>CAWICS010000001.1:0-817157 GCA_963834675.1 uncultured Solirubrobacterales bacterium
ATCGCCGCGTCCAACTCTCCTCGCAGCCCGGCGAGCTCGGAACTCGTGTCGAACAGAGGTACCGGCACCGACGGTGATGCTAACGGCCGCTCGACGCCGGCAGGGCGCGGAGGTCTGCCTCGGCGTTCGTCATGGGCGACGAGGCCTTATCCTGGCACCCATGCCCAAGGTGCTGATCCTCGGCGCCCACGGGATGCTGGGGAGCATGGTGGCCCGCGTCCTGGCCGCGCCCGGGGATCGAGGTGACGACACCGCTCGCACGGTCCGCCGCGCCAGGCGGACGTGCAGCGGCGCTATCGACGCGCGCCGGGATCCGCTCGGCCCGCTGCTCGACAGCGAAGGCTTAGACTGGATCGTGAACGCCATCGGGGTGCTCAACGCCCGGATCGACGAGCGCAGCCAGCCTCGATCGAGGAGGCCATTGCGGTCAACGCGCTGTTCCCGCACCGCCTCGCGGCGGAGCGCGGCGCGCGGGCAGCGGGTGCATCCAGATCGCCACCGACGGTGTGTACTCCGGGGCGACGGGACCGTACGAGGAGTCGGCGCCGCACGACCCCACGATGTGTACGGCAAGACGAAGTCACTCGGCGAGGTACCGGCCGAGAACGTGTGTGCACCTGCGGTGCTCGATCGTCGGCCCCGAGCTTGGCCCGCCCACCTCCCTGCTCGGATGGGTGCTCGCGCTCCCCGCGGGCGGCCGAGCTCACCGGCTATAGCGGGCACCGCTGGAACGGCATCACCACCCTGCACTTCGCGAAGATGTGCGCTGCGGTGATCGCCGGCGCGGACGTTCCCTCTCGCCAGCACGTCGTGCCCGGCGGACAGCGTGACCAAGGCCGAGCTGCTCGAGCTCATGCTGGCGGCGTTCGGCCGCACCGACGTCGCCGTGCGGCCACGTTCCGGGGCCCGGGTGCCCCGATCGATCGCACGCTGACCACCGCCGATCCGGCCGCCAACGAGCGGCTGTGGCGGGCGGCGGGCTACGACGAGCCGCCGACGATCGGGCCATGCTGGGCGAGCTCGCCGCGGCCGGCGGCACGTAACCGGCGCCGCCCCGCCTGACGCAGTCCGCTATGTTTCGCCGCCGCCATGCCCCAGCCCCATGTCATGCTCATCCTCGGCATCCGACCGGACCTGATCCGCGCCAGCCGCATCCTGCACATGCTGCACGAGCAGGACCAGGTCAAGTTCACGTTCGTGTGGTCAGGTCAGCACTACGCCGACAACCTGAAGGACGTATTCATCCGTGACCTCGATCTGCCCACGCCCGGACATCGAGCTGGGCGCCGGCGGTGACACCGACGCCGCCACCGTCGGATCGGTGATCGAGCGGCTGTCGAACCTCCTCGCCGAGCAGAAGCCCGACGTGGCGGTGTTCCTCGGCGACACCAACACGGTAATGGGCTGCATCGCCGCGGCGCAGCAGAACATCCCGGTCGTGCACATCGAAGGTTGCATGCGCTCTTATGACTGGCGGATGCCCGAAGAGAAGTACCGCACGATCATCGATCACACCTCGGATGTGATCTACACGTACTTCCCCGAGTACAAGGAACAGGGCGTCCGCGAGGGACTCAATCCCGCGCAACATCGTGGTGATCCAGAACCTGATCGTCGACGTCCTCAACCACTATTACTTCGATCGCCTCGACGAGTACAAGGCGTACGCCGACGATGCCTTCTTCGCCGAGCGTGGGATCGAGCGCGACCAGTTCTACCTGATGACCTGTCACCGGCGGGAGTCGGTCGAGTCGCCCGAGCCGCTGCGCGCGATCCTCGACGTGATGGCCAGAGTCCATGGCCGATCTACTTCCCGGCCAGCTACCGCACGCAGAAGCGCCTTAAGGAGTTCGGCTTCACCGTCCCGTCCAACACCACGATGGTCGACCCGATCGGCTACCGGGAGCTGCTGGCCCTGCTCGGCAACTCGCGCGGCTCGCTCACCGACTCGGGGACCGTGGTCGAGGAGACCGCGGTGATCGGGGTGCCGTCTCTGCAGATCCGCAAGGCCACCGAGCGCCCGCAGGTGTACGACTGCGGCTCGAGCGTGAAGTTCGACCCTGCGCGGCCCGAGGACTACCCGATCGATCAGCTCTACGGCAAGCTCGAGCGCCTGTACGGCGCCAAGCTGGGAGCACAACCTGGGAGACGGTCACGCCTCCGAGCGGCTGGTCGAGGACCTGCTGCACCGGGTGACGACCGACACGATCCGCGGCCACCGTGCCCGAGGACTCCCACATCGACATCTCGCGCTCCTACCGCGAGGACGGGCTGCCGCCGGTGTGAGCACGCCGGCGCATTGCCCGAGGGACAGCTGGCCTTCCCTGGGCGTGGTCGTGCCGATCTACAACGAGGCGGCGAGCATCGAGCGGGCCTGCCGTGAGGTGGTCGATGCCGTCCGGCGCTACCAGGGGCGCGCGGTGGTCATCGCGGTCGACGACGGCAGCGCCGACGACAGCGCGGCGATCGTCAGCCGTCTGGCCGGCGAGCTGCCGGAGCTCGAGCTTGTCCGCCACGAGCGCAACGCCGGCTACGGCGCCGCGCTGCGGACCGGTGCCCGCCGAGCGCAGGAGCTGGGCTTGGACTACGTGGCGTTCATCGACTCAGACCTCACCAACCCGCCGTCGGATCTGCTGAAGATCGGCGCGGCTCGCCGCCCAGGGACACTCGTACATCAAGGCCTCGCGCTTCGTGCCCGGCGGGGACATGTCCGCCGTCCCGCCAGAGCGCCGGATCGTCTCGCGGGCCGGGAACCTCGTCGCGTCGGTGCTGTTCGGCACCCGCGTGCGCGACGTGACCAACGGCTTCCGCGCCGGGCGGACCGACCTGATCTGCTCGTGGCCGACGACCGGAGCGCACGTTCGCGGTGATCGTCGAGGAGTTCGCCTGCGCCCAGCGCGACGGGGTCGTCCCGGTCGAGTTCCCCACCTCGCTCTCGTCCCGGTCCGGCGCAGCAGCGCGGCTCGGCCTTCTCGTACAGTCCGGAGCTGATCCGGTCCTATCTGCGATACCCCCTGCGCGCGTTCCTCGAGCGCATGCACCTGACCAAATAGGAGCTGACGTTGTCCGACACCTGTCGTGGCTGCGGTGAGGCAGCCGTCAGACCGTTCTTCGACCTCGGGTCCGCTGCCGCTTGCCGGCGGCTTCCTGCGCGCGCAGGAGGAGATCGCCGACTGAGCAGCGCTACCCGCTGCTGATCAGCGTGTGCGACAACTGCAGCCTGATCCAGATCGTCGATCCGGTCGATCCGTCGATCCTGTTCGGCGACTACGCGTTCGCCACCGGCACGGTGGCCGGGCTGGTCCGGCACTTCGAGCAGTACGCCGAGTGGATCAAGGACCGCTTCGAGCCCGGGACGCGTGATCGAGTTCGGCGCCAACGACGGCACGCTGGTGGCCGCCCTGGCCGAGCGCGGCATCCGGGCCATCGGCGTCGACCTGGCGCCCAACATCACCGAGATGGCCCGCGAGCAGGGCCGCGAGGTCCTGACCGGCGCGTTCGGCCCGGAGATGCTCGACGAGCTGCGCGATCGCGCATCCCGCAGGCCGACCTGGTCACCGGCAGCAACGTGTTCGCCCACAACGCGGAGCCCGGGATCGATCCTCGAGACGGCCGACGCCATCCTCGCCCCCGACGGCGTGCTGTGCCTGGAGGTGATGTACGCCGGCGACCTGCTCGAGCAGCTCCAGTGGGACACGCTCTACCACGAGCACCTGACCTTCTACTCGCTGGGCACGCTCGAGCGCGCTGCTGCGGCGCTACGGCTTCGAGCCGGTCGACGCCGAGCGCATCCCCATGCACGGCGGCTCGCTGCGCCTGGCCGCGGCGCGCGCCGGCGCGCGCCAGGCCAGCCCGCGCGTGGCCGAGCTCGGCTGACTACGAGCAGCGAACCGCCCTGAACGACGCGGCCACCTGGGACTGGCTTCGCCGCCGACTGCCGCCGGCGCATCGACGCCTTCGGGGACACCATGCGCCGGCTGTCCGAGAACGCCGAGATCTGGGCCTACGGCGCGGCCGGCAAGGCGACCATGTGGGTCAACATGTGCGAGATGACCTACCTGAAGGCGGTCGTCGACGCCTCACCGCTGCGCGCCGGCCGGCTCATGCCCGGCACCCACACCCCGATCGTCAGCCCCGACGAGTTCAAGCGGGCGAATCCCGACTACGTGTTCGCATCGGCCTGGAACTACCTGTCCGGCATCCGCGCCAACGAGCCGCAGTACGAGGGCTACTGGATCGTGCCGCTGCCCGAGATGCGCGTGTACTGACGCCCGTCAGAACCAGGCGATGCCCAGCGTTGTGCAGCCGGGCGCGCAACAGCATCAGCGCGTAGCCGCCGAGCTCGTTGCCGAGCTTGAACTTCGACTGCTCGCGCAGCATCGGGCCGGTGGGCCCGCCCGGCACGCGCTCGATCTTCCCGCCGGAGAGGAGCACCTTGAAGGTGATCTCCGAGCACACCGACATCCGCCGCGCGGTCAGCCCGAGCGCCTGCACGAAGGTGCGGTTGAAGCCGCGGAAGCCGTAGGTGCTGTCGGGGATGTCCACGCCCAGCAGCAGGCGGATGGCCCGCCGGTAGATCGTCTGGTAGAGCACGAACTGGCGGGGCAGGTGAACGCGTGCCGTCGCGGGCGTCATAGCGCGAGCAGAGCACCAGGTGGGCGCCGCGGCGGAGCTCGCCGATCATCTTGGGGATCAGCTCCAGCGGGTCGCGGGCGTCGGGCATGACCAGCACGCAGAAGCGCCCCTGGGCGTAGGCGACCCCGAGGCGGACCAGCGAGCCGAATCCGCTGCTGCCCCGGTCGCGCACCAGCACGCGCATGTGCAGCAGCGGGTAGCGGTCGGCCAGCTCGGCCGCCCTGGCCAGTGTGCCGTCGTCGCTGCCGGCGTCGACGACGAGGACCTCGGCGGCCGCGCCGGTGCTGGCGATGACCCGGTTCAGCCGCTCGACGGTGGCGTCCAGGGTCGCCGCGTCGTTCAGCGTCGGGATGACGATCGACGTTTCGAGGCTCACCGCTCTGCTACTTGCCAGGGATCCCAGTAGCGAGCGGGGAACCTGATGTCGTCGTTCAGCGACTCCTCGAGCGAGGCGTCGGAGAAATACATGAGCTTCGTCTCGAGGCAGAAGCGCCATCGCGCCGTTGGCATAACCGGCCGGGACCTCCAGGATCGCCGGATGATCGGCATCCAGCGTGAACCGGTGCACGACGGCGTCCTGGCCGACGGCGAGTCCCAGTCGTCGATTGCCACACAACAGGCCAGCGCCGCCCCGGCCAGCGGCAGCACCCATTTGCGCTCATGGCGGTGTGCGTGCCAGGCGCGCACGGTGCCCGGTAGCGAAGTTCTCGACGATGTACATCCGCCGGCAGGCACTCACGATCGAAATCGTTGGCGAAGTACACTCGGCCGCGATCGTCACTCGACGACCCGGCCGCGATCAGACGCGGCTCGCTCACGGTGCCGCTTTAGTCATACGTTGACGGTCACGCCCGAGGGCGAGAGGTGACGCGCCAGCCGGTGTGCGTTGCGCACCTCGCGCCCGAGCGGTATGGCCTCGGGACGCAGGTACGGTCGGAGCGCCTCCAGATTGGAGAACTGGGCCATGCTCAGGTCCTTCACGCGACCGTTGTCGATCAGCTCCGCGATGTCGTCGATCGCCTCGTCGATCGGAGTGCTCGGAGACGTAGCCCAGGTCACGGCGGGCTCGCTCGAACGAGACCCGGTAGTTGCGCGTGTCCTGGAACGGCACGTCGACGATGCGGATCGCGGCCTGACCCACGCGCTCCACCACTCGCTGGGCGAGCTCGAGGATCGTCATGTTCTCGGTCCCGAGGTTGTAGATCCCGGACGCGTCGCTGTCCAGGTGGGGCACGATCGCCGTGGCCACGTCGCGCACGTGAAGCAGCGGCCGAGTACTGGTTGCCGCCGAACACCTCGAGCTCGCCGATCAAGCGAGCGCGGACCACCAACAGGTTCACCACGAGGTCGAGCCGGATGCGCGAGTAGGTGTCGCCCACGCCGGCCAAGGTGGCCAGGCGGAGCATCAGGCTCTCGGGGCGGCGCTCGTGTAGGATCTGCTCCGCCTCGAGCTTGGTCTCGGCATACAGCGACAGCGGGTTGGTGGGACTTACCTCGTCGAGCTCCTCGTCCTGCGCTCCGTACACCGAGCAGGTCGACGGGAAGATGATCCGGCCGGCGAAGTCGTCACACAGCGAATGGATCGTGTCCACGTTGATCTTCTTGGTCAGCATCGGCTCCAGCGCGCAGGCGGGATCGCCGACCAATCCAGCCAGCCACACCACGGTGTCCGCCCACTCGAGGTGGGGCGCGAATCGGCCGCGGTCCAGGATGTCGCCGGCGATGAACGGAACCGGCTTGAGATAGCGATCCTCATACAGCAACAGGTCGTAGACCCGGACGTCATGGCCGGCCTCGACCGCGCGATCGGCCAGCCATCCGCCGACGTATCCGGCTCCACCGGTGATCAGAACTCGCGCCATGTCATGGTCTCCCAGTTCCTGTCATTGAATCTCCGTTATAGCGATGCGCCGGCGAATCCGGGTTCTGAGCAGGCCAGCAGGCGCCCGTGGAATGGTGGCACGCTCGATCCTGGCTTCTGCGACGCCTTGGCCAGCAACAGCACTGAGCAGTCGACAGGCAGGCCTTGGAGCTTGGCTACCGTGACCTCCGCTTGACCGGCGTCGAGCGGATCGTCGACGCGGATGTAGTCGGCGATCGTCGCCAGCCCTGCGGACAGCGCCTGCCGGAATTCATGCTTGCCTGAGTAGTACTGGTAGCGCCACTGGTCAAAGTCTGAGGTGCCGGAGGCACGCGCGAGCTCGCGGAAGATCGTCGGGCTCGGTGGAACGATCGCCGAGAGATTGTCGAGGGCGAGCGGCCAGCTCGGATGACGAATGGCGAGGGCCAGCGCGGCGTTGGCCGCAGCCTGAGTGGAGCCGGGCGTCCGGAATTTGATCCACGCCGTCGTCGCGGCAAGCGTTTCGATGTCATTGGGCCATTTGTGCACGGCCGCCTGCGCAAGCTCTGGGCGCGGAACGTTGTTTATCAGCGAGAACAGCGACTGCAGCAAGGGGTCGGGCGGGAACTCGTTGCCGGAGAGCCGGTACCCCCCGAGCGCGGCGATCGAGGCGTCAACCGGATCGACGGGGCGCCCCTGCGCGCGCGCCCGGTCCAGCAGCAGCACGGCGAGCGCGCCCGCCGCGGGCATCTCGTTCCTGGTGATCCAGTAATCGCGGAGCGATCGCACGCTCGCATCACTCACCGACTCCGGCAGGACGCAGCCGGGCGTTCTCGGCAGCAGGATCCGGTAGTAACCGGCCAGCGCGCGAGGGGCATAGTCAATGGCCAGGAATTCGTCGAGGTAGCGGGACCCGACGTACACCGGCGTCCCGATGTAGTACGGGTAGTCACTCACGAACTGGACGACCGGCGCGCGGTTCTGACACAACGACCGCACGGTGGCGCGCTCAACGTCGGGTCGGTTGATAACGCCGGGGTCGTAGGTGAGCGGCCAGGCCGCCGGAGGAGCATCGACCACGTACCCCATGATCATGTCGTTGCTCCAGAACTCGTCGTTGCGCCGCGCGACGCCCAGCATCGAGTGACCTTGCAGCCCCAGCTGACGCCACAACCCGGCCAGCGCGGCCATGCTCGGCCCTCCCTCGTCGGGTGCGACCGGTACGTCCTTCAACCCGGGCGCCACACCCACGGTCGGCGTTGCCGGTCGCGACGACCAACGGTCGACCAGCGTCCCTGGTGCAGAGCTCTGGATCAGTAGCGGGTACGCGAGGATGACCAGCGCCACGATCGCCGCCGCCAACGGGATTCGCCTCAGCAGCAAAGCGGCAGTGGCCCAGATCACCGCCGCGCCGATCTCCGAATACGTGCTGTTGAAAGCACCGGTGAGCCCGTACAGCACGACCGCGCTGACCACGACGAGGTACGGAGTGAGATACGTCCGGTCTTCCAGAATTCGTCGCCGAGTGGCCGGAATCACGAACATGCAGATCGCGGCAAGCACGACCGCGAGGCCGACCCCGTAGGCGCCGCCGAATTCCAGTCCGGGAATCTGCGAGGCGAGTTGTAAGTGAGCGAGTTCGTTGAGCCGGTCGGGGATGAAGCTCAGGTCGATCGGCCGGCCTCGCTGCACCTGGAAGCTGTCGATCCCGCGCCCAGCCAGATATCTGACGATCCACCAGAGGTGGGTCGCTCCGCCGGTGGCTATAACGATCAGCGTCGGCATCGCGGCAAGGAACACCGCCGAGGCGGTCTGGCGGATCCGCTCACGGCCGCGCAGGACGATGAAAAGAGCCACCGCCCAGATCGCGCCAAAGCTCGCGTACTCCAGGCGGGCCCAGCCGGCCAGCGAGAGAACCGCGCCCGCGCCGATCAGCTGGAACCGGTAACGCCCTGCCATCTCCTGCAGCGAGCCGGTCGAAGTGCGCCGCGCCAGCCGGTCGACCAGCAGCAGGAAGGCGAACAGCGCCGCGTAGCCCATGGAGTAGCTTGCGTCCTGATACGCGAGACTGACCAAGCCGACGAGCACGCCCAGCTTCCAGTCCGTTCGACGCCACACGAAGACGGTCGAAAGCAGGGTCACGAGCGGCGGGAACAGGCCGTAGGTGATCCGAATCGCGAGCACGCTGCCGAAGCCGAGCAAGTGCGCGAGGGCGCCCGGTATCCCCCACCCGATTCCGTACGGCTCATAGAAGTCGGTGATCGGAATGTGACCGTGCACCGTGTACGTGACGGTCGTGAGCAGCAACCCCTCGTCGCCCCGCTGAAGGACGGTTGTGCGAGCCTCGACGATCGTGATCAGAAGCCCATAGAGAGCGAGCCCGGACGCGACGAGCCAGACCGGCGAGAGCCGGTCGCGTAACGGCCGTCGACAGGTGCCTGGGGGTCGAACGCGGGGTGGTGGTTGCGGTCACTGCTCACGGGCGGGCGATGCTAGCTTGGTCGGCTGGCCCCGGCGGAGCCGGCTCGCCAAGCGGATTCTGACGTGCTGCGGTCCCCGCGCCCGCATCATCAGTCAGAGAGGTGACTTCCGGGCAACCTCGCGGCTGATCAGCGGGCGATGCGGCCTAAGCTCCGACGACCGCGACATCGTCGAGCACTCAGCCGCGGAACCGAGTTCGCGGAGGTCGGCCTGGACCATCCGGCGGATGAGCTGATCAAAGCTCATCGTCGCCCGCCATCCCATCCGCGAAGATGGCCCGGCGCGGGTCGCCGATCAAAGGAGTTCGCTCAGGTCCTCTGCGCAACGACGAGTCCGAGCGGATGGGCTGCTCTGCGCGAAGGCCCACCTCGCCGAACGCGATCTCCGCGAACTCCGCCACGCTGTGGCCGACGCCGCTGGCCAGCACGTAGTCGTCGGCGCTGGGTTGCTGGAGCGCCAGCCAGGCCCCGCGTACGACGTCGCCGGCGAACGACCAGTCGCGGACGGCGTCCAGATCCCCCAGCTCGACGTACTCGGCCAGACCAAGCTTGATCGTCGCCACAGCACGTGTGATCTTGCGCGTGACGAATGACTCCGGCCGGCGTTCGGACTCGTGGTTGTAGAGGATCCCGGAGCAGGCGAACACACCGTCGCGGTCGCGGAGCTGGCCGACAAGTTGGTGGGCGGCGAGCTTCGCGCTCGCGTACGGATTCTCTGGCCGGCACGGTGTGTCCTCGCGCTGCGGGCTCTCCGGCGCCGCTCCGAAGATCGAGCTCGAGCTCGCGACGAACACCCGGGTGCCGGCGCTACGGTCGCGTACGGCCTCGAGCAACGCTGCCGTCGAGCCGGCGATCGCGGCCATGGTGTATGCCGGGCGACGCCACGAGTCCGGGACGAACGAGGGCGCCGCCAGGTGATAGAGCTCGTCCGGGCGCACCTCGGTCACGATCTCCCGCAGCCCGTCGAACTCGAGCAGGTCGCCCTGGACCAGGTCGATGCGCTCGCGAAGGTGCTCGGAGGCGCCGAGCGGCTGGCCGGCCGGCCGACGCACCAGCCCGATGACCCGGTAGCCGCGGTCGAGTAGAACCTCGGTCAGGAAGGAGCCGTCCTGACCGGTGATCCCGGTGATGAGCGCGTGTCGTGGCTCGCTCGGGGCGGCCACTGCTCAGGGCTGCGGCGTGGCCGGGTGCGGCTCTGAGCGGGCTCGTCCGAGCGCGGCCTTGGCCGCGCGCGTGCCCTTCAGGAGCGCGTGGTCGGCATCGACCATGAGCCGGATCAGTTGCTCGAAGCTGGTGTGCGGCTCCCAGCCAAGGTCGCGCTCGGCCTTCGACGCGTCACCGACCAGATGGTCGACCTCCGCCGGCCGCTTCAGCGACTCGTCGATCACGACGTGATCGTCGACGTCGATGCCGGCCTGGTCGAACGCGATCTCCAGGCAGGCGCGGACCGAGTGGGCCACGCCGGTCGCGATGACGTAGTCACCTGGCGCGTCCTGCTGGAGCATCATCCACATCGCCTCGACGTAGTCCAGCGCGTAACCCCAGTCTCGCTCCGCGTCGAGGTTACCCAGCGACAGCTCGTTGACCAGCCCGAGTCTGATCGCCGCGGCGTGCCATGTGATCTTGCGGGTGACGAACTCGCGCCCCCGGCGCGGCGACTCGTGGTTGAACAGGATGCCACTGGTCGCGTGCAGGTCATACGACTCGCGATAGTTGACGGTGATGAAGTGCCCGTACGCCTTGGCCACGCCGTATGGGGAGCGCGGATAGAACGGCGTCAGCTCGTTCTGTGGCACCTGGCGGACCTTCCCGAACATCTCGCTCGAGGACGCCTGGTAGAAGCGCGCCTCGGGACATACCTCGCGCATCGCCTCGAGCATCCGCGTCACGCCCACGCCCGTGAACTCGGCGGTCAGCGTCGGCTGGATCCATGACACCGCGACGAACGACATGGCGGCGAGGTTGTAGATCTCATCCGGCCTGCGCCATGCGCAGCGCGTCGACCAGAGAGCGCTCGTCGAGCAGATCGGCCTGGTGGAGCGTGACGCGGTCCCGGATGTGGTCGATCCGCTCGAAGCGCTCGGTGGAGGAGCGGCGGACCATGCCGTGGACCTCATAGCCCTTCTCGAGCAGCAGCTCGGCCAGGTACGAGCCATCCTGGCCGGTGATCCCGGTAATCAGCGCGGTCGGGCGCCCAGACATGCGCTCGGAGGCTACACGCTTGTCCTGCCGGCGAAGCCGAGCGCGCTCCGGCCTCGGTCGGCCCGCCGAGCCGCGCATCCGGCGCCCGGGGCTAGAGTCCGCCGCCGAGAACCATGGAAGCCGACCGCGCGATCTTCCTGTCGATAGCCGAGCTGCGCGCGACGCTACGCGGCCGGGGCGACGTCCGCTTCGGGCGGCCCGCTGACGGCTTCGAGCTCCGTTGCTTCAGCCAGCACGGCGAGGACGGAGTGGTCGGGGAGATCCTGACCCGCATCGGCATCACCGCACGGCTTCTTCGTGGAGTTCGGGATCGAGCACGGTCGCGAGGGCAACTGCGTGTTCCTGGCCGATGTGCTCGGGTGGCAGGGGCTGTTCATCGAGCCCGACGAGGCGAGCTATTCGGAGCTCGCCGCCAAGTACGCCGCCGGGCGCGTCCAGACCGTGAACGCGGCGGTGACACCGCAGAACGTGGAGAGCCTGTTCGCGGCCGCCGGCGTCCCCGCGGAGCCCGACGTCCTGTCGATCGACGTCGACGGCCAGGACTACTGGATCTGGGAAGCCCTGGAGGCCCACCGACCGCGGGTCGTCGTGATCGAGTACAACGCCGTGCTGCCGGCCCGGGCAGCAGCTCGTCCAGCCACGCGACAACGACCGGCGCTGGGAGGGAACCGACTACTTCGGCGCGTCGCTCGACGCGCTGTGCGCGCTCGCCGAGCGAAAGGGATACCGGCTCGTCCACACCGATCTCGCCGCGATCAACGCGTTCTTCGTCCGCAGCGATCTCGGCGACGGCGTCCTACCGCAACCCGGACGAGGTGCCGCGCCGCCACCATCCGAACTACTTCATGCAGGGCTACCGTCATCCCCGGGACCCCCACGGGCACGGCTACCTTGACCTGGGCACCGGCCTCATGGCGTACCCGCGCGGCCGCCCATCCGAGCCCGCCACTCCGCGCCGGAGCCTGCCACCGCACCGCCCGAAGCACCGCCGGACCCGCAACCGCAACCACCCCCGCACCCACAGCTCAAGACCACGGCCCGCCGCGTCGCCGCCAAGCTCAGCGCAAGATTGCGAGCAGCTTCACGCCGCCGACGCCGAGCAGACTGAGCGGCATGTGACCGAGGTCCACCGGGATGTGGACCGCGGACGTCAGGAGCTCAAGCTTGGTCACGGTCATCCCGGCCGCCAGGATCGCGTTGTGCAGCTGGTCGAGCGTGATCCGATTCAGGCTCTCGTACTCGTCGATCGCGTCACGCCGGCGTCGCATCGGTGCCGCGCCGGCCGCGGAGGTGCTCGCGGATCTCCTCGTCGGTACGCCGCAGATGCGGGAACTCCTCGTCGTAGTGCGGCCACAGATGGCCGCCGTGCTCGGAATAGAAGAACGGCCAGAGCTGCAGGAACAGGATCCCATCGGGCTTGAGGATGCGGAGATCTCGGACAGCATCCGGACGGATAGTGACGTGCTCGAACACCGACCACGTCACGACCACGTCGAAGCTGTCGTCCTCGGCGGGAAGCTGGTCGATGCCCGATGTCGCGAACTGACAGGGCCTCGGGAAGCATCTCGGTCACACCGGCCGCTGCGGCTGATCCGCCGGAGCGCGTCGACGTCGGTGGGACGGACGTCGTAGCCGACCAGCCGGCGGGTCTGCCCTTGATCGTGAGCCCGAGGTCGATCACCCCGTCGCCGCACCCGACGTCGGCCACCGCCCGGCTCGGCCAGGGGTCGGGTACGTCGAGGAACTCGATGAATCTGCTCGGCGGCGCCGTCGAAGTGCTCCTTGAACCATTCCTGCGGGTCCTCGTCCCCGCGCACTACCGGGCCGATGCTCATTCTGCGTCTCCGTTTCTCGCGCCCGAGAGCAGACCGCGCCGGTTGCGGAGCGCGTGTCCGGCACGATACAGGCCGATCGCGGTCTTGCGCAGCGCCGGGCCGCATGGCCACGGCGAGCACCGGCCGGCGAAGTTCCGGCGGGAAGCACGGCGTAGCGGCCCGCCAGTCCGCGGTTCAGCGGGTCGTCATAGATCGAGCTGAGCTCGCGGCGCAGCATGTCGCGCTCGGCGCGTAGCTCCTGGAGCTCGGCGCTCGGCAGTGTGACGCGCCCCGACCGAGGAGCGGAGCGCCCGCGAGTAGGCCTCGGTCAGGCCGTGGGCGCTGCTCCGGCTCGTGAAGCGCGCGCCGGCGAGCCTGATCGCCCGGATCAGCTCGATCTCGCTCCGGGCCCGGCGTGAGCACCGGGGCGGCAGCGCTGCGCGCTCTCCCGCTCATCCCAGGGGACCAGCCGGGCGGAGCTCTCCGGCAGGAGCTCCGACAGCGAGGTGTGCCAGGCGAACAGGCACGGCGTGTCCGCGTCGGCCGCCTCGAACGGCGTCAGCCCGAAGCCCTCGTAGGTGCTGGGGTAGACGACGGCGGCGGCCTGCTCAAGCAGCCAGAGCTTGCCGGCCTCGTCGACGGGCCCAACGTCGAGCACCCGGTCCTGGAGCGCGGGGTGCTCCCGCAGGTAGCGCCGCCTCCTCCTCGGCCGACGATCCGGCCGCCACCTTCGGCCCGGCAAACACAAGCACGCCGTCGAAGCCATGCTCGCCGTCAGCGCCTCGAGCAGGCGGATCGCGAACACGCGGTTCTTGTGCAGGAAGTCGGTGCCCAGGCAGAGCAGGAACGGCCGATCGCCGATCCGCTCGGCGCCGGGCGGGCGGCCGGCGGGGATCTCGATCCCGAGGTGCTCGTGGTCGAGCGCCGGGTAAACGACGTTGATGCGATCCTCGGGGACGAGTCCGAGCTCGCGCGCGTCGCCCGCGCCATGGCGGCTGATGAACACGACCTGGTCGGCCGCGGCGAGCGCGCCATAGGTCAGCTCGCGGTACTCGTTCCACTGCGTGAAGTCCTGGAAGTAGCCCGGGTTTCGCAGCGCGATGTTGTCGAGTTGGGTGATGACGAGCCGGTGTCCCATCTGCCGCAGCACGCCGAGATCGGCCGGTGAGGTCACCTGATACGGGCGGTGGGCGATGTCCGCGGGTTCGAGCCGCGTTGTCCGGATCGTCGAGCCGGATCAGGTCTCGGGCCGGGTCAGATCCTCGTGGCGGATCAGGCGAATCTCGGGTCGCGCCGACAGGAACCGCTCGGCCTCCGGGCCCAGATCGTCCGGGACCAGGACACGCAGGTGGAGGCTGGTGTAACGCGTGCAGCGCGGCGATCACTCCGAGGGTGACCAATTGCGTGCCGGTGAAGGCCTGGGTGAGGCAACGGCCGTCGATCGCCACGCTCGTCCCGCGCAGCGCTACCGACGCCGCCGAGAGCGAACGTGCCAGCGGCGTCCGACCCTCCTCGCTGACCTGCCGCACCCACGCGTCGTAGTACGGGTAGCGCTCGACGATGATCGCGTGGTGATCATCGCCGGCGCTGAACCGCTGCGCCCTCTCCGCCGAACGACGCCGCCTGGTGGTGGAAGACGAACACATCGTCGGCCACCACGTTGCGCAGTCCGTGCAGGATGCAGCGCTGCGAGAAATCGACCTCCTCCTCGTATCCGGGTGAGAACCTCTCGTCAAACTGTCCGACAAGCTCGATCGCGCTCCGGCGGATGTACACGCAGTGCCCGATGCAGGTCGGGAGGTCCGGGGTCACGCTGGAGTGACTCGCTGCGGACGGCGGCCGCCATCAGATCAACCTTGGCCCCCTCCGGCAGTTCTCGGAGAGGCCGGTTGCGATCGGGGACCGAGACGATCGTGCCGGCGTTGGTCAGGGCGGTCGCGGTGGCGACCCGGGAGTCGCTGTACGCGGCAGCGCGGAGCGAGCCGAACCAGCCATCGGTGACGAAGCAGTCGCTGTTGAGCAGCACAATGTCCGCGGGCGCCGTGGCCGCCATCGCCCGGTTCACGTTGACGACGAAGCCGACGTTCTGGGGCTGGCGCAGGTAATAGACGGTGTGCGCGAAGCTCTCCTCGCCGAAGGCCTCCTCGACGATCGGGCGGATCCGCCTGGCTGGGCGTCGCGTCGTCGCAGATGAGGATCGGAATGCCGGGCTCGGTGTGGGCGAGCACGGCCGCTAGGCACTGCGCGAACAGCTCCTCGGCCCCGTATACGGGCACGCAGACGGCGGCCTCGCCCCGGCGCAGACCTAGGCTATCTCCAATGTTAGATCGAGCAGCGGCATGAGGATGGGCGGCGCCCCGGATCGGCTCCGTGAGCGACCGTCGAGCGACCGCGAGCCGGGGAGCGCGTGAAGCTATCACCGGGCGGATCCGCTCTACATTGTCCCGATGCGCCTGCTGGTAACGGGCGGAGCGGGGTTCATCGGTGCCAACGTCGCGCTCGGGCCTCGCCGCCCGCCACCCCGACTGGGAGATCATCGCGCTCGACAACCTCCGCCGCCGGGGAAGCGAGTTGAACCTGCCCCGGCTGCGCGAGGCGGGGATCGCCTTCGCGCACGGCGACGTCCGCGTCCTCGACGACCTCCTGGCCATCGGAGAGATCGACGCTCTCGTCGAGTGCTCCGCGGAGCCCTCGGCGCTCGCCGGTGTCGACGGCAGTCCGGACTACGTCGTGCAGTCGAACCTAATCGGCGCCTATCACTGCCTCGAGCTGGCCCGGCGCCGCGGCGGCCTACGTGCTGTTCCTCTCGACCAGCCGGGTGTACCCGGTGCCGGGACTCGACGCGACTGGCGCTCGAGGAGACCGACACCCGGTTTGAGTTGAGCGATCGGCAGTCCGTCGCCGGGCGCCTCGCCGACCGGGATCAGCGAGGAGTTTCCGCTGACCGGCGCCCGGACCTTATATGGCTCGACGAAGCTCGCGGCCGAACTGCTGATCGAGGAGTACCGGGCCGCGCTACAGGCTGCGGGCGGTGATCAACCGCTGCGGCGTGATCGCCGGGCCGTGGCAGATGGGCAAGGTTGACCAGGGAGTGTTCACCTATTGGATGCTCGCCCACCATTTCCGTCGCCCGCTCCAATACATCGGCTTCGGTGGCTCGGGAAAGCAGGTGCGCGATCTCCTGCACGTCGACGATCTTCTCGATCTGATGGACGAGCAGCTGGCCGACCCCGCGCGCTGGGACGGCGTGACCGCGAACGTGGGCGGAGGCCGCGAAGGCAGCCTGTCGCTGCTCGAGACGACCGCTCTGTGCGCGGAGATCACCGGTAATCGGATTGACGATCGGCAGTGAGACCCAGACCCGGCCGGGCGACGTCCCGGTTTACCTATCGGACTGCTCGAAGCTGTCCGGAGCTGACGTCCTGGCGCCCGCGCCGGACGCCGACGGACATCCTGGCTGGCCATCCACGAGTGGATCCGGGAACACGAGTCGGCGGTGCGTGCGGCTCCTGGCGCGGGCTCGCCGATCTGACCCGCGATTCACTGCCGCCTTCAGATGCCGCATCGCGATCATCACTGGCTCCGGAGGCCTCATCGGCTCCGAATCCGCCCAGCATTTCGTCGAATCCGGCTACGACGTCATCGGGATCGAGAACGACATGCGGGCGCAGTTCTTCGGCCCCTCAGCCTCGACCGCCACGACCACCGAGCGGCTGGTGCGCACGCTGGGCGACTCGTTTCGCTCGTTCGAGTACGACATCCGCGACGCCGACGCCGTCGATCGGCTATTCGCGCGAGCATCGAGGCTCGATCGAGCTAGTGATCCACACCGCCGCCCAGCCCTCGCACGACTGGGCCGCCTCCGATCCGCCAGACCGACTTCACCGTGAACGCCAACGGCACCTCGGTGCTGCTCGAGGCGACGCGGCGCTACGCCCCGTCGGCCACCTTCATCTTCTGCTCGACGAACAAGGTCTACGGCGACCTGCCCAACTACCTGCCGCTGGTCGAGCTCGAGGACCGGCTGGAGGTGCCCGAGGATCACCGCTACTTTCGCGGTATCGATACGTCGATGTCGATCGATGGCTCGACCCATTCGCTGTTCGGCGTGTCCAAGGCGGCCGCCGACCTGCTCGTCCAGGAATACGGCCGCTATTTCGGCATGCCGACCGTGTGCTTCCGGGGGGGTTGCCTCACCGGGCCCAACCATGCCGGGGCGAAGCTTCACGGCTTCCTGTCCTACCTCATGCGCTGCGCGATGACCGGCGAGCCGTACACGGTGTTCGGCTACGGCGGCAAGCAGGTCCGCGACAACATCCACTCCGCCGATCTGGTGGCGGCGTTCGACGTCTTCCATCGGGCTCCGCGGCCGGCTGCCGTCTACAACATCGGCGGCGGGCGCGAAAGCAACTGCTCGATGCTCGAGGCAATCAGGCTGTGCGAGCAGATCACGCGGCCGCGAGCTCGACTGGACGCTCTCGGAGCGAGAACCGCATCGGCGACCATCGCTGGTGGATCTCCGATCTCGCGCCGTTCAAGCGCGACTACCCCGAGTGGGGAATCACCTACGACATCGAGGCCGTGCTGCGCGAGATCTACGAGCACAACCTGGAGCTCTGGACGGCGGCGCGATGAAGCTCTCGGTGGTGATCCCGGCCCACAACGAGGTCGATTCGATCACCGAGACCATCCAGCGAACGGTGCAGGAGCTGCGGCAGGCCGGCATCGATCACGAGATCCTCGTGATCGACGACGCCAGCAGCGACGGCACGGCGGCGGCGGTCAACGCGATCAGCGCGAGCACGAGCCGAACGTTCGCTGCGCGCGCTCGCACCTTCCGCCCGGCTTCGGGCACGCCGTGCGCGCCGGCCTCGACCTGTACACCGGCGATGCCGTGGCGATCATGATGGCCGACCTGTCGGACTCGCCTGAAGGATCTGATCCTCTACTACCGCGTGCTCGAGCAGGGCTACGACTGCGCGTTCGGCACGCGTTTCGGCAGTGGCGGCCGCACCCAGGGATATCCGCGGTTCAAGCTGATCATGAACCGGATCGTGAATACCGGGATCCGGTTCCTGTTCCGGCACGGATACAACGACACCACCAACGCGTTCAAGGCCTACCGGCGGCACGTGGTCGACCAATTGCAGCCGCTGCTGTCTAACCACTTCAACCTGACGGTCGAGATGCCGCTCAAGGCAGTCAGCCGCGGCTTCACCTACGCCGTGGTACCGGTCAGCTGGACCAATCGCGTGCACGGGACCTCGAAGCTGCGGCTCCAGGAAATGGGTAGCCGTTACCTGTTCATCGTGCTCTACGTCTGGCTCGAATATCACCTCAGCCATGGCGATTACCGCCGGCGCGACGTACCGGCGATAGCGACAGATGAACCCTCGCGCGGGGTTCCGGGCGGCGGCCGGACGCGTCGTATCCCCACCCGCGGAATCGTCGCTCGGCGGCGGCCAGATCCCGAACACGAGCGCACCCCGAGCTGAGCCGGCCAGGCCACGCGAACCACGCGGTATCGGGATGATGACGTCCGAGCTCCACGGATATGACCCTGCGGCGTTCCTCCAGATCGCGGAGCTCGAGGATCGATCCTGGTGGTTTCGCTCGCGCAATCGCCTGATCGCGCAGACCGTGCGCCGCTATTTCACGGACGCCGAGTCAGTGCTGGAAATCGGCTGTGGCACCGGGTACACCCTGGGGGCCCTCCGCGACGCATTGCCGCGGGCAGCGCTCACGGGTACCGAACTCTTCGAAGAAGGTCTGCATGTCGCGCGTGGAAGGTGGCCGGACTTGCGGCTCCTCCAAGCAGACGCGCGCGCATTGCCGTTCGGCAGCGAATTCGATCTGGTCGGCGCGTTCGATGTCCTCGAGCACATCGACGATGACGTGGGTGCACTGTCGGAGCTTCGTCGCGTCCTGCGCCCCGGAGGCGGCATCCTCATCACGGTTCCCCAGCATCAATGGCTCTGGAGCCACGCCGACGATTACGCACAGCACCAGAGGAGGTACTCTCGCGCTGAGCTCGTCACGCATGTCACGAACGCTGGATTCGCCGTGCGCATGGTCACTTCGTTCGTCACCGTTGCCCTCCCGGCCATGACTCTGTCCAGGGTGAGCCGCCGGCTCCTGGGCTCCGACTCCAGCCACTTCGACCCCTGGGCGGAGTTCCGTATCCCGGGGTTCCTCAACCGGACGTTCGAGATCCTCGGAGCGATCGAGCGGTACGCCATCGCCCGCGGAGTCTCGCTGCCCGCGGGCGGATCGCTGCTGCTAGCGGGCGTGGCGATCTAGGGCTAGGTGGATGCGGCGCCCGCCACGGAGCTCATTGCCTCGTGTACAGCGCCGATCACGTGATCGGCACGATCCATCCCGAGGCCACTCCACAACGGCAGTCGCACGAGTCGGGCGCTTGCGTCATCGGTGACGCGCAGCTCGCCGAATACGCGCCCGTGCTTCATTCCTGCGGGCGAACTGTGCAGCGGAACATAGTGGAAGACCGCGTGCACACCGCGGGCCTGCAGCGCCTGGATGAACTCACCGCGGAGATCGGGCTCCGGCAGCAGGAGGTAATACAGATGACCGCTGTGGGTGTTGTCAGGCGGCACGACGGGGCGCCGGACGAGCCGGTGGCGCTCGAGGTCGGCGAACGCATCGTGATAGTGCGCCCACAGCGCCCGGCGCTCAGCGGTCACATCATCCAGATGTTCCAGTTGCGCCCAGAGGAATGCGGCAGCAACCTCGCTGAGCAGGTATGACGAGCCGACGTCCCGCCAAGTGTACTTGTCGACCTGCACCGCGAAAGAACTGGGCCCGATCCGTGCCCTTCTCCTGCACGATCTCCGCCCTCTCGACCAGGCTTGCGTCGTTGACCACGAGCGCGCCGCCTTCGCCGCAGTGCACATTCTTCGTCTCGTGAAAGCTGAACGTCGCCAGGTGGCCGATCGCGCCGAGTTGCTCGATCGCGCCAAGTGCCGGGAAGCGCATGCGCTGCATCCTCGACGACCATCAGCCCGCGGCGGGTGGCGACTTCCATGATTCGATCCATCTCGCAAGCCACGCCACCGTAGTGGACGATGACGATCGCGCGCGTGCGGTGGGTCACCGCCGCCTCGATCAGCTCGGCGTTGATGTTGAGCGTGTCCGGCCGGATGTCCACAAACACCGGGATGGCTCCCCTCAGCGCAAACGCATTCGCCGTCGAGACGAAGGTGAAAGACGGCATGATCACCTCGTCCCCGGGATTCAGGTCGCACAGAAGCGCCGCCATCTCGAGCGCCGCCGTGCACGATGGGGTGATCAGCACCCGGCGCGTTCCAAGACGGCCTTCCAGGTGACGCGCGCATTGCTGCGCGAACCGGCCGTTGCCCGAGAGCTTGCCGCTCGCCAGCGCTTCGTCGATGTAGGCGTGCTCGCGCCCGATCAGTCGCGGGCGATTGAAGGGGATGGGCTCCATGCTCGACCATAGTACGGGGCCCCGCGATCGTGGCGCGCTTGTCATCATGCACTCATGGAGGAGCTCAAGACCGCAAATCAGCCAGACCAGCCCCGGCCGGGCCTGAGCATCGTCATCCCGCTGTATCGGGATGAAGACGCCCTCGTGCCGATTTTCGAGCGGTGCGGCCCGGTTTTGGATGCCATCGAGGGCGGCGGCGAGCTGGTGCTGGTCGATGATGGCGCCCTCGATCGGACGACCCCGTTCGCATCCGAGCTGGCACGCTCCTACCGCCACCCGACGACGATCGTCCGACTGGCGCGGAACCACGGCCAGCACCCGGCCGTTTTTGCCGGCCTATCCCACGCGCGCGGAGCTCGGGTGGTCACGCTCGACAGCGATCTCCAATATCCGCCGGAGGAGATCCCGAAGCTCCTGGCCGAGCTCTCCGAGGAGTACCCCGTCGTGTCGGGGTGCCGCGAGGACCGGCAGGACCCATTCGGCCGCCGGATGATAACCGCTGTGCTGACGCGGTGGCTGAACTCGCGTACCGGCGCGAGGCTGAAGGACTTCGGCTCGATGTTTCGCGCCTACAGCCGCGACACGGTCGACCTGATGCTCACCCTCACCGAACGCCATCGCTACGTGCCGGCGGTCGTGGCCTGGCTGGGCGTCCCGATCAAGGAGATCCCGGTCGCGCACGTAGCTCGCGGCGAGCGCGGCTCGCGGTACCGCCTAAGCAGCCTGATCGAACTGATGCTCGACATGATCACCGGCTACACCATCTTTCCCCTCCGCCTGCTCACGGGACTCGGCTTGCTCGGCTCGATCGCCGGGTTCATCGGAACCATCTGTTTTCTGGTCTACCGAGTCGCCGTGGGCAGCGGCGTGTCCGGGACGGTGTCCGCGTTCGCCCTGGTGTTCGCCCTGCTCGGTATGCAGTTGCTGATCGTGGCGATGATCGGCGAGTACGTCGGACGCATCTATACCGAGGCCAAGGGGCGGCCCTACTACCTCGTCGGTGACGTGCACCGATTCGAGGGCGTACGCCCGCCGGACTCAGTGCGTCGCGTTGGAGATCGGTTTCCTTGAGCTATGAGCTACTCCCGTGGGACAGCGAGTTCTTTGGGTTCCCGATCGGGCGAGTCAGCGAACCGGCAGATTCAAACTCACTCGCGGACTCTGTCGCGCGCGCCGACGCCGACGGCGTGCGGTGTCTGTATTACCTCGTCTCGGCAGACGACCCTGCTGCGCTGCACGAAGCCCTTCGCCACGGGTTCCAACCCTATGACATCCGCGTGGAACTCGAGCGGCGTCTGATCAGACCCGCCGAGCCTTCCGCCGCCGCGTCATCGACCTCCTGCTCGGCGCTGGCATTTCCGCGTTCCGATGGCGTGGCGGTGCGCGAGGCCGAGCTGGCCGACGAGCCGGTGCTGGCGGAACTGGCGAGGCAGGCCATCACGGCGACTCGTTTCACGCTCGACCATCACTTCCCCCAAGAGCGAGTCCCTCACCTGTACGCGGCATGGGTGCGACGCGGCCTGCGCAGCGCCGCCGCGCGCCGCGTGCTTATCGCTGAGCCCGCGGCCGGCTTCCTCATCTGCGGACTGGCTCACGAAGACTCGATCGGATCAATCGAGCTGATCGGCGTCGCCAGCCAGTTCGCTCGTCGCGGCATCGGGCCCGTGCTCATGCACCAGGCCCACCTGATCATGCGCGAGGCCGGATGTCACGACGCGCGGGTGGTGACCCAAGGCCGCAACATTTCGGCTCAGCGGCTATACCAGGGCCTCGGTTACCGGACCCGCGCTGTCGCCTGGTGGCTTCATCGCTGGCCCATCGCTGACTAACGCGGCTGGACGAACGCCGGGGCAAGCCAGTCGGTTACCGCCGCACTTCGACCGTGTACGGCGGAAGCTGGGCGATCGGACGGAACGCTTCAACAAGGTACCTCGCGATCGGCGAGCTCAGCGTAACGCCACCATACTGTGCTTCGAGCGTTACGTTGCGCACCACGCACAGACCCGGGGTGCTCTCGGCCGCGCGCAGCATGCTGGTCTGCTGCGCGTACGAAAGCTCACGCCAATACGGCTGCGCGGCGACCGTCGCCGTGGGCGTCGGCAGCCCGGTCCAGATGTTGAACCCCCACATGCCTGGGAGTGACAGTAACGAGTGACAGCGCGAGCGCACGAGTCCCACCACGGCATCAATCGGACCGCTCTGCGAGGGAGGCAGGTGAAGTCGAGTGACGCCGCCCACGTCCACAGGTGATTGGGCCCGATACTGATCGTGATTCGCCGCGAGCGGTTGGATGATGTAGAGAAATGTCGTTCCCACGGCGAGCGCCACCGCAACCGCGCTGAGCGCAGACCGCGCTGTCACACGCCCGACGGCGTGCACCGCGCCACACCCCTCGAGCACCGCCCACCCGTCGGCCACGCAGATCGCGCCGCACGGGACGAGCAGGATCGAACCCATGACGACTTGAGTGCCGGCCACCGGGTACGCCAGCAGGCAGTACAGAATCGCCAGCGCAGGAATCAGGAGCCGGCCGAGCCGCACACGTGAGGTGGCGATCGCCGCGGGAATGGGCAACGCGGCAACCCACGCGAATGGCATACCGAACGCGAACGCCGCGTTCGGGGCGATGTTGAACACGGACTCGCTGGCCAGCGAGAGTAGGATCGCCACCCCCGCCACTGCTCGCAGCAGACCGTCGGCAAGGCTCGGCGACAGATTCCCTCCGTCGTCGGCACCCATGCGCTGGCGCCACGTCCAGGCAAGACCGGTGGCAGCCAGTGACCACCAGATCACGTTCGGCTGAAGTGTGATCGGCTCGGTTAGGAAGCTCGCCTGACGCGTAGGAACGACGAGAATTAGGTGAACGAGTGCGCTGGGTGTGGTACCAAGCGCGAATAAGATCACCAGCACGACCACGGCACACCCGATGAAGCCCCCGACGAGCCACATCAGCCAGTCGACCGACTCGTCGCGCACAGCGGCGTCACCGTCGCGTGGTAACGCAACGAACACCAGCGCCAGCGTCGCGAGGACCGCGAGAAGCGCATACGAGCGGGCCCATGAGGTGTTCAGCTTGTTGGCCATCACGACCGGTCCGATGAGCACGAACGCCGCGACGGCCAGCCAGCGAAGCAGGGCATGTCGCACGAGCGATGTTCCGGCCATCACAGTCGCGAACCCGATCGCAACGATCACGTAGGCGCCCACGTTGATCTTGGTGAGCAAGAGGGCGGCCGCGAGCGCCCCGACGGTCGCCAATGCGGGGCGAGGCCGAGCGGGCAGCGCGAACGCAATCGCGGCAGCCATGGCCGCGAGGAGGGCCCCGATGAGCGCGCCGGGGTGCATCGGTTCCGCGATCAGGCCGTTGAGCAGCAAGAAGGCCGTCGCGAGCGAGGTGACGCCGAGCGACAGGCGCCCCGTGAGGCGATGTGCGGTCAGTCCGAGCGCGAGGCTGGTGGCCACCCAGATGGTGAGTTGGATGAACCGACCAGCATCGGTGGTGACGCCGTGCCCGATCGCCGCTAAAAAGCCCCCGAACACCAGGTAGTAGAACGGACCGTAAGTCGCTACACGGTGTCATACAGAGCGTGCCCTGAGACGAACAGCTTCAACGAGTAATCGAAGAAGCCCTCGTCGTCATATGACGGCAAACTGGCTGAAAATCAGCCAGTATGCGGCCAGGATGCACAGAAGGGTCAGAATGGCGTAGACGACGCCGGCGCCAGCCATTCCGGTATGCGCCGATCGCGCCAGCGGCGCGGATATGCGCTCTCGAGACCGGAGCGATCTGGGACGTTCCCACCGGGATGAGCTTATCCTCTGCTGTCGTCGAACGGGTAGCCGGATCGGACGCCGGCACTGCGAAAACCTGAAACCCGGCGCAGAAGCTACCCTCACACGGCCTAGGAGTCTCGGGTGACCCAGCTAGCATCTACCACGGAGAACGTCGCCGAGTCCCCGCGGCGGAAATGACCGCGGGCGGCCGCGTCCTGGGCGGCGGGCCGTCCGCGAGGGTCGAGCCGACCAGCGCGGCCTCGGTCGCCCTGCTCGTCGGTGGGGCCGCGCTGCTGCTGTTACGCCGGGCGTCATCTCACGTTCTTCTACGACGAATGGGCGTTCATCCTCACCCGGCGTGGCGGCGGTCTCGGGACCTATCTCGATCCGCATAACGGCCATCTCGCCCTGTTCCCGGTGATCGTCTACAAGGTCCTGTTCGCGACCGTGGGATTGCGGCACTACACGCCATACCGGGTCGTGGAGATTGCGCTGCACCTGCTGGCTGCTTCCTTCTGTTCAAGCTCGTGAGCCGCCGACTCGGGCCGTGGCTGGCGCTCGTCCCGACGGCGCTGCTGCTGTTCATGGGAAGCGCCTGGCAGGACCTACTGTGGCCGTTCCAGATCGGCTTCTTCACCTCGGTCGCCGGCGGCCTCGGAGCGTTGTGGATGCATCGACGAGCGCGACAAGGAGGGCGACGCGCTCGCGTGCGCGCTTCTAGTGTGGTCCTTGAGCGGCTCGGACGTCGGCCTGGCCATTCCTCGTCGCCGCCGCCGTTGCGCTGATCGTGCAGCGGCGTCCGTTGCGACGGGCCTGGGTCGTGGTCGTGCCGGCTGCGCTGTTCGGCCTGTGGTACCTCGGCTGGGGGACCAGCGAGCATTACCTCCGACGCGGTGCTCGCCGCACCGCAGTACGTCGCCGATGCCGCGGCCGGAGTCGCAGCCGGTATCGCGGGGCTGAGCAGCACCTGGGGCGCGCCGCTCGCGATCGGCGGGCTGGTGGCGCTCGTCGCGCTGGCGCGCGGGCACGCGGCATTTCCCCCTGATGGCGGCCGCAATCGCGGGTGCACTGACGTTCTGGGGCCTCGCGGCCGTGGCACGCAACACCTTCGCCGACCCGACGGCCAGCCGGTACCTGTACGTGGGCGCGGTCTTCGTCTGGCTGATCGCGGCGGATGCGATGTCCGCCACCGTCCCGTCGCGGCCGGCGCTGGTGCTGGTCGCGATTGCGGCCCTCGGCGCGGTCGTCTCGAACATCGGTCTCCTGCGCGCGGGCGAGCGGGGGCTACAGGGCCACCGATGACTCGGTGCGCGCCTCGCTCGCCGCTGCCGAAATAGCCTCCCGGAACGTCTGGGTGGGCTTCACCCCCAGCCAGTCCGGGGCGCCCGTCGTGACCGCGGGGCCGTATCTGGCCGCCGTGCACGACCTGGGGTCCCCGGCATTCACCGTGCGCGAGCTAGAGCAGGCGCCCGCCCCGGTCCAGCTGGTCGCCGACTCGACCCTGGTCGGGGCCGACGGCCTGGGGCTGTATCCGGCCGCGCTGCCGCTGACGGGCTCGACCGGGCTCGAGGTGGAGGGCCACACCGGTGGCAGAATCGTGGCCATGGGCGATTGCCAGCAACTCCAACCGACCGCCCCGCTAGCCACGATCGACGTCCGCGTGCCGGTGGGGGGGCCCTGCTCATGCGCGGCGGATCCAGGGCGGGACCGCGCAGGTGTTCTTGCGGCGGTTTGCTGCGGCGTTCCCGGCGCGCCGGTTCGCCGTGGTCGCGGCGGGCGCGAGCGACGTCTTGCGCTTCCCCTCCGATCCGGGGCGCGCATCGATGCCGTGGCATGTGCAGGTCAACGCGACCGCTCCGGTGGAGCTATGCCAGCGCTGATGGACGACGTTCGCCGCCGGACCGCCGCCGCACTCGCCGCCCTTCGGCGGGGCGAGCGCCCGGCCGGCGCGCGCGGTGGCCGCTCGCGGAGCCGACGCCATGTCCGCGGTCGAAGCCGCGATGCGGCGAGACGCCGAGGATGTCGGCGAATATCCGGCGTCTGCTCGCCTTCGCGCTGCCCCCCGATGCCAACTGCATTGACGTCGGCGCTCACCGCGGCGCGGTCCTCGCCGAGATGGTGCGGGTGGCCCCCCAGGGGAGGCATATCGCGTTCGAGCCGCTCCCCCACCTCTGCGACGTGATCAGGACGTCGTTCCCGGGAGTCGAGCTGCATCAGGCGGCGCTGTCGAACCACCCGGCGAAGCAGATTTCGCGTACGTCCACGGCCACGCCGAGGGTTGGAGCGGACTCCGCTTCCGGCCTCTACCGACCGGCGAGGAGGCGGAGGTGGAGCACATCACCGGTCAGGCTCGAGGTGTCTGGACGAGGTGCTCGAGTCCGGATTACCGCCCCGACGTGATCAAGATCGACGTCGAGGGAGCCGAGCAGCAAGTGCTCGAAGGCGCGCTCGAGACATTGCGCCGCCATCGGCCGATCGTGATCTTCGAGCACGGGACCGGCTCAGCCGAGGCGTTCGGCACCTGCCCGGGTGACATCTACCAGCTCCTGCGAGAGCAAGGCCGAGGCTGCGAATCTACGATCTCGACGGTTCGGGGCCATACACGCGCGGCTGAGTTCGAGCGCGTCTTCTACGCCGCCGAGCGAGTGAACTTCGTCGCTCGGGTCTGAGACCGGGTGAGGAGCTCGCCGAGGTGAGCAGCGACTGTGAACCAAGTGCCATCCGCCGCCGCCACGACGGTGGCGCCAACCGCCGATCTCGGCGGTGTCGGTGGCGAACGTGAGCAAGACGTTCCGCCTTCCCCATGAGCAGTACCACACGATCAAGGAGCGGGCGGTTCACCCGTTCCGCCGCCGCACGTTCGACGAGCTGCGGGCGGTCGACGACGTCAGCCTGGAGATCGCGACCGGCGAGTTCTTCGGGATCGTGGGACGCAACGGCAGCGGCAAGAGCACGCTGCTCAAGTGCCTGGCCGGGATCTACGACATCGACTCCGGAAAGCTCGAGGTGCGCGGCCGGCTGTCTCCGTTCATCGAGCTCGGCGTGGGCTTCAACCCCGAACTGAACGCGCGCGACAACGCGATCATCAATGCGATCATGCTCGGACTGTCGCGCAAGGAGGCCGAAGACCGCTTCGAGGCGATCGTCGCGTTCGCCGAGCTCGAGGAGTTCATGGACCTCAAGCTCAAGAACTACTCGTCGGGGATGCAGGTGCGGCTCGCCTTCTCAGTCGCCATCCAGGTCGACGCCGACATCGTGCTCATCGACGAGGTGCTCGCGGTCGGCGACGCCGCCTTCCAGCAGAAGTGCTTCGACCAGTTCACGCGGCTCAAGGCGGCGGGCCGGACGATCGTGTTCGTGACCCACGACATGGGCTCGGTCGAGCGCTTCTGCGATCGCGCGATGCTGCTCGAGCGAGGGAAGGTGGTCGACATCGGCAACCCGGCCTCGATCGCCCGGCAGTACAACGAACTCAACTTCAACCGCGTTCGCCGTGAGGCGAGGGAGCATGGCGGTCCCGAGACCCTGCGGCGCGCGCCGGTGGCGGAGATCCTCAGCGCCTCGTTCGAATCGGCCGACGGTGAGACGGTCGTTGCCGCCAATCAGGGCGAAGCCTGCTACGTGAGGACCGAGGTCCAGTTCCACGCGGATGCGGAGAACCCGCTGTTTGCGATCTCGCTCGATGACGATCGCGGCCGACGGGCGTTCGCCGCGAGCACTGCCCTGTCCCACGGCCCGACAGGGCAGTTTCGCGCCGGAGAGCTGGCAGTGATCCGGACGCGCTTCGAGAACTGGCTTGCGCCCGGGCGCTACCGCCTGACCGCATCGGTCACCGCGGACGGTCTCGGCGCCAACGCCTATGACCTGCGCAATGACATCAGCACGATCATCGTGCATGCCGGCAAATCCGGCGGCGGGGCCGTCGACCTGCCCGCACACGTTCGAGATCGAGCGCTCGCAGTGAGCGTCGGAGTCACGGCAAACCTACGGGCCCTCCGCCCTCGGCGGTGGGATGCGCCGCTTCATCGAGCTCACGGTGACACTGGCGCGGACCGAGTTCAAGCTCCGCTACTTCGGATCGGTCCTCGGTTACTTCTGGTCGTTGATGCGCCCACTCCTGTTCTTCGGCGTGATCTACGTGTTCTTCACCAAGATCATCAACCTCGGCAAGGGGATCCCTCACTACGGTCTCTACCTGCTCACCGGCATCGTGCTGTGGAACTACCTGGGCGAGGTGACGGGCAATTGCGTCGCTTGCTTGGTGCAGCGTGAATCGATGCTTCGCAAGGTGCGCTTCCCACGCATGGCCATCCCCCTGTCGGTGTCCCTCACGGCGGCATTCAACCTCGCGATGAACTTCATCCCCGTGTTGGTTTTCGCGCTCGCGAGCGGGCTGACGCCGAGGCTGTCATGGCTGTGGCTCGTCCCGATCACGCTGGGCTTCGTGGTCCTCGCGACTGGCATCGGCATGTTCCTGTCCGCTTCCTACGTCCGGTATCGGGACGTCCAGCCGATCTGGGACGTCTGCCTGCAGGCGTGGTTCTACCTCTCGCCGATCATGTACTCCGCCGCCACGTATGCAAAGCATCTGGGGACGACCGGCACTCGCATAGCCATGATCAATCCGATCGCAACGATGCAGGCCCAGGCAGGCCATGCCTTCATTGCTTCCAGCCTTCCGTCCGCCACTGCCGTGGCCGGTGTCTGGCGCCGTGATCGGCGCGATCGTCCTCATCGTCGCGGTGTTCGTCATCGGCGGCGTGGTTCTTCACCCGCGAGGCGCCGCGGGTGGCGGAGAACCTCTAGCCGCCGGCTGCGGCGTTACAGCCGTGGCCAGGATTCGGCGCAGCCCGTCCTCCAGTCCGACCTGCGCCTCCCACCCGAGTGCATCGCGCGCTCGTGTCACGTCCAGACAGCTCCGGCGTCACCTCGCCGGGCCGCGGCGGGGCGAACTCGGGCTCGATCGCGTCGCGCCAGCGCCGCTCACTCGGACCAGTGTCTCGAGCACGTCCAGTACGGGAATCTCGCGGCCTGTGCCGATGTTCACCGGCCCCGTCACCTCCGCGTCGCCGGCCATGAGGTTGGCCCGCGCCACGTCGCTCACCTCCACCCAATCGCGCGTCTGGCTCCCGTCGCCGAAAACGGTCGGCCGGCGGCCCGCGACCACGCCGCCCGCAGAAGATCGCCACCACGCCGGCCTCGCCGTACACGTCCTGGCGCGGGCCGTACACGTTGCCGTAGCGCAGCGAGACCGTGGGCAGGCCGTGCAGCCGGGTGTAGAGCTCGCAATAGCCCTCGGCGGCGTACTTTCCCTGGCCGTACGGGGCAAGCGGCCGGATCGGGTGGTCCTCCGGGGTCGGGATGCACCGAGGCGTCGCCGTAAAGCCCCCCGCCGGTCGAGGTGTTCACGACGCGGCGGACACCGGCCGCGCGCGCCGCCTCCAGCACGCTGATCGTGCCCAGGACGTTCGCCCGGGCATCGTCGTCGGGGTGCTCGACCGAGTGGCGCACGTCGATCTGCGCCGCGAGGTGGAACACGACCTCCGGCCGCGAGGCGGCGAAGATCTCGAGCAGCGCGCCGCGCGTCCCGCACGTCGGCCTCGTGCAGCTCCGCCCCGCGCGGCATCGCGCCGTCCAAATTGGACCGTCTCCCGCTGGAAGGTTGTCGACCACGGTGACGTGGTCGCCCCGGGCCAGCGAGGGCGTCGACGACATGCGATCCGATGAAGCCGGCGCCGCCGGTGACCACGGCTAGCTCTCATGCGGCACGATGCGCGAGCGTTAACGCAAGACTTCCGCCTCGATCTTCCAGAAAAGATGGCGGGCCCGCACCGCGAAGGCGGTACGGGCCCGACCGAAGGACGACCCTGGTAGGGCTGGGGGCCGTCCGAAGACCCGCGAGAAAGGGGGCGATGCTCGCGGGCCCGTCTGACTTCCGTGTCGATGCCAAGCATAGCGCTGCGAGCACCGGCGCCGTCAAGCATCATGGACATAATTGGACTCGCGGACTCGCCGGGGCGGTGCAGCAACCCCGCAACCTCCGTCCTTGTAACTCGTTACAGCAGTGGTCATTCGTAGCCGCGCGCCCGGTTTGACGCCGATCCACTGCGGCTAGGCAGAAACTGGTGATGCGCCCGAACAGCCCCGTTCAGTCTTACGCCGAATCGATCGCGCGCCCTGCGACGGTCGACATCGTCGGCGTGCCGATCGCGGTGACCGACTACGAACGGACGCTCGATTGGATGGACGAGATGGTGGCCGCACGCCGCCGCTGTTACGTATGCGCGTGCAACACGCATACCGTTATGGCCTCCCATGAGGATTCCGAGCTCCGCGCCGCGCTGCGGTCGCCGTATGCGCTCAACGTGCCGGACGGCCAGCCGCTGGCGTGGGCTCTGGGCGCGCTCGGCCATTCGCTACCCGATCGCGTCTACGGCCCCGAGCTGATGGCCCGGGCGTTTGCGCGCGGCGCCTCGAACGAGCAGCGGTTCTACCTCTACGGCGGGCGCGACCAGGCCGCGCTCGTCCAACTCGGACAGACCCTGCGTGATCGCTTCCCCGGCGTCAACATCGTCGGTGGGTACTCGCCGCCGTTCCGGCCCCTCACCGCCGAGGAGCAGGCCGCGGTCGCCGAGGACATCAATGAGGCCGAGGCCGACGTGGTCTGGGTGGGGATCGGCGTGCCCAAGCAGGAGAAATGGATGGCCGCGCTGCGCCCCTCCCTCGAGGCGCCGGTACTGGTCGGGGTAGGCGCCGCGTTCGACTTCCTGGCCGGGCTGGTCCCCCAGGCACCCCCGATGCTCCAGAAAGCTGGACTCGAGTGGGCGTTCCGGCTGACCCAGGAGCCCCGCCGGCTGTGGCGGCGCTACTTGCGCTACAACCCCCGCTTCGTGGCTGCCTTCGCGCGTCAGCTCGCGGCCCACCGAGCCGCCGGCGAGAACCGACGAACCCCCTACCGGTAGCGGAAAACGCCGACCCAATCGTCACGTGGCAGGCTTCGGCTGCCCGGTCGCGACCTGAAGGAACTGCTCGGCGACGCCCTACCGGACGACCACGCCCACCAGACCCTGGCCGACCGCTACGCCGAGCGCGGGGTCGGCCGCCCCGCCGCCGGTCCCTGGCGGGTGCTGGACCTGGGCTGCGGCGCAGGCGGCTCGATCGACGTGTTCCGGGCCCGTGACCCGAACGTGCAGTGGGTCGGCCTCGACGTCCCCGGCTCACCTGAGGCGCGCGAGCGGACCCGCACCGACGCCCGCTTCGAGACGTTCGACGGGGTGGCGATGCCCTTCGAGGACGGCGCGTTCGACCTCGTCTACTGCAAGCAGGTGCTCGAACACGTCCGGCGGCCCGAGCCGCTGCTCGCCGAGGTGCGCCGGGTCCTCGCCCCCGGCGGATGGTTCGCCGGCTCGACCTCCCAGCTCGAGCCCTACCACTCGCTCAGCCTGTGGAACTACACCCCGGTCGGGTTCCTCGCCCTGCTTCAGCAGGCCGACCTCTGTCCGGTCGAGCTGCGCCCCGGCATCGACGGGGTGACCCTGATCGCCTGGCGACTGGCCGGCAACCACCGCTGCTTTCACCGCTGGTGGGGAGGAGAATCGCCGCTGAACCGGGCTCTTGACGCGTGCGCCCGCGCGCTCAAGGCCGACCGTCGGTCGCTGAACGCCACAAAACTGCTTCTCTGCGGGCAGTTCGCGTTCCTGGCCCGGCGCGACGGCGACCCGGCATGACGATCTCCGAACCACCCCAGATGCGCTGCGCGCCGCACGAACCCGACAACCTGCTCGACCGCCTGACCCACGAGTCGACGCTCCAGGCCCACTATCAGCGTCTGATCGAGCGCGAGCAGCGTCTGCTCGCGACGCGCCTGGGGATCTCCTCCGGGCAGGTGCTGTCCGTCGGCGCGGGGTGGCATCCCGGGCGGCATCTGTTCCCCGCCCCCGCATTCCGCCTGGTCGCCGTCGACTCGGATCCCGAGCGCGTGACGGGCGTCCAGCCTCTTGATCGCGCCGACGAGGTCCAGCTCGGCTACGCCGGCCGGCTCGAGTTCCCGCCGGCGTCCTTCGACGTCGTCCTGTACCGCCTGGTCCTGCACCACATCGCCTACCAGGGCGCGCTCGCGCCATGCTTCGCCGAGGCCGCCCGGCTGCTCAGGCCTGGAGGGGCGATGGTGGCGATCGAGCCCGGGCTTTGGCATCCGGTCGGGCTCGGGCTCGCGCTGGCCAACCGGGCCGGGCTCGCGACGGCCGTCCACGGAACCCCCGACGACATCCCGCTCTCGCCTCGCCGGCTGCGCGCGGAGGCCCGATCGGCCGGGCTCGAGCCCGAGCTGTACGCCGTGACCTACACGTGGCGGCGCTTGCCGGAGGGGCTCCAGCGGGCGCTCGCCCCGCTCGACGCGCTCGGCTCACGGCCACGCGCGGCCCCGCTCGGCCACACGCTGATGCTCATCGCCCGGAGGGGCGGTTGAACCGCGCAGACGTCGCGGTCTGCATCGTCGGCACCGGAGCGCGGCGGCACGACCGGCGAAGAGCTGGAGCCACACCCCGCGCGAGGTCCCGATCCTCACGGTCGGCACCGAGACCGAGGCGTTCGAACGGGCCGCGCGCGGCCGACGTGGTTCTGCTCCGGCCGGGCTGCCGCCTCGCCCCGGGGTGGCTCGAGGCCCTCCACGCAGCCGCCCACGCGAGCGCCACCACGGCCACCGCCACCGCGCTCACCCAGCACGAGCTGGGGGGGCGCGACCCGGCACCGTTCGAGGAGGCCGCCGCGGCCGTGCACGCCGGGTCGCTCCGGCTGCGTCCCCGGATCGACGCCCCCGGCGACGCCTGCGTGTACGTGCGCCGCAGCGCTCTGGATCTCGTCGGGGATCCGGGCGGCCGCAGGACTTCCGCAGGCGCTGCGTCGAGCTCGGTCTGGCCCACGTGCTGGCCGACGACGTACTGGTCCTCGACCCCGGGCCGGCGCCGGCCGGGGCCCCAGAGCCGACGCCTCCGGTGACCCGTGCGCGCGCCGCGGCTCGGCGCGCCCTGCGCGGCCTGTCCGCAACGATCGATGCCAGCGTCTTGTCCGGGCCGACGACCGGAACCCACGTCCATGTGCTCGAGCTCATCGCCGGTCTGGCCCGCACCGAGCAGGTCCGCCTCACCGCGGTTCTCCCCGACCAGCCCAGCGAATACGCGCTGAGCCGCCTCCGGGCCCTCCCGCAGCTGGATCTCGTCACCTATCGGGAGATCTCGCGCACCGCGCCCGCCGACGTCGTCCACCGCCCGTTTCAGCTCTCGAACGCCGGTGAGCTGAGCTTCCTGCAGTCGCTGGGCGAGCGGCTGCTGATAACCCAGCAGGACCTGATCGGCTTCCACGACCCGGCCTACTTCCCGAGCCCCGCCGCCTGGCAGGACTACCGCGAGCTCACCCGCCTCGCCCTGCGCGCCGCCGACCGGGTGCTGTTCTTCTCCGCCCACGCCCGCGACGACGCGCTGGCCGAGGAGCTCGTAGAGCCCCCGCGCGCCAGCGTGGTCCACCTCGGCGTCGACCATCCCCAGACGACCACCGCGCCGGCGCCCCCCGTCGGCGCGGAGCGGATCTCAAATCGTCCGCTGCTGCTCTGCCTCGGCACCGACTATTTGCACAAGAACCGCCTTTTCGCCCTCCGGATGCTGGCGGAGCTGCGCGAGCAGGGTGTCGCCGCGACGCTCGTGTTCGCGGGTCCTGAGGTGGTCCACGGGTCCTCCCGGCCCCTCGAGAAGCGGTTCATACAGAGCCACCCCGACCTGGCACCCGCCCTCCTCGACCTCGGTCCCGTCACCGAGGCCGAAAAGGCGTGGCTATACGGCCGAGCCGCCCTCGTCGTCTATCCGAGCGTGCTCGAGGGCTTCGGGCTCGTGCCGTTCGAGGCGGCAGCGCATCGCGTCCCCTGCCTGTGGGCCCCTGGCAGCGCGCTCAGCGAGCTGTTGCCCGATGAGGCCGCAGGCATCGTGCCGTGGGACGCCGGGCCGAGCGCCAGCCACGCCCGGGCACTCCTTGAAGACCACGAGGCCCGTGAGCGCAACCTGAGCGCGATCGACTCCGCCGCGCGGAGCCTGACCTGGGACGCCACAGCCCACCGCCTCCTCGGCGTCTACCGCGCCGCTGCCGAGTCCCCGGCCCGGCCGTCGACCGCCGCCACCGGCCTGACGCTCACCGAGGACGCCGCGCGGCTCGTCGGACCGGGCGGCGAGCTGCCGGCCGACGTGCACCGTCCGCTGCTCGCCCTGGCCACCCACCCGAGAATCGCCAAGCCGGCCTACGCCGTGCTCAAGCTCGGCTACCGCCTGTTTCAGAGACGCAAGTAGGCGAGCGTCTGGTGCGCGGCGGCGAACGCCCGCCGCGAGCGACTCCCCGCGTAAGTGCTTGGCGAAGAAGTAGCTCGTGGCCCCGGCCAGCTCGGCGTGGCGATCGGCCACCACCGACCCGTGGTGGCAAACCGTCGCACCCGGCTCGTAGATGACCGACCTGCCCGTCGCGCGCAGGCGCAGGCACAGGTCCTCGTCCTCTTTGTAGAGGAACAGCTTCTCGTCGAAGCCGCCGACGGCCCGGAACGCCGCGTGCTCCAGCAGCATCGCCGCGCCCGACACCCAGGCCACCTCCTCACGCACGTCGGTGGCCCGCCAGTAGCTGTGGCCGCCGCGCAGCGCGATCGCCGCCCGCGCTCCGTGGAGCCGCCCGTGGTCGTAGGGCTGGGCCGATCCGTCGGTCATCACTAGCTTCGGACCCGCGGCCGACACTCTGGGATCGCCGGCCACCACGTCGAGCAGCCGCGAGATCGTGCCCGGCGCCGTGACCTCGACGTCCGGGTTGAGGATCAGCAGGTAGGGCGCCTCCGTCTTGGCGGCCAGGAGGTTGTGTCCGCCACCGAAGCCCAGGTTGCGCGGCGCCGTGAACGCCCGCGCACCGGCGAACCGTTCGGCCACCGGGCTCAGATCCTCGCCCGAGGCGTTATCGAGCAGGTTGATCTCGTGATCCAGGCCGCTCGTCTGCAAATCCGCAACCACGGTCTCGACGCACCGTTCCAGATAGCGCCGTGTTCGGAAGTTCACGACCTGGATCGCAAGTACCGTCCCATCCGGCATTGCGACGACGATATCCCAGGGTGGTTGGTACGCTCGGCGGCGTGTCGTCTCTCGCCACGGCGCCTCGGCGCGCCACGACCGAGCCGACCGGGGAGACGCCCACGACCCGCATCCGCGGCGTCGGGGTGACCATCGACGCCGCGCTCGCCGCGCTCCTCACTGCGGGCTTCGGCCTGGTCGTGTTCGTCGCCACCGGCGGCACCGACCTGGGTCCGAACACGTGGGTGCAGATCGCGCTGCTAGTGATCGGTGTGGGCTGCGCCACCGCGCTCGTGCTCCGGCGCGCATCGCTCCCGACTGCCCACGCCGCCACCGCCGTGGCCCTGTTCGCCGCGCTCGCCGCGCTCAGCTACCTGTCGATCGCCTGGTCGGTCCAGCCGGCCACCTCCTGGCTCGAGGCCGATCGCACGCTTTCCTACCTGGCGGCGTTCGGCGCCGCGATGGCACTGGCGCGGCTGGCGCCCAGTCGCTGGCCGGCCGTGGTCGGCGCGGTGGGCGCGGTGACCGCCATCGTGTGCGGCTACGCACTGCTGACCAAGGTGTTCCCCACACTGAACGCGAGCGACACGCTGGGACGCCTCCGGGTGCCGTTCGACTACTGGAACGCCACGGGGCTGATGGCGGCGCTCGGCCTGCCCGCCTGCCTGTGGGCCGGCACCCGGCCGGCCACCGGACGAACGTTGCGCGCGCTGACCGTGCCCGCCCTGGCCGTGCTCGTCACCACGCTCGTGCTGTCCTACTCGCGCGGCGCGGTGCTGGCCGCGGTGATCGGCCTGGGCTGCTGGTTCGTGCTGGTTCCGCTCCGCCTGCGCGGGGTGGCCCTGCTGGCCGCCGGCGCGCTCGGCGGCGCGATCGCCTCCGGGTGGGCGCTGGCCCACCACGCGATCACTCACGACGGCGCCACGATGGCCGCGCGGACCTCCCAGGGCCACACCTTCGGCCTGGTCCTCCTGGCGGTGCTCATCCTCAGCGCGCTCGGCGGCTTCGCGCTGACCCGCGCGATGGACCGCGCCGCCCTGGCGGCGCCTCTGCGCAGGCGGATCGGCATCGTGCTGCTGATCGGCGTGGCCCTCATCCCGATCGTCGCGATCGCGGGCGCGGCCGCCTCCGCGCGTGGGCTGACCGGCGAGGCGTCACACGTGTGGAGCGAGCTGACCAGCACGGCTCCCTCGAGCGGGGTCGGCAACGATCCGGGACGGCTGGCCCAGCTCTCCAACAGCCGGCCCCTGTATTGGCGCGAGGGGCTCAAGGTCGGCGAGCACGCGCTGCTGGCCGGCGCCGGCGCAGGGGGCTTCGACACCGCTCGCACGCGTTATACGACCAATCCGCTCGAGGTGGCCCATGCGCACAGCTACGCGATCGAGACCTTCGCCGACTTCGGCCTGATCGGAATCGCGGTGAGCCTTGCACTGCTCGTGGCCTGGGGCGCCGCGGTCAGGCGGACGCTGAGCCCCGTTCGCAGTGACGAGCCTGGGCACGCGGCCGAGCGGACCGGTTTGATCACGATGCTGGCGATCGTCGTGACCTACGGCGTCTCCTCGCTGATCGACTGGACCTGGTTCATCCCCGGCGTCACCGTTCCCGTGCTGGTGTGCGCGGGCTGGCTGGCCGGCCGGGGGCCGCTGACCGAATCCGCGAGTGACCCCGGCGGCGCAGCGGGCCGGACCGCTGCCGCTCGGACGGATCGCCGCCGCCACGGCGGTCGCCGCCGTCACCCTCATCGGAGCCTGGTTCGTGTGGCAGCCCCTGCACTCCTCCGATCAGGTCTCCGCCGCGATCGACGCCATCACCCGGGGGAACGCGTCAGCCGCGCTGGCCGACGCGCACGGTGCCGCTGACAGCGACCCGGTGTCGGTCGATCCGCTGTGGGAGCTCTCGGCGATCTACTCGGCGCTCGGCAACCAGGCGGCCAGCCGCGCCGAGCTGGTCAAGGCCACCCAGGTCCAGCCGTCCAACGCGCAGACCTGGCAGCAGCTCGGCTCCTACGACCTCCAGGCCCATCACCCGCAGCTCGCGACGGCCGAGCTCCAGCGAGCGCTCCGACTCGACCGCACCTCGCAGATCACCGCCCAGAACCTGGCCCAGGCGCGCGCCGAGCTCACCGGATCGCCGACGCGAACAGGCTCCGCCTGAGCAGCGGCGGCCCCTCGACCGCCCGCACCTCGATCTCGGCGAAGCCGAACTCGTCGAGCAGCGTGCGCAGCGAGCGCTTCGTGTAGAGGTGCAGATGGTCGCCGAGCGGCTCGGAGAACCGCTCGACCCCGCCCAGCGCCACCCGCAGGCGCCCGTGCGACGGCGTGGTCACGAGCAGGCGGCCCCGCGGCACGAGCACACGCCGCACCTCCGAGAGCCAGCGCGCGGTGTCGGTCACGTGCTCGATCACCTCGCTGGCCCAGACCAGCTCGAACGAGCCATCCTCGAACGGCAGCGGCCCGTCGAGCGGCACGAGCCGGAAGTCGCAATCCGGATGCCGAGCGCGCGCCCGCCCGAGCGCCGCCTCCGCGACCTCCACGCCGATCGTGGAGGCGCCCGCCGCGGCCATTGCGGCGGTGAACTCCCCTGCACCCGAGCCCAGGTCGAGCGCGCGGTCTCCGGGGCGCAGCGCCGCGCGCAGGAAGGCGAGCCGGCGCTCGAACGACGGCGGCTCGAGCTCGGCCGGCAGGCGCTGCCACAAGTCCTCGTAGTAGTCCCTGATCGCCCGACCGTACCGCGCCAATGATTCCGTCCGGCGAGCAAGCGACATTTCCCGTAGAGTGCGCGCACCGGACCATCGTGCGTCATCCGGACAGTCGTGAAAGTCGCATTCGACAGCCGCCCCGCGAAGTGCACCCACGGTGTCGGACGCTATGCGCGCTGCCTGCTCCAGGCGCTGCGCGACCTCGGGCAATGCGAGGTGGTCGAGAGCCACCAGCCCCGTCGCTGCGACGTGTACCACTCCCCGTGGATCGACGGCGCGATGCTCCGCTGCCCGGTGCCGATGGTCGTCACCCTGCACGACCTCGCGCCGCTCAAGCGCCACGGCCAGTACCTACGCTCGACCCTGCGCTTCAAGCTGCGCTACCTGGCCGTGCAGCGGGCCGTCCGCGTGATCGTCCCCACCTCCGCGGTGGCCGACGACGTCGAGTCGGTGCTCGAGATTCCCCATGAACGGATCGCCGTCATCCCCGAGGCGCCGGCCGCTTCGCTGCATCGCCGCTCCACCGACGAGGTGAGCGCCGTGCGGGAGCGCTACGAGCTCCCCGAGCAATACCTGGTGTGGGTAGGCGCCATGCAGACGCCCGATCCGCGCAAGCGGGTGGCCGCGCTGACCCGCGCGCACCGCTCGATGCCGCTCGTGCTGGTCGGGCCAACCGCGCCATGGGCGCACGAGCTACCTGGGGTCACGCTCACCGGCGCGGTGTCCGACGACGACCTGGCCGCGATCTACACCGGCGCGCACGCACTGGTCTTCCCCTCAGACGATGAGGGGTTCGGGCTGCCCCCGGTCGAGGCCCTGGCCTGCGGGACTCCGGTGGCCGCCTCCGACGTTCCCGCCCTGCGCGAGGTGCTGGACGGACGCGCCACGCTGCGGGCCGTCGACGACCTCGACGGCCTGATCGCCGCCGCCGAGTCGGCCGAGCGGCCCGCCCCGCCGCCACCGGCCTGGACCTGGGACGACGCCGCCCACGCCACGTGGCAGGTCTACTGCCAGGCGGCCGAGGAGACCGGCCTGGCCCAGATCGCCCGACCGAAACATCGGGCCGCCGCGCTGGTTAAAGACGCGTGACGTCGATCCACCGTCGCAGGCTGCGCGCTGGGGCCGCGCCGCTTTTCGCTGCGCTCGCACTCGTCCTGGGCCTGGCCGCGCCTGAGCTCGCCCACGCGGCGCCGGTGCTCATCCTGGAGCCAGGCGGCCATGTCACCCGGGCTCAGGATCCGTTCGTGCCGGCCAACCTTCCGACGCCCCTGCCTGCCCCGACTGCCGCCGCCGCGGCCGCCAAGCCCAAGAAGCCCAAGCACAAGCCACAGAAGACGGTCAGCAGCGAGCTGAAGCGGCTGCTGGCCGCGAACGCAATCACCTCCTCCGAGTACGGCAGCTACAACGCCGCCTGGAACGGCGCCCTGAACACCGAGCGCCATCTGCACGGCACGCCTGCCACTGAGCTCGAGGCGGTCATCCAGAACATGCACAACATGGCGGTGACCGGCAAGCTCACCGCCGGCCGGCTCCCCGTGCTGTTCCTGACCCTGGGCTACAACCGCCAGTGGTGGGCCTCCGGCTCCGTGCCGAGCGGAGGGAGCTACGTCGAGTTCAGCGGCTCGCAGCTCGTCTGGGAGTACTACCCCGGTCAGGGGATCGAGCTCCAGGTCCTGGGCACGTTCGGCAAGGCCGACGGCCTGTACACGGCCGGAGCGGCCGACTATCCACAGATGGAGTCGCTGCTCGCCCAGATGATCCCGCTCGCGGTCAATCGGGGCGGCGGCCCGGTGTGGGAGTACTACTTCCAGTTCGGCGGCGGCAAGCCTCCGTGGACGAGCGCGATGTCCCAGGGGACCGGGATCGAGGCCCTGACGCGGGCCTACGAGGCCACGCAAGACCAGAGCTACCTCCAGCTCGCCCACCAGGCCCTGGCCCTGTTCACCGCGCCTCCCCCGATCGGGGTCCGCGTGCCCACGCAGCTCGGCGCCCGCTACGTCCAGTACACGTTCACCCCGGGCAGCTCGATCATCAACGCCTTCCTGCAGTCGCTGATCGGGCTCTACGACTACTCGCAGGTGTCCGGCGACCCGCTGGCCCTGCAGCTGTGGAGCGCCGGCAACGCCGAAGCCGAGGCCGAGGTCCCCCAGTTCGATACCGGCGCGTGGTCGCTCTACCAGCCGGGCCAGGAGGACACGCTCAGCTACCACGAGCTGGTCACGGGCTTCCTCCAGCAGCTCTGCCAGCGCACCTCGGCGCCGGTCTACTGCGTCACCGCCCAGCACTTCACCGCCTACCTGACCACGCCCCCCGTCCTCGCGCTGGTCACCCAGCACGCCCGCAGGAACAAGCCGTTCTCGCTCCAGTTCAGCCTCTCCAAGGTCTCCCACGTCGGGATCGTCGTCGTCGGGCCCGGCGGCCACACCCTGTTCTCGACCAGCGCCAGCTTCGGCTACGGCACGCGCTCGTTCGCCGTGCCCGCCTTGAAGCATCGCGGCACGTACACGGTCCGCCTGGCCGCGACCGATCTGGCCGGCAACTTCAGCCAGTTCTCGGGGACGCTCCAGGTGCCCTGACCTGCTGACGCTACCGGCGCCGGACCTGGATAGTGGGCGATCGGTGATGCTAGTATGCAGTTATGCGCCGCACCACGATCTCCCTCCCGGACGACCTCGCGGATGCTCTGCAGCGCGAGGCGCACCGCCGTTCCTTGCCCGCCTCGGCGATCGCCCGCGACGCGTTGACCCACTACCTCGGCGTTGGGCGCCCCGGCGACAGGCGCGAGCTGCCGTTTGCGGCGTTGGGACGCAGCGGGCACAAGACCACCGCTCGCGACATGGAGGAGCTCCTAGAGCAAGAGTGGGTCTCGGATGCTCGCCGTCGTTGACGCCGGGCCGCTGTATGCGACTGCGGACGCCGATGACGAGGACCACGAGGCATGCCGCACGATCCTCTCGCGGGCCGACCTCCGCCTGGTGATACCGGCACTCGTCGTGGCCGAAGCCACGTATTTCATCGGCCGCCGACTCGGAGCCATGGCCGAGGCGGTCTTTCTGCGCGGTCTCGGTGCGTTCGACGTTGAAGGTCCCAGCGCCGAGGACTTCGAGCGGATCGGCGAGCTCGTGGAGACTTATGCCGACTTCCCCCTGGGAGGCACGGACGCCAGCGTGATTGCCCTCGCCGAGCGGATCGATGCGGACATCGTCATCACGCTCGACCGCCGGCACTTCGCGGCCGTCAAGCCCCGGCACCGCGAGGTCTTCGAGCTCCTTCCGTAGCGGACGGGCTCTCGACCATCAGCGTGACCGGCCCGTCGTTGACCAGCTCGACGGCCATCATCGCCCCGAACACCCCGCGCTCGGCGTCCAGCCGCTCGCAGAACCGCTCGTACAGCGACTGCGCCCGTTCTGGCGGCGCGGCCGCCACGTAGCTCGGCCGGTTGCCCTTCCGGGCGTCGCCGTACAGGGTGAACTGGCTCACGCACAGCACCTGCCGCTCGTTCAAGGGCTCGTTCATCCGGCCGTCGGCGTCCGGGAAGATGCGAAGCGCCCGCACCTTGCCGGCCAGCCAGTCGGCGTCGCGCTCCTGGTCACCCTGCCCCACCCCGAGCAGCACGAGCAGCCCGGGCCCGATCTCGGCGACGAGCTTGCCGTCGACCGACACCGAGGCCCGGCTCACCCGCTGAACCAGCGCCCTCAAGCGTCCTTCAGCTCGGAGGCGACCAGCTCCGGCGGCACGATGTTCAGGTGCACCCCGGCCCCCAGCTCGAGTCCGGCCAGGTGGGTCAGCCGGGGCACGATGTCGATCCGCCAGCAGAAGTGCTCGGAGCCGCGCGGCGCGGTGCGCACCCACATGTTGAGCGGGGGGCTGTTGCCCAGACGCCGGGCCAGCCGGGTCAGCGCTTCGTGGACCATGTGCGCCCCGAGCGGGCCGTCCTCCTCGAAGCGCTGCCGCGGCCGGCGCGGCGCGATCATCAGCTGGTACGGGAGCCGAGCGCCGTACGGGGCCATGAGCACGCTGTCCTCGTCGATGGCCACGATCCGCTCGCGCCGGCGGACCTCCTCCTGCACGAGATCCCCGAGCAGGTTGCTGCCCATGGTGCGCGTGGCGTAGGCCCCGAACCGCTCGCGCTCGCGCGCGACCTGAGCCGGCACGAAGTCGAGCGCATAAAGCTGGGCGTGGGTGTGGGGCAGCGAGGCGCCGGCCTCGCGCTGCTCGTTGACGATCAGGTGCACGTAGGCGGCCTCGTGATGGACACGCATGCGCTCGCGCCACACCTCCATCGCCGCCCCCACCTTCTCGGGGGCGAGATGCGACAGCGAGGTCACCGGGTCGGGCGCGTTGATGATCACCTCGTGGGCGCCCTGGGCCGGTCCGGCCCAGAACAGGTCGGGGTTGGCCTCGGGCTCCGGCTGCGGGGAGTCCGGGCTGAGCGCCGGGTACAGGTTGGGGACAACCCGCACCGTCCAACCGGGCGTGTCCGGTCCGCCGCCGTTCGGGCGCACCGCGTAGACCTCGGGTGGGGTCCGGTCCTCGTGGCCCTCGGCGAACGGGTCGGTCTCGGGATCGAGCGGCGGCGCCGGCGGCGCGCGGAGCTCCCCGCCCGGCCGGCGCGCGCGGTCTCCGGCGACGATGGCCCGGAGGCCCGTGAGCGGATCGATCCGGACTTCCGGCACGTGCTCAGTCGAGCAGCTTTTCCATCGCGATGTGCTCGATCCCCGCCTCCCAGAACACCCGACCGCGCGGCCGATAGCCGGCCGTCTCATACAGCTCGCGGGCGTACGTCTGGGCGTGGAGCACGATCCGCCGTGCCCCGCCGGCGCGCGACTCCTCGTCGGCGGCCGCCAGCATGGCCGTGGCGATGCCCTGTCGGCGGGCCGACTGCCGGACGGCCAGGCGGCTGAACTGGGAGGTCGAGCCGACCAGCAGGATCCGGCAGGTGGCGAGCAGCTCGCCGTCGCGTACCGCGACGAGGTGAATGCCCTCGGGATCGCGGCCGTCGACCTCGTCGCGCTCGGGCACCCCCTGCTCCACGCAGAACACATCGTGACGGAGCTCGAGCGCAGCGGCCAGCTCCTCCCTGCTGCGCGCCCGGCGGATCTCATACACCGCGGTGCCGGTCATCGACCACGAAGATTAGGGGCTGCGCTTCGCGCAGCGTCCCTGGGGCCGTGTACCCCATCCGGACACCCCGCGTCAACCCAATGACCTAACACCTGCTTTAATGAGGGAGCAATTCCTCCTAGCCGTGGGCGGCGAGGGGGCATCCGTCTCTGAGGGTAGTTCCTCCCGCGCACGGTCTCTAGCGAGCCCGCCTGAGTCGCCACGCTGTACCTCCGCGGCTCGCATCCTACGAAACGCAACCTTTCCGATTCGCATGGGTGATTCCACCCCCTTTCTTGAACCTGCCGCGATCGCGCGGGCTGAGCTGTTCACGCGTGAGCAGTTCGTCTACGAGGGCGAGACGCTCGAGGACGCGCTCGCGCCCGGATCGGCGCGCCGGGCCGCGGTCGACGCGGCGCTGGCCGAGATCGACGCCGGGGCCGACAAGCCCTCGATCGAGTGGCGGCGGCAGTTCTCGCTCCTGCTCGGGCTGGAGCGGCTGCTCTCCGAGGAGGAGCCGCACCTGGTCGACGGAACCGTTCTCTCGGCCCACCAGGTCGATGCCCTGTCGGGCACGCTGACCGCCCTACTCGCCGAGGCCCAGCGCAACGGCAACGGGAACGGCGCCGGCAACGGCGCGGTCTCGGCCCCTCCCACCCAACTCGCCTCGTCGGCGATTCCGGGCGAGGAGGAATCCGAGGACGAGCTCGAGGACGGCGAAGTCGAGGACGAGGAGCTTCAGGACTGGCAGGACGAGGGGGACGAGCTCGACGATGACGTCCAACTCGACGAGGCCCCCGACGATCCCAACGCCGACCGGCGCTTCTGGTTCGAGCACGCCACCGGCGCCGGGAAGACCGTGGCCGCCCTCGGGTTCGTCGAGGCCTCGCGAACCGGCGGCGTGCTGATCCTCACCCACCGCCGCAACCTGGTCGACCAGTTCAACGGAGAGCTGCGCGATCGCGGCTATCGCGACCGCATCCACGCCCCCCTGCTCGCCGGCAGGGACGCGGCCAACGGTCCGGTCACGGTCGAGACCTACCAGTGGTTCGTGCGCAACGCCGGAAAGATCTCCGACGCCTACACGATCGTCATCTGCGACGAGGCCCATACCGCGCTGGGTGAGAAGACCTCGGGCGCGATCAGGGCCTGGGCGGGCCCGATCTTCATCGGAATGACCGCCACCGGCGCCCTGATCGCCCGGCATGTCACCGACCTGTTCCCGACCCAGACCTCGCGCTTCGACCTGGCCCAGGCCGCGCGGCGCGGGGTGATCGCGCCGCTGCGCTGCATCCGCATCCCGCCCGGGCCGGGCGTGCGCACGATCGCCAAGGTGCCTCTGCGCCGCGGTGAGGTGGACACCGAGTTCGACCAGGAGATGCTGGCCGAGCTGCTGGACCAGACGCCGTTCAACATGGCGATCGCCGACCTGTACAAGACCCGCTTCAACAACGTTCCCGGCGTGGTGTATGCCGCCGGCGTGCGGCACGCCTACAACGTGGCCAAGGCGTTCCAGGACATGGGGATGAAGGCCAAGGGGGTGTCCGGCGAGACCCCCAAGCGCCAGCTGGCCCGGATCCTGGCCGACTACGAATCGGGCAAGATCGACGTCCTGGTCAACGCCCAGCTGCTCGCCGAGGGCTGGAACAGCCCGCGGGCGACGATCTGCATGCACCTGGCCCCGACGGCCTCCAAGCGCATCTATCAGCAGCGGGTCGGGCGGGTGACCCGCCGGCATCCAGGCAAAGAGGCCGGCATCGTCGTCGACTTCGTCCACCCGGCGACCAAACACGATGACCCCGTCGTGACCCTGCATTCCCTGCTGGACCGCGACGTGTACCGGGGCGGCGCGATCGTGGTCGGCCCGGTCCGCCGAGGCCGCGGCCGGCGGGTCCGGGTCGAACGCCGCGTCCTGCCGGTCACGCCCGATCCCGAGCGGCGGGCGCAGGTGTTCGAGCGCGAGCTGTGGCGGATCGCGGTCGAGCATCTGGACTACGGCGAGCAGCACGTCTGGGCGGCCCTGGCCGGCGCCCGGGTTGCGCCCAACGGGTGGCGCCGGGCCAAGGCCATGCTCCACTTCGACCGGGGCGGCGAGCTCAAGCGCAGATTTCTACTGACCGCGGTCCAGCGGAATCGCAACTCCCAGCTCCGGCTGCGCGCGCTTCAGGAGATCGCCGCCTCCCGGGATGCCGAGGCATTCGACACCGCGATCGACATCATGGCCGGCTGGCCGCGCGACGAGCGCCGCGAGGGCGTGAAGATCATGCTCCAGGCCCTAGCCGAGCGGCGCATCGGCCGCCGCGACCAGGCCAACGCCTGGCTCTGGCGCATGGCCGAGTACACCCGCGAGGTGCACGAGGAGTACGCCGTGCAGCGCTGGCCCGAGACCAAGCGCCTGCTGGGGCTGTTGGTGAACTCGTCCGGCGCGGCCCACGCGCGCAACGCGCGCCGCCTGGTCCACGCCGCGCGCAAGGAGGACCGCCGTCTATCCGCCGCACTGCTGGCCGCCGCCCTGGCCCACACGCCCGAGGCCGAGGAGGCGCTCCGCGGCGCCCGTACGCGGATGGCCCGCAAGCCGGCCGCCCTGGCCCGCGAGCTCCTGCGCAACTTCCCCAAGGGCCGGCGCGGCAAGAGCCGGCGCAAGCGCAAGTCCACAGCAAGCGCCGGCGCTGGCGCGGCCGTTGCGGAGGAGGCCGTTGCCACGACGGCGACCAACAGCGAGGAGCCCGAAGAGGACGAGACGCTGGCCGGCGACGAGGTCGACTCGTCCCAGGAGGATGACGACGAGCTCGAGGAAGCGGTCGACGACACCGACGATGACGACGATGACGATCGGGACGACGAGGAGGACGTCGACGACGTCTCGCCCGACGAGGACGAGGACGACGACGACGAGCAGGACGACGAGGACTTCGAGGATGCCCTGCCGGAGCCGCTGCACCACGACGAGCACGGCGAAGCCGCCGCCTAACCGCCCCGCGCCCTGCTTTTCGCAGCAAACCGCCCACCACTCCCGCTCCGAGTGCAGATAAGCATGTTGCCGATGCTTATCTGGCCTCGGCGGCCGGCTGGGTGGGGGGTTGGCACGTTTTACAGGGGCTCAGCCACCCGGGACGAGGTGCACCTCGCCGGCATCGAGCTCAACTAGACCCGACTCGGTCTCAACCACGAGGCGGCCCCGCTCATCGACCCCCGCGCCGACGCCGTGCCCGCCGGCCCACCGCACCGGCTGCCCGAGCAGCGCGTCGCGCTCCCGGACGGCGGCCACCACGGCCGAAGCGTCCGCCGCCAGCCAATCCCCGAACCGCGCCAACAACAACAACAGCGTCGGCTCGATCGCCTCCGGCCCCAACCCCAGCGTGCCCGCGGTCGCCCGCAGCTCCGGCGGGAAGTCCTCGATCCGGAGCGCCACGTTCAGCCCGATCCCGACCACCGCCCAGCCCTCCTGCGGACGCCCCTCGACCAGGATCCCGGCGACCTTTCGCCCGCCGGCCAGCACGTCGTTGGGCCACTTGAGCTGCGCCCCGTCCCCGACCACCTCGGCCACCGCCACGCCGGCAGCCAGCGGCAGCAACGCCGGAGGGTCGCGGACCACCAACGAGCAGAGCAGCGCCCGCCCGGCCGCCGCCGACCACGTCCGGCCCTGCCGCCCACGACCTTCTGACTGCTCGGCCGCCGTGACCAGCGTCCCGTGCGGCGCGCCCGCGGCGGCCAGCTCGCGGGCCCGGGCGTTGGTCGACCCGATCCGCCGGTAGTGGACGCGGGGGCGCCCGAGCTCGCTCACGCCGGCGCGATCCGCAGCTCGTCGCCGACCGATATCCCCAGCCGCCCGACCGCGCTGGCCTGGTTGATCGCCACGGCCAGGCGGCGGTCGGAGTCCTCGTAGACGAGCAGCTCGCCCGCCGCGACATCGGCGAACGCCCGGCCGTAGGTGCCTGGCCACGACTCCCCGCGCACCGAGATCGCCACCGACTGACCCGGCGCCAGCCCAAGGGCCTCGGGTCCGGCATCGAGCTGGACGTTGCCGAACTGGTCGAGGTACACGGCGTGGGCCACCAGCACGCCGTCCTCGACGTTCGCGCCGGGCAGCTCCAGCCGCACCAGGCCCGTGGGATCGAACGGCTCGCCGGCATCGGGCAACGAGGCGCCGCCCGCCAGACGAGCGGCCACCGGGGCGAAGATGTCCCGTCCGTGGAACGTGGCCGAGATCGGGTCGAGCGCGAACGGGGAGCGCCCGATGTCGACCGACTCGACAACCCCGCCGGCCGGCTCGAAGCACAACGACAGCAGCCCGTTGTCGGGGCCCACGAACCGCCGGCCGTCCGCGGTCGCCACCGCCACTGCGCGCCGGTCGCCTCCCACGCCGGGATCGACCACGGCCAGATGAACCCCGACCGGCAGATAGGGCATCACACTGCTCACCATCAGCGCGCCGGCGCGGACGTCGCCCCGGAAAACGCCATGGGAGATGTCGACGACGCGGGCGCCAGGACAGATGCCCGCGATCACGGCATGGCAGACCCCGACGAAAGGGTCGGTGAGGCCGTAGTCGGTCAGGAACGTGATGATCATCGCGCCGCTGCGTCGGCGACGAGAGCCTCCACGAGCCCGTCGATGTCGTGCCGTACCGCCTCGACATCGGGGTTCGAGGCCATGCGAGCGGAGCGTCGCGCTGGTCACCGGGCCGATGCTGACCAACCTTGCCCGCAGATCGGAACCGCCGGCGGACTCCAGGAAGAACCGTACGGTCGAGGACGAGGTGAACGTGACGTAATCGGCACCCGCCACCGCGGCCAGCTCGGCCTCACCGAGCGGTGAAGCCACCGTCTCGTACAGCGCCACCACGTCGACCTCGGCGCCACGCTCCCGAAGTGCATCGACCAGGACGTCCCGGGCCTCGGCGGCACGCGCCACCAGCGCCCGCGAGACCGGCACCTCGGCCAGCGCCTCGATCAGACCCTCGGCCACGAACCGCTCCGGGACGACATCCGCGATCACGCCGTGTTCCGCCAGCGCCCGCGCTGTCCCGGGCCCGATCGCCGCGACCCGTGCGCCCGCCAGCGCCCGCGCATCCAGGCCGCCGGCGGCCAAGCGTGAGAACAGCAACCGCACCCCGTTGGGGCTCGTCAGGCACACCAGGTCGTAACCGGCGAGATCGGGCGCCGGCCCGTCCAGAGGCACGATCCGGATCGCCGGCGCCTCGACCACCTCGGCGCCCAGCGCGCGAAGCCGGGCGGCCAGTCCGCTCGCCTGGGCCCGCGCCCGAGTGACCGCCACCGAGACCCCCGCCAGCGGCCGCACGGCCGAGAACCAGGCCAGCCGCTCCTGGAGCGACACCACGTCACCGACGACGATGAGCGCCGGCGCCCGCACCCCTTCGGAGGCGGCCACCTCGGCAATCGTCTCGAGCGTCCCGACCACGACCCGCTGGCCGGGCAGCGTCCCCCGTTCGACGACCGCCGCCGGCTCCGACCTGCCGCGACCACGAGCCATCAGCCGCGACGCGATGGTCTCCAGCTGCCGAACCCCCATGTAGAACACGAGCGTCCCGGGAAACACCGCGAGCGCTTCCCAATCCACCGCAGACCCAGAGGGCTTCGACGGATCCTCGTGCCCGGTCACGAACGCCACCGCACTGGCCGCGCCCCGATGGGTGACCGGAATGCCGGCGTAGGCAGGCGCGGCCACGCCGGCGGTCACGCCCGGCACGACCTCGAACGGCACCCCGGCCTCGCGCAGCGCCTCAGCCTCCTCGCCGCCCCGCCCGAACACGAACGGATCCCCGCCCTTGAGCCGGACCACGACGCTCGCACCGGACCGACCGTGCGAGACCAGCAGTCGGTCGATCTCGGCCTGGGGCATCGATGGACCACCGCCCTCCTTGCCCGCGTAGATCAGCTCCGCATCGGCTCGCGCCCCGTCGAGCGCGCCGGGCGGGATCAGCCGGTCGTAGACGACCACGTCGGCCGCCGCGATCAGCTCGAGCGCTCGGGCGGTCATCAGCCCGGGATCGCCCGGGCCGGCGCCCACCAGATACACGGTCACGAGAGCAGCTCCGCCGCTCCCGCCGCGAGCAGCCGCTCGGCCATGCGCGAGCCGAGACCGCCCGACGCGCCACGCAGCCGGTCGCTGATCCAGGCCGACCCATCCGGACGCCCCACCCACGCCGACAGCTCGAGCTCCTCATCTCCGTCGAGCGCTCGCGCCCAAGCCCCGACCGGAGTGTCGCACGACGCTCCCAGGGCACGGGTCATCTCGCGCTCCGCCAGCACGCAGGCGGTGGTGGCAGGATCGGACACGCGATCGACGGCCACGCTCCCGGGCCGCGCCTCGAGGGCCAGCGCGCCCTGTCCGGCCGCCGGGACGAGCTCCTCGAGCACGCCGTCGAACCCTCGGCCCAGCCGACGCAGCCCGGCCGCCGCGAGCACCAGCGCGTCGTACTCGCCGTCGGCTAGCTTGCGCAGCCGGGTGTCGACGTTGCCGCGAACATCGACCACCTCGACGTCGTCGCGCACCGCGCGGATCTGGGCCGCCCGGCGCAGGCTGCTCGTCCCCACTCGAGCGCCCGGGGCCAGCTCCGACAACGCTGAAGCCGGCCCACAGATGGCATCGCGTGGGTCCTCCCGCTCGGGGAACGCCACCAGCTCGAGTCCATCGGGAAGCTCGGCGGGCACGTCCTTGGCCGAGTGCACGGCCACGTCGATGTCGCCTTCGAGCAGCGCGCGCTCGAGCTGCGATACCCAGCGGGCCTTGTCTCCCTCCGGACCTGAACCAGAAACCGTCACGAGCTCGTACTCCTCGCCGAGCCGCTCCGCCACCCATGTCGCCTGGGCCAGCGCCAGCGCGCTTCCCCGCGTGCCGACGCGAATCAATTCCGGGGGCGCAACTCGCGCACTTCGGCGAGCGGCTCCGCGGCTGGCCGCGCGTCTTCCGAGGTCTCGACCTCCAGCCCGAACAGGTCGCGGATCAGCGCCATCCGGGCGTGCACGCGGTCGTCGCGAAGCTCCCGCAGCCGCAGGGTGGGGTGGTGCAGCAGACGGTTGACGATCGACTGAGCAAGCGCATCCACCCGCTCCAAATCGGCAGCCGAGGCCGAGTCCCACTTGCCCAAGTTCTCACGTACGACCTGCTCGGCGATCTCGGTGGCGTGGAGGCGCAGGGCGGTCACGGTGGGGAGCACCTCGAGTGACCCGAGCCAGGCCGCGAAGTGCTGGATCTCCTGCTCGATGATCCCCTCGGCCTTGCGCGCCTCGGCTTGGCGAACCCGGCGATTGCGGGCGATGACCGCCTGGAGGTCGTCGATGTCGTACAGCGAGACCCCGTCGAGCTCGGCGCACGCGGAGTCGATGTCGCGCGGCACGGCCAGGTCGATCAGCAGCAGCGGGCGGCCGCGGCGCGCGGCCATCACCTCGGTCAACTCCTGAGCCTCGAGCAGCAGATGCGGTGAGGCGGTGGCCGCCACGAGCATGTCGGCGTGTTCGAGCACCTGGGGGAGCTCGTCGAACATCACGCTCTCGCCTCCGTAGCGCCGGGCCAGCGAGATCGCCCGGTCACGCCGGCGGCTGGCCACGAACACGGTATGACCACCGCTGTCGGCCAGCGAGCGCGCGGTCAGCTCTCCTGTCTCGCCGGTCCCCACGACGATCACCGAGCGTCCGTCGAGCGAGCCCAGCTGCTCGCGGGCCAAGGCCACGGCCACCGCGGGCAGGCTGAGCTGACGCTCTCCGATTGCGGTCTCGCTGCGCACCCGCTTGCCGGTGGCCAACGCCGCCTTGAACAGGTGATTGGTCAGCGGCCCGACCGTCTCGCCGGCGATCGCGGCCTCGTAGGCTCGTTTAACCTGGCCCTGGATCTCGGCCTCGCCGACGATCATCGAGTCCAGCCCCGAGGTCACCCGGTACAGGTGGCGGGCCGCGTCGCAGTTGCGCGGCGAGTAGATCGAGGAGGCCAGCGCGGTCGGCCGGATCCCGGCCTGGCTGGCCAGCATGGACAGCGCCCGGCTCTCGGCCTCGACCGGGTTGCCGACCACCATGTAGAGCTCGGTCCGGTTGCAGGTCGAGATCGCCACCGCCTCGTGCACCTCGCCGGTGCCGCGCAGATCGCGCACGAAGTCGGTTCGCCGGCCGCCCTCGGGCAGCGCCACCCGCTCGCGGACCTCGACCGGCGCGGTCTTGTGCGAGACGCCGATCGCGAGCAGTTCGCTCACGCCACCGGCTCTCGCTCGCGGTCTGAGGGATCGGAGTCGCCGGTGGTCTCCTGCCGGCGCCTCTCGACGTCTCGCCGCAGCTCGGTCAGATCGCGCTCGGTGCTGGCCAGCCGGCCGGCCATGATCGCCACGTAGATCAGCACCAGCGCGAGGAACACGATGTACGCCCCGGCCACGTATTTGCCGGCCGTATGGAGCGGCAGGGCCGGCGCCACCGCGACCACGAACCCGCTCATGACGGTGCCGCGCTCCGCTTCAAAGGCGCGACGGAATCCTCGCCCAGCAGCGCCCGGCGCAACGCCCGCACCTGCATCCGCGTGCTCTTGGCCGCCATCTCGTACTTCCACAGAGTCACGTACAGCAGCCCCATACCCACCAGCGCGATCACGAACGTGAGCCGCATCGGGCCGGGCAGGTTGCCGCCGGTGAGGGTGAGCACGCGCGGGTGGACGTAGCCCTGGGCGGCGCGCACTGCGATGAAATTCAAAGGCACGAATGCTCCGGCCACCACCGCGAACACGCTGGCGTACCGCGACTGCCGCTCGGGATCCTCGATTGAGAAGCGCAGTGGCTGGTAGGTGGCGAACAGCAGCATCACGATCAGGAACGAGGTGAGCGTCGGATCGCTCCACACCCACCAGTGGCCCCAGGAGGCCTTGGCCCAGATCCCACCGGTGATCAGCGTGCCGATGCCGAAGATCAGGGCCATATGGATGGCCACGTAGGAGCGGATGTCCCACTTGCGATCGCCCGTGCGCAGGTACATCGCGCCGAGCACGCCGCCGAGGACGAAGCCGCACAGGGCGATGATGGCCATGGGCACGTGCAGGTAGAAGATCTTCTGGACGAACCCCTGGTCGGCGTCCAGCGGCGCATAGAAGAACACCAGCGCAAACGCGGCGGTGATCGTCAGGACAGTCGCGATGGCGAGGCCGCGAAGACCTCGCCCATAGGTGCTCAAAACCTTCAGTCCTCCAGCAAGAAATCGAAGACGGCGTACGACAGGAGGGCGAAGACCACATCATAAAGAGCGAGGATCAACACCCACTTCCCCGGCGGCCAGCTCGAGCCGTGGGCGACCAGGAGCGGACCGACTCCGCGGGCCAGGCCGATGAGCGCCGGCAGCAGCAGCGGCAGCCCGATGATCGGCCCGATCAGGTCACGGGCCCGGGTGTGCACGGCGATCGCTGACACCAGCGTCCCGATCACCGCCAGGGCCACGTCCCCCAGCACCAGCATCGCGATCAGGCCGGGCAGGGCCGGCCCCAGCGACGTCCCCAGGAGCAGCAGCGCGAAGGCGGGCACGGCGATCACCTCGAGCACGGCCAGGAACGCGAACAGGGCAAGGGCCTTGGCCACCAGCAGGGTCGAGCGGTCGACCGGGGCGAGCAGGAACGCGTCGAAGCCGCCCTGCTCGCGCTCGGCCACGAACAGCCGGTTGATCCCGAGCATGGCCGCGAAGAGAAGGGTCACGGTCAGCACGCCGGCGGCCAGCTGGCCGTCGATCGTGTCGCGATTCAGCCCGAAATGGAACACGACCAGCGTGGCCAGCGCGAGCAGGACCATGGCCGGAACGGTCTCGAGCCCGCGCAGCTCGAGCAGCAGGTCCTTGCGAAGGACCGCGAGCACGGTCTCCCAGGACCCAGGTGCGCGAGGCTCACGCATAGAGCCGCGCCACCGAGCCCGGGTCGACCCGGCTCGGCTCGGTCAGGAACGCCGCGCGTCCGCCCTCCAGCCCGAGCACCAGGTCGGCCTCGGCCAGCGCCGCGCGCGGATCGTGGCTGGTCAGGATGCGCGTGGCCCCGCACCCGCGGCCGATCAGGGGGGCGACCAGCTCGGTGGCGGCCGGATCGAGATTGGCGAGCGGCTCGTCGAGGAGCAGCAGGCCGGGCCGGTGCAGGACCACCCGGCAGACCGCGAGCCGCTGCACCATCCCCCGGGACAGCAGACGTACGGGCTCGTCGGCCCGCTCTCGCATGCCCACCGCGTCGAGCACCTCCTCGACCCGGCCGGACGGCACGGCGTGCAGTCGCGCGTGATACCCGAGGTTCTCGCGCCCGCTCAGATCTCGGTAGAGCAGCGGCTCGTGGCCCAAGAACCCGAGCCGCCCGCGCACGGCGAAGGCCCGCCGGGGCAGCGCCTCGCCCAGCACCCGGACCTCGCCGCCGTGCGGTCGCAGCAGCGTGGCCAGGATCCGGAGCAGGGTCGATTTGCCGGCGCCGTTGCGACCCAGCACGGCGAGCGTCGCCCCCGCGGGAACGGAAACCGACACGTCACGCAAGACCGTCCGCTCGCCGAAGCGGCGGAGCAGGCCGCGCAGCTCAATGGCCGGGGGTTGGTCCACCCTCGTGCTGCAGGGTCGTCACCACGTGACCCAGTGTCGGGCCAATGACCGGGAAGAGCTCGCCGATCGCCTTTGGATTGCCGGGGAAGTTGACGATCAACGTCCGGCCGGCGATGCCCGACACACCACGCGAGAGGATCCCCATCGGGGTGTGCTTGAGCGCCTCGGCGCGCATCGCCTCGGCGAATCCGGGCGCCTCGCGGTCGATCACCGCCCGTGTGGCCTCCGGGGTCACGTCGTCCTGCGTGAAGCCGGTCCCGCCTGTGGTGAAGATCAGCGCCGCTCCGGCCTTGGCGTGCTTTCGCAAGAGCTTCTCGATCGCCTTGCAATCGTCGGCCACCACGTCACGGGCGACGATCTCAGCGCCCGCCGCTTCCGCGAGCTTGGCCAGCGCCTCGCCCGAGCGGTCCTCGTTCTGGCCGGCGGCGACGGAGGTCGACACGGTGATGATCGCGGTCTTCATGACCGGGCCAAGGGTAGGCGGTCGCCGCGCTGCAGGTGGCGTCAGTCAGTCGGCTCCGTGGAGACCTGCTGGGTGATCCGACCACGGCGCAGGACGAGCGACAGGCGCCCGCGGGCGAGGATCGCGTACCCGTCGTCCGAGGACGCCCCCCTCCTTGAACGTCGATCCTGAACTGACGCTGGCCCAGCGCAAAGCGGTCGAGCGGTCCTCCCAGGAGTGGTTGTGTGTCTCGGAGCGACGGCCCGGGACACCGCGTCCTCCACGTGTCGGTGAAGCCGCCAGACGCGCCGCCCAGACCAAGCTCGATCGCCACCCCTCCGGTCGCCGCGGTGTCGGTGCACAGGTTGCCGGCCTGGCTCACCTCGGCCCGCGCAGGCTGCGCCCAGTCGACCGAGCCGGACACCGCGATTCCACGCGCGCGGCCACTGCGGCTCAAGCCGAGCGCCGCGAGGAAGTCGGCGTATGGCCGGCGCGCCGGACCGGTCGCGATCAGCTGACCGGAGGCGCCGCGCACGGGGCCGGTCAGGCTGAGCGTTTCGCTCACCCCGCAGCTGTCGAGCAGGCCGCAGACGATCGGATTGCCGGCTCCCCGTACCGTTGCGGTCAGCCCCCCGCTCACGCGGACCAGGCTCAGCTGCTCGATGACCGTCCGAACCCGCTGGGTCTTGATGCCGGGCGGGAAGTTCCCGTTCGGGGGCTGGGAGCTCGGCCGGCCCAGCTCCAGCCTGAGGGTGGAGTCGATCGTGCCGGCGAATCCGTGGCTGGCGAACGTGCGAGTGCCGCTCAGGTCGAGGACGGTGCGCCCACGCAGCAGCCGAGTAAGCCGGATCCTCGCACCCGGGCTGGCACCGGCTAGGTCACCGTCGGTGGGACCGGCGCAGCGAGTCTGAAGCAGCGAGCCGCCCGGACCGAGCAGGCGGATCGTGACCGGGCGATCCCGAGGGGAAGACGAGCTCAAGTCCGAGAAAAATGAACTCTGAGCGTCCGCGCATGTCCCCGCGGCGAGGCCGGCGACCGACCGCGTCACTTGCGCGGTGGTCGCAGAACCGTTCTCGGGCGATCCGACCGCGACGAACACGAAATGACCGACACGCCGGTGGCGTCGATAAGTCACAACCCCGACCTCTCCGCTCCGGGGCCGAACCACGATCGTCCCGGAATACGGACACAGTCCATCCGCGGCGCACCCGGCCGCCGCGTCGCCGTGGAAGGTGATGACGAGCTCGCCCTGCACGCGAGCAGCGATGTTCGTCTCGGACAGCACCTTCGCACCAGGGACACCGCCGGAGATCAGGAGTGTCGACTGAACTTGCGCCGCCGCAGGGCCTGCCAGCGTGAGTAGTGCCAGGACCAGAAAGCTCATCCAAGCTCGCTTCACGGCACGACCTCCTGGACGGTCCCGGCCCGGACGTGCTCCAGGGTCAGGGAGAACTGCAGCGCGCCGCCGAGCGTGCCCTGGTACCCGGGCCCGGCGAAGCTTCCGGGGCGCGACAGGACGAACACGCTGCGGGGGCGCAGGAGCTGCTCACGTCCCAGCGTGGTGCTCGCGAAGATCGAGCCGCGGCCGAGCAGGTCGCTGTCGGATGGGCCCGGGCAGTACGTCCGCATGAGCCCCGCTCCATTCGGGTCGTTCAGCACGACCTGAACCACGTCGCGGCGGCCGGCGAATTGACCGGGGTTGACGATCACCTCCGCCCCGCGGTTGAACAAGGCGGCCTGGCAGCTCGACCCGTCCCCCGCGCTGAAGGTCTCGTTCACCCGCGCTGGGGGACCGGCGCGGAACGGGACCGGTGGTCCGACATCCAGCCGGAGGGCCCCGCGCCTCAGGTCGGCGATCGCCTGGTGCGAGCTCACTCGCTTGGCCACCTCGCGCTCGGCCGTGACCGTGAACGTCCGCGTGAAACGAGGTAAGGAGAGGTTGAGGGTGCCGGCGGCTCCGCACGAGGCGAGCGCAGCGCAGAACGGGTCCGGCTCACCGGAGAACGTTGCGGTGAGCGCGCTCGGGAGGCCCTGCATGCGGTAGCGAAGCGCGACCCGCTCGAACAGGATCTTGTGCCTGGGCACCGCGGGAGGTGGCGGGGACGTGAGGGTGCCCGAAGAACTCGAGAAGCCGCCCCCGCCGGTCGAGGGCCTGAGCACGAGCATCGAGGTGACGGTTACGGTGAACGGGCCGGCCCCGAAGCTCCGCCGCCCGCGCACGTCATAGGACGGCCGACGGCTACCGATGCGCCGGACCGGAAGAGTCAGTCGCGCCAGGTCCCGCGCTGTCGGCCCCGCGCAGCGACCACTCGAGAGGGACGGATTGATTCGCCCGACGAGCCCGCCGTGACGCCGGCGGGTGATGAACAGGTCGCTGCCGTTCGGACCCGTCGGCGCATCCACACATACCCCGCCGGGACCCGTCGCGCGCACGATCAATGTTGGGCTGAAAACCGGGACATCGATGATCCCACGGAACGCGATCGCGCCCGTGCCGCCCTCCGGGTGCACGATCACCTCGCCCCGGACGCCGCACAGCCCAGCAGCCGCGCAGCCGCGAGCCGGGTCACCCTGCCAGGTGTACGTGATCGATCCGGTGGACGTCAGCGACTCCTCGGCGAGCGCGTGCCCCGGGACGGCAAGGATCACGAGCGCCGCCGCGGCCAGCATCCCTGCAAAGCCTCTCCTCATTACTGGGGATCCTCGCAGCGGGTTGCGGCGGAATCAAGCGGCGCCGGTCCCGCGCCGGCGGCTCGCGCGGTACCGGTGCAGGGTAGGCAGCACGCGGATGTCCTTAGGACGCCCGGCGAGCTCTTTCGATCGGATCACGTCGTCCAGGTCGGCCACGAGCACCTCGACTCCGGCGACAGCGACGCGATGGGCTCGACCGACCAGCTGCGCATAGCCGCCATCGAAACCCGCCGGCCGGAACGAGATGTCGAACTCCCCATGCATGCAGATGAGGTTCCACATATCCGCCCGGCTCAGCGATTTCGCGTCGTGGTCGAAAGGCAGTCCGCCGTCGTCTGGACCGGTCCGAATCCGGGCATCGAGATCCCTCAACGCCGCAGAGAGACGCGCGAGATTGTCGAGAGAGGCATCAGGCGTGAAGTCGATGTCCCGGGTTGGTGCGATCGGCGCTTGTTGCGCGATGGCTGCAAAGGCCCCGATCACGACGTAGCGCACACCGTGCCGGTTCATCACTGACACGATCGCGGCGGCGTTGAGTTCGACCGGTACTTCTATGCGACCGGCGTAGCCCGACGCCATGCCTCCACCTGCCTGTCGCGCGCGGCGCGCGCATCGGAGCTGCGACTCCGTTCGAGCGCATGTAGAACATCGTCGTGAGGATCGTAGGGCGCGAGCTCCAGCCTCAGCTCAAACCCCGCGGCGCGCAGCAGTTTGCGCAGCGTCTCCAGCGACGGTTGGCGCCGGTCCCGCTCGTACGCCGAGATCATGGTCGGCGGGACTGCTGCCCGCTCGGCAAGCTCGCGCTGGCTCAGCCCCGCCTTGAGACGCGCAAGCTGGACAAGGGCGGCGGCGGGCGACGGGCTTTGCACATACGATTGTGTCATGATGCAATCGTATCAGGGCCGTCGGAGTCTATTGCGGACCCCCCAATCGGCGGTTCTATCGCAGCGCGTCGGGTTTGCGTCAGGGGCGACGTTATGGTTCCGGCCGTGCGCCTGCTGGTAGCCGAGGCACAGGCCCCGCTCGCCGGGGAGCTGACCATTCCCCCGTCGAAGTACCACGCCCACCGGGCGCTGATGCTGGCCGCGCTGGCCGACGGCGAGAGCTTCATCGCCCAGCGGAGCGCCGCACGCCACGTGACCTTCACCGTCCAGGCGCTGCGCGCGCTCGGCGTCAAGATCGCCTCGGAGGGAGATGGGTGGCGGGTCACCGGCGGAGCCGGGACGTTCTCCCCGCAGACCGACGAGGTGTCGATGGGCAGCTCCGGCACGACGCTCTACTTCCTGCTCGGCTTGGCCGCGCTCGGCGACCGACCCGTGCGCATCGTCGGGCAGCGCTACTTCCGCCGGCGCCCGATCGGACCGCTGCTGCGCGCGCTCAAGCGGATGGGCCTTCGCCTCGACTACGAGGGCCAGCACCTCCCGGTGACCGTGCATCCCGGCCGTCCGACCGGGGGACGGATCCGCATTGACGGCACGCTCTCGCAGTGGATCTCCGGCCTGCTCATGCTCGCGCCCTACTCGACCGAGCCGACCACGATCGAGGTCCGCGGCGAGCTCAACGAGCAGCCCTACCTGGAGCTGACCCTCGAGATGATGCGTCAGTTCGGCCTCGAGGTGACCGCGCGCGAGGACTGGCGCGAGTTCTACGTCCCGCCCGACCAATGCCCCGCCCCCACCGACGTGACCCTCCCGGCCGACCTCGGCTCGGCCATGTTCGGGCTGGCCGCGTGCACGCTTCACCCGTCCCAGGTCACCTTCCGCAGCCCGACGCCGATCGCCGGCCATCCCGAGGCCGCCGTGCTCGACAACCTGATGGCCGCCGGTGTCCCATTCCGGATCGCCGCTGACCAGCACTCGATTTCCATGGACCACGACGGAACCCCGCCCGAGGGCGGCGCGCTCGATTGCCGCGACATCCCGGACATGGTCCCGATCCTCTCGGTGCTGGCCAGCCGGGCCCGGGGGCGCAGCGCGCTCGGGCATGTCGCCCACGTCCGCCTGAAGGAGTCCGACCGCGTCGCCTCGATGCTTCAGCTCCGCAAGATGGGCGCCCGGATCGAGTTCGACGGCAACGACATGACCTTCGAAGGCGTCGGTCGGCTGAACGGCGCGAACCTGTCCTCGTTCAACGACCATCGCGTGCTGATGGCCCTGGCCGTAGCGGGCTCGATTGCCACCGGCGTGACCGAGCTCTCCTACCCGCACGCGTATCGGATCTCGTATCCCGAGTTCCTCGAGCACATGAATCTGCTCGGCATCCCGGCCGGGATATCCGGCCCACCCACCCGCGTGCCGGCGCTGCGCCAGACCCGATGATCCTCGACGATCTGGACAGGCACGCCCGGGAGCGGCCGGGTGAGCGGGCCGTGGTCGAGATCAGCGCGAACGGGTCAATCCGCGAGCTGACCTGGAGCGAGCTCAAGCAGCAGTCCGATCGCATGGCGAGCGCGCTCATCGAACTGGGCGTCGAGCCCGGAGAGAACGTCGCCTTCCAGCTTCCGAACCGACTCGAGTTCGTGACGATCGCACTCGGCACGCTCCGCGTGGGCGCCGTGTGCGAGCCGCTGATGCCGATCTTCCGCGAGCGCGAGCTCGAGTTCATGCTGGGCGAGAGCGACGCTCGCGTGCTGTTCGTCCCCGGGATGTTCCGCGGGCGCGACTACACGGCGATGGGGGCGGCGCTGCGCGATGCTCTGCCTGCGCTCGAGCACGTGTTGGCGCCCCGACTTCCCCCTGCCCGCGGGCGCGCCATCCGCGCGGCGCCTTGCCGGCAACCAGATCGCGCAGCTGCTGTTCACCTCCGGGACGTCGGGCGAGCCAAAAGGAGCACTCCATCGTTACGACGTGCTGACCCGGGCCGCCGATCACCAGATCGAGCACTTCGGCTTGGGCGCTGAGGACGTGGTCTACGTTCCCTCCCCGCTCGCGCACCAGACCGGCTTCCTGTACGGGATGTGGATCGCGGTCCGGCTGGGCGTGCCGCAGGTTATCCAGGAGGTGTGGGATGCGGAGATCGGTATGGACGCGATGCAGCGCTTTGGCGTCACCTTCGTCCAGGCGGCCACGCCGTTCCTGGCCGACCTCACGGCCGTGGCCGCCCAGCGCGGCGAAGCGCCCGAACGGCTGAAGACGTTCGTGGCCACCGGCGCAGCCATCCCCCGTGAGCTCGCGCGCCGCTCGCGCGAGGTCCTCGAGGCGGAGGTGGGCGGCGCCTGGGGCACGACCGAGAGCTGCCTTGGCTGCGCGTTCGCTCCCGGCGACCCGCCCGAGCTCGCCTGGGGGAGCGACGGGCGAGCGCTCGCCGGCGTACGACTGCGGATCACCGACGACGAGGGACGGGAGCTCGCGCCCGGCGAGGAGGGCAACTTCGAGGTCCACACCGACTGCCTATTCGACGGCTACCTCAACCGACCCGACCTGACCGCCGAAGCGGTCACCGACGATGGCTGGTACCGGACCGGGGATCTGGCCCGGATCGACTCGAGCGGATACGTGCGGATCACCGGTCGCGTCAAGGACGTGATCAACCGCGGCGGGGAAAAGGTGCCGGTCGCCGAGATCGAGCAACTCCTGCACGCCCATCCGGGGGTAAGCGACGTCGCGATCGTGGCGATGCCCGACGAGCGCCTTGGCGAACGCGCGTGTGCGTTCATCGTCGGCGAGTTGGACTTCGACACGATGCTCGAGTACCTAGACTCACACCGCGTCTCCAAGACGTACTGGCCCGAACGCCTGGAATTGGTTGACGCGCTCCCCCGGACGCCATCGGGCAAGATCCAGAAGTTCGTCCTGCGCGAGCAGGCCCGCGCACTTGTGACCACATGACAACCGCCACCCCAGTCGAATTCGAAGCGCTGCGCGCCGAGGTCCGCACCTACGTGGAGAACGAGGGTGAGCGCTGGGCCGAGCTGATCGAGCGCGAGCATCGCGTGCCGCTCGATCTGTGGGACGAGCTCCGCGACCGCGGCTACCTGCGCCTGGCCGCGCCGCCCGAGTACGGCGGCGCCGGCATCCCGTTCACCCGTTACCTCGAGCTCCTCGAGCTGTTCTCGATGTCGCACGCGTCGCTGCGCATGATCGTCCACGTTGCCAACGGCATCTGGCGACCGATGGAGTCCCACGCCAACGACGACCAGCGCGAGCGGTTCATCAAGCCGGTGGTGGCCGGCGAGATCAAGGTGGCGTTCACGCTGACCGAGCCGAGCGCAGGGAGCGGCGCCGACATCCGCTGCAGCGTGGTCCGCGAGGGCGACACGTACTACCTGAGCGGCGAGAAGCACCTGATCACGTTCGGGACGATCGCCGACTACCTGATGACGTTCGCGCGAGTGGAGGGCACGCGGGGGACCGACGGCACGGTCGCGCTGATGGTCCCGTCCCACGGCGACGGCATCGACAACCGCGAGATGGCCGAGACGATGGGCGTCCGCGGCACCGACCACGGCCACATCGTGTTCGACCGCGCGCCGGTCCCCGTGGCCGACCGCTTCGGGGAGGAGGGCCAGGGCGTCGAGATCGCGCTGAGCGGCTTCCTCGGCCCGAGCCGGATCTCGCTGGCCACGACGTGCGTCGGGCTGGCCCAGCGCGCGCTCGACCTGGCCCTCGACTACGCAAAGCAGCGCGAGACGTTCGGCAAGAAGATCGCCGAGCGCCAGGCGATCGCGTTCAGGCTGGCCGAGATGGCCACCGACGTCGAGGCGGCCCGCCGGTTGGTCTGGCACGCCGCGGCGACCTGGGAGAGCGCCGGGCACGCCCCGATGGAGGCAGCCATGGCCAAGCTGTTCGCCTCCGAGATGCTCCAGCGCGTCACCGACGGCGCCCTTCAGGTGCACGGCGGACTCGGGTACTGGTCGACCAGCCCGATCGAGCGCGTGTACCGTGATGCCCGCGCCCAGCGCTTCGAGGAAGGCACGGCCGAGATTCAGAAGACCACGATCGCGCGAGACCTCTTGAGACGATGAGCGAGGACCCCACCCTTCTCCCCGATCCGCGCCGCGGATTCGAAGGCAAGGTCGCGCTGATCACCGGCGCGTCGCGCGGGATCGGCAAAGCCCTGGCGCTGCGCCTGGCCGCCCGCGGCGTGATCCCGGTGGTCAACTACAAGCAGAACGAGAAGCTCGCCGACGAAACCGTGTCTGAGATCGAGCGGCTCGGCTCGTCCGGGCTGGCGATTCGCGCGGACCTCGAGAACCTCGACGAGATCGAGGCGATGTTCGACCAGGTGCAGGAGCGCTTCGGACGGCTGGACTTCTTCGTCTCGAACGCCTCGGCGTCGAACTTCCACCACTTCATGGACCTGAAGCCCCACCACCTGGAGCGGACCTACAACCTGAACGTCAGGGCGTTCGTGGTCGGCACGCAGCGCGCGGTCCGCCTCATGGGCGAGCACGGCGGCCGCGTCGTGGTGCTCAGTAGCTACGGAAGCATCCGCTCGTTCCCCACGTACGCCAACCTCGGGTCGGCCAAGGCCGCGCTCGAGACGTGGGCACGGTACATGGCCGTAGAGCTCGCGCCGCGCGGCGTGAACGTCAACGCGGTAAACGGCGGGATCATCGAAACCGACTCCTCGAGTTACTTCTACGCGACCGGTCGCGTGCCGTCGCTCGAGACCGTGCTGCCCAAGATCCCCAAGCGGCGGATGGGCACCGCGGCCGAGGTCGCCGATTCCGTCCTGTTCCTGTTGTCCCCGGAGGCGGAGTACGTCACGGGCACCACGCTCGTGGTGGACGGGGGACTCACCGCGATCGCGCCACCGTTCCACGCGGACATGGCGGCCGGCGCCGACGCCGGCGCGCTCGACACGCTCTCCGAGGCGCTGCGCTCCTAACCCTGACCGCGCGTCCAGTGGCCCGACCGGCCGCCGGACTTCTCGAGCAGCACGACCTCGGCGATCTCGGCGCCCCGCTCGATCCCCTTGACCATGTCGTAGACGGTCAGCGCGGCCACGCTGGCCGCGGTCATCGCCTCCATCTCGACCCCGGTCTGGCCCGTGGTCCGGGCCTCGGCAGTGAGCACGATCTGGTCCTCGGAGACTGTGCCCTCGACGCCAACGAACGTCAGCGCGAGAGGGTGGCACAGCGGGATCAGCTCGGACGTGCGCTTGGCCGCCTGAATCCCGGCGATTCGGGCCACACCGAGGACATCCCCCTTGGGCGCATCGCCGGCGGCAACCTTGCGCGCGGTCTCGCTTGAGACGCGGACGATCGCTCGCGCCACCGCCCGCCGCTCGGTCGCGGGCTTCTCGCCGACGTCGACCATCCGCGCCCGGCCGGACTCGTCGAGGTGAGTGAGCTCCGAGGTCACACCGTGACGGCGCGCTGGGCGTCGGCGATCAGCTCGCGCACGGCCTCGACATCTCCGGCCCGCAGCAGCTCCACCGGGTCCGGTTCGCCGTTGACGATCGACTCGAAGAACTCCTTGCGGTCCTGGTAGGTGGGCAGCGTTCCCTTGGCCCACCCGCGCGCGTCGTTGAGGAGGATGGCCAGGTTCGCGTACGGCTCCCCGAACAGCTCGGCGATCTCCCGCTTCATCCGCTTGGCCAGGGCCGGCGAGGCGCCCGCGGTCGAGATGGCCACGGCCAGCGGCCCGGTCCGCACGATCGCCGGGAGGATGAAGTTGCACAGCGGCGGCACGTCGACGACATTGACCAGCATCGCCCGCTCCTCGGCGTCGTGGAACACGCGGATATTGAGGTCGGTGTCGTCGGTGGCGGCGATCGCGATCAGCGCGCCCTCCAGGTCACCCGTGGCGTACTCGCGCCGCTCCCAGCGGATCGAGCCCTCGAGGGCGAGCTGCACGAGCTCTGGATGCGCCTCGGGGGAGATCAGCGTCACGTCGGCGTCGCAGGCCAGGAGACCCTCGACCTTCTCCAGCCCGATCTCGCCACCGCCCACCACCACGCACCGCCGGCCCTTCAGCCGCAGGCAGGCGATGTAGAACGGCGTCTCGAGCATCCCCTGCACGCACGACTGATCGCAGATGCCGCGACGCAGCTGACAGACACATTCCTTGCCGGCGTAAGCCTGAGCGGGCATGGCTTAGAGGTTAGCTACCGCCGGATCGCGTCCCGGGCGATCCGCCCACCCAGCCGCGCCAGCGGAACGGCGCCTTCCTTGAGCGCGCGCCCGCGCGCGGCGGCGGGTCCGTACAGCAGCTGCGCGGTGCTGCGGAGGGCGCGACCGAGCGTCTCGTCGTACGGATGCCACCAGGCATCGCGCATCGCCGAGCCCTCCCACACTCGCAGCTTGACGTTCACGCACTCGTAAAGCCCGAACTTGGAGTGGGTGCGCCCGAGTCCCGAGTCCTTGACCCCACCCCACGCGCACTGGCACGCGCCGTGGCTGAACATGTGGTCGTTGATCCACACCATCCCGGACTCCAACCGAGCCGCGATTCGCTCGCCGCGCTCCCGATCGGAGGTCCACACCGACGCGCCCAGGCCGAAGTCCGAATCGTTGGCCAGCGCCACCGCCTCCGCTTCGGCGTCGACCGTGATGATCGGGAGGACCGGGCCAAAGATCTCCTCGCGCATGATCCGCATGTCGCCCGTCACCCCGGTCAGCACGGCCGGCGCGTAGAACGCGCCGTCCAACCCGGCCGGCGGATCGACCGGCCCACCGCAATGCAGGACGGCCCCCGCGGCGACGGCATCCTCCACCAACTCCCGCACGATCTCGGCCTGCTCGTGCGAGACCATCGGCCCAATCTCGGTGTCCCAGCTCATCGGATCGCCCACACGCAGACGCCGGGCGCCCGCGATCACGCCCTCGACAAACCGCTCGGCGACCGCCCGCATCACGTACACGCGCTCGATCCCCGAGCAGGTCTGACCCGCGTTGGCGAACCCGCCCCACACCGCGCCGGCGATCGCGTGCTCGAGGTGCGCGTCCTCGAGGACGATCATCGGGTCCTTGCCGCCCAGCTCGAGCACCGAGCCGGTCAGCCGCCGGGCGCACGCCTCGGCCACCGCACGGCCGGTCTCGACCGATCCCGTGAAGAACACCTTGCCGACGCTCGACTCGGCCAGCGCCGCGCCCGTGCCCGGCCCGTGCACGACCCGCACCAGTCCCTCGGGGACCCCCGCCCGTTCAAAAACCGACACGATCCGCTCACCGAGCAGCGGGGTCAACGAGGCCGGCTTGAGCACGACCCCGTTTCCGGCGATCAGCGCGAGCGCCACCTCGCCCAGCGGAATGCTCCACGGGTAGTTCCAGGGCGAGATGACCCCGATCACGCCGAGCGGCTCGTACACGAACGTCGAGCGCTTGGTCTTCAGGAACGCCTGGGGCATCGGGACCTTCTCGTCGGCCAAGATCTCCGGGCCGGCGTGGGCGATCCAGCCCAGCGCGTCGACGGTGGGCAGGATCTCCATCGAGAACGCCTCGTTGCGCGGCTTGCCCTGCTCGCGCACGATCAGATCGCGGATGTCGTCGGACTCTTCCAGGACGACCTGCGCGACACGTTTCAACACCGCCCCGCGGTCCTCGGGCGACCGGCGAGCCCACGCCGGCTGCACAGACGCGACGGCATCGACAACGCCCTGAACGTCCTCGGGCTCGGTGATCGGAACGGATCCGACGAGCTCGCCGGTAGCGGGGTTGAACGACTCGAGTGTGGCGGTGGCGATTGACATGCGCCCGACGATACCGGGCCGGCTAAACGCGTCTAGACGACCGCCGGCAATAAATGGTCGTTTGCCCGATGTGCTCGGCGAGCTGCTGCCCGACACTGCCGTCCGCAGACGATCCTGAAATGATCACGACCGGCCGCGGGCGCGGCGAATCTCCTCGAGCCGCGCCCGGAGCAATGCCTCCGCGTCGTCGGGCTCGTAGAAGCGCACGCCGATGACCGGATCGGGCATCAGCTCCTGCGGGGAGAAGTGACCCGGGCGCCGATGCGGGTTGTCGTATCCGCCGTCGCTCCGCGTCGAGGACCGTAACCACGCAGGCGGCACCTCCGCGCCATGCTCGCGGATGTAGCCCCGCGAGGCGCCGAGCGCGCGCTTGGCCGCATCGGACTTGGGCGCCAGCGACAGATAGATCGCCGCCTGGGCGAGCGCGAACTGGCACTCGGGCATCCCCACGTGCTCGACGGCCGCGGCCGCCGCCGTGGCCACGACCAGCGCCTGCGGGTCGGCGTTCCCGATGTCCTCCGACGCCAGCACGACCATCCGCCGGACGATGAAGCGGGGGTCCTCCCCACCCTCGAGCATCACCGCCAAGTAGTACATCGACGCATCGGGGTCCGACCCCCGCGTCGCCTTGATCCAGGCCGAGATCGTGTCGTAGTGCCGATCGGCCTGTCGGTCGTACAGAAGAGCCCGTCGCTGCAGCGCATCCTCGGCCTGCGGCAATCCGATCGCCCCATTCGGCCCTGCCGTCTGACACGCGAGCTCCAGCGCGTTCAAAGCCGTGCGCGCGTCGCCCCCGGATCGCGCCGCCAGGAAGTCGAGCACCTCGGACGCCACCCGGTCGCTCGGACCGCACTCCCCGCGCTCGAGCGCCCGCGAAAGCAGCACCCGCACCTGCGCCGCCGTCAGCGACTCGAGCTCGTACACCCGAGCCCGCGAGAGAAGTGCCGAGTTGACCTCGAAGTACGGGTTCTCGGTCGTCGCCCCGATCAGCGTCACCAGCCCTTCCTCGACCGCCGGCAGCAGCGCGTCCTGCTGAGCCTTGTTGAAGCGGTGGATCTCGTCCAGGAAGAAGATGGTCCGCCGGCCGCCCGCGTTCAGCCGCTCCCGCGCCCGCTCGATCACCCCTCGCACCTCGGCCCGGCCTGCCTGCACGGCGCTCTCCTCTTCGAACGCCGCATCGGACGCCTCGGCGACCAACCGCGCCAGGGTGGTCTTGCCGCTCCCCGGCGGCCCGTGCAGGATCATCGAGTGCGGGTGGCCCTCCTCGAGCGCGCGCCGGAGCGCCGAGCCCGGCGCCAGCAGGCGGTCCTGGCCGACGAACTCCTCAAGCGTGCGCGGACGCATCCGCGTGGCCAGCGGCGCGTCGGGCAGGGTCGCCGCCGGTGCCACCGACGGCGTCTCGTCCTCGCCGAACAGGCGCTCCATGTCACAAGTATGAAACGCCGCTATTACTCAGGCCCGCTCCATCGCCGCCCGCGCCCGGGCCATGGCGGCATAGGCCTCGACCGCTCCCGCCGACGTCCTGGGGAAACGGCGTCATGTGCTCCGCTCCCTTCGGATCAGTTCGGGGAGGGCGCGGATCTGCCGCAGCTGTCGCCACCACGGACGCAACTCGCGAGCGACCATCACGGCTACGAACGCGACAGGTAGCAGCGCGAGATTGATAGCAATGAACATGAGAAAGGATCCTTGATCGGGGGGGACCTGGATTCCATTTCGAATACCCGTCGAAGGCCGCCAATTCACCCCATCAAATAACCTCTCAGGCGCGATGAGCGACGACTGGCGACTGCACGCGGGCCTGCTCGACGAGGGCGCGGCCCGTGCGCTGACCGAGCGGCTCGGGGCCGAGCGCCTCGGCGAGGACCTTCAGGCCGCGTTCGGCGACCAGCTGATCGTCTCCGGAGACGGGGCCGACGTGTTCTGCTACGCGGGCGAGCGCGCCCAGGCCGAGTTGGCCGCCGACGCGATCCGCACGATCGCCGCCGAGCACGGCTGGGACGTCAAGCTCGAGCTCACGCGCTGGCACCCGGACGCGGAGGAATGGAAGGACGCCGACACGCCCCTTCCCACCACCGATACCGAGCGCGCCGCCGAGCATGCCGAGCGCGTGGCCAAGGAGCGCGCGGAATCGACCGAACGCGGCTACGCCGAATACGAGGTCAAGGTGCACTGCTCCTCGCACCACGACACGGTGAAGCTCGCGGACCGCCTGCACGAGGAGGGCCTGCCGATCGTCCGCCGCTGGAAGTACATCCTGGTTGGGGCAACCGACGAGGACGCCGCCAACGCGCTGGCCGAGCGCCTCCGCGCAGAAGCGCCGGCGGGCGCCACGGTCACTGCCGAGGTCAGCCAGCGGGTGGCTTGGGACGATGACCCGGGTCGCGGCTCATTCGCGGTGTTCGGCGGGCTCGGCGGTTAGCCGGGTCGAGCGCGCTGGCCCGGCGCTCACCGCAGTCCCCTGCTGCGACGCCGCGGCGGTGGCGACGTCCTCGGCGTAGGTGAATCGCGCCCGAATCAGGAACACGCCGGCGGCGCCGAGCGTGACCAGCAGGATCAGGAAGCTGAACTCGAGCCCGCGGGCGGTGCTCGGCGACACGCCACCGGTGTGCGTTCCGATCGGCGCCTGCGCCGGGACGATGCCCGCGATCAGGTCGGCCAGCCCCCCGAACACCAGCGGCGCCAGCGCCTGCGACAGCGAGCGCAGGAAGGTGCGCACGCTCTCCGCCCGGCCCCACAGGCCGGCCGGCATGATGTCGAGCCGCGCCGCGTCGAGCGGAGGGTTGGCGGCGGACAAGAGGGCCGCGCCGGCCACGTCGAACCACACCGCCGGGGTCAGACGCGAGCCGAGTATGCCCGGGATCAGCAGCGCGGTGGCGGCCAGGTAGCAGATCGCCGGCACCCACACCCGCGCCTCGAGGAACCCGCGGCGGACCATCTCGTCGGTGACCTTTCCGCTGACCAGCGTCCCGATCATCGCCCCGGCGACCAGCAGGCCCAGGACCAGCGAGGCCGTGGCCTGACCGACGTGATAGTGGCCGCGGACGAACAACAGCGCGAACGTCGAGAGCCCCGAGAAGTAGAAGTAGCCGAGCGACGAGCTGATGATCAGGTGCACGTTGGTCGGAATCTTCATGATGTAACGGACCGCCTGCGCGAGCGGCATCTCGCGCGGATCCTCCTTGAGCACCCGCTCGGGGTTTGCCGCCACCCCGCGACGTTGCGCCGCCTGGTGGGCGAGGTCGTCGTCATCCGCAGTCGGTTCCGGGCCGCCCTGCTCCCACTCCCACTCGGCCCGCTCGGCCGCTTGGGCCAGCGCGGCGCCGAGATCGGTTGCTCCGGGCGCCAGGCGAGACTGTCCGCCGCGGAGCGGCTCGGGCACGGTGCGATACAGCACGACGGCCAGGAAGAAGCCTGGAATGGCCAGCAGCACGAAGGCTGCCCGCCAGTCGATCAGGCTGGCCACGCTGCTCGAGACGATGAACCCGACGGCATTGCCGGCGATCTCGCCCCCCAGGATGTAGGCGTAGATCCGGCCTCGCTCGCGCGCCGGGAAGTAGTCGCCGGTCAGCGAGGCGATGGCAGGACCGGCCGTGGCGGCGACCGCGCCGAGCAGCAGCCGGGTGAGGAGCAGGGTGCCGTAACTGCCGGCGAACGCGCTCATCAGCGAGGCCAGGCTCCACAGCACGATGCTCGCCGCGAGCATCGGCACGCGGTTGAACCGGTCGACCAGCAGGCCGACCGGGATCGTGAACAGCGCACCGACCAGCAACGACACCGACGCGAGCAGCCCGATGTCGGCATTGCCGATGTGCAGCGCGTGCTCGAGCTGCGGGGCCACCGCGCCCACCGTCGAGATATCGGCGCCGTTCAGGGCCAGCACCGCGCCGAACAGGAAGATCACTCGTGCGCGTGCCGTACCCCCGACCCGCCTGACCATCTCTCCGCGCAGGACGCGCCCGAACCAGCGGCTGCTCCGGTAAATCGCGAGGAGCAGCCGCCGTATGGCTCGCCCGAACGGGCCCAGCTCCTCGGGGTCCCGGCCCCGCTCGCCCCGATTCGCGCCCACCGGCGTCAGCCCTCGTCCAACGCCCCGGGCTGCGCTGCGTCGGCATCCCGCCAGTTCCTGATTGTCGAGCGCAGCGTCACGTATCCGGCGATCCCGGGCAGCGTGGGGAGCCAGAACGAGATCGCGCGGTAGGCCAGCACCGCGATGACCGCGCGGTCAGCGGGCACGCTGAACGCGACGAACGCGCCGATCATCCCTCCCTCGACGCCACCGATGCCTCCTGGCAGCGGGAGCAGGCTCCCGAGCGTGCCCAGGAAGTAACCCATGACCAGCACCGCGACCGGCACCGTCGCGCCGAACGCCTTGAACGACAGGCCGAGGACCGCGATGTCGAAGCCCCAGTAGCCCACCGCCCCGAGCAGGCCCAGGCGCCGCTCCCGAATCAGTCCGACCGCGGTCCGGACACCCGACCCGAGGGTCGCCGGCAGGGTGGCGAAGCGCGTGGCCAGCCGTCCGATCCGCCCCCTTCGGTGCGACAGATGCTCCAGGCGCCGCTCGAAATCACCCGGCACCAGCCCCATGGCCGCGCCCAGCGCCAGCGCCACCGCGCTGAAGATGGCGGGCAGCAGCGTGAGCGCCACCGGACCCTGGCCGGCGAACACGCCGGTGTACAGCCCGAGACCGCACACGATCAGCGCCAGCAGATACAGCGAGTACTGAATCGAGTAGTTGGCAGCGATCCGGCACGCGATCACCCTGGGCGTCATGCCCGCGCGCCGCAGCGCCCACACGGTGACCGCCACGCCGCCGGCGCCCGCCGCAGCCAGGAGCCGGATCGCAGCGATCCCGGCCAGCGGGATCTCGACGCTGGCCCGCCAGCTCAGCCGCGGGAACCCACGCGCGAACACCGTGCGGAACAGGACCGCGTAGCTCGCCACCGAGAGCACCTCGAGCCCAGCCGCCGCGGCGAGCCACAACGCGTTGCCACGCCTGAGCTGACCCCAGGTCTGGTTCAGGCCGGCGAACTTCGGGACCAGGAAGTACAGCCCGACGACCGCCGCCAGGATGAACAGCCCGGCAAAGATCATGTTGCGCCGGGTGAGCGGACCGGACGGCCCGACCGGGTGGCTGTCGGTTATCGGCAGGACCTCGAAGGCCTGCGGGGACTCGTAGTCGACCGGCGGACCGGCGCTGGGTCGGGCCGCTCACGGTCCCGAGGGGGATGAAGGTCGCCACGCAAGGCAGGCTCTGCCGGTCACGTTACCCCTCCCGATTCTGGGGCACGCGGCGAGACCCTCCCTCCCCCCGGGCCAGATAGGCTCCCGCCCGTGGCGTCAATCGCGAGAGTCGAACGCGTGCGCACCGCCGACGGCGAGCTGGATGCGCACGTGGTGCTGCCCGAGGCAGGGTCCGGGCCCGGCATCGTGGTGATCCAGGAGATCTTCGGGGTCGGCGACTACATCAAGGAGTCGGCCGAGCGTCTGGCCGGCCTCGGCTACGTCGCGCTGGCGCCGGACCTGTACTGGCGGATCGAGCCGGGCATCGCCATCGCCCACGACGAGGACGGACTCGGGCGCGCGTTCGAAACCGTGCAGAAGCTCGATCTCGAACTCGCCGTGCGCGACTCGATCGACGCGCTGAAGACGCTGCGGGAGCTTCCCGAGGTGTCTCAGGCCGGCGGCCGGGCCGGCGTGCTCGGGTTCTGCCTGGGTGGCACCCTGGCCTTCCAGGTCGCCGTGCAGGCCGATCCGGACGTTGCGGTCTGCTACTACGGCTCGGGCATCGCGGGGGCGCTCGAGACAGGCGAGCAGATCACCTGCCCGGTCCTGTTCCACTTCGGCGGCCAGGACCCCTATATCCCGCGCGAGCAGGTCGACCAGGTGTGCGACTTCGCCGACTCGCATCCGAACATGGAATGCCACGTCCAGGAGGACGCCGGCCACGCCTTCGACAACCACGAGGCGCCCATGTTCCACCAGCCCGAGCCGGCCGCCCGGGCCTGGGAGATCACCAAGGACTTCCTGGGCCGGACGTTCCCGCCGGCGTAACGCCTCGGTTCAGCGGCCGACGACGGCCAGCGCCTGCTCGTGGAGGAGGCCGTTGGTGGCCAGCGCGTCTCCCCCTTCGGCCGTGCGCACACCGCCCAGGTCGGTGAACGTGCCACCGGCCTCCTCGACGATCACCTGACAAGCGGCCAGGTCCCACAGCGAGACGATCGCCTCGCAGCCGATCTCGGCCACCCCTTCGGCCACCAGCATGTAGGTCCAGAAATCGCCGAAGCCCCGAGTGCGCCAGCAGCTGCGGGCCAGCGACAGAAGCCGCTCGAGGCCGCCGTTCTCGTCCCAGCCGTCGAAGCCCGAGATGCACAGCTGAGCATCCTCGAGCGCGCGGACCGCCGAGACGCTCAGGCGGCGCGGCTCCTGGCCCAGAGCGTCGCTCATGAACGCGCCGGCACCGCTTGCCGCCCACCAGCGTCGCCCGAGCGCGGGCGCGGAAACCACTCCGACGGTGACCCTGTCCCCCTCCTGGAGGGCCAGCAGGGTCGCCCACACCGGGATCCCGCGCACGTAGTTCTTGGTCCCGTCGATCGGATCGACGATCCAGCGACGGCCGCTCGGCGGCGTCTCGGACGCGCCGTACTCCTCGCCGACGATCGCATCGTCGGCTCGAACGGCGGCGAGCTGCTCGCGCAGGGCTCGCTCGACCGCGGTGTCGGCCTCGCTCACCGGCGTCAGATCGGGCTTGGTCTCGACCACGAGGTCGGTTGCGCGGTAGCGACCTACGGTGATCGCGTCGGCCGTGTCGGCCAGCTCAAGCGCCAGCGCAAGATCCTCACGGCTTGCCGTCATCGGCCGGGATGCTACGCGGCCGGTCCGCGTCGCTGGTACGGCCGAGCGCAAGTGCGTTCGAGCGCCGAGACGCCGGCTGGACCGGACGTAATTGCGTGAGGTCGTACTAGCCTGAGCCGCTGGATGGACCTCCAGAGCGAGACCACCAGCCTCCTGAGCGAGCTGATCCGATTCAAGACGGTCAACCCGCCCGGTGATGAGCGCCCGGCGATCGAGTTCCTGGCGTCGTATCTGCGCGACGCGGGCTTCCAGACCGAGCTACTCGCGGCCGACCAGGACCGCCCCAACCTGGTCGCGGACCTGGCCGGCGACGGCGACGGTCCGACCCTCTGCTACCTCGGCCACGTCGACACGGTCCTGGCCGACCCGTCTGAGTGGACCCATGACCCGTGGTCCGGCGAGGTGGTCGACGGGTTCCTGTGGGGACGCGGCGCGATCGACATGAAGTCGCAGGTGGCCGCCGAGGCGGTCGCCGGGGCGTCTCTGGCGCGAGGCGGCTGGCGACCGAAGGCCGGTGGCCTGAAGCTCGTGTTCGTGTCCGACGAGGAGACCGGCGGCGACGTCGGCGCGCACTGGCTGACCGACACGCACCCCGACCGGGTCCGCTGCGACATGCTGCTCAACGAAGGCGGCGGCGAGGTGTTCGAGTTCGACGGCGCCCGTCGCTACGGGGTGTGCTGCGCCGAGAAGGGCATCTTCCGCTTCAAGCTGAACGCGCGCGGCGTCGCCGGTCATGCCTCGCTGCCCAAGACCGGGGAGAACGCGCTGCTCAAGCTCGGACCGGCCCTCGAGCGGATCGCGAACGCGCAGCCGTCGTTCGAGCTGACCGAGGCGCCGGCCGCCCTGCTGCGCGGGCTGGGCCTCGACCCCGACGACCCCGCGGACGCCCTGCAGCGGATCGCAGCTGTGGCGCCGGAGCTTCTCGTCCAGGTCGAGCCGATGCTCGGCGTGACGCTCACGCCGACCATGGCCCACGCCTCGGACAAGATCAACGTGATCCCCTCACGCGCGTGGCTGAAGGTCGACTGCCGGGTGCCGCCCGGTCTGGGTGAGGATGCCGTGCACCGACGGATCGCCCACGTCCTGGGCGACGACGTCACGCAGACCTACGAGGTCGAGTTCACCGAGCAGGTCACCGGCAACGCCTCGCCGGTGTCGAGCCCCCTCATGGACGCGATCGACCGGTGGGTGCGCGCCGCCGATCCGGGCGCCGAAACCGTGCCGCTGATCCTCCCGGGGTTCAGCGACTCGCGCTGGTTTCGCGAGACGTTCCCCGATTGCGTCGCCTACGGCTTCTTCCCCCAGTGCTACATGAACCTGCTCGAGACATCGCCGCTCGTGCACAGTGCCAACGAGCGCATCGACGTGCGCGACCTGGGGTTTGCCGCGACCTGCTACGCGGACCTAGCCCGCGAGCTGCTTGGGAGATAACTCGCGATTTCGCGGCTCCCAACGGCCGTAGAACAGGTAGTTGCCGTACCAGTCCGTGTAGTGGGCACCTGGCGACGCCACCGGATGGAAGCTCGAAGCGCTGTTCTGATCGCCGGTTCCGTTGTACTTCGGGATGAACGGATACGGATACACCGGCCGGGTGAACGGAGTCGTGTTGGTCGGCGCGTAGCCGATCGTGAGCCGGCTCGGCGCGGTTCCCTGCTCGACCCACTGCACCATCGGATAGATCAGGTCGGGCGTCGTCGCGTTCGCGTAGCCCCCGCCGCAGTGGTAGACGCTCGGGAACAGATACAGCCGTGAGAACCTCGCCGTGGCCGCGCCCATGCGCCGGCTCATGATGTCGTAGTAGTCGACCGTGCCCGACGGCGGGATGCCGTTGTCGGCGGCTCCCTGCCACATGATCAGCTTGCCGCCGTGGCGGTAGAACGCGGTCAGGTTGGTGTCCATCGCGTCCCAGGTGTCGGCCGCCGGGAACATCGAGCGGAAGCCGGCGTCGTCGAACTTCCACTGGAACGGATCGGGCCCCAGGCGGCCCGGCGACAGGAGCTGGTAGCGCAGGTACGGCTGCGAGAGCCCGAAGTAGTCGAGCGACTGCGTGGTCGGCACGCTTCCGCCGTTCTGACTCGGCGGAAGCTCGAAGACGCTCCACCCCATCTCGGAGCCGTAGGGCATCCCGCCCGGGTAGAGCAGCCGCCCACGTGGATCGGCCGGGCCCTGGTAGAACTCGCGCACCACGGTCACCTGCGCGGGGGTCAGGCAACTCGGGTCGCTCGGACTCTGACTCGAGATGCACTGGATGCTCGCCGGATCGAAGTGGCAGTTCTGGGGGTCGGTGATGATTCCGTCGCTCGTGCCGTCGTCGTGGCCGCAGGCTTTGATCACGGCCGCGTGCAGCGCCGGCAGCTTGTTGTCGGTGAGGATCGCGTTCCCGCCCGAGTCCGTGTTGACCCTGACGTCCCAGGTCTGGTTCTCGGCGTTCAGCGGGCCGGCGATGATCTCCGGGGCACCGGCGATGATCCCGTCGAAGTCGTCGGGGTAGCGCTCGGCCATCTCCATCGCCTCGCGCCCGCCGTCCGAGCAGCCGTTGTAGTAGGACCGGTTGGGCAACTGGCCGTAGTAGTCCCTGATGATCTCCCTCGAGACCTCGTACAGCGCCTGCTCGGACTCGTAGCCGTACTCGTTGCGGAGCTTCTGGTCGTTGAATGCCCACAGGCCGCCCCCGCCCAGTCCGGCCGCGGTGACATGGCCCTCGTCGTCGGTGGCCATCGCGAAGTCGCCACCCAACTGCGCGTCACACGAGGGGAAGGTCTGCTTGTTGACCGTCCCGCAGTAGCCGCCGCACCCGTTCTGCAGGTAGCGGCCCTGCCACGTGCTGACCGGCAGCTGCAGGTCGAAGTGCGTCTGCGGAGCGATCATCCCGGTCACGTCGCAGTACTCCGGGTTGCCGCCCGAGGCAGGCACGTCGGTCGACGAGGCGATCGCCGTCGGGTACTGCGGATTCGCGGCCAGATCAGTCAGCCCGGTGATCGCCGCGCAGCTCGAGAGCTTGGGCTTGATGGTCGGGCTGATCGGCGCCAGCTTGGCCGAGGCAGCGATCATCGGCCCGCTCTTCGCGCCGGCCACGCCGCCACCGGCAGACCCAAGAGCAATGATCAAAACGAACGCAGCCGCAACCGTAAGGATCGACACGCCCCACGCGCGGCGACCACGCATCCGCTTCAGCATCTTGTCCCTCCCTCGTTGACCGCGCCTTCCGCCCGCAGATCGTCTCGCCGGCGCGCGGAACTCGCAAGCAACCGTGCACCCACAGGCAAGAGCAACACCAATCTAGACTTCCGGCATGGCGACGCAGACCCAGTCGCGGCTGGACCCCGCGATCTTCCGGCTCCCGGTCGACCGGATCAGGCAGGGCTACTACTCCGACGCGTACTTCGCCTACACCAAGGAGACGCTCGAGGCCGAGGGGCATCACCCCCACGTCACCATGCAGGTCTTCCAGAAACGCGAGTCGGTGCTGGGCGGGATCGACGAGGCGCTCGCGATCTTGAAGCTGTGCTCCGGCCGCGCGGCGCCCGACGGGAGCTGGACCAGCGGCTGGAACGAGCTCGAGGTGCACGCTCTGCGCGAGGGCGATCAGATCGCTCCGCGCGAGACGGTGATGACGATCGAGGGCGACTACAGCCTGTTCGCCCATCTCGAGACCGTCTACCTGGGGACCCTGGCCCGGCGCTCGCTGATCATGCGAAACGTCCTCCAGGTCGTCGAGGCGGCCCGGGGCAAGCAGATCTTCTACTTCCCGGCCCGCCACGACCACTGGCTGGTGCAGACCGGAGACGGATGGAGCGCCCACGTGGCCGGGGCGATCGGCGTCTCGACCGACGCCCAGGCCTCCTGGTGGGGCGGCCGCGGGATGGGCACCGTGCCGCACGGGCTGATCGCCGCGTATGCCGGCGACACGGTCAAGGCGGCCAAGATCTTCGCCGACCGCTACCACCACGAGATGAACATCACAGTGCTGGTCGACTTCGAGAACGACTCGGTCCGCACCGCGCTCGAGGTGGCCGACGCGCTCGGCCCGAAGCTGTGGGGGGTGCGCCTGGACACCAGCGAGGACCTGGTCGACCACTCGCTGTGGAACGAGATGGGCGGCTTCAAGCCCACGGGGGTCAACCCGCGCCTGGTCGAGAAGGTACGCGGCGCCCTCGACGGTGCGGGCTACTCTCACGTGCGGATCGTGGCCAGCGGCGGCTTCACCGCCGAGCGAATCCGCGAGTTCGAGTCCCAGGGCATCCCGGTCGACGCCTACGGGGTCGGCTCGTCTCTGATCCGGGGCGACAACGACTTCACGGCCGACATCGTGTGCGTGGACGGGCGCCCGTGCGCCAAGGTGGGACGCCGATATTCGCCTAATCCTCGTCTGGAAAAGGTTGAGTGACACGGCCCGGATGCCGATGAGGTCTGTGGCGTCATGATCCAGGCGGCAACTTTCATCGGCGGGGGCGGACTCACGGCCAAGGCCTCTCACCCGATCCAGCACCTGCTCCCGGTCATCCACACCCCGAGCACGTTCCTGGGCTATCCGGACGTGACCTCGTTCCTGCAGGCCTGGCTCCCGATCGTCTTCATGGGCGCGCTGGTCATCGGCGTGTTCGCGCTGATGCGGTTCATGCCCCGCACCCGCCCGGAGAAGATCAAGGCCGACGACGCTCCGAGCATCGGCTGGAGCGAGATCGCCGGCGCCGACGAGGCCAAGGAGGAGCTCCGCGAGGTGGTCGACTACCTCCGTGATCCCCAGCGCTTCAAGGAAATCGGGGCCAAGGTGCCCAAGGGCATCCTCCTGCACGGGCCGCCGGGCACGGGCAAGACGCTGCTGGCCAAGGCCGTCGCCCACGAGTCGGGGGCCACGTTCTTCTCCCAGTCGGCCGCCTCGTTCGTCGAGATGTTCGTCGGCGTGGGCGCGGCCCGCATCCGCCACCTGTTCAAGGCCGCGCGCAAGCAAGCGCCGGCGATCGTCTTCATCGACGAGCTCGACGCGGTCGGCGGTCATCGCGGCTTCGACGTCTCGGGCGAGCGCGATCAGACCCTGAACCAGCTGCTGGTCGAGATGGACGGCTTCACCGCCCGCAAGGAGGTCGTGGTGATCGCCGCCTCCAACCTGCTCGAAAAGCTCGATCCGGCCCTCCTGCGCCCCGGCCGCTTCGACCGTCAGATCTTCGTCTCGCCGCCCGACGTGACCGGCCGCGAGCGGATCCTCGCCGTGCACTCCCGCAACAAGCCGCTGGCCACGGACGTCAATCTGGGGCTGCTGGCCCGCCAGACCTCGGGCCTGACCGGCGCCGACCTGGCCAACATCTGCAACGAGGCGGCGATCTTCGCCGCGCGGCGCGGGGTCGATCTCGTCCACATGCGGGACTTCGATTCCGCCCTCGAGCGCGTCGTGGCCGGCGTGCAGTCGCGCAAGACGATGACCGACCACGAGAAACGCGTCGTGGCCTACCACGAGGCCGGCCATGCCCTGTGCGGCGAGCTGCTGCCCAGCGTCGACCGCGTCCACCGCATCTCGATCGTCCCCCGCGGCCGCGCCCTCGGCTACACGCTGAACCTGCCCGAGGAGGACCGCTACCTCAAGACCCGGGAGGAGCTGATCGACTTCATGACCATGCTGCTGGGCGGCCGGGCGGCCGAGCAGCTCGTGTTCGGCTCGATCACCACCGGCGCGTCTGATGATTTGAAGCGCGTCGCCGAAATCGCCCGCGCCATGGTCCACGAGTACGCCATGGGCACGAGCTCGGGTTCCCTGCGCGCCCTCGACGAGGGGGCCGCCGAGGCCACCCGCCGGATGCGCGACACCGAGGTCCGCGAGCTGGCCGACGAGGCCTACCGGGCGGCCCAGAAGATCGTCGACACCCATCGCGAGCAGCTCGACCAGCTCGCCTCCACGCTGCTGGCCAACGAGGTTCTCGAGCGGGCCGACATCGACCGGATCATGGGCGACGTGCCCCGGGCCGCGCCGTCCCGCATCGGCGAGCTGTCGGTGGCCGCGGCCACCGCGATCAATCCCGCGCGCCGCTAACCTCGGCGCCCGATGCTCTCCACCATCGACCACGTCGGCGTGGCTGTCGAATCGATCGACGCCGCCCTCGCGTTGTATCGCGACGCGCTCGGCATGCCCCTCGTGCACCGCGAGACCGTCGCCGAACAGGGGGTCGACGCGGCCCTGCTCGACGTCGGCGACGGGCACATCGAACTGTTGCAGCCCCTCGACCCGGACACCACCGTGGGCAAGTTCCTGGCCCGCCGCGGACCGGGGCTGCACCACGTCGCCTACCGCGTGGCCTCGATCGAGGAGACCCTCCAGGCCCTGAGCGCGGCCGGCGTCCGGCTGATCGACGAGCGCCCGCGCATCGGCATCCGCGGCTCCCAGGTAGCCTTTCTCCACCCCTCATCGACCGGCGGCGTGCTCACCGAGCTAGTCCAGCCGGCCCATTGAACATGGCAGACGAGAAACCCCAGAAGATCAGCATCGGCTTCGACGGCGGCCAGACCCTCGGCGCCCGCGTCCAGCCGGCCGAGCTCGCGAAGCTCCGCAAGGCCCTCGGCTCGATGGGCTGGCACGAGCTGGCCGCCGAGGACGGCACGGTGGCGCTCGACCTGAGCCGGGTGCTGTACGTCCTCGTGGATCACGAGGACCACCGGGTCGGGTTCGGCACCCGCAGCTAGCGCACGATCGCGATGTGCCCCTCGGGGTGGGCGATCGCCGGCCCGTCCGCGACGTGGCGGACCGTGCACCCACTCGCCGCGCAGTGCACCGCCACCGTCTTCGCCCCGCCTTCGGTCGCGTCGAGCAGATCGCCCCGGCGAGTGCCCGCGGCGAACAGCGCGGCTGAGCTCACGCGCAGCAGCACGTTGTCGCCCGGATGCCGATTGTGCGGAGTCCCGCGGTCGGCGAGCAGCGCGTAGAACCCGCCGCGCGCCGGAACGAATGCCTCGCTCTCGACTCCGGTATCGCCGCCGTGCGGAAGCCCGGACGCGGCCACGAGCGGATTGCCCCCGCTCGGCGTGATCGCGTAGATGCCGCCGCCAAGCTCATCGGAGGCGATCAGATCGCCGGCAAACCGGCCGAACGTGGCCGGTGCCACCGCGATGCCGCCCTCCACCCGGTGTGCGCCTCGGGTGATCGAGCGCACGGCTCCGCGGCAGTCGACCGCGTCCACGCTCGTGCGCTTGCCCGCGGTGGCCGCGACCAGGAGCCGGTAGCCGAAGCGACCGGTCTCGTCAAAGGCAATCCCATCGATCAGTCCCGGCGCGGCGATCGTGGCGAAGGGCCGCACCCGTCCACGCGAGTCGACCGCTACTACCCCGCGGGGCTTGCCGAAGCTGATCGCGTAAACCGTGTCGGTGCCGAAGCTGCACCCGCGGTGGCCGACACCGGCCAGCGCGACGTACGCCTCGAGCCCGGGGTTCGAGCGGTACGTCGGGGCGAACGCGCGCAGCGCACCCGAGCGCGAGAGCAGCCACAGGCGCCCGTTGGCCGCCATGACCAGCGCGCCGTCGCGCCTCGGCCCGACCACGTCGATCGGAGTCCTGACCCGTGCGTAGGACGTCCAGTGGGCGAACGCCCGGGTCGGCGTGGCCGTTCGCGCCACCGCGCCACCGCAGCCCACGGCGAGAATGCCCGCGATGAGGATGCAAACCGAGCGCTTAGCCAACGACAAGGAGTATGCACCGTGACCAGGTTCGAGACCTTGCTCTACGACACCGACGGCCCGATCGCGACGATCACGCTCAACCGGCCGGACCGGCTCAACACGATCGTGCCGCCCATGCCCGAGGAGTTCGAGTCCGCCATCCACGCGGCGACCTTCGACCAGCGCGTCAAGGTGATCGTGCTCCGCGGCGCCGGGCGCTCGTTCTGTGCCGGCTACGACTTCGCCGGCGGCTTTCATCACTGGGACGAGGGCCTGACCACCGACGGCCGGTGGGACCCGGGCAAGGACTTCGCGCTGGCGGCCTCTCCCTACGGTCCGACCCAGCGGTTCATGAGCATGTGGCGCACGCCCAAGCCGGTCATCGCCCAGGTCCACGGCTGGTGCGTGGGCGGCGGCAGCGACATGGCCCTCTGCGCCGACCTGATCATCGCTTCCGAGGACGCCCAGATCGGCACGCCGTACTCGCGGATCTGGGGCTGCTACCTGTCGGGGATGTGGCTGTACCGCCTCGGCCTGACCAAGGCCAAGGAGCACGCGCTGACCGGCAAGCCGCTGTCCGGCCGCGAGGCGGCCGAGGTTGAGCTGATCAACGCGGCCGTCGCGTTCGAGGAACTCGAGCGGACCGTGGCCGAGCAGGCCGAGCAGCTCGCCGCGATCCCGTCCTCCCAGCTCGCGGCGATGAAGCTGGTCGTCAACCAGGCCTACGAGAACATGGGCCTGCGCGCGACCCAGACCCTGGGGCCGATCCTCGACGGCCTCATGCGCAACACGCCCGCCGGCCTGGCCTTCGTCGAGACCGCGAGCGCCGAGGGCGTCCGTGCCGCGACCATCCAGCGCGACCTGCCGTTCGGCGACTACAGCGCGGCCGGGCCGGATCGCCGGCCGGATCCCGACAACACGGTCAACCCCTGAGCAGGGCGTCGACCTCGTCGGCGGTCGGCAGCGAGGGCTGCGCGCCGGGACGCGAAGCGGCAGCGGCGCCGGCCGCGCACGCCCGCGCCAGCGCCGCATCCCGCTCCCGGCCCTCGAGCAGCGACACGACAAGCGCCGCGCAGAACGAGTCCCCGGCCGCCGTCCCGTCGACCGCGGTCACCGGTGGCGGCGAGGCCCGGGCGATCTCGCGCCCGTTCTCGAGCAATACGGCGCCCTCGGCGCCCAGGGTGAGCGCGACCAGCGCGCCTCCGGGCTCGATCCGCTCGTACTCGTACCGATTGACCACGACCAGGTCCGGCTCGGGGTCGAGCCGAAGATCGCCCCGCGCCGGCGCGGCGTTCAGGCAGAAGAACGAGGCCTGGGCGCGGGCGGCGGCGACCGCCTCGTGCGGAATCTCGAGCTGGGAGATCACGGCGTCTGCGTCCCCGACCTCCACGTCCTCTGGGCGCAGGCGACGGTTGGCCCCAGGCGCCACCACGATCACGTTCTCGCCCTCGCCGTCGACGAGGATCAGCGCCACCCCGGTCTCGCCGTCGTCGCGCACCACGCCGCTGATGTCCACGTCGGCCTCGATCAGCGACTGCAGCGCCAGGTCGTCCCGGCCGACTCGGCCGACGAACCTGACATCGCGCCCCGAGCCGCGCCGCGGCCAGCGCCTGGTTGGCCCCCTTGCCGCCGGGCACGCGCTCGAACGTCGCGTCGGTGAGCGTCTCCCCGGGGCGGGGCAGACGCTCGCAGCGCGCGACGTGATCGACGTTGGCCGATCCGACGACGGTGATCCGAGGAGCCACGTCCGGGACACTAACCCCGGTGAGCGATTCCGGACAGCTTCCTTACGGTGGCGGTGGCGACGCCCGGACGGGCGAGGCACCACTGCCCGTGCGCTTCCGCAGGCACGCCGACATGCTCGTGCGCTCCGGTCGCTCGCCCCTCTACATCGAGCTGATGCGCGCGGCCGCCGACGACATCGAGGACGGCGGCGAGGTGGCGCGGCTGTTCGAGGGCATCGACGCGCCGCCCGGAGCCGTGCCGCAGCTGCGGCTCATGGCCGCGCTGCACTACTTGGTCCTGTCCGGACAGGCCCCCGAGCTGGCGGCCTTCTACCCGAGCGCAGGCGGCGACCGGTCTCCCGCCGAGGTGTGGCCGGTCGTCCTGGCCACGGTCCCCGAGCACTTCGACCAGGTGAAGGAGCGCCTGCGCCGCACCGTCCAGACCAACGAGCCGGGGCGCTCGGCCGTGCTGTTCGCCGGTCTGCTGTGGTTGACCGAGCGCCACGGCCGGCCGATTCGCCTGCTCGAGGTGGGTGCGAGCGCCGGCCTGAACCTTCTCGCCGACCGCTACGCCTACGTGGTGGGAGATCTCGAGCTCGGTGATCCCTCCTCGCCGCTGCGGTTCGTCGATCCCTGGGTCCCGCCGCCCACGGCCGACCTCGCCGCCGTCGGGGCCGAGCTCCGCATCGCCGCGCGGGCCGGGTGCGATCCCGCGCCGCTCGACCCTAGCCTCCCCGGCGATCAGCTCACCCTGCTCTCCTACATCTGGCCCGACGAGCTGCACCGCATTGAGCGAATGCGCGCCGCGCTTTCGGTGGCGGCACGCGATCCCGTCCCGGTGGCGGCGCGACGCGGCTCGGGTTGGCTTCCCGAGGTGCTCGCTGCCGCGCAGGATGGGGAGCTCGTCGTGGTCTGGCACTCGGTCGTGCGCCAGTACGTGGAGCCCAGGGAGTGGGCGGCGATCGAGAGCGCCCTCCGCGGGCGGCCAAACACGGTGCGGCTGAGCATGGAGCCCGCGCTCGACCGGACCGCGCAGATGGAGCTGACCGTCCACGATCCGGCCGGCGCCCCGGCTCAGAGGCTCGCCGTGTGCGACGACCACGGGCTCCCGATTCGCTGGGATACGTACAGTCCTGCGGCGTGAGTCTCATGGACATGGACAGGGCGGGGCTGGTCTTCGCGCGCACGCGCGGCCACGAGCCCGGCGTGGAGCGCGCGGTGGCCGCCTATTCGCGCGCCGGTGAGCACGCCGCGGGCTGGCTGGTGCTCGGGCTGGCCGGCGCGGCCCTATCGGGCGAGGACGGTCGGCGCCGTGCCTGGCTACGCGGGGTGGGCATCGTCGCGGTCTCCTACGCCGTCAACCAGGCGATCAAGTTCATCGTCCGCCGGCGCCGTCCTGAGCTCGACGGCCTACCGCCGGTCACGCGGACGGTCACCCAGCTGTCGTTCCCGAGCGCCCACGCCACCACCTCGTTCGCGGGCGCCCGCGCCTACGCGACCGTGGCCCCGGCGTGGGCCCTGTACGCGGCGGCGGCGGCGCTGGCCATCTCCCGGCCGTATCTCGGCGTCCACTATCCGAGCGACGTGATCGCCGGCGCGCTGCTCGGGACGGCGGTGGCGGAGGTCCTGTCGTGAAGGTCGGGATCGTCGGCATGCCCAACGCCGGCAAGTCCTCGCTGTTCAGCGCGCTGACCGGCGTGGCCGCCGAGGCGGCCAACTACCCGTTCACGACGATCGAGCCGAACGTGGCGATCGTCCCGGTCACCGACGAGCGCCTCGATGCGGTCGCCCAGACGGTCAAGTCCTCACGCGTGGTCCCCGACACGATCGCCTTCCATGACATCGCCGGCTTGGTCGCCGGCGCGCATCGCGGCGAGGGACTCGGCAACCGGTTCCTGGCCAACATCCGCGAGACCGACGCGATCGTCCACGTGGTCCGCGTCCACGACGATCCGAACGTGGTCCATCCGGAGGGCCGGGTCGACCCACTGGCCGATGTCGAGACGATCGAGACCGAGCTGATCTACGCCGATCTCGAGCAGGCCGAGCGCCGCCTCGAGCGCGTCTCGAAGACGGCCAAGAGCGGGGACCGGCACGCCGTGGCCGAGGCGGGCTGGCTCCGTGAGGTGATCGAGGCGCTCCAGTCGGGCCGCGCGGCCCGCACCGTGCCGCCGCCGCCCGACGCCACCGACGCCGTCCAGCTGCTCTCACCGCTCACCGCCAAGCCGGTGCTGTTCGTGGCCAACGTTGAGGAGGGCTCGGACGAGGTCCCGCCGGTCATCCTCGAGCATGCCCGCTCGCACGAGGCCGAGGCGGTGGCCGTCTCGGCCCGGCTCGAGGCCGAGCTGGCCGAGCTCGACCCCGAGGATGCCGCCGCGATGCGCGCTGACCTCGGCCTCACCCAATCCGGCCTCGAGCGCGTGGTCCGCGGCGCGTTCTCACTGCTCGAGCTGATCGCGTTCTTCACCGCCGGCGAGGACAAGCCGGCCCAGTCCTGGCACCTGCGCCGCGGGCGGTCGGTCTGGCACGCGGCCGGGCTGATCCACTCCGACATCCAGCGCGGGTTCGTCCGCGCCGAGGTGATCGGCTGGGAGGCACTGGTTGACGCCGGGGGTTATGCCGGCGGACGCGAGCGCGGCACTTTGCGCCTCGAGGGCCGCGACTACGTGGTGGCGGACGGCGACGTGATCACCGTTCGCTTCACCCCGTGAGCGGACGAGCTAGCAGACGCTGGTCGGTCGGCACCCCTGATACTTGATCGAGGCTCTGCCGCCCCTGGGTCCCTACGCTGACACTCGACCCTAGGGCCCCTCGAATCGGTACACGTTCGTTTCGCGCTGGACGAACCCGAGCCGCTGGTAGAGCCGGTTGGCCGCCTCGCGCGAAGGCCGCGATGTCAGGTCGACCGTGCGCGCGCCGCGCTGGTTGGCCACCCGGATCGCCGCGTGGGTGAGCTCCGCCCCGACGCCCTGGCCCCGGGCCGCCCCGTCGACCACCACGTCCTCGATCCATGCCCGCAGCCCGGTGGGGATGCGGAATACCGCCAGCGTCAGCATGCCCACGATCGCGCCGCCGGCGTCCCGGGCCAGCAGAAGATGACACGCCGGGGAGCGCACTATCTCCTCCACCTCCGCTGCCGACGGCGCCGGCGATGAGCGCGAGAGTTGCCGGACCAGCGCGCCGACCGCCGGCACCAGGCCGTCGAACGGTTCGGTCACCTCTTCGACCCGGATCTCGTCGGCCACGCGCGCACGGTAGCGTCTATCGAGCCGGCAAAACCTCCTCGATGGTCACCGAGAAGCGGTCGTTCGAATCGTCGTTGGCGACCCCGATCAGGGAGACCCTGTGGGCGCCGGCGCTGATGCCCTTGACCACGACCTGCTGGGTCGGGTGAGCGAGATGCTCGTCCGGGTTGTTGATGAACAGCTGGCTCGATCCGACCGCGGCGTCGTCGATGTCGAGCTCGATGACCGACGGGGCGGGGAACGCCACACTCGAATACCCGGACACGGAGAACGTGGCGACGAGGATGGTGTCGGCCCGATGCTTGACGAAGGTCGCGAACAGCGGGAGGGGGCCGGGGACCTGGTTGATCACGTTCGTCGCGTCCACCACTCCGGACGACTCCGGCGCGCCGTCCGACCCCGAGGGGCCGGGTGGTCCGGCGAACCCGGAGGACCAGCGGCGCCGGACTGACCCGGGACACCCGGCGGCCCGACGGCATTCCAGCTCAGCCGGGTGTCGCCACGGGCGCACCGGCGGCCGACGTAGAGAACGCCGCTTCGGTGGCGCACACACGCGCTGATCGCCGGCGAAGACGCCGCCACGGCGACCGCATACGCTCCGCCGGACGTCGCCGCCACGAGTGCCGCGACGCCACCGCCAGCGACGTCATCACTGTCATTCCTGCGCTGATCAACAGCGCGGTCAGCCACCATCTGCGAGTACTGATTCGCATCCCGGTCCCCCGTTCGTTTCGAGCCCGGTGACCGTATGCGGCGGTGCCTTCCAGCACATCGGGGATATCCCCAACTTGGCTGGGGCTCCAAACCCCCGCGCAGCGAGCCGATCGCGGTCGCTTACAGGTCGGCCACGCTGCGGGCGTTCTCGAGCCGCTCGGCGAGCCGGTTCAGCCCGAGCTCGCGCGCCGCCTTGGCGCCACCGGCCAGGTCGGTCTCGCGATCGGCTGGGCGCTTCACGGGAGCCGTCCGCAGCGTGGCGATGTCCCGGTAGGCCCGCAGGTCGTCCGCGGATTCCTTCAAAGTCGCCGCGACCTTCGGGCGCTCCTCATCGGCACCCGCGATCGCGCCCTCCAGCGAGCCGTACTTGCCGAGCAGGGTGGCCGCGGTCTTGGGACCGATTCCCGGCGCCCCGGGCAACCCGTCGGACGGGTCGCCGCGCAGCGCGATGAAGTCGGGCACGAGCTCCGGCCCGACGCCGTAGCGCCGGTGCACGGCGTCGGGGTCCATCTCCTCGAAGCCGCTGATCCCCGATTTCAGGAGCAGCATCGACACCCGCTCGCCCACGCACTGGAACATGTCGCGGTCGCCGGTCACGATCAGCGCCTGCCCGCCCGCATCGGCCTCGACCCCGGCCAGCGATCCGAGCAGGTCGTCGGCCTCGAGCGCGGGCGAGGACTCGATCGCCCAGCCGAACGCGCTGAACAGCTCAGAGGCGCGCTCGAACTGCCAGGCCAGCGCATCGGGCACGGGGGGCCGGTCGGCGTGGTAGGCCGGGAACAGCTCGGTCCGGTAAGCCGCCGCCTCGGCCCCGAAGCACATCACGATCACCCGCGGGCCGCGGTCGGCGGCGATGCGAAGCAGCAAGTTGGTGGCGCCGAGCAGGGCGTTGACCGGCCGGCCCACCGACCCGTGGATCGAGTCGGGCAGCGCGTAGAAAGAGCGGTAGAGCACGAACGGCGCGTCGACGGCGAGCAGCGGACCGGGCATCCGCGCCCGGAGACTAGTGCCTCTCCCGTCGCTATGCCCGCGGGCTACGGAACGACGACCGACGGCCCGTCGAGGCCGCGGTAAACCGTGCGGTAGACGCCGGGCTGACCCACACCGACGGCGTAGCTGCCCCCCTTGCCGAGCCGCGCACTCCCGACCCTGTGCCAGCGCTTGCCCGTGCGCATCTCGAACGTGACCGAGTCGCCCGGACCAGCCGGCACCACGCGGCCGTGCAGGACCTGGGTGTGCTCGCCGATGAGCGCGAACGCGCGCTTGAGCTGCGTGATCACGGCCAGGTCGCTGGCTCCGTGCACCGCACCGGTGACCGGCGCCTGACCAGCGCTGCCCGAGATCGTGGTGAAGCTGGCCCAAGTGCTGAGCAGGCCGAATGCGCCCTGGAGCTGGGCCCCGGTGACCGTGGTGGAGCCCTGGGTCCCGATCACCTGGGCCGACATGATCCGGGGCGAGACGCCGTGCTGGGTGACACGGATCCCCACCAGCTTGCCCTTGACCAGACGGCCGAGCTGTTTGGCGGCCGCCGTCACGCTGAGCTGGCGGGTCCACCGGTGATATGGGTCCGCGCCGGCGCCGTCGTACGGATCGTCCACGCCGCGCAGCCAGGGGGAGGCGCTCGCGCCCGGCCAGGCGTCCTCGATGTTCTCGGTGTGGCCGCCGGAGCTCGAGGAGAAGTAGGTGACGACCGGGGCGCCGTTGTAGGTCACGATCTGACCGGAGGTGGCGGCGACCGCGGCATCGGTGGCGGGCGTCTCGGCCGACAGGCCCCGGTACATCTGCGAGCGGGTGTCGGGATACAAGTTGAAGAAGCCACCCGAGACGTCGGTGGTGATCGCGTAGGTGCGCGCCGCCACCGCCTGGGTGTCGAGCGCCTGGGGGCCCCAGGTCGAGGGCATCTCGGCGGCGATCACACCGCGGACGTAGTCGTCGAGCCCGACCACGTTGACCGTGTAGACGCCACCCGAGCCGGTGGGCCGGAACTCGAGCGAGCCGCGGTAGGAACCCAGACCGGCCAGGCTGAGCGGCGCCGGCCCGGTGGCGGTCAGCGGCGCGCTGAACTTGCCGACTTGCTTGTGGGTGGTCTGGTTGACCAGCGCGAGCTGTCCGTTGGCCAGCGGGACGACGTCGTAGGTGAGGCTCGGGTCGAGCTGCTTGCCGCCGGCGCGGGTGGCCCCGGCGAACGCCGCCGAGCCGCCGCCCAGCAGCACCCGGACGGTCTGGTTGGGGCTGGTCGTGCCGAGCTGGGTGCCGGTGTAGTAGTGGGCCAGGATCTGCGTGTAGGTCCAGCCGTGCAGGGCATAGCCGTAGGTGCCGTACTGGCTCATCCCGATCCCGTGGCCGTTGCCGCCACCGCGGATGTACAGGGTGCTGGCGGCCGACGCCGGCCCAGCCAGGACCAGCGCAGCCAGAATCGAGAGCCCCGCTGCCGCTGCGCGCATGCCCAGGACGAGACACGCGCGAGCGCGCCGGGTTGCGGCGGGGCGCTGTGTGGATTCGGTTAGATACGGTGGCGAGATGGGCGAACGCAAGGCTTCAGAAGTTTTCGTCGAGTGCTTGGAGGCGGAAGGGGTTCGGTACGTCTTCGGGATTCCGGGCGAGGAGACCCTCGACCTCAACGAGTCGCTGGCCGACTCATCGATCCAATTCGTCCCCGTCCGCCACGAGCAGGGCGGGGCGTATATGGCCGATGCCTACGGCCGGCTAACCGGCCGGGCCGGCGTATGCCTGGGGACCCTTGGCCCAGGGGCGACGAACCTGGTCACTGCCGTGGCCGACGCCTTCCTGGATCGCGCTCCTCTTGTCGCACTGACCGGTCAGTCCGACATCGAGCGCATGCACAAGGAATCACACCAGTACATAGATCTGATCGGCATCCTGCGCCCGATTGTTAAGTGGAACGCTCGCGTGTCGTCTCCGGAGATCGTCCCCGAGGTGGTCCGCAAGGCGTTCGCGGTGGCCGAGTCCGAGAAGCCCGGGCCGACCCATCTGGAGCTTCCCGAGGATGTGATGGCCCGACCGCTCGACGCCTCGCCGCTGCGCCGCCACGCGCCGGTCCAGCCCGAGCCGGGGAGCCGGGAGCTCCAGCGAGCGGCGGATCTGATCGACGCGGCCGAAAATCCCCTGGTCCTCGCGGGAAACGGCGCGATCCGGGGCCACGCCAGCCGGGCCCTGCGCTCGTTCGTGCACAACACCGGCATCCCGGTGGCCGAGTCGTTCATGGCCAAGGGCCTGATCGACTACGAGGACGCCAAGGCGCTGGGCACGGTCGGCCTCCAGGCCCGCGACTACGAGATGGCCGGCTTCGAGGACGCCGATCTCGTGATCGCGGTCGGCTACGACCTGGTCGAGCACTCGCCCAAGAATTGGAACCCCAACCGCGACAAGCAGGTCGTGGTGATCGACAGCGTGGCCGCCGAAGTCGATCAGTACTACACCCCGGAAGTCGAGCTGATCGGGGACATCGCCCACGTGCTGGCCCGGCTGGCCGCCGCCTGCACGCGCAGCCAGACCACCGCCGGCACTAGCCGGCTGCACGAAGTCGTGATGGGAGCGCTCCGCGACGCCCGCGACGACAACCACTTCCCCGTCCGCCCACCCCGGGCCCTGTGGGATCTCCGCCAGGCGCTCGGCCGCCACGACATCCTGGTCTCGGACGTGGGGCTGCACAAGCTGTGGATCGGGCGAATGTTCCCTGCCCACGAGCCGGGGACCGTCCTGATCGCCAACGGGCTGGCCGGGATGGGGTTCGCGCTGCCCACCGCGATCGGCGCGAAGCTCGTGCATCCCGACCGCAAGGTCGTGGCGGTCAGCGGCGACGGCGGCTTCCTGATGAATTGCCAGGAGCTCGAGACCGCCGCGCGACTGAAGACCGCCGTCGTGAACGTGATCTGGGAGAACGCCCAGTTCGGCTCGATCGTGTGGAAGCAGGACAAGAAGTTCGGTCGCCACTTCGGGGTGGACTTCGGCAATCCGGACTTCGTCAAGCTGGCCGAGTCCTTTGGGATCCCGGCGTGGCGGTGCCAGAGCGCAGAGGACTTCCCGCGGCTGCTCAGCGAAGCCCTGGCCAAAGACGTACCATCGTTGATCGTCGTCCCGATCGACTACTCGATCGACGTGGCGATCTCCGAGCAACTCGGGGCCGAGACCGTCGCCACCTGATTAGGGCACCCTAATTAGGGAACCCTAACGCTGCTAGGGTGTTCCGCCCGAGCAGCGATCGATGAATCAAGCCTCGAAAACCTCTTCAGCGACCCGCCGTGTCGGCGAGGGAGCGAGCTTCTACGCATGGACCGCGGTGGCCCTGGCCGTGGCCGTGGGGCTGGTCGTGGTCAGCTGGCATGCCCAGGGAGGGACCCCGGATCCGACCGGCACGGCCGGCGGGCACCGGCTGGGCAACACCACCGTGGTGATCGACAGCGCGATCCTCGTGTTCCGGGAGGGGCTCGAGACGATCCTCGTTCTCGCCGCGATCACGGCCAGCTTCTTGGGTGCCAACCGGATCTACCGCCGCCCCGTGGCCGCCGGCAGCGGGCTCGCGCTGGGCGCCGGAGTGGCGACTTGGTTCGGCGTGGTCTGGCTGATCGGCCGGTTCCACGGATCGGAGCTCTCGATCCAGGCGGCGACCGGCATCCCTGCGCTGATCGTGCTCCTGATCGTCATGAACTGGTTCTTCCACAAGGTCTACTGGACCGGGTGGATCTCCCACCACCACAAGCGCCGCCGTGGGCTGCTCGGCGGGGACGCCGAAACCACTCAACGGCGGATGCTGCTCGGACTGGCGCTGCTCGGCTTCACCTCGGTGTACCGGGAGTGCTTCGAGGTCGTAGTCTTCCTGCAGAACCTGCGCGAGCTCTACGGGGCCAGCGTCGTGCTCGAGGGCGTGGTCATCGGCTTGCTGTTCACCGCCGCGGTCGGGGTGCTGACCTTCGCCCTGCACCAGCGTCTGCCCTACCGGCGGCTGCTGATCATCACCGGCGTGATGCTCCTGTTCGTACTCCTGGTCCAGGTCGGCGAGGAGGTCAACGAGATGCAGCTGGCCGGCTGGATCGGCACCAGCGAGATCCACGGCCTCACGATCCCGGGCTGGATGGGGACGTGGCTCAGCCTGTTCAACAACTGGGAGACGTTCGCGGCGCAGTTCCTGGCGCTGGTCATCGTTGTCGGTTCCTACGTAGGAGCGCAGTACCTGCGAGTCTGGCGGCCGCGCCGCCACGGCCGCCAGCCCGCCCGGTTCGCCGAGCGCGCCCCCGAGCGGCCGGCTGACATCTCGGTGCGCCGGCGCCAGCTGAGCAACGGGTTCACCTCCGCCTGAGGCCGCCCGGCAGCGCCCTCATGCGGCTGATCCCCCGCGGCCTGACGTTCGCCGGCGCGGGGGCGCTGGCGGCGCTCGCCCTGGCCGGCTGCGGGTCGGGTCGGACCGCCCCACTTAGTCCCTCGAGCACGGGTGCGAGGACCGGCGCGAGCACCGCGGCGAGCGCGGTCGCCCAAGCGCATCCCCAGGCGGTCAACCCGTCGGCCGGGGCCCAGGCGGTGGTGTCCCCCGATTCCGGGGCTCCACCGATCGGCGACACCACCGCGCACGCCCCGCCGCTCGCCCAGGTCAGACACGAGCTCGTCGAGTTGAACCTGTGCGGCGGCGCGACGACCAGCGCGGAGGCCCGGCCAGTGGTGGCCAACGCCGGTCCGGGTTTCGCGGCCGATCCCGGGACGGTCCAGAACGTCGGCCAGCTCCCGGAGCTCACCGCCCGCCTGAACGCGCTTGCCCAGGCACTCCACGTGACGATCTACGGGATCAGCGGCTACCGCACCCCTGCCCACAGCGTGTCGGTCGGCGGCTTCGCCGACGACCCGCACACCAAGGGCGAGGCCGAGGACATCGGCGTGAACAGCCTGCTGCGCTCGAGCGCGGCGCAGATCAGCGAGGCCGAGCTGGCTCGGTTTGGTCTCTACCGGCCGTTCGATCCCACCGACGATCCGGGCAACACCGAGGTCAACCACATCCAGCTCATCCCATCGGGGGGGCCGGTTCCGGTTGTTGTGGCCCAGGCGACGTTCGCGCCGGACCCAACCTGCGAGTGAGCCGCTAGATGTTGACTCGCAATTACCGGCCGTAGGTGGTCAAGTGGCGGTCTGCCTTACCGACTTGTCGATTGTGGCCGAGCGCTGCCGCGAGGGCGAGCATGCGCAGCGCGACTCGGACGCAAGTTCGAGAGGACGAAAATCGGAGGTATGTTTGGCTAGATTTTCGGACTTCTGGGAAGTATTTCTACGAGGTGAGAGAGCTTCGTAAGCGATTCCGGATCCTTGCCACAGCAACCTTGCTGCTGGTGATCGTCGCGGCGGTTCCGAATCGAGCCATTGCCGCAGCACCAAGTCCGGTCGCATCGCTCCCCTCGGCGGCGTCCACCGTCACCTCGGCAACCACTCCAGTCGTGACGCCCAGTCCGTCGGTCGCCGCGGCCCCGAAGGCCGTAACGGCTTCGCCGGCGCCTGCTTCGCCGCCTGCCACTCCGGTCGCCAACGCGGTGAAGACCGTCACCAACACGGTCAAGGCCGCCACCCCTGCCGCCCCCGTCGCCACCACCGTCAAGACCGCCACCAACATCAAGGCGGCCACCGAGAGCGCTCCCGTCGCCACCGTCCTCAAAACCGTCACGGCCGCCCCGACCGCGGTCACCGGAGCCGTTTCGAACGCCGCATCGAAAGCGGTCACGACCGTCGCGGACGTGGCACCAGCCGTCGCAACGACGACCTCGGTCGTGGCGCACGCGACCTCCCCCGTGACGAGCGTCGTGGCGCACGCGGCCAGGCCGGTCATCCAGCTGGTCCCGAGTCCGGCGACCAAGTTGGTCACGACCACGCTCAAGTCGGTGATCCCGGCCGTGGCACAGGTTCCCCGGATCGCGATGCCGGCGCCCCCGGCGCCGGCGACGACGGCGAGCGCACCTCGAGCCACCTCGGCGCCGCGGACTCAATCGACAACCACAGCGACGCCGGGACGCCACACAGCCGCAACCCCTCAAGCCGCGACTCCGGCCCCACCCGCTCCGGGAGCGCCGGTTGCAACGTCCTCGAGCGCTCCGGTGCGAACGGGTCTCACGACCGGTGTGGCGGCATCGCCGATGCAGGTTGTGCCGCTGAGCAAATGGCCGGCGGCCCCCCGGTCGATCTCGCAGGCGCCCAGCGTCGGGCCGCAGGCTCCGCGCGCCGTCGTGCAGACGCGGCGATCGACCGGTCTAGCCGCCGCCTCGCGCGAAGCGACTTCACCTCACGCTCTGTCCGCGGCGACGATCGGCCGGGCGCCGCGTCACCGCCTCGCGCCGGTCGGCTCGCCACGCCATCCGGTGGACGCGCCGATTCCGGTCCCGGTCCCGGCCGCGTCGACGGCTGGGGGTAGCGTGGGTGGCGTTGGTGGTGTGTTCTTTTTCGGGCTGGCGGCACTGCTCGTGCTGGCCGGCCTTCTCCGCGCGCGCGTGGTCTCCACGCTGCGTAGCTATGCGGACTCGGCTGCGCCGCAGCCGTTCATTGCCTTGCTAGAGCGGCCTGGCTGAGACCGACTTCGGTCTTTCTAGGTCCCGCACGCGGGCGCGATACGCCCGGGTGCACCGTCTAGCAACGTAGAAGGAGAACAGACTCGTGTCACGCTCACTACGGGCGTGGGCGAAGGGCTGTGAGCTCGTCGGCGCAGCAGTGGTAGGCGCCCGGCGTGTCGCTGGCCGCGAGGTGGTGCGGGATCACCTCGCAGTTCAGCGGCTGGTTCTCACCGCTCGTTCGCTCGCGAACCCGGCCTGGGTAGCGACAGCAATGGTGTTGATGCTGGCTTTCGCTCCGGCCGTCGCGTCGGGAAAGTCCGTCAACCGGAGTGGCAGGGTTCCGGCAACGCGGGCTGCGCATCGCGCATCGCAGATTGCTGTCACCCAGAACAAACACAAATCAGACCGATCGCATCCCGGCGGCCATGGGGCAACGCGCCCCGAGCTGCTCGCGGTCGGTACCGGTTACGCCGGTCTTCATGGCTCCGGTGCGGTTCGGGCCCTGCAGCGTCGCCTGACCGGCCTCGGCTTTGCGCCGGGAGCGATCGACGGACGCTACGGTCCGCTGACCGAGCGAGCCGTGCGCCGCTTCCAGGCCACGCACGACTTGACCGCTGACGGGATCGACGGTCCGCTGACCAGGGCAGCTCTCGCTTCGGCGACGGAGATCCTCCGGCCTGGCGATGGATACGTGCCCGGAGGATCGGGTCCGGTCCGGGCGTTGCAGCGTCACCTGGCCGCGGCAGGTTTCTCACCGGGGCCAATCGACGGCCGGTACGGCCCGCTGACCGAGAGAGCTGTACGGCGATTCCAAGCCGCCGGCCACCTCCCGGTCGACGGCGTCGGCGGCCCGCAGACATCCGGTCAGTTCCTAGCTGCTGCGCGGCGCGCGGCTCACCCCCGGCAGATCCGACGCAGTGGCGTGCACCGCGGGCCGGCACCGCTAACAACTCGACAGCGAGGCACGGTGACGCACAAGACCGGGCCTCGCGCGAGGCATCCGGGCGGTTCCTCGCCGGCTTGGTGGCTGATCGTGCTCGCCTGCTTGATCCTGGCAATGCTGGCAATCCTGGCGAGCCGGTTGTGGCACGGCCGCCGCCGCCACGACGGTCATCTGGCGGGCGCGCCGACGGTTTCCGATGACCACAGCGGGCCGGTCTCCGAGCCGGTCTCGCAGGCGGCTAACGGACGGGCTCACGTCCCGCTGAGAGCAAACCTACCCGAGGAGCCAGGGGCAGGCGACGGTGTTTTCCGGCTCGCGCAGGCGCTCGCTCAAGCCGGCAGGCCGGCTCCAGCTGTTGATGCGCTCCGTCGCGCGGACCGGCTCGGCCATCCCGGTGCTGCGTTTGAGCTAGGCCGGCTCCTAGCCGACGAGGGTGATCTGCCCGGCGCCACGGATGCGCTCATCCGAGCTGACGCACGCGGACATCCGGAGGCCGCACTCGAGCTCGGGGAGTTGCTCGAGCGCCAAGGCGACCGGGTGAACGCTGAAGAGGCGTACCGCGCCGGCGATGCGCGCGGCCATCCGGCGGCCGCGTTCAACCTCGGGCTGCTCCTGTTGCGTGGAGGTGATCTCCCCGGGGCCGAGGACGCCTTCCGGCGAGCCGACGAGCGGGGTCACTCGGGAGCCGCGTCGAACCTCGGCGTACTGCTCGAGAAGCGCGGTGACTTCGCCGGCGGCAGGGCCGCCTACGAGCGAGCCGACCAGCTGGGCGAGGCAGTCGGCGCGTACAACCTCGGCCAGCTGTTCGAGCAGGAAGGGGACCTCGAGCGCGCCAAGGCCGCCTTTCAGCGAGCCGACCAGCGCGGGGAGCCTGCGGGCGCGCTCGAGCTCGGCCGGCTGCTCGAGCAGGACGGCGACCACGAGGACGCGCGCCGAGCCTTCGAGCGAGCCAAGCAGCTCGGCCCGCCGGAGGTAGCCGAATTCGCACACGCCGCTCTGCGTGGGCTCCACACCGATCCAGAGGACCTCGAACGATGACCTGAGCACCGGTTCGCACACGAGCCCAAAAGCCTGGTGGGGCAATGCCAGGGCCAAGGGGGCAGAGCCGGACGGGGGTGGCCACACGCCACCCCCGTACCGGCCATCAACCTCGCGCGCGAGGCTCGTGCCGCCGGCGCCATTGAAGCTAGTCGATTGAGGCGGCCGCACCCGAGGGGCGGCTCGCCGCGACCGTCGCCGGCCGGCGTGCGGGGGCCGGCAGACCCACGCTTGCCACCGCCCCAAGCAGGGACAGCACCGCAGCCGCCCCGATCGCCGCGGTGAAGCCGTGGCTGAACGCGTGCGGCGTGCCGTAGCTGCCGGAGCCGGTGAACACGGCCACCAGGATGGCGATGCCCAACGCGCCACCTAGCTGACGCACCATGTTGTACGTCCCCGATGCCTTGCCGAGGCTTGCCGGCGCCACCGAGCCCATGACCGCGTTCTGGATCGCCGGCATCGCCATCGAGACGCCGCACCCGGCCATTATCAGCGGGGTCACCAGGCGCCAGTAGGCGACGTCCGGGCCGGCGATCAGCGCGATCCATCCCATCCCGGCCGCCTGGAGCAGCAGCCCGGCGACCGCGAACGGCCGCTCGCCGACTCGCGAGATCCGAGCCCCGGTGAGCGGCGCGACGATGAACAGCGTTCCGGTCCAGGGCAGCAGCCGGATGCCGGCGTCGAGCGGGCCGTCGTGCTGGGCGGTCTGGAGGAACTGGGCCATGAAGAACACCGCCCCAAACAGCGACGCAGACAGGAAGAAGATCGCCGCGTTGCCGGACGAGAACGGCCGTGAGGCGAAGAGCCGCATCGGCAGCATTGGCTCAGCCGTCCGCCTCTCCCAGAGCACGAACGCCACCGCGAGCAAAGCCCCCGCCCCCAGCGCGCCGAGCACTTCGACACTGCCCCAACCGGCCGAGTTGCCCCGCACGAGTCCCCACACGACCCCGACGGCGGCGGCGGTGACCAGCGCCAGGCCGCCGAGATCCGCGGCGGTACGCGGGCCGTGACTTTCGTCTACCCGGCGCAGCAGGACCGGGATCGTCAGCAGGCCGATCGGGACGTTGATCCAGAAGATCCATTGCCAGGCGATCCCCTGCGTGATCGCGCCGCCGACTACCGGCCCGCCCAGGACGGCCAACCCGGTGACCCCGCTGAAGATGCCGAGCGCGCGCGCCCGCTTCTCGGGCCCGTACGCCGCGCTCAGCAGCGTCAGGCCAAGCGGCATGACCAGCGCGGCGCCGGCGCCTTGAACGGCGCGGGCCGCGATCAGCCAGCCAACCGTCGGCGCGAGCGCGCACGCCGCCGACGCCGCGGAGAACACGGCCAGGCCGGCGGCGAACATCCGCCGGCGACCGAAGCGCTCGCCGAGCGCCGCTCCGGTCATCAGCAAGACGGCAAGGCTGAGCGTGTACGCGTTCAGCGTCCACTCGAGTTGCTCGATCGATGCGCCGAGGTCCACTCGGATCGTCGGTAATGCAGTGGTCACCACGAGCGCGTCGAGCGCCACCATCAGGGAGGCGATCGAGGCCACGGCGAGGGTCCAGGCAGGTCGTCTACGCACGGTTTTCCTCCTCGGTCTGAGTCATCGCTCGTTGAGACACGACCCCCGGCAAAAACTCGCCGATGAATTTCCGGATCGTCCGGTGTCCTGTCAGCGATGGGCCATGACACGATCCGAAGATGACCGAGAGCACCCTGACTCAGGCCCGCGCCGGCGACGAGCACGCGTTCCGCGCGCTCACCGAGCCCTACCGGCGGGAGCTCCAGGTCCATTGCTACCGCATGCTCGGCTCGCTGCAGGACGCCGAGGACGCCCTCCAGGAGACTCTGTTGGCCGCGTGGCGCGGGCTTGACGGCTTCGAAGAGCGCGCGTCGTTGCGGGCGTGGCTCTACCGGATCGCCACCAACCGCTGCCTGAACGTCCTGCGCGACTCCTCGCGCCGGCCCCAGGAGGCTCGGCCGCTGCCCTTCGAGCCCCCGCCGCCCACCCGCATGGGCGAGACCCTGTGGCTCGAGCCCTATCCCGACATCCTCCTCGAGGGGGTGCCCGACTCCGCCCCGGGACCCGAGGCGCGGCTCGAGACGCGCGAGTCGATCGGGCTCGCGTTCGTCACCGCTCTCCAGCGCCTGGCCCCGCGCCAGCGGGCCGTGCTGGTCCTGCGCGACGTGCTCGGCTACCGGGCAAGCGAGGTCGCGAGCATGCTCGACACGACCGAGGTGTCGGTCAACAGCGCGCTCCAGCGCGCGCGGACCACGGTCGAGGCGCTCGCGCCGGCCCGACGCGACCGGGCTCCGCTACCTCAGCCCGGCCCCGAGCGCGAGCTGGTGGCGCGCTTCGCCGACGCGTTCGAGGAAGGCGACCTCGACCGCGTCCTGGCCCTGCTCACCGACGATGCCTGGGTGACCATGCCGCCCGAGCCGCTCGAGTACCAGGGCCATCAGGCGATCGCCGCGTTCCTCTCTCACGCGTTCGAGGCGCGCTGGCAGACGCGCCACCGTCTGGTGCCCACGCGCGCCAACGGCCAGCCCGCCTTCGGTCACTACATCCCCGACCCGCAGTCGGGCGTCGTCCGCGGGGTGGGCATGCTCGTGCTGACCGTCGAGGGCGGGCAGATCGCTCAGATCACCCGCTTCGGGGGCGCGGCCCTGCTCGGCCACTTCGGGCTTCCGAGAACCTTGCCGGCCTAATGGCCTAGAGGTTGCCCTGGGCCATCTGGCGCAGGTCCATGGCCTTGTCGTAGGTCTCCTCGTCGACGCCGAGCTCGAGCGCGACCTCGCGCAGCGGCCGACCCGAGTCCGCCGCCTGCTTGACGATCTCCGCGCCCTTGTCGTAGCCGATGTAGGGATTCAGCGCGGTGGCGGCCGACAGCGTCATCTCGGCCGACCGGCGCAGCCCCTCCTCGTTGGCCTCGATCCCGTCGATGCACTTCTCGGCGAAGATCCGACAGCCACTGGTCAGGAGGCGAATCTGGTCGAGGAGGTTGCGCGCGATCAGAGGCACGCGCACGTTCAGCTCGAAGTTGCCCTGGGTCCCGGCCACCGTGATCGCGGTGTCATTGCCGATCACCTGGGCGGAGATCTGCAGGACGACCTCGGGGATCACCGGGTTGACCTTCCCGGGCATGATCGAGGAGCCCTTCTGAAGCTCCGGGAGGAGGATCTCGCCGATCGCCGTGCGCGGTCCCGAACCCATCCAGGCCAGGTCGTTGGCGATCTTGGTCAACGAGACGGCCAGCACCTTCAACGCGCCGGACAGCTCGACCAGCGCGTCGCGGTTGCCCTGCGCCTCGAACGGATCCTCGGGCGGGCGGATCTCGAGGCCGGTGGCCTCGGTGAGCATCGTCTGCACCTTGGCCGCGAAGTCGCGATGCGTGTTCATGCCCGTGCCCGTCGCGGTCCCGCCGAGCGGGATCTGGGCAACCTGGGGCAGAGCGTTGTTGATCCTCCGCGCACCCAGCCTGACCTGCGCCGCATAGCCGGAGAACTCCTGGCCGAGCGTGACCGGCACCGCATCCATCAGATGGGTACGGCCTGACTTCACGAAGTCCTTGAACTGGTCGGCCTTGGCCTGGAGCGAGGCCTCGAGCTGCTCGAGCACGGGCAGCAGCTGATTGGTGGCGGTGTCCAGGGCGGCCAGATGGACCGCGGACGGGAACACGTCGTTGGACGACTGGCCCATGTTGACGTCGTCGTTGCGGTGCACGTCCTCGCCGGCCAGCGCGGCGATCACCTCGTTGGCGTTCATGTTCGAGGACGTGCCCGAGCCGGTCTGGAACACGTCGATCGGGAACTGGTCGTCGAACTCGCCCTCGGCGATCCGCTCGGCAGCGGCGGCGATCCGGTTCGCCTTGTCCTCGTCGAGCAGGCCGAGCTCCGCGTTGACCCGGGCGGCGGCGCCCTTGATCCGCCCCAGCCAGTGAATCACCGGAACGGGGATCCGCTCCCCCGAGACCGGGAAGTTGTCCACCGCCTTGTTGGTCTCACCGCCCCACAGCTGCTCGTTTGCCTGAACGCCCATTTCGGTCCTTTCCAAGTCTTGGTGGGACCTCAGGCTAGCGCCCGCGCCGCGATGTGGATCAGGCGGCGAGTCGCGTGGCCAGGTCCGCGCGCTCGGTCCCGAACGCGCGCTCGAACGCGGCCACCACACGCGGGTCGAACTGGTGGCCGCCGCAGCGACGCAGCTCAGCCAACGCGTCGGCTTCGCTCATCGCGTCGCGGTACGGGCGCGTCGTCGTCATCGCGTCGTAGGCATCGCACACGGCGATGATCCGCGCACCCAGCGGGATCGCCTCAGCGGCCAGGCCGTCGGGGTACCCGCCACCGTCCCAGCGTTCGTGTGAGGAGCGGACGATCGGGGCGACGTCGCTCAGCGAGGTCGCCGAGGCGACGATGCGCTCGCCCACGATCGTGTGCTGGCGCATGAACTCCCATTCGTTCTCGTCGAGCGGTCCGGGCTTACTGAGGATCGTGTCCGGCATGGCCAGCTTGCCGATGTCGTGCAGCTCAGCGGCCCGGCGCGCCGCGACGATCTCGCCCGGTGCGAGTCCGAGCTCGCGGGACACCGCGACGACCAGCTCGGCGACGTCCTCGTTGTGCTGGCCGAGATCCCGGTCGCGCTCCACCAGGGCGCGAACCAGCACATCCTGGCTCTCCGTGGCGGCGTCCGGTCGCCGCCCGTTCTTGTGCTCGTACATGCGTGCGTCGGCCAGGACCATCGCCGTTTCCGCATCCGTGGTCTCTTCGGGCGCCCGGACCATCCCGTACGAGCAGCCGACCTCGAACCTCGATCCGCGTTCCTGCAACGCGGCGGCCGCGGTGCGTACGCCCGCCTCGCCGCCGGCGGCCTCGTCGATGAGCACGCAGAACTCGTCCCCGCCCAGGCGGAAGACGTCGGCCTCGGGCAGTGCCGCCACCACCCTCTTGCCCAGGCGGGCGAGCAGCATGTCGCCGGCCTGGTGGCCGAACGTGTCGTTGTAGGTCTTGAAGCCGTCGAGGTCATAGAAGGCAACCAGGAACGGCCGCACCTCCTCCGCGTGCAGGCGGTCGTGAAGCGCCGGCTCGAGCGCCCGGCGGTTGCCGAGCCCGGTGAGGGCGTCGGTCACGGCCTCGTGTCGGCTGGCCCGCAGCATGAGCACGTTCTCGGCGAACGTGATGCCGAGGCGGACGATCACCAGCAGGAGGCACAGACTGGCCAGCAGCACCGCGACCAGCGAGAGGCGGTGATAGTGGTCATAGAACTCGAGCGCCAGGCAGGCCACGGCCGCCACGGACGGCAGCAGGAAGATGCCGAATCCCTCGATGCGCGCCCGGGCCCGGCCGGCCGGCCGGCGCCAGGCGCCGACGGCGATGATCGACATAGCCGCCGGCCAGCCGACGTCGAGCAGCCCGTTTGACGCATACGTGCCGTTCGCCGTCTGCACCAGGTAGATCGAGTCGGCGATCGCGAACACGATGAAGCCGATCGCGATCACCGGCCATTGTCCGCGCAAGCTGAATCCGGTGAGCGCCATGATCCCGACCAGGATCCCGAGCAGGAGCAGGTCGGCGAGTGGGTAAGCGAGGTTGGTCGCGACCGTCAGCGGCGCTCCGTGGGTGTTCGAGAGCACCGCGCCGAACACGAGCGCCGCGCCGAGCGCCGCGACGGCCAGCCCCCCGATCGCCCCGTCGAGCCACAGGCCGCCGGGAAGCCGGCTGACCCGGGAGCGCAGCAGCAATCCGATCCCGATGTAGACGGCGGGATAGAAGCTGAGGTAGAGCCCGTCCGCGAGCGAGGGAACCGGCACGACGTTCGCATCGCCCCAGACCAGCGAGTAGTACATGTCGCCGGCGGCGAACATCGCCATGCCGATCGTCACGGCGAACCAGGCAGCCCGATCCCGGCGGCGCATCACCGCGCGAGCACCGCACAGCGCGACGGCGCCGATCTCGATCGCGTTGTAGAGCCAGTCCCACCATGAGCTGGGGAGCACCGGCGGCCAGGGCATGTGCAGCCAGTTGTGCGCAGTCAAGAGCCCCAGGCCGAAGACCAGCACGCCGATCACCAGTTGCACCGCGCGCGGCATATTTTCCTGCCTGTGGATCATTTCTAAGCCATCGGTAGGCCGCGAGCCCTGCTTTAGGTCGGACCCCTGACCGCTCGACAGCGGGGCTGCGATCAGAGCCGCTCAGCCGGGCCGCCCAGCAGCTCGCGGGCCGCCTCGACGTCCTGGCCGAACCGCCGATCCTCGAGGCTCCCCGGCAGGGCGCGGTTGGCAGCCGCATACAAGCGCTGGACCCCGGCGCCGGACGGCACCCGACCGGCCATCTGCAGCGCGCGCACGGCCACGACCAGCTCGGTGGCGACGAGGACGTTCATGGCGTGGACCATCTGGGCGGTGCGGGTCGCCGCGGTCGCCGCCAGACTGGCGTGGGACTCGACGCCGAGCGACGCCCACACGCTCTGGACCGCCATCGGCGTGGCCAGCGAGCGGATCTCCGCAGCCGCCGCGTGGGCCGTGTACTCGAGCATCATGTGACCGGAGTCGGGTCCGGGATCGCCGGCGAGGAACGGCTCGAGGCCGCTCATGCGCGGATCGAGCAGGGCGCTCACCCGACCGGCGATCAGCGACGCCGAGTGCGCGAACGCCGCGCGCAGGGTGTCGAGCGCGGCCCCCAGCTCTGCGGCGTGGAAGTTGCCCGTGGGCAGGGCCCGCCCCTCGTGGATCAGGGCGTTCTCGGGGCGCGCGTTGAGCTCGCGGCCCAGCACCTCGTCGAGATCGTCGAGCGCGTCGCGGGCCACCCCGTCGACCTGCGGGAGCACGCGGAACGGATAGGGATCCTGGACCAGACGATCGGGGCTGCGGGGATCGAACGGCGCCCCGGCCAGCAGCTCTCGCATCGTCGCCGCGACGGCGGCCTGGCCGGGAGCGCCGCGGGCGGCCTGGACGCGCGGATCGAGGACGACGGGGTCGGCCTCCAGGGCCTCGAACGACAAGGCCGCCACCTCGAGCCAACGGGCATGGAGCGACCGGGCGTCCACGCTCACGAGCGCCGCCTGGCCGGCGGTCATCGCTCCGGAGCTCATGAAGCCGAGGCCGTCGCGCAGGCCGAGCCGGATCGGCTGCGCCGGGGTCGGCGCGTCGACCAGCTCGTGACCCCGCCACACCTGGCCCTCGCCGAGAAGAGCCAGGGCGATGTCGGCCAGCGCCGGCAAGTCGCCGGTCCCGAGCGACCCGAACTCGCGGGTGAGCGGCGTGATCCCGTCGTTGAGCGCGGCCACGAGCCCGTCGAGCAGCGCGGGCGCGACTCCTGCGCCACCGGCCCCGAGCTGGTTGGCGCGCACCACCATGCCGGCCCGGACCAGCTCCGGCTCGAGCGGCCGGCCGGCGCTCACCGCATGGCTGCGCAGCACGTTCCACTGGAAGCGCTCGCGGTCGGCGTCGCCGATCGCCCGGTCGCGCAGCGCTCCCACGCCGGTGGTCGCGCCGTACAGGGGCTCGCCGCGCTCGAGCAGCGCCGCGATCGCCGCGCGGGCCTCCTGGTTGCGCTCGCGGGCGGCGGGCGCCAGCTCGACCGGCGCGCCCTCCCGCGCCACCCTGATCACGGCGTCGGGCGTAAGCGTCGCGCCGTCGAGGACGATGCCGGTCATTAGCATCGCCCTCTGTGGCCACAAGCCAGACAGCTACCGCGTCGCGCCGTACGGGCCTGCTCGCCCCGGCTCCATCGCCCGTGCTCGTCCTGGGCGCGATCGCCTCGGTCCAGTTCGGCGCGGCGATCGCGGTCACCCTGTTCGCGCGCATCGGCCCTGGTGGCGCAGTGTGGCTGCGCCTGCTGGGAGGGACGGTCATCCTCATCCCGCTGTGGCGCCCCAGGTGGCGCGGGCGCTCGCGATCGGATCTGATGCTCGCCGGCCTGTTCGGGTTCGTGCTGGCCAGCATGAACTTCTGCTTCTACTCGGCGATCCACCGCATCCCGCTGGGGATCGCGGTCACCTTCGAGTTCATCGGGCCGCTCATGGTCGCCATCGTCGGCTCGCGCCGCCCGCTCGATCTGGTCTGGGTGGCCCTGGCCGCCGCCGGAATCCTCGCGTTGACCGAGGGCGGCGTGCACCATCTGGATGGGCTCGGCGTCGCGCTCGCGCTGCTCGCCGGCGGCTTGTGGGCCGCCTACATCCTGATCAACGCGCGGGTGGGCCGGGCGTTCGAGGGCGCGACGGGGCTCTCGCTGGCCATGTGCGTGGCCAGCGTGCTGATGATCCCGTTGGGCGTCGCGCAGGGCGGGTCGCGTCTGCTCGAACCCCGCTCGCTCCTGCTCGGCGGAGCCGTCGGGCTGCTCTCCTCGGCCATCCCCTACTCGTTCGAGAACGAGGCGCTGCGGCGGATCGACCCGGCCGTGTTCGGCGTGCTGATGAGCATCGAGCCGGCGATGGCCGCGCTCGCGGGATTCGTCGCGCTCGGACAAGGGCTCACGGCGCGAGCGGTGGTGGGGATCGCGCTGGTGGTGGTTGCCTCGGTGGGGGCGGCGCGTCGCACCCGCGACGCGCCAATTGCCGTCTAGTGACAAGGTCTTTCATCCTACGGTAAAGTCCTCTACGCAAGCAATGGCCGAAACGGGAACTCGCACCGTGGAACGCGCGCTGACGCTACTGAGCGCCGTCGCGCAGGACGGCGGCACCCTGAGCCAGCTTGCCCGCGCAGCCGAGCTCTCGCCGAGCACCGCGTCCCGCCTGCTCGCCACGCTGGCTTCCCAGGAGCTCGTGCGCCGCGACGAACACGGCCAGTACCACGCCGGCGCGCGTCTGCGCCAGCTCGCCGCGGCCAGCCTGCGCGCGGATCCGCTCCATGAGCTGGCCGGCCCGCATCTGTCCGCGCTGGCCGCCGAGACCGGGGAGACCGCCAACCTGGCCATCGCCGCCGATCGCCGGCGCGTCGTGTACGTGCGGCAGGTGGCCGGGCCGCGGCTGGTCCAGACCGCCGCATGGGCGGGCCGGACGATTCCCCGCCGCGGCACCGCGCTGGGCGCCGCACTGGGTGGCGAGGTGGGCTCCGAGGGTTACGTGGCCCGGACCGGCGCGGTCGAGCCGGAGGTCACCTCGATCGCCGCACCGGTGTTGGGTCCCGACGGGGCGGTCGTCGCCGCTCTGAGCGTGCTCGCGCCGACGTTTCGGGTGACGGATCGGCGGGTGGCAGCCTGCGGACGCGCGGTGGCGCGTCACGCCGGCGAGCTCTCGCGCAGCCTGGGCGCGCCGTCGGAGGCGAATGCTGCATGAGTAGTTCAGGGCTGCGATGCAAGGGCTGGCAGCAGGAAGCGGCGCTGCGCATGCTTGAGAACAACCTCCACCCCGACGTGGCCGAGAACCCCTCGGAGCTGGTCGTCTACGGCGGGATCGGCAAGGCCGCGCGCAACTGGCCGAGCTACCACGCGATCGTCTCAGAGCTCCAGCGGCTGGGCGACGCCGAGACCCTGCTGGTCCAGTCGGGCAAGCCGGTGGCGGTGTTCGAGACCCACGAGCACGCGCCGCGGGTGCTGATCGCGAACTCCAACCTGGTGCCCGACTGGGCCAACTGGGACGAGTTCCGAAAGCTCGACGCGGCCGGGCTGATCATGTACGGGCAGATGACCGCCGGCTCCTGGATCTACATCGGGAGCCAGGGGATCCTCCAGGGGACGTACGAGACGTTCGCCGCGGCCGCCCGCAAGCGCTTCGACGGCACCCTCGCCGGGCGGCTGGTCGTGACCGCGGGCCTGGGCGGCATGGGCGGCGCCCAGCCGCTCTCGATCACCATGCTGGGCGGCACCGCGCTGTGCGTCGAGGTCGATCTCCAGCGGATCGAGCGGCGCATCCGCAGCGGCTATCTGGATGAGCGGGCGGCGGATCTGGATGACGCGCTGCGCCGCCTGGACGCGGCCCGGCGTGGGCGCCGGGCGCTCTCGATCGGGCTGGCCGGCAACGCCGCCGAGGTTCTGCCTGAGCTCGTGCGGCGGCGCGTCTCGGTGGACGTGGTCACCGACCAGACCTCGGCCCACGACCCCCTGAACGGCTACATCCCCGCGGGGTTCACTTTGGAACAGGCGGAGGCGCTGCGCCAGACCGATCCTGAGGACTATCTCAGACGGGTCGGCGAATCAGCGATGGGTCACGTGGCCGCGATCCGTGACCTTGCCGCCGCGGGGTCCGAGGCGTTCGATTACGGCAACGCCCTGCGCGGGCTGGCGTTTGAGCACGGCGACGCCGACGCGTTCTCCTACCCGGGGTTCGTCCCCGCCTACGTGCGGCCGCTGTTCTGCGAGGGCAAGGGACCGTTCCGCTGGGTGGCCTTGTCGGGCGATCCGGCCGACATCCACGCCACCGACCGGGCCATCCTCGACCTGTTCGGCGAGCAGGAGCACATCGCGCGCTGGATCAAACTGGCCTCCGAGCGCGTCCAGTTCCAGGGCCTGCCGGCCCGGATCTGCTGGCTCGGCTACGGCGAGCGCCACCTGGCCGGGCTGCGCTTCAACGAGATGGTCGCCTCGGGCGAGGTCAGCGCGCCGATCGTCATCGGCCGCGACCACCTCGACACCGGCTCGGTGGCTTCCCCCCAGCGCGAGACCGAGGCGATGGCCGACGGCTCGGACGCCATCGCCGACTGGCCGCTCTTGAACGCGCTGGTCAACACCGCGTGTGGAGCCAGCTGGGTCTCGATCCACCACGGTGGCGGCGTCGGCATGGGCAAGTCGATCCACGCCGGCCAGGTGTGCGTCGCCGACGGGACGCCGGCCGCCGCCGCCCGAATCGAGCGGGTCCTGAAGGCCGACCCGGGGCTCGGCATCGTCCGCCACGCCGATGCCGGGTACGAGGACGCGGTGGCGGCGGCGCAGCGGCACGGGCTCCGCATCCCGATGCTGGCGCCGTGATGCCCGTCCGTGCATTTCGCCCGAAACCCCCACTCCCCGTCCCCGCCCGCGGGACATAAGCACCCGGCAAGTGCTTATGTCCCGGAGGTGAGCGAGGACGGAGTGGCTTCCGGGCGTTAAGCGCAGTGACCACCTCGTTCGACAACGCCGCGCAGGTCCTGCTGCCCCCGGAGCCGGGGTTGCGCTATCTCCGGACGACACGCGCCGCCGAGCTCACCCTCGACCCCGGCGGCCTCACGCTCGGCGAAGACGGCCGCATCGCGACCCTCGAGCCGACAGCCGACGCGGACATCCGCGTAGACGCCACCGGGTGCGCGCTCCTGCCCGGCCTGGTCGACTGCCACACCCACCTTCCCTTCGCCGGCTGGCGCGCCCAGGAGTACGAACAGAAGGTGACCGGCGTCCCGTACGAGGAGATCTCGCGCAAAGGCGGGGGCATCGCCTCCTCCGCCCGGGCCCTTAACGAAACGCCGGACGACGAGATCCTCGCCCAGGCCACGAACCTCGCGACCGAGATGCTCGCGCAAGGCACGACGACTTTCGAGTGCAAGTCGGGCTACGGCCTCTCACGCGAGGGCGAGCTCCGGTCGCTGAAGCTGGCCCGCGGCCTTGACGCCCACGTGCCTCAGACCACCACGCGCACCGGGCTCCTGGCCCACGCAGTCCCGAGCGGCTACACGGCCGATGCGTGGATGGACGAGGTCGAGGCGATGCTCCCCGAGGCGGCCGAGCACGCCGACACGCTCGACATCTTCGTCGAGTCGATCGCCTTCGGGCTCGAGCACCTCGACCGGATGGGCTCACTCGCCACCACTTACAAGCTCAGGCTCCGCGCGCACGTCGAGCAGTTCTCGACCATGCGCAGCGTCCCGGTGGCGCTCAAACACGACGCCCGCTCGCTCGATCACCTCTCGGCGATCCACCCCGACGACATCGGTCCGCTCGCCCAGTCCGAGACCGCTGCCGTGCTCCTCCCCGGCGCGGAGTTCATGGGCGCCGAGGCGACGGCTCCGGCACGAGAACTCATCGAGGCCGGCGCGATCCTGGTCCTGGCCACCGACGCCAACCCGGGTACTTCGCCGATCTTCTCGCTGCCGCTGATCGTCGGGCTGGCCGTCCGCCGCTACGGACTATCCACCCGTGAGGCGCTGCTCGCGGTGACGCTCAACGCCGCCTACGTTCTCGAGCTATCGGACCAGCTGGGCTCGATCGAACCCGGCAAAAGAGCCGACCTCGTCCTGCTCGACAGCCCGGCAGAGGACGTGGCCTACCGCCTCGGCCGCAACCCCGTGGCCGCCACGTTCGTGGCCGGCGAGCCGGCCTACGTGCGCCCCGACGCGCAGTGGCGGATCGCCCGTCGGTGAGCCCCGCCGCACACCACGCGTTCCCGATCGGCGCCACCGTCACCATCGAGCAGCTCCAGGACGATCCCCACCCAGTCCTGGCCAGGCTGCGCGAGGACGAGCCGGTGTCCTGGCTCCCGGCCCTGCAAGGCTGGCTGGTCACCCGGCACGACCTCGCGACAGCGGTGATGCGGGATGCGACCACGTTCACGGTCGACGACCCGCGCTTCTCGACCGCTCAGGTCGTCGGCCCGAGCATGCTGAGCCTGGACGGCGAGGACCACGTCCGCCACCGGGCGCCGTTCGCCGCCCCGTTCAGGCCCACTGCGGTCAAGGAGCGCTTCGCCGACCCAGCCGCGACCGAGGCCGACCGGCTGATCGACGGGTTCGCGAACGAAGGCAGCGCCGAGCTGCGCCGCGCCTTCGCCGGCCCGCTCGCCGCCTCGATCATGGCCCGGGCGCTCGGCCTCGACCAGGACGAGGTCCAGAGCATGCTCGGTTGGTACGACGGGATCGTCACCGCGGTCACCGAGATCACTGCCGGCAATCCGCCGCCCGCGGCCGGACGCGACGCGTTCACCGCCCTTCGAACCCGCCTGGAAGCGGTGGTCGCCGACCACACGGAGCTGCTCGGGTCCGCCGCGACGCACTCGGACCTCACCATCGACCAGGTCGTCTCGAACGCGGCGATCCTGCTGTTCGGCGGGATCGAGACGGCCGAGGGGATGATCACCAACGCGCTCCTGTATCTGCTCGAGCACCTCCCCGCCACGGACCAGCTCGACGCGGTGATCGACGAGTCGCTCCGGCTCGAGCCCGCCGCCGCCGTGATCGACCGCTACGCGAGCACCGAAACCACGCTGGGAGGTGTTCACATCGAGCAAGGCGACCTCGTCCGGATATCGATCGCCGCCGCCAACCGCGACGCGGCGATCTTCGAGGACGCTGACCGGTACATCCCCGGCCGCCCCCGCGCACGACGCCATCTGGCGTTCGCCCAGGGCCCACACGTCTGCCTCGGCATCCACCTCGCCCGCCTGGAAGCCCGCACCGGCCTGGACAAGTTGATCCACCGCCTGCCGAACCTGCGCCTCGACCCCGACCATCCGTCCAGGGTCAGAGGCCTGGTATTCCGCAAGCCGCCGACCCTGTACGCCCGGTGGGACAAGGAGTAGAGGCGGCCCCCGGCAAGCTGCTCGTCGCCTCGGTCTGATTTAGTCCTGGCCGGGTGCGCCGGATGCCGACATCCTTGACCGTGGCCGTGCTGGCCGCTGCCGCGATCGCCGCTGGGTCCGCGGGGGCGGTCCTCGCGGCCGCTGCTGCCCCGGCCGCGACCCCCCGGATCACCACCATCCCGCCTACCACCACCACCCCGCCGACGACCACCACCCCGACGACGACCACACCGGTCGCGCCGCCTCCGATCGACGTTCAGATCAGCCGCACCGCGGTGGGCCGGCCGATCGCGCCCGGATTCCTGGGCTTCTCGATCGAGTACCGCGCGGTCCGCGCCTACACCGGCACCAATCCGAACGCGATCAACCCGGTGCTCGTCCAGCTGATCCGCGACGTGAACCAGCACCAGTCGCCAGTCTTGCGCATCGGAGGCAACAGCGCCGATCAGACCTGGTGGCCACTCCGGGGCGTCAAGCTCTCGCCGAGCATCAAGCTCACGCTCAACCGGAGCTGGCTGGCCACGACCCGCGCGCTAGCGGTCGACACGGGCGGGAAGCTGATCCTCGACATGAATCTCAAGCTGGACAGCGCAGCCGAGATAACCGCCGAGGCGAATTCGTTCCGGACCGGCATCGGGATGCACAACATCGACGCGCTCGAGATCGGAAACGAGCCCGAGCTCTATACGATCGCCCCCTGGTACTACCGCGAGCCCGGTCACATCCCGTCATTCCCGCGGCCGCGCTCCTACAAGCCCGCCGTGTACCTGCGCGAGATATCGCGCTTCGCCAAGCTGCTGCCCGGCTTCGCGTTCGCCGGGCCGGCCACCGGGAACAGAGACTGGCTGGGCCACTTGCCCAAGCTGTTCCAGGTCGAGCCCAAGCTGAAGGTCGTCACGTATCACCGCTATCCGCTGATCCGCTGCTTCAGCAAGCCCGGCGATCTGGGCTATCCGACTATCTCGAACCTGCTGAAGCCGTCCTCCTCGCGCAATCTGCTGAACGGGCTCGAAGGAGACATCGCGCTCGCCCACGCCCACGGCGATACGTTCCGCATGGACGAGCTCAACTCGGTCGCCTGCAAGGGCGCGCCGGGCGTCAGCGACACCTTCGCCTCCGCGCTCTGGATCCTCGACTCGCTGTTCGCGGTGGCACGGTCAGGGGTGGACGGGGTCAACATCCACACGCTGCCGGAGGCGGTCTACAGCCCGTTCAAGTTCCAGCAGGTAAACGGCCGGTGGGTCGCCACCGTGGCACCGGAGTACTACGGACTGCTGCTGTTCTCCGAGGCCGCTCCCCCGGGCTCGCGGCTGCTGTCGGTCTCCACGCCCGGCGGCCCTGACATCCGGGCCCGCGCCGCGCTCACCCCGCAAGGCCTGATCCATGTCGTGCTGATCAACGACAGCCTGACCACCGACCACACGATCACACTGTCTGCACCCACCGGTACCGACACGAGCAAGCCCGCGATCGTCGAGCGGCTGGTCGCGCCGGGCGGCGCCACCGCCAAGAGCGGAGTCACGCTGGCCGGCCAGAGCTTTGGGGACCAGACCACGACCGGCACCCTGACCGGCCCGTTTGGAGCGGAGCACGTGCAGCCCTCGGGCGGTCAGTACACGATCCAGCTCCCGGCGAGCAGCGCGGCGATGGTCAGCTTCGCTACACCCGCAAGCGGATCCCGGCCAGGTCCTCATACAGGCGCACAGCACTGATCTCGCCCGCGTCGTCGCCATACGTGGCGCGCGCCCGGCGGTGGATCTGCTCGACCAACGCGCTCAGCTCGACGGGCAGGCCCACCTCGCGGGCAAGGTCTAAGGCCAGCCCCAGGTCTTTGGTGACCAGCCGCATCGGGAACGCGTCGTCGTAGTCGCCGCCGTCGAGCACCATGCGGACGTCGCGCTCGAGGAACACCGAGTTGGCCGGCGAGCCGACGAGCGCGCCGTGGAGCTTCTCGAGCGCGACCCCCGCGCGCACGCCGACGCTCAACACCTCCCCGACGGCCACCGCCTCGCTGAACCACAGCAGGTTCAGCAGCAACTTCACCGTGTACCCCGCGCCATGCGCGCCCAGATGGAAGATCCGTTCCGGATCGCCCATCGCCTGGAATATCGGCAACGCGCGCTCGAACGCTTCAGGATCACCTCCCGCGTAGATCGCCAGCGTGCCAGCCTTCGCCCCGATGGACTGACCGGCGACCGGCGCATCGAGTACCTCCACGCCCCGTTCGCGAGCGGCCGCCAGCACCTGGGCGCCAACCGCGGTCGAGCTCGTGCTCATGTCGATCGCCAGCGAGCCGCGATCCATCGCCGCGATCGCCCCAGTGACGCCGAGCAGCACCTGCTCGACCTGGGTCGGCCCCGGCAGCATCGTGACCACGACCTCGGCCCCGCGCACGCAGTCGCGCAGATCCGAGGCGGGCCGCGCCCCGGCCGCTCTCGCCCGCCCCACCGCATCGGCATCGAGGTCGTAAGCGGTGACGTCGAAGCCCGCCGCAACCAGATGGCCGCACATCGGCCCGCCCATATTCCCCAGGCCGATGAACGCGACCCGGGTCAAGCCGAGACCATCCCGGCCGGCGTGCTCCGCATCTACGAACCTCCGTAGAACGGACTGGTCAGCGAATTGCGCCGCGCGACCAGGTCGCGCGCCGCGTCCTCGTCCCGGCCTTTGACGCACACGCCGATCGCGGTCCGCACCGCCGTCCGCGCGGCCTGCCGCACCGCGGTCTCATCCGACGCGCCTGGGTCTATCCAGATGCACACGAACACGAGCAGGTCCCCACTGGGCGGGATCAGCTCGTCGGCGACCGCGTCGAGCACGCCCTGGGCGATCCCCAGCTGCCCTGCCCCCCAGGTGATCGTCTGGTGGCGCTCCTCGATCGCAGTGGCCTTGTTGATCATGATCGTCGGAGGCCAGACCGGCTCGTAGCGGTCCTGAGCCTCGCCGACCACCACGAGGATCGGCGTGTGTCCAGGCGACGGCGTGGTGAACGTGCCGATCAGGGCTGCGGCCGTCGCCGACCCGCGGTCCGCCAGCACCACGTTGACGTGGGCGCCGTCGGGACCGGGCTCGCCGCCCCAGCCCTCGCCGATGCGCCCGTCGAAATCGTTCTGAGGAAACCGCATTCGTACGCTGCCACCCCCGAGCGTCTCGTCGATCTGCCGGATGAACCTACGCCCGACCCCGGACGTCAATCGGGAATCGCGGTCCTCCAGGTCGGCGTTGTACGGTCCCCTGGCATATGGTCCCGGACATGTTGAGTGCCGCATGAGCGTGGCCGCGCCCGAATTCACGCTCCCGTCGGTGGAGGGCGGCTCGCTGGGTCTGACCGAGCTACACGCCGACGGGCCCGCGCTCCTGCTGTTCGTCTCCGAGGAATGCCCGACCTGCACGTTGACGCTGCGCCGCCTGGCGCCGGTCGTGCGAGAGCTGACCGCGGCCGGCCTGACTGTGGCGGCCGTGTTCGAGGATCCGCTCGAGGTAGCCGCGCGAGTCGCCCGCCGGACTGGGTTCGCCGGCATGGTCCTGTCCGAGCCCGCCCCGTACGAGGTCTCGGGCGCGTACGAGCTGGTGAGCCTTCCCACGATCGTGCTAGTAGATCAGTCGGGAGAGCAGATCGGCCGCGTGGTCGGGTGGGATGCCGATGCGCTCGAGGCGCTCCTGTCCGTATCGCTCACCGAAGAGCAGCCGCGCCGCAAGCCCGGCTGCGCGGCCAAGAACACCTACGATGCGGCATCCCTGCGCGCGCTCGACGGCACCGATTTCGACGAGCTCGAGGAGATGTTCGAGCGCGGCTGGACCGACGGGCTGCCGGTGATCCCGCCGACCGGCGAGCGCGTCGAGGCGATGCTGGGCGGGAGAGATCCCGACGAGCTGCTCGGCGAGATGGCTCCCGCCATGGCCCAGGTCACGCTCGAGCGGGTGGCGGCGTGCGCCGTGCTCGCCGGCTGCCGCCCCGCGTACTTCCCCGTGGTCGTGGCCGCGGTCCAGGCATCGCTCGAGCCGACCTTCAACGTGGGCGGCCAGGCCGTCACCACGCAACCCGTGGGTCAGGTGGTCGTGGTCAACGGCCCGGTGCGCGACGCGATCGGCCTGAACGGCTCCACCGGCGCGCTGGGACCGGGCTGGCGGGCCAACATGACCATCGGGCGCGCGCTGCGCCTGGTGATCAGCCTGACCGGCGGCGGCTTCCCGGGTCGTCTGGACCGCTCCGCGCTGGCCAACCCCGGCAAGGTCGGCTTGTGCTTCGCCGAGGACGAAGAGGTCAGCCCGTGGGAGCCGCTCCACGTCGAGCGCGGCCACGCCGCCGATCGCTCGGTCGCGACGGTGTTCGGCGCGGACGCGCCGCTCTCGATCTCCGACCATCGCAGCACCTCGCCCGAGGAGCTGGCCCGGGTATTGGGTGAAGCGGCCGGCGCCACCTGGAGCCCAAACTGGTGGCCGCTCGGCGGCACCTCGTTGTTCGTCCTCTGCCCCGAGCATGCGCGCTCGTTTGCCGAGTGGGGGTGGAGCAAGCAGCGCCTGCGAGATGCGATGTTCGAGATCGTCCGACGGCCCGCGGCATCACTTCGCTGGGGCGAGACCACGCCCGTCGTGCAAACCGCGCGCGACGATCAGCTCGTCGGCAAGTGGTCGAGTCCCGAGGACATCGTGATCGTGGTGGCCGGCGGCGAGGCGGGCCGCTTCTCGGCCGTATTCGGACCCTGTCTCGGCATGGATGCCCAGCCGATCTCGAAGGAGGTCCCGTGGATTACGTGAGCCCGTTCGACGAGCGCCGGCGCTTGGCCGAGCCGCTCGCCCCCCGTCCGGCCGGCCTCGAGGGCGCCCGGATCGCCCTGCTCGACATCAACAAGCGTCGCGGCGAGCAGTTCCTCGACCGGATCGAGGAGCTGCTGCGAGCCCGCGGCGCCACCACCGAGCGCTTCGTCAAGGAGATCTTCTCCAAGCCGGCCGCGCCCGAGATCGTGCGCCGGATCGCCAACCGCGGAGACCTGGTCGTGGAGGGCCTGGCCGACTGAGGCTCCTGCACGTCGTGCAGTGTGCGCGACATGGTTGAGCTCGAGCGCCGTGGTCTCCCCACCGCCGCGGTTGCCACGGAGCCGTTCGTCGACGAGGCGCTCGAGCAGGCCCGCCTGCTCGGCATGCCCGACTACCGGATGGTCTACGTCCCGCACCCGGTGCAGCTGCTCAGCCTCGAGCAGCTGCACGGGTACGCGGACCGCGCGTTCGCCGCGATCGTTCAGCGGCTGATCAGCGCCGCATAGCGCTGCAGGTAGAGCGGCCAGCCGCCGTCGCCGTCGACCGCGGCGCGCATGCTCGGCCAACCCTCGCCGTGCCGGTCCAGATGCCGGTGCTCGAGCTCGACGCGCGTTCGCTCGGGGCCTTCGGCGATGAACCGCACCTCCACCTCGCTGGTCTTGGCGGTGTCTGACTCGATCTGCCACTGCGGGCTGATGTCCCAGCTGAACACGACCCGGTCGGGCGGCTCGAAGGCGAGGACCCGCGCCCACTGGAACTCGCTGCCGTCCACGCCCCGGTCGAACACCCGGCCGCCCGCGCGTGGCTCGAACACGGTCTCCGCGATCTCGACGCCGAGCATGTTGTGCTCGCGCGGCTTGATCCGGTCGAAGTCCTCGGTGAACACGCGGAATGCGCGCTCGATCGGCGCATCGACCACGACCTGGGTGTGGATCGCCGTGGCTTCGGTCTGAATGCTCATCCGTCCTCCTCGGTTGGTTGCTCGACAACCGTCTTGTAGGTCGCCAGGGCCTTGCTCCAGAACTGCTCGAGCTCACCGCGGAGCTGCGCCAGGCCGGTGGGATCGACCGCATATATGCGCTGCCGGCCGGCCTGACGGTCGACGACGAGCCCGGCGCCCTTCAGGACCTTCAGGTGCTGTGAGACCGCGGGCCGGCTGACCGGTAGCCCGTGGGCCAGCTCGTTGACCGGGCTAGGCCCTTCGACCAGCCGCTCGAAGATCGCCCGGCGGGTTGGATCGCCCAGTGCTTCCCAAGACGTTGTCGCGTAAGCGTGCACTTACGCGTAAGTCTAGCCTTACGCGTCCGTATGTCAATACCCAGCTGGGCGGGTGCGCGCGTCTAAGCGGCGGCGGCGGCCTCGAGCGGACGCAGCTCGTCCGCGTAGCTGACCGACTCGCGCCGCATCACCCCGTCCGCGTCGACCGAGTATTGACCAAGTCGCCACAAGGGCGGCGAGTAGGCGTGGATCGAGACCGCCTGGGCATCCTCCCCGGCCAGCCGGTGGATGTGCTCCGGGCCGAACGAGAACGACGCCCCGGCATCGACCACCCGGGTCGCCGCCTCGCCGCCGATCCGCGGGCTGGACTCTCTCACCATGCCGCGCACCACGCGTACCGCGCCGGAGGAGATGTCGTGGTCGTGCCAGCCGGTGTCGTCGCCCTGCTGCCAGCACAGCAACCACACATCCACGTACTCATCCCGGTGCAGCGAGACGTAATGGCGTTGCTGGGATGAGAACGCGACGTGCTCTTGCCACCGGTCGGGATCCTTCGCCAGCTCGTCGACCAGCGCCTGCAACTCGGCCCGGCCGAGGTTACGCGCAGGCAGCGACGGCCACATCATCGAGTACCTCCTTTGGATAGAGAAGACGTCCGGCATTGGCGCAGCGCAGTGCGTGCGTCGCCGCCACCCCCAGGTCGAGGCGCACCGGATCTGCGTACGGCCGGTCTGATCCGTTGACCAGCGCGTCGATGCCCAGCACCCGGATCGTCGCGTCGACCGCCCGCGTGCCGTACGAGGAGATCTCGAGGAACACCCCCGGATCGACTGGGCTGCGCCCGCCCGCGCGGGCGGCGAACCGCTCACCGTGAAGGGGCGCCAGCCCGGCCAGGATCGCGAAACACACTCGCAGCCCCGGATGCCGCGGCCGCCCGTAGGCGCGAAAGGCGAACCACGCGGCGTGCATCTGCTGGACATAGGGCACGATGGCCGGCCACCACGCCGGTGCGCCGTCCGCGAGGATCGCGGCTCCCGGGTGAATCAGCAGCGGGCGGTCGGCCGCCTCCAGCACCTCGAGCAGCGGCCCGATCCGGTCGTAGCCGGCCGCGTCGAGCAGCGTGGTCGCCGGCAGCTGAAGGCCCACGAACCCCCGGTCGAGCTGCGTGCTCAGTGCGCGCGGATCGATGTCGGTCAGACACGCCGCGGCCCACCCGGCGAACGGCGCCGGCAGGGCCAACACGCCGTCGTGATAGGCCGCGAGCAGCTCCGCCGCCTCGTCGGGCGCCAGCGTCTCGATCCCCAGCGGGCTCGAAAGCGACACCAGCGCCAGATCAAGGCCATCTTCGGCCGTCTGCGCGGCCCGTGCATCGACGTCATGATCCGATGGATCGACGAGGTAGTCGGGCTCGCCGGCCAGCTCGAGCACCCACCCACGCATGCGGGGCGGTTTGCGCCGCGCCCGTAGCGCCGCGATCAGCTCCCGGGGCCACAGGTGCTGGTGCACGTCGACGGCCGCCGCAGCGGTTTCCCACGTTCTTAACCGGTTCATTGAATCGGTTAAGTGAAGCGGTTCAGAACGACGTTGTCAACCGGGGCGACGGCCCTGACATGATTAGCCGAGGGCCACCCCCGTCCGGGGGCCATGGCCAAACCCAGTCAGGTCTAGCCATGAGCCCGCCCGTCAAGCGTGTCACGATCCGGGATGTGGCCGACGCCGCCGGGGTCTCGGCGGCTGCGGTGTCCTACGCCCTGCGCGGGATACAGGTCTCCGAGGAGACGCAGGAGCGGGTGCGGCGGGTGGCCACTCGACCTCGGCTACGAGGCCAATCCGATCGCTCGCGCCCTGGCCAGTGGCCGGACCGGGATGGTGGGGATCCTCGGGCCGTCGCTCGAGGACCTCTGGCAGCAGCGCCTGGTCGCCGAGGCCGGAAGGGTCCTGCTCGCGCACGAGCGCTACGCGCTGATCCTCGACGCCGGTGGCGACCCGATGCGCCAGCGAGCGCTGGCCACCCAGCTGCGCGACCAGCAGGTGGACGGGCTGATCCTCTCGCCGGTCGATCCGTCCGACGCGTTCTGGTCCGATCTCGCCGAGTCGGTGGCGATCGTCTCGATCGGCGATGCGCTGCCCGGCCGGGGGGCCGTGGGCGAGGTGCTGTTCGATAACCGCACCGGGGTGAGGAACGCCCTCGAGCACCTCCACGCCCTGGGGCATCGCCGGATCGCGGTCCTGCGCCCGCCGGGCTCGCCCACCAACGACCGCCCGGCGGAGGTCTACGTCGGCGCCGAGGCCGACCGCCTCGGACTCGACGTCGATGTGGTCAGCGCGCCCTACGAGCTCCAGGAGGCGACCGACGTCGCCCGCGCGGTCCTGGCCGGCGCGCAGCGGCCCAGCGCCGTGTTCTGCTTCTCGGACTCGATCGCCTACGGGGTGTACGCGGCCGCCCGCGAGCTTCAGCTCAGGATCCCCAACGAGCTGTCGGTGATCGGCTACGACGACCACCCGGTCTCGATTCTCCTCGCCCCGCCGCTCACCAGCTTCTCCTGGGACACCGAGCGGCTGGTCGACGTGGCGGTGGGCATGGTGCTGTCCGCGATCGAGGGCCACCCGCGCCGGCGCCGCCGGGTGGTGATCGAGCCCGACCTGCGCGAGCGCGCCTCGACCGCTCGCCGCCGGCGCTGACCCGGCCCCAGGCGCGGCCTAGCCGAAGAACGAGATCAGCTCGCGCGCCACCCCGACCGGATCGTCGTAGGCCATCAGGAACCCGGTGGCCGGAAGCGTGCGCAGCTGGGCGTTGGGAAGCAGGTCGAGCGCCTCATTGGCGCCGATGACCGGATGGGCGGGATCCTCGTCGGCCCACAGCAGCAGCACCGGGGCGTCGATCCGGGGGTAGGCATCGAGCAGCTGGCGCTGGGGCTCGGTCGGCCAGCGCCGCGCGAACTTGGCCCACGAGCGGGCGCGGTTGCCGTTACCGGCGACGTCGGCGAAGGCATGACGAAGCAGGTCGCGGGCGGCGGGATTGGACTGAGCGGACAGGCGCTCGCCGACCGACGGCCGGAACACGAAGGTCGCCCCGCGAGCCAGCGCCCGATCGAGCCCGGGCACCGCGGCAGCCCGGCAGGCGACCCGCCACGCGGCCCGCTTGCCGGCGAACTCGTCGCGCCGGTGTAGCCGGTTGGGCAGGAGCGCCAGCTTGGCCGGCTCCAGACGGCCGGTGACGATTGCGCGGAGGGCGATCTCAGCGCCAATGTCGTGCCCGGCGAGCAGCGGCCGGGCGCCGCCCACCTCGCGACAGAACCCGGCGATCACCTCGGCCAGCCAGTCGAGCGTATACGGATGGCGCGGTCGGTCCTCGGAGTCTCCATGCAGGGGAAGGTCGGGTAAGACCACCCGGAAACGCGAGGCCAGCTCGCCGACCACGGGCTCCCATTCCCGGTGCGAGAGGCCGAGCGAATGAAGCAATGCAAGGGGTGGACCGGTGCCCGTTTCGCGGTACGCTATGCGGGCGCCGTCGTGATGGTGGTAGAGGCGTAGTCGCATCGGCCTGGCAGGGTCACATCGTCGCATCGCAAGCATCCCGTCTAAGGGACCGCTTGTCCTCCCGCTTCAGACCGAAGGTTGTGCAATTGCTGCGCAATGTGCAACAACGCTCGCAAATACGTCTGAAATGCAGATATGGAACAAATGAGGAACAGCCCCCTCGGTTTGTCAACTTCGCAAGCCGCCAACGCACTCGGGGTATCTCTCGGCACGATTCGCCGCTGGGCCGATATGGGATATCTCGAGTCCTACCGGACCCCCGGAGGTCAGCGCCGGTTCAGCGTCGAGCAGATCGAGCAGTTCCTGGAGACGCTCCAGCAGCGGCGCGCCGGGCAGCACCAGCACCAGCACCAGCACCAGGAGCGCCTCGTCAGCTAAAGACAGGACGTGGTAGGGCACCCGCGCCGCGCGTCACGCCGGCGCGGCGCCCACGCCTGCCGCGACGTCGTACGCGTAGCGCCTATCCGGCCCGCGCCTGCTTGATTCGCCGCTCCATGTCGAGCTCGGAGTCGAAATCGGCCGCGTCCGCGTGCCGATACTCGACGCCCTCGCCGCTCAGCAGCCCGGCGAGCACCTCGACGTAGCCCGCGTCGAGCTGGCTTCCCGCGACCCGACGCAACTCGCGCAGCGCCTCGAAGGAGCCGACTCGCGTCCGATAGGTATCCGCCGCGGTCAGCGTGTCGTACACCTCCGCCACGGCGATGATCTTGGCGATCTCGGGGATCTCCTCGCCGAGCAACCCGTTCGGATAACCGCGGCCGTCGATCCGCTCGTGGTGCGCGAGCACGATCTCGGCCACCGGGCCGTACATGCCCAGGTCCCGCAACATCTCCGCCCCGAGCTCGGGGTGGCGCTGAATCGCCATCCAGTCCTCTTCGGTCAGCACCCGCCCCCGTTCCGCGACGCGATCGGACAGCGCGAAATGGCCTATGTCGTGCAGCAGGCCGGCGGTGTGGGCAAGCTCCTGCTCCTGCTCGCTCATCCCCACCGCATCGGCCATGTCGCTGGCAAACCGCGCCACGGCGGCGGCGTGGCGCGCCGCGCGCTGGTCGCGGGTGTCGAGCGCGCGCAGCAAGCCGGCCAGCACGCCCCAGGAGAGCGACACGTACTGCTCGGTGCGGGCGCGCGATTGAGCCAGGAGATAACCCATGTACGAGAACGCCAGTACCGCGGCCAAAGCGAAAGCGATTCCGGCTAGCCCGACCTCGACGTAGATTGCCGCGCCGGCAACCGTCAGCGCCACGGTAATGACGGCGCTCGGTAGATGCTCGATCAGCGTCCTGGGATTCCACCTGTCGCTGTAACCGTCAAAGGCGATGTAGAACGGCGCGATGATCGACCACGTCAGCTCGAGCATCGCGAGCGCCAGACCACCCAGGATCAGGTACAGCGACGCCTGATAGTGGTGCGGCGCGAGATCCCGGATCAATGTACCGGCGAGCAACGCGGTAAACCCGCCGGCCACGAGGTTAAACACGAACGCTTCCCGTCGCGTCTTGATCACGCGAGTCGCAGCGATCTCGGAGATGACGGCGGCCACGAACGCCGACGCTGGCCCGAGAAATGCTCCGGCCAGGATGCACACGATGAAGGACGCGGAAACCTCGACCCGCTGGCGCACGCGGGCGACCCCGAGGCCAGCGGCGATCGCGGCGATAGCGAGCACCGCGGACAGCCCAGATAGGTGCTCCCGAGGAGCGACTGCCGCGGCCCACGCCATGCATCCGGCCAGACAGGCGCATGCAACAACCACCGCCGTCCTCTGGCGACGAGCAAGCGACCGCGTGCGACGGTCATCGCTCACAAGGCGCAAAGTACCGCGTCAGCACACGAAACGCGAGTCTTGCGGCTGAATCAGCTGTGATCTAGGACGTCACGAGCCGCGGTAATTCATGGTTCCTCCCTACATCCACGCAGACAGAACTCGCCCCTGGGGGCCCCACCTCTATCTCCAAAGGTTGGAGGTTAAGGTGGCACTTTGGGCGAAAACTTGTGCAATTCTATGCCGAGGTCTTTAGAAGGGCAACACCTCGGTCGAAATAGCAACGTCTACGTTCCTTTAACTGCGCATGCGCTATCTCAAGACGAGCGAAGCGGCAGCGCTCCTGAATGTCAGCCCAAACACGTTGCGGGCATGGGAGCGCAGATTTGGCTTCCCCAAGCCGCAGCGCTCTCCCGGCAAGCATAGGCTTTTCACCCACGGCGAGGTTGCCGCCCTGAGGGACGCCCTTCAGGAGGGTCTCTCGATCTCGTCGGCCATTTCCCGCGCGCGGGAAGGCCTGGCGGCCGATGCCAACTCGTTGGTCGGTGCGCTCGCTTCGTATGAGCGCGAGCGGGCAGACGCGGCAATCGAGGCCGCGCTGGCGCTGCGCTCGGTTGAGCGTTCGGTCGAGGAGGTCCTGCTCCCGACGCTCGACGAGATCGCCCGCCGCTACTCGGTCGACTCCGCCGCCTGGGCGTTCGCCGCCCACTGGGCGGGCGACTGGCTGCGGCGTGCCACGCGACTGACCCCACCACCGGTCCGCCAGGTTTCTATCGTTCTCGGGGATGCCTCTCGTGACGAGCTCGACCGCGACTCGCCCTACATCCGGGCCCTCCAGCTGTTCCTCGTCCGCGCGGGCGTCAAGGTCCTGAGCCTTTCCGCGCGTGGCGTGGCCGGGATCGGCGACGCGGCTTCCGTACATCGTCCGAACCTCGTCGTGGTGGCAGGCGGGCATCTCGACGACGACACCGTGGCTCGCTGGGCCTACGCGATCCGCCTGGCCGTCGGCGCGATGCCGCTGGCGATCTACCGCCGTGGGTCGGAGCGGCCCCGGGTGCGCGCCACCGGCACCACCGTGCTGCCTCCGGGAGCTGGAGAGGCGCAGCGCACCCTGCTCGAGCTACTCGAGTCCGATCAGGCGCTCGCCGCGTCCGCCGCCGGTGCGGAGCACCGTGCCCAAGTCCGCGCCGCACGGGGCGGCCGTTAAGACCGCTTCGATCGAGATGCCAACAGCTAGGACCAGCCGACCGGCGCTTCGTCTGATCACCCCGCTCGAGCACGAGGCGCCCGCTCCCCTCGTCGCGTTCTGCAGCCACTGTGGGACGCGTCCCACGCCCGCGGTCGGAACCTCCGCACCCCATTCCCGCGTGTGTGCCTCATGCGGTCTGGGTCTGATCCTTAAGTCCCCCGCCGACGTCGCTCCGAGCGCCGGCGGTGCCTTCCTCGTTCTCGACCATTCGCTAGCCGTGTGCGCGATGTCCGAGGCGGCCGAGCGCCTGCTCGCCGCCAGCGAGCCGGATGTGGTCAACCGCCACGTCTCCGACCTGCTCATGCCGGCCGAAGCCGAGGAGAAGAACGGCGTTGGACTGTCGGCCGCGGTGGCCTGGGCGGCCCGTGGCGACGTTGGCACCAGGACGACCGTCGTGCGCCCTGCCAACACCTTTGGAATCCGCCTGACCGCGCGGATCGCCAGCTGTGGCCCCCCGCGGGCGGCGCTGCTCGTGTTGGAATAGTGAGGAATTGCAGGTTGCCTTGCGCACCTTGCGCCGTCCCACCCAAAACCCGTTAACTGCAGCAGCATGAGCGGGATTCGAACCAACGCCGCTGCCGTCATGCTGGGCGTAAGCCCAAACACGTTGCGCAGCTGGGAGCGCCGATACGGCTTTCCTAGCCCTCGGCGCTCGCCGGGTGGCCACCGACAGTACGCACTGACCGAGATCGAGTCGCTCCGCGCCACGCTGGCCGAGACGCACAACGTCTCGAGCGCGATCGCCCTGGCTCGACAGCGGGGCGAAGGCCCGTCGTCTGGGTCGCGGCTGGCCGCCGCGTTCGCCGACTTCGACGAGGAGAAGGCCAACGGCCTGCTCGAGGAGAGCCTGGCCCTGCGCTCGGTCGAGCGCACGATCGAGGAGGTCCTGCTCGAGGGAGTGGCCGCGCATGCCGATCAGGGCGCCAGCACCCCCGAGTACGAGTTCGGCTGGCGCTACGCCACCGGCTGGCTGTCGGCGCTCAAGCGCCTGGCCCCGCCGGCCACCCGTGCCACCAGCGCGCTCGTCCTCGACGCGTCCTCGCCGCTCGAGCTCGACGCGCTGTACGCCCAGTCCCTCGAGCTGATGCTGCGTCGCGCCGGCATCCGCACGCTGTCGCTCTCCACCGCGATCACCCCGACCCGCCTGGTTCGGGCCCTACCGGCCCTTGACCCCCGCGCCGTCGTGCTGGCCGGCCGGAGCATCTCGCTCGACGCGCTCGGGCGGCTGGTCTACTCGGTGCGCTCGGTCGTGCAGCACGCGGTGATCTTCGACTACCGCGGTGCGGTACCCGACACCGGCGCCAGCACAGTTCGCCGACTCGGCCAGACCCCGCTGGCCGCACGCGACCTGCTGATCGCCGCGCTCGAAGCGCCGCACCCCAGGCGCGCGGCCACGCCGTCCGAGCGGTTGCCCGCGATCACCGCTCGATAGGCACCGCTCGATAGCCCCCGGCCCGGCGCGGGCCGCCTCCTAGAATCCTGCGCCATGGCCTCGGCGGACCGCTCCGCATACTCGCACCGTCCGGTTGACCCCCGCGTGACGTTCCCCGAACTGGAGGAGCGCGTTCTCGAGCGGTGGCGCGAGCGCGATGTGTTCGCCGAGTCGATCCGCCGCCGGCAGGACGGCCCCAGGTGGGGCTTCTACGAAGGGCCGCCCACGGCCAACGGGCCGCCCGCCCTCCATCACGTACTCGCCCGCGTGTTCAAGGACATCTTTCCGCGCTACCGCACGATGTGCGGCTTCTTCGTCGAGCGCAAGGGCGGCTGGGACTGCCACGGCCTTCCGGTCGAGCTGGCCATGGAGGAGGAGCTCGGGTTCACGACCAAGGACGACATCGAGCGGTTCGGGATCGCCGAGTTCAACGCCCGCTGTCGCGAGAAGGTGCTCAGCCATGTTCAGGACTGGAACCGCCTGACGGAGCGGATCGGCTTCTGGATCGACCTTGACGATGCGTACCGCACCCTCGATCCCGGCTACGTCGAGTCGGTGTGGTGGGCGCTCAAGACGATCCACGACAGGGGGCTGCTCTACGAGAAGCTCAAGGTCGTCCCGTACTGCCCGCGCGATCAGGTGACGCTCTCGAGCCATGAGCTCGGGCAGCCCGACGTCTACCGCGACGTGTGGGATCCCTCGATCTACGTGCGCCTGCCGGTCACCGACCACGAGTACCCGCTCCACACGGACGACGAGCTGCTGGTCTGGACCACCACCCCGTGGACGCTCGTGTCGAACGCCGCGGTGGCCGTCGATCCGGAGCTGCCCTACGTCCGGGCGACCGCGGCCGGCGAGGACCAGGTCTACGTGCTGGCCGAAGCCCGGGTGCAGGCGGTGCTCGGCGAGGGGGCGCGCATCCTCGACCGCTTCCCCGGCCGGGACATCGAGGGCGCGTCCTACGTGCCCCCGTTCGCGTTCATCCCGGGCAGCGAGTACGGGCCCCGGGGCCACAGCGTCCTCACCGCGGACTTCGTCACCGACACCGACGGCACCGGCCTCGTGCACACCGCGATCGCGTTCGGCGAGGACGACTTCCGGCTCGGCGAGGAGTACGGCCTGAACGTGATCAACCCCGTCCGCCTCGACGGTACCTACGACGAGCGGATCGGGCCGTACGCCGGGCGCTTCGTCAAGGACGCCGATCCCGACCTGATCGAAGACCTGAAGGCTCGCGGACGCGTCCTGAAGAGCGAGACGATCGAGCACTCCTATCCCCACTGCTGGCGCTGCCACACGCCCCTGCTCTACTACGCCAAGCCGTCCTGGTATATCGCCACCAGCCAGATCAAGGACCGCCTGCTGGCAGCCAACGAGACGATCAATTGGGCCCCCGAGCACGTCAAGCACGGACGCTTCGGCAACTGGCTCGAGAACAACGTCGACTGGGCGCTGTCGCGCGAGCGCTACTGGGGGACGCCGCTGCCGGTCTGGCGGTGCGACAACGGCCACACCCACGCGATCGGCTCGCTGAAAGAGCTGAACGAACGCGCCGGCACGGACATCACCGATCCCCACCGCCCGTTTGTCGACGATCCCACCTTCGCGTGCCAGGAGTGCGGCGAGCCGATGCAACGCGTGCCCGAGGTGATCGACGTCTGGTTCGACTCGGGCTCGATGCCGTTCGCCCAGTACCACGCCCCGCACGCGAACGAAGACCATTTCCGCGAGCGCTTCCCGGCCGACTTCATCTGCGAGGCGCTCGATCAGACCCGCGGCTGGTTCTACTCGCTGCTCGCGGTCTCGACCCTGCTGTTCGACCAATCCTCGTACCGGAACGTGGTCTGCCTGGGCCTGATCCTCGACGAGGAAGGCCGCAAGATGTCCAAGTCGCTCGGCAACACGATCGTGCCGCAGGAGGTGATCGACCGCTTCGGCGCCGACGCGCTGCGGTGGTACTTCTTCACCTCCAAGCAGCCGTGGGACGGTTACCGCCTGTCGCTCGACACGATCGCCGAGGCGCTCCGGCAGTTCCTCCTGCAGCTCTGGAACACCTACAGCTTCTACGTGCTGTACGCGAACGCCAACGGGATCGACCCCGAATCGCTCCCCGAGGCGGCGAGCGACAACGAGCTCGACCGCTGGGTGCTCTCGCGGCTGCAGGCCACGATCGAGGTGGTCCGCGACCGTCTCGACAACTTCGATGCCACGATGGCCGGGCGGGCGATCCAGTCGTTCATCGACGAGGTCTCCAACTGGTACGTGCGCCGGTCGCGCCCACGCTTCTGGGACGGAGACCCGGCGGCGTTCGCAACGCTGCGCACCTGTCTGACCACCACCGGGAGGCTGCTGGCGCCGTTCTGCCCGTTCGTGGCCGACGAGATCTACGACAACCTCGACGGCGCCGAGCCGAGCGTGCACCTGACCGACTTTCCGGTGGCCGACCGGCGCGTCCGCGACGCAGAGCTCGAGCACGCCATGGCCACAGCCCGCGAGACCGTTCGGCTCGGCCTGGCCGCGCGCGGACAGGCCAAGCTCAAGGTTCGCCAGCCGCTCCGGGCAGCCGTGGTGGTGGCCACCGGCGAAGAGCGCGCGGCGATCGAGCGGATGTCGGACATCGTGCGCGAGGAGCTCAACGTCAAAGAGCTGCGCTTCGTCTCTGAGGCCGACGAGTTGGCCGAGGTCGAGCTCAAGCCGGACTACCGCCGGCTCGGGCCGCGCTTCGGCAAGCACATGCCGACGGTCGCCGCCGCCGTGGCCGGGCTCGACGCCGCCCACGCCGTGTCGGCTCTACGCGCCGGCAGCCCCGTGGTGATCAGCGTCGACGGCAAGGACCACGAGCTGAGCGCCGACGACCTCCAGACCTCGATGAAGCCGCTCGAGGGCTACCAGGTAGAGCGCGAGGGCTCCCACGCGGTGGCGCTCGAGCTCGAGATCGACGAGGAGCTGCGCGTGGAGGGCTGGGCGCGCGAAATCGTCCGAGCGGTTCAGCTCGCGCGCCAGCAGGCGGGCCTCGAGGTCACCGACCGAATCGTGCTGACCCTGGACGGCGACGCCGAGCTGATCGCTGCCGCCAAGGCCCACGAGGGCTACATCGCCGGCGAGACGCTGGCCGTCGAGGTCGCCTATGAGGCGCTCGACGACGATCTGGAGCCCGTCACGATCGACGGGCGCCAGCTGTGGATTGGGGTCGCCCTACCTTGAGTCTCAGACCGTGCCGGCGATCGCCGGCTCGAGCTCCTCGACCAGCTTGCGCTTCGGGTAGGCGCCGATTACGGTCTTGGCCGGCTGACCGTTGCGGAACAGGATCAGCGTCGGGATCGACATCACGTTGAACTGGATCGCCGTGTTCTGGTTCTCGTCGATGTTGAGCTTGACGACCTTCAGATCGTCGGCGCGCTCCTGCGCGATCTCCTCGACCACCGGCGCCACCATCCGGCACGGTCCGCACCACGGAGCCCAGAAGTCGACCAGCACGGGCTTGTCGGACTCGAGGACCTCGGCCTGGAAGTTGTTATCGGTTACGTCGGCGACGTTGGCCATTGGGGCTCCTTGCGGTCTCGTGCGGAGTGGTACTTCAAAAAGTATAGCGGGTGCTGGGACGGCCTAATCCGAGTGCGCGTGGGAAGAAACTGCCGCCATCCTGAAGTTTCTTCCCGCGCGCCGCGGATCGGTACGTTACGCAGACTCAGATGGGCGACGTGACGAACAGCGAGATTGCGGCGGCGCTTGACGAGCTGGGCGACCTGTCCGAGCTCGACGGCGCGGCGATCTACCGCGTGGTGGCATACCGCAACGCGGCCAAGGCGGTGCGGGAGTCGCCTGTCTCGGTGCTCGGCCTGGCCCGCCAGGGGCGCGCCACCGAGCTGCCCGGCGTCGGCGCGATCATCCAGGAGAAGGTCATCCAGCTGGCCGACGACGGCGCGATCCCCGCCACGCTCAAGCTGCGGGCCAAGTTCCCGCCCGGGGTGATCGAGATGACGCACCTGCCCGGCCTCGGGCCCAAGCGCGTCCGCCGCCTCTACGAGGAGCTCGGGATCGACTCGCTCGACGCTCTGAAAGCCGCAGCCGAAACACAGCGCATCCGCGGCCTGAAGGGGTTCGGCCCCAAGGCCGAAGAAGCCATCCTGGCCAGTCTCCGATTATCCGGCGCGGGCGAAAAACCCGCCCGGGTGGTGCTCGACAAGGCACTGGCCATCGCCGACCCGCTGATCGCCGCACTGAGAAATCACCCCGCCTCAACTCAGGTCGAGCTGGCCGGCTCGGCCCGGCGGATGGCCGACACGGTCAAGGACCTCGATGTGATCGCCACCGCCACCGACCCGCTGGCGCTCGCGCAGGCCGCGGCGCGGCTCGATCTGACCGAGTCCGCCGGCACCCCCACCGAGGCCGGCGTCAAGCTGCGCACCCACACCGGCATCCGGGCCGACCTGCGGATCGTCGCGCCCGACCAGTTCGGCAACCTGCTCCAGCACCTGACCGGCTCCAAGGAGCACAACATGGCGCTCCGCGACGCGGCGGTGCGCAAGGGCCTGCACGTGTCCGAGTACGGGCTGCTTAACGACGCCACCGGCGAGACCCATCGGTGCGCCACCGAGCACGAGGTGTACGAACTGCTTGGCCTCACGTACATCGAGCCCGAGCTGCGCGAGAACCGGGGAGAGCTCGAAGCAGCGGCCGCGCACACCCTGCCGGACCTGATCACCCAACAAGACCTCAAGGGCGACCTTCACTGCCACACCACGGCCTCGGACGGCACGGCCAGCATCGAGGAGATGGCGCTCGCGGCACAAACCGCCGGTTACGAGTACCTGGCCATCACCGACCATTCGGCGAGCTTCGGGTTCGGCGATGAAGTCTCTCCGAAGGCGCTCAGAGAGCAGATCGCCCGCATCAAATCAACACAAATCGACGGGCTCACCCTCCTCGCGGGCTCCGAGGTCAACATCCTCCCCGACGGCAGCCTCGACTATGACGACGAGGTACTCGCCGAGCTCGACTGGGTGATCGCCTCGGTGCACTCCTCGTTCCGCATGTCCGCCGAACAGATGACCGAGCGCATGATCAGAGCCGTCGAGCATCCGCTGGTCGACGCTCTCGGCCATCCCTCGGGCCGCAAGCTACAAAAGCGCGAGCCCTACGCGTTCGACGTGCACCGCGTGATTGACGCAGCGTCGCGCAGCGGCACCATGCTCGAGATCAACTCGAACCCCGACCGCCGTGATCTGAACGACATCCACGCCCGCGCCGCGGCCGGCGCCGGCGTGCCGATCGTGATCAACACCGACTCCCATCGCACCACGGGATTCGCGGTGGCCCGCTACGGGATCGCCACCGCGCGCCGGGCGTGGCTGACGAAAACCCAAGTGGTCAACGCCCAGTCGTGGGACGAGGTGCAGGCGCTCCGCCCGCGCCACCGCTTGGACCTAGCGTCTTCGCGCGCCTGACGCGGATTTCTTGCCGTACGCGGGGGCGGCCGGCTTGCGATACGGACCGGTCGGCTTGGCCCGGCGCGGCTCGCGCGACTCCTCGCGCGGCCCGTCCAAGGGCAGCGGCTCGGTCTTCCCGTTGCGCTGGATCCACACGAACCAAGCCAGGCCGGCCAGGCACACCAGCAGCGCGATCCAGAAGTTCAGCCGCATCCCGAGTATGTGCACCGAGTAGTCGATGCGCAGGTTCTCCTCGAACAAGCGAAAGCCAGAGTAGCCGGCGACGTACAGCGCCATCAGTCCGGGCGGCTTGATCCGGCGGCGGTAGCCGAGCCAGATCAAGAATCCGGCCAGGCCCAGGTTCCAGATGATCTCGTAGAGGAACGTCGGCTGGAATGTCGCGTGCGACGCGAACCCCGCGGGCCGATGGTCGGGTGAGATCTTCAGCGCCCACGGCAAGGTCGACGGCTTGCCGAACAACTCCTGGTTGAAGTAGTTGCCGATCCGCCCGATCGACTGCGCCACGAGCAGGCCGGGGGCGGTGGCGTCCATGAACCGCAGCACGTCACCGCGGGTCAGTCGCTTGCGCACGATGTACAGCCCGCCCAGGACCCCTCCGAGGATCCCGCCCCAGATCCCCAGGCCGCCCTTCCAGATGGCTAGGAAACCCCACCAGTGGGGCGGGATCTGGCTGGGGGTGGTGATCAGGAAGTAGATCCGACCGCCGATCAGCCCGGCCGGGAACCCCCACGCGGCCGCCTCGTAGCAGAGGTCGGGATCGCCCCCGGCCCGCCGCCAGCGCCACCGAGTGATGAAGATCGCCGCCGCGACCGCGAACACATAGGCCAGCCCGTACGCGTGCACGAACAGCGGCCCGAGGTAGAAGCCGTTGTGGGACGGGCTGGGGATGTAGGCGGTGCCGATCATGCGCGCGGACGGGCGTGGGAGTGCCCCGATGCCCCATTGAGCTCAAACAGATTAGAGCGGAAGCCCGGCGTCCGAACCAGGCGAATTGGCTTAAGAGGCGAGGTCTTGTCCACGTAGAAGCGGGCGCCGTCCCGCTGCTCGATCGCTCGCACCGCCGAGGCCTGCCGGCGCCAGCCCAGCGACCAGATGATCGCGAATCCGGTGGCCACCGCCGGGACCTGAGGCACCACGAACACCAACGCACCGGCTCCAACCGTCGAGATGAGCAGCGGCCAGAGCCGATTGAGCATCGTGCGCGCCGGGTTGACCTCGGGCAGCGTGGCCTGGGTGCGGGCGCCGGCCAACAGCGACGCGATCGGGGGCGAGGTCTCGGCTCGGCGCCCCAGCCAGACCCCGATCAAACCCGCCGCCACCCACCACACGGCCGAGAACGGCACGATCTGGTCGTTGTTGTCCCCGGCCGCGCCCGCCACTGTCAGCGCCGCAAGCACGGTGGCGGCGCCGGCGCTGGCCAGTACCGTCGTGCGCAGGAAGTCCGCGAACCGCACGGGATGAACGGGTCCTTACTTCGCCTCAGTCGGCGGCCAACGCCGCGAGCAGCTCGGTCACGCCTGCGGTTCCGTCGACCACGACGTCGGCCTCGTCGGTGATCTCCGACGGCCCCTCCTCGGAGCGCACGCCCACCCGGATGGCCTTGGAGATCTTCCCCTCGTCGGCCATCTGCACGAGCGCGTGAAAGGCGTCGAGGTCGGTGCGGTCGTCGCCCACGTACAGCGCCACGTCGACGTCGGTGTCGGCGAGGAACGAGGCGATTCCGGCGCCCTTGTCGATTCGCACCGGCGGACGGACCTCGAGCACCTTGCGTCCCCAGTGAGTCCGCAGACCGCCGCTCTCCGCGCGCGCCGCGATCGTGTCGATGGCCGCGCGCGCTGCCTCCTCGTCGGGAGCGCCACGCCAGTGGAAGGCGACGATCGGGCCCTTGTCCTCGAGGCGCACCCGCAGGCGCCGCAGCTCCGCCGTATCGGCCTCGCGCGCGAAGTCGTGGATCCGCTCGGCCCAGTCCTCGACCTCCTGGTCGACCTGGGGCTCGGTCCAACCGGCGCGCAGGACCTCGGCGCCATGCGAGCCCAGATAGGAGATCGCCCCGATCGCGACCATGGCCCTCGCCTCGGAGGCGCGGCGACCGCTGACGCAGGCGACCACCCCGTAGCGGCGCGCGATCTGGATCAGCAGCTGGCGCGTTTGCTCGGGCACCCGCGCGTCGGCCGCGTGCTGGACGATCGGGGCGAGGGTGCCGTCGATGTCGAACAGGATCGCCGCGCGCGCCGGGTCGGCGCGCACCGGGCCGAGCGCGTCGGACAGGAGCGCGGACGTCACCGCTCTAGTATGCCCTCTTTAGAGTCTGCCCCGTGTCCGACGATCCCGTTCTGCTGCTCCACGGCCAGCCGGGCGCGGCGGCGGATTGGGAGCCATTGCGCGGCGCCCTGGGCGAGGGCCCCGGCACGATCGCGATCGACCGCCCGGGATGGGATCACCGAACCGCGGTCACCGATCTGACCGGTAACGCCGACGCTGCCTGCGCGGCGCTCGACCGCGCAGGGTTCAGCCGCGCGACCGTGGTCGGACACAGCCTGGGCGCGGCCGTGGCGGCCTGGCTCGCGTGCACGCGGCCCGAGCGGGTCGGCCGGCTGGTCCTCGTCGCACCGGCCGCGAACACGCACTCATTGGGGACTGTCGATTACCTGCTCGCCGCGCCGGTGGTCGGCTGGCTGGCCAGTGTCGGCGCGATGGCGGGCGGCGGACTGGTGCTCGGCGCCGGCCCGCTGCGCCGTTGGGTGGCCGAGGCCACCGCGCTCGACGATCGCTACCTCCGATCCGCCGGACGGATGCTGCTGGCGCCGGCGGCGTGGCGCTCGTTCGTGCGCGAGCAGCGGTTCCTGGTCCGCGACCTGCCGGTCCTCGAGCAGCGGCTGAGCCGCATCGCGGTGCCGACCACGATCGTGGCAGGCTCGGGCGATCACGTTGTCCCGCTCGCGGCGACCCAGCACCTGGCGCGCCAGATCCCCGGCGCCAAGCTGGTCGTGGTGGAGCACGCCGGCCACCTCCTCCACGTCCAGCACGCGGCCCGGCTCGCTGAGATCATCGCGGCGGCCGTTTGACGCATGTACCGGTGGGTCGACCACACCGCCGAGGTCGAGCTCGAGATCGAGGCCGCGAGCGAGCGCGAGGTCCTGGAGGCGGCGCTGCGCGCGCTCGCCGAGCTGCTCGGGAGCCTTGGCGCGGACGGAGGGGAGCTGCGAGTGCTGACACTCGAAGCGAGCGACCGTCCCGCGCTGCTCGCCGCCTGGATCGAGGAGCTGGCCTTCCTGGCCGAGTCGGAGGGCTTCGTGGCGACGCGGATCGTCGAGCTCGACCTGCAAACCGGCGCGCTCAACGCCACGGTCGCCGGCGTGCTCGACGAACCGCCGCCGCTGGTCAAGGCGGTCACCTACCACCGGCTGGCGTTCGAGCCTTCTGGCGCCGGGTACGTGGCCCGCGTGATCCTCGATGTCTGACGCCCAGCGGATCGACGACGAGCTGTGGGAGATTCCCGTCGGCACCGTGCCGGGCATGCGGGTGCCGGCCCGCGTGTTCGCCGACGCCGAGCTCCTGAGCGCGATCGAGCAGGACCGCTCGCTCGAGCAGCTGGCCAACGTGGCCACCCTGCCCGGAATCGTCGACGCCGCCCTGGCCATGCCCGACATCCATCAGGGTTACGGGTTTCCGGTCGGGGGCGTGGCGGCCACGGGCGCAACAGACGGCGTGATCTCGCCCGGCGGGGTCGGCTACGACATCAACTGCGGCGTGCGTCTGCTGGCGCTCCCGCTGCAGTACGACGAACTCGTCGGCGACCGCCGTGAGCGGCTGGTGCACGAGATATCGCGCAACGTGCCGGTCGGGACGGGCGGGAAGGGGGCCCGCGAGGGCCTGAAGGGCGCCAACCTTGAGCGTGTGCTCTCGCTCGGCCCGCGGGCCCTGCTCGAGGATCTGGGCATCGGCTCGGAGGACGAGCTCTCGTTCACCGAGTCCGGCGGGTGCCTGGACGGCGCGGACGCGGCGGCCGTGTCGCCCCGCGCCCGCGAGCGCGGCGCCGGACAGATCGGCACGCTCGGCTCGGGCAACCACTTCCTCGAGCTCCAGCGCGTCGAGGCGATCTACGAGTCGCAGGCCGCCGACGCCTTCGGGTTGCGCGTGGGCCAGCTCACGGTGCTCATCCACTCCGGCTCGCGTGGGCTCGGCCACCAGGTCTGCACCGACTTCGTCAAGCGCATGGATGCGCGTCTCGGCCACTACGGGATCGAGCTGCCGGACCGCCAGCTCTCGTGTGCCCCGATCGACTCTCCCGAGGGCCAGGATTACCTGCGGGCGATGGCGGCGGCGGCGAACTTCGCCTGGGCGAACCGGGCCGCGCTGGCCCATCGCGTGCGCGAGTCGGTCGCCTCGGTCCTGGGCAGCGACGCGGCGGGCGGCACGAAGACCGTCTACGACGTCGCCCACAACGTGGCCAAGCTCGAGCAACACCGCGGCGGGACGGTCTGCGTGCACCGTAAGGGCGCCACCCGCGCGTTCCCGCCCGGGCATCCGGATATACCGGTCGAGTACGCACAATCGGGACAGCCGGTGTTCATTCCCGGCAGCATGGGCACCGCCTCGTACGTGCTCGCGGGGCGGCTGGGTGCGATGGACCGCTCGTTCGGCACGACCTGCCACGGAGCCGGGCGGCAGATGTCCCGGACCGCCGTGCGCAAGGCGATCGATCCAGGACAGCTGCGCCGGCGGCTCGAGGCGTCCGGAATCGTCGTGCGCGCGCTGTCGGCGCGCGGCCTGGCCGAGGAGGCCCCCGAGGCCTACAAGGACGTCGATCGCGTGGTCCAGATCGTCGAGCGGGCCGGCCTGGCCGCCCGGGTCGCGCGGCTGAGACCCGTTGGCGTGGTCAAGGGGTAGCGAACCCAGGCGACGGGTAGGCATCTCCCATGGCCACGATCGCCGAAGTTCCTCAACCAACCGTTCCGGCAACACCGGCGGTTCCCAGCGCGCCCGTCACTCCAGCCGTCCCCGATCCGGGCACTCCGGCCGCGCCCGAGGAGCCCTCGAGGGTCCCCGGTCCCGACGAGCCGTCCGACCCGATCGCGCCGGACCCCGGGCCCGATGAGGCGCCCGAGCCCGAGCGCGCGCCGCAGCCCGGTCCCGAGCCGGCGCCTCAGCCGGGACCCGAGCCCGAGCCCGGCGAGCACTAAGACCGCCCGTGGACACCTTCCTGGCCGTCGCGAGCAAGCGCGAGGTCCGCGAGTACGCCGGCCGGCCCATCCCGGCGGACGCGGTCCAGCGGATCCTCGACGCGGGGCGGGTCTCCGGAAGCTCACGCAACGGTCAGCCGTGGCGGTTCATCGTCGTCGAGAGCCCCTCCTTGCGCGAGCGGCTGGCCGACGCGGTGTATGCCTCGGGCAACGTTCGCGGTGCGGCGCTGGTCGTGGTGATCGCGCTGCGTGGCCGCGGACCCACCGCGTTTGACGCGGGCCGGGCGGCTCAGAACATGATGCTGACCGCCTGGAACGATCACGTCGGCTCGTGCCCGAACGGGATGCCCGACCCCGACGCGGTGGCCGAGCTGCTCGATCTCGAGGAGGGCGAGCGTCCCACGATCGTTCTGACCTTCGGCTATCCGGCCCACACCCGCGACCCGCTGCGCCGCGAGGCGATCAGGTGGATCGAGCGGGCCGACCGCAAGCCGTTCGACGAGGTGGTGCAGCGCCTGTAGGGTCGCGGGATGTGGCCGTCTGTGCGGTTCCTGCTGACCGGCGACGCCGAGGAGTTCACGGCCCGCACCGAGAAGCTGCTGGCCGCGCGGCTGGAGTGCAACGTGCTGGCCACGGTGTTGAAGAGCGTGCTCGATGGCGGCCACCGGGAACCCACGCCACTGTTTGCCATGGGAGTCAATGCCGAGGGCGAAGTGGCATTCGCCGCACTCCGCACCCCCCCGTTTCCGCTGCTCGTGAGCCCACTCGAGCCGGCCGACGCCGACACGCTGGTCGAACTGTGGCTCGAGGTCGATCCGGAGATCCCGGGGGTGAGCGGCGTGCCCGAGACCGCGAGCGCGATCGCCGCCGCGTGGGCCCGTCGTACCGGCGGCGAGGCCCGGCGGACGTTCGAGGAGGCAATGCACGTCCTCACGGAGGTGAAAGACCCTCCGCGACCGGCCCCCGGCAGGCTGCGCGTACCGGAGGGCGACGAGCGCGACCTGCTCGTCGCGTGGATGCGCGAGTTCATCACCGAGGCCGGCCTGGTCGGCGCGGCCCAGGTCGAGACGGTGGTGGATGCTCGGGTGCGGTACGGGGGCCTGTTGCTGTGGGAGGACGAGGAGCCGGCGTCCCTGATCGGCCTGAATCACCCGGTGGCCGGCGTGGTGCGCGTAGGCCCCGTGTACACGCCTCCCGCGCTCCGGGGCCGTGGCTACGCAAGCAGCGCAGTGGCCGCGGCCAGCCGCCGCGCGCTGGCCGAGGGGGCGGCCCGCTGCATGCTGTTTACCGACCTGGCCAACCCGACCTCGAACAAGATCTATGCCGAGGTCGGATACCGGCGGTGCGGCGATTGGGAGGAGATCGCGTTCGAGCGGGGGTGAGCAGCTGGTATCGGTCAGGTCTCGGCCGGAGAAGCGCGCTGGAGCGTGCTCAGGGCCGCGTCGACCGTCTCGGCGAGCTCCCCGGGGCGCTCTGCCCCTGATAGCCGCAGCGCGTCGTGGACGGGCGAGTCGGACGGGATGACCAGGATCAACGACTGCCCTCGGGCCTGGAGGCTGGCCCGCATCCCATAGATGACGTAGATCCCAGCGCTGTCCATGTATTCGACATCGCAGAGGTCGAGGACCACGCCCGACGCCTCAGTGGGGGTGGCCCCGATCACCGTGGCGCCCATGTCCTCGGCGTTCGACATGTCGATCTCCCCGGTGAGCCGGGCGATCAGAGCGTGCCGGGCGAGGGTGATCTGTACGTCGGCCAAGCTCATCTGTGCCGGAGGCGGCGGCGCATCACGACCTGCGTCCCGGTTTTCGTGCGGTCGATCTGAACATCATCCATCGCCGCGACCATAATCGATAGGCCGCGGCCCCGGTTGGAGCCTCGGGGGGGACGCCAGCGGCCTCGGTCGCGGATGGCGATCGTGACCTCCTTCTCGTCCCCGGTTGCGTCGAGCTCGAAGGCAGCCGGCGCAGGTGAGTAGGCGTGCTCGATGGCGTTGGCGCACGCCTCGCTTACCGCGATCGTCACCTCCGCCACATCGGCGTCGTCAGCCCCCCGGCTGAGCAGCCACCGCCGCAGAACCCGTCGGACGTGGGCAAGCGTCTTGGGCTGGGCCGGGAGGCGCAGATGAAGCTCGGTCGGAACCGAGCTGTTCTGGAGGGCGACGATCGCCGCGTCGTCTCGCAGTCCCTCGTCGGGCACGAGCTCCGCCATCGCGAGCACGCAGGCCGCCTCCGGCGTCCGGGCGCCGGCGATCGCGCTGGCCAGCGCGTCGATGCCCTGGTTGAGCGGGATCGCGCGCCGTTCGACCAGCCCGTCGGTGTACATGAACAGCATCTCGCTGGTGGCCAGCTCGAACTCGTGCTCGGGACAGCGCCCGTAGGGGAAGGCACCGAGCGGCGGCGCCGGTATCACTTCGAGGGCGCGTGCCTCCGCGCCGGAGATGACGATCGGCGGTAGATGGCCCGCGCTCGCGTAACTGACCGTGGAGCTGTACGTGTCGAAGACCGCGTACGCCGCGGTGGCCATCGCCGGCTCGCTGAGCGACTGGACGAAGCGGTCGACCAGCTCGAGCGTGCGGCCTGGACCGTGGCTCTCGATCGCGTAGGCGTGAAGCGCCGTGCGCAGACGGCCCATCAGCGCGGCGGCCGCGATCCCGTGGCCGACCACGTCGCCGATCACCACGCCGACCTTGCCGCGGGGAAGCTCGATCACGTCGTACCAGTCGCCGCCCACCTCCTCGCGGGCGGGCAGATAGCGCGCCGCTACCTCCACGCCGACCACGTCGACCAGGCGCTTGGGCAAGAGGCTTCGTTGGAGCGCGGCCGACACCCGGTGCTCGTGCTCGAGTGCGGCGAACAGGGTTGCCCGTTCGATCGCCGGCGCCGCCCGCGCGGCGGCCAGCTGCAGCACGGCGAGGTCGGTCTGTCCGAATGTCCGCGGGGTCAACGAGCCAACGTGCATCACGCCGATCAGTGAGCCTTCGACGATCAGCGGGACGCCGAGCAACGAGTGGATCCCCTTCTCGCGGAGGATCGGGTTGAGGATGTCGGCGTGGTCGACGTCGGCGATGAAGATCGCCACGCGTTCACCAGCGATCCGTCCCGCGAAGCCCTGTCCGAGCGGGAGCCGGACACCGCGCTCGACCTCCTCCTCGATTCCCTTGGCCGCTCGCGCCACCAGCTGGTCGGCCTCCTCGTCGTAGAGCAGGATCGCCACCGTGTCGACTTCGAGCGCCTCTTGGACCCGGTTCAGAAGCTCGTCCAGGAGCTCCTCGAGCGGTAGCTCGGACAGCGCGGGATCGCTGAACCGGTAGGAGCTCCGGACCTGATCGGAGGGCTCGAGGATCCCGTCGGCCGGAGCGAGCGCGATCTGTCCGACCCCCAGCTTCACGCCTGAGAGCTCGCTTGGATTCGACTCGGCCACGCCAAAAGTGTGACCCACGGAGCCCCGGAAGGCGCCACGAGCACGGTCAGCGTGCTGCCTAAAGATCGAGCGCGACGTCCGAAGGAAGTACGAGAACCGAGCCCCGAGCCGTATTGAGCAGGCTCCGGGTCGATCCGCTCAGCGTGATCCGCCGCGAGGCGGCGCCCGGCTGCGAGCCCACGATGATCAGGTCGACGGGAGGACCGAGATCAACGATCTCGGCACCCAGCTTGGCCGCCAGCGCCTCGGCGCTCTCGCGCGCTGTTGTGTCTGCACCCCCCGCCGCCACGGCGATCGTCTCGATGCCCGAATCGGCCCGGGTGCGCAGGCCGGCGCTCGCCACGGCGATCGCCACCGAACCACCCTCGAGCAGCCGCTGGGCCGTGGTGCCAGGCTCCGCCCGGCCGGGTGGGGTGCGGTAGTCCGAGCCGAACACGATCACCGATGCCTGCTCGGCTTCGGCCAGCTGCTCGAGCCCTTCGCCGGTCGAGCCGCTGAACACGACGTGCCGCGGGATGTCGGGGTCTTCCAGCCACACCGCTCCCTGCTCGAGGCGCCGCTCGGCGTCATGCTGGGCCAGCTCCTCGCGGCGCGGGTCGAACTCCTGGGAATGGCGGATATAGGCCAGGGCAAGCCTCGCCCCGGTCCGGGCGAGCAACTGGCCCAGCGCCAGCGCGTCGTCGTCGTTGGGCGTCCCGTCGTACGAGACGATCAGATCCGAGCTCACGGAATCGAATCCTGCGCGAGCGCACCGCACCTCGCATTGGCCATTGGGACAAGGATCCGCGCGCTGCCATGGCCAAACGGTGCTGAGCGCGGCGGGGCAGCGCGCCCGGGTTCCCTCCCGCGGCGCGCTTGGGGGCAGTGATTACCTGCGGCGGAAGCGGCCGAGCAGGCCACCCGAGCGGCGCGTGCCCGTGGTCTGCGTGGCCGTCGCCCCGGCCGGGGAGCCGGAGGAGGAATACGTCGCGCCGCCGCCGGTGTTTGTTGGCACGGACTGCGTGGGCGCGTCCGCCATGGCACCGCGCTCGGCGGGTGCATCCGCGGCGCCGGTCTCTGACGCCGTGCCGCGCTCCGCCGGGTAGTCCGCGACAGCGTCACGCTCGAGGGACGGATCCGCGGCGGTCTCACGTTCGAGGGGACGATCCGCGATGTCGTCATGCTCGACCGGACGTTCCGACGCGACGGTCTCACGCTCCAGGGGGCGGTCCGCAACGGCGTCGCGCTCTACCGGGCGATCGGCCACGGCCGCACGCTCTGCGGGAGCATCCGCGACGGCAGCCCTGCGACCGGCGTGATGCGCCCTGTCCGCCTCGACGGCGTCGGCGGCGACGGCGGCCGCCTCGCCCGCGATGCGTGGTCGCGAGAAGTAGCGTCCCATCGCGAACGCGGACAGTCCAATCATCAGGGCGCCGACCCCGTAGAAGAAGCCGATCCACTCGAGCATCTGCCGGGTGTTGCCACCGGCCGGGGTGCCGATCGCGTAGATCGTGTGGTGCCAGAGCAGGCTCACGACCGGCCCGACTACGAACCACGCGCCGGCGGCCACGGCGAGCCAGCCGCCCAGGAGCCCGCCGGTCCGGCTGGAGCTGGTCAGCAGCAGGAACCCGCCAATCAGCGCCACGACGGCCGGCAAGACCTCGAGCCACAGACGCTGTGAGGTGAAGTGCCAGGTTTGGTACCCGCCGAAGGCGTAGTGGAAGTAGGGCCCGACGAAGACGATCAGGCCACCCCAAATTGCGAGCGCGATGACCAGGATTCCGCTCAGCGCGCCGGTGGTGCGCGGGAGCCGGAGCGGCTCCGTGCGTCGGGCGGGAGCGGTGCGTGAGTTGCTTGTTGCGGTAGCCATGCTTCCTCCCTACCCGCTGGCACATGCGACCAACCTCGCATTGTCCGTGCAAATAGCAGGATTCCGCCGGACCGTAACGGGTACGGTGGGCCCCCATGGGCGCCGCGCTGATCGTCATCGACATGCTCAACCCATATGACCACGAGGACGCCGAGCCGCTGATGGAGTCGGTCGGCGAGATCCTCCCATCGTTAGGCGAGCTGATCCAGCGCGCTCCTGACGCGGGGCTGCTCACCGTTTACGTGAACGACAACCACGGCGACTGGACGGCCGGCCGCGAGAAGCTCACCCAGCGCGCCCTGGCCGGCGTCGCCCCTCATCTCATCGAGCCGATTGCGCCGCCCGAGGACAAGCCATTCCTGGTCAAGGCAAGGCACTCGGTCTTCTACGAGACCCAGCTCGAATATCTCCTGCGTCAGGAAGAGGTCGATCGCCTCGTCCTGACCGGCCAGGTGACCGAACAATGCGTCCTCTATTCCGCCCTGGACGGCTACGTCCGGCACTTCCAGGTGGTCATCCCCCGTACCGCGGTGGCCCACATCCAGGAGGACCTGGCCGATGCCGCCCTGCGCATGATGGAGGAGAACATGCGGGCGCAGGTCGCGGACTCGGTCGACGAGGCACTCGAAGCCGCCTTTGCATAGGCCGCCATCGACGGGTTCGCCTCCGACTGAAAGTAGGCGGGAGTTATGATCGGGTCATGCCCGATCGCCTCTACTTCACCGACTCCGACGAGGCCAACGAGCTGATCGCCACCGACCCGATGGCGCTCCTCATCGGGTTCGCGCTCGATCAGCAGGTACCGGTACAGAAGGCGTTCTTCGGCCCCCTGGCCCTCCGCGAGCGCGTCGGGACACTCGACGCGGCCGCCCTGGCCGATGCAGACCTCGAGCCGGTGTTCCGCGAGCGCCCGGCGATCCATCGGTTCCCCGGCTCGATGGCGCGACGGGTCCAGGACCTGGCCGGGCACATCCGCGATCACTACGACGGCGACGCCGCGCGCGTCTGGACCAACGCTTCCGACACCGCGGCCCTGCGCGCCAACCTGGCAGGGCTGCCCGGCTTCGGCGAGATGAAGATCAAGGCGCTGGGGGCCGTGCTGGCCAAGCGCTTCGGGGTCGAGGCGGCGCAGGGCCTCGTCCCGGGGCACCCCACCCTGGGCGACGTCGACTCGACGCAGGCGCTCCATGAGTACCAGTCCGCCAAGCGCGCCCACAAGGCCGAGTGGATGAAGACGAAGGCCGGCGCGGGCAGCGGCTAGCCATGGCCCGGCTGGTCGGCATCAACCACATCGCACTCGAGGTGGGGGACGTCGACGAGGCGCTGGCCTGGTACGGCCGCTTCTTCGAGTTCGAGCTACGCGGCCGCCACGGTGCCCGGATGGCGTTCGTCGACATGGGCGATCAGTTCATCGCGCTGTCCGCCGGCCGCTCTCAGCCCCCGGACGAGGCTAGGCACTTTGGACTGGTGGTGGATGACAAGGAGGCGGTGCGCACGGCGCTCGCCGAGGCCGGCGTTAGCGTCCGGCGAAGCGGCTCACTTGACTTCCACGATCCGTGGGGCAACCACATCCAGATCGTCGACTACCGCGACATTCAGTTCGCCAAGACGCCGGCGGTGCTGCATGCCCTCGGGCTCGACGGCCTCGAGAAGAACGAAGCGGCCCAGCGCGAGATCCGCGAGCGCGGCCTCGCCGGCTAACCGTCCCAGGTCACGCTGAGCTCGTCCCGCCGGCCAAAGCGCTCGAGGTGGGAGCCGATCACGCGCTCCATGCGCTCATGGCTCTCCGCGTCGGTCGCGCTCACCTCGAGACTTAGCGTCCGGTCCGAGGTGTGCAGCTCGCAGCGGCCGAACTCGAACTGTATGTAGCCACTGTCGTCGCCGAACGACGCGTCCACCTTGTGGCCGAAGTGCTTGCACAGCTGGCGCATGTACGCCACCGGCTTGTCGGTGGCCACGTCGGCGCGGGATTTGATCTGGGCGCTTCCTGTACTCACGAGTCACTCCACATGTTTGCGTCGCATTCAGCCGGGCGGGCCCCGGCGTGACAAACGGTAGCTCGGGTCCCGCGTCGTGCGGATGCGAGGCGAGAACGCGAGGTCGACGACCAGCGCACCGATCCCGCACACCCCGATCAGCACCGCCATCGGCACCGCGTTGTGCGAGCCGGCCAGGCCGACCAGCGGCGCGATCACCGCGCCGGTGCCGAACTGCCCCACGCCGAGCAGGGCCGAGGCGCTCCCCAGCGCGCCTTCCTGCCCGGCCAGCGACACCGCGGTGGCATTGGGGAACACGAGCCCGTCGGAGGACAGGATCACGAACAGCGAGACGAGCAGTGGCGCGAGTCCGGCGTGGGCGAGCGTGAAGACCAGCACCGCGGCCGAGCCCACCGCCACCCCGGCCAGCCCGAACCGCATCAGCGTCGCCGGCCCGAACCGGCCCACGAGCCGGCGTCCGAGCTGCGACATGGCGACCAGGCCGGCTGAGTTCACCGCGAACACCAGGCTGAACACCTGGGGCGAGACCCCGTAGACCTCTTCGAGCACGAACGACGATCCGGCGATATAGGCGAACAGGACCGCGGCGGCCAACCCGAACGAGCTGGCCGGCGCGATAAAGCTGCGATCGGTGAGCAATCGCCCGAACGTGCCCACGGTGGACCGCAGGCCCCCGCCGTGCCGGCGCTCGGGCGGGAGCGTCTCCGGCAGCCACACGAGGGTGGCCACGAGCAACGGGATGCCGATCGCGGCCAGGACCACGAAGATCCCGCGCCATGAGGTGATGGCAAGCGCCTGCCCGCCCACCAGCGGCGCGAACACCGGCGCCACGCCCATCACCGCCATCAGGAGCGCGAACACCCGAGCCGCCTCGGCGCCGCTGAAGATGTCGCGCACGATCGCGCGGGCGATCACCACGCCCGCGCCGCCCAGCGTCCCCTGGATGAAGCGCAGCGCGATCAGGCTCACAACCGAAGGCGCCACCGCGCAAGCCAGCGAGGCCAGCACATATCCGACGAGCCCGGCCAAGAGCGGCCGGCGGCGCCCCAGCGTGTCGCTGAGCGGGCCGGTGAACAGCTGGCCGGCCGCGATCCCGAGCATGCACGCGGTGAGCGTGAGCTGCCCGGTCGAAGCGGACGCCCCGAAGTCGCGAGTGAGCGCCGGCAGCCCGGGCAGGTACATGTCCATCGACAAGGGCCCAAAGGCGGACAGACCCCCCAAGATCACGATCAGCTTCCGCCCGCGGGGGGAGGCTGGTCGAGAAACCCACGATATATCTCGTTTTCTCGACCAGGCTCCGCGGGTTGACCGACTCGTGGTCATGGCCTGGCCGGACGCTACCCGTTTGCTAGGTTGCGCCGCCGTGCCTCGACTCGGACGCTCAGACCTCGACGTGTTCGGACTCTGCCTAGGCGGGCGGTGGCGCTCCGACCGCTTAGAACGCTTTTAGCCCGTCCGCGCCGTCTCGGACACGAGCGGCGCGTACTCGCTGGGCCGCCGCGTGGTCAGGAACGGGAACAGCTCGAGCCAGTCGCGGCGCTGGTCGAGATCGAGGTCGGCGACGAGGACGGCCGGACGGTCACGCGGCGCCTGGAGGAGGATCCGCCCGTACGGATCGGAGATGAACGACGAGCCGTAGAAGCGCAGCGGCGGCTCGTCGCCGATCCGGTTGACCGCGACCATGAAGGTCCCGTTGGCGATGCCGTTGCCGGTGATCACCCGCTCCCACAGCGGCTCGGTGTCGAACTGCGGGTGGTCGGGCTCGGACCCGATCGCGGTCGGGTAGACGATCACCTCGGCGCCGCCTAGCGAGTAGGCGCGGGCGAGCTCGGGGAACCACTGGTCCCAGCAGGTCGGGAAGCCGAAGCCGGCGCCGCCCAGCTCCACCACCGGATAGCCGGAGTCGCCCGGGCGGAAGTAGTGGTCCTCGTAGTAGCCGGCGGTGACCGGGATGTGCTGCTTGCGCGTCCGGGCCACGAGCTCCCCGGACGGCGCCACGCAGATCGCCGTGTTGAAGCCGAGTTCCTGATCGCCGGCGCGTTCGTACAAAGAGGCATGCACGTAGGCCCCGGTCTCCGCGGCAAGCTCGGTGGCGAACTGGGTGGTTGGACCGTCCGGGATGTCCTCGGCCATGGTCGCGGCATCGGACAGCGCGTCGTCGGTCACCGCGAAGTACGGCGAGAGCGTCAGCTCCTGGAGGCAGACCAGGCGCGCCCCCTCCCCCGCCGCCATCCGGATCCCCTCGGCCAGCGCCGCGCGATGCTCGTCCGGATCGGAGTGCCAGCGGTGCTGGACCAGGCCGACCCGCAGCGGCTCGCGCTCCGGCGGGTTGACCCGCGCCGGCGAGTCGGGCGGGTCGATCGCGGTGATCAGCTCCAGCTTCTCCATCGAGTCGAGTCTATGTCCTGGCCGGGACCTGCTGGGTGATGCAGTGCACGCCACCGCCGCCCTCGGCGAGCATCCGTCCCGGGACCCCGACGACCTCGCGTCCCGGCGTACACCGTCCTTAGCCCCGCCAGGATCTCGGCGTCGCGGTCGGGATCCTCACCGCACGTCGGCACCACGACCACCCCGTTGGCGACGTAGAGGTTCACGTACGGCACGACCCCCGGCTCGCCGCGCACGGTGGTCCGCGGCAGCACGCCCAGCTCGATCACCTCAAGCGGCCGCCCGCGCGCGTCGCGCGCGGCGCGCAGCCGCTCCGCGTTCTCGGCCATCGGTTCATGGTTGGGGTCCGAGGGATCGTCGACGGTCTGGGCGAGCACCACGCCCGGAGCCACGAACTGGGCCACGTTGTCGACGTGGCCGTCGGTGTCGTGGTCCTCGAGCAGCCCGTTGGCGATCCAGATCACCTGCTGAACCCCCAGATGCTCGCGCAGGCGCTCCTCGATCTCGGCCCGCCCCAGCGCGGGGTTGCGGCTGGGGTGAAGCAGGCACTGCTCGGTGGCGATCAGCGTGCCCTCGCCGTCCACCGTGATCGACCCGCCCTCGAGAACGAGGTCGGCCGGGAGCCGGTCGATCCCCATATGCATCAACAGCTGCGCGCTTATCGCGTCGTCGCGGTCGTAGGGAGCGAACTTCTCCCCCCAGCCGTTGAAGCGGAAGTCCACGCCGGCGCGGCGTCCTCCCGGCCCGATGACGAAGATTGGCCCGCTGTCGCGCATCCAGGAATCGTCGATCGGGAGCTCGATCCCCTCGACGCCGGAGCCGCACGCATCGCGGACCTCCTGCCCCCCGCCCTCCGGAGCGACCATCAGCACCGGCTCGAACGCGGCGATCGCCTGCGCCACCGCCGCGTACTCGCCCTTCGCCTCGGCCAGCCCGTCCCCCCAGAGCTCGCGGCGCGCCGGCCACGCCATCAGGGTCAGCTCGTGCTCGGCCCATTCGGCGGGCATGGCCAGCCCGAGCGCACGCGCGGTCGGCTCTCGGGTCTCAGAGGAAGCGCTCATCTGAAGCTCACATTCTCCGCATCCGCTCGCGCGGCGGCCCGGAGCTTGTCGCCCAGCGCCGGGCACGCGTGTCCCAGGTGGCGCACGTACTCCCCCTCGATGAACACCTCGGCCTCGCCGTCGGCGCGCGACACCCGCGCGCTCAGCAGGGCGCTACGACTTGGGCGGGAGGCTGCGGGCATAGTCGACTCCCACCGCGACCCAGCGTTCGAGGTCAGCCCGGCTCTGCACCGCCTCCGCGTCGACGCGCAGCCAGCCGTCCATCGCCCGTCCGCGCATCTCGAAGCGGTCCACGTGAGGCTGGCTGACCAGCGCGTCCGTCTCCTCCGGATCGCACCTGAGCAGCAGACCGCCCTGTCCGCTGGCACTCACCGACATGTTGCCGCCGATCAGAAAGGCCAGGCCGCCGAACATCTTCTTCTCGACGACGTCATGATCCGTCGCGAGCAGTTCGCGGATGCGATCGGCGAGCTCCTCGTCGTAGGCCACGCGTTGGATTATCGCGATTAGGGAGGTGCGAGCGATGGCGACCGGTCGATGCCTGTGCGGAGCCGTCCGCTACGAAGTCGACGGCCCGTTGCGCGAGGTGCTGATCTGCCACTGCGAGGAATGCCGGCGCTGGAACGGCCATTTCTCGGCCAACATCGCGGCCGGAACGCTCGACGAGCCCACCGGGCTGAAGACGATCGCCCACTGGTACGTGTCCCAGGCCGGCGACTACTACGGGCTCCCGGACGACGGCCTCCCGCGCCACGAGCTGAGCGCGGCGGCCGAGTACGGCTGAGCGCGTCAGCCCGGCCGCGCCTGCCCGCTGTACTCCGGGTTGGGCAGCATGTTCGTCGCCATCGCCATACGGTTGGTCAGGTTGTACATGGCGGCGAGCTCGGCCACGTCCCACGCTTCCTCCAGCGTGAGGCCGACGTCGAGGAGCGTCTGGAGGTCCTCGCGCGTCACCTCGCGCGGGCGCAGGGTGAGCTTCTCGGCGTAGGCGCAGATCGCGGCGCGCCGCGGGTCGAGATCCGCACGCCGCCAGTCATAGGACACGCGCTCCCCCAGCACCGGGTCACCGAGCTCCTCCCGCAGGGCCGCGCCGTGGGCCACGAGGCAGTACAGGCATCCGTTGGCCGAGCTGACCACCACCGCCACCATCTCGCGATCGGCCGCGCTCAGACCGTCGGTCGGCACGTGCAGCTGGCGGAAATGGGCAAACCAGGCGCTCAGGCGCTCAGGCCGGAAGGCATACACGCGGAACACGTTGGGCACGAACCCGAGTCGCTCCCGCGCCTTGGTGAACAGCCCGCGTAGCCCGTCGGGCAGCTCGGCCTCGCCGGGGACCGGGAACCACGAGCCGGTCTCGGTTCCGGCGTCTGTCGTCTGCGCCGTGTCGGACACCTTTCGCATTGTCCCGCGCGCGGGGAGAATTCGCCCGCACCCTGCCTGCCGAGGAACGAGGAGTCACCGTGATCATCGACTGCGCCCTGTATCGAGACGGCCGGCGCCAGAACGACGCCCCGCTGGCCCTGGATCGCGCCGCGGAGATCTGCTCCGCCGGCGACGGGTTCGTGTGGCTCGGGATGTTCGAGCCGGACGAGGACGAGCTCACCGAGGTGCAGACGCGCTTCGGCCTGCACGACCTCGCCGTCGAGGACGCCCAGAGCTTCCACCTGCGCCCGAAGATCGACCGCTACGACGAAGGCCACGTCCTGTTCGCGGTGTTCCGAACTGCGCGCTACGTCGAGGAGCGCGAGGAGGTCGACATGGGCGAGGTGTCGGTGTTCTTCTCGCGTCGCTTCGTGATCACCGTGCGCCAGGGCCCGGCGAGCGATCTGCATGGCGCGAGGATGCGACTCGAGGAACGGCCGTCACTGCTCCAAGAGGGCCCGGCTGCGATCCTGTGGGCGATCCTCGACACGATCGTCGACGACTATGCGCCGGTCATCGAGGGACTCGAGCAGGACGTCGAGGAGGTCGAACGGACCGTGTTCAGCGGCGCCGCCGCGCCCACCGAGCGGATCTACCTGCTGCGCCGGGAGGCCACCGACTTCTACCGCGCTGTGCATCCGCTGCTCGGACCGCTCGAGTCGCTCGAGCGCGGGGCCTACCTGCCCGTGAGCGCCGAGCTGTCGGCGTTCTTTCGCGACGTCGACGATCACCTCAAGCTGGTCAACGAGGAGGTGATCGCCCTCCGTGACGTGCTGGCCACGATCCTCCAGGCGAACATGGCGGTGATCTCCAACCAGCAGAACGAGATCAGCGTGCGCCAGAACGAGACCACGAAGCAGCTGACCCTGGTGGCCACGATCTTCCTGCCCTTGACCTTCATCACCGGGTTCTTCGGGATGAACTTCGGCTGGATGATCGGCCACATCACATCGCTGTGGGTGTTCCTCGTCTACGGCATCGGCAGTCTGGTGCTGTCGGCGGTCGGGATCTACCTGTGGTTCCGCCGCAGCGGCCACATCGGTTCGCGCTAGTCCGGCCCGGCCTGCCGCTCGTAGACGTCGAACCGGAACCGCTCCGTCATGCCCGCACGTTCGTATACGTGCAGTGCCCCACGGTTGTAGGACGCGACCCCGAGCCGGACCTCGCGGAGGCCCGCCTCGGCAAAGGCGGCGAACGCGCTCTGGAGCATCGCCGTCCCGAGTCCCCGGTTCTGGCGCTCGGGCGCGACCGCCAGGATGTGGACCCAGCCCACCCCCTCGTCCGGACGCCGGCCGGCGATCAGGAAACCGACGATCTCCTCGCCGTCGGTCACCACCCGGCTGAGCCCCGCGTCGAAGTCGTGAGAGCCAAAGTGCTCTTCGGTGAACTCGGCCAGGGACTCCGGCGTGTAGTCGGGCGCAGCCGCGAAGCTGGCCGCGTCTAGAGCATGCAGAGCGGTGACATCGTGCGCCGGGTCGATCGAGCGCAGACCGAATCCGGCCGGAGGATCTGGCGCCCCAGCCACGCCCGCCAGCGAACGCACCATCCGCGAGTAGCTCCTCGCCCGCCGATAGCCGACGCGGGTGAGGAGCGCTCGGGCGGTGGCGTTGGTGCACGCCACCCATTGCCGATGCACGTCGCGCCCACGGTCCCGGTCGCGCCGTTCGGCCCATTCGAGCAGGCGCGTGCCGACGCCTCGACCCTCCTGGTCGGGAGCGACGAGGGCCAGCGTGCCGTGCCGGCGGACCGCCGCGTAGGCGACGATCCGGCCGTCGGCGTCCTCCCCGACCTGCGCGTCTCGGTCGAGCTCGAGATCGCTGCTACGCCATTCGTCGCGCAGCTCCTCGAGCGTTTGCTCCACTTCGCCCACATCAGCGATGTCGCGCGCCTCGAACACGGCCAGCACCGCCGGTGCATCGGCCATGACGGGCGCGCGATACCGCATGGGCTCACATGTCTACCAGCCCCGCTGAGCCGGACGGGGCCGATGCGCTCAGGCCAGGAGATGCAGCCCGGCCAGGAGCTTCTTGCGGCCCTTCTTGTCCGTCGCGACGGCAGCGTTCACCTGGGACTTGGGGACCGGACCGCCGTGGGCGGCCTGGACCGCCGTGCGAAGCGCTCCATAGGCCTTTGCGATCAGCGACAGGCCCTTGACGATGTCGGTCTTGCCCTTCCGGCCCGCGGCCGACGACGCACTCTCGTGGCTGAGCTTGTTCCGCAGCGCATGCAGATCGCCGACCTCGTGGTTCAGCGCGCGGACCAGCGGCCGGACCTTGCCCTGCGGGTATCCGATCAAGCCGTTGCGGACGGCGTTCTCGTCCTTGGAGATCTTGGGCGCGTAGGTATTGAGTGTCGCCCGGAGCGTGTTGTCGCTCGCCTGGGCGACAGCGACTGGACCGATGAGGACCGCGCACAGCGCCACCCCCGAGAGCACCGAACACCGACGAATTGCGCTTGGCACTTGTCTCCTCCTAATTTGGCGCGTGTCCTTGCGGCGGGAGCCATACCCCTGCCGCTCTCGTCCTAACCGACCAAAACGACCCAAGTTGCGGCCGTCGACCGCCAGGGGACCAAGGGATTAAAGCGCCGGTAGGTAGGAGGCGTACTCGACGACCCGATTAGGGGGAGCAACTCAGCCGGCGACGAGCTCGCGCTCGCCGTCGATGATCGTCTGGACAAGGCCGTCCAGGACCACTTCGGCGCGGTCGTTCTCGATCTGGCAGGTTCCCGCCGCTTCGTGGCCGCCGCCACCGTGAGCGAGCATCTGCGCGCCGATGTCGACCTGCGAGGAGCGATCGAGAATCGAACGCCCGACCGCGAACACTGTGTTTTGCTGGCGCAGGCCCCACAGGACGTGGATCGAGACGGTGCACTCGGGATGGAGCGCGTAGACCAGGAAGCGATTGGTGGGATGGATGATCTCCTCGTCGCGCAGGTCGAGCACGACCACGCGGTCATGCACGACCGAGCACCGGCGGATCTGCTCAACGGCGGCGTCGGCGTGCTCCCGGTAGAGCTCGACGCGCTCGGCGACGTCCGGGGACGTCAGGATCTCCTCGATCGACAAGTTCAGGCAGCTGTCGATCAGCTGCATCATCAGCTGGTAGTTCGAGATCCGAAACTCGCGGAAGCGGCCCAGGCCGGTTCGCGGGTCCATCAGGAAGCTGAGGAGGATCCAGCCCTGGGGATCGAGGATGTCCTCGATGCTGAGCCGGGCAGCGTCGGCCCGGTCGACCGCCTCCATCATCTCGACGCTGACGTTCGGGAACCGCTCGATGCCGCCGAAGTAGTCGTAGACGACGCGCGCCGCCGAGTCGGCGTCCGCGGTCATCACCCGGTTGTCCCGCTCGCCGACCACCCGGCGCTCCTCGGAAGAGTGATGGTCGAACGACAGCGCCACCTCGGGACGGTAGGGCAGGTTCGTGGTGATGTCGTGCTCGTTCAGCTCAACCTTGCCGTCCTGCACGTCCTTGGGGTGGACGAACAGGATGTCGTGCAGCAGACCCAGCTCCTGGAGGAGCGCGGCGCAGACGAGGCCGTCGAAGTCGCTGCGGGTGACGAGACGATACGTGCGGTTGAGTGGGAGCGCGGGAGTCGGCATGCGTCCTAGCTCGTCTATCGGGCGCAAAAGCTTGAGCCCTCCAGTCCGTGGCCGGACGAGCTGCGTATCCCTAAAACAAAGCGCGGGTGAGCGCGGTGACCACGGCAGCTCCCACCACCGCGACGATCACCGGGACGCGCAACGCCAGCGCCACCACGGCGAACCCGACCCCTGGAGCCCGGGCGTCGAGCGTGAGCGAGTGGCCCTCGCCGAACGTTTCCACGACCACCAGCGCAGCGAGCAGGGACGAGGCGAGCAACGCGACGATGGCCGTCGCGCCGCCGGGCAGGGGCCGCCCGCCCAGAAGCAGCGGACCGATCAGCTTGAGCACAGTCGTGGCCACGGTCAGCGAGATGATCATCAGCCACACCCCGCTCAAGGTCGCCTCCTCGCAGCCGCGAGCGCTGCCAGGGACGCGGCCAGGATGGGCAGGCCTGGCGGGAGGAACGGCGTCAGTCCGAGGGCGATGCCGGCGCCGCCGCCGGCCGCGAGCAGCTTGCGTCGCCCCCGCGCCTCCTCGTACAGGAGGGCCACGAAGAAGGCTGGAAACAGCGCATCCAGGCCGAGCGCCTTCGGATCCCCAATCGCACGGCCGACCAGCACGCCGATAACCGTTCCGATCACCCACCCGGCGTACTGGGGCACCGTGACGCCGACCATGTACCACGGGTCGAAACTGCCGTCGCCGGTGCTGGCCGCGGCCCACGACGCGTCGACGGTGGCCATGGCAAAGGCCGCGCGCGACAGAGCCCGGCCGCGCAGCGACGGCGCGAGCGCGAGTCCCATGGCCAGGTAGCGAGCGTTGAGCAGCACCCCCGCGGCGATCGCCGCGCTGGTCTTGCCACCCGCGGCGAGGATGGCCAACGACCCGAGCTGCGCCGCCCCGGAGAACACGACGATCGACATCACGATCGGCGCCACCTCGCCCATTACCGGTCGCGCGAGCACTCCGAACGAGAGCGCGGTCGCGAACACGGCGACGCCGAATGGCATGCCCCGGCGCATGCCCGCCCTGAGCCTCGCCCGGTCGGATTCTGTGCTGTCGGGCGGGCTGGTGGCGGTCACGGATGGCGGTCAAGGCTACGGGATCGCCACGGGTGCGCGAAGGCGCCCGAGCCGCCGCGGGTCCGCCGGCTCAGGTGGGCCGCAACCGAGACGGCTCGCGCTCGCGCTCGCGCTCGGGCGCGGCGCGCCGAGGGTGCATCGGACGCCGGGGCGTGTGCGGTCCGCGCACGCGGAAGGCGGGCTGATCTGCATCGGGCAGCGGGATGCCCGCGACGGGGCGATCTGGCCCTCGCTGGTCGTCCTCGGGCCCGGGTCCGCCGCCACTGTCATCGGACGGTCCGGAATCCCCACCCGGGCCCCGGAAGAGCAACAGCGGCGCGAGGGTGACCAGCAGCAGCGCCCAGGCCAGCCCCACCAACAGCAGCGTCACCGTCTCCTGCTCGCCACCCGCGCCGGCCAGGGCCGCCATCCATGGCAGGACCATGCACGTGACCAGGCCGCAGAACCGGAGCCAGAACCGCGACCGCCGGCGCATGGTCGGATCCCGCAGGCTGCTGATGAGAACCCCGACGGGAATCGCCGCCAGTGACAGGACGACCACAAACCCCATGTGCGTCCAAGACTACGTCGGCCTGCGGGATATGGCTAGAGGGTGCCGATGCGGTCCAGTGGCCAGTAGGTGACAAACGCAGTCCCGATGATCCAGGCCTGCGGTTCGGGTCCCCAGTACCGGCTGTCGTCGGAATTCCCGCGGTTGTCGCCCATCATGTAGTAGTCGCCCTGGGGGACGGTGATCGTCTGCGAGAACGTGCAGCTCGAAGGGTCGGTGCACGGCTGTATGTAGGAGCCGGTCTCCTTGACACCGTTTCGATAGACGTCGCCGCGGCTGATCCGGAGCGTGTCGCCCGGCAGGCCGACCACCCGCTTGACCAGCGTCTGGCCGGAGGCTCGCCGGGTCGGACCATCGCAGGGCTGGGCACCACCCGGGCCCTGGTCCGGATCGCCGCACTGCGAGCCAAAGTCGCGGTCGACGCCGGTGGGTGGGTGGAAGACCACGACGTCTCCGAGACCGGGATGGCTGCTCAGCCGGTTGACCAGGATTCGTTGTCCCTTCACCAGCGTGGGGACCATCGAAGTGCTGGGGATCCGGTACGGCTTGACCACGAACGCCTCGAGCAACAACGCCGCGCCAACCGCCACCGCGACCGTGACCACAAGCTCGACCACGCCTTTGATCGTGGTGCGGCTGAGCGTGCGGTCAGCCACGCCCGGCGAGCTCAAAGCCGCTGTGCGGTCAGAGCCTGCGCCACCGGCGCCTGGCCGCTCGCCGAGGCCGGGAACTCGCTGACCAGCGCCGATGCCAACGCCATGGTTACGAGCGCGAACGCGACTCCGCGCCTGAGCAGCCGACCCAACCGGCGGTATACGCAATCGCCGACGGTCAAGTGCGCGCCCTGGCGCGTTAGCTCTGCCAGTTCGGCGTCCAGCCGGTCGAAGAAGTCGTCGCCCATCAGCCTGCCAGCTGCGCCCTCAGTCGCTCCAGGCCGCGGCTGACCCGCTTGCGGATCACCATCTCAGAGCAGCCCAGCGACCGCGCGATCTCACCGTAGTCGCGCTCCTCGATCACCCGTGCGCGTACCGCCCTGCGCTCATCCGCAGGCAGGCCTTCCAACAGGCCCCTCACCGAGGTCGCCCGATCGTCGGCGATCTCCAGGATGTGAGCCAGATCGACGTCGTCCACGGTCATGGGTGACGCGCCGAGACGTTGGCGCGCCCGCGCGTCGACCTGGCCGCGCCGCACGCTATGGCCGAGCACGTTGCGCGCGATCCCCACCAGCCATCCCGCCGCAGAGTCGTGGGTCGGCTCGTACCGCGCCGCTCCGATCAACACCGCGGCAAACACCTCGGCGGTCAGATCAGCCGCCTGCTCCGGATCCGCGCGACGCGCACACCAGCCGACGACCATGCCCAGGTGCCGGCGGTAGAACGCGCTGAACGCACGATCGTCACAACGCGCGATCGCGGCCAGCAACTGCGCATCGCTCCACCGAGCACGGTCTCGGACAAGTCCCATCATCAGCTAATACCGCTTCCCCGGAGATTGTGACCGGACGGCACCGCCCTTAGCGATAGCCTCCGCGGCCATGTCGAGGAAGCTTGGAGAAGCGCTGGCGCGGCGTAGCGAGTTGCAGACGCGGATTGCCGAGATTCGCGATCGCCTGCGGATCAGCGCGCTCGTGCAGGAGGGCGACAGCCCGCCAGAGGATCCAGAGCCGCTCCTCCGCGAGCTCGACGAAGTCGCCGGCGAGCTCGAGCGCTTGATCGCGAGCATCAATCGCACCAACTCGGTGGCCCGGCTGCCTTCTGGCACGACCTTGACCCAGGCCCTGGCTCGGCGTGACGTGCTCGGTGTGTTGCACGGATCGCTCAAGGCGGTTGCCGACGCGACGGCACAGCAGCAGGCGCGCTACAGCCGCTCAGAGATCCGGCTCGTCAGGACGTTCGACGTCGCTGCCGTCCGCACCCGGCTCGATCAGCTTGCCCGCGAGCGTCGCGAACTCGACATCGAGATCCAAACCGCGAACTGGACGGTGGAGCTGGAAGAGGATTAGTCGCGCGAGTCGGTAGTCACGCAGGAGATGGCGAACGCCAGGGCGGCAACTGCCCCAAAGTTGCACGCCGGGAAACCGGCTCTCTGGTGGCGCGAGGGCAGCGCCCGCGGGTTCGACTCCCGCACCGCACAGTTACGCCCAGCATCGTCACACCGGCACAACGCACAAGCACAGTGCACGACCACGGCGTTGGATCTCCGTAGTGGCGAGGGCGGGTGAGGGGATATCGCGTTTCTTTCACGGCCGGTCAAACACGCGCGTCGTCGTCTCGGCTGACACCGGCGTCGGACGTTCCTCGCCGCCCGCCGGAGCTCTTTCGCGGCAGCGTCTCCCGGAGGCCGGACTCAGCTAGCCGGGGTTCGAGCGACAGCCCAGCTGCCCCTTTAATCGAAGAGCACCAGCGCAACGATTCCGCGGAATCGGCAACCTAGCGGTTGCGTGGCGTTCGTCGCACCGAGCGCCCTCGAAGTGCCGCTATTCGATCTAACCACCAGCCGGACGGGTTCTACGGTCAGTTCTGGGCGCCGCCCCCGGGCACCCCGCGCCGTCCGGCGGTGCTGGAGTTCGGAGGCTCGGAGGGCGGCTTGCACGGGCAGCTGATCGGGGCGGCACTACATGCACGAGCGTCGGGTAGTGCGCGCCGAGCAGCAGTGCAGCCTCGCTGCCGCGAGATCCGGCCAGGACATGGGTCCCGCCCTGGAGCACATGCGGTTGGCGAGCCAGCGGCGGCCATCCCCGTTCGGGACATCCGCGGTCCGGTGTTCCTGGACTGCGGCACCGACGATCAGATCTGGACCTCCTGCGCCTACGCGCTGCGGATCGAGCGCCACCTCACCGCCGCCCGCTTTGCCTATCCCCACGTCGTGTACCGCTACCAAGGGGCGGGGCACTACGTCAACGAGCTCGTGCCCTACCAGCCCGGAGAGATCCTCCCCAGCCTCGCCAAGCCCATCGGCTCGGGCAAAACGCTCCTCGCCAACGCCAACGCCAACGCGCACGCCCGCCTCTGGCCACAGCTGCTCGGCTTCCTGGCTCACCCCACAGGACAGACGGGCGTGATCACCGCACCGTCGACCCCGCCACCATTCACGCCCCGCTAAGCGTCCCCGTTGAGTTCGCTGTCGCACCTCGAGAGCGAGCACGATCCCACCCGGCACAGCGCGGCGGCTGCCGTTCGAGCGCGATCAGCGCGAACCGTTTCGGCGACGGTCTCGTTCAAGGCGACGTTGTCGGCTTGCTGCGGCTGAGTCTGAGCCCAGTATCGCCAGGGTCCGCGCGACGGGGCTGCGGATGCTTGCCGAGCTGACCTCATCGTCTCTCACCGCCAGCCCGACTCCTCGGACACACGCGCCCAGAAAGACGAAGAGGGCCACCAACAGCGCGATCTCCTGCCCAGCGCCAGCAAGCACGAAGACGCCCAGGCCAAACGCAACCCCGGCGAACCCGAACCATGGCACCGAGCTGGTCTTCAGCTTTCCTAGTCGCATCACGCTCACACGAGTCAGACACCCACGCGCGTCGATGACACTACCCCGATCGGCGCTCGCGCAGACGACGTCAGTGCGACCGGCGACTGACTCCGATCAAGCGGACGGTCGGGTTGGGCTAGGAGCGATACCGCGAGTCGCAGGTTCGCGTCCAGCCGGGGGCGCTGTAGGCAGCACGAACGATGAAAACCGATCTTCCTCCTGACTGACACCGGCCGCTCGACTACTCGATCGACAGGCGGTAGCGAACGATTCCGCGGAATCGCCATTCTCTGGTTGCATAATGGGTGCGCGCGCGTTTCATCCCAAACTCCCACCTCCGTGTTCGAGGGACATATGGGGGCACGCTGCGCTCACTGGCGCGGAAACTCCCGATTTCCAGCCGGCACGACGCGGCGAAGGAATCGAACCTTCCAAGCCGGGGGCTGCCCGGCCCTGCCAGTTTTGAAGTGACCGCCCTCGTCTGCGGTCTGCTCGATTTGCAGGACTTTTCTGCAGGGTATTCTAGTTGGCGCAGGTCAGTTTTGCCGAGTTCGGGACACGGCTCGGGACACGCTTTTGCGTTCTCGGGCCCTGCAAGTAGCCTGATTCGGCGATGATGTTCACGCCGATCACGGTGCGACCAGACCAGATCGGTGGGGTCCCGTGCATCCGTGGTCTCCGCATCCCGGTGGCGACCGTCGTCGGCATGGTCGCCGACGGGATGAGCGAGCCGGCGATGCTCGATGCCTATCCCGACCTCGAGACGAGGACATCCGCGAGGCGCAGCGCTACGCCGCACAAGCCGTCCGCGAACACAAACTTCCGCGGTCGGCCGCTGGTTGAGGTCTCTGACCGATAACGCCCTCTCAACAGTTGTCGCAGCCAGGCCCGGGAAATGCGAACAGGAACCCCGTCGACCCGGCATCTAGGATTCCTGAACATGACTCGCGGCGAACGGAGTGCGCCGGCCGGTCCGACCATCGAGCTCGACGCGCAGGTCATTGCGTTCAGCCAAATCATGCGCCGCCACGGCACCCTGCTCGGTGCATTGCGCGACGTTGGACTCCTGGCGAGCCAACTCGATTTGGAGGAAAAAGGTCATCCCGCTCGGGACTTGCCGCGGTTTTCCGACCCCGAGAAGAACAAGATCCTCCAAGACGCGCTCCGGGCCTTCGCTCGGACGCTGACCGTAGCTGCCGATGCAGCTGACGACGTCCAGGCTTCTCGGCAGCTCCCGCCCGGCACGAACGATCCGCCGGCGCCCGCGAGTGCAAAGGAGGCGACCGCCGCCGAAAGCACAACCAAGGTGAGCAAGGCGAGCACAGGCGCAGACACCACCGGCGGGAGCACAACCTCCGGCGTACACCAGGAGACCCGATTCGATCACGAGACAGGCCGTTTCGTAGAAGCATCGCTGACCATCGACGACGATGATGTCAGCGCACTCGTGGGCGAGATGCTCACCCATATGATCGATGCAGTGCTGGCGCCCAGCCGCGGCGCGCTGGTCAGGTCGTCGGTACTGACCGCTGTGGTCGCGACCTTCGACGCCCTCGTCGACGAACTTGCATCGGCGTTCTTTCGGGCGCATCCCGAGGCGCTGGGCGATTCGCCCGAGTTCTCACTGGCAGACCTTTCGCGATTCGCCACAATCGCCGCCGCTCAAGAGGAGTTGATTCGCAGAAAGGTGGATGCGCTCGACCGGGGTCTCGATGAACTAGCGAAATGGTTCAGGACGAGATTAGACATCGACCTATCCCGCCTCGCGATCGATTGGAATCGGTTCGCAGAAGTTATCCAGCGTCGTCATCTCGTGATCCATACCGGAGGACGCGTATCGCGGCGCTACCTCGACAAGACGCCTGGCGCAACCGGACTAGCGATCGGTGACGTGTTGAGCGTCGACGCCGCTTATCTCGAGGCCGCCTTTGATGAGTTCCTGGCGCTCGGAACCAACCTCGTCTTCGCGGTGTGGTACAAGCTCGCTCCTTCTGACTCGGACGACATGGCGTCAAACTTCCTGTCGGCCACTCGTCGAGCGGTCAGGTGGCGCCGCTGGGAGGTTGTGCGTTGCCAGGCAACAGTTGCAATGAAGCTAAAGGAACCGCAGAGCACTCTCTTGGCGTTTCGAGTGCTCGGGTGGCTGGCGTCGAAGAAACTCAATGACCGCGATGCGATCGAATCCGAGGTGCGCGAGTGGGATGTGTCTGCACTGGCGCCGCGTTGGAAACTATCGAGACTTTGCCTGCTCGATGAGCTAAATGAGGCAAGCAGTCTCGCGGTGGAGCTTGTTCAAAGTGGCCAGCTACCCGCCATGACGCTGCTGATAGATCCGCTTTACGATGATCTGTCCACACATCCAAGCGTCATCACCGTCCTGAGGGAACGCGGCGTCACGCTCGAGGGGGACACTGTCGCCGGCGGACCGCCATGCGAATAGACGCAGCCGACCAGCAACACAGGCAGCGCGCGCAGGCCGTGGCGCAGCCAGTGCGGGATCGTTTCCAACCGTCCCACAAGAGCACCGTGCGCGTTTTAGCTCCTCGCATCGGCATCGCTTCGCCGGCCAAGTCGACGTAAGCCGTCACCCGCGTCGGAGCAGAGCCCACGGCATTCCTCGGGGCACGTTCGGCACACGCTTTTGCGTTTCGGACCGACTTCGCGCATCCCCAATGAGGGCGTTTCGAGCGAGGTAGCGACGTAGGCAGCCCCGACGCTGAGTTGCTCGAGCGCCGTGTAAGAAGCCCGCGCTCTCGCCGCTCGTCGGCGGCGCAGTCGTGGTGGAGGTCCGCACGCAGCCCTTCTGCCGCCTGGCTACGGCATCACAAAGCGAGCGCCTTCGGCTCGGAGCATGTCGAAGACGGTGGTGTACGGAACACCGAGTCCGCTACACGCATTCGGGATCTTGACCTTCTTTACGGTGTCTGCCGCGACCTCGGCGGTGACCACCGTGAAGCCTTTGGCTCGCGCATGAGCGACGAGGTAGTAGTCAGCGGCGTTCAGGAACTGCGCAATGGCGGCGGTCGTGTAGGCCGGAGTCGTCAACTCGACCCAGGTGGAGACTTCTCCCATACATTCCACGACCCGCTCGTCGGGTTCGAGGAAGAATGGTTGTCGTTCGCGCGCCCACTCGGCAAGTTCGTCCTGGCCACCGAGGAGCTCGTCGCGCACGCGGGCAACGCTGAATACTCGCTGCTGTGCGTGTGCCGAGTCCAGCCATTCCCAGAACCCGGGACACACGTCGAAGGGGTAGTGCCGGTTCTTCGCCTGGATGAAGACGTCCGAGTCGATGAGATAGGTCAAGCCACCCCTAGCCTGGCTCGGAGATCCTCGAACGTCGAAGGCTTCTTGAACCCGAGAAGACGGAAAGCATCGCGATACAGCGTCTGACCCTCGAGAGTGCTCGCGATGACGGCCTTCGTGAAGCGCCGACTCGCCCGGACGGGTTGAGTGTTGAAGAAGTCCCCACCGGACGCCGTGCGTTCTAGACCGCGTATTCGGTCAACCTCCGCTTCGTACGCTTCCCAGTAGTCGTCCCACGAGAGGAAGCGCGCGTCACGGGCTCGACGAAGCACGACGAGCGTGCTCACGCGGTACCGTTGGGCGAGCCGTTGAAGTTCCGCAGTGAGGTCTTCGCCCTGCTGAAACTCCGTGCGAAACGCGTCCATCGGCACGAGTAGCTCGGCGGCGACGGCGTTGCACCACCGTTCGACCTCTTCGTCGGGGGCGCTCTCCAAGGGTGTGCCGGTAACTGCAGAAGCCCCGAGCCAGACGTGCGCGAGCTCGTGGGCGAGCGTGAAGATCTGCGCGGCTTTTGTGTCGGCCCCGTTCACGAACACCACCGGCGCGGCGGTGTCACTGAGAGTGAATCCACCGAACTCCCCCGGATCCAACTTCCGATGCGTGTTGCTGCCGACGATGCCGCTAACCATCACGAGTACGCCAGCGGCCTCAGCGGCCTCAATGATGCCCCTGAGCGCTTCCGTCCACGACGGGTACTCAGCACGCCGCTCCAGAGTCAGACCGAGCGGCTCGCGCATTCGGTCTGCAACCTCAGCGGGGTCGTCTGTCAACCTCGCCGAACCGACAAACGGCGGCGGATCAAGGTCGATCTGAGCTGCGTAGTCGCGATACCAATCCTGACGTTGTTCGCAGAGAAAAATGGTGTCGAGCAGGTCCGCGCTCGGGCGCGGCGGATCGGCACCACCTCCGCGCCTGCGGAAGTCGGGGATGGGCAGTGGCTCGTCAGGCGGATGGGTGAGCAAGAGATAGCCAACAGGCACGTGGACGGCTCGAGCGAAGTCTTCAAGCTGTCTGAGCGTTGGCCGGGCGCTTCCCTCGAGCCAGCCGCTGAGACGCGGAAACCTGTCGGCCAGGTCATCCTGGTGGGCGTGGGCGCGTTCGATGGACCAGGTGAGTACCTCGGGACTGATGTCGACACGCACAGTCATCGTGTGGGCATTCTGCCCTGCCTGGCGGGGGACCTGCGCATCCATCGGGTCGCCCGCCTTCGTGCAGAGAAACGGCGGATCGCTTCCGCGGTTGCGCAGGACGTCAAATCCATCGGCTTCGTCGACGAGCCCTCCCGAGGCCACGTCAGCCTGCGCGCTTCCCAGCCGCACTTGAGGCGGCCAGCACCGACGGCCCGCGCAAGCGGAAGGACCCGCGGGCGCGAAGGCGGCCTAAGGCGTGTCGACCCGACGTGCCGGCCCTCAACGCACGTTCGTAAGCCCCTCGCGCTGGCGTGCCAGGGCCGAGGGTCGGCCTGCCGAGCCACGCGGACGTGTCGCCACGGTTCGGTAGCGCGGCCAGTCGTCGCTGTCAAGCAGCGCCCCGATCGTCTGACGCAGCTCCCAAGTCGCTTGGGCGCGCCACCGCTGCCGGCGCTGCTTGACAGCGACGCCCGTCCGCGCTGATCGGCACCTAGGTTGGGGCGCTGCGCGCCCCAACCGACCAGGAACTCCCGACCGTCGCGTTGCCCAACATCAGCGACATACACTCCACGCACTCCGTGCTGACCCCAAGATGTCCCTAGATGTCCGAAGGCCAGGCCGAGGGCGGGATGCGCCGGGGAATACGGAGCCGAGCGCGGCTTCCCGCACCTCGTCACCGTCATTCGGCGGACACGATGGCTGGTACCTCTCGCGGCCAGGACATCTTGGGACAAGTTGGGGACGACTTGGGACGAGTGCCTGCAAATCGAGCGAATCGGGGTTAGGCACGTCGCTCGACCTCCGGCTCGGACACCACGGGGTCCGCCACCGCGAACGCTTGCGCCAGGAGCTTGGCCTCGTCCCCGCGGTCGCGGTGGTGGACGTAGCGCATCGTCGTCTGGATGTCTGCATGGCCCATCCACGCCTGGACGGCCGGCACCTCGGCCTTCCGCACCGCCAGCGTGCCGAAAGTGTGCCGGAGGTCGTGGAACCGGAGTGGACGGAGTCCCGCGCGCGCACGAGCGGCCTTGTAGCGGTCCCTGAGCGCACTGGCGTCCATAAACCGGCCGAGCTCGTTCGGGAACACCAGCTCGTCGTCGGCGACGAAGTCGGCCCGCTGACTGAGGCCGGCGAGCGCCTGGGCGACGTCGGGCACGAGCGGGACCGAGCGCACCTTGCCGCTCTTGGGCGTCCCGGGCCCGCCGTGGATGTTGTAGCTGTGCCGCACACGGATCGCCTCGCCGGCGAAGTCGACGTCGCGCCATTGCAGCGCCAGCAGCTCGCCCATCCGTAGCCCTGTGAACGCGGCGGTCAGGAACAGCGCGGCGTCCTGCGCGGATGCCGCGGCGCGCACGAGCGCCCAGACCTCTTCGGGCGAGTACGCGTCCAGGTCGTCCGACACGCGGTAGCGCGGGCGCTCCACCTCGACGACCGGGTTGCGCGGGAGGCCCCACACCCTCATCGCCCGCTTAAAGATCCCATGCAGGATCACCAGGTACTTCGCAACGCTGCGGTTCGAGAGCTTGAGCGTCGCCTTCCACCGCTCGAGCATCTCCGGCGTCACGTCTTCGATCGGGACATCGCCCAGCGACCGAACGATCCGACCCGCGGTGAGCCGGTACTCCATCAAGGTCGACTTCTTGACCGCCCGATCATGCTCTGAGTAGCGAAGCCACTCGGCCGCCGCCTCGGACATCTTCACCCCGGTCCGCGTCATGCCGGGGAGCGTCCCGCGCCGCGCCTCGTCCAGTGTCGCCCGCAACCAGTCCTCCGCGGTGCGCTTCGTGAAGTACCCCGCGGGCGGACGCCCGCGCTCCGCCCACGCCGGTCCGATGAGCTTCTGCACCTGGCGGCCGGACGGCAGCCGGTACTTCGCGTACCAGACCGGACCGCGCTTGCGCTCGACGCGTAAGACGTGTCCCGTTACCCGTTGCATCTGTTACATCGTACGCCCGTCTGGGGACATATTGGGGACACGCTCGCCCTCCAAGGATCGGGGCGGCTAAGGTTCGGGAGGCTGAAAACCCTCTATTTCCAGCCACGACGCGGCGAAGGAATCGAACCTTCCAAGCCGGGGGCTGCCCGGCCCTGCCAGTTTTGAAGACTGGATGGGCCACCAGGCCCGTGCCGCGCCGGCATTGAGATTACGGAGACAGCCGACTCGGCCGCCGGATGGCCTCAGCCCAGGTTGCAGAACCGACGGCAGAGCTCGCTGCGGCGCGGGGGCCGGGACGATCGGGACGGCTAGGCGCCGGCCTCGACCCCGAGGCCGTGCTCGAGCGCACCCTTGACGCTCGCGTCGAGCGCGTTCAGCCGATAGAGCGTCAGCGCCTCGGCCGAGGCGAACCGCCCGCCGGGCGCGCCGCTCGGTCCGTGGTGGCAGAGCACGCAATGCAGCAACGCCAAACGCCGCTCGTCGTCGAGCATCGCCGAGCGCTCGGAGACGATCCGCTCGCCGATGACCAGGTGACCGAGTAGACGACCCTCGTCCGAGAGCCCGATCTCCGCGCCGTAGACAAACTCGCGCGTGCGACCGAGGTCGTGGACGATCGCGGCGGTCAACAGCAGGTCCTGATTCAGCCGGGGATGAACCTGGCAGACCTCTACGGCCAGCGTGGCCACCGCCACCGTGTGCTCGAGCAGCCCGCCCAGGTAGGCGTGGTGCCCGGCGCGCGTGCACGGCGCCCGCCGCAACTCCGCTCGCAGCGACGTGTCCCCGAGCAGGCCATCCAGGAACCCGCGGAAGCGGCGGTCGACGACCTCCCGGGCCAGGTGCTCGAGGAACCCGTCGAGCTCGTCGAGGTCGCGGTAGGCGGTCGGCAGGAACTGGCCCGGATCGACAACGTCGGCCACGCGCGCGATGTCCACCACTTCGATCACCGGCTCGTCCCGGAAACGCTCCACCCGTCCGGCGACCCGGACGAGATCGCCGCGCTCGAACCGGCCCGCCAGCGAATCGGCCTGCTGAAACGCACGAGCCTGAATCACCCCGCTGCGATCGCGGAGCTCCAGAGCCAGGTATGGCGACCCGTTGCGGGTGAACAGCCGGTCCTTGCGCGAGCACGCGAACACCCCGTCGACCTGCTGCCCGGGGCGCAGCGCGCTGATCACCACGGCGGTGGAATCGCCTGAGTTCATGCCCTCATGATCTACGCTGAGTCGGATGCAGCCGCTGCAATGGGAATATCGCCCGGACGGATTGCGGGCTCCGGCTCTGATCTGCGCATTCAAGGGCTGGAACGACGCGGCGGATGCGGCCTCGAGCGCGATCACGTTCGTGGCCGGTGCCCTCGGCGCTGAAAGGTTCGCCACGATCGACCCCGAGGAGTTCTACGACTTCCAGAGCACCCGTCCGCAGGTCAAGCTCGTGGATGGCCACTCCCGCCGGATCGAGTGGCCGGACGTCGAGCTGTTCGAGGCTCGGGTACCCCGCGCGCCACGCGACCTGGTCCTCCTGGTCGGTCACGAGCCGTCGTTCAAGTGGCGGACGTTCAGCCGGGTGATCACCGACCTGGCCGAGGCGCTCGGCACCCAGCTCGTGGTCACGCTCGGGGCGCTGCTCGCCGACGTTCCCCACACCCGCCCGATCTCGGTAACCGGGATGGCCACCGACAGCGACCTGGTCCTGCGCCTCGGCCTCACCCGGTCCTCCTACGAGGGCCCGACCGGCATCGTCGGCGTGCTTCATGCGGCATGCCAGGAATCGGGCCTCCCGTCGGCCAGCCTGTGGGCCGCGGTGCCTCACTACATCGCGGCCGCGCCCAACCCCAAGGCGGCGCTTGCCCTGGTGCGCAAGCTCGAGGGCCTGGTCCAGGTCGCGGTCGACGCCACCGACCTCGAGTCGGCCACCGCCGACTACGACCGCCAGGTCAACCTGGCCGTCCAGAGCGACCCCGACGTACAGGCGTTCGTCGAGCGCCTGGAGCAGGCCGCGGCCACCGAGATGAGCGACGAGACCGGGCCGCTCCCCTCGGGTGACACGATCGCCCGCGAGCTTCAGCGCTTCCTGCGCCAGCGCGGCGACGACGACCCCGACACCGCCAGGGGCTAGATACCTACCCTTCGGCCGCCGGGCACACCAGCCGGTAGTCGCACACCGAGCACGCCGCGAACGATGGCGTCGGCTCGAACCCCTGCGAGAGGATCCCGTCGGCCACCTCCATCGCCACCTCCTGGATCCACTCGTACCGGTCCGCCCGGTCGTCGGGCACCGCGACCTTCTGGTCGTCGAGCACGTAGTAGTAGGCCTGCTGCGAAGAATCCAGCCGCCAGGCTTCGCGCGCGCCCACTGCGTACAGCGACAGCTGGACGTCGTCGACCAGCTGGCCTGGGCTCTTGGGCCGCCCGGTCTTGTAGTCGATCAGCTCGTACTCGCCGCCGGGCAGCCGATCGACTCGATCGACCCGTCCGCGCAACAGATGCGGACCGAGCTTGAAGGCGAACGCGCGCTCGAACCACAGCGGCTCGGACTCCGAGGACTGATAGCGCGTGTGGTACTGGGTCAAGGCCGCGGCCGCCTTGCCCCGTAGCTGACGCTCCTGCTCGGAGTCGCCGAACCCGCCCCGCCGCCAGCTGGCATCCAACAGGCCGAGCAGCTCCGACAGCGACCCGGCAAAACCGGGCCCCGAACCGGCGCCCGCGTGGAAGCGCTCGAGCACCTGGTGCACGACGATCCCGAAGCGCTGGTGCACGGTCGGCTCCTGCGGGATCCGGAACACGCGCGCGAACTTGTACTTCAGGGGGCACGTCCGGTAGGTGTCGATGTCGGACGCCGACATCACGATCCCGTCGCCGCGCAGCGGCAGGAACGTCTCGACCGACGGGTCGTCGCGCGCCGCCACCGCCGCCGCCCGCCGCCGGGCGTCCCGCTCGGCATCGAGCAGATAGTCATCCAGGACCGAGGAGGTGAAGATCTCGCGCTGCTCGGCGGTCACCGCCTGGAGGATCCGCGAGTTCACGTCGCGCACGGCCTCGGCCAGCGACTGCCCCTCGGGCCGTTCGATCAGCGCGGCGAGCTTCAACAGCTCCAGGTAGCGAACCACCGCGTGGGACACGTCGAGGTCGGTGTCGAGCCGCAGCTCGGCCAGCCGGCCGCCCGCCCGCTTGGTGCCTTCCAGGACCTCATCGCGCAGCAGCCGGTAGGTCGAGTGGAGGGTCTCGGCCGGTCCGAACATCTCCTCCTCGCGCTCCTCCCACGCCCCGCCCACCGCGGCCCGCATGGCCTCGGCCGCGGGCGCCGGCAGCACCACCGACCCGCGTTCGGTCACCGCCGGATAGCTCAGGACCACGCGGCGGCACGACCGCGTCACCGCCACGTAGAGCGCCTGGCGGACCACCGGCCCCTGCCCCTGCCGACCCTCGCGTGACTCCGGACCAGAGGAACCAGAGGAACCCGAGGAACCAGCCTCCTGGATCGCCGGATCCGGCACCGGGTCGGTCAGTCCGGCGTGCAGCCCGAGTACGTACACGTGGTCGGCCTCGAGCGCGGCCGCGCCGTCGAGCGCCACGACCTGGACCACCGAAGCCCCGACCAGATCCGGCTCCTCGTGCTCGCGCAGGCCGAAATCCGCCACGGCCGCCACATGCCGGGCAAACTCCCGCGGCGTGGCGTGCGGCAGACGGCGCGCGAACGCCGAGCCGAGCTCGCCGAACCGGGCCAGCGCCCGCAGTCGCTCGACCACGTTCGACTGCGCGGCGAACAGTTGCTGGCGGCGCAGCCCGAGCGCGTCGATCAGCCGGTGCACGTAAAGGTCGGGTCGCGTGCTGTCGATCCCCGACATCCCGAGTCGATACAGCTTCAGGAACCCCTGGATCCGCTCGCGCGCTTCGGGCGGGACCTGCGGCGCCTCGATCGCCGCCTCCAAGGCCCCGACCATGTCGAGCTTGCGCCGGCGCGCGATCTGGGTGCACCGGGCGATGTCCACCGAGCGCAGCTCGACCGGCGGCCGGGCCAGGGCGCGGACCACGGCCGGCGCGTCCGTTGGGTCGGCCAATAACCTCAACCACGCCAGAACGTCCCGGATCTCGGCCCGCCGGAAGAACGCGGTCTCCCCGACCGTCCGATGCGGCACCGCACGCTCCTCGAGCGCCACCGCGACCGCCTGCCCCTCGCGCGAGACGCTGGGCACGAGCACGGCGATCCGCCCGGGGGGAACCCCGGAGCCGGCGACCAATCGCTCGATGTCAGCTGCCACCGCCTGGGCCTGGGCCCGTTCGTTGGCGCAGCGCCAGAAGCCGACCTCGCCGTCCCCGGCGGCCGGCTCGACCGCGTCGATCTCCGCCACCGCCCGAGCCGCCCGGATGATCCGGCGCGGTACGCGTAGGCTCGCCCCAAGCACCACCACCTGTGCCTCCGGCGAGCGCAGCGGAGAGCCCTCGAATCCCAGCGCCGGGTCAGCCGCCACGGTCACGCGCGCGCCGGCCACCGCCCGGGCCAGAGTGGCCGAGGCCAGGTCGAAGTCGTGCGCGTCGTCGACCAGCACGTGCTCAAAGGACCGCCCCATGCCACCACGAGCGCGCACCATCTTCAGCGCATCACGGATCAGATCGCCGGCATCCCGCGCTCCCGCCTCGGCCAGAAGCTGTTCGTGCACGCGATACACCTCGGCGAACTCCTGCTCGATGCCCGCGTCCCCGGCGCCCGAATCGGACGCGGCTGATCCATCTAGCCGCGAGGCCCAGCGCGCGTACTCCTCGGCTCCCACCAGGTGGGCCTTCAACCGATCGATCCGCCGGATGAACCCGGCCAGCAGCGCGTGGGGGCTGCCGCCGAAGTCGTGGCGCTCGAGCGACAGGCGACCGATCGCGTCGAGCAGCATGGCGAATCGCTCGGCCGGTCCCAGCACCGGCTCCAGCGGGTCAACTCCCGGCCCGGCCGCGTTCAGAACCAACGCCGCCAGCTCAACCGCGGTGAGCACGAACAGCTCGTCGTAGCCCTGCGAAAGCGCCTGCTCTAGGCGGGCCCGCGAGGCATCGGCCCGGGCCATCGAGGGAGTCAGGAACAGCATCCGCTCGGGCCGGCTTCCCCGCTCGACAAGGGCGCCGAAGCGAGCCTCGATCGTCCGCGTTTTGCCGGTCCCCGCCGCCCCCAGCACCAACAAAGACTCAACCGGACACGTGACAGCCTCCCGTTGAGCGGGAAGGAGGGGGTCTAGGGTGAGCGCCACGTCTGACAGCATAAGTCGGCTATGACGTCCACTCGCTCGGCACTCGACGCGGATTGGCTCGCGGTCTGCCGGCGGGCGGTGACCGGCCTGGAGCGCATGCTCGCGGACGTCCCGACCACCAGGCAAAGAGCCCAGGAGACGGGTACTCGAGGCAGTGGCGGCGACCGCACGCTGGAGATCGACCAGAACGCCGAGCAGCTCGTGTTCGACCAGCTCGACGGCTTGCGCGACGAGGGCTATCAGTTCTGCGCGCTGTCCGAGGAGCGCGGCGTGATCGACTACGGTGACCCTGACGTGCGGGTGATCATCGATCCGATCGACGGCTCGCTGAACGCCAAGCGGGGCGTCCCGAGCTACGCGCTGTCGATCGCGGTGGCTGACGGGAACACCATGGCCGACGTGGTCTTCGGGTTCGTCCACGACTTCGGCCCTGGCGAGGAGTGGTGGGCTTGGCGCGGTCAGGGCGCCTGGCTCGACGGTGAGCCGCTCGACCCCTCTCTGCAGGAGCGTCGCGGGCGCGACGGGCGCCTCGAGGTGCTGGGCATCGAGTCCGCCGATCCGCGCTGGATCAAGGCCTCGATCGACGCACTGGAAGACAGCGCGTACCGCCTGCGCGCGCTGGGCACGATCGCTGCCACGCTGTGCCAGGTGGCGGCGGCCCGCTTCGACGGCATGGTCTCGCTGCGGCGCTCGCGCGGGATCGACGCCGCCGCCGCCCAGCTGATCGTCCGCGAAGCCGGCGGCGTGGTCAGCTTCCCGTGGTGTGAGCAGCCGCTGAGCGCCCCCCTGACCGCCGAGCCCACGTCCCCGGTGATCGCCGCGCGTTCGCAGGACACCCTCGCCATGCTCGAGAGGATCCCGGCGTGATCGATTGGGTGATCGCCAAGCGGATCGCCACGTTCGTCGCCGGGACGGGGGACGCCGAGACCCCCACGGCCGACCTCACAGCCCTGGCCGCCGAATCGGAATCCCGCGTGGTCGCGTATACGGGCCTCGCGCCTGCCCGGCCGCTCCCGCCACCCGAGGGCATCAGCCGCCAGGAGTGGGTGGACGCCAATCTCGATTCGATGCGGCTGCTGCTCGACCCGGTGCTCAAACGCGCGGGCGAGAACCTGGGCCCGCTCAAGCCGGCCATGGAGATCGCCATGGGAATCGTGCTGAGCACCGAGGTCGGCGTGGTAGTCGGTTACCTGGGCCAGCGCGTGCTGGGCCAGTACGAGCTCGTGCTGCTCGACGAGGCGGTCGAGGACCGGCCGCCGCGCCTGTTGTTCGTGCTCCCCAACCTCGGGCAGGCCGTGCAGGCGTTCCGCGCCGAAGAGCAGGAGTTCATGACCTGGGTGGCCCTCCACGAGGTCACCCACGCGGTCCAGTTCGCGGGGGTGCCGTGGCTCCACGCGCATGTGGCGGGCATGGTGCGGGAGCTTCTGAAAAGCGCCGAGGTTCGCCTCGATACGCCGCGCAAGCTCCGCGTTCCGAGCACCGACGAGGTCAAGCGAGTGCTGGGACACCTCCGCAACGGCGATCTGATCTCGATCGTGACCACCACGCCCGAGCGCGAGACGCTCGACCGCGTCCAGGCGGTGATGGCGGTAATCGAGGGCCATGCCGAGCACGTGATGGACGCGGTGGCGCCCGATCTGCTCCCCTCGCTGCCCAAGCTGCGCGCCGCGCTCGACCGCCGGCGCAAGTCTCAGTCGGGCCTGTCGCGGCTGGTGGCCAAACTGCTCGGGCTCGAGCTGAAGCTGCGCCAGTACGAGCAGGGAAAGTTCTTCTGCGACGCGATCGTGCGCGAGCGCGGCACGGAGGCGCTGCACCACCTGTGGACCTCTCCCGACGTGCTGCCCACGCTCGCCGAGCTGCGCGATCCGGACGCCTGGCTCAAGCGCACCATGCCGCGGAAGCTGGATTCGGCGGGGCGCGAGCCCAAGCCGGACGCTGCGGCCTAACGTCGGGTTCGTTCACGAACTTTTCATTCGACGGGGCTGTAACACCCGCTAGCCTGTTGTGTACAAACACATGTTCGATCGTTTCCGCGACAAGAGCTAAGAGAGAGATAGAGCATGGCTAACAGCTCTTCGGGCGCCCAGAAGCCCGCCAGCAAACGCACCACCCAACGAACGACGACCGGCACGGCGTCGCGCAGCAGCCGGAGCACCGCCGCCTCGCGCCGCACGACCAGCCGGGCGTCCACCAGCCGAGCGTCGGCCAGCACGCGGCGTACCGCGACCCGCGGGACCACCTCCACGCGGACCAAGACCCGGTCCGCCCAGGCGCAGGTGCTCGCCGAGCGCGCCGTGCTCGTCCCAGTGGGCGCCGGGCTGCTCGCCGGCGAAGATCTGGTCTCCACCGTCAAGGGCCTGGCCGCCAAGTACCGGACGCGCCCGGCACTCGAGCGGGAGCTCCAGCGTTACGAGCGCCGCGGTGCAACCGCCCGCAATCGGTTTGAACGGCAGGTCCGGCGGGCACGTACACGCTTTGAGCGGGAGCTTCGGCAACGGCGCAGCCTGGTCGAGCGCACGATGCGCCAGAACCAGAAGCGCTTGAACCGTGAGCTAAGCTCAGTGCGTAGGGATTTCGAGAAGCAGTCTGGCGCGGTGAGCGCACGAGTCGAGCGACTTGTGTCCAACGCGCAGGGACTGATTGGCTCGTAGGGCAATAAATAGCTTCCCCCGCCTCGGCGCCTAAGGAGAGCGCCGGAGGTGGGATAGGTTCGCCGGCCTCATAACCTCGCCGGCGAATGCAGCACCCTCTCCTCCCTCAACCGCCGGGGCGCCACGGAAGTGGCGCCCCGTCGGTCTTTAAACAGACAAACGCCCGTGTGACATGCCTCACTCGACGAGAGAGAAGGGTCCGCTGCCTACAATCGAATCCATGCCTACCAGAGACCAAGTGATCGATTCCCTCCGTTCCGTCATCGACCCCGAGCTCCGGCGCGACATCGTCGAGCTCGAGATGGTGCGTTCGGTCGACGTGCACGAGAACGGCGTGGTCGACGTCATGGTCTCGCTGACCACTCCCGGCTGCCCGATCCGCAGCCACTTCCAGACCGGTGTCACCGACTCGATCCGCAAGCTCGAGGGCGTGACCGGCGTAAACGTCTCCTTCGACGTGCTCTCCGACGGCGAGAAGGCGGCACTGGGTCGCAAGCTCGGCCGCGGTGCGCTGCCCGAGGGTGCCCTGGCCCAGGTCAAGAACGTGATCTGCGTGGGCTCCGGCAAGGGCGGGGTCGGCAAGTCGAGCGTGACCGCGAACCTCGCCGCCGCGCTGACCGCCGACGGCAAGCAGGTCGGCGTGCTCGACGCCGACGTGTGGGGCTACTCGCAGCCGCGCATGCTCGGTCTGGGCAACGCACGCCCCCAGGTCAACGCCGAGCGCAAGATCGTCCCGCTCAAGGCCTACGACGGGATCAGCGTGATGTCGATCGGGTTCTTCGTCGAGCAGGACGCGGCCGTGGTCTGGCGCGGTCCGATGCTCCACAAGGCGCTCCAGCAGTTCCTCGAGGACGTCGACTGGGGCGAGCTCGACTACCTGCTGATCGACCTTCCCCCGGGCACCGGCGACGTGTCGATGACCCTGGCCCAGCTCCTGCCCCAGGCCAAGTTCGTGATCGTGACCACACCTCAGCCGGTGGCCCAGAAGGTGGCGCGCCGCAGCGCCGAGATGGCCACCAAGCTCAAGCTCGAGATTGCCGGCGTGATCGAGAACATGTCCGGCTTCGTCACCCCCACGGGCGAGCGCTATCAGCTGTTCGGCGAGGGTGGCGGCCAGCTCCTGGCCGAGGAGCTCGAGGTGCCCCTGCTCGGCAAGGTGCCGCTGACCATGGGCCTGCGCGAGCAGTCCGACGCCGGCGTCCCGCTCGTCTTCGCCGACCCCGACGATCCCGCCGCGCAGGCCCTACATCACGCTGCGCGGGGCCTGATCGCGCTGTCGCCGGTCGAGCTACCGGTCATGCAGATGCCGGCGCCGGCGGCCGCGCCCAAGCCGGTCGGCATGTCGCTCCCGATGGCCTAGCGGCCGGCTTCAGCCCTTATTGGCGTAATAGTCGGCGTTCAGCTTGGTGTAGTGCTGCCACTCGTCGGGCAGCTGATCCTCGGCGAAGCAGGCATCCACCGGGCAGGCCTCGACGCAGGCGTCGCAGTCGATGCACTCCTCCGGGTCGATGTAGAGCATCGGGACGTCGTCGTAGTCCGGCTCATCGGGCGTGGGATGGATGCAGTCGACCGGGCAGACCTCGACGCACGAATTGTCTTTCGTGCCGATGCAGGGCTCGGCGATGACGTAGGCCATGGGGTTTCAGGTTCCTCTTGACGTTCGGGGACAGTCGAGCGTCGATTCTACGGGGCCGCGGCCGATAGCCTCGGTCACAGATTCGCGGGCCTGAGCAATGCACGGGCGAATGGACAACCGCCAGCACTCCTCCGATGCCGCGCTCCTGTCGGCCATCGCCGCGCGCGACGGGGCGGCCTTCGCGGTGTTCTACCGGCGCCATGTCCCGGCCGTGCTGGCCTATCTGATGCGCGAGACCCGCAACCCCGAGACCGCGGCCGACCTGGCCGCCGAGGTCTTCGCCGCGGTACTGCTGGCCGCCGCCCGCTACTCCGAGCAGACCGAGTCGGCCGCGCCCTGGGTGATCGGGATCGCCCGCAACAAGCTGCTGATGAGCTGGCGGCGCGGCCGGGTCGAGGCGCGGGCGCGCCACCGCCTGGGATTCGAGGCGATGACGCTGAGCGACGGCGATCTGGACCAGATCGTCGAGATCGCCCAGGGCGGCTCGGGCAGCCTCCTCGAGCTCGTGGACAGCCTGCCCGAGGACGAGCAGGCGGCGATCCGCTCGCGCGTGCTCGACGAGCGCTCTTACCGCGAGATCGCCACGCAGCTCAAATGCTCGGAGATGGTCGTGCGCAAGCGGGTCAGCCGCGGGTTGGCCCGGATGCGACAGCAACTCAAGGAAACGGAGTCGGCGTGAGCGACTATCTGGACCGGCTCGAGGCACAGCTCACCCGGCTGACCGAACAGGGGACCCACCAGCAGCGCGCCCCGGCTCGCGGCGCGGTTCCGGCCCGCACGCGGAGCCGCGGGCGAACCGGCGGGCCACGCCGGCCCCGGCGAAGCTCGGAGATATTCGCCGTCCTCGCCGCCGCCGCGGTCGTGGCCGCGGTCGTGGCGATCGTGCTCGGCAACGTGCACTCGGGCAAGCCCCATCTCACCTCGGCTTCGGCGAATCGCTCTGCCACGACGGCCAAGCCTCGGGCCAAGACCACGCCGCCGGCGCGCACACACACCGGCCCGGTCGGGGCGTCGCTGCCGGCGCACCTGTCCCCGCAGTCGTTTACCGCGATCAGCGATCTGACCTGGTGGGTTCTCGGGCCCGGCCCGTGCGTGGCGTCCAGCGAACAGCCGCCGTGCGGCTCGATCGCCCAGACCACCGACGGAGGGCGCAGCTTCAAGGGGCTGCCCGCGCCTCAGGCCAAGCTTTCGATCGACGGAACTGGGAGCGGGTACTCGCAGCTGCGTTTCGCCGACGCGAAGAATGGCTTCGCATACGGCCCGGACCTGTATGCCACCCACGACGGCAGCCAGACCTGGCAGCACGTGGATCTGGGCGGGACGGTCACCGACCTGGCCATCTCGAACGGTGAGGTCTACGCCACGGTCCAGACGGCCGGTGGCGGCCCCGGGAAGCTCGTCCACTCTGCGGTCGGGCAGGACTCCTGGAGCACCGTGACCGCCGCCGGCGTGGTCTCGAGCGGTCTTTGGGTGCAGGGTTCGGACGTGATCGTCCAGTCGGGCCAGGGCAGCGGGAGCGGCACCGGCGTGCGGGTCTCGCACGACGGGGGCCAGAGCTTTGCCACGTATCCGGCGCCGTCGCCCGGCCTTCCCTGCCAGTTCGCCGAGCCGGCGCCGCCAGTGGTGTGGGCCCACTGCGCCACCGGAACCGAAAGCGGCGTGTGGCGCTCGAGCGATGGAGGCGCGAACTTCACCGCGGTGGTCAGCACCGGCCTGAGCCTGCCCAACTCGGCGGCCTTCGCGGCGGCCTCGGCGAGCACCGCGGTGGTCGGCTACCAGCAGCTCTATCGCAGCACGGACGACGGGGCCACGTGGAACCAGACGGGACCGTCCGGGGTCGCTCAGTGGTTCTACCTAGGCTTCACCGATCCCACCCACGGTGTCGCGCTCGGTTACGTCGGAGCGATCAAAGCCGGCAACCGGCGCCTCTACTACACGACGGACGGTGGGCAGACCTACCACCCCGTCTCAGTCCCGTAGAGCGGACCGATTGGACGTGCAGCGGGTGCCTGGGTGGGCACCCGGCTGCCCGCACCGGATAAACGTGGCAGCGGCGCCGGTTCTCGCGAAACCGCTAGACGGCGGGCACCCGATCACCCCAGGGCAGCGCGGCCTCGAGCTGCGCGGCAAGGCCGAGCAGCACCCCCTCGCGCGCCGGCGGCCCGACCAGCTGGACTCCGGTGGGCAGGCCGTCTTCGCCGTGATACAGCGGCAGCGCGAGGGCCGGCTGGCCGGTCACGTTGAAGATCGCGGTGAACGGCGTGAAGTAGCCGGAGTTGCGGAATTTGGCCATCGGCTCGGGGCCCAGGCCGTCCACCTCGCCGATCGGCACCGGCCGCTGGGCGAGAGCGGGCGTGAGGACCACGTCCCATTCCGACAGCGACTGCACGATCGAGCGCGCCACCGACTCGAGCCGGTGCTCCGCGATCAGGTACTTCATCGTGTCCTGAGTCAGCGCGTGCTGGTAGAGCATCCAGGTCAGCGGCTCGACGTCCTCGGCGGTCGTCTCGCGTCCGTTGAGTTGGCCCCCCAGCCACGTGGTGAACGAGACCAGGGGTCCAAATGATCGCGTGAAGTCCGGGAGCAGGTCGAGGCCCGACCACGGCGGGGTGATCTCCTCGACGTGATGCCCGATCGACTCGAGCAGCGATGCCGCGTCGCGCGCCGCTTGCTCGCACACCGGGTCGACGGTGGCGTCCTCGAGCGGCGGCTCCACGGCCAACGCGATCCGCAGGTGCCCCGGATCAACTTCGCACAGCGCCGTGTATCCAGCCGCCGGAGGCGGCGGCGCCCAGGTCGCGTCGCCCGGCTCGGGGCCGGCCAGGACGTCGAGCAGCGCGGCGGTCTCGCGGACCGTGCGGGTCAGCACGCCGTCGCAGACCAGGAAGCTGTGACCGCCCTCCGGACCGACCGACACGCGGCCGCGGGCGGGCTTCAGCCCCACCAGCCCGCAGCAGGCGGCCGGGATCCGGATCGACCCGCCCCCGTCGTTGCCGTGCGCCACGGGCACCATCCCGGCCGCCACCGCCGCGGCCGCCCCGCCGCTCGAGCCGCCGGGCGTGCGGTCGGTGTCCCAGGGGTTCCGGGCCGGCCCAAACCGGCGCGGCTCGGTCGTCGGGAGGATGCCCATCTCCGGCATCGAGGTCTTCCCGACGATCACGAACCCCGCCTCGCGCAGCCGCCTGACCAGATACGAGTCGCTCTTGCTCACGAAATCGCCGAACGCGTCGCTGCCCATGGTCAGTGGCATGCCGGCCACCGACCGGTTGTCCTTGATGGCGATCGGGACGCCGGCGAACGGGCGGGCATCGTCGGGCCCGATCTCGTCGGCCGCCGCGAGCGCCGCGTCGTGCGCGACGTGCGTAAACGCGCCGAACCTCGGCTGCAGCTCATCGATCCGGCGCAGCGATGTCTCGACCAGCTCGCGCGCGGAGACCTCTCCGGCGCGAACCAGGGCAGCGAGCTCGGTGGCGGACCGGCGCAGCAGGTCGGACACGGCGGGCAAGGCTACTCCGCGAGCACGTCCCATTACGCTGTGGCCCATGTCCGCCGCCGCCGAAGTCCAGTCAGGCCTCGAGGGCGTCGTCGCCTTCGCCACCGAGATCGCCGAGCCCGATCGGGCCGGAGGGGCGCTGCGCTACCGCGGCGTCGACATTGAGGAGCTGGTCGGCAAGGTGCCGTTCGAACAGGTGTGGGGGCTGCTGGTCGACGGGCAGCTGCTGCCCGGTTTGCCGCCTGCCGAACCGCACCCGCTCAGCGTGCGCTCGGGCGATCCCCGCGTCGACGTGCAGTCGGCGCTGGCCATGCTGGCGCCCCAGTGGGGCTTCGGGCAGTTGATCGACATCTCCGACGAGGAGGCGCGCGACAACCTGGCCCGAGCCTCGGTCATGGCCCTGTCGTTCGTCGCCCAGTCGGCGCGCGGGATCGGCAAGTCACCCGTGTCTCAGCGCGAGATCGACAAGGCGAAGTCGATCCCCGAGCGCTTTCTGATCCGCTGGCGCGGCGAGGCCGATCCCCGCCACGTGGACGCGATCGACGCCTACTGGATATCGGCCGCCGAGCACGGGATGAACGCCTCCACGTTTACCGCGCGGGTCGTCGCCTCCACCGGTGCCGACGTGGCGGCGGCGCTGTCAGCCGCGGTCGGTGCGCTTTCCGGCCCGCTGCACGGCGGCGCCCCCTCGCGCGTGCTTAAGATGCTCGACGAGGTGGCGGCGATGGGCGACGCGGAGAAGTACGTCAAGGACCTGCTCGACCGCGGGGAGCGGCTGATGGGCTTCGGCCATCGCGTGTACCGGGCCGAGGATCCGCGTGCACGCGTGCTCCGTTCAACCGCCCGGCGGCTTGGTTCGGAGCGGGTAGAGGTGGCCGAGGCGCTCGAGGAGGCCGCCCTGGCCGAGCTCCACGCCCGCAAGCCCGACCGGGTGCTGGCCACCAACGTGGAGTTCTGGTCGGCCGTCGTGCTCGACTTCGCCGAGGTTCCGGCCGAGCTGTTCACGTCGATGTTCACCTGCGCGCGGACCGCCGGGTGGTCGGCGCACATCCTCGAGCAGAAGCGCGAGGGCCGCCTGGTCCGGCCGACCGCCAAGTACGTGGGGCCGCCGGCCCGGCCGTTGTCGGACCTGCAGGCCTAAAGCTCTGAACCGCGCCTCGAACGTAACGTTGGCGCGTCCGCGGTCGCTAACCCCGCGTGGGTCCCGGCACCCGTATGCTCGAACCGCCACCGATGAACGACCAACGTCAGCTCGATCCCGAGACGCTGGGCGATCACATCGACCGGTTGTACCGCGCTGCGTGGGGCCTGTGCGGCTCGCGGGAGGAGGCCGAGGACCTGGTTCAGGAGACCTTCGAGCGCGTGCTGCGCCGGCCTCGGTTCCTACACGCCGAGGACGACGTCGGTTATCTGCTGCGGGTCCTGCGCAACACGTTCTTCAGCTCGCGGCGCGCCGCGGGGCGTCGTCCACAGACCACGCCGCTGCCCGATGACATCGAGCGGTTCGAGGATCGAACGGCACCGACGGCCGAGGCACGCATCGAGTCGGCCGAGCTGTACGCCGCCATCTCCCGGCTCCCGGACGACTTTCGCGACGCGCTGGTCGCGATCGACGTGGCCGGGCTCTCCTACCGAGAGGCGGCCCGGGCGCTCCGGGTGCGCGAGGCGACGATCACCACACGGCTCCATCGTGCGCGCCAGCGGGTGGCACGCGAGCTGGTCAGCGAACCTCCGTCGGGACCTTCCACGCCGCCAGCTTCTGCAGCTCCGCGGCCTTGACGCCGGTGCCCGAGAGGACGCACGTGTCGCCCGCCCGGTACCAGCTCACGACCAGGCGGCCGTTCTGGGTCTGCGTCCGCAGCTCGGTGCCATGCAGCCACGTGCTCTGCGCCGCGGGTTTGGCCAGCGCCGGGGCGGACACGATCGTGTAGGCGATCCGATCCTCCCGCCACTGGTAGTAGACCGTGATCGCCTCATGGCCGCCGAGCCGGTCCGTGCGGGACCCCACCGCGCGCCAGCCGAACAAGCGGTCCCAGTTCGGGAAATAGAGCTCGCCCACGTTCTGCTGCAGCAGGGCATCCGGCCTGAACGGATTGGGGTCGGGCGCGGCCAGGGTCGGCCCCCGGGCGGCCAGCGCGGCCGCGTCGGACACCGAAGGCGCGCCGGGCGCGCCGCCGGGCAGCACCAGCACGAGCGCGAGGGCGACGGCGGCGAGTGCCCCGGCCAGGCCGCCGGCGTATCCGAGGCGCCGGCGGACCATCACGGGCCGCGCCGGCCGGGACGCTTCGATCCGGGCTCGCAGCCGCTCGGGCGCGCGTTCGGTCGCCCGTGCCTGGTGCAGCGCGTCGACTACGCGTCGCTCGCGCGCGTAGAGCGCGCTCAGCTCAGGGGACGCGGCGATCGTCGCCTCCACGTGGGCGCGGCGGCTCGGGTCGAGCGTGCCGTCGGCGAGCGCCGAGAGGTCTGCCAACTCGGCCGCCGTCGGCTGGGTGTTTTCAGCGCGCGAGGCCATTGAAACGTCGTTCGCCTGCCATCAGCTTAATGACGCCGAATGTAGCCGCGATCTTCCCGCGCGGTCAGGCGCCGCGGTAGGGCCCGGACAGGTACTCGGAGAGCATCCGGGTGGCGCTGAAGCGCGGGCCGAGCGTCCCCAGTGACGCGCGCACGCGGGCGAGCCAGGCCGCCGGCACGCCGTGCTCGTCGCGGTCGTAGAACGTCGGGAGCACCTGCTCGTCGAACATCTCATGGAGCGCGTTCGCGTCGCGGTCGTCCTGGGCGTGATGGTCCGAGTCGACCTCACCGGGCAGGCCCCATCCGTTCTCGCCGTCGTAGCCCTCGGCCCACCAGCCGTCGAGCACGCTGAGCTGAAGGCCGCCGTTGACCGCGGACTTCATCCCGCTCGTGCCGCTTGCCTCGAGCGGCGGGCGCGGCACGTTCAACCACACGTCGCAGCCACGCACCAGCCAGGTCGCGGTGGCCAGGTCGTAGTCATCGAGGAACACCACCCGCTGGCCGACGATCCGGGCGCCCTTCATCCCGAACAGGCGCTGCAGCGTGCGCTTGGCCTCCTCGTCGCGCGGATGGGCCTTGCCGGCGAGGACCACCTGTACCGGTTGATCGCCGCCCAGCAGCCTCTGGGTCCACTCGGGGTCGCGGGTCAGCAGGTCGATCCGCTTGTAGGTGGCCACCCGGCGGGCGAAGCCGATCGTCAGCACCTGAGGATCGAACGTCTTGGCCGCGGCATCGACGTACTCGCGCACGTCGCCCCGCTGGAGTCGTTCGGTGGTGCTGCGCGTTCGCATCTCCTCGACGAGCTCGGCGCGCTGCTGCTCCCGGGCCTGCCAGAGCTCGGCGTCGGGGATCTGGTCGACCGCGGCCCACGTCTCGGGCTCGGCCGCGCGGGCCATCCATCCCTCGCCGAGGTGGCGATTCATCAGCTCGCGCATCGGCGTGCCGATCCACGTCGGGATGTGCACGCCGTTGGTGACGTGGCCGACCGGCACGTCGCCAACCTCGAGCTCGGGCCAGAGGGCCTGCCACATCTCGCGCGCCACCTCGCCGTGGCGGCGGCTCACCCCGTTTGCGGCACGGCTCAGGCGCAGCGCGGCCTGGGTGACTCCGAACTTCTCGTTCTCGTCCTGGGGATTGGTCCGGCCGAGGGCGATGACCTCGCGGGCCTCGATGCCGAGCTGGGCCATCAGGTTTCCGATTGCCTCCTCGACCTGCTCGGCCGGGTAGGTGTCGTTGCCGGCCGGTACCGGGGTGTGGGTGGTGAACACTGTGCGCTCGCGCGCCGAGGCCAGCCCGGTTGCGAGTTGCTCACCGGAGTGCATCTCCTGAGCGGCCAGCTGCACCGGCGCGAGCGTGGCGTGGCCCTCGTTGAGATGGATCACCCCGGGTTCGAACCCGAGCGCGGTGAGCGCACGCACCCCGCCGGCGCCCAGCAGCACGTACTGCGCCAGGCGGGTGTGCTCGTCGGACTCGTACAGGCGGCCGGTGATCCAGCGCTGGACGTCGTCGTTCTCGGGGACGTCGGTATCGAGCAGGAACAGGGGCACCCGCCCGATGTCGACGCGCCAGATCTGAGCGGTCACCTCCGCGTCGTAGATCGGAACCTGGATCTTGAGCGGGACCTCGCCGGCGCCGGTGACCAGCGCCGCGGGCAGGCGATGCGGATCGGTGTCGATCCAGTACTCGTGCTGCCACCCGCCGGCGTCGATCCGCTGGCGGAAATAGCCCTTGCGGTACATGAGTCCGACCGCGACGAGCGGCACCGCACAGTCGGAGGCCTCCTTGAGCAGGTCGCCGGCCAGCGCGCCCAGCCCGCCCGAGTACACCGGCAGCGACACGTGGACGCCGTACTCCGCGCACAGGAACGCCACCGGCCGCGCCGGGTCGATCGACGGGTACGGCGGACGCTCGAGGTCTGCCTTGACCAGCGCCTCGACCGCCGCGACCCGCTCGGCCAGCGCCCCGTCGGCCGCGGCCCGGCGCAGGGTCGCGTTAGAGACCTCCTGCAGCAACCGCACGGGGTTCTGGCAGGCCAGCCTGAACCGAGCGGGGTCGATCGCCTCGAAGATCTCGGGGCCCCCCGGCAGCCACGACCAGCGATAGTTGTAGGCCAGCCGGGCCAGCGGCGTGAGGGCGTCCGGAAGTCGCTCGGCGAGGTCCTCCGCCGCGCGCCTCAGGTCTTCCCGTCCATCATTCATGGTTACCCGCCCGTAACTCACGGCGGAGGATTATGGCCAAGCGGGTACTCTCGCGCGCCGTGGCTGACTCAAATGTTCAGGTCGAGGAGTGCCGGCTCGGGGTGCTCGCGTTCGGCGATTCGATCACCAACGCCGGCGGCGAGCTGCAGTGGGGCGTCGCCCTGCAGTCCTGGGCGCTGTGGGTGGCGCGTGGTCTGGGGCTGCCGTACACGGGTTATGCGATGGACGGGGCGAGCGTGACCCACGTGGTCGACTCGCAGATTCCGGCATTCCTGAACCGCTCGCTGCCGGGCGCCCGCTACGAGCTCGGCTGCCTGTACATCGGCGTCAACGACGTGCGCTCGGTCGACTGGGACCCGACGGCGTTCGAGGCCGGCTTCCGGCGCGGCCTGCGCTTCTTGTCTGAACGCTGCGACCGGGTGCTGACCGTGACCGCGCCGCTCGACCTGGGCCGCCCGCGGGCCGGGGCCAAGGTGGAGGACCTGAACCGGGTGATCTCGAGTGTCGCGTCGGAGGTGGGCGCGCTGGTGCTCGACCTCCGTGCCTGGGGCGCGCGCAACCTAGTCATGACCGACCACGTTCACCCGACCGCGTTCGGCCAGATCGACATCGCCGAGCGCGCCCTGAATGTGCTGGCGCGGGACGGGCTGTCGCTGTCGGTGCGGCCGTCCTCGCTGATCGCGTACCAGACCACGTGGTGGCAGCGGCTACGCGGCGACGTCACCTACGTCTACCGGCACTCCAAGGTGAGCGCGCGGGCGGGGGCGTTGCGGGCGTACTTCGCCTTGCGCGGCGCGTGACTACAGCCCGGAGGGGTGCAGCACGGTCGGGAAGCTGGCCAGATAGGCCGCCGACGGCGTGCCGATCTTCTCGACGCCTCCGCCACCGCCCCACGCGCCGTGCGAGCCGCCCGACTCGTAGAACTGCCCGTTGATCTCGATGATCACGTGGCCGCTCTGGCCGGGAAGCGCGCGGTCGTAGACGGTCACGTACTGGCCCGGTCCGGCCTCCATCCCGGCCTGATTCGGCAGTGCGGTCGTGTCCACCGGCTGGCTCAGATAGCCGCCGGCGTGCAGGACGGCCGACACGAAGCCCGAGCAGTCGTACCCCGACTGGGGGCCCCAGCCGCCGTGCCCGCCACCGCTGACGTACGGCTTGCCGACCAGCGAGTCGGCCATGGTGGTCATGGCCTGGACCTGTGCGGGCGCGTTGCCGGTGGTTGTGGTCAGGCCTGGGATCGCGGTCGCCAGCGCAGGGGTAAGCGCGCCGCTCGTGTCCGCCGCGGCGGTGGGGTCCGTCGTGCCGAGCGCCGAGGAGCCCATCGCCGAGTTCAGCGCGTCGCTGAAGCTGGTCGGAGCCCCCCCGGTGGTACCCGGAATCGTCTCAGCGGTTGAACTCGAGCTGCTCGAGGCGGTGGCGGCAGCAGGATCGACGAGTTGTTGCTGCATCGCCATGATCTGGTCGATCCGGCCCACCACTGCCTCGATACTCATCTCCTCTGGGATCGGCGGCCCGCCGCGCAACTTGAGCCGACCGCGATGCCCCTGACATTTGCCGCGATATTGGCGGCAAACAACAGACGGATGGAGTTAGCGGATCCGGTCAGCGGCCTCCGTGGCCTCTCGCAAGCGTCGGGCCATCCCGGGCTTCAGCGCGCCGCGTTCCATGCGCCACTTCCACGCGCCACCGGCCACCCCCGGGGCGTTCATGCGCGCCTCAGACCCCAGCCCGAGCACGTCCTGCGCCTGCAGCATCGCCACCTGGGCGCGCGACCCCAGAGCCAGCCGGATCAGGCTCCACCAGGGCTGGCGCTCGCGAACGCCGGCGGAATCGATCACGGAGTCGACCCGAGACCGGGTGGCCGCGTCGAGCGACTCATACCAACCGCGCGCGGTGTCGTGGTCGTGCGTCCCGGTGTAGACGATCCGGTTCACGGCGTGGTTCTCGACCCTGTGCGGGCTGTCGGGGTCCGAAGGGTCGAAGCCGAACTGCAACACGACCATGCCCGGAAACCCGAGCGTGTCGCGGAGCTTCGCCACCGGCTCGGTGATCACCCCCAGGTCCTCGGCCACGAGCGCGACGTCGCCCAGCTCGGCCACCACCGCGTCGAACACCGCCCGGCCCGGACCTCGCTGCCAGCGACCGGAAGCCGCGGTCCGAGCGCCCTCGGGCACCGCCCAGTACGAGACGAAGCCGCGGAAGTGATCGATCCGGGCCAGGTCGAACAGCGACATCGTGCGCCGCAGCCGCTCGACCCACCAGCGATACCGCCTCCGCCGCAGTGCCGGCCAGTCGTAGAGGGGATTGCCCCACAGCTGCCCGGACGCCGAGTATGCGTCGGGCGGCGCACCGGCCACCATCCCGGACCGGAACAGCTCCGGATGCGCCCGATGGTCTGCGCTCCCCGGCGCCACGTAGATCGCCACGTCTCCGAACAGCCGCACCCCGGCCGAGGCGGCATAACTGCGCAACGCGCTCCATTCGCGCTCAAAGCGCACCTGATCGGCCAAAGCCCCACGACCGGCGAAGCGCTCCCAGTCGACCGCCCAAAACGACTCCCGCGAGCGAAACTCCGACACTTCGGCAGCAGACACCGGCGCCCGCGGATCGGCCAGCAGCCCGGGCCACGCGGCGAACGCCGAGCGCGCCTTGTACGGCGAGCGATACCGGTCAGGCGAACCCAGCGGCAGCACCTGCCACCACGTCTGCCCCGCCGCCGCCAGCCAGTCCACAAATCGATACGCCTCCCGGCCCAATCGACCGTCGGGGAGCGAGGTGACGTGCAGCTGGACGCCGCTCGAACGCGGTAGCTCGATCACGCCATGATCACGCGAAGGGGTTTACCCATCGCGAGGAAGGATATTTTTCGGAGCGTGAGGACCCCGTCCACTGGTCCCCAACCACCGCAAGCCCGCGCGTGAGCACGCAGGTCGAACCGACCCCTGCCACGCCGCGCCGCAAAGGCACGACAAAGCCGCCGCCCGAGCGGATCGTCATCCAGTACCCGACCCCGGCGGTCGACGACGGCAGCTATCCCGCCAAGCGCGTGGTCGGCGACACGGTCATCGTCGAGGCCGACATCTTCCGCGACGGCCACGACATCCTCCGCGCGGTCATCCGCTACAAGCCGCCGCAGGCCCGCAACTGGCGCGAAGCCGAGATGGTGCGCATCGACGCTCACCTCGGCGGCGTGCGCTGGGCGGGATCCTTCGAAGTCGACAGGACCGGGCGCTGGGAGTACACGGTCGAGGCCTGGACCGACGTGTTCGGCACCTGGCGCGACGAGCTCGAGCGCAAGGTGGCCGCCCAGCAACACGAGCTTGCCGGCGAGCTCTCCGAAGGCGTCCAGCTGCTCACCGGCGCAACCAGCGAAGCCAAGGCCAAATCGGACAAGGCGCTGATCGAGCACGCGATCGCCACGCTGTCCGACGAGCACGTCCCCGAGACGGCCAAGCACGACGTCGCGCTGGGCCCCGAGCTGTTCGCAACCCTCGAGCGGATCCAGCCCCGGCACGGCGCGGTCAGCATCGAGCAGCCAATCCCGATCGAAGTCGACCGCCCCCTGGCCAAGTTCGGCGCCTGGTACGAGCTCTTCCCCCGCTCCTGGGGCGGCCTCAAAGGCGTGCAAACCCAGCTTCCGCGCCTGCAAGAGCTCGGCTTCGACGTGATCTACCTCCCGCCCATCCACCCGATCGGCCACACCAACCGCAAGGGGCCCAACAACTCGCTGACCGCCGGACCGACCGATCCCGGCTCGCCCTGGGCGATCGGCGACGAGACCGGCGGGCACGAGGCGGTCCATCCCGATCTCGGCACGATCGAGGACGTAAAAGCCCTCGCGCAAGCCGCCAAACAGCACGACCTCGAGATAGCGCTCGACTTCGCGATCCAGTGCTCGGCCGACCACCCGTGGCTGCACGAGCACCCCGAGTGGTTCCACCGCCGTCCCGACGGCACGCTCAAGTACGCCGAGAACCCGCCCAAGCGCTACCAGGACATCTACAACGTCAACTGGGAGTCACCGGACTGGAAGGGCCTCTGGGACGCCCTCCTGCAAGTCGTCCTCCAATGGGTCGACTGCGGTATCACCGTGTTCCGGGTCGACAACCCGCACACCAAGCCGTTCGAGTTCTGGCGCTGGCTGATCAAGAACGTCCACGAGCAAAACCGCGACGTGATCTTCCTGGCCGAGGCGTTCACCAGAAGGTCGGTCATGCGCCACCTGGCCAAGATCGGCTTCAGCCAGTCCTACACGTACTTCACGTGGAAGAACGCGCGCTGGGAGCTCACCGAGTACGTCTCAGAGCTCGCGCACACCGAGGAAAGCGAGTACTTCCGGCCGAACTTCTTCGCCAACACGCCGGACATCCTGCACGAGTACCTCCAGCACGGCGGCCGCCCCGCGTTCGAGGCCCGGCTCGTGCTCGCGGCGACGCTCAGCCCGACCTACGGGATCTACTCGGGCTACGAGCACTTCGAGAACGTCCCCGTGAAAGCCGGTTCGGAGGAGTACGTGGACTCCGAGAAGTACGAGGTCAAACGGCGCGCGCTCGACGGCCCGCTGCTCCCGATGATCGAGCGCCTGAACCACATCCGGCGCGAGAACGCCGCGCTGCAGGACATCACCAACGTAACCTTCCTCGACACCGCCAACGACGCGCTGATCGCCTACGCCAAGCACGCGCAGGGCAACACGATCATCACCGTGGTCAGCGTCGACCCCCATCAGGCCCAGGAGGGCCTCGCCATCGTGCCCGCCAACCTCGGCTTGCCGCCCAGCTTCACCGCTCACGACCTGCTGACCGGCGATCGGTTCATGTGGCGCATCGGTCAGAACTACGTTCGGCTCGAGCCCGGCGTCCGTCAGGCGCACGTGGTCCGGGTCGAGATGTAGGAACACGCCATGAGCGTGGGACCACCGACCCTGACCCATCTGATCGCGGCCGAGACGCGGACCACACCGGTCCCAGGCCCGCCGCACCAGGACGGCGCACCGCAAACCCAGACCCAGACCCAGACCCGCCAGTGGTTCGAGCACGAGCCGCTGTGGTTCAAGCGCGCGGTGTTCTACGAGATCCACATCCGCGGCTTCTTCGACGCCAACGGCGACGGCTCGGGCGACTTCCGCGGCCTGACCGAGAAGCTCGACTACCTCCAGTGGCTGGGCGTCGACTGCATCTGGCTCCTGCCCTTCTACCGGAGCCCGCTCCGAGACGGCGGCTACGACATCGCGGACTTCACCTCGGTTCATCCGGACTACGGAAACGTCGACGACGTGCACGGGCTGATCGACGCCGCGCACGCTCGCCGCATCCGCGTGATCGCCGACCTCGTGATGAACCACACCTCGTCAGACCACCAGTGGTTCCAGGAGTCGCGCTCGAGCCCGGACAACCCCAAGCGCGACTGGTACGTGTGGTCGGACACGGTTGAGAAATACCAGGACGCGCGGATCATCTTCATCGACACCGAAGCCTCCAACTGGACCTGGGACCCGGTGGCCGGCGCCTACTACTGGCACCGCTTCTTCTCGCACCAGCCCGACCTCAACTTCGACAACCCCGAGGTCCAGGACGCGATGCTCGAGGTCCTGCGCTTCTGGCTCGACCTCGGCCTGGACGGCTTCCGGCTCGACGCAGTGCCGTACCTGTACGAGCGCCAGGGCACGATCTGCGAGAACCTCTCCGAGACCCACGCCTACCTCAAGAGGGTGCGCAAGGAGATCGACGAGAACTATCCCGACCGGGTGCTGCTGGCCGAGGCGAACCAGTGGCCGGCCGACGTGGTCGAGTACTTTGGGAGCGGCGACGAGTGCCACATGGCGTTCCATTTCCCGGTCATGCCGCGCATGTTCATGGCCATCCGCCGGGAGGAGGCGGTGCCCATCTACGAGATCCTCGAGCAGACGCCGACCATCCCGGAAACGTGCCAGTGGGGCCTGTTCCTGCGCAACCACGACGAGCTGACCCTCGAGATGGTGACCGACGAGGAGCGCGACTACATGTACACGGAGTACGCCAAGGACCCGCGCATGAAGCTGAATCTGGGGATCCGCCGGCGACTCGCGCCGCTGCTCGACAACGGCCGCGACGAGATCCAGCTACTGCACGCGATCATGTTCTCGCTCCCCGGCTCGCCGGTCCTCTACTACGGCGACGAGATCGCCATGGGCGACAACGTGTTCCTCGGCGACCGAGACGGCGTCCGGACCCCCATGCAGTGGACCGGCGACCGCAACGGCGGCTTCAGCCGGGCCGACTTCGCCCAGCTCTACGCGCCGCCGCTGATGGACCCGGTGTACGGCTTCCAGGCCGTGAACGTCGAGGCGCAGTTGAGAACCGCAACCAGCCTGTTGCGGTGGCTGCATCGGTTCATCTCACTGCGCAAGGAGCACCCGGTGTTCGGCTTCGGCACCTACGAGCCGATCGAGCCGTCCAACCCGCGGATCTTCGCCCACATCCGTACCTTCGAGGACGACATCGTGCTGTGCGTGCACAACGTGGCGCGCACCGCCCAGGCCGTCGAGCTCGACCTCTCGGCCTACGAGGGGCGCCATCCGATCGAGCTGTTCGGCCGCTCGCGCTTCCCCCGGATCGGCGAGCTGCCGTACCTGCTGACGCTGGCTCCTCGCGGGTTCTTCTGGTTCCAGCTGGTCGAGCCCGAGCAGGAGGAGCGGACGACCGATGAGTGAGCGTCTGCAGGGCATCACGGCCGAGGAGATCCGCCGCTGCGTGGACGAGGAGGGCCTGCGCGACTGGGTCAAGCAGCAGCGCTGGTACGCGTCCAAGGCCCGGGCGGTGGCCGGGATCGAGATCGTGGAGAGCGTGACGCTGCGCGAGGACCCGCTCCTCGTGCTCGCGCTCGTGGAGACGCGATTCGGCACCGGCACCCACGAGCTCTACCAGCTGCCGCTCGCCATCCGCCCGCCACACGACGTACCCCATGGCGTCTCGATCGCCCACACCGACGACTGGGCGGTGTACGACGCGCTGGCCGAGCCCGCGCACGCGCTCGAGCTGATGCGCCGGATCGCCACCTCCGACGAGATCGAGACCGACGACGGACGGTTCAGCTTCTACCCGTTCCACGACGCCGAGAGCCTCGCCGACACAACCAACGTCCGTCTCATGGGCGTAGAGCAGTCGAACTCCTCGGTCGTCTTCGACGAGAAGTTCGTGCTCAAGGTGTTCCGAAAGCTCGAGCCGGGCGTCAACCCCGAGCTCGAGATGCTCCGCTTCCTGACCTATCGCGGCTTCCCGAACATCGCGGCGCTGCACGGCTGGTATGAGTACGAGGGGCAAGCCTTCCAAGCCACGCTCGGGGTGGCTCAGGCATTCCTCCCCGACGCCACAGGCGGCTGGGAGCTCGCCCTCGACGAGATTGCCGATGCGCCGGACGCGTTTCTCGAGCGGCTCGGCAGCCTGGGAACGGTGACCGCTCAGCTCCACAACACCCTGGCCTCCGACGCGAGCGACCCCGCGTTCTCGCCCGAGGAGCCCAGCCAGGAGGCGCTGTCGCTCCTGACCGCCACCGTGGACGAGGACATCGAGCGGATCTTCCTGCGCCTGCCCGATGACGATCCCAAGCTGGCGCCGATCGCCGGCCGCGGTCAGGACGTCCGCGAGCGCCTGGCGTCGCGGGCCCAGATCGGGGTGACCGGCCGGGTCATCCGCACCCACGGCGACTACCACCTCGGACAGACCCTGCACACCTCGCGCGGCTGGGTGATCCTCGACTTCGAAGGCGAGCCGGCCCGCCCGCTCCCCGAGCGCCGCCAGAAGCGCTCGCCGTTGCGCGACGTCGCCGGCATGCTGCGCTCGTTCGCCTACACCACCTCGGCGGTGGAGATCCTCCGCGGCCAGCACGCCCCCGACGACTTCGAGGAACGGGCCCGCGAGCAGTTCCTGAGCTCGTACTTCGCTTCGGTGGATCCCACGCTGATGCCGAGCGGCGAGGCTGCGATCAACAACATGCTGTCGATCTTCGAGCTCGAGAAGGCCATCTACGAGCTGCGCTACGAGCTGAACAATCGGCCCGACTGGACTCCGATCCCGGTCGCCGGCATCGTCCGCCTGCTTGAGAGCGCATGAAGCTGGGAAGGTCACAGGGGTTATGACCGTCGCCACCTCAGAGCTCGACGCACTCGTCCGCCGCGAGCACCCAGACCCCCACTCGGTCCTGGGCGCCCACCCGCAGGACGGTGGCGTTGTGGTGCGCGTGCTCCGCCCGGCCGCCTGCGGCGTGACCGCGATCACCAACAGCGGCGCGCCCGGCGTGGAGCTCCACCAGATCCACCCCGGCGGCGTGTTCGAAGGCACGATCGAGAACGCCGAGCTGCCGCTCCGCTACCAGCTCGAGGTCGACTACGGCGACGCCGGCAAGTTCACCATCGAGGACCCGTACGCGTTCCTGCCGACAATCGGCGAGCTCGACCAGCATCTGATCGTCGAGGGGCGTCACGAGGAGCTCTACAACAAGCTCGGCGCCCACGTCCGCGTCATGGGATCCCGCCCACCCGTCACCGGCACCGCGTTTGCCGTATGGGCGCCGGCGGCGCGGGCGGTCAGCGTGGTAGGCGACTTCAACTCGTGGGACGGACGCCTGCACGCGATGCGCTCGCTCGGCTCGACCGGCGTGTGGGAGCTGTTCCTGCCCGGCGTCGGACCGGGCACGAAGTACAAGTACGAGATCCTCACCCAGGACCACCAGATCCTGCTCAAGGCCGATCCGTACGCGCTGGCCACCGAGGTCCCGCCCAAGACCGCCTCGGTGGTGTTCGAGGCCCGGCACGACTGGAGCGCCGGGGACGCCGAGTGGCTGCGCACCCGCCAGGAGCTCCAGCCGCTCGAGCAGCCAATCTCGATCTACGAGGTCCACCTGGGGTCGTGGCGGCTGAACCCGCTCGAGGACAACCGATCGCTGACCTACCTCGAGCTGGCCGACGAGCTGAGCGCGTACGTCAAGGACCTCGGCTTCACTCACGTCGAGCTGTTGCCGGTCATGGCCCATCCGTTCGCCGGGTCGTGGGGCTACCAGGTCACCGGCTACTTCGCCCCCACCCCGTTCTACGGCACGCCCGACGACTTTCGCGAGTTTGTCGATCGCCTGCACTCGGGCGGCGTCGGCGTGATCCTCGACTGGGTTCCCGCCCACTTCCCGCGCGACGCCTTCGGGTTGGCGCAGTTCGACGGCACCGCGCTCTACGAGCATGCGGATCCGCGCCGCGGCGAGCATCCCGATTGGGGCACGTTGGTGTTCAACTACGGCCGCCACGAGGTCCGTAACTTCCTGATCTCCAACGCCCTGTTCTGGCTGCGCGAGTACCACGTCGACGGCATCCGGGTCGATGCCGTGGCCTCGATGCTGTACCTGGACTACTCCCGGCGCGAGGGCGAGTGGGTGCCCAACCAGTTCGGCGGCCGCGAGGACCTCGACGCCGTGTCCTTCCTCAAGGAGTTCAACGAGGTGGTCTACGGACGCGAGCCCGGCGCGCTGACCGCCGCCGAGGAGTCAACGGCGTGGCCGGGGGTATCAAGGCCCACATATCTCGGCGGGCTGGGCTTCGGCTTCAAGTGGAACATGGGCTGGATGCACGACACGCTGGGCTACTTCGAGCAGGATCCGATCTACCGCCGCTATCACCACCACGAGTTGACCTTCAGCCTGATGTACGCATTCAGCGAGAACTTCATCCTGCCGCTCTCGCACGACGAGGTCGTGCACGGCAAGGGCTCGCTGTACCGGAAGATGGCGGGTGGCGACAAGTGGCAGAAGCTGGCCAACCTGCGCTCGCTGTATGCCTACATGTGGGCTCACCCGGGCAAGAAGCTGCTGTTCATGGGCTCGGAGCTGGCCCAGGAGGCCGAGTGGAGCTACGAGCGCTCGCTCGACTGGCATCTACTCGAGAACCCCGAGCACGCGGGCATCCAATCGCTGGTCCGCGATCTGAACCGGCTGTATCGCGACGAGCCGGCGCTGTGGGAGATCGACTCCGACCCGTCAGGGTTCTGGTGGCTCGAGCCCAACGATGCCGACGCGAACGTGGTGGCCTTCGCCCGAGCGTCGAAGCCGGGCGCCGACGGCGAGCCCCGGATCATCGTGTTTGCCGCGAACCTCGCTCCGGTCCCGCGCTCGGGTTACCGGCTGGGACTTCCCCGTGCGTGCCGCTGGAAGGAGGCGCTCAACACGGACTCCACGTTCTACGGAGGTAGCGACGTGGGCAACATGGGCGGGCTCGATCCCGAGCCGATCCCGTGGCACAACCAGCCCGTGTCCGCGCTCGTCACGCTGCCGCCGCTCGCAGCGGTGTGGTTCGTTCCCGAAGCACAGTGAGCTTCGCCATGTCCGTGCCTGTCGAGTTCGGCGCCGCCGAATACCCGTGGGAGCGCCCGCTCGGCGCGTGGCCGCGCGGGGACGGCACGACCGAGTTCCGCGTCTGGGCGCCGCGCGCGCAGTCGATCTCGCTCCGCATCGCCGACGGTCGCGAGCTCGCGCTCCACGACGCGGGGTACGGGGTTCGCGAGCTCGTCACCGAGGCTGGGACGGGCGAGGACTACGTCTACGTGCTCGACGGTGAGACGTATCCGGATCCCGCCACGCGCTGGCAGCCGGAGGGCATCCGGGGCCCCTCGCGGATCGTCGAGTTGCCGGCCCCGCAGTCGCGTTTCCAGGCGCCACCGGCGCGCGAGCTGGTCATCTACGAATTACATATTGGGACTTTCACGCCGCAAGGGACCTTCGATGCCGCCATCGAGCATCTGTCCGGGTTGGCGGAGCTGGGGATCACGGCGATCGAGGTCATGCCGGTGGCGGAGTTCCCCGGCCATCACGGGTGGGGCTACGACGGCATCTACATCTCCGCAACCCAGTCCTCGTACGGTGGACCGCACGGGTTTCGCCGGCTCATCGACGCCGCTCACGACGCCGGCCTGGCCGTGATCCTCGACGTGGTCTACAACCACGTGGGCGCGTCGGGCACGCCGGCGCTCGAGGCGTTCGGCCCGTATTTCACTGACAAGTACGAGACCCCCTGGGGCCGGGCCATGAACTACGACGACGCCGAGTGCGACCCGGTGCGCGAATGGGTGCTCCAGAGCGCGGTCGGCTGGATCCGCGACTTCGGGGTCGACGGCCTGCGCCTGGACGCGATCCACGCGATCGTCGACTCGAGCGCCGAGCACCTGGTCGAAGCGCTGGCCCGGCGCGTTCACGACATGCGCGAGGACGCGCTGGTGATCGCCGAGAGCGGGCTCAATGATCCTCACGTGATGCGCGACCGAGCGGCCGGCGGCTGGGGGTGCGACGGCGCGTGGGCCGATGACTTCCATCATTCGCTGCGCACGCTCCTCACCGACGAGCGCGAGGGCTACTACGAGGAGTTCGGCACCGTGGCCGATCTGGCCAAGGCATTCCACCGCCCCCATGTCCACGACGGGACGTACTCGAGCTTCCGCCGCCGGCGCTTCGGCGCGCCGGCCGAGGACGTTCCGCCCGACCGGTTCGTGGTGTTCGACCAGAACCACGACCAGGTCGGCAACCGCGCCCTCGGCGACCGGCTGCCTACGCCGGCGCGCCCGCTGGCCGCGTTCGTGACTCTCCTCTCACCGTTCGTCCCGCTGCTGTTCATGGGCGAGGAGTACGGCGAGGACGCGCCGTTCCAGTTCTTCACCGATCACATCGACAAGATGATCGCCGACGCCACCCGCGAGGGTCGCCGTGCGGAGTTCGCGTCGTTCACGTCGTTCGCGGCCGAGGAGATCCCCGATCCTCAGGACCCGGAGACCTTCGAGCGCTCCAAGCTCACGCGCCAGGTCGACCCCGAGCTCGCCGATCTGTACTCGCGGCTGATCGAGGCACGGCGTCGCCTGCCGCCCGCCGACCCCGACGCGATCGACTTCGACGAGCAGGCCCGCTGGCTGCGGGTGCGCCGCGGGCGCTTCGAGCTGATCGCCAACTTCAGCTCCGAGCGTCGTTCGGTTGCCTGCCGCGGGGCGAGCGTCGAGGTGGCAACGCACGGCGAGCCGGAGATCACCGACGGGATGATCGTGCTCGAGCCCATGTCGGGAGCACTGGTCGCTTGAGCGAGCTCGCGGTGTGGCCCGGCCAACCTTTCCCGCTCGGCGCCACCTGGGATGGAGGAGGCACCAACTTCGCGCTGTTCTCCGAACACGCGACCGGCGTCGAGTTGTGCCTGTTCGACGACGAGGACAACGAGACCCGCGTCCCGATGACCCAGCGCACGGCGTTCAACTGGCACTGCTACCTGCCCGATGTGGGACCCGGCACGCGGTACGGCTTCCGGGTGGACGGAGCGTACGCGCCGAATGAGGGGCACCGCTTCAACCCATGCAAGCTCCTGATCGACCCGTACGCCAAGTCGATCGACGGCGCGGTCGACTGGGCGCACGACGCCAACGTGCTGCCGTACGTCCCGACCGGCGAGGAGGACGCCGACCTCGAGCCCGACGACGAGGATGACGCCGCCGCCATGCCCAAGTCGGTGGTCATCGACGACGCCTTCATCTGGGAGGGGACCGGCCCCCGAACATCCCGTGGGCCGACACCGTGATCTACGAGACGCACGTCAAGGGCTTCACGATGCTCCATCCCGATGTGCGCGAGGACCTCCGCGGCACCTACGCCGGGCTGGCCTCCGAGCCGGCCATCGCGTACCTGCAGGAGCTTGGCGTCACCGCGATCGAGCTGCTCCCCGTGCACCACATCTCAGACGAGTCATTCCTGGCCGAAAAGGGCCTGCGCAACTACTGGGGCTACAGCACGATCGGATACCTCGCACCTCATTCCGAATATTCCGCTACCGGCCGCCGCGGCGAGCAGGTCCGCGAGTTCAAGGGGATGGTCAAGGCGCTCCATCGCGCGGGCATCGAGGTGATCCTCGACGTGGTCTACAACCACACCGCCGAGGGCAACCACCTGGGCCCGATGCTGTCGTTCAAGGGTGTCGACAACTCGGCCTACTACCGCCTGGTTCCTGACGATCCGCGCTTCTACATGGACTTCACCGGGACCGGCAACTCGCTGAACCCGGTGCAGCCGAGCGTGCTGCGCCTGATCATGGACTCGCTGCGCTACTGGGTGATCGAATGCCACGTCGACGGCTTCCGCTTCGATCTGGCCTCCGCCCTGGCCCGCGAGTTCTTCGACGTGGACCGCCTGTCGGCGTTCTTCGACGTGATCCACCAGGACCCGGTGCTCTCGCAGGTCAAGCTGATCGCCGAGCCCTGGGACGTCGGCCCGGGCGGCTATCAGGTGGGCAACTTCCCCGTCCTGTGGTCGGAGTGGAACGGGGTCTATCGCGACGTCATGCGCGACTACTGGCGGGGCTTCGCCAACTGTGGCGACTTCGCCGAGCGGCTGGCCGGTTCCTCGGACCTGTACGAGGCCGACGGCCGCGACCCGTTCGCCTCGATCAACTTCATCACCGCGCACGACGGCTTCACGCTGCGCGACTTGGTCTCCTACAACGAGAAGCACAACGAGGCCAACGGCGAGGACAACAAGGACGGCACCGACGACAACCGCTCCTGGAACCACGGCGCGGAGGGCGAGACCGACGACCCCGAGATCAATGCGGTGCGCGTGCGCCAGCAGCGCAACTACCTGACCACGCTGCTGCTCTCGCAGGGCACCCCGATGATGCTCGGCGGCGACGAGATCGGACGCAGCCAGGGCGGCAACAACAACGGCTGGTGCCAGGACTCGGAGATCTCGTGGTTCGACTGGACCGAGACGCCCGAGAAGGCCCAGCTGCGCGAGTTCACCCAGCGACTGATCCGCCTGCGCCGCGAGCATCCGGTGTTCCGCCGCAGCTCGTTCCTGCGCGGCAGCGAGGTCATGGGGTCCGGCCTGCCCGACGTGTGGTGGTTCCGCCCCGACGGCAACAAGATGACGCGCCGCGACTGGCAGGGCGGCGAGCATGTGCTCGGGCTGTTCCTCAACGGCAAGGAGATCGACTCGCCGGGACCGCGCGGCGAAGAAATCGAGGACGACTCGTTCATCGTGCTGTTCAACGCCGAGGGCGAGGACCGGACGTTCACGCTGCCGCGCCGGCGCTTCGGTGCGCGGTGGGCGCTCGAGCTCACGACCGCACACCCTGAGGCCGAACCGGGCAGCTCGGTCCACGGCGCTCGCACCGAGGTGCCGGTCATCGCGCGCTCGATCGTGGTCCTGAAACGGGCGCAGTGAACGGTCGCGCCTCCGAGCTCCGCGCCACCTATCGCCTCCAGCTGACCTCGTCGTTCGGCTTCGGCGCGGCGCGCGCGCTCGTGCCCTACCTGCGCGATCTCGGGATCTCCCATCTCTATCTGTCGCCGTCCTTTCAGGCCCGGCCCGGCTCGACGCACGGTTACGACGTGATCGACCCGAAACGTGTGTCGGACGACCTGGGCGGTTCCGAGGGCCTTCAGGCTCTGTCCGACGCCGCGCGCGCCGCCGGCCTCGGGTTGATCCTCGACGTCGTCCCGAACCACATGGCGGCTGACGACGCCAACCACTACTGGGCCGACGAGTCGTTGCGCTCGAAGTTCTTCGACGTGGAGCCTTCGACCGGCGTGTACAGGCGTTTCTTCGACATCGGCGATCTGGCCGGCCTGCGCCAGGAGGATCCGGAGGTGTTCGCCGAAACCCATGAGCTGGCGATCTCGCTGGTCCGTGACGGCTTGATCGACGGGGTACGGATCGATCACCCCGACGGGCTGGCCGACCCGGCGGGCTATCTGGCCCAGCTCCGCGATCGGGGCGTAGACCGCGTGTGGGTCGAAAAGATCCTCGACCCGGGCGAGCACCTGCGCGACTGGCCGGTGTCCGGAACCGTCGGCTACGAGTTCCTCAACGACGTCTGCGCGCTATTCGTCGATCCGAGTGGTGAGGCTCCTCTGACCGCTCTGTGGGAGCAGGTGTCCGGTGACGCGCGGCCGTTCGGCGAGCTGGCGCACGAGGCGAAGCTCGAGCAGGTACGCGGACCGTTCGCCCAGGACGTCGAGCGACTGCTCCGCGAGGCCGGCTCGGATGGCCCGGGCCGGGCCGACCTCGAGCACGCGCTGGCATCCTTGCCCGTGTACCGGACCTACGTCGAACCGGACGCGGGCCGCGTGACTGACGAGGACCGTCGCGCGATCGGCGAGGCCTCCGGCATGGACGAGCGCATCGCGTCGATGCTGCTGCTGCAAGCGCCGGCGCCGGCCGGGTTCGTCACCCGCTTCCAGCAGACCACGCCGGCGATCATGGCCAAGGGCGTCGAGGACACCGCCTTCTACCGCTACAACCGGCTGATCGCGCTGAACGACGTGGGCGGTGACCCGTCGCGCTTCGGCATCGACGTGGCGCGCTTCCACGCGGCCAACGCCGAACGCGCGGAGCGGTTCCCGCTGAACCTCCTCACGACGATGACCCACGACGCCAAGCGGTCGGCCGACGTGCGGGCGCGGATCGGAGCGCTGGCCTCGATGCCGTCCGAATGGCAGACGCACGTCGAGCGCTGGTTCGAGCTCACCGGCGACCTGCGCTCCGATGACGGCGCCCCTGACGACGTCGAGCGCTACTTCCTGTTCCAGACCCTGGTCGGCGCGTGGCCGATCGCCGCCGAGCGGATCGAGGCGTACCTCGAGAAGGCGCTCCGCGAGGCCAAGCGCAACACGAACTGGGTCGATCAGAACGAGGAGTGGGAGACGGCGGTTAAGCGCTTTGGCCACGCGCTGTACGACGGGCGCACGTTCCTCGACGAGTTCGAGCCGTTCGTGGGGCGCGTGGCGCAGGCCGGCGACCGCGCCGCGCTCGGCCAGCTCGTGCTCAAGCTCACCGCCCCCGGCATCCCCGACATCTACCAGGGCGACGAGCTGCCCTTCCGCGCGCTGGTCGACCCCGACAATCGCCGCCCGGTCGACTTTGCCTGGCGCCAGGCCATGCTGCGCCGGTTGATGGGCGGCACCCCGCCCGTGGCGGAGATCCGCAAGCTGTTCGTGACCCTGCGCCTGCTGGGGCTGCGCGCCCGCCGGCCGGCGCCGTTTGCCGGGGACTATGATCCGCTCGACGCCGGTAACGCGGCGTGCGCGTTCCTGCGCGGCGGTGATCTGCTAGTGGTCGTGGCGACGAGAAACCCCCCGTTCGAGGGCACGCTCACCGACCTGCCCGGTGGAGCCTGGCGCGACGTGCTGCGCGGCGAGGAGCGCTCGTGGGACGGCCGCGAGGCGGTGGCGCGCCTGGTCGGAGAGCACGGCGTGGGCGTGTTCGAACGGCTCTGATGAGACTTTCCCGCGCAGCCCTCCTGCTCATCGTCCTCCTCGCGGCGCTGGTCGGGCCGGCTCAGGCCAGTACGCATCGCGTGGTCATGCACCTCGGGTTCATGTACAAGCCGCACGAGTTCGGGGTCAGCGGCGACGGCGACTTCGCGGTGACGAATCTGCGCTGGCAATCGTGGGGCGGCCGCACGGCGGTCGCCACCGGGCGGGTGATCGAGCAGGAGCGGCCGAGTCACGTCGACCACTTCTATCCGGGCCGCGTGACGCTGAGTCACCGCACGTTCTGCGCCAACCTCCACCGCACGGTCTACAACAAGATCGTCGCCCAGATCCTCGGTCCCAAGCCGGGCGTGTTCGGGGGCCGCGCGCTGGGCCGCGTCTACATCTGCGCGGGCACCTGGAGGCTGATCACGCCGCCCCCGACCCCGAGCCGGATGAGCCGGGCGAGCCGGGCGGTCGCAGCCGCCCACAGGTGCTCGACCCACGGCATGCCGCTCGCCGTGGTCACGATCACCGCGCGCGACTGCACGAGGGGACGCACGGTCGTGCGCGAGTGGTTTCACCGCCTGAAGAGCCCTGGCGGCAACGCCTGCACCGTCCCCGACGGGAGCACGCGGCCGGCCGTGTGCATGGTGCGGAACTGGCGCTGTACCAGCGTCCACACGGTGAACGGCGGTACCTACCCGGTCACCTGCACGGCCGACCGCGGGCGCCGCCGGGTTCACTTCGTCAATCGGGTCTAGGCCAGCTCGCGCAGCAAGTCGTCCAGGTCGAGGTCCGGGCCGAACTGCGGGGTCGCGTGACCCTCCTCGTCGCGCGGCCACTGATCGGGCGGCCGGTCCCACATGAGCTCGAGCGTGTTGCCGTCGGGATCGATGATGTAGATCGCCTCATGGGTGCCGTGGTCTGAGGCCTGCCGGATCGGCCAGTCGGCTTCTTTGAGGCGGCGATACGCGTCGGCCAGGGCCCGCCGGGTCGGGTAGGCGATGGCCACGTGGTGTAGGCCGGCGACCCCGTCGGGGGTGGGCGGACCGCCCCTCGACTTCCAGGTGTTGAACCCCAGGTGGTGGTGATAGCCGCCGGCCGAGACGAACAGGATGTCGCCGGTCGTGCCCCACCCCGGGACGTCGCGCGCCTCGGAGATCACGTCGAACCCGAGCACGCCCACGTAGAAGTCGCGGATCCGGTCGATGTCCGCGGTACGGAGGTGGGTGTGGCCGATCCGGACACCCGGGTCGATCGGGTCGGGCGCCCGCACGATCGGGGTGATGCTGCCCTGAGGACCCGACACGACATCTAATGGTGTCACGAAGCGCGCGTAGTCGATAGGGTCCCCGCCCGGCGATGCGCGTCCTGCTTGTCTCCTGGGAGTACCCGCCGGTGATCGAGGGAGGCCTCGGCCGTCACGTGCGCAAGCTGTCCGAGAGCCTGGTCCAAGACGGCACGGAGGTGCACGTGCTGACCCGGGGCGGCGGCCGCCTGCCGGCCGAGGCGCAGCAGCACGGGGTGCACGTCCACCGGGTTCGGGAGCCGCAATTCCCGCGCGATCCGTCCGCCTTCGTGCGCTGGGTCGAGTCGATGAACGCGGACATGCACGCGCTGGCCGCCCAGCTGTGCGAGCGCTTCGAGTTCGACCTGGTCCACTCCCACGACTGGCTCGTGGCCGGCGCCGCCGGGCTGGCCGCGCGCCAGATCGAGCGGCCCTGGCTGGTCACCGTGCACGCCACCGAGTTCGGCCGCCACCAGGGCTGGGTCCAGAACCATCCCCAGTCCCACATCCACGCCGCCGAGCGGACAATGGTCCGCCGGGCCGACCACGTGATCACCTGTTCGCGCTACATGCGAGTCCACGTCGCCAACGTGTTCGGCGTGCGCCCGGCCAAGATCACCGCGATCCCCAACGGCATCGACCCCCGCGACCTCGAGCCCGTGGCCGCCGATCTCGAAGCCCTGCGCTTGAAATACGCCGCACCTGAAGACCTCCTGGTGCTGCTGGTCGGGCGCCTGGTCTACGAGAAGGGCTTTCACCTCGCGCTCGACGCCCTGGCGCCGATCATCCACCGCCGCGGCGGGGTGCGGTTCGTGGTCGCCGGCACCGGGACCGCCGAGGCCGAGCTCAAGCGCCAGGCGCGCCGCCTGGGCCTCACCGACCACGGAGTGTTCCTCGGCTGGATCGGCGACGACATGCTCCACTCGCTCTACCGGATCTGCGACCTGTGCATCGTCCCCTCGATCTACGAGCCGTTCGGCCTGGTCGCCCTCGAGGCCATGGCCTCCGGCTGCCTGTGCGTGGTCGCCGACACCGGTGGCCTGCGCGAGGTCGTGCCCGTCGACGGCACCGTCGGCTTGCGGTTCCCCTCCCGCGACGCCACCGCGCTCGGGGCCGTGCTCGAGCGGGTTCTCATCGATGACGCGGCCCGCGCCCAGCTCGTCGTCGAGGCCCGCGAGCACGTGCTCAGATTCGACTGGACCGAGGTGGCGCGCCGCACCCACACCGTCTACGAGTCGCTGGCGGGTGCGGTCTCACGCACGGCATGAGCGACCGGGGGGTCATCCCGTAGCGGGGTCGTCGGTGTGGTCGTGCTCGTGCTCCTGCTCTCCGGCCGCACTTCAGCGCCTCGCCTACTTCCCGGCCGCGCCGGCCAGCGCCACCCAGCCGATCGTGTGACTGCCCGGCGGCAAGCCGGGGGGTCACGGTCCCGCTCTCGGGCTCGTAGCGCGGCCCGAGTGTCACGCATTTCCTGCCATTCGGCTCGATCGGGCGCCACCGTGGCATCCCAGGCATGCCCCACGTGCATTTCTTGCCACGGTCACCGGAATTGTGGCCGAGTGGCAGGTTCCGCAGGTGCCGGCGCGCATGAACAACCGAGCGTGCATAACTCGTCGCGCAACCCCCGCCTCCCGGGACCGTGACGAGTTGTGCACGAATAGCGTGCTTAACCCGTCACGCTGACCGGCACGCGCGTCGCGCGACGAGTTATGCATCACGGCGCGGCTCGTCCGCCGTAGAAGACCGAGGGCCCGGCGTCGCCGCCGGGCCCTCGAACAACTAAGCGTCTGCTTGTCAGCAGCGGATTACATCATCCCCGACATGTCGGGCATGCCACCGCCGCCACCGCCGCCATCCTTCTCCGGGACCTCGGCCACGATGGCCTCGGTGGTCAGGATGTTCTTGGCGATCGACGCGGCGTTCTGAAGCGCGGAGCGCGTCACCATGGCCGGATCGATGATGCCCTCCTTGACGAGGTCGACGATCTCGCCGTTGGCGGCGTTCAGGCCCTGGCCCTTCTCCGCCTTGCGCACGTCGTTGACCACGACCGAGCCCTCGAGCCCGGCGTTCTCGGCGATCTGACGCATCGGCTCCTCGAGGGCGCGGCGCACGATCCGCGCGCCGGTTCGCTCGTCAGCCTCGCCGAACGCATCGAGGTCGAGCGCCTCTTGTGCGACGAGCAGCGCGACGCCGCCGCCCGGGACGATGCCCTCCTCGAGGGCGGCCCGAGTCGCCTGGAGCGCGTCCTCGACGCGGTGCTTCTTCTCCTTCATCTCGGTCTCGGTGGCCGCGCCGACCTTGACCACGGCAACGCCGCCTGACAGCTTGGCAAGGCGCTCCTGGAGCTTCTCCTTGTCGAAGTCCGAATCGGTGTTCTCGATCTCGGTCTTGATCTGGTTGATGCGACCCTTGATCGCCTCGCTGTCACCGTTGCCGTCGACGATCGTCGTGGTGTCCTTGGCCACGACCACGCGCCGAGCCCGGCCGAGCTGCGAGAGCTGCGTGTTCTCGAGCTTGAGACCCATCTCCTCGGTGATCACCTCGCCACCCGAGAGGATCGCGATGTCCTCGAGCATCCGCTTGCGGCGATCGCCGAACCCCGGCGCCTTGACCGCAACGCCGGTGAACGTGCCACGCAGCTTGTTGACCACGAGCGTCGCGAGCGACTCGCCCTCGACATCCTCGGCAATGATCAGCAACGGCTTGCCGGACTGGATCGTCTGCTCCAGGACCGGAAGCAGGTCACGGACCGAGCCGATCTTCTGGTTGGCGATGAGGATGTAGGGATCCTCGAGCACCGCCTCCATCCGCTCCTGGTCGGTGACCATGTAGGGCGAGATGTAGCCCTTGTCGAACTGCATGCCCTCGGTGAACTCGAGGTCCATGCCGAACGTCTGGCCCTCCTCGACGTTGACCACCCCGTCCTTGCCAACCTTCTCGATCGCGTCGGCGATCACGTCGCCGATCTCGTCATCGCCGGCCGAGATGGTCGCCACGCGGGCGATCTGGTCCTTGCCGGAGATCTCCACCGCCTGCGACTCGATGTTCTTGACCACGTCCTCGACGGCCTTCTCGATGCCGCGCTTGAGACCCAGCGGGTTCGCGCCGGCGGCCACGTTCTTCAGGCCCTCGCGGACGATCGACTGGGCCAGCACGGTGGCCGTCGTCGTACCGTCGCCGGCCACGTCGTTGGTGGCCGTCGCGACCTCGCGGACGAGCTGCGCGCCCTGGTTCTGGAAGACGTCCTCGACCTCGATCTCACGCGCGATCGTCACACCGTCGTTGGTGATCGTCGGCGCGCCGAACTTCTTGTCGAGGACCACGTAACGGCCCTTGGGGCCGAGCGTCACCTTGACAGCGTTGGCTACCGCGTCTACGCCCTGCTCGAGCGCCTTGCGGGCCTCCGCCTCGTACTTCAGTTCCTTGTGTGCCATATCTGTTTCAGTTCTCCTGGGGGGACGGGGTTACGACTGGACCTTGGCCAGCACGTCGGACTCGCGCAGGACGAGGAGCTCCTCCCCGTCTACCTTGATCTCGGTGCCGCCGTACTTGCTGTAGAGGACCTCGTCGCCCTCGGACACGTCGAGCGGGGTGCGCTTGCCGGTGTCCTCGTTGACCTTGCCGTCGCCGACCGCGAGGACCTTGCCCTTCTGGGGCTTCTCCTTCGCTGTGTCGGGAAGGACGATGCCGCTGGCGGTCGTCTCCTCCTCTTCGATCGCCCGCACGATCAACCGATCGCCAAGGGGCTTGAGCTTCATGTGATGCAACCTCCGGTTGGAAGGGATTAGTGCCGGTGTGGGGTTTGGCACTCCTCCCACGAGAGTGCCAAGGGCAAATATAGCTTCTTCCCACAGCGATTCAAGGCTTTCTTGGCACTCGTTTGTTGAGAGTGCCAATCCGACCCTGGTTGCGCGATACTGGCAGCGCGCCGCGATGATCGCCTCGAGCTCGCCCGCCCACCAGTTCTCCACGATCTTCGGCGCGGTCCTCACCGGCATCGGCCTGATCTTCCTGCTGGTCGGCTGGATCCTCCACCGGACCTCCCGCCACTTCCGCGGCCCAGCGCATCCGAGTCGAGACGCAGAGCCGCTGGGTCGGCTGCATGGAGCTCGCGTTCATGCTGTTCGGCGCCGGGATGGCGGCGCTCGGCATCGTCATCCTGATCGCGAGCCGCTGATCGCTTGGGAAGAAACTATGGCTATTCCGTAGTTTCTTCCCAAGCACCCTCGTCGGGTCTGGGCGGGCGCACGTGTTCCTGCGGTGTCCTGGTTGTCGACGAATCGTCCTGCCAGAAGCAGACCGGGCAGATCTCATCGGTCGGCGACGCACCCGGCAGGGTGCGAAATCCGCAGCAGGGGCACGGGAAGCCGGCCGCCTCAGCCATGCAGGTGCAGATAGGCGTGGATGATCGAGTCGCCGACCAGCGCCGCCAGCACGCCGCCGAAGGCCAGATACGGCCCGAACGGCAGCGCGGTCTTGCGGGCCGCGTACACCCCGCGCCGGGTGGCCAGCGCGACGCCGGTCAACACGCTGGCGATCAGCGCGGCGAACAGCGCCACCACCACCGAGCGCCCCAGGAACAGCCCCATCATGCCGGTCAGCTTCACGTCGCCCATGCCCATCCCGGAGGGCCGGATCAGCGACGCGAGGAGCAGGAACCCGCCGGCGGCCAGCGCCCACAGCACCCGCGTGAGCTCGCCGCCGGGATCAAGTGCCAGGCCGGCGATGAGTGCCACCAGCGAAGCCGGCCCGGTGATGCGGTTGGGGATGATCCGCCGCTCGATGTCGATCACCGCGCACGGCACCAGGGCCAGAACCATCAAGCCCCGCAGCACCGAAGCCGCCACCGAGCTCTGCACCAGGGCGACCACCACGGCCAGCGCCACGGTCGCCACTCCTACGGCGACGTCCCGCCGCCGGGACCGGGCCTCAGCGCGCGTGTGAGTAGCCTGCTCCGCCATGCCGAGCACCGATCACTCCGAGAGGTTCGCGGGCCTGCCGCGCCGCACCCTGGCCGGCGGGGTCACCGTGGTCGAGGCCAGCACGAGCAAGGCGCGCCGGCGGGGCCTCTCCCGCCTCGACTCGCTGCCCGCCAACCTTGGGCTCCGCATCCGCACCACGTCAGTCCACACCTTCGGCATGCGCTTCGCGCTCGACCTCATCTGGCTCGACAAGCAGGGCAGCGTGGTCCGCGTCGACCGCGACGTGCCCTCCAAGCGGCTGCGTGCCTGCTTTCGTGCCCGCTCGGTGGTGGAAACACTCGCGGGTCACGCCGATGCGTTTCTCTCGGACGACCGTCTCTCAGACGAAGTTGAAGGCGATCGCCGCGCCTAGCTCCTTGACAGGGACACGCGTTGACAGCTTCAAATCTGACAGCGAGTAGGTCCCGGTATCGAGCATGACCCGCAGGCGATCGTCGTAGGGGATCGTCGCGCTCGTCTCGACCGCGTGCCGGCGGAAGTTGGCCTCGATCACCTCGCGGTTGCCCGTGTGGCGCCCGACCGGGGCCTGATTCAAGACCAGCGTTCCCTGCTCGAGCTGGAGGTAGCGCAGCGCGCCCAGCACACCGGCCGCGGTGACCCATTCGGGCGTGGTGATCACCACCGTCTGGTCGGCGCGGTCGACGGCGAACTGGGCCAGCGGGTCGGTGATCCCGGTGCCGAGGTCGAGGATCACCACCTCGTAGAAGCGCTCGAGGAAGTCCAGCAGCCGGCTGTAGAGCCCGGGGGTCATCTGGGCCATGACCTCGGCGTGCGCGGGGGCGCCCAGGAGGTGCAGGCCGGTGGGCAGGCGGGCCACGTAGGGATGCAGCTCGGCCGGCGAGTCGATCTGGTTGGAATCGGCGAGCAGGTCGGCCAGCGAGCGCTTGGAGCGGAAGTCGTCGGGCGCGAGCGACGCCAGCGTGCCGAAGTCGGGGTTGGCGTCCAGGGCCACCACTCGCATGCGCAGCTCGGAGGCCAGCAGGTTGCCGAGCACGAACGAGATCGTGGTCTTGCCGACGCCGCCCTTGGGCGAGATCACCGCCACCGTGTTTGGGCGGGTCATCGGCGGTACATGAACGAGCTGCTCGTCGATCGCCCATTCGCGGCGCTGAAGCTCCGAGCTCAGGCTGTACTTCAGCCACGTCGCGGCACGCGACACCGGGCCGTCCGAGACCGGCTTGCCGGCGCGCATCGGGCGGACGTAGACGTCCTGGCGCGACATCGTGGCGCGGGGGGCCGGGCTACGTGTTCCCGATTGCTCGGAAGCCTCGGTCTCCGGCCCCGGCTCACGATCGGCCCCCGGCTGACGATCGGGCTCCGGCTGACGATCGGGCTCCGGCTGACGATCCGGCCCGGGCGGCACCTCGGTGGCGGCCCCACCCGCCTGCTCCACTTCGCGACCCTGCTCCTCGATCTGCCCCACTGGTCTACTGTCCACCGTCGTCCTCCTTAGCCGCTGAGGCGAGAGTACCAATGGCCACCGGGTGCGAGCGCTGCGTCCGGGCCGAGCTCGAGTCGCTCGCGGAGTCGCCACAGAACGGGCACGGCGCGGCGGCGATCGGCTCGCCGCACCATGCGCACGGAGACACCGACCGGGGCAGTGTCGCCTCGGCCAGCCACTCGATGCTGGTGGGCACGCCGACCACCTCGACCAGGCGCGTGGTGCCCCACCACTGGGAGCCGTGCAGGGTGGCCGGGATCTGGCGGATGCCCACGCCACCGAGGGCGGGCGCCACCACGTCGACGATCCAACTCAGGTCGGCGGCCTCCTCGGGCGCCACCAGCAGCTCGATCGGATGCTCGGGCGGCGCCAGCGGCAGGCCCTCGGCGCCGGCCGACACCGGCTGCACGAACGACTCGGGCTGCAGTCCGACCCCGAACGAGCTCCAGGGCAGAGCCGATCGCGCGTGGTCGAGCAGCGACACGCCGGGGTGGCGCAGCCCGGCCACGCTGCCCGTCCAGGCCAGCACGAGCAGCGCGTCGGCGATTAGATCGATCGCCCCGGCCAGCGCGCCGACCGAGACGGCCATCGGCGCCAGTGCCGCGGTCAGCGCGGCCAGCACGCTGGCGGCCAGCGGCGGCAGGTCGGTGACGTGGATCGCCACCCGGTCGGTCTGGAGCAGCGAGCGGATCATGCGCACGCGCTCGAGTGTCTCGGGCGGAAGCCAGTCGCCCACGATCACGATCTCGGCCGAGCCGTGACGGACCGGCGCCCCGATCGCGTCGAACAGGTCTCGCATGTCGTCGCGCCCCGGCGGCCCCGGGATCGGCACCGCCGGTGACTGGCCCGAGAACAGGCGATCGAGCTCGCAGCCCAGCCCAATGACGGTGACCGCCTCCGGCACGGTTTGCAGAGTGTGACACCGCCGCGCCCGGCCCGCATCGTGCCGGGGTTCCCGGCCCGAGGGGCCCAGGGAATTTGGGCCCCGGCGGACGTTCACATCGGGTCCCCGGACTCTTTCGCACTGCGGGCGGCGGACGTTTACTGACAACGTGTCGATTCGACCCCGCAAGGACAGCCGCTGGCGCGAGGAGCGAGGTCAGGAAGTCCTCGAGTGGAGCGGCCTGCTCGTGCTCGTCGCGGGGATGTTCGCGCTGTTGTTCTCGCTCGGGATTCCCGGCCAGGCGGCTCGGGCGCTCGCCTGCGCGGTCGACCAGATCATCCACGCGGGCCTGTGCGACTCGGGTCCGGCCTATCCGGTGAGCGTCTCCACCAAGACGGTTGGGTACGACGGCCGGGTCATCATCGTCGACGCCGGCCACTCCTACACGGTGACACTGACTCACCTGAGCAACGGCACCGCGCAGATCTCGCTGGTGAACACCGGCACGCTCGGGGTTTCGGCGCGAGTCGGAGCCGAGGTCGAGCTCGGTCCGCTGGGCGGCGCGGAGGCCCAGGCGCAGGCCGGCGGCGGGGTTTACGTGAACGGCTCGACCACGTGGACCTTCCCGAACTGGGGCACCGCGAACAAGTACTGGGGGCAGATCTCGAGCGGCAACAGCGCCGGACTGGCGGTCAACGACGCGCTTCAGTCGGTCCCCATCGGCGGCGACTTGGCCGCCGGCCTGTTCGACGACATCACCGGTGCCAAGGGCGCCCCCACCCAGCACTCGATCGACGGGCGCTACCTGACCGCCACGGCCGCCGGCGGAGGCGTGCAGGGGTCGGCGAGCGCCGGGGCCGGCGCGAACATCGGCTCCCTCGGCGCCGACATCAAGGCCTCGGTCAGCGCCCAGGCCGGCCTGGAACGCATAAATTCGGGCGATCTGAAGGGTGACTGGCAGGGCACCGTCCGCCTCACCCTCGACGGCGACGGCAGCCTGGGCGACGCGCTGTTCGGGCCTCACGCGAGCGGCATCGGCTCCCTGGACGGCGATGTAACGGTCACCTTCGGGCCTGACTTCACGCCCCGCGAGCTCGAGGTCACCGCGTCGGGCGACGGCGTGTGGGAGGCCACGGGCCAGGGTGGGCAGGCACCCGAGGGCTCCGCCCACGGCGGCACCAGCGCCGAGTCCGGCTCCGGTGAAGGCGGCGGCGAGGGCGGCAAGTCCGAGCCATTGCTCAGCATCAGCCATGATGGAGCCGGCGGCGAAGGCGTGGGTTCCAAGTTCGTGGGAAGCCTTGACCTCAGCGACGACCCGGCTGCCCAGTCTGCGCTCGAGCAGGTGCTTCAGGGCAATACCTCCCAGATCCCGGTCCTGATCAGCGACATGAACGCCAACGGCACGGAATACACCCAGAGCTACCACGTGAAGAAGTCGACCTCGACCTACGGCGGTGAGCTGAACGCCGGCGGCGGCGGCGGCGCCGAGCTGAACGACGGCAGCTCGTCGGCCTGTTACAACCCGCCTCGAGTCCGCCAGGACGGCGGTCCCTGGAAGACGACGACCTGGAACTCGTCCCAGACATGTTGAAAAGGCTCGCGGCACCGCTGGCCGTAGCCGTCCTCCTCGCCGCCGGCTGTGGTGGCGGCGGCGGCAGCAGCTCCCCGCTCTCGGGCTCGTTCCACGCACCCACCGGCTACACGGCGTACCACGGCAGTGGTTATGTGGTGGCCCTACCCGCGCACTTCGTGGCCAAGGCCGGGACCGTTCCCGACCAGCCGCCGGGATCCACGGTGACCGAGGCGACGCAGGGCGGCAGGGCGGCCGCCAAAGCGCAGAGCGAGATCCTCCTTCTCGAGAACCCGCATCTCAAGTTCACCCTCGATCAGGTGGTGAGCAACCTCCAGCAGGCCGACCGCACGAACACCAGCGTCTCGAACGTGAAGATCAGCGCCACCAAGGCCACCGTTCCGGGGGCCCGCGGCGCGCGGATCGTCACCGAGAGCTACGTGGCCCCCGACTCGCCGTCGGACCCGGCCCCGACCCACTTCGACCGCAAGTGGTTAATGGTCCTGGTCAGGCCCGGCGTCCTGCTCGACGTGGTGGTCGCCAACGCACCCGCGCTCGGCGGTCACGTCGACGCCGACGCCGTGATCGACTCGTTCCGCCTGCGCCAATAGGCGCGCCCGCGGCGCGATGCTGCTTACATGGATCTCAGGATGAACGCCGCAATTCGCATCGCCTGTGGCTGCCTGGTCTGCCTCGCGCTCGCCGCGTGCGGCGGCTCGAGCGGCTCGTCGAACAAGCAGGCGATCACGCACATGTTCGTCGCGATGCAGTCGGCAATGGCGAAGGGCGACTACGCCGGCGCCTGCCAGTTCTTCTCGCAGCGCCAGCAGTCCTCGATCGTGTCGGGCGCCAAGAAGGCCGGGCTGAACGCCTCGGACTGCCAGGGCGCATTCCGCGCTCTGATCAGCACGGCCGGCGTATCCAAGGCCCAGCTCGCCCAGGCGTTCGGCAACAGCGCCCCCAAGATCCGCTCGCTTTCGGTGAACGGTAATCAGGCCACGGTCACCTACACCGACCAGGACAACGGCAAAACGTTCACCGAGACCGACGGGCTGGTCAAGGAGAACGGCAACTGGCGGGCCGACCGCACGATCAGCCGCCACAACGGCAGCTGATTCGCCCCCGGCCCTAAGCGCTCGCGCCTGCCGCCGTGCGGACGATGACCACCGCGTGGTCGCTGTCGTACACCGTGCGCGCGCCCGGCTCGCGCTCGAACCCCGTGGCCGCGTGGCGGTAGGACGCCGGGTCGAATATCAGCAGGCGGCATCCCCGCGCCGCGCGTTTCCAGTTCGCGCCGGCGGCCGAGACCAGATCCACCTGCGAATCGAGCTGCGCCGAGCCCATCAGCTCGAAGCGAGCATCGGCGGCAAGGCGGCCATGCAGCTCGGGAAGCTCCCACAACAGCCAGTCCGCGAGCGTGTCGTCCGCGTACACGCGCCAGCCCGGATGCGCGTCGATCTCGCTCCGGACGGCCGCCAGCGCGCCGGCCGGAAAGTCCGGCGTCAACGTCCTGGCGTTCGCATTCACCGTGTTCGCAGCGCCCTGCACCAGCCACACCGCGCCGAGAGCGGCCACGCCGGCGGCCGCCAGCGGCCCCCACCGGGTCCGCCAGGCCGGCGCCGGGGCCGAGGGATCGATCCAGACTGGCAGCAGCACCAGCGCGGCGAGGGCGAACCAGGGAACGTTGCGCACCGCAACAAGCCCCCCGATCGCCAGGACGAGCAGCGCGCAGCGCTCCCAGAGCGTGGTCTGCCCGCGGTGACGGATCATTCCCCAGACGGCGACGGCCGACAGCGACAGCACCGCGAACAGCATCGCCGGCTCGTGCGTCGCGGGCCCCCACTCGGCGATCAGCTTGTGGAAGGCGGGATTGAACACCGTGGCGCGGTAGTACGAAGCCACTCCGATGCCGTATGGATTGACAATCAGGCAAGCCGGCCCCGCGATCGCCAGACCAACGGGCTTACCCCATGCGCGCGGAGCACGGGCCAGTTCCCGCCGGCGCCCCCAGGCGACCGTGACTCCGCGCAGGGCGACGAGCCCGGCGGCCAACAGCGCGGATCCGTGCAGGTTGCCCCACAGCGCCAGTAGCGGCAGGCACCACCACACCCGCCGCGAGGGCGCTCGCGCGTCGTGAGCGAGCAGGTAAACGAGCGTCACCATCAGCGGGTACGCGAAGGCCTGTGTGCGCACCTCCAGTCCGGTCAGCATCCCCCAGACCGCCAGCGGGAGGATCCACGCGACGGCGCGCAGCCGTGCGCCCAGGCGCAGCGCGGCCCATGTCGCTCCCCCCACAGCGCCAAGCACGAGCGCGATGTCGACGAAGCCGATCAGCGCGAGCCCGCCCACCCGCTCGAGCTCATACAGGATCAGCTGGGCAAGCCACTGCTGGTCAACCCACGAGCGCCCCTGAGCCACCGTGGTCAGCGTCTCGTGGTGAGGGATGCCGTGCTGGGCCACCTCTCGGCCCGCGGCCAGCGCGATCCACGTGTCACCGCGCAGGTCGTTCGGCAGGAGCGCGATCAGGAGTGCCCCGAGGATGGTCAGCGTCCCAGCGAGCAGCAGCCATGGCACGCTCACGACCGTGCGGTTACGCCGCGCCACCGCCAGCGACCCCGCCGGAGCCATCATCGCGCTCCGCATGCTACCGCCACGACACCCCCACACAGCCTCGAGGCGCGGACGGTGTCCGCGCCTCGAGTGACGGCGAGTGAGTGGTGGGAGAACTCACCCCTTCGTCGGATCGGGAATAGCCGTCGGCGGCGTGTAGGTGTGGTTGTTCTGGAACATCGAGTTGGCCGCGTGGGCAACCGCGGTGGCCACGGTCTGCGGAATCTGCAACGTGAACATGAGTCCGACGATCAGCGCCACGAACACGACCATGCCGGAGTACTCGAGGACGTCCTGGCCGGTCTGCTCGCGGCGGAACCGATCGGCGATCCGGCCGGCGGACCGGCGGACCCTCGACGCGATGGCGTGACGAGCCACACGCTGGCTGACCTGAAGGCGGGTGATGCTTTGAAGAGTGAGGTCTGACATTGAAGGGCTCCTTGGGGCTGGACCGATTTCGTGTGATGCAGACTACGTTCGGTCAGCTGACCCCGCGAGAGGCGGAGGGCTCATCTTCGGCCCATACAGGGGACCCAATTTCGCCTGGGCCGTTCGGCCCCAGCGCGACCCTAAAGGGCTACGGAAGCGGAGGCGCCGAGTTCGAGATCGGCACGTCGGAGATCTTCGCCTGCCCGCCCGGAAGGACGACCGTCATCGACGTCACCGACGGCGGCGGGGCCGGGTAGTACGCCCACAAGGGGAACGGCGAGCCGCCGATGAACTGGTTGACCTGGGCGGTCACCGGTTGGCCGTTCACCGGCGTGTACACCGGGATGTAGTCGTTCCCGTCCGTGTCCTGGAGGTAGACGTTGCCGAGTGCTCGGAGCGTCATACCGCCCTGTGCTTTGTAGCCGGGGAACGGCGGGATGCTGTTGTCGCCGGCGAAGTTCACGATCCCGTCGCAGTTACTGGAGCCGGTGGCGTGCTCGCACTTCACGTTGAAGCGCAGAACCACCATGTCACCGGCACGGAACAGCGCGTCGACCGTGGCCAGATAGGTACCCGTCGTCGGCCCGTTGTCGATCGTGAACCTGGCGCTCCGTGTGGTCGCGGATCCTGCCGCCGCCGTCGGCGCGGTGGCCGCCACCGGCGGTGTCGGCTTCACCGTCTGCTTGACGTCGTAGCTGATCGTCACCCGGCGGTTCAGCGCCCGCCCGGCGGGATTGTCCGCGCCGCTCGGGAGCGTGTTCGGCGCTACCGGATCGGCCGCGCCGTGCCCGTTGCTCTGGTAGGTCACGGACGCGCCCGAGGTCGCGGGCCCGAGGAACTTCACCACCGAGCGAGCCCTGGCCCGCGAAAGCGGGAGGTTCACCGCGTCGGTGCCGATCGAGTCGGTGTACCCGTCCACCGATACCGTTCCGGTCGCGCCCTGCTTGATCCGCGTGGCCACCTGAGAGAGCACGGATCGCGCCTTTGGGGTCAGGTCTGACTTGTTGAAGTGGAACAGCACGTCGGCACTCAATGTCAGCGTCGAATGTCCCGGGCTCTCGGTGTCGTTCCCGTTCGGGTTGCCGACCTTCAGCGCCAGATTGCGCTTCTGCAGGGTCAGCCCGGTGGTGTCCGTGCTGCCGGGCGGCTGGGCGAACGGAGACGGCGGCGCCGCCTCGGTCTTACCCCCGACCTGGCTCGGGGTTGGGCCCGAGGACGCGGTGGTGATCGGGATGTTGGATACCTGGGGACCACCCTCGCGGAAGGTGAGATCGAGCGATGTCACCGATGTCGGCGGGGCCGGGAAGGTCACCCACATCAATGTGAACGGCGTCGATGGGTACGCACTCGGAGCCTGCGACACAAACTCTCGCCCCTGCGAGTCGGTGACCGGCAGATACTCCTCGTTGTTGATCGTATCGATCAACGTCATGTCGCCGGGAGCGCCGCCGGCTTGGTGCGGGTCGTAGAAGGCGTTGCCCTCGCACCCGGCGCTGTCGAGGCACCTCGCCCCGAAGTCGAGCGTCACGTACGGTCCCCAGCGCCGCAGGTCGTAAATCGTCACCCGCCAGGGCGAGGGCGCATAGAAATCCTCGTCCTCCAGGTAGTTGAACGTGGCGAACCCACGCAGGTGCGTCTGCGCCGGACGACTCGTCGTGCGCGTCGTCGTGGCGCGCGTGGAGGTCGAGCTCTGCTTCTTGTGCGACGAGCCCCCGCACGCGGCGAGAAGGCACGCCAGCGCGAGCACCGCCAGCGAAATCAAGCAGAGGCTTCTACCGGCGGGGGCCCTGCTCGAAGCGCCTATGCCTGGCTTCGCGGACGGTCCCATACCGATTCACAGGATACGCAGCCGGTGCCTGCCGCGGCCGCGTTTGCAGACGTCGCCGGCGCTCAGGTCTTGGTCGGGTCTGGGATCGCCTTCGGCGGCGTGTAGCTGCTCGACCCGTTCGAGACGATCGAGTTGACCGCATGGGCGATCGCGGTGGCGACCGTGTTCGGAACGTTGAGCGTGAACAGCAGCACGATCACGGCCGCCACCAGCACGATCATGCCGGCGTACTCGAGGACGTCCTGGCCCGTCTGCTCGCGCTGCAGCCTCTGCGCCAGTCGCGCCGAGCCGCGAGCGACCGCGGAGCGGCCGTAGCGGCAGGCCATCCGCAACTGGGTGAGCGTGTAGAGACTCAGGTCGGACATTCGAAAATCGACTCCGGGGGCGGACGTGGACGAGGCTGCCTACAGGAGTGCCAACAGTACGGTCCAGCCGGAATCTCGCCAAGAGCCCGCGGGCCCAACTACGCGGGCCCAAAGGGCCCAATCGCGGGGACCAAGGGGCCCAATTCGCGCCTGGGCCCCCCAGGCGCCCGGATCCGCTCACGCCCCTTCAGCGGGGCGCGGTGCCGAGCCACAGGGCGGTCGCCTGCGCGCGATTTGTCGCCCCGAGCTTCCCGTAGATCCGGTTCACGTGGTTCTTGACCGTCTTCTCGCTGAGCACGAATCGCTCGGCGATCTGCCCGTTGGTCAATCCCTGCGAGATCAGGTTCATGATCTCGCGCTCGCGCGCGGTGAGCGAGGCAGGGCCGTCCGCCTCGTCTGGCGAGCCCGGGGTGCGGCGCAGAGCCTCGAACACCGTGCTGACGATCGACGGAGACAGCACGGTTTCGCCCGCCGCGAGTTGACGGATGCGCTCGACCAACTCGTCGGCGCCGAAGTGCCCGTGGACCAGATAGCCCGACGCCCCGGCGCGGATGGCCGCCACCACCTGCTCCTGCTCGTCGGTGTACGTCAGCATCATCACCCGGGCGCGCTCCGCCAGCGGCCCGGCCGCCTCCACTCCGTCCATCACCGGCATGCGGACGTCGAGCAGCACCACGTCGGGCTGGGCATGTTCGGCCAGCCGGATCGCCTCCCGCCCATCGCCCGCCTCGCCGACCAGCCTGATGTCTTCGGCATCCTCCAGCAGGGCAGCCACTCCGCGTCGGATCACGGCGTTGTCGTCGACGATCAGCACCCGGATCATGCTCTGATCCTCGCAGACCCCGGACCACCACGACGCAAGCGAATCGCCCGCAGCGCTGTCGCGTACCGACGGGGTGCGACGCCATCACGCTCGTCCGCATCGAGCGACGCGTCCGCCACCGGGACCCGCACGGTGACGACCGTACCGGCGTCCGGCTGCCCTTCGATCCTGAGGCTGCCGCGGATCGCCCGCGCGCGCTCGTGCATCCCGGCCAGCCCGTAGTGCCCGCCGGCTTTGAGCGCCTCGTAGTCGACCGGCCCCGGTAGCCCAACGCCGTCGTCGCGCACGCGCAGAACCAGGGTGTCGCCGTCAAGGGCGAGCGACACCGCGACGTTCGCGGCCTGACCATGGCGCGCGGCGTTGGCCAGCGCCTCGCCGAGGATCCTCAGAATCTCGTGCTTGGCCTCATGCGCCGGCTCGACGATCCCGTCGTCGCACTCAAAGCGCACCGACACCCCGAACCGCTCGGCGAAGCCCTTCGCTCGGGCGCGGATCGCGTCGGCCAGCGGCAGCTCGTCCTCGCCGTCGGGGCGCAGGTCCGACATCAGCGCGCGCGCCTCGATCGCCGCCTGCCGGGCGTCCGCGGCCAGCCCTCGGGCGAGCTCCGCCGCCCGGGCGGGGTTCTTCTCGCAGCGACCCGGCAGCACCGACGCGCTCATGGCAAGACCCTCCACGCTCTTGGCCAGCGAGTCGTGTAGCTCGCGCGCCATCCGCAGCCGCTCGCGCTCGGCCCCCAGCGCCTCGGTGCGCTCGTGGAGGAGCATCTCGGTCCGGATCCCGCGCTCGACGGTTTCGCGGGCGGCGATCCCCGCTGCCACGGCAACTGGATAGAGGAGCGGTGCGAACACGACGCTTTGCAGGTCGTGCAGCGGATGCAGCGTTGGGAAGCCCTCGAGTGCAACCAGCTCGTAGAGCGCGATCAGAAGGGCCGAGAACGGAATCGCCCCGCGCCGGCCGTAGACCACGCCGGCCAGCACGGCGGTTCCCAGCGTGAAGTAGAAGAACGAGCTGTGCGCGCCCGCGGCGGCCAGGATCAGCGTGGCCAGCAGCACCTCCAGCGCGAGATACGCGGGGTGGCGGGCCAGAGTGGGACCGATCCGGTCCCAGTGACGCAGCGGGACATAGCTCACCACCACGGCGAGGAGCACCGCGATCGAGACGATCGGGGTGCGCTGATCGCTGTGGAGCGAGAGCACGGTCACGAGCAGCGTGAGCGCCCGGAACACGAGGAGGACCCGGACGAGCCGTCCGATCCACTCACGTTGGATGTGTTCGTTGTCAGCCGCCAAGGATGTGGGAGAAGTTGACGCCGGAGCCGATGAACACGCCGACGACGATCAGCATGATGGTCGCCGGCAGGAGCAGCGAGATCACGATCAAGGTGATGCGCGGGGCCGCGCGCTGCGCCCGGCGCCTTGCATTCTGAGCCGCCAGCCGGCGTGTGTCGGACGCGATGTTGGCCAGCGCGTCGGCCAGCGGGACACCGAGCTCCTCAGCCTGGAGCTGGGCGGCGACGAAGTTGTCGAGCGTGCGACTGTCGTTGCGCTCCCGGAGGGCCTGGAACGCCTCCCGCCGAGTCGCGCCGAGGTCCATCTGCCGGAGCGTGGCCAGCACTTCCTCCGCCACCGGTCCTTTGAGCGACAGCGCCACCCGGTGCAGGGCGGCGCGGTAGCCCGTTCCGGCGCGGACGGTGATCGCCAGCACGTCGATGAAGTCGGGGATGTCACGCTCGATCCGCTCCTGGCGGTGGCGGCCGGTCCGGGCCAGCCACACATCGGGGCCGAGCCAGCTGAAGACGAGCCACAGCACCGCGCCCGGCCACGAGCCGAGGAGGGCGAACAGAGCCGCCACCAGCGCTCCGAGCACGAGCACCGCCGCCTTCACCTCGGCATAGCGCTCGAGGGCGCCTACTCCAGAGCGCCCGGCCAGGTTGAGCCGGCGGGTCAGCGCGTCGCGCCGCGCATCGCTCAGCCGCGCGAGGAAGCGCGGGCCCAGCCGCTCACCGAGGACGTCGACCAGGGCTCGGACAGGGCCACGGCGGTCGGTTCGGTCCTCGAGCTCGCCGGTCAGCTCGCGTCGCTCGACCGGGGAGGGCGCCCGCATGAGCGCGTAGCCGCGAAGCGCCACGCCGCAACAGGACGCGACCGCCAGTCCGGCGAGGGGCGGATTGATCACACCTCGATCCTCGTGACTCGTCTGATCGCGAGCGACCCGAGCGTGAACAGGACCGCTGCCACGACCAGCGCGGAGATGCCGATCGGGCTGTTGGTCATCCGCGGCAGCGTGTGCGAATTGATCGTGTTGAGCATCACGAGCGCGCCGACGCCGAGGAGCGGCACGACGTAGGACGTGAACACCGCGCCGGCCATCAGCGTGCGCACCTCGCGCAGGGTCTCGCGGCGCATGTCAAGCGTGCTCGAGAGGTCCTGAAGCGCCCGCACCACGTCTCCGCCTGCCCGCTGCTGGATGATCAGCGTGCTCATCAGCACCGCGATTTCACGCGAGGGCAGGCGCCGGGCCAGGGCCTCGAGGGCATCGTCGAGCGAGCGGCCGAGTTGCATCTCGTCGAGCACGGCCTGAAGCTCCTCGCGAGCCGGCGCGTCAATCTCCCGGACGGTCAGCTCGACCGCGGCCGGCATCGACAGCCCGGCCGATGCTCCGTTGGAGAGCAGCCGCGCCACCTCGGGCAGCTGGTTGATGAAGTCCTCCTTGCGCCGCGACAGGCGGTGCCCGAGCCAGGCCGCGCCGGCCCACAGCACCAGCCCGGCGGCGACGATCGCGAGCAGCAGCGGGAACAGCAGGCCGACCACGAGGAAGGCGCCGATCATCGCGCCCAGCAGTAGGCCCAGGAACCGGGTGGGCGTCAGCTGGGTGCCGGCCGAGCGAAGCTTGCCGGCCAGGTCGGCACCTCGCTGGGTTCGGGCCAGACGGGCGTCGATGGCCTGGATCAGCCCGCGCCGCCCCCGCACCTCGACCCCGCCACGTTCGACCAGCAGGCTGCGCCGAGCGGAGTTGGTGGCGAGAAGCCAAACCCCGTACAGGCCGATCATCGCGACCGGAATGAGCAGCACCTCGGCGGCGGTGACCGCATGGATGCTGACCGTTGCCGCGGCGATCATTCCGCCTCCCGGGTGGGCGCCGCCTCGCCGGCGGCGAGCTGGAACGCAGGCGGCACGTCGACGCCCGCCAGCGTCAGGTGAGTGGCGATCCGTTCGGGCAGGGCGTAGTGATGCCAGGTGCCGCGGACCTGCCGGTCGGATCCGAGCGGGTCGGGCTCGAACCGCACGGCGGTCTGGAGGCGGAACGGCTCGCCCCGCCGCGAGGCGACCACCGCCACCTCGACCAGGCGCCGCAGGCCGTCTGCGCCGCGGTCGATCTGGATGACCACATGGATGGCGCTGTTGATGTACTCCCGCAGCGCCGCGTGAGGGACGTGCAGGTCGCTCATCGTGGCCAGCGTCTCCAGGCGGTAGAGCGCGTCGTCGGCGCTGTTGGCGTGCACGGTGACCAGGGATCCCTCGTGGCCGGTGTTGAGCGCTTGGAGCATGTCCAGGGTCTCCACGCCCCGGACCTCCCCGACGATGATCCGGTCCGGGCGCATGCGCAGGCTGTTGCGCACCAGGTCGCGGATCGTCACCTCGCCCTTGCCTTCGACGTTCGCGGGTCGTGCCTCGAGCGGGATCACGTGAGGCTGCTGGAGCTGAAGCTCGGCCGCCTCCTCGATCGTGACGATCCGCTCGCGCTCGAGGATCGCCGCCGACAGCCCGTTGAGCAACGTGGTCTTGCCGGCGCCGGTCCCGCCGGAGATCACGATGTTCAGCCGGGCCCGGACGAACGCCGAGACCAGCCGGCGGGTCGGCTCGTCGAGCGTCCCCATCTCGACCAACTGGGCCAGCGTGAACCGGCGCGGGAATCGCCGGATCGTGATCACGGGGCCGATCAGCGAAAGCGGCGGGACGATCACGTTCACGCGTTCTCCGGTCGGCAGGCGAGCGTCGACCATCGGGCTCGACTCGTCGACCCGGCGGTTGACCTGCGAGACGATCCGGTCGATCGTCTGGTAGAGCTGGGTCTCGTTGGTGAAGCGGACGTCGGCGGGCTCGATCCGGCCGTCGCGCTCGACCCAGACGTCTCCCGGGCCGTTGACCATGATCTCGGTGATCGACTCGTCGGCCAGCAGCGGCTCGAGCACGCCCAGTCCGACCGCTTCGTCGATTACCCGCCGGATCAGGGCGCTGCGCTGTGAGGTGGTCATCACCGGGCCCTCGCGGGTGACCATGCGCCCGACGATCCGCTCCAGGCGCACCCGGCGCTGCGTGTCGGTCAGCTGGGCCAGCTCGGCGAAGTTGACCTCCTCGAGCAGGCGCCGGCGGTAGTAGTCGGTTCCGTCGAGCCCGGCCCGTGCGCTCTGCTCGCGTTCGGTGGCGATGCGATCCCGGAGTCCCATGATCAGCGAGCGCCCACTTACCCCGTGTTGGGCATGTCGGCGTCTCCCTCGGCCTGCAGGCCGGACGGGAGTCTCGGGATCAGGATCGGGATGCTCACGTGCACGACCGCCTTTTCACCCTCGAAATGTACGTCGGGGTTGCTGGCGAGGACGCCGCTGACCGATTGCTTGGCGACATCCTCGGCAGCTTGTTGGTCGCCGGTTCGGCTGTACACGCGGGCCGCGGTGCGTGCCGCGTTGGTCGCCGATACGTACGCCCAGGCGGCCAGGCCGATCTGCCAGGCGAACAGCGCCGCGATCGCCAGCCACACCAGCATGGCGGTGAACTCGATCGTCGCCTGGCCTGACTCCGAGCGCATCGGCTACTCCGGGTTGACCAGCTGGGTCGTCTCCCAGCCGCCCGGCTGGTGGGTCATGACGATCCGCAGCGGATACCGACCCATCCCGTCGCTGATCAGGGCGGTTACGTGCAGAACGCTTCCGCTCGCCTCCTGCGCTCCGAGCTTGACGAGCACCGGGTGAAGGGAGCGCGTGGCCGCCGTGACGGACAGCTGGGCATGGGAGAGCACCGCGATCAGCTTGGGCGAGGCATCCCGAATCTGACCGGGGCCGGCCTGGCCGTAGCGGTAGGCCAGGTAGCCCGCGAAGAAAGTCCGGGCCGCGCTGGCCGCGGCCGGATCCGGCGCGTGGGTGGCGCTCGACAGAGGGCCTGGAGCCGGTGCACCGACCAGCCGCGGGACGGTTTGCGGCGCTGCCTTTCCGCCGGTGTGGGTCACGATCACGAGCCCACCCGCGAGCACGGCCGCGAGCACGGCCGTCAGCAAGAGACCGCGGCGCCCAAGCGAGCGCCGGCTCAGCGGCTCAGTCAACCGGCTCATGGATACGTTCCCACCAACGGCCTGCCCTCGATGCATCCCGCCGGGGCTCCGAGCGCCGCGAGGAAGTCACTGAATGCCTGGCCGGCGGCTGTGCGCATCCCCTCCGTGTAGTACGAGCCGGCAACCGGCTCACTGGAGCCCGGCATCGCCCATCCGGTCTCGATCCCGCTTCCCGTGTTGGGACCAAAGGTGGCGATCGGCTCTCCGGCCGAGACGTGCTGGCCCGACTGCAGCCCGGAGACGGGCGTGATGTCCTCGGCCACGTAGACCCAGTTGCCCTTGTACGGGCCGTTGTCGAGCCTGTACGAGATGAACGAGACGCCTGGCCAGCCGGCCGCCTGGGCCGACGCGACTTCTCCGATCGTCGCGTCGCCGAGGGCGTCGATCTGCCCCTGTCCGGTGTAGTCGACGCCCATGTCGATCCGCTCGGGGACCAGCCCCGCCGAGTTCCGGAACGGGTTGACATATCCGACCGGGGCGACCACGGTCGTCGGGCCGCTCGCCTGCGCGCCGCAACCGGCTCCCCCACCGATCACCGTGGTTGCCGAGATGAACTGCTCGGAGGCCAGCGCGTTCGCCTCGATCACCGTCCCGGACGAGGTCTGGATCGAAGGCAGGACGTTGTCGAGCAGCCCCGGTACGAGCAGCGGTGTGTGGACGGAGACCGTCACGCAGCCGTCGATCTCGGTCGTCGATGCCGGCGCCTTGCCGTCACAGGTCTGCTTGGTGACCGGCTTGACAGAGTCGACGTCCTGCTGCCAGACGCCGGGCAGACCGGTTTGCACCGCCTTGGGCACGTCGCCGCCCACGGCGAGCGCCCGAGCACCCGCTCTTGCGGCGTGCCCGGCGAACACGAACGTCGCACCGATCAACACGATCTGCCACAGCAGGAGGAGCACCAGCAGCACGACCGGAAGCAGCCCGGCGAACTCGATCGTGGCCTGGCCGCTCTCGCCGGCGAACCGGGCGACGATGCTCCTGGCCCGGTCGGTGCGCGCCTCGGGCTCGGTCCGGGCACCCAGGGCCGAGATCTCCCCGAGCACGGCCGCCATCGGCCGGAGCATCGCGTCGCTGGCGCCGCTGGCGGCCGGGATGCCGGTGTTGACCGCGGACTCGAGCGCGAAGAAGTCGGCCGGCACCGTCGTCTGCAGCACCGGCACCGGCACAACGCGGCGAGCCAGGTCGGACTGCACCTCGAGCTTGCGCGAGGTCCGGTTGAGCAGCATGGCCACCTCGGGCGGCTCGATCTTGAGCCGCTCCCACAGCGCGCAGACTCGGACCACCCCGCGCAGCGCCACCACGTCCGGCGTGGCGACGATCAGCACGGTGTCGGCCATCTCGACGGCGATCGCGCTGGCCTCGCTCAGGGTCGACCCGGCGTCGACGATGGTCAGATCCTCCCGTGTGCGGATCGCGGTCAGGATGTTGCGGGCGGCGGCCGCCGTGACCGTCTCCGCCTGCTCGCCCTCCTGGGGGCCGAGCAGGACCCGAAGCCCGGTGGCGTGCGTGTAGAGCGCCTCGGTCAGGTGACGGGTGGTGAGCTCGTCGGCCACCGGCACCAGATCGGCCACGCTGCGGCGGTAGGGCAGATCGAGGAACGCCCGCACGTCGCCGGCCTGCAGGTCGTACTCGACCAGGCACACCCCGGGCTCACCCAGCTCCCGCGCGGCCAACGCGAGATGAACCGCGGCCATGGTCGTGCCCACGCCGCCCTTGGCTCCGACCACGGTGACCACGCGACCCACGCCGATCAGCTCTCCGCCGGCGTCGCGCTCGGCCCGGCGGCGCAGCGCATGGGTCCACGAGGCTGCCGCCAGTACGCTCATCTCGAGCTGCTCGAGGCCGACCGGCTCGGAGATCACGTCGCGGGCGCCGGCCTGCATGCCGCTGCGCAGGAGCTCGGGCGAGTCCTCGGAGACGACCAGCACGAGCCCGATGTCCGGATGTGCGACGGTCAGCTCGCGAGTGACCTCGATCAACGGCACCGACCCGCGGCGGTCGTGCAGCAGGATCGCGTCGACGTCGGGCCGGGGCAGGGCGCCGCGCAGCTCCTGGGGGTCGCGCAGCGTCGTGGTGACGGTCAGCTCGTCGCTCTCGGCGATCAGCCCCGAGAGCTGGTCGGCCAGCCGGGGATCGTTGACCGCGAGCAGTACCCGGATCATGAGCCCTGAGAGACCGGGGGTATGTTCGGTGGCGTGGAGGTCGAGCCAGGGGCGACGAGCGCGAGGCGCAGCTTGCTCGCGGTCGCCTCGGCCAGGCTGATCTGGAGCGACTGCTGGGGGGTCACCGACAGAGTGATCGGGCCCGTCCCGGTCGAGGGGACCCCCAGCACCCGGACGTAGGGCACGAGGATCTTGGCCACGCCCTTGCCGTTCGCGCCGCCGTTGCCGTAGACCGCGATGATGTCGACCAGGCTGCCCTGCGTGATCTGGCCTGCCACGCCGCTCTCCGCGTCGATCGTGATCGCGATCTCGAGGTTGTTCGGCGAGAGCAACGGCTCCGAGGTCAGCATGCTCTGCTGGAGATCGGTACCGGCCACCAGCGGCGAGGTGCTGATCAGCCCGATCGCCTCGTCGGGGGCGGTCAGCGCGTTGGCCGGGACCCACTTCTGGGGCACGTCGATCGTCCCCAGGTCGGCGGCGGTGACCTGCTGGTAGGCGGGCAGCGGCCGCAGCAGGACCAGGATCTGCACCTTGGGCCCGACCTGCTTGGAGACGTTCGAGACGTAGTTGGCGATCAGCAGGAACACCCCGAGCAACCCCGCCGCGGCGATCATCACCAGCAGCAGGCCCTGGCGCTGACGGGGGTTCATCTGTCTGCGCCTCATGGGCGATGGCCTCCGCGGGGGTCACCGTCGCACCGAGAATGGTGACTGGCAGACACTTTGCTCACCGCCCCGGGGTGGGCTCCTCCCTGGGCTCCGATGGCCCGGCCCAACGCTCGCGTATGGCGGCCCATATGCGCATCTTCTCCCTGCCGTGACTTGCCGGTCCGAGCCATCCTTAGCGGCTCGCAATATGAGCGAAACGGCGATCCTATGCTACCCAACCACAACAATTTCGCGTCGCATATGTTTCGGCGTACGGTGCAATCACAGCAGGGGGTTTACCGACGGACTCCGCGCAGGGTCGCGTGCGATGAGAGCGGTCAGGTTCTGCCGATCCTGATCGTCATGATGCTCCTTCTGATGGGCGCGGGCATGCTCGTGTTCGTGCTCGGCGTTTCGTCGGGCATCGCGAGCAACGCCCAGACCGCCGCCGACGCGGCCGCGCTGGCCGGTGAGCAGGAGCTCGTCAACGAGTTGAAGGTGACTCGTTTCGGACCCAACGGGCAAATCCTCCCACCGACGTACGACCCGGCCAAGGTGTGCGCGGCGGCCCAGCACTACGCCGACATCAACCACGGCACGATGTCCTGCCAGGGCGACATCCAGTTCATCGCCGTGTCCGGCCTGTTCGGCACCGACGTGCTGGTCACCGTGCACTCGAAGGGGTCGGTGCCAAACGGGAACATCGATCCGGGCACGACCGCGATGGCCCAGGCGCGCGCCAGCACAGACCCCTACACGCAGGCGAGCCCGCCGATCACCACGTCGTTCTCGTGCGACGCCAGTGTGGTCGATGGGGCGCCGTTCGACCCGCCCCCCGACAAAGGCGGCAACGCCCCGGGGTTCTTCGCGGCGTCCGGGACCAACTACAGCGCGCAATGCGAGCCCAAGCTCGCGGGCAGGCTCGAGAAGCTCGCCAAGGCCAAGGGCCTGCACCTGGTCGGCCAGCTCGGCTATGCCACGTCGACCCCGAGCTCGGCCACCGGCTCGAGCAACTCACCGGGGCTCGCCAGCGAGATCGAGCAGGCGCACGCGTGCGGCGCGGCGTCGCAGACCACTGGCTTGCCGAAAGGTCTCACCGACGCCGAGCTCTCGTCCTTCGGCCTGTCCCGGCCGATCCCGGACGCGAACGATCAGATCGAGCTGGCCGGCGCCGACGGGTGCCGCCAGACGATCTCGTCCAAGCCGGGTCAGAGCCAGCCCGTGCTTCCCGGCAACTCCGACGTCCACCTGGTCGGGCTGAGCGGCGGTCCGGCCGGTGCATTCAGCCTGGGCCTGCCCGGTGCGACCGTTCAGGCCTCCTACACCCAGCTCCAGCTCGGCTGCATCATCTACCAGGTCGATCAGCAGATGCACGTTGATGCCAAGGTCCTGCTGGCGTCCTTCCTGGCCGCGTGGGCTGAATCGACGATGCGCAACATCACCAACTACACCCCGGGCGAGGACCAATCGCTCGGGCTGTTCCAGCAGCAGCAGCAGGACGGCTGGGGGACGCCCGCCCAGGAGACCGATCCGACGCAGGCCACCGAGATGTTCCTGGGCGGCACCGGCCCCGGCACCCCGTTCTACAACGGCGCCAACGCCGACCCGGGAGCGATTCAGGTCGACGCCGCCAACCCGAGTTACACGCCCTGGTACCTCACCGAGCAGGTGCAACACTCCAAGTTCACCGACGGCTCGAATTACGAGGCTCAGTTGGGCACGGCACGGCAGATGATCCAAGAGATCCAGGGGGGTGCATGCGACACCCAGAGTGGGAAGCCCAAGAATTGAGCATCCGCAGAGCTCGCGGCACGCTGGCGCTGCTCCTGGCCGCGGCGGTGGCGGTCGCGGCCTCGGGCTGCGGCGCGAGCGCAGGCGCCCGGCCGGTGACCAAGCCGGTGACCGTGGCCGTCGTCCCGTACAAGCAGGCCCCGCCACAGCTGCCAGCCGGCCATCCGCCGGGGTCGCTCTACGTGCTCGACCTGACCAACATCGGCCACGTCAAGCCGGCCACCCTCGCCTTCGCCTCGGACGGCAAGCTGCTGGATCTGCAGTGGAACAGCTGGGGCGGCTCTGCGGCGGTCGCCCACGGCACCGCGCTGCTTCGCACCTGCAAGCCCGACTGCGCCACGAGCCCCCTGGTGTCCTATCCGGGCACGGTCAAGCTGAGCGGTATCAAGACGTGCAACAACGCGCGCTTCTACACCGAGTCGAGCGTCGTGGCCGAGACCAAGAGCGGTCCCTGGCGTCTCGCTTCGTTCATGCGAAACCCCTGCGGCTCCGGCCTGTAATCGGGCCCCGGTCCCATGCCCTCGGGTTATCATGCCCGCATGGCAACGGAGCGGAAGAGGCGCCGCCCGACCTCGCCCCAACGGTCTCCTGGGGAGCTGGCCGACACGCTCGCCCAGATGGCCGCCGGTACTAAGGACCCGCCGCCCCGCCGGCGCCCGCGATTCGATGTCGACCTCAGCCAGTTCGCCCTGCCCACCGAGCCGGCGGCGCCGCGCGCGAGCGGCTCGAGCGTCCTGACGCCCGAGCGTCCGCCCGAGCCCGCACCCTCCGCGCCTTCAGAGCCGCCGGCCGCCACCGAACCGCCGCCGGTGGCCAAGGAGCCGGAGCCGCCCGCCCCGAAGCCGCCGGCCCCCGAACCGCCCGCCACCGAGCCGAAGTCGCCGCCACAGCCGGCCCCCCCGATCTCGTTGTTGCCTTCGTCCGACCGGCCCGCTCCTCGTCCGGCCAAGCCGCGCGTCCCGCGCCGGGCCGGCGCACGCGACGCCGCCCGAGCCGCCGCCGCACAGGACGCAGTCCGGGCCGCGCTCGTGGAGGACGCCGCCGCGCGTGAGGCGCCGTCCGCGCCGCGCGAGCCAGCCCCGGCGCCAGAGGCTCCGCCACCGCCCGCCCCGCCCGAGGACGCTCCCGGCGGCCTGGCCATCGGCAGTCGGCTCGGCTCCGCAGCGGCCACGCCCCGAAGTGAGCGCAAGCCGATCTCGCGGATCTCCGGACGCTCGAGCTCCGGACGATCGACCTCCGGCCGGTCCGCCGGGCTCGCCACCGCCCAGCTCGCCGGCTCCCGCTTCCGCAGCCGCGCCTCGGGCCGGGTCGGCAAGCGCGGCTCGCGCGGGACGTCGCGTTCGCACTCCGGCCGGCGCTTCACGCTGGTCGTGCTCGCGGTGATCGTCCTCGTGCTGCTCATCCTGGTGCTGATCGACGGCTCGAGCAGCCACTCGGCGGCGCCCGCGACCGCCCGGCCGGCGACGACCCCGGTCCCGGTCCCGCCGCAGTCCGGCGCGTCAACGACGCCCGCGCCGCCCGCCACGACCACGCCGGCCCCAGCCGCGGCGACCACGACCGCCACCACCTCTCACAAGGCCGCCGCGCCGGCCAAGCACAAGGCCAGGGCCAAGGCGAAGGCCAAGCCGGCCGCCCACAAGCCCAAGCCGGCCACCCACAGCTCCAGCACCGCGTCGACCAGCGGGGTCGCCTCGCCCCCGGCCACCACCACGGCCGCCGCAACGCCGGTAGTTCAAACCCCCGTACCCCGTTACGTCCCGCCGCCCCCGGCCAGGCAGTCGTTGAGCGGCGTCGGCTCGCTCTCGGGCGGAGCCACGACGCTTAGTCACCGCCGGGCCAGACACCGCAAGAAATAACCGGCGGGGCGGTCAGTTGCGCGCGGCGCCGAGCCCGTGCATGCGGTCGCGGATCTCCGGCGGGTTCTCGATGATCTGGGAGAAGCGGACCACGGTCACGGTGTCCTCCATCGAGACCTTGCGTCCGTAGATCTGCTCGAGGAAGTGGATCATCTCGTCCACGCGCCGGAACTCCGGATTGTCATGCTCGATGTCGCGTGGAGAGAGATCGCGCACGCGCTTGACCTCGACCTGGTCGATGACCGCGTTGAAGATCTTCTCGCGCGGCGAGTGCTGGTAGCCGATCGTCACCAGCACGCAGTCGTTCTTACGGTACTTGTGTGACTTGTCGCCGAGGCGGATGGTCGCCGTCTTACGGCCCCGGCGGAGCTGATCGGCGAACACCGACGAGTAGAAGTTGAGGACTCGCACGGCGTGAGCCTACCGATCCGGCGACAAACGCGACAGCGCGCGGCGGACGATTTCTCGCTCCCCGGCGTAGGTGAGCTCGCGCTCGGCCTTCTCGAGCGGCATCCAGCGCGCTTCCTCGATCTCGTGGTCGTGGTCCTCGAGGCTCCCCGATCGGTACTCGAACAGGTAGAACGCCACCCGCTTGTTGCGCCGCCGGCCCCGGCGCTCGTAGGTGTATTCGACGTCACCGAGCTTGTCGATCAGCTCCGCGTTGACGCCCGTCTCCTCGGCCACCTCGCGCCGAGCGGCCGCCTCGTCGGTCTCGCCGTTGTCCAGATGGCCCTTGGGCAGCGCGAGCACGCGCCGGCGCCTGGCATCCCGCTTGACCGGCACGATCACGATGACTTCCCCGTCATGTACGACCGCACCACCCGCGGAGAGCTCGATCTTCCCCTCGGCGGGGTCAGTAGACGTACCGCGCGAGCGCTTCCGGATCATGAACGGTCAGCCTTCCCCGTCCCTGCGTAATTATTCCTGCCCGCTCGAGCACGGCCAGGAAGCGGCTGGCCGACTCGCGCGATGACCCCGCCAGCTGCGCGAGCTCCGCCTGCGTGGTGGTGATCAGCACGTCGCCCTCAGCCGCCCCCTCGCCTTCCGAGCGGGCGGCCGTCACGAGCTGGGCCAGCGCCGCCGCCACCCGGCTCTGCACCGTCTGGAATGATTGGCGGGCCAGGCGCTCGTTGGTGATGCGCAGCCGCTGCCCCAGGGCGGCGATCAGCTTGACCGAGATGTCCGGGTGCTCGCGCAGCAGCCGGTGCATGTCGGCGCTCAGGATCGCGATCGCCTCGGTGTCCTCGGCCGCCTCCACGGTGGCCGAGCGGCGCTCGCCGTCCAGCATCGCCATCTCGCCGAAGATGTCGCCGGGACCGAAGTGCGCGAGGGTGATCGAGCGCCCGTCGGGATGCTCGCGGATCGCACGCGCCCGTCCGCTGCGGACGATGTAGCACGTGCTGCCCTCGTCGCCTTCCCTGAACACGGCCGCGCCCGCCTCGAACTGACGGGGCATCGCCACCTGCGCCACGTGCGCCAGGTCCTCTCGCGACAGCGTGGAGAAGACCGGAACTCGACTCAGCAGCGCGATCGTGTCCTCGCTGCTTTCGGTCATCGTGCCCATGCATACCACACGGGCCCCGAAGTCGGGTCAGGCCGAGTCGAGCGCCTGCTCGCGGCGCCGGCGGCGGACCGCCGAGCCCACCCACCAGAGCAGCGCGGCCACCAGAGCCACCGGGGTGAGAGCGGCGAGCCCGATCAGCGCGACGCCGGCCGCCACGGTCAGCACGCGGCCGGCGTCGTGCGCGGCCCGGCCGATTCCGAATCCACCGCTGTGATGCGGGGCCGGCGCCGGAGTCTGTGCGCTGATCTGGAGCGCCAGCGAGCTGAACCCCACCTGGCGATTCAGGCGCGCGAGCGTCGCCTCATCGCTCGAGATCGACGCCTCGGCGTCGTGAATGCGGGCCTTCAGGCTGTCGGTCTGCTCGGTGGTGGTGGCGTTCGCGAGCTGCGCCAGCAGCGAGGTCCGCAGCGCTCGGGCATCGGACAACGCTCGCTGGGCGGCGCCGTACTGATCGGTGACGTCCTGGCTGGCGTCGGTGCGCGAGAGCACCGACGCGTAGTTCAATGAGGACAGCCGGCTCATGGCCTGGCCGAGCGACGCGCTCGGCACGCTCAGCTGGAAGTTCGCCGAGCCGTCCGGTCCGCCGGTCTGGGTCACGGTCGAGCTCTGCACGATTCCGTTGAGCTCCCCGATCACGTCGTAGACCTGCTGGGCCACGTCGTCGATCCGGTTGGGCGCGGCGGCCAGCTGGAGCTGGGCCGACTGCACGACCTTGCGACCGGTAGTGGGCGGCTGAACCGATGACGGCGCAGAGGACGCCGCGGACCCGCTCGCGGTGGTCGACGCCTGGGCGCTTGCGGCCGACTTCTCAGAGCCGTTCGCACGACCCGCCGGCGCCGCAGAGAGCGCCCCGGGCGACGACGCCGCCGTAGAAGACGACTCCGACGATGCGCCGTTGTGCCCGCCGACCACAATCGCGATCCCGACGATCACCGCCACGCCGGCGGCCATCGCCCCGGCCGCCTCCCAGATTCCCGCGCTCCGCCAGCGGCGCCGGGGCTTGGAGGCCGCCGCCGGCGCGACCGGGGCGAACCGCCGGCCCACCCGCTCGTCCATCGTCTCGGCAAAGGACGGCCGCGCCTGCGGGCGCTCGGCGCTCAGCAGGAGGGCGACCTCGGCCAGCTCCGCGTACTCGGCGCCCACCGGCTCACCGGCGAGCACCGCGTCGATCGCATCGAGCGATGCCGCGACCTCGGGATCGATCGGTTCGTCGTGGTCAAGCAGTCGCATTGCAGGCCTTCCTGAGCTTCTCCATCGTTCGGTACAGCAGCGTGCCGGCGTTCGATTCGCTGACTCCGAGCACACGGGCCAGCTCGGCGTTGGACAGGCCGGCGTGGAACTTGAGGGCGATGATCTCCCGCTCGCGGGCCGGCAGCCCGGCCATCGCGGCCTGGACGGCGGTGCGCCGGAGTGTCACCTCGGCGCCTTCGGAATCCTCGGGCTCGGGCACCTCGGCCGGATCGACGACCAGCGTGGCCACGCGCCGGCGCCGGCGCAGCTCGTCGAGCGCGGCGTTGCGCGCGATCCCGAACAGCCAGGCTCGCTCCTCGCCGCGCCGGCGATCGAACGTCCGCCGGCGCCGGTACGCGCGCTCGAAGGCGAGCGCGGTCACGTCCTCGGCCCCGGCCGGATCGCGCAGCAGCGTGCACACGTAGGCGTACACGTCGTCGCGAGACGAGCGGTAGAGCGACTCGAACCGCTCCCACGAGCCGGGGGCGGACGGTGGCGCGGTCAGAGTCTCGGTCACACCCTCACTACGCACGAGGGGATGATCCATCACGTCACGAGTTGCGAAAAGAGGCGGGGGTCGTTCGTGATCACTCCGGTCACCCCGAGCGCCTCGAGCGAGCGCAGCCGCGCCAGGTCGTCGACCGTCCACACGTAGAGCTCGCCACCGGCACCGAGCACCCGCCGGACCAGCGCCGGGGTGACCAGCCGCCAGTGCGCCATCAGCGCGTCGCATCGCCCGCTCTTCATAGCCGCGGCGGCGCGCGACGGCAACACCCGGCGAATGAACTGCAGCCCGACGTAGGCGGGAAGCCGCGTGGCGCGCGAGCGGAACGGATCGCGCGTCAGCTTGGGCACCGACCATCCAAGCCGCACAGTCGGTGCGGCGGCGCGGAGCCGGGCCAGGCTCTCCTCGTACTGGGTCGAGATCAGTGCCCGGTCGAGCAGGTCGTACTCGCGCAGCGCATGGAGGACGCGCAGCTCGTAACCGGGGAGCTTCAGATCCACATCGAGCTCGATCCCCGCAAACGCCTCGGAGGCGAAGTTGGCCAGCGCCTCCTCGAGTGTGTGCGGCGTCCCCCGGCGCGCGGCGTCGGTCCAGTCGTGCGCCAGGATCAGCCCGTCGCCGTGCTCCTCTCTGAGCACGTCGAACTCGATCATGTCGACCCCGGCCGCCACCGCGGCGTCGAAGCTCGCGAACGTGTTGCCGGGCGCGATCAGGTCCGCGCCCTTGTGCCCAACGCGCCGCAAGCGCACTACTTCTGGCATCCCGGGCACCAGTACGTCGTGCGGTTCGCGTCGCCCTGCCCGCGCGCCACGATCGTCGTGCCGCACCGCGGGCACGGGCGGCCTGCGGTCCCGTAGACCTGCGCGCGGATCGCGCGATGGCCGATCGTGGCCGAGCGCATCATGCGAGGTCTCATCCCATCGATGATTGCCACCGCCTCGTCATCCGTGACCTCGGACACCCGCCGCCACGGATCGATTGCGGCCTCCCAGCAGCCCTCGGCTTTCCAGAGGTTTCCGATCCCGGCCACGTTGCGCTGGTCGAGCAGGGCATCGCCGATGAACCGGGTCTGATCGTCGCCTCGCAACCGGGCCAGAAAGCGATCCCGATCGAACTCGGCCGCCAGCACGTCGGGCCCGAGCGCGGCCAGCCGCTGGTCGAAGCGCGTCCGTCCCTCGGTCATCAGCTCAAGCAGCGGTCCGTCGAACTCGACGATCTCGTGACCGCCCGACCGGAACACGATCCAGGCGCGCCGCGCCGAGCGCCCCCACCGCCTGCCGGGTCCATAGACGCCCCACACGCCGACCATCCCCAGATGCGAGTGGAGAACGAGGTCGCCCTCGAAGCGCAGGAACAGGTGCTTGCCGTGGGTGTCCACGCGCGTGACCGCGCGGCCTTCCAGACGCGATGGCCAGCGATCGAGGGCATGCCGTGGGTGCGGCGTCTCGATCTCCTCGGGCACCCGGCCCTCCAGCACCGGGCGCATCCGGTTCGCCGCGTAGGCAATCGTGTCGCCCTCGGGCACGGACTCAGGCGCTCAACGTGAGCCGCCGCGGCCCCTGCTGGAAGCCGAGCGCCACCAGTGCCGGGCCGAGGGGCGAGGTGAGCGCCGACTCGCCGTCCACCTTCTCGAAGGCCAGACGCCGGATCCGCCCCGAGCGCACCTGCTCGACCATGGCGTACAGCCCCGGCTCGAGTCGCGGATCGTGCACCGGCACCAGCGTCTGAAGCGCGCGCCCGCCGCGCTCGACATACAGGATCGGCTCGCCACCGGTAAGCACGACGTGGGCGCCCGCCACTCGCGCGGGACGGCGTCCGTCTTCACGCGCCGGCCAGCTCAGCGCCGCGCCATACGGCTGGGCCGGATCGACCGCGGACAGCACGACCGGGGTCGCCTCCTCGCCGGTGGCCCGGAGCCGCTCGACCGCGCCCGGCAGGGCGAACTGCGCTCCGCCCAATCCCTCGACGAAGTAGCCGCGCCGGGCCACACCCAGCGTCTCGAGCTGCGACAGCTCCGGGTACACCCCCGAAAACCCTCCCGGTATGCCCTCGGCCCTGACCTGCTCCCGCGTCAGGATCCCGTAGCGCTCGAGCAGCAGCTCGGCGATCGCCCGGCGCCGTGTCGCCGGGTCGACACCGCCCCGGAACAGCGGCTCGGTCAGCGACCAGCGGCCCTGGACCTGCGCCGACGCGCCCGCGCCGCGCCGTCGGGCGGCGAACCGCCCCGGGCGGCCCGCGCCGCGCACCCGCTCGCGCTGCGCTCGGGCCAGGGTCAGCCGCGGGGCTCGCAACGGAGCGAACGCGTCGTTGGTCGCCTCGCCGGCCCAGGCCAGATCCCACAGTGCCTCCTGGATCTCCTCGGGCGCGAGCTCGACGTCGACGAGCAGATCGGTGAAGAAGCACGCGCCGGCGGCCAGCCGCGCCCGCACCGCCTCGTGGGCCGGCGAGTCGAATGCCGCCGCCGCGCCCGCCCCGGCCCCCCGTACAACCGGCGGGCCAAGCAGTCCCAGATCTTCCCGAAAGTAGAGGACGACTCGGCCGGAATGGCGACCCAGCGCGCCCGCCCCGATCCAGACCAGCTCGCCGGACGCGCACAGCTGATCCATCCAGGCCGGCGAGTAGGCCCCGGTGCGCCGCGGCAGGACGTCGCGCTCCCACACCTCGACGGGCAGCGCCAACCCCTGCAACGGGACGAGCATCTCGCGCAGCCGATCCACCCCGGCGCCGGTTGCCGGATGTCGGTCAACCCCCTGCCAGGCGGGCAGGAATCGCGCCAGCGCCCGCGCGTCCACGGGCTCGACCTCGCGACGCAGCACGGCCAGCGAGGCCCGGCGCAACCTCCGCAGCACCTCGGGGTCGCACCACTCGCGCTCGGTCCCGCCCGGGCGGAGCTCGCCCCGGACCAGCTCGCCGCTGCGCTCGAACGACGCCAGCACGGCGCCGCAGTCGACGCCGTACCGCGCCCGCAGATCGTCAGCGGTGAACGGTCCGTGTGTCGCCGCGTACCGGCGAACCAGGCGCGTCAAAGCATCCGGCACGTCCTCCAGGAACGCCGCGGGCAGCCCCCCGGGCGGCGCGGCACCGAGGGCGTCGCGGTAGAGCCCGGCGTCCGCCGCGTCGATCCAGCGCTCCTCGCCGGTCAGGCGGACCTTGATCGCGCGGCGCTCGCGCACGAGCTCCTCGAGCATCCGCGCCGCGTCCAGGCCTTGGACTACCCGCAGCGCCGCCTCGGACGTGGTCAGATCACCAACGCCTCGGAGCACGTCGTGCAGCCCGTCGCGGCTGGTGGCCCGCCGCATCTCCGACAGGAACTGCAGATCGTCCTCGACCTGGGCCAGCGCGCCCGGGTCGATCAAATCGCGCAGCTCCTCCTGCCCGAGCAGCTCACGCAGCAGCTCTCGGTCGAGCGACAGCGCCGCCGCCCGGCGCTCGGCGTTCGGCGTGTCCCCCTCGTACATGTAGGTGGCCACGTAGTCGAACAGCAGACTCGACGCAAAGGGAGACGCGGTCGGCGTCTCCACCTCGACCAGCGAGATCTCGCGGCGGTGAAGCGCGGTCAGCAACTCGACCAAGCCGGGGACGTCGAGCACATCGCGCAGGCACTCCCGGTAGGTCTCGAGGATCACCGGGAACTCGCCGTACTTCTTGGCCACCTCGAGCAGCGACTGGGCCTTGAGCCGCTGCTGCCAGAGCGGCGTGCGCTTACCCGGCCGGGCGCGCGGGATCAGGAGCGCTCGGGCGGCGTTCTCGCGGAAGCGCGCGCCGAACAGGGCACTCGCCGACAGCTCGGCGACCACCTGGTCCTCGATCTCGTCCGGCTCGAGCATCACCAGGTCCGCACCTGGCGGCTCCTCGGCGTCGGGAAGGTGGACGATGATCCCGTCGTCTGACCAGATCGCGTCCGACTCGAGCCCGAGCTGGTCGCGAATCCGAGCGCTCAGGGCGAGTCCCCACGCCGCATGGACGCGGCCTCCGAACGGTGACAGGACGCACAGCCGCCAGTCCCCGATCTCGTCGCGGAAGCGCTCGACCACGATCGCCCGATCGGACGGGATCACCCGGGTCGCGGACTGCTGCTCACGGAGGAACTCGAGCAGGTTCGTCGCGGCGAGCGAGTCGAGGTCGTACTGGCGCTCGAGGACCTCGGCGGGTTGCTCGACCGCCCAGCGCGAGAACGCCCCGATCGCCTCCCCGAGCTCCTTGGGTCGCCCGACTCCGTCGCCCTTCCAGAACGGCACCGCGCCGGGTAGCCCGGGCGCGGGGGTGACGATCACCCGGTCGCGCCCGATCTCCTCGATCCGCCAGGTACTCGCTCCGAGCAGGAACGTCTGGCCGGGACGCGCCTCGTAGACCATCTCCTCGTCGAGCTCGCCCACCCGGCGTCCGTCGGGCAAAGTGACGGAGTAAAGGCCCCGGTCGGGGATCGTGCCCGCGTTGGTCACCGCGAGCTGTCGCGCCCCGGGCCGGGCCCGGATCGTCCCGTGAACCCGGTCCCAGATGATCCGCGGCCGGAGCTCTGAGAACTCCGAGCTCGGGTACCGGCCGTCGAGCATGTCGAGCACGTTCTCGAGCTGCTTGCGGCTGAGCTCGGCATAGGAATGCGTGCGGGTCACCAGCGCGTGCAGCTCGTCGACCGCCACCGGGCGGTCATCCGGCGCCGCCGCCGCGATGGCCACGATCTGCTGGGCCAGCACGTCGAGCGCGTTGTGCGGCACCACCGTGGTCTCGATCTCGCCGTCGCGCATCCGCCTGGCCACCACCGCGCACTCGAGCAGGTCGGCCCTGAACTTGGGGAAGATCCGACCCCGGCTGACGTCGCCGACCGAGTGGCCGGCCCGGCCGATCCGCTGCAGCCCGCGCGCCACCGATTTGGGCGACTCGACTTGGATGACCAGGTCCACCGCGCCCATGTCGATGCCCAGCTCGAGGCTCGAGGTCGCGACCAGACAGGGCAGCTCGCCCCCCTTGAGCATCTCCTCGACCACCATCCGCTCCTCGCGCGCCAGCGAGCCGTGATGAGCCCGGGCGATCTCATGCTCGGAGAGCTCGTTCAGGCGTAGCGCCAGCCGCTCGGCCGCCCGGCGGTTGTTGACGAACAGGATCGTCGAGCGGTGCGCGTTGATCAGCTCGAGCAGCTCGGGATAGATGGCCGGCCAGATCGAGCGCCGGGTCGCCTCGCTTCCGCCGGCCAGCGGATCCAGGTCGGGCGCGGGCGTGGCCTCCGGCTCGACCATCGATTCGACCGGCACCTTGATCTCCAGGTCGAGCTCCTTGCGCACGCCGGTGTCGACGATCCGGCACGTGCGCCCGGGCCCGACCAGGAAGCGCCCGATCTCCTCGAGCGGCTTCTGGGTCGCCGAGAGCCCGATCCGCTGGACGTCATTTCCGGCCGCGTTCGTGAGCCGCTCCAGCGTCAGCGCCAAGTGGGCCCCTCGCTTGGTCGAGGCCACCGCATGGATCTCATCGACGATGCACGACTGGGCGCCCTCGAACAGCGCCTGGGCGCGGCCGGTCAGCATCAGGTAGAGCGACTCGGGGGTGGTGATGAGGATGTCGGGGGGTTCGCGGAGCATGGCCTGGCGCTCGCGCTGGGGGGTGTCCCCGGTGCGCACCGCGACCTTCAACTCGGCGCCGATCCCGCGCAGGGGCACTCGCAGGTTGCGGTCGATGTCGTAGGAGAGCGCCTTCAGCGGCGACACGTAGACCAGACCGATGCGCCGCGCGCTTCCGCCCTCGGTCTCGCCTGGCTGGCCGGCCAACTTGTCAATCGCCCACAGGAACGCGGCGAGCGTCTTACCCGACCCGGTCGGCGCCGAGATCAGGACGTGCTCGCCCGAGGCGATGGCCGGCCAGGCCTGGGCCTGCGCAGGAGTGGGTGCGGTGAACGCGCCGGCAAACCACTCGCGCGTGCGTGGACTGAATTGCTCGAGGGCCACTCAGGCGAGCGTAGCGGTCCACAGCCCGGCGCCCGAGCGATCGCGGTCCGTTCCTGACCGCGTTGTCAGGACGGCGCCGGAGCCGCGCGGCGCTCCGTCGTGCGTAGCCACCCCAGCGGTGTAGTACCGAACCAGCCGCGCATGACGAACCCCGCCAGCGCAGCGGCGTTCACTAGCCCCCAGTAGCCGGTGGTGATCAGGATGAGCGCCGGAGGCAGCGTGCCAAGGACGAGGCCGACGAGGAACCCCACTGGGACGATCGCGGCAAGCACGGCGTGCGGGAAGGTCTCCCGCCAGTACCAGCGGATCTCGGTGGACTTGCGAGTGATCTTGTAGATCGGCTTACGGCTCGGGCCACACACGATGGCCTTGGAGCAAGCCAGCATGTAGACGGGCGCCAGCCCGAGCCACATCAGCTTCAGCCGCCACAGGGCGCGCAGGGGTGAGCGCTGACGGCGCCGGCGGTCGGCGAACGGCTGGTTAAGGATGAACAGGCGGCCTTCGGCGGCGAGCGCGTAGGGCATCAGGTGCAGTAGGCAGGAGAGACCCGAAGCCTTGATCGCGAACGCACCCAGGCAGGCCAGCGCGGTGCACGGCACGTACACCAGCACGGTGAACGAGTGCAGATAGAACAGCAGAGTCTCCGAGAAGTGGAGTCGCTGGCGCAGGCTGAGACCCCGTCGCGGTCCCCAGATCGAGAGCCGGACGGTATCGATCGCCCAGGTTCCGCGCTGCTTGAACACGTTGGCCACGTCCTCCGGGCTGTGCTGGCCAACCGCGCCGACGATGGTGAGATAGCAGCCGCGCCACCCGCGGCGCAGGGCTTCCACGCCCGACTGGAGGTCCTCCACCAGGTTCCAGGTGGGAAAGCCGCCGATGTGCTCGAGTGCGCGCCGGCGCCACACCAATCCCGAGCCGCACGGGAACACTGCGTTGGCATGGTTGCGGGAGAGCATCTGGCAGCGGTAGAACTGGCCGTCCAGATTGACGAACGGGTCCCCGGCGGAGACCTGCGCCTCCTTGATGGTCTGCACGAAAGCCAGGCGTTTATCGAACTCGAGCTGGCCGACGGCGTGGCGCAGGAACTGCTCGCTGCCGACTTCGTCGTCGGCGTCGCGCGTCTCGATGCAGGCGATGTCCGGAAAGTGCGTGAGCACCAGCTCCAACGCCGAGTTGAGGTTGCCGGCCTTGGCGGCGCCATCCCGTCCGGGGGCGTGCCTGGGCGGGGGCTCGTGGTAGATCACGCCCACGCCCGCGAGCGCTGCCGCCAGCTCGGGGTTGTGTGCGTCGTCTGAGACGACCACGTGCATCCGCTCGCGGGGATAGTCCTGCTCGATCACGCTCAGCACCGTCCGCAGCACCATCGGGACCGGCTCGCCCCAGGTCGGAATGATCACCGCGACCTCGGGGACGTCGGGCCCCACGAGCGGGCGGCGGGGCGTCACCCGCGTCGACCAGCCGTTGACGACCGACAGCGTCACGCACAGCGCCGACAACACGTTCGCGGCCACGAACGGCCAGGCGAGCCACGGCAGGGACAAGTTCAGGTGGGTGAGCAACCACGGCAGGTACAGCGCCATCAGCGCCAGGACCAGCGCGCCGCTCAACCGGATCGGCTTCTGACGCCGAAGGAGCGGGAATCGGTCGCCGTAGCGCCGCGAGGCGTTCGCGAGATTGCTCGCGGGCGCCGCGAGCTCCTGGGCACGTGCGAGCGACGCGGCGTCGGCCGTGCTTGCGGGCAGGAGTGATTGGTCGAGTACGGTCGCCACGACAGGTTTCTCCTCGGCGGCGCAGGCGTATACGCGAGTTCACACGGCGGTCCGTCGGACAGACGTCCACCCTGATGCTGAGGAGGTCTCCTAGTGGGCGAGCTCCCGGGCCCGCGTCAGAACCGCGTCGATCATCGGCTCGGTCAGCTTCCCGGTGAACGTGTTCTGCTGGCTGGGGTGAAAGCAGCCGAGCAGCGTGAAGCGCCCGATCTCAGCCTGAGCCCCATGGCCGAACTTGGGGCGCGGGCGCACCCGCGGCTCACCAACCGCGGCCAGCCCGCGCAGCGCGGCGTCCCACCCGAACGACCCCAGCGCCACGATCACGCGCACGGACGAGAGCAGCGACAGCTCGCGCACCAGGTACGGCAGGCAGTTGTCGCGCTCCTCCGGAAGGGGGCGGTTGGCCGGCGGCGCGCAGCGCACCGCCGCGCACACCCAGGCGCCGGTAAGCCGCAGCCCGTCGTCGCGCGCGACCGAGGTCGGCTGGTTGGCGAACCCGGTGCGGTGAAGCGATGCGAACAGCCAGTCACCCGAGCGGTCGCCGGTGAAGATCCGGCCGGTGCGGTTGCCCCCGTGCGCTGCGGGCGCCAGGCCCAGGATCAGTACTCGAGCGTTCGGATCGCCAAAACCCGGCAGCGGTCGACCCCAGTATTCCTCGGAGGCAAACGCCGCCCTGCGAACGCGCGCGACCTCTTCCCGCCACTCGACCAGGCGCGGGCAGCGCCGGCAGGCGACGACCTCGCGCTCCAGCTCGCGCAGGCCCGCCGCGGTCAAGCCTTCAGCGCTCGCCCGTAATGCCGCTCGTAGTACTCGCGGTACTCCCCGCTGCGGATCGGGGCCCACCACCACTCGTTGTCCCGATACCAGGCGACGGTGCGAGCCAGCCCCTCGTCGAAGCGCACTTGGGCGCGCCATCCGAGCGATCGCAGCTTCTCGCTCGAGAGCGAGTAGCGCCGGTCGTGCCCCGGCCGGTCGGTCACGAACTCGATCGACTCCGGGTCGGCTTCGGCCAGTTCGATGATCCGATTGACCACGGTCAGGTTGTCGCACTCGTCCGGCCCGCCGCAGTTGTAGACCTCGCCGGGCTTGCCGTGCGCCAGCGCGTGGCCGATCCCTCGCCCGAAGTCCTCCACGAACAGCCAGTTGCGCACGTTGCGCCCGTCCCCGTACACCGGCAGCGAGTCGCCGGCCAGCGCGTTGAGGATCATCAGCGGGATCAGCTTCTCCGGATACTGATGCGGGCCGTAGTTGTTAGAGCCGCGGCAGATCACCGTCTCGAGCCCGTACGTGTGGTAGTAGCTCGAGACCAGGAGATCCGCACCGGTCTTGGTCGCGCTGTAGGGGCTGGACGGCTGGAGGGGTGACTCCTCGGTAAAGGACCCCGTCTCGATCGAGCCGTACACCTCGTCGGTCGACACCTGCAGGTAGCGCAGGCCGCGCTGGCGCGCCGCCTCGAGCAGCACGTGAGTGCCCTGCATGTTGGTCACGATGAATCCTTCGGGGTCCGCGATCGACCGGTCGACATGCGTCTCGGCGGCGAAGTTGACGATCGCCTCGGCATCGCCGATCGCTTCGGCCACCGCCGCCGGATCCTCGATCGCGCCCTGGACGAACCGGATGTCGGACTCCACGTCCTGGAGGTTCTCGAGCCGACCCGCGTAGGTCAGCTTGTCTAGGACCGTGATCTCGTCGCCGTGCTCGCGCACGCGCAGACGCACGAAATTCGAGCCGATGAAGCCGGCCCCACCGCATACCACAAGTCTCATGCCGCCCTAACCTCCCGCGCCGCCGCTGTGAGCGCCAGATATCGCGCCAGCCCGTCCCGCCACTCGGGCAGGAGCGGCGCCTCGCCGCCGCGCTCTGAACGCAGCACGCTGTTGGCCGGGCGCGTCGCCGGCCGAGGAAACTCTTCGGTGCTGCAGGGTTTCACCTCACACGTAACGCCTGCCCCGGCCACGATTTCACGCGCGAACTCGAACCACGAGCAGCTCCCACCGCCCGCCACGTGCAAGATCCCCGGCGGTCGCTCGTCGCGTCCGGCCAGATCCACGAGCGCCTCGGCCAGGTGGCCGGTGAACGTCGGACAGCCGATCTGGTCGTCGACCACGTTGAGCTCGTCGCGCTCGCTGGCCACGCGCAGGATGGTGGCCGGGAAGCAGGGACCGGCGGGACCGAACAGCCACGAGGAGCGGACCGTCGTGTGGCGCTCGGGAGCCTCCACGGCCACCGCGCGCTCGCCGGCCAGCTTCGAGCGGCCGTACGCGGACAGCGGCCCGACCGAATCGGATTCCACGTACGGAGAGTCCTTGCGCCCGTCGAACACGTAATCGCTCGAGACGTGAATCGTCCACGCCCCGCACGCCGCCGCGGCCCGCGCGACGTTGCCGGCGCCGGCACCGTTCACCGCCATCGCCCCCGCTTCGTCGCGCTCGGCGCCGTCGACGTCGGTCCACGCCGCCGAGTTGACCACCACGTCCGGGCGCGTGTCGCGCAGCGCGCGGGCCACGGCCGCGTCGTCGGTGATGTCGAGTTCCGCCCGTGGGAAGGCCAGCACCTCATGCCCGGCGGCCTTCGCGGCGGCGAGGAGATCCTGGCCGAGCATCCCGGCTGCGCCGGTGATTGCCAGTCGCATCGGTCCAAGGGTAGAGCGATGCGCGATGATGGCGCGCGTGAGCTCCCCGGAAACCACGCGGCCAGTGCGCGTACTGGCCGCCGGCGGCACGATCGCCATGCGCGGCGAGCGCGCCGTGCCCGCCCTGGACGCCTCGGAGCTCGTCGAGCAGCTGCCGCAGGTGGCCGGCTTCCACCTTACGGCCGAGACCGTGCTTTCGCTGCCGAGCACGTACCTGACCCTGCCCGACGCGCTCGACCTGGCCCGCCGGGCCGGGCAGGCCGCGGACGGCGGGGAGGGCGTGGTGCTCACCACAGGCACCGACACCATGGAGGAGGTGGCGATGGTGTGCGCGCTGACCTACGGCGGCGAGGCCCCGATCGTCATCACCGGCGCCAACCGGCCGGGCAGCGCGCCCGGCGCCGACGGTCCGGCCAACCTGCTCGACGCGATCATCCTGGCCCGGGCTTCGGCCTCGGCCAGCCTCGGAGTGGTGGTCGCGTTCGGCGGCGAAGTACACGCCGCCACGACGGTGCGCAAGGTCGACAGCACCGGGCCGGTGGCCTTCGGCTCGCCCACCGCCGGGCCGCTGGGACGAATCGTCGAGGGCCGGGTGTGGCTGCACGCCATTCCGCGCCGGCCCACGCCGATGCCGGTGACCCGGCTCGAGCACCGGGTCGCCACGGTGAACACGGGCATCGGCGATGACGGCGCGATCCTTGCCCATGCCGCCCAGACCTACGACGGCGTGGTTCTGGTCGCGCTTGGCGCCGGCCACCTCTCCCAACCGGTCCTGCACGAGCTGCGCGCCGCCGCCGAACGCGTGCCGGTGCTCATCACCTGCCGCCCCGATCGCTCCTCGATGCTGTTCTCGACCTATGGCTTCGAAGGGGCTGAGCGCGATTTGCGTGGCAGCGGGGCGATCTGCGTCCCATTCCTCTCGCCTGCCGCCGCGCGCGTGGCACTCGTGTGCGCGCTCGGAGCCGACCTCGACCGCGCCGGCATGGAGGACGCGCTGGCGCCGTTCGACGCGCGTTAGCAGTTTCCTCACACGCCGCTGACTGGCAGCGGATAGGGTCGCGGACCATGGGTGAACGAACTAAATACGCACCAGGGACCTTCTCCTGGACCGACCTGACGACCTCCGACCAACCCGCCGCCAAGCACTTCTACAGCCAGCTGTTCGGTTGGACTGCGATCGACAATCCGATCGGCGAGGACATGGTCTACTCGATGATGCAGATCGACGGCAAGGACGTCGGCGCGATCTCGCCGCAGATGGAGGCCCAGCGCGACGCAGGCGCGCCGCCGACGTGGAACTCGTATGTGACGGTGGACAGCGCGGACGACGCCGCCGACCGTGCCCAAAAGCTCGGCGCCACCGTCCACGCGCCGGCCTTCGACGTGTTCGACGCCGGGCGCATGGCGGTCATGCAAGATCCTCAGGGCGCGTTTCTGATGCTGTGGGAGCCCAAGAGTCACATCGGCGCCTCGCTGGTCAACGCGCGCGGCGCGCTGACCTGGAACGAGCTCGCCAGCGTCGACCCCGACGCCTCGGCCGATTTCTACCGCGAGCTGTTCGGCTGGCAGATCGAGCCGATGGAGGGGGCCGCGATGCCCTACCTGGTGATCCAGAACCAGGGTCATGGCAACGGCGGCATACGGCCGGCGCAGGAGAACGAGCCGAGCTACTGGCTGGTTTACCTCGGTGCGGACGACATCAACGCCGACACGAGCAAGGCCGGCGAGCTTGGCGCGACCACGCTGGTGGCGCCCGTGGACATCGGCGTCGGCCAGATCGCCGTGCTCCAGGATCCCCAGGGAGCCGTGTTCGCGTTGTACGCCGGCCAGTTCGACGACGACTGAGGCGGCCCTCACGCCTCCTGAATGTGGTCCGCCTCGCGCGCGCCACCGAATGGCCGCGTGAGGCAAAACCGCTCGAGCGTCGCCTCGGGCACGCCCTCCACGCCCGGCGTGTCGGACGCCAGGCCGTGGGTGTGCGGGTCGTCGGCGAACCCTCCGACCTCGACCGAGTGCTGCGGCGAGCGGTAGCCGGAGACCCCGATCAGATGGAGCTGGAGGATCCGGCCCATCAGGTCCAGGCGCGCGGCGATGAGCGGCTCCTGGCCGACGGTGTAGTTCGTGCCCGGGGCCGGGAAGAACCCGAACTCGCCTCCGTGCGCCACGAACGGCGTGTACGCGCAGCCGCCGACCGGCGAACCGCCGGTGGCAAACGAGGCGTCCTGCGCTCGCGCCGCCTGCTGCTGGAGCCTGTCCGCCTCACGCGCCAACTGGTCGCGCAGGGTGCTCAGCTGGCCGGTCTTGCGCGACCTGTCGCGCGATACCGCTAGTTCACGGTTGACGATGGTCAGCCTCAGCTGCGCGATCTCGTCCTGCTCTACCAGCACCGCGGCGGTCGCGCGCTTGCGCCGCACCTGGATCCGAGCCAGCCGGCGGGTCTGGGCGGCCACCGCCAGCCGGGTCGTGTTGATCGTGTGGATCGTGCTCGCGTTCGCCCTCGCGATCGACTTGATGCGAGTCACCTGGTTGATCAGGTCGTCCCAGCCCTGCGCGTTCATCACGACATCCACCAGCGTGGGCTGCGGAGATTCGTAGTCGGCCACGAGTTGTGCGGCCAGCATGCGCCGGCCCGACGCGTAGCGGGCTTCGAGGGTTTTCAGTTGATCCTGAGCGGCCCCGAGGGCCTCGGTCACCTGACCCAGCAGCAGTTCCTGAGCCGTGACGCTCCGCTGGATCACCCTGAGACGTGCCTCGAGGTTCCCGATCTGACCCTCGTAGACCGCGATCCGCTGGTTGTCGTTGTGGATCGACTGCTGCAGCGACTTGGCTCGCTGCTGTCCGGCCGAGTAGCGTCCCGCCAGGTTGCCCACGCTCGTGCCGGCGCCGTACAGCACCGCCGCGCACGCCAACAGAACGCAGATGAGAAGGGCCCGTCCCACTCGGAGCAAGCGGCGAAGCTACCAAGCCGCACGCGCGACTCCTTCACGTGCAACGAGACTTTCAGCCGGTCTCCGGGGCGCGCCGGGGGGCCGCTATGCCCGACCGTAGACCGGGATCGCAGCCCCGCTGGTGGGCCGCGACGCGTCTGAAAGCAGGTGGGCGATCACGCCGGCGATCTCGGCCGGCTTGACCCACTTTTCGAAGTCGGCCTTGGGCATCGATGCGCGATTGGCCGGCGTGTCGATCACGCTGGGCATGATCGCGTTGCACCGGATCCCGTCGTTCTTGTACTCGGCCGCCAGCGCCTGCGCAAAGGCGATCACCGCGGCCTTGGAGGAGATGTAGCCGGCGGCGCCGCTGAACGGCTGAACCGCCGCGCGGGTGCCCACGCAGACGATCGAGCCCCCGCCGGCCTCGAGTAGATGCGGGACCGCCGCCGCGACGATCAGATAGGTCGGGCGCAGGTTGAGCCGGAACTGCTTCTCGAACTCCTCGATCGGGGTCTCGTGCACGCGTGCGCCCATTGCGAACCCGCCGACCAGGTTGACCACGCCCCGCAACGGCGCCTCCGAGGCCCCGGCCGCGAGCGACACCACCGCGGACACCGCATCGGGGTCGAACAGGTCGGCCTGGACCAGCTCGAGCCCCTCACGGTCGGGCATCCGCTCGAGCTCGCGCTCGACCACCCAGGGCACCGCCACCCGCCAGCCGTCGTCGAGCAGCCGCGTGACGACCGCGGATCCCAGCCCGCCCGTCCCGCCGGTGACGATCGCACTTTGCCGCATATTGCTGTCCGCGGGCCACTTTATCTTCGACCACGATGCGCGTTCGGGAACTTTCCGAAGGGACCGAGGTGTGCCAGGCCCTGCTGGTCCGCGGGGCCGAGCGCCATGGCGACTGCCTGAAGCTTGTCCTCGGCGATCGGAGCGGAAGCATTCCGGCCGTGACCGGCCATCACGACGAGGAGCTCTGCCGTCCGGGCGCGGTCGTGTTAGTCACCGGCACCGTGTGCGGCGCCGAGATCACGGTGCAGTCGGTCCGCGAGGCGCGCGACGGCGAGTACAACCACGAGGACCTCCACGACGGGCCCGCGCGCGACATCGACCAGATGGAGCGTGATCTGCGCGAGCTGCTCGGCACGATTCAGAACCCGCAGCTCCGGCTTTTGCTGAACGCGGTGCTGGCCGACGCCTGGCCCGGGTACCGGGACGCGCCGGCGGCCAAGCGCTATCACCAGGCCTACCGTCACGGGCTGCTCGAGCACTCGCTGACCGTGGCCCAGGCGGTCGGGGCGATCTCGGCCACCTTCCCGGGCATCGACCGCGACATCGCGGTGACCGGGGCGCTGCTCCACGACATCGGCAAGCTCGACGCGTACGAGCTTCAGGCCGGCTCGATTTCGATGTCCGACGACGGCCGGCTGCACGGGGAGATCCCGCTCGGCTACTACCGCGTCCGGCGCACGATCGAGCGGCTGGACGGCTTCCCACCCCAGCTCGCCCAGGCCGTGCTTCACATCATCCTGAGCCACCACGGATCGCTCGCCCACGGCAGCCCGGTCGTGCCGTGCACCCGCGAGGCGACCCTCGTCCACATGATCGACAACCTGGGCGGGCGCCTGGGCAGCTTCGACCGGCTGGAGAAGGAGCTGCGGGCCGGCCAGCAGTGGTCGGCCTACGACAAGGCGCTCGGAGGCGGGGCGTACTTCGCCTCGCCGGCCGACGTCGCCCGCGAAGCGGCCTGATTCAGACGGTCAACGCCGCGCTACGACCCAGCGGCAAAAGACCGCAAATAGCGTTCCAGTCCCGGCCGCCGGGGCCGCCGTTCGGGCGGCCCAACTAGAGTTGGGGCGGGCATGGCTAAGGACACCGAGAAGCTGATCCGTCAGCTGTCGCTGATCTCCTATCTCATGGCGGAACGGCGTCCGGTCACCGCTCAGGAGATCCGGCGCGACGTCGAGGGCTACAGCGCGATGAACGAGGACGCGTTCGCCCGGCGCTTCTACGCCGATCGCTCCGAGCTCGAGGCGCTGCGAATCTTCCTGTCGGTCGAGAAGCCGGTCGACGGTCTGGTCGAGCAGGAGACCTACTCGCTGGCCCCGGAGAACTTCCACCTGCCGCCGATCGAGTTCGCCGACCAGGAGCTGGCCGCGCTCCACACGGCGCTGCATCTCCTCGACGGGGAGTTCGCCTACGCCGAGCCCCTGCGCCTGGCCCTCCAGCAGATCTCCTGGGGCCGGCCCAGCCCGCTGTCATCGCCCGAGCAGCACACGGTGGCGCTCGGGATCACGGGCTCGGCGGGCGGACACGATCTGAGTCAGCGGCTGGCCAAGATCGAGACGGCGATCTTCCGCCGCAAGACGATCGTGTTCGACTACTTCACGATGGAGCGCGGCGAGTTCGGCCCACGCCGGATCGACCCCTACCAGCTGCTGTTCCAGGGAGGCCAGTTCTATCTGGTCGGGCATTCGCACGAGCGCAAGGCGATCCGGGTATTCCGGCTGTCGCGGATCCAGGGCAAGGTCGGATACGCGACCAAGGCCGAGCACGACTTCCAGCGGCCGGCCAACTTCGACCCGCGCGCTTACGCCAACCGGATCGACTGGCAGTTCGGCGACCCCCTGGGGACGGCGGAGGTTTGGATCGGGCGCCGCATCGCCTGGCAGATCGAGCGCCACTTCGGCCGCTACGGCGAGGTGCGCCCCGGCGAGGACGACGGCGATCTGATCTTCGCCACGCCCTACTCGAACGCCCGTCAGCTGATCGCCTGGGTGCTCGGGCTCGGCGAGCACGCGCGGATCATCGGACCGCCCGAGCTGGCCGAGGAGCTGCGCGAGCGGATCGACCTCCTGGTCGAGCGCCACAGCGGCGAGCCGGTGCTAGCCCCGGAGGCGTCCGGCGTGGGCAGCGCCGACTCGGACGGCAGCGGCGCGGGCGCCGAGTCCGGCAACGGCCATCACCCCGAAGGGGCCATCCGGCCCGAGCGCTTCGCCCGCCTGGTCACCCTGGCCAGCATCCTGATCGACGCCGGCCGCGCCGGGGACACCGTTGACGCCCGTGACCTCGAGCAGCGACTCAAGGTCTCAGAGCAGGAGCTCCGCGAGGACATCTCCGTGCTCAACCTGGTCAACTTCGGCGCCGGCACCTACGTGCTGTACGCCGAGCTCGGCGCCGATGGCACGATCGAGGTCGAGCCCGAGCCGTACGGCGACTCGTTCGCCCGGCCGGCCCGCCTGCTGCCGGTCGAGGCCAAGGCGCTGGTGGCCGCGATCGACCTGATCGGCGAGCACATTCCCGAGGGCTCGCTCACCTCGGTGCGCGAGAAGGTGGTCGCCGCGCTGGGCGAGGATCCGGTGCACGAGGGCCTTCAGATCGCCGCCCCGGGAGGCGATGACGCCGAGATCGCGGCGGTCGTCTCGAGCGCGATCGCCCAGCGGCGACTGCTCTCCTTCGAGTACTACAAGGAGAACGAGGACGAGTTCTCCACCCGGACCGTCGAGCCCTACGCATTGATCAACGGCCGCGAGGGCTGGTACGTCGCCACGTTCGATCCCTCCCGCGAAGACGTCCGCCACTTCCGGCTCGATCGCTTCAAATCGGCCTCGGTCAACGATGAGCGGTTCGAGCCGCGCTCCGACGTCGATCCCGCCGCCGACGTGGACGGCTGGCCGCGCACCGGCGAGGTGCCCGCCTCGCGCCGGGCACGCGTCTGGATCTCGCCCGAGCGGGCCCGCTGGGCGCGGGAGGAGCGCACGGTCACCGGCGAGCTTCAGGACGGAGCGGTGATCGTCGAGCGCGGGTTCGCCTCGATGCGCTACCTGGTCCGCGACGTGCTCAAGGAAGCGGGCGACGCGGTCGTGCTCGAGCCCGAGGACGCGCGGGCGGCGGTCCGCCACGCGGCCGAGGCGATTCGCGCCGCCATCGCCGCCGTCAGCGCCAGCTGACCGGTACGCTGCATCGCCGTGCAGCCCCTGAAGGGCTTGATCCTGTCCGGCGGCAAGGGCACCCGCCTGCGCCCGATCACCCACACCAGCGCCAAGCAGCTGGTGCCGGTCGCGAACAAGCCTGTGCTCTTCTACGCGATCGAGGCGATGGCCGCGGCCGGCATCGAACAGGTCGGGATCATCATCGCGCCCGAGACCGGCGAGGAGATTCGCCGCGCCGCCGGGGACGGCTCGAGCTTCGGGGTCGAGCTGACCTACATCCTCCAGGACGAGCCGGCCGGCCTCGCCCACGCGGTGCTCACCGCCGAGCCGTACCTGGGCGACTCCCCGTTCGTCATGTACCTGGGCGACAACCTGCTCCAGGGCGGGATCGAGGACCTGGTCGCGTCGTTCCGCGATCACCAGCCCGACGCGCTGATCCTGCTCACCCCGGTACCTGATCCCGAGTCCTACGGCGTGGCCGAGCTGTCCGACGGCCAGGTGGTCCGGCTGGTCGAGAAGCCCCGCGAGCCGCGCACGAACCTTGCCCTCGTCGGCGTCTACATGTTCACCGCGACCGTGCACACGGCGGCCAAGGCGATCGAGCCCTCGGCGCGGGGCGAGCTCGAGATCACCGACGCCATCCAGCACCTGGTCGACCAGGGCAAGCGGGTGGAGCCGCACATCGTCAAGGGCTGGTGGAAGGACACCGGACGCCTGGACGACTTGCTCGAGGCCAACCGACTCGTGCTCGACACCATCCAGACCCGGCTCGACGGAGAGCTGATCGACTCGCAGGTCGACGGGCGGGTGGTCATCGAGGCCGGCGCCCGGCTCGAGCGCTGCACCGTGCGCGGCCCAACCATCATCGGCGCCGAGGCGCGCCTGACCGACTGCTACATCGGTCCCTACACGGCGATCGGCGAGGAGTGCGAGATCTCGCGCGCCGAGGTCGAGCACTCGATCCTGCTCGCCCGGTCGGCCGTCCGCGACCTGGACGGCCGGATGGAATCCTCGCTGCTCGGGCGCAACGTCAAGGTCGGCCGCGACATCCGCCAGCCCCGGGCCTTCCGCTTCATGGTCGGCGACAACTCCGAGATCGGCATCCCGTAGCCCCCGCTACGCGGAGGCTGTCAGCTCCTCGAGCTCCGGGAGGTTCTTGGCGCTCGGCACGCGCACGCCGAGCATGCCGTTCCCGGTGAAGGTGGGCGCATAGGCTCCGCTGGGAGTGGTCGCGGTGAGGACGAACGCGCCGGCGCCGGTGGGGGGCGCGGCCTGCGCGGCCGGGGCCACCGCCAGCGCGAGCGCGGCGCCGAGGGCCAGTACTGCGGGGACCCGACCCATCACGACCTCCTACCTCCGGGAAACGAGACCCGCCTTCCCGTGCCGGCGAGCCGCGAACCGCGTCTCAGCTGATTTGCCGAAACAGGCTAGCCGTATCGGAGCAGATCCATTCCTCCGCGATCAGCCCGTTCTCGACTCGGTAGAACTCGTGGCTGACGTAGGAGACCGCTCGGCCCGTGGCAGGAATGCCGAGGTAGTCGCCCTGGTGGGTGCTCCGCATCCTCAGCCGCACGGCGACGCGGTCGCCTGCCCCGAAGATGTCCTCGATCTCGGCGCGGAGGTCCGGGAAAGCACGTCTGAACATGGCCGCGCCCTCACGCCACGTCTCGCGTCCGTGCAGTGGTTCGGGTAGCTCGGCCAGGTTGATGAGCAGGTCCGGCCGGGCACGCTCGATGCACGCATCTAGGTCGCCGTCGTTCAGCGCGGCGAAGCCGTCGCGTACGAGCTCGATGTTCGAGTCGGCTGACATATCGTGAATATACTACACTATGTAGCTAGGCAATAAGCTCACGGAGGCGCGCAACTACGGCGTCGAGCCCGCGCGTGAACCCGCGGAAGGTGGCGGCCGACATGCCGCCGAAGAGCCGGGACGCGAGCTCGATGTGGTCACGCTCGAGCGCCTCGGCCGCCCGTTTGCCCTGCTTGGTGAACGTGACCAGCGTCGCCCGGCGGTCGCGGGGATGCCGCTCCCGGGTGACGAAACCCCCCTCCGCGAGCGCGTCGACCAGGCCGGTGATCGCTCGCGGCGTCACCCCGAGCGCGCCGGCCAGCGTCTGCTGCGTCGACGGACCCAGCCTGTGCAGTTCCCAGACCAGATGCGCCCGCGACCCGGTGAGGCCGCGGCGGGCCAGGTCCCGGGCCATGTCGTCACTGACCAGGACCGTCAGCTCGAGTACACGGTCGAGCGCGCCGCGCGCCTCCTGTAGCTCGGTCATCGTGAAGACGCTACACGGTCTCTCGGAGGACCGCGGTTCAGGGTCCGCTGGCGAGAGTGAGCGTCCAGGTCGACGTGTAGGTGCCGACCCTGGCGTTGGCCGGGACGTTCAGATTGGCGGTCAGGACGACGTTGGCCGGACCCGCCCCGGTGCCGGTGGCGGCGTCGAACACCTTGACCGCGGCGGGCGCCGCGGTCGAGGCCGGAACCGTCACCGGATAGTCGATCTGGTTGACCGGCAGCGAGCAGGTGCCCGCCACCGACGAGACGTTTGCGGCGGTGATCTGAGACGCGGTGGTCGGCAGCGTGCGGCCGCCCGAGGTGAAGGTTGTCGAGGTAGCGGTCAGGTTCCACCCGGCGCCGGAGCCCGACTGGTCGTTGGGTGAGAGGGTGACCGGCGTGGTGATCGACCGGTCGCGTCCGTTGAGCACGGTGCTCGGCCAGGACAGGGTGGCCGGCGGCGTGAAGCTGAGCCCACCCGCGGCGCAGCCCGTGTAGCCGAGGATCGTGCCCGACACGCCGACCGCCTTGCCCGTGGCCTTGCTGACCACGTCGACCCCAACCAGTTGACTGCTACTCCCGGAAGACTGCGTGTTCCAGTTGCTCCCGTCCGTCGTGGCCACGATCGTCCCCGACGGACCCACCGCCCAGCAGTCGGTGCTGTCCGGGCAGGACACGTCGTTCAGCGGCTGTCCGGTGCCATCGCCCTGGAGCGACCAGGTCGCACCACCGGTGCTCGTGGTGAGGATCTCCGCGCTGTGGCTGAGCGCGTTCCCGACCGCGAAGCAGGTCGTGGCGCTCGGGCAGTCGATCGCGTTCAGCGCGACGTCGGCGCCGGCCGGCGGCGTCTGCGCGGTCCAAGTGGCGCCGCCGTTCGTGGTCGCGATGATCGTGGCCGTGGCGCCGTTCCCGCCAACCGCAAAGCACGCGGCCGTGGTCGGGCAGGTCACGTCATTCAGTTTGGTATGCGTCGGGCTCGGCGCGGTCTGCGACGTCCAGGTCGAGCCGGCGTTCGTGGTCGAGATGATCGTCGGGAACGTTCCGAGTACACCCCCGACGGCGATGCAGTTCGAGGCGCTCGAGCACGTAACGCCCTGTAGCGCCACGCTGACCGGCCCCGGCGGCGCCTGCGCGGTCCAGGTGGAGCCGCCGTTGGTGCTCGCCGCGATCAGCGGCGCCAGGTTGTACACGCTGCCGACCGCCCAGCAGTCGTTGGCGTTGACGCAATCCACGTCGTTGTACTGCGAGAAGGCGCCGGCCGGCGGCGTCTGAGCCGACCAGGTCGGGCTACCCGCCGTGGCGTTCGAGGTGTGGATGATCTTCCCGACACCGGCGCCGCCGCCGACCGCCCAGCAGTCGCCCGCATCGGGGCACGAGACCCCGAGCAGCGGACTCGTCGTCGGCGAGGTCTCCGCCGACCAGCCGGCCGCTCGCGCGGCCGGCGCGCTGGCCAGACCCAAGAAGGCCAGCACGCCGGCTGCGAGCGCCACCAGCAAGGCAATGGTTCGGGCGCACCGGCGTCCCCTCACCTGTGTGTCGTCCTCTCTACTCCGTATGCGGGGCGCGCCGGCGACGGCCGAACAGGGCCCCCACGACGATGCCGCCGAACCCTACAAGGGCGATCGGCCACCACGGCACGGTGCTGCCACCGCTCGACGGGCGCACGTCTGCGGGCGGCACCGTGCTTCGGACGAGCTTTGCGCCCAGCGACGCGCTTCCGTGCAAGGTCGCCCGCGGCCCGCAACCCGTCGCCGTGATGCTGGCGGTGTAGCTGCCGGCCGCGAGCGAGTGCGGCCACACGAACGGATAGGGAATCGAATCGCCGGGCAGCACGGTGTCGAGCTGGCGGGTGGCGCGCTGCATGCCACCCGGTCCATTCAGCGAAACCGACAGCGCCGGCTTGCACAGATTGGTGCCGGCGTTGGTCAGGCCGACCACCACCGACGGATATGTGGTGCCCTTGATCGGCGCGATCGAGAAGCTTTGGAGGCTGAGTCGCGACCGGCTGGCGCCCGGCACCACGACCTCGATGCCCACGACGGTTCGCAGCACCTCGGTGACCGAGAAGCGACCGGCGGACTTGCCGGAGTGGATGTCCTGCAGCGCGAGCCCTGCGAGGTGCTGCCCCGCGCCCACGCCCTTCGGCAGCTTCACCCGGAAGCCGACCGTGATCTCGGAGCGCGGCGGTACGGTCACCTCGGTCCGCGCCGGCGTAACCCATTGCCCGGCGCCGTGGAGCTGATCCTGCCGATTGCCGTAGACCACCCCCGACGTGGCACCGGTCAACCCGTCAACCGGATACATCCGCAGGATGACCGGCTTGCCCTCGGTGTTGGACACGATCACCTGATCGGTGAACGAACCGCCTCGCGCCACCGTGCGGATGAAGTAAGCGCGGGTGGCCGGGTTGGACGCGTCATAGTGCGCGGGCCGGGCACCGAAGCCGCCGATGGTGGCGGCGCTCGCGGCCGGCACGAGGACGCCGAAGGCCACCGCGCATGCGGTGGCCAGCAGCAAGATCGTCCTGAGCCTCACGCGCGTTACGGTCCGCTGACGAGCGAGAGGGTCCACGTGGACTGATAGTTACCCGCGTAGGCGTTGCCTGGGACAAATAGGTTCCAGGTCGGAGTCAGGGTCTGATCACCCATCCCGGTACCGGCGGGCGCGTTGAACATCTTGGTCGCGGTCGGAGCCGTCGTGCCGGCCGGCATGAAGTAGGGGTAGGCAACCGTGGATACCCCGGCCGGTGTGCAGGTTACGTTGCTGTCGCACGTCGGAGTGGACGGCGGGCTCATGAAGACGCCGTTCGGAAGCGCGTTGCTTCCCGAGGTGAACAGCGTCGAGGTCGCAGTGATGTTCCAACCGGCGCCCGAGCCGGTGGCGTCCGCGATATCGAGCGGCTGCGTCGCCTGAACGTTTTTGTTCTGCCCGTTCAACGCCACCGACGGAAACGTTACGTTACCCGGCGTGCTGGCAAATCCCAGCGAACCGGCGGTGAGAGTGGCCGAGGCCGTGGTCGCTCCAGCCGGCGCTGCGATCAGCAGCAGGCTGCCGAACGCGGCAATGCCCGCGCCCAGCTTCTTGCCAAGCTTCATTCGGTCCCTTTCTTTGGTTAAAGGTGACCCAACGCGGATGTACGTCAGGTCCATCGAGGTCAGCCCTGTTGTCGGCCGCGCTGGTACATAACTTGAGGACCTGTATGCACTTTCTTATAGCCCCGCACAGTGCTATGAGCAGGTTTAGTCAATAATCGCCAGGTGAAGGCAGCTCTCTTTTCGATCGTCCCGTATCAGCCTCGTCCTCCTCAGGGCGGCTGGCCTGCCCCCGGCGCGGATTACTCCGCCGCGACGGCGCAATCCTCGATGGAGCGCGCGCTCGAGCAGTTCGAGCTCGCTGACCAGCTCAGCTTCGACTGGGTGACGGTGGCCGAGCACCACTACTCGCCGATGTCATTGACCCCGAACCCGATGGTCATGGCTGCCGCCGTGGCCCAGCGGGTCAAGCGCGCGAGGATCGCACTGCTGGGCTCGAACATCCCGATCCAGAATCCGGTTCGGGTCGCCGAGGAGTTCGCAATGCTCGACACGCTGAGCGGTGGCCGGCTCGTCGCCGGCATGCTCCGAGGCACCTCGAACGAGTACGTGACCTACGGCGTCAACCCGGCCGAGTCACGCGAGCGCTTCGCCGAGGCGCTCGATCTGATCGTGCGCGCCTGGACCGAACCGCAGCCGTTCGGCTGGCTCGGGCGCTACTACGAATACCGCACGATTTCGATCTGGCCCCGGCCGGTGCAGACGCCTCATCCTCCGATCTTCATGTCGATCTCGAGCCCGGAGGCGGCCGAGCTCGCCGCAGCACGCCGGATCAGCGGCGGTCTCGCCGTGACCACGCTCGACCGCGCCCGGGAGTCCGTGCGGGTGTATCGGGAAGCCGCCAATGCGCACGGCTGGGAACCAAACGGTGATCAGCTGCTCTACCGGATCGCCGTGCACGTCGGCGAGACCGACGCCCAGGCTCGCGAGGAGTGGGCGCCGCTCGCCGCGGCCCAGGGGCACGCCGGCGGGCTGCGGTTGAGCTCGGCCAACCGAGCGGTTGACGACGCGGCCGCGGGTGCCGGCTACTACGGGCGCGACGCCCAGCGCCAGCGCTCCCGGCTGCACGCCGGCGGGGACGTCGACGAGCGCATCGAGACCGCCCAGCTGATGATCGGCTCGCCCGACACGGTGCTCGACCAGGCGGCGCGGATCGGCCGCGAGCTCGGGGTCGGGATCCTCGAGCTGGCCTTCGTCGCTCCCAGCCCAGGTCTCGTCCGCAGAAGCCTCGAGCGGTTCGGCACCCAGGTGCTGCCTCGGATGCGGGAGCTCTAGGTCGAGATGTTCACCGAGCGCTTCGTCGAGGTCGATGGGTTCGAGATCCGCTACATGGAGGCCGGGGACGGGCCGCCGCTGGTCTGCTTCCACGGCGCCGGCGGACTGCGTCTCTCGCGCGGGCACGAGCTGCTCGCCGAGCGCCACCGGGTGATCGCGTTCGAGGCGCCAGGGTTCGGCCGCTCGCCGGTCGACCAGCGGTCGCAGTCGATGATGGAGCTCGCGGCAACCATGGAGGCCGCGATCAGCGCCCTGAACCTCGAGCGGCTCTCGCTGTGGGGGATCTCGTTCGGCGGCAAGCTGGCCCTCTCGCTCGCCGTACAGACCCCGGAGCGGCTGGAGGCGCTGGTGCTCGCGGCGCCGGCGGCGATCAGGCAGGGCTCGGCACCGCTCCCGCGCGGCCCCGAGATCCTCGGGCTGTTGCATGTCCATCCCGAGCGGCGCCTCGACACCACGCCGCTGACGCCCGAGGTCGAAGCCAAACAGCGGGAGCTGGTCGAGCGGCTGATCGGGCCGCCCCGCGACGCCGAGCTCGAGACCGCGATGCGCGAGCTCCAGGTGCCCACGCTGGTGCTGTTCGGCACGGAGGACCGCCTGACTCCACCCGAGCTGGGCCGCCACTACCGCGAGATCCTGCCCAACTGCCAGTTCGTGATCGTGTACGACGCCGCGCATGCCATCTACGACGACCGCCCCGAGGCGTTCGCGGCGATCGTCGCCGACTTTCTGAAGCACCGCGAGCAGTTCGTGGTGCGGCGCGAGAGCGGGCTCCTCTACCCGTAGAGCTCGCGCAGCTCCTCGAGCTCGGAGCGGAGCGTGGCCACCTCGGCCTCGAGCGCCGCCACCCGGTCCGCCAAGCCTCCGTTGTCGCTCGCCGACGGTGGCTGGGCGGGTGCCGGTGGGGGTGCGTGAGAAGGCGCCGCGATCTCAGCAAGCGCCGGCGGCGCGCCGCCGTCGCGAGCAGCGCCGCCTCCGAGGAGTTGTTCGAAGCGGTCCTCCTTCTGCCCCGGTCGGCGACCGATGCGCCGAACGTACTCTCGCTCGGTCAACGTCCCGAGCACGCGCTCGACATCGTCCAGCGAAGTCATCGGCGCCATCCGCTCGGTCCGGGCCTTCAGCTCCCCGGGCGTCTGCGGACCGCGCAGCAGAAGTACGGCCAGCACGGCGAGCTCCTCGCGCCCCAGGCCGAGAGCCTCCTCCGCCAGGTGCCGGTACTTGGTCGCCCGGCTGCCATGACCGCTGGCCAGCCGGGCCAGCCCGTACAGGCTCAGCCGCTGTGCGGCCTCCCGCACCGTCGTCTCGTCGTAGCTCGTGACCGGGTCACGGTTGGTCGACTGGTTGCAGGCCAGGCGCAGCCCGTTGAGCGACAGCGGGTACTGCTCGGGCGTCGTCCAGCGCTTTTCGATCAAGCATCCGAGCACCCGCTGCTCGGGCGGCGTGAGCTCGGTGAAGTGCATGAGCCCGAGAATAACCCGGCGGCCACCGGCGGGCGGTTACGATTTCGCCGTGGCCCGAAAGCCGCAGGGACGCTTTCTTGGCATTCCGTACAACTGGAGCCGCCCATCCCGCCGCGAGCTCGGGAGCGGGCTCTGGGATCCCTCCGACCGGCGGATCTTCACGTCCAAGAACTACGGGTGGGGCTGGGGCATCAACTTCGGCGCAATTGTGCGGCGCCTGACGGGACGCTGAGGAACGCCGTGGGTCTGGCCGGCAAGCTCCAGCTGGGGCCAGGGCAGTCGGTGGCGGTGGTCAACCAGCCCGATGGCGCGTCGCTCGACCTCGGCGCCGGCCATCCCGTAGGGGATGACTCCGACCACGCCGATGCCGTGATCGTGTTCGCCACCGGCCGCGCCGACCTCGATCGGCTGACCGACCGCTTCGTCGGAGCGGCCAAGCGCGACGCGCTGACCTGGGTGGCCTACCCGAAGGCCGGCCAGCTCGGCACCGACCTCAACCGCGACGTGCTGGCCGAGCTGGTGAAGGCCCAGGGCGTCCGGCCGGTGCGCCAGGTTTCCTTGGACGACGTCTGGTCGGCGCTTCGACTCCGGCCGGCCTGATCCCGCATGGTGAGCACCGACGAGGCGCGCCGGCTGGCGCTATCCCTCCCCCAGACCGTCGAGCAGGACCATCATGGCCGCCCCTCGTTCCGCGTGGCCGGTCGCATCTTCGCCACCTTGTGGGATCCGGAGCACATGAACGTGATGCTCGACGAGCCGGGAATCCTCACCGCCGTGGAGGCCCACCCGGACGTGTGTGCCGAGGTCATGTGGGGAAAGCGGCTGGCCGCGGTGCGGGTCACACTTCCCGACGCCGACGCCCGACTGCTGGCAGACCTGCTGGCCGATGCGTACGAGGGCAAGGCCCGCTGACCGATGCGAAACTAGCGGCATGGCCGCCCCTACCTCGAACGGCCGACCCCGCGCGGTCGTATTCGACCTCGGCGGCGTGCTGCTCGATTGGGATCCGCGGCTCCTCTACCGCAAGCTGTTCGCCGACGAGGCCGAGATGGACCGGTTCCTGGCCGAGGTGTGCACGATGGAGTGGCACCACGCCCACGATCTCGGGGTCCCGCCCGAGGAGACGTCCCCGCCGCTGCTCGCCGCGCACCCCGAGTACGCGGAGCACATCCGGGCCTGGACCGAGCGCAGCGAGGAGATGGTCGGTGGGCCGATCGACGAATCGGTCGAGATCCTGCGGGAGCTCAAGGACGCCGCAGTGCCGGTCTACGCGCTGACCAACATGGAAACGTGGACCTATCCGGGCCGCCGTGATCGCTACCCGTTCCTGAGCTGGTTCGAGGGCACCGTCGTGTCCGGCTTCGAGGGCGTGGCCAAGCCCGATCGGCGCGTCTTCGAGCTGCTGCTGGACCGCTACGGCCTGAACGCCGCGAGCACGCTGTTCATCGACGACTCGCCCAAGAACGTCGCCGCGGCCCGCGCCGTGGGTATACAGGCGATCGAGTTCGAGTCGCCGGCGGAGTTGCGCAGGCGGCTGGTGGCAGCGGGGCTGCTCGAATCCGACGTTCGCTAGCCATGGCGCCCAACCACGAGACGATCTTCACGATGGAGGCCACGCCGGTGAAGTTCGGCCGCGGCGCCTCGGCCGAGGCCGGCTGGGAGCTCAGGCGCCTCGGCGTACGCCGGGCGATGCTCGTGACCGACCCCGGCGTGGCTGCCGCCGGCTACCCGGAACAGGTGCGGAAGGCGATCGAGGCCGAGGGAATCGACGTCGTGCTCTACGACCGTTCGCGCGTCGAGCCGACGATCGAGTCCTTCCAGGCCGCCGTCGACTACGCCCTCGAGCACGAAGTCGACGGGTTCGTCTCGGTCGGCGGCGGCTCGAGCATCGACACGGCCAAGGTGGCGAATCTCGTCTCCACCCATCCCGCGCCGGTCATGGACTACGTCAACCCGCCGGTCGGCCAAGGACGTAAGCCACCAGCGCCGCTCCGGCCGCACCTGGCCATCCCGACCACATCGGGAACGGGCTCCGAGGCCACAACGGTGGCGGTGCTCGACATCCCCGAACTCAAGGTCAAGACGGGCATCTCACACCGCTACCTGCGGCCCACCCAGGCGATCGTCGACCCTGACCTGACGCGGTCGCTTTCGCCCGAGGTGACCTCCTCCACCGGACTCGACGTGATCTGCCACGCGGCCGAGTCGTTCTTGTCCAAGCCGTTCGACACCCGAGATCGCCCCGATTCACCCGATGATCGCCCGCCCTATCAGGGCTCGAACCCGGTCGCCGATGTGTGGTCGGCCAAGGCGCTCGAGTTCGGAGGCCGGTACCTGCGCCGCGCGGTGGCCGACCCCGAGGACGTCGAGGCACGCGGCTTCATGATGCTCGCCGCCACGATGGCCGGGGTCGGGTTCGGCTCCGCCGGGGTGCACATCCCGCACGCGTGCGCGTACCCGATCGCCTCGGTCAAGCACGAATACCAACCATCGGGCTACCCCGACGACCACCCGTTCGTACCGCACGGTCACTCGGTGATCGTCACCGCGCCGGCCGCCTTCCGTTTCACCTATGACGCGGCGCCGGAGCGTCACACGCACGTTGCCGGCCTGCTCGCCTCCAAGCCGATCGCGGATCCGGGGCCGGACACGCTGCCGGAGGTCATCCGACGGCTCATGCAGGACGTCGACGCGCCCCGGGGCGTGGGCGAGTTCGGCTACCACGAGGACGACATCCCGGATCTCGTGGCCGGCGCGCTCAAGCAGCAGCGGCTACTCGCCGTGGCTCCCAAGTCCGTCACCGAAGACGACCTGCGGCGGATCATCACCGCGTCGATGACGAACTGGTGACGGGCTCGCGCGATGACACGGGTCGGAGTCGTCGGGCACATCGAGTGGGTTGACTTTCTGCCCGTGCCGCGCTTCCCGCGCCAAGGCGAGGTGATCCACGCCGAGAGCGGGTTCGTGCGCGCGGGCGGCGGCGGCGGGGTGGCTGCCTCGGTGCTGGCCGAACTGGGCGCCGAGGTTGACTTCTTCACCGCGCTCGGCGATGACGTGGCGGGTCGTGCGGCGGTGGCCCAGCTGAAGGAGCGCGGCGTGCACATGCACGTCGCCTGGCGCGAGCAGCCCACCCGGCGAGCCGTGACCCTGCTCGAGCCGAGCGAGCGCACGATCGTCACGATCGGCGAGCGCCTCGAACCGCGAGGATCAGACCGGCTCGAGTGGGAGCACCTGAGCGGGGTTCAGTCCGTGTACTTCACGGCCGGCGACGCCGGCGCGCTCGAACGTGCCCGGCGGGCGCCGATGGTGGTGGCGTCTCCGCGCGCGCGGGCCGTGCTCGAGACCAACACGATCGACGCGCTCGTGTTCAGTGAGAGTGATCCCGAAGAGAGTGCGTGGGCCCAGCGCACGGCCCCGCACGCCCGGCTGCTCGTGGCCACCGAAGGCGGGCGCGGCGGGCGCTGGTGGGGGGCGTCAGAGGGCCGATGGTCGGCGGTGCCGCTCCCCGGCCCCGCGCGCGACTCCTACGGCTGTGGTGATTCGTTTGCGGCAGCGTTCACGCTCGGGCTGGGCCGAGGCGACTCAATCGACGAAGCCGCGGCGCTCGGCGCGCAGGCCGGAGCCCTGGCACTGACCCGGGTCGGGGCCCCTTGACCACCGATTGACACGGTCCGTAGCATCCTCGAGCGCTGCCATGCCGCGCTCCGCCGCACGCGCGGCGCGGTCATCGCGTTGGCGCGATTCCCGCGAACCTCGCCGGACATGCAGTGGCTCGCGGTCGGCAACGTCGAGGGATTGCTGCTGCGCGGATCGAGGCGCGGCAGGGCCCGTGAGGCGATCGTGCAGCGGGGGAGGCGCCGGCCTTCCTCGACGATGAGGTCGACATAGCTCGCATCCGTCCCGGCCAGTGACCAGCGCCTGGCCGAGCTGGGAATCGACTCCGATCAGGTCCGGCGCTGGGATCGCAGGGTGGACTTGCGCCGCTTCGATCCATCGCTGCGCTCACCCGGCTTGCTGCCCGGTGAGATCAACCTGCTGTACGCAGGAAGGCTGAGCCGCGAGAAGGGCGTAGAACTTGCTCGCCGACGCGTTCCTGGAGGCCCACCGGCGCGAACCCCGGCTGCATCTGGTGCTCGCCGGCGGCGGACCCGAGGAGGAGTTCCTACGCGTGCGCCTCGGCGAGCGGGCCACCTTCCTCGGATGGCAGTCGGGCGAGGCGCTGGCGCGAACCTATGCAAGTGCCGACGCGTTCATGTTCGCCAGCACGACCGAGACGTTCGGCCAGGTGGTACTCGAGGCCCAGGCCAGCGGCCTGCCCGTGGTCGCCGTCGACCGCGGCGGCCCGGCCTCGCTGATCGATCACGGCGAGACCGGGCTGCTCGCAGCACCCCAGGTCAGTGCCCTCGCGGACGCTGTGGTCGCACTGACGAGGACTCCTTCTCTCGCCGAGCACATAAGTCGCGCCGGGCTGACGGCCGTGCGAGGCCGCAGCTGGGAGGCCGCGCTCGATCGTCTCGCCGCGGCCTATCGCACGGCGCTGGCCGGCGGCGATTCCTACAGGCTCGAGCGCGGCGTCGCATGACTCTCAGAACAGTCCGTAGCCGTCGCCATAGCCGTAGCCATAGCTGTAGCCACCGCCGCCCGGGTCGCCGCCGTAGCCGTAGCCGCCGTCGCCGCCCGGATAGCCGCCGTAGCCATAGCCGCCGTCGCCGTAGCCACTGTCGCCCGGTCCACCAGCCGATCCGGTCGATCCGGTCGATCCTGACCCGGCCGACTGGGAAGCAACCGAGAACGATGAGCCGTCGGTCGAGAGCGAGGATGGGCTGGCGTTGGACACGCCGACACGGGAGCCGTAGCTGACGTCGGAGATGCCGGAGCCACCGAGCTCCACCGGCTGCGAGGTCCAGTTCGGATCGGAGATCGTCCCGGTGTGACCGTTCGCGGTCGCGGTCGCGCTCGTGAACTGCACGGTGCCGAAGTCCGCCAGCGGAAGTGGCTGGCAGCTGCCGGACCCGTCACAGGCCGACGGCGCCTCGGCAATCCATTCGGCGCTGGAAGTGTCCGGACTGTCCATCTGAAGCGTCTTGGTCGTCGACTGACCGGTGGTCTGATCGCTCAGCGACACGGTCACGTTCGACCCGCTGACGCTCACCTTGGCCGAGATGTGGTCGCCAGGCTTGATCGCCAGGTCGAGCTTGACCGGCGCCGCCGGCACGAGCTCGTACCACGCGTAGTAGCTGGTGCTCCCGTCGGCCGTGCAGTCGGCCTGGGTGCCAGTCTGCTCGAGCGCGGAGGATTGGTTATCGGACCCGCCGAGCCCGACCCAGAACGCGGAGTACGTCTGACCGGAGCCGCACTTGGCGGTCGGCTGAACCCAGCTGCCGGACACGCTCGAGAACTGCGTGCCGCCGGCCACGTAGCCGGCCCAGTTCTGGCTCACGGCCGCCTGCTGGCCGACGGTCGCAGCCGATGCGCTGGCCGCGGCGGCGCCGGTCACGGCGGCGGTGACGGCGAAAGTGGCAAAAAGTCGGTGTCGATTCATGCCTCTCACTGTTGACCGCCGGTCTAAGAGCCCCTTCGGAGCTCACGAAGAGACCGCTATGGACTTACGAAGAGGCGCTTAAGCGAGAGCAACACGGTTGCATATTTGCTTAATCTGCAACTAGACTCCGTTCCGTGTCCCGCCGGCGATCCCAGGATGCTGCGCTCAGCGCGCTGGCCCACCCCCGTCGCCGGCAGATGCTGTCGCTGGTCCTCGACCGGGAGCGCAGCTCGAGCGAGCTGGCCAACCGCTGCCGACTCTCCCGGCCGGCGGCCTCGCAGCACCTCAGGGTGCTCAGGGAAACCGGCCTGGTCACAAGTCGCACGGATGGCAACCGGCGGCTCTACCGGGCTCAGGTCACGCGATTGGCCGAGGTGCGGGCGATGCTTGATGCCTTCTGGGGCGAGCGCCTGGCCCGGCTGTCCGACGAGCTGAGAGATCCGCGGGAGCGATGATCGAGGGCGACGAGATCATTCACGAACTGCGGCTCCCCGTGACGCCGGACGAGGCGTTCGAGATGTTCGTCGATCCGGCCCGGCTGGTCCGCTGGATCGGCATCTCGGCCGAGCTCGAGCCGCGCCCCGGCGGCCGGTTCTGCTTCGAGGTGATGCCGGGCCAGTTCTGCGAAGGTCGCTACGAGGTCTTGGACCGTCCCAATCGCCTGGTCTTCACCTGGGGTTGGACAGCCGAGAGCATGGGCGTCCCGCCAGGCTCGAGCCAGGTCGAGGTCACGTTCACCGCCGCCGGGGGCGACTCCTCCACCCTGCACCTCGTCCACCGCGGGCTCGGTGCCGACGCGCGGCCGCTCCATGAGGACGGCTGGTCCCGGTTCCTGGCTCGCCTCGGCGCCGTCGCCGGCAAAACGGACCCGGCGCCCTACCCGACCGAAACTCCAGAGGAACGTCGACGTTGGCTGTCGACGTCCTGACCGAGATCACAATCCCCCGCCCCCGCGCGCAGGTCGCCGCCTACGCGGCGGACCCGGACAACGCACCCGAGTGGTACGAGAACATCGAGTCGGTGACCTGGAGGACCGGGCCACCGCTGCGAGTCGGCTCCGAGATGACATTTGTCGCCCGGTTCATGGGTCGCCGGCTTTCCTACGTGTATCGAGCCGTGGAGTTCGAACCCGAGGACCGACTCGTGATGAGCACGGTCGACGGCCCGTTCCCGATGCAGACGACCTACACCTGGATCGCCATCGATGACCGCACGACCAGGATGACGCTGCGCAACCGCGGCGGCCCCACCGGGCTCATGGGCGCGCTCGGGCCGCTCGAGGCGATCGCGGTTCGTCGTGCCACCGGCAAGGACCTGCGCCGCCTGCGGGCGGTTCTCGAGTCGCGGGGCTGGTAAGCGCTAGCCGGCTGCGCGCTCGTCGAGGTCGTCTTCCTCGCGAGGGCTGACGCGGATCGTGAACAGCTGCTCAGGCAGCGGCTCGAGGTGCGGCGGCGCCACTTCGGTCCGGCCGCCGCCCGCGTCCTTGGCCGCGTACAGGGCGAGGTCCGAGCGGCGCAGCAGCTCGGCGAGGTCCTCCTTCCGATCCCATACGGCGATCCCGGAGGAGAAGCCCTCCTGAGTCGGCGTCGCCTCGCGTAGCCGCTCGATTGCGGCGACCGATCCCGTCAGCGTGGAGTTGGTGAGCAGGGCCACGAACTCGTCGCCGCCGAGGCGGGCCACCACGTCGCCGGCGCGCAGGGTGGCGCGGATGCGCTCGGCGGTGTCGCGCAGGGCCCGGTCGCCCTGCTCGTGCCCGAGCTCGTCATTGAGCTCCTTGAAGTTGTCCAGGTCCAGGGTGACCAGGGTGATCGGGTTGCCGCTCCGGGCCGCCCGGGCCAGCTCGCGCGGCGCCGTGTATCGCCAGCCCCGGCGGTTGAGCAGGCCGGTCAGGTCGTCGACCACGGCCTCCTGAGCGAAGCGCTGGGCGAGGGTGGCCAGCTCACGGGTGACCGCGCGCAGCGAGCCCGCGACGCTCACGCCGACCAGCGTGACCAGCGCGGCATGACCCCACGTGAGCGGATACGCCGGCGCACCGATCAGCACCATCGGAAGCACGCAACATGCGGCGAGCACCACCAGGCCGGCCAGCAGCTCGAGGTCGGTGGCGGCCAGCCCGAACCACACCATGGCCATGATCACCAGCACCGAATAACCCGAGGCGGCGCCGCCGCTGTAAGCCTGCATCAGCGTCAGCGCGGGGATCTCGGCGAACGCCGCACTCCAGAACAGGATGCGCCGGCGCCGGGGCACCAGCGTAACCACGAGCGGCGCCACGCAGCCAACCGCGGCACCGACGAAGAACACCGTGTGGTGCATCCACCGGTGGGTCGCCGCGGCGATGATGACCGGCACGATGTTGCCGACGATCGCGAACGCGAGCAAGCGCGCCCTGCCAAAGGGGAGCAATGAGCTGGTACCCATTCAGCTTTCGCATCGGCTATTCGCGGAAAAACTTGAGAATAATTTGGTAAGTTTGCCCAGCTTTTAGCGGGAATTGCGGTCTTGGTCGAGGGGCGTCTCGGGGCATCCGCCACCGCGCCGGCGCCGGAAACCGGCCCACTGTGCCGACAGGACCCCGGCTGCGACCGGCGAAATCCGCCGACGTGAGCACCACCCGGCTCGAGGCCTTCTCCGACGGGGTGATCGCGGTGGCGATCACGTTGCTGGTGCTCAACATCGAGCTGCCCGCGCTGAAAGAGCACCAGAGCTTGGCCAGCGGGCTGATCAGCCAGTGGCAGGTGTACGCGGCCTACGCGGTCTCGTTCCTGACCATCGGGATCATCTGGATCAACCACCACGTAATGATCGCCCGCCTGCGTGAGGCCGACCGGACGATCCTGTTCCTCAACCTGCTGCTGCTGATGAGCATCGCGGTGTTGCCTTTCGCGACCCGGCTGATGGCCGCGTACCTCAAGGAGAGCCACGGCGAACACGTGGCGACCGCCGTCTACAGCGGCTCGTTCCTGGTCATGGCGCTGTTCTTCGCGACGCTCAACCGGCACATCCTGCTGACCAAGGCCCACCTGCTCCACCGTGAGCTGCCGATCGACCAGCGCCGGCAGATCCTCTATCGCAGCATCGCGGGCGTCGTTCCCTACGCGATCGCCACGGCGCTGGCCGCCCTCTCCTCGTACCTGACGCTGGCCATCTGCGGCGCGCTGGCTGTCTTCTACGCGTTTCCAATCGGCAGCGGAGGCGCTGAGCAGACCTAGCCGCGCCACCAGGCGCCGAGCACCCGCCGCCAGTTGGCCCAGGCGATTAGCGACAGCTCTGGCTCGTCGAATCCGCCCACCTCGCGCAGTACCTCGAACAACCGGGGCGTGCCGGCCGCGTCCCCCAGCTCGAGCGGAATCGTCGTGCCGTCGTAGTCCGAGCCGAGCGCGACATGGTAAGTCCCGATCCGGTCCGCGACGTAGCGCGCGTGCGACGCGATGAGCGAGAGCGGGGTGTCGGGGTCGTCGGCGAAATCGGGCCGCAAAAACGAGCAGGCGAACACGATCCCGACCAGCCCACCCGAAGCTCCGATCGCATCGAGCTGGCGGTCGGTCAGGTTCCGCGACGCCTGGGCCAGAGCATGCACGCCCGAGTGGCTGGCCACGATCGGCCCAAGCTCCAGGCCCGCGAGGTCCCAGAAGCCGGCTTCGTTGAGGTGGCTGACGTCGACCAGGATCCCCAGCTCGGCGCAGCGGCGCACCAGTGCACGACCTGCGTCGGTCAACCCCGGCCCCGTGTCGGGCGTGGCGGGCGAGATGAACGGGACGCCGTGGCCGAAGGCGTTGGACCGGCTCCACACCGGCCCGAGCGAGCGCAGTCCCGCCGCGTGCCACAGCTCGAGTGCCTCGAGCCCCGGGTCGATCGGCTCTGCCCCCTCCAGGTGCAGCACTCCGGCCGGCGGCCCATCCCCGTCGAAGGCAGCGTCGAGATCGTCCACCGAGCGCGCCACCCGCAAAGCACCGTCCCGCTCGAGCGCCAGCAAGCGGCCAGCGGCCGCGCCCGCCCGAGCCGCCGCAACCTCGTGCTCAACCGGCTCGGGGCGATCGTGGGACCCGTCCGGGGAAGGCACGAACACCGAGAAGATGCCCCCGCGAATGCCGCCCGCGCGCATCCGCGGCAGGTCGAAGTGCCCGCCGGCCTTGCCGGCCTGGAGCAACTCGTGATCGTCAGCCGTCAGGGCATCGTTGTGCCCGTCGAACACCGCCAGCACGGGCTACTCGGTCACGGGAACCGGCAGGTCGACCGCTGGCAGCCCGTCGATGCTGAGCGAGTTCTTCTCGCGCTGGTAGTCGAGCAGGGCCTCGGGCCCGCCCACCCGGAGCTTCTTGGCCGCCCACAGGTCCATGTGCTCGCGCCGGCCCTGATAGTCCATCAGCGGGACCCCGTAGCCGCACGAATCGGCGATCCGGTCGATCTCGACCGTCACGATCGAACGCCGCGCCTCGGGCACGCCGCCGACGTCGTCGAACCCGCACGCCGACTGAAGCTCGTCGAATTCGGGATCGCCCGCCACGACCACCGACCCCTGCCCGTGAAGCCGCAGGATTCGGGGCGGTCCGGCGAACGCGCACAGCATGATCACGATGCGGCCGTTCTCCCGCAGATGGGCGACCGTTTCCGCACCGCTACCGACGAAGTCCAGGTACGCGACGCGAGTCGGCCCGAGCACCCGCAGGCTCTCGATGTGCCCCTTGGGCGACACGTTCACGTGGCCGTCGGGATCGAGCGGCGCGGTGCCCACGAAGAACATTTGCTGCGCCGCGATCCAGCGCTCCAGCCGCTCGTCGATGCCCTCGAACACCTTGCCCATGCCATCAACGGTAACGACCGCGACTAGGATCGGGATCGTGACCGCCACGGAATCGCCATCGCTCGAGCGCGAGCTCAAGGCGCTCCTCGGCGACGACGCGGTGCTTCCGGGCGCCACGCGCGCGTATCTGAGCGACGCAACCGAGAGCCGGAACCTCAAGGGAACCGCCGACGCGATCGCGCTGCCCAAGGACGCAAGCCAGGTCGCCGACACCGTGGCATGGTGCTACGAGCACGACGTGCCGGTGATCCCACGCGGGGGTGGCACCGGCTTCGCGGGCGGCGCGGTCCCGCTCGACGGCGGGGTCGTGCTGAGCCTCGAGCGCCTCAATCAGCTCCGGCACCTCGATCCCGGCCTGTGGCGCGCCGCGGCCGGGGCTGGCATGATCACCGCCGATCTGCGCCGCCGCGCCCGCGAGAACGGGCTGTTCTATCCACCCGACCCCGGCTCGGCCGAGCAGTCCCAGCTGGGCGGCAACATCGCCACCAATGCCGGCGGACCGCACGCCTTCAAATACGGCGTCACCGGCGCCTGGATCAGCGGCCTCGAGGTCGTGCTCGCACCGGGTGAGCTGGTGCGGATCGGCGGCCCGATCCGCAAGGACGTGGCCGGGTATGACCTGGGGTCGCTGTTGATCGGGTCCGAGGGCACGCTCGGGATCGTCACCGCCGCCTGGGTCAAGCTGATCCCGGCTCCCGAGGTCACGCTGCCGCTCGCCGCCGTCTACGCGGACACGTCGACCGGGTGTGCCGCGATCGAAGCGGCCCTCGCCAGCGGCGTGATCCCCGCCGCCCTCGAGTATCTGGACGCGGGCGCCGTCGCGGCCACCCAAGGGGCTTTCCCAACCCGGATCCCGGACGAGGCCAAGTTCATGGTGATCGCCGACGCCGATGGGAGCGCCGAGGAGGCGGCCCGGATCCACGCGGAGCTTGAGGAGGTCCTCACCGAGGCTGCCCTCCTCGTCCACGCCCCCACCGGGACCAAGGACATCAATGCCCTCTGGCGCTGGCGCGACGGCGCCTCGCTTGCGGTCACCGCTCAGCGCGGTGGCAAGGTCAGCGAGGACATCGTTGTGCCCGTCGATCGGTTGAGCGAAGCGATCACCCGAACCGTCGAGATCGGACGCCGGCACGACCTCGAAACGTGCAGCTGGGGCCACGCCGGCGACGGCAACCTCCACTCGACCTTCATGATTGACCTGGATCAGCCGGCTGAGCTCCAGCGCGCGGAGGAGGCGGCCCACGAGCTGTTCGCGCTCGCCATCGAGCTCAACGGCTCGATCACCGGTGAACATGGGGTCGGCCTGGTCAAGAACGGCCAGCTCGCCCTCCAGTGGGCGCCGCGGGCGATCGCCATGCACGAGGCGATCAAGCAGGCGTTCGACCCCAAGGGACTGCTCAACCCGGGCAAGAAGCTCGCCCGGACATAGCGACCGACGGCTGAGCAGGCGCGCCCCCGGTGGCGCGCCACTCAACCCCTGTCATCTAGCGGAAGCAGTGAGGGTCTACGTAGAAGTTGTAGACCTGTGCGTCGGTGCTGCCCTTGGCGCCGCCCGTCAGCGTGAAGACCTCCTGCTGCCAACCGTAAAGGTCGCCAGGGTGGAGATCGAGCGGCTGCGAGTTGACCCACTGGGTCTGGCCCGCGAGCGTTCCTGCCGCGATCGGCTTCTCCCAGCTCTTGGTGTTCGTGTACTGCACGAACAGGTGAACGCTGGGCCCGCCGCTGAGGTCGCGGACCTGGGCCCGCGCCTTCGGATAGGCGGCGCTCACGCACATCGGCGGGCTGACCGCCGTGGCGCCGGCGGGGAGATCGAGGACGGTTCCCGTGGAGCCGTCCGCCAAGGTCGTGGTCACGAGCTTGGCGCCCCCGCTGAGGGTCCAGCCGGTTCCGTCGAACGAGTTCACGCTCTGCCCGGGGGCCAACGTGTACCAGTTCGAGTCCTTCACGGACGAGAACGGCTGGGAGAACGTGTAGCTGGGCTCACTACACGCGGATGTCTGCACCGGCGTCGCTGCGTGAGCAGAGCCGCCGGCCATCGCCGCGAACGCCACGGCTAAGCCGGCCGCGCGACGAGTGATGTTCCGGTAATTCATACAGCACATACCTTCCGTGGTGGTGCTGGCGACCGAGCTATCTCGCGATCCTCCACGAGACCTCTGGCTTTGCGTCCCCGGCTCGCGCCGAGTTTGCCCTTTTCAGCGGATTTGACAGAGGGATCATCGTCCGTTCACCGGGACCCTTGAGCGGCCCGCGAACGCCTGGACACGCGTTCGACCCGCGTCCAGCCCCGTCCAAGGCCGCCGGACCCTGTCAAGCCGCGCGTGCGCGTGGCCGATCACACGGGGGATGTCGATCGAGCCCACCCTGGAAGATCAAGAGCTCCTCGAGGAGACAATGCGCCGTCCCGGCTCCGGGATGTCGCGGCGAGAGCTCCTTGCCACGCTACTCACGGCCGCTGGATTCGTGGCCGCGGTGGCCGGCGTGTGGGCAATCCAGGACCCCGACTCGTTCGACATCGTTCCCGCGGTCGTCTGCCTGCTGGTTCTCGCGCTCTCCGCGCGGGTTCGCTTCGACACGCCGCTCGGCTACACGGTTCCGACCCAGCTGGCGTTCGTGCCGCTGGTCTTCGCCCTCCCCCCGGCACTCGTCCCGATCGCGGTCGTGGTCGCATGGGTGATCGCCGGGTTACCCGACGTCGCCCGGGGCAAGACGCCGGCAAGCCGGCTCCTGTTCTCGGTTTCCAACTCCTGGTTCTCGATCGGCCCGGCGGCCGTGCTGGCCATCGCGCACACAGCGCCACACGATGCGAGCCCGTTCCTGCTGCTGGCCGCCCTCGCCGCGCAGTTCGCGGTCGACTTCTCCGCCGGCACTGTCCACGTGCTCATCACCCACGATGGCGGTCTCGCCTCGTTGTTCCGCGCCAGCTGGATATACGGGGTCGACGCGGCGCTTTCGGCTCCGGCCCTGCTGGCCGCCGAGAACGTTCACCGAAGCCCGTTGGCCGCGGTAGCCATGGTGCCGCTGCTGGGCCTGCTCGCCGTGTTTGCGGGGGAGCGGCGCCGCCGCCTGGAGAGCATGCTCGAGCTTTCGAGCGCCTACCGCGGCACCGCCCTGGTCCTCGGCGACGTGATCGAGGCCGACGACGGATACACCGGCGAGCACTGCAAGAGCGTCGTCGCGCTCACGCTCGACCTCGCCGAGCATCTGGACCTGTCCGCCGAGCGGCGGCGCAACCTCGAGTTCGCCGCGCTCCTGCACGACGTGGGCAAGATCGCCATCCCCAAGGAGATCATCAACAAGCCGGGGAAGCTCGACCCCGAAGAGTGGACGATCGTCAAGACCCACACCATCGAGGGCCAGAACATGCTCGACCGGGTCGGCGGGTTCATGCGGCAGGTTGGGTCGATCGTCCGCTCGCATCACGAGCGCTGGGACGGCGGCGGCTACCCCGACGGCCTGGCCGGCGAGCAGATCCCGATCGAGGCGCGGATCATCTCCTGCTGCGACACCTGGAACGCGATGCGCACCGACCGCCCCTACCGCAAGGCCCTGGACTACGACATCGCCGAAGCTGAGCTGCGCTCGGCGGCCAGCACGCAGCTCGACCCCGACCTCGTCGAGGCGCTGCTCGAGATCGTGGCCGTCGAAGATCCGGCTCCCAAGCTGCAGCTGGTCAGCCCAGATGCAGCCGGTGAGCCACAGCTGCAGCCTGAGTACGACTCCGCACGCCAAGCTTGCTGAGAATCCGCGAGACGTGGACGCTGGCCGTCTTCTCGGCCATGTAGAGCGCCGCGCCGATCTGACGGTTGGTCGCGCCCTCGGCCAGCAGCGCCAGGACCTGACGCTCGCGCGAGGTGAGCCCGAACGGATCTTCCTCGCGCGAGCCCGAGCCCAGGCGCGAGGCCGAGGCCGAGCCGTCACCGGCGCCGTTTGCCCCCGACGCGCGCGCACCATCGCTGACCGACTCGCCCGTGTCGAGCCGAGCGCGCTGAGCCAGCGCGGTCATCTCATCGACCAGCCACCCGGCACCCAGGCGCCGGGCGATCTCGAGCACGGCCTGTGCGGTTTCGCTCGCCGCGGCGCGGTCACCGGCATCGATCTGCGCCTCGGCGCCGCGCCAGAGGGCGACGCCCTGCTGGAAGGGGCGGGACATCGCCTCCCATTCCCTGGCCGCCTTGCGCCACAGCTTCACGTCGCTGCGTCCCCGCGCTCGGGCCAGCTCGGCGGCACCGACCGCGCACCACGCGCTCTCCACCGGCCCGCCTTCCTGCGCCGCGGCCCTCAGCCGCTCCATGTGGATGCGCGCGCGCGTCAGTGCATCGCGCTCCTCCGCGGTCTCGCGCAGGTCACGCGCGCGCTCGGCGATGTCCGCCTCCACGCGCATGCCGGCGGCGGTCACCCGGGCGATTCGCATCACGTCATCGGTACACAGCTCGATCCGGTCGAGCCCGGCCCCCACAGCCGCTCGCGCACCGGCCAGATCGCGCCGGCGCCGGAGGTACTCCGCCTTCAGGGTCCCGAACTCGCCGATCCACTGCGGCTCGGAGGAACGGCTGATCAGCGGCTCGAGCTCCTCCAGGCAGTTCGCGGACCGCTCGTCGTCTCCGGCGCCGAGCGCGAGCTCGGTCTCGCGCAGCAGCCGGAAGATCAGCGTGCGCCCCGAGGGATGGGCGCTGACCTGATCGAAGTGCTCGCGCGCGCTCCGCCAGTCGCCGGCCTGGAAGGCCATGTCGGAAACGGTGAGCAGCAGCCAGTTGGGGGCCCGGGCGCCGCGCGCGGCGAACGCCGCCAGGCCCTCCTTGGCCACGTCCAACGCCTCGAGGGTGTGCCCGGCCAGGTTCAGGGCATCCGCCAGGTTGGAGTAGCCGCCCTCCAGGCCGCCGAGGTCGTCGTCCTCGATGGCGATCTCGATCGCGGCGCGCAGGCACGTCTTCCCATCCTCAATGTCACCCAGCGCGATCTGGGCCATGCCGAGCGTGTTGAGGACCTCGCTCTCGGAGGTGCGGTCTCCGGCCACCCGCGCCGTCATGAGCGCCGCCCCGCCCTCGGTCATCGCCTCGCGATAGCGCCCCCGCAGCACACGGATTCTCGCCCGCCAGGCCTCAAGCGATGCGCGCTCCGGGCTGACCTGCCCTTCCGGCAGGAGGGCGAGCGCACGCTCCGCCGTCTCCACCGCCTCCAGACCGCGGTTCAGCGTGAACTGGATGCGGGACAGATCGTCGAGCAGGCACGAGTAGCGGCGGGGATCGGCCGCCGGATCGAGTTCCTTGAGCGCCCGCTGGAGCAGCACCTCGGCGCGGCCTCGGTCGCCGGCGGAGCGATGCGCCCCGGCGGCAAGAGTCACCAGCTCGACGTGGTCGAGCGGGATCAGCCCGCCGGCATCGGGCACCCTCGGCCACAGATCCAGCGCGCGTTCGGCGAGATCGGCGGCATCGCCGTAGGCACGCGCCTCTCGCGCCGCCAACGCCGCCTGAACGGTGGCCCGCAGCGCGGCGGGCTGATCGCCCGCGGCGGCATAGTGGTACGCGATCGCCGAGATGAACTCGAGGCTCCGGTCGTCCTGCATCTCGATCCGCTCCTCCATCGCGCGGGCCAGCGCCAGATGCAGCTCGCCCCGCTCGCCGGGGAGCAGATCGTCGTAGAGGGCCTCTCGGAGCAACGCATGGCGGAATCCCAGGCGGCCGTCCTCGTCCGCGACGAGAACCTGCTCGGCGACCGCTTCACGGAGGGCCTGGTACAGCGCGTCGGGCTCCATGTCGGTGACCTGGACGAGGGTCACTTCGTCGAGCGCCCGACCGGCGGCGATGGCTCGCATGGCCGCCTGCGCGTCCGAGGACAGCCGCTCGATCCGCAACATGAACGCGTCCCGCAGCGACTGCGGCGCGGCACCCCGGCCGTCGAGCCCGGCGGCCAGGAGCTCCTCGGTGTAAAGCGGGTTGCCCTCGCTGCGGACGTAGAGCCGCTCGACCAGCTTCTCGCTCGGCGTCTCGCCGATGATGTCGGCGAGCGCCTCGGTGAGCTCGAGGCGGTCGAACGGTGCCAGCTCGACCCGCCGCACAAGGTCAAGGCGCTCGAGCTCGGAGAGCAGCGAGCGCAGCGGATGCCGGCGGTGCAGCTCGTCGGTCCGGTAGCTCAGAAGCAGCATGACGCGCTCGGTGCGCAGGCTCCGCGCGAGGAAGTCCACAAACGTCCTCGTCGAGCGGTCCGCCCAGTGCAGGTCCTCCAGAGCGAGGATCAAAAGGCGGTCCTCGCTGAGAACGTCGATCAGCTCCAGCAGCCCCTCGAACAGCCTGACCTGCGCCGAAGCATCGCCTCGATCGGTAGCGGGAGGCTCCTCCTCGAGCCCGGGCACGATCGCCGCAAGCTGAGCCCGGGTGCCCCGGCTGAGGGCAGCGAGGGCTGCGTCTCGGCCGCGCACCAGCGGTCGCAGCGCCCCGATCAGCGGGGCGTAGGGAAGCTCGCCGTCGGCTTCCTCGACGGCTTCGCCGCGCAACACGAGTACGTCGTCCTGGTCGGAGACACGGCGTTCGAACTCTCGGACCAGGCGCGTCTTACCGACGCCGGAGTCGCCGGCGAGCAGCACCACGACCGGGCGCTGCTCGGCGGCGTCACGTGAGGCGTGCTCCAGCTCCGCTAGTTCCCCCACCCGTCCGACGAATCGACTTGACGTGACGCGCGCGCGCATGTGGGAAGTATCGCGAGAAGCCTCGACGGCGGGTGATTCCGGCGTCGGCGAGCTCGGAGCCCAGCCGGTATGCGTCGGCGGCCCGGCGGGCATCGGCGATCTGCTGTTCTGCAACTGCTTGGGAGATGGTGGGGTGCATGGTTCTTCCCTCTCGATGGAATCCTGTTCGGCCACTGCGATCAGGATGAACTGAGAGGGGCGTCCCGACATCGGGAGAACGGAGCCGGTTCGGCCCCGCGACCCCTTACTTCTGAGGCAGCACCCCTTAGGTGTCCGGACGCTCGTCGCCGGAGCTCAGCGGACTGGCCGGCGAGCGCGTGGCGGCGGTTACCTCGGCCGTCGTCACATTCTGCGGATGGTGGCAAGCGGCCACGTGACCGCCCGGGTACTCGGTCAGCTGCGGCTCGACGGTCCGGCAGATCTCGGTCGCGCGCGGGCAGCGGGTGTGGAAGCGGCAGCCCGGCGGCGGCGCGATCGGGTTCGGTGGCTCCCCGCCGACGATCGGCCGCTCGCGCGCGCGGTTCTCTTTGGGATCCGGGATGGGGATCGCGCTCAGCAGTGCCGAGGTGTAGGGGTGGATCGGCTTGTGGTAGAGCTCCTCCGCCGGCGAGATCTCGACCAGCTTGCCCAGGTACATCACGACGATCCGGTCTGAGACGTGGCGGACCACGCTCAGGTCGTGGGCGACGAACACGTAGGACAGCCCCAGGTCGTCCTGGAGCTCGTCGAGCAGGTTGATCACCTGGGCCTGGATCGACACGTCGAGCGCCGAGACCGGCTCGTCGAGCATGATCAACTTCGGATCGAGTGCCAGCGCCCGGGCGATCCCGATGCGCTGGCGTTGCCCGCCGGAGAACTCGTGGGGGAAGCGGTTGACGTGCTCGGCGTGCAGACCCACCTTGTCGAACAGGCCACGCGTCTCGGCTTCGAGGCGCTCCTTGGGTACTCCCCGGACCCGCAACGGCGTGGCGATGATCTGGGCCACGCGCTTACGGGGGTTCAGCGAGGACTGCGGATCCTGGAAGACCATCTGCATCTGGCGCCGGATCGGCTCGAGGTCCTTACGGCCGGCCTTCGTGATGTCGTTGCCCCGGAATCGGATGGTGCCTTCGGTGGGGTCGATCAGCCGCACCAGAGTGCGGATCAGCGTGGTCTTGCCGCATCCCGACTCGCCGACGATCCCGAGCGTCTCGCCTTCTCGCAGCTCGAACGACACGTCGTCCACCGCGTGCACCTGGCCGACCGTGCGGGCGATCACGGCGCCGGCCTTGACCGGGAACAGCACGCGCAGGTGCTCGACCTCGAGCAGCGGCCCGCCGTCGCGCGGGCTCGGTGCCGAACCGCCGTCCTGCGACTCGACCTCGACGCTCACGAGATCACCGTCTGCTCTGAGGCCAGGCCGATCTGATCGCCGACCTGGCGGAGCTTGCGCTTGCGCTCGGGCTCGAGCCAGCAGCGATCGAGGTGCGCGGGCGCATCGGGCAATCGCCCCGCCAGGTCGGGAACTTCGGTGCAGCGCTCGAACGCATGCGGGCAGCGGGGCCGGAAATGGCAGCCCTTCGGCGGCCGCAGGAGCGATGGCGGAAGCCCCGGGATCGCGGGCAGCCGCTCCGAGCGGTCGCGATCGATTCGGGTGATTGACCCGAGGAGGCCCCACGTATAGGGGTGCTGGGGGTCGTAGAAGATCTCATCGAGCGTGCCCTGCTCGACCACGCGACCCGCGTACATCACGACGATCCGGTCGGCGATGTCGGCGACCACGCCGAGATCGTGGGTGACCAGGATGATCCCCGCGTTGGTTTCCTCGCGGAGCTTGCGCAGCTCGTCGAGGATCTGCGCCTGAATCGTCACGTCGAGCGCCGTGGTGGGCTCGTCGGCGATCAGCAGCTTGGGAGAGCAGGACAGCGCCATCGCGATCATCACGCGCTGGCGCATCCCGCCAGAGAACTCGTGCGGATAGGAGCGCAGTCGATCGCTCGCCCGCGGGATACCGACACGCTCCATGAGCTCGGCCGCGCGCTCCATGGCCGCCGCCTTGGAGATGTCCTTGTCGTGGACGCGGATCTGCTCGACGATCTGATCACCCACGCGATACACCGGGTCGAGCGAGCTCAGCGGGTCCTGAAAGACCATGGCGATCTGCGCCCCTCGGATCCGGCGGAGCTCCTCCTCAGAGGCCGCGATGACGTCCTCGCCGTCGAACATCGCGGCGCCTTCGAAGTGGGTGTTCGGCCCGCGCGTGAGCCCCATCAGAGTCATCGCGGTCACCGACTTGCCCGATCCGGACTCGCCGACGATCGCCACGACCTCACCGCGCTCGATTCCGAACGACACGCCGTCGACCGCTTGCACGACGCCGTCCTCGGTCCGGAACGAGACCCGCAGGTCCTGCACCTCGAGGAGGTGCCCGTTCGTGGAGGCCGTCGTGCTCACAGCCGAATCCGCGGATCGAGCACCGCGTAGATGACGTCGATGAACGCGCCGATCAGGACAACCGTGAACGCTCCGAACATCGTGATGACCAGCACCGGCGGGATGTCGAGCGCCTGCACCGACTGGGCGGCGTACTGCCCGATGCCGTGCAGGTTGAACACGGTCTCGGTGAGGATCGCGCCACCGCCGATGACCGCCGCGAAGTCGAGCCCGAACAGCGAGATGATCGGGATCATGCTGTTGCGCAGGACGTGGCGCACCATCACCTGGCGCTCGGTCAGCCCCTTGGCCCTCGCCGTCCGCACGTAGTCGTCGTTCACGGTGTCGAGGATCGTCGAGCGCAACACCCGCGAGTACACGCCGATGAACAACACCGACAGCGCGAACCAGGGCATGATCAGATGCTTGAACCACTCGAACGGGTTCGAGAGCGGGGCGTAGTCGCCCGCGGGCAGCCATCCCAGCTTGTCGCCGAAGTAGTACGACAGCACCGCACCGAGGAAGAACACCGGTGTCGACACGCCGATCAGCGACAGCACGGTCAGCCCCCGGTCGAGCCAGCGGCCCGCCCGCCAGGCGCTGAGCAGTCCGAACACGATCCCCGTGGTCAGCCAGATGACGCCGGCGCCGATAGCCAGCGAGGCGGTCACCGGCAGGAAGTGCACGAGCTGGTCGAGCACGTTGACCTGCTGGGTGAACGAGATGATCTGGCCGGTGAAGATGAGCTTCATGATCAGCAGGTAGCGGACGGGGAGCGAGCGGTCGAAGCCCCACTGATGCCGGATGTGCTGGAGCGTGGCCGGGGTCGGGAACCGCCCGGCAATTGCCAGCTCCGGATGCGGGATCGCGGTGAAGATCAGGAAGGTGAGGATCGAGATCGCGATCAGCACCCCGGCCATCGATACGACTCGGCGGATGACGAAGCGGCCCATCAGCGATCGTGTCCCATCAGTGCTCGATGCGGATCTTGGCCCGCGGGTCGAGCGCGTCGCGGACGCCGTCCCCGAAGACGTTGATGCCCAGCACGCACAGGACGAGCATGATCCCCGGCACGAGCATGGTGTGAACTGCGGCCGGCAGCAGGCCGATGCCCTCCCCGATCATCGTCCCCCAGGATGGGTTCGGCGGGCGGACGCCGGCGCCCAGGAACGACAGGCCGGCCTCGGTCAGGATCGCGTTGGCCATGATCAGCGGGATGAACACGATGATCGTCGAGGCGACATTGGGCAAGATCTCGCTGAACATGATCCGCACGTGCCCGAGCCCCTGCTGACGGGCCGCGTCGATGAACTCACGTTCGCGTAGCCCGAGCACCTGGCCCCGCACCGGCTTGCCCACGTACGGGATGTAGATGACGCCGATGATGATGGCCGGGATCTGTAAGGAGTTGCCGCTCAGCCTGGTGAAACCGAGATTGAGGCCGCTGATGGCCAGCACGACGCCGAGCGCGATGCCCAGGAGGTACACCGGATAGGCCCAGATCAGCTCGAACGCCCTCGATATGAGCCCGTCGAGAGGACCGCGGAAGTACCCGGCGAGGATCCCGAGAAGGGTGGCCAGGACGATCGTGATGATGGTCGCCTCGGCCCCGATCTGGAGCGAGTTGCGACCCCCGTAGAGCAAGCGGACGGCGACATCGCGCCCGGTGCTGTCCGCCCCGAGGAAGAACTTGGCGTGCCAGGTCGGCCCGACCGGCAGGCCGAACTGGTTCAGTGCGGTATCGGCGTGCTCATCGTTGGGCCCGCTGTGCGCGATGTCATGGGAGTAGACCGGCGCCAGCAGGCACACGATCACCACCGCGAGGAACAGCCCGCCGAAGGCCAGGGCGATCTTGTTGCGCTTCAGGCGCCGCCAGGCCAGCTGGTAGGGCCCGAGGCCGGGGGGCAGCTCTTCGCCGGCATCGCTCCACCCAGCGGTGTCGGCGGACAGCTCAGTGCCGGTGGCGGTGCTCATCGGGTCGAAAGACTATCCGCGGAGAGGGCCCGGGGCCAAGAGGCCCCGGGCCGTCCTTTCCGCTACTACTTCGGCTGCAGCGAGCTGAAGTCGTTGCCCTCCAGGGGGCTGAACACGACCTTGCTGAAGTCGACCTTGTTGGACAGGAACTCCGGCGAGGACTCGTAGCCGTAGGGCACCACGTAGGCCTTCTGGGTCACGTAGGTGTCCAGGGCCTGCCACCGGGACGCCGCACTGTTGATGTTGTTGCCCGGCACCGGATACAGCGCCTTCAACTCCGACTGGATGTGCGGGTCGTTGACTTCCTCGTAGTTCGAGTTCCCCACCGGGACGATCGCGTTTGCGTCGACCAGGTTCTGGTAGAAGTCGGTGGGGTTCGGGAAGTCCTGCTGCCAGTCCGCGAAGCCGGTCTGCGGATGGTTCTTCAGCGTCTCGATCGTCGAGAAGTACTCCGCATCGGCGATCGTCTTGAGCGTGGCCTTGAACCCGATCGCGTTCAGCGTCGCGGCGTAGTTCTCCGCCCACTGAAGGCGAGGCTGACGGTTCTCAGCCCAGACCGTCACCGGCTGGCCGGCCATGCCCGACTGCTGCACCAGCTGCTTGGCCTTGCTCACGTTCGGCGGCGAATTCGGATCGCCGAACGGGCAGGGCCCCGTCGGGTGTCCCACCATCTGCGGCGGGAGCAGGAAGCAGCCCGGCACCAGCGCGCCGCTGCCGATCCGGGCCAGTGCGGGCCGGTCGGTCGCGTACGCGACCGCCTGGCGGGCGAGCGCGTTGTTGAACGGCTTCTCGGTCGTATTGAGGAACCAATAGAACGTCTTGTTGGTCTCGTACGCCTTGTAGCGGTCCGACTGCTTGCTTATCTGCTGGATCAGCGCCGGCGGGAGCGTGTCGCCCCAGTCGAACACGTCAGCCGTGTTGTTCAGCACGTCGGAGGCCTCTGTCGTGGTGTTCGACTCGACCTTGACCTGGATGTTCATGTGTCCGGCGGGGATCCCGGGGATCGCCTCGGACGCGTAGGCCGGGTCGAGCGCGAGCTCGAAGCCGACGTTCGGCTGGACGTTCTTGATCACGTACGGACCAATTCCAACCGGCGGGTTGTTCGGCTCGGGCTTCATCGGCGTGCTCTTGGGCAGATAGCTGACCCCCGGCACCGCCAGCACGTCGACGAAGGCGCCATACGGCTGGATCAGATGGATCGTGGTCTTGCCCGAGGCGTCATCGGTTGTGATGCCGGAGATGCTCTTGGCCTTGCCCTTGGAATAGTCGGCTGCGCCGGCGATCGTCGAGGTCAGGAAGCTGGCCGCGCTCCATCCGAGCTTCAAGTCGCGCTCGATCGCGAAGGTCAGGTCGGATGCCTTGACCGGCGTGCCGTCCGAGTACTTCAGACCGCTCCGGATCGTGAACGTGTACGTCTTGCCGCCATCGGACACGGCCGGCGCTGCCTGCGCCACCGACGGGATGATCTGCGTCCCGGCGGTTCCCGTGGCGTGGGCAAATGAGTACGGGCCCAGATGGGTCAGCCAGTGCACCTCGCCGCCCTGGGTCGTGAAGTCGATCGACGGATCGAGCGACTGCGGGAACGTTCCCTCGACCACGGTGGCGGTACCACCGGTGGCGCCGCTCGAGCTTCCGCCCGACGATGCCGACGACGACGACGACGCCGACGACCCCCCCGCAGATGAGCTCGATTTCGACGAGCTCCCGCACGCCGCCACGGCGAATGCCATGACAACGGCGACGGCCGCCCAGAGCGGCCTCTTGTACTTCCTCATGCGTCCTCCTCCTAGAGGTTTACCGTTAGGAATCTAGATCACTGGACCGGCCGCGTGGGTTTCCTATTCGGGTCCTAATCAACTGGAAACACGGGCCAACCAAGTCAGCCAGGCCAGTCCGCGCCCCTCCGCGCTCTCGAGGTCTGGCACGGTCGCCCCTTCCGGGGCGGACTGGCAGGTTATGCATGATCGCGCCGGCGCAGCTCGTTGGTCTCCCGGCCAGCCCCGGCCTGACCCATGGCGTCGCACACCGGGATTGACCGATAGGCCTGATGGGCATATATCCGGGGCAACGTTCCGGGCAGGGGTCTGGATCCTCGTAACGCTCGCGGCTCTCGCGATCCGCGCGCTCCCCGCCGCGGCGAATCCGCCGACCACGTTCAATCCGGTGGTCGAGGCGCAGAACTTCTCGATCACCCAGCAGCGCCAGGCATCTACGACACGCCGCAGTACCAGACGCAGCTGGCGGTCGACAGCGCCGCCTCGACGGCCCAGGCCCTGGCCACTCAGGCGGCCGATCCGGGCGGTTCTTCACCGACGATCTGTGCTGGAACCTCGGCAACGGCTGCGCCGGCGACATCCGCCTGAACAACTGGGCCGCCAAGGGCTACGGGCTGGTCCGTCCGGTGCTGTTCACCGCGCGTCACGGCGCGACGATCTCCGGCCACGTCTGGGCGACCGTCGCGGGCCCGGCGCATCGGCCCGGGATCGTGATCACCAACGGCTCGGTCCAGGCCGAGGAGAACATGTACTGGTACGCCGCCCAGACGCTGGCCAAGGCGGGCCACGTGGTCTTGACCTTCGATCCCGAGGGGCAGGGCCAGTCGGACACCTATGGCGAGTCGCCGGACCAGAACGAAGGCTTCCCGGCGCAGTCCGCCGGCACCCCGTTCTACGACGGGACCGAGGACGCGATCGACTTCCTGCTCTCGACGCCTTCGAAGCCCTAGGAACCGGTGCCGAGCTTCAACACCGGCACCAGCCACGCCGCCAAGCAGAACTCCCGCGTTGCCGCCGGCCTCGACGCGTCCTATGACCCGTTCTGGCAGCTGCTCGATCCTTCGTTCGGGGTCGGCCTGGCGGGCCATTCCTACGGGGCCGCCGGCGTGTCCTACATCGGCCAGTGGGACCCCCGCGTGAAGACGATCGTGGCCTGGGACGACCTGGGCGGCCCGGGTCCCAACGCCGCGCCGGTTCCGGGCGCCGCCCCCGGCGCCCCCTCGCAGACCATAGGCGAGTCGGGCTGCCCGTCCACCCCGGCCGATCGCGCCGTCGTCCCGATCACGAAGCCGGCGCTCGGGATGTCGGCCGACTATGGCCTGCCACCCGCACCGAACACGTCGTCGCCCGACCCGAACGCCAAATCGACCTGGTCGTTGAACTATTCGAAGGCCGGCGTGGACACCGGCGAGATCATCATCCGGGGCGGCTCGCACCTGGACTTCAGCTTCATCCCCAATCAGGCGTTCGGCGCCTCGCTGCGCGGCGCCGACGAGATCGCCTGGTACACGACCGCGTGGTTCGACAAGTACCTGAAAGGCGATCCGGCCGCCGATGCCCGCCTGCTCACCGAACGGTGGCGGAACGACCCGATCGAGGCGGGGGTCGACCCCAACGGGGATGGCAACGCGTTTTCCTTCTACTACTGGTCGCGCCTGGACATCCACCTGGCGAACGGCGGCGCGTTCGACTGCGAAGACCTCCGCGACGGCTGCCCCGGGATGGTCGCCGACGACGGATACCCGGGCGTCTACTCGTATCTGGCCGTCGACACGAGCCCCGACGCGGTGAGGGGTCAGGCGCCGGACTGCGCGGTGGCGGCGCGAACACCCTGACCGCCTGCGTCCCGCCTGCGGCGATCGCCCGCAGCTTCCGTGCGCGCCGCCCGCCGCGTTCGCCTGCGTGCGGCCGGTCTGGCCGGCGCCGCGGCTAGTCCACTCTCAGTACGGCCTTGCCGTTCACGCGCCGGTCGAGCAGGGCCTCGATCGCCTGGGCGGCATCGTTCCAGGAGAGCGTGAGGTCGATCTGGGGGTCGACCCGTCCGTCGGCCACCAGGTCCGCCAGGCGCCGTAGGTCCGCGCTCCCGCTCCGGGTGTGATCCAGCTCGGCGAACAGATAGAAGCCGTACAGCCGCGCCCTCGGCGCGCGGGCGAACAACTCCCGCGACGGGTATGAGACCGGGTCGGTCGCGGTGGAGGCGAAGCTGACGATCGTGCCGCCGGGGGCGACCCGCTGGATGGCCGAGCCGAGGACCGGACCGCCGACGCCGTCGATGATCACCTCGTAGGTCGGGCCGTCCAGGTCGATCTCGCCTGCCAGCTCATCGGCACCTAGTTGCGCTAGCCCCTCGGTGCGCCGCGCTATCCCGGTCACGTGCGCGCCGCCCAGCTTGGCCAGCTGGAGGGCGAACCGTCCCACCCCGCCGCTCGCACCGGTCACCAGCACGCGCTTGCCGAGGACGAAGCCGGCGACCTCGAGCGCACGGAGCGCGGTCAGTCCGGCCACCGGCAGGGCCGCCGCCTGCTCGAACGAGATCCCATCGGGGAGCTCGGCCAGATGCTCGAGCTTGACCGCGGCAAGCTCGGCCCACGCGCCGGTGTTCATCAGCCCGACCACGCGCGCGCCCTCGCGCGGGCCGCCGTCCTGTGCCGGCTGACGCACCCTCCCGGCCAGGTCCCAGCCGGTGACCGAGCCGGGTTCCAGCGTTTCCAGCCGCCGGGTCTCGCCCCGGTTCAGGCTGATCGCATGAACCTCGACGAGCGCCTCGTCCGGGCGCGGCTCCGGGTCGGGGACGTCCGCGAGTTCGGCAAACGGCGCGGACTGCTTGGACACGAGCGCGCGCATCGCTCGACAGGCTACTGTGCGCCTGTGATCAGACTCCTGGTGCTGGCCGGCGCGGACGGAGGAAGCGGACCAGGGCTACGACGGTGATGGATTTTCCGCCATATGCGCGGCAAATCCATCACGGCCCCGCCTTACGGTGCGTAGACCGACGTGTGACACGGCTGTCCGCCGCACACGTCGGTGACCGCGCCGTTCGGCTCGAGGAAGTCCGAGATCTCATCCTGCGCTGCCGGAGTGTTGCGCGGATCCTGGTGGGGATCGTTGTTGGTCGCCCCCGGCGTGGGCGGGACGTCCCCCGACGGAGGCGCCTGCACGCGGCCAGGGCCGCTGTCCCAGGTCTCCACGGCCGAACCACCCCATGGGAAGTGCGCGATCGTCGGGATCCCCCAGAACAGGTTCTGGTCGCTCCCCCGTCCGGGATCCAGCGCCGGTTGGTAGGCGCGCGCGCCGATCGAGCGCGCCTCGGCAGCGCCGGCGTACATGCTGACCTGGAAATCGCCGTAGGCGATCTGCATCAGGACCTCGTGGGTCGGCGTGTCGGGCAACCCGCCGCGGACGTAGGGCGCGTAGCCGTCCGGGTCGGCCCGATCCCACAGCTGGTCGAGCAGGTCGAGCATCACCGGGTACATCGATTGGTCGGGGTAGAAGACCCGGAGTAGCTGGCTGAAAGTGCTGAAGTCGGTGCTGCGGGCGAGCAACAGGTTGCCGTAGTCCATGCCGGTCACCCCGAGCACGGCGCGGCGCACGTCGGGCGACACGGCGGTCAGCACCCCGCCGATGATCCCGCCCTGGGAGTTGCCGTCGTAGTACAGGTGCGAGGTGTCGAGCACCGAGCGCCCGCCCGTCTGGAAGTCGGGGTTAGTCGCGAGGCCGTGGGGATTGACCATCAACCGCCCGAGGAACAGCGCGTTGAGCACTGCCTGCTGGAGGCGGTCGACGATCACCGGGAACCGGTTCAGGTTGGCCACCACGCTGCCCGCGAATGACTCGTCGGCCTGGGTCAGCCCCCACCAGTCGGTCCCGCAGAACACCACGTTGTGCCCGACCGCGAGCGCCTCCACCCACGGATCCTCGACCTCCACGTAGGAGCCGAACAGACCGTGGCCGTAAAGCGAGACGCGGGCGGGCTGCGGCGCTCCCGCGGAGCTCGGAATGATGCACTCGAAATTCGTCACCGCCACGTTCCCGCGCCGCTGCGTGGGCACTGCGTCCGGCTTCGACGTGCTGTAGTGAAATCCGCTGGTGGCGGACGTCCCGCACTGCACGAGGTAGCACGGCACGTTGAACGTCCCGACCACCGCACGCAGCTGCGCGCTCAAGGTCTTCGTGGCGGTGATCGTGTAGGCCGGCGCGCCGCCGGCCACGTCGCCGTCGGCCAGCTTGCGATCGCCCAACCGCGCGAAGGCGCCGTTGCGGATCGCCACCAGGCGTCCGGTGACGTTCCCGCGCGAGGCGACCGTGAAGTCCCACGCCTCATACAAGCTGTGGCGCCCGATCCTCGCTCGCGCCAGCGCCGTGAAGATCCGGGCGTATCGCGCGGCTTGCGAGCGCTCGCTCGCCGGCAACCGGCCCTTGTCGCGCAGCCGCTCGAACCACTTCGGAGCCGGGATCAACCGGCCGCTCGCGGTGCGCAGACGCCGCAGCGCCACGACGTAGGTGTGGCCGCCTGCCAGATCCGCGGCGGGGTGGATCAGCAGGTCAGTGGCGGCCGGGGTGGTCGCGTTTGCGTCGAGCTCGGAGAACAGCGCCACCCGGCGGCCTGTCCGCTCGTCGATCATCACGATCGGCTGGCTCGGTCGAAGCGAGCGCCCGATGTCGAGCACGCCGGCCGCGCCGGTCCGGGTCAGGGCGGCGGCGTTGTCGAGCCCGGGGACGTGCACGATCGCGGCCGAGCCCGGACTGAAGCCGTCGGCCCGGTCGTACGGTTGGGCGCTGACCCGCTGCCCGGTCCGGCTGATCGGCATCGCGCCGGCCGGCAGGTGCACCCGGAGCCCGGTCGGACTGGATCGGTCGGGGCGCGTGAACAGGTTGTTGGGGAACGGCTCAAGGCACGCCCGGGCGCCGAACGGCTGGCAGTCGGTCGCGGGCGTCGCGGCGCGGGCAGCCCGCGCCGGCACGCCGCGGGCGGGCGGGATCGACCCCACGAACACCAGCACCGCGAGCAGCGCCGGCGATGCCCAGAAACGCTTGAAGACCGGCAAGGCGGCGAGAGAGTAGCTGAATAGCGCCGGGGCGCACGGGTAGCCAGGCCGATGACCGGTCGCATTCCGCTGGGGGGCCGACACCAGTTCGTAAGCTCGGGTCCATGCCACCGAAGCTGATCGCCTCCGATCTGGACGGCACGCTGGTCAGATCCGACAACACCATCGACGACCGCACCCGGCGGGCGATTGCTGCCGCCGAGGCGGCAGGCGCCACGGTGGTGTTCTGCACCGCGCGGCCGCATCGCGGACTGACCGAGCTTGCCCGGGAGACGGGGCACCGCGGCGTGGCCATCTGCAACAACGGAGCGATGCTGTGGGACCTGCACACCGAATCGGTGCTGGAGGCCTCGCCGATCGAGCCGGCAATCGCGCAAAAGCTGGTGGCGCTGCTCGAGGCCGAGATGCCGGGCGGCGCCTGGGCGGTCGAGCGGGCCGGCGGGTTCGGCCACGAGCCCGAATACATCACGCGCTGGCCGATCCCTGACAACGCGGCGGTCGACGCGGTCCACGGGCTGATCGCCGAACCGGCGGTCAAGCTCATGCTGCGCCACCGCGACCTGAGCGCGGACGTGTTGCTCGAGCGGGCCCGGGCGACCTGCGGTCATCTGGCCGAGCTCAGCCACTCGAGCACGACCGATGCCCTGCTCGAGATCGCGGCCGCGGGGGTGAGCAAGGCGACCGCGCTCGCCCGCCTGTGCGAGCAGCGAGACATCGATCCCCGCGAGGTGATCGCGTTTGGCGACATGCCGAACGACCTGCCGATGCTGACCTGGGCAGGACACGGGGTCGCGGTGGCCAACGCGCATCCGGACGTCCGGGCCGCGGCCGACGAAGTCACCGCATCGAACGACGAGTCGGGCGTCGCGCTCGTCCTCGAGCGGCTGTTCAGCTAACCCGCCGGCACGGCTCGCCGCGCAGCCCGGGACATGGCGGCAGGCCGGTCGGCACGGTCACACCCGGCACGACCGGCAGGACGAGGCGCGACGGCCTGGCCTCGGAGTGCGCCACCCGGACTGTGGCTCGCCGAGTCGGGAGCAAATCGGCGAATCCCCAGGTCGGCTGGTCTCCACCCGGTGCCGAGATCGTGATCCGGATGCGCGAGCCGGCCCGGTAGACGTGACCCTCGTAATACAGCGGAGCCACGACCTGAGTGAACCGTCCGCGCGGCAGCCGGGCCACGTCACCCCGCCGCAGACTCAGCACAGGCTCGAGCAGCGAACTGCCGCGCGCCAGCTTGCGCTCGCTGGCCCGCAACCACCCGCTCTGGACGAACGTCTGGAGCCCGTCGGGCCGCACCTCAGACACGGTGACCTGCAGGTCTACGTCGGGTACCGAGGCCGAGATCCACGCCTGCAGAGACCCGGCGCCGATCACGACCACGTTCGACGTGAGCGGCGCGGTCACATAGGACAGCGCGGTCCCGGCCGGGTTAGAAGTCCACCGATACCGCGGCGATGCTCCCCATAGTCCGCCCGGGCCGGTGTTGCCGGTGAAGTCGGTGCGCGGGCGCGCGCCCGGGTTCCAGGTGAACGTGTCGACCCCTGGCAGGCGCGTCGCGCCCGGAACCAGCGCGCCGTCGAAGCTCAGATACCACGACGTCGCCTGCGTTCCCGGAACCGGCCAGCCGGCGAACGACTGCTCGAATGCCGCCCCCGGGGCGCCGGGCTGCGAGCCGCCGGCCCCGTTGTCGAACAGGACGCGCACCGGGGGAAGCTGCTCGAACGCGGCCAGCGCCGCGGGGTACGACCCCTGGTCCTCGATCGGATCGTCGGCCGGGAACGAAACCCCGCTTACGCCCATCGCGGCCTGGTAGAGCTCGGGCGCCAGGGCGCGGACGGTCGGCGACAGCGCGGGCTCCCGGCGCGCCACGAACAGCGACAGGAAGTCGTACCAGCGCTCCGCGGTGGCCGGGTCGAGCGAATCCACGTGCACCCCGTTGGTGAACGTGAACCACTTCAGCCGGGTCCCGCTGAAGTGCTCCGCCAGGTCGGGACAGTGACCGCCGGTTTGCTCGTCGGTCCACTGGCAGGCCAGGTACACCGGCACGTGGATCTTGTGGACGAACGTGGTCGGGTTCAGCGGGTTCGCCACCGACGGCACGTAGTAGCGGTTGGCGAACACCGTGGCGACCTCGTTCACCGCCTCGGGATGGAGCGCCTGATTGGCTCGGCACACCCGATCGCCGGAACGGATCCGTTGCAGGGCCCACGCCTGGCCGTGTCCGGGCGCGGCCGCCTCGGCATCGTGGTCACGCGCGCGGGCGTAGGGCAGAGCGAAGCCGGTGTTGAGGATTCCGCCGGGGTAGAGCGTGGTCGCGGTGTTGTCGATCACCGACAGCGGCGCGATCGCCGCCAGGTGCGGCGGGTCGGTGGCCGCGACGAACAGCTGGCTGATCCCGCCGTAGGAGATCCCGATCATCCCCACCCCATGCCCGAGCACCCACGGCTGGCGCGCCACCGTCTCGACCACGTCGTAGCCGTCCAGGCTCTGGAGGCGCTCGAAGAAACTGAACGCGCCGCCCGAGCACCCGGTGCCGCGCATGTTCACGTCGACCACGGCGAACCCGAGCAGGTTGGCGATCGGGGCGATCCCGTTCTGAGCTCCGGCCGGGTCCGCGTAGCCGTAGCCGGAGTACTCGACAACCGTGGGGTAGGGGCCCGGTCCGGCCGGAAGCCGGACGTCCACCGCGAGCTTTATCCCGTCGCGGACGGTCAGGTACCCGTAGCCCGAGCGCGGGATCCGCTGGCGGTAGATCCGTGTGTTCGGTGGCGCCGATCGATCCGGTAAAACCGTCAGGGTGGGTGTACGTGGCGCGCCGCTCCCTACGGTCTGGACGCGGTAGCCGGATGCCGGCGCGACGCCGCGGAACACGACGCCACCGAGCGGTCCAGCCTGTCGAACCGACACCGTGCGGCCGCTCCGCCCGACCAGCGTGAGGCGCTCCCCCGGCCGCGCACCGACCACGTACACCTGCCGGACGCTCCCGTGCGCGGTGATCGCGAGCGCCGAAGGCGCAAAGACCAGGGCGAACGTCACCGCCGCGACCAGCCCCCCCATGAGCTGTTTCGCCCCGCTCGTCATATATCTGGCCGTGCACCCTACCGGACGCCTTGCTTGCTGCGCTAGCCTCGCGTCACACTCCTAGTCACGGAAAGAGATGGGATCTCCTGGGGTGGGGTCACCTGGCGAAAAGGATTTCAGTGAGCCACTACGACTGCTCGTCGTAGCGGAGGACGCCATCCAGATGACCCGGGCACAGGCGCTGCTCGGAGCGGAACCCGACGTGCGGGTCTGCACCAGCACGGGGAGCCTGCGTCGCGCGCTGCATCAGCAGAGCGTCGACTGCGTGGTGCTCGCCCTCGCGGACGTTCAGGAGCCCGAGGCCACGATCCGGATGGTCCTCTCGAGCGTGTCCGACGAGCCGGTCGTGGTCATCGCCGCCACCGATGGCGCCACCGCACTCGAAGCCATTCACGAGGGCGCCCAGGACTTCCTGCTCGAGCCGTCGACGGACGCCGACGAACTGGGGCGGGCGATCCGCCACTCGATCGTGCGCAAGCGAACCGAGACGAGGCTGACCCGCCAGGCACTCCAGGATCCCCTGACCGGCCTGCCCAATCGTGCGCTGTTGCTCGATCGCCTGAACGTCGCGGTCGGGCGCTCGCGACGGCGGCCCACCTCGCTGGCCCTCCTGTTCCTCGATCTCGACGGGTTCAAGAGCATCAACGACAGTCTTGGGCACGAGGCCGGCGACGACGTGCTGATCGAGGTCGCGCACCGCTTGCGGCGGGTGCTCCGCCCCGGGGACACCGTGGCCCGCTACGGCGGCGACGAGTTCGTGATCCTGTGCGAGGACCTGCGCGGGCCGCGCGAGGCGCGGAGGGTGGCGGAGCGGGCGCGCGAGACGATCGCGGAGCCGTTCGCGCTCGGCGGCACCCAGATGACGCTTCAGGCCAGCGTCGGGATCGCCCGGGCCCGGCGCGAGGAGACCTCCCCCCAGGAGCTCATCCGGGAAGCCGACCTCGCGATGTACCAGGCCAAGCGCCGGGGCGGGGGCATCGAGTCCTACGAGACAACCAACGAGTTCGAGCTCGAGTCCCGGCTGCGCGACGCGGTGCAGCACGCCGGCCTGCAGGTGCACTACCAGCCCGTCCTCGCGCTGGCCGAGAACCGACTGCACTCGCTCGAGGCGCTGGTGCGCTGGGAGCATCCCGAGCGAGGTCTGCAGCCGCCGGCCGAGTTCCTGCCGCTGGCCGAGGAGTCCGGTCTGATCGTGGACATCGATCAATGGGTGCTGGCCGAGGCGAGCCGGACGCTCGGCCGCTGGCGCCGCGAGGGCCTGATCGAGGACCGGGTGACCGTGAGCGTCAACCTGTCCTCCCGCACCCTGCGCTCTCCGGAGCTCGTGAACGGGATCGCGCGCGCCACCGATGCTTCCGACATACCGCCCGATCGGCTCTGGCTCGAGCTGACCGAGGCGAGCCTAGAGCAGGATCCACGTGGAACCGCCGCCGCCCTCGAGGCCGTGACCCGGCTCGGCGTGGGGCTCTGCCTCGATGATTTCGGGAGCGATCGCGCCTCACTACGCGTCGTTTCGAGCCATCCGTGGAGCGGGGTCAAGCTCGACGTTGACCAAACCGCGAAGGCCGGCGCCGACGGCGATCAAGCTCGCATGCAGGCCGCACTCGTCGGCCTGATGCATGCGGCGGACCTCACCGCGATCGCCAAGGGCATCGAGACGGCCTCGGAGCGCGACGCCGTCCGCCGCCTCGACTGCGACGCCGCGCAGGGGTTCCTGTTCGCCGCGCCCGCGCCGGCGCCCGAGATCGAGCAGTGGCTCGCGGCGCAAGCAAGATAGGTTTCGCGCATGTCCGATCCCGCCGACCTGGGCGTGCTCGAAGCCGCCGAACTGCTCCGCACGAGCCGGCTGTCCTCTACCGAGCTCACCGAGGCCTGCCTGCGCCGCATCGACGAGCGAAACGGCGGCCCACCCACGCTCGACGGCGCGCCCGACGCGGTCAACGCGTGGGTGCGCCTGTATCCCGACCTCGCGCGCGAGCAGGCGGCCCAGGCCGACGAGCGCCGGTCGCGCGAGGGCGAAGCCGCGCCACCGCTGTGCGGCATCCCGATCGGCGTCAAGGATCTGTATGCGGTCGAGGGGCTGCCGCTCACCGCCTCGAGCCGCGTCCTCGACCCGGACACGCCCGCGACGCACGATTGCCCGGCCTGGGCCGCGCTCCGCGCGCAGGGCATGGTGCTGCTCGGTCACACCCACACGCACGAATTCGCTGCCGGCGGCACCACCGACCAGGTCGGCAACCCGCACGCGCTGAACCGGATCGCCGGCGGCTCGAGTGGCGGGAGCGCCGCCGCGCTGGCCGCGCGCATGACGCCGGTGGCGCTGGGGAGCGATACGTGCGGCTCGCTGCGCATTCCCTCGGCCTGCTGCGGCACGTGCGCGATCAAGCCCACCCATGGGCGCATCTCGCTCGACGGGATCGTCCCGCTGGCCGCCTCGCTCGACCATCCCGGCCCGATGGCGCGCACCGTCGCCGACTGCGCCGCGGTGCTCGACGCGATGGCCGCCGGAACCGCTGCGGTCACGCCGCTGTTTCCACCCCCGGCTCCGATGGGCGCGCCCCCGCTCGCAGCGACCAGCGGTCCCCGTCCGCTCGATGGCGTCACGGTCGCGCTCACCGACCGCTTAAACCAGACTCAAATAGATAACGAAGTGACCCGCGGATACGAAGAGGCCGCGCGCGCCTGCGAGCGCCTGGGCGCACGCGTCGTCGAGTTCCCGGCACCGTGGGCGTTCGCCTGGGATGACCTGACCTCGGTGCTGATGACCGAGGTCTGGGCCTACCACCAGGCTCACGCCGATCGGCTCGATCGCTACCGCGAGCAGGTCGCCGAGTTCGTCGAGGTAGCGGCCGGCTTCACCGATGGGCAGGCCTACCTGGCCGCCCAGATGCGCCGGTCCCAAGGCACCGCGATGTGGGAGCGCTGGTTCGCCGAGCACGGCGTCGACGCCGTGCTCGAGCCGACGATGCCCGTCCTGCCGCTCGAGCGCGGGCCGGGCTACGACCGCGGGCATCCGGCCGGACCGGGCGACCCGCTCATCGCGTTCACCGCGCTGTGGGACATGACCGGGATGCCGGTGGTCTCGCTCCCGGTCAGCTGGTCGGTAGGGCTCTCGCTCGCCGCGGCCCGCGGCAACGAGGCGACGCTGACCCAAATCGCGATCGACCTCCAGGAGCACGCGCTCGGCGTCCCGGGCGATCCGCTGGCGTGAGCTCGCTCGCGGTCACCGGCGCGGTCCATGCCGGGCACCGGGTCGGTATGCGCGCCGAGGAAGGAGTGATCGTCGAGATTGGTCCGGACGTAGCGCCGCGCCCGGAGGACGTGAGGCTGGAGGCGGACGGCGCGCTCCTCGTGCCGCCGCTGCTCAATGGCCACACCCACGCCGCCATGACGCTGTTTCGCGGCTACGGCGACGACCTGCCGTTGATGCGCTGGCTTGAGGAGAAGATCTGGCCGATCGAGCGAAAGCTCGAGCCCGAGGACGTGTACTGGGGAACCCGGCTGGCCTGCCTGGAGATGGTGCGCAGCGGAACCGTCCGCTTCTGGGATATGTACTGGCATCCCGAGGCGGCGGCACGCGCGGTGCATGACGCCGGTCTGCGCGCCACCGTGGCCGCGCCGCTGATCGACGTCGACGGCCGATCGGAAGCGATGCGCGAGGCCGCGCTCCGCAGCCTCGACGAGGTCACCGAAACCGGCGGGCGAGTCGACGCCGGTCTCGCCCCCCACGCCATCTACACGGTCAGCGAGCCCAGCCTGCGCTGGATCGCCGAGCTCGCCGCGGAGCGCGGCATCACGGTGCAGATCCACCTGTCGGAGACCGAGCAGGAGGTCGCCGATTGCGTGGCCGCGCGCGGCGAGCGACCCGCCCACTACCTCGATCGGGTCGGCCTGCTCACACCGCGCACCGTCCTGCCGCACGGTGTGTGGCTCGACGAATCGGAGCTCGAGCTGATTGCCGCCCGCGGCGCGGTGATCGTCACCAACCCGGTGGCCAACCTCAAGCTCGCGGTCGGGCGCGTGTTCCCGTACGTGCGGGCGCGCGCGGCCGGCATCCAGGTCGGCCTCGGCACCGACGGTCCCGGGTCGAACAATTCGCTCGACCTGTTCGCCGAGATGAAGGTGTTCGCGCTGCTCCAGAAGCACGAGGCGCGGGACAGCGCCGCGGTCACCGCCGAGGAGGCATGGGAGGTCGCGACCGGCCGCCGCGCCCCGCTGCTCGGCGCCGCGCACCATCTCGAGGTCGGCCAGCCGGCTGATTTCCTGCTCCTGCGCGCCGGCGCACCCGAGCTCAGCTTCGGTGAGCTGCCCGCCGCGCTCGTCTACGCGGCCTCGGGCGCCGTCGTGCAGAGCACCGTGGTAGATGGCCGCGTGCTCATGCGCGACGGCGAGATCGAGGGGGCCGAGGAAGTGCTGGCCCGGGCGATCGGACGCGCGCGCCGGCTGGGCCTGGCTGCACCGAGCGCGTCCGCACAGGACAGCGCCGCGCTAGCCTGAGCGCCGAGTCCGACCATGACCAGCGACGTCGCACAGACAGCGGCCGACCGCGTGATCCGCGCCTCCCGCCCAGCGAACGGCGCGCCGTGCCTCCTGCTCATGTTCGGCGAGCTGGCCCTCAAGGGGCGCAAGCGCACGAGTTTCGCTGTGGCGCTGGAGCGCAACCTGCGCCGCGCGCTGCGGGGAGCGGTCGGCGCCGTCGAGCTCCAGCGGCGCGGATCTTCGTTCCTGGTCATGGCGCCACCCGACGGTCTGGCTCGGGCGCTCGAGGTCGCCGGTGACGTGCCCGGGCTCAGCGTCGTACAGCCGGCGCTCCGGCTCGAGCCCTCCGCCGAGCACGCCGCGCACGCCGCGGTCGAGCTCGTCCGCCCGTTGCCCGCCCGCTCGTTCGCGGTCCGCTCGCGCCGGCGCGAGAAGACATTCCCGGTCACCTCGATGGACGTCGCGCGGCTGGTCGGCGCCGCGGTCAAGGACGAGCTCGGCCGGGTCGTCAACCTGTCCGATCCCGAGCTCGAGGTGCACGTCGAGGCCTACGAGCGCGAGCTGTTCGTGTCGGTCGACCGCCTGCGCGGCGCCGGTGGACTGCCGGTGGGGACCTCCGGGCGGGCGCTTGTGCTGCTGTCAGGCGGGATCGACTCCCCGGTGGCGGCGTACCGGATGATGAAGCGCGGGCTGCGCTGTGACTTCGTCCACTTCAGCGGCCAGCCCCTGACCGGACCCGAGTCGGCCTACAAGGCCTATGCGCTGGTCGGGCGGCTGACGCGCTTTCAGGGGCGCTCGCGCTTGTTCGTCGTCCCGTTCGGTCTGGCCCAGCGACTGTTGGCCAGCTCGGGGGCCGGTCGGCTCCAGGTGCTGGCCCAGCGCCGGCTGATGGTGCGGGTCGCCGACGCGCTGGCCCGACGCGAGCAGTGCGAAGCGCTGGTCACCGGCGATTCGCTGGGACAGGTGGCAAGCCAGACGCTGCAAAATCTTTCAGTGGTCGAAGGGGCGGCGACGCTGCCCCTGCTGCGCCCGCTGCTCGATCGCGACAAGTCAGAGATCATCGAGGAGGCCGAGGGCATCGGCACGTTCGAGACCTCGATCCTCCCCGACGAGGACTGCTGCACGCTGCTGGCCCCGCGACGCGCTGTCACCTGGACCGACGCCGAACCGCTGATCGAGCTCGAGCGCCGGGTCGACGTAGAGACCGTGGTCGAGCGGTTGGTCGACCAGGCGCTGCTGATGTGGCCGCGCCTCGAGCGTCCCGCGCCGGAGCCCGCTCCGGCCGCCGTGGCCTGATCGTTCCGCGGACCCGATCCGTCAGGCGCGTAGGCGCTCGCGGATCTCCTTCCACAGCTCGCGGAACGCCACCGCGGCGCCGCCGCGCGGGGCGAACTCCTCGAGCGGCGCCCGGGCCTGGCCCATTCGCTCGACGTCGGCGGCCAACGGCACCACGGTGCGCAACATGTCGGGGCGCTGTGCGGCGAACCTGTCCATCACCTCGCGGTGCATGCGCTTGCGGGAGTCGACCATCGAGAAGAACGGGAGTAGCCGCGCGCCGCCGCGGGCCACGTCGTCGATGTGCTCGAGGGTGCGGGCCGACAGGGCGGCCGGGAGCAGGGGGATGAGCAGCGCGTCGGCGGCTTCGAACACGCTCTCTGAAACCAGCGAGATGCTCGGCGGGCAGTCGAGGAACACGAAGTCGTAGTCGGGGGTGAGCGGAGCCAGCACCCGGGCCAGGCGACGGGTCGGGCGCTTGGTGGAGTCCAGGTCCAGGTCCATGTGGCGATAGGAGAAATCCGCGGGCAGCAGGTCGAGCCGCTCGTAGTCGCTGCCCTTGATCCTCGGCTCCGGGTCGGTCTTCCCGCGCACCAGCCGGCGGCCGCCGCCCTTGATCTTGGGCTTCACGCGCAGGAGATACGTGCTCGCGCCCTGCGGGTCGAGGTCCCACAGCAACGTGCTCGCGCCGTCGCGTGCGGCCAGGTAGGCGAGGTTCACCGCAGCCGAGGTCTTTCCCACGCCGCCCTTGATGTTGTAGGTGGCGAGGATCATGAGCGGCGAAGCCTAAGCCTTACACTCTGCGTTGGAAGTGAGGGGAGCAGCCACCGTCTGTCCGCGCTGTGGCACCGACAACGTGTCCGGGGCGAAGTTCTGCACGGAGTGCGGTTCATCCCTGGCAACTTCGTGCCCGGACTGTGGCTCGATCACCGCCCCAGGCCAGAATTTTTGTGCCGATTGCGGCGCCGCGCTGGCCCCTCGGTCGGCCTCGAACGCCGCCGTGGCGCGCGCGTCGAGCGAGACGATGCCGGCGCCCGCGGCACCGCGCCGCGACACCGCGGAGCTGCGCACGGTCTCGGTCCTGTTCGTCGACCTGGTCGGCTACACCTCGCTGTCAGAGCGGCTCGATCCCGAGGACGTGCGCGACCTGCTCGGCCAGTACTTCGACGCCGCGCGCCGGATCGTCGATCGCTACGGCGGGACGATCGAGAAGTTCATCGGCGACGCTGTGATGGCCGTGTGGGGCACCCCGGTGGCGCGCGAGGACGACGTCGAGCGCGCGGTGCGCGCCGCGCTCGAGCTCGTCGACGCCGTGGCAGCGCTGCGCCACGAGGCGCGGGCGCCCGATCTGCAGGCCCGCGCCGGCCTGGTCACCGGACAGGCCGCGCTGCTGGTCAAACCCCAGGAAGGCGTAGTGGTGGGCGACCGCGTGAACACCGCGGCGCGAGTGCAGGCCGCCGCCGAGCCGGGGACCGTGTTGGTCGACGACATCACCCGCCAGGTCACCTCGACGGCCATCGCCTACGAGGACGCCGGCCACCACGAGCTCAAGGGCAAGGCCGAGCCGGTCCACCTGTGGCGGGCGGTCGAGGCCCTGGCCGGCACACCCGGCACGGGTCGCGAACGGCTCCGGGCCAGATTCGTCGGCCGCGACGCCGACCTGCGTCTGGTCAAAGAGCTCTTCCACGCCGGGGTGAGCCGGCGTTCGGTGCGCCTGGTGGCGATCTCGGGGGCGGCGGGAGTGGGCAAGAGCCGGCTCCGTTCCGAGTTCCTCGAGTATCTGACGCAGCTCACCGACCGCGTCTTGTGGCACCCGGGTCGCTGCCTTCCCTACGGGGACGGCGTGGCCTACTGGGCGCTGGCCGAGATGGTGCGCCACCGTCTGGGCTTGCCCGAGGACGCTCCGGTGGACGAAACCGAGGCCAAGCTGGCGGCCGGACTGGAGCGTTGGATCGACGATCCCGCCGAACGCTCGTTCATCTCGCTGCGCCTCGGGATCCTGCTTGGCGTGGCCGAGGCCGGCCTGAGCCGTGAGGAGCTGTTCGCCGGCTGGCGGCTGTTCTTCGAGCGACTGTCCGAGCGCAGCCCGGTGGTCATGGCCTTCGAGGACATGCATTGGGCCGACGATGGACTGCTCGCGTTTGTCGAGAACCTGCTCGACTGGTCGACACAGCACCCGATCTTCATTCTCGTCCTGGCTCGGCCCGAGCTGGCCGAACGACGGCCGGGTTGGTCCGGCGGGCACCAGGGCGCGGCAGTGGGCTTCCTCGACCCGCTCGGCGAGCGAGCCATGGAGGAGCTGCTCGATTCGGTGGCCACGCTGCCGGTGGAGGCCAAGCAGCGGATCATCTCCCACGCCGAGGGAATTCCGCTGTACGCGATTGAGACGGTGCGAGCGCTGGCCGATCGCGGCGCCCTGGTCGAGCGCGACGGCGCCCTGGTGCTGGCCGGCGAGCTCGGGGAGCTCGACGTCCCACCCAGCTTGATCTCCCTGCTCGGCGCGCGCCTCGACGCGCTCGCCTACGACGAGCGGGAGCTGGTCAAGACGATGTCGGTGTTCGCCGGCAACTTCCCCCTCCCCGCCGTCCAGGCTCTGTCCGGACTATCCGCGCCCACGGCCAACGCCATCCTGGCCGCCCTGGTCCGCAAGCAGGTCCTGACCATCCGCGCCGACCCCCGGTCCCCCGACCGGGGGCAGTACCGCTTCGCGCAGATCCTCCTGCGCACGGTCGCCTACGACATGCTGACCAAGCGAGAGCGCCAGGCCGGGCATCTGGCCGCGGCCGAATACCTCTCGCGCGCGTTCGCCAACCAGGGCGAGGACGTGGCCGAGGTCGTGGCGGCGCATTACCTCCAGGCCTACCGGTGTGCCTCGGCCGGCCCTGATGCCGAGCGGCTGCGGACCGACGCGGTGACCGCGCTGCGCCGCGGCGCCCATCGCGCCGCCGCGGTGGGGGCGCCGCGGACCGCCGAGAGCGCGTACCGGAAGGCGATCGAGCTGGCGGCCGCCGACGGCGAGCGCGTCGAGCTGATCCAGGCGGCCGGCGACATGGCGCTGGTCGACGGCCGCTATGAGGATGCGCTCGCGCTGTTCGCGGACGCCGCGGCGGCGCTGTCCCAGCTCGGCCGCGAGCGGGACGTCGCTCGCCTTGGTCCCGGCATCGGGCAGGCGCTGTTCCGTGCCGGGCGAGCGAGCGATGCGATCGAGCAGCTGGGCCGTGCGCTGGCGCTGCTCGGGCCCGACGCCGAGGACGCCGATGTCGCACGGATGAACGTGACCCTCGGGGTTGCGCTGCTCGATACCGGCCGGGTTCGTGAGGCCTTCGGTCCGCTCGACCATGCGCTCGAGCTTGCCCAGACACTCGAGTTGCCCGGCGAGCTGGCCAGCGCCCTGGCGTTCAAGGCCCAGCTATGCGTCGCGGTGGGGCGTGTGTATGAGGCGCGGATCCTGTTCGACGGCGCTGCCGAGCTGTGTCAACAGCAGAAGCTGACCAACCAGCTCGTATCGATCCAGGTCAACAGCGGCGACTTCTTGAAGCGCTTCGACCTTCCCGGCTCGGCCGAGCGAGCTCGCGAGGCGCTGGACACCGCCCGGCACATCGGCAGCCGATACTACGAGAGCCTCGCCGCGTCGAACCTGATGCGGGCCTGGGAAAACGCTGGCGAGTGGGACGAGCTCCAGCGCCTTGGAGCCGAGCTGCTGGCTGGATCCAGCGACCGTCCCGCAGCCGAGCCGCTCCACTTCGAGCTGGCCATCCTCGCGGCGTTGCGTGGGGATATCGATGCCGCGCGCGATCATCTCGCTCGGATCGTCGCCTGGCGCACCAGCCAGAACAATCAGCTGCGGTGGTTCTACGCCGCCTGCCACGCGACGATCGCGGTCGCCGCCGGCGAATTCGCCGATGCGGTCGACTTGGTGGCCGGAGGGATCGAGGAGATCGTCCAGACAGACGGGCCGTCGAGTCAGGCGAGCCGGATCGGCCTTCCCGCCGCTCTCGACGCGGCTTTTGCACTGGGACGACTCGACGACGTCGATCACTTGCTGTCGCTGCTGTCGGAGCGGCCGGCCGGCCAGGTGCCGCCCTACCTGCGCGCGCAACTGGCGCGCGGCCTCGGACGGCTCGCGAGCGCCCGCGACGATCGGGCCGCCGCCGAGTCACAGCTCGGCGCCGCGATCGAGGGGTTCCGTTCGCTCGGATTCCCGTACTGGCTCGCGAGCGCACAGACCGACCTCGCCGAGGTGGTGTTGCGCGATCGGCGCCCCGAGGAAGCGGCGCCCCTCCTGGACAATGCGCGAGCGGCGTTCAGCCGGCTCGGAGCAGCGCCGGCGTTGCAACGAGCCGAGACGGTTTTGGCCGGCGACGCTACCTTTCCACTGCAAACTGGCAGGGCGACCGGAAGGGAGTAGCTATGGCGACGACAGTGTTCGAGTGCGCTCGGACCCGCGAGGAGAAGAACTGCTCGGTGACGATCATCGGCGAGCACGACGACGTCGTGGCGGCCGCGCATGATCACCTTGTGCACACACACGGGTCAGCCGGGGGCGACGATCTCAAAGAGATGGTCACCGGCGCTGTCAAGGAGCACCAGACCACGTACGGAATCTGGGGCCACTAGCTGCGCGCTAGAGCATGACCTCGTCCACGTAGCAGTACGACCACGTGGCGCCCGGCATCGCCGAGCTCATGATCGGGTGCCCGGTCTCCCGGTAGTGCTTGGTGGCATGCGTGCCCGGAGACGAGTCGCAGCAGCCGACGTGACCGCACACGCGGCAGGCCCGCAGCTCAACCCACGTCCCGCCGGTCGCCAGGCACTCCTCGCACCCCTCGACGTTCTCGGGTGTGTCTACACGGATCTGATCCTGGTGGGTGCACTCAGCCATGTGTCCTCTCCCTTTTGTTCCCTAGACCGTTGCGGGCTGCCGGGTGTCGGTCCCGGTCGGCTGCACGACACTAACCGCTGGTGCCCTCGTGATGACAACGGCCGCCAGATCGTCCGGGCACTCGTCGGCATCTGACTGGACCTGCTCGACCAGCTCCTGAGCGCTCATCCCCTGCTCGACCAGCGCTCTGAGGTGGGCGCGACCGAGCTGGTCGCCGTGTCGGCGGGCCTCGATCAGACCGTCGGTGAACAGGCAGATTCGCTCACCTGGAGCCAGCGCACGCGAGAACTCCGGCCAGCCGCCCCCCAACCCGAAGCCGAGCGGGCTCGCACCCGGTTCATCGGCCTCCGGCTGCCCGGCGATGATCGGCGGCTCGTGCCCGGCCTTGGCCCAGGTGAACTCACCGGTCGCGTGCTCGTAGCGGCAGATGACGACCGTGGCGTAGCCCTCGTCGAGCTCGCCGGTCAGGTATCGGTCGGCGCGGGCCAGCACCTCGGGCAGCGGATGTCCCTCCCCCATCAACGTCCGCAGCGTGTAGCGGACGAGCGCGGCATGGATGAGCGACTCACGCCCATGCCCCGACACGTCGCCGATGATGATGCCCGTCGTCTCGGGGGAGATCGCGAACACGTCGAAGAAGTCGCCGCCGGCGGCCAGGCCCTGCGCCGGCCGGTACGCCACCGACACGCCGAGCTCGCCCAGGTCGTCGGGCACCGCGGGCAGGAGTGCGGCCTGGAGCACGCCGACGTCCGAGAGGAGCGCCTCCCGCTGCCCGGCCAGCGATCGAGCTCGCCGGCTCTGGAGGTACGCGTTCAGCGCCATCGCGGCGGCGATGACTCCAAACGCCAGCAGCGCGATCAACACCGCCGCGGGCAGGACCTTGACCAGGCGGACGAGCGGTCCCCCGGCCGGCTTCGACTTGTGTGCGTTGGCCGGGTGGCGCGTGGTCGTCGCGATCGCCGCCGCATTTCGTTGCGTCACCGCCCCTGCGGCGCGGATGGCCGCCGAGCCGGTTGCGGTTGTTCGGCGCGCACGCGCACCGCTGGCGGCTGGGGTCGGTCGCCCGGCGCCTGAGTGACTGGTCCGTTTGGGACCGGTACCGGCGCCCCGGCCCGAGCTCGCGGTCGACCGCCCGCTGGACGCCGCGCCGCTCGACAGGGGCGTCGCGGCTTGGGGGTTCGAGGTGGTATTGCGCGAAGGGCTCGACTGTGATCCGGCCGGCGTGTCGCCAGTGGGGGTCTGCCTCACCGGGATCGGACGCGGCGGGGCCTTGACCGGAAGCGGGGGCGTGTTGACCGACGGCGTCGTCACGCTCGGCGTGGTCACCGATGGGACGCTGACCGTGCCCACGCCGACCGGCGGCGTCGTCACCGAGGGAACCGTGACGGCCGGGACGCTGACCGTCGGCACCGAGACCGTGGGGACGCTGACCGTCGGGACCAGGGCTGCCGACGACGCCCCGGGAACGAGCAGCGCGGCTCCGGTTACGAGAAGCGCGATTCCTCTAGACATTGCCCACCGACTGCGCACCGGTCCTCAATTGATCCGCCCGAGAGCCCGGGATCTGAGCTTACACCCACGCTCAAGAACGCCCCCTCCGGCACAGTTCTCTCGAATGGCGAGACCCGGACTTGAACCGGGGACACCACGATTTTCAGTCGTGTGCTCTACCAACTGAGCTATCTCGCCGTGGCCTGGCGATGCTAGCGACTCGGGAGCGAGCGGTTGGCGCCGTGACGGGCGACAGAATCGAGAGGCCCGATGCCGTCAAACAAGCAACTGTTCATCCTCCGCCACGCCAAGTCGAGCTGGGACGACTCCGGGCTGGCCGACCACGAACGCCCGCTGGCCCCGCGGGGGCGACGTGCGGTCGAGGCCATCGCCGCCCACGTAAAAGGGGCGGGGATCAACCCGCAGCTCGTGCTGTGCTCGAGTGCGCGGCGGACCCGCGAGACGCTCGAGGGCGTCGGCGTCGGAGGCGAGCACTTGATCGAGAGCGAGCTGTACGGAGCGAGCTGCGAGGAGTTGCTCGAGCGGCTGCATCGAGTGCCTGACGAAATCGAGTCGGTGATGATCGTCGGCCACAATCCCACTCTCCAGGCGCTCGTCATACGGCTCGCCGACGGTGAGGCAACGACCGACGGTTCGGACCTCGCCGAGGTGCGGCGCAAGTTCCCCACCGGAGCGCTGGCGACGCTGACGTTCGACGGGACCTGGGCGGAGCTTTCGCCCCGATCCGCGCGTCTTGGGTCGTATGTGCGGCCCAAGGCCCTCGGCTTCTGAACCGCGACGCACGGTCGACCGACGGCGTACGCTTCCGAGCAAGGTGCGCGGTAGTCGGCTGTTCATGCTCATCGGGGGTCTGGTCCTGGCGTGCGTACTCGCCGCGTGCGGGGCGGCTTCCACCAGCAGCGCGCCGAGCAATCCGCTGGCCGCCGAGCTGTCCTACATCCCCCCCGGATCGCCCGTGATCGCCACGATCGTCACGGATCCGAACTCGCCGCCTGTGAAGAACGCCAGCGCGCTGCTGACGAAGTTCCAGGTCTCGAGCCTGCTTACCTCCTCACTCACGCAGGAGCTGCAGAAGCAGGGACTGAGCTACGACGCAGACATCAAGCCAATGCTCGGAAACCCCGCGGTGCTCGGCACGATCGAAACCGCGGGAGCCGGAAGCAAGCTCAAAGGGGTGGGCGTGTGGGTGACCAAGGACGCGAGCAAGCTGAACGCGCTCCTGAGTAAGTCGTCGAGCGGGGACAAGAAGATCGGCTCGCATGACGGCGCGACCCTGTACCGCAGCCGGGACGGCTCGACCATCGCTGCAGTCGACGGGCCTACGCTGGTCGCCGCGGACACCCAGGCGCTGGTCACGGCTGCCCTGGATCGCCACAAGAACGGCGGCGGGATGACGCTGGCTCAGTACAACCAGCAGATATCGGGGCTCCCCTCGGGTTCGCTGGTGCATATATCCGGGAACGTCCAGCCACTGCTGGCTACACAGCAGACCGCTCAGGCTCGCCAGATCCCCTGGGTTGCGGCTATCAAGAGCTACGCCGTCGCGATGAACCCCACGTCCAACGGAATCAGCCTGGATTGGAGGGTCGACACGACCGGCCGCCAGCTGACTGCCGCTCAGTTGCCGCTGGCTGCCGGGAGCACGGCGCCGGCGCTGGCCTCCGGTCAACCGGGAAGTTTCGGCATCAGGGACCCCGCGCAGATCGCCACGTTCGTCGAGTCGGCCATCCAGGCCGTCAATCCCAATAGCTACGCGCAGTTCCAGGCCGCCGTGGGCGCGCTGCGCCGGGGCTTCGGCATCGACGTCACGGGTGCGCTCGGCCAGCTGACCGGCGATCTCATCACCGCCGGCCAGGGCCAGGTTAGTTTGATCCGCGCCGGCGTGAGCAACCCGGCGGTGGTCAGCCAGACGCTCGCCAACCTGCAGAAGCACATCCAGAGCCTCGCGCCGGACACCCGTATGAAGTCGCTCGGGGGCGGCTTCTACGTGGTCAGCCGACAGTCGCTGAACTTCGTGGTCGGCTTGGTCGGCGATCAACTGGTGGGCGGCAACGCGTCGGTGCCCAAGTTGCGCGCGTTCGCCACCACGCCGACCGCGCCGTCCAGCGGCCATGGCGCGATCGCCTTCAGCGAGTCGCTTCCACAGGTGCTCAAGCTCACCGGCGCGTTGGTCCACTCCACCCAGGCACAGCTCATCCTCAGCCAGCTGAAGGACTTCAGCGGCTGGATCGGCAACACCCCGAAGGCGCTGACCGGCAACGCGCTGGTCACCATCAAGTAGTCAGGCGCCGCAGCAGCTCGAGCGCGCCTCGCTTGGACAGCGGCTCGTTCAGGTTGCCGCACTTCGGCGACTGCACGCACGACGGGCACCCCGAGCGGCAAGGGCACTCACCGATCAGGCGCTGAGCGTCGGCGACCAGGCGCTCGAACTCGTCGTAGCCGCGTTTGGTGATCCCGACGCCGCCCGGGTGCCCGTCGTAGATGAAGATCGTCGGACCGCCCGTCTGCGGATGGGCGTTGGTCGACAGCCCGCCGATGTCCCACCGGTCACACATCGCGATCAGCGGCAGCACGGCGATCTGCCCGTGCTCGAGCGCATGCAGCGCGCCCAGCAGGTGCTCGGGCGGGAACCGCTCGGCGGCGATCAGCTCGTCGAGTTCGTACCACAGCGCCCGCGTGGAGAACTCCACCGTCGGCAGATCGAGCGCCTGGAAGTCGATCACCTCATGGTCTTGCAGGCGCTTGCGCTGATAACCGATGACCGTCTCGGCGTACGCGACCTCGCCGTAGGAAAGGGTCACGCCGCAGGGCTCGCGCTGGGCGTGCATGCGCGTGATGTAGACCATGATCTCGCGCTTGGCCTGCGTGAAGTAGTTGCCGTCGAACGGTTCGAGCAGCGCCCGCCGGCCGGCCAGGTCGAGATCGAGGACCTGATACGAGCGCCCCATGTGCAGGTAGATCGCACCCTCGTGCACGGTCCCGTAGGCGCGGCCCAGCTCGACCGTCCCGAACAGCTCCCCCGAGCTGGCGTCGATCAGCGCGAAGCTGTCCGCCGAGGCGGAGCGCAGCGCGGTGCGCGCTGCCGGATAGTCGTCGGCGCGCTTGGGCACGAAGCCGGTGGCGCGCTCGCGCAGGAAACCGGCCTCTGTGAGCTCGGTCGCGAATTCGCGCCAGCTTGGTCCCAGGATCGCTTCGTCGTGGTCGCTGAGCGGCGCCTCGTGGGCGGCGCACAACAGATGCTCGGCGTAGATCTCGGGGGTGTGCGGGTCGAGGATCGCCGCCTCCACGCTGCGGTCGATGAACTCGCTCGGATGACGGCAGAAGAACTGATCGAGGGCATCCTCGCCGGCCACGTACACGGCGAGCCCCCGCCCGCGCCGGCCGGCGCGCCCCCACATCTGCTTGAGGCTCGCCACCGTGCCCGGGAAGGTGACGCAGATCGCCGCGTCGAGCTCACCCACGTCAATGCCCAGCTCGAGCGCGTCGGTCGCCACCACCCCGAGCAGCTCCCCGGCGCTCAGCCGGCGCTGGATGTCCTGGCGCTGCTGGGGCGTGTAGCCGCCGCGATAGGGAGCGATGCGTTCTTTTGTTTCCGCGTCCAGGCGGTCACGAGCATGGCGGAGGATCAGCTCAACCCCCTTGCGCGACTTCATGAAGCAGATCGTGCGGGCGCCCGCGGTGATCAGCTCGGAGAACACCTCGGCCGCCTCATACAGCGCCGAGCCTCGAATCCCCAGATCCTCGTCGAGCAGCGGCGGGTTCCACATGGCCACGCGCCGGCTCGCTCGCGGCGCGCCGTCCCGGTCGACCAGGTTGAACGGCTCGAGTCCGGTCAGGCGCTCGGCCAGCTCAGTCGGATTCGCGATCGTCGCGCTCGCCAGCAGGAACCGCGGCTCGCAGCCGTGAATGTTTGCGATACGTCGGAGCCTTCTGAGGACGTTGGCCACGTGTGAGCCGAACACCCCCCTGTACACGTGCGCTTCGTCGATCACCACGAATGCCAGGTTGGCGAACAGCTCGCCCCATGCGGGGTGGTTCGGCAGGATCCCGACGTGGAGCATGTCGGGGTTCGTGAGGATCAGGTTCGAGCGCTTGCGGATCGCGGAGCGTTCGCCCCGCGGCGTGTCGCCGTCGTAGATCGCCGGGCGGATCAGCTTGTGCATCCCGAAGGCATGCAGCGCGCGAGCTTGGTCCTGGGCGAGCGCCTTGGTCGGGTAGAGGTAGAGCGCCCGCGCGGTGCGGTCGGCACTCAGCGTCTGCAGCGTCGGGAGCTGGAAGCACAGCGACTTCCCCGACGCGGTGCCCGTGGTGATCATCGTCGGTCCCTCGAACGCCTTGTACAGCGCCTCGCTCTGGTGCGAGTAGAGCTGGTCGATGCCGACGGTTTTCAGTGCGTCTTGTACCGCGGGACCGAGCTCAGGCGGGATGAGGGTGAGCCGGGGGGCCCGGGACTCGTAAGCGTCCTCGTGAACCAGGCGTTCATCCTCGCGGCCCTGCTCCAGCAGGGGCGCCCACGGCTCCGTTTCGTGCTGGATCGCCACCTCTGGGCGACCGTATCACCCGGGGTCTCGGGCGCCATACTGCCGGGCCGTGCGCTGCCTCTACGCCGATCTCGACGGAACCCTCCTCGGGCCTGGTGGCTCGCTGCTTCGCGGCGCCGACGGTCGGTTCGCGCTCGAGGGCGTGCGCGCGCTTCAGGCCTGTGCGCGGGCCGACGTCGAGGTGGTCCTGTATTCGGGGCGCCGGCAGAGCTCGGTATTCGACGCCGCGCGGATCATCGGCTCGAGCTCCTACACCTTCGAGCTCGGCTGCGGCCTGGTCGTGGACGGAGAGCTCGAGTGGCTGACCGACGGGATCGTGCCTTCGGATGCCGACGGGACGATCTATGAACAGCTCGAGCGGTCGGGCGCGCCAGCCTTCTTGCTCGAGCGCTATGCCGGCCGTCTCGAGTACCACACGCCGTGGTCGATCGGCCGCGAGGTGTCGCACCTGTTCCGCGGCGATGTCGACACGCTCGAGGTGCACGAGGCGCTTTCCGGCGCGGGCTACGACTGGCTGCGACTGGTCGACAACGGCGTGGTCCGGGCGCCGAGCGAGCAGATGGCCGTGCTTCCGGTGACCCGCGCCTATCACCTGATCCCGGCCGGCGCCTCGAAGACGCGCGCGGTGGCGCGCCACATGCAGGCCCGCGGCTACGCGTCCGGCGACTGCATCGCGGTGGGAGATTCACGCGAGGACCTGGCCGTCGCTTCGGTCGTCGGCGCCTTCTGGCTGGTCGGGAATGCGCTAACCGACGACCCGAGTCTCGGCGCGGAGGTGGCGGGGCACCCGGGCGTGCACGTTGCCTCGGAGTCCTACGGCGCCGGGGTGTACGAGGCGGTGGTGACCACGCTCGCCACCGAGCGGTGAAGAGCCGGCCTCCTAGCCGAGCGGCGCGTTCTCGTAGACCGGCGCAGTCTCCTCGACGGGCTCGTCCCGTCTGCTCTCGACCGCGTCCGCGTCCTCTACCGCCCATCCCAGGCGCTCGACCAGCTGGGCGGCGAAGTGCTCACTCCGGAAGTCCGCGACGTTCACGCGTTCTCGAAATGTCACGGCGCCTTCCCCGAAAGCAGCACCCCGATCCGCGGCAACGATGATCTGAGGCATGTCTCTCTCCTTATCGTCGTGTCGCGCCCCATTCTGGGATGTCCACCTTCGGCTGGCGTAAACATCTTGTTGTGGTGCCCTAAGCCCAGGGCCAGATTCGGCATAGCCTGGTCGAGAAACGCAAGAAATACTTCGCTTTCTCGACCAGGCCCCCAGTGGGCCCTCCAGATGGATCGGAGCCTACGCGGCGCTGCGCGAGGCGCTGCCGCCGGCGACCTCGTCCTCGTGGGCGACAGCCTCGGCGAGCGCAAGAGCCGCCTCGGACAGCTCGCCGAACGCGTCGGCGACCTCGGCGGCATTCGATCCGGTGATCGCCCGGTTCAGGGCCGCCACGCTCGCGTCGAAGCGCGGCCATAGCTCCGCCGGGCCTCGGCGTCCAGTGCCGGGCCGCAACTCGTATGGCGGCTCGGCGTTCTCGGCGCCTGGGATCGGCCGCCACATCAACCCCGCCGCATGAGCGTGCTCCCACGCCACCTGCTCCCGTCCGGCGGCCTCGGCCAGCGCCCCCAGCCGTGCCGCAAAGCCGGCATCGGGCGGCGCCAGCTTGTGCGCCCGCATCGCCTCGGCCCAGTCGTTGCCGGCCTTCCTGACCGCCCGCATGATCTGCGCGCGCTGTTGGTCGAGATCGTCCTTGAAGCTCATCGCTGCCGCGAGGCGGTAACCGCTTCGTCGGTCAGCAGCCCCGGATCGGGAACACCGACCGGTTCGCCGCCCCAGAAATCCTCCGCACTCGGGCCCGCGTCCCCGGGCCCCGCACCGCCGCCACCGGTGTACGAGCGCGCCAGCACCCGCTCGAAGTCCGAGCGCTTGATCCGCACCCTCCGACCCACCCGCAGCGCGGGCAGAGACCCCTGATCGATCCAGTTGCGCACGGTCTGCTGGTTCAGCTTCAGCATCTCCGCCACCTCGGCGACGGTCAGAAACGAGTCTTCGGGCTCAGCAAAATTCATCTAATTTGTTGCTAATTGAGTACAACTGAAGCTAATCCCGTCGTATAATAGCGCCGGGACAGGACGAGACACAGGAAATAGCTGGAAAGGGCCGCAACGCGGTTGAGGGAAGGTCCGCAAACCGAGGACGGGAAGCAGGGGACCGAACAGGCCAAGGTCGTGCGCCTGCCCCGCGACTGGCTCGGCCCGCGCGAGCACCTCATCCGCCTCGGCACCCCAACCACGGCCGAGCCGGAGTTCGAGAAGATCGACTCCGCGACTCCCAACCTCGGCTTCGCCCCCAGCGCAGACGCCTTCTGGGGCGAGGACTCGGCGGCCATCCACCATCCCCTCGACGCGCCCACCGGCGACCAAGCGGCCGGTGAGCTGCCCTCGCGGCTCGACAGCCGCCGGTGGTTCCGTTTCAACGTGCGGCCGCGCCGCCAGCTCGCCGCGGCCGCCGGCGTCGCGGTCGCCGCTGTCGCCGCAGCCGTCATCGTCATCCAGTTTGTGGGGGCGGAGAATCGGAGTGGCGTTGTTCACGGCGCGGGCACCACAGGCCGTCCCGCTCAAGTGGGCAGCGTGCCGACCGACGCGCTCCCGAAACGCGCGGCGAGTGCCCGGCCTGAGCCGCGCCGCCATCCTCGGCCCGCCGCGCAGCATCGTGCGCAGCCTCGAGTGGCCAGCCACCAGATACGCATCCACCCCTCGTCGGATTCCGGCTCGCGGCTCGCCCCCACGATCGCACGCGCCCGCGTCTCGAGCCCGACGCCCACGCAATCCACGCCCACCTATACCCCCACTACATCCCCGCCGCACTTCACGAGCTCACCGGGCCCAGGTTACGAGTCCCGCTCCGGGTCCGGCTCAAGCTCCCGCAATCCGTCCAAAGCGACGCTCCGGTCAATGGTCACAGGAGCCGGCACATGCAGTTGCCACTAGCCCGCACACGCCCAATGAGCCACAGGGAGGTAGGAGACACGTGAAAACCTCAGACTCGACCGCCACCGGTCAGACCGGGGCGCTCCGCTACGTGCGCGCGCCGCTGCGGCATCTCCGGACCAACATCGTCGCCTACCTCGCCCTTGCCGTCGCGGTCGGCGGCGGCGGCAGCTACGCGCTCGCGGCGTCGAGGAGCAGCAACGGCACGATCACCGTTTGCGTCGACAAAGGCAGCGGCGTCATGCACCTCGCCAAGCATCCACGGTGTGGGCGTCATCAGAGTCGGATCGGGCTCAGCTCGGCGCTCGATCGGCCGACGGTGGGCGCGCGGGTGGCGACCGAACGGAGACATGAAGAGTGGTTCGGGCCTGTCGATGACGCACGCGGGTGCTGGAACGTATGACGTCACGCGTCACCGCCGCGAGCTGCCGGCATGCGCAGACAACGCGCCGGTGGTAAGCGTGAACGACTGGCGAGCCGCCGCACGGCTCCGGCGCACGGCGCTTTTCCCGTCGCGTGGACACAGGGAACTGGCTTCACTGGGGCAAGACGTTCATGATCCACACCGGCGTGGTGGTGAATGGGGCAGTTCCAGCCGAGGACGAACCGTTCAACTTCACGGACTCGTGCGGATTCGCGCCGGGCACATGAGGATGTCGGCGATGGGATGCAGCTGACGATGCGCAGGCGGCCACGAGGCTGTCGATGCGCTCTAGGCGGTCGGCACACTCGCGGTTGCGGTTGTAGGCCTGTGCAAGCTCCGTCGCTGACGCCGCCAACCAGTTCCGCAAACCGATCGTGATCACGCCAGCTAGCGGCTGCGGCTTGCTGACGGCATACACGGCTGGGAACTGGCTTGCCGGCATGGTCCGAGCCCGGCGCCGTCTTGCGGGACAGGCGCTGTTCACGCTGGCGTTCAACCAGGGGAACACACCTCCGCTGCAACCGCGCACCGGTGGCGTTGGGATGGCGGGTAGCGCTCTGCTGGCGTCGGTTCGCCAGCGCGTCCCGAGGGAGCAAGGATGGGCTACCGGATCACTGCTCCGCCAGGAATCACGATCAGCAACGTGGTGCTACGACATAGCCAGTTGCAGAACATTGCCGACGGGCATGGCTGGATTGGGTTGACCTACTGGAACGGCGGCACGGCGCAGGTGTTGCCGCCCGGAACCGCGGTCGACGCCGCGGCGTCCGGTCCGCTGAACACTCCCTACTGGGGGATCGAGCTGCGCTGCGTGCAATCGGTGTGCGCGTGGCCGGAGAGATCCAGTTCAACCGAATCGACGTGTATGCGAGCGAGACGCAGGGGCCGAGCATCACGCCCGCTACGGACCCGGGCAGCCTATGGAACCAGACCGGACCGGTTGGATCTGGAACGCGCCGGTGACGCCTGGCCGCTCCCAGTCGACCGGAGCGGATGCGTCGGGTCTATGCAGCCTGAGCGTTCAGGTTGGGAACGAGCACGCCGATCGCCGACTCCTTCGCTTCCCGCGCCGAACAATTCCAGCTGGCAGGAGTGCCAGAGCGGCGAGCTGGACAGCGGCGCTGGACACTCGCGACTACGTCGAGCGGGGCGGGGCAGCTACCCATCGCGCTCGCAGGCGACGAATGCCGCTGCGCTGCCGAATCCGCCGATGTCCGAAACGCTCAACGTCGACAACGACACCAGTCAGCGTCTCACTTACCACACCCGAACGACCCGAACCCGACGGTATGGGTCAACCACGCGGTAACCGTCGACGTCACACCCAGCACCGGCCCGTCCGGTCTCGGCGGGGAGGACTGCAGCGTGAACGGGGCGGCAGCACCGAGCTACCCGGCCACGGGGCTCACGGTTGACGGCGATGGCGTGAAGACTGTGTCGTGCACGGCGTGGAACAACGCGGTCGACCCGCAGGGGAATCACAACACGAGCACGAGCTCGGTGACGATCCACATTGACGAGGCTCCGCCCGTACTGGGCCTCGAGCCCGTGAATCCCAACGACCCGACCGGCGTTGTCGCCGACACGAGCGATGGCGAGTCCGGCGTCGCCGGCGGATCGATCGAGATGGCGCCGGCCGGAACGAACAGCTGGACGGCGCTGCCGACTTCGTTCACCGGCACGCAGCTCGTGACACATTTCAACGACGCCGGGCTGCGCGGCCCATACGCTTTCAAGGTCCAATCGTGCGACAACCTCGGCAACTGCGCCTCGACCACGCGGACGCTGACGCTGCCGGCGCGGGCACAGGCCGTCTCAGAGGTGAGCCTCGAGCAGATCTCGGCTTCGCTATGCCCTGGCGCGCCCAAGCACACCGCCACCGGCGCCCGCGCGCCGCGCACATTCCACAGCGCGAGCGATGCCGGGCAGATCGGCGCGTCCGGCCTGGCCGCTTCTTCTGACGTCGCGTTCGGCCTGGCCGGTTCTGACGTCGCGGCCGCTCCAGTTCGCGCTCGGCGGATCGCCGTGTCGGTCCTCGCGGGACGAACCCTCGCCGGCGGCGCGTGGGAGCAGCTCGTGCGATCGACATCGCGTCCCGAACCTCAGGCGCGCATCGCCGCGGTGGTTATGCGCCGCAAAGAGGAGCCGCAGCTGAGATGCAGCAGATCGACGCCGAAGCTCGCCGATCGTGCGAGAGTGGCGTTCGGCCAGCCCGTGAGAGTGGACGGACTCCTTGAGAGCAGCGCTGGCACGCCCCTCGCGAATCAGCCGGTCACGGTGCTGACGGCACCGGATAACGGGTCGAACGTACTCAGCAGCGCGGCGACCGTGACCACGGGTCCGAATGGCCGGTGGACGGCGACCCTGCCCCCCGGTCCCTCGCGGATCATCGAGGCGTCCTACGCGGGCTCCCCGACGGTGCTGCCCGCGAGCGGGTCCGCGACCGTGATCACGCCCGCCAAGATCGAGCTGTTCAGCGTGACGCCGGATCGGACACCGTGGGGTAGCACGGTCAAGATCACCGGCCGTGTCCTCGGGGGATACATCCCGGCGAGCAGCAAGCTCCTGCGGCTCGACCTCGGGGTCGTCGGTCTTCCCGGTCTGAGCAAGATCCAGGGGATCCCGAACGTCTCGCCTGACGGCCGGTTCACGACGACGTATAAATTTGCCCGCGCCTACGGGGTCGTCCGGTTTTGGCTGATGGTGTCGAGCCTCGCCGAGGCCGATTTCCCCTTCGCGCCCGCACACTCGCGGCGGGTCGTAGTGACGGTCGGCGTCCCTCATGCAACACCAACGACACGAACTGCGCATCATTACAAGCCCGTTTCACAACGGCGTGCGCGACGTGAGCATGGGCAGCGGCGCGCTAAAGCTCGCCGAGGACGATGAGCTGCGAGCCGGCATCGAGGCAGAGGGGTGGGCAGTCACCCAGGAGGAGATCGAGCCAGCCGACGAGAGCGACCCCGAGATTGCGCGCACAATCGCGCTCATCCGACGACTCGCTGGCCGCGTGCGACACGCCGTCAACGAGGACGCATTCCCCCTGGTCCTGGGAGGCAACTGCAACAGCGCGTTGGGCACGACGGCTGGGATCGGGGCCGGGAACCTGGGCGTCGTGTGGTTCGACGCGCACGCCGACTTCGACGACCCGGAAGAGAACGTGTCCGGCTTCTTCGACGTGATGGGCCTGGCGATGCTGACCGGGCGGGGCTGGCGCGCCCTCCGTCGGACCATCCCCGGCCATGTCCCAATCCCCGAGCGCAACGTGATTCTCGCGGGGGTCCGGGACCTCGAGCAATACCAGCGGGAACGCCTCGACCGCTCAGACGTTTCCGCGGTGCCCGGCCAGATCGACCCCGAGCGCTTCAACAACGCCCTGACCGCTCTCCACACCCGCGCCGCGCGCGTGTACCTGCACGTCGATCTCGACTCGCTCGACATCGACGAGGCCCGGGCCAACAAGTACGCGGCGCCTGGCGGCCCGAGCCTCGCACGGCTCCTCGGTTGCATCCAAAAGGTCACCCGGCACCACACCCTCGCCGGCGCCGCGATCACCGCCTACGACCCAGCCTTCGACCCGGACGACCGCGCGATGAGCGCCGCCCGAGCGATCGCGCGCGAGACCGCCAGAAGCGCCCGCTCCCAACCGACCTGCGGCACCGGCTAAGCTTGCTGCATGATCGGCGACATTCTCCAGCCGACCCACTTGCTGTTCGTCTTGGTGGTCGCGCTCCTGGTGCTCGGTCCCAAACGCCTTCCCGAGGCCGGCCGGGCCCTCGGCAGGGGCATTCGGGACTTCCGGACGGCGATCAGCGGCGAGGACGATCGCTCCGACACGCTGCCCCCCCACGCGGCGCCGTCCCCGCCCCCGGAGGCCGTGGTGCCGCCGGCGACAGCTCCGCCCGTCGAGACCGCCCCGGGTCCCAGCGACACGACAGCCGAGCCCACAGAGACGCAACCGGCCGAAACCGCCCATCCGGCCGAGACCGTCCACCCGGTCGGCTGACCGGGCGCTCCCGCGCCGTCTCTCCCGCCAGATACGCTCGCTCGGTGAACGCTGCCGACGAGCGCGCCGCCATGGTGGCTCTGCTCAGAACGGGCCGCCGCCCTTGGGTCGAATACGCCGAACTGGTCGAGCACCTGGGCAGCGCCATGGCGGCCCTCGAGCATGAAATCACCTCCCAAGCCGAGCCCGAAGGCCAAACGAGCCTCCTGCCGAGCGACCCCGCGGACGCGGATGAGCTCACAAACCTCGCCGCCATGGACGTCGCGCATTGGGACGCCCAGGGCATGCGCCTGGTCACGGTCCTCGACCCCGACTATCCCCCCAACCTACGGGCGGTCCACGACCGGCCGCCGATCCTGTTCATCGCGGGAAACGTCACCCCAAGCGACGCCAAAGCCGTCGCCGTCGTGGGCGCCCGCAAAGCCACAACACTCGGCATCGACCAGGCGACGCAGATCGCCCACCACCTCGCCCAGACCGGCTACACGGTCGTCTCGGGCCTGGCCGCAGGGATCGACACCGCCGCCCACACCGCCGCCCTGAACAACAACGGCCGCACCCTCGCGGTGATCGGGACCGGCCTCACGCGCGTCTACCCGCCTCAGAACCACGCCCTACAGCGCAGGATCGCCGAGCAGTGCGCGGTGATCTCGCAGTTCTGGCCCGACGCGCCCCCGACGAAGCGCAGCTTTCCGATGCGCAACGCAACCATGTCCGGGATCGCCCTCGCCACGATCGTCGTCGAGGCCTCGGAGACCAGCGGCGCCCGCACCCAGGCCCGGCTCGCCCTCGCCCATGCGAGGCCCGTGTTCCTCACCAAGACGCTCGTCGACGAACAACCGTGGGCGCAGCAGATCGCTCAGCGCCCCGGCACGCACGTCGTCCACACGCCAGCCGAGATCACGACCGCTCTCGAGCGGATCATCGCTCCGGGCACGCTCGTGGCATAACGGGGCAACATGCCGTGCCCACCGTCGGTGAGCTGAGCGCGCTTTACGAGAACGTCCTGCTCGGCCCGCGCCGCGGACCGGACGTGTGCGCCACCTGCTTCAACTTCACGGCCGGCTACGCCCGCTGCTGGGCCTGCGCGCACGGCCAACCAATCCTCGACGCCGTAGTCCCGATCTCCTACAGCGTCGCCGGCGAGCAGTTGCACCACGCCCTGGCCAGCTATAAGCGTCTCGACGGCGACGTGGCCCGCCGCCTCGGCGCCATCCTGGCAGCGATCCTTTGGCGGTTTCTCAGCCAACACGAGTCCTGCATCGCACAAGCGGCAAACGCCGAATCCTTCGACCTCGTCACGACCGTCCCGTCGGGCGATCAGGCCCGCGACGAGCGCCATCCCCTGCGCTGGCTCGTCGGCGCCCTCGTTGGTCCCACTCGCGACCGCCACCGCCGCTTGCTCAGACGAGCCCAGACCGACGTCCCGCCACGCGCCTTCGACGCTACCAAATTCGAAGCGACCGGCCGAGAACTGCATGGCCAATCGATCCTCCTCATCGATGACACGTGGACCACCGGCGCGAGCGCCCAAAGCGCCGCCGCGGCGCTCAAGGCCGCCGGCGCCGGCCCCATCGCCGCGGTGGTCATCGGGCGCCATCTCAATCGAGAGTGGCATCAGAACGACAGGCGCCTGCGCGGGATAGCCCAGCCTTTCGAGTGGGCAGACTGCGCGCTGTGCGCAGAACCAGTCGCGCCACCACGCCGGCAAAGCTAATGGGTCTCACCTCGACGTTCCGCCCGTAATTCCGGCCCGGATGACCGGCAGGTTTCGTCCTCGGCTTTCCGAGCGAAACGATCGATTCGACCCACTAGGCTCCGCACCCGTGTGGTGGAGAGACGCCGTCATCTATCAGATCTACCCCCGCTCGTTTCAGGACTCGAACGGGGACGGGATTGGGGACCTGCCCGGAATTCTGTCGCGTCTGGACCACATCGAGCGGCTCGGCGCGAGCGCGATCTGGCTGTCGCCGTTCTACCCTTCTCCGAACGCGGACTTCGGCTATGACGTCGCCGGCTACACCGCGGTCGATCCGGACTACGGCACTCTCGCGGACTTCGACCGCCTCGTCGCCGCCGCGCACGAGCGCGGACTGCATGTGATAGTCGATTTCGTCCCGTGCCACACGTCGATCGAGCATCCCTGGTTCCGCGAACGACCGGACTTCTACGTATGGATGAACGCTCCGGCGAACAACTGGTTGGCCACCTTCGGCGGACCGGCCTGGGCGCGAGACCCGGTCACCGAGCGCTACTACCTGCACTCGTTCTTTCCCGAGCAGCCCGATCTGAACTGGCGCAACCCCGACGTCCGAGCCGAGATGCAATCCGCGCTCCGGTTCTGGCTCGAACGCGGCGTGGACGGATTCCGCCTCGATGCCGTCGCGCGCTTGTTCAAGGACCCAGAGCTCCGCGATGATCCGCCCGCCAGCGAGGCCTTCGCGCTGCCGCTGCCCGAGGAATACGGACGCCTCAGCCACGTCAACTCCGCCAACGCACCGGACATCGGCGTCGCGCTGAGGGCGATTCGCGAGGCAGTGGGCGACGCGCTACTGATCGGCGAGGCGTACCTACCCACCGTCCAGTTGCGACCGTACACAGAGATACTCGACCTCCTTTTCGCGTTCGAGGCGATGAACGCGGGCCCCGACGCGGACCGGCTGAAGACGACTGTCGCGGCGGCGATCGAGGCCGGCAAGCTGGGGTGGGTACTCTCCAACCACGACTTCGCCCGGTTCGCCACTCGGTTCGGCGAGAACTTCCGCGCCGCGTGTGTCCTGTTCCTCTCTCTCCCGGGCCCGGTGTTCGTCTACCAGGGCGACGAGCTCGGGACTCCTGACGGTCCCGGTGTGGACCCGCCGCTCGACCGCAACCAGCGGGACCGCTTCCGCCACCCGATGCAGTGGGACGGTTCCTCCACCGGAGGCTTTACCACCGGGACCCCGTGGCTGCCGCCCAATGAGCCGCAGCGATGCAATGTGGCCGACCAGGAGCAGGACGAGAACTCTGTTCTCGAGTTCTTCCGGCGCCTCATCCACCTGCGTCGCGACTTTGCGCCAGGGATACGCTTGCTGGACTCGCCGCCCGGAACCGTGGTGCTCGAGCGGGGCGAACATCTCGTAGCCGTGAATCTCGGTGACGCGAGCGCTCCGTTCGCAAGACGCGGCGAACTCGCGCTCGAGACGCGCAGGGGTGACGGCGCCGATCTGCAAACGATCCCCGCCCACGCTGCGTGGATCGCCCGCGGCTGACCAGGCGCGAAGCTGACGACGCCCGAGGCTGACGACGCCCGAGGCGGCCCAAGCTCTCGGCCCCGCGCCCCAGCCGGCGATGCACCACCCCGTTACGCGATCAGTACGCGTACCACCCAGCGGTGTCCTCCGGCAGCTCACCCATGTCGGTCAACGGACCACTCGTGAGCAGCTGCTCCGCGCCCTCCGGGGCGGGGGCAGGGTCGCCGGACAGGTTGACGATGCAGACGAATCCGGGATCGCGTGCGAACTCGATCACGCCTTCCGGCGCGTCGAGCCATCTCAGCGAGCCGTCGCCAAGCGCCGAAAGCTCTCGGCGGATGCTCAGCGCATGGCGATAGAGCTCGAGCGTCGAGGCCTCCTCGGCGGTCTGTGACTCGACCGTGAGCGCGGCCCAGGAACGAGGCTGCGGAAGCCACGGGGGAGCGGCTGCTCCATCGGGGCTGAATCCATACGGCGGCTCGTCCCCGGACCAGGGGAGCGGCACGCGGCAGCCGTCGCGGCCCCGGTTCGTCCGACCCGACTGCTCCCATGTGGGATCCTGGAGCACCTCCTCGGGGAGATCCTCGACCTCGGGCAGTCCGAGCTCCCCGCCCTGATAGATGTAGGCACTCCCAGGCAGGGCGAGCATCAGCAGCGCCGCGGCGCGAGCGCGCCTCAAACCGACGTCGAAGTCGGCCGGCAGATCGAACAGGTCGTTCAGCGTTCGCAGCGGTCGCGCATCCTGAGGGCGCGCGTACCGAGACACCTCTCTTACCGTGTCGTGGTTCGAGAGGACCCACGTGGGCGGGGCCCCGACGAGGTCGTGCGCACTGAGCGACGTGACGATCGCGGCCCGCATCTTGTCGGCCTGCCAGGGGGCGAGCAGGAAATCGAAGTTGAAGGCCGTGTGCAGTTCGTCGCTGCGCAGGTACAGGGCCAGGCGTTCGGCGTTGTGCACCCACGCCTCGGCCACGAAGACCCGCGGATCGTCGTAGGCGTCGGCCAAGCTCCGCCACCTGCGGTAGATCTCATGGACGCCGTCGCGATCCCAGTGCGGATGGTCGACGGGCTCGGAAGTGGTCGGCGGCCACACGGTCGAGCCGATATCCGGGAGGCCTTCGGCCTTGACCAAGCCGTGAGCGACATCGATGCGGAAGCCGTCGACCCCCCGCTCAAACCAAAAATGCATCGTTTCCTCGAATTCGGCCTGCACGGTCTGCTCGTTCCAGTCGAGGTCGGGCTGCTCGGGAGTGAACAGGTGCAGGTACCACTGCCCGGGGCGTCCGTCAATCTCCGTGACTCGGGTCCAGGCGGGGCCGCCGAACCTGCTGACCCAGTCATTGGGAGGCTCGTCACCGGTCGGGCCTCGGCCATCTTGGAAGATGAAGCGAGCCCGGGCTGATGACCCGGGGGGAGCGGCGAGCGCCTCCTGAAACCACCGGTGCTGGTCGGAGACATGGTTCGGCACGAGGTCCAGCAACACCCGGATGCCCAGACGGTGCGCCTCGGCGATCATCGCCTCCGCGTCGGAGAGAGTGCCGAACACGGGCTCGATGGCCCGGAAGTCGGAGACGTCGTAGCCCGCATCCTTCATCGGCGACGGATACCACGGGTTGATCCAAACGGCGTCCACGCCGAGGCCGGCCAGGTACGGGAGCCGGGATCGCAGCCCGGCGATGTCGCCAGTGCCGTCGCCGTCGCCGTCCGCGAAGCTGCGAATATAGACCTGATAGACGACCGCGCTGCGCCACCACGGGCTTTCCGAGCCGCGAGCGCTCAGCTCCGCCTGCACCGAGGCGTCGGTCATGTCGCTGCCTTTACCTGCCTAAGACGCGGAACGCCGATGTTCCGGCAAGATCGCGATCTCGGTTGTCAGGGGCAGAACCGCGGACGACGATCCGGCGTGAAGCCGGAACGTGCCGACTTCCCGCTCCCAGCGGTTGGCGTCCACGCTCCAGTGCGAGAGCGCCCGGGGCTTGACAACGACGGCTGCCGTCACATGCTCACCCGCATCCGCCTCTATAGCCGCGAAGCCGACGAGCCACCGAACCGGCCGCTCGAGCGTGCTTCCAGGATGGCTCGCATACAACTGGACGATCTCCTTGCTACGCCTAGGACCCACGTTGCGAAGCTCGATGGTAACTCGAAGGTCTACGTTCGGCTCCGCGCGCTCGGGCGCATGGATCGAGGCGTACTGCCAGCTGGAGTAACCGAGGCCGTGGCCAAAGGGGTACCTGGGTGACCGGCCGTCGCGATCGTACGCGCGGTACCCGATGAACAAGCCCTCGTCGTAGACAAGCACCCCATCACGCGGCCGGACGGAGGGCAGACCGCGCTCGGACTGAGGCCAGGTCGTCGGAAGGCGTCCCCCTGGCTCGGCTCGCCCAAGCAGGACGTCGGCCAGCGCGTTTCCGAACTCCTGACCCGGAAACCAGGCGAGCAGAACCGCGGCTACCTCCTCGGCCCACGGCATCAGCACCGGAGCGCCGGCGTTCACAACGACGACGGTCGCCGGGTTCACCTCGGCGAGGCGCCGGACGAGCTCGTCCTGGCGGCCTGGCAACGAGAGGGAGCTCCGATCGAAGCCCTCGCTCTCGACCTCGGCGGTCGTCCCCACGACAACTATCGCTACGTCCGCTTCCCGGGCCAGGGCAACCGACCGTTCGATCTCCTCGTCATCGGTGCCGTGCGGTGGCTCGAGTCCAAGCTGGAAGCTCACACCGCCCCCTCCTCCCGCGGCCGCCGCGGATCCCATGACGTGGGAGAACACGACCTCTGACTCTTCGCCCCTGCCAAGGTGCACCACATGGCACGCCTGCGGGGGCACCATCCAGCCCGCCGCCACGTCGGCGCCCGCTGGAAGCCTTAGCTCACCGTCGAACACCGCCTTGCCGCCGACCGACAGGCGGAAGCGTCCGATCCCGGAGCCGGCGATCGTGTACGCGCCAGGGTCGGTCGCCCGAATCACCGTGTGCACCTCGATGCGCTCGACGGGGACCGGGTACGCGAAGGGGTGATGCCAGGTGAACGCGCAGCCAGGCCGATGCTCGCTCCCGAGCACGGTTCCGTCGCCGGCCACGAAGCGCACTTCGACACCCTCGGCGCCGTCAGATCGCCGCACCCACGGCGGGCCGGCCACGGGGATGCGGGCGCTGGCGCGCACACCAACGCAGTAGCCCACCTCGACCGCCGGCCCGAGCGCCGCTCGCAACCCCTGGAGCGGCGAGACGGCGTACGGCGGGAACACCGTCGCGCTCCCGCCACCCATGGTCCGCGCCGCCGCGGCGTTCGATCCCACCACGGCCAGACGCCTCAGCGACGAGGGCTCGAGCGGGAGCGCCGAGCCCTCGTTGCGGGCCAGCACGAAGCCCGCCGCCGCCGCGCGCCGCACCGTGACCGCCACCCGGGCGTGGTCAAAGCTCGGAGCGGGCGGTGCCGAGGGTCCATCCAGCGCCCCGACTCGGGCGGCGAAGCGCAGGAGCCGCACGACTTTGGCGTCGACGTCGGCCTCAGCGACCTCGCCGTTATGTACGGCACGCACGAGCGCGGAACCCCAGGGTCCACTTGGTCCCGGCATGACGAGGTCAAGCTCCGAGTTGGCGGATGCCGTGGTCGAACGGGTGGCGAACCAGTCCGACATCACGAGCCCGTCGTAATCCCACTCGTCGCGGAGCACATCGCGGAGGAGCGAGCTCTCGGTCATCGGCTCGCCGTTGACGCCGTTGTAGGCCGCCATCACGGACCACGCTCCTGCCTCTCGGACGATCTCCTCGAACGGCGCCAGGTACAGCTCGCGCATAGTCCGTTCATCCACCTGCGCGTCGAGGGTCATCCGCTCGGTCTCGGAATCATTGGCGACGAAATGCTTGACCGTCGCGCCGACGCCGGCGCTTTGCAGCCCGCGGACGTACGCGACGCCGATCCGCGCCGTGAGCAGCGGGTCCTCGCTGAAGCACTCGAAGTGCCGTCCGCCGTACGGCGTGCGGTGGAGGTTCACTGTGGGCGCCAACACGACGTCGACGCCCTTGCGTCGCGCCTCGAACGCCAGCAAGCGCCCCATTTCCTCGGCCAGCTCGACGTCCCAGCTTGCCGCTATCGCCGTCGGCGAGGGAAGATTGGCGGAGTGGTTGCGCTCATCCCACGTTTCACCGCGTACGCCGGCCGGGCCATCGGAAACGACGAGGCGACGCAACCCGATCGCTGGTTCGGAGTGCAGCGACCAGAAGTCCGCGCCGGTGAGCAGACGCACTTTCTGCTCCAGCGAGAGCCTCGCGACTCGCGCGAGCAGATCCCGGTCGCTGGTCGGCACTACGCCTCTGCCGTCAGTTACTCGGCAGCTCGCTCGTCGAGGCTGCCAGAGGGGCCGACTTGCGCGACATGACCGAAGCCTACCCGGAAGCGACCCGGCGCTGAACGAGCCTGTCACCGGTCCTATCATGCGCCTACATCCGCATCCCGCGGACGAGCTCTCGAGACGAATGCCCGACACTGGATCGCCACAGCAGGACGTACAGTCGGACTTCGCGCGCCAGCGTCGGCGCCGCGCCCTCTCGAGGATTGCCTCGCGGGTGCGCTTCGAGCCGGACGATGTTTCGGCGATGCTGCCGTTCGAGGAGGTAGTTGCCGCGCTCGGCCGCCGCAGCGAACGGGATCTCGGCCTTCAGACCATCCGCCTGGACTCGATCGTGGGCAGCGTCGACCGGCAACGCGGCGGGTTCGACCGTAATTTCCGCCCTACCTCGACCGGCGTCCGCGGCCGATGGGAGAGAATTGCCGCCGCTCGTCGACGCGGTCAGGCCATGCCACCGATCGACGTCTACCGGATCGGCGACCTCCACTTTGTCGAGGATGGGCACCATCGAGTCTCGGTGGCCAGAGCATTCGGCGACACGGACATCGAAGCCCACGTCCGAGAAGTGACCACGGCACTGGGAGCCGAGGCGGAGCTTCGAGAGGGCGACCTCCCGCTGAAGCACCACGAGCGCATCTTTCGCGAGCGGATTCCGCTTGCACCGGAACTCCGTGCCCGGATCCAGCTCTCCGATGAATGGCGCTACGCGCAGCTCGCGACGCTGATCGAGTCGTGGGGCCTGCGCCGCAGCTACGAGCGCGAGCGTCTGCTCTCCCGCGGCGAAATCGCTGAGGCATGGTTTCATGAGGAGTACGAGCCCGTACTCGAGGTACTCCGCGAGACCGGGGTTGGTGGCCAGGGCACCGAAGCGGAGCGCTACCTTCGGATCGCCACGCTCCGCTATCTGCTCCTGCGGACCCACGAGTGGACTGATGAGGTCATCGAACGACTGCTCGGCGAGGTGCGCTCGCCATCATCTGCCGACGACACCGTCGTCCACCAGATCCTCAAAGAGATGCGCTGAGAGTGTGGGCAGGCGGGCGGTTCGGGTGCCGTGAGGCACCGACAGCCGGCGGGGCGGTCGGCCCGCGGTGACTGAACTGAAGAGCGCTCGTCCCGGGATGGACGAGTTCGTGAGGTTTGAGCACGTATCGTCGGTGGAGGAAACAGAACACGGGCTGCTGGCGAGGCTGCACGGTGAGACGTTGCGCGTCGACTTCATCCGTGACGACGTCCTACGCGTGAAGATCAGCCGTGGCGGGGTGTTCGAAGAGTCGCCGAGCTTTGCTGTGTGCGTCGACCCGTTGTCGGCTCACGTGGCTTTTACCTTCGAATCCGAGGGTCGCGTCGTCCGTCTGCGTGGCTCGTGTCTGGTGGTTTCCCTCTGGCTGGATCCGTTCCGCCTCGACGTCCACCGGCCCGACGGCAGCGTCATCGCGGAGGCGGCCCGAGACGACGATGGGAGCTTCTGGGGTTATGCGACGCTGAACGATGTGTTCGCGGTCCGTCGTCGCCGCGGGCCGAATGACGCCATCTATGGCCTGGGCGAGAAGACGGGCAGTCATAACCGGACGGGACGCGACTTCACGCTCTGGAACACGGACGTGTTGGATCCCCACGGGACGGCCGAGTTCATCGCCGGCCGGTCGGACGACGATCCCCGTGCCGACCGAACCAGTACGGAGTTCGATCCCTACTACGTCTCGATCCCTTTCTTCTACCACCAGTCGCACCCATCCGGAGCAATGATGGGCTCGTTCGTTGACAACGGATACCGGGCGAGTTACGACTTCCGCCGCCCAGACGACTACGCCATCCAGTTCGCGGGCGGTCACTACACGGAATACATCTTCGCGGGGCCGCGGATGGCCGACATCCTGTCTGCCTATACATGGCTGACGGGGCGCACGCAGTTGGCACCGCTATGGTCGCTGGGTTATCACCAGTGTCGCTGGTTTCGCTACACCCAGGACCTGGTCGAGTCACTGGCTGGGCGCCACCGGGAGCTGGATATCCCGTGCGACGCGCTGTGGCTCGACATCGAGTACATGGACGGCTACCGGGTGTTCACATGGGATGCCGAGGCATTCCCCGATGTTCCCGAATTCCTTCACCGCCTGACGGCCAGCGGCTTCAGGCTAGTGACGATCGTTGATCCAGGGGTGAAATACGAGACTGGATACAGCGTGTTCGACTCGGCGGTTGAGCGGGATGTCCTCTGCCGGACCGAAGCAGGCGACATCTACATCGGGCAGGTCTGGCCAGGCAAGACAGCCTTCCCAGACTTCGCCACCGAGGAGGCGCGCGACTGGTGGGCGGAGATGGTTAGCGCACATGTCAGGCCGGGCGTGGCAGGCGTATGGAATGACATGAACGAGCCTGCCACCGGCGCGATCGCACCCGAACCGATGCGGTTCGACCACGGTCGGCACTCGCACCAGAGGTTCCACAACCAGTATGCGCTGCTCATGGCGATGGCAACGGTGACGGGACTGCGCCGCGCGCGGCCCGGGCTGCGCACGTTCGTACTCTCGCGAGCCGGCTTCGCGGGCATCCAACGCTATGCCGCCAACTGGCTGGGAGACAACCTGTCGCGCTGGGCTCATCTACGGCTGAGCATCCCGATGGCCATGGGTCTGGGCGTATCGGGCCAGGCGTTCGTCGGCGCGGACATCGGCGGTTTTCGGGGTAACTCCGACGCCGAGCTGTTTCTTCGCTGGATGCAGTACGGGACGTTGACGCCGTTCTGCCGAAACCATTCGGAGATCGGCAACCTCGACCAATACGCGTGGACGTGGGGGGATACCGTCCTCGAACTCGTTCGCGACGCCATCGCCCTGAGGTACCGGCTCCTGCCCTACCTCTACAGCGCGTTCGTCCGCGCGACGGAGACCGGCGCGCCGGTTCAGCGACCACTGGTCTTCGACCATCAAGACGATGCGCTGGTGCGCGACATCGACGACGAGTATCTACTGGGGCCCGACCTCCTCGTCGCGCCGGTCACCGCCGCGGGTCAGACCGCGCGGCAGGTCTACCTTCCGGCAGGCGTATGGTACGAGTGGCATACCGACCAGGTCGTTCCCGGCGGTCGGTACACCCTCGCCGCCACTCCGATGGACCGCATCCCGATCTACGCCCGGGGCGGCGCGGTGATCCCGATGTGGCCGGAGGCGCCGCCGTCAACCGCCGCCCACCATCCGTCGAAAATCGAGCTGCACCTCTTCATTCCCTCGGGCGACGCGGTCCATGACTCGCTGCTGCAGGAGGACGACGGTCTGACCACAGCCGCGCTCGACGGCCAGCGGTACCGGACCGCGTTCCATGTCACCCGCCGCGCGGGCAACGTCGAGGTGGAGGCCACGGTCGATGGCCACGGTTATCCCGAGTTCGCGCGGGACACATTCGAGCTCGTCGTCCACGGGGCCAGACCGCGGACCGTGTCGGTGAACGGCAACTCGGTCGTCTCCCAGGGCGGGCGCGTGGTGATCCCGAACACCGGAGAAGCCTTTATCGTCAAGTTCGCGGTGTAGGGCGGCCGCGTAGTGAGCGACACGCTAAGCAACGACGGCATGAGCGACGCTCCGGCTGAGCTGTCCCTCATCGAATCCGACGAAGGCTGGCCTTATGCCTCCGCTTTGCCGGTGGCTGTCGGAGATCCCGGCCGATTTCACGCCCTCTTCGGCCGTGACGCACTGATCACCTCCCTCCAGTTGCTGCCCGTGCGCCCGCAGATGGCGCACGCGACGCTGCGGGCGCTTGCCGAACGTCAGGGGCGCGAGGCAAATCCGGGGACGCAGGAAGAACTGGGAAAGATCGGCCATGAGTTCCGGCCCTCCCCCCCGCAGAGCTTCCTCGAGGCCGGATGGCCCGACCTCGGGGCCTTTCGGTACTACGGCAGCGCGGACGCCACAAGTTGGTTCTGCGTCGTGCTGGCGACGACGCACGACGAGCGGCTCGTCCAAGAGCTTGAGCCAGCATGGCGCGCGGCGGGCGATTGGATCGCCCGCACCCTCGACTCGGGCGGCGGGCTGCTGCGTCACGGCCCGGGGTCGTTTCCAGGCGGCCTCAGCCAGCAAGGCTGGCGCGACACGATCGATCCCACGCGCCCGGGCGGCGGCGGCGTGCTGCGCGCCGACGGTACCCGCCCGCGGCCGCCGCTCGCCGACCTCGATACTCAAGCCGTGACCGTAGCGGCGCTGCGGGCCCTGGCCGCGCTGTCGGGCGAGGACGTCTGGCGTCAGCGAGCTGAGGCGCTCAGGGGGCGACTCTCGAAGGACTTCGATCCCGACGTGGTCGCGTTCGAGGCCGGCGATCGGGCGATTCCCGGCGCGGGGTCCCAGCTCGGATGGCTGCTGTGGGCCGATGCGCTCGAGCCGGCGGCAGCCCGGGCCGCGGCCGACCGGCTGAACGAGCCGGACATTCTCACCGACGCGGGGCTTCGCACCTTGGCCGCGACGGCGACGTGCTTCGACACGGAGGCCTACCATCGCGGCTCGATCTGGCCATTCGACTCGTGGCTCGGCTGGGGTGGCTTACGGGCGGTTGGGCGCGCTGCGGAGGCCGAGCGCGTACGAACCGGCGTGCTGTCGGCCGTCGACCGGCTCGGGCACGCCCCCGAGCTGTATGCCGTCACGCTGCAGGGGGAAGTCAAGCCAATCGCGGCGGCCAACCGGGTGCAGGCCTGGACGGTCGGCGCGTGCTGGGCACTCGAGCACGGGTGGGACGGGCGCGATCCGCCCACGGCCGGGACTCACCGGCCCTCGGCGACCGCCGATCGCACCTGAGCGGCGACGGCAGCCACGTCGACTTGATCGGTCGTGTCGACCTCGATCAGCGGGCCGAGCCCCGTCGGAGTGAGGTGGTGCTCGTTCCACAGCTCCTCAGCCGGACGCTCAGAGTCGAAGTAACCCCCGGCCCGACTGCCGCTTCTGGCCCGGTAGCGGGCCTCGACGACCCGGCGCGGGCAGACGCAGCGGATCTCGATCACCTGTCCCGGCAGGGCTCGCAAGTGAGGCAGCGTGTACGGGTAGAAGGTGCTGTCCAGCACCGCGCCCGGACTGGTCCTGGCCACCGTGAGCATCGCCATGACCGACGCACGCCCCAACTCGCGGCTCTCCTCCACCGTGGCCGGCGCTCCGAGCACCGCGATGAGCGCGTCCTTTATGGCGTCTTTGGCCAGTAGCGGAAGCGCCAGCTCGCTCGCCAGCGGCGCAGCCAGGGTGCTCTTGCCCGATCCGGGGGGTCCGGCCACCAGCACGAACACCGAGGTGCTCTCGGCCTGGCGGCCGGGCGACACCGTCACCGCGATAAGCGATTACCCGCTCGCCGGAGCGGTTGCTCGGGGTTGATGTGGTTCTGCTCGGCCAGGAAGCGGTGCGGGTAGATCTCGGGTGGCGCGGTATGGGCACCGAGCCGCCGCAACTGATTGGCGCTCAAGCTCAAGCTGGCGGCGGCTAGCAGATCGCGCAACTGCTCCAGCGTGCGCGGGCCGATTATCGGCGCCACGACGCCAGGCTGATTCAGTAACCAGGCGATCGCGACCTGAGGGACCGAGGCGCCGCACTCGTCCGCCACCGCCCGCAGTTCGTCGATCGCGCGAAAGTTGCGCTCGGTCGCTCGCCGCTGCGCCGCCTCCTCGAGGTCGTCAGCAGCTTCCGCAACACGGCTGCCCGCGGCGGGCGCGATGCCGCGCCCGTGGAATCCGGTCAGAAAACCGCCGCCGAGCGGGCCCCAGGGCGTAAGTGGGATGCCAGCCGAGCGGCAGAACGGCAGCAGCTCCATCTCGACGGAGCGCTCGACGAGCGAGTACTGAGCCTGAAGCAGGGTGAATGGCGCCCAGCCGTGGCAGTCCTGCGTCCGCACCGCCCAGGCCAGCAGCCAGGCGGGATAATTCGAGGCGCCGAGCGCCCGAACCTTTCCGGCGCCAACCAGGCCGTCGAGCGCCTCCAGGGTGTCCTCGAGCGGGACGCCAGGATCGGGAGCGTGGACCTCGTACAGATCGATCACGTCGATGCCCATGCGGCGCAGGCTGGCGTCGCACGCCCTGACGATACGGTCGGGCGACAATCCCTCTCCGCCCGGATCGCTGGCTCGAAACCGCACCTTGGTCGTGACGACCACCTCGTCGCGGTGCCGTGACAGCCACGGCCGCAAAATCTCCTCGGCCAGCCCGTCACCGTACACGTCCGCGGTATCGATGAAGTTGTGTCCCGCTTCGATGAACGCATCGAGCATGGCGTGCGCCTCGCCCACGGGCGTCTTTGTTCCCATGAGCATCGTGCCGAGGCACAGGCGGCTTACCGCGAGCGGCCCGATTTCGATTCCGTCCATTGCGGCCATGATGACCAATACCGCCGTGCCACGCGCCGCTCGGCGAGCATCCTCCACCCGCCGCGCGTAATGTGGGGCACGATGACTCAATGGCACTCGACCGGGATGCCGCACGTTGACGCACAGCACGATTTCGTCCGCGCCCGCCGGCGCGCAACTGTGGCCAAACTGGTCGCTCGCCTGCGCGGCGAGCCGGACGACGTGGGGGTGATCCTCCCGTACGACGAGGTGATCAACGCGCTCGGCTTCAAGGACATGCGGCAGCTCGGTCTCCGCCCGGTTCCGCTGGACGCGATCGTCGGCACGATCGATCGCGGACGCGACTTCGATCGGCAGTTCCGGCCCACCTCGAGGCGGGTGCGTTCACGCTGGGAGCAGATCGCCGCGGCGATGCGCCGCGGGGAGACGATGCCTCCGGTCGACCTCCTCAAGGTCGGCGAGATCTACTTCGTGCGGGATGGCCACCATCGTGTCTCGGTGGCCAGCGCGCTCGGATACGGCGATATCGACGCGTATGTCACCGAAGTAATAACCCGGGTCGACGCCGGCGGCGTGCTCCGGTTCTCCGATCTGCCGGTCAAGAGCCATGAGCGAGTGTTCTTCGAGCGCGTGCCGCTACCCCAGGAGGCCCGCTCGGAGATCGTCGTGTCGAACCCGTGGGACTACGCGGTCCTGGCCGAGGGGGTGGAGGCCTGGGGGTTCCGCGCGATGCAGGAGCATGGCGAGCTGCTCGACCGCGAGTACGCCGCCCGGCTGTGGCTCGAGCACGAGTACCGACCGGTCGTGGCGACGCTGCGCGAGGCCGACCTGATCGGCGACGCCACCGATACCGAGGCCTACATGCGGATCGTGACCGAGCGCTACCGGCTGTTGCGGACGCACGCCTGGAACGACGAGGTGCTTCGGCGGGTTGTCCAGCGCGATCGGCGCGGCCGGTCTATCCCTTGACCGCGCCGGCGGTGAGACCCGCCACGATGCGCTTCTGGAAGAGCAGCACCAGCAGGATCAGCGGTACCGAGATGACCACCGACGCGGCCGCGATGCTCCCGTACGGGACCTGATGCTCGGTCGCCCCGGTGAAGAACGAGATCTCGGCCGGCACGGTCCGGGCCGCGGTGGTCGCGGTCAGCGTGACGGCGAGCAGGAACTCGTTCCAAGCGGCGATGAACGTCAGGATCCCCGCGGTGGCCAGGCCGGGGGCTGCGAGCGGCACCACGACCTTGCGGAACGCCTGGAAGCGCGTGGCCCCGTCCACGAGCGCCGCCTCCTCGAGATCCTTGGGGATCTCACGGAAGAACGACACCAGGATGAAGATGGCCAGTGGGAGCGCAAATGTGAGGTACGGGATGATCAGGCCGATGTAGGTGTCGAAGATCCCGATGTCCGACCACAGCTTGAACAGCGGCGCCGCGATCGCGATCTGCGGGAAGGTCGTGATCGAGAGCACGATGCCCAGGATGACGAACTTGCCGCGGAGCTTGAGGCGGGCGAGAGCGTAGGCGCAGAACGAGCCGACGATGAGCGCCAACGCCGTCGTGATGAGCGCCACGATGGCGCTGTTGCGCAGCGAGGCGACGAAGTCGGGGTTCTTGAAGACCGCGCTGTAGTTACTCAGCGTCGGGTGATGTGGGAAGACGGCCGAGCCGGTGAGGTCGCTGCCCGCCTTGAGCGACATGTTGACCAGCCAGTAGAACGGAAACAGGCAGAACAGCACGATCGCCGCCACCGCAACCCACATGTACCACGGCGTGCGGTCCTTTTTCGGCTTACTGGCCGTCGTGGCGCGAGCGCGCGGTACAGCTTCGGCGGAGCTAACGGTTGATGCTTCCATTTATCTCCTCCTGCCTATTCCGCCGTCATCCCGCGGATATTTCCGCCGACGAACCGGATGTAGGCAAACGACACCACCATCACGATGATGAAGGCGAGAATCGCCTGCGCCGATCCCTCGCCGTAGAGCCGGTTGGCGGCGAAGGTCTGCTGGGAGATCGTCGACAGCGTTGATGTGCCCACCGTGCCGCCGGTGAGCACGTACGGAAGGTCGAAGATCCGCAACGCGTCAAGCGTGCGGAAGATCAGGGCCACGAGCAGCGCCGGCTTGAGCAGCGGCATGGTGATCCGGACGAACCGCTGCCAGGCCGTCGCCCCGTCGACCTTGGCTGCCTCATAGATGTCGTCCGGGATCACCTGCAGGCCCGCCAGCAGCAGAAGCGCGATGAACGGGGAGGTCTTCCAGACGTCGGCCAGGATGATGATGATCAGTGCGTACGGCTCCTGCCCGAGCCACACGGTGTGGGTACCGAGGATCGTGTTGACGAAGCCGTAGGGCGAGACGAACATCGTGCGCCACATCACGGCGGTCACGACGGTGAGCACAGCCCACGGCACGAGCACGACCGTACGCAGCAGTCCTTGACCGCGGAAGGCCCGGTGCATGGCCAGCGCCATTCCCAGGCCGATGATCACCTCTAGCGAAACCGAGATGACGGTGAAGATGAGGGTGTGGTACAGCGCCGAGCGCCAGTCAGGGTTCGACAGACCATTCGTCCAGTAGTTGTCCACGCCCACCCAGCGCGACAGGCCTGCGACCCGCACGCTGTACTGGTGCAGCGACAACCAGATCGCGTAGATGATCGGCCATGCCGCCACGAGCGCGATGAGGATCATCGAGGGCGAGACCATGAGCTGGGCCAGTCGCTTCTCGGAAAGGCCCTTGGAGCGCCGGCGCGTGGGCGTCGGCGCTCCAACCTGATTCGCCACCGTGGCCATGATCGTTAGAACGTCGAGAGTGCCGCGTTGATCTTCGAGTCCGCCGCCTTCAGCGCGGCCTGCGGGCTCTCGCGACCGGCAAGCGCATTGTTGACGTTCGTGTAGATGGCCTGCGAGATCTGCGGGTAGACCGGCGAGACGGGCCGCGCCTTCGCCTGCGACAGCGCCTGGAGGAGCTGCGGCGCGTAGGGGACCGCCTTCAGGACGTCCGGGTCCTTGTAGACCGACGGGATGATGGCCGCAAGCGAGAACTTGAGGATCTGCGCCTTCTGCATCGCCGGGGAGGCGAAGAAGTCGGCAAACTTGAGCGCGAGGCCCGGATCCTTCGAGTACACGCTGATGACGCTGTTGTGACCGCCGAGGATGCTCGCCTTACCTGCGCCGGCGAAGGTCGGAAGCGGGGCGGCGTGGATCTTGCCCTTCAGCGCACCCGTGCCGTCGGCCGCGTATGCGTAGGTCCAGTTGCGCATATAACCGAACTTGCCCGTGCTAAATGCTTGGTCGGTCTCCGGCTCCATATACGTCGTCACGGACTGCGGGGCGGATCCCTGCTTGATGCCGTTGACCATGAGCTCGAGCGCCTTGAGGTTCTGCGGCGAGTTGATCGCCGACTTCTTGCCGTCGGCCGAGAGCACCTGACCGCCCGCCGCGAAAGCGAGCTCGAGGAAGTTACACGTGAGTCCCTCGTACGGCGCCCCCTGGTAGACGATCCCGCCGCTGTTCTTCGCATCGGCGTACACCTGCTGCCAGGTCGACGGCACGGCCTCACCCGTCTTGTAGTAGATGAAGGCCGCGTCGCTCGTCTGCGGGACGCCCCAGTACTTGCCGCCGTAGTGAACGGTGTCGAGCGGCGCGGCGATGAACTTCGACGCGTTCGCCGTCACGTACGGGGTGAGGTCGTAGAGCCAGTGCTGGGTGGAGAACTCCGCCGTCCAGATCACGTCGGAGGAAAACACGTCGCAGGAGCTGGATTTCGCCTGCTGGCGCTGGATGAACTGGGCCCGCTGCTGGTCGGCCGAAGCGGGGAATTCGACCAGCTGAGCCTTCCAGCCCTGGGCGCCGTACTTCGCGTTGAACTGGGCGACGATGTAGTGGGCGGCGCCCGTGGTGTCCTTCCCGGTGCAGTACGTGATCGTGCCCTTCGGCGGGTTATTCATCGAGCTCGCCGACAGGGTCTTCGCGCCCGAGACGCTGGCCGAGCTGCTGCCACCGCCTCCGCTACCGCCACCGCCACCGCCACCGCTACTACTACTACTGCCGCTGCTGCCGCACGCGGTCACCGCCAGCGCGATCACCAAAAGGATCGCGATACCAAGTCCACGCCTCATCTCTGCTCCCTCCAGCTTGTCCCTCGTGAACCGCGGCGCTTGCACCGCATGCGGTACGAAACCATACCCGTTTAGGCGGGCGGCGCAACGGTGAACTGCGATCTGCACAACCCCTAACCTCCCGGCAATCTAAGCGGCGGGGTCGCCCCCTGAAACGCGGTTGGGTTCTTCGGCGCGGCGCACGCCCGGAGCCGGGTTCGCTGGATTCGCTGGATGCCCCGCGTTGGGTCCGCGAATTGCGGACGCGCCCGCGACCGCGTGATATCTTGGCCGTCGCCTGGCACCGAGGGAGGGAGACGGCGAAATGGCCGAGGTCGAGCTGGATCACATCTGGAAGCGCTACCCGGACGGGTTCGAGGCCGTCAAGGACATGGAACTCGAGATCCGAGATCGCGAGTTCATGATCTTGGTCGGGCCGTCCGGCTGCGGGAAATCGACCGCCCTGCGGATGATGGCGGGACTCGAGGACATCACCGAGGGAGAGCTGCGAATCGGCGGGGAGCGGGTCAACGACCTCGAGCCGCGCGATCGCGACATCGCCATGGTCTTCCAGAACTATGCGCTCTATCCGCACATGACTGTGCGCGAGAACATGGGCTTCGCTCTCAAGTTGGCCAAGACGCCCAAGGAGGAGATGGACCGCAAGGTCGAGGAGGCCGCCCAGATCCTCGACCTCACCCAACACCTCGACCGCAAGCCGGCGAACCTCTCGGGCGGCCAGCGCCAGCGCGTGGCGATGGGCCGCGCCATCGTCCGCGACCCGAAGCTGTTCCTCATGGACGAGCCGCTGTCGAACCTCGACGCCAAGCTACGCGTGCAGATGCGTACGGAGGTGTCGCGGATCCAGCAGCGCCTCGGCACCACAACCGTGTACGTGACCCACGACCAGACCGAGGCCATGACACTCGGAGACCGAGTGGCGGTGATGCGCGCGGGGATCGTCCAGCAGGTGGCGTCGCCCAAGCTCCTCTACGAGGACCCGGTCAACCTGTTCGTGGCGGGATTCATTGGATCTCCGTCGATGAACTTCCTTCCCGGCCAGATCGATGGTGAGACGGTCCACCTCCCGGTGGGAGATGTCCCGATCCCGGCGCATTTGCGTAGCCGCTTGCAGGCCCGCCGCGCCGACGGCGCCGTGCGCGACGTCATCGTCGGAATCCGCCCTGAGAATTTCGAGGACGCGGCAGTGGCCGGGGAGGCAATCAAAGGCCTGCGCTTCCGCGCGAAGGTGGCTGTGGTCGAGTCGATGGGCTCCGAGCTGTATGTCTATTTTGACCTGGCCACCGACCAGGCCGCGTCTCAGCAGTTGGAGGAACTCGCTCGAGACACTAAGTTGGAGGATCTCCCGAAGCACGGCGACAGCGCCACGACCGTGGTCGCACGCCTCGACGCGGCTTCCAAAGCCGCGGCAGGCGCCGAGATCGACCTCGTGCTCGAGAGCGAGGAGATCAAGCTCTTCGACCCCAAGGACGGCACCAGCTTGACGCACTGAGCGCCGCTGGTTCCGCCTCGCCGACCGCCGGGCAGGAGCCCGGGGTTCGGCGCGCCGTGGTGCGAGACTTTCGGCCATGAAGAGATGGCGGATGATGGGCCCGCCCGTCGCCGTGGCAGCAGTCATTGCCGGTAATGCCGCGGTCGCCGTCTTGCTTTGGCTCCAGAACGGTCTCGGCGACGTGCGAGATCTCCCCACCGCGCTCGTGAGCGCGGGGCGGTTGACCGGCCTGCTCGGCGCCTATTTCGCGCTCGTGCAGCTCGCGCTGCTGTCCAGGCTGCCGGCACTCGAGCGAGCGGCGGCGCTCGACCGGCGCCTCGCCTGGCACCGCCCCGCCGCGGTCGCCTGCATCGGGCTGCTGTGCGCCCACGCGGTCCTCATCACGGCGGGCTACGCGATCGGCGACCGCCTCGGGCTGCCGGCGGAAATCGGACGACTCGTGAGCGGATATCCCGGGGTCATCACGGCGGTGGCCGCGCTCGGGCTGCTGCTCGGCGTGACCGCGACCTGCGCCCGACGCCTGCGGCGCCGATTCCGCTACGAGTCGTGGCACTTCGCCCACCTCTACGTCTACCTGGCGGTCGCCCTTGCGTATAGCCATCAGCTCGCCACCGGCAGCGACTTCGTGGGCAACCCGGCCGCCCGCGCGTACTGGATGGGCCTCTATCTGGTGACCGCGGCGATCGTGTTCGCCGGACGGCTCGGCGCGCCCCTCGTGCGCGCGCTCCGCTTCCGGTTGCGCGTGCTGCGTGTCCTCGACGAGGGTCCCACGGCGGCCTCGATCGAGGTCGGGGGTCGTGGGCTCGACCGGTTGGCCGTGCGCTCGGGTCAGTTCTTCAGCTGGCGCTTCCTGACCCGCGACCATTGGTGGGAGGCTCATCCGTTCTCCCTTTCGGCGGCGCCCGACGGCCGGCGCCTGCGGATCACCGTCAAGGGGCTGGGGGATTTCACCGAGCGCGTCCGATCGATCCCGCCCGGAACCCGGGTGATCGCCGAGGGTCCGTTCGGCGCCTTCACGTCCGCCAGCCGCCGGCGGCAGCGTGTGGCGCTGATCGCGGGCGGCGTCGGCATCACTCCGATCCGGGCCCTGCTCGAGGACATGCCGGCCGCGCCGGGAGACATCGCCGTCGTCTATCGCAGCGCCCGTGCCGCGGAAGTGATTCTGCGCGACGAGCTGGACGAGCTCGCCGCCCGTCGGGGAGCGGAGATCCACTATCTGATCGGCGAGCCGCGTTCGCTGTCAGGCGACGACCTGCGGGCGCTTGTCCCCGACATCGCGGACCGCCACATCTATGTATGCGGGCCGACGGATATGACCCGGGCGACGCGAGCGGCGCTACGGCGCTACGGCGTGCCCGCCGCCCAGATCACCACGGAGGGCTTCTCGCTGTGAGGCGCGCCTTGGCCATCCTCGCGATCACCGCCGCCGCAGTGGTCGCCCTCGCGCGTTTCCACACGGAGGCGCCCCGCACGCTGAACCCGCTGGCGGCGCTGCACGGGGGGCTGCCGCGTCATGCCCGTCCCGCGCTTCACGCACGCCTGCCAGCGCCACTCCAGCGTCCCGGCGTGCGCACCGCCACCAGCCCGCCGATGGCGACGCCGTTCTCGCTTGTGCAGGTACGAGTGACCCTTACTCACGGTCGCCTCACCGGCGTCGAGACGGTTGCCCTGACCGGCGACGGACCGCACACGCAGGCCCTCAACGCACGCGCGGAGCCGATCCTGCGCCGTGAAGCGCTCCAGGCACGCAGCGCGCGCATCGACGTGGTGAGCGGCGCAACGTACACCAGTCGTGTTTGGATCAAGTCGCTGCGCGCGGCGATCGATCTAGCACGCCGTGGGTGAGCGCTTCACCCAGCACGTGATGGGAACGGCGGTGACCGTGGAGATCCGCGATCGCCTCGTCCCGCGACTAGCGCTCGAACGCGCGTTCGACTGGCTGCGGTGGGTGGATCGAACGTTCAGCACCTACGACGCGGAGAGCGAGATCAGCCGACTCAACGCCGGAGACCTCGACCTGGCCGACGCGCACCCCCTCGTTCAGAGGGTGCTGGCGCGGTGTGAGACCCTGAGAGGCCGCACCGATGGGTATTTCGATGCCGGCGCGCCGCTGCGGGGCGGCCTCGATCCCTCGGGCCTGGTCAAGGGGTGGGCGGTAGACGTGGCCTTCGCACGACTTCGGCGGGCCGGGGCGCGACGGCTTTGCATCGAGGCGGGGGGTGACCTGCGAGTCGCCGGCGGCCCGTGGCGCATCGGCATTCGAAATCCGCACCAGCGCGAGCGCCTCGCGGCGGTGGTCGTGCTCCGTAGCGGTGCCGTGGCCACCTCAGGCGCCTACGAGCGAGGACCACACGTGGTCGACCCCCACACGGGGCGGCCGCCAGCTGGAACGCTGAGCGTGACGATGATCGACCGTACGCTGGCACAGGCCGACGCACACGCGACGGCAGCGTTCGCGATGGGACCGCGTGGCCCGGCGTGGTCGGCCCGGCTGACCGCCATGACAATTCTCGCCGACGACCAGGTGCTCCTCACGCCCACCTTCCTCCGCTACCGGGCGTGAGGCGCTCACCGGCGAAACCCGCCCTCCGCGTTGATCACCTGGCCGGTGATCCACGCACTGTCCGCACCAGCGAGCCAGCTCACGATTGCTGCGATGTCGGCGGGCGTGCCCCACCGCCCGCGGGGAAATGCGGTGCGGAGTCGCTCCCGATCCGCCTCGGAGGGCCATCCGGTGTCAACCGGGCCCGGATTGATCGCATTCACGGTGATCGCTCGGTCGGCGAGCGCGTCGGCGAGCGACTGCGTCATCTGATGGACGGCTCCCTTGCTGATGGCGTAGGGCAGTTCGTCGGCCATCGGCGCCAGGTGCTGTCCCGAGGTGAACAGCACGACGCGGCCGTCGCGCCGCGAGTCGTCGTGGCGATCAGCGTAGGCCTGCACGAGCAGCACGACGGCTCGAGCGTTGACGGCCCACGCCAGGTCGAGATCAGCGGCGGTCAGCGAACGCAGGGTCCCGAGGGCCGATCGGGCATGGTTCGCAATCAGGATGTCCAGCGCTCCGAACTGCTCGATGGCGAATTCGACGACACGGCGCGGTGCGTCGGGATCGGCGAAGTCGGCCTCCACGCTCCGAAGTCGATCGCTCTCGCCTCCGAGGGCTTCGATCACCCCCTGCACGCCTGCTGTATCGGCGCCCCAGGACTGCTCGGCATCATGCTGCGACCACGACTGCACGACAACGCTGGCGCCTTCAGCGAGCATCCGCTGAGCTATGCCGAAGCCAATTCCCGCTCGTCTGCTTACGCCGGTGATCAGAGCAATCCGCCCAGTCAGAAGCATCCACCACAGACGCTAGCTCCTCCGAGTCCTTGACCCGTCCGGACACAGAGGCGGTCGGCGCCGCGACTCGTGCCACGTATGCGGCCTTTGTCAGCATGGGCTTTTGCTTCGCGAGCTGGGCCTCGCGGATTCCGCAGGTCAAGCAACTGCTCGGTTTGGATGCGTCGCAGCTCGGTTTGGTGTTGCTGGCGACGGCCGCCGGATCAGTCGTCGCGCTGCCGCTCGCGGGCCCCCTGGTCACCCGGTTCGGTTCGCGCGTCATGGTCTCGCGCATGGCTGTGATCGCCGGCGCTGGGCTGTTCGCGGTCGCATTCGGCTGTCGTATCGGGGTCGCGCCGGTCGTCGCCGGCCTGCTCGCGCTTGGGGTTGGAACCGCCGGCTGGGACGTCGCGATGAACGTGCATGGTGCGATCGTCGAACGGCGGCTTGGGCGCGCCATCATGCCGCGCTTCCACGCCGGGTTCAGCGTCGGAACGGTCGCGGGAGCCCTGGGCGGCGTCGCGATGGTGGCATTGGGCGTGTCGGTGACCGCGCACCTGGCAATCGCGGCGCTGGCCGTGGCGATCGGCGTGCCGATAGCGGTAAAGCGCTTCTTGGGCGATCATCCCGAGGCTGACAGCCGCCGGTCCGCGGCGTCAGACGCCCGAACGGCTCGCCGATCGCTTGGAGCCTGGCGCGAGCGGCGCACGCTCTTGATCGGCGTGTTCGTGCTCGCCCTGGCCTTTGCCGAAGGATCTGGCAACGACTGGATCAGCCTGGCGATGATCGCCGGCCACCAGGCGCAACCCGCGGTGGGGACGCTCGCCTTCGCCGTTTTCCTTGCCGCGATGACAGTCGGTCGCTGGTTCGGGCCGCAGATGCTCGACGAACATGGGCGAATACCCGTGCTGCGTACGACCCTCATCTTGGCGATCGTCGGATTGCTCCTGTTCACGCTCGGACCCTCTACCGAGGTTGCCTTCGGCGGAGCAGCGCTGTGGGGCGCAGGCATCTCGCTCGGATTTCCAGTCGGCATGAGCGCCGGCGCCGATGACCCATCACTCGCCGCGGCTCGAGTCGGCGTGATCTCGTCGATCGCCTACTGCGCATTCCTCGCCGGACCACCGCTGATTGGATTGATCGCTCAGCGCTATACCCTGCTGCACGCCCTCACCGTCGTCATCCCGCTGCTCCTCCTCGCCGGCGCGGTCGCCAGCGCCCTCCGCCGCCCCGCACAAACCAGTTGACCCGGATCTCTTCCTCGCCGCAGGGCGGCGGTGGGATAGTCGGTGTCGCCAACTCGGCCGAGCTTCTTGTGGACTCAGTATGCCGTCCCATCGACCGCGCTTAGCTGGCTGGGCTCTCCATCCGCACAGGAGGGTCAGGGCCGTCGCTTCTCGCGCGTTTGCGCTGATGCTGTTGTCGGTCTTGACGGTCGCCTGCGCCGGGCAGCAGACCAGGCGCGACCCTAATCCGGTAGTTCTCGGGCCCGGGCACCTCGTCGCGATCGGGGACGGCCGAAGTCTCTACCTGCACTGCGAGGGGGCGGGCAGCCCGACGGTCATCCTGGAGGCGGGGTTCGGCGGCAACAGCAACGACTGGAGCGAGGTCCAGGGCCCGCTGGGCCGCACGACGCGTACCTGCGCCTACGACCGCGCCGGGCTCGGCGACAGCCTGCCCATACCCGGGGTACACGACGCCGCCGACGAGATCGCCGACCTCACCCGGCTTCTGTACGACGCAGACATCCCACCGCCCTATGTGCTGGTGGGGCACTCATACGGTGGGATGCTCGTGCGGCTGTTCGCACACGCCAATCCCTTCGAGACGGCCGGGATCGTCCTCGTCGACTCGATGGGCCGCAACCAGGACCGGCGGCTGCGAGCGATCTGGCAAGCGCAACCGGTGCAGGTGCGCCGGCAGCTCCCGGACCCGACCGCCTACCCGGTCCAGGACGGGGTCGATCTCCTCGCCGGCGAAGCGCTTGATGCGAAGCTCCGGACCCTGGGCGATATGCCGGAGGTCGTCATCACGCGCGGACGGCTGCTCGACACTGCGCCACAGACACTGCCTCCGACCATGCGGGCGCCGGTGGCCCACCTATGGGAGACCATGCAAAACGAGTTGGCAGCTCTCTCCTCCGACCGAATTCACGCCATCGCGCTGCGCAGCGGACACTTCGTGCAACGCTCGCCCAACGGACAACCCGACGTCGTCGTCGACGCCGTGCTAGCGATCATCCATGCAGTCCGTACCCGCGCGCACCTGCCCGCCTGTCCGAGCGTGTTCCACGGCGCGGGCGTGCAATGCCGCAGCTGAGCACCTGAACTAGGCGCGTAAGGGGTGAGGAGGTCGGATTCGCTCCATTTTCCCGATGTGCCCCACCCCCCTTACCCCCATCATCACGTGACGTGTTCGGTATAGCTGTCGCTCACGCCACGGGAAATCCAGTTCTGGACGCACAGGCTGACTTCCGCCGAGCCCGCCGCGCCCACGCGGCCGCCCGGATCGGGCGCTGGTTCGCGCGCAGACGGCATCGGAGCCGTCCACCGACACTCTCAGATGTGACCGCGAAGGTTGGGGGGATAGCGCACCTCGAAGTCGTCCCGTTGTGTTCGATCGTCGGCACGCTGGAGCCCACCGCGCAGTTCGACGCGCGCTTCCGTCCCACCTCCGAGCGAATACGGCACCGATGGGAACGGGTAGCGCTGGCGCACCGCAAGGGTCACGCGCTGCCGCCGATTGTTCTGCTCGCGCGACCTGACGGCTATTACGTCGTGGACGGTCGCCACCGCGTATCTGTCGCGCTCGCACTCGGCCAACGAAACATCGACAGCTTGGTCACCGGCCAGCGCGAACGCCCTAAAACGAGCCTAGCCGACTCCTCCCGCCACCACTGGGTGCTAAGTCCCCAAGCCTGCTGACCCGCCGCAGCCTCGATTGTGGCCTCCGTCGGTCGAGGGGCGACGCCTCTCGCGCCAGATCGCACGACGCAGGCGGCGATTGACCGCCGGGCCGCGGGCGTCGCGGGCAGCGACCGGTGGCGGCGTCGGTGAGGCGAAGCGCCCGAGGACCCTGGTAAAACCCAGAGAAACAGATCGGCGTCGGTCTTACGCCTCGAGCGGTTCCGGGTACCCGCCGGACGAGAGAACTCGAACACCACGCCCGGAAGGGCCCGGGCGAGGCCGCTCTCCTCGACCAGAATCCGTTGCTGCTCTGCTTGCACGAGCTCCAGGACATCGACGCCCGGCCCTATAGTTGGTCTGCCGCCGAGTGACCTCGGCATCGATGTATTCCATGCCGCGCTCGGGCGCCAGGGCGATGCGTGGTGACCGTCAGCCACGAAGTAGCCCCACCGAGCTCATCCACCTCGATCGGCGAGGAATTCCCCATCAGGAGCGCGCGTGACGCGCGCGTCGTCTACCGGAGGAAATCCACGAAATTCAGCCTCTCACGCTTAGTGCGGATCATCACAAATAGGGCCCCCAGCCGGACCGCCTCATCGAGCCATAGACCGTAGGCTGGTCCGCCCGATGACGTCGCCGTCCAACTCCAGCCCATCCGATGCCTCCTCGCGCGCCCGGCGGCCCTATGCGCCGCGCCTACCACCGGGCCAGCGGCGCGAGCAGCTGATCGACGCAGCGCTCGAGGTGATCCTCGAGCGGGGATACGCGCGAGTCTCGATCGAGGCCATCGCCCGGGCCGCAGGGATCACGCGGCCGGTCGTGTACGACCACTTCCCGAACCTCAACCGGCTGCTGCATGCGGTGATCGAGCGCGAAGAGCAAATGTCGCTGGAGCAGCTCGACCAGGTGGTACCCGATGAACCGGGTGACCAGGAGCCGCGGGAGTTACTGGCGGGCGGGCTTGAGCGCTTTCTCGCGGCCGTGAAGACCCGGCCGGCGACCTGGCGGATCATCCTCCTGCCCCTGGAGGGCACCCCGCCGATCGTGCGCCAGCACGTGCAGGCCGGCCGCGCCCAGGTACTGGCCCGGATCGAGCGACTCGTCGGCTGGGCAGTCGAACGCAGACACCTGGCCCGCGATCTCGACGTCGAGCTGACCGCGCACGCGATCCGCGACTTCTGCGAGCAAGCCGGGCGGATGGTGCTGACCGACCCCGACCGCTACCCGCCCGAGCGCTATCAGCGCTTCGCGCAGGACTTCCTGGATCTACTGGCGCGGTCGTAGTCGGACTCTGGTATTCAGTTTCGCGTGCGACTCTTGGCAGGGGTCACCGGCGCGGCGCGCGCGATGCTCGCGGCCGTCATCGCCGTGGTCATGCTCGGCGCGTTGGCCGCCGCGGCCAGCGGCTCGTCGCTCTACTCAGGCCCGGGCCCGCGTCCGGGCCCGGCGATCCTCTACGAGCCCACCGCGGTCGCCCCGGAGCTGACTAACACCGGGATCCGGCGCGCGCCGCCGATCCTCGTCTCGGGAACCACCGCCTACCGAAACGGCGAGTTCCTCTACCAGGACTACCTGTACGACGATCACGGCGCGTACGAGGTGGCCGATCCGACCGATCCGCGCGCCTCGGGCGACACGTTCTCGAAGCCCAACGGGACCTACACGTATCCGACCGGGCCCGGCTACGCCAACGACGCGGCCGATCTGGTCGAGTTCCGGGTCAAGCCCACGGCGAGCGCCACCGCGTTCCGGGTCACGCTGAACACCCTTGAGAACCCGTCCCTGATCGCCTTCTCGATCGCGCTCGGGGGGCGCCCGGGTCGGACCTTTGAGTTTCCGGACGGCGCCAACGTGATGGCCCCGGCCAGCCTGTTCCTCACCGTGCACCCATCCGGCTCGCAGCTGGTGGCCGACCTGGTGCACGCCGGCACTGACGCGCCGGTGACCGGACCCGCCCCGGCCGTACACGTCGATCTCCAGCGCCGGCAGATCGAGGTCGACGTTCCCCACCAGGACTGGAACCCCGGACAGAGCACGGTGCGGATGGCAATGGGCGTCGGGCTGTGGGACTCCACCAACGGGAAGTACCTCCTTCCCCAAGCGGTCGCCGACGCCACGCATCCAGGCGGCTCCGGCACCTCCACCAATCCGGCCGCGTTCTTCAACCTCGCCTTCCGCACCGCCGAGCCGGCGGCGTCGGTGACCGCCGCGACCGGCGCGGTGACCAACGCCGCCTGGTGGCGCGATCAGCAGCAGGGTGCCGCCCTCGCGGCCGGTGACATCTCGCCCCTGTTCGCGAACGTGAACTTCGCCAGGCTCGCCGCGGGGGCGACCGACAATTCGCAGGTCCCGATCAGCGGGCCGATGGATCGCATCCTCGCGTCTCACTTCGAGCCCGCGCAGGGGGCCAACTACTCGAGCGAGTGCGGGTTCCAAGGCGCCGAGTTCCCGTCCATGTGCGTCCCCGAGTACCAGGGCAACCTCCAGCCCTACGCGGTCTACATCCCGGCCGGGCGCACGCCGTCCGGCGGCTACGGGATGACGCTGCTGCTGCATTCCCTGTCGGCCAACTACAACCAGTACTACGGCAGTCGCAACCAGTCTCAGTTCGGCAGCCGCGCGAATCCAGCGATCGTGATCACCCCCGAGGCCCGCGGCCCCGACCAGGAGTACGAGGGTCTCGGCGCGGCGGATGTGTTCGAGGTGTGGGCCGACATCGCCCGGCTGTATTCGCTCAACCCCGCCTACAGCGACATCACCGGCTACTCGATGGGCGGCATCGGCACGTTCAAGCTGGGATCCCAGTTCCCCGACCTGTTCGCCCGCGCCCAGCCCACGGTCGGGTTCGAGACCAACAACGACGTGCTCGCCTCGATGCGCAACCTGCCGGTTCTGATGTGGAACGCCTCCGCCGACGAACTAGTCAATGCCTCGGACTATGGGCAGACCGCCGCGAAGCTCTCGAGTCTCGGCTACCGCTACGCGCTCGACGTCTACCAGCCGTGCGCGAACTCACTGTGCAGCCCGTTGTTCCCCAACCACCTGATGCTCGCGATCAACGACCAGTTCGCGCCGGCGGCCGCGTTCCTCGGCTCGGCCACGGTCAACTACGACCCGGCCCATGTGACCTACGTGATCGACACCGCCCGCAACCACCCGGAGTACGGCATCCTCGGCGACCACGCCTACTGGGTGTCCGGCGTGACGATCCGCAGCCCGTTGCACACGAGCACCAACGGGCACCCCGAGGGGCAGATCGATGTCCTCTCGCATGGCTTCGGATCGAGCGACCCGGTCGCGTCGGGTAGCCAGCCCGGCACGGGGACGCTGACCGGCGGGAACATGGGCCCGCTCAGCTACGCCAGCCTAACCCAGACGTGGGGCCCGGCCACACCAGCCCCCGCGAGCGACGCCGTCGACGTCAGCGCCACCAACATCGCCACCGCGACGATCGACCCCTCGCGCGCCCACGTCGACTGCAACGCGAAGCTGAACGTCACCACCGACGGCCCGCTCACGCTCACGCTGGCCGGCTGTAGCCGCACTGTGCAAGCCGGCTGATACTGGGCCTCGCTTCGCTCGGCGTCCCTGGGGCCGGTTCCGCCGGACGTCCGTGCCCGGCGGTCGCCGCCGCCCCTGAACGTCCCCTTAAGGACGACGGGGACCCCGAAGGGTCCCCGTCGCTGATCCCAACAACGCACCCACGGCCGGGTTGGGTGCGTCCTCCGGAGATCGATTCGGGGTCTCAAACTCACCGGGAGTCCGAAAGTTGCGCCGGCGTCAATCAATGTCGACGCCGGGCTCCCGGCCACGAGCCCACCAGACCTGATCTCGCCTGCGATACTTTGGAACCCCCTCCGGGGGCGTAGCTCAGTTGGTTAGAGCGCCGGCCTGTCACGCCGGAGGTCGCGGGTTCGAGTCCCGTCGCTCCCGCTTCAGAAGTGCCTGCAAGCCGGGCACTTCTTGTGCTTAAGGAGCCAAACCGCCACGACCGGGCAGCCGTGACGGTCAACGTTCCGACGGGAACGCCCCAGCGGTCCCGTCGGCCTACTGGATCAGGCGCGTTGGCGGAGCCGTACCCGTTGACGGGTTGCTGGCCAGCCGTCGTCTCGTCTGCCGCTCGAGAATGGGGATTTGATGTATGAGCGACCCGCCGGTCTGCCCAGCCACGACTCCCGACCGCGCCCCGCGAACCGCAGCAGCGCCGCCGACCCCCTGACCGGACGAGGGCATCGATCCCGCTGTCGGAACCACGCACCGGCGCCGGCGGCAGTCACGCCGAAGGAAGCACCGGCGATCAGCCGGACGTGCACTTCCTGAAGCGAAGCAATCGCCCGGCCTGCACGAGCGCCTCAGATTCGTGATCGCGTCCGTGGCAAACCAGCAGCCCGATGCCCTACAAAAGCAACAGCGCGGCGTCCGACGTCGGCCTCACGCGGTTAGGCTTGCGCATCATCCGGGCAATGCAGCCGTCCGCCGCGCGCAGCAAGACAACTGAGTGCGTGGCATTCCGATCGTGCACCGATGTGTGCGTTGGCACCTCCCTTGTCGCCGTAGCGCTCGCCCGCCATGGTCTCGACGGGACGATTGGCTCTCAAAGAATGCGATCGTGCCGCAGCCCGGCGCCGCCCGCAGCGCGACCCACCGGAGGTCGGTGGGCCGCCGGCTTGCCGGGCGTATCCAGCGGCGTGGGGCTTGAGTCGATGTCGATGCTGCTAGACCAGAAGGGAAGTAAACCGCACCGGCCCCGGACGTCTTCTAGCCTGCCGGGCGATGGGGTTATCGGTCGAGGTGGGCTCACTGAAGTTCCTAACGACGGAAGATCCAGACGCGAAGGTCTACACGATCTTCGAGGGGGCACTTGGGAAGGTCAGCGGCTCGTCATCACAGCGCGATCTCCGGCATGCAGATCCGTTAGCGGGCGGTCCAACGGCCCGCGAATTTCGGATAGCCGACCGGCGCGCGTGGGTATATCGGGAGTCTGAGAGAGAGGGAGGGTCAGTATGCACGTACGGCGAGCGATCATGCTCGGTGCCATCTCCGCGATCGCGGCCAGCGGAACGGCTGCTGCGGCGCCTGAACTGTCGACGAACTTCCGGTTGTCGGATCGCCGCGAGGTGACGGCCGGCCAGCGGTCCTACGCCGAAGGGTTCGAGAACGCCCGCTGGTACGCGAACGGCTGGCACATCACTGGTGAGATGGGCGGCGTGTGGGCGCCCCCACTCAAACTCGTCGACGGCGTGTGGTTTGGCCTCGATGGCCAGTGGACCGGCGAGGCGACGCGGTTCTCTTCCGGCTGGGGGTACACGCGCTACGTGCTGCCCGACACCGACGGGGTGCAGCTGCAACGGATCGACTTCGCACCGGACGCCAACCGGGCTGTCCTGTTCGGGCTGAAGATGACGAATCCCAGAGCGGCCCGGACCGTCACCGTGAACGTTGACTCGCACTCCGAACTGCTTCGGGCGTATCCCTGGGGATTCACGACCCCTAGCGCGGCGGACGCAAACGCCCCGGACTCCGGCGCGTACAACGGCCGCGACCTCGTCTTCACCGATACGGGGCACAGCGACTGGTCGGCGCTCGTTGGCTCGAACCTCGCGCCGGCCTCCGGTGTGGCAGCCGCCTCCGACGGCAACTACCGCGGCCCACAGTCCAAGGACACCGTGTGCGCGGCCAACGACGGCACCTCGCCCCCGAGCGCGTGCGACGACGGCCCCTACGGCCGCGGCACCGGCGGCGAGCTCACGTACAAGGTCGCCCTGCCGGCGAACGGGACGCAGACCCTGTGGATCGCCGTCGCTGGGTCCGATAAGGGACTCTCCGACGCGCAGAGCCAGCTCGCGGGAGCCCTACGTGACCCGGCCGGCGAGCTCGCCGCCAAGATCGCCTCGCGCGAGGCGCTCGGAAATAACACCGTCGTGTCGCTGCCCGGCGATTCGCTGCTGCAGGACGCGGTCACGTGGGGTAAGCAGAACCTCGCCGACGAGACTCAGACTGCTTCCGACCTGCAGATCCGCTGGACGAACCAGGGCAAGCAGTACCCGCCGCCGCTCGGCACGGTCGCGCATGCGCGCTGGTTCGCCGCGGGCTACCCTGACTACCCCTGGATCTTCGCCACCGACGGCGAGTACACCGCGTTCGCCGCGGTCACGGTCGGACAGTTCACGACCATCGAGGACCACCTGCGCGCCCTCAAGGACGTCTCGGAGATCCTCAACGGCAGCTCGGGGATCGTCGCGCACGAGACGGTCTCGGACGGCTCGGTCTACTACGGGCATAACAGCCAGACGACCGCGAACGGCACGACGACGAACGATTTCAACACCGACGAGACGGTGAAGTTCCCGAGCGCGGTCGCCCTCGTGTGGCGGTGGACGGGCGACAACGCCTTCCGCGACGAGATGTACAACTTCGCGCGCGAGGGGATGCGCACGATCGCCACGCACTACTCGACGCCTGACGGCTGGCCCACCGGCTCGGGCAACGTCGAGCGCGCCGGCATGGGGCCGGTCAAGCTCGACAATGCCGTGTACTTCATCCGTGGCCTCTACGACCTCGCCGACATGGCGCGCTCCAAGCACGACGGTCGCACGGCGGCGTGGGCCACGCACCTTGCCGACCGGCTGAGCTCGAAGTTCGAGGCGACGTGGTGGGATGCGCCGTACGGGCAGTACGCTGACTCACTGCAGGAGCCGGGGAACGTCAAGATCTTCCAGAAGTACTGGATCGGCCAGACCCCGATGGAGGCCCAGCTCACCTTCGGGACGCGCACGCTGCCCGGACTCGCGATCAACAGCAACGGGAATACGGCGCTCGCCGGCCGCGAGAACAGCTGCTACAGCGGCGAGCGCCCGGGCAACCGCGGCCTCTACCACAACGGCTGCGGCGGCGGCGCGGATGGCAAGGGCGACACCGAGATCTTCTCGCTGACGACCTCGATCCAGGCGATCGGCGAGGGCAACTACGGCCGGCTCGGCCCTGACCAGCAGCAGCGCTACACCGACGCGAACGCCGAGACCATGTTCTCCGAGCCGGCGACGGGGGGGACGCCCGACGAGATGCCGGGCGCGATGCCGGAGATCTTCCCCTCGACGCCGCCGCAGGACATCTACCCGACCCCCGGCATCCCGGCCAACATCAACCGCTGCTGGACGTGCCGCTCGAGCGTCATGCAGGCATGGGGCAACTACGGGACGATGTGGGCAGTCGTCGGCCAGCAGCTCGGCGTGCGGCCGTTCCTGCCCAACAGCCTGCTCGAGGTCGTCCCGCAGGTCCCGAGCGGCCAGCCGAGCGTCGCCGGCTCGCACATCCGCCTCGGGATGGGCAGCGGCGCCGTCGACGTGTTCGCCTCACACGCCGGGAGTCAGTACACGACGCGGATGTCCACGAGTGGGCTCTCCCTCAAGACCGTGCTCATCGGCCATACTCTGCCGCGGGGCACCCGGCCGGCCGTGGTGACCCTGGACGGACGGGCGGTCCACAACTACAACGTGAACAACACGAACCGTGGTGCCGAGGTGACGGTGCGCGTCAAGGGCGGCGGCGTGCACACGCTCGTCATCACCGCCGCATAACGCTCGGGGAAGAGAGCGCGGCCGCGGCGGGAAGCCGTCGCGGCCGCGTATCTACCCGCTACATGTCGCCGGAGGTGCCCGGCTCGACGTCGAACTCCTCGACCGTGGCGTTGAGGGTCGCGCTCGGGCGCACCACCTCGGCCATACGCTCGATGTCGGGGTGGTAAGTAGCCGCCGATGTCGATCGTGCGGCCCTGTACCTCGCCCTGCTCGCCCGTGATGGCTTCCTCCTCGGCGGCGAGGCGCTCGGCGAGCGGCCGGAAGCGTTCGGCGAGCTCGGCATCATCGGACTGCTCGGCGAGTTCCCGCGCCCATCACAGCGCGAGGTAGAAGTGGCTGCAGCGGGTATGGCGGACGAGCGTTACGGCGACACTCCACGCGCCAGCCCAGCTCCCGCCCGGCTTGTGCTTTGCCACGAGTTCAGTCATCAGGACGGCGCAGCGCGGACGATTCAGTTCGTGGGCTTCGTATAGCTCGCCGAGCGCGGCAGTCATCATCGGATCGAGCTGCGAGAAGTCGACGGTGCTGTTCGTGATCTCCGCGGCGAGCACGATCTGGTTCTGATCGACGACCGCCTGGGCGTTGTAGCCCTGCACGTAAGCCTCGTTGCTCTTGATGTGACGACTATCGGGATCGGTCACGCTCACCATCGCGTCCGGCAGCGATGGCGCGACCCACGCGTTTGGTCGACGACCGAGATGCCTTCCCGTGGTGTCACGGCCGGTGGCTCGGTACCCTCATAGGCCCGATTGCCCGCCAGTTGCGCGTCGAGATCGTCCTCCATCCGCTCGGCGGCGAGCAGCAGCCGGTCAACCCGGCCGCGCGGGATCAGATCCGGCGTCTGCCAGCGACGCTGCTCGAGCTGACGACGTCCCTCTCGCACCCACCCCTGTCGACCTTGGGTTCGCGCGACGATCTGCTCGGCGTTGAACTCGAACCGCTCGCCCGCCGGTTCCGGCTCCCCGCCGCTCGGCCCATCAGCATCGCTGCCCTTGGCCGCGAGCTTCTCCCGGGCCTGACGGAAGAACTCACGCCGCCCCTCCCGAGTTCGCAGCTGCTCGGGCAACTCATCCCCACGCGCGTCACCATAGAGCTCATCCTCAGCCTCGTCAGTCGCCTTCGCCTCCGCGAGGATCTCCCTGGCGATCTGCCCAAAATCGCGATTCGAGCCGCGGCTCGTGTTCCCCGCCAACCTAGTGCCGTCGATCGCGACCACCCCAGGCTTCACCAGCCCAGCCTCATCGCAGAGCCCGAGCACCTGCCCGAACAGCTCGCCCAGCGCCGCCTCGTGCCGCACAACGAACCGGGCGATCGTCGCGTGATCGGGCTGCTCGAGCATCGCGATCACCCGACACGCAACATCCTCCCGGCACGCCCGCTCGATCGCCCGCGCCGACCGAATCCCACGCGAATACGAATACAACAACAACGCGACCAACATCGCCGGGTCATACGGCCGTCGGCCCACACCGTCCCGGCGATACGCCCCATAGAACTCGCCCAAATCCATCCCGGCAACAGCGTCGAGGACGAACCACGCGAGATGGTCCTCCGCCAACCAATCCCGAACATCCGGCGGCATCAAGAACGACTGATCACGATCACAACCAATAAAGGTCTGAGCCATACCCAGAATGGTCCAAAACCGCCCGGACGACACGGTAATTACGCGACAACCTCGTGGCATTCCAATAGCCCGGCTGCCGGCGCCCGGACGATTGCTTGGTCGCCATTGCAGAAGCGCGCGGGGCGACACCTGATTACAGAAGCGCTCGTCCGCGCGAACTGGGGGCGGATCGGGCCGGTCTCGCTCGACGCAGGCACTTGGCCGATGGCGAAGCATCGGGTAAAGTCAAGAACCTATTCCTGGCCCGTCGGGGGATCAGGTATGGGGCTTGTGTTCCGGAGGATCAGACGTTTTGTGCGTGTGGTGTTTTCCCGCCAGTCTCGGCCGGGACGTGACCTCTGGTTCGTGTTTGCTGTGGTTCTGGCTCTCGCCGGCGGGGTGTGCTTGCGTAAGGCTTCGGCAGAGGCGGCGGGGCCGGCGGAGACGATCACGGTGACGCTGTCGCCGAGCACTATCGTCGCCAATGGGGTGTCGTCCAGCGTTGTCACGGCGATGCTGTCCCTCCCCCTACCGGGTCAGACCGTCGTCTTCTCGTCCACCGACAGCGGCATCCGCTTCGGCCCGACCATCGACAACTTCAATGGCACCTATACCGCCACAGTGACCAGTTCCACCACCGTTGGGACTCCGACGATCATCGCCACGAGTTCGTGGACGGGTGAGCCAATCTCTGGGTCAGCGACTCTGACGCAGACCTCCGGGCCAGCGAAGAACATAGCCCTGAGCGTCGTGCCGGGATCGATTGTCGCAGACGGACATTCGTATGCCATTGCGACCGCCACGGTTACGGACGCTCACGGCAACCCGGTCCTTACCGACGCAGTTGCGTTCTCCTCCACGGATCCACTCGAGAAGATCGACGGGGTGACGAACGGCGGGAACGGGACCTACCGTGCCCTGATCAGAAGCTCAACCACGCCCGGCGAAGCGCTGATCACCGCGACGGACACCAGTGCCAGCCTTAGCGTTAGTTCGGAGCTGAACCAGACCGAGACTTCCGGGCAGTCCCACGGCGCCGCCAAGAGCCTGCTGTCGTTGGTGAGTATGGAGTGGGAATTCGACTACACGCCCGGGTACACGACGGTTCGCTGGCTTGTCGTGGACGGGGTGCCGGTCGGCTCGCGCCTGCTGGTCGGCTGCCACGGCCGAGGGTGCCCTTTCACCAGGCGCCTCATCGTGATCGGCGCGAGCGCAGGGTGCGGTACGAGATCGCGCAAGTGCGGCGCCGATCGGACAATCGATCTCACGCGCGAGTTCCAGCGGTCCCGTCTTCATGTCCCGACACGGGTGACGGTCGCCATTACCCGATCTCAGTGGATAGGGAAGTACTACGTATTCACCACGCGTGCCAGCCGCCCGCCATCCGTGCGGCTAGCTTGCCTGGCCCCTGGCGAAACCCATCCCGCAGCGGAATGCTGACGCCCAGTCAGACCGGCGTATCGACCGTCATGAAGGAGGCCCCTGGACGCGTCCGTTCGCCGCATCTACGACACCTCGGATTCGGGGATCGATAATGCCCCTTGCTCTCAGGCAAACGAGCGCGCGGTGCTCCTCTTGGTCGACAGCCGCGTCGCCGGCGGGAAACCCGCCTGATGGTCGTATCGGTACTGGTGCTTCCCGCGTCGAGCCGGCGCCGAACGGACGAGCGCAATGGCGACCAAGCGATTGTCTATTACGGGGCTCGCGGCGTGGTTCCTTACCCCGATGCTGGTAGGCGACCAGCCGGACGGCCGCAATGACATTCCGGTGCTCCGGCGTCGAGCCGGCGGGGGCTAGGGGATCATGGGGAGCGGCGCGAGCCTTGTTGGCGCGCGGTTATGGCGCGCGTGGCAGTAGGCGGCGAGCTCGTCGTAGACAGCGTCGCCGCACATGCGCCGTAGCTCCGACTCCATGGTGACGTACACCGGTTGGTCGGCGGTGAACGCATCCGGATGCTCGGTGCACCACCAGTCAAGGATTCCCTCCCCACCCCAGTCGACCGTCCGGCATGCACGCACCGTGGTGGCCTTGGTCTTCTCGTCGTCATCGAAGTACAGCGGAACCTGCCAGCAGATTCGGGGTTTCCAGTCCATCGGGTTCTCGCCGCGGTGGAGCGCCGCGACATGAAACGCGCAGCCAGCCCCGCCGGGATGGTCCGCGCGGTTGTGGAAGATGCACGCGCCGCGGTACAGCCGAGTATGGACGCTATCGCGCCTAAACCGCGCCTTGCCCCAGGGGTCTCGGCCGCCGCGCGCCAGCGCCACCCCGCGGTTCTGCCAATCCTCGTCGGTCAGCTGCGCGACGCGCCCACGGATCTTCTTGAGATCTTCGCGGCCCGCCGAATCGCCGTCGCCCCGGTAGATCTCAACGCCATCCACGCAGCAGCCGCGCGCGGTGCGCTCACATCTGGTGTCCGGGCATCCGCGTCCCCAGATGCACCGGTAGTTGGACAGCATGAACGTCAGGTCGAACTCCCAGCTCCACCCATCGGCGTCCCGGAATGTGACCGCCTCACGCGTGAGCATCCGGACCTTCTTTCATCAATGATTCGCAGCCGAGCACCCGACAATACCGCCGGCCGACCGCCCGCCGCCCGCAAGCCACGCGATCATCCTGACACCGTCAACGAGCGGCAGGCGTAGCGGCACGGCTGGTTCAAACGTTGAGGAGCGGCGCGACGTGGCCGACCCGTTCCCGGAGACCTTCAGCGACGGCGCCGCCGAGCTTGAGCGCTGCTCAGCCCGTCCTAGCACCACTCACGCCCCACCGGCCGTGCGCGGCTCGCTTCGTGGCGAAGCACCCGCCGCCGGTAGGCGCGGCGGCGCGTGCGCGTCGCCAAGCGATCGCGCGACCTCAAGGCGCGGGGCGAGCCGGATCGGCGCGTCATCACTGCCCCCGCTTCCTCGGCCGACTACTTCTGCTACCCCCACCGCCGCTGGTCTTACTCCGGCTACCCCCACCGCCGCTGGTCTTACTCCGGCCACCCCCACCACCGCTGGTCTTACTCCGGCCACCCCCACCACCGCTGGTCTTACTCCGGCCAGCGCTGCTCCTGCTGCTGCTAACGCCACGGCCGCGACTACGCCGAGGCGGCTCGGGTTCTTCCTCCGGTTCTTCCTCCGGCTCTTCCTCGCCGTGTGGCTCTTCCTCCAGCTCGTCCTCCTCGTCGTCTGGCTCTTCCTCCAGCTCGTCGTCCGGCTCTTCCTCCTCGTCGTCCGGCTCTTCCTCCTCGCCGTCCGGCTCTTCCTCCAGTTCTTCCTCGTCCGCGCCCTCTTGCGCTTGCTCGTCCTCCTTCGGAGCCTCGTCTTCGTCGTCGCGGTCGTCCTCGTAATTGCCTTCCGAAATCTGCTTGAGTGCGAACCCGGCGACCACCGCTCGGACGAGGTCTCCATCTTCGTCCTGTGCAACGTCGTCGACGATCTCCAACGCATCGTTGATGTTGTCGACTATCTCACTCCGGCGTCGTTTCCTGGCAAGAGGCATGCACTTCCCCCTCAGTTGGTTTGTGTGTAGCTGATAGGCGCACACAGTGACGTAACTTCGACACGCCCAACATCATCGAGCCGAGACGTTGCGTGTCGCGGTGAGAATCGCGAACGCTTGAATTCACTTCGTCGAGCAAATCAGCCACATTCCAGTATGTCGCCTCACTTAGCTGCCGCCGAGGACCGCGCACAGGCAGGGTGCGCCTGCGACACCGGGTCCGGCTCGCATCGTCTCACCGTCTCACCGTTGCCGTAGACACGACTGACGGCCTCCCTCGTGCTATCCGCGATGGCTCTGAGCCATTTCCCAAACGATGAAGGGCCAAACGCTTCGCGTCGCCCGACGTGGCGGCAAGCTGCCAGAGCTGAGCCCGAACTCGGCGGTCGTGCGCCGTCTTCGCCCCGATGTCGAGAACCGTGGCCCGGATCGCCCCCGTTTACGAACGAACCAGCCGTTCGCTTGGTCGCCAGAACGCGATAGTTCGGCGCGGGGCGGCGAGAAGGACAAGGCAATCGTGGCGGACCCGGAAGCTGGGCTTGCCGCTGAATGGGTGATTACGTGACTGGTGGTGAAGGGTGCTCGGGCGCGTCTCGGTGCGGGCGAGCTCGATAGTCAGCGGCGCGGAGTCGTGGCCTCGTATGGCTCGCTTCCCGGGGTGGCCCAGGCAGCGCGATTGGCGGCGCCCGGTGTGATGGGATTGTCGTGCTGACCCGACCGTCCGCGGGCGCCGACCAGGAGCGAACTGTACGTTCGCTCCTGGACACGCGACGTCTTGCGTCTCGAGCGGTGGAGCACCGCTCGTCGCTAACTCAACGACGCGGTACGGCCAGCGGATCGAACCGAGAAGCTGTAGTCGAGACAGGCCGGCAGCTCTCACAACCTGGCTGCCACCGGTTTCAAGGACGTCCCGTTTCGATGCCCGTTCCCGCTCCGTTCCCGTGGCCGCCGCGCCCGCTCGAGCCAGTGAATGGCCCGGCGATGCGGTGGTCGGCAGTGCCCGCTGGTGACCCGTTCCCGACCCCAAGGTCACGTAGAACGGAAAGCTTGTCGGGCCGGGAGCGTCGATGTTGGCTGCGCCGTTCCGCGCGGTTCGTGGTGAGGCTACCGATGAACCGCTGGCAGGCTATCGCGACGTAGTACGTCGAGTTCGGCATCCCCCTGAGGAGGGTGACGTGAACGCGCGTATCATTTCGTTTCGCGCTGGTGTGAACGACGACCACACCGCTGTTCGTTCCAGGGGTTCCTTTAGCGCAATGAACCGTTCCGTGCAAGAGCGGCGCCGTGCCGATGCCTTCCCCTTGACCGGGGTGGCCGCAGCGACACCCGAAAGAGAAATGACAACGGCAGCGGCGAATCCACCAAAAGCTGCGCTTCGTCGTCTAAGCATCATTTGCCCTCCTTAAGAACCGGTCGGCAGCCCTATGCACCTCAGCAGCATCGTGATCGCCAGCTCCTAGCTCTGGAGGCACGATTTAGTCGAGTCCGGCGTCCCGCCTTTCGTGGCAAACCGAGAGACGGAACGCTTAACCAGGCGATTGCGGCAACGCGAGGTGGGATCGGCGCAGCACCGTGCTTGTGCATGGACCCGCCGATGTCGGAGCTGCTCTGCGAGGATGTCGCCATCGTCGAGGCGACATTCCTGCGCCTTACCCCATCAACGTGCGACATCGTCGAAAGTCAGGAACGATCTGGTTCGAGCAGACGAGCAGCGGGTGCCGCGAGTCCATGATCTGACTGCTCTTCTCGGTCCGCTGGCGCACCGACCCGGCAGCTGGTCGCCGATCACCCGGGCCTGGCTAGCGGGCACAGGATCGGCGGGATGTACAGCAAGGCGGGTTCGCCGGGTCGGCCGGTGGCCATTATTCGTCGGCTGCGGCACAGATCGCTGAACCGAAAGCGGACCACGATGCCCCAGTAGACGAGCTGCGGACGCGAAGCGGAGTCCGTCGACGTGACCGCAACCCACTCGTGGCGCCGAAAGCCGCTTCCGCGAACGTCGAACGGGCGCGCGACTGACCAGGGCCGTCGGAGGATCAGTTGATCGCACGCATGCCGACCGGGTCAGCCCTTGGCGTGGCTATGCGGCTGCCGCGATCCGGTCGCGGCCGTTGCGCTTTGCTTGGTAGAGCGCGGCGTCGGCCCGCTGGAGCAGCCGCTCTTCAGGCTCGGTGCCATTCCAAGCCGCGAGACCCACGGAGCAGCTGTCCGGCGGCGGTGTGTGAGCTCGCATGAAGCGACTGCCCGCGGCCGAGCGGGTGGACTCTCGCGACGTTTCCGGTCAACCGCTCGAGAAAGCTCGTGGCCCAGCCAAAGCGCACGCCCCGCCAAACACGCGGGATCCGGGTTCTGTCGGCGGCACGGATCGAGCGCCTACCACGGGATCGTTCGGGGGAGGCCGAAGTGCGGTAGGGCGCTGGTCGCGGCGAAGCGGGTGATGTGCGAGATGCGGTCGCCGTCGAGTGTCAGCACGAGCAGCGAGAGCGCGCGGCCGACGTCGGTGTATGGGTCTTTGGCGTAGTGGCCGAACGCAGGTTGGGTGTTGGCTCGCGTCGGAATGAGGCGGCGGGGGTTTTCCCGCGTCGCGAACGCGTGGGCGATGAACTGTTGTATCGCGTCGCGGCCTCGGTACCCGTAAGGCTCCGGCGGCATCGTCCACCATGCGTCCTCGCCGAGCAGCGCGACGATCGGTTCCACATCTCCGAGCTCGAAGGCGTCCGCGAACCGCGCGACGAGCTCTTGTTCTTGGGCTGATCGGGGGAGCGGCGCTCGATCGTGCGCGTGCGGCCCGCGCTCGTCGATCGTTGCGCGGGCGCGGATGAGCGCGCTGTTCACCGAGGTCGGGGTGGTTTCGAGCATCGCGGCGACGTCGGTGGCGGAGAACCCGAGCACGTCGCGAAGCACGAGCACGGCGCGCTGGCGGGGCGGGAGGCGATGAAGCGCGGTGAGGAACGCGAGCGTTACCGCCTCGCGGGTCTCGTAGCGGGCCTCCGGACCGGCCGCGCTGTCGACGATGCCTTCGAGCAGCGCGTCGGGATAGGGCTCGAGCCACAGCACCTCGCCGTAGCGGGTGGGCTGCGGTGAGGAAGATGGCACCCCGGCCGCTGTCGCGGGGCGTCTACCGCTATCGCGCAGCATGTTCAGACAGCGGTTGGTAGCGATCCGATACAGCCAGGAGCGCAGCGTCGAGCGCTCTTCGAATGACTCTAATGCGCTCCACGCGGAGAGGAGCGTCTCCTGTACCGCGTCCTCGGCGTCCTGCACCTGGCCAAGGATCCGGTAGCAGTGCAGCTGCAGCTCGCGCCGGTAGGGATCCGTGAGCGCGGCGAACGCCTGATGGTCGCCCGCACGGGCACGGATTAGAGCGCTGTCGTTCACGAGCGAAGTCTGGCATCGCAGCTCACACCCACTGCGACACCACCGCTGCTCGAAATTCGTCGGCGAGTTTCTCCCGCTGGCCGGGTCAGAACCCGCGACAAGCAGATTCGCCGGGAAGGAGGCTCAAATGCTGCATCCCGCTCTCGCTCGAGTGCTCGCCACCGCTCGCATCGAGGACCTACATCGCGAGGCCGCCCAGATCGGCCTCGCCCGTAGCGTCGCGCACGAGCCACACATGGCGGCCGCACGCCGCGTACCGATACTGAGCGGACGGCGGTGGACGGGCCGTCGCGCCGGCCGTTCTCGCCGCGACCGACTTCCGACGCATCAAGAGATGAGGAGTGAGAGGTCGTGAGCAGGCTGCTTGCACGTGTGTTCGCCTATTGGCGGACGGGGCTGTCGGGGCCGGTCATCGTTCTTCAAGCCGGGACCGCCGTCAACTACTTCGGCACTGGACTGATCCTTCCATTCGAGATCATCTACCTGCACGAGCTCCGCGGCTTCCCGACGACGACTGCAGGGTTGGTGCTGGCGGCGGTCATGGGCACGGCGGCGGTGGTCACGCTCCCTGCGGGTGCGCTGCTCGATCGTTTCCGTGCGAAGCCGATCCTGATTACCGGCAATCTCGTGAGCGCGTTGGGCTACGGAGGTCTCGCGTTCGTCGACCGTCCGTGGCAAGGCTTCGTCTGCTCGGCCGTCGGCGGCGCGGGTTTCGCAGTCGCGGGAGCCGCGAACCAAGTTCTGAGTCTGACCCTGGTCACGCCGGAGCAGCGCGCCGCCTCGATCGCGCTGCGCCGAGTCGCGGGCAATTTCGGCATGGGCGCCGGGGCGACGGTCGCGGGCTTCATCGTCGCTTCCGCCGATCACCTTCGCACGTTCCAGGCGCTCTACCTTTTCGATGCAGCAACCTTCGCTGTCTTCGCGCTGGTTGTGTTCGTGGGGATCCCGAATCCTCACCTTGCGAATGCTGCGTCGGCGAGCGGCAGCGGAAGAGGTTTCCGAGCGGTTGCTCGAGATCGGCTCTTACTCGCCTTGATCGCCGCCAACGTCGTGCTTGTGATGGTCGGCGGCGCATTCTTTTCCAATGTCCTCTCGCCATTTGCGAAGGCGCACACGCCTGTCGGTCCGGGCGAGATTGGGATCGTCTTCTTCATCAACACCTTCTTCATCGTCGTTGCGCAGGTTCCCGCCACACGGGTCGTCAAGCGCATGCGCCGCACTCACGCCTTGGCCGCGACCAGCGCGCTGTTCGCGGTCGGCCTACTCGCGGTCCTGCTCGCGACACTGACGCGCTCGACGCCCGCCGCTACCACCGTCTTGGCCGGGGTCGCAATCGTGATTGCGATCGGTGAGTGCGCGCAGTTCGTCGTGCTCGGCCCACTCGTCGCCGAGCTCGCACCACCGCGTCTGCTCGGCCGCTACATGTCGCTTTACAGTCTCAGCTTCACGGCAGGCGTGGCCCTCGGCCCAGCCGTCGGCGGCACGCTGCTCGCAACGTCTCCCGACGCCGTCTGGTGGGGCGGCGCCCTGACGCTAGCGCTGACCGCAGCCGGCTTCCTGCGACTCGGCCACCGGATCCCCGACCCGCTCTTGCAGACGAAATCCCAGCCGCTGCAACCGGCACCGGAGCCGACCTGACCCGTCGACGGATGACGGGGAGCTTCGACCACCCGCCTCGTTCGGCTTCGCCCGCTTTCTGCGCCAGTGGACCCCGCGATGCCGAGCCAGCAGATCGAGGTCGGTTCCTCTCGTTCGAGGCGGGTTGACCTGCGGTTTGAAGCCCCCGACCGGCGCGAGGTGCGGGCGCGCGCATGGACGTGACGGCCGACGCGACGCACCTGGTTTCTCCCGACGGCAGGGCAGAAGAGCCTCCTCCCTGCCCCCTGCGCTCAGCAGGGACGAGAGTCCCGGGCCTTGCTTCGCGGAAACCGCGTATCTGGGGACGAGTGCTTTCGCCATCGCGGCAGCGTCTTCTCGGACGATGCCTTTGGCGACGATCCAGCGCTCCGTCGGCTCCGGCGCCAGCTTGCGCTTTGCCACGATCTGGATCGTCAGGGCCAGCCCAGCCCCCGCTGGTCGCCTTCGCCCGATCTGAGCGCCGATGCGCTGAGCTGGCCGCTCCGATCGCGTGTGAGCGCCACGGCGCGAATCAGCTCGGTTGCGCGCGAAGCGAGCGATCAACCGCGCGGGCGACCTGCTCGCGTGAGCGGGCTCGGACCGCGGACCCGAGAGCAACGCGCCAGCGTTCGGGACTCCCTGCAGAGCACTCCAGCCCCAGGTCGGCGAGTACCACGGCTTGATCAACGTGAGCCGCGATCTGCTCGGCGCGGCGCCGCGCGGCGACGTGTTGGGCGCGTGCCAGCGGCGTCCTGCCACCGTCGCCCGCAAGGCTGATGAGATCTTCCGACACAAGCGGTACCGCGCGCCGAGCGCACCTCTCCCACGGCGCGTCAGCCGCCGAATCGACGACAACCTGACGCACAGCTCGCCAACCTGCATGGTGCGAATCGCAGCGCGCAACGAGAAACCGGGCCAGCGCCTCGGCTACGCCCACAGCTCCGGGCTCGGACCCGTGACCGTCCAGGTGCCGCAGTGCGGCACCCACATCTCGGCCGCCCTCGACCGCCCTGGCGAGCTCCCGGGCAGTCCGCCGCGGCTTTGCGTCGTTCATCATCGCTCTCTCCACCGTACTCGACCGGAAGGCCGCGATGCACGGGACTCCTACACCTAGCGTCCAATCACCCCAAGGTCGGTGACAGCGTCGCCCGGCTGCTGGCACGAGGCAGACCCGTCCGCTCGCCGACGGGCCGACCGGAATGAGAGCGATGGCCGCCCGACCGGCAGGGCGGACGACCGCATTACGCGAAAGAGCGATCATCCCGATCGGATCGCGGCTCGCAGATGCTCGCGTTGGAGGTTGCCCCGAAGCGCGCCAGCACGGACCGCACCCAGGCCAGACGCGCCGGCCATAGATGTGCAACGCCAGCCGCCTGCACATGCACGGCCCGGCCCGGCCAGCCCCATCGGCCGGCCCTTCTTTCGGCGAGAACCACGTCTCCGAGCGGAGCCGTCCGCACGATCGCATTGGTCTGCCGGCGGCGCACGAGCGGACGAGCGCTACGGCGACGTGGCGTTCGGCGGGCTGCTGGCGCTTGGCCGCCGCCAACCGCGATGGCGTCTCCGGCACGCATCGTCGCGACGTGAGGTAGACACGGCGACCGGTCGCTTTCGCGGGGGCGGCCTGGACCCGGACCGCGCTGCGGTCATGCCGGCTCAGACCACCCGCACGGCGGCGAAACAGCGCGACGACGGTGCAGAAGTCGGTGGTGGCGGTTTCGTCTGGCCTGTCGGCCCTGAAGGCGAAACGTTGGCGCTCAGCCGACAGACGTCTGCTACGTCGGACGAGAGCGGGCCAGCAGTTAAGCTCAGGTGGTGACTGCGCTGATCGCGACGGCCGCCGAGCGGTACTCGGCCGAGCACACGACCCCGTTCGGGGGTGCGGTGGCGCAGGCGGCGCAGTGGACCGAGGCGAACACCGACTGGCCGGGGATGATGGCCGGGCTGGTCGAAGTTCGGTTGCTGCAGGCGCTGGTCGTGATCGGCGGGGCGCGGCGGGTGCTGGAGGTCGGCGCTTTCACCGGTGTCGGGGCGCTGGCGATGGCCGCGGCATTGCCCGACGGTGGGCGCGTCACGACGCTGGAGGTCGATCCCGACCATGCCGCGATCGCGCGTCGCCACTTCGACGCTAGCCCGTACGGCGATCGCATCGAGCTGATCGTCGGCGATGCGCTCCAGACGATGACGCGGCTTCAGGGACCGTTCGACGTCGTCTGGATCGACGCGTGGAAGGCTGACTATCCCGCCTATTACGAGGCGGCGCTGGAGAAGCTCGCGCGGCGGGGCGTGATCGTCGCCGACAACCTGTTTCGTGACGGCGACGCGCTCAACGCCGACCGAGTCGATCCCGGCACCGTCGGAATCCGCGAGTTCGCGCGCCGGGTCCAAGCCGACGAGCGGACCGACAACGTGCTGCTGACGATCGGGGACGGCGTCATGCTCGCTTGGCGTCGGCCGGCCGGACCGTCAGCGCCGGGCCCGTGCGCGGGATGACCCGAAGCGACTCCCTGGCCTGTAACGATGAGCCCGGGAGGGCGGCGACGCCTTACCCGCCGCCGGTCGACGACGCTTTGTGAGCGAGCGCACGCCGTGCCCCTTCGCATGGAGGCTGTTTCGTAAAGCTCGTTCAGTCGCTCGAGCGCGAGCGGGTTGGCGTGATCGCGGGGCGCTGGGATCGGCGGTTTCGGGGCTTGGATCCCGTCGGCTATCCGGTGGCGATCGCCAGGTTGTGCTGCCAGACCTTGAGGAGGTTGTGGGTCGCGGTGATCAGTCGCCATTCGGCCCTGCAGGCCCACAGGCCTCTTCGTTGGAACCTGTCGATCCGTCGGTTGTGTTTGGTCTGTGCGAACACGGGCTCGATGATCGCTTGTCGTTGCCGGTAGAGCGCTTTGCCTTCGTCGGTGGCTAACTGGTCGCGCATCTCGAGATAGTGCTTTCGTCGTTGGCGAGTCAGCCCGGGTGTCTTCCGGGTCCCGGCGTCGGGACTGACCAGCGTTCTGATTCCACGGTCGGTGAGCCTCGCGATCTGGTCGGTGTTCCAGAACCCGGCATCAGCCACTGCCGACCCAACCGTGTCAGTGACCCCAGCCTGCGCGAGTTCTTGGTGCGCCTTGTCGATCAGCGGCTCGAGCGTTTGCCGTTCGTTGCCTCCCGCGATCACGTCCGCGGTGATCACGATCTGTTCCTTGGTCGCGACCGCTTGGGCTGTGTAGCCCTGCATGAACCCTCGGCGGCTCTGCACGATCCGCGAGTCAGGATCGGTCAGGTTGACCGTCCCGGCGGGCAGCTCCGGCGGTGTGTACGGCGTCGGCGGCGCCCCCAGCCCGCGGCCCAACGTGTCCTTGGCCGTCGCCCGCCACGCCTCGTAAGCAGCGTTCGCGTGCTGCTCGGCCCACAGCTCTTCCTGCAACCGACGCTTGGCTTCCTTCAGCCTCGGTGCGCGAGCGCGAGGCACAGGCTTGGGGTTCGCGGCCCGCTCGGCCTCGAGACGGCGTTTGGCCTCGCGTAGCCACTCCTGGCGGCCCTTCCCCGTGCTCAACTGCTCAGGCAGCTCATCCCCGCGCTTATCGCCGTACAGCTCGTCCTCGGCCGCGTCGATCTCGGCCGCCTCCTCAAGAATCTTCCGCGCGAGCTGCTCGTAATCCACCGTCTGCTCCTTCGACGCGTTCGCGGCCATCCGAGTGCCATCCACCGCGACCGTCCCGACCCGAACCATCCCCGGCCGCGCGCACAACGTCAACACCTCGCCGAACAACCCCGCCAGCGCGTCCTGATGCTCGAACCGAAACCGATTGATCGTCACATGATCCGGAGCAAGGTTGGACGCAATCACCCGATACGCCACATCCTCAACACACCGACGCTCGATCCCCCCGCGAGGACCGCTCACCCCGCGCGTACGAGTACAGAAGGAGCGCCACCATCATCGCCGGCTCGTACGCCGGCCGGCCCCACCCATCCGACCGATAACGAACGTAGAAGGCCGACAGGTCCATCTCCGCCACCGCGTCGAGCACGTACCACGCCAGGTGGTTCTCCGGCAGCCACTCCCGCAACGACGGAGGCATCAAGAAAGCCTGATCCCGATCCACAGCAATGAAGTTCTGAGCCATTCCGAAATGGTCATCGCCCGCCCGGACAGACCACCCCTTTACGAAACAGCCTCCATGGAAAGCGGCAGCGGCGAGTCCCCCGGTCCGGGAGCCGCCGCCGCTACCGCATCGCCGTCGTGAGTAGCGGGCCGGGAGCGTGGGCCGCTACTAAAGGGTCACGCTGGAACCGCGACCCTCGGGTTCGCGCTGACTGTCTGCACTGCGGTGAGGATGACCTCGGTGACTGCGTCTGGCTGAGAGATCATGACCACGTGTGAGCCGCCGTCGATCTCGGTGATCGTGGCTCCGGCGCGTTGGGCCATCGACCTGACGATGTCGGCGCCGATGGCCTTGTCGTTTGCGCCCACTGCCGCCCATGACGGCAGATCCTTCCATCCCGGGTGTGCGTTCTTCTCCGCGAACGCGGCCTCCGCGATCGGGCGCTGCGAGAACGCCAGTACGTCGGACTGCGACTGCGGCAGATCGGCGGTGAACACCTCGTGGAACTTGGCGGGGTCTACGATCACCTCGCCGGCCGTCTCTGATCCCTGCCCGTTCGGGTATTGGCTCTCCAGCAGCGCGGGGTAGAGGATGCTCTCTTTTGAGGTGCCCAGGACGTCGCCCAGTGTCTCGCCCTCGTCGGGCACGAAGGCGGCGACGTAAACCAGGCCGACTACATTTTTCGTCTGGGGGGCGGCGTTGGTGATGACCGCCCCACCGTAGGAGTGCCCGACTGCCAGTACCGGCCCCGGGATCTGGTTGATGACGCTGGCCACGTACGCCGCGTCGAAGCCGAGGCCGCGCAGCGGGTTGACGATTGCCCGGACGGGCACATCGGCCTCTAGCAGCCGTTCGGTGACGCCCGCCCAACTACCGGCGTCAGCGAACGCGCCGTGGACGAGAACGACAGTCGGGCCAGCGGCCTGGAAGGATGAATCTGTCATAGCGTGCTCCCTTTCTAGGTCACGCGAGATATACGCCGGAGGACGCCTAGACCTGCTGGAGCGCGCGGCAAGAGGCGGCGCAACCCTTCGTCCTCGACCTCTCCAACATAGCATCCCATCCACATCCGCAAGTGGCACTGACAGCCCGGAGTTCCCAGAGTCGACGCAGTTGCGTCGGCCCACGCGGGCGCAAGTATCGCCTTCGACGAACGCGTGAAGCGGTTGGCACCGCGCTAGCGGCGCGGTGCCGACGCTGGCTTGACTCGGGAACCGCGGGCGGCGAGGATGCTCGCACCGTCAACCGGCAGCAGTACCGGGCGCCAGTCGCGCTCGATCAGCGCGCTAGTCGTCGCAGCTGGCGCATTTGCAGCCCCACCCCGGCCTAACAGGGCAAGGTCGCCTGACCGTCGTGGCAAGATGGCACGAGAGATGACGATATGGATATAGCTGGGATGTGGCGCAACATGCGCTCCAGTCCGATCGAGGTATCCCGGGCTGGGGCGCACCAAGAGACACCTGGAGTGGGCGGCATCTCGATCAGCATCACACAGCAGTGCCAAACTGCTCTGCCGCTGCAGAAATTCACCGCCGATGAGGTTACGGTGATGACCGTCACCTCCCAGCGTCCAGGCGTGGCTGCCCAGGTTCTCGTCGGCGCCAACTTGAATAGCCCCGACGGCAGCTACCACGGCCCTACCACGACGGTCGGGGAGGGGCAGTTCACCGCGACCGGCTCGGACATCGAGGCTCGCTTCGTCGTCCTGCCCGCGGCCGGGTGGCCGGTCCTCGGCGTCGGCGCGGTCGCCACCTGGGCGGACGAGGCGCCCGACGGTGCTGCGCTGACCTATGAGCTGCTTTGTCTGCGATCCCCTGATCTGGTGGAAATGGCTGATCCGGTTGATCGCGGCGTGGCCCGCCCGTTCGGGCCTAGAACTAGATCGACACCACCCGCACGGCAGCAGCTGAGCCCAGCCCAAGTACAGGATTCCGCTTTCCATGCGTGCTGCTATGTCACTCTCCGCGACAGCCTAGGTGGTGAACGCCGCGGATCCCCTGCGCGGAACTTCAGGCGGAACGTGCCGGACTCTCGGGCCGCGTACGCGACGCAGGCACGCGGCACCTGAAGGGCCGGGAGCTCGCATCATCTTGACGTCGCTGACCATCAGCAGTTCGCGAACGGTTGCACCACGGCGGGCGCTCTGTTCAAATGGTCGCCCGGGCAAGCGAACGGAAGGAGCAGGACCATGTCGGTGCTCATGACCCTGTCGGTGATTGGCGACCCGAAGAAGCTCGAGGACCACGCGTCGAGCAACCAGGACACGATGCGGGAGGTCATTGAGTCCGCGAAAGCTCACGGGCTGATCGCACACCGCTTCCATGCGTCTGAAGACGGCCACATCATGGTTCTCGACGAATGGCCCGATGAGCAGAGCTTCATGTCGTTCTTCGAGGAGAATCGTGAGCGGATCGGCCCGATGATGCAGGCTGCCGGCGTGACCTCACAGCCGCAACCGAAGTTCTGGCGTAAGCTCCAGACCCACGACGAGCACGGGTGGGGCGCATAAGCTGGGGCGTGTGTCGCTGCGGACGGTAGTTCTGCCCGCTCGCTCGTGCCGGGCATCTGCAGGTCGTGGCGAACTCACGCGGTGAGCAGCTGCTCCTTTCCATGCGTGGCGGCACGGTTGGGGCCTGGGCGCAAATGGTCCCGCCGCGAGTGCTAGACGCGGCAGAGCTCGTCCAGGCGTGGATGTGTAGAACGCCTGACCGCGTCCGCCGCAAGAAGCGTGTTTTCGCTCGCCGTGGCTGCGGACTGGCTGGGTTGCGAGGAGTCGGTTGCGGGATCGGGTCCGTGAGTTGCGTATCCGACGGGTTCGCGTCGGGCGTGCTCGTCTCGCTCGCCGCTGTTGCTTCGTTAGTCGGCGCCGAGGACGTTGGTGCGGAGCCATGGGTTGCCGAACTTCCCGTCGGGGTCGAAGCGCTGGACGAGAGCCGAGAAATCGGCGAGTCTGTCGTAGCCGTCCGCGAGTTCGGTTGCTGGGGTGAGGAAGAGCTTGCCCCAGTGCGGGCGTGCGCCGAGCGGCATGAGGACGGCCTCGATCTCGGTCAACACCCGCTCGACTGCGCGCTGATCGGGCACCCACGTGAAATGGATCGCGATGGTGTCGCGGTGGTATTGAGGGCTTAGCCACAGCGCGTCAGCGGCAATGGCGCGCAGCTCGCTCACCTGGATGAGCTCTCGCAGGGTCGTGCGGATACGGCGCAGCGCGTCAATCGCTTCGACGGCTCGGTCCAGCGGGAGGTGGTATTCGGACTGGATCTCCTGACCGCTGCTTGGGGTGAAGCCCATGCGGAAGTGCGGCAGGCGATCCATCCATGGGCCAGGGCGGCCAAGCTGGGGGGTGCAGTTGACCGGATCGAGGCCGGCGATCGGATGACGGTCCGCCGCCGCCGCAGTCGCACCGAACAGCTCCTCGGGGGCGGGCGGATCCCCCTCCCGCCGCTTGAGCCATACCTGGTCGGTACGGTCGCCCCAGCGTAGGAACACGCTGACGCTGTAGGCAGCGGAGAAGATCGCGTCGAGGTGCTCGAACAGGGCCTCCCATGAGAGGCCCTCGTACACGTGCTGGCGGATCTCGTATGCGGGCTGCACGTCGAGGACGATTCGGGTCACGACGCCAAGCGCACCGAGCGCGACCACGGCACCGTCGAAGTCAGGCTCGCCCCGGCGCATCCAAACGATCTCGCCGTCACAGCGAACCAGCTCGACCGCCGCGACCGCCGTCGCCAGGTTCCCGTTGGCGACGCCCGAGCCATGAGTCGCGGTGGCCACCGCGCCCGCCACCGAGATGTGCGGCAGCGAGGCAAGGTTCGCGAGCGCCCACCCATCGGCCGCGAGCCGGATCGCCAGCTCCCCATAGCGCAGGCCGGATGGCAGGGACACCGTCTGAGCGCCACGGTCGATGGTCACCTCGCCGGGCAGGTCCTCCAGGGTCACGAGCTCCTCGCCGTCACCGATCCCGGTGAACGAGTGACGGGATCCCACCGCCCGCAGCCGCGGCGACGACAGCACGAGCCGTTGCAGCTCCGCACAGCGTGCTCGGACGACGCAGCGTCCGCGCTTCGTAGCGGTAATTGCCACCCCAGTTGCGCAGGTCCACCGGCCCCAAGAATACCCGCGCGCTCCCTATCCAAGGCGCCCGCAGGACCACTCAGCAGACCGCCCCGCGCCGGGGTCAAGAGGCGACGACCCCCAAACCTGCTCCAGGCCCGGCGTTAGCGCCGCGCAGCTCGCACCCGGCTCTAAGTTCTCCCACAGCACGTTGCACCGCGAGCCCGACCGCGGGCTACCCAAGCGAGAGGCCAGCCGCCAAGCATGGAAAGGAGCACTTCAGCGAGACAAAGAGGTACCTCGAAACTAGAAATGCTTGATGATCCAATCGTGCACGTCGCCGATCCTGTGCGTGACCAACGTGAGATGACCGTCGCTATCGCTGAGTGAGGCCTCCGCCCCGGGAACGTGGTCGGCCAGCCATTGACCGTGCTGGAACGGCGAGAACCGGTCGTGACGGCCATGCCACACCTTTACCGGAACGTGGATCGCCCGAATGTCGAATCCCCACGGCGACAAGTGGGCCGCACCGTCATCCCACCACCCCTGGTCTCCGGCTGACAGCCCGTTTTGCTCAGTATGAAGCAGCCAGGCAGCGAATTCACCGGTCAACGCCTCGGCATCTGTCCCAGACAATAGACTCGCGAGCATCCGGGCCTGCTGGTCCACGGAGGTAGCAAGCACCTCGTCTCGATCTTGCATGTTTTTCTTGCGTGCCGCGGCCGGGTCGGACAAGTAGAGCTCGATTTCGTCAACGTTGCCCTGACCCATACCGCCGAAGAAGTCCAGTCCAGGCGCGCCCCAGGGCCCCAGCGAGCCAAGCACAGCGGCAGCCACGACGAGATCTGGCAGCAGTGCCGCACATGCGAGCGCGTACGGACCGCCGGCCGACCAGCCCCACACCCCCATCTGATCGATGCCCAATTCATCGACGATCGCCGTAACGTCAGCCGCGCAATCACGAATCGACCGTCCTGGACAGTCGCTTGACCTCCCATACCCAGGCCTGTCGTAGCTGATCAGTTGGATCCCCCGGGCCGAGGCCTCCTCGACCCACCTCCGATATAGCAAACCGGACCCCGGCATCCCATGCATCACCAATACCGAACGCGCGAAGGTTCCCGCGCCCACCCGAACACACAGCTCGCGGCCATCCGCAATGTGAACAGTTCTAATCACCGCATCCGTCATCGCACTCTGTCTCCGTCTCTGCATTCCGAGCGGGCTACGTCCCGGCGGAACCCGCAGCCTATAGCGACCGGTCGAGCCAATGGCAGCTCTTCGGGGCGCTCGACAGGCGACAGCACAATGAATCCGAGAACGCGACGCCCTACTGCTTTCCATGCTCAGCGGCACTCTCGCCGGCGGGCGGTACTGGACCGCCTGCGGTCGTGAGACGGCCTTGTCGGCCTGCTAGCGGCAGTTGCTTCGATCCGTGGAACGGCGTTTCGCCGGTGCTGGCCAGCGTTCCGTCTACGCGCGGAAGGCAGGAGCACCGGCTGCGTGATCGCTTTGTCTATAGGCGGCCGGCGGGTGTCGGGCGGCTCGGACGCGTGCGACGGCTACACCTCAGTCGTCGCGATCGAACCGGCTGAGGCCCTATTTGGCATGGTTACTGCCGCTCGGGTGCTGGCCGCTTGAATGCCGCTGGTGGAGGGGACCGCCGGTGTGGGCCGCCGGTGAACGGCGTGGATTGATCTTGGTGTTGGCGATCCCGCGCAGATAGGCCGAGGTGATCCCGAGATGGAGGATGCGCGAACTGGCGCTGGATTCCGAGCAGGGGGCACCCTCGCGGGATATTTCGGATGCACGCCTCCGCTTCCGTGCTGGTGAAATGGCGAGCGGGACGCCACACCACTCGCCTGTGTCATCAACTCGAGTCCCAGTAGGTCAGAGGTTGCTCTCACGCCGGTAGGCGCGGAACGTCGATCGCTGGCCGTGGTGACGAGCTACTGGCGGCGATGCTTCGTCTCCATTCAAAGCCCGGCCGCGGGCAGCTCAGGTCTAGGGTTGATTTGCGTTGCCGGGGTGCAGTAGCGTCGTGTCCATGGTCCGTCGCTGCTTTGGCTGGACTTTGACACTCGGGCTCGTGCTCGGCAGCTTCGGCGCCACCTCGCTCGCCGCGCCGTCGTCGCCTTTGGTTCCGCGCGGTGAACAGGTTGGGGGTCGTGACTACGGCGAATGGCTGGCGGCGGCCTACCAGTGGCGCCTATCGCTTTCGGGCGTGATGGCGGACAAGACTTCGTGCATCACCAAATCACAGCACGGACCTGTCTGGTTCCTCGGCCTCGACCCGACCACGCGAGCCTGCAATGTCCCCTCGGGGGTCTACCTCATGCTTCTCACGCCCAGCTTCGATTGCTCGACGGTCGAACGTCCGCCGCTCCACGCGACGACGAACGCCGGTCTAAGGCGCTGCGCGAAAGGGCTATGGGCGAGGTATCCGGGCGCGGAGACGGTGACGCTCGATGGAGTGCGGCTACGACCACCCGGATGGGTCGTTGCAACTGCTGCGTTTCACTTCACCATGCCGGAACGCAACAACTGGCTTCATGTTCGCGGGCACACTAGCGGGCGCGCGGCGGTATATGGCCTCGCATCAATACTGCGACCTCTCAGCCCAGGCGTCCACAGCCTAGTGCAGGTAGTACCCCCGTTCGCCAACACGTCCGGGTCTACCGAAACCATTAGGTGCCGAATTTCGGTGGGATAGGGCTTTTGGGTCCGCGCTCGAGTTGCTGGAGGTTCTTGCCCTGCGGTATATGCCGGGCTCGCCCGTGAGACACTCGCTTAGCAGGTTTGCACAAGGATCCGCCGGGCGACCGTGATGCGTTCGACCTCTTGGCAGCCGAGTGCGGATTAGAGGTCGAACGAGACAGCCAGCTACGTGACCCGGTAGCCGCTTGGCGCGTCCTCACTCCGTAAGGACGTTGACTCGAGGTGCGCGGCAGCTCCAGGCGGATCCCCGCAACGTGCTGCATCGGCTGAGTGGCCAGCACGTCTATGCGCGGCAGTCGCGCCCACCTCTGACGATCGCAATCGCATCCCGCTTGGCCACGAGTGCGCTATCGGATTGGCGACGATCCATCAGTCCGACGGCTCCGGCGCCGGCTAGCACTTTGCCACGTTTCCGATCACGCGGACGAAGTTGACGGGACAATCGCGTTCGGGTCTCGTGGCGTTCCATTCGCTCGAGGCCTGTTGCAGGCTCGGGAGAGCGTGGTTGAGCCCATTGCCGCGGAGCCCGCCGCGCCGTTATCTTCTGCGACGTGGACCGATCGTTCGGCCTAATCGAGTTCCCGGCTGATGATCCCGACCGCGCGCGTCGGTTTTGGTCGGGCCTGCTCGGCGTCGAGTTGGCCGAGCGCACGCAGGCCGAAGGCCGCGGCTGGCAGAGTCGGAGCGGGGCTCCTGTGCTCGGCATTCACGAACGTGGTGTCGGCCCGGGCGACACGGCCGCGCTGCCGTATTTCATCGTCCCTGATATGGAGGCCGCGCTCGAGCAGGTCACCGCGCTCGGGGGGAGCGTGATCCATCCCGGGGCGGGGTGGTCGATCTGCCGGGACTCCGAGGGGAGCCCATTCGGCCTGGCTCGTGCTTTCCGGCCGTAGCCCATCGCCGCCGGCGCCGGCGGTCAGCGAGTGCTTTGCCGCGGACGCAGTCGCTCCTGCCCGACCGACCGGGGAAGAGCGCAACGGCCACGGAGCAGCCACGCCCCAATTGGGCTGGTCGCGTGACTCGAGCTATCCGCAACCGCGCGCGAGGCGGGAGTGCCCGCCGCTGCCGCTCTGGTGCTTGCAGGAATCCGTCAAACGGCCAGCAACAGGCAGGCCGGGCCCGTATATGGAGCGACGGGGCGCCGTGCGCGCTTTCCGCGGACTGCAGGGGACCGGCGCCTTCCGATCGAGGGTGCCCCCGAGCGCTGCCGAGGACGCGTTGTGCTTGTGGGCGATAAGCGCGACGCTCGCGACGAACCGGCCGACACCTGCATTCACCGTCGCGCGGGGCCGGCTGCCCGGGCGCCCCCTGGAGCGGCCGCGGGAAGACCCGAGAAACTCCCGCGGGCCTACGGAAGGCAGGGACGCCGCGAACCGTTAAGTGTCCAATGGGCGGCCGCGCGCGGATACGTGATCTGGCACGGCACTGGATCGCGTCCATGCTGCTTGTGGCGACCGGCGCTGTGGTGCTGCTGCCCGGGAAAGCGGGAGCGGACAGTGGAGTCGACGGCGCCCAGGCGATCGCGTTTCTCAACCAGCAGCGCGCCGCCAACGGCATCCCACCCGTCACCACGACCAACGAGAACTACGCCGCGGCATGGTGCCCCGATGAGGATCACGGCCCGTCCGGCGGCGAGACGTGGCGGGACTGGTCACCGTTCGTCGACTGGACCGCTGACTCGTCGCCGTGGACGAACGCCCCGCTGCACCAGATCTCGATGTACGACCCGCGGATGGACACCGCCGGTGACGCGAACGTCGACGGACAGGCGTGCATGGGGCTGGGAGGCGACGCCAATCAGCCCACCTCCGGCGTCACCTTCTACGCCTTCGTGTGGGAGGGCGGACACAGCAACGTCCCTCCCAGCGAGACCGTGCCCGGTGAGGGGCCGTTTGCTCCCCAGCAACTCGTGGGGATTCCCGACGGCCAGGCGACGGGCCCGCAGCCACTGCTGTTCCCGGAGGGCATGGGCCCCGCCCCGCACGCCGTGTCCTGGAGCCTCACCGACGCGAGCGGGACGCCGGTGCCGAACGTGAAGTTCGCCGACAGCACGACGGCGGCGGCCGCCGGCTACTCGTCCTACTTCCTCTCGCAGGGGGGCGTGATGATCCCGCCGGTCCTGGCGACCGATACCACGTACCGCGGCACAGTCGTGTGGGAGCCCTCGGGTGGTGGGGCGACGACCACCCAGACGTTCTCCTTCACCACCGGGGAAATGAGCAACACCGTCACCATCGGCGCCGACGTGGTGCAGACCACTGTGTACATCAACGTCAGAACCCCGGCGCCGAATCCAACCGTGCAGATCAGCGGCTCGCAGAATCTCACTCTCACGCCGGACGCGGACGGGTGGGCGCAGGCGACCCTCTCACCGGGCGCCTGGACCGCATGCGCCGAGTCCGGGGGCTCGGGGACGATCTACCAGGCCGGCAGCGACTGCACGACCTTCAGCATCCCCGTCATCCCGACGTACGTCACCGGCGGGACCGGCACGATCTGGCCGACCGGCACCAGCGGCGGCTCCGGCACCACCGGCGGCTCCGGGGGCACCACGAGCGCGTCGGGCCACCCGCCGCACCTGGCCGTGCGCCTCACCCGCACCGGGCGGCGGGTGCGCGTGACGGTGACGCTCGCCCGCCACGCGGACGGAACGCTGCGTCTCATTGCCCGAGACGGGAAACGCAGCGCGCGCGTGATCCTCCGCGGCGGCCGCTACACGTTCACCGCGTCCCGCCGCGGGCGCTGGACCGTCGCGGTCAGCTTCACCGGCCGGGCCGGTTGGCGCAGCCAGAAGATCACCCGCACCATCTCCGTTCCGTAGCCGCCGACAGGTCAATCTCGACCTCGCTCCCGAATGTTTGAAGGGTGGCGGCGCGCGAAAGCGGAACACCCCGGCCCACTCGAGCACTGCACTTCGACCGACGACGGGCGCGCCTGCGCCCTGGAGTACAACGTCGTCCGCTGGGGCCGCACGGAGCTGCCGCCGGAAGCCGGGATCGCGGTGTACGTCCGCGGCCAGAGCGGCAAGCTAGCCGTTGGACGCATCTACGACGACTCGAACCCCCCGCTGCACCCGTCCGAGTAGACCTGCTGCTGCTCGAGCGCCGTCGCCGTCCATTAGGACTGACTGCCTAAGGCTGCCCACTCAGCCATCGCCGAACGGGACACCTGCTTCCAATCCGGGACGAGCGGGCGAGGCACGACGTGCCGTGACCTCCTCAGCGCTCGGATAGGGGGGCCGCTCACTGCGATCGATCCCGCCCCCGCACACGTCGGTCCGTCCGGCATCGATGCCGCCGCCAATGGCTGGCGCGCGGCCGTGTGGTGCGGGCGTCTGTGGTGCAGCGGCCGTTTGCCCTGCCCTCACCGCCGCGCCGCCGCGGCGGGCGAGAGCGACGCGTCGGGTGCCAGCCAGCACCGCCGCTGGCGAGCCCGTCGCTGGCTATTTTGATGATGCCTCCGCGTCGAGAGAACCGTTGACGAAACACCCGGGTGCGGTCGTTTGCCTCAAGGGGCAATGCGACGGGCGAGCTCGCGGGTAGGCAGGTAGGCAATCGATTCTTGGACGCAGCGCGCGAACAGCCACAGCCTGACCCGCTCGAAGTCGAGTTCGAGCAGCTCAGCCATCCGACGCGATAGGCCTTCGGGATCGCTCGCCAGGCGCTCCGCGCAGTTGAACATGTGTTGCGCCGGCTCGAATGCTGGATCGCCGATGAACGGCTTCGGGTCGATCACCAGCCACGGCTCCCGCCGCGAGGACAGGACGTTGCCGGCATGCAGATCGCTACACAAAAGGACGCTGCGCTCCGCGCTGCGCGGCAGCTCGCGGAGCATGGTCATCCCTTCACGCGCAAGCCCGGGGTCGAGACCCCGGCTGTCCCGCTGGAAATCGAGCTCGAACCAGTCTGCCCACTGATCGCACATCCAGGCAAGCGAACCAAACGGCTGCCCATCCGACGGCTCGCGCGCCCACAGGCGGCGCATCAACCCCGCGATCACCACGTCCTGCTCGGGCTCCGGCAGCGCCTGCCCCAGCTGCTCGCCCGGCACGCAGCGCTCGAGCAGCAACGCGGTTGTGTCCGCCAGCGACAGCGCCTTGAAGCACCGGACCGCGCCGCCGCCGTCCCAGAACTGAAGCGCCTCGGCCTCGTGCTCGGCTTCCCGGTGGCGCCACCCAACTTTGAGCACCAGCTGATCATCCACGCCGTCGCGGGCGGGCGCGACCCACGCGCATTGCCCGCCCGGCAGATACGGCTCGCCCAGCGCCAGCCCCCACTTCGACGCGATCTGCTCCACCACGCCTGGGAGCTTGGCCAGCCACTCAAAGCGCGCGGGAAGGTCGTCCTCGTCGACCGCTTCGGCCAGCTCGGGCGGAATCGGAATCGTCACGCCGGTAGTGTGGCGCCACGAGTCAGGTCGGGCCGCCAGGCACGGTAGTACAGCATGCCCTCGAAGTCCGGCTGCTCGGAACGCAGCGCAAACCCGGCCGCCTCAAGACAGCGCTGCGACGCCACGTTCCCAGGCTCCACGCCAGCCTCGAACAATTCGACGAAACCAAGCTCCGGCCGGCGGATCAGCGCTCTGATCATCGCGCGTCCCAAGCCGCGAGTACGGAAGTTCGGCTCGATCGCGAACGCGATTGACCCGGTCGCGGCTTCGATCGACTCGGTGATGATCGGCCCGTCAGGACCTTGTCCGGCGTACACGGTGCAGCGGTTGAACGTGCCGCAGTCCACGTAGCCGACCGGACCGCCATCGGCGTGCGCGAGGTAGCGGTAGGCGCCGGTCTGAATTGCGCCTCGGAACTCCTGGCCCACGACCCCCTCCCCCAGCTCGAGCATCCTGCGCGGCCAGTCCGAGCCGCCAAGAAACCGTCGGGTGTCGGGATCGCGAAACCACGGCTCGACCATCGTCAGATCCGCGCGTGTGAATGCCCGCAAGCTCAGCGTGTGGTCGGTCACGTAGGCATCATCGCGCGCTTCCGCTCCGCGAACAGTGGGCACGGGCCACACCCCCGAAACGACGAGGGGCGCAGCGCATGCCTCGCTTTCTTCGCGCGACGCGCATCTCGCTCGCCCGAGCGTGAATCTCGGAATGCGCGGACACCAAGAGTCCCCAGCACTAGCGGGCAGGCTCCCCTGGGGTCAGCGTGCGTCGTTGATGACTCCGAGGACCACTGCTGACCGCATCGTGAGGTATCCCTCCACCATGATTACCCGACTCGACTTCATCGGCATCCCCTCCCGGGACGCCGACCGCGCCCGCAGTTTCTACCGCGACACGCTTGGCCTTCGCGCCGACGAGCACGGCCAGTATGAGCAGTGGGCCGGCGATACGTGCTTCGGCATCTGGGAGCCCGAGAAGATGGGGATGCCGTTCGTCGCCCAGAAGGGCAACCCGTGGGCGCTTGGGTGCGACGATGTGGCCGCCACCCGCGCCGAGCTCGAGGCCAAAGGCGTCGAGTTCGCCGGCGACACCTTCGACACCGGTGTCTGCCACATGGCCTTCTTCTCGGATCCGGACGGCAACGACCTCATGCTTCACCATCGCTATGCGCCCTACGTCTGACCATCACGCGGTGCTTGGTGCACGCACACCCGTGTAGCGTGCATTCCGTTCGGCTCGCTTGACGATAACGACAGTCTCAGGTTCGCGGAGGCTGTCGCTCAAAGGCCTCGTTGTTGGCGCGCTGGCGGCCCTGCTGGGTGTGGCGCTGAGGGCGGACAGGGCCTGAGCGGCGGTGTCACCGCTGGAGGGCCTGTTTCAGGCCCTCCGGTGGCGGTTTGGAAGCTGTGTAGCTTGGTGAGGTTGTGGGTCATCATCAGTAATCGCCACTCTGTGCGCACTGCGGTGCGGCCTCTTCGGAGGAATCGTGTGACACCTCTGTTGTGGCGGGTGTGACCGAACACGGGCTCGATCGTCTGCATCCGTTTCGATATAGCGGCTCGCCGAGCGTTGAGGCGAGCACGTATCGCATCCAGCTGTAGCGACCGCCACTCCAGCCGGCGCGTTGCTTGCCGCTGCCCGAGCCGTCGGGCGGGATCAGCACCTGGACGTGCTGGTTGGCGATCACCTCGTCGATGTGCTCCTCGTTCCAGTACTGCGCGTCGACAAGCGCAGTCCCGGGTCGGTCAGCGATCCCCGCCCGCTCGAGCTCTGAGATCGTCGCGGTGACCATCGGATCGAGCTGCGAGCAGTCGGTGTTTGTGTTGGTGACCTCGGCCGCCAGCACGATCTGGCTCTCGTCGACGACCGCCTGGGCGTTGTAGCCCTGCACGTAGCCCTCGCGGGCTTTCAAGCGCTTGCTGTCGGGGTCGGTCAGGTTCGCCTTCCCCTTCCGGCACCTCTGGCGCCGGACGCGGGCTGCGCGGGCGTTGGCGGCTTGTCCATTGCTCTGCGGAGATGGTCGCGATTCCCGGCCGGGGCTTCGGCCTCGTGGGCAACATCTCTTACGTCTCTCGCGTGAGGATTGAGCGGCTTGGCGGCCCGCAGCGTCTTGCCTTTCTCCCCGCCAAGGACTCGCCAGTCGTATTCGGCGTGCACTCCGAGGTGGCCGAGCACTACGGTGTCCGGCCTGGGCAGTACCACCCCATGCCACCACACTGGACTACGTAGTGGCCGCTGCCGGCGGCTGATTGGCTGGCACCTCGCCGGCGCGCTGGAGGCGCGTCAAATCGAGGTCGATCCCCAACGTTATGAGGTCAAGGCCGTTGGCGAGATCGAGACCGAGGACCGCGTGCTGCTCATCAAACGCATCCACGTGCGCTACCGGCTCGCGATTCCCGAGGAACGTCGAGTGGAAGCTGAGCGGGTGTACTCGTTCCACGCTCGGTTCTGCCCGGTTGCTCGCAGCCTCGAGGGCGCAATCGACATCACCACCGAGCTTGAGCTCATCTAAACGACGACTGCGTCTCACATCCAACGCTCAACGAACGGCGGGTCAGGAGACGCGCAACCTTGCTATCGGCGAACGGGAGGGGTTGGGCCGGGGGGCGAGTCGAGACCGCTCACTGCCTGCGGGCAGTCAGGACATGTGTTGCGCGAACCAGTCGAGCATGGGCTGCGCGGCGGCGCTGGAATTCGGAGTAGCCGGTCGCACCGGCTTGTTGTGTCCTCGATCCATTGGGGCTTTTTGTCGGCGATGGGGATGTTGCCGTAGATCGCCTGCCTGGCCGCTCACTCACGGATCGCGCGTGCTTGATTGTGGTCCAGGCGTTCCTGAGTGGGATAGGTGCGGGGCGGCAGGCCGACCCAGGTCGTCGTGAGGGTCGTCACCGAATAGGGTCTCGAGGGTTGAGCGCACCTCGGCCCAGCGGTCGGCGCCGACCTGCGCGGCGTAGTCGCGCTCGAGCGCGAGCATCCGCTTGCGAGCGATAGCAACGCCGGCGCGTCCGCGGTCGGTGTATCTGACGATCACGCCGCGCCCGTCATCCGGGTCTGGGTCGCGGCGCACGAGATCGAGCCGCTCGAGCTCGTCTACGAGCTTGGTAACGGCTTGGCGCGTGATGCCGGCGTGTGCGGCGAGCTCGCTGGGGCGAGAACCGTCCTCGCCGACGTCGCGCAAGAGCGCGGAGTGCGAGGGCGCGACATCGCCAAAGCCGTTCTGTGCGAGATCAGCGCGGACGGCGGCCTCGATCGCAGCGCGGGCGTCGCGGAAAAGGATCTGGAGGCTCTTCGGCATGTCCAGCACGATTGTAGTTCACCTCGGTTGACAAACACCATGCGATGTGAGAAGGTTCTCTCAAGTTGTCAACTAAGGTGAACTACTACTAGGAGACGTTCTGGACGCCAATGCCGCGCCCTCGCCAGCGCTGCATCACGTCAAATCTCAGGACGACCGGTCGTAAGAGTTGCAACCAATAAAGAACCAACGACCTATGGAGCCCCGCGTGAATACTGCTTCCCTTGACCCTACAAACCACCCTACCGCGACTCGGCGCATCGACTTTCGCCCGGGCATGGATATGTGGTGGGAGATCGTGCGCAACGGCCAGGACACCGACGGTGAAGTTCTTGAGGCAAATAGCTGGCTCGGTCCCCACAGCCCCAGCCCCCCGGTGCATGTGCACGACAACGCTGAAGACAGCTTTGAGATCGTCGAGGGCCGACTTGACGTCAAGCTCGACGGCACCTGGCATACCTATGGCCCGGGAGAGCGCGCCGCAGCGGCTCCCGGTCACCGGCACACCCTGCGAAACACTCACGACGAGCCGGTTCGGTTCATCAATCGCCATCGCCCCGCCGCCGACTACGAGGGGTTCTTTCGCGACATGGCGTCGCTGACATCGACCGGGAAGATGGGCGCCGGAACACCTCACAGTCCGCGTCAAGCGATCTACGCAGCGATGCTATTCCAAGCCCACCCGACCGCGATCCGAACCTCGCGCCTCCAGCGATTTGCCTTCGCGTCGCTGTCGAGCCTCGGCCGGATGCTGGGCATGAGCCGATGACCGCGCGTACGCCCCGCACCAAAAATCTCGCGCTCGTGCTGTTGGCGATGACGCAGTTCGTGATCGTGATCGACGCCTCGATCGTCAACGTCGCGCTGCCGTCGATCGGCGCCCACCTGCACTTCTCCCGCGACAACCTCACCTGGGTCGTGAACGCCTACACGCTGAGCTTCGGCGGCTTTTTGCTGCTGGGCGGGCGGATGGCCGACCTACTGGGGCGACGCCGGATGTTCATGCTCGGTCTGGTGGTGTTCTCACTCGCCTCGCTGGCCGGCGGCCTGGCGCAGTCCGAGACATGGCTGATCGCCGCCCGCGCGGTCCAGGGCCTCGGTGCCGCGATCGTCTCCCCCGCCGCGCTGTCGATCATCACCACCACGTTCGCCGACGGGGCCGAGCGCAACCGCGCGCTCGGCATCTGGGGCGCGGTCGCCGGCGCCGGCGGCGCCGCCGGGGTGCTTTTGGGCGGGATCCTGACCAGCGGGCTGAACTGGCGCTGGGTGCTGTTCGTCAACGTCCCGATCGGGCTGATCGCCGCCGCGCTCGCCCCCCGCACGCTCGGCGAGAGCCGCCGCGAAGAGGCCGGCAACTCCTTCGACATCCCCGGGGCGGTCGCCGTCACCGCCGGCCTGGCGCTGCTCGTGTACGCCGTCGTCGACGCGGTCAACGTCGGCTGGGGAGCGACCCGGACGATCGTCTGCCTGGCCGCAGCCGTGGTGCTGCTGATCGCGTTCGTGGCGATCGAGCAGCGCCAGCGTGATCCACTGGTGCCGTTCTCGATCTTTCGACTGCGGACCCTGCGCGGCGCAAACATCGTCGGGCTGCTGATCGGCATGTCGCTGTTCTCGATGTTCTTCTTCATCTCCCTGTACCTCCAGGACGTCCTGCACTACTCGCCGATCAAAACCGGCCTCGCCTACCTCCCGCTGGCGGTAGGGATCATCATCTCGGCCGGGCTCGCGTTGCAGCTGGTCACGCGGATCGGGTTCAAGCCGACGCTGGTCGCCGGACTGCTGCTGGTCGCAGGTGGCCTGCTCTGGTTCTCCCAGGTGCCGGGCACCGACGGCTCGTTCGCCGCTTACGTGCTCGGCCCATCGCTGCTGGCGGCCTTCGGGTTCGGACTGGCGTTCGTGCCCGTGACGATCGCCGCCGTCACCGGTACCAAGCCACACGAGGCCGGCCTGGCCTCCGGTCTGATCAACACCTCCCAGCAGATCGGCGGCGCGCTCGGGCTCGCGATCCTCGCGACCATCGCCAACAGCCACACCCAAAGCCTGTTCCACGCCGGCGTCCACAGCTCGGCCATCGCCCTGACCAAAGGCTATGACCGGGCATTCCTCGTCGGCGCCAGCCTCGCCGTCGCCGCAGCGATCCTCGCCGCCGTGCTGATCTCCTCGCGCGACAGCCACGACCACTCGCTGACCGCCCGCAGCGGCGACCCGACTCCCGCAGCCGCCGCCGGCTGACGCGCCCCCACGGCTCGGCGAGCGCGGCTTTCAGGGCATCCGCGCGCATTCGCCGAGCCGCGCGAGCGCTTCAAGCCCTCAGCGGGATACGAGAGCAGCAGCCACACACCCAGCCACGCCTGCGCGTCCGGGCCGAGGCCGTCACTCTCGACGCACCCCGAACAGCGCGACCCCGAGGACGAGATTCGCGACGGAGCGGGAGCACGCACCAAGCACCTCCTTGATGAGCACCAGCAGCTCAAGCGCGCCGAATCTCCTAGCCGTCGCGACGAGCATCTGGGCGTCGCCCCACCCGCGCACCCGCAAGCGCAGAAAGCTGGTTCGCACCAGCCCAGCGGAGCCGTCCGAATAGCGATCCACCAACGAACAAGAAGCGCTCGCTACTGAGACGAACCTCAGGCGGGTGGCGCCGACTCAAGCGCCGTGTTCGGTGATTCTCGCAATGAGCACCGGGTATTCGAACACGAGGAGACCGCCCGGCCGGCTCACCGCCCGATGTCTCGTTTGGCTCACGATCCCGGAGTACGCCGCGTCGGCGTGAGAGTTCTGCCTCGCCTTGGCGAATCGGGGTCTGCACCACGAGTGCCGCTTGGGACGAGTTGGAAGGGCGCGCCCTCAACCGCCGTCACGAGATCTGGGACTGACGCTCCGCTAATTGTGGCCGGGTGAGCCGTCGCCTCGAGCCGCCGCCCGTGCCTCGACGCTACGGTGCGTGCCGGCCCCGGCTCCTGCTTCGCGGCCCGAGCAGCCACGGGGGCGGCGGCTGTCGGCTGGTTGGGTCTGGGCGGATGCGGGCGTCAGGCGCCGCGTAAGGCAGCGAGACGTACGCGCGCGGCCACGAGGAGAGCGTGCACGCGCGCGGCACAAGGCGTGCGCCCGTGCCGGCTGGAGCATGCGCGGCATAGATGATCGAGGGCGCAGCCTGCGGGTCACGCGTTGGGCTGCTCGCTTCGTGGCGGGCAGCACCCGGAGCCAGTGCAGAAAGGCGATGCGAGATCGCTGCGGCGCGCGAGGCAACGCTAGTTGGTTCCAAGTAAACGACGACGTCGCGTCGGCGAACTCGGCGTCGCTAAGCGCCCATCTCGACGAGATCCTTGAGACTGACGGCTACGTTCGCGGCGGGCGGTGTCTGCTTATCATCGTTGGACGACCAGATATTGGAGAGACTTCTGTCCGGATCTTTGATTGTGTCGTTTCTCGGGGATTCGCGAGCGGAGTGTCATAGTTGGCCGAAAGGTGGGCTACCACTGCGCGGTGGAAAGTGGACCGCCTTGTGGTCGAGAGAAATGCGGAGCGGGTAGGGGGCTGCGAGCGGGGTGGGAAGAGGCTGGTGGCTTCGTCGGTTACGCGCGGCGGAGGCGGCTCCGCGCGAGGCTGCTCGTATGCTCAGTCGGTCATTCCCTGCGGGGGAGTGCTTGGGCTAGCTGCTTGCGAGAGTTGATGTTGAGTTTCTGGTAGGCGTGGTGGAGGTGCCACTCGACGGCTTTTGTGGTGACGAATAGGGTTTGGGCGATTGTCTTGTTGGTCAGTCCCTGCTGGGCCAGCTCGGCGACGCGGCGTTCGCTGGCGGTCAGCTGGTCGCGGGCGGCGGGTGCTTTTCGGGGGCGGGCGCCGAGCACGGCGAGTTCCTCCCGCGCGCGTTCGGCCAGGGCGGTCGCTCCACCGTTGCGCGCGAGCCGGTGTGCTTCTTTGAGCGGCTCGCGGGCGGCGGCGCGCTTGTTGGCGCGGCGCAGGGCGGCGCCGAGGTCGACGAGTGCGCGAATCCGCTCGAGGCGGGGAGGACTCGCGGGGATGGTGTCGGCTGCTTGCTCGAGTAGTCGCAGTCCGGCTGCCCCGCCCTCGATCAGTCCGGCGATCCTCAGTCCGCGGGCGATACAGGCGGGCGCGCCAAGGCGGCGGGAGAGCTCGAGCTCTTGCTCGATCAGCTCGCGGGCGGCCGCATGGTCCTCCAGCGCGAGCGCGGCCCGGGCCGCGGTGGCGCGCCAGGGGAGGTACGGGCTGATGATCGTGAAGTCTTCGAGCAGGCGGCGCCCGGCTTCGGTGGCGTCAGCCAGCGCGTCTGCGGGGTCGCCGTCGGCCAGGTGGAGCCTGGCCCGCGCCTCCAGCAGCAAGCACTGCTCCACGGAGCGCTGCGCTCTCGACTGATCGGCCGCCGCCAGCGCGTTGGCCGCCTCGCCTAGCTCGCCACGCTCGACCAGCGCGCATGCCAGGCACGCCGCGGCAGCCCCAGCCCACCGCTGCCAGCCCATGTCGCGAGCCTGGAGCGCCGCGTCGAGATCGGCGATCGCATCAAGGATTTGCCCGCGTTCAAACAACGGGAAGGCGCGACAGTAACTGGCGGTCGCAAAACCGGTCAGCGACCCTCGCCGTCGTGCGTCATCGAGCGCCGCCTGGCCCATTCCGATCGCCTCTTCGAAGTATTCGCAGAAGCTCAGCGCGGCGCACAGTGCCGACCAGCCCTCGCCGTCGACGCCGATCGCCTCGAGCAGGGTCCCCTGACCCCACGCGTGGTTGACGAGCGCGTGGACCTCCTCGCGGGAATCCTGCGCCAGGAACGCCCGGTAGGCGGCGAGGCGCGCGATGAGCAAGCGCTCGCTCGGGGTCGGATCGGGGACCGGCACGATCTTCGGGAAGTACTTCATTCCGCGTGCCCGTAGCGTTCCCTCGAGCAGGCACATGGTCGCGAACGAGGCTCGCAGCTCGCGTCCTAGTTCGCTGTCGTCTGGCACTTCGGCCAGGCCTTGCTCGAACGCATCTGCGGCCTCGGCCAACCGCCCGGCGGTATACAGCGCTCGACCGCGCAGTTGCTGCGCCTGGGCACGCGCCTCGGCTTGTTGCAGCTGCGCGTGGGCCTCGCGGGCGTGCCGCTCGGCGTCGGCAACCTCACCGACGGCGATCTGCAGCGCAGCTAGCTCCATGAGCAATGGGGCACGCTGGGCGTCGTCCAGGGGCTCGGCCAGCGCCCGCTGGAGTAGCCTGGCTGCCGACTTAGGCGCGCCGCGCCCGGCCGCGAGGCGCGCCGACTCTCGCAGGCACTCGACCGCGCGCGGCTCCAGCCCGGGCTCCGCCCGCAAGAGCTGGGAGGCGACCTCCTCTACCGGCGCGTGGTCGGCCAGCAAGAGCTGCGCCGACTTGGCATGGCCGCGGCCGCGCTCTGAAGCGGATTGGTCGTTGTAGATCGCGGTGCGCACGATGGGATGGGCGAACGAAACCGCCCCGCCGGAGCGCAGCAGCGAAGAATCGAGGATCTCCGCCCGCGCCAGGGCGTCTGCGGCAACGCCGGCTGCTGCGGGGTCGACGCCTGCCAGTGCCGCGGCGTGTCGAAGCGATGCACGGTCGCCGAGGATCGCGAGCGCGCGCGCCAGCGCGGGCGCCGGCTCGGCGAGGCGCATGACCCGCACGAGCAGACGCTGGGTGAGGGCCTCCGGCGCGAGTCCCAGCACCCGCTCGGGGTCGGCGCTGGACGCATCGATGCCCTCGCTTCTGAGCGCGGCGAGCAGCTCGCGCAGGAAGAACGGGTTGCCGGCGGTCACCTGCGCACAGGCGGCCACGAGCGGATCCCCCACCGGGAACCCCAGCTCCTCCTCGATCAGCGTTCGCACCGCCGCAGAGCTAAGCGGCGCCAGCCTCAGCACGCGGCCCTGCGCATGCTCGACCAGTTGGCCCCTCAGCTCCTCCGCGGCGGCGCCCTCGCCCGGACGCGTGCTCACCACAAGCAGCGCCCGCAGCGAACTGATCCGCTGCGCCACATACAAAAGGAAGCGCAGCGACGCCTCATCGCACCAATGCAGGTCGTCAACCACTAAAAGCAGCGGCGCGCGCTCGGTCAGATTCGAACAAAGCCAGAACAGGCCATGGAGCAACGGGAACAATCGGCGCGGCGCACCGATCACATTTACGGCCTCAAAATCGGCGCCAAACAGCGGACCGGCAAGGGCGGCGGCACCGGAGAGCAACTTCGCCCGCTGCTTGGCACTCGCCTCCCGAACCGCGCCCTCGAACAGCTGCAAGGCGACCCCGAACGGGAAGTCGCGCTCGGCCTCGGCCCCGGCAGCGGTGAGCGTCTCGACGCCCCCTGCCTGTGCCAGCTCCCGTGCCGCGGAGAGCAGGCGCGACTTGCCGATTCCCGCGGGGCCAAGCACAGTAACCACGCGGCCGCCGCGCGCGCGAGCGTCGTCAAGCGCCAGCTGCAACGCCTCGAGCTCACCCCCACGCTCATACAACGGCGCCGCCACCGCGGTTCTCGTCTCCTCTCCACGCGCGATCTCCTAAGAACTGGGGTTAACCCTAGTGCGAAGACCGTCGCCGGGCACGAAGCTGCGACTCATGCAACGGCGACTGCGCATGACCGTGGAGCTCGACCCCGACAGCGAACCAATCCGCGGCACCGTCTGCGACGAGAACGCCGCGCGCAGCTTCACAGGCTGGATGCAGCTCGTCACGGCGCTCCAGGCCGCGATCCACGGCACACACCCCGATCGCACCGAAACACAAAAACCGACCGACCCATCCCGGCAATGAGCAACAGTCGCCTCCGTCCCTCACCCCAGCGCGAGGATCGCGCTCTGAAAGAGACCCAAGGCGAGCCCAGGCCGGCCACGGATCATCGGGGCGACATGAACGATGCGAGGTCAGGGGCATGACCGGCGTTCTGTATTCACTGGCGCGTTTCTGCGTGCGCCGCCGGTTTGTGGTGCTCGGCGTCTGGCTCGTGGTGACCATCGCGCTGGTGTTGGTCTCGCACCGCATGGGCGATAACACGAACGACAACCTGTCGCTGCCCGGCACCGACAGCCAGCGCGCGACGACTGTATTGAAAAGCTCGTTCCCGGCTCAGGCCAATGGCACCAGCCCGATTGTCTTGCACGCCAAGAGCGGCAAGCTCACCGATCAGAACAACGCGAACGCTGTCAACCAGGCCGCGGCGAACCTGTCAAAGAACAAGGACGTCGCGGCGGTCGTCAACCCGCTGACGCCACAGGGTGCCTCGGCGCTCAGCAAAGACCAGGCGACGGGTTACATCTCGTTGACACTGGCGGTGAGTCCCGGATCGCTGTCGAAATCAGACGCGCAGACGATCATCGATTCTGCCGCCAGGCCGGCGCAAGCGGCTGGGCTGCAGGTCGAGACCGGCGGGCAGCTTGGCCTGAAGGTGTCCAAGCCGTCGACCGAGTCGAGCGAGCTGGTGGGCATCATCGCCGCGATGGTGATCCTCACGATCACCTTCGGGACCGTCACCTCGATGCTGCTCCCGATCGTGACCGCGATCTTCGCCCTGCTCTCGACGCTGGCGGTGATCCGGATACTTGGCCATGTCGCGACGGTGCCCACGGTTGCACCTACGCTCGCGACCATGATCGGCCTCGGCGTGGGGATCGATTACGCGCTGTTCATCGTCACGCGGCACTTTCGCGGGTTACACGACGGCCTGCCGATGGACGAGTCGATTGCCCGCGCGGTCGCCACCTCGGGCGGAGCCGTGTTCTTCGCCGGCGGGACCGTGACGATCGCGCTCGTCTCGCTGGCCGTGGCGGGAATCCCGCTGGTCACGACGATGGGTCTGATGGCCGCCATCTCGGTGGTGATCGCGGTCCTCGCCGCGCTGACCCTGCTGCCCGCCGAGCTCGCGCTGCTCGGCCCGCGGATCAACTCGCTGCGGGTCCGGCACCCCGCAAGCGACGAGCAGGTGCGAAACGGGCTGTGGGCCAGATGGGCGCGCGAGATCGCCAAGCAGCCGGTCATCGCCGGGCTGGCGGCGCTGGCGATCCTGATCCCCCTCACGGTCCCGCTGCTGTCGCTCTCGCTCGGCCAGCAGGACGTCGCCGCGCTCTCGACCTCGACCACGGCGCGCCGCGCCTACGATCTGCTCTCGAAGAACTTCGGCCCGGGGGTCAACGGGCCGCTGCTAATCGCCGTGACCCTCGGATCGCCGGCTCAGAACGGAACCAGCGACCCGCGCCTGGCCACGCTCCAGAAGGATGTCTCCTCGACGGCGGGGGTCGCGGGCGCCTCGCCGGTGCAGCTCGACAAAGCCGGCACCACCGCCTACTTCAACGCGATCTCCAAGGCCGGCCCGGCCGAGAAGCAGACCACTGCTCTGGTGAACCAGCTGCGCGAGAGCGTGATCCCGAGCGCCGAGAAGGGGACCGACCTGCGCGCGTATGTCGGCGGCAGCACCGCCGGCTATGACGACCTGGCCACGAAGATCTCGAGCAAGCTCCCGCTCCAGATCGCGGTCGTGATCGCGCTCAGCTTCCTGCTGCTCATCCTGGCCTTCCGCACCGTGGTGGTCCCGCCGCAGGCGGCGGTGATGAACCTGCTGTCGATCGGCGCCTCCTACGGCGTGCTGACCGCGATCTTTCAGTATGGCTGGCTCAGCGGCGTGATCGGCCTGGGCGGAGCCGTTCCGATCGTCTCCTACGTGCCGCTGTTCATGTTCGCGATCCTGTTCGGGCTCTCGATGGATTACGAGGTGTTCCTGGTCAGCCAGATCGAGGAGCACGTCCACGCGGGCGAGGACAACAAAAGCTCGGTCGTGTCGGGGCTGGTGACCAGCGCGCGCGTGATCACGGCCGCAGCACTGATCATGGTATTCGTGTTCGGCAGCTTCCTGCTCAACGGAGATCCCACCATCAAGCAGTTCGGGGTTGGGCTGGCGGTCGCGGTGATCCTCGACGCCACAGTCGTGCGTTGTCTGCTCGTTCCGGCGCTGATGGTGCTGATGGGGGAGCACAACTGGTTCATGCCGAAGTGGCTCGACCGGGTGACACCTCGGATCAGCATCGAGGGCGCCGAATTCTTCGCCCAGCGCGACCGGCCAGCGCCGGTCGAGCCTCAGTCCGTTGTCGCCGCCGCACGCTCGGGCTCCCGTAGTCGGTCGGCATAGATGACCGGATTGTTCTGGAGCCCGTGAGTGCTCGGCCGCGTTCCGTAGTTGAACATCGCGCAGGCAAGCTGGCGGACCTTGTTGACCGTGCCGGGCGCCACACCGGCGGACGAGACTAATCGCAGCAGGTCTTCCACCTCACGCGTCGTCACCTCTGCAGCGGGGCGATCGCCCAACGCGGCCATAACCTGGCCTCGAGAAGAGCCCGAGCCACGGCGGTAGGCCTGGCCAGGCTCCGCGAGAAGGAGACGGTGATCGCTTAGCGTCGAGGGCTTCGCGTGCTTACGTGCTCGAGCCACTCCAGGTACTCGGCCGCCAACTCGCGGAACGTGACGCCGCGCCGACGACGCCATCCGCCGTTCCCATCCGATTCCACCCAGGCACGACCCAGCGCGCGGATGACCGGCTGGCCGTTGCGTGACCACTTGGTGTACCAGAACGGCCCAGTGGCGCGCCTGCTGGATGAAGGGACGTGCGCTCGGATTCGGTGTCATCAAAAAGCAACTTTCAGGTTGCATAGGACGGAACGTCTACCCAGGCAACGGCCCGGGCAACTGCCAGCGCGGGCAACCGTCCCGGGCAACCTTTTCCGCAGAGATCCCCTACTTACGGCCGATTCGAGCAAGCAAATCGCCTGTAAATGCGGCAACCGATCAGTCCTCTCCGGCCTATCACGCCGGAGGTCGCGGGTTCGAGTCCCGTCGCTCCCGCTTCAAGAGAGCCCGCACAGCGGGGTTGTCAGACGCCCAGCTGCACCAGCTAGTCGAGACCGGGTCACCGATAAGATCCGATTTCATGGTCGTTAGCTGGTCCGATTCGGGGCCGGACCTGCCTGCGCGACCGCGGCATGAAGGGACCGAGACGATGACCACGCGGCGCCTGTCGGGTGAGCACTCCTAGGACCAATCCGTCACCGGTCTCGGAGCTGGCCATCGATCTGGACCGGTCGGGGGGAGAAGCTCTGCACCGTCAGATCGAAGCGTCGATCCGGGAGCGCATCCGTTCCGGAGCCTTGCTGGGCGGTGTCGCACTGCCCCCGAGCCGCGCACTGGCGACTGACCTGGGTGTGTCGCGCGGGGTGGTGGTCGAGGCCTATGCGCAGCTGGTGGCCGAGGGATACCTGACGAGCCGCAGCGGCGGCTACACGCAGGTGGCACTCATGCCGGGGCCGGCCCCGGCGCGCAGCGGAGCCCGCTCGTCCGGCCCTCCGAGGACTGCCCCGCCGCGCGCGCCCCGAGCGGTGGTGGATTTCGGCTACGGCCGCGGAGACCTCGCGTCCTTTCCGCGGGCGGCGTGGCTGCGATCCGTGCGCAGGGTCCTCACGGAGGCCCCGGCCGACCGCTTCGGCTACCTCGATGGCCGCGGCGCACTCGAGCTCCGGACCGCGCTGGCGGCCTACCTCAACCGGGTACGGGGCACCCGGGCCGATCCCGACACGATCCTCATCACGAACGGCTACGGGCAAGCGGTAGCGCTGCTGTTGGGCGTCCTGGCGGCGCTCGGCGCAACGCGGTTGGCGGTGGAGGACCCATCAGCCTCCGACGATGCTCGCCCGATCGCCACCGCACTCGGTATAGAGGTCGCCGGCGTCCCCGTCGGCGAGGACGGCGTGCGCGTCGAGGCGTTGGCGGAACTGGGGGCCGACGCACTCATCCTCACGCCATCCCACCAGTGGCCCACCGGGGGGGTGCTCTCTCCCGAGGCCCGCGCCGCCATCCTGACCTGGGCGCAGAAGACCGAAGCACTGGTCATCGAGGACGACTACGACGCCGAGTACCGCTACGACCGCGCACCGGTCGGCGCCATGCAGGGACTCGATCCCGACCGGGTCGCATACTCGGGAACCGCCAGCAAGACCCTGGCCCCGGGCTTCCGGCTCGGCTGGATCGTGCTGCCCCGCGACCTCGTCGAACCGTTCAGCGAAGCCAAGCTGCTGGCCGACCGCGGGTCGCCCATTCTGGACCAGCTGACTTTCGCGGATTTCCTCTCCCGCGGCGAATTCGATCGCCACCTGCGGCGCATGCGCCCCATCTATCGAGTGCGCCGGGACGCGCTCCTCGCCGCGCTGGCTAAGCACCTGCCCGAACTGGAGCCCGCCGGCATCGCCGCCGGTCTGCACCTAGTGGCGTGGCTCCCCGACGATCTCGACGAGGCGGCGGTCATTGAGGCGGCGCGGGCGGAGCGGGTCCAGGTGGCAGGGGTCGCGCCGTACCGGATTGCCCCCGCCGACCGCGGCGGATTGATCTTCGGCTATTCCAACCTGAGCGAACGAGCCATTGCGGACGGCGTGACTCGGCTGGCCCGAGCCATCGCCCCGCTGCGCCAGGTCCGGAGCAAGGCCGACATCTAGCCTAAGCACCCGCCCCGGCCAGCATCGCGGTGCCGGCGGGCGCTCCGAGCGTGTGGGAGCACCAAAGGGCGATCGTCACGGCGAGGACGCCGGCGGCCCCGGAGAACGCGAACGCCGCAGCCGGACTGGCGTCCTGCGCGAGAGCTCCGGCGACCGCCGCGCCGATCGCGGCGCCGGTCGAGGAAGCGGCCGCCAGCCAGGAGAACGCCTCGGTCTCGGTTCCCGCGGGAGCCATACGGTCGACCATCGCGTACACGCTGGAGGCGGTCGGCGCGATCGTGGCACCCGCCAGCAGGATGACCGCGCCGGCTGCGACCAGACTCTCCGTGCCCAACATCAGCGCACCGTGCGTGATCGCGAGTGCGGCAATGAGAACGGCGAGACCTCCGGCGCTGCGGGCGCCGCCCCCGAGGCGGGTCGCCACGATCCCGCCGATCAGCGAACCGGCGCCCCACAGCGCCAGCACGGGTGCGGCCGCGGCCGCGTCACCGAGATGCTGGGCGGTCGCCGTGACCCCGACCTCGGTCGCTCCGAAGACGGTCCCCATCCCGAAGGTGATTCCGATGAGCGCGCGTATCGCCGGTGACGTCAACGAGCCCGCCCGGCGGCGCGATTGGGCCGCACCGACCTCCGGCCGCCAGGAGCGTGACGGCGGTTGCGTCGCGAACACGATCGTGCCGGTGATCATGACGACCCCGCTCACGATCAGCGCATCGCCGGTGGACCACATCGCGCCGAGGGCGAGCACGAGCGGCGGCCCGACCACGAAGGTCAGCTCCAGAGCCGTTGAGTCAAGCGCGAACAACCTCGGCAGTTGCGACGGATCGGACACGATCCTCGGCAGCAGCGTCCGCACGCACGCCGGGAGCGGGGGCGTCGTCACCCCGGCGGCCGCAGCGAGCGCCACCAGTAGCGCCGGCGCAGTCCCCCTCCCCAACAGACCCAAGCCGATCAGCATTCCGGCGCTGGCCACAGAGCTGGCGAGGAGCACACGCGTTTGCCCGGTCCGATCGACGAGCCGACCTAGCGCGGGCGCGGAGACGGCGCCGCAGACGGCGTAGGCGCTGCTCGCCAAGCCCGCGACGGTGAACGATCCGGTGAGCTGCCGCGAGTGCACGAGGATGGCGATGCTGAACATCGTCAGTGGCAGGCGAGCGAGCAGCGAGCTGGCGAGCAGCGAGCGCGCGCCCGGCGCGCACAGCAGACTTGAGCGGCGATGAGGGTTCATGGCCGACACCGTAGATCCACATTGGACCCCTTGGAAGATCCAATTTACGCTTCATCACGTAGACCGATTTTTCCATCGGCGCCCCGTTGCCAAGTGCGTCCCGGGACCCAGCCGAACGTGTCCCTGTTCAGCCTCGCCGCGCGCGGTCCAACCGCCCGCGTCGAAGACAGCAACGCGGGCTTCCTGGCTGCCTGGTACCGCCTGATCTAGGGCGATTGACTCATGCCGCGCAGTCGCGCCCGCCTGATGTCCGTAACAGCGAGGGCGATCAGCGCGGCTGCGCCGACCGCGAAGAGGAGTGGGTAGTTCTGCTCTCCGCGGTAGCGGAAGACGATTTGGTGCAGGCCCGCGGGGACGGTCGTGGCGACGAGCGCCGGCGCCACCATCTCGGTGCGCTGCCGGCGTCCGTCGACCATCGCCGTCCAACCTGGGGCGAACGATGCGCTGAGCACGACGACACCGGCCCGGCGCATCCGCATGCTGGCCGTAACTTGCCCTCGTCGCAGTGCGTCCGACTCCGCGGTCAGCGTCCCGGCCGGCTCCCCGGGTGACGGTTGCGGCAGAGGGGGTTCGCGACCGCCGGGCTGACCGTACGTCACGCGGAGGTAGTCGCCGGCCTGCGCGAGTCGCGAGTTCAGCAGCGGGATGCTGCGGTTGCCGATGTCGGTCCGGTCGGCGGTCAGGCGGCCGACGATCGCGCCGGCGTGCACGAAGCCGCTCGAGCCTGGCAGTGTCCACAACGAGTAGGAACCGGAGCGCATCGCCAGCCGCGCGCGCACCGGCGGCTGGTGTCCGGCGGGAAGCAAGCCGTAGCGAATCCCGAACAGCCGGTAGTCGGAGGGATCGCGCTCGTCGAAGTGGTCCTCGGGGTCGGTCATCAGCGATGCGGTGCGCAGCGTGTATCCGACCTCGTCGACGTCGTGGCTCTCCAGGTACTTGAACACGGGAACCGTCCCGACGGTGAAGTCCTGGCCCCAGTTCGAGGGCATTCCGGCGTACGTCCGGCCGCCTCCGTCGTGCTCGATCACCGCCACGAGACGATCGAGCTCGGCGCCCTGGGTGGCGTCGGCGCGGCGCTGGGCCGCGACCGCAGCGCGGTCGTGACTGTCGTAGGCGCCGAGCTGTAGCCAGGCGGGTGCGAGCACCGCAACCGCCGCAACGAGCACCAGCGCCCCAGACAAGCCGGGTGGCCAACGCTGCACTCGCGCGCGCATCAGCCGCACGCCACCGTCCACCGACCAGGCCGCTCCGCGACCGGCGAGCAGCAGCGCGACCAGCTGTACGCCCATCATGAAGCGGCGGAAGAAGAGATCGGCGCTGCCCGGGATCAGATCGGCGAGCGATCCGAACGTCGTGCGACCGAACGCGAACAACAGGCACACCGCCAACGCGACCAGCAGCGCGCGAGCGTCCGCGTTCGAGGACCAAGCAAGCCAGGCCAATCCCAACCCGAGTGCCGCGAACACGGTCAAGAAGGGCAGCCGGCCGTGATCGAGCAGCCGCCCCGAGACGAGCCAATCGAGCACCTGACGCGCGCCGTAGCCATTGGCCAGCAGCGTGCCGTGAAACGCCTCGTTGACTGCCGCCCACCTCCGCTGCGAGAGCAGCGGGACGATCACCCACGCGGAGGCGAGCAGCGAACCGCCGAACAGGAGCGCGGCTCGTCGCAAGCGGGCAACCAGTGGCCGTCCGGCGACCAAGGGCCACACGAGCAACACCCACATCGCGAGGTAGCCGGTCTCGAAGTGGAGCGCAACCGTCAGCGCGGTCAGAAGACCCGCCGCGAAAAAGCCGCCCCCGTAGCGGATCGCTCGCCAGCTGAATCCCCACGCGAGCGGAAGCGTCCACGACGCCCACAGCTGGGTCCAGACGCCGAACCCACTCCACAGGTAGGCGTGCTGCTCGTAGCCGACCCCGGTCGCGCTGAACAAGAACGGGGCCATCGCCCCCGACACCGCCGCCGCCGGCCGGCCGCCCCCGAACAGGCGCGCCGAAAGGTAGACGCTGATCGGCCACAGCGACAAGAGCAGATACAGCGACCAGCGGAACGCAGCGTCAGGGCCGCTCAACAGCCCAACCGCACCGGTCAGGATCGCCGGGAGGCTCTGGTAGTGGAGGAACTGCGGCGACCCCTCCCCGAGGAACGGGAACCAGCTCGTGAGCGGCAGGTGCCCGGCGTGCAGCTGCGCGGTCGCGAACCGCACCATCTGCTCGTGCATCGAGCTGTCGTTCAGATACGGCACCCCGATCGTGAGCGCCCGCAGACTCACGAGGTTCCAGCCGACCGCCGCGGCGACCAGCAGCCGCGGCCACCACGAAGCGGTCCGGCCCCCGTATTCATCCGGGGGCCGAACCGCCAACCGCGTGCTCGCCGGCGCCCGCTCCGGGCCGGCGCCGACCGCCGTCATGAGATCAGCCGTTGCCCGAGTTCCCCGACGCGGTGTCGCTCGTGGTGAAGCAGCGCACGAGGTGGAAGGAGCCCTCGGCGGTATTCCCCGCCGACTGGCCCGGGGCGATGACCTCCGTGCCGTTCGAGCCCACGAGAACCTTCACGGTCGGCCCTGATGCGCCCGCCGTCGGACGACAGGTGACCGGGCCACTGACCGTCGCCGCTCCGGGTGCCATCTCGATCCCCACCCGCTCGTGGATCCCCATCGAGGCGAGCTTCTGCTCGACCTGGGGAAGGTTTTGGTCGCTGGTGTAGTTCAGGTGCACCAGTACAGAGCCATCGGCGTTCTTCGTGATGGCGAACGCCGGCTGGGCCGCCGGCCCGCTTAGCGCAATCAGGAGCGCCACGCCGACGCCGGCGAGTCCGAGCGTGCTGCCCGCGAGAATGCGCGGACGGGGGCGCCTCCAGCGTGCCCGCGTCGCGTGGGTGGCGCGCTCCTCACGGGCCAGGTCGATGGCAGTGCTGGCGCGCAGCGCCTCGCCGAGGCGCTCCAGATCGGGATCGAGTTCGAGAGATGTCATGAGTGGTTCTCCTTGAATGGGGTCAAATGGCTTTTGAGGGCTTTCAGCCCGCGGTGGACGCGAACCCGTGCGGCGGCCGGGGTCGTGCCGAGCGTGCGCGCGATGTCCGAGTACTCGAGGTCCTCCAGCACGCGCAGGCGCACGGCCTCACGCTCGTGCGCGGGCAGCGTGTCGAGCAGCTCGTCGGCGCCGTCGGCCCACGTGCTCTCGGGCACCGGATCCTCGACGTACTGCGGACGGTCGAGCCGCTCCTGCAGACCGATCCGCTCGGTGGCCCGCCGCTCGATCGCGCCGCGGCGAATCGACATCAACAGCACGTTGCGCGCGATGCCATAGACCCACGGCGCCGCGGAGCCGCCGGCCTCGTCACGGAACCGGGCCCGAACGAGCCACGCCTGGGCGAAGGTCTCGGCCGTGAGATCGAGCGCCGTGCCCCGGCTCCCGGTGCGCCTCACGAAGTAATCGTGCACGGCCGGGGCGTAGCGTTCATACAGCTCCCGGAACGCATCGGGATCAGGGCGCGCGGCGGCGAGCAACGAGGCGTCGCTGGACGCGGCCGGCGCGGGGAGGGTGGGGAAGGAGGTCATCGCCGGGTTCATTGCACGACCACCGCGGGGTGTTACCAGAAGGACCTCGGCGTGATTTCTCGCGCCCCTGTCACGTTTTTCCTGAGCCGCTACATGTAGGAGATGGATGAACGATCGAGCACTGAGTGACGCGAGGCTGTTGGCGGCGTCGGTCGAGGTCACTGCACGCTGGCGAAGGGCCTTCCGGCGGATCCGACCACTCACCTCACTCCGAAGCAGTGGGAGAAGTTCCTCGACGTGCAGGTGCCGGGTCTGCCGGCCAGGGGTCCGCTGACGCATCATCAGATCGATCGGTGGCTGGCCGCTCGCGGCAAGGTGCTGGCCGGCTTCGGCTTCACGCACGCTCAGGTCGCCGCTTACATCCGGGCCTGGTGGGCGGGCACCGCGGGCACCCCCCCGGCCATTTCAAGGGCACCGTCGAGCCCACTCTTGACGCCTCGCGGCGCATCAACGGCGGCTGTCGCGCGACCAACGGTGACGGAACGCAATGGGACTGCTACCTCGGACAGGCAGCAGTGAAGGAGCGGATCGTCAGCGGAGTCGGCGGCAGGCCGGTTCCCGGAAACGCCCCCGGCGTCGGGTAACAGAACTCGGTCGTGGGCGCGATCATCTCGTGGTGATCGCGGTTGATTGAGGTAAGCCTCCGCCCGTTCTCCCGGGAGGATCTGCCCACGGTGGCGCCGTGGTTTCACGATCCGGACACGCGGCGATTTCTGGGTGGGCCGGACTGGCCCGCCCTGATGCTGGCGCGCGAGGGGGCAGTCGGCGAGCAGTTTCGCGGCGCCACTCAAACGGGCGCTTACCGCTACCTCGCCCGCGCCGATGACCACCCATTCGGGTACGTCGATTGCGGGACCTTCGATCGCTGCACCGTCTACGGGGGCGAGGACTCACACACCCCGATCATCCTCGAGACGATCGATGTGGTCACCGGGTCGATCGCGTTCGCGGTCGACCCCGGGCAGCGCCGGGGCGGTTTCGGCCGGGCGATGATCGCGGCGCTGCGGCGCCGGCCGGAGCTAAGCGACGTCGACCTGTTCGAAGCCGGTGTCGAACCTCAGAACGTCGCGTCGCGGCGGTGCCTCGAGGCAGCCGGTTTCGTCCTGCGCTCGGCGAGCCCCGACTTCGAAGGGATGCTCCAGTACCGCGGGTGGCGCACCGACGCCGCGTAGTCTTGCTGGCGATGTCGCAGGCGCCCAGGTTGACCCTGCCCCACGGTGATCCCGTCGCGGTCGAGCTGATCTCGACCATCCACCGGGGTGACCTCGACACGCTCGGCCGCATCCTCGCCGAGCGGCCTGAGCTCGTGTGCGTTCACATGATCGGCCGCAAAGGCCTCGGGGGAGGCTGGCGCACCCCGCTCCACGCAGCCACCGACTGGCCGGGTTACTTCCCGTCCGCGCCCGCGACGGTCGCGCTGCTGCTGGAGGCGGGGGCCGACCCCAACGACGACACTGGCGGCGCTCGCCCCGAGACGCCGCTGCACTGGGCGGCCAGCACGGATGACGTGGACGTGGCCGTGGTGCTCGTCGAGAACGGCGCCGACCTCGAAACGCCAGGTGGATCGATCGGCACTCCGCTCGATAACGCCATCGGCTATGCGTGCTGGCACGTCGCCCGGCTCCTGGTCGCCAGAGGAGCCGCGGTCGACAAGCTCTGGCACGCAGGCGCCCTGGGGATGGTCGATCGGATCGAACAGCTCCTCAAGGAACGGCCCGACACGGCTGGGGACGTATCCCAGGCGTTCTGGCACGCCTGCGCCGGCGGGCAACGACGCGCTGCCGAGTACCTGCTCGTGCGCGGAGCCGACCTCAACTGGGAGCCCGAATACGCCGAAGGCACCCCGCTCGATGCCGCCGACTCGATCGACACCCGCCAGAGCAACGTCATCAGCTGGCTGCGCGAGCTCGGCGCAACTTCGACGAAGACCTAGGCTGCCGCTAGCTTGGCCACGCCACCGACTCGAACCTGAAGACCCGACGGGGTCTCCTGAGCCGAGGCTGTGATGGTGGCGGGCCGGCCGAGCGAGTCGCCCATGTCGACGCTTATCCGGGTCGAGCCGCGCTCGGCGAGCCTGGCCGCCAGACAGGCCGTGCTGTTCGCGTTGGCAATGTCCTCCGGGACTCCGATCGAGGGCGCGAACATTCGCGCGGCCAGGCGGCCGGCGGCCGGCGGGAGCGAGTGGACGTAGCAACCGAGCAGGCCCAGTCGATCGCAGGCGTCCCGGAGACGGTCGTAGTCGGGCCTCACATCGGCGAGCGCGGTCAGGCTGGAGATCGGCACCAGCAGCCTCGGTCGGCCGACCGAGGCCACGCAGAGCTCGGCCGCGAGAATGCCTGGAGGGTTGCCGAGGGCTTCGAGGACGAGGTCGTGCTCCTCCACCCTCCCGTCTCGAAGATTGATCTCACCGGGATCGAACTGCGCGCATGCCCCCTGCGCGTGATGGGTGGCTTCGCCGGCAAAGCATCGCCCTCCCGCACGTAGGGTGGCTCGGTACTCCGGGCTCCCGGAGTGCCGGGCGAGAAAGGCCAGCGCGGCCACGGTTCCGTGTCCACATGCGGGGAGCTCCCCAGTGGCCGTGAAGAACCGCAGCGAAACCTCCGGCTCCCCCGGGCGGGGTTCGTCGAGCGAAACGAACACGGCGTGCGAGGTCCCGGCCGATTGAGGGACTCGGCAACGATCAGCCTCGCCCAACGAGGTTTCCCACAACACCGCCGTAGGGCTGCCACCCCGCCCATCCCGAAGGCAGGCGTCGACAATCGTGACGGGCAGCCGATCGTTCACTGAGGATGTCCTACCACCTGTAAGCGGTCCCTAGTAGGCTCACCCGCGCACCATGAGCGTGCAGCCAATCAGTCCTGGTGCGGTCGTCTCCCGGATCTGGGGGATCTATCGCGATCAGTTCCCGGTGCTGATCGGGATCTCGCTGATCCTGTTCGCCCTCGAGTTCATCCTGCTCCTGCTGATCCCGGGGGCCTCTCTGGCGCTCGGCATTCTCTTCATTGCGCTCGGCGTGCTGTATCAGGGGATCGTGGTCGAGCTCGTTCAGGACATCCAGGATGACCGGCGCGACCACTCGGTCGTCGACCTGATCCGCCGCGTCGAGCCGGTGTTCTGGCCACTCGTCGCGGTCTCGATCCTGTTCGGCCTCGCGGTGGCGATCGGGTTCATCCTCCTGATCATCCCGGGATTAATCCTGTTGGTCATCTGGTCGGTGGTTGCGCCGGTCACGGTGCTCGAGCGTCCGGGACCATTCGCCGCGTTCGGCCGCAGCCGGGAGCTGGTCCGCGGGCACGGCTGGGAAGTGTTCGGTGTCATCGTGCTCGTGTTCCTCGCGGTCATCGTGATCAGCGTCGCGGCCGCTCTCCTCGCCGCCGGGCTCGGGTCCCTGGGGCGAGCCGTGGTGCAATGGGCGATCAACGCCGTCCTCGCGCCGGTCACCGCCCTCAGTGCGTCGGTGCTCTACTTCGAGCTGCTCGGGCGACGCGGGTGAATCAGGCGATCGCGCCTTCGATCGAATCGATCCGTGAGCTGGTCGCAAGCTGGCTCGACGCGTGGAACTCGCACGATTCAGATCGCGTCCTGAATTTCCTCACCGACGACGTCGAAGCCCGCGATGACTCCTGGCCCCGCCCGATGCGCGGCCACGACCAGGTACGGGAGTTTCTCGAGGCGCTGTGGCGCGCGGTCCCGGACATGACCTTCGAGCTGCTCGACGGACCGTACGTGATCCCCGACGAACCCCGCGCGTCGTTTCACTGGCGCGGCACCGGGACGTTCACCGGGCGGATGGATCCTCCCGGCTTCGCGCCCACCGGCCGGCGCTGGGAGATCGACGGGGCGGACTTCCACGAGTACCGCGACGGGCGGATCAGCCGGCTCAGGGTGGTGTTCGATTTGATGAGCGTCTCGCGGCAACTCGGGGTGATGCCCGCTGCGGGCAGTCGCGCCGAGCGGGCCATGGCCGCCGCGCAACGCGGGCTGGTGAGCGCACAGCAGATGTATCGACAGCGCCTGAGCTAGTACCACTGAATGGCGTGTCATCATGTAGACATGTTCGGAAATGACGCAGGTGGCGAGAGCTTCGAGGATGCGCTCCGCTCGATCGCCTCAGAGCTGGGCCGCTACATCGAGCGCTCGATCGACAACGTCGACGTCGAAGATCTGGCCGGTTCACTCGGCGTAGACCCAGGCGCCGCGAGGGAGTGGGTCGAAAGCGCCGGAGGCTGGCTGACCTCGCACACGGAGAACCTCGGCGATCACCTGTCGCGCCGAGCCCCCGGCCCGGACCGATCGGTGACACGGGTCGACCCCCTCGGGGGCGCAGGGCCGCATCCGCTCGACTTCCCGACCGACGAGCAGGGACTCGCGCTCGCCGCGCTGGATTCGGGCCGGTGGATCATCGAGCCCGGAGCCGACGCACTCGCGGCGAAGGGCGAGGGCCCGGGCCCGAGCGATGCGCTCGGGATCGTTCGCGAGTTGCGCGTCCGGGACTGGATCACCACCGACGGAAAGCTCACGTTGGCCGGTCGCCACGGCCTCAGCCGCTGGCTCGACGCGGCCAAGTCCAGCTGACAGCAGTCCGCACCTCAAGGCAACTCGGCCCACTGCCGAAGTAGCCGAGATGGACTCGTCGCCCATCACCGCCGGCTCCGACGGCCTCGCCGACACCGAGTTGAGCGTCGTGCATGAGCTCCGGACGCTCGTCCTCTCCCGCCACGCGGCGATCGCGGTCGAGACTCCCGAGGAGGAGCGGGCCGACGCCCTGCTCGCCGCAGTCGCGCGAGAGACGAATCTCACGCTCTTCGACTGGACCATCACCCACGGGCTGGTGCGCCGGCCGGGCTCGCAGGCGGTGTACGGCACACAGGACCCGGCCAGAATGCTGGCGAGCATCCAGGACCTGTCGGTCGAAGGCCTGTTCGTGCTCAAGGACTTCGGTGCGGACCTGACCACTCCGACCGTGGCCCGAGCGTTCCGGGAGCTGATCGATCAGCTCGCCGCGCCCCATCGGCTCGCGACCATCGTGCTGCTCGGCGTCTCGGTCGAGCTTCCCCCGGCGCTCGAGGCCGAGGTGGTCCGGTACGAGCTCCGGCCTCCGGGGCCCGATCAGTACCGCCGCGTCATCGCCGACGTGATCACCTCGCTCCAGGCCACCGCGCGGGCCAACGTCTCTCTTGAGGCCGGCGACTTCGGTCCGTTCGCCTCGGCGCTGTCCGGCCTTACTCTGAGCCAGGCGCGTCAGGCGCTGGCGCAGGTGGCGATCGAGGACGGCGCGCTGAGCCCGGACGACCTCGAGCGGGTCATCGAGCTCAAGGCGCAGGCGTTGCGGGAAGGCAGCACGCTCGAGTACTTCCCGCCGGCCGGCAGCTCGGATCAGCTCGGTGGCTTTGCCAACTTCCGGCGATGGCTCGAGCGAGCTCGCCTCGCGTTCAGCGAGCAGGCGGCCGAGTTGAACATTCCGGCGCCCAAGGGCGTGCTGCTCGTCGGGGTCCAGGGCTGCGGTAAGTCGCTGGCCGCGAGGGTCATCGCCCACCAGTGGCAGCAGCCCCTGCTGAAGCTCGACTTCTCAACCCTCTTCGACAAGTACGTCGGGGAGTCCGAGCGAAACCTGCGCCACGCGCTCACCACCGCCGAATCGATGGCTCCGGTCATCCTGTGGATTGACGAGATCGAGAAGAGCCTGGCTCCGTCCGGCAGTCAGGACGCCGACGGCGGGCTGTCCCGGAGGCTGTTCGGCACATTCCTCACCTGGCTACAGGAGAAGGAAGCCGGTGTTTTCGTCGTCGCCACCGCGAACGACCTGTCCGCCCTGCCGCCGGAGCTGTTGCGCAAGGGACGCTTCGACGACATCTTCTTCGTCGACCTGCCCGACGCGCAGGAGCGCGCCGCGATCCTCCGTATCCACCTGAGCCGGCGCAAGCAGGACCCGGCGCGGTTCGACGTCGAGCACATCGCCGCCGCGGCCGACGGGTTCAGCGGCGCCGAGCTCGAGCAGGTGATCGGCGCGTCGCTGCTCAGGGCGCTGCAGGACCAGCAGCCGCTCACCACCGAAGTGGTCCTCCGCGAGCTCTCGGCCACCGTGCCGCTGTCGCGCTCCCGGGCGGAGGACGTCGAGCGCCTGCGGACACTGGCGCGCCAGCGGTTCGTGCCCGTCAGGTAGAGCGCGAGCCGGACGAGGGCGTCATCTTTCTCCCCGTCGAGCGCCTCCCGCGCGGCTTAGCCCCACGGGCGGGTAACACCATTCACATGGACGTAGTGACGAAGATCGCGGACGTGCGCACGTTCGAGACCCGGGGAGGTAACCAGCGCTACGTCGTGCGCGACGCTGACGGCAACGAGTACACGACCTTCCGCGAGGCGATCGGCGAGCAGGCCCGCGGACTCGAGGGCCGCCGCGTCCGCCTCGAGTATCACGAGGAGAAGCGCGGGCAGTACACCAACGTCTACCTCGACAAGGTCGAGCCGGTGGCCGAGGAGCCCGCCGACACCTCGGACACCGACGCCGAGGAGGCGGCCTGGCGCACCGCGGTGGAGGCTGCGCCGTGGCTGGTGGGTGACTCCGACCCGCACGCCAAGACCGGACCCGAAGAGCTCTACGAGACGCTCAAGCCGTTCAAGGATCGGGTCGCCGAGGACATCAAGGGCGAACACGCGGACGGCTAGTGTCGCGAGTCAGAGGTTCGTGAGCACGAACACCGAGATGCGCCGGCCCGGCGCGCGCCGTTCGTACTCGCTGAACCCGGGATAGACGAGGAGCGCTGCCTGCCAGATCTCGGCGCGCCGCTCGCCGTCCGCCTCGGCCGCGCGCACACGCCGGCTGCTCCCGTCGACGATCACCTGTGCCTCGGGATGCGCGCGCAGGTTGTAATACCAGGACGGGTGGTGCTGCTGGCCCCAATTGGAGGCGATGACCGCGACCCCGCCCTCGACGGGGATGCCGAGGACGGGCACGCTGCGCGGCCTACCGCTCCGGGCGCCGGTCGTTATCAGCATGACCACCGGCAGCCCCGTGATGAGGCTCCCCACTGTGTGCCGGCCTCGGCTCAGGCGGTGGACTGGGCGATCGAGCGAGGGCGCGATTCGAGCGAACAGCCGTGCGCCAGGGCCACTCGCCGCGAAGCGCCGCACGACCTTGTGAAACCGGTTGGCCCGGTCGTAGACGATCGGCTCCGACACGGTGCTCAGCCGGCCATTGCCCCGACTCGCTCCCGAGCGCTCGACGAGGCCGACAGCGGTACCAGACGCCCCGCCTTGCCGAGCCCGTGCGCCGGCATGTTCCCGTACACCGCCTCGTACTCGCCCGAGCGGACCAGATAGGTCTCATGCCAGATGCCGGTCCGGTCGCTCTTGCCGACCCGCCGCCAGTATTGGCGCCAGATCTCCAGGTGAGGATCGTCCTTGTCTTTGGCAAACGCCTCGAGGTGCTCGAACGAGCGCCAGTACTGCACGATCGTGGGGAGCCCCATCTCGTAGGCGAGCAGTCCCTTCTCGGGCCGCGCGACCAGATAGTCGAGCATGTGCTTCATGCCCCGGCGGCCGCCCAGATCGATCACGCTGCGGACCATGTGGAGCTTGCTGTTGAAGCGTGCGCCGATGAGGAACACCACGAAGTCTCCCTCGATCTCGGCCGTCATTCGCTGGCCGGCTGTCTCGGCCATCACCATCACCCCCAGGTTGTCGTGACTCGGCGCGCCATACTAACTTCGTGAGCTCGGCGCCCGGCATCGATTATCGGAATCTGATCGTCTCTACGGACAGGCCCGCGGCGCGGATCACCCTGAACCGCCCCGAGAAGCGCAACGCGTTGTCCCTCGAGCTCATGCAGGAGCTGATCGGCGCTCTTCGCGCCGCCGGGGCGAATCCGGACACCCGCGCGATCGTCATCGACGCCGCCGGCCCCGCGTTCTCGGCCGGGCACGACCTGTCCGAGATGATCGGGCGCGACGAAGGGTTCCTCGACGAGCTGTTCGCCACCTGCACGCAGCTCATGCAGACGATCCACGAGCTGCCCCAGCCGGTGATCGCCAAGGTGCACGCGGTGGCCACCGCGGCCGGCTGCCAATTGGTCGCGGCCTGCGACCTGGCCGTGGCCGCGGACACCGCGCGGTTCGCCACCCCGGGGGTCAAGATCGGGCTGTTCTGCTCCACGCCGATGGTCCCGGTGTCCCGCGCGGTCGGCCGCAAGCGCGCGATGCAGATGTTGCTCACCGGCGAACCCATCGACGCCGCCACCGCGCTCGACTGGGGGCTGGTCAACCAGGTCGTCCCCGCCGACCAACTCGACGCAGCCGTCGATCACCTCGTCGAGGCAATCGCCAGATCGAGCTCCTACACGGTTGGGCTCGGCAAGCAGGCCTTCTACGACCAGGTCGATCGGGCCGAAGTCGACGCCTACGAGCACACCAAGGTCGTGATGACCGAGAACGCCTTGGCGGCCGACGCTCAGGAGGGCATGACCGCCTTCCTCCAGAAGCGCCCCCCCAACTGGGTCGGGCGCTAGGCGCCTCTAAGCGGCGGCACCAGTCAGTCGGGCCACGATCACCTGGGCGGCACCGACCAGCTCAGGCGGATCGAGCACTTCCATGGGCTCGTCCAGCGTGGCCATCCAGACCAGGAACCCGTGCGACCACCGGCCGCGCGAGGTCACGATGCACGCCTCCTCCCCGTCCGGCTCGACCTCGGCGTATCGGCTCGGTATGCGCGTGCGGATCTGAGTGGCGGGCGCGTGCATGCGGATCCGGCCGGGAACGACGTCTGAGTCGCCCTCCCATATCCCGCGCAGGCGTTCGCGCACAAACGCGGCCGGGTCACCGCCGGGGACGATCCGCCGGCGACCGCGCTCGCCAAGGCGCACCCGGCCGCGGATCCGATCGAGGCGGAAGGTCCGCCAGTCGTCGCGGTCGACGTCGAATGCGACCAGGTACCAGCGGTGGCCGCTGTAGACCACGGCGGCGGGCTCGACCATCCGCGTCGACGCCTGGTCGTCCCGCGCCACGTAAGAGAACCGAAGGCGAGAGTAATCCCGGCAGGCGCCGGCTAGCGTGGCCAGGACATCGGGGTCGATCTGCGGACCCTCCACGCCGAACGCCGAGGTGGCAAGGCTGAGCGCGCTCACCCGTCGGCGCAGCCGGCCGGGAAGCACCTGCTCGAGCTTGGTCAGCGCGCGCACCGAGGTCTCCTCGATCCCGGCGATCCCGCCGGCGGCAGCGGTCCTCAGGCCCACCGCCACGGCGACGGCCTCGGCATCGTCGAGCAGCAGCGGCGGAAGCTCACCCCCGGCGCCTAGGCGGTAGCCCCCGGCCACACCGGGCGCGGCCTCGATCGGATAGCCCAGCGAGCGCAGCTTGTCGACGTCACGGCGGATCGTGCGGGGACCGACCTCGAGGCGGTCGGCGAGCTCCTGGCCGGTCCATTCCCGGCGTACCTGGAGCAGTGAGAGGAGAGCGAGGAGGCGTGCGGAGGTCTGAACCATGATGCTGCGCATGGTCTCACAGATCGAGGACCGTATGTGACCGCAATTCGCCGATTTAGGACCGGAGTTGGCCGCAATCCAGGAGAGGGTTCAAGTCATGCCAACCACCACTCTCATCTCCTCCCGCCGGGCCGCTTGGCTCGGCTTCATCGTCGTCCTCGCCGCCTCGGTGATGGACCTGCTGGACTCGACGATCGCCCAGACCGCCGCCCCCGCGATCCGTCGTGACCTGGGCGGTTCGTACGCGGCGATCGAGTGGATCTCCGCCGCCTACACGCTGGCCATGGCGGTCATGCTGATGCTGGGCAGCCGGCTGGGCGACGTACTCGGTCGCCGCCGGGTGCTGCTGCTGGGCATCGGTGGTTTCGTCGGCGCCTCGGTTCTATGCGCGCTGGCTCCCTCGCCGAACGCGCTGATCGCAGCCCGCGCGCTCCAGGGCGCAGTCGCCGCGATGATGGTTCCGCAGGGCTTCGGCCTGATCCGCGAGCTGTTCGGCGACGAGGGCCAGCAGAAGGCCTTCGGCGTCTTCGGTCCCGTGATGGGCCTGGCCGCGATCGCCGGTCCGCTGGTCGGCGGCGGCCTGGTCAATCTCAACGTCCTGGGGACCGGCTGGCGCGCGATCTTCCTGGTCAACGTCCCCCTCGGTCTGGCCGCGATTGCCGCCGGGCGGCGCTTCCTCCCGAAGACCGCGCCGGCCACCCCGGGCCTGCGCCTCGACGCGCCGAGCGTCACGCTTGCCATGGTCGGCGGCTTCGCGCTGGTCTACCCGCTGATCCAGGGCCGGGAGCAGGGCTGGCCGGTGTGGTCGTTCGCGCTCCTCGCCGGAGGCGTGGTCACGCTGGCCGCGTTCGGACTGCTCCAGTCCCGCCGGTCCCGCCAGGGCCGCGCCCCGCTGGTCGAGCCCTCGATCCTCAAGCGCCGCGCGTACGTGGCCGGGTTGGCCGTCGTGCTCGGATTCATCGGCGCGATGGGCGGGATGATGATCGCGCTCAACGTCATGTTCCAGACCGGTCTCGGGTTCACTCCGCTGGCCTGCGCGGTGGCCACCGTGGCGATTCCGGTGACCGCGATCGCCGGGTCGATCACCTCCTCGGCGCTGCTGGCCAAGATCGGCCGAACCACTATGCACGTCGGGATCGTGGTTATGGCCATCGGCCTGATCGTTGCCGACATGGTGATGCGGTCGGCCGGCGGCGGCTTGACCGCCTGGGATCTCGCCGGGCCGCTGGCCATCACCGGCTTCGGCATGGGCATGGTGTTCGTCCCGATGTTCGACGTGATCCTCGCGGGCGTCGCACCGCACGAGCTCGGCTCGGCCTCGGGCCTGCTCGAGTCGATCCAGCAGCTCGCGATGTCGATCGGGATCGCCGGCGTCGGCACCGTCCTGTTCAACTCGGTCGGCCACGGCCACGGCCCGGTGGCCTTCGTCGGCGCCTCCGATCACGCACTGCTGCTGGCGGTGGCGTTCCTGGCCGCGGCGTGCGCGGCGGTGTTCTGGCTGCCCAAGCACGCGCGCGCTGCACACGCGTAGTTTCTGGGCCGCCTTCGGCGTCATCCGTGGGGCCGTTCCGCCCGGCATCCGTGCCGGGCGGGCGCGTTCCCCGCCGCCCGTCGGCCGGGTCATAAGTCCGCGCTCGCCGTAACGCGTTCGCCGAGATCCGGCTTAGTACCGCTATGTGGCTCAAAATCGGAACTCGGCTCCGGCCCGACGCCGAGTGCGGGCTTATGACCCGGAGTCAGATCGTGATCGTCGTCCCGACCGTGGGCAGCACGAACGCGTCCGGGAACGACGCGGCCAACCGGTGGACCGCCTTCCACCCCGTGCAGTGCGCCGGCGCCAGCAGTCCCGGCGCCAGGTCGGCGAAAGCCTCGACCGTCGGCTCGATGATCGGCTCGAACATCGGACCGCTCAGGTGAAACCCGCCCACGACCGCCGCGACCTCGTCGAGCCCGGTCAATCGCCGCACGTAGCGCACGGTGTTGACGATGCCCGCGTGGCCACAGCCCGTCGGACGACCAGCCCGCGGTCGCGCACCGGACAGGCGCCTGATCACGAGGATGAGCGGACCGGGCTGCCAGCCCCCGTCGCGCAATGACTCGTGCCCGCGAAAGCCGATCTCGAACGGCGTCGTCCGGTCGACCTCGCCCGTGATCAGCACCGCGCCGTCAAGCAGGAAAGACGGCTGGCGCTCCTCGACGATCGCGAACCCCATCTCCTCCAGGGACACCCGGCTCGTCGCCGGCAGCTCAGCCGGCTCGAGCCCCGGGAAGCTGATCCGCCGGCGGTTCCAGAACTCGGGGTGGATCATCACCGGCAGGCGCGTGCGGCCCAGCATGCGCACCAGGCCCTCGATCCCGAGCCGGCGCATGTTCTCGGCCATCCCGCCCGGTGATACGCCCGTGTCGAACAGGATGGTTCTCTCGCGCCCCCCGGTCTGCACCGCACGAGGGCCGAGAAGCCGGGCTCGGCGATCAACGCGTCGGGCACACCGCTCTGCGGGCTTACTCGCGCGTCCGCCGTGGGCACCGCCCCATGGAACATCCGCGGCCAGTTCAGGCGCGCGACGCCCGGCTGATCGACCAGCAGCGCGTCGGTCAAGTTGTCGATCAGGATCGTGATCCAGATCGCCGGGAATCGATGAGTTCTGAGAATCCCCGGGGTCTAAGCTGCGAAATCAACTTCCAGGAGGTCCCGCAGTGAGCACCACCGCAACGCGTATCGGCACCATCAGCCTGGTGTGCATCCCGACCGTCGACGTGGACCGCTCGATCGCGTTCTACGAGTCGCTCGGCTTCGAGAAGCGCACGGACGTCCCGTTCGGCGGCCAGTACCGCTGGGTCGAGGTCTACCCGCCCAGCGGCAACACGGGCATCGCGCTGGCGCCGCCCCCGCCGGGCAAGGACGTGGAGCCGTACGAGACCGGCATCATCCTGAGCACCGACGACATCGACGCGACGCACGAGCAGTTCAAGTCGCTTGGCGTCGACGTCGACGCCGAGGTCTCCCGAATGGGCGATCCGGTGCCCCCGATGTTCTGGTTCAACGACCCGGCCGGCTACCGGCTGATGGTCGTCCAGCAGCAGGGTTGAGCCGAGGCGCCCGACGCTGAACGCGGGGCCGGCGAGCGAGGTCAGTCGCCGGCCCCTCCGAACCACAGCCTGAAGTTCGACACCCGATTGCCCTTGATCTGGGCCGTCACGATGTCCAGCCGAGATCCCTCGGCGATCACGGAGTGGAGGCTGTACACGATGACTCGCGCGCCGCGCTCCTTGATCGCGCCCGGGTAGAGCCGCTCCAGCCTGGTCAGGCTGTCGCCGACCCGGAGCCCGCGCGCGGTCCGCCACGACTGCCGCCCGGAGGCGCCGAAGATGGTTCCGCTCTGCGCAAGCGTCGCCCCACAGCCCGAGCCGCCGCCGAACGTCGTAAACAGGATCCGCAGACCCAGCGCTCCCCAGGTGCCGGTGCACGTGTCCGAGGCTGTCGCCTTGACCCCGTTAGGTGAGCCCAGCGCGTGGATCGCCGCCCGGTAGCGCGGATGCGTCGACACGCGCCAGGAACCGAGCGCGGTGACCCCATTGGATCCGGTACGGATCATCCCGCCCGGGCGAGCCGCGGCGGTGGGAGCCGCGACCCCCACAGCGGAGAGCGAGATCGCGGCGACGATCGGTGCGAACACCCGGCACCGGGTGTGGTTCGGTAGGCACATGCCGGACAACCTACCAACGAGTCGGGGAGGCGCACGTGGGATGCGCCTCCCCGGATGTTCTCCGTAATCCTCGGACCGCGCTCGGGCGTGAGCAGGCTCACTCTCGGTGGAGAGCGAGAGAGTAGGCCTCGCTCACGCGAGCGCGGTCAGAGGATCACTAGATCGCCGGCTCCGTGGTGCCCACGCCGGGTTTCACCTGGGGCGCGCTGGTCAGCACCTTGATGTCCGCGATCAGCTGGTCCCAGGCGACGCCCGACGGCCCCACCCCGGTCTTGCCCAGCATCTCCTTGGTGACCACCACGTGAGCTTCCTGCGCGTAGGCCTGGTGGAACGGCACGGTGAGCAGCAGCTCCGCCCCCCAGGTGACGCACTTGAAGGTTTCGCCGTCGTACTCCCGGTACGGGATGCCGTGGCCGCCCCACGAGCCGGGCGCGCTGTTGCCGGTCCGGCCGTTTCCCACCACCGTCCACTCCTTCTGCCCCTGGGCGGTGCGCGGGAGCGCGATGGCGATCTGCAGGTCGACGAACTCGTCGATGGCGATCCGGCACTCGTTCAGATTGCTCGGATCAACCGCCACCGTGGCGACGATCTGGTGGTCGATGTTGTCGCTGGTGCGCAGCCCCGGGTTCATCCAGTAGCGCATGGCATCGCTCTCGTTAGTGCCCTGGTCGCTGTTGGGATCGTTCGGGTCATAACCGGTGATCGCGCTGTACATGCTGACCGCGTCCTGGTCGCTGAACTGCGGTACCGGCGTGCCGGCGTCGAGGTGGAAGTCCTCGACCGAGTGGAGCATCATCGCGATCACGCAGTCGCCGAGCCGGTCGTTGGCGAGCATTCCCCACTTGAAGTTCGGGTGCGGCCGGGACACGGCCGCGGGCGCAACGGCGAGCTCGGCGTGGATGTAGTCGGCCAGCTTCAGGGTCGGCCGGTGCAGGGTGTCGAGGCGGAGACCGGTCTTCGGCGTCGCGGGCAGCGTCGGCGGGACGTGCTCGTCGCGGAGGCGGAAGGCGGGGTCGTTGATGCGTGTCATGTGGTCCTGCTCTCCTGAGATGGACGGTTGATGTGGAGAGAACCTACGCGCCGGCGCCGGGCGCGCCCAGCCACCCTAGGTGCTGTTCCGCACACCTGTGGCCCGGGGTGGCGTCGATCGGTTACGGTCACCCGCACGATGCCGAGAGCCCGCCGCCGACGCCGGTCGCGCACGGCGCGCTCCGCCCCCAAGCCCAAGCCACACCGCTCTTTCGATCCCCGCCAGGTCGGCAACCTGGAGACCGTGGCCTGGGTGACCTACTACCGGCGCGAGTGGCTGCCCTTCCTGCGCGCGGCCATCTCGCTCACCCGACACACCTTCGGGCTGCCCTGGCCTTCCACGCTGCGGGGCGCGTGGCTGGTGCTGCGAGCCAACCAGCTGTGGGCCCCGTACCCGAACAACGATCCCGCGGGGGCGAGGCGAGCCATGGAGCGCTTCTATCGCCTGGTCGCGCGCCGCCACGGCGAGTCGTTCGACGCCCGGCGGGCATCGGAGCTCGAGGTGGAGTGGTGGCGGGTGCACCGCGAGCATCAGCGCGAGGACACGGGCGGCTCGGAGGCGCCGCTGGTGGCGGCCCTGGCCGCGCTCTACGCCTACGTCTACGGGGTTGACGAGGGCGACGTGCGGGTGGCGGCCGAGCAGCGTGCGCTGGCCATGCGCTACTCAGACCAGTGGGTCGAGGAGGGATGCGACCTGCGCAGCCCGCTGATCGCTGAGGAGCGCGCGGCGCTCGTGCGCTCCTACGCGGGCCTCCTGGCCGCCGTATATCGAGTCTGAATCCGGGACCACCCGAGTGGCGCCGTGTGGCCACTCCGCGACGAATCGCACAAGTTTTCCGCCGAGCTGCCGAATCACGGGCGGACGGCGACGTTACAGACGCTCATGCGATCCCCAACGGAGAAGACAGGGCCTTGACCAGCGAGCATGTTGACTCGCGGCTCAACGCTGCCTTCGCGCGCCGGCGCTCGGGTGATCGCACCCCTGCCTTCGTTGGGCCCGCGTACGCGGTGCTGGTTGCGCTCGCCTTCGGCTACGTGATCGTCGAGTTGCTCGGCGCTCATTGGGACTGGCTCGACGGATGGGGCGTGAACGTCTTCGAGATCGTCGTTGGCGCATTGTGCGTCTACCGAGCCGCGACGCTGCGCAGCGGACGCTGGATTCCCGTGCTTCTCGGCATCGGGCTCTGGTTCTGGGCCACGGGCGACATTGTGCTGACCGTCCAATTGGACCCGCCTTCGCCGTCGCTGGCCGACGCCTTCTACGTCGCCTTCTACCCGGTTACCTACATCGGCCTGATGCTGCTGCTGCGCCGCAATGTCAAGCGCTTCAGCCTGGCTAGCTGGCTGGACGGCGGCGTGGCCGGGCTCGGCGCGGCGGCGCTCTGTGCGACGTTCGCGTTCAAGGACGTTCTCCATCACACCGGCGGAAGCGCCGCCGGGGTCGCGGTCAACCTCGCCTACCCGGTGGGCGACGTGCTTCTCCTCGGCCTGGTGGTCGGCGGCGCCGCGATCGTTTCCGGCCGCCGAAAGCTTCCGTGGCTGCTCCTGGCAACCGGGTATGCACTCATCACGGTCGGCGACATGTTCCACGTCCTGGGCGCCGACTCGTTCATCGGCAACTTCTCCGACGCCATCGCCTGGCCCCTGTCGATCCTGCTCGTGTCGGTCGCCGTCTGGATCCAGTCCCCGACCGCCCGGCCCTCCCTCTCCGAAGAGCCGCCCGGCTTCGCGCTTCCCGCGCTCGCCGCCGCCGCCGCGGTGGCCATCCTGTTCGTCGGCTCGCTCGAGCACGTCGGGCGCGTATCGCTCGGGCTTGCCGTGGTGACCTTGATCGTGGCCGGGGCGCGCTCGGCCGTATCGCTGCTCGGCCTGCGCACGCTCACCGAGCACCGCCGGCGCGAGTCGATCACCGACCAGCTGACCGAGCTGGGCAATCGCCGGTCGCTGTTCCAGCTGCTCGACGCGTTCGTCGCCGAGCAGCGCGACCCTGACGCGCCGGAGCGCGGCCTGGCCTTCATGTTCGTCGACCTCGACAAGTTCAAGGAGGTCAACGACTCGTTCGGCCACGCCACCGGCGACGAGCTGCTCCGCCAACTCGGGGCTCGGCTGCGGGACTCGCTGCGCGACTCGGACCTGGTGGTCCGTCTAGGCGGGGACGAGTTTGCCCTCGCGCTGCTCGACGCCGGCTCCGACTACGCCGCCACCGTGGCGTCGCGTCTGACCGCGCAGATCGAGGAACCGTTCATGCTCGACGCAGTGCGGGTCCAGATCGGCGCCAGCATCGGGATCGCGGTCATGCCTGACGACGCCACCGACGCGGCGGACCTGGTTCGCTGCGCGGACCTCGCGATGTATCGCGCCAAGCTCGAGGGCAAGCCCTTCGCCATCTACCAGGAGGACCTCGACGGCGCGGCCAACCGGGTGCAGCTGGTCGAGGAGCTGCGCACCGCGATCGAAGAGCGCCAGCTCGAGCTTCACTACCAGCCCCAGGTCGACCTTGCCACCGGCGAGATCAACTCGGTCGAGGCCCTGGTGCGCTGGATCCACCCCCGCCTAGGCTTCGTGCCGCCGCTCGAGTTCATCGCGCTGGCCGAGGACGCCGGCCTGATGGGCGCGCTGACCGCGGTGGTGCTCGACGAGGCGCTCTTCCAATGCGCCTCCTGGCGCAGCGCCGGCCGCCAGCTGACCGTCGCGGTCAACATCTCCGCCTCCGACCTGGTGAACCCCGACTTCCCGGACCTTGTGGCCCGGCTGCTCGCGGGCTATGGCCTCGGCCCGGAGGTTCTGGTCCTGGAGATGACCGAGACCACCGCGATTTCCGACTTCGAGCGTTCGCAGGAGGCGATCCAGCGGCTGCATGACCTCGGGTTGATCGTGTCCGTGGACGACTTCGGCGCCGGCTTCACCTCGCTCGCCTACCTGGGCAGCCTGGCGGTCAAGGAGCTGAAGCTCGACCGCAGCTTCATCAGCCGGCTGGCCGAGTCCAAGCAGGGCCGTGACCTCGCCCTGGTCACCGCGACCGTCGAACTCGCCCACGCGCTCGGGCTGCGCGTGGTCGCCGAGGGAGTCGAGGACCACGAATGCCTCAGCCTGCTGAGCGGTCTGAGCTGCGACCTGGTCCAGGGCTACGTGATCTCGAAGCCCAAGCCGGCCGATCAGCTCGAGCTGGCCGCGCACGCGGTCCCGAGGATCGTCCGCACCCGAGCCGCCTGATCTGGCCGCCGTGAGGCGCTTGGGAAATAACTCGCGCTATTCGCGAGTTTTATCCCAAGCCATAATCGGTCGCGTGCCCTTTGTCACCGGTCTGGTCCTCGCCGCCGGCGGCTCAAAGCGCCTCGGCGCCCCCAAGCAGCTGGTGCCCTACGGCAACGGGACGCTGCTCGGACACGTCTTGAACACCGCGCGTGCGTGCGACTTCGATCAAGTGGTGTGCGTGATCGGCGGAAGCGCGGCCGACGTACGCGCCCACGTAGACCTCAGCAACGTCGAGGTCGCCGAGAACCATCACTTCGGCGACGGGTGTTCGTCCTCGATCGCCGCCGCCCTGACCGCCGTCGACCCACGCGCCGACGTGCTCGTGTTGATGCTGGGCGACCAGCCCGGGGTCACCCCGCAGGCCGTCAAGGCGCTCGTCGCCGGCCGGGGGGACGCGCCACTCGCGGCCTGCGCCTACGAGAACGGCCGCGGCCACCCGCTCGCCTTCGCCCGCTCGACGTTCGCCGACCTAAAGGCGCTGCACGGCGACAAGGGCGTATGGAAGCTGCTCGATCGCCACACCGACCGCGTGGTCGACGTCCCGGTCCCCGGCCGGATCCCCCGTGACGTCGACACCGAGGAGGACTACCGCGCGATCCTGGCCGATCACGAGAAAGCCCAGGCGTGGCAATCCCGTTTTCTGTAGGTTGACGCGCAATCGATTGCGCGGCAAAGTAGCGCCGGGAGGAAGGTCGGGGACGACCCGGGCGTCCTCCAGGGAAGACGAGGAGAGAACAAAACAGGAGGTGTGACTTGATCTTGATCGGTGCCTCCACCGGTTGGGTCATCGGGCTCGTGCTCGGCGTCGTGGTCACCCTGGTCGCAGCGGCGATCGTGATTACGATCGTCATGCTGGCGACGCGAATCGCCAAGCAGGCACGCACGGCGGTCGAGGGCGTCGAGAAGGTCCGCGCGCAGACGACCGAGCTGGGCGCAGTCCCCCGGATCAACGACTCCGGGGTGAGGATCCTCCATTCGGCTCGCGCCTTGCGCAAGGTGGCGGTAGGCAAATGATCGCGCTCGCCGCCCTTTCCAATCACGGCGCGTGGACGATCGCGCTGATCATCGGGCTCGTCGCCGCGCTTGCGGTGGCCGGCCTGCTGGCCGTTCTGATCCGAACCACGACCGACATCAAGAACTCGGTGGCCGGCCTGCTGGACATCGCCGGCAAGGTCGCGGGACACACGGCGAACATCCCCCAGCTCGAGGCGACCGCGCCCGTGCTGAGCATGATCGTGGACGAGGCCGTGATCCAAGACGGCTACATGAACGCCCTCACCGACGGCTACGGAAACGGAAACGGCACGAGCCAATGACTACGCTGATCATCCTCTCCGTCCTGCTCGCCATCGTGGTCATCGCGGTGCTCGCCGCCGCCCTGATCAAGGTCCGCCAGGACCTCGAGAAGACCTCCAAGAACCTCGCCACGCTGGCCGGCGCGCTCGCCATGGTCGAACAGGATCACCTCAAGCCGCTGGAGCCGGCGGTCAAGGCCATCAACGCCCAGTTCGACACGATCCTGAGCGCGCTGCCCGGCATCGCGACCAAGGCTCGAGTCGTGGCCGAAAGGAGGCCCCGATGACGCTCGAATGGATCGGCGACGCGATCCTCCTGCTGGTCGTCCTGCCGGTGGTCGTTTACCTGCTGCGCGGCGTCCTCGCCGCCGCGAACAGCATCGTGCCAAGCGTCGGCCAGATCGCGACCGCGGCCCAGAACGGATCAACCGATCTCGACGCCGCGGCCCTCCTGCTCACCACGCAGGGCCAGGTAATCAAGACGATCGAGACGGCCGCCGATTACGGCGGCTCGCTCGACGTGATCCTCGACGACGCCTGATAGGGGGCACGCATGCCAGCAGCTGGTGTAGTCATGATCGTCGCGGTCGTCCTGATCGTCGCCGCGCTCGTCTTCTACCTCGTCTCCACGATCTTCGCCCTCCAGAAGATCACGCGATCACTCGATGACGCGATCACCGGCGTGGTCGGGATCATTGAGAAGACCGGTCCGGTCAACGAGGTGGTCACCACGATCAACCAGAACCTCGACGCGGGCGTGGATGTGCTCGAGGGACTGCTCGTCAAGAAGGCGGGCATGGCGGACGCGGTGGGCCTGGTCGAGGGCCTCTACCCGGGCTCGGCCGCCCAGGGTTTCCGCAACTTCCCCGAGAGCAAGACCACCAAGGCCCCGCGTATCAGCGAGGTGTACACGAAGGGCACCCTGACCCTGGCCCGGCTGGGCCGGGAGGCCCCGATCGCCGCGGCGAGCCCGAACGGGCCGGCCCTGCGCAACCCGGCCTACGGGAGCCTGGCCGCGCGCGGGCTCTACCCGGACGCACGCCAGACGCGGCCGCAGAACATGCCGCGCTCGCCGGTCATCGGCACCGACTCGCCGGTCCAGTTCGTGCCGAGCGATTCCCCCGGCGTGCGCAAGCGCATGCCAATGGCGGCTGGTCCGGCTACGACGCCCAAGCCCGAGCCCCGGCATGAGCCCGAGGCCGAGGGCGGGATCGTGAAGTCGGGGCTGGCCTTTCTGCGCCGCCTGAAGAACGACGACGACGAGTAAGGAGAACTCGTGCAGACTCCAGCGCCGTTTGACTATGAGCGGGCGACCAGCGTCGAGGGCGCAATCGCATCGCTTGCCGAGCACGGTCCAGAAGCCCGGCTGATCGCCGGCGGGCACAGCCTGCTGCCGATGATGAAGCTGCGCCTGGCCAACCCGGAGTACCTGATCGACATCAACGACCTCGAGCTCTCCTACATCGAGGAGCGCATGACCGAGGTCAGGATCGGGGCCCTGACTCGCCACGCCGAGCTACTCGACTCCGAGCTGCTCGCCCGGCGCTTCCCGGTGTTCCGCGACGCCGAGGAGGTGATCGCCGATCCGGTGGTGCGCAATCGCGGCACGATCGGCGGGTCCCTGTGCCAGGCCGACTCGGCCGAGGACCTGTCGGCGGTCTGTGCCGCGCTGAAGGCCAACGTGGTGATCAAGGGGCCGGCCGGCGAGCGGACGATCGGCATGGACGGCTTCTACCTCGGGCCGTTCACCACCGCGGTCGACGCCGAGGAGATGCTTACCGAGGTCCGCTTGCCGATCCGACAGGGAGCGGGGAGCGCGCACGAGAAGGTGGAGCGGCGCGCCGGCGACTTCGCCATCGCCGCGGTATCGGTGGCGGTGTGGCTCCAGGGCGGGACGATCGCTGACGCGGGCATCGCGCTCGCCGCGCTCGGCCCGGCGACGATCATCGCCAGCCGCGCTGAGGAGCATCTGAAAGGCAAGGCTCCCTCGGAGGAGTTGTTCGCCCAGGCCGGTGAGATCGCCAAGGAGGACTGCTCGCCGGTGCCGGACGGCCGCGGGCCGGTTGACTACAAGCGCCACCTCGCCGGCGTGCTGACGATAAGAGCGCTGCGCCGCGCCACCGCCCGGGCCCTGCAACAGGAGGTCAAGTAAGCATGGAAGTGACGCTCACGATCAACGGGGAACAGGTCTCGGGCGAGGTCGAGCCGCGCCAACTGCTCGTGCATTTCATCCGCGAGACAGCCGGTCTGACCGGCACCCACTGGGGTTGCGACACGTCCAACTGCGGGGCGTGCGTGGTCCTGATGGACCGCAAGCCGGTCAAGTCGTGCACCACGCTGGCCGCGATGTGCGTGGGGCACGAGATCCAGACCGTGGAGTCGCTGGAAACCGACGCCGGACTCGACCCGGTGCAACGCGGTTTCCACGAGCTGCACGGCCTTCACTGCGGCTTTTGCACCCCGGGGATGCTCATGACCGCTCGCGCCCTGCTGAACGAGAATCCGAACCCCACCGACCAAGAGATCCGGACGGCGATCTCGGGCCAGATCTGTCGTTGCACGGGCTACAAGAACATCGTCAGCGCGGTGCGCTGGGCAGCGGAACACGAAGCCGCGGCGAGACAGGAGGCATAACCGAGCATGGCCACGATCGAAACCGCCCGCACCGAACGTCCGATCGGCTTCGGCCGCCTGAAGCGCAAGGAGGACGCACGCTTCATCCGCGGCCAGGGCACCTTCCTCGACGACATCCGCCTGCCCGGGATGCTGACCGGCGCGGTGCTCCGCAGCCCGTACGCCCACGCCAGGATCGTCTCGATCGACACCTCCGAGGCGCTGAAGATGCCGGGCGTGCATGCGGTGATCACGGCCAAGGACCTCGAGACGCTGGGGCTGGCCTGGATGCCGACTATCTCCTACGACACCCAGGCCGTGCTGGCCGGTGACAAGGTGCGCTTCCAGGGCCAGGAGGTGGCGTTTGTCATCGCCGACGACGAGTACATCGCGCGCGACGCGCTCCCCCTCATCGACGTTGAGTACGAGCCATTGCCTGCCGTCGTGAACGCGCGGAAGGCCCTCGATCCGGACGCGCCGCTGATCCGCGACGACAAGGAAAACCAGCGCGACAACCTGGCCAGCCCGCTGTGGGAGGCCGGCGACGAGGAGGCGACCGACCGCGCGTTCGCCGAGGCCGACACGATCGTCACCCGCGACATCATCTACCCGCGCTGCCATCCCGCCCCGCTCGAGACGTGCGGGATGATCGCCGACTTCAACCCGCAGACCGGCCAGCTCGACATCTACAACGGCAACCAGGCCCCCAACGCCCACCGCACCGTGTACGCGCACGTGGCCGGGCTGGCCGAGCACATGATCCGCATCCGGTGCAACGACATCGGCGGCGGCTTCGGCAACAAGGTCCCCGTGTATCCGGGCTACGTGTGCGCGATCGCCGGCTCGATCGTGGCCGGAGTCCCGGTCAAGTGGATCGAAGACCGCTCGGAGAACCTCATGTCGACCGGCTTTGCCCGCGACTACGTGATGCGCGCCGAGATGTGCTCCAAGGACGGCAAGATCACCGGGCTGCGGGTCGACGTGATCGCCGACCACGGCGCGTTCGACTCGACCGCGCAGCCGACCAAGTTCCCCGCCGGCTTCTTCCACATCGTCTGTGGTTCCTACGCCCTGGAGGCCGCGCACGTGAAGGTCAAGGCGGTGTACACGAACAAGGCGCCGGGCGGCGTGGCCTATCGCTGCTCGTTCCGGATCACCGAGGCCGTGTACCTGGTCGAGCGGATGGTCGACGCGCTCGCGCTCGAGATGAAGGTCGACCCGGTCGAACTCCGGATGCAGAGCTTCATCAAGCCCGAGCAGTTCCCGTATGAGACCACCACCGGCTGGACGTACGACTCGGGGAACTACGCGGCGACCATGCGCGAGGCGATGCGCATCGCCGGCTACGACGAGCTGCGCTCCGAGCAGGCCGAGAAGCGCGCTCGCGGCGAGCTGATGGGGATCGGGGTCTCGTTCTTCACCGAGGGCGTGGGCGCCGGCCCGCGCAAGCACATGGACATCCTCGGGCTGGCCATGAACGACGGCGCGGATCTCAGAGTCCACCCCTCCGGGAAGGCGATGGTCAGCATCTCCGCCCAGACCCAGGGACAGGGACACGAGACCACGTTCGCCCAGATCGTGGCCGAGGAGCTCGGCATCCCGCCCGAGGACGTGCAGGTCCGCCACGGCGACACCGACCGCACTCCGTACGGCCTCGGCACGTACGGCAGCCGCTCTACCCCCGTGTCGGGCGCCGCAGTCGCCGTCGTGTCGAGGAAGGTCCGCGACAAGGCTCGCCTGATCGCCGCCACGATGCTGGAGACCCGCGCCGAGGACCTGGCCTGGGAGAAGGGCCGTTGGTACGTCAAGGGCGACCCCGAGAAGGGCGCGATGATCGAGGACATCGCCGCGTATGCCTACAGCGGCGAGGCGATGCCCGAGGGCATGGAGGGCGGGCTCGACGCTCAGGTGATCTATGACCCACCGAACCTGACCTATCCCTGCGGGGCGTACATCTCGGTAGTGGACGTCGATCCCGACACCGCCGCGGTCAAGGTCCGCCGGTTCATCGCGGTCGACGACTGCGGGGTGCGGATCAACCCGATGATCGTCGAGGGGCAGATCCACGGTGGCCTGGCCGAGGGGATCGGGATCGCGCTGATGGAGGTGATCACGTTCGACGACGAGGGCAACTGCCTGAACAACTCGTTCATGGACTACCTGATCCCGACCGCGCTCGAGTGCCCCGACTACGAGCTCGGTGAGACGGTCACGCCGTGCCCGCACCACCCGCTCGGCGCCAAGGGCGTGGGCGAGTCGCCCAACGTGGGCTCGCCGCCGGCGATCGTCAACGCGGTGATCGACGCCCTGCACGAGAGCCATGGCGTCAGCCACATCGACATGCCGTGCACGCCCGCGCGGGTGTGGGCGGCGATGCAAGGACGGCCCGAACCGCCGCAATGATGTTGACCGGGCCGCTGAGCGCTCGCGCGCGCGAGCTGACTGAATCCGGCGCGGTGTTCGTGACGGCGACGGTGGTGCGCGTCGAGCACCCGGCGAGCGCGCAACCGGGCGACGTCGCGCTCGTCCACGACGACGGTGAGGTCGAGGGGTTCGTCGGCGGGGTGTGCGCCCAGAACAGCGTGCGCCTGTACTCGCTCAAGGCGATCGAGCGAGGCGAGCCGCTGCTGTTGCGGATCCTGCCCGAGGGTCCGGTCAGTGCGAAGAACGGCGCGAATCTGGACCCCGGCCACGAGATCACCCATGACGAGGGATCGGTCACCGTGCAAAACCCGTGCCTCTCGGGAGGCGCAATCGAGGTCTTCCTCGAGCCGTTCCTGCCGGCGCCGCGAATGATCGTCGCCGGCGACACGCCGATCGCGGCCGCCCTGCTGCGGCTCGGACCGGAGGTGGGACTCGAGACAGTCGAGGGCCGGGGCGACGACTCGGGCTCGCCGGTGCCGAGCGCCGAGGATCTGGCGCTGGTGGTAGCCGCCCACGGACGTGACGAGCGGGCGATCCTGCGAGCCGCGCTTGAGGCTGGAGTCGCCTACGTCGGGCTCGTGGCCAGCCGCAGACGCGGCGGGGCCGTGCTCGACGAGCTACGCCTGGACGGCGTCTCCGAGGAGCTGATCGGGCGGATCGACACTCCGGCCGGGCTGGACATCGGCGCCCGCACGCCGTCCGAGATCGCACTATCGATCCTGGCCTCGATCATCGAGGTGCGCCGCCACTCGAGCACGACCCCGCGCTCTTGGGCGGCCGCGCCGCCGGCCACCGCGGTCGATCCGATCTGCGGCATGTCGGTGCTGATCGAGCCGAACGCGCTCTCGGTCCAGCGGGGCGGCGAGACCTACTATTTCTGCGGCGAGGGCTGCAAGCAAGCGTTCGAGCGCCAGGCATGACCCCGGTGACCGGCCAGGCGGCCGACGAGATCCGGCATCTCGTGCCGGACGTGGAGACCTTGGCACAGCGTCTGGCCACGGTCGACTACCTGGTCGACGAGGCGCTGGCCACTTCGATGTTCCTCAGCCTGCGACTTCCGCAGCCGCTGCTGCTCGAGGGCGAGGCCGGGGTGGGCAAGACCGAGGCGGCCAAGTCGCTGGCCGCGTTGCTCGAGACCCCGCTTATCCGCCTGCAGTGCTACGACGGGATCGACGCCGCCGAGGCGCTCTACGAGTGGAACTATCCGAAGCAGCTGCTGAGCATCCGCGTGGCCGAGGCGCGCGGCGAGCCCCTGCGCGAAGAGGATTTGTTCGGCCGCGAGTACCTGATCCGCCGGCCGCTTCTGAGCGCGCTCGAGCATCCGGGTCCCCGGCCCGCGGTGCTCCTGGTCGACGAGATCGACCGGGCCGATGACGACTTCGAGGCGTTCCTGCTCGAGCTGCTGGCCGAGGCCGCGGTGACGATCCCGGAGATCGGCACGGTCCGGGCCACCCACCCGCCGATCATCGTGCTGACCTCGAACCGGACGCGCGACCTGCACGACGCGGTCAAGCGGCGCTGTCTGTATCAGTGGATCGACTACCCCTCCCCCCAGCGCGAGGTCGAGATCGTCCGGCGCCGGGTCCCGGCGGCCTCGGGAGCGCTGGCGGTCCAGGTCGCCGATGCGGTGGCCCGCATGCGCGACTCGGACGTTCAGAAACCACCGGGGATCGCGGAGGCCATCGACTGGGTGTCGGCGCTGACCGTCCTGGGCGTCGCGGAGCTCGATGTCGGCGCGATCGACCGGACGCTCGGGGCGGTGCTCAAGTACGCCGAGGACCAGGAGGTCGTGCGCGCCGCGGGCTTGGAGCAGTTCGTGAGATGACGTTCGGAGTTCGCACGCTGGGGCTTGATCTCCCTGCCGTGGCGGGAACGTTCAGCCGCCGCCTGCATGACGCCGGCCTGCCGGTCACCGCCGAACGCGCCGCCTGGTTCGCACAGGCGCTGACCGCGGTCGAACCGGTGTCGCGCCGGCGTCTGTACTGGACCGCGCGCGCCGTGTTCGTGACCGGGACGGCCGAGGTGCCGAACTTCGACGCGGTGTTCGCGGGCGTGTTCGGCTCCGTCCCGCCGCTGCCGCCGCCGGTCGAGGGCGAGTCCGAGCCGGCCGCACACGTGGAACCACCCGAGGGCCGCACGGTCTCGCGGTCTGAGAGCGCTCCTCCGTCGGGCGCCCCCTCCGTGGCGCCGGGTCATGACGGCGAGCCCACCGATGAGGCGCCCGTGCCGGTCCTGGCCAGCGACGAGGAGGTGCTGCGCTCCAAGCGCTTCGACGCGCTCGAACCGAGCGAGCTGGCCAGCCTGTACCACCTGATGACGCGGATCCGCATGACGACGCCGCGACGCCGCACGCGCCGATCGGAGCGCTATCGGCACGGCGAGCGGATCGACCTGCGCCGCACGTTGCGGGGCAGCCTGCGCACAGCGGGCGACCCCATCCGACTCGCCCGTCGACGCCGTCGGGTCACCCGCCGCCGAATCGTGCTGCTGTGCGACATCTCGGGCTCGATGGAGCCCTACGCGCGCGCGTACCTCCAGTTCCTGACATGCGCGGCCGGGGCGGGGCCGAACGCCGAGGCGTTCGTATTCGCCACCCGCTTGACCCGGGTCACCCGGGCGCTGGCCTCGCGCAATCCCGAGCGCGCGATCCAGCGCGCCGCCGCCACCGCACCCGACTGGTCGAGCGGCACCCGGATCGGCGATGCGCTCAAGGCATTCAACGACCGCCACGGCCGGCGCGGAATGGCCCGAGGAGCCGTGATCGTGATCCTGTCCGATGGCTGGGAGCGCGGCGACCCGGCCCTTGTCGGGCGCGAGATGGAGCGACTGCGCCGGCTGGCCTACCGCATCGTGTGGGTCAATCCGCGCGTGAGCGCGAGGAGCTTCGAGGCCCGGGCCGGGGGCCTGGTCGCGGCGCTTCCGTTTTGCGACGCGCTGGTCAGCGGCCACAGCCTGGAGGCGCTGGACGAGGTGGCCGATGCGATCGCCGCGCCGCGCAGCGAGGAACTGGATGCGCGCGCGCGCGCTCCCGACCCGGGCAGCGAACCCGAAGCCGAGCCATGGCCGAGCGCCACACCCGTTCCGGGCAGTTCGGTGGCCATGCCGAGCGGCTACGGCCCAAGCCGGGGCAAGACCACGCCGGGATGGTCGATCGGAGGCCCATGAGCTCGCCGAAGATCTGCATCTATCCCGGGTGCGAGCGTCCCGCCGCGCCACCGCATCCACTCGGCGGCCCGCAGCCCAGCTTCTGCGATCTGGAGGAACACAACGCGTTGACCGCGTATCAGGAGCGCCAGCGCCTGGCGCGCGAGGCGTCGACAGAGGAGACCGAGAGGAGATCTATCAATGGCCAATGAGGCGTACCGCGCGGTATTCCTGCGCGTTCACCCAACCGGCAAGATGGTGCTCAGCCTGACCACGGAGAGCGACGGCGAAGAGGCGCGCTACGCGCAGCTCGTGGCTTCCGAGCTCGGGGTGCCGGCGCTCGACGTCAAGGTGGTCCCGGCCGACGCCGACCGTTTCGGCACCGGGCATGGCTACAACACGACCCCGTCCTCGGACACGCCGGCGGCGATTCAGAGCGCCACCGGCAAGATCCGGGCCAAGGCCCAGCTGCTGGCCGCCGCCGCCCTCGGAACTTCGCCCGGCACCCTCACCTGGGACAACGGCGCGTTCGTCTCGAGCACCGACCCGAGCCAGGCCAAGACGATCGCCGACGTCGCGCTGTACGCGCACGGCACCGGCGTGCTGCCGCCCGGGGTGGAGGGCGGGCTGGATGCTCAGACCGTCTTCAAAGAGGACTAGCGGGTCTCGATCTCGATCCGTACCTCGTCCGCGACCTTCAGCGCCCCGAACAACGTCGAGTAGGGCTTCATCCCGTGCGCGCTTTGCGTCACCCTCGCGCTGCCGGTCAGGCGGCCGCCGTCTCCAGGCGCCAGGTCGAATGCCACCGGCGCCTGCTTGCCGTTCAGCGTCAGCTCGCCGCGCACACTCAGGCTGCCACCAGCCCCTTCAGCCACCTCGGTCGACCGGAATTCGATCGGCGCACCCTTCAGCACTTCCTTGTCGATCGTCTTCTTGATGTCCGCCTTGTCGTTCTCGCTGAGGGACTTCATGCCGCCGGTCCCCTCGAGCACGCGCAGCGAGCGCGAGTCGGCGGTGAGCGTGAGTGCAGGCTGCGCTTCGCGGTTGAGCGTCGCCTGCCAGGATTCCACTTCGATCAGCAGGTCATGACCGGCCTTCGCCGCCCCTCCGGTTCGACCGGTTCTGATCCTGAGGCTCGCATTCTCTGGGCCGTATTGCTGTGACATATGAGCAACCCTAACCTAGGAGATGTCGCATGGTTGAACTCGATCACTCCTTTTCGACCGACAAACCGATCGACGAGAGCTGGGAGGCGATCCTCGACCTCGAGCGGCTGGTCCCGTGCGTCCAGGGCGGCAAGGTGGTGGAGACGACCGGCCCGGAAAGCGTCAAGGCCGAGATCAGGGTGAAGATGGGCGCGATGTCGCTCACCTACGCGGGTACCGTGAGCGTGATCGAGCAGGACCCCGAGGCTCACCGGGCCGTGATGCAGGTCAAGTCGCGCGAGACCCGCGGCCAGGGCCACGCCAACGCCGACGTCACCTTCTCGCTCTCGGACGGCGGCGGCGCGATCCACACCGCGGCACAGATCACCGGCAAGGCCGCTTCGATGGGCGAGGGCGTGATGGTCAACGTGCTCGATGCGCTGATCAAGGACTTCACGTCGAATCTCGCGAAGCTCTGAAGCGACTGAGGCGATGGCCCGAGTCCCCATGCGACATGTCGAGCCGGGTGAGGTCCCGCCCGACGGTGGCACCGCGGTCCAGCTCGAGCCCGGCCGTCCGGTGTTCTCGGGCAACGGCCCGGACGACTACGTCTGCGTGGAGTGCGGCAATGTGCTCGCGGTGGCGATGCCGCCGGAGTACATGAACCGCAAGCTGCGCATCCGCTGCGCCCAGTGCAAGACCGTGAACGCGGCCGTCGAGGTGCCGGGTGTGGACTACCGCGCGGCGTTCAAGCGCCCGGGCTGACCACGCCGGCCGCGTCGCGCTCGTAGTCGAGCTCGGTGGCGACGCCGAGCGCGTTCAGCGCGTCGTTGGCCTCCTCAATGCTGCCGGCGTCGGCCACGGCCCGGGCCAGCCGTCCAGCGCCGTTGATCGTGATGTCGACGTCGAGATAGAAGGTCGTGGCGGCGGTCGGGCTCAACTCGAGGCTCCGCAACCCGCCCCGGATGGTGGCCTTGCCAAACGCGCCCCGGAAGGCCCGGACGGCCTGCGCGCTGGCCTCGGTGTTGACCAGCTCCATCGAAGCCTCCATCCGGTCGGCCACCCGCCCGGTGAGACCGCGGGCGCCGCACAGGCCACCGGCCGCGGCCACCATAGACAGCCGGCCGAGCACCTCGTCGGGCGTCAGCTCCGCGTCGCACCCGACCCCGAAGATGCCGAGCAGCACGGGCTGGCCGCTGGCGCTGAGCTGACCGCCGGCGGCCAGCATGACCGCGTCGGCGAGCGGGCTGCGCAGCCCGGGCTCGTCGCCCATTCGCGATCACGTCGCCGCCCACGTCGACCAGCACCAGCAGGTCGCTCTTGAGGGTGGCGATCGCCTCGGCCAACCCTTCGGCCACCCTGGCTGGACCGGGGTTGATGTCGATCAGCATGGTCGGCTGCCCGAGGAACTCGGCCATGCGGGACTCGGCGAACACCACATCACGGTCCCGCACCCGGGTGGCCGGTCCGGCCAGCAGGATGCCGGGGGCGAGCTCCTCGGCGCCGGTGATCTCGCTCACCGATCGCGGGCCGGGCACCGGGTCGAACGGCCGGCGCTCCCAGGTCAGCCCGCCCAGCATCGGGTCGGCACCGTCGTACACGCGAGCCGGCTCGGACGTGGCCAGCGCACCGACCACGTCGCCCCCACCGCCCATGCCGATCACCAGCGGACGTCGGGATCTCCGCAACAGCAGTTCCGCATCGCGCATTCTTTTAGTTGTAGCGTGCGGCCGGCTCGCTGTTTGGTCACTGGCCTGACGGGAAGCACCTACCTCGAGAGTCGAGCCGCCGGAGGAGGAGGGGAGACCATGCCCGCCGAGCGCGACGCGGGGCCAGATCAGGCTGCCCGCGCAGACACTGCAGAAGTCAACGAGGACCGGGCGCCCAAGGCGCCGACTCGCCTCGGGAAACGCTCGTGGGGCGGCGTGCTCAAGCGCACCTTCCGCGAGTTCAAGGAAGACAACCTCACCGACCTGGCCGCAGCGCTGACCTACTACGGGATCCTGGCGATCTTCCCCGCGATGATCGCGCTTATCTCGGTGGTCGGCCTGCTCGGCCATTCGGCCACCGACACGCTGATCAACAATCTCGACAAGCTCGCCCCCGGAACGGCGCGGACGGTGTTCACCAACGCCATCAAGGGGTTGGACAAGAGCCGCGGCGCCGCGGGCGTGCTGTTCATAGTCGGAATCCTCGGCGCGCTCTGGTCGGCCTCCGGCTACGTCGCGGCGTTCATGCGCGCCTCGAACCAGATCTATGACGTTGACGAGGGCCGTCCGTTCTGGATGACCATCCCGGTCCGGCTGGCCGTCACCGTCGTGATGCTGGTGCTCTTGGCCGTCAGCGCATTCGCCGTGGTGATCACCGGCGGGCTGGCCGGAAAGGTCGGAGACCTGCTCGGCGTTGGCGGTACCGCGGTACAGGCGTGGGACATCGCCAAGTGGCCGGTGCTGCTGCTCGTGATCAGCTTCATGTTCTCGATCCTCTACTGGGCCTCGCCGAACGTGAAGCACCCTGGGTTCCGCTGGATCAGCCCGGGCGGCGTGCTCGCCGTGGCCACCTGGGTGATCGCCTCTGGCCTGTTCGCGCTCTACGTGTCGAACTTCGGCTCCTACAACAAGACCTACGGCGCGCTGGCCGGCGTGATCATCTTCTTGGTCTGGCTGTGGATCTCGAACATCGCGATCCTGCTCGGGGCCGAGTTCAACGCCGAGCTCGAGCGCGGCCGCCTGATCGAGGCCGGGCATCCCGCCGACAAGGAGCCGTTCATGGAGCCGCGCCGCGAGCCCAAGCCGGCCCGCGGCTGACGCACTCCACGGGTCAGCCCACCCCGCGCGACTCGGCCAGGCGCCGCATCGCGTACCGGAACCACCCGTCGCCGTAGGGCATGTACACGCGGATCGGGACCCCGCGCGCGGCCAGCGCCACCTGATCGTCGGGACGGACTCCGAGGAGCATCTCCACCCCAGCGCCCGGCATCGACGGCAGCAGCGCCTCGCGGAGCACCGGATCGTGGGTGGCCAACCACACGGTCGCGCCGCCCTGATGCAGGTCATGGGCCAGGTTCACGAACGCCAGGTTGGTGGCCTCCCCCCAGGCATGCGCCACCGCCGCCGGCTCCACGTAGGCGCCCTTGACCAGCCGGATCGGCACACCCGCCTCGACGAGCGCCGAAGCATCGGAAGGGCTTCGTCGCAGGTTGGCCTGAAGCGTGGCCGACACCCGGCCGCCGGCCTGCGCCACCGCGAGCACGGTCTGGAGGATCCGGTCGGCCTGGGCCGCCTCCTCGGCGCCCACCTGGACGAATGCTCCCGGCGGCAGCGCCTCGGCGATCCGCTCGAGGCGCCCCCGGACGGCGTCGCCGGGCTCGTCGATCGCCAGATGCGACAGATCGACCGAGACGAACGCCCCGGCCGGCAGCCGCCCGGCCAGCGACACGTACGCCTCGGTCACGCGATCCCCCTCGGCCGGGTCGCTCACCCGCTCTCCGAAGAAGTCGATCGAGCTGAGCACGCCGCGCTCGGCCAGCCGGCGCGCGGTGGCGAACGCGTCCTCGGCGGTCACGCCGGCCACGTAGCGCGACGCGAGTCGGTAGGCGAGCGCCTCGGTGCGGGCGCTCGCGCGGACCGCCCGCTCGAGTCCGTCGCTGGTGGCGAGGGCAAACAACGGCCGGCGGATCGAGATCGCCATGGGAGGCCGCCATTCTGCCATTCGCACGAGGACCCGCCCCCCACCGCAGCCTTCCCCGCACCCCGCCTCTGAGAGTAAGTCGATCGAATTAGTGCTATATTCGCCGCGTGATCGAGACAGGGCCAGACCGCGTGGACGTCCACCAGCACATCTGGACCACGCCGCTGCTCGACGCTCTGGCCCGGCGCGAGCGCCTGCCGTTCGTCCGCCAGACCGATGGGCTCGCCGTGCTGCACTGCGCCGGCGAGCAGGCCTGGGCCATCGACGTCGAGTCCGAGAGCGCACATCGACGAGCCAAGCTCGCCCACGCGGACGGCCTGGACCGCGTCATCGTCGCCCCATCCAGCCCGATCGGAATCGAGGCGCTTCCCCGCGAGGAGGCGACCGAGCTGATCGATGCCCACCTGGCCGGGATCGAGAGCCTGGGCAGCCAGTTCGCGGCCTGGGGCCCGGTGGCGCTCGACCGGCCCGATCCCGACGACGTCGATGCGCTGCTCGCCCGTGGCTGCGTCGGCATCACGATCCCCGCGGGGGCGCTGGCCGGACCGGACGCACTGGCCGAGATCGAGCCGCTGCTCGACCGGGCCGAGGACCTCCAGGCGACGGTGTTCGTCCACCCGGGACCCGCGCCCGGCCACCGCCGTCCGCGGGAGCCCTCGCTGACCGAGCCGCTCTGGTGGGCCGCGCTCACCGACTACGTGGCCCAGACCCAGGCGGCGTGGCTGACCTTCGCGACCCTGGGCCGCCGGCGCCATCCTGGCCTGCGGATCCTGTTCGCGATCCTGGCTGGGGGCGCGCCGCTGCACGCCGAGCGCCTGGCCGCGCGGGGCGGCCCGACGCTCGGACTGCACGATCCGCTCACGTTCTACGAGACCTCGAGTTACGGCCCCGCCGCGATCGAGGCCCTGGCCCGGCACGTCGGCCCCGAGCAGCTGGTCTACGGCTCCGATCGCCCGGTCATCGAGCCGCACCGGACCGAGTGGGACGCCACGCTTCAGTTCAACGCAGCGCGGCTGATCGAGGGCAGGCAAACCCAGGCGCGGGCGGTGGCGGCATGAGCCTGACCGCGGCCGCGCTCGAGCGGTTCGTGGCCCACCTGGCCGCCACGCCGGCGCTCTGGCAGCACGCGGTCAGGCACGCCAGCGACGTGCGCGTCTACGAGCAGATCTGGGACGACGAGGACGTCAACGCCTGGGTGATCTGCTGGAGCGAGGACCAGGACACGGGCTTCCACGACCACGACGATTCGTCGGCCGCCATAGCGGTGATCGACGGGCAGGTGCGAGAGGATCGGCTGCGCGTCGGCGATGCACCCCGCTCGCGGACCTTCGGCCCGGGCGCGATCTTCACCGTGCCCGCGGTCGCCATTCACCGCGTGCTCCACGCCGGCGACACTCCGGCGGTGACCCTGCACGCCTACTCGCCGCCGCTGGCCCGCACCGGCGCCTACCGGATCGGGTCCGACGGCGAACTCGAGCGAGAACTCCTGTCTTCCGAGGAGGAGCTCCGGGCGACCGCCGCACTCGGCTGAGCCCCATAGGATTAGCCCGTGTCGGGCGTTGGGCGCAACATGAAGTTCACGGCCCAGCCGGGTAGGGGCGGCGAGCTGGCCGAGTTGCTGTTGCGAGTCGCGGACTCGCTGCGGGACACCGCCGGGTGCGAGCTGTATGTGATCAACCGCGCCAAGGAGGACCCCGATCAGATCTGGGTCACCGAGCTGTGGCTGAACCAGGAGGCGGTCGATGCCTCACTCGAGCAGCTCCGAACCGAGGAGGGCCAAGCCGAGGCGGCGCGGGTCATGGCGTTGCTCGACCCGGACCACCCGCCCGAGCGCGTCGAGCTCGAGCCGCTGGGCGGCCTCGGATACATCGCCGGCGGCACCGGATACACGCACCTCAACCTGGAGGATGTGCGAGGACATGGCGCCACGCTTCGGCTTCGGCGAGCAAGGCGAGGCCCGGTTCGCCACACGCCCGCTCGACGCGCAGCGGACCGGGCTCAGCCATCAGCGCCTGCGTCCGGGCGTGCGTCAGGCCTTCGGCCACGCTCACCACCATGCCGAGGAGGTGTTCCTCGTCCTGGCCGGCGGTGGCCGGATGAAGATCGACGACGAGGTCAGGGACGTCCGCCCGCTGGACGCGATCCGCGTCGCTCCGCGCTCGATGCGTGCCCTGGAAGCCGGCCCGGACGGGCTCGAGTTCGTCGTGTTCGGGTCCCGTCACCGGGGCGACGTGGTGGTAGATCAGTCATTCTGGTCAGCGACATGAGCACCACACAGGTCCGCAACCCTCGCTCGGCGATGAACAAGGCGGTTGCGGCCGCGGTAGGCTGATGTCCGCCTACAGCTACGCCCGGATCCGCCACGACGGCCACGATGACGTGGTCGCGGTCGAGGAGCCGCTCGAGATCCGCGTGGACGGCAGCCCCCTGACCGTGACCATGCGCACCCCCGGTTACGACGAGGAGCTGGCGCTCGGCTTCCTTTACGGAGAGGGACTGATCGACGGCCCCCGCCCAGCCGGCCCGACCGAGGACTTCGCGGCCAACATCGTCGAGGTGCAAGGACCGCTCTCGCGAGATCCCGGCCAGCGACGGTTCTACACCACCTCGTCCTGCGGCGTGTGCGGCAAGGGCGCGCTCGAGGAGGTCGCGGTGCACAGTGCCCCTCTGCCCGACGGCCCGACGATCCCCCGCAGTCTCCTGGCCGCCCTCCCCGACCGCCTCGTGCAGCCCGCCTTCGAGCGGACCGGCGGCGTGCACGCCACCGGCCTGTTCTCCGCCGACGGCGAGCTGCTCCTGGCCCGCGAGGACGTGGGCCGCCACAACGCGATGGACAAGGTCATCGGTCGCGCGCTCCTCGACGGCCTCGTCCCGCTCGGCGAGCGGATCCTGTGCGTGAGTGGCCGGCTGTCGTTCGAGCTCGTCCAGAAGGCGGCCGTGGCCGGCGCGCCGATCCTGGTCGGCGTGGGTGCGCCGAGCTCGCTGGCCATCTCGTTGGCCGACGATCGCGGGATGACCCTGGGCGGCTTCGCGCGCCGCGGCGGCGTCAACGTGTACACGCGGCCCGAGCGCGTGTCTGAAGGCTGAACCCGGCTCGGGTTCCGAACCCGACAAACTGCCCGTTCGGCGCCCGTCCCGAGCCGAGCGGTAGTTCTGTCGGCTCTGGTGCGCAAATCTGCCCGGTCGGCGCGCGCGAGTCGTCGAGTGGGCGATTTTCCGCAATCTTCTAGGCCGGCGCCAACAGCTCGACCAGCCGCTCGATCTCCTCTTCCGACGTCCACGCGCCGACCGACGCCCGGACCAGACCAAAGGCCGGGATGCTCCGCACGACCACCCGCTCGGCGGCCAGGCGGGCCACCTCGGCGTCCGCGTCCTCCGCCGCCCACGACACCAGCGTGGAGCGCCCGCGCGGACGAACCGACAGTCCCCGCTCGGTCAATCGGTCGGCCAGCGACGCCGCCAGCGAAGCCGCGCGCTCGTAGACCCAATCCCAGCCTGCCGCCTCGAACACGCCGAGCGAGGCCAGCGCCCAGGCACTTCGCATCCCGGCCGGGAAGCCGTGGTCGAGGCGCGCCGCGCCCTCGGCCCAGTCGGATTCGAGCGCTTCATGGGCATCGGCCAGCGAGGAGTAGCCCGGCCAGGGCACGAGCAGGTCGTCGAGCCGGTCGGGGCGCACGAAGAGGGCGCCGCTGCCCTCCGGGCCGCACAGCCACTTCTGACCTGAGCCGGCGTAGAAGTCGACGCCCAACTCGTTGAGGTCGAGCGGGACCGCCCCCAGTGCCTGGGCGGCGTCGAGCAGGACGGGAACCCCGGTGGCGACCAGGGCGGGCACGTCGGCGACCTCGCCGCCCACCCACGAGACATGCGAGCAGGCGATTAGCCGGGTCGAGCTCGTGACCGCGCCGGCGAGCTCGGCGAACGGCACGACCCGTACCGAGATGCCGTGGCGCCGGCGGGCTCGGGCCAGCGGCGCGAGCAGGCCCGGATGCTCCTGGTCGGAGGTCACGATCTCGTCGCCCCGCCGCAGGTCGAGACCGCCGATCACCGTGTTGACCCCGTCCGTGGTCGAGCCGGTCAGGGCCACTTCCGAGGGCTCGGCGCCGAGCACCGAGGCGTAGGCGGCGCGCGCACGGTCGCGCAGGCTCATGGTCTCCTCGAAGTACGGCCGGCCGCAGCGCCCGCCGTCGACCTCGAGGTCGATCCGCTCATGCACGACCTCGGCCGCCGCCCGGGGCAGCGGTCCTTCGGTCCCGGCGTTCAGGTACGCGAGACGCTCGAGCACCGGGAACTGGGCCCGGAAGCTCGACGCGTCGCAAAGGGAACTCACGAGGTGAGCTATTTAGCAGACGCCGTGGCGCCGGGCTTCTTCGACGAGTTCTTCGACGACGACGAGGACGCCTTGCCGTTGGACTTCTCGCCGTCGCCACCGTCCTCCTCGGCGAGCTCGCGCTTGAGCACCTTGCCGGTCGGGTTGCGCGGTAGCTCGTCGAGGAACACGACCTCGCGCGGCACCTTGTAGTTGGCCAGGTTCTCCTTGACGTAGCCCTTGACGTCGTCCTCGCTCAGGTTGGCCCCGTCGGTCAGGACCACGAAGGCCTTCAGGCGCTGGCCGAACTTCACGTCGTCGACTCCGATCGCGGCCGCCTCGCGGATCGACTCGTGCGCGCCGAGCAGCTGCTCGACCTCGGCTGGGAACACGTTCTCGCCGCCCGAGACGATCATCTCGTCGTCGCGACCGTCGACGAACAGCCGGCCCTTCGAGTCGAAGTGGCCGACATCGCCGGAGGCCATCAGGCCCTCGAGCATGTCCTTGTTGCCGCCGCCGGTGTAGCCCTCGAACTGCGAGAAGTTGCCGACGAAGATCCTCCCGCTCTCGCCTTCGGGCACCTCCTTGCCGTCCTCGTCGAACAGCTTGACGACCGAGCCGCGGACCACCTTGCCGGCGGTGCCGGGCTCGTCCTTAAGGTCCTCCGGCGTGGCGATCGTCGCGTAGGCGATCTCGGTCGAGCCGTACAGGTTGTAGACGACCGGCCCGAATGCCTTCATCGCGCGCTGGGCCAGGTCGGCCCCGAGCGCCGACCCGCTGACGAAGATGATTCGCAGCTCGGAGGTGTCGCGCTGCTTGATCTTCTCCTCGCCCTCGTCGAGGATGCGCGCGAGCATGACCGGGACGACCACCATCGCGGTCGCCTTGTGCTCCTCGAGGCTGTCCAGCGTCGTCTCCGGATCGAACCGCCGGTGCACCACGAGCGTCGAGCCGAGGCCGACCCCGACGATCGCCTGCATGAACCCGAGGGCGTGGAACATCGGCACGCACAACTCGGTGATCTCGCGGGCGCGGAACGGCACCTTGCTGAGCAGGCCGCCGATCAGCGACAGCGAACGCGGCTCCGAGCGCGGCGCTCCCTTGGGTGTGCCGGTGGTGCCGCTGGTCAGGATCGTGATCTTCGGCCACTCGTCGGGCTTGGGCGGACTGCTCGTGTCGCCGCCATCGATCAGGGCGTCGAGCGTGTCGTCGCCGGGCTCGTCGGCCCAGGCGCGGAAGCGTCCGCGTTGGGGGTCGTCGATCCCCTTCAGCGTGTCCGAATACTCGTCGTCGTAGACGAGCAGGTCGGTTCCCTCGCGCTCGGCCACCTCGCGTATCTGGGGTCCCGCGAACGAGGTGTTGAGCAGGATGATGCGCGCCCCGCACTTGGCGGCTCCGAACACCGCCTCTAGGAAGCCGCGGTGGTTTCGGACCAGGATCGCCACTCCCTCGCCCGCCTTGAGTCCCTGCTCGCGCCAGGCGTTGGCCAGCGCGTTGGTGCGCTCGTCGAGCTCCTTGTAGGAAAGCTCGCCGCGCTCGTCGATCATCACGGGTCGATCGCCGTGACGTAGCGCGCCCGCCACCACCGCGCCGCCGAGCAGCCCGTAGCGTTGAAATCCGAGCAACAGCTGGGCGACCTTGTGCGGCGGCTCGGGACCGACCAGGCCGCTGCGAATGCACAGCGCCGCGAAATACGCCTCGTCGCCGGCGCGTTCGGCCAGCCTGGTAGCGCCCCCGACGAGCCCCTTGAGATCTAGTGCAAGGCCGATGATGGCCTTCGGTTCCAGGTTGACGATGGGACTCTCCTCCTTATCCGGATTCCTCGGGAAGGTTCCTCAGCGTTCGGGCGTCGTGCACCAGTAGCCACAAAAAGGGGCTGAAACCTTATGCATACCGCGACACGGCTCAGAGTATGCGCGCTTGTTCGGGCCCGCGCCGGTCCTGGGTCCGCAGCGAACTCGCTGCAGACGGTGCAGCGATGACACGGCGCCGCCGCCGACCCCACGCGGCGGCGGCGCCCCTTTCCCTTCGACCACCACCCCATGAATCGTTTGTGTGCTCATGGGTAGTAGCTCTTCAATGGCCGGCAAGCTCATCACGCTGCCGTTGCGCGTCTGGTTCCGTTCTGCGCGCCTGCTCACCCGCGTCGGCGTTGACGCGGCCGGGAAGGCGGTCTCGCTGGCGGGGCAGACGATCGGCATCGCATCGTCCAACGGATCTTCATCCGAGACCGGGCGACAGCCTGGTCCCGCTACTGCGGAGACCGGGTGGCGTGAAGAGCCGATCGAGCAGCCGGTCTCGCCCGTCGACGTCGAGCACCCGCATGACGAGCCCGAGCGTCGGCCGGCTCCGGCGAAGCCCCGGGATACCCCGCGCCCTCGCTCCGTATCGGCGGCCCGGCCGCCGAGAGAGGAGCCGGAGGCGCCGGTCGTCCAGGAGCCCGTGCACGTCTCCGAAGAGCCCGAGCTCGTCCGCGAAGTGGCCGAGCCGGGAGCCGAGGACGGCGCCGGCGCCGCTGTGACGGTGATCGAACCGTGGGCCGGGTATGCACATATGAGCGCGCGAGACGTGATCGCGCGTGCCCGGCAAGCCAGCACTGCCGAGCTTGCCGCCGTGAGGCTCTACGAATCGCGCCACCGTAGCCGCCAGACCGTGCTTGCCACGGTCGACCGCCAGCTGAAGCTGGCGAGCGGCGGCCACCAGGCATAACCGCCCCCGCCGACGAAAGGACGTGTAGAAAATGGCCGAAGGAAAGACCCTGAACGAACGCGACACGAAGCTGGTCAGGTGGCTGGGTGAGGCCCACGCCAAAGAGGCCGAGCTCGAGGCGGACCTGACCGCGCACATCACGCTGACCCAGAAGCCGGCCTACAAGAAGCGCCTCCAGCAGCACCTCAAGGAGACACGCGATCACAAGCGCCGGGTCGCGGCACGCATCAAGCAGCTCGGCGGCCCCACCGGCCAGAACCTGATCCTCGCCACCGGCTCCGCGGTCGGTGAGGTGGCCGGCAAGACCGTCGCCGCCGTCAAGGGCCAGGTCGGCCTCGCGCGCGCGATCGTGACCGAGCAAGCGGAGACGCACCTGCGCAACGCCGAGGAGGAGTTGCGCGAGGAGCACGTAGAGATCGCGATCTATACGCGCATCGAGACGCTCGCCACCGCAGTGGGCGACCGCGAGACCGCACAGCTCGCTCGCGGCATCCGGCGAGACGAGGAGCGGATGGCCAAGTTCCTCCTGGCCGAGATCGGACGACTGGTCAAGGACGTCGTCCGCGCCGACATCCCGAGCGACCAGCGCGCGAGCACCGGGCGCCGCTCGACCAGCAGCGGGTCTCGCTCCCGCACGAGCAGCCGGGCCGGCTCCTCGGGGAGCCGAACGCGCTCGACCTCGCGCAGCACCGGCTCGCGCAGCACTTCGTCGTCGCGCAGCACGTCATCGCGCAGCGCCGGCTCGCGCAGCACCGGCTCGCGGAGCACAGGGACCTCGCGCTCGAGCTCGTCCTCGCGCTCCGGCTCGCGCAGCGGCGGTTCGAGCCGCACCCGCGCCGGCGCCGGCGCCACGCGCAGCTGACCTCAGACCAAGTGGCGACGGCCCGTCCGGCTCCCGAAGAGTCCGGCCGGGCCGTATGGCCCACGCGTGAGGTCGAACACGCGAGCCGCGCCGGCCAAGAGTAAGACGGCACCGGCGGCGCGGTGTTGTCGAGCGGTGAACGTCGCTCACCTGGCGTCGCGCACGGCGAGCCGCAGCCCCGCGCCGACCGGCACGACGGTCTGCGTCAGTCCCGGCTCGCGCTCGATCAGCGCCGTGAACTCGACCAGTTCGCGGGCGTGCGAACGGACGTTGTCGATGGCGAGCACGCCTCGGGGCGCCAGCGTCCGAACCAGGTCGGCCAGGTAGTCCGGATAGGCCGGGCGCTCGGCGTCGAGGAACACGAGCTCCCACGCGCCGTCGGGCGCCTCGGCCAGGACCGCGCCGGCGTCCGCCGTCCGCAGCTCCACCAGGTCTCCGAGTTCGGCCGCGGTCAGATTGGCCCGGGCCAGCTCCGTGCGGTCGGCGTCGACCTCGACGCTCAGGACTCTGCCGCCGGTGGCCTGCGCTGCGTCGGCGAGCCAGATCGTCGAGTAGCCGTTGGACGTCCCTAACTCGAGGATGCGCCGCGCGCCGGTGGCCCGGATCAACACGCCGAGCAGCTCCGCCGTCTCGGGCTCGACGTTGCGGAACCGATCCAGGCGGTCGGCCTGGGCGGCGTCGTGCTCGCGGCTGCCCGCGTAGAGCTCTTCGGCCAGCTGTCGACGGGCCGCGTCCATGGTCACGCCACAAGCTCTTCGATCGGCTCAACCTGGGGCTCCGGCTGCACGTCTTCGAGCCGGTCGACCTCGGCCAGGGCCGGGAAGATCCGGCCCCAGCTGATCGCGATCAAGATGGTCATCACCCCGCCACCGACCACGGCTGGGACGGTTCCGACCAGGTACGCGGACAGGCCGGACTCGAACGCACCGAGTTGGTTGGAGGCGCTGACGAACACCATCTCGACCGCGTTGACGCGGCCCCGAAGGCGATCCGGGCTGGCCAGTGCGACCGTGGTCGAGCGGATATTCATGCTGTAGAGATCCACGAACCCGCTCATCACGAGCGCGAGCAGCGAGAGCCAGAACACGCGCGAGAGGCCGAACACGACCATGCAGGCACCGTACAGGCCGACCACCATCAGGAGCATGCGACCTGCCCGCCCGCGGATCGGACGATGGGTGATCAACGCCGCGCCGAGCAGGGCGCCTGCAGCCGGGGCCGCCCGCAGCACGCCGAGGCCGGTCGCGCCCACGTGCAGAATCGAGCGGGCGAACAGCGGGAGCAGGCCCACCGCCCCGCCGAACAGGACGGCCAGCAGATCGAGCAGGATCGCACCGAGAAGGACCTGGGTCCGGCCCACGAAGCGGAGGCCTTCGAGCACGCTGTTGACAGTGGCCGACTGCCCCGTCGGGCCGGCGAGCAGCGCGACGTCGGCCGCCGGGGCGGGATGCATGGCCAACACGGTGAGCGACGCGAGCACACAGCAACCGGCCGAGACCAGGTAGACGGCCTCCGGCGAGACGCCGTACAGCAGGCCGCCGATCGCCGGGCCGATGACCATCCCGCTCTGGCTGGCGATGGAGCGCATGGCCATCGCGTTGGGTAGCGTCTCGACGCTGACCAGCGTCGGCGGCATGGCCCGGGCGGCCGGCCACCCGAGGGCCATTCCCACCCCGGCCAGGACCGCCAGGCCCAGGTACGCCGATACCGCGGTGACGCCTGCCGCGGTGACCACCGCCAGGCCCCCTCCGACCGCCGCACAGAGCAGCAGGGAACCGGCGAAGATCAACCGCCGGGGGAGTCGATCGGCCAACTGGCCGGCCGGCAGCGCCAGCACGAGGAGAGGCACGAACTCGGCCAGGCCGATCCAGCCCAGATCGAGCGGGCTGCGATGCAGGGCGTAGACCTCCCACCCGATCGCCACCTCGAGCATCTGCAGGCTGATCCCCATGCCGAGGAGGGCCAGCCACCACAGGCGGAAATCGCGCTGCTCCAGCGCGGGGCCGAGCCGTCTCAAGCGCTTCCCGCCCGGGTCATCGCCTCCGGAGCGTAGCTTCGGGGCGAGCTGGGTATAAATACCCTCGGCAGCGCGGGGAGCAGCGGGATTCCTGCCGAGCGGGCGCCGGAAGGCAGGAGCAACGATGGCGATGCAAACGCGAGAAAACATGATGGGCGGGGGTGAGCATGTCGTCCAGTTCTACGATCAGGACGGCGACTTGGCCCCTGCCGTCGGCGACTATCTCAGCGCCGCCGTGGTCGGTGGTGAGATCGCGATCGTGATCGCCACCGAGCCACATCGTCGGGCCTTCGAGGCCGAGATGGCCGACGCGGGGGTGGATGTTGCCCAAGCCCGGCGCGATGGCTCGGTCATCTGGCTCGACGCCGCCGAGACGCTCAGCCGGTTCGTCCGCGATGGACAGGTCGATCCCCACGGTTTCCGAGACGTGGTCGGGTCGGTAGTCCGCCAGGCGGCGGAGACGGGGCGCGAGATCAAGGCCTACGGCGAGATGGTCGCCCTGCTGTGGGACGCCGGTCACGTGCTTGGCGCGATCGAGCTCGAGAAACTCTGGAACGACCTCGCCACCGAGCTCACGTTCTCGCTGTTCTGCGCCTACCACGTCCACTCGGTCGCCGGCGAGGACCACGCCGACGCGCTGCACGAGGTCTGCCGGCTCCACACGGCGGTGGTCGACGAGGCCAGGGCCCGCTTCGGGACCGGCCCGGAAGCCCCGTTCGCCGCCCGGCGGTTCCTGGTCGAGCTGCTCACGCGCCGCGCCTACGGCAATCGGGTCGACGCCCACGACGCTCAGCTCGTGCTCAGCGAGCTGGCCACGAACGCCGTGATGCACGCCGGCACCCCATTCTCGGTGGCGGTGCGCTGCGACGGCTCGACCGTCCGGATCTCGGTTCAGGACCGGAGTTCCGGGCAGCCGATCATGCGCAACGGGAAGCCCGGGGCCTTATCCGGGCGGGGGCTGCGCCTGATCTCGGCGGTCGCGCGGGCATGGGGCGTCGAGTACCGGTCGGACGGCAAGACCGTCTGGGCCGAGCTGCCACTGGCGTAGCGTAGGCGCCCCAGCTCTCGCTGAGGCGCCCCAAGAGCTTACGCTCGCCCTGTCGCCTCCCGCCCGCGCCGCGCGAGGGAATCGAGGGTGACAGCAGCCAGGAGGACCAGTGCAGTGACGATGTACTTCGTCCCGGCGCTCACGTTGAGCAGACCGAGGCCGTTGTCGATCATGGTGATCACGATCGCGCCAAGAAAGGCACTCCTAATCGTGCCGCGGCCGCCGAACAGGCTCGTTCCGCCGATGACGGCGGCGGCGATCGAATAGAGAAGGATGGTCCCGCCGCCGGTCGAGGTGTCGACCGAGCTGAGACGGGAGGCGAGGACGATGCCGCCGAGCGCGGCCATAAAGCCCGAGATGGCGAACACGGCAAGGCGGATCCCGGCGACGTTGATGCCGGCGCGCCGCGCCGCCTCCGCGTTGCCGCCGACGCCGTAGACGTGACGCCCGAAGCGCGTCCGATTGGCCACGAACGTCCAAACAACATAGGAGCCGAGCATGATCAGGGTCACGTAGGGCAGCCCGCGATCCGAGTTGGCGACTATCACCACCAGAATCGCCGCGACGGCGATCACGACGATCCGTCCGATCAGGAACAGGTAGGGGTCGGTGGGCAGCTTGGCCTGTCGGCGGCGATAGAAATTGGCCAGCTGCTGCCAGGCGTAGGCGACGACCGAGGCCACCGCGACGACCCAGGCCAGCCAGCTCGCCATGTACTGGTTGGCGATGCCGTTGATGAAGCTGCTCTGGATCACGATCGTGCCGGAACTTCCGATGATCTGCAGCACGACCCCGTTCCAGCCGAGCAGGCCCGCCAGCGTGACCACGAACGAGGGCACGCCGAGCTTTGCCACGAAGAACCCCTGGATCAGCCCGATCGCCACTCCGGCGCCGAGCGCCAGCACAACCGCGACAGACGTCGGAATGCCCTTTCCGGGCTCCAGGAGGAGGGCGGCTACCACCCCGCCCATGCCGCTGACGTAGCCGACCGACAGATCGATCTCGCCGAGCAGCAACACGAACACGATTCCCGTGCCGATGATCATCACGCCGGACATCTGCGCGATCAGGCTCACGAAGTTGGTCGCGGTGAGGAAGTTCGAGTTCCGCGACTGGAAGTAGATCGCGATCACGATGATCCCGATCACGATCGGCAGCGACCCAAGTTCGCCTTCGCGCATGGAGCGCGCGCGCTCGCGCGCGAACTGTCCGATCGAGATCCGGTGCTCCTGCTCGACCGCGGGGGCCGTCTCGGGCGGCGATGCAGGTGCGGGCGCCGAAGTGCTCATACCGCTGCCTCCTCCTCCATCCCGGGCACGTAGGAAAGCTGTCCGGCGGTGATCGCCTCCACGATCTCGCGCTGGGATGTCTCGGTCTTCGTGAATTCCGCCACCGTCTGCCCCAGCCGCAGGACCGTGATGTAGTCGGCGGCCTCCATCACGTCGCTCATGTTGTGCGAGATCAGGATGACGCCCAGCCCCTGCCCGGCCAAGCGCCTGACCAGGTCGAGGACCTGCCGCGTCTGCGCAACGCCGAGGGCGGCAGTTGGCTCGTCGAGGACGACGACCTTGCTGTTCCACAGCACCGCCTTGGCCACGGCGATCGACTGCCGCTGCCCCCCGGACATCGACGCCACCGGCAGGCGGACCGACTGCAGCGTGGTCACCGAGAGGTCGCGTAGGACGCGCCGGGTCTCGGCCTCCATCTTCGCCTCATCGAGCCGGCGCACGGTCGAGAGCGTCTCCCGGCCGAGGTACATGTTCTCGACGACGTCGAGGTTGTCGCACAGCGCGAGATCCTGGTAGACGACCTCGATCCCGAGCCGGGCCGCGTCCTTGGGCCCCGAGATGGTGACCGGCTTCCCCTCCCACAGGATCTCGCCCCGGTCCAGGACGTAGATGCCGGCGATCGACTTGGTCATGACCGTCTTGCCCGCGCCGTTGTCGCCGACCAGGGCCATCACCGTGCCGGCGTCGACGTGCAGGCTCGCTCCGACCAGCGCTTGCACGGCGCCGAAATGCTTGAAAGCTCCTCTGACCTCGAGCAGGTGCTCGCTCACTCTCCCGTTCCCTCCTGGCGTGGCTGGACGCGAAGCGGCGGGGCGCCGAGGCGCCCCGCCGTCGCTATTGGCATGTCAGATTCCGTTTTTGGTGCAATCCTGGGCGAAGGTCCCCCCGCAGATCTGGCTGCGAGTCAGGAACCCGTCCTTGATGACCGTGTCCTTGATGTTCGACGCCGTCACCGCGACGGGCGTTTCGAGCATGGCCGGCGTCTTGTGACCCGGCCCGTTGTCGACCGTTGCATTGCTGGCCGGAGTCTGACCCTTATCCAGCGCAATCGCAGCCTTCGCCGCGGCGGCCGCCTCGAGCTTGACCGCCTTGTAGACGGTCATGCACTGCTGACCGGCGAGGATGTGATCGATTCCCGCGGCCGTCGCGTCCTGGCCCGTGACCGGGACGTACTTCAGCTTGCGGGCGGTCTCGGCCGAGATAACCGAGTTGGCGAGGCCATCGTTGGCGGCCAGCACGGCGTTGATCTTATTGCCCGTCTGCGAGAGCATCTGCTCAAAGATGGTCAGCGCCTGCTGGTTGTCCCACTTTGGAACAGACTGATTCGGGCCCTTGACGAACGTCCCCGACGTGTACATGGGCTTCAGGACCGAGTTGTAGCCATTTGCGAACAGCGTGGCGTTGTTGTCGCCGGGATCTCCGTTGAGCTCGGCGACGACCGGCTTGGTCAGGTGCTGCTGCTGGATGCACTTGACGAGGCCCTGACCCTGGAGCTGACCCACGCGGGTGTTGTCGAACGAGACGTAGAAGTCGGCCCCGCCGCCCAACGTGAGGCGGTCGTAGTCGATGACCTTTACGCCCTTGGCATGTGCGGAGGCGATGATCGCCGCGCCGCTACCAGGGTCGAGGTCGACGAGCAAGAGCACCTTCGCACCATTGGTGATCGCCTGCTCGGCCTGCGTCTTCTGGGTGGTGGGATCCCCCTGGGCATTGACGATCGTGTGCGCGATGCCCGCGGCGGTCAACGCCTTGTCGAGGTAGGGCCGGTCGAACTGCTCCCAGCGCACCGACGACTGCGTGTCGGGCAGGAGGACGGCGACCTTACCCGCGCCGCCGGATCCGCTTGAGCTGGATGCGGTGGTCGATGACGATGACCCGCCGGAGCCGCTGGCGCCGCTGCTGGCGCTGCTGGTGCTGCTGCTGCTCGACGAGCCGCAGCCAGCGGCGATCACCGCTGCCAGCCCCACCCCGAGCACTGCCCGGAGCTTGTAATTCATGACTACTCCTCTCATTGTTTTACTTCTCTCTTACGGTTGCTGCTTACGTCGTCGTGGGATGTTGTTGCGTGTGGCTCACCTCCCCGCGGCCGCCACGACACGGTCCGACAAGACTTGCTCGGACTGCCCCACGACCAGCGCAAGCGCGCCCATCAGTTCCGCGCGGTCGCCAAGCGCTCCGGCCACGACCGTGAGTCCTTCGGCTACGGCCGGGATTGCGTAGCGGCGAATGGATTCGCGCATCGGGTCGAGGAGGAGATCACCGGCCAGGGCGAGCTCTCCGCCCACCACGAACCGCTCCGGATTGAACTGGTTGCACAGCGCCGCTGCGACCCGTCCCACGACCTCGCCGGCATCGGCCACCACCCGCCGGCACCCGGGGTCGCCATGCCGAGCCCGGGCGATCATCTCCTCGATCGTGATCTCGGCCCCGTGCGAGCGGCGCAGCAGTTCGGTGAGCGCCGCGGCGCCCACCACCGTCTCCAGACATCCCCGGTTGCCGCACCGGCACATGTGTCCGGCATCGTCCACCGAGACGTGGCCGATCTCGCCCGCCATCCCGCGCGCGCCCCGGTAGAGGCGTCCCTCGAGAATCAGGCCGCCGCCGATACCCGACGAGAGCATCACGTAGGCCATCTCGCTGGCGCCCCGACCGGCGCCGAGCACCGATTCGGCGAGCGCACCCAGGTTCGCGTCGTTGTCGACCTCGACTCTGACCTGCAGCCGCTCGCTCAACCAGCGCGCGGTCTCGATCTCCACCCATCCGGGGAGAATCGTCTCCGCCACCACCCGCCCGGTGGACCGGTCCACGGGTCCGGAGATTGCGACGCCGGCGCCGATAAGGCGCTCCCGGTCCACGCCGGCCTCGCCGATCAGGCTGGTGACGAGCTCTGCTGCCGAATCCAAGCCCAGGTGCGCGTCGTGGTCCACGTCCGTCTCCACGGCGCCCTCAGCCAGGATCGTCAGCGACAGGTCAGCGATCGCGACCCGAACAAACTCATGCCCGAACTGGATACCGATCACCGCCCCGGCGCCCGGGTCGAGCGAGAGCAGCAACGGGGGCCGGCCGCCGGACGCAGCGCTCTCAGGCTGGACGTCCTCGCGCTCGACCACGAGTCCGGCCCGCTGCAGCTCAGCCACCAGAGTCGACACGGTCGATCGCGCCAGACCAGTTACTTGCGCGATTTGAGCGCGAGTTACCGTGCCGCGTTCGCGCACCGCCTCAAGCACCTTGAGGCGGTTCAGCTCACGCAACGAGCCGAGCGCGCCGACCCGCCCGCGGACAGCAGCCCGCGCATTCTCACTCCTCCCAAGGTCCACGGCGGGGAATTTCTTGGATCCCGGTCGTTCTGTCAAGGCTGGATAAACAAACGTCAACATTCGCCATTCAGGCGCCGAATTCGTCCAAGCCTCGACGAAACGTTCTTTTAACCTTTTCGCCGCGAGAAACACGCGAATCACCTCTCGTGTTCATGAGTGGCGGGCAGTTATGCCTTCGCGTGGCCGATCGCGCCACTCCGAAACGACATCGGAGGGTGGTTCGGCCGGGATCTGGCCTAAAGAGGCCCGCTCGGGTTAGACTGCACTCGTGGGAGGGCCAGGCAACGCTCGAGTCGTAAACGCCGCGCCGCTGGCGAGCGTGCACACGCTGCTCCGCTCCCAGCTGGTCGGCCTGATCCGCGATGCGGGTCCGATCAGCCGTTCGGAGCTGTCGCGCACGATCGGTCTCCCGCGCAGCACCACCACCGCGTTGGTCGGCGAGCTCCTCCGCGACGGCGTGATCGCCGAGTCACCCGCGCGGGGTGGCGGGGCCGGCTCGGGCAGCGGCCGGCCTGCCACGCGACTGTCACTGCGCAAGCCGGATGGGCTGGTGGCGGCATTTGACTTCGGCCACCGCCACATCCGCGTCGCGGTGGCCACCGGCGAAGGCCAGATCCTGGCGGAGGAGAGCAGTCAGCTGGACGTGGACCGTCAGGCCGACGCCGCGCTCGAGCAGGTCGGCGAGCTGCTCGAAGTCGTCCTTGAGCGAGCCGGCGCCGGGCTCGGCGACATCCGCGCCGCGGCCGCAGGCATCCCGGCACCGCTCAACAGCCGCACCGGGCGGGTCGGGTCGCCGACCATCCTGGCCAGCTGGGTCGACCTCGACCCGAGCGAGGAGCTGCGCCGCCGCACCGGCCTGCGCTGCACCCTGGGCAACGATGCCGCCTTCGGCGCCCTGGGCGAGATGACCTATGGCGCGGCGCGCGAGATGAACGACTTCATCTACGTCAAGGCCTCGAACGGGATCGGCGCCGCGCTGGTGCTGAACGGCCGGCTTTACCGCGGATCTCAGGGGATGGCCGGCGAGATCGGCCACACCCAGATCGATCCCACCGGCGCCTGGTGCCGGTGCGGCAACCGGGGCTGCCTCGAGGCCACCGTCTCGATCGACGTGGTCCGCCGCCAGCTTGAGCCGCTCGGCCTCGATCCTCTCGACGCCGCAGACATGGAGCACCCGGTCGCCACCAAGGTCCTGGCCGAGTCGGGCCGCACCGTTGGGGTGGTCATCGCCAACCTGTGCAACACGCTGAACCCGGAGGCGGTGATCCTCGGCGGCGACCTCGCCTCGACCGGGGAGCACTTCACGGGCGGCGTGCGCGACTCGGTGCGCCATCTCGCCCAGCCGGGCCCTGCTCTCGACACCGAGGTCATCCCGACCAGCCTGCAAGGTCGCGCCGAGCTCCTCGGCGCGGTGGCGTGCGCGGCAGCCTCGCCGCACGCGGCGCTGTCAGCGTGACTTGGCCCGGGTGTGGCCGCCCTGCTTGGGCGTCGCCCGCCGCTCCTGAATGCGATTGACCGCGCCTCTCTTCGCCGCCGCCTGGCGCTGCTGACCGCTTCGCTTGCGACTGGCCGCGGTCTTCTTGGCCGAAGCTTGCTTGGTCGCGGGTTTGCGCTTGCCGGAGCGGCTGAAGAACCGGTCGCCCGTGTCCGACACCAGCTGTTTGACATCGTCGAATGCGCGCTGAGCGGGGTTCGCCGGCTTCTTGCGCCGACGGCCTGCCGCCTGCGACACGCGCACGCGCACGCTCTGCCTGGATTTAGCCATCGTCCTTCCTCTCGTCCGTTTGGTCCCCGTTACCCGCGTGGCGTGAGATCCATCTGGCCCGACTCGTAAACAACGTCGACCGGCTCGAGCACGACCCGCCGAGGTCCTTCCTCCACGACCCCGGCGACGCCGGCCGAGAGCCCGAGCTCGGTGGCCAGGCGAACCACCTCCTCCCCCGCGCCGGCCGCGCAGTAGACGGCAAACCCACAGCCCATGTTGAACGTGGTGTAGGCGGCGGCCGGGGTCATGTCGGCGTGCTCGACCAGGAACGACAGCACCTCGGGCACCTCGGGAAGCCAGGACATCCGGTAGGTCAGCTCGCGACGCGGACGCATCAGCTTGAGCAGCCCGTGGCCGGTGATGTGGCTTAGGTAGTGGACGCCGATCGACCCCGAGACCAGCGCCCGCACGAGCCGCGCGTAGAGCACGCTGCGATCGAGCAGGGCCTCGCCGAACGAGCGACCGCTCGGCAGCGTCGTTCCGTACCCGCCGCTCAGCCGCGAGGCCACCGCCCGCGCCAGCGAGGAGCCGTTGGCGTGCAGGCCGCTCGAGCCCACCAGCACGATCTCGTCACCCGGCCCCAGCCCGGCGCCAAGGATCGCGTCCCTCCCCGCGGGGACGAGCCCGACGGCGCTGCCCGCGAGCTCGATGTCCTGTGCCTCGACGAGACCCGGCAGCGAGGGCGACTCGCCGCCGCCCCAGGTCGCTCCGGCGTCCACGCACGCCTCCCGCCAGCCGGCGAGCAGGTCCTCGTGGCGCTCCCGCTGTGAATACCACTCCGAGGCACCGGTCGCGAAATACGCGTTGACGACCAGCGGCAGCGCGCCCACGCAGCACAGGTCGTTGACGATCGCCGCCACCGTGTCGTAGGCGACGTTCCCGAACCGACCCAGGCCGAGCTGCTCCTCCACCTGGCGGGCGATGATCGACTTGGTCCCGAGACCTTCCACGACGAAGGCCATCAGCCGACCGCCCGCCTCGAACACGAACGCCGGCTCGCCGCGCGACTCGTCGAGCGCCCGTCCGCCGGCGGCGCTCAGGAGCCCCGAGGTGGCAAGGGCCTCGCTGAGCGCGCTGCGCTTTCCGGCGTCGAGGGTCTCGTAGTCGACGCCGGCCGACCGGTATGCGTCGCTCACGCCGGCGTCAGTCCGTCGGCCAGTCGTGGACGGGCTGGTTGGAATGCATGTGCTCGCGGTAGCGGCGGGTCATCTCGCGCAACGCCTCGCTCCGATCGAGGCGCCCGCCTTCGTACAGGCGGTGGAACACCTGGCTCTGCCAGGAGGCACCGTTTCGCAGCAGCACGCACCGGCGCTCGATTATGCCGAGCAGCCGGTCGGCGTCCTCCGCGGCAACCCCCCAATGCCTGAGTCCCTCGTGGGCGAGCGGGAGCAGCCGCCTGAGCACCAACTCGGCCGCGGGGACCTCGCCCAGCCCCGGCCAATACACGCGGGCGTCGATCCCCTCGCGGGCGCCGGCGTGGAAGTTCTCCTCGGCGGCCGAGAACGACATCTGCGACCACACCGGCCGATCCTCCTCGGCCAGCGTCCGCAGCAGTCCGTAGTAGAAGGCGGCGTTGGCCATGATGTCGACCACGGTCGGTCCGGCCGGCAGGACCCGGTTCTCCACGCGCAGATGCGGCTGGTCGCGCACGACGTCGTAGATCGGGCGATTCCAGCGATAGATCGTGCCGTTGTGCAGGCGGAGCTCGCCGAGCCTGGGTACGTCGCCGCGCTCGAGCGTCTCGAGCGGATCCTCGTCCTCGCACACCGGCAACAGCGACGGGAAATAGCTGACGTTCTCCTCGAACAGGTCGAAGATCGAGGTGATCCACCGCTCGCCGAACCAAACTCGGGGGCGCACGCCCTGGACCTTGAGCTCCTCGGGACGGGTGTCGGTCGCCTGCTCGAACAGCGCTATGCGGGTCTCGCGCCACAGCTCCTTGCCGCAGAAGAACGGCGAGTTCGCGGCCACCGCGACCTGGATCCCGGCGATCGCCTGGGCGGCGTTCCAGTAGCGAGCGAACGCCTCGGGCTCGACCTGCTGGTGGAGCTGGACGCTGGTGCAGGCCGCCTCGGGGGCGATCGTGTCGGCGTGGATGAACAGCCGCTCCACGCCCGCGATCGAGATCTCGAGGTCCTCGCCCCGGGCGGCGAAGACCTGCTCGTTGAGCAGTGCGTAGCGGGGATTGGCGCTGAACGCCTCGGCCCGCAGGTGCTGAGGGCCGATCGTGGGGAGGATCCCGATGATCATCATGTGAGCGCCGGTCGTGCGGGACCGCTCCTCGGCGTCGTTCAGGCTGGCCCGGGCGTCCCGCTCGAGCTCGGAGAACACCGCACCGTCGAGCAGCCGCGGGGGGACGTTGATCTCGACGTTGAACTGCCCAAGCTCGGTCTGGAAGCTCGGGTCGGCGATCGCCTCGAGCGCGGCGGCATTCGCCAGCGCCGGATCGCCGGCGTCGGTGGTCAGGTTGAGCTCGATCTCCAGCCCGAACGAGCGGCGCTCCGGATTGAAGCGCGCCTCGGAGAGCATCCGGGCGAACACATCCAGACACGCCCGGACCTTACGTCGGTAGCGCTGGCGATCCTCGCGGCTGAAGGTCCTGGCGGCGACCTGCTGACCCACCCCGACAGTATCCGGGACAGCGCGCCGGGAGACAACCGCGGGCGTTCAGAGCTCGGCTGAAGCGATCTCCGCGCCCTCGCTCATCGACTTCAGCTTCAGCCAGGCCACGTCGGGGTCGACCTGCGACCAGCGGATGAATGTGTCGAACCCGCAGTCGGTTCCGGCCAGGAGCCGTTCCTTCCCGACGATCTGGCCGAGCTGGACCAGGCGATCGGCAACCACGCGTGGATGCTCGATGTAGTTGGTCTTGACATCGATCACGCCGAGGATCACCTTCTTGTCGTCCGGAAGATCCACGTCCCGGAACACGCGCCATTCGTGGGCGTGGCGGGGGTTGGCCCCCTCCACGTAGACCGTGCCGGCGTTGACCTTGAGCACCTGGTCGATGATGTCGGCGAGCGGCACGTCGCAATGGTGAGGGCTGGCGATGTTGCCCCAGCACACGTGCAGTCGTACGCGCTCGGGCGGGATCCCGTCGAGTGCGGCGTTGAGCGCGTCGACGGCCAGCGGGAGGTGGCGATGCCAGTCTCCGACGCTGGACCCGACCGAGCGCGAGTGGGCCGCCATCGCCATGTCGGGCGAGTCGATCTGGAGGTTGAACCCGGCATCGATGATCGCCTGATACTCGTGGCGCAGCGCCTCGCCGCACGCCGCGAGGTACTTCTCGTGCGAGCCGTAGTGCTGGTCGGGATAGTTGAACGCGATCTGCCCTGGGCTGATCGCCCCCATGAACGCGCCGGACGGGTCGGCATCTCCCAAGGCCTCCTTGAAGCGCGCGATGTCTCGGTGCACCGCGTCCTCGTCGGCCACCTCGACCGGTCCCACGCAGTTGGCGAAGATCAGGTGGGCCATGGACGGAGTGGCGAACAGCCGCATGGCCAGATTCGGGAACGGCGCCACATCGTCGGCTTGGAACTCCGATCGGCCTCCGAACCCCGAGAAGCGGTCGTTGACGTATGTGCTGAACCCCGTCTTGCTCATCTCGCCGTCGCTGATCACGTCGATGCCGGCCTCGCGCTGCTTGGCAACCACTTCCTCCACGGCGGCTTCGATCTTCGCCGTCAGCTCGCCCTCATCGACGGCCTCGCCGTCCATCCGCGCCCAGATCATGTCCGCCAGCTCGTCGGGGCGGGGCAGGCTGCCGGCGTGCGTGGTCAAGATTCGGTCTGCCATCTCTCTCCAACCTCTCGGTCTCGGGTCTCTCTGCGCTCCCGCAGCGCGTTTCTACAGCAACCGCATGGGTGCTCGCCAGCGGAAGTGCGCGCCGATGCAATCCTTGTGCCCATGCCAAACGATCTCAACGTCTTCGACACCACCGAATGGGAGCGCGATATCGGCGGCGCCCGCGGGACCCGCGTCGGCGCGGCCGCCGGCGCTCGGGAGCTGGGCTGCACCCTTTATGAACTCGATCCGGGCGGACAGGCGGCGCCGTATCACATGCATCACGGCAACGAGGAGCTGCTGATCGTGCTCGACGGAGCGCTCGAGCTCCGCACCCCGGAGGGGACGCGGGAGGTGGCGAAGGGAGCGATGGTGGCGTTTCCCGCCGGGCCCGGCGGTGCGCACCGTCTCCGCAACGCTTCCGACGCGCCCGCCCGTTACCTGCTCGTCTCGACCACGCGCTTCCCCGACGTCGCCGAGCAACTCGATACGGGGACCGTGCTCGCGATCAAGGCACCGGCCGACGGATGGGCGTTTCCGCCCGGAAGCGCCGGCGACTACATGGCGCTGACCATGGAGGCCCTCCAGGCGGACCCGGAGAGCTGACCCCCGACTCAGTCGGGCACGAACAGCCGGCCCTGCATCTGCTCGTCGCTCTGGGGGTTGAACTCCCAGAGCGGCTTCACCTGTGCGCGAATGTCCTCCGGCAACCGATCGAGCCCGTATTGGTCGATCTCGACCAGGTTCCCGGCCGGGTCGCGCAGATACAGCTGGACCACGTCGCCGGGCAGCTCGACCAGGTGGTTGTTGAACGCGCGTCCGTCGAACGCGCCCCTGCGCTCGGCCACCCGGTACACCGGCTCGAGGTCATCCACCGTGATGCCCAGATGGTGATGGCTTGTCGGCTGCAGGTCGCGCTCGAACAGGTGCAGCTGCGTCCGCCCCAGCGCCAGCCACTGAACCGGCAGGCCGAAGTTTGGCGTCGGGATCGGCTCGGCGCCGAGCAGCTCGACCCAGAAGTCAACCGACTCCTGCAGGTCGCGCGCGTTGATGCTGACGTGATTGATGCGGCTGCTCACCCGGGCAACGATACCGCCGGGCCAGCCCTGCACTGCGCCAGCGCGCCGGCGTGGAACCGCAGGTAGCTGCCCCAGTGGCGGTTCCAGTACGACGAGTCGTGACCTCCGACCCACACGTGGAACTGCACCGCCTGACCGTCGTATCGGAGCTCCGACGCCAACCGCGCGTCCGCCGCCCGAAATGGATCGTCCCTTCCGACGTCGATCCACACCGCGGTGCCGCGATAGGGATCACGCGAGCGGGCCGCGCCGATCACATCGTTTCGCGAGAAGTCCTCCGCGTCGTCGAACGCGCCCGCCGCCGCCTCGCCCCCGCTCGCCCACACCGCGGTGGAGTGCCCGCCCACGGCACAGAACCGGTGCGGGTCCAGGCGGGCCAGGTTGAGCGCGCCGAAGCCGCCCATCGAGATGCCACCGATCGTCACGCGGCGCGGGTCGGCGTGCAGGCGCCGGATCGCCTGCCCGATGACCTCGCGCAGGACGTAGCTGCCCCAGGCACCATCGGCACGATCGTGCCAGTAGGAGTCGGGGCCTCCATACGGGAAGACGACATCCGGGGCGCGCGGACCGAGCCCGGCCAGCGCGGCGAACATCGCGTCGTCGAGCTCCGAGTCCTGATCCCCGCCCTTGCCGTGGGGGAAGACGAGCAGCGGGCGGCGCCCCCCTCCTGATGGCACCACCGCCACCACGGGGAGGGCGCGATGCGCGAACCGGCTGTCGATCGTGAACCGGAGCACCCGCGCCCCGCGTGTGTCGGCGGCCGAGCCGATCACCGCGAGCACGCCGCCGCTCACGACCACCAGCGCCACGACAACTAACACCACCCACCGAGATACGCGCTTGCGTGCCAAGTCATCGCGTAGTCTGGCGGCGTGACCGGGCGCGAGACGTTCACCGTCGAGACGCCTGCCGGTTCGCTGGCCGGCTGGGTGGGCGGCTCCGGGCCACGCGTCCTGCTCCTCCACGGCGGCCCCGGCCTGAGCTTCGAGTACCTCGACGAGCTCGCGGCCGAGCTCGGCCCCGGCTTCTGCGTGGCCGCCTACCAGCAGCGCGGCCTCGAGCCCTCCACCCTCGACGGCCCGTTCACGATCGCCCAGGCCGTAGACGACGCGATCGCGGTGCTCGACGGGCTCGGCTGGGACCGCGCGCTGGTAATCGGCCACTCCTGGGGCGGGCAGCTCGCGTTGCGGCTTGCTGCCGGGCGTCCCGATCGCGTGCTCGGCTCCTTGGCCATCGATCCGGTGGGGGTGGTCGGCGATGGCGGGATCGGCGGCTTCGAGGCCGAGATTGTCGCGCGCACGCCGAAGGCACGGCGCCGGCGCGCCCGCGACCTCGACGAGCTGGCCATGAGCGGGCGGGGAACGCCGGAACAGGCGCTCGAGTCGTTGCGGATCGTCTGGGGGTCCTACTTCGCCAACCCGGAGAACGTCCCGCCGATGCCGTGGGGCCAGGCCGCCCGGGCCACCGTCGAGCTCTCACCGAACGGCTTCCTGAAGGTGGTCCCCGGCGCCGGGCACTTCCCGTGGTTTGAGCAGCCGGGTTGTGTCCGGGCCGCGCTGGCCCGCCTCATCCCCGCTTCCGCTGCCGCGTGACCAGCCGATCCGCGGGTAGCATCGCCGCGTGCCGCGCGCCCTCTCGCCCTCCACTCTGAGCCTCCGCGCCCAGCAGTGGGCGGCGCAGGCACTGGACGCGCTACCTCCATCGGTGCAGGTGCGCCTGTCCGGACGAGCGGCCGTGCGGGTCGACGGCGAGACGCTCGCGCCCGAAGTGCAGCTCGCGCTGGCCATGCTCTCGCGCCGGCGCGAGCCGCCCCCCGAGTCGCTGCCGCCGGCCGAGGCGCGGCGCCGGCGTCGTCGCCTGTCTGCGGTGTACGCGGGCAAGCCCACCCCGGTCGGCTCCGTCCGAGACCTCGAGCTGGGCGGCCTGGGCGCGCGCCATTATGCGCCGGACGAGCCCGGCGCGCCTCATCCGCTGCTCGTCTACTACCACGGCGGCGGGTTCACCTACGGAGACCTCGAGACGCATGACGGCGTCTGCCGCATCCTCTGCCACCACGCCGGCGCGCATGTGCTGGCCGTCGACTACCGGCTGGCCCCGGAGCATCCGTTCCCGGCCGCGGTGGAGGACGCGCGCGCGGCGCTCGCCTGGGCGTTTGCCAACGCCGCCACGCTCGGCGCCGATCCGCAGCGTGTGGGCGTAGGCGGCGACAGCGCCGGCGGGAACCTGGCTGCCGTGGTCTCGCAGCTCGCCGCGCGCGACGGCGGCCCGGCGCCGGTGCTCCAGCTCCTGATCTATCCCGCCACCGACTTCAGCCGCCGGCGGCGCTCACGCGAGCTGTTCGGAGAGGGCTTCCTGCTCACCAACTCGGAGATGGACTGGTTCGAGACCAACTACCTGGGCGCAGAACGGACCCACGCTCGGGATCCGCGCGCCTCGCCACTGCTCGCCGAGGATCTCTCGGGTCTCGCCCCCGCCTACGTCGTCACCGCCGCCTTCGATCCGCTCCGCGACGAGGGCGAGGAGTACGCGGACGCCCTGAAACGGGCCGGCACCCCGGTGATGCTCCGCCGCTTCCCGGGTTTCATCCACGCGTTCATCGCCGGCGCGGGGGTGAGCCGGAACGCCCGCGGCGCGTTGATCGAGATCGCCGGGGTGACCCGAGCGATGTTCGCTCAGGCCGCTCAGGCGGCTGAGGCGGCTCAGGCGGCTCAGGCCGCGAACCGCTGAGCGGCCCGGGCGCGGGCCTTGGCGGCCTCGGCCTCGCGGTTCTTCGCCGGTGCCGCGGTTTGGAGATCGGACAGCAGATGGAAGGAGGCGTGGGCCACCGCGTCGACCGCACGGGCGAACGCCTCCTCGTTGGCTTGCGAGGGCTTGTTGAATCCGCTGATCTTGCGCACGTACTGCAGAGCGGCGGCTCTGATCTCCTCCTCGCTGGCGGGGGGATCGAAGTTGTAGAGGGTTCGGATGTTTCGACACATGGGACGTAGCGTAAACGGCAGCGTTAGGTTTCTTGATCCTGAGCGCAGAAATCGCCCGAGCACCCGATCCTGGCCCGCGGGCCGGCCGTAGGATCGCCGCCTCATCGTCCAGAGAGGAGAGGATGCATGCGTCACACCATGCGAGTGCGGTCGGTGTCTGCTGTGCTGCTCGCCGGGGCGTCGATCGGCGTCTACGCCGCGATGACCAGCGCCGCCGCGTCGGCCGGCGCCAGCCACGCGGTCGGCGCGCAGAGCGCCAAGGCCGGCCCGAGTGTCAAGCGCTTCAACCTGAAGGGCTACGTGATCGACACCGATTACAGCCTCGGGCGCAACACAGGCAACACCTTCCGCCAGACCTACAAGAGCTCGACCGTGCAGGGAGTCCCGATCAAGGGACCCTTCGTCGGCACGAAGTTCCCCGCCGAGGACTACGTGGCGATGCCGATCGGCAACCACGAGCTCTACGTGGCCTGGCTCGACCCCAAGAAGCACGCCCTGGTCGACGTGTTCGTCATGAACTTCGCGACCGGCGTGGTCTACGACTACGCACCGGGCAGCGCCCACCCCGAGAGCTCGGGCACGGTCACCGTCGAGCATCGCGGGAAGAACCCGCTGCCGTAGCGGACCGCCCCCCGATCGCCCGCCGCGATTTCGCCTGTCGCGGCGGGCGCCGGGCCGTTCAGGGCCGCTTGGGCCACGCGCCCTTCTCGATGCGCCAGCGCCACTCGATCCCAAGATCGCCGGGCGCCTCGGGGGCATCGGGTGACTCACCCAGCCACTCGAAGCCGAGCTTGCGCGGCACGCCGGCACTGGCCTGGTTGGCCTTGTCGTGGTGGATCTCGACAGCCGTGATCCCAGGGAGCGCGAACGCCGCGTCGGTCAGCATCCGGGCGGCCCGGGTTGCCAGGCCCCGGCAAAGGAACGCCGGGTGGATCCAGTAGCCGATCTCGAGGCCGCCGACGCCAATCCGGTGATGCAATCCACAGCCGCCGGCCACGCGACCATCGACGAACACGCCGAGGATCACATCGCCGCCTTCGGACCACCCCCGCTCCCACTCGGCGATCCTCGCCCGCCGGCGCTCGATGGGCAGCGGCTCCTCAGCGATCCAGGCCATCCACGGGCGCAGGTGGTCGGCGCTCTCGGCGATCGCGCTTCCCAGCGCCTCGGCGTCGTCAGGGAGCCAGCGGCGGAGGATCAGCCCGTCGGTACCGTCGATTCGCTCGGGCAGAACGGCTGGCATCCAACCGAAGCTAGCGACCAGTGCGTGTTTCGTCGCGGTCGCCTATCTCCGGCGCTGCCTAACGTGTCGAGCCGCCGGCTCAGCGCCGGACGAGCACACATATGCATCTCCCACACGCTTATCTGTACTCGGCCATGTGGGCGGGGCCAGGTTAGCCACTTTGCGCAGTGGCGCGGCGCCCGACGCCTGGGCAAACGCCCGAAACCCCTGCCCGATCATCGGGATCTCGACGCAGCCATCGGCCGCTTCGACGTGCTCTTCCGGGATGCCGTGCCACTCGTGCCCGAGGAGGATCACGGTTCGCTGCCTCGCCGGCTCGAGGCCTGGCAGCGCAACCGCTCCTTCGGCGAGTTCCACGGCGAGGATCACGCAACCCCTGGCGCGCTGCTCGGCGATCCAGCGGTCTTTACTTGTGCGGATCCAGTGCACGCACGGCCGGCGCCGAGGACCCAGGGTGTCGCCCTGCCGCAGCGCCTGCCGATAGTGCTCGGTATCGGGGACGGCGATGCACGCACCCACCGTCGCACGTCCGCAGCAGGGTCCCCAGGTTGGCTTGGAATGCGACCCACAGAGGGACGACGGCCAGATGGTCCCAGCAGCCGTGCCCCCGACTCCGACGCTCGCGCCGGATGTCCCTCCGGCCCGACTTGTGGGCGCTCAACGCGCCCGGGCGGCCGCCCTTTCTTCGCTCACGGCCTCAGGGTACAGACTGCCCGGATTACTCGAAGAGACAGCCGGAATTCCCCGGACCGCACTGCGTGTAGGAGAGAGCGAAGGTGAGCGCGATGAACGCGTAGAAGTAGAGCGGCATGAGGCTGGCCACCCACACCACGATCAGCATCGCCACCTGCCGCACGACACGGCCCAGCGCCCAGTAAACGCTCAGCGCAGGTGCGCTGGCCAGCAGCGCAATCACCGCGCCGTGGACCGCCTGGCCGCCGCCCACCTCCGGGGCGTGGCCGGCGTAAGCCAGCGCACCAAGCGCGACGCTGATCGACATCACCAGCGCCGCGGGGATCCACCTCCGTACGGCCGCCCGGACGATCGACATCGCGGCGGCGCCGCCGGCGCGGAGGGCGGTGCGACCGGGCTTCGACCACCACGCCACGCCCCCAACGAGGGCACTGGCCACTGCAGGGGTCCCGTAGAAGAGCACTACCGTGGAGTCGTTGTTGACCATGGGTCAGCAAGCTACCAGGTTGTTGACCGACGGTCAAGTAGACCCTCGCTCGCGGTGCCGCGAGTTTCCGCCACTCGGCACCGCACCCGCGGCGAAATGCGGATTCGCTCGCGGATAACGCGAGTGATCAGCCACTCGCGGAGCGAGACGGGTCGACTGGCGGATTACTCGCGCTGTGTCAGGCGGCTGTTCTCACAGTGCCGGCCGGTAAGTGCCGAAGCTCCACAGGTTGCCCTCCGGGTCGCGGGCGCCGTAGAACGATCCGTATTCCCCGTGTTGAGGGCCGTCGACGATCTCGGCGCCGGCCGCGCGGGCCTGGCTCAGATGAGCGTCAAGGTCGTCGACGGCAACGTATGCCCAGCCCTGGCCGGGACGGCGGTGGTCGTCCTCCCCGCGCCAGGCGCCGAGCATCACCAAACCGTCGCCGTAGCGAAGCTCGGCGTGGGCAATGGTGCCGTCCGGGTTCTCGTGGGCGGCGTGGGTCTTGAAGCCGAACGCCCGCTCCAGCCAGTCGATCGCGGCGCGGGCCTCGCGGTAGCGCATTGATGGATAGATGTCGCGTGGCATGCGAGGCACCGTACCGCCGCCCGCCGCCGCCGGTCTTGGACGGATTTGACCCGCGCGCGGCGCAGGGCAGTTCAGTCGGCCGCCACGCCGAGGCCATCTGGCAGCAGCCGCGCGACGAACTCCCCCGGCGCGGTGCCGGCCAGCTCCCGGAACTCGCGGTTCATGTGGGCCTGGTCGTAGTAGCCACAGCGCTGAGCGATCTCCGCGAACCGGCCGCCGTCGTGGCGCTCGAGCAGCCGCACGGTGCGCTGGAAGCGGACCAAGCGCGCCGCGGTCTTGGGCGCCGGCCCAATTTGCTCGCGAAACCTTTCGATCAGATGGCGGCGGCTGCAGCCGAGCTCGCGGGCGAGCTCGCCCACCGGCAGCAGGCCGCCGGTGGCGCGCAGCCTGTGCCACGCCCAATCCACGTCGGGAGAGGGACGGCGCGCCCGCTCCACCCGGCCATGAATGAACGTGTCCAAAACGGCAAACCGACCCGCCCACCCGGGCTCGCAAGCGAGCCGCTCGACCAGCTCGCCTCCCTCGGCCCCGAGCACGTCGTCCAGCGGCAGCACGAGCTTCGAAGACAGCTCGTGCATGGCCACGCCGAACAGCATGTGGGCGCCGAGCGGCGAGAGGTTCACCTCGATGCCGCGCAGCGGCCCCTCATGCTCGGTGATCGCAAACGTGTCGGTCAGCGCCGCCACGAACGAGCCGTAGCGATCCGCTGGATGATCGGGGCCGCCAACCCGCAGCAGCGGACCCAGCGACAGGATGATCGTGACCTCGTCCTGGGCCACCTCACGCCGGCGGGTCGTCCCGGCGCAGTCGTGGTCATAGCCGCAGTACCGGCGCACGACGCCGGCGAGCAGCGGGTGCGGCGCGCGCTCGGTTTGGTCAAGGCGCCCCAGCGCGACCGATTCATGGTGCACCGCCCCGGACTGCACGACGCGGAGCCTAGATGGTTGATTCGACGACTGGGCTGGCTTACGAGCCTGGCCGGCCGCGCGGCGGTGTCATCAGGAGTGGGGTCGGATCCGACAAACCGCCCGCTCGGCACCCGTCCCGCGCCGAACGGTAGTTCTGTCGGCTCTTGGTACGCCGATCCGCCCACTCGATCGGCGAGGAGCGTCGAGTGGGAAGTTTTCCGCCAAGCGCGCCCGCGCGACCAACAGCGACAGCAGGATCGCCCCGTGCCTCGCGGCTCGCGCCTCGCGCCTCGCGCCTCGCGCCAGCATGGCAGGCCACCTACCGGCTACTCGGTGGCGATGGCGGACAGCACGTCGAGCCCGGCGGCTCGGCGGGCGGGCCAGACCGCGGCGATGAGTCCAAGGATCGCCGACAGGATCAAGAACGCGATCAGGCTGGGCACCGGCACCGCCACGGTGGTGACGCCGCTATTGCGCAGGGCCGAGGCGAGTGCGAGCCCCACTGCAGTGCCCATCACCACCCCGATCACCGCGCCGAACAGAGCGATGATCACCGACTCCGAGCGGATCATGGCCTTGACCTGCGCACGGCGCATCCCGACCGCGCGGAGCAGCCCGATCTCACGGGTGCGCTCGAACACCGAGAGCATCAGCGTGTTGACGATCCCGATCAGCGCGATCACCACGGCCAGCGCGAGCAACACGTAGACGAGGCCTAGCAGCTGGTTGACGCTGGCCTGCGCCGAGGCCTCGAACTGGGCGCGAGTCTTGAAGCCGACGTTGGCGTACGGCGCCAGCGCCCGGTTCAGCGCCGGCCCGAGGCGGCGGGCATCTGGGCCCGCGCTCAGCAGAACCGCGATCGGGAGCGGATTGTCGAAGTGCTTCACAAAGAAGCTCTCGCCGGTCAGGTAGCTGCCGAGGACCGGATTGGCCTTGAAGATCCCCCCGACCCGCATCGTGCTCGAGCCCGTCTGGGCGAACTTGACGGGCACGGTCGATCCGACGTGCAGATGGTCCGCGTCGGACGTGTTGGTGTCGACCAGTAACTCGCCGGCCGCCATCGCGGGAGCCCCGCTGCCCGCGGTGATGTCAAGCCGGACGGTCTTGGACAGGTGGGGCGTCGACGCCGCCACCAGCGTGGACAGCGAGCCCCTGACCTCGAACTGTCCCTGGGATACGACCGTCGCAGTATTGACACCGGGCAGGTGCGAAACCGCACCGATCGCTGACTTGCTGAAGCCGCCCTTGCCGCTGACGATGTAATCGGCGCTCACCGCGCTGTCGACGGTGTTCTTGGCCGACTTGCTGAACGATGCGCCGAGGACCGCGATCGTCGAAACGAGGGACAGGCCGATCATCAGCGCGGCAGCCGTCTGCGCGGTCCGCTTCGGGTTGCGCATCGAATTCTCGCGACCCAGCCGTGCCGGAGTGCCGAGCAGCCTGGCCAGCGGTCGTCCGAGGACACCCGAGACCGGTCGGGTCACGAGCGGCACGAGCAGCCCCCTGGCGATGACGAGTGCCAGCGCGCCCACGCCGACCAGCGAGAGCGACGGCCTGGCCACCCCGTCGGCCACCGCGGCCACACCCACCAGCCCAACGATGGTTCCAGCGACCACCGTCCGCCGCCGGACCGAGCCGGTGACCTCGTCGCTTTGCGAAGCGAGCGCGGCGACAGGTGCGATTCGGACCGCCCGACGCGCGGGCACGATCGCTGACAGCACGGTCGCGCCAACCCCGACGGCGATTGCCACGACGACCGTGCGGAGCTCGAACACCAGAGGCGCCGAGGGCAATACGATGCCGAACGCCCCGAGCAGCGCCTTGAGGCCGAGCGCGGCGAGCACGCCGAGTCCCAGTCCGATCACCGAAGCGACCAGCCCGGTCAGCGCGGCCTCGCCGAGCACCGATCCGAACACCTGGCGGCGGCTGGCCCCGACGATGCGCAGGAGCGCGAGCTCGCGGGTCCGCTGGCCGACGGTGATCGAGAACGTGTTGAAAATCGTGAAGCCGCCGACGAGCAGCGAAATCAGCGCGAAGATCAGCAGGGCGGTCGACAGGAACGACAGCTGGTGGTTGACCGTGGTCGAGAGCTCGTTGGCCACGGTCTGACCACTCACCACCTCCACCCCCGCTGGAAGGAGCCCAGCGATCTGACGCTGCAGCTTGACGTCGTCCACCCCCCGGGCGGCCAGCACGCTGATCGTGTCGTACTGCCCGCGGGCGTTGAACAGCGCCTGGGCCGTCGGCAGGTCGAAGCCGGCCAATGTGACACCGGCGAGGTTGTCTGCGGAGCCGAACGTGACCAGCCCGCTGATCGTGAACGCCTGCGGCCGGCTGGGCAGGTTGATGAGGACCCTGTCCCCGACTCCGAAATGGTGCTTGGTCGCGGTCGCCTTGTCCATCACGACGTCGTCGGCCGTGGTGGGGGCGCGGCCGGCGACAAGGCGATAGGGCGACAGCTGCGGATTGGGATCGAACGAGAACCCCAGGGTCGAGCCGCCACCGTTGCCGATCGCGTTTCCGTCGCGCGTCATGAACTGGGCGTAGCCGGTGACAGATCCGAACACGAAGGAAACCCCCGACACGCGCCGCACCGATGCGGCGATCGACTCGGGGACCGGCTTGCGGTCGGCCGTCCCCGTGACCGCCGCCGGAGAGTTCTCCTTGAACGCCGCCTTGCCGCGGATCTGGAAGCTCACATGCTGGTAGGCGGTGCCGATGACGTTGTCGAACGTGCGGTTCAGCGTGTCGCCGAGCACGAGCGTCCCGGTGACGAACGTCACCCCGATCACGATGGCCAGCGCGGTCAGCCCCAGGCGCAGCTTGCGGACCATGAGCCCTCGCAAAGTGACTCGACGCATCTCAGCTGCCCAGCTTCTTCATCCGCTCGAGCACCGCCTCAGCGGATGGCGAGCGAAGCTCGTCCACGACGCTGCCGTCGGCCAGGAACACGACTCGGTCGGCGTAGGCCGCCGCCAGTGGGTCGTGGGTGACCATCACGATCGACTGCCCGTGCGCGTTCACCGCATCGCGCAGGAACCCCAGGACCTCGGCCGAGGCGTTCGAGTCGAGGTTGCCCGTCGGCTCGTCGGCGAAGATCAGCTCGGGCCGACCGATCAGCGCCCGGGCGCAGGCCACGCGCTGCTGCTGACCACCCGACAGCTCGCTGGGACGGTGGTCAAGGCGATCGGCGATTCCCAGCAGACTTACGAGCTCGTCGAACCACGCGAGATCGACGCGGTGGCCGGCCAGATCGGCCGACAGCGTGATGTTCTCGCTCGCGGTCAACATCGGGACCAGGTTGAACGACTGAAAGATGAACCCGACGCGGTCTCGTCGCAGATCGGTGAGATCACCGTCGTCGAGGCCGGCGAGTTCCTGCTCGCCGATGAACGCGCTGCCCGCGGTAGGACGGTCGAGCCCCGCCATGCAGTGCATGAGCGTCGACTTGCCGGACCCCGATGGTCCCATCACCGCGGTGAAGCGGCCGCGCTCGAGCTCGAGGCTTACGCCGTCGAGTGCCCGGACCGCCGCGTCGCCGGTTCCGTAGATCTTGGTAAGGGCAATGGCGCGTGCCGCCGCCGTCGGGCGCTGCGCCACCGCTGCGTCGAGTGAGTTCGTGATCATGCGGGGCAAGCTACGTACGGCCCGACCGTCCGTCATCGGCGCGCAGGTCGAACTTGAACGTCCATCCCCGGGTGGAGGGCGCACCCGCAACACTCCACCCGGCGGCCGATGACACACCCCGCGAGCGCGGCTTATCGTTTGGTACGACGACATGGGCGCCCTGGCTAGATGGTTCCGACGCAGCTGGATCACCCGCGGTGAGGACGGTGACGGCACGGCTCCGCTTGAGGCCGTGGCCTGGCGCTGCTTTGGGGTGGTGCTACTGGGGGCGGCGATCGTCGCCACGTTCGCCACCCACCCACGCCCGGGTCTGCACGGACGCGATGCGATCGTGCTGGCGGCGTTCGTTTGGACGGTTGCCGCCGCGATCGCCGCGCATCCAGAGCGACAGGACGTCCCCCGCCGGCAGGTGGTCCTCGCTCTCCTCGGCGTGATCATCGGCTCCGGCTCGTTGGGAGCCGCCCAGCCGCACGGGATCTGGGTCATCGGGCCGTACTACGTCGCGATAGTCGGCGCCCTGAAGCTAGATCGTCGCAGCGCGTGGCTGATGCTCGCGGCCGCGCTCACTCCATTCTTGACGGGCTACCTGGTCAAGGATCAGGTCGTCGGCGCGCTGACCTTCCTGTCCGGGATTGTCCCGTGGTTCTTCGCCATGCGCCTGCTCCGATACATGGCCGATCAGCGCGACGAGCTCAAGGCCTCCCGTGAGGCCGAGGCCCGAGCCGCGGCAGACGCCGAGCGGGGCCGGCTCTCGCGCGAGATGCACGACGTGCTCGCCCACTCGCTCTCCGCGCTCGCGCTCCAGCTCGAGACCACGCGACTGCTGGCGCGCAGCCGCGGAGTCGAGGAGGAGGTCACGCAGGCCATCGACCGGGCCCACCACCTCGCCGCCAGCGGACTCGACGAGGCGCGCCGTGCCATCGCCACCGCGCGTGGGGATGAGCTCCCCGGCCCGGAACGGATCGGCGCGCTCGTGGATGCGTTCGCCGAGCAGAGTGGCCTGCCCGTGGCCATCGAGGTGCACGGCGAACCGCACGAGCTCGCCCCCGAGGCGCGGCTGGCCGTGTACCGGACCGCGCAGGAAGCGCTCACCAACGTTCGCCGCCATGCGACCGCCGAACGCGTCGAGGTGGAGCTGAACTACCGCCCCGACAGCACGGTGCTCATCGTCGAGGACCATGCGATCGGCGGCCCCCCGCCACCGGTCGCGTCGACATCGAACGGCGGCTATGGGCTGACCGGCATGCGCGAGCGGGCCGAGCTGCTTGGAGGCGAGTTGCTGGCCGCGCCAACGACCAAAGGCTTCCGCGTGGAGCTGCGCCTACCGGCGAGTCAGCCATGAGCGACGGCGACCCGGTCCGCGTGTTGCTGGCCGACGACCAGCGCCTGGTCCGCGAGAGCCTGGCCACGCTGCTCGGCCTGCTCGACGGAATCGAGCTTCTGGCCACCGCATCGGACGGCGAGGAGGCCCTTATGCTCACTGCCGAGCACGGCCCCGACGTCGTGCTGATGGATCTGCGCATGCCACGGATGGACGGGATCGAGGCGACCAATCGGCTTCGCGCGAGCCACCCTGAGGTGCGGGTGATCGCGCTCACCACGTACGCCGACGACGAGAGCGTGCTCGGCGCCCTGCGGGCGGGCGCGCGCGGGTACCTGACCAAGGACGCCTCGAGTCAGGACATCCGCGCCGCGATCCTCACGGTGGCCGCGGGCGACGCGGCACTCGACCCCGCCGTGCAATGCCACGTTGTCGCAGCGCTGGCCGGGGACGGCGCGCATGCGACCGCGCCCCGCACGCCTGAGCTGCCGGACGATCTCACCCCGCGCGAAGCCGAGGTCCTGGCCTTGATCGCGGAGGGGCTGACCAATGCCGAGATCGCCGAGCGGCTGGTGGTCAGCCCGACCACGATCAAGTCGCACATCAACCATCTGTTCGCCAAGGCGGGCCTGCGCGATCGCACGCAGGCGGTCAACTACGCCTACCGCACCGGGATCGCGATCCCGCCCCGCTAAGCGCTGGGGCGCCGGCCGCGCGCCACGCAGGTCGTCTGGGAGCTGAACGTGCGCGCGGGATCCTCGAGCGCACGCCGGGCGTCGTCGATCTCCTCGCCATCGACGCCGAACCCGATCGGCCGCTCACGCAGCCGTTCGATCGACAGCGAAAGCAGCCGTGCGGCAAGCGAGCCACCGGGTTTGGATGCCGCCACGTAGTCGGCATGGACGTCGATCAATCCAGCGGCTCGCAGGTCACCGCACAGGCGGCCCCCGTATGCGGGATCCCAGCGACCGGCGATCAGCACGTCCCAGAACGCCGACCAGGTCCGCTCCCACGCGGGACTGCTCGGCGACACCGACACGGTCGTGAAGTCCGGATCGATCGCGGCGACCCATCCACCCGGGCGGGCCGCATCGGCAGCCGGCGCAGCGCGAACACCCGTGACGGGAGATGCATGAGGAGCAAGCGCGTGTGCACGAGGTCAAAGCCGCCGGCCGGGAGCGGATCGGCGAGCAGATCCTGGCGGCGAACCTCCACGCGGTCATCGGCCAGCTCCTCAAGCAGGCTGGTGTCCAGATCGATCGCCAGCACCGAGCCGCCACGCCCGACGCGCTCAGCCAGCATCCGAGTCACCGCCCCGGCGCCCGCGCCGACGTCCAGGCACCGCCACCCTTGGCCAACCCCGATCGAGTCCAGCTGCACCACGGTCAGTGGGTCGTGGAGCTCGGCCAGGAGCCCCAACCGCGCACGCTCGAGGCGGGTGCTTCCTGCTGGGAGAGCAGATATTCGGTCATGGCCCCGGTCGAGACGATTCTCGGCCGGGGCGCGTCGACGAGTCAAGCCATGGTTCAGGCCGGCAGGCTGCCGTGGGCGATTCCGAGGTCGCGGAGCTCGTGCTCGGGAGGCAGGCTACCGCTCTGCCAGATGAGCTCGATCAGCGCCTCGAAGTAGGCCTCGAGGCCTCCGGGCGTGACCCGGCGGCCGAGCCGCGCCGTCCAGGATGCCCACCGTGGACGGCGGCTGGTTCCTGGTCGACGCCTCAAGGCTGGACGACGGCCACGTGGCGATCGTCATGCAGCCCGCCCCGCCCGCCACCGTGCTCGACGGCGCCCTGCGCGCGATGGGTCTGACCGGTCGCGAGCGCGAGGTCGCGGCGCTGGTGCTCCGCGGCCAGTCGGTGAAGGCGATCGCCTCCACGCTGGTCATCTCGCCGTGGACGGTTCAGGATCAACTCGGGGCGATCTACGACAAGACCGGCGTTCGCAGCCGCGCGGAGCTGCTCGGCCTGGAAAAGATGTCCCCGCGCCCGCTCGGCGCGACGTAGGCTAGACGCCCCGCGTGGGGCGTCCCCGCACCTGTTGCCCCGCCACCCGTCCAAGGAGCTGACATGTCCCGCATGTCGAAGGCGGCCGGATGCGCACTGGCCGTGGGCGTTTGCGCACTCGCCATCGCTGCGCCGGCCGAGGCCAAGACCGAGCGCGTGACCGGAGGACACGCGACGGTCACTCCGTCGGCTCAGATCACTCTCTTCCTGCGTTCACGCGGGATCACCGTGACGCCGATTGGACCGGTCAAGGTCGGCAACGGCTCGCTGACCATGCCGATGGTCAGCGGCCAGCTCACCACCCCGAGCATGAACGGGACGATGAAGGCCAAGGGCGGCCTGCAGTACAGCAACGGCAACAAGCGGCTGCGCGTCCGCGACTACGAGCTCTCGCACACGGGCGGCGTGGGCAGGCTCACCGCGATCGTGAACGGAAAGCGCATCGTGCTTGCGACGATGGCGGCGATGAAGACCAAGATGAGTGGCAACACCGGCACGATGAGTGGCGGTCTCCGGCTGACCCCCGCGTGGGCGCACCTGATCAACCACTTGGTTGGCAAGCGCGTGGTTCACGCCGGCGAGGACCTCGGGGATCTGACCGCCACCGTGCGGATGGCCTGACTACGCGACACTGACCAGCATCGTGGTCCGGTGAGCGCCCTGGACCAGCGTCAACGTGTACACCCCGCCGGGCAGGGCCCGCCGGGCGCGCAGCACCAGCGTCCCGTGGCTGCTCAGGCCGGTGGCACAGACGACCCCGCGCCGGACCAGCGATCCGCGTGTCGCGGTTGGCGCCATGGAGAACTTCGCGTTGGAGCTGAGGCGTCGCTTGGTGCATCGCGCGTGAGCCTTCTGGCAGCTGAGCAGCTTCACCGTGCCGAACCGCTTCGGTGCGGAGCTCGAACCGGGCGTGGCCGGTGACACGGGCATCGCGGGCGAGGACTGTGTGCCGGTACCGGTCAGCGGCACGCTGGCGGGGCCGGCCGGGTCGTCGCTGAGAACGGTCAGGGTGGCCACCCGCGAGCCGGGTCCGGCCGGGGCGAAGCGGATGCCGAGCTGGCACGACGAGCCGGGGGCCACACTGCCCCCGCAGCCCCACGAGGCCAGCGAGAAGTCGTTGGCGCTCGCGCCGGCGAACGTGAACCCGGTGACCGTCAGCGGCTCGGTGCCCGTGTTCGTCACGGTGACATTCTGCGGCTGGCTCCATGTGTAGAGCGGCTGGGATCCGAAGCTGAGCGACGCGGGCGACACCTGGGCGATGGCAAACGCCGGCGTGATCGTGACCGACGGCGTATCGGCCCCGCGCGTCGCCGTGCCGAAGGTCGCTGCGGCCGGACCGTACGAGGAGCCACCACCACCACCACCGGCGCCGGCTTCGCATCCGTCCCCGCCGCCACCACCGCCGTAGTAGCCGCCGCCACCACCACCGCCCCAGGCGTCGTCCTGACCGGCGGTGCCGTATCCGCCGAGACCGCCCCCGCCGAGGGCGCCGGCGGTGCCGCTCATCCCGAAAGCCGTCGCGACGGCGCACATACCGCCGGCTCCGCCGGTGCCGGCGGCGGTCTGCGTGGCGCCGCCGCCCCCGCCGCCGCTCGTATCCTGGCCGGCCGCGCCGAGCTCACCGGCGTCGCCGCCGGTCCCGCCGATCGTGTCATTCAGCTGGTCGGCGCCGCCGCCCCCGCCGCCCCCGGCTACGAGCAGCCGCGAGGCCAGGGACGACGCCGCGGCGGCGCAGCTCGTCGCGCTGATCGAGCAGAGCCGCACATCGGACGCGCCTCCGCCGCCACCGCCGAACGAGCCGTCGCCACCGAACGAGCGGCCGCCCAGCCCGCCGCCGTTGAAACCCGGAAGTCCGCCGCCGTTCGCACTGCCGTCTCCGCCCGGGCCACCGATCTCAACGTACAGGACCTCACCTGGCGTGACCGCCAAACCGCTGCTGACCTGGGCACCGAGTCCGCCCGCGACTCCTGGGATGTTCGGTCCCGGAGCGCCGGCGCCGCCCGGCGCGCCGATCGCGGTTACCCGCACGCTCGTGACGCCCGCGGGCCCGTGTAGGTCTGTTCAGCGGCGGTGTATCCGAAGGTGGTCGGGGTGGGCGCGGCAGCGGAGGCCGCCGGCGCGAGGAGGCAGGGGGTAAGCGCGGCGAGTACGGCGATACGGGCGAGCATCTGGGCAAACTCCTGGTCGGGTACGCCCATCAGTCTGGGTCTAAGGCAGGGGCCCGCACATCGGACAGCCGCCCTATCTTGCCGCGCCCACCTGCCTTAGATGTGCGGCCGCGGGTGGCTCAGTGCGCTGCGCGGCCATGCGCACGGGCGCGTTGCCCGCTCCATACCCGTCGTAGCCGCCACGCCGCTCGACGACCTCGAAGCAGAGCCGCCCACCGACCGTCGGCGTGTAGAAGTGCAGGAACTCGCCGGTCGGGTCGCGCTCGTAAAGCACGCGGAACTCCCGCATGGCCGCGATCAGGCGCGCCTCCAGCTCACTCCGGGCGGCAAGATCGTCGTAGTAGTTGTCCGGAATGGCAAGGGGCACCAAGCCACGCGAGCGCATGCGCTCGGCCACGCCGAAGATGTCCGAGCACGCAAACGCCACGTGCTGAGGGCCCGCGCCCGGCCGGGAATCGTGGGCCAATACCGGGACGTTGAGCGCCAGCCGAACGCTTCCGTCACCGGCCGTGACGGCGCGGCTTCGCACGAGCCCGGTCGGGGCCGCGAGCTCGAGTGCCGCGAGCGGCTCGAGCCCCAGGACCGAGCGATAGAACAGCGCTGCCTCGTCGAAGTAGTCGAACGGCTGCGCCAGCGCGATGTGGTCGATGCGCTCGAGCGCCGGCACCGGCGGATCACCGGTGGAGGCCAGGGATTCGAAATCCCCCAACCACCGGCCCGCCTCCAGACGCTCGTCGCTGCGGCAGAAGAACACCGACGTGCCATCGGGTGCGGCGATCGCGGACAGGTCGGCCTCGCCAGGGCCGCGCTGACGCTCCAGCACCGGCGCGAGCAGGGCCTCGGCACGCCGGGCCGAGCGATCCGGGTCGGAGCTCTCTACCGCGATGGCGGCGATCCCGGGCGCCACCTGAGCACCCGCGTTGAGCAGCACGCGGACATCGCCCTGACGCCACAGGGTCACCGGCTTGGTGCGGTGCTGGGCGGTCGGAGTGAACCCCATCGCGTGCAGCACGCCCTGGGTCTCCCCGACGGACGTCGGCTCGACCGCGAGCTCGACGAACGCATAACCGCTCAACCGCGGGGGCGCGGGCAGCGCTCGCTGCCCCGGCGCCGTGATTGCTTCCTCGAGGATCAGCAGCGAGCGCATCGCATCGACAGCCATCCGGTGCGGGTCGGCCTGGCGGAACACGTCGTTGAATACCTCGAGCGAGAGCGGCCCGGCGTAGCCGGCGGTGAGGACGCGCGCGGTGAAGTCGGCCAGATCGAAGCCCCCCTGGCCGGAAAAGCAGCGGTAGTGCCGGCTCCACTGCAGGACGTCCATGACCAGGTGCGGGGCGTCGGCCAGCTGCACGAAGAACAGCTTCTCGGCCGGAATTTCGGCGATCGCGTCGAGGCTCGAGCCCCGCGAGAGGATGTGGAAGCTGTCCACGCACACCCCGAGGGCCGGGTGATCGGCGGACCGGACGATCCGCCAGGCGTGTTCGTACTCGTTCACCCGTCGGCCCCAGGCGAGCGCCTCGTAGGCGACCCGGATGCCGCGCTCGCCTGCCCGGCTGCCCAGCACGTGCAGCTGCTCGGCCGCCAGCCCGTCGTCGTCGATGGCGTCGTCCGCCACGTTCGAGCAGACGAGCAGCATCGTCGCTCCGAGCTCGCCCATCAGGTCGAACTTTGCTTCGGCGCGTCGCAGATTGCGCTCGAACTGGGCCTCGCCGACCCCCTCGAAGTCGCGGAACGGCTGGTACAGATCGATGCTCAGGCCGAGCTCGGCGGCGCGGATCCGGATTTCGCTCGGGGTGAGGTGAGAGCCGATCAGGTCGGGTTCGAAGATCTCCACCCCGTCGAAGCCGGCGTGAGCCGCCGCGGCCAGCTTCTGCTCCAGGGTGCCGCTCAGGCACACCGTGGCGATGCCGCGGCGCATGGTCAGGGCACCGGCACGCGCAATATGTGGCTCCAAAGCCTCACGCCAACAAGATGTACGGACTAGTTAGTTAGACCGTAGCAGCCTGAGCACGAAATGCCGCCCGGCATCAGCCCGCGCGGCCCCAGGTCGAGGGCATTGCCGCAAAGGAAGATCCGGGCGACGATCGGCGTCGTACGATCTGTGAGCGACACCGTGCAGGCCATACACGTGCAACCGACGGTCGGCGCATGGCGCGAACGTGGGATTCGGCTCCCGAGCGGATTGCCGCTGATCGGCAGCGCGGTCGCCCTGGTGGCGGCCTTGCCGGTCGTGATCACCGTGGTTCAGGCCGCTCAGGGAGGGCTGTCCGCCGCCAAGACGGCGTTCAGCGCAAGTGCCACGCCGACGCTGTTCCTGCACACGATCGAGTTGGCCGCGCTCGCGACGCCGGCGAGCGGCGTGCTCGGCTTGGCCACGGCATGGCTGGTTGAGCGGACGCGCCTGCCGGGCCGGCGGATCTGGCCGCTCCTGCTGGTCGCCCCGCTCGCCGTGCCGCTGTTCGTCACCAGCTACGCGTGGGCGACTCTCAGCCCGTCGCTCACCGGGTTCTGGGGCGCCGCCGGGATCGTGACTTTCTCCTATTACCCGATCGTCTTCCTGCTCGTGGCTGCGTCGCTGCGGGTGATGGATCCCGCGCACGAGGAGACCGCCCGATCACTGGGCCTCGGGGCATGGCGGACGTTCGCGCGCGTGGTCCTGCCTCAGCTTCGCGCCGCGCTGTTGGGCGGGATGCTCCTGGTCCTGCTCGACACGCTGGTCGAATTCGACGCGTTCGTGGCCCTGAAGTTCCAGACGCTGTCGGTCAACATCTACTCGCAGTACCAGCTGGGCTTCAGTACGGCCGGGGCCGCGGCGCTGTCGCTGTTCTCCACGTTGATCTGCGTGATCGTCCTGTTCGGCGAGTACCGACTTCGGGGAGGGGCGAACTACACCCGGATCAGCCAGGGGGCTCGTCGCGGCGTGGTGCGATACGCGCTCGGCCGGGCGACGGTGCCCGCGCTGGTAGGGCTGGGCCTGGTGGTGGCGGTCAGCCTCGGCGTCCCGCTGGGACTGCTCGTGCACTGGTTCGCGCAGGGCAGCCGGACCGCCGGCGCTCCCGCAGCAGCCGGCACGCTGTGGTCGGCGACCTTGACCACGGTGCTGCTCGGAATTGCGGCCGGCCTTCTCGCGGTCTTGATGGCGCTCCCGGTGGCGATCCTGGCCGTCCGGCGCTCAGGCCGGCTCGCGATCGCCGTGGAGCGCAGCGTGTACCTGTCGTTCGCGCTGCCGGACCTGGTGGCCGCGATCGCGCTGGCCTACGGGGCGTCCCGCGTCACCCACTTCCTCTATGGCACCGTGGTGCTGATGGTGCTCGCGGAGGCCATGCTGTTCGTGCCGTTCGCGGTGGTGGCGCTGCGCGGGACGATCGGCTTGATCGAGCCGGCCCTCGAGGAGTCGGGCCGCGCGCTGGGGCTCGGTCCGCTGCGGACGTTGTGGCGAGTGACCGTACCGCTCGCGCGGCCCGGTCTGGCCGCGGCCGGGGTGCTGGTGTTCGCGTTCGTGTTGGGAGATCTCGGAACCGCGCAGGTGCTTCTGCCTCCGGGGCTGACCACGCTCGGCACTCAGTTCTGGGCCGATAGCGGAACCGTGGCATTCGCCGCCGCGGCCCCGTTCGCGGCGGCGCTGGTCGTCCTGAGCCTGCTGGCCACCTATGTCCTGATGAGCCGCTTCGGCCGCGCTCGCGGGTTCGGAGACGCATAAATGGCCGCGCTGCGCTGCGATGACCTCACCGCCTCCTACGGTCACGGCGACGTGCTCTCGGGTGTCGATCTGGTGGTCAGCGACGGCACCCTGACCGCGATCCTCGGCGCCTCGGGCAGCGGCAAGACGACGCTGCTGCGGGTGATCATGGGATTCATCGCCCAGCAGCACGGCACGGTGACGGTTGGGGACACGGTCGTCGCGCAGGCGGGCGGCGCTCACCTCCAGCCCGAGAAGCGCTCGATCGGGTACGTCGCGCAGGAGGGTGCGCTCTATCCGCACCTGAGCGTTGCCGAGAACGTCTCGTTCGGCCTGCCGCGCCGAGAGCGAAAGGAGTCAGCCCGAGCTCTCGAGGTGCTCGAACTGGTCGGACTCGATACGCGATATGGCAACCGCCGCCCGCACGAGCTCTCGGGCGGCGAGCAGCGACGCGTGGCCCTGGCCCGCGCACTGGCCCCGCGGCCGCCGCTCGTCCTGCTCGATGAACCGTTCTCGGGGCTCGACGCGGCATTGCGCACCGAGACGCGGGCTGCCGTCCTGCACGCACTTGCCGCGCAGGGAACGACCGCGGTGCTGGTCACCCACGACCAGGCCGAGGCGCTCTCGATCGGGCGCGAGGTCGGAGTGCTGATGGCCGGGCGTCTGATCCAGACCGCGGAGCCCGAGGTGCTGTACCGGGAGCCGCTCACGCTGGACGTGGCGCGCTTCGTCGGCGAGGCCGTGGCGCTGCCCGGCCACGCCGCGGCGGGCACCGTCAGTTGTGCGCTCGGGGAGCTCACGCTGATCGACCGTGATCTCGAGGGACTCGTGGACGCGATGCTTCGTCCCGAGCAGATCCAGGTGCACCAGGCGGAGCCACGCGCGAGTGGTCGCGCGGTCACGGCCACCGTGAAGGCTCGTACGTTCTACGGGCCCGACTCGGTCCTCCAGCTCCAGCTCGATGGCGAACCGCATCCGATCAGCGCTCGGGTACTCGGACACGACGCGCCGGCGCCAGGCGCGCGCGCCCAGCTCACGGTCAAGGGAAAAGTGATGGCCTATCCGCGGGCGGGCTCCGCAGCCGCCCCGGGGGAGTCATCCGAGCCAACCGCCCTGCTCGCCGGTCCGTCCTCCCGATGAGAAGGCTCGGCGTCATTGCTGCCGCCGCAGGCGCGGCGGCGATCTTCGCCGGTGCGGTGGCGGGATGTGGAGGTAGCGGAGGGGATGCCTCGCTCGTCGTGTACAGCGGCGAGCACCCGCAGCTCACGAGCGCGCTGGTCCAGGCGTTCACACGCCAGACTCACATCAAGGTCAGCGTGCGCTCGGGCGATGGGATCGTCCTGGCCGACCAGATTCTCCAGGAGGGCGGTTCCTCGCCCGCCGACGTGTATCTGACCGAGAATTCCCCGGAGCTCATGAACCTCGAGGCGCACAAGCTGCTGGCCAGGCTGCCCACGGGGACCCTCGGACAGGTTCCCGCGCGCGAGCGCTCCCCCACGGGCGAATGGGTCGGCGTCGCGCTGCGGGTCTCGAGCCTCGCCTACGACCCGGAACGGCTCGCGGCGTCGCAGCTTCCGCGGTCCGTCCTGGCGCTCGGACAGCCTGCGTGGAAGGGAAAGATCGCGGTTGCGCCGACGGACTCGGACTTTCCGCCGGTCGTCGGAGCGATCGTCGCCACCTACGGCAAAGCCGCCGCGGCGCGGTGGCTGACCGGGCTCAAACGGGATGCCCAGATCTACCAGGACGAGGAGGCCGTGGTTGCCGCGGTGAACCGCGGCGACGTCGCCGCCGGCCTGGTCAACCAGTACTACTGGTACCGACTCCAGCTCGAGCTCGGGCAGGGCGGGATCCACTCGAAGCTCTACTACTTCCCCAAGCACGATCCCGGTTCGATCGAGAACATTGCCGGAGCGGCCGTGCTCGCCTCCAGCAAGCACCGCGCGAAGGCGGGGCAGCTCGTCCAGTTCATCTCCGGCGACACCGGCCAGCGCATCCTGTCCAGCAGCTACGACTTCGAGTACCCGGCCCGGCCCGGGGTCGCCCAGAACCCGGCCCTCCCGCCGCTGAGCAGCATCTCGCTCGCGGCGCTGCCCCCGGCCTCCCTCGGAACCGATCAGGCCGCGGTTCAGCTCATCGAGCAGGCCGGCCTCGCTTGATGCGGGGCACCCGGCGCGACGGGCCGCCCTGGTGGCGTAGCGCCGTCGTCTACCAGGTCTACATCCGCGGCTTCGCGGACGGCAACGGCGATGGCGTCGGCGACATCGCCGGGCTGCGCTCGCGGCTCCGATACATCTCCGATCTCGGGTGGATGCGATCTGGGTCAACCCGTGGTACCCGTCGCCGATGAAGGACGCGGGATACGACGTATCCGACTTCCGCGACATCGACCCTCGGTTCGGGACGCTCGCCGAGTGGTATCTGCACCTGTTCGCGCCCGGGCAGCCCGACCTCGGCTGGACCAACCCGGAGGTCCGCGACGAGTTCGACGACACGATCCGGTTCTGGTTCGACCTCGGGATCGACGGATTCCGAATCGACGTGGCCCACGGCCTGGCCAAGGCCGACGGGCCTGCCAGATATCGGCTCTCTGGCGTGGCCGCCGGTGAGCGCCGAGTCGGTCGACCATCCGCATTGGGACCGAGACGAGGTGCACGAGATCTACCGCGGCTGGCGCACGCTCGCCGACAGCTACGACGCACCCCGCGTCTACATCGCGGAGGCCTGGGTGCACAACCCGGAGCGCCTCGCGAGGTACGTCCGGGACGACGAGCTCCACACCGCGTTCAACTTCGATTTCCTCCTCACGCCGTGGGAGCCCGCAGCGCTTCGCGCCTTTCTCCGTTGGTGTCCGTCGAGCGCGGGCGGCGGCGCTGCTCATGCTCGCGCTGCCCGGCGGCGCCTACGTCTACCAGGGCGAGGAACTCGGGCTTGCAGAGGTCGAGGACCTTCCCGACGACGCGCTCCGAGATCCCGGCTGGGAGCAGTCGGGCCGCACCGACCGGGGTCGCGATGGCTGCCGCGTGCCGCTCCCGTGGTCCGGGGCGCGTCCGCCGTTCGGGTTCAGTCCCGAGGGCGCGAGCTCGCCCCCTGGCTTCCCCAGCCCGACTCCTGGCGGGCCTTGACGGTCGAGTCTCAGACCACCGAGCCGGGCTCGATGCTCGCGCTGTACCGCCGTGCGCTCGCCCTCCGGCGCGCTCACGAGGCGCTCGGCGATGGTTCGCTTACGTGGCTCGACGGGCCCGCCGAGACGTTGTCGTTCGCCCGGGACCCCGGCTTCTTGTGCGTCGTGAACCTGGCTGCCGAGCCCGTTCCCACACCTGAGGGCTCGGTCCTGCTGGCCAGCGGACCGCTCGCGGAGAACGGGCGCCTGCCGCCGGACACCGCGGTGTGGATTGCTCGCTGAGGCGGACCGACCGCTATGAGGCGAGCCCACCGCCGCGACGGTCGCCCAGGTGCGCGGTGGTGGTGACGCGGCGTCGCCTCGTCCGCGTCCGCGCCTGGGCGACCGCCGACGCGACCGATACCCCGTCCCGGAGGCCGTCGCGTAGGGCAAGCACCTCGGAGCGGCTGTAGCGCGGCTCCGACGGACTCGATGTGGGGAACCCATAGCGCGCCTCCCATGCGAGCAACGTATGCGGTTCGATCTCGAGCATGGCCGCCGCGTCGTCGAGGCTCAAGGTCCGCAAGGCTTGCTCGGACGGACCCGACTGCGCGCTCACGCCGGCAATCCACACGCCGGCAGCCACTGCCCGGAGAACTTCAAAGAACATCGACCCTCCATCAGACTTCCTGTCGCTCATGTACTACCCACCCGGAGCGGCAGTCGCTTCCGACGTGGACGGATGGCCGATCACGGGCTCAACCCGAGGGTGGAGATGAGCCGCCAGTTCAACCTGTGAATCAACCCGGGCGCCCATGTGTGATCGGCGCCAAGGGACGACGATGCTCCCATGACAACTACCGATTACCTCATCGACTCAGCTCTGGTCCTCCTCGTCCTGCTCCAGATCAAGGAGCGCACGCTCACCACCAAGGCTCTCGTTCGTCCGCTGATCATCGTCGCGATCGCGGTGGTCAACTACCTGCACGGCATCCCGACCGCCGGCAACGACCTCGTCCTGGTGGGAGTGCTCGCCCTGCTCGGGCTGTCGATCGGCGTCGCGAGCGGACAGACCGTCCGGATGCGGCCGGGACGCGACGGTGACGTCCTCGCTCGCGCCGGTTGGGCGTCGGCCGTCTTCTGGGTGCTCGGGATGGGCTCCCGGTTCGCGTTCGCGGTCTGGATCAGCCACGGTGGCGCCTCGGTCGTCGGTCAGTTCAGCGCCCAGCACGCGATCACCAGCGGCGCAGCATGGACCGCGGCCCTCCTGGCCATGGCGGTGTTCGAGGTGTGGGGTCGCACCCTGGTCCTGGCCGCCCGTCGCCACCAGATCGAGCAGGGATTCCCCGCCGCCGAGCTCGCCTGACCAACTCCGCCGACCGAAACGAAACAGCGGGATCCGCCCCCCCGGGCGGGTCCCGCAAGTCGTACCTTCCCAAGCTGATGCTCCTGGCCACTCTCGACCGTCGTCTCGCCACCGTGATCCGTCTCGTGGGTCTCGTGCTTGTGGCCCTCTCGGTGCTGAGCGGCTCGCACCACCCGGGGACCAGCGGACGTGGACTGGTGGTGAGCGTGCTGTTCGTGGCGGCGGCGCTCTCCTGGCTGATCTGGACGGCGCGCCCGGACAGCGAACAATGGCGGTCGCTCGAGCTCTACGTGATGGCGGGCGCCGGCGGGCTCCTGATCGTGGCCGCGCCGCAGAGCGCCGCGAGCGTGTTCGTGTTCGTGGCCGTGATCGTGGCCGGCGTGCGGATGGAGCTGGCGAGCGCCGCACCGGTCGTACTGGTCGGCGTCCTCGCGGTCGCGGTGTCCGATCTGCTCTACAACGGGAGCGCGCTCGGAGTGCTCGCCTACGCGCTCGGCTTCGTCGCCTCGCTCCTGGCCGCGGCGAATGCGCGCCAGCGCAGCGTTCGGATCGAGCAGGCCGAGCTCTTGCTGGCGCAGACGCAGCGCTCGCACGAGGAGCAGCTGCGCGCGGCGCGCCTGGAGGAGTCGACCCGGATCGCGCGCGAGATCCACGACGTGCTCGCGCACACTCTGGCCGGCCTGACCATTCAGCTGGAGGCCACCGGTGCCCTGCTCGAGCAGGGGGCGGATCGCGACGACGTGCTCGCGCGCGTGCATCGCGCGCACGAGCTCGCGCGCGAGGGACTCCGGGAGACGCGTCGCGCCGTCGGGGCGCTGCGTGGGGACGCGGTGCGCGCCCCGGCGGGCATCGAGGCCCTGGTCGCCGAGTACCAGGCCGGAACCGATGCGAGCGCCGAGCTCACGATCGACGGTGACTGCGCCCGCCTGTCGGGGGCGACCGGGGAGACCGTACTTCGCATCGTGCAGGAGGCGCTGACCAACGTGCGCAAGCACGCTCCCGGCGCCGCGGTGTCGGTCACCGTCCACGCCGGCTCGGCTCCGGATGACCAGGTCGTGCTGGTCGTGGACGACCGGCCAACCTTCGCGCAGCCCGCCGGCCGGGCCGAAGGACTGGCGGCCACCGGCGGCGGTTACGGTGTGCGGGGGATGCGCGAGCGTGCTGAGTTGCTGGGCGGAACCCTGAGCGCGGGCCGCGTGAATGGAGGATGGCGGGTCGAGCTGCGACTGCCCGCGCCGCCAGTCCCGCTCGCGGGAGGGGAGACCCGATGAACGGCCCGGTCCGGGTGATGGTCGTCGACGACCAGGCCGTGGTCCGGGAGGGTCTCATGACCCTGCTCGAAGCCGCGCCCGACGTCAAGCCCGTCGCCGCCGCCGGCGACGGTGAGGAGGCGGTGGCGCTCTGCGCTCGCCATCGTCCCGACGTCGTGCTGATGGACTTGCGGATGCCGAGGCTCGACGGGGTCGAGGCGACCCGGCAGATCCGGGCCGCTCAACCAGACACCGAGATCGTCGTCCTGACCACCCACGCCGACGAAGCGTCGATCCTCGATGCCCTCCAGGCAGGCGCTCGGGGCTACCTGACCAAGGACGCGGGCATCGCCGAGATCGCGCGCGCCGTCCACGCTGCCGCCAACCACCAGGCCCTCCTGGATCCGGTCGTCCAGAGTCGCCTGATCGCGGCGGCGAGCGCCGGTGCGCGGCCCGCGCCCCCGCCCCAGAGCCTGCCCGACGGACTCACCCCGCGCGAGGCAGAGGTCCTGACCCTGATCGCGCGCGGCCTCTCGAACGGTGAAATCGCCACCACGCTCGTGGTCAGCGAAGCCACCGTCAAGACCCACATCAACCACATGTTCGCCAAGATCGGCGCCCGCGACCGCGCCCAAGCCGTCCATTACGCCTACACCCACGGGCTCGCCGGCTGATGCCGGCGCTGCGATTTCGCACATTCGGTCCTGAACCGCTGGAGCGGACCAAGAGTCCAGATGCCACAACCGTGACCGTCATCATCGATCGACTCGAGGAGCTCGGTCGACAAGCCTGCTGGCGCGCTTGGTCGGCGGCGCAGCGAACGCCCGTCGGGTGCTGGCTCCCGACGCCGGCGGGAATGAGAGCCCGATCGTGAGTCCACCCTCCTCTCGGGGGCGTGCGGTCAACTCGGCGTCGTGCGCGTTGGCAATCGCCTGGACGATTGAGAGTCCCAACCCGTGGCCGTTGTTGTGACGGGTCCGGGCGGCGCCCAATCGCTGGAAGGGCTGGAAGAGACGCTGGATTTCCTCGGGCGGGACGGTCGGGCCGGTGTTCGCGATCGATATGAACGCGCGCCGGTCGTGCGTCCCCGTGGTGATCTCGATTCGTCCTCCGGCCACGTTGTGGCGGATCGCGTTGTCGATCAGGTTGGCGATCAGCCGCTCGACGAGTCGCGGATCGCCCACGGCCGGCGCGGCGGCCAACACCGTTCGGATGTCAAGCTCGGCGAGCTGTGGCTTGCGCGCGAGCACGGCCTGGGACGTGAGGGCCGACAGGTCGAGATGCTCCCGGCGCTCGAGCCCGGCTTGGCCGCGCGTGAGCGTCAGCAGTCCGTCGATCAGCTGCTCCAGATGCTGCTCAGACGCGAGCACGCGCTCGTGACTGGTACGTAGGGAGGCAACGCTCGCCTCGGGGTCGGCGAGCGCGACCTCGATCAGCGCACGCTGGCGGGCCAGTGGTGCCCGGAGCTCGTGCGAGGCGTTGGCGACGAACTGACGCTGCGCCTGGTAGGAGTCCTCGAGGGGTTGGAGTACGCGCCCGGCCATGAGCCATCCCAACGCAAGTGAGAGCAGCGACATCCCGGCGAGCGCGATCCCGGACTGGATCACCAGCTCCTGACGCGTCTGCGTGCGTCGGCGGTTGTCCTGGGCGATCTGGTTGCCGTCCATGAACCCACACGCGGTTGCCGTACGTATGAACGCCGGCGACGCCTGGTCGATCGAAGCCGGGATCAACAGGAGCGCTCCGTCACGATCGCTCAGCTCGCCGACGAAGCGGAAGCTGCGTGGGAATGAGGTCGTGGGGTCTGGGAACTCGGAGACTCCGTGCCCGCGCATGCACTGCGCCACCGCGCGCCAGTGCGCCATCGTCCGTGGGGTGGGATGCGTCGTCGTGCCGGGCCTGGGTAGCCCAATGGGCCATGGCGTCGGCGCCAAGCCGCGCTGCCCGGGTGTGCTCGTCTGACCGTCCTGGAGGCTGAATACGAATCCGGCGTTGACCAACAGCGCGTAGGCGATCGCCATCAGCGCGGCGCCCGAGAGCAGGAACAGGCCGCCGTACATCAGCGTCAGTCGCACGCGCACGGCCCGGTGCGGCAGGTAACGTCCAACCGCCGCCCCGGTAATCCGGCGATTCAGGCGCGCGGCGGCGCTCATATGCGGTAGCCCGCCTTGGCGACCGTCTGGATCAGCGGCGGGTCGCCGAGCTTGGCTCTCAGCCGGCTGACCGTGATCTTGACGGTGTGCGTGAACGGATCGGCTTGCTCGTCCCAGACGCGTTCGAGCAGCTCCTCGGCCGAGACGACTCGGCCCTGGGCGGCGAGCAGCAGTTCGAGCACGCCGAACTCCTTGGGCCGCAACGCAAGCGGCCTCCCGGCCCGATGCGCGCGGCGCTTGCCGACGTCGAGCACCAGATCGCCGGTGCTCGAGCACCGGCGGGATGCCAGGCTGGGCGCGGCGAGCCAGTGCAGCGACCCGCGCCACCAGGACCGCGAACGCGAACGGCTTGGTCAGGTAGTCGTCGGCGCCGAGGGCGAGCCCGTCGATGAGGTCCTCGTTCTCCGCCGCGCCGGTCAGCATCAATATCCGGCTCCGGCGGCCGGCGGCGATGAGCTTCGCGCACACCTCATCGCCGTGGACGGCCGGCAGGTCGCGATCGAGCACGATCACCTCGTACTCGTGCACGAGCGCGCGCGCCAGCCCGGCCTCGCCGTCCAAAGCGACGTCGACCGCGATCCGCGCCTGGCGCAGGCCGGCCGCGACCGTCTCCGCCAGTTCCGCGTCGTCCTCGATCAAAAGCACCCGCATCGGCCGCTCCTCGTCCGACGAAGGTACCGCGGCACGGTTTCACGGCGGTTTCACCGGCATCGAGCGCACGACCGCTGACCGGCCGCGAGGCAGGAAACCGAGCGGAAACCGCCCGGAGCGTAGAACCGGCGCCGACCCCCACTGGCACAACAAGGAGAGACTCGATGCACGACAGCATCCGTCCCATACGCGTACTCGCCGTGGCAGCCCTCGCAAGTGGGATCCTGACGACCGGATGCGGCGCCGGCCGCACGCAGGCGCACACGGCGGCGAACGTCAGCGCCACGGCCACTACCGGGTCCGCCACCACGACAACTGGCGGCGCAGGCAGCCCGGGCTTGCCCCCGGCACCCGCCAAAGCGTCGGGGCTGGCGTTCGCCCGCTGCATGCGTGCGAACGGCGTGCCCAACTTCCCAGACCCGATTCCCGGCCGTGGCCTGCTCTTCAGTACCGCGGGCATCAATCCCGCGGCGCCTGCAGTGAAGTCGGCGCAGGCGACGTGCCGAAAGCTCCTACCGGCCGGCCCTCCTTGGCCCGGAACGCAAACGCATCCCTCGGCGCAGACGCTGGCAAAGCTGGTGAGGATCGCGCGTTGCATGCGCGACCACGGCGTGTCCCAGTTCCCCGATCCGACGACCTCGGTCCCGTCGAACCCCGCCGGCATCGACCAAATAACCGATTTCGACGGCGCGATCCTGCTGTTCGGAGCCACGCTCAACCTGCAGGCACCGGCGTACAGACGGGCCCTGGCGGAGTGCCACGCGCCACCACTCGGTCTGCCCCACTGACGGACGGGCCTGCGCGATCATCCCCGTCGGGGAATGGCGAACGGAGTATTGCTTCTCACGGGACCGCCGGGTTCGGGCAAGACGACGACAGCTCGGCTGATCGCCGCTGCGGCCACGCTCGGGGCCCATGTTGAGGCGGACTCGTTCTTTCACTTCGTCCGTGGCGGCTACGTCGAGCCGTGGCTGCCCGAGTCGCATCCGCAGAACGTGATCGTCATGCAGGCGGTCGCTTCCGCTGCTGCGGCCTACGCCGACGGTGGATACACGACCGTCGTCGAGGGGATCATCAGCCCAAAGTGGTTCCTCGCGCCACTGAATGACGCGCTCTCCGCGCGAGGGCACGTGGTGTCCTACGCGATCCTGAGACCGACCCTAGCGACCTGCATCGCCCGCGCCACCGCACGCGCAGGCGACGAGCTCAGCAACCCGGCCGTGATCACCCAACTGTGGAACGACTTCGCGCAGGTCGACGGGTTCGCACGCCACGTATTCGAGGTCGGCGACGACGAGCCCGAGAGAATCGCCGAGCGGTCGTTAGCCGCTGGCAGGCGGCGGCGCTCCGTCTCAGAGCGCGATCGAGCTGAGCGCCTCGACTGCCCGCGTGTAGTGGAGCGGCTCGATCCTGATGTGCGACTGCTGCGACATGGACCGCGCCGCGACCCCGATCGCCTCCACGGGCGGGGCGAGGTCGAGATCCGGCACGACGAGCAGCGGCTCGACGGCGATCCGCCACGGCCAACGCGGGTGCTCGACTCGGTAGACCTCCCCGACCGCCACCACCACGCCGAAGACCCGTCGCCACACGCTCGCGTAGAGCACGAGGCGGTCGTTCTCGCTCACGCGCGGGCGCCGCGGGAAACCACCTTCCCGCAGAAGGCTGGTGCGCCCCTCCTCGATCCAGCGCGCCGGGAGCGGGCCGCGCGCGTGTCCGACCGCCTTGAGCCAATGAGCCTGCATCAGCGAATCGTCGCAGTCCCCTTGTCGACTGCGTTTCTGGCGAGCATGATTGTGGCGTGACGGTCGCAGATGACCACCTGGCACGGGTTGGCGCGGTGCTTGACGACTGGGGATCGCGAGGACGCGGCTTGGGACGTCGATGAGGGCCTGCCTGACAGCGCCGGCACGCTCGTCTCCCTCCTGCCCGGCGACCGATGGCGGATCTGCGCTCGCGTGCGCGCGAACGACACACTCCTACCACTCGACGGTACGCGCCGCCTCGCAATGTTCCCTCCGATGGGCGGTACTGGGCTCGAACCAGTGACCTCCTGCTTGTAAGGCAGGCGCTCTACCAGCTGAGCTAACCGCCCGAATGGCCCGTCAACACTAGCGATCCGCCGTTTGCGCGACGCACGTCACGGAGCCTCGACGCACTCTGTACGCACACCTTCGCCACGGCGGGCAGCCGTGATCGCGTCTTCGGCGGCGATATGCGGGGCGTCATCCAGCTCGTCGATCACATGCCCGTACGTACGCATGAGCACGGCGGGGGAGTGCCCAAGCTGGCGGGCGACGTAGATCACCGAGCGGCCCTCGTGCAGGAGCAGCGACGCGAACGAGTGCCGCAAGTCATACGGGCGCTGGTACCCGATCCCGGCATCGCCGAGTGCTCTCGCCCAAATGCGCGTGATCCATTGCTCGTAGCCGACCTCGGTCCACTCGCCGCCGTTTGCTCTCGCGTGAGTATCGAGCGCGGGGATCACGGGGCGGTCGTCGGCGGGGCGACCCGACAAGAGCCGCCATTCGCGCAAGTCCTGCGCCAGCGGCGCGAGCAGCCGCACCGAACGCGGCGCGCCCCGATGGCGTCGGGTCTTCGGCGCGAAAATGGTCAGCGTGCGCTCGCCGACGTGCCCCCAGCGCAACGCTCGCGCCTCTTGCGGGCGAAGTCCCGCATAGGCGAGCAGCGAGACGAACATCGCGTCTCGCGGTCGTAGCGTCGCTCTGATCGCCTCGACGGGTGCCGGGGCCAGCGGGCGAACCTCGGCGCTCGGCGCGGGCGCGGCTTTGCGCACGAGCCGTTGCGGATTCGACGTGATCCGCCCCGCTTCGAGCGCTCGCTGCAAGATCGCCCCGAGCAACGTGAGCGCCTTGCGCGTCGACTCGACGGGTGCGCCCGCCGCGAGCCGGTCGGCTTGCCAGCGCCCGATGACCTCGGGCGTCAGTTGCCGAAGCTCGTAGCCGCCGAGCCCGGGTGAGACGTGCCCGTCGTAGAGCCCGGTGTAGAGCGCGACGGTCTTCGGGGCCAGCGCCGCCGCGTGAATCGGTGCCCACGTCTGCTCGACGTATTTGTCGAGCGTTTCGCGACCGCCGTCGAGTCGCGCGAGCGAGCCGGTTTGCTTGGCGGTCTTGATCTGCACGTCGAAGCGCTCGGCGTCGCGCTTGCGATGGAATGACCTCGAATGCATCCGACCGGCGTCGCGCCAGCGAACCGCCCAAAGCCCGGTGCGAGTCTTCTGCACGCTCATAACGTGAGCGCGGTAGCGTTGCGGGTGGTCATGGGAGATTGATCCTCCTGTGTCCATGCCCCGGTTGGCGTGCCAGCGTCGCCGGGGCGATGTGTAGGGCGACGCCGCTCATGGTAGAAGCCCCTCTCGGGCCATCGCGCGGCTCATCACGCCCGCGCGAGCCTCGGGTCGACGTCTCGCCTGCCCCCGCCGTGGCGGCGTCGTCGGCGGCTCTGGGCGCGTCCAGGCGGCGACGGCGTCAGCGCTGATGACATAGCCTCGCCCGCGCTTGACGGCCCGAAGTTCGCCCCGAGCGATTGCTGCGCGTACCGAGCGGTCGGAACGCCCCAAATCGAGGGCGAGCGTCTTCGGCGTGTAGGCGGCGACCGTGGCCCGCGCCTCGGGCTCGACGTCGACCAATTCGCGCAACCTCGCGAGCGCGACCGGGTCGTCGGCGATTTCGTCGAGCAGGGCGCGCGCCAAGTCGGTCACGTCGTCGGTGCCTCCCGTCGCGCTCGCATCCAGCACCGCTCCGAGCACCAGCGCGCGTCCGCGCGCCGGTCGACGAGCGGCGCGTCGCATCCTTCGCACCGACCGGCGACGAACGGGCGACCATGCGCAGCCGCCCACGCTCGACGACGGCAGCGAGCCGAACAAAACCGCCTCGGCGAACCTCGACCTCGACCCGGGGGCAAGGGGGCTCGGCACCATGCGCAAACAGGCTTCTCGACGCCCCGTACCGCCCTCTGAACGCTTTCGCGGGCCGGGTCGAGGGTTCGGGTCACGGTGACGTCGCCTCGCCGCTCGGGAGCGCGCGCAACATCTGGACCCGCTCGTGCGCTTGGGCGCGGACATGGTCGAGATAGATGTCGTCAGTTATCCACCTGCGGATCGCCTCTTCCACGATGTCGGCGAGCACGTCGGGCGGTAATGCTTCGAGTTGGCACGTCTCACCTTTCCACCGCGCCGTTCGCGAGTCGGTCGCCTTCGGCGGTGCGGTCGGCAGGTCGTGCAACTCGACTTGCTCAGCGGTCAGCGCAACCCGCTGCGGGATGAATTCGGCGGTCGCGAGCAAGCGGTCATCGGCCAGGAACGCCGCCGCGTCCTCGGTCATCGCGTCGAAGATGGATTCGCCGCTCGGGTCGTAGTCGCCCACGTGGAGGAACACGGTCGGCTCGTATCGGTCCTCGGCGCGGTCGACAATCGCTCTCACCGCCGATAGCGATGCGAACCCCCCGCACGAGTAGACCGGCACCGAGTACCCGCCCGCGACCCGGGCAAGCTGCGGCATCATGCCCTGCGCTTCGCACCACAACTCGATCCGATACGGCTGGCCGCTTTGCTTGTCGCGTTCGTACCCCCTGATCCGCTCTGCGGTGTAGTCCCAAAAGTCAGCCGCGTCCGCGAACCACGTGCGGGCTTGCACCACGACCCCGTCGTCGCGAATGTCGTCGAAGTCGATCAGGCGCGCACGTCGAGCGCGATTGAGGTACTCGCACAATCGCGCATAGGCGAGTTCGGTCTTCTCGTAGGCGTACGCCCCCACGAGCCGGTAGAAGATTTGGCGCACGGTGAGCGGGAGATAGTCGGCGTATTCATCCAGCACCGCCCGCACCTGATCGAGCACGATCCGCGTCTTGCGTTGAGGTCGCCAGTCGGCGTAGCCACGCGGGCGACGGCGACCGTTTTCACGGCCCGACGTGAAAACGGTCATGACACCTCACCCTTGCGGTTCCACGAGCAGAAGACCACGACGCGACCGCCCAAGATCGGCACGACGCGCGGATCGCGGGCGAGAGTGCGTAGCGCCATCTTCTCGGCGGCGTGCTCCCACGCAGCCATTTGCTCCCAATGCTCGGGGCCGTGCCCCGTGCGGGCGAGCAGGACGTCGACACGCTCGACGCCGCCGCCGTGCCGTAGCCGCCAGTCGATCCGATCAGCGATCCACGACGCCCGCGTCCGCACGCGCCACTCGTGAATCGCGACCTCGCGGCTAGCGGGCATTGCCGACCTCGCCCTTGATCGCCGTCATGCGCCCGCCGCGAGCGCGCGGTCGACGGGTATGTCGGGGTTGGCTCGCGGATGTCGTCTTGCGACCGCGTGGCGCGCGAGGTCGAAGCGGGGCGCGCTCGCCGATGGTCGCGAAGTGGGCGACGATGTGCTCGGTCATGCGGTGTCCTCGCTTTCGTTCGGGCGTTCGGCAGCGTTCGGTATATGACTGCGCGCGCGTGCATGCGACGCGCGCGTAGGACCCCCGAACGGTGCCGAACGAACGTTGGGTGATTCGGGCGAATCGCCCGTCGTGACGGGGTTTTCGAGCGTTACGCCCGGCCAGCCGTTCGGCACCGTCCAGCACGGCAATTCGACGGTCCCCCCGCGACCCATCGGTGGACGTGCCGCGAGACTGCCGCGACGCCATCCGACGCGGTGCATCTGCACTCCGAGCAAGCCGTCGTCGGTGGTCCCCCGGCGCTCGCGGACGAACCGGCGAAACGGCGCAGTCCACACGAGCAGTTGATCCGCGCCGACGTCCAGCACGAGTCGCGGCGGCGTGAGCACGTCCTCGGAGACCGCTGTCGCGCGGACTTGCTCGATCACGGCGCGAACGTCAGCGCCCTTCCTGCCGTGCAGCCAAACCGGGGCATGACGCTGACACCGGCCAAGCCACTCCGCTCCGACTGACGCGAACTCCATCGCGCTGCGGGTCTGCTCGATCTGCACGCGGGCGCTCCGGGCGAGCCTGCCGATTGCCGAGCCGATTTCCTGAATCTGCGACGGCGAGTAGTAGGGGACGCCGCACCCGTGCGCGGCGAACACTTCGATCAGCCGACGGGTGACGATTGTCCGAGCGGGCCGGAACAGCAATTCATCGCCGCTGGCGAGGGTGACCACAATCGCGGTGTCGTCCACGTCGTCGGAGCCATACGAGTACGCGCCGACAACAGGGTCCGCCTCGGCCCGAAGCGCGAGCGTGACCCACTTCGGCCCGCGTCCATCCTTGACGCCCTCTTCGCGAATTGCCTTCGGTAAGGGCTTATCGGCCACCATTCCTCCGCTCTCGTTGCGCGATGCGCGACCGCGCCGCCCACGCCGCGACGTCCTCGAAGTAGCCGGGGCGCGGTGCCGGTTCCCATTCGCAGACCCGCCAGCACTCGCTACGCAGATGCCAGGCGATCAACCGCTCGTCGAGCAATCCGGCGCTGATCAGCCGAACCGCGAAATCGAGCAGGTAGGGGTGGCGCTGGCCGAACGGCACGAACTCGGTCGCCCGGTGATCGCCACGCCCCGCGCCCTGACCGGCGACACGGCGCAGCAGCAGCGCCGGAACCGGGGGAAGCGGTCCTCGCGGCTCCGACAGCCACACGTACTCCTTACCGCTTGAGTGGATCGACGGCGGGCAGACGACGTAGGAGCCGCGCCCGCGAAGCTCCCCGTAGCCGAGCGAAACGGTGCTGGCCCCCGTACCGCCGAAGTAGGCGTGACCGCCCCGGGCCGTCGCCACCCGGGGCGCGCCTCGGATCGCCTCGGCCACGGCGGGCGGGACCGCGCGGACGTCGTCGATATCGAGCACCTGCGGTCCCGGCGCGCCGGTCGCCACCGCGAGGTTGGCGTCGGGCCAGCGCCGCAGCCACGCGGCGACCACGTCGAGGTCGGCGGTCGCGTCCTTGACGCCGTGCGAGGTCAGCGGCTCTTTGCCTCGCGGCCTGACGAGCAGCAGGGGCCAGCCGCGCGCGGTCATCCATTTGACCGAGTCGGGCTCGATCACGTCGCCGCCCTTCCTCCGGGCAGCGGGCGGATCAAGCCCTAGAAGATGGCGAAGCTCAGCGCCCGGGGCGCTCGGTATCGACCTCGGCAACAGACCCGCCAGAAATTCGGCGGGCGTCGCCTATGGCGCATGCGGCCCGGTTGACGTGCTCATGTGTGCGCCAGCAAGCGCGTTCGACCGATTCCAAATCGGTCGCGGACGCCGCCATGAGCGGGTAACCTGAGCCCCGCGAACACACAAGCGCAAGCGTCGCATAGCTCGGCGACGACTTCAAGAGCGGCCTCGGATTTACCGGGGCCGCTCGTCGTTAGGTGACGCTATTCGTTCGCCTCGGGGCCGCTCGGGAGCGACTGCGCGAGGTCTTGGTTAGGACGCTTGCGCGCGCTCGGGCTCGGCCCGCTGCCCGTAGCGCGGGCGACTCCGCTCGCGCTCGGCCCGCTCGCGCTCGGCGCGAATCTGCGCGATCGTCGTTCGCAGCATCCGCGCGGGGTCGCTGTTAGCCGACGTTCCGCGATATCCCCGCATGCCCTCGGGATGCGAGGACGCGCCTAGCTCGGCGCACCACATCAATTCGCCCCTGAGCGCGGCGGCTTGGTCGAATTGCCCGAGCGCCGCTTCAAGCTGCTCGAACGCCCGAGCCTCGACCTCGGCGGCTTCGGCTTCCAACGCGGTCACGAGCCCGGGCGCGACCTTCGCGCCCGCCACGAGCAACCGAGCCGCCGACTGCTCGGCGACGTCGCGAACGGCGTCACGCTCGCGGGCAAGGTCGTCGAGTTGACCTAGCAACTCAAGCTCGGTGCGCTCGGGAATAGCCGCGCCATCGGCAACCGCACGGCGGGCAGCCTCGGCGTCTGTGCGGCGAGCCGCCTCGATTTGCCGACCAAGCTCAGCCTCGCGAGCCCGAACGGCGTCGAAGCGTTCCAGCAACTTCGAGTGCTCGCGTGCGGGCTTCGGGAGCTTCGCGGCCAAGTGCGCCGAGAGCGGCATCCTCGGCGCGGGGCGTGGGCGAGTGAATGCGTCAGCCATCGTTTCGATCCTCTCTCGCGGGGCCGCGTAGCCAGCGGCTCTCCGACGGTCTGATTGCTTCGGCTTGCGCCGCTCGCCGTTCGCGTCCGCGTGCGCGCGCCGCCGCCGCCGTCGTCCGCTGAGCGCTCGTGCTGGCCCGCACGAAGCCCGTAGCCGGGTTTTTCACGGTCACGGTGCGGGGCATGCCGACAGCCTACGCCCCGCGCCCGTTACCCCTGCCGTTGTGACGAACAAGCCCGACCGTCTCAAGGTCGCGTTCGATGGTCCGCACCGATGCGCCGGTCGCGTTCGATATCTGCGCGAGCGAGAGCCCGGATTCGCGAAGCTCGGTGATGACGCGACGACGCGCGGCGACCGACTCGGCCAAGCTGAACCGCGCCCCTGCCCGCCCGGATTCGAGCGCTTCGAGCCTTAGTTCGAATTCGTCGAGCGCCGAGTCCGTGCGACGCGCGAGGTCGACGAGCGCCCGCGCAAGATCGCTCAGGGCGTCCATCGCGCCTCCGCGCTCGCCGCCGCGTGAAACGCGCGATCCCACGCGACCTCGATCTGCCGAGCGCTCGGAAGCGGCGAGACGAAGCGCACGATGAGCCCGCCGTCGTCTTCGCGCTCTAGCCGCCCGAGCGACATTCGCTCGACGAGCGACACGAGCGATTCGGTCCAGTAGTCGCCGTGCTCGGCGGCGTCGAGCGGCGCGGCGCGAGCGCATCGAATTTGCCGCAATGCCGGAAGCGACATCACCGGCCCGTGCTCGCTCACCCACGCGACCAACTCGGGCAGATACTTGCCGTTAGCGAGGTCGTCGAAGCCGGTCGCGGTCATCGAACCGCTCGCAACCCGGCGTGAAGCTCGTCGGGCGTGACCGGCCCGGTCTTCGGCGTCGGCGGCGGGCCACCAAGCCGAAGCTCCCGCGCGAGCGTCGTCATCGCCTGCACGCTCCCCGCCTCGGCGGCGTCGGCAAGCTGAGCGAGCACCCGCGCCCTACTCGGCTCGGGCTGCGTCGTCGTGCTCTTGGTCGTCGGCTCGACTGCCGCGTCGAGCACGCCGCGCAGCACCCCGGACCGGGTCGTGCCGCGCTCAGCCGCCAGCGCGTCGAGCCGGGCAATCTCGGCGGGCGTCATCCGCACCTTGACCCACGGGCTCGACATACGCCCGTATTGTGGCCACGAAGCCGGGTCCGCCGGGCGAAATCTTCCTCGCCAGACTTGATCCCGCTCTGTCCGGTCGCCGCTTAGGGGTATCCCCCCACCTTCGAGAGCGAGCCCGGAGGACGAGCAATCTTGGTGCTCGAATCGAACACGACGAAGCGATTGCGGCGCTTAGTCGCGCTTGGTCCGATGGACGACTTCGCGCACCTCCGCGTCCTCAGCCTCGACGTCGACCAGCTGGACGTCGAGGACCTTCGGACGACCGAAGTACGGACGATCGGCCAAGCTCAGTGCTGACATGACCATCGTCCAGGCAATGTCAGCGGCGGCCTGGGGGAGCGTCGCTTGGAGCGCCAGCGTGAACCGCGCCGTCGTCGGGTCGTCCCACGAGAGAACCGCCCCTACGTCCTCGGGCTGCGTTTCGAGGTGTTGGACCACCAGTTCCCAGCTGTCCGGTTCCTCCAACGGGAGACCCGGCACTTGAATCGCGACGCGGTACTCGGTCACGCCTCCGGAAGATACCCCTTGCGTTTGAGGTCAGCCAGCAGGTTGCGCCAGGAGCGCTGCGAACTAGGCGTCCCCGCCATCCGCGCCGGAGCCACGCTTTCGTCAGGCGGGAAGAGAAGCCAATACTCCTTGCGCTTCTCGACCCGCCAGCCCTGAGCTTTGAGCCGCGAACGCAGCCGCCTGGCGTCTCCCTGGTAGCTCACGTCGCGGTACTCAACCGCATCTCGGGACAGAGCCGCAAGACCCCCCGGTTGATAACGCCACCCCCGGCCGATGCCGCGCCGGATGCTTCTGGGTCGAGTCGCCCGGTCGCGCAGCCGCCCCCGGCTTGCCAACAGGCGGGGTCATCGGACACGTCCGACCGACCGCCCATCGTCTAGGGCGATGAGTCAGCCGCCCGTCGTCCTCGTCGACCGTGACGTGCGGACGCGACCGCGCATCTCGTGGCGCGACGCATGGGCAAGCTCGCCCAGCCAAGACCTGAGCAGGCTCAGGGTCTGGAGCTACGCGCGCGGGGCCGTGAGGTACGGCGGGCTACCCGCCGTCATGCCAGCGGCCTTGGCTTGCCTCGTTCTCACGGGCGTGTTCCTGGCCGTCGCGTTCGGCGCTGCGGCCCTGGCCGCGTCGGCGCACGGGTCAACCACACAGGCCGCGTTGATCCTGCTGGCGAGCGTTGTTCTCTCGCAGGTGTTGACGGCGGCGCAGAATCGCCGACTTGCCCGGCGACTGTTCATCGCCGCCGAGACCCGAGTCTCCGCGACGCCACGCGGATGGGCCATCGCGTGGGTCACCGTCCCGGCACATATGGCCGCTCGCATAAAGGGAGTCCTGCTCGGCGGCCCGTTCTGCCACGTCGAGACGACCTACTATCGCAACGCGACCGAAGCGGAATTGGCCGCTTACTACCGGCTCGCGCCGAACCATGACCCAGCGACAGAAGCACAGCATGCGGAGGACTTGCTCGCCACGGCACTACGCGACCTGCCCCACGCGCTCCACGGCGTCAATCTCTATCCGTGACCCATCGAGGCAATCCGCACGCACGCGACGTGAAAAGAGTCCGTTCGGGATGCCTCCCCCACCCCCTTGCATGAGCCCCGCAAGGAGGGGTCTTGCACGGGCTCATAGCTCTGTTGGCACGGGCCGAGTCTAGTCGCGGGTGCGGGGGTTCGCGCTTGTCGGGCGAGCCCTACCGCCGACGCACATCTGACGCACACCCTCGCCACCGTCCATGGCGGTCGGCGCGTCGAGACGACCGGCGTATCGCCCGGAAACACGGGCGATCCTGACCGTTCGCTCACCCACGGCGACCCGCCGAGATTGCTTGTAAGGCAGGCGCTCTACCAGCTGAGCTAACCGCCCCGCGAGGGGATGGTATCGGCGCCCCGTCGGGCTGGGCCCGGCCCGGGGGCGACGTTGCTTTACAACTTTGAGCTTGTCATCTCCCGCGGGAGACCTACGCTCTATGGAGGCCATGTCGCATGGCCGGATGAGCGGGTTTAATATGCCCAAGGCGGCTGGGGAAGGCCGAAATCGGATCGTCAACAACTCTCCGACTCCGGGGATCGCGGCGCACGAGCCCAGCAGGAGCGGGATTGATGAGGACGGAAGTGGACATGTCAGTGAGTATTGAGGAACGGCATGACGGGACTGCCACGATCGCCGACAAGAGCCCGATGCTGGAGATCTCAAACGCGATGGTGCGTCTGTACAAGGAGGCCTTCGGGCGCGGGCCGACCAAGGCGCGGGCACACTTCGCCGGGTCGGACACACTCGTGGTCACGCTGGAATCAAGTCTGACGGTGGCCGAACGCAACCTCGTGGCGATGGGGGAGCACCAGCGGCTGCGCGAGGCTCGGCTGTTCTTCCAGTACGCGCTGGAGGATCAGTTCCGGGCGATCGTCGAGCAGGCGCTGGGACGTCGAACCGTGGCGTTCATCAGCGGTATTGACACCCGCCGAGATGTGGCCATGGAGGTGTTCACGCTCGAGCCGATGCCGGGCGCGGACATCGCGGACGCTTAGCCGTCACGTCTCGGACACACCGAGGACAACACGCCCCAAGCGGCGTTGCAATCCAACTCTCGGGCAGGAAGCCGCCCGGTCGGTGTGGTACTTGTGGGTCGGCAGGATCTCTCTCCTCCCATAAGGGCTTTCGGTGGACGGCCGAGGCGACCGCACGAGGCGAAAAGCCTGGTCGTCCGCCGGGCTCGCGCCGGTGCCGGCGGGGGAACGGCGGCGGGGTCGGTCAGCAGTAGCCGTTTGTTGCGTCAGGCCTCTCGTGCGCCCGGGCATGCTCAGCCTGGACTTCGACAGCCTCCCGATGGAGCTTTGCGGCACGTGAATGCATCTCCGCCTCGTTCCGATGCGCCGCGGCCGCCTGCGGATTCGTGGCCTCATCCGCCTCGCGGTCAGCGGTCCGTTGGTGCGACAACGCTCGAGCCTCGCGCTCACGCGCACGCTGCTCGCGGGCTCGGGCCGCAGCGGCCTGATCTAGATCGTTCATACTTGCAGGGTTCCCCCCGTCGGCACCCGCAATCAGTCGGGCTAGTCAGCATGGCCCCACCAACCCGAGTCCCCCTACTCGACCCAAGGCTGGTGCTGACCGAGCAACTGACGGAAAACGAGCGCGCCGAGCTCGCCGGCAGCAGCCTGCCCGTGATCACCGTCGATCCCGGCCCGTTGCACCTGGAGCAGGTCTTGGAACAGAACCGCGCGTTTGGCGCCACCGTGTTCGCCGGCCTGATCATGAGCTCCCTGAGAGTCGGCGACCAGACAGGCATCCATCTGCTCGGTCCTGGCGATCTGCTCGTCCCGAGGAGCGAACTGTGGCCCTCGTGGCTCGCCGATCTCGATTTCCGGACCGCAGCGCCGGTTCAGCTCGGTTTGCTGGGCAACGACCTACTCGCTGCCGTTTATCGCTGGCCGCGGCTGCTTCAGGGTCTCTACCACTCGATGGGCGACCAACTGCAGCGGCTGACCGTGCAGCTGGTGATTTGTCAGCTCTCGCGCGTGGAGGATCGAATCATGGCCATGCTCTGGCTGCTGGCCGATTCATGGGGCCACGTCACCTCTGCCGGTGTCCGGCTGCCGCTCGCGCTGACCCATGAGTCGCTGGGCGCGCTGGTTGGTGCACGCCGGCCGACGGTGACCCTCGCGTTGCGCAAGCTGAGCGATGACGGCGCGCTCGTTTCTCAGGATCATGGCTGGCTGCTGGTGGCCCCGCCCCCCGAGCTGGCAGAACCGGCGCACAGGATCGCGCCGGCGGCCCCGGCCGACCTGCCGGTCGGCCCCTGGGCGAAGTTGCCCGGACGACAACAGGAGGACGGTGAGGAGAAGGACGACCCGAGCATGGCCTACGCCGAGTTGCGGGACACGGTCAACCGCCTACGCGAACAGCACCGGGCCGATAGCCAACACACCCGCGAGCAGCTCGAGCGCGTGCGCACCGAACGCACTCGGATGCTGGCCGTGCGCGAGCAGCGCACGGAGGATGCGCTCAGACGTCGACAGCCTCCATCACCATGATCGCTCCCGAAGTGTTCCCGTCGCCGCCGAGCGGAATGAACGTGACGCGGCACTGAAACGGCTTACCGCGACGGTTGGTCGCACCGAGGACCACCTCTTCACGCTGTGACTCTCCCCCGAGCGTGGCCCGCAGCTGCTGGCGAAGCTCTTCATTCATCGTCTCGAGCTCTTCGTTGGAGGACTGGAGCTCCTCGTTCATCGTCTCGAGCTCCTCGTTGGTCGACTGAAGCTCCTCGTTCGTCGTCTCGAGCTCCTCGTTGGTCGATTGGAGCTCCTCGTTGGTCGTCTCGAGCTCCTCGACGGTCGACTGAAGTTCCTCGTAGGCCTGGCCGAGCTCTCGCTTGGAGGTCGCCAGCTGTTCCCGGAGCCGGTGGGGTTCGGACACGTCGAGGTAGGCGATGCTCGTCCCCATCGACGCACTGTCATTGAGCAAGGGCGTGAGGCGGACGTCGAACACACGGTCGCCATCGCCGTCGCGCCCCTGAATCGCCTTGATATCGGCGGGGCGCACGTCGCGGTCGAGCGCGTCGAGGTGGGTCCGAAGCTCCACGGGCCGATATGCGAGCTCGAGGTCTTGGACGGGCCGACCGAAGTCGTTGAGGCTCAGGTCGAACAGGCGGCGGGCGGCATCGTTGGCCATGATCAACGCCCGGTTGTGGTCGAGCACGATGTGCGCCGGTCCCCCAATGGCGAAGGCCGCCTCGCGGAGGTTCTCGGTCTCGAGCGGGGCGCTGCCACGAACCGCGTTGCCGGCCATCACGCGAACTCGGTCGCGGAGGGTCGGCTTGATCACCTTGCGGAACACGCGCCACTTGAGCTCGACCGGAGCGAACAGATCCGTGTGGGTGATCAACATCTCGGACTTGCCGAGCATGAGGTAGCCATCGTCGTCCAGGGTGAAGTGGAAGCGGCGCAGGATCTGGGCTTGCTTCTCCGCCATGAAGTACATGAGCGCGTTCCGGCACAGGAGCAGGTCGACACGAGAGATCGGCGCGTCCTGGACCAGATCGTTCCGACCGAAGATCACGCATCGCCGCAGGTCCTTGCGGAACACGTAGCGCTGTTCGGTGCGCTCGAAGAAGCGCTCGAGTGCGTCCCCGGGGATGTCCTCGATCTGGCGAGGCGGGTAGGCGCCGTGCCGGGCCAGATCCAGCGCCTCCTCGTCAACGTCGGTGGCGTAGATCTTGACGCGCTCCTGGAACCCGGAGTCACCCAGCACCCGAGCCAAAACCATCGCCAGCGTGTAGGGCTCCTCGCCAGAGGCGCAGCCAGCGCACCACACCCGGATCGGAGAGCCTTCCGGCCGTGCCGCGAGCAGCGGGGGGACGATCTCGGTAGCGAGGTACTCCCAGGTCTGGGGATCGCGGAAGAAGCCCGTGGTGTTGATCAGGAGCGTGTTGAACAGCTCGGCGAACTCCCCGGCGTGCAACTCGAGGTAATCGAGGTAGTCGTCGTAGCGTTCGGTCTCCACGGAAGCCATGCGCTTGGCGACCCGGCGCTCGATCGTCGAACGCTTGTAGCCGGTGAAGTCGAACCCCCGGCCCTCCTTGATGAACACCAGCAGTTCCTCGAGCGTGGTGTCGGGCCTGCCGGCGATCATGCCGCTCCCTCCGCGGCCTCCCCCGCCGGCTCCTCGTCATCGGTGTCGACCACCCGCCGCAGTGTCGTCCCGGCCGCCCCGGCTAGGGCGTGACGTACGATCTCCGCCTGCTCGGAAGCGGCCTGAGACTGCCGGGCGAAAACGTCGAGCCGACCGGGCCTGAGCCCGCTTCTCGGCCTGCTGGGCCATCCGCTCAAGCAGCGCTGCGCGGTCCTCCAGGGCGCGGACGGCCGCCCACAGGGCGCCCTCCACGTCGTCGGCCTGGGCGTCGATCAGGGTGTCGGGCGAGTAGCGGTGACCCACCCGGCACTCCCACTGAAGGACGCCGGCCTCGGCGCGTTCGGTCAGGACGCCGCCGCACTCGGGACAGACCGCGACGTCCTGCTCGCCCCCGGGGCGGACCAGGGGGCGGATCGGGCTTGGGCTCGAGCGCGGGATCCGGTTCCCGGGCGGAACCGGGCTCGCCCGGCCCCACGGAAGGCGAAGGACCCTCCCCGTTTACCATCGAAGCGATCGTACTGCCGATGAGCGCGGCCGGCACGATCGCGTCCACGTTGACATTCGCGATGGCGCTGGCGGGCATCCCGGCATACGTCGCGTCGTTCGGGTCTTGGACGATCGCTTTACCGCCGCTGGCCTTGATCACGGCCAGCCCGGCCGATCCGTCATCGCGGGTGCCGGTCACCACGACCCCGACGACGCGGCTGTCGAACGCGGAAGCCGCGGAGCGGAACAGCACATCGATGGCCGGCCGGTGACCGTTCTCACGCGGGCCGACCGTGAGTCGCACCCGGCTGTCCTCGATTACCAGGTGGTGGTCCGGTGGGGCGACCAGGACCACGCCGTCGTGAAGATGGTCACCGTCGCGGGCCGGCCGGCAGGGAAGCTTTCCCGCCCGCCCCAGGATTTGCGCGAGCATGCTGGGGGTGCCGGGCGCGATGTGGAGCACGATGCACACCGCGGCGGCCAGGTGAGGGGGCAGGTCCCTGACCACCTGGCTAAGAACCTCCACCCCGCCCGCCGAGGCGCCGATCGCCACCAGACCCCGGCGTCCGCCGGGTGGCCCCCGGGTGTGACCAAATTCCACTCCAGACAGCCTAGGCTCACCCCGTTAGCTCGTACCACCGCCGGTCCGCTCACCGGCCGGCGAGGGGTTCATCGCGCTCCCAATCGGCCAGCGCTCGTCTGACCGCCCGCACGAACGGCAGCGGCCTGAACCCGTAGAGCTCGCGCATCTCTCGGGCTGCTCGCTCGCCCCGGGGGAGGACGTCGGCGCTCAGACTGCCCATCAGGGCCCGGACCAGATCGGCGTCGGAGCCGGCGATCCGGGAGGCCACGGCGGCAAACGCCGGCGCGGTGAAGACCGACAGCTTCACCAGGGGCCTGTCGATGTCGAGCTCGCCCGCGATGCCCTCGAGGATCTCGCCGTAGGTCAGCGGATCGGGGCCGACGATGTCGATCGAGCGCCCGCTCGTGGCGTCGATCAGAGGTGTACGAACCAGGCACTCCACCACGTCGCGCTCGGCGATTGGCTGGGTGCGCCGCTCCCGCCAAGGGGGAAGGGGCAGCACCGGGATCCGCTCGATCAAACGGACCATCAGTCGAAACGACGGGCTTCCGGCGCCGATGATGATCGAGGCGCGCAGCCCGGTGGCCCCGGACAGGCCCTCCATGAGGATCCGCTCGACCTCGAGCCGCGAGCGCATGTGCGGCGAGAGCGGACCGCTCGGCTCGATGCCTCCCAGATAGACGACCCGGTCGACGCCCGCCCGCCGGCACGCGGCCACGAAGTTACGCGCCGCCTGACGATCCCGCGCCTCGAAGCTGCTCGCGCCGGCCTCCATCGAGTGCACCAGGTAGTAGGCGACGTCGCACCCCTCAAGCGCTGCGTCCAGTCCCTCGTCGTTCAGAACGTCGCCGCGGACGACCTGGACCGCGCTTGGCGGCGCCACGAGGGGCGGACGACGCGATAGCGCCCGCACCGCCCGTCCCTCGGCCACCAGCGCCTTGGTCAGGAGGGTGCCGACGTAGCCCGTCGCACCGACGATCAGGTCCACTCGGCGGGAGGGCTGGCGTCGAGGTGCAGCACGGGCTCTGATCGTAACCGGCGAGATAATCGGACGATGGACGTTCGCCCGTTCCGGATCGAGCGCTACTACGCCCGGTACGAGTTCACCACCCGATACATGCTTTCGAGCAGCGACTGCGAGTCGCGCACGATCTGGTCGGTGCTCGAACTCGAACCGGACGCCCACGCCAGGCTGCTCAGCACCTGGTGTGGGTACACCGAATCACCGGGCGCGCCCGAGCTTCGGGCGGCGATCGCCGGGCTGTACGAGCGGATCAATCCCGACGAGGTGATCGTCACCTCATGCGCCGAGGAAGGCATCTTCCTCGTCCAGCACGCGCTCCTGCGGGCGGGCGATCACGCCATCGTCGAGACGCCGTGCTACCAGTCCGCGCTCGAGCTGGCGCGCAGCACCGGCGCCGAGGTGAGCCCGTGGCACCGGCGCTACGAGGACGGCTGGGCCCATGACCTCGACGCGCTCGAGCGGCTGATGTGCCCGGCGACCCGGCTCCTCTACGTCAACCAGCCGCACAATCCGACCGGCACGCTGATGGACCGGGCCACGTTCGAGCGTGTCGTGGGGCTGGCCCGCACCAGAGACATCGTGCTGTTCAGCGACGAGGTCTACCGCGAGCTCGAACACGACCCCGAGTACCGTCTGCCGGCGGCGTGCGACCTCGACGAGCGCGCGGTCTCACTAGGCAGCATCTCCAAGAGCTATGGCCTGCCCGGGCTGCGCCTCGGTTGGCTGGTCACGCGCGACGCGGCCCTGCGCGAGGCCATCATGCACCTGAAGGACTACACGACGATCTGCTCGAGCGCGCCCAGCGAGGTGCTCACCGCGGTAGCTCTGCGCAACCGTCATGTCCTGCTTAAGCGCAACCTCGGCATCGTGGCGGGGAACCTACCGCTGCTTGAGGCGTTCTTTGCGCGCCATCCCGAGAGATTCGATTGGGTCCGCCCGATCGCCGGGCCAATCGGGTTTCCGCGGCTGCGCGGCGTCGAGGATGTCGAGCGCTTCTGCGAGCGGCTCGCGGGGCAAGGCGTCCTGCTGCTGCCGGGCTCGGTCTACGACGAGCCGGGCCACGTGCGGGTCGGATTCGGGCGCGCCAACCTGCCCGAGGCGCTCGGCGTGCTCGAGTCAGCCCTTGCGGCGACGGCGCCGGCGACGGTGTGAGCGAGCGTACCTCAGGATCGGCCGCCGATCGGAGTTGGTTGAGCCGGGGAGTGGTCTGAGTGGTTACATGCCGGGGCTTGACCCTGTTCGCCGAAGTGGTGGAGGCCTCGCGGCTCGTCGCCGACACGAGCTCGCGATCGCGCAAGGTCGCGCTTCTGGCCGAGCTGCTGCGAGCGCTCGAAGCCGACGAGGTTCCGATCGTCGTCGGCTTCCTCTCGGGCGTGCCTCGGCAGGGCCGGGTGGGCGTCGGCTACGCCACCGTGTACGGGACCCAGGCCCCGCCGTCCGAGGTTCCGTCGCTGCGGGTGGAGGATGTCGATCGCGCCGTCACCGAGATCGAGGCGAGCGTCGGAACCGGTTCGAGCGGTCGGCGCCGAGAGCTCCTCGACGCCGTGCTCGGCCAGGCCACCGCGCCGGAGGCCGACTTCCTGCGCCGGCTGTTGACCGGCGAGCTGCGCCAGGGGGCGCTCGCCGGGCTGATGGCCGACGCCGTGGCCAAAGCGGCCGCCGTCCCGAGCGAGCTCGCACGCCGGGCGCTGATGCTCTCGGGCGATCTCACCCACATGGCCCAGGTCGCGATGACCGAGGGCGAGCCGGGTCTGAAACGGATCGGGTTTGAGATCTTCCGGCCGATCCTCCCGATGCTCGCCTCGACCAGCGCGAACGTGGCCGAGGCAGTGTCCGGATTCGAGCGCGCGTCGGTCGAGTGGAAGCTCGACGGGATCCGGATCCAGATCCACCGGCGCGACGACGAAATTCGCATCTACACCCGCAACCTGAACGAGATCACCGAGACGCTGCCCGGCATCGTCGCGGCAGTCCGACGCCTCCCGGTGACACAGGCCGTACTCGACGGTGAGGCGCTGTGGATGAGCGAGGAGGGCCCCGGGTCGTTTCAGCACACGGTTTCGCAGATCGACTCAGACGCCCCGCCCGAGGGGATCGTCACGTTCCTGTTCGACGTGTTGCACGTGGACGGCGAGGACCTGCTCGACGCGCCGCTCCACGAGCGCGCCGCTCGGCTGGCGGCGATCGCCCCAGAGCTCAAGATCCCCGGCGCGCTCACCTCCGACCCGACCGAGGGCGAGCGCGTGCTCGAGGCGTCGCTGCAGGCCGGGCACGAGGGGGTGGTGGTCAAGGACGCAGCGTCGGTGTACGCCGCCGGCCGGCGCGGAAAGGCCTGGCGCAAGGTCAAGCCGGTACGCACCTACGACCTGGTCGTGCTCGGCGCCGAGTGGGGACACGGCCGCCGGCGCGGCTGGCTTTCGAACCTTCACCTCGCCGCGCGCGATCCCCGCACAGGGCAGTTCGTGATGGTCGGCAAATGCTTCAAGGGCCTGACGGACGAGCTTCTGCGCTGGCAGACCGACGCGCTGCTCGCGCGCGAGATCGAGCGACGGGGAATCGCCGTGCTGGTGCGCCCCGAGCTGGTGGTGGAGATCGCGCTGGACGGCGTCCAGTCCTCGACCCGCTATCCGGGCGGCGTCGCCCTGCGCTTCGCCCGGGTCAAGCGCTACCGCCCGGACAAGCGCGCGGACGAGGCCGACGTGATCGACGACCTTCGCGCGCTCCTTCGTTCAGCGCAGCATCGTTCGGACGATCCTGGGACGGCCGGCGCCCAGGAAGAAGATCCCGGGTAGCCCGCGGGTCTGGAAGGCGTCGTTGGGGTTGTGGTCCAGCGAGCTGTCGCGGATCGACATCGTGCCGGTGCGGTCGTTGCTCACGAAGAAGATCGCGCCGCCACCCTCGTTGGCGTGGTTGTCGCTGAACACGCTGCCGGCGATCGTGAGCGTCATCCGGTTGCCGTCGTTGTAGATCGCCCCGCCACTGCCGCCACCCCGGCTGCCCGGTTGGGCGGGATTGGCACCCCGGCCGACCGCACGGTTCCCGATGAACGTGCTGTTGAGAACGGTCCATGAGACCCCGATGCTGCTGAGCCCCGCCCCGTTGCTGCACGCGTTGTCGGTGAAGCGGCTCTGCGTCACGTACACGGGGAGATCGTGGTATTGAGACAGTGCCCGGACGGCTCCGCCACCCAGGTCCGGCCCGTAGTGGTCGCAGCGGTTGCCGGTGAACGCCGAGTTCACGATCCGCAGCCGGCCGCCGCGATCGAAGATCGCCCCGCCTCCGCCACCCTCGAAATGCTGGCCGGTCGAGTTGCCGCCCGTGAACGACATGTTCTGGATGACCAGCTCAGGGGTGGCCTGGTCGTCGCAATGCGAGGTCGTCCACACCTGCGCGCGATCGCACGTGTCCATGTAGAGGATGCGGTGGCGCCCCTGGCCACTCAGCGTGACCAGTCCACGTCCGTCGAGGACGACCCGGGAGCTCGTGTTCATCACCTTGGCCGTTGCGTTCATCCGAATGGTCACCGGGCCCGGCCCGCAGTCGAAGCGGATGATCCCGCCGGCTCGGACCACGGCGATCACCGCCGCCGACGTGCAGCCGGCCGGGGTGCCGTGTCCCACCACCCGGTTGGGGTGCGAGGTGTTCACCGCCTGGCCGGCCGCCGGAACCGGAACGGTTCGGACTCCCGCCCGTGCCTGGGCGGACGCGGCAACCATCAGCCCGGCGCCGGCGGCAAGCAGCCATGCGCGTCTCATCCCCAGCAAGCTACCCCGTGCGCTCGTCGGGTTGACTTTCCCGCCAGGAAAGTCTATGCTCACTTTCCCGACAGGAAAGTGAGACGCAATGGAACATGAGATCAGCCCCCTTGAAGCCCGCGCAGCACTCGACACGGTCGACCTCGGCCGGCGGCGCGTCGTCGACGAGATCGATCTGCCGCAGTGGTATTGGTGGGGCCTGGCCCTAGGCTGGATCGGCCTCGGATACCTGACCGACCTCAAGCATCCGTGGCTCACCACCGCGGCGACCCTCGTGTTCGGAGCCGTGCACTCGACGGTGGCGCCTCGGGTGGTCAGCGGCCGCCATCGTACGCCGCAGCTGAGCGTTAGGGCGGAGGTAGCGGGACGACACACGGCGCGGATGGTCATCCTCGCCGTCGTGGCGTTGGCCGGGGTCACGGTGGCCGCAGCGGTGGCCGCCGGAGCGGACGGTGCGCGTCATCCGGTCACGATGGCCAGCGTCCTGGTCGCCGTGATGATCGTGCTCGGCGGCCCCAGACTGCTGGCTCTCATCCGGCGCCGAGCGGCCGCATGACCGAGGCACAATTCGACGAGCTCATCCACCAGAGCACCCGACTGTCGGTCGTCGGCTTGCTGGCCGCGGCGGATTGGGCCGACTTCGCCTTCCTGCGCGATCGGCTCGGCTTGTCGGACTCCGCGCTGTCGAAGCAGCTCTCAACCCTCGAGGCGGCTGGATACGTCACGATCGAGCGTCCGGTGAGCGACCGCCGCCGGCGCGTGCGGGCCAGGCTGACCGAGCGCGGACTGGAAGCCTTTCGGGCCCACGTTGCCGCCCTGCGGCAGATCGTCGACGCCGCGGACAGCGAGCCGCTGGTCGCTCGTCAGGCGACGTAGGCGTGAGCCTGGACGGCAGCCGGACACCTGCCCTCGGGGCGGCCACACACCCCGAAGTCGCACAGGCGGCACAACCATCCGCCCGTGGGAACCTCGCCCTCGGCACGCTGCTCGAGGCGGAGCGCCGCGAGGTCGCCGGTGAGGCGCTCCGCCATCGCGGTCAGGGCGCGGCGCTGTGGCTCGGTCAGTCCACCGAGCGCGTCCTGCACCGCCTCTCGGCGCGCCCGGCCGATTCGCCGGGCCGCCGACCGGCCCGACGGGGTCAGCCTGATCGCAACCGCGCGCCCGTCGCCGCGCCTGCGCCGTCGCGCCACATGCCCGTCGGCCACCAGTGCGTCGACCAGGCGCACCGTCGCCGAGTGGGTGAGTCCGAGGACGGCGCTCAGCTGCTCGATCGTGCTCCCCTCGGCGAACTGCTCCAGCGACACCAGTGCCGCCGGCGCCTGGCCGCCCCGACCGGCCCCAGCCGCCGCGGCCGCCGTGATGCGGTCCGAAACCGCAAGCGACCAGGCCCCGAGCAGGTTGGCCAGCCGGCCGAGCTCGGGATCAGCGCTCGGGGAGCTCGAGCTCGAGCTCATACGAAGCCTCCGAGCCGTGAGGCGCCTCGAAACGGCCGCGCCCGGTCAGCTCGGCCAGCTCGCCCGTCGACGACCCGGACACCACGCCGGCCTCCCAGCGCGCCGCCGCGCCGTCGAACTCGCCGATCGTCTCTAGCACGAACGTCCCACGGCGCCCGGCCACCTCGCCGTCCACGAGCTGCAAGCCGACGAACCGCGCCGTCCCGTTCGACTGGTAGGCCATCAGCCATTGCGCGCTTCCCTCGCCTGCGATGTCTCCTTCAAAGCGCTGCGTGACCTCGGCCCTGGTCAGGCGCAGGCCATCGCGCTCCTCGTAGGCGCTCTCATCCCACGAGGCCACCTGGAAACTTCCGTTCAGCGTCGCCACTGCGCTCGCCTCCTCTATCGATTGGCATATTTCTCGGCGTATAGCGCGAGTTATGTGCCCAGCTACCCATTATGTGTATGACTCATACATTATTCTTGGCGATGGCGAGTTGTCAACCGGGACCGTCAGCTCGAGTCGCGCTGGAAGGTGCGGGTGCCGAAGGCCATCCCGACCGCGAGCAGCGCGGCGCCGACCAGCAACCCGATCCCCACGGTGCCGGTGATCACGTGGCCGCGGAAAAGCGCCCGCAGGGCATCGACGATGTGCTTGACCGGATTGACGTTGGAGACCGTCCGCAACCACCCGGGCGCCAGCGTCATCGGCAAGAGGATCCCCGAGAGCAGCAGCAGCGGCAGGGCCAGGCTGTTGGCGATCGCGGCCATAGAGTCCTCGGTGCCGGTCAAGAGCGCGACCGCGTAGGAGGCGGCGGCGAACCCGGCCCCAACCGCGGCCACGAGGAGGACGGCCAGGATCACCCCGCCCAACGGAGCCCGCAGCCCGAACGCGTAGGAGGCCGCGATGAGCAGCGCCGACTGGACTAGAAGGACAAGTCCGTCGCGGAGCACCCGGCCGGCCAGTAGCGCCATGCGCGAGGCGGGGGTGACGCGCATCCGCTCGATCACGCCGTCGCGCACCTCGGCGATCAGGCCGAAGCCGACGAACAGCGCACCGAAGATTCCCAGCTGCACCAGCAGCCCGGGCGTGAACACCTGCCAGGAGCTGCCCCGAGGAAACCCGGGCAGGCCGGCGATCCGCTTGAGCAGCGGGCCGAACAGGGCCAGGTAGAGCAGCGGCTGCATCAAGCCGATGATCAGCCACACCTTGTTGCGCAGCGACAGGCGCAGAGCCCGGGTGAACACCAGCCAGGTCTCGTTGGCAAAGCGCACGGCAGAACCTCCTCAGGCAGCGTCGCGAAGCTCGCGACCGGTCAGGGACAGGAACACGTCGTCGAGCGTGGGCTGGTGGATGTCGATTCCTGCGAGCACGACGCCCGCGCGCGCCAACCCGTCCAGGAGCCCCGGGAGGGCGCCCGCGGCATCGGGCAGGCTGACGTCAACCAGATCTCCCTCCGCCCGCAGCAGCGTGGCCCCGGTGATCCGCTCGGCCAGCGCCTGCGCCACCGCCACTCGCTCCGGATCAGCCAGCCGCAGCGCCACCCGGTCGCCCGAAAGCCCGGCCTTCAGCTCGGCCGGTGTCCCCTGCGCGACGATCTCGCCGTGATCGATGACCAGCACCCGATCCGACAGCGCGTCGGCCTCATCCAGGTAATGCGTGGTGAGGAACACGGTGACCCCGTGCTCGTCGCGCAACTCGCGGATGTGGCTCCACAGATTGGCCCGTGACTGAGGATCGAGTCCCGTGGTCGGCTCGTCCATGAACAACAAGGGCGGCTCGTTGATCAGGCCGAGGGCGATATCGAGGCGCCGGCGCTGGCCCCCGGACAGCGTGCCGGTGGGGCGCTCCCAGGTGCCGTCGAGGTCCAGCCGCCCTAGAAGCCCACGCCCCCTCTCCGAAGCCTCCGCCCGCGAGAGCCCGTGCAGCCGGCCGTGGTCGACGAGCTCCTCGCCGACCTGCGCCTGGGGCGTGGTGCTCCCGCGCTGGGGCACGTAGCCGATCCGCCGGCGCACGGCCACCGGCTCGCGGCGCAGATCGTGACCGGCGACCGTCGCCTTGCCCGCGTCGGGAGCCAGGAGCGTGGTCAGCATCCGCAGCGTGGTCGTCTTGCCGGCGCCGTTCGGGCCGAGGAAGCCCACGATCTCGCCGGGGCGCACCTCGATGTCGACGTGCCTGACCGCCTCGACGACGCTGGCTCGCGTCCGGAACCGCTTGGCCAGACCGTCGGCTTGGATCATATAGTCAAAGTTGAACATGACGGAATAGTCAAACATGAATAATCATCTTTGTCAACTATGATCTGGGCGATGTCCGCCACCCGCCTGCTGCTGCTCGGCACAGTCCGGATCTTTCAGCCGGTGCATGGCTATTTCGTACGCCGGGAGCTGCTGAGCTGGCACGCCGATGCGTGGGCCAACCTGAACCCGGGATCGGTCTACAACGGCCTACGTTCGCTCGCCCGGGACGGCTTCGTCGAGGAGGTTGGAACCGAGGCCCAAGGGGGGCGACCGGCCCGGACGACCTACCGGCTGACCGTCGACGGCCAGACCGAGTTCCTCCGGCTGTTACGCAACATGCTGTGGAACGTGTCGCTCGAGTCCGCTGACCTGATGGCGGCGTGGAGCTTTGCGTGGACGCTCAAGCGCGAGGAGGTCATCGCCGCGCTCGAGTCCCGGATCGAGCAGGTCGAGGCCTCGGCGCGCGCCACCGAGTTCGCGATAGAGGACATCCCGGGCCATCCCGGCACGCCCGACACCGTGGCCGAGCACTACCGGCTGGCCCAGGCCAGGCTCGACGGCGAGGCGGGCTGGGCGCGCCAGTTGCTCGAGCGGCTGCGCGCCCGCGAGTACTGGTTCGAGGGCGAACCGGATCCGCCCTGGAGCGCCCGTTAGGGTCTGTCCCGTGGCCGAGCCCGCCTCCTCGATTGCGGCGCAGCGGACGAAGGTGCTTGCGCGGCTCGCGGTGGAGCTTGGGGCCAACGTGGCGCCCGGGCAGGACGTCGTCGGACTCGCTTACGACGTCGAGCACGCCGACCTGGCCCGCGAGATCGCCGACGCCGCCTACAGGGCCGGCGCGCACTACGTGAGCGTACCCGCCACGTCGCGCTGGGCAACGGCTACTCGTTCACGGTGCCCGATCTGCCCGCCGGTCGCGAGGCCCGGGCCGAGCGCGGGTTCAACACGTCGGGCATCCATCAGGACCTGATGATCGGAGGCCCCGTGGTCGGGGTCGACGGCCTCGACGCGGCGGGCAACGCCACGCCGATCCTCCGCGAGGACGTCTGCGCGCTCGGTTAGCCGCTCCGATGGTCAGGCGGCGAGCCGGTCGACCACGACCGGAGCGACCGGCGGCCACTCGTTGATCGGGTGCCGCGTGGCCCCCCAAAGGTGCTGTACCGCGTAGGCGCGCCACGGCCGCCAGCGTTCCGCGTAGGCGATCAGGGCAGAGCGAGCGTCGGGAAGCCCGACCGCGACCGCGCCGCGCCGGACCCCGAGGTCGGTGACCGGAAATGCGTCGGGGTCGCCGAGCGCGCGCATCGCGACGACCTCGCTCGTCCACGGGCCGACCCCCGGCAGTGCCTCGAGCGCGGCCCGAGCTCGCTCGCGATCGCCCCCCGGGCTGAGGTCCAGCTCACCGGACCGCAGCGCGTCGAGCAGCGCGTGCACGGTGGCGCGACGGCCGGCAGGCATGGCCAGCTCGATTTCGGACAAGGCTTCAGCCTCGGGGAAGAGGTGAGTCAGCGTGCCGTCGGGATCTGACACCAGCTCTCCGTAACGGGCGGACAGCCGGGCGGCGTGGGTCCGCGCCGCCGCGGTCGAGATCTGCTGCCCGATCACGGCGCGGATGGCCATCTCGGCGCCGTCCACGGTCCGCGGCACGCGACGGCCGGGGGCTCGCGCGATCAGCGTCGCCAACCGCGGATCCCCGGCCAGCTGCCCATCGATGGCCAGCGGGTCGGCGTCGAGGTCGAGCAGCCAACGACAGCGGGCGATAGCGGCGCTCAGGTCGCGCAGGTCGGTCAGGCGCAGCCGGCACGCGACATGTTCGGGCTCCGGGGTGAGCTCGACGATCCCGGCGCCGAACGGAAGGCGGAGCGTCCGGCGGTAGGAGCGGCCGCGGATCTCCTCGACGCCGGGGACGGCGGTGGCGGCCAGATGGCCGAACAGATTCTCGGGGCAGAACGGCGTGCGGAAGGCCAGCTTGAGCCGCAAGCCGTTGCCGGCCGGACTCGGATGGCGCGAGGCGGACGCCCGGCGGCGCAGCTCGGTCGGGGTGAGGGCGAACACTGCGTGGACGGTGGCGTTGAATTGGCGGATGCTCTCGAACCCGGCCGCGAACGCGATCTCGGTCATCGGCAGCGAGCTTGACTCGATCAGCGTGCGCGCTGCCTGGGCCCGTTGCGCCCGGGCCAGGCCGAGCGGACCCGCGCCAAGTTCGGCCGCGACCACCCGCTGGAGCTGGCGCACGCTGTATCCGAGTGCGGCGGCCAACCCCGGCACCCCCTGACGGTCGACCACACCGTCGGCGATCAGCCGCATCGCGCGACCCACCACGTCCCCGCGCGAGTTCCACTCCGGCGAGCCTGGGGTGGCGTCGGGCCGGCAGCGCTTACAGGCCCGAAACCCGGCCCGCTGGCAGGCCGCGGCGGACGGATAGAAACGGACGTGCTCGCGCTTCGGGGTCCGCGCCGGGCAGCTCGGCCGGCAGTACACACCGGTCGAGGTCACCGCAGTGAAGAACCAGCCGTCGAAGCGAGGATCGCGGGCGCCGAGGGCGCGAAAGCACACGTCGAAATCTTCGGTCACCACGCGAGCGTGGCAGACCCCTCGTCCCGCGTCTAGCGCAATTGCGACACGATGTCGGTATCGTCAGGCTCGAACGCCAGGAGGGTGGGATCGGCTGACGGGAAGCGGACCTCGACGCGCAGGCCGCCACTCTCGCCGGGGGCGATGTCGAGCGTGGCGTCGTGGGCGGCGACGACCGCGGCCACGATCGAGAGTCCGAGCCCGAAACCGCTCGGGTGACCGAGCCGCTCTGGCGCCATGCGCTGGAAGGGTGTCAACAGGCGGTCGATCTCGGCCGCCGGCACCACCGGCCCGCTGTTGGCGATCCGGAGCACCGGTCGGCCGTCGCGGTTGCCCACCCGGACACGTACGTATCCGTCCGGGACGTTGTGGCGAATCGCGTTCTGGAGCAGATTCGAAACCAAGCGGACCAGCAATCGCCGGTCGCCTGACACGACGGCCGGGGTCAGCTCGATGTCGAGGTCGAGCCAGTCGGCCTCGGCGTGGTGCTCGCGCAGCGCGGCCCGGACGACCGCGGCGAGGTCGACCGGCTCGCGACGGACGATTCCCTGGTCGCCCTGAGCGAGCGCGAGCAGCGCGTCGATCAATTGCTCCTGCTGCTCGTTCTCCTCGAGCGCATCGCGGCAGGTCTGCCGAAACGTCTCGGGCGTGGCCTGCGGGTCCGTGATCACCATCTCGAGCAGTGCGCGCGAGGCGGTCAGGGGCGTGCGCAGCTCGTGCGACGCGTTGGCCACGAACCGCCGCTGCGCGTCGTAGGCCTGCTCGAGTGGGCGGAGCACGCGTCCGGCGACCAGCCATCCCAGCCCTCCGGAGAGGATCGCCATGACGGCGAGCGCGAGCGCGGACTCGATCTCGAGATGGTGGAGATCGGCGATGCGCTGGCGCGCGCCCACGTACTTGACCGCGGCTCGGCCGGCCGCTGTCGCGAGCTCATGTCTGACCTCGGCCGGCACCACCTTGTACGACGGGACCGGCACACGCTTGGTGGGCGTAAAAATCTCGCCCGGATCGGTGGTCACGGTGTCGTGCGAGACGAGCGCGTAGGTGACCGCCAGCAGCGCGGCGCCGCAGGCCAGGAACAGGCCACCGTAGAGCAGGGTCAGCCGCCAGCGCACCGCGGTCTTGGGGTGGCGCAGCCGGCTCATCTTCCGTCCCCGATGCGGTAGCCGACCGGGGTGACGGTCTGGATGACCGGAGGGTCGCCCAGCTTGGCCCGAAGCCGGCTCACGGTCATCCGCACGGCGTTGGTGAACGGGTCGGTGGCGTCATCCCAGGCCCGGACGAGGATGTCCTCGGTTGAGACCACGGCGCCCTCGGCGCACAGCAGAACCTCGAGCACAGCGAACTCCTTGGGCGTCAGGTTGACCGAGCGGCCGGCTCGCGTGACTTCCCGGCGCGAGGTGTCGAGCTCCAGGTCGCGGTAGGTGAGCCGGGGCGGCAGTACGCGCCGCGATCGCCGGGCCAGTGCCCGGATCCGGGCCACCAGCTCGCTCAGGTGAAACGGCTTGGGCAGGTAATCGTCCGCGCCGATCCCGAGCCCTTCCACCCGGTCTTCGATCGATCCGGCCGCGGTCAGCATCAGCACGGCGCTGCGCCCGTCGGCGACCAGTGACCGGCAGACCTCGTCGCCATGGACGCCGGGCAGGTCGCGGTCGAGTACCACCACGTCATAGTCGGTGAGCGCGGCGCGGTCAAGCGCCTCGCGGCCGTCGAACGCCACGTCGACCGCCATGCCCTCCCGCCTGAGCACGGATGCAACGGTGGCAGCGAGACGGGCGTGGTCCTCCACCATCAGCACTCTCATCGCTCGGGCATCCCTCGGTGCTTGGTTGGAACGTCGGCGCGGAGACGGCCCCGCGCCGACGTCGCGGCCCAGGATGCCTCACGGCAGGTAACAGGGACATAACAGGGTTACGGCGCGGTTAGGCATCGCCACGTAGACCTCTCGCCATGACTCGCTCAATGGTCGCGGTCCTAGTGAGCTGTGCGCTTCTCGCCGCGTGCGGGTCATCCGGCCAGCCCACCGGCACCGCCACCGGCGCCGCAAACGATGCGTCCCCAGACAAGACCCGAGACTTCGAGTTCTCCGCATGCATGCGCACGCACGGGGTGACGAACTTCCCCGACCCGACCCCGGGCGGCGGCATCGAGCTCCCGACGAACCTGGACCCGCGGTCCCCGGCGTTTCGCTCCGCGCGGCAGGCGTGTAAGCAGTTCCTCCCCAACCGGGGCACCCCGCCGGCGACATCCGCGAGCGACCGAGCGGCCGCACTGAGGTTGTCCCGATGCATGCGCTCGCACGGCGTGCCGCAGTTCCCCGATCCGTCGTTCAGCCCTCCACAGAACGCTCAGCACGTGCTGGTCATGCCCGGGATGGTGTTCGCGATTCCCGGCTCGGTGGATCCCCAGTCGCCGTCGTTCCGGCGCGCCGCCAGCGCCTGCGGGGTCGCGCGCCGGTGACTACACGGAGACCGGGATCCTGACCGTCACGACCAGGCCGCCGCCGGGTTGAGGAGCGGCGGTGATCTCGCCGTCGTGTGCTCGGACGATGGCCCGCGCGATCGACAGCCCCAGGCCGTGGTGGCCATTCGTGCCCGTGCGATCCGCGCCACCGCGGTGAAACGGCTCGAACATCGGCTCGACCTCGTCGGCATAGATCACCGGACCGCTGTTGGCGACCCGGAGCACAGCGCGGTCTGACTCGGTCGCGGTTTCGACGGCGATCCATCCGCCCTCGTAGTTGTGGCTGATCGCGTTGTCGAGCAGGTTCGCGATCAGCCGCTCGATCAGCGGCTCATCGCCCCTCAGCGCGGCCGCATGCAGCGCGGGCTTCACGCCCAGGCTCCGGCCCGCGGTCTCCGTCTCGACCCTGGCCAGCGCGCGTTCGGTCACCGCGGCGAGGTCCAGGCGCTCGCGGTGCTCGAGCCCCCGCTCGCTGGTGGCCAGCGTCAGCAGTGCCTCGAGCAGTCGCTCCTGGCTGCGGCCCGAGGCCAGCAGCTCCTCGCACGCCGCGCGCAGGCTCTCGACGCTCGCGTCCGGGTCGGCCAGCGCGACCTGCAGCAAGGTGCGCTCGAGCGTCAGCGGGGTGCGCAGCTCGTGGGCGGCGTTGGCCACGAACCGCCGCTGAGCGGCGAAAGACGTCTCCAGCCGGGCGAGCAGCTCGTCGAAGCTGTCTCCGAGTTGCTTGAACTCGTCCTCCGGACCGGTGAGCGCGAGCCGGTCGTGCAGACTGCCCGCGGTGATCGTGCGCGCGGAAGTGGTCATCTGCCGCAGCGGCCGGAGCATCCGGCCGGCCGCGAACCAGCCGAGAGGAGCCGAGATCGCGGCGGTGAACGCGAGCGTGAGCCAGGACACAGCGAACAGCCGAGCGATGTCGGCCGAGTGCTGCTGGGTGACCGCGTCTTGGACGGGGGCGCCGGACTGGCTGGGCGCCGCGACCGACACCGAGCTCGAGCCGATCACGTCCCCGCGCCAGACCAGAAGGAGGATGATCGCGATCAGCGCGGTTCCGAGCACGAGGAACATCCCCGAGTAGAGCAGCGTGAGACGCAGGCGAGCGCTGTGCTCGGACAGCTCTCGCCAGCGGCGGGGAACCAGGCGGAGGGCGAGCGCGCTCATCAGATCCGGTAGCCGGCCTCCCTGACCGTCTCGATCACCGACGGTTCGCCGAGCTTGGCGCGGAGCCGCCCGATCGTGGTCTTGACCGTGCTCGTGAACGGGTCAGCGGCCTCGTCCCACACCCGCGCCAGCAGCTCCTCGGCCGAGATCACCCGGCCGTCGGCGGCCAGCAGGTACTCGAGCAGCGCGAACTCCTTGGGGCTGAGCAGCAGGCGCCGATCGCCTCGGAAAGCGACGCGACGGGCCGAGTCGAGCGTGAGGTCTCCCCGCTCGAGCTTCGGCGGCACCGCCGCGCCGGGCCGGCGGCCGAGCGCCCGGACGCGAGCCACAAGCTCGGCGAACTCGAACGGCTTCGGCAGGTAGTCGTCGGCACCGAGCTCGAGGCCTTGGACGCGATCGGCGATCGTGCTCGCCGCGGTGAGCATCAGGACTCTGGCTTCGGCCTGCCGGTCGACGAGCGCCCGGCAGACCTGATCGCCGTGCAGCACGGGCAGGTCGCGATCGAGCACGACGACGTCATAGGTGTTGACCGAGACGTGGGTCAGCGCGTCCGCTCCGTCGTAGGAGATGTCGACGGCCATGCCCTCGCGCCTCAGTCCCTCGGCCACCGCTTCGGCCAGTCGCCGCTGATCTTCCACCACGAGCACCCTCATGTCTGGAGGTGGTCGCCGCCGAAGGCACGCTCGCACCGAGAGGTGCGACTGGTGGATGCTGCGCGAGGACGCAGGATCCGTGGCGTAGCAGCGCTACGCGAGGATCCGAGGACAAAGCGCAGCGCCGCCAGGGGCACCTCGAATGCGAGCGTGTCTGCGGGGGCGGCCACCCTTAAAGCATCGCTCAGCGCGGGTGACGATGAGGTCACAGTCGCGGTCACCGTGCTGTCACCGGCCCTTGCCTAGAACTCGCGGCATGACCAAATACATGCTCCTCGCCCTCCTGCTCGCACCCCTCGCGGCCGGCTGCGGCTCGAACAAGCCGACCACCTCGACCGGCGCCGCGTCGAGCAGCAACCCGGCCGCCACCGCCTATGCGTACGCACACTGCATGCGCAGCCACGGCGTCCCGAACTTTCCCGACCCGAAGGTGTCGGTCAGCCCGGGCCACGCGAGCGTCGGCTTCGCGGTGAACCCGTCGGAGACCGGGTCACCCAAGTTCGGGTCCGCCCAGAAAGCATGCTCGGGGATTATCCCCGCGCCGGCCAGCCCGGCTCAGCAGCAGGCTCAGGAACGGGCGCACAAACAGAACCTGCTCGCACTCGCGCAGTGCATCCGGGCTAAGGGCATCCACGACTTCCCCGACCCGGACGCCCAGGGTCAGCTCCGGCTCCCGTCGGTGGTCGCCGCCGGAGTCGACATCCATTCGCGGCAGTTTCTCGACGCGGCCACATCGTGCGTTGGCGTAACCCACGGGGAGATCACGGCGGCGCAGATCCGGGCCGGAGTGAATGGGACGCACTGAGGGCTAACCGGCTCATAACTCCGTTACGTCCCTGTTACCCGCGGTGCCATACAACGCCTCCTCGTGAATCGTCTCGGCGCGACGCTTGGGTTGGTCATCGCGATCGCGGTGGTGATCGCGATCGTGCTCGGCACGCGCTCGCCGAGTGCGTCCGGTGACCACGGCAACCGGAGCGCGTCCTCGGGGTCGACCACCGTGCAGCGGCGAGACCTCGTGCAGACCGACACGGAGTCCGGCACGCTCAGCTACGCCGACCCCCGAACCGTGTACGACGGGCTCAGCGGCACGATCACCTGGCTTCCGGCCGTCGGCCAGGTGATCAAGCCCGGCCAGGCGCTTTACCGCGTGGGCGGTGTGCCGGTGATTCTGATGAACGGCTCGACGCCGGCCTACCGGGACCTAAAGTCCTCCGACAGCGACGGGCCTGACATCCTCGAGCTCAATCGCAATCTGGTCGCGCTCGGCTTCAACCCCGACGGCATCGTGGTGGACGACGTGTGGCAGTCCGCGACCACGGCCGGGGTCGAGCTGTTCCAGGAATCCCTGGGCGAGTCAGAGACGGGCGATCTGAAGCTCGGCAACATCGTTTTCCTCCCTCACAACCGGGTGATCTCGGCGGTCGACGCGTCGCTCGGATCGAACGGCAGCGGTAGCGGCGGCGGCAATGGCTCCGCCACCGCCGGGCAGGCGAACACCGGTCCCGAGTTTGTCAGCCTGACGACGGCTGGGACCCCCACCGGGGCGCCCACCGGGACGCCCCCCGCGCCCGGCAATCCGCACAAGAAGAAGAAAAAGAAAAAGAAGCCGACCACGGTGGCGGCTCTACTGGGGCTGCTGAGAGCCGAGTCGGCACAGCTCCAGGCCCAGTCCGCGGAGCTCAGAGCCGCGCAGTCAGGGGCGCACGGCGCGAACCCCTCGAACAACGGCGGTGGCGGCGGTGGTGGTGCGAACAACCACGGCGGTGGTTCGAACAACGGCGGCGGCGGCGCGAACAATGGCGGTGGCGGTGGCGGTGGCGGCGGCGGGGGTGGCGGCGGTGGCGGAGGCAGCGGCGGCAGTGGCGGCGCTGGCGGCCCGGCCGTGCTCGAGACGAGCTCGACACAGCTGGTCGTGACCGTCGATCTCGACGCGACCAAGCAGAGCGAGGCCAAGGTGGGCGAGCCGGTCACGGTCGAGATGCCGGGCGGGAACACCGTGAATGGGAAGGTCACCGGGGTAAGCCCGATAGCTCAGAGCTCGAGCAACTCCGGCAACGGCAACTCGGGCAACGGAAACGGGAACGGCAATGGGTCGGGCAACGGGAACGGGAACAACGGGTCGAGCGGCGCCACCATCCCGGTCACGGTCGCGCTCAGCGGGCGGACGACCGGCGCCGGCCTCGACCAGGCCGCGGTGAGCGTGAACTTCGCGGAGGCCAAGGCGAACGGCGTGCTGTCGGTGCCGGTCACCGCGCTGCTCGCGGTGGCCGGGGGCAACTACGACGTGCAGGAGGCCGCCGCGCCGCACACGCTGATCCCCGTCACCACCGGGCTGTTCGCGGCCGGCTACGTGGAGATCTCGGGCCAGGGGATCCACCCGGGACTGACGGTCACCGACTCGCAAGGCTGAGCGTGGCGCTCGGAGGCGTGTACGGCGATCGTCGGGCGGCGGTTACGGCCCGCTTGCCGGTCCGGGAGCTGTTCGGCACCGCGCTTCAGGGCCTGAGCACGCGGCGCCTGCGCGCCTCGCTGTCCGCGCTCGGGATCGCCATCGGGATTGGCGCGATGGTCGCCGTCGTCGGTGTCTCCTCCTCCGCCCAGGCCAACCTGCTGGCCGAGATCGACGCCCTTGGCACCAACCTGCTCACGGCCAGCCCCGGCCAGACGTTCCTGGGCTCCAACGAGACCCTGCCCGACACGGCGGTGCCATCGATCGACCACATGCTCCACGTCGACAGCGACGTCGCCGTCTACCAGGTGTCGAACATCAACGTGTACCGGAGCCCCTGGGTGCCCGTGGCGGAGACGGGCGGGATCGGCGTCGATGCCGCCGGCGACAACCTGCCCCAGGTTCTCGGGATCTCGATGGCCTCCGGTCACTTCCTGGACCGGCTCGGCGAGAACTTCCCAGAGGCCGTGCTCGGCGCGCAGGCGGCCCAGGTCCTTGACATCACCCAGACCGGCGGGCACGTGCTGGTCTACCTGGGCAACACCTGGTTCGACGTGGTCGGCATCCTCAAGCCGGCCGTGCTCGACTCCTCGCTGGACTCGACCGTGTTCATCCCGCTTCCGATGGCCGAGCGAATGTTCTCCACCAAACCGAACCCGTCGGAGATCTACGTGCGCGCCAACCAGGACCACGTGGTCGCGGTGTCGAGCCTGCTCGCCCAGACCGCCGACCCCCAGCAGCCGGACGGCGTCAACGTGGCCCGGCCCTCGAATGCGCTGGAGGCGCGGGCGGCTGCGCAAGGCCAGTTCACCACGTTGCTGCTCGGGCTCGGTGCGGTGGCGCTGCTGGTTGGCGCGATCGGGATCGCCAACATCATGGTCATCTCGGTGCTCGAGCGACGCGGCGAGATCGGCCTGCGCAGGGCCCTGGGCGCGACCCGCCGGCACATCAGCTTTCAGTTCCTGGCCGAGTCCGCCCTGCTGGCGGTGCTCGGCGGGATCGCCGGGCTCGCGCTCGGCGCCGGCGCCACCGAGGTGTATGCGGTCACGCGGCACGAGCCGTTCGTGGTGCCTTTGTACGCCCTGATCGCCGCCCCGGCCGCCGGCCTGGTCATCGGCACCCTGGCCGGCCTGTACCCGGCAGCCAAGGCCTCCCGCCTCAGCCCGACCGAGGCACTGCGGGCAACGTGACGGGGATTCCTCGCACCTTCGGATAACCCACGGGCAAGATCAGGCGCCGGTGGCGCACGGCCAGGATGACCTGCCACCAGTAGTAGCCGTAGTACGCGCGCGGATTGGCCCGCATCTGCCTCGCGTAAGCGCTGACCGCCCTGACGTAATCGATGCTCGGGTTGTAGTGATAGAGCGCGTCGGCCATGTCGCGCGGGGCACCGTTGGCGGTCAGGTAGCGAGCGGCGCCGGCAATGGCAGCCCGTTGGTCGTGGACGTCCCCGCGGCCATAGCGCGCCCAGGTCGCGGGCAGGAACTGCATCGGCCCGTCCGCGCCCGCGATGCTCAGCCCTTGTATCCGGCCGAACTTGGTCTCGACGAACTCGATCGCCGCCAGGTACTGCCATGGCACCCCGAAGCGTCCCTGCGCGGACTTGAAGTAGCCGCGCAGGGTCTCCGGAGCGGGCGGCGACACGATCCGCCATGCCGGCATGGACTTGCGCGGAACGTTCAGCTGGGCCAGGGCGGAGGCGGCATCGAGGTCGGCACGCATGGCGGCGGTGGTCGGTGGCTCGAGGCCTGCGATCGTGGCGCGCTGCGCCGCGCGCGGGCGGCGAGCGAGGTCCTGGGTCGCGAGCTGCTCGAACTCGCCCGCGCTCGCGAGCTGCTCCGCCGAGCTCGAGGGGTCGTCGATGACCCCCTGGGCAGCGCTCAAGTCCGCCCGGAGCTCGGTGCGGTCTGGCGGCACCGTGCTCGGCAGGACCACGGGCGGACTGGTCCCGATGGCCGAAGCCACCGCGACCAACATCCCGACCAGCACGCTCACCTGAGGCTCAGCCGAAACGCCGGATGGTCGGGCCCGATCCGCCGTAGCTCTTCGTCGGGCGCGTCCGGCCCGACGCCGGCGAAGAACGCACCGACCTCGAACTTCCACTTCTTCAGGTAGGCGCTTAGCAGCGGCGGCTTCTCATCCTCCGCGACCTCGACCGCGGTGAATGCGTGGGTGCGCCGGCCGACCCGCAGCCGGCCCTCGCCGCTCGCCCGCAGGTTCTTGACCCATTGGGTTTGCCCGCGCGGCGCGACCAGGTAATCCGCGCCCTCATAGCGGAGCAGGTTGACCGGGGTGCTGCGCCACTGACCCGACTTGCGTCCCTTGACCTCGAGCACCCGGGAGCCGTACACGCTGATCCCGACGCGCGTGAGGCCGGCAACGACCCGGTTGAAGATGTTGGTCGTGAACCATCCCGGACGTTGATAGTGCTCCGCCACCCGGAGTCATTGTGGCAGGCCGAGTTCTTGCCCACTCGATCGCCTCGCCGCTCCGAACGCCGTTTCTGTCGGCCCTGGTACGCGTTTCTGCCCACTCGAGCCGCCGTTGCCGCCGAGTGGGCAAAGTCGGGGCTCGCTACGGGGTCTCGGCCGGCAGCGCCACCGATCCCTGGCCGGCGATGTCCCGCGAGGAGCTGCCGAGCATCACCATCACCACTTGTAAGGCCTTACCCGCCGCGGAGTAAGGGTGGTGACCGGCCGATTGGCTCCATCTGCCCGATGTGCACGGGGCGTCTTACGAGCAAGATGGCACCATGACTACTTCCAACGATCACACCCTCGAACTTCGGGTCGCACACGACGACGACGCATTGGCGGTTCGGCGGTTGGCCGCCCTCGATGACCAGCCCCCGCTTCAGGGCCAGGTGCTGCTCGCGCTTGTCGACGACGTGGCGGTGGCCGCCACTTCGCTCGCTGACGGACGCGTGGTGGCAAATCCGTTCCTCCCCACCGCGGAGACGGTCACCCTGCTCTCGCTGCGCGCGGCACAGTTGGCCGAGCGTCCTGCCCGCCGGCGGATCCCGCGTCTGCGCGCGGCCTGATTCACCCGACAGGTTGCCGGGGCCGCCAGCCGGCCGAGCGCTTGAACCGCTCGTTCGAGATCCGCTCGCCGTCGCGGCACACGTTGTAGATCCCACTCGGGACGCTGAGTGCCGCGAGCAGCGCGGACGCGGCGTCAGCCACGTGCAGCGTCGTACCGTACACGTCGTACAGAGGTCCGTGCCCGGTCCCCGGGCCGTCGAGCAGGCCGAAACGGAGCACGACGCCGCGCCGTCCGGCCGCGGCGAACCGCGCCGTCTCCTGCTCGGCGACCAGGGCCGAGCGCAGGTTCGGCGCGACCTCGCCGACCGGCGTGTCCTCGTCGGCCGGCGCGTCCTGGGGATACACGAACGCCACCGTGGGCTGCACGAACGTGGCGACGTCGGCCTCGAGCGCCGCATCGACGAGTGCGCGAGCCGCCTCGGTGCGCAACCGGTCGTTCTCCGCCCAGGTCTCGGGCTGCCCGAACCGCTCGGGGGGAGGGATCCGGGTAGCCAGATGCAGGACCGCGTCGGCGCCGTTCACCGCGCGAGCCACCGCTCCCGCGTCGTACAGGTCGAGCTCGCGGTGCGACGGCGCACGCACGGTGTGACCGGCCGGCCCGATGAGAGGTTCGAGCGCCCGCCCGAGCACGCCGGTGCCGCCGGTGAGGAACAGGTTCATCGTCGCGCCGGTGCCCGGGCGAGATAGCTCTGGCCGGCGTGGAGCACGACTGTGACGTGGCGCACGAAGTCGGTAACCGCCACCGTATGGCTGGACACGTGAGTGAGCGTGCCGTCGCACCGATTGGCGACCGACCACACGGTGCCGCGCACCGTGGCGGCGCTATAGCGGCCCGAGGTGCGGAACTTCCCTCGCGCGCTCGCGTGGAGCAGTTGCAGCACCTTGTGGCTCGCCGCCGCGGCCGAGGCGTCCTCGGACTTGCCCTTGCGGGTGCACACCGAGTACGCGGGGGCACCCGTGACCGCACCCTGAAGCAGCGACAGCGTGGCCAGGCCCTTGCTCGCTCCTCGGCTGGCCTGCGCCACGCGGAAGACGCCGCCCCTGAACGTGCCGGTTTGCGTCACGTGCTGGCGCGCGGTGGCCGTGACCAGCCGCAACGATCCACGCAGAGCATCGACTTCCGAGCCAACCGGGAGCTGCCGGGCCGCGGTCAACCGCACGAACTTCCCCGGCCCGCTCTTGACGAGCACCACGCCTGACACCACCGAGGCATCAACGGTCTTGCCGAGAACCGGCGCCGGCAGGCTGCTCGGCGGGGGCGCGGACGCGCCGTAGCTAAACGCGTTGCCGGCGCCGTCCACGGCCACGCAGCCCGAGGACGACGGGCAGGACACGCCGGGTCGCGACACCGTGCCGGACTCGAGGCTGGCCGGCGCGGTCCACGTGCTGCCGTTGAACGTCAACACATTCTCGCGACCATCGATCGCCGCGCAGAACGACGAGGATGGGCACGACACCGAGTCGAGCGAGCCGCCTGAGATCTGCCCATTGGCGGTGTCGATCGGGGCTGCGGCGCTCCACGCGCTCCCGTTGAACGAGTAGGCGTTGCCTCCGGTGTCAACCGCGATGCAGAACGCCGCGGATGGGCACGACACCGCCTGAAGGGTGTTCGATCCGAGCGTGGTTGGCGCGCTCCACGTGGTGCCGCCGGTAGTCGAGGTCTCGATCGAGCCAGCCTGGCCGGCGGCCACGCAGAAGGACGCCGACGGGCACGAGATCCCACCGATCGCCTCCGAGTTCGAGACATGGTTGATGGTTATCGGGCCCGACCAGGCAGCGCCGTTGAATACGAAGCCGTTCCCGCCGCCGTCACCGGCCACGCAGAACGACGAGGACGCGCACGACACAGCGTGGAGTGCGTTCCGTGTCGTGTCGATCGCCACTGGAGCGCTCCACGCGCTGCCGTTGAACGTGATCGCCTGCCCGAGGTTGTCCACCGCCGCGCAGAACGAGGCGGACGGGCACGAGACCGCGGTGAGGCTGTTGCCGTTCGGATCCGGCTGAGTCGGAGCGGCCCAGGCACTCCCGTTGAAGATGTCAACGAAGCCGCTGGTGCCAACGGCGGCGCAGAACGACGTGGAGGGGCAAGAGATGGCCGTGGGCGGGGCCGAGTTGTCGATGGTCGTCGGGCCCGACCACCCCGCGGCACCCAGCGCCGCCGATCCCAAGCCAAGCGTCGCCGCAACCACGGCCACCAGCACGGCATGTTTCCACCGTCCACGCATAAGTCACCTCCGAGTCGCCCACCGCCAATACTGTCAGCTACTGGCCGATCCCGCCAGCGGACCGGAGTAAAAACTCGCCAGATGGTTACTGGGCCGGGAGCGCTCGATCGAGCAGCGAGCGGAGCTCGCGGAAATGCCGTTCGCGCGAGGGCTCGTGGTAGGCCGCGGTGTCGGCCATCGTGTAGCCGTGCTGCGCTCCCTCGTAGATCTCGGAGCGGTAGCGAGCTCCGGCTTCCTCGAGCGTCCGCTCGAACGTGGCGATGTGCTCGGCGGTCATGCTCGGGTCCTGGTCGGCGAAGCCGAAGTACAGCTCGGCGGAGACGTCGGAGGCGGAGCGGTGCGGGCTGTCCGGCTCGTCGGTGACCAGGCCGCCGGCGTGAAAACCGGCCAGGGCTGCCACCCGATCGGGCTGGGCGGCGGCGATCCGCCATCCCACCCGTGCCCCCATGCAGTACCCGGTGAGCGCGACCCGGCCGGGCGCGGCTGACTCGGCCAGGAAGTCGAGATAGGCGGTGGCGTCGGACTCGATCCGCTCCGGCGTGAGCTGCTCGATCAACGGCCGGACCTTCGCGAAGAAGCCGGCCCGCTGGTCGGGGTCGCTCAGGTCGGGCATCGGCAGCACCGGCGATCGGCCGGCACGGTAGAAGACATTGGGCGCGAGCACGACGTACCCGTCCACGGCGATCCGCTCGATCATCTCGGCGATCGTCGGACGCAGCCCGAACGCATCCATGATGAACAGGACACCCGGGTGCGGTTGTTCGTCGGGCCGCGCCAGGTAACCGTCGGCCACGCCATCCGGCGAGGCGATGTGCACGTTCTCGACCGGCATCCCGCTGCGCACTATCGCAGATGCACCGTGGCATTCGACCGGAAGGTCCTGGCGGCGCGTGACGTCCTCGTAATGAAGCGACCACCGATCCAGAGGGTGATTCATGAAGCGCTTGACGATCTTGTTCCTCGCCACCGCCGCGATCCTGCCCGTGGGCATCTCGGAGGCCGCCACACGCGCCCACGCGGCGCGCAGCGCGAAGCTCCAGCTCCGGCACACGATGCTGGGCACCATCCTGGTCAACGGCGGCGGACACACGGTCTATGCGTTCACACGCGATTCGCGCAGCCACGACCGGTGCGCTGCGACCCCGGGATGTACCGGCATCTGGCCGCTGGTCACCAGCGCCGGCACCCCGACGCTCGGCGCCGGCGTCAAGCGCTCGCTGGTCGGCACGATCAAGGTCGGCGGGGCGCGTCAGCTCACCTACGCCGGGCGTCCGCTCTACACCTACATCGGCGACGCCGGCCCCGGCGACACGTCGTACGTCGGCCAGCAGCAGTTCGGCGGGACGTGGGTCGCCCTGAATGGCGCCGGCCAGATCGTCAAATAGCGCCGGCGAGGCGCTGGCGCGCGCGGTGCAGGCGCGTGGTGATCGTCGCCTCGCGCACGCCCAACGCCCTGCCGGCCTCGCGGTAGGAGAGGCCGACCACGTCGACCGCGATCAGGGCATCCCGGAACGGATCCGGCAACGCGGCGATCGCCCGGAAGAGCTCGGCGTGCTCGAGACCGTCTTCGGGGTGAATCGAGGAGCGGTCCTCGACCCAGGACAAATCCTCCGCCTGCACGGGGATCTCGGGCCGGCGAGCCGCGGTGCGCCGGGTACTGACGAACGTGTTCCGCAGGACGCGCAGCAGATAGCCGATGTCGTCGTCGGAGCGCAGGAAGCGAGGCTTCTTAAGCACGCGGGCGAACGTCTCCTGAACGAGATCCTCGGCCTCCTCGCGCGAGCGGCACATGCTCCGAGCGGCTCGATACAGACGGTCGGTGTGGTCGCCGAGCAGAGCGGGGTCGAGTTGGTGGCCTCCCTCGACCTGCTCTTTCCGGGCTACGGCCGGCCAATCGACAGCCGGTCGGCCGGCCAATCCGACCGGCAGCGCAGCGGCTCGAGATGCTGAGGACATCTCCGTGAACGGTGCCGGAAAGCTGGTCGGGGTCGCAATAGGACGATGGTCTTATGACCTGCCGTCGATCGCCGGATCCAGTCGTAAGACCATCGTCCAATTGAGGCCTGGCCCTGCCCCGGCCTATGGTCTTGCGGGCGTCATGTCGAATGCCCCTTCCCGCCTCGCGTCCGGGGCTCCGATCCTGCGCCCACGCGGCCCCGAGGCGCGCGCCGGCACTGACGGAACGAACGCCACCGACGCGATCACCGTGCTCGTGGTCGACGACCATCCCGGCTTCCGGCACGCCCTCGAGCGTGCCCTGCGGCGGGCCCCCGGGCTGCGTCTGATCGGCTCCGCCCGCAGCGGCGAGGAGGCGATCGTGATGAGCGGCCAGCTCGAGCCCCGCGTGGTCGTGATGGATCTGGCCATGCCGGGCGTGTCCGGCGTGGAGGCAACCCGCCGGTTGATGGGGCGGGAGGTTCCCCCGGCGGTCGTAGCATTGTCGGGATCCCGGGAGCTCATGCGAGACGCGATCGCGGCCGGCGCGTGCCGGGCGCTGCTGAAGGAGGGAGACCTGACGGAGCTCCTGACGACGATTCGTCTCGCCGCCGCCGGTTAGCAAGCATGCGGCTCCCGTTCGCCGGCCTCCTGCCCCGGCGGCCTGAGCGCGAGATCTCGATCGCCGGCGCGGTGGCCCGGTTCGCCATCACCGGCCTCGCCGGGCTCGCGCTGCTCACGTTCGTGGCCATCCAGCTGCTCAGCAGCCGCGGCACCTCCGAGGCGATCCGCAACGCCAAGTCGGTCACCGAGCTGGCCGGGCGGGGCGTCGTGGCGCCGTACATCACACCTGCGCTGCTCGCCGGGCGACCGGCGGCGATCGCCTCGCTCGACCGCACCGTCCGGGCCCGTCTGCTCGAGGACCCGGTCGTCCGAGTCAAGGTCTGGGACGGGAGCGGTCGGGTCGTCTATTCGGACGAGCAGCGTCTGATCGGTGCTCGTTATTCGCTCGGCGACGCGGAGCTCAGCGCGCTGCACACCGGCGGCGTCGACGCCGAGGTGTCCGATCTGACGCGCCCCGAGAATCGCTTCGAGCGCCAGTACCACAAGCTGCTCGAGGTTTACCTGGGCCTGCGGGCAACGGACGGAACGCCCGTGCTGTTCGAGCTCTACCAGCGCTTCAGCTCGATCGCGGCCAGCGGTAACCGGCTGTTCCGGGCCTTCTTCTTCCCGGCCATCGCGGTGATGGTGCTGCTCGAGCTGGCCCAGATCCCGCTTGCGGTGTCGCTGGCGCGCAAGCTGCGACGCGGCCAGCGAGAGCGCGAGGCGCTGTTGCAGCGCGCAATCGAGGCGTCGGAGTTCGAACGCCGGCGGATCGCCAGGGACCTGCACGACGGCCCGGTACAGGACCTGGCCGGCGTGTCGTACACGCTCAGCTCCGCCATCGCCGAAGCCGGGGCCGTGGATCCCGAGCTGGCCGGCGCGCTCGAGCAATCCTCCCGCCAGACCCGAGACAGCATCCGGGCGCTCAGGACACTGCTGGTCGACATCTATCCCCCACGGCTGCACAGCGAAGGGCTGATCGCGGCGGCATCCGATTTGCTCTCGCCCCTGTCGGCGGCCGGTCTTGAGGTCACGCTCGACGCCGATCCGCACCTGCGGCTCCCACCGGGAGTCGAGGCGGTTCTGTTCCGGGTCGTCCAGGAGTCGCTGCGCAACGTCCTCGAGCACGCCGAGGCCACCGAGGCGAGCGTTCAGGTGCAGGCCTACGACGGCGTGGTCACGCTCGAGGTGAAAGACGACGGACGTGGCCTCGGCGAGGTGCCGAACGATCGGGACGAGCACTTTGGCCTGCGGATGCTCGAGGACCTCGCCCGAGACAGCGGCGGACAGCTCGAACTAGACTCGGCCCCCGGCCAGGGAACCAGGGTTCGTCTTCACATTCCGCTCGCATGATTCGCGTCCTTCTCGCAGACGACCATGGTGTGGTGCGCGACGGTCTCGCACGGCTGCTCGGGAGCGTCGCCGACATCGAGGTGGTCGCCGCGGCGGCCGATGGTGACCAGGCGGTCGAGCTGGCGCGCGAGCACCGCCCCGACGTGGTGCTGATGGACCTGCGGATGCCGGGGATGGACGGCTCGGAAGCGACCCGGCGCCTGCTCGCGAGCGATCCGGCCGTGCAGGTGGTGATCCTCACCTCGTTCTCCGAACGCGACGAGATTCTCGGCGCGCTCGATGCCGGCGCGATCGGCTACCTGCTCAAGGACGCGGAACCAGACGAGTTGATCCGCGGGGTTCGCGCCGCCGCCCAGGGCAACTCGCCGCTGGACCCGAAGGCCGCGCGGACGCTGATCGGCTCGCGTGGCGGCGGTCAGACCCATCCACTGACCGATCGCGAGCAGGAGGTCCTCCAGCTGGTCGCTCGCGGGCTGCCCAACAAGCTGATCGCCCGCGAGCTCGGGATCAGTGAGAAGACGGTCAAGGCACACCTCACCACGGTCTTCCAGCGCATCGGGGTGACCGATCGCGTCCAGGCCGCGATGTGGGCGCGCGACCACAACATCGTGTAGTCCCGTGGACTCGCTCTCCCTGCTGCACTGGCGGCGCGAGATCGCCGACCTGTATGGCGAGATCCGGGCGACGGCGGACAAGGCGGCCGCCTGGCGCCGCTGGCAGCAAACCCGCACGCGACTGTTCCGCGAGCACCCGGAGTCTCCGGTCTCGCCCGACGAGCGTCGCGAGTACACCGGCCCCCACCTATACGACTACGACCCGGCGTGGTGCCTGACCGCCTCGGTCGAGCAGGTCGAACCGGCTCGCCTGGAGATCGTCACGAGCAACATCGAGTCGATGGCGTTCAGCCGCTTCGCAGTGGCCCGCTTCGCCCACGCCGGTGATGATCTGGCGCTCGAGCTGTACTGGCTCGAGGGATACGGCGGCGGACTGTTCGTGCCGTTCGCCGACTTGACCAGCGGAGGCGAGACGTACGGCGCCGGACGCTACCTACTTGACACAGTCAAGGGCGCGGACCTCGGGGAGCACGATGGGCGGCTGGTCCTGGACTTCAACTTCGCCTACCAACCCTCCTGCGCGTATGACCCGCGCTGGACGTGTCCGCTGGCGCCGCCCGCCAACCGCCTGTCGGTGGCGGTGCGGGCGGGCGAACGCCTCGCTCAAGGCTGAGCGTTCGCCCCCCAACGGTCCCGCCTGGGTTAGATGTTGCCGTCGCCGTCGCTCACGCCGCCCTGATTGTCGCTGTCCTTGTCGCCGGCGTTCGCTCCTTGGGGGATCCCCGAGGAGCTCGAGCCTGAGCTGGACGACGTCGCAGCCGGGGCAGAAGAGCTCGATGACTTCGATGAGGAGCCGCCGCCACAGCCGGCTGCCGCAATCGCAGCCACTGTCAGCGCCACTCCCAACCCACGACGAGCAGTTAGCCAGTTGAGTGTCATGTGAATTCCTCTCTTACCGATATTGACGGCGCCGGGTCGAGATTTATTCCCGCACTCAATCCGCGACGCCGAGGCCCCAGCCGCCGTCGATGATGATCTCCTGGCCCGTGATGTAGTCCGAGGCCGGCGCGGCGAGGAACAGCGCAAGCGCCTTGATGTCGTCCGGCCGGCCCACCCGGTGCATCGGGATGTCCTTGGAGATCGCCGCCTGCACGTCCGGATGGTGGGCGTGGCCGCCCCCGATGTTCGTGACGAAGAATCCGGGGGCGATCGCATTCACCGTGATCCCGTCGGCGGCCAGCTCGAGCGCCGCGGCGTGCATGAAGTGGCGCGCCCCTGCTTTCGCTGCCATGTAGGCGGAGCCGATTACGCCTTCGATCTTGGTCGCCGCGAGCGAGGTGGTGACGATGATGCGTCCGAACCGGCGAGGGCGCATGTGACGCGCGGCGGCACGCACGGTGGCGAAGATCCCATTCAGGTTGATGTCGATCACCCGATTCCAGCGCTCGTCCGCGTAGCGCTCGATCGCGCCCTCCTCCACTCGCGGGCGCGTCCCGCCGGCCCACGCTCCGACGAAGCCCACGCCCGGGTCGATACCGGCGTTCGCGAACGCCACGTCGAGCCTGCCGTACTCCTCCGCGGCTTCGTCGATCGCCCGGTCCAGGGCGGCGTGATCGGTCACGTCGGCAACCGCCCCGCGCACGTCGAGTCCCTCCGCGACCAGACGGGCCGCCTGCCCGCCCAGCGCCTCGGCGTCCACGTCGATCAGCGTGACCCGCGCGCCGTGCGCGGCCAGCACCTCGCCGTAGGCCAGGCCGAGACCGCTCGCCCCGCCGGTCACGATCACGCCGAAGCCCGACACGTCAAATCGCGATGACACATTCATGAGCGTGCGCGAGCCTATCGCGCGGAGGCCTGACTCAGCACGCACACCGCGTGGTAGCGTCGCCCCACCGATGGCCGGGCACGCGCAAGCCGCCGCACGCATGATCGCCGCCGGGCGGGTTCTGATCGGGGCCGTGCTGTTCACGGCGCCGGACCTGGTGGCGCCGTCGTGGATCGGTGATGACGCGCGGACGGAGGGTGCGCGCGTCGTCGTGCGTGCGCTTGGGGCACGCGACGCCGCCCTCGGTGCGGGGACGCTCGCAGCGGCCGGTGACGCGGCTCAGCTCCGGCGATGGCTGCTCGCCTCGAGCGCCAGCGACGCGGCCGACTTCGTGGCCACGCTGGCCGGTCCGCGCACGCCGGCTCGCACCGCCGTCTTGGGACTCGCCGCCGGCGCCGCGGTGGCGGGCGTGATCGCCGCGGCATCCGTTTAGCGCGCGCGTACGTATGAGCTCCCGATGAGCTTCCTGCAACCCGCCCCGCCGCCCTTCGACCTCACGGAGTGGAGGGCCAAGCCGTACCTCGCGCGGCTGAAGGCCAACTGCCAGGACTGGGCGGTCAACGGCTTCGGCCCACCCAAGGTGGTGTTCCTGCTCTACGCGATCAAGCTGGTCATCTACGTGGTGGGCGCGGCGGCCGTGATCTCGGCCACCCCGGGGCTCGGGGGACTGGGCGACATCGGCCACTGGTGGAGCGAACCGATCGTCTACCAGAAGTTCGCCGTGTGGACGCTGCTCTGGGAGATCCTCGGGCTCGGGTCCGGATCGATGCAGCTGACCGCCCGCTACGGCCCGGTGATCGGTGGCGTCCTGTACTGGCTGAGGCCGGGCATGGTGCGCCTGGCTCCCTGGCCAGACAAAGTGCCACTGACCCGCGGGCACCGTCGCACGCGGCTCGACGTCGGGCTCTACGCAGACGTGCTGGCGGTGGGCGTCTACCTGCTGGTCTCGAGCGGACAGGCCGTGGCCGGCACGTCGGCCGGGCGTCTTGCACCGGTGGCCGTCGCGGTGCTGCTCGCGCCCTGGGCACTGCTCGGGCTGCGCGACAAGGTGTCGTCCTGGCCGGACGCCCGGAGGTCTACGGGTTCCTGCTCGTGGTCTCGCTGTTCGGAGCCCACAACCTCCTGGTCGGCTGGCAGTTCGTCATCTTCTTCATCTGGTGGGGCGCCGCCTCGTCCAAGCTGAACCGCCACTTCCCGTACGTGATCTCGGTGATGGTCAGCAACACGAGGGACAGCCCGCCCACACGCCTCGCCAGCACTACTCGATCTACGATGCGGCGACCGGACTCGTCGAGGAGGGCTGGGTCGCCGTGACGGAGATGGTCAGGCGTGGACCGTGGCTCGAGGAGTCCTTCGAGTTCCCGGTCGAGGTCGCGCGCGCCGGCACCGGCCGGCATCCCATCGCGGCATGAGCGAAGCGATCGTGGTCGGTTCCGGGCCGAACGGGCTGAGCTGTGCGGTGGCGCTCGCGCGGGCCGGGGTGCGAGTGACCGTGATCGAGGCCGCGGAGACGATCGGCGGGGGTGCACGCAGCGCCGAGCTGACCCTGCCCGGCCTCGTGCACGACGTCTGCTCGGCCGTCCACCCGATGGCGGTCGGCTCACCGTTCCTGCGTTCGCTCGGCCTCGAGCGCCACGGCCTTCAGTGGCGCTGGCCCGAGGTGGACTGCGCGCACCCGCTCGACGATGGCAGTGCCGGCGTGATGCTGCGCTCGATCGACGCCACCGCTCAGGCCCTTGGAGTCGACGGGCCCGCTTGGCGCCGCACGTTCGGCGCCTCGGCCGCCGCCTTCGACGAGCTGTCCGACGACCTGCTGCGCCCGGTGGCCCACGTTCCGCGCCATCCGATCGGGCTGGCGCGCTTCGGGATGATGGCGGCACTCCCCGCGACCGCTGTTGCGCGGCGCTGGCGGACGCCCCAGGCGCGTGCCCTGTTCGGCGGGATCGCCGCGCACGCGATGTCGCCTTTGCACTGGCCGATGAGCGCCTCGATCGGCACGGCGCTCATCTGCTCCGGGCACGCCTTCGGTTGGGCCGTCGCGCGCGGCGGATCGCAGGCGATCACCGACGCACTCCTCGCCCTCCTGCACGAGCACGGCGCGAACGTGAGCACGGGCGTCCGGATCGGTTCGCTGTCTGAGTTATCGAATGTCGACGCCGTGGTGCTCGACCTGGCGCCCCGCCGTGTCGTCGAGCTCGCCGCCGGCCGCCTGCCCGACCGCGTGGAGCGCGCCTACCGCCGCTATCGCCATGGGCCGGGGGCGTTCAAGCTCGACCTGGCCGTCGAGGGCGGCGTGCCGTGGACCAACGAGGCGTGCCGCCGCGCCGGCACCGTGCATGTGGGAGCCTCATTCGAGGAAGTCGTGGCTGCCGAGCGGACGGTCAACCGCGGGAAGCTGCCCGAGCGTCCATTCGTCCTGGTCGGCCAGCAGTACCTCGCCGATCCCGAGCGCTCGGCCGGGGACGTTCACCCCGTATGGGCCTACGCACACGTGCCGGCCGGTTTCGCCGGCGACGCCGAGGCGGCCATCATCGGGCACATCGAACGCTTCGCCCCGGGGCTGCGCGAGCGCATCGTGGCCCGGGCCGTCCGCTCCACCACTCAGATCGCCGCCGACAACGAGAACTTCATTGGCGGAGACATCTTGGGCGGCGCCAACACGCCCTCGCAGCTGCTGATCCGCCCGCGCCTGGTCGCCGACCCGTACCGCACCGGCCTGCCGGGGGTGTTCATCTGCTCGGCGGCGACTCCACCCGGCGCGGGCGTGCACGGGATGAACGGCTACAACGCGGCCAAGTCGGTCCTGCGCTGGCTGCGCTGAGAGGGCCGGGGCGCCGGAGGCGGGTCTACTCGAGCCATTCCCCGATGATCGTCGGGCTCGCGTGGATGCATACGAGCTGCGACACACCGGGGCCGTCGTTAGTGAACTTGTGCGGCACCTCGGGCGGGACCACGATGATGTCGCCCGGACCCGCCTGGATGCTCGACTCGCCGGCCTGGAAAGTGACGTTCCCGGTCTGTACCAACCAGGTCTCGTCGTATGGGTGGCGGTGCAGCCGCGGACCCTGACCCGGCTCGCTGCGGTCGAGGATCAGCGAGACCGTGGCGCCGTGCGGGGCGCCTTCGTAGCGCGCGCTGTGGATCGGGTCGGTGTGAATGATCGGCATCTCGAAACTCCTGTGTGTGGCGTCTTGCCCTTCAGACCGGGCACCGGTTCGGAACTCATCGAAAACTCTTCGCGTTGTCTAACTGAGCTCCGACGCGGACGGCCGAGTCTGTCCCGATGCAAACTGTCACGGAAGATCCGCTCACGCGATGGCCACGACCGGCGGCACTCGACGTCGAGATCGTCATCCCGGTCTACAACGAAGAGCGCGTGCTCGCCGCCACCGTCTACCGGCTCCACGACTTCCTGTCCCGGCAGCTGCCGTTCTCCTGGCAGATCACGATCGCCGACAACGCCAGCACTGACCTCACCCCCGAGGTCGCCGAGGCGCTCACGGACAGACTGGACCGAGTGCACATGCTCAGGCTGGAGGCGAAGGGACGCGGTCGAGCGCTGCGCGCGGCATGGTCGGCCAGCTCGGCGCGCGTGGTGGCCTACATGGACGTCGACCTGTCGACCGACCTGCGCGGGCTCCTGCCGCTGCTGGCGCCGTTGATGTCAGGTCACAGTCAGGTGGCGATCGGGTCGCGCCTCGCGCCGGCTTCGCGGGTCGCCCGAGGGGCCAAGCGGGAGTTCATTTCGCGCGCCTACAACCTGATCCTGCGTACGGTCCTGCGCGCGGGGTTCTCCGATGCTCAGTGCGGGTTCAAGGCGGTGCACGCCGACGCGCTCGCCGAGCTGCTGCCGTCGATCCGCGACGAAAGCTGGTTCTTCGACACCGAGTTGCTGGTCGTGGCGCAGCGGCGGGGCATGCGGATCCACGAGGTGCCGGTCGACTGGGTCGACGATCCCGACTCGCGCGTCGACCTCGTCTCGACCGCGCTCGAGGACCTGCGCGGCGTGGCCCGGCTGGCACTTGCCGCGCCGATCGCCCGCTTCTTCGGCGTCGGTGTCGCCTCGACCCTGGCCTACGCCCTGCTGTTCCTTCTCCTGGCCGGCCCGCTCGGCTCGGCCGCGGCCAGCGCCGCGTCGCTGGCGATCACCGCCGTGGCCAACACCGCGGCCAACCGCCGCGTCACGTTCGGCGTCCGCGGTCGCAGACATATGGGACGCCAGCACCTCGCCGCGTTCCTCGTCTTCGTGATCGCGCTCGGGCTGACCAACGGCGCGCTTGCCGTCCTGCACGGCATCGACCCGCATCCTGCCCGCCCGATCGAGGCCGCCGCCCTGGTCCTGGCCAACCTGGCCGCGACCGTCACCCGCTACGTGGCGCTGACGACATGGGTGTTCCGGGCCCGGACAGACGTGGTGGCGGCCGGCGGGTACCAGGTGTCCTAATACGCGGTCGGTGGCGACACGCTCGAGGAGCCGTTCACGGTGATCGCCGCTCCGGCCGGAGCGACCAGCCACCACCGGGCACCAAAGCTGTCGCTCCCTTGGCCCTTGGTCGTCCCCGGCCCGGAGTCCACGACGAAGTAGTACAGCGGGTGACCCTTGTAGGTGACCTGCGTGCGGCCGTCGGCGCGCGTGATCGTGCCGAGATTCGCAGATCGCGCCCCACCCGACGCTTGCGGAGCGCCCCCCGTGACCACCGGCGGCCAGGCCCCCGCGCAGTCACTCGAGCAGTTGGACTTGCCGGCGTCGTCGCCCAGCCAGAGGTAGAGCGCCCGGCCGGCGCGGTCGGTGAGATACGTCCCGTCCCGCCCGGTCACGGTCTTGATCGTGACCGGGCCGGTCGGACGCGCGGAGGCTTGCCCCGTACTCGCCGTTCCCGTAGCGCGAGCGCTGCCCCCGCAGCCGCCCGCCAGCACTGCGACGCCAATCGACGCCACCAGTAACGCCGCTTTGTTCCGAGCGCGCATCGTCGGTCACCTCCCACGACACCGCCGAGGAGGCGTTCCTTCCCGCCGGTGCGGTCAGTGAAAGAACGCGAAGGTCCGGAACTCGATGCTGTGCCGCGGCGTCGCGGTGTCCACCGTCGGGTCGCGGAACGCCGTGTGCACGACGCGCCAGGCCCGGCTGTGGTCGGAGTCGTTGAACACGAAGAACAGCAACTCGTCGCGATTCATGTCCGGGAAGTACCACCACTCGTGCGCGGGGCTGTACACGAACTCCGAGCCACTGGTGACCATCTTGGACTCGTCGACCGGCTCGGTCAGGGGATCCTCGGGCAGCGTGTCGACGAAGTAGAGCTGGTTGGGCAGCCCCTCGTCCTCGCGCACGCTGCGAAAGTCGCACAGGGCCAGCGGCCAATCCTGGGGCGGCGGGCTGAACACCCGCCACACGCTGGTGGCCAACACCCGGCTGTAGCCCGGACCGTCGGGAAACTGCTCGGCATAGACGCGGGCCGCGGTCATCGCGGCACCTTCGGGTCCGTAATCGATGTGCACGAGCGCCGCCTGGGGCTGCGAAGCGTTCTCGGCAGGCGCGGCCGACCGGCGGCGGACCCAGCCGCGCGACACCACCTCGTCGGCGCCGGTGCGCTCGTGGACGAACTCGAGCACCTCCGGGATGTAGACGGCGTCCAACTCCTCCTTGTCCGTGAAATCGGCCACCGCGCTCCGGTGATGCACGATTTCGAAGCCGTGGATGTGTAGCCGGAAGCCGTCCTGCACCGGCCGGGCGTTGCGGATCGGCACCACGTGTGATTCGTAGCTGCCGGTGTTGACGCTCGCCCCCGGTGCCGTGAACCGGCGTAGGACTGTCGACTGCGGTGACAGGTAGTTGAGCTCCCCGGGGACGCTCGTCACCTGCTCGGCCACGCTGCTCGTATTCATCGGCCTCAGATCCTCTGCTCGCATCTTAGGGCCGTTCGCACCACCGGGCCACTGCGAGACAAATGTCCTGATTTGTCCGGTTTATGGGACAGAGGAATGGGAATCCAACCCGCAGGGTCTCGACAGGAGGAGAACGATGGCCAACGTAAGCGAGACACGTGCCGACGACGCGTCGGTGACAGAGCTGGTCAAGCAGTTGTCGGAACAGTCGAGCCGGCTGGCCCGCCAGGAGGTCGAGCTCGCCAAGGCCGAGCTCGCGGTCAAGGGAAAGCGAGCCGGCATCGGCGCAGGCATGTTCGGGGGTGCCGGCGTGTTCGGCGTGTACGCCCTGGGCGCCCTGATCGCCACGGCGATCCTCGCGCTCGCGACGGCGCTCGCGGCGTGGCTGGCCGCCCTGATCGTCACGGTCGTGCTCGGCGCGATCGCCGGCGTCCTGGCCCTCCAGGGCAAGAACAAGGTCCAGCAAGCCACCCCACCGATCCCGGAGCAGGCGACTGAGAGCGTGAAGGAGGACGTGCAATGGGCGAAGACCCGGGCACAGCAGGCTCGGCAGTGACCGAGACGAGCGATCCTGAAGAGATCCGCCGGGAGATCGAGGCGACCCGCGAGGAGCTCGGCGACACCGTGGCCGCACTCGCGGCCAAGGCTGACGTCAAGACCCAGGCCAGGCAGAAGATCGAGGAGACCAAGGCCGCCATGACCGGCAAGAAAGACGAGCTGCTGGGCAAGGCCAAGGCGGGGTCACCGCAGAGCGCCGGCGCGGCGGCCTCTCAGGTCGCGCAGACCGCGCGGCAAAACCCGGTGCCGCTGGCCGCGGGCGGCGTGTTCGCGCTCGGCTTCCTGGCCGGTTGGGTGATGAGGCGGTAGGCATGGCCACTGAGAGCAAGCAACGCGAGCAGACCACGAGCTCCGGGACCGGACAGGCACGCGCACCGGAGAAGCCGAGTCGGCTGAAGACCCGCTCATGGTTCGGCGTGCTGAAGCGCACCGTGCGGGAGTTCAAGGAGGACAACGTCACCGACTGGGCAGCGGCGCTCACCTACTACGGCGTCCTGTCGATCTTTCCGGCGATCATCGCCCTGGTTTCGATCCTCGGGCTGATCGGCCCGTCGGCTACCAAGCCTCTGATCACGAACCTGGGTCAGCTCGCGCCGGGATCCGTGCACCAGATCCTGACCAGCGCGATCAACGGTCTTCAGCGCAGTCGCGGGTCGGCGGGCGTCCTGTTCATCGTTGGAATCGCGGCGGCGATCTGGTCGGCATCGGGATACATCTCGGCGTTCATGCGCGCCTCGAACGCGATCTACGACATCGACGAGGGCCGACCCATCTGGATGACGCTCCCGGTCAGGATCGGCGTGACCGTCGTCATGCTGGCGCTTCTGGCGATCAGCGCGATCGCCGTCGTGATGACCGGCGGCCTCGCCACCCAGATCGGGAAGGTGCTCGGCGTCGGCAGCACGGCGGTGACGATCTGGGATATCGCCAAGTGGCCCGTGCTGCTGCTCGTGGTCAGCTTCATGTTCTCGATCCTGTACTGGGCCGCCCCGAACGTGAAGCACCCCGGGTTCCGGTGGCTGAGCCCGGGCGGCGTGTTCGCGGTCGCCATCTGGGTGATCGCCTCGGGCCTGTTCGCCCTGTACGTCGCGAACTTCGCGTCCTACAACAAGACGTACGGCGCGCTGGCCGGCGTGATCATCTTCCTCGTCTGGCTGTGGATCTCGAACATCGCGGTGCTGCTCGGTGCCGAGTGGAACGCCGAGCTAGAGCGCGGGCGACGCATCGAGGCCGGGCAGCCGGCCGAGGAGGAGCCGTTCGTCGAGCCGCGCAAGGCGCCCAAGGGGCGCGGATGAACGTCTGAAGGAGGCTCGATCGTGAGCAAGCTGCTGTTCATACCGTTCAGCGTGATTGGCGGGATCCTCGCCGGAATCGTCGGCAAGAAGACCTTCGAAGCGCTGTGGGGGGTGGTCGACGATGAGGACGCACCCGATCCCAAGCACCGCGAGATCTCGTTGAAGAAGCTGCTGCCGGCGCTCGTGCTGGAAGGCGCGATCTTCCGCGCGGTCCGCGGGCTGGCCGATCACGGCTCCCGGCACGCCTTTCAGCGGCTGACCGGAAGCTGGCCCGGCGAGGAGCGCCCTGAGAACGCATAGGAGTCGCTAGATCGCGAGGAGACATGGCCAACACCGACAAAGCAAAATCCGCCCTTCCCTACGCGCGTCGGCTGCTCGAGGACGAGTACGTCCAAGAGCAGCTGCGCAGCGCGGCCGTTGCGCTGCGCACGGCCTACGGCCGCGCTCGCAAGGAGCGAGCCGACGCCACCGAGGACAAACGGCTGTACGGCTACGTGCGCGAGGCCGCCACCTCGCTTCGCAAGGCGACCAGCGCGCTTCAGCGCCCCAAGCCGGCGCCCAAGAAGCACCGCCTCAAAAAGGCAGCCACCCTGGCCTTCGCGATTGGAGGCAGCGTCTGGTTGACCGCGAAAATTCAGAGACACCAGGCCGCGGCATCTGCGCCGGGTCAGCCGGCCGCGCAAGCCGAGACGTTCCCGCCCGCGAGCCAGGCGTCGCCGACGCCGTCGCCAGAGCAGACCACTGTCGCCACGCCCTGAGGCGCACCACGACGAGCGCGGCCGAACCTCGCGACCGCGTCAGGCCAGCGACGCGGCCGCGAATCCGGTCACCACGAGGCCGAGAGCCCTCAGGACGCTCGGTCCCCGCGCCGGTCAGTCGACTGCCATCACCACCACGGTGGCGTCGTCCTGGAGCGGCTCGCGCCAGCACTCGGTCACAGCAGCCTGGATGGCCATCGCGGTGGAGGCCGCACTGTCGCTCTCGGTGCGTTCGAGCGCCTGCCGTATGCCGTCGACGCCGAATGTCCCGCCGCCCTCCATCTCCCGATCGATGACGCCGTCGGTAACGAGGATCAGCCGCTCACCCGAGCGCAGCTGACGCGTCGTCAGCTCATATTCGGGCGCCGCGACGGCGGTGCCCATCGGCGGATGCTGTGGCGCCTCGAGCTCGCGCAGGATGCCGTCCGCATCGACCAAATAGACCGGCGGATGGCCGCAATTGGCCCAGGTCAGTGTGGCGGTGACCGCGCGCCAGCGGGCGAGCACGGCGGTGACGTAGAAGTCGTCGTTGTCCAGGCGGCGGACCGTCTCGTGCACCGCAGTCAGCGCACCCTGAAGGTCCTCACCGCTCCGCCTGGCCGCCCGCAGCGCGCCGAGCGCCGCGGCGCCCAACCCGGCGGCGGTGGGACCGGTACCGGCGGCGTCAGCAATGGCGAGCCACGCTCCATCCCGGTTCTCGACGAAGTCGAACCAATCGCCGCCGACCTCGTAGCTGGGCAGCAGGGCGCCGGCAAGCTGGGCGCCTGCGATCCGCGCGATGCGGGGCGGGAACAGGTGCTGCTGGACCTCCGCGGCCGGCGTGGTCGACTTGCGCCGCCTGGCCGCCTCGACATAGTCGGTGTAATCGTTCGACAGCTCGAGCGCCGCAGCGCCCTGCTTGGCGATATCGGCCAGGTCGCTGAGCGGCGTGCCCACGCAGAGCAGCAGCGCGGTGACCCGACCACGCAGCCACAGCGGTTCCGCGACACAGCCCGGCAGCTGCTGTACCAGTCGCTCCTGGAAATCCGGTAGGCCCTCGGCCACGATCTCTGGCCCTAGCGCAGGCGGCGAGTCGATGTGAGTAGGGAACTCCTCTGAGCCGGCCAGCCGCAAGAGCTGCGACCCGTCGATGTCGACCACGTAGAGGGCGACCGCCACCCCGCCGGCCCGTCTGGCCTCGGCCACGAGCTGGTCTGGCACCAGATGCGGAGGGACCTCGTCCAGGACGCGGGTCACCTCCAGGGCGAGCGGCGAGTCTCGCCCGAGTTGCCCGGGTGACTGGTAGGGCATCGTCGTGACCCGCCCGCTCACGCCGGAAGTCGTCCGAGGGTCACCGGCCCCGAGCTCCTCCAGCGCCCGCTCGAGCGCCCGCCGGGTCGGAAAGTGCCGATACAGCGTGGACCGTCCCACGTTGGCGGCCGCCGCCAGCTCGCCCATCGTGACGCGCCGATCGCCCTCGAGCATCCGGGCGGCACGCAGGATGCGCTGCCGGCTGGCCAGCGCATCGGAGCGCATCGCTGAGGCCGCGGCCTCGTCGCTCGGCCCGTCGTCGTCCGGTGCGTGTCCCGGTTCCGCCATTTTCTGACTTGTAGCACGCGGATCCCACCGTTTTGGGGGCTGCAGGCCATGGCCGTCCCTTTTCGAGCCACTTTCTGTCCTTATTTGCTCCGGATGAGCGATTGACGCGTCGACGGCAGGGTATCTCCTGGGACAGATGTCTTACTTCTGGATCAGGGCCTACTTCGTCGAGCGACGCGAGCGCAAGGCCGGGCAAGGGGGGCTGCGCGCGCGGATCGCGGAGCTGGAAGCCCAGCGCGAGGGCGCCGAGGCCCGGGTGCGGCACGAGATGGCCGCGCTACACAAGCGGGGCATGGCTGATCATGAGCTCGGCGACGTGACTCGCCTGGAGGATTTCAGGGCCGGACGAGACGAGCTGCAGCGAACCGCGCGGCCTACTTCTCAGCGGAAGTAGGCCGCGTTCTTCTCGATGTAGTGCTCCCATTCGCGCGGCACAGGCTCGGCGCCCTCCGCCCAGCTAAGCGGCTTCGGCGCATGCCGCGCCGGAGGGGGTGGCCAGCCCGGCACCTGCCGCGCGCTCGCGGCGGGGCCGCAGCACGGTTACCGCGACCACGACCGCTGCGGCGACCAGCCCGGCCGAGATCAGGTAGGCGTTCAGAACCCAAGCCAAGCCGCTCTGCGAGAAGCCGAGGTCGTGCTTGATCGAAGGGAGTGCCACGTTGACGATCGTCGCGTCGATGACGCCCATCAGCACGCCCGCTCAGAGCACGTAGAGGGCGAGCCAGCGCCGGCGATTCTCGGTGGTCATGGTGGGCTCCCGTTCAGTGTCGGGGTGGCGTGTCGCCATTCCCCTCAGACCGGCGCGAGCCGCTCAACTCATCGCCGGCTGCACGACGAGCGTGCCAGCACTCGTCTGCGCGCCCGCGTCGTGCGTGCGCTCGACCAGACGCCCGCGCAAGAGCGCGAAGCCGGCGAGGCCGCCCAGGCTCGGGATCCAGAACGCGATCGCGTGATAGACGACGACCGCCGCCGCGGCTTGGGTGGGTGGCGCGCCGTACGCGATCAGGCAGCCGGCGAGCCCGCCCTCGAGCACGCCGAAGCCGCCGGGGATCGGGATCAGGTTGGCGAGGTAGCCGATCAGGTAGCCGAGGACGAGCGGCGCGGCCGCGATCGGCCGTCCGGCCGCGGCGAAGGTCGCCCCGAGCGCCGCGATGTCGAAGCCCAGGTAGCCGATCGCTCCGAGCAGTCGCCAGCTCGGGCGCCGCAGCGAGCGACGAGCGCGGTCGATGCCCGCGGCCAGGTCGACCAGCCAGCTCGGCCACGCGCGCTGCGGTGAGCGGGCGACGATGAGCGGGATGGCCAGCACGGCGAGGGCTGCGATGAGCGCGCCGGCGATCGGAAGCCCGGCGCGCAGCAGGTCAAACGACCCACCGGCACGACCGGTGGCAAACAGCAGGCCACCCCCGATCAGCGCCGCCACGTTGATCGCGCTGGTCAAGAAGAAGAGTGCGCTCGAGCGGTCGATGATGCTTCGGGTCGACATCCCGGCTTTGCGCAGGAGCACCCCGCCGATCGCCAGCGCGCCGACGCCGCCGCCGGGCAACAACGCACCCGATCCCTGCTCGGCCCAGGCCAGCTCGCGCGCGGGCGCAGCCGGCAGCTCGTCGAAGAACAGGCGGAAGATCACCACGAACCCCGCGCACGAGGCGAGCTCGAGCGCGACCGCGGCAGCGATCCAACCGACGCGCATGTGCGCGATCTGGCTCCCGACGCCCCGGAGGCCGGGTACCGCTAGCAGCAGCGAGCCGATGGCCACGCTGAGCAGTGCCGCGGCGGTAAGGCGCATCGTGATCCGCCCGCGCTGGGGCGGCCCATCAGGGAGGTCGATCGCGTCCATGGTTGCCATTCGAAGTCGCGGTTCTTTCGGATCAACAGACCCCGGCGAAGCGCAGAACTCATCGCCGGATCGCTATAACAGCGCGGTGGCCAGGCTTCCGTACCTCGACCCCGACCAGGCCGAGCCGCGCGTGGCGGAACTGCTCGGTAAGACGCCCGACCTGGGCATCTTCCGCATGGTGGCCAACGCCCAGCGCGCGTTCCCGGGCTGGCTGCGGTTCGGAGGCGCGATGCTCGATCCGGACGAGTTCGATCCGGTCCTGCGCGAGTTCGCGATCATGCGCGTGGCCGCGATGACGCCGGGCGCGGACTACGAGTGGGTGCAGCACGCCCAGGTAACGCTCGACGTCGGCGGAAACCAGGAGCAGATCGAGGCGATCAAGCGCGGTGAGCTCGACGCCGCCGCGCTGGGCGCCGACGGTCAGCTGGTGGTCCGCTTCACCACCCAGGTGGTGCGCGATGCGTCACCCGACGAGCAAACCTTCGCGGCGATGACCGCCCGCTTCGCGCCGCGCCAGATCATGCAGCTGCTGCTGGTGATCGGGCAGTACATGATGCTCGGGCGGATCATGGCCACGACCCAGATCGATCTTGATCCGAGCGTCGGCATGGCGGCCCTCCAGAGGTCCGATCGGTCCCTGCGGGACCGCCCGCCGGCGCCCGGCTAGTCGCTCACGCGGCCTCCACGATCTCAAGCCCATTCCCATCGGGGTCGTGCAGCTGGAACATTGGCGGCACGCCGGGCCAGCGCAGCAGCTCGCCCACCTCGACCCCGCGCGCTTGGAGCTCGCCATGGACCGAAGTGGCGTCACGGGCCTTCAGCCGGATTCCGGTCTCCACCCCCGCCGGCGCCTTGTCGCGCTCCGGAACCAGCGCGATCGTCACGGCGCCACCCGGAGGCGCCACCTCGATCCAGCGACCGCCGAGCTGAGGCGCCGGAACGTCACGGCGCTTCTCGAGCCCGAGCGTCTCGACGTAGAACTCGAGCGCCCGGTCCTGGTCTGTGACGGGCACGCCGATGCACAGCACGTCGTGGATGTTGTTCGTCTGCTCAGTCATGTCGTTCTCCTTCAGCGCTCGAGCGTGTCCTTGAGCACGCCGAGCCGCTCGCGCCAGTAGGTCTTCATCCGTTCCGCCTCGCCGGCGTCGGCCAGCCGTCGGTGCTCGACCGCGACCGTGCTCTTGGACTCTCCTCCGGCCAGGAAGCTCACGTGCACACGCGTCGGCCCCTCCGCCCAATCGAACCGCGCCGACTTGGGCCGGGTGACCGTGCGCTCGGTTAGCCGTCCGTCCGGCAACCAGTCCCGCCGCTCCGCCGGCTGGACGACAGCGTCGTATAGCCGCTCCACCGGCACGGCGACGGTCTTCGATGCGGTGATCGCGAACCCGTCGTCCTTCTCGCCGACCTCGCGAAGGCCGCGGGTGAGCTCGTAGCTGGCGGTGATCGCCTGCGCGTTCCAGGCCAGCGGATGGATGCCCATCTGCTCGGCCAGCCACCGGGCGATCTCTCGGTGGGTGCGGTCGGCTGCGCCCCACTCGTCGAGCACCGCGAACCATTCCTCCCATCCGCGCCCGGTGCGCTCGCGGATCTTCTCGTCGGAGGTCTTCAGGGTCGGCGCGCCGGCGCCGCCCAACGACTCCGCCCGCAGCAGCATCACCCGGGCGGCCGTGTAGCTCTCGCCGGTCTTCGCCATGCGCGCGCGGACCAGGCGCTTGAACGACTTGTGCACGGTCATCTCATTTGTCCCTTTCGAACGGGCGCGGCCCCGCGACTCACGCTCACGGCGCCCCACCGGAAAGGGCAGCGATCTGACCCGGTGTCCCGAGAGCATGTGCCCCCTTTGCCCCCGCTTAGTGCCGGCGGCGTGAGCGCCGGAATCGAGGGTTGGGCGCGGGACAGCGCCTTCAGATTCGATTTGTACCGCTAAGACCGAGGCGGCGGGAGAAAATCATCGCTGGCCGGCGAGTGACCCCTGGGCCACGGCGGCACGGAGCGTGGCCAGCTCATCGTCGGTGAGCGGCAGCCGGGGCGGCCGGCAGGGTCCGCCGCCGATCCCGATCTCGTCCAGGGCCGCCTTGAAGTACTGCACGAGCTTGGGCGTCATGTCGAGGCGGGCGAGCGGCAGTAGGTCGGCATAGATGCTCCGCGCGGCGGCCAGCTCGCCGGCCTGGCACAGGTCCCACAACCTGACCGCCTCGGCGGGGAACACGTCGACGACCCCGGAAACCCATCCCGAGGCGCCGGCGCAGAATCCCTCGAGCGCCCAGTCGTCGCCCCCGACCATGACGTCGACGTCGGGACACAGATTGACCAGATGGGCGATCCGCCGGGCGTCGCCGGACGTCTCCTTGAGCGCCGTGATTCCGGGCACCTCGCGCACCAGATCGGCCAGCAGCTCGGGCTCCAGGTCGCTGCCGCTGCTCTGGGGGTTGTTGTAGACCATCAGCGGCAGGTCGGCCTCGCGGATCACGGTGGCGAAGAACTCGATCAGCTCACGCCGATCGGCGCGGTAGAGCAGCGGCGGGAGGGCCATCACGCTGTCGGCTCCGGCGCTGCGCGCATCCCGGGCGTATGCGGCGGCCTGCTCGGCGGTCGAGGCCGACACGCCCGCGCACACCGGAGCCTGGCCGCCCACCGCGCCGACTGCGGTCTCGATCACCGCGCGCCGCTCCTCACGGGTCAGACTGCCACCCTCGCCCACGGTACCGTTCGGGACGATGCCGTGAACGCCCGCCGCGACCAGCCGGCTCACCTCGGTGGCCACCGCGTCGTGATCGATGTTCAAATCGGCGCCGAAGTGAGTGACGATCGCAGCGTACACGCCGTTCATGTGCGGCCTCCTCGTATGGCACGGGCTGGGTCGAAGGCGCTCAGCAGCTCGTCGCGGGCGCCGTCAAGCAGCATCGCGGCTAAGAGCTCGCCGGTCAACGGCGCCAAGGTGATCCCGAGCGTGGCGTGCGCGGTGGCCAGATGCACTCCGGGGAGTCCCGGGACGGGCCCGATGAAGGGCAGGCCGTCGGGCGAGAGCGAGCGCATCCCGGCCCAGTCCCGTGGCTGCGGCGGCATCTGCCAGCCCGGGAGGGCATGTTGCGCGGCGGCGGCGATCGCCTCCAGCCGGTGCGCCGACAGCGACAGGCTCCGAGCGCCGAGCTCCAGGGTGCCCGACACGCGGACGCCTTCCTCGTACACGCTGATCGCGACCTTCGGGCCTTCCAGATAGAGCGGTTTCTGCGGGCCGGTCGGGTGGCGCGCGTAGGTCCGGCTGTAGCCCTTGGCGGCGGCGATCGGCAGGCGCAGGCCGTGCGCGGCCAGCAGCCGAGCCGAATCGACGCCGCCGGCGATGATCACCGCCTCAGCCCGGTGCGGCCCGGTCGGGGTCTCCACGCGCCACTCCCGGTCCTCGCGGGCCAGGCACGTGACCGGGACGCCTTCGATCACCTCGACGCCTCGCGCGACGAGCGCACGATGGACGCCCGCGGTCAGCCGCTCGGGGCGGACCCGCCCCTCGCCGTGGGCGACCATGCCGCCTCGGACTCCGGGTGCGAGCGTCGGCTCGAGCCCCCGCAGCTCCTCACCCGATACCAGCTCGAGTCGCTGGGCCGAGCCCGCCCGGTGGAGGTCGTCGATCGCCTGGGTCAGGACATCCAACTCGGCCTGATCGAAGGCGGGGAACAGCAGCGGCTCGTGGTAGCGCTCGAACTCGACCCCTCGGCCGGCCAGGGCCGCGAAGGCCGGCTCGGCCCGCGCCGCGGCGCGCTGGAGCGCCCCGATGCCGTGGGCAAATGCGGGCGGCCGGCAGCTCGTCATGAACCGCGCGATCCAGTCGAGCAGCGCCGGGGAGGGAGATGGGCGGATCCACAGCGGTCCCGAGGAATCGACCAACCAGCGCAGCGAGGTCGCGATCACACCGGGCGCGGGCACCGGCGTGGCCAGCGACGGGGTGATCCAACCGGCGTTCCCGGCCGACGCCCCCGCCCCACAGCGGTCGCGCTCTATCACCGTGACCTCGCAGCCCCGAGCCGCCAGCGCCTCGGCCGCGCACAGGCCGACCGCGCCGCCGCCGATCACGCACACGCGCATTGCGGCCCCCCTCAGAGCGCGAAGCCCAACGGGAACGGATCGGTCGGGTCGAGCAGGTACTGCGCCATGCCGGTGATCCAGGCCCGGCCGCTCACCTCGGGGATCACTCCCGGCGTGGCGCCGAGCGCCACCTCCTCGACCAGCCGCCCGGTGAACCGGCTGCCGATGATCGACTCGTTGACGAACTCCTGCCCGATGGCCAGCTCGCCGCGGGCGTGGAGCGCGGCCATGCGCGCCGAGGTCCCCGTCCCGCAGGGCGAGCGGTCGAGCCAGCCGGGATGGATCGCGGTGGCGTTGCGGGCGCTCGCCCCGTCCGCGCCCGGCGCGTGGAACACCACGTGCTTGCAGCCGCGGATCGCGGCGTCGAGCGGGTGGACCGGCTCCCCGCTTGCGTTGATGGCGTCGGCGATGGCCAGTCCGCGCTCGATCAGTGCATCGGCGTTGGCGGGAACCGGGTCCAGGCCGATCGAGTCGGCCGGCACGAGCGCGTAGAAGTTGCCACCATAGGCCATGTCGTAGGTGACGGGACCGTCGAGCCCGTCGACATCGACCTGGGCGTCCAGCGCGGCGGTGAACGCCGGGACGTTGCGGAGGGTGACCCGCTCGGCGCGGCCGCCGGCGACGGTGACTGTGGCCTCGACCAGCCCGGCCGGGGTGTCGAGGCGGATGCGCGTCTCGGGCTCGGTCACCTCGACCATCCCAGTCTCCACGAGCACGGTGGCCACGCCGATCGTGCCGTGGCCACACATCGGCAGCAGCCCGGAAACCTCGACGAACAGCACGCCCCAGTCGGCGTCCGGACGCGTGGCGGGCTGCAGGAACGCGCCCGACATGGCCGAGTGGCCGCGGGGCTCACGCATCAGCAGCAGGCGGAGGTGATCCAGGTGGCGCTCGAAGTACAGGCGGCGCTCCTGCATCGAATCGCCCGGCACCGGACCCAGCCCGCCGGTGACCACGCGTGTCGGCATCCCTTCGGTGTGCGAGTCGACAGCGGAGAAGTAACGGGTAGCCCTCATCGGCGAGCATCCTACGCCGCCCCGAGAAGCTGGTGCGGTCGCCGAAGGTCTGGGCAATAGTCATCAGACGTCTTATGTGACATGCAGGGGACACACAAGGCCTGCACGGACCCGACTGGTCGGAGTAGGCTGAACGGACTACACGGGGGGTCTGTGTGAATGCCCATACGCTGGTCGGACGTGGCCGTGAGCTAGCCGAGATCGAGATCGCACTCGATCGGCTCGCCGCGGGGGAGCCATGGCTGGTCCAGATCGTCGGCGAACCGGGCATCGGCAAGTCCCGCCTGTTGGCGGAGCTGTGCCGGTCGGCCGGGGAACGCGGATACCTCGTGCTGGACGGCCGTGCGGCCGAGTTCGAACGCGACATCCCCTTCGGCCTGCTCGTCGACGCGCTCAACGACTACGTGGGCTCGCTCGAGCCGGCGCTGTTGCGGACGCTCGACGAGGGGATGCTGGCCGAGCTCGCCTCTGTGTTCCCGGCGGTTCCCCGCTACGAACGGGGTGCGGTGCTGCACGACGACCAGGCCGAGCGCTACCGGCTGCACTACGCGATCCGGACCGTGCTCGAGCGGCTGACCTCTCGCCACCCGATGGTGCTGGCGCTCGACGACGTGCACTGGGCCGACGCCGCCTCGGTCGAGGTGCTCGCGCACCTGCTGCGCCGGTTCCGGGGGCCATTGCTCACGGCGCTGGCCTACCGGCAGCCACCCACGCGACTGATCAGCGCGCTCGAGGCGGCGACCCGCGGCGGCTTCGGAACCCGCATCGATCTCACCCCGCTCAGCACCGAGGACGCCCAGCACCTGATCGGCGAGGATCTCGACGACGCCACCCGGGCGGTGATCTACCGGGAGAGCGGCGGCAACCCGTTCTACATCGAGCAGCTCGCCCGTACCAGCCGGGCTCGCCCGCTCCAGGCCGCCCGGGGCCCGGCTCGGACGAGCGGGTCGGTTCCCCGTGCGGTGATCGCGGCCATCAGGGAGGAGCTGAGCGGCGCCTCGGAGCGGTCGCGCCGGACCCTCCAGGCGGCGGCGGTGGCCGGCGAGTCATTCGAGCCCGAGTTGGTCGGCGCCATCGCCGAGCAGACCGATTCCGAGGTACTCGCCGCCGTGGACGAGCTGGTCGAGTTCGACTTCATCCGATCTACCGAGGCCCCACGGCGGTTTCGCTTCCGCCACCCGATCGTGCGCCGCGCGGTGTACGACGCGATCCCGCAGGGGTGGAGGATCGGGGCCCACGCCCGGGCCGCCGCGGCACTGGCGGCGGCGAACGCTCCCGCCGCGGCGCGCGCGCATCATGTGGAGAGCTCGGCCGTGGTCGGCGACGAGCCGGCGATCGCGCTACTCGTACAGGCCGGCCGCGACACCGCCGCCCGCGCGCCGGAGACGGCGGGGCGCTGGCTGCTGGCGGCCACCCGGCTGCTGCCGAGGACCGAACGCGGCGAACGCCGACTGTCGCTGCTCAGCGAGGCGGCCGCCGCTCTCACCTATGCGGGCGCCTATGACGAGGCCCTGCGCGCCCTGGAGCGCGCGAATCAGCAGCTGCCGCCCGAGGCGACCGAGCAGCGGGCGAGGCTGGTCGCGCGGATCGCCTTCGCTCGGCGGATGAGCGGCCGGCCGCTCGAGTCACGCGCACTGGTGGAGCGCACGGTCGCCTCGCTCCCGCCCGACAGCCGCGGCGCGCTGGGGCTGACCCTCGAGCTCGCGATCGACCATTACTGGCGCGGGGAGTTCGGTCCGATGCACGAGGTGGGCGGCAACGTTTGGTACCTGGCCCGCGAGCGTGACGAGCAGCTGCTTGCGACCTGGGCGGGCGCCCTGTGCAGTCTGGCCAGCGCGTCCGAGAACCGCCTCGCCCAGGCCCGCGCGGAGCTCCGGCAAGCCGAGGCGATCTGCGAGTCCCTGTCAGATGAGCAGCTGCTCGAGCAGATCGACGTGCTCGGCTACCTGGCCCAGGCCTCATCTCTGCTCGAGCGAACCGACGACGCACTCGAGTACTCACGCCGGGGCATGCGCCTGGCCCAGAGCAGCGGCCAGAGTCCGTTCATCCCGGGTCAGCTCGTGCTCGAGACGAACGCGCTGTTCATGAAAGGCCGGATCGCCGAGGCCGCAGCCGTCGCCGAGACGGCGACCGACGCGGCGGTCCTGACCGGCAACGACCAGTTCGCCGTGTGGGCGCTGTGGGCGGATGCCATGGCCTGCTCGGTCGCCGGGGACACCGCCCGGGCCCTGTCCAGCGCCCGCGAGGCGGCGGCACGCGCCGAGACGATGGCCGAGACGTTCTTCTCGAGCCTGTCGCGGCTCCACTTGGCGGTCGCCCTGAACGCGGCCGGCGACCCGGCCGGCGCGCGCGCCGAGCTGACAGCCTTCGAGGCCGGGCCGGATCGGCGGCTGCTCGACCTCCGCGGCGGCCAGGGCTGGGAGCTCTTGATCCAGACTCAGCTCTCACTTGGGGAGCTGGACGCCGCCGCGGAGTCGGTCAAGATCGCCGAAGCCCGCGCCAGGTCGACCGCTCTGCCCCAGCGGACCGCGACCGCCGTGTGTGCTCGGGCCGCCGTGCTGCTGGCCAGAGACGACCCCGCCGGCGCGGTGGCGGCCGCGCGCGAGGCTGTCCCGCTCGCCGACTCTACGGGCAACCCACTCCTGGGCGCCCGGGCCCGCTTCCTGCTCGGCAGCGCCCTTCGTCGGGTGGGCGAGCTCGACGCGGCCATCCCGGAGCTCGAGTATGCGGAGAGAACGCTGTTCGAGACCGGGGCGCTGCGCGAGGCCGATGCCGCGGCCCAGGAGCTCCGCCGGCTGGGCTGGCGCGGTCGGCGCCGGGCCCGCGGCGGAGCCGGTGGCCGGGGGTCGACGGTGGAGTCGGCGCTCAGCCCGCGCGAGCTCGAGGTGGCCACGCTGGTCGCCGCGGGCAAGCGGAACCGCGAGGTGGCGGCTGCGCTGTTTCTGAGCGAGAAGACCGTCGAGAGCCACCTGGCTCGCATCTACGACAAGCTCGGCGTGCGCTCGCGGGCCGCGCTCGCGACCATGCTGGCCGCGGACGGCTATGCCTCGACGACGGACTCGGACACCAAGGCCCGCGCCACGTACTGACGCCCGCGGTGCAGGCGGGTGGTCAGCGTCGCCTCGCGGGTGCGCAGCGACCGGGCGGCTTCGCGATAGGACAGGCCCACCAGGTCGACGGCGATCACCGCGTCGCGGTAGTGGGCCGGCACGCTGGCGATCGCTTCCATGATCTCGCGCCCGTTGATCTCATCGCGGTCGTCGTCAGACACCAGGTCGGTCTCCAGCAGCTGGCGATCGCGGGGACGCTGGGCGGTCTTGCGATAACGACTGGCGTAGGTGTTGCGCAGCGCCCGCAGCAGGTAGCCGATCTCGTCTGGATTGCGCAGGAACCGGGGTCGCTTCAGGACGTTGAGCAACGTCTCCTGGACCAGGTCCTCGGCGTCCTCGCGGGATCCGCAAAGGGCCCAGGCGGCGCGGAACAGCTGGTCGATGTGCCGCCCGAGCGAGTCGGGGTCGAGCCGGTGGGCCTGCTCGTGCTCGGCGACGGGCGCGCAGGGTGATGCGCAGGCGCTCATGGCAGGTGCACCTCGCGCACCTTGGCGGCGATGGTCCGCCGCGCCACGTAATCGGGCAGCAGCGCCAGCGCCGCCGTCTCGTCGGTCGCATCCACCGTCCACCACACGCAGTGCCCGCCGTGGGCGCACGATCCGAGCGGCGTTCCGTGACGCAGCGGGCTCGCGAAGCCCCGCCAGGCGGCGACCGACACGGCGCACTCGTCGGCCTCGTGCGTGTGAGTGAGAACGAACTTCGGCATGCCGCCAGCTTGCCGTAACGGCCGCAACTGCGGTATCGGGGAATACCCTGAACCACCCCCGGAACTTTGTCGCGGCGGGTCCCTCGGGGCCCGGGCCGGCGCTCAGCTGTCGTCGCCGCTTGACGACGCCCGACGGTTGACCACCAGGTCGAACGCGTCGGCCACGTGCCACTCGTGCGAGAGCATCACCGCGCGGCCCCGCTCGTCGAAGTCGACCTGATCGATGTGGAGCAGCGGCGTGCCGCGCTTGACCATAAGCAGCCTGGCCAGCTTCGCGTTGGCGAGCGTGGGGATCAGCTGCGCGGTCGCGCTGGCCACGGGGTGCCCGGCGCGGGCCAGGATCACGTACAGGGAGCTGTCGAGCGCCTCATCGGAATAATCTCCGAGCAGGGAGACCGGGATGCGATCGCGCGAGTAGATGACCGGGCGCCGGCCGGCGAAGCGGACTCGCTCGACGTCGATCACCGACTCGGAATCGGTCAGGCCGAGCACCTCGCGCTCATCATCGGCCGGCGGGCGCACCGCCTGGCTGACCATCCGCTCGGCGGGCTTCTGACCCGAGGCGCGGATCATCGCCGTGTAGCTCACGGTCGTCTCCAGCGGGTGACGGGTGCGCGGCGTGGCGGTGACGTATGTCCCCGACCCGTGTCGGCGGACCAGGTAGCCGGCATCCATCAGGCTGCCGACCGCCTCGCGGATCGTCGAGCGGCTGACCTCGAAGCGCTCGGCCAGATCGTTCTCGTTGGCCAGCTTTGCGCCCGGCTCGAGCTTGCCGGAGGTGAGGTCTCCGAGCAGACTCTCGCGAACCTGCTCGACGAGCGACCGGCGCTTGCGCGGACTCATGGCGCCCCCAATCTTCACAGACCGGCCAGCGGCGCTCACGACAGCGTCCGCTCGACCGCGTCGAACAGGCGGCGATAGGCGCGGTAGGCCTCCTCGTAGATCTCGGCCGTCTCGGGCCGAGGGCACACGGGCTCGTCGGCCAGGCGCACCACGTGAGCGGCGGCCTCGTTCAGGTCGGCGAAGAAGCCTGCGGCGACGCCGGCCAGCATCGCCGCACCGGCGCTCGTCGCGTGGTCACCCCGCACGGCGCGTACCGGATGGCGGGTCACGTCGGCCTTGATCTGCAGCCAAAGCGGCGAGCGCGCGCCTCCACCCACCACCCGCAGCTCCTCCCCGCCCAGACCCATCGCCTGGAAGCGATCCACGATGTCGCGCAGCGCGAAGGCGCAGCCTTCGAGGATGGCCCGGGCCAGGTGGGTCCGGTCGTGGTGCAGCCCGAGGCCCGCGAACGATCCGCGCATCCGGTCGTTCCAGCGCGGCGCCCAGGCGCCCGACAGCGTCGGCAGGAACAAAGCCCCTTCGCTGCCCGGCGGCGCCAGAGCGGCATGGACGAACACGTCGCTTTGGGGCATGCACTGAGCACTCGCCCACCAGTTCGTGCTCCCTCCCGAGACGAATCCTGGGTTCTCGATCAGCAGCATGTCCGCGACCGCGTGGGCGTGTGTCTCCACCAGCCGCTCCTCGTCGAGCACGAGCTCGCTCGAGGGCACCGCCACCGGCTCGGCGGTGCCGGTCACATCGACCACCACGCCCGGCGAGACCGCGCCGGCGCCGAGCGCGGCGCCGTGCTCGTCTCCGGTGCCAACCGCGACCTGACAGCGGGTCGAGAGTCCGAGCGCGTCGGCCGCCTCGGGCCGGAGTGGGCCGATCACCTCGTCCGCGCGGCGGATCGGCGGAAGCTTGGCGGGATCCAGACCGGCCTGGTCGAGAAGCTCGGGGTCCCAGTCGCCCGAGCGCAGGTCGTAGAGCAGCGTGGAGGATGCGTTCGCCGGGTCCTGCGCCACCTGACCGGTCAGCCAGCCGTTCAGGTGGCCGCCGACCGGCGCCAGCCAGCGGGCCGCCCGGTAGTGCTCGGGCTCGGCGTCTCGCATCCACATGGCCTTGGGCCCGGTGTGGGAGGCATCGAGATTGAGCCCGGTGCGGTCGATCAGCTCGGCCTCGCCGACCGCGTCGCCGAGTTGCCGCGACTGCACGGTGGCTCGCCGGTCGAGCCAGATGATTGCCGGCCGCAGCGCGCGCAGACGCTCATCGACCGCGACCAGGCCGTCGACCTGGCTGGCCAGAGCCAGCATCGCCACATCGCGTGGTCCGACGCCGGCCCGCTCGCGCAGGGTGCGGACGGTTCGCGCGATCCCTCGCTCCCAGGCGGCGGGATCCTGTTCGGCCCAGCCGCTAAAGGGGTGGCTCATCGCGCACGGCGCGCCGGCCTCCTCGATCGGTGTGCCCTCCTCGTCGAACAGGACCGACTTGACGCTCTGCGAGCCGACGTCGATGCCGATCGCGTAGGGCATCAGCGGACCAGCACCGCCACGCGAGGGCGGGCTCGGAACAGCCACACGGCGGTGAGCGACACGGCGGCGACCCACGCGACGATCACCCACGGCAGCCACGTGTAGGGGGCGGCGGTCTGTTCGACGATCTGTCCGACCAATAGCGCGACCATCAAGCTCACGCCGGCGAACGGGAGCAGTCCGTGCCGCAGCAGGTGAAAGCGCCCCTCGCGCGCGAAGTAGCGTGCGGCGGCCAGGTTCGTGAGCGCGTACACCGGCAGCACCCCGAGCGTGAGCAGGAACCCGAGGTAGCCGTACACGTTCGATCCGCCGACCGGGTCGGCCAGCCCCCCGCTGACCGCCCCGACGATCAGCGCACATCCGATCGCGAACGCACCGGTCAGGAGGGTCGCCCGGGTCGGAGTCAGCCGTCGGGCGTCGAGGACCGCGAGCGTCCGCGGGAGCAGCCCCTCGCCAGCCATCGCGCTGAGGATGCGGGCGATGCCGTTGGCTGAGTTGATCATGACGGCGAACATGCTCGACACCGACGCAACGATCACCGGCCACTTGAGCCACGACGCGTAGCTCGCGGCGAGGTCGTTCCACGGAGTCGACGCGCCGGTCAGCCGGTTGGTGGCCGCCGGCCCGAGGCCGCACACTTCGGCCCACACGCAGAACACGTAGATCAGGCCGACGAACGCGCAGCTCATCAGGATCGCGCGAGGGACCAGGCGGTGCGGGTGGCGGACCTCGTCGCCCAGCGTGGTCGCAGCCTCGAAGCCGACGAAGCTGAGCGCGGCGAACACGAAGCCGGTGGCCAGCCCCTGGAACCCGTGGGGCGAGGCCGTCGGGCTGAGGGGATGTAGCGACAGTCCGTGCCGGCCGCCGTGTCCGACGACGATGACCGCCAGCACCACTACCACGCACACCTCGGTGGCGAACAGCGTCAGCGCGGTGCGCAGCGAGGCGCGGATTCCCTCGAGTGCCAGCACGATCATCACCGCGGCCGGCGCCATCCCGATCAGCCACCACGGGATGTCGATGTTCGCTTCGGTGCGCAGCGTGCTCTGCAGGTAGGAGCCGATCAACCCGAGCTCGGCGGGCGGGAGGAGCGCGTAGGCGACGAACATCAGCCCGCCGGTGATGAACCCGGCCCGCGGGCCCAGCCCCTGGGTCACGTAGGTGTAGAACGCGCCGGCGCTCGGCAGCTCGCGCGCCATCTCGACGATGCCGCTGGCCACCACGAGGATCGCGACCAGGCAGGCGAGGTACACGAACGGCGTTGCCTGGCCCGAGAACGGCGTGGAGAACTGCGGGTTGAAGAACGTCGATACGGCCGGTCCCATGATGGCCGCCGACATCACGACCGCGCCGGTCAAGCCGACCGCGTCGCGCCGGAGCCGCGGTGGCCCAGCCGCGCCCCAGGTTGGTTCAGTCATCGGTGCGATGACGCGGTGGCACGGCGAATCCTTCCCGTGGCTCTGGGTCACTCCCGACTAGGCGGCGAGGAGGTCGGCTTCGGCACGGGCGGACAGAGCGCGGGCGATCGGCACCGGTGCGCCGAAGGACCTGGCGCGTGCCAGTTCGGCGTCGGCCAGCTTGGCCGCCTCCGCGCGACGGCCGAGCCGGGCAAGCGCGACGGCGGCGGTCGAGCGCCAGCCGTCCCACGTCGGGTTCGGCCGCCCCTGTCGCTCGCGCTGGGCCCCCACCTCGCGCGCCTCGGCGTACGCCTCTTCGAAACGTCCTTCGGCGAGCATCAGCCGCGCGTGGGCGTGCCGGAGGCGCGTGCCGTGCGGACCGCTTGTGGCGAGCAACCGCTCGTGGGCTTCGCGAAACTTGCCCCGCTCGGCGTGGGCGCATACGAGCGCGGCGGGGGCATCGCCGGCGAACGGACCGGGTTGCGGCTCGCGGGCTAGCTCTATTGCCTTCTCTGCCCACCGCTCGGCATCGACCGCGCGTCCGGTCCGCAGGGCCAGCTCGGCTCGGTAAGCGGCGGCACAGGCGCTGGCCCGCTCGTCGAGGGCGGCGATCGCGTGGCCGGCCGCATCGAACGCGTCGGTCAGGATCAGCACTCGTACGCACAGGTGATAGCTGGCGTACCGTGTCGCGGTGTCGAGGAGGACGTCTCCCTCCAGCGCCTCGAGCACCGTGGCGGCGCAGGTGGCCGCCGAGGCGCTGCCGCGTTCGGTAGCAGTCCAGGCCCGCTGAGCGCGCGTGGCCGCGCGGGTGAGTCGCAACACCGCGATCGACGACCCACCGCGCACGCTCGGGCGGCGCATCGCAAGCGCCAGCGTGCTCACAGCTCGAGCTCCAGCTCGATCACGGCGCCGCGGCTGCCGCGGGCCTCAAAACCGGTGCGACGCAGCAGCGTGCGTGCCCGCCGGTTCTCCCACAGCGTCGTGGCGGTGAGGACCGAGAAACCATTCACGCGGGCGCGCGCGATCAGGCAGCGGACCAGAACAGTTCCGATTCCACGGCCGTGATGCTCGTCGGCCACCGCGACCGCCCCGTCGGCGACGGTGGGCCGGTCGGGCTCGCGGACGTACCGGGCCACACCGACGATTGAGCCGTCACGGCGGTCGACCGCGGCCAGCGCCTCGTGCAAGCGATGGTCGACGGCGGTCAGGTAGGTGAGCTCCCGGTCGCTGAGTGTGGGCTTTGGTCCGAGGAAGCGCTGGCGGCGCGATTCCGGGCTCAGCCGCTTGAACAGTGCCGCGATGCCTGCCCGGTCCGAGGGCTCGAGCGGCCGGACGTGGATCCCCGGTGGGAGTGAGCGCTCAAGACTGACATCAGAGGTCTGATGACTTTGGAACATATGCCTGAGGACGCCCGTCGGTTCCCGATCCTTTCCGGGCGACTCTCACGACGTGCTCGCCCGAGGCGATCAGCTCGTCGGCGGGAGCCCGGACGGCCACCCCGCGTTGACACCGCCTCCGATCAGCGGGTTCAGGTAGGCCTAGAGCGCGTCGGACACACCCCGGTTGATGTGCTCGGGATCGGCGTGCGGCGAGGCCTCGAGGTTTGACTACCACCGATACGGCGGGCAAGCGCACCGGCGTTAGAACGGAGGCGCGCACGTCGATCAGCCAGGCGGACGCCGCGCTCGGAGCGGCGTTCAGGCGGCTGAGCCAGGACGGCTACTCGATCGACTGAGACGACCATCAAGCCACGTCGTGTACACGTCGATGAACGCCTCCATCGCGTCGTCGACGGCCGCCACATCGCGAGTGGCCAGTAGATCGAGCAGCAGTCCCCGTAAGCGGATTGGTAGCGGGACCTACACACTCGATGAGCTGCCGGATAACCACACCCGGGTCACCTTCGAGAACGCCTGGCAGCAGCCACTGGTCAGAGACCGCGTCGCCGCTCCGCTGGTCCGCGCGATCCTGCGCCGGGGTAACCAGCGCGCGATGGAGCGCCTCGCCGAGCAATTAGCACTTCACGAGGCCGCGGTCGCGCTCTAAGCGAGGACCGGAATCGCCGCGCGCTTGTCGGCGTCGAGGTGATCCCACAGGATCCCCTGCGGACGCCGGCGCCGGGGCGTTCGCAGCACCGACTCCGGTGTGACGATCACGTCGACCCGGAAATCGTGCTCGGTCTCCGGCAGATCCTCGTCTACCAGCTGCAACTCGTGCACGGTTGTAACGATCGTCGTGGCCGCGCCGACCAGCCCCCGCTCGGCCAGCAGCGCGAACTCCAGATCCGAAAACCCGCCTCCCTTGCCGATCCGCACCCCTTTGCGGTTGACCGCGACGGTCCCACACACCACGAGCTCGACCGGCTCGAGCTCGTCGAGGCCCCGCGGCGTCCCTTCGGACAGGGCGCGCTTGATCGTCGGGTCGCCGCGCACCTCCACGAACGGTTTCTCGGTGGTCAGTCGCGGCACCGCCATGTAGAGCGTCTTGCCGTCCTTTCGGGCGCGGCGGCGAACCGGAAGCTGCGGCGAATCGGGATTTGACTTGAGCACTTCGGCCGTCTGCCACTCGGGCAGCTCGGCGAGTCGCGCGGCCGCCTGCTCGGCGCCGCGGAAATTGGGGATGCGGCCCCGTGCTCCCGGAAACCGAGCCGCGCGCTCACGCTCGAGCAGCCCCCAGATCCGCTCACGCACCTCCTGCTTGGAACCCACGATCCCGGGCCTAAGCAACAACCAGCTCGTCGAGCACGTCGGCGAGCCCGCGCAGGTCCCGCAGCTCCCGCGTCGGGGGCGGATCGCCCCGGTTCTCGAGCCGGTTGATCCACACCGACGGGATGCCGAGCTCGTGCGCCGGCACGACGTCGTGGAAGTGACTCTGGGCGACGTGGACGTGCCGTCCGGGATCGGCCTGGGTCGCCTCGTAGAACGCGATCCAATGGCCGTGCGCGGGCTTGTAGGAGCCGACCTCGGAGGCCACGATCGCGCCGTCGAACGGCACTCCGATCGCGTCGATCGAGGCATCGATCAGATCCCGGTCGCTGTTCGAGAGGATCACCAGTCGCCACCCCCGCCGGCGGGCCTCGGCGAGCTCCCCGGGCACCTCTTCGAACACCGGCCAGCCCGGCAGCGAGCGGCCGAGTGCATCCTCGTCCTCGGGGGCCAGCTCGTGACCGGTCTCGCGCGCCAGTTCGGCCAGGACGGCCGCCATCACATCGCGGTAGCGCGCATCGGGCTGGTCGAGCTGAATCCGCGGTTCGATTTCGTGGTAGCGCGCCAGCAGCTCCTCGCCCTGCTCGGCGCCGAACAACCGCTCGAGCTCGGCCCGGATCCCGGCGTTCCAGTCGACCAACGTTCCGTAGCAGTCAAACGTGGCCCAGCGTGCGCCCTCCGCGGACTCCGGCTTCGTGGACACCCGCGCAGCATATTCGCCGGACCGCAGACCACCGGATCTTTAGGGCTCGGGCCCGGGATCTTTAGCCGACCGGCGCCCGATTAATGAGCGTCTGACCAATAGGCAGACCCGGCGGCGACTGGGAGCATGGCATTCGCACCCACCATCCCGAAGCCCACGGAGTCACCACGACCATCGACGCCACCGCTGAACCCACCGCCGCATACGCCCTCGACGCCAACTGGCACGCCGAGCGCGCCCGCCTAGACAGCCTCACCGCCCTGTACGACCCCGGCACGCTCGCGGTATGCGAGCGGCTCGGCCTCGCGCCCGGCTGGCGATGCCTGGACGTGGGCGCGGGAACCGGCAGCCTGGCGCTGGCCCTGGCCGAGCGGGTGGCCCCCACCGGGACCGTCGTCGCGCTCGACATCGACACTCGCTTCCTGGAGCCCCTGGACGCGCCGCACCTCGAAACGGGCGCGGTCGACGTCACCGAGCAGCCACTGCCGCGGGGCGAGTTCGAGCTGGTTCACGCCCGCCTGCTGCTCGAGCACTTTCCGGCCCGAGGGGACATCCTCTGCAACATGATCCGGGCCGCCAAGCCGGGCGGCTGGGTGCTCGTCGAGGACCTCGACTGGGCCACGGCGATGGTCGTCGACCCACCCTCTGACGTCCACCGTCGCGTGGCCGGCGCCATCCGGTCGGTGCTCAGTCGCCACGGGTACGACGCCCACTACGGGCGCTCGCTGCCCCGCCGGCTGAGAGCGGTCGGGCTGGGCGACGTCGGCACGCGCGCGGAGTCGATTCAGGTCGACGCCGACCCGGTGCTTGGCGTGCCTCAGTGGGAGCTGTTGGCCGACCAGTTGGCTCCGCACCTTCTGTCCTCGGGCCTGGTCGACCAGAACGACCTCGATGGCTTTCGCGCTCTGCTGCGCGACGGCCGCACGGTCTGCTTCGCCCCGCTCATGGTCAGCTGCTGGGGGAGGGTGCAATAGCGGAGGCCCTCCGGTCGCGGACTCCCTTGCGCGAGTTTCCCGCCACTCGGCGCCGTACGCGCGGCGAATGGCGGTTTACTCGCGCATGGCGCGAGTTTTCTGCCTTTCGACGCGGGCAGAGCCTCGAGTGCCGGGTTTGTCGGTCAGAATCCGGACGGTGAGGCGCGCATCCACCGAGACGATCGACGAGCGGCTGGACGCCATCGCCGACCAGCCGTTCCGCGCGCGCTTTCACCTGCGCGGGCGTGAACGCGCGCTCGTCCAACTCCGCGGCCTGCAGGCGATCCGCCGGCACGCCGAAGACGTGATCACGGGCCGGGTCGCGCCCGCGCTGCCCCACAAGGACGGCCGCCAGACGCCCTACCGCGGACACCCGGTGTTCGTCGCCCAGCATGCCACCGCCACCTGCTGCCGGAGCTGCCTGGAGCGAAACCACGAGATCGCGCGTGGCCACGAGCTCACCTCAACCGAGCGCGACTACGTCGTCGACGTGGTCATGCGGTGGATCGAGCGCGAGATCCCGGACGCCCCACAATAGAGCTGCCTTACGCCTCGAGGGACGCGCGCGCCCGCTCACGCCCCTCGTGGATCGCCCAGTCGAGCGGCGTCCCGTCCCACACGGTGTCTCTGACGTCGCGCCGGGCGCCATGAGCGAGGAGCAGGGCGATCAACTCGGGGTCGTCGGTCAGCGCGGCCTGGTGCAGCGCCGTGCTGTGCCCGTGAATCGGCAGGAAAGCGTTGACGTCGGCGCCCGCCTGGAGCGCCGAGCGGGCCGCCTCCACCTGGTCGTTGATCACCGCGACGGCCAGCGCGAGCTGGGCCTCCTCGCGTCGAGGGGACTGCAGCTCGCCCAGCGCGGCGGCGATCGGCCTGGTCATCGGGTGGCCGCGTCGAATCAGCTCGCGCACCGCGTCGAGCCCCTGGTGCGCGAGCGCCATCGCCACCGCGTCCGGCGTCGCGGTCGCCCCGGACTCCAACAGCTCATTCATCAGCGGGATCTGGTGACCCTGTTCCTGCGCCAGCCCACTCGTCATCACGAGCTCCAGCGTGTAGTCCCGATCCGCCTGCGCCGGTCCAAGCGACAGCAGGACGCGCGTCACCTGTGCGATGTTGTCGGGAAGCCGGCGCAGCGAGGGGTTGCCGGCCACGAACCACAGCAGCATGGGATCGTGAAAGTACGAGTCGCCGTACTCCTCGGGCTCGACGATGCGGCGATGCAGGAGCTCGGGTCGTAGTCGCTCGGTCGCCTCAAGGTCGCCGGCATGTATGGCCGCCACCGCATCGCGCAGCTCAGGATCGGAGATCACCGGGCGAGCGAGCAGGGCTACGATCGCGTCGCGATCGGGTCCCTGGCCGCGCATTGCCGCCTCCATCACGCCAGGCTCCCAGGCCGGAACACCGCGACCGAGCAGCGCCTCGACCCGCTGGAGCGGGCCCTGCTCGGCTGCCTCGATCAGCTGTTCGGTGGGCGGAATCAACGCAGGTGAGGCGGCAGCTTAATCGTCTCGAGCCCCGGCGGGGCCTCGGGCCAGACGAGCAGCACCTGGCATGGCGCATGGTCCAGTACAAAACGCGTGCGCGGACCGAGGCTCCCCGGCTCGAGCCGCGGCTCGCCGTCGCGCGCGAGGACGAGCAGGTCGGCGTCCACGCACGCCTCGAGCACCTCGCGTTCGATCTTCCCGCGCCTCGCCAACAACTCCACCGGGCGGTCCAGCCGGTCCCGCGCGGCCTCGAGCAGCGCCACCGCCTCCTCCTCGGCGATAGCCCGCGGCGGGGGTCCCGGGGGCGCGGGCGGATGGCGCCCCAGTAGGCGGGCTCCGGCGTGCGACGCGAGCGCCTCGACATCGCTCGGCGCCACGTGCAACAGCGTGATCGTGGCCTCCCCGGGAAGCAGGGCGCCGGCGCGGTCGACGCACCCGTCCCAGGTGTCCTCGGCTATCCAGATCACGACACGCATCACACGAACTGCAGAGCCAACCACAAGGCGACGGTCGAGAGAAGCAAAATCGGCGGAACCGTGCGAATGCCCAGCCGGGTGAATTCGCCCATGTGGGTCTCCTCGTCGTGGGCGTGCACGATCCGGCGCCAGAGCAGCGTGGCCAGCGATCCGACGTAGGTGAGATTCGGGCCGACGTTCACGCCGACCAACATGGCCAGTACGGCCGCCGGTCCGCTGATCGTGACCACCGGCAGAATGATCAGCGTTGCCGGCAGGTTGTTCAGCAGGTTGGCCACCACGGCGCTGATCGCCGCCACCGCCAGTAGCGCCGGCAGACCCGAGCCGTGAGGCAAGAGCGAATCCACCGCGCTCGAGAGACCGTGCTGGCTCGCGCCTTGGACGACGATCCCCAAGCCCAGCACGAACACGAGGAACCCCGGCTCACCTGCGCGCACGAGCTCGAACGGGCGCGGACGCTCGCGCAGGGCGAGCACGAGCGCGCCGGCGGCCGCCACCCACACCGGAGCGATCCCGAGCGGCGAGCTGAGGATGAATCCGACCAGCGTCAAGGCGACCACGGTAACCGCGAACCAGGGCAGCTCCGAGCGGTCCACCGGCCGGCTCGCGCGCACGGCGGGGCGCCGCAAGTCCCCCGCGAACGACGCCCGCAGGACCAGCCACTCGACCGACAACGCAACCAGCCACGGAAGCGCCATCAGCGCGGTGAACCGGGTGAACGACACGCCGGTGGCCCGGAAGGCGAGCAGGTTGGTCAGGTTCGAGACTGGGAGCAGAAGCGACGCGCTGTTGGCCAGATGCGAGCACGCGTAGACATGCGGGCGAGGATTTGTGTGCAGCCTGGCCGCGGTGGCGAACACGATCGGCGTGAGCAGCACGACCGTGGCGTCGAGGCTGAGCACCGCGGTCGTCCCGGCGGCCACCAGGAACACCATGGCCATCAACCGGCCCGGACGTCCCCGCGAGCCGCGGGCCATCAGCGCGCCGAGGGCGTCGAACATGCCGGCGCGCCGGCACCCGTCGGCCAGCACCAGAAGCGCGGCCAGAAACCCCACCGTCGGCCCGAGCTCGCGCAGCGTCGCGCGTGCGTGCGTTGTGCTGAGCACGCCAACCGCCACGAGCAGGACCGCGCCGGCCGCGGCGACGGCCCAGTCCGGCGCCCACCGCCAGCGCGCGATCGCCGCCAGCAGGCTCGCGCCCAGCACGAGTACCGCGACGGCTTCGCTCATCGCCGCCTGTGCCCGGGTCTCACCCGACCATCATGACGGCGGCGGACGTCACTCGCGGCGCCCCCGCGGGGACCGCGGTGCCGGTTATTCGATGGTCAGGGGGTGCCGATTGGGAGTAGCTGGGCGAGTTTGACGATTTCCCAGTTCGCGACCCGGATGCAGCCGTGGGAGGGGTGCCCGGGGATCAGCGACGGCTCGTTGGTGCCGTGGATGCCGATGACCCCGCCGCCCGGCCAGTCGGTCTCGACGTTGGAGTGATGAAGCTCGTGCTCGCGCCCGGCGGCTACCGCTGGGACTACCAGTCGGTGCTGGAGAGTCCCTCCGCCCCGGCCGGTACGCCGGCCACCTACAGCGACAGCGGCGTCGGCCGCTGGAACGGACTCGAGCGCTGATAGCGCGGACCGGGTGTGGGGTCGCCGCGGCGGCCCCACACCGTCCGGGTCAGGCGGGCACTGCCTAGTGGCGGCCCTTGATCCAGTTGAGCAGCACGTTGTAGGCCGGCCGCACGCTGCCGTTGGCGGCGATCAGACCCGAGTCCCAATGGGCCGATGGGTCGGCCTGCCATTGGTAGTGGTAGATCCGCGCGATCCGGTGGTAGCGCTTGGTCAGCCCAAGGAGGAAGCTCTCATCCTTGGCCGCCGCCGAGGCGCTCTGGTTCTTGTACTGCCAGTGCCCACGGCGAAGCACGCCGCCCGTCTCATCGAGCCAGATCGGACCCGAGGTCATCGACATCAGGATGCGCAGCTGCGAGGTGTTACGGGCCCGGATCTCGGTGTAGTCGTGCAGAGCCCATCCGGCCGGCCGGTGGTGCAGGCCCTTGACGTAGGCGCGCAACCAGGGCGCCAGGGTGGCCGCGGCATGGTCGATGAGGGCCGTCCCGGTGGCCGGCAGGTAGACGTCTCCGGCGATAACCGTGCAGTGGCCCCGGCACAGTCCCCACAGCGAGTTGAAGTAGTTGGCGGCGAGCGCCGGGTTGCGGGCCAAGGTCCGGTATGAGAAGTCAGGTTCGTTCCAGGGCGTGTAGTACTTGACCTGCGGGAACTCCTTGAGGAACGCCTTGACCGCGGTCGTGTACTGCCCGACCGACGGCACGTAGTTGGCCGCCGGGTTGGTGTAGTCGGCGCCGAACGAGATCAGCGGGCTCACATGGGCGGCCTGGGCGTCGCGCAGCCAGGTGCGGAAATTGGCCAGATCCCCCGCGTCGGCCTTCCGCGTGACGATGTCCCACGGGATCACGTCGCGGGCCGTGGTGATGTTCAGGGCCGCGAAGCGAGGATCGGTAAACATCGCCTGGTTCCCGTCGCCGATGCCGATCACCACCGCCGAGGCCGCAGGGACCGCCGTGCCAAAGCCGATCGCACAAACGAGCGACACCACCACGCGCGACATTCTTTTGGACATTCGAGGCTCACTTTCCCGCCCATCAAGGCGCTCGAGTTCCACAGTGCTGCAACCGGCTACGACGTCCCAGGACCCCTGCCGGCGACGCCGCCGGTGATCCCTTAACCGCATGACCCCGCATGGAGTTGCGGCCGTGCAGCGAGCTCCGACGCTAGCACGACGGCTCGCCCGACACGAACGCGGGATTGCACGCTGGTAGCGTCCAGGCATGGCGAGTCGCGGGGTGTGCGTGCTGGCGGGCCGCATGGCCGACACGATTGAAATCGCCGCGGCGGCCGACGCGGCGGGTCTCGACGCCGCATGGACCAGCGAGTTCAACGACCGCTCGGCGATCGTCGCGCTCGCCGCGATGGCCCAGCACACGCAGACCTGCCGGGTGGGCAGCGCGATCGCCTACGCGGTCGGCCGCTCTCCGTTGATCCTGGCCAACGAAGCGCGGGGCATCGACGAACTGAGCGGTGGCCGGCTCGTGCTCGGTCTCGGCACCGGCACGAAGGGCATGCAGATCGGCTGGCACGGCGTCAGCGACCCCGAAGCCCCCGCCGTTCGCCTCGAGGAGCTGGTCCCGCTGCTGCGGCGGATCTGGAAGCTGCACGAGGGACCGGTCCGGCATGAGGGACGGTTCTACTCGATGAACCTCACCGCGACGGCCGAGGTCATCCCGCCGGTCCGCGACCAGATCCCGATCTACACCGCGGGCGTGAACCGCCGGATGATCGAGACGGCCGGCCGGGTGTCCGACGGGCTGGTCTGCCACCCCACGTTCAGCTCGCGCTACGTCCACGAGGTGGTGCGGCCCGCGATCGCCAAGGGAGCGGAGAAGGCCGGCCGCGACCCGGGTGAGATCGAAGTGGTCGGGATGCTCCTGTGCTCGGTCCACGACGACGAGGAGGTGGCGCGCCGCGAGCTCGCCGCCCAGCTGGCGTTCTACGCGGCGCCGCGAGCCTACGCGCCGATGCTCGAGGCGAGCGGGTTCGCCGGCGAGGCCGAGCGCATCCGCGAGGCGTTCGCCGACCGCGACCACCAGGCCATGATCGCCTCGGTCAGCGACAAGATGCTCGATGCGATCGGCGTCGCCGGTACACCCGAGCAGGTGCGCGCCGGCATCGCCCGCCGCGAGCGCGACTTCGATCACACCTCGCTGTATTCGCCCAGCTTCACCATGACTCTCGAGCGCGTGCAGCACAACACGCTCGAGCTCATCCGCGTGGGGACGTCCAGCTAGCTGTCGAGGCGAGACTCCTCGAGGTCGAGCTCATGCTCGATCCGCCGCTCCGATTCGGCCGAGATCTCGCCACGCCGGCGGAGCTCGGCGAGCCGCCGGCGCTCCACCGCGATCAGCTCGCGGCGCAGCTCGCGGATCTGACGGGCAACGGCCGCCTCGTCGCCGGCGGTGACGTCGTCGTCGATCTCGGGCTCGAGGCGATGGATCCTCTGCTCGAAGGTCATTCGCAGGGGGTCCGCGACCGATTCGGATAAGTCCTCGTGTTCGGCCAGTTCGTCGATGTGCCGGAGCGCCGAGTGGGCGAGCGCCACATGGGCCCGGGCCTCCTCCCGGGCGAGCGCCTCTTCCTGACCGATCCCGAGGCGGCGCACCAGCGGGGACAGGGTCAGCCCGGGGATGACCAGCGTGGCCGCGATCGCGACGTATGCGACGAAGATGACCTCGGAGCGGTCGGGGAAGGCATGCCCGGCCGCGGTCAGGGGGATCGCGAGCGCCGCGGCGAGCGAGACGCCGCCCCGCATTCCGCTCCAGCCGAGAACCAGGAGCTCAGCCGGGGTCCGGGCCGGCTCGTCACGGCCTGCCCGCATGACGCGGGTCAGCAGCGGAACCCCAAACATCCACGCCATCCGGACCCCGATCAAGGTGAGGACAACGGCCGCGCCGTAGGCGAGCGGCGTCCCCACGGCCAAGCCGCGCGTGATGTGCGGAAGCTGCAGGCCGATCAGCAGGAACAACACCGCCTCGAGCACGAACGTCAGGGCGTCCCAGAACCCCAGCGTGCGCAGGCGAGAGGTCGGTGAGAGCATCAGCCCGGTTCGCCCGCCCGTGTACAGACCCGCCGCGACCGCCGCCAGGACCGCGGACGCGCCGAGGCGGTCAGCCGGGATGTAGGCCAGGTAGGCGGTGAGCAGCGAGATGCTGATCTCGATCGGCGGATCGTCGATGCGCTTACGCACCTCCACCGACAGCCATCCGGCGATCACACCGATGACCACTCCCCCGACCGACACCGCGACGAACTTGATGATTCCCGCGCCGATCGAGAAATGCCCCGAGACCACCGCGGCGACCGCCAGCCTGTACACGGTGAGACCCGTGCCGTCGTTGACCAGCGACTCGCCCTCGAGGACCGTTGAGATTCGGTCCGGTGCCCCCAGCCGTCGTAGCACCGACGTCGCCGCCACAGGATCGGTCGCGCCGAGGATCGCCCCGAGCACGAGGGCGGGCCCCCACGCGATGTGCGATATGGCATGGACGACCACGGCCACGGCCCCCATCGTGACCAGCACCAGGCCCACCGCCAGCAGGGCGATCGGGCGGGCGTGAGCTCGCAGGTCCTGGGTCGAGGAGGCAAAAGACGCGGCGTAGATCAGCGGCGGCAGGAATACGAACAGCACGATGTTCGGATCCACGCGGGGAGCCGAGCTGCCCGAGACGAGCCCCGCCACCAAGCCGCCGAGTACGAGCACGATCGCGTAGTGCACGTTGATGGCGCGCGCCAGCCCCGCAAGCGCCGTGGAGGCGAGCAGCAACGCGACGATCAATTCGATGCCCTGCATCCCGCATTCCTACCAGTTGTCGGTGCGCCCGCCTGTAGCCCCGCGCCGGCTTGCCACCGGTCCCGCCGGTAGGTAACCTCCTACCGCATCGATGAGGCTTCCCGCGGCCATCTCGAACCGGAGCGCGACCGGAACATGCGCGGCGCTCGCGTGCGCGGCGGCGCTCACCGCAGTGGTCGTCGACGGTGCGCTCGCCAAGCCTCGCGCGTCAGCCGCGGAGGCGGCCAAGATCACGCCGGCCGGGGTCGCCGGCGTCAAGCTCGGCGAGACCTACTCGCAGCTCCGCGCCCGGCACCTCGTCGGGCCCATCGGCAAGGGCTGCGAGCTGGCCGGACCCGGCGCGCGCTCCGCCTCGCTGCGCGCCCCGCTCGAGGGCGGCGTCGACTTCACGATGACCACGCCGCGGAAGGTCGTCGACATCAGCGTTCGCGGCGGAGCCACCGCCCGCGGCGTCGGCATCGGCGCGACCATCCCCCAGATCAAAGCGGCCTATCCCAAGGCGAAGGTCGACCACTCGACCGACCACACCTTCGCGGTCACGCTCGTCCGGATCCCCAAAAACGGAGGCGGGCGGCTGCAATTCGCCGTGGACACGAAGACCCACCGAGTGGTCATCATCGGGGTGCCGGCGATCCCGTTCTGCGAATAGCCGGGCTGCGAGCCTTACGCTTCGGCGATCATCAGCGTCGCGCCACCGGTGGCGAAGGTAGCGACGTCGGCCCCTGCGGCCTGCCCCTCGGCGCTTCCCATGGCCGCCTCCAGCTCCTGAGGGCTGTCGAACCAGAGCTCTGCCAGGTAGTAGAAGGGAGCCGACGACCCATCCGGAGTTCCCAGGACCTTCCCGGCCTCGAAGCGCCGGAGGCTCGGGATCTTCTCGACCAGTGGTGCATGCGTGTCCGCGTAGTGCTGATCGAAGGCGGCCGTGTCTTCCGGCGCGCCATAACAGACGACGAGCTTGACCATGGAGTGCTCCTTGTCGGGATTTCCCGCAGCCTATTACACGTTGTTAACGGGCGTCACCCAGGCTTGACGCATGCGCACGCGCGGGAGTAGCCTGTTTGGACTCGGAGCCTGCTGCACCCGCATTGCACAGGCCCGTCGAACGAAGCAAGGGGGCAGGCTTCACGACCGACACTTCTGTTGTCGCGGTGGCGCATTCGTCCATTCGGCGCGCACTAACGCCGCCACCGCAAATTCACTCATGTCATTTACAACCGGGGGTAGAACATGACACTTCCTGGTGCCTGGGTTCTGCACTACAGCTGGGGCTGCACGCAGAACTACGCACAAACAAATCTCACGCTCAATGCGGACGGGTCGTTCACCGGTCCGCTGACTGGGCAATGGCGGCTGCGCGACGGAACGCTGCAGCTGAGCTTCGACACCGGCCCGGCAAAATACGGCGGGACCGTAGACGGGAACATCGGCTCCGGCGCGATGTCGACGTTCGCGGGCCTGAACGGCTGCTGGTATCTGGTCCGCCAAGGGACTGTGGGCCTAACCGCGGTGCCAAAGGCAGAGCTTGACCACGACGCAGCCGGGAACGCCCGGTAGGGGTAGAAAGAGGGATTTCCTGATGCATGACCATCACCACCACAACCCGATCCTGTGCATCCTGCCACCACACATTCTGGAGGCGATCGTCAGGTCGGGCAACAGTGAGGAACGCGAGTGGGCGCTCCGCATGCTGGCCGCAGACACCACCGTCCGAAGCGAGCGCACGACCCACGCAGCGTTGCAGACCGCTGCCCCACCCGTGCCGCCAAGCCTGACTCCGCACAAGCAGCGGCAGATCTACAACGCGAACCACACGGCGACCCTGCCAGGAACCCCAGTGCGCTCCGAAGGCCAAGGTCCGGCCGGCGATCCCGCCGCAGATGAGGCCTACGACGGTTTGGGTGCCACCTTCGACCTGTACTGGAACATCTTCCAGCGCAACTCGATCGACAACGCCGGTATGAACATGCTCGGCAGCGTTCACTACCTTCAGGGGTACGACAACGCCTTCTGGAACGGCACGCAGATGGTGTTCGGCGACGGCGACGGCACCTACTTCAATCGGTTCACCATCGCCGTCGATGTCATCGGCCACGAGTTGACCCATGGGGTCACGGCCCATCAGGCCAATCTGGTCTATCAGAATCAGTCCGGGGCGCTGAACGAGTCGATCTCAGATGTCTTCGGTTCGCTCGTCAAGCAGTACAACCATTCGCCGCAGCAGACCGCGGCGCAGGCGGATTGGCTGATCGGAGCGGGCCTGTTCACGCCGGCCGTGCAGGGCGTGGCCTTGAGGTCGATGAAGGCGCCGGGCACCGCGTACGACGATCCCCATCTCGGAAAGGATCCCCAGCCGGCCAACATGAGCGGCTACGTCACGACGACGGCCGACAATGGCGGCGTTCACATCAACTCGGGCATCCCGAACCACGCGTTCTACCTGTGCGCGATCGCCCTGGGCGGATACGCATGGGAGAAGGCGGGGATGATCTGGTACGCCACGGTGTGCGACCCGCGGCTGGCGTCGACCGCCCAGTTCCAGGACTTCGCCAACCTGACGGCCGACAACGCCGGGCGTCTGTTCGGCGATGTCGAGCAGCAGGCGGTCATCGATGCCTGGAAGCAGGTAGGCATCACCGTCACCGCGGCCGCGCCCAAGGTGTCGGGAAACTGGACCCTGCACTTCAGCTGGGGCCCCTCGTATACCTACGGACAGGTCAACCTGGTGTTCAACCCGGACAGCACGTTCACCGGGGCGTTCACCGGCAAGTGGGAGCAGCAGGACGGAACCCTGCTGCTTGCCTTCGACGGTGGACCGGCCAAGTACGCTGGCACGGTCGACGCGAACATCGGCTCTGGTTCGATGTCCACGTTCGCGGGTCTCGACGGCGCCTGGTACCTCTCCAAGCAGGGCACGGTCGGGCTGTCGCTGGCGGCGACCGGCCTCACGCCGGGTATGGCCGATCCGGCCGGGAACCTGGTCGGCGCGAGCGCATCGGTCGAGACGCACGAACCCGAACCGGTCGGCGTCTGACGTTAGTGTGAGGAGCATCTGGTCGGGGGCGGCCCTTCACCCCCGGCCGTTGCCCACACAAGCCGGTGATCATCAACTTCGAATCAGACGGCGGCCTTGCCCACTTCCCCGGCCTGAGCCGTCCGATCCGCATCGACACCTCCGAGCTTGCCCCGGAGCACGCCGATCAGCTGAAGGGACTGGTCGAGCGGGCCCGCTTCTTCGAGCAACCTCCGGAAGTCGGCGCACCGCCTCCCGGCGCCGCCGATCTGCGCTCGTACACGATCAGCGTGCAGGACGGAAACCGCTTCAACACGGTGCGAACGAGCGACGCGCTCGCCGACCCGGCGCTACGGGACCTGGTGGAGCACCTGCGCGCCCAGGCTTAATCGTCGTCGCCGCGCGCCCGCGAGCGACCCGAGGACGACCTCGAGGAACGACTACGGCCCGAAGACCCGTTCTGCGACTGCCCGCGGCTCTGCCGCGCCCGCTTCACCTTGCCATCCTCGATCGTCCCGCGCCACGACCCGGTCTCCTCCTCGAGCGCTTCGATGTAGGCCTTGAACCGGTGCAGGTCACCTCTCGCCGCGCGCTTGACATGGCGCATTCCGCGAGCGGCCTTCTCGAGCATGCCGCCTGGCTCCACGTCGAGTGACAACTCGAGGCGGGTGAGTTGCGGCGCGATCTCGTGGAAGGTGATCCAGCCGGCGTGGTTGATCCCCTCGGTGACCTCCCACTTGATCTTCTCGTCGGGACGCGCGGTGACGATCTTCGCCTCGAACTCCTTCGTCTTGCCCCAGATCTTGGTCTCGAACGACACCTTCGCCGGGTCCTCCTGAGAGACCCGCTTGACCCGGTGCATGAACTGCGGCCACTCCTCGTACTGAGTCCACTGGTTGTAGGCGGTCTGGATCGGCACGGCGACGTCGATGCTCTGCTGCACGGGCATGCGCCGGCCCTTGCCGATGCCACGCGGGCCGCTGTCGTCGTCATCGTCGTCGTCGCCGCCGCCGAACGGCAGCGCCTTCTTCACCACGTTCTTGAGGAGGCCGGCGGGGCCGCCGGCGCCGCCGAGCGTCTCGTCGACCTTGCCCTTGACCTTTTCCTCGACCTTGCCCTTGACCGCGCCCGACACCTTCTCGCCAACGCCCGAGGTCGCGTCCTGCACCGCTCGTTTCGGCGCCGATATGACGTCACCGATCCCGTTGGATGAAATCGAGCCCGCGAGTTTGCTCACGCCCTTCACAGCCAGCGGCGCCAGCGCGGCGGCTGCCGCCGTGGCGGCCGTGGCGGCCGCAGCCGTCTTGTGATCGGCCACCTTCTCAGCGACTTCGATTGCCATCTCTCCTACCTCCTCCTCCGCCAACGGGACGTTCCTCATATCCCTACCCGCGGTCCAAGCGAGGAAACGACGGTGGCGTAGCCGGCCCGAGGAGTCCGCGGTCAACCGCGCCGGAAGCGATCCTCTTCCTCGACCGTCCGCTCAGCGGTTGGACGCGCCTCGAGTCGCCCCTCCGGAATCGGCTGGCCGCTCTCGACCGACAAGCCGTACGTCCCGTCCTTGAGCCGAGCTTCCGCACGCTCCACGGCGGCCAGCTCGTCGAGCAGATCTTGGCGCCGACCGGCGTCGAACTCGTCCTGGTAGAGATCCTCGGAGTCCTCGTCCCCTGGCTCGACTCGATCTGAGCCTTCCAGGGGCCCCTGCAGCGCGACGAGCGACTCTTCGATGCGTGAGCGCTCGCGGGCGAGCAGTTCCCGGGCTCGGTCAGGTTCCATCGGCCAAGCCTATTACGTCTCCGGGGTGCGGATGAAACCGGGCTGGGCGTAGGCCGGGTCGGGATAGGAGTAGAAGCCGCGTCCGCTCTTGACGCCGAGGTCCCCGCGATCGACGTACGCCTTGAGGAAAGCCGCATTCGCCTGCAGCTGTTCGTCGCCGAGCTGCCTCGCCCAGTAGTCGGTGATCGTCCACACGGTGTCCAGCCCGACCGCGTCGAGCGCGCCGAGCGGCCCGACCGGCGCCTTGGTGACATGCATCCAGGCCCGGTCGATGTCCTCGATCGATGCCACCTCCTGTTGCGCCAGGGTGATGGCCGCGCGGTTCAGCGCGGAGTACATCGAGTTGAAGACGTAGCCGTTGTATTCGCGGCGCAGCTCGATCGGAACCTGGCCGATGCGCCCCGCGAACTGGACCACGAGCTCGGTCACCTCCGACGCCGTGCCGTCATGCGGCATCACGTCAGCGAGGTTGTTGACCCAAACGGGCAGGTGGAAGTGGAGCGCGAGGAGCCGGTCGGGACGGCCTGACGCCCGTGCGAACTGCGACGGCACGAGGGTCGAGGTGTTCGTCATGAAGATCGTCTGGGGCGGGCATGCCGCGTCGAACTCGGAGAGCACGCGGCCTTTGAGCTCGGGGTCCTCGGGAACCGCCTCGCTGAGCAGGTCGGCGTCTTCGGCGGCGGTCGACCGATCGGAGGTGAGGGTTATCCGCGCCCGAGCCGAAGCCCGGAGCTCGGAGGAGACGAGCCCCCCGGCCTCGAGCCCTCCCGCGTAGGCATCGATGCGCGCGCTTGCCGCCTCGAGCGCTGCCGAATCCACGTCGTACACGACGACGTCGTATCCATGCCCCGCGCACTGGAACGCGATCTGCTGGCCCATGGTGCCGGCGCCCACAATCGCGACCCGGTGCACATCGTCGATCTGCACCCGCTAAGTATCACTTGTCCTCGAGCTCACGGCGATCGTCCTCTGCCCGCCGGAGCTTGCGGAGGAAGACGATGCTGGTGAGCGCCGCCGCAGCGCACACGATCCACATGGCCTGGAAGCCCTGGGTGCCCTTGAACAGGCTGCTTCCGGTCACCGCGATCAGGATGCCGGCGAGTATCGGCCCGAGCGTGATGCCCACCCCACGCGACAGGCTATAGAAGCCCGTAAGGGCCCCGTGCTCGTCTTCGGGCATCAGCGGCATGAGGATCGCGTAGGCCATGGTCATCACCGCCCCGCCCCCGATCGCGATGAACGGGAACGCCGCGACCAGCAGCGGCCGGCTGGTGGTGAAGATCAGGACCAGGAAGCCGAGGCCGTACGCCCAGAGGGCGATCCTAACCACGCGGATGCGACCCCATTTGTCCCCGGCCTTGCCGGTCACCCCGGCACCGATGAGGATGACCAGCGCCACCGCGCCGATCATCAGGGAGGCAGTGGTGAGCTTGTAGTGCAGGCCGATCGTCAGGTACAGGACGACGAATGCCTTGAGCCCGGCAAGCGCCATCTCCCACAGCGCGTTAGCGACGAAATATGCGCGCAGGGCAGGGTGTTCCCGGAGCAACCCGGGCAGTCGCCGGGCCACCTTCGCGGGACCGTCCGCGCCTTCGTGGGGCGACTCGACCAGCCCACGGCGCAGGATCATCACCACGAACGCCCCCGCTGCGGCGAGGAGGATCACGGCGGACAGGGCGAACGGGAGCGGGCGGGCGATGCTCAGCAACAGCCCACCGCCGAGCAGGGCCAAGCCAGTGCCCAGCCCGCGGGCCAGGGCCTGCGTACTCTGCGCGCGACCGGCCACGCTGTCCTCGTCGATCAGGTCGGGATACATCGCGCGGTAGGGCTCGTAGGCGATGAAGTAGCAGGCGAAGAACACGGCGGCGACCAGGGCGACCAGGCCGAGCGAATGGACGAAGCCGATCAGCGCCAGGGCCACCGCGGCGGGGACCGCTCCCGCGATCACGAACGGCAGCCTCCCCCCGATCCGCGTGCGCAGCGTGTCTGACCAGGCCCCCGAGATCAGGGGAATCCACAAGGCCATCACACCCTCGCCTCCGATGATGATGCCGATCACCGCGGTCTGCTGGGTGTAGCGGCGGGTCACCGTCGCGAGGTAGGTCGAGACCATCGTGATCGACAGGGCCAGCGCAAACGTGGGAAGCGCCAGTAGACCGAGGCGAGCCTTCTCCTCCCCGCGCAGGGGACGAGTGTCTCCGCCCTGAGACTCCTTGCGGTCGGATTTTCCTCGCGTGGTGGCCGTGCTCGACATGCGCTCACCTGCGGCGTACCCGGCCTGGCCACCGCCGCTTTCGCGTCGGTCAGCAGACGAACAACGACCCGATCGCGCGCCGGCTACTGCACCCGCGCGGCCGCGCGGGCCTCGAGCAGAGTCCGGACGTGGGCCGCCGCACTGTGCGCGGCATCGATCGCGCCCTCGTCGCCCCGCTTCTCGACGACGGCGAGTAACGCTTCGACAACCGCCGGGTCGAACTGCGCTCCGGCGCACCGGCGCAACTCCTGACAGGCGCCCTCGTGCGACATCGCGGCCCGGTAGCTCCGCTCGGTGATCATCGCTTCGTACGCGTCGCAAACGCTGACGATCCGGGCGCCGAGCGGGATCTCCTCCCCGCGCAGCCGATCGGGATATCCCCCGCCGTCCCAGCGTTCGTGGCTGGCGCGGACCAGTCGCGCGATCGGGCGCAATGCCGGCGCGCCCTGAAGGATGCGCTCGCCGAGGATCGGATGGTTGCGGACGAACTCCCACTCGCCGTCGGTCAGCTTGCTGCCCTTGTTGAGGATCGCGTCAGGGATCCCCACCTTGCCGATGTCGTGGAGCTGGGCGGCGCGGCACACCTCGTCGAGGGACTCGCCGCCGACCGCGAGCCGGCGCGCCACGCGAGTGGCGAGCCGTGCGACGTGACTGGCGCGCTGATCGAGGTCGGGCTGCTTCACGCGCATCGTGCGCAGCAGAACCTCGCTGGCCTGGACGCCTGCGCCGGTGGCCCGGCGCCGCTTGTTGGCATACATCCGCTCGTCGGCCAGCCGCAGGGCGTGCGATGTGTCCTCGGCCTCCTGGGGCAGCACGACGACGCCCAGCGACGCGCGGATCGCAAGCTCAGGACCGGTCTCGCTCATCGCGGCAGCCGCGGAGGCGATCAGCTCGGCCGGATCCGCACCGGCCAGGTTCAGATGCGCGCAGAACTCATCGCCACCCAACCGATAGGCGCGGCCCACGCCGTTCACCGCACGCCGAAGCCTTTCGCCCAGGCGCGCCAGCAGCTCGTCGCCGGCCAGGTGGCCGAACGTGTCGTTGTAGGCCTTGAAACCGTCGAGGTCGAACAACAGGAGCAGGGACGCCTCGGCGCCGTCTGGCCGCTCCTCGAGTGCCGCTCGCAGATCGGCGGTGAGCCGGCGACGGTTGCCCAGGCCCGTAAGCGCGTCGGTCATGGCCTGCTCGCGGATCGCGTAGTGGGCGACGATCTCCGCCGCCGCGATCTCGGCCTTGGCAACCAGCTCGGCCATCAGTGCGATCTCGTCCTCCTCGAACGCCCGGCCGGCGCGAACCAGCCACAACGAGCCGGCGATCTCCATGGGCGAGGCGGCGATCCGCATCGGGACGCTGAGGCGCCACACGCCGCCCTGGCCCACCTGCACCGGTCCGTCAGCACCCATGTGAGCACCGCCTTCGTGCTCCAGCGAGTCCAGCCAGCCCTCGACGCCGACCGACAGGCGCACAGGAGCCGGGCCGCCGGTCAGCTCGAGCCGACCGGCCGCCGCGTCGAGCGCGTCGATCGAGCCGTGCAGGAGAATCTCCAGCAGCCCGCCGAGCTCGAGCTTCGACGCGAACGCGTCGCCCAAACGGCGAACCGCCGACTGCAGGCGCACCCGCTCCTGCTCGACCAGCTTGAGCCGATGGTGGGCCCGATCGATCCGCTCGTTGCGGTCGCGAGCCATCAGCCAGAGCAGGAACACCAGCGGCACCACGAGCAGGATCGCGGCGCGATGCTGTCTCGTCGCGATGCCCGCCAGGAACCCCAGCGGGGCCAGGCCGGCGTCGACCGCCCAAACCATCGCGATGACCTTGATCTGCAGCTTGAGCTCGGGCACGACTCCGGTCAGGCGCATGCGGACCAGGGAGCAGACGAGATCCAGCACGCAACCGGCGGCGATGGCTCCGGCCAGCAGCGGCAATTGATCGAACCCGATCGTGGGTGAGCCGGCCAACAGCAGGACGACCGCCGGCCCCACCGCATGCCACGCATCGGGCACCGCCGAGAGCACCCGGCGCGGCGGCACCCGACCGAACATCCAGTCCACGGCATTCCCGACGGCCATCCCGCAGCCCACCGCCGCGGGGACGGCGGCGGGCGGCAGGACCAGCAACATCGGCACCAGGATGAGCTGCGTGGGCACTACATAGCCGGCGCCCACCGGAAACTCGATGCGCACGACCAACGCATAGACCGCGATCAGCAGAGCGGCCGTTCCGGTGAAGGGCCCTACCGCGCCGGCATGGGGGTGGGTGCCGCCGGCCGCGAACAGCAGCACGGCGGCCACGGCGACGAACAGCGCCGCGGCGATCGCGTCGACGAGCAGCTCCCGCTCAGAGGCGCTGCGCTCGCGTTCCTCCCAGCTCCGTTCGAGCAGCCGCTCGGTGGCCGATTCGGCCACGCCTTCGTGCCGCTGCATCGGGTCGCTCCCCACGTGATCCGTGCTCTACGTCGCCGCGCTCAGCCCGACCGATACGGATCGACGTAGACATCGTCGATCTGCCAAATCGCCGCGGATGAGCGCACCGTGAACTGGAGGGCCACCATAAGTGTCTGGCCGTCAGCCAGACCGGAGCTGTCGGCCACAATGGGGTCGGACGGCGCCCAGGTGGGCGTCGAGCCGTCGAGGAGATGGGCGAGCGGCACCGTGGTCACGCCGTTCGACGTCTGCACCAGCGCCTGCGCCCGGAGGCCGACGCCCGCGCTGACCTGCTGGGCGAAGAACCGCAAGGAGCTCATCGTGTTGTCGACGCAGAAGTAGGGGGAGGTGGCGCTTCCCCCGCCCGCGATGGTCAGCGACTGGCTGTCGCCGGGGTCGTTCACCAGGAACGGCTCGTTTCCGGAGGTCAGGGTCGCGTTCGATAGGGTCCAGCCGACCTGATCGGCCGTTCCCTCGAACGATCCTCCGGGAGCCAGGAAGTAGTTACTGTTGTCACCCCACTGCGAGAACGGGGTGCTGACCGGCGGTGTCTGGCACGTCGCCAGAATCCCGTTCGACGCGAAGGCGCCGCCGGGAACGGCGAGCAGCGCCAGAACGCCAAGCACGGCGGCGATGGGCAGGCGTGAGCGGACGAAAGTAGACAAGGCTGAACCTCCATGCGGGACCGCCAATCCTTGGCGCACGATCTCCTAAGACATCGGCAGCTGGGCGATCTCACCCCGAGACCCCTGGCTTTGCGCCCCCGCCTCACGACGAGTTAGCCCTTTTCGACACTCTCGGGATCGGCAGCTACCGCGCGGACTTTGAGCGTTCCCGGCCGGTGTGGAGGTTTCGCACAGGTTCGGGGTCCGAGCGTGTGCCAGGACTGGCGCTCGGACCCGAGGCGATGACCTTGCCGGGGTTGAAGATCCCGTGCGGGTCGAGCGCCCGCTTGACCGCACGCATCATCTCCACACCGGCCGTGCCGTGCTCGGTGGCCAAGAAACGCGCCTTGCCGTAGCCGACGCCGTGCTCGCCAGTGCACGTCCCACCGTGCGCGAGAGCGCGCTCCACGAGCCGTCCATGAAAGGCCTCGGCCCGGGCGATGTCCTCGGCGTCATCCGGGTCGACCAGCACGCAGACGTGGAAGTTGCCGTCGCCCACGTGGCCCACGATCGGGGCGGTGAGCTGGTGCTCGGCGATGTCGGCCTGGGCGGCGGTGACGCAATTGGCCAGGGCCGAGATCGGCACACAGACGTCGGTGGTGAGCCCGGCGCGACCGGGCAGCAGCGCGCGCGCTGCGTCGTAGGCGCGATGGCGTACATGCCAGAGGCGGCGACGCTCTTCCTCGTCCGAGGCCCAGACGAAGTCCCCTCCACCGACCTCGGCCGCGATGCCCCGTACCTCTTCGGCCTGCGCCGCGACGTCGGCTTCCGACATCCCGTGGAACTCCAGCAGCAGGGTGGGCGCGACCTGGAACGAGGTCTGGTCGTGGCGGTTGATCGCCTCGATCTGCAGCTCGTCGGCCAGCTCCATCCGCGCGACCGGGATCGCGTACTGCCCGATGCCCACCGCGCACTGCACGGCCGCCGCCACGCTCGGGAACGTGCACGACGCGGCGGCAATAGCCGGCGGTATCGGGTGCAGCCGCAACGTCGCCTCGCAGATCAGGCCGAGCGTGCCCTCCGAGCCGATCATCAGGTGGGTGAGGTCATATCCCGCCGAGGACTTGCGCGCCCGTGAGTGGGTGCGAACGATCTCGCCGAGACCGTTCACGATGGTCAGCGCGAGGACGTTCTCGCGCATCGTCCCGTAGCGCACGGTCTGCGTGCCGGACGCGCCGGTCGCTGCCATCCCCCCGACGGTGGCGTCCGCGCCCGGATCGACCGAGAAGAAGACCCCTTCCGGACGGAGCCGGGCATCGAGGGCCCGGCGCGTCGCGCCGGCTTGCGCCACGACGTCGAGGTTCTCGAGCGACGGCCGGCCGATCGCGTTCATCTCGCTCATGTCGACGCTGATGCCACCGGCCAGCGCGGCCACGTGACCCTCGAGCGAGGTTCCGGCCCCGAACGGCACCAGCGGCAGGCGATGCTCAATCGCGATCCGCACGACGCCTGCGGCCTCCGCAACGCTGCGCGGCCACACCACGACGTCGGGCCGGGCCGGCGCGTGAAATGACTCGTCGTGGCCGTGTTGGGCGAGAACGTCGGCGCCCGTGCCCACTCGGTCGGCGCCGAGCAGATCGCCCAGCGCGGTCCGGCCCGCCTCGACACTTGCCGTCTCGGGACGAGCCGGCTTGGGAACCTCCAACAAGGACATGAGCGAAGCTTGCCAGATGGCCTTGCCACAATCCTCCACATGAAGCTCGGGCTGGAGAATCGCCTCTCTCCGGAGGCCGACGGGATCGACCTCAAGACGCCTGAGGAGATCGAGGGGATCGCCGGCGCCGGGGCGATCGCCGTCGACACCCTACGCGCCCTCGAGCGCGAGCTCCACCCGGGCATCACGACGGCCGAGCTCGACGAGATCGCCGCCCGCCACATCACCTCACGCGGGGCGGTCCCCACATGCAAGGGCTATCGCGGATACCCCGCCTCGATATGCGCCTCGCCGAACCACCTGGTGGTGCATGGCATCCCCGGTTCCTACGCGCTGAAAAACGGCGATCTGATCACGCTCGACCTTGCGGTCACCCACGACGGCTGGATCGCGGACACCGCGCGCACGTTCGTGGTGGGATCTCCCAGCAGCCAAGCGCGAGCGCTGCTGGCCACGACTGAGGCCGCCCTGGCCGCCGGCGTGCAGCGCTGTCAGCCCGGGGCGCACCTCGGGGACATCTCCCACGCCGTGCAGGAGGTCGCCGAGGAAGCCGGCTTCACGGTTCTGCGGGAGCTGCGGGGCCACGGCGTCGGCCGGCAGTTGCACGAGCCGCCGATGATCCCGAACTACGGCAAGCCCGGCACGGGTCCCAAGCTGGTCCCCGGCATGGTCCTTGCCCTGGAGCCGATGATCAGCGCCGGCAGCCCATGGATCCGACGGAGCGCCGACGGTTGGTCGGTGTTCTCCTCCGACGACGCCCTGACCGCGCACTGTGAGTTCACCGTCGCCATCACAGACGGCGGAGCCAGGGTGCTTACCCGCTGGTGACGGGGCCCGCTGCAGCTCGCGTCGCGGCGTCGCGACCCCGCCCCACGCAGTGGCAGAAGACGAACCTGGCCAATATCGCGCTCGCGCTCGGACCGGCGCGGGCCGCCCGCCAGGGTCTGATCGAGCGCCGCTCGCGCTCCGGCTACGAGCTCCTGACCATCAAAGAGGGGTCCCAGATCCAGCTCTACTTCGCCGCTGCCGGGGGGCCGGCGGAGCTGAGCGGGATCATGTCCCGGGTCGATCTGAATCGGCCTCTGCACCTGCTCGGGATATACACGCGCGCGATGCTGGCCGCGCTGATGTGGAAACCGGACGCGCGGCGCGTGTGTCACATCGGGTTCGGCGGCGGACGCATCCCGATGGTGCTCCATCATCACTTTCCTCGGATGGTGATCGAGTCAACCGAGATCGATGCCGAGGTCGTCCGACTGGCGCGACGTTGGTTTGGCATCCGCCCCGACGAGCGCATGCCGGTGTACATCGAGGAGGGGCGTGCCTTCCTGGCGGGCCAGCCGGCCACTGTCTCCTACGACATCATCCTCGTCGACGGTTTCACCGGCTCGGGGCAACACCCTTACTCATTGTCGACCCGCGAGTTCTACGAGCTCACTCGCTCGCGCCTGGCGCCCGGAGGCGTCATGGCCACGAACCTCGACGGCTCGGATCCGATGTTCGAGTACAAGGTCGCGACGATCCAGGCGAGCTTCGCGTACGTGTGGCGCTACGAGACCAACGCGGCGAATGTCTGCTTCGGGAGCGAGCAGCCGATCGGGTTCGACACGCTCAGAAGAAACGCCGAACTCGTCTTCCGGCGCGTTCCGTTCAGCTTCCCGTTCGTGGAGTTGCTCGACTCGCTGCACGGATGTTCGTCAACGGCACACGCGGGGATTCTCACCGACAGCCGGAGCTTGGAAGCCGAGGCCGGCGACCTCATGTTCCACGACGTCGCGCGAAACGATCCGTGCCCGTGCGGATCGGGCAAGAAGTTCAAGCACTGCCACGGCTGCTGACCCTTACCCGACCTCGAAATATGCGGAGGTACCGGACGCGCCGGTGTACGGGGGCGTCGTGAAGCGGGGCGGCAGCGGGTTCCGGAAGGTCTGGATTCCGAGTTGGTATCGGCCGGGGCACCAGGCCCGGAGGTGAAAGCGCCTCGGTCCGAGCCGGTAGACGTACACGAGCCGCCCGCCGCGGTGGATTGTCGTGGCGGGCCAGACGCGCACCGACGTCTGCGGCAAGCACGGATCCGAGCCCGCGATCGTATCCGGATAGATCCCGCGGCCGGCCGAGCCCGTGACTGCGAGCCACGCCGTCGGCGCCGGATTGGCGCGCTCGCCCGGCCCGGCGGCCAGCAGCACCGTAAACGCCGTGCTCGGGCGGCCGACGGCGGGGAAGATGGCCTCGGCTCTGGGGGCCGGCGGCGAGGGCCATAGGGGCGGCTTCCCGACGCCGCGGATCGGCTTGACGCCGTAGGGCAGCGCGGTGATCGAGGCGACCGGCCCCTGGACGACCACGGTGCTGCTCGACCCGGCGACATCGGGCGGTCCGCCATCCACCGGCAGACCCGTGAGCCGCTCCCCGGTAACCGGATCGAAGGTGAAGCTCGCGGGCTCCCAGTGGGGATAGGACGCCGTCACGTTCACGCCCCCGGCCACGCCGGGGGTCAATCTCGTCCCCGGCATGACCGCGGCGGCGTGAAACAGCGCCAGCCGCACGGGGGACGGGACCGGCGCCGCGTCGAGGTCAGCGATCAGCGTCAGCTCCTGGATCGCCCGGCCCGCCTGCGGGAGCGGACCGAGGTCACCGCGCGCCACCACCGCGGCGCCCAGAGAGTGCCAGCGCTCGAGTATCCGCGCGTACCGGTGGCGCAGAGCCGTCCAGGCGCGGTCGATCCGTGACCGGGCGGCCGCGCCGTCGGTCGGGAGCGCCAGCAGCTGACCGTAGGTGAACAGTCCGTCTCCTACATCGAGCGGTCCCGCGCCGGCCGGCGGGCCTTCCTCCGGAGGAGCGGCACCGGCGATCGCTCCGAACGGGGGCGGCGGGAAATGACCGCTGCCGATGTCCAGCGCGTCACCCTGCGCGACCGAAATGGGGACCGGGACCGGCTTGTGGCTGGCCAGCCAGCGTGCCCGGTCGGCCGGCGAGGCAAAGCGCTGCGAGACCTCCACGCTGCGCTCCCGCATCGTGCCGTCGACACCGACCCATGTCTCGGTGCTCATGAACACGTCGAACCAGACGGTCGAGCCGCACGGGTTCATGACTCCCGGCAGTAGCCTCGCGCAGCGCGGCGCCCGCATCGTCCCGATCGTGCGCATGTACCAGAACGGGCCGACGCCCACCCGCGGCGCCGTCCCGACGCGGGTCGCTCCGCATGCCGTCGCGAGCGCGAGCGCGATTGCGAGCAGGGCAACCGACGCGAACCTCCGCATACCGCGAATACGTCAGCGGCGTTGGCACAGGTCCCGTCGATAGCTCAGCTGAGCGCGGGGATGACCTCGCCGGCGAGCCGCTCAAGCTGCTCCGCGTCGTCGACCAGCGGGTTGAGCAGGATCAGCTCGGCGCCGGCGTCCGCCACGGTTCGGATGCCGGCGGCGCAAGCCTCGGGTGGTCCGGCGAACATGTGCTCGGACCAGCTGCCGCCACCGTAGTGTCGCTTGAGCGCGTCGTCGAGCTTTTGGGCGGCGCGCGCCGCGTCGTCGTCGACGTGGACGTATAAACGCTTGCCGATCCGGAACGTGCCAGGATCCCGTCCCTGCGCGCCCAGCTCCTCCTTGACCACCTTGACCTGCTCGGCGAACTGAGCCGGTGTCTGGGAGCCGGCGCCCATGAAAGCGTCTCCGTGCCGGGCGGCGCGGCGCATCCCCGCGGGCACACTGCCCCCGAACCAGACCGGCGGGTGCGGCTTCTGCACCGGCTTTGGCTCCATCGACGCGCCCTTAAGCTTCCACCACCGCCCGTCGAAGTTGATCTCCGGCTCGGTCCAGCACGCCTTCATCAGCGCCAGCGCCTCGTTGAAGCGACCGACTGGCTTGTCCGGATCGATCCCGAAGGCGTCGAACGGGCGGCCCTTACCGCCGGTCGCGAGGCCCACATCGACTCGACCGTGGCTGATGCAGTCCAACGAGCTGATCGCCTTCGCCAGGTGCAGCGGGTTGTGGAGCGGAAGCACGAACACGGCGCAGCCCAGTCGCAGCTGCTCGGTGCAAGCCGCGGCGTAGGTCAGCGCCTGGAGCGGCGCCAGGGCGCCGGCCGCGCCGATCACCTGCTCCTGCGCCCACACACCCTCGAAGCATCCGAGCTCCTCGACGCGGCGCAGATGCGCACGGAAGGCACCGGCGTCAAAGCGGCTGTCGCGGGCGTACTGCGGAATCGAAATCGCGAATCGCACGGTGCTCAGCCTAACGCCGCCGAGGCCCGCGCCGGGTGAACATCCGAAGGCTCAGTAGCTGAAGAACATCACCACCTGCTTGCCCTGCTCGACCGCGGCGCCTCCGACCAGAAAGGCAATGGTCCCGCGCTCGGAGTCTTCGAGCCCTGTGGCCAGGTTGATCACGACCTTGTTGCTCGCCATCTCGTCCTCGTTGGTTCGTGCGTTGCCGCGCCGACGCCCGAATCGCCGAGGCGTCGGGAGCTACTGCAAAGAGTTTGTACCGAGCGCCACGTCCCGGCTCTGGAACAAGTGCAGCTGGCGTTCGCGGCGCAGCTCGACGATTCGCTTGAGATTCTCCTCGCGGCCGCGCTCATGGCGCTTTGCCTGCTCCCGGAGGTCGCGATAAGTCGGCTGTCGATCGCCCGGTCCAGTAGTCACGTCTGCCCCCTTTTGGTCTCCCTCGCTCGACACCCCGCCGAACGTCCCAATAACGGACGCCGCCCTCGAGATCTCACGCGCGGGCGCGGGAGCCGAGCCGCGAATCTGGCTAGCATGCGCCGCCATGCCGAGTCCCGGTCTGCGCCGGGGACTCGTCGCCGTGACGGGCCTGCTACTTGCGATAGGGGTCGCGGTGGTAGTCCTCGTCCTAGTCAATTCAGGAAGCTCGCACCATCGCCGCGCTCCCGTGGTCCACGTAGCGACGCCTCCGCCTCCGCCCCCGTCCCCGCCTTCGCCTACGCCACCCGCGCCCAAGCCCACGCCGCGCCCGGCACCGACGGACGATCCGTGGCCGTTTTACGGCTACAACCTCGCCCGCACGCGCTTCTTTGCCCAAGGGGGAAGGCTGAACCCGCCCTTCCACGTCGGGTGGAGGTTCTACGACGGCGCGCTGCTCGAGTTTCCGCCGGTCATCAACGCCAACACGCTCTACTTCGAGGACGCGAACGGGTGGGCCCGGGCCCTCAGCTCCACCGACGGCCACGTGCTGTGGCGGCGGCGAGTGGGAACCATGGCCGCGGCCTCGCCGGCGCTCGACCTGCGCCACCAGCTGGTGTTCTTCCCCCTGCTGTCGACGCGCCCCGGCGCCCGCACGCCTGGCGGCGGCGCAGTCGTGGCGGTATCGACGAAGACCGGTCGGGTCGCGTGGTCGCACTCGCTGCCGGGGGGAAGCGAGTCCTCGCCCGTCGTGCACGGCCTGAGCGTGTTCCTGGGTGATCAGAACGGCACCGTGTACTCGTTCCGGACCTACGACGGCCACGTGAACTGGACCTTCCAGGCCAGCGGCGCCGTCAAGGGCGGCGTCGCCTTCGCGCATAACACGATCTACTTCGGCGACTACGGCGCTCGCGTGCATGCGGTCAATGCCGCGAACGGCGGGCAGATCTGGTCGGCGGGCGGCGGCGACAGCTTCTATTCGACCCCGGCGGTCGCGTTCGGGCGGGTGTACATCGGCAGCACAAGCGGCTCCGTGTACGCATACTGGGCCAACTCCGGCGCAACCGCCTGGAGCGCATCGACCGGCGCGTACGTGTACGCCTCACCGGCCGTGGCCACCGTGCCCGGCCTTGGGCCGACCGTATACATCGGGTCCTACGACGGGACCTTCCGCGCCTACGACGCAAACAGCGGCAGCCTTCGCTGGAGCCACGGAGCCGGCGGCCGGATCGACGGGTCCGCCACTGTGCTGGGCAACGTGGTCTACTTCTCCGCGCTCGGCGGGAACCGGACCGCGGGCCTCGACCTCCACACGGGCCGTCAGGTGTTCTCCTACCCCGACGGGGAATTCACTCCCGTGATCACCGACGGCAAGGTCGTGTTCCTGATCGGGTACGCGACGATCTACCAGATGATCCCGCGCCACTGACGGAGCGCGGACGCCGCGGTCCTCAGGCCACTCCTTCTACCGCGATCATGTTGAAGCCCGCCGCGCCCTCGCGCAGCCGCTTCGCCTCCTGATACTCAGGCGACTCGTAGAACCGCTTCGCGGCCTCGAGGTCCGGGAACTCGAGCATCACGATGCGCTTGGGTTTCCAATCGCCCTCAAGTACCGCGAGCTCGCCGCCGCGCACAATGAAGCGGCCTCCGCCGGCCGCCACCGCGGCGGGTGAGGCCTGCTTGTAGAGCTCGTATTGCGCATGGTCATGGATGTCGGTCTCGACGACGATGTACGCGGGCACCGCAACTCCTCTCGGTATGGGACGTGGCGAGGCTACACGGGCGTTGACGTGTCGCCTGTCGATTTCATGTTCTGCCGTTCGTCTAAGGGCAAATCCCCTCCGACCGAAAGGAGCAACGGCATGACCGCAACCATCGACATCATCACCCTCGGGGTCGACGACCTGGCAACAGCGCGAGCGTTTTACGAGGACGGACTCGGCGCCAACGTCGATGTAGAGGGCGACACGGTTCACGTCGGGTTCGGCGCCAATGCGGCACGCGTCTCCCTGCGCGGCCGGGACGCGCTCGCGGACGAGGCCGGCGCACACGCGCAGGCGAGCGGCTTCAGGGCGTTCACGTTGTCCTACATTCTCGAGTCGGCGGACGAGGTCGATGCGATCCTGGGTCGGGTGGAGCGCAACGGCGGCCGCGTCTCCAAGCCGCCGAAGAACGCGGTCTGGGGCTACAGCGCCTACGTCACCGATCCCGGCGGCTATCTGTGGAAGATCGCGTCCTCGCAGCGTCGCCCCCTCCTCGCCCGGAGAGGACCTGCAACGGTCAACGGCCACATGATCACTGCGCAGGAGGTCCCGATCACGATTGGGGTCGCGGATGTGAGACGAGCCAAGGACTTCTACGAGGAGGGCCTCGGCTTGCCGGTCAAGAAGGCGTTCGGCAGCAAGTTCGTCATGTTCAGGGGCGAGGGCGGGACCTCGGACCTCGGCATCTACAAGCGTGAGGCGCTGGCGAAGGACGCCGCAGTGTCGCCGGAAGGCGACGGCTTCCATGGCTTCAGCATCACGCACATCGCTGACTCGGCAGAGCGGGTCGACGAGCTGCTGGCTCGCGTCGCTCGCGCCGGCGGAGAGATCGTCCGGCCGCCGGTCGATGCGAGCCACGGCGGCTACAGCGGGTCCTTTGTGGATCCCGACGGCAACCTCTGGCAGGCGGTCAGCCGCAGCTAGACCCGCCACCGCGTACGTAGACTCGCTTCGGGCATGAGCGTGCTGTACGACCCGGAACGTCACGAGCCGCTTGCTGAGCTGCCGTGGAGCGAGTCTCGTGCGCGTGAGGGAATCGTGTCGATCCGCCAGGACGTGGAGGCGGCGTTTAACCGCGACCGCCTGTGGCCGATGCATCCTGACGACTATGAGCCTGGGACACCGGTCGACGGCATGCTGCGTGGTCTCGACGTGGGGGCAGCGGGGGAGGCGCGCCTGTCGTCGCCGGATGAGCCGGAGGCCGGTTCGTCACTGCTGGTCGGATCGGGCGGGATCCTGCTTGTCGCGGACCAGTTTGCGCCTTGCGCCACTACGCGCGAGCTGCTGGCGGATGCGATCGGGCCAACGTGCAGCATCCGTCGAACGAGCTCCTGCTCGGCGCGCCGGGGACGATGCTCGCTGCACGCGCGATGTACGACCGCACGCCCGAGGAGCGCTTTGCGCATCTGTGGCGTGACAGTGCTCGCACGCTGCTCGCCCGCCAGGAGCCCGACGGGCTGTGGACCCAGGACCTCTACGTCCAGCGCCTGCGATACATCGGGGCAGCCCATGGCTTCGCCGGCACGTGCGCGCGGCTGTTCGGCGCGCCGGAATGGCTCGACGCCCCGGTCGACGTCTCAATCCAGGCGATGCGCGCTGCTCGAGCGTTCGCGGTTTTCGACGGTGAGCTCGCGAACTGGCCAGCTCTCGACATTGAATCCCGGCCCGTAGCGCCGCCACGCGTCCAGTGGTGTCACGGCGCAGCCGGAATGATCACGTCCCTCGCAGGGCTCGGTAACCAAGATGACGCGCACAGCTCCCTATTGGATGCGGCGGGGGAGCTCGTGTGGAAGGTGGGTCCGCCTTCGCGCAACGCCGGCCTGTGCCATGGCACCGCCGGGAACGGATTCGCGTCCCTCTGCCTGTTTTCGCGCGTGGCGACGAGCGGTGGCTCGAGCTGGCACGCGCCTTTGCCATGCACGCGATCGCACAGGTGCCACGTCTGCGAGCAATCAGCGGCCAGGGCCGCTACACGCTGTCCACCGGCGATCTCGGCGCGGCGCTCCTCGCGGCGGCTTGCCTCACCTTGGACCCGGCGTTCCCCGGTATTGACGACCTATAGCGGTCCTCACCGGTCGGCAATCGTGCTGGGAAGCAAGGTGAGGACCAGCCGCGATGGGCGTGCCGCGTCGTGATACAGCCGGTTGTGGGCGAGTACGCCGGTCGAGGCCTCGCTCTCGTCGCCTCCTGTCCCTAGGTTCACGGCGAACTTGGGTAGTGCGGACGAGGCTATGTCCACGCGGATCCGGTGTCCGGGAAGGACGCGTTGCGCGGTGTCCCACATCACGACCTCGACCTCATAGACCGCGCCCGGCTCGACGGGCTCCGTGTGCTCGTGTCCCGCGCGGTAGCGAAGTCGCACAACACCGTCGCAGAGGCGCTGGGCAAAGCCGTTCGGGTGCAGGTCGACGAGACGCGCCGTCACGTCGGTGTCGTTTGCCGACGTGGAGACGAACGCCACGAGTCGCACAGGTCCGACTAGATCGAGCGGCTCGGCCAGCGGCTCGCTCGTGTAGACGAGTACATCACCGCGGGCGTCGACGCCTGAGTAGTCGTCCGGACCTCCAATCTGGATCGATGACGCGGCCGTGATGAATGGAACCGGTCGGTCGGGGTCGTGCACCCAGGTATCCGCGGGTGAGTCGGCCGAAGCGGCGCGCGCGCGAAGGCGTCCGTCGCCGTAGCGAGAGTTCGCATGGCCCTCGCTGTCCAGATACCAAGAGGCTTCAGTACTCCCGGGCGCTGGCCAGTCATCTAGGTCGAGCCACGCGTTCGCGGCCATCAGAAAGATCCGGACCGGCGGGGGCGGCTCGGCCGGCACGCGGTCGCGAACCATCTCGTCCAGAAAGGCGGCCATCGCCGCTTCGAGGTCGATCACCGCGTCGTGGCCGAAGTCGACCTCACCGAGGATGGTTGCCGTGTTGACCTGATGGCCCCACGGGCCCATCAGCAGCCGCTGCCCCACCCGCCCCGCCGCGCGCATGGACGCGAAATTCGCCGGCGTACCGATTTCCTCGTCGTCGTACCACCCCGAGATGTGCAGGACCGGAACGTCGACCTCGCCGATGCGGTGCTGATAGCGAAGGGGCTCCCACCACGCATCGAGGATCGGATGGCGGCACTCCGCGCGCCAGAGCTCCGAGCGAAAGCCGGCTACCTCGTCGAGTTCGATCAGCGGTCGGTGGCGGTAGACCTCCATCCAGTCGACCGCCTCCGTGTACTGCATCGCACGACCATCCGTCATCCGGAACCAATGAACGTGCATCGGGCCCGGGACACCCGTCGGGTTCTCCACGAACGGATCCGACGGCGTCACCAGCACGATCATCGCCTTCAGGGCCGGTGGCGCGTGCAGCGCGGTGAGCCACTGGATGCGACCCGAGTAACTGCCGCCGTACGTTGCCACCGAGCCGTCACACCACTCTTGAGCCGCCGCCCAGGCGATCACGTCCGCCCCATCGAGTCCGTCGTTCCGGTACGGGTCGAACAGCCCCTCGGAATCCCCGCGGCCGCGCACATCGACCCAGCAAGCGCAGTAGCCGGCCTTGGCGAACCCGTCGGCGCGCTTCGTCTGGAGATCGCCACTGCGGCCGTACGGGGTCCGCAGCACCACCACCGGCGCCGGCAGCCGATCCGGCAGCACCAGATCCGCGGCCAGGTTCACCCCATCCCGCAACGGGATGCGGACGTTGAACCGCCTGGCAAGCCGAGGGTGCGGCACCGCGGCAGCCTATCTCCTTCCTATGGTCGTCCCGATGGACGGCAGATGCAACCGCGGATAGGATCGGCCCGTGTCGCACCCCGATCCGTCCGCCGCGCCCGATCTCCGACCGATCGAGCCCGGCGAGGTCCTCGAGAACCCAGTCACCCGCGAGCGGGCCGTCATCGTCGAGTTGCCGTGGCAGAACGCGGAGGGCCGCGCGGTTGCCGAGATGACCGCGCTTCCTGGCGCGCGTGTCGTTGGCGAGCACCTGCATCCGGCGCTGCACGAGAGCTTCAGTGTGCTCGCCGGCGAATTGACCGTCGTCCGCAATGGACAGCGATCGACGCTCCGTGCCGGCGAAAGTGCCGACATCGAGCCTGGGGTGTGGCATGACTGGTTCAACGTGGCCGACGTGGACGCTGTCGTGCGTGTAGAGGTCACCCCCGGGGAGCGGTTCGCGCACATGATCGAGACCCTTTTCGGGCTTGCCCGTGCGGGACACGTGAACGCGAAGGGGATGCCCAGCCTGTTGCAACTGGCGCTCACTGCTCAGGAGTTCTCCGACGTCATCGTGTTCCGCAAGCCACCGCAGGCGGTTCAGCGTGTCGTGTTCGGCGCGCTGGGCTCGATCGCGCGAAGGCGCGGATACCGCGCGACCTACCCTAGCCTTTCGCGGACCACCCTGGCGCCGAGAGCGGAGCGCCAGCTGGCCGACTGACAGTCGGCGAGGCGCCCCTCGGTGGAGCGCAGCGTCAGGCACCCCAGGCCGTTCACCTCCCCGAGGAAGTGGGCGCTCACCGCCCATTCGATCCGGATGTCGTGACGAATCGCCCCACCGTCCGCAACGCCTGGCAATACATGTCCCGGCCATCCCGCGTCGATGTATCAGCGCGCATGGGATCGCGCTCTGTAAGCCAGGTCGACCGACATCGACCAACCACTCTTCATTCCGGCAGCCTGCGACAGGAGGAATACGCATGTCAACCGAAACTCGACACGCCCTCAAAGTCATCCGCGAATACCTGGCGGGGGAAAATGAGGCGGTCCAGTATTGCTTGGAGTACATGGCGGACCTGGTTACACAGAGCGCGAGTGGAATCACCGGAGGGATCCAGGCCGGAAGCGTGCCCAGCAACGATGTGGTGTCAGATCTCAGCGCGGAGGTCTTCGAGCTGGGCGTGTCTCCCTCAGGATCGCCGTCCGGATCGTTGTCCCTCAACTTGAAGAACGGGCATGTGATGGCCAGCTGGCAGGTCAACGGGACCACCATCGACGTCTCGGGCGACCTGCGCTGCGTCGAATCGATTTCGGGGCCGTCCGATCGGTTCTTGTTTGTCGTTGACGAGCCAGGCTCCGGCTTCTACGTTCTGAGCACGACCAACATCTAGCCGGTTCGGCGACTCGGGGGGTCGGGGTAAGCACGGGCCTTGAGCGTTTCGACGATGGATGAGAACTCGGCGATCGGCCCCACGCTGCCGCGGCCGGTCTATCCGGACTTGACCGGAGACCTCGTCACCGCGAGTGTCGTGCCGGACGACAGGATCGCGTTCGTGCTCGGCGTCTGTGCGGCCTACGCCTACGGCGACGCCAGCACGGTCGCGACTGTCATGGACCGGCTTGGTCTCACCGGTAACCGGTGCCGCATGATCTCCGAGTACGTCGACGCGCTGTTCCTGACCTCGACGGCCTACCTGATTCAGAGCCACGATGGGCGGGTGGCGATCCTGTGCTATCGCGGGACGCCCCCGACGAGCGCGATCACGTGGCTGACCGATTTCGAGGTCGAGCCGGTCACGGTCACGCTGCCGGGCCCGGCCGGAGCACCGGATCGCCGCGTTCATGGCGGCTTCTACCGCAACGTTCGCTCGACTCGGTTCAAGATCGTCGAGTTGCTGCAGGACGCGATCGCTGGGAAGTCCGTGCTCGACCCGGCCGAGAAGCCTGAGGACGAGCCACCCGCGGGTGGCCTGGAGGCGCTTTACATCACGGGGCACAGCCTGGGTGGCGGGAGCGCGGCGCTGTTCGCGGCGCTGCTGAAGTTCAACCCGATCAGGCAGGCGGCGGTGGCCCCGGCTACCGGTGGCGAGATCGTCGATCGACTTCGGGCGGTGTACACCTACGGCTCGCCGATGATCGGTAACCCGGAGTTCGCGGAGGCGTGCGACGCCGACGCGTTCCTCGCAAACAACGTCGTTCGCTACGTATATGCCAACGATGTCGTCCCCCAGGTTCCCCCGAAGGCCTCAGGCGCGTTCAGGCACTTCGGACGGGAGTACCGCTACACACCGCCGGGCGAGAAGGGCCACTGGCACCCGAGCAAGCGGCCGCGCCGGCAGCTGCGGAGCCTCTTGGAGCTAGCCACGGCGCCGCTGGCCATCGCCGCTAGGTCGGTCAAGCTGACCCGCCACATCGCGTTTCACGCCTCACTGAGCGATCACTTTCCCCAGTACTATCTCGACGCGCTGACCCCGCCCGGGTTGCGCAGCGAGTTCGGCGATTGAGCCACCGTACTCTGGCTGCTACGGCGTTTGAAGCAGCTTGGCCGTCCAGTCGAGTGCGTCGGTTCCCCAGCCGCAGCCCGGGGTGTACACGTTGCGCTCATGCGCCTCGGCGACCGTGCCGTCGGCGGTGAATGTCAACACCCAGTTGGACTTCAGCGCGCCGATGACTGTCTGGTCGCCGGGCTGAGTGCATGTGTAGACGCGGCCCGGAAACCTCGCGTGCCACCCGTCGGCCTTGCGGGTCAAGAGCGCGGTCACCGAGGGAGCGCCGCCGATCTGGCGGGTCAGCCAAATCGCACAAGAGCCGGCGCGGCACACGCGGGCGATCTTCCAGAGCCGGGTCATTTCCTGGCCGGGGACGCTGCCGGCATTGCCTTGCGCAGATGTCACCGTTCCGAGCGCTTGCCAGGTTCCGGAGGCTGGGGCCTGGGAACTGCCTCCGGCAAATCCTGTCGCGACCGTTTGGTCGGGAGGGGCCGCCGCTCCCGTCCCGTGAAAGGTGGCGGCGATCCATCCGAGCGATACGAGGGTGGCTGTGATCGCGCATACGGGGAGGAGCCACCGCGGCGTCCTCAACTGCCTGCCATCACCTGCAACGACCACTGTCGTCCCGGCGACCACATCACCGATCCGCTGACGGCGAGAGCGGCCGGTGGTGATCAGCGACAGCAAACCTGACGCGTAATACAGCGGAAGTACGTCGATGAACCGGAGCACGTTCCGTACCGCGCACATGCGCATCGTCACGGCGGATCCGTCGAGCGCGACTACGCGAACGTTCATGAACCGCTTCCCCAGCGTCTGACCCGTCCCCATCTCGAGCGCGAAGAAGTAGAGGAACTGGCCCACGAGCACAAGCAGGATGGCATCCCCGGAGAACCTCGCCGCACCGAACAGGACGGTGAGCCCCCCGACGATCGCGCCGATGATGATCCCGTCGATGATCGCCGCATTCAGACGAGCGCGCACCGCAGCGTCCGGGTTGATGGGACGGTCGAGCGACGCACTCGAAACGACAGGCGACACCCCCCGGGGTATCTGGGAGCTCTCCGTGCCGGACGGCGGAGGTACGGAATCTGTTCGCGGACCCGCGGGCAGCTCTGGCCAGTCCATGGCCCCATCAACACTTGCCATCCGCATGCCTATCGGCCCAGAGCAGCTCGGACTTGACGTCGGGTGGACGGCGCCACCTACCAGGGGCGCGATATGCGCTGGACCGCCGTCACGTAACTGGGTCGAACGTGCCCTCCGGCCCTGGCCGATACGGGCGGACCAGCTCTACCGCCTGCGGGTCGAGCTCCCCGTATAGGTGGGGGAACTCCGACTCGATCACCACCGGTGCGCCGAGTCGCTCCGGGTCGAGCTCGAGGAGCACCAGATCGGTCATGCCGCCGTAGAACGCATCCGCGACCTGCTTGACCTGGTCGGCGAACGAAAGGTGAATGAAGCCCTCGTCGTCCAGGAGCTTGCCGAGCGACGAAACACGGTAGACGCCGTCGCGCCGTGCCTGCTCCCAGGCGGCGATGCGTGCAATGTGCAAGAGCCGCTCCATTGATCGTCATCCTGGAGCATCGCGCACGCCCCAGAGGCATCGTCCACACCCCGCTTTACCCCAGGATGCCTGTGTAAAATACGAGCGTGGACTCCCCATTCGGCATCGCTCAAGATGATGTTCTTGCGCAGCCGACACGCGCCAGGCTGTTCGCGCTGCTCGGGGAGCTCAAGCGATCTGCCGGAACGGTCGAACTCGCCGAACGGCTGGAGACGCGCTCGCCCCCGACGCGAAGCTCACTGCCTTTGTCCCCCACGACCCCTACCGTGCCGGATGCACGATGGAGGTCCGAGGACTCGAACCAGCGCAGACAACGTGACATCTCACACCTCGGTGGGTGTGTGGATCTGTCGCTGGTAGAGGGTGACACACCGCGGTGAGAGGTTGCAGCCGCGTCGCCGGCTGCAACCTCACCAACTCAGCCTCTGCCCGCGTGAGCTGCAGCTCGCGAACCGCTTCAAACGACCACGGAGGCACGCGCGAGCCGTGCGATACGGGCTAAGGGCCGCGTGATCTTCTCAGCTGGCTGACCGCGTCGTGTCGCCGCTGGAGCAATAGCACAGGTTCCCGGGGCGGGGCTCCAGCCGGTCTGATCGCGCTGCGCGGTCTTCCTGGTCGGGATCCCTCGCCAGGCGCCAATGCACTCTCGGTCCAGAAAGGTGTACGAACTCGAACCGTCCGCTCGGCCCAAAGCTCATTACAACTCCTCGAATGCCGTCTTACTTGATCGTCGGCCCTGACTTCTCACCGTCACACACCTTGACAGTCGCGATGACTCATACATACGATGCTCTCAGGTTCACTTAGGGGAAGGGTGGCAAATGGTGGAGCACGTGATGGGGCCACGACGACTGGTGCTGCAACTGCTCGCAGTCGTCTCCGGTGTAGTGATTGGCGCGGCGGCGCTCGGCGCGACAGCTGCGTCGGCGGCGCAGGCGCAGGCGGCCGCGTGCAGTCAAGACGTGACGTTTGGCTTGATCGAGGCCACGACCTCGGGATGCCTGAACGAAGTCTCGGCCGGCCAGTGGCAGACGACCGACGCCATCAGCCTGAACGGCGTGCCCATCACGCCGGTGAGTGGGACCAGCCTCGCGCTATCCGCCCCGACCGCGTCCTCGCCCGGCGGACAGCTGTCTGTCCAGACGTCCGGGATCACGGTCGCCGGCGTCACGGTCGCGCAAGGGCAAGTCAGCTGGAACCTGCCGGCCGGCAACAAGGGCGACGAGAAGACGCTGTTCTCGACCGGCATGGTCAACGGGGAGAAGTTGCTCGGATTCCCGATCTCGGGGTCAGCCGAGATCCGGATCGGATGGGACGCCGCGAGCAATCTGCGGTACGTCAAGTTTCTCGGCAATCTCGCCTTGCCGAGCATCTTCAAGAACGGGCCGGAGCAGGGTGCCGGGGGCCTGACGGCCTCGGTGGGCCTGCGCGTGGACTCGGCCGGGGTCCACGCCGACAACGTCAAGGCCGTGATCTCCAACGCCTACATCGGCACCCTGCAAGTCAAGAACCTCTGCCTGTCCTATGTCGGCGCAGGCAGCAGCACCACCCCGTGCTCGCCTCCGCTCTACGGATCTCAGCCGTTTCTGACCTGCACAAACCCGGGCAACGTCGCTCGGTGGGACGGGAGCGCCGAAATCGTCCTTCCGACCGCCGATCGGCCCGTGGTGGGAGTGTGGGCCGGAGTCCAGAACGGGCTGTTCAGCTATGCGGGTGGCCAGGTGACGCACCTCGGCAACTCGGTTCCGATTGCGCAAGGGGTGTACCTCGACAACGTAGCGCTGGCCGTCTGCGTCACGCCCCCGCCGCTGGCCTTCAAGGGTGGAGCGGGCATCAACATCGGCGCGACCGTAAACGGCGTCACGCCAGTGACGGTAAACGGCAGCCTACAGTACACCGACAGCCGGCCCTGGCTGATCGAGGCGCGGGGTAACGTCCTGGTATTCGGACGTCAGGTGGCCGACGGCTTTCTGCGCTACAAGTCCGACAACACGATCGACTTCGGCTTCAACGCGAACTTCGACTTCAAAGTCGCCTCGCTCAGTGGATCGGTTGCCGGATGGATCGAGGCGCGTAATCCGATTCGCTTCAATGTCCTCGGCACCGGCAAGGTCTGTCTAGCCAGCGTCGCGTGCTCGAGCGGGGAGGTCACCGCGTCTTCGGTCGGCCTCGCCGGCTGTTTCACCCTGGTCGATTTCCCGTACCCGGTAGTCGTCAAGAACAGTGACTGGAAGTGGTACGCGCCCTGGCGGGTACATACCGAAACGCGACACAAGCGGGTGCGCGGCGGGGTCGGAGTGCGCTGGGCCAATCCAAGCCCGAACCTGATGGGAGACTCCTGCGATGTCGGCCCGTACCAGGCGACACGGACCGCACGGGATGCCGCTGTCGGTGGGTTCAGGCTGGTCGTGGCGCGCGGCACCCCGGTTCTGATGCTGCAGGTCCACGGTCGCAAAGCGGCGCCGCGCGTTCAGCTGATCGCCCCGGATGGCAAGCGGTACGACTCCCCGCGCGCTGCGGCAATGATCCGCCCTGGACAAGAGGTGTTCGCCCGAGACCGGCTGAACGCCACCACCGCCGTCGCCATCGTGCGTCCCGTGGCCGGGGTGTGGACCGTGCGAGGGCTCCAGGGAGCGACCCTCACGGGGATCCGCCGAGCCAACGTCGACCAGGCGCCGACAGTTCTCGCCGGCGTGAGCCCGGGCCGGTTCAAGCTGACCCTCGGGTACAGCTATCAAGCCGATCCACAACATCAGACGCGGTTCGTAGAGCGCGGTGCCAACTACGAGCAGGAGCTGGGTCCGGCGCGCGGCCTGCCGTGTCCCGGGACGGCGAACCAGCATCCCCGCCCCCTCTGCGGAAAGATCCGCTTCTCACCCGCTCCGGGGCCCGCTGGTCTGCGGCGGATCTACGCCGTCACGACGATGAACGGCGAGATCACGGAGGACCAGCTCGTGGCCACGTACCAGGCGCCACGCGAGCCGGAGCCATCCGCGGTTCCGAAACTCATCGTTCGGCGTGTGGGCAGCACCGTGAGGATCAGTTGGGGTGCCAGCCGGACGCGCATCGCGGAGGCTCGGCCGATGGATTACGACGTCGACGTAAACCTCAGCGACGGACGGCGGCTGCTCGACGTGACCAGGCGGTCAGTCGATCACGCCACGATTCCGAACGTTGGTCGTGGCGTGCGCGTGACGGTGCGCGTCGCCGGCGTTCGCGAGGACGACACCCAGGGACCGATGCGAACCGTGATCCTCAAGCCAGGTCAGGGGGCAGATGAGCTCAGACTGACGCCGGCGGCAGGATTGGAAAGGATGAGAAGTGTCTACTGGGTCATTACCGCTCCGCCGGGCGAGACGACTGCTCGTTGCACTGAGCCTCGCGAGCGCGGTCGGCGCCCTTGCGTTCACCGGAGCCGCTGCGGCCAAGGTGCCTGCCGGTCAGCCATTCGTCGTGCGCGCCATCGGCGACTCGGTGACCGCCGGCTTCGGCTACTGCGGGCTCGCCGACCCGAACTGCCCTGACGGCCCTGGTCAGCCATATGCGCTGTCTGAGCAGTCGGTCTGCCGGGGCGGCGACTACGACGACCGCTGCTCGTCGAACAAGGGTGACTACACCGCGCACCTGCCCGGCACGGACGGAGTCCCCGCCATTTCCTGGGCCGCCCAGTTCGCCGTTCGCGAAGACATACCGGACTTCATCAACTATGCCGTGACGGGCTCAAGGCCTGATCAGTGGGACGACAACAGCCCGCCTGGGTTCTTCAACTTTCATACGCTGCTTCAGGACGTCCTGAATGCGCACCCGGACCTGACGCTGATGACCCTTGGCGCCAACCCGGTGCTTCACGAGTTCTACTCGAATCCGCGTGCGATCGCCTGCGTCGCTCTCTTGAGTATCAACCAGGTGAAGAAATGCGCGGCCAGGGAGCTTGAGAAGTTCGGGTCGAAAATGCATCTCGAGCACGTCTACGAGCGCCTGCTTTCGGTGCCCACCAACCACGTGATCGTGCTCGGTTATCACACGCCACATCCTGCCGTTCACCAGGTTGTGCTCGGCAAGCTGATCGAGTTCTACCTCCCGAGATACGCGCATGTGCAAGCGATCATCGCCGAGATCAATAGCACCGTGAAGCAGGCCGTGGACGCTGTGGCCAGCCAGGGCGACAACCACCTGCGCATCCACTTCGTGGGTATGGATCCATGGCCCGCCGAGGAGCATCAGTGCCTGGACCCCGCGCATGAGCCGTGGGTGATCTCCTGGGACTTCTGCATCCACCCCACGGATGCCGGATACCGGCAGTTTGTCGATCGCTTGGTGAGCTTCCTCCGCGAGGATCCTTCGGCGGCGGCGTTTGAGCCTGGGTGGGTCAGCTGAGGATGCCGAGCGAGCCGACGGTGCTGGCGCAGAGCAGCCAGGGCGCGTCCGCACGGATGCCGTCGCCGCCCGGCGAGAACGGGGAGTCTCGGTCCCGTGCGCAAGCTGCCCCTCGGGTCACAAGCTCGGTGCAGTTGCAGCTCTCCGACGAGTGCGACGCGATGGCGCGGCATGCGCTCGGCTCGGGCATGACGGTTCCTCCCTGGGTGCTGGACATCGTGGCGCGAAGCCGCCGGTCACAGGAGGTCGAAAGCAGCGAGGAACCCAGGTCCTCCCCGTCGGCGGACCCTTATGAATCCGGCGAATGGGACGTGACGTCGCTCGTCGGCGGTCCGCCCGCTCGGCTCGATGAGCTTGGGCGGGCGCATTCGGCGCTAGCCCGCCTCGTGCAGCCGGCGACACCCCGGGGCATCCTCCTGCTCACGCGCGGTCGCCAACACGGCCGGTTCAAGTGGCTCGGTCCCGTGCGTTTGATCCGCCAGATGCTCCTGGTGGTGATCGTCATGCTGGCGGCGTTCGTAGTGCTGGCGCTGTCTCCGGATATCAATTCGAGTAGCGGGGACATCTTCAACGACTCCGGCACGCGGCTTCTGGTCAACGAGCTCTTCTACATCACGGCCGGGGGTCTGGGGGCGGCGTTTTACGCCCTTTTCACCGCCTATCAATACATCGCGGCGGGGACGTACGACACCACGTACGAGTCGAGCTACTGGATCAGATACATCCTGGGCCTGATCGCCGGCGTGGTACTCCCTTCGCTGGTCCCGATCAACTCCGGCGACAGCTCGGCCGCGGTGACGCGACCGATGCTCGCCCTGCTCGGCGGCTTCTCGGCCGCGGTCCTGTACCGGATTCTGCAGCGACTCGTCGAGATGGTGGAGGCGCTGGCCGAAGGCGATTCCAAGCAAGCCGAGCAGGCGCGGCATGACGCGGTGACCGCGCGCGCCCTGGCTCAGATGAACGAGGAGCGGCTCTCATTCGTGGGTGAGCTCATTCGCCTCCGAGACGAGCTCAGCGCCGGACAATCGACTGAGCGCGCTCGGGCATCGCTCGAGAAGCTCTTGGGCGATGTAGCGCCTCAAGGAAACGCGCCGGACTCACCCGGGCCGGGGGCAGGGGCCGCGCACTGACCGGCATCTCTGGAGACGGTCGTCCGCTTGTCAAGACCAGTTCAACGAATGAAAGGAGGGGTTATGCGCGTCCCGGCGCTGCGGTGGACCCTATTGCTGGCCTTTGTCGCAGTCATCCTGGGCGGGCCGGCGGCATACGGCGCCTTGCGCGACGAGTTTTCACCGCCCGCGGCGCCACTGCCCGGGCACGCCGCGATTGCGGAGCTGACCATGACCGGCCAGCGGACGGGGAACTTCATAGGCGGTGGCCCGAGCGGTGCGATCAATGTAGTCGGGCTCAGTTTTGGCCTGAGCCAGTCGGTGAACGCCAGCAATGGTCTCCTCAGCGGTAAGAGCGCCTGCAGCGGCATCGACTTCCGCAAGCCCACTGACGCATCCACCCCTGCGCTGTTCGCGGCCCAGGCCACCAACGAGAACATCACGTCCGCGAGATTCCGTGAACGCGGACTCACGATCACGCTGCCTAACGCTGCCATCGCATCCATCCGGCACGTCGTGGCCGGAACTACCGGGGCCTACGAGGACGTCACGCTCTTCGCACACCAGATCGAGGTCACGTGGGATGCCACGGGGCATACCGCAGTGCACCGATGCGTCTGACCATGCCCGCGGCCATCCGCGTGCCGGACGTCGAGGTCTCGGCGGCGGGTGCCAAGGGACTCGGGGTGTTCGGTGCGAGGAAGTTCTCGCGCGGCGAGACCGTGGTCGTGGGCAGAGCGATCGAATGCCCGCCGGAGCGGACGCGCATGTCGGTTCAAGTGGACTGGGAACGGCACGTGGAAATGGATGTTCCGGCCACGCTGCTCAACCACAGCTGCGAACCGAACCTCGGCGTACGCGAGAATCGCTGGTCAGCCTTCGACTTCGTCGCCCTGCGAGACATCTCCGCCGGCGAGGAGCTGGCGTTCGACTACGCGATGACCGAGCACGAGTTGGTCGCTTCGCTGTCGTGCTGCTGCGGGAGCTTGGCCTGCGTCGGCGAGATCCGGCCATGGCGCCACCGCGATCAGGAGTGGCGCGCTGAGCACGCGGCGTGGGTCGCTCGCTACCTCCGGGTTTCCTCACCGTCGGGGCCGCATCGATTGGAACGCCTGATCCGACGGTGAAGGTGTGCGTCCTCTACTGCCGCGACGAGGTGTCGCCGAATGGCGTCCAGGCCTCAGCTCGTCCCCCCGTGGAGCTCGCGGACTACTGCCCTCGGCATGAGTACGCGTTCCACGAATTGACGAAGACCACGGCGATCCGAGAACTGCAGACGCTGGCTCGAGGCGGCTTCGACGTATTTCTGAACACGTGCGATGGCGCCTGGGACGAGCCTCGCCCGGGAATCGAGGTCGTCGAGGCCCTCGAGCGGTTGGAGGTGGCGTTCACCGGTGCGGGAACGAGCTTCTATGAGCCGACGCGCCAGGCCATGAAGTTGGTCTGCCACTACCTCGACATTCCGTTTCCGCGCGGGGTCACGGTGCGGGATAGCAGTGAGAGCGTGTCTGTGACCGCGACGCTGCATTTTCCGCTGATTGTCAAGCATCCCAACAGTTACAACAGCATCGGCATGAGCACCGCGTCGAAGGTGGAGACGCCGGCCGAGCTCGAAGCGCAAATCGAGCGCATGACCGATCGGTTCGGAGCCGCGCTTGTCGAGGAGTTCGTCGAAGGTCGTGAGTTCACCGTCCTCGTCGCGGGCCAAGGAGATCCGCGAACCACGCCCAAGGCATATCCGCCCGTGGAATGCGTGTTCCCTCCTGGGGAGACGTTCAAGCACTACGACCTGAAATGGCGCGACTACGCATTGCTGCAGTGGCGGCCGGTGGAGGACGGCGCGCTTGCGCAGCACTTGATGCGGATCTCAGCGGAGCTGTTTCAAGGCCTCGGCGGCACAGGTTACGCCCGGTGCGACATCCGTCTAGCGGGCACCGGGATCGCGTACATGCTGGAGATCAACCCGAACTGCTCGGTCTTCTATCCGGAGGATGCGCCCGGCGGAGCCGATGCCGTGTTGCACAGCATCCCCGGCGGCCACGAGGACTTCATCGAGACGATCCTCGCGGATGCGCTGGCGCGGCAGCGGGGTAGCCGGCGGCCGTACGTCGTGCAGTTCGGGGAGCAGGCGGCGGGTTACGGAATGTACGCGGCCACGTCGATTTCGCCTGGCGAGCGGATCAGCCGCGGCGAGGAGCAGCCGCACCGGCTTGTCACCCGAAGGCACGCCAGGGCGAATTGGCCGCCGAGAGAGCTGCGTTGGCTCGAACAGTACGGATATCCCCTGGGCGACGATGTGCTGGTCACCTGGAGCTCGGATCCGGAGCAGTGGGCGCCGATCAACCACTCGTGTGACCCCAACGGCTGGCTCGAGGGCCTTGATCTCGTGGCGCGGAGGCCGATCGAAGCCGGCGAGGAGATCACGATGGACTATGCGACGTTCATCGCGGAAACCGGCGCGTCGTTCGAGTGTCGGTGTGAGGCCGAGTGCTGCCGGGGCACGATCACGCCGCACGACTGGGAGCTGCCCGAGCTGCGCCACCGGTACGCCGAGCACTGCTCGCCATACATCGCCGGCAAATGGGCGAGGCTGTTGAACTTCGCGTAATCGTGCGGCGCCGCGTGTTTGCCGGCGTGGGCCCGTACCTCAAGTCGAGCGCCGATGCGCTGGGCTCGCTGCGGGCCGCCCCCACGCTGCGCGGTTACGTCGCCGCGGTGGGACTCCTGGACTTGGCCCAGTACACGTCCGGCATGGTGATCTGGCTGTACGTGTTCGCGCGCGCGGGCACGGTGGCCGTCTCACTGCTCGTGATCACCGGCTCGGGCACGCTAGCTCTGCTGGCTGCGCCGCTGAGCGGCCTGGCTGATCGCTACGGTCGCGGAAGGATCGCCGCACTTGGTGCACTGCTCCGAGCGCTCGCCTTGCTCGCCATGGCACTGAGCATCGCAGCGGGTTGGCCCGTGTGGACCACCATCGCGCTCGCGGGCGTCGAGGGTGCCGTCTATTCGATCGGGGCTCCCGCCCTTCGCGCGCTCACCCCGACGCTGGTGCAGTCCGCCCGCGAGCTCACGTCGGTGAACCTGATGATCTCGCTCGCGTTGGCGCTGGCGATCTTCCTGGGCCCGCTCCTCGGAGGTCTCGCCTATCAGCTGTCTGGTGCGGCACCCGTGGTCGTCGTCGTCGCTGCGGTCTTTGCGCTCAGCTATTTCCGGCTACGCCGTTTCCAGCAGGGGGCGTCGCCCGCGGAGGCCCCCCCGGAGATAAATGCACGGCACCGGAGGATCGCCGCAGCGCTGTCCGGGCTGCGATCCGCCGCGTCCGACAGCCGTATCCGGCTGACCTTACTCGTGTTCTGTGGCTACTCGTTCGCAGTCGGCGTCCTCGACGTGGTGCTGATCGTGATCGCCCGCGACGTGATGCACCAATCCAGCAGCGGCGTCGGAGCGCTCTACGCTGCCTTCGGCGCGGGTGGGCTGCTCGCCGGCCTCGGCCTTGGACAGTTGGTCCGAGCGCGCCTCGCGCGCGCCTTCGGGCTTTCCGTGGTCCTGTGGGCGGTGCCGCTCGGCATCCTCGCCCTGATCGCCCAGCCGGCAGCCGCCTGGGTGTGCGCAGTCGCAGCGGGTACCGCCGGCACGATCGCGCAGGCGGCGGGCGATACGGTCTTGCAGCGCGCGACGCCCGATCCGCTACTGAGCCGCGTGCTCGGCGCCTACGAGGCACTCACCGGCGTGACGTACATGGTCGCCGCGTTGGTGCCGGCAGTTCTCATTACGTGGCTCGACGCTCGCACCATCCTTGTCCTGGGAGCGGCCGTGGCCCCGTCGGTGGTCGTTTGCTGTTGGCGTGGCCTTATCCGCCTCGACCGTGACCTCGACGTACACGAAGAGCGCCTGAAGCTCCTGATGGGCATCCCGTGGCTTCGCGCCAGTTCACTGGCCGAGCAGGATCGTGTCGCGGCGCTGCTCGCGGAAGAGTCCGTTCCCGCCGGAAACGTCGTCATCTACCAAGGGGAAATCGGGTCCCGGTTCTACATCCTGCGATCGGGGGCCGCCCGTATCCTGGTTGACGGGCACCAGGTCTCCCATCTCGCCGCCGGCAACTGGTTCGGCGAGCTGGCCCTGCTCCGGGACATCCCCCGGACCGCCACCGTCCAAGCCACGGAAGACACGGCGCTGCTGTCGCTGTCGGAGGAGGATTTCCACCGCGCGCTCGAGGGTGTGGGAACGGCGGCGCGTGGAGAATCGACCCGCATCCTCGGGCTGAAGTCTCTCTCGCTTCCAGGCGAGCTCGTGTGGCCGGCCCGCGGTGTGGGCGGCGCGGTGACGATCCCGCCTGACGCCGCCATCGAGCGCCCAGCTGACCGAATCGACGTCCTCAGAAACCTCCCCCTCCTCTCCTACCTACCGCCCGCCGCGCTCACTCGGATCGATTCGGCGTCGAGCATCGCGCGACACTCTCCGGGCGAGACGATCCTCGCCGAGGGCGCGCCCGCGGGCGACGCTTACATCGTCTGGCGAGGCCGCGTCAACATCCTGCGAGGAGGCCGGCTTCGGCGAGTCACCGGTCCCGGCGCGGTGATCGGAGAGCTCGGTGCGCTCCATGGGCGGCCACGCAGCGCGAGCGTGGTGACGACCGACGCCACCGTCCTCCTCACACTACCGCGCGATGAGCTTCTCGCCGAGCTGATTCCCAGGTCTCCTCTAGCCGACGTAGACGCCCCTCAACGATGACCTCGTTTCACCCTCAGGAACGGAGCGCGAATTGGAAGCTCATGAGGCGCTAGAGAATTTCGACAAGGTCTCGGAGGCCGACGAGGGCGCAGGCGCTTCTGGAGGAGAGCTTGCTCGCTCGGCCGCAATCGTGGTCGCCGTGCTCGCGGCCTTCCTGGCCGTCGCGACATTCCTCTCCAACGAGGCGGTCAAGGAGGTAATCACCGGCGAAACAAGAGCGGCCGACACCAACACACAGCTCGAGGCCAACAACATCAAGACGATCATGGCCAGCGCCGACGCTGTTCTGCTCCGCGTGGTGGGTACCGGCAGCCCCAAGGAAGCCACCGCAGCCGCCAAGGCCGAAGAACTCGAAGGTAGCGTGCAGTCGGAGTTGCGGCCGGTTGATCGAAGGCTGACGGCCGCGATCGCTGCTGACGCGAAGGACCGCACCGGTGCCGACCAGCGCCATCTGCTCTACGAGTTGGCCGAAGTCGGGATCCAGGTCGGCATCGTCCTGGCCGGCATCTCGATCCTGGTTCGGCGCCGGTGGCTCCTCACAGGCGGCGCGGCGCTGGGTGCGGCGGGCGTGGTTGTGCTCATCGCAGGATTCTTGTCCTAAGGCGGGATTCGATGGGCGCGGCGACACGACAGCACGGGCGCAGTGACAGCACCGTGACCATCCTGTTGGATCCCATACCGCCGCCGGTTCGGCTTGCCCTCGCTGCACTTCTTGCCATCGTCGCTGTTGAGGCTCTCCACGAGATCTTTGGCCTCGGGGGATCTCACTACAGCAATCTGCTCGACAGCTACTTCTACGACATCGTGGCGACCGGGGCGGGAATCCTGATGGTTGTCCACGGCCTTCGCGGTGACAGGGATCTGGGCTGGCTGTTCCTCGCGCTTGGCACCTTCAGCTGGGTCGTGGGTGATGTCCTATCGGACTACAGCGTCGGTATCGGGAACGGCGTCTCGGTCTCAGATCCGTTCTGGTTGGCCTGGTACCCACTCGCGGTCGTGGGGCTGTTCATGCTCGTTCGCGAACGCTTCCAACAATTTGACTTCGCTCGCTGGATCGACGGGATCGCGCTCGCCCTCGTGGTCGCGACGCCCGGGGTGGCCCTCGCGCTTCAACCCGCCATCGACGAGTCGCACGTGAGCTTGCTCGCGCACATCGCCGACGTTGCATACCCCGCGGGCGACATCCTTCTGCTCGGCGCGACGATCGGAGTGATCGCCCTGGCCGGCTGGAGGCCTGGCCGCTCCTGGTACCTGCTTTCGCTGGGCCTCTCGATCTGGGTGATCGCCGACGCCCTGTATTCCGTGCAGAGGACCAACGGTACGTATACGCCCGGAAAGTACGACTATCTGTGGCCGGCCGGACTCCTGGTGATGGCCTTTGCCGCGTGGCAACCACGCGGCGCTCACCCCGCGCGGGAACTTTACGGCTGGAAGGCGGTGGTCCTCCCCATAATCTGCCAACTCTTCGCGCTGGGTACGCAGATATGGGGGCTGGTCGCCGTACTTGGCGAAAGCGAACGGATCATGACTATGGCCGTACTCACCGTAGTTGTCGTCCAGCTCTACGCCGGCCGGCCGCGACGGCTGGAAGTGAAGTGGACCGGTTCGTCGCCGCCGGGGGTCGTCGAGGCAGGCGTCGCCGAGGGAGGTCCTCAGGATCCTCGGGGTTCCCCGGCGGTGTGATCGCGACTGCGTGCGCTGCCGGCGTTTCTCAGCGGTGGTGCACCGCGCGCGCAAACAGGAGGCCGGCGGCGATAACGCCGGCGCCCGTCAGGACGGAGATGCCGATCTTCGCCGCCGGTGACGGCTTCCGTCGGGCGGGGGCCCGGGTGGTTTGCGAGCGCGCGATCTGGCGTGATGCTGGACTCGCCTTTGGCCGCGAGCCCGTTGAGCTGCGACGACTGGATGTCGCACCGCGCGCCGTGCTGGCAGAACGGGTCTCGGTAGCGGCCTTGGCTCTGCTGCGCGAGCGGGGTGAGCTCGTCGCTGTGCTCCCACTGCTGTGCCGTGGCTTGGATTTGCCAGTGGAGCGCTCGGCTGGCTGCTGGCTCTTTCGTTTCGCCGTGGCGGTGGGTTCGGTCGCGCCGGCTGGCTTCTTCGACGCTCGACGGCCGGCAGCTGATTTTTGCTGGGCCGCCGCGCGTGTCGAAGCGCGACGGGTGGCGGTTCGATCTCTGGCCGGGACATCGGTGATGTCAACGAGCCCCAGCTCGGACACCGGTCGAAGCGGCACTACGCTGCCCTCCTCGTCAGACCCGAGCTCGGCCTACGGTGCATCTTGATCTCGGCGGGCGTCGGGAAGCGCACCTTTGGCCAGAGCTCCCTCGCGAGACGATGGACGTCCTCCTGCGCCTCCCGTGTCCCGCGGCCACGGTCATCAAGCAGGATCAGCGGAACATCCTGGGTGATCGCCGTCCGCCACGCCGCCCGTGCGCGTAGCTCGGTCCGCGCGATCGGAAGCTTGAGTCGCCGGGCGAGCCGCCTCAGAGCATCACGATTCAGCCGATAGCTCAACTGCGCCTGGTCGCACTCAACCCTCACCAGGCTCTTGAACCGAACCTGCGCACCTCTGCGGTTCAGCTTCTCGACTGTCTGCGTGAGCCGGCTGATACCGCGGAGCGCGTTGCTGTCGCCCATCTTCACCGGACAGACGATTTCATCGGCGACAAGCAGTGCCGACACGGTGAGCTCTCCCACGTTCGGTGGACAGTCCATCAGCACTCTGTCGTATTCCGCCAGGAGTGGCTCGAGCGCGTCCTTCAGCTTGAAGATCCCCATCGTCTCCGACCGCAGCTGGGTGTCCAGCGCCTCCGCCCTCTCGTCGCACGGCAGCAAATCCAGCCCAGGTATGCCTTGCACACCGTGCACAACCGCGTCGATCGCCGGCACTTCATTCCGGGGTGCGAGCACGTCCACGACGGTCGCATCCAACCGGCTCGGATCGACGCCGAAGGCGTAGGTCAAATTTGCCTGCTGGTCAAGATCGATCAGCAAGGTCCGGTACCCGGCGTAGCCCCACTGCGCGGCCAGGCTTCCGGCAAGAGCGGTCTTCCCCGTTCCGCCCTTCTGTGCTGCGATCGCTGTCACGGTTGCCTGCGGCACTGTTATCGGCTATTTCGACGGCCGCGCTGCGACTTCCTTCAACGGTGAGATGATCTCGGGATGCCCGATCTCGAAGGCAAAGTCGCGGTCGTCACGGGCGGCCGCCGCGGCATCGGCCGCGCGATCGCCGATGGACTTGCCGCCGAGGGCGCGAGGATCGCAATCCTCGATGTGGAGGCTGCCGAGGAAGCGGCCGCCGCCTACGACAGCGGCCTCGGCCTCGTCGGTGACGTCTCCTCAGAGACCGACGTCGCCCGAATGGTCGACGCCGTCGCGTCGCACTTCGGCCGCATCGACATCCTGATCAACAACGCGGCGATCTTCGCGACGCTGACGATGAGACCGTTCACGGAGATCGCGCTCGATGACTGGAAGCGTGTCCTCGACGTCAACGTCGGCGGCGTATTTCTCATGTGCCGTACGGTCGTGCCGCACCTGCGCCGGCAGGGCGGGGGCAGGATCGTGAACATCGCGTCCGGCTCGTTCTTCAGAGGGGTTCCGTTCATGCTCCACTACGTCACGAGCAAGGCCGCGGTCGTCGGCCTGACCCGCGCATTGGCACGCGAGCTCGGCCCCGACAACATCTGCGTGAACGCGATCGCGCCGGGCTACACGATCACAGAGGCGACCCTCCAGCAGGACGAGGCACACGCGCACGTCGGGGCCCTCGCGGTCGACGCGCGGGCGATCCGGCGCGAGCAACGCCCCGGGGACGTTGTCGGCTCCGCCCTCTTCCTGTGCGGCCCCGGATCCAACTTCATCACCGGACAGACCTTCGCGGTCGACGGCGGCGCCCACTTCCAGTAGCCGTACTGATCGCCTGACCGGTAGACCGGCGACGGAGCACTCAGTAACTGCTGGTGCGGGCCTCAGCTCCAGCGCTACGTCGCCATGCCGCTGCGCTGCCAGCGCTCGAACACCTCGACCCGCTCGGCAGGCCAGCCGCCATCGCAGGGCATCGTCCCGGCTCGGAGCCGCTCCAGGATCGCGTCGGCATGAGCGCGCACGTCGCCGGCAGACCAAAGATCGAAGGCAAACCGCATCGAGTCGCGATCGCGAGGGCGAAACAGCGGCTTGATGTGGGCCTCGAAGGACAGCGGCACGTCCGGGCCGGGTAACTCGGGTGAGGGCTCATCGACCGGCGCGTCGGCCGTGGCGTGACTCCGCGCCCAGGGGTAGGCGTTGCACACCCACCACCACCGCGGGACCGGCATGTGCGGCGGCGGGTGCACCCCGGGCTGCGAATTCTCCAGAGCGATGCGGGATCCCCACTCCAGGTAGGCGGTGAACGCCGCGCGGAACTCGGCATCGGCGGGCAATCCGACATCATTCGCGCTCCGGCAGAGCAGCTGCACCCAGCGAGCCCGCTGGTCGGGAGTGAGGGCTCTGTCCAGGTGCTGGCTGATCATCCGGTCGTATTCGCCATAGCGATCGGAGTACGCCGGCGGACCTCCGAACACCTGGCCGAGCCACGCGGCCACGCGCTGGGGATGGTCGGGCGACATCTGCGAGAAGAGGCCGGAGAGCAGCTCGTCGCTCGGGACATGGACCTCATAGAACCGGCGCGTCAGCCGCGTAAGCGCGGGAAAGCCTCCCGCCCACTGAAACAACGTCGCCTCCTCGGGCGCCGGCGGATCGTGGAACTCGGCGTACCAATGCATCCCGCTGCAGAACGGCTTGTTCTGTGACTTGCCGCACCGACACAGGCTGTAATGCTCGAGCGACGCTCCCTGGTTCCGAGCTTCGGCGCCGCCCTCGTTGTCGAGCAGCTGGATCGACCCGGTGATCCGATAGGGGCCGTCCTTCGAGACCTCGATCGTTGGCTCTCGCGGCGAGTCCGACGCACCGACCGGCTCACGGTCGCCGATCGCGGCGCCGAGCGCTCCTGACGGACAGTCGCGGGCGGCGCGGAGGATCTCGTCGACCCGTCCGCCGGCGGGAGCAACGAATGGTTCTTTGTCGGTCCGAAACACGCTGGGGCTTCGGTCGGTACAGAACCCCGAGTGCGCGCACGTTCCGCGATTGTCGGCGATCCTCACCCCGAGCCCCTGGTAGCGATCCAGCCGGTCGGGTACCCGCCGGTCGGACTTCGCGCTCTCGAAGCCAATCTGAGCGTGCGATCCGTCGCACCATGGCTTGCTCGCGGACGCGCCGCAGCGGCAGAGTGCGGATTGAGGCGTGGGCTCGAGTGAGACCCCCAGCCAGTCCGTCAGCGCCGTCACGTTGGTGAGCAGGTAGGGGCCGTTCGCCATCGATTGGATCGTCGACGGAAGGCCGTCGAGGAGCGCCGCGAACTCGGTGCGTCTGGAGACGAGGCGTTCGGCGTCATCCGCCACCGCCTGGCAAGCGAGGTCCTGGAGTGCGGCGGAAGCCTCCTGCAGCGCCAGCGCGCCGCCGGCCCGGACCCGCAGCCGAGTGGCCTCGGCAGCCAGCAGGTGGAGTTGGTCTCCCACCTCTTTCCGGTCGGCAGGCGCCGCGCCATCCGGCGAGTGCTGATTAGAGCCCAGCGCGGCGGTCAGCGGACGCATCACCGAGGAGCCGAGACGGCCGGCGACGCGCGACAGCGTAGCTCGGGTCTGGTCGTCCTGGGCGGCACCGGCAAGCTCCTCGCATTGTGCCCGCAGTCGATCGGCTCGGGCGACGAGCGCGCGCGTGTCCTCGGCCACTCCGGCGATCACGCCCATCGATTGATCCCCCGGTCGTCCCTCAAGCCGCGCCTGCCTCGGTCGCCGCTTCGGCGATGCGCCGGTCCTCAACCCCGGTCATGGCTCCGGCCACGCCGACTGCTCCCGCCACCCGGCCTTCCGCGATGATCGGGAGGCCGCCGGCAACTAACGCGAGGCCCGGCCTCATGGCGAATTCGGCCACCGCGGCTCCATCTGACTCGATCGCGGTGTAGAACTCGTCCGGGGGCATGCCGATCGCGGCAGCCGCGTATGCCTTGTTGACTGCCGTCTGGATGCTCACCAGGGGCGCACCGTCCATCCGCAGCATCTCCTTCATCACGCCTGATTCGTCGACGACGACGATCGTGACCTGGGCCGCCATTCGCGTGGCCTCGACGACCGCCGCGTCGACCATCCGCCGGGTCAGGCTCGCCGGTACTGTCGGGCGGGTCGTGGGTTTGGCGCTCATGTCGAGGGCACAGGCTGTTCTGCGAGCAGTTGATCGAGCGACCGCGCTGGACGACCCGTCAGCATCGGGATCGCCTCGGTGATCTGGGCGGCGTATCCGTGTTGGTCCGAACGACGGTAATCACCGAAGAGTTCGACCAGGCCACTGACCATCCACGCCCTGATCCCGAGCCCGGACAACGCCTGACGCACGGCGCCGTCCGAGGCCGCGACGTAGCTCACGCTCTGCCCCAGCACCGCCGATAGCTTCACCGCCACGTCGTCGTAGCTCAGCGACTCGGGCCCCGTCACGTCGACCACCTCGCCATCGTGGCCAGGTTCGGTGAGAAGCACGGCTGCCACCGCCGCGATGTCCCGCGTGTCGACCATGCTGATGCGGGCCCGCCCGGCGTTGGCATAGAACACCCCGTCCGGACCGATCGATGGGACCGTGTTCTCGGGGACGTTCTGCATGAACATGTTGGGGCGCACGATCGCGTGACGGAGGCCCGAGTCGCGCAGATAGACGTCGCACAGACCGTGGTCGCGGATGAACGTCGCAGACGAGTCCGGGTCGGCGCCGAGGATCGAACTGCGCACGAGCAGTTCCACGCCGGTGCGTTTGGCGGCGTCGATCGCATGGCGGTTCAGTGCTACTTCGTCCTCTCGGGGCCCGCACAGCAGGAACACGTGCTCGACTCCTGTCATTGCGCTCGTCAGCGAGTCGGGCTCGGCCAGGTCGCCGCGTACGGCCTCCACACCGGCCGGAAAGTCGCCGCCTTCGCCCGAGCGCACCAGCGCCCGCACCGGCAAGCCACGCTGCGACAGTTCCTCCAGAAGCGCCGAGCCGATCTTGCTGCGGCCTCCAATCACCAGGGTCATCGCCGCCTCCTTCACGCACCCAGCGCTTCGATCACCATCTGGGCGACCCTGCGCCCCGAGTACTGCTGCTGGCCTGTGATCAGCCGTCCGTCGCGCACCGCAAACGCCTTGAACAGGCCGCCCTGAATGTAGTTCGCTCCTCGCTCGCGCAGCGTGTCCTCGATCCGCCAGGGCATGACGCGCCGGCCGACGAAGTGATCGCTGTAATCCTCCTCCCGGTTGGAGAATCCAGTGACCGTCTTGCCTGCCACGAGGTACGAGCCATCCGACAGCTTGAGGTCCGCCAGCGCGGCTGTTCCATGGCAGTAGATTCCGACTGGCTTCTCGGACTCGTAGAACTCTCGGATCGCGTCCATGAGCGAGTCGCTGTTCCGATAGGTCCACATCGGCGAGAGGCCACCGGCGACCATGATCGCGTCGTAATGATCAAAGCTCAGGTCGCCTACGCGTGGCGTGTCCTCGAGTAGCGCCATCAGCTCTGGCGTGTTGACGAACCCCATCGTGATCAGGTCCTCCGATGACCACTGCGAGGGGTCACGCGGGTCGCTCAGCGCGTCCAGCTCGACCTTCCCGCCGTCCGGGCTCGCGATCGTGACTTTGAACCCCCGCTCGGTGAGTTCGTAGTACGGATGAGTCAGCTCCGCGCCCCAAAACCCAACGGGCCATCCGACCGTTGTCGCCGTGGCCGGGTTCGCCACCACGAGCAGCACTCGCTTTCGGTTGGGTGAGACAAGGTCAACCCGGACGTGGTGGTCGGCGACCGCCTGAGCCGCATCGCTCGTCATGGCGCGCTCCTTTCTCGCTGATCTCGCCCGCTCCCGCGCGAGTGACCTCACCGTACGTTTCCCCACCGCACGGTGCAAGATCGAGTTCGTCTGAAAGCAGACCGGGTTTGGATAAGCCGGCGGTTAGGCTGCACAGGCGATGCTCGAGCTGCGCCATCTCCGCTACTTCATCGCGGTCGCCGAGGAGCGGAACTTCAGCCGCGCGGCAGAGCGCCTTCACATGGCGCAATCGCCGCTCAGCGCCGCCATCCGCCAGCTCGAGCACGAGATCGGCGCCGAGTTGCTGGTGCGCGGCTCCCGCGGTGTCTCGATGACGCCGGCCGGCGAGGCGCTGCTCGCGCACGCCCACCGCATCCTTGAGAACGTCGAGGGCGCGATAGCCGCCGCTCAGCGCGCCGCGGCCGGCGAGCTTGGGACGTTGCGGATCGGCTATAGCTGGAGCGCCCGGTTCGACACCCTGCCCGTCCTGGCCCAGAAGTTTGCAGCGGTGCATCCGGATGTCACGCTGATCACGCAGGAGATGTGGAATGCAGACATTGCGAGCGCGCTCCGCACGGCCGCCATCGACCTCGCCATCAGCCTCTGCCCCGAGCCAGACACTGAGCTCGACTACCAGGCGCTGCGGCGCGAGGCTGTGGTGGTCCTAGTTCCGGACGGCCATCGTCTGAGCCGGTCGGACCGAGTTGAGCTCCGGGAACTGCGCGACGAGCCGTACCTGATGTTCCCGCGCGAGCTGGCCCCGCGCCTGCACGACGCGCTGTTCGAGATCTGCCGACGCGCGGGCGTCGAGCCCACGGTCAGCCGACGCGCGTTTCACTCCTCCGGAGATACTGGCACGGTGGCGAGTTCCGGCGCGGTCGCGCTTGCGCCTGCGTCGGTGACCGGCGGCGTGGCCGGCGCGGTGGCCATTCCCCTCGCCGAGCCCGATGCGGTGCTCGAGACGTCCCTGGTCTGGCACAGGGAGATCGAGTCCGCGCCGGCCCGAAACTTCCGTGAGCTGGCGGGAGCCGTGTTTGCGGCTTGAGCACGTTGCTGCAGGCGGCGCTGACACCCACCGCGGCGAGCGTAACCCACCACCTGGAGGCGATTCGCGAAGTACCCCCAACCGGATTCGCACCGGTGATCTCCTGCGTCAAAGTAGCGAAACCTGCCGTGCGGCAATCTCGCCCTATGCAGGTCTTTTAGGGTCCTCGCGCCCCGTCTGCCAGTACGTCTCTTTACCGGAGTTTGCGGTTCTTTCCTGACCGTTCTGGCCGCGACTTGGGGTCCGCGGCCATTTCCCGGGACGCCCCTCGTACCCCTCCGGGGGGCGGTCTCCCACCCTCCAGAGCCAGGGCACACCGGCTTCATCACCAGTGACTGGGAGGGCCACGCTTACACCGACCATGTGAGCGGTTGGGACATGTGCCGGGGCCACCAGGAACTGCCGGCCGGCGCCTCCGCGCGGCACGGAGCGGAACGGGCTGAGCGCGATGAGCACGTCGCCCATCCGGACCATGATTACGGACAGCAGTGGACGACGTCACGACACAGCGTCGCGGCGACGCCGTCGGCGGGAACGCTCCGCGGGAACGCTCCTCTTCAAGCGGCTGGCGACGACGGAAGAAGCCCGCGAGATCATGGGCCCGAACCGAGGGGAGCGGGGTTTCCACCGCGCGCTAAGTATCGAGGATCGCCACCACACGGGAAAGGCCGGCACTGGCACGCTTGATCTTCAGCGGGAAACAGGCGACGGTGAATCCGGTCGGCGGCAGCGCGGCGAGATTGGCGAGGCGTTCGATCTGCGAGTACGGCAGGTCGGCCTGGTGCGCGGCCCAGAAGATGCCGGGTTCGTCGCGCTCGAGCGCCACCGCCGCCTGCTTGTCGAGCGGCGCATCCCAGCCCCACGCGTCGATCCCCATCACGCGTACGCCCTGGTCGTAGAGCCACCGCGTGGCCTGGGCGGTCACGCCGCAGCCGCGGAGCATGTAGTCGCGCTCGTGGTAAAAGGCATCGCGCCCACTGTGCACGAGAACGATGTCTCCCGGACGCAGGTCGTGATCGGCTGCGGCGATACCCGACTGCATCTCCTCAACCGTGACCGGGTCCCCATCCGCCTTGTCGCGTGCGTCGATTACGACGCAGGGGCCGTAGAACCATTCGAGCGGGAGCTCGTCGATCGTCTGTGCCGGCTCGCCCTGAATTGTCGAGTTGTAGTGCCACGGCGCGTCGAGATGGGTGCCGGCGTGGGTGCCGATCGACAGCCGCTCGCCCGCCGGCCCTTCCTCGTTTCTGAGCAGGCGCGGCGGGACCCCGAACCCGTTCTGCATCTCCACCGCGCCAGCCGCATGATCGCTGTAGCTGACCTCCACGCGCATGAACGACGGGAGATCCTCGGGCAACGTCTCGATCGTGTGGGACAGGTCAACGATTCTCATGTCGCCTCCTTGTGTTTCCAGCTCGCGCCCAGACGCCGGCCGCGTATCGTCACCGGCTCGGCGTCGAGCAGGATCCAGGCGAAGCGGCACGGTTTGTCCGACCGGTTGTGCCAGACGTGGTTGGTCCCTCGCTGGATCACGACATCGCCGGCGCGCACGGTCACCACGTCGCCCCCGTCGAGCTCCATGTCGCATTCGCCCTCCAAGCAGATGCCGTAGTCGAGGCTCTCGGTGCGGTGCATCGGCGAGCGCGTACCGGGCGCCAAGACGCCGATGCGCAATACCGAACCTGTGCCGGTTCCGAGGATCGTGCTCAGGCTTCCCTCTCGCTGGCGCGCCATGGCCTCGTCGGCGAGGGCCACCGGCATCTCATGCGTGGCCCACAGCTGAAAGAAGGTCGCATCGGTGCGACCGCTGTCTTCGGCCAGTCCAACGCCCGCGATCTCCCGATCCTCCGCGATTACCGCCTTGCCCGATGCATCGTGGCCCGTGACGATCCGGCGCACCCGCTCCTCCTCGAGCTTCATGCCAGCAGCGCGTCGGATAGAAACTTGGCACCGCCATGAGCCCACGTGCCACCGTCGATCGAGATCTCGGCACCGGTGACGTACGAGGCGGAATCAGACAGAAGCCAGGCACACAGGTCCGCAACCTCATCGGGACGTCCCGCCCGCCCAAGGGGCGCCGCCGCGACGCTGGCGCGCAGGAACGCCTCGGGCGCGGACGCTGTCATCGGTGTCTCGATGTAGCCGGGGAACACGGCGTTGACGCGGATCCCGCGCGCGCCGAGTTCCATGCTGGCCACCCGCGAGAGCCCGCGCAGCGCCCACTTGCTCGCGGTGTAAGCGGCGGTGTAGTGTCCGGTGAACGCGGCCAGCGAGCAGATGTTGACGATCGAGCCGCCGCTCGGCATGAACGGCATAACCGCCTGCATGCCGTAGACCGGCCCGAGCGCGTTGATCGACATCACGCGAGTGAAGTCCTCACCGCGGAGCTCGGGCAGCCGCGCGCGGTGCGTCACGCCGGCGGCGTTCAGCAGCCCGTCGACGCGCTCGAGCGGTGCCACCACCGCGGCCCAGCTGTCCGGGTCGGCCACGTCGAGGTGCTGCTCGGCCCCGGGCGCCACGTCGCAGGCGACGACTTCGGCGCCGGCCGTGCGCAGCACTGCCACCGACGCGGCGCCGATGCCGCCTGCCGCCCCCGTAACGATGATCAGCCTGCCGTCGAGACGCACGTGCGTTAGATGCGGTCGCGCAGCCTCGGGCCGCGGCCGTATCCCGCGACCACGGCGAGAATGAGCAGGCCGAAGATGATCTGCTGGTCGGCGTTGGTGTAGCCCTTGCCGACCAGCACTGTCGACAGCACCGTGAGCACCAGCGCCCCGAGCACCGTCTTCCAGTAGTCGCCGCGCGCGCCGAACGCGGTGCCCCCCACGATCACCGCGGCGAGTCCCTCGAACAGGTAGGGATCGCCGAGCGTGACGTTGCCCGAGCCTGTGTAGCCACCGACGAGCACGCCCAGCAGCGCCGCCAGCAGCCCGGACAGGGCGTAGGCGCCGATCCAGACCCGCCGCGTCTTGACCAGCGAGAGCTCGGCCGCGATTGGGTTGGCGCCCGTGGCGTACAGCTTGCGGCCCGCGAGCGTGCGCCTCAGGCCGACGCCGAGGACGACGGCGACCAGCGCCCAGATGAACACCACGGGCGGGATGCCGATGCCGAACGTGGTGCCGTTCACCGCGGTCAGCCGCGACAGGAAGGCGGGTGCGGTGCCGGTGGCCTCGCCCTTGGTCCACACGAGCAGACCGCCGGTGATCAGCGACGCCATCGCCAGCGTGACCACGAGCGGCTGGACGGTGAACCGATGTGAGACGTATCCGTTCACCGCGCCCAGCGCGAGCCCGAGCACGACGATCAGGATCAGGGCGGGAACCACCGCCCAGTGGTCGGTGCCGGTGAGCTGCGAGATGAGGATGGCTCCGCCGGAGATGAACGCGGGGATCGAGAAGTCGATACCGCCCACAAGCACCACGATGGTCTGTCCGGCACCGGCCAGGCCGAGGAAGGAAGCGGCGACGAGCATGGCCAGGACGCTCTGCTTGGTGGCAAAGTCGGTGACCGTGTAGGTCCCCCACTCGAACAGGAGCACGAGCGCGAGGAGCTGAACCAGCTGAAAGCGCCGCTGCACCGCGGCCACGCGCGACCACCACCGTCCCCGACTCGCGCCACCAGGATCAGCGAGCGGCGTGGCCGTCTGGGTTGGATCGATCGCGCTCATCCCACAGCCCCATCCGCGGCCACCACCACCACCGCTTTTCCGGGCCTGGCCAACGCGGAGCTGAGCACGATGGCGAACAGCAGGATCGCCCCGTAGACGAGTTGCAGCCAGTTCGAGGAGACGCTGAGCGAATCCAGCAGCGTCTGGATCAGGAACATGATCGCCGCTCCCGCGATCGAGCCAACCAGGCTTCCGCGGCCGCCGAGCAGCGAGGTACCGCCGATCGCCACGGCGGCGATGGCTGGGAGCGTGTACTGGGTCGCCTGCCCGGGGTCTCCGGTCTGGGTGGTGGCGGCGAGCGCGATCCCCGCGATCGCGGCGAACAGGCCACCCAGGGTGAAGGCGACGACGCGGACCGCCGTGACATTCACCCCGGCGGAGTATGCGGCCACGTCGTCGCCGCCGGTCGAATACAGCGCGCGCAGAAACGGAGTGCGCCCGAGAGCGATCCACACGAGCAGCGGTATGAGGGTCAGGATCAGGCCGCCGGGTATCGGGCCGACCTTGTTCGCGAGATGACTGAGCCACCCCGTCGTCCCCGAGGCGGGCTGACTCAGGATGGCCAATCCGACGCCGCCTAGCACGAACAGAGCGCACAGCGTCGAGAGCACGGCCTGGTAGCGGAACACGCCGACCAGCACCCCGTTGATGAACCCGACCAAGATCCCGATCCCCAGCGCGATCGGGACGGCGATCCAGAAGCTCCCGAGGCCGTGGGGGATCAGCACGCCGACCACGACGATGCTGACCAGGTTGAGCAGGGGACCGATCGAGATGTCGATGCTGCCGCCGCCGCTAAGGACGGCGGGCGTGGTGGCCATCGCCGCGATCGCAAACGGCGCAAAGTCCGCCAGGGTCGCGGGCCACGAGCTCGGGGTGGCAAAGCTCGAACGGGCGAACACGTTGGCCACGAACAGAGCGACGGCGAGGACGAGCGCGAAACCCCACGGCCAGCTGCGCAGGCGCGCCAGGACTCTAGACGCCATCGACCTCTCCTGGGACGCGGCCGAAGAACGCCGCGATCAGCCGAGCGCGGTCGAGCTCCTCGCGCGAGAGCGTCGCGGACACCGCGCCCTCCCGGAACACGAGCACGCGATCCATCAGCTCGACGTGCTCGTCGACCTCGGTCGAGAGCATCACCACCGCGACGCCGTCGGCGGCCAGCTGCTCGAGCAGCCCATACAGATCGCGCTTGGCGCCGAGGTCGACGCCGCGCGTGGGGTCGTTGAGCAGGAGCACGCGCGGGGTCGCGGCGAGCCAGCGCGCGATCACCACCTTCTGCTGGTTGCCGCCGCTCAGCACGGTGATCGGCTGGCGGGCATCGGCCAGCCGGATGCCGAGCCGCTCGACGTAGCCGCCCAGGCGCTCGCCGCGTACGCCGCCAACCGATCACTCCGGTGCGGCGGTCACGGCTCAGCGTGGGCAGGGCGAAGTTCTCGGCGATCGACAGCGCTCCGAACAACGATTCCGTGCGTCGGTCGCGCGGCACGTACGCCACGCCGGCCGAGAACGCGTGATCGGTCGAGCTGAGCTCATCGCCGGTGCCCGTAACCAGCCGCCCAGCGAAGGCTCCCGCGCCGCGCAGCGCATGCAGAAAGGCATCCTGTCCATGCCCCTCGAGGCCGGCCAGTCCGACCAGCTCACCCGCCCGCAGCTCGAAGTCGATCGGCTCCCCGGCGGGACGTAGGCGTACACCCTCGGTGCGCAACAGCACCTCGCCCCGCACCCGCGCCGCGCGCGCCACGGTCTTGACACCTGTCGTCAGATGATCCTCGCCGGTCATGTGCCGCACGAGGATCTCGGTCGTCGCTTCGCGGCGCTCCAGGGTCGCCACCGACTCCCCCGAGCGCAGCACCGTGACGCGATCAGCCAGCTCCTCGATCTCGTCCATCCGATGCGAGATGAAGATCACCGCGGCGCCCCGCGAGCAGAGCCGCCGCACCACCGCGAACACGCGATCGCGTGTCGCCACGTCGAGCGCCGAGGTCGACTCGTCGAGGATCAGGACGCGCGGCGGGCGCACCAGAGCCCGCGCGATGCAGCACGCCTGACGGTCGCTCAGCGACAGCGACTCGGCCGGCGCATCAAGGGCGGGCGCAGTGCCGAGCAGCTCGTCCAGCACCTCCTTCGCGCGCGCCCGTTTTTCGTCCGAAGCGACGCTGCGGCGCACCAGTGCGTCCGTGCCCAGCCAGACGTTCTCGAGCACCGACTGCGGGCCGACGACCAGCACCTCCTGGAACACGGTCGCGATACCGGCCTGCCGCGCCGCCCGAGGGCTACGCGGACGCGCTACGGTTGTGCCATCCACGGTGATCTCGCCGGCGTCGGGCCGATGCACGCCGGATAGGATCTTGACCAGCGTGCTCTTGCCCGACCCGTTCTCGCCCACGATCGCGTGCACCTCGCCGCGCCGTAGCTCGAACGAGCACGAACGGAGCGCGCGCGTGGCGCCAAACGACTTCGCCACCCCGGAGACCGTGAGCACCGACGCCGCCGCCGGTGGGGCCCCAGCGGGAGCGGCCCGGGCCGCATCAACCTGAGGAGTCTCCACCGCCGGCATGTCGGACCCGGAGCGCGGCTCGGTCACTTGTTGAAGAACGGCGCGAGGTAGCTCGTGGGTAGCCACGTGCCTTCGACGATCGTCTGATCGCCGGCGGTCGCCCCAGCGGGAATCCACTGCGAGAGGTTCGACTGGTTCATGGTCGCGCTCAGCGAGGCGAGCTCGCTCACCTTCGGTCCATGTCCGCCCAGCAGCTGTGACACCGTGTACGCGGTGGCGTTGGCCAATCCGCTCGGGGTGAGCGAGAAGGCCGAGGCGAGCTTGTCGGCGTGGCTCTTGAAGAACACGAGGTCGCCGACGGACGGACCGGCGTCGACGAAGACCGGCAGCGGACGACCCGTCTGCTGGAAGGCCTGGAGGATGCCCGCGGTCATGCCCGCGGTCTCGACCACGCCGGCGACCGGCTGCGGATGGCTCGAGAGGTAGGCCAGCGTCTGCGCCTTGGCCACCGCCGGCTGGAACGCGCCGACGATCGAGTCGTCGAACTTGATCCCCGGGCATTTGGCGAACGCGGCCTTCCAGCCGGCGAACTCCTCGTGATCGACGCCGGTGCTGGCGATGCCGTGCACGCCCAGGACCAGTCCCTTGCCGCCGATCAGCTTGGCCAGCTCGGCACCCGAGGCGGCAGCATCGGCCACCGAGTTCGGCCCGAGGTTGATCGAGTCCGCACTCGGGGTGCTGTTGATGAGCGAGATGAACGGGATCCCCGCCTTCCCCGCCGCGGCAGCGATCGGGATGAACGGCTGCGGGACCAGCGGCTCCACCACGATCGCGCTCACGTGACGCTGGATGAGCGATTGCGTCTGCTGGATCTGAGTGGTCAAACCGGTGGGCGGCGAGGTGAGCAGCACGACCTTGCCGACACCTTTGACCGCGTGCAGGTCCTTCTCGAGCAGCGGGATGAGCGCCGCCTGGGTCGGACTGATCGGCGCGGTGACCGAGACGCCCACCGTGTACGGCGGCGAACCCTTGGGCTTGAAGTTCGAGAACGCGCTCTTGAAGATCGGGGTCGCATAACCGTTGAACTGCGACGTGTAGTTGGAGCCCAGACTCGAGATCACGCCGCTCTGGTCGTGGACGGCGAGCGTTGGCACGCTTCCGCAGCCCGACGACGTGGACGCGCTCGCGGTGGTGCTCGCCGACGATCCCCCGCCGCTGGCGGACGAACCGCTCGCGGTCGAGCTCGAAGCGCTCGAGGTCTTACCGCAGGCCGAAAGCACCATGACCACTACGGCCACGGCACAGAGCCACACAATGGGACGCCAGCAGCGCGCGCGCGCCGCGACCGGGTGGTTCTTCATCTTCGCTCCTCCGCCGCTCCAGCGGTGTAGTCGAACTTGTCCGGGACCGGCGGCGGCCGGCGATCGGCGCTCACCCTCTCCCATTCCTCAGGCAAACGCCCCCAGCGGCATAGGCACCGACGGCATTTACGAAGCGAGATTCTAAATCGTCTTTTCACCGATTGTCAAGACCAGTGTTCCAATTCTAATTTGATGAGCAGACTCCTTGACAATGCGCGCCAGGATGACATACAGTCTGTGAACCCGAATGATGATTTTAGTTGTCCGCCATGGCCCGCGGGCGGATGATTGGAGGAGAGAGCCCCATGTCCGAAGTCCTGCTGTCGCAGCTCGCCCACGTCGAGCTGATCTCACCCAAGCCCGAGGCGACCGTCCGCTGGATGGTCGATGTATTGGGGCTCGAGGAGACCACGCGCGAGGGCCAGTCGGTATACCTGCGCGGCTGGGCGGAGTGGCTTCACTCCAGCCTGATCGTCACCGAGGGACCGGAGCCGGCGCTCGGGCACATCGCCTGGCGCACCTACGGCCCCGACGACCCGGACACGATCGCCCAGCGCCTCGAGGGGAGCGGCAACGAGATCGGGTGGGTCGACTCCTCGGTCGGTCATGGCCGCGCCTTCCGCTACCACGCCCCGGTCGGCCGCCATGTGCACGAGGTGTTCTGGGAGACTGAGCGCTACCAGGCACCGCCCGAGAAGGCCGAGCGCGACTTCCAGAACCGCCCGCAGAAGTTCTCCGCCCGGGGTGCTTCGGCCCGGTATCTCGACCACGTCACGATCGCCACGCCGAGCATCGACCAGGACATCGCGTTCTACCGGACGCTGGGGCATCGGCACACCGCGCAGATCAGCCCGGAGCCGGGCTTCAATGTGTTCTCGACGCTGACCTGCAACGCGATCCGCTCCACCCACGATCTCGGGCTGGTGCCGGATTTCTCCGGGATGACGGCGCGCGGCAACCACATCGCCTACCGGGTCGACCAGCGCCTCGACATCGAGCGGGCCGCCGAGGTGTTCATGGCCAATGAGACGCCGATCGAGTTCGGCCCAGGCATCCACGGTCTGGACGAGATCACCTACCTGTATGTGCGCGAACCGGGCGGGTTCCGGATCGAGCTGAATGCCGGCGGCTGGGTCAATGCGATGCCGGACTGGAAGGCCATGGACTGGAATCCGTCGCAGGGCGGTACGACGTTCTGGAAGAACGTGGCCATGCCGGAGTCGATGATGGAGTGCTGGCCGGCGGTGCGGGGTGAGGCGGCGCAGGAGGCGGCCACGGGATTCCAGTCGACCCAGCTGTTCGTCGAGAGCTGAGGCGAGAGGAGGAGCGGTGCGCATTGCCAGAGTCGAAGTCGATGGGGGCACCCGGGCGGCGATCGTCTCTTCCGACGGTGAGTCAGCACGCGTGCTCGGACTCGCGGTCGGCGTGCTCGACCTGCTCAGCAGCCAGGACCCGGAGCGCCTGGCCGCCGGGGCGCAGGAGCGGCCACGGAGCGAAGTGCGGCTGCTCGCGCCGATCGAGCCGCCGTCGATCCGTGACTTCTCGGTGTTCGAGCAGCATATCGAGGGCATCGTCAAGGGCGGCGATCCGAACGCGCGGGTGCCGGAGAGCTGGTACCGCTCGCCGTTTTGCTACTTCTCGAACCCGGGAGCGGTAACCGGCCCGGACGATGAGATCCCGATCCCGCCGGGCTGTCGGGACCTCGACCTGGAGCTCGAGGTGGCGGTGATCGTCGGCCGCGCCGGCCGCAATCTCACTCCCGAGGAGGCCGGGGCTTACATCGCCGGGTACACGATCTTCAACGACTGGTCGGCGCGCGACCTGCAGTTCGAGGAGATGAAGCTGGGGCTCGGGATCTGCAAGGGCAAGGATTTCGCCAACACGCTCGGGCCGTGGATCGTCACCCCCGACGAGCTCGAGCCCTTTCGGGGCGGCGATCGCCTGGACCTGGACCTCCGCGCATACGTCAACGACCGCGAGCTTGGCGACGACACGCTGGCCAACATGGCGTGGAGCTTCGAGGAGCTGATCTCCTACGCCTCGCGCGGGACCTGGATCCGGGCGGGCGATGTCCTCGGCTCGGGTACGTGCGGCGCGGGCTGCTTGCTCGAACTGCGCGGCCGCCACGGGCGCGACGCCTACCCGGCGCTCGAGGCCGGGGACACCGTGACCCTCTCCGTGCGGGGGATCGGCACGCTCACGAACACCGTGGTGGCGGGCGTGGACCCGGTACCGCTGCCGGAAGCCCGGCCAGGTCGATTGCGGGCGCGCGCGCACGCATGAGGATTGACTGCCACGCCCACGTGCACCCGCCCGCCTACCGCGCGGCGCTGGGGAACCTGCCGCTGCCTCCGACCACGCTGGACGGTCTTCAGGCGGACATGGAACGCTATGAGATCGACGCCGCCGTGGTCTCGGTCGGGCCCCCGGGAGCGTTCGTCGGCGAGGCGGCGGACCCCCGCCAGCTGGCCCGCGTCGCCAACGACGGGATCGCCGACATCGTCCGGGCACAGCCAGACCGGTTCGCGGGCCTGGCTGCGCTGCCACTGCCCGACGTCGACGCCGCGCTGCGCGAGCTCGACCGCTGCTACGACGAGCTGGGCCTGGACGGGGTGATGCTGCTCAGCAACGTCGCCGGCACCTACCTCGGCGATCCCGGGCTCGAGCCGCTGATGGCCGCGCTCGACCAGCGTGGGGCGTACGTGTTCGTTCACCCGGGCTTCCCGCCCCACGCGCTCCCTCTCTCCGAGCACCCGGTGTGGCTCTACGAGTTCACCTTCGACACCGTTCGCGCCGTCGCCAACCTCATCTACGGCGGAACGCTCGAGCGATACCCGCGGATCCGCTTTCAGCTCTCGCATCTCGGCGGCGCCGCGCCGTTCCTAGCCCACCGCATCGCCTCGCTGGCGGACCGTGAGCCCGAGCAGGCCGCCCAGGCGCCGGCCGGCGCGCTCGCGTACCTCCGCCGCCTCTACTACGACACGGGGCTGACCAACAACGTTCCGGCGCTCGCCGCCACCCGCGAGGTGACGACGCTCGATCACATCGTGTTCGGCACCGACTGGCCGTATGCGGCGCTGCCGCCCGGTGGCGGCGATCCCGCACCCGACCTCGACGTCCTGGGCGCCGACATGCGCGGCGCGGTCGAGGCTGGCAACGCGGCGGCGCTCGTGCCGCGGCTCACCGAGGCGCTTACGAAGTAATCCACGACGCCCCGGGAGAGACTATGGGCAGCAGCATCAGCAGCAAGGGCCGGATTGCGATCGTCGGGGCCGGGCCGGCCGGGATGGCGGCCGCGCTGGCCGGTCGGCGAGCCGGCTTCGAGGTGGCGATCTACGAACGGTCGTCGGAGATCAGGGCGGCGGGGAACATCCTGAATCTGTGGCCGCCGCCCCAGAAGGTGCTCGGTCTGCTCGGGGTGGACATCCGCGACCTGGGCGCGCCGGCGGACTCGGAGTTCCGCCGCCACGACGGCAGAGTGCGGGCCCGGATCCGCCTGCCGCAGGCCGTGAAGGACGAGTACGGCGGCGGGTTCATCGGCCTGCTGCGCCCGGGCCTCTACCGGCGGATGCTCGATGCGCTTCCCGAGGGCGCAATCCGTTACGAGCACCGGCTCACGTCGTTCACCGATGCCGGCGAGAAGGTGGTGCTTCACCTCGAGGGGCGCGAGGACGTCGAAGCCGACCTGCTGGTCGGCGCCGACGGGATCAACTCCGCGGTGCGGCGAGGGCTGTGGGGCGAGCAGCCGATCCGCCACCAGAAGCTGCACCTGGTCGCCGGCTACCTGTTCTGCGAGGCGCCCGACCCGGTGACGATCGTCGCCCACGACCGCACCACCCAGGGCAGCTACTCCGCCATCCTCCACGACGGCCGTCCCGGCTACGAGTGGTGGGTGCTCGAGGGGTTCGACCCGAGCATCCCGTTCACCGAGGACCTGCGCGAATTCGCCCTGACGCGGGCGCGGCGATTCTCCGGGCCGCTGCCATCGCTCATCGAGCAGACGCCGGCCGAGCACCTCTTCCGCTGGGAGATCCGCGACCGCAAGCCGCTTAAGCAGTGGTCCAAGGGCCGGGTCACGATCGTCGGCGACGCCGCACATCCCACCTCGCCGTACGCCGCCTACGGCGCCGGCATGTCGATCGAGGACGGCTACTTTCTGGCCGCCGAGCTCGAGCGCGTCGACGTGCACGACGCGGCGCAGACGCGCGGCGCCCTGCAGGCGTTCGAGGAGCGACGCAAGAAGCACACGGCGCAGGTCAGTCAGATGGCGTGGATGAACGGGATCATGTTCCACCGCCTGCCGGCGTGGCTCGCGCCGGCGCGGGATCTCGTGTTCGACCACACGCCCCTGCTCCAGAAGGTGATCGGCGAGGCGACGCCCGGACAGATCCTGTCCCAGCTGGCGGAGATCGACAGGGTGGAGGAGACGCGCGGCGGAAGCGCTCGCACGCCCGCGGAGCAGCCCGCATGACGCCGCAAACCGTGAGCTGCCCGGTCGACGGGGCGTTCGACCCGCTCTCGCCGGAGTTCCTCGCCGACCCCTACGCATGGATGGAGAACCTCCCACCGGTCTTCTACGCGCCGTCGCTCGGCTACTACGTCGTGTCGCGCTATGCGGACGTGGAGTGGATATTCCTCCATCCCGACCTGTTCTCCGCCGCGCCGGCCCAGCTGCCGCTGGTCCAACTCGTCCCGGAGGCGATGCAGATCCTGCTCGAAGGTGGCCACCGGCCGCAGCCGTCGATGGTCAGCCTCGATCCGCCGGAGCACACGCGCCTGCGCGCACCCACGGCGCGCGCGTTCACCCCGCGGCGCGTGGCGCTGATGGAGCCGAAGATCCGCGAGACGGTGGCGGAGCTGCTCGAGGCGGTCGACGCGACGCAGCCGTTCGACATCGTCGACGCGCTGACCCGGCCGCTACCGCTTACGGTCATCTTCCGCTTCATGGGCGTGCCGCGGGCGGATTGGCCGGCCCTGCGCCGCTGGGGCGCCAACCGCTTGTCGCTCAGCTGGGGCCGTCCCTCGGCCGAGGAGCAGATCGAGCACGCCCGAAACATGGCCGCGTATCGCGCGTACTTGCGCGAGCTCGTGGCCGGCAAGGCAGGCGACCGCGACGATGACTTCGCGAGCGCCCTCCTCGACATCCACGACGAGGACCCGAGCCAGCTGACCCACGAGGAGATCGCGTCGATCCTGTTCTCGCTGTCGTTCGCCGGCCACGAGACGACCAACAACCTGCTCGGCAACTGTATCCGGCGGCTGCTCGAGGACCCGGTACGCTGGCGGTCGCTCGTCGAGGACTCCGGGTTGATCGCCGGAGCGGTCGACGAGGTCCTCCGCTACGACCCATCGGTCGTCGTTTGGCGCCGGCAAGCCAAGCAGGTTGTCCTCGTCGGCGGAACGGAGATCCCCGCAGGAGCGAAGCTGTTTCTCTGGCTTGCCGCCGCGGGACGCGACCCGTCCACGTTCCCCGAGCCTGAGCGGTTCGACATGACCCGCTCCAACGCGCGGCGCACGCTCGCGTTCGGCCGCGGCATCCACTTCTGCGTAGGATCCGCACTCGGCCGCCTGGAGGCGCAGATTGCGCTGGCCGAGCTCGTCCGGCGCTATCCACGACTCTCGCTGGTGGACGGGCAGGAGATCCCGTTCCACCCCAACATCTCGTTCCGCGGGCCGCTCAGTCTGTGGGTCAGGTCAGGGTGAGCGCCGCGGGGGCCTCGGGAGGGCTACGCCGGGTTGCGTCCGATCATGAACTCGCGGTCCGGGTCCGCGGTCACAGGTAGGTTCGCTGCCTCGAGGCCCGCTCGCAGCGACTTCATGAGGCGGTCCGGGATCCGCATCGCGGGCGCCCCCAGCGGGCCGCCGTTGTAGCCGGCCAGCCATTCCTGGTACTTCCAGTGCGTCCGGTTGAGCACGCCGGTGCCGCCAGCGCGGGGCCGGCGCGGCATACGCGTCAGTAAGCGCGTCGACCGCCTCACGCCATGAGAACACCGCTTCGGTGGCATGCGAGGAGACGAAGACTGGCCCGTCGACCACGGTCAGGCCCATCGCACGCTACGGCGCGACGCAGCGGTTGCGCTGAACGCCCAGCCCGGTGATCCGTCCCTCGATGAGGTCGCCGGCGACCAGCCAGCGGTTGCCGTGATGGCCGGCATTGCCGGCCGGCGAGCCGGTGAGGATCAGATCGCCGGGCGACAGTCCGACCACCGAGGAGGCATACGAAACCAGCCGTTCTACTCCGTAGATGATGTCGTTGACCGACTCGTCCTGCATGACCTCGCCGTTGAGGCTCAGGGTGATGCGCAGCGCGCGCGGGTCGGGCACGAACTCCCGCGGGACCATGTACGGCCCGGTGGGGAAGAACGTGGGGCGGCACTTGCTCATCAGGAAGTCGGTCATCGGGAAGTTCGGCCGGTTCATGACATCGCGCGTGCTGATGTCGTTTGAGATGGTGTAGCCGGCCACGTGGCTCATGGCATCAGCTTCGGCGATGTTGCGCCCGCCGCGCCCGATGACCACCGCCAGCTCGAGCTCCCAGTCGTGGCAGGTTCCGGGGCCCCACAGCACGACGTCGTCCCGTGCGCCAACCAGCGCGCTCGGCAGCCCGGCGAACACGTACGGCTCGGTGCTGGCGCGGCGTCGCACCTGGCGCTCGGCCTCCTCGCGCAGTTCGTCCTCCGGGCGTTCGTCGCCCTCGAGCCGGAGCGTGGAGTACACGATCTGGCGGACGTGCTGGTAGTAGTTGGCGCCGGCGCACAGGATCTGGCGCGACATGATCGGCGCGCGTGGTCGTAGCGAAGCAAGCTCGTGCGCCCGGGTGTCGCCTTCGCCGGCCAGCTCCGACAGCGATTCGACGCTTCGCTCCCAGTCCTCGATGAGGCCCAACGTCGTGGTCTCAGCGCCGAACCGGGCGCGTAGATCGAGCACGCGTTCGCCTACCACCAGCCCTGCGAACGTCTCGCGCTCGCCGGCGGCAAACGTGCCCAGGGCAAACTGCCGATCACTTGTCACAGGTCGATTCCTCGCGATCTAGATCGGGGCCATCGCGGCCATCGTGACGCCGAATCGAACCTCATCGGGGTTGATCGGCAGCGAGTGGTCCTGCTCCCAGCGGCCGATCGTCTCCGAGCCCTCGACGATCATCCGGCAGCGCTCGTAGCGGCGTTCCATGTAGGAGTCGAGCGCCGCCTCGAGCGGCTGATCGCGACACAGCTCCTGCCGGAGCACGATCGCGTCCTCGATCGCCTGCGCCGCACCCTGACCGCACTGCGGCGAGGTGGCGTGTGCGGCATCGCCGATCAGGACGATCCGGCCGCGGTACCACGGTGGCGGGACGAGCACGTTCTCCACCGGGCGGTAGACGACGGCGTCGTCGTCGACGATCAGCTCGCGGTGCTCGGCGACCGGACCACCGAACTGCGCGAGACGCTCTCGATAGATCGCCGCGATCCCTTGCTTGTCGAGGCGGATCGGCGCCCCCTCGGGCGGCTTCTCGATCGTCAGGATGTACATGAGATCCGCCGCGAGTGGACAGAACCCGGCCGTGCCCGTCGTGCCAAGGTAGACCCAGATCTTGTCGAGTCCGTCGATCCGGGGCAGGTTGTAGCGCCAGCACACCTGGCCGGTGTACTTCGCCTTCAGGTTCGAGCCGAACACGGTCTCGCGCACCTGCGAGTACAGCCCGTCCGCGCCGACCACGAGATCGTACGAGCGCGACTCACCGTCGGTGAAATCCACCGAAACACGATCGCTCTCGTCTCGCAATGAGGTGAACGTCACTCCGGTCCGGATATCGGCTCCGGACGCCAGGCTGTGCGTCTGAAAGATCCGGTGTAGGCGCGGGCGGGTGATCCCATTTCCGGGCGGGAGCCCCTCGACCAGCGGCGGCCAGTCGTGATCGGCGATCAGGGTCTTCGCGTCCGCAGTCCACGTCGTATCTCCGTACATCGGATGGCCCTGCGCCACCGCCTCGCGCGCGAGTCCCAACTCGTTCAGCGCCCGCAGCGCGTTGCCCGGTTGGAGGATCCCGACGCCGTAGACGTCCCACGCCGGGTTCTTCTCCACCACGTCGACGTCGAAGCCGGCTTGGCGCAGGGCGATCGTCGCCGACAGGCCGCCGATCCCGCCTCCGACGACCAGGACTCGCCGCACACCGGTCATCGCCGCACCCCCGCCCACACCGAATCGGCCACGTCCGCGACCAGCCTGAGCTTCGCCTCCTGCTGCTCGGCGGTGAGCGGGGCATGCGTGCCCGATTCAAACCCACACTGCGTGGAGAGGCCGAGCTGCTCGCGTGGGTGGAACCGCGCCGCCTCCTCGATCCGCGCCTGCAGGCGATCGGGATCCTCGAGCGCCGGCCGCTTAGTGGTGATCAGTCCCAGCACCGCCGCCTTGTCCTCGGGCAGCTCTCGCAGCGGATCGAAGCCGCCCGAACGATCGTCGTCGTACTCCATCATCCACACATCGACGTTCGGGGCGCGATCGAAACAGCGGCGCGCCAGGTTCTGGTAGCCGCCACGAGCCGTCCACATCCCGGCGTAGTTGCCGCGGCACAGGTGCACGGCGCGGCGGATCCCCGGCACGTCCAGTGCCGCATTGATGTACTCGACCCCCTCGGCCTTGAAGCGCTCAGTATCGACCCCGTAGCCCGCGCGCTCGGCCTGCACATCCGGGTCGGCGAAGCCCTGGATGAGCTCGGGCGCGTCGACCTGGACGTACTCGCAGCCGGCATCCCTGAGCGCCACGATCTGCTCGCGAATGAGCCGCGCGCCGTCGGCGAACAGCTCGAACGGGTCGTTGTACGCGGCGCGCGAGAGCTCGTCGTTCCACACCGTCATCAGCAGCAGCGGACTCGGCAGGGTGACCTTGATCGTCTTTTCGGTCCTGTCCTTGATGTGGGTGAACTCCTCCAGGGCCAGGTTGCGTGTCGCCTTGATCCGCGACTGCACGCACACCGGCACGCGAAATTCCACCGTCTGCCCGTCGTCGGAGTGGAACTTCGCCGACCCGCCCGGCCCGGGCGCGAGTCCGTCGATCCCGACCACGAACTGGTCGAAGAACTGCACCCGGCGAAGCTCTCCGTCGGTCACCACGTCCAGCCCGGCGCGTTCCTGCATCGCCAGCGCTTCGTCGATGGCGCGATCCTGAAGTTCGCGCAGCTCCTCGGGCGTCACTTCTCGAACCGGGGCATACGACATCACCTCCGCCAGCTCGTGCGGAGCCAGCAGCGACCCAACCACATCAGCGTGGTGAACTGACACTTGTCCTCTCTCTCCTCGTTGCAGCATCCTGTTGGTAGACCTCTGGGTTCACCGTGTCCCGCGGACGGCCGCCGGCCAGCACGCTTGCGATGTTGCGCGCCGCCAGCGTCGCCAGCTCCGTCACCGACTCCTCCGAGTAGAAGGCCACGTGCGGCGTCGCCAGCAGCCCGGGTTGCGCCAAGAGCTCGTGCTCGGGCGGCAGGCGCTCCGGGGTGAACACGTCCAGACCCGCGCCGGCAATCCGGCGCTCGCGCAACGCCTCGATCAGAGCTTCCTGGTCGACGACCGCGCCACGGGCTGCGTTAACCAGGTACGCGTCCGGCTTCATCGCGGCCAAGAAGCGCATGTCGATCAGCCTCTCGGTGTCCGGGGTGGCCGGGACGTGGACGGTGACGTAGTCCGCCCTGGCGGCCAGCTCGAGCAGTGCCACCGGCTCGGCTCCGCCGGCGGCGAGCGTCTCCGCAGGCGCGCGCGGATCGTGCGCGATCACCCTCATGCCCAGGCCTCGCGCGCGCTCGGCCACCGTCCTACCGATCTTGCCGAAGCCGATCACGCCGAGGGTGCGTCCCGCTATGCGGCGGATGGGCTGCCCCGTCGCCAGCGACCACTCGCCATCGCGGACCGCGCGGTCGTATCGGTGAATGCCCCGCTCGAGGCAGAAGATCAAGGCGAGCACGTGCTCGGCCACCTCGTCGAGGCAGTAGGCGGGCACGTTGGTGACCGGGATCCCGCGCCGCGTGGCCTCGTCCACGGCGATGTTGTCGACCCCGATCCCGTAGCGCCCGATCACCCGCAGCTTCGGTGCGGCGCGGATCACGGCTCCTGTCACGTGGGCGAAGCAGGTGAGGATCGCGTCGGCGTCGCCGGCGAGCCGTACGAGTTCCGCCTCCTCGCCGGACTCCGCCACGACGAGGCTCGCGGCCACCTCTACCAGCTCCCTGCGCTCGTGCTCGAGCGAGTCCCAGGTGTAATCAGTGACGAGGACCTTGAATCCGGCCATCAGGTTCCCCTCGCCGCCGGCGAGGACCGCAGCGCGCCCACGCCGGCGAACACCGCGTCGGAACCCAGCTCCTCCTCGATGCGCAGGAGCTGGTTGTACTTGGCCAGCCGCTCGGACTGCGCCACGGAGCCGACCTTGATCTGGCCCCCCGCCGTCGCCACGGCGAGGTCGGCCAGCGCCGGGTCCTCGGTTTCCCCCGAGCGTGCCGAGATCACCGTCCGATACCCAATCTCCCGAGCCCGCTCGACCACGGCCAGCGTTTCGCTGAGCGTGCCGATCTGGTTCATCTTGACCAGCACGGCATTGGCCGCGCCACGTTCGATCCCCTCGTCCAGTCGCGCCAGGTTGGTGGTGAACAAATCGTCGCCGATGATCTGAAGCCGGTCGCCGAGCTCTTGCGTCAAGCTCACCCATCCACCCCAGTCGTCCTCGGCCAGAGGATCCTCGACCGACGCGATCGGAAAGTCCTCGGCGAGCCCTGCGATCAATCGCGTCATCTCTTCCGCGTTGCAGTCGCGATTCTCCGAGGTGAGCCGATACGCGCTGGTCGTGGACTCGTAGAAGTGGCTGGCCGCCACGTCGAGGGCGTAGACGATGTCGGCGCCCGGGGTCAGTCCGGCCGCCTTGACCCCCGCCTGGAGCAACTCGAGCGCCTCGCGGTGCGAGCCAACCGCCGGGCCAAAGCCGCCCTCGTCGGCCTTTAGCGTCGAATAACCGGCCCCCGACAGAACGCCGGCGGTCGCCCGGTGAACCGCGACGCTCATCTCGAGCGCCTCGGCGTAGCTGGCCGCCCCGACCGGCATGACCAGGAAGTCCTGGAAGTCGATCTGCCTGCCCGCGTGCAGTCCGCCGCTGATGATGTTCACCATCGGCAGCGGAAGCAGCGGTGAGCGATCGCCGGCGAGGTGGCGCCATAGTGGGACGCCGGCGGACGCGGCCGCGGCCCGAGCGGTGGCCAGCGACACCGCCAGCATCGCGTTGGCGCCGAGGCGGGAGCGGTACGGGGTCCCGTCGAGGGCGACGAGCGCATCGTCGATCTGAGCCTGGTCGGGCACCTCGCCGCGCAACGCGGGCGCAATCACGTGCCGGATGTTGCCCACGGCCTTGAGGACTCCGCGCCCGCCGTATCGCTCCGCGTCCGCGTCGCGCAGCTCGAGCGCCTCATGCCGGCCGGTCGAGGCGCCGGACGGCACGGACGCAGTGGCGCGCGTGCCGTCGCCCAGGATCATCTCGGCTTCCACCGTGGGTCGGCCGCGAGAATCCAGGATCTCCCGCGCTTTGATGTCTGCGATCGTCGTCATGTCAGGGCTTCGGCAGCGGCCCCATGGTCGAGCCGGGCCGCGACGGATTCGAGCACGCGGCCCAGATCGCGTTCCCGGCTGCCGATCAGCGCTCGAGCGAGCGCCCGGATCACCTCGCGGTCCTCAGAGCTCAGGTACTCGAGCTTCGACTTGCCATCCACGCGGCACAGCAGAAGCACCCCAAGCTCGGCCACCGTGTCCGCCTCGCCGGCGCCCACCGCTCCGGCGGCGGCAAAGTAGGCCCGCCAGAACTGGTGCGCGGCCGCCAGGTATGGCTCGCTGTCTGCCGCGCCGCGGTGCACCGCCTTGGCGATCAGGTGCGTGAGCATGAACGCGGTGTCGAACGCCGGATCGCCCCAATGCGCGACTTCGAAGTCGAGCGCCAGCACGTGGTCCGGGTAGACGATTAGGTTCTTCGGCGAGTAGTCGCCCAGCACCAGCGCCCGGCGCCCGGTGGTCAGGCGCTCGATGTCGGCCTCTATCAGGTTGGCCAGGTCTGGGTGGACACGAGCGGCGCTGCGGTGATAGGGCTCGATCCGCCCCTGGATGAGCGGCATGAGATCGTCGAATTGCGCCGCCAGGCGCGGCCGGTTGGCGCTCTCGCGATGCACGGTGGCGAGCAGCTCACCGGCTCGGCGGGCCATCACGAGATCCACCTCGCCCCGCAGGAGCGTGTCCTTCCAGACCTCCCCGCCGGCAGGCGCGCAGCTCATCGTGAATGCCAGCCGGTCTCGATCGAGGTCGATCACGTGCGGCACCGCATCCGACGAGAGCAGGTCGCCCAGCACCTGCATGCAGTCAGACTCGACGAGAATCCGGCGCGGGTCGAACTCCCACACCTCCGCCACACGGAGCATCGCCAGCGACTGCTTGACCACCACCGCGCCGCCGGGCCAGTCGATACGCCAGACGTTGTTGGAGATCCCGCCCGCCAGCTCGCGAACCTCCGCCGGCGCGTCGTCCGGCAGCACGCCGCGCGTGCGAAGGTAGTCCACGACGTCGCCTCTCCTCATGCTCATCGAAGAGTAAAACACGAATGTTTGTTCTTGTCTAGCATCAATGTTGAACACGAATGTTGATTCTGCTCTAGACGGCCACCGGCCCGGCGCGTATCCTGGCCCCATGGCGACACCCGAGCCGTTGATTCGTCCGCCGCTCCAGCGCCGCAGTCAGGAGTCGCTGGAGCGCGTGCTCCAAGCCGGCTTCGAAGTCCTGCGAGAGCAAGGGTTCGAGGGATTCACCCTGCAGGAGGTAAGCCGCCGCGCCGGCGTCTCGATCGGCTCGATCTACGCCCGGGTCGCCAGCCGTGAAGCGCTGATCATGGCCATCTACGAGCGAACGATGGCCTGGACGGAAGAGCAGGATCAGATCGAACGCGACGCACTCCGCGAGGACCTCTCCCCACGCGAGCGGATCGAGACGATCGTCACCGACATGGCGAACGACATGCTCGGCCACGCCGACGTCCTACGCGTGTTCATGCGCCAGGCTCCGCTCAACCCCGATATCTGGGAGCGCGGGGCCGAGAAGTCGCACGAGACGTCGAAGGTGTTCCAGCGTGCGATCCTCGAGCACCGTGACGACATCAGCCACCCCGAACCCGAGCTCGCTGTCGATGTCGCCTGGCGGATGGTCTACTGCACGATCGCCCGTCGAATCACGCACGGTCCGAAGTTCGAGTCACCGCGTGCCGTCAGCGATAAGAAACTCGTCCGCCAGATCGCGCGCGCGGTTGCCGACTACCTGCTCTGAGCCTTCGCGACTGTCGCTTCACCATGACGGTGGCGGCCCACACCACATGAACGGCGAGGGCCCCGCAGCGTTCCGCGCCCGCTCGGGGCGCCAACCTGGCTGCGTGCGTGAGCCGCCGCAGCGGAACGGCGTCGAAGGGAGACCGTCCCGATGTGGCTGGCGCTCGGTCTCGAGGTACACCTCCATGCGGTGACGCTCAGGCGTTCGAAGCTGGTAGGCGGGCACTGGCCGACGTCGCCGTCGATCCACATCCCTTACAGCACCGGCGAAGAACTGGTTCGTTTCCAGGGCGTCGTGAGTACCCCCAGCCGGATTCGAACCGGCGATCTCCTGCGTGAAAGGCAGGCGTCCTAACCGCTAGACCATGGGGGCGGTGCGAACTCATTGTATGAGGCGTGACCGGGATCCCCAGGGCCGCGCGGGGCGTCCGGTTGGCCTGCGTCGGGCCACCCGGAAGCAGGTAGGGACTCAGGAAACAAGTTCGCAAGCAGGCCCTCGCTGAGCGGACCGCGCCCGGTGGCGGGGATTGAAAGGAACAGATGTACCCGCTCCTATTCGTCGACTGGGCATCGGTCAGCTCGAGGTTTCGAGGGCTGATGTGGATCGTGGCGATCGCGCTTGCCGCGGTGATCGTTGTTCATCTCGTGCCGGCGGCGCCGGCCCACCACGCGGTCCGACTGATGCGCTGACGCCCGCGCCGCCCCCGGGCGGCCAGCGAGCGTGTCAGCGGGTCAATCCTCTCCAACCAAAACGATTTCGGCCAAGCGCTGCTAGCCGAGCGAGATCAGGGCGATCCCGGCCACCACCGCCACCGCGCCGGCAAACCGCGCCGGTCCGAGTTGCTCTCGGCCGCCGATGGCCAGCGCCGCCGCGGCCATCACGACGCTCGACTCGCGCACCGCCGCGACCGACGCGGCCGGCGCCAGGCGCAGCGCTGCGAGCGTCAGCGCGTAGGAGCCGAAGAAACCCAGACCGGCGAGCGCGGTCCGCCAGCTGATCGCGGCGCGAATGCGGGCGCCGCCGCGGATCCGCCAGACACCGAGGACGTATCCGGTGGCGGTCAGGCCGAAGACGACCTCGAGGTAGGCGAGCGGGTTCGCGTAGACGATCCCGTGCTTGTCGACCAGCGTGTAGCCGGCGATGCACGCGCCCACCGACAGGGCGAGGCCCAGGTCGCGGGGATGGCCGTCCCGCCGCACGCCACGGACGAGCAGGATGCCCGCGGCCACGCAGAGCACGCCGAGCGCCGCCAAGCCCGACACCCGCGTGCCGGTCACGATCGCCCCGGCGATGAGCACCAGCACGGGGGCCGACCCGCGCGCGATCGGATAGACGAACCCCATGGCGGCCACCGAGTAGGCGGTGGCGAGCAGCACGAGGTAGATGAGCTCGAGGGTGCTCGATGCGGCCACGTAGGGCAGCGCGGCCGAGTGAAATCGCCACTCGATCACCGCGACCGGCAGGAACACAAGCGTCCCCACGAGTAAGGCCACCGCACTCGCGCTGTGGGTGTCCTCGGTCCCGGACAGGAGCAGGTTCCAGGTGGCGTGAACGACCGCGGCGGCGAGAGCGAGCAGGAGGGCAGAGATCGGCATCGCAGCCCCGTTTATAGAGTTGCCGGGGGATGACGGCCACCGACCTCCTGGCAAAGCTGACCGCGGAGGAGCGCGAGCTGGTCACGCGCGCGCCGGCACCGAGCACGGCCGGCGCGATGAAGGCGGTTCTCACCGACGAGCGGTTCTCGGACCCGAACTGGGTGTTCGAGCGCAAGCTCGACGGGATCCGATGCATCGCGATTCGCTCCGGCAACGACCTGAACCTCCTGTCGCGCAACGACCTCAGCCAGAACCAGCGCTACCCCGAGCTGGTCGAAGCCCTGGCCGCCGAGCGCTGCCAGCAGTTCGCGGTCGACGGCGAGGTGGTGGCCTTCGAGGGATCGCAGACGAGCTTCGCCCGGCTGGCCCAGCGCCATCAGCGCTATGTGCCGGTGTTCCTGTACGTGTTCGACGTGCTGTGGCTTGAGGGGTACGACGTCCGCCCGCTCCAACTGCGCACGCGCAAGCGACTACTCAAGGCGGCGCTCAACTTCCACGGAAACGTGCGCTGGACCCAGTACCGCAACACCGACGGCGACGCGCTTTACGCCGAGGCCTGCCGCAAGGGCTGGGAGGGGCTGATCGCCAAGCGCGCCGACAGTGCATATGTCACGACCCGATCAAAGGACTGGCTGAAGCTCAAGTGCGAGCACGGGCAGGAGCTGGTGATCGGCGGCTATACCGAGCCGCGCGGTTCGCGCGTGGAGTTCGGCGCACTGCTCCTCGGTTACTACCGGGACGGCGCTTTCCAGTACGCCGGCAAGGTAGGGACCGGGTTCGACACCGACATGCTCCACGAGCTCGGCGCCCAGCTGCGTGCCGACAAATGCGACAAACCGCCGTTCGCCGACCCTCAAACGATCAAGGAGCGCCACGTCACCTGGGTCGAGCCGAAGCTCGTGGCGCAGATCGGCTTCACCGAGTGGACCCGCGACGGCCGCCTGCGCCACCCACGCTTCCTGGGCCTCCGGGACGACAAGACGGCCTCCGAGGTGGTGCGAGAGGGATGACCGAGGAGCTCACCATCGGGCGCCGGCCGGTCCGGATCACGCATGCCGACCGCGTGGTGTTCCCCGAGCCGAAGCTGACCAAGCTCGATCTGGCTCGCCACTACGAACGCGTCGCGCCGCTCATGCTCCCCTACGTCCGCGACCGACCGCTCGCGCTCCAAGCCTATCCGGAGGGGATCGAGGGCGACGGCTTCTTCATGAAGTCGGTGCCGCGGTACTTCCCGGAGTGGGTCAAGCGGGTCACGGTGCCCAAGAAGGGCGGAACGATCACCCACATCCTGGCCCAGGATGCGGCGACCCTCGTGTACCTGTCCGGCCAGAACGTGGTCACCGTGCACACCTGGCTCTCTCGCGCCGACAAGCCCGACCAACCCGATCGCCTCACCCTCGACTTCGACCCCTCCGGGGGCGGCTTCTCCGAGGTGCGCGCCGCCGCCCGGGCCGCCGGTGACCGAATGCGCGACCTCGGTCTGACCCCGTACGCGATGACCACCGGGTCACGCGGGATCCATGTGGTCTGCCCGCTGCGTCGGGGGCTCACCTTCCCGAACGTGCACGGCTTCGCTCGCCAGCTCGCCGAGCAGATGGTGGCCGATGATCCGCGTCACCTGACGCTCGAGTGGCACAAGGCCGACCGCGGCAAGCGGATCTACGTCGACGTGAACCGGATCGCCTACGCCCAGCACGCGGTCGCGCCGTACACGGTCCGGCCCAGGGCCAATGCGCCGGTCGCCGTGCCACTGCACTGGGACGAGCTCTCAGACCGATCGCTCAAGCCTGACCGCTGGACGATCAAGACCGTGCAAGCACGCCTGAGCGACGGCGACCCCTGGTCCGGCATGACCCGGAACGCGCGGGCGCTGCCAAAGCTCGAGGCGACGGCCGGCTAGACGGGAGCCGTCCGGGGCGCGCCGACCGGCTCGGCTACCGACCCCGCCGGAGGTTCCGCCGGCCTCGCCGACCGGCTACCTGCCACGGACCCGGCGTGTGATCGAGCGCCAGGTTGACCAGCCACACGATCAGCGCCGCCGCCACGAGCGTCCAGAACCCGTGGATGCGAAAGCCGCTCACGATCCCGTCGGTGATGTCCAGCATGAGCATCGACACGAAGAACCAGGCGATGCCCAGGGTGAGGATGGCCACCGGGAAGGTGACGAAGCGCAGGAGCGGCTTGAGCAGGGTGTTGAGCACGCCGAACACCGCGGCGGCTTCCAGGAGCGAGCCGACGTTCTTGACCGTCACGTGGGCGAGAAGCCCGGCCACGATGGCCAGTACGAGCGCGTTGGTGAGCCAGGAGATCGCCAGCCGCACAGCGAGCGGGGGCGCAGGACTGCGACGGTCCTCGACGACCTCGTAGTAGCGCTGGGAACTCATGAAGCCAGCGTACACCCCGCCCGGATCGCTCTGGGCGAGGTTTACGGCATCTCGCCAGGACTGCGGGTCAGCCGAGCGTCAGCTGCCCGTGCACGTAGTCAATGCTGATCGTGCCGAAGTGAGACAGCACGTCTGACCCGAGCAGTCCGAACGCCTTTCCGTTGGCGCCGGCGATCACCGAGCTGGTGGCCACGATATTCGGCAGCGGCTGCCCGCCGATGCTCCACCGTGACAACCGCACCTTGCGCGCGCCCTCCGAGCAGCCCACGCCCGTGACCTTGATCGGGCGCCCGACGGTCTTCAGGTGGAGCTTCTTGGCCAGGGCATCGTCAACCAGTGTCTTCGACGAGCCGGTGTCGATCAGGAACGGGAATCGGTGGCCGTGCACGATGACCAGCGCAAGGGCGAGCGTCTCCCCGTCCCTCGCCTTGAGGATCTGCAAGGGAACGGTCGAAGCCATGTGGGCGTCGCCCACCGACGCATCTCCCCAGCCGGCGAATCCAAACAGCACGAAGGAACCAACCAGCCCTGCGACAGCGATGAGACGACGCATCCTTCCTCCCTTCGAGGGACGCTTAAGGTGGCAACCGGTGGATCGAGCGTAGTCCTTCGGCGCTCCCGGCGCGACGATGCGGAAGCCCAACCGGACCCGAACTACCCCCTCGGGAGCCGTACATGCGTCGAGGCAGGACCGGTAACTCAAGGTTTCTCGTCTACGGTCGAAACCAGCAGAGTTACTGATGGCCATGTCGAGCTACGGATGGCTGACGTGTTGATTGATGGCTCACCGGTCCGCACGCAGGAGCGTGTTGTCGAACCCAAGAAAGCTCTGGACGAGCCGGCAAGTGTGGTCAGCGACTACTTCGCGCCCGCGTTCGGGCGGCATCTGCCCCAGATGCTGCTCGCCACGACGGTTGTCGCGGTGCTTCCGCTGGCGGTTTCGCTGGGGCTCCGCGCCTCCGGCCTGGTTTCTGGATGGGTGTCGGTCGGGCTGGCGGTGCTCATGTCCCTGGCGTCATCGACGGCGGGGAGCACCTACTGGCGCAAGCGCGGCGGCAACACGGAGGTGCTGTTCGGTGAGCTGCTGCTGTGGGGCTGGATCCGCAGCCGGCGTCAAGAGCGCGAGCTGGCCAACGCCACCCGGCTGCTCGCGCTGGTCAATACTGGCCCGGCTCAGCTCGTGCAGCGCGACGCGCTCACGGTCGAGCAGCATGAGCACGTACTCCAGCAGCTCGCCGGCGCGCTCGAGGGCCAGGACGTCTACCTGAACGGGCACTCGCGGCGGGTGGCCCGCCACGCCACGATGATCGCGCGCGGGATGGGCCTCTCGAACGAGCAGGTGGCCAGGATCCGCGCCGCCGCGGCGGTGCACGACGTCGGCAAGCTGCGCACCCCGAAGGAGATCCTGAACAAGCCGGGCCGGCTCACCGACGAGGAGTTCGAGGTGATCAAGCGCCATCCGGTCGATGGCGCCGTGATGGTCGCGGCGCTCGGCGACCCCGAGCTGACCCGGATCGTCCGACACCACCACGAGCGCCTGGACGGCGCGGGCTATCCCGACCGCCTGCGGGGCGAAGAGATCCCACTCGGCGCCCGGATCATCGCGGTCGCTGACACGTTCGACGCGATCACCTCGGCGCGCCCGTACCGTGATGCCGCGCCCCATCAGAAGGCGATCGACATCCTGCGCAAGGAGGCGGGTACCCAGCTCGACCCCGACGCGGTCCGGTCGTTCCTCGCCTATTACTCGGGCAGCCGGCCCACCGTGGTGTGGGCGATCATCACCTCCTCGCTGCGCCGCGCGGTGTCTTGGCTGAGCGGCGATCCGGCTGCCGCGGCAACCATCTCGGCCAGCAAGGTGGCCGCAGCCACCGCCGCCACCGCGGCGATCGGCGCCGCCGCCGGGGCCGCCCCGGTTCCCGTCGTGCACCACACGCCGGCTCGCCCCGTGGTCTCGCACGCCGCCCACCTCGTCCCGGCCCGCCCACGCGGCGCCGCGGTCGGCCTGCGGAGGCACACCGTGTCCGTGCTCGTCCCGGCGACCGCGCCGGCGAAGCGCACTAGCGCCGCCAAGCCCGCCCCGGTCAAACCGCGGCGGCGGGGGAACCCGCACCCCGCCACGGCGAGCCGCCCTTACGCAGGACCAAGCGCAGCCCCCCGGCACGCGAACAACCGAGCGAGCCACTCGGGAAGCGGCTCACACGCGCAGACGGGCGCGGCTCCCAGTCCGCGCCCGACCGCGCAGACCCCCGCCGCCACCCCCGCCCAGAACACTCCCACGCAGAACACCTCGACTGCCAGCACGCCCGCAGCGGTCCCGAGCACGCTGCAGCCGTCCGCGGCTCCGCCCGCCTCCCAGTCCCAGGGATCGAACGCCAACGGAAACGCCTACGGTCACACGAAGCTCCTTGGCGACGGGCACGGCAAGGGCCTCGCCAAGGGTCACGGCGACTCCAACCCCGCCCCGTCGAGCCCGGCGAGCCCCTCGGTTCCAACCCCGCCCGCCGTCGCGACGCCCGCCCCCAGCCACGGTGACGCGGGCGCCGTCCACGGAAACGGCCACGCCAACGGACACGACGAGGCATCGTCCGGCGCCAGCGTGATCGAGCCGCCCGCCGCGACCCCGGTCCCGACCCCAAGCAGCCCGATCGCCCCGGCCGATCAAGGCAACGGCGGCGATCACGGCAACGGCGGTGACCATGGCCACGGCCACGGTGGCTAAGAGCTAAGCAGCCGCAGCGCTGAGCGTGGTGCTGAGGGCCGGCCCGCCGGCCAGCGTCTGGTACACGACGCAATAGCGCTCGGTAAGCCGCTGCAGCGTGGCCAATTGGCTCTCGTCGGCGTCGGTCTCGAGCTCGAAGGACAGCCGGATGGCGCTGAAGCCGACCGGCGCGTCGCGATCGACCCCGAGCGTGCCCCGGAAGTCGAGATCGCCCTCGGCCCGCACCCGGCCCGAGTTGACCGCGACGCCGAGCGAAGTGGACACCGCGCGTAGGGTGACCCCGGCACAGGCGACCAGCGCCTCGAGCAGCATGTCGCCCGAGCACAAGAGCGATCCGTCGCCACCTGTGGCCGGGTGAAGCCCGGCCTCGGCCAGCGCCCTACCGGTCTGCACCGAGCAGGCCACGCCATCGCCCAACTCGCCGGTGGCCGACAGGGTGATCTGGGCGGCCTCGGGCTCGGTCTTGTAGCGCTCCTTGAGCGGCGCCTGAAGCGTGCGTAGCTGATCTCGATCCATGTCGTGGATGCTACGCGTCAGACCACAGGCTGCGGGCCCGCCGAGGGAGAGGGCGCCGGCCCGGGTTGGCTGGGCGTGCCGTTGTCGCCGGGGTCGCTCGGCGCGCGCAGCCACTCGACGATACGCCCGTGGGCGATCACGAAGTTCGTCCGTGCCGTGGCCCCGACCACGCCGCCGCAGTTTGTCCCTCCCAGCCCAGGCCGACCGGTGAGGCGGAACAGCGCGTTGACATAGCGCCCGCGCTGGTCGGTCGAGATCAGCTGGGCGCCGCACGGGAGCGTGGCATTTGCCGCTTCCGCCTGGACGGGCGTGACGATCGTGATCACGAGCGCCGAGCCGCCGGTTTCGGCCCCGTTGACCATCACACTCGGCAGGGCAAAGTACCGTGCGGCGGTCCGCAAGTCGCCCCGGCGCAGGGCGTCCGACCACGCCCTGATCACGCTGACTGCGCGAGCCGCCGCCGGGACGCCCGTCGGTCCCGGGCTGGGTAGCGGCTGGTTGGGGTTGATCAGTGGAGCCGGTTTGGCCGGCGACGTGACAGCCCGCCGGGCGGCATGGGTCGACGTGTGCACGACCGACCCGCCCGACCCGCACCCGGCCACCAGCGACGCCATCGTCACGACCGCAATTAACGAACCCCGGTGAACGCGGGCGCTCACACGACAATCGTACGGCGCCGCGCCGGCGGGGCTACTCGTCCTGCGGCTGCTCGAGGTCCGATTCGCCGTTCATCGCGGCGGAGTCCGGCGTCTGGACCAGTCCGTAGGTCTGCTCGATCGCGTGGGTCAGCCGGTCGATGGACTCGGTTACGTCCTCACGATCGGCCTTGCGCTCGAGCGCCAGGCGGATGCCGGCCATCTCGCGCGCGAGGTACTCGGTATCGGCCAGCGAGCGGGCGTTGATCTCGCGGTCGCGTTCGATCTCGGACCGATCGCGGTCGGCCTGGCGGTTCTGGGCCAGCAGGATGAGCGGGGCGGCGTACGCAGCCTGGGTGGAGAAACACAGGTTCAGCAGGATGAAGGGATACGGATCCCAGCGCAGCGCCGCCCCCGCGAGGTTGAGCGCAATCCACACGAACACGAAGATGGTCTGCGCGGCCAGATAGCGGCCCGTGCCGAGGAGGCGGGCCATCCGCTCGGCGAACCGGGCGAAGGCATCGGGGTCATACGACGGTCCGCCCGGGGTCCCGCGGGGGGTCTCGAGATCGTCGCGACGGGCCATCAGCCGGTCACCCGGGCGGTGCGCCAGTTCACGGGAAGCATGCGGTCGAGCACGTCATCGATCGTAACCGCCCCGACCAGTCGTTTCGCCGCATCGGTCACGGGGATCGCCACCACGTCGTAGGCGGCGAGGCGCTCGGCCACCTCGCGGTCGCTCGCGTCGGCCAAGATCGGCTCCCACTCCTCGTCCAGACAGCGCGCGAGCGGCTTGCTCGGCGCCTCGCGCAACAGGCGCTGGATCCCGACCACGCCCTGATATCGGCCGGTCGGGGTCTCGAGCGGCGGCGAGCAGACGAACACCTGGGCGGCGAGCGGGACGGGCAGGTCGGGAACGCGGACCCGGGCCAGCGCCTCGGCCACGGTGGCATGCGGAGCCAGGATCACCGGCTCCGGAGTCATCAGGCCGCCCGCCGTGTCCGGCTCGTAGACGAGCAGGCGCCGGACCGGCTCGGCCTCCTCTGGGTCCATCGCGCCGAGCAGCTCAGCCTGTCGGGTGGCCGAGAACTCGCCGAGCAGGTCGGCCGCGTCGTCGGCCTCCATCTCGTCGAGCACGCGAGCGAGCCGCTCGCGGTCCAGGCCCTCGACCAGGCGCACCTGCTCGTCCTCGGAGAGCTCCTCGAGCAGGTCGGCGAGCCGGTCGTCCTCGAGCGCCGAGGCCAGCACGCGCCGGCGACTGAGCGGCAGCCGGCGCAGGGCGGCGGCCATCTCGGCCGGGTGCAGCCCGCCCAGCGCCGCCGCCTGGCGATCGATCGGGCGCTCGTCGGCGAACAGTTCGCCCGCTTCGCTCCAATCGATCACCTCCGGGGCGCGCCGCCGGCTGGTGAGGCCACGGCTGCCGAGCGCGATCGTGGCCACTTCCCAGGCGAACGGCTCCGGGGCCGGAGTGATTCCGACATCGGCCACGCGATCCCCCCGGACCCGGCGGTTGAACAGCTCGCCGACGACCAGCCGTTCTCCTGGGCGCAGCTCGAACTGACGCAAGTTGATCGAGCCGCGGCGTAGCCGGACGCCGCTCTCGCTCTCGATCTCGCCCACTCGGCCGCCACCGACGAACACGCGCCGCCGGCCCACCGCGACCACGAACCCGTTGACCCGCGGAGGGCGGCCGCCCAGATCGAGCACCACGTCGACCACCCGGCCGATGTCGGCGCCGTCCGCCCCGATCAGCGGCAAGCGGGTAAGTCGGCTCACATAGACGATGCGATCGGACACGGTGACAGGGTAGACCGCATCCGCCTCATCAGCGGAACGCTTTGAGGAACCGGAGAATTGCCCGCGGGGCGGCTGCGGTGAGTTGCTTGTCGGCGATTCCGACCTCCAGGATTACGCCGTGGCGCACCTCGAGCACGCCGCGGCTCGAACCGTTGGACACCAGGTACCACGTGTTCAGGCCGATCTTGTAGCCGCCGGAGACGTGTAGCCGGCGTCGGACCTTGGCCAGTCGGGTGCCCGGCTTCACGCCCCAGAGGGCATAGTGGCGGTTGGCGGTGAGCACGATCACGGCTCGGCCCTGGACCGCGCGACGCTCGCGGGCCGCTCCAAAAACAGGAGCGTACTCCCGGCTAATGGGGATCGCGCCAGATGCCGACTGTTAACGTGTTTCTCTGAGCTCTCGCTCGTGGACGAGGGAATGAATCAGCGTTGTAGGCAGGCCTCCTCGATCGTTCTAGCCGTACTCGTGGCGAGTGCGACGTTGGCGCTGGCCGGGTGCGGCTCCGCGAGGACCATCACAGAGACCACATCGCTGGCCAGTGCGATCCCCCAGGCGCACCCCCAGGCGATTGACCCGACCGCGGGCGCGCAGGCTCAGGTGGTGACCCCGCAGGACCCGATCGGCGATCCCAACGCCCACGCCACGCCGCTGTCGGTGGTCAAGCGCGAGCTGACCCAGGAGCACGTCGCGGTCAGCGTGAACAACGCGAGCTACATCGACCCGCTCCAGTACGTCAATCACTGGGAGCGCACCGATCAGGGCGTCGACGCGAACCTGCCGGTCGGTGCGCCGATCCTGGCTCCCTGCCCGGTGAAGATCCTGGCCATCATCCCCGACTGGTACGCCGGCCAGCCGCTGGTCTACTTCGAGTTGCTCGACGGGCCGGACGCCGGCCGCGTGCAGTTCGTGGCCGAGGAGATCACCGACATCGCGCCCCCCGGCTCGATCCTCCAGCAGGGCCAGGTGATCGCACGGTACGCGCCGTCGGGTACCGGCATCGAGTACGGCTGGTCGACGCTCAACGGGGTGACGCTCGCCCGCGCCACCACCGGCTACGAGGAGGGCCAGGTCACGCCCGCGGGCGTGAACATGCGAAATTGGCTGAACGCCCTGGGCGCGAACGCCGGGCCCAGCTGATCGCTCGCGTCCCCGCGCTGAGGAACGTTCGTCCAGGCGGGTTGTCGACGGCCCGGGGCGCCGCGATACTCCGAAGCGATGGCCGACCCGCATGAGATCGCGCTGTCCGAGTTGATTGGCGCACTCTCCCGGGCACTGGATGTCGGCGAAGGGGAGCCTCCGGGACACGCGACACGATCGTGCTTGATCGGCATGCGCATCGCCGACGGCCTCGAGCTCGAGGCTGATTCGCGCTCGGACCTGTTCTACGCGCTGCTGCTCAAGGACGCCGGCTGTTCGGCCAACGCCGCCCACATGGCGGCTCTTTTCGGCGCCGACGATCAGGTGGCCAAGCGGACGTCGAAGCTGGTCAACTGGGCACGCCCGTTCGATGCCTTCGTGTGGTCGCTGAAGACGGTTGCCCCGGAGGGATCGATAGCCGAGCGGACTGCCCGACTGCGCGCGATCCGCAACGAGGGTGAGGTGACCCGGTCGCTGATGCAGGCGCGCTGTCATCGCGGGGCCGAGATCGCGCTCAAGCTCGGCTTCTCCGAGGCGACCGCGGAGGCGATCCGCGCCCTGGACGAGCATTGGGACGGGAACGGGCAACCGCGCGGGCTGCGCGGGGCCGACATCCCCCTTGCGGCCAGGATCCTCTGCCTGGCGCAGACGACCGAGGTGTTCTACTCCGCCGGGGGCACGCGCGCGGCCTACCGCGTGGCCCGAAAGCGCAGCGGGGAGTGGTTCGATCCGGCGCTCGTCGAGGCCCTGGGCTCGTTCCGGTTCGACACCCAGTTCTGGGCGTCGCTGGAGGATCCGGACATGTCCGTAGTGGAGCCATCGGACCGGGTCCTGACCGCCGACGAGGCGCGGCTCGATCAGATCACGGAAGGCTTCGCCGCGGTCGTGGATGCCAAGTCGCCGTGGACCCACGAGCACTGCGACCGGGTCTGCGCGATCGCCATCGGAATGGCCGAGCTGATGGACTTCGACGAGTTGTCGCTGCGCCGGCTTCGTCGCGCCGCTCTGCTCCACGATGTCGGCAAGCTGTCGATCTCGAACCGGATCCTGGACAAGCCGGGACCGTTGACCGACGACGAGCGTGCCCGGTTCCGCGAACATCCGCTCCTGGCCGAGCAGATCCTCGGCCGGGTGGCGAGCTTCGTCGAGCTCGCCGCGGTGGCGAGCGCTCACCACGAACGCCTCGACGGCAGCGGATATCCGCGCGGCCTGGCCGGCGAGGCGCTGACCATGCCGATGCGCGTCCTCGCCGTCGCCGACGTCTACGAGGCGCTCATCTCCGACCGGCCCTACCGAGCGGCCTACCAGTGGCACGAAGCACTCGACCTGATGCGCCACGATGTGCCCGAGCGTCTGGATCCCAGGGCGTTCGCGGCCCTGGAGACGTTGTTGCAGACACCGACGGCCGGCGGCGGGAGTGAGCCCACCGGTGGGCGGCCGTCGCTGCGACGGATCAAGTAGCCGACCGCGGCCGTCCGGCACGCGCCGGAGGATATTCCGTACCGGATGCCCAGAACGCCCACCATCACCTCAGGATCTCGGCCACTGGCCGCGTGTTGAGCACCGACGCCGCGGTGGCCCACCCGCGCCGGGCGGTGGCCACTGAGAAGTCCATGTTGGCCAGCCCGCGCACCGAGTGGGCATCGGTCGAGCAGACGATCTCGACACCGGCCTCGAGCGCCTCGCGGACATGTTCGCCGCTCAGGTCGAGGCGATCGGGTAGCCCGTTGACCTCGAGCGCGACGCCCTGCTCGAGCGCGACCTCGAACACCCGGTCCAGGTCGAGCGCGTTCTCGGGTCGGCGGTTGATATAGCGGCCCTTGGGGTGGCTGAGGCACCGCACGGACGGGTTGCGCAGCGCCGCCACGACCCGTGCGGTCATCTCGCGGCGCGGCATCCGCTGGCCTCCGTGCACGCTGGCCTGCACCCAATCGAGCTCGGCCAGGACGTCGTCGGGGAGATCGAGCCTGCCGTCGGGCAGGATGTCGCACTCGATCCCCCGGAGGATCCGGAACGGCGCCAGGACGTCGTTGGCGGCGGCGATCTCCACGGCCTGACGACGGAGGTCATCGGGCGTGAGCCCGGTCACCGCGCCCACCGCCGGCGTGTGATCGCAGATCGCCAGGTACTCGTAGCCGCGCTCGAGCGCCGCCCGGCCCATCTCCTCCACGCTCGCACGGCCGTCCGACCAGGTGGTGTGAGAGTGCAGGTCGCCGCGGATGTCGGCGAGTTCGAGGAGGCGTGGCGGTTCATCGCTGAAAGCGTCCTCGCGCAGCTCGGGCGGGCACCAGGGGATGTTCAGCGTGGCATACACGGCCGCCTCGCCGGGCGCGTCGGGCAGCGGTCCGAGCGCCGCGACGTAGGCCGGCGTCCCAGTCGCGTTCAGGAGCTCTGTCCCGAAGCGCGTCGGGGCGGCGACGGTCAGCTCGATCGGCAGCCCGTCCACGGTCAGGCCCACGGCGCGGCGCTCCTGACTCTCGATCACGCTGACGATCTGGGGCAGGCTGGCGAAGCGATCGATCGTCTGGGCTGGGTCGGCCGCGGCGCACACCACCGCGAGGTGCTCGCACGAGTCGCGCCATCGCCGGACATCGCCGGCCACCTCCCCATCGAGCGCGGCCGCCACCCCGCCGACCAGCTCGCGCGCGCGATGCAGGAGCAGCCCCTGGCGAGGCCGCGGCTGGTGCTCGCCGGCCAGCGCCTCGAGCAGCTTCGCCTCGGTCTTCGGCCCGATCCCCGGCACGGATCCCAGCCGTCCGGCGGCCGCGGCGGCGCGGAACTCCTCGGCGGTGCGAACGCCAAGCGCGCGGGACAGCTCGATCGAACGCTTGGCGCTCAGTCCGAGGTAGCGGCCCAGCCCGACCATGTCGGGCGCCAGCTCGCGCTCGAGCTCCGCCAGTTCGGCGATCTCTCCGGTCTCGACCAGCTCGCGCAACCGGGCCTCGATCCCCGGCCCGATCCCTCGTAGCTGGCGCACCCGTCCGGCTTTGACCAGGCCGGCGACGGGGACGGACGCGGCGCGGATCGTCTCGGCCGCGCGCCGATAGGCCCGCACCGTGTACGGATTGGCCTCGGAGAGCTCGAGCAGCGCCGCGAACGACTCGAGGCGATCGGCGATGTGGCGGTTGTCCACCCGCCGTAGTTTCGCGGGGTCAGTGCGATTGGAGCGGCGAGCCGTCGCCCACCGACCAGTTGTGCCCGAATGGATCGTGGAAGCCACCCTGCCGATGTGGGCCCCACGGCGTCTGGTGATCGACGACCGGGGATCCCGGGGTGGCGCCAGCAGAGAGCGCCTTGGCCACGAAGCCGTCGGGATCGTCAACGAACAGCTCGATGCGGACGCTGGTCACGCCGGCGCGATCGGGACTGGTCTCGGCCGGATTGTCCGGGTTGACCTCGTGCAGGAAGAACGTCGCGCCGGCGATGTGCAGCCCGGCCACGCCGCCCAGGTCCCACAGCTCCTGCGCCCCGAGCGCGTCCTTGTACCAGGCGATCGCCGCCTCGGCGTCGGGGACGATCAGCATCACGGAGATCGCTGGGGCGGTCATCCGCTGCGATGCATTCCCGGTCCGCTCGTGCCTCCCCAGTCCTCGGGTGCCACGTCGGCGATCGACTCCGAGAAGGTCCAGTGATGTCCGCCCAGGTCCTCGGCGGTGTACTGGCGCTCGCCGTAGCGGAAGTCCTGGGGCTCCGCGAGGATTCGCGCGCCGCGGGCGCTCGCCCGCTCGTGGTGCGCGGCCGCGTCGGGCACGCGGACGAGTAGCGAGATCCGACCGGGCAGAGCCTTGGATGTCCTGGGCTCGGTGATCGCGACCGTGCACCGGCCGAACGAGAGCTGAGCTCGATGATCGCCGGCGCGCCAGCGCTCGACCAGCCCGAACGTGTCACACAGCCAGTCGATCGCCGCGGTCACGTCGTCGTAGACGAGCTGCGGGATCACCGCACAGTCGGGCATCGTTCGGTTGGCGACGTGTCCCGGGTGCTCGACGATCCCGACCAGGTTGCCGGCCGGGTCGGTGAACGAGGCGAGCCGCCGCGGTCCGTCGGGCGTCGGTTCGTCGCGCCGCGTTCCCCCGGTCGCCTGCGCTTCCTCAAGCGTGCGGCGAACGTCGGGCACGTGAATCCAGCCGACCGGGCCGGCGTCGGGCACCGGCGCACGATCGGTGATCCACTGACCGATCAGCCCTGGCGCCTCGAACCCCGTATCGGGCGGATCGACCTCCCAGCCGAACAGCCGCTCGTAGAAGCGCGCCGAGGCGGTCACGTCGAGGGCCGGAATCTGCAGGTAGCAGAGCTGTCCGGGCTGGAGTCCAAGGATCGACATCGCCTGGGACTAAGCTTGACAGCTGTGTCAAGTTTCGCTTCGGCCCAGTCGGGACGCGCGGACGCGCGCCGGAACGCGGGAAGGATCCTCGACGCGACCGCCGAGCTCCTGGCCACCGACCCGGCGGTGAGCCTCGAGCAGGTGGCGACACGCGCGGGCGTGTCCCGCGCCACCGTCTACCACCACTTCTCCGGACGCGACGCGCTCCTCGACGCGCTGACCGACCGCTCGATCGCCGAGGTCACCGCGGCGGTGCGGAGCGCCCGACCCGGCGAGGGGCCCGCCGTGGAGGCGTTGGATCGCGTGGTTGGTGCGGCCTGGCAGGTGGTCGGCCGCTATCGCGGGCTGGTCCTGGTCAACCCGCGTCGTCTCCCCCGGTCCGAGCTCCGGCGCCGGCTCGGGCCGGCGCTGGCACCGGTCCGGTCGCTGCTCCGCCGAGGCCGGCGCAGCGGTGAGTTCGACCCGGAGTTACCGGTTGAGTGGACGATCGGCGTGATCACCGACCTGATCCATGCGGCCAGCGCTCAGGTGAGCGCCGGCACGATGCGCCCGCACGAGGCCGAGCGCCTGCTGCTGCGCACGGCCGGGGCGGCGCTCACCGGGCACGACCGCTCGCGTGCATAGCGCGACATTTCGCCGCCCAACCGCGCGCCTTGACGCGCTATGCACGCTATCCGTGTATGACACGGCACGGCCGTCGGCGGGCGGCCCCAAATGCGGTGTTATGCACGCCGCCGGCGCCGCTGGCGCGCGTGAAGCACGGTCGAGATCGTGAAGAACAGGGCGACCAGGAGCGCGAACGCGCCGAACCCGACCCCCACGCCGGCCAGAACCGGGTGAAGGGCCAGCGCGAACGCCAAGATTCCCGCCGAAAAGACCGCGATCGCCAGCGGCCTGGTGCGCAACACGGAAATGACGAGCCCCACCGCGAGCGCGCCGATCAACGCGCCGCGGTGATGCATCAACGACGCATAGGCTTGCACCTTGACCGCCCCCACGGCCATGGCGACGATCAGCCATGGCCAGCGGGTACCGCGCCCCCTCGTGGCGACGTCGCTCGATGATCGCGCAAGCGCTACCGGCCGGTCAGAGCGCTCGCGCACGACGCGGAGATCGGGGCTGAGGTGGACAGCTTGAAGAAGTCAATCGAGCTCTTGCCAGGGTTGACACTCCAACTGACACCCAAACCGGAGATTTCCCTCTGGAGTTGCGGAATGCACGCCGCATAGGCGGCAAACTCGTTCCGCACCCCGGCCACCTGGGCCTCGCTCGGAACGCTCTGAAGCGCCCAGCCGAAGCGAGCCACTGTGCGCCGAGCACTGCTGGCCTGCGCCGCGACGCTGCGAACGCGCTGGCGCACGCTGGCCGCGCCGTGCTCGTCGACGGCCACGCGCTGCTCAAGGCGGGTCAGGTCGGCCTGCAGGGCGGTGATCCGCGTCTGCTGGTGCCCGGCCCGAACGTATGCCTCGACCCCGAAGGCCGCCGTGGCGAGCGCGACGATCACTGCCACTCCGGTAACGAAGCGCGCCGGCCCCAGCGGATACGCACGCGTACGTCTCGCCGGGCGCGTTCGGCGTGTCGCTGCGGACGCCGAACGGGACGGCGCCCCTGGCCGCCGCCGTCCGGCGGTCGTCACATCAGCCGTCATACGGCTTGTCTGCATCTCTCTCATCCTCCACCGTCCTTGGCAGGCCCCGACGGATAAACGTACTGAGTGCCACAAACTTGGTCAACCTTGCCAAATCCGGCCTCGCCCCCTAGCTTGTAGCCCGTGGGCACGACGGGGGCATTGCTCGACGACCTCAGGCGGGCCGGAGATCCGAGCGCGGACGCGGTCATTGGCGAACTCGCGCGCACGCAGCAGATCCGCGCCGTAAGCCGGATCCTGCGCCACCTGGTCGATAACGACCAGCCGGTCCCGGACGAGCTGCCCCCATCGATCGCACGCTGGCTTCACCAGACCGCGGGGTTACCGGATTGGATCGACCACGACCGCTTCGAGCGCGGCTGCAGGCTGGTCGTCGAGCACGGGCCACAGGTGTGCGTGGTGCTGGCAACCGCCTCGCTCGTCTACTGCTACGCCGGCTATCCCGGCGTGAAGGTCCTCACGTTCAGCCGCCGTCTGGACCACGACGCGGTGCGCCGCGTGGGTGAGACCGCGCAGTTCGTCCTGGCCGTGATGGCACCCGGATCGCTCGGGTCCGGCGGGCGCGGCATCCGCAAGATCCAGAAGGTCCGGTTGCTGCACGCGGGGATCCGTCACCTGGTGACCTCGACCCGGCGCTGGGATTCGGCCGCTGACGGTGTCCCGATCTGCCAGGAGGACCTGGCCGGGACGCTGATGTCTTTTTCCTCGATCGTCGTCGATGCGCTGCGCAAGCTCGGCGTCCGGGTCGACGACGAGGAGGCCGAGGATTACTACTACCGCTGGCGGGCCATCGGTCAGATGCTGGGCATCGACCCCGTGGCCATTCCGATCGACCTGGCGGCGGCGCGGGAGCTGACCGACCTGATCGCCCTTCGCAACCACCGCCGCTCGGACGAGGGGATCGAGATGACGCGCGCGCTGTTCGAGCTGCACTCGGGCTCGCTGCCGCCCGGCTTCGCCGGCGCCGCGCCGGCGCTCACCCGTTACCTGGTCGGTGAGGAGATGTGCGCTGCGGTGGATCTGCCCCGGACACGTTGGGACCGCAACCTCCGCTGGCACGTCGGCGTCGGGCGGGCGCTCGACCGCGCCCAGTCGGCGCGGGGGCCGATCGGCTCGCTGACCAAGCTGATCGGAGCCGGGATGCTCAACCAGCGCGTCGCGGAGATGTCCGGCGGCCGGAGCGCCAGCTTCTCGATCCCGGTCCCCTCCGAGCTCGAGCGAAGCTGGACGGCGAGTGGCGTGTTCCCGGCGATCGACAACGAGCTGATCCAGTTCGCGCAGGCCCAGCCGGCGTGACGATCGCGGGACACGCGGAGGTCGATCGCGGCGCCGTGCGCGACGCTCTCGACCGCGCGCGCGAAGTTCTGTGGCGGGCCCAGCGACCCGACGGCTCCTGGGAGTCGCCATGCGACATGGGTGTCGCGCCGACCGCGCAGGTGCTTGTCGCGTTGCGCTACGTCGGAGCGCTGTCGCCCGAGGACGCGAGCGCGGGTGCTCGCTGGCTGCGCGCCCGTCAGGGCCCCGACGGCTCCTACCGCTCCCACCCCACCGCGACCGAGGGCGACCTGGGCACGACCGCGTCGGCGTGGGCGGCGCTCCACGTGTGCGCGCCGCAGGACAGCGTCGACGAAATCGCCGCCGCCCGGGCGTACGTCGACGCCCGCGGCGGAATCGCGGCCGTAACCCAGGCGTTCGCGCGCGGCGATCCGGCGGTCGTGTACGTTGCGCTGGCCGGCCTCCTGGATCCCACCGAGTTGCCTTGCCCACCGATGCTCCCGGCACTCTTCCCGCCGCTCGTGGGGTTCATGGAGCGGCGCTTTCACTCGGGCATCCTGATGGTGAGCGGCGCGCTGACACTGATCGCCCATCGCCTGCGCGGCGACTGGGGCACCGACGGACCGCCGCCGAATCCTGTCGCGCGCCGGTTCGCCGCGCGCACACTGACCCTGCTGAGCACCTTCCAGAATCGCGACGGCAGTTGGAATGCCAACACGGTCCAGACCGCGCTCATGTTGCCGGCCCTGACGGCTGCGGGGCTCCACCGCGACCACCCGATGGTCGTACGCACGGTGGCGTGGCTCGATGCCCAGTGCGTGCGCGACGACGACGGCCTGCACCTCGACGCGTTCGGAAGCCCTGTGTGGTGCACGGCGGCGAACGTCCGCGCACTGATCGCCGCCGGCGAATCGCCGGACGACCCCCGCATCGTCCGCGCGCTCGACTGGCTGATCGCGTGCCAATCGCACATCGAGCAGCCCGAGGTCGACAACCGCAACCCGGGAGCGCCGCGCATCGGCGGCTGGGCGTTCCAGCCCGGCAACGAGACGATGGTCGACAACGACGACACCGGGACGGTCCTGACCGCGTTCGGCAGCTTCCTGGCCGGCGGCGCGCTCGACGCGGTGCTCACCGAACGCGTCAGCGCATCCCGAGACCTCGGCCGTGACTGGCTGCTCGGCATGCAGAACCCCGACGGGGGGTGGTCGGCGTTCGTCCACGGCCTGCCGGCCAAGCGCCCGGGACCGCTGTTCACGCGTCCCGTGGAGGTCTCGCTCGACGACCCGGCGGCCGCGCTGCGCACGCTGTTCGATCCTCCCCGCGAGCTCGGGGACCCATCCACCGAGGACCTGAGCGGTCGCGTACTCGACGGCCTCGGCCGCATTGGCCTGAGCACCGAGTCGCCGGCCGTGCAGCGGGCGATCGAGTTCCTGCGTGCCCAGCAGCTCGAGCACGGCGGATTCTGGGGCCGCTGGACCGTCAACTACCTGGCCTCGACGGCCTGCGTAATCCAGGGACTCGCTCGGGTTGGGGCCGATCTTTCCGAGCCGTGGGTGCGACGGGCGATCGCCTTCCTGACCGAGCGACAGAACGCCGATGGCGGCTGGGGCGAGCTCCCCGAGTCCTACACAGACCCGAGCCTGGCCGGCCGCGGACCCAGCATGCCGCCGCTCACCGGACTTGTGCTGACGGGGCTAATCGATGCCGGCGAGGCGGCGTCAGCGCCGGTCGTGCGCGGGATCTCCTACCTGCTCGATCAGCAGCAGGACGACGGCAGCTGGCCGCATCGCGACTGGCTACAGGCAATCGTGCCGCCCGACACCTTCTACATCCTGGCCGAGGCGGCCAAGCACTACCCGGTCGAGGCGCTCGCTCACTTCCTGGCCGCCGACACGTAGTCGAAGTGCACCCCGTCGATCGACCAGATCCGGCTCCCGTCGCCCTGGTAGGCCGCGAGCAGCGCAGGGAAGTACTCGGCGAGCGCGCGCTCGTAGGCGAGTGATCCGTCGGTCAATTCCGCGGCGGCGGTCGCAATGGGCTCGAGGTCATCTTGGATTCGCGCGAAGGTCATGCTCGGCGTGCGGGGACCGTCGTCGCCGTCGGGGACCAGAGGCGGTTCCTCGAACTGGGTGAACGCCGGATAGCGCTCGGTGTCGGGGATGATCGAGCGGAACGGGACGTGGTTGAAGTAATACTCGAACCACCTCCCGCCCGAGATGGTCAACCAGGGCGTGCCGACGGCCACGGCGGCCATGCCGAACCCGGTGTGCGGGGAGAGGAACACATCGCACGCCTCGACGATCGCCAGCTGCTCGGTCAGCTTCAGATCGAAGCAGTCGATCGGCCGCGTCCGGTGCGCGAGCAGCGCGGATACCTCGTGGGTTGAAAGCGTGCTCGTCGTGCGCCCGTCGCGCCGGAGCTTGCCGATCAAAGCCAAGCGGACCCCCGGGAGCCGCTCGGCCATCGCGTCGAGGATCAGCCGCCACGAATCGACCGAGGGATACAGCGGGCGCGGGCCCGAACCGGCCGGCATGACGGCGATACAAGGATTGTCCTCGCGCACGCGGCGCTGTGCGCTACGCCGCGCCTCGGCCGGGAGCTCCAGTCGCAACCGGCATCTCGGCACGTAGCCGACCGCCGAGTCGCCGGCCACGGTCCGTCCGCGCGCCGCGCTCAGGTGACGGTCGCTCGCCTCGTAATAGTCCCTCATCCCGGGGAAGGCGCGCAGCTGGAAGTCCTGTCGGCGCCGGAAGTCGTCCACCACCCAGTCCCACTCCCTGGGGACACCCGCCAGCGCCCGTGCCGAATTCGTGCCGCGCTCGACAAACCCATGCTCGATCGCATATGCCGACTCGACGAACGGGCAGTACCCGGCCAGCTCGCGGGCGCTCGCCGCGTTCAACGCCACCGAGACCGCGCGTTCGGGCGCGGCCGCGTGATGGCCTAGGCAGTAGTGGAGCGCCTCGACCGCGTGCCCGACCGGAGGGGCATAGAAGAAGTTGACCAGCAGGCGCTCGCGCGTCACCGGGCCAGCGTCAGGATCTCGCCCGCCTCCTCCTCGGCCGCGAACGCGTCCTCCGGACGTCTCGGCGGGATCGCCAGCCCGACCAGGACCCCGAACGCCAGCGCAACCGCACACGACGCGAACGCGATCGTGAAACCGTGCGACGACGGGTACCCGGCGATCCCGACGCTGCCGGCCAGGATCGACGCCGTGATCGCGCCGCCGAAGGCGCCGCCCACCGTGCGGGTGACCGTGTTCATGCCGGTGGCCACGCCGGTCTGGGTCGGGTCGACGTTCTCGATGATCAGGTTGACCATCGCGGCGAAGGCGAGTCCGATCCCGGTCCCGAGAAGGGTTGCCGCGAGGTAGATCTCCCAGTGCTCGGTGCGAGCGACAGCCAGCAGTGCGTAGGCGGCGGTGGTGAACGCGGCGCCCGCGAGCAGGGGCGGCTTCGAACCGAAGCGCTTCTCGAGCCTTCCGGTCTGGGCGCCGGCGATCAGCATCGCCACCGTCGAGGGCGCCAGGAACAGGCCGGCTCCGGTGACCGAGGAGCCGAAGCCGTAGCCGACTCGCACCGGCGTCTCCACGAACTCGGGCAGCAGGATGAAGGACGCGTACATCCCGAACCCGAGCAGGGCGGCGACCGCGTTCGTGGTCCACACCCCGCGGATCCGCATCATCCGCATGTCGACCAGCGGGTGGTCGCTGCGCGCCTCGTTGCGAACCCAAACCACCAGCAGCACGAGGCCGGCGGCGAGGACGAGCAGCGTCCTGGCCGACAGCCAGTGCCACACGGGCGACTCGCTGACCGCGAGGAGCACCGCAGACAGGCCGGCGGACATCAACGCCGCTCCGGTCCAGTTCACGCGGCCCGGCACGCGCACCGGCGACTCCGGCACGAAGCGGTGGATGGCGAACGTCGCCGGAACCAGCACGACCAGCGGCAGCCAGAACAGCCAGTGGATCGAGAGGTTCTGGACGATCGGTCCGGCCAGGACGACCCCGGCTCCACCGCCCACGCCGGCCAGCGCCGACATCACGCCGACCGCGCCGGCCACCCGCTCACGCGGGAACTCGTCGCGGATGATCCCGAAGGCAAGCGGGAAGACGCCGCCGGCGGCGCCCTGGACCACGCGCCCGATCAGCATCACGATCAGCGAGGTGGCCAGGGCCGAGACGATTGTCGCCACGCACAGCAGCACGAGCACGGCGACAAGCAGCCGCTCCTTGCCGTACATGTCGCCGAGTCGTCCGATCAACGGCGTGGCGACCGAGGCACTGAGCAGGTACGCGGTCAGCACCCAACTGGCCGAGTTGACCGTGGTGTGCAGGGAGTGCTGGATGGCGGGCAGCGCCGGCGCCACCAACGACTGCAGCAGCGCGTAGGACACAGCGGCCATCGCCAGCAACGCAAAGGTCACCTGGTAGTGCTGGCGCTCCCCGGTCATGGTGCCAGCGAGCATAGGGGGAAGCGGGTCGTGCGGAACCTTGGCGTGGGGTATCTTCAGGACGGCGTGCAGGACGCATCCGGTCCGCGGAAAGGGCCCCAGGCCCACCTGTGACTCCTGATCGCCGTGACTGGTGTCGGACGTGACTTTCGGCCCGGCGTGCGGACCCGTCGGAGACCGAAAGGAGCTGACATGTCCGAGCCGCGTTCTCTCCCGCCCCGTCCGGACCTGCGCCACCTGCGCGACGAGGCCAAGCGCCGCCGCAAGGCGGGTGAGTTCCCCTCGCTCGCCCTCGCCCAGCTCGCCCTAGCCCGCGAGCACGGCTTTCGCTCGTGGCCGCGACTGAAGTTCCACGTCGAGGCGCGCACCCTAGACGTCTCCGAGCGCGCCGCGGCCTTGATCGCCTCGGCCACCTCGGCCGACGTCCGCCGCGCCCGGACGCTGCTCGCCGCCGACCCGGCGCTGGCCCGCCACGACCTGGCCTGTGCCTGTGCGACCGGCGAGGCGGACGAGGTCTCGCGGCGGCTGGCGGCCAGGCCGGCGGCGGTCCACGAGCCGACCGGCCCGAATCGCTGGGCGCCGATCGTGTACGCCTGTTTCTCGCGACTGCTGCGCGGCGACCCCGATCGTGCCCCGGGGATCCGCGAGGTGGTTCGCCGCCTGCTCGCCGCCGGCGCGGATCCGAACGCCTGGTTCGTCAGCGACGACCAGTGGCTCCAGGTCGCGCTGTACGGAGCGGCCGGGATCGCCGGCGATCCCGAGCTGACGCGGGTGTTGCTCGAGGCGGGTGCCGACCCGACCGATGACCGCGAGGGCTACGGCGGCAACGAGATCCTGTACCACGCGTGCGAGTTCGCCGACCCGACGTGCGCGAGGCTGGTGATCGAGGCAGGCGCAATGCAGGACTTCGTCGACTACGACCTCGGGCGGGCGCTCAACTTTCCCAACCCGGAAATGGTCGAGATGTTCTGCGCGCACGGCGCGCGCGCCGACGCCGGTCTCCTTCACCAGGCGGTCTGGCGCCGGCGCCCGCCGCGGACGATCGCCGCCCTGCTGGACGCCGGAGCACCAGTCGACGGGCCCGACGAGCGGGGGTTCACCGCCCTGCGGATTGCAGTCCGGTGGGGCGAGGACCGCGTGGCCGACCTGCTGCGCGAGCGCGGCGCTGAGGAGACCGCGGTGACCGGGGAGGACCGGGCGCTCGGGCGCTACCTGTTGGGCGCGGCGGGCGCGGCGCCGCGCGGAGTCAAACCGTCCCTACTCGACGAGATGCTGAGCATGGCCATCCAGGGCGGCCACCTCGACGCAATGCGGCGGCTGCTCGACGCCGGCGCCCGAGTCGACGGCGATCCGGACGCCGAGGACATCCCGCTTGGCCACGCCTGCTGGCGCGGGCGCGTGGAGATGACCCGCGAGCTCATCGATCGGGGCGCCGCGCTCTCGTTCCGCAACGGTGGCGGCGCGATGGGCGCCGCGCTACACGGCTCGCGTCACTGCCACGACCCCGAAGGCGGTCCCACGATGCAGACCGTCGACGAGATCCCAAAGCAGCCCTACGCCGAGATCGTGCGGATACTCCTCGCCGCGGGCGCCACAGTCCCGGAACGGATCGGAGAGAACGGAGCGCGCGGGAGCACGCTGATCGCCGAACTCGGTATCGATCCGCCGGCCTAAGCGAAGGAGTTGTTCGGCAGGAACGGCGCCAGCGGCCCCGGCGCGCCGCGAACACACAGGGCGCCGTACGCACTGAGCTGGAGCCCAGCTCGGGCCGTGACGTCGATCGCCCACTGTTGGGCGCCGGTGATCCATCGCACCCGGGCCGGCCCGTCGGTCAGCGCCAGCGCGCTCCAGAGCAAGTTGCTTGCCGCCTCCTCATCGCGCGCTACCAGTGCCCACAGCAGCCCCTCGGCGTTGACCGCGGCGAACCCCCGGTCGGCAATGCGCAGCAGCCGGCCGCCCTGCCGGAAGGCGAAGCGCAACTCGTCGGTGTACGGCGCACCGCGTATCTCACGCGTGAGCCCGGCCACCGCCTCGAGGTCGTCCCCGTCGTCCTCATGCACCGAAGCCTCCGGCGCGGGCAACCGGCGCCGGTCGACGACCCCGCTCGCCTCGAACGTCGGATGCATGGCGAACCCACGGTCGGCGTAGAGCCGCAGCGCGCGCGGATCGTTCGAGCTGACGATCAGCCCGGGGTCCTCGGCTCGACCGTATCCCGCCGCGCGGTCCATTAACGCACGCCCCGCGCCGGCGCTCTGGATTCCCGGCTCGACGGCCAGCATCGACAGGCACCACAGCCGCTCACGGACGATCGCCTCGGCGACCCCGATCACCCGCCCGTCGAGCTCGGCCACGAACGCCCCGGCGGGGTCGGTCTGCCTCGGATACGCGATCCGTTCGCGCCAGCTGCGCGCCGCGATCGGATCGCTCAGGTCTTTCGAGAATGCGGCGGCCGCCACGCCGGCGGCCGCTTCGACGTCGTCGGTTCGCATGGCGCGAACTGACGCTGAGCCGGTCACCCCCCGTACTCATCGTGGCGGCGCACCCACATCGGCTCGGTAGCGCTTTCGTCGCGCCCCTTGGCCGTCCGGTCGAGCAGCGGGTAGTAAGCCATCGCGACCGCCTCGAGGCCGCGGGACGTGGTCACATATGTCCGGTACACGGTCCCGTCCGACAGGACGTAGGCGCTCAGGCCCGGACCCTCGGCCACGTAGCCGCCGGCATCCGTCCCGCACATCTCCGCGTTCTGCTCGACGGTGAGCGGGATCTCGCCCTCGAGGAACGGCCTCAGCTCCTCGCGGGTGTACTGAAAGCCGAGATCGCGATTGAAGTCGCTATCCCCGCTCGAGACCCAGGGGATGTCCCAGCCCATGCGCTCGCGATAGGCGAGGAGCTTGTCGAGCGGGGCGCGCGAGTTCAGCAGAAGCGCGGTGTCGCGGGCCTTCAGGTGCGGAACCTGGGGAGCGAGCGTGTCGGCGATCGAGGAGCAGACCGGACAGCCTCCCGTGTAGGAGGGGCCGAACATGAAGTGGTAGATGAGCAGCTGCGAGCGGCCGTCGAACAGCTCGGCGAGCGTCTTCGTGCCGTCCTCGCTCTCGAATCGGTAGTCCTTCTCGACCCGCACCCAGGGCAGCTCCCGGCGCCTGCGGGTCAGCTCGTCGCCGCGGCGAGTGAGCTCTTTCTCCTCCACGAGCAGCTGGTCGCGCTCGGCCTGCCATTCCTCCTGCGTGCCGATCCGGTGCTCGGTCATGGTTGCGTTCCTCCTCCGCTCGCTGGTCGCTTTCCGTGACTATATAGTTAGCAAAATGGCTAACGATACGTTCAAGGCGCTCGCGCACCCCCTGCGCCGGGACATCGTGGAGCGGCTGAGCGGCGGAATGGCCACCGTCGGTGAGGTGAGCCGCGACTTCGGCGTGTCCAAGCCGACCATTTCGCGCCACCTGAAGATGCTCGAGGAGGCGGGCGTGGTCAGCCGGGTGATCGACGGGAGGACCCACCGCCTTGCCTTACAGCCGGAGGCGCTGGCCGAGGCTTCGGGCTGGATCGAGAGCCAACGGGAGCGCTGGGAGCGTCTGTTCGACGTCGTCGGCGAGTACCTCGAGGAAAGAAGGGCCCGCGAATGACCAGCTCATCCGGCCGCGTGCTCCAGATCGAGCGCAGCTTCGCGGCGTCGGCCGAGGAGGTGTTCGACGCATGGAGCAGCCCCGAGGTCATGCGGCGGTGGTTTCACTGCGGCGCCGACTGGGAGACGCCGGTCGCCGAGGTCGATCTCAGGGTTGGTGGAGCCGTGCGGATCCTCATGCGCCGTCCCGACGGCCGTGAGGCGGGGGCGGTGGGTGAGTACACGGTGATCGACCGGCCGCACAGGCTGGTCCTGACCTGGACCTTCGATGAAGCTCCCGCCAACCAGCAGCTGCTCGAGCTGTCCTTCTCGGAGTCCGGGGGGAAGACCACTGTCGTCCTCACCAACCGCGACATCTCGACCGACGAGCGCCGCGAGTCCCAGGAAGAGGGCTGGCGCGGCTGCCTCGATCAGCTCGAGCGGCTACTGGAGGGTTGAGCCGCGGCCGGGCCGGCCGCGGGCCGATCCGGCAGGACGCACACCATCCCTTCGGAGAACCCGGCCGAACCTATCCCGAACGCGGCGTTGAACCGATCAAGGTTGACCAGCGTCAACAGCGCCGTGATCTCCACGAGCTGTTCGTCGCTGAAGTGCTCCCTCACCCGCGCGAACAGCTCGTCGGTGACTACGACCGGCGTGCGCATCACCGCCACCGTGTAGTCGAGCGCCAGCTTCTCCCGCTCGGTGAACAGGTCACTGCCGCGGTAGCGCGGCAGGGCCAGAAGCTCGTCGTCAGAGAAACCCGAGTTACGGCATATCTGGGAGCCGAGATCGACGCAGTACTCACACCCGATCATCTGGGCTCCCTTCAGCTCGACGAGGTACTTGAGCCGCTCGTCGACGGAATGGCCCTTCCTCACCGCCTGCTGGAACTTGCCCATGCCGCTCATCATCTTCGGCTGATGGGCCCAGACCTCGACCGGCTCGATACCGCTGCCGCGCGCGGGCGACCGCCCGGTCATACGCTTCATGCCCCGGCGCATGAAGCGGTAGACCAGCTTGACCACGGGCCGGGCGTCCTCTCGCGATACCCCTTGGATTCGTGCCATCGGACAGCCTCCTGTCACATCGTCGGTGGGAGCGATCTACGGACATGACCCGCGACGCTCGGCAGATGTGACAGCGCCGGCTACTTGCCGGCTGTAGCGCTGTGGGCGCCGGTGACGATCCGCGCGCTCGGATGTTGCGCGGTGACGTTGAGCAGGGCCCGGTTCGCGGGCGTCATCGCCAGGTATTCGTAGGCGGCGACCCTCAGCCGGATCACGCTGCCGTCGTTCTGCGGATCGTCGAGATAACGCGGGCGGTAGTCGCGCATGTCGAAGTATCCGACGAGCCCTTCCGGGAGGTCGATCTTGTAGAGCAAGGTCCCGCCGATCGTGACCGTCCCGGTCTCCACGGCCCGCCCGCTGGCCAGCTCCTGGCGCACTTGGGACGCTGGGTCGGCGAACGTCGGGCGCGAGGAGTCGGGCTGCGCAGAGATCGTGTTCGTCACGGGGTCGTACTCGAACGAGATCGTGCCGTTGTCGGAAAACTCACCCTGGTGTCCCGACGCGCCTTTCAGGCCGCGGCTGGCGTAGGGCGGGCTCGTCTCCTGCCAGGTCTCTCCGACCACGGTGGTTCCGTTCTGGACCCCGACGACCTCGGTGTGCAAGATCGAGTTGGCCGGCGGCGTGACCGCGTCAAGCGCGTGATGGACGATAGCCGCGTTGGCGACCGCCGGCCCGTCCGATCCGCCCGTTCCCACCAGCGTGACCACTGCGACCGCGGCCGCGGCAGCCAGAACCGCGGCCGCCCCGAGCGGATACCGGATCGAGCGGATCGACCGGCGGCGGGCGGCCCGGCTGGGCAGGGTGGCCGCGAGCTCGTCACGGAGTGCGAGGCGCAGGTCCTCGTCGCCTGCGCGCCGAGCGGCCAATGCGGTCAGGTCGCGTTCGAGCAGCTCGAGGTTGGAATCGTCATGCATCGTCATGGGAGTACCTCAGTCGTAGGTCTTCGAGGATCCTGTGCATGCGGACGCGCACCGTCGCAGGGGCGCTGCCGAGGATGGCCCCGATCTCCTCGTAGGGGAGACCGGCGCCGTAGCGGAGCGCGAGCAGGTGCTGTTGCTCGGGCCGCAACCGCCGGATCAGCGTATGGAGCTCCCGGGCTCGCTCGAGTTCGAGTGCGCGCTCCTCGGGCGTCGGCTCCGCGGTCGGCTGGTCCATGGCCTCTGCGAACGGGCCTGCGGTGCGTTGACGCTGAACGTCGCGCACCGCGTTGCGGGCGATCTGGAACAACCAGCCGGCGAAGCTGCCCTCGCCGCGAAATCGACCGATCTGCTCGAGCGCGGTGGTGAACACGCGGCTCGTGACGTCCTCGCAGGTTGCCGAATCCCGGATGCGCAGGCGCACGTAGCCGAGCACGCGGTCGAAGTAGCGGTCGTACAGCGCGAGAAAATCACGCGGGTCGGTACGCGCCGCGGCCACGAGCTCGGCATCCGGATCGCCCGGTCGGACTTGCATCGGACGCGCGCCGGCGAGCGCGTTCGCATTCATGGCCATCTCATCCTTTCACCGTCCTCTCGGTTTGGTCTGGCCCAGGGACGAAGAACGGCGCGGTTCGTTACATGGGTACTAACGTAGGACCGCGTGCCCACGATTGCCACGATCGGCGTGTACGAGTTCGACGCCGCCACCTTCGTCCGCGCCCTCGACGGCGCGAGGGTCACCCAGCTCGTGGACATCCGCCAGCGGCGGGGCGTGCGGGGCTCGCAGTACGCGTGGGCCAACGCCCGCCGCCTCCAGGCTCTCCTCGACAAGGCTCAAATCGGCTACGAGTACCACCCGGAGCTGGCGCCGGACACCGAGCTCCGCCACCTCCAGTACCGCGAGGACGACCGGCAAGGCGTCGGCAAGCGTTCGCGGGTGCATCTGGCACCCGAGTACATCCGCACGTACACCGAGGAGATTCTCGACCTCGTGCCGCTCGAGCCGCTGGTCGACCGGTTGCCCGTGCACGGGATCGGAGCCCTCATGTGCGTGGAGGCCACAGCCCAGGCGTGCCATCGCTCGCTGGTGGCCCAGCGACTGGCCGAGCGCTTCGGCTTCGAGGTCATCAACCTGGAGCCGACCGAGCCCACCGAAGCCGAACTTCTCTGAGCATCACGGCACGGGGGCGCGTAAACGCGTGGGTCCTCTGGCCCTCGGCATCTGGGCCCCCGCCCGGACGCAAGTTGAGTTCCGCGGCTCTTGGCGACTCGCCGCCGGAGCGGTCGAATACCGCCCGTGGGTTCAAGGCTTACATCCGAGCGAGGACAGGCCACGTTGGAGTGGGGCGGCCTGCTCATCCTCAGCGTCCTCGTGCTCGGCGCGCTCGTCACCTCGGGCGCCCTCGCCTCGGTTGCCAACGCGGTCGGGTGCAACGTCACCAAGATCCTCGGAGGCTCGGTCACCTGCGCGCAGCGCCAGGCTCACGGGACGTCGGATCCGAACTCGCCGTGGAACGCGTCAAATCCGGTCACCCGCGCAACCTGGGGTACGTACGTGTCGCTCGGCGACTCCTATTCGGCCGGCGAAGGACTCGGGAACTACGAGCCCGGCAGCCACGTCGACCAGAGCCAGTGCCGGGTCTCGGTGTTGGGTCACTGCATCTATCACAAGGACCCGAAGGTCATCGACGGCTGCGACCGCTCAGGCTCGGCGTACAACTCGACCGTGTCGGGCGCGTATGGCTTCAACGGCGGCAAGCAAACGTGGGCATGCAGCGGCTCGATCACGCGGGACATTTACGACGGCCCGGGCGATCCCAACTGCACTCAGGGGCACGCCTCGGGCTCCTACGGCGAGGGCTGCCAGGTGAACCGAGTCAATGCGAACACCAGCCTCGTGACCATGACCATCGGAGGAAACGACGCCGGCTTCGCCGATGACCTGAAGAACTGTTACATGGCCGAGCGTCCGGGCGGCGCGCACGAGGCCGGCTGCACCGGTCAGCAATCCACGATCGACGGCGAGATCAACGGCATGACGCCACGGTTGATCGCCGACCTGCAGGCGATCCGGGCGCGCGCGCCACACGCGCGGATCATCATCCTCACCTATCCGCGCCCCTTCCCCGAGAACCCCACGCAGACCGGGGCGTGCCTGACCCTCGGCGTGTCGGTCGCCAGCTATCACCTGTGCCTGTCACCGGGCGATCAGCGCTTCCTCAACGACGAGGCGGCCAAGCTCGACAGCACGGTCTGCTCGGCGGTGCAATCGGCGAACGTCGGCGCGGAGTGCGTGAATGCCTACAACGCGTTCGCGGGCTGCGAGATGACCGAGGCGAACTCGTGCCTGCAGGCACCCACCGCCCACGTCAGCGGCAGCACGGTGATCGGCATCAATCCGGGTGCCTACCACCCGACCGCTCAAGGCCAGCAGATCCTCGGACAACTGATCAACCAGGAAATCTCGAACCCGCCGCCAGGGGCTAATGGTCACTAGGCTCCTGTCGCGTCAGGCTCCGGGCCGAGGAGGCAGGCGGCCGGGTCAGCCATCGGCTCGATCGTGAGGGTTGCCGGGTCGAGATCCCGGGCGGCGATCGACACCGTGAGGTCGAGATGCCGGCGCACCGCGACACACCGACCGCCGGGCGTCGAGAGCATCAGGAACGGATCCGGGGTGCCGTCGATCGCGATCTTGGTCTCGGACTGAGCAGCGGCGAACGCCGCGGCGCGGCGGCGACGATCGGTCCCGCGGAACCACAGGGTGATCGCGGCGTCCCTCGGCAGCATAGATCGGGAGTGTGTGCCCGAGCAGGGTCATCTTGTTGCGATACCACTGCTGGACCCGATGTTCGGCTCGAGCCCGCGCGATCCGTGCCGCGCGCGCATCCTCGTCCTCGTCATCCGGGGATGACATCCGTATCAGCCCGCCCGCCCGTTCCTCATGACCGCACCGGCGGCAGACCACGATCATCGCCGTCGAGGGGTTGCGCGATGATCGCGGCATACGCGCCTTCACCGACCGTGGCGCGGATCCGCGCACCCCGGTCATCGACTATCTCGGCGCTCACGGCCCCCGGCGGCAGCAGGCCGCCGACCAGCCAGCGCTCGCCGCAGCCAGGTCTTCACGGGCCGGTAGCGGTCCTCCCGGCGCAACCTCTGCCCGAGTTGATCACCGAGGTCGTGGGTGAGAACGACCTCCCCGTCCTCGCGACGAACGACGCCTTCGCCGCCCGGGACCGTGACCCAACACCGTGTGCATCAGCCCATTTGGGACTTACCCCCGCGGAGCGCCAGTGCGCTCCGCCGGCAGGCGTAGGGTGAATCGAGCCCCGCCGGCCGGGGACGAGTCACAGGTGATCGTCCCTCCGTGCGACTCGATCGTCCGCCGGACGATCGCCAGACCTAGGCCGGTGCCACCACCGGGGCTCCGGGGTAGCCGGATGAACGGTTCGAAGATCCGCTCGCGCTCCTCAGCGGGGATCCCGGGCCCGTCGTCGGACACCGACATGATTGGCCCGTTCGCGGTCTGCGTGGCTTCGACCATGACGGTGCCAGCCACCGCGAACGCGTTCTCGAGCAGGTTGCGGACGGCGCGAAGCAGTGCGTCGCGATCACCGGTGGCCGGGACCGGACCCGGGGCAAGCAGCTCGACGCGAGCGGCCGAGCCGTTCGTCCGGGCGGCGGCCACCGCAGCCGAGGCCACGTCGGCGAGGTCAACCGGTTCTCGGCGCAGTCGCTCGCGGGCGTCGAGCCTCGCGAGGTTCAAGAGGTCGTCGATCAGCTGCCCGAGGCGACCGCTGTCACGCGCGAGCGCGGCTTCGATCGCGTCGCGTGCCGGGCGATCCGGCTGATCTCGCAACAACCGCTCGGCGGTCGCCTGCAGCGCGGCGACCGGCGTGCGGAGCTCGTGGGATGCGTCGGCCAGGAACCTTCGCATCGCCGCCTCAGATGCTCGCGCGTCCGCGGCGGCGCGGTCCAAGAGGACGAGCGCCCGCGCGAGCGCGGCCAGGAGGGCCAGCGCGATCACGCCCCCGATCGCCTCGGCGAGCTCGAGACTCCGGACCTGACGGTCGATGCCTGCTCGACTGCCGGTCAGGGTCGCGAGCACGTCGTTGCCGTCGACTGGGATGCGCTCGTGCACGGTCAGGATGGCTTCGCCCGGAGTGACCGGAAGGGTCCCACCGGGCGCGGTTATCCCGGCCAGATCCACCGAGATGCCCTCGGCGGCAAGTGAGCCGAGCACCGGCTTCAGCGCCTCGGACGTGCCTGCCGCTCGCAGCGCGGTTGCTCCGGATGCGAGATCGGCGCGAAGACGTTGCTCGAGCCCATCGCGGTACCGCACGGTGATCACCACGACGAAGGCTGCGAGCACGCCGATAATCGCGAGTATCGAGGCGGTAATCAGGCGCCTGCGGGCGGGTCGATGCCCGCTCACGGTGAGAACCGGTAGCCGATGCCGCGGACCGTATGGATCAGGCGAGGCCCCGCGGCCTCGAGCTTTCGCCGCAGCGCGCTGACGTGCACCTCGACCAGGTTCGGGTCATAAGCGTCATAGCCCCATACCTGGGTCAGAAGCTGGTCCTTGGATAGGGCCTGACCGCGGTGGCGCATGAGAAACGCGAGCAGCCGAAGCTCGGTCGAGGTCAGAGCGAGGTCCCGGCCGGCGCGGGCGGCGAACCCGTGTTCCTCGTCGACCAGCAACCGCTCGACCTCCAGCACCTGCGGGATTGCCCCGCGCCGGCGCAGCACAGCCCGGACCCGGGCCATCAACTCCTCGAGCGCAAATGGCTTGATCAGGTAATCGTCGGCGCCGAGCTCCAGCCCAGCGACCCGGTCGGCGACGGCGTCCCGGGCGGTGAGGAAGATGATCGGCAGCTCACGCTCCGCGCGCAGCCGCCGAGCCAGGTCGAAGCCGTTGCCGCTCGGTAGAAGTACATCGAGGATGGCCAGATCGGGTGCGACGGCCAGCACGTCGTCGGGCCGGGGAAGATCCGCAAACGCTGTGGCGCTGAAGCGCTCCGATCGGAGGGCGGCGAGGACCGCATCGCGTACCGCCTGCTCGTCTTCGATCACCACCACCCGGCCGATCGGCTCGTCCATCGCGTGAGCGATTTTCCCCGACGGATCCTGAAGATCGGCTGAAGAACCGCTGCGCTTCAGGTCGATCTCAGGTTTCCGCCCGATCCTCACCTTGCTCAAGCGACGCCGCCTCGGCGGCCACATCGAAAGGAGATCCAGGTGAACGATCAACCGCCCAGGTCGGCACGGCTCCGGTACACGGCGACCGGCGCGCTCGCCGCACTCCTGGCAGTCGGGGCGATTGTCGGAACGTCCGCGCTGGCCGCGAAGCCGTCCGTGAAGGCGTCCCACGCGACCCGCCACGCGCTGCTCGCGAAGGGCGACGCAGCGAACGGGGCGGCGCCGACGGTCCAGGACAAGACCGGCGCGCCCGAGCCGAAGGCCAACCCCCAGCCGTTCCTGGACGACATCCAGCGGCTGGTCGTCAACGGCACCATCACCGCCGCGGAGGGCCAGGTCGTCGATGGCGAGATCGCGGCCGGCCGTGTCGACACGGATTCGCTTACGTCCGCCGGGTTCACCCCGAGCCAGCTCCAGGCGGTCCAACAGGCGCTCGGTAACACGAAGCGCGGGTTGGCGGCCGCGGCGCACGGCACGTCGAAATAGACGCCAGGCACGGCGCTCGATCTCCGAAGGCGCCCGAGGCGTCGGCCTCGGGCGCCTGGTCGTAGCGGTCAGGCCTCCTCGGCGGCCATCAGCGGGCCGACGACCTGGCTGCATCCGCGGACACTCTCGCACCCGATGGCTACTAGTCGCCGCCGAGCTCCGGCGGCAGCGCAGTCGGCCCGTCCGGGTAGATCCAGGCCAGCGTCTCGTCGGTCATCTCGAGTGTGTTGGCTGGCTCGGGCGGGGCACCCACGACCAGCCAGAGTTGATCGGCCTCGGTGTCGTTGAACACCTGTCGCACGTGCTCCGGCTCGACCAACACGCTGCTGAGTGGCTGAACCGTGTGAAGGTCCTGGTCAACCCGGATCCGACCTGTGCCTTCGAGCAGCAGATACAGCTCGTGGGTGCTGCGGTGGCGGTGCCGCGTCGACGCCTGGCCGGGAGCCAGCCGCCACAGCCGCGCGCCGAGGGTGCTGGCCTGGAGCTGTTTGGCTAGGTCGGTGTTCAGCACGGCCATTTGGTTCGAGGGACGCCAGAACGCGTCTTCGGCGTCGAGGGTTCGATAGGCCACTGGGCCCTCCGTTCGCGGTTTGAGTTGCCGTCGGCGTGATCGTCCATGCCCAGTCGCGATGCCTCAATATTGATCGCGTCAACATGGGCGAGCTCTTGACGACCGCTGAGGTGGCGCGACGGCTTGGCGTCAAACGGGAGACCGTCTATGCATACGTGAGCCGAGGGCTGCTCGCGCGCGCTCCGGAGAGCACACACGGTCGCTCGTTGTTCGACCTGGCGGCGGTAGACGCGCTGGCGGACGGGGCCCGCCATCCGAACCGCTCCGGCGCCATCGAGGTCGCGGTTCGAACCGAGCTGACCGCGCTCGATCCCAAGGGCAGGCTGTTCTACCGCGGGCACGACGTCGTCTCCTTGGCGCGGCACCGCAGCTTCGAGGAGGTCGCCGGGCTGCTCTGGGACGGGAGCCCGGGCGCGCCCTGGCGGCTCGAGGGGCCTGACCGCGAGCTGCTCGCCGACGTCCGGGCGAACTTGCCAGCCGACGCGGTCGCGACGAATCTGATCCCGGTCGCGATCGCCACGCTGGGCGCCGCTGACTGTACAGCGACCGATCGCCGGCCCGCGACGGTCCTCGCCACCACCCGCCGGTTGTGCGCCGGCGCCGTGGCGATGCTCGGAGCCGACGTGGACGCACCCACCACCACCGCCGAGCGTCTGTGGCAGGTGCTTTCACAGGGTGACCGCAAGCCGGCGGCGCATCGGGTAGCGGCGATCAACGCAGCCCTGGTCGTGATGGCCGACCATGAGCTGTCGGCTTCGGCACTCGCCGCGCGAGTCGCTGCCTCCGCGTGGGCGGATCCCTACCGGGTAGTGCTCGCGGGGCTGGGTCCGCTCGGCGGCGTTCTTCACGGCCGTGCGTCGTTTGTGATCGGCAGACTTTTCATCGAACTCGACTCGCCCGAGGCCGCGTTCGGAGCTCTCGAGCGGGTGCTCGCCAGCGGCCCGGTGCCCGGCTTTGGCCACAGCGTCTACCGTGACCGCGACCCCCGCGCGGACCATCTGCTCGAGCGCATCCCACTGGTCGCGGTCGACCCCGTTCGGGCACGATCTGTCCAGGCGCTCACCGACGCCGGCCGCGCGCTGGGGCTGTCCGCGCCCAACGCGGACTTCGCGCTCGCGGCACTCAGCTACGCGATGGACCTGCGCGTCGACGCGCCCGCGACGATCTTCACCGTCGCCCGGATCGTGGGCCTCATCGCCCACGCCCTCGAGGAGTATCCGCACCGTTTGCGTTTCCGACCCCGGGCCACCTACCTGGGAACCGCGCCACGCACCTGAGTCACGTATGGTCCCCAGGGACGGTAGGTGACAGGTGATTCTGCCGACCGACATACCGACCCGCGCCGAGATCGACCGGCTCCTTCAGCACCGCGCTCCCGCGAGCGTGTCGATCTACCTTCCTACCGACCCGGCGTCGAACGGCGACCCCGAGCGGATCGAGTTCAAGACCCTGGCCGCGCAGGCGTCAGCCCAGCTGGGCGACGCCGGCGTGGGCGTGCGGGTCATTCGCCCGTTCGAAGAGGAGATCGAATACCTCTACGAGGACGAGGAGTTCTGGCGCTATCAGGCCCGGAGCCTGGCGGCGTTCGCGTCCGCCGAGTGGCTGATCACGTTCAGGCTGCCCAACCGCCTGGTCAGCCAGGTCGAGGTATCGGACCGTTTCCACCTGAGACCGCTGCTGCGCACGCTGACCTTTCCGCACGTCGCATTCGTGCTGGCCCTCGCGCAGGGGGCGGTGCGCGTGGTCGAGGTGAGCCCGCACCTCGATCCGGCCCGGATCAACGTCGACGATCTGCCCTCCGACGTCGCCAGCGCCGCCGGCAAATCGTCGATCGCCGACCGCGCACCGATTCGCCGCCTTCAGGGCGCAGAGGGGCAGAAGGTCCGCATACGCCAGTACGCGAGACAGGTCGACCAGGCACTCCGGCCATTTCTGAACGGCCTCGAGGTGCCCTTGATCCTTGCCGCAGCCGAACCGATCGAAAGCATCTACCGGTCGGTCAACACCTATCCCCATCTGCTTGCCCAGGGCATCTCCGGGAATCCCGAAACCGCCTCCGACGCCGAGCTTGCGGCCGCCAGCCGATCGATCCTCGACGACCTTTACGCGGCGCAGCTGCGCGAGGTCAATGAGCTCTACGAACGACGGTCCGTGGAGGGCCGTGCACTATCCGACGTGGCGGAAGTCGCACGTGCGGCAACTTTCGGTGCGGTGCAGACGCTGCTGGTCGACATCGACGCCGCCGTCCCAGGTGAGGTCGACGATCAGACCGGTGCGGTGAGTTTCGCCCCAGCCGCCGCGGGCGACATCCACGATGTGACCGACGAGATAGCGCGGCGGGCGTGGTTGAGCGGCGCCAGTGTCCTGGCGGTCCGCGACCGCGATATTCCCGGCGGAGGACCCGTCGCGGCCACCCTGCGCTACTCCGTTTGAATGTGCAGGCTGTTCGGACTTCACGCCGGGGCGCAGCACGTCGATGCCACCTTCTGGCTGCTGGACGCTCCGGTCTCGATCGCTGAGCTAAGCCACCGCAACGCGGACGGCTACGGGCTGGCAACCTTCGACGGCGACGGCGAGGTTGCCCTCGTCCGGGCGCCGATCCGGGCCGCCGACGATGAAGCGTTCGCCGCCGCCGCCCGCGCCACCCATGCCACCGTCCACTTGGCTCACGTCCGGTATGCCGATACCGGCGTCGTGTCGGAGGCCAATACCCATCCGTTCATCCTCGACGGACGCGCGTTCGCTCACAACGGCGTGGTCTCGGACCTCGACGAGCTCGACCGACGGCTCGGCTCCGACCGCGGGCTTGTGCAAGGAGAGACGGATTCCGAACGGTTCTTCGCCCTGATGACCCTGGCAATACGCGAACACGAGGGCGACGTCCGTGCCGGAATCATCGCCACGACCACGATGCTCGCCCGCGACATCACCCTGTACAGCCTGAACTTCCTCCTGGCCGCCGCGGGGCACCTCTGGGCGTTCCGATACCCCGAGCACAACGACCTCTACTTACTCGCACGTGCACCCGGCGGCCCGCGGGGCGATCAACCACTGGATGAGCACAGCCCGCACGGCACCATCCGCATGCGAGCGCGCGAGGGGTCTCGGCGTCCCCTGATCGTGGCGGCCAGCGAGCCCATGGATGAGGATCTGGGCTGGGAAGAGATCACCCCGGGCGAACTCGTGCACATTGGACCCGACCTCGAAGTGGACCGCGAGATCATCCTGGACGAGCCACCGCACAAGCCGCTCTCCCTCGCGGGACGTGCGGCCGTGTCCCAGGCCCAGGAAAGCTAGCCCCGAGTCAGAAACTAGATCGGCAGGCGCGCTCGGAGGACGGTCCCGGCGCCCGGCCGGCTGTCGATGGTCAACGTGCCGTTGACCGCGGCGATCCGATCACGAAGCCCCTGGAGCCCTGACCCCGGCCGTAGGCCAGCGCCCCCGGCGCCGTCGTCGCCGATCTCGACGCGGAGGCAGTCCGGGCCTTGATCGACCTCGATCCAGGCCCGGCTGGCCCGGGCGTACTTCGCCACGTTCGTGAGCGCCTCGGCCACCGTGAAATATGCGGCGGCCTCGATCGGCATGGCGAGTCGATCCGAGAGCTTGGCGTGAAGCTCGACCGGGACGGCCGCGTGGCCCGCCAGGCTCGACAGCGCACGCTCGAGGCCACGGTCGCTCAGCACGGCGGGATGTAACCCGTGAGCGAGCTCGCGCAGCTCGGCAAGCCCGCCTCCGGCGGGACGCCCGCCCCCGTGGCGTCGAGCGACGGCGCATGGTGAGAGGCGACGTGACGGGCGACCGAGTGTCGCTGGTCAGGCCGCTACAGCGCGCACGCTGATCCGGGGACGGGCGTTGTTGACGTAGCCCTTGGGGTTCCAGAGCGTGGCGTCCTCCTCCGGCTGAGTTGCCGCCGAAGAGTCCCAGGCCCGGACGAGCACCTCGTGCGCGCCGGGCGACAGGACCACGGTTATGCGCCAATGCCGCCAGGCCCACCGACCCAGGTCGTCCAGGAGGTCGGCTTGGGTCCAACTCGCGCCCGCGTCGATCGAGACGTCAACCCGAGCCACGTAGCGGTCTCCGCCGGCAAATGCATAGCCACGAACCTCGAACGGGCCGGCGGGCACGGTATCTCCGTCGCGCGGACAGAGGATCTCGGAGTTGAGCGCCACCAGGCCCAGGGGCATTCCCACGCCGGGGCCCGGCGTCCCCTCGGCCGGGACCAGACGGTAGGCGACGTCCTGGAAGTAGCCCGCCCAAGGCTCGGAGCGCAGCTCGATCCGCTCCAACCATTTGACGCTCCGCGCCCCGATGTAACCGGGCACGACGACTCGCAGCGGGGCGCCGTGAACGGCGGCGAGCGGCTCGCCGTTCATTGCCCAGGCCAGGAGCACCTCCGGCCGCGAGGCCTTGTCGAGCGGGATCGAGCCACCGAACCGCTGCGGCGGCTTGGCCTCTGGGCTCAGGTCCGCACCCTCAAAGCCAACGTCCGACGCGCCGGGAAGCGGGCCGGCGAGCGCGAGCACGTCAGCCAGTGCAACGCCGGTCCAGATCGCGGTCCCCGTCGCTCCCGGGCCCCACGGCGCCTCGCCCGGGATGTCGCGAATCGCCATCAGGTGCGCCCGCCGGTTCCCGGCGCACTGAAGCGTCGCGGTGACCGTGCGCTCGCGAAACGCTTCGCGCAACGTCTCCCACGAGAGGCTCAGCTCCCGGCCCACCAGCCCGTCCACCCGCAGCCGCCATGCATCTGGGTCGAGCTCCGGCACCGCGCCGTGCCCCCGAACGTAGAACGCATCCGTGTCGGTGACGGGAGCATTCAGCGACTCAACGCCCGTCTCGGCGTTGAAGGGCTCCTGCTGGTGGACGACGAGATCGTCGCGCTTGCCGAAGCGTCCCAATGCGCCCCCTAAGGTAGCTTCGGCGCCGCGGGCGGGCCCATGTAAGCCCCCTCAGGCAGCCAAGTTAGGGCTGCTGGCCGATGTGCGCCCTGGGGGCTTAGCGCGATTCTGATCGCATGCTGAATTCGACTCTCGCCTTTCTCACCGCGCGGACTCGCGGCCTGATCGGCCGCGCACCCACGATCCTGCGCGCGCCGCTGCTCGCCTCGGTACTCGTTCTTATCGGTCTCAGCGCGACTGCGGCAAGCGCCGCCGCCGCGACCTACACCGTCAATGCGACAGACGACGGGCCCAGCAGCTGCGATCCAGGACAGTCCTGCACGCTGCGAGAGGCGGTGTCCCTGGCCGGCGACAACCCCGGCTCGACCGTCGTCGTGCCAGCCGGGCACTACGTGCTGACGTCGGACGGCTCCCACGTCGGAAGCATCTCCGTCAGCCCGGACACCACGATCCAGGGCGCGGGCGCGCGGACCACGATCATCGACGCGAACGGCGCCGTGACGCACGACCGCGTCTTCCGGCTCCTCACCACAGGGGCGCCAGTCACGCTGACTCATCTCACGGTGATGGGCGGCGCTCCGGACGCAAACGCGTTCGGCGGCGTGCAGGGCGGCGACATCGTGTCGGAGACTGATCTCATCCTCGACCACGTGCGCGTGACCGCCGGTTCGGCCGCCGGTGGTGGCGGAGTCGCCAACGTCGGTGGAACGCTGACGATCGACCACTCGCTGCTCGACAACGACACCGCAACCGGCACGACCGCGGGTGGCGCGATCCTCAGCACCGGATCGACGCCGTCGCTGACCATCGCCGATTCGTCCGTCACCGGCAACGGCGCTGACGACGGGGCGGGGATCAGCGTCAGCAACGCCAGCTCGAGCCAGACAGCGATCCGCTATGTCACGATCGCCGACAACACGAGCATTGGGACGACCGGCGCGGGCGGCCTGAGCACCGACGGGTCCGGCTCGACGGTCATCGGCGCCTCGATCCTCGCCGGCAACCGACTCGGCGCGGCGCCGGCGAACTGCGCCGGCCCGGAGACCGACGCGGGCGCCAACCTCGAGTCCGGAGCCGATTGCGGGTTCGGAGCGGCGTCGGATCGGCAGAATGCCGACCCGCTCCTCGGCGCCCTGAGCGATCAGGGTGGGGACACCGATGTGCTCCCGCTGGAGAGCGGGAGTCCGGCGATCGACCTGGCTCCGGTCTCCGGCTGCCCCGCCACCGACCAGCGTGACCGAGCGCGACCGCAGGGGGCGGGCTGCGACGCCGGCGCCTTCGAAGCGGACGCGCCAGCGACACAGCCGCAGCCACAACCGCAGCCTCAGCCACAACCCGAGCCCTCACCGCAGCCGGGACCGCCGCCGGCGGGGCCGCACAACCACACGGTGCTCGGCACCGTGGGCTACGCGCCGCCGTACGCGCCCGGCGAGGGCAACGCCGTCGCGCTGGCTTCGCTGTTTGACGCCCGTCCGACCCCCCACCCCCTGGTCAGCCTGCTCACGGGCGACGGAACCCTGATCGCCCAGGAACGCCTTGATCCCGGGACCACCCCTCTCAGCGTGGCCGGCGAACCTGAGTTTCGCTTCGACGGGCTGTCCGCTTGCGGTGACTGCAGGGTCGAGTTGAGCAACGGTGGACCGCCCCTCGACTCCCAGCCGGTGAGCTTCGACGGTTTCGATGGACAGACCACCGTCTTCCTCAGCTTCTCCAATCGACCCGGTGGCTTCGCGGGGGGGATCATCGACGTCCCGGATGGCGACATTCCCCCCGGTGCCTTCAGCGTGCGGGTGACCAGCGCCTCCGGACACGTGATCGCCGACACGGCGAGCCTGAGCCCGCAGTGTTCGCTGAACGCGCCCAAGTCTGGAGGCGTGTGCGGGAGCAACCTCGGGCTTACCTACCGGCTCTCTGGCCTCCCTGTCGACAACAGCCCGGTCACCGTGACGCTGTACCAGCGTCCCGTGTCGTACTCCTTGCAAACCGGCCTGTCCTCGTTCACCGGGCCTCCCGTCGCGGTCGACAGCGTGACGGGACCGCTCCGCTTCCGCAGCGCCGGCTTCGCCGGACTTCCCGCGCTGACGGCACTCACGGTCATGCCACCCCACACCCAGGGCCGCGTCCTCTACGGCCACATATACAACAACCCGCCATACGCACCTGGCGCGGCCAACATCCCCGGACAGAGGCTTCCGCGGGGCGACCAACACGTGGTAACCCTGTTCCGGGGCACCCAAAAGCTCGGCACGGCCACGATACTCAATTCAGACCTACCCACCTACTGGTTCTACGGCGTTGCTCCGTGCTCGTCATGCCGGGTCGAGCTGAGTGATCATGGCCACCTCATCGACAGCGCCCCGGTCGTACTCCCGGCCCATCAACCGAGTGTCACGGAGCGCGATCTCCAGCTGAAGGACACGCGGGGCAATTTCCTCGATGGCAGGATTGATGCCCCGTCCGGCGCGCGCGCGGACCAGCTCCGGATCGTCGTCACCCGGCCGAACGTCACGGCGCCGGTCGCCGATTCGCTTTCGCTGCCCCAGGCTTGCCACCCGGGCGCCGGTTGCTACGGCGGAACGCAGTACCGGCTCGGCGGAATCCCGGCCAAGACTCAGATTCTCGTGACGCTGATGGCCCACACGGGCTCCACTTGGGTGCCGGTCGACTCTGCGTTCCTGCAAACCAACCCGGACAACGTGGACACCATGGCTCCGGATCTCACGCTCCTCCCCGGAGCGGGCGCAGACGATCCCGGGATTCAGATCGGCGGGTCGATCGAAACCGGTGGCCCCTTCGCAGGAGGCGGTCACTCCGCGCCCCTCGCCCCGCGCTCCCAGTTCCAGGTCACGCTGTATGACCCGAGTGGAGTTCAGCTCGCCACCACCACGGTCACGGCAGGTAGTCACGCGACCGACGCACTGCCCTTCACTCTCTTGCACCTCAAGGCGTGCACGAACTGCACGCTCGCGCTCCGGGACGGCCACGGCATAGTCGATGAGGAGACCGTGTCAACGCCCGGGTTCACATCGGTCACCACCGTCGGGGCGCTGCTGAGCGACCGCCTCGCCGATGGGCCGTTCATCTCGGGAGTGCTCGAAAGCACCCGCCCGTTCGTGCCCAACGGGGTGGTCATAAAGCTCTTCAACGCCGCCGGAGACATCCGCTCGACCACGACCGACTCGGATGTCGTCAGTCCCTGCCGGCCGACCGGGCGTGCCTGCGGCAGGCTATCCGGATTCGCTTACCGGCTCGGTCGCATGCCCACGAGCGGAACGGTGACCATCCGCGTCTTCGACGCCAAGACGAAGCGGCTCCTGGCGAGCGAGCGCGTCAGCGTGGCGCCGGGCGCACGCGAGACAACGGCCGGGGTGCTTCGGATCGACCCCAGCGCTGGGTGAGCCAAGAACCCGTCGTGGGGCAGTTCCACGACGTGGTAGGTTGCTGGCTCTCGAGAGTTGTGGAGGTCACATGCCGGCGTTGTCGGCCGTTCCGGACCCGGAGCCGGTTCGAGGGCGGGTGTTGGTGGCAGAGGACATCGGCGATCCGGGTGTCGCGTTGTTGCGCGCGCATTTCGACGTCGAGTCGGGGATCGGGTGGTCGACCGCGCAGCTGGCCGACCGAATCGGCGAGTTCGACGGGATCCTCATTCGCTCGGCGACCAAGCTGGACGCCGATCTCCTGGCCCGGGCCGGACGACTCCGGGCGGTGGGCCGCGCGGGGGTAGGAGTCGACCACGTCGACGTGGCGGCGGCGACCAAGCAGGGGATCGTCGTGGCCAACGCGCCGCAGTCGAACGTCATCACCGCGGCCGAGCACACGATGGCGATGCTGTTGGGACTGGCCCGGAACCTGCCGCAGGCTCACGCATCGCTGACCGGCGGGAAGTGGGAGCGCGCGAAGTTCTCGGGCGTCGAGCTGTACGAAAAGACCCTCGGCATCCTCGGGTTCGGTCGAATCGGGCAGCTGGTCGCCCACCGCGCGCTGGCCTTCGGGATGCGGGTGACCGCGTTCGACCCGTTCGTCGCGGCCGAGCGATACCGGGAACTGGGAGTCGAGAAGGCCGACTCTCCCGACGCCGTGTACGCCTCGGCCGATTTCATCACGCTGCATCTTCCGAACACGCCGGAGACCAAGGGCTGGCTCGACGCGCGGGCGCTCGCAAAGTGCAAGGACGGCGTACGAATCCTGAACATCGCACGCGGGCCGCTGATCGTCGACGGCGACCTGCAGGCGGCACTCGATGCGGGCAAGGTGGGCGGTGCAGCCTTGGACGTGTTCAGCTCCGAGCCGATCACCGACCATCCGCTGTTCGGCTACCCGAACGTGATCGTCACGCCGCACCTGGGGGCTTCGACCGCCGAGGCCACGGACCGCGCCGGTTACCAGGCCGCCGAGCAGGTCATCGCGGCGCTGACCGGCGGGGTGGTGACGAGCGCGGTGAACGTGCCCGCGATCGCCACCGAGGACGCGGACGTGCTCGCGCCGTTCGTGTCGTTGTGCCGGGGCCTCGGAAAGATCGCCATCGCGACCACCGAGGGCTCGTCGATCGACCGGGTGCGGGTCGAGTTCCTGGGACGGATCGCCGAGCGCGACACGCGCCTGCTCTCGATTCATGCGCTCATCGGGGTGCTCAGCGGGCACGTCGAGGAGGAGGTCGGAGTGGTCAACGCGCCCTCGATCGCGGCTGAACGCGGGATCGAGCTGGTCGAGACGAAGACCTCGACGGCCTACGACTACAGCGACCTGGTCAGGGTGAGCATCGACTCCGGGGCGGACAGCGTTCGCGCCGCCGGCACGCTACACGGCGCTCGCCACCGCCCCCATCTGCTCGAGGTCTGGGATCAGCGGTTCGATGTTCAGCTCGAGAATCAGATCACGGTCCTGCGCTACCGCGACGTGCCGGGGATGATCGGCCGCGTCGGGACATGCTTCGGCAAACACGGCATCAATATCGTGTCCGCCGCCGCGGGCCGCGACCCGGACGACTCGGTGAAGGACCGCGCACGCCTCCAGGTCCTCGTCGTCACCACGGACGCGCCCGTGCCTCACGACGTCATCGACGAGATCGTCGCCGCTGACGGATTCGAGGCCGGTCAAACGATCACGCTCTAGCGCGCGGCGTCTCCGCGGCCGTGATGCTCAGCTGGCCGGCGGCGGCGATCACTTCATCGACGAGAGTCGCGAGCTCGGCCTCGGTGGTGCCGGGGTGAAGGATGCAGGCACGCAGGGTTTCGCGATCCTCGTAGACCGTGCCGGTCAGGAATGCCCGCCCGCGCGCCTGCACGGCTTCGGGCAGCGCGCGGTTGATCGCCTCGAGCTGCTCGGGCGAGCAGCCGGACGGCGTGGCCCTGAACGCGACGATCGAAGTCTGCGGCGGTGCCGCGAGCTCCAGGGATGGCTCGGCTTCGATGCGCGCAGCCAGTTCCCGCGCGAGCGCGTTCGCGCGTACGACCTGTTCCGCGATGCCGTCGCGACCGCGGGCGGCGATCGTCGCCCATGTCTTGAGCGCGCGGAACGGCCGCGTCTGCTCGAGGCCGTATTCGGCGAACGTGCCCACCTCCGCACCGGCGTCCTGGCGCAGGTACGGCGGGATGACGCTGAATGCCTCCCGCAGATGATCGGCGCGTCGGACCAGCGCGCACCCCGCGTCGACCGGCACACCAAGCCATTTGTGCGGGTCGAGCACCAACGAATCCGCCCGCTCCATGCCCCGGTAGTGCGCCGTGATCGCGGGATCGAGCACGCCGAACGCGCCGTAGGCCCCGTCGACGTGAAACCACAGCTCCTCCGCGGCGGCGACGTCCGCCAGCGTCTTCAGCGGGTCGATCGCGCCCGTGTTCACCGTGCCCGCCGAGCCCACTAACAGCGCCGGGGTGCCACCCGCTGAACGGTCGGCCGCGATCGCGGTCCGCAGCGCGCGCTCATCAAGGCGGCCGTGCTCCAGCGGCACCGGCCGGATCGACTCGCGACCGAACCCGAGCAGCTCGATCGCGCGCCGCACGCAGCTGTGCGCCTCGCAGGGGACATAGCAGAGAAGGCGCGGTCCGCCCCGAAGCCCATCCTGGCGAACGTCGTAGCCGACCGCCGCGGCGGCACGACTGCGCGCCCCGGCCAGACAGACGATCGTCGCCGCAGACGCTCCGCTCGCGAGCAGACCGCCACCGGGCGCATGCGGATAGTCGACCAGCTCAGCCAGCCAGCGCACGACCGTTCGCTCCAGATGGACGTCCGCGTGATCGCCGGACACGACACTCGGGTTCATCGCCGCAGCGGTCAGCGACGCCAGCACTCCCGGAAGCGACGGCGGCGGGTTGACCCACCCGAAGAACGCGGGGTGTCCGTTGCCCATCGCATACGGCAGTACATCGCGCACCATCGTCTCGGCGAGCGCGCCGATCCCGGCCGGGCCGTCAGGCAGCGGCTGCGAGAGAATCTTCGCGCGCAGGTCGTCCGGCATCGGCTGCCACACCGGAGCTCCCGGCAATGCCGCCAGGTAGTCAGCGACCGCGTCGACGAGCGCGTGGCCAGCTTGCCGGAATTCCTCCACGTCGCCGGTGCCGAGCGCGCGATTGTCCCGTGCGTCCACGAACGCACTATAGGTCTGGTCGTCAGTCCCCAGTCCGCGAATGAGCGGCGGCCAAGCCGGTCTGGTAGGCGAGGACGACCGCCTGGACCCGGTCGCGCAACCCGAGCTTGCGCAGGATCCGCGCCACGTGGGTCTTGACGGTGGCCTCGCTCAGCACGAGCTCCGCGGCCAGCTCGGCATTGCTCAGGCCCCGGGCGAGCAGCTGGAGCACCTCGAGCTCTCGAGGCGTCAGCTCCGACAGGTCGGCGGGTACGGCCGACGGCGCGGATGCGGCCGAGGCGAAGCGCTCGACCAGCCGGCGGGTGATCGACGGCGCCAGCAAGGCGTCGCCCGAGCGCACCGTGCGCACCGCGTCGACCAGCTGCTCCGGAGAGACGTCCTTGAGCAGGAATCCGCTCGCCCCCGCGGTGAGCGCGGCGTACACGTACTGGTCGAGATCGAACGTCGTCAGGATGATGATCCGGCAGTCGGCACCGGCTCCCGTAGCGAGGATCCGGCGGGTCGCCTCGAGACCGTCCATCCCGGGCATCCGGATGTCCATTAACACGACATCCGGTCGATGCTCGAGCACGGCCGCCAGCGCCTGTCGGCCCTCGGATGCCTCAGCGACGACGGGAATACCCGCCGCCCCGAGGATCATCCGGAAGCCGCTGCGTACGAGGGCCTGATCGTCGGCGATCACCACGCGGGGCGGCGTGATCGGGTCGCTCACCGGCCTCCAGTTGCGGCAACGAGTCCGCTACCGCCTGTCGGTGCGGCGCCGCCACGGCGAGGAGGCGCGCCGTCCACCGGAAAGCGTGCCCGGACGATCCACCCGCCGCCGGTCCGCGGTCCGGCGTCCAGGACGCCCCCGTACAACGCGATCCGCTCGCGCAGTCCGATCAGCCCTCGCCTCGCCCCCGCCGGAACAGGGGGCGCGGCGGCCGCTATCGGCCGGCCGGTATCGGCCACCTCCACCAAGAGCTGGCCATGGCCGCAGCTGAGATTCACCGTCGTGGACGGCTTGCCAGCGTGCTTGATCACGTTCGTGAGCGATTCCTGGATCACGCGGAACACCGCCAGATCGAGTCCGGGCGACAGCTCCTGGGGCAGCGCGCCGACGTGCAGATCGATCGGCAGCCCGGCCGCGGTCAACCGGTCCACCAGCGGGCGGAGCTGAGCCAGGCCTGGTTGCGGCTGAAGCTCGGCGTGGAGGGCGCCGTCTGCTTCGCCCGGCGCCGGGGTGGGGCTGAGCAGACCGAGCAGGTGACGGAGCTCGGTCATCGCCGCGCGCCCGCTCGCCTCCACGGCCAGCAACGCCTCTCTGGCCTCGCCGGGCGATTCGGCGAGGACCTGTCGCGCCGCGCCGGCCTGCACGATCATGACGCTCACACTGTGCGTGACCACGTCGTGCAGCTCGCTGGCGATCCGGGCCCGTTCGAGCTCCAGCGCGCGACGGGTCGCGGCCTCATGCTCGGCCAGCAGCCGGTCGCGTTCTCCGATGGCATGCACGGCATAGCCGACGGTCACGGTCAACGCCAGCGACACCAGGATCAAGAGCGCGGTCGTTCCCCAGAGCGCGGCGCCCACGATCACGACGAGCCAGGCGACGGTGACCAGCGCCGCACCCCGGAAACGGCTGTACTTGACCGCCGAGTAACCCGCCACGACGATCGAGGCAATCGCGATCGTCTTATCGTCGTGCCTGGTCGCGTACACCCCGATCACGAGCAGCAGGCATGCGGCCAGCGGGTAGCGGCGGCGGCCCGCGAGCGGCGCGGTCGCGAGGAGCACGGCGGGGGTCTTGGGTCCGGTGTGGGTCGATAGGCGAGCTACCAGGACGAGCACAGCCAGCGCTGCGTCGGTGTACAGCGCTTGCCTGGAAGGCAACGGTCGCGGTTCGACAGAACCCGCAAGCGCCAGCGTCGGCCGAAGCCGGCGAGAAACCGCACTCAGCGCTTCCTGCTCCACGTGCTTATTATCGCCCCGCCGGCCCCTCGCGTCATCGGCCTCGGTGTGTAGCCGCGTACCCCCTGAGGATGATCCGCCCGGGGAATACGCCGAACGCGGTACGCGCATTTACATCCTCGTGCCGACGACAAATGATCGAGGGGCGCATACGTTCCCGGGCATGGACGCTCTAGTGCATATCAACGATGTGACGAAGCGCTACGACGGAGCGGGGCAGCCCGCCGTGGACCGCGTAACGCTTCAGATCGCGCCGGGTGAGGCGCTGGCCGTGATGGGCCCGTCCGGCAGCGGAAAGTCGACCCTGCTGAATCTGATCGCCGGCCTGGATCGGCCGACGGAGGGAACGATCACCGTGGCCGGCAAGCGGATCGACCGGCTCTCTGAGACCGGGATGGCCCGGTGCCGCCGGCGCCAGATCGGGATGATCTTCCAGTTCTTCAACCTGCTCGACGATCTGACGGTCGCCGACAACGTCCTGCTGCCGGCTCAGCTCGCCGGTATGCCGCGGTCGCAGGCACGCGCGCGGGTCGGCGAACTGCTGGCCGCGCTGCACATCGAGCGCCGCCGCGACGCTTACCCGGGGCGCCTCTCGGGCGGCGAGCGCCAGCGGGTGGCAATCGCTCGGGCACTGGTCAACCGGCCGGCGATACTGCTGGCCGACGAGCCGACCGGAGCGCTCGATACCGCCACCGGAGAGGAGATCGGTCAGTTACTGCTCGAGCTCAACCGCTCCGGGCAGACGCTCGTGATGGTCACCCACAACGACGAACTGGCGGCGCGCTACGCCCACCGGGTGATCCACCTGCGCGACGGCCGGATCGCCGGACCGACCGGTGACGCGCTTCCGATGGTCCGCGCCGCCGAGGTGCCCCGATGAGTCCCGGCGCGGTGCTCCATGCCGTGCGTGGCGGGATCGGTCGCCGGCGGGGGATCCAGACGATCGTCATCGCGCTGGTTCTGGTCGTCTCCACCGCCTCCTCGGTGCTCGGGCTCGCCCTGCTCGTGGACTCACACGCCACATTCGACCACGCCTTCGGAACCCAGCGCGGCGCGCATGTCGTGGCGACGGTCGATGCCTCACGCGCGACGGCGGCGCAGTTGACCGCGAGTGCCCGCCTCCCGCAGGTCAGCGCGGCGTCGGGACCGTTCACCGAGGCAAACGTCACCGGCACCGATTCCTCTCCGGGCGCGCCCGTGGAGGTGCTTCCGCCGCTCACGCTTGCGGGACGGACGACGCCCGGTGGGCCGGTCGACGACGTAATGCTCGAGGCCGGCCACTGGCCGCAAGGCACCGGCCAGGTCGTGCTCGAGGCGAACGCCGACGGCTACGGGGCGGGAATCGGTGACACCGTGACCGTGACCAGCGCGGCCGGGAAACCCCGACTGACCGTTGTCGGCCTCGCCACCTCGGTCTCGCGCTCGGCCGACGGCTGGGTCGCGCCGGCCGAGATCCCTGCGCTGCGCTCGCCGGGCGCGCCGGCCACCGCGGAGATGCTCTATCGCTTCCATAGCGCCGGCACCGCGGGCGCGGTGAGCGCCGGTACGGCGGCCGTCCGGAAGGCGCTGCCGGCCGGGACGGTGACCGGCACACAGTCGTACCTGAACGTCCGCGCCGCGCAAAAGACCGAGGTCGCGGTGTACGCGCCGTTTGTCGTCGCCTTCGCGATCATCGGCCTGGTCATGTCCGTGCTGATCGTGGGCAACGTGGTCAGCGGTGCCGTGATCGCGGGCTACCACCGCATCGGGATCCTCAAGAGCATCGGCTTCACGCCGGGACAGGTCGTGGCCGCCTACACGGGTCAGGTCATCGTGCCGGCGGTGGCCGGCTGCCTGGGCGGGGTCCTGCTCGGCAACCTGCTCTCCGCGCCGCTGCTGCACAAGACCGCGGACGTCTACGGGGTCGGCCGGCTCGGGGTGCCGGTCTGGGTGAACCTCGCTGTGCCGCTCGCCATGTGCGGCCTGGTCGCCGTGGCCGCGGTCCTGCCCGCGCTCCGGGCGGGTCGGCTGAGCGCGACGCAGGCCTTGGCTGCGGGCCGCGCTCCCCGCACCGGGCGCGGCTATCTGGCCCATCGCCTGCTCAGCCCGTTGGCTCTGCCCCGGCCGGTGACCATCGGACTCGCGTCACCATTCGCGCGCCCGGCGCGCATGGCGGCGACGCTCGCGGCGGTCCTGCTCGGCGTGACCGCGGTGACCTTCGCGGTTGGGCTCGTGACGACGCTCAGGCGCGCCGTGGCCGATCTGGATCTGACCAAGACCGAGCAGGTTCAGGTCTACTACAACGGATCCGGGCCCGGCGGCTTCAAGCGGCATGGGCCAGCCCAAGCCTCCTCCGCCCAGCCTCTGCGCGCGATCCCCTCCGCGCTCGACTCGTTGCCCGGGACCGCCCATTACGTGCTCGAGGAGGACAACCAGTACGTAAAGGTATCCGGGCTCGTGCAACCGGTCCCGGTGACCGCCTTCGTCGGAGATGCCCGCTGGCTCGGTTATGCCCTGTCCAGCGGCCACTGGTACACCGGCCCGGACCAGGTGATCGTGCCGAAGCGATTCCTCACCACCGTTCATGCCGCGGTCGGCGACACGGTCACGATCACCGGCGTCGGTGGCCGCGCGACTCCGGTCCGCATCGTGGGCGAGGTGTTCGACTCCGAGCACAATGGACTTACCATGCTGACTGACTGGCGGACCCTCACCGGGGCCGAACCGGGTCTGCGGCCCGACCCCTCGAACGCGCAATACGACGTCGGACTGCGCCCCGGCACCGACCCCACCGCGTACGGTCGCGCGCTCGGCACGAAGCTCGGGCTGAACTACGGCTTCTCGCTGAACCGGAACGGCAACGCCGCGATCGCGATTGCGCTCGCCGGCACGCTCACGCTGCTCCTGGCGATCGCCGCTGGGCTGGGAGTACTCAACACGGTGGTGCTCCACACCCGCGAACGCGTCCACGACCTCGGCGTGTTCAGGGCGGTCGGGATGACCCCGCGCCAGACGCTCGCCATGGTGCTTTGCTCGGTAGCCGGCACGGGCCTGCTCGCTGGCGTACTCGCGGTCCCGGCCGGGATCTACGTGCACCGCTACGTGATCCCGGCGATGGCCGGCGCCGGTGGCCTCAGTGTCCCGGCCAGTCTCCAGAACGTCTACGGCGTCGGGGAGCTGGTAGCGCTCGCGCTGGCCGGGCTGGGGATCGCCCTCGCCGGCGCCCTTCTGCCCGCCGGGTGGGCGGCGCAGGCGCGTACCGCGTCGGCGCTGCGAGCGGAGTAGCGAGGTCGGCCCGGCTCTGACCCAGGGTCAGTCGTCCTCGTCGCTGTCGTACTCGTCGGCGATGGGGTCCTCGAACGGCGGGACCTCATCCGCGAGCAGACGCGTGCACTCCGTGTCCCAGTCAACCGAATCGGACAGGAGCGTCTTCAATGCGGCCAGATCCACGTCGATCGCCAGGACCTCGTCATGCAGGAGCCGGCGAGACCTGCGATCGACCTCGTCGCCGCGTTGCTCGAGCGCGAGCGCGACGTCCGCAATCGTGCCGCCCGACGAGGCGATCAGCCTCCGGAGTTCCCAGACCAACTCTTCGTCCTCGCCGTGGCCGGCCGAGCTGGACTCCGGCGGGGGATCGGGCTCGGCCTCGGACTCGGCGGCCACCTCCTTGCGCTTGTGAACGACGAGCCGAATCTCGGCAGCACCCGCCTGGTCGTCGTCGAATTGCCGCAGAAGCTCCTCGCAGACCGCCGCGAGCGCCTCAGAGCGACCCGCGGGAAGCGTGGGCCACTCGGCCGCATTCCCCGTCCAATAGGCATCGATCAGCCGCTGGATGTCAGCGCGTAGGCGCGGGTCGCGAATCCCGGCGAGGGCCTTGCGGATCCCAGACGAAGTGACGCGCCAGCGCCGCGCGAATGTGTTCGCGCCGGCACCAAGGTCGACTAGATTCGTGTTGGGGTTACGATCGGTCATGCTCATTGATCGAGCCTCGCTCTGGACGGTCCGCCGTTGTTACCTCTTTCGTTTAGCAGCCGAGTCCCTAAGACACTTCTAAGACTTATGGAACTCATAGGCGAGGGCGGTGTCACCACTCCCGCGCGATCCGCTAACCGTTGGGGTACGTGAATGCGCGGACGGTGCTACCGACCAGGATGCATCGACCGGACTCGCCGCCAATCGTCGACAACGCGAGGTCGACATCGGCTCGGAGCGTCTGAGGTTCGGTCCCCTGGTAGATCTGCGCGCGAAGCGGCGTCGTGGTTGGCACGGACACCGCCGTCGCCACACCCCGTCCCTGACCGATGGGTACAACGAATCGGTCCGCTGGCTCGTAAGTCCTCGCCGCATTGGGAACGAGGTGAATCGTGATCGCCCGGCCGGGCCCGATGTTGACCGTACGGTGAGCGGCGGCGCCGACCGAATAGGACAGCGTGTCGGTCGCTTCGGCGGTTACAACGAACCGCAGCGTCCACGAGGACGCGCCACGCGGACAGCGCCCCTCGAACGTCCCGAGGCCGGCGATTGACAGGACTTCGGTCGGGCTCGTGGGGTTCGAGGCCGAACCGGGCGCGACCGTTCGGGTGCGCCTGACTCTTTGTTTGTGGCTGGCTCCGCACGCCGAAGCCACCGCGCAGAGGACAGCAACTGCCGCGATCCCGGGGAGCGCGCGTCGGCTCCACCAGTTTGGCCCGCCGTTCATGACCCACTGCGCCCCATGCTCATGAACCTGTACGTTCGGCCCGCGGTTCCGAGTCCTTCCGATCGCGGGTCCGGACCGAAGGCGGCGCGGGCTTGCCGCGCATGCGCGCGACACGCGCGCGCGACCAGTCGATGATCTTGATCCAGTCGAGCTTGATCATCAAGACCACCGCGGCGAGGCTGACCAGCTGGATGGCGATCGCCGAGGGCGATGTGAGCCCTTGACGCAGGAGGCGGTGAACTGTCTCCTCGGCGGCCGTGGCGGCGGTGACGTAGGCCGTGTAGCTGATCGAGCGGCCGATGAGGAAGGCGCCGGCGAGGGGCAGGAGGGGCACGTCGGCCAGACCAGCCGCCATGAACATCTGAGCCGAGGGCAGCGGCGAGAACACGAACGCCGCGAGGCTGGCCACCACACCGGTCTTGCTCTTTGCCAGCGTTCGACCGAGCGCCTCGAGGTTGGCGCGCCGTTCGGGAGAAAGCCTTCCGCGGAGCTTGTGCGTGCCGGCGGCGAGCACTAGGCGCCCCGCCGTGGCGGCTAGCGCGCCACCAGCGATCAGGGCAGCGGGCGGGATGTCGTGCCATTGGAAGCGGGCGAACACGAGCACCGCCCAGGTCGGTGGCCCGAAAGCGGGCAGCAGGTTGATCGCAAACACGATCCCGATCACCGCGAGGAGATGAAGGACGGTCGTCAGCTTCTCTCTCGGCGTACTGCTCAGGCCTGGGTAGTGCCGTAGCGGCGGCGATGCAAGCCCCACGCGACGAGACCAACCGGCAGGGGTAGCCAGTACGCCGCCAGCCGGTAAGCGAGGACCGCCAGAGCGGCTGGCGCAGCCGCGACGCCGGCGAGGGCGAGCGTCCCGGTCAGGCCGGCCTCGACGACACCGAGGCCACCCGGCGTGAGCGGAAGCTGCCCGAGAAGCTGGGCGGCACAGTAGGACAGCAGCGCGACGTACATCGGCGGTCGGGAGCCCACGGCCAACAGCGCGGAGTACAAGCACAGGAAGTCGAAGATCCAGCGCCCGGCGGCAGTTGCCATCGCCTGCGGCCATGCGTCGCCCAGCCGTTGGCGCAGGAGATCACGCTCGGCGAAGGCTCGCTCGCTGAGCTCGTCACTCGCTGCCGGACGGCGCCGCAGCAAGCGCAGTAGCAGGTTGAGCGCACGCGCCAATGTTCTGAGCAGCGCGTCGTGGAATAGGAGCAGGGCACTCACGGCGAACAGGACGAGGAACACCGCCAACCCGATGGCGGTGGTCTGCAGCAGGCCGTCCGGTATGTGCCGGCCGAGCAAGACAGCCGGGAGCGCCAGGAGAGGCAGCCCGGCGAGCGCAGTCAGCAGCAGCACGCCGCCCGCTGTCAGACCCGCACCGATCGTCGTGGCCGGCACGCCAGCCTGGCCGAGCATCTGCGCCTGCAGCGCCGCGGCCGCGGCCGCGCCACCAGGGACCACCTTGCTGAAGGCCGTGCCCGCGAGCTGCGAGGTGACAGTCGGGAACCAGGGCGGCCGTTGCAGGAGGAGCCGCTGTAGCGCGCACATGCACCAGATCCCCGCTGCGGAGGTCGCGATGACGGCGATCCACCAAGCCGGATCGACGTCGGTGAGTCGGTTGTAGGCGCCGAGCACCTCCAGGACGGCTGGCGCCACGCCGTACAGCACGACCCCGGCGAGGAGCAGCGTGAGAAGCCGTTTGACAACCGCGCGCGGGGCGGGTAGCGACCATTCCTGGCGGCTCTCGGGGAACCCTGCCGGCGATCTCGGCTCTGCGTCCGGCACCGAAGAGCGTCGCTTGCCAACCGTCGTATGGGAGTCCCGACTCGGCATCACCTCGGTCTCGGCGCCGGCGCGGGTGCGCCCGGGCGCGGCGGGGTTCCCCGATGATCGTAAACGTCCCACCCCCGCAGCCCGATTGGAGCCGTGATGGGACGATCCATTAGGGTCGATCCCGTGACGAGCGGCGGTAGCCTGCCCGAGCCGGTTCGGCGCCTGGCGCGCTGGGGATCACGACCGCCAGGCCCCGCCTAGCGAGCCCCAGCAGGCTGACTCAGAACAGCTCGCGCCAGCTGAAGGTCGGCGAATAGCCCAGAATCCTGCGGGCCTTGCTGATGTCCAGAAGCGTGTCGTGTCCGCTGACATGGTCGGCCACCGGCACGTCCGGGAACACCTCGGCCATCAGCTCGCGGCTTGGACGCTTCATCACCGTGTCCGGCGCGGCGATGATGAAGTTGTCAGTCCCCTCGATGTCGACCTCCAGCGCGAGCCGGACACTCTCCGCTACGTGGCTCTCGTCCACGTAACCCCAGAGGTTCCACTTCCGGCTGTGCGGGTCATCCCAGAAGCTCGGGAAGCGCTCGTAGTCCGAGCGGATCATGACGTTCGAAAAACGCAGCCCGATGATCGTGGTCCCGTGCCAGCGGTGGGACTGGCGTGCCATCTCCTCGCCGAGGACCTTCGACAACGCATAGCTGGTCTCCGGGTACACGTGCGCTTCGTCGACCGGGGCGTAGTCGGGCGGACGCTCGAACGGCAACCCGAGTGTCGTCTCGCTCGAGGCCCATACCACCCGCGGCAGTCCAAGCCGAGCAGCCGCTGAGAACACCGTGTACGTGCTCGTGATGTTGGTGCGAAAGACCTGATCCGGGGTGGCGTGGGCCGGAGAGGGGATCGCCGCAAGATGCACGACCGCTTCGATACCCGGCAACGTGTGGCCGCCGCTCAGCGCCTCCAGCGTCTGGCCGAAGTCGGTGACGTCCGCCCGCAGGAAGGGGATCTCGGCCTCGGGATGCCACGATTCTGGTGAGGGCACCAGGTCGATGTTGAGCACCCGATGGCCTCGCGCGTGCAGATCGCGCACGACCACCCGCCCCGCTTTGCCGCTGCCGCCTGTCACCGCAATCGTCGCCATCGGCCGAGAGGTTTACCGGATTGCGAAGGATCGCGACGGCCCGGCGGCCTGAGCGTCGAACGAGTTCGAGTGGGTATCGGTCAGCGTCGCTGCCGACGTGCGGTCGCCGGCGCTCGTGAGCTCGGCGCGCAGCTCGTGATCGTCGGGCGCCAGGGGAGCGACTTCGTCGCGCGCACGCTGCTCGGGTCTGTGGCCGAGCGGGTTGTCCAGCGCGCGCCATGCGACGTGCTCGTCGTGGCATAAGATCGCGTCCAGTCCGCCCACCGGCCGCCTGCTCTCGCGGCGCTTCAACGGCACGAACGCATAGGATGGGGCCGTGGCCATCGGGCATGAAGCCCCACCGATCGACGACGCCGAGCGCGCGCGGCGGCGAGCGTTCGTGGCCGAGCATCGCACGGCCGTGTTCGGCTACGGACGACGGATGGATGGCCCGTCGATGTCGGTCGTCTACTACGTCATGGACGGCGACGATCGCATCCTGGTATCGACGATGCGCGATCGCGGAAAGGCGAAGGCGGTCAACCGCAACCCCAAGGTGTCGCTGTGCGTGCTCGATGAGCAGTGGCCCCTTACCTATATGTTGGTGTACGCCGACGTCGAGATCGATCCCGACCTGGATCGGGCGACGGAGTTGATGATGCGGATCTCGGAGGTGATGGCCGGTCACCCGATGCCCCCCGAAGCTCGTGCCGACGCCGCGGAGATGTGTCGGCGAGAGCACCGAGTGGTGCTGACCCTGTCGCCATACGCCACCTTCCAGACGCCCCCGCGACACGTCCGCGAGGCGACCGACCTCAAGGGGCTCACGCACTGGACGAGCCAGAGCCTGCCCTGGTGAGAGCCCTCGGGCGGACCGCTCCGGATTCTTGAATCGACGCGCAACTTACGGGTTGCGCTATCGTGTCCCTATGCCCTCACTGATCTTCGTGCACGGCGCGTGCGTCCGCGACGCCGCGTGGTGGTGGAGCAAGATGACGGAGCCGCTCGCCGAGCGAGGGATCACCACGCTGGCTGTCCCACTGCCGAGTTGCGGCGAGGCAGGATCAAGGCTTGGAGATCTCTACGACGACGTCGCCGCCTGCCGCGAGGCGATCCGATCGGTCGACGGCCCGGTCGTCCTGTGTGGCCACTCCTACGGGGGAGTGATCATCACCGAAGCCGGCGCCGACGAGCGAGTCATCGGGCTCATCTATGTGGCCTCGGTGATGCCCGATGTCGGCCAGTCACAGTCCGACCTGGTCGGTTCTGAACCGGCGCCGTGGCTGCAGCCAGGTGAGGACGGCACGATCGGGGTCGACCCGGACATGGTCCGGCGGCTCTTCCTCCAGGACTGCGACGCGGCGACGAGCGATGAGGCGGTGTCCCGCCTCGCGCGGCAGTCACTGATGCCGTTCACGCAGCCACCACGCGAGATCGCATGGCGCCAGAAGCCAGCGAGCTACGTCGTGTGCACCGAGGACCTGGCGACCCCCGCACAGGTGCAGCACCAACGCGTACGAGCCGAGGCTCGCGCCGTCGAGTTCTCAGCCGGGCATCACCCGTTCCTCTCACGACCAGAGGCGTTCGCGCAAAGCCTCGCCGCGGAGATCGGAGCCTTTCAGCCCACGGCATCGTGAGCGAGGCTCGAGAAGCCTCGCTGCCATTCTCGACGCTCAAGGCCGGGGCGCCCGCGCTCGCGCATCCGTCCAAGTGGCACGGGGTCGTGACGCTGACGGCCGAGGAGTTCACCTACGCCTGCGTCAACACCTTCTCGGAGAAGGAGGCCGCTGCCGCGTACGAGCGCTACGCCGTACCTGAGACCTCGACGCGCCCCCTCCACTGTCGGCCAAGCCTCATAGAGGAGAGTGGACATGAACCTTGAGTTGAGCGACGCGGTCGCGGTGGTCACCGGCGCCAACAAAGGCATCGGCCTCGCAATCACCAAGGCGCTCGTGGCGGAAGGGGCGTATGTGGTAGCCGGGTCTCTCTTAACCGAGAACCTCGACGGCCGCGAAGAGGTCGCGACGATAGTGACAATGCTCGCCTCGCACCGCACCGCCAACGTCACCGGCGTAAACTACGTGGTCGACGGTGGCCCGATCAAGACGACCTGACCACGCGAGGGTCAGGCAGATGACGTATTCCTTGACAGGAATATGGGTTGACCTAGCCTCGAGCTCATGCATATGGCGCGAAGCGCTTCTCAGGAAATAGACGCCATCATTTAAAACAGCAGGCGACTGGCGAGGCGAGACACTGTCACACCTACGTGGTGTTGTTCTGCGCGGCGGCCCGGCCCTGATCGAGGAAGTGAAGTGGAAGAAGCCCTCCAGGCCAGAGGGAGTGCCTGTGTGGTCACTGGATGGCATCGTATGCAGGCACGGCGAGGCAATTACCTGTGAGGACAACAACGGCTGGCGCTGGGAGCCGCGCTAGTAATCGCCCCGAGATGCAGGCCCGACCCGCGCGGGCGTGCGAAGCCTGCGGCGGCGATGGCGGCACATGTGAGGTAACACGCGGCCTGGCCGTTGAGTAGAGCGGTCAGTGAGACGGGGGCGACGAGCAGGCCCGCAGCAAGGATGCCACCACCTTGGCCGAGCGCCTCAGCGACGCCGATCAGGCCGAGGACGCGGCCTTGAATGGATGGCGGGCTTGCGTCCTGGGTGGCGGTAATGAGCCCGGCGTTGAGCGCTGTGGCCGGAATCCCCGCGGCGATGAAGAGGACCGCGTACCACCAGGCCGCTGACGTCACGTTCGGGCTGTTCCAGGTGATCAGCGAGATGAGCCCGAACGTGGCGAATCCTGCGGCGGCCATAGCCCGGGAGCTGAAGCGGCCGGCCCATAGGCTCACCACAATGCCGCCGAGGACGCCGCCGATCGCCTGCACGCCGCGAAGTAGTCCGACTGTCGCGTCACCGCCATGCAGAGAGCGGAGCACAAAGAGGATGAACAGGACGAGGAACAGGCCCTGGGCGACGGCTCCGAGGAAGGTGACGACGGCAGCGGTGCGGAGGGTGGGGTTTCGCCGCAGAGCTCGCGCTCCGTCACGGATGGCCGCGAGCCGCTTCGTCCCGGCGCCGGCGAGCGCTTCGGGCCGAGGGGCGTGCGCCGCCGCATGGGCGAGGAGCGCGGCGGCGATGAGGAAGCTCGCGGCGTCGGCGAGAACGAGGCCGTCGAGTTTGAGCACGGGAAGGAGTAGCCCGCCGAGGGGCGAGCCGGCGAGGCGCGCGGCGTTGCTCGCCATCTCGACCAGCGCATTTGCCCGTGCACGCCCGGCCGTGGTCACGAGCGAGGGGACGAGCGCTTGCTGAGCGGGACGCGTGATGCTTGCGATCGCCGCCTGAAGCGCTGCCACCACGTACACGAGCCATAGGCGGTGGGGCCCCGCGGCGAGGAGCGGCAGGAGCAGGGCGGCCTGGAGGGTAGTCAGTCCGGCCAGCAGGAAGCGGCGATCGAGACGGTCGATCAGCGGACCGCAGGCGATCCCGACCACGACCGCGGGGACGAGCTCGGCCAAGAACACGGTCGAGGTCGCCAGCGCAGAGCCGGAGGCATTCAACGCGTACAACGGCAGCGCGATGAACAGCAGCCAGTCGCCGGTCTCGGAGATGACCACCGCACTGAGCAGCGCCCGGAAGGGCCTGCCTCGCGCCCCGAGCACCGCCGGCCGGTGATCGACGGTCGCGCTCACGCGGCATCGGGGTGGCGGAAGGCGAGCAGGCGCAGATACGCGATCTCGGCATCCGAGGGCACGCGTTCGCGTGTCAGCCCGATGTAGGGACGAACCAGCCGGTCTACTGCCTCGAGGAGGTCGGCGAGCTCCACGGCGGTGAGCCGGAGCGCGTAACTGTTATGGGTCTCGGCCGCCTGCCATGCCGCCGGCTGCTCAGCGTGGCGCGCGAGCGCGCGCCGCGTTAGCGCTTCATCACGCGCGAGGGTCAGCTCATCGAGCGCCCGGGCGGCTCCGCTTGCGGCGGGCGAATGGGTCCCCGGGGGGGGCCCGAACTCAAGCCCGGTGGCCACGCTCCGCCACGGACGCTCGCGGCGGTCGCTCGAGGCCGCAGGCTCCACCAGGCCGACGCGAGCTAGGGCGCGCAGGTGATAGCTGCAGTTCGACGCCGTCGAGCCGACCGCCGCGGCGCACTGCGCGGCTGTCTGCTCGCCGAATGCCATCAGATGGTCCAGCAGCGCGAGGCGGAGCGGGTGGGCCAGAGCTCGGAGCGCGCGGGGATCGGTGACGCGCTGACGCCGCTCCCGCGCCGAGGAGGATATGAAAGACATCTTTCACGTTATACACCCTTTCGGCCAATTCCGAAAGACATCTTTCACATCCTTAGGCCAAGTTCTCGAGATGCCGTCGCGGAGCAGCTCGGTTTTGGATCTCGCCCCCTCGGCCGCCGTCTCGGTGGCGGCCAGCCAGCCCTGCGGGTTTCTTGATGACCCTTCTTTAGTGCCCGCTGGGCGCGATGTTGTGGTTGAGGTGAAACACGTTGTCCGGGTCATAGGCGTCCTTGACGGCCCTCAGCCGCGCGCGCTTGGCCTCGGAGTAGGCGCGGCGCACGCCTGATGCGCCCTCGTCGCTGAGTGCGTTGACGTAGGCGCCCGACGCGAACGGCTCGAGCTTCGCTGCTGCCTGCCGCGCGGCTCCCATGTAGAGGCTGTCCTCGTCGGGATCGGTCCACTTCGCCGCGGCGACGTACTCAAAGCGCGCGCGGCGATGGCTGAAGGCGGTCGCGTCCTCGTCGATGTCGGCGATCGCGCCGCCGTAGGCTTGGAGGCTGACCCCGGGCAGGGTGGCGTCCCGCGGGTCGCGGTCCAGCAGCGCCGCGATGGCGCCGTCGGACAGGGCGGGGAGGTAGTGGCCCTTCCAGTAGCGCCGGTATGAGTGGCCCTCGATGCTGTCGTCGCGGGACTGGAGCGCCAGGTAGGAGAGCTCGCGGACCGCCTCGCCGTCTGGCACGCCGGTCGAACGCAGCGCGGGGAGCAGTGACCGACCTTCTTCGGGGTCGCCGACCCACACGTAGCCGAGGGTGACCGTGCCGCCGGAGATCTCGGCGGTCAGCGTTGCCTGGCGAGGCGCCTGCGCGGCAAGGTCGCGCCAGCCGCGCAGGGCTCCGGCGGCGCGATCGAGCGGAAAGATCTCCTCCGCGATGAGCGTCCGCGTCCCGACGCGGTGCAGCCGGAACTCGAACTCGACCACGATGCCGAAGTTGCCGCCACCGCCGCGCAGGCCCCAGAACAGATCGGGGTGCTCATCGGCGGCTGCCCGCACGACGTCGCCGTCCGCGGTGACGAGGGTGCAGGACGCAACGTTGTCGCACGTGAGGCCGTGCTGGCGAGCGAGCCAGCCCATGCCTCCACCTAGCGTCAGCCCGCCGACGCCGGTGTGTGACACGTTCCCCGCCGTGGTGGCCAGCCCGAAGGGTTGGGTGGCACGGTCCAAGGCGCCGAGCATCGCGCCGCCCTGCACGCGTGCCCGCAGCGTGGCCGGATCGACGGCGACATGGCCAAGGCCGGTGAGGTCGATCATCAGCCCGCCGTTCGGAACGGCGAGGCCGGCGATGTTGTGACCGCCGCAACGCACGCCGATCTCCAGGTCGTGCTCACGCGCGGTGCGGATTGCGGTGGCGACGTCATCGACCGAGGCGCACTGGACGATCAGCGCGGGGCGGTGGTCGATCATTGCGTTCCAGACCGACCGGGCGGCGTCATACCCGGGCGTGCCGGAGGTCAGGAGGAGGCCGTCGAAGTCCGAACGGCGAGCGATGGTGCTGGGGAATTGGGCTGTGGTCGTCATGGCGCACAGGCTTCCAGGAATCGGTCCCCTTGATAAGGTCCGTTTTAGCGTCGCGTTGGCGGACCAATTTGTCTCCGGTCTCGGAGCCGGCGATCGCCTTGGACCGCAACGGCGCCGACCCGCTGCATCGCCAGATCGAGGCCTCGATCCGGGAGCGAATCGACTCAGGAGCGCGACCGGCCTGGCCGACACCTGCACCGGCACGATCACCGGCCGACCCCCAAGCACCTAGACCTATCCGAACAACCGTGCGCTCGCGAGCCTTGCACCCTCGACGAGTGACTGGAGCTTCGCCCAGGCAATCTGCGGATGTACCCGTCCGCCGAGGCCGCAGTCGGTGGAGGCGATCACGTTCTCGGCTCCGACGCCCTCGGCGAAATGGGCGATCCGATCCGCCACGAGCTGCGGGTGCTCGACGACATTGGTCGAGTGGCTGACGACGCCCGGCAGGATCCGCTTGCCCTCCGGCAGCTTGACCTGACGCCACACCCTCCACTCGTGTTCGTGACGCACGTTGGCGGCCTCGAACGAGTATGCGCCGGCGTTGATCTCCAGCATCACGTCGACGATGTCGGCCATCGGGATGTCAGTGACGTGGGGTCCGTGCCAGCTGCCCCAGCAAAGGTGAAACCGGATCCGGTCCGTCGGCAGGTCGCGGATCGCATGGTTGAGCGCTTCGACTCTGACCATCGTGAAGCGCTTGTAGTCCTCCACGCTCGGCTCGGGGACGATCTGATCCCAGTTCTCAGCGATACCCGGGTCGTCCAGCTGGAGCATGAGTCCGGCGTCGATGATCGCCTGGTACTCCTCGCGCAACGCGTCCGCGCAGGCGTAGATCAACTCCTCGTCGCTGTCGTAGTGTTCGTTGCCAAAGCGTGCACCGCTACCCGGAGCCACGGAGTTCAGAAAACCGGTCTCCACTCCCTGCGAGGCCAGTGCGGCCTTGAAGTTCGCGATGTCGCGCTGGATCGCCTCCTGGCCGGTATACGTGATCGGACCGCGGCACACCGGCCCGATCTCCGGCGGGGTCGGCAGCGCGCAGCCCGAGCTCGGGTCACGATAGGCCTCCAGGAACTCGTTCCAGTCGCGACGCTCGGCAAAACTGGCCAGCGCGAGCTGACCCGGCTTCGGCCGCGCCTGCGCCATCTCCAGTGCCGGGGTCGGGACCACCTCGAGCCCACCCAGGCGCTGGAACACATACGTCCACCACGAGCCGTAGTCGTACCGATGGCCCATCGAGTGACCGTACTCGCCATCGTTGACCAGGTCGATCCCGATATCACGCTGGCGGGCCACCACATCCTCGACCGCCTCGGTCAGCTTCCGCTGATAGGCGTCCTCGTCATCGAACCGACCCTCCATCCGGTCTAAGTTGAGCGCGACGAGGCCCTCGGGACGGGGCAGACTCCCCGCGTGACTGGTCAGGATGCGATCGGGCAATGTCCTCCTCCTACGGCCGTACGGAGCGGCTCACTCGGCCTGGTCGAAACAGCCGCGCGATCCTACCGGCCCATCGATCACGCCGGACCCTGGCTGGAGGACCGTCGCTGGCAGGGCCTTGCGATCTGATTCCCTTCAGGTCCGAATGGAGAGCGCTGCCGACATCGGCTCCAGCGGGGGCGAGAGCGCGCCGGAGTCCCGACACGTGGGCTTGGTCGGAGGGCTTGGTGTTGGCGCCGCCGTTATCTACTACCGGGCGATCGCTGAGGGCTGCGTGGATGGTGGCCGGGTGCCGCGCATCACGATGGCTCACGCGCACTCGCCAACGGCGCTTGCGCACGTCACCGCTGGACGGATCGACGAGCTCGCCGACTATCTCGCTGGTTTCGTCGGGGAGCTTCGCGACGCGGGCGCTGAGTTCGTCGCAATTCCCGCTGTCACCCCGCACATCGCGGTCGGTCCTCTCACCCAGCGCATATCGCTGCCGCTCATCGACATGCTCGAGCCGACCGCCAAGGCCCTGCATGACCGCGGCCACTCGCGCGTCGCGCTTTTCGGGACACGCTTCACGATCGAGTCTGGATTGTTCGGGGCGCTGGGCGCCTTTGACGTCATATCGCCGAGACCGCATGAAATCGACGAGATCCATCGCATCTACCTCGAGCTTGCGACAACCGGTCACACCTCCGAGGCGAATGTCCAAGCGCTACGCGACATCGCTGGGGCAATGATCCGACGCGATCGCATCGACGCTGTCATGTTGGCCGGCACTGATCTCAACCTGATCTTCGACGAGGAGAGCGCCGGCTTTCCCGCGTTCGACTGTGCCTCAGTTCACCTGACCGCGATCCTCAACCGCGCACTGCAGGACTGAGCGGGACACGATCGCGTCGTGCAGGAACGATCCCGCGGAATCGGCAACCCCTCGGTTGCGAAAGGAGCTTGTCGGGCCCGATCGCACCCTGTAGGATCGTGCCGTTGCCTGGCTGAGGGGGATGGCCCGGGACGGGAGGTCGTGTCAGCGTATGTTCGCCAGGTCTAGACGCGCCATGCTGTGCGGCGGGTTCTCAGCGGTCGGCATCTTTGTCGTCTGCGCGTTCGTCATGTTCTCCGCGCGAGCGTCGGCGGACACGAGCGCGGCCACAACGTTGGCTGACAGGTACTCGCCGGTGATCGGTCTGGAGCCCCAACCCGTGCTGTGCGGACCCGGCGAGTCATACCGCCCGACCACCGTCGAGATCCTCTTCGGAAACCCCGAGGTGGTGCTTCGCAATTCGGATCGCAGGATCGTCAAACGAGGACCGACCGCGCGGGACGTGGCCGATGCGCCGGCCGGCGACTACCTCGACTTCGGGGGAAACGCGCTCAGGCCCGGCTGTTTCTACGAGAAGCAGTTCAAGCGCTGGTTCGGCGACCGCAAGCCCACCGTCTACGTGCACATCGCGACCGACTCCGAGCATCCGGGAAAGCTGGCCGTGCAGTACTGGTTCTACTACACGTTCAACGACTTCACGAACAAGCACGAGGGCGACTGGGAGATGGCGCAGGTCGACTTCGACGCGACCAACCCGGAGCGGGCGCTGAAGACCGGTCCGTACCAGGTCGATTACGCCCAGCATGCCGGGGGCGAGCGCGCGGCGTGGGAGGGTGACCCGAAGTTGACGAAGGACGGCACGCATCCGTTCGAGTACATCGCCACGGGCGCCCACGCCGGCTTCTTCCAGACCAAGCTCTATCTCGGCAAGGGCGGCACAGCCGTCTTCGGCTGCGAGGACACGCGGAGCGCGACCGAGAAGTTCTCACTGCGGACGGTGGTGGTGCCGGATACCCCCGTTCCGGCGGACTCGCAGTTTGCCTGGTTGAACTTCCCGGGCCGTTGGGGTCAGCTGCAGCCGAGCGTCAACAACGGGCCACTGGGGCCGGCGAACGTGGACCGCTTGGTGTGGACGCATCCGATCACCTGGGCCGAGGGGCTCCGTACCAGCAGCTTGATTGTGCCTGGGGGGCGGGTGCTTGGCCTGAGCGTGACGAGCTTCTTCTGCGGCGCCGTGGAACACGCCTCGACCGTACTCATCTGGAGCCTGATCCACCCGGCTCCGTTCCTCATCCTGGTCGGACTGGTCGTGGTGGCTGGCGCCGGCGCCGCTCGGCGGAGCCGGTGGCGGCCACCCGACCCGCGTCCGATCCGGCGCCTGCGCGGAGGCGGCCAGATCCTCGGGGCGGCGCGACGTCTATATCGGGGGAACCCATGGACGTTCATCGGCATTGGCGCGGTGTTCATCCCCGTAGCGGTCCTGGCGAGTGCGGTCCAATGGGTCCTGTTCCACCTCACCGGCCTGTCGGATTTCATCGCTCTCGACGGCCGGCGAGGAGCGGTCACGGCCCTACTGGCGTTGCTCATCGGTGACATTGGCGGGGCGTTCGCCGCCGCCGCGGTCACCGGGGCGGTGTCCGCGGCGCTGAACGAGCTCGATGCCGGCCGGCCGGTCACCGCGCGCCGCGCGTACAGGCTGGCGGGCCGGAATGGTCGGGCGCTGGCCGGCGCCACCGCCGTGCAATTCGTGCTGGTCGTGGTGCTCGTGGTGACCGTGGTAGGGATCCCGTTCGCGGTGTATTACTTCATCCGCACCTCCCTGTTCGCTCAGGAATGCGCGCTCGAGGACGAGAGCGCGATCGGCTCATTGCGCGCGAGCGCACGGCTGACCCGCCGCCACTGGTGGCGAACGTTCGGCTTCACCGCCCTCGTCAACGTGATCGCGATCCTGTCCGGCCCGCTACTTGGCGTCCTGATCCTGCTGCTCACCGCCCAGTCGCTCACGTTCATCGACATCACCGGCTCGATCGTCTACACGCTGGTCGTCCCCTATGCCGCCATCGCGCTCACGCTCTACTACTTCGACCTGCAGATGCGGGCGGCAAAACGAGAAAAGCTGGCCCAGATCGTGTCGACCTGATCTGCGTTCGCCGAACCCTGTGTCAGTCCCGATCCGACCTCGCGACCGGCACTCAGCTGGTCAGAGCGTTCTTGTAGATCACGCCGTCTTTCATGATCACCGCCAACGACGTCTCGGGCACCGACAGCAGCTCGATGCTTTCCAGTGGGTTGCCGTCGACGAGGAGCAGATCGGCCAGCGCCCCCTCCGCGACGACACCCAGCTGTCCGGGATAAGGGTTTCGCGGCTCACTCATCGCTAGCAGCTCTGCGTTCGTCTTCGTCGCCATCTTCAGGATCTGCGCCGGGCTGAACCAGCGCTTCATCTTCGCTAACTGCGCCCCCTGGCGAGTGGCGAGTGCGGCGTCAAACAGGGTATCCGTTCCCCAGGCGAGCTTGACCGCATGGCGCTGCGCGAGCTCATACGCACGGTCGGTCCCGCGAACGATCTCCTGGTACTTCGCGCGACTGCTGGGATCCGGGAGCGGGGGAACGTCCTCGTCATCGAGAAAAGGCTGCACGCTCCACCACGCGCCGTGCTCGGCGATCTCCCCGACCGTCTTCTCGTCAAGCAGGTGACCGTGCTCGATGCACCGCACCCCGGCACGCAGCGCCTGCCGGACCGACCGCGGGGTGTAGGCATGCACCGCCACGTACGTCCCCCAGTTCTCAGCCGCCTCAACCCCAGCCCGAAGCTCGGCCTCCGTGAACTGAGTCACATCGATCGGATCATGCGGCGACGCGACACCGCCGCCGGCCATCATCTTGATCTGACTGGCGCCACCGCGCAGCTGCTCACGCACGGCGCGCAACACCTCCGGAACTCCGTCAGCGATCGCCGCCGCCCCAACCAGCTCGCTACGCGACAGCCAACCGCACGTTCCCCGCGGCGTCTCATACGGAAAGCGAAAATCACCATGTCCGGAAGTCTGGGAGATCATCGCCCCCGACGGCCAAATCCGCGGCCCGGGCACATGCCCCTGATCAATCGCCTGCTTGATCCCGAACACCGGCCCGCCACAGTCCCGCGCGCTCGTGAACCCACGCATCAGCATCTCTCCAGCCGCGACGGCGCCACGAATCGCTACATATTCAGCCGACGCCAGCAGGATCTGCGACAAGGGAATCGTCGCAAACGCAAGATGCGCATGCGCGTCGATCAGCCCTGGCATCAACACCCGCCCGCCGCCGCTGATCATCGTGGCCCCGTCACCAATGGCCGCGTGCGAACCTGTCGCGATCGAGCGGATGACGTTGCCCGCCACCGTCACGTCGGTCGCCTCGGACAGTTGGTCGGACTGACCGTCGAACACCCGCACATCGCGGAAGACGATCTCGCCGGCCCCGGTCGCCGACATCGATTCTCAGCTGCCCTTCGACCGCGTCGAGCCAGCCACGCACTTCCCGGCGGTGCTCACAACCGACTGACCCCAGCGAGCACCGACGCCGCACCCAACCGAGAGCTCGACAGCTGGTTCACAGACCACCTAGGTTACCGCGAAGCGCCGCATCGACGTCGTCCAACAGGGCGCTTCCGACGCCTGAACCACGCGAGTCCGGCACGACCGCGAGGGTGTACAGCTCGGCGTATCCCGCACCCAGCGGGAACGTATCGTCGCTCCCCGGGTACAGCACCGTGAACGCGTATCCCACGCAGCGTCCGTCGATTCGTGCGAGGTGCAGAAGCGCCCGCCCCGCGGCGAAGTGCTGCTCGTAGGTTGAGACCCGCTCGCTCCAGGCTCGCTCGCCGGGCTCGGTAAGTGTCACCGCCGAGATCCGGCGGTGGTGGTCGTGCATTGAAAGGAACGCGTCACGCAGCTGCGGGATGTCGCTGACAGAGCCGCTGCTGATGTCGGCGGCTGGGCGCACGAGTGCGAGCCGACATAGCGGCCGCCTCGACGCTCAAATGCTCATCCGGCTCCGGGGCCGCCCTGTGTGGCCGCGTCCAGCGCCTCAGCGCACCGCTCCGGACACCAGGCCGCGCACGTAGTAGCGCTGGAGGATCAGGAAGATGACCAGGCATGGGACGACGGTAATGACCACGCCGGCCTCGAGCACGCCCCAGTTGATCGCACCCAGCCGGCCGGTCACAAGCGTGGTAAGGAACACAGGCAGCGTGAACTGGGCCTGATCGGACAGGAAGATCAGCGCGGCGAGGAACTCGTTCCAGGCTGAGAAGAACGCGAACAGAGCGACGGTCACGACGGCAGGCTTGACCACCGGAACCATCACCCGCAGCAGCGTGCCAAGCGTCGAGGCGCCGTCCATCGCGGCCGCGTCCTCGATCTCCTGTGGCACGCTGGCGAATGCATTTCGCATCACGAACAGCGAGAACGGCAGCTGGAAGGTGATGTAGACGAGCGTCAAGCCGACAAGCGAGTTCTGGAGATGGAGAAACACGAGCACCGAGTACATCGGCGTCAGCAATGCCTGGAAGGGCACCATCATCGTCATGAGCGCGACGATGAACAGCACGCCCCGTCCCGGGAAGCGGTAGCGGGCGAAGCCGTAGCCACCGAGGATGGCGACAACGAGCGTGCCGACGACCGTCCCCAGGGAGACCAGACCGCTGTTGACCACATAGCGCAGGATGCCCGAGCCCGTGTTCGCGAGCTCCTTGAAGTTCGCTCCCGAGATGTGGTGAGGGAGGTAGTACGGCGGTGAGGCTGCAGCCTCACTTGGAGTCTTGACCACGGTCAGGGCGAGCATGGCAAGCGGGAACAGGAACATCGCCGCGATGAGCAGGCAGACCACCCACCAGGCGACGGTCGGCATCGCGCGGCGCATCTCCCAGCTGCGCGGGCGGAAGAAGGTCGAATGCCGATGGGGACGGACTGCGGTTGCTGTCATCGCTCGTTCTGATCGCGTAGGAGATAGAGCTGAACTGCGGTGATCACCATCAGGATTGCCGTCAGGACAACCGACATCGCGGCGCCGTAGCCGAGCTGGAAGTTGACGAACGAGCTGTTGTAGATCCAGAAAACGGTGGTGAGAGTCTGGTTGTTGGGCCCACCGTTGGTCATGATGTAGAACTGGTCGAACGCGAGCATCGATCCGACCACGGCCAGAATCACGGTGAGGGCGATGGTCCGTCGCAGCAGCGGGAGGGTGATACGCCACAACGTCACCCACCGTCCCGCCCGATCCATCTGAGCTGCTTCACGCACGTCGTCCGGGATGCCTTGAAGGCCGCTCATGAACAGCAGCATCGTGAAGCCGACCACCTTCCAGACGATCATCAACACGACCGCGAACAGCGCGAGCGTCCGGGTGTTGAACCACAGCACCGGCAAGTTGGTGATCCCGAGGGCCTGGAGCGTCTTGTCGAATAGGCCCACACTGGGGTTGAGGAACCACACCCACAGGTAGCTCGCCGCAGCGAAGCCGATCACGTAGGGCATGAAGTAGACGGTGCGGAAGAAGCCGACGCCGCGGCGGTGCTCGCGTACGAGCAGGGCGAGACCGAAACCCACCGCGATGAGGATCGGCGTGATGATCGCGGTGTACTCGGCGGTGAAGCCCAGGCTCTGCCACCACACAGGGTCGTGCAGCATCGCCGAGTAGTTACCGAGGCCCGTCCAGCTCGTGTGGCCGAGCAGCGGCCACTTGTGCAGCGACATCCAGATCATCAGCACGAATGGGGCCAGGAAGAACACGCCCACGAATGCCATCGCGGGTGAGACCAGCAGCAGCCCGACCGCCGCGCGACGGCGGCGGAAGGCACGGGAGCCGGCGTAGCGGCGGCGACTAGTGCGACCAGGGGCGGCGGTGGGGGCGGCCACACTCATCATCAACCTCGGCTCAAGATGCTCGTCATGGCCGTTTGCGCGTCGCTCACCGCTGACCGGATGCGCCCCCCGAAGACCGCGTTGTCGATCATCGTCACCCAGGGACCGGTCGGGTCGTTGATCAGCGCGTTCTCCTGGACGCTGTACACGGCCCGGCCCGTGAACAGCTCGCGCGCGAGCAGCCGGTAGATCGCGTTCTTCGGTGCGTAGTCGCGGAAGGCGACGTCCCGGCGGATCGGAACCACCCCCACGTCGCCGAAGTAGCGCCGCTGGACGGCCGCTGAGGTCACCCACTCGATGAACTGCCACGCCTGCTGTTGGTGCTTTGAGCTGTGCGCGACCGCGATCTCATCGCCGCCGGCGAAGGTGGCCGAGCCGCCATGCTCTCCAGGGATCGGCGTCGCAGACAGCGGGACTTTGGGCGCGTCCTGGTGAAGAGTCTGCACGCCGAAGCCCCCGGTGATGAAGAACGCCACCTTGCCGCTCTCGAACGGCGTGAACTGGTTGGTCCCGCTGTCGGTCTGCGCCGCGGCCGGCACCACGTGCTCCTTCCACAGCGTGCGGTAGAAGCGCAGACCCGCGAGGACGGGCGGGGTGTCGAGCGTGGGCCGCTGATGGGTGGGCGGGCCCTCCAGGATGTTGCCGTGGCTGGCCCAGATGTAGGGCAGGAAGGTGAACACCGCGCACCCGCCGCAGTCACCCGCGAAGTAATAGCCACTGCGGCCGTGTCCACTCGCTGTGACACGGCTGGCGTCGCTCTCGAGCTGCGCCCACGTTTTCGGCGGATCGGCCGGATTCAGACCTGCCTCGCGTAGCAAGTCCGGGTTGTAGAACAGCACCGAGGCGTCGCCGCTGAATGGCACTCCGTACAGCCGCCCGCGGTATGTCGCGTTGTTGATGTGGGCACGGTCGAACTGGTGGAAGTAGGAAAGCTGGTGCGCCCGCGTACTGAGATCGCTTAGCACGCCGGTGGACGCGAACAGCGGCAGGTAGACAACGTCGATCGATGCGAGGTCGGGCCCCGAGTTACCCGCCACCGCGATGCCGAACTTCTGCACGAAGTTGTTGACCGGAATGACAGTCAGCTTGATCTGGACATCGGGATGTGAGCGGTTGAACGCGTTGACGACGTTCTGGATGAAGGCGGACTCGTCGCTGCGCGCCCACAGGCTGAGGGTGGTCACTCCGGCCGATCCCGCGCTCGCGCCGCACCCGGCGGGCGAGAGGCACCCCACGGCCAACGCGATCAGGATCAGCCGGCGCACGCTCAGCTCCTCAGCGGAATCCAGACCCGCATCGGCCCGTCCGTCCGGTTGCCCCAGAAGGCGTATGGAATGGCGATCAGCTCGGCTCGGTCGAGATCGGCTCGCGACTCCGCCGAGTCATAGCCGGCATAGGGCCACGACCCCGACCCTCCGCTGGGCGGCGCCAGGACGCCCTTCGCGTGCACCGCAAGGACGCCGGGGAGCATCCCGTCAGCCGTCTCGGTCCGCAGCGGCTCGGAAGGATCGATCCTGACATCGTCGACTGCAGCGCCTGAGGGCTGGTCGGCCTGCTCGACGCAGTACACGATCGGCCCTCGCTCGACGGCGACGCAACCCCGCACCGCATCGATGCGCGGATGGGGCGCGACCAGGCGAGGCTCCATCGGCAGCTCGAGCTCGATCACATCCCCGGCACGCCATGCGCGGTGTATCCGCGCGTACGCGGCCGTCTGATCGATGCCGCAGCTCTCCCCGTTGACCGAGACCTGGGCGCCCGTGACCCAGGAAGGGATCCGTAGGCCGAGTGCCCACGGGTTGACCGGCGACTGCACGATGCGCAGCTCGACGGTGCTTTTCCATGGGTAGTCGGTCCTCATCTCGACTTCGAGCCGGTCCCCGTGGGCCGCCGCGACGGTCATACGGGCGGGCATGTACTGATGGACCTGCAGGTCTGTGCCCTGCACGGTTGCGACGTAGTGCTGCAGGCTCGCGAGCAGCCGCATCACGTTCGGCGGGCAGCACGCGACCTCGTACCAGGGCTGGCGCCGTGCCCCTCGCTCGACCGGGTCTCGATGCTCTGAGCGGACCTGCAGCGGGTTGACGTACGAGAACCCGCCCCCATCGAGGGCGAGGCCGGCCAGGAAGCCGTTGTACAACGTGCGCTCGAGCAGGTCGGCGTACCGGCCATCTCCTGTGGCCAGCAGCATCCTCCAGTTCCACATGATCGAGGCGATCGCCGCGCACGTCTCGCCGTAACAGCGGTCGGGCGGAAGTTCGAACGGGTCGCCGAACGCCTCGTCCTGGTGATGCGCGCCCAGGCCGCCGGTGATGTAGGTCTTGGCCGAGGTCATGTCGCGCCACTGGTCCGCCATCACCGCCAGCAACTCGGTGTCGCCGGTCTCGAGATAGAGGTCGGTTACGCCGGCGGCGAGATACAGCGCGCGCACCGCGTGCCCGGCGACCGCCGCCTGCTCGCGTACGGGCACGTGGTCCTGGTAGTAGCTGGGTCCGAAGTGCCCCGGGCCGAGCAGCCCGTGGCCGCGCTGCTCGACGAAGTACTCCGCCACCTCGAGGTAGCGGCGCTCACCGGTCTCGCGGTAGAGCTCGACCATCGCCATCTCGACTTCCGGATGGCCAGGCGTCCCAGGCCGGCCGCTGCGCGGGAAGACGTCATGGATGAGATCGGCGAATCGGCGCGCGACGGTCAACAGCCGATCATCGCCGCGCCCCCGGGCCTGCGCGACGCCCGCTTGAATGAGGTGCCCGGCACAGTAGAGCTCGTGGTCCTGGGCGAGGTTGCTCCAGCGCTCCCCCGGGGCAGCGACCTGGTAGTAGCTGTCGAGGTAACCGTCCTCCTCCTGGGCATCGGCGACGAGGGCAATCGCGCGGTCAGCCAGCTGGACGAGCTTGGCGTCCGGGCCGCGGGAAAGCTCCCACCCGATCGCCTCCAGCCACTTGTAGACGTCGGAGTCCATGAACACCGGGCCCCGGAACGGACCGGATCCATGGCCGGCAGCGGCTCGGAGATTGTCGAAGTTGCCGGCTGCCTCGAGATGCTCGACCGCACCCGGGAGGAGCGTCTCACGGTTCAGCCGCTGACGGTCGGCCCAGAGCCCGCCGGTGATGTCCACCGCCCCGAGCTTGAGCGCGCGAAGCTGGGCGTGTGGCGAGCGAGCGGCGGCCACCGGTCCGCTTGCAGCGCCCTGAGAGCGTTCGACGACCCGGGCGCCTGCGCTCATTTCACCGGCACCGTCAGCCGCTTTCCGGTCTCCGAGTCGAAGACATGCAGTCGGCAAGGATCGAACCAAAGCTCGATCGGCTCGTGCTCGCAGACTTTGCTGTCGACGCTCAGCCGGGCGATCAGCTGGTGAGCGCGGCGCGGCCGGATCCCGGCCTCAGAGCGCTCCTCGTTGGCTGTCGCCACCTCGTCGTCGGCCGGACCGCCGTCGAGCGTCGAGTACGCGTAGTACTCGGAACCCATCGCCTCCAGCACATCGACCTGGGTTCGGAAGCACACGCCGCGTTCGCTTGCACCGTCTACCAGTGCGGCGTCGAAGAGGTGCTCAGGGCGAAGGCCGACCACCACCGATCGCTCACGCTGCGTCTTTGACAGCGCCTCGCGCAAGCGGTCGTTGAGCGAGATTTCCGCCATCGGGAGCCGAAGCTTCTCGCCGTCGACCGTTGCGCTCATCAAGTTGATGGCCGGCGAGCCCATGAACCCGGCGACGAATACGTTCTCCGGCCCGTCATAGATCTCGCGCGGGGTCGCCGCCTGCTGGAGGACGCCCTTGCGCATAACCGCCACCCGGTCGCCCAGGGTCATCGCCTCGATCTGGTCGTGAGTCACGTACACCGTTGTCGTGCCGAGCTCGTTCTGAAGGCGCGCAAGCTCCGTACGCATCTCCGCGCGAAGCTTGGCGTCGAGATTCGACAAAGGCTCATCCATGAGGAAGGCCTTGGGGTTGCGGACAATCGCGCGACCCATCGCGACGCGCTGACGCTGTCCCCCGGAGAAGTGCATGGGCTTGCGGTCGAGATGCTCAGTGAGGTCGAGCGTCGCGGCCGCGCGCTGCACCCTCTCCTCGATCTCGGCCTTGTCGATCTTCGCCTGTCGCAGGCCGAAGCTCATGTTCTGGCGCACGGTCATATGCGGATACAGCGCGTAGTTCTGGAACACCATCGCCATATCCCGATCCTTCGGCGGGCGATCGTTGACCACTTCGCCGTCGACCCGCAGTTCGCCCTCGCTGATCTCTTCCAGGCCCGCGATCATCCGGAGCGCAGTGGTCTTCCCGCAACCGGAGGGGCCGACGAAGATCATCATCTCTCCGTCGGCGATCTCGAGGCTCAACTTGTCGACCGCGATCGTGCCGTCGTCATACCGCTTGCTGATCCCGTCAAGCAGAAGCTCAGCCATGGCAAGGCCTTCCTCCCGGACCCTCCTGACCTCTCAACGCGGTTTGTGAGCGATCACATTCCGCTCCGGATTGCATACCCACACACCACCTGTGCAAACCCCGGCTGGTTGCGGGACACCGCTAGTTCCCGTACCGGACCGGGCCGCTCGCGCGGGCTAACCGGAACACATGCCCGGTACGACGACGCACCGCGGAAAACGATTCCGCGGAATCGGCAACCAGTCGGTTGCGATTCCCCCGGGGTCGGTGCCGCCGGCGGGATTCGAGATGTTCGCGATCTGTACACGGTCGCGGCAAGCGTGCGTTGGGCCGAGGTGGTGGGTGGATCACGCTCGAGCGGACTGGCGCGCGAAGGGCCGGGCCGTCCACCACTTGCGGGTTCGGGTCCTAGGCCGTGACCGGCTCGGCCGAAGCGCCGTTGGGCAGGCCCGGGGTCTGCTCCGGGGCGGTGCCGGGGAGCAGCATGGTCGGGATCGCGGCGAGCGCGATAAAGGCGAGCGCCCACCAGAACGTGTGCCCGTAGGCGGCCGCGAGGTTGCCGGCATGGTGGACCTGGGTGAGCAGCCGGCGCTGGAGGATGACCGCTATGTCATCTTTCGTCTCTCGGCGCCCCGACCCGGCTTGCGCTTCGGCAACGATGCGATAGCTCGACGCGCCAACAGGCCGCTATCGGAGTGCCGCGAGCCAGTCGCCCGCCTGGGCTGGTCCCGGGCAAACCGAGCGGTGACGGACGTTCACCATCGGGCTGATGTGCAGGGCCATCACAGTGCCGCCGGCAGGATTCGAACCTGCGACCCTCGGATTAAAAGTCCGCTGCTCTGCCAACTGAGCTACGGCGGCGAGAGGGGCATGATCGCGCAGGTCCGCGGACTTTGGCGCTCCACATGGCGTATACGAGAGTAGATCGCCAAAGTCCGGGCGCCTGCCCGGACGTGCTCGATCGAAAAAGATCCGAGTGCGCCGGGGCCTGGACTCAGTGGCGGAAGTGGCGGCGGCTGGTGAAGACCATGGCCGCGCCGGCGGCGTCGATGGCCTCCACGACCTCGTGGTCGCGGATCGAGCCGCCCGGCTGGATGATCGCGATCGCGCCGGCATCCAGCGCCAACTGGGGGCCGTCGGCGAAGGGGAAGTAGGCGTCGGAAGCGAGTACCGCGCCTTGCAGCGACGAGCGCGACTTCTCGATCGCGAGCCGCACCGAGTCCACCCGGCTCATCTGACCGGCGCCGATACCCACGGTGGCCAGGTCGCGACACAGGATCACGGCGTTGGAGCGGACGTGCTTGCAGACCTTCCAGGCGAAGGACAGCTCGCCCCATTCGGCCTCGGTCGGGACGCGCTCAGAGACGACTTGCATCTCGGAGCGCTCCTCGAGGTCGTAGTCGCGGTCCTGGACGAGCATGCCGCCGACGACCTGGCGCAGGGCCGGATCGATCATGTCGGGGTTGCGGCGCTCTCGGTCATCCAAGATCCGCATGTTGGGCTTGGACTCGAGCACGCCGAGCGCGTCCTCGTCGTAGCCGCGGGCGAACAAGACCTCGGCGAACTGGTCCACAACCGCCTCGGCCAGCTGGCGATCGATACGGCGGTTTAGGCACACGACGCCCCCGTAGGCGGACACGGGGTCGCACTCGAACGCCTTCTGGTAGGCCTCGAGCGCGGTCTTGCCGACGGCCACGCCGCAGGGGTTGTTGTGCTTGATGATCGCGCAGGCGGGGATCTGGAACTCGCTGATCGTGAGGCGGCCGGCGTCCAGATCCAGGAGGTTGTTGTAGGACAGCTCCTTGCCGCCGAGCTGGGAGATCATCGAGAGCACGTGGGTGCGGGTGCCGACCTGGGAGTAGTAGGCGGCCCGTTGGTGCGGGTTCTCGCCGTAGGGCAGTTCGAGGACCTTCTCGAACGCCCGGACCATCAGCGCCGGGAAGTCCGCGCCCTTCTCCTGGAACCAGCGGGCGATCGCCGTGTCGTAGCGAGCCGTGTAGGCAAACGCCTCCGCGGCAAGCGATTCGCGGGTGGTCGAGGAAAGCCTGCGGTCGAATTCGCGCAGTTCGGCGAGGACGGCGTCGTAGCTCTCCGGCGTGACCACCGGCGCGACGAACTGGAAGTTCTTGGCCGCGGCGCGGATCATCGAGGGGCCGCCGATGTCGATGTTCTCGATTACCTCGGCGTCGTCCACGCCGCGTCGTGCCGCGGTGCGCTCGAACTGATAGAGGTTCACGCACACCAGGTCGACGAACTCGACCTCGTTCTCCTCGGCCTGGCGCAGGTGAGCGTGGTCATCGCGCAGGGCCAGGATGCCGCCGTAGAGCTTGGGGTGGAGCGTCTTGACCCGCCCGTCCATGATCTCCGGGAAGCCGGTCAGCTCCGAGACCTGGCGGACCTGGAGGCCGGCCGCGGTCAGTTCGCGGGCGGTGCCGCCGGTCGAGACGAGCTCGATGCCCAGCTCGGCGAGACCTCGGGCGAACTCGACCAGGCCGGTCTTGTCGGAGACCGAGATCAGCGCGCGAGCTACCTTCACCTCGCCTGGGGCAACGGGCGCAAACCGGCTCAGATGCTCGGTACCCCGCTCCATGACGGCTCGGACTCTATCGCTCGATCACGATACGGCGCCGGTTGGCCGGGTCGAAGCTGACCGCCCCCCGGGCGATCAGCCGCACCGCCTCAGGGAGGAGCTCGTGCTCGATCGGATGCAGACGATCGAGCACCGAATCGCGATCAGAAGCGCCGGGCAGCTCAACCGCCCGCTGGAGGATGATCGGCCCGGAGTCGACGCCGCCGTCCACGAAGTGGACCGTGACCCCGAACACCTTCACCCCGTAATCGAGGGCGTCCTCGACCGGTCGGAGGCCGGGAAAGGCCGGCAGCAGCGCCGGGTGGACGTTGATCACCCGGTCGGGGAACCGGGCCAGGAACTCCCCGGACAGCAGCTGCATGTAGCCGGCCAGCACCACGAGCTCGACCCCCAGCGACGCAAGCCAGTCGGCGATGGCGAGGTCACGGGAGCGTCGATCGGGAAAGCTCTCCGAGGGGAAGGCATTGGTCCGGATCCCGGCCGCGCCGGCCCGCTCGAGCGCACGAGCCTCTGGCTTGTCGGAGGCGACCGCCACGATCTCGATCCCCTCGGTCCCGTGCACCCCGTCGATAAGCGCCTGGAGGTTGGTCCCCGCCCCCGAGGCCAGGACGGCGACGTTCATGCCGCGCGTAGCTTGGGGAACTTGCCGCCCGTGGACCGGAGCGTCCCGGCGGCGATCAGCTCATCGACGCGGCTGAGTACCTCACTCGAGCGCAGGTGGGCGAAGGCGCCGTAGCCGGCGAGGCGGTCGTAGGCGTACTGGACGATGACCTTGGAGCGGCCACCGCGAAGGATCTCGACCGCGCGCGTACGGCCCACCGGCGGGGCCGCCGACACGACCACGTGAAGGATCGCCGTGTCGAGGTCGCCGGCCTCGCGAATAACGGCTTCGGGGGCAACCGGATCCAGATCCACTGAAGGCGAGCACACGTCGCAGCACGCCACCGACGGCTCGCTGTGCGAGCGATCGCCGAAGTGCGCGAGCAGCGCCGTCCGGCGGCAGCCTGAGCCCTCGACGTAGCCCCACACCGCGCGATACTGACTCCAGCGGGCGCGCTCGGCCTCACGTGCGGACCCCAGGCAGCGGGCGAGCGCGCGGCCATCCCACTCGCTCAGGACCAGTCCGGCGGCGCGGCCCGCCGGAGCCGGCTGGGGCGCGAGCAGCCCGGCTCGGGTCAGGTGGCCAATGACCGCCCGGACGGTCTCCTCGTCGCCGCCCTGCCCTACCTCACGAGCCAGATCGCCGACCAACACGTCATACCGGCCGTCCAACCCCGCCCAGCGCAGTCGCTCGGCGACCCGTTCGAACACGCCCGCGTCGAGCCGCGAGCGCTGGATGAAGAACACGTGCAGGCCCTTGTCGCGCTGCTCGGCGAACAGCAGGCAGCGTGCCGGCGCACCATCCCGACCGGCCCGGCCGGCCTCCTGGTAATAGGCCTCGAGCGAGCCAGGCACGGTGGCGTGGCAGACCGTGCGCACGTCGGCCTTGTCGATCCCCATCCCGAACGCGTTTGTGGCGACGATCACCCTCGCCTGGCCGGTCATGAACCGCTCCTGCACGGCGGCCCGGACCCCGCGGTCCAAACCAGCGTGATAGGCGAGCACCGGCTCGCCGAGCGTGCGCGCCAAGAACGACGCCACCTGCTCGCTTGCGCTCCGGGTGCCCGCATAGACGATCGCGGGCAGGGCGTCCGGCTCGCTCAATGCGGCCGCGAGGCGCCGGCGTTTGTCAGCTGCGGTCCCACACCGCACCACGGCAAAGCTCAGGTTCGGCCGATCGAACCCGGTGATCACCCGCACGGGATCGCGCAGGGCCAGCCGGCGCGCGATGTCGTCGGCCACGGCCGGCGTCGCGGTCGCGGTGAGCCCGATCGTCGCGCGCGCTCCGACCCGCCGGGCGGCCTCGGCCAGGAAGAAGTAGTCGGGCCGGAAGTCGTGCCCCCATTGCGAGATGCAGTGCGCCTCGTCGACCACGAACAGCCCTACGCGGGTCTGCGCGAGCGCCGAAGCGAAGGCCGGCGACGCGAAGCGCTCCGGTGCGACGTACAGCAGCCGAAGCTCACCCGCGGCTGCTCGCGCCAGCGCCTGAGCATTCGCGGCACCGCCTCGCTGCGCGTTGACCAGCTCCACATGTCCCGGGGCCACCGATTCAAGCGCAGTCACCTGGTCTTGCATGAGCGACACCAGTGGCGAGACGACCAGCGTGAGGTCGTCGCGCATGAGTGCCGGAAGCTGGTAGCAGAGCGACTTGCCCGACCCGGTGGGCATCACCACCAGCGCGTCGCGATCGGCCAGGGCGGCGTCAACCGCCTCGGCCTGGCCGGGTCGGAAATGCTCGAAGCCGAACAGCCGCCGGAGCGCGTCACCGGGATCCATGGGGCGCCCGACTGTAGCGGCGCCACCGGCGGTCTCGATCAGCTGCGCTTGACTCGTCTAAGCCCTGGCCAGCGGGAGCTCGAGCGCGTACTTGCCGCGATGCTCCTCGGTGCCGGCGAGCGGATAGTCGCCGCTGAAGCAGGCGTCGCAGTGGGCGTCGCGCGACACCCCGACCGCCTCGTAGACGCCCTCGAGCGACAGGTAGTGCAGCGAGTCGGCTCCGAGTTCGTCGGCGACCTCCTCGACCGTCCGACCGTGGGCGATCATCTCCTCGCGGCTGGACATATCGATCCCGTAGTGGCAGGGGTGCTTGATCGGTGGCGCCGAGATGCGCAGGTGAATCTCGGCCGCGCCGCCGTCGCGCAGCATCTGGACGATCTGGCGGGTGGTGTTGCCGCGCACGATCGAGTCGTCGACGACGATCAGCCGCTTGCCGGCGACGACCTCGGGGAGCGGGTTGAACTTCAACCGCAAACCGTGGCGCCGGAGTTCCTGACCGGGCTGGATGAACGTCCGGGCCACGTAGCGGTTCTTGATGAAGCCGTCGTCCTGAGGAAGGCCCGCCGCGCGGGCGAGACCACGGGCGGCCGGGTTGCCCGAGTCGGGCACCGGGATGACCAGATCGGCGTCGACCGGGGCCTCGCGCCACAGGATCCCGCCCATCCGAGCCCGGGCGACCTGCAGAACGGTGCCGGCCATCTTCGAATCCGGCCGGGCGAAGTAGATGTACTCGAACACGCAGAAGGCGCGCCGCTCGGCACTGCCCACCATGCGCGTCCGCACGCCGCCGTCGGTCAAGGTGACGACCTCGCCGGGGAGCACCTCGCGTAGGTATTTGGCTCCGATCAGGTCGAACGCGCACGACTCGCTGGCCACGCAGTAGGACGCCTGACCGGTCTGCTCGTCATCGATCATGCCGAGGACGAGCGGGCGCAGCCCGTGCGGATCCCGGAAGGCGACAACCGAGTCCTCGGTCATCACTACCGTCGAGAACGCCCCGCGCAGGCGCGGCAGCACCTCGGCCACCGCGTCCTCGATCCGCTCCGCCGGGTGTGTGGCCAGCAGCGCCGCAATGATCTCCGAGTCCGAGGTCGAGGTGAACGGGACGTCGTCCTCGCGCAGCTCGGTGTGGAGCTCGACCGCGTTGATCAGGTTGCCGTTGTGGGCAAGCGCCAGCGTGCGACGGTCGTTGCGGACTATCGGCTGGGTGTTCTCCCACTCGGAGGCGCCGGTGGTGGAGTAGCGAACGTGACCGATGGCCAGATCGCCGACCAGCGAGCGGAGCTTGTGCTCGTCGAACACCTGCGCGACCAGACCCTGATCGCGGATCGCCATGATCTCTCGCCCCCGCGGGGCGGAGGCGATCCCGGCCGACTCCTGGCCCCGGTGCTGCAGTGCGAATAGGGCAAAGTACGCGACGCGAGCGACGTCGTGTCCCGGCGCAAAGATGCCGAAGACGCCGCACTCGTCGCGAGGGCCATCGCGATGGTCGTTCACGGCAGCACGCATTCCCAGCCTGGCGCCAAGGCTAGCAGCGGCCCTAGACCCATTCGGACAGCCCGCCGTCCCGCGCCGCCCGTAACTCGGAAACGCCCACCGAAAGCAGCCCCTCGATGGCGAGCACCTCGCCACCGACCTCGCCAATCACGACAAAGCCTGCCAATGCCTCGCGGGGGCCGGACACGATGAACGCGCGACCCGGCGCCTCTCCGAACGGATCGAGTCCGCGAGGAAGCCGCACCGACGCCCCGAGACCGCCGGCGACACAGCATTCGCCCAGCGCACACGCGACTCCGCCCTCGGCGACGTCGTGGGCGCTCCGGAACGACCCCGAGCGCACGCGCGCCCGGACCGCCTCGTGCACGACCCGGATCGCCCGGGGATCCGCGTCCGGCAGTTCCCCGACCGGCGGTTCACCTCGCAGCTTCGCCAGCTCCGAGCCGGTGGATGACGGATCGAACGGCCCGATCAGCGCGATTGCGTCGCCATCGGCGGCGAACCCAAGCCTTCCGGCGGCTGACGCGTGCGGTAGCTTGCCGACCATGCCCACCACCGGCGTGGGGAAGATCGGTCCGCTCGGCGCCTCGTTATAGAGCGAAACGTTGCCGCCGACGACCGGGATGCCGAGCGACTCGCAGGCCTCGGACAGACCCTCCACCGCCTCGATCAGCTGCCAGGCCACGTGCGGCTTCTCCGGGTTGCCGAAGTTCAGGCAATTGGTCAGGCCGAGTGGCTCGGCCCCGACGCAGGCCAGGTTCGCGGCGCATTCGTACACCGCCTCGGCCGCGCCCCGCCGCGGGTCGCAGGCCACCCGGCGGCCGTTGCCGTCGATCGCCACCGCGATCGCCGACCCGTCGGGCAGGGCCAGCACGGCGGCGTCGGTCTCGTCGGGCCGGCGCACGGTGCGCGACTGGACGATCGGGTCGTACTGCTCGAACACCGGCCGGCGCGAGGCGAGGTTGGGCGAGCGGAGCAGCGCGAGCAAGAGGTCCCCGGCCGGCTCGTCGCCACCCAGCACAGCTGCCGGAGCGCCGTACAGATCACTCGGAGCGGGCAAAGGATCGAGGTCATACAACGGGCAGTCGTCGACCAGCACGCTCACCGGCACCTCGGCCACCGCGTTTCCACGGTGCAGCACGTTCAGCGAGTCGCCTTCGGTCACGCAGCCGATCGTGGTGGCCAGCACCTCCCAGTGCTCGCACACGGTGAGGAGCTCGCCGACGCATTCGGGCCGGGCCACGCAAAGCATGCGCTCCTGGGACTCCGAGACCATGATCTCGAACGGCTCCATGTCGGCTTCGCGCAGCGGGATCTGGCACAGGTCGAGGGTGATGCCGACGCCGCCGCTCGCGGCCATCTCCGACGCGGCCGACGTGAGCCCGGCCGCGCCCAGATCCTGCAGCGAGACCAGCAGCTCGCGGTCGAGGAGCTCCAGGCAGCACTCCATCAGCTTCTTCTCGGTGAAGGGGTCGCCGATCTGGACCGACGGGCGCTTGGCCTCGTCGCCCTCGCCGAGCTCGGCGCTGGCCAGCACCGAGGCGCCGCCGATCCCGTCGCGGCCGGTCAATGCGCCCAACAGCACGACCACGTTGCCGGGTCCGGCCGCCGCACTGCGGATCAGCCGCTCGTGGGGCGCGATGCCCAGGCACATCGCGTTGACCAGGCAATTGGCCTCGTAGCTCGCCTCGAAGTAGATCTCCCCGCCCACCGTGGGGACGCCGATCGAGTTGCCGTAGTGGCCGATCCCGGCGACCACGCGTTCCAGGAGATACCGGGAGCGCCCAGAAACCGCGGGGTCCCCGAAGCGAAGCGAGTCGAGTACGGCGATCGGCCGGGCGCCGACCGCGAACACGTCGCGGAGGATTCCGCCCACCCCGGTGGCGGCGCCCTGGAACGGCTCCACCGCACTGGGATGGTTGTGCGACTCGACCTTGAAGGCCACAGCCAGGCCGCCGCCCACGTCGACCGCGCCGGCGTTCTCGCCCGGGCCGAGCAGGAGATGCGGCCCTTCGGACGGCAGCCGGCGGAGCAGACGCTTCGAGTGCTTGTAGCCGCAGTGCTCGGACCACATCAGCGACAACATGGCCAGCTCGACGTCGCCCGGCGTCCGCCCCAGCCGGTCGAGGATGCGGGCGTATTCGTCGTCCGTCAGCCCGAGCTGACGGTGGCGGGCCTCAAGCGAGGACGTGCTGCTCGACATGCGCTCGCATCGACTCGAAGATCGTCAGTCCATCGACCGATCCGCCCAGCGGATCGACCGCGTGCTCGGGATGGGGCATGAGTCCGAACACGTTCCCGGCCTCGTTGCACACCCCGGCGATGTCGTGCAGCGATCCGTTCGGATTGTTCCCCGGGGCGTACCTCAAGAGCACCTGGCCGGCGGCCTCGAGCCGGTCCAGCTCAGCCTCCGGCGCATAGAACCGGCCGGTGGTGTGCTTGACCGGAATCGAGAGACGCCGCCCGGGGCTGCACGCACGCGTAAACGGGGTGTCAGCGTTGACGACCGAGAGCTCGACCTGCCGGAAGAGGAACTTCAAGGACACGTTGGGCAGCAGCGCGCCCGGGAGCAGATGCGCCTCGCACAGCACCTGGAATCCGTTGCAGATCCCGAGCACGAGCCCGCCCTCGCGGGCGAACTCCTCGACATGAGCCATCACCGGGGCGAACCGGGCGATCGCCCCCGCCCGCAGGTAATCGCCGTAGGAGAAACCGCCCGGGACTATCACTGCGTCGACGCCCTGGAGGTCGTGGTCGGCGTGCCACAAAAGGACCGCGTCGCCGACGCGTTTGGCGGCCTGGAGAGCGTCGATGTCGTCGCAGGAGCCGGGGAAGCGAACGATCCCGAATCTCATCGGGTGGTCTCCGCGACCTCCGGGGCCTCCTCGATCTCCCAGTCTTCGATCAGCGGGTTGGTCAGCAGGCGCTCGCACATCTCGGGCAGCTGCTCCGGATCCTCCACGTCCAGCTCGATCAGGCGGCCGACGTGCACGTTCTCGACGCCCCGGAAGCCGAGCGCCGGCAGCGCGCGCTCAACTGCCTGGCCCTGGGGGTCGAGGATCCCCGCCTTGGGCCTGACCAGCACTCGGGCCCTCATCGCGTCCGCTTCAGCCAGTCGTCGAAGGACCCACCGGTGACCCGCTCGTAGGCCTCGACGTACTTCTGGCGGGTCCGCGCCACGACGTCGTCCGGGATGGGTGGGGCCGGCGGGTTGCGGTCCCATCCGGTGGAGGAGGCCCAGTCGCGGACGAACTGCTTGTCGAAACTCGGCTGCCCGCGGCCCGGCTCGTACTCATCGGCGGGCCAGAAGCGCGAGGAGTCCGGCGTGCATACCTCGTCCCCGAGGGTGAGCCGGCCGTCGGAATCCAGCCCGAACTCGAACTTGGTGTCAGCCAGGATGATCCCGCGCTCGCGCGCGTGGTCGGCCGCCGCCCGATAGACCGCGATCGACACGTCACGCAGGCGCTCGGCCAGCTCGCGGTCGCCGACCAGCGACACGGTTCCTTCGAAGTCGATCGCCTCGTCGTGACCGACCTCGGCCTTGGTCGACGGGGTGTAGAGCGGCTCGGGAAGCTGGTCGGACTCGCGCAGGCCCGCCGGAAGCTCGATGCCCGAGACCGTCCCGCTCCGCTGGTAGTCCTTCCAGCCGGAGCCGGTGATGTAGCCGCGGACCACGCACTCGACCGGGAGCATCTTGAGCTTGCGCACCAGCATGCCGCGCCCGCGAGCCTCGTCGGGGACGCCGTCCGAGACCGACAGCATGTGGTTGGGCACGATCTCGGCCGTTCGCTCAAACCAGAATGTGGAAAGTCCCGTGAGCACGGCGCCCTTGTCGGGGATCGGCGTCGGATGTACGACGTCATAGGTGGAGATCCGGTCCGAGGCGACGATCAGCAGCGTGTCGTCGTGCCCTTCGTAGATCTCGCGTACCTTGCCCGAAGCAATCAGGGGCAGGTCGGCGAGGGCGCTCACTGGGCTGATCGTAGCAACGGCCCCGGCGGCCGCGCCGTCGCCGATTTAGCTCTTTGCGGCCATTACGCTCGCCGCACACGGGGCTGTCGTGCCCGGCATGAAGATGCTGTCGATCACGTAGACCTCGTAAGCATTCGGAGGCGCCACGAAGTCCTCGAGGCTGCCGCCGCTGTCGAAGAACTGGCTGTCGGGACCCGCGTCGGCGATCTCCTGCGCGGTCCCTGCGGTCAGCTGCGAGCCGAACACCTCGCTGCTCGAGGTGGTGGAGGTGACGTCGATCGCGGCATCGAACGTGCCGCCACCATCGTCGTTGCAGGTGAGATTGACCGTGAAGGGCCCGAAGCTGACCAGCTTCACGGTCTGCCCGCCGCTCGCCGTGACCAGACCGCTGCTGGCGACGCCCGAAGAGCCGAGCATGAAAGCACTGGCGGGATGGCCGCCCAACTCCTGCGCATTGGCGGCGGTCTTGGCGCTCGGGACCTCGCCGAGCGAGCTCAGCTTGATCTCCTTGCCGGTCAGCGTGGCGTGGCGCAGCCGGTTGCCAGACAACGAGTCCCGCTTGATCAGCGAGTCGCCACTTACCAGCTTGCTCGCCGCCACCGCGGTTCCTGACGCCGCGGCCACGAGCGCGATGATCGCTACCACCATCGCGGCCGACGGTCTCCGTCGCGCTAGCTGCCGCATCCTCGGCCTCCCTCCATCACCGGCTCTCCCCGTGAGATCCGTATGGGCGGACGCTACCGGAGCGCAAGCGTCCGCCCGTTAAGAAACCGTGGGTTACGGCGCCGTGGATGCGGCCGGCGCGCAGATCGCGTAGACGGTCCCGGTGGCACCGCTGCCGAAATCGTCGAAGTCGGCGCTCCAGCCGGTCGTGCCCGCGGGATAGCTGCCGAACAGCGCGCTGCCCAACTGGTCGTCGACCTTGGCCCCGCCGGCGATCACGTGGGTGCCGGCCGGGCAGGTCGCGGTTCCGGTGGTGAGGGTGCCGTCGTTCGGCACCGCGACCGTCGCCGTCACGTATGTGAGCTTGGCGATCGGCGCCGAGCCCGCGGTGGTCGCAGTGCCGGCGTTGGTGGCGTTCGTGGCATTGGTCGCAGAATCCGCGCTGGTCGCGTGGCTCGCGCTTGGAACGGTCCCGAGCGAGCTCAGCTTGATCTTGGCGCCGGTCACCGACCGGTTCTTCAGCCGGTTGCCCGACAGCGAGTTCTTCTTGATCAGCGAGTCTCCGCTGACCAGCTTGCTCGCCGCCACCGCGGTTCCCGACGCGGCGACGACCAGCGCGACGATGGCCACCAGCATGGCCGCGGATGGCTTGCGGCGCCCACGCAAGAGATGCCCCATCAGCCTCTCCCTCTGTTGTGTTGGACGGGATGCGCCCCTCGGTGGCGGCAGCCTAACCGCTCAGAGCGCCGGCAGCACGGGGCTCTTCACGGTGGTCTCGATCCCCCGCCGGGCGGCCAGCGCGACCAACACGAGCGCGGTGTCCGCGATGGCCACCCCGGTGAGGTGCTCGGTGCGCGCCTCGAAGTCGCGGACGATCGCCCCCAGGGCCGCGGAGAACCGGCCGGTGTCGCGCGTGGCGAGCGCGACGATCGCGTCACCCGTCCGAGCGAACGCCTCGCCACCCGCAAGCATCCGCCCAGCCCACTCCTCGGCCTCCGCGTCCTCGTCCAGAATCAGCGCGGTCAGCGCCCGCGCGTAGGCCGCCGTAACGGATTCGGGATCGCGCTCCCCAAGCGTCTCGCGCACATACTGAGCCTCCGAGTCGCCCGCTCCGGCCAGAACCGCCGACTTGAGCATGCCGACCAGCCGGCCGTACGCGCTCGCCGGGGCCTGTTCCCACGACTGCCGGTACAACGCAGCCGCCTCGGCAAACCCAACCTGCGCCCGGGCGCCGTCGCCCGCGAGCAGCGCCTGCTGCGCCGCTCCGTCCCGCTCCACCGCCGCTGTCATTAGCTCCTGGTGCTTGTGAGGGGCCACGGGCGACGCAAATCGTAGACCGACCAGGTATCCATTAGCTCGATGGCGACCGGGAACCCTTTCAGCAACAAGGTTGCACTGGTCACGGGAGCGAGCGGCGGGATCGGGCAGGCGATCGCGCGACGGCTGGCCGCCGAGGGCGCCTCGGTGGCGCTCGCCTACGGCGCCAACGCGGAGCCCGCGCAGAAGCTTGCGGACGAGCTCGTCACGCAAGGCGGCCATGCGGTCGCGGTGGGCGCCGACCTGAGCAAGGCTGACACCGCAGGCGAGCTACTGGCCGAGGTCGAGCCGCAACTCGGCTCGATCGACGTCCTGGTCCCGGCGGCCGGCCTGGGGCGCCAGCAGACCCTGGAGGAGGTCTCGATCGAGGACTTCGACGAGATGCTCGCGGTCAACCTTCGCGCGCCCTTCCTCCTCGCCCAGAAAACCCTGCCCGGGATGCGCGCTCGAGGCTTCGGCCGGATCCTGTTCGTCTCCTCGGTGGCCGCGTTCACCGGTGGCGTCGTGGGCCCCCACTATGCGGCGTCCAAGTCCGGATTGCACGGCCTGACGCATTTCCTGGCCAGCCGCACCGCGGGCGAGGGCGTCACGGTCAACGCAATCGCGCCGGCACTGATCACTGAGACCCGGATGCTCCCCGGCGAGCCCGAAGAGCTGCGCGCGCGGGTCCCGGTCGGCCGCCTGGGTCGGCCCGACGAGGTGGCCGATCTCGCCCTGGCGATGCTCCGCAACCCATACCTGACCAACCAGGTGGTGTCGCTCGACGGCGGGATGTACCCGCGTTAGGCGGGCGAGCTCACGCGCGGGGCGCTGATCGCGTCGAGCCTGGCGATGATCTCGTCGGCGTGGCGCACGAACACGCCGTAGTCGAAGATTGCGTCGAGGTCGAGACCGGCGCCCGCCGGGTCGGCGGCGAGCAGCTCGCGCAGTGGGGCCCGCGAATCGAGCGCCTGCTGGGCCAGGCGCTGGACGACCCGGTAAGCGTCGTCGCGAACCATGCCGGACTCGACCAGCGCCAGCAGCACGCGCTGGGAGAACAGCGCTCCGTGCGTGAGCTCGAGGTTCTCGCGCATTCGGTCAACGTCCACGACCATCCCCTGCACCAACGCGAGGACCCGCCGTTGGAGATGGTCGAGCAGGATCGTCGAGTCGGGGAGGATGACCCGCTCGACCGAGGAGTGTGAGATGTCGCGCTCGTGCCACAGCGCCACGTCCTCGAGCGCGGCGAGAGCGTTGGCGCGCAGGATCCGCGCCAGCCCGACCACCTGCTCGGACTTGATCGGGTTCCGCTTGTGGGGCATCGCGCTGGAGCCCTTCTGACCGCGTCCGAACGGCTCGCGCACTTCGCCCACCTCGGTCCGGGCCAGGTGGCGCAGCTCGGTGGCGAAGCGCTCCAGGCCTGCGCCGGCCACCGCGATCGCGCTCAGCAGCTCGGCGTGGCGGTCGCGGGGGACCACCTGGGTCGAGACCGGCTCCCGGGGCAGGCCGAGCCGCGCCAGCACCCGCTCCTCGAACTCGGGCGAGGTGGCCGAGTAGGTCCCCACCGCGCCGGAGATCGCCCCGACCGCGGCCTGCTCGAACGCGCGGGTCAGGCGCTCGGCGTTCCGCTCAGCCTCGAAGGCGAATCCGGCCAGCTTGATCCCGAACGTGGTCGGCTCGGCGTGGATCCCGTGGGTGCGTCCGACGCACAGCGTGTGGGCGTGCTCGCGGGCGACCGTCGCGAACGCGTCCACGAGTCGGCGCGCATCGGGCAGTACGAGCTCGCCCACCCGGCGCAGTTGCAACGCCAGGCCGGTGTCGAGAACGTCGCTCGAGGTCAGGCCGTGGTGGATCCAGCGCCCGGCCGGACCGGCCGAGGCGGCCAGCACGTCCACGAAGGCCGCCGTGTCGTGGTCGGTGACCCGCTCGCGCTCGGCGATCGCCTCGACCGTGAACGTGGCATCTCGAATCGCGTCGAGCTCCGAAGCGCTCGGTCCGTCCATCTCCTCGCAAGCCGCCACCTCGACCTCGCGCATCGCCTCGAAGTGGGCGTGGTCAGACCAGGCCTCACCGAGCTCTGGACGCGTGTAGCGCGGGATCACGAGTCGAGCCTAGCGACCGGGGCGGGCGGCACGGGAGATCGGCGCTCACCCCCCGGCCAGCCCGACGGATTTGACGATCAGCATGACCAGCGCGATCACCATGTAGGCGCCGAGGGCCACCAGCGCCGCGTGGCGCCGAGAGGAGAGCTGCGGACGCGAGAGCAGTGCGGCCGGCGGCATGGTCCACCGCTCCTTAGGCACCGCGGGGGTCGCCTCGGCCGGGCCCACTCGTGGCGGGGACCGGAGCGCGACCACGCCCATCCCGAGCAGGACCGCCGCCAGGACCACCCCGCCGACCGCGGCCAGCGTGGTCACGTCGACCGAAGGCAGCAGCGTGGTCAGCGTGAGGATCAGCGACAGCAGCATGAGCGCGCCGACGATCACCGCGGCCAGCGCCTTCAGCCACGGCGGGTTGGTCCAGGGCCCAAGCACCTCGGGGTCGTTGCACAGCATGAGCAGGAACAGCGTGGTCATCGGCAGCACGATCCCGCACAGCGCCTGCACGGCCTCGGTGATCACGCCGAGCGGCGCTCCCGGGATCAGCACGATGCCCGCGGCGGCAACGATCAGCGCGGTGAACACCGCGTAGAACCGGGGCGCCTCGCGGAAGCTGCGGTGTAGCGAGCCGCGCGTCCCGACCACGTCGCCGACCACATAGCTGGTGGCCAGCGTCACCGCGCCGGCACCGATCAGCGACGCGTTCAGCAGGACGACCGCGAACAATCCCCCGGCCAGCGAGCCGACCGTGTGCTCGAGTGCGTAAGCCACCCCGCCGGCGTCGGTGAAGCGACCGAAGAACCGGGTTCCATCGAGCGCGAAGGCGGTGACGCAGATGAGGGCCCCGGCCCCGACCACGACGACCCCCGCGCCGAGCATCGTGTCGATCCGCTCGTAGTTGATCCACCGCGGGGTGATCCGCTTGTCGACGATGTTCGACTGCTGGAAGAACAGCTGCCATGGCGCGACCGTGGTGCCGACGATCGCGATCAGCAGCAGGACCGCGTTCGCGGTGGCGCCCCCGTGGATCCCTGGCACGAAAAGGTGCCGGACGATCGGGCCGGCGTGCGGATGGCTGAGGAAGAACAGCGGTATCACCAGCAGGTTCGCGAACGCGAACAGGAACATCGATCGCTCCCAGAGGCGGAAGCTCCCGCTCGCCGTGACGGCCACGAGCGCGGCGGTAGCGACCGGGACCGCGAGATCGGGCGAGACGCCGAAGTAGTCGAGCGCGAGGCGTACCCCGATGAACTCGGTGACGATGATCAGGAAGTTCTGGAGCAGCAGGAACGAGGACTCGAACCAGCCCCAGGACCGCCCGAAGCGCTCGACGATCAGCCGCGCGTGGCCCACGCCGGTGACCGCGCCGAGGCGCACGACCATCTCCTGGTTGACCACCAGCACGGGGACCAGGAGGAGCAGCACCCACAGCAGGCTGGTTCCGTAGTTCTGTCCGGCCTGGGCGTACGTGGAGACCCCGCCGGCGTCGTTGTCACCGACCATCACGATGAGCCCAGGACCGATGATCGCCAGCAGCGCGAGCAGCCGGGAGCGCAGGCCGCGGCGGGCGCCCTGATCGTGGATCGTCCCGAACGCGCCCTGGATGTCACCGGCCTGTTCGGTGTTGACCCGGCTCATGTGCTCCACTATGCCGCTCCAGCCATGAGTCACGACTCCGATCACGCCGGTGGTTGGCGCGCGCTGATCCACGAGCTCGCGGCCTTCGATCGGCCATCCGCCTCCGACGGCGAGCGCCGCGCCGCCGAGCTCATCGCGGCGCGCCTGCGGGAGCTCGGATGCCGGGCCGCGGTCGAGGAGGAGCGGGCGCACGGCGGCTACTGGTGGCCGATCGGCATCGTCAACGCCGTGGTCGCGGGCGCCGCTGTACACGCGCTCCGGCGGCGAACGCTCGGCGCACGAACCGTGGCCGCCGCGCTCGCCGGGGTTGGCGCCGCCGCCCTGTGGGACGACCTCGGCCATGGCCGGCGGTGGTTTCGCCGCGCGCTGCTGCCCCACCGCTCGACCTGGAATGTGGTGGCCGAGGCCGGCGACCCGACCGCCGAACGGACCGTGGTGCTGATCTCCCACCACGACGCCGCACACTCGGGCCTCATCTTCCATCCCGCCCTCCCGCGGATCCCGCTCAAGCTGGCGCCCCGCTGGCATGCCAAAGCGGGCACCAGCTTCCCGCTGCTCTACGCGGTGTGGCTGGGGCCGGTGATGGTGTGCGCGGGGGCTCTGACCGGTTTCCGGCGGCTGCTCGGCGCCGGCGCGGCGCTGGCCGCCGGGGCGACCGTGGCGATGGTCGACATCGGGCTACGCGCGGTCGTACCCGGCGCCAACGACAACCTGGCCGCGGTGGGCGCGCTCGTGGCCACCGCCGCGGCGTTGCGCGATCAGCCGCTGGAGGGGCTTCGCGTGCTGCTCGTCTCGACCGGCTCGGAGGAGTCGTTCAGCGAGGGCATGCAGGGCTTCGGCCACCGGCACTTCGGAGAGCTCCACCACGACCGGACCGAGATGGTCTGCCTGGAGTGCCTGGGCGGACCGACACTCGTCGTGGTCGAAGGAGAGGGCATGCTGCGCATGCGCGACTACCCGTCCGATATGCGCGAGGCGCTCGCCGACGCCGCGGCCGACGCCGGCATCCCGATCACGCGCGGCCTGCGGACGACCGCCGCCACCGACGCGATCATCCCGCTGCGGGCCGGCTACCGCGTGGCCACCCTGGCCTCGGTCGACGAGACCAAGCTGCCCATGAACTACCACTGGCCGTCGGACCGGCCCGAGGCGCTGTACTGGGAAACGATCGAGCAGGCGATCGCGGTGGTCGATCGATTCCTGCGCGCGCGCAGTTAGTCCCGGGCCGCTCCGGCACGCCGGCGCCACTCGTCGGGCACGAGCAGCTCGAGCACGTCGTCGACCGCGATGATCCCGATCGGCCGACCCTCGCCGTCGAGCACCGGCATCGCGATCAGGTTGAAGTCGCTCATCAGCCGCGCCACCTCGGGGACCTCGGCCTCGGGCCCGACGCTGGGCGTCGAGGCGTCGGCCAGGTCGGACAGGCGAGCCTGCTCGTCCGCCCGCACGAGCTCGGCGAGCGCCACGGTCCCGAGCAGCTTGCCCGTGGGGCCGGTCACGCAGACGATCGAGACGTGCTGCTCGCCCAGATCGGCATCGCGCACGCGCGCCAGCGCCGCCGCCGCCGTCGCGTCACCCGGAAGCGATAGATAGTCGGGGTTCATCATCCCGCCGGCGGTCGACGGGTTGTGGCTGAGCAGCGAACGCAGCTTGGCCCGTTGCGCCGGTGGCATCGCGCCCAGGATGGGCAGCCGGCGCTCCTGCTCGAGCTCGAGCAGCAGGTCGGCCGCGTCGTCTGAGGCCATGCGGGCGAGCACGGCAGCCGCCTCCTCGTCGGAGCGCTCGTGCAGGAACTCGACCTGGTGCTCCTCGTCGAGCTCCTCGAACACGTCGGCCTCGAGCTCCTTGTCCTCCCCGACCGCCGCGAGGATCTCCCCGCCCTCCTCGTGGGAGGCCGCCTCGACCAGATCGGCGATCTGAGCCGGGTGCAGCCGCATGAGCCGGCGCGCCGCCATCTTCAGCCGCGAGCTCGGAACATGCCCGACGAACGGCTCCATGTCCTGCCAGGCGACGAACTGCCGGTGCTCTGAGTCGTGCCCGCGGAATCGGCGGGGCAGCAGGCGCCACAGCCGCGGTCGCAGGCCCGGGTCGATCCCGGCTACCCGCCACGTCCCGTCCTCGCCGCGTACCAGCTCGACCTCGTGCGCGGTGACCAGACGGGCCGTGCCGACGTTGATCAGGCTGTGATCGAGCATGTCGGCGCGCAGGAGCACCTCGCCGGGCCGGCGTTCGAACTGGGCCAGGTCGAGTTTCGTGGTCGAGGTCTGGACCGAGTACGGCCCAAGCTGCTGGACGTGCTCGATCATCACGAACATCTCCCGGCCGCCAATCCGGGCGGTCAGCCCGATCACGGTGGCGGAGCCGTCGTCGAGACGGGCCACGACGTCGTCGACCTTCCCGAGCCGGTCGCCCGCCGAGTCGAGCAGCGGACTGCCGGCCAGCGATGAGAGATGCGCGATTTCGGGCATCGATCCCGATCCCGAAGCCTAGCGCTCTCCTAGATCAGCACTCCAGGATGCGAGCGGCCAGAACCGCGGCGTTGCGCGGGTTGTCCACGCCCACGCATCCCACCGGCACGCCGGGGGGCATCTGGGCGATCGACAGCAACGCGTCGAGTCCGCCGGCCACGGAGGTCCGGCTGGTCAGCGGCACCCCGATCACCGGGAGGTCGGTGTGCGCGGCGACCACCCCGGGGAGGGCGGCCGACAGGCCGGCGCCGGCGATGATCACCCGCAGGCCGCGCATGCGCGCGTTCTTGGCGTAATCGGCGACCTTGTCGGGCTCGCGGTGGGCCGACATGACCCGAACCTCGCAGCGGATCCCACGCTCGATGAGCTCCTTCTCGGCGGGCGCCATCCGCTCGACATCGCTCTTGGACCCCATGACGATCCCGACCAACGGGGCGTCGACCTCGAGCTCCTCGAGTTCGACCACCGGCTCGGCGAAGGTCTCGGGGGCCGGGCGGGGGAACTCGCTCACAGCTGAACGCCCGCAGGTTGGGCGACGCGCAAGGCGATGTCGCGCCGCATCTGCTTGCCGTCGAACTCGATCATGCCGGCGGCAGCATATGCGGCTTCGCGGGCGGACGCCGCGTCGGGGCCCAGCCCGGTGACGTTCATCACCCGCCCGCCGGCGGTCACGACCTCGCCGTCGGCGTTCAGCGCCGTCCCCGCGTGCGTCACGTGCGCACCCGCCGGCACCCGATCCAGGCCGCGGATCACGTCGCCGCTCGAGGACGAGGCCGGATAGCCGGCGCTGGCGAGTACCACGCTCACCGCCATCTGAGGCGACCACTCGAGCTCGACGCCGGCCAGGCCGCCCGGCACGGTCGCGGCTTCCAGTGCGCTCAGCAGGTCCGAGCTCAGGCGCGGGAGTAAGGCTTGCGTCTCGGGGTCGCCGAAGCGCACGTTGAACTCGAGCACCCGCGGTCCCTCGGCGGTCATCATCAGGCCGGCGTACAGCATCCCCTGGAACGGGATGCCCCGGCGAGCCAGCTCGTCGAGCACCGGCTGGTGGACGGCCTGGCAGATCTCGCGCGCCCGCGCGTCGTCGACGGCGGGCACGGGCGAATAAGAGCCCATGCCCCCGGTGTTCGGCCCCTGATCGCCGTCGTAGATCCGCTTGTAGTCCTGCGCCGAGGCCAGCGGCACCGCGCGCTCGGCATCGCACAAGGCGAGCAGCGAGAGCTCCTCGCCCTCGAGGTACTCCTCGACCACGACCTGCGTGGTGTCGAATCGGCGCTCGACGAGCAGCGCATGCAGCGCCTCGCGCGCCTGCGCCTTCATTCGCGGCGATGATCACGCCCTTGCCGGCGGCCAGGCCATCCGCCTTGATGACCACGGGATATCGCTCGATGGCGTCCAGGCCGGCTTGCGCGTCCTGAACCAATTTATAAACAGCAGTTGGAACGCCGGCGGCGCCCATCACCTCCTTACAGAACGCCTTGGATCCCTCGAGCCGGGCCGCCGCGCTCTTCGGTCCGAAGGCGCGAATGCCGGCGTCGGTCAGGGCGTCGACCACTCCGGCCACCAGTGGGGCCTCGGGCCCGACCACGACCAGGTCCACCCGCTGCTCAGCCGCGGCACGCACGATGCCTTCGACATCGTCGGCGGCCACATCCAGCGTTCGCGCGTCGCGCGCGATCCCCGCGTTGCCGGGCGCGCACAGGAGCTCGGGCCGGCGCGGGGAGCGGGCCAGCGCGTGGATCAGTGCGTGCTCGCGCCCGCCGCCCCCGACGACCAGGACTCTCGGCGAGGACTCAGATGGCGCCAATGAAATCGTCGATCGGGATCGCGCTCAGCGTCTCGAACTTGGCCGTCCCGCGGGAACCGAGCTCGAGCGAGACCCGGGCCATGGTCTTCTCGTCCGGCGCCTCGACGATGTTGATGAAGTCGAACTGACCGAGCGTCGCCCACTGGGCTTTGACGGTGGCGCCCAGCTGCTCGACCTCCCGGTTGACCTCCTTGATCCGCGAGGGGTTGTTCTTGATCGTCTGCACCCCTTCGGGGCTGAGCGTGGAAAGCATGATGTAGGTCGGCATGAGCGACTTGTACCTCATGCCGACCGATCATGCCTATGCCGCGACGGTCACCGCCTCGGCGCGCTCGAGCACCAGTTCGCCCTCGGCGGCGTCCACCTTGACCGTGTCGCCGGTGACGAACCGGCCCTCGAGGATGGCCAGGGCCAGCGGGTCGACCAGGCGCTTCTGGATCACGCGCTTCAGAGGCCGCGCCCCGTAGGTCGGGTCGTAGCCGAGATTGCCGAGCAGCGTCCGGGCGCCGTCGGTCAGGTCGACCTCGATCCCGCGCTCGCGCACCCGGTCGATCAGACGCACCACCTGGAGCTCGACGATCTCGCCGATCTGCTCGCGGCTCAGCGAGTGGAACTCGACGATGTCGTCCAGCCGGTTCACGAACTCCGGCCTGAAATGCGACTCGACGCCGGCCCGGCCCCCCGGGATGTTCGAGGTCATGATCAGGACCGTGTTCTTGAAGCTGACGGTCCTGCCCTGTCCGTCGGTCAGACGGCCGTCGTCCATCACCTGGAGCAGCGTGTTGAACACGTCGGTGTGGGCCTTCTCGATCTCGTCGAGCAGGACCACGCTGTAGGGCCGCCGGCGCACCGCTTCGGTGAGCTGCCCACCCTCGTCGTAGCCGACGTAGCCCGGCGGCGCGCCGACCAGGCGCGAGACCGAGTGCTTCTCCATGTACTCGGACATGTCGATCCGGACCATCGCGTCCTGGGAGTCGAACATGAACTCGGCCAGCGCGCGGGCCAGCTCGGTCTTGCCGACGCCAGTCGGGCCGATGAACAGGAAGACGCCGATCGGCCGATCGGGGTCCTGGAGCCCGGCGCGCGAACGCCTGAGCGCATTGGACACCGCCTCGACGGGCTCGTCCTGGCCGATCACCCGCTGGTGCAGGCGCTCCTCCATGTGCACGAGCTTCTCGATCTCGCCCTCCATCAGTCTCGACACGGGGATGCCGGTCCACTTGGCCACGACCTCGGCCACGTCCTCGGAGTCCACGACGTCCTTGAGAAAGCGTGGATGTGCCCCCGTCTCGGCCGCGTCGTGCTCGGCTTCGGAAGCGGCAGCGAGCCGCTTCTCGAGCTCGGGGATCGTCCCGTACTGGAGCTCCGCCGCGCGGCCCAGATCAGCCTCGCGCTGAGCCTTCTCGAGCTCGATCTTGGCCTGCTCGATCTGCTCCTGGAGATCGGCCACCGCGCCCACGGACTCCTTCTCGCGCTGCCACTCGGCGTGCATTGCGTCCGAGCGCTCGCGCTCCTCGGCCAGCCCCCGCTCGAGCTGCTCGCGCCGTGCGACCGTCCCCGGATCGTCGTCCTCCTCGGAACCGAGCGACTGGAGCTCGATCTCGAGCTGCATGATGTGCCGGTCGACCTCGTCGATCTCGGTCGGCTTGGAGTCGATCTCCATGCGGATCCGCGAGGCCGCCTCGTCGACCAGGTCGATCGCCTTGTCGGGGAGGAAGCGGTCGGCGATGTAGCGCTGGCTGAGCGTCGCCGCGGCGACCAGGGCCGAGTCTTGAATCCGGACCTTGTGGTGGACCTGGTAGCGCTCCTTGAGGCCGCGCAGGATCGCGATCGTGTCCCCGACCGTCGGCTCGCCGACGAGCACCGGCTGGAAGCGGCGCTCGAGCGCGGGGTCCTTCTCGATGTGCTTGCGGTACTCGTCGAGTGTGGTGGCGCCGACCGCGCGCAGCTCACCGCGGGCGAGCATCGGCTTGAGCATGTTGCCGGCGTCCATCGCGCCCTCGGCGGCGCCGGCGCCGACGATCGTGTGAAGCTCGTCGATGAACACGATGATCTGGCCCTCGGCGTCGGAGATCTCCTTGAGCACGGCCTTGAGCCGATCCTCGAACTCGCCGCGGTACTTGGAGCCGGCCACCATCGCGCTCAGGTCGAGCGCGACCAGGCGCCGATCCTTGAGCGACTCCGGCACATCGCCGGAGACGATTCTTTGCGCGAGCCCCTCGACAATCGCCGTCTTCCCCACGCCGGGCTCGCCGATCAGGACCGGGTTGTTCTTGGTCCTTCTCGACAGGACCTGGATCACCCGGCGGATCTCGTCGTCGCGACCGATCACCGGGTCGAGCTTGCCCTGGGCGGCGGCCTCGGTCAGGTCGCGCCCGAAGCGCTCGAGCGCCATGTACTTGTCCTCGGGGTTCTCGTCGGTGACCCGATGGCTGCCGCGCACCTCGGTGAGCGCCTTGAGCAGTTGCTCGCGCGTGGCGCCGACGCTGCGCATCACGCGACCGGCCTGACCGGGATGGTCGGCGATGGCGAGCAGGAGGTGCTCGGTCGAGACGTACTCGTCCTTCAGCTCGCGCATCTCCTTCTCGGCGTCGCGCAGGATCTGGACGAGCTCGCTCGAGCCGCCGGCCGGCTCGGGGCTTGCCGTGCCCTGGAGCTTGGGCAGCGCGTCGAGCGCCTCGCCGTTGGTCTGGCGTACGGCGGTCGGATCGACGCCGAGCTTGCGCAGCACCGGCACGACGATCCCGCCCTCCTGCTCGAGCAGTACGGCGAGCAGGTGCTCGGGCATCGTCTGGGGATTGCGGCGCTCGTCGGCCAGCCGCTGGGCGGCCTGCAGAGCCTCCTGGGACTTGATCGTAAATCTGTCTGGTTGCATAGGCGGTTTCCGTTCGAAATCTAAGTCTGTGCGACTAAGATTATGACAGGTTTTTCAGTGCTCGATGGGCCAACCGTGTCGCCATCGAGCCACTCATTTCTTCTTGCCCTCCTTGCCCTTCTTGGCCTGACCGGGTGGGGTTCCGCCCTGGCCGGGCGGCAGTGGCGTCGTCGTCGTCGGGGTCGTCGTCGTCGGGGTCGTCGCGGTCGTGGTCACCGTGGTCGTCGCGGTGCTCGTGCTGCTGCTCGAGCTCGACGACGGGGTGCTCGTGCTGCTGCTCGGGGCGGAGCTGGAATGCGAGCTCGAGCTCGTCACCGGATGCGATGAGCTGTGCGCGGGCGCGGAAGCCGACGAGGTCGACTTGCTCGAACCGCCGCTGGCCAGCGCATAGGCCACCGCTGCTCCGAGCAGGAGCAGCGCCACCACGGCCAGGAACACCCACGGGCCCGCGCCGCCAGGCCGGCGCCGCGGCGGCACCGCTCGCGTCGGTGCGGTCGGATCCGGCGCGGTCGGAACCGGGGCGGGGGTTGCCGCCTGCGGAACCGTGGCCATCTGCGGTGCGGCCGCCGCGGCCGCGGCGAGTACCTTGGTGGCGGCCGTCGGTTGGGGTTGCGTGTCGGTCTCGAAGTTGACCAGCCGGTCACGTACCTCGCCGGCGGTCTGGGGTCGATTGCCTGGGTCCTTGGCCAGCATCTCGAGGACGAGGGCGTCGAGCGCCGGCGGGATGGACGAGTTCTGCTCGCGCGGAGACTTGGGCGCCACGCGCACGTGCTGGTGAAGCACCGCGGCGGGAACCTCGGCCATGAACGGCGGCTTGCCGGTGAGCATCTCGTAGAGCACGCAGCCCAGCGAGTAGATGTCCGACCGGGCGTCGGCCGGCTGTCCCATGGCCTGCTCGGGCGACATGTAGGGGGCGGTCCCGAGCACGGAGGCGGTCTCGGTCAGGTTCGCCGCCTCGGTGGTCCGTGCGATCCCGAAGTCGAGCACCTTCACCCGGTCCCCGGCCCCCACCATCACATTGCCGGGCTTGATGTCACGGTGGACGATGCCCGCGGCGTGGGCGGCCGCCAGCGCCTCGGCGACCTGTTCGGCGATGCCCGCGGCGCGGGCCGGCTTGAGAGGCTTTTCCTCGCGCAGGACCTCCGCCAGGCTCGCGCCCTCGACGTACTCCATGACGATGTAGCGCGTCGGGCCGTCGGCCCCGGCGTCGAACACCGTGACCGCCGCCGGGTGGCTGATCGCCGCAGCCGCGCGCGCCTCGCGCTTGAACCGAGCCGCGTACACGGGGTCGCGCTCGAGCAGCGGATCCAACGCGACCTTCACGGCCACGATGCGGTCGAGCGACAGGTCCCGGGCGCGGTAGACGGTGCTCATCCCACCGCGTCCGATCACCTCCCCGAGCTCGTAGCGCCCGGCCAGGACGCGCTGCTGTTCGCCGGAACTCACGCGCCGGGCCGGTCGGCCCCATCGCCGGGCCGCTGCACCCGGACCGTGAACCTCCGCAGGTCCGCGTTGCGCACGATCGCGCCGCCCTTGACGTAGGGCACGATCTCGGTCCGGAGCTCGCGGCGCACCTGCTCGAGCCGCTCCACCTCCGCCTTCAGCTCGCCGGCGCGCTTCTCCAGCGCCTTGAGCTTGCGCTCCATGCCCTGGAGCTGATCCTCGAGCTCGAACACGCGCTCCACGCCGGCCAAGTTCATGCCGAGCTCGGCGGTCATCTCCTGGATCCGGCGCAGCCGCTCGACGTCCTTGTGCGAGTACAGGCGGGTGCCCTTCGGCGAGCGCTTGGGCTCGATCAGACCTCTGGCCTCGTACATGCGCAGAGTCTGCGGGTGCATGTCGGCAAGCTCGGCTGCCACCGAGATCATGAACACCCCTCGATCTGAGGAGACCTCCACGCGAGTCGTACTCCGCACACGACGCATGGCCATCAGTTGTCCCTCGCTTTCGTGCCGCCGCGGGGTGGGTGGGGATCCTGGTCACTGAACAGCCCGGCCCGCGGGTTGCCATTCATCACCTTGGAGAGCTGGTCGATCGCCGCCTGCTGCTCGGGGGAGAGCTTGTCGGGGACGTCGATCACGAATCGGTAGCGGATGTCGCCGCGGCCCTTGCCGCCGACTTTCGGTGGACCCTCGCCCCGCAGCCGCTGCACGGTTCCGTGCTTGGTTCCGGCCGGGACGCGCAGGCGCTTCGTCCCGTTCAGCGTCGGCACCTCGACGACCGCGCCCTGGATCGCCTCGGGGATGGTCAGAGGCACCTCGACCTCGAGGTTCTCACCTACGGTCTTGAACACCGGCGAGTCCTCGACGCGAGTGATCACATACAGGTCGCCCGGCTCGCCGCCGCGGAGTCCGGCCTCGCCCTTCCCGGCCAGCCGGATGCGGCTGCCGTCGCGTACGCCCGCGGGGATGTTCACGCGCAGCTTGCGGATGGTCCGCTGCGCGCCGGTGCCCGAGCAGGTGGGGCAGGGATCCTCGATCACCGTCCCCGAGCCATTGCAGTTCGAGCATGGCTGGGAGATCGAGAAGATCCCCTGGCTCTGGGACTCGATCCCGCGCCCGTTGCAGACCGGGCACACCTTGGGCGTGGTACCGGGCTTGGCGCCGGTGCCGTGACAGGTCGGGCACGGCTGGGAGGTGGGCACGGACAGCGGCACCTGCGCGCCGTGGACCGCCTGGTCGAAGCTCAGCGCGACCTCGGTCTCCAGATCTCGGCCTTGCATCTGCGCGGCTCGCCCGCCCCGGACGCCGCCGGCGGTTCCGGTCCGCCCGCGGGCGCCGCCGCCGGGACGGCCGGCCGTGCCGGTCGCGCCGCCGCCGAACAGGTTCGACAGGATGTCGCTGAAGCCGCCGGCCATTGAGCCCGGATCGAACCCGCCGGTGGCGAATCCGCCCAGTGGGCTTCCGCCGCGGTCGAAGGCCTTGCGCTTCTCCGGATCGGAGAGCACGTCGTGGGCCTGGGAGATGTCCTTGAACTTCTCCTCGGCCTGCTTGTTGCCCGGGTTGCGGTCCGGGTGGTACTGGCGGGCGAGCTTGCGGTAGGCCTTCTTTATCTCGTCGTCGGAGGCGTTCTTGCCTACGCCGAGGGTCTTGTAGTAGTCGGGTCGACCCGCCATGGTTCTTCCTTCCCGCTCATGCCGCGACGACGACCCGAGCCGGCCGGATCACGACCTCGCCGAACCGGTAGCCGCGCTGGTAGACCTCCACCACGGTGCCGGACTCCGCGCCCTCGGCCGGGATCTGCGCCACCGCCTCGTGCAACTGCGGATCGAACCGCTCTCCCTGGGGGGAGAAGCGGTTGATGCCCGCGCGCGCGAGTGCGGCGATCACCTCGTCGTGGACCAGCTTGATCCCGGAGACGAGCGTCGCGGCGGTGCCGTTGTCGGCCGCTTGGAGCGCGCGGTCCAAATTGTCCACCGCCGGCAACAGCTCCTTGGCCAGCTTGGTGATGCCGCGCTCCTGGGCGGCCGCCGCCTCGCGGGCTGCGCGCTTGCGGTAGTTCTCGAAGTCCGCGCGGGTGCGCTGGGCCAGCTCGAGGTACTCGTCGGCCTTCTGGGCCTTGGCCGTCAGCTGCTCGAGGTCCTGCTCGAGCTTGCGCTCGTGGTCGGCAGCCTCCCCGTCCTCCGGGGCCGTAGCTCCCCGCCCCCGCTCACCGTCACCCGGGGGGGCGTCCACGGACTCCGACTCTACGGAGGCTACCGGCGTCACCGGCGCCTCGGGCTCGCCGGCCGGAACGGACGGCTGGGGGGCGCCTGAGTCAGGCGCCCCCTCCCCGCTGACCGGCTCGACAGCCTCTTGGGTGTCAGGCTTGCCGGTCATTACTTCTCGTCCACGACCTCGGCGTCGACGACGTCCTCCTCGGACTCGGCGCCGGCGCCGTTGGTCGACGCGGCCGCGCCATCACCGTCGGCCGGGGTGCTCGCCGCCTGCTCCTGGGCGCGCTGGTACATCGCCTCGGAGACCTTGTGGAACGCGCTGTGCAGCGTCTCGGTCTTGGCGTTGATCTCGGCCGCGTCCTCGCTGGTCAGCGAGTCCCGGACATCCTTGATCGCCGCCTCGATCTCCTCCTTGGAGCTCGAGTCCACGGCGTCGCCCAGGTCCTTGAGCTGGCGCTCGGCCTGGTAGGCCGCGTTCTCGCCGTTGTTGCGCGCCTCGGCCAGCTCGCGCTGACGGCGGTCGTCCTCGGCGTGGGACTCGGCGTCCTGGACCATTCGCTTGATCTCGTCGTCGCTGAGCCCGGAGCCCGAGCGGATCTCGATCTTCTGCTCCTTGCCGGTGCCGAGGTCCTTGGCCGACACGTTCAGGATGCCGTTGGCGTCGATGTCGAACGCCACCTCGATCTGCGGGATGCCGCGCGGCGCCGGCGGGATGCCGGTGAGCTGGAACTTGCCCAGCGACTTGTTGTAGGTCGCCATCTCGCGCTCGCCCTGGAGGACGTGGATCTCTACCGACGGCTGGTTGTCCTCGGCAGTCGAGAACACCTCGCCCTTGCGGGTCGGGATCGTCGTGTTGCGCTCGATCAGCTTGGTCATCACGCCGCCCTTGGTCTCGATGCCCAGCGTCAGCGGGGTCACGTCGAGCAGCAGGACGTCCTTGACGTCGCCGGCCAGCACGCCGGCCTGGATCGCAGCGCCGACGGCCACGACCTCATCGGGGTTCACACCACGATGGGGCTCCTTGCCGGTCAGCTCCTTGACCTTCTCCTGCACGGCGGGCATGCGGGTCATGCCGCCCACCAGCACGACGTGGTCGACCTTGTCGACGCCCTTGTCCTTGGCGTCGTCGAGGGCCTGGCGCACCGGCGCCACCGTGCGGTCGAGCAGGCTGCGCGTCAGCTCGTTGAGCTTGGCCCGCGTGAGGCGCGTGTCGAGGTGCTTGGGGCCGTTCGAGTCAGCGGTGATGAACGGCAGGTTGATCTGGGTCTCCTGCGTGGTCGAGAGCTCGATCTTGGCCTTCTCGGCCGCCTCGTAGAGCCGCTGCAGCGCCATCGGGTCGGCGCTCAGGTCGATGCCCTGCGACTTCTTGAACTCGCTCACCAGCCAGTCGACGAGTGCCTTGTCGAAGTTGTCGCCACCGAGGTGGTTGTCACCCGCGGTCGCCTTGACCTCGAACACGCCGTCGCCGATCTCGAGCACGGACACGTCGAACGTGCCGCCGCCGAGGTCGAAGATCAGGATCGTCTGGTCGTTCTCCTTGTCCAGCCCGTAGGCCAGCGAGGCCGCGGTCGGCTCGTTGATGATCCGCTTGACGTCGAGGCCGGCTACCCGGCCGGCGTCCTTCGTCGCCTGGCGCTGATCGTCATTGAAGTAGGCCGGGACGGTGATCACCGCGCTGTCGACCGGCTCGCCCAGGTACGCCTCGGCGTCGGCCTTGAGCTTGCCGAGGATCATCGCGGAGATCTCCGGCGGGGAGTACTGCTTGCCACCCGCGTCGACGCGGGCGTCTCCGTTCGGGCCGGATACGACCCTGTACGGCACGATCGACTCCTCGGTCTTCACCTCGGCCTCTTTGCGGCCCATGAAGCGCTTGATCGAGAAGACCGTGTTCTGCGGGTTGGTGACCGCCTGACGCTTGGCTACCGTGCCGACGAGACGCTCGCCGGACTGCGTGAACGCGACCACGGACGGGGTGGTCCGGCCGCCCTCCGCGTTCTCGACGACCGTCGGCTCGCCACCCTCGAGCACCGCCATGCACGAGTTGGTCGTTCCGAGGTCGATTCCGATTGTCTTTCCCATAGGGGTTCTACTCCTCGTTGCTCTGCAAAATCTAAGCGGTAGCGTAGCAGATTTGGGATGGCGGCCTTGCGCGTCTGGCCGCCCGTGGGTCGCGGGTCGAAGGGTGGTCGGGGTCACTGCGCCCGAGGGCGGCCAGACGCGCATCGCCTCCACCCAACCTCTGCGGGGTGTGAGTCATGAGGCCGGCGTGACCGCCCTCCCGAGCGCGAGTATTTCGCCACTCAACCCCTCCCCGGGAGGTGAATGGAGGTTCACTCGCGCATAACGCGAGGGATCTGCCTCTCGGGCGAAGGCGGACGCCGAATGGCGGATTACTCGCGCTAGCTCAGCCGACCTTGAAGGCGCTGGGGCACATGCGCTGCAGCGCGCAGTCGTGACAGGCGGGACGGCGGGCGTGACAGGTCCGGCGACCGTGGCGCAGGAGGTTCAGATGGAACTCGAGCTCCTCGCCCGGTGGCGTCATGTCGAGCATCTCGTCGTGCATCTCCTCAAACGGGGCGCCCGAGCGGAAGAGACCCAGTCGCGTCCCCACGCGCGAGACGTGGGTGTCGACCGGCACGTCGCGCATCCCGAGGGCGAACAGCAGCACGCAGGCCGCGGTCTTCCGGCCCACCCCGGGCAGCGAGGTCAGGTAGGCCTGGGCCTCCGGCACGGTGAGCTCGGGCAGCCAGTCGAGGGACAGGGGGTCGGCGCGGACCTCGGGTGAGCGGGCGCGCTCCGGCGCGGTCTCGGAGATCGCGACGAGGATCGACTTGATCCGGACCGACTTGACCTTGGAGATCCCACCGGGCCGGATCGCCTCCTCGATCGCGTCCACCGGGGCATCGCGGACCTCGTACCAGGTCGGAAAACGCTCGCGCAACGCCAGGTACGCCACGTCCCGGTTGCGATCGTTGGTCGACTGCGAGAGCACGGTGAGGATCAGCTCGGCGATCGGGTGGCCGTGGGGCTGCGCCAGCGGCACGCCGTAGACGAGCCGCAGCCGGTCGCGGATGGCCCGAACCCGCCGGCGCGCCGGGCGCTTCCAGCTACTCAAGCGCGCCCCATCGCTCGCAGGCCAGCGAGGACTCGGCCACCGCCTCGGGCAGGGATGCCGCCACCGCGGAGGGGTAGTAGCCCGAGCTGGCCAACCGGGCCAGCAGCACCCCGGTCAGGACGCCGCCGGCGCCAATCGTGCTCACCACGTTGGCCGGCCGCCCGTCAACATCCAGCCGCAGCTCGCCCCGCAGCAGAGCGCCCTCAGCACCAAGCGTGATCACGACCATTCGCGCGCCCGCCTTGACCAGCGCCAGCGCGGCGCGGTCCGGATCCTCCTCGCCGGTCATCAGCGCCGCCTCCTCGGCGTTGGCGCGCACCAGCAGCGCCCCGGGGACGCAGGCGTTGACGGTGGCGGCCGCCTCGGCCCGTGAGCGCCACCGCTCGAGGCGCAGGTTTGGATCGAACACGACGGGCCGCCCCAACCCCAGCGCGACTTCCCGCGCCCGCAAGGTCACCTCGCGCTCCTCCGGCCCAACCAGGGTGTTGGAGGTGAAGAACAGGCCGGAGGCCGCACTCATCGCCTCCTCCACTCGTCCGGCCAGCCCCTGGACCACGGTGGCGATGGACTCGCCGTAGATCTGGCAGCTGGGCTCGCCACCGGCGCCGACCGCGACGATCGCCACCGGGGTGGGGGCGTCCGGCACCAGCTCGAACAGCGACAGATCCACCCGTTCGCGGCCAAGGCGCTCGCGCAGCCAGCGCCCCCACGGGTCCTCACCTGCGCCGCTGGCCAGGGCCACGCGCGCGCCGTGCCGGGAGGCGGTGACCGCGATGTTGGCCACCGAGCCACCGAAGTGCGGCACGAACGCCTCCCCCTCGGTCACTTCGGTGAGCGAGCGCTCGCAGATGAAGTCCACCAGCACCTCGCCCAGGCAGACCAGAGGCGCTCCCGGCGGGGGGTCGGGGCTCGTGCCACTCACGCGCGCGGACGTTATCCTCGCCGGGGGGTGCGCGTCGACGAGCACACGATCTCCCTCGATGACTCGCCCGTCTACTACCGCAGCGCCGACCGGTCCGGCATGCCCACGCTGTACCTCCACGGGATCCCGACGAGCAGCGACGACTGGCTCGAGTTCCTGACCCGCACGGGCGGTATAGCCCCCGACCTGATCGGCTTCGGACGCTCGGGAAAGGGCGGGCACCTCGACTATTCGCTGCCCGGCCTGGCCGGGTTCGTCGAGCGACTGCTCGGGCACCTGGGCGTGCAGGATCTCCAAGTCGTCGGCCACGACTGGGGGGCGGCGGTGGCGCTGAGCCTCACGCAGCGCAACCCGGGGCGGGTGCGCCGGCTCGTGCTCTGCAACCCCCCGCCGCCCGCCCCCGACGACTGGCCACGGATCCTCAAGTGGTGGCGAGCGCGTGGACTCGGCGAGCTCGTGATGGGCGCGATCCCCAAGCGACTGTTCGCGCGCGAGTTGCGGCGCGGTTCCGTCCGGCCCGACGCGTGGCCGGGCCCACGCATCACCGCCGTGTGGGACCAGTTCGACCAGGGCACGCAGCGGGCGATCCTCCGTCTCGTCCGGTCCGCGGAGGATGATGTGCTTGGTGGTGGTGGGCCGCGCCCCCCAGTGACGGCGGAGGGCGGCGGGACGGTGCTGTGGGGCGAGCAGGACCCGTGGTACCCGGCGGCAGCGGCCGACGCATACGCCGCCCGCCTGCCCGGGGCGACCGTCGAGCGGATTGCCGGCGCCGGCCATTGGCCGTGGCTGGACCGGCCCGAGGTGGTGGATCGCGTCGCGGCACTACTCGAGGGATAGGCGCGAGCGGCCGCCGCTCAGGCGGATCGTTCCGACGCTGACCGCGGCGGTGATTGCCGCCGCCTACGTGATCATCGCGCCGCGCAGCGAGGATCTGGCTGCGCACATGCTGCGGAGCAAGCTGTTCGCCACCGATGGCTTCGGACTGTGGAACAACTGGTGGTACGGCGGGCACCACGTGCTGGGCTACAGCGTTCTGTTCCCGCCGCTCGCGGCGCTGCTCACGCCGCAGCTGGTCGCCGCGATCAGCGTGCCGGTCAGTGCCGCATTGTTCGAGTCGCTGGTCCACCGGCGCTTCGGCGAGGAGGCTTGGCTCGGCGCTCTGTGGTTCGCGATCGGGGCGAGCACCAACCTGTTCACCGGCCGGCTCACGTTCGCCCTTGGGCTGGCGTTCGCGCTCGGCGTCGCGCTCGCCCTCCAACGCGAGCACCCCGGCCTCGCGGCCGCGCTCGCCGCATTGACCGCGCTGGCCAGTCCGGTGGATGCGCTGTTCGCGGCCCTTGCCGGGGCAGCCCAGGCCATCGGGGCCTACACGACGCAACGCCGGATCCGCCCTGCGCTGCCCGGGATCGGGGTCGTCGTCGCGGCCGCCGTGCCGGTGCTGGCGCTGGCCGTCGCATTTCCCGAGGGCGGGACCGAGCCGTTCGCGTTCTCGGCGCTGTGGCCAATCGTGCTGATCTCGCTCTTGTTCGTGCTCGTGATACCGCGGCGCGAAGCTGCGCTCCGCACGGGCGCCGTCCTGTACGCGCTCGGCTGCCTCGCCGCCTACGCGATCGGCAGTCCGGTCGGCAGCAACGCGACGCGGCTCGGTCCGCTGATCGCCGGCCCGCTCGTCGCGCTGCTCTGGTGGCGCCGGCGCACGCTGGCGCTGCTCGCGGTGGTGCCGGTGCTGCTCTACCTCCAATGGCAGGCGCCGGTGCGCGATATCCGCACGGCGAATGACAACCGCGAGGTGACGTTCGCCTACTTCCAGCCGATGATGACCTACCTGAGCCGGCAGTCCGGGCCGCCGTTCCGCGTCGAGATCCCGTTCACGCTGTTCCATTGGGAGGCGTACGAAGTCGCGCCCGAGTTCCCGCTCGCGCGCGGCTGGGAGCGCCAGCTCGACACCAAGTACAACGGCCTGTTCTACGACGGCAAGCTGACCCCGGCGCGCTACGACGCGTGGCTTCACCAGCTCGCGGTGCGCTACGTGGCGGTGGCCGACGCCGAGCTCGACTACTCGGCCAAGCAGGAAGTTGCGCTGATCGATCGGGGTCTTCCGTTCCTGCGCCTGGTCTACCGCACCCCCCATTGGCGCGTCTACGCCGTGCAACACGCCACCCCGATCGCCAGCGGCTCCGCAACCCTCACCGCGCTGGGCCCCAACTCGCTCCAATTACAAGCCCAGACGACGGGCACAACTGAGCTCCGCGTCCGCTGGAGTCCCTACTGGGCGATCACGCGAGGCTCAGGATGCGTCGCGCCAAGTGGTGGCTTCATGCAACTCACGCTGACGCGTCCGGGCCCGGTTCGCGTTGCCATGCGCTTCGCGCTGAACAGGATCGGCGCGAACTCGCCTCGGTGCAGCTGATCGCAACCGGACCTCCCGGCCCGTTACCATCCGTAGCAGACATGGGGCGCGTCCTTCGGCTCATCGAGACGCGGCTCTTGCCGCGTGGATGGATGGATCTGTTTCGTCAGATCGTCCTGTTCGTCGGTGCCATGATCCTGTACGACCTGGTCCGCGGCATCGTCGGCGGCGTCAATCCATACAAGCCGTTCGGCGACGCGATGCGGATCATCGACCTCGAGCGCACGCTGCACGTGTTCGTCGAGCCGAGCGTCCAGGCGTGGGCGCTGAACAAGCACTGGCTGATCGACGGCGCGGACTGGATCTACCTGAACGGGCACTTCTTCGTCACGCTCGGCGTGCTGGCGTTCATCTACGCGCGGCGCAACCAGTCGTTCTACTTCGTGCGCAACACGTTCATGATCGCTATGGGACTTGCGCTGATCGGGTATTGGCTATACCCGACGGCGCCACCGCGGCTGATGCCCGAATGGGGCTTCACCGACGCGATTTCCCAGTTCGTGACCGGTGGGACCAGCTCGATCGACGACGGCCCGACAAAGGCGTTCATGAACTTCTACGCAGCGGTTCCCTCGATGCACGTGTGCTTCGCCGTGATGATCGGCGGGTCGATGTTCAAGCTCGTTTCCTGGCGCCCCGGCCGGATCGCCTGGGGGTTGTACCCATTGCTCGTCACCTTCGTGGTGGTGGCCACCGCCAACCACTACCTCACGGACGTGTTCCTCGGGGCCCTCACCGCCGGCGTATCCGCGCTGCTGGCGCAGAGGCTGTTGGCGCGGGCTCGGCCGGACGCTTGGGCGTTCGTCCGCGCGACCGCGTGACGATGGCCGGGACCGGGAGGGCCGCGGCGTGAGTACGCCCGAGCAAACCCGGCCTCCACGCGCCGGCAAGAACGGAGCGCCTCGCCGGGCCCGCCCACCGCGAACCGGGCCGACCGCGCAGGAGATGATGCGCAACCGGTTGATCGAGTCGCGGCTGACCCCCAATGCGATCTCGCTTACCGGGTTCGCGCTGAACGTGGCCGCCGCGGGCCTGATCGTCGGGCGTCTGTTCTTCCTGGCCGGCATCGCCTTCATCGTCGGCTCGATCATGGACACGCTGGACGGGCGCTACTCGCGCATGTCCGGCAAGGGCACGCCGTTCGGCGCCTTCCTGGACTCGACGCTCGACCGCCTGGAGGAGGGAATCGTCCTGACCGCGGTCGGCGCGTACTTCGCCTCGCGCCACAACCAGGTGGCGGCCGCGGCAACCGTGGCCGCCGTGCTGTTCTCGTTGATGGTGTCCTACACCCGCGCCCGAGCCGAGGCGCTCGGCGTGGAGTGCAAGGTCGGCCTCGCCACCCGCCCGGTGCGCGTCGTGATCCTGTCGATCGGGCTCGTATTCGCCAAGGGCGCCTCGCTCGGCAACTTCGAGTTGCTCGCGCCCGCGGTCTACGTTCTGGCCGCGCTGGCGGTGCTTACTACCCTGCAACGCATCTTCCACGTTCGCCGCCAGCTGAAGGCCATCGCCAAGTGGCCGTCGCCGTGAGTGCGGTCGCACCGAGAACGGTCAGTGGCGGATGCCTGGCGAGGACGCAGGACCCGACGTGTAGCAGCGCTACACGAGGGTCCGAGGACAAAGCCAGGCGCCGCCAGGGATCGTTCGAATGCGGGCGTACTCGCGGCGACGGCCACAGGCAGCCGGTGTAACGAACTCGCCCCCGCGGATTACCTCTTAGTGGCCTGCGGGACCCTCTCTGAGAAAGGCACCACGTAAAAGTGAGCACCACCAACGGTTCCACCAACGGCGCGGCGCGCTACCAGAACGACAAGGTCCGGGTGGCGATCATCGGCGTCGGCAACTGCGCGAGCTCGTTCGTGCAAGGCATCCAGTACTACCGCGAGGCCGACCCGCGCGAATCGGTGCCGGGCCTCATGCACGTCGACCTCGGCGGCTATCACGTGCGCGACATCGAGTTCAGCGCCGCGTTCGACATCGACGCCGACAAGGTCGGCAAGGACCTGTCGGAGGCGATCTTCGCCGGCCAGAACAACACGCTGAAGTTCGCCGAGAAGGTTCCGAATCTGAGCGTCCCCGTACAGCGCGGGATGACCCACGACGGCCTGGGCAAGTACCTCAAGGAGAAGATCACCAAGGCGCCCGGTCCGACCGCCGACATCGTCGACATCCTCAAGGAGACCCACACCGACGTCGTCGTCTCCTACCTTCCGGTCGGCTCCGAGCAGGCCACCAAGTGGTACGTCGAGCAGGTGCTCGAGGCCGGCTGCGCGTTCGTCAACTGCATCCCGGTGTTCATCGCCCGCGAGGACTACTGGAACAAGCGCTTCAAGAAGGCCGGGCTGCCGATCATCGGCGATGACATCAAGTCGCAGGTCGGCGCCACGATCGTCCACCGCGCACTGGCCCGTCTGTTCCACGAGCGCGGCGTGCAGCTTCAGCACACCTCACAGCTGAACGTGGGCGGCAACATGGACTTCTACAACATGCTCGAGCGCGAGCGGCTGGAGTCCAAGAAGACCTCCAAGACCAACGCGGTGACCTCGATCATGGGGCACAAACTGCCCGCCGACGACGTGCACGTCGGCCCGTCTGACTACGTGCCGTGGCTGACCGACCGCAAGTGGGCGCACATCCGCCTCGAGGGCCAGGCGTTCGGCGACGTGCCGCTGAACGTGGAGCTCAAGCTCGAGGTGTGGGACTCGCCCAACTCGGCCGGCATCGTGATCGACGCCGTGCGCTGCTGCAAGCTCGCGCTCGACAACGGTCTGTCCGGCCAGCTCGACGGCCCCAGCTCGTACCTGATGAAGTCGCCGATGAACCAGCGCCCGGACGACGAGGCGCGGGAGGCGACCGAGAAGTTCATCGCCAAGTACGCCCGCAAGGCAAAGTCGGGCAAGGCCTCCTCCCAGAAGGCAAGCGCGAGCTGAGAAGCACCTAAACTGCCGCTCGTGCCGAGCGAGCGGCTCGCGATCGCGCAGGTGACGCCGTTTGCCTGGGAGGTAGCGCACGAAGTCAACGACTACGTGGCGCAGGTCTCGCGCGAGCTTGCGGCGCGCGGCCATCGCGTGCTGATCGTGGCGCCCTCGCAGAACGGCGCGCTCGTGCGCGACAGCCGCCGGGCGATCCGCAACGACGACGGGTCACTGTTGGGTCGCGCCGAAGGCGAGCCGCTGGTCCTCGGCGTTGGGGAGGTCCTGCCGTTCTCTCCCACTCGCCGGCGGGCTGCCTCGCTCCCGTTGGACGTGGCCAGGACGATCGAGGACGCGCTGGCCGGCCTGCCCCTGGACATCGTCCACGTCCACGAGCCGTTCGCGCCGAGTGCCTCGAGCGTCGCCCTGCGCCAGTCGCGCGGACTGAACGTGGGGAGCTTCCACGCCCCCACCGAGCGGATCCTCTCGACGCAGCTGACCCGGCCGCTCTCGCGGCTGCTGTTCGGGCGCCTGGATGCCCGGACGGCCAGCTACCACGCCACCCGCGACCTGCTACAGCGTTACTTCCCCGGCGAGTACCAGGTGATCCTGCCCGGCGCGGAGGTCGAGCGCCCCGAGCGCCCCGAGCGGCCCGCGGCCGCCCATGAAGACACCGTGCGCCTCCTGTTCAGCGCCGGCGAGGAGCGGGCCGCACTGCGCCTGTTCCTCCGAGCCCTGCGCGCCCTGCCGCCCGACCCGGCGTGGCGGGCCACCGTGTTCTCGCCGCGCCCGCTGGCCCCACCGGCCACCCTGAGCCGAGCGCTGCGCGAGCGGCTCGAGTTCGTCGACGCCGACCAGATGCCCGAGGCCCAGGCGCTGTCCCGGGCCGACATCCTCGTCCTCGCCTCCGAGGGACTGCGGCCGGTGCCGGGAACGCTGGTGCGCGGACTGGCCGCCGGGGTCCTGCCGATCGCCTCGCGGCTGGGCGCCTACGAGGAACTGCTCGGCCAGGGCGAGTATGGCTTCGAGTTCGAGCCCGGGGACAGCCAGACGCTGGCCAGCCATCTCCGGCGGGCTATCGAGGAGCCGGCGCTGCGCGAGCAGGCCCGCGCCCGCCAGGAGGAGCTCCGCGCCCGGTTCTCCTGGAGCCGGGTGACCGACGAGCTCGAGCATGTATACGACGGGCTGGTCGCGCGCCGCCACGACACCCGCGCCAACGGGAGCCTGCGGAACCGGCTGCGGACCCGGCGGATGATCGATGTCGACCTGCACATGCACACCGATCACTCCTACGACTGCGCCACGCCGGTCGAGGTCCTGCTGGCCGAGGCCCGCGCGCGCGGGCTGGGTGCGATCGCGGTCACCGATCACAACGAGATCTCCGGCGCGCACGCGGCGCGAGAACGGGCGGACGGGCTCACGGTGATCGTGGGCGAGGAGGTCAAGACGGCCGAGCAGGGCGAGGTGATCGGTCTGTTCATCGAGGAGAAGATCCCCCGGGGCCTGACGCTCCAGGAGACGATCGACGAGATCAAGCGCCAGGGCGGCCTCGTGTACGTGCCCCACCCGTTCGACCGGATGCACTCGGTCCCCGACTACGAGCACCTGCTCGGCGTCCTCGACGACGTCGATGCGCTCGAGGTGTTCAACCCCCGGGTGGCGATCACGGAGTTCAACGACGAGGCGGCCCGGTTCGCGGCAAAGTACCGCATCCCGGCCGGGGCGGGATCGGACGCCCATGTCCCTCAGGGCCTGGGCTCGGTGCGGATCCGCATGCGCGAGTTCAACGGGCCGGAGGAGTTCCTCGAGTCACTCCGCGACGCCGACATCATCCGCAATCCGGCCAGCCTCCTCTACGTCCAGGCGCTCAAGTTCCTGCAGACCAAGGCCCTGCCCGAGGCGGCTCGGCGGGCCTCGCGGGAGCGCCGGGTTCGCCGCGCCATGGGGCGCGACCGGCGCCGCACGACGCCACCCACCGGCCGCAACTCCTGATGCACCCGCAAGGACAAGCCCGGGAGCCGTCCAATCGGACAGCGATGCCCGCAACCGACGACGAGATACGGGAGAAGTACCTCGAGCGGGCGATACGGGAGCTGAACGCCTTCTCGCGCGAGGTCCAGTCCTGCACCCACTGCCCGCGCGGCGCGCTGATGCCGGTGCTCGGCTCGGGCCACCCCCAGGCCGACATCTTCCTGATCAAGTACTCCCCTCGGCCGTCGGAGGTCGAGGAGGGCGTGGCCTTCTACGGGCGCGCCGGCAACGCGCTGATGAAGTCTTTGAAGCGGCTCTCGATCGATCCCCTCGCGGTGTACGGCACGCTGTGCGTGAAGTGCCCCGTGCCCGACCCGGCCATGGCCGATCCGGGCTGCGTGGCGCGCCTGGTCGAGGAGATCGCAATCGTCTCGCCCAAGATCGTCGTGGTCATGGGACCCGAGGCGCTCGGCGTGGTCAACGAGCTCGACCTTCCGCTGCGCCGAGAGATCCGGGCCGATCCCGGCGAGCTGCAGCACCTCACGCCGAGCGTCGAGGCCCTGTACGTGCCGAACATCGACGAGGCGCTCGACGAGGACGGCGCCAAGCGAGAGTTCTGGGCCGCGTTCCGGGTGCTCGGGCAGTGGTGGGCCGATCTCCCTCCGTACTAGCACCCGCTCCAGCTGCAGAAGCTGCCAGTCCGTCGCGATCCCATGGGCCGTGGCAGGAAATGCATGTGGGGCATGCGTGAGCTGCCGCGGTGGCGCTCGATCGCCTCGGTTGGCAGGAAATGCATGAGACTGCCGGCTCCGTGAGGCGTCTACGATCGCCTAGGTGAGCGAGCAGCTGCCGGAGCGTCGCGCCTCCGATTCCGATCGCGAGCGCACCGTGGAGGTGCTCAGGCGCGCCGCCTCGGACGGTCAGCTCACTGTCGACGAGCTCGAGGAGCGCGTGAGCGCCGCGTACGCCGCGCGAACCAGACGAGAGCTCGAGCAGCCGACCGCCGACGCGGATGCAAGATGAGCCGCCGCGAGCGGCGGGAGCTGCGCGAAGCCGAGCGCCAGCGCGGGCTCGAGCGCTGAGCGGCCGGCCCGGCGTTAGACTCGCGCCCATGGACCTGGAAGAGAAGTCCCTCGATCAGATCTCCGACCGCTGCGAGGAGTGCGGAGCGAAGCTGACCAAAGCGGAGATGGAGGCGGCGCTCGAGTCCGGTGGGCCGGCCCTGTGCACGGTCCACGCATATGAGGTCGTCCCGGTCTCCGAAGAGGAAGACGCGTTCGGCGACGACTAGCCGGCTGCGGCCGAGGATGACCGCGGCTCAGCCGCCCATCTCGAGCACGATCTTGCCGAGCTTCCCGCCCTCGGCAAAGCGGTCGTACGCCGCGGACGCCTCGTCAAGCGGGTAGGTGGCGGCGATCGGTACGCGAACCGCGCCTGAGGCCAGCAGCGGGAGCACTGAGCGCTCCATCGCCCGGGCAGTGATCGACTTCTCCTCGAGCGGGCGGGCGCGCAGCGTCGAGTTGTAGATCCGCGCGCGCCTCTGCATGGCCAGCCCCAGGTTGAGCTCGACCTTGGCGCCGGCGCCGATCCCGATCACCATGATCCGGCCCCACAGGTTCAGCGCCTCGAAGTTCGCCGGGAAGTTCGGCGCCCCAACCAGCTCGAGGATCACGTCAAACGGCCCGTGCTCCTCGAACCCCTCAGGGGCGATCACCGACGCCCCGAACTCCGCCACCGCATCCCGATGATCCGGGTTGCGCACGGTGGCGGTCACCCGCGCCCCTGCTGCCCGTCCGAGTTGGATCGCCGCGGTGCCCACTCCGCCGGCGCCACCGTGCACGAGCAGCCGCTCACCAACCCTCAGACCGGCCTGGGTGAAGACCCCGTCATGCGCAGTGGTGAACACCTCGGGCACCGCGCCGGCCTCGGTCCAGCTCAGGCTATCCGGAACCGGCATCAGGATGCGCTCGTGGACGACCGCCAGCTGAGCCTGGCCGCCGCCGGCCACGATCCCCATCACGCGGTCGCCGACCTCGAACCGGTTGGCGCCGTCGCCGCGCTCGATCACCTCACCGGCCAGCTCCAGGCCCGGGATGTCCTCCGGCGCGCCCGGCGGCGCCGGGTAGTGACCTCGGCGCTGCATCATGTCCGCGCCGTTCAGGCCGGCGGCCTTGACCCGGACCAGGCACTCGCCGGCGCCCGGCGTCGGGTCCGGGTGATCCTCCACGGTCAGGTTCTTGTCTTTGATCGTGACCGCGCGCATCGGCAGCTCGGCGGAACCCTACGGGAGGACCGTGACCAGCGTCCCGTACGTGAGGTAGCCCCAGGCCTGCTCGGCGGCGGTGTAGGGGAGTTCGATGCAGCCGAGGCTCTGCGGAGAGCCATAGGAGGACCGCGGGATGTAGTGGACCGCATCGCCCCCGTTGAAGTAGGCGATCCACTGCACGAAGTCCGCGTAGCGTGTCCCGTTCGGGTTGGTACCCCGCATGGTCTGGCTGCGCAGCCGTTCGTACACCGGGAAGGTTCCGGGGGCGGTGCCACGGCCGCTGATGCCGGTGTTGGCAGCGCTGCGCATGACGACGTGCCCGTTGTGGTAGACGGTCAGCGTCTCGGGGCTGCTCTCGGTGGCAACCGCGTAGTTGTAGCCGGCCGCGTTGAACTGCCGGTGGAAACGGGCCGCCAGGAGCGCCTGCCACACGGCCGTGCTCGCGACGCCGTCCATCGCGAGCCGGTGCTGGGATTCGAAGGCCATCACCGCGCCCCTGAGCACGATCGAGGGATCGTGGTCCCACAAATCACGGAGTTGCGAGGGCCAGTCGGACCCGAACGCGAGCCGCGCCGCGGGCGGCGAGAAGATCGCGCGGAGCTGCCCGTCGGTGTCGCCCGGACGCGGCTGATTCGCCGAGGAGGCGAGGTGAACGGGCAGGTAGCGCAGATCCGCGAGCACCTGGGTCAGTCGCACCGTGGACCCGGCCCGAACCTGGAACGCAGCCGTGACCGCGCGGCGCAGCACGGCGCCGTTCGCGGCCGCCAACCCCCTGGGGACGGTGATGCGCACGTCGGTGCCGGGCAGGTAGGCGCCCTTCGGGGCGAAGCTGAGCGTCGTCGGGTTCGGCTGCGACCACACTCCCGGAGTCGAGGGCGACAGCCTCGGCTCGGACCGGGCGGCCAGGGGCGCCAGCGGCGCGGAGAACCGGAGCTTGATCGTCGAGTCGCCAGGGGCCGTGCCCGTGGGCGATGCAGAAACCAGCCGCAGCGCCGGCGGGCGAGGCTTGGCCGCCTGGGCGGGTCCGGCGTCAACTGCGATCAGGGCCGCGGCCAAGGCCAGCAAAATCGTGAAGACCCGGCGAATTCTCATGCGTCGCATGCCTCAAAACCTACCCGGCTGCGCCACGCACACACTACGAGCGCTCCAGCAGGGCCACGCATTCGATGTGCGGCGTTTGCGGGAACATGTCCACCGCACGCACGCGGCGGAGGGCGTACCCGGCCTCGACCAGCTGAGCTGCGTTGGGGGCCAGCGTGGTGGGGTTGCACGACACGTAGACGATCCGGCGGGGCGCCGCCTCGATGATCCGGCGGACCACCTTCTGGGAGAGGCCGGAGCGAGGCGGATCGATCACCACCGTGTCCGGACGGCCGGCCTCCTGGACGAGCTCGCGCATCGCCAGCCGCACGTCGCCGGCGAAGAATCGCGCGTTTTCGATCTCGTTCAGCCGCGCGTTGGCGATCGCGTCGGCGATCGCCTCCTCGACCAGCTCGAGGCCCCACACCTCAGCCACCCGAGGCGCCATCAGCAGCCCGATCGTGCCGATCCCGCAGTAGAGGTCATACACGCGCTCGGTGCCCGCCGGAGCCGCGTAGTCGATGGCCAGCCCATACAGACGCTCGGCCATCTCGGTGTTCGTCTGGAAGAACGCGCCCGAGGCGATGCGCACGCGCATGCCGCCGATCTCCTCCTCCAGGTGCTCGCTCCCGGCCAGCAGCTCGGTCTCGCCGTCCTGGGTGGTCTCCGCCACGTTGTCGGTCCGCGTCCAGAGCAGCCCGCCGAGCGGCCCGGCGGCGTCGACCAGGCCGTCACGGTCGAGCTCGCCGCGTGAAGTGACCAGGCGCACCTGCAGCTCGCCGGTGCGCCGCCCCTCGCGGACCACGAGGTTGCGCAGGAACCCCTCCCGGGTGCGGCGGTCGAACGCGGACAGGCCACGGGCACGACACCACTCGACGACCCGCTCGCGGGCCGCGTTGGCCGGCTCGGAGGCGAGCAGGCAGTCGGTCAGCTCGACGATCTCCTCCCACCGGCCGGGAGCGTGGAAGCCGCACACAAGTCGGCCGTCCGGATCGGTCCCGAACGAGTACTCGAGCTTGTTGCGGTAGCGCCAGGTCTCGACCGCGGGCACCATCGGCTCGAGCTCGAAGTCCTCGAGGAGCCCGATCCGCCGCAGGGCGTCCTCGACCTGGGCGTGCTTGACCTCGAGCTGTCGCTCGTAGGGGAGCACCTGCCAGGGCGCGCCCGGATGGGCGGCCCGGGGCGCGATCCGATCGGGACTCGGCTCGAGGACCTCGATCGCGCGCGCCTCGGCATAGGCGCGCTTGGACTTCTGCACCTCGGCCCGGACCCGATCCCCGGGGATCCCGTCGGCGACGAACACCACGTATCCGTTCAGCCGGGCCACGCCGGCGCCCCCGAAGGCGAGCGAGTCGACGGTGAGCTCGAGAACCTCGCCCCGGGCAGGGCGCGTTGCGGTGGCGCGTTCCATCCGAACCTAGGATGCCAGTGCCGAGCGGATGTCCGCCGGCTCGACGTCCAACTGGAGAAGGATGCGGGTCGCCGCGCCGTCCCGTTTATGGACCAGGGCCAGCAGGATGTGCTCCGTGCCCACCTGTGGGTCATCGCGGATCGACGCCTCGCGGCGGGCCCGGTCGATCACGTCCTCCGCGCGGCCGGTGAAGGCCAGCTCGCCCTCGGGCGGCTCGAGCCCGGGGCCGATCATCCGAACCACCGCGGTGCGCACCTGCGCGTGGCTCAAGCCAAACGAGGCGAGCACCTGACCCGCCGTCCCGTCGGACTCGAGCGACAGCGCGAGCAGGATGTGCTCGGTACCGATGAAGCTGTGGCGAAGCTCACGTGCCTGCTCCCCGGCCAGGCGCAGGACATCCTGCGCGCTCGGTGTGAACTGCCCAGTCAGTCGAAGTTGAGGTGTTTGTCGATGGCGGCCAGCACGGACTTCCGGTTGGCGTGGCGTCGCTCGTAGTCGCGCGCCCTGCGCAGCTCGGCCGGCGAGAGGCCGTCCAGCTGGCCCTGCACCTGGGCGGCGGTCAGCTCGTCATAGCCGAGGATCGGGAACGACTGCCCGGTCTCGACCGTCCGCCGGGCACGGTCGGCACTGCGTAGGAGGAGATCGAGCGACTCGCTGCGCCGGGCGCGCATCGTGGCCGCACCGATCTGCGGGCGCCCGCGCCCGAGCAGGCGCTCGGCGTCCGAGATCAGCTGATCGGTCTGCTGACGCCCGCGGTTGACCAGCTCACCGACCAGTTCGTTGGCGTCCGAGCAGGTGACCCGGCCGCGCTCGACGGCGTCGTCGAGCACCTCCTGGATCCGCTCGCGAGTGAGCACCACCAGACCGAGCGGCTTGATGATCCGGTTGACCATCTGCTCGGTCAGGGCGGACAGCCCGTCGCCGCCCGGGTTGGACTCGCCCCGACGGGTCGAGGACCGCGGCGCGGCGCTGGATTTCGTCGCGGACCGTGTCGAGGACCGCGCTACGGCGCCCGCGCGCGAACCCCCCGACGGGGACTTTGATGAGGGCATGGTCTCCGTCTCTCCTTCCCTGAAAGCTCGTCGTGAGCGTATCCAAACGCCCGCGAGTCAGGCGCCGATGAGCAGCTCGAGCAGCGCCTTCTGCGCGTGGCGGCGGTTCTCGGCCTGGTCCCAGATCCGCTGACGCTTCCCGTACAGGACCGCCTCGGTGATCTCCTCGCCGGGGTGGGCAGGCAGGCAGTGAAGCGCGATGGCATGGGGGGCCGCGCGGTCGAGAAGCGCCTCGTCGAGCCGGTACGGAGCCAGGCCCTCGCGGCGCCGTGCGGCCGACTCGGGGGGGTCGCTCATGCTGACCCAGACGTCCGTGTACACGGCGTCGGCGCCGTCCACGGCTTCGGCCGGGTCGGTGGTCTGCCAGACGTGTGGACCGGGCTCGAGCTGGTAGCCGTCCGGAGCGGCGACGCGCACGTTCACGCCCACCGGGGCGCCGACGTCGATCAGCGAGCGGGCCACGTTGTTTCCGTCGCCCACGTAGGCGACCGTGAGCCCCTCAAGCCGGCCGAACGCCTCGCGCAGGGTGAGCAGGTCGGCCAGGGCCTGGCACGGATGATGGCGGGGAGTGAGCATGTTGATCACCGGCACGCTGGCGTGCTCGGCCAATTCGGTGACTACCGCATCGTCACCCGTACGTATGCCGATCGCCGCGGCGTGGCGCGAGAGCACGTAGGCGGTGTCGCGAACCGACTCCCCACGCGAGAGCTGGAGCTCGTCGGTGCGCAGCACCATCGAATGACCGCCCAGCTCGGCGATCCCGGCCTCGAACGACACCCGTGTGCGGGTCGAGGGCTTCTGGAAGATCAGCGCCACCGTACGCCGGCGCAGGACGTCTGAGCTGTACGGCGCGGCCTTGAGCTCGTGCGCGCGCTCGATCAGGGCGTCGAGCTCCTGAGGGCTCAGTTCGGTCCCGGTGATGAAGTGGCGCGGCAAGCGGCGAGTGTACGTTGCGTCGGTGCGCTTGCGCGTGCTGACCTGGAACCTGCTGCACGGGCGATCCGTCCCGGGCGCCGGCGGCGATCTGTTCGACGAATTCTGTGCGGCGCTCACGAGCTGGGAGTGGGATGTGGCGCTGCTCCAGGAGGTGCCACCCTGGTGGCCACCCGTGTTGGCGGCGCGGCTACACGCCGATCAGCGCACCGTGCTGACGTCCCGTAACGCGCTCCTGCCCGTCCGCCGAGCGATCGCCGTCCGCTGGCCGGACCTGATCAAGTCAAACGGCGGCGGAGCCAACGCCATCCTGGTCCGGGGGGACACGGTGAGCGAGCACCGTTGGCGTCGGCTCTGCGTGTGGCCGGAGCGCCGCTGGGTCCATGCGGTGCGGCTGCGGGGCGCCGGCGTGTGGGTGGGCAACCTCCACGCCGGCGGCCCCATGCGTGACGCGGTTCGAGCAGCGGCGAGCACACTTCGGTGGGCTGGGGACGAGCCCCTCGTGCTCGGCGGGGACTTCAACATCCGCGACCTGCGACTCGACGGGCTCGACTACGCCGGGGGGTTCTCGGTTGACCACGTGTTCGTGCGCGGCCTCCGGCCGGGCGCTTCGGAGGTCCTGGACCGCGGCCGGCTATCCGATCACGCGCCGGTCCGCGCGGAGGTCACGATCGATTCCGCGCGAGCTCGATGATCTCCGGGGACGCCTTGTCGGTCGATCCGGTGTCGAACGGCGGCTGCGGGTCGTACTCGATCCGCAACTGGATGGCCTGCGCCACATCCTCGCCGGCGATCCGCGCCGCAAGGGTGAGCGCCATGTCGATCCCCGAGGACACCCCGGCGGCGGTGATCACCTTGCCCTGCTCGACCACCCGCCGCCTGACCGGCGTGGCGCCGAGCTCGCCGAGCTGGTCCAGGAACAGCCAGTGGGTGGTCGCCTCGAGGCCGTCGAGGATGCCGGCGGCGGCGAGGACCAGGGCGCCGGTGCACACCGACGTCGTCCACTGCGAGCTCTCGTGCGCCTCGCGGACCCAGGCCAGCACCGCCTCGTCGTGCATCACCGTGTCCGTGCCGTGCCCGCCGGGGAAGACGATCACGTCGGGATGGGGCATCTCGCTCAGGGCCTCATCAGCGGTGAGGGCGAGCATGCGATTGTCGGTCCGCTTGGCGCCGGGCTCGAGGGCCAGGAAATGCACCCGGGCGCCCGGCACTCGGGAGAGGACCTCGTAGGGCCCGATCGCGTCGAGCGCGGTGAGGCCGTCGAAGATCGGGATCGCGACGTCCATGGTCATGTCATGAGCCCCTTCCGGGTCGGATTCCGAACCCACGCAGCATGAGCAGCGCCTTCTCGCTCATCGTTCCTCGACCGGGCAGGACCCCAAGCTGCGTGGCTGCGTCGTACAGGTCATAGAAGCCGCGCACCCGCAGGAGACGATTGCGGCGAACCTCGCAGTAGAAGACGCAGTGCACGACCACGAAGCGGTTGGTGGCCGGTAGGCCCTCGAGCGCCGCGCGGTGCGTGGCCAGCAGCTTGCAGGGAGCGGCGACGAAACGGTCGTTGGTCAGGCGCTCGCCGGTCTGCTCGACCCTCGCGTCGGGAAACGCCTGCCACAAGCGGGTCGGGTGTCGCAGGAACTGGTCGAGCCCCTCGAGCGGCTCGCTGGTGAGCGGGTCCTCATAGTGGATCTTGCTCGAGCACACCGCGGCGAAGGCGCCCTCGTCCTTGTGCGACCAGGCCGCCTCCCAGTCGTCGATCAGCTCGTCAACTGACCGGTCGCTCACGGCGAGGAGGTGTCGAACACCGGCAGGCCTTCGTCTGGCGTTGACGCCTCGGCGTAGCGGCGGCGCGGGATCCGGCCGGCCTGACGGGCCAGCCATCCGGCCTCGACGCCCAGCCGGATCGCGCGGGCCATGGCGGACGGGTCGTGGGCGCGGGAGATCGCGCTGGCGCACAGCACGGCGTCGCACCCGAGCTCGATGGCGAAGGTCGCGTCCGAGGCAGTGCCCACGCCGGCGTCGAGGATCACCGGGACGTTCGCCCGCTCGATCATGATCGAGATGTTGTACGGGTTGCGGATGCCCATCCCGCTGCCGATCGGCGAACCGAGCGGCATCACCGCGGCGCAACCGACGTCCTCGAGGCGCCGGGCCAGGATGGGATCGTCGGTCGTGTAGGGCAGGACCACGAACCCATCGTCGACCAGCGCCTCGGCCGCAGCCACGAGCTCGACCGCGTCCGGGAGCAGCGTGCGGTCGTCGCCGATCACCTCGAGCTTGATCCAGTCGGTGTCGAACGCCTCACGGGCGAGCTGCGCAGTGATGATCGCGTCGCGCGCCGTGTAGCAGCCCGCCGTGTTCGGCAGCACCTGCACGCCGGCCGCGTCGAGCACGTCGAGGATCGAGCCCCGGGCGGCCGGATCGAGCCGGCGCAGAGCCACGGTGCACATCTCGGTGGCGGACGCCTCAAGGGCGGAGGACAGCACCTCGTGGTTCGTGAACCCACCGGTGCCCAGGATCAGGCGCGATGTGAATGCGCGCCCGGCAATCGTCAACTGTTTCATCCGCCCTGCACCGCCATGACGACCTCCACGTTCGCTCCTTCGCGCAACTCCGTATCCGCCCACCGCCCCCGGGGCACCACCTCGCCGTCCACCGCCACGGCGACCCCGCGACCCTCAGGCGCATTCGGCAGCGCCGCGACCACGCTGGCCACCGTAGCGCCCTCCGAGAACTCTCGACGGGTGCCGTTAATCGTGACCGTCATACCGCCACCGCCGCAAAACGCGCCGGCGCGAACTCGGGTGGAGGCGCTTCGCCGGTCAGCCCGGCGAGCACGATCTCCGCAGTGATCGGCGTGAGCAGCACGCCGTGCCGGAAGTGTCCGGTCGCCCAGTGCAGCCCCTCGATCGCGCCCGGGCCGATGGCCGGCGCGTTGTCGGGCGTGGCCGGGCGCAGGCCGGCCGACAGCTCGTCGATGACCAGCTCGGTGACCGACGGCACCAACTCGAAGGCATCGCGCAACAGCTCGAACACCGCGCCGGCGGTCACCGTGGTGTCGAACCCGCGCTCCTCCATGGTCGCGCCGAGGACGTAGCGGCCATCGCCGCGGGGGACCAGGTAGCCGCCGGAGAAGCGGACCACCCGGCTGAGCAGCCCCGGCCCGCTCGGATCGTGCATGCGGAGGATCTGGCCTTTTACTGGATGTACAGGAATCGAGGCGCCATCGGGGATGCCATCGAGCGAATTCGACCAAGGGCCGGCGGCGAGAACAACTTGCTCGGCGACCACGCACTCTCCGTCGGCGATGCGGACGCCCGTGACCCGGCCGTCTCCGGTCGTGAGCTCGGCCACCGGCGCGTTCGTGCGGAGCTCACCGCCGGCGACGGTCAGGCCCTTTGCCAGCGCGGCGGTCAGCTTGCGCGGGTCGATCGCGTGATCGTCGGGCACGTCGAGGGCGAGGCGGAGCGTCGGGGCGAGCGCCGGCTCGAGCCGGCGGGCCTCGCTGGCCCGTAGCCGATGAGCAGCCAGACCAAGCGACTCTCGGAGCGCGAGCTCGCGCGCCAGCGCCTCGGCCTCGTCGCCGTCTCGGGCCGCGAGGAGCGTGCCGCAGCGCAGATAGCCGGTGTCCATGCCGGTGGCCTCGTGCAGCTCGGTGACGAACCCCGGGTAGGCGCTCACACTGGCCAGCCCGAGGCGCATCAGGGGTAGCTCGGTGGCCAGCGTCTCGCTGATCGGGGCCAGCATGCCGGCCGCCACCGCTGACGTCTCCCGCGCCGGCGCCTCGCCGCGCTCGAGCACGACCACGCGCAGGCCGCGCTGGGCCGCGCGCCATCCGACGGCGAGACCTATGACGCCGGCGCCTACGACGGCGACATCGAATGAGCTTGATCGATTCGGCAAGATGTGCGACTCCCTGCGCCGGCATTACCCGGTTCAGGTTCAGACGGTCGGCGGGGGTGGGTGGGGGACCCAATCCGCCCTCTCAGCCCACTGGTAGGGCTCCCGTTCGGTCAATCCTAGCGCCATCCTCCTGCCACACTTGGCGCGTGAGGAACCGCCGCGAACGTCTGCGAAGCGCCCGTCTGTACCTCGTCTGCGCCGAGGAGACGGATGATTTCCTGCACCGGGTGCTGGGCGCCGGGATCGACATCGTCCAGCTTCGGGTGAAGGACGCCGGCGACGAGGCGATCCTCGCGGCCGGGCAGCGGTTCGCCCGAGCGACAGCCGCGCATGACGCGCTGTTCATCCTTAACGACCGTCCCGACCTGGTCGCGGCGGCCGGTGCCGATGGGGTGCACGTGGGGCAGGACGACGCGGCGGTCGACGAAGCCCGCGCGATCGTCGGTCCCGATCGCCTGATCGGCCTATCGACCCACAGCCCGGCGCAGGTCGACGCCGCCGCGAAGCTCGAGGTCGACTACATCGGCGTCGGACCCGTTCACGCCACCCCGACCAAGCCCGGGCGACCGGCGGTCGGACTCGAGCTCGTCCGCTACGCCGCCGCGAATGCCTCGGTTCCGTTCTTCGCCATCGGCGGCATCTCGCCGGCGAACGTGACGGCCGTGCGCTCCGCGGGGGCGGAGCGGATCGCCGTGGTCCGAGCGCTGACCGAGGCGTCCGATCCTGTGCGCGCCGCTCGTCAGCTGCGACACGGGATATCGGCCGCCCGCGGGGTGCGACTTGGCGCAGCGTAGCCGCAAGCGGACCCGCCGCCGGTCCTCCGGCGCCACGCCACGTCCCCGACCCGCTGCCACAGCTGCGCCGGCACGACCGAGCCGGTCCGAGGAGCGCAACGCCGCGGTCCGCGCCACGCTCACGCCACTCGGTCCCGAAGAACGGCCGTGGTCGCTCAAGATCGCCGCGCTGATCGCGCTGCTGGTCGGCGGCGGCGACCTGGTCGCGGTGCTCATCAACGGCAGCTTCAGCGTCGGAAAGGCCCACGCCGGGCCGAGCGGGGTGATCCTGTTCTCGGTGCTGATGCTGGTCTGCGCCGTCGGCATGTGGCAGCTGCGCTATTGGGCCGTGCTCGGCTTCCAGGCGATCCTGGCCTTCGTGATCCTGTTCTTCTCGCTGTTGCTGCTGCGCGCCAACAACATCCTGGCCGTGGTGGCCGCGGTGATCGTGGTCGGCGGGGGCGGCTACCTGTTCTACAAGCTCGTCCGCGTCCTCAGCCGGTTGAATATGCCCAAGCCCCCCAGCCGCGCTTAGACACGCTTCTATAGTCTCCGGCCGCATGCCAGACGCCTCCTACGACTGCATCGTCATCGGCTCGGGCCCCGGGGGCTACGTGGCCGCCGTCCGCGCGGCGCAACTCGGGATGAAGACCGCGGTGATCGAAAAGGACCAGGTGGGCGGACGCTGCCTGAACTACGCCTGCATCCCGGCCAAGGCGGTCCTGCGCGTGGCCGACGTGCTGAGCGAGATCCGCGAGGCGGACGACTTCGGCATCAAGGTGGCCGACCCGGAAGTCGACTGGAGCGGGGTCATGGCCCGCCGGGAGAAGGTCATCAAGACCCTGACCGGGGGGGTGGCCGGCCTGTTCAAGAAGAACGGGATCGAGGTGATCCCGGGCGAGGGATCGCTGGCCGGCGCCGGCAACGTCAGCGTGGGCGGCAACCAGATCGCGGCCAAGACGATCGTCCTGGCCACCGGGTCGGTGGCCCGCCCAATTCCCGGCACCGAGTTCGGCGGACGGGTCATCGGCACCGAGGAGGCATGGGCACTCCCGGAACGGCCAAACACGCTCGCGGTGGTGGGCGCCGGCGCATCCGGGGCCGAGATCGCCTCCGCCTACGCCCGGCTGGGCACCGAAGTCACGCTGTTCGAGGCGCTCGACCGGGTGCTCCCGACGGAGGACGCGGACATAAGCAAACTCGTCGATCGCGGCCTCAAGCGTCAGGGCATCACGATCCATACGAACACGTTCGTGGAGAACATCGAGTCGACCGAGTCGATCTGCCGCTACACCCACGGCGACAACCAGGCCGAGGCCGACTGGCTCGTGATCGCCACCGGTCGCGGCCCCGACGTCGAAGCCCTCGGTCTGGACAATGCCGGGGTCACCCGGGGGACCGCCGGCCTGATCGAGGTCGACGGCCGGCTGGGCACGAACGCTCAGGGCATTTACGCGATCGGCGACCTGGTTCCCGGTCCGGCGCTAGCCCACAAGGCCTCGGACGAGGGGATCATCGCGGTCGAGGACGCCGCCGGCCTCGAGACTCACCCGATCGAGTACCCCGACATCCCCCGCGCCACGTTCTGTACGCCGAACGTGGGCAGCTTCGGGCTCACCGAGGCGCAGGCCCGCGACGCCGGGCACGACGTCGTGGTGGGCAAGGTGCAGTACGGCGCGGTCGGCGCCGGCACCGTGTACGGCGACCGCACCGGCCTGGTCAAGGTCGTGGGCGAGAAGCAGTACGGCGAGCTGCTCGGCGCGCACATCGTCGGCACGCGGGCCACCGAGCTGATCCAGGAGCTGGTCAACGTCCGGGTGCTCGAGGGCGGCTATCCGGAGGTGGCGCGGATCATCCACGGCCATCCGACCCTGTCGGAGGCGGTGATGGAAGCCGGACGCGCCGCAGACGGCTGGCTGATTCACGGCTAGTGGCAGCACCCGAGCAGCCCGTCTTCTTTTACGACCTCGGCAGCCCGCAGTGCTACCTCGTCGCCGAGACGATCATGGCGGAGCTCCCCGTGGTTCCCGAATGGGAGCCCGTCTTCGGCCCGGAGATAGGCGCGCCCGGTCCGGCGCACGTCGACCGCCAGCAGATCGAGGACCAGGTCGCCGCGCTTGGGCTGCAGCCGATCCGCTGGCCGGCCGACTGGCCGCCTGAGACCAGGCCGGCGATGCTCGCCGCCGCCTATGCCAAGCAGATCGGCCGGGCGGTGGCGTTCTCGCTGGCCGCCTTCCGCCAGACGTTCGCCGGCGGACGTGACCTGAGCGACGAGAACACCGTCCTGATCGCCGGGGCGGCCTGCGAGATGCACCCGACCGCGCTGCGCAAGGGGATGGAGCTGCGATCCACGCGTCAGGCCCTGGAAAGCGCGACGCGACGCGCGCGGGCCGCCGGGGTGACGACGCTCCCCGCGATCCAGATCGGGTACCGGATCCACCGCACGGTCGGCGAAGCGACGGCCGCGATCGAAGGAGCGCTGCGATGAGGGCCAACCGCGCCTACGAGCTGATCGTCAAGCGCGGCGGGCGCGAGCCCGTGTTCATGTCCGACCCGCACCGCACCGACCGGATCGAGATCGTCTCGGTGGACGACGGAGAGGTCATCCTGTACTGGAACCTGGCCGCCAAGGACGCCGCCAAGCTGCTCAAGCTGCTGCGCGCCGACCTGGTCACCCTCGAGGCCGAGGACTTCTTCGACAAGTGGCTCGACGCCGACTGGGAGGACTTCTAACGCCGCATCAGGCCCTCGAGCTCGCCCAGACCCTACGCCCGGCCATCGGCGACGAGCGGGTGCTCGCGGCGATCGCCAGCGTTCCCCGGGAGCGCTTCGTGCCCAGAAGCGAGCACAAGCGCGCGTATGCCAACGTGGCGCTCCCGATCGGCGCCGGACAGACGATCTCCCAGCCCCTGGTGGTCGCCCGGATGCTCGAGGTCCTCGCCCTGAAGCCGAGCGATCGCGTACTCGATGTCGGCACCGGCTCGGGCTACCACGCCGCGCTGCTCTCGCTGCTGGTCGAGCACGTATACACGGTCGAGCGCCATCCCGGCCTTGCCGAGTCCGCCCGGTCCGCCTTGATCCACCTCGGGATCGACAACGTCAGCTTCGCGGTCGGCGACGGCTGGGAGGGCTGGCCCGAGGAGGCCCCGTTCGACGCGATCAACGTGGCCGCGGCGATGGGCGATGAGCCGCCGCGCCCCCTCGAGCAGCAGCTCGCCGAGGGCGGACGGATGGTGGCGCCGGTCGGCACGAAAGACCAGCAACATCTGATCCTGACCGAGCGCGCCGGCGACCGGGTCAGCCGCCACCAGCTAGAGGCAGTGCAGTTTGTCCCTCTCGTGCGGGGGAACGATCGCTAGCCAGCCGGCCCCGCATGATCTCGACGGCCACCGGGTTGCGGTCGACCAGCACGAACCGCCGGCCCAACCCCCGGCACACCGCGCCCAGGGTGCCCGACCCGGCGAACGGATCCAGGCACCAGCCGCCCGGCCGTGAGGAGGCGGCCACCATCCGCCGCAGCACGCCCTCGGGCTTCTGGGTCGGATAACCAGTCTTCTCGCGACCGTTGGTGGGCACGATCGTGTGGAACCACACGTCGGTGGGCCGCTTGCCCCGGGCCGCCTTCTCGGCGCTGACCAGCCCGGGCGCCATGTACGGCTCGCGCTCGACCGCGTCGGCATCGAACCAGTGGCCACCAGGCGTCCGAACGTAGACCAGGATCGTGTCGTGCTTGGCCGGCCAGCGCCGGCGCGGCTTTGCGCCGTAGTCATAGCTCCAGATGAGCTCGTTGAGGAACGCCTCACGGCCGAACACCTCGTCGAGCAGCAGCTTGCAGTAGTGGGCCTCGCGGTAGTCGATGTGGAAATAGAGCGTCCCGTGCGGGGCCAGCAGGTCCCGGGCTCGCTCCAAGCGCGGCGCCAGGAACCGCAGGTAGTCGTCGAACGTGTCCTCGTAGGCCAGCGTTCGCAACAGCTGCGATCGGTACCGCCGCCCGCCGAAGCCGACCCGGTCGCCGCCGGCCGGATCCGCGACCACCGAAATCGACCGCCGGGCCTGCGCCCGGCCGGTGTTGAACGGAGGATCCACGTAGATCAGGTCGAAGAACCCATCGGGCAACCCACCCATCACCGGTGTGTTGTCTCCGGCGATCACCAGGTCGTCGTCGAGGACCAAAGGATCACTCGCGGTGACTATCCGCATGTGTACGAGACCGTACCGAGGCAGTCGGCGGGCACCCCCCATCTGGCCCCTTCCGACGCCGACTTGACGCGCAAGACGCTACGATCGCTGTTCGGTGATCGCCAACCGCTACCACGCGATGCGCAATTCTCGCCTCGGCCTGCGCCTCGCGAACACACCGCTCGCGCGCCGCATCACCCAATCGCCGCTTAGCGCGCGCATCACGCGCTACACGCTCGGCTCGATCGTGGCCGCGGCGACCAGCGCGATCGTGTTCGCGATCCTCTACGTGATGGGCGTCGGCACCACCGCGTGCTCGATCGTCGCGTTCATCGCCGGAGCCATCCCGAACTGGATCCTCAACCGTCGCTGGGCCTGGCGGGTGCAGGGCCGGATCGCCTTCGGGCGCGAGATCGTCGCCTACGTGATCGTCTCGGCTGTGACGCTGATCATCACTGCGGCGACCACGGCGTGGACCCAGCGCCACGTGCAGAGCATCCCGGCCCACCACGGAATCCGGGTGCTGCTGGTCACCGGCTCTTACCTGGCCGTGTTCGCGGTCCTGTTCGCGGCCCGCTTCGCGGTCTACGAGGTGTGGATCTTCTCGGGCCGGAGCCGGGTCCGCGCGGCCTTCCGGTCGCGCATCCAGGTGCGCAACGCCGCGCGGGCGAACCGCACCCCGTAGCCGAAGTTCCCGCCCTTCTTGGTACCGGTGGCGTGCACGCCGCGGTCGCGCATCGTCGTCGGGACTTCGCCCAGGCGGAAACCGTGCAGCGCGGCCGAGATCATCAGCTCGGAGGCCTGGTACTGCGGCTGCTCGAGCTTCACCACCCCGGTCAGCTCGGCGCGCATCGCACGGATGCCGCACGCCGGGTCGGTGACCCGGTGGCGCACCAGCACGCTGATCAATGCTCCGAACACGAGCACGCCTAGGTGGCGCACCTTGTCTGTGGTCAGCTCGGCGCCGAGACGCCGCGAGCCTGACACGAAGTCGACCTTCCCGTCGAGGATCGGCTGCACCACGCGCCCGATCTCCTCGGGCTCGTACTGACCGTCGGCGTCGATCGTGGCGATCACCTGCGCGCCGCGCGCCCGGGCCAGCCAGTATCCGAGCCGCAAAGCCGCCCCCTGGCCGCGGTTCACCGGCACGTCGCACACCAATGCGCCGGCGCCGGCCGCCTTCGAGGCCGTCGCGTCGCGCGCCCCGTCGACCACCACGATCACCTCGGTCTTCAAGCCGGCGGCCGAACGCGGGATCTCGCCGACCACGTCGGACACGGTCGGCTCCTCGTTGTAGGCCGGGATGACAATGGCCAGGGCCGCACCGAGACCGGGCGGGTGAACCGACAGGAAGGCCTGGGCGGCGCTTCGCTCCTCGGGGGCGAGCCGATCCAGCTCTGCCTCGAGGTCGAACCCGACGCGTCCGGAAACCGCCGATGTGGTCTGTCCGGAGACCGTGCTCATGACGCGCTCACCGGCGCCACCGGCATACCCGCGGCGATCGCGTCGAGTTCGGCCGCCGACCATTCCTCCCAGACGCCGCGCACACCTTCGGCGAAGTCGTAACGCGGGGTCCATCCGGCGGCCAGCGCCCGGCTTGGGTCGACGATCACGGCGGGCATCTCGCCCGGCCGCGCCGGCCCGTGCCGGACCTCCAGCGAGGCCCCGGTGACCAACCGCACCGTGTCCACCACCTCGAGTACCGACAGCGATCGACCTGACCCGATCACCACCGGCCCGTGCCATTCCTCGTTGCTCAGCCCGAGCTTCACCGCGTCGATCACGTCGGAGACGTGCACGTAGTCGCGCACCTGGCGCCCGTCGCCGTAGATCTCGAACTCGCGCTCGAGCCGGATCGCGCGCATCAGCCGGGCCACGATCGAGTCCTTGGCCTGCATGCCCGGCCCGTAAACGTTGGTCAGGCGCAGGCACACGCAGCGCACGCCGTAGGACGCCGTGTAGGCGGACATCAGCATCTCGCCCGCGGCCTTGGTCGCTCCGTAAGGCGTCAGCGGTCTCAGAGCTGCGGTCTCGGTGATGGCCGGAGCGTCCATCGGGCCGGTCACCGCGTTGGTCGAGGCGAACGCCAGCGACGACACGCCCGCCGCTCGCGCCGCCTCGAGCACCGCGTGCGTGCCGGCCACGTTGGTGTCGAACGTACCGGCCGGATTCTCGACCGAGCGCAGTACCGAGGTCACTGCGGCCAGGTGCACGACCGAGTCGATCCCTCCGTCGAACGCGGCGTCCAGGACCTCGGCGTCACCGATGTCGCCGACCACGGTGTCGACCGATGGATCGGGATGGGCCTTCAGGTCGACCACCCGCACCGACGCGCCGGCGCGGGTCAGCCCGGCCACCGCATGGCGCCCGATGAACCCGGAGCCGCCGGTCACGAGGACCCGGCGTCCGTCGAGCGACTGCGGGCTCACCTCTAGGCCAGCGCCCGGGTCGAGGTCTGGGGCAGCTCGCTGGTCGTCTCGCGCCAGCTGACGGTCGGCATGATCGCCGCCAGGTCCACGCGGTCCTTGTGGCGCTCGACCACATCGAACAGATGGTCGATCAGCGTCATCGACAGCAGCGTGGGCTTGAGCCCGAGGTCGACCAGCGCGGTGTGCTTGGCGTTGTAGTAGTGATCCTCGGCCTCGACGCGCGGGTTATCGACCATCTCGATGGTCGCCTCGCCCGGATACTCCTCGGCGATCGTCTCGGCGATCTGGCGAACCGACAGCGACTCGGTGAACTGGTTGAACACACGGAACTCGCCTCGGTCCGCGGGGTTCTCCGAGGCGAGCCGGATACATTCGACCGTGTCGACGATGTTGATCAGGCCGCGGGTCTGCGAGCCGTTGCCGTACACGGTGAGCGGATGGCCGAGCACCGCCTGGATCGTCATGCGGTTGAGCACCGTGCCGAACACGCCGTCGTAGTCGAACCGGGTGGCCAGCCGCGGGTCGAGCTTGGTCTGCTCGGTGTCCGCGCCGTAGACGACGCCCTGGTTGAGGTCGGTGGCGCGCATGCCCCAGATCCGGCACCCGAACTCGATGTTGTGGCTGTCATGCACCTTGGACAGGTGGTAGAAGGAGCCGGGGCGCTTGGGGTACAGGACGCGGTCCTTGCGGCCGTTGTGCTCGAGCTCGAGCCACCCCTCCTCGATGTCGATGTTCGGCGTGCCGTACTCCCCCATCGTGCCGAGCTTGACCAGGTGGATGTCGCGATCGATGTCGGCGATCGCGTACATCACGTTGAGGTTGCCGACGATGTTGTTGGTCTGCGTGTAGACGCAGTGGGCCTGGTCGATCATCGAGTACGGCGCCGCGCGCTGCTCGCCGAAGTGGACAATCGTGTCGGGCCGGAAGTCGCCGACCATCTCGTGCACGAAGGACGCCTCGCAGAGATCGCCCACGTAGGTCTTGATCGTCTTGCCCGTGATCTCGGCCCACGCGGCGACCCGCTCCTCGAGCGAGTAGATCGGAACCAGGCTTTCGACGCCCATCTCCTCGTCGTAGCGGCGACGGGCGAAGTTGTCGTTGACCGCTACCTCGTGCCCGAGGGCACTGAGATGGAGAGCGGTGGGCCAGCCGAGGTATCCGTCACCGCCAAGAACCAAGATTTGCATATAGGCGCTCCAATGCCTGACGTCGAATACGGGGGTCTACAGCGCTCTCGGCCGAGGGGGCGGCGCGTCGATGGGCCTAGGTCCAGGCAATTCCTGGCCCGCGAGCGCACGAGGATAGCCGACGAGCCGTACGCGAGATGTAAGAACCCCGGCGCAGCGGCCCGCCAAACGACCGAAGAGATTAGAGGACGCTCACCCCGATTGTTGCAAGCAGGACCGGGCACACCTGCTGCTACCGTCCCCGCGGCCCCGTGTCTGAGCAGACCCTAGACGCACCGCCGATCGAAGCCCCGACCGGCCCAGCCGACGAGCGCCGGACGGTGGACCGCGTCGAGCTAAGGGAGCTCGCGTTCCGCTACCGCTGGGTTCTCACCGCGATCGGGCTGCTGATCGCCTCGCTGGCCATCCTGCTCTACGCGCGCACGCGCCCGGGGTACGACCCATACGGCTGGCTGGTGTGGGGCAAGCTGACCATCCACCTGGGGCTCGACACCAACGGCGCGCCGTCCTGGAAGCCGATGCCGTTCCTGTTCACCGTGCCCTACGCGGTGTTCGGTCGCTACGCCCTGTGGCTGTGGATGGTCACCTCGGTGGCGATCTCGCTGAGCGGCCTGATCTTCGCCTGGCGGATCGCCTTCCGCCTGACCTACTCGCGCCCCGAACGCCGTTACGCCTCCTACGTGGCCGGGCTGTTCGCGGCTGTGTTCGTGCTCGCGCTCCAGGACCCCATCGGCAGCTTCAACACCCCGTTCACCTACACCCATTACCTCCTCAGTGCCGAGTCCGACACGATGATCGTGTCGCTCTGCCTGCTGGCCATCGACCTGCACCTGTCCGGGCACCACCGCCCGGCATTCTGGATCTGGTGGCTGGGCTCCCTGGGGCGCCCCGAGGTGTGGCCGTTCTACGGGCTGGCCGGTCTGTGGCTGTGGTGGAAGCAGCCGAGCTACCGCAAATGGCTGTACGCCTCGCTGCTGGGGTTGGCCTTCCTGTGGTTCGGGATTCCCGGCTTGACGTCGAAGAGCCTCCTGACCGCCGGCAACATCGCCGAGAACTCGCCTCGGGCGATCCACGGCAACAAGATCACCGGCACGATCACCCGCTTCCACGAGCTGCTCCCGAACACCGTGTGGGTGCTCGCCCTGCTGACGTTGGCATGGGCGGCCTGGCGCCGGAGAATCGCGGTCCTGGTCCTGGCCGGCGGCGCGCTGCTGTGGGTGCTGGTCGAGATCGCGTTCGCCCTGCACGGCTTCCCGGCCGTGCCGCGCTACCTGTTCGAGGCCGGCGCGGTGGTCGGGATCCTGGCCGCGGTGTTCATCGGCCGGATCGTCCATGAGCTGCCGGCGCTGCTCGCGGACCGGACCCACCGGCTCGACCGCGGCCGGCTCGGGCCCCGACTGGCCACGCACGTGGGCACGTGGGGCACGGTCCTGGTCCTCGTGCTGATCGCCGGCTCGATGGTCGGCGCCGCCCACCGCCAGTACCGGCTCGAGCGCGTGGACCTGCGCGGCCAGCGTGCCCGCACGGCGTTGATCGGCCATCTGTCCGGCGTGGTGAGAATCCTGGGCACGGCGAACATGTTTGCCTGCGGACAGCCGAACATCCCGATCGGCTATCAGAGCGTGTTCGCCTGGTACGCCGGGGTCAAGACCGGCGTGCTGTACGTGAGCCGCCCCTACCTGGCCAAGCACCCGCACCCGCTGGTCAACATCTACCCGATCGCGGGCAACGGCTGGAAGGCATTCGCCAGCCACGTCGATCCGGCGCACGCGGCCGCCTGTAGCAAGATGCATCTCGTCTACCACGGCTCATGACGTTGTGCAGTCCGCGCGCGAGCGCAAGACGGCTGGTCGCAGGCGCCTGGCGCTAGCCGGCGGCGCCCTCCTCGTCCTGGTCATCGTCCTGGTCGTCGTGCTGAGCGCTTCGGGCGGCCGGTCGCAGCCGCCGCCCTTGCCGCTTCCCGGCATCGGGCAGCCGGCCAAGCCGGGGGACCCGTTCGCCTACGTGTCGGGTCGCGAGTCGGAGTTCGTGGCCCGGGCAATCGACGGCTCACAGCACGTCCTGTACGAGAAGAGCCCCGGCGGGGTTCTCGCCACCGCCGCCCGCGTCGCCCGGTTCAGGCCGCTGATCGACCAGGCGGTCGCCGGTGCCTCGATTGACCCGAGCATGGTCGAGGCGCTGGTGTTCGTGGAGAGCGCCGGCCGGTCCGACGTGATCGTCGGGGGCGACCCGGCCAACGCCAGCGGCCTGACCCAGATCCTGGCCTCGACCGGGTCCTCGCTGCTCGGCATGCACATCGACCTGGCCCGCAGCCGCAAGCTCACCGGCCAGATCTTCCTGGCCTCCGCGCGCGGCCAGAACGGCATGGTCGCGCGCCTGGATCGCGCCCGGGCCAAGGTCGACGACCGCTTCGATCCCCGCAAGGCGCTTGCCGGCACCGTGCGCTACGTGGAGACCGCCGAGCAGCACCTCGGCCGGACCGACCTCGCGTTCGAGTCCTACCACATGGGGATCGGAAACCTCCAGCGCGTCCTGGACCTCTATGACGGTGGCCGCGCCGTCCCCTACCCGCAGCTGTACTTCGACACGGCCCCCGACCACAACCCGGACGCCTACGCGCTGATCTCGAGCTTCGGCGATGACTCCTCGCTGTACTACTGGCGGCTGCTCGGGGCCCAGCGGATCATGCGGCTCTACCGGACGGACCGCGGTGCCTTGCAGCGGCTGATCGCCCTCGAGACCGGCGCCAATTCGAACGCGCTGGTCCTGCATCCGCCGGACACCCTCCGTCCGTTCGCCGACCCTGATGCGCTCGATCGCGCCTACGCGGCGCGCGCCGTCCTGCCGCTGCCCTCCAATGCGGCGCACCTCGGGCTGCGCTACGACCCCGGAGTCGGGTCGCTCGCCTCGCGCCTCGGGTTCACGCCAGCGCTTTACCGCGGGCTGCGCCCGGCCGCGCTCGACCTGCTGATCGCGCTGGCCACGCGGGTGCGCGCACTGTCGAAGCTTCCGCGCTCGACCTTGACCGTGACCAGCGCGGTGAGCGACCGGCGCTACCAGGGGCTGCTCGGAGTAGCCGATCCGACGGCCGCTGCCGGATGGTCGTTCACGATCGCCCGCCGCTACGCCGGCCGCGCCCAGGCCGCCGCTTTCCAGTCGATGCTCGACCGCCTGCAGGCCCTGGATCTGGTGGCCTGGGAGCGCTTCCCGTCCGAGATCGAGGTCACGGTGGCCTCCGGCGCCTCGCAAGCCCTCGTGCACGGTCCCTGAATCGCCGTCCGATCGCTGCGCGGGTAGGTAGCTTCATGCCCCCGTGCCCAGCATCATCCGCACCCCCGACAACCTCCTCGCCCGCGTCCCCGACTTTCCGTTCAAGCCGAGGTATCGCAAGTTCCAGGGACTGCGTCTGGCCCACATCGACGAGGGCAAGGGGCCCCCGGTGGTGTTCCTCCACGGTGAGCCCACCTGGTCGTTTTTGTGGCGCAAGGTGATCCCCCCGATCCGCGACGCGGGCTACCGGTGCATCGCCCCTGACCTGCCCGGGTTCGGCCGCTCGGACAAGCCGATCGACCTCGAGTGGTACACCTACGACCGGCACACCGCCAGCGTCGCCACGCTGTTCGCCGAGCTCAAGCTGCAGGACGCCACGATCGTCGTGCACGACTGGGGCGGGCCGATCGGGCTGCGACTCGCGGTCGAGCAGCCCCACCGGATCGGGCGAATAGTCGTGCTCGACAGCGGCCTGTTCACCGGCCATCAGAAGATGACCGAGTCCTGGCTGGCCTTTCGCGAGCTGGCCCAGCGCAGCGAGGACTTGCCGGTGTCGTTCCTGATCCGCGCCGGGTGCCGGATGGCGCCCGCGTCGAATGTGATCGCCGCCTACGAGGCGCCGTTCCCGAACCCACCGTCGAAGGCGGGAGCGCGCGCCTTCCCGCTGATCCTCCCCACCACCCCGCAGATGGAGGGTGCCGCGACCGGTCAGCGCGTGCTCGCGGCGCTCGGCTCGGACCCCCGGCCCAAGCTGATCATCTGGGGCGAGGGGGACGCGATCCTCCCGCTCGAGGCGGGGTGGCGATTCGCCCGGGCGATCGGTGCCGAGGTCGACCACGTGATCAAGGGTGTCGGCCACTACCTCCAGGAGGACGCCGGCAACCAGGTAGGGCGGATGATCGTCCGTTGGCTGAAATCGTACGCTCCGAGCGGCAAGCGATGACCGACGCCATCCGCACCCCCGACGAACTGCTCACCGGGCTGCCCGACTTCCCGTTCGAGTCCGAGTACCGGCAGTTCGACGGCATCCGTCTCGCCCATCTCGACGTCGGTTCCGGTCCCGCGGTGCTCTTCGTGCACGGCGAGCCGACCTGGTCGTTTCTGTGGCGCAAGGTGATCCCACCGATCCGTGACGCGGGCTACCGGTGCATCGCCCCGGACCTGCCCGGGTTCGGTCGCTCGGACAAGCCGATCGACCTCGACTGGTACACCTACGACCGGCACACCGAGAGCATCCTCGCGTTGGTCGATGGACTCGACCTTCGCGACGCCACGATCGTCGTGCACGACTGGGGCGGGCCGATCGGGCTACGAGTGGCGGTCGAGCGCCGGGACCGGATCGCGCGCGTCGTCGTGCTCGACACCGGGCTGTTCACCGGCCACCAGCCGATGAACGACGCGTGGATGGCGTTCCGAGCGTTCGTCGAGCGAACCGAGGACCTTCCGGTCGGGCTGCTCGTGCGCCGGGCCTGCCTGAACGACCCGGGCGACGACGTGATCGCCGCCTACGACGCCCCGTTCCCGAACCCCGCGTCGAAGGCCGGCGCGCGGGCGTTTCCGCTGATCCTGCCGCTGTCGCCCGACGCACCCGGGGCGAGCGCCGGCCAGCGCGTGCTCGACTCGCTGCGCGCCGACACCCGTCCCAAGTTGTTCATGTGGGCGGAGTCCGATCCGGTCCTGCCGCTCGAGACCGGGCGGCGGTTCGCGGCCGCCCTTGGAGGCGAGATCGACCACGTGATCGCCGGGGCCTCGCATTTCCTGCAGGAGGACGCCGGCCCCGAGATCGGGCGCCGGATCGCCGACTGGCTGAGCGCGTAGTCGTAGGGCTTACGCCGCGCTGCGTTCGTGCTCCGACGCCGGCGCCGGTGCCGAGCCGGTGATGCGGGCCTCGTAGGCCGCCCGGGCGGACGGGTCGGCGGCCAGGAGCAGCTGATCGCCCTTGGTGAAGCGGATGATTGCCTCGGCCATCCGACGCGGCATGAGCGCCTGCATGCGCGTGATGGCCGCGACCTTGCGCGGCACGTAGAGCTCGAACTTGCCGGTCTGGAGCAGCTCGACGATCGTGTTGGCCACGTCCTCGGGCTCGGCCGTCGGGAACCCGCGGGCCGCCGAGACGCCCGAATAGAGCTCGGTGTTGACGCCGATCGGCAGCACCTGGTGCAGCTCGATCCCGGTGCCCCGCAGCTCGGAGCGCAGGGCCTCGGTGAGCCCCACCACAGCGTGCTTGGTCGCACAGTAGGTGGCCCCGCCGGGGAAGCCGCCCTTGCCGGCGATCGAGGCGAGCTGGACGATGTGACCGCGCCCGCGCGGCTGGAAGCGCTGGATGGCGAGCTTGGAGCCCAAGATCACACCGTGGATGTTGATGTCGACGAGCCGCTGCGCGCAATCGTCGGTCTCGTTCTCGAACGCGCCGACCGGCATGATCCCGGCGTTGTTGACGAGGACGTCGAGCGGGCCAAGCTGGCGCTCGGTCTCGTCCAGGAAGGCGGCAAAGCTCTCACGATCGGTCACGTCGAGGGGCAGGCCGATCGTTCCCGACCCGAGTTCCGCCGCCGTCTTCTCGGCCAGCGGCGCGTCGATGTCGCCGATTGCCACCCGCGCGCCCTGGGCGATGAGCGCCGTCGCGGTGGCGCGGCCGATCCCGCGGGCCCCACCGGTGATCGCGACCACCTGACCGTTCAGCGATCGCACTGTCTTTGCCATTGAGTCGTCCTTTAGTCGATGTCGCCCCTGCAAGGTACTACCCGGCATGGAGCCTACTGGCTGACTAGCCAGTCGACGCCTAAGGGTATCCTGAAATCGATGCCCTACTTCTCCTACGAGGACCACAAGCTGGCCTACACGATCCACGGCGAGGGCACGCGGACGACGGTGCTGATGCCGGGCCTCCTGCTCTCGCAGAAGATGCAGACGCGTCTGGCCGCCGATCTTGCCGGCCACGGCAACCGCGTGGTCACCCTCGACTTCCTCGGCCACGGCGAGTCCGACCGCCCCGACGACATGGGGCGCTACTCGATGCCCGAGTTCGCCCGCCAGGCGGTCGCCCTGCTCGACCACCTGGAGCTCGATCAGGCCGTGGTGGGGGGAACCTCGCTGGGCGCCAACGTCACGCTCGAGGTGGCCGCCCTGGCCCCCGAGCGTCTGCGCGGGGTGATCATCGAGATGCCGGTGCTGGACAAGGCGATCCCGGCCTGCGCGGCCGCGTTCACACCACTCCTGCTCGCGCTCACCCTCGGGGAGCCGGCCATGAAGCTCCTGGCCCGCGGGGCGCGCGCCGTTCCGCGCCACTACGTCCCGTTCATGGCCGAGCTGGTCCTCGATTGGGTCGCCCAGGACCCGGGACCGAGCGGCGCCGTGCTCCAGGGGATCCTGTTCGGCCGCACCGCGCCCGAGCGGGCAGTCCGCTGCCGCTTGGAGGCGCCGGCCCTGGTCATCGGGCATCCTCGCGATCCCCTGCACCCCTTCTCGGACGCCGACATGCTGGCCGCCGAGCTCCCGGCCGGTCGCCTGATCGACGCGAACTCGATCGTCGAGCTGCGCGTCAGCCCGGAGCGGCTGACCGGCAAGATCGCCGCCTTCGTGGACGAGTGCTGGGGCGAGTCCGGGGCCGGCTCCGGGGGCCGCCGCGCGCGGGCCGTCGGCGCCTGATCGCCTGACGCCTTGGGCGTGCAACTCGCCCACACCGCCGATCTCGACCCGCCCGTGCTCCGGGCGCTCCGCGCGCTGCTCGTCGACGTGTTCGGCGAGGAGATGACCGCGGAGGCGTGGGACCACGCCCTCGGTGGGATGCACGCGCTGGCCTGGGACGAGGGGGAGCTCATCGGCCACGCAGCGGTCGTCCAGCGCCGGCTCCTCTACCGCGATCGCGCGTTGCGGAGCGGGCACGTGGAGTGCGTGGCCGTGCGAGGCGACCATCGCCGGCGGGGCGTCGGTGGGGCGGTGATGGGCGAGGTCGAGCGCGTGATTCGCGCGGCCTACGACCTGGGCGCGCTCGCGGCCACCGAGGACGGCGCCGCTCTGTACCTGGCCCGTGGCTGGCGGCAGTGGCAGGGCGAGCTCTGGACGCTCAGCCCGTCAGGACCGAGGCGCACGGCGAGCGAGGAGGGCGCCGTGTACGTGCTGCCGGTGGCGCTGCAGCCCGACGTCGGCGAGAGGCTCACCTGCGACTGGCGCGAGGGCCACGTCTGGTGAAAACACGCGGATAAGCCGTCACGCGCGCCGATTCGCGCGGGGCGTGACGACTTATCCGGGTCCGATCCGGAGCGCTACCGAGGCGCCGGCGGACCGGGCGGCGAGATGATGTCCCGGCCCGTGGGCTGGAGCGTGTCGTCGAGTTCGAGCTGCCAGTAGTAACGGGTGAAGGTGAGGCCGGCGCGGAACTCGCCGACGTGGGGTTCGACAACCTCACCCCGGGCCATCCGCACGATCAGCTCGGGGTAGGTGCGGCCGGGCAGCGCGGCGTACATGGGCGCGGGGAAGGCGCCACCGAAGCGGGTGTTGACGTCGGTGATCCCGAGGCCGATTTCCTTGTCGCGGAACACCTGGATCGTGGACGGGCCGCGGAAGTGCAGCGTCTCGGCGACGGTCCGGCCGAGGTCGATCAGCTCGGCGCCGGCGATCACCTTGCCCTTGATCGATTCGCCGCCGCGCGACTCGATCATCGTGCGGGGGATCGCGTTGAGGCAGCGGCCGTCCAAATCGCACAACACGTCGATCGAGAACTCCGGCCCGTCCATGAACCGCTGCACCATCACGGGCTCACGGATGTAGCGCACGAAGAAATCGGCGGCCTCCAAGTCATCGGCGCGGTGGATCGAGCGGGCCCCCGAGCCCCAGCGCGGCTTGACCATGACCGGGAAGTCGTCGACCGGGTCGCCCGGCAGAACCGTCGGCGGGGACGGCAGTCCGACTCGCGAGAGCAACAGATGGGTCTCGTACTTGTCGAACGTGGCCCGGGCGATCTCGGGCTCGGGCACGAACGCGGGCAGCAGGCCGTCGACCCGGGCCTGGCCCAGGACCTCCAGGTCAAGGTCGGTCAGGGGAACGACGGCGCGCACGCCGAACTCCTCGCACAGCGCGCCCAGCGCGGGGACGTACGACGGGTCCTCGATCCGCGGCACCGCTCGCCGATAGTGCGCCGCGTACTGGGCCGGCGCCAACGGGTTGGGGTCGGCCGCCACCACGATGGCGTGCTGGGCGAACGCCGACACGATGTCGTAGCGCTTGCCGACGCCGGTGAGCAGGACGGCTACGGAGTCGGAGGAACCCACCCGCCCCTCTCTCCCTTGTAGATCCCATCGCCCCGGAAGACCATCCGCACCGTCCGGGCGAGGATCCGCAGGTCGAGCCACGGCGAGCGGTGCTCGACGTACCACAGGTCGAGCTCGATGCGCTCGGGCCAGGGAAGCGAGGCCCGCCCGTTCACCTGGGCCCAGCCGGTGAGCCCGGGCTTGACCGCGAGGCGGCCCCGCTGGCGGTCGGTGTACTGCTCGACCTGCACGGCCAGGGTCGGGCGCGGGCCGACGATCGACATCTCCCCGCGCAGGACATTCCAGAGGTTGGGCAGCTCGTCGAGCGAGTAGCGGCGCAGGAAGTTGCCGAGCCGGGTGATCCGGTCGTCTCCCTCCTGGATGGCCAGGCCGGCGCCCGTGAACTCGGCGCCGCGGACCATCGTGCGCAGCTTGTAGATCGAGAACAACTCGCCGTCCTTGCCCACCCGGGTCTGGGTGTAGATCGGGTGGCCGGGCGACTCGAGCCGGATGAGGAGAGCCAGCACCCCGACCACCGGCGCGGTCACGAGCGCCGCCGGCGCCGCGATCAACAGGTCGAGTGCGCGCGCCCAATCCCTCATCGCGTGCCCTCCGCCGGCTCCCAGCCCGCCGAGGTGCCGTGCACCACCCAGTCCCACAGGCCGGCGGCCAGCGAAGCGGTGGTCAGCACGTAGTAGCGAGCGATCAGCGTCGGGCGCGACGGAGCGAGGCCGGCCACCCCGGCGGCCACCAGAACGGCCACCTGGACGACGACCGCGACCACGTAGATCCACCCTTGCCCGAGCAGCGCCAGGCTGGCCACGAAGGCGATCGCGTGTAGGAAGGGCGTCAGGTAGCGAAGGATGCGGTGCGAGACGATCATCAGCGCGTACAGCGGGTCATAGCCCCGGGGCGAGAGCATCCCGCCGCGCACCACGATCGGCCAGGTGTGGCTCATCATCCGCCGCTTGCGGGCGAACTCGCCCTCGATCGTCGGGACCATCTTCTCGCTGGCCTGGGCCTCGCGGACGGCCAGGGCCAGCCAGCCCCGCTTGACCATGTTGAACGGGAACGAGAGGTCGTGGCCCATGATCGGGTCGACCACCAGATAGGCCTCGCGCCGGGTGGCGTAGATCGCGCCGTTGCCACCGGTGACCGAGCGAACCCGCGACTCGAGCGCTCGCAGGGCCAGCTCGTAGCGCCAGTAAAGGCCCTCCTGGTTTGACCCGGTAGCCGCGTCGACCAGCTGTACCTCGCCGCACACGTAGCCCACGCGCGCGTCGGCGAACGGCGCCACCAAGCGCCTCAGAGCGTCGGCCTCCCACGTCACGTTGGCGTCCGAGAAGGCCACGATCTCGCCCTGGGCCCGCTCCACCGCCGCGTCCTGGGCGCGGATCTTGCCCCCCCGCGGCAGCTCCAGCACCATGTCCGCCCCGGCGCCCCGCGCCCGACCCGCGGTCTCGTCGGGAGAGCCGTCGCAGGCGACGATCAGCTCGACGAGCTGCGCCGGGTAGTCGAGCGCGCGGATGTTCGCCACCCGCTCGGCGATCACGTCCTGCTCGGCGTACGCGGCCACGATCACCGACACGCTCGGGAGCTCGTCGTCCGGCGGCATCCGTGGACGGAAACGCGCGCGGGTCCGTGGCGTCAGCTCGCGCAGCCAGGCGATCAGCCCGAGCAGCACCGGGTAGCCGGCGTGGGCGTAGAGGATCAGGCCGATCGAGGCCCAGAACACGATCGCGACTACGGTCACGGCGGGCTATCCAACCAGGTCCTGGTACAGGGCCAGGGTCTCGCGGGCCGCCGCCTCCCAGGAGTAGGCGCCCTTGGCCGCGGTCAGCGCACCCCAGGCCAGACCCTCCCGCGCTTGCTGATCGTTCAACAGGCTCACGATCGCGCTCCGCAACGCGGCCGGATCCTCGGGCGCGACCAGGCGGGCGGCGCCGGCCGCGGCCACCTCGGCAAAGCCGGCGATGTCGCTGATCACGGTCGGCTTGCCGAAGGCCAGCGCGGTGGCCAGCACGCCCGAGAAGTCGAACCGCTCGGTGCGCGAGTACGGCAGGGCGACGACGTCGGCCCGGCGGAAGAATGCGGACAGCTCGGCGTCCGAGACGAACCGAGGGATGAACCGGACGTCCGGGCCAGCCAGCGCCCGCAGCGGCTCGAGCGGCATGCGCGGCCGCCCGACCACCCATAGCTCGGCCTCCGAGGAGAGCTCCGACCCGATACCGCGCCAGGCCTCGAGCAGCGTCTCGATCCCCTTATAGGGGCGCAGGAGCCCGAAGAACAGAACGACCGGCGAATCCACGGCCCGGAGCTCCTCGGGCAGCGGGACCTCGCTCGCCTGCACCGTGAGGTGCTTGAACGCGCCGTGGTGGATGACCCTGACCTTGGCCGGGTCCACCCCGAGGCGTGCGACCAACAGATCGCGGCCATAGCCCGAGTGCACGACGATCGCGTCGACCGCTTCGTACAGCCGGCGCTGGGCCGATACCTGCCCGGGGCGCGGTTCCCGCGGAAGAAGGTCGTGGGCGGTCAGGACAATCGGCCGGCGCGGCAGCAACCACCGGTCGACGGCCTGGACGGCCAGCCACTGGAAGTGGACCACGTCGGCCGTCCGGGCCAGCGCGCGGTAGCGGACCATGTCGGGGACGTGCTCGGCCAGCTTGGCGGCCAACCGCAGCCGCGAGCCGGGGGGACCAAAAGACCGCCGGTAGAACAGCTCGCGCACCGCGTAGCCGTCGGGCTCGGGGACCGCGCCGTAGCCGAACTGGCTGGTGATCAGCTCGACTTGGACCCCGGCCCGCGCCAAAGCGCTGGACAGGGCGTGGTCATATGGGGGCGTGAACGCCGAGGGATCGACGATGTGGGCTAGTAGTAGACCCATCAGGACCGGGGCTCGTCGAGCGGTCGCCCGGCCAGACGGGCCAGGCGCCGGGCGGTGGTCCGTACCTCGTCGCCCCCCAGGGCGTGCACACGCGCGCTTCGATCGCGCTGGAGGCGAAGCACGGCGGGGGCCAGCGTCGACAGGCCCGGCTCGCCGGGGCGCCGGGCCAGCAGGTCGCCGGTCACGCGCAGCGGGTGGCGCACGAGGAGCGCGAGCAGCGCGCCAACCCGAGCGGCGATCCCGTCGTCCTCGCGGTAGTCGACCTGGAGCCCGGGCGCCAGGTTCCCCTCCGGCAGCTCGGGACGCGCGGCGGCCTCGACCCGAACGCGGTCGAGTGCGCCGACGAACTCCACCAGCGGATCTCCGCGGACCGGGAAGCGGTCGGCGACCATCACCACGCCGGCTGCCGTCCGCCGGCGACCGGCCGGCCGGTTGGACAGGGCCAGCCCGGCCAGCTCCTCGGCGGACAGAAGGGCGTCGAGGGCCAGGTAGCGGCCGCGCTCGAGCCGGCCGGCATCGGCCACCTGGGCCGCGCGGCGCGCCCCGGGCGATCCGGCGGCCGGGTCACCGCCCGGACCCAGAGCGGCCCGGGTCCGGTGGCTCAGGCGCCCCAGCGCGCGGGCCACCGCCGGCTCGGGAGTGAAGCCTTCGTAGCGGCGAGCCAACCAGGCCCGGCCGGCGGCATAACCTCGCCACTGGCGGCGCAGCTCCCGGACCGTGCCGCGGTAGCGGTGCTCGACCTGAGCCCGGCGGCGCAGCTCGAGCCGCCAGCCGGCCGCCTGAAGCCGCCAGCTGAAATCGGTGTCCTCGGCGGCCCGGACGCCCTCGTAGAAGCCGCCGATCTGCTCGAACGCGGCGCGCCGGACGAGCAGGTTGGCCGCGACCGCGCGTGGGCGGTAGGGATGGTTGAGATGGGTCTGCTGGGACAGGAAGCTGCGCGCGGACCCGTAACGCGAGGCCAGGGTGTCGGCGCTCGGCAACGGAACCACCTCGCCGGCCAGGGCTCCCACGTCGTCGGCCACCGGCGCGGCGAAGAACGCGTCGAGCAGCCCGCGGGGCGCGACGCAGTCCGCGTCGAGGAACAGGATCCACTCCCCGTGGGCGTGGGCCGCGCCTACGTTGCGGGCGTGCGCCGGCGATCGCTCCCCGGTCGCCGTGATGACGGCAACCCCGCCCCGGGCGCTCGCCGTGCCCGAGTTGTCGGACAGGATCAGCTCGTCGCCGACTCGGAGCTCGAGGGCCAGCAGGACGTCCACAGCGGCCTGGGCGGCGAGCTCGTCGCCGGCGAATGGCATCACGACGCTAACTGGGGGCCGGCTCACGCGGCCTCCGCGCAACGCGATTCAGCAGGCTCCGCGCCTGCTCGAGCTCCTGCCGATGGGCAAACCCGGTGCCGAGCAGCACCACCGGCATAGCGGCCAGCACCACGGCGCGGGTCAGGAAGCCAACCGCGCCACGAGTGGGCAGGAGCAGGTCGCCGGCCGCCGCCATCCCGCCGAGCACCACCGCGAGCTGAATCAGCCGGCGCCACTCGAACGCCGCCGCGAACACCCTGCGGGTCAGCAGGTGCATCACCGCGATCATCACCACGTACGCCCCACAGAGCGCGATGCCGGCGCCGGCGATCCCCAGCCCCGGCACCAGGACGAGGAGCAGGATCACGTTGACGGCGAGGCCGACCAGCGCGGCCGGGAAGTTGCGGGTGGTCACCTTGGCCCGGCCGGCGATGACCAGGAACACCACCCACAGCCCGTACAGGGCCCATCCCAGAGCCACCCAGGGCAGCGCCCGGTAGGCCCCGAAGAAGGATGGCGCGACCAGGAGGCGCAGAACCCAGCGCCCGAGCAGGGCGAGGCCGGCCACGACCAGGCCACTCGCCAGCACGTAATACGTGGTCACCAGTCCATACAGTCGGGCCGCCTCCGCATCATCGCGAACCGAGTAGGCGAGCGGCGGCCAGGCGTACTGGAACGCGCGGACGATGAACGCCACCGTGCCGGCGAGCTTGACCGCGATCGAGTACAGCCCAGCCAGCGCGGCCGAGCGGTGGTGGAAGATGTAGTAGCGGTCGATGATGCTTAGCGCATACACCGACGCCTCGGCGGGGACGGTCGGCAAGCCGAAGCGCAACAGCACGCCGTGGGCCTCGGCGCTCGGGTGACGGGTCCGGAGTCGGTCGCGCATCGTCCACCACAGCCCGAGCAGAACGACCGTCGAGGCGCCGTAGTTACCGAGCAGCAGCCCGCGCGCCCCGTCCCCGAGCACCACCACGAGGACAACGGAGGAGGCGATCGTGAGCGTGACGTTGGTCAGCGAGGCGGTTGCATACGCGCGCAGGCGCTCGTCGACCCGCAGCAGGGCGTAGGCCAGCTCGAGGTTCGTGAATGCCCACAGGCCGAGCACGGCAACGCGGAACGTGGTCGCATCGTGAAAGCCGAGCACGAGCTTCGACAGCGGTGACGCGGCAAGCGCCAGCACGACCGACACCACCGTGGTGCTGACCAGCAGGAAGCCGGTCGCTCGGCGCGCCAGGGCGTCGCGCCGGTCCTGGTCATCGTCGGAGAAGTAGAAGCGCAGGAACGACTCGATGATCCCGAAGCGGACCAGGATGCTGATCAGAATCACCCCGTTGCCGAGCAGCTCGACCACGCCGTAGCCGGCCGGCGTGATGTACCGCGTGTACACCGGCAGGAGCAGGACGGCGATGAACTTGGAGACGAAGTCGGCGACCTGGTAGGCGGCCAACGAGCTCACCAGGCGCTTCAGGTAACCCGTCACGGGGGTGATTTCACCGCACTGTCACGACATCGTTGGCCGCAGAGGCAACCGACGAGGGAATCTGAGCCGGGTAACGGCCCGTGTTGCAGGCCGCGTCGGTGACCGTGAGCGCGATCAGGTAAGTGCCGGCCGGCGCCGGCCGCTGCTGCGCGACCGTCCCGTCCCACACGGCGGACTGGCCCTTCCACGGCGTGGGGAACTGCTTGATCACCCGCGCGGGCCGGTTCGCGGCGCCCACCCGGTAGAGCAGGATCGTGCCCCCGCGATTCTGGTTACCCGCGTAGTGGATCGTCACGTGGGTCCCAGATGCGATCACGGTCGGCTGGACGCTGGTGATCACCGGACGCGGCGGCGCGGTCTTCACCTTTACGGGGACGCCCGTCAGGTTGATCGTGTGGTTCTGGTGTATGAGGGTCACCCGGAAGTAGTAGCTGCCGTCGGGCGCCAACGTACCGTCGGCCAACCGCCCGTCCCAATGGAATACGCCGTCGGGGATGCGCACGCCCTTGCGCATGTGCCGGCCATCGGCCACCGTCCGCACGACCGCGTCGTCGGCCGCGTTGACCACGGACACGATGACGTCGTCGCTCGAGTGCTGGAGGTAGAACGAGATCGTCGTCGAGCCGGTGTCGAACCCGCCGCACTGCACCGGATGAACCGGGTCGATCACTCCGGGGACCGGCCGGGGAGCGCCCTTCCCGCCCACGATCAGCGGTGTGGTGACCTTCAGGTGCTGGGTTACGAAGAAGGCGGCGATGCTCGCCGCGACCAGCCCGGCGAACCCGACGAGCGAGAGCCTAGTGGTGGCCATCGTGGGCACGACCGACCATCACAGCGGCACGACGGCCACGTTCGGGACCTCGAAGTCGTGGAACGCGTCCAGGCCGCGCGGGTCGCGGCTGCACAGCACCACACGGATCGCGCCGCCGTGGCAGACCGCCAGGGCGGGAAGCTCGCCCGCGGACTCGATGTCGGCCAGCGCGGCCAGCACCCGGTCCTGCTGCTCCTGCAGCGACTCACCTCCGGGAAACCTCCAGGACGCGCCGCCACGCCTCCACGCGGCGTACTCCTCAGGATGGGACCGCTCGATCTCCTCGAACGTGTAGCCCTCCCAGCGCCCGCGGTTGGCCTCGCGCAGCCGTGGATCGAGCCGCGCCTCCAGGCCGACGTGTGCGCCCACGATCTCGGCCGTCTCGCGCGCCCGGCTCAGATCCGACGCCCACAGCGCTTTGATGGGATCGGGCAGCGCGGCCACCCGGTCAGCCAACTGCCGCGCCTGCGCGCGGCCGGTGTCGTTCAGCGGCGTATCGGTGAACCCCTGGAAGCGCAGTGGCTCCAGATTGTCATTGGTCTGTCCGTGACGGGCCAGTAGCACGCCGCGCAGAGCGTCCCCAGGGCCGTCGCTCACCGGTCACCGATGCCCAGCGTGTCCGAGCGCAGCCCGAGTCGCAGCGTCTCCAGGGCGAGCACCTCGCCGACCGGCACGTTGCTCAGGTTCACCTCCGGCCCGAACCGCCGGACGAACCACACCTGTTGGTCCTTCCGGGGCGCGTCGAACATGATCCGATCGGGCGCGATCTCGTGCACGATCTCGCCGATCAGCCCTTCGCGGACCTCGCCGCTTGGCCGGAAGATCCCCGCCGTGCCCGCCTCACGTCCCTCGGCGATCACCTTCCAGGCCCCGGCCGCGAGCTCCGCCCGCATCTGCTCGACCCACACGTAGGGGGGCGTGATCGCGCCCGTGTCGTCCTTGGAGCCGACCTCGGACAGGATCGTGAACTCCTGGGCGAGGCGGCCGATCATCTCCACCTTGCGCTCGTGTTCGAGGGCGATCGTCCCGTCCGAGATCTCGAAGTGCGACAGCCCCAGCTCGTGCACCCACGCGATCAGCTCGTCGAGGCGGCCCCGGCTGATAGCCAGCTCGGTCAGGGTCCCGCCCAGCACCACGGGGATCTGATGCGACCGATAGCACTCGAGCTTGCGCTCCAGGTTGCGGGTGGCCAGCGCCGTGCCCCACCCGAGCTTGACGATGTCGACGAACTCGCCGGCCACCTCGATCATGCCTTCGATCTCGGCGATCGACAGTCCGCGATCGATCACATGAGTGACCCCGCGGTCCCGCGGCTTGCCGCTCCGCTCCGGGAGGTTCAGAAGATCTCGCACCGGCGGCGCGCTACGGCTGCGAGAGGTCGGTGCCGACCGTGACCACGACGCGGGTGGTGCAAGCCTGAGTCGGTGGACACACCGTCGCCTTGGTCGTGGCGTCGACCGGCTGCACCGCGCTCGGGCTCAGCTTGAGCGAGTTGGCGACCGCCACGGCGTCGCGACGGTCGGCCGACGTCATGTAGGCGACGATCGTCGACGTGTGCGTCTGGTCGGATGCGTTGGTCTTGGTGCCCTCGTGGTAGCCGGCCGTGGTCAGCCGTTGCATGACGCGTCCGGCCAGGCCCTGCTGGTCGGTCCCGTTGAGCACCGAGACGGTCACCGTGGCGGGTGCCACCGGGGTGGCCGCGGTGCTCCGGTGGCTGGCCAGCGTGGCATTGGTCGAGGACTTGCTCGCACTGGAGGCGCTCTTGCCGCCGCTCGAGAGCACGATCACGCCGACGGCGATCGCGCCCAACGCCACAATCGCGATCAACGCGCCCAGCACCATGCGCCCCCAGGAGCGGCGTGCCGGCTGGCGCAGCGGTGCGCCTGGGCGCGGCGTGCCGGGCCGAGACTGGCCGGGGGGACGGCCCTGGCCCCCTCCGGGCCCGCGAGCTTGACGGGCGCCGCCGCCCGGACGTGCGGTGCCGGGTGGCGGCGCCTGCACCGGGCGCTGCATGGTTGCCGCGGAGGCGGCGACGACCGGGCGCGCCGAAGTGCCGTTGCCGTTCTCCGGGCTGCTCGCCGGCGTGTACTCGTGGAGCGGGCGCACCGGATCGGGGATGAGCCGGGTGGCCGCGGCCAGCGCCGGAGCGCCCACGCCCGCCGGTGCCGCCGGCGGAAGCGCCGCGCCGCCCGTGCCCGCGGCGACGGGGGCGCCGGGCTGGACCGCGCCGAACGCGGCAGCCGCCCGCGGACTGGCCGCCCGTACCGAGATCTCGGCCGGGAGCGAGGCCAACTGGTCGGCTAGGTCGGCGACCTCGGCCTCGAGCTCCTGGATCCTCTCCCCGGCCTCGTCGGCCCGGGTCCGCAGCGTGGCCGTCTCGCGGGCCTGGGAGAAGAACAGCAGCACGAGCAGGGCCAGCCCGATCAGCGAGGCAAAGCCGACATCGGCTCCGACCGAGGAGACGAGCTGGTGGACCGAGAGAACGGACGGGATCAGAGCCATGCGTGCGGGGCGAGTCTACGTGGGAAGGCGGGGGAGGCTGGGATTTGCATCGCGAGCGGGCTGGCGGAGACCCGACTCGCGGGAACTCGACAGCTTGGCCACATGCTGGGCGAGCGCGGCGGCGTCGCCCTCGAGCACGAGCAGATTGATCTCGGCGAAGATCCTCTCGACCGAGGCCGGATCGAGTGGCTCGCGGGCGGCCCGGAGGATCTTCTGGGCCGGGGTGGGCTGCAACCGCTCGTACGGGTTGAACAGGTCCTCGTGCAGCTTCTCGCCGGGCCGGGCGCCCACGATCTCGATCGCGATGTCGCGCTCGGGCTCGAGGCCGGACAGCCGGATCATCGTCTGCGCGAGCTCGAGAATCGGCACCGGCTCGCCCATCTCGAGCACGAACACCTCGCCACTGCGTTCGCTCAGCGAGCCGGCCCGGATGATCAGCTGCACCGCCTCGGGAATCGTCATGAAGTAGCGCTTCATCCGGGGGTCGGTGACCGTGACCGGGCCGCCGGAGGCGATCTGGCGCCGGAAGATCGGCACGACCGACCCCGATGACGCGAGCACATTGCCGAACCGCACGGTGGCGTAGCGGGTGTTCGGGTAGCGCAACGCGGCCGCCTCGACGCCCCACTCGGCGAGTGCCTTGGAGGCGCCCATCACGGTGGCCGGCTTGACCGCCTTATCGGTCGAGACGAGCACGAAGGTCCCAACCTGGGTCTCGGCGGCGATGCGGGCCATCACGCGGGTGGCCAACGCGTTGTTGCGAATCGCCTCGACGGGGTTGACTTCCATCATCGTCACGTGCTTGTAGGCAGCCGCGTGGAACAGGATGTCCGGCCGGTGCTCGGTGAGGACTTCGCGCATGCGCTCCTCTTCCCTGCAATCGGCCAGCACGGGAGAGGCCATCCGGAAGTGCCGATCCTCCTCGAGCTCGCGCCGGATCTCGAACAGGTTGTCCTCGGCGTGGTCGACCAGAACCAGCGCCCGAGGGGCCACCCGGGCGATCTGCCGGCACAGCTCGGAGCCGATCGAACCGCCTGCCCCGGTGACCATCACGACCCGGCCCGAGAGGTAGGCGCCGACCCGCTCGATCTCCATCCGCACCGGCTCGCGGCCCAGGATGTCCTCGACGCGCACCTCGCGCAGCTGGCGGGTCACGTTGAGCTGGCCCGTGCTGTCCTTGAGCAGCTCGAACACCGTGGGAGTGGTCCGGACCTGGATCCCGCGGGCTCGGCAGGCGGCTACCACGCGGGCGCGGAGCGTGCCCGGGGCGGAGGGGATCGCGATCAGCACCTCCTCGGGCTCGACCTCGTCGAGTACGCGGGCCAGATCCTCGGATTCGGTGGTGCCCAGCACCTTCAGCCCGTGCTCATCCTTCATGCCCAGCTTCCGCGGGTCGTCGTCCACGAACCCGACCGGGCGCAGGCGCAGCTGCCGGTTGCGGATCAGCTCGCGAACCACCAGGCGCCCGCCGTCACCTCCGCCCACGATCAGGACGTCGCGGGCCCCCTTGGCGGACCGGATGCTCTGGACGCGTCCCTCGACCACCAGGTGCACGAGGAACCGGGCGCCGATCAGGAAGGCCACCGCGAGCAGGAAGAACAGCGCGATCACGCTGCCGGGCAGGGTCACCGGGGTGACCTGGAACTGGACCGTGGTCGTCGCCGGGTGCAGGAACGCGATCGCGCCCACGATCACCAGCGTGGCCACGACCAGGCCCTTGACCACCGCCTCGTAGTCGCGCTGGCCCACGAACGTCCACAGCCGCTGGTATTGACCGAACAAGGCCAGCGTCACCAGCGCGACCGGGACGACCCAGTAGATGGTCGCGGCCAGGAGGTCGCCGTACTTCTCGTTCTTTCCGCCGAAACCCTCGGGGAACCTCAGCCGGAAGGCAAGGTAATAAGCGAGCGCGACCAGGATCCCGTCCACGAGCAGCTGGGGCACCGAGTGGCGGTGAACGGGAAAGGCCGCGGATCTGATCCGCCGCCGCATGCGGCGGGGATTGTAGTGGTGCGAGCGTCAACCACCCGCTAAGACCCGATTAGCCGGTGGGGCCCTGAACGGGCGAACGAGCCAGCGGATGTCCCTTGGCGTCGAGGGCCTCGACGGCGACATAGGGCAGGGCGCGGGCGTGGATCGCCGTCTCGAACCCGCGCTTCAGGGTGGTCGCCACGGCCGGCATCTTGCTCGGTCGGCGGCCGGCGAAGACGCGCCAGGCGGCCACGCCCGTGGCTCCGTTCCAGCTCGCGTACACGGTCATCTTGGCGCCGTGGCGGGAGACGGCGAACGCGGGTGGAGTGGCCGGGGTGCCATTCCAGACGAAGCGATACGCCCGGTAGGTGATGTTCGAGCCGACGAACCGCGCGTCGAACACGAGCTTGCCCTTGGAGTTGAACTGGCTGAAGTAGGGCTCCTGGCCCCAACCGACGAAGTCGTCAGCATCCGAGAGCCGCTGGTCATCGCCCTCGTAGCTCGCGAGCAGCGGCGGCGTGTGCAGGCGCTGGCCGACCACGGTCGCGGTCTTCTGCTTGAAGTTCAGGCGCAGTTCGAGCGCCCGGGACTGCGAGTGCACGTACGGAGGTCCGGCGCCGTCGTCGAACATGGACAGGAGCTGATCGCCCGCCGCGCGTACGCGCACGTCGTGCTGGAAGGCGAATGTCGCGCCGGCCCCCAGCCTGAAGGTCGAGAGCTTGCCGCCCAGGGTCCACATGACCGCCCCCGTGTGGTGGTCGACCTTGTAGACACCCCACGTGTTGCGCGCCGAGATCACCAGGTTGCCGTCGAGGTCGAGGCCCACCGAATTGACGTGGAAGTAGTCGTAGGGATCCCAGACGAAGTTGGGCAGCGGCGTCCCACCCTTCTTCTTGGGCGCGTTCGGGGGACTTGTGTAGGCGGCGGTGAGCGGCACGTGGTCGAGGCTGTCCCATTGGAACAGGACCAGCCCGGTCGGGATGTCGATTTCCTGAACGACCGAGTCGAGGACGACCTCGTTGGCCACCCCGCGCACCGCGGTGGCGTCGGCGTAGACCGGAAACTCGGCGGTGATCAGAGCGGTTCCGGAGGGGGTCAGATCGAACTCGTGCAGGTCGGCAGACAACCCGTTGGCGGCGGAGATGGCCTTCACGAGCCGGTAGGAGCTGTTCACGATGACGTCCTGGCCGGTCCCGACACCCGCGGCCTCGTTGCCCTGCCACCAGGTCAGAACCGGGTGTCCGTGATAGGACTGGACCCGGAAGTCGGTGGCGGCGTAGTCCTGGGGCAGCGGGTCGAACCAGATCAGGCCGCCGTTCGGGCCGATGATCTCCGGGCCCTGCTGGAGCGGACCGATCTGGGGGGCCACGAAGATGTCCCCCGGGGCGCCAGGATCGCGCTTGGTGACGGTGACCGCCGCCGGGGTGAGGTCCGGGCGGGAGCGGAAGTTCCAGACGTCCCCGTTGACCCGGGGCGCGGCGGGGCGATGCTCGAATGGAATCGGCCCGGCCGGCCAGGCGACGCGGAACTGGTAGCTGCCGTTGTGCGAGCCCTTAAGGTTGAGCGAGGTACTCACGGTGACGGTCTCGCCGGGGGCGAACGGCGCGGACGGGATGAAGCTCCCGCCGTCGCCGTCCGAGTCGCCCTCCACGGTGCCGGCATGTGCCCCACTTAGCGACCCGGTGACCGCGATCGAGCCGAGCCGTCCGGCGGGGAGGCCGCGGAAGGCGATCTGGGTGCCCGGCGACGCGAAGGAGTTGCCCGGGGCCGGGAACGCGTACACGGGCCGCGGCGCGGGCGGCCGCTTGGGCTTGGGCGGATGCTTGGTCTGGGTCTTGGCGCCCGCCGCGGCGGTCCAGAACAGACTGAGGACGACCGCCAGAGCGATCGTCCTCACTGCGTGCGAGCTCCTAATACCCCTGGGGCAGGCCCGAGTTCGGCGAGCCCGCGGTCGGGAACGCCTTCGAAGTCCCGAGCACGTGGTGATGGGCGTCCAGCGCCTGCACCTCGTACACCTTGAACGAGCTCGTAAGCGGGATCGTCGTCTCAAAGCCGGTCTTCGTCTTACTCGCGACCGCCTTCAGGCTCTTGGCGCTCGAACCGGCCAGGACCCTCCAGCTCACCACCTGGGTGTCGCCGTCCCAGCTCGCGTACACGGTGGACTTGCCCTGATTGTTGCGAACCGCGCCGCTTGGCGGGAAGAACGGGATCCCCGTCCAGCGCTGGACGTAGGTCCGGTAGTTCAGGTCGGGGACGGGCCACATCGCGTCGAACAGCAGCTTGTTCTTGCTGTTGACCTCGGAGAAGAACGGGGTCGAGCCCCATCCGAGCATGACGTTGCCGCCAGGCAGGAGCTGCGCGTTGCCCAGGAAGGCCGCGTTGAAGTTCCTGGCCCGGGCGTACTGACTGACGAAGCTGCCGGTGTGCTTGGTCAGGTCGAGCTTGATGACCAGTCCGCGCGAGGGACCGCTCGGGTTGCCGAACTTCACGTGCCCACCCGTGATGCTGGCAAAGCCACAGCAGGCGTCGTCGAACACGCTGAGCGTGTTGCCGTGGTGCAGCTCGACGTCGTGCTGCCAGTGGAACTGGGCATTGGCCGGCAGCGTGAAGGTGCTGTTCTTGGGGTTCCCGCTCACGGTCCACACCGTCCCGTTCGTGAGCCGGTTGACCAGATACGCCGTCCAGGTGTTGCGCATCGACACCAGGAAGGTCTCGTTGCCGGTCAGCTGGATCGAATTGATGTGGTAGGCGTCCCATGGGATCCCGGGGAAGGGCTTCTGCTGAGACTCCGATAGCGGGATGTTGGGCTTGCCGCCCGGGTTCAGGGCGTCCCAGGTGTAGAGCAGCTGCCCGGTCTGGAGGTCGTACTCCTGCACCGCGGAATCGAGCACCGCGCCGTTGGCCGAGCCGCCGTACGGGGTGAGGTCCATGGGAACGGTCTTGTACGCGGTCACCCACGCGTGGTGGCCGCTGATCACCAGCTCGTGCTCGCTGATGACCCATCCGTCGGCTCCCTGGACGGTGGCCACCTGCTTGTAGTGCTGGTCGACCACGACGACCTTGCCGCTCGTGGTCACGCCGCTCGATGAGACCGTGCCCTGCCACCAGGCGAGCACCGGCTTGCCGTTGTAGGTCTGGACGCGCAGGTTCGCCGCCAGCGCATTCACGCCGATCGGGTTGAACCACACCGGCTGAAGGTTCCGATCGAGGATCAGCGGACCGCTCTCGCCGACCATCGGCTTGTTCTGCGTGAGGTTCTTGAACACGCCGGTCATGAAGTAGCCGGGCGCGAGCCCGCCCTGGGTCTTCTGGTCGGTGGTGAGCTTCGGCGGATGCAGCCTGGGCGCGGACACGAACGTCCAGGCGCCCTTGGTCGTGAACGCGCCGATCGGAGCCGCCTGGGCGGCGGCCGGTGCGAGCGCCGCAACGCAGGCAAGGACGACGACGGCGATCGGCAGGCGGAGCTTGGGCATGGGTCCAGACACGGGCGGGCCTCCTCAGGCGGTTCAGCACGGTAACACGCGCCGGCGGCTCAAGGTTGCGCCCCGGGGTGGCTGCAATCGCCTACCCAATCAGCAGATCGGCGAGGACCCCCGGGTCGCGGCGCACGCGGTCGATCGTCGTGCCAGACCCGGATCGCGTGACGATCTCGAGCTCGTCCGGGCTGGTCAGCCGGCGCAGGCGGCCTTCGGCGATCAGCCGCTCGTCGACGGCTCCCAGGCGGCCTTCGAACACGGTGTAGACCGGGGTGCCGAGGGCCACCGCCTCGCGGTTCATGGTCCCGCCGGCCGACACCACCAGGTCGGCGTGGGCGATCAGCGACTGCGCGTCGATCGCACCCTCCGGGACGATGAAGCCGCCGTGCCGGTGAAGCTCGGCGCGCTGCTCGGGCGTGCGGGGGAGCACGACCGTCTGCACGTCGGCCAGCCGCTCGAGCACGCGGGCGAAGAGGTCGTTCTCGAAGCGGTGATAGAGCGAGACCGCCGGGGGTGTGCGGACCACGGCGATCGGGCGGTCGGAGTTCAGCCCCAGCGTGGGGAGGATCTCCGGGTCGGGCTCGAAGTCGGCCAGGTAGTACTCCTCCTTGAGCCCGGGGTAGCCGCGGACCTTGCCGCGCGCCCCGTAGCGGTACAGCCGCTCGGGCGGGATCGCGTCGGGGACCACCACGGCGGCGGCCAGGCGGCAGTTCACGTTGTGCTGCACGGTCGCCCACTCGTAGTCGAACATCGTGGCGGACGGGATGCGCAGCAGCGAGGCGGCGATCGTGACGTCGTTGGAGCCGTGGCCGAGGGCCCGGTCGAAGCGCCGGCCGCGCGCCCACCGCGTCAGCGCGAACGAGCGCTCGGCCAGACCGCGCGCCTTGGCACCGATGCGACCGCCCCCGTGGCGGCCGATCGCCGTATGCGGGATCTCGAACCGCTCGAGCAGGCCGAGGGTCTGGGCGAAGTCACGCGCGGTGACCTCGACCTCGTGCCCGTGCTCGCGCAGATTGTCGATGACCGGCCGCATAACCAGCACGTGCGGTGAGTTGGTCAGGTCGATCCAGATCCTCATTGGGACAGTGAGTAAACGCTCATGCGTGCCGGATCGCCGATTTTGCCCCGGTCGCTACGCTTGCCCGCGGTGTTGATCGCCCTTGCCTCGGTCACCGATTCGCTCGTCACGCTGGCCACCCACATCATCCGCGATGTCGGGCTCGCCGGGGTCGCCATCATGACCCTGACCTCGGGCGTGGTCGGCGTGCCGGGGTCGGAGCCGACCATGCTGTTCGCGGGGTTCGACGTCTACCAGGGGAATCTGTCGCTGGTCGGGATCATCGTGTTCGGGGTCCTCGGCGACATGATCGGCGCGTCGATCGCCTACGGGATCGGCTATTGGGGTCGCCAAGAGCTGGTCGAGCGCCACGGGAACAAGCTGCACATCTCGAAGAGCGGCCTGGACCGCGCCCACCGCTGGTTCGGGCGCTACGGCGCCCCGATGATCGTCGTCTCCCGGTGCATCCCGTTCGCGCGCGCGGCGTTCCCGTACGCGGCCGGCGTGGCCCGGATGGGATACGCCCGCTTCGTGGTCTTCGCCACCATCGGCTCCATCGTGTGGATCACCGCCCTCGGCGTGCTCGGCCGAGCCGTCGGAAGCAGCTGGCAGAGCTGGCGACACAACCTCGAGTACGTCGATTACGTCGCCGCCGCGCTGCTGGTGCTCGCGATCGCCTACATGATCGTCCGCATCGCCCGCAACCGACGCGGCGATCCGACGGCCGTGGCCTAGGGACTTGCTGCGCGCGGTAGGCACGGTCGAGGGTCTCCCAGCGCACGCCCATTCGCCTTCCGCCGGCGACGAGTTCCCGATCTGGCAGGCGGTCGCGCTCGGCGCGCTGCACGGGCCGGCCGAGCTGCTGCCGATCTCCTCTTCGGGTCACATCGCGGTGGTGCCGTGGCTGGCCGGGTGGGACCACAGCCGGCTCGACGACGAGCTGCGCAAGTCGTTCGAGGTGGCGCTCCACACGGGGACTGCCGCCGCCCTGCTGATCAGCCTGCGGCGGGAGGTTGAGGACGCCGTACGCGGGCTGAGCGTGCGCCGGGTCTGGCAGATGGGGCTCTCGTTCGCGCCGCCGGCGTTCGTCGGCTACCGGTTCGAACGGCCGATCGAGCGGCACTTCGGCACGCCCCCGACGGTCGCACTCGGCCTGGTGGCTGGAGCGCTGGCCATGGCTGCGGCCGACCGGGCTCCCCAGGAGCGGGGCGCCGAGGATGCCCGCGGCGCCGACGCGTTGTGGCTGGGAGTGGCGCAGGCCTGCTCGCTGATCCCCGGCGTGTCGCGCAACGGCGCCACGCTGGCCGCGGCGCGGTGGCGGCGGTTCACCCGGGTGGACGCGAATCGCCTGTCCCGTCACGCCGCGCTGCCGATCATCGCCGGCGCCACCGCCTTGAAGGGCGCCCGGCTCCACGCCCGGGGCCTGCCCGCGGGGGCCGCGGTGCCGTTCGCGGCCGGCGCGCTTGCTGCGTTCGTCTCGACACTCGGCTCGACCCGCCTCATCCGGGCGCTCGAGCGCGACAGCTCGCTGCTGCCCTACGCGGTGTACCGAATCGCGCTTGCGGGTTTGATCGCCCGCCGTCTGCTCGCCGGCGAGCGCGACTGATTCGCGCGCTCGGCGAGCGACCAGAGGTAGCCGGTCCCGAGCCGCTCGGCCTTGGCCCGCCACTCCAGAGCCAACCGCCAGAGCTCGGCCGGCGCGCGGGGCCCGGGCAGGTCGCACACCGCGGCCACCTCGGAGGTGGACATCGTTTCGAACCGCCGCAGCGCGTCTTCAATGGAGAGAGAATCTGCGGCGGGCACGGCGCCGGCCGCCACCGCCGCGCCTCGGAGCTCCGGATAAGAGGAAGGCCCGTACACCCCGTGTACGACCCCGTCGGCCCCCCGGAACTCCAGGGACGGCAACTTCACCCGATCGCTGCCCGAAGAGTGGTGCTCGGGCGAGACCGCGCCACAGCGATCGAGATCGGCCCCGAACGCCTCCAGGATCGCGTGCGAGGAGAGCGCCACTCGCAGGCGGTCCACGTCCAGGCCTGGCACCTCCCGAGCCTCGGCAATGAGCGCGTCGGCCGTGTCGAGCTTGCGCCGGCGGCACTGCACGCCCTCGCGCAGCCGCCGCAGATAGGGCGCCGGATCGCCCTGCTCGGAGGCCGCCCTGACCGCCAGGCAGGCCGGGTGCGAGCTGCGTGGCGGGTCGGCCAGCCACACACGCGGGTCGACCGGCATGCCGCTCTCCTCAGAGGCCTCGAGCATCTCGCCGACCAGGTGGCCGGGATCGCCGACCTCGCGCGCCATGCCGCACATCACGTAACGCACCTGAAAACCGTCGGCGAACTCGACGGCCAACTTGCGGACCGCGGGCTCGGCCGCCCACGACCAAGGGCAGAACGGATCCGTGTAGTAGTAGGTGTGCACCACCTCGATCTGTCGCAAAATAGAGAGCATCTAATGAGCACGCTGCGCGGCACCACGCTCAACGGCCGATACCGGCTCGAGGACCGGATCGGCGCGGGCGGGATGTCGACCGTGTACCGGGCCACCGACCAGACCCTCCAGCGCAAGGTGGCGATCAAGCTGATGAACCGCGAGATCGCCACCGACTCCGACCAGCTCGAGCGCTTCCGGCGCGAGGCCCGGGCCGTGGCGCAGCTCTCGCATCCGCACATCGTGGGCGTGATCGACTACGGCGAGGACGACAGCCGGCCCTACATCGTGTTCGAGTACGTGGAGGGCGAGACGCTCAAGGAACGCATCCGCCGCAACGGCCGCCTGCCGATCACCGAGGCCGTCGCGTACGCCATCGAGATCGCCCGGGCGCTCGGCACAGCCCACGCCCGCCACATCGTCCACCGCGACGTCAAGCCCCAGAACGTCCTGATCGACGAGGAGGGCTCGGCCAAGGTCACCGACTTCGGGATCGCCCGGACGCTCGACGAGGAGGGGCTGACCGCCGACGGGCGGGTGCTCGGCACGACCGACTACGTCTCGCCCGAGCAGGCCCTGGGCCGTCCGGTGACCGGCCAGTCGGACCTGTACTCGCTGGGCATCGTGCTGTACGAGATGGTGACCGGCGACGTGCCATTCAAGGGGGAGAACCAGGTCGCGGTGGCCATGAAGCACGTCCGCGAGCAGCTCCCCGATGTCCAGCACCGACGTCCTGAGGTATCCGCCGCCCTGGCGTCGGTGATCGACGGGGCCACGGCCAAGCGGATCGAGGACCGCTACGCCGACGATGCCGAGCTGATCGCCGACCTGGAGGACGTGCTGGCCATCGAGACCGCCCGGGCCGGCAGCGCCACCGGCGAGGTCACGAGCGTGCTGCGCACGCTGCCCTCCCAGACCCGTCGCCGGATCCCGTTCCGGATCCGCCACCGTGCCCGGGCCATCGTCCTGATGCTGGTGCCGCTCATCATCGCCGGTGGGGTGGTGGCCTGGGTCCTGGCCACCCGGACCCATCCCGAGGCTCCCAAGCTCAACCAGCCGGCCCCCGCTCCGCACTCAGCCCAGATCCGGCCCTGCTCGAGCTGCGCGCACGATTACAACCCCGACGCGGTCATCGGCCCCAAGAACCAGAATCCCAACCTGGTCGGCTACGCGATCGACGGCGACGTCAACACCGCGTGGCTGACCGAGCACTACTACGGGGGGTCGCTCCAGAAGGCCGGGGTCGGCCTGTACGTCGACATGAGCCGACCGGTGGCCGCCCACGAGCTAGTGCTCTACACGCAGACTCCGGGTTACCACGCCCAGATCTACGGCTCGAACTCGCTGCCCGATCCGGCCGTGTTCGACACCGGTCGCGGCGGCTGGAGCCGGCTGGCCGACGTCCCCTCGGTGGCGCACCGCCAGCCGATCCCGCTCTCGACCCCCCACGGCGGCTACCGCTACTACCTGGTATGGATCACCTCGCTGCCGCATGGCAAGCTACTGGCGGCGATCAACGAGGTAGCTCTGTACAGGCTGACGCGCTAGTTGTACTCGTAGAAGCCCCGCCCGGACTTTCGTCCCAGCCGGCCGCTGGCAACCATCCGCTTCATCAGCGGTGGGGGCGCGTACTCGTCGCGCTTGAACTCCTCATACAGCGAGTCGCAGACCGCGTACAGGACGTCCAACCCGATGAAGTCGCACAGCGTCAAAGGCCCCATGGGGTGACCGCAGCCGAGCTTCATCCCGTTGTCGATGTCCTCGCGCGAGGCGAAGCCGTCCTCGTACATCCGGACCGCGGCCATCAGATATGGCACCAGGAGCATGTTCACGATGAAGCCCGAGCGGTCCTTGGTCTCGATCGGGCGCTTGCCGAGGCGCTCGATGAACCCCTTCGCGCGGGTGACCGTGGCCGAGCTCGTGTCGAGCGCCACGACCACCTCGACCAGCATCATCACCGGGACCGGCGAGAAGAAGTGCAGGCCGAGCACGCGGGAAGGATCACTGATCGACTGGGCGAGCTCGGCGATCGGAATCGAGGACGTGTTGGAGGCGACGATCGCGCCATCCGAGACCACGCCGTCGATCGCCTCCATGACCGAGAGCTTGAGCCGCTCGTCCTCCGGCACCGCCTCGACCACGAGGTCGGCCTGGTAGATCGCCTCAAGATCCGTGGTCAGCTCGATTCGCTCGCGAGCCTCCCGCGCACCCCCTTCGTCCAGCTTGCCTCCCCGCACCGCCCGGGCGAGCGAGGTCTCGATCCGCTCACCGGCGCGGCCGAGCGACGCCTCGTCGATGTCGCGGACGATCACCGGCATGCCCGCCACCGCCACCGCCTCGGCGATACCGGTGCCCATGAACCCACCACCCACGACCGCCACCGACTCGATCTCCCTCATGCGACGGCAGATTAGTATCGGTGGCGCTGGGCCGCCGTGTGGCGCTCCAAGGCGAGCTGAACGAGCCGGTCGAGCAGCTCGGCATACGGCACGCCACTCGCCTCGAACAGCGAGGCGAACACGCTGGTGGCGGTGAAGCCGGGCATCGTGTTGAGCTCGTTGAGCAGTACCTGCTCGCCCTCGATGAAGAAGTCGGCTCGAGCCAGCCCGCAGCACCCGCTGGCCTGGAAGGCCTGGATCGCCATCTCCTGGATGCGCTCCCGCACCCAGGGCGGCACCCGCGCCGGCACGGCCAGCTGCATCCCGCCCGGCGTGTACTTGGCCTCGTAGTCGTACCAGCCCTTCTCTCCGGTGGCCAGGACGATCTCGCCCGGCTCGGAGGCGATCGGATCGCCGTTGCCGATCACCGAGCACTCGACCTCGAGCCCGCGGGCGGCCGCCTCCACGATGGCCAGCGAGTCGTGCTCGAAGGCGGTCTCGAGCGCCGCCGGCAGCTCCTCCAAAGACGCCACCCGGACGATCCCCACCGAGGACCCCAATCGGGCCGGCTTGACGAACACCGGCAGGCCGAGGGCTTGGAGGCGAGCGAGCACCCCAGCGCGGTCGGACGCGAGCTCGCCCGCGCGGACCGCGCGGTAGTCGACCTGGGGCAGGCCGGCGTGCGCCATCAGCTCCTTGAACATCACCTTGTCCATGCACAGCGCGGAGGCGAGCACGCCCGCTCCCACGTAGGGGACGTCCAGGCACTCGAGCAGTCCCTGCACGGTGCCGTCCTCACCGAACGGGCCGTGCAGGACCGGGAACACCACGTCGACGCCGTCGAGGCCGCGCCCGGGCGTCACCGCAACCTCCGCGCCGCCGTCGCGCCGCCACACCCCGTCCCGGCCGACCTCGATATCGAGCACCTCGTGACCGGCGGTGCCCAGCCCCTCGCGGACCGACGCCGCGGAGGCGAGCGACACCTCGTGCTCGGAGGAGCGGCCCCCGCCGAGCAGCGCGACCCGAGCCGACCTCACTTTTTCTTCTTCGGCGACGAGGTCGTGCCGGTCGGCGTGGTCGGCGTGGTCGTGCTCGTCGTCGTGGTCGGCGTAGGTGCGACGTACTTGCCGATCACGATGGTTACGGTGGTCCCCTTCTTGACCTGGGTGGAGGCGCCGGGGCTCTGGCTGAGGACGATCCCGTTCTGACTCTGGTTCGTCACTGTCTGCTGCTGCGGCGTGGCCGGGAAGCCCGCTGCTCCGAGCGTCGCGTTGGCCTCGCCGTGGCTCTTGCCGACGACGTTGGGCACCGCCACCGTGGGCGAGGCCTTGGCGACCACCAACGTCACGGTCGCGCCGGCGGCGGCTGATCTTCCGCCCACCGGGTCCTGACTGAGGACGGTGCCGGGGGTGGCCGTGGTCGAGACCTGCGGGATGGTGTTCACGTTGAAGCCGCGGCTCTGGAGGGTGGATTTGGCCTGGCCCACGTCCTCGGTGGTTACGTCGGGCACCTGCACCGCGGGCGGGCCGCTCGAGACGAACACCGTCACCCGCGTGCCGACCGACGGCTGTTGCCCGGCCGCCGGACTGGTGTCGATCACCTGCCCCTTGGCGTACTGGGAGTTCGTCTGGTGGACGACCTTGCCGACCTTCAGGTTGGCGATCTGGATCGAGGACCTGGCCTGCTGGAGCGTCTCCCCGACCACCGTCGGCACCGTGGTGTTGCCCGGACCCGAGGACACCGTGAGCGAGACGTTCGAGCCACCCTTGGCCTCGTAGCCCGCCAACGGGTTCTGCGCGATCACGGTGCCCTGGGGCTTGGGATTGGTCTCCTGTAGCTCGCTCACCGTGAATCCCTTGCTGTCCAACTGGGACTGCGCGGCGTTGAACGGCTCACCGACCACCCCGGGAACCACCTCCTTGGCCGGACGCAGAAGCAGGTAGGCGGCGACCCCGCCCCCGGCCAGAAGCAGCACGAGCAGCAGGACGAGCCAGGGCCACAGCGGGCGCCGGGGCGGCCGAACCTCCTCCAGCGGCTCATAGCCTGTGTCGATCACATCGAACGAGCCGGTGCGCGGTGGCGGTGCGGCCGGCGGGGCAGTGACCGCAGCAGCGGCGTAGTGGCCCGCCGCCACGCCGGCCATGGCCGCCATGCTCGCGGTCCGCTGGCCCGGCTCGCCCGACTGGATGGACGCGCGGGCCTGCTCGAGCGCGGTGATGAACTGGTCGGCGTTGGCCGGGCGGTCGACCGGGTTCTTGTTGAGCGCCCACATCACGACCTGCTCGAGCTCGGGCGGGACGTCCGGGTTCATCACGGTCATCGGGGGAGGCGCCTCGGACACGTGTTTCAGGGCGATGCTCACCGCAGACTCGGCGTCGAACGGCACGCGGCCGGTGAGCATCTCGTACAGCACGACCCCGATCGAGTAGAGATCGGAGCCGGCGCTCACCGCGTGGCCCTGGGCCTGTTCGGGCGAGAGGTACTGGGCGGTCCCCATGATCGATCCGGTTTCGGTCATGTCCGAGGCGCCGGCCCGGGCGATCCCGAAGTCGGTCACCTTGGCGTTGTCGGAGTCGTCCACGATCACGTTGTGCGGCTTGAGGTCGCGATGGATCACGCCGCGGCGATGTGCGAACCGAGCCGCCTTCAGGATCTGCAGGGTCAGGTCGATCGCGCGGATCGGATCGAGCGGGGCGTCCTGGCGAATCAGCTGCTTGAGCGAGCGCCCCGGCAGGTACTCCATCGCGATGTAGTACGTCCCGTCGTAGGCGCCGCGGTCGTACACGCTGACCACGTTGGGATGCTGCAGGCCGGCGGCTGCCTGGGCCTCGCGCCGGAAGCGCTCGACGAAGCCGGGGTCCTCGGCAAACCGCTGATACAGAAGCTTCAAGGCGACCTTGCGGCCGAGCTGTTCGTCCTCGGCCAGGAACACGTCGGCCATTCCGCCGGCGCCGAGCCGCGAGACGATCTTGTAGCGCTCGTCGACCATCGTGCCGGCGCCGAGACCCGCCATCACTTGCCCTCGGCCAGCAGCGTCTGGATCAGGCTCTTGGCGATCGGCGCCGCGACCGTGGCGCCGAATCCGCCCTGGGTCTGCGCGACCGTCACCGCTACTGCCACTTTCGGGTTGTTAGCCGGTGCGAACCCGATGAACCAGGGCTGCGTGAGGCCCGAGCCGGTGGCGCCGATCGAGGCGGTCCCGGTCTTGCCGGCGACCGAGATGCCGCCGAGCTGGGCGGGCTGTCCGGTTCCCTCTTCGACCACACGTCGCATCATCTGCGAAAGCGCCTGGGCTGTGGAGGGTTTCATCACCTGTTGATAGACGCTCGGGTCGAACGTCTTCACGGTACGCCCGTCCTGGTCGACCACCTTGTCGGCCAGGCGAGGCTTCATCAGCGTGCCGCCGTTGGCCACCGCCGCCGCCACCATGGCCATCTGAAGCGGGGTCACGAGCAGACCGCCCTGGCCGATCCCGATCCGGCCGATGTCCTCGTCGCCGCTGGCCGGCGGGAACGGGTGACCATGAAAGTCGACCGGCACGCTGGCCCGGATCTGACCCGCCGGAAGGTCGAGCGGCGGCCGGGAGTAGAACCCGAACCGCTTCATGTACTCGGTCATGGTCCTGCGCCCGACGTGCTCGGCCACCTGGGCGAACACCGTGTTGACGCTGAATGTGAGCGCGTCGGTAAGGGTGATGTCACCGAAGCTCTGGTTGTTGTCGTTCTGGAGCGGAACCCCGGAGATCGTCCGCGGCGACTTGCCGTTGATCACCGAGTTCGGCGTGTACATGCCGCTGTCGATCGCGGCCGCGGCGGTGACCACCTTGAAGGTCGAGCCCGGCGGCCAGGCGGCCTGCGTCGAGTTGTTGAACTCCGACTCGCCTGGCCTGAGCTTGGCCGCGTGGTTGTTGTCGAAGGTCGGGTTGGCGTACATGGCGAGCACCGCGCCGGTCCGCGGATCGAGCGCGACCACCGCCCCGGTCCGGCCGGCCAGCCCCTGCACGGCTACGCGCTGGGCCTTTGGGTCGAGCGTCGTGTAGACGTCGTCGCCGACCGGGCGCGGGCTGAGCGGGCCGAAGATCGAGCTCAGCCCGGTCTGGACTCCACGGAGCTCCGGACCCACGGACTGCTCGAGGCCGGCCGAACGGCCTTCGGCGGCGATCGAATAGCCAACCGGCTGGGAGAACAGCTGCCGGGTCGGATAGAAGCGAGTCCACGTGTGCTGGGGCGCGGGCTCGGACTGGGCCAGGACGGTCTTGCCGTCGTCGGCCAGGAGCCGCCCGCGCTTGATCTGCAGCTCGTCGAGCAGCGTGCGGACGTTCAGCGGGTTGTTGTTGAGGGAGGCGGCCTGGAACACCGTCCAGCGCGAGGTGAAGAAGACGAGCAGCGCGAACAGCAGCATGACGACCCCGAACAGGCGAACGATCGGGCCGCTCACTCGGGCCTCCGGGCACGGTCGGAGACCAGCAGCAGCAAGGCGACCAGCACCAGGTTGGCCACGATCGAGGAGCCGCCGTAGGAGATGAACGGCAGCGTCACCCCGGTGAGCGGGATCACCCGCGTCACCCCGCCCACGATCACGAACACCTGCAGGGCGAACATAGAGCTCAGCCCGACCGCCAGCAACGTCGAGAACGAGTCCCGCGCGAGCAGCGCGGTCTTCAAGCCGCGGGCCACGAACAGCAGGTAGGTGATGAGCACCGCGACGGCCCCGAACAGCCCAAGCTCGTCGGTGATGACCGCGTAGATCATGTCGGTCTGCGGCGCGGGCAACAGGGGGCCGCCGTTGATCGTGGTCAGGGCGGCGCGGCCGAAGCCCTGGCCGAACAGTCCGCCGGCCGCCTGCGCGAACATCGAGTTGGCCACCTGGTAGCTGCCGAGCGGAGCGTGGTACAGCGTCGGGTTGAGCGGGTGCAACCACGTCTCGACGCGAGCGTGGATGTGGGGGATGTGCGTCCCCAGATACCAGAACCCGATCGCCGCGGCGATCAGCCCGATGACCACGAACGACAGCCTGTTGGTTGCCACGTAGAGCATCGCGAGCAGACCCCCGTAGAACATCACCGAGGATCCGGTGTCGCTGAGCACGACCAGGATGGCCATGGCCAGTCCCCAGATCACGACCACGGGCCCGAAGTATTTGAGCGGCGGCAATGTCACGCCAAGGATCTGCCGGCCGCCCTGCACGAGCACCTGGCGCGTGTCGCGCAGGTAACTGGCCAGGAAGATGACCAGGCCGATCTTCGAGACCTCGGAGGGCTGGAACACGAACAGGCCGGGGATCCGGACGCCGAGGTACGCGCCGTTGGCGGCGTATCCGATGCCGGGCAGCCGCGGCAGCACCAGGAGGCCGAGCGATACCAGCATGATCGTGTAGCGGTAGCGCTCCATCCTGCGGTAGTCGCGAAATAGGAGAATCGTGCCGGCGAACAGGACCAGCCCGAGCACGAACCACTGGGCCTGTTGGCGGGCCAGGGTGGGGTCGATCCGGTAGATCATCACCAGCCCGAAGCAGGCCAGCACCGCGATCAACGGGAACATGTACGGATCGGCCCGCGGGAGCGTGATCCGGATGAACACGTGCGCGGCGATGCACAGGCCGAGGAACAGGGCGCCGTAGGTCAGCGACACGTTCGAAAGCGCGTTCGAGCGCTGGATGAACACACCGGCGAAGCCGGCGGTGACCAGCAGCGATGCAGGGATGAGCCCGAAGAGCTCGCGGTTTCGCGCGCTCATCGCATGCCCCCATGACGACGTGTCACCGCGGGCCCCCGGTATGCTGGGTCACGGCGAGATCCGTCCCTGCTCGAGGTCCATCACGAGCGAGGTCGCGTCCGACTGCGAGCGCAGGTTGTTGTTCAGCAGCTGGGTCCGCCTGGCCGCGGGGATGGTCGAGGCCGGGACGCCCGAGACGTAGTAGGTCTCGTACAGCGGCACGCCGAACGGCAGGTCGTAGGGGAAGCCCCTGTAGATCGTGACGACGCCCTGGGCGTTGGTACCGACGAAGTACAACTGGCGGCTGGCCAGGTAGCCGGCGCCGCCGATCAGCGCCAGCACGATCAGAGTGGCCAGGAGCGCCGCGAGCGGCTTGCCGAACCGCCGCTCGCGGCGGTGGGCAACCGGGGGAATCGGCTCGAGCCGGCGAGTGCTCGGCGGAGGTGGCGATCGCTGCAGCGCCGGGCGGGTGGGCGCAGGCGCGACGGCCACGGCGCCCCGGCTCCGAGCCTCGGCCGTTGTGTCCGCCTCCTCGCCGAAGGAGGCTCCGGGCTCCGTGTCCACGTCGACGCCGCTCGCGCGCGGCACCGCCACACCGACCATGGTCTCCTCGTTCGATCCGTCCTCGCCGTCGAGCTCCTCGAGCCGGAACAGGACAACCGTGATGTTGTCCCGGCCGCCCGCCTCGTTGGCCTCGTGGATCAGCGCGTCAGCGGCTGCGTCGAGGTCGTCGTGCGCGGTCAGGACCTCGCGCACCAGCTCTTCGGAGATCATCGAGGTGAGCCCGTCCGAGCACAGCAGGACCACGTCGCCGCCTCGGGCCGGATAGGTCCATGTGTCGACCTCGACGTCCGGCTCGGGCCCGAGGGCGCGGGTGATGATCGAGCGCTGAGGGTGCTCAGCCGCCTGCTCCTCGGTGAGCTTGCCTCGGCGCACGAGCTCGTCGACCAGCGAGTGGTCCTGGGTCAGGCGCTGGAGCGTTCCATTGCGGAACAGGTAGGCGCGGCTATCGCCGACGTGGGCTATCGCCACGTGGGCGTCGTCGACGTACGCCGCGGTCAGCGTGGTGCCCATTCCGGCCCGGCCTCGATCTGCGCGCGAGCGGTCATAGATCTGACGGTTCGCCTCCCGCACCCGGGCGGCCAGCCGCTCCTCGGGGCTGCCGTCGTCGGGCAGGCCATGCTCGAACGCCTCGATGGCCAGGCGCGACGCGACCTCGCCGGCCTGTGCTCCGCCCATGCCGTCCGCCACCACGAACACGGGCGGGCGGGCGAACGCGCTGTCCTCGTTGTCCCGGCGCTGACGTCCGGTATCGGTCTTGCAGGTCGGGTCGGCTGCGCGCAGCATCATCGGAAAGTTTCCCGGACAACGGTCATGCTGGTCATTGCTCGTAGCAGAACTCGGAGTCGCCGATCCGGATCCGGTCGCCGGGATGGAGCGGCTGGGGGCCGCTCAGGGGCTCTTCGTTCAGGTAGGTGCCGTTGGTGGATCCCAGGTCCTCGATCACGACGACATGGCCCTCCCGCGAGATGCGGGCATGATGCGCGGATGCGAACGGATCGTCGAGCCTGATCTCGACGTCTCCGCGGCCGAGGGTAGCGCCCCGGTTGGGAATTTCATACGCGCTCCCGGTCTCGTGCCCCGGGGCGCGCTCGACGGTCAGACGCGGCTCGAACCCATCCTCATCGCCTTCGACCATGCCGCTTGCCGCGTCGTACATGCCGGTGGCGTCGTAAGGCGCAGCCGCGTCGGCCCGCACCACGCCGCCCCGGCCCCGGCGCAGGTCGCGCAGGGCGCTCCAGGCCACCCACACCAGAAATAGGTATAGGACGATCAGGAAGCCGAACTTGAGACCTACCGAGACAGGAGCGAGCATCGGATAGCTGTGGTCTACTCGAGGGTGAAGGTCATCATCGAGGCGCCGAGCTCGATCTCGTCGCCGGACCGGAGCACCTCCGAGCCATCGAGCCGGCGGCCGTTGAGCTGCGAGCCGTTGGTCGAGCCGAGGTCGGTGATGACCCAGGAGCCCCCACGGGGGCGGATCTCGGCATGCTGTCGGGAGACGTTGGGGTCGTCGAGCACGACGTCGGAGGCGCGCCCGCGCCCGATCGTCGCCCCGGCCGGGCTGATCAGCACCCGTTTGCCGTCGATCAACAGCAGCGGGGTCTGAGCCCGGGCCCGGCCGCGCTCCTCGAGCGGCTCGGCCACGCGCTCGGCGCTGCTGTAGACCATCGTGCGACCGGACTGGGCCTCCACCGGCGCGCTCACCGGTTCGTCCTCGGGTTGGGCCACCCGGGTCTGGATGCCGAACTCGCCGAGCCCAAGCCTCTCGTCGGTCTCGAACTCGATCACGGGCCGCGAGAGCAGGGTCAGGCGCTCGCGCCGCGCGTGCTCGAGCAGATAGCCGGCCAGCTCGGCGGTCAGCGCCGCCTCATAGCCGGCAAACCGCTCCCGGTCGCGCGGGGAGAGGAACACCCGGTACTCGTTCGGGGCGTAAGTGCGCGAGACCGAGAACGACTTGTGCTCCTCCATCTCGCGGGCCAGCTTGCGGGCGATCTCGACCGGGCGAACCTCCGAGCGAAACGCACGGCTGAACGTGCCTTCGACGAGGCCGGCGATCTTGTTCTCCAGGTTCTTCAGAACGCTCATGGGTGGGCCGCGACATCCCGTTCGCAACGCGTTTCATGCTACGCGAGTGGCGGGCGATCGTTGCCGGATCGAACCCCGCTCGTACGGGCGCCCGATCGCCTCGTGACAAAGACCATAAGAGCCCCGACGGCGGCTCCGAGGAGCACGGAGGAGGTGTGCACGGCGCCGGCGGCGTGTTCGGCGGCCAGGGTGGCGACGGCCAGGCCGGTCGCCCACAGGCCGAGGCGCAGGCACTCGAGCGCGGGCCAGCGCCGGCTGCGGGTCAGCGGGAGGGTCAGCGCCGCAGCGGCCCAGATCCCGGCGGTCATCAGCGTGCCGACGGTCGCGAGCGGGGCGAGCACGTGGTGGATGCCGTCGGGCAGCGTCTTCGCGCTCCCGATCCCGCCCGTGACCAGCGCGGTCCAGACGTAGCCGGTCGCGCCCAGGGCCGCCCGGCGATGGGCTCGCCGGCTCAGTCCGGCCAGCGCCGGCCAGGCAGCGGCCAAGCCAACGGCACCGAGGGCCGGAGCGCCCACCGCCAGCGGCCAGGCCGGCCCGTCGAACGGGTTGGTGAGCATCGGCACCAGCGCCCCGGCGAGCAGGGCGAGCGCCGCCCCCGGGCGCGTGGCGACGATCAGCGACGCGGCCGCTGCGGTGGCCAGGATCACCCAGCCCGCGCGAGGCAGGACGGCAATGAGCAGCGCGGCGAGACCGACGGCGAGCGCGGTCGGCGCCACGGCGGCCCCCGCCACGTGGTGGAGCACCCAGGCGGCAAGCACCGCGGTCGCGGTCGCGCCCAGGGCACGCCGGCCCCACGGAACCGTGACGGGTGGTTTCTCGGTCCGGCTTACCGCGGGTCGGTCCGGCCGCCGGCTCCGGCGCTCGTCGAAACGCTCGCCGAAACGCTCGTCGAAGACCTCCTCTGGGGGCTCCGCGCGCTCGTCTGGCGCGTGGGTGCGCTCGAGCGTCCGGGTCGGCCACGGCGCGGCGACCACGCCGGGCTCGTCGGCGGCTCGCCCGACGCTCGCGACCAGCGCGGCCCGTAGCTCCGCCACGCTGCCGCGCTCGCTGGGCCGAGGCCGCAGCGCAAGGTCGACGGCCTGTCCGAGCTCGCGCGGGAGGTCGCGGCGCTGGCGGCGCAGCGGCGGCAGGTGCACGGCCCGGCGGCGGCTGACCTCGGTGCGCACCGGGTTGGTCCCACTCAGCGCCTCATACAGGACGAGCGCGAGTGAGAACAGGTCCGCGGCCGCGCCGGCGGGCAGGCCCTGAGCCTGCTCGGGCGCCATGTAGGCCTCGGTGCCGATGACGTCCCCGGTGCGGGTAAGCGTGTCCCCACCGACGACCCGAGCCACGCCGAAGTCGGTCAGCCGGGCCAGGCCGGCGGGCGTAGTGGGCCGGTCGGGCACCAGCACGTTGGACGGCTTGACGTCTCGGTGGATCACGCCGTGGGCGTGGGCATGGGCGAGTGCGTCGCACAGGGCGATCCCGATCCGCACCACATCTCGGTCCGACAGCCGACCCGCTTCGAGCAGCTCGTCGAGGGTCGTGCCGTGCACGAGCTCCGAGACCAGGTAGGCGCCCTCGTCATCGACCGCAGCCTCGTACAGAGTCACGATGCCGGGGTGGGCGAGACGAGCCGCGGCGTGCGCCTCGCGTTCGAAGCGACCCCCGCCGGCGGCGCGGTCCGCCCCCATCACCCGCGCGCGCGGCAGGATCTTGACCGCGACCTCCCGGTCCAGGCGCTCGTCGTGGGCCAGCCACACGGTGGCGAACCCGCCCGTGCCCAGGCGGCGGCGCAGGCGGTAGCGGCCGAGCACGAGCGGCGCGTCGGACGGTGGCCGGAGATCGCGAGCGACGAGCCGTCCACGCTCGGCCGCCGCGGCTGGATCTGGGCGCGTCGGGAGCGCGTCAGGGGCGCGCGACCCCGGTCGCGGGCTCGGCAATCGGGCGGTCGGAGCCTTCGAGCCCGGCAGGATTCGCGTGCGCACGGGCACTTTTTCGAGGCAACCGGTGTCTTCCCCTGCGGGCGACGCCGTTCAGGATCGTCTTACCGCCGTTCAGGCGGTCATACTGACCGTTCCCGATTCCGCCAAGGAGCGAGCAAGCGTGTCGTTCTTCGACGAGCCGGAGGAGACCCGGACAGCGCCACGGACGGCCCCGCGCAGGCGCCGGTCGACCGGGGGCCCTCGACGCCCACGCCCGGCCACACAGCAGGCGATCCTCATCCGCCGCCTGGTCCTGGCTGCGATCGTGGTCATCGCGATCATCCTGATCGCGGTCCTGGTCAACAGCTGCGAGGTGAGCGCCCGCAACAGCGCGCTCAAGGACTACAACAACAGCGTCGCCTCGCTGAACGCCCAGTCGGTCAACACCGGTCACAGCTTCTTCGGCTCCCTGGCCGGGCCGATCAGCGATCCGACCTCGCTCCAGACCAGCTTGAACCAGTCCTGGTCGGACGCCACCAACCAGCTGAACAAGGCCAAGGGCCTGAGCGTTCCCGACGAGGTCAAGAGCGCGCAGTCGAACTTCGTGCTGGCGCTGCAGATGCGCGCCGACGGGATCCACAACATCGCCTCGCAGGTCCAACCGGCGCTGCAATCGCAGACCGCCCAGGATGCGGTCAACTCGATCGCTTCCGACATGGCCCGCTTCTACTCCTCCGATGTGCTCTACAAGGACTACACGGTGCCGCAGATCATCGGCGCGCTTCGGGCGGCCGGCATCAGCGTGGGCGGCCTGGGCGGCCAGCAGATCAACTCCGCGCAGTTCCTGCCCTCGATCTCGTGGCTGGACCCGCAAACCGTCGCCAACCAGCTCCACGTCTCGCTCCCATCGACCAAGACCAACAAGCCGATCGCGCCCGGTTTGCACGGCCACCAGCTGAACTCGGTCAGCGTCGGTGGAACGCAGCTCCAGACCGGCTCGACCAACGCTATCCCGGCCAGCCCCGCGCCCACGTTCACGCTCAGCTTCGCCAACACCGGAACGAACACCGAGACCAACGTGCGGTGCAAGGTGAGCATCGCCGGCTCGAAGATCAGCGGCCAGACCACCGTGCCCCAGACCACAGCAGGGGAGTCCACCCAGTGCACGGTGACGATGAACGGGATCCCACCCAAGGGCTCCCAGCAGCTGACCGCGACGATCGTCCCGGTGCCCGGCGAGAAGACCACCTCGAACAACACGCTGACCTTCCCGGTCGACTTCCAGTAGGCCCGGGCAAGCGGGCCTGGCGGGGGCCGCACGCACCGGGGGTCACGTCCCGGTGCGGCCCGAGGTGACCGTATGCTGTCGCCAGTGCACAACCTGACCAGCACGGCGGGAATCGTCGCGATGGCCGCGGGTGCCGTCGCCCTCCTGGCTCTCCTGCTCTGCGGGATCCTGGCCCTCAGGCTGCGCCGGCTCCGGGCGGCCCAGCGGACCATCCTGGGCGACGGGGAACGGGACCTGGTCGCGCACGGCGCCTCGCTCGAGCAGCAGTTCGAGGCGCTCTATGGATACGTGCAGGACGCGGCCGAGCGGCTCGACCGGCGGATGGAGACCGCCGAGCGGCGACTCGACCGGACGATGGCCTACCGGGCGCTGATCCGCTATGACGCCTACGGCGAGATGTCGGGCCGCCAGTCCACCTCGATCGCCCTGCTCGACGCCAATCGCTCCGGGCTCATCCTGTCGTCGATCCACCACCGCGACCAGGCCCGGCTGTACGCCAAGGAGGTCCGCGACGGCAAGCCGGAACTCGAGCTCTCGCCCGAGGAGGACGAGGCGATCCGGCGCGCACTCGACACCGACGGGCAGCAGTCGAAGTAAGTGATCTCTCCCGCGATCGCGAGTAGCCACTAACCGGGGCCGGGTCATCAGGGGATGCGCGTCGCCTACTTCGGACCCGAGGGGACCTTCACCCAGGAGGCGCTGATCAGCGCCACGGCCGGCCAGGACGGGCTGGACCTGGTACCCCAGGCGACCATCTACGACACGGTCATGGCGGTTCACTTCGGCTCCGCCCAACGGGCGCTGGTCCCGATCGAGAACTCCCTCGAGGGCTCGGTCAACGCCACTCTCGACGCGCTGGCCATGGAGACCGAGGACGTGGCGATCCTCGGGGAGGTCGTCCACCCGATTCGCCACTGCCTGATCGCCCGCACTCCGCTCGAGCTGTCCGAGATCGAGGCGGTCGTCTCCCATCCTCAGGCGACCGCCCAGTGCGCCCGGTTCATCCGCTCGCGGCTGCCCCAGGCCGCGGTGCTGACTGGAGCCTCGACCGCCGAGGCGGTGCGCACGGTGGCCGAGCACGAGGGGCCCTGGGCGGCACTGGGGAACCGCCTGGCCGCCGAGCGCTACCGCTGTCACGTGCTCCGCGCCGGGGTCGAGGACGTGCCCGAGAACGAGACCCGGTTCGTCTGGCTCGGGCCCGTGGGGGCGCCGCCGGGAATCCCCGGCGCGAGCGAGCCGCTGCTCGGCCCGTTCAAGACCGCGGTGGTGTTCTGGGGAGTCGGCTCCGAGGCGCCGGGGTGGCTGGTCCGGTGCCTGTCGGAGTTCGCCAGCCGCGAGGTCAACCTGACCCGGATCGAATCGCGCCCGCGCAAGCAGGGGCTGGGGCGCTACATGTTCTTCCTCGACCTGGAGGGCCGCGACGTCGAGCGGCACGTGGCCGACGCGCTGGCCGGGCTGCGCGCCCACGTCGAGGTGCTCCGAGTGCTGGGATCGTTCCCGGCCGCGGTCACGTGAGCATCGTGTGAAGGCGCCGCGAAGGGCTCGCGAACCGTCATCGGTCCGTGTGACGCGTCGGTAAACTGGCGCCAGCCATGGCCACTTCAGTACCAGCGCCAGCGTGGTCCGCGTCGCCTACCGAGCACCAGCGACGCGGACGTGAGGGTGGCCGGGTGCTCGTGTTGAACGCGACGTACGAGCCGATCAACGTCTGCACGGTCCGTCGCGCCGTCGTCCTGCTCCTGAAGGAGAAGGCGGAGGTCATCGAGCGCGCCGAATGGGAGCTGCACTCGGCGACCTGGACGCTGTCCCGGCCGGTGGTGATCCGCCTCGTCGCCTACGTGCGCATCCCGCGTGACACGCACCGCCGCAAGATCACCCGCCGGGCCGTGTTCGCCCGGGACAACTGGACCTGCCAATACTGCGGATCGCGCTCCAACCTCACCGTCGACCACGTGATCCCGCGGTCCAAGGGCGGCGGCTCGAGCTGGGACAACATCGTGGCCTCGTGCGCCCCGTGCAACCGCCGCAAGGGGGATTCGTTCGCGAATCAGGTCGGGATGCGCCTGCGCAAGCAGCCCCGCACACCGAGCGCCACGGTGTTCATTCACGTGGCCAGCCCGACGATTCCGGTCGCCTGGCAGCAGTACCTCGCCGCGTAGCATGTAACCGAGGCGCCATGGGCGCGACCGAGGTTGACAGCCAGGTGAGCGAGCGCCTACTCGAGGCGTGGCGTGGCGAGATCGTCGCCGGGCGGGTCTATGAGCTGATCGCCCAGCGGATGCCCGGGCGCGAGGCGGAGATCCTGGGGCGGATGGCCGAAGCCGAAGGCGTCCATCGCAGGCGGCTCGAGGCGCGCATGACCGAGCTCGGGATCGAGATCCCGCCCCGCGAGAGCGTCCGGCTGTCTCCGTGGCTGCGGCTTCAGGCGCGAATCGCGCCGATCGACCGTCTGCTGGCGGCCCGCGAGGCGGCCGAGGACGAGGAGGTCAGCGAGACGTACAAGCGCTCAACCGGGGATCCGGCCACAGACGAGCTGCTTCGGAGCATTCGCAAGGAGGAGCGCGCGCACTCACATGCGGTGAACGAGATGCGCTCCGGCGCGGCGAACGGCAGCGCCGGGCCAGCCGACGGGCCACCGGCACCGGTGCATCCCGCCCAGGAACGACTCGACAAGCTCATCGGCCGGGAGAAGTGGCACCGGACCGGCGGCGGCTGGATCAGCGGCGCGATCTACGGCGCCAACGACGGCCTGGCCGCTGTGTTCGGGATCGTGGCCGGCGTGTCCGGCGCCACCGGCGGTTCGACGTTCGTGCTCACCGCCGGAGTGTCGGCCGCCCGTCGCGTCCGCGCTCTCGATGGCGACCGGCGCGTTCCTGGCCGAGCGCTCCGAAGCCGAGGTGGCGGCGGCCAACGTCGAACGCGAGCGCCAGGAGATCGCCGAGCATCCCGAGGAGGAGCGGGAGGAGCTGTCGCTCTTCTACCAACTCAAGGGCATCGACCAGGCGACCGCGGATTCGATGGCCGCGCAGCTGGCCACACAGCCGGACGCCATGCTCCGAGCGCTGTCGGCCGAGGAATTCGGCGTGACCGGCGAGCACGGCGATCCGACGCAGGCCGCGATCGCGGCGGGGATCTCGACCGGGCTCGGAGCGCTCGTCCCGGTGATCCCGTTCATCTTCACCACCGGGACCGTGGCCATCGTCGCCGCGGCGATCGTCTCACTGGTCGCGCACTTCCTGGTGGGCGCCGCCAAGTCGCTGGTCACGCTTCGGAGTTGGTGGTCCGCCGGACTCGAGATGACGCTGGCCGGCGTGATCGTCGGCGGCGCGACCTATCTGGTCGGTCTCGCCCTGCCCACTTGACCCAGAACGTGCGAAGGGCGCCGTCGACGTCGGCGCCCTTCACACAACACTGGCTGGCATCATCGAAACGAGTTTGTGCAATGCCGGAGGGACTACTCCCGGCGCTCGCTCCGACGGTGTCTCGGGGGGACTCCGCTATGCGGGGTCAGCCTCCGGCTTAGCGGCGAGACACCTCCAGGGTCCCGCAAAGACTTTCAGACAGTCGGACCACCTCCTTTCTCTGGTGAAGAGGAGATTAGCGGATGGCGCAGCCGTCTTCTCGCGCTCTAGACAGGTGTCCGATGGCAGCGCTGGAGAGGGTCCAAACCGTCGGCCGATGCGTCGTTTCAGACCGAGTCTGGGTCCTCGGTCACGGCGGCCATGATCGTCGAGACCTTGGCGATGTCACGGCCGGCCGCCTTGCCTCCGTACAGCGCCCCGTCGGCGCGGCTGATCAGCTCGGTCATGTCCTCCTGCTGCCACTCGGCCACGCCGATCGTGACGGTCACCGGGAGGCCGTGCTCGATGGCTTCGGGCAACTGATCGGCGGCGAGGGCCGAGCGGAGGCGCTGGGTGGCGCCGACGGCGCCCCGCTCGTCGATGCCGGGCAGGACGATCAGGAACTCCTCACCGCCCCATCGGCCGATGGCGTCCTCGGCGCGCAGTGCGTTCTCCAGCACTCGCGCGGTGTGGGCGAGCACGGCGTCTCCGGTCCGGTGGCCCAGGCGGTCGTTGAAGGTCTTGAAGTGATCGATGTCGATGACGAGCAGCGACAGGGGGTGCTCATGCCGGCGCGCGGCACTCAGCGCGTCGTGCAGGAACTCCTCGATCGCGCGGCGATTGTGCAGGCCGGTGAGCGGGTCGACTCCGGCTAGGCGCCCCAGCTCGCCGTTGAGCACGGTCAGACGGGTCCGCTGACGGATGAGCCCGGCGATGAGGACGATGATCGCCACGCCCGCGACTGTGAGCCCGGACAGAGCCAGCCAGCTCATCCAGCGGCCCGGACCGTTGAGGAAGCCGTACAACTGCGAGCGCGGATCGTTGAGCAGGATGCGCCACGGCGCGCCGGGCACCGCGGCCTGGAACGACACGGCGTCAGCCGGCCGCGGACCAGGCTGGCCGGCCGCGAGCCGGCCCCCCGTCGAGTCGACCAGGAAGACCTGCCAGCCACGCGTGGTGACCACCTGGTTCAGCGCAGTCGGAATCACGGTGCCCGCCATGGGGTACGCCCCGGCCAGCACCCGGGGTCCGGATGCGCTCGGATACCGAAGCGCGAAGGTGATCAACGGTGCATTGGCGACGTCGATCAGCGAGATGCGCGAGGCTGCGCCCGCGTCGACTGTCGCGCCGCCATAGCGTCGGACGAGCAGTGCGTCGAGCGGCCCGCCGGCGGGGGATGAGGCGACGATCGCCCGGCCGCGGCTGTCCAGCAGCACGGCGCCGCGCAGCCCGAGGGCCGCTGAGGTCCGCTGCAGCGTCGTGCCGTCGACGTTCCCGGTGGCGAGCCAGCTCCCGGCGGCCAGGCGCTCGCGGGTCAGCAAATCGCGCACGTAACTCGAGATGAAGGTGGCCGCGTACTTCGTCCGCGCATCGAGGCGGCTCGCCGTCGCCCGGCGGCTGCTGGCCTGGGAGCTCGCCAGCAGCCAGCCGCCGGCTGCCATCAGGGCCAGCCAGGCGAGGACGACCAGCGCGCCCAGACCGCCAAGGCGCAGTCGTTCTGGCCGCTCAGCTCCCATTTCACCGCTTATCGGTACGACTCGAGAGCCGCTTGAGCAATTTCAGCGGCCGTGGTGAGACGGGCCGGCGACGACCCCCCGGGCGGGGGGCGGGGCGGCGGCTATTCGTCGTCCTCTTCGCCCGCCGAAGCCGCGGTCGGAGCGTCGGACTCGACCACCAGCGCCACCGCGCTGACCTGGTCGTCGTCGCGGATGTTCATCACCTTCACACCCTGGGATGCGCGCCCGTACCGGTTGATCCCGCGCACCGACGTGCGCTGCACCATCCCGCCCTGGGAGATGAACACGAGCTCCTGGTGCTCGCGCACGACGAGCGCGCCGGCCAGGGCTCCTTTGTTCTCGGTGAGCTGAATCGTCTTGACGCCCATCGTGCCGCGGCCCTTGACCGGATAGTCCGAGATCGGCGTGCGCTTGCCGTAGCCGTTCTCGGTGACCACGAAGAGCTCCTGATCGTCGCGGGCGACGTCCATGGCCAGCACCGCGTTGTCCTTCTGCGAGACGTTCATCCCGCGCACGCCGCTGGTGTCCCGGCCCATCGACCGCACCTGGCTCTCGCTGAAGCGCGCGGCCTGACCGGAGCGGGAGACCATGATGATGTCGTCGTGGCCGCTCGTGCGTCGCACCGCGATCAGCTCGTCGTCGTCGCGGATGTTGATCGCGATGATCCCGTCGGCCTTGATCGGGGTGTTGTAGGCACCGAACTCGGTCTTCTTGACCATCCCGTTGCGGCTGGCGAACACCAGGTAGCGGCCCTCGCCGAAGTCGCGCGTTGCGAGCACCGACTGAACCCGCTCGCCCTCGCGGAGCGGGAGCAGGTTGACCAGCGCCCGGCCGCGCGCGGTGCGCGAGGCCTCGGGCAGCTCGTAGACCTTCAGCCGGTAGACCTTTCCGCGGTTGGTGAAGAACAACAGGTAGTCGTGCGTCGAGGAGACGAACAGGTGCTCGATGTAGTCGTCGTCCTTCATGTCCATCCCGGTCACGCCGACCCCGCCGCGGCGCTGCTGGCGGTAGGTCGAGAGCGGCAGCGACTTGATGTAGCCGGAGTGGGTGATCGAGATGACCATCTGCTGATCGGCGATCAGGTCCTCGATGTCGATCTCGCCCTCGGCGTGGACGATCTCGGTGCGCCGGTCGTCGCCGTAGGTCTCGGCGATCTCGGTCAGCTCCTCCTTGATCAGCGCGTTGACCTTGCCCTCGTCGCCCAGGATCTCGCGCAGCTCCTTGATCCGCTCGACCAGGTCCTTGTGCTCCTGCTGGATCTTGTCGGCCTCGAGCGCGGTCAGGCGGCTCAGAGTGAGCTGGAGGATGGCCTGGGCCTGGACCACGGTCAGCTCGAAGCGCTCGACCAGGCCGTTGCGAGCGACTTCCGGCGTCTGCGAGGACCGGATCAGCGCGATCACCTCGTCGAGGTTGGCCAGCGCGATCAGCAGACCCTCCAGGACGTGCGCGCGCTCCTCGGCGCGGCGCAGCTCGTACTTGGTCCGGCGGATGATGACCTCGCGCTGGTGATCGACATAGTGGCCGAGCACCTCGCGCAGCGACAGCGTGCGCGGCACCTGGTCGACCAGCGCGACCATGTTCACGCCGAAGGTCTGCTGCATCGGCGTGTGCTTGAACAGCTTGTTGAGCACGACCTTGGGGATCGCGTCGCGCTTGAGCTCGATCACGATGCGCATGCCGTTGCGGTCGGACTCGTCGCGGATGTCGGTTATCTCGGAGAGCTTCTTCTCGTGAACCAGCGTGGCGATCTTCTCGATCAGCCCCCCGTCGCCGCCCTTGCGGACCTGGAACGGCAGCTCGGAGACGATGATCGCCTCCTTCCCCTGGCCGATCGGCTCGATGTGCGCCTTGGCCTGCACGCGAATCCGCCCGCGACCGGTGGCGTAGGCGTCGCGGATCCCCTCCCGGCCAAGGATCGTGCCGGCGGTCGGGAAGTCGGGGCCCTTGATGTGCTTCATCAGGCCCTCGATCTGGATCTCGGGATCGTCGATGTAGGCAAGCGTGGCGGCCACCACCTCGCGCAGGTTGTGCGGCGGGATGTTGGTAGCCATGCCGACCGCGATCCCGGCGCCACCGTTGACCAGGAGGTTCGGGAAGCGAGAGGGCAATACGACCGGCTGCTGCCTCGAGCCGTCGAAGTTCGGCTCGAAGTCGACCGTGTCCTGGTCGATGTCGCGCAGCATCTCGGTGGCCAGCGGGTCGAGTCGGGCCTCGGTGTAGCGCATCGCCGCGGCGCCCCAGCCGTCGATGTTGCCGAAGTTCCCGTGCCCGTCGACGAGCGGATAGCGCATCGAGAAGTCCTGCGCCATCCGCGCGAGCGTGTCGTAGATGGCGGAGTCGCCGTGCGGGTGGTACTTCCCCATGACCTCGCCGACGATCGTCGCGCACTTCACGTGCCTACGGGGCGGGCGCAGGCCCAGCTCGTTCATCGCGTAGAGGATGCGGCGGTGCACGGGCTTCAGACCGTCGCGGACGTCGGGCAGCGCACGCCCGACGATTACCGACATGGCGTAGTCGAGATACGCCGAGCGCATCTCCTCCTCGAGCCCGCGAGGCTCGATGTTGCCGCCGCCGATGGTGTCGATCGATGCCATTGCCTACCTCCTACACATCGAGGTTTGACACGAGCCGGGCGTTCTCCTCGATGAACGCCCGCCGCGGCTCGACCTGGTCGCCCATCAGCATCGAGAACACGAGGTCGGCGGACGCCGCGTCCTCCATCGTGACCTGAACCAGGGTCCGGCTGGCGGGATCCATCGTGGTCTCGCGCAGCTCGTGCGCGTCCATCTCGCCGAGGCCCTTGAAGCGGTAGTACTCGATGCCGCGCTGCGCGATGAGCAATACGGCTTCGCGCAGCTCGTCGAATGTGGCAGCGTCCTTCGAGTGCTCGCCTAGCTGGACGTGGAACGGTGGCGTACCGACGAGCGCGACGAGCTCCGAGTGCACCTCGGCGAGCTTGTGGTACTCCTCGGCCTCAAGCGTGGCGCGGGGGATGTGATGCGTGGCGGCCAGGCCGGTCTTGGCCTCGACGGTCCGGATCACAACGTCGTGCTCGTCCTCGGAGAGCAGCTCCGCCCGGTGGGACTCGCCGTTCTGGCCGTCCTTGGCGATGTGGCGCAGAAGCGCCTCGACGTCGGTGATCTGCTCCTCGAGCAGCCTCGCCTGTTGGAGGAAGTTGATCACGCCGTGTCCGTGCGCCGCGCGCAACGCGGAGGCCCACCCGTCGTACTGCTTGAGCAGCCGGTTGAAGCGCTTCCAGCGCGTGTCGGTCAGCTTGAGCTGCTTGTTGTATCGATCGAACACGTCGATCTTCTCGAACTTGTCGCCGAGCAGGATGTCCTCGAGCTCTGACTCGCGCTCGATGTAGCGGTGCCTCTGACCCTTGGTCAGGCGGTAGAGAGGCGGCTTGGCGATGTACACATAGCCGGCCTCGATCAGCGGTTGCATCTCGCGGAACAGCAGCGTCAGGGCGAGCGTGCGGATGTGCGCGCCGTCGACGTCGGCGTCGGTGAGCAGCACGATCTTGTGGTAACGCGCCTTGGCGATGTCGAACTCGTCGCGCACGCCGGTGCCGATCGCGGTGATCAGCGCCTGGATCTCCTGGTTCTGGAGGACCTTGTCGATCCGGCTCTTCTCGACGTTGAGGATCTTGCCCCGCAACGGCAGGATGGCCTGGGTGCTGCGGTCGCGCGCGCTGACTGCGGAGCCGCCGGCCGAGTCGCCCTCGACGATGAACAGCTCGGCTAGCGACGGATCCTTGACCGAGCAGTCGGCCAGCTTGCCGGGCAGCGCCGAGTTCTCCAGGGCGGACTTGCGGCGGGTGAGGTCGCGCGCCTTGCGCGCGGCGGCCCGCGCCCGCGCGGCGTCGACGCTCTTGCGGATCACCCTCCGGGCATCCTGCGGGTTTTCCTCCAGGAACTCGGAAAGCCGGGCGTAGACGATCGACTGCACGAAGCTCTGCATGCCGGGATTGCCCAGCTTGGTCTTGGTCTGGCCCTCGAACTGGGGGTCGGTCAGCTTGGCCGAGATGACCGCGGTGAGTCCCTCGCGAACGTCCTCGCCGGTGAGGTTCTCGTCCTTCTCCTTGAGCTCGCCCTTGTCGCGCGCGTACTTGTTGAGCGCGCTGGTCAGCGCCGAGCGGAAGCCGCTCAGATGCGATCCGCCCTCGATCGTGTTGATGTTGTTGGCGAACGAGAACACCGACTCCTGGTAGGAGCTGTTCCACTGCATGGCGACCTCGAGGGCGCCCTCGCCCGACTCGCCCTCGAACGACACGACCTTGTTGGTCAGCGGGTCCTTATTGCGGTTCAGGTACTTGACGAAGTCGACGATCCCGCCCTCGTAGTGGAACTCGGCCTTGTGCCCCTCGCCGCGCTTGTCGATCAGCGCGATGCGCAGGCCGGCGGTGAGGAAGGCGGTGTCGCGCATGCGCTCCTCGAGCGTGGTGAAGTCGAGGTCGAGCGACTCGAAGATGTCGGCGTCGGGCAGAAAGGTGATCGTGGTCCCGGTCTCCTTGGTCGGCTCACCCTTCTTCAGGTCGCCGAGCGGCTGGCCGCGCTCGTAGGACTGGGTCCAGGCGAAGCCGTCGCGGCGGATCTCCACATCCAGGCGCTCGGACAACGCGTTGACGACCGACACCCCGACGCCGTGCAGGCCGCCGGAGACCTTGTAGCCACCGCCTTCGCCGAACTTGCCGCCGGCGTGCAGCACGGTGAGCACGACCTCGACCGCCGGTCGTTGCTCCTTCTCCATGATGCCCACCGGGATGCCTGCGCCGTTGTCGACGACGGTTACGGAGTTGTCGGGGTGGATCGTGATCTCGACGCGATCACACCGGCCCGCCAGAGCCTCATCGACGGAGTTGTCGACGACCTCGTAGACGAGGTGGTGCAGCCCGCGCAACCCGGTCGAGCCGATGTACATGCCCGGCCGCCGGCGTACCGCTTCGAGTCCCTCCAGGACCGTGATGTCCTGGGCGTCATAACTACCTTGATTGTTTGGGCGCGCGGTGGCGCCATCGTCTGTTGCCACGATCCTCCGATGACATCGAGACGCCCCGGTTCCGCGCAACCTGGCGCGCGCCCCGGGGCGTCAAAGATTGTGCCCCCAAGGATAGCACAGGAGGCCGTCGAAACCCCGTATTCGCGCCGGGCATTTTCCCTGCAAACCTCGCAAAACGGGAAGGATTTGCAGAGCCGTGTCAGGTGCGTTTCGGAGGTGGCGCAACCGGCCTGGGCGGGTCGCTTCGCGCGCCCGCGCGTACAGGCGTGACTTTTACTGCGCCCACGCCCACCGCAAACCGGCGGATGGGCTCAACCTTTTTCCGGCGCGAGCCGATGTTGGGGCAAAGGGCTCGCCGGCGACACGACCGCCGGCGCTCGCTGCATGACCGCGCAGACCGCCACCGAACCCAAGCCCAAATCGCCTGCTCGCCTGGGGCGGATGCTCCCGCCTGCGCGCGGGTTCCATCCGGTCTGGGGACTGAACGTCGCGCTGATCGCCACCGCCGTGGCGCTTTACCTCGGGCCGGTTCACGGCCTTCGGCCGCTGGCCCATCCGCACCTCCCGTGGTGGGCGATCGTGGTCGCCTTCGCCATCGCCGAGCGGTGCGTGGTCCATCTGCACTTCCGTCGCGGGGCCCACTCGTTCTCGCTCGGAGACATTCCGCTCGTGTTCGGGGTGATCTTTTGCAGCGCCGAGTCGTTCGTCCTCGGATGTCTGCTCGGTTGTGGCCTGGTCCTGCTGTTCGACCGGCGCCTGCCGCCGGTCAAGCTGGTGTTCAACATCGGCCAGCTGGCGGTCCATACGTGCGTCGCGATCCTGATCGTGCACGTCCTCACGCTGGGCCCCGGCCAGGTCGACACGCGCACCTGGGTCTCGGCGCTGATCGCCACCCAGGCCTCCTCGATCGTCGCCTCCTCGCTGATCGCCGCGGCGATTTCGCTGTCCGAAGGCCTGGTCAAGCTGGCCACGCTGGCGCGCATGCTGGGCATGGACCTGGTCGTGACCACGAGCAACGCGAGCCTGGGGCTGTGCGGCGCGGTGATCACCGCAACCGACGTGCACGCACTGCCGCTGCTCCTGGTGCCGTCGGTGACCCTGTTCGCGGCCTACCGCGCATACCTGTCCGAGCGCGAGCGCCACCAGCGCCTGGAGTTCTTGTATGAGGCCAACCGCACCCTCGCCCGCTCACGGGAGATCGCCCACGCGCTGGAGGGACTGCTGGTGCGCTCGCTGGAGGCGTTCCGGGCCGAGCTGGCCGAGATCATCCTGTTCGGCTCCGAGGAGAATCCTTCGCTGCGCACGTTGCTCGGGCCGGGGAGCTACCGCGAGCTGATGGAGCCGGTCGACTCCGAGGTGGCCGACGAGATGCGCGACCTGCTCGAGCGCAGCGGCGGCGCGATCACCCTCGACACGCCGTTCGGCGGCGGGCGCCTGCAGCGCTACCTCGAAGCCCGCGGCGTGACGCACGCCATGGTCGCGCCACTGCCCGGCGAGGAGCGGGTGATCGGCGCGATCATGCTGGCCAACCGCTTCGGCGTTGTCCGTTCGTTCGACCGCGAGGACCTGCGCCTGCTCGACACCCTGGCCGGCAATGCCAGCGTCGCACTGCAGTACGACCGCCTCGAGCAGGCGGTCACGCAGCTCAGCGTGCTCCAGGAGCAGCTCCACCACCAGGCCTACCACGATCCGCTGACCAGCCTGGCCAACCGCGCGTTGTTCACCGACAAGGTTCGGGAGGCGATCGCCGCGCGCCGCGGCGAGGTGGCCGTGCTGTTCATCGACCTCGACGACTTCAAGACGATCAACGACAGCCTCGGCCACGCCGCCGGCGACGAGCTGCTCGTCTCCGTCGCCTCGCGGCTGCGCTCCTGCCTGCGCCCCGAGGACCTGGTGGCCCGCCTGGGCGGCGACGAGTTCGCCGTCATGGTCGAGGACCCCCACGACGCCGAGGCCGCCGCGGTCAAGGTGGCGCGGCGGATCATGGAGGCGTTCGTCCTCCCGGTCGGGGTGGGTTCGGAGAGCGTGGCCGTGTACGTCAGCGTGGGCATCGCCCCCAGCGACGGCAGCAGCTTCTCGGCCGAGGAGATGATCCGCGACGCGGATGTGGCCATGTACAAGGCCAAGACGTCGGGCAAGGGCCACTTCCAGGTGTTCCACCCCAGCATGGGCGCCGCCGTGCTCGAGCGCCACGGGCTCAAGGAGGAGCTGCGCCTGGCCATCGAGCGCGACCAGCTGACGCTGTACTTCCAGCCGATCGTCGACCTCGACACCGGCCGGCTGGTCGCCGAGGAGGCGTTGGTGCGCTGGGAGCATCCCCGCCGCGGCCTGGTCGGGCCGTCGGAGTTCGTCCCGCTGGCCGAGGAGACCGGGCTGATCCTGTCGCTCGGTCAGTACGTGCTCGAGGAAGCCTGTCAGCAGGCCTGCCGGTGGGAGGCGCGCCGCGCGGCCGACCCCTCGGACAAGACCGACGTGTCGGTGCACGTGAATCTTTCCGCGGTCGAGCTGCGCGATCCCGAGCTGGTCGGGCGCGTCCAGCGAACCCTCGCCGAGGCCGAGGTCGATCCTCGCAGCCTGGTGTTCGAAATCACCGAGACCGTCCTGCTCGACGACTCACAGCGCGTCTCGAACGCCATCGGCGAGCTGCGGGCGCTCGGCGTGCGCTTCGCCCTGGATGACTTCGGCACCGGCTACTCGTCGCTCAGCTACCTGCACACCCTGCCGTTCGACATGCTCAAGATCGCCAAGTCGTTCGTCGATGGCCTGGCTCGTGGCGGACGTGAGGCGTCGTTCGTGCGCATGATCATCGAGCTCGCGCGCACGCTCGGCGTCACCGTGATCGCCGAGGGCATCGAGACGCAGGAGCAGGTTGACGCGCTGGTCGTTCTCGAGTGCGATCTCGGGCAGGGCTTCCACCTCGGCCGGCCCGAGCCCGTGCGGGCCGAGCTGGCGCTGCGCCCAGCCGCTTAATCCTCATACATACGTCTAGTCACTCTCAGGTTCGGACGCCGGGTGGCCGATGAACCCCGCAACAAGGACTGACTCAGGGCAAACCCGTCGCGAGACGGGGGCGCAAAGCCAGGGGTCTCGTATGACGCGAGATAGCCCAGCCGCCAGTTGGATTCACTGGTAAGTGGTTTTGCAACACGGAGGTTGCCCTGAAATGACTCGTTCTGTCCAAATCGTCGAGCGCATGCGGTGGATGTCCGCACTCGCCGGCGCCGCCGTCCTGGCGCTCGCCGTCGGCATCGCGCTGGCGATCTCCACTGGACAGCTGCGGACCGTGGTCCCGGGCGCCTCCAGTGCACCCGCGTCCACGGGCGGCTCGTTCGCCCCGCTCGACCCGCGCATCGCGACGCTCGCGCAGAACCACCCGAGCAGCGTCGTGCAGGCGATCGTCCAGTTCAACGCACCGGTCAGCCAGGCCAAGGCCGAGGCTGACGCCTCCACCCACGGGCGGATCATCGGGAACCTGCCGATTATCCACGGGCTGGCCGTCCAGTCCACCGCCGCCCAGGCTCGCGCCCTGGCCGCCAACGCGGACGTGCACGCGGTGTCACTGAACACCACTGTCACCCCCCAGAGCCTTCCCGCCGGCGCTCACCTTCCGATGGTGCCCGGCAGTCAGAGCGTCTCCGGTGATCAGCTGCAGACCACCTATGACCAGACCCTTGGTGTGACCCCGCTGTGGAAGTTCGGTGTCACCGGCACCGGCGTCGGCGTCGCGGTGATCGACACCGGCATCGATGGCTCACTCTCTGACTTCGACTCGGCGGATGGAAATCACTCCCGCGTGATTGTCAGCGCGGTCGACAATTCCCATGCCACCACCGCGAGCGATGGCTACGGCCACGGGACCGACGTCGCCGGGATCATCGCCGGCAACGGAAACAACCGCGCCGGGACCGACCCGCTGCGCGGTCAGTACGTCGGCGTGGCGCCCAATGCCAACCTGGTGTCGATCAAGGTCGCCGACGAGACCGGCGCGACCACGGTCCTCGATGTCATCTACGGGCTGCAGTTCGCCGTCCAGCACCAGCAGCAGTACAACATCCGCGTCCTGAATCTGTCGCTGGATGCCTCCACGCCGCAGTCCTACAAGACCGATCCGCTGGACGCCGCCGTCGAGGCGACCTGGCTGCACGGGATCGTGGTCGTGGTCGCCGCCGGCAACCGCGGCGGCGCCTCCGACGCGGTCCAGTACTCACCCGCCAACGACCCGTACGTGATCACGGTGGGCGGCCTGGACGAGAACGGCACGGCCAATCCGAGCGACGACACCGCCGCTTCGTGGTCGAGCCGGGGCACCACGCAGGACGGCGTCCAGAAGCCGGACGTATACGCGCCGGGCGCCCACATCGTGTCGGTGCTCGCGCCGAACAGCAGCTTTGCCGACAGCAGCTGCGGCTGCCTGGTCGGTGGCGGCCAGTACATCCAGACCAGCGGTACCTCGATGGCCGCGCCGATGATCGCCGGGCTCGCGGCCGACCTGCTCCAGGTCCACCCGCGCTGGACGCCCGACCAGGTCAAGGGCGACCTGACCAGCGCCGCGGTGACCGACAACTCGTCGCTCCAGGAGCCGAACGCCGTCAGGGCAGTCCTGAACTGGAATCCGCCCGCCGCGGACCAGGGCCTGACGCTGAGCAGCCTCCTGACCGGGGCCCATGGCAGCGTGAACCTGACGCTCGGCACGTGGAGCCTGGCCACCTGGAGCCGGGCCAACGGAGCCCTGCGCGCCGGGTTTGCCGGTCAGAGCTACGCCTGCAAGACCTGCGCGGCGACGGGCGGCGGCACGGTGAACTCGAGCCTGGGGACCTGGAACCTGGCCACCTGGAACACCATCGCGCTGAACTAGCACTGAACACGCTTCGGTTGGGGGATCGAACGAAGAAAGGCCGGCGGCGGGGCTGCATCCCTGCCGCCGGCCTGACTTTTTCTGCCCCTCCTCTCGTCAGTACCGGGAGGGGAGCGCGACGCAGCGAAGCCGGGCCACATGCCCGGAGTCGAGCATCCGGTTGAGGCGCTCGAGGATCGCCGGGGCCATCAGATCGAGCTCCTGCGCCCACACCGAGGCCGAGCACGACACGGTCACCACGCCGCCGCGTTCGGCGGTCGGCTGGGCCTCCTCGGCGATGCTCGGGCCGACCGCGGCTCGCCAGGCGCGCTGCACGTCGGTCAGGAGGCTTTCCGGCGCGAGTTCGTCGCGGATGTGATCGAGGGCCAAAGCCATGGGCCGGGGGCTGCGCCGGTAGGCCGTCATCGGGGCGTCACATTCCTGCCGTCGCCAGCAGCCGTCCGTCGGCCACGGCCAGGTGGGTGATGTCGGGGTCGGTGGCGCCGGGCACGTGCTCGAGGTCGGTGGTCGTGATCACCGACTGCCCAGGGCTCGCGCGAAGGAGCTCGACCAGGGCCTGGCGTCGATCGTGATCGAGCTCGGACATCACGTCGTCGAGCAGCATCATCGGCGCGGCCGGACGGTGGGCGGCGATCGCCTCGCGCTCGGCCAGCAGCAGCGCCAGCAAGGCAAGCCGCTGCTGGCCCTGCGAGCCGTAGGCGCGCAGGTCGTGCCCGTCGTGCTCGGTGGCCAGGTCGTCCCGGTGTGGGCCGTGGCCGGTGAAGCCTCGCTCCAGGTCGAGCTCGAAGCGCTCGGCCAGCTCGGCGACGAGCTGATCGGCGTCGGTGGCTTTCGATCGGGGCCGGTAGGAAACGGTTGGGAGACCTTTCAGTCCGAGCTCCTGGCCCAGGCGCTGGAATGAGTCGGCGATCAGCTCGACGGCGCTCGCTCGGTCGGCCATCAGCGCCAGGCCGTGACGGGCCAGCTGAGCATCCCAGCTCTGCAGTGAGGTTCGGCTGCCACGGCCGGATCGGATGCGGGCGATCAGCGCGTTTCTCTGGGCCAGAGCCTGTCCGTAGAGCCGACGGGTCGCCGACCGGGCCGGCCAGAGGGCGGCCACGAACTGGTCGAGGTGGGCACGACGGACCGCCGGGGCACCCTTGATCAGCTCCAGGCGGTCGGGCAGGAACACGCTGACCAGGGGGCGGGTGCTGAGGTCCAGGAGCCGCTCGACGGTCGCGCCGTCGGCCCGCATCACCTTGGGCTGCCCGGCGGTGAAGCCGACCGACAGCTCGTGCAGGCCATCCTCGGCCTGGCCGCTCAGCACCGCGCGGGCGGTGCCGGCACCGAACCGGATCACCTCGCGCTCGTTGTTGGTCCGGCAGGATCGCCCGGTGCAGGCGAAGTAGAGCCCCTCGAGCAGGTTGGTCTTGCCGGCGCCGTTCGGCCCGGTGACCACGGTCAGGGCCTCGCCCAGCTCGACCCGGGCCTCCTCGTAGCAGCGGAAGTCGCGCAGGCTCAGGTTGAGGACCTGCATGGCACCGGGTTCAGACGTTGAGGCGGATCGGCATGATCAGATAGCGGAACCGACTCTCGTCGCCGGACTCGATCAGCCCGGGACGCAGCGGGCTGATCAGCTTCACGACCACGTCGCCCTCCTCGATCGCCTCCAGCCCGGCCCGCAGGAACTCGGGGTTGAAGCCGATCTCGAGCGGCTCGCCCTGGAAGGAGACCGGCATCGCCTCTAGCGCCTCCCCGATGTCCGGCGTCTGCGCCGAGATGGTCAGCTCGCCCGGTTGGAACGAGAGCCGCAGCGGGGCGTTCTTCTGGGCCAGCAGGCTGATCCGACGCACCACCTCGGTCAGTTCGGAACCCGCGATCCGAAGCTCGTGCTCGAACGTCTCGGGCAGGAGCTGGCGGTAATTTGGGAACTGTCCGTCGATCAGGCGCGAGGACAGGATCACCCCGTCGAGCTCGAACAGGATCTGGTTCTGGCGCACGCTGATCCGCAGCTGCTCCTGGTCGGCGTGCCCGGCCACTCGCGCCAGCTCTTGAAGAGCGCGCGCCGGCACGTTGACCTCGAAGCCGGACGGCAGCGCGGTTTCGAGGACCGTCTCTTTGACGCTCAGGCGGTAAGAGTCGGTGGCGACCATGCGCAGCTCCTTGTCCGACGCCGACACGAGGATGCCGGTCAGGACGGGCCGCGTCTCGTCGCGCGAGGCGGAGTTGGCCACCTTGAGCGCGGTCGACACGAACGCCTCCACAGGCAACTCGACCGCCGAGTCTGGTTCCGGCTCGGGGAACGGCGGGAAGTCCTCGGCGCGGAGCGTCCGGATGTGGAAGGTGGCGTTGCCGGAGACGAGCTCGACGTCCTGCTCTTGCGCTCGGAGTTCGAGCGAGACCTCGGGCGCCGGGAGGAGCCTGACGACGTCGAGCAAGAGGCGGGCGGGGAGTACGACGACGCCCTCGCGGATCACCTCGGCCTCGACGGGCACCCGGAGGCCAACGTCCATGTCGGTGGCTTGTAGTTCGCACCCGGTTCCGGATGCGGCGAGCTGGACCCCGGAGAGCGCCTGGATCGCGCTGCGCGTGGATGCCACTCGGCTCACAGTCTGAAGTTGTCGGAGCAGGGCCTCGCGCTCCAGGGAGATCTTCACGATGAATACCTCGGATGAGATGTAGAAGTCATAGGGTCGTCAATGATGTTGAAAACCGCTCGTTTGGCCGCATCGAGCGGGGTTGTTGGCGTATGCGGGGAACAGGCAAGTTTGTCAACCGGTGCGGTCGTCACGAGTGGCTCGAGAGGGTTGCGGCCAGTTCCTCGAGGTCGTGAACAGCTTGTGGATCGTTGCCAACACGCTCCTCCACACGCTTACAGGCGTGGAGTACGGTGGCGTGGTTGCGGCCGCCGAACGCCTCACCGATCGCCTGTAGAGGCGCACCGGTCAGCTCGCGGGCGAGGTGGATGGCGAGCTGGCGGGGCCAGCTCAGACGTGCCGCCCGCCCGGGCGACTTGAGCTCGGCCACGGTCACGCCGTAGTGCTCGGCTACCGCTTTCTGGATGTCATCGATCGACGTGGCCTTGTGGGTGGGTCGGGGGTGGATCTCGTCGAGTACGGCCTCGGCCAGGCGCACGTCGATCGGGAGCTGCGTCAGCGAGTGGTACGCGACCACGCGGATCAGCGCACCCTCGAGTGCTCGGACGTTGTCGGTGACTCGCTGGGCGATCAACTCGAGCACCGTCTGGTCCTCGATCCGGACGCGATCGAGGACGGCACGCTTGCGCAGGATGGCGACGCGAGTCGGGAAGTCCGGGGGCTTCATGGTCGCCACGAGACCCGACTCGAATCGCTCCCTGAGCCGCTCCTCGACCGATATGAGCTGGCGGGGAAGGCGGTCGCAGGTGAGCACGAGTTGCCGGCCGGTCTCATAGACCGCGTTGAAGGTGTGGAAGAACTCCTCCTCGGTCTTGGCCTTGCTGGCCAGAAACTGCACGTCATCGATCAGCAGCACGTCGACATCCCGATACGCCTGCTTGAAGCGGTCGAGCGAGCGGGAACCCAGAGCGCGGATGAACTGGTTGGTGAACGCCTCGACTGTCGTGTAGCGGACTCGTGCCCCGCCGCCGAACGCGTTGACGTAGTTGCCGATCGCGTGCAGCAGGTGCGTCTTGCCGAGACCCGGCGGCGCGTGGACGAACAGCGGGTTGTACGCCTGACCCGGGTGCTCGGCGACGGCCAGCGACGCGGCGTGGGCCAGCCGGTTTCCGTCTCCGATGATGAACTGGTCGAAGCTGTAGCGAGGGTTCAGCGCCTCGGCGTCGAGGTTCAGCGACGTTTCGGAAGCTGTGGCGGGTGCGGAGGCGTGCTCGCCTCGGGGACCCGCGAGCTCGACCTCGACGTCGGGCCCGAAGGCGTGCCTGGCGCACGTCTGGAGCACACGCCCGAAGCGCTTGGTCAGCCACGCCCGAGTGGCTTTGGGCGCGTCGATCAGGAGCTTGCCGTCCCGGATTCCCATGAACTCGAGCGGCTCGAGCCAGATCTCAAAGGTCGACTCGCCTACCACCTGTCGGAGCTCCGCTCGGAGCTCGCGCCAGGCAGCGGTGGGCTCAGCATGGGCGGACAGCGACAAGCAACCCCTCTTGGGGACGAGGCGATGTGATGGGCGAGGGAGGGCGGAAACCAGCGCGCCCGGGGCGGCGAATATACCAGCGGGGCCCGAGCCGGATCGCCGCTCCGGTGGGGCTCTGGCGCAAAGCGCGGGAAAAAGCGTAACCGGCCCAAAATCCGCACCCCGATGTGCCGGAATCGGCCCTGCGTATACTCACTTCGATCCCGTTCTGGGCTCGTGAGCCATGAAACGCACCTATCAGCCCAAGAAGCGCAAGCGCGCCCGTACACACGGGTTTCGTACCCGCATGCGCACCCGCGCCGGCCGACTCACGCTCAAGCGTCGCCGCACCAAGGGTCGCAAGCGCCTGACGGTGTGATGGTGGGCGTCCCGGGGGCTCGTCCGCGGGCCGGGCGGGTGCGACTGTCGCGCAGCGCCGACTTCGACCGAGTGTTCCGCCAGGGCCGCTCGCACGCCGGCCGCGAACTCGTGCTCTACGTCTTCCCGCGGGGTGAGGGCGGAGACGTCGTCGGCCCCCGGCTCGGGCTGTCGGTGTCCCGGAAGGTCGGCGGCGCCGTCCAGCGCAACCGCGTGAAGCGACTCCTGCGCGAGGCGTTCGATCTCGAAGGCAGCCGGCTGCCCGCGGGCACCGACGCGGTCGTGGTCGCCCGTCACGAAGCCAACGCTCTAGCGGAACGTGAGGGTCTCGACGGGATCCGGCGTGCGCTCAGCCAGTTGCTCGAGCGGGTCGCCGACGGGTCGGGTTCCCGGTCATGAATCCGCTCCGGTGGCTGGCCGTTCTGCCGATCCGGTTATACCAGCGGCTGCTCTCGCCGCTGGTCGGACAGCGCTGCAAGTACTACCCCTCGTGCTCGGAATATGCCGCGCAGGCGATTGGCAGATTCGGCATACTCAGAGGGCTTGTCCTGGCCGGCTGGCGGCTGCTCAGGTGCAACCCCTGGAGTCACGGGGGATTTGACCCCGTCGAGGACCAACGGCTGTTCAAGCCCCGCGCTCCGGTTCCCAGCGCCTGATCATGTTCGTCTCAGCCAACATCTTCCAGCCGCTGATCGACATCTTCGAGGCGGTCCTCAAGTTCTTCCACAACAGCGTGGGGATCTCCTGGGGCTGGTCCATTGTGCTGCTCACCGTCGTCATGCGCGCGATCCTCGTGCCGCTGACCGTCAAGCAGTTCCACTCCATGCAGAAGATGCAGCGGATGCAGCCTCAGCTCAAGGCGCTTCAGGCCAGGTACAAGGACGACAAGCAGCGCCAGCAGCAGGAGATGATGAAGTTCTACAAGGAGAACGAGATCAATCCGCTCGGCTCCTGCCTTCCGCTGGTCGCCCAGCTGCCGGTCTTCATCTCGCTCTTCTACATGTTGCGCCAGGACCTGCGGAAGAACATCTGCCCGCAGATCCAGGAGGCCTTTCAGCAGCACTACGCGACTCTCCACGGCGTCTCGCTCAAGGCCGCCCAGGCGCACACCACGCCATGCGGTCCGCACGGCGGGGCGGGCTTCCTGTTCATTCCTGACCTGACCACCAACGCGACCGGCGTCGTCCTGGTCGTCCTGCTCGTCCTGTACGTCGGCTCGCAGCTCGCCTCGAGCCTGATGATGTCGAGTCCGATGATGGACCCGACGCAGCGCAAGATGATGCTGCTGCTGCCGCTGTTCTTCGTAGTCGTCGTGATCAGATTCCCGGCCGGACTGCTTGTCTACTGGATCACGACCAACCTCTGGACGATGGGGCAGCAGTACGCGGTCCGGAGGATGATCGGGCCCCCCACGCCCCCGGTCGCTGGGCCAGGGGACGGAGATGGAGGAGGTGGGCCTGGCGGTGGAGGTGGCCCCAGCGGTCCGAACGGCGGCGGATCATCAGATTCGGCACCGAACGGATCCGGCGGCATCGGTGGCCTCTTGCGTGGCCGCTTGAAGCCTGAGCCTGAGCCCGCGGCCGTCGGCGCCGGCAGCGGGGGAAGCCGCCGGCCGGGCGCCAAGCCGCCCCCGCCACCGCGGAAAAAGAAGAAGCGCTCCGGACGAAGGAGATAGCGAGGCGTATGGCTGCCGAGATCGACGTCGCGGGTTCGCGCGTTCACGAGCTGCTCGAGCGCATCGTCGACGCCATCGGGGTGGACGCCAGCATCCACGTCGAGGAGGACGCCGACGAGGTGCGGGCGCAACTGGAGGGCGAGGACCTCGGGCTGATCATCGGCCGCCACGGTCAGATGATCGACGCGATCCAGCACATCGCCTACCGGATCGCCGGACATGGCACCACGAACCGCAAGCGGGTCGTGGTCGATGCCGCCGGCTACCGCGAACGCCGGGCGGTGGCCCTCCGGGCCGCTGCGGACCAGGCGGCCGAGGCTGCCGTCCGCGACCGCCGGTCGGTCAGGTTGGAGGCGATGACCGCGCTCGAGCGCAAGGTAGTCCACGAGCATCTGAAGACCCGCCACGACGTCGAGACGTACAGCGAGGGCGAAGAGCCCGATCGCCGGCTCGTGGTGGCGCCGCTCGTGCACTGAGCCCGGGTCCCCGCCCGGGCGTGCTGGATCTTCCGCCAATATGCCGGAATTTCCATCACACCCCTTTTCGGACCGGCCGTGCGAGCGCCGACTTTGTCACGACTTTGTTTCACGTCTTTCTCCCCGGTGAAACAACCGCCGTCGGTGTTAGAACTCCGCGGGTGAGCGAGCTCTCGGACTTCGACGAAGGGGTCGTAATTGGCGTCCTGATCGCGGGAGCGTCGTTCGGAGGCGATGGGAAGCAGCCGCAGGTGACGATGCGGATGCACACCAGGCACGAGGCGCTGTTCGCCTGGTTGATGGAGCGCTTCCCCGAGGCCCGGCTGTACGGGCCCTATCACCACGGCGGCCGCTCCTACTACCAGTGGATGGCCCGGGGGACCACCCTGGTGCGCGACTTGCTACCGCTGCTGGAGGCCAGGCTGCACAGCGGGCTGGACGGTCCCGCGGCCGAGCGGCTCGCCGAGATGTGCGAGCGGTACGCCGCCTACATCGCCCGCGAGCGCGACCGTCTGGAGCGGCTTGGATAGCGTCGCCGACGCTCTCGTCGCGCTGGCGGGACGCTTCGGTCTGTCCGAGGCGGCGACCGACCAGCTACGGGAGCTCCATCGCCTGCTGATGGACGACCCGCTCGCGCCCACCGCCGTCCGAGATCCGCGGAAGGTCATCAACGATCACCTGGCCGACTCGCTGGTCGCCCTCGAACTCGAGCCGGTGCGGGCCGCGCGATGTATCGCCGACCTGGGGAGCGGTGCCGGTGTCCCCGGCCTACCCCTCGCCATCGCCCTCCCGGCCGCCCGGGTAACGCTCGTCGAGAGCGCCGCGCGCAAGTGCGCGTTCCTGGAGCGGGCGATCGAGCGCTGTGGCGTTGGCAATGCCCGTGTGGTCCATGCCCGAGCCGAGTCCTGGCCGGAGGGCCTTGGCTCCTTCGATGTGGTGACGGCGCGGGCCCTCGGACCGCTCGAGGTCGTGGTGGAGTACGCAGCGCCGCTGCTCATCGTCGGTGGGACGCTTGTCGCGTGGCGAGGCCGGCGAGATTCCGGGGCTGAGGCAACCGCTGCTCGCGCTGCCGCCGAACTCGGACTGAAACCGGGCCAGATCGTCCCGGTGAAGCCCTATCCGGCGGCCCAGAGCCGTCACCTACACCTCATGTCGAAGGTTACGCCGACACCTTCAGGGTTTCCCCGCCGTCCCGGGATTGCGCTCAAGCGCCCGCTGGGCGCTCGGTGACGCCGTTTCTGCAATGCCGCTTGCGTTCGGAGTGCAGACGGTCGATCTGACCGCCCCCGGCGCTAGCGTCCGGGCAGCATGGGGACCGTGTACGCAATCGCCAACCAGAAGGGCGGGGTGGGCAAGACGACCACCGCGGTCAACCTGGCGGCCTGCGTCGCCGAGGCCGGTTACGACGCCCTGCTCGTCGACATCGACCCCCAGGCCAACGCGACGATCGGCCTCGGTATCGGCAAGAACGAGCCCGAGACCATCTACGACGTGCTTGTCGGCTCGACCCGCCTCGAGGAGACGGTCCAGCCAACCGGGATCGAGCGCCTGTCGCTGGTTCCAGCCGGGCCCGATCTGGCCGGGGCCAATGTCGAGCTCCCCCGGCTCGCCGGCTCGGAGACTCGCCTGCGCGAGGCGCTGACCGGAGTCCGGGAGCGCTACGCGTTCATCCTGCTCGACTGCCCGCCGTCCCTCGGTCCCCTGACCGTGAACGCGCTCGTAGCCGCCGACCGGGTGATCGTCCCGGTCCAGGCGGAGTACTTCGCGCTGGAAGGCCTGGCCGGCTTGCTCGACACGCTGTCGCTCGTCCAGCGCGAGCTCAATCCATGGCTTACTGTGGCCGGGATGCTGTTGACCATGCACGACGGCCGCACCCGGCTCGCCCAGGACGTCGAGCGCGAGGTCCGCGAGCACTTCCCCGAGCTCGTGTTCGACACCGTCATCCCCCGCAACGTCCGCGTCGGCGAAGCACCAAGTTTCGGTAAACCGGTCATTCACCACGATCCACACTGTGCCGGCGCCGACGCATACTTCGAACTGGCCAAGGAGGTGGCTGCGCGTGGCTGACCGACCGCAGGGAATGGGCCGAGGCCTGGCCGCCATCCTGTCCGTGGCGCCGCGGGACGAGCTCCAGGAGCTGCGCCCGATCCCGGTCGACATGATCGACCCCAGTCCCAACCAGCCCCGCCGCGCCTTCGACGAGGACTCGCTGCTCGCGCTGGCCGGCTCGATCCGCGCCCAGGGCGTGCTCCAGCCGGTGCTCGTGCGCCCGCTGCCGAGCGGGCGATACGAGCTGGTCGCCGGCGAGCGCCGCTGGCGGGCCTCTCGCCTGGCCGAGCTCGACTCGATTCCGGCAATCGTCCGCCGGCACGACAACGCCGCCTCGCTCGAGGTGGCGCTGGTCGAGAACATGGCCCGCGAGGACCTCAACCCGGTCGAGGAGGCCCGCGCCTGCGCCGCCCTGGTCGAGGAGCTCGGGCTGACTCGTGAGGAGGTCGGCCTCCGGGTCGGCCGCACCCGCGTCGCCGTGTCCAACCTGATCCGCCTGCTCGACCTGCCCGACGAGGCACTCGAGCTGATCGAACGCCGAGACCTGACCGAAGGTCATGGCCGGGCCCTCCTGCTCGCCGACGACCACGCCATGCGCCGCTCGCTGGCTCGGGACGCGGCCCGCAACCGTTGGTCGGTCCGCGAGCTCGAGTCGCGCGCCCGGGCCGCCGCCACCGTGCCTGGTCGCGCCCGCCGCAGGCGGGCCAGGCCGGCGCTCCATCCCGACCAGGCCGCGGCAATCGAGCTGATCACCGACGCCCTCACCGCCGCCCTCGGCCGCGATGTCGACGTCAGCCCCGCCAAGGCCGCCGGCTACCGAGTACAGATCAGCTTCGAGTCCCTCGACGACGCGCTCGACGTCGCCCGCCGGCTCCGCGTCCGCGCGGTTGCGGGCTGACGCCCACGCGCAAACGGGGCGATTCCGCGGAATCGGCAACCTGCGGGTTGCATATACCGGTCGCCGTGCCCGCTCCGGGGCCGGGTTAGAATCTGGCTCCAGCCGGGCGATTAGCTCAGTCGGTTAGAGCGCTTCTCTGATAAGGAAGAGGTCCCAGGTTCGAGTCCTGGATCGCCCACTGGGGGGAAATGCCTGCAAACAGCGTGGTTGGGTTATGCCTAGTTGAGGGCCAGCTCTGCTGTAAGAAGGGCGATGGAAGCCCGTTGGAAGCGAGCCCTGACTCCTGGTCAACCTGTCGCTCCCGAAAGCGCGATCCGCGAGGTGTAGGTGGCGGCGACCGTAGTCAACGTGCAGTATCGCGCAACCCTCGGTGTCGGGCCTGGGAAAGCTTGATCTTGCGCTCCGTCGTCCGTCGCTCTTGTTCTTCGCGGTCGGCGACCGCTCCTGCGAGCGTCACCGTTGCCCTTAGTAGTGCCGCGACTTCCGTCTCGTGCAGCAGAGTCCATGCTCGCCCGGGCGCCCTTGACTTGCCGCGCTTGCGTTCGATGAGCCCTACCGATTCGAGGCTACGGAGCCGCCGGTTCGTCGTCGCCTGGGTAGTGTGTTGGACACGTTCTAGTAGGTACGCCTCGGTCGCGGATTCCTCGAGCAACTCCAGAAGGAGCGCCGCGCCCGGATGTTGCAGTGCGTCGATGAGCCTTGCAGTCCGGGCATCCATGTACTATGCAATTTTGCATAGTTGGCGCAAGTTCTCAACAGAAGTGTTGCGATTGCGTCTTGATTTGAAGCAGGCGAATTCTCGTAAATGCGGGAATGCCCGAGCGAGACAGGCTCTTCGATATGGAAGCCGCAGCATCCCACGGACACGACCCACGGCGCGATGTAACCATCACGCGCTCCAGCCGCATCACCTGTCGTCAGTGTGGCGCCGCTGATGACGCGAAGGTGCCAAGCAAACGAGCCGACCTGCAGCTCTGTCGAACATGCTTCGGCCGGGGCGAGGATCGGCGGCCGCGCGAACTAAATGAACTCGAAGGCCGTGAGTGGGCGCAGGCGAGTCGGAGTGTCGAGCAGTACCCCGACGTGCGGTCCGAAAAGCAGCGAGATCACGGGGCTTGCTTCCCTCTTTCCCTCGCCCGCCAGCAGATCGAGATCTATACAAAAAAGGGCGAGACCGTGCTGGATCCCTTCGTCGGGGTTGGTACGACGCTCGACGCGTGCGCAGAACTTGGACGGCGGGGGATTGGAGTCGACCTCAATCCCCGTTTCGTCCAACTTGCGCGCGACGACCTCGCCGACCGACCTGGTGGCGAAACGCAGGTCGTAATCGAAGGCGACGCTCAGCAGCTCACGAAATTCCTCGAGCCCGAAAGCGCCGACTTCCTCCTTACAAGTCCACCTTACGGACCTCTGCTGAAGAATGTCAAGGGCGCGTTTGCATACAAATGGCAGGAGCACTCGAGGCTACAGGTCATTCCAAACCCGCGGCCCTACTCCGATCGACCTAACGACCTCGGGAATCTCGATTACACGGACTTCTTGGACGCAGTTGAACTATCGCTCCGCGAATCTCTAGCTGTCTTGCGGCCCGAGTCGTACGCCGTCTGGATCGTTAAGGACTTTCGGGCACCGAAAGCTGGTATTCCGTTCGTCAACTTCCATGGTCACTTCACTGAGCGCGCTGAGCGAGTGGGCTTTACCCTCTGGGACATCAGGATCTACGATCAGACGAAGTTCCGACCGCTCGTCTGTCTAGGGTTCCCGTCACGGAACTTCTACTTGAACATCGGCCACTCTTACCTGGTAGTACTCCGCAAACGCTGAATCACGGGCGTGGACCAGGAGCGCGCGGCCCATCGCTCGCGCACTTTTTCGCAAGACTGCACGAGTGCAGGGACAAGACCGCGCACGTGCATGGGCTGCACCCGTACCCAGCGAAATTCATCCCCCACATACCGCGCGAGGTGCTGAGGGCATTTGCGTCGCCGGGCGGTCTTGTCCTCGATCCCATGTGTGGGTCGGGCACGACCCTTGTTGAAGCCGCGGTGGCGGGGCTGCCCGCGATAGGAGTCGATCTCAATCCAATAGCCACACTGGTGTCGCGCGCGAAGACTACGCGTCTGAGCGCCGAAGGAATCCGTGCCTTGCGTGATTTGGCGGCGCGGCTCGAGGGTACCGCGCTCGCGATTATGACCAAGGGCCCCGGCCTACTCGAAGTCTCGCCGGAGGACCTCCCCTCGTTTCCAAACCGGCAGAAGTGGTTCGCCGATCACGTGGCAGAGGAACTCGCCTACGCAAGGCGCTTCATAAAGTCGTCCTGCACGGCCGACTCGGCCGACCTGGCGTACTGCTGTCTGTCCGCGATACTAGTAGGAGTATCGAACCAGGAAAGTGAGACCCGCTGGTGTGCCAAACCTAACTCGCTCGAGCCAGGCGAGACGCTCGTGAGGCTCGCGAAGCGAATCGGTGCAAGCCTCCGGCGAGTGGGCGTATATCAGCAGCAGTCTCCGGCTCCCGTCACTGTCCATACTGCTGATGCTCGTAAGCTGCCGCTTGATTCCGCGAGCGTCGACGTAATCGTCACCTCGCCACCGTACGCAAATTCGCACGACTACTACCTATACAACAAGCTACGGATGTTCTGGCTGGGGCACGACGTGGCTACAGTGCAACGCGATGAGATCGGCTCGCGGAATCGGCACTCGGACAACGGCGAGGACATCTCCACGTACACCGAGTCGATGGCGAGCGTGATGAATGAGTGTGCACGTGTTGCACGGTCCGGCGCGATCGCAGTCTTTGTAGTCGCTGACGCAGTCATCCGAGGATCCTTCTTCGAGATGGACGAGATCTTCACCAACTTGGCGAGCGCCGCTGGGTTCTCGCCGTCGGGGCAGTACACGTTTGGCCACCGCCAATTCAACGCGAGCTTCCAGCGGGGCTTTGGTACTCGGCATCCGAAGCAAACGCATGTGCTGGTATATGTTCGGGCGGCTAAATAGTCGAGAGCGGCCCGAAGCGACCTTCACCCATGGATCCGTGCTCCCGGCGCGCGACGAGGATGCCGCCGTCATCAGCGTGACGAAAGACGAGGACGTCGTCTTGCCGCAGGCGACTGAAGACGGGGTGATCGCGGAACGTGAAGCGCAACTCTCGGTTGGGGCGTGGATGACTCTCCGCGGGTTCGTAAAGGATGATGCGCCCAGTCAGGACTTGTTTGGTGAACGTCCCGTCCTGGAACGTGAGCGGAAATTCCGCGTGAGATTGGCGAACACCACCGGTGGAGCGTTCGTCTCGCTGGACCGTTAGAGGCGGGAAGAAGTCGATGAAGCGGATTGGGATGATGATTTGACCGGGTGCGCTCGAGTCGCTCGCGTCGAACGCCGACAGGCTCTTCCAGAACCCAAGTGTCCCTGCCCCATCCTCCTCGGGCTCGATTTGAAGGGTGAGTTGGGTGTCGGGCGGGGCAGTGGGAGCGTCTTCCGGCGGTTCGGAAGTGCCTACCTCGAGGTTAGTGAGCTCCTCGAGAGCCGCCTGTGACAGCCGCGGCACAGTTACCCTCGGGCGGTTGCTGGGACCAAAGATGAGCTCTCGATCGGCGCCGTCATCCTCGGTTGAGTCGCTCTCACCGAGGTCGTCGGCATCGGCGCCCGGCGGCAATTCACGAGAAGGACGGTGCCTACGGCGTTCATGACCGGAGACGCGATAACGCGGTGTCGTGACGAGCCGCTCAATCAACTCCTCGGTCAGCGGGTGGCAAGCCCCCCTATCCCCAAGCAGCTCTGCAATGTACGACCGAGCATCTATCAGTGCGGGTTCGTCTTGATCCTGCGGCAAATCAAACGTCGCCTCCAGGGAGGCTTCGTCATTGAAGTACAGACCCCCGGGAGTCATGTTCGTCGAGCCGACGAAGAGACTTGCTTTGGCCGGACCCTCAGCCAGGTAAACCTTCGGGTGAAAAGTGCCGGCTTGGGGGGAGTGGTAGACGTACGCTTCCGAGAAGCTGCGGACGGCCGCGAAGAGTCCCGGACGCGTGGCGCCGCCCTCGTCTAAGCCGACAACGATGCGAGAGTGCGCGCGCGCTCGGAACGCATCGAGCTCAGGTTGCAGTCGAGCGACGCCTCGGAAGCGAACCCACGCTACCACGATGCTGAGTGAATTAACTGACGGATCGCCCAGAACCCCTCGGAGGAACTCACCAGCGGATCCTCCGGCGCCAGCCGGTTGAGCATGAAAGCGGATCTGTGGCATTCATCCAGTCTAGGCTTAGGCTGCCGTCGCGGTAACGCCACCTCTTGGCGAGTGGTGCAGGTGGCGGTGACATACAGCGTCTGCTGGTATGGCCGAGGCCGCCGAGCAGATATCTGTAGGGCGCTCGGCGCGATTGGAGCATCTAATCCGTGGCGTGAGGCCGGCCGCCGCGAGTCGCACCGGCATTCGTTTCGAGCGGTGCCGGACGGATCGCCGGGCCTCATCCGGCCAGGGGGTTGGCCGGGGCTGCTGAGGCCCGCGAGGAGTATCGCCGGCCCAACGTCGCCTTCCGCGGGATTACTCCCGATCCGACGACGGCCATCCAGGCCGCCGACGGATCGGGAGTCGAGGCTGGGCCGGGAGGGGATCGCTCGCTCAAACACCATTTCCAATCGGAGACTCGCCTGTCCGAGGTCGTGCTCGCCGGCGAACGGTGTGAGTCACCTGCCGGCGCGACGGGCGGGACGAGTTCGACCGCTCGCCGCTTGCTCGGCGATCCAGCGTTCAATATCGGGCTTGAGCCACACCTTCACGCGTCCGTTGCCGAAGTTGAGGACTGGTCGAGGCATGTCCGGATACCGGTGCTGGTAGACGCTGACGGTGTTGCGATGGGCGAGCCCGAGAAGCTCAGCTACGGCACTGGCGTCGATTAGATCGTCGATGTCGACTCGTTGGCCCACGCGCCCTAGGTTACTTTCGTACCCGGATCCATCCGACCGCTTGTCTAGAATCCTTTCGTAATCAAAAGTGCGGCCCCGGCGGTGGGCAAACACCCCGGGGCCTGGCCGAGACCTAAAGGGAGGTCCCGACAATGTCAGCGTACGCCAGCGCGGAGCGCACGGCTCAGGCAGTGCCGCTTCGCCTACTCACCAACGATTCCAGTCCCCAGCGGCCCGGCACTCCGGCGTCCGCAGGCCCTGGAGGTGGCAGCGTCGACGCCATCCTCGCCCATCTTGCAGATCTCGTGGCCGAGCGGCTGATGGCCCGCCTCTCGGTGCCGTCCGAGGCGGCGGACGAGTGGCTCGATACCCGGAAGGCGGCCGAATACCTCGGCGTTCACCGCGACACGATCCGGAGACTAGCTGCCGAGCGAGCCATTCCCAACGAGCAAGAGGGCGCCGGCTGCAAGCTCTACTTCCGTCGCAGCGATCTGGATGCCTGGCGGTGTTCCGGTCGCCCACTGCCGCAGCGCTTTGCGGCATTTGGAGCAGGGTCATGAGCGCTTCGCCGGACGAGCCTCGCCGTGTCCGGGTCGAGCGGAACATCTACCGGCGCTCGAGCGGCGTCTTCGAGATCGGCTTCAAGGACGGCGCTGGGCGCCAGCGCTGGCGGACGGTCGATGGTGGAATCCGAGCAGCACGCGCGCTACGCGATGAACTCCTCGCGCGCCGCGGACGCGGAGAGACCGTCGCTCCCGACTCGAGGCTGCGTTTCGGGGAGGCCGCGGACGCTTGGTTGGATGGCCCAGTGCTCGATCTGCGCCAATCGACCCAAACCGGCTATCGGATCGCTGTCGACCAGCACCTCCGTCCTCGCTTTCAGAGCCGGAAGCTCAGCAGCATCACGGCCGACGACCTCGCCCTGCTGGTCCGCGAAATGCGTGACGGCGGCAAGAGGGAGGCGACCATCCTCGTTGCGCTCGGCGTGGCCGGCCGGATCTACAAGTTCGCGACGCGCCGGCTCGCGTGGACCGGCACGAGCCCAACAACCCTCATGCTCGCCTCGGAACGTCCGAAGGTCTCCCTCGCGAAGCGTCGGCCGATCTTCACCGGCGAGCAGATCGAGCAGACGGTCGCCGCGGCGACCGAGCCGTACCGGACCATGTTCACCGTCGCGGCTCTCACCGGTGCTCGCCTCTCGGAGCTCTGCGGTCTTACTTGGGGCGATGTCGGGCTCGACGAGCTCGAGGATGCGGAGCTCACGTTCGCCTGGCAGGTCGACCGGAAGGGGTATCGCCGGCCCACAAAGACCGATGGATCCGCACGAACGGTTCCGATCCCGCGGGATCTCGCGCTCGTGCTGGAGCGGCACAAGCGCGGCAGTGGGGACGTACGCCCCGACGCGTTCGTGTTCGCCACGCGCACCGGCCGGCCGCTCGGCCAGCGCAACGTCGCCCGTGCCCTTCGCGCAGCTCAAACTCGCGCGGTCGACGAGCATGGCCAGCCGACGTTCCCCGTGCTCCATCAGCACGATGCCGATGGCAGGCCGGAGAAGGTCCCGACTGGTGCGCTGCCTTCGATGCATTCATTTCGCCACACCGTCGCGTCCCGGGCGCTGCTCGCCGGGGAGAGCGTCGATGAGGTGGCTTTCCTGCTCGGGCACCGAGATGCGACCGTCACGAGGACGGTCTACGTCCGAGAGATCGCGGACGCTCGCCGGCGCTCAATGCGTCGGTCACGAATGGTCGCTGAGTACCACGGCGTCCTGCAGACGGCTCTCGAGACCGACGCGGGGTCAGGCTCGACCGCGTCCATCGGGCAGTAGCTGGACTGGAAGCGCCTTCAGCTCGGCAACGAACTGGAGGCGCGCTTCCTCGACCCAGTGATCAATCGCGCGGGACGACTCGCCACTGAAATCGTTCCGCGAAGTCCTCGAAGCAGGGCTTGCAGATCCAGTGGTAGTCCGCGCCGTTCTCGTGTTCGGCGGTCGTGGTGTAGCCCTCGGTAAGCACGTCGGCGTGCGCTTCGACGTGCTGGCGGTGTGCTTCGGAGAAGTCGGGGTCCATGAACTTTGCCGAGCAGAACACGCAGTGGTCGTGTTCCCACTTCTCGCTACACGCCCGGTAGCGCTTCCAGACGAGCCCCCCTCGCTGGAGGTAGCTCTCCTGGCCGATGAGTCTCCAGTCCGGCTCGTCGGCGACCCCTTCGCGATCCTGATCCCGAGGATCTCGCCCACCACGGAACGGTGTCGGCTATGGAAGCCTCGTGGAAGCCGTCGCCGGCGGGATCACCGTCTGCA
>CAWICS010000002.1:0-361975 GCA_963834675.1 uncultured Solirubrobacterales bacterium
AGAAACCTGCAGATGCCGGCCAAATCCCCTTGTTACCAGCAGATTCCTACGTCCACACCAATCCACCGATCGGTGCGCTTCTCTGATAAGGAAGAGGTCCCAGGTTCGAGTCCTGGATCGCCCATCGTGGAGCTTGGGGCAGCCGCGAATCCACCCGCAGATCCACCCGGGGGTTGATGACAGCGCGGAGCGCCCGGCGTAGCGTGCCGATCGTCAATGCACGCGCTGAGGGTCGCCATATCCATCACCTGGGTCGTCTTTTGGATCTACTGGCTCGTGTCCGCGTTCGGTGCGAACCAGAGCACCGGGCGCGGCCGGCGCCTCCCGCTTACCGGCTTCACCGCGGTCGCGGTTTTCGTCCTCGTGCGCGTCCTGCACGGCGGCGGCCTTGCCGTGCACAGCCCCGTGCTCGGGGCGATCGGAGCCGTGGTGTTCGTATCGGGGCTCCTCTTCGCCGTCTGGGCACGAGTCCATCTCGGTCGCAACTGGGGGATGCCGATGACAGAGCGAGTCGAGCCCGAGCTCGTCACCTCCGGCCCGTACCGCTTCGTGCGTCACCCGATCTACTCGGGATTGATCCTCGGCTTGATCGGTACGGCACTGGCCACCAACCTGGTCGGCTTGATCATCGCCGTGGTCTTGGGCGCGTACTTCTACTACAGCGCATCGGTGGAAGAGAAGAACCTCGTTGTGGCGTTCCCCACCGCGTATCCGGCGTACCGGACCGCGACCAAGATGCTCATTCCGTTCGTCCTCTAGCGCAGCAGGTAGGACACCTCGGTCCACACCTCGGCGGGGTCGTCGCTGTGCGGCCCGTAGACCTCCCACCGCGGCCCGGCCAACGCGCGACCCCGGACGCGGCACCAGTTGGTCACCGCCTCGTGAGCCGCGCCCAGGCCGTCGTAGGTTCCCCAATGCACTGCCCTGGCGACGGTTCCGGCGGGGAGGCTCGAGGTCGCCACCCGGCCGGTCAGGGGACACGGCTGCGTCAGCTCCACCCCGACCTCGACTGCGGCACATCGTCGAGGTACAGCATCACGTTCCGGCAGCCGCCCTTGATGCCTCCGGCGCGCAGGCATGCCCAGACCTCGTCGAGGAGCACCTTCCACAGGCTCGGATACTCCGCCCAGGTGGTCGCGGCGGCGACCACCGCGGTGGGCCGAGCCGCGACTGACTCCTCGATCACCTCGTAGAACATGTGCGCAACCTACCGCGGCGCTAAATGCCATCCTGGGCGCATGACGGCGGTAATCCTCGACTGCGATCCCGGTCATGACGACGCGATCGCCCTGCTGCTCGCGCTGGGCAGTCCCGAGATAAACCTGCTCGGCGTCACCACGGTGGCGGGCAACCAGACGCTCGAGAAGACGACCGCGAATGCGATTCGCGTCCTCGATCACGTCAACCGCACCGACGTCCCGGTCGCCGCCGGCGCGCCACGCCCGCTGGTCCGTGAGCCCCGGACCGCCGGCGAGGTGCACGGCGAGACCGGACTCGACGGCCCGGACCTGCCGGGGCCCTCACGCCTGCCGGAGCCCATGCATGCGATCGACTGGATCGCGCAGGCGGTCAGCGAGAGCCCCGAGCCGGTGACGCTGGTCCCGACCGGGCCACTCACGAACATCGCGCTGTTCATGGCCCGCTACCCGGGCCTCGAGTCGCAGCTCGAGCGGATCGTGCTGATGGGCGGAGCGATCGGCGAGGGCAACACCACCCCGGCCGCGGAGTTCAACATCTGGGTCGACCCGGAGGCTGCGCACCGGGTCCTCCAGAGCGGCGTCGACGTCACGATGGTCGGCCTCGACGTCACCCACCAGGCGCTGATGACCCCGCCACACGTCGAGCGGTTGGCGGCTGCCGGGAAGGCCGGCAAGCTGGTCGCGGATCTGTACGCGTTCTACTCGCAGTTTCATCACCACCGCTACGGCTGGGTGGGAGCCCCCGTGCACGACGCGGTCGCCATGGCGCACGTGATCGACGGCACGCTTCTCACGACCCACCACTGCGGCGTGGTGGTCGACACCGGCCCCGAGCTCTCCCGTGGCCGGACCAACGTAGACGTGCTCGGCACGATGGGTTGGGAGCCGAACTGTCACGCGGCGATCGGCATCGACGCCGATCGCTTTCTCGAGTTCCTGATCGCCCGGATCTCTGCTCTGGGTTAATCGATTGGTCCGCGAATGTGGACCGGGTTCCCGTCGGGATCCTCGACGTAGGCCACCCGCTCACCCCACACCTGGTCGGCCGGCTCGGCCAGCACCGTTACGCCGGCCTCCCGCAACTCATCCACGAAGCCATCGACGTCCGCCACCTCGAGGCACAACTCGAACGGGCGTCCGGTGACCGGGCGTTGCGGCTTACCGTGGATGCCCGGAAACTCGGCGCTGCTCAGGCCTATCTTGCCGTCATCCAGACACAACGCCACGTAGCCGGGCTCGTCGTTGTCAGGAAAGCGGTACATCTCCACGAACCCCAGCAGGTCGCGGTAGAAGCGCACCGAGGCGGCGACGTCGTCGACGTAGACGATCGGGAACGACGAACGGACCTCCACGAGGCCCGAAGCTACCACCCCTCGCTAGCGTGTTCGCCCGGACCGAAAAGAGCGAAACAGGAGCGGAACGCGACGTGGAATACGTGAACCTCGGCCGGACCGGCTTGCGCGTCTCGCGCATCTGCCTGGGAATGATGAGCTACGGCAAGCACGAGAGCCGGGAGTGGACGCTCGACGAAGCCGGCGCCGAGCCGATCCTGCGCCGCGGCGTGGACGGCGGGATCAACTTCTTCGACACCGCGGACGTCTACAACGGCGGCCAGAGCGAGGTGCTGACCGGTCGGCTGCTCAGCAGGCTGTTCGGGATGCGCGAGGAGTACGTGGTGGCCACCAAGGTGAACGGGCGGACGATGCCCGGGGAGAACGGCGCCGGGCTCTCACGCAAGCACATCATGGCCTCGATCGACGCGTCGCTCGGCCGGCTCGGGCTCGACTACGTTGACCTCTACCAGATCCATCGCTGGGACCGGAACACGCCAATCGAAGAGACGATGGACGCGCTGCACGATGTCGTCAAAGCGGGGAAGGCGCGCTACATCGGGGCGAGCAGCATGTTCGCCTGGCAGTTCGCCAAGGCGCAGCGCGTGGCCGCCACGCGCTTCGTCTCCATGCAGAACCACTACAACCTGATCTATCGCGAGGAGGAGCGCGAGATGATCCCCCAGTGCCTGGACCAGGGCGTGGGAGTCATTCCGTGGAGCCCGCTGGCTCGCGGGCTGCTGGCCGGCAATCGCACCCGTGGAGGCGAGCGGCTGACCACCCGCGCGAAGACCGACGCGTTCGGCGACTCCCTGTACAAGCCCGACGTCGACTTCGACGTGGTCGATCGGCTGACCGAGGTGGCGTCAGGACGCGGCGATCCGCCACAGCAGGTGGCGCTGGCCTGGCTGCTCCACAAGCCGGGTGTGACCGCGCCGATCGTCGGAGCCACGAAACTCAAGCACCTCGAAGACGCGCTCGCCGCGGAGCAGTTGTCGCTCAGCCCCGACGAGGTGCAGCGCCTCGAGGAGCCCTACGTGCCCCACGCGATCGCGGGGCACTCCTGACCTCTACTCAGTCGGGATACTCGTCCTTGCGCATCACGCTGAAATCGTCCCCTCCGCCCTTCGGTGTGCGCCGCTCGAGGAAGGAGTGATACGGCGCCACGAACGGGTCAGGGGCCGTGACGGTGTAGGTGTGGTAGACGGTGCCGTTCTCGCGCGCGAACGCGATGAAGCTCGGGGCTTCGCGCAGGCCGTCCTCGAGCTTGGCGCCGACCTGACGCGACCAGTCCTGGAGGAACTCGGGCGGGTTGTCGACCATCTCCTGAATCTGGGGGATGTCGCGCGCCTGCTCCGGCGTCAGGGCGAGCCCGAAGTCGAACGGGAAGTCCGTCCCGTACGTCGACACGTACGGGAACTGCCATGCCATCCGCTGCTTGTAGGCAACGAGCTGATCGATCGGCGCGCGGGAGAAGCAGATCAGCGTCACGTCGCGGTGACTCAGATGTACGCGCGGGCCGTCGAGTTCATCGCCCAGACTCGTGCACCCGGGACAGGCCCCCAGCGTGTAGTCGGGCCCGTACATGATGTTGTAGGCCAGCAGCTGTGAGCGCCCCTCGAACAGGTCGGCGAGCGTCTTCTTGCCGTCGTCGGTGTCGAACTCGTACTCCTTCTCGACCCGGACCCAGGGAAGCTGACGGCGCTGCTCGGTCACCTTGCGCTCCAGCTCGGCGTACTCGGCTTCGAGCCTGGCCAGCTCGGCGCGCGCGGCCTGCCACTCCTCGCGGGTTCCGGTTGTGTGCTCGGGCATGTTGAACTCCTCTGACTTGGCGATCCAGACATAGCGTAGACCGGCGCGCCTGCTCGAAATCATCGCGGCGCCGGGATCCCGGTGTCTACCGTGACGCCGAGCGCGCGGCTCAGACGCCCACCGCCGGCTTGCGGGGCAGGAGATCTGCGAACGCGCGATCGGGGTCGATCAGCACGATCAGGCGGTCGCCGACCGCGGCGACCTCGTCGCCGAGTCCCTCGCCCCCCGTCGCGGCCGGCAGCGGCTCGATCCGGTCCGCCGGGATGGGCAGGATTCCGTCCACGCTGTCCACGATCAGCCCGAGCGCCCCGCCCGCCACCTCGAGCACGAGAATCCGCGTCTTCGCCCCGACCTCGAGCTCCTGTCCGAGCCGGCTCGAGAGATCCGCGACCGGCAGCGTCCGACCGCGCAGGATGATCATTCCCTGGATGGCGCCCCGGGCGGTCGCGGTGGCGGTCGGCGCGACGTAGCGGATGATCTCGCGCACGGCGATGATCGGCAGCCCGTAGTACTCGCCGCGCAGCGAGAAGACCACCACCTGGCGCTCAGTCTCAGCCGCCGCCATCGAGCCCGTAGCTTCGTCGTGTGCGCATCGAGGGTCGGGCAATCCTAATCCGCGACCGGATGGCCGCTCCAACTCCGGACGTGTCCATATGCGCCAACCGGGTAGACGAACAGGCGATCCCCGACAACGGAGGCATCGATGGCAAAACTCGGCCGTACGATTGGAAAGAAGGCCACCAAGGCGACCGTCCGGCACTCGGTGCGCGGGGTCGTGTCAAAGGCGCAGCGCAAGCCGATGCGGAGCGCCACGCTGCTCAGCGTGGGCGGGCTGTTCGGCGCGATGGCCGGCTGGTTGGCCGGCCGCAAGACCGCCAAGCCGGCCTGACCTATAACCGGCACACTGCGGTCATCTCGCTGACCGCTCCGTGAGCTCCCGGACTAACAGCGGGGCCACCACGCCTGGAATCGGACGCCACGAGCGCCGAGGATGGCGCCCGATGGCGACCTTCCGGATCGAGCAGCCGCCCATGCTGATGTCCCGCAGCCGTGACGGGCGCTGGCTCGGCGGCGTGTGCCCCGGGCTGATCGGGCGCGACGAGGCCACGGACGAGGCCACCGGCGAGCCCCCGGACGGCCCCCCGGCGGCCGCCTGACCCGGCCAACCCGGGCCAGTCGTCCGACCCGGGCGGAAAACTTCCATTTTCCGGGCCAACCGCCTGGACGAATGTTTGTCCCAATGGATATGGATTCCCCGCGTCGGCGGCCGAAATATATGTCCATATGAGCGTTCGTCCCCTGATCGCGGTCACCACCTCGGAGCTCCGCCGCCCCGAGGACGTCGTCGCGCGCCCCCAGGGCGAGCCGCCCAAGCTCGAGGTGGCGCTGGCCATGCTTTATCCCGAGGCGATCGAGCGCGCCGGCGGGATTCCGGTGATCGTGCCGCTGCTCCGCCCCGAGGCGATCGCCGCGCTGCTCGACCGGGTCGACGGGATCTGCCTGCCGGGCGGTCCCGATGTCCAGCCGAGTGCGTACGGCGAGGAGCCACACGCGCAGCTCGGCCCGACCGAGCCGCGGGTCGACGCGGTGGAGCTGGCCCTGGTCCGCGCGGCTGACCGGCGCAACCTCCCGATTCTCGGGATCTGCCGGGGCATGCAGCTCCTGAACGTGGCGCGGGGCGGGACGCTGCATCAGCATCTGCCCGACGTCGTGGGCGAGCAGCTCGAGCACCGCCAGCCCGAGCACGGCAGCGTCACCACCCATCGTGTGGAGACCGCCCCGCACAGCCGGTTGCGAGCCACCCTCGGTGGTCCCTCGCTCCAGGTGAACTCCTTCCACCACCAGGCCGTGCGTTCGCTCGGCGACGACCTGACCGCAACCGCCTGGGCCCAGGACGGCACGATCGAGGCGATCGAGGAGCCCGGCGAACGGCTGGTCCTCGGGGTCCAGTGGCACGCGGAGGGCCTGCGGGCCCACGACCCGCTGTTTGAGCTTCTGATCACCGCGGCGACCGGCGCCGACGTGGCCGTCGCCGCGCCGCGGCGACTCGCCGCGGTCCGCAGCGCGGGATAGCGCGACGATTTATCCACGCTCCGTTCGGTCCGTGGTTAACTGATTCCACGGACACGCTAGAAACACTTACGGGGCGCACGTCACCGATGGGAAGGGGAGAGTGGGCGTCCTGGCGGCCCTCAGACGCCTACACCGTGGGGATCGAGGAGGAGGTCATGCTCCTCGACCCGTCCGACTGGTCGCTCACCCAACGGGCCGACGAGGTCCTCTCCAAGGCGAGTGAGGAGCTCGCGGGGCGCTGCGCGGCGGAGACGCACGAGGCCGCCCTCGAGCTGAGAACCGGGCCGCACCAAACCGTGCGCGAGGCGGTCGCCGAGTTGCGCGAGTTGCGCGCCCTCCTGGTGCGCGACCTCGAGCACCTGGGCCTGGCCGCCGCCTCGGCGGGCACCTATCCGGGCCCCACGCCCGACCAGACCAAGGTCTCACCCTCGAGTCGCTACCAGGTCATCCACCGCACGATGCGCGGCCTGGCCCGCCGCGAGCCGACGTTCGCGCTTCACGTGCACATTGGGGTGCCCGACTCCGTCCGCGCGATCCGGCTGGTCAACCGGCTGCGGGCTCACCTGCCGCTGCTGCTCGCGCTGTCGGCGAGCTCGCCGTTCCTCCGCGGCCACTCCACCGGCCTGGCTTCCAACCGCACGATCCTGTTCCAGGGCTTTCCCCGCACGGGCATTCCACGGCGCTTCGAGAACTATGCGGATTGGGTCGTCACGGTCGACCTGCTTTTGCGCTCGGGCGCGATTCCTGAGCCCACCTTCCTGTGGTGGGACATCCGCCCTCAGCCCCGGCTCGGCACGGTCGAGATCCGGATCATGGACGCGCAGCCCCGTGTGGCGACGACCGCCGCGCTGACCGCGCTGGTTCAGGCGCTGGCCCGCCTCGAGCTCGAGCAGGGCTACGCCCCCGGCGCGTTGGTCGAGGCCGGGGAGGCCCTCGCCGAGAACCGCTTCATCGCCGCGCGCGACGCCGCCGCTGGGGAGCTGATCGACCCGGTGAAGGGCAGTCGCGTCCCGGTGGCGCGCATGCTCGACGACGTGCTGACCGCCGCCCGGCCCCATGCCCAGGCCCTCGACGCGGTCGACGAGCTCGAGGATGCCCGCATGCTCGTGCTGGCTCCGGAGCCCGAGCGTCAGGAGCGCCTGATGGCCTCCGCCGGCCTGTCGGTGCTGGTCGCGGACCTGGTCGCGCGCTTCGCGGCGTGAGGGGCTGAGCCCTAGGCGCTCGGCGCCGGGTCCTCTTGCTGGGCGAGCGCCGCCTGTTCACTCAGCACGAGCATCTCGGCCGGTGGATCCGGGACTGCGATCGTCGAGGCGACGTTCAGATGCGGATCCACGTGGATCAGCTCGCCTGAGTCGAGCAGCCGCCACAGTGGGTTGGTGTCCATCGGCTGCGAGGCGATCACGGTCGAGGGGAAGACCGCCAGTTGCCCGGAGAACACGCGCGTGATCCCCGACATGCTGCGCCCGTCGAAGCCGTCGGATCCGTCGTCGGGCCCACCCGGGCCGCCCAGGGCGGCGATCGACCGCTCGAGGATCCACAGCTCGTTCGTGTCCGGATAGCGGAGCGCCCACACGTCGGTCGGAGTGGTCAGCAGCATGTTCAGCGAGTAGAGCGGGATCTCCGAGGCGATCTCCTGCGCGGCCTGGGCGATCCCGGCCGCGATGTCGCCACCGTTCTCCTCGATCCGCTTGGTCATCAGCGTGAAGTAGAGCTCGGAGTCTGTGCTCCCCTGGAGCAGCTTCGAGTGGTCCCCTAGCCGCGCGCGCAGCGCGTCCAATCCGCCGAGCACGCCGTTGTGCGCGAACAGCCGCCCGTGCTGCTCGAACGGATGGGTGTTCTCGAGCGTGGGCGGAGCCGCGGTGGCATGCCGGATGTGGGCCAGGAACGTGCGCGAGCGCACCTCGTGGGCGTCGGCGATGAACGTCTGGCTGCGGTTCGCCGCCACAGGCTTGCGATACACCCACGGCGTTCCGTCGGAGTTGAACGTCCCGAGCCCGATGCCGTCGGGCTGAGTCTCGCTCAGCTGAAGCAGGCTGGTCGGCGCGTCGAGCAGCCAGAACGTCGCCTGGACCTCGTGCGCTCCCCCGCTCATCCCGAACAGCCGGCACATAGCCGCGGCATTGTATGAGGTTGCCCTGTCTAGACTCGGCGGCTCGTGGAAGCTTCCGACCACGCCGAGCCATTCGTCCCCGGCGCGTCCGGTCTCGACGTTTCGATCTCCGGCGCGCCGCGCACCGCGTACCGCCGTGCGGCGGCGGCGATCTCGAGCGCACGGTTCGCGCTCGCCATCTATCTGGGCACGCGGGGATTGCTTCTGATCGTCGCGCTGATCAACGGCACCGTGCGTCACCACGCGTTCACCCACGAACTCTCGCAGTGGGACGGCCTGTGGTACCGCGAGCTGGCCGACCACGGCTATCCGCACCACGTCCTGCATATCCAGTCGACGCTCGGCTTCTTCCCGCTGTACCCGATGCTCGTCTGGGCGGTGTCGCACGCCTTCGTGGTCCCGATCGCGCACTGGCAGATCCTCTCCACCACCGTGGCCGGGGTGATCGTGTCCGGCGTAGGCGGCGCGGTCGCGACCGTGCTCGTGGAGCGCCTGGCCGCCGACTGGTGGGGCGAGCAGGCCGCCCGCCGCGCCGTGCTGATCTTCTGCCTGTTCCCCGGCTCCGTGGTGTTCTCGATGGTCTACGCCGAAGGGATCATGCTGCCGCTGGCCGTCGGGTGCCTGCTCGCGTTGCAGCGGCGGCGCTGGGTGCTCGCCGGTGTGCTGGCCGGCCTGGCCACGGCCGCCGAGCCCCAGGCGCTGGTGCTGGTGCCGGTCTGCGCGGTCTCGGCGGCGCTCGAGCTCCGTCGCCACGGCCTGGCCGCACGACGGGCTCTGCTCGCCCCCGCGCTCTCCACGGTCGGGGCCGGGGCGTTCGCGATGTACCTGTGGGCGTGGACCGGCAGCCCGTTCGCCAGCCTGATCGCGCAGCGCGATGGGTGGAACGAGCGCACCGACATCCTCGCCCTGGCCCACCTGGCCGAGCAGTTGGGCGATCAGATCTCGCTGCGGCACTTCAATCATCCGACGATCGACCTCAACCTGGCCGTCGGGCTGGGCGGCGCGATCGTGCTGATCGTCATGCTCCTGCTGGTGGCGCGCAACTGGCGCGAGATGTCGACCGAGGCGATCGTCTACACGCTCGGGATCGCCTGGCTCGGCATGACCTCCGAATATGTCCCGCCGATGCCGCGCCTGCTCATCACCGCCTTCCCGGCCGTCATGGTGCTGGCCCGCTACGTGCGCGGACGCGCCTTCAACGCGCTGTTGTGCGTGAACGCGGTCGCGCTGGTCGGGCTGAGCGCGCTCACGTTCGTGGGCACGACGCTGCGGCCGTAGAACAGCTCGACCCAGATCACGCTGGCGTAGCCGAACGCGTGTGTGGTGTGGCGGGCGTAGTCGCGAGTCAGGACGCGGCGCAGCGCGACGTAGCGCGTGAAGTGCGCGCGCGAGATGGCCGTGCCGGTCGGTAGGCCCTGGTGGCTGGCGACCAGCCACACCCGTCGGCAGCCCGACGGAACTCGCGGGGTCTCATACCGCTCGACGTAGGGCTTCACCGTCTGCCCCGAGTAGTACGCGAACGGCATGCGCGCGTCGAGCGGATAGAAGGCCACACAGTCGCCGGGGCGCTCGGACGCGGTGACGTAGGCGGTGGCCGCGCGCCAGTTCTCGGGCGATGTGCCGTAGCTCGGCGCGAGCACCACGACTCGGAGCGCGAGCACGACCGCCAACGCGACCCAGCCGATGCGCGAGCGCGCCACCAGCCAGCCGAGCAGGAGCGCCACCGCGGGCAGTGAGACGAGCGCGTTCCGCGGCGTGAACAGCGGCGGTGCAGCCAGCGACCACAGCCACATCAGCCCGACCGGCACGATCAGCCAGGCCAGCCCGAGCCGCGCGCCCCAGGGGAGGGGCCGCCGGACGAGGGTGGTGGCGATGAGTGCCACGGTCACGATCGCGAGCGCTCCGGCCGCCCAGGTCGGCCGGAAGTTCGGCTCGAACCCGGCCGAGGTGAGGGCCAGGATCACCTGCTTCTCCAGCGTCAGGCTGGGATGCGGGATCCAGAACAGCTGGCCGGACCCGCGGCTGGCCGCCAGCACGGCGAGCGGTACCCAGCACACCAAGCATGCGGCGACCGCCGACGCGACCGGGCGCCAGGTCTCGCGGCGCCACGCGAGCGCGACCAGTTGGGCCGGCACGGCGAGGATGGCCACGAAGCTCGCGTACACGGCGAGCACGGTCAGTGCCACGTACGCGATCCACGCGCGCCGCGATCCCGTCTGGACCAGCGCCGCGAACGCCGCGAACGACCCCGCGACCAGCGCGACCATCGCCGCGTAGCCGCGCGCGTCCTGACCCCAGAAGACCATCGGCAGGCTGACCGCGGTGAGCAGCCCGGCCGCCAGCGCCACCCGTCGGTCGAACAGGCGCAGGGCGAGCAGGCTGACCGCCGCGGCGGCGCCGCCGGCGGCCAGGACCGAGGGCAGGCGGATGACGAACGCCCCGTGCCCGAACCAGCCGATCAGTACGTGCAGCAGTGCGTAGTAGCCGAGCATGTTCCCGCCGTCGTGCGAGATCGCGCTCCACAGCGCCGAGCCGTGCTGCCCGGCGATGGCCACGGTGGCCGCCTCGTCGAGCCACAGGCTCCGCGCGGTGAGTTGGTAGAGGCACAGGGCGACGGCCAGTGCGGCGGGCGCCACCACCACCGCGACGTCGACCAGCCGGGGATCGCGCTCAAGGCGGCTTGACGGGGCTTCTTCAGGCGCCCTGACCAGCGTCGCCATCAGGACTCGACGATCGGACGTAACCGGGGCGCCGTGACCGCCGGCGCTCGACGCGCCGCCGCCGCGGCGACCGCGGCGACCGCGACGTACAGCGCCACGAACGCCGGCGCTGTGTGCAGCGGGAAGGCCAGGACACCGTCGGCCTTGACCACCAGGGCGCCAAGCACCATCGTCACCGCCAGCAGCCACGAGGACTGAGCGCCGGGGCAGGCCGCCAGCAGAACGAGTCCCCAGGTCAGATACCACGGCCACGCCGCCGGGCCGCAGACCGCCACGGCGATCAGCGCCAACCCCAGATACCTGACCATGTTCGAACGCCTAGTCCGCCACAGCAGGGCGAGACCGAGCAGCACGCTGAACGCGAACGCGACCACGCCGAGCGCCGACTCGAGCCCACGCGCCCCGACCGGAACCACCCGCGCCACCGTCCAGCCGAGTGCCGTGGCGGGGGTGATGGCGAGCCGCACCTTCTCGGGGGTGGAGAAGATCGACGAGGAGATCCACCCCAGCCCGAGTCCGCTCAGCAGGCTGACCGCGACGACCACGCCAGCGGCGATGAGCACGCCGCGGATCCAGATTCGACGGTCGGCCTCGGCCACCAGGATGAACGGGATCGCCGCCGCGGCCGGCAACTTGATCGTCGCGGCCAGGGCGCACAGCGCGACCGCCGGCAAGGTCCGTCGCTGCACCGCCAGCGTCACGCCCGCCACCAACAGCCCGATCATCAGCAGGTCGTTGTGCGCCGCCGCGACCAGCTGGAGCAGCACGAGTGGGCTGAGGAGCACAAGCCACGCAGCCCGGCCGGGATCGGCGTCCAGGGCGGTGGCCAGGCGCGGAACGAACACCGCGAGCAGGACGAAGCCGACCATCTCGACCGCCCGGATCAGCAGCACGCCGACCACCAGGCTCGACCCGGTGAACCCACTGACGATCCACAAGAACAGCGGCCCATACGGCGCCGTGGTGTGGCGCCAGAACGGGTTCACGGCGCTCAGCACGTGCGCCTGACCATGCTGCGCGAGCGCGGCGGGGAGGTCCCGGTACGGATCGAGGCCGAGGTGCGCCAGCGCGCCCTGGGCCAGGTAGCTGTAGGCGTCCTGGCTGAACAGCGGGGCGGTGAGGAACAGCGGCGTGCACCAAAGCGTGGCGGTCAGCCACACCTGTCGGGTCGTCGGCGCGAGCCGTCCGAGGGCGATCCAGGCGACCGTGAGCGCCACGATCCCGGCGTAGAACCCGACCACGCCACCGCCGCCCGCAAACCACCATTTGACGGGCCCGCCGGCCAGCCCCGGACCGGCCAGCGCGACCGCCAGCGAGCCGGCCAGGCCGACGCCGGCCCACGCCCATACGGCGTGCTGCGTCCGGATGGCGGTTTGCGGCATCCCGGGTATTGTGGCCCGGGAGCCGCAGATTCACCTCACGTGGCTACCAGCGACCGAACCAGAACGGGAACGAACCGCCCGTGAACGGATCGAATCGGCCGTTGTCACCGGATAGCCGAGCCGGCTCATACGGGATGAACGCCGGCGCGCCAAAGGCGCCAAGCCCGGTGGCGTTTGCCGCGGCGTTCAGTGCCGCCGGGTCGGCCAGGTGGTCCCAGCGTCCGGTATTCACGCGCTGCTGGACCGCCTGCACGCCGGCCACCAGCTCGGACGGCGTGAAGTTGCAGTGCAGCTGCCGCTGGACAAACGCCTGGCGAAGCAGGTCGCTGCGGCGGGCGAACGCGACCGTGTGGCGGTAGTAGTTCTCCTGCTGCACCGGCACGAGCTGGTCGGAGATCGTGTGCATGTCGAGCTCGGGCACCTGGAGCCGACCGGTCGGCACCGAGCTGTCGGTGATTGACTTCACCGCCGCCGGGTCGGCGGTGATGTTCGCGTTGCGCGTGAGCTGCGCGAGGTCGGCCCACAGGTTCAGGCCGGCCGCGCGGTACAGACTCAGGATCTCGGGCGCGTAGGGCGAGCGAGCGACCAGCTGGAAGAAGTTCACGTCCTTGGTCCACGACGGGTTGCCTCCCGCCGCCTGCTCGATCCACGGCCGCCCGAACTCAACGAAATCCATCGTGGTCTGGATCCCCGTTGGCGGACCGCTCTTGGCGAACTGCACCTGGTACTGCTGCTGCTCCTGGCCGTTGAAGTCATTCGGCGCCGGCATCGTCTGCCCCGGCGCCCAGGTTGAGACGTTCATGAGCGACATCGCCAGCGCCAGGCGCGCGCGTCCAGCCGGCGTCTGCTGGGCCTGGTCCGCGAGCCCATCGAGCTGCTTGCCGGTGGCCAGCCCCTCGCCGACACCCGCGCCGTCCGGGTCGAAGTTGACCAGCTTGATGCTCTGGTGCTGCGGGTTGATCAGCTGGGTCATCGCATACTCGCCGTCGAGCTGGTAGTTGCCCAGCTGGATCCCACCCGCGACGATCCCGCAGGTCGTGAGCGCGGCCTGAAGGCGACCGTTCGAGTGCTCATCCTCGAGCGAGCTGATCAGCCCGCCCATCGAGGTACCGAACGCGAACACGTGAGCCGGCGCATGCGGGAGCAGCGCCTCCACGGCGGACAGCGTCTGGAACTGGTCGTTCAGCGCGCTGTTCAGCGCCCACCACGACCCGTTCGGGTCATACGAGGAACCGGCCATGGCATAGCCGCGATCGAGCAGCGCCTGCTTGGTATTCGCGTCAGGCGCGTCGGCGGCCACCGGCGGACCGAAGCCGTGGCTGTAGAGCAGCAGCGTGCCATTCCAGTTCGCGGGCACGTCCGCTATCCACTGTCCGCCGTCGGCGGTCGTCCCCGAGTAGGGCGTGGAGCTCGCGCCCTGCGCCTGCGCGCCCGAAGCGACGGCTAGCGCCGCGAGCATTGCCGCGGCCACCACCGCGATGACTGCCTTACGTCCGGTCACGAGACCCTCCCTCTTTGATCCACTGGCAATCTGCGGCGCGAACCCTACGCCGATCGCAAGGCGCTTGTCAATCCGGTTGGACAGGCAGCGATCCCACGGCCGCGGTAGTCACTAATGTTGCGATCCGTGATCCGTACGGCGACCGCTCAGCAGCTCGGCGCCGCAGAGGCCAAGGCCGTTCCCCGCGTCGGATACCTCGTGTACCGCGTCGAGCGAAGGTTGCGCGCGCGGCTGGACGAAGAGTTACGCCTGCTCGGCGTCTCGACTCCGGAGTACGTCACGCTCAGCCTGCTGCGCGAGCGCGATGGCTTGTCGTGCGCCCAGCTCGCGCGTTGGGCGCTGGTCACCCCGCAGGCCATGAATCTCGTGATCTCGGCGCTCGAGCGTCGCAAGCTGATCCGCCGCCGTCCCGACCCCAAGCACCGGAGGGTCCTGCGCGCCACGGTCACGCCGAAGGGGGTCGACATGCTGGTGCGGTGCGATCGGTCGGTGGACCGCATCGAGGCCGACATGCTCGGCGACCTGCCGCCCGAGACGGTGGAGGTTCTGCGCGGCGCCCTCGGCTCGTGCGCCCAGTCACTGCAGGCGACCAACCCGTCTCCGCGGCCGCGCCCCCTCGGCGGGACTCGCTAGCCGATATGCGCCTGTTCGCCGGACTGTTCGCCCACGGCGAGGCGGCGGCCCAGGTCTCGGACCGCGCGGTGGTGGACGCGATGGTCGAGGTCGAGTTGGCGCTGCTCCAAGCGCTCGCCGATCTTGAGCTGGCCCCGGCCGAGGCGGCGCGCGAGCTGGCCGACGCGGTCGCGTCCGGGCACCTCGACCTGGATATAGCCGAGCTGGGCCGCGGGACCGGCCAGCAGGGCACGCCGATCCCGGCGCTCCTGAAGGCCCTGCGCTCGCAGCTCAGCGACACCGCCGCGGCGAGTCTGCACAAGGGCGCCACCAGCCAGGACGTGCTCGACACCGCGATCATGCTGGTCGTTCGCCGTGCCCTCGACGGGGTGCTCGCGGACCTGTCCGCCGCCGCCGACGCGTGTGCGGAGCTTGTCCAACGGCACCGCGACGCGGTCGTCCCGGGCCGAACCCTGCTCCAGCAGGCGATTCCGGTCACCTTCGGCCTGAAGGCGGCGCACTGGCTGTCCGGGCTGGACGGGGTGCTGGCCGAGCTGCGCGCGGTCCGCGAGACCGAATTGGTGGTCCAGTTCGGTGGGGCGGTCGGCACCCTGGCCAACCTGGGCGACCGCGGCCTCGACGTGGCCGCCGGGCTGGCCGAGCGTCTGGAGCTGTCCGCCCCCGCCCTGCCCTGGCACACGATCCGCCTGCCGCCGGTCCGCGTCGCCACCGCGCTCGGGGCCACCCTGGGGCTGCTCGGCAAGATCGGGCGCGACGTGGTGCTGCTCGCCCAGAGCGAGGTCGCCGAGGTCGCCGAGGGCGGCGGCGAAGGTCGCGGCGGTTCCTCGACCATGCCCCACAAGCGCAATCCGGTGGGCGCCGTGGGCCTGCTCGCCTGCGCGCAGCGCGGACCCGGCCTGGTCGCGACCATGCTGGCCGCGATGGTCCAGGAGCACGAACGCGGGACTGGCGCCTGGCAGGCCGAGTGGGACACGCTGCTCGAGCTGCTGCGCCTCACCGGATCGAGCGCGGCGATCGCGTCCGAGCTCCTGGCCGGCCTCCAGGTCGACGCCGAGAAGATGCGCGCGGACATGGACCTGACCGGCGGGTTGGTGATGAGCGAGAGCGTGGCGGCCGCGCTGGCCTCCTCGATGGGCCGCTCCGCTGCCCAGGAGCTGGTCGAGAAGGCGGCGCGGGAGTCGGTCGAGTCCGGACGCGAGTTTCGCGACGTGCTGCTCGAACAAGCCGAGGTGGCCGACGGCCTGGGCGCCGACAGGCTCGACGAGGCGCTCGACCCGGCGGCGTATCTCGGGGTCACCGCGGAACTCATCGACCGGGCGCTGGCGGGACACCGTGGCGGCTGAGCTGAACTACGAACTCGGCGGCCGCGAGGGCGCTCCGGCGATCGCGTTCACCGGGTCGCTCGGCACCGACCTGACCATGTGGCAGACGCAGTCGGACCGCCTGGGCGAGCGATTTCGCACCCTGCGCTACGACATCCGTGGCCACGGTCGCTCGGAGGTGCCCGACGGGCCGTACTCGATCGCTGAGCTCGGGTCCGATCTGGTCGCGCTGCTCGACCGTCTCGGGATCGAGCGGGCGGCGCTGTGCGGGCTCTCGATCGGCGGGATGATCAGCATGTGGGTCGCCGCGCATCATCCCGAGCGCGTCGAGCGGCTGGTCTTGTGCTGCACCTCGGCGCTGCTCGGTCCGCCCGAGGGCTGGCACCAGCGGGCCGCCACCGTGCGCGCTGACGGCGTCGAAGCGGTCGCCGACGCCGTGCTCGAGCGGTGGTTCACGCCGGCGTTCGCCTCAGAGCACCCCGAGGTGATCGAGCGCATGCGAGCGATGCTCGTCGCGACCCCGCCCGAGGGCTACGCGAGCTGCTGCGAGGCGATCGCGGCCATGGACCTGACCGGCGATCTGCCCTCGATCTCGGCCCCGACCCTGGTGCTGGCCGCGGAGCAGGACCTGGCCACCCCGCCCGAGCACGGGCGGCGAATCGCCGAGCTGATTCCCGGCGCGCGCTTTCAGACCGTCTCGCCGGCGGCGCACATCGCCGCGGTCGAGCGACCCGACCTGACCACCGCGATGATCCTGAGGTTCCTGAGCGATGAATGACTTCGACACCGGAATGAAGACCCGCCGCGAGGTGCTCGGCGACGAGCACGTCGACCGTGCCGCCGCGAACGCCGGCAGCTTCGGCCGGCCCTGGCAGGAGTTCATCACCCGCTACGCCTGGGGCGGCGCCTGGTCGCGCCCCGGGATCGACCGCCGGATGCGCAGCGCGGTCACGCTGGCCGCTCTGATCTCGATGCGCGCCGAGAACGAGATCGGCATGCACGTCCGGGCCGCCCTGCGCAACGGTCTGACCGTCGAGGAGATCACCGAGGTGTTCATCCACACGGCGATCTACGCGGGCGTCCCGGCCTCCAACGCCGCCTTCGCGTGTGGCCCGGAAGGTCCTCGAAGAAGAGGGTGCCCTCCCACCCGCGATCGACTGAATTCGTGTTCGGAGGACCCGCCGGGACCGGCCCCGGGGCGGCCTATACTTGCCTCACCCTACGATCTAGGAGCTGTACGTGCAGGAGATGGTCATCTACGGCGTTAGCTTCGACATGGTCGGAAAGCAGCCCATCGTGTTGCTCAAGACCGTCGAGAACAACAAGTTCCTGCCCATCTGGATCGGCCACCCGGAGGCCGCCGCGATCCTCATGAAGCTCCAGGGGGCCTCGACGCCGCGCCCGATGACCCACGACCTTCTGTCCGACGTGCTCGGCGAGCTCGAGGTGGAGTGCACCCGCGTAGCGGTCACCGAGCTGCGCGAGAACACCTTCTACGCCTCGATCAGCCTCCGCGTCAACGGCCGCGAGCTCGAGATCGACTCGCGCCCCAGCGACGCCCTGGCCCTGGCGGTTCGCGCCGGCGCCCCGATCTACGCCGCCGACGAGGTGATCGCCGAGTCCGCGATCGAGTTCGAGCACGAGGTCGAGGACACCGAGGAAGTCGTCGAGAAGTTCAAGGACTTCCTCGACCACGTGACGCCCGAGGACTTCGCGGGCGAGTAGCCCCCGGAGGGCTGTCGACGGTCCCTGTCCGGATGGGGCACTCGGCCCCACGGACGCCGAGCGCAGCGAGGCCCAGACTCAGGCCACGCGCACCGCGCCGGCCGCCGCCACGATCCGGCCGATCAGCTCGTCGAACCCGATCCCGGCCGCATCGGCGGCCTGGGGCAGCAGGCTGGTCTCGGTCAGGCCCGGGATCGCGTCGGCCTCGAGCACGTACAGCTCGTCGGTCTCAGCCTCGAGCATCAGATCCACCCGGGCGAAGCCCGAGCAGCCGAGCAGCGCGTAGACCTCGAGCGCGATCGCGCTGGCCCGGGCGGCGACGGCCTCGTCCAGCGCCGCCGGGCACACGAACCGGGTGCGGCCGATCTCGTAGCGCGCCTCGAAGTCGTAGAAATCCTCCTGCTCGGGCACGGCTTCAACGATCGGCAGCGCCCGGGGTGTGCCGTCCTCGTCGAGGATCGACACGGCCAGGTCGCGACCGGCCACGTAGCGCTCGAGCAGCACCTTGCGGTCATACGAGAAGGCGGCCACCAGCGCCCCCGGCACGTCGGCCGGGGTGCGGGCGAACTTGATCCCCAGGGCCGACCCCTGTCCCGCGGGCTTGACCACGATGGGGAACTGGAGGCGTTCCTCGATCGCCGGCAGGGCGTGCGCGGCGCCCAGCTCGCGGAACGCGGTCTCGCTGAACGCGTAGAAGTCAGGGGTGGGGATGGCCACGTCTCGCATGGCGTGCTTGGCCAGGACCTTGTCGGCTGCGCGGATGCAGGCCGAAACGCCAGAGCCGGTATGCGGTATCCCCATCACCTCGAGCAGCTCCTGCACGGTCCCGTCCTCGCCGTCGCGGCCGTGCAGCGCGACGAAGGCCAGGTCGGGCTGGGCCGCGGTCAGCTGCTGGACCAGATCGGCGCCCACGTCGATCGGCAGGACGTCGTGGCCCAGGTGCTCGAGCGCGTCCTCGACCCGGGCGCCCGACTTGAGCGAAACCTGACGCTCGAGCGAGCGACCGCCCTTGAGAACCGCGATCCGGCTCAAGCTAGGCCCGCTTACGCCGCAGGGGCAGGACGCTTGCGCCGGCGGCCTCGGCGGACGCGGGCCTGGGATCAGCCGGAGGCTTGTGCTCGGCCGCGGGGGCCTCGCGGCGGGGCGACCCCTGAGGTGCCAACCCGGTCAACGTGCCGTACAGCTCGACCTGCTCGCGCACGACCTCGCCGATCCGCCGGATGCCCTCGTAGATGTCGTCCTCGCCCACCCCGGAGAAGTTCAGCCGCATCGCCGAGCCGCCCCGCCCGTCCACGAACGCGGCGCGCCCCGGGACGAACGCCACGTGCTCCTCGAGCGCTCGGGCCAGCAGGTCGGTGGTGTCGATGTAGTCGGGCAGCGTGGCCCAGATGAACAGCCCGCCCTCGGGGTGAGTCCACTCGGCCTCGCGCGGGAAGTGCTCGGCGAGCGCGTCGAGCATCACGTCGCGCCGCCGCCGGTAGATCTCGTTGACCGAGCGGACGTAGTTCTCCCAGGGCCCGGAGTCGAAGTAGGCCGAGACGAAGTACTGCGAAATCGAGGACGAGCACAGGTCGGCGGCCTGCTTGCCCAGGTTCATCTTGGCCAGGACCGGCGCCGGCGCACACGCCCAGCCCAGGCGCACGCCGGGCGAGAGGATCTTCGAGAAGGTGCCGGCGTAGACGATGAACTCCTCGTCGAGCGAGCGCAGCGTTGGGAGCGGTTCGCCCTCGAAGCGCAGCAGCCCGTATGGGTTGTCCTCGAGCACCAACAGCTCGCGCTCGGAGGCGATGCGGACCAGCTCGTGGCGGCGCTCGAGCGACATCGTGACCCCGGCCGGGTTGTGGAAGTTGGGGACGGTGTAGATGAACTTGGGTCGCTGCCCGGATCGCTCGAGCCCGTCCAGCGTGGCCTCGAGCTCGTCCGTGCGCATCCCGTGGCGGTCCATGGTCACCTGGACCACGGTGGCCTGGTAGGTGGAGAACGTCGGTACGGCGCCGGGGTAGGTCGGCGCCTCGCATACCACCACGTCGCCCGGGTCGAGCAGCGTCTTGCAGACCAGGTCGATGACCTGTTGGCCGCCCGTGGTGACCAGCATCTCGTCCTCGTCGGCCTCCATGCCCTCAGCGCGCATCACCTGGCGGATGCAGCGCTTGACCACGCTCAGGCCCTCGGTGGGCCCGTATTGAAGAGCGCGGGAGCACGAATTGGCCGCCACCGTGCTCATCAGCGACGCGTAGGAGTCGGCGGGGAAGGTGGACGTGTCGGGCAGGCCGCCGGCCAGCGAGATCACGTCGTCGCGCTCGGTCAGCGCCATCAGGTCGCGCATGGCCGAGGACTTCATCACCTTGGTTCGCTCCGCGAACAGGGCGCCGTAGCGCTCGATGTCCCTGGCCGTCGATCGCGGGCGCCGGGAGGCTGGGCTCATGTCGCCCTCTCCTCTATCGTCACGGGTGGTCACGGTACAGCACGGTGCATCTCGTCTTCGACATCCTCACCGGGATCGGCGTGGCCGCCGCGGTGGGCATACGTCCGTTCCTGGCGGCGCTGGCCGTCGGGGTCCTGGCCGCTGCCAACGTGGAGATCCACTTCAACGGCACGACGTACTCTTTCCTGCAACGCTGGCCTTTCCTGCTCGCGCTGGTCGTGCTGGCGTTCCTGGCCACAGTCCTCGAACGGCAGATCGGGCGGGACAAGGCGCCGCCGTCAGGCGCCGCCGACGGTTCGATTTTCCGCAGTCCCGAGGCGATCGCCCTCGCCTTGTGCTCGCTGGCGCTGGGTGCCCTCCTCTTCGCCGGCTCTCTGTCCGCGCGGGGCACCGAGCACTACGTGGCCTGGCCCGGATGGATCGGCGGCGTGCTGTGCGCCGCCGTCGGGCTGTTCGCCACCCGTCCACTGTTCGCCCGGGCCCGTACCCGCCTCGACGATCAGGCGGCGGGCGCCGTGACGTTGTATGCCGAAGCCGCGGCCGTGTTGCTGGCCGCGCTGTCCGTGGTGGCTCCGCCCCTCGGGTTGATCGGACTCGTGGCGCTCGGCTGGCTCTGGTACGCGGGTCGCCGACGCGAAGACCAGAAGTACCAGGGCCTGAGAATCCTGCGTTGAGCTAGTGGCCGCCCCCGCAAATACGCCCGCATTCGAGGCGGCCGGCTTGCGACCTGCTTGGCATCCATGCCTCGCTGACCGGCCGCGCCGGCGTCGTCCGGAGGCGGCGCTGCGCTTTGTCCTCGGATCCTCACGTAGCGCTGCTACGCATCGGATCCTGCGTCCTCGCGCAGCATCCACCAGTGGCACCTCTCGGTGCGACCGTACTTACGGGGCCGACCACTAACCCGACCGGGGACGATCGTTTCGTGAGCGCAGCCAAGAAGCCACGCCGGGGAAACCACGGCAAGCCCCGCAAGAAGCTCATCCTGGTCGTGATCGACGCGCTCAAGCCGGCCATGCTCGAGCGGGCGATCGCCAACGGACGGGCGCCCGCGCTGGCCCGGATCCGGCGCGACGGCTGCTACGTCGACGAATGCGTGGCCGCCTTCCCCTCGGTCACTCCGGTGTGCGCGGCCACCATCACCACCGGCGTCGGCCCCGACGAGCACTGGATCCCCAGCATGAACTGGTATCACCGCGAGGAGGGCCGCTACGTCGAGTACGGCTCGAGCTTCTCGGCCTCCCGACAGTTCGGCGTCCTGCGCTCCTTGACCGACACGGTGTACCGGATGAACGCCGAGCATCTGAACCCCGACACCGAGACCGTGTACGAATCGCTCGACGACGCCGACGTGCGCACGGCGGGAACCACGTATCTGATCTACCGGGGCCGTCACCACCACGAGGTGTCCAACGAGACCGCGCTGGCCCGGATCGTCACCTCGACCCTGTTCCGCCGGACCATCGACGGCCCCCGCGAGCTGTTCTACGCCGACCTGTACGCCAGCCGCAAGACGGGCTGCCGCGGCCAGCTCGGGATGCCCGGGATCCGCGACCAGCACACCGGCTGCGTCGGCTCCTACCTGGTCGAGCACGACCTGTTCGACTTCATGCTGTTCTCGCTGCCCGACAACGACGCCTGGTCGCACAAGAACGGCCCCCACGCCCAGGTCACCTCGATCGCGGCGGCCGACCGCCAGCTCGAGCGGCTCATGCACGCCGGCGGCGGCCCCGACCAGTTCCTGGACGAGCACGCGGTGATCGTCACCTCCGACCACTCGCAGGCCGCGGTCGAGGAGCGGATCCGGCTGGACCGGGCGTTCGCCGAGTTCGACGTCGCCACCCGCAGTGCGGCGCGCTCGTCGGCGGCAGAGGTCGCCCTGAGTCCGGCGCAGCGGGCGGCGATGATCTACGCCCTGGACGAGGAGCGGCGCGACGACATCGTGGCCCGCTCGGTCGAGGCGGCGTGCGGGCTCGAGGGAATGGACCTCGCGATGTGGCTGGCCGGTGCCGATCGGGACGAAGCGGTCGTCCGCAGCCGGCGGGGCGAGCTCAGGTTCGCGCCGGGCGATCAGCTCGAGGACGACCGGGGAAACAGATGGGATCTGGAGGGTGATCTCGCCGCTCTGCGGGGCGAGGTCCAGGACGGCCGCTTCCTGTGCAGCGAATATCCGAACGCGCTCGAACGGGTGTGGTCGGCCCTGAACTGCCCGACCGCCGGCGACATCCTGCTCTCGGCCTCTCCCGGCTACGAGTTCGTCGACTGGGGCGGCGCGGACCACGTGGGCGGGGGCAGCCACGGCTCACTGCACCGCACCGATTCGCTGGGCGCGCTGCTCTGGTGCGGCACCGGACCGGCCTCGGCAGCCGCTCAGGGTCGCTGGTCGCTGCGAGACGTCGCGCCCATGGTCCGGGAGCATTTCGGCGTTGACGACGGGGCCGGCGGGCTGGGAGGGCAGCGCAGGTCTAAGTTAGGAGCCGACTAATTGGTGTCGAACACTTACGCGAGGCCGACATCGCGCCGATACATTTCCCGACCATGCCCGACGAGCTGACCACAACCGTGACGCTGCCCGCCCGCGCTCGCGCGCGACGAGGAGTCGGGTCCCTGCACCGCGTGCGCCACGGGATGCGCCACACCCGCAACTGGCTGCAACTGGCGCGCTTCGGCGCGGTCGGCGCCACCGGCTACGTGGTCAACCTCGGCGCATTCGCCATCTGCGTCCACATGCTCGGGATCGACTACCACCTCTCGGCGGTGATCGCCTGGGCCGTGTCGGTGCTCAACAACTTCTTCTGGAACCGACACTGGACGTTCGCCGCCAAGCAGGACCATCCGGTTCTCCAGGCGGTGCGGTTCTTCACGATCTCACTCGTCGCCTTCGGCTTCACGTATGCCACGCTCGTCCTGCTCGTCGACGCGGGCATGATGAAGGTGCTGGCCCAGGCCATCGCCATCGTCGCCGGCACGCCGCTCTCGTTCGTCGGGCAGAAGCTTTGGAGCTTCCGGGCGTAGATGCCCCGCGCGCGAAGCTCGCGGCGCTCCTCCTAGCCCTCCTGCTGGGGTCGATCCTCGCGCTCGCCGGCCTTCCCGGCAGCGCTCGCGCGGCTACCAGGACCGTCACGACGACGACCACCAAGACGGTGGCCGCGTCCAACGCCCCGGTCCTGGTCACCTCTCGGAACACTCCGCCCAAGGGCTACCGGCTGACCGCCGCCAAGGTAGAACAGATCGCCGCGGCCACCTTGAGCATCAAGGCCGAGCTGCGCAAGCATCCGAACGCGATCCCCTACGAGTACACCAAGGGGCCGGGGCAGTGGCAGGTCAGCTGGTTCTCCACCGGCAAGCACCAGGTCGAGCTCGCGCAGGTCTACATCGACGACGCCTCCGGCGCGGTCACCCAGGTGTGGACCGGCTTCCAGGTCGCCTGGACGATGGCCCGGGGCTATCCCGGCGCGTTCGGGCGGCGGGTCAACGCCTGGTACGTGTGGCTGCCGATGTGCCTGCTGTTCCTGGCACCCTTCATCCCCTGGCGGCGGACGCGGGTGCAGGCGGACGGGCGCCGGCGCCGGGCCTGGTCGCTTGTCCACCTGGACCTCCTGGCGCTGGTCAGCCTCTCGCTCTCGCTGGGCTTGTTCAACCGGGGGCGGATCGGGCTGTCCACCCCGCTCATCTATCCGCCAATGCTGTACCTGATGGTGCGCATGCTGGCGCTCGGGTGCGGCCGTGGCCGGCCGCGCGAGCCGCTGCGGTTGGCGGTGCCGGTGGGCTGGTTGGCGATCGGGGTGATCTTCCTCGTCGGGTTCCGCATCGGCCTGAACGTGGTCAACTCGAACGTGATCGACGTCGGGTACGCCGGCGTGATCGGAGCCGACAAGCTCGTGCACGGCCAGTCCCTGTATGGAGGCTGGCCGAAGGACAACGCGAACGGGGACACCTACGGCCCTGTCGCCTACTACGCCTACATCCCGTTCCGCTGGGTTTTCGGCTGGAGCGGCACCTGGGACGATCTGCCCGCCGCGCACGCCGCCGCGATCGTCTTCGACCTGCTGACGATGTTCGGGCTGTTCTGGCTCGGCCGCCGGGTCCGCGGACCCACGCTCGGCGTCGTGCTGGCCTACGCCTGGGCCGCCTATCCGTTCACGCTCTGGACGCTCAGCTCCAACACCAACGACTCGCTGGTGTCGCTGCTGGTCGTGGTCGCGTTGTTGGCGATCACCTCGCCCGCAGGCCGCGGGGTGGCCGGCGCCCTGGCTGGGCTGACCAAGTTCGCGCCGCTGGGGCTGGCACCCCTGCTGCTGCGCGGAGTCGACCCGCCGCCCTCGCGGCGGGAGGTCGTCCGGTACGTGCTCGGCTACGGGTTGACGACGGTCGTCGTGATGCTCCCGGTGCTGCTCGACGACAACCTCCGCGCCTTCTGGCACGACACCATCGCCTATCAGGCCGGCCGCACCTCTCCGTTCTCGATCTGGGGGCTGTACGGCGGGCTCGGGGTCGAGCAGCACCTGTTCCAGGGCGCCACCGCGGCCCTCGCCCTGGCTGTCATGGTCCTCCCGAGCCGGCGGGGCGTGGTCCAAGTGGCCGCGCTGGCCGCCGCGGTGATCATCGCGCTCCAGCTCGCCGCCAGCTACTGGCTGTACTCCTACATCGTCTGGTTCTATGCGCCGCTGGTCGTGGCGCTGTTCGGCAGCTTCCCGTCCGAGCTGGGGCAGGCGGTTACCGCGGCGCTCGACGCGCGCCCCGCCGAACCCGCGCCGCTGGCCGTCGCCGGCACCCCCTGACCCGACTAGGGCTCAGACCACGCCGGGGGCCGGCTCGAGCACCTGCTCGATCGAGACCGCATGCCGCGGGGCGTCGGCGCGGATGATCACGGCGTTCAACCAGGGGTCCTCGGACGAGGTCTCGAACCGGACCGGCATCTGAGTGACCATCGCGCCCACGGCCTGCTCGCGCTTGACGCCGATCACTCCGCCCCGCGGCCCGGTCATTCCAACGTCGCTGATGTAGGCGGTTCCCCCGGGGAGGACCCGAGCGTCGGCGGTGGGGATATGGGTGTGGGTGCCGACCACCGCGGTCACGCGGCCGTCGAGGTACCAGCCCATCGCCACCTTCTCGCTGGTCGCCTCGGCGTGCATGTCGACCAGCACGTGATCGGCCTTGCCGTCGAGGGCGTATAGGGCGGCGTCGGCCTCCGGGAAGGCCGAGCGTCCCGCCTTCATGAACAGGTTCCCCGACAGCGAGACCACGCCGAGCCGGACCCCGTCGGGACCGGGAACCGTGCAGAACCCGTGTCCGGGCTGGCTGGCCAGGAAGTTGGCCGGCCGGAGGATCCGCTCCTCCTCGTCAAGATACGGATAGATCTCGCGATGTCGGTAGGTGTGATTGCCGAGCGTGATCACGTCGACGCCGGCGGCCAGCATCTCCTTGGCGATCTTCGGCGTGATGCCCACGCCGCCGGCGGCGTTCTCACCGTTGACGACCACGAAATCGGGGGCAAACCGGTCGCGCAGGCCGGGCAGGAGGGTCAGCAGCGTGCGCTTGCCGATTCCGCCGACGACATCGCCGACGAACAGGATCGAAACGGTTTCGTTCATGTCGTGCGGGTGCTCATACTTCCAGTTGGATGGCCCTAAGGTTCCCCAGGCACTGGGGCGGCGAAGCGCCGGACCCCGTCGATCCCGACCCGGCAGACGGCGAGCGCGACCCCGTCGCGGGCCCGAACGACGCCGCAGCGCGGGTGGACGAGCCCCCGCAGCCCCCACCCAGCTCGCCCCTGCCCCACGGCGTCGTCCCGGTGACGCCGGTCGTCGTGCCGCGCTGGATCCAGCTGGTCATGCTGCCGCTGGGCCTGCTCGGGCTATGGGCGCTGGCCCGCGCGGCGGGCACCGTGCTGCTCATCCTGCTCGCGGCGACCACGGTCGCGCTGATCCTCAACCCGCTGGTCAAGATGCTCGTCCGGCGCCGCTTCCCTCGGGGAATCGCGATCCTGGCCGTGTACGTCGGACTGTTCGCGTTCGTGGGCGGCCTCGGCGTCCTGCTGGCGAACCCGGTCAGCACGCAGGTCAGCCATTTCGAGCGCGACGTGCCGCACTATGTCGACCAGGCGAACCACAGCTTGGCCAGCCTGCAACGCTGGCTGAACGCCCGAGGTATCCACGTGCAGATCCAGCGGCAGGGGCAGACCGCGCTGCAGACGCTCCAGCACAACATCCTCAAGCGCTCGAGCGACATCGTGTCGTTCTCCCGCGACCTGCTCACCCAGGCGGTCACCACGGGATTCGATCTCGTCCTCACGTTCGTCCTGTCGATCTACCTGCTGGTCTACGGCGACCAGATCGGAGAGCTGGTCAAGCGGGTGATGCCGCCGGGCGATGGCACGCCCGAGGACGACTTCCCGCTGCTCATCCAGCGCGCGGTGTTCGGCTACGTGCGCGGCCAGCTTTTGTTCAGCCTGATCATGGGTGCCAGCGCGGCCCTCGGGCTGTACCTCTTCGGAGTGCTCGGGATCTTCCCCGACGGCGAGCGCTACGCGCTGTTCTTCGCCGCCTTCTACGGCCTCATGGAGTTCATTCCGTACATCGGTCCGATCATCGGGCCCCTGCCGGCGGTGCTGGTGGCCCTGTTCGTGCATCCGATCAGCGCGGTCTGGGTCATTCTCCTGTTCGTCGCCCTCCAGCAGCTCGAGGGACACATCGTGGCCCCGCAGGTGTTCCGGATCTCGCTGCGGATCAACCCGATCCTGGTCATCCTGTCGCTGCTGATCGGCTATCAGCTGTACGGAATCGCCGGCGCGCTGCTGGCGCTGCCGATCGCCGCGGTGATCCGCCAGACCGTCATCTACCTGCGCCGCCACCTGGTCCTGGAGCCGTGGGGGACGCTCGGCTCCGGGGTCCTCTCGAACGTCGGCGTCGAGCGCTGCGGGGAGTGCGGCGCCCCGGCCGGCCCGCGGGACTCCTATTGCCGCTCGTGCGGCGCCTCGCTCGAGCCCCGGGTGAGGATGCCCACTTAGCGGGTAATCGAAAGGTATGAACGCTTCCAACCACGTGGAGGATCTCGTCCTCGAGCGGCAGGGCAAGCGGATGATCGGCCGGGCCGTTCGGCTACTGGCGATCACTGCGGTGTTGGCGGTGCCGGAGGGATCATCGCGCGAGCGCCTGGTCTTTGAGGTCACGGATCGCGAGCTCCACCACGGCGTGCTGGCGGTGCTCCGCTTCGACTGTCTCTAGCGCGTCGGTGCGGTTGGTCAAGAATGCGTGATGTCGCCAGTCGGGCCACAGCTCGGACTGCGCACCGATCAGCCGGGTGCGGCGGACGATCAGCCGCTGGCGCCCGAGCATCGTCTGCGCGATTTGCGCCTCCCCGCCCTCGGGATAGTCCTCGAGCGTCTGCCAGTCCTGCTCGGGAATCGCCGCGATCGCTGCTTTCACATGCGGTTGTTGGCGGACCCCGATCGAATACGTCCAGCCGGCCTGCTGGAGGCGCGCCATGATCTTCTGGTTCCAGAACCCCGAGTCGGCGCGCAACAGCTTCGGTCCAGTCGCTCCCGCCCGCGCGACCCGGGGGATCAGCTCTTCGACGAACCGCAACGCACCGCGCGACGTGTTCGCCGACCCCTTCCGGGCGCGGATGTGCAACACCTCCCCGGACCCCACCAAGACTGTGTCGCTTAGCGGGTAACCGTGTAGGCCCGCCATTTAGGTCCGCACGGGGACGCGCGCTAGCCTGAGCCGCGCCTTGACGACGGACGCTCAAACGGCGCTGCGGACCCCCACGGTGACTGTTCGGGGGCTGACCAAACGCTTTGGCACACGCGCCGCGCTCGACCGCGTCAGCTTTGAGCTCCACCCCGGCGAGGTCGCGGCGATCATCGGGCCCAACGGCGCCGGCAAGACCACGCTGCTCTCGATCCTCGCCGGCACGCTCGAGCCCTCCGACGGCGAGCTCGTGCGCGCGACGAACCAGCGCTTCGGCTGGGTGCCCCAAGAGCCGGCGCTCTACTCCAAGCTGTCGGTGGCCGAGAACCTGCGCCTGTTCGCGCGGCTCGAACGCGTCGCCGATCCCCAGGCAGCGGTCGACCGGATGCTCGCCCAGACCGGGCTTGAGGATCGTGCCGGCGAGGAGGTGGGGCGCCTCTCGGGCGGCAACCAGCAGCGCGTGAACATCGCGATCGGTCTCCTGTCCGAGCCGCCGGTCCTGTTGCTGGACGAGCCGTCGGCCTCGCTCGATCCGCGGCAGCGCGAGCGCCTCTGGGAGTTCATCGCGATGCTGGCCGGGCGCGGCACGACGATCCTGTTCTCGACCCACAACGTGGCCGAGGCCGAGCGGTACGCGAGCCGCATCCTCGTCCTCGGCGACGGGGAGCTGCTGTTCACCGGCACGCCGGCCGAACTCGAGCAGGCGGTGCACACGCGCGACCACACGCCCGGCGACTTCGAGAGTTCGTTCGTCCGCTTCCTGCACGATCGCGGCCACTGAGCATCCGCCCGTGCGCTGGCTCCTCGTCAAGGACCTCCAGATCCTCAAGCGCTCGCCGCTGCTCGTCGCGCTGCTGGTCGTCTACCCGGTGGTGATCGCGCTGATGATCGGCTTCGCGTTGTCCAGTCCGCCCGGCAAGCCGACCGTGGCGCTGTACGACGCGGTCCCGACCGGGCACGGTGCGGTGAGCCTCGGCAACCAGAAGATCGACATCGCCCACTACGCCAACCAGCTGTTCGAGTCGATCACTCCGATCCGGGTGAGCTCGCCGGAGGCGGCGATCGCCAAGGTCAAGAACGGGCAGGCCCAGGCGGCGCTGATCATCCCGGCTGACATCGTCGGCCAGATCAACAGCCTGATCACCCAGGGGGTGGGCAGCCCCACGGTGGATCTGATCCTGAACTCGCGCGACCCGCTCGAGCGCCAGTTCGCCCAGCAGGCCATCGCCGCCCGGGCCAGCCAGGTCGAGCAAGCTGTCTCCAAGCAGGTCCTGCGGGTCGCGGTCACGGAGCTGCAGCAGGTCCTGAACGGCGGCACACTCGAGTTTCTCGGCCAAAACGTCCCGCTGCTCGGGCTGCACAACGCCCGCGCGATCGTCCAGGGCACGGTCAACGCGCTGTCGCCGAACTCGCCGCTGAGACCTGCACTGAAGCAAGTCGTCAACTTCGCCGACCTGGCCATCGCCGGCTTCAGCTTCGCCACTCCTGTCCTGGGCTCGATCGGCTCTCCGCTCACGATCCGGCAGACCGAACTGGCCGGCAAGACCACGCCGACGGCGTCCTATGCCGCCGCGATCGCGGTGATCGTGTCGCTCATGTTCGTCGGTGTGCTGCTGGCCGCCGGGCTGCTCGCGCTCGAGCGTTCCGAGAACGCCTACGCGCGGCTCGTGCGCGGGCTGATCTCGCCGAGCGGGCTGCTCTCGGAGAAGGTCCTGCTCTCGGCGGGCGCCGCTGCCGCGGTGACGCTGCTGATGTCGGCCCTCGTCTCGTTGTTCGTGCACCTGGACTGGGGACGCTTCCCGCTGTGGGTGGCCGCCCTGGCGCTCGGCGGACTGGCCTTCGGCGCGCTGGGCGTGGCGATCGGTGGCCTGGCCCGCGACGTCAGCGTGGCCTCGCTCATGACCTTCGTCGTCTCCCTCCCGATCGCCTTCGTGGCGCTGGTGCCCGGCGACGCGGTATCGGGCACGCTGAAGTCGATCCTCGACGCGGTGGCCTTCGTGTTCCCGTTCAAAGCGGCGCTCCAGGCCGTGGCCAACGCGTTCAGCGGCTCGGCGCCGGCGATTGGCTGGCCGTTGGTGCATCTGGCCCTGCTTGCCGTGGCGTTCGGCGCGCTGGCGCGCCTGGCCATGCGCCGCTTCGCCTGACCCCGGCCTGACCCGGTCGGCTAAGGCCGGGTCGGCTAAGGCCCGGTCGGCTAAAGCCTCAGCGTGAGCTGACCGTGCGCCGGAACAGCGCGAAGCAGATCACGGCCACGATCAACGCGAGCACGGGAATCGTCCCGGTCAGCCCTACGGCGATCGACAGCACCAGAGAGACGACGAACACTGCGCTCGCCACGCCGCCGGTGACCACCAACTGATAGGCCCGGCGCTCGCGCACCCGACGTGGCGTGTACCCGCCTCGCTTCTCGATGTCCGCCATATCAGCAGCGTATCGCGGCAAACCCGTAAGGTGGTAGCGGATGGCCGACCAGCGTCACGTGCTGTTCTACGAATACGTCGGGGATATCCTCGAGCGCCGCGACCCGTTCCGCGCCGACCATCTGTCGGCGATCCGGTCGGCCAAGGACGACGGCCGGATCCTCCAGGCCGGGCCGCTTGGCGACCCACCGCACGGTGCGGCCATCGTGTTCGCCGACCCGGCGCAGGCGGAAGCGTTCGCCCAGGCCGACCCGTACGTCGTAAACGGACTCGTCACGAGCTGGCGCGTCGAGCCGTGGACGCTCGTGTAGCCGAAACCCGCGGGTATCCTCAGACGAGCCATGCCGTTTCCGCAGACCCGCCTTCGCCGGCTGCGCGCCACCGGCGCGCTGCGCGGCCTGGTTCGCGAGACGAGCCTCACCCCGTCGGACTTCGTCTACCCAATGTTCGTGGCCCACGGGATCGACCGGCGCGAGCCGATCGACGCGATGCCGGGCATCGATCACCTGTCGATCGCCCACGCCGTGGACGAGGCCGGCGAGGCGAAGGATCTCGGCATCCCCGCGGTCCTGCTGTTCGGGCTGCCCGCGGCCAAGGATGAGGAGGGTTCGGGCGCCTGGGACGACGAGGGCATCGTCCAGCTCGCCACCCGCGCGATCAAGGAGGCCTACCCCGAGCTGCTCGTGATCGCCGACCTGTGCCTGTGCGAGTACACCAGCCACGGCCACTGCGGGGTGATCACGGCCAACGGGACCGTGGACAACGACGCCACGCTCGAGTTGCTGGCTCGCACCGCCACGTCGCAGGTCCGCGCGGGCGCCGACATCGTGGCGCCCAGCGACATGATGGACGGCCGGGTCGGCATCATCCGCCAGGCGCTCGACGACGACGGCCACACGGACACGCCGATCCTCGCCTACTCGGCCAAGTTCGCCTCGGCCTTCTACGGGCCGTTCCGCGTGGCCGCGGACTCGGCGCCGGCGTTCGGCGATCGCCGCGGCTATCAGATGGATCCGGGCAACGGCGACGAGGCCGTCCGGGAGACCCGGCTCGACGTAGACGAGGGTGCCGACATCGTGATGGTCAAGCCCGCGCTGCCCTACCTCGATCTGATCCATCGCATCAAAGCCGAGACGCGCATGCCGCTGGCCGCCTACAACGTGAGCGGCGAATACTCGATGGTCAAGGCCGCCGCGGCCGCCGGCTACCTGGACGAGCGCGCCGCGGTACTCGAGACGCTCACCTGCATCCGTCGGGCCGGGGCCGACATCGTGATCACCTACCACGCCAAGGAGGCCGCGCGATGGCTTCAGTAAGCCCAGGAACGGGAACCAGCGGCTTCGGCCCGAAGCTCCGCAGCCGCAAGCATGGCGCCGCCACCCCGCTCGACGACCTCGACAAGCGCCTGCTCAACCTGATGCAGGGCCGCTTCCCGATCGCAGCCCGGCCGTACCAGCACGTCGCGGCCGAAGCCGGGGTCAGCGAGGACGAGGTGATCGCCCGCGTCGAGCACCTGCTCGACGAGCGCATCATCCGCCAGGTCACGCCGATCTTCGACACCCGCGCGCTCGGTTACTCCTCGATGCTGGTCGCCGCCAAGGTCGATCCGGAGCACCCATGGCGCGCAGCCAACGTGATCAACGAGCACCCAGGCGTGTCGCACAACTACCTGCGCAACCACGAGTTCAACATCTGGTTCACGATCGCCACCGAGCCCGATTCCAAGCTCGGCCTGGACGGGACGCTGGACGTGCTCGCGCGGGAAGCCGGCGCCGAGTCGGTTCGCCAGCTTCCCACGCTCAAGCTGTTCAAGATCCGCATGGACCTCGAGATGGAGGGTGGCACCGACGCGCTGGCCAAGGCCGTCGAAGTCGCGCCTCCCGCCGAGACCGAAAAGCAGCCCTACGACGAGTTCGACATGGCGGTGATCCGGGCCACGCAGGGAGACATGCCGGTCGTTCCCGAGCCTTATGCCCCGGCGGCCGAGAAGCTCGGGATCGCGCAACCCGAGCTCCTGGCCCATCTCGAAGGCATGCAGGAGCGGCGGCTGCTCCGCCGCGTCGCCGCGATCCTGTTCCACCGCCGCGCCGGCTTCAGCGCCAACGGAATGGGCGTGTGGAAGGTGCCCGACGAGCAGATCATGGAGATCGGACCTCGCATGGCCGCCTTCCGCGGCATCTCGCACTGCTACCAGCGCCCCACGTACGCCGACTGGCCGTACTCGGTCTTCACCATGGCCCACGGCCGCTCCAAGGAGGAGTGCGACGCGATCCTCGACTCGATCGCCGACCACACCGGCGTCACCGAGCGCGCCACTCTTTACTCCTCGACCGAGTTCAAGAAGATCCGGCTGCTCTACTTCACCGACGAGCACCGGGACTGGGAACGCCGGCACGCGGGCGTGTGAGCTCCGCGTCGTCGACCACGTCGCGCTCGGCCGACATCTATCGCCGCGCCGTCGGGCTCCTCCCGGGTGGCGTCAACTCGCCCGTGCGTGCGATGCGCTCGATCGGCCGCGATCCGATCTTCATCGCCTCCGGCCACGGGTCGAGGATCGTCGACGTCGACGGCAACGAGTACATCGACTACGTGTGCTCATGGGGCCCGCTGATCCTGGGCCATGCCGACCCGGACGTGCTGGCCGCGGTGACCGATGCGGCCAGGCGGGGCACGACCTTCGGCGCGCCGACGGAGGCCGAGGTGGCGCTCGCCGCGGAGGTCACGAGCCGCATCCCGTCGGTCGAGATGCTCCGGATGACCTCGTCGGGAACCGAGGCGACGATGAGCGCGATCCGCCTGGCCCGCGCGGTGACCGGCCGCGAGAGGATCCTCAAGTTCGCCGGTGCCTACCACGGGCACGTCGACGGCCTACTCGCGGAGGCAGGCTCGGGACTGGCCACGCAGGGCATCCCGGCGAGCCCGGGCGTTACCGAGGCCGCGGCTGCGCAGACGGTGGTGGCGGCCTGGAACGACGCGGCCACCACCTGGAACCTGACCGCCGATCCCAATCTGGCAGCGATCCTGGTCGAGCCGATCCCGGCGAACATGGGCGTGGTCCCGCCGGAGCACGGATTCCTGGAGATGTTGCGCGAGGCGGCCGACGGCGGGGCGCTGCTGATCTTCGACGAGGTGATCACCGGCTTCCGGGTCGCCCGCGGCGGCGCTCAGGAGCTCTACGGCGTCCTGCCCGACCTGACGATCATGGGCAAGATCGTCGGAGGCGGGCTGCCGGCGGCCGCCTACGGAGGACGGCGTCAATACATGGAGCGGATCGCGCCGGCCGGCGATGTCTACCAGGCGGGAACGCTCTCGGGGAACCCGCTCGCGGTCGCAGCGGCGCTGGCCACGCTCAGCAAGCTGAACGACGGCGCCTATGAGCGATTGGCCGCAACCACCGACGCGCTCGCCGACGGGCTGCGTGGGGCCGCGGCCGCAGCCGAGCGCCCGGTCCAGGTCCAGAGCGTGCCCGGGCTCCTGACGGTGTTCTTCCTCGACCGTCCCGTGCGCAACTACCTGGGCGCCGCCGCCTGCGACACCGAGGCCTACGGCGCGTGGTGCCGCGGATTGCTCGCCCGTGGGGTCTACCCGCCGCCCTCGCAGTTCGAGGCTTGGTTTCCGTCGCTTGCCCACTCGGAGGCTGATGTCCAGCGGACAGTCGAGGCCGCCGCCGAGGCGTTCGCGGAGATCGCTCCCCGATGAGGACGGCACGCGATGGCGCGCACGCCCTGCGCGAGGCGCTGACCGCCGAGGGCGGCACCGTGGCGGCACACCTCGGCGAGCCTCCGGCCGGCCGTCGGGCGCTCGATTCGCCCGGCCCGGCCCAGATCGCCGCCACCGGTCCGCGCACCCGCGGAAACGAGCGTGAGTACGAGCTGCTGCTCGAGATGATCCTCGAGGGCTACCGGCTGCACTACGACGAGCCGGTGGTGGTGCGCCCTGATGATCCCGACCTGGCCCTCCTCCTCGGCGACCAGCTCTATGCCCTCGGGCTCGCCCGTCTGGCCGAGCTCGGCGACCTGGAGGCCGTGGGCGAGCTGGCCGACGTAATATCGCTGGCCGCCCAGGCCCACAGCGCGTCCGACGCCGAGCTGGCGAGGGCCGTGTGGGACGCCGGCGCCGTGTCGGTCGGATGGGGGTCGAGCGATGCGCATCGGCGGGCGAAGACACGGGCGCGCGTTCACGATCCCGGGGCGACCACGGCGTTATGCGGCGTCGCGGCGTCGGCCCGCGGCGATGGCCATTTGTGACGTTCGCAGCAAGCTCAAGGCGACCTAAAAGCCCCTGCTTGTGTCGTTCGTCGCGAGCTTGTTAGGCAACCGCGTCCTGAGGTCGAATGTGACGCCGTTTAGGCGGCTTGGGCGGTACGCTGTCGACGTCTAGTTGCCGTAAACGCACCCCCGCGAGGCGCTTTGCCAGATCGCCACAGGCAGTCCGAATCGAAGTACACGATGGACCGGAACATCCCGGGCGCCTTCGAGGGCGAGACCATCACTCGCCGGCGGCTGATGAACCTGTGGGCCAACGGGGTCGGCGGGGTGGCAGCGGCGGCCTTCACGCTGCCCGCGCTGGGCTTCGCGATCGCGCCGATCTTCAAGCGCCAGCCGTGGTCGTGGCAGCCGATCGGCCCCACCGCGGACTTCCCGAAGGACACCTATTCGACAAAGGTGATCAACATCACCCCGGGAATCGGCGAGGCGGGCAACACGATCGCCTACGTCCGGGCCCGGAACCCGAGCATCGACACCGAGCCCGCCGACCAATACAACCAGTTCGTCGCCCTGTCCTCGCGCTGTATGCACCTGGGCTGCCCAGTCCGCTACGTGCCGGCCGCCGAGCGCTTCATCTGCCCGTGTCACGGCGGTGTCTATGACTTCCGCGGGATGGTGGCCGGCGGCCCGCCGGTCCGACCGCTCGACCGCTTCTACACCCGCGTCAACAACGGCCAGGTCGAGGTCGGTCCGCGATACTCGGTCAACAACGAACTGCGCCGCTTCTCTCCGCGCTTCCCGGGTGAGCCGCTCGACGGCATCGGCCAGTTCCTCTACCCGGCCCGGTTCAGCACCTCCAAGAAGCCCTAGACGCCATGCCCAAGCTCCCCGCCCCACCGCTCCCGAAAATCCTTCAGCCTCGGCCCAAGCGCCCGGGCGAGCCATCTGACGCCGGCGCCCTGAACCCGGTCGAGGCCGGGATCACCGTCGTCGATTGGCTCGACGAGCGCACCGCGCTCTCGCCGGGACTCCGCTGGCTGATGTGGCGCAAGGTCCCGCGCGGGATCAATTGGGCCTACACGCTCGGGTCAGCCACCCTGTTCGCGTTCCTCAACCAGGCCGTGACCGGCGTCTTCCTCGCCATGTACTACCGCCCGGATGTCGCCGGCGGCGCCTACGAGTCGATCCGCAACATCAACGACAACGTCTTCCTCGGCCAGTTCGTTCACGGCATGCACAAGTGGGGCGCCTCGGTGATGATCATCCTGATCTTCCTGCACATGGGGCGGGTGTTCTTCTACGGCGCCTACAAGTACCCCCGCGAGTTGACCTGGGTGATCGGCGTGGTGCTGCTGATCCTCACGCTGGCCATGGGCTTCACCGGGTACCTCCTGCCGTTCGACCAGCGCTCGTACTGGGCCACCGTGGTCGGCGTCAACATCAACGCCGGCGGCCCATTCATCGGCCCGTTCCTGTCGGACTTCCTACTCGGTGGCGCGGACTTCGGCGCCACCACGCTGTCGCGCTTCTACGCGATCCACATGCTGGTGATCCCGGGCGTCATGGCCGCGCTGATCGGCGCCCACCTTTACCTGGTCACCAAGCTGGGCATCTCGGCGCCACCGTGGCTCAAGCCTCACGCTGACCAGGACGGCGATCACGCGGTGCTCGAGGAACCCGTATGAACCTTGAGGAACCGGTATGAACCAGGCCCAGAAGGAGGCCTACCTCCGCGACTACTCGGTCCTGAAGAACGAGGGCAAGCCGTTCTTCCCCTACGCGGTGGCCAAGGACGGCGCCATGGCGGTGATCGTCATGGTCGTGATCATCTTCCTGTCGTTGTTGTTCGGCGCGGAGCTCGGGCCCAAGGCCGACCCGACCACCACCACCTACGTCCCGCGCCCGGACTGGTACTTCTTCTTCCTCTTCGAGGTGCTGCGCGTGATGCGCAACGTCCCGAAGTTCACACCGATGGCCACAATCGGCGTGCCGACCATCTGCATGATCCTGCTTTTCCTGCTGCCGTTCTACGACCGCAGCCCGGAGCGGCGAATCGAGCGCCGCCCGATCGCGCTGGCCGCCGGCATCGCCACGATCGCCGCGATCGCCTACCTGACCTACAGCGGCGCCAATACCGGCTCCCCGAACTCGGTCGACATGTCGCCGCCCTCCAGCCTCACCCCGGCCCAGGCGGCGACCTTCAGAGCCGGCGCGGACGTGGTCGGCGAGTCGGGCTGCCTGGCCTGTCATGTGATCGGCGACAACGGCAACAACGGCCCCGGCCCGGCCCTCACGCACATCGCCGCCACCGTGCCCACCGCCCAGATCGCCTCGACGCTGCGTAACCCGACGCCGCCGATGCCGTCGTTCAAGAACCTCCCACCGCAGAAGTTCAACGACCTGGTCCAGTTCCTCTCAGACCTCCAGTAGCCACGCCATCGGGACCATGGCGAGCCCAGACACCGCGCCGGCCGGCGCACCCGAGTCGCTAGACCCTTCGTCGCGAGGGACACTCGAGGAGCCCCAGGTCCGGGCCATGTTCGACCGGATCGCCGGCCTGTACGACCGGATGAACTCGGTCATGACCGCCGGCCTGCATCATCAGTGGCGCCGGCGGGCCGCGGACCTCGCCGAACTCGGGCCCGGTGGCCGTGCACTCGATGTAGCCACCGGAACCGGTGACCTGGCGCTCGAGCTGGCCCACCGGGTCGCGCCGGGAGGCGAGGTCGTCGGGGTCGATTTCTCCGAACGGATGCTCGAGCGGGCCCGAGCCAAGGGGGGAACCCGTGTGCGCTTCGAATCCGGCAACGCGCTGTCTCTCGAATATCCCGACGGGGCGTTCGACGCCGCGACGGTCGGCTTCGGCGCCCGGAACCTCAGCGATCTGGGGCGCGGCCTGGCCGAGATGGCGCGCGTGGTCCGCCCTGGCGGCCGCGTCGTGGTGCTCGAGATCACCACCCCGCGGCGCCCGCCGCTGTCGACGTTCTTCGAGCTGTGGTTCGACCGGGTCGTCCCCGCGCTCGGCCGCGTTGTCGACTCGCAGGCCTACAGCTACCTGCCCACCTCGGTCCGCCGCTTTCCGGCGCCGGAAGAGCTCGCCGCGGTCATGTCGCGCTGCGGGCTGGGCCAGATCCGCTACGTGCTGACCGCCGGGGGGATCATCGCCATCCACGTCGGGGTAGTCCAGTCGCGATGACCACGGGGGCACAGGCCGTCGTCGACGCGGGTGGCGCCCAGCTCACCCGGATCATGGATCGCGTCGAGGAACGCATGGGCGAGCTGGCCGCCGGCCACGGCCCCGCGCTGGCCCGCCACGCCGGCGACACGATCTCCGCCGGCGGCAAGCGGCTGCGTCCACTGCTGGTGTGTCTGGCCGCCGGGGCGCCCCCGCCAGAGACCGACGGCCTGGTCCGGGCGGCCGTGGCGGTCGAGCTCGTCCACGGCGCGACCCTGGTCCACGACGACGTGCTCGACGGGTCGGCCCTGCGCCGCGGCCGCCCCACTGTGGTGGCCACCGGCGGCCGTGAGGCCGCCACCGCAACCGGTGACCTGCTGTTCTCGCGCGCGTTCGCCGAGCTGGCCGGCGGCGGCTCGGCCGAGTCGGTCCGAGTGTTGGCCCAGGCGAGCCGCGAGCTTGCGCTGGGCGAGCTGACCCAGCGCGAGGACGCCTATCGCCTCGGGGTCACCGTGGACCGGTACCTGGCCCGCTGCCGGCTCAAGACCGCGGTGCTGTTCCGCGCCGCCTGCGAGCTGGGCGCGCTCGAGGCCGGGGGCGAGCCTGAGGCTCTCGGCGCCTTCGGCGAGCGGATCGGGCTGGCGTTCCAGATCCTCGACGACGTCCTCGACGTATCGGGGCCGCCCGAGCGGACCGGCAAGCCCCGGGGCACGGATCTGCTCGACGGGACGGTGACCCTGCCGCTGATCCTGGCTCGCGAGCGCGATCCCGAGATCGACCTGCACGGCGTGCGCACGACCGACGACGCGGCCGCGGTGTGCGACCGGATCGCCGCCACCGGCGCGCTCGAGGAATCACGCTGCCGAGCCCAGGCGCTGGTCGCCGAGGCCAAGCATGGGCTGCCGGCCATGCCGCTTCGCCAGCGTGAGGCGCTGGAGCTCGCAGCTGACGTGATGGTCGAGCGGTACGCGTAGGGGAAGACGAGCGGCGCCACCGCCCTTCCGAGCGTGCCTTTCCCGCCACTCGCCGCTGGTCCTCGGGTTGCTGGGCCTCGCTTCGCTCGGCGTCCGTGGGACCGGGCACCCCGTCCGGACAGGACGAGTGGACCCACGGACGCCGCGCGCAGTGCGGCTACCCCCAGGTGGCGCCCAGCCCCTAGAAGTCTTCGGGCAGGATCTGGTCGGCGTTCAGGGCTTTCACGAACCGATCGATCTGATCGGCCATGTTGGCCTGGGCGAGCCGCTGAAGGTCCTGGAGCATGTCGGCCAGGCCCTCGTCGAGCTGATCCTCCAGCTCACGCACCTGGTCGGCGTTGTAGAGACCCTCGGTGTACCAGTCGCAGTTGGGGCAATTCAGGGCCAGGTTCCAGCAGTCGTCCGGAGCCTCGGACCAGTCGATCGGCTGGACCAGACCGCAACCGCAATCGGGGCAGATGTGCAGGCCGCGATGGACGTGGCCCGTCTCGTTGAATCGGACCACCTCGATGCTGCGGCCGCTCGGCAGGACGATGCGGCGGACTGAGGGTTGTTCGGGCTGCTGGTTCATGGTGCCTCCGAGCCCTTAATCGGCCCTCGCCTGCATCAACTTGAGGGGCGTTTTTAGGAATAGCCAAAGAGCGTGCGGCGTCCCTGTCATTGACCGGTAACCTTGGAAACACACCACCTGGAGGCCGCTGCCAAATGTTCATCAAAAGCCCGAGCACCGACCTGATCATCATCTTGGTGATCGTGCTGCTGATCTTCGGCCCCAAGCGCCTGCCCGGGCTGGGACGTCAGCTAGGTCACGGCATGCGCGAGTTCAAGGACTCGATCACCGGCAATTCCAAGGACGACGACGCGGAGTCTCGGCCCGAGCTGACCTCGACGAGCGCGTCAGCGCCCGCGTCAGCGCCCGAGGCGAGCACCGCCCAGCGCGAGCCGGCGTCGCAGCGCCCCGCCTGAGCGGGCGCCTCAGAAAGTAACGCCGTGCCGAAGGTCATCCGGCCCATCGGTCACGACGACCGGCTGAGCATCGTCGACCACCTCGACGAGCTTCGCTCGCGTCTGATCATCTGCCTGGTCGCGTTCCTGGTCGCCTTCGGCATCTGCTTCTGGCAGAACAACCATCTGCTCGACGTGCTCAACCGCGCATTGCCGCACAACTCGAGCGTGACCACCCAGCAGGGACTGGGGCGGGCCGCGTCTCAAGCGGCCCAACTGCGTCAACTGTTCGTTAGAGAGGCCGCCGCCAACCGAGCTTTGGCTGTCGCGCCGGGTGTCTCATCGCAGGCCCAGACGGCGTACTTGAACGCCGCGGCCGCGTTCGACCGGATCGCGAAGAACCTCCCCGACACGGCTCCAACCCAGGAGAAGCCCATCACGATCGGTGTCGGCGAACCGTTCACGGTCACGCTCACAGTGGCGGCGTACTTCGCCCTCGTGTTCACGCTTCCGCTATTGATCTACGAGGCGTACGCATTCGTGATTCCGGCGTTGAACCCCAACGAGCGGAGAGCGGCGACCCCGCTCATGATCGTGGCGCCGGTCTTGTTCGTGTCCGGGGCAGTCTTCGCTTATTGGATCGTGCTCCCGCCCGCCGTCCACTTCCTCCAGGGATACAACCACCAGCAGTTCGACGTGCTCGTGCAGGCCAAGGCCTACTACTCGTTCCAGGTCATCACGATGCTGGCGATCGGCTTGGCCTTCCAGCTGCCCCTCGGCCTGCTCGGGCTGCATCGTATGGGTTTCATAAATGGCAGCACGCTTACGAGACACTGGCGCTACGCTACGGTAGGTATCGCCGTGATTGCCGCGGCCATGCCAGGAGCCGACCCAGTCACCACTGGACTGGAGACGCTCCCCCTCGTAATCCTCTTCCTCGCCAGTATCGTGATGCTCAAGATCGCCGATCGACGCGCTGCGGCCCGTGCCGCCGCAGAGGCCCAGGCCTCCTTCGGCGACGGCCTCGATCCCTCAACGTAGTCCATGCTCTTTGACCTTCGTAGCCGCGGTCGCCGCCGGACCGTGCAAGCGGTTTACCTGTTTCTCGCCGTCCTGATCGGCGGTGGCCTCGTCCTGTTCGGGGTCGGTGCCGGCAACGGCCTCGGCGGCCTGCTCAACGGCCTGACCGGAAACGGCTCCGGCTCAGGCCAGCAGTCGGCCGTCAGCCAGCAGGAAAAGAGCGCGGTCAAGGCCACGCAGCTGAACCCGACCAGCGCGGCCGCCTGGGCCAACCTGGTTCAGGCTCGCTGGAGCAACGCCCGCTCGAACAGCGCCGACGTTAACGCCAACACCGGCCAGTTCACCACCGCCGGCAAGCAGGAGCTCTCCACCCTGGGGCAGAACTACGCGCGCTACAAGGCGCTGGTCAAGCAGCCCGATCCCAACGTCGCGATCCTCGCCGCGCGCGCCTACCAGTACCTAGGCAACTACTCGGCCGCCGCCAACGCCTGGTCGGACATCACGGCCGCCAATCCCACTCAGGCGACCGCCTTCGAGTGCCTGGCCGCCAACGCCTACGCGGGCAACAACACCCGGACCGGCGACCTGGCCTCCGCCAAGGCCCTCAGCCTCGTGCCCAAGGCTCAGCGCACCCTGTTGCAGTCGCGGATCAGCCAGGCCAAGACGGATCCGTCGGTCGCCCAGTCCTGCTGATCCCGCCCAATCGGCCTCCCCGCCCCGGACCTCCTCGTCCACGAACCGCCGGGTAACATCGCCGCTCAAGGGCCGTTAGCTCAACTGGTAGAGCAGGGGACTCTTAATCCCAAGGTTGGAGGTTCGAGTCCTCCACGGCCCACTCGATCAGCCACCGCCCAGCGTGTCCACACGCTCCTCGCAAAGGCGACAGTTTGCCGGCTCGCTGCGGGCTAGCTCAAGAGCACTGCGCGCGGCTCCGATCAGCACTCCATGAGCAGCACCGAGCGCCTTCCTGTGAAAGCCGGACCCGTCCCGGACAAGCTCACGATCTGGCCCGTCGACGATGGCCGGTACGGCCTCGATGCCACCTTCCAGGGCGCGTCGGGCTACGAGCGCGCCGAGCATCATCAACAGGAGCTGCAGCGGCGCGGCGTTCCCCACACGTTTCGTCAGGAGCTCGGCGGGGGATGGACGCTGCGCGTCGGCCCCTTCCGCGCTATCGACGTGGCCGCCGCTCTGTCTGCGTTTGTGTACTGAACGTCACGGAGGTGGCCTACGGGTAGCTGACGCGGATCGATGGGCGGGGAGCTCAACCCTTGGTTGTCCGCGGGGCGTTCGCTCGCGGGCTGCTCGGCAGGGTCCGCGATCTGCTCACGGTCGCCAGCGCCCGCGCCGCCCATCGGTACCGGCGTGTGCCCACGGTGACACCCGATGCTCGCCGGTGCACCGAAGCGGCGCGCGCCGCCGTCGCACGCCGCGCGCGGGATTGTGCCTCCTCGATCTTGGTTTGAGCCAGCCGCAGGCCCAGTTCGGGATTGGTGTACATGCGACCTTCCTTAGCTGCGGATGAAGTAGCTTCATCCAAAACTACTTTACCCGAAGCTATTCGTCAAACTACTTTCCTCGAAGCTAAACTTGGGGCCATGAGCAAGCGGAAGCCCTCGCCCTCCCCGGCTCCCGACTCGAAGGATTGGTCGGATGCACCCGATCCGGTCACCGAGCACGTGCGCTGGGCCGCGGCCAACTGGCCGCAAATCGACCCCGAGGTCGAAGGGATCGTCGTGCGAGTAGAAAAGATTCATCGCCACTTCCACGAGGCGTTTCGAGCCAGCCTTGGGGAGGCCGGGCTCACCAAGGAGGAGTGGAAAGTCCTCATGGCGCTGCACGACAGCGTCCGATCGCACGGCTGGCTCTGTCAGGATCTAGACGTCTCGACCGGCGCCATGACCAACCGTCTCGACAAGCTCGAGCGTCGTGGCCTGATCCGACGCGCCCGCGATCCACACGATCGCCGAGGCGTACTGCTCGAACTCACGGAGACTGGCAACTCCCAGCTCCAGCAATACGTCGGCGCCGGCGCCGGACGCGAGCGCGAACTCGTCGACGAGCTGACCACGGCCGAAAAGCGACAGCTCAATCAGCTCCTGTCCAAGCTGCTCGCTTCCCTCCAGACGAAAAACGCCGACCGGCCCTCTCCGCGCAAAGCACCGCAGAGCTCTTAACTCAAACGCGCCAACGGGCTGGCTGGCGCGGGCAGCGTCCGTCGCCATTGCGCTTGCGCGCGGCGGGTGCGTGTGCATCGACCCGCCGGACGAGCGCGTTCCGGACGATGCCGACGCTCTGGTGCCTGGTGGGTCGTCGACCGAGTAGCCGGCGGCGAGCTCGAGCGCGCGCTGGACCAGCTCATCCCGCACTGGCTGGGAGAGCGGGACCAGGACCGCGGCCGCCCTCACAGCCGACGCCCGCCTGCGCCGCGATCAGCTCCACGAGCTCGGACTTGCCCAGATGCTCAGCTCAATCTCGACGGCGTTGCGCGCCACCACGCGGCGCATCGAGGTCGACAAGCTCCAGGACAGCTACACCACCGCACGCGACGGACTCACGTTCATCCCAAGCATCTTCGGCCACCCCCACCTGCTCGTGGTCCACACTCCCGACTGGCAGCCCGTCATCCAATACCCCCTGGCAATCACCCAGCCGTTGACGTCGCCGGCCACGCTTGACGCGCTCCAACAGCGCCTTCACGCGCTCGATCACCCCGTCAGACTCCGCTTAGCGCGCAGCTTGATCCGTGGCCCGCGCAGCACCACCGAACTCGCCGACGCCTGGCAGCTCACCAAACCTGATATCTCTCGCCACCTCACGATCCTGCGCGACGCGGGACTGGTCATCCCTAGCCGCGACGGCCGCTACGTTCGCCACCAGCTCGACATCGCCGCGCTGGCACGGGTCGGCGGCGACACCATCGACGCCCTGCTGCGATAGCCGACGGAGAACCGTTTCGCCCCCCGCACCGCGGGGTTTTCTCGTTCTCGGGCACCGAGAAGCTGGGGCCGGCGTGGACCGAGCGGGCCGTCCGCCGGCGGGGTCTTTACAAGCACCTGGCCGGGGCACGGGCTGCGGTGCGGCGCGATCGATGTTCGGAGTTCGGTGCTCCCGAGCGATGATTAGGTATCGGCACGCAGGAGCAGCCTTCTCGTCTCGATCCGGTCGTGGCGATCTACCGTGTGGCGTTGCCGCAGGTGTATGGCTACCTGCTGCCGCGATGCGGCAGCGTCGCCGTGGCTGAGGACCTGACCGCCGAGACGTTCTTGGCGGCGGTCGCGGCCGTGCGGAGCGGGCAGGTTCACGAGGTGACGGTTGGATGGCTGGTGGGGGTTGCTCGCCATAAGCTGGTTGATCATTGGCGGCGGCTGGGCCGGGAGCAGCGGGGGCTGGCGGCTGTCGAGCGAGAGCAGCCGGATCTGGATGATCCGTGGGAGGAGGTTCTCGATCTGGATGCCGCGCACGCGGCGTTGTGGCGTCTGCCGGTGCCGCAGCGGCTGGCGCTGACCTTGCGTTATCTGGATGGGCTGCCGGTGCCGGAGGTGGCTGGGCAACTCGGGCGCAGTGTTCACGCTACTGAGACGCTGCTGGTCCGGGCTCGAAGCGCGCTGCGTCGGGTCTATGAAGAGGAGGAGCCAGGTGACCGATTCGCTTGAGCGCCTGAGGATGCCGATCGTGCCGGTCGAGCCCCGCGCCGAGTTCGCCGAGGCCCTGCTCCGGCGAGTGCAGGGGGCGCAGCGGCCGGCCGCGCGGGAGACGGCGACGATCCGCTACTTCGTCGACGATCTCAATGCCGCGGTGACCTTCTACCGCGACCTGTTGGGGTTCGATGTCGAGCTGCGGCCATCGCCCGTGTTTGCGATGCTCTATCGCGGCGATCTGCGGTTGCTGCTGACTGTGCCCGGCGAACCGCACGTACTGCCCGACGGGACGCTGCCCAAGCCGGGCGGCGACAACCGCATCTCCCTGCTCGTCGACGATCTCGCCTCCACGGTTGCGGCCCTCCGCCGAGAAGGCGCATCGTTCCGGGGCGGGATCGCCGCCGGGATCGCGGTGAACACGGTCTTGCTGCAGGACCCGGCCGGCAATCCCGTCGAGTTGATCGAGCCTCGCGCCGGTTACCACGAACGGACAAGCCGCGACCCGGAACCGGTACCACCAGATGGCCCCCCTACCAGAACCGAAGAGGAGGAATAGTGATCACCGAGCTGCACACCGTCGCGCTCTATGTCGCAGATCAGGACCGCGCCAAGCACTTCTACGTCGAGACTCTCGGGTTTGACCTGAGCGCAGATCAACCGGGAATGGGCAACATCGGCCGCTGGATCGAGGTCGCGCCCAAGGGCGCCCAAACCGCGTTCATGCTTGCCGACGCCGTCGGCTGGAACAAACAAGACCGGATCGGCAACTCGGCCGATGTCACGCTGCGATGTGATGACGTCCGCGCCCTACACGCCGAACTGACCGCTCAGGGCGTGACGGTGACAGAGCCCCAGACGCAGCGTTTCGGGACATTCATCGACATCACGGACCCTGACGGCCACCGGCTCCGCGTCGTCGACATGCACGGAAGAACCGTCCCCGATGACGAAGGCTCGGCCAGCTAGGACGCCTTTCGCCCATGAGCGGGCCTTGGCATCTACTCGGCGGTCAAGGCGTTCTGCGCCGGGTCGGCTAGTTCGCGAACTCATTCGTGGCAAGCCAGTCGGTATGTTCCGCCGTTGACGAATCGTCTTCCGTTGCCAGTGCAGTCGTGTGCGCGCGCAGCGCTGGGAGAGCCCTGAGCTGGGCAGCTATGCGCGGCGGGCGATAGCCGCCTGCAGGTTGTCGAGCTCGTTGTGGCGGCCGGCGAGTATGCGCTGGGTCCAGGCCTCGTCGTGCATCGGGTCGACGCTCATTACCACCTTGGTGCGATTGTCCGCGGGCGTCATGTCGACGACTGTGAGGTGCTCGTACGGCTCGTCGTCGGGCACGAAGTCGATCAGCGAGAGGTACGCGAGGCGCGTGAGCGGTGAGACCTCGGTGAACGTCTTGGTGCGCTGTTGCTGTTCGCTCAGGGCCGGCTCTGCGTCGATCGCGGCGCGGTACTGGACGAGCGCGTTCTCCGACGGGTGCGAGGCCTCGCAGTTCGAACGCGATCTGCCCGCGCCGTCATCGCGGGTCTGGCGGGCCTGGACGACCGCGGCGGCCGTGCGCCGCTGGTGGAGTCCCGAGCACTTCGACGTTGCCGATCGCGAGGTCGACGCGGTACCCGGCGGGCGACTCCGCATCGTCCTCATCGAGGGCGACGGCACCCGCTACGAGGCAGCCGGCCGCTTCTTGGTCCTAAGCCGCCCGCGCTCTCTGAGTTTCGAATTGGCGCCCCTCGACGCGAACGGCGAGCCGCTGTTCCGCGCCGTCCACGAAGTGCGGCTCACGCAACGCCGGGAGCAGACGAGGCTCGCGCTCGCGATTCACCTGAGCGACGTCCCAGCGGAAGCCGCGCCTGCGGTCGCCGGCATCGCGCTGGGCTGGGAGCAGACGCTCGACAAGCTCGAGGCTCGGCTACGGCCCCGCTAGGACCGCCGTCAATCGTTCAGAAAACCAGCCGGTGACCCGCGACCGACGCCCGATGATCAGTCGGTCTGCCCTCTTCGGCGCGACAGATAACGCGCAACCCATAGGTTGCCGATTCCGCGGAATCGTCCTCGCTACTGCCTGTCGATCGAAGTGACTGTGCAGCGAGCACCGTCCTGGGTGCTCTCCTCACTCAGGGGAAGAGGTCGAACTCGTCGGTCTGAAGATTCTCGATGGAAAATTCAACCGTCGTCAGCTTGACGCTGATCCAGAAGAGGTCAACGCCATCGAGTGTTCTCATTCCGGCGCTGACGAAGTCGGGCTCGTAGAGCAGAATGCGGGCAGCGTCCCCAGGGCGAAACCTTCTGCGCATCCGCCGTATGCGTAATGCCGCAGGATTCCCTTCGCCTGTATCCGACTCGCTGCCTCGCCGTCGCCGGCGATCACGCCTGAGCCCCCCGAGATGAACAGGCAGACCTCCTCGCCCTCAAGCAAGCTGAGGGTGTCGATCGTCGATCTGTAGTCGAGCGGCCGGTGGCAGTCAGGAGGAAGATCGGTCTTCATCGTTCGTCCGAGACCATAGTGAACGTGGTGGCTACCGCCTTGGGCTATCACGCCGAGCGTCTCCGAACACAGGAGCAGGCCTGTGCCGCAGGCTCGATCCCTATCTGATAACGCGCCCGCGTATCGTGGATGGCGCCGGCGGGATTCTGGCCGCCTGTGTAACGACGCTCGCTCGTGGGGTTGTTGTGAGAAGTGAAGCGCATGGTTGTTCAGGTGGCGCGCGGCCGGATGCACGGGCGGCTTTGGCCGATCGTTCAGACTGGCTTGGCCGCGGTTGGGGCGTGGTACGTAGCCGTGTTGCTTGGCGTGGACTCCAGGCCCGGGTTCGCCTCGATCGCCGCGGTGATCTCGCTGGGTGCGGCGTTCGGGGAGCGGAGGCAGCGGGCGGTACAGCTGATCTGTGGCGTCATGCTGGGAATCGTGCTTGCGGATCTGTTGGTGCGGGCGATCGGGTATGGGCTGCCGCAGGTGGGTGTCCTGGTCGTGCTGGCCATGCTGACCGCCGTGATCCTTGGCGGGAGCGAGCTGCTGGTGACCGAGGCGGCTGTCTCGGCGATTCTGGTTGCGACCCTGTCGTCCACACCCGAGGTGCGGCTGCTCGAGGTGCTGATCGGCGGCGGGGTGGCGCTCGTGGTGCACACGCTCGTATTCCCGCCTGATCCGCGGATCGGGGTAGCGCGCGCCGCGTCTGTCGCGTTCGGCGAACTGGGAGCTGTACTGCGCGATGGGGCCGCGGCGCTAGCGGCCGTCGATATACGCGAGGCCGAATCTGCGTCGCACGGGGCCGAGAACCTCGATCGTCGGGTCGCCGAGCTGCGTCACGCGGTCCTGCTCGGCACCGACACCGCGCGCTGGGCCCCGCTGCGGCGACCAACCCGTGCCGAGCTCGACCGCTACGCCCGAACGTTGACCCACCTGGAGCTCGCGGCTCGCGGCGCGCGGATCCTCGCCCGCAACATCCGGATCTACGTGCGGAGCGGACGACCCGCGCAAGCCGAGCTCGCGGCTGCCATGGGCGAGCTGGCGCTCGGGGCGTGGGAGCTGCCCGCTCAGTTCGACGAGCCGTGGCGCAGCGGGGATGTCCTCCAGATGGCGCTTCGAGCCGCTGGCGACGCCACCGCTGCCGCCGCCCGCCACCCAGACTTGGCCGTCAACGAGATCGCCGGCCAGGTTCGCTCCATCGCGATCGATATCTTCAAGGCCTCGGAGGCCAGCGAAACCGCCAACAGCGCCCTCATCGAGGCCCCCACCGAAGAGCTGCTGGCAGCCGTTCCTCTGCCAGCAACCCCCTGAAGCCCCGGGTAGGCCCGGTCACCGCCGGTCTACCGCTGCCCGCTCCCGGGGTAGGCTCGTATCTTCCGCACAACCGGTGGCGCTCTTGCTCGCTTCCGTCTTCCATCGCAGAACGAAACGATGAGACCGGCAGCCGTCGGGCTTTACGTGCTCGCGTTGATAGCCGTCGTGGTCGGCGTCGACATCCTGTTCTTCAGGGGCCACTTCTTGGAGAGGCTGATAGTGAACGTCGGGATCGTCCTCGTATTCCTGGCGTTCTATTTGAGGTTTCTGAAGCGCTCGTGAGCGGAGCCGGCGGCCCGCGACCTACTCGGGCGTGACCGTTACCGACTTCATGGTTCCCTTCTTGCACACCCCGTAGCGGCCAGAACCTGCGTTGACCCGATGGGTCTTGCAGTGATAACCGTCCGGGATGGGCGTCGTCCTGTCCCAAGCCGTCGCGACCGCTCGCGCGGTCCTGCAGCTCACATTCCCCTTCGTCACCGCGACCGCGACCGTGCCGTCCACGTGCCCGCATTGCTTGATTTTCGAGGAAGCGCTGGCGCCACTAACCGCGACTCCGCCGGCGGTGATGGCCATCAGGGCCGCCACAACGATCAAGAAACGACGTGAGTTGCGCATCCGCGCATGTTCGCACCGAAGCGAACCGAACACAACGATGTCGACTTCGCCCGATCGCTCGCATGACCGCGACGATCGCGTCAGCCGCAGCGATTCGCGATAGGAGGAGCGGCGTTGTCGCGTTGAGAGGGACGGTCGTGTCACGGTGCTCCGTGGAGGGCGTCCTCGAGCTCGTAGACCATGGTTCGGACCTTATCTTTGGGCGCGAGGTTGGCGACGTCGTCCGCGGCCGCACGGCCCTCAGGAGTTTCAAAAGCGTGCCGGAGGGCCGTCATGTCGTCCCAGTCGAGCTCCGCGACGAGGTAATACGCATCACGGTCGCGAGTTGGCGCCGGGTCACGACTGATTGTGTAGCGGCGTAGGCCGGGGAGCGCCTTCGCCAGGGGTATGTGGACCTCGCGGTAGTGGCGATCGAATGCCACCGGATCATCCGGTTTGTCATACACCGCCAGGAATCTGACCATCGACTTGACCCTCCTCTGTTGGATCTCGTGCTGATGACGGGGGGAGCGCGTAAGCGATCGTCCGATCAACGGGCAGGCGTCGGGTGCGATTAATGGATCCGGTGGAGGTCGGGTTGACATCCTGGATCTGTTCGGACACCAGCCACAGCTCGTGCATCGGTTGTCCAGGCACCTGGCCTAGAGGTGCCGCAGCTTTTCCGGGTTACGGATCGAGTCGATGCGTGCGACGCGACCGTGGCTGACGATGAACGAGAGCGCTGCGCGATGACCGTCGCTGGCTGGTATGACTAGACCGAGCTGCCCGTTGAACTCGATCTGGATCGGTTCGCCCAAGGTCCTGCTGAGCGCGGCCCACGCGTGCGCGACCCGCGCCACGCCGTGCATGGGCGTGCGCGCCGCGGTGGCGAGGCCGCCGCCGTCCGACGTCCAGACAACGTTCGGGTCGAGTACCGCGATGAGGCCCTCGAGATCGCCCTCGCCGACCGCCTGCGCGAATGCTCGCACGGCGCGATCGTGCTCGTCGCGCGAGGCCGCGAAGCGCGGGCTTTCGTCCTTGACGTGGCGACGGGCGCGGGAGGCGAGCTGGCGCACCGCCTCGGGCGTCCGGCCGACCACCTCGGCGATGTCGCCGAACGGCATGTCGAACACGTCGTGCAGGACGAACGCCGTGCGTTCCGCCGGCGAGAGTTGCTCGAGCACGGTCAGCAGCGCGTAACTGACCGACTCGTCCAGCGTGACCCGATCCGCCGGGTCGTCTGACATGAGCGGCTCCGGGAGCCACGGACCGACATAGGTCACTCGCCGCGCGCGAGCGGATTGCAGGTGATCGAGCGCGAGTCGGGCGACGACCCTCGTGAGCCAGCCGTCGAGGTTCTCGATCGCCTCTGAGTCGGCGCGCTCCAGCCGCAACCAGGCCTCCTGGACGACGTCCTCCGCCTCGCCCACGTCGCCGAGCTCGCTGTACGCGAGCCGCAACAACCGCGGGCGCGCCTGCGCGAAGCGTTCGGCGACGGTCATTTGGCGATCCGGGCCCAGCTCTCCGTGGCCGCGCGCACGCGCGGCGTCCACCCGCTCGCCTCCCGCAACCGGCGGTTCGACACACGCTGCGACCGCGCGAGGGGACCCTCCTGCGGCGCCTGCGGGCGCAATGCCTCGACCCCGACGGCGGCAGCCAATGCGGCATCGATCTCGTTATTCGTGGCCGGGTCCGTATCGACGACGTTGTACGTCCCGGGGGGGACGCGCAGTGCTGCGGCGATCGCCGCCTGCGCGTCATCCAGCCAGATCGTCGGGCGATACGCATCGGGCGGCCCGGGCGCGAGCGAGGCGCCGCCGCGGGCTGCCTCCAGGGCGGCCAGCGTGGACTTGCTGTCCGGTCCGATGAACAGCCCGAAGCGCAGCACGACTGTATCGCCGTCGAACAGTTCGCGCGCGTTGCGCTCGGCCACCAACGGGGCCGTCGCCACCCCGCCGCCCGGGACTGGCGCATCCTCGTCCAGCCAAGCGTCGCCCCCGTCGGCGTACACGAACGCGATCGACTCCTGCACGAGCCGCGTCACGCCCGCGGCTTGGGCGGCGCGCGCGATCACCGCAGATGCCTCGGTGCGCAAACGGTCGTTTTCCTCCCAGGCGGACGGATCGCCCATGCGATCAGTGCTCGGGACGTGCGTCAGCAGGTTCACGACAGCATCCTTCCCGTCGAACGCCCGCCGCAGCGACTCCGCGTTGAACACGTCGGCCTCGACGGCACGCGCACCAGGGCTCTCAAGCTCCCGGCCGCGAGCGGATCGCGTCACGCCCGTGACGCGGTACCCGGCCGCAAGCACCGCGTGGATAGCGCGCCGCCCGATCACGCCGGTGGATCCAGTGATGATGATCTCGTTCATACCGAACTGACGACATACCCCCCTCGATCGTGACATGGGGCGTGAGCATTGGCATCCGGCCGGACGACGCCCACACGATGACCACGGCTACGTCCGCGTGCTCATCCCTGCTCAGACGACGACCTCCGTAGCTACTCGACGATCAGGAGCCGCTCCACCGGAAGCTCCGTTGGCCGCCGCCGGCGGTCGGCACATCCCAGGAACACGCCCTCGATCGCAGCAGGTCGGACCCAGGTGATGGGGGGTGTGAGGTTCCTCGGGGGGTGCTCCCACGCGGAAGTACTGCCCCTCGGCCGCGTCGCTTTATGATCGGCTGCGTGGCCGAGAGGGACTATCGCCAGGACAGCTTCGAGGTTTGGCAGCGCATGGCCGAGGGGTGGGACCGGGAGCGTCGCTGGCTGTGGGACGCCTCGCGTGCCGTGGGGGAGTGGATGGTCGAGGCGCTCGCCCCTCGGTCGGGCCAAACGGTGCTCGAGTTGGCGTGCGGTACCGGCGAGACGGGATTCGCAGCGGCCGCGGCGCTGGGGGACGAGGGTGTGCTGATCTCCACCGACTTCGCGCCGAACATGGTGGAGGCTGCTCGCGCCGAGTCGCAGCGGTTGGGGCTGCGCAATGTGGTGCACCGCGAGCTGGATGCCGAACGGATGGACCTCGAGGACGACAGCGTCGATGGTGTGCTGTGCCGCTGGGGGTACATGCTGATGGCTGATCCGGCCGCGGCGTTGCGTGAGACCCGGCGCGTGCTCCGCGACGGCGGCGCGCTCGCACTGTCGGTCTGGGGGTCCCCCGAGCGCAACCCCTGGGCAAGCCTCCCCGGTCGTCTCGTCCGAGAGCACACCGGGACGCCCGCAGCCGATCCGCGCGCCCCCGGGATCTTCGCGATGGCGGATCCTCAACGGACACGGTCGCTGCTGAGCGCCGCCGGGTTCGAACTGCAGCGGATGGAGGAGTTGGAGCTGAGGTGGCGGTTCGAGGACTTTGACGGCTACTGGCGCTACCTGACCCAGCTCGCTGGGCCGGTTTCAGTCGCGATCTCTAGCCTGCCTGGCCACGACCGACGCGCTCTACAGGAGCAAGTCGAGAAGGCAATTCAGGAGTACGGCTCAAACGGCGGCTACGAGCTGCCCGGCGTCGTGCAGAACACCCTCGCCACCTAGCTCGACCACACACCTCATCCGTACGGCCGACTAGATGGGCCTCTTGGCTGGCGCGATCGGTCGGTAGCGGACGTTCACGACCGCCTTCGGGTTGTCAGCGCCGACGCGGTCGAGACGGATCGGCTCGCCGTGGGGGCTGTCGTAGAGCCGGATGCCGTCGCCGAGCAGGACGGGCGCAACGTGGATGTCGATTTCATCGATCAGGCCAAGCTCGAGGAGCTGACGGCCGATGGTCGGCGAGAACACCTCGACGTTCTTTCCCCCTGCTGCGTCGAGCGCGATCTGCACGGCCTCGTCAACCGGACAGCTGAGGAGGGTGATGTCCTCGGCTTGACGCGCGTCCTGCGGGTGGTGGGTGAGCACGAAGATCGGACCGCTCCACGCGCCGCCGTAGGGTCGGGAGTCACCGATGGCGCTGTCGTAGCCGCTGCGCCCGGCCAGCACCGCACCGGTGGTCTCGATGTACTCGGCGTGTAGACCTGGACGGACCGAGAAGCCGGTCATCCAGTCCATCGCGTGGTTCGGTCCCGCGACGTAACCGTCCAGCGACATCAGGAAGTGCCAGAGCACCTTCGCGGCTGCGGTCTGCCTGTCGGTATCAGTCACCGGCCGCCTCCTGTCATGCGCTTGTCACTCATCAGAGGATTGGACCCGCCCCATGGCGCGAACTCATCGCTCGTGGATCGATAGTTGTGCCGAATCACGAGGTCGTGGCGACTCCCGGTGGGACCTCAGGGGACCGTGCGCCCAAGTCGAAGCCCTCGCCGCGCGGCGGCAGGATAGTGAAAGGCAAGCTCGAAAACCGATGCGCCGGGGGGTCAGCCGCGTGCATAGCGTTACCCCATGGACTACACGTATCAGTTTGAGGACCATCTACGCGAGCACCGGCCCTCCCGTCTGGGTCAGCGGCTCTGGTGGATCCCAGCGGCGGCCGGCGTCGGCGTGGTTATCGCCGACGGGGTCTACCTGGCCGCCACACCCGCTGATCAGTTGTCGCACGCGCTCGCTGTCGCGCTGCCGTTCATTGCCGCGTTCCTGGTCCTCGTCGCCTGGGTGGCGTTGAGCATCGCCGACTGGACCTACGCGACGGAGAAGCATTACCGGGAGGTGCAGCACGCCGCCGCTTCCCAGGCCGTCGCCTACATCCTCGCCGGCCGCCTCGCCCACGGTCGGCACTCTATTGGCCCGGCAGAGACCACCGAATTGCGTACTTAGCTCCTCGGCGGAGGGCTGCTCTTGTCGCGGCCCGTACCCGGCTTGGCCGTCGCGTGTTCCGTCTCACACGCCTCCCGTTGGGGGCGGGTCCGATCGATCACGGGTTTTCTGGGACCGAATGGCGCTGGTAAGACGACGACGTTGAGGATGATTCTGGGTCTGGCTGTGCCGTCGAGTGGACGGGCGCTGGTGTTCGATCATCTTTATGCGGAGTTGCCGAGTGCGGGGTTGCGGATTGGTGCTGTGCTCGAGGCGACCGATTTTCCATCCCGGCCAGCGGAACCGATGAGGCCGGTTCCGAATCGGAGTCTCAGCACTGAACGCCGGCCATATGATGAGCAAGATCCGGGAGGTCTCGATTGCCATACAAAGATGACACTGGGTTTCCGAAGCTATCGGCGCCCGCACGCCGGGCGCTTTCGGCTGCCGGGTACACGCGGCTGGACCAGCTGACCCAGGTCTCCGAATCCGACCTCGGCAAACTGCACGGTATGGGGCCGGCGGCGATGAAGGCCCTGCGTGCCGCGCTGGTTGAGCGCGGCCTCTCGTTCAACACGGCTGATGTGACTCATGCGGGGATCGACGAGCTTGACCCGACCCAGGGTTTCCTGGAGGGATTCGTGTTTCGCCGGGTTGGAGCCGAACTGGGCGTGACGCCGTTCGGGATGTCGATCATCGACATGCCGCCGGAAACAACCGCCTACCCGGAGCATGACCACTCGTCGGAGGGACCCGGGAATCCGCCCGCCCATCAGCTCGGGCAGGAGGAGGTCTATATCGCGCTGCGCGGTTCGGCCGACGTCGAGGTTGACGGCCGCCAGTACCCGGTAGACGCCGGTCACCTCATCCGGGTCGGACCGACGGCGCGGCGCAAGATCCTGCCAGGCCCTGATGGCGTCCGGCTCTTGGCCATCGGCGGATTCCCCGGCAAAGCGTATGACCCTGGCGCCACCGTCTGAGGCGCGGTCAGTAGTCACGTGCCGCGACCCACGACACCAAGAGGCCGGGAGGATGTAGCTCATGACGCACATACGACGTTTTGACCATGTCGGAGTCACTGTCGCGGACCTTGACACGGTGACGGCGTTCTTCGTCGGGCTGGGCCTCGAGGTCGAGGGCCGGGCGTTGTTAGAGGGCGAGTTCGTGGACACCGTCATTGGCATCCCCGGCTCCCGCAGTCGCATCGTGATGCTCCGACCGCCCGAGGGAGGTACCGGGCTGGAGCTGTCGAGCTTCGTTCAGCCGGAACACCAGCCAGGCTCGCCCACCGCCATGGCAAACGAACTGGGGCTGCGCAACCTGTCATTTGAAGTCGACGACCTGCAGGCGACGGTCGACCGGCTGGCTGCCGACGGCTACGACCTAGTCGGCGGCATCGGTCAGTACGAGAACATCTGGCGCATGGCCTACGTGCGCGGGCCAGAGGGAATCATCGTCTCCCTCGCCGAGCGGATCGGCTGACCGCCCCCCACTCGCCGCCCTTAGGGCCATGCCCGCGGCCTACGTCAGCGACCGCGTTCTCGACACGTTCGACCAGAAGCGCTAGCGATCGGTTCATACCCATCGGCGGACACGGTGCTTGTAATCCGTGTATGCCGCGCCGAACTTCCGCTCCAAATAGCGCTCCTCACGCGCGATCACGCCGCGGTCGATGACCGCGATCGCGACCGGAAGCGGGACGAGCGCCCAGGGCGCGTTCGAGACGATCGCGATCCCGGAATACATGAGCGCCATGCCGAGGTAGCCCGGGTTGCGAGTCAGCTGGTACGGGCCATCGGTGACGATCGCCTCTGAAGGCGTGCCGGGGTCACAAGGAGTACCGGCGCGGCCGAAGGCCCGCACGAATGCGCCCATCAGCCCGGCGCCCGCGACGATCAATGCGGCTCCGACCGGCCGGGCAACGGCCGACCGCCGCGAGGGGCCCCCGATCAGGGCATTGAGACCGAAGCCGACCCCGAGCGCGCCCAGGAATATCCGTGGCGGCGATTCGATCACACCCGGGGTATCTGCGTGTGGGGCAACCGTACTCGCCGGTTGTGCGTGCTCGGGCGCCGCAGCCGCCTGGCCTATGTTGGACTTAGCTGTGGCCGGTGGTATGGATTCTTCGTAGTTCACTGTGGCGTTTCTCCGTTTCCTTGCTCGAGGCGAAGAGGATCTTGCGGGAGAGATGCTCGCACCTGGGCAGGCCGCGTCGAGTCGATCCAGGGCCGCCGCTCGGGTCTCCGGCGAGGGAAATGCCTCGTGAGGTCTTCTACGCTCACGAGATGGCCATCCGCCCACAGCCGCTGCTCGTTGTCGCTGACGTGCAGCGCGCCAGTCGCTGGTACCGGCAGGTCCTGGACGCTGTAAGCGGTCATGGCGGCGAGGAATACGAGCAGCTTCTCGTCGACGGCGCGATGGTGCTGCAGCTCCATGCTCACGAGGCGACGCACCACCACGGCGCTATCGCCACTCGCGACGTTCCGCTGGGCAATGGCGTCGCGGTGTGGTTCGAGACCGACGACTTCGACTCTGTCGTTCAACGAAGCCGTGAGGTGGACGCCAGGGTGGTGACGGACGTGCACATCAATCCGAACGCCGGCCGCCGTGAGTTCTGGTTGCGGGACCCGGATGGCTACCTCGTCGTGTTCGCCGAAGCGATCCGGCGCTAGGGGGTCAGGCGCGGCGGCTGGGCCGCTGGAACACTCGGTTGCATCGAGACCCCGGTGCCAAGGCAAAGCCCTGCAAATGGCCGACTCCTAATCCGAAGGTTGGAGGTTCGAGTCCTCAACCGCCCACTCGATGAGCCCCGCACAGCGTGGTTCTGTCGTTCTCGGGAACGGTCGCCGTTCCGAAACGCACACGAGCCGACGCATGCGGTTCGGCATAGTGTCTTCGATGTCTCCTGAGCTTGAAACCGCCGACCCGACCAGCGCCCGCGCTTCACTGAACAGCGACGCCGCGATCAGCGTCCGCGGCATGTCCAAGTCCTTCGGCGACGTGCGCGCGCTGATCGACGTCGATCTCGACGTCGCACGCGGGACGGTACTCGGCCTGCTCGGCCCGAACGGCGCAGGCAAGACCACCCTGGTGCGAATCCTCGCAACGCTGCTGCGCCCGGACTCCGGGTCAGCCCAGGTCGCGGGTGTCGATGTTCTTCGTGAGGCCGCCAAACTGCGCGAGCGGATTGGGCTGGCGGGACAGTACGCCGCCATCGACGAGAACCTCACCGGGCTTGAGAACCTCACGATGGTCGGGCGCCTGTACGGCTCGTCGCGCGCTTCAGCCAGGGCCCGCGGCCACGAGCTGCTTGAGCAGTTCGACTTGGTGGACGCGGCTGACCGCCCGGTCAAGACCTATTCCGGCGGTATGCGCCGCCGGCTCGACCTGGCCGCCGCGCTCGTGGCCAAGCCTCCGGTCTTGTTCCTCGACGAACCGACCACAGGACTCGATCCACGCAGCCGCCTGGATCTGTGGGACGTGATCGAGACGCTCGTGAGCGAGGGCGCGACCGTGCTGCTCACTACGCAGTATCTGGACGAGGCCGACCGTCTCGCTGACCGGATCGCGGTGATCGACCATGGCCGCGTGATCGCCGAGGGAACTTCCGACGAGCTCAAGGATCGAGTGGGCGGGGAACGGCTCGAGGTTCATCTCGAGGACTCCTCGCAAACCGACGCGGCCGTACAGGCACTCGCGCCGATGTGCGGCGAGGAGCCAGCGACGTCGGACGGGCTGGTCCGTATCGGGGTCAGGCAGCGCGGCGGGGCGATCATCGAGGCGGTCCGCCGGCTCGACCAGGCGGGCGTCGGCGTCGACGACATCGCGCTGCGTCGTCCGACCCTCGACGACGTGTTCCTGGCCCTGACAGGGCACGCGGCGGAAGAGGAGGGGGTGGAATGAGGCGACTGCTGTCAGACACCCTGGTGGTGACCGAGCGCAACCTGGTCAGGCTCCCACGCGCGCCCGAACTGCTGCTCGCGTTCACGATCCAGCCGATCATGTTCGTCCTCCTGTTCCGGTACGTGTTCGGCGGCGCGATCCAAGTCCCGGGCGGGTCCTACGCCGAGTTCCTCATTCCGGGCATCGTCATCCAGAACATCGCCTTTGGCGGGTTCGTCACGGCACTTGGGCTCAACGAAGACATGCAGAAGGGCCTGATCGACCGCTTCCGCTCGCTGCCGATGGCGCGCGCGGCAGTTCTCGCGGGCCGGACTTCTGCAGACGTCTTCACCAACGGTCTGTCGATGGCGATCCTCGTGATAACCGGGCTGATCATCGGTTTCTCGTTCCACACGAGCGCGCTGCACGTAATCCTGGGGCTGGTGCTCGCGCTGACGTTCGGCTATGCGTTCTCATGGGTCTTCGCGTTTCTGGGCCTACTGGTCAAGACGCCCGAGGCAGCCAACTCGGTTGGCTTCATCGCGGTCTTCCCACTCACGTTCATTTCGTCGGCTTTCGTTCCCGGGCAATCGTTGCCCACTCCGCTCCGCCAGTTCGCCGACGTCAACCCCTTCACGATCGTCGTCAACGAGCTGCGCTGGCTTTGGACCGGCCAGCCCTCACCAGATCAGCTGTGGCAGGCGTTCGCCTGGATCGTCTTCATCCTTGTGGTGTTCGCTCCTCTGGCCGTGGCGCGCTACCGCCGGGCGGCCGGTCGCTAGGAAGCGCGACGAAGCGACGACCCGGTGACGCGCCGCGGGACGCATGCGTTGGCGCGGCCGCGAGCTCGAGCCCAGCGCGGAGAAGCCGCGACGGATAAGCAGGCGATCCCAGCGCGAGCGATTCTGATCTGCGAGCCAGGGCGTCCCGGTAGATTCCGGCAACGATGAGGAAGAACGTCACAGGCTCTGCGCTGATGTACTGGTTCACGCTCCCTCAGAATCGGCGGGCGGCCGAGCCTCATCTGCGCGGACCCCGTATGAGCCACCATTGGGTTGGCGACCGATGATTTCTCAGCCGGTCGCGGTCTAAAGATCCCATGACACCGACTACCTGCCACATGTCAATATCGCTCGACGGATTCGTCGCCGGTCCTGATCAGAGCCGCGAGAACCCGTTGGGTATTGGCGGCATCGAACTCCATCACTGGCATTTGGATGAGCCGCTCAACGAAGCTGACGCCCGCGCCCAGAATGAGCTAATGAGGCGCCGTGGTGCGTATGTCATGGGCCGCAACATGTTCGGCCCTATCCGCGGCCCCTGGGATGGCGAGTGGCGGGGATGGTGGGGAGACGAGCCGCCGTATCACGCGCCGGTGTTCGTCCTAACCCACTATCCGCACGAGCCAATCGAGATGAACGGCGGGACGACGTTCCACTTCGTAACCGTAGGGTTCGACGCCGCGTTCGAGCGCGCGACAGCAGCGGCCGACGGGCTCGGCGTCGACATAGCCGGCGGCGCCTCCACCGTCCGCCAGGCACTCGCCGCGGGCGTGATCGACGAGCTGATGCTCGACATCGCTCCGGTCCTGCTTGGCAACCGCGAGCGATTGTTCGCCGGCGTGAAAGACCCCGGCTTCGAGCCGCTCGAGATCATCCATTCCCCGCGCGCGACACACGTGCGCTATCGCGTCGGTCCATCAGCTCGACCAGCACCCGAGCAGGTCTGACCACACTCCGAAATCGCCAACCCCGCGCCTCGGCGCTTGCACAGCCGCTGCTAGCGCCGGCTTCGAGCCCACTCGGAAGCGATCTGGGCACCCGCGGCGAGCGCCTCGAGCTTGGCCCACTGGATCGTCGGATGGACGCGGCGGATGTAGGGCCCCTGGGCGAACCCGCAGTCGGTGCTCGCCAGCACGTTCTCCGGGCCCACCAACCGCGCGATCCGCTCGAGTCGCTCGGCGACGAGCTCCGGATGCTCGACGACGTTCGTGGCATGGCTGATGACCCCGGGGGCAAGCTTCTTGCCCGCGGGCAGCTCGACGTCCTGCCAGACCCGCCACTCGTGCTCGTGGCGCGGGTTGGCGTTCTCGAATAGGTACGTGCCGGCGTTGACCTGGAGGACGAGTGGGAGCACGTCGCGCAAGGGGATGTCGTTGGTGTGCGGGCCGTTCCAGCTGCCCCAGCACACGTGGTAGCGGATCCGGTCCTGCGGAATGCCTTCGAGGGCGTGGTTGACCGCTGCGATCCGCGGTTGCGCCCATGCGAGGTAGTCCTCCATCGTTCCCGGAGGCACCATCACGTCGTACATGAACGGGATGAAGGCGTCATCGACCTGGACGTAGAGGCCGGCGTCGACGATCGCCCGATACTCCTCGCGCAGTGCCTCGGCGACGCCCATCAATGCCGCTTCCTCGGAACCGTAGTGGTCGTCGATCAGATTCGGGAAGCAGCTTGCCGGCGCGACCACCGGGAGGAACCCCTCTTTGACGCCAGCGGCCTCCATCGCCGCCCTCAGGTTGGTGATGTCCCGCTGGATATCGGCCTGGCCGGTGTAGGTGATCTCGCTCACCGCGGCGAAGTCGCCGCCCGGGTTCTCGAAATCCTGCTCCTTGGCAAAGTAGTCGGCGTAGAACTCACCGAACCGTTCCCAGTCGGTGGCGGTGACGGACAGGCCCTCGAACACCTCGTGCTGCGGCGGCCGCAGCTCGATCCCGCCGAGCCGGCGGTACACGTAGTAGTTCCACGAGCTCTTGCCGAACTCGCCATCCGAGACGATGTCAACGCCCGCCTCCTTCTGCCTGCGCACGACCTCCCGCACGGCTGGGGCGAGCACACCCTGGCGCTCGGCGGCGTCGACCTTCTCCGCCTTGTCGAGCCGGCGCATGATCGCGATGACGTCGTCGGGGCGCGTGAGGCTCCCGACGTGCGTGACCTCGATGCGGTGCGCCATTCCCTCTCCTCTCCTCGAGTGCGGCCCCGAGCCTACTGGCTCAGTACCAGCGGTCCGACTTGTACGGTCTCGATCGGGATTCACTTCTGCCCCCACCGGCATGGACCGATGAGTCGCGCGGGGAGGCGCGGTCTGAATCTGCGATGGACGCCGACGAGATCACCTTCTCCTCACTGTTCGAACGCCACCGCCGTGAGCTCCAGGCGCATTGCTACCGGATGGTCGGGTCGTTCGATGACGCCGAGGAGCTCGTGCAGGAGACGTTCGCGCGCGCTTGGCGCGCGCGGAAGGGGTTCCGGCGCGAGGGGCAGTGGTCGTTCCGCGCGTGGCTGTATCGCATCGCGACCAACGCGTGCCTGGACCGGCTGGCGCGTCCCTCCCCGCGGCTGCTGCCGGTGGATGTCGCCTCGCCGGCGGACCCGGATGCCGAGCCGCCGCCGGTTGCTTCAGATGTGCCCTGGCTCGACCCGTACCCCGACCGCCTAGTCGATCCGCACGAGGCCGCCGTGGCGCGCGAGACGCTGGAGATCGCGTTCGTGGCGGCGATCCAGCACCTGCCCCTGCGTCAGCGTGCGGCGCTGATCCTGCGTGACGTGGCGGGGTTCTCAGCCCGTGATACGGCGCAGCTGCTCGGGACAAGCGTGCCCGCCGTCACCAGCGCGGTGCAGCGCGCGCGCAAGCGGCTGCGCGACCGCCTACCGTCGAGGCGGGCCGAGTGGGTGCGCGGGGAGGATTCTGCCGTGCGGGAGCGCGAGATCGCGCGGCGCTACATCGAGGCGCTCGAGCAGCGCGACTTCGTGGCGCTCGCTGCGCTGGTGCAGGCGGACGCGCGCTTCTCCTTCCCGCCACGTCCGCTCTGGTACGACGGCCTCGAGGCGTTCCGCCGCGGCAGCGAGAAACACGCCGCTCCGGGCGAGCACCTTCTCGTGCCCGCCGCCGCCAACTTGCAGCCCGCGGTCGCCATTTACCTGCGGGTGCCAGGCGACTCGCGCTATCGGCCGCTCGCGCTCGCGGTGCTGCGCGTGGAGCAGGGGCGCGTCATCGAGGTCATCCATTGGGACAGGCCGGAGCTCTTCGAGGCATTCGGACTGCCGATTAGTTTTTCGCCCTCACGGCGTTTCAACGAGGACGAGGCCAACCCGAAGGAGGCCGGATGAAGGTCGGAACAGAGCAGGAGTGGCAGGCGGCTCGCAAGGAGCTGCTCTCGGCCGAGCGCGAGCTCGAGGCGCACGCCGAGCGGGTCGAGCACCAGCGGCGGGAGCTCCCGTGGGTTCCTGTCGAGAAGGAGTACCGCCTGGCGACCGATGACGGACCGAAGTCGCTGGTCGAGCTGTTCGAGGGACGCTCACAGCTACTCATCTACCACCTGATGTTCGGGGAGGACTGGGAGTTGGCCTGTCCCGGCTGCGCATCTCTGGCCGACGGGCTCGACGGCGTGATCGCCCACCTGAACAACCGCGACGTGACGCTGATGTGCATGTCGCGCGCGCCGCTGGAGAAGCTCACCGACTACAAGGCGCAGCGCGGGTGGACGGTGCCCTGGGTGTCCGGCTACGGGAGCGACTTCCTGTTCGACTACGGCTTCGCGTTCCGCCGCGAGGAAATGTCGGGCATTGTTCGCGAGGAGTTCGACATGGGACAGCTGCTCCGCGAGGCGCCACAGTGGCTGCACGGCTACCGCGAAGAGGTCGGGGCGTCGGACCTCAAGTCGGCCGTGTCCGTGAGCGCGGGCTGGAGCGTGTTCGCGATTCGGGACGGCGCCGCCTACAACACCTACCGCGTATATCCCCATTCACGCATCGTCACGCCGCTGTTCTCCGGCCTGCTCGAGCTGCTGCCGACAAGCTGAGCCCAGCGCAGGTCGAGAGTCCCTGGGCGCTGGCGCCGCGCGCGTCACCGCGCCCCGAGCTGCTCAAACCGGTTCGGCCGTGAGGTCGCCTACGGCCTGTCCTGACTCGACGAGGGCCAGCTCATCCGCGTCGTGACGCGCGTCGGCCCGTAGCACGGCCAGGACCAGCACAGCGGCCACGAGGGCACAGACGGCACAGATCGCGAACACGAGCTGGTAGGCGCTCCCGAGGGCGTGGAAGGCGGTGTCATGCAACGGGTTGAGCGGCACTGTATGTCCGTTGACCTGCGTTGTCGCCGGTACCGCGACGGCACCGAGCGGTCCGGACTTGACGGCCCCCACGGCGGCCGCGGCCGTGGCCTTGGCGGCCGGCGGTGCAGTCGCGACCGACTGGTAGAACGTCGCCACCTGATGCTGCAGCGTCGGGCTGCTGGCAATGGCGTGGCTGATCTTGCCGGCGGCGCGGCTGGTACCGATGGCGATCACGACCGTGGGCCCCAAGGCGAAGCCGAAGTCGCGCAGCAGACTGGTGGTGGCGCTGGCCATGCCGGCGAACTGAATTCGTACCGTGTTGACCGCCACGGCCGTCACGGACGAGACCGAGAAGCCAAACCCGATGCCAACCACGGCAAGCGGTGGGAGGATCGCCCCGACCGAAACGTGGTTGATCGAGACCGTGGCCGCCCAGGCGGCGCCCACGGCCTGCAGCAAGAAGCCGCCGCCAAGCAGCCAGCGCGGGTTCACGCGGGGCATCATCCACGCGATCGCCGGCAGCAGGAACAACGCGAACCCCTGCAGCGCTACGAACCCAAGGGATGCCTCCAGGGGGCTGAAGCCCTGCACAGCGGTCAACCGGATACTGGTGGCCGCCGCGCACCCGAGGAACGCGAACATGCCGAGCACGGTCACGAATGAGTTCAACGAGAAGTTGCGGCTGGCGAACAGCTTCAACCTCAGCAGCGGCTCGTGCGTTCGCAGCTCGATGCGCACGAACCAGGCCATGAACACCACGCAGACGATGTAGCCAATCACGCTCTGTGTGCCTGTCCAGCCGAGCGAGGACGCCTGAACCACCGCGAACAGGAGTGCGAAGAGGCCGATGGCGAACGTGATCTGGCCCGGCCAGTCGAGCGTGCGACCCTCAGGCGATTTGGAGTCGGTGGCCGCGAAGTGCGAGACGACTGCGCTCAGCAGCGCGGTCGCCATGACTGCGAGCAATGCCCAGCGCCAGCTGGCTTTCGGATCCCCGCCCCACGTGAGTTTCGTCAAGAGGCCGGCGAGCACGGGCGCGAGGAACCCGCCCGATGACAGCGCTGCGGCGTAAATGGGGATCATCCTCCCGCGCGCCTTGGCCGTCCTTGTCTTGGCGGCGATCATCGCCAGCGAGGTCGGGAACAGCGCGGCACCGCCAATGCCCGCGAGTGCCATGCCGATCCACACCACCACGACGGCGTTATGCGTGCTCGCGCTCGGCGTGACCACGGCGGCGATCAGCTCACCGATCGTCATCAGCAACGCGCCGCCGACGAGCAGCCGCTTGCGGCCGAACATGTCGCCGATGACCCCGAAAGTCAGCTCGAACAGCGTCAAGGGGATCACGATTGCCGCGGAGATCCAGTTCAGCTGCGAGGCGGTAGTTCCGAGGTCCTGCTGAAACAGGCCGTTCAGCACGGCAGGGGTGGCAAACCCGATCTGACCGACACACGCGGCCAAGCACGCAGCGACGATTGTGCCGCGGGTCAGATCTGATCCTGTGCGCTCAGGCGCGCGCGCCACTGACATGACCGGCCCCCTCCCCGCCTTCGCCGTCACGAAACCGGCTCGGCAACCCTGCTGGCCCACCCCCGAGGGTGCTGTCTCTGATCCGTCGGATGACCTGAGCCTCTGCGAGCGGCCTGCCTATGCGAACGCCGAGTCGAGGTGGTCGTGAAGCAGGCGAGCGAGCTCGTCTGGCTGGTCTTCCGGCACGAGGTGACCGGCTGAGGGCAGCAGCTCGAGCCGGGCTCCCCGGATCCGTTGCGCCAGCTCAGCGCCGCGCGCGAAGGGAATCCATGGGTCTGCTTCGCCCCAGATCACGAGCGTCGGCGCGGTGATCCGGGCATACAGCGGCTCGATCTCGTCGGTGTGCCGTTGATCCCCCTGGGCGATCTGCCGGTAGAACGCCGACTGCCCGGCGTGCCCAAGCCACGGCGCGATCAGCGCGTCCTCCAGAGCACGATCAAGAGGCCGCGGCTGCGCGGTGCCGACATAGGCACGTAGCACGCCCTCATGAATGGGCTCGGGGAGTTGCTCGAACACTGCCGAGTGCTCGCGGACCAGTCGGTAGAACGGCGAGCCCCATGGCGCGAGCGCGACCACGTCGATCAGCGCCAATGCCGCGACCGGCCGCTGATGAATAAGGTGCGCCCGCAGCGCTGTCGCACCACCGATGTCGTGCGCGATCACCGCCGGCCGGTCAAGCGCCCAGTAGTCGAGCAGGGCGGCAAGCCGAGACCCATGGGCGGCGAGCGAGACGTCTTGTCCGGGACGCTTCTCGGAGGCGCCGAAGCCTAGAAGATCGAACACATACACCCTGAAGCGTTCGGCCAAGCGCGGAGCGACGCGGCGCCACGTCCACGACGACCACGGCGTGCCATGCACCATCACCACCGCCGGTCCCGCCCCGAGCCGGTCCCAGGCGATCTCGCCTGCGTCGGTCACAAAGCGCTCACGTAGTACCCACTCGGCCACTCACGGGACGCTACCCCCTCATATCCCAGCCGGCCACCACCCGAATCAACGCCGTCGAGCGCGTGTCGGTCAGCGCACCCGCTCCGCTGGAGGGATCCGGCACAACCCCAACCCTTGACGGCACACATCACAGCTCCAGCAGCGCGGAGCGTTGTCGGCTTGCTCCTGCTTCCGTCCAGCGGCGTGTATCTCGCGGTCAAGGCTGCCACACCCCCTAGGCGCGCGGCGAGCAGGACGGGCGGCAGCTGGCTCGGGGGCTCGGCGTCGACACCGCGGTCGTGGCGAGACGCCCGTGTTTCGCTGTAACCCGTCGTCGGCCCTCCCTGTGGTGGTTCGGCGCTGCCGCGAGCCGGCCCGCGTTCCGGAGGAGCAGCAGCTGGTCGGCGATGAGTCCCCGATAGGGGTGGAATTCGTAGTCGTGGACCCGTGGGGGAGCTTCCACGCGGAGCGGTAAGGAGCGGAAGCGGGTTCGTCCCGTTTGTGTCCGGCTTGGAATACGCTGCCGCAGAGTCATGCCTTTCCACGGTCTTCCTTCGCGCGCAGCCTGGCAACATCGCGATGTCCGATTGGGGTTTGAGGTCGTGTTCGTGCGCCGCCGGGAGAACTCTTACCGACTCGAGGGCGGCACTGCCGCCGTGGAAGACGACCAAGCGTGGGCAGTCGATTACGCCATCACGGTTGACAAGAGCTGGGTGACCCAAAGCGCGCTAGTGACTGGACGTTCTGTGTCGGGCTCGAAGGAGCTCAGGCTCGAAGTGAACGGTGCCGGCCGCTGGCGGGTCAACGGCGTAGCGTCACCACACCTGGACGGCTGTCTCGACGTGGATCTCGAATCATCGGCACTGACGAATGCGTTTCCCGTGCATCGGCTCGGACTCGAGATTGGCCAGGAGGCTGACGCCCCCGCAGCATATGTCCGCGCAATCGACCTGACCGTCGAGCGCCTCGAGCAACGCTACGTTCGCATTGACGACGACAACGACCACCAGCGCTTCGAATACAGCGCGCCAAGCTTCGGGTTCGAGTGCCAGCTCGTGTACGACGTCTCCGGGCTGGTCCTCCAATATCCTGGCATCGCGATTCGTGCCGTCTAACCCGGCGGTCGCGCGAACAGGAGCCGTAGCCTCCCGTACTGGGCGCCGTCGCAGGGCTCGTAGACCGCGCCCGCCAAGACGCCAGGCTTCGCGCAATCCTCGAGCTCGCCTGCCTAGTCGGTCGTTCTAGGGGCACTGGAACCTCGTCGCGTATGGCGGAGCCCGGTGCATCACCGTCAAAATGGCGGGCCGGAAGAGCTGATGACGTGCTTTTGGACATCGCTCGGAGGATCTCGGGCTGCGGGGGCGGGTCTGCGATCGAGCGCCATGCTTCGAGTTGCTCCTCTGACCCCTTTTGCTCGAATAGTCGGCCTGCGCACGCCGCGGTTGCGCAACTCCTCCCGGACACAGGCAGCACGAGGCCGCCGGCCTCTGGCGCCCGCGCGAGCAGCAAGGCGGGTCTCGACCGGCGGGATCACCGGGCAGCTCGCGGTCGAATGGCGGGCGACCGAGGCCGCGATTGCCGAGCTCGAGACGGAAATCCCGTATCCGCTCAGTCGCGCCGTCGCCGACATCCAAGCGCAGCTTGGACACAGGAGCTTCCGCGAGCGGATCCTCGAACACCTCGACTCCGAAATACCTTCGTGATCGGCGTGATGATTCACTCGCGCGATGGTGATATCGCACGAGTACGTTGACGTCCCGGTCGGGGATCGAGCAATGCGGACGTTTGTGGCCGCGCCCCGCGCGGCCGGGCCCTACCCGGGCGTCGTGTTCTATTCGGACATCTTCCAGCTCACCGACTCGACGCTGCGATGGTGCATTCAACTAGCCGGCTATGGCTTCTTCGTCGCCGCACCGGAGATCTATCACCGCATCGAGCCGGCAGGCACCGTGCTCGAGTTCGACGACGAGGGCAAGCGCCGCGGGCAGGGACGCGGACGCGACGGCCGTCGCGGACTTCGACGAGGACATCCGCGCCGCGCTGAACTGGCTCGAGGCCGAGGAGCGCGTCGCGGCCGGCGGCCTCTGCGTGACAGGGCACTGCACGGGAGGTCATCTGGGCTTCCGCGCCGCGTTCGACCCGTGCGTGCGTGCGACCGCGCTCTGGTACCCGACCGGTCTGCACGATGGAAAGCTGGCCAAGGAAGCCGACGCCGGCTCGCTTGGTCGCGCCTCGGAGATCCGCGGAGAGATGCTGCTGGTCTTCGGGACCAGGGATCCGCACACGCCCGAGGAGGGCCGTGCCGACATCAGGCGTGCGCTGGAGGAGGCGGGCGTCGACTTTCGCTGGCGACTGTACGACGCGGAGCACGCCTTCGGGCGCGACATTGGACCGCGCTATGACCCCGAGGCCACCGACGCGGCGTTCGCCGAGACCGTGGCACTGCTCAGGGCATAGCACGAACGCTCATCCATTGCCCGCAGCCATGCGCTGCGAGGACGATCGTCCTGTGACGCGCGGGTCCTTTGGCCACGATCGTTGTGAGCGTCAGCCTGCCCGTGGCCAGCTGCATGCGCCGCCACTCGTGGTTGCCGAGACCAGTGTGGCCCCAGCCGGCAGCGCATCGGTTAGGACGACGCCCGGCGCCGCTTCGGGACCCTGGTCGCGACGATGAGAACGTAGGTGACCTATGTCCGCCCGCCCCGCTTAAGGCGTCGGCGACTCTCGTTCGGAGAGCCCGAACAGGTCGTTCCCTTCAGCCAGGTCGTGCCGTGTCCTCAAACGGGCGGACACGCTCGGCGAGCGTGGGTCAGCGGATGATCACGGGCTTACTTCTTCGCCCGGTTGCTCCTGGCACGGCTACCGCGGCTGCTCTTGCTCGCGGCGCCGGTGCTCTTGGCACGGGCGCCGCCGGTGCTCTTGGCGCGGCTGCCGCCGGTGCTCTTGGCGCGGCTGCCGCCGGTGCTCTTGGCGCGGCTGCCGCCGGTGCTCTTGGCGCGGCTGCCGCCGCTGCTCTTGCTGCTGGTGCCGCCACTGCTCTTGGGGCTGCTGCTCCTGCTCCTACTGGTGCTCCCGCTACTGGCGGCACGGCTACGCCCGCGAGTGCGCCTCGGCGGCTCCGGCTCCTCCTCGGGCTCTTCCTCGGCCTCCTCCTCCTCGGGCTCCTCCTCCTCGGGCTCTTCCTCCGGCTCTTCCTCGGGCTCCTCTTCCGCCTCCTCCGCGGGCTCTTCCTCCTCGTCGTCTAGCTCTTCCTCCTCGTCGTCTAGCTCTTCCTCGTCCTCCTCCAGGGGCTGATCCTCGTCTTCGTCTTCGCGGTCGTCCTCGTAGTTGCCTTCCGAGATCTCCTTGAGCGCGAAGGCGGCGACTACGGCTCGGACGAGGTCTCCGTCTCCGTCCTCTGCAACGTCGTCGACGATCTCCAGCGCAGCGTTGATGGTGTCGACTATCTCGCTCCGACGTCTTTTGCTGGCACGAGCCATCTACTTCCTCCCTCGTTGGTCTGACGCTCTCCTCGAACCGTCTCACCGTTGTTGTAGATCCAGCTGAGGTCCTCCCTCGTGGTATCCGGGCAATGGTTCTGCGCCATTTCCCAACGATGACCGGTCAAAACGCTCCACGTCCGCCGCCCTGGGTACGTCGGGGCCCGTCTACCACCGAAGGAGGGGAAATGCAGGTGCCAAAGGACATGATCATCTCGATGATCGAGCAGCGTCTTGGCGGCGATCAGGCCCAGCAGGCTGCACAACAGCTACCTGATCAAGTGGACCACGAGCAGCATGCCGGCCTCCTCAGCCAGTTCGGGATAGACCCGCAGGAGCTGCTCGGGCAATCCGGGGGTGCCGGCGGTCAGGAAACCGGCCAGGGCCAGGGCCAGGGCGGTCAGGGCCAGGGAGGCGGCTTCCAATGGGACGCGACGCAACGGCCCTGGACATCAGCCGGTTAGGCGGCTAGGAACTGGGTCGCCTGAGCCGAGCGACCACACGGCGCCGCCGTGCACGATCAGCGCCGCTAGTGCCGGTGGCACCACGACGCCGAGCGAGCGAGTGGCCGGTACATGGCTGCCGGGGCCCGTGGATCGGCTCAACCGCGGGCGTCCCGTACCGCTCGCCGTCCCCTGACGCGACTTACAATCGGTACGCCGCATCGGTTTCGAAGGAGGAGTCATGCATCCGGGTATACACGCGCGGCGGCGGGCCGCCGTAATAATCGTTGTCGTGGTGGTGCTGGCCTGCACCGCGGCGATCAGTGCGGCCGCTGCCCCACGAAAACACCCCCCGTGCACCAAAAGGGCGATCGCGGCTGGGCTCAGGCGAGGCACGGCCAAGACGCCGGGCGCGATCATCGAGGGCTTCCAGTGCGCGGGACGGTGGGCCTTCGCCATGGATGTTGACAAAGGCATCACCGTCCCGGCGTTGCTTCGCGCCAAAGGCACTCGCTGGGTCACTGTCGTCCGGACCGGCCCCTGCAACAGGCACGAGGTCCCCCAAAAGATCTACTTCAATGCCTGCATCGCAAGCTAGTGACTCCCCGCCCCGAGCGCCTGAGCACTCGGGACGGGGTGACTGACTGTCAGGGCCGAGCTAGCGCCAACCGCGGTGGCGCCCGAACGGGATCCGCCAGACGCCACGACCGTGAGTGGCGACATACAGGTAGTCGTCGGGCCCGATCGTGATGTTGTTGAGCGACGCGTTCGGGAGTCCGCTCCCGAGCCTCATCCACCGCGTCCACGAGCCTTCGCCGGCGCGGGCGGTGTATGCGCCGCTGTCGGTGGCCAGGGCCAGCTGGCCGTGCAACTCGACGAGCGCGTCCGACGCGATGTCGGGCAGGTTCCCCGAGATGTCCGTCCACGAGCGTCCACCGTTGTCGGTTTCGAACACGTGGCCGACGCCGCCGCCGGGGATCCAGCGACGCGAGTAACCGTTGAACACCGCCCAGGCCCGGGCGGGATTCTGCTGATCGACCGTGACGCCGGCGATGTACCGATCGGGCAGGCTGGAGACATCCAGCTGGTGCCAGGTCCCGCCGTAGTTCGTCGCGATCCCGCGATTGAACGTCGGGCTGGGGTTGCCATTGGTGACCCAGGCGTCATATAGATGACCCGCCCGTTCTGGGCCGAGGCAATCGCCGTGGTCACGTTGCCGTCGCCCGTATCGTAGAGCTTCTGCCACGAGCATCCGCTCGTTGTGCAGCTGGTGTTCCACCCGGCCTTGGTGATCCACACGTACTGGCCGCCCGCGACCCAGGTATTGGGGTTCTCCGGGTCGGACGCCATCGGGGTCAGGAACCGCGAGTTCGGATCGCAGCCCGCCAGCGGGGCGCCGGTCATGAGTGACTCCTCCTGCCCGATGCACATCGGCGTGACGTAGCTGTTGAACGTGTGGCCGCCGTCGGTCGTCGAGTACATGAGTCCGTAGGCGTACTCGCCGACCATCGTGGTCGCGGCGTTGGTCGGTGGGACGATCACGTCGAACCCGTCTCCACCGGCCGGCTCGATCATCTGGTTGGCGCCGGTGAAATCGAACGAGGTGCCGTTGTCTTGCAGGCCTTCCCACACGCCGACGCCGCGAGAGTGCCACCCGCCGAGGAACCCGGCGCGGGCGTCGTAGTACTGCCAGTTGATCAGCGTCGTGTTGAGGTCACTCCAGTCGCCGTACTGCTGGGTGTCCGACAGCGGCCGGCTGTACACACCACCGTCGTTTCCGATGACGATCTTTCCGTCGGTGATCATCATCGCGTGCTGGTCCGGATGCGTCGTCTTCGGGCAGTTCGGGTTGCACGCAAGCCCGAAGTTCCAGTACTGGCTGGCGGTGTTCCAGGTGTTTCCGCCGTCGCTGGACTCGAACACCTCCTCGAGTCCCGCGTAAACGTGGTTCGGGTTAGCCGGATCGACGGCTAGATCCTGGTTGTACCAGGCCTGGGCGCCCACGCTGTCGGGCCCGTACGCGTTGGCGGAGCCCGAGTTCGAGAGCTTCGTCGCGTCGGCGACTTCCGTCCACGGCCCGGACACGCTGGCTGGCGACCCGCCCGATCCAGTGGCGGCAAATACACCCTGCAGGTTGCTGATAGCGCCGGCCGCCATCTTCGCCGGCGACTGGACGATGGCATACAGCTTCGAGCCGTCGGCGCTGTAGGCGAACGTGGTGCGGCCGATGTCGGCCGCGTCGATGTTGCCGATGGGTGTGACCTTCGAGAACGTCTGGCCACCGTCGTTTGACTGATAGAAGCCGTTGTACTCGGTGTTGCCGGGGCCGTGCCAGCCGATCGCGGCGATCACCTGACGGTCACTGGTCCCGGGCACGATGGCCTCGCTCGTGACCTGCTGGTCATATGGCGGGTTGTCGCTCGGCCCGGCGGGCTGGAGGACCGGAGTCCAAGTGTTGGAACCCGCCGCCAGGCGGAACAGTCCGTTGTCGGTTGCGGCCAGCGCGTCGCCCGCGTGGTCGAACACGATCTTGAACACCGTGGTCGAGACGATCGGGTTCGTGCCGTCTGGTGCGGCGCCGACTAGCTTCCAGGTGGCGCCGTCGTTGCTCGAGCGGTAGATGCCGGTGCCCGCGTAGGAGTCCGATGAGATGTTGGCCTCGCCGGTGCCGACCCATCCGCCACGGATCCGTCTCGCTGACGCATGTGAGAGGCGTCCGGATCGACGTGGTGCTCGGCGGCGGCCGCCTGCTGTCCACGGGCATCATTCGCTGGCCGGGCTGGAACAGCGTTCAGTTCACCGAGCGACGCAAGGCGTCATGGCCGATTCTCGTGCGCGCCTTCCACCGCGCCGCTTCGTGACACTCCCGGCTCGCGGAGCCAGATCTCGGCGGTCATTCGTTCGGCCTCGTCGTCGTGCATGCGCTGGAAGTTGCGTCCCCCGCGGGCGAACGTGCGGGCCACCGCGCGCGGCACCTCTGACTCCTGGAACGCTCTGGCCAGCCACGTGGCGTCGCGCACGTGCACGATTCCCACTGCGTGTGCATCGGGCGACCGGTCTTCGCGAATGGCGCCGGCGCAGGCCGGCACGTCGAGATCCCGAGCTCGTATCGGCGCCCGGTAGATGCACTCGCTGTGACTAAGCCCGAAGGTCACGGCGGTCGATTCCAACCATGGCGATTGCCGTGAGTACGACGGTCACGGCCCCGAGGACGAGGATGCCGAGGATGTCAACCCCTCGGGTAAGTGGGTCGCGGCCGGCGTAGTAGTGGAAGAGCGAGATGTACTTGAGCCAACCGATTGCGCTGACCAGCGGCGCGAAGCTGTTGATCAGCCAACCGACGATGGCGACCGCAGCGGCGACTCCCGTGGCGGCCGAACGGCGTCCGATGCCGGCGCCCAGCGCGATCGCCACGGCGCCTGTGGCGAGGCCGAAGAAGGCCAACTGCACGGCGAGCGCGGCCATGTGCCCAATGGAGATCCCTCCGCCCCCGAGCGCCACCCCCACGACCAGGCCGAGCCAGGTGGCGAACGCGATGATCAACACGACCGCACCGATGCCTGCCGCCTTGGACACGATCAGTCGCGATCGCCGGATTGGGTGGGCCATCACGAGACCCAGGATCCCGTCTTCCTCTTCGCCGGCGGTGATGGCGGATGCCCCCGTGATCGCCAGGGCGCCGATCACGAGCGGGCCGTAGATCGCGGCGATTTCGCTGCGGAACCAGCCCGTGATGGTGCCGTAGTCTGCACCTCCGAGGAGGTTCAAGACGCCCTTGGGCACGTTGATCCTTCCGATGGTGTGACCAACCGCGGGGAACAGCGCGCCGACCGCGGCCATCACGGCGATCAGACCGACGCCCGCGGAGACCGTTGAGAGCAGCCTGAGGCGCAAGGTGAGGCGGGTGGTCGGCCAGTTCACGACGGCCGCTCTCGGTAGTAGCGCAGGAAGATGTCTTCCAGGTCGTCCTCGCGTGGGCGGACCGCTTGCACCACATGGCGGGCGGCGGCCTTCACAACGGGGTCAGCTGACCCCTCGAAGCTCACGGTCACGGTCTGTCCTTCGGCCCGGATGTCGGTCACGCCGGGCAGCCCGCGAAATTCACTTGCGTCTACGGGTTCGCCGAACTCGATCTCCAATCGCTGTACGGCAACCCTCCGGAGATTCTCCAGCGAGTCGACGACCACAAGCCGGCCCTGCCGGAGGATCGCCAGACGGTGGGTGACACGCTCGACCTCCGACAAGGTGTGCGAGGAAAGGAACACGGTCCGGCCGTGCGCACTGACCTCCGCCAGCAGCGAGTGGAAGCTCTCCTGTACGAGGGGATCGAGACCGGCAATGGGTTCATCGAGGATCAGCACCTCGGGCTCGTGCATGAAGGCCTGGATCAGGCCGAGCTTGCGCCGGTTGCCGGTGGACAGCTCGTGCACCGGGCGATCGAGGTCAGCACCGAACCGCTCCACCAGCGAGTCTCGAGCCCGGGGATCGACGCCGCCGCGAAGCTCGGCCAGATAGTCGAGCACCGCCCGTCCCGTGAGCTTCGGGTACAGAGCGAGATCGCCCGGGAGGAAGCCAACCCGACGACGGATCTCGAGGCTGTCGGTGCTGGTGTCCAGCCCGAGCACGCGGGCAGATCCCGCGGTCGGCTTGATCAGGTCCAACAGCAGCCGCATCGTCGTCGACTTCCCGGCCCCGTTGGGGCCCAGGAAGCCGAACACCTCGCCGGCCTGCACCTCGAGGTCGAGACCGAACAGTCCTCTACCCGAGCCGTAATCCTTCGACAGGCCGGCCGTGGCGATCACCGGCCCGGCAGTCACGACACGCTCCCCGCTGACCAACGATAGGTAGGCATCTCCTCGGGGGACGTGATTATGGCGTCCGTTAGGGCACCATGTACGCCACGATCTGCGGATGACCGCGCCGGGTTCTCGTGATGGGACCGCCCGCCGGGATGATCACGGTGTTACCGGCGACGGCGATCGGCGAGTTGGTCGACGTGGGCAGTTCGTGGCGATAGACGATCGCGCCGGTCTTGCGATTCAGCGCAATCAGCACGCCGTTGTAGAGCGTGGTGAGCACGAGATCGTTGGACACCGTGACCGTGCCGAGAGGCAACTGCGCCACCTTCCTGTCCCATTCGACTTTGCCCGTGGCGAGGCTGAGCGCCTCGACTTCCCCGCCCGTAACCCCTGCGCCCGCGCTCGTGGCTCGGAGATCCAAGTTCGTGTACGTCACCGCTACGTCCAGGGTCTCCACGTAAACGCTGTGACCCGCGACGGCGAGGTCGGCCAGGACGCCGCCGAGCGGCCCAGGAAGAATCGTGAACGGTGCCTTGAGGGTGCTCCGGTCCTCGAGCGCCTGGCGTGAGTCGTTGTCATGTCCGTTGTGCTCGCCCACCGGGGATTTCCAAATCAGCTTGCCGGTAGCGGCGTTCATCTCGTAGACGTAACCCATCTTGCCGCTCCCGATCACGACCGGAACGCCACCCGTTCGCGCGGCGATCGGCGAAGTCTGCATGTCGTAGTCCTTGAAGTCATCCGGCACGCCTTGGTAGTACCAGCGGAGCGTCCCGGTCGCGGCGTTCAGGTTCACGTCGCTGTCGGTGTAGAGGTTCAGCGCCGGGTGTGTGATCGCCTCCGCGGCGGTCTGATACGGATTACCGATCCCGTAGCTCACCGACCCATCGCTGCTTACCAACGGCGTCTCCCACGCGCCGCCGGCGCCGAGGCCAAGTGCCTGCACGCCCGGATCTGGGCCGGCGACCGTATTGAACCTCCAAGCCACCGCTCCACTCGACGCGTTGAGCGCGAGCAGGACCCCGCCGCCGCGCCCCGAGCCATATTGACTTGCCAGATAGACGCGCCCGTCGGCCACCTGCGGCTGGATGCCGAAAGTGCCCTGGCCCGGGCTGAGCAGATCGCTGTCGACCCAGATCGTCCGGCCGGTCTTGGCGCTCAGCGCAAAGGCCGCGTTCGGGGTGAGGCCGTACACCCTCCCGTCGGCGACGGCGACGCCATTCGGTCCAGGCCCACTTTTCTCCGGCTGATTGCACATGTACTCCCACTCGAGCTGCCCAGTCACGAGGGCAAGGGCGTACACGTCGGAGTCGAGATCCTGGAGATAGACGACGCCGTCTTGCACGATCGGGCTCGCTGTCAGCGACCCGTAGGGCGGCACGCCCGCCGCGGCCTCTTCGGTGAGCCTGAACGACCAGGCCTGCGCGAGCCTGGACACGTTCGCGGAGGAGATCGCCGACCCGGCGGCGTCACGAGTATTCGCAAGATCCCCGTTTGCGTACGGCCACGAGCCGGTGGACTGTTTGGTCGAAGCAGCCACATGGGTGGTGACCGTCCTGCAGCCGGAGCTCGCGACCATGCTGCGCTTGTGCCCCCCGCAAGCCGCAACCAGCAACCCGGGCACGATGAGCAGAGCCATGCGTAGTGGGATGCGACTGGTCATGCACGTTTTCATCTGAAGTCATCCGCTCGGGCAGAAGCTAATAGCGAGATGATATCGTCCTGCTACCAGCCGCGCAAGTCCCGACGCGGCCACCGGCTATGAAGTCGCATCACGATGTAGCTCACTGCGGGCAGGTTGAAGGAGGTACCGCCACCGCAGCTTTCTTGAGTTCGATGAAGAAATTGAACGTGTAGATCGTGCCTGGCTGGAGAGCGAACGGCTGAGAGCCGAGGTCAAGATCCCGGAATTCGTGAGCTCTGGCGAAGCTGCCCGCCCTCGTGTCGCCCGGGGTTTACCAACTTCAGGTCGCCCTGGCGATCGACACAACCGTTGATCGTTCCGTTGGAGCCGACGAATCCAGTGGCCGCGGCGGAGCGTTCACGCAAGCGACGCCAACTTCCGCGCCCTGGCGATCGCCGCGACCGCGTTCGGAGTCACCTCCTGCGTCTGTTGAGGCGGACGGTGCGCGAGCCGAGGCGGATTGGCGTCCAGCCCGGGCCCGCGAGGCGGCCTCACCCGGCACCGAGGACTACGCTGCCGTAGCGTGAACGTATCGGCCGCGGAACCACCACGAGGTGACTCATGCCCGCGATGAAGTGGTGGGGCTGGGGTCACGAGGGGGTCGAGTTCTCCGACGGGGACAAGCCCGCGCTCGGGCCGTTCATCGCCGACAAGATCGGGGTGGACGTCCGGGTGAGGAGTGGCGCGCCGCTCCGCTTCGGTGAGCTGGAGATCGCCGAACCAAGCCTGCCGGTGGAGCTACGCGCCGACCTCGAGGACGCAGTCGGCGAGCGGTTCGTCTCGACCGACGCGCTCGACCGCGTGGTTCACGGTCGCGGCAAGTCCATGCGAGACCTGATCCGTCAGCGCCGCGGCGATCTGCCCCGGCTTCCCGACGTGGTGGTGCGTCCGGGCAGCGAAGAGGAGGTGACCGCCACCGTGCAGGCCGCCTTGCGCGCCGACGCGGTGCTGATCCCGTTCGGAGGCGGCTCCTCCATCTCGGGCTCGCTGCAGGCCCCGGACGAGGAGCCACGGCCGGTCATCTCGGTGGATCTCGAGCGATTGGACCAGGTGCTCGACATCGACGGCGAATCGCGCCTGGCCCGCGTCCAGGCGGGGGTGTTCGGTCCACGCCTGGAGGAGCAGCTCGGCGTTCGCGGATATACGTTCGGGCACTTCCCCGACTCGTTCCCCCACTCGACGCTCGGTGGCTGGATTGCCACCCGCTCCTCCGGCATGCAATCGGACCGCTACGGCGACATCGCCGACATGGTCAAGGGGCTGCGTGTGGTGACCCCGGGCGGCATGCTCGTCACCCGGGCGGTCCCGGCCGCGTCGAACGGGCCGAGCGTGCGCCAGATGGTGCTTGGCAGCGAGGGGCGCCTGGGCATCATCACCGAAGCCACGGTGCAGGTCCGGCGGATCCCCGAGCAGCGCACGATCGTCGGTTACCTGTTCCCGGCGTTCGCCGACGGCCTGGCCGCCATGCGCGACCTGGCCGCCGGCGAGTACTCGGTGTCGGTGACCCGGGTCTCGGACGCCAACGAGACGCAGTTCTCATTTGCCATGCGGGCCAATCCCACGCTCCTCGACAAGCTGCAATCGAACGCGCTCAAGTCCTACGTGAGCCGTCGGCTCGGGTTCGATCCCGAGGGGATGTGCCTGTCGTTCATCGGCTACGAAGGCTCAGAGCGTCACGTGACCGCGCAGCGCCGGGCGGTCGGGCGGCTGGTCAAGGAACACGGCGGCCTGTGCGTGGGCACCGGACCGGGCGTGCTGTACGACCAGAAGAAGTTCGACATCCCCTACATCCGTGACTTCCTGCTCGATCGCGGCGCGGCCGGTGACGTGTCGGAGACCGCGACCACGTGGAGCAACCTGATGTCCCTGTACGACGCGGTGCGCGCGCAAGCCAATCGCGCGTTCGACCGGCTCGGCGTGAAGGGCTACTTCATGTGCCACCTGTCGCACAGCTACCACGTCGGCGCGTGCCTCTACTTCACATTCGCGTTCAAGGCGACCAGCGAGCTGGCCATGCTTCCCGAGTACGAAGTGGTCAAGTCGGCGATCCAGCAGGCGTTCGTGGACAACGGCGCCACGCTCTCGCATCACCACGCCGTCGGCACCGAACACGCCCAGTGGTTGGCAGAGGACATCTCGGAACCGGGCGTTGCGATGCTCAACGCATTGTTCGACGGGTTCGACCCCGGCAGGCACATGAACCCCGGCAAGATCGTGCCGGAGGGCTCGCCGGTCGAAGCCGAGCCGGCCGTCCCCGGCGACTAGCTAAACCGGGATCGGCAGCGGCTGCTCGTCGCCCGACAGCTCGGGCTTGCGCTTGGGAAGCGCGAGCGACCCGATGAACGCCACCGCGAGCAGACCCAGCGCCCACCAGAACGTCTGCCCGAACGCGGCGGCCATGGGCGGCGCGATGTGGGCACGCACGCTGGGCGGAACCGCGGCGCTCGCGCCGATCGTGCCGTGACCGCCGCCGCCCAGCTTGCTCGAGATTGCCGAGGCGAGCAGCACCGAGAGGATGGCCGTGCCGATCGACGCGCCGGTCTGCTGGAGGATGTTGAGTGTGGTGCTGGCCCGGGCGACGGCTGGGCCGCGGATCGACTGCATCGCGCCGGTGAAGACCGGCATCATCGTGAAGCCCAGTCCGATGCCGAACAGGAACAGGTCCAGGCTGAGCGTGACGTAGGACGTGTGGGCGCCGACCTGCGTGAGGCCGAGCACCGACAGGATCACCGCGATCAACCCGAACGGGACGATCCGGCCCGCCCCGGTGCGGTCAGCCAGCTGGCCGGAGATCGGCATGGCGATCATCGCCCCCAGGCCCTGGGGTGCCAGGAGCACCCCGCTCATCAGGGCCGACTCACCGCGCACCGCCTGGAAGTAGAGCGGTAGGAGCAGGAACGACCCGAACACCGAGATGGCCACGAGCACGAGCGTCATCGACGAGGTGGCGAACGTACGGTCCTTGAACAGGCGGAGATCGATCAGTGGGGCTCGGGTGCGCAGGGCGTGCCAGACGAACGCGCCGATCAACGCCAGTCCGGCGAGCAACGGGATCAGCACCCGGGCCGACCCAAACCCGCCGGCCGAATTGGTCTCGGCCAGCCCGTAGATCATCAGCGCGAGACCGGGGGAGAGCAACAACAGGCCGACGAGGTCCAGGCGCTGCTCGTGCGCGGGCACGTCGCGCGGCAGCACGCGCAGCGAGGCGACGAGGGCGAGGATCCCGATCGGCACGTTGATGAAGAAGATCCAGCGCCAGGAGACGTCGGCGACCAGCCAGCCCCCCAGGATCGGCCCGAGGATCGGGCCCAGCAGCATGGGCACGCCGATGATGCTCATCACGCGGCCGATCCGGTTGGGGCCGGCCGCCCGGGTCAGGATCGTCATGCCGGCTGGCATGATCATGCCGCCGCCCAGTCCCTGGAGGACCCGGAAGACGATGATCGAGGTCGAGGACCAGGCCAGTCCGGACAGCGAGGAGCCAATCACGAACAGCGCGATCGAGGTCATGTACAGCCGCTTCGTGCCGAACCGGTCGGCAATCCAGCCGGACAGCGGGATCACTGTGGCGAGCGCGAGCGTGTACCCCGTCGCCACCCACTGGATCGTCGGCAGCGTGGTGTGGAACTTACCGGCCAGCGTGTTGATCGCGACGTTGACCACCGTCGTGTCGAGAATCGACATGATCGCGCCGAGGACGACCACCCCGGCGACGACGAGAAGGGCGCGGTCGATCGGTTCTTTCTCGGCAGCGGGACGGTCCTGCTGTGGGGCGGCGTCGCGCTCCTGCGCGGCCGCCGGATCGAGGCGGTCGGACAAGGCCATGGTCCTACCGTAGCAAAACGGACCGTACGGTCCGGTCCCGCCGGGTTGCCGGCTTGACCTCGCGGTCGGGCGGGACCATGGTTCCGAGCAGCATGGCCAGAGCTCCCCTCGAGCAACCGGACGGCATCGTCCTCCGGCCCGACGTGATCACGCCAGAGGACGAGTCTGCGCTACTCGAGCGCTTCGAGACCCTCCGGTGGGATCCGATCGTCATCCGCGAGCAGACCGCCCGTCGGACCGCTCGACACTTCGGTCTCGGATACGACTACGAGTCGCGCACGCCGCGGCCGGGCGAGCCGATACCCGGTTGGATCGAGCCGGTGCGGCGGGCGGCCGCGGAGCTGGCTGATCTCGCGCCCGAGGCCCTCGTCGAGGTCCTGGTCCAGCGCTATCCACCCGGCTCGACGATCGGCTGGCACCGCGATGCGCCGGCGTTCGGGATCGTGGTCGGGATCTCTCTACTGGGTCGGTCTCGCCTGCGCTTCCAGCGCGGCAAGCGAGAGCGGCGGCGCGTATGGGAGATCGCGCTCGAGCCGCGGTCAGGCTATGTGCTGGCCGGCGAGGCGAGGTGGTCCTGGGAGCACTCGATCCCGCCGGCCAAGGAGCTCCGCTACTCGATCACGCTGCGCACCCTCAGGTAGCGGGCCATCCACCACGGCTTCGCGCGCTCACCGGCGCGTCAGCGGGCGCGGGGTGGACGCGGCCCCCCCGCGGCGACGCACATGGGCCCAGAAGGAGCGCTCGAACTCATCCCAGTCGATCGGCGGAACGTCGGGATCGTCGTGGCCACCCCCGCCTCCGCCGTCGTCGCGACGCAACCACACGGCGAGGCCGGCCATCGGCGTGCCCACCCAGAACATCAGCGAGCCGAGCAGGTTCGGCATGAGCGCCACCCCGAGGCACATCATCACCACGACGATCCAGCCCGCGGTCAGACAGCCACTGTGATGCACCGTGACCTGGTGAAGCAGCCGGCGATCGTGCGAGATCAGCGCGATCACCACGAATGGGGAGACGAGCCACAGCCATCCCACCAGGGCCACGTCGGAGGACATCCCCCGTAGCCTTGGCGGCGAAACCTCGATGACCTCCAGCACTCAAAACACCATCGTCGGGCGCGTCGGCGGCCTCTGGCGCTACCCGATCAAATCCCTCGACGGCGAGCCCCTCGACGCGCTCAGCTTCGATCGGCGCGGAGTTGAGCGGGACCGAGAGTGGGCGCTGGTCGACGCCGAGGGCGGGATCGCCTCGGGCAAGCCGACCACACGCTTTCGCAAGGTCCCCGGTCTGCTTCGCCACGCCGGGCGCCTGAACGGGGAGGTGCCGATGATCGTGCTGGAGGACGGACGCCAGGCACCGGTCGACAGCGCCGAGGCGGCTCGCCTGGTCGAGGAGATCGCCGGGCCCGGCTGGGCCCTGCAGCGCGAGCAGGCGGTCCCGTATTTCGACGCCGGCGCGGTGCACCTGGTCACCAGCGCAACCCTGGCCACCCTGAGCGCCGTGTCGCGCTGGTCCGTGTCGGTGGAGCGGCTGCGGCCAAACGTCCTGATCGAGCTCTCGGGTGAGGGCTTTCCGGAGGATGGGTGGGTCGAGGGCACCCTCGAGCTCGGAAGCGCCCGGCTCAGGGTCACCGAGCGGGTGGTCCGGTGCGTGATGGTCAACCACCGCCGACCCAACCTGCGTGCCCGCCGCGACGTCCTGAAGCTGGTCGGGTCGCTCAACCAGGCGTGCGCGGGTGTGTACGCGGACGTGCTGGTGCCCGGCGAGGTCCGGGTCGGCGACCCGGTCGCCCTCGGGCCCGGCTAGCGCCCCGCATGCGCTCGGGACTGATCGGGTAGGTCGAACCCCGACGGCAACGATTTAGGGAGAGAGAGATGACCGCGCCGATCGAGGATGTCAGCACGCTGCCGGGCAAGAAGATCTCCGACCAGGCCGAGAACCCGCTCGGCAAGGTCAAGGAGATCTACGCCACCGACGGGTACCCGATGTGGGTCGCGGTCGAGCTGTCCTCGGGGCTGGCCAAGCAGCGGACGGTGTTCATCCCCCTCGCCCGGATCAAGGACGAGGACGGCGAGCTCATGGTTCCCTACAGCCTGCAGCGCATCGGCGACGCGCCGGAGGTCGACGAAAGCGACGGCATCTCCGCCGAGTGCGACCGCCAGCTACGCGACTACTACGGCATCGACACCGGCGACCAGGAGCTGCGCGCCGACAACAAGTCCTACGCCACGCTGGTCCGCGAGGAGGGCGGCGAGTCGAAGCGCGTGGAGAACGCGGACGAGCTGGAGACGCCGGATGCCGACACGCGCACCGACGAGAGCCGCGAGCGGCTGCACGATCCGGGGAGCTCCGAGATGCGCCACGTGACCGCCGAGGACGTGGCGCACAACACCCAGGAGTCCGGCTCCGAGGATGGCCACGAGTCCGGCTCCGAAAATGACCGCGAGTCCGGCGAGGACGAGGGCCAGAACCGCGAGTTCGGCGAGGACCAGGAGCGGGACGAGGGCTCAGGCGGCTGAGCGGCGGTCCACAAGTCCCGAAATCGCCCCTGACCCCGCCGCCCGCCGGGACATAAGCACCTCCCAGGCGCTCATCTCCCGAAACCGCGGAGCGCGGACGGACTTTCGGGCGTTTGCACCCCCGCGCCGGGCCGCGGCGCGGCGGACAAACGCCTCAGCGGACCGAATGGCAGACGGTGTCCAGCAGCGAGCAGTGGACGACCGTGCCGATGATCCATGCGCCCGGCACCGGGCCCCAGAAGCGGCTGTCGTCGGACACGCCGCGATTGTCGCCCAGCAGGTAGTACTCGTCCGGCGGCACCCGCACTGCCGTAGGGAAGCTGCACGCCGCACCCGGACCGCACGACGCCGCGTATGGCTCGCGCTCGCGGACTCCGTTGCGCACCACGTGACCGTCCGCGATCGCGATCAGGTCGCCCGGCCCCGCCACTACGCGCTTGACGAACACTGCACCGGACTCGACGGGAACCGCGGCGTCGCAGGGCTGGCTCGACCCGCTGCCCTGAAGCGCCGAGCCGCAGAGGGGATCCTCGGCGCGTGCGCCGGTTGGCGGATGGAACACCACGATGTCGCCGACGGCGGGATGGCCGGACCGATCGATGGCGACCCGCTGACCAATCTGGAGGGTCGGCTCCATCGAGCCCGAGGTGACCTTGTACTGCCGGACCGTCTTGTGCGCGAACAGCCCGATCGCGACCACCACGATCGCTCCCACGCCGAACAGGCGGCGACCGATGCGGCGGCGTACGGGCCGCCCCAGCGGAAGGGGTACAGGTGTGCCCGCCAGCTGTTCCACCCAGGCAGGATCGGCATCGCGGCGACGTGGCTTGACCACGCCCACCCGGTACCGTGACGAACATGCCCGATGACGGTGTCCATCGCGTGGTGGTGGTCGGCGGCGGCTTCGGGGGCCTCCAGGCGGTGCAGAAACTCCGCCACGCGCCCGTCGAGGTCACGCTGGTCGACCGGCGCAACTTCCACCTGTTCCAGCCGCTCAGCTACCAGGTGGCCACCGGCGCCCTGTCGCCCGGTGAGATCGCCTATCCGCTGCGAGCCATCTTCAAGCGCGCCCGCAACGTCCGGGTGATCCTCGCCGAGGTCGCGGGCTTTGATCTCGAACAGCGCGAGCTGCAGCTGCGCTCGGTGGCCGGCGTGCCCGCGCCGGCGACCCTGAAATACGACACACTGATCGTGGCCGGCGGCTCGCAGTACTCGTACTTCGGCCACGACGACTGGAGCGAGTACGCGGCCGAGGTCAAGTCGCTCGAGAGCGCGCTGATGGTCCGCGGCCGCATCCTGGCCGCGTTCGAGTCGGCGGAGGACGAGCCGGACCCCGAGCGCCGGGCCGCGTGGCTCACGTTCGTGGTCGTCGGGGGCGGGCCGACCGGGGTCGAGATGGCGGGCCAGATCGGCGAGCTCGCCCGAGACACGCTCAAACGCGACTTCCGCACGATCGACACGCGCTCGGGCCAGATCCTGCTCGTCGAGACCGCCGACCGCCTGCTGACGAGCTTTCCCCCGAAGCTCTCCGCGAAGGCCAAGCGCTCACTCGAGCATCTCGGCGTCACGCCCATGCTGAACACGACGGTGACCGGGATCGAGGAGGATGCCGTCACCATCGAGGAGCAGGGCGCGCAGCCTCGGCGCATCCCGACCCGCACGATCATCTGGGCCGCCGGGGTGACCGCGTCGGCAATGGCCAGAACGCTGGCGGAACTGACCGGCGCAGAGCTCGACCGGCCCGGGCGGATAACGGTCGAGCCCGATCTGACGCTCCCCGGTCATCCGGAGGTCTTCGCGATCGGTGACATGGTTCGCGTCCGCCAGGCCGACGGGACCGTGATCACGCTGCCTGGCGTGGCGCCGGTGGCGATGCAGCAGGGTCGCTACGCGGCCAAGATGATCAAGGCCCGTCTTGGAGGCCAGACCCCGCGGCCCTTCCACTACCTCGACAAGGGCAACCTGGCGACGATCGGGCGTGGATCGGCGGTGGCCGACATCAAGGGGCTCAAGCTGAGTGGGTTCATCGCCTGGCTGACCTGGCTGCTCATCCACCTCTTCTACCTGGTCGGCTTCCAGAACCGCATCCTGGTGTTCATCCGGTGGTCGTTCAGCTTCTTCACCCGCGGCCGAGGCGCGCGGCTGATCACCGCGCAGGCAATGGAGAAGCCAGCCGACCACCGCGCCGCTTGACTCGGCGCGGGGGTGCGGTCGCCGCCGGCGGGGCCGCGTCGGCACGCAACAGACTCCCGCCACACGCCCGGCAGCACGCGATGTGCCGGACGGCCTCATAGGTCCAGTCGACCTCGCATACCGTGCAGCGGTAGAGCAGCGGAGGAGCGGTACTCACACCGCGATTCTCGGCCCCGGTGTCGCGTCGCGCTAGACGGAACCACCCGGAGGTGTCTAGGGGATGTTCCGGTGCAGCGGCCGCGCCCACGCGCACAGTTCTACGCCCTTGCGCGTAACACGGAGGTAACCGACCTCACGGCCCCCGGGGGCAAGCAAAAAGCCCTCAGCGCCGGCAGGCCTTGACCTTGCCGCGCGCGAGCGGCGGCACCGGCGGCGGCGAGCACGATGCGGTGCTCGACTCGAGGGTCCCCCGCCACGAGGCGCCGACCCGGCGCAGCACCACGGTGACGTGGCCGTCCTGGGGCGAGGGCGACACGCTCTGCGGCGGCACCGAGGGCTGCTCTGGGGCGGGCAGCTGCGGCGTAGGAGACTGCGGGGGCGCCGAACCGCCGCCGCTACCTGGCAGCGCCGCGATCACGACGACCGCGACGACCGCGGCGAGCGATCGCGCCGAGCATCGCGATCGCGATCCAAACGCGCGCCCGGCGCACCGTCGCGGCACGGCGGGGGCCGGACTCGACGGTGATCTCCAGGATCGAAGGTCGATCCGCGGGCGAGTCCCAACCGCCCGGAACGCCGCGCTGCGCCATACCACGGAGTATCGCGGCTTTGCGCAACACTGCAAAGGCGATGAAACGACTGTGCACCGCCGCGGCGCTGTTGGCGCTCTTCCTCATAGCCGCCCCGGCCACGGGCACGACGCCCGCCTCCACCCTGGCTCATCTGAAGCCCCGCATCGTGTGGGATCCGATCCCCTTCGGAGCCACGCGCAAGGCGGAGATGGTCGCCTATGTCCGCCGGCACTACGGCAGCTTCATGAAGCCGACCTGGCGGCTGATCGACCCGCATGTGATCGTCATCCACTACACCGACGGGCCGACCTTCCAGTCGGCCTGGAACACGTTCGCGAGCGACACCCCCGATTCCGAGCTCCACGAGCTCCCGGGCACCTGCGCGCACTTCGTGATCGACACCAACGGCACGATCTACCAGCTCGTCTCGCTGGGCACCATGTGCCGTCACACGGTCGGCCTGAACTGGACCGCGTTCGGCATCGAGAACGTCGGGTCCAGTGATGCCCAGGTGATGGGCAACCCGCGGCAGATGTCGGCCGACCTACGGTTGGTCCGCTGGCTGCGCTGCCGGTTTCACATCGAGATCCGCAACGTGATCGGGCACAACGAGAGCCTGTCCAGCCCGTATCACCACGAGGACGTGGTGGCCCTGCGCGACCAGACCCACGGCGACTTCGTTCACGCCGACATGCAGGTGTTCCGCCGCCGCCTGGGCGCTCTCGGCGGCTGTCCCTGACGCGGCGGCGAGTCGCTCAGCTCTCGAGGTCCTGCACCGCGTCGTGCAGGATCATCACACGGGCTTGTCCGCCGGGGCTCAGCCCGAGCCTGACCACCGAGCTACCGACCGGGACCTCCTCCACCCACACCCGCTCGTACTCGTTGAGCTGGCCCAGCGCCGCGACCTGCTGCATCGCCCGGGCCAGTTGGGCCAACTCGTCGGCGCTGCCCTCCAGGCGTTCGATCCCCTGTTCGGTGGCGAACGTGACGGCCATTCCGTTGTCCGTCTCGTGTGCCTCGAGCAATTCCAGGCTCATGGATCCCTCCAGTCTCGGTATGACAGGAACGCCGGCCCGCGGCCTGTCCTTGCGCCTCAAACAGAATAGGCTCCGTGCGCGTCGGAGAGATGAGAACAGCAAAGGAGAGGCGATGAGCGAGGATCGGGTCAAGTTCGTGCTCGACGAACCAGGCATCCCGACTCACTGGGTCAACCTGATGGCGGACCTTCCCGGCGAGGCACCGCCGCCCCTGCATCCGGGCACCAAGCAGCCGGCCGGGCCGGACGATCTCACCCCGATCTTCCCGATGGCCCTGATCCTCCAGGAGGTGTCGGCCGAGCCCGAGATCGAGATCCCCGAGCCCGTGCGCGAGGCCTACAAGCTCTGGCGGCCGACCCCGCTCTACCGCGCTCGGCGGCTCGAGCGCGCCCTCGATACGCCCGCCCACATCTATTACAAGTACGAGGGAGGCTCACCGCCCGGCTCGCACAAGCCGAACACCGCGGTCGCCCAGGCCTACGAGAACGCTCAGGCCGGGATCAAGAAGCTGACCACCGAGACCGGCGCCGGCCAATGGGGCTCGGCCCTGGCCTTCGCGTGCAGCCTGTTCGGCCTCGAGTGCGAGGTGTGGATGGTCGGCTCGAGCTACGACCAGAAGCCCTACCGGCGTTCGATGATCGAGACCTGGGGCGCCAGCGTCCACCGCTCGCCTTCGGACGTCACCGAGTCCGGGCGGGCCCAGGCCGAGCACACCACCGGATCGCTGGGGATCGCGATCTCCGAGGCGGTCGAGGTGGCCGCCCAGAACGACGACACCAACTACTCGCTCGGCTCGGTGCTCAACCACGTGCTGCTGCACCAGACCGTGATCGGGCAGGAGGCGCTGGCCCAGATGGAAATGGCCGGCGAGGAGCCCGACGTGGTGGTCGCCTGCGTCGGGGGCGGCTCGAACTTCGGCGGCCTGGTGTTCCCGTTCATGCGCCGGGTGATGCGCGGTCAGGCCAAGACCCGGTTCGTGGCCGCCGAGCCCGCCGCCTGCCCGACCCTGACCCGGGGCGTTTACGCCTACGACTTCGGCGACACGGTCGGGCTGACCCCGCTGATGCCGATGTACACGCTCGGCCACAACTTCGTCCCACCGCCCGTGCACGCCGGCGGCCTGCGCTACCACGGCGACTCGCCGCTGGTCTGCGCGCTGGTCAAGGAGGGGCTGGTCGAGGCTCGCGCCTACAAGCAGAACGAGACGTTCGACGCGGCGGTGCGGTTTGCGCGCTCCGAGGGGGTGATCCCCGCGCCCGAGCCCGCCCACGCCATCCGCGCCATGCTCGACGAAGCCGAGGCGGCCAAGCAGGCCGGCGAATCCCGGGTGATCCTGTTCGGGCTGTGCGGTCACGGCCACTTCGACCTGAGCGCCTACGACGCGTACCTGGCCGGCAAGCTCGAGGACCCGGAGTTCTCGCAGTCCGACCTGGACGCGGCGCTGGCCGCCCTGCCGGAGGCACCCGCGCTCGTCTAGTGCCCCGAGGCTAGAGCCCAGCCAGCTCTTCGAACAGCGCCCGCGCCGCCGCGATCCCGAGCGGCACGTACTCGGTTCGCAGCCGCTCGTTCGGCGAGTGGATGTTGGCGTCAGGCAGTGAGAAGCCGGTGATGATCGTGGGGACCTGAAGGTCGGACAGCGCCGCGGCGATCGGCAGCGTGCCGCCGGTGCGGACCAGCGCCGGCCGCACGCCCACCGCGCGCTCGAACGCGCGCAGGCCAAGCTGAATGGCCGGGCTCTCGGGATCGACCAGCGCCGCCGGGCCGGAGCCGAGCGGCGAGATCTCGAGCGCGGCCCCGACGGGCACGGCGGCCCGGAGCAGGCGCTCGAACTCGCGGTCGATCTCGTCCGGGTCCTGGCCCGGAGCCAGCCGGACCGACACGTTGGCCACGGCCTCGACCGGCAGCACGGTCTTCTGCTGCACCGGTGAGCCGCTGGCGATTCCGTTGACGTCGAGCGCCGGCTCGGCCGTCGTACGCACATAGAAATCCTCGGCCGCACGCGGATCCATCGGGCGCGCGCCCTGGTCGGCCAGCTCGTCCGCGCCGGCGGGCAGCGCGCGCCAGCTCTCGAGCTCGGCTTCGGTGGGTGGCGTGATCCCCCGCCGCAGCGCCTCGGGCAAGCGCCCGTCGATCGGGAGGACCGCCGCGAGCGTCTGGATCAGCGCGTGCGCCGCGTTCAAAGCGGCGCCTCCGTACATCCCCGAGTGCAGGTCCCGCGCGCCGGTCCGCATGGTCAGGTGGAAGTACGTGAGACCCCGCGTGGCCACGTTGAACGCCGGCCGGCCCTGTCCGATCATGCCGCTGTCGAAGATGATCGCCGCGGCCGGACGGCGCTCGTCCGCCTCCAGGAACTCGACGATCGAGTGGCCGCCGGTCTCCTCCTCGCCGTCGCAGGCGAAGCGGACGTTGACCGGGAGCTGTCCGGCTCGGGCCAGCTCGCGCGCGCCCGCGAGCAGCATGTAGAGCTGCCCCTTGTCATCGGCCACCCCTCGGCCGTACAGGTAGTCGCCCCGGATCTCGGGCTCGAATGGCGGCGATTCCCACAGCTCGAGCGGATCGGGCGGCTGGACATCAAAGTGGCCATAGCAGAGGATCGTCGGCGCGCTTCCGGGGTCGGCCGAGGCGGGGACCTCGCCGATTGCCAGGGGCTGTCCGTTCCAGTCGATGAGCTGGCACTCGCCGCCGCCGTTACGGATCAGCCGGCACACCCACTCGCCGGCGCGCTGCACCTCGGCCGCCTGGGCCGGATCGGCGCTGACCGACTCGATGCGCAGGAACTCGGCCAGCTCCTCGAACCAGTCGTTCACGGACACGGGCGCGAGCGTACTGATCCGGTTCGCGGCTAGTAGATCTCGGGCACGAACGTCTGCTCCTCGATCGGAGGCCGCACGTAGGCCTCCTCGACCCGTGGAGGCAATTCGAGCGGCGGTGGAGTCAGGTCCTCGTACTCGACCTGCGCGAGCAGGTGCGCGATGCAGTTCAGACGTGCGCGGCGCTTGTCGTCGGCGTTTACCACCCACCACGGCGCGACCTTGATGTCGGTGTAGCGGAACATCTCGTCCTTGGCCCGCGAGTAGGCAACCCAGCGGGCGCGCGACTCGAGGTCCATCGGGCTGAGCTTCCAGCGGCGCATCGGGTCATGCACCCGCGCCTGGAAGCGGCGCTCCTGCTCCTCGTCGGAGATCGAGAACCAGTACTTGATCAGCTTGATCCCCGAGCGGATAAGCATGTGCTCGAACTCCGGGCACGAGCGCATGAACTCCTGATACTCGGGCTCCGTGCAGAACCCCATGACCCGCTCGACGCCCGCCCGGTTGTACCAGGAGCGGTCGAATAGGACGATCTCGCCGCCGGCCGGCAGGTGCCCGACGTAGCGCTGGAAGTACCACTGGGTCTTCTCGCGCTCGGTCGGGGCCGGCAGCGCGACCACCCGGCACACCCGCGGATTGGTCCGCTCGGAGATCCGCTTGATCACCCCGCCCTTGCCCGCGGCGTCGCGCCCCTCGAAGATCACAACGATCTTGAGGCCCTTGGCCCGGACGTACTCCTGCATGATCACCAGCTCGCGCTGGAGCTTCAGCAGCTCCTTTTCGGATTGCTTGCGGGTGAGCTTCTTCGGCTCCTGGCCGTCCTTCGCTTTGGCCATGCGCGCAGCCTACTCTCGCGGCGACCACGCGCGGAACCGTTTGGGCGCGGGATCGTCGCTCACATCCAGTTATCCGCGACTCCGCGACTCCGCGACGAATCTTTCACCTCCAGTGCCGAGTCGATCACGTGGTCCACGAACTCGGCGGCGGTCCGCATCCGCCGCACCGGATGGCGGCGGCAGGCCCGCGAGGGTGGAACGTCGCGCCAGTAGGCCAGCGCGTGCTCGATGACCACGCGCCACCGCGGCGCGAATGCCTCCAGGGCGTACTCGCCGGCTGCCTCCTTGCTGATGATCTCGCCCGTGGCGAGCGTGTAGTGAAGTCGTGACACCCCGAGCACGCCCCGGGCGCCGAACCTCCACGGAAGGGCGCGCATCCGTGCCGGGCCCGACCGCCCCGCGCGCCGGGCCCAACCGCGCCAGTAGCCCTCGAGGTTTCCACGCGTCCAGTCTCGAAGCTCGGCCGCATCGGTGGGGATCTGCAGTCGTTCGGGCTCCGGGCCGCGCACCGCGATTCCGTGGTGGGCCAGCACGTGCCAGGTCACCGGATTGACGTCGAAGCCGCCTAGCGGCGCGACCCCAAACCGTCCGGCCACGTGACCGGCCAGCGCCCGCGCCTGAAGTGGCGAGCGAGCCAGGGCGCCTGGCTCCAGGTAGCTGCCGTTGCACACCAGTGGCCAACGTCGCCGAAAGACCGCATCGCAGGCGAGTGCGGCGGCCCAGCGACCGGTATGAACGACTCGCAGCCGGCGCAGCTCGCCGCAGTCGAGGCCGCCGTCGACGATCGCCACGAAGTCGATGTCGCTGCGGCCCTCCCGGAACGCCCCGAGACAAACCGAGCCGACCAGGTAGAAGGCCTCCACCCGGCCGGGCAGCGCCCGATCCAGTCGGCTCAGGAGATCGTCGACCCGCGCGGCCACCGCCGGCGCGAGCCGATGCGCGCGCTCAAGTGAGGACGAGGTGTTCATAACTAACCCTGGGGTGGCTTTTATCCGACCGGCAGGCTGGGCAGACTCCTCGCCGGATGCATAACCGCGTTCGTCGGGGCGAGCGGCCCAGGTAGACAAACCCCGCTTGCCACCGCGTGGAGGAACGCCACGGCGTGAACTCTGTCCGGTCGCCCCGACATTCAGCATCAAGACGCGGTCGCCAGGGATGGCGCAGTTGCCGGCTCGAGCCTCGGCGGATGCCGTAACGCCTGCGATCCGGTGGCCGCGATCGCCAGCACGAGCGCCCACCCGGTGAGCACGAGGATCGTCGCGGTCTCCCCGGCGCTCTGGAGCAGGAAGCCCGCAACGAGCGGTCCGACCCAGCCGGCGGAGAACGAGACCAGCGTGGAGGCGGCCTGAACGCGGCCCTGGAGCCGGTCGGGCGCAAGGGCGACGCGGAAGCCCACCACGAACGAGTTGGTCACCGGGGTGATCAGCTCGGCCGCCGCCATGATCGCGCCGATTAGCAACGCTTCGTGCACGATCAGCAGGAGCGGGATCGACAGCGCGAGCACCCAGCTCTCCCCGACCAGCGCGGCCCGCGCGGTCAGCTGCCGCTGAAACGCCGGCGCGAGCAGAGCCCCGAGGAGCCCGCCGCCGGCGGCGATCCCGAGCATCAGGCCGACCAGCGCCGGGGACGCCCCGTGATGCTTGGCCAGCACCACGACGAGCAGGTAGAGCCCGGTGAAGATCGGATTGCTCCCGGCGAACAGCAACATGCAGTTGCGCAGGAACGGGCGCTGCCAGAGCCACCGGAGGCCTTCGCGGGCGTCGCCGACCGCGGCGTCGCCTCGAGCCTCCTGGAACTCGGATCTGATCAGCAGCTTGGTGATCGTGGAGATCGCGTAGGAAGCCGCATCGGCCACGAACGGAACCGCCCGCCCGATCCCGAACAGCAGGCCGCCGAGGGGCGGTCCGGCCAGCATCGCGCCGAACATGCGCGACTCGTTGCGCGCCACCGCCTCCCCAAGCTGCTCGGGTGCCACGAGGTGGCGCAGCGCGCCGCGCTCGGCGACCGACGTGAGCACGAAGCCGACCCCGTCGAGCGCAGCCAACCCCAGGATCAGCGCATACGGCGGGCCGCCCGCTGCGGCAGCGATCGGGATCGACGCCATGGCCAGCGCGCGCACGCCGTCGGTCGCCACCATCAGGCGCCTGCGGTTCACCCGGTCGGCCAGCAGCCCGGCGGGCAGTGCGAGGGCGGCGATGGGCATGTTCCGGGCGAACGCCACGATCCCCGCCTTGGCGGGCGAGCCGGTGACCGCGAGGACCAGCAGCGGGTAGGCGACGAGCGAGATCTGCGAGCCGAGCTGCGAGATCGCCTGCCCGCTCCAGAGCAGCAGGAACTCGCGGTTGCGGCGCAGTGGGGTCGAGGCCATCCTCCGGCCTAGCGCGTCAGCCCGTCGACTGCTCCTCAACCCAGCCCAGGATCGCCCGCGAGTGGGTGATGACGGTCCCGTCAGGCAGCTTGAGCGCCGGCAGCTTCTTGTCACCGGTGGCCTGCTGAAGCTCGTCGCGCGAGCCCTTGCGCAGGAACGGCAACGGGCTGCCGTGAGCGGCGATCACCTTCTCGTACGCGATCCCCTTGGCGTGCATAGCCTCCTGCACCCGCCGGCAGGGATGCACGCGCGGGCCCCCCTCGTCGCCGTGGCACACGTACAGGGTGGGCAGCTCGGCATTCATCGTTCCTCCCTTCGTGGACCTAGCACTCCTCGGACCTAGCACTCCTCGGGGGAGCCGGCCCCGGCGCAGTCGCTCGACAGGCTGTCCTTGAGCGCGATCAGCAGCACCCGCAGCTCCTCACGCTGGCGCTCGTCGAGTCCGGCGAACAGCTCGTCCTCGGCCTCACGCTGGGCCCGCGCGGCCGCGGCGAGCCGGCGCTCGCCCTGCGCGGTCAGCGTCACCTGATGCCGGCGGCGGTCGAGCGGGTCGCGTCGCCGCGACAACAGACCCTCGGCCTCGAGCGGGTTCAGCAGCGTGACCAGGATGCTCGGGTCGATCTCCATCAGCTGTCCCAGCTCACGTTGCCCGAGCGGACCGCTCTCGTGCAGCAGCCCGAGCAGCTGGAACTGGCGCGGGCTCAGCTCGTGCCGGGTGTGGACCTCGCGCAGGCGGCGCATGGCGTGCTGACCGAGCAGCGCAAGGAGTAGGCCAGGGCTCGAGCGCCGCTCCTCGCACAGCCCCACGGCGACCGGTTCCGCACGCTTGCGTGTGGCACGAACGGACACGGCGGGAATATACCGCGGTCCCCCGATGATCGAGAGATCTATATGATTTTCCGACGTCCCGCATCGGCCGTCCTCGAAATCCGGATAGAGGCCGATCCAAACTCAGGTACAGGAGGAGCTATGAAGATCGGCCGCTTGCTGCTCAGGCTCACCGTCGGAGGCTTTTTCTTCGGGCACGGCACCCAGAAGCTGTTCGGTTGGTTCGGCGGGCACGGGATCGAACCGACCGCCCAGATGTTCGAGAGCCTCGGGATGCGGCCGGGACGCCGCAACGCCGTCGCCGCCGGCGCCGCCGAGGCGGGGGGTGGCGCCGCGCTCGCGCTCGGCCTGGCCACGCCGTTGGCCGCCGGCGCGCTCACCTCGGTCATGCTGACCGCGATCCACCGGGTCCATCTGAAGAACGGCCCGTGGGTGACCAGCGGAGGCTATGAGTACAACGTGGTGCTGATCGCGGCCGCGCTCGCGCTGACCGAGGTCGGACCCGGCAAGTTGTCGCTCGATCATGCCCTCGGCACCGAGCGAAGCGGTCCCGGCTGGGCCCTGGCCGCGGCGGCCATCGGCGTGGCCGGAGCCGTCGGCGCCCATCAGCTGGCCGCGGCCTCTCCGGCCCCCGAGGCCGCACCGAGCGATGCCACGAGTGCCACCGCGCCGGCAACCGCCGGCGCCGATGCGTCCGAGCCGCAGGCTCAGGAGGCCGGCGCGACGCAGTAGCGGGGAGCCGAGGTGGCCACGGCCGAAGCGGCCCTCGGGCCGCCTGAACGCGAGGAGGGCGGCGAGACCCAGCGGGTGCGCGTGATCTTCATGGCGCTCCTGCTGGTCCTGCTGCTCGCCTCGCTCGACCAGACGATCGTCTCCACCGCCCTGCCCACGATCGTGGGCGACCTCGGCGGGTTGTCGCACCTGTCGTGGGTGGTCACGGCCTACCTGCTCTCCTCGACGGTCGCCGGGCCGCTCTATGGCAAGCTTGGCGACCTCTACGGCCGCAAGCTGCTGCTCCAGGTGGCGATCGTCCTGTTCCTGGTCGGTTCGGCTCTGTGTGGACTCTCACAGGACATGACCGAGCTGATCGCGTTCAGGGCGATCCAGGGGCTCGGTGGTGGCGGACTGATGGTCACCACGATGGCGGCGATCGGCGACATCATCCCGCCGCGCGACCGGGGGAAGTACCAGGGCTTCTTCGGCGCGGTGTTCGGGGTGTCGACCGTGATCGGGCCGCTGCTCGGAGGCTTCTTCGTCGACAGCCTGTCCTGGCGGTGGATCTTCTACGTGAACCTGCCGATCGGCCTGGCCGCGCTGGCCGTGATCGCCGTGGCCTTCCAGTCCCGGACCAGCCATGTCCATCACCGGATCGACTACCTCGGGGCGGCCGTGCTCACCGCCGGACTGTCGGCGATCGTTCTGTTCACCAGCCTCGGTGGAACCAGCTACGGGTGGAGCTCGCCGTTGATCGTCGCCCTGATCGCGACGGGCGCCGTGATGCTGATGGTGTTCCCACTGGTCGAATCTCGCGCCACCGAGCCGATCCTGCCAATGGCGCTGTTTCGCAACCGGACGTTCGTGGTGAGCAGCGCGGTCGGCTTCATCATCGGGCTGGCCCTATTTGGCGCGGTCACCTTCCTCCCGCTCTACCTCCAGGTCGTCAAAGGCCACAGCCCCACGGTGTCGGGCCTGTTGATCACCCCGATGATGGCGGGGCTGCTCATCACGTCAATCCTCAGCGGCCAGCTGATCTCCCGTCTCGGCCGCTACCGGATGTTCCCGATCGCCGGCACGGCGATCGCCACCGTCGGGCTGTTCCTGCTTTCCCGGATCGGGGTGTCGACCTCGACCGTCACCGTGGCGCTCGGCATGGTCGTGCTCGGGCTCGGGCTCGGAATGGTCATGCAGGTGCTCGTCCTCGCCGTGCAGAATGCTGTCGACTATCGGTACCTGGGGGTCGCCACCTCGGGCTCCACGCTGTTCCGCCAGATAGGCGGCTCGATCGGGGTGTCCGCGTTCGGGGCGATCTTCTCGAACAACCTGGCCCGCGAGCTGGCCAGTCGAGTGCCGCGCGGCGTCCACGTGCCGGCGGCGGCCAACCCGGCGGTCGTCCACCATCTCCCCGCTGCAATCAAGGCTCCATACATCGCGGGTTTCGCCGCCGCGCTGCAGCCCGTATTCACCGCCGCGGCCGCCGTCGCCTTCGTCGCGTTTCTGCTCAGCTGGCTGCTCCCTGAGCTGTCCCTGCGACAGACCGCCGCCGCCGAGGGGGTCGGCGAGAGCTTCGCCTCGCCGCGCCACGACAGCTCCGAGCACGAGCTCGAGCGCATCCTCAGCTCCCTGCTCCAGCGCGAGGAGCGCCAGCGCGTCTACGAGGACCTGATCGAACGCTCGGGCGTCCACGTCACCCCACCCGAGGGTTGGCTGCTCAACCGGATCGCCGAGCACGCTCCGACCAGCTTCCCGGCCCTGTCCCACGAGCTCCACGTCTCGTCCGACCGCCTGCGCGACCCGCTCGACGGGCTGATCCGCCGCGCCTACGTCGCCGCGGACCCCGACCACGAGCTAGAGCTCACCGAATCCGGCGTGCAGGCCCGCGAGCAGCTGATCGCGGCCGGCCGGGCCGAGCTGTGCCGCCTGCTCGACGGCTGGGAGCCCGACCAGGACGAAGACATGCAGCCGGTGCTCCGGCGCCTGGCCGGCGCGCTCGTGATCGAGATGCCCGCCGCGAGCGCTTAGGCCGGCACTAGGCCGGGACCACCTCGGGCGCCGCCGTCTTGCCGGCCAGCCACGGATAGCGCGCGGTGTCCTTGCCGGCGTAGTCGGGGTCGAGGTAGATGAAGCAGCGGTGGATCTGCCAGTCGCGGATCTCGAACACGTCGCACCACCGCCCGGCGCCCCACTCGGGCAGGTCGGCCCGCCACGGGCCGTCCTGGTGCTCGCCGTGGCTCGTGCCCTCGCACACCACGAGGTCGCTGCCCGAGAAGATCCAGTTGAAGTTGGGGTAGTCGTGCCGGATCGACTTCAACGTCGCGCCCACTTCGCCGAACATCTTGCCGATCTCCTCGCGCCCGTTCGCGATGCCCCACTTGGGGAACGCCACCTGCGCGTCGGGCGCGAACAGCTCGAGGATGCTCTCGCCGCTCGACGTGACGCCGCCGTTGTCGAACGCCTTCAGGTACTCCAGCGCCACCGATTTGCGCTGCTCGTCGGTCATCGTCTGACGGGCCAGTGTCATCACCGTCTCCTTCCTCGAAATGCGTCAGATGTCCGTGTGCCGCGGCGCGTAACGCTTGTGCAGCATCAGCGCGTTCCCGTCCGGGTCGCTGAAGATCGCCATGTGGCAGACGCCGGTGTCGATGATGTCGCCGTGGAACTTCACGCCCCGTTCCTCGAGCATCGACCGTGTGGCCGCGACGTCGTCGACGTGCAGCGCCACTGGATTGGGGTTGCGCTCGTGCGTCATCCCCATCTTCTCGGGGTCGTAGACGCTCAGCGTCAGGTTGCCGGTCTCGAACTCCGAGTAGTGACGCTCGGGCAGATAAACCGACCGCGGCAGGCCGAGGATCCCGCCGTAGAACTCGGCCGCGGCGGGGATGTCGCGGGTCGGCATGCCGACGAAGTCGACGCCACGGACGAATTGCGGGGTGGTGCTCATAGTTCTCCTACGCGTTCTTGATCACGATGCCTTCGAGGATGAAGGCCGCGCGCTCCGTCGAGTCGATCGCGTTCTCGAGTCGCTCGAAGATGTCCTTCCAGCGGATCACCACCATCGGATCGATACCGCTTTCGAACAGCGACGCGATCGCCTCCCGGACGATCCGGTCGCCCTCGTTCTCGAGCCGGTGCACCTCGACCACGTGCTCGGTGATGTCTTTGAAGGTGCGGATCATCGGCATCGCCGCCGCGATCTGGCGCGTGGCTTCTCGCAGCACCCCGGCCAGCCGCTGGGCCTGGGACATCGGCGCCTCGATCTTGTACAGCCCGAGGTAGTCGGCGACCTCCTCGATGTAGTCGACGATGTCGTCGAGCGCCGAGGTGAGATGGAGGATGTCCTCGCGATCGATCGGGGTGACGAACGTCTGGTTCAGCCGCTTGATCACCTCGTGGGTGATGTGATCGCCTTCATGCTCGGCGGCGCGGATGTCCCCGGCCAGGCTCGCGCTCTCCGGATAGCTCGCGAGCATCTCGTCGAGTAGCTCGGCCGTCCGCACGATGTTCGCGCCGGCCCGCTCGAACAGGTCGAAGAACCCGCTGTCGGTGCCCCGGAGGAGATTGGTGATCGACGCCACTACAGCCTCGTAGCATAGGTGTGGATGAAGACGCCGATGAGAAAATTCGGGGGCTGACGTGGCCTACAGCGCCGGGGAGGCCAGAGAACAACTGCTCGACGACGTGGCCACCGCCGCCGATCAGCTGGCCCTGGCCGTGGCCGCGCTCGGCGAGGCCTATGAGGAGCTCGACGAGCAGACCGCCGATCGCCTGGAGGCCGAGCTGTTCCGCCCCATCCAGCACGCCTACGGACGCCTGCGCCGTACCCACACGGAGTTCGCCGAGCGATACACGCTCCAGGGCAGGACGTTTGAGCGCAGCTCGGGCGGCGCGCACTCGGGCGATCCCCGCGTTTACGTCGACCGCGCGGTGGAGGCGATCGAGCGGGCCGACCAGATCCTGGCCGAGCTCCAGGACTCGATGATGCCGGTCGAGGTGGGCGACCGCGAGCTCCGTGCCGGGCTGTCGGAGACCCGCGAGACGATCGCCGAGCTCCCCGCGCGCGCCCGTCGGCTCATGCGCGCCCAGGGCCGCTAGCCGCGCATCTCGGCCAGCGTCTGCTCGAGCGCGGCCATCAGGTCCGGCGCCTCCTCGGCGGCGGTCTCCCGCGGCTCGGGTGCCTTGATCGTCTGGCCCTTGCGCTTGCGCGAGACCACGTCCTGGAGCCGGCGGCGGTAGCGATCCTTCCACTCGCCCGGCTCCCAGTCCCCCGAGAGCTCCTCGATCACCGCCACCGCGGCCTTGAGCTCCGACACCGAGGGCTTGTGCGATTTCTGGGCGGCCGCCTCGATGTCCTTGGTATCGCGCACCTCGTCGGCGAACAGCATCGTCGAGAGCATCAGCGCCCGATCCTGGGCCTGCACGATGGCCAGGTACTCCTTGGCCCGCATCACGAAGCGCCCCACCGCCGCGCGGTCGGTCCGCGCCATCACCTCGACCAGCAGCCGGTAGGCGCGCGCGGATCCGTCGTCCGAGCCCGCCGGCAGGAGGTAGTACGGGTGGTCGAAGTAGATCGGGTCGACCTCGCCCGAGTCGACGAACTGCTCGATCTCGATCGTCCGGGTGCGCCGAGGCTCGATCGACTCGAGCTCCTCGTCGGTGATGATCACCTGGCTGCCGTCGTCGAATTCGAACGCGTGCGTGATCTCGTCATACGGCACCTCGACGTCCTCCTTCGAGCACCAGCGCTGCACCTCGATCGGTGCGCCGTCGGACTCGTGGAGCTGGCGGAAGTGCAGGTCGAGATCGCGCACCGCGGTGACCATCACCACGGGGACGTTGACCAGCCCGAAGCTCAGCGATCCGCTCCACATCGATCTGGGCATCTCCTCAGCTCCTCGCCTTCGACCGCTTCGAGCTTGATTTCTTCCCGTTCCCCAGGCTCGCCTCGAGCGCGGCCATCAGGTCATCGGGCGCCTCCGGCTCCTCGTACTCGGGCAGCTCGATCTCCTTGCCCTCGGCCTTTGCCTTGATCAGCGCGGCGACTCGGTCGCGGTAGCTGTCCTTGAACGAAGCTGGACGAAACTGCTTGCGCAACGAGTCGACCAGCTTCTCGGCCATGTTCAGCTCCTGGCTCGAGGGCTTGCGACTCGGGCTCTGGATCTCGAGCTTGTGCGGCGACACCAGCTCATCGGCAAAGCGCATCGTGTGCAGCACGAGGACATCGTCGCCCGCGCGCACCGCGACGAGGTACTCGCGGTTGTGGAACACCCAGCGTCCCAGGCCGGTCCGGCCGGCGCGCTCGAGCGCGTCGTGGAGCAGGCGGTAGGCGTCCTCTCCATCCGCGCCCGCGCCCAGGTAGTAGGTGCGGTTGTAGTACACGGGATCGACCTGCTCGCGATCGACGAACTGCTCGAGCTCGATCGTGTGGGCGCGATCACCGGCCGCGGCGTCGATCTCCTCCTTCTCCAGCATCACGAACTCGCCGCCGCGGACCTCGTAACCCATCGCCACCTCCTTGTAGGGCACCTCCTTGCCCTCCTTGGCGCACATCCGCTTCTGCTTGATCCGCGCGCCGTCGGACTCGTGCACCTGGTGGAAGTGGATCGTGTGGCTCTCGGTGGCCGAGTGCACCTTGATCGGCACGGCAATCAGCCCGAAGGTGATGGTTCCGTTCCAGATTGAGCGCGCCATAGCGAATCTCCTACCCGCGTTTATGCCGAGCATGCCATCGGGTAGCCCTCGCCCAAGGAGGTGAGGGACACATGGGATACACACTCGCTCGCTTAGTTAGGACCCTGGTCGGCCTGATCGCACTGGTGATCGTCGCGGCGATCGTCCTGTTCGTGCTTGGTGCAAACCAGAGCAATGGGATCGTGAGCGCGATCCACGACGCCGGGCAATGGCTGACCGGCCCGTTCAAAAACCTGTTCAAGATCCATAACGCAAAGTTGGCCATGGCGGTCAACTGGGGCCTGGCGGCGCTGGTTTACCTGGTCGTGGGCCATTTCATCGCCACCCTGCTCGCGCGGATGACCCCCCGCGGGCGCGGGCGCACCGTCGCGGCCTGATTCTGGGCCGCCTGCGGCGGCATCCGTGGGGCCAAGTACCCCGTCCGGACACTTCCCGGTCCCGTTCCGGACGGGGTACCTGGTCCCATGGATGCCGAGCGAAGCGAGGCCCATAGTCAGAGCCAATACGAGATCCGTCCACCCCCGGATTAACCTGCTTGAGCAAACCTACTCGTGGGTATCAAGGGCGCATGACTTCTCCAGCCATCGCTCGCACCGACTCCACCGAACTCTTCGTCCGGTGGCAGCAGCACGGGGACCGCAGCGCGCGCGACGAGCTCGTAACCCGGTTCCTTCCGCTTGCCCGCAAGCTCGCGCGGCGCTATGCCGGCGCCCGAGAGCCGTTCGAGGACCTGCTCCAGGTTGCCAGCCTCGGCCTGGTCAAGGCCGTCGATCGCTTCGACGCGGAGCGTGGAACCGCCTTTTCTTCGTTCGCCGTGCCGACCATTCTCGGCGAGCTGAAGCGCTACTTCCGCGACCTGGGCTGGTCGGTCCACGTGCCGCGCGGCGCCCAGGAGATGGCTCTCAAGGTCGAGGAGGCCCAGCAGCAGCTGACCACCAAGACCGGCCGCCCGCCCAGCGTCCAGCAACTGGCCGAGTACCTCGAGATGAGCATCGAGGACGTGCTCGACGGCCTGGAGACCGCGGGTGCTCACCACTCGACTTCGCTCGACGCCCCGCGCGAGGACGCCGACGGCGAGTCGGGCTCGCTGGCCGACGCCTTCGGCGAGGTGGACGAGCGCTTCGAGCTGGTCGACGCGAGCGTCACGATCGCCGCCTCGGCGCATCAGCTGACCGCGCGCGAACGCCACGTGCTCGCCCTGCGCTTCGTGCAGGATATGACCCAGACTCAGATCGCCGAGGAGATCGGCGTCTCGCAGATGCAGGTCTCACGGATCCTGCGTCGCGCGCTGGCACGTCTCCGCGAGATGACCGGGTCCGACGAGACGGCATCCGTCACCTGACGGATGCCGCAGGCTAAAGGGGGCGAGGGGGACTCGGGGCCCCGCGAACGGTCGGCGTGGGCCTCGAAGGGTCGGTCAGATCGACGGCAGCGCGGACGACGTCACCGACGTCACGTCACGAGCAGTACCGTTCGAACCATACTTCGGTCTGCTGTGGCGAATACTGCATGCCCCACCGGTCCGAAAGCTGCTGCACCACCTGAAGCCCCCACCCGCCAGGTCCCTGGCGCCGATCGCCGGCAGCGAAGCCCAGACCGTGGTCGAGCACCCGGCAACGGATGTGGCCGTTGACCAGCAGATCGAGCATCACGGGGTCCTCGGACTTGGCTGATCCGTGCACGATTCCGTTCGTAACCAGCTCTGAGACCATCAGCGTGACGTCGTCGAGCACCGAGGCGGGTACCCGGGTTGCCAGCTCTTCGGCGATTATCCGTCTCGCCTTTGCCGGGCCTTCGGGCTCGGGCTCGATCTTGTACAGGGCACGAACGCGTGGATCCATGACTTCCAATAGGTTTACCCCGCAGGCGAGAGTCAAAAGCGTCGCCGCTGCAGATGGTCGTGCGCGTCCGGTCGCGTCGGGCGATTCGGAGGTTCGGTGGCGCTGAACGAGGACGCCCCCGCGGTCCGTCTCGAGCTCGATTCGCGGCCCGAGACGTTGACACTGGTCCGGGGGGTGCTGGCCGGCGTGGCCGAGCTGATCGGCCTCGACCCCGAGCTCCTCGACGATCTCAAGACCGCGGTCAGCGAGGCGTGCAACAACGTCGTCATGCACGCCTACGACGGCGAAACCGGGCCGCTCGGCGTGCGCATGTACATCGAGCCGGAGGCCATCGAGGTGGTCGTGCTCGACGAGGGGTCCGGGCTCCCCGCGCTGGCTCCGGCCGACGAGACGATCCGGGGCGTGGGACTTTCGGTGATCCGTGCCCTGGCCGAGCAGGCCGAGTTCCGCAGCCCGCCCAGCGGAGGCACCGAGGTCCGGATGTCGTTCGCGGGCGAGCGAGACGGCAAGCCGCTGTTCCACCTGCCGAGCCGGGCCGGGCCCGATGACATCGATGCTGAGTGGCTGGCCGGGGACGCCGTGGTGTCGCTGTCGCCGATCAGCCTGTTGGCCGGCGTGCTCGGTCGCGTGGCCCGGGCGCTGGCCGCTCGGGCTCGCTTCTCGCTCGACCGGTTCTCCGATGTCTATCTGGTCACGGACGCAATCGCCGCCCATGCCGGACGGGCGGCCAAGGGCCAGCGCATGTCGTTCGCGATCTCTACCGATGCGCAGCGGCTCGAGCTGACCATCGGCCCGTTCGTCGGCGGGAGCGGCAGCCAGCTCTCCCACCAGGCGCCCGACTACAGCGCGGCTTCGGCGCTGACCATGCTGAGCGACGAGCTCAACATCCGCGACGACGACGAGGCCGAGGTCCTGCACGTCGTGATGGTCGACCGCCGCCGCAACTGAGGCGGCGCGCCTTACTGCTGTCCGAGTAGTTCCTCCGGGGTGTCCACCACCGTGAGCCGATCGGCCACGCCGGTCAGGCTGAGCAGGCGCTGCACCTGCTGCGGCCCCTTGACCATGGCCAGCTGCCGCCCCTGCTCCTCGATGCGCTGGTGGGCTCTGACCAGCACGCTGAGGCCGGTCGAGTCCATGAAGTCGAGTTCGCGAAGGTCGATGATCAGCATCTGGGAGTCGGAGGCGGCGACCCGATCGAGCTCCTCCTGAAGCGCTGGGCTTGACGCGAGGTCGAGCTCGCCGCTCACCGAGATCACCGTGGAGCGGCCCTCGTTGCGCACCTCTAGGCGGAAGTGACTCTGCACGGTGCGCGAGCCTACTGATCTTGGCCCGCGGATGCCGGGCGTCCCGTTGCCGCTCGCAATCGTTTGTCGAAAATGCGAGCGGGTAAGGGAATTCGCATGCAAAGTCCCGATCGAGCTCGAGAAGAAGCCGAGGCCGCCGCGGCCGAGGCCGCAGCAATTGGCGGACGCGTCAGCTCTGAGCCGCCCTCCGACGAGCAGCCCGACGAGGCGGACCGTGCGGTCCTGGAAGGCGGCGGTGGCGAAGCCGAGGGCTTCGAGCAAGCCGAGCGCGAGCTGATCGAGCACGCCAGCCATGGTGACCAGCACGCCGCTCGTCAGGCCATCGAGGATGCGGCTGAGGAGAGCGACGACGCCCGTGCCGCCGCGGGCGGCGAGGCCGACCACGAGCGCTCGACCGAGCGTGAAGAGGATCTGCCCTGATGGGCAGGGTCCGCGAGCAGCTCTGAGCATTCCCGCAGCCTGCGTGGTTCATCGCGCCCAGGTGCATCACTCGCTGAGATACCGGGTAGCCATCGCTCGGCAACAACGTGCAGGAAAAGGAGGAGGCGAAATGGTCGCATTGATCGTGCTGTTGCTGATCCTGGCCATCTTCGGCGGGCTCGGCTTCGCCGTGCACATCCTGTGGATCGTGCTCATCGCCGCCATAATCCTGTGGCTGCTCGGCTTCCTGATTGGAGGCGCGGAGTCCGGGATGGGTCGGCGAAGGTGGTACGGCCGCTGGTAGCAGCTAGCTGAGTGGCCCGCCGGGATGTGTCCTCGTCCCGGCGGCGCCTCAGCAGCTCGAGTTCAGCGTGTTTCGCCGGTGAGCTGGCGCAAGCGGTGCAGCGAGCGGCGCAGCAGCCGCGACACCTGCATCTGAGAGACGCCGACTCGCTCGGCGATCTCCGACTGCGTGAGGTCCTCGCCGAAGCGCAGGAAGAGGATCTCGCGCTCGCGCTGAGGAAGGTGCTTGGCAGCGGCGAAGATCGTCGTCTGGTCGTCGACCAGGCCGAGCCGCTGGTCTTCGTCTCCGATCGCGTCGAGACGGCTGGCGTCCTCCTCGCCGGCCACCGGAGCATCGAGTGACACGGTTCCGTACGCCTCGGCCACCTGGAGGCCGTCCAGGACCTCCTCTTCGCTCAGCTCGAGGTACTGCGCGAGCTCGTCGACGCGCGGCGGGCGCCCGGTGCGCGCGCTGATCGCCTGGCGCGCCTCGTTGATCTTGCGGGCCCGCTCCTGGGCACCGCGATCGACGTGAATCGCCCATCCGGTGTCGCGGAAGTAGCGTTTGAGCTCGCCCACGATCGTGGGCACGGCAAACGACGTGAACGCGAAGCCTCGATCCGGATCGAAGCGCTCGACCGCCTTGACCAGGCCGAGACTCGCGACCTGGACGAGATCGTCGTAAGGCTCGCTCGATTGCACGTAGCGCCGGGCCAGCTTCCGCGCCAGCGGAAGAAACCGAGCTATCAGCTCATCGCGCGCCTCACGGTCTCGATCCCGCCGCCACCGCTCGAACAACGCTTGTGAGTCAGCTGCGGACACAGGCTCGCCCACCGGGATCCCCGACACCGGGGTCCTCCTTTCGCAGACCACTTCCTTTTAGCACAGAAGCGGACTGCCGTGCGCCAAACAGCGCCCGCTCCGGCGCCCCCAGGCCGGCGCATAAAAGGCACTGCCTCTCAAGCTCAGCGGGCGCGGCGCCTCGCTTGACGGCGGCCGCGGTCGATGGCTCGCGCTCCGCGGCGCTCGAACTGATCGAGCTGGCGGGCGAGACGACCCGGGTTCGTGTAGGTCAGGGCGCTCTGCTTGACCGCGTCACCGGCCGTGGCCAGGGCCCCCACCGCGGTGTAGAGCACGCGCTGCGCGCTGGTCGCCACCGCGCCCAGCTGCGTCTGCGCGGCATCGGCGCTCCGCGCTGCGGTCTCAGCCGCGCGGTTCCCGGTCGTCCGGGCACTGCGGGCCGTCGTGCGGGCACTGGGCCGTGCCGTCACCGACGCCGAGCTCTCGGTGCGCCGCGCCGAGGTCCTCGTGCTCGCGGCGCTCCGCTTGGCGGCGTTTCGCTTGCGGGTGGCCGCCGCGCGCTTGGCGGTGGCCGAGCGTTGGGTCGGGGTCTGGGTTGCCATCTGTGTCAACTCCTCACGTTCGTTCGGGGTCTAGGCAGCCCTCCTCCCCCTCACGTTGCGATACTCACCACAATGTCCGGTTCCTACACGTCCACCTTGGCCGAGGAACTCGCGCACGACACGCTGGAGCGCTTCCTGCGCTACGTGCGAATCGGCACGCAATCGCGCCGCGACCGTGATGGATCGCCGAGCACGCCGGGTCAACTCGACCTCGGGCGGCTGCTCGTGTCGGAGTTGCGGGAGGCCGGGCTCGACGACGCCTGGCTCGACGAGAACGGTTACGTGATGGCCACGCTCGCCGGCAACGTCGAGAGCGGTGAGGCTGAGACGATCGGGCTCATCGCGCACATGGACACCAGTCCGGACGCGCCCGGGGACGGAGTCGAGCCGATCGTCCATCGCTCCTACGACGGCGGCGTGATCGAGCTCCCGCGCGAGGGCACGGTGCTCGACCCGGCGGCCATTCCCGAGCTGACCGCCAAGACCGGGCACGACATCGTCACCAGTAGCGGCGACACCTTGCTCGGAGCCGACGACAAGGCCGGAGTGGCCGAGATCATGGCGGCTGTGGCGTACCTGGCCGCCCATCCCGAGCTTCCGCGCCCGACGCTGCGGATCGGCTTCACCCCCGACGAAGAGGTCGGCGCCGGCGCGTCGCTGTTCGACATCGAGCGCTTCGGCGCCCGCTGCGCCTACACGCTCGACGGCTCGGAGATCGGCGAGGTGACCGACGAGACGTTCAGCGCGTTCGAGGTAACGCTGACGGTGCGCGGCGTGGAAGTGCACCCGGGTCAGGCCACCGGCAAGATGGTCAACGCGCTTCGCCTGGCCTCCCGGATCGTCGCCGCCCTGCCGGCCGACACGCTGACTCCCGAGACGACCGGGGGGCGCGACGGCTTCATCCATCCGCACGAGCTGACCGGGACAGCGGCCAAGGCAACGCTGCGCCTGATCGTGCGCGACTTTGACGACGAGCAGCTCGACCGGCATGTTGCGCTACTCAAGCGCGTGGCGCGGGAGGTTGTCGATGCCGACCCGCGAGCCCATCTCGAGGTCGACGCGCGCGAGCAGTACCGCAATATGAGAAGAATCTTGCGTGAGGTACCCGAGGTCACCGACGCCGCCGAGGCGGCCATCCGGGCCGAGGGGATCGAGCCGATCCGCCAGCCCATCCGGGGCGGCACCGACGGGTCGGTGCTCAGCGCGATGGGCCTGCCCACGCCGAACATCTTCACCGGAGGGCATGAGTACCACTCGGTGCGCGAGTGGGCTTCCGTCCAGGACATGGCGGCCGCCGCGGCGGTCGTGGTGCGCCTCGCGGAAGTGTGGTCGCGTGACGGGCATCGTGGCTAACTTCTCGGGCTCGCTGGCCTCGGTCGACGGCGCGGTGACCCTCGCCTCGCACGCGACGATCCCCGCCACCGACGAGGGTCTGCTCCGAGGCGACGGCGTGTTCGAAGTGATCCGGGTGTACGAGGGACGGCCGTTCGCCTTGGACGAGCACCTGGCGCGGCTCGAGCGCTCGGCGTCGAATCTTCGCCTGCCGGTCGACCTCGAGGCGGTTCGAGCCGACGCCTGGCGTCTGCTGGCTCATGCGGGGGTGGGTCCCGACCACGAGCTGCTGCGGATCGTGATCACCCGCGGCGGGCGCCGGCTGCTCATGACCGAGCCGATGCACGCTCAGCCCGAGGTGATCCGGCTGGGTTCGGTGACCTATTCGCCCACGCGGGTTTTGGATGGCGTGAAGTCGCTCTCGTATGGGGCGAACATGCTGGCCTCGCGACTCGCGCGCGAGCGAGGCTTCGACGAGGCGCTGCTGGTCACTCCCCACGGTCGGGTGCTGGAGGCCCCGACGAGCTCGATCTTCTGGGTGGCCGACGGCTCGCTGTTCACCCCGCCGCTGGACGAGCACATCCTGGCCTCGATCACCCGGGCCGTGGTGCTGTCGGTGACCGGGGCGGCGGAGCGTTCGTGCACGCTCGATGAGCTGCTGGGCGCTTCCGAAGCGTTCCTGGCGTCGACCACCCGCGAGGTCCAGCCGGTGGGGGCAATCGATGGCCGGGTGTTCGAGGCCCCAGGACCTCGTACCCGGGAAGTCGCCCGAGACGTCGCGGCGTGGATTCGCGAGCGGTTGGCCGCCTCGGACACGCGATGAAGGTCCTCACGGTGATCGGGAACCGCCCCCAGTTCATCAAGGCGGCGGCGGTCTCCCCGCGGCTGCGCGCCGCTTCCGGGGAGTTGCTGGTGCATACCGGCCAGCACTTCGACGACGACCTCTCGGCGGTGTTCTTTCGGGAGCTCGGCCTCCCGGCGCCGGATCTGGAGCTCGGAATCGCGCTCGGGTCGAACAGCTCGCAGACCGCACGGATGCTCAGCGCGCTCGAGCCCGTGCTCCGGAAGGAGGAGCCCGACGCGCTGCTCGTCTACGGAGACACGAACTCCACGTTGGCCGGCGCCCTGGCCGGCGCGCAGGCCGGCGTGCCGGTGGCCCACGTGGAGGCCGGCATGCGCTCGTTCGACCGCTCGATGCCCGAGGAGCTCAACCGGGTGCTCGCCGATCATGCCTCGTCGCTCTTGCTGTGCTCCTCGGCGGCGGCGGCCGCGAACCTGCGCGGTGAGGGAGTCGCGGGCGCCGTGGAGGTGGTCGGCGATGTGATGGTCGACGTCGCGCTGGCGGTGCAACCCCGCGCGCGCTTAAGGGGCGATCTGGCGACGGCGCGCGGACTCGAGCCAGGTGGCTACCTGCTTGCCACGGCCCACCGGGCGGGCAACGTCGACGATCCGGCGCGGTTGCGTCAGCTCGTGGAGCTGCTGTGCTCGATGCCGCTGCCGGTCCTGTTCTCCGTTCACCCGCGCACGCGCCGCCGCCTCGATGAGGCCGACATGCTGGGCCGGCTTGAGGGCTCGGGGCCGGTGATCATCGCGCCCCCGCTCGGCTATCTGGAAACGGCCGCGCTGCTCATCCACGCGCGCGCCCTCCTGACCGACTCGGGCGGTCTCCAGAAGGAGGCCTACCTGGCCGGCATTCCGTGCATCACCCTGCGGCCGAACACCGAATGGACCGAGACGGTCGAGCACGGCTGGAACGTGCTCGTCGACCTGGACGCTGACGCGGCGGTTGCGGCGGTGCAGCGCGCGTCGCCGATCGAGCGGCCGCCACTGTACGGCGACGGCCACGCGGGGGAGCGCGTCCTGAACGCTCTTAGACTCCACCTCGGATGAGCGCCTCGCCTCTTCGTATCGCCGTGGTCGGTCTCGGCTACTGGGGCCCGAACCTGGCCCGGAACTTCGCCGCGATCGAGGGTTGCGAGCTGGCCTGGTGCTGCGACCCCTGTGAGCAGGCGCTCGAGCGGATCGCCGGTCGCTTCCCACAAGCGCGCCTGACCGGCGATCTCGACGAGGTGCTCGCTGACCCGGCGCTCGACGCGGTGGTGCTCGCTACCCCCGTGCCGCTCCATGCCGAGTGCGCGGTGCGTGTGCTCCAGGCCGGCAAGCACTGCTTCGTGGAGAAGCCGCTCGCGCAGTCGGTGGCCGACGCCGAGCGGGTGGTGGCGGCCGCCGAGGCGGCCGGCCGGGTCCTTATGGTCGGCCATCTCCTGGAGTACCACCCGGGCGTGCAGCGGCTCAAGCAGCTGGTCGACTCGGGTGAGCTGGGCGACCGGATCTACTACATCTACGGCAACCGCCTGAACCTCGGCAAGCTCCGGGCCGACGAGAACGCGCTATGGAGCCTCGGTGCCCACGACGTCTCAGTCGTGCTGTACCTGGCCGACGAGGAGCCCTGGGACGTGGTGGCCCACGGCGAGTCCTACGTGCAGGCCGGGGTCGAGGACGTCGTGTTCTGCTTCCTACGCTTCCCCTCAGGCGTCTCGGCCCACCTGCACCTGAGCTGGCTCGACCCTCACAAGGAGCGCCGTTTCACGGTGGTCGGCTCGCGCCGCATGGCGACCTTCGACGACATGGCGCGCGAGGGCAAGCTCCAGATCTTCGACAAGGGCTTCGACGAAGGCTCGCGCGGCTACGGCGAGTACATCACCCGCACGGGCGACATGTTCTCCCCGTCGATTCCCAACGTCGAGCCGCTCCGGGTCGAATGCGAGCACTTCGTGGAGTGCGTGCGGACCGGTCGCCGGCCGCGTTCGGACGGGACGAGCGGTCTGCGCGTGGTCCGCGTGCTCGAGGACCTCCAGCGTTCTCTGGACGCGTCGGTGCGGGTCGCTTCTGCGCCCGAGTAGAGTGCACGGGCGATGGAGACCTGGGATGTAGGTTCGCTGGAGATCGAGGCGCACCACCCGGTCGTGCTTCGCTCCGACGCCGAGACCCGGGCGATCGGCATTCACCTGCCGGCGGGCGAGGAGCTCCAGGAGCATCAGGTCCACGAGCGGAGCTACCTGGTCGTGGTCGACGGTGAGGTCTCGATCTCCCAGGGAGATGGGAGCGTGTCCGGCGGCCCCGGGCTGCTTGCGCACTTCGCGCCCAACGAGCGGCGCACGATCCGGGCGGAAAGCGACGCCCGGCTGGTGCTCGTGTTGGCGCCCTGGCCGGGCGAGGGTCACCCGTCGCGGCAGACCTGAGTCAGGCGGCCGCCGACGCGGGGCGTCCGCCATGCGCCATGCCGGCGCCGGCCTGCGTCCAGATCACCTCGTCGCGGGCCGGCCCGACGCCGATCAGCGCGACCGGAACTCCCACGAAGTCCGACATGAAGCGCAGATAGTCGCGGGCTGCGGTCGGGAGATCTGACTCCTCCCGGCATTCGGTCAGGTCCTCGCTCCAGCCGGGCAGGTCGATGTACTCGCCGGTGGCGTGGTGGAGCACGGTCTGGTGGTAGGGGAAGTGCTCGAACTCGGTTCCTTCCGGACCGATGGAGCGATAGCGGGTGCATACGCACAGCCGGTCGAACCCGGACAGCACGTCGAGCTTCATGACGGCCAGCGCGGTCAGCGAGTTGATCTGCGCCGCGTAGCGCAGCGCGACCAGGTCGAGCCATCCGACCCGCCGGGCGCGGCCGGTGGTCGTGCCGTACTCGCCACCGCGCTCGCGGATCTCGTCGGCCAGATCGCCGTCCAGCTCGGTCGGGAACGGCCCGGCGCCCACCCGGGTGCTGTACGCCTTCATCACGCCCCAGACTTCGTCGATGTCCTTGGGGCCGACGCCGGCGCCCACGCAGGCCGCGCCCGCCACCGGGTTCGAAGAGGTGACGAACGGATAGGTGCCGTGGTCGATGTCCAGGAGCGCGCCCTGCGCTCCCTCGAACACCACCGTCTGGCCGGCATCGAGTCGCTCGTGGACCAGCCGCACGGTGTCGGCGATGTACGGCGCGAGCCGGTGCCCGTAGGTCACGTACTCCTCGGTGATCGTCTGCAGGTCGAGCTTCGGGTCCTTGGCGAACGGGCGCAGCGAGAGCCGCTTGGGCTCGAGCGCCGCGATGATCTTCTTCTTGAGGATCTTCTCGTCGAGCAGGTCCTGGACGCGGATCCCCAGGCGTGCCGCCTTGTCGGCGTAGCACGGACCGATGCCTCGTCTTGTGGTCCCGATCTGCAGCTTGCCGAGCTTCGCCTCGCCGGCGTGGTCGAGCATCATGTGGTACGGCATGATCAGGTGCGCGTTGGCCGAGATCCGCAGCAGCCGCGTGTCGACCCGGCGCCGGCGCAGCTCGTCGAGCTCGTCGGTCAGCACCCGCGGATCGATCACCACCCCGTTGCCGATCACGCACAACGTGTCCTTGTGCAGAATTCCCGACGGGATCAGGTGCAGCTTGAACGTCTGGCGGCCGCGCACGATCGTGTGCCCGGCGTTGTTGCCGCCCTGGAAGCGCACCACCGCATCGGCCCGCTCGGCGAGCAGATCCGTGACCTTGCCCTTCCCCTCGTCACCCCATTGGGCTCCAACCAATACGATTCCTGGCATCGGCGACGGAGTGTACGCACGGCATGAGCGGACGCGCACGTGGGTTGGCGCGAGCTCCCGCATGGCCGAGGGAGCGTTGGCGTGAGCTCCGGAATCCCCGCACCACCTACGCCCGGGCCCGACCCGAGTCCCCCCACCCCGGGGCCCGGAACTCCGACCCCCGGACCCGACCCAGCGCCCCCCGGCCCCGACCCGAGCCCGCCGGCACCCACGCCCGACCCCTCGCCGCTCCCGCCCCGCCCGGGCCCGCAGATCTGACCGGCGGCGTCCAGGCCCGCAGATCCGACCCGGGTTCCGGCGTCGACCGATAGCGCGAGACGAGTTAGGCACGCGGCCGTCCCAGCCGAGTTCCTGGTCCGCACAAAGTCGGGATCGGCGGGGGCGCATCCGGCTCTGCAGGCTGTTTGGGTGGGAGGCGGAGCGGTTCTGGCCGCCCTCGGCGCAGTGATATGGCGCACCGCCCGACTCGCGACCCACGGGCGGCCAGAGCCGCTTGCCACCCACCCCATGTGCCCGGTATCACATACTCGGCCGCCGCCACGGGGTATTCCAGTTTTCGGAGGATTCACGCCCGTCTCACACACCTCGCTTCCCGCCGGACCCAGGCTTCCCAAGTCGGTCCAGAGCGTGGCGTTCTGGACTCGGCCGCTTGCCTTTCTCGAGCAGTGCCGCGCGCGCTACGGCTCGCGCTTCACGCTGCGGCTGCTGATCGCGCCGCCGTTCGTGATCCTGACGAACCCGGACGAGATCAAGCAGGTGTTCACCGCGCCGGCGGACGTCCTGCACCCCGGCGAGGGTGCCCGCGTTCTGGAGCCGGTGGTCGGGAAGAACTCGGTGATCCTGCTCGACGAGGACGCCCACATGGAGCAGCGCAAGCTCATGCTGCCGGCGTTCCACGGCGAGCGGGTGGAGCGGCTGAGCGACCTCGTGGCGGCCGTGGCCGAGCGCGAGGTCGATGCCTGGCCCGATGACGCCGCCACCGAGCTGCATCCGCTGCTCCAGCGGCTCACCCTCGAGGTAGTCCTGCGGGCCGTGTTCGGCCTCGATCCGGGCCCCCGCCTCGACGCCCTGCGCGAGCGGCTGTCGGCCATGCTGGCCTTCGGTGACCGCTTCATCAGCGTGATCCCGCCCCCGTCGGGCGGCCGGGCGGAGAAGGTGCTCGAGCGCGTCGGGCCGTTCGCTTCCTACGTGCGCCTGCAGCAGGAGGCCGATGAGCTCCTGTTCGAGCAGATCGACGAGCGGCGCGCCGGCGCAGAGCAGCGCGACGACGTGCTGACGATGCTGCTCGATGCCCGCCATGAGGACGGCTCGCCGATGTCCGAGCAGGAGCTTCGCGACGAGCTGATGACGCTGCTCGTGGCCGGGCACGAGACCACCGCGTCCGCGCTCGCGTGGGCGTTCGAGCGGATCAGCCGGCATCCGGTCGTGCTTGCCGCACTCGAGGCCGAGATCCACGGCGGCGAGGACGACGCGTATCTCACCGCGACGATCTACGAGACCCTGCGGCGCCGGCCGGTACTGCCAAACGTGGCGCCGCGGATCGCCAGGCGCCCGGTCGAGGTCGGCGGCCGGGTCTATCCGGCTGGCGTCGGTCTGGTGCCGTGCGCCTACCTGGTCCATCACGACCCGACCATCTATCCCGACCCATACGCATTCCGGCCCGAGCGCTTTCTCGGCCAGCAACCCGGCACTTACACGTGGATCCCGTTCGGTGGCGGACGGCGACGGTGCCTCGGTTCGAGCTTCGCCATGCTCGAGATGAAGCAGGTGGTGCGCGCGGTGCTGCGCGCACGCAAGCTGCGCGTCGTATCCGACGGCTTCGAGCCCGCGCAGCGCCGGAACATCACGATCAAGCCCGGGCGGGGCGGTCTGGCCTGGCTGCCGAGGCGTCCGGCGGAGCCGTCGTCGGCGCACTGAGGACTGCCGCGGTGGTGTCGTGGACGCTCGATAATCGTGGCGTGACGGTACGGGTTGCGACCGACCCATCACAGCTTCCTGGTCCCGGGCTGATTCATCTCCGACTCTCGAAGATTGGGTGGACCGCCGCGGGAGCCGGGACACTGGTCGTCTTCCTCGCCATCGGGTTCCTGATCCCGCTGTTCGGAAGCCTGCACCAGCTGGGCCGACTGTTCGTCATCAACGGTCCGCTGGTCGCCGTTTACTTCGTCCTGTCCGCTGTGATGATCACTCGGCGCTTCAGGCGCCGGGTGAGCGAGGCCCTGGCATGGGTGCGCGAGGATCGACCACCCGATGAGCGGGAGCATCCGCAGACGTTGGGACTCGCCGCCTACGCGGTCAAGCTCGACGCGCTGGCCTGGGTGATCGCTGGGATCGTGTTCGGAGTACTCAACAGCATCCTGTTCTCGCCGGGAGCTGGTGCCCTGATCCTTGCCACGATCTGGCTGGGTGGGGAGACGACCTGCGCCCTGGATTATCTGCTGTACGAGCGCGCCCTCCGCCCGGTGACGGCGTGTGCGTTGGCAGCTCGGCCGGGGAGGGCCTGTCTGACGCCCGGGGTACGCGCGCGCCTGGGGATGGCATGGTCGCTGGGCACTGGCGTTCCCCTGCTCGGTCTGCTTGTCGTCGGCATCGCCGGTGTCGTCAAACCCCACGTCCACGCCGGCGACCTCGCGGCCGCCGTGCTCTTCCTCGCCGGCGTGGCCTGGGTCGCCGGGTTCCTGATGCTCCAACTCGCGACCAAGGCGATCTCCGATCCACTGCTCGCGTTGCGCCGCGGGCTGGACGACATCGAACGTGGCGAGCTCGATGCGCACGTCGAGGTCGACGACGGCAGCGAGGTCGGGTTGCTCCAGGCCGGGTTCAACCACATGGCCGAGGGCCTGCGGGAGCGTGAGCGGATCCGCGACCTGTTCGGCCGCCAGGTCGGCGAGGACGTCGCCCGGCTCGCGCTGAGCCAGGGCGTCCGGCTCGGTGGCGAGGAACGCGAGATCGCCGCCGTGTTCATCGACATGGCTGGCTTCACCCCACTCGCCATGGCTGTGGCCCCGGCCGAGGTCGTGCGGCTGCTCAACCGCTTCTTCCGGGTGGTCGTCGAGGTGGTCGAGGCGGAGCACGGCATGGTCAACAAGTTCGAGGGCGACGCTGCGCTGTGCGTGTTCGGGGCGCCGGTCAGCCGCGAGAACCCCACCGTCGACGCGCTTCGGGCCGCCCGCGCGCTGGCCGAGCGGATGTCCGCCGAGCTACCCGAGATCGACTTCGGCATCGGTATCTCGGCCGGACTGGCCGTGGCCGGGCACGTCGGCGCGGAGCACCGCTTCGAGTACACGGTGATCGGCGATCCGGTCAACGAGGCCGCCCGACTGGCCGAGCTGGCCAAGCAGCGACCGGGCCGGGTCCTCGCCTCCGACGCGGCCCTCGACCGCGCGCCCTCGCACGAGAGCGATGGCTGGCAGGTGACCGAGAGCGCCGTGCTGCGGGGACGGACGGAGCCGACTCGGCTCGGCCAGCCCCACGCCCGCGCGGGCTAAGGACTCGCGACCAACTCGATCCGGTTGCCCCACGGATCGGCCGTGTAGAACCTCCGGGTGCCGGGGATCGCGTCGTCCCAGTTCACTGGGCAGTCGGCGGCGGTCAGCCGCTCGGCCAGGCGGTCGAGGTCGACGGCCGGCACCGCGAGCGCTGGGTGCGCCTTCGCGGCGGGCGCAAACGGCTCCGCGATCCCGACGTGGAGCTGGTGCGCACCGCAGGCGAACCACACGCCCCCGCGGGCCTGGAGGGAGGGAGGCTTGGCCAGCTCGGGCATGCCCAGCAGCTCGCCGTAGAACCGGCGGGCCGCGTCCTCGCTTCCGGCCGGCGCGGCCACCTGGACGTGGTCGAGGCCGATCAGCCGGATCGGCTCCTGCTGCTCGCCGTGTCCCGCCGTGCCCACGCGACGATCATGGCATGCGTAGCGCCATACGCCCGCTCATGGCGCTACGTTTGGAGCGTGCCTGAGGACCCCATCACCGAGGAGCTCAAGCTGAGCCAGCGCGAGCGCGAGCAGGCCGAGCGCCGCCGCGCCCGCGACGTTCCCGACGAGGACGAGGCCGCACAGCACGAGCGGCGGGCCGAGAAGGCCAAATACCTGGCCGACAAGCTCGAGGAGCGGGCCGAGTCGGAGCGCCGGCAGGACGACTAGGCCGAGTAGCGATCCATTCGCCGATCGTCTCCGGCCAGAGGAAGCTCGTCGCACATTTCGGTCAAGCGTGAGACGGTCCGTGCGCTGATTTGCTCGCACAGTGCGTCGCGGTCGTCGATGTTCGTCGTGATCACCATCGAGCGCTGGTCCTCGTAGCGCGCGTTGACGATCGAGTAGAGCTCCTCGAGCACCCAGTCGGTGGTGCGCTCCGCGCCCACGTCGTCGACGTGGAGTAAGTCCACCGCGGTCAGCCGGTCGAGCAGGTCGACGTGGGAGCGCTCGGCCCGGTGGGTGTCGCGGATCTCGTTGAGCAGCCGGGGCAGCGAGTAGATCGCCACCGAGCGCCCCGCCTCGAGCGCCGCCTTCGACACAAGCATGGCCAGGGTCGTCTTGCCGGTCCCGACCGGCCCCATGATCCAAAGCCCTCGCCCGGCGTCCAGATGCTCGTCGATCCGGGCGGCGAACCGCCGTGTGGCCGTCACAACCTTTTGGTCGATCTCGGTCACCGGATAGCGGTCAAAGGCCACATCGCGGTACCGCCGCGGGATGACCGCCGACAGGCTGCGGGCCTTGCGCAGGGCGATGATCTGTGGTCGGCACCGGCAGTCATACGCGGTGTTCGACGCCTCGTCGTAGAGCATCCCGCTGCCGTCGCACAGGTCGAACGGGCAGTCACGGAACTCCCGCACCTCGCGTGTCGCTCCCACGCCCCCGGCCCCCGGATAGCTCATGCTCCGGCGAACCGCTCGCCGGCGTAGTTCATGAACTTCGGATACTCCTTCTGGAAGGTCAGCACCACGTCCCCGACCGGTCCGTTGCGGTGCTTGGCGATGATGATATCGGCCTCGCCGGGACGCTCGGACTCCTTTTCGTAGTACTCCTCGCGGTAGATGAACATCACGAGGTCTGCATCCTGCTCAATTTGACCGGATTCTCGTAAGTCGGACAGGATCGGGCGCTTCTCGCCACCGCGCTGCTCGACCGCGCGGCTCAGCTGGGACAGCGCGATCACCGGGACGTTCAGTTCGCGGGCGAGGCCCTTGAGGCCGCGGGAGATCTGACCCACCTGCTCGACCCGGCTCTCCACTCGGCCCTCGTGGCGCATGAGCTGGAGGTAGTCGATGATGATCAGCCCGAGCCCGTCCTCGAGCTGGTGGTGCAGACGGCGCGACTTGGCCCGGATCTCGAGCACGCCGGTGTCGCTCGAGTCGTCGATCCACAGGGGCGCGTCGGACAGCCGCTGGCAGGCGGCCAGGATCTTCGGCCAGCGGTTCTCGGCCACCCGGCCCTTGCGGAGCTCCTCGCCTCGGATCCGGGCCTGGGAGGCGACGAAGCGCTGGGCCAGCTCTGACTCGGACATCTCGAGCGAGAACAGTGCGACCGCGCTCGGCCTCTGGGATGGATGGCCCGTGCCGAGCACGGCGTTCTCGGCGATGTTCGCCACCAGCGCGGACTTGCCCATCGAGGGACGGGCGGCGACGATGATCAGGTTGCCGGGCTGAAAGCCTCCGGTCATCTCGTCGAGGTCCTTGAAGCCCGACGGCGTCCCGGTCAGCGGGGTCTTGAGCGTCGAGAGCCGATGGAGCTTGTCGGCCTCCTCGTGGAGCACCTCGGCGATCGGGCGGAACTTCTTCTGACGGTCGTCGTGGGCGACCTCGAGCACGGACCGCTCGGCCCGCTCGACCAGGTCGCGCGGCGGCGCCTCGCGTGAGAGCACGCTGGCCTGGATCTCGTACGACGTGGTGAGCAGGGCGCGCAGCTGGGCGTTGTCGCGCACGATCTGGCCGTACTCGCGGGCGTGGCCGGCGGCGGGCACCCAACCGGCCAGCTCGTCGATCGCCGCCGGCCCCCCGACCTCCTCGAGCCCGCCCCGCTGGCGCAGGGTCTCGGCCACGGTCAGGTGGTCGATCTTGCGGTCGCTCTCGTAGAGCTCGATCATCGCCGCGAACACCGCGGCGTGCTGCTCGCGGAAGAAGTGCTCCGGGCGCAGGTGCTGCTCCACGAGCAGGCCGTGGAGGTGGCGCTCGTCCAGCAGCACGGCCCCGAGGACGGACTTCTCCGCCTCCAGGTTGTGGGGCGGGACGGCGATGCTCTGGACGGCGCTCATCTCGGGTCGAGTCTAAGTTCGAGGCAGGCGGGAGCACACGGGCTCACTCCGCAAGCAGCGACACTTCTCTGTGGGCGCCTGATCAGCCCGATCCGGGCGCGGGATCCATCCAGGCGCGAACCATCCACGCCAGCCGACCCGCGGGCCGCGAGCGCCCACGGTGGGCTCGACCCGCTAGTTCGCGGGAACGACCATGGTCTTCACCGCCGCGGTCACCTCGTCGGTGACCTCGACGACGACCATGTACGTGCCGGTGTGGCGGATCGGCTCCTCGAGGTGGATCTTGCGCCGATCGAGCTTGATGCCGCGCGCGTCCCGGATCGCGTCCGCGATGTCCTGGGTGGTCACCGAGCCGAACAGCCGCCCGTCGTCGCCGGCCTGCTGGGGGATGGTCAGGACGGTGCGACCCAGCAGCGCCGCGTTCTCCCTGGCCCGATCCTCCGCCTCGTGCAGGGCTCGCTCGGCCTCCTCGCGCCGGCGCTGGGCCGCCTGAATCGACGCGTTGGTGGCCGGCTCAGCCAGCTTGCGCGGCAACAGGTAGTTGCGCAGGTATCCCGACGAGACGTCGATGACCGTGCCCTTCTCTCCGAGCGTCTCGACGTCTTGCAGCAGGATCGCCTGAGGCATGTCGCTTCCTTCGACTACCGGTCGCGGTCGCGATCGCGGTCGCGGTCGCGATCCCCGCGTCCGCCGGTGCCCCCGGGCGTGTCGGCCACGTAGGGCAGCAGGGCAAGCTCGCGGGCCCGCTTCACCGCGCGGGCGACCTGGCTCTGATGGCGCCGGCACGCGCCGGTGATCCGGCGCGAGCGGATCTTGCCCCGCTCAGAGATGAACCGGCGCAGCATCGAGATGTTCTTGTAGTCGACCTGCGCGATCTTGTCCCGGCAATAGGGACACGGCTTGCGGCGCGAGGAAGTCTGTGCGCCCTTCCTATCGCGCCGGCGGACCGGCCGTCTACGCTGCTTTGCCACGCTGGATCACCTGCTCGATTGCTCTCGGATCTGTTGCCTCAGAACGGGATGTCGTCGTCGGATACTCCGGCAGCCACCGGCGCGGGCTCGAAATCACTGGTATCGGCCGGGATGTCGCTTTCCGGCGCCCGGATGCCGCTGGAATAGCCGTTCCCGTTTCCGTTCCCAGCGTCATCGCGACCGCCGAGGAACTGCACGTTCTCAGCGATGATATCGACGGATTGCCGCTTCTGTCCCTCCACCTCGTACTCGCGCCAGTCGAGGCGGCCGTCGATCGCCACCGGACGCCCCTTCTTGAGGTACTGCCCGCAGCTCTCCGCCTGGCGGCCGAAGATCGTCACGTCGAAGTAGTTGGCCTTGTCTTCCCAGTTGCCGCTGGCGTTGTTCTTGCGGCGCGTGTTGACCGCGAGCCTGAGCTTGCAGATCGCCAGCCCCGACTCGGCCACCGTGCGCATGTCGGGATCCCTGGTCAGGTTCCCGGTCAGTACGACTCGATTGATGTTCATACCTTTTGCTCCTTTCCCAGAGCGCATTTTGAAAGCTTCTGGCCGAGTCTAAGCACGCCTCAGGCGGCAAACCGGGCCATCCCCGGAAAATGGACGCACAAGTTTCAGGACGGCTGCGGAACCGTCGCAGAGCGTTGCAATCCTGTTGCAAACGGGGGTTTTGGCGGGATCCGCCCCGGCACCCGGACGTCCGCCGCCAGCCGGCGCGAGCGGCCGCCAGCCGGCCCGAGCGGTCTACCGCTCGATCTCGGTGGTCGACTCGGCGCCGCTGGCCGGCGCCGCCGCCGTGGCCACGACCGGTGGCGCGGAATCGGGCGCGGGCGGAGTCCCCGGGAGGTTCTTGATCACCCGGAAGCGGACCACGCCGTCGGTGATCCGCAGATCGTGCGAGAGCGTCTCGATCAGCGTGGGCGGACTGGTGAACTGGAGCAGGTGATAGTCGGCGTCCGGCTGATGCTTGATCCGATACGCCATCGGACGCTGGCCCCAGTCGTCGCGGCGCTCGATCGAACCCCCGGCACCGGTGATCTTCCCCTCCACGTCGGAGAGGATCTTCGTCCGCTGCTCCTCGTCCGCTCCGGTCGAGAGGAGCAGCAGCAGGTCGTAAAGGGGTGGTTCGGCGGCCATGACCGGCGGTCGACTATAGCGACAAGAGTGCCGGTAGCGTTGAGCGCAGCATGCCGAGCGACGAGCTGCCGATCCTGCCATTCGCCGATCGAGACGCCTGGGCCGACTGGCTGCACGAGCACCACGCCGCCTCACCCGGCGTGTGGCTGAAGATCGCCAAGAAGGCCTCGGGCATCGCCACAGTGACCCACCCGGAGGCGCTCGAGGAGGCGCTCTGCTACGGCTGGATCGACGGGCAGAGAGCTCCCCTCGATGAGTCGTTCTTCCTTCAGCGGTTCACCCCGCGGCGCCCGCGCAGCAAGTGGTCTCAGGTCAACCGCGACAAGGTCACCAGCCTGATCGCGCAAAACCGGATGCAGCCGGCCGGCCTGGCGCAAATAGAAGCGGCCAAGCAGGACGGCCGCTGGGACGCGGCCTACGCGCCGCAGTCAAGCCAGGAGATCCCCGAGGACTTCGAGCGGGCGCTCGAGCAAAACCCGAAAGCCCACGAGTTCTTCAAGACGCTGCGCGGCACCCGCCGCTACAGCTTCCTCTACCGAATCCAGGACGCCAAGCGTCCCGAGACCCGCGCCCGCCGGATCGAGCAGTTCATACACATGCTCGCGAAGGGCGAGACCCACTACTAAACCCAAACCTACGCCGACACCTTCCCCTTGCGCCGGATGTCGGCCAGCTGGTCGTCGATCCAGTCGCCCGGGTTGCGCGCGGTGACGATCGACTTCAGCCCCTGCAGGCGACGTTCGCGTTCCTCGTCGGGCATGGTCAACGCCGCGTGGATCGAGTCGGCCAGCTCCTGGATGTCGAACGGGTTCACCGACAGGGAGTACTCACCCAGCTCCTCGTGCGCGCCGGTGTTCTCGCTGAGGATCGACACGCCGGCCCGCTCGTTGACCATCGGCCCCTCCTTGGCCACCAGGTTCATGCCGTCGAACATCGCGTTGACCATCAGCACGTCGTAGTGCTTGTACGCGGCCACCGCCTCCTCCAGGTCGTCGCGCAACTTCAACTGGATCGGCATCCAGTCGGGCGAGCCGTGACGGTGGTTGACCACCGCGACGACCGCCTCGATCCGCTCCAGGTATTCGGCGTACTCGGGCACGTCGGTTCGCGACGGCATCAGCTGGGCGATGAACGTAACGCGCTCGCGGAACTCCGGGTGCTGCTGCAAGAACAAATCGAACGCGCCGAACCCGCGCAGGACGTTCTTGGACAGGTCGGCCCGGTCCACCCGCAAGACTAGATGGTCGCGCCGGCGCCGCAGCAGCTCCTGCTCAAACTCGCGGACCTTCTCCCGCCTGGCCACAGCCTGAACACCCGCGGGGTCGATCGGGAGCGGATACGCGCGCACCCACACCTCGCGGTCGTCGCAGTGCACCACGCCGGCCTCGTGATCGACCTCGAAGCCGAGCAGGTCCTCGCAGCACTGCAGGAAGTTGCGCCGGTAGGACCGGGTGTGGAAGCCGATGATGTCGTTGGACAGGATCCCGCGATAGATCTCCTCGCGGATCACCGTCGGCAGCACCCGCCAGGAGTCCGACTGGCTCCACGGGATGTGCACGAAATGGGTCATGAACACGTCCGGGCGCACCGCGCGGATCAGTCCCGGCAGCGTGTAGAAGTGATAGTCGTGGACCATCACCACCGGCCGCTCGAGCCCCTCGATCTCCTCGAGCACCGCCCGGGCCAGATCCTCGTTGATCGCGTTGTAACCGAACTCGAACGCCTCGGTCTCGTTGCGCCGGATGTCCGGCGCGTTGGACAGGTCCCACAGGTAGTGCTGGATGAACCACAACATCGGGTTCGCGGTGATGTTGTAGAAGCGGTCGTAGGCGTCCGGATCGGAGGCGACCATCTTGACCCGGTACTCGCCACCCCCGGGGGCCTCGACCGTGAACGGCTTGCCGTCGTGCTCCTCGGTCGCGGCTACGTCCTCCTCGGTCATCGCCGAGGCGATCCACGTCACCTCACGATGCGAGGCCAGCCCGATCAGCGCGGTGACCAGTCCACCCGTCCCGCGCCGGATCTCCCCGTCCGGCCCGAACGTCACCGGCCCGCGATTCGAAACCAGAACGAGGGGCGTATCCGAGCTCGAGGACACCGCTCACGCCTCCAGTTGCTCGAACAGCGCGAGCCAGTCGCGTAGCAGGCGCGGCATCAGGAACCGCTTGCGGACCGCCTCCTTGCCGGCCCGGCCCAGCTGCTTGCCCAGGCCGGGATCGTGCAGGATCTCCAGGCAGCGGGACGCGCATTCCTCGACGCTCGAGACCAGGAACCCGGTCTCCCCGTCGGACACCTGCAACGGGATGCCACCGACCGCGCCGCCGATCAGCGGGCGGCCCTTCCAGATCGCCTCGGTCACGGTAAGCCCGAACCCCTCCCGCGTGGACTTCTGGATCACCACGTCGCAATGAGACTGAAACGCGTTCACCTCGATCGCGCCCACGTTGTTGAGGTTGTTCAGGATGTGGATGTCGGGGTCTCCGTCGGCGTGAGCCACGGTGGCGTTGAAGTAGTCCCACCCCTCGGGGTCATCGGTGGCCATCGAGCCCACCAGGGCAAGCTGCACGTCGGGAATCTGCTCCTTGACGATCCGGTACGCGTCGATCACGCCAAGCGGGTCTTTCCATGGATCGAAGCGTGAAACCTGGCAGAGCAGCGGCCGGTCGACGTCGATCCCGAATTGTTCGCAGATGTACACAGCGTCCTCGGGCGAGAATGCCATGTTCTTGGGGGCGAGCGGATCGATCGCCGGCGGGACGATGTGCGCGCGTCCGTTCATCGAGGCAGGCACGTACGCGGGCATGTGGAAGATGGCCGCCGGATAGGGCTCCAGGTACGGGACCAGCCGCTCCAGCGTTGCCGGATTCGGCGTCGAGAGGTCGATGTGGCAGCGCCAGATCCATCGCCGTGACTTCTCCCCCACCAGCGAGGCCAGCGCCGCCGGCTGTGGGTCGTGGACGATCACCACGTCCCAGCCCGAGGACAGCTCTTTCGCGTTGATCTCGTTGTAGCGGCGCCAGACGTCCCACTGCTCGTCGCTCAGGTCCTCGGGACTGCCCTGAAGTGCGTTGTGCATGAGCTTGGTCGCGTTGAAAAACTCCTCGCGGCCATAGATCACGTGCCACTCGGCCTCGAGCCCGACGTCGATCATCAACGGCACCAGCGTGTAGAGGATCTCCGACACCCCGCCCCCGAACGCGGTGGCCGACACATGGAGGACCCGCTTGCCCTTCAGCCGCTCGGCCCGCTCGCGGATCTCGTCGGACAGGGCGCGTCCGACGATGCTCGTGTAGTCCGAGAGGTGCTTGTGGGGGACGGTGACGGGTTGGAGCATGGGAAGGTGGATCGGCGCCAGTAGTGCCGACGGCGGGACGATAGCGACCCCCGTCCGGCTACATCTCCCCGGAGAGATTCTCCCGAAGGCGCGCGACCCCGGCGTCGACCTCGCGTACCAACCGAGAATGCAGCGTGGGGTTCGCGGCGCATATCGAGGAGATCTGGTACTCGTGGCCGGACCCCAGCAACCGATACCGGTCCAGGGGCGAACCCCATCCATCGGAGGCGACGCCGCCCGCCTCGCGCAGGACCAGCCAGGGCGCGGCCAGGTCATAGGGCGAGTTGTTCAACACCTGGCCGCCGCCCACCTGCTCGAACTCGGCCCGCATCCCCGGGACCTCGTCCACCAGCCGCGATCCCACCTCGATCGCCGCATCGAACTGGCCGGTGACGATCCGCGTCATCGCGAACGCCTGGGACCCGAGCTCGAACGTGCCGCCGCCCACCGACGAGACGTCGATCAGATCGCCCAGCACCTCGGCCACGCGCCGGGCCGGCCGGCCCCGGAAGCCGAACCCCCAGAACATTCGCCCGACGTCACCACACGTACTCAGCCGTACCGCGCGAGAACATCGAACTCCCGACCCGCGCACGGCCAGGAACCAATCCCCGGACTTGATCTCGACCACGCAACCCGCAGAAACGTCGCCCATCCTCGGATCCCCATCGCCGAGCGGCGCCAGCGCGACCGCCACACAGGCGGACTCCAACCCCGCCATGGCCGGTCGCGTTCCGTCGATCGGATCGACGATCAGGACGTCGACGGCGTCGCCGGGCGCCACCAGCCCTCGGTCCTCCGAATAGAACGCCATCGAAGGCGCCCGCTCAGCGAGAAACTCCTCCAGGAATGACTCGGCCATCTCGTCGACCGCGAACGTGACATCGCCCCCGGCCCCGCCGCCCAGGACGGCTCGACCGGCAACGGACCCAAGCGAAGGCAGCACTCGCTCGCGGATCCCGCGCGCCAGCTCCAACACCACCTCCGGCGTCACGCCGGTAGCTCGAGCGTGAACGTGGTGTCGCCCGGCTGCGAGTCGACCGACAGCCGCCCCGCCATGTGCTCGGCCAGCTCGCTGGCGATGGCCAGCCCCAGGCCGGATCCCTGGGCGTCGTCGGCGGTGTAGAACGGCTCGAAGATCCGCCCCAGCGCCTGCGGATCGATCCCCTCGCCGTCATCGCGCACGGCCAGGCGGACATGCCCGTCCGAGCGCCGCGTGCTGACCACGATGCGAGAGCCCGAAGGCGTGTGGACGAGCGCGTTGTCGATCAGGATGCGCACGATCTGGGCCACCCGGACCGGATCACATACCGCCTCGATCCGCCCCGACGGCACCCGCACCTCCAGATGAGAGTCGTGCTGGGCCAGCACGGGCTCGAACTCTCCCGACACCGACCGCGTGAGCTCACTCAGGTCGACCTGCTCGGGGCGCAGCTCCAGGGACCCCGACTCCAGCCGCGACAGATCCAGCAGGTCGACGGACAGCTTGCGCAGCCGCTCGACCTGATCGCGCACCTGCTCCAAGAACCGCGCCCGCGTCTCGGGGTCCAGATCCTCATCCTCGAGCAACTCGACGAAGCCACCCAGCGAGAAGATCGGGGTCCGGAGCTCGTGCGAGGCGGTGGCGATGAACTTCTTGCGCGCGGACTCCAATTGCGCCAACTGCCGCTGCATGGCGTTGAAGGCGACCGCGAGCTGGCCGAGCTCGTCGCCCGAGTCGACCGGGATCGGCTGATTGAAGTCCCCCGCCGCCACCTTCTCGGCCGCGAGCTCCAGGCGCTTGACCCGCAACGCGAGCGCCCGCGCCACCAACCAGCTGCCGATCAGCGCGAGCAGCAGCGCGATCGCGCCCGCCACCAGGATCTGGTGGCGGACCGTGGCCACCGCGCGCACCACTCCCGACGCCGGCGCCGAGTACACGATCACCGCCGCCGGCCGGCCGTGGAAGCTGACCGGGTCGGCTGCGATGGCCACCGTGCCCGCGCGGGTGCGCTCGGTGCCCGTGGTCTTCCGCCCGGACGCGACCGCCTGCTGCGCCACCGCGAACGACAGCGCCGCCGTGGCCGAGCGCCGGCTCGAGTCGGCCAGCTCCGACAGCTCCGAGCCGCCGGGCACCTGGTTGACCAGCAACAGGGTCACCCGATCCCCGGTGGCCAGCGCGGCGGCGTTCACCCGGTCCTGCACGCTCGAGAGGGGCACCGAGGTTCCCACGGTCCGGGCGATCTCCCGCGAATGGGCCCGGGCGTCGCTGGTCAGCTGCGCCAGCTGGTCGCCGAGCAGCCGCGTCTGGAGCCCCGGGGCGACGTATAGGTAAAGCACCGCGAACGCCATCAGCACGATCGCCGAGAACAGGAGCGCGAGCCGGTTGGAGAGCGAGAGGCGGATGCGCCCGCGCAACGACCGCGTACCGATCAACAACTAGTCCTCCGTGTCGCGGAACCGATAGCCCACGCCGCGCACCGTGAACAGGTACTCGGGCTCCTTGGGATCCGCCTCGATCTTCTCGCGCAGGTGGCGGATGTGCACGTCGATCGTGCGCGGGTCCCGGTAGGCGGAGTCGCCCCAGATCCGGGCCAGCAGCATGTCGCGGGTGAACACCCGCCCGGGCGCGCGGGCCAGCGCCGAGAGGATCTCGAACTCGACGAACGTGAGCGGCGCCTCGCGCCCCCGAACCCGGACGGTCCGTTTGGCGAAATCCATGCGGAGCTCCCCGGTCTCGAGCGGCGCCTCGTCGGGCGAGGTCTCCGCCGGCCTGACCATCTCGGCCCGTCGGAGGGCGGCCTTGATCCGGCTCGAGAACTCGCGCAGCGAGAACGGCTTGGTGATGTAGTCGTCCGCTCCCAGCTCGAGGCCCACGACCTTGTCGATCTCCTCGGACTTGGCCGTGAGGATGATGATCGGAACCGAGCTGCGGCTGCGTAGGCGGCGGCACACCTCGAGGCCGTCCAGCTTGGGCAGCATCAGATCGAGGACCACCAGATCGAAGGTCTGCTCGTCGAAGCGGTCGAGCGCCTGGTGGCCGTCGGTCGCCTGCACGACGTCATAGCCCTCCTTGCGGAGCGGATATGAGAGCAACGTCTGGATCGACTGCTCATCGTCCACGAGCAGGATGCGCGCCAACCGAGTCCTTCCTGTTTGCAGCAAAAGAGTAATGGCAGGGAGCGGCGTCGCCTTACTCCGGCCGCCGGTCGGCGGTTACCCTCAGAAGGCCGATGCTCGATCCTCGGATCTACCGGACCGGCCTAATGGTCGTCGTCGTAACGGTGATCGTGGTGGCGTTTTCGCTTGCCAACCAGGCCGGTCCGCTCAGCACGACGCTGGTGCCCGACGCGTTCGACGGGAACGCGGCGTACGCCACCATGCTGTCGCTCGCCCGCCAGTATCCGGACCGCCCGCCGGGCTCGGACGCCGACGCCAGGCTCGCGGACTTCGTGGCCGGGAGCCTGAGCCACGCCGGCCTCCAGGTCCAGCGCAGCGAGTTCCGGGCCCAGACGGTCGACGGCCCGCGAACCCTTGAGAACGTGGTCGGGACGCTGGCCGGCACCACCCCGGGGACGATCGTCGTCGTCGCGCACCGCGACGCCGCCCAGGCCAGCCCGTCGGGCTCCGCGGCCGACCTGTCAGGCACCGCCGTGCTCCTCCAGCTCGCCTCAGTGCTCTCCCAGCAGACGCAGCAGCGCTCGATCGTGCTCGCCTCGACCAGCGGTCACGTCGGCGCCGCCGGCGCCGCGGAGCTCGCCCGCAGCCTGCCGGGACCGATCGACGCAGTGATCGTGCTGGGCGACCTGGCCGGGCTCAAGGTCCGCTCGCCGACCGTGGTCCCCTGGTCTGACTCACAGCTGGTCGCGCCGGCGCAGTTGCGCAACACGCTCGCCGCAGCGATCTTGCAGCAGGCCGGATTCAATGCCGATGACGAGAGCCTGGGCGGCCAGTTCCTGCACCTGGCCTTCCCACTGGCCGGCACCGAGCAGAGCCCATTCGTCGGCGCCGGCCAGCCGGCGGTGCTGGTGTCGGCCTCGGGGGCGCGGCTCCCGGCCGCCGGCGAGCCAACCAGCCCGGCTCAGATCAACGGCTTCGGTCGGGCCATCCTCCAGTCGGTGAGCGCGCTGGCGACCGGGCCGACCGTGCCGGGGCCCACGACCTACCTGCGCTGGTCGGGCAAGCTGGTCCCGGCCTGGGCGGTCCGCCTGCTCGTCCTCGCCCTGATCGCGCCGGTGCTGGCCGCCACGGTCGACGGGCTGGCTCGCGCGCGCCGGCGCGGCTACCGGGTCGGCCGCTGGGTGCTCTGGGTGCTCTCGGCATGCCTGCCGTTCGTGCTCGCGATCCTGGCGATCGTGGGTCTGCGCGCGGTGGGCGCGATCGACGGCGCTCCGCCCAGTCCGGTCGGAGGCGACGCGCTCACCCTGTCGGGCCGGGCGGTGGCGATACTGGTCGGACTGACCTTGCTGCTCACGGCCGGACTGGTGATCCGGTGGCGGGTCGGGCGCCACGTGCTGGCGGCCGAGCCGGAGCCGGCGCACCCGCCGGAGAACGGACAGGCGCGAGCGCGCTCGCGCCGCGCCGCCGTGCCGGACGACCCGGCCTCGCCGGGCGCCGCCGCCGCGCTGATGCTCGTCCTGTGCGCGGTGACGCTGGTCATCTGGCTCGGGAACCCGTTTGCCGCCGCGCTCCTCGTCCCCGCCCTGCATGTGTGGATGTGGATCGTCGCCCCGGAGCGACGGCTGGGCACGCCCTGGGCCGTCCTTTTGTTCCTGGCCGGCCTCGTGCCGGGCGCGCTGGCCGCGGTCTACTACGCGGCGGCGCTCGGGCTTGGCGCGGCGCCCGCGGCCTGGAATGCTGTGCTGATGCTCGCGGGCGGCTCGGTGTCAGTGATGAGCGCGCTGCAGTGGAGCGTCGTGCTCGGGTGCGTGATCAGTCTGGCCGCGATGATCCTGCGGATCGCGCGCCAGCCGCGCGCGGATCCGGCCGAGCTCCCGATCACCGTTCGCGGCCCGATCACCTACGCCGGCCCGGGATCGCTGGGCGGCACCAGGTCGGCGCTGCGGCGATGAAGACCCGGGTCCTCGGCGCTCCCGCGGTGGCTCAGCGCCGGGTCGGCGGCCTGCCGCTGCGGCGCCTGATCCGCGACGTCTCCTCGGTGCTGATGATCGCGGGCCTGTTGCTCGTGCTGGACGCCGGCATCACCCTGGTGTGGCAGGAGCCGGTCACCGCGGTGATCGGGTTGATCAAGCGCTCGGAGATCAACAATCAGTACCTGAGCTTCCAGACCGCGCCGCTCACCCAGGTCGAGACCCACGCGCTGGTCAAGCTGCCGAGCTTCCACGACCGGATCGCCTACCTGGCCCGGCGCGAGCAGCACCAGGTGCCCACCGGGGACGCCATCGGGCACATCTCGATCCCCAAGCTCGGGGTCGGCTACTCCGTGGTCCAGGGGACCGACGAGGCCAGCCTGGAGAAGGGTCCCGGCCACTATCCGGGCACCGCCTTCCCGGGGCTCGGACAGACGGTGGCGATCGCCGGCCACCGGACTACCTACCTGGCGCCGTTCCGGCATCTCGATGCTCTGAAGCCCGGCGACAAGATCGTGCTGAAGATGCCCTACGCGGAGTTCACCTACGCGGTCCAATACCGCCAGATCGTCCCGCCGACCGCGCTTTGGGTCACCGACAACGTGGGCTACGAGCGCCTCGTGCTGTCGGCCTGCAATCCCCTGTACAGCGCCGCGCAGCGAATCATTATCTTCGCCCGCCTGAAGTCGGTCACCCCACTCGGTCCGGCTCGCAAGATCTGATTTCTGGGCCTCGCTGCGCTCGGCGTCCCTGGGGCCGGGTGAGGCGCCGCCGTCAGGCGCCGCCGACGAATCCGATCCCCCGTCCGGTCTGGACGCGTTTGCATACCGGGGACCGTCGTCCACACTTAGGGTCCAGACCCCATGTAGTAGCCCCGGAACGGGGCCGATGCCTTGAGTACAGTGACCGTATGGACCCCGCCATGTTGAAAGAGCAGATCGAGAAAGGCGAGTACCGGGTGGACACCACCGCTGTGGCCGACGCCCTGCTTCGCCGGCTTCAGAACACATGCTCGTATCCGGCCAATGGTCCGGCCGCGTCGGCGAACACCACGCCCGGCGGCCCTTCGGACACCGACCCGATCCAGGTCATGTTGCTCAGCCTGCTCCCGCCGGGCAGGCAGGCGCACAACTCGTAGTCCTCGCCCGCGGTGGCGGCGAACTCAGCCGGCTCGACCCCGAGCTCGGCGGCGACCTCGGCCACTCCGGGCGCAAGCGGGAGCGAGGCCAGCTGCAGCTCGATCCGGACCCCGCTGCGCCGGGCCAGATGGCCGGCATCGGTGGCCAGGCCGTCGGACAGGTCGATCATCGCGGTGGCGCCTTGGGCGGCGAGCTCGCGTCCGGCCGTGAGGCGCGGCCAAGGTGTCGCGTAGCGCTCGCGGAGTGCTGCCCTGGTCTGATCGTCCAGCCCGGCACCGGCGCGGCCATCCACCAGCGCAAGCCCCGCCCCGGCGGCGCCCAGCGTGCCGGTCACCCCCACGCGATCACCGGGGCGCGCGCCGTCTCGCCCGACCAGCTCGTCCGCGTCGTGCGCCCAGCCCACCACCGTGAATGACACGGTCAGTGCCGGCGCCCGCGTGACGTCGCCCCCGGCCAGCACGAGCTCGAGCTCGCACGCCAGCGCGTGGGCGCCCTTCACGAGGTCCAGCGCACGCTCGGGTTCGAACCCGGTCGGCAGCCCGAGCGCCAGGTACGCCTCGCCTGGCCGCGCTCCCATCGCCGCCAGGTCCGAGGCCGCCGCGGCCAGCGCCCGGTGTCCGATCTCCTCGGCGCCCAGCTGGTCCGAGCGGAAGTGGACGCCGTCGACCATCGCATCGACCGAGGTCACGGCGTAGCGGTCGGCCCGCACCACGGCGGCGTCGTCGCCGAGCGAGCGGACCACGCGGCCGCTCGCGCCCGCCAGCAGGCCCTCGAGCGCCTCGATCAGCGCGAGCTCGCTCAGAGCCTCTCTCAGCGGTGGCGGTAGACGATCCGCGCCCGGTCGAGGTCGTATGGCGAGAGCTCGACGCGGACCCGGTCACCCGGCAGGATGCGGATCCGGAAGCGGCGCATCTTGCCGGCCACGTGACCGAGCACGACGCGATCCATGTTGTCGAGCTTCACGCGGAACATCGCGTTCGGCAGAGCCTCGACAACCTCGCCTTCGAGTTCGACCTTTTCTTCCTTGGGCATGCGTGTGAACCTCGAATCCAGGCCGCACGTCTTCATGGGCGCGGGCCCTGGGTTACCGTAAGAGTAGTCGGTCTCTGCGGCCTAGCCGTGTTTGCCGTGGCCATGCCCGCCACCGTGGCCGCCGCCTCCTGAGCCTGGAGGCGCCACGCCACCGCCGCCCGACTGCACGGTGGTGGTCGGCGGCCCCTGCGGTGTGGGAGTCTTCTGCTTGGTGGTCGGCTGGGCATACAGGTTCGGGTTGCTGTAGGCGCTCGGGCCGGTCTGCCCGGGCGTCGTGTTCGGGACCGTCGAGCGGCCGGACGAATTCGGCCCGGTGAACGCGGTGCCGGTGAAGTACGTGGTCGGCGTCGGGAAGTCGCCGCAGTACCCGCCCGAGGCGTGTTGCATGAAGTCGTGCCAGATCGGCGCGGCGGCCGTCCCGCCGAATCCGTAGGACCCCATCGAGATGTTGCCCTGCGGATACCCGACCCAGACCGCGGTGGCCAGCTTGGGGGTGTAGCCGACGAACCATGCGTTGTCCTCGTTCTCGGCCGTTCCGGTCTTGCCGGCTGCCGGGCAGCCGTAGTTGGCGGCGGTTCCGGTTCCGGACTGGATCACGGTCTTCAGCACCTGGGTGGCCTTGTAGGCCTCACCGTCGGTGAACACGCGATTTCCCTGCGGCGCTCCGAGGTTGACCACCTTGCCGTTCGGGAACACCACCTTGCTCAGGATGGTCGGTGGCATGTGGGTGCCGCCGTTGGCCAGGGTGGCGTAGGCGTCGGCCATCTCGAGCATCGTGCAGCAGTACTTCAGCCCGCCGATCACCTCGGAGGGGAAGCCGTCGAGCTTGGAGGTGACGCCCATCGCGTGGGCGGTCGCGTCGAGCTTGGCGTACCCCTCGTCCTCGGCGAGCTGGGCGAACACCGTGTTGTCGGACACCGTGGTCGCCTTGGTGATGTTGATCGTGCCCTGGTAGGTCTCCTCCGCGGTGTGCACCGACCACGTGGGGTCGAATGGATTCCAACCTGCCGGAAGGGGCTTCGATGTGTAGTAGGTGTCGTCCGGACTGCCGTCGTAGTCGTGGATCAACGTCATCAGGGCGAACACCTTGAACGCCGATCCGGTCTGGCGCTCGGCCTGGACCGGGAAGTCGAACTTGGTCTGCTGGTAGGTGGCCGACGAGGCGATGGCCAGGACGTTGCCGTTGGACGGATCGACCGTGGCCAGCGCGGCGGCGGGCTGCGCATCGAGTACGGATCCGCCGACGTGGGCGTGGATTGCGTTCTCGGCCTGCTGCTGCATCTTCAGGTTGATCGTCGTATAGACCTTGAGCCCACCGTGCTCGGCGGTGTTCAGTCCGAACTTTTTGATCAACTGCTGCTGCATGTAGTCGAAGATGTATGGCTGGGTGTGGTCGATGAACCGCGCGTTCGGATGCAGCTGGAGCGGCTGCTTCTCGACCGCGGCGGCCAGGTCCGGCGTGATGTAGTGCGATTGCACCATCGCCCGGAGCACCTCGTTGCGCCGCTGCATGGCGAGCTTCGGATAGATGGTCGGGTTGTACGTGGTGGGCGACTGCGGGAGGCCGGCGAGCAGCGCCTTCTGGGCCAGGTTGATTTTTTCCACCGGCTTGTCAAAGAACATCAGGGACGCTGCGCCGACCCCCACGGCCTCCTCGCCGTTGGTGGTCCCATATGACACGTTGTTGAGGTACTCGTTGAGGATCCAGTTCTTCGAGTGCTTGCTCTCGAGTTGCTCGGCCAGCTTGGCCTGGATGATCTTGTACTTCAGGTCGCGGTTCTCGTGGTACTTCTGCGGGAGGTACACGGTGTTGACCAACTGTTGGGTCAGCGTCGAGGCGCCCTGCAGGTTGTTGCTCTGGCCGAGCAGGTCCTTGACCCCGGCCCGGAGGATGCCCTGGTAGTCCAGGGCGCCGTGCTGGTAGAAGCGCCGATCCTCGATCGCGATCGTCGCCTGCTTCAGCCGCTCGGGGATCTGGTTGAACGGGACGGCCGTCGAGATCTTGTCGTCGTGGACGTAGCCGAGCAGACTCCCGTCGGAGGCGTAGATCTCCGTCGGCGGATTGACGTGGCGTGGTGACAGCGAGGTCAGGTTGGGCGCCGAGTCGGCGGTCGCCACCACCCATCCGACCGCCAGGAGCGAGCCGATCGCCACCGCGCAGACGGTCAGGATCCCGGTCATCAGCAGCACGCGCCCGACGGGATGTCCGCGGTTGTGACGGCGGCGGCGCTGTCGTTCGCGTCGGCTCATGGCGGGGAGGCTGCGGGGCGGTCGTTGTCGGCGCGCATCGCAGAGGACGGCTCTGCGCCGGAACGAGGTCAGTGTAGCTGGCGGGCTCTTTCGGCCCGCCGGTACAGGCTCCTGCACGTCGGCCGTATCCGCCCATCACCGACGGCCTGCCAGACTCCGCCGGCGCGATGTCCGTGCCCCGCCCCGCCGCCATCCTGCTCGACGCCCTCGGCACGCTGGTCGCGCTCGAACCACCCGCGCCAAGTCTCCGCGCCGAGCTCGCCGAGCGGTTCGGCTTGGAGGTAAGCGAAGAGGAGGCGGCCGGCGCGATCGCCGCCGAGATCGCCTACTACCGCGCCCACCTCGACGAGGGGCGCGACGCCGCCGGCCTCGAGTCGCTGCGGCGCCGCTGCGCCGAGGTGCTCCGCTCGGCCCTGCCCGGCGACGCGGCGCGACTGGAGGTGGACCCGTTGGTCGAGGCGCTGCTCGCCGCGCTTCACTTCACCGCGTTCGAGGATGTGCGCCCCGCGCTCGAGGCCGCTCGCGCCGGCGGTCAGCGCCTCGTCGTGGTGAGCAACTGGGACGTGTCGCTGGTTGGCGTCCTGCGCGGACTCGAGCTCGAGCCGCTGCTCGACGGGATCGTCACCTCGGCCGGCGCCGGCGCCCGCAAGCCTGCACCGGCGATCTTCGAGCAGGCCCTCAGGCTCGCCGGCGTCGCCGCCGCCGAGGCCATCCACGTCGGCGACACCCTCGACGAGGACGTGGCAGGGGCGCGCGCGGCCGGGATCGAGCCGGTGCTGATCCGGCGCGGCGACGGGGCGCCGGTGCCTGGTGTGCGGAACATCTCCAGCCTGGCCGAGCTCGCGGCCTGACGCGGCGATCCGCGCCCTAAAGTCTTGGAGGCGATGTCCAGCGTTCCTCCGCCGCGCGTGACCCAGCCACCGTCCGTGCCGCCGGCGCCGCCCGATCCCGCGGATCCGCCGCCCGAGCGCGAACGGGAAGTCCCCTGGCCGATCTGGACGGCCCCGGTGGCCGTACTCACCGGGCTCGTGGTCGGGGTGTTCGGCAGCGTCGTGGTTGCGGGCATCGGCGTGGCCGCCGGATCGAGCAAGAGCTCGCCGGCGGTGAACCTCATCTCGGACCTCGTGTTCGACGTCGGGTTCGTGATCACCGCGCTGTACTTCGCCTCGCTCCGCGGCCGGCCCCGGCCGGCCGACTTCGGCTACCGCCGGATTGCGCTGTCGCTCGGCGTCGGCGCGTGCCTGGCCGGCGGCATCGGCTACTACATCGTGACCGCGGTCTACCAGTCGCTCGTCCATCTCCACGGCACCGACAAGCTGCCGCAGAGTCTCGGCGTCGGCTCGAGCACCGCGGCCCTGGCCGCCGCGGCCGTGTTCGTGTGCGTGGTCGCGCCGATCGCCGAGGAGTTCTTCTTCCGCGGCTTCATCTTCGGCGCGCTGCGCCGCTGGCGTGTCGTGGTCGGCGGACGCGACATCGGGACCTGGCTCGCCGCGGCCGCCACCGGGCTCCTGTTCGGGCTCGCCCACACCGGCTCCGCCGCCGCGCAGTACCTGATCCCGCTCGGCTTCCTCGGCTTCGTCCTCTGCCTGGTGCGCTGGCGCACCGGCTCGCTGTATCCGTGCATGGCGCTCCATTCGATCAACAACTCGCTCGCGCTGGGCGTCAACCAGCTGCATTGGAACGCGGGCGAGATCGTCGCGCTGGTGGCGGCATCGCTGACCGTGGTCGGCGCGATCACCGCCCCGCTCGCGACGCGGACGCCCGCGCGGGCGTCCTGAGCTGAGGTCGCCCGCCCGCCCGTCCCACATGATTTACTTCCCCGGCCATGCTGGGGGCACTTACCGGTCGGGTCATCGCAGGCACCGCGCTCGTTGCGTCGATCGTTGCCGTGTTCGCCGCCTCCGCGAGCGCCGCCACCCCGCCGGCCCAGGGCACCCTCCGGCTCACCGTCCCGGACGCCTTCCTGGTCGGCGGCCACCTGGTCACCGTGCCAGACCGAACCGTTCACGTCCACGGCGTGGTCAGTCCATACGTGCCAGGTCAGACGGTGCTGGTCAAGGCGTTCATCGGCGGCAAGCGACTCAAGACCGACCGTCTGCTCCTCAGGCCGGCTCCCGGAGGCAAGTCCGGGCAGTTCACCGAAGCCCTGACGAGCCCGAGCGCCGGTCAGGTGACCGTGCAGGTCGGCCACAAGCGCACCGCCACGCTCGGCGGGCTGCTGGCTCGCCGTAGCTTCGCGGCGCTCGACGAGCGGGCCGGGTTCGGCTCACGTGGGCCGTTCGCGGAGCTGATCCAGCAGCGCTTGGCCGCACTGCACTTCTGGATCCCGCAGACCGGCGTGTACGACTCCGGCACCGGCCTGGCCGTTGACGCCTACCACCGCCTACTCCATTGGGGCACCAGCCAGTCCCTCGACGGGCGCACGATCAGCTATCTGCTCGACGGCTTCGGCGAGTTCAAGCTCCGCTTCCCCAGCCACGGTAAGCACGCCGAGGGCAACCTCTCGCTCCAGCTGCTCGCGCTGGCCGACGGGTCGCACATCGAGCGGATCTATCCGATCAGCTCGGGCAAGCCGTCCACGCCGACCGTCCTGGGCGACTTCCACGTCTACTCCAAGGTGCCCGGATACCTGCCCGACGGCATGTACTTCTCGAACTTCTTCATCGGCGGCTACGCCATCCACGGCTACAACCCGGCGCCGGACTTCCCGGCCAGCCACGGTTGCATGCGCGTACCGATCCAGGACGCAATCTCGATCTACGATTGGTTGTCGATCGGCAACTGGGTCGACGTGTACTACTAAGCCGGAGAGCTAAGTCCGGGCGCTCGAGAACCGCGCCAGGTAACCGAGTCCCAACCCGTACACGAGTAGGGCGAACACGGCCGGCAGCCCGCGCTTGACCCACAGGTTGCTCGCCTGAATCACCGCGCCGAACGGGCTGGTCAGCGCCTTCGCGGCCGCGTCGATCGCGCGCCGCGGCTCGGCGTGCTTTACCGGGGTGCTGGACGGCCCGGTCGGGCGCGCGCCGGCCACCAGCTCGGTCTGCTGATGCTGCGAGGCACCGGCCAGCTGATCGCGCGCGAACATGGCGAACGACGCCACGACGAGCGCGCAGCACGCGAAGGCGGTCAATCTGAGAACCCGTGAGATCACGCGCCCGATTTCGACCTCCCGCGCAATTAGCATGAGCCCCGCCGATGAATCTCGACACACAAACGAGCGCCCAGAAACGACTCATCGACGAGCTCCGCGCCCACGCGCTGGTGATCGGCGAGGTGGTCCTGACCAGCGGGCAGACCGCGCACTACCTCATCGACGCCAAGCGCGCGATCCTTCGACCCGCCGGCTTCCAGGCCCTGTCGGCGCTCGTGGCCGAGCAGGCCCGCGCCTGGAACGCCACGGCGGTCGGCGGGATGACCATGGGCGCCGACCCGATCGCCTGCGCGGCGCTGGCCGGCGGGGCCGACGTGAAGGCCTTCTTCGTGCGCAAGGAGGTCAAGACGCACGGGCTGTCCCGCCGCATCGAGGGGCCGCTGCTCGACCCGGGGGATCGCTGCATGCTGGTCGAGGACGTGGTCACCACCGGCGGGTCCACCCTGCGAGCACTCGAAGCCCTGCGGGCCGAGGGCCACGACGTGTGCGGCGTGCTGGCGATCTGCGACCGGCGGGCCGGTGGCGCGGAAGCGATCGAGCAGGCGGCCGGCGCTCCGTTCGTCGCCCTGACCACGATCGACGACGTCTACCCCGAGCGCCCCGACCGCTGAGCGCGGACTATGGCGATCGAGTTCGCATATGCGTACTTCATCGCCAAAGTCCGAGAGCCCCGGACCCCCCGGGGGCGAGAAACCGCTAGCGCGGGAGCGACCGGCAGGACGCCAGGCGCTGGTGCAGGGCCTGAACGTGCCAGCCGCCGTGCGAGAACGGCGTGAACAGGACGACCGGACCGCCGCGGCCGATCGCCTGCGAGTACTTGTAGCCCACGGTCGAGACGTTGACGTGGAGCGTCCAGGCCAGCACGGTCTGGTACTCGAGCCGGGTCAGCGGCTCGCCGCAGTGCTTGAACCGCGCGGGACCGCCGAACGAGGCGACGACGCTCGTCAGTTTGTTGATCTCGGTCGTGCGTGCGCGCTGGCCCCGGATGTCGTGGCGCTCGCTGCGCGCCCGGGACACCGCCGGGGGCACGAGCGCGGCGACGATCACCACGACCACGGCCACGCCGGCCCAGCCGACCCCGCGCGAGACGCGCGGTGCCTCGATCAGTACCCGGCCCACCGCGGCGCCGGCCAGCGCGACGACCACAGCCGCGGGCTCGAACATGTAGCGCGCGAGCCCCGGCCAGCCGTGGAGCGAGAACGCGATCTCGACGATCACCCACGCGCACACCCCGGCCGCGAGCCCCAGCGTCACCCGGTCGCGCCGCCAGAACGCGAGCACCACGGACAGCAACGCGGTCAGCAACAGCACGGCGGTGTTCAGGTCGAGGAACCGGCCGATCGTGCCGAACACCCGGTCGCTGCGTAGCCGGCGCCCCGAGCCGAGCGCGTTGGAACCGGCCACGAACGGGCTGCGAGAGGTCAGCGCGGGGATCCCGAACCACAGCAGGAGAAGCACCACGACGCCGCCCACGATCAGCCATCGCATGGAGGGCACGCGAAGCCAGGCCCAGATCGAGTACAGGCCGAGGAACAGCCAGACCTCGGGCCGGCCAAGCGCGGCCAGCGCCCCCAGGACGAAGGCCCAGCGGTAGCGACCACGCAGATGGCAGTCGATCGCGGCCAGGCACAGCGTCACGATCATCGGGTCCGACTGCGCGCTCAGCATGTAGTGCCAGTACGAGCTGAGCCCGAAGTACGCGGCCGCCGCGAACGCCGCCGCGGCGTATCCGGCGAACCGCTGTTCGGCCTCGCCACGCGTGGTGAGCCAGTACGCGATCCGGGCGGCGAACACCGCGCCGCCCAGCGACACGGCCAGCGAGGTGACCATCCACAGCCACAGCTGGTAGTGGCCGAACAGCCCGAACGGGGCCGTGAACAGATAGGGCAGCGGCTTCCACGACGGGGCGGCGTTGGTGTCGAGGTTCCCCGCCACCGTCTGGCGGCCCCACACGAGCCAGCCATACGGATCGAACCCCGGCCGGGTTCGCGCCCAGAGCAGGATCAGCAGCGATAAGACCAGGAGCCCGAGCGCGCTGGCCAGCACGACCAGAGGCGTGCGCGCCCGCAGGAAAGAGCCGCGCCCCGGCGACCCGGCGGGAGCGCCCGCGGCACGAGGCCTCTGCTCGATCGTCGCCACGCCGGTCGCTAGCGGTGGATGACCTGGCCGCTACCCGTGAACATGGCGTGGAGGCCGGCGCAGCGAGCCACCTGGAACGGCCGCGTGTGCCAGGGCGTGATGTTCCATCCGCCCTGAGGCCGGGGCTTGAACAGCACCTTGGGAATTGCCGGGTTGCGCAGCTCCGCTCCCTCGACGTGCTGCTGGAGGCCTCCCACCGAGCCGACATCGACGTGGTAGAACCAGGCCAGCGAGCTGACGTAGCCGACGTCGGTCACGGGCTGGCCGCAGTTCAGGACGTGCTGCGTGCCGCCCAACCGGAGGGTGGCGGTCTGCAGCTGCGAGATCTCGTGGCTTCGGGCCCGCTCGTGGCGCAGGTCCTGATGCTCGGTACGGGCTCGGGAAACCGCGCCGGGGACCATGGCGGCGACCAGGACCACGGCGACCGCGATGCCCACCCAGGCCGGAGCGCCCCGCACGATCCCGGGCAGGTCGCGGAGCAGCCACCCGACGGCCACGCCCGCCAGGACCGCGACCACCCCGGCGGCCTCGAACATGTAGCGCGGCAGGGCCGGCCAGCCGTGGTAGGCGAACGCGATCTCGACGATCAACCACGCCACGATGCCCACGCCCAGCGCGAGCACGATCCAGTTGCGGCGAATCGCCGCGAGGACCACCGCGAACGCCGCGGCGATCCACACCGGCAGGTACTGCATCTCGTGGAAGCGCTTGACCGTCCCGACCAACTGGTTGCTCTTGAGCTCGCGCGGCGAGCCTTTGGCCAGCTGTCCCGCCACGTCGGGGCGCCCGTTGGTGATGGTCGGGATCCCGAACCACATGAACGCGATCAGGGCCACGCCGGCGATGAGCATCCAGCGCATGCGCGGCACCTTGAACCAGCACCAGAGCATGAACAGCCCCAGGAACGGCCACACCTCAGGCCGGCCCAGGCCCGTGAGCACGGCGAACACGAGCGCCCAGCGGTAGCGGCCGAGCAGGCCCATGTCGAGCGCGGCCAGGGTGAACGTCACGAGCATCGGGTCCGACTGCGAGCTCAGGATGTAGTGGAGGTAGTCCTCGATCCCCAGCACGGCCGCCCCGGCCACGAATGCGGCCGCGTAGGGAGCGAAGCGCTGCAGTGCGCCGGCTCCGTCACCCGGAGCCGAGCTGCCCCCGGCCAGCCGAAACGCGATTCGGGCCCCGAACACCGGGCCGGCCAGCGCCACCGCGCACGCCGTGATCATCCACAGCCACAACTGGTAGTGCCCGAACAGCGCGAACGGGACCGTGAACAGGAACGGCACCGGCTTCCACGAGGGCGCGCCACCCAGGTCGAGACTCCCGTGCAGGGTCTGGTAGCCCCACACCATCCAGCCGTAGGCGTCGTAGCTCGGTCGGGTCCTCGCCCACAGCACCAGGAGCGCCGAGATGACGAGGATCACGGCGCCGCTCGCCACCCCGGGGTGCTCGGACACGTAGGCGCGCAGCGTCCAGGGCTCGGACTCGCGCGGGAACGCCTGCTCCGCCGCAGCCGCCTCTGGGATCGTGGGTGCTTCTAACGTGCTCTCGGCCACGGAGAAGCGCGACGGTAGCACGGGCCCCGGTGAGCACCTTCACACGTAAATGCCCCCGGCAGGAATCGAACCTGCATCCCGCGCTTAGGAGGCGCGTGCTCTATCCATTGAGCTACGAGGGCGGGCCGAAAGAGCGTATCGGCGGGGCGCCGAGCCGGCCCTCGCCGGAGGGCCGCACCCCCGGCCGATCAGCAGAAAGGGCCCGCGCGGCCGATTGCCGAACCATCGTCAATTCGTTTACCGCGGGTTAATGTTCGGTGGCGTGCGCCCCTCAGATGTGGTATCCCTCGGCGAGTGGAGGAGGTCCACCCCCGCGTAGGGCGTCTACGGTGCGTGCGCACCAGGTAGCACATGAGCGTCGGCATATCTGATTTTTCTCTCGAAGAGGCGGAGGCCGAGGCCGGGTCAGTCGAACTCGTCAGCGGCGAGATCGCCGCGCGGTCGCCCTGGGAGCTTTTCCTTCGGCGCTTCCGCGAGGACAAGTTCGCCATCGCCGGCCTGACGTTCCTGGGCATCGTGATCCTGGTGGCGATCTTTGCGCCGGTGGTCTGCTCGCTGGTGGGAACCAAAGGTCCGTATACCGCCGACCAGAACGCGCTCGACATCTTCGGCCAGCCCACCGGCCCGAGCTCCAGTCACCTGTTCGGGGTCGATCAGATCGGCCGTGACGTGTTCTCCCGGGTGATCTACGGCGCCCGGGTGTCGCTGATCGTCGCGTTCGTCTCGTGCATCATCACCACCGCGTTCGGCGTCCTGTGCGGACTGCTGGCCGGCTACTACCGGGGCTGGGTCGACACCCTGATCTCGCGGGTCGTCGACGCGTGGCTGGCCATCCCGTATCTGCTGCTGGCCATCGGGCTGGCCTCGGCCTGCTCGTTCGGCAATGGGTGCGTGGGCGGTCTGATCAAGCCGGGAATCCCGGTGGTCGTCGCGGTGATCTGTTTCACCAGCTGGACCTATCCGGCCCGGATCATCCGGGGGCAGGTTCTGTCGTTGCGTGAGAAGGAGTTCGTCGACGCCGCGCGCTCGCTCGGCGCTTCGAACTGGCGGATTATCCGCAAGGAGCTCCTGCCCAACCTCACCGCGCCGATCGTGGTGTTCGCCACGACGTTCCTGCCCCAGGCGATCTTGTACGAGGCGGCGCTGTCGTTCCTGGGCGTCGGGGTCCAGCCGCCGACCGCGAGCTGGGGCCAGATGATCGCGGACGCCTCGCCGAACATCTCCACGCAGTGGTGGTACATGTTGTTCCCGGGTCTCGCGCTGTTGTTCACCGTGCTCGCCTTCAACTTCGTAGGCGACGCGATGACCGACGCGCTGAACCCGCGTGCAAGGCGCATCTGATCCCGGGGGGGAGCAGAGGCGCGCAAGTGAAGGTACGTCAACCGAAAGGAAGGGATATGCGATCCAGGTCCAGATTGCCCGGGGTGTTTCTCCCCGGGCTCCTGGCGGTCGTATGTGCTGGGCTCGCCGCATGCGGCGGGAGCAGCAAGTCGAGCAGCTCTGGGAGCTCGAGCGGCGGAAGTAGCTCGAGCAGCAGCTCGAAGGTCGCCGCGGAGGTCGCCAAGTTCAAGCCGCTCACGACCGCTCCAGCGGGCGCGAAGAAGGGCGGGACGTTGACCGTCCTCGCCAACGGCGATGTGGACTACATCGACCCGGGTGCGGCCTACTACCAGCCGACCTACATGATCGACCTCGCGGCGCAGTCGCCGCTGATGGGATGGCCGTCCAACGACACCGCCGCGCCAGTGCCGCTGCTCGCGGCGTCGGCACCGACGGTGACCGATGGCGGAAAGACCGTCACGTTCAAGATCAAGCCAAACATCCACTACAGCCCGCCGACCGGCGGTGGACCCGGCTGGAGCAAGCCGGTCGTCTCGCAGGACGTCAAGTACGCGATCGACCGAAGCCTGATGCCGGGCGTGCCGAACGGCTACACCGGGCTGTACTTCACTGATCTCGTCGGCCTGACCCAGGCCCAGGCGGCGGTCAAGAAGAACCCGACGAAGGCCCCGGACATCAGCGGCATCACCACGCCGGACTCCTCGACGATCGTCTTCAAGCTGAGCAAGCCGTCGTCGATCGGCATGATCGACGCCCTGTCACTTCCGGTGTCCGCGCCGGTGCCGCAGGGCTACGCGGCCAAGTTCGACTCGAAGACGCCGACGTCGACCTACGGGCAGCACCAGATCGACACCGGGCCGTACTACATCGCCAGCTACCAGGCCGGCAAGCAGATCACCCTGCAGCGCAACCCGAACTACACGGCAGGCTCGGACTTCCGGCCCGCCTACCTGGACAAGATCGTGGTCCAGGAGGGCTTCTCGGACGAGAACTCCGCCGTGCGCAAGATCCTCACCGGCCAGAGCGAGGTCAACTTCGACTTCGACGCCACCGGTGAGGCGCTGAAGCTGGCCGCCCAGCAGTACCCGAAGCAGCTCACGCTGACCCCGGGCGGCGGCAACCGCTTCATCGCGTTCAACACCCAGAAGCCGCCGTTCAACAACGTCAATGTGCGGCGGGCGGCGGTTGCGGTGTCGAACCGCGAGGCCCTGCTTGACACGCGTGGTGGACCGCTCAGCGGTGGTCTGGCGACGCACTTCATCCCGCCGGGACTCCCCGGTTTCCAGCAGGCCGGTGGAGCCCAGGGTCCGACCAATCTGGACTTCATCCAGCACCCCACCGGGGACCTGCAGCTGGCTGAGTCCTACATGAAGAAGGCCGGCTACTCGAGCGGCAAGTGCACGGGCAACTGCACCGTCACCATGGTCAGTGACAACACCCCGCCAGGGAGCAACACGGCGCAGGTGTACAAGGCGCAGCTGACGCAGCTGGGCTTCAACGTCCAGCTTCACCCCGTCGAGCACGCCACCATGTACACGAAGTTCTGCTCGGTCGTTGCGAACGAACCGAACATCTGCCCGAACGTCGGGTGGGTCAAGGACTTCAACGACGGACAGGCGATCATCGACGTGCCGTTCAACAGCAAGACGATCGCTGCCAGCCCGACGAACAACTCGAACTGGCCGCAGCTGAAGGATCCGGCGATCGACGCGGCACTGAACGCCGCCAAGTACATCACCGACCCGACTCAGCGGGCCGCGACGTACGGAAGGATCGATGACCAGATCACGGCCCTGGCCCCGGCGCTGCCGTGGGATTGGGACTACGAGACGAACGTCAACTCGGCGAACGTCCTGCCGGTGATCAACCTGTTCAACGGCCTCACCGACCTGGCGTACACGTCAATCAAGTGAGCAGACTGAACTAACCAGCGGAAGGGCTCGCCACCTTTAAGTGAGGTGGCGAGCCCGCCGCCTTCTTCACTCCCGTGCTTCGCTACATCATCAGAAGAATCCTGTGGGGCATCGCGATGCTGTTCATCGTCAGCGCCGTGATCTTCCTGATCTTCTACATCCTGCCCTCGGCCGACCCGGCCGTGCTAAGGGCAGGGCGGAATGCGGGCCCGCAGCAGATCGAGGCGATCCGTCACACGCTCGGATTGGACAAGCCGATCTATGTCCAGTACGTGCGCTACATGCGCGACGTGTTCCTGCACTTCAACATGGGTTACAGCTACCAGTACTCGATCCCGGTCCGTCAGCTGATCTTGAATCGCCTGCCCGCCACGATCTGGTTGGTCATCGGCGCGGTGATCATCTGGCTTAGCATCGGAATCAGCATCGGGATCGTGTCGGCGGTCAAGCGCCGCTCGCTGATGGACCGGGTCAGCATGACCACCTCGCTGGCCTTCATCTCAGCGCCGGTGTTCTGGCTCGGACTTGTCGCGTTGTACCTGTTCGCCAAGGACATCGGGCAGTTCAAGGTGTTCGACGGTCAGGGCTCCTTCGCCGGCGCTTCGAGTGTGTTCCAGAAGGCCGGGGCGATGATCTTGCCGTGGCTGGTGCTCGCCGCGGCCACCGCGGCGATCTACGCCCGCTATATGCGCGCGAGCATGATCGACACGATGGGGGAGGACTACATCCGCACCGCGCGCGCCAAGGGTCTGCCCGAACGCACGGTGATCCTCCGCCACGGGCTGCGCAGCGCAATCACCCCGATCGTCACCCTGATCGGTCTCGACGTCGGCACCTTGCTGGCGGGCAACGCGATTCTCACCGAGACGGTGTTCAACATCCCGGGGGTCGGACGCCTGCTCTACCAGGCCATCAGCGTCTCGGATCTGACTACGATTCAGGGCATCACGCTGATTGGCGCGTTCTTCATCATCTTCTTCAACCTGGTCGTGGATATCGCCTACGCGTATCTCGATCCGAGAGTCCGGTACTCGTGAGCGAGCCGCTCCTGTCAGTCGAGGACCTGCGCGTGCGGTTTGCCACCGACGACGGCATCGTCCACGCGGTCGACGGGATCTCCTACACGGTCGACACCGGGCAGACGCTCGGGATCGTGGGGGAGTCCGGCTCCGGCAAGACCGTCTCCTCGCTGACCACGCTCGGGCTCACGCGCGCACCGAACACCACGATCGAGGGCCGGATCATGTTCGGCGGGCGCGACCTGGTCTCGCTGCACGACGACGAGCTGCGCAAGATCCGCGGCAACGACATCGCGATGATCTTCCAGGACCCGCTGTCCTCGCTGCACCCGTTCTTCAAGGTCGGCAAGCAGCTCATGGAGGCGGTGCTGACCCATCGCGACGTCGGGAAGGCGGCGGCCCGAGCCCGCGCCGTGGAGCTGCTCGAGCTGGTCGGGATACCGGATCCGCAGCGGCGCGTGGATCAGTTCCCCCACGAGTTCTCGGGCGGCATGCGCCAGCGCGTGATGATCGCGATGGCGCTGGCCAACGAGCCCAAGCTGCTGATCGCCGACGAGCCGACGACCGCGCTCGACGTCACCGTCCAGGCCCAGATCCTGGCCTTGCTCGACGACCTTCAGGCACGGCTGGGCATGGCGATCATCGTGATCACCCACGACCTCGGCGTGGTGGCCGAGATCACCGACCACATCGCGGTCATGTACGCCGGGCGGATCGTCGAGCGCGCGCCGACGGAGGCCATCTTCGGATCTCCGCAGCATCCATACACGTGGGGTCTGCTCAAGTCGATCCCGCGCCTGGACACCCCTCGCGACGAGGAGCTCGTGCCGATCTCGGGTCGTCCGCCCAGCCTGATCCGTCGGCCGTCGGGCTGCTTCTTCCACCCCCGCTGCCCGTACGTGCGCGACGCCCACAAGCGCGTCGACCCCAAGCTCGAGCCGGTCACCGGCGACGCGGGCCACTCCGCGGCGTGCCTGCTCTCGACCGAAGTGCGGGCCCGCATCTGGCGCGGCCTGCAAGAGGGCGAGGCGCCCGGGCAGCTTCGCCATCTGGTGGTCGAGGAGGACCAGCCGTTGCGCGCCCACGCCGCGCACCACTCCTCCACACCGGACGTGCCCGCCGAGAACGGCGCCCCGGAAATCGACTCATGACCGACCAGCAGACGACCCCGAGCCCCAACGGATCCGGATCGACCCTGCTCGAGGTGCGCAACCTGGTCAAGCACTTCCCGATCACCCGCGGGATCATCTTCCAGAAGCAGATCGGGGCGGTCAAGGCCGTCGACGACATCTCGTTCGACGTCAAGCGCGGCGAGACGCTCGGCATCGTCGGCGAGACCGGCTGCGGCAAGAGCACCACGGCCAGGCTGCTGGTCCGCCTGCTCGATCCGACCTCGGGCCAGATCGTGTTCGACGGCCAGGACGTCGCGGCGGCCCAGAAGGACGACCTCAAGGCGCTCCATCGCCAGATGCAGATGGTCTTCCAGGACCCCTACTCCTCGCTCAACCCGCGTAAGACGGTGGGCTCGATCATCGGCGAGCCGTTCGCGATCCACGGCCTGCTCAAGGAGTCAGGAGAGCGCCGCAAGCGGGTGCAGGAGCTGATGGACCGCGTCGGCCTGAACCCCGAGCACTACAACCGCTTCCCGCACGAGTTCTCGGGCGGGCAGCGCCAGCGCATCGGGGTGGCCCGGGCGATTGCGCTCGAACCCAAGCTGCTGGTCGCCGATGAGCCGGTCTCCGCGCTCGACGTCTCGATTCAGGCTCAGGTGCTGAACCTGCTGCGCAGCCTCCAGCGCGAGATGGGCCTGACGCTGATCTTCATCGCCCACGATCTGTCGGTGGTGCGTCACATGTGCGATCGCGTCGCGGTCATGTATCTCGGGAAGGTCGTGGAGATCGCGTCGAGCGACGAGCTCTACAGCTTCCCGCGCCATCCCTACACGGGCGCGCTGCTGTCCGCCGTCCCCGTGGCCAGGCCGAGCGGCGGACGCCGTCGCGACCGCCAGCTGCTGACCGGGGACGTCCCCAGCCCGGCCAACCCGCCGCGGGCCTGCCGCTTCCACACCCGGTGCCCCAAGGCCCAGGAGGTCTGCAGCCAGGACGAGCCGCTGCTCGAGCCCAAGAGCGCGAACGATCTGACCGCGTGCCACTTTCCGCTCACCGAGGCCGAGGTCAGGCTGCAGGTTCCGACCGCGCTGTCCAGCTCGGCCGCGACGAGCGACGGCGCTGGCACGGTCGGCGATCAGTCCTCCTCGTCGTCCTCCACGTAGAGCGACTCGAGCGCGAGCTCGTCGCCGGCCTTGTCCCAAAGCTTGATCTCGAGCACGTCGCCTCGATAGTCATCGGGCGCGATCAGTGTGAAGCGCTCCTCGATCAGCGTGCACTGGTCGACCGCCAGGTTGGCCAGCTCGGCGGTCGCGACCGCGCCACCGGGCACCAGCGGCACCCCCCACACCAACCGCATCGCGGCGACGTTGCCCTGCTCGCCGCGCCAGGTGCCGATCAGCTCGTCGTTGAGGTCGATCTTCCAGTCCGGGTTGGACTCGGCCACATCGGAGGTGTAGTCGACCTGCGCCTCGAAGTCGCTCGGCCCCTGGGACCCTTCGGTGAACGACACGTAACCGAGCACCTCGTAGCCGCCGCCGGTCCGCGCCACCGCCGGCACGTACGTGCGCCCGGCGTAGGTGCGATCGGGAAACCAGGCGATCTCGGTGTCGAGCTCGCCGATGTCCTCTTCCTCGGTGTCGAGGTCGCGCACCGCGGCCCGGAAGTGGCCGGCCAGCGTGTCCGCCCACCGGCCGTAAGGCAGCGGCTCCTGCGGCGGCTCGGCGGCAAACGAGATGACGAAGCGGTCGGTCGGAGGCACGGCGAGGCGACAGCCTACGCGGCTCGCCTAAAACGCGCCGCGACGGGTCAGTACCGCCGGGACGGTCTTCAGCAGGATCGACAGGTCGAGCATGATCGACCACCGCTCCAGGTACAGGAAGTCCAGCCGGACCAGATCATCGAAGTCGAGGTCGGAGCGCCCCGAGACCTGCCACAGCCCGGTGATTCCCGGCAGCACCAGGTAGCGCTTCTTGTGCCACTCGGCGAGCTTGTCGAAGTCCCGCATGGGAAGGGGCCGCGGTCCGACCAGCGACATCTCGCCGCGCACCACGTTGACCAGCTGCGGCAGCTCGTCGAGCGAGAAGCGGCGCAGGAACCTTCCGATGCGGGTCATGCGCGGGTCGTCGCGGATCTTGAATAGCGCGCCCGACTGCTCGTTCAACGGCTCGAGCTCGTCCTGGATCTGCTCGGCATGCTCGCGCATGGTCCGGAACTTGAAGCAGAAGAACGGCTTGCCGGCCATGCCGGGCCGGACCGAGCGGTAGATCACGGGGCCGCGCGAGCTCAGCTTGATGGCCACCGCGATGGCCAGGAACACCGGCGCGAGCACGACCACCCCCACCGACGAGACGACCAGGTCGAAGGTCCGCTTGAGCGCATAGTCGACGCCCTCGAACACCGGCGGGCGCAAGGTGAAGAGCGGGACCGTGTGGCCGGGCGCGAACTCGGCCCGGTCGATCAGGATCTCCATGGTCGAGGGCGCCACCTGCACGGTCACGCCGCGCTGGTGACACATGTCGACGAGCTCGACCGCCTTGTCCTGAGGGAAGTCCGGATCGGCGATGATCACCTCCTGGACGGCCTCGTGGACCAGCACGTCGGGCAGGTCGGGCAACTGCCCGAGCGAGCGCAGGCCGTTGCGCGGGCGAGGAGTCAGCGAGATGTAGCCGACGATGTCGACCCGCGTGCGCGACCGGTCGGCCAGCGCGCGCGCTACCTCCTCGATGTGCTTGCCCGAGCCGACCAGCACCGCACGGCGCGCGTAGCCGGCCATGTCGAGCATCCAGCCACTCACTCGCAGGTGCACCTCGCGCAGCGTCGCGATGTACATCGTGGCGAAGAACAGCGTGCCGTAGAAGATGAAGTAGCTACTGAAATGCTGACCGTCGGCCAGCGCGAACACCAGCGCGATCACCGTGGCCTGGAACAGCCCGGTGGCGATCCTGGCCAGCCCTGGCCGCTGGGTGCGCCCGGCGTACAGGTCGAGGCGGGCGAAGGCCAGCACGGTCATCAGGTAGGCGAATGGAATCCAATGCTTGCCATCGCGCCAGGCGACACCGATGTTGAACCTGTCGTGTACGGCCAGCTTGAGCATCAGGGCCGTGAACAGCGCGCCGACCACGCCGACGAAGTCCAGCGCGAGCAGCGAGATGACCCGGGCGACCCGGCGCAGGGTCTCCCAGCGCAGCAGGAACGAGAGCAGCGGCGGCTTCTTGCGCCGAACGTCGCGCTCGGGGAACGGGAGCGGAACGGGCTTGTGCGTCCCGTTTGAATGGATGTTCCCGACCTCTTTCTGCTCGACCGTCAAAGTTGCGACCTCGCACCGACATCGGCCCCGCCGGCTATAACGGTAGCTCGATCCGGAAGTAGCGGCCTACCAGCGAAATGATTCGTGCGGGGGCCGGCTATCCCGCACCTACGAGGGCCTCGGCGCCGGATTGCTCAATCGTGCGCTTGAGGCCTTCGCGCAGGCTGATCTGGGGCTCCCAGCCAAGGATCTCGCGGGCCAGCGTGATGTCGGGCTGGCGAACCTGTGGGTCGTCGGTTGGGAGCGCCTCGAACACGATCTCGGACTTCGACCCGGTCACCTCGATCACGGCCTCGGCCAGTTCGAGCAGCGTGAACTCGTCGGGATTGCCGATGTTCACCGGGTTGTGATAGCCGGACTCCGACAGCGCGATCAGCCCCCTGATCTCGTCCTCGACGTAGCAGAACGACCGGGTCTGGGACCCGTCGCCGAACACCGTGATCGGGCGGTCCTGGAGGGCCTGGCGCATAAACGTGGGGATCGCCCGGCCGTCGTGCGGACGCATTCGCGGGCCGTAGGTGTTGAAGATCCGCACGATCGCCGTGTCCACGCCCTGCTGGCGGTGGTAGGCCATGGTCAGCGCCTCGGCATAGCGCTTGGCCTCGTCGTAGACGCCGCGAGGCCCGATCGGGTTGACGTGGCCCCAGTAGCTCTCGGGCTGGGGGTGGACCTTCGGATCGCCGTACACCTCGCTGGTCGAGGCGATCAGGAAGCGGGCGCGATGGAATTTCGCCAGGCCGAGCGTGTGATGGGTCCCGTATGAGCCGACCTTCAGCGTGGCCAGCGGGAGGCGGAGATAGTCGATCGGCGACGCGGGCGAGGCCAGGTGGTAGACGAAGTCGATCGGCTCATCGACGAAGTACGGCTCGATGATGTTGAGGTTCTTGTGCACGAACATGCTGTCCCGGATGTGCTCGATGTTCGCGAGCGACCCCGTCTCGAGGTTGTCCACGCAGATCACGCGATGGCCGCGGCGCAGCAGTTCATCGCACAGGTGTGACCCGAGGAATCCGGCGCCGCCGGTGACAAGACTGGTTGGCATGGCCGGGCAATCTACTGACGTCGGCGCAGAACGTGCTCGTCCCCACGCCGGATCGTGACCTTCTCCGAGTCGAAGTGCTCGAGCAGCGCCTGTGCGAACTTGCGCGAGGTGGCCAGCTCGTCGCGCAGCTGAGCCAGCGTGATCGCGCCTCCGTTGCGCTCCGCGACGGCCACCACCCGCCCGCGGATCTCGTCGAGCACCGCGGCGTGGTAGTGAAGGACCTTGGACACCCGGACGGCACGCCCCGCCTCGCGCAACGCGGCGAGATCCCCGGCGTCGACCTCCGAGTCCAGAGGCGGCTCGGTCCCGGCCTCGCGCAGCCGTTCCTCCAGGGCGCGCGCGCTGCCCGACAGCGGCCTTTGGGGCCTCGCTTCGCTCGGCGTCCGTTGGATGTGGCGCGGCAGGCCCGATCGGCGAGGCAGGGATGCCGAGCGGGCCTTAGCCGCGACCGCCGGGCGGGCCCGTCCGGCCACTTCCGGTTCCACCTCCCCGCGGGACAGGCGCTCGAGCCGGGCCAGCACCTCGCGGCTCGGGCCGTGCCGGCGGGGGTGTGGGTCGAGCACCCGGCCGCCGCCCAGCGTGTCGGGCGGTGCGATCTGGCGCACCACGAGCCGGTCGCCCGCCGCCGGGACGAGTGGCTGCTCGAGTCGGACCTGCCAGAAGCGGCCGCCCAGCCAGGTAAGGCGGGCGGGTGACTCCCGGGTGCCGTGGTGGACCTGCACGCGCTCGCCGTGTTCGGGTTCGGCGTCCCGGCGAAACTCGAGCTCGGCGTCGACCCGGTAGGTGACCCGCAGGCTTCCCTCGCCCGAGACCAGCACGTCACCGCGCTCGATCTCGTCGACCGCGGTGCCCGTCAGGTTCACTGCCACGCGCTGCCCGGCCGGCGCGCGGTCGACGGGTTGGTCGTGGACCTGGACTCCACGCACGCGGACCCGGCGGCCCGGCGGGAGCAGCTCGAGCTCGTCACCCCGTCCGACGTGACCCGACCACAGCGTCCCGGTGACCACGGTTCCGGCTCCCCGGATCGTGAACACACGGTCGACGTGCAGACGGACCGGCGCCGCCTCCCCGTCGGCCCGCGAGGCCACCGTGGCGCAGGCCCGCTCGAGCGCGGCCCGCAGCTCGTCGAGTCCCGCCCCGGTGCGGGCCGAGACGGCCACCGCCTCGGTGCCCGGGAGCAGCTCCGAGGCCTCGATCAGGGCCAGGTCGGGGTCGGCCAGATCGCTCTTGGTCACCGCCACCACGCCTGCCCGGACCCCGAGCGCTTCAAGGACCGCCGCGTGCTCGCGAGTCTGCGGCATCACGCCGTCGTCGGCGGCGATCGTCATCAGGAACAGGTCGATCCCGGTGGCGCCCGCCACCATCGTGCGAACGAACCGCTCGTGACCAGGGACGTCGACGACCGACAGGCGCCGCCCCGACGGCAGCTCGAGTTGGGCGTAGCCGAGCTCGATCGAGATCCCCCGCGCCCGCTCCTCCGGCAGGCGATCGGTGTCGATGCCGGTCAGGGACCGGATCAGCGCGGTCTTGCCGTGGTCGATGTGGCCGGCCGTTCCGAGCGTCAGAGGCTTCATCGGGCGAGCGCAGCGATCACCAACGGAATCTCTTCGTCGTCGATCGTGCGTGGGTCAAGCAATAGGCGCCCCTCGACGATGCGTGCGATCACCGGCGGGTCAGCACGCCGCAGCGCTCGGGCGAGCGCCTCCGGCTCGCCTTCCAGGGCCACCACGGGTCCCTCGAGTTCGAGCAACGGGAGCGCGCCGCCGCCCACCTTGCCGGCGGCCCGGACGACGGTCGCGCGCTCCCCGATCCCCGCCGCCAGTTGTTCGGCTCGGACCGCCAATGTCTTCTCGCCCGCGGCCAACATCGCCAGGGTCGGGATCTCTCGTAGCGCCCGCTCGGGGTCGCGGTACAGCCGGAGCGTCGCCTCGAGCGCGGCCAGCGAAAGCTTGTCGATTCGAAGAGCGCGGGCCAGGGGATGCCGTTGGGCCGCCGCGACGGCATCCCGCCGGCCGACCATCAGTCCGGCCTGGGGTCCGCCGAGCAGCTTGTCGCCCGAGCAGCAGACCAGCGCGGCGCCGGCGGCCACCGAGTCGGTGATGAGTGGCTCATCGACCGTTCCGCGCCCCCCAAACCAACCCGAACCGATGTCGTCGATCACCGGCACGCCGAGCTCACATAGCGCCTCGACCGGCACCTCCTCGACGAATCCGACCGTCCGGAAGTTCGACTGGTGCACCCGCATGACCGCCGCCACGTCGTCATGGGCCTGCAGGGCTCGTTCGTAGTCGGCGAGGCGGGTGCGGTTCGTCGTTCCCACCTCGACCAGCCGTGCTCCGGATTGCACGATGACCTCGGGGATCCGGAAGCCCCCGCCGATCTCGACCAGCTGCCCGCGCGCCACCACGATCGAGCGCCCGGGCCCGGCCAGCGCGGCGGCCGCCAGCAGCACCGCGCCGGCGCCGTTGTTGACCACGATCGCGTCCTCGGCGCCCGTCAGCTCGCACAGCAGCGCGGCCACGTGCGCATGCCGGCTGCCCCGCTCGCCCGACTCCAAATCGAGCTCGAGGTTGCCGTAGCCCTCGGCGGCGCTCGCCACCGCGTCTCGAGCGCTCGCCGCTAGCGGCGCCCGCCCCAGGTTGGTGTGGAGGATCACGCCGGTAGCGTTGATCACCCGCCGCAGCGATGGCCGCTCGAGTGCCACCAGCACCTCGCGTGCCCGCGCCTCCAGATCTACCGCGCCTGGCTGGCTGGCCAGCAAGGCCGCCCGATATTCGTCGATCGCGGTGCGAGCGGCCGCCACGGCCAGGGCATGAGGCGCGTCCAAACGAGCCGCCAGCTCGTGGACGGCCGGGAGCGACCTCAGGGCCGCGGCGTCACCCCTGGGACCCACTCGCCCTCCTCCTTCTTCCAGATCGGGACCCGGGCCTTGAGCTCGTCGATGATCTCCCGCGCGCCGGCGAACGCAGCTTCTCGGTGGGGAGCCGACACGGCGATCGCGACCGACGGCTCCGACAGGGGCACGGTTCCCACCCTGTGCTCGACCGCCGCCGCGCACAACCCGTGTCGCTCGATCGCCCGGGCCACGATCGCGGCCATCTGGGGCTCGGCCATCTCGGCGTACGCCTCGTACCGCAGCTCGGGGGCCTCGCGGGTCACGCCGAGGAAACTGACGACCGCGCCGGCACGCGGGTCGCGCACCATCTCGAGCAGAGGATCGAGCTTCAGCGGCTCGCTGGTCAGCCGGGCGTGGAGCGCGCCGACCGCGCCGCCGGACACGGGTGGGATGAGGGCCACCTCATCGCCGCTCGCGAGCGCCGCACCGGGGTCCGCATACTCCTGGTTCACCGCCATGACGACCGGAACGCCGTCGGTCAGCCCACGCATCCGCTCGAGCGCGTCGGCGACCACGGCGCCCTCGGGCAGCTCGAGCTCGACCTCGGATGCGCCTGCGCGCTCGCGCAAACCGGCGAACAGGCGGACGCGGATCTGCATCAAGCAAAGGCTAGTGGACGGTTTGCGCAGGGTTAAGGCGCCTCCGCTCGCGCGTTTTGTTGCATATCCTGATCCGCGTCAACCTGGGGTTACAAACGAGAAGGAGTCGGATGCTTACTTGGAGGAAACCGCTGCTGGTGGGGCTCGTGCTCGCGTGCGCCTTGCCTGTCGCCGCGTGCGGAAGCAGCAATAGCAGCAGCTCGGCTTCGAGCGCCGCGCCGGCATCGCCCTCGAGCTCGACGTCGAGCTCGGCGTCAACCCCGGCGGCGAGCTCCTCGAGCGGCGGAGCCAACGCAGCGGTCGCCAAGCTCGTCCCGGCAGCGGTCAAGTCGAAGGGGACGCTGACCGTGGCGTCCGACGCGAGCTACGCGCCGGACGAATATTTCGCCCCCGACGGTCACACGGTGATCGGGATGGATGCCGACCTCTCAAAGGCCCTGGCAGCGCTCATGGGGCTGAAGGCCAATGTCGTCAACGTGACGTTCGACAGCATCATCCCGGGCCTCGCGGCCGGCAAGTACGACCTGGGCGCTTCCTCGTTCAGCGACAACAAGACGCGCGAGAAGACGGTCGACTTCGTCGACTACGCGAGCGTGGGCGAGTCGTTCTACACCAAGGCATCCGGCGGGACCACGATCAGCACGATCGCGGACATCTGCGGCAAGACCGTCTCGGTGGAGAAGGGCACGACGGAGGAGGCCGACGCCGGTACGCAGAGCGCCAAGTGCAAGAAAGCCGGCAAGCCGGGCGTGACGGTTCTTTCGTATACCGACCAGAACGGCGCGAACCTCGCCGTCGCCAGTGGTCGGGCGCAGCTCGGCTTCGCCGATACGCCCGTCGCCGTCTACCAGGTCACGAAGACCAACGGGCAGTTCAAGGTCGTCGGCGCCGCCTACGCCACCGGTCCGTATGGGCTCGCGATTCCGAAGCACTCGGGCCTCGCCCCGGCGGTGCAAGCGGCCATGAAGATGCTGGTGCAGAACGGGACGTATGCGGCCGTCATCAAGAAATGGCATCTGCCGGCCAGCATCGAGATTCCCGCCTCGGCGGTGAAGATCAACGGCGCGACGAGCTGAGGTCGGTGAGCGGATAATCGCAGCGAGGTGGAAACCTCGGAACTGACTGAAACCCGGACGGGGCGGCCCGAGGACATCAAGGCCGTCCCCGTCCGTCGTCCCGGGCGATGGATCGCCGCGGTGATCGTGCTGGTGATCGCGGCCTCACTGGTCCGCTCGGTCATCACCAACTCGAACTTCGAGTGGCACGTCGTCGGCCAGTACCTGTTCGACTCGAGGATCCTGCATGGCGTCCTGGTCACGCTTGAGCTGACCGTGATCTCGATGCTGATCGGGATCCTGCTCGGGATCATGATGGCGGTCATGCGGCGGTCGCCGAATCCGGTCGTCTCGGGGGCCAGTTGGCTTTACATCTGGTTCTTCCGCGGGACGCCGTTGTATGTGCAGCTCCTGTTCTGGGGGTTCTTCGGCGCGCTCTACAAGACGATTGACATCGGCATTCCGTTTGGGCCGTCGTTCATTCACCTGGGCACCAACGCCACGATCACGCTGTTCGTCGCCGCCCTGCTCGGCTTCGGTCTGAACGAGGGCGCGTACATGGCCGAGATTGTGCGCGCCGGCATCATCTCGGTCGACGAGGGCCAGACCGAGGCCGCGCAATCGCTGGGGATGGGCCGTCTTGCGATCATGCGCCTGATCGTGCTGCCCCAGGCGATGCGGGTGATCCTGCCGCCCACCGGGAACGAGACGATCTCGATGCTCAAGAACACCTCCCTGGCCGTTGCGGTCGGAGGTGGGGTGTTCGAGCTGCTCACGCAAGCGCAGCACATCTACGACGCCACGTACCAGACGATCCCCCTGCTTATCGTCGCCTGTCTCTGGTACCTGGCGATGACCAGCGTGGCGTATGTCGGCCAGTACTTCATCGAGCGCCGCTTCGGGCGGGGCTTCTCGCGCGCCGAGGCCGCATCGATGCGCGAGCGATGGCTCGCCTTCGGGAGCGGCCGGCGATGACCGTGATGCTCAAGGCCGAAGCCGTACACAAGCGCTTCGGTCGCCTCGAGGTCCTCAAGGGCATCGACCTCTCGGTCGACCGCGGTCAGGTCATGTGCATCCTCGGCCCCTCGGGCTCGGGCAAGTCGACGTTCCTGCGCTGCGTCAATCATCTGGAGAAGATCAACAGCGGCCGGCTGTGGGTCGGCGGCGAGCTGGTCGGCTATCGACAGGAGGGCGACCGGCTGCACGAGCTGCACGAGCGCGTGGTGGCGCGCAAGCGCGCGGAGATCGGGATGGTGTTCCAGCACTTCAACCTGTTCCCGCATATGACCGCGCTCGAAAACGTGACGCTGGCGCCGATTCGGGTCAAGGGAGTTCCGCGCAGCGACGCGCGCCTCCGGGGCCAGCAGCTCCTCACGCGGGTCGGGCTGGGCGACAAGCTGGGCACATACCCGGTCGCCCTGTCGGGCGGACAGCAACAGCGGGTGGCCATCGCCCGCGCACTGGCCATGGAGCCGAAGCTGATGCTGTTCGACGAGCCAACCTCGGCGCTCGACCCCGAGCTGGTCGGCGATGTCCTGGACGCGATGCGCCAGCTGGCCCGCGACGGGATGACGATGATCGTGGTCACCCACGAGATGGGCTTCGCCCGCGAGGTGGCCGACCAGGTGGTGTTCATGGACGAAGGCGTCGTGGTCGAAGCGGGTCCGCCGGGCGAAGTGCTCTCGTCGCCCCGCCACGAACGCACCCGGGCGTTCCTCTCCAAGGTCCTCTAAAGGGTCATCTGGCCGCCGCGGACGGGTAACCTCGCGGGCATGGCCACCACCGACGAGCACCGCACGATCGCCCCGATCGTCGGTCCCGATGACCCGCGGCGGTTCACGGACTCCGGGATCGAGATCAAGCAGCTCTACAGCGAGCAGGACGTCCGCGAGGGACTCCCCGAGCGGCTCGGCGAACCCGGCCACTACCCCTACACGCGGGGCCTCCATCCCGACATGTACCGCAAGCAGCTCTGGACCATGCGCCAGTACGCCGGGTACGCGAGCGCCAAGGAGTCCAACAAGCGCTACCGCTACCTGCTCGCCCACGGCTCGACCGGGCTGTCCATGGCCTTCGATTTGCCCACCCAGCTCGGCCTGGACTCCGATGACCCGCGCTGCCTGGGCGAGGTCGGTCGCACCGGTGTGGCCATCGACTCGATCGACGACATGCGCACCGCGTTCAACGAGATCCCGCTCGATCAGGTCTCGACCTCGATGACCATCAATGCGCCCGCATCGGTGCTCCTGCTGCTCTACGAGCTGGTCGCCGAGGAACAGGGAGTGCCGGCCGAGCAGCTGCGCGGCACGACCCAGAACGACATCCTCAAGGAGTACATCGCGCGGGGGAACTTCATCTATCCCCCGCACGGCGCGATCCGCCTGACCACCGACCTGTTCGCGTATTGCCGCGAGCGGATCCCACGCTGGAACACGATCTCGATCAGCGGCTATCACTTCCGCGAGAAGGGCTGCTCGGCCGTGCAGGAGGTGGCCTTCACGCTGTCCAACGGGATCGCCTACGTGCAGGCCGCGCTCGACGCCGGCCTGGCCGTCGACGACTTCGCCCCGCGTCTGGCGTTCTTCTTCAACGGCCACAACAATGTCTTCCAGGAGGTGGCCAAGTTCCGCGCCGCGCGGCGGATGTGGGCCCGGATCATGCGCGAGCGCTTCGAGGCCAAGGACGAGCGCTCCTGGCGGCTGCGCTTCCACACCCAGACCGGCGGCGTGACCCTGACCGCCCAGCAGCCCGAGAACAACATCGTCCGGGTGGCCCTCCAGGGCTTCGCCGCGGTGTGCGGGGGCACCCAGTCGCTGCACACCAACGGGTTCGACGAGGCGCTGGCTCTGCCCACCGAGCGGGCGGCCAAGATCGCCCTGCGCACCCAACAGATCATCGGCCACGAGTCGGGCGCGGCGGACAGCGTCGACCCGTTCGCGGGCTCCTACTTCGTGGAGGCGCTGACCGACGAGATCGAGACCCGAGCGTCCGAGCTGATCGACAAGGTCGACAGCCTGGGCGGCTCGGTCGAGGCGATCGACTTCATCAAGAACGAGATCGAGGAGTCCGCATTCGGCTACCACGAGCGCTACCGCACCGGGCAGGACATCGTGGTCGGGGTGAACAAGTTCGTCGACGAGGGCGAGCCCGAGGTGCCCGACATCCTGCGCGTCGATCCCGAGTCCGAGCGCGAGCAGGTCGGGCGGTTGAAGGCATTCAAGGAGGACCGGGACGCTTCGCTCGTTGAGCGGCGTCTGGCGGAGATCCGCGAGGCCGCGGGCGGCACCGACAACATGTTGCCGTCGTTGCGTCAGGCCCTCAAGGACCGCTGCTCGTTGGGAGAGGTATGCGCCGCGATGCGCGACGTCTTCGGCGAGTACCAGCCGACCTTCTGATCCTGGCGCTGGCGCTGGCGCTGGCGTTCGCGCTGGCGCTCCCCGCGACCGCGCTCGCCCGCCGCGCGATTCCGGACACGAGCACCGCCGTCCATTTGTGGGACGACCAGCTGCCGGACTCGATGACCGACGCGCAGGTGCGGTTCGTGGCCGAGCACGTCGACGGCACCCAGAAGGTCTCGCGCCAGACCGCCGAGCGGCTGCGCGCGGTCAACCCAGGCTTTCTCGTGCTGCACTACCGGCTCGGGATCGGTGACGGGCCGGTGCCCTTCCGGATCGGCGATCGCTGGGCTTCGGACTACGGATCGGTTACTCGCCACGAAGCGTGGTTCTGGCATCAGGACGGCCGGCGGGTGTTTCAGTCGCAGTGGGGCTGGTATCTGATGAATCCCGACAGCGGGTGGCGTCGGTACTGGGGGGCGCGGGTTTTGTATGAGGCGTCGCTGCTGGGTGATGACGGCGTGTTCGCCGACTCGCTGAGCGTTCCCCAGTACCTGGGCGCCGACAGCTTCTCGCCGCCACTTCAGTACTTCGTGGGCGAGGCGGCCTGGACCGCGCGCATCGATCGCTTCATGCGCTACGAGGAGCGCCGTCTGCGCGGAAGGCTGTGGTTCATCCCCAACGCCGGCTCGTGGATCACCACGCGCGACCGCACCGACTACGCGATCCCCGACGGCGTGATGATCGAGGGCTTCGCCGAAGGTGGACCCGCGAGCTTCTATGCACTGAGCGATTGGCGGCTTCAGATGAACCGGGTCCTCGGCCTGGTCCGCCAGGGCAAGGTGCTGATCGCCCAGTCCTACCTGTCGGCCGGCGATCGGCGGGCGCGCGGGTTCGTGCTCGGCTCTTATCTGCTGATCAAGGGATCGCACACTTTCGTGAACATGGACATCGGGTCAGAGCCCCAGTGGTTCCCGGAGTACGGGGTCGAGCTTGGCCCCGCGCTCGCGCCGCCACCGGCGAGCATCGACACGCTGCGGGTCGCCGGCGGTTTGTATGTGCGCCGCTACGCGCGCGGCCTGGTCGTGGTCAATCCGGACAACCACCCTGAGGTACTGCGGCTGTCCGGGCCGGCCCGGCGCGTGCAGCCGATCGGCGGCGGAGCGCTCGGGGCGGGAGCCGATACGCGTGGCTGGCGTCTGCGGCTCGTTTCGGCGCGCCGGCGCGTGGTCGTTCCGGCCCACGGCGGACTTGTGCTGATTTCGTCGCCGCGGGGCTAAAGGAACCGCCATCCGGTGCCGATATGACCGATAACCTCCTCCCCACCCCGCGGCAGGGCTCTGGTTCCCGCTGCCCGAGGGGTAGATGCGAAGGCGGAGGGAGTCAACAGAGCCGAAGGGACCCTCGATTTGCCGAGGCTTTGGATAGCCGCCATCATCGCCGCGCTCGCGGCGCTGGCAGTGGCGCCCGCCGCCGCTCAGGCGACCGTCACCGCCACCGACATCACAAGCTGGACGTCAGACAACAGCGGGACGCCGCCCAACGGCCGGTACCTGATCTCCTACGACAACCAGCCCACGAGGATGGTCGTGAGCGGCACGGCGCCCGGCGCCGCTTCCGGTGATCGGGTCGACATCGTCTGCTACTCCGGCGCGAGCTCGCAGTTCAAGATCCTGACCAGCAGCCTGCTGGTCAAGCCAGACCACACGTTCAGCACCCCCACGGGCACCTCGGCGCCGGCACTGAGCGCGATCGCCGGTCGCGCCTGCCGATTGCGCGCGGTTCCTCACAACGGGGCCGGTACGGGTGATGCGAGCGCATTTGCCGGCCCCGCTCTGGCGATCTCCGAGACCGCGTTGCTTCCGACCATTTCCGGCGGGCCCAACAACGGCGCCCCCTACAACTTCTACGTCAACGGCGTGACGTTCACCGGCTATTCCGCGTGGAAGGCGCCGGGGACACCGGCCGCGGCCAACGTCGGCGGGTGTGGCGGACCGTACGCGGCGCCGATCGATCCTGCCTTCGACGTCGGCAACTATCCGATCGACTGCGCCGGCTCGCTGTTCGGCGACGATCTCGGCACCTGGGGCGGCCGCTCCGAGGTCATGATCGACGGTCGCAACGCCTACGACCCAGCGGCGGCGCAGGGCCTGTTCGCCCGGACCAGTGGCCTCGACAACGGCAGCCAGGACCTGCCCGGTTTCCCGGAGTCTCCCGACAAGTCCCTCAAGGTCTCGGTCGATTTCGATCCGAGCAGCGGCCAGATCTCCTCGCGCCTGTTCGAGTCCTGGATCTCGTGCCACGGCGCCGATCCCTATATGCCGCTCACGAATGTCGTCTGTCCTAGCTTCGACGACACCGGAGTGACGCTGACCCGAGTCATCACGACGAGCGACGGCGGCCGCGTGATCACGCTCACCGACACGTGGTCCTCGACGGACGGCAAGAGCCATTCGCTCGATCTCCTCTACGACGACTACGCGGGCGTGTTCGGGAACGCCGACGGCGAGCGCGGATGGCAGTTCCCGGGTCAGACCGGCTTCACCCACTACGCTGCCGATGCCTCGGTGCCCGCTTCGGGCTCGGCGCCGGGCTCGATCCTGCTGCGCACCAACGTCAGTGCCGCCGACGGTGACCCGAACGAGGGCTTCGGGGCGATCACCTACGGTCAGGCACCCTCCGGGTTTCGATTCGCCGGCCCCAGCGAGCTCGAGGAGCACCAGCTCCTCACGGTTCCCGCCGGCGGAACCGCGAGCCTGAGCTACGTGTACTCGATCGCCCTTACGCAGTCCGACGTCACCGGGCTCGGCATGGCGGCGCAGGATCGCTTCCAGCCGGCCGCTGTGCAGATCGCCTCGCCTGCCGACGGCACCATCGTGCCGACGGCCAACGTCACGCTGACCGGCACCGCCGTCGCCGGCTCAGGCATCACCTCGCTCGTCGTGGGCGGTCAGACGGTCCCGGTGGCGTCCGACGGAACCTGGAGCACGCAGGTGCCCCTGAATCAGGGAGCGAACACGATCACCGCGGTGGCGACCGACCGCGCCGGGGCCACCACGCAGGCCCAGGAGACCGTCGTCTACCAGCCGCCGGCGCCGCCGCCCACGCCCACGCCGCCGCCCCCGCCCGTCCCCAAGTGTCGGGTCCCCCGGGTCAAGGGCATGAAGTTGCACGCGGCCGAGACGGCCCTGCGCAAGGCCCACTGCAAGGTCGGCAAGGTCAAGCACGTGAGCTCGCATAAGCTTGCCCGCGGTCGCGTGATGAGCACCACCCCGCATGCCGGCCGCCACCTGGCAGCCGGGGCCAAGATCGAACTGGTCGTCTCCAAGGGATCGTAGGTCCGGCTAGCTGCGTTCGCTGTCGAGGTCGGCCATCTGGGGCGCGCCGTAACGGTCGCCGGCCGCCGCCTCGGGCGGGATGGCCTGCTCTATCCGCTCGAGGTCCTCGGGCGTGAGCTCGACCTCAAGCGCTCCGAGTGCCTCGCTGAGCTGGTCGCGCCGACGGGCGCCGATCAGCGGGACGATGTCCTCTCCGCGCGAGAGCGCCCAGGCGAACGCGACCTGGGCCACGGTCGCCGCCTTGGCCTCGGCGATCGCCCGTAGCTCGTCGACCAGGGCCAGGTTGTGCTGGAGGTTCTCGCCCTGAAAGCGGGGCATCCGGCCCCGGATGTCGCCGCCCTGGGGCTGGGCGTCTGCCCGGTAGTGCCCGCTGATCAGCCCGCGCGAGAGCACGCCGTAGGCCGTAATCCCGATCCCGAGCTCGCGGCAGGCGGGCAGGATCGAGCGCTCGATACCGCGTGAGATCAGCGAGTACTCGATCTGCAGATCGCTGACCGGATGGACCGCGGCGGCTCGGCGGATCGTCTCTGCTCCCACCTCCGACAGGCCGACGTCGCGCACGTAGCCCGCCTGCACGAGGTCCGCGATCGCGCCCACGGTCTCCTCGATCGGGACGTTGTGGTCGAGCCTGGCCGGTCGGTAGATGTCGATGTGGTCGGTGCGCAGCCGCTGCAGCGAGTAGGCGCATGCCGTCTTCACCGCGGCCGGGCTGGCGTCGTAGCCCAGCCAACTCGCGTCCGGGCCGCGCTGGGCGCCGAACTTCACGCTGATCGCGACTTGATCGCGGTCCCGGCCGGCCAGCGCCTCGGCAATCAGCATCTCGTTGTGGCCCATGCCGTAGAAGTCGCCGGTGTCAAGCAGGGTCACGCCGGCGTCCAAGGCCGCGTGGATCGTGGCGATGCTCTCCTCCCGATCGGCCACCCCGTACATGCCGGACATGCCCATGCAGCCCAGGCCGACGGCTGAAACGCTCGGTCCCGAGGCTCCCAGTTGTCGCGTCTGTTGCATCTCTGGTCACGTTAGAGGAGTCCCGTTGGCGCGGGCGAAACCACCACCCATGACAGAGCTCCAGGCAAGCCGAACCCTGGTCAAGTCGCCACCCGAGTTGTGGGCCGAATGCAGCGATGCCGCTTCGCTGGCCCGCCATCTCGACGGGTTCGGAGAGATCCGGATCACCCGGCTCGAGCCCGAGACCGCCGTCGCCTGGGAGGGCGAGCGCGCACGCGGCACGGTGCGGATCGAGCCCGCCGGGTGGGGGACCAAAGTGGTCCTCACCGCTATGGCAGAGGGCGCGGAAGGTGAAGCGCCCCCGCCGCCGGCGCGGCCAGACCCGGCGGTCATCGAAACTCCGGCGCAAGAGTCGACGCCAGCGGAACGCAAGCGGCGCTTCGCCCGCCTCAGGGCCTACTGGCGTGGTGAGCGCTTAGCTGTGCCCGAGCCTGCTCCGCCCGCCCACGATCCGCCTGAGCCGGAACCCGAGGCACCTCCGGCCGCCACCGAGGCACCCACCTCAGAGGCGTCCGAGACCGAGGCCGCCCTGGCCGCGGCTCTCGACAGCCTCGGCCAGGCCCATCACCGCCCGTACTCGCGGGCTTAGATCGGGACTCTTAGCCTTCGACCTTCCCCGGGGGTCCGCCCAGCTGCGCGACCAGGGCGGAGAAGCTCTTGCCGTCCGGCGAGGCGTGATTACCGGCGTCGCTGCCACCGGACCACTGACCGTCGGCCTGGGCTGCCGGCTGGCTTCCGACTCCCGAGCCCCAGCCGATCTCGATCCCGCCGTGGATCGAGGCGATCGGCTGTCCCGCCCGCAAAGTCTGACCGACGTGCAGGCCGGCCGCCGGGCTGATGCTCTCGGCGTAGTACACGTACCGGCCGGCGTCGGCGCCGTCGGTCAGCTGGTACTCGACGAACGCGCCGGGCCACCCCGTGCCGCTCGTGCCGACGTAGGTCACCTTGCCGTTGCCGAGTGCGCCGAGCGTGCCCGAACCCGAGTAATCGACGCCCTGGTCGATCCGCTCGGGGGTCAGGTTGGCGTCGGCCAGGGGGTTGACGTAGTGACCGGCCGGCCCGGGCGCTGGTGCGGCGGGCGCCGGCGTCTTGGGCGCCGGCTTGGCCGTGCTCACGGGATGCGTGGCCGTGACCGGCTTCGGCTGGGTGGCCGCGACCGGCTTCGGGTGGGTTGTCCTGACTGGCTTCGGCTGGCTGGTCGCGACCGTCGGCGTTCCACCGGAATGCCTCGTCGTCGAATGGATCGGCGTCTGCGTGTGATCGGCGTCCTGGACTGCGCCGCCGCCCGTGCTCGGGTGCCCGATGGGCTGGGGTTCCGCGGGCACCCGAGGCGCGGCGGCAACGAGCTTGGGCGCGGCAGGCGCAGCTCCTCCGCTCAGCGCATGGGCGACGGGCTTGCTGGCACCATGATCGGCGGCGAAATGGGCCAGCTGGGCGTGCCTCGGCGCGGGGCGCGTCGCCGAGGCACTGGGGGCAGATTTGTGCACTGGCGCCACCGTCCGGGTGGCTGCGACGTGCGAGGGCTCGGCCGGGGCGCGCGGAGTGGCCGCGGCGGCCAAGGCGGGCGCCGACTCGGTCGGGGTGGCGGCGGTGGCGGTGGTCTTGGCGTTGGCCGCCAGGCTGGGGTCGGCGGCTAGTCCCGCCACGGGCGACTTGGCCAGGCGTGCGTCGCTCACGTCGACCTGGTGGCCGGCCACCCCGTGCCCGCTGGCGCGGCCGCCGCCCAGGACGCCGGGCAGCGTGGTCGCGGCGAGCAGCGCCAGGGCTGAGATGCCGCCGGCGCCGGGCACCGCCATCGAGGGTCGCCGATTCACGGCGGAACGGCGCAGCTGCGAATACATGAGCGATTCCCGGAGGAGGTCGGGCCGCGACAGATCACGCTCGGCGCGCAGATGGGACAGCTCGAGCGAGCTACGGGTCGGTCGGCCCCGTCGCGCGAGGGAGCGCTCGAGCGACTCCTGCCACAGCGCAGGGCAGGCGAGGTCACGTGCTGTGTCCACCAACTCCTCCTTCTTCGTGAGCCTGCGGAGTTAGCTGACGGGCTCGCGCATTGCGCTACGCCGCTCAGTGGCGGCGATTCGCCCCCGCGCCCCCAGTGAAACCGGGATCGCTTTGGGTCCTCCGTTCGCCGGCCACGGATGGTCCGGCGATTCGGCTTCTATGTCGTACGGCGTCGGCGCCGAGGCACCGATTCCTGCAAGTTTGCGAAGTTGTATCGCATCTTGCAGTGGCGAGACAACCTAAACTCGCCGCCCCCATGCGAGACAAAGCCCCCGAGACCTACACCGAGAAGCTCGACCAGCTAACGGAGCTTCGGCACGAGGCGATCCACGCCGGCTCCGAGGCCGCCGTGGCCAAGCAGCACGAGCGCGGCAAGTACACGGCCCGTGAGCGGATCGAGAAGCTCCTCGACCCCGGCTCCTTTCAGGAGCTCGACGTGTTCGTGCGCCACCGCACGCACGAGTTCGACATGCAGAAGAACCGCCCCTACGGCGACGCGGTGGTCACCGGCCACGGCACGATCGACGGCCGTCGGGTGTGCGTGTTCAGCCAGGACTTCACGGTGTTCGGCGGGTCGCTGGGCGAGGTCATGGGCGAGAAGATGTGCAAGATCATGGATCTGGCGGCCAAGATCGGCTGTCCGGTGATCGGGATCAACGACTCCGGCGGGGCGCGGATCCAGGAGGGCGTCGTCTCGCTCGGCGCCTACGGCGACGTGTTCGTCCGCAACGTGATGTGCAGCGGCGTGATCCCCCAGATCAGCCTGATCATGGGCCCATGCGCGGGCGGCGCGGTCTATTCCCCGGCCATGACCGACTTCATCTTCATGGTCAAGGAGACCTCGCACATGTTCATCACCGGCCCCGACGTGATCAAGACGGTCACCGGGGAGGAGGTCGACTTCGAGTCGCTCGGCGGGGCGATGTCGCACAACTCCAAGTCCGGCGTGGCCCACTTCGCCTCTGACGACGAGGACGCCTGCCTGGAGGACACCCGGTACCTCCTGAGCTTCCTCCCCCAGAACAACCTGGAGACGCCACCCCGGGTCCAGCCCACCGACGATCCGCTGCGGATGGACGAGGAGCTTGACCACATCGTCCCCGACAGCTCCAACAAGCCCTACGACATGCGCGACGTGGTCCGGCTGGTGGTCGACGACGGCGAGTTCTTCGAGGTCCACGAGCACTACGCGCGCAACCTGATCTGCGGCTTCGCGCGGCTGAACGGCTGCACCGTGGGCGTGGTCGGCAACCAGCCCAACCAGTTGGCCGGCGTGCTCGACATCGACTCGTCGGTGAAGGGCGCCCGCTTCGTGCGCACCTGCGACGCGTTCAACATTCCACTGATCACGTTCTGCGACGTCCCCGGCTTCCTCCCGGGCACGGCTCAGGAGTTCGGCGGGATCATCCGCCACGGGGCGAAGCTGCTCTACGCCTACACCGAGGCGACCGTCCCCAAGATCACGATCATCACCCGCAAGGCCTACGGCGGGGCCTACGACGTCATGGCCTCAAAGCACATGCTGGCCGACTTCAACTTCGCCTGGCCGAGCGCCGAGGTGGCGGTGATGGGGCCGGAGGGCGCGGTCAACATCATCTACCGCCGCGACATCGCTTCCTCACCGACGCCCGACACCCGTCGCGAGAAGCTGATCAACGACTACAAGGCGCACTTCGCCAACCCCTACGTGGCCGCCGAGCGGGGCTACATCGACGACGTGATCGTCCCGCACGAGACGCGGCCCAAGATCATCACCGCGCTCGAGACCCTGCAGAACAAGCGCCAGCCGGGGCCCCGGCGCAAGCACGGCAACATCCCGCTCTAGGGGAAGCCCTGGTCGAGAAACGCAAGGCATATTTGCGTTTCTCGACCAGCGCCCCCTAAAGCCGGACGGTTTGGGCACGCACCCGGTTGTCCTCCCATGCGACGAACGCAGCCGACGCCACGGCCAGGTCTTGGATTGCCAACCCCGTGGAGTCGAACAGCGTGACGGCCTCGGGCCCCGGGCGACCGGGCGCGTCGCCGGCCAACACCGCGCCGAGCTCGGTCACCTGCTCGCGCTTAACCAAGCCCGCCTGCACCGCGCCGGTCAGCTCGCCACCGTGCGAGGCCTGCGCCCACTCGTCGCAGAACAGCACGCACGAGGCGACTGCGCCCGTCGTGGCCTCCGCCTTCCCCGGTCCATCGGCTCCGAGCATGTTCAGATGCAGGCCGGCGTGCAGGCTCCCCACGTCGACGACCGGCTCGTGGCCCGGGGTGACGCAGCACACCACATCGCACGCGAGCGCCTCGGCCAGAGTCCCGGTTCGCCATCCCAGCTCGTCTGCCAGCGCCGAAGCCACGGCCAGCCGGGGGTCGTGGCAGACGCCCTCGCCGTAGCCGGCCGCGGCCAGGCAGCGCGCGGCCCACGCGCCGTGCAGCCCGCAGCCCACCACGCCCACGGTGCGCGCGTCCGGACGAGCCAATGCCGAGGCCGCCACGGCCGCCACCGCTCCGGTTCGCAGCGCGGTCACCGAGCGGGCGTCGAGCAGCATCAGCGGCTCTCCGGTCTCGGCGCTCGACAGGCAGATGACCCCGGTCACCGTCGGCAGCCCGCGCGCGGGGTTACCCGGAAACGAGGTCACCCATTTGAGTAGGGCCAGCCCGTCCCCGCGGGCCGGCATGGCGCGGAAGTCGCCGTACGGGGGGCTCTCGAGGTAGACCTTCGGCGGCATCTCCCACTCGCCGGCGTGGAAGCGCAGCAGCCCTTCGCGCACGCGCTCGATCGCGACGCTCGGCGAGACCGCCTGCAGCACCGCGTCGTGGTCAAGCACGGGGAGCTCGGGCACGACGCGGGACGATACGCTGACCCACCAATATGAACCGCCGGCCGAGGCTCACCATCGTCGCGCCCACCGCCTCCGAGGAGGAAGCCGCCGCGGTCGTCGCCGCGCTTACGCGGTTCATGCGTGAGACCGCGCCACCGCCCGCGGCCCCTGCGCCTCGCGCCAACCCGTGGCAGCGCGCGGCGCTGGGCGAGGGTGTCAATCGCGCTCCGGGCGATTCGCCGCCGTGGGCCTGACGCAAACGCTCCTTTTCTGCACGCTCGCTTGACAGGGACCGACGCGTATGCGAGCGTCCAGCGCGTTGGTGGGTGGGTAAACCGGCGGGTCCCGCCGGTCCAGAGTGCCTGGGGGCGCAACCATGTGGGGTCATTTTTGTCGTGCTTGGAGGCGGGGCGCACTACCCGTCACGCTGCCTCGGTCGAGGCTGCTCGCGCGACGGCGACCCTTCGCCGCGCCCATGCTCGCGCTCGCCGCAGCGACATCCATGATCGGCATCGCTCAGCCCCCAAAGCCGATGCCGGTTCTCCGGTAGGCGCCGGCTGAAGAGCGCGTAGGCTGCCGCGGCGGTTGCCCCCACCGTCGCGGCGCCGCCTGCGCGCGCCCGCAGTCGATCCCCACCGGCAAAACCCCCGCTCCGGCGGCAAATACATGAACGCCGATTGCCTTTTGGTACATTCCGTGGTCCCCCGCGACCCGGAAGGAAGACCGATGCACAGCGCACGCACCGGATCACTCGAGAATCCTGAGGTGCTCGAGAACGTTCCCGGGCACATCATCCCGATCCTCGAACGCGAGTTCGACGACTTCGACACCGAATCCACGCGATACCTGACTGGTGAGCTCGACGGCGAGACATTCACCAAGTTCCGCCTGAAGCAGGGCGTGTACGGCCAGCGCCAGCCCGACGTTCAGATGGTGCGGGTCAAGCTCCCGCTCGGCGGGATCACGCCCGAGCAGCTCGATGCGTTCGCGGACGGGATCGAGAAGTACGTACCGCTGCGCAAGGGTCACATCACCACGCGCCAGAACATCCAGATGCACCACGTGCCGCTGCCCGATGCGGCCGCTTTGATCCGCGAGCTCGGCGACGCCGGCCTGTCCAGCCGCGAGGGGTGCGGGAACACGATGCGCAACGTGACCGGCGATCCCCGCGCCGGCACGCTCGAGGGCGAGCTGTTCGACATCACCCCGTACGCCGGCGCCTACGTGCGGTATTTCGTGCGCCACCCCACGACGCAGAACATGCCCCGCAAGTTCAAGACCGCGTTCGCGTCGACCGCCGGCGACAACACGATCGCCAAGATCCACGACCTGGCCTTTCTGCCCCGGATCAACGAGGACGGGGTACGTGGCGCCGCGGTGGTGGTCGGCGGCGGGACCTCGATCATGCCGCGCCTGGCCCCGACGCTGTACGAGTTCGTCGAGCTCGACAACGGCGACTACCTGAAGGTCGCCGAGGCGGTGGTGCGGATCTTCGACCGGACCGACTGGCTGCGGCCCAACCGGGCCCGGGCTCGGATCAAGGTCCTGGTCGACAAGATCGGGATCGACGCGTTCCGCGAAATGGTCGAGGAGGAGCTCGCCGGCGCGTGGGTCGAGGAGCGCGACTTCAGCATCGACAGGATCCTGTTCGAGCACGACGAAGAGGCCAACGCGCCGGCCAAGCCGCACTCCTTCGCCACGCCCAACGGCGACAACCGCCAGTTCACGCACTTCGTGCAGACCAACGTCCAGCGTCAGCGCCAGTCCGGATTCTCGACCGTCGAGGTCAAGGTGACCCGCGGGGATCTGACGCCCGACCAGATGCGTGGCCTGGCGAACATCATGCGCGAATACACGGGTGGCGCGGCCCGAACCACCGTCCACCAGAACCTGATCCTCCGCTGGGTCCGCGACGAGTCGGTCTACGACGTGTGGCGGGCGCTCGGCGAGCTGGGGCTGAACGACGCCGGCGCCGATGAGATCACCGACGTGGTCAGCTGCCCGGGCACGGATTCATGCAAGCTCGGGATCACCAGCTCGATGGGGCTCAACCAGGCCATCCAGGACCAGCTCCTGGAGATGAAAATCGGCGACGCGCTGACCCGCCGGATCCACATCAAGATGAGCGGGTGCCCGAACGGCTGCGGCCAGCACCACATCGCGAACATCGGGTTCTACGGGGCCTCGATCAAGGTCGGCGATCACACCATCCCGGCCTACATCCCACACGTCGGCGGCGCCTACGAGGGTGGCGACGTGCGCTACGGTCAGCGCCTCAAGGCGCGACTCCCGGCCAAGCGCGTGCCTGAGGCGGTCCAGCGATGGGTACGCTTCTACGAATCTGAGCGGCAGGACGGTGAGGAATTCAACGCTTTTGTGGACCGCGTGGGCCCACAGGAGTTCGAGGCTCAGGTCAAGGACCTCACGATGCCGATCGAGTTCAGCCTGGAGAACATGAACTACTTCGTCGACTGGACCAAGAGCTCGCCGTTCGAGGTCATTCGCGGCGAGGGCGAGTGCGCGGTGTGACCGCATGAGCGTCGCGATCCCCGATCTGGAGACCGTCTCCGCCCAGGAGGTGCTCGCCTATGCCGTGGAGCGGTTCCATCCCCGGCTCAAGATGGCCTGCTCCTTCCAGAAGGAGGAGTCGGTGCTGCTGCACATGCTCGCCGAGATCGAGCCCGATGCTCGGGTGTTCATGATCGACACCGGAGTGCTGTTCCCCGAGACGCTCCAGACCTGGAAGCGGTTCGAGGAGCGCTTCGGCGTGAGCATCGAGGTCATCGATGCCCGCAGCCCGGACGAGCCGTGGACGATGACACGGTGCTGCGGCGAGGCCAAGGTCGATGCGCTCGAGCGCGCGCTTCAGGACCTCGATGCCTGGGTCACCGGCATCCGACGCGAGCAGGCCCCCACGCGGGCCGCTGCCGCCAAGCTCGAGTACGACGACCGGCGGGGGATCTGGAAGGTCAATCCGCTCGCCGATTGGGCGGAGAAGGACCTGTGGCGCTACATCTTCGACCACGAGCTTCCCTACCACCCGTTGCATGACCAGGGCTACGCCTCGATCGGCTGCGAGCCGTGCACCCGCCCGGGGTCAGGCCGCGAGGGACGGTGGGCCGGGCTCGACAAAACCGAGTGCGGGATCCACGAATGAACCCGCTGCATTACGAGCTGTCGCATCTCGAGACTCTCGAGGCCGAGTCGATCCACATCTTCCGCGAGGTGGCGGCCGAGTTCGAGCGACCGGTGCTGCTGTTCAGCGGCGGCAAGGACTCGCTGGTGCTCCTGCGGCTGGCCGAGAAGGCATTCCGCCCCGGGCGCTTCCCGTTCCCGATCATGCACGTTGACACCGGGCACAACTTCCCCGAGGTGCTCGAGTTCCGCGACCGGCTGATCGAGTCGCTGGGCGAGCGGCTGATCGTGGCCAGCGTGCAGGAGTCGATCGACAATGGCCGGGTAGCCGAGGAGACCGGCCCGCGCGCCTCGCGTAACCGCCTCCAGATCGTGACGCTGCTCGACGCGATCGCCGAGCACGGCTTCGATGCGGCGTTCGGCGGCGCCCGGCGCGACGAAGAGCGCGCCCGGGCCAAGGAGCGCGTGTTTTCGTTCCGCGATGACTTTGGCCAATGGGAGCCCAAGCGCCAGCGTCCCGAGATCTGGTCGCTGTACAACGGCCGGATCCGCAAGGGCGAGCACGTCCGGGTGTTCCCGCTCTCGAACTGGACCGAGCTCGACGTGTGGCAGTACATCGCTCAGGAGCGGCTCGAGGTGCCGTCGATCTATTTCGCCCACACGCGCGAGGTGTTTGAGCGCGACGGCATGCTCTACGCGCTCAGTCCCCACGTGCAGCTGATCGAGGGCGAGACGCCGTTCGAGGCGTCGGTCCGGTACCGCACCGTGGGCGACATGACGTGCACGGGCGCGGTGCGCTCGATCGCCACCACCCTCCCCGACGTGGTCTCCGAAATCGCCGCGACCCGGGTGACCGAACGCGGCGAGACCCGCGCCGACGACCGCGTCACCGAGGCGGCGATGGAGGATCGCAAGCGCGAGGGCTATTTCTAGAGGAATGCTTGATGACCCCGGGTGCTGCCACCAACGGGCACGCGTTGCGTACCCGCACCAGCGAGCTGCTTCGCTTCGCCACCGCCGGCTCGGTCGACGACGGCAAGTCGACCCTGATCGGGAGGCTGCTGCACGACTCCAAGTCCATCCTCGAGGATCAGCTCGAGCACGTGATCCGGACCTCCGAGCGGCGCGGCGACGGCTACGTGAACCTGGCGCTGCTGACCGACGGGTTGCGCGCCGAGCGCGAGCAGGGGATCACGATCGACGTCGCCTATCGCTACTTCCAGACGCCCCGGCGCAAGTTCGTGATCGCCGACACGCCCGGGCACGAGCAATACACCCGCAACATGGTCACCGGCGCCTCGACCGCGGATCTGTCGATCATCCTGGTCGACGCGCGCAAGGGCGTGATCGAGCAGACCCGTCGCCACGCCTACATCGCCTCGCTGCTGCGCATCCCGCACCTGGTGGTGTGCGTGAACAAGATGGACCTGGTCGCCTACGACGAGGCTGTGTTCGAGCAGATCGTCGAGGAGCTGACCGACTGGACCGCGCGTCTGGACATCGCCGACATCACCTTCATCCCGATCTCGGCCCTGCACGGCGACAACGTGGTCGAGCGCTCGCTACAGATGGCCTGGTATGACGGTCCCCCGCTGCTCTACCACCTCGAGCACGTGGTAATCGCGCCGGATCGCAACCTGACCGACATCCGCTTCCCCGTGCAGTGGGTGATCCGGCCGAACAGCGACGAGCACCACGACTACCGCGGCTACGCCGGGCAGGTGGCCGGCGGCGTGCTGCATCCCGGCGACCAGGTGATGGTGCTGCCCAGTGGCCAGCGCACCGAGATCGCCGCGATCGAAACGTTCTCGGGCCCGGTCGAAACGGCCTTCCCCGCCATGTCGGTCACCGTCCGGGTGGCCGACGAGATCGACATCTCGCGCGGGGACATGCTCGTCGAGCCCGACGATCCCCCGGCCGCTGCCCGCGAGCTCGAGGCGATGGTTTGCTGGATGGGCCAGACCCCGCTGCGGCCTGGCGCTCGACTGGTCATCAAGCACACCACGCGAACGACCCGGGCCCGAATCGAGGCGCTCGACTACCGGGTGGACGTCAACGCGCTGGGGCATGAACCCGCCGACCAGCTCGCCCTCAACGAGATCGGCCGGGTCCGGATTCGCACCGGGTCGCCGCTGATCGTCGACCCCTATTCCCGCAACCGCACCACCGGCAGCTTCATCCTGATAGACGAGGCGTCGAACGACACGGTGGCGGCGGGCATGGTGCTCAGCGCCCAGTAGCGCGGAACGGCTGGACCCTCGGCCGGAGGTCGGTCGGCACCTCCAGGACCGGTACGGGATCGCAGTGGAGGGGGTGGTCGAACTGGACGCGAGTGTGTTCAGGGTCGACCGGCGCGACGGACCGTCATCGGTCGCACGTGTGTTTCCTGCCGAGCGGGCGGTGGCCGACGTCGAGGCCGAGGCCGAGCTGCTGCGGGCCCTGGAGCAAGCCGGCTTTCCGGCGGAGCGGTGCTCGGACGGCGAGCCGGTGTCCCGCTGGGAGGACCAGACCGTGCTGGTGACCGAGTTCGTCGCGCCGGCTGCGCCGCTCAAGCCGGGCCGGTCGGCGGCGCTACTCGGCGCGATGCTGGGAGCGCTTCACTCCCGGCCGGGGTCCCGATTCCGCTCCGGCGGAGCCTGGCACCACCTCTCGATCACCGGTGCCCCGCGCGAGGAGATCGCCGCCGGCGCGGACATGCTCGACGAGGCCGTCGCTGGGGTACCGGCCCGGCAGCTCGCGATGTTCGACCGGCTCCGCGAGGCGGTCGAGCGGGCCGACGACTGCCACGACCTGCCTCACGCGTTCGTCCATCCCGATTTCGTCCCCGCCAACGCCATCCCGACGGCGGACGAGGGGCTGGTGATCGTCGATTGGACCGGCGCCGGCCGCGGCCCCCGGCTGTGGTCGCTCGGCTTCCTGCTGCGGGCAGTCGCGGCGTACCACCCTCGGTTGGTGGATCTCGCGGTCTCGCGGTACCGGAAGCGGATCTCGCCGGAGCCCGGGGAGCTGGACCGGCTCGAAGGCGCCATCGGCGGCCGGCCGCTGATGCTGGACTGCTGGGCGTTCTGCTGCGGCCGGAGGTCGCTGGCCGAGACCGTCGCGCGCGTCGAGGAAAACCGCGAACGGGCGAGCAAGATCGCCGCGCAGGCGCGGTGGGCCTTCGCCGCCGAGTAGTCTGGCCGTCATCTTTCCGCGGTGACCTCGACCGCGCACCAGCTGACCGATGCTCGCCCGGGGGCTCATAAGCCCGCACTCGACCGCCCGCCGGAGCCGAGCGCGGATTCTGAGCCATATACGGGTCACAAGTCCGCTCTCGGCTGACGCGCCGCGCCGAGTGCGGGGTTATGACCTTCCCTCACGCGACCTCGGACCAACTCGTTCATCTCGCCGGCTCACCCGCGCCACCGGCCACCGGCCGCCGGGCCGCCGCGGGTCGGTCTTCCGCGGCGCACGCGGCCTGCCTGCCCGCCTGGGATGATGAGGCGATGAGCGAGCGTCCCGGAAACGGGGCTGAGGAGGAGAGCTACCACCAGGGCATGGCGTCGATGTCCACGGACGCCGCGCTGGAGGACTCCTTCACTCCCGCGCCACCGTCGCAGCCGCGGACGGTCACAGAACCCGCCCGCGAGACACCGGTCCATGCGGTGACGAACGTGCTCGTCGTGGGCGGCGGACCGGCCGGGTTCGCGGCGGCCTTGGCCGCGCGGCGCGCGGGCGCCTCCGAGGTCCTACTGGTCGAGCGCTACAACCACCTGGGCGGCCTGTCCACCGGCGGCCTGGTGATCTGGATCGACCGCATGACCGACTGGTCCGGGCGGCTGGTGATCGACGGAATCGGCGCCGAGATCCTCGATCGGCTCCCGGCGGGTGCGGTGGCGGGCGCCCCGCGCGAACTGTGGGGATCGACCGAGGCCGAGCCGGTGGCTCACTGGCGCGAGCGCCAGGGCGCGTTCCGCGACACGGTCACGCGCTCGCCGATGATCGACCCCGAGCGGCTCAAGTACGTCTCGCAGGAGATGCTGATCGAGGCCGGAGTGAATTCCTGCTCCACTCGTGGGTGGCCGAGCCGCTGCTCGAGGGACGGGTCGTCCGCGGCGTGGCGTTCGAGAGCAAGGAGGGGCGCCGGGCCATCCTGGCCGACGTGGTCATTGACGCCACCGGCGACCTCGATCTGTGCGCGCGCGCCGGACTCGAGTTCGAAGCCGACGCCAAGACCGGCGGGGGCGGCATCGCCCACTGCCTGAACACCGGGTGGCTGTGGGCCGGCGTCGACTTCGCCCGCTGGCTCGCCTTCAAGCGCGAAGATCCGGCCGCTCACCGGCAGCTCATGCAGGACGCGGGCGACGAGCTCGCCTACGTCGAGCGGCCGGTCGTCTCCTGGCGCAACGAGATGGCGCTGTTCCTGGGTCCGCGGCTGACCGGCTACAGCGGAGTCGACGTCACCGACCTGACCCGCGTGGAGGTCGAATCCCGCCGGCGCATGGTCGCCCACCTCGACTACTTCCGCCGCCACGCTCCCGGGTTCGAGCACGCCTGGCTGATGCTCTCAGCCCCGCAGATCGGCGTCCGGCACACCCGCCGCCTGGTCGGCCGCCACAAGCTGACCATCGACGACTGGCGGGCCGGGACGGTGTTCGAGGACGAGGTGGGCGTCTCGCCCTCGCCCTCGCAGAAGTTCGCCAACGTGTCGGTGCCCTATCGCGCGCTCGTCGCCCGCGACCTCGACAACCTGCTCGCCCCGGGTCGTCACATGTCCTGCGACCCGCAGACCCAGGCGTTCATGCGCGAGATTCCCCAGTGCTGGCTGACCGGGCAGGCGGCCGGCGTGGCCGCCGCGCTGGCGGCGTCCGATGACGTTCCCGTGGCCGATGTCAACCTCGAGGCGCTCCACGCCGAGCTTCGCCAGCCAGGGCGCCTACTTGACCTCGGCGATGGCCGGCGGGCCGCCGCGCGGGCCGAAGGTCTCGATCACCGCCGAGACGCCGGCGTTGTGAGCACCCGCCACCACGATCTGCACGGCCTGCTCTGAGCCCAGCACCCTGACCACGTCCGCGTCGGGCGTGCTGTCGGGTACGGACTCGGCATGCTGCGAGGACAGGCGCCAGCGCGTCTTGCCCGACACCGCGTCCTTGCCCGCGGCGGCCAGCCCTTCGCGCGTGTTCACCGCGTGCTCGAACACGAAGCGCCGCAGGTCGTCCTTGCTCCAGCCCGCCCGGGCCAGCAGGTGCGCGTGCTCGGGCCCGAGTGTGATGCACGCACTGATCGTTTCGTGGATGAGCGCGCCGGTGCGCGCGATCGTCCCGGCCAGGTCGGTGGCCAGCTGCTCGGGCAGCGTGGTGTGCCGCGCCTCGATATGGGCCACGGAGCGCATGGTCATAGCCGTCACGGTGCTCGCCGCGGCCTCGAACCCGTGCTCGACGTGGAATGCCGGCCACGGCGAGTCCTCCTCGTTCTCGGCGACGCACGCCGTGTACTTGGCCGGATTGCCCTGGGTCGCCTGGTCGAGCTCGCCCGGGCGCAGGCCGAATGCGTTGATCGCGGTCAGGCGGATCGCCCGTCCGATCGTGGCGTTGGCCCGGAAGCCGGACCCGAACACGTTGCCCTTGCTGTTCAGGCCGATTCGCTCGCGCACCGGGCCGTTGACCAGCAGCATCGGCGCCGTCCCGGTGGTGCTCTGCCAGATGCCGCGGGTCACGTAGTTCTCGTCCTTCAGAGCGGACCAGGCCGCCAGCACGACCGGGAAGTACTCGGGCCGGCAGCCGGCCATCGCGGCGTTGATCGCGGCCAGGCGCACCGTGCACGCGCGGTTCAGATGGGGCATTGCCAGCAGCACCCCTTCGGGGTCCCGCTGAGTCTGCGCGAGGAACTCGGCGAGGATCGAGTCGGTGACTGGCATGACCGGCAACCCGTCCGTCCAGCCGCGCTCGAAGTAGTCCTCCATGACCCGGCGGATCTCGTCGATGTCGACGACGGGCAGCTCAGGCGCGGCGGTCATCCTTCGGTGAGGATCCGGACCACTTCGTCGATGACCGGACGTACGCTGGCCTCGATCTCGGCCGGGCCGAGGCTGGCGATCGGGTGGGGGATGGTCACGAACCGGAAACCGGGATGGCCCAACACATCCGCCATCGCCCGGGCCGGGATCACGAACGCGTCGGTGCAGATCGACACCGCCGGCACTCCGGCCCGCTCGAGCACGATTCCGTCGGCCAAACTGGCCGCCGAGCACGAGCCTCAGTCACCGACCCCGGCGATCACGGCATCGCAGCTCTGGGCGATCTCCTGGGCCCGGTCTTCCTCGACCGGGGTGCCGAAATACGACTTGGTGTACGTGCTCACCGCGCCGACGTGATGCTGAGCGCGGAGTTGTTCGGCAACCGTCTCCAGCACGCACGCCGCGTTGGCCTTGGTGTTGTCGAGCAGGCCCAGGCGCAGCCCGCTGAGCGCGCCGACCCGCGGAGCCAGCGACGCTGAACGCGGGGCGTGGGCCACGCCGGTCGGGTCGAGAATGGCCTCTCGCTGGCTCATCTGTCCTAATCGTACGCCCGCTAAAGTCCCGCGCCGCATGTTCTCGAAGGTCCTGATCGCCAACCGCGGCGAGATCGCGGTCCGCATCATGCGCGCTTGCGAGGAGCTCGGGATCGCCACCGTGGCGGTCTATTCCGAGCTCGACCGCGACGCCGTGCACGTCAAGCGCGCCGACGAGGCGTACCTGCTCGGGCCCGGGCCGGCCAACGAGAGCTACCTGGTGATCGACAAGCTGATCGACGCGGTCAAGCGCTCGGGGGCCGAGGCGGTCCACCCGGGGTACGGCTTCCTGGCCGAGAACGCCGCCTTCGCCGCGGCGCTCGAGGAGGCCGGGATCACCTTCATCGGGCCGCCCGTCTCGGCGATCGAGGCGATGGGCTCGAAGACCCGGGCACGCGAGCTGATGGCCAAGGCCGGCGTGCCGATCGTTCCCGGCACGACCGAGCCGGTGGCCACCCTGAAAGATGCCCGGAAGGTCATCGAGGAGACGATCGGCTACCCGGTGGCGGTCAAGGCGGCCGGCGGCGGTGGCGGCAAGGGCTTTCGGGTGGCGCTCGAGGAGTCCAAGCTGGAGGACGCGTTCGAGGGCGCGGCCCGCGAGGGCGAGAAGTTCTTCGGCGACTCCACGGTGTACCTGGAGCGCTATCTGCCCGACCCGCGCCACGTCGAGGTGCAGGTGCTGGCCGACACGCACGGCAACGTGATCCACCTCGGCGAGCGCGACTGCTCGCTCCAGCGACGCCACCAGAAGCTGATCGAGGAGGCTCCGGCCCCGGCGGTCGACGAGGAGCTCCGCGCGAAGATCGGCAAGATCGCCACCGATGCCGCCGCGGCGGTCGGCTACACGGGCGCCGGGACAATCGAGGGGCTGCTCCAGGAGGGCGAGTACTTCTTCCTGGAGATGAACACCCGGGTGCAGGTCGAGCACTGCGTGACGGAGATGGTGACCGGGATCGACATCGTCAAGGCAGGCATCCGGGTGGCCGCCGGCGAGCCCCTTCCGATCACCCAGGACCAGCTCGAGCTCCGCGGCCACGCGATCGAGTGCCGGATCAACGCCGAGGACGCCTCGAAGAACTTCGCCCCCGCGCCGGGTGTGATCGCCGCCTACCGCGAGCCTGCGGGTCCCGGGGTGCGAGTCGACTCGGGCGTCGAGGCGGGCTCCGAGATCTCGCCGATGTATGACCCGATGGTGGCCAAGCTGATCGTGTGGGACGTCGATCGCGAGCAGGCCACCGCGCGGATGGTGCGGGCCCTCGGCGAGTATCAGATCGAAGGGCTCAAGACGCTCCTGCCCTTCCATACGGCCATCCTCCAGACCCGTCAGTGGCACGACGCCGAGACCTGCCGCGACCTGATCGAGGATCGGGAGTGGCTCAAGCAGCTGGCGTTCCCGAAGCCCGTCGAGAAGACCGACGGCGGCGAGGACGGCGAGACGGTCGAGCAGAGCTACACGGTCGAGGTGTCGGGCAAGCGCTTCGACGTCAAGGTGATCGGGGCGCCGCTGGCCGTTGCCGCGGTCAACGGCGCCGCCCCCGCGGCAGCGCCGGAGGCGGGTGCGCCGGCCATCCGGCGCGCGCCGCGACGCAGCGCGCGTGCCGCGGCGGGCGGCGGGGGCGGCGGGGGCGGCGGGGACACGCTGTCTTCGCCGCTTCAGGGCACCGTGCTGAAGGTGGCCGTCGAGCGGGGCGCCGAGGTCGAGGAGGGCGCGCTCGTCGCGGTGATCGAGGCCATGAAGATGGAGAACGAGATCACCGCGCACAAGGCCGGCGTGGTCTCCGAGCTGCCGATCGCCGTCGGAGCCTCGGTGGCCAGCGGCGACACGCTGGCCGTGATCAGCTCGGCGAGCGAGTAGACACGTTCTGCTCGTGGATCCGCTTCTGGGCGCTAGTTCGGCGTCCGTCGGGCAGCGGCGCGTCGGCCCCGCTCGAGATGAGCGCCCGCAGGTAGGCTGCGTCCTCCTCCAGGACCTTGAGCGCCTCGGCCCGCGAGAGCGGCCGTCCGTGGCCGGGGACCACCGTCTCGGCCCGCGCAACCAGCTCGGTTAGGCGCTCGAGGGTGGCCAGGTAGGTCTCGGCGGATCCGCCGGGCGAGATCCACGGGATCTCCACGGGACTGAGGTAATCGCCGCACACGAGCACGCTCAGCCACGGGATGAAGAACGCGGTCCCGTCGGGGGTGTGGCCCTCGGCCGGGTGCAGCTCGAGCTCGTGCCCGCGCTCGTCGGGCCCGAGCGACAGCCGCCCGGGGACCGGGAGCGTCTGAACGGCGCCCAGTGACAGCGGCGGACGGTCGTCGACGTAGTGATCCTCGTCGAACTCGCGCAGCTCCCGGTGGGCCTGGCCCGGCTGGGCGGCCAGCCGCCGCGCAGTGCTCTCCCCGCACCCGAGCGAGGCATCCGGGAAGGCGATGCGCCCGAGCAGGTGATCCCAGTCGGCGTGGGTGGCGAGGAGCCCGGAGACCGGGAACGCCGCCTGCTGAAGCACGCTCGGAACCGCCTCCAGCTCGTCGGGATAGACCGGCGAGTCGATCACGAAGCCTTCCTCGCCGGCCCGCACCGCCGTGCAGGTCGTCTGCCAGAAGCGGCTGATGAAGACGATCAGGTCAGCGTGAGCGCTGAGGGCCCGCATGGAAACCGCATCCGGCTTCTGGCCTCACGAGATGCCCAGCTGCTTCATCGCGTCGCGCAGGTCCTTGGCCTCGGCGTCGGGCTTCTTCTGGTTGGACTCGAGCGACTCCTTGTCGCGGTTGACCCAGATCACCGGGACCTTGCGCTTCAGGCACGGTTCGACGTCGTAGTAGTAGCTGGCGGCCACGTGGACCCAGCCCTTCTTGCCGCCGATCCGGCGCTCGCACTCGGTGAAGTGGGCCGGGTCGGGCTTGTAGGAGCGGACCTGCTGGGCGGTCACGACCAGGTCGAAGTCGAGCGGGATGTGGCGCCGAGTCTGACCCAGCAGCTTGTCGTCGATGTTCGAGATCAGCCCGATCTTGTGCTTCTTGGCGATCTTCGCCAGGACCGAACTGGTCTCCTTGAACGGGGGCCAGCGCTGAACCGAATCGGGCAGGAAGCCGGCGCGTGAGGGCTCGAGCGGCCAACCAAGCGTCTTGGCGATCTGCACCGCCGTGCGCCGCAGGACCTCGGCGTAGAGCTCATAGGAGCCCGCCTGGATCTGCTTCTGGACGTCGCGGAACAGCGGGATCAGCTCCTCGCGCTCGATCGTGAACCCGTCCCGGTCGGCCTCCCGCTTGAATGCCTCGTAGACGCCGGTGTCCCAGTCGATCAGGGTTCCGTAGACGTCGAAGGTGACGAAGGTGATTTCCTTGGGGATCGCCATGGCGCGGCCATAATGCCATGGCGAGAGACTCCCGCGCTTCCAGGTCTTTCCCCCGCCGCTCGACGGGCTCCGCGCGCGACCTACTACAGTCCAGCCGCGCATGGATCTTCTCGAGTACCAGGGAAAGCAAGTGTTCGCGCGTCACGGCGTGCCCGTGCCCTCCGGCCGCCACGCCCAGACGGTCGACGAGGCCGCCGCGGCGGCCGATGACATCGGCTATCCCTGCGTCATCAAGGCCCAGGTACAGATCGGCGGCCGGGGCAAGGCCGGCGGAATCAAGCTTGCGAACAACCACAACGAGGCGCGAGAGCACGCCCAGGCCATCCTCGGTATGGACATCCGGGGCCTGACCGTGCACGAGCTGTGGGTCGAGGGGGCATCGGAGATCGCCTCCGAGTACTACGCCTCGGTTGTGTTCGACCGCTCGGCCAAGGCGCCGCTCGTGATGCTCTCGACCAAGGGCGGGATGGACATCGAGGAGGTGGTCGATTCCGATCCGGACGCGATCGCCCGTCTCCATGTCGACCCGCTGCTCGGCTTCCAGGAGTTCCATGGGCGGCGGCTCGCCTTCGAGGCGGCGGTCGACCCCGACGTGGTCCGGCCGGTCGGCGCGATGCTGAGCAAGCTGTATGAGCTGTTCGTCTCCGAGGAGGCGACGCTGGTCGAGGTCAACCCGCTGATCGTCACCCCGGAGCGCGACGTCAAGGCGCTCGACGCCAAGGTCACGCTCGACGACAACGCTCTGTTCCGCCACGCCGACAACGCCGAGCTGCGCGATCCCTCGGCCGAGGATCCGCAGGAGCGGATGGCCAAGGAGCGCGACCTGACCTTCGTCAAGCTCGACGGCAACATCGGGATCCTCGGCAACGGCGCCGGCCTGGTCATGTCGACGCTCGACGTGGTCGCCCAGGCGGGTGGCTCGCCGGCCAACTTCCTGGACGCCGGCGGCGGGTCCAAGGCCGAGGCAATCACCAGCGCAGTCGAGGTGATCCTGTCCAACCCGAACGTCAAGGCGGTGCTGTTCAACATCTTCGGCGGCATCACCCGGTGTGACGAGGTGGCGCGCGGGCTGATCGAGGCGTTCAACCAGATCAATCCGACGGTCCCGTTCGTCGTCCGGCTGGACGGCACCAACGACGTGGAGGGCCGTCAGCTGCTGGCCGAGGCGAACCTCCCGAACGTGTTCGCCGAGTCGACGATGGACGGGGCGGCGCAGAAGGTGGTCGAACTGGCGGCGGCGGCATGAGCATCCTGGTCGACACGAACACCAAGCTGGTCGTCTCCGGGATCACCGGGCGCGAGGGCACCTTCCACTCGCTGCGCAACCGCGAGTACGGGACCCAGGTGGTCGGCGGAGTCACGCCGGGCAAGGGCGGCCAGGACGTCGAGGGCATCCCGGTGTTCAACACATTCCACGACGCCGTCGGGGAGACCGGCGCCAACACCGCGATGATCTTCGTGCCGCCGCGGTTCGCGGCCGACTCGATCCTCGAGGCCGAGGACGCCGGGGTCGAGCTCATCATCGCGATCACCGAGGGCATCCCCGCCCACGACGAGCTGCGTGCGTTCAACGTGATCAAGAAGAACGGGCGGGCGCGGCTGATCGGACCCAACTGCCCGGGGATCCTGTCGCCGGGGAAGGCGAACGTGGGCATCATCCCGGCCGCCTTCTTCAAGGAGGGCAACGTCGGCGTGGTGTCGCGCTCGGGGACGCTGACCTACCAGATCGGCAACGTGATCGCCCAGCAGGGCTTCGGCAACTCGACGATCGTCGGGATCGGCGGCGACCCCGTGCCCGGGTCTGACTTCATCGACATCATCGCCCTGTTCCAGGACGACCCCGAGACCGAGCTGATCGTGATGTGCGGCGAGATCGGCGGCGACGCCGAGGAGCGCGCGGCCGACTTCATCGCCGAGAACGTCACCAAGCCGGTCGTGGCCTACATCGCCGGCTTCACCGCGCCGCCCGGCAAGACCATGGGGCACGCGGGCGCGATCGTGTCGGGCTCGCGCGGGACGGCCAAGGCCAAGGCCGAGGCGCTCGAGAGCAAGGGCGTGCGGGTCGGCCGCACCCCGACCGAGGTGGCCGAGCTGGCCGCCTCGCTGCTCGGCGCAACGGCCTGATTGACCGTCGCTCGGCCGCGGATCGCCGCCGCCCGGAGCGTTAGGCTCCGAGCCGCCCGTGTCGAGCGAAGGAGCGAGCGCTGTGGGGGCCCGTCTCGTGGAGATGGACAGGCTGCTGCGCGACATCCAGGTCGAGCTGGCGCCTGGCCGCGAGCCCGCGCCGCCCCTCGCCGTTCCGAACACGCCAGACGCCGCCGTCGCCACCGCGCCGCCGGCGAGCGATGGCCCACAGCTCCAGGCGCTCACCGAGCTCTCGGCCCGCCTGCTCGCCTCGACGCGCGAGCTGCTGGCCGGATACGAGCGGATGCTGGTCCCGTCCGCCTCGCCGCCTGCGCCGGTCCGGCGCCCCGCGCGTCACCGGCCCGACTCGCCCGACGTGACCCTGTCCGCCGCGCCGTTCGCAAGCCTCGAAGCCCTGCGCGAGTTCGAGCAGGCCGTGTCGCGCCTTCCCGGCGTGCGCGCCGTGACCGTCCGGGGCTACGAGGGCATCGACCGGGCGATCATCGAGGTGCGGCTCGACCAGTCGAGTCCGTAGTCTTAAGCCCATGGCCAAATCGATCTCGTTCGCCCGTGGGGCACCGTCCCTAGACATCGTCGACGTGGAGGGCCTGCGAGAGGCCGCCGACCGGGCGTTCAAGGCCGACCCCGGGGGGATGACCGCCTACGGCACCGCGATCGGCTATCCGCCCCTGCGCGAATGGATCGCCGAGCGCCACCAGGTCGCCCCGGAGCAGGTCGTGGTGACCAACGGCTCGATGCAGGCCGACGCATTCCTGTTCGACGCGCTGGTGGAGACCGGGGACTCGGTGATCGTCGAGCGCCCCACCTACGACCGGACACTGCTCTCGCTGCGCAACCGGGGCGCCGACGTGCGGATGGTCGAGCTCGAGCCCGACGGAATCGACGTGGCCGCGGTCGAGCGGGTCCTGGCGGCCGGGGCGAGCCCGCGGCTTGCCCACATCATCCCGAACTTCCAGAACCCCGCGGGCTACACGCTCTCGGCCGAGAAGCGCTCCCGGCTGCTCGAGCTCGCTCGCAATCACGAGTTCACGATCTTCGAGGACGATCCGTATGTCGCGCTGCGCTTCGAGGGGGCGCCGCTGCCCACCATGGTCTCGATGGACCCGGGCGAAACCGTCGTTTACGCGTCCTCGTTCTCGAAGACCGTGTGCCCCGGGATCCGCGTGGGCTACCTGGTCGGGCCGGCCGAGGTGATCGCCCGGGTGGTCAAGATCGCCACCACCACCTACATCTCGCCGAACATGGTCGCGCAAGCGATCGTCCACCAGTTCTGCCTCTCGGGCGCACTCGAGCGCTCGATCGAGAATGTGCGCGATGCCCTGCGCGAGCGGGCCAACACGCTGTGCGAGGCGCTCGAGCGCGAGCTTCCCGACGCGCGCTTCGTCAAGCCGACCGGCGGCTACTTCCTGTGGGTCGATCTGCCGCGCGGGACCGACGTGGGCGCGCTGTTCCAGGCCGCTGTCGAGCGTGGCGTCCAGTTCGTCAAGGGATCTGACTTCGTGCTCGACGGGGCCGACTCGAGCCTCCGGCTTGCCTACTCCGGGGTCACTCCCAAGGAAATCGAGGAGGGCGTCAAGCGCCTCGCCGAGGCCTACAGCCAGCTGACTGAGGCGGAGAACGTGAATGCGGCGTGAGGAGATCGCCGCCTTAGGCGATCTCGCCGGCGAGGCCGCCGCAGGAGCGGCTCGCCAGATCCACGAACTGCACACCGGAATCGCCGGGCGAGTATGGAGCCGGGTCGGCCCGGCCGCCCTGCCGGTCAAGTTCGCCCACGACCAAATCGCCCGTAGCGCCTACTCGGCGGCCACCGAGCTCACGCGGACGGTGGTGCGCGCCGGCGCCAACGCCGCCAGTCGGGCCCAGTCTCCCGACGCGCCTTCGATCGAGCGTACGCCCGCCGGCCGGGTGGTGGTGAGCGCGCTGAACGGCGCGTTCGGGGACACGCTGCTCCGTCGGCGCAACCCGCTCGCGCTGGCGATGACGGTCCGGCGGCGGGGGAGCGACCTCGAGCTGACCCGCCCGGCGCTCATCCGGGCCTACCCCAACGCCAAGCCCCGGATCGCCGTGTTCGTGCACGGCCTGTGCGAGACCGATGAGGCGTGGAAGCTCGGCGCCGGTCGCCACGTCCCCTACGGGCACCGGATGGAGATCGAGCTCGGCTACACGCCGGTGTACCTGCGCTACAACACCGGCCGGCACATCTCCGAGAACGGGCGTGAGCTGGCCGGGCTGCTGGAAGATCTCGTGGCCTCGTGGCCGGTGCCGGTCGCCGAGGTCGTTCTGATCGGCCATTCGATGGGCGGCCTCGTCGGGCGGAGCGCCTGCCACTACGGCGCCGGCAGCGCCTCCGTGGCCAAGGTCCGCCACGTGTTCACGCTCGGCACGCCCCACCGCGGCGCGCCCCTGGAGCAGGCGGCGAGCGCGGCCAGCGCGGCCCTGGCCCGGCTCCCCGAGACCCGTCCGCTCGCGCGGGCCTTGAATCTCCGCAGCTCCGGGATCAAGGACCTGCGCTACGGCTACCTGGTCGACGAGTGCTGGATGGATCAGGACTGCGATGCCTACCTGCGCAACACCGCGAAGGAGATCCCGTTCCTGCCCACCGCGCGGCACTACTTCATCTGCGCCACGCTGACCCGCGAGGCCGACGCCGCTGTGGGTCGCATCGTCGGGGACCTGCTCGTGCTTCAGCCGAGCGCGTGGGCCCACGAGGGACGCGGCAAGCGGATGCGCTTCCCCATCGAGCACTACTACCACCTGGGCCAGGCCAATCACTTCGACCTGCTCAACCACCCGGCGATCTTCGACCAGATGCGCCGCTGCCTGGTCAGCCAGCGCGTCCTGCCGGCGCCGACGCCCTAGTCAGCGCCCGTAACGCGTCCGGCTCAGCACCAGCTGCTCGGGCAGCGCCGTGCGCGGCGGCGGCGACGGGTCGGCCAGCACCGACACTGTCTCGGCCACGCTCGCGGTGACTGTGGCCAGCGCGTCGCCCGACCGTACCGCCACCGTCTCGCCGTCGTTCGAGGCCACCTCGCCCTGGAGGCCCGGCTCGATCCCGGCCTCCTTCAGGTAGTGCAGGAGATCCTCGGCCTCGTTCTCAAGGCGCAGGATCGTCACGTTGGCGCCGGGCTCGCAGTCGGCCAGCGGGACGCCGACGATCCGCTCGCCGACCCGGATCGGGTGGCCGTGCGGACAGGTCTTGGCGTCGCCCACCGAGGCGCGCACGTAGGCCTCGAAGCGCGGCGTCATCGCGTGCTCGAGCTGCTCGGCCTCCTCGTGGACATCGTCCCACGGCACCCCGACCACGTCGGTCAGGAACCGCTCGATCATCCGGTGGCGGCTGACGATGTGCTCGGCGTGCTCCCGCCCGGCCTCGGTGAACTCGACCGTTCGCTCGGCGTTGCGGGCGATGTACCCGTCGCGCTCCAGGCGGCCGAGCATCTCATGCACGGTCGGGGCGGACAGCTGCATGGCCCGGGCCAGGTTGGCTCCGGTCATCGGCAGGCCGGCCTCGAACAGCCAGAACAGCATCTCGAGGTACTCCTGCTCGGCAACCGTTCCGTGTTGCGAGGGCATCGACGGATCGTATCGGCCGCGCATGGCATAGCATCGCGGCCCGTGAGCCCGCTGCCGATGAAGCCCCCGGTGCAGCCTCAGCTGGCCCGTTCGCGCAAAGAACTGCCGGTCGGCGAGCAGTGGTCCTACGAGCCCAAGTACGACGGCTTCCGGGCCATCGTGTTCATGGACGGCGAGCCGCGGATGATCCAGTCGCGGGGCGGAAAGCCGCTCGAGCGCTACTTCCCGGAGCTTCGGTTCCCGCCCGGTCGGTACGTGATCGACGGCGAGATCGTGATCGACGATCCCGAGGGCGGCCAGGACTTCGATGCGCTCCAGAACCGGATCCATCCCGCGCTGTCACGGATCACCATGCTCTCCGAGCAGACCCCGGCGCGCTACGTGGCCTTCGACCTGCTGGCCGTCGAGGACGAGTCGTGGCTCGAGCGGCCGTTCTCCGAGCGGCGGGCCCGTCTGGAGGAACTGGCCGGCGATCAGATCGACGTGACGCCGCTGACTGGCGATCCGCTCCAGGCCGAGCCGTGGCTGCACAGCGGCGAGGGGGTGGTGGCCAAGGACTGCACCGCGCCCTACCGGCCGGGCGAACGCACCGGGATGATGAAGATAAAGCGGGTGCGGACGATCGACGCGGTGGTCGCCGGCTGGCGTCCTGGCAAGGAGCCCGACACCGTCGGCTCGCTGATCCTCGGCCTCTATGACGACGCGGGCAAGATGCACATCGTCGGTCATTCATCGGGGCTGAAGGCAGCCGAGAAGCGCTCGCTGGTCGGCAAGCTGGCGCCGTACGAAACCGGCGAACGCGGTCACGGCGACCCCAGCCGCTGGCAGAGCGAGCGCGAGCTCGAGTGGATCTCGCTGCGCCCCGAACTGGTCGTCGAAGTGACCTTCGATCACACGAGCGGCGGGCGGATCCGTCACGGGACGAAGATCCTCCGCTGGCGAGACGACAAGGCTCCCCTGGACTGCAAGCTCGAGCAGATGTCGAGCTGATGGACGCCGACGCGATCGTCGTGGGCGCCGGCCTGGCCGGCCTCGTCGCCGCGGCCGAGCTCGCGGACGCTGGCCGGCGCGTGATCCTGCTCGACCAGGAGCCCGAGCCATCGCTGGGCGGACAGGCGTTCTGGTCCTTCGGTGGGCTGTTCTTCGTCAACAGCCCCGAGCAGCGGCGCGTCGGGGTTAAGGACTCGCCCGAGTTGGCGCTCCAGGACTGGCTGGGCAGCGCCGGCTTCGATCGCGCCGAGGACGCCTGGCCGCGTCGCTGGGCCGAGGCCTACGTCGAGTTCGCGGCCGGCGAGAAGCGCCAGTGGCTGCATGACCAGGGCGTGCGCTTCTTCCCGACCCCGGGGTGGGCGGAGCGGGGCGGCTATCTGGCCACCGAGCACGGCAACTCGGTGCCGCGCTTCCACATCACCTGGGGCACCGGCCCGGGGCTGATCGAGCCGTTCGAGCGTCGCGTGCGCGAGGGAGTCGCGCGGGGCAACGTAGTTTTGAAGTTCCGCCACCGGGTTGACCGGCTGATCGTGACCGGGGGCGTTTTGTCCGGGGTCGCCGGCACGGTGCTCGAGCCGAGTTCGGTTTCCCGCGGGCAGCCGAGCTCGCGCACCCTGGCCGGTGATTTCGAACTGAGCGCCGAGGCGGTGATCGTTACCTCGGGCGGCATCGGTGGCAACCACGACCTCGTCCGAGCGAACTGGCCGTCGACCCTGGGCAGCCCCCCGCAGCGGATGCTCTCCGGCGTGCCCGACCACGTCGATGGGCGCATGATCCAGATCTGTCAGGAAGCCGGCGGCAACGTGATCAACCCCGACCGGATGTGGCACTACACAGAGGGGATCGAGAACTGGAGCCCGATCTGGACCCGCCACGGGATCCGCATCCTGCCCGGTCCCTCGTCGGTCTGGCTGGACGCTCGCGGTCGCCGCCTGCCCGTGCCGCTGTTCCCCGGCTTCGACACGCTGGGCACGCTCGAGCATCTGATGAAGACCGGCCACGACTACAGCTGGTTCGTCCTCACTCAGAAGATCATCGAGAAGGAGTTCGCGCTGTCGGGCTCCGAGCAGAACCCCGACCTGACCGGGCGCGACGTCAAGCAGGTGATCACGAGCCGGCTCAGCAAGGGCGCGCCGCCACCCGTCGAGGCGTTCAAGCGCCACGGCGTCGACTTCGTCGTCGAGCACGACCTGGGCGCCCTGGTGCGCGGGATGAACGCGTTGACCGGTGACGGGCTGATCGACGCCGGCGATCTGGAGCGCGAGATCAAGGCCCGCGACCGCGAGCTGGCCAACCCCTACACCAAGGATCTCCAGGTGACCGCGATCCACGGGGCCCGCCGGTACATCCCGGATCGGCTGAGCCGGGTGGCCAAGCCCCACCGGCTCCTCGACCCGGGCGCCGGCCCGTTGATCGCCGTGCGCCTGTGGATCCTCACCCGGAAGACCCTTGGCGGCCTGCACACCGACCTGTCCGCCCGGGTGCTGCGCGCCGACGGCGAGCCTCTCTCGGGGGTGTACGCAGCCGGCGAGGTGGCCGGCTTCGGTGGCGGTGGCGTCCACGGGTACCGCTCGCTCGAGGGCACCTTCCTGGGTGGCTGCCTGTTCAGCGGGCGGACCGCCGGGCGCGCGGTGGCGCAGGCCCTCTAAGTCAGTCGGGGATCGTCCATCTGGAAGCTGAACATCCGGTCGGCCTCGATCCGCATGTACACAGGGCTGTTCGTCGGATCGTCTCCGCCCTCGAGGAACCGCTCCCAGTCCTCCTCCCCATAGCGAGGGCCGTAGACCTCGAACAGTGTGTCGCGCAGCCCGCGGCTCTCGGGCGCGTGGACGTCGAGCGGGACCGCGCGGCCGTGTACGTTGACCGCAAACTCCTCTCGCGGCAGATGGGTGGCGCTGACCTGAGGTCGCTTGAGCAGGTGTCGGTAGCGAATCGAGTTGGGTGCGGTCCCGAAGTGAAACGCGCCGCGGTAGAAGATCCCGTCGAGCGGACCGGCGATCGGTCGGCCGTCCGCGGTCACCGTGGCCACGACGAGCAGGCACATCCCGGTCAGCTGCTCGACGAGCTCCTCCGCGCCGACGCGCCGCTCGGGTGTGGTGATGCTCCGCAGATGCGCGCCGGCGGCCTCATAGCTGCGATCGAGCAGGTCCTGCAGGGCGCGGATGTCCTCGGGTGTCTCGTGCACGCTCGATCACGGAAGATACTGCCGCGGTGCCGCACATTCCCGGAATCCCCACCACCGTCCTGGTCGCCCCCGACTCGTTCAAGGGGACGCTGTCGGCCGCCGAGGTGGCGAGCGCGATCGGCCGGGGGCTGGAGTCGGCCGGACGTCCCGTCGACCTGTGCCCGGTGGCCGACGGCGGCGAGGGCACGCTCGAGGCGCTCCTGCCGGCGATCGAAGGTGAGCTGCACAGCGTCACCGTGTCCGATCCGCTGGGACGAACGATCCAGGCGTCGTTTGCGCTGGGAGACGGCGTCGCGGTCGTCGAGATGTCGGCGGCGAGCGGCCTGGGCCTGGTCGATCCCGACGAGCGAGACGCGGTCGCCGCGAGCACGGCCGGGACCGGCGAGCTGATCGTGGCCGCTGTCGAGGCGGGGGCGAAGACGGTGTATCTCGGCGTGGGTGGGAGCGCCACCACCGACGGTGGCGCCGGCGCGCTCAAGGCGATCCGCGACGCCGGCGGCCTCGACAAGGCGCGGATCGTCGTCCTATGCGATGTCCGCACGCCTTTCGAGCAGGCCGCGCGCGTGTTCGCGCCCCAGAAGGGCGCCGACCCCGGCACGGTGACCCGTCTGACCAAGCGGCTGAATGACCAGGCTCGGCGGTTCGCCCGCGACCCTCGCGGAGTGCCGATGACCGGCGCCGCCGGCGGTCTCTCGGGCGGCCTGTGGGCCGAGCTGGGCGCTGAGCTCGTGCCCGGTGCCCAGTTCGTGCTCGACGCGGTCGAGTTCGACCGCCGCATGCGCGCGGCTCGGGCGGTGATCACCGGCGAGGGCAAGCTCGACCAGCAGAGCCTGGCCGGCAAGCTCGTCTCGGAGATCTCGACCCGCGCCCGCCAGGCCGGCGTGCCGTGTCACGCGATCGTCGGCACCCGCGAGCTCGACTCATTCGGCGTCCGCGTGCTCGACCTCCAGGCCGTCGTCGAGGCGAGCACGCCGCGCCAGATCAGCGCAGCGGCTCGCCGTCTCGCCGACGTGCTCTAGCTCAGCAGAGCCTTCAGCAGAGCTTGCCGAACGGTGCGTCGGCCCCGCGACCGGGCGGGTCCTGGACCTGCGCCCCAAGAGACCTCATGAACCGGGCCATCTCCCGGCCCGAGCGCGTGACCTCGCCCTCGTAGTAGCAGGGGGTGGCGCGGGTGGCCCCGTTCGCGTCGGCCCAGCCCCACTCGGTGCCGGTGCCACCCGGGAGGGCCACCGCGATCCTCTGGCCGGCGCGCACGTGGGCGCCCGCGGGTGCCAGGGCGGTGAGATGCTCCGCGACGTAGATGATGTCGCCGGCATGGTTGCCGTCGAGCAGCTGGTACCAGATGAAGTGGCCGCCCGGCCAGCCGCCGTCGTGCGAGTCCGAGCCGAGGATCACCGCATCGCCGATGGCCAGCACCGGCAGGCGGCGAGTCACGAACCAGTCGACCCCCATGTCGGTGCGGGCCGGATACCAGCCCGGAGCGATGAACGGATCGATGTAACGCTGGTACAGAGAGTGCTGGATCGGCGTCTGGGCCTGGGCGATGGTCGCGCCGGGACCCACAATGACCGCCGCCGCCAGCAGGCCCAGCAGGAAGAGTCGTTTGTGCATGGCCCCGGTGATCGGAGCCCACCGGGGGACCTTGAGGGCGCTGTCAGAGTCTCGACAGCGCCCTGAAAGGGGCCATAAAGCCGCTCAGTTGTGCGAAAACGCCGTCCGCTTCGCGTTCTCCTGGTCGGGCAGCGGAGTCTTCAGCGACTCCAGGAACTCGGTCTGCTCGCGTAGGTAGTCGAGCAGATGGTCGGCCATTTCGCGGCTCATCCCGGCGCGGACCACGATCCGCAGCACGCTCAGGTCCTGGCGGTTCTCCGGGAATGTGTAGGCCGGGACCAGCCATCCGCGCTGGCGCAGGCGGTCGGAGATGTCGAACACGCTGTAGTTCTCGACCTCGGGGGCCAGGGCAAAGGCGAACACGGGCAGATCGTGGCCCTCCGAGATCAGCCGGTATGGCCCGATCTGCGCGATCTCGCCGGCCAGGTACTGAGCCACGTCGCTGGAGCCCTGCATGACCCGGCGGTAGCCGTCACGGCCCAGCGTGGTGAACATGTAGTACTGGGCCACCACCTCGCTCCCCGGACGCGAGAAGTTCAGCGCGAACGTCGGCATGTGACCGCCGAGGTAGTTGACGTCGAACACCAGGTCGCGGGGCAGGGCTTCCTTGGTGCGCCACACCGCCCACCCCACGCCGGGGTAGACCAGGCCGTACTTGTGGCCCGAGGCGTTGATCGACTGGACGCGGTCGAGCCGGAAGTCCCACTCGAGCTCGGGGCGGAGGACCGGCGCGACGAACCCGCCCGAGGCGGCGTCGACGTGAATCGGGACGTACAGGCCGCGATCGCGCTCGAGCCGGTCGAGCGCCTCCGCGATCTCCTTGACCGGCTCGTAGCTGCCGTCGAACGTCGAGCCGAGGATCGCCACAACGCCGATCGTGTTCTCGTCGCACAGCGCGACCGCCTCCTCGGCGCCGAGGTGGAAGCGATCGCCTTCCATCGGAACCTGACGGGGCTCGACGTCCCAGTAGCGACAGAACTTCTCCCAGCAGACCTGGACGTTGATGCCCATGACCAGGTTCGGGCGATCGGTCGGCTTGCCCTGCCTGCGCATCCGCTCGCGCCAGCGCCACTTGAGCGCCAGGCCACCCAGCATGCACGCCTCGCTCGAGCCCGTGGTCGAGCAGCCGGTGGCCTGCTCGTGGTCGGGCGAGTTCCACATGTCGGCCAGGATGCTCACGCAGCGCGACTCGAGCTCGGCCGTCTGGGGGTACTCGTCCTTGTCGATCATGTTCTTGTCGGCCGATTCGGCCATCAGGCGCCCGGCGATCGCCGGCATGTAGGTGGTCACGAACGTGGCCAGGTTCAGCCGCGCCTGCCCGTCGAGCAGAAGCTCGCTCGAGATCAGCTCGTAGGCCATCTCGCCGTCCATCCCGCTTTCGCCCAGGTGGTGAAGCGGTAGCTCGGCGAGTTGCTCGCGGCGTGCCGCCGCCTCCGGCATGGCCTGGCGGGGCGGATGCTTGCGCTGGGTAGACAGGGGCACCGGCGGGCTCCTTGCAGTCGGGGTCGAACAGATCATCCGCCGATTACCGATCCGGGGGCGGCTGACACCCAAGCTCGATGAGAAAGCGCGCAAAGGCCAACCGGTCCCGGTCGGGATGGAACGGCTCGCCGCCGCTCCGGAGCAGCGCCGCCACCCGCTCGAGGTCGAACAGCAGGGCGAGCTTGCCCGGGGGATCGTCCCACTCGCCCGAGTCGTAGCGCTCGGCCCAGGCCGACAGGGCGGCCAGTGCCTCCACCTGCACCTGGTCCTCCCACCAGCCGCTGCGCAGCGCAAGGCGGTAGCGAACCCGCAGTGCGCACACGTCCGACCACAGCTGCTCGAACCACATCCACCGCTCACGGGGATAGAGCCCTTCGCAACTGAGAGGCCAACGTGCCGTGACCGGCTCATCCCACTCGCTCTCGGGCTCGGACCAGTCGTCGGGTTCGGAACGGCTCATGGCGCCCCTCGCGCGAGCGTGCGCAACCGCCGATCCTCGAACCAGAGCCGCAGTCGCAGTCGCGTAGGCGCGATCCGCCCGTAGAGCAGCAGGGCATGCTTGTCGGGGAGCTGGCGCAGGGCCTCGGGTGCGATCAGCGGCCGGCGCCGGCGCGAGGTCGAGCGGGTGGTGCCGCCGGCGCCGCTGGTGTGAGTGCGATCGCGGGTCTCCTCCTCTCCGACCAGCCCGGCGAAGTAGCGCAGCGTCTCCAGGTCGGCCACCCCGGGCAGCAGCATCCGCGCCCGATGACTGTTCACTACCGTCTCGGCCTGCTGGCCGTAGCGCGAGCGGGCCTGGGCCAGGTCGTGGAAGATCGTGACCAGCTGGATGTTGTGCGACGGCGCGGTCGAGGCGATCTCGGCAAGGTTGGGCAGTGGCGCCACGTTGCCCGCCTCGTCGAGGCACAGGAGCAGCGGGCGCTCGAGGCGTCCACCGGCCAACGTGGCCCGCTCGTAGGCCCGGTCGACGACCTCGCCGAGGAGCGCCAGGAACAGCGGGCGCAGCAGCTTGGAGGCCTTGGCGTCGGCGATCAGGAACAGCGTGCCGGCGCCATCGAGCAGCCGGTCAGGCGTGATCTCGCTCGATGCGGCCGAGCGCAGGACACGCTGGAACCGGTACGCCCGCAGCAGGGTCTGAGCGGTCGCCTCGATCGACGTGCGCGTCCGATCGGCCTGGGCCTCGAACGCCCGGACCGCGTCGTAGGCGGCGTACGCGTCCACCGCTCGCGCCTCGTTCTCGGCCTCGCCGCTGATCCGCATGAGCGCCTCGTCGAGTTCCCGGGCGCCCTGGCCGTGGACCCAGCGGATCACGCTGTCCATTCCGGCGCGGCCGGCCGCAGCCGTGAACAACAGCGGAGCCAGGCGCTGCTCGGCAGCCACCGCCCAGAAGTCACCGCCCTCGACGCTCCGGCGGTCGACCTCGGCGGCCGAGGCCAGCCGCCAGGCGACCTCGAGCGCGCCGTCCCAGGTCGCGGCGCCGCGGAGCGGCGACCACGTATGGCCAGGCATCTGGGCGAGCCCGAACGGATCGAACACCAGCGCCTCCCCGAGCGCCCGCCGGCGGGCCAGGGTTGCGGCCAGCAGGTCGGTCTTAATCGAGCAGGCGACCGCGGGGCCGCTCCAGTCGAGCAGCGCGGGGATGGCGATCCCGGCCGACTTGCCGGACTGCGGCGGGCCGAACGCGACCAGGGCGTGCCGGTGCTCGGCGTACAGCAGGCGGCCACTGCGGCGGCCCAGCACCAGCCGTCCGGTCCGGCGTGATCGAGCTGCTCTGCGCAGCGTGCGCAACTCGCTCGGGCGGGCCCAGGCCGCACCACCGCCGCTCAGGCGGGCGAGCGCCGCACCGCCGCTCCGGGCGAAGATAACCGCGGCCGACCCCCCGGCGGCGGCCAGGAGCGCGAGCGCCGCGTAGAAGCCGCCGGCACCCGGAAGACCGCGCCGGACGGCTGGAGGCCAGGCACGGGCCGGATCGGTCAGCCGACTCGGCAGGCGGACCAGCACTCCGAGCAGCTCGGAGGCCCCAACGCGGGGCCAGCCCGCGCCGAACAGCGCGCCGGCCAGCCCGCCCCACAGCCACAGCGTGGTCGCGACCGCGGCCACGGTCCCGATCAGCGCCACGAGCGCGGCATCCGAGATCGATTCGTGGCGGTGCGCGCTCATCCGCGCCCCACCCCTGCCTTGCTCACCTGCATCCCGGTGTCGGTGTTCGTGAGCGTGGCCTCGAGGCGCGAGCGGTAGTGCTGCACCACGCATGAGTGGCTCCCGACCCGCCAGAGCGCCTGGCCGGCTGAAAGCATCGAGATCAGCCGCGCCTCGTTCTCAGAGAGGCCGAGCAGTGACCGGGTGAGGGCGACCTGACTCTCGTCCTGGTGGTAGACGATCCGGGTCGAGGCGTCGGCCACCAGACCCTCGGCGATCCGCGCCGCCCGGGAGCCGGCGTCGCCCGCCGCGCTCAGGTCGGCCAGCTTGTGCAGGACGACCAGGTTCATCACGCCGAACTGCCGAGCCAGCTTGAAGTTCGACTGAAACCACTCGCCCAGCCCGGTGTGCTGAACGATCTTCCAGGACTCGTCGGCCACGTTGATCAGCCGCTCGCGGCCCGGCCGTTCGGCCATTCGCGCGAGCAGCGCGCTCATCCAGGCGGTGGCGCAGGCCATCAGGATGCCGACCGCCGGCGAATCCTTGACCGCATGGAGGTCGAGCACGAGCAGCCTGGCCTCGAGGTCGAGACCGGGCGTGGTCGGGCCGTCGAACATCCCCTTGAGCGGGCCCTCGCACAGGTCCTGGAGGGCCAGCGCCGCGCGCCGGGTGTCGCGGGCGAGCTTCTCGGGGGTGGTCCGGAGTCGCTGCGCCATCTCGGCGACCGGCTCGAACAGGACCTTGGCGATCTGGGGGAGCGTCGGCTCCGAGACGCCGCTTGCCCGCACCGCGTGAAGCGCCTCGCGCAGCCCAGCCGCCTCGATCTGGGTGAGGGGCCCGCCCACCGCGGTCACGGTGACCGCGCGCAATAGCTCCAGCTGAGCGTGCTCCTCGGGCCGGGAGGCGAGAGGGTTCAGGCAGATCGAGCCACCGGGCTCGAGCGATACCGGCTCGACCCCGGCCGCTCGGCAGAGCGGGCCGTACTCGCGCTTGACGTCGAGCACGAAGGCCCGGCGGCCGAACAGGAGCATGCGCCACAGGAGGGTCTTGACCAGCGCGCTCTTGCCCTGGCCCAGCTTGCCCAGGACGATCGCGTTGGGATCGTCGAGCGTCCCGTCGCCGTACAGGACCCACGGGTCGTAACAGAACGCGCCGCCGCTCGAGTCGCGCCCGATGAACACCCCGCGGCCGCCCAGACTGCCGCCGGCGACGAACGGATAGATGGCCTGGGCGTGCCGCGTGGTGCAGCAGTGCGCGGGACGCTCGGCGCGCGGCCAGCTCATCGCAGCCCCCGGCAGAGCGGCAACGTGAACGCGAACGCATCGGCCTGCTGGCCGTACATCCGGTGCAGCTCGAGCCTGGCCCGTACCGCCTGCTCGTGCACCTCGGCGCAGGCCCTGCGCAGGTCGTCCGGGTCGCGACCGGTGACCGTGACGAACCCGGCCAGACGCACCTCGGCGTGCCCGGCGGCGAGCTCGGACTCGCGGCGCACGGCGCCCTCCTGGGCCTGGCGCTGGCGGGCGGTCTCGGCTTGCCCGAAACGGTGGCGCAGCTCGCGGTCGGCGCGGTCGCGGGTGATGGCCGCCTCGGCCTCGCGCGTCGAGCGCTCGGGCGCGATCGGTTCGAAGGTGACGGCCACCGTGCGAACGACGCTCGAGCGCCCGAGTAGGGCGTCCATGAACATCGGCGACACATCCACACGCGGCCATTCGCCGATCCAGAACGTGGCGTGCCAGGCGCCGTCCGAGCGGTAGTGCTCCCAGTGCTCTCGGGCTCCGAGCGGCCAGGCGTTGGCCTCCGACAGACCCTGGCGCGCCGTGTCGGCCGCCTCGAGGGCGGTGAGCTCCGCGCGGGCGTAGGGATCGAAGGCGGTCCGCAACACGCGTGTGAGCTGGCCCGGTCCGAGTGCGCCGAGCACGGCCACTTCGGCCGCCGCGAGTCCCTCCGCGAGGCGCTCGGTCTGCTCGATCAGCGCGTGCACGCCGGCGTCCCGGCCCCGGTCGGCGGCGCGCCGTGGGTCGATCTGCACGGCGATCAGAACCTCGTGCTCGTGTGCGGCGCGAGTGGTGGCGCCGATCAGCTCGAGGTAGGACTCGATCATCGGCGTCCCGCGAAGGGGAATGGCAGGATCGCGCTCATCGTGCAGCCAGCGGGCCAGCTCGTCGCCCTGGGCGGGCACCGTGCGCTCGAGCCATTGGAGGCGGCGCACGGGTCCGCCGGCCGCCCCGGAGAGGATCAGCCCCCAGCGGGCCAGTCGCCGCTCCTGCGCCTCGGGATCGAGCAGCGAGAAGGCGAGCACTCGACAGGCCAGGACCGCGGTGAGCCGGCGCCGTCGCTGCTCGGACAGCACCCCGATGACTCGGTCCCGGTACGCAACGTCGAGCACCCTCACCCCCTTGACGGACGCCGGGGGATGGGGCTCGGCGTGGCGGAGAAGCCGGCGCGGTGGTCCGATCCGCTCGGCCGCGAGCGTGCCCTCGGTCGGGGCGCTCGAGCGGAAGCGCGCACGCTGGCGGGCGCGGCGCCAGGCGAAGGTCAACGCGATCGGGGCCCACTCCTGGGCCGTGCGACGGCCCACCGGCGCGAAGGCCGCCACCACTGCCGCGCCGAACAGCAGCGCGCCGAGGAACGCTCCGGCCGCGGTCGGCTGCCGGTCGAGGGCCACGATCGCCACCACCGCGCCGGTCGCCGCCAACGCGACCTGGCCGGCGCGGAGCTGGCCGAGGATGCCGCGGCGCTCAACCGGCCCAAACCGGTAGGTCAGGCGCTCACCGGTCATCGGCGTCCGGATGCGGTCGCACTCGAGCGTTGACGATGTCCGGACCGAGCTCGACGGCCTGCTGCTCGTTCCAGGGGACTGCGCGGGCGGGGGGTGGGTCTTGCGGCGGTGGGGGAGGGCTAGGGGTGTCGCCGCCGTCGGGGGATGAACCGCCGTCGGAGCCGGGCGCGTCACCTGCGCCGCGACTCACAGGCGACGGAACGGCCGCGTCGGCCATCCGGTACTCCGACGCGTCGCGTTTCATCGAGGCCGTCGTGACGTTGAGCCAGTCGGCACTGTTGTCGGCGTAACCAACCGCTCTGTTGATCGGGCCGCTGCCGGAGCGAAGCTCGCCGCGCAGCGCCCCTGCCGCTCCGGTCGCAATCTCGGCCAGCGGGATCAGGCGAATCAGCGCCCAGGGCGACAGGGTGGCCAGCATGATCAACACCGCGCCTGCCATCGCGCCGGTCACGCTGGCGTGGCCGACGCTCGCTTCGATCGCGGCGCCGCCGAGCGAGAGCACCGCGACGATCGCAAACTTGGACAGGATCAGCGCGATGAGCAGCTCCGTAGCCCGGATCGCCCAGATCCGCCGGGCCGGCCAGGTGAGCGCGGCGAACGCCAGCGGCAACATCAGCACGACCACGTAGACCGCCGCTTCGCGCAGCAGGAGCTCGATCCAGAGTGCGAACGCCGCGCCAATCATGAGCAGACCGATCAGGAAGGCGAGGAACGGCGTCCCGGTCAGCGCGGTCAGCGCGCCGACGGCGATCGCGGTCCGAAACAGCACGTGGGGCGCCGCGTCGCTGGCCGCCGAGGAGATCAACCCGCACATCTCATCCGAGGCCGCCAGCAGGAGAGTCGTCAGCGGCGCGGCGATCGCGATCGAGAGCACGGCCAGCGGCAGGTAGCCGAACGCGGCCCTCGCGAGCAGCGCGACGTCCGAGCGGAGCGCTGCCTGGACGGTCGCCGCGAACAGGAAAGGAAGCGTGAGCAGGGCCGCAATCGCGGCCATGCGCCAGTACGTCGAGGAGAACCAGGTCGACTGCAGCTCCGGGGTGGTTGTCGCACCGATCGCGGCCGCCGCCTCGTGCAGCACGGCTGCGGCGGAACCGACGACCGCGGCGCCGATCGCGGCGAGCCCCAGGGCGGTGCTGGCCGTGGCGGCGACGCTGCCGGCGCCGCCGCCCAGCAGCGTCGAGACAGCGCCGCCGACGTGGCCGGTGACGAGTTGCTTACCGCTCTTGAGCAGCGCGCCGCCGTTCGATGCCACCCCGCAGGCGATCCCGAACGCCTTGTTGACGACACCGGCCACACCGCACGCCGCCTTCGGGATGTTGAGCTCGACCACCGGTGCCACCCCCTCCGGCCGCGCCGCTGCCGGCGCAGCCATCAGCGCCGACAGACCGGCGGCGATGAGCAGAGCGAGGACCGCGATCCTGGCTCGCGTCATTTCGCGCTCGCCCCCAGATGCTGGAAAAAGTTCACTAGCGCCGGACCCGACCCGATCACCAGCGCCGACGCCGCCGAGACGACCGCGGCCATCCGGCCGCGCGCGGCGTAGTGCGGGTTGTGTGAGTGGGAGGCAAGCGCCCACAACGCCGCGCCGACGAACGCGCCGAGCAGTGCCACCGCCAGCGCCCAAGCCTCGGCGCCGTTCACGAGCTGTTGCAGCACGTTGCTGCCCGGCAGGCCGGTGGGGTCGGGGGTGGCGCTGACGCCTTGCGCACCGGCGGCGCCGATGCCCAACAAACCGATCATAGATACCTCCGAGTCCAATTGAGCCAAATAGAAGCAATTTGAACCTAGCAATACTCAATGAATACTGCTAGGGTCATTCGCATCAATTTAGTCTCAATTGGACTCAACATGAGCAACACTGAGAACTGCGTCGGTGACGTCGGTGAGCTGTATGGTCTCTTCGCCAGGCGCCTCGAGCAGCTGGTCAGGCTCGACGTTCGCGCGCCCGACGCGGTGATCGAGGACGCATGCCAGGTCGCCTGGAGCCGGTTGCTGCACCACCGCCACCACGTCCAACGGGAAACCGTGATGAGCTGGCTGGTCCGAACCGCGGTGCACGAAGCGCTCAGGCTCCTGCGGCGCGACCGGCGTGAGGTCCCGCTGGAGGCGGCGACCGAAGAGGCGCTGCTGCGGACCCAGGCGGCCCCCGTCCACGTGATCGAGTGCCGCGAGCGGCTCGCCGAGCTCGCGCGGCTACCCGAGCGCCAGCAGCGCGCGGTCTGGCTGCACGCGATCGGTTTGAACTACGCCGAGATCGCCGTGTACGAGGGCTGCACCACGCGCACCGTCGAGCGTCAGCTCCTACGAGCCCGGCACGCGATCAGGCACGCGGAAGCCGCCTAGCGCGCCCGGCCGCGCTTGCGCCGCTTGCGCTCGGCCGGACTCAGCTTGCGCGGCTTGGGGCGCTGCTTGGAGCCGGCCTTCCGGCCCTCGCCGATGTCCGCCATGGCGTGCGCGCGGGCGGGGGCGCGACGGCGCGCGTCGCGCCAGATGTAGACCGAGATGCCCCCGAGCACGATCAGCGCTCCGATCGCGATGATGATCGCCGAGCTGCCGGTGAACCCACTGCCGTTTCCGGCGCTCGTCGTGCCGGTGACGGTGGGGGTGGCGGTCGTCGTCGGCGCCGGGATCGAGACGCTGGGCTGCGGAAAGCCCGGGGACAGGGGGTTGCTACCGACCGACTGACCGCCGAGTGACGGGTTCGCCACGGTCGGGGACTGCGTGGCCGCGGTTGATGACGCCGCGGCCGCGGTCGACGGCAGGACAATCGCCACCCCGAGGAGCGCGATCAGGACAGCCCTGAGCCTTCTCAAGCGTCCGTCCCGAGACTCTTACGCGAGCGGATGCTCCATCGCCGGCGTCTCGGGCGCGTCGACGTAGGGATGCTCGTCGGCGACGTCTTCCTCGTGGTACACGCTCTCGGCGTTGACCGCCCAGATGTCGTGGTGGGAACCGGTGAGGATGTTGTCGACGGCGCGCATCGCGGTGAGCATCGAGTGATCGGAGTTGTTGTAGCGGTGCAGGCCGTTTCGCCCGACCTGCTGGAGGTTCTGAATCCCGGCCAGCCAGCCTCGAATCGTCGCCACCCGCTCCGGATACTCAACGTCGTACATCGGGTACGCCTTGTGCACCCGGACGACGAAGCCGAACTTGACCTGATCGACGCGGGCCAGGTGGAGCTTGGCCAGCTCGGCGGTGGCCATGGCCACGAGGGCGTCGTCGTCCATGCTCCAGATCGCGTCGCCCTCGAAGCAGAAGTACTCCATCCCGATCGATGTGTCGGTGTCGTTGGGAACCATCCAGGGGCTCCATGAGCGGAAGTTCTGGATTCGCAACACGTTGACGCCCGGCTGGTGGATATAGATCCAGTTGTCGTCGAACAACTCCGGGCTGTCGATGACTAGCGCGACGGTCAGGAAGTCGCGGTAGCGCAGACCGCGAGCGGCGTCGCGCACCTCTCCGGGAGCCTCGGGATCGCTGATCCCGACCGTCGTGCGCAGCGGCAACGACGAGATCACGTACGACGGCGTGATCGTCTCCCCGCCGGCGACGACCTCGACCACCCGCCCACCTTCAATCCGTAGCCGCGTGACCGGTGCGTTCAACCGCACTTCGCCCCCGTGCGCCCGAATGTCTTCGGTCATCTGCTCCCACATCTGGCCGGGCCCGAAGCGCGGATAGTTGAACTCCGAGATCAGCGACTTGATCTTGTTGCCCTTGTTGCCGACGAACGCTGCCTTGGCCGCCGCGAAGAACGACAGTCCCTTGATCCGCTGGGCCGCGAACTCGGAGCGGATCTCGGTGCACGGCACGCCCCACAGCTTCTCCGAGTAGGTCTTGAAGAAGTGCTGGTAGAGCCGCTTGCCGAAGCGATTGGACACCCAGGCCTCGAACGTGTCCTCATTGCCCTTGGGCTTGATCGCCGCCCACAGATAGGAGGCCATGCAGCGGACCAGCTCGACCGGGCCGAGCTTGCGGATCACGTCTACGCCCTCCAGCGGGTACTCGAGGAACTTGTCGTTCCAGTAGATCCGCGACTTGCGCGGCCGGCGGAGGAACTCCTCCTTCATGATCTCGTGCCACAGGGCATCCACCTCGCGCACCTTGGTGAAGAAGCGATGGCCGCCCAGGTCGAACCGGTAGCCGTCGCGCACCTCGGTCCGCGCGATGCCGCCGACTTGGTCGCTCGACTCGAGCACGATCACCGGCTTGCCCTGCTTGGCCAGGAGGTAGCCGGCGGTCAGCCCGGCGGGGCCACCCCCGAGGGCCAAGACCGGTCGCTCGGGCGTGATGTCCGCGCCGTGGCCGGCGGTGTCGGAGCTGGGAGTGGGGGAGGATTCGCTCATCAGGGGAACTCAGGAGACCTTCTGGTAAAGGACGGCGCTGTAGGCGAGGATGCTGGCTCCACGGTAGTTGTGCGGCGCGACCGCCACCGCCTTCAACACGCCTTGGTGGACGTCGTTCTGAAGGATCTGACCCCACTGCGCCGCGCGCAGCCGTACCAGAGACGTCCAAGGTGCCTTCCAGTTCTGGGCGCCCTCGGTCAGCGGTCGTATGTACAGCAGTTGCTGTCCGGGCCTGAGGCTAGCAACCAGCGGATCGAGGGTCGGGGCCGGCGGGGTGTTCTGGAGCCGCTTGAGCGCATCAACCCAGTTCATGTAGCTCGGGTCGCTGACCCGGCCGATCGTGGTCGCGTACTGCAGGCCGGCCGGCATGTAGTACCAGGCCAATGGCGCTGAATCGGGCTGCGCGCTCACGACCTCATCGCCGCGGTGAAGCACGCCGGCGACCTCACCGCTGACGTCCTGCATGTCGCTCTTGTAGCGCGGCGCGTAGGAGGAGATGTGAACGATGAAGGCCAGGAACAGCGCGATCATGACCAGCCCGGCGACCCCCGAGCGCGCCGCGCCCCACGCCGCGAGGAGCAGGATCGCCGCGAGCAGGGGCGCCATGTAGCGGGCGACGAAGGCGGGGGTGATCTGCGAGGCCAGCCAGGCGATGATCAGGGTGCCGGCGATCAGCCAGATCAGTGACCACATCATCGTCCCGTCGTGGGTGCGCCGCAGGCGCTTGGTGAACAGCGGCGCGAGTCCGAGGATCCAGGCCACGATCAGCGCCACGGTGATCCGGTCGGAGCCCAGGAGGTCCCGCGACAACAGCACGGGAACGCCGAAGCGGATCGTCGGCGCCCATGGCGCTCCGGTGTGGGTCGCCTGGTAGAAGAAGTTCGGAACCCAGGGCAGGAACAGGACGCCGGCGCCGACGTAGGCCATGACGGCATCGCGCACGATGCCCCGCCGGTCGTTGCTCGAAAGCCAGATGGGGATCAGCGCCACCACCAGGCCCGCCCCGAAGAACAGACCCCACGCGTGCGTGTAGAGCATCAGCGCCTGGCAGACCGCGAACAGGATCAGATAGCCCCGTCGCCGATTCACGAACGCGTGGATGAACGCGGTCGTCTCGAGGATCCCGAGCAGAGCCATCAGCTCGTACATCCGGGTCTCCATCGCGTACGCGGTCAGGAACGTGCTGAGCGCACAGAGGACGGCCATGTACAGACCCGCTCGGCGGCCGAACAGGCTCCAGCCCGCCCACATCCCGGCCGGGATGCACAGCAGCCCGAACACGAGCGAGAGCGCGTGCGTGGCCGACTCGCTGGCGCCGAAGATGCTGATCCAGACGTGGAGCAGCATGTAGAAGAACGGCGGCGAGCCGTCGTGACGCAGGACGCCGGGGATGGCGCTCAGCGAATGCGAGGCGATCCCGGTGGTGATCGCCTCGTCCTCCCAGAACTGCCCGATCGGTGGGCTGAAATAGCGAGTCCGCACATAGGCCGAGATCGCCATCAGGACGATCAGCACGACGGTCGTGCTGGCCCAGACCGGGATGCGCTCGAACCATTTCGGCCGCCGGACGTCGACTATGTGCGGAATGCCGCCCGGCGGCGCGGTAACGGTGGCCACTACCCGGCCACCTTACGGGCGCACGTCGAGAACACCCGGAAGGTCCGCACGTGCGCGATCAGGTGGTAGCGCGTCCCAGCCTGCTCCCAGGCGAGGATCTGCGCCGGGGTCGGCAGCAGATGCGAGGTCGACTGGGCGCGGGTCTGGAGGATCACCGCCGGCCCGGGCGGGCCGACCGTCTTGCTGGGCGTCGCCTCGATCCGGAGCGTGTGGACGCCGAGCGTCCACGCGACCATCGGCACCTGGAAGCCTTCGGTCATCACCGGTCCGCAGCGGAGCAGCGCGTCGGCGCCACCGGCCTTCGTGACCGCCGCGGTCAGGTCCGAGCGCAGGTGCGCCTGGTAGACCAGCGCGTGATGGGTCCGGGGCAGGCTGACGATCCCCTTGCCGATCCACGATGGAAGCGCGAGGAACAGGATGACGGCGATCGCCGCGGCGGCGGGGATCGTTACCGAGCCCCCGAATCGGCCGGCCTCGGCGCGCCGGGCCGCGAGTCTCCGAAGCCCCTCGGCGAGCGCGCGGGAGAACCACCCCCAGGCGACGCCGCCGGCGATCGCCACCGGAGCCGTGCCGAGCACCAGGTAGCGGTTGTTGCCCGAGAATCCAGCCTGGGTCTCGATCGCGACGCCGAGCCACCACACGAAGCCGAACACGCCGAGGGCGAGCAGCCATGCCCGCGCGCGGACGCCTTCGTCGACGACCCGGCGCTTCCACCACGCGTCGCGGGTTCGCCACAGACCGATCGCCGCCACGACAATCGCGATCATCCCGGGGATCTTCACCCGGTCCCAGACCGCCGGCCATGCCTCCTTGCGGAACACCGTGCACACCGGGCACTTCGTGAAGGCGGCGCTGTTGGAGCGGGGATGCTGGGCCCGGGTGACCCCGCGCAGGAGGTGACCGGATCCCCACAGCTCGGGGAGGAACCAGAGCACCGGGATGAGCGCGAACATCGCCACCACGAGCTTGCGGGCGCCAGGATCGCGCCAGAACAGGTACAGGCCGTACGGCCCCCAGACGAACCAGAGCTCGGGTCGATCCAGCGCCGCGAAGAAGCCGATCACGAACGCCCGGCGCGGCGCGCCGTCGAGGTAGCTGTCGACCGCGATCAGCGCGAGCGCCGTGGCCAGCCCCTCTGAGTAGCCGAGCGCGTTGTTCGAGATGAATCCGCTGGAGTTGATCAGGCTCCCGGCCGCGATCAGCCCGGCCATGAGCGGTGCGATCACGGCAAACCGGCGGAGCCTCCCGGCCTGCGCCGGGGTTCCCTCGGTCCCGGCCTGGCCGAGTCCGGTCTGGCCGGCCAGAGCCGACGTGAGGCGCCACGCGAGCTTGAACACCATCCCCACGGCCATCACCGCGCCAGCCCGCGCGATCACCAGCCACAGGTCTGGCTGGGCCTTGCCGAAGACCGAGAACAGGGTCGTGAACAGGACCGGCAGCGGCTTCCACGACGGGCCGCCGGTGGTCTGGAGATTGACGTGGGCGATTTCGCGGCCCCAGACCAGCCATGCCCACGGGTCGTAGCTGGGGGTCGAGGGGATGACCAGCGAGATGACCCCGATCAGGAGCGCCGCGGCCGCCAGCCAGAGGTAGAGCCGGCCGCCGCGGACCCGTTCGCGCAGCACGCCTTGGCGCGCCGCGACGTCGGTCGCGGGCGCCGGCACAGTCAGCTCTGCAGTGGGAACGGACATCGGACCGGAAGATCTCACTTGCCGCCGCGCTCGCAGGTTAGGCACGGCGGCGGCAGACGCGGGGACATGACCGCGCACCGAGCGCGGGCGTCGCGCATTCTAGAGCGAGGCTAACCCTGGACGCCCTGCGCCAGGCACGCCCCGATCGTGCCCAGTTCGGCGTCGGAGCCCTGGTTCGGATAGACCAGGGCGCTGCCGATCACCTCGGCGGACTGCGCGCTGCCGTCGATCTGATCGGCCTGCGCCGCCCCCGGGGTGGGCGAGAACACGACCGTCGGCCCCGCCGGCGCCGGCCCGATCTGGAGACGGGTCGGGCTGACCACCTGCACGGGCAGATGGGCACCGCGCAGGCACGCCAGGTGGTTCTTCATCTTCACCGGGCTGTCGACATGGCCGCGGCTGGCCAGCGTCGATGATCCGGCCGGCGTGGTCGGCTGGACCTGGACCGCGCCGCCGCACCCGGTCAGGGCCAGCGCGGCGAACGCGACGGCGGTTAGCGCTCTCTTCGGACGCATGCGCGGAACAAAGGTAGAGGATCATTGCGACCGTGCTCCTGTTCGGCGCCCTCAGCGGACCGCTCCCCAAGCTCGGTGTGGTGGCGGTGGCGGTACTCGCCGCCGTCGTCATGCTCCATCCCGACGCGCGCGTCCAGGCGCTGGCGATGCTCGGCGCGCTCATCCTCGCGCCGGTGCTGCTGCTGGGCGACATCTGGCACTCGCAGCAGCTCGGCGTCGTGCACCGCCACCCGGCGGTGGCGGCGGTCGGCGCGCTGGTCGCCTTGGTCGCCGTCGCCGCGGCGGCGCTCGTGGTCAGGCGACGGCCGGTGCTTCTCCCCGGCGCGGTCATCGTCGCGCTGCCCTTCCGGATCCCGATCCAGGCCGGGGGAGCCACGGCGTCGGCAAACCTGCTGGTGCCGCTGTACTTCGTGATCGCCGCCGGCGCGCTGGCGTTCATCCTCGACTCGCTCCGGGGGGCGCTCCCCGTCCGGCCGGCGGGCGACGCGCCCCGCTCCGTGCCGGCCCGGTGGCTCGCCCGGTCCGCTGGCCGCCTACGTCGTGCTCTACGCGCTGCAGGCCGCCTACTCGTCGCACTTCGAGAAGGCCCTGGAGCAGATGGTGTTCTTCTACGTGCCGTTCGCGCTGGCCTTCTGCCTGCTGCGCCGGATCGACTGGACCCCCGCGCTGACCCGGCACTGCCTCGCCTTGCTGGTCGGGCTGGCCGTGCTGTTCGCGCTGGTCGGCTTCGTCGAGTACGCGACCAAGCACATCTTCCTGAACCCCAAGCTGATCGCCGCCAACCAGGACCACGCCTACTTCACGGTCAACTCGGTGTTCTTCGACCCGAACATCTTCGGCCGCTTCCTCGCGCTGGTGATGGTCATGCTCGGCGCCGTCCTGCTCTACGCGCGCCGGCAGAAAACCCAGCTCGTCACCCTGGCCGTGCTGGCGATCCTGTGGGGCGGGCTCGTGCTCACGCTGTCGCGCTCGAGCCTCGGCGCGCTGCTCGTCGGGCTGGGCACAGTGGCCGCGCTGCGCTGGCACGTCGGGCGGGCGGTGTTCGTCGCCGCCGGCGTGGTGGCGGTGGCGGCGGCCGCGATCGCGATCTCGCCCACCACGTTCGGACTGAACCAGGGGCTGAACGGGGCGTCGAACGGCCGGCCCGACCTCGTCTCGGGCGGGCTTGACCTGTTCAAGGGCCGGCCGGTGTGGGGCTTCGGATCCGGGTCGTTCGAGACCGAGTACGCGGCGCATCACCACCAGCCGGGGCAGACGCTGACCGCCTCGCACACGATCCCGGTGACGATCGCCGCCGAGCAGGGGCTGATCGGGCTGCTGGCCTACCTGGCGCTCGTGGTGGCGGCGCTGATCACGCTGCTGGAGCGCTCACGCGAGGACCCGGCGCGGGTGGCCGTCGCCGCGGCCTTCGTGGCCCTGCTGTTCCACACGATGCTGTACGCGGACTTCCTCGAGGACCCGATCACGTGGACGCTGCTGGCAATCGGCGTGGCGCTGTCCGGTCGGCCGCCGCCCAACCTCGTCCCGGCCGAGCGCCCCCCCGGCGATCGCCGGCTCGAGGCAATCGGCACGTGACATCGCCCCCCGATAGGGGTAGCATCGCGGGCACGTGACTTGGGGACTCATCTGGTTGATGCTCGCGCTGAAGATCCCCCTGGCCGGGCTGATCTACATCGTCTGGTGGGCGATCAAGCAGGAGCCGGACGAAGCGTCCTCCTCAGATGACGACGGCGGGATCCACCGCCACCCGCGCCATCCCCGCAAGCCGTTCCCCCACCACCCGCGCCGCGGCCCTCACGGCGACCTCGCACCGCTGCCGCCGCCGCGCGTCCGTACGGCAGCCAAGCGGATCCGCACCGTCGAGCGCTAACCCGCGGTTCCCCCGTGCATAGCGCGTCACGCGAGCCGCGAGCGGCTGGCCGTGACGACTCATGCACGAATAGCGTGCACAGCTCGTCAAGGCCATGCGGATGAGCGCGCCTTGACGTGCTAGGCACGCCTGGAATCCGGCCCCGCTGGCAGACTTCGCGCCAGATGAGCGCGCCCGTCTCCGTCCTGTCCGATGGCACGATCCTGGAGCTGGTCGAGTCCGGCCGGATCCGGATCGACCCTTGGGATCCGGGGCTGGTTCAGCCGGCCAGCGTCGACCTGCGTCTGGGCGACTCGTTCCGCGTGTTCCACAACCACCGCGCCTCGGCTATCGACCTGCGCGAGCCTCCAGCCGGTCTCACCGAGGAGGTCATCATCGGACCCGACGAGTCGTTCGTCATCCACCCGGGTGAGTTCTGCCTCGGGCGCACGCTCGAGTGGGTCGAGCTGCCCGACGACATCGTGGCCCGGATCGAGGGGAAATCGAGCATCGGCCGCCTCGGGCTGATCGTCCACGCCACCGCCGGGTTCTGCGACCCCGGCTGGAAGGGCACGCTGACGCTCGAGCTGAACAACCTCACCCGGATACCGATCAAGCTGTACCCGGGCCTCCCGATCGCGCAGCTGTCGTTCATGGCGCTCGATCGCCCGGCCGCGAAGCCCTATGGCAGCCCCGAGCTCGGCAGCCACTACCAGGGTCAGCGAGCGGCTACCGAGAGCCGCTACGAGGGGTTGCGCAGCGCGACGGACCGCTCTGCCACGGAGTAAGCTCGCGCCCGTGATCACGCTGATCCTGGCAGCCGGCGAGCCCTCGAAGGTCCCGTTCTACATCGCCGGCGGACTCCTCGTGGTGTGGGCGCTGGCCCTGGCCGGCGTGGGACTCACCCGCCCGGCGTTCCCATTCAACGAGCGCGGGGCCCGCGGCGTGATGGCGCTGAGCCTCGTGCTCGCCCTGCTCGCCATGGCGATGGCCGTGATCACGAGCGCGTTCCCCAAGTAGGCCGGCGTCCCGCCCGTGCGATCCGGGTACTAAATTCAAGGGCGGTGCATCGGCCACGCCCCCGGCCGCTGGACCCCGGCAACCGCGCGAGAGGAGCGCCATGACGACACAGACGCAGCAACAGGACGGCGCCGGCGCAGCCACGGCGAATGAGACCCTGACCGTTACCGACAACCGGACCGGCAAGCAGTACGAGATTCCGATCGAGGACGGCACGATCCGTGCCACCGAGCTTCGCAACATCAAGGTCGAGGAGGACGACTTCGGCCTGATGGCCTACGACCCGGCCTACATGGCCACGGCCTCGTGTCGCTCGGCGATCACCTTCATCGACGGCGAGAAGGGTGTCCTCGAGTACCGCGGCTATCCGATCGAGCAGCTGGCTGAGCGCTCGAGCTACCTGGAGGTCGCCTACCTGCTCATCCACGGCGAGCTCCCCAGCCAGCAGCAGCTCGACGAGTGGACGCACCAGATCACCATCCACACGTTCGTGCACGAGAACGTCAAGGAGTTCATGCAGGGCTTCCGCTACGACGCCCATCCGATGGGGATGCTCCTGGCGTCGGTCGGCGCGCTCTCGACGTTCTATCCCGAGGCCAGCCAGATCAAGGACCCGGACATCCGCTACATCCAGGTGATCCGGCTGCTGGCCAAGATGCCCACGCTGGCCGCGTTCTCGTTCCGCCACAACCAGGGCAAGCCGTACGTCTATCCCGACAACGAGCTGTCCTACCCGGGCAACTTCCTCTCGATGATCTACAAGATGACCGAGATCCGCTACGAGCCGGATCCCCGGCTCGAGCACGCCCTCGACGTGCTGTTCATCCTGCACGCCGACCACGAGCAGAACTGCTCGACCAGCGCCGTGCGCAGCGTCGGCTCATCCCAGGTCGACCCGTACTCGGCCGTCGCCGCCGGCGTCGCTGCCCTGTATGGGCCGCTGCACGGTGGCGCCAACGAGGCGGCGCTGCGGATGCTCCGGCGAATCGAGACCAAGGAGAACATCCCCGACTTCGTCAAGGGCGTGAAGGACGGTAACGAGCGGCTGATGGGCTTCGGCCACCGCGTCTACAAGAACTACGACCCGCGGGCCAAGATCATCAAGAAGGCGGTCGAGGAGGTGCTCGAGGTGACCGGGACCAACCCGCTCCTCGACATCGCGCTCGAGCTCGAGAAGATCGCGCTCGAGGACGAGTACTTCATCGATCGCAAGCTCTACCCGAACGTCGACTTCTATTCGGGCCTGATCTACGAGGCGCTTGGCATGCCGATGGAGATGTTCCCGGTCCTGTTTGCGATCGGGCGGACCAGCGGCTGGATCGCCCAGTGGCTCGAGATGATCGACGACAAGGAGCAGAAGATCGCCCGGCCGCGCCAGATCTACACCGGCGCGCGGGGTCGCGACTACGTCCCTATGGACCAGCGCAGGTAGTGGTTCATCGCGGGATGGGCCACACGTAGCCACCTGGACCCTCACGATCCGGGCCGGAGCTGGCGTCGAGCGGCTGCGCTTCGACACGCTCGAGCGCGCCCTGGCCGAGCTCGAGGCCCGGGTCGACGAGATCGCGCAGGCCACGGTGCAGAACCCCGCCGGGACGAAGCTGCGTCGCTACGAACCGGCCGAGCAGGTCCTGGCCCGGATCGAGCTGGCCGGTCCGGAAAGGCGCCATGCCAGCACCCACGCCGGCATCGACGTTCGCGGCGACGGCTCGACCGAGGCCTACCTGGGCCGCATTCGCCGGCGGCCCATCGAGGATCAAGACGAAGCCGAGAGCGCGGTGGCGGCGCTCCGCAGGGCCTTGCAGAAGCGGTGAAAACAACGAGCGCGAGTCCGGCGCTCGGGTATCGTTGTTCCTTCGAACGTGATGAGAGAACTGTCATCAGTCGTACGCTTTCTGATGCGCCCGGTTGGCTATCTCGCCTTCGTCGTCGCGCTGGCCGCGCTCTCGATCGCCGCCAGGGCGCTCGGCGATCGGGACGAGCTCGGATACTTCACCGACCGGCTCGCGCGCACGATCTGGCGCTACCCCGAGGTCACGCGCCGCGGGGTCCAGATGGCCTGGGGGGTATGGGCGGTGGCGTTCCTGGTCGCGCTGCCGCCGCTCGACCCGCTGGCTACCCCGTGGGACGAGGTTGCGCTTGCGGGCCTTGCGATGGGCGTGCTCTGGCGGCGTTTTGTCGTCGCGCACCGAGCCGGGCGTTGAGGTTGTCGAGCGCCTGCTCGAGGCCGACCTCGGCCGGGTCGAGCTCCCGCATGGCCGCCGCCAGGCGGTACTCGGCGAAGTAGTCCGGATCCACGTCGCAGGCTGAGGCGATCAGCTCCATGGCCCGCATCGACGGCTTGTCGTGCCCGTTGGCGAGCATATTGATGTGGGCGTGAGTGATGCCCTTGCCGTCGAGCTTGCGGGTAGCCTCGGCCAAGCCGCGGTAGGTCAGCGAACGCTCGTCCATCAGCGCTCGAAGCGACTCTCCGAAGGGTTTGGTGCTTGGGCCGGTCATCGATGGTGGTGGGCTAGCGCAGCGTAGCGCGGAGGCTGGTCGCCATGGAAACCGTGAACTTGACAATTCTCGTCGCTGCTTGGTAGGTTACCTAACAATGTAGCCGCACGCAAGCCCTTGAGGACCGGCGGCTACATCCTCGCACGCAGGCGTAGACCGGCAGGCAGGCGTGCGGGGTGCGCCGGGCCGACCGGACCTCGTCCAAGGGGGAGCAGACCTCGTGTCTGCGCGAGGTCCTCGGCCCGGCCTCAATTGCCCGCACCCGGCAGCGTCCCGGCCCCCGCGTCCCAGTCGGGCAAGACGGCTAGAGCACGAGGGTTGCCCCGTGGACCTTCAGCCACCGAACCTGTTCGCGATACCCCGGGCTCCGGCCGGCCACCAGCCGCCAGAAGCGCTTGGAGTGGTCCATCACCTCGAGGTGGCAGACCTCGTGCCAGATCACGTAGTCGAGCACCGCCTCGGGCGCGAGCAGTAGCCGCCAGTTGAAGCTCATCGCGCCGCTGCGGGAGCAGCTCGCCCAGCGCGTCCGTTGTCCCCGGATGGTCAAGGCGGTATACGACGTGCCGGCCAACTCGCAAGCGCGCTCGAGTCGCGGCTCGATCTCGGCTCGGGCCGCCCGCCGGTACCAGCGTTCCAACGCGGGCACCCGCTCCGATCCCGCCGGGACGAGCAACGCATCGCCGCGCCGGACCACCCGAGACCGACGCCGAGGATCCGTGACCAACGCGAGCGTCTGTCCGAGGTACGGGACGGTGTCGCCCCTCGCGGCCACGGCGGCACGCGCACCGGCCAGCTCGGCCACCCGGCGTTCGATCCACGGCCGCAGCTCGCGGATGGCCGCCGCCGCCTCGCGCTCGGGCGCCCGGCGCGGCAGCACGACCTCGACTCCCCGCACGGCGTCGACGGTCACCCGGACCCGCCGGGCCCGGTCTGAGCGGCGCACCTGATAGACGACCTGTTCCACGGCGCGACAGAGTACGGTCAGCTTCCGACATGAGCTCGTTCCCCCGCCTCGCCGAGGCGCTGATCGACGGAGGCGTCGCGCTCCGCGACTACGAGGAGCGCGACATCCCGGAGATCCTGATCGCCTACCAGGATGACCCCCGGCTGCACCTGCTCAACCGGGAGGACCGGCCTCCGACCGGCGCCGAGCTGGGCAGCCGGGCGGAGCGCGAGGCAGGCGCCCGGGGCGCCGGCGAGCGAGCCACGCTTACCGTGCTCGAGCCGGGCGACGACACCTGCCGCGGCCAGATCCGGGTCGAGAACGTCGACTGGGACCACCGCCGCGCGGAGCTCACGATCTGGCTCGCGCCACAGGTGCGCGGCCGGGGCCTCGGACGCGGCGCCCTGCGACTGGCCGGCGGGTGGCTGCTCGTGATCTGCGGGCTGGCGCGCCTGGAGATCCTCACCGAACCCGGGAACCTGGCCGCGACTCACGCCGCCCTGGCCGCCGGCTTCGTCCGCGAGGGCGTCCTGCGCGAGTATCAACGCAAACGAGGAACGGGCATCGACATGGTCGTCATGTCGCTGATCGGAGCCGACTTGTGATGCCGACCCGGTACTGGCGCATCAAGCTTCCCCCGGCGTCAGGTCGCCGTTCGAGGTGTACGTGAACGGCGTGCGCCAGGAGCTCGGGACCGACTTCCGGATCTCGGAGGGCGATCTGCTGTTCGAGCGCGAGCTGGTCCGCCAGCGCCTCGGCGTGAAGGCCTGGCTGCTCGGCTTCTGGGGGATCGGCACCTACAAGCGCAACGACGAGATTGACATCCGCTACGAGGCCGACGGTCAGCCACAGGTGGCGCGGGTGACCGAGATCACTCCTCCGAAGCCGCGGTCCTGACCACGTCCCGCCGCACCCACGGCTGGAGCAGCCGCAGGGCGGCCAGGATCGCCCGGGTCGCCGGCGAGCGGTTGAGCGTGTAGAAGTGGATGCCGGGGGCGCCCCGGGCCAGCAGCTCGGCGCACTGCAGCGTGGAGTAGGAGACGCCGAGCTGGAGCACCTCGTTGGGGAACGGTGCGCGCGCCTCGAGTTGCCGGAGCAGGGCCTCCGGGATGCAGGCTCCGCACATGTCAGTGAACCGCTTGATCTGGCCGACGTCGGTGATCGGCATGATCCCGGGGATGATCGGAACGTCGATTCCGACCGCCCGTGCCTCCTCGACGAACTGGAAGTACGCCTCGTTGTCGAAGAACAGCTGGGTGATCAGGAAGGAGACGCCACTGTCCACCTTCTGCTTGAGGAAGCGCAAGTCACTGGCTAGGTCCACGGCTTCGGGGTGGACCTCGGGGAACGCGGCCGCGCCGACGCACACCGGGTAGCGGGCGCTGATCAACGCGGCCAGCTCGCTCGAGTAGCGCAGCCCCCCCGGATGCGGCTCCCATGAGGCGTCGCCCCGCGGCGGGTCCCCGCGCAGCGCCAGCACGTTCTCGATCCCGGCATCGACCAGGCTGTCGAGGATCACGGTCAGCTCATCGCGGGTGGCGCCCACGCAGCTCAGGTGTGCCATCGCCTCGATCCCGAGCTCCTGCTTGATCCACTTGGTCAGCTCGAGCGTCAGACCGCGCGTGGAGCCGCCGGCGCCGTAGGTCACCGAGACGAAATCGGGCTGCAGCTCGCGCAGTGCCAACAGCGCCGCCCGCAGATTTCGCTCGCCCTCGTCCGTCTTGGGAGGGAAGAACTCGAACGAGAAGACCGGCTTGTCCGAGCGCTCCAGGATCTGATCGATTCGCATGGTGCCGGCACGATACCAACCTTGACAAGATCGTGTCAAGGTTTTGTTCGCTAATTCGACAAAGCTGCCACCCAGCGCTCGATTCCCCCGTCGGATTCCCGCGCAACCAGCCCGCGGGACTCCAGATGCTGCAAATAACAGAGCGTCTCGGGCAGCCACCAGCCGGCGTTGCGCTCGGTCAGCGGCTCGCCGTGCACGACCGGGGTGATCTCGAGCGCGGTCCGGGGAGCATCCGAGACAGCCGCCATCGCGGCGCCGAGCCGCTCGCGCACGAGAGCCCGGTTGCCCTCGATGTGACCGTGGACGTCGAGGAACGGCCTGCCGTGCCCGGACAGTGCCAGCCGGGCGTCGAGCTCATCGACCGCGTCCAGCGAGCCCAGGAACTCGCCGATCGGATCGGGCGTCCAGCCGTAGTCGAAGTACAGCGAGATGCGGCCGAGCACGTGGTCGCCCGAGATCAGCAGGCGCCGCTCTGGCTGGAACAGGCACACGTGGGAGGGCGCGTGCCCGGGCGTCTCGTAGGCGCGCCAGACGCCGAGGTCGGAGTCGATCGAGACCCCGTCCACGAGCTCTCGGTCGGGCTCGATCGCCCGCGCGATCCCCGACGGGCTCTCGCGCGCATGCTCGGCGTACCGCTCGAGCGCCGTCGGCGGCACGCCGCTCTGTCGCCCGATCTCGAGCCGGCGGGCCACCTGCGTGTCGGGGTCCACCGCGCTCGCGTAGCCGTGGGCGTGGTTGGGGTGCATCCACATCTCGCTCCCGGTCCGGTCGCAGATCGTGGCCGCCTGCCCGCAGTGATCGGCGTGCGCGTGGGTGCAGACGACGAGCCGCACGTCATCGACCGAAAGCCCGACCTGATCGAAGGCCCGCTCGAGCTCGACCATCGAGCCCGGTTCGTGCATCCCCGTGTCGACCAGCACGAGGCCGCCGGCGCAGGCGATCGCCCAGGCGTTGCCGTGCGGCACGCCGGGGAACGGGAGGGCCAACCGCAGGCGCCACAGCCCGGGTATCAAGCGCTCTCCACGCCCGAGCTCGCGTCTGCGCGGCATGACCTCGAACCCTAGACTGCCGCGTGCTTATGTCCAGCGCTGACGTGGTTCAACGGTACTTCGACGCGCTCAAAGCGCACGACCTCGACGCGATGCTGGCGTGCTGGGCTCCCGGTGGCATCGAGCGCCAGGTGGGCCAGCGGGAGTTGCAGGTGCCCGACGGCCTGCGGGAGTTCTTCGGTGAGCTGCACAGCGCGTTCCCCGATCTGGTCTGGGAGGTCCTCGACATAGCGCGCGAGGGTGAGAGGGCCGCGGTCCGCTGGCGCGCCACCGGCACGTTCGCCGGCCCGGGAACCTTCCAGGGCTTCGTCGCCAACGGCGCGCATCTCCAGATGGAGGGATGCGACTTCCTGACCCTCGACCCCGAGGGGCAGATCGAGCGCCTCGATGCGTACCTCGACAGCGGCGACGTGGCCCGTCAGCTCGGCGTGCTCCCACCGGCGGGATCGCGCGCCGAATCGAACCTGACCAAGCTCGCCAACGTCCGTACCCGGGCCCGCGCCTGGATCCAGGGCGGCGATGCCGAGCGCATCGCCGAGGGCGTGTGGCTCGTCCGCGGCGGGGTCCCCAAGACGATGAACGTGTACCTGATCGAGGACGACGACGGGGTCACGGTGTTCGACGCCGGGATATCCGACATGGCCGGCCCGGTGGCCGCCGCCGCAGCGCGCCTGGGCGCCCTCAAGCGCGTGGTGCTCGGCCACGCGGACGCCGATCACCGGGGCGCCGCGCCGGGTCTCCAAGCGCCCGTCTACTGCCACCCCGCGGACCGCGAGGCCGCCGAGTCGCCCGAGACCTACCGCCCATACTGGGATCGCTCCAAGCTCGACATGCGCGGGCGCACGGTGCTGTGGCGGCTGATCGCAACCTGGGACGGTGGCCCGGTGACGATCGCCGGGACCGTCGACGAGGACGACCAGATAGCCGGCTTCCGGGTCGTCCACCTGCCCGGACACGCCCCTGGCCTGATCGGCCTGTTCCGAGAATCCGACCGGCTGGCGCTGGTCTCCGACACCGTCTACACGCTCGATCCGCAGAGTGGGCGCCGGGAGCCTGCGCACGTTCCGCATCCAGCGTTCAACCACGACACCGAGCAGGCGCTGGCGTCGATCGGCAAGCTGGCCGCGCTCGACCCCACCTCGGTGTGGGCCGGCCACGCCGACCCGGTGACCGGCGACGTGCGCGGGCAACTCGAGCGAGCCGCGAGCGGCTCGTGACGGCCAAGCGAAAGCGCAAGAGCGAGAAGCTCGCCGTCCCGACGTCCGAGTACCGCGACGCCGAGGGCAACGTGCTCACCCTGCGCGGCTTGCTCAAGCCCGGCGCGCGCCGCGAGTACGCCGACATCCTGGCCGGCGGGCTCGAACGCGAGGATGCCTGGCAGCGCGCCACCGAGCTGCTGTTCGAGCGCCTGGCCGTGTCGTGGACGATCTCCGGGCTCGAGATCACCCGCCAGAAGGAGCTCCTCGGCCGCTACCGGATGGCCACGGGCGAGGAGCGCCGGTTCGTCCGCGACGCCCTGCGCGAGCACGCCGCTGAGCACTTCCCGGAGCTCCAGGCGCCGTGACGGCGAGCCATCCCCATCCGGAGGCCTTCGCCACCCTGCTGTGCGATTGGTGTCTCGACGTGCACGAGCGCGACTACGTGCTGGTCTCCAGCACTCCGCGCGCGGCGCCGCTGATCCGGGCCTTACATCGCGTGGTCATCGCCCGTGGCGCCTGGCCGCCGGCGCTGCGAATCGCCCTGCCGGGTATCGCCGAGGACTTCTACAACCTCGCGCCCGACGAGCTGATCGACAACTTCCCGCCACAGGATCTGGTCGAGATCGAGCGGATCGACTCCTACCTGCGCATCGACGCCCCCGAGAACACGCGGGCGCTGGCCGAGGTCGACCCGGCCAAGATCGCCCGCTCGGCGCGCGCCCGCGCGTCCATCCAGGAGGTCCGGATGACCAAGCGCTGGTGCGGCACGATCTGGCCGACGCCGGCCCTCGCCCAGGACGCCGGCATGAGCGACGACGACTACGCCGCGTTCGTCAGCCGGGCGCTGTTCCTCGACCGCCCGGACCCGGTGGCGGCCTGGCGCGAGTTGAGCGACCACCAGCAGGAGCTGGTCGACCGGCTGAACACGGCCGGCACGATCCGCATCGAGGCCGAGGGGACCGATCTGACCCTGCGCGTCGACGGCCGCACCTGGATCAACTCAAACGGCCGGCGCAACATGCCGAGCGGCGAGGTGTTCACCGGGCCGATCGAGGACTCGGCCAACGGCACGATCCGCTTCACGGTCCCCTCGAGCCCGCGGGGGGTGCTCGTCCAGGACGTGACGATCACCTTCGAGAACGGCGAGGTCGTCGAAGCGCGGGCCGCCCGCGGCCAGGACTACCTTGACACCGCGCTGGCCGGCGACGCCGGCGCGCGCTTCCTCGGTGAGATCGGGATCGGCACGAACACCGGCATCGACCGCGCCACCGGCTCGGTCCTGCTCGACGAGAAGATCGCGGGCACCGTCCACCTCGCCCTCGGCCGCTCGTATCCCGAGACCGGCGGCGTGAACCGTTCGTCGCTGCACTGGGATCTGATCTGCGACCTGCGTGAGGGCGGCAGGCTGACCGCCGACGGCGAGCCGGTAACCATCGACTGACCACTACGCTCTCCGGTGGACATGCGCCGGACGAAAATCGTCGCCACGATCGGACCCGCCTGCCGCGACCTGGAGACGCTCACGCGCATGGTCGAGGCCGGTGTCGACGTGGCCCGCCTGAACTTCTCCCACGGCAACCGCGAGCTGCACGCCGAGAACGCCGACCTCGTGCGGCGCGCCGCCACCGCGGCCGGGCGCCAGGTGGCCATCCTCCAGGATCTGCCGGGCCCGAAGATCCGCATCGGGAGCCTCGAGGACGACATCGCCGAGCTCAAGCCGGGCGAGAAGCTCGTGCTCATGTGTGGCGCGAACTCGATGGTCGGCAACGGCGAGCGAATGGCGGTTTCCTGGGGCGGGCTGGCCAGCGCGGTCGACCCCGAGGACATCATCTACCTGGCCGACGGTGCGATCCGCCTGCGGGTCAAGACCGTGCGCGAGGGCGACGGCGAGGTGGAGACCGCGGTCGAGATCGGCGGAGCGGTCTCCTCGCGCCAGGGCCTGAACATCCCGGGCTCCACGCGCGGCCTCCCCGCCGTGCCCGAGGAGGACCTCGACATGCTCCGCTTCGGCGAGTCGATCGGCGTCGACCTGGTCGCGCTGTCGTTCGTGCGCACGGCCGAGGACGTGACCAGCGTGCGCCGGCACACCCGCCTGCCGCTGATCGCCAAGATCGAGAAGCCCCAGGCCGTCGACTCGGCCGAGGAGATCATCCGGGCCGCCGACTGCGTGATGGTGGCGCGCGGGGACCTGGGCATCGAGCTGCCGATCGAGGACGTGCCGATCGTCCAGAAGCAGCTCCTGCGAACCGCCGGCAAGCTGGCCCGCCCGGCGATCACCGCCACCCAGATGCTCGACTCGATGGTCAACTCCTCACGACCCACCCGAGCCGAGGTGGCCGACGTGGCCAACGCGATCCTCGACGGCACCGATGCGGTCATGCTCTCCCAGGAGACGGCGGTGGGCCAGTACCCCGTCGGCGCGGTTGAGATGATGGCCTCGGTGGCCGAGAGGACCGAGAACACCCTGCCCTACCGGGCCTGGAACGAGGAGCGGGTCCGGCGCGACGCCCGCGACCCGGCCTACACGATCGCCTACAGCGCGTGCGCTGCCGCCCGCGACCTGCACCTGGCCGCTCTGGTCGTCCCCACCCTGTCGGGCCGCTCGGCCAGGCTGATCTCCGCCCACCGGCCCCAGGTCCCGATCTACGCCCTGTCGCCCGGCAAGGAGACCGTACGCCGCTGCGGCCTGATGTGGGGCGTTCAGGCCGGGCCGATGCGCCGCCACGAGGTGACCGAGCACCTGATCGCCGACGCGGCCAAGCGCGTGGTCGAGCTCGGCTGGGTCAAGTCCGGCGCGCGCGTCGGGATCACCGCCGGCCTGCCGTCCGGTCGCCCTGGAACCACAAGCCTGTTCCAGATCCAGCGGGTTTGATTTGGGGGCCGGCTTCGCCGGCATCCCTGGGGCCAGCAGGGCCCGTCCTGTCCCGGGTCGAGGGCCCGGTCGCGGCGACCGATCCGCCACACGGCGCCCGACCCGGAGGTAAATGGCCGTTCACTCGCGCATAGCGCGAGCGTTCCGCCACTCGGCGCCCGCCACGGGTCGAGTGGCGAATTACTCGCGCTACGCCGCGCGCTGCCCGTAGAACTCCGCCTCGGCCTCGCCGAGCGCCGTGGCCGGCGGGTCGTCGTAGAACCACTCGCGGGCGATCCGGTGGAAATTGCCCTGCGCATGGAGCTGGGCCAGCACGGCCAGCGTGAGCACCTCCATGCGCCGGCCGAAGATGTGGTCGGGCGGGGCGGACTCGTGGCGGAGCTGCCCGAAGTACTCCGAGCGCGGGTCGCTCATGTCGATCAGCACCTGGGTGGCGTACTCCGGGGTCAGCTCGGTGTCCTGGTCGATCGTGTACCAGGAGGTGGCGGCGCGGAAGTGGGCGAGCACGCGCTGGGGGTCGAACTTGTCGGGCTCGGGGAAGAAGCCGACCTCGGTGCCCAATCCCATGATCGTGTCGGTGTCGCCCTCGATGATGGCCCGCGCGACCTGGATCTCGAGCTCCACCGCCCCCGGCGGCATTCGCTTGAACAGCCCGAAGTCGTAGAACGCCATCCGGCCGTCGTCGAGCAGCGCCGAGTTGCCGGGATGCGGATCGCCCGAGAACTGGTGGTGGCGATACAGGCAGCCGAAGTAGAAGCGGAACAGCATCTCGCCGATCCGGTCACGGTCCTCCTGGGGATAGCGCTTGAGCTCCTCGAACCCCGTGCCGTGGACGTACTCGGAGACCATCATGCGCTCGCGGGACAGCGAGGTCACGACCTGCGGGATCACGATGAACGGATGGCCGCGGAAGATGCGGGCCAGCGTGCGCTGGTTCTGGGCCTCGAGCTCGTAGTCGAGCTCGTCGTGGATGCGTTCGGAGATCTCGCGGCCGATCGCCTGGGGGTCGAGCCCGGGGGCGATCCGTTTGGCCAGGCGCAGGATCAGGCCCAGATTCTGCATATCCGAGCGAACCGCGGCGGCCACGCCCGGGTACTGGACCTTGACCGCCACGTCGCGGCCGTCGTGCAGCCGCGCGCGGTACACCTGACCGATCGAGGCGGCAGCGATTGGCTCCTCGTTGAACTCGGCGAACACCTCCTTGAGCGGGTCGTCGAGCTCCTCCTCGATCACCTTGCGCATGTCCTTGAACGAGACGTTGGGGGCGGCGTCGCGCAGGGCGGCCAGCTTGCGCTGAAACTCGTCGCGATACTCATCCGGAACCAGGCCCACGTCGAGGAACGACAGGACCTGCCCGAGCTTCATCGCGGCGCCCTTCATCGTCCCCAGAGCGGCCACGATCTGCTCGGCAGCTTCGAGCTGGCGCTTCTCCCAGGCGACCTTGCGCTGCTCTGGGTTGCGCGTCACATTGGCCGCACGCGTGCCCGCCTGCCTGATCGCCTGCCCCGCGGCCAGCCCGCCGATCCTGGCAGTTCGCCCCACGCGCGAGGTGGGGATCTTGTCCTTCGCCACTTTCTTGGATGCTACATGCGCAGGTACGACGCCCCGTTGACGTCGAGCACCGCACCGCTGGCCAGCTCGGCTTCGGGCGAGGCGAGGTAGTGGATGGCCGCGGCGATCTCCTCGGCGGTGGCCACCCGCCCGAGCGGGCTCTCGGCTCGTCGCCGGCGCCCACTCTTGCCCTCAAGCTCGGATGCCGCCATATCGGTCTCGACGAAACCCGGCGCCACCGCGGTGACCGAGATCCTCCGCTCGCCGAGCGCCCGCGCCAACGACTGCCCGAACGCGATCAGGCCCGCCTTGCTCGCGCCGTAGGCGGGATGGTTGGGCTCGCCCCGGAAGGCGCCGCGCGAGGAGACGTTGACGATCCGCCCCCCTTCTCCCATGTGACGCAGGACGCACCAGGTGACGTTGGCCGCTCCGGTCAGGTTGACCGCGAGCGTGTGGCGCCACGCCTCCTGCCACTCCTCATAAGTCGTCTCGGTGGCGGCATGGGGCTCGAACACGCCGGCGTTGTTGACCAGCACGTCGATCCCGCCGAGCGAGCGCGCCACCTCGTCGACCATCCCTCGGATCGCCTCGGGGTCGGCCAGATCGGCGCCCGCCACCACGTGCCCGCCCCCCGGGAGTGACTCGCACACCGCGACGGCCGCGTCGCGGCGCGATCCGTAGTGCAGGCCGACTCGGTCCCCCGAGGCCGCGAACGCTCGGGCGACGGCCGCGCCGATGCCTCGCGAGGCCCCGGTGACGAGAACGGCCCGAGCCGCCACGCTAGCCGCCGCGCTTCACCCGCGAGCCCGGGACGATGTCGTCGGAGCCGTCGGGCCAGCGCACCCAGGCCTTGTGGCCGCCGTCGTAATCGTCGCCGAACAGGATCAGCGTGGCCGGCTCGCCCAGTGCCGTGCACGGCTCGTCGCCCTCGGAGTCGAGCCCGCGCCAGAGCCGCACGAAACGGTTGTGCTCGAGCTCCTCGGCCACCGTGGTCGGGTCGGTGTGGCCCGGATGGATGTGCGTCCCGGGCGGGAGCTTCATGAGCTTGTCCATGATCGAGGACTTGATGTCGGCGAAGCCGGTGCTCCCGGGGGCGTGCACCCCGCCCACCGAGCCCTTGAACAGCGTGTCGCCGGTGAACACGTCGGTCCCGTTGACGAGCAGCGACAGCATGCCGGCGGTGTGACCCGGAGTGTGGATCGGCTCAATCTCCAGCGCTCCGGCCACGATCTTCTCGCCCGGGGCCATCGTCCCAGTGGCGGCCGCCACGTTTGAGCGCTCCAGCTCGTGGATCAGCACGGGGGTTCCGGGGTGGCGCTCGAGCACCTGGTCGACCTCGGACACGTGGTCGTGATGGTGGTGGGTGAGGAGGACGTGGGTGAGCGTGAACTGCCCGCGGCGCAGGTAGTCGAGCAAGGGCGCCACCGGGCCGCCGGCGTCGATCATCACCGCGTGGCCGCCCGGCTCGTCCGCGACCACGTAGGTGTTGGACAGGAAGTCGTCGTTCATTGAGCGCTCGACGATCACACCCGGCAGCCTAGTGGACCATCCATCAAATCTGCACCCCCTTCGCGGCTGCAAATCCTCGCCTGGCTTTGTCCTCGGAGGCTCGCGTAGCGCTGCTACGCGTCGCCTCCTGCGTCCTCGCCATGCTCGATTTTCGCTCGCGAATGGGGCACTGATTTTTCAGGCTGGCGCACAGCTCGTTAGCCTGCGGTGTCATGAGCCTTCTGCACACCTGTTACCGCATCACCGACATCGACCGATCCGTCGCCTTCTACGAGGCGCTGGGCTTCGAGGAGCGCCGCCGTGCGCCGATCCGCGACGAGGCGATCAATGTGTTCATGAGCCTCCCCGACGACGGTCCCGAGCCCAAGCTCGAGCTGACCTACAACTTCGGCGTGGACTCCTATGAGCTCGGCACGGCCTACGGACACATCGCGATCGCCTCCCCCGACCTCGACGCCACGCTCGCGCGGCTCAAGGAGCAGGGGATCGAGCCCGAGCGCCCGCCCTACACGGTCAGCGAGGGCGGCAACCGCCTCTGCTTCGTGCGCGATCCGGACAACTACCGGATCGAGCTGATCGAGAAGAGCTGAACCGCTAGCCTTCGAGGCGCCGTGGCGGACCCGTCCAAGATCGCCATCCTGTTGCAGCAGGTCGCCATGGGCGTCAACGCCCACGACCGCGAGAACCCCGACCACCACACCTGGGGGATCGGGATGGCGCACTTCGACATCGAGCGGCTCGGCCTCGACGAGGGCGAGGAGCTGATCCCGGGCATCGTGCTCCAGGCCGATGGCGGGCAGACCGGCCAGTTCCGGATCCTGTGCGACGGCCAGCACGACCAGGGCGAGCTCGAGGAGGAGGAAGAAGTGGTCGACGCGGTGGCCGAGCAGGAGCTCGCCGAGCCGCTCCAGGCGCCCGGCCCGGCGCCGCGGGTCATGCCCCCCTTCTAGCGGTCGTGACCGGAACCGCGTCGACGACCGCGACGGGCGCTGTTCGCCTGCTCGAGTCGCTCGAGCTGCTCGGCGTGGAGCTGGTGTTCGGGCTGCCCGGCGTGCACAACCTGCCGATCTGGAAGGCGCTGTCGGAGTCCGAGATCCGGCTGGTCGGGGTCCGGCACGAGCAGACCGCGGTGTACGCCGCTGACGGCTACGCCCGGGCGACCGGGAAGCTGGGGGTGGCCGTCGTGACCACCGGCCCGGGCGCGGCCAACACCCTGGGCGCCACCGGCGAGGCGATGGCCGCCGGCTCGCCCGTGCTGGTCATCGCCACCGACATCGCCACCGCATTGCGCCGAGAGGGCGTCTACGGCGGCACCCTGCACGAGACCCGCGACCAGACCGCGATGTTCGTCCCGGTGACCAAGGCGGCGCGGATGCTCGCGGGCGCCGAGGAGATCGGCCCCGCCGCGCTCGAGTCCGGCCGGCGCGCGCTCGCCGCGCCGACCGGGCCGGTGTATCTCGGTGTCCCGACCGACCTTCTGTCCAGTGAGGCCCCGGCGCTCATGCCCGACCGAGACCCGGCGCCGTCCGGGACGCCGCCGACACCGGAACCCGCGGCGCTCGATCGGGCCGCCGAGATCCTGACGGCGGCCGAGCGGCCGCTGATCTGGGCCGGCGGCGGCGCGCTCCGGGCCGGCGCCGGCCCGGTGATCGGAGAGCTGGCGCGCAAGCTGGCCGCGCCCGTCCTCACCACCTACATGGGCCGCGGCCTGCTCGCTCCCGATCACCCTTGCGTGGTTGCCGGTCCGGTCCACTCGCCCGAGGTCGGCGCGCTGTGGGACGAAGCCGACGTGGTGCTGGCCGTCGGCACCGACTTCGACGGGACCAACACGCAGAACTGGAAGCTGCCCGCGCCGCCGACGCTGATCGCCGTGAACCTCGACGAGACCGAGGCGGGCAAGAACTACGCCGCCGACGTGGCGCTGATCGGCGACGCCGATGCCGTGGCGGGGCAACTCCTCTCGCGCGTCGAAGCGCGCCCCGGGCTGGCACAGCTCGAGCGCCGGCTGGCTCAGATCGGCGCCGAGGTGGCGGCCTGGGTGCGTGACGACGAGCCGGCGGCCGCGGAGCTCCTCGAGGTCATCGCGCGCGCTCTGCCCAGCGACGCGAACGTGGTCGTCGACATGTGCATCCCCGGTTACTGGCTGGGCGGCTACTGGCAGGTGCCGGCGGCCCGGAAGCTCGGCTACCCGCTGGGCTGGGGGACGCTCGGGTTCGGGTTCCCGGCCTCGATTGGCGCCGCCCTGGCCGGGGCCGGCCGAACCGTGTGCCTGTGCGGCGACGGCGGATTCATGTACGCGTGCGGTGAGCTGGCCACGGTGATGCAGGAGCGGATCCCGCTGACGATCGTCCTGGTCGACGACGGGGGCTACGGCATGCTCCGCTTCGACCAGGTCCTGGCCGGCGAGGAGCCGTTCGGGGTGGACCTGCTCACCCCCGACTTCGCCGCGCTGGCCGCGTCGTTCGGACTGCCGAGCGCGCGCGTCGACGGCTTCGGCCCGGAGTTCGAGCAGGCCCTGCGCGACGCGGTCGGCTCAGGTGAGCCGAGGATGATCCTGGTTCGCGCCTCGCTCAAGCCGCCGCCCACCACGTCCCCTCGCTGGTACCGAAAATGACCTACTCGATCGTCGCCCGCGACCCCGGCACCGGGGAGCTCGGCGTGGCGGTCCAGTCGCACTGGTTCTCGGTTGGCTCGATCGTCACCTGGGCCCAGCCCGGCGTCGGAGCTGTGGCCACGCAGGCCAACGCCGAGGCGGCCTACGGCCCGGGCGCCCTGTCCCTGCTGGCCGACGGCGTTCCCGCGCCCGACGCGCTTGAGCGACTCGTGTCCGCCGATCCGGGCGGTCCGTCTCGTCAGGTGGCGGTGGTCGACGCGCACGGCCGGGTCGGGGTGCACACCGGCTCGGGGTGCATCGCCTACGCCGGCCACATCACCGGCGAGGGCGTCTCCTGTCAGGCCAACATCATGGTCTCCGACCGTGTGTGGCCGGCCATGCTCGACGCGTTCCAGGCGGGGGCCGGATCGGCTTCGCTCACCACGCGCCTCCTCGACGCACTCGATGCGGCCGAACGCGAGGGCGGCGACATCCGCGGCCGTCAATCGGCCGCCATCCTGGTCGTGCCGGCCGCGGGCGAGCGCTGGCGCACGCTCGTCTCGTTGCGCGTTGAGGACCATCCCGAGCCGCTGCCCGAGCTGCGCCGGGTGGTCCGGCTGCACGAGGCCTACGGCCTGGCCGGCCAGGCCGACGAGTTGCTCAACGCCGGCCGGCACGACGACGCGGCGCGCCTGTACGTCAAGGCCAGCGAGTGCGTGCCGGACAACCACGAGCTGCTGTTCTGGGCCGGGTTGGGAACGGTCCAGGCCGGCGACCTCGACGGCGGCGTGGCCAAGGTGCAGCGCGCGATCGCGCTCCAGCCGGCCTGGCGCGATCTCCTCCCGCGCCTGCCCGTCGAGCTTGCGCCCGCGGCGCCGGCCGTACTGGCCCGCCTTAACGCGGGCTCCTAGACCGGTTGCTGCGCCGGCGCCTCGACGCCGCCGCGCTCGCGCCACTCCTTGAGCACCATCAGGGAGCCGTCGATGATCCGGTCGACGAACATCTTCGAGTCGTTCAACCGCGGAAACTCGGCGCTCGGGACGTCGACCTCGAGGAACGCGCACAGCGGCTCCCATCCGTCCTGGACGCCCCAAACCAGCAGACGGTCCCGAGGGATGTTGGCCTGGACCTGCTCCTGATAGCGGGCGATGCCCTCGGCCAACTCTCCCGGCCGCAGTTCGCTTCCCGCGAAGATGCCCTGAGCGGCCCACATCCTGGTCATCAGCTGCAGGTAGGCACGCCAGTCGGGATCGACGAACTCCCGGGCCTTCGAGATGTGCGCCATCGTGGAGTGCCCGTAGATCACGCCCCAGATCGTGTCGATCATGCTCCGCTCCCAGGCCTCAGGATCCCGGGTGCTCAGCACCACCTTCGCGTCGGGGTAGGCGTCGGCCAGCTCGCGGTAGAAGAAGGCTCCCGGCCAGTCGACGGTGGACTCGTGCTCACCGAACAGTCCATCCCAGTCCACGTCACCGTCGATGGCCCGCTCCCATTGCTTCGACAGCGGCAGATCGGTCAGGACATTCACCATGTGGTAGCAGGGGCCGAACCCGAGCATCTCGAGTGCGACCTTCTGCGAGAGCGTGCCGGTTCGTGGCAGACCCGCGCCGATCACCTTCATGCACTTCCTCCTGTCTGAGACGTTGGCTCGGCGACGATCACGTAGTAGCCGAGGTGAAGCTCGTCCAATCGGAGCAATTCGCGGTGGCGCTCCCGCCACCTGCCGGTCTCCAAGTCCGCGCGGAGCGCTTCCATCGCGCGGACCACGGCGGCTGAGCTTACCTGCGCGAACACCGAGACGCCCGCTCGGACCACCGGATCGAGGAAGGCCTCGGGCCGGCGCCAATAGGCGCCGTAGAACCCGTCCCGGCAATCGTGCGGCACCGGAACGGGCGTGAGCTCGACCGCTCCGAATGCCTCACGGAGTTCGTCGCGCCACGTGCCGGGGCGCCGGTAGCGCGGCGCAATCAGCTCGAGGAACTCGGGCAGGTACTCGGTCGTCATCCAGAACAGGTCGGCCTCGCCCGGATTGGCGTTGAACAACACGACGCTTTCGCGGGCCACCCGGCGGAGCTCCGCGAACCCTCTCCGGCGGTCGCTCCAGTGGTGATCGCTCAGCACGGCCATGACCGCGTCGAACGCGTCGTCCTCGAACGGGAGCGCCTCCGCCCGTCCCTGGACGACGGGGGCCGCGCCGGGGGGCCGCTGGGCGATCATCACCGGCGAGGGCTCGAGCGCCACCACCTCCCGGTCGGCCGGCTCGTAGTGGCCGGTCCCCGCGCCCACGTTGAGCACCGTGCGGGCGTCGCCCAGCGCGTGCCAGACCGCCGCGGCGATGCGCGGGTCGGTCGTGCGCGTGCTCGTGTAGGTGCGCCCGATGTTGTCGTACAGCTCCGAGCTCACGGGTCGATCAGCACTCCCGGATTGAGCGCGCCGGTCGGATCGAGCGCCCGCTTGGCCGCCCGCAGCGCGTTGGCGAACGGGTCGGGCCGCTGGCGGTCATACCACGGCCGGTGCTCACGGCCGACCGCGTGATGGTGGGTGATCGTGCCCCCGCCCTCGATCACCGCCTCCGCGGCGACCCGCTTGATCTCGGCCCACTGCTCGAGCTCGGCGCCGCGGCGGGCCGGGGCGAGGATCGTGTAGTACGGCGCGGGTCCGTCGGGATACACGTGGGTGAAGCGGCAGGTCACGATGCCCTCGCCGCAGGTGTCGCGCACGGCGTCGCGGACGGACGACAGCACCCGCTCGTGGAAGGCGGGAAAGCGCTCCCAGGTGATCGCGGTCTCGAACGTCTCGGACAGCACTCCGATGGCTATGAACACATCGCGCAGGTAAGGAGCGCGCAGGAACGCCTCGCGCCAGCTCCCGACCGAATCGCTCGTGCCACTGCGATCGCCACGCCGCTCCCACGAGCCGCCGTGATCGGCGCACACTTCGAGCGCGCTCCCCATCGGCCGCTCGACGTCGTGCCCAGCCGACTCGAACCCGAGTACGAGCACCGCGTGCGTGCCGTCGCCGGCGCCGGTCACCTCGGCCTCGCCGGAGTCGATCAGGCGGCAGTTGGTCGGATACAGGCCGGACTGCGAGAGCGTCCTGACCGCCTCGGCGCCGGGCATGAACTCCTGGAAACGCACGGCGGCCGAGGCGCGGTGGACCGGCCGGGGTCGCACCCTGACCCACGCCTCGGTGATGATCCCGAGCGTCCCCTCGGAGCCGATCAGCATCCGGTCCGGAGAGACGCCGGCGCCCGAGCCGGGCAGGCGGCGCGACTCCCACGCCCCCGCCGGGGTCAGCGCCCGGACCGATTCGACCAGGTCGTCGATGTGGGTGTACAGGGTCGCGAAGTGCCCGCCCGCGCGGGTGGCGATCCAGCCGCCGAGGGTGGAGAACTCGAACGACTGCGGGAAGTGGCGCAGGGTCAGGCCGTGCCCGCCGAGCTGTTCCTCGAGCCCCGGGCCGGTGGCCCCGGCCTGGATCCGTGCCGACAGCGAGACCGGGTCGACCTCGAGCACGCGGTCGAGCGCCTTCAGATCGATCGTCACCACGCCGGCGTAGTCCTCGCATCGGGCCGCCTCGACGCCGCCGACCACGCTGGTGCCGCCGCCGAACGGGATCACCGCCGCGCCCGCCGAGACCGCCCACTCGAGCGCCGCCTCCACCTCGGACTCGTCGCGTGGGTGGACGACCACGTCGGGCGGGTGGTCGAACCGCCCGCGGAAGGCGCGCACCACGTCGGCGTACGAGCGGCCGTAGGTGTGCAGCGCCCGCTGGTAGTCGTCAACGGCGCAGATCTCCTGCAGCGACTCCGGGGGTGCAATCCGCGGTTCGGGCAGCGAGACCTGCGAGAGGGGCACCGGCTGCTCGGGGTCGGTCGAGCCGAAGCCGAAGCGCCCGGCCAGGAACTCCGCGGCGCGGCGGACCTCCTCGGGTGAAGGCTGCTCGTCCTCGTAGCCCCAGCCCCAGTGCTTGCGGCGTCGCTCCACTGAAGGCGACGGTACCTTGTGCGGCGTGGGCGTATCTGCCGGTGTCTTGGCCCGCGGGCCGTGGGAACCAGCTCAGGTCGACGTGGCCTGGCGCGGGGAGCCGTTCGAGGCACCCGGGAAGGCCACGGACGCGGCCGACCTCGCGCTCGATGAGCTCCGGCGCCGGGGCTCCCCCAGCCACGACGGGTTCGCCGCGCGCCTGGTCGACTTCTCGACCACGACGGATCGGCTGTCGCTCGTGCTCCAGCCTGCGCGCTGGGCGCTGCGCCTGATCCCCGACGGCGCGGCTCGGAGCCTCTCGATCCTGTGCACGGTGCGCGCCGCCGACGGCCGCTGGCTGGCCGGGCGCCGGGCCGAGTGGCTGGCCACCTGGGCCGGGCGTTGGGCGCTCGGCGCCGGGGGTTCGGTCGAGGTCGACGAGAACCCGGTGGACACGATGCGTCGTGAGTTGCTCGAGGAATGGTCGGTGGAGCCCGAACGCATACGCGCCGAGGCGCTCATCCTGCTGCCCAGCGAGATGGTGATGATGGTCGGGCAGGCCTGGCTCGCCGCCGGCGCCACGGTCACGCCCGACGACGAGCACGACGATTTCGCCTGGTGGCCGGCCGACCCGGACCGCTGGCCCGACGAGGCGCACGATGCGCTCCGACGCACCGCCGCGCTCCTCTCCAGCTGATGCGCGCGATCACCTTCGGCCGGCTCGAGGTCGTTTCCTTCACCCATTCCTGCGTCTATCTGGCGCTGCTGATCTGCGCCTTCGTCCTGAGCAATCCCGAGCCCGAGACGTTCATCCTGGGGCTGTCACACGGGCTGCTGTGGATCGCGATGTCGCTGGTCTGCATCGCGGCTGCGCGCATGCGGGTGATCCCGTATTGGCTGGCCGCGACCGTCGCGGTCCTCGGCGGCCTGGGTCCGTTTGCAGGGACGATCGGGTTCGTAGTCGAGAGCCGCCGGCGTAGGCAGAAGGCGGTTTCCGGGCTACCCTTGAAGGTGCTCGATGGCAGTCAGTAGCGGAACTGTCCAGGTTGTCATGCCGGCGATGGGAGATTCCGTCGCCGAGGGCACCGTGCTCGAATGGCACAAGCAGGAGGGCGAGACCGTCGAGGTCGACGAGACGCTCGTCGAGATCTCGACCGACAAGGTCGACGCCGAGGTGCCATCGCCCGCGGCCGGGCGGCTGGTGAAGATCCACGCCGCCGAGGGTGAGACCGTCGCGGTGGGTGCCGTGCTGGCCGAGATCTCCGCCAACGGAGATGAAGTCGTCCCCGCCACTCCCGTCTCGGGCGAGTCGCCGCCCGCCACCCCGCAGGAAGCGGTCGCCAGCGCGACCACCGAGGCCGAGAGTGTGGCAGCGGCGGAGGCCGCGAGCGGGGAGACGATCGACATCGTCACCCCCACAGGTGGCGAGTCGGTCACCGAGGGCACGATCTTGGAGTGGAGCGTCAAGGTCGGCGACACGGTCAAGCAGGGCGACACCGTGGTCGAGATCTCGACCGACAAGGTCGACATGGAGCTGCCCGCGCCGGCCAGCGGAACGATCGCCGAGATCCTGTTTGCCGAGGGAGACACGGTCAGCGTCGGCCAGGTCATCGCGAGGATGCAGGCGAGCGCCGGCGTCGCCCCGACGCCCGTCACTCCGGCTCCCGCAGCACCAGCCCCCAGTGCTCCGGCAACCGGTGGGGACGGTGGCACCGCCGCAAACATCTCCCCGGTCGCGCGGCGCATCGCGGCCCAGCAGGGCATCGATCTCTCGGCCCTGACCGGTACCGCCCGCGGCGGCCGGATCACCAAGGCAGACGTGCTTGCGGCCAAGTCAAACGGCGGAAATGGCGCCACCGCGCCGGCCGCGCCCGCACCATCCGTCCCCGCACCCGCCGGCGCCCAGCCGATCCGCGGTGGCGCGGCCGCGCTGGCCCGGTACATGGACGAGAGCCGCTCGATCCCGACCGCGACCTCGTTCCGCACTCTGACCGTCAGCGTCCTCGAGCAGCGCCGCGCGCAGCTCAAGGATGCCGGCCAGCGGGTTTCGTTCACGCACCTGATCGCGTACGCGATCGCTCGCGTGGCCACCGAGGACATGGCCGTGATGGCCCACCACTTCGCCGAGATCGAGGGCAAGCCTCACCGCGTCGACGACGCCGCGTGCAACCTCGGCCTGGCCGTCGACGTCGAGAAGAAGGACGGCTCCCGGACGCTGATGGTCCCGGTCATCCGCGACGCCGGCCGCAAGACCTTCGCCGAGTTCCTCGACGCCTACAACGCGCTGGTCGAGAAGGCCCGGACGAACAGCCTGACCGCCGACGACCTGACCGGCGCGAACATCTCCCTGACGAATCCGGGCGGGATCGGGACGATCGCCTCGGTGCCGCGGCTGATGGTCGGGCAGGGCACGATCGTGGCCACCGGGGCCATCGGCTACCCGCCCGGCCTGGGTGCGATCGGCGCATCGATCGGCGCCGAGAAGGTCATGACGATGACCTCGACCTACGACCACCGGATCATCCAGGGCGCCGAGTCCGGTCGCTTCCTGCAGCGGATCGAAGCGCTGCTCCAGGGCGAGGAGGGCTTCTACGAGCGGGTGTTCGGCGACCTCGGCCTGGCTTTGCCGGCGCTCAAGCCCGTCGCCCCGGCCGCCACCGCACCGGCTCCGGCCGCCGCTCCCGTCGCCGCCCCGGCTACGCCCGCCGGGCCGCCCGATGAAGACCTCCTCCAGGCCGTGCAGGCGGCCACCTCGCTGCTCAAGGCCCATCGGACCCACGGGCACCTCGCGGCGCGTCTGGATCCGCTCGGGCGCGAGCCCGAGGGTGATCCGGCGCTCGATCCCGAGCCGCTCGGCCTGAGCCCCGAGTTGATGGAGCGGATCCCGGCGCGGATCCTGCGCATGTACGTCCAGGGTCAGACCCTGGCCGACGCGCTGCCCCACCTGCGTGAGACCTATTGCGGGCCGATCGCCTATGAGATCGAGCACATCAGCTCGCACCGGCAGCGGCTGTGGCTGCGCGAGGCGATCGAGTCGGGCCGTTTCCGCGCCCCGCTCGACACCGACGAGCAGACCACGCTGCTGCGGCGCCTGACCGAGGTCGATGCGCTCGAGCGCTTCATGCACAAGGCGTACCTGGGCCAGAAGCAGTTCTCGATCGAGGGTCTCGACATGACCGTGCCGATGCTCGACGAGCTGATCCAGCTGGCCGCGACGCGCGGCGGGCGCGAGGTCGTGATCGGAATGGCCCACCGCGGGCGGCTGAACGTGCTCGCCCACAACCTGGGCCGGACCTACGGCTCGATCTTCGCCGAGTTCGAGGGTTCCTCCACGCTCGAGGCGATCACCACGATCCCGCAGGGCGGCACCGGCGACGTGAAGTACCACCACGGCGCCCAGGGCTCCTACCAGCTGCCCAGCGGCGAATCGATCATCGTCCGCCTTGAGTCCAATCCGAGTCACCTCGAGTTCGTCGCGCCGGTGGCCGCGGGCGCCACGCGCGCGGCCCAGACGACCCGCCAGGGACCGCACGCCCACCGCGACACCAACGCCGCGGTCCCGGTGATCCTGCACGGCGACGCCGCCTTCCCGGGTCAGGGTGTGGTCGCCGAGACGCTCAACCTACAGGCGCTCGACGGCTACACGGTCGGCGGGACGATCCACATAATCCAAAATAATCAAGTCGGCTTCACCACCGACCCCGACGATTCCCGCTCGACCACCTGGGCCTCGGACCTGGCCAAGGGCTACGACGTTCCGATCATCCACGTCAACGCCGACGACGCGCCAGGGTGCATCGCCGCGGTAAGGCTGGCCTTCGCGTTCCGCCAGGAGTTCGGGCACGACGTATTGATCGACCTGATCGGCTACCGCCGGTTCGGCCACAACGAGGCGGACGAGCCGGCTTACACCCAGCCCGAGATGTACGGGGTGATCAAGAAGCACCCGCCGGTGCGCGAGCTGTACGCCCGCCAGCTGATCGAGCAGGGGGTGGTGTCCGAGCAGCAGTCGACCGAGCTGACCGACCAGGTGTGGGAGGTGCTGACAAGCGCCCACCAGGAGCTCAAGGACCGGCTCGCCGCCGCCAAGGACGTCCGGCACGCCACCGGCGAGTACGAGCTCGACCGCACGCCCTCGCCCGAGGTCAACACGGCGGTGGCGCCCGACCGCCTGCGAGTGCTCAACGACGAGCTGCTGGCCGTACCCGACGGGTTCACGGTCCATCCCAAGCTGACCCGCCAGCTCGAGCAGCGCCGCGAGGTGTTCGACCCCTCGGGTGACGGGAGCGGGATCCTCTGGTCGCACGCCGAGTCGCTGGCCTTCGCCTCGCTGCTCACCGAGGGGATCCCGATTCGCCTGACCGGCCAGGACAGCGAGCGCGGCACGTTCAGCCAGCGCCACCTGGTCCTGCACGACCCCAAGACAGGCCAGGAGCACTGCCCGATCCAGCACCTGCCCGGGTCGCTGGCGCCGATGGAGCTGCACAACAGCCCTCTGTCGGAGATGGGCTGTCTCGGGTTCGAGTACGGCTACTCGCAGGAGGCGCCCGAGACGCTGGTGCTGTGGGAGGCGCAGTTCGGCGACTTCGCCAACAGCGCCCAGGTGATCATCGACCAGTTCATCGTCTCGGGCCTGGCCAAGTGGGGCCAGACCTCGCGGCTGACCCTGCTCCTCCCGCACGGCTACGAGGGCTCGGGCCCCGAGCACTCATCGGCCCGGCTCGAGCGCTTCCTCCAGCTCGCCGCCGAGGGCAACATCCGCGTCGCCAACCCGACCACACCGGCCCAGTACTTCCACCTGCTGCGCCGCCAGGCCCGGGTGGCCAAGCAGCGCCCGCTGGTCGTCATGACCCCCAAGAGCCTGCTGCGCCTGCCGCAGGCAACGAGCTCGGTGCGGGAGCTCTGCGAGGGCCGCTTCCAGCCGGTGCTGCCGGAGGCCCGCGAGCACGACCGCGATCAGGTCAAGCGGCTGATCCTCTGCACCGGCAAGCTCTACTACGAGCTGGCCGGCCACGAGTCGCGGGCCGAGAAGGCCAACGTGGCGATCGGCCGGGTCGAGCTGCTCTATCCGTTCCCGCAGGCCGAGATCCTGGCCCTGGTCGAGAGCTATCCGCACCTGGAAGAAGTCGTGTGGGTCCAGGAGGAGCCGCGCAACATGGGCGCGCGCGCCCACATGGGTCCCCGCCTGATGCAGATCCTGCCCCATCACCTGAGGTACGGCTACATCGGGCGGCCCGAGCGCGCGGCGTCGGGCGAGGGCTACCCGGTCGCCCACGCGGCCGAGCAGAACCGGATCATCAGCACCGCGCTGGACGTCGGCGAGGCGGTCTCGCAGTACCCCCGCAAGTTGCCGGGCGAGCGCTGAGCCGGAGGGGTGGGCAGCCGAAGCGATTTCTGGCACTCTTGCGCTATCGGCTTTCGACGAGACGGATCGCGTAGAGACAATTCGCGGCGCCACCTGACGCCCGCCTTCGGCGTGCACGACATGGCGATCGACCTGGGCACCGCCAACACGCTGGTTTACGTGGGCGGCCGGGGCATCGTGGTCTCCGAGCCCTCGGTCGTCGCCTCCGACGTGGACACCGGCGAGGTCCACGCGGTCGGATCGGACGCCGAGCGGATGATCGGCCGCACGCCGGCGACGATCGCCGCCACCCGGCCGCTGCGCCACGGGGTGATCGCCGACTTCGACGTCACCGAGCAGATGCTGCGCTACTTCATCCGCAAGGTGCTCGACCGCAAGATGGCCCATCCGCGGCTGATCGTGTGCGCGCCCTCGGGGGTGACCGAGGTCGAGAAGCGGGCGGTCGAGGAGGCCTCGCTGGCCGCCGGCGCTCGCCGCGTGCACCTGATCGAGGAGCCGATCGCGGCCGCCATCGGGGCCGGCATGGAGATCGACGAGCCGGTCGGTCGGATGGTCGTCGACGTCGGCGGCGGGACCAGCGAGATGGCCGTGATCTCGCTGGGCGGCATCGTCGTCTCGCGCTCGGTGCGCGTGGGCGGCTACGAGATGGACGAGGCGATCACCTCGTATCTGCGTGGCGTGCACCAGCTGGCGATCGGCTCGAGGACGGCCGAGCGGATCAAGATCGAGATCGGCTCGGTCACGCCGCTGCACCCCGAGGAGACGGTCGAGGTCCGGGGTCGGCACCTGGTCACCGGATTGCCCACCGCGGTCGAGCTGCACTCAGAGGAGGTCCGTGCCGCGATCATGGCGCCTGCACGCGAGATCATGCGGGCGATCCGCGACACGCTCGAGGAAACGCCTCCGGAGTTGGCGAGCGACATTGCCAAGGACGGCATCCTGCTCGCGGGCGGCGGCACCCTCGTCCGCGGCTTCCAGGAGCTTGTCGCGGAGGAAACCGGGATGCCGGTCTACTCCGCCGAGTCGCCCCTCACCTGCGTGGCGTTCGGCTCAGGCCAGGCACTCGCGCATTTCGACCAGCTCACGCGGGCGAGTCGCCACCGCGTCCCGAGCCTCACCCCGGACTGGCGCACGGTCTCGTAGGCGGGCGGTCAGGCGCGCCGCCACGCTGGCCAGGCCGGCGGCCGCCAGCAGGATCAGGAACGGATCGACGGGAGCCCGGAAGCGCGGTGTCTCGACGTTGACCAGCACCACGCTGAGGGCGAGCAGCAGCGGAACGCCCCAGACCCACTTCGGGGCCGCTCTCACGGGGCGCGAGAACGCCCCGGCCAGCGCGAGCAGGCAGACGATCCAGAAGCCGATCACGCCGTCCCGGGCCATGCTGACCGGCAGTGAGATCGCCGACGCCGACGCATGCCAGGCGTAACTCCCCTCCAGCTCGAACAGCCTGCGCGTGTTGCGGTAGGCGACCTCAAGCGGTGCCGTCGGGTGCGCTGAGATGTAGTTCAGGGCCTGGTGCTGGAGTGTGCCTGAGATCTGTGGCTCGGTCAGGTGACTGGCCCGGTGGATCAGGCGCCGCTCGCCGGGGATGCCGTAGAAGATTCGCCACCTGTAGGGCACGCCGGGGTTGGCGGCCGAGGCCGCGTTGTAGGTGCCGACCAGCGTTATGCCGGTCTCGTCGGAGACCGGGATGAAGCGGTGCATGACCTCGGCGTTGCGAATCGTCCAGGGCAGGACGGTCAGCGCGGTGGTCGCGACGAGGAGCGCCGGCGCGGCCAGCGCGTGCGGTCTTTGACCCCAGACCGCAGCGAGCAACGGCAGCACGATCAGCACGGCGTTCTCGTGGGTCAGCGTTGCCAGTCCGCTCAGGACCCCGGCGGCGGCCACCCAGGTGAATACGGTCCGCATCCGTGCGACCCGGCGGACGCGCAGCCCGGCGTACACCGCGGCCAGCACCAGCGGAGTGAGCAGGTTCTCGGCCACCAGCGTCCCGGCCAGCCCGATCCCGACGGGGTAGATCGCGGCGAGGATGAGCGCGATCACGCCGGCGGTGGCGCCGAACAACTCGAGGGCGACCAGGCCGATCAGCGCCACCGTGATCGTGCCGAGCACGGCCTGGGCGATGCGCGCCGGATGGACGGCCCCGTCGCGGCGCACCGCGTGGCCGTCGATCAGGTCGACCGCGGCCAGGAAGTACGGGTAGCCGGGCGCGAAGTAGGCGCTCGGGCCGCGGGTCCCGCCGGCGCCCGAGCCGGGGCGGTGGCTGAGCGAGTAGTCGCCGGTGTGGGCGATCTCGCTGGCCAGGGTCAGGTACGACCCGGCGTCGTTGATCGGACGGTAGGTGGAGTTCGTCCGCTGCACCTCGGCGATGCGCAGCCCCAGGGCCACGATCAGGATGGCCGCGATCAGGCCGGCTCTGAGCGCGCGGGGCATCGCGCGCTCAGGTTATGCCTTGGGTCAGCCGCGCGTCAGGTGATCCCGACGATGCCCGCGCACACCCAGTTGGAAGCGCCGGCGCCGCCGTTCCAGATGCGGCTCGCGACCGCGTCCTGCTCGCCCTTTGAGGCCAGGTACGCCGCCGGGCCGGTCCCGCCGAACAGCTTCCAGGTGCTTGGGAGGATCTGGTAGTAGCCCGAGGCGCCCGCGCTGTTCGGCGTGAGGTTCTGCCCTCCCGACTCGCACAGCACGATCGCGTATGGGATGGCCCAGCCGCCGCTCGCGCCGAAGGTCGGCCCGGCGGGGGTCGGGGTGCCTCCGGCGGGGGCCTGCGCGGCGGCTGCCGCCGCTCGTGCCGCGGCGGCCTGCTCGGCCTCGATGTGCCCGATCTCGGCCTGGAGATGACTGCCCCGCGCGCGGCTGGCCCCGAGGGCGCTCTGCTGGATCCCGCGCGCTCGAGCCAGCGCGGCCTGCTTGGAGTGCAGCAGCGAGTTCATCCCAACCAGCGCGCGAACCCGCTGGGCGGTGGCGATAGTGATCTGGCGATCGCTGGCCCGGAGGTCGGCGAGGTGGCTGGCCGCGGCGTCGGCCCGCGCCTTGGCCTCGCGGGTGATCGTGATGATCGTCTGCTGCTGCTTCTGCGCGTCGCTCAAGAAGGTCAACTGGTCGAGCAGGTTCTTGAACCCGCTGGACTCGAGGACGACCGAGACCAGGTTGGGCTTGGCCTGCTCGTAGTTGGTCACGAGCTGGCGGGCGAGCAGCGTGCGCGCCTGGGCCAGCCGGCCCCGGAGCAGGGCGAGCAGTCGCAGCTCGCGGTTCAGGGCACGCTGCACGGCCGCGAGTTGGGCCCGGTCGCGGGCCAGGTCGGCCCGCACCGCGGCCTCGCGGTTCTCCACGAGGGTGATCTGCCCGCTCAGCGAGCTGATCAGGTGCGACAGGCTGGCGATGCTGCTCGCCAGGCTCTGCTGGTGGCCTTGCTCGGCGTTCAGCTGCGACTTCAGCCGGCCGAGGCTGGGGTCGGCGCTCGAGGACATGGGCACCGCGGCCAGTCCAAGCACGACCGCCACCGCGGCCGCGCCGGCGACCAGGGGTCGTGCAGTCGTGCGCCTTCCAAAGCTCATATTCGTTGCCTACGGGGTTAGCTGTCGGGCTCGCGCGGCGGCTGCGCTACGCGGTCATCAGACCGTGATTCGCCCCAGGGAACAGGTGGGTCCCCCGCTTTCCCGCTCCAATTGGCGGAAAACTCGGCGTCGGGCACCTTATCAAGGCTCACGTCGCCATATGCTGCGGCCGTGGCGTCCGATCGCGAGCGGCAGATCCTCGGGCGGGTGCGGGCGATTCCGGTCGGATTCGTGCGCACCTACGGCGACGTATCGCCCGGTGCGCCGCGGGTGGCCGGCGCTGCCCTGCATGGGTGCGACGATCCGCGAGTTCCCTGGCACCGCGTAGTCAGGGCAGACGGGACATTGGCCAAGGGCGAGCGCCAGCGCGTGCTCCTCGAAGCCGAGGGGGTTCCGTTCCAAGGTTCTCGCGTCGATCTACGGGTAGCGCGGCTCCCCGAAGTGTGATGTGGGTCCAACGCGAGATCGACCTCGACGCCCGCCCGCGCGGGTTCCACCTGGTCACCCGGGAGGTCCTCGGCGCGCTCCCTGAGGTGGGCGACGTTTCCGTGGGCCTGCTCCACCTGCTGATCCAGCACACCTCGGCCTCGCTCGCCCTGAACGAGAACGCCTCGCCGGACGTGCGCCGGGACTTCGAGTCCTACTTCAACGCCGCCGTCCCGGAGGACGCGCCGTACTGGACGCACACGCTGGAGGGTGCCGACGACATGCCGGCCCACATCAAGGCCTCGCTGCTCGGGCCGTCGCTGACCCTGCCGGTGCGCAGCGGCCGGCTCGCCCTCGGGACGTGGCAGGGGATCTATCTGTGTGAGCACCGCGACCGTGGCGGGCCGCGCTCGGTGGTGGCGACGCTGTGGGGCTCGTCGCCGGGGTAATAAGTCCGCACTCGGCACCGCGGGTCAGCCGAGAGCGGACTGGTGACTCTTATATGGCTCAGGATCCGCGCTCGACCCGGGCGATCTGCCGAGTGCGGACTTATGACCCACGCTCGTGCGTGCCTCGGACCGCGCGGGCCGGCCGGATGGGGTCGCCAGGCCCCACGGACGCCGAGCGAAGCGAGGCCCATCATCTCGGTCGGCCTGATCACACATTCGGCGTGGCCCAGGGGGCGAGCGTGGATCTAGGCGCGTATCGCGTCCCGTCCGCCACACTCGAGCGAGCGAGCGCGCCGAGTGTGCGATTGGGCCGGGAGGCGCGTGACCGCCTGGTGGTCAGCGGCCCTTCCAGACCGGGTCGCGGCGCTCGGCGAATGCGGTGGCGCCCTCGCGAGCGTCCTCGGAGGCGAACACCGGGTCCGAGATCTCGGCCTGGCGGGCGAAGAACTCGGCGTCGGGCCAGTCGGCCGCCTCGACCAGGATGCGCTTGGTCGCGGCCAGGGCCAGGGGGCCGTTGGCGGCGATCGTCTCGGCCAGCTCCAGCGCGGCCGCCAGGGCCTGACCGGGCTCGGCCACCCGGTTGACCAGCCCGAGGGCGTGAGCCCGGTCGGCGTCGATCGGATCACCGGTCAGGGCCAGCTCGTTGGCCACGTTGCGGGGCAGCGCCCGCGGCAAGCGGAGCAGGGCGCCACCGGCTGCGACCAGCGAGCGTTTGACCTCGGGCACGCCGAGACGCGCGCCGCGGGCGGCGACGATCAGATCGCAGGCCAGGGCCACCTCCAGGCCGCCGGCCACCGCGAAGCCCTCGATGGCCGCGATCAGCGGCTTGTCGGCCGATCGCTGGGTGATGCCGGCGAAGCCGCGGCCCTCGACGTAGGGCCGCTCGCCGGTGACGAAAGCCTTCAGATCCATGCCGGCGCAGAAGCCCTTGCCGGCGCCGGTGAGCACCCCCACGCTGAGGTCCGCCTCGGCGTCGAGCTCGTCGAGCGCGGCCCCGATGCCCTGCGCCACCGCCGCGTTGACCGCGTTGCGCTGGTCGGGGCGGTTGATCGTGATCAGCAGGATGCGGCCGCGGCGTTCGCGCAGGACGGCATCGTTTTCGGCGCTCACGCCGCGAACAATCGCAAATCCGGCTCGCGCTCGCCGCGCAGCACGGCCAGATCCACCTCCACGCAGTCGATCCCCCGAGCCGCGGCCAGCACGCAGGCCTGCGGCTTGATGGTCTGGGCGGCCAGCACTCCGCGGCACGACGCGAACGCCGGGTCGAGCCGGATCCGCTCCAGATAGCGCGTGAGCTGCTCGACCGCCTCGATCCCGGCCACTCGCTTGATCTCGACCGCGACCCACCCGTCATCGGCGTCGCGGCACATCAGATCGACCGGGCCGATGTCGGTCGGCCACTCCCGGCGCACGAGGCGCAGTCCCTCGCCGCACCACACCGGCCGCTCGGCCAAGAGCTCCTGGAGGTGCGCCTCGACCCCGTCCTTGGTCAGCGCCGCGTCCTCGTCGGGCGGGCCCATGTCGTGGGCGACGTCGGAGAGGATCTCCTTGATGTCGATCTCGAGCCGGTCACCGTCGGATTTGGCCCGCTTACGGACGGTTATGCGCGCGGGGGCCTCCTCGATCACCGTCGGCGGGGTCATCCAGTTGAGCGGCTTGTAGCCGCCGGCGTCGGCATGGACCAGCACCGACCCGTCGGCCTTGACGATGATCAGGCGCAGCGCCTCCGGCAGGAGCGCGTTCAGGCGGCCGCAGTAGCGGACCTCACAGCGGGCGACGATGAGCCGCATCGGCTCCCCACCCTATGATCAGATGCGGACGTTTTCGCCACCATGCGCCAGCAACTCCGCCCCCTATTCGACCGCGTCGTGATCAAGGAGCTCGACCCCGATCGGGTCCGCCGCTCCGGGCTGATCGTGCCGCCCGGCTCCGAGGAGCCGCCGCCCCAGCACGGCATCGTGCTGGCGGTCGGGCCTGGGCTCGACTGGTGGGAGAACGTCGGCATCACCATGCCGGTGCGCCCGGGCGACCACGTGGTGTTCCCGGCCTCCGCCGGGGCGTGGATAGAGGTCGAGGAGGAGCGGCTGCTGGTCTGCCGTGTGGGCGAGCTGCTCGGCGTGCTCGAGTCGGTCGAGAACTGCCCGGGGTGCGGCGGGCGCCCGCTCGCCGCCGGCGAGTCCTGCCCGGTGTGCGGGCGCGACGGCTCGATCGCCTAGATCCCGGTCGCGCCGGCCGCCCCCACCTTCCCGAGTCCCTCAGCGGCGCGGCGCAGGTAGCGGGCCGCGCGCCGCCTCGCGCACGGCCCGAGGAAGCGAGCCAGCTCGCGGCCGTCGGTCAGTTGGACAGACCAGCCGTGCCGGATCGGCCTGATCATCATTCGGAGCGCGTTCATGTGGCTCCGGTCGGCGACGTGCGCTGGGCGCTGAGGAGGTCTCGGACCACGTATGCCAGCCGCTCCTGGAGACGGAGGATCAGCCGTTTGCGATCAGCCAGGTCTGCGCCGTCCGCCCCTTCTCGCTCGAGCCGGCGCAGCTCTGCGACTTGGCCGCGGAGGTGGGCGATCAGCCCGTCGAGGGTTCGCTCGTCGCTCATGACCCCGCCTCGAACGCCGGCTCGAGCGAGTGCCGCGGTGCGTGGGCGGGCTCGGCCTCGAGGGCGACGCGCGGAAGCCTCCGGTCAAGCCAGCGCGGCAACGTCCACGTGGTCCGGCCGAGGAGCTGGAGGACCGCGGGGAGCAGCAGCATCCTGACCACGAGCGCATCGAGGAATACGGCGCTCGCCATCGCCAGGCCGAACATCGCGAGCACGCGGTCGCCGCTGATCGCGAACGCGCCGAACACCGCGACCATCACCGCCGCGGCGGCCGTGATCACCCGGCCTGTGCGGGCCAGGCCCTCCTTGACCGCGGCGCTGGCATCACCGCGTGCCTGCCACTCCTCGTGCACGCGCGAGATGAGGAACACCTCGTAGTCCATCGAGAGCCCGAAGACGATCGCGAACGCGAACACGGGGATGAAAGCGTCGATCGGTCCGACCTGGGTCCCGAACAGCCCGCCGAGCCAGCCACGCTCGAACACGGCCTGGATGATCCCGAGCGACGCCCCAATGGAAAGCAGGTTCATGAGCGCGGCCTGGACGGGGATCACGAGCGACCGGAACACGACCAGCAACAGCAGGGCAGCCAGGGCGATCACGATCCCGACAAACAGCGGCAGCTTGCTCGAGAGAACGTGCGAGAAGTCGACCTGCGCCGCGGTGGCGCCTCCCACGTAGACGTGGCTTGCCGTGCTGCGCTCGACCGGCGGGATCACGGCATCACGGAGCCGCGTGACCAGGCTGGAGGTCTGGGAGCTCTGGGGCGAGGTCGTCGGGTACGCCACGACGGCGGCCGTGGTACCCGTGGCGTTGAGCCGTGGCGGCGCCACCGACGCGATCCCGGGAGTGCGGCTGAGCGCGTGCGTCAGCTCCGCCAGCGCGGTGGAGTCGTGCGGCCGCGGTAGCGCCACCGCCAGCTGGAGCGGCCCGTTGACGCCAGGGCCGAAGCCCTTGGCGAGCAGATCGTAGGCCTGGCGGGTCGTCTGGCTGGTGGGATCGTTGCCGGCGTCACTCGAGGCCAGCCGAAGCCCGAGCGCGGGCGCGGCGAGCGCGAGCATGACCGCGGTTGCCGCGATCGCGGTTACGGCGGGGCGGCGCTGAACGCGCTGCACCCAGCGAAGCCAGAACCCCGGGCTCGCGTCCTCCGCTTCCGCGGAGGCGCGGGCGCGGCCGGTCCGCGGCCCGACCATCGTGAGCAACGCGGGCAGCATGGTGAGCGAAGCGGCGAGGACGAGCACGACCCCGATCGCCGCCGCGATAGCCGCGCCGTTCAGCAGGCTGACCCCGAGCGCCAACATCCCGAGCAGCGCGATCACGACCGTGGCGCCGGCAAACAGCACGGCCCGGCCGGAGGTGTTCATCGCCGCTTCGATCGCTTCGTGCAGGTCACCGCCGCCCGACCGGTAGTTCTCGCGGAAGCGAGTGACGATGAACAGCGCGTAGTCGACGCCGACGCCCAGCCCGATCATGAGCGCCAGCTCTGAGGCGAAGCTCGGCATGTCGATGACGTGGCTGGCGAGGTTGATCACTCCCAACCCCGCCACCAGGCCGAGCAGCGCGGTGGCGATCGGGAGGACCATCGCGCTGAACGATCCGAAGCTGATCAACAGAATCACGATCGCGGCGGCGATGCCGACGACCGTGGCAAACCCGAGCGGCGCCTGCTGTGCCTGCTCGATCGCCTGACCCCCGAGCTCGACGTCGAGGGTCGCCGAGCGCGCCGACTGAGCAGCGCTGATCACGCGGTCGACGGCTGCCTTCGGGAGCGCGTTGGCGCGCTCATCGAAGTTCACCGTGGCGAAGCCGATCGTCCCGTCACGGGAGATTGCGTGCTGGCCGGCGGCGTACGGGCTGATGACGCCCGTCACGTGAGGAAGGCCGGCCACCCGAGCCATCGCGGCGGCGACCGCGGCACGCTCGGCACCGCCTGTGAGCTTGCCGGACTTCGCATGGAACACGATCTGATCGGCGTCCCCAGCCTGGGCGGGAAAGCGCGACTGCAGCAGATCCACGGCCTGCTGCGAGTTCGTGCCCGGGAGCGTGAAGCTGCTCGCCGCCTTCTTTCCCACCGCGTTCGAGATCGCGAAGATCCCGATTGCGGCGACGATCCAGGCGACCACGACGGTGCGTCTGTGCGCCATTGTCCAGCGAGCGATTCTGACCATGTTCAGACCCGGCTTTCAGCGATAGCAATTTTGCACTCGCTGCAGTTGTAGCCTGGCTCGCGGCGGAAGTCAACACTCATTGCAAAATTTCTCATAGTGCAAGTTCGCTGGTAGACTCGAGCTCGCATGAGCTCACTCGACACTGCGGCGACGAAGCTCGGTCTGCGGGAGCGCAAGAAGCAGCAGACGCGGGAGACGATCACCCGCGCCGCGCTACGGCTGTTTGCCGAGCGTGGCTACGACGAGACGACGCTCGCGGACATCGCGAACGCGGCGGACGTCGCGCCGCGGACGATCTTCGGCTACTTCGAGAGCAAAGAGGACATCCTCTTGTGCGAGGAGAGGGGGTTTCTCAGCGAGCTCAAGCGGAGGCTCGATGAGCGACCGCCGGGGACCACGACGGTCGACGCCATCCGCGAGTTCCTCTCCGCGATCCAGCATCCGGACCAAGAGGCCAAGCTCCGAAAGCAGGTCATCGCCGCCAACCCCGACCTCCAGATGAAGATGCGCGGCCGCCACGCCCAGCTCGAGCCGATGCTCGCCGAATCGATCGCCAAAGATCTCGGCGCCGAGCCTGGGGACATCCGGCCGCTGCTGATCGCCGCCTCGATGACCGCCGCGTTCACTTCGGTGCGCGATCGCATCTTCGCCGCGGAGGCAGCCGGGGAACCGCTCACCCCGGAGCAGGGGATGGCGACTCTCGATCAGGTACTCGAGTTCCTGCGCGGGGGACTCGAGGCGCTCCAGCGCGATTAGCTACGCGGCGGTCCGCTCGGACAGCGAACGGGGCTGAGCGGCCTGGACGCGCTCGAGCAGGTCGGCGACCTCGGGGTTGTTTCCGAGCGCGAGTGCGCGGTGACAGGCCTCGATGCACTCGCTGGCCCGGTCGGTGCGGGCGAGCGCGTGGGCGTAGGCGCTCCAGGCGCTTTGCGATCCGGGCTCCAGTCGCGTGGCACCCTCGGCGGCCGACACCTCGGCCCCGACGTCCCCGGCCAGGTGGTAGGCCAGGGCGAGTGACAGCAGGCCCTCGACGCTCGGACCCACCAGCCGGGCCCGTTCGAGCGCCGAGATCGCCCCGGGGCGGTCCATCAGCCGGAGCCGCAGGCGGCCCAGCCGTTCCCAGGAGGAGGCGTCGGCAGGCGCACGGTTCGCCGCGCGCTCGGCCGCCTCGGCGGCGAGGTCGACGGCGCCCATGTCCTCGTAGATCCGGGCCGCGAAGCGCTCGGGCGTGGGGCGGTCGGTCTCGGCGCGCGCCCAGTCGCGGACCGCGCGGGCGGCCGCCGGGAGGTTGCCGGCCTGCCAGAACGCGCTGGTCAGCAGCCGGAGCACGACCGGGTTCATCGGGTCGGCGTCGCGGGCGTAGATGAGGCGCTGCGCGGCCAGCGCGGCGTCGCCCTCAGCCAGCGCGTGCTGGGCCGCGGTCATGAACCGCTGCACGCGGTCGGCGGCCGGGTCGGGGGTGGAGAAGTCGACGAATTGAAGCGACCCGGCGGGTACAGTGCGGATGCCGACGGCGAACTTCACCCGGGCCCACTGCTGCACGTCGTCCCCGTCGCCCGAGAAGTAGATCCCGCTCACGGTGCCCACGCCCCACTCCGGGTAGGACACGCAGCGCGCGTAGCGGTGCACGACCGAGTGGTCGGGCACGCGCGAGCCGAACGGGTCGTGCTTGCGACGGTCCTCGGCCGCCGCCCGCGCGCGCCGCTCGGCTTCGTAGGCGCGCCGGCCCTCATCCTCGCGTGCCTTGCGCGCCGCCGCGGCCGACACCTTTACCGCGTTGCGGCTGACCCGTCCGCCCCGCGACTGCTCGGCCAGTTGCTCGAGCTGATCGGCCGCCTCGTTGATCGCCTGCAGGTGTCGCTGATGCTCGTGCTGGCGGCCCGGTGGCGCGATGTCCGGGTGCCAGCGCTTGGCCATCCGCCGGCGTGCGAGCTGAACGGCGCGCTGATCGAAGGGCGGTTCGAGCTCCAGTAGAAGGAGAGCCTGTTCGACGTCGAGGATGCGCGGCATGACCTACAGAAGTTAGCGGCGAGGCCAAGCTGCATGCGCACTCGCCGCCCTGCAACAAATTTGGTTCATTTAGATTCAACTGGATTCACATGACCTAATGTGACCGAAATGTGGGCCGGTCACAGCAGCAGGAGGCGCGGCGGCGGACTGATCGTCCTGGCCGGCGCCGGCGCGTTTTTCCTGGCCGGCCTGGGTATCGCCGCGTTCGCCTTACTGACCAGCGTTTTCGGCGGCGTCAGCGATCAGTGCGGCTCGCCCACGGGCGGCACGGGCGGTACGGCGGCCGGTACGGCTCAGGCCGCCGGTCCGGGCGGTGGGATCGTCCTCGGCCCGCCCGGGAGCGGCCAGCTCGTGGGCGCCACCGAGTACGGCGGGCCGGGGGATCCGAGCAGCGGCGTGCTCGGGTCCTCGGGCGCCAACCTGCTCGACTCCCCCGACAGCTACGCCGAGCTCGGCGGCACCACGTTTCAGACCGCCACCGCGATGGGCGGCCTGCCGTACCGGACGCCGCTGCGCATCACCTGGGACGGCCGCTCGACGATCGCCTACAAGCGCGACATCGGGCTGGGCGGCGCACCGATCGACGGTCTGCCCCGCGTGCTCGACCTGTGGTGGCAGCTGGCCGGCAGGCTCGGGATCCCCTACCAGGACGGGCTCTGGTCGGGTCCGGTCCAGATCGCGCGCCCGCCCGCGGCGGGCGCCGGCGACGTGCTCGGGCAGGCCAGCGCCGCGACGACCGTGCTGATCCCGCCTAACGCCGACGCCCAGGATCCCGGCGACTGCGCGCCGGCCGCGGTCGAGGGCGTGCCGGTGAGCACCGGAGAGCACGCCGAGCTGCTCTCCGACGGGTTGGCCGCCGCGCCGGCGGACGCCCCGCCCGCGGTGGCCGAGATCATCGCGTCCGGCAACCAGATCGTCGGCAAGCCGTACGAGCTGGGAGGCTCGCATGGCCTGGCGCTCTCGCAGATCGGCGCCACCTACGACTGCTCGAGCAGCGTCGAGCATCTGTTGTACGGGGCGGGACTTCTGCCGGTGACCTACGACGCGCCGTCGGGGACGCTCGAGTCCTACGGCGAGCCCGGCCCGGGCCGATGGGTGACTCTCTACGCCAACCCCGACCACGTGTTCATGTACGTGGCCGGGCTGCGCTGGGATACCCACAACGCCGCCGGCCCCGATGACGGCGGCAGCGGAATCGGCTGGCATCCGCTGATCCGGAGCTCGGCCGGGTTCGTGGCCCGCCACCCGGTGGGGCTGTGAGCCCCCGGTTCAGGACAACCGTGACCGCGACGCTCGGCATGATCCTCTGCGCGGGCTGCGGCGCCACGCATCACAAGACGCCGGCCCCTCGATCAAAGCTCGCCCAAGCCCAGGCGACGCACGAGTACCCCTCGCCGCCGCCACCACCGCAGACGGCCACCGGCGCCACGAGCACCGCCGCGCAGGCGGTCCGCGCCTTCGCCACCGCCTACATCAACTGGACCGCCCAGACGGTCACCGCCGACATGGCGTCACTGGCGAAGCGCAGCGTCGGGCAGGCCCGCTCGGCCATGGCCCTGGCGGCCGCCCAGACCGCCGACGACTACGAGCTCCAGCGTGGCGGGATCGCCAACCAGGGCACGGTGGAGGCGGTGGCGCCGTTGCCGCGCCACCGCGACCAGTACGTAGTCGTCACGCTCGAGTCGACCACCGCGACAAACACCACCGCTTACCAGGGGCTGAAACCCGCCTGGCACGTGGCGCTGGCCACGGCGACCGAGCAGCCCGGCGCCGGGTGGGTCCTCAGCGGCTGGCAGCCCGAGAACTAGACCGGCTGTCCGTTCGCGGTCAGCGTGACCTCGACGTTCCCGCGCGTCGCATTCGAGTACGGGCAGATCTGGTGGGCCGCCGCGACGATCTTCTTGGCCTCCTCGACATCCTGCACCTGGGGCAGGCTGACGTCGAGCTGGACCGCGACGTTGAACCCGCGCTCCTCGGTCGTGATCAGGCTTACCTTGCTGTCGATCGAGGCGTCGCCGACCTCGGCCTTCTCACGACGCGCGGCCACATTCAGCGCGCCCTCGAAGCAGGCCGCGTAGCCGACCGCGAACAGCTGCTCGGGGTTGGTGCCGCCGCCCTCGTTCGGCGGGCGGAGCTGGACGTCGAGGGCGCCGTCGGTGGTCTTGCCATGACCTTGCTCGCGGCCGCCGGTGACTGTTGCCTCTGCCGTGTACACGACCTTCGCCATGCTCGCTCTCCTTGAGTCTCGTTGAGTACACAAGCAGCTTAATGCGCGGCGGCGTTCAGCACCACGGCGGTGGCGAAGCACGCGACGGCCGCCGCCCGGATGAACCACCCGGCGCGGTCGCCGGGACGGCCGGTGACCATGCCGACGATCGCCACCGTCATGCAGGCGACGGCGACCAGCGCAAACGCGGCGGCCAGGACGCGCAGCAACGTCCACCTATCCTCTCCACAAGCATGTCGACCCAGTACATCTTCACCACCTACAAGCTCTCGCGCCGCTTCCCGCCCGACCGCCAGGTCCTGACCGACATCTCGCTGTCGTTCCTGCCCGGGGCCAAGATCGGCGTGATCGGCTACAACGGCGCCGGCAAGTCGACGCTTCTGCGGATCATGGCCGGCCTCGACACCGAGTTCGACGGCCACGCGCAGCTCGGCCACGGCGCCACCGTGGGCCTGCTCCAGCAGGAGCCCCAGCTCGACGAGTCCAAGAACGTCCGCGAGAACATCGAGGAGGGCGTCGCGGAGACCAAGGCCCTGCTCGACCGCTTTAACGAGCTCTCGATGAACTACTCCGACGAGACCGCCGATGAGTTCTCGCGCGTCCAGGAGCAGATCGACGCGGTCGACGGCTGGAACCTCGACACCACGCTCGAGATCGCCATGGACGCCCTGCGGACCCCGCCCGGCGACGCCGAGGTATCGAAGCTCTCCGGAGGCGAAAAGCGACGCGTCGCACTCGCCCGGCTGTTGCTCCGCCAGCCCGATCTGCTGCTCCTCGACGAGCCGACCAACCACCTCGACGCCGAGTCGGTCGCCTGGCTCGAGCGCCACCTGCAGGACTACAAGGGCACGGTTGTGGCCATCACCCACGATCGCTACTTCCTGGACAACGTGGCCGGCTGGATCCTCGAGCTCGACCGCGGCCGCGGCATCCCGTATCAGGGCAACTACTCCGGCTGGCTCGACCAGAAGCGCAAGCGCCTGGAGACCGAGGAGAAGCAGGAAAGCACCCGCAAGCGCACGATCGAGCAAGAGCTCGAGTGGGTCCGGCTCAATGCCAGCGCTCGGCGCAACAAGCCCAAGGCCCGCCTGAACGCCTACGAGGCGCTGCTCGCGCAGGATCGCAACGTCAAGCTCGACCAGGTCCAGATCCACATCCCGGCCGGACCCCGCCTGGGGTCGAACGTGGTCGAGGCCGACGCGCTGCGCAAGTCCTACGGGGACCGCGTGTTGATCGACGATCTGTCGTTCAGCCTGCCGCCGGGCGGGATCGTCGGCGTGATCGGGCCCAATGGCGCCGGCAAGACAACCCTGCTGCGAATGATCACCGGCCAGGAGCAGCCCGACTCGGGCACGCTGACGATCGGCGAGACCGTCGAGCTGGCCTATGTCGATCAGTCCCGCGATGCGCTTGACCCCGACAAGACCGTGTGGCAGGAGATCTCGGGCGGCCAGGACCAGATCACGCTCGGCGACCGCAGCGTCAACAGCCGGGCCTACACGGCCGGCTTCAACTTCAAAGGATCCGACCAGCAGAAGAAGGTGGCCAAGCTCTCGGGCGGCGAGCGCAACCGCCTGCACCTGGCCAAGCTGCTGCGGACCGGCGGCAACCTGCTGCTGCTCGACGAGCCGACCAACGATCTCGACGTGGACACGTTGCGCGCGCTCGAGGAGGCGCTGCTCACCTTTGCCGGGTGCGCGGTGGTCGTCTCCCACGATCGCTGGTTCCTAGACCGGATCGCCACCCACGTGCTCGCCTTCGAGGGCGAGTCCCAGGTGCGCTGGTTCGAGGGGAACTTCGAGGCGTATGAGAGCTTCCGGCGCGACCAGCTTGGTGCCGAGGCGGACCGCCCGCATCGGATCACGTACAAGAAGCTCGTCCGCGGATAGGCTGCCGCCGTGCCCTCCAAGGCCGTCCTGATCACCGGTTGCTCGAGCGGGATCGGCCACGCCACCGCGGAGCTCCTGGCCCGAGAAGGGTGGACGGTCTACGCCACCGCGCGCAAGCCGGAGACCCTTAGCGATCTGGAGCGCGCCGGTTGCAAGACCCTCGCCCTCGACGTCACCGACGAGACCTCGATGGCCACCGCGGTAGAGACCGTCCAAAGCGCCGAGGGGGCGGTGGGGGTGCTGGTCAACAACGCCGGCTACAGCCAGTCCGGCGCGGTCGAGTCGGTGCCGATGGAGCAGGTGCGCCGCCAGTTCGAGACCAACGTGTTCGGGCTGATCCGGATGTGCCAGCTGGTGTTGCCGGGCATGCGGGAGCAGCACTGGGGCCGGATCGTCAACCTGAGCAGCATGGGAGGTCGGCTGACGTTCCCGGGAGGCGGCATGTACCACGCGACCAAGTACGCGATCGAGGCGATCTCCGACGCGCTGCGCTTCGAGGTACGCGGCTTCGGCGTAGAGGTGATCATCGTCGAGCCCGGCCTGATCGTCACGAACTTCGGTGAGACGGCGTCAGCGTCTGCATCGGGGCAAACCGGAGGGCCGTACGGGGACTTCAACCAGGCCGTCGCGAAGGCCACCGACGAGGTGTATCGCGGGCCCCTGGCCAGATTCGGCGGCGGACCCGAGGTCGTGGCGAAGACGATCGCCGGCGCCCTGAACGCCGACCGTCCGAAGACCCGATACCCGGTGACCGCGAGCGCCCGGGTGATGATGGGCCAGCGCCGCCTGATGCCCGATCGAGTCTGGGACCTGCTGATGCGCGCGCAGTTCCCCACGCCAAAGCCTTAGCGCCCGCTTGCGCCTGCCCAGCTTGAGGCCCGACTCGCGCCGCTGCGCGACAGCCGCGACCTGCGGCTAGTCGCGGTCGGCGGCTTCGCTCTCCGGCTGGGCTCGCAGGCGACGCTCGTGGCGCTGCCCTACCAGGTGTAGGCAGACGCACTCGGCGCTGCTGGTCGGTTGCTCGGCCGGTCGAGTTGCTGCCGCTGGTGGGCTCGTTGCTCGGGGTGCGGTCGCCGACCGGATCGACCGCCGCGCTGCTGCTGTGATCAGATGGGCTGGTGCTGACCGCGGCGGGCTCGCGGTGGCGGCCTGGCTCGGATCCCCGCTCGTCGTGATCTACGTGCTGGCGGCCCTGCTGGCCGCATTCACGGAGCGTGACCGTCTCCGCGATCGTGCCTCGCCTGGTCGCCCCGGCGCAGCTGCGCAGTGCCCTGGCACTCGAGTACGGGCTGAGCACGCTCGCGATGGTCGCGGGGCCGGCCTTCGGCGGCATCCTGATCGCCGCGCTGCCTGCAGTGGGCTTACGCGATCGACGCGCGTCAGCTGTGCGGCGATGGTGCTGGCCGTGCTCGCGATGACGCCGCAGCCGCCCGTCCAGCGTCGGCGCGCACGAGCGCGCTCGGACGCTCGATCGCCGAGGGGCTGCGCTACGTGCGGAGCAACCAGGCTCTGCTCGGCTCGTTCGCGATCGACCTCGTCGCGATGGTCTTCGGGATGCCGCGGGCGCTGTTCGCCGTCCTCTCGGTGAGCGTCTACCACGCCGGCGCGGCGGGTACCGGCGCGCTCTACTCGGCCGTGGCCGCCGGCGCGACGGTGGCGGCGCTGACCGACCGGATGGCTGCGCCACGTGTCCCGGCTGGGTCGGGTGTCGTGTGCGCGGTGACCGCGTGGGGCGTCGCGATAGCGCTGGCCGGACTGGCCGAGCTCGTTGTGGCTGCCGCCGTGCTGTTCGCGCTGGCCGGCGCGGCCGATCGGTCAGCGCGGTGTGCCGGACCACGATCAACCAGACGGTGACGCGCGAGCACATGCGCGGGCGTATGTCTGCTTCTCCTTGGTGGTCAGCGGTGGGCCTCGGCTCGGGGACATCGAGCCGGGCGTGGTGGCCGGAGCCACCGGACCGCGCTTTGCCGTCGTCTCGGGTGGGGTGCTGTGCGTGCTCGGCCACGCTGCCCTGGTCGTCGCGTTCCCGGCGCTCCTGCGCTACGACGCCAATGACTGGATCGACTCGAGCGCCTCGCGAAGCTCGGCGGCGTCGCCCGCCACCGCGTCGGCTCCAGACAGCTCGCCGGCGCCGTACTGACCACTGGTCACGGCCACGCAGCGCACGCCGTCGGCCCTCGCGCAGGCGATGTCGCGCGGGGTGTCGCCGATCACCACGGTCTGCTCGCGCGGAACATGCCCGGCCCGCCGGCGGGCGATCGTCGGCAGCGCGGCCCGGTCCTCGGAGTCCGAGCCGAACGCACCCGGGGCCGAGGCGAACCACTTGCCGATTCCCGCGAGGCGCAGCTTGAGCCGCCCGATCGGCTCGTAGTTGCCGGTGACCAGGCCGAGCGTGACGTCGCTTCGCTCACCCAGCCACGCGAGCAGGTCGGGGATCCCCGACACGACGTGCGAGCTCAGATCCGCCGGGCAGGTCTGGGCGTAGATCCGGCAGCACGCGTCGCGCACGTCCCCGGACAGCTCGTCGATCCTCCGGGCCGAGACGCCGCGGTCGAGCAGGATCAGGCGGGCGATCTCGCCGTCGGTCCGTCCCGCGGGATTGATCTGCTTGCGCACGCCCGCCGGATTCACCCGGTGGACCTCCTGGATCGCCTCGTCCAGCGCCTGGCTGTGCGCGCGCGTGGCGCCGGTCAGGAGCGTCCCGTCGATGTCGAACAGCAGCAGCAGCAGGTCAGCGCTCGAACGAGGTGTCGGGCTCGAGCCGCCGAGCGAACGCCGCGATCAGACGCGCGGCGGCGTCGACGTCGGCGATCGACACCATCTCGACTGGGGAGTGCATGTAGCGGCACGGGATCGAGACCAGTCCGGTCGCCACCCCGGCGCGGCTGAAGTGGATCGCGTCGGCGTCCGTGCCCGTTCCCTTGCCGAGCGATTCGAGCGTGAACGGGATTCCCTCGGCCTCGGCCGCCTCGTATAGCCGCTCGAACACCAACGGGTGCAGCGACGTTCCCCTGGCGATCACCGGCCCGGACTCGAGCGGGTGCTTGGTGATCGGTCCGAGCTCCACTCCCGGCTGATCGGTGGCGAAGGTCAAATCGACGACCACCGCGACGTCCGGCTCGTGGGCGAACGCGCTGGTTCGCGCGCCGGCGAAGGTGGTCTCCTCCTGGGTGACGGCCAGCGCCAGCACGTCGCCCGGCGCGCCCCCGGCCTCAGCCACCAGCCGCGCCGCCTCCGCTGCGACGTAGCAACCCACCCGGTTGTCCAGCGAGCGCGAGACGACCCGGCCGTGCCGGAACTCGACCGGCTCGGCGTCGATCACCGCGACATCTCCGATCCGAACCAGCCGGCCGGCCTCCTCGGCGTCCTTGGCCCCGATGTCGATGTGGAGCTCCTTGGTCTCGGGCACCTTCTTGCGGTCCTCGTCCTTGAGCAGGTGGATCGGCTTGCGGCCGATCACTCCGGGCACGTCACCGCCGCGGGTGTGAAGCCGGACCCGCTGGCCGATCAGCACTCCGGCATCCCAACCACCCACCTGGCCGAAACGCAGATAACCGTCGTCGTCGATGTGCGAGACGTGCAGCCCGATCTCGTCGATGTGGCCGACCACGATCAGCCTGGGCCCTCTGGCCGTCCCCGGGACCCGGGCGAACGAGGAACCCACGCGATCACCGCCCACCTCGGCCGCGAAGCTCGAGCAGTGCTCCCGCCACACCCCGGCGGGGGCCGACTCGTGCCCGGAGGGACCGGGCGCGCTCAACAGCCGCATGAGCAGTTCCGGCGCACTCATGCCCCCAAGGCTATTCACTAACGCGCTCGATTGCGGAGTGTGCGATTGCGGGGCGTGTGTAGGCAGCCCGCGTTGGGTAGCAACCAATTCATGTCTCGGGACTTGAAGGTAGACGAGCGCGAGTCCGAGCTCGAATCGCTGCGTGGGCTGCTGGCCGATCGCGGGATTCAGCTGCGGGATGAGCGCGAGTTCGGGCGCGATACCCCGGCCCCGGCCGGGGAGGCCGAGGCTGCGCTCGCCGGCGCCACCGCCGAACGCACCATGGATGGGATGTCGCTGTTCCTCGCCGAAGTGCGCCGTCATCGCCTGTTGACGCGCGCCGAGGAGGTCAGCCTGGCCAAGCGGATCGAGCGGGGCGATCTGATGGCCAAGGAGCGCCTGGTCAACTCCAACCTGCGTCTGGTCATCTCGAACGCCCGCAGCTACGAGGGCCTCGGCCTGCCGCTGCTGGACCTGATCCAGGAGGGCATGCTCGGCCTGATCCGCGCGGCCGAGAAGTTCGACTGGCGCAAGGGCTACAAGTTCTCGACCTACGCCACATTCTGGATCCGCGAGTCGATCCAGCGGGCGATCGCCAACCGGGCACGGCCGATCCGCGTGCCGGTCCATATCGGGCAGCGCGAGCGGCGCATCGGGCGCGCCCGGGCGTCGCTGATCGCCGCTTTGGGGCGCGAGCCGACCGACGAGGAGATCGCCGAGGCGGCCGAGCTCGACCTGCGTGAGGTGCTCGCGACCCGGGACATCGCCCGCGTGGTGACCAGCCTCGATCGTCCCGTGGGCGAGGAGGAGGAGACCACGCTGGGCGCGCTGCTCGCCTCGGACGCCATCGCCCCCGATGAAGAGGTTGAGCTCGCCGCGCGCGACGCCGCTCTGCATAGGGCGTTGCAGCGCCTCCCCGAGGCCGAGCGCAACGTGGTCATGCTCCGCTTCGGGATCGCCGGCGACGACCCGACTCCGCTCCGGGAGGCCGGCCGGCGGCTGGGCATCTCCTCCGACGCGGTGCGCACGCTCGAGCGCAAGGCGCTAGCCGAGCTCGCCGAGTCGGACGAGCTCGAAGCGCTGCGCCCCGCGGCGTAAGGCCTAGAAGCCCTAGAAGTCCTCGACGCCGTCAGCCGAGAAGACGGTGATGTGCGCCGGTGGGTGGCTCGGCGAAGCGTCGTGCTCGCTGATCTGCCAGGCGATCCATCGCGCCAGATGTATCAGGGCGCCCATGCTGAGCGGTGTCTACCCGCGAAACGTCCTGCAAACGCGAGGACTTTGGCGCGAGGGTCCGGTATTCCGAACTCCAGCGCCAAAGAACCAGGCGAACTAACGGAGCAGCGACCTCAGGACGTACTGCAGGATGCCGCCGTGGCGGTAGTACTGCTGCTCCTTCGGCGTGTCGATGCGGACGACCACGCCGAACTCCTTGTCGTCCGCGCGCACGGTCAACTCCCGCGGAATCGGATCGGCGCCGGCGATCCCAGCAATCGTGAACGTCTCGGTACCGGTCAGTCCAACCGACGAAACCGACTCGCCGGCGGCGAACTGAAGCGGCAGCACGCCCATCCCAATCAAGTTCGAGCGGTGGATGCGCTCGTAGCTCTCGGCGATCACCGCCCGGACGCCCAGGAGCTTCGTCCCCTTGGCCGCCCAGTCGCGTGAGGAGCCCGAGCCGTACTCCTTGCCGGCGAGCACGATCAGCGGGATGTCGGCCTCCATGTACTTCATGGCCGCGTCGTAGATCGACATCTGCTCGCCCTGACCATCCGCGCCCAGGTAGACGGTCACGCCGCCCTCGGTCCCTGGCGCCAGGCGATTGCGCAATCTGATGTTGGCGAACGTGCCGCGCATCATCACCTCGTGGTTGCCGCGCCGCGAGCCGTACGAGTTGAAGTCCCGCGACTCCACGTGGTGCTCGTTCAGATACCGCGCGGCCGGGCCGTCGCGCTTGATCGAGCCGGCCGGGGAGATGTGGTCGGTGGTCACGCTGTCGCCGAGCACGGCCAAAACCCGAGCTCTCTCGATGTCCTCGGGCGGCACGGGATCGCTCGGCATATCTTCGAAGAACGGAGGACGGCGCACGTAGGTCGAGCGCGGGTCCCACTCGAACTGCTGTCCGGTCGGCACCTCAAGCGAGTTCCACCGCTCGTCGCCGTCGAACACCTGGCCGTAGCTCTTGTGGAACATGTCGGACTGGACGGCCTCCTCGACGGTCGACGCCACCTCGGCGGCGCTCGGCCAGATGTCCTTGAGGAACACGGGCTGCCCGTGGCGATCCTCGCCCAGCGGCTGGTCGTAGAGATCGATGTCCATCGTCCCGGCGATCGCATACGCCACGCACAGCGGGGGCGAGGCCAGGTAGTTCATCTTCACGTCGGGATTGATGCGGCCCTCGAAGTTGCGGTTGCCCGACAGGACCGAGACGACGGCCAGGTCGCTGTCCTGTACCGCGGCCGAGATCTCCGGCGGGAGCGGACCGCTGTTGCCGATGCAGGTCGTGCAGCCGTAGCCGACGAGGTTGAAGCCGAGCTCGTCGAGGTACTCGGTCAGGCCGGCGCGCTCCAGGTACTCGGTGACCACCTTGGAGCCGGGCGCCAGCGACGTCTTGACCCAGGGCTTGACCGTGAGGCCGCGCTGGACGGCGTTCCGGGCCAGGATGCCCGCGCCGAGCATGACCGAAGGGTTCGAGGTGTTCGTGCAGCTCGTGATCGCGGCGATCACGACATGCCCGTGGTCGAGAGCCGTCTCGGTCCCGTCGGACAGCGTGACCGACGTATGCGTGGCCGGACGGTCGGCGACCTGGGCACCTCCGGTGCCGCCGGCCGGCTCGTGACCGGCCCCGTTGGGCACGTGCGTGGCCACGGGATCGCTGGCCGGGAAGCTCTCGGCCACCGCCTCGTCCTCTGAGTCCTCCTCGGGCAGGTACCCCTCGAGCGCCATCCGGAAGGCGGGCTTTGACTCGGTCAGCGAGACGCGGTCCTGGGGGCGCTTGGGTCCGGCGATGCTGGGCACGACGGTCCCGAGGTCGAGCTCGAGTGTGTCGCTGAACGTGGGCGCTTCGGACTGCGAGTCGTGCCACAGGCCCTGCTCGCGGGCGTAGGCCTCGACCAGCTCGATCAGCTCGCGGGGGCGCCCCGAGAATTCGAGGTAGCGCAGCGTCTCGGAATCGATCGGGAAGATCGCGCAGGTGGAGCCGAACTCTGGCGACATGTTGCCGATCGTCGCCCGGTCGGCGAGCGGCAGGCGCGCCAGGCCCTCGCCGTAGAACTCGACGAACTTCCCAACCACGCCCTTCGCGCGGAGCATCTCCGTGACGGTCAGGACCAGGTCGGTGGCGGTCGCGCCCTCGTGCAACCCTCCCGTCAGCTTGAAGCCGAGCACCTGCGGGATCAGCATCGACATCGGCTGGCCGAGCATGGCCGCCTCGGCCTCGATTCCGCCCACGCCCCAGCCGAGCACGCCGAGTCCGTTGATCATCGTGGTGTGGGAGTCCGTGCCGACCAGCGTGTCGGGATACGCCTGGCCGGCGTCGTTGACGAACACGACCCTGGCCAGGTACTCGAGGTTGACCTGGTGGACTATCCCGGTGTCCGGCGGGACCACGCTGAAGTTGTCGAACGCGCCCTGGCCCCAGCGCAGGAACGCATAGCGCTCGCGGTTTCGCTCGAACTCGAGCTCGGCGTTGCGGGCGAAGGCGACCGACGAGCCGAACACGTCGACCTGCACCGAGTGGTCGATGACCAGCTCGGCCGGCACCAGCGGATTGATCTTGCGCGGATCGCCGCCCATCTCGCTCATCGCGTCGCGCATCGCGGTCAGGTCGACCACCGCGGGCACGCCGGTGAAGTCCTGCAGGATCACCCGGGCCGGGGTGAATGAGATCTCGGTGGCCGGCTCGGCCTTGGCGTCCCATTTGGCCAGCGCCTCGATGTCCTGCGCGCGGATCGACTCGCCGTCCTCGTTGCGCAGAAGGTTCTCGAGCAGGACCTTGAGCGAGAACGGCAGCCGGGCAATGTCGTACTTCGGCTGCAGCGCGTCCAAACGGAAAATCTCGTAGTCGCGCCCACCCACGGTGAGCGTGCCCTTCGCGTCGTAGCTGTTGGGATTCACGGTTCGTTCTCCTGGTTCTCTGGGTCTTACTTACTGTAGGCCCAGGCCCCTCCTACGCGCGTCTTAGGCACGTCTTCACGGGCGCTTCGGCCGCGGCCCGATTCTCCTCTGCGACCGATCAGATCCCGATCCCGAGGAGACCACGGATGACGTTCCTGCACTGGACCCTTGTCGCGGTGGCCGCGGCGGTTTTCGCGGCGATGGCCGCGGCCGGCGCCGCCGCCGAGGCGCACCGCGCCCCCGACCAGCCATGAGCTGGAACTCGATCCACTACCCGCGCCCGGCGGCGCCGGCGAGCGCGCGGCTGGGCGCTCGCGGGCGCCGGGCCGAGCGGCTGCGCTGGCTCGTCGCGCGTCCGGAGTTGATCGGGCTGCTGGCGCTCACTGCGGTGCTCAACCTGTGGAACCTGAGCATCAACGGCTGGGCCAACACCTACTACTCCGCCGCGGTGCGCTCGATGAGCACGAGCTGGCACGACTTCCTGTTCGCCTCGCTCGACAAGACCGGGTTGATGACGGTCGACAAGCCGCCGCTGGCGTTCTGGGTCCAGGCCCTGTCGGTCCGGGTGTTCGGCTTTCACCCGCTGAGCATCCTCGTCCCGGAGGCGCTCATGGGGGTGGCCGCCGTGGCGCTCGTCTACGACATGACCCGGCGGATCTTCGGGCGCGTGGCCGGGAGCGTGGCGGGCCTGGCATTCGCCCTTACGCCGATCACGGTGGCGATCGCCCGCCACAACAACCCGGACGAGCTGCTCATCCTGTGCTGCGTCGCTGCCCTGTGGTGCACGGTGCGCGCGCTTGAGACCGGGCGCACCAAATGGCTCGTGCTGACCGGGGTGTGTGTGGGCCTCGGCTTCGAGACCAAGATGGGCGTCGCCCTGCTGGTCGTGCCCGGGATCGCGCTGGCCTGGATGTGGAGCCGGTGGGGCGAGACCTGGGGCGCTCGCCTGCGGGCGTTCCGGCAGCTGCTCGCCGGCGGCGCGGCCATGGTCGCGGTCGGCGGCGCCTGGCCGCTGCTGATCACGCTGACCCCGGCGGGCGACCGGCCCTGGATCTCGGGGACCTCGGACAACAGCATCTGGTCGCTGATCTTCGGCTACAACGGCCTCGGCCGCGTGGCCGGCCAGACCGGGGGACCGGGAGGCGGGGCGGGCGGGGCCGGATTCACCGGGGGCGGCTTCGGCGCTGGCAGCCTGTTCGGCGGCGCCACGGGCCCCTTCCGGCTGCTCCAGTCCGCGCTGGGCGATCAGGCCGGGTGGCTGCTCGGCTTCGCGGTCGTGGCCGGGCTGGCCCTCCTGGTCCTCACGCGGCTGCGCCGGCGCGACCCGCGCACCGGCTGGGTGATCGCCATGGGCGGCGCCTTCCTCCTCACCGCGCTCGTCTTCAGCTTCTCGTCCGGCATCTTCCATCCGTACTACGTCTCGTTCCTGGCCCCGTTCGCCGCCGCGCTCGTCGGCGCCGGCGCCGGGCTGATGCTGCCGCGCTCGCTTGGCGGGGCCGCCGACGACGCCCGGGTGGCGCGCGTCCTCGCCCCGCTGGCCATCGCGGCCGGCGCGGTGACCGAGCTGATCGTCCTGGGCGAGCTGAACGGCTCGCTGTCGTGGGCCAAGCCGGTGATCATCGGCTTGGCCGGCGCCTGTGCGGTGATTCTGGCGCTGGATCTGCCCCGCCGGGCGCGTGCCCTGCTGGTCGCGGTCGTCCTCGCCGTGCTGCTCGCCGCCCCGGCGGCCTGGGCCGCCGAGACGGTCGGCCACGCCACCAGCAGCACCTTCCCCGCCGGGGGGTCGGCCAGCGCTTCGGCCGGCGGGCCGGGCGGCGGACCAGGTGGCGGGTCGGCCCGCGCCGGGCTTGGCGGCGGTCGCTTCGCCCCACCGAGCGGCGGCTTCACCCGCCCGGGCGCCGGCGGCTTCGCCCCACCCGGCGCCGGCGGTTTCGCGCCACCGGCCGGGGGTATCACGGGACTGTCGCGGTCAGGTGGCGGCTTAGGGGCTGGCGCGCCGGGTGGGTTCGGAACCAACTCGGGCTCGCTGACCGCGGCGATAAGCCATGCCGAGCAACACGGAGGTGGGGTCATCGGGGTATCAAGTCAAAGCAGCGCGGCTGCCGCAATCGTCAGTTCCAACGCTGACGTCGCCGGACTGGGCGGCTTTTCGGGCCGCGAGAGCTCGGTGAGCGCGACCTGGATCGCCCAGGAGGTCGCGGCCGGCCGCCTGCGCTGGGTGACCGTGGATGGAACCCAGGGTGGCGGGTTGCCGGGGGACACGCGGACCGGCAGCCAGACGGCCATGAACGTAGTCGCAAGCACGTGCCGCAAGGTCACGTTAAGTACGAGCGGAACAACCACCACCATGTACGACTGCCAGGGGCGCGCCGCGGCGATCCTGGCGGCAGCCAAGGGGTAGGCGCTTGCGAGGACGGTTCGGTAGGGAAGTGAAGTGGGGGCTCATGGGTTTGTTCGTCCTCGCCGCTGGCCTGACCGCCGCGCCAGCGGCACTGGCCAAGGCGACCCAGAGCACCAACTGGGCCGGATACGCCGTGCATCGCGCCGGCGTGTCGTTTCACCGAGTCTCAGCCAGCTGGATCCAGCCGAACGCCAGCTGCACCCCCGGCCGGCCGAGCTACTCGTCGGCCTGGGTCGGGCTGGGTGGCTACAGCCCAACCTCGAACGCGCTCGAGCAGATCGGCACCGAGCTCGACTGCACGGCGTCCGGCAAGGTGGCCTCGAGCGCCTGGTACGAGCTGGTCCCGGCTCCCTCCAAGGCAATCTCGCTCGCCGTACAGCCGGGGAACGTGATGCACGCCACCGTGATCGTGACCGGCCAGCGCGTGATCGTCGAGCTCGACAACCTGACCCTTCACCGCAGCTTCCGCAAGATCCTCCACACGGCCGCGATCGACGTCAGCTCGGCGGAGTGGATCCTCGAGGCACCCTCGGAGTGCATCAGCCAGTACTCCTGCCAGGCCCTTCCGCTGGCCAACTTCGGCGCGATGACCTTCGAGTCGGCCAGTGCCGTGACGACCAACGGGACCACCGGCACGATCGACGGCGGCGGATGGGCCAGAACGAGGATCAAGCTGACGCCCGGCGCCCAGCGCTTGATCGTCTCGCGCGACTCGACCGACAGCGCGGGCACGGCCGCGCCGTCCGCCCTGCGCGGCGGCGGCAGCGCGTTCGACGTGACCTTCGCGGCCGCGTCGGCGCCGCCCAGCCAGGCCTACGCACGCGAGGCGCGCGTGCGTGCCGGCACGCGTGCCGGTTACCTCAAGCACTAGCTCTTACGAAGCTCGTAGGCGCTCCCTACGCGCGTCTACCGGATCGGACCGAAGCTTGATGCATGACCGATCCGACACCTCACCTGTTCTGGATCACGAGCCGAGCCGCCGGGTTCGCCGCGCTCGTGCTGGCCAGCCTCGCCGTCTCGGCCGGCCTGCTCATGAGCACCAAGCTGCTCAAGGGCAGGACCAGCGAGCTGCGCGCAGGACACGACACGCTGGCCCTGGCCACGATCGTGGCCATCGTGCTGCACGGCGCCACGCTGCTGGGTGACCAGTTCCTGCATCCCTCGATCGCCGACATCGCGATCCCGATGCACTCGACCTACAAGACGTTCTGGACCTCCCTCGGGATCGTGAGTGGGTGGGGGCTCGCGCTCCTTGGCCTCTCCTACTACGCACGCCGCTACGTCGGCGCCGCGCGCTGGCGCAAGCTTCACCGCTTCACCGCGCTGGCCTGGCTGGCCGGGCTGGCCCACGCGGTGGGCGAGGGGACCGACGCGGGTCAGGTGTGGTTTCTGGCGATGCTCGCGGTAGTGGCGATTCCGGCGCTGATTCTCCTGGCCACCCGGATGGCGCGAAGCGGCCGGGGAAGCGGCGCGCCCGCGCCTCAGACCTCGAAGAATCGCCCGTCCGGTCCCACGTTGAAGACCGGCGTGGTCCCGATCGCGGCCTCCGAGCCCCAGCACTGATGAATGTGGCCGCAGACCACGAGCGCCGGGCGCTTTCGCTCGATCGCCTCGAGGATCGCGCGGCTGCCCAGATGGCTGCCGTGGGCCTCGTCGAGGTAGCCGTTCGGGGGTGAGTGCACGACGAGGACGGCGTCCTCGGGACAGCTCTCGAGCTTGGCCGCCGCTTCGTCCTCGCTCAGGTCAAAGCTCCACGGGAAGGGAGTCGGTGGCACGCCGCCGCCCAGCCCGAAGAACTGGGCGCCCTCGAGCTGAACCGCGGCTCCGTGGAGCACGTGGGCGCTCGGCCAGCCGGTGCAGGCCTGCCACAGCTCGGTGTCGGACTCGGCGTTGCCGGGCACGAGCACGGTCGGCGCGGCGATTGCGCTGAGCACCTCGATCGTGCCCTCGAGCCCCATCCGCATCGTGGCGTAGTCTCCGGCGGCGAGCACCACGTCGGCTCCTCGCGCCAGCTCGACCAGCCGCTCGGCGCGGTCCTGATCGCGGTGCAGATCGCTGAAGGCCAGCACTTTCATGGCTTGCTACGGATGCGCAGGATTTCAGACATGCCGCTAGCATGGCCTGCGCGCGACCTCCGTGTCCGCTCCACGCCTCGATGACATGGCCGGCGTGGTTGGAGTCGGGGCTGGAGGCCTCCCGCGAGAAGGACATCGTTTCTAGAGGAGGTATCTGCCAAGTGTCATCACGACCTAGGCGAGCCCTGGTTGGGCTCGTAATCGCTGCCGCGGCGCTCGCGGCGCTGCCGGCGTCCGCGCTGGCCGCCGGCGAGACGTTCACGGTCACGCCGGCCACCACGCCAGGCCGGCGCGCTGACGAATGTCACCACGACTTTGACGTTCGCCGCCGGCCGACACGCCCAAGACCGTGGTCACCTCGCTGGCTCCGGGCATGCTGGGCAATCTGAACGCCAACCCGGCCTGTCTCATCGGTCCCAGCAGCTCACGTCCGCCTGCCAGATCGGCACCGCGACGCGTCAGCGCCAGCGGGAACAGCCGATTCACCGGCAACGCTGTACCTGGTCCCCGCCGCGCCGAACACCGAGCGACGCGTCCGGGATCGAGTTCGTTCCGGATACCGGCAGCCCGCCACAGCTGACCAACCAGTACATCGGCGTGACGCTGAACCCGAACCCGCCGGGAAGCCTGAACCTGACCACGACGTTCCCGGACGCGACGGCCGGCTCAGATCACCAGCTTCACGGCGAACTTCCACGACGCTGAACGGCCAGGAGTTCACCCGGCTGCCGTCGAGCTGTAGCCCCGCGACCGAGCACATTCAACGCCACCTACTACGGCGGGACCGCGGCCGGCACCGCCGTCCGGCTCGATCACCCCGACCGGCTGCACCAGCCTGGCCTACGCGCCGGTGCTGAGCGCCGCAATCACCCGGGACTCGAACGACAACGGCGCCGCCATCACCGTCGGGATCACCCAGGGGGCGACCGAATCGGCCTCCAAGTCGATCGTGCTTCAGCTCCCCAAGGGCCTGAGCCCGAACGTCGCAGCCGACGCCCCATGCCTGAACGCGACCGGCTGCAAGATCGGCACCGCCACGGCGACCTCGCCGCTGGTGCCCAGCGTGGCACTGGCCAACGGAACGGTGACGCTGACCGCTCAGGGCACCACGCCCTCGATCACGGTCTCGTTCCCGGCACCGTTCGCGATCAGCCTGACCGGTGCGGTGAACCTGAACAACAACTCGGTCACGTTCGCCAACGTCCCCGACGTGCCGCTCACCGCCCTGACGCTGAACGTCACCGGGCCCAGCGGTGGCAAGGCGTTCCAGACCGACTGCGCGCCGGCCAATCTCGGCGGCACATTTACGCCGCAGAGCGGCACCGCCGCCAAGACGGTCTCGGCGGCGATCAAGTTCACCAACTGCGCGCTCAAGCCGACGCTCGGCGGATCGACCAGTGGCCTGGCCAGCGGTCATCCGAAGCTGAAGTTCAAGATCACCCACGGCAAGGGTGCGCCCAACGTCGCCACGGTGGCGCTCGGCCTGCCCCGCGGTCTGTCGTTCTCGCGCTCGGCGTTCGTCAAGCACAGGACGTGCACCAAGGCGAGCAAGGGCAAGAAGGCCAAGTGCGCGACCACGACCCTGATCAAGGGCCTCGGAATCGCCGGCGGTAAGGCCAAGAGCGTGGCGATCAGGGGCGGCAAGCTCGTGATCACGCTCAAGAAGCCCTCCGCCAAGCTGACCATCACGACCAGCGGCCCGCTCGTGAGCGAGAGCAAGTCGCTTCAGACCCAGGTCAAGAAGCACAAGACCAAGACCCTGAAGTTCTCGGTCAAGGTCACCGACGCCAAGCACGCGTCGACCACGGTGTCGCTTAAGCTCAAGGCGCACTAGCTGCACGCCAGTCCCGCCGCACGGCGCTCGTTCAGGCCGTGCCGCGGGCCGCCTGCAGCTTGGTCAGTGCTCTGGCTGCGACGGAGCGCTCTTGGAGGGGGAAGCCGGAGGGGTGGAGGCGTCCGCCGATTCACCCGTCCCCAGTGCGCGCGACTCGCCGGGCTCGAGTGCGCCGTTCTCCGCACCAGACGCGATCCCCGGCGCCTCACCGGACGCGGACGCGACGGCGCCACCCTGCCCCATCGCCTCGAGCACCGGCTTGATCAGGTCGATCGGCATCGGGAACACGACGGTCGAGTTCTGATTGACACCGATCTCGCGGAGGGTCTGCAGGTAGCGGAGCTGGAGCGTGGTCGGGTTGCGGCCGATGATGTCGGCCGCATCGGCCAGCCGGGTGGCGGCCTGGGCCTCGCCCTCGGCGTTGATGATCTTGGCCCGGCGCTCGCGCTCGGCCTCGGCCTGGCGGGCGATCGCGTGCTGCATGCGCTCGGGGATCTCCACGTCCTTGATCTCGACCGTGGTCACCTTGATTCCCCACGGCTCGGTCTGGGCGTCGATCACGTGCTGCAGCGCCTCGTTCAAGCTCTCTCGTTCGGACAGCAGCGAGTCCAGGTCGACGCCGCCCAGCACCGAGCGCAGCGTGGTCTGGGAGATCTGGAGGGTGGCGTTGTGGTAGTTCTCGACCGCGTTGACGGCGGCGTTGGGGTCGACCACCCGGTAGTAGGCGACGGCGGTGACGCGCACGGGGATGTTGTCGCGGGTGATCACCTCCTGCGGTGGAACCGTGAGCGTGACCGTGCGCAGCGAAATCCGGACCATGCGGTCGATCGTGGGGACGAGCAGGATCAGGCCCGGACCGCGCAGGTCCATCACCCGTCCCAGGCGGAACACGACCCCGCGCTCGTACTCCCTGAGCACCCTCACCGAGGCCCCCACCAGAGTCAGGGCAATCACGGCCAGGACCACCAGCACGACGACAATCGCGACGATCATTGGATCAACTCCCATTCTTCGGCTCGCCGAACCCCCACCGTAAGCCCCTCCAGATGGTCCACCACCACGCGGTCCCCCGGGTGCAGCTCGCAAGACTCCGGCTCATCGAGCAGTACCGACGGGCATGCCCGCCAGAGCGCGCCGTCGACCTGCACGGACCCGCTCGCCGCCTCCCACGTACGCACCACGCCGAGCCGTCCGATCAGGCTCTGCGGACCGGCCCGGACGGCCCGCCGGCGCACCGCCACGCCCTTCCCGACGGTCACCGCCAGCACCGCGCCGGCCGCTCCCGCCAACAGCAACGCCGCCACGACGCCCAAGACGACGCCGCCGCCGAGACCGAGCACGGCGAGCACCGCACCCGCCCCCAGCGCAACCACGCCGGGCCCGCCGAGCACACCCAGCGTCGGCACATGTGCCTCGAGCAGAATCAGCAGCGCCCCCACTAACACCAATGACACGCCTAATGCGGTCATACGGTTAATCGCTAGACCCCTCCGGAGGCAGTTCGCGGCAGCTTAACGGCTGCGAAAAGCGCGGCTCAGCGACCGCGGACGGCCTGAGCGGAGCCCAGCCCCGTCGCGCGCGAGCTCCGCTTGACCGCGAACATGGCTGCGTCCGCGCACCGGAGCAGCCCGTCGGGCGTGTCGGCGTCGATCGGGAACACCGCCTGGCCGATGCTCGCGCCGAGCCGGAGCTGATGTCCGTCGATCATGAACGGCCGGGTCAACGCGGCGGCCAGGCGCTCGGATACCTCCTCGGCGTCGCCGGCGGCGGTCTGCGAGTCGATCAGCACCGCGAACTCGTCTCCGCCAAGCCGCGCCACCGTGTCGTCGGACCGCGTGCAGCCGGCCATGCGCTTGGCCACCGCAACCAGCAACTGGTCACCTACGTCATGGCCGAATTCGTCGTTGACCGGTTTGAAGCCGTCGAGGTCGAGATACAGGAGCGTGACCGGATGCAGCTCCTCGCGTGCGCGGTCGAGCGCTCGGCGCAGGCGCTCGGTGAACTGGAGCCGGTTGGCCAAGCCGGTGAGCTGATCGTGCATCGCCTGGTGAGTCATCTCGTCGACCAGGCGTCCGTTCTGGAGCGCGGTGGTGGCCTGCGCGGCCACGCCGGACAGGCGATCGAGCAGATGGGGGGTTGGCTTCAGCCGGTCGGGACGGTCGAACACCGAGACGATCAGCACGCCGAGGAACGACTCGCCGGACATCAGCGGCACCAGGATGGCCGAGGCCAGCCCGAACTCGGTGAGCATGCCGCGCAGCCCGGGGTCCTCGGTGGTCTCATCGACGAACAGCGGCGCGCTCGGACCGCTCATCATGCGCTCCATGGCGCTGCCCGGCGATGGGACCCATGCCGTGAGCTCGGGCTCCACGGCGCCCTCCGGCATGGTCAAGGCGCGACGCACGAGCTCGCCCCGGGCCGCATCCCAGAGACACACCCCGACCCGGTCGCAGTCGACCACGAGCGGCACCGCGTCGGCCAGCCGCCGCGCGACTTCGCTGCTGGTTCCGGCCGCGGCCAGCGCCCGGGCCAGCGAGAGCAGCGCATCCGAATGGTCGCCTTGCTCCTTGGCCTGCGCCAGGGCGGACGCCCCGTCAAGTGCGCTGGCGGCGTAACGGGCGTAGACCTCGAACAGTTCCCGCTCCTCGGGCAGGAAGCTCTGCCCGGGGCCGCGCAGGGCGAGCAGCCGGCCGTACTCGCGGCGGTTGGAGGCCACCGGCACGACCAGCCACGACTCGGGCTGCGACTCCGGATCGCCCGAGAGCAGCTCGTCCAGGTGCTCGGCGACGCCCTCTTCCTCGAAGCCCTTGTGATGGGTGTGCAGCTCGCCGTTCGGCTCGACCCGCACGGCCAGCAGGTAGCGGATGGCCCGCACCTCGAGCGCGGCCCGCGCCGTGATCCGGGCCAGGACCGCATCGAGCTCGTCGACCCCGATCAGGTCCGATGCCGTCGCGAACACGCTGCGAAGGCGCTCCTTCATGGCGTCGAGCTGGTGGCGCAGGGCGGCGACCTCCCCGGAGCAGTCGGACGCACCGCGTTCCGGGATGGCGTCCCAGCGGACCTCGTAGACGCAGCGCTCGGCGCCCATCGCCTGGCACTCCTCGTGCTCGACGACCGCCGGTTCGAGCCCGAACAGGACCGGCTGGCAGGTGAGCAGGCCGCTCGTCCACGCGCAGTGCTCGACGCTTCGCGGGAATCCCTCGCAGGCGGTCGCGACCACCTGCACATGACCGGGACGGGCCTGGGTCACCTTGAGGTCGGTCACCGTGCTGAACTTGGCGGCTCCCTGGGCCACCGCGCCATAGGCCCGTTCGGGGCTGCCGAGCGACCGGAGCATGGCGGCGATCTGCGAACTGCCCAGCCGCTGGGCCGCATCGACGCCGACCGCCCGGGCGAACTGGGGATGGTGGGTGACCCGGCCGCCGGCCTGCCACAGCGCCACCGCTTCGTCGTAGGCGATCCAGTTCGTGATGTCGGTCAGATACTCCACGGTGCGCTGGCTTCCGGCCAGTCGGAGCACGTCGAGGACCGCCTGGTCTCCCCCGAACGCAGCCACGCGCGCGAGCAGGACCGCGCTCATCGAGCACGAGAAGTGATCTCCTCGGTCGGTGCGGGAGGTGGGGGCCTGGCTGGTCATCAGGGTTCTATCGGAGGCCAGAGCCCGTTTAATGGCGTAGCTATTACGGATTGGACGAACGGCTGTTGATAGCGTGCCGTCCCTGGAACCTTCGATTTTCTGGAGCAGCCGATGACCAGCGCGAATACCCAGGGGCTGGTGACCGACATCGCGGGACTACGCGACCGCGCGGGCACCCACGCCGGCTATACCGACTGGCAGGAGATGACCCAGGAGCGGGTCAACCAGTTCGCCGACGCGACCGACGACCACCAGTTCATCCACGTCGATCCCGAGCGGGCCAAGCAGACCCCGTTTGGCGGAACGATCGCCCACGGATTCCTCACGCTGTCGCTTGTCGCGCCGACCTCGCAACAGCTGATGAAGGTGACCGACGCCGTGATGGGCGTCAACTACGGGCTCGATCGGGTGCGCTTTCCGGCGCCCCTGCCGGTCGGCGCGCAGTGGCGCGGCGGGCTCGAGATCCTCGAGGTGTCGGACATCCCCGGCGGCCTGCAGATCAAGGCGAAGGTGACGATCGAGGTGAAGGGCTCCGAGAAGCCGGCCTGCGTGGCCGAGTCGCTCGTTCGGGTGCACGGCGGGCAGTGACCACCGTCGATCTCGACAAGCTCACCGCGATCGACGTGCACGTGCACGCCGAGCGCAACGCGGGCGAGCCACAGGATCCGGTCACCGAGGAGCTGCTGGCGGCCGCCTCGAGCTACTTCGGGTCGGCGCCGAACCAGCCCACCGCCCAGGACGTGGCCGATTACTACCGCGAGCGGAACATGCTCGCGGTCGTGTTCACGGTCGACGACGAGGCCGGAATGGGGCGCAAGCGCCTGGGCAACGCCGAGGTGCTCCAGGCCGCCCGAGACAACCCCGACGTGATGATCCCGTTCGCCAGCGTGGATCCGCACAAGGGCAAGCTCGGCGTGCGCGAAGCCCGCGAGTGGATTGAGCAGGGCGCCCGCGGGTTCAAGTTCCACCCCAACACCCAGGCGTTCTGGCCCCAGGACCGCGCCTTCTACCCGCTGTATGAGGTGATCGCCGAAGCCGGCCTGATCGCCCTGTTCCACTCAGGGACGACGGGGATCGGCGCCGGCATGCCCGGTGGCGGCGGCGTGCATCTGAAGTACTCGAACCCGATGTGCGTCGACGACGTCGCCGCCGACTTTCCCGAGCTGAAGATCATCCTCGCCCACCCCTCCTTCCCCTGGCAGGAGGAGGCCCTCGCCGTCGCGGTGCACAAGCCGAACGTTTACATCGACCTGTCCGGCTGGTCGCCCAAGTACTTCCCACCGATCCTGATCCAGTACACGAACACCCGCCTGCGCAACAAGATGCTGTTCGGATCGGATTTTCCGCTGATCGCCCCAGACCGCTGGTTGGCCGACTTCGAAAAGATCGAGATCCGGGACGAGGTCCGCCCGCTCGTGCTCAAGGACAACGCGGCCAAGCTCCTCGGGCTGTCTTAGCTCCGTCGCCCAAACCTCGCGATTTGCAGCAATTCTGCGCGATTACCGTGCCGGATTGTGCATCTTCAGCGCAGGCCAATCTCATGAAGTTACTCTCGGGTATTGCCGCGACAGCCGGTGCGGTCAGAAATCGCTCGCTCTACCAGGCGAGCCGGGCCGCACTTGCCTCTCCTCTCCTCCTCACCTGGCGGCAGTCCTACACGGGCTGTCGTCAGGTGCCGGTGGCCGACAACGCCTCGGCGGCAGCTTCGAGCCGGTAGCGCTCCAGCCGCCGGCGCTGGGACCGGGCGCGTTTGATCAGTGGCTCGAGCTCGGCTTCGGGGACGCCGTGATCGACAGCGCGACCGAGCGCGCGCCACATACCCAGCTTCCCCTCCACCCCAAGCGAGAGGATCTCCAGTTCCACCAGCCGGCTCAGGGGCGAGTAGCCGGTCAGCTGGCCGTTCAGCTTTAGCCGCCCGAGCTTCTCGGCGCTCCACGCGACCGCGGCCTTCGTGGGGTCGGCGCGGACGCCCAGACGCTGCATGATCAGCCTGAGGGCCTGGCGGTCCTCCTCGATCTCCTCCGCCAGGTTCGCCAGCATCTCGCCGTAACCTGTCCCCTGGTTGCTCTGGGCGGCTCGGCGCGCGAGCTGCACGGCGGCGACCGACGCCGCGTGGTGATCGTTCAGGTAGATACCGAGCTTGCTCATCGCCACCACAGTACGACGTAGCCGAGGAGGGCGGTCGCGGCCCACACGACCGTCGAGATGGCCAGCACGACCCCGCCGGGGAGATGGCCGAACGTCAGCGCCGCGACGGCTGCGAACAGGGTGAGCGCGCAGGCCCCGACGATCGCTCCCCGCGCGTCCTCGCGCGCCTCGGTGACGTCTTCCTCCTCGGCGATCAGGGTCAGGCTGGCCGCCATGATCGCGGGGAAGCCGAGCAGGATCCCGCCCACCCGGGGGCCGAAGGCGAGGGTCACCGCGCCGGAGGCGACCGAGGTCGCGCCGCCGGCCAGGAAGCGGATGATCAGCTCCCGGGCGGTGGTCTCACTGACCTTGTCGAGTGAGAACGCCGGGCGCTGATCGACCCGGTCGCGCACCGTCGGCTCGTCGGATTGCGCGCTCATGCCACCAGCAGGGGGACGGCCACGATCGCCGCCGCCACCGTCCAAACCCCGAGCGCCGCGATCGATGCCGACGCCGGGCGGATGCGCCGCAGCAGCGGGATGATGGCCGCCGCATACACGACCATGCCCGCGCCGCCGGCGATCATCCCGGCCGCGCTCTGATGGGCGTCGTGGGCGCTCTTGTCGAGCAGCGTCACGGTGAGGCCGGCCAGGGCGACCGCCGGCGCCGCGCTGAACAGCCCGGCGAATCGCTTGGGCTCGAGACCCTGCGACAGAAGGGCAAAGGCGACCACCAGGGTGCCGCCGGCGAGCCCCTTGATGGCCAGGATCAGCACCTCGTGCACGAATCGTTCGACTACCCGATGAACGGCATGTCAAGCGGGTACGAGCAGCCCATGCGCGTCGTCATCATCGGAGCGACCGGGAACGTGGGCACGAGCCTGCTGGAGGCGCTCGAGCCGGAGAGTCAGATCGACGAGATCGTCGCGGTGGCTCGGCGGGCGCCCGACCGCTCGTTCGCCCGCACCACCTTCACGCCGGCCGATGTCGCCTCCTCCGATCTCGCGCCGATCCTGCGCGGCGCCGACGCCGTGGTTCACCTCGCCTGGCTGATCCAGCCCGGGCGCACCGAGGCCATCACCTACCGGGTCAACGTGGCCGGCAGCGAGCGGGTGTTCCGCGCCGCCGTCGAGGCACGCGTGCAGGCCGTGGTCTACGCGTCGTCGGTCGGGACCTACTCGCCCGGCCCAAAGGACCGGCTGGTCGACGAGTCGTGGCCCACCGAGGGGATCCGCAGCTCGTTTTACTCCCGCCACAAGGTCGCGGTCGAACGCCTGCTCGACCGTCTGGAGCGCGAGCACCCCGCCCTGCGCGTGGTGCGGATGCGGCCCGGGCTGATCTTCAAGGCCGACGCCGCGACCGAGATCCGCCGGCTGTTCGCCGGGCCGTTCCTTCCGCGGGCGCTCCTGCGGCCCGGGCTGATCCCGTTCGTTCCCGATGTGGATCGGCTCCGCTTCCAAGCCGTCCACTCACTCGACGTCGGCGATGCCTACCGGCGCGCGGTGGTCTCCGACGTGCGTGGTGCCTTCAACCTGGCCGCCGACCCGCCGATCGGTCCTCCCGAGCTCGCCGAGATCCTCCAAGCGCGCCGGGTGAAGCTGCCTCGCGCCGCGCTCCGCGGCGCCGCTGCGGCCACGTTCGCCGCGCGCCTTCAGCCGAGCGAGCCGGGATGGGTCGACATGGCGTTCGCCGTGCCGCTGCTCGACTCAGGCCGGGCTCGGCGCGAGCTCGGCTGGGAGCCCGCCCGCACCGGCACCGAGGCGCTGTCAGAGCTGATCGCGGCGATGCGCGCCGGTAAGGACTACGCAACCCCCCCGCTGGCCGGGGCCACGAGCGGCCCGGGCCGGATCCGGGAGTTCCTCACCGGCCTGGGCGCGCGGCCCTAAGGCTGCAGCAGGATCTTTATCGCGCCGTCCTGCTTCTTCTGAAAGATCTCGTAGGCGTGCGGCGCCTGCTCGAGCGGCATCTTGTGGGTGGCCAGGTCCTCGACCCCGAGCGGGTCGGACTCATCCTGGACCAGGGGCATGATGTCGTCGATCCAGCGCTTGACGTTGGCCTGGCCCATGCGCAGCTGGATCTGCTTGTCGAACAGGTCCATCATCGGCATCGGGTCGACCATGCCGCCGTAGACGCCGCTCAGTGAGATCGTGCCGCCGCGGCGGACCGTGTCGATCGTTGCGTGCAGCACGCTGAGCCGGTCGATGCCTGCCTTCTCGATCATCTTCTCGGCGATGACGTCGGGCAGCATGCCCGCCATCGTCTGGGCCAGCTTGCCGAACGGCGCGCCATGCGCCTCCATGCCGACCGCGTCGATCACCGAGTCCGGTCCACGTCCGTCGGTCATTGAGCGCAGCGCTTCGGCGATGTTGCCCTGCTCGCGCAGGTCGACCGCATGGACGCCGTGCCGGCTCGCCATCTCGAGCCGCTCCGGGACCAGGTCGATCCCGAACACCTCTGAGGCTCCCTGGTGCAACGCGATCCGCGCGGACATCTGGCCGATCGGACCCAGCCCGAACACTGCCAGCGTGCCGCCCTCGGGAACCGCCGCGTACTCGACCGCCTGCCACGCCGTGGGCAGCACGTCCGACATGTAGATGAAGCGCTCGTCGGGGGGGCCCTCGGGGACCTTGATCGGACCGAAGTGCGCCTGGGGGACGCGCAGGTACTCGGCCTGTCCACCAGGCACCTGGCCGTACAGCTTGGTGTAGCCGAACAGCGACGCCCCCTTGCCCTGGTCGCGTACCTGGGTGGTCTCGCACTGCGAGTACAGCTTCTGGTCGCACATGTAGCAGTGCCCGCAGGAGATGTTGAACGGGATCACCACGCGATCGCCCTTGGCGATGTGCGTGACCTCGGACCCGACCTCCTCAACGATCCCCATCGGCTCGTGGCCGAGGATGTCGCCCTCGTCGATGAACGGGCCGAGCACCTCATACAGGTGCAGGTCTGAGCCGCAGATCCCGCTCGAGGTGATCTTCACGATCGCGTCGGTGGGCTTCTCGATCCTCGGATCGGCCACCTGGTCAACCCGTACGTCGCGCTTGCCGTGGAACGTGACCGCCTTCATCGCGCACCTGGGTGGGCGGGGGCCAGGTCATCGAGCGAGGCTTCGAGCGCGTCGTCGAACGCGCGGTGGATCTTTTCGGCGGCCGCTCGCTCCTCGCCCAGGATCGTGTCGGCGATCGCCTGAGTCTGGTCGTCGCCGGCGCGGGCGGCCACCCGGCGCAGCAGTTCGTAGGCGGCGATCTCCAGATGCTCGAACGCGTAGGAGAACGCGGCCAGCTTGGCCGGCGTGTCGGGCTGGGCGCCAAAAAACAGTGCCCAGTTGAGCGCGCCGAGCCGCAGCGCGGCGTCCTTCAGGCGCGAGGGACGGGCGCCGTAGCTGGACAGGCGGTCCTCGACCATCTGCTGGTGCTCGCGGCTCTGAGCCAGGTGCTCCTCGTAGGCGCTTGCCAACTCGCTCGTGCCGGCCAGATCCGGGCCCTTGGACAGCAGCTGGATGGCCTGGGCCTCGATCGCGTGCGCGTCCTCGAGGTACTTGCGAAGCTGGTCTCTCAGGTCGTCGGGAGACAGGTCGCGCAGCGAGCGCTCGACGGCGCGGTCGAACAGACCTGCCACCCGCTCGGCCATCGCGCCCTCCTGCGCCTCGATCTGGCGCGCCACCTGCGCTGTCTCGGCGTCGCCGGCGCGGTCCGCGACGCGGGCCAGCATGTCGTAGGCGGCGAGCTCCATGTGCTCATAGGAGAACGCGTGCGTCACGAGCTTGCCCGGCGTGTCCGGCTGGAGCTTTGCGAACAGGCCGAAGCCTGCGCCGGTTACCGCTCCGGCGATGTCCTTTAGCTTCGACGGCGAGGCGCCGAGCGCGTTCAGGCGCTCGCCGACCAGCCGCCCGTGCTCCTCGGTCTCGAAACGATGCTGCTTGAAGGCAGCCGCGATCTCGCTGTCCCCGGCGATGACGGGCGCCATCTTCATCTGGATGAGGGCCTGAGCCTCGATCGAGTGGGCGTCGGTCAGGTACTTGACCAGCTGGTTTTTCAAGTCGTTCGGAGTCATGGCTCTCCCCTACCCGAGCCGGGACGGGCAAATCCGGGCGCAGCCGCGCGGTCCGCCGGGCAGCAGCCAACCGCGATGGACGACCAGCGATCCGTGGCGGTGCTCGGTATCAAGCAGCCGGCCCAGCGGCGCGAGCTCGACCTGCCGCTGAAGGCTCGCGGCGACCGGGCGCAAAAGCGCCCGCTCAGCGCGAGAGCCCGCGTCCGCGAGTGCTAGCTTTCTCCTTGCTCACCGCTCCGTGGGGCAGGTGAGCTGTCTTGTAGCTGGAAACGACAGCGATCCGTATGTGTCCGCGGGTCGTGGCCGGGGCCATCACATCCGCCATGACTCACCAAGCCTGCCAACAGGGTGGGCGAAGAACGGACAGGAGCATGCAGAGCAACTTCGCCGTACGTACGCACACCACCGGGCGTTCGATCACGCTCGCCTTGAGCGGTGAGCTCGATCTCCTCTCCAGCCCGGCGCTGGACCGCGCGATCGGGGATCAAGTGGAGTCGGACCTCGAACTGGTCGTCGTCGATCTGCGGGAGCTGGACTTCATGGACTCGACCGGCCTTCACGCGGTGCTACGGATCCAGCACGGCGCACACGAGCTCGGCCGCCGGTTTGCGCTGATCCGAGGGCCCGAACAGGTCCAGCGCTTGTTCGAGTTGACCGGACTCACCGAGACTCTGACGATCGTCGACTCACCCGAGCAGCTGCTGGAGGGCTGGGCGCCCCCCGAACCCACGGTTATGCCCTGAGCGGATCGCGCATCGAGACCCGCAGGGTCTCGTGGCCGTCGCGTCTCACCACCGCCACCTCCTCGCTCAGCCTGGCCAGGACGTCGGCCGGGGCCGGCGAATCAGGCCCCTCCAGGTGGGCGCCGGTGCCGACGCGCAGGGGCGCAAGCGCAAACTCGAGTCGCTGGTCACGGGCCCCGAGGGCCACGCTGATCGAGGTGCTGTCGGCCGCCCGTTCGGCATGTGCCCCGAGCGCGTCGCTCATCAGGAAGACGTCATAGCAGCGCTGGAGTGAGAACCCGGCGCTCGGGGCGAGCGCCCGGCCGATCCGCCCGAGCACGGGAGCCAGCATCGGGACAGGGGAGACGGTCAGGACCACGTCGCCGGTCAGCCCGGAGTGGAGCTCCGCCTGCCACGCGGCCGACCCATCGGTGGTCTGCTGCTCCGCGGGCCAGAGATTCCCCGCACGTGCCGACGAGGGCCGGAAGGACAGCCGGACCTCGGTTCCCCCGTCGGGGATGTTGATGAACTCGGCCCGATCGGCCACCGCGCTCATCAGCGCGAGGCCGACCTTCAGCCCCGCCTGGTCCGGCATGGTCTCGCGAATCCCCTGTCCCTGGTCGCATACTCGGACCACCACCGCGTCGGGATTTGACCGGAGCTCGACCGACATCGGCCCCGGCCCATCCGCGTAGGCGTGCAGGATCACGTTGTTGCACGCCTCGGTTACCGCCGTGTTGACGTCGTTGAGCAGCTCGGGATCGAACCCCAGCGTCTCTCCGGCGGCCGTCGACATGCTGCGAACGAGCCTTGCTGCCTCCGGCCGGCTGGTCACCTCGAGCCGGACCCATGGTGCGTCGATCTGTCCACTCATAGCGCTCCTGCCAACAGGAGTACCCCAAGCTCCCGGGCGCCACGCGCCCGATCGACCTGCTCGCACCGGTAATTCGGCGGTACCTCGAGCTCAGCTGGCCAATGCGGCTGCGTCCAGGTGGATCATCGACCGGCGCAGCAGGCGCGAGACGTGCATTTGCGAGCAGCCGATTCGCTGGCTGATCTCGCGCTGTGTGAGCTCGTCGACCAGGCGCAGGCTGAGGACCTCACGCTCGGTCTCGCTCAGCGTAGACCAGCTCGTGGCGAGGGCCTGACGGTGCTCGGCCAGCTCGAAGCCCGAGTCCTCCTGCCCGAGCGTCTCGGCCAGCGCACAACGATCGTCGCCGTCATGCGTGACGGGCGCGTCAAGCGATGCCGGGTGATAGTTGTGAGCCGCGTCGATCGCCTCCATCACCTGCTCCATCGTGCACTCGAGCGCGCCCGCCAGCTCATCGAGGGTGGGTGAGCGGCCCAACACCGCGGACAGGCGCTCGGTATGGCGGCTGACCGCCAGCGCCCGCTCCTGCAGATCGCGCGGGACGTGGATCGTCCAGCCCTTGTCGCGGAAGTGGCGCTTGAGCTCGCCCACGATCGTGGGCGCGGCGAAGCTAGTGAACTTCTTGCCGCGGCCGGGCTCGAATCTCTCGATCGCGTTCAGCAAGCCGACCGACGCCACTTGGACGAGATCGTCCAGCGGCTCGCGGCTGTGCACGTAGCGCAGGGCGAGCTTGCGCGCGAACGGGAGAAAGCGCTTGACCAGCTGCTCGCGGGCAGCCGGGTCGCGGTCGAGGTGGTACATCTCGAGCAGCTCTTCGTCTGGCAGACGTGCCAGATCGTGAGCAGGCAGGGTGACGACAGACATGGAACCTCCGGTGGTGGTGGACTTGCCACGCGAGGTCCGTCCGAGGGCCGCGGGTAGCGACCGCGTCCGTCCCAGGCCTGTGTTGGACACTGCCGTCGCGATGCTCTCGTAGAGGTCGCATCGCAGCGGCCTTATCCGCATTCTGTCCTATGGATCCATCGCCAAACCTCCACGATCTCTTATCCGGCCGGAAATACGTGGAAAACCAACCTGTGCCAGGGTAGGGAGTCAGGATGCGGACCGAGTTGCACTTCCACCTGCTGCCGGGAGTCGACGATGGGCCCACCGACGACCGCGAGGCGATCGATCTGGCCCGGCTCGCCGTCGAGGACGGAACCGGCCGCGTGGTGGTCACTCCGCACGTAAGGCTGGCCGACGTCAACTCGCTGATGCGGATGACCGAGCGCGTTCAGGCGGTGCTCACAGGGGCGGGACTCGAGCTCGAGCTTCAGGTCGGTGGGGAGCTGGCCCCCGACGACGTCGCCTCGCTGGAGCACCAGCAGCTGGAGCTCCTCGCCCAGGGCCCGCCCGGTGATCGCTGGGCGCTGCTCGAGGCGCCGCTGTTCACCGGCACCAGAGACCTTGACTCGGCGGCGAACGAGCTGAGGGACCGCGGCTTCGGCGTGTTGATCGGTCATCCCGAACGCTCGCCGGTGACCCCAGACTCGGTGATCCGCGGACAGGTGACGCGCGGCGCAGTGCTGCAGCTCAACGCCTCTTCGCTGACCGGCGCCCACGGCGCCGAGGCGCGGCGCCGGGGAATCGCCCTGGCCCGGTCAGGGCTCCCCTTCCTGCTCGCCTCCGACGCACACTCGCCGGCGCGCCCTCCTCAGCTCACGCCGGCCGCGGCCACGCTGCTCGCCGCCGGGATCGACGAGAGCACGGTCCGCGCGGCCGTCGACGTCCTCCCGGAAGCCGCCCTCACCGAAGGCCTGGCCGCTGCCCGCTCGCGTCGGCCGGCGGCCGTGCATGGCGGCCGCTCACGGCTGGGGCAGCGCGAACGAGCCGCCTCGCCGGTCGCCCGTGCCGCGCAGGTCCTCTTCGATCGCCGCCGCGGTACGTAGCGCCAGGGGCAGGAAGTCGCGCCGGAGCACGGCCATCGTGGCGCGGCTGGCGTGCACCGAGAGGTTCAGCGCGGCGGTCACCGCGCCCGACGAGCCGCGCAGCGGCACCGCGAGCGACCGCAGGCCCTCCTCGAGCTCCTGATCGGTCGCCGCATAGCCCTGCCGGCGCACCGAGGCCAGGATCGTCCGGAGCGACTCCTTGTCCTTGACCGTGCGCGGGGTGAGCGGCGCGATCTCGATCCGGGACAGGCGCTCCTCGAGGTCCTCGTCGGGCAACCCGGCCAGGAGCACCCGACCCATCGAGGTGACGAAGGCGGGCAGCCGGGTCCCAACGGCGAGCGTGATGCTCATGATCCGCCGCGTGGGCACGCGAGCCACGTACACGACGTCGGTGTCGTCGAGCACCGAGATCGAGCACGATTCGTTGACCTGGGCGACAAGGCTCTCCATGTGCGGCAGGGCCACCTCGGGGAGGCTCAGGCTCGACAGGTAGGCGTAGCCGAGTTCGAGCACGCGGGGGCGCAGTGAGAAGCGTCCCTGCGAGAAGTTGACGTAGCCGAGTTTGACCAGCGTGAGCAGGAACCGGCGCGCCGCGGCCCGGGTCAGTCCGGTCGACCGCGCCACCTCGCTCAGCGCCAACTCGCGGTTCTCCGAGTCGAATGCCCGGATGACCGCGAGGCCTCGCTCGAGGGACTGCACGAAATCCGAGTTCTGTGTAGGTTTGTCCGTCATCGCGCGCGTTCGTTCGGCATGCGAACACTATCGGACCCGGGCGCCGTCGTAGGAGGCGAGCACCGATAGGATCAGCCGGGATGAGCCAGACGACTGGCGTCGAGCCTGCCGCTCGGCAGGGCAACGGGAGGGGTCAGGTGCCGGCCGGCCGCACGGTCCGGGACGCCACTTTCGACGTGATGCGCCGGCACGGGCTGACGACGATCTTCGGCAACCCGGGCTCCACCGAGATCTCGTTCCTTACTGATCTTCCGGGTGACCTGCGGTTCGTGCTCGGGCTGCACGAGGGGTCGGTGGTCGGAATGGCCTCGGGCTACGCGCTGGCCCGCGGCGAGCCGGCGTTCGTCAACCTGCACACTGCCGCGGGCCTGGGCAACGCGATCAATGCGATCGCCAACGCGCGCGATTGCCGGGCCCCGCTGGTCATCCTGGTCGGCCAGCAAGACCGCCGTCAGATCGCCTTCGAGCCGTTCCTGACCGGGCGCGCGCTCGAGCGGCTGGCCGGCGAGTATCCAATCTGGCGTCAGCTGCCGGCACGCGCTCAGGACGTGCCGGGCACGATCGCCCGCGCGTATCACGAGGCGAAGGCCGCTCGCGGCCCGGCGCTCGTCGTGGTGCCGATGGGCGACTGGCTCGAGCCCGCCGACGAGATGGCCGCGGGTTCGCCGGCGCGGCTCCTGCGCCCGCACTCGGTGGCGGCGTCCCAGGTGGAGGAGCTCGCCGACCTGCTGTCGGGCGCTGAGGCGCCGGCGCTCGTGGTGGGCGCACCGGAGGCCGAGGATTGGGACGACGTGCTGGCCCTGGCCGAGCGCCTGGGCTGCCCGGTGTGGCAGGAGCCGTTCAGCCGTCGCGTCGGGTTTCCCCAGGACCATCCGCTGTTCGCCGGCCACCTGCGCTGGCAGCGCCGGCTCATGCACGAGACGCTGGCTCGCTACGACGTCGTGCTCACGGTCGGCACCAACGCCTTCCGGGCCTACATCTTCGACGAGCCGGTCGCGGTGGTCGGGCCGGAGACGCGCGTGGCCGTGTTGACCGCCGACCCCGCCGAGGCGCACCGCAGCCCGTGTGAATTGGCGGTGGTCGCCCCGGTCGGCGCGACCTGCCGGGCTCTGGTCGAGCAGCTTCCATCGCGGGCGTCCGGCAATCCACCCGAGCCGGCACGCCGGCCGGCCCCGCTGTCACCCCCGGCTGACGGAGAGCCGCTGCGCCCCGGTCACGTGCTCGACGCGCTGGCCGCCCGCCTGCCCGAGGACGCCATGTTGGTCGAAGAGTGCCCCTCGAGCCAGCCCGAGCTCTACCAGCGGGTTCCAGTTCGGGCCCCGTTCGGGTTCCTGAGCACCGCGAACGGCTGCCTGGGCTTCGGCCTGGCCGGCTCGATCGGCCTGCGAATGGGACTGCCTGAGCGCCCGGTGGTCGCCGTGCTCGGGGACGGTTCGACTATGTACGCGATCCAGGCGCTCTGGAGTGCGGCCCACTACGAGATCGGCGTGCTGCTCGTGGTGCTGGCCAACGGCCGCTACGCGGTGATGGACGGCCTGGCCCGTCGGGCCGGCGGCGCGGCCGCGTGGCCGGCCTTCGAGTCGATCGACATCGGTGCGATCGCGCGTGGCCTTGGTTGCCCGACCGTGCGGGTGCAGACGCATTCGGAGTTGGTTTCGACGTTGGACGAAGTGATGCCCGGCCTGGCCGTACGTGGTGAGCCGTTGCTCGTCGAAGCCGTAGTAGGGGAATAACCGTGGCGACGACCGACGCTCGCAAGACGACCCCGGCGGACATCACTACGGCGGCCGTGGGTAGCTTCGATGGCTGCGCCGATCCGCGCCTGCGCGAGGTGATGCAGTCGCTGGTCCGCCACCTCCACGGATTCGCCGTCGAGGTGGGGCTGACCGAGGAGGAGTGGCGGGAGATGATCGCGGTGCTCACCGCCACCGGCGACATCACCGACGCGCGCCGGCAGGAGTTCATCCTGTGGTCGGACGCGCTGGGCCTGTCGATGCTGGTCGACGCGATGGCTCACGAGCTCCCGGTCGGCGCCACCGAGTCGACCGTGCTGGGCCCGTTCTTCGTGCCGGGCTCGCCGCAGCGCGAGTACGGCGAGAGCATGGTGCAGGAACCCGGCGCCGGAGTGCCGGCATGGGTCTACGGCCGCGTGCTCGACGTGAACGGCGCGCCGATCGCCGGCGCCGAGCTCGACGTGTGGCAGAACGGCGCCGACATGCTCTACGCGGTCCAGCGCCCCGAGGCCGAGGAGGACCACCTGCGCGGGCGCTATCTGGCCCGCGACGACGGCAGCTACGCGTTCGTCGCCGTGCGCCCCGTTCCCTATCCGATCCCGGACGACGGACCAGTCGGGCGGATGCTCGCCGCCACCGGCCGCCACCCCTGGCGCCCGGCCCACATCCACATGATCGTGCGCGCGCCCGGCTACAAGACCGTCACCACCCACGTGTTCGACGCCACCAGCGAGTACCTGGACTCCGACACCGTGTTCGCGGTCAAGCCGTCGCTGCTGCGGACGTTCGTCGAGCGTTCCGCCGGCGATCCCGAGCGCCCGCCCAGCGTCGACGGGCCCTGGGTGTCGCTCGAGAACGACATCGTGCTCGCGCCGGGCGAGGACGGCCACGCGGTCGTCGATCCCGGCCGCACCGCCTGATCCGCTCGGCCGAGCCGGATAACCCGTCACAAGCGACCACCTCGCGGGGGCGTGACGACTTGGCCGCGTGGGGCGCGGCTAACCCGTCACGCCGGCCGGCAAGGACGCCTCGTGACGAATTATCCGCCCTTGACCACCCTTCCGCCACCAGCTACCTTGTAGCGCATGGTAGCGATCGGCGAGGCCGTGATCTCCCAGCTGCGCCGCGGCGTGCTCGAGTTCTGCGTCCTCGCCCTGCTGCGCGACGACGAGCGCTACGGATTCGAGATCGTCCGCGCGCTGTCCAAGGGCAACGGCCTGGTGACCACTGAGGGCACCGTCTATCCGCTGCTGTCCCGGCTGCGCAAGGAGGGCGTGGTCGAGACGACGTGGCGGGAATCTCCGTCCGGACCGCCGCGCCGCTACTACCGGCTGACGCCGGCGGGTCGCTCGCTGCTCGATGCGTTCGCAGGCGAATGGGTCCGGTTTCGCGACTCGGTGGACAACTTGCTTCAAACAGGAGCGCTCACATGACGACCACCACGATGCATCCACTTGCGGCCGACTACCTCGATCGTCTCGAGCGCGCGGCCCGGAGGCTGCCGCGCGGCGAACGGCGCGAGCTGCTCGAGGACATCGGCTCCCACCTGGCCGAGGCCATCCATCCCGGCACGTCCGACGCCGAGGCGCTCACCGTGCTCGACCGGTTGGGCGACCCCGAGGACATCGTCGACGCGCAGCTGCCGAACGAGCCCTACGACCGCGACCGGCGCGGCGTCCACGAGTGGGCGGCGATCTTCCTCCTGCTGTTCGGCGGCTTCCTGTTCTTCGTCGGGTGGCTCGCCGGCCTGGTCCTGCTCTGGAGCTCGCGCGCCTGGAACGCGCGGGACAAGTTGATCGGGACGCTCATCGTCCCGGGCGGACTGGCGACGGTTCTGCCGCTGATGCTCGTGATCGGCAGCACCCAAACCTGCACGAGCGTCAACGGCGGCATACAGCACTGCACCGGCGGGCCGAGCACCGTCCACCAGATCCTCTCGATCGCCCTCTTTGCCTTCCTGGTCCTCGGCCCCATCTGCACCTCGGTGTACCTGGCGCGCCGGGCCCGTTAGCCGCCCCGACCAAGCCACCGCAAAACGACGCTCACGGCCAACTCGCGCGCGATAAGCTGCCCGCGAGATGGTTGACGAAATTGTCAACAATCCAGCAATCGACCGTGCAACACCGGAGGATCGGCTGCGCCATGCGATCGTCACCGGACGCTTTCAGCCCTCCGAGCGCCTGATCGAAACCGACGTGGCCCGGGAGCTCGGCGTGGGGCGCTCGGCCGTGCGCACCGCACTGGCCCGGCTCGAGCACGAGGGTCTGGTCGAGCACGAGCGCCACCGCGGCGCCCGGGTCCGGCTGGTGAGCGCGCGCGAGGCGGTGGAGATCCTCGAGACGCGCGCCGTGCTCGAGGGAGTGGCGGCCCGGCACGCGGCCCGGAACGCCTCGCCCGAGGACGTCGAGCAGCTCGAGCGGATCCTCGAGGGGATGCGCCGGCGCGTGGACGCCGGCGATCTGCTCGGGGCCTCCGACCAGAACGCGGTGCTCCACGGCAGCATCCTCGAGATCTCCGCTCACGGTACGGTGGCTCGCCTGATCGCCACGTTGAAATCGCAGCTCGTGCGCTTCCAGTACCGGACGATCCTGCTGCCCGGCCGCAGCGAGCACTCGTTCGGCGAGCATGCCGCGATTGTGCGGGCGATCTCGACCGGTGATCAACAAGCCGCCGAGCAGGCCATGCGCACCCACCTCTCGCACGTGGCCGAGGCGCTCCGGGGCGAAGCCGAAGGGAGTCAGGCGGGATGAGCGAACAGCCCTCGGATCGCGCGCGCGAGCTCCTGCGCGGCGCCTACGACACCCACATGCACATCTCGCCGGATGTGGTTGAGCGCAAGATCGACGACATCACACTGGCCCGGAAGTTCGCCGAGCTCGGCATGGCGGGGTTCGTGCTCAAGTCCCACTACGGGTCGACCGCCGAACGGGCGAGCGTGGTTCGCGCCGCCGTCCCGGAGACCAACGTCCTCGGAGCGATCGCGCTGAACCGTGCGGTGGGCGGGATCAACCCGCTGGCGGTGGAGATCGCCGCCCGCGAGGGCGCCCGCACCGTCTGGCTTCCCACCGTTGACTCCGTAAACGAGTCGCACGAAAGGGAAGCCCGGCCGGGAGCCAAGGTTCCGGTGTGGGTCAAGCTCCAGCTCGAGTTGCGCGAGCAGGGCATCGAGATTCCTCCGGTCCCGGTGGTGGACCCGGACGATGGAACCGTTCTGCCCGAGCTCAGAGAAGTGCTCGGCATGATCGCCCGGCACAACATGCTGCTGGCCACCGGCCACCTCAGCCGGGATGAGATCTTCGCCGTGGTCGACGCAGCCGTCGAGGAGGGGGTGCGCGACATCGTGATCACCCACCCCGAGTTCCCCTCGCAAGACCTGAGCGTCGATGACCAGAAGGCGCTCGCCGACAAGGGTGCGCTGCTCGAGCGCTGCTTCACGACGCCGCACACCGGCAAGGTCACCTGGGAGCGCTGGATCGAGAACATCCGCGCCACCGGACCCGAGCGTTCGGTCCTCTCGACCGATCTGGGTCAGGTGTTCAACCCGGCCGTCGAGGACGGCATGGCGCTGATGGTCGACCGGCTGCTCCAGGCCGGCTTCAGAGACGAGGAGGTTTACGTGATGGCGGTCGTGAACACGCGCATCGTGGCCGGGGCGGAAGCTCTGTGAGCGCCCGGAAGCTGATGGTCATCGGGGCCCACTCGGCCGACTTCGTGTGGCGCGCCGGCGGCGCGTGTGCAGTCACTACGACCAACGGCGGCGAAGCTCGCGTGATCGCCCTGTCCTACGGCGAGCGTGGCGAGTCCGGCGAGCTGTGGAAGGAGGAGGGCCAGACGATCGAGAACGTCAAGAAGGTCCGCCACGGCGAGGCGGAACGGGCCGCCAGCGCACTCGGCGCGAGCTTCGAGTGCCTCGACATGGGCGACTACCCGCTGAACATCGACCCCGATCGCCTGAACCTCATCTCGGAGAAGATCCGGGAGTTCGGGCCCGACGTGTTGATCACCCACACCGACACCGACCCGTTCAACCCCGACCATCCGGTCGCCTACGCCGCGGTCAACCGGGCCCGGGGGCTGGCGTCCGGGGCCGGGGTGTCGAGCGCGTTCAAGACCATCACCCCGCCCGTCTTCTACCTGTTCGAGCCCCACCAGCCCGAGCTGTGCAACTTCACCCCGAACACGTTCGTCGACATCACCAACGTGGTCGAGGCCAAGCGCACCGCGATGCAGGAGATGAAGGCGCAGAAGTACCTCCAGACCTATTACGACCAGCGCGCCGACCAGCGCGGAAATCACGCCCGGCGCTCGTCCGGCAACCAGGAAATTCGGAAGGCCGAGGCCTTCCAGCGGGTAACCCCCAACGTGGTGAGCGCCCTATGAATGCGTCCATCCACCAGGAATTCGCCGAGCTCGGCTCGGCCACCGTGTACGAGGCCGGCGGGAGGCGCGGCTACGTCGACGCCGACCTCACCCAGATCATCCCGGGGTCACGCGTCGCCGGTCCGGCGCGCACGGTGAGCTGCGGCCAGGACGACAACCTGATGGTCCACGCTGCCATGGCCGCGGTGCAGGCCGGCGATGTCCTGGTCCTCACGATGCCCGAGCCGCGGCCGGTGGCGCTGGTCGGTGACCTGCTGGCCACCCAGGCCAAGGCCCAGGGCGCCGCGGCGATCCTGGTCGACGCGTCGGTCCGGGACGTCGAGGAGCTGGCCGACCTGGGGCTGCCGATCTGGGCGCGCTGGGTGCGAGTCAAGGGCGCTGCCAAGGACGTTGTCGGGTCGATCGGCCAGCCGGTCACGGTCGGCGGAGCCACGATCCGCAACGGCGACATGCTCGTGCTCGACGCCGACGGCGTCGCCGTGGTGGAGCAGGAGCGGATAGACGAGGTGCTCGAGGCATCCCGGGAGCGGCTGGAGCGCGAGCGCGTCAAGCGCGAGAAGCTCCAGGCCGGCGAGCTCTCCTACGACCTGGACGGTCTCAGGGAAAAAGTGGAGGCATGACCCCAGAGCCCATCCACGACCTGGCCCACATCGCCCACGCGGAGCTGCTCACCCCATACCCCGACGACAGCCTGCGCTTCTTCGTCGATCTGTTCGGGATGGAGATCGAGCACCGCGAGGGCCAATCGGTGTTCCTGCGCGGCTGGGGCGAGTACCAGCCCTACGGGCTGAAGCTCACGGAGTCCGAGCTTCCCGGCCTCGGTCACACGGCGATCCGGGCCTGGAGTCCTGAGGCTCTGCAGCGCCGGGTCAACGCCATCGAGCAGACCGACTACGGCATCGGATGGAACGACGGCGACCACGGCCACGGCCCGGCGTACACCTTCAAAGACCCCGACGGGCACCCGTTCGAGATCTTCTTCGAGCAGGATCGCTACGTCCCGCCCGAGCACCTGCGGCCCCGGCTGAAGAACGTCCCTCAGCGTCACGTGGACCGTGGCGCCTCGGTCAAGCGGATCGACCACGTGAACGTCCTCGCCCGCGACGTCGCGGCCAACCGCGCCTTCGCGCAAACCCAGCTCGGCTACCGGCTCTACGAGCAGGTCGTCAACGACGACGGATCGGAGCAGGGAGCCTGGATGAGCCTGTCGATCGCCGCCCACGAGCTGATCTACACCGCCGACCACGCCGGCGGCCGGGGGCGCCTGCACCACCTGGCCTGGTTCGTGGACACGCGCGAGGAGCTGCTGCGGGCGGCCGACCTGTTCCTCGACGCGGACGTCCCGATCGAGGCCGCGCCGTCCAAGCACGCGGTGGCCCAGGGCATGTTCCTCTACGTCTACGAGCCGGGTGGCAACCGAGTCGAGGTGACCACCGGCACGCACTTCATCTTCGACCCCGCGTACGAGCCCGTTTCATGGACCCAGGCCGAGCGCGCACGGGGCCAGGCCTGGGGGGTCAAGACGATCGAGACGTTCCACACCTACGGCACGCCGGATCTGAGCGGCAAGCCGCCCGGTCCGCCGATCCCGCCGACCAGCCAGATCCCGGCGCTCGCGTGACCGACGACCGCGCGCTGATCCGCGACCTGGTCGAGAACTGGGCGATCTGGCGTGACGCCGGCGACTGGGAGCGCTTCGCCACCGTCTGGCACGAGGACGGCTTCATGATGGCCACCTGGTTCCAGGGCCCGGCCAAGGACTTCATCCGGGTCAGCCGCGAGGGCTTCGAGCGGGGCGTCAGCATCCTTCACTTCCTGGGCGGGACCGCCGTCGATCTGGCCGACGACGCCGCGCGCGCGATAGCCCAGACCAAGATGACCATCTCCCAGCGCGCGGACGTGCATGGCGTGGAATGCGACATCGTCTGCACGGGCCGCTTCTATGACTTCCTGGAGCGGCGCGACGGCCGCTGGGGCATCGTCCTGCGCCAGCCCATCTACGAGAAGGACCGGCTCGACCCGCTCGACCCGGCATCGACACTGACCCTCGACGCTGAGCTCCTTGGGAGCCTCCCGGTGGGCTACCGTCACCTGGGCTATGCCCAGACCCAGATCGGCTTCGAGGTCAAGCGTGACATGCCGGGCCTGACCGGCCCCGCAGTGGACCGCCTGTACCGTCGCGGCGCGCAGTGGCTCGCCGGCGGCGAGCTGGGCGATCCGCTGAAGACGGTCGATTGAACCGCTTTCAGATCCCGCTGCCGCGGTCCTCGGTGCTGCTGGCTATCGGCATGGTGCTGCTCGCCGCCAACCTGCGGCCGGCAGCGGCCGCGGTCGGACCGGTGCTCGGCCGGATCAAAGCCGACACGGGGCTTTCGGCGACCGGGGCCGGAATCCTGACCACGCTCCCCGTTCTGTGCTTCGGAGCGCTCGCGCCGCTCACGGCCGTGCTGGCCAGGCGTCTCGGCGAGCGGACCACCGCCGCGCTGGCGCTGCTGGTGCTCCTGATCGGGACGCTCGTGCGGCTCGTGCCCGGCCTCGGCTTCCTGTTCTTCGGCACCGCCCTGGCCGGCACGGCGATCGCCGTGGGCAACGTCCTGCTCCCGGTGCTCGTCCGGGGCAACTTCCCCGAGCGCGTCGGCCTGCTCACCGGCATGTACACCACGGCGTTGATCGGGTCCGCGGCGCTGGCTGCAGGCGTGACCGTCCCGGTGGCCGACGCGTTCGGTGGCGGCTGGCGGCCCGGCCTGGCCATCTGGGCCGTGCCCGCGGTGCTCGCGCTGGTCCTCTGGGCGCCCCAGCTCGCGCGCCGTCGGCCGGCTCGCGCCGACCCCGGCGCGCCGGTGACCAACGTGCGGTCCCTGCTCCGTGACCCGGTGGCCTGGGCGGTCACGCTGTTCTTCGCCCTTCAGTCGGCCGGCTTCTACGCCACGCTGGCCTGGCTGCCCAGCGTGTTCCACAGCCATGGGTTGAGCACGTCGTATGCGGGGTTCCTGCTCAGCCTGTCGCTCCTCGTCGGCCTGATTCCGGCCCTGACCGTCCCGTCGCTGGCCGCCCGGGCGAGCCACCAGCGTCTGTTCGTGCTCGTGTTCGTGGGCTTGATCGCAGCGGGGTGGCTGGGCGTGATCCTCGCCCCGACCACCGTGCCCTACGTGTGGGTCGTGATGCTCGGGGTCGGCCAGAACGCGATGTTCCCGCTCGCGCTGACCCTGCTCGTGCTCCGCGGCGGGCCGGTCGCGAGCACGGCCGCCCTGTCCACGATGGTCCAGACGGTCGGCTACCTGCTGGCGGCTGCTGGGCCGCTGGTCATCGGGATCGTGCACGACATCACCGGCTCCTGGACGCCCGCGCTGGTGGTGCTGCTGGCCCTGCTCGTCCCGCAGACGGTTATCGGACTCGAGGCGGCGCGCAATCGCACGGTGACCCCCACCGCTCCTCGCTAGCTCGGCGCGAGGCTGCGACGCCCTTCCGGGGGCACTCGCGTTCGCGAGCGGTTGCCGGACGATCCGTTCCGGAAAGCGCCGTGCCGCCGGAAGGGCGGGCAGCCGAAGCGCTACAGTTCGGTATGTGATCGGACGTTCACGATGCGAACGATTGCAGGGGGCGTATTGGCTGAGCTGATGTCCCTCCCCGACGCCGTCGCCGAGCTGGTCAGCGACGGCGACTCGGTGGCGCTCGAGGGGTTCACGCACCTGATCCCGTTCGAGGCGGGGCACGAGATCATCCGGCAGGGCCGGCGCGAGCTCGAGCTCATTCGCATGACCCCGGACCTCCTGTATGACCAGATGATCGGGATGGGCGTGGTCCGCCGGCTGGTCTTCTCCTACGGCGGCAATCCCGGCGTCGGGGGTCTGCACCGGTTCCGCGACGCGATCGAGAACGACTGGCCGCGCCCGGTCGAGATCGAGGAGCACAGTCACGCCGGCATGGCCAACCGCTACGCCGCGGGCGCGGCGCACATGCCGTGCGCGATCATGCGCGGGTACGTCGGGACCGACCTGATGGCGCACACCACGGTGGCGCCGATCACCTGCCCGTTCACCGGTGAGACCCTCACCGCCGTGCCCTCGCTGCGGCCCGACGTGGCGATCGTCCACGCTCAGGAGGCCGATCGCGACGGCAACGTGCAGCTCTGGGGAATCCCCGGGGTGCAGAAGGAGGCCGTCCTGGCCGCCCAGCGCTCGCTGGTCACGGTCGAGCGGATCGTCGACGAGCTCGAACTCCAGCCCGGCGGGATGGTCATCCCCGAATGGGTGATCACCGCGGTGGCCGAGGCGCCCGGCGGCTCACGCCCGTCCTACAGCCTCGGGATCACCGACCGCGACAACGACTTCTACAAGTTCTGGGACAAGATGAGCCGCGACCGCGATCAGTTCACGGAATGGATGAACGAGAACGTTCTGGGTAAGGAGGCCTCCAAGGCATGACGGCTACGACGACCGAGGTAACCGCCGGCGAGGTTCAGACGATCGTGGCCGCCCGTCGGCTGCGCCACACCAAGACGGTGTTCATCGGCGTCGGGCGCCCCAGCACGGCCGCGCTGCTCGCCCGCATGGTCCACAACCCGGAGCTGATCCTGGTCTACGAGTCGGGCACGATCGGGGCCAAGCCGTTTCACATCCCGCTCTCGATCGGCGACGGCGAGCTGGCCGAGACGGCCGACTCGATCGTGTCCGTGCCCGAGATGTTCAACTACTGGATCGGCGCCGGCCGGATCGACGTGGCCTTCCTGGGGGCGGCTCAGATCGACCGCCACGCCAACCTGAACTCGACCGTGATCGGCGACTACGCGCACCCCAAGACCCGGCTGCCGGGGGCGGGCGGCGCGCCCGAGATCGCCGCCAGCTGCGGCGAGGTGATCGTGATCGCGCCGCACGCCAAGCGCACGTTCGTCGAGAAGCTCGACTTCGTGACCACGGTCGGTCATGGCGACGGTCCGGGCGCCCGGGAGCGGCTCGGCTTCCGCGGCCGCGGACCGACCGCGGTGATCACCGACCTTGGCGTGCTCGAGCCGGACTCCGGTAGCTGCGAGCTCGTGCTCACCCAGATCCATCCGGGAGTCGAGGTGGACAAGGTGCGCGAGGAGACCGGCTGGGAGCTCAGGGTGGCCGAGGATCTGCACACCACCGAGCCTCCCACGGACGAGGAGCTGACCAGGCTGCGGGAGCTGCTCGACCGGTGAGCGCCGCCTACGTGCTCGACGCGGTGCGCGCGCCGTTCGGCCGCTACGGCGGCGGCCTGGCCAAGGTGCGGCCCGACGACCTCGGCGCCCATGTCGTCAAGGCGCTGCTCGACCGCACGCCGGAGCTCGAGCCCGAGCGGGTCGACGAGGTGCTGTTCGGCGACGCCAACCAGGCCGGCGAGGACAACCGCAACGTGGCCCGGATGGCCTGGCTGCTGAACGACCTGCCCACCTCGCGTGCCCGGATCCACGATCAACCGCCTGTGCGGCTCGAGCCTCGACGCGGCCATGCAGGCCAGCCGCGAGATCGAGACCGGCGAGGCCGACCTGGTGCTGGTCGGCGGGGTCGAGTCGATGAGCCGGGCGCCCTGGATCATGCTCAAGCCCGAGCGCGCCTTTCCCGCCCAGCAGCAGGAGCTCTACTCGAGCACCCTGGGCTGGCGGATGGTCAACCCGAACATGCCCGACCAGTGGACGATCTCGCTCGGCGAGAGCGCCGAGAAGCTGGCTCGCATCTACAAGGTCTCGCGCGAAGCTCAGGACGAGTTCGCGCTGCGCAGCCACCAGCGCGCGCAAGCTGCCTGGGACAGCGGGTTCTATGGCGAGTGGGTAATCCCGGTCCCGGACACCGAGCTTGAGCGCGACGAGAACATCCGCCCGGACACCTCACTCGAGAAGCTGGCCAAGCTGGGGCCGGCGTTCGTAACGGACGGGGGTACCGTGACCGCAGGCAACTCCTCGCCGCTGAACGACGGCGCCGGCGCCGCGCTGCTGGCTTCTGAGGAGGGCGCGAAGCGCGCCGGTCGCGACCCGATCGCCCGCATCGTCTCCCGCGGCGCGGCGGCGGTCGATCCCGACGTGTTCGGCATCGCTCCGGTCAAGGCGGCCAACATCGCCCTGGAGCGCGCCGGCATCACCTGGGATGACGTGGCCGTGGTCGAGCTGAACGAGGCGTTCGCCTCGCAATGCCTGGCCGACATCGGCGAATGGAAGGGGCTCGACCCCGACAAGGTGAACCCGAACGGCGGAGCCATCGCGCTCGGCCACCCGCTCGGCGCATCGGGCGTCCGCATCCTGGGCTCGCTGGCCCACGAGTTGAAGCGGCGAGGCGGCGGATACGGCGTGGCCGCGCTGTGCATCGGGGTAGGACAGGGACTGGCAGTCGTACTGGAGGCATGAGATGACCGACGAGCTTCAGACCGAAAACGGCGTTCGGGTGATCTACGACCCGATCGCGGACACGCCCACGAGCTATCTGCGCGAGCCCGAGAACGCCCATCCGCCGCTCGACTACGAGGGCTACAAGTCGACCGCGCTGCGCCACCCCAAGCAGCCGCTGATCTACCTGCCGCAGACGATCACCGAGATCACCGGACCGCAGCTCGGGCCGGTGCTGATGGGCGAGACCGACAACGACCTCACCGTCCAGCACGGCGGTGAGCCGATCGGCGAGCGGATCGTGGTCTCGGGCCGGGTGTTCGACACCGAGGGCAAGCCGCTGCGCGGGACGCTGGTCGAGATCTGGCAGGCCAACTCGGCCGGGCGCTACAAGCACCGCTGGGACCGCTGGCCGGCGCCACTCGACCCGAACTTCAGCGGGGCCGGCCGGTGCATAACCGACGACGAGGGTCGCTACACGTTCACCACGATCAAGCCGGGTCCGTATCCGTGGGGCAACCACTACAACGCGTGGCGGCCCGCGCACATCCACTTCTCGCTGCTCGGCCGCGCGTTCACCCAGCGCCTGGTCACCCAGATGTACTTCCCGGGCGACCCGTTCTTCGCCTATGACCCGATCTTCAACTCGGTCCGTGACCGGCAGGCCCGCGAGCGGATGGTCTCGTCCTTCTCGATCCACGACACGGTGCCCAACTGGGCCCACGCCTACCACTGGGACATCTACCTCCGTGGCCCGGGCGCCACCCCGTTCGAGGAGGCGCATTGACGTGATCTTCGAGACCACCCCCTCCCAGACGGTCGGCCCCTACTTCGCGATCGGGCTGCCGTTCGACGTGGGCCCGTTCGTCGTGCCCGAAGGCACGCACGGGGCGATCCACATCGTCGGCACGATCTACGACGGCGCCGGCGTCCCCATCCCGGACTTCCTGCTCGAGACCTGGCAGGCGGACTCCGACGGGCGGTTCGCCGACATGCACGACCACGGCGGCCACTCCGAGCAGGCCGGGTTCCGCGGCTTTGCCCGCTACGGCCTCGAGGACGGCGACGGCAACTTCGACATCCTCACGGTCAAGCCGGGCCCGGTGCCGGGTCTGGCCGGTCAGACGCAGGCGCCACACATCGACGTCTCGGTGTTCGCCCGCGGGATGCTCCACCGCACGGTGACCCGGATCTATTTCGCCGACGAGGCCGAGGCCAACGCGTCGGACCCGGTGCTGGCCCGCGTGCCGGTCGAGCGCCGCGCCACGCTGCTGGCCGAGCCGGTCGACGGCGGCTACCGGTTCGACATCCGCTTCCAGGGCCCGCACGAGACGGTCTTCTTCGCGGTCTGAGCAAGGAGCCGTCCGGCCCCGGCCAGGCTGTCGGCCCGGCGGCCCCGGCCAAGCTGTCGGCCCGGGCCGCCGCCCAGGCTCGGGAAAAAGGGGGACTATCTGCCTCTTTCTTCCCAACTGGCCGATCCGACGGGGCTCGCCGCCGCCCAGGCTCGGGAAAAAGGGGGACTATGTTCCTCTTCTTCCCAACTGGCCGATCCGACGGGGCTCACGGCACCCGCATGCCCATCAGCCGCAGATACCGGGTCACCGCCTCGGCCCGGTTGGCGGCGTGCAGCTTGCGCAGGATGCTGCCGGCGTGGAACTTGACCGTGCCGCTCGAGATGACCAGCGCGTCGGCGACCTGGCGGTTGGTGGCGCCCTCGGCCATCAGCCGCAGGACGTCGAGCTCGCGGCGAGTGAGCAGCCCCTCGAACACGACGCGGTCATCGCGCGCGCTGGTACCGCCCGGCGCGGATTCCGGGAGCGGCGCCGGCGGGGCCACCGGAGCGTGGCCGCCGGCTGACAGCGTGACCGGCGCGTCGGTCAGCTCGCTCGAGCGCACCCGGAGCCATTCCAGGAACTCGCGCATCTGGTCGCGCTCGTCGCGCAGCGTGCGCCGGAGGGTGGTGCTCTCGTAGGCCTGGGCCAGGCCGGTGGCGAACTCCCAGAGCACGTCGCGGTCGAGCACGTCGAGCGGCTGCCCGGGACCGCGGTCGGCGTGGATCACCCCGGCCACCTGGGAGCCGACCACGAGCGGCGCCGCAGCGTACGAGCGCCATTGCATGAGTTCCGCGGTGGCTCGATCGACCCGGGGATGGACGTCCGCGTCAGGCACGATGGTGGCCCGCCGCCGGCGCAGGAGCTCGGTCTCGATCAATGTGTGCTCGAGCCGCACCGGGTTGGCCTGAAGCTGGGCGAGCACCCCTGCGGCGCCCCGCGTGTGGCCGGCTCCGGCGAAGTGAACCGCCTCGGCGATCATGCGCCCACCCCGGACCAGGCTGACGATCGCGCGCTTGAACGACGTGCCGGCGCACAGCGCGGCGGGCGCCCGGGCGAGCATCTGGCGCGGAGAGGTGACCTCGCGGAGCTCGCCGATCGCGGCCTGGACCCGTTCGAGCGCCTCGAAGCGGGCCTCGAACCGCTGTCGCAGCCGCTCGAGCGCCGCCTCCTGCTCCCCGACCGCGGCGAGCCCCGACTGCTCCGGCGCGAGCTGCTCGCGCAACGCGTCGATCAGGGCTCGCAGCTGCGCCAGGTCGGCCGGCGCGGATTGCTCGGGCACGCCCAGGAGCTCGCGCGCCCCAGCCGCGGCCGCCTCCAGTCGCCGCTGCAGCTGCTCTTCCAATGGGCCGACGAGGACCTGGGACCGAGCGGTGGAGGCGCTCACTGCATGATCCCCTGACCACCCCGGGCGTAGCGCGAGACCGCGTCGGCCCGGCTGGTCGCCCCCAGCTTGCGCAGGATGTTCTTGACGTGGTACTTGACCGTCCCCTCGCGCACGACGAGCGCGTGGGCGATCTCTAGGTTGGTCTGGCCGCGGGCGAGCAACCGCAGGACATCGAGCTCGCGTGCGGTCAGGGCCTCGGCCCCGGTTGGATCCGGCCCGTCGGCCAAAGCGGTCCCGTCGGCCCCGCCGCTTGCGAGCTGGCCGAGCCGGGCGCTCATCCACTCGACGCCGGAGCGCAGCTCGTGATGATGCAGCTGGAGCATCTCGCGCAGCACCGCCCGCTCGAACACGCCGGTCAGGCCCTCGGCGTAGCGGCTGGCCACCTCGGCATCGAGTGGATCGAGCGGGCGGCCACCGGCCACCGGGCCCGCGTCGGCATGCAGCAGGCCAACGGTGTGGCCTTGCACGACCAGCGCGGTGACCACGTACTCCACCCAGCCCAGCACATCGGTCAGGCGCCGGGCGGCTCGAGAGCGCGCCGCGCGCGCGTCGACGATCTCGGTCCGCGGGCGACGGGCCACTTCGTCCTCGATCGTCGGATACTCGAGCGGGACCGGCGCCCGGCGGAGCTCCTCGAGCGCGGCGGCCGCCCCGTCCGGGTCGGCCCCGCTCCACAGCGAGCGCGCGTGCAGGCCCTCCGAGCGGACCTCGCCGATCAGGACGCGCCCGAACTCAGAGCTGGTCCCCAACTCCTCGGCGGCTCGCTCGAGGATGCCCTGGGGGGAGCCGACCTCGCCCAGGCGCCTGACCGCGTCGGCCACTCGCTCGCGCGCATCGGACCGGCGTACGTAATCGGCCTCGACGATCTCGCGCTCGAGCGCCAGCAGCTCGACCAGCGTCCGCTGAACCGCGACCGCGTCAGCCACAGCGGGGCCGCGCCCTCGGGTACGGGCCGCTCGGGCCCAGGCTCAGAGGTAGGCGGGAGTGCCCGGCTGCAGGCGTTCCATCAGCGCGTAGCGGCAGGCCGCCTCGTGCCCGACGCAGCTGATCCCGGACGGCCGTCCGGCGTGCTCGATGGCGAGCCAGGCCGCGCCCGCGTGCTCGCGGGGCACCAGCGCCAGGGCACGATGATCGGACTGCAGCAACCATGCGACCGGGATCCCGTCGACCGAGCCACGCCCGAACGGCTTGGCGTGTCGCGGATCTCCGGTGGCGCCATAGACGCCGAGCGCGGCCAGCACCTTGCCCGTGTTGCGACCGAGCAGGGCCATCGCGGTCAGCTGCTCGGACAGGTCGCGGACCGCGACGTGGCGAGCCGCCACCGTGTGCAGGGAGTCGACCAGCCGGGACGCCATGCGCGGGTCGCAGACCACCATGACCCGGTCGACCGCCTCGCCACACCACCAGGCGCTCCCTCCGGAGATCAGTCCGCCCGGGGCGACGCTCGCGCCGACCAGCCGGGTCATGAGCGCCGAGAGCTGCGCCGGCGGGGCCTCGAGCGCTACCGTGCTGAGCTCGGAGCGATCGACCAGCCCAACCCTCCTCACGCACACGGCGAGCTCGGCCGCGGCCGACCCGAAGTGAACCGCCACCGGCCTGCCCTCGCGGGTGCTGAGGACAGCGCCGGCCCGGCGCAAGACGACCTCGAGTGAGAGCTGACGCGGAGCGGTAGTTGACACCCGGCAGAACGTATCGCTGCGCGGCACGGGCCGCCCTGCTCCTTCGGGCTAATTTACCTGCCCGATCGAGAGGGACGCAATTTCGCGGTGCCATCGAACCTGTCCACCCTGGCCTTCAGGCCCTCTCTAAAGTCTAGGGTAATCCGGCGCAGCGGGGGTGGCGGAACCCCGGCCGGGCAGGCAAGCTGTGCCGGTTCGCCGAGCTGCGACGGAGGGAGAGAGAGTGAGCACGCACCTGACCCCGATCCACGGTTCCGGCGGTGCCGCCGACCCTTCGCTCGAGGGCGCGACCCGCAGGGAGAGTCGCAACGAGCGCCTGAACCGGCTGATCGCCACCGACAAGACGGTGATCATGGACGGCGCCACCGGCACCGAGCTGATTCGCGTCGCCGGCGAGCGCCCCGAGCTCGAGGAGCATCTGTGGGGTCTGACCGCGCTGCTCGAGTCGCCGGCCCAGGTCAAGGCGGTTCATCGCGGCTACGTCGACGTCGGGTGTGACGTGATCTGCACCGATACCTGGGGGCTGGCCACCGCGCTGCGCGACGGCCAGGCCAGGCTGTGGGAGGACACCGAGCCGATCCACTGGATGGACGTCGCCCGGCGCGGGATCCACGTAGCGCGCGAGGCGGCGGCCGAGGGCGGCCGGGCCGACGAGGTCGCGGTCGCGTTCAGCATCAACGGCGACGTGGACACTCCGGACGGCCGGGAGACCATCCGCCTGCTCGCCCGGGCGTTCGAGCACGATGCGCCAGACCTGATCCTGGTAGAGACGCTGACCCTGGTGCGCAGCTCGACCTACGCGACCGTGGAGGCACTGCTCGACACCGGGCTGCCAGTGTGGCTGAGCTTCCGCCGCTGCCGCCATGGCGTGTGCGGCGTCTACGGCGAGCATTGGGGCGGCCCCGAGGGCGACGCCTTTGGCCGGGCGGCCCGCCGCTTCGAGGAGATGGGGGTCGGAGCCCTGGCCATCAACTGCCTGCCGCCCGACCACGTCACGGGAATGCTGGCCTGGCTGCGCGACTTCACCGACCTGCCGCTCGGCGTGTATCCGAACCTGGGCTATCTCTCAGAGGCCGGCTGGCGCCAGGAGGCCGGCGTGGGCACCGAGGAGTATGCGGAACTGGCCCTGCGCTGGCGGGAGGAGGGAGCCCAGATCGTTGGTGGCTGCTGCGGCGTGGGACCGGCGCAGATCTCCGCCGCGCGGGCCGCGCTCGCGGACACCAAGCCGGGCCACGCCCGTCCCGACGCGCTGCCCGACGAAGGCGTAAGGCCGGTCTCGCTCGACTCCCGGCGCCATCCGCCCGAGCGCTGGAGCGACGCGCGCGGGCGGCGGATGTATCCGCTGGACTTTCCGGACATCACGCTCGAGCCCGGGGTGTTCGTCCCCACCCAGGGCAGCCTGACCGTGTGGAAGCACCTATATCAGGAAGGAGTAGGGGCTCACCAGCGTTGCCTGGACATTGGCTGCGGATCGGGCCTGCTGACGGTTCAGCTCGCTCGCAATGGCGCGGCCCATGTCCACGCCATCGACATCAGCAGTGCAGCCATCAAGAACACCATGACCAACGCCTTCCGTAATGGCGTAGCCGACCGGGTCAGCGCCGCCGTGCAGGACCTCTATCCCTGGGTCCCCGAGGAGCGCTACGACGTCATCGTGGCCAGCCTCTACCAGACCCCGGTCGATCCGTTCGAGCCGGTGGTCTCCCACCGCCCGCTGGACTACTGGGGGCGGAGCCTGATCGACCATCTGCTGCGAATGCTCCCGGACGCCCTGGCCGACGACGGGACCGCATACGTGATGCAACTGTCTATCATCGGCGAGCGGCGAACCACGCAGCTGCTGGAGCGCCTGGGCTATCAGGCTCGAGTCGTGGACTTCGGATTGTTCGAGTTCACGGAGCTGTTCAACGATGCGCGTGATCAGATCGCCCGCGTCGAGGAGCTCTCGGACGCCTATCACCTGAAGCTCGGCGCGACGGATGTAATGCCCGCCTACTTGCTCGAGATCACCCGTAAGGAAGGTAGAACCGCATGACTCACGCCGACAACGAGTTCCTGTTCACGTCGGAGTCCGTCACCGAGGGTCACCCGGACAAGGTCGCGGACCAGATCTCGGACGGCGTGCTGGATGCGGTGCTCCGCGATGACCCGAACGGCCGGGTCGCCTGCGAGACACTCGTGAATACGGGACTGGTCGTTGTGTCGGGCGAGATCACCACCTCCACCTACGTGGACATCCAGGACGTGGCCCGGCAGACCATCAAGCGGATCGGTTACACGAACGCCGAGTACGGATTCGATTACCACACGTGCGCGGTGATCAACGCGATCGACAAGCAATCGCCCGACATCGCCCAGGGCGTCGACCGCGCATGGGAGACGCGCACCAACGAGAAGGACGAGGACGAGCTCGACATCGCCGGCGCTGGCGATCAGGGGATGATGTTCGGCTACGCGTCGAGCGAGACCGAGGAGCTCATGCCGCTGCCGATCTCGTTGGCGCACAAGCTGGCCAAGCGTCTGGCCGACGTTCGCCGGGCGGAGATCCTGCCCTATCTGCGCCCGGACGGTAAGACCCAGGTCACGGTGCGCTACGTCGACGGGCGTCCGGTCGAGGTCGAGAAGGTGCTGATCTCCACCCAGCACCGCGACGGCGCCGAGTCGCTGCTCAAAGAGGATCTGTGGGAGCACGTGATCGAGCCCGAGCTCCCCGACGAGCTGTTCGACCCCAAGAAGCTTCGCCGCAACCTACTGGTCAACCCAACCGGCCGGTTCGTGATCGGCGGTCCGATGGGGGACTGCGGGTTGACCGGTCGGAAGATCATCGTCGACACGTATGGGGGGATGGCGCGCCATGGTGGCGGGGCGTTCAGCGGTAAGGATCCGAGCAAGGTCGACCGCAGCGCAGCGTATGCGGCGCGCTATGTGGCCAAGAACGTGGTGGCGGCCGGGCTGGCCGAGCGGGCCGAGGTCCAGGTGGCGTATGCGATCGGGGTGGCGCATCCGGTATCCACAATGGTCGAGACGTTTGGAACCGAGAAGGTCAGCCGTTCGAAGATCCTCGAGCTGATCAACGAGCACTTCGATCTGCGCCCGGGGGCATTCCGCGAGTACCTGCGGCTGCACCGGCCGATCTATCAGAAGACCGCCGCGTACGGCCATTTCGGGCGCGAGGACGCCGACTTCACCTGGGAGCGGACCGACAAGGCGGATGCGCTGCGTGCCGCGGCCGGGCTCGGCTCGCCCGAGGTCGTCGGCGCGTGAGCATCACCGTCGTCGGGTCGGTCGCGTACGACGCGGTCAAGACCCCGTTCGGCGAGCGCGAGCGGATGCTCGGCGGCGCGGCCACGTACTTCGCGCTGGCCGCGTCGTTCTTCGACCAGGTGCACGTCGTCGGCCGCGTGGGCGAGGACTTCGGCGATGAGGACCTGGCCGTGGTGGCCGTGCGCGATACCGATGTCGACAACATCGAGCGGGTGCCCGGCGGGAAGTCGTTCTTCTGGGCCGGTGAGTACGGCTGGGACCTGAACTCTCGCGAGACGCTCGACACGCAACTCGGCGTGTTCGAGGATTTCCGTCCCCAGCTGTCGGACGCATCGCGCGACTGTGATGCGTTGTTCCTGGCCAACATCCAGCCCGAGCTCCAGCTCAGCGTCCTCGAGCAGTGCGGCAAGCCGAAGTTCGTGGCCATGGATTCGATGAACTTCTGGATCGAGAGCGCGCGCGATTCGCTGGTCGAGGTGATCAGCCGGGTCGACTGCGTCGTCCTCAACGATGCCGAGCTGCGCCAGCTGACCGGACGTCCCAGCATCGTCGGCGCGGCGCGCGAGGTCATCTCGATGGGCCCATCGGCGGTCGTGGCCAAGGAGGGGGAGTACGGAGCGGCGCTGATCACCGAGGATCAGTTCTTCGCCCTGCCGGCGTTTCCGCTCGAGACCGTCGTCGACCCGACCGGCGCCGGCGACACGTTCGCGGGCGGGTTCGTCGGCTACATCGCCCGCCACCTCGACGGGCCGGTGAGCGAGCCGCTGCTGCGCCAGGCCATGGCCTACGGGACCGCGCTGGCCTCGTTCAGCGTCGAGGAGTTCGGGGCCGAGCGGATGGAGCGGCTGACCGCCGGCGAGATCGACACCCGCGTCGAGGACCTCCGGCAGATCACGCAATTCGAGCACGTCCCCGTGCCGCTCCAGACGACGTGACCGCCGGCGGCCCTCAACCGGGGCTGCTCCGACTCCTCCTCTCCTGTGCCGACCGGCCGGGGATCGTGGCCGGCGTGTCGCGCTTTCTCTACGAGGCGGGCGCCAACATCGTCCGCTCGGACCAGTACTCGACCGATCCCTCCGGCGGAACCTTTTTCCTGCGCATGGAGTTCACCCTCGAGCCCGCCAAGCGCGAGGGCCTGACCGAGCGCTTCGGGCTAAAGGTGGCCGAGCCGCTCGGCATGACCTGGCGGCTCTGGGACGCCGGTCGGCCCAAGCGGATCACGGTCATGGTCTCGCGCTACGACCACTGCCTGCTCGACCTGCTGTGGCGCTGCCGGCGCCACCAGCTCGACGCGCAGATCGTGATGGTGATCTCCAACCATCCCGACCTCCGCGAGGACGCGGGGCTGTTCGACGTGCCCTACCACCACATCCCGGTCGAGAAGGATCGCAAGCAGGAGGCCGAGGCCCGGCAGCTCGAGTTGCTTGAAAACTGCTGCGACCTGGTCGTGCTGGCCCGGTACATGCAGGTCCTCTCGCCCGAGTTCCTCGACCGCGTGGGTGTCCCGGTGATCAACATCCACCACTCGTTCCTGCCGGCCTTCGCGGGCGCCAACCCATACGCGCGGGCCAAGGAGCGCGGCGTGAAGCTGGTCGGCGCCACCGCCCATTACGTCACCGAGGAGCTCGACGAGGGCCCGATCATCGAGCAGGACGTGATGCGGGTCAGCCACCGCGACGACGCCGATGCGCTTGCCGCGTTGGGCGCCGACGTGGAGCGCCTAGTGCTTGCGCGGGCGGTCCAGGCTCACTGCGAGGACCGCGTGCTTCGTCACGGCAACACGACGGTGGTGTTCTGAGGCGGCGTGCCGGCGTTGTGCGCCGGCATGTCGGTGGGACCCCGGCGACGCGAGGTGCACGCTGAACAGCGCGGCACTCCGGCGCGGCAGCGTGAGCTCGTAGCCGCCGCGCGGGCCCGGGGCGACCGTCTCGGTGCGCTGCGGGCCGGTCCAGTCGCCGGCGTAGTTCAGCTGCTGCCCGTTCAGGGTGACCCCGCTTCGCGAATACGGCGAGGGCGCGAGCAGGCGCTGAACCGTGCCGGTCGCGTCCGCGGGCAACCGGAGTTCGACCCGCACGGTCCGGCTGCCCTTGTCGGTCAGCAGCACGTGCAGGATGCGCCCCCGCACCTGGACGGCCCACGCGCTCAGGTCCAGCGACCGCGGTGCGGCCAGATGGAGCCTGACCAGTTGAGCCTGGGGGCCGAGCGTCCGGGTGAACAGCATCAGCCCGTAGAGCAGCGGGCGGGCTTGTAGACCGCTGCGGTTGATCGTGAAAGCCGCGTTGACGGTGTTCTCCCGGACGTGCAGGTTGGCCCCGTCGACGCCGGCTCGCATCGCGGTGAACAGCGCGTCGGGTGCCCACAGGGCAGTGGCGAACGTGTTGCTCACCCCGGCCTTTCCGCCGCAGGTCACCGAGTTGAACTCGGTCAGGCGGAACTTCAGACCGGCCTGGTGGGCGACCTCGACCGCGGAGGCGGTGTCGGCCGCGAAGGCCCAGGCGGCGTGGCGGCTGAGCACCCGCGCCACCGTCGGATAGCTGCTCGACTTCGGATTCTTCACGCACGCCGAGTACGGATACAGGTGACCGGTCACAAGGCCCAGTTCGGGCCGCTGGTCCTGGATCAGGGTCGAGATGAACGACAGGCCGACCCTAGGGTGCGCCACCGCCGGGCCGACCAGCGGGATGTCGGGTGCGCCCTCCCCGATCACCCGTGCGTAGGCGGCGAAGTCCTGGTCGTAGGTGTCCGGCGTCAGCGCGAGCGGCATCGGGCGGGTGACCAGGGGCGAGCGCGCGATCATGTTCACCCAGTAGCGCCGCTCGTACAGGTCGGGCTCGTTGCCGACCTCGAATCCGAGGATGCTGCCGTGAGGGAGCGAGGTCTCCGCCGCGCGGGCCCATGCCGCCGCGGTGAGCGGCGTGTCGGTCATCAGGTTGAGGTCGACGATCAGCTTCACGCGATCACGGCGGACCAGCGCTCGCAGGCGGCCCAGATAGGCCGGGGTGAGGGCGAAGGCCCAGTCGGGCATCTTCTGCGCCCGGGCCGACCAGAACGAGTGGTCGGCCGAATCGCCGCCGATCCGCAGGATCAGCGGACCGTCGCCGGCCACGTGCAACAGCGAGAGCACCCGCTCGAACGCCGGCGTGTCGCGCTCGAACAGTGGCAGCGACCAATACTCGGTCGAGATGCCGAAGAACGAGCTGGGCGCGGGCACGGTGCTCAGCTTGGCTCCGATCGTAAGCGTGGCCTGCGGCAAGGCCGACGCCGGTCGCGCACGCCGCCGGGGCGTGAGCTTGGCTGTCCGGACGTGGGTGGAGTTCGCCCCCGAGCCGGGCGGGCGGGCGGGCGGCGAGGGTCCCTCAGTGCTCTCGCCGATGTTGGCGACGGCCAGCGGCACGAGGATCACCGCCAGCGCGACCAGCGCCGCCGCGAGCGCCCAGAGCCGCGCGACTCGGCGCCGGCGCAGCCGGCGCATGGCTGCGGCCAGACCCGTCAAACCTGACATCGGGGGCTCCCTCCCATGTACCGGATTACGTCCAGCATAGGCATTGGGGTCCTGTATCGGCGTCCGTTTTGGCGTCCTTAACCGGCGCTCTAGCCAACCTAACCGCCCCCTAACCGGAGCGTCGCGGGAGATAACAGCGGCGTACCGGCGTTACGGCCGTGTTATGCGCAGCGGCGTACCAATTACCGCTGTGATGACGAGATGGTCCGGAGCGAATCTGATTTCCGCAGCCGGGGTCGCGGTCGCGCTGGCCGCGTGCGGATCCTCGGGGAGCTCGAGCACGACCGCCGCCGCCAATCGCCCGACGCAGGCCCAGAGGCAGGCCGCGTTCAACTTCGCCCGCTGCATGCGCTCACACGGGGTGCCGGGCTTCCCCGACCCGACGACCCGCTCGTTCAAGTTTGCCCTCTCTCCGAGCTCGGGCAACACGCGCTCGCCCACGTTTCGCTCGGCGGTGAGCGGGTGCCAGCACCTGCTGCCGGACGGCGGCCCAGAAAGCGACAGTCCCGCGCGGACCCAAGCGCGGATCGCCGCGGCGCTGGCGTTCGCTCGCTGCGTCCGCAGCCACGGGTTCCCCACGTTCCCCGATCCGACCAGCACCGGCGAGCTGAATCCCGAGATGGTCACCCAGGCGGGAATCAACCTGCATCAGCCGGCTGCCATACGGGCGGCCGACGCGTGTGTGGGCGTCACCCACGGATTCCTCACCAGGGCCGACATAGCCCGAGCGGTGAACGGCACCAGTCCCTAGCGCTCGGCGGGCTCCGGCTCTGGTTGAGGCTCTATAGCGGCCGGCTCGCCGGCGGCCGGATCCGGATCGCTGCCGGCGGCCTCCTCGGCGGTCAGAACGCGCCCCGCGGAAGGATGCAGGCCGAGGGCCACGGCGGTGGCGATGCCGGCGACGATGGCCACCGCGAGAAAGGCGACCAGGTAGGCGGTTCGCGAATCGCCGCCCGAGCTGACGACGTGGCCGACCCGCAGAGCGACCGTCGCGAGCGCCACTGCGAGACCGGTGAACAGTTGCTGCGCGGTGCTGAACAGGGCATTCGCGGGGCGCATCTGGGGCGCGGGGACGTCGCTCAGGGCGAGCGTGCTGTAGCCGGTCATCGACACCGAACGGGCGGCGCCGCTGATCAGCGTCAAGGCCGCGATCGCCACCAGCGGCGTGCTCGCGGTGAGCAGACCGCAGCCGACGGCGGTTGCGGTCAGGCAGATCGTGGCGGCAACCAGGACCCGTCGGAACCCGTAGGTCCGGTACAGGAACGAGGTCGCGGGCTTGATCGCGATGTTGCCGACGAACACGAACAGCACGAGCGCGCCGGACTTGATCGGGCTCCAGCCGAACACGGTCTGGAACAGCAACGGGAGCAGGAACGGGATCGCGCCGATCACCAGCCAGGCCAGGCTCGAGCCGAGCATCGCGTTAGCGAAGGTGGGGACCCTCAACGTCCGCAGGTCGAGCAGTGGCGCGGACACTCTCAGCATGTGCCGGGCCCCCGCCACCAGGAGCAGCGCCGAGGCCAGGCCGAGCGCGACCACCACCGGCCACCCGGGATGCGAATCGGAGATCAGGTGGGCGGTCCAGGTCAGCGCGGTGAGTCCTCCGCAGCTCAGCCCGACGCCCAGCCGATCGAGCCGAGGCGGGGCCTCGGCGGGCCGGCCGTGGATCAGCCTCCAGGCGCAGGCCAGACCGATCGCTCCGAGGGGGAGGTTGATCACGAACAGCCACCGCCAGTCGGCGTAGGTGGTGATGACCCCGCCGGCCAGCGGTGCGATCACCGGCGCGATGAGCGCCGGCCAGACGATGTAGGACATCAGCCGCATGAGCTCGGTCTTGTCGGCTCGCTCGAACACGATCATCCGTCCCACCGGGACCATCATCGCCCCACCGACCGCCTGCAGGACCCGCATGGCGACCAACTCGGCAAAGGTCTGGCTCGCCGCGCAGCCGAGCGAGGCCAGGGTGAAGATCGCGATCGCCGACAGCAGCACGCGGCGGTAGCCGTATCGCAGGGTGAGCCAGGCGCTGAGCGGGATCAGCACCGCCACCGTAACCAGGTAGGCGGTGACCACCAGGCCGGCCGCGCCCGCCGTGATGCCGAGCGACGAGCTTATGCGCGGAATTGCGGTGACGACGATGGTGCCGTCGAGTAGCTCCATGAAGAAGCACGCGGCCACCAGCAGCGCGACGCTGCGCACCCGCGAGCCGCTCATGGCCCGGGGATCTGGTTCGAGCCGGTCGCGCGACATCGCCCTAATCTGCCGCAACGCCGGCTCCGGCGCACCGCCCGTCCCCCGAACGCGGGCCAAAATCCAGGGCGGGGGTTGACAAAGCTCGCCGGCGGCCTATTAGTCCCGCCAGAGAGGTTTGACATACGAGTAGCGGGTCATCAAATGGGTGGAGACCCGGGGCCTTAGTTCCGAGGGCGACTGACTGGACACCTACCGCCTTGGTCAAGGCACTGTGAGCGGTCCCGGGCCTCCACCGTTCTTTGCTGGTCGCATGAGCCGATGTGGAAGGAGGTGAAGCGTTCGCATGTCTGTTCGTCGCCGGTGGCGGATCGGCTGGGTGCGGCGCGGTCTCGGTGCGCCTGGGCACCGCGTGATCGTGTTGCCTCCGATTCGCCCGGCCATCTGATCGATCTGATCGATGCCGCCAGTGCAGACGGCGCCGGACGCCGTCGCGGCACCCGCTGCGAACCTGGATCGAGCTAGCGTCGTGGAGCTGTTGTCCGAGCTGGACGTCACCGACCACATCACTCGAGACGAGAGCGAGCGGCTAGCCACCGAGTCGCGCTCGGCGCGTGTGCTGGATCAAGAGCTGGCCGGCGATCTGGGCCAGCGGCGGCCTGAAGGTGAGACCAGTGCGGCCGGTTACCTGCACGAACTCGGGGACCGCCCACGGCTCCCCCTGGCCGTCGAGCGGCGGCTGATCGAGCATGCGCAGGCGGGAGACCGCCGCGCGCGGGAGGAGCTGGTTGAGGCGTTCCTGCCGCTGATCGCGGGGGTCGCCCGGGTGTATCGTGGGTCTGAGACGATCACCCGTCTGGAGTTGATGCAGGAGGGCGTGGTCGGTTTGCTGCGCGCCCTCGAGCGCTATGACCCCGCCCTCGGGGTGCCCTTCTGGGGATACGCGGGGTGGTGGGTGCGCCAGGCGATGCAGCAGCTGATCGCCGAGCTGACGCGGCCGATCGTGCTGTCCGACCGGGCACTGCGCCACCTCTCGCAGCTCAAGCGCGCGCATGGCGAACATGTCGCCGAGCACCGGCGAGAGCCGACCGGGAACGAGCTCGCCGAGCGGACCGGCCTCTCGCATTCCCAGGTCGGAGAGATGCTCGCGCTCGAGCGGGTGCCGCACTCGATGGAGGAGCCGGTCCGCGGCGGTGAAGGCGAGGTGGGCGCATTCGGGGAGCTGCTCGTGGATCCGCTGGCCGCCGACGCCTACGAGCAGTTGCTGGATCACTCGGAGATCGAGCAGATCCGGGCGCTGTTGGGCAGCTTGAACGATCGGGAGCGGATGATCCTCCGGGCTCGCTACGGGCTGGACGGCCCGGAGCAGTCGTTGCGCGACGTGGGGGAGCGCATCGGCCTCAGCGCCGAGCGGGTGCGCCAGATCGAGCAGCGCGCGCTGGGAAAGCTCCGGGCCGCCACCGGCCGCAGCGCCCCTGATTGACCCCCGCGCACGACCCGTCCGGGATTGGACGGCCTCTCGGCACCGGCGTGCATAACACAACATCTGAACCGGCCGCCGCCGGCCGTGCCGTGTAGTGCACGAATAGCGTGCATAGCGCGTCACGGCGTGCGCTCGCGCGTCGAGATGTCGTGTTATGCACGCCCGCAACACCTTGACAGCAGCCGACTGAGATCTATTACACAGCTTGAACAGAAACCCGTTCGTATCCAAGGGAGGTTCGCATGGCACTGATTCGCTGGGAGCCGGTCGCTGAGCTCAACGGCCTCCAGAACGAGATGAACCGGCTCTTCAACACCTTCTTCGATCAGCCCGCTCCCACCGGCCGTGGCGGTGGTCAGGCCGCCAGGCGGTGGATCCCGGCTATGGACCTGGTCGAGACCGGGGATCACTACGTCCTGCGCGCCGATCTACCCGGCCTCTTCGAAGAGGAGGTCAATGTGCAGCTGCAGGACAACGTCCTAACGATCTCCGGAGAGCGCAAGGCACAGCACGAGACCGAGCACGAGGGCTACTACCGGCTCGAGCGTGCATTCGGCGGGTTCTCCCGCTCACTCACGCTTCCCGAAGGGATCGACCCCGACGCGGTGCAGGCGCACTTCGACCGCGGCGTGCTCGAGCTGAGGATCCCAAAGCCCGAGCAGAAGAAGCCGCGGCAGGTCCAGATCAAGCTCGGCACCAGCACCGGCGACGACGTCAAGACGATTGAGGGCACCGAGACGGCAAACTCCGAGACGAAGAACAGCGGCGATCCCGTGCCGGCGCTCACCTAACTACAACTGCCAGCGAGGCCACCTCCAGGGACTCGGGTCGCGGGCCGCGGGAGCCAACTCGCCGCGGTCCGCGGTCCCGGCCGAGCCGCCGCGCGGCTACGCGCCGCCGATCACGACCTTCATCACTTTGGTCGGGTTCTCCATCGCGAACCGCAGCGCCTCGGGCGCGCGCTCGAGCGAGAAGCGATGGCTGATCAGCTGCGAAAGCACGTCCACGTTGCGCTCGACCACCGCCACGGCCTGCCCGAACTCGGCCGCGCCGCAACAGCTCACGCCGAGCAGGTCGAGCTCCTTCTCGGTCAGGCTGCCGATCCGCAGCGACACCTCCTCGCCGGACATCCCGACTTGCACCGCCCGGCCCGCCGATGCGACCATGTCGACCATCGCGCGCACCGCGCCCGGCGCGCCGGTGGCATCGAACACCACCGGCGGCCCGGCCGGACGGGCCCACCGGCGGGCAAAGTCGACGACCTCATCCATTCCCGTCCACACCAGCGTGTCCGCGCCCATGTCGCGACTGATGCTCAGCCGGTTCTCCTGCAGGTCGACGACCAGCACCCGGGCGCCGCGCTCGCGGGCGACCAGGCAGATGCACTGTCCGATCGGCCCGGCCCCCAGCACCACGACTCGCTCACCGCGCTCCACGCGCGCCCGGTTGACCGCCCGCACGGCGATCGACACCGGTTCGGCCAGCGCCGCCACCGCCGGGTCCTCGGTCCGGATCGGATAGACCTGCTCCTCGGGCACCGCGAGCTGCTCCTGGAGGCCGCCGTCCACGTGGATCCCGATCAGCTCGAACGCGTCGCACGTGTTGGGGCGCCCGACCGAGCACGGATAGCACTCGCCGCAGGCCTGGAGCGGCCAAAGGGCCACGCGCTGGCCCACCGCCAACTCGCTCCGGCTGCCCGGGCCGAGCGCCACCACGGTCGCCCCGATCTCGTGGCCCTGGATGCGCGGGAACTGCGAGCCGCCCGCCGCCTCCGACAGCTCGCCGGCGAAGAAGTGGTAGTCAGATCCGCAGATCCCGACCGCCTCGGGTGCGACCACCACCTCGTGCGCTCCCGGCTCGGCCGGCTCGGGGCGCTCGAGCAGCGCCATCGCCCCCACGGCCTCGGTCACCGCGGCGCGCATCTCATCCCCACACTTCCGCGGCCGTCTCGACGATCAGCACGAGCTTGGCAATCTGCTCCTCCCGGGTGAGCGCGTTCCCCTCGACGGTCGAGGAGAAGCCGCACTGCGGCGAGAGGCACAGCTGCTCGATCGGCACGTATCGCGAGGCTTCCTCGATCCGTCGTTTCAAGAGATCCTTCGATTCCAGCTCGCCCCGCTTGGTCGTTACAAGGCCCAGCACCACGTACTTGCCGGGCGGCACGAACCGCAGCGGCTCGAAACCGCCCGAGCGGGGGTCGTCGTACTCGAGGAAGAAGCCGTCCACGCCCAGGCCGCCGAACAGCGCCTCGGCGACGAAGTCGTAGCCGCCCTCGGCCGCCCAGGAGGACCGGAAGTTGCCGCGGCACAGGTGCGTGGTCACCGCCATGCCCGGCGGCCGTCCCTCAAGCGCGCGGTTGATGTTCCGCACGTACTGCTCATGGAGGTGCTCGACGTCGCTCGTCCCGCGCGCGGCGATCTGCTCGCGCTGGCGCGGGTCGTTCAGGTAGGCCAACGACGTGTCGTCGAACTGGAGATACGTGCACCCCAGCTCACCTAGCGCGCGCAGCTCCTCGGCGTAGGCGGCGCACAGGTCCTCCCAGAACTCTTCCATGTCCGGGTAGATGCGCTCGTCGACGGCCGCGCCGCCGCCCCGGTAGTGGACCATGTTGGGCGACGGAATGGTCAGCTTCGGAGTCTGCTCGTCGCCGGTCACTCCGCGCAGGAACTCGAACGCCCCGGCGAAGATCGTGTGGTCCAGGTGGATCCTGTCGGTCACATGCAGGGCGGCGGGCGTCCACTCCACCGTTCCCTCGGGGTTGCGGAACTGGACCTTGAGATCGCCCGGGGCCTGCTCGAGCCCGCCCAGCTGATAGATGAAGTCCATGTGCCAGGTGGCTCGGCGGAACTCGCCGTCGGTGGCCGACTGGAGCCCGGCATCGCGTTGGAGCGCCACCGCGTCCCGGATTGCCTCGTCCTCGACGGCCCGGACCTGATCGGAGTCAATCCGCCCGGCTTCGAAATCCGAGCGGGCCTTCAGCAGCTCGGGCGGGCGGAGCAGGCTGCCTACGTGGTCGGCTCGGAACGGGGGCGTCGTGCGTCGTCCTGCCGCAATTTCGGTTTGCAGTTCAGCCATATGAGCTACCTCGCTTCGCCAGTCTCGGGGTCAGACACGTTGATCTCTACCCGGACCCCGTTGGGATCCTGGATGAACACCTGACGCGGTCCCCCGGGGACGGCATTTCTCACCGCCCGAACTCCCTGCCGCTCGAGGCGCTCGAGCAGCCCATCGTAATCAGAAGCCTTGAACGCAATGTGGTCGATTGGCCCGGCGCCCGGGTCCGGCCCTTCGGGCACATTCAAACCAAGCGAGGCGGCGTGCGCCGCGTAGGCGCGCCGCTCGGCGACGTGCAGGCAGGCCGGACCGGAGCCGTCAGAAGCGGTGTACAGCCAGTACCCCGGGAATGCGAGCGGCGGACGATCCCCGACCGACAGCCCGACCACGTGACAGTAGAAGTCGCGCGTGGCGTCGATGTCGTCCGCGAGCACGAGCACGTGCTCGAGGCCGCCGATGCTCATGCCGGGTGTGGCGAGGTGCCCGCCGTCGCCGGCGAGCCGGCCGCACCGTTGCGACCTCGCAACAGGTAGGCGGACTGCAGCAGATCGGGCTTCTCGCGCAGCTCGCTGGCCAGGCCGGAGAAGCGGATGCGACCGCCCTCCATCACATAGGCGTGGTTGGCCATGCCGAGCGCAACCGCGGCGAACTGCTCGATCAGCAGCACCCCGATCCCCGAATCGGCGATCGATCGGATGGTGGGGATCAGGCGGTTGACCACGACCGGGGCGAGCCCGAGCGAGAGCTCGTCGATGATCACGTAGCGGGGATGGGACACGAGCGCCTGGGCCAGCACGACCATCTGCTGCTCGCCGCCCGAGAGCGAGCGGGCCGCGTAGGGCAGGCGCTTCTCCAGCTCGGGGAACAGCTCCAGCGCGCGCTTGCGGCCGGCGGCGGCGTCGGAGCTCGAGAGCGTGTAGGTCGCGACGCGCAGGTTCTCGGATACGGTCAGCTCGGGGAGCAGACGCCGGCCCTCGGGGACGATCGCCACGCCCGCGGAGCGGATCCGCTCCGGCCGGCGGCCGGCGAGATCGGCGCCGTCGAGCAGGACCTTGCCGCTGACCGGCTTGATGATCCCGCCCATCGAGAGCACCATGCTCGACTTGCCCGCCCCGTTGGGCCCGAGCAGCGCGGTCACCTCACCGGCCGGAATCTCCAGCGACACCTCGCGCACCACGTTGCGCCCGCCCCGCGCGACGGTGAGCCGTTCCAGCGCGAGCACGTCAGGTGTGGTACTCATGCGGCGACCTCCTCGGTGCCGAGATAGGCGCGCATGACCTGCTCGTCGCGCAGCACCTCGGCGGTCGGCCCGGAGGCGATCAGCTTGCCGAAGTCGAGCACCGCGGTCACCTCGCAGCACGAGGAAACGAGGCTCATGTCGTGGTCGACCAGGATGACCAGCGCGCCCATGTGCTCGGGGATCGCCCGGATGACTTCGCTGAGTACCGTGGTCTCCTCGTCGGGCAGTCCGGCGGCCGGCTCGTCGAGCAGCACCAGCCTGGGCTTGCCGACCACCGCGCGCGCGACCTCGACCAGCCGGCGTTCGGCAGCGCCCAGCGTTCCCACGCTGGCGTACGGATCGACGCCCAGCTTGACGAAGTCGATCGCGCCGAGCACGTCCTCGCGCCGAGACCCACCGGTCACCTTGGAGTGCTCGTGGATCATCGCCACGTTGTCGTATACCGACAGCTCCTCGATCGCCTGCTCGGTCTGGAACGTGCGCCGCACCCCCCAGCGCGCGCGCCGGTAGTGGGCCATCTTCAGCAGGTCCTCGCCGAACGCGGTGATCTGGCCCGAGACCGGTCTTACGAATCCGCTCAGCACGTTGAAGAACGTGGTCTTGCCGGCGCCGTTGGGTCCGATCAGCCCGCACGTGCCTTTTTCGAACTTCACGTTCATGCCGTCCAGGGGCGTGACGCCACCAAAGCGGACGGTGAGGTCGGAGACCTCGATCACGTGGCGCCCTCCCGCTCCGGCGTTCGGCGCGAGAACAGACCGCGGATGAAGCGCACCAGCTTGGCGATGTCCTTGGGCATCTGCTCGACGATCCCGCGCGGAGCGGTGGTCAGCACCTGGAGCACGCCGATGCCGAACAGGATGGTCAGCCAATCCGGGGATACGCCCACGTCGTTGAGCAGCTGCTGGAGGAACTTGAGCAGGAACGCGGCGACGACCGCGCCGGGCATGCTGTATGCGCCGCCCATCAGCACCACGGCGAGGAGCGTGATCGAGTCCTGGGTTTGGAACGTCAGCGAGTTCAGGTAGTGGTAGAACCCCGCCACCAGGCCTCCGGCCACGCCGGTCACGAACGAGGCCAGCGCGAACGCCCACAGCTTGTACAGGGTGGTGTTTATCCCACCCGCGAGCGCGGCGGACTCGCTCTGACGGATCGCCGCCCAGGCCCGCCCGGGCCGTCCGCGCAGATGCACCATCACCAGCAGGAACATCAGGACCGCGACAACCACCGAGTAACGGAAGAACGCCGGGTCGCTCGTCGCGATGCTCGGCCGGCGGATCGGCGGGATGTGCACGCTGCTGGCGTCGTAGCCGGTGAACCCGTGTCCGCCGTTGGGGAAGTTGATGTTCTGGAGCACGATCGTGATCGCGCCGGCGAGCATCAGCGTGATCAGCGCCAGGTACAGCCCGCTCATGCGCAGGGCTGGCAGCCCGACCAGCGTGCCGAGCACCATCGTGATCAGTCCGGATGCCAGCAGCACGACCGGGAACGGGAGGCCCGTAGCGAACAAGAGCCGCGCGGCGACCCATGCGCCCATGGCCAGCACCGCCCCCTGACCGAGCGAGACCATTCCAACCCGACCGACCAGCACCCCGAGCCCGAGCGTGACGATCGAGTAGATCGCCACCTGGGTCCAGGCGTTGACGTAGTAGAGGCTGAAGATCGACGGGATGAACAGCAGCGCGCATACGGCCAGGACAACCCACACGGCCGGGCCCGCGAGCGACCGCGGCTGGAGGCCACGTCCCCTCCGTCGGTTCGAGGGCGGCGTCGCGTCCGCCGCCGTCGGCTCGGTCGCTGTCGCTCCCGCGTCGCTTTTCAAGCCGGACTCGATCGTCTACACCCCCTGCCGTCCTACCGTGATCACGCGACGGCGGTTGAGCACCAGCAGTGCGATCACCGCAAGCACGAACGGGGTCATGTCCCGGTAGTTCGAGACCGACGTGATTGGGGTGAGCTCGGCATCGATCACGCCGATCACCAGCGCGGCCACGAAGGTGATCGTGATCGACCGCAACCGCGCGATCAACGTGGCCGCCAAGGTGAAGATCACCAGGAAGGTCAGGCTGGTGGAATCGAGCGCCACCAGGTCGGCCAGCAACACGCCGGCGATCCCGGATAACACGCCGCAACCGAACCACGCCGCCGCGGTCACCCGCCGCACCGGGACGCCAAGCGCGGCGGAGATGTCGCGGTCGTTGGCGATCGCTCGCATGGCCGTCCCCAGCTTGGTGAAGCGCAGGAAGGCGGCGGTCACGATCGTGATCACCAGCCCGAGGGCCAGCGCGATGACGTTGGTGTAGGTCACCGAGATCTGACCGAGCTGGAACGTGTTGCTGTCGGTGGGGATCGTCAGGGAGCGCGAGGCGCCACCGCTGGAGGGCCACAACAGGTCCATCACACCGAGCAGGATCAGGGTCAGCCCCAGCGTCGCGGTCGCCTTGACCAGCGGGTCTCGGTGGGCGAGCGCGGGGCCGAACACCATTCCGTAGGCGAGCGTGATCAGCCCACCGAACAGCGCCGAGGCCAGCGCCGCCGGCCAGAAGCCGAACCCGGAGTGGTTGATCAGCTGCCAGGCGATCAGGGCGCCCATCGCACCAACCGCGCCGAACGAGAGGTTCAGCACCCCGGTCGCGCGGTACAGCACCACCATCCCGACCCCCGACAGGGCATACACCCCGCCGAGGGACAGGCCGGTAATCAGAAACTGCTCGAGGTCAGTGGTGCTCGGCATTGGTACTCAGACGCCCTGATTCGCCTGCAGCCTACTCCTTAGCCGGTCGGCGGATTGGTCGACGGGGCCTCGCCGGCCGCCTTGCGGTAGGCCGCAATCTGCGGATCAGCGTTGGAGATCGGCGTGCATCCCTGCGCCGTGACCATCTTCCCGTTATCCGGCGTCGTCGTGAAGTCGGAGTTGTTCGGGATATGCAGCGGATAGTCACCGTACACCCACGGCTGGCACTGCAGCTCGTTCTTCTCGTCCTTGATGTTCTTGAACGCCTGATTGACGCTCTGCATGGTGTACGGACCCTTGACGGTCAAGAGCGCGTCCTTGGCGAACTTGCCCAGCAGGTAGCCCATCTCACTGAACGAGCCGATGCCGCCGGCCACGGACGAGCCGTACTTGGCCAGGATCGCCTTGTAGAGCTGCATCTCCGGCCCGTTGTGGTCATCCGCGTCGGTCAGCTCGGCGTTGACGAACAGCTTGTGGTTCCACTTCGGTCCCAGCGCCTTGGCCAGGAAGTCGGTGTTGCACGGGGTCGAGCAGCCCCAGCCCTTGACTCGGTCCTCGAGGCCGAGCTTCTGGGCCGCCTGGAGGATGACCAGCGCCTCGGGCGGGGTGAAGTTCAGCACCACCCAGCCGTTGGAGCCGGCGTCGTTGACCAGGTTCAGGGCCAGCGAGTTGGCGTCGTTGATCGGCACGTTGGCCGTCAGCGTGGTGATCGGCACCCCGGAGGCCTTGGCCAGGGCGGTCGGCCCCGCTGCGATGTACCCGGTGCCCGGCACGTTGGACTGCACGAACACGATCTTCGACGGGTGCTGCTTGAGGCCGTACTGCACGGCGCCGTCGGAGCTGTAGCGCGGACCCATGTTGACCGCCGCGCTGTTCGGGGTCGACCAGCACTCGGGCGCGATGCCGGCACCCATCTCGTAGATGCCCAGTTGCTTCCAGTAGCCCTGGTCGATCGTGCACTCGAGCAGGTCGAACACGCCCACGATCCCGACCACGTGGTCGGTCTGGATCAGCTGCTTGGCCGCCGCCGCGATCTGCGCCGGCTGAGTTTGGTCGTACTGGACGAACAGCTTGAGCGGGTGGCCGTTGACCCCGCCGTTGGCGTTCACGCACGAGAAGTACGCATTGATCATGTTCGGCCCGTCGCTGAAGTCCGTTCCGGGCTGCTTGGTGTCGATCGTGCCGATGTTGATCGGCGTCCCAGTGGCCGCCTGGCCAGCCTTCGGACCGCATGACGACGTGTCTGACGATCCGCCGCTCGAGCTCGAGCTCGAACTGCCCGAGGTCGACGTGGCACTCGACCCGCCACTGCTGGCGGCTGAGCTGCCGCCCGAGCTTGAACTGCTCTTACTGCTGCCGCAGGCCGCGACCAACATGGCCGCAATGACGGCAGCAAGCACAAAGCCTAGGCGCACGCGTAGCGCGCCGTGATGCATCCCTCTCACCTCTGTCCTCCTCCGCGAATCAATCGGTGGAACCCGCCCCGGTTTGGCGAAGTCGTGATCTTATTCACATGATCTGTTGTATGCAACGGCGTCCTAACGCGACCACAAGAAACGTTTGCAGTCCGTTCGCAGACAGGTTTCTGCATGCAACATCTCGGTGGGGAATACACTCCGCGCGCCCCCATGTCCCTACATGCCAGCCGCACTCAGATGACGCGCGCGCTGCTCAGCTTGCGCGAGCTGATCCTGAGCGGCGAGTTCAAACCGGGCGACCGGATGTCGGAGCTGCCGCTGGTCGAGCGGCTCGGCGTGTCGCGCACGCCCCTGCGCCTGGCGCTCGTCTCGCTCGAGCACGAGGGGCTGCTCCGCAGCCTGCCCGCCGGGGGATACGTGGTCCGCGAGTTCACGCGGGCCGATATCCGCGACGCGATCGAGATACGCGGCGTGCTCGAGGGCACCGCGGCCCGCTTCGCCGCCGAGCGCGGAGCCAGCCGCCGCGACCTGCGCGCGCTGCGCACGATCAACGAGTCGGTGGAGCCGCTCGTGCGCCGGGCCGACTACGAATCGTTCGAGCGCTTCGTGGCCCTCAACGAGGCATTCCACGCCCGCCTGCTCAAGATGGCGGAAAGCCCGCTGCTCGAGCGCACGCTCGACGGCGTGCTCTCGCTGCCGTTCGCCAGCCCGAGCGCGCTCGTGCTCCAGCACGCCCAGCTCCCCGAGTCGCGTGAGGTCCTCGTCGTGGCCCACCGCCATCACCTCGGCCTGACCGAGGCGATCACCCAGCGCGAGGGCGCCCGGGCCGACGGAATCGCGCGCGAGCACGCCCGCCTGTCGCTCACGAACCTGGAGATCGTGCTCACGCACCGGGGCCTGCTCGAGGAGGTTCCGGGAGCGTCACTGCTGACGCTGGCCCCCGAAAGCTGACCCCACAAAGCGATCCCGCCGGTACCGGTCAGCCGGGGGCGAGCGCACCCTTCTCCCACGGTTCGACATCGTGCTCGCCCCACTCGAGCGACACGCGCGCGGCGCGGATGATGTCCTCGGCGCCGGGCCGGTAGGCATCCTCGAGCGGCGGGCTGACCGGCACCGGCGTGTAGGGGGCGCCGACCCGCTGGATCGGCGCCTCGAGATAGTCAAATGCGGCCGCCTGGAGCTGAGCGGCCAGCTCGGCGCCGAACCCGCCGGCGATCACCGCCTCGTGCGCGATGATCGCGCGTCCGGTGCGCCGGAGCGACTGAGCCAGCGTGTCGAGGTCGAGCGGGACCAGCGTGCGCGGGTCGATCACCTCGGCCTCGACACCATGATCGGAGCTCAGGCGCTCGGCGGCCTCCATCGCGTCGCCGACCATGCGCGAGAGCGCCACGATCGTGACGTCTCGCCCGGCTCTGACCGTGTGGGCGCGGCCGATCGGGATCGGCTCGGGCGGGTCGGGAACCGCGTCGCGGCGGAAGTAAAGCGACTTGTTCTCGACGAACACGACCGGGTTGGGGTCGGCGATCGCGCTCATCAGGAGGCCGGCCGCGTCGGCAGCGCCGCTCGGCATCACCACCTTGAGCCCGGGCACGTGCGTGAGCCACGCCTCGAGGCTCTGCGAGTGCTGCGCCCCGTTGCGCTGGCCCGACCCGCCCTGCGTCCGGAGCACCAGCGGCACGGTCAGCTGTCCCCCCGACATGAAGTGGGCCTTGGCCGCCTGGTTGACCAGCTGGTCGAGCGCCAGCGTGATGAAGTCGATGAACATGATCTCGACGACGGGCTTCAACCCCGACTGGGCGGCGCCCACGGCCACTCCGCACACCGCGCCCTCGCTGATCGGCGTGTTGCGCACGCGGTCGCGCCCGAACTCGTCGGCCAGCCCTGAGGTGACCAGGTAGGGGCCGCCCTCGGCCACGTCCTCGCCGAGCACGATCACTCTCTCGTCCTCGCGCATGGCGTGGGCCAGCGTCCGGTTCACCGCCTCGACGAATGTGGCCTCAGCGCTCATGTCGCATACACCAACCCGGCCGGGATCGATGGCTCGGGGAATGGGCTGTCGCGGGCGAACGCAACCGCCTGCTCGATCTCGGCCGCCGCGTCGCGCTCGATCTCGGCTGCCGTTTGGTCATCGAAGAAGGTCTCGGTCAACCGGGCGATCGGGTCGCGCTCGCGCCACTGCACCTCAGCCGCGGCGTCTCGGTACTTCTGCTGGTCGCCCTCATAGTGCCCGCGCCGGCGGTAGGTCAGGCACTCGAGCAAGAACGGCCCGCGCCCCTCCCGCGACGCGCCGAGGAACTCACCGAAGGCGTCGTACACCGCCGGCACATCGGAGCCGTCTACGGTTGCTCGGTCGAACCCGTACGGCGCAACCACGTTGCTCACCAGTTCGATCGTCGAGTGCTCCTCTCGCGAGGTGAACTCGGCCATCCCATTGTTCTCGCACACGAAGATCAGCGGCAGCTGCCACAGTGCGGCCAGGTTGATCGTCTCGTTGAAGTGACCGGCCTGGACCGCCCCGTCGCCGAAGAACACCACGCTGATCTGATCCGAGCCGCGGAGATGCGCGGCCAGCGCGCTCCCCAGCGCGAGCGGCAGGTTGCCGCCCACGACGCCGGTGGCCCCCATGAACCCATGCTCGGAGTCGACCAGGTGCATCGAGCCGCCGAGTCCCCGGCACAGCCCGTCGGTCCGGCCCATGAGCTCGGCCATCACCGCGTCTATCGGCGCCCCTTTGGCGATCGCATGTCCATGCGCACGGTGGCCGCTGTACACGGCGTCGTCGTCGCGCAGCTGGCCGCACACCGCCGCCGCCACGCCCTCGCCGCCGATGCTCAGGTGAATCAGGCCGTGGACCTGCAGGTTGCGCTTGAGCTGCGCCACCCGTTCTTCGAACAGCCGGATCCGCCACATCGTGCGCAGCAGTCCTTGCGCGAGGTCCCCATCCATGGCGATCTCCGCCCTACGCGGCGACGGGTGCCTCGCCCAGGACCCGTCTGACGCCGAGGGCGATCTTCTCCTCGTTGGGCAGGACGTAGGCCTCCATCGGCTCGCTGTAGGGCACGGTGACGTCTAGCGCGGTCACCTGCGCGATCGGCGCCTTGAGCGTTCCGAACCCGTGTTCGGCGACCTCGGCCGCGATCACCGCCGAAGCGCCGCCGTGGCGGGTGCCCTGATCGGCGATTACCAGCCGTCCGGTCTTCTCGACCGACGACAGGATCGTCGGCATGTCGAGTGGGTTCAGCGTCCGCGGGTCGATCACCTCGGCATCGATGCCCTCGCCGGCCAGGGTCTCGGCCGCGGCGAGCGCCCGCCCCACGGTCCACCCGGTGGCCACGATCGTGACGTCCGACCCGGACCGCCGGACTGCCGCCTCGCCGAATGGCACCGTGTATTCGCCCTCGGGCACGTCGCCGTGCTCGAGCACCATCAGGTAGTTGATCAAGTAGCAGACCGGGTTGTCATCGCGGATCGCCGTGGCCATCAGTCCCTTGGCGTCGGCCGGCGTCGCGGGCAGCGCGATCTTCAGCCCGGGGAAGCCCATGAACATGCCGTAGATCGAGCCGGTGTGCTGGCCGGCCCAACCGGCGGTGAACCCGTAGCCGGCCTTGAACACGCACGGGACCTTGACCTGGCCGCCGCTCATATAGCGAAGGCGCGGGGCCTCGTTGACGACCTGGTTCATCGCCACCAGCATGAACTCGGCCATCAGCAGCTCGACGACCGGGCGGTAGCCGGCCAGCGCGAGCCCCACCGCCATGCCGATCTCGGCGGTCTCCGAGATCGGCGAGACCCGAACGCGGTCGCGCCCGAACGCCTGGACCAGCGGGTCCTCGTCGCTCGGGGCCACGTCCTGGCCGTAGAAGACGACGCTTGGGTCGCGCTCCATCTCGACGCGGATCGCCTCCTGGACCGCAGCGATGTAGGGAATCTCTCGTGCCATGGTCGTTTCTCCTAGGCGTACACGTAGTCGTTGCGGGCGGCGGCTTCAGGCTCCGGGAACGGATCGTCGAGCGCGAACTGAACCGCGCCGTCCATCTCCTCGTGGACCTTCTCGGCGATCTCGTCGGCCCGCGCCGGATCGAGCGCGCCCTGCTCGACGAGCCGGGCGCGGAACCGAGGGACGGGGTCGCCCCGCAACGCCGCGTCGTATTCCTCCCGGTTGCCGAATGTGGTGATCGCCTCGTGCTCGGGATAGTGCAGGGGCACCCCGGGCGGGGCGATGATGTTGCCGTGCGCCGATAGGCGATAGACCTTCGACTCCACCAAGGTCGGCCCCTCGCCCTCGCGCGCGCGGTCCGCGGCGGCTCCCACGGTCTCGTACACCGTGACCGGATCGCCGCCGTCGACGGTGACGCCGGGCATGCTGTAGGCCGTCGCCTTGACCGACAGCGGCTCGCCATTGGCCGCGTTGGCGTCCTCCTGCTCGGAGCGAGTCGACACGTTGTAGTTGTTGTTCTCCATCACGTAAACGACCGGCAGCTTCCACAGCGAGGCCAGGTTGAGCGACTCGTGGAACGCGCCCTGCTTGGAGGCGCCGTCGCCGAAGAAGGCCAGGACCACCTCGTTCTTCTCGCGCAGCTGCGCTGCCCATCCGAGCCCCGTCGCCTGCGGGATGCCCTGACCGACGATGCCGCTCGTGCCCATGAAGCCGCGCCCGGGGTCGACCAGGTGCATCGAGCCGCCGTACCCGCCGCACAGCCCGCTCTTGCGACCGTAGATCTCGGCCATGATCGCCTTGGTGTCGGTCCCCAGAGCGATCGGGTAGCCGTGGCAGCGGTAGGTGGCCATCAGCTGGTCGCCCGGCTGCATGGTGGCTAGCGCGCCGACGATCGACGCCTCGGCGCCGTCGGCCAGATGGGTGTGCCCGCGGATCACGCCCGGGTGCTCCTCGAAGGTCCTCTTGACCCGCTCCTCGAACTCCCGGATGCGCAGCATCTGGGTGAACATCCAGACGAGCCTGTCGTTGTCGAGTGCCTGCATGTCTCGGTCTCCTCCTCAGGTCACGCCGGCGCGAAACTGCGCGACGCTGGTCTCATAGGTGCGCTTGACCGCCTCCTCGAGCGGTAGCGCGCGCAGCTCGGCGGAGAGAATCTCGGCCCCCCACGGACCGTCGTAGCCGATCGCGCGGCACGCCTCGATGTAGCCCGGGATGTCGAACTCCCCCTCGCCGGGGAGCCGGCGGTGATTGATCACCTCGTCGATCTTGTCGTCCATGAATTGGACCGGACCGTCGGACAGCTCCACCCAGGCCAGCTGGTCGCTCGGGATGCGCCCCAGCTCCTCGGGTTCGATCCGCAGCTTGCCCATGTGCCAGGTGTCGATGGCCAATCCGCCGTTCTGGCGGTTGGCCTCGCTGACCAGCCGGATGCCGTCGTCGAGCGTGTTCACGTTCGGGTCGAACGGGATGATCTCGTACGCCACCTTGGCGTTCGTGTGCTGGGCGGCATCGTCGCACAGCGCCGCGTACTCCTCGATCAGCCGGTCGAGCTCGCACGGCGTCTCGGGGATGTTGCCGACCTTGATGTGATGCGCATCGAACGCGGCCGCGGTCTCGAACAACTGCTTGCGCAGCCGGTCGGAGTCGGCCCGAGCCAGCTCGCCCTGGGGGACCCAGAAGTCGGCTAGGAACTCCACCTCGAGGTACTTCAGGCCGGCGTCGTCGAACACCTTCTTCATCTCGGCATATGAGCTCGTCTCGAGCTGGTGCGAGACGTCGGCGTGCCACAGGCCGATGCCCTCGAAGCCGCCCTTTGCCACTGTTTCGCATCGGTCCCGCCAGCTGAACGTGCTCCACTCGCGCCCAGCGTGGATCTCGACGGGGCCCGCGACCGTCCAGTACAGCGCCAACAGGGGGATGTCCGCCATCGTCGCTCCTCTCGTGTGAGAGCGACCGTAGCGCCGCAGACTGGAATCGGTCCAGTCATCCCGTGCAATTGTGCTTGCCGATTCGCGCGTTGGCCGCGCCGCCTGAGCACGGGACCTTGCCCATGGCCTGGGCCGTATCTGTCCTCGTGGGCGAAATCACCCGAGCGGCACCGCGGCGCCATACATGGGCATGTCGTGCCACACCCCGAGTTCGATCGCTTGCGACCGCGTCGGGCTGGCCGTATGGCTGGCCCGCTTTCGGCCCGCTCGCCTCGGCCGAGGCGCCGAGTGGGCAATTCGCCGCTAGCCGGAGGGCGTGGTTGAGGCCGCCGTCGATGTCGTGTCCGTGGTCGACGTGCCCGCAGGCGCCGTTGCCGTCCCGGTCGACGTCGTGCCCGTGGAAGTCGGCGTCGTGCTCGGGCTCGTGCTCGCACTCGTCGGCGAGGTGTCGCTCGGCGTGGTCGAACCCGATCCCGGTGTGGCCGACGGAGAGCTCGAGGTGGACGTGCCCGTTGCCGGTGTGGTCGTGGAAGACGTGGTCGCGGTGGTCGACGTGTTGTTGGAGCTCGGCGGGTTCGCCTCGAGGCCACTCGACTTCAAAGCGGTGTCGATCTCCTGCTGCACGGTCCCGACTGCGGCGGCGACCGCGGCCGGCGTCCCGGCCGCCCCCAGCGCGGGCAGCGCGTTCAGCTGCTTGAGATCCGAGTTCAGCGTGTCCAGGAGCTGCTTGGAGGGCTGGGCCTTGAGCGTCACCACGATCTGGTCGGCGAGGGCGGTGGTCACGCAGGCCGGGCAGTTGTAGTTCAGCGCGCCGGCGGCGTTGATCGGCGCGATGATGTGACTAGACCCGACGATCAGCACGAGCTGGAACGAGACCGCCACCGTGGTGCAGGCCTTGCAGTGGGCCAGCGCGAACGCACTGTTGGTGTTGGTCACATTGGCCCCGCCGGTCACGGTGACCAGGGCGTAGGCCACGTCGTAGACGACGCCCCCGTCCGTGGTGTTCGTGGCCAGCGCCTGGGTGCCCCCCGGCCCTGGGGGCTTGGGGAGCGCGAACGGGAACGCCTGGGCGGCGGTCGGGGAGGCTGGAGTGGGCGTGGACGATGGGGTGGAGGTCGGGGTCGTGCTGGTTGCGCCGGCCGGGTTCGCCGTCGGCGCGGAGGTCGGATCCGGGGCGGAGGTGCTGAGGATCGCCACCGGCGCCTGGCCGTGCGAACCGCGGATCACGAACAGCGCCGGGTGGGTCTTGCTCGCGCCGCCCACCGGGACCATCGCCACGGCCAGATGCTTTCCGGCCGCGAGGGTGACCGGTGTCGCGCCGGCCGCTGCGGGCTGCGAACCTCCTCCGAACTCGACCAGTCCGACGGTCGGCCGGGCCAGCGTCGTCGGCGCCGAGACCCACCTGACCAGCGAGCCGACCGTGCCGCCGTCGCTCGGGCGGACCGGCTGGTACTGGCCGGACGGCCACCAGGCCCAGGCGACGCCGGCAAGGGCCAGCCCGGCGCCGGCCAGCGCGACGCTGCGGCGCACCGGGCTGCCGGCACTCCACGAGCGTGCGCGACCCCAGGTCGTGCGCACGATCTTCTGAGTGACCAGCCCGCTCCCGAGCACCGGCAGGGCGAGCGCCAGCAGCCGCACCAGCGAAGCCAGGAGGTCGATCACCTGGAAGTGGCTGACCTCGTGCGGGATGCCGAGCACCAGCACCCGGCCGCTGTCCCAGGCGCTTGTGACCAGCTTGGGCAGCACCAGCACGGCGCCGATGGCCAGGCTGAGCAGGACGGGTACGACGATGAGCACCCAGGCGGTGACCAGCCAGCGCTGCCAGCCGCCCAGCGCGGACGGCTCGTCGCGATGGCCCGGCAGCAGGGATCGCATCGTCGGGCCCATGTGCGAGAACAGGTCCGGCACCCCGGTGGCGTCGGACAGGATGTGGTAGCCGTCGGCGCGGATGATCGGCGAGAGTTGCTTGACCATCTGCAGCACCTGAAGGGCGATGAGCAGCAGCAGCGCGTCCTGGCGCCACAGCAGCCAGACCCCCATGGTGACCACCGCGACCACCGCGTTGAAGTACAGCCCGCCCAGGTCGACGCGCAGCCGGTCACGACGCGGCAGCCGATAGGTGTCGGTCACGTCGGTGTAGAACGCGGGCCAGACCAGGTAGATGCCCATGCCCATACCGCCCGGCGTGGCCCCGCCGTAGCGGCAGGCCGCGGCATGGCCCAGCTCGTGGAAGCCGGCCGAAGCCACGGCGAGGCCGAACACCAGCAGCAGCAGGCCGGGGCTGTGGAAGGCCTCAGAGGTTGCCGCGGCCACGCCCTTGTGGAACAAGACGAACCAGAAGACGCCGGCGAACGCGACCAGGATCGGCCACATGAGCCACGGCCGGAACAGGAACGTGAACGGGGCCGTGAGCCGCTGGGTCAGGACGGGGTTGGTGACCAGAACCTTCCAGCGCAACGCCAGCAGCGGGTTGCGCTTCGGCGGGGCATGGTGCTCGAACCCGGCCAGCAGACCCTGAGCCGCCAGCTTCTTGGCCAGCGAGGCGACCGCCTCCTGGTCGACCCGCTTGCCCACCCGCTCTGACACGGCATCGGCCAGCGCCGGGCCGTCGCGCTCCCCGTCGACCGAGTCGAGCACGGCGTACATCAGCGGCCCGATTTGCACCATCTGCCCGTCGCCTCGGCGCACGAGCGCGGCGCCGTCCCGATAGCCCGAGCCGTGGACCGGGCCGAGCAACTCGATCCCCTCGGCTCGCGCCAGGAACGCGACACCCTCCCCCGCGGTGGGGGGAGGGTGCGCTGCGGTCTGGGCCCCGGGGACGGGGGGTTCAGCCGTCGCGGTCATCGCGTGGCGCTCCCCGCCTCACTCGGGTGTCTACTGCTGCTGGACGTTGGCGTCCTGGGTCGCGGTCGCATCAGCCTGGACGTGGTCCAGGTTCTGGGAGATGGCCTCCTCCTGCGGCGCGAGCGCCTCGGACACGGCGTTCGGCGAGCCGACGTTGGCGCCGACCGCGGCGTCGACCGGTGCGGCGACGTTGCCGTTGGCGGCCACCGCACCGTCGATCGGCGCGGCCAGGTTGGCATCCGCGTGGATGTTGACGTTGGCGTCGAGCAGGCTGCCGCCGTTGAGCAGCGAGTCGACGCCGCTGCCGACGTCGCCAACCGCACCACCGGCTGCTCCGCCGACGTCGCCGACCGCTCCGCCGGCCGCACTGCCGACCTCGCCGACCGTGCCGCCGGCCGCGCCGACTGCACCGCCGGCCGCGCTGCCGACCTCGCCGACCGTGCCGCCGGCCGCGCCGACTGCACCGCCGGCCGCGCTGCCGACCTCGCCAACCGCGCCGGTCGCGCCGGACGTGGCACCCTCGACCGCGCCGGTGGCGCCTGACACGGCGCCGGACACCGGATCGGTGGTACCGCTGGCGGGCGCGGCCGTGCCATCGACCGGCGTCGCCGGATGCGCGGCGTCCGCCGGGGCAGCGCCAGCTGCCGGAGCAGCGGCGTCGGCCGGAGCAGGCGTCGTCACCTCGGCACCCGTGGTGCCGGTGCCGGTTTCACCAGTCGTGCCGCCAGGCGTTCCGCCGCCCGAGGTCTGGTCGACCACGGCGTGCTGCGGCGCGGTGGCGTTCGCGGTACCGCTGAGCTGCTGATCAATCGACCCGTGCTGGTCGGCATAGCCGACTGCCTCGGCGCCCGAGCTCAGTACGTTGGCGGAGGCGGAGGCCTCGATCGGCGCGGCGACGTTCAGGTTCGCCGCGGCGGCCAGATCGACGGGGGCGGCCAGATCCAGGCCGAGGTCGACGTTGGCATTGACGTCGAGCAGGGACAGCACTTCCTTGTTCGGTAGCGCTACGGCGTCCTCAGCCTCGATCTCTTCTCGGGATACGCGCTCTTCGTCCATCACAGCCTCCTTGTCATCGCCAAGCCATCGGCATGTCGTCGATGGGCTTCCCCGTCCCGGCCTGGTGAAACCCTGAAAACCTGTTCGTCAAGCTTGAATGACGAAGGCGTCAGCCGGCGTTGCCGGGGTCGCCGGCGCGGGTATAGGTAGGTCGGTCATGAACGCCAACGAGGCGACCATCGAGCAGCTGGCCCGCGAGGTGGTCCAGATCGCCGATCCGGACACCGCGCTGCGGGCGCTGACCGCCCTGCGCCAGGAGCTCGACGCGACCGAGCCCGAGCTCGTCCTACGAGCCCTGCAGGACGGCGCCTCCTGGAGCCAGGTCGCGCGCGCGCTCGGGATCACCAAGCAGGCCGCCCACCGTAAGTACCGCTACCTGTTCGAGCACGCGATCACCGTCCCCGCGTCGGCCAAGCTGCTGGTCACCGGCGAAGCGCGGCGAACCATCCAGTACGCGCGCGAGGAGGCCAAGCGACTGCGCCAGCCCGCGGTCGGGACCGAGCACATCCTGCTCGGGATCCTCCGCTGCGAGCGCAGCGCGGGCGCCAAGGCCCTGAACACGCTCGGTGTGACGCTCGAGCGAGCCCGGGCCTCGCTTCACACCACGCTGCCCGGCCTGACCTCGGAGCAGCTCGAGTCCGCCGGGGCGGACGGGATCAGCCAACAGGCCCGCCGCATCCTCGAGCGATCGGTCCGCGAGGCGGTCCAGCGCGGCGATGCCCACATCGGCGTCGAGCACCTGCTGATGGCGCTCCTGGCCGACTCGCGCAACGGCGCGGTTCAGACCCTGGAGGATCTGAAGACGACCCCCACGCGCCTCAAACGCCAACTCGAGCTCGACTGGCCGGCCACCGCCCCCGCGCTACCGCCCGAGGAGCAGCCGACCATGGTTCACGTGACCTCGCGCAGGCGCCCGGTCTCGACCTCGTAGACGAACCCGCGCACCGCGTCCTTACGCGGGAGGAACGGAGACGCCTTGACCCGGGCGATCGACTGGCGCACGTCGCCCTCCAGGTCCGCGAACGCCTCGGCCGCCCAGCCGGGCTTGATTCCGGTGTCCTGCTCGATCGAGCCCCGGAACTCGTCGTCGGTGAACGTCAGCATCCCGCACCCGGTGTGGTGGATGAGGATGATCTCCTCGGTGCCGAGCAGCCGCTGGGAGATGGCCAGCGAGCGGATTGCGTCGTCGGTCACCACGCCGCCGGCGTTGCGGATCACGTGCGCGTCGCCCTCGGACAGGCCGAGCGCGCGGCCCACGTCGAGCCGGGCGTCCATGCAGGCCACGACCGCGACCTTCTTGGCCGGCGGCAGCGGCAGGTCGGCCTTGTCGAAGGAGGCCGCGTAGGTCTCGTTGTTGGCGAGCAGGTCATCGGTCGAGCTCATACGTTCTCCTTGGGGTTGAATCGGGTAGCGACCAACTGAATGGCGTACAGACTGCAGCCTGACGAATCTGTCTCAGACGGGCTGCGACGCTGCGCCCGCGAGCAGCTCGACCGGGCCATCGACGAGCTGAGCACCCGAGTCGCCGACGATCCGGTTGACGCCGTCCACGAGGCCCGCAAGTCCCTCAAGAAGACGCGGTCGCTGTTGCGCCTCGGCCGCGGCGCCCTTGACCCCGGCGAGCGCCGCCGGGACAACGCCGCACTGCGCGACGCCGGGCGCCGGCTGTCCGCCACGCGCGACGCCGAGGTCATGCTCGAGGCCACCGACGACCTGGCCGACCGGTTCGCCGGACGCGTCCCCGGGGCGACCTTCGACGCGATTCGCCGCCACCTCGCAGCCGAGCGCCGCCCCGAGGCCGGATTGACTTCTCAAGTGGCCGAGGAGCTCAAAGTGGTGCGGTCGCGGATCGATGACTGGACGCCGCGCCGGAGCGGCTGGAAGGCGCTCGAGCCCGGCCTGGAGCGCAGCTATTCGCGCGGCCGAGCGGGACTCGAAAAGGCCCGGAACCGCCCCACGGTCGAGAACCTGCACGAGTGGCGCAAGCGCAGCAAGGACCTCTGGTACCACCTGCGCCTGCTGAAGTCGTTCGCCCCCGGGATCGTTGGAGGGGCCGCCAAGGACGCCGACAAGCTGTCCAAGCTGCTCGGGGACGATCACGATCTGGCCGTCCTGCACCAGACACTCGAGCAGGGCGGCGGTGAGCTGAGGATCGACCTCGACGCGGTCCTCGCCCTCATCGAGCATCACCGCGACCAGCTTCAGGCCGATGCCTTCGTGCTCGGTCAGCGTCTCTACGCGGAGCGCCCCAAGGCGTTCGTCGCGCGGATGCACCGCTACTGGAAGGCCTCGCGCCCCCGGCCGCTCACCCACGCTTAGCGAACAGATCCGCGCCGGGCTGCATCGAGCGTGCCCCACCGCCCACCAGGCTCATACCCGGGCTGAGTCGGTGAACCGCTCCGCGTCCTCGCCAGCGGATCGGTCTGCCCCTCGTCGGTCTCGCCGTCCTCCCCCTGAGCTTCGTGACTACCCGGAAATTGGGGCCGCTTCGCGGCGTCCCTGGGACCCGGTACCCCGTCCGGTCCCGTTCCGCAGCTCGTACGCCGGCGCGTCGAACCGGCGGGTCTGCTCCCAGAAGCGGAACGTGAAGTCTGGCCAGATCGTCGCGTTGCGGCCGTTGGCGTCGAGGTACCAGCTCGAGCACCCGCCGGTGTTCCAGACGGTTCCCTCCAGGCGGGACTGCAGATGCTCGTTGTAGGCCTCGTAGGCGTCGCGCCGGACCTCGACCTCGGTGGCGCTGCTCTGCTCCATCGTCTCCAGGGCGTCGAGCAGGTAATTGATCTGGGCCTCGATCATGAACACCATCGAGTTGTGGCCGAGCCCCGTGTTCGGCCCGACGATCCAGAACAGATTCGGGAAGCCGGGCACGGCCGCGCCCCGGTATGCGGCCGGGCTGCCTTGCCAGAGCTCGTCAAGGCGCGCGCCGTCGCGTCCGCGGATGAACTGGGCGAACGGTACGTCGGTGACGTGGAATCCGGTGGCGAAGATCAGCGTGTCGACTTCGCGCAGGACGCCGTCGGCGCCGACCACGCCCCCTGGCCGGACCTCGGTCACCGCGCTCGGCACCAGCTCGACGTTGGGCTGGGTGATCGCGGGATACCAGTTGTTGGAGGGGAGAATCCGCTTGCAACCGAGCACGTAGTCCGGCGTGAGCTTGGCCCGCAACTCGGGGTCGGGCACCTGCTTGGCCAGGTGCGCCTCGGCCGCCCGCTGCAGGACTTTCATCAGGTTCGGTCGGTAGGCCATGCCGGTCACAAGCAGCTCGCGGCCGAGGTACACGGCGCTTCGCACGGTGCGCTGGGCCGCCGGCACGCGGCGGTAGAGCGCCCGCTCGAAGCCGGTGATCGGCCGGTCGCGGTGCGGGACCACCCATGGCGGGGTGCGCTGGAAGACCGTCACATGCTCGGCGATCGGCTGGATCCGCGGGACGGTCTGGATCGCGCTCGCCCCGGTTCCGACCACGGCCACCTTGCGCCCGGTCAGGTCGTGGTCGTGGTTCCAGGCCGCGGTGTGGAACACGGTGCCCTCGAAGCTCTCAAGCCCGGGGATCTCTGGGATTCGTGGCTCGCTGAGAGCTCCGGGCGCGGCGATCACCACTCCGGCGGTGAACGTGCCGTCGGTCGTCTCCAGGTGCCAGGCCTTCGCCTCCTCGTCCCACTGCGCCCTCTCGATCGGGCACCCGAGCCGCAGATGCGGGCGGACTCCATAACGATCGGTGCACTCGCGCAGGTAATCGCGGATCTCGGGCTGAAGGGGATACGTCCGCGTCCACTCGGGGTTGAGCGCGAACGAGTAGCTGTACAGATGCGAGGGGATGTCGCACTGGCACCCGGGATAGGTGTTGGCCCACCAGGTGCCGCCGACCTCCTCGTCACGCTCGAACACGACGAAGTCCTCGATGCCCTTCTCCCGGAGGCGGATGGCCATGCCCAGGCCGCCGAACCCGGCGCCCAGGATCGCTATGCGGAAGTCGCGTCGGTCAGTTGCGGTCATGTGAGCTCTCCGGTCCTAAAAGAAACAATCGCGTTCTCCAGTGTACACTGCTGTTCCCATGAGCGCCTCACCGCAAACCGACATCCTCGCCGTTCTGCCTCGCGGCCGCCACGCCGCGCCGCGCGCCGTGGTTCGCGAGACCCAGCGGGCGCGAATGCTCGAGGCGATGGTGCACGCGGTGGCCGAGAAGGGCTACGGCAACGTTGCGGTGGCCGACGTGATCCAGCGCGCCGGCGTTTCGCGAAAGACCTTCTACGAGCAGTTCGCGAACAAGGAGGAGTGCTTCCTGGCCGCCTACGACGCCGGGGTCGACGGGCTGCTGGCCGCGATCGACGATGCGCTGGCCGAGCCGACCCCGGACTGGCTGGCCGCCACCCGCCGTGCGGTCGAGGTCTACCTGGCCCGGATGGCCGCCCGCCCCGCGTTCGCCCGCGCCTGCCTGATCGAGGTCCTGGGCGCGGGCGCGGCCGCGCTCGCGCGCCGCGACATCGTGCAGCGCCGCTTCGCCGATCAGCTGGCCGCGATCCACCGCCGGGCTCGCGCGGACATCCCGGACATCCCCGAGCTCGCGCCGACGACGTTCCGCGCCGCGGTCGGGGCGGTCAACGAGCTGGTCACCGCGCACGTCCTCGAGCACGGCGCCGAGACGCTCCCCACGCTGACCGACCCGATCCTCGACGTCCACCTCGCCCTGCTCGTCGGTCGCGAGCTCGCCGCCCGCATCGCCTCCTAGGGGCCCCAACTCGCTCAGACGACCAGCCGGTTCAGGGCAGCCACCAGCTCGTCCGGGCGCGACGCCCACACGCAGTGATCGGTGTCGATCTCGAGCACCCGGTCGCAGCCGGCCCGCTCGAGCATCAGCCGCTGCAGCGGGGGGCGGATTGCCCGGTCCTGCAGGCACATCACGTACGCGCGCGGGAGATCGCCGAACTCGGCGGCTGTCGGTCCGGTCAGCCGGACCGGGTGGGTGAACGGCGCCACCGGCTGCGTGCCGCGCAGCGAGATACCCCAGGCCGCGGCCTCGTCGTCGCAGCAGTGCATGAGCCCCTCGCGGGCCGCCTCGTCCGGCATCCGGGCCACCGGCGGATCGCCCTCGACGATCAGACCCGCCTGGACGGCGTCGCCGGCGCCCTCGGGCCGCTGGGTGAGGTCGATCAGGCTCTCGCCGTCAGCCGGGAGGAACGCGGCCACGTACACGAGCCGGTCGATGTGCTCCGGGCAGTCGGCCGCGGCCTGGGTGATCACCACGCCGCCCATGCTGTGGCCGACCAGCACGGCCGGCGGTCCCTGCGCAAGCACCTCGCACACGCGCCGGGCGTAGCGGTCAAGCGTCACCTCGGCCACCGGCGTGTCGTCGTCGCCCTGGCCCGGCAGGTCGAGCGTCTCCACGTCGTGCCCGGCCTCCCGTAGCCCGGGGACCACCCGATCCCAGACCGCGGCCCGTCCGAACGCGCCGTGCACCAGAACTATCCTCGCCATCTCTCTCCTTTGTCCGACTGCGCCGGGTGAGCGTACGCCCGAGACGCCCGCGTCGCGAACGATCGTTCGCTGGACGGCAATTGCACTCGGATTAGACTCCCCCCACAGCCGAGAGCGAGCGAGGAAGGCAAGAGGGATGGCTACTACTGCGCCGAAGGCCGGGGCGTTTCCCAGCCCGTACGAGATTGAGACTCCGCCCGGGTGCGAGGGCTGGGAGGAGATGTATCCCTACTACGCGCTGTTCGACGAACGGCGCCGCGAGAGCGACGAGAACCGGTTCTGGTTCTGGAACTCGATGCACTTCCCGGTCCCCATGCCGGCCTTCGACGTGATCTGCATCGACTCGCCGTATCAGGCGGTCGGCTCGTGGCAGAACCGCGTGTTCGCCGTGCCGCCGGCCATGGGCATCGACTACCGCTGCGTCAACGGCTACATCTACATCTCGGGCAACCCGGTCACCGATCCGGCCAAGATCGCCGAGCGCGCCGAGTTCTTCCAGAAGCGGGCCGGCCACTACTACCAGAACTGGTCGGAGCTCTACGGCAAGTGGCGGGCCAAGATCGAGGCGCTGATCCGCGAGCTGGGAGAGCTCGAGGTCCCCGACCTCCCCGAGTACGAGCCCGACGAGGTGGCCTTCGGCACCGACCGCAACACCGCGTTCTACGAGCTGCTCACCGCCTACGGCCGCGCGCTGCGCCTGGGCGATCTCATGTGGCAGTACCACTTCGAGTTCCTGCTCCTCGGCTACGGCGCGTACGGGACGTTCGTGGAGTTCTGCAAGGGCAACCTCCCGGACATCCCCGACCAGCACATCGCCCAGATGGTCGCCGGCATCGACGTGCTGCTGTTCCGTCCCGACGCCGAGCTGCGCCGGCTGGCCCGTCTGGCCATCGAGACCGGCGTGGACTCCGCGTTCGTGCAGGGCCGCACGCCGCAGGAGATCGACGCCGAGCTGAGCGAGAGCGAGCCCGGGCGGGCCTGGCTCTCGGAGCTCGAGCAGGTCAAGGACCCGTGGTTCAACATGGCCACCGGCGACGGGCTGTACCACTACTACCGCAGCTGGCTGGACGACCCGAGCATCCCCTACGCCTCGCTCATCGGCCACATCAGCGCGCTCCAGGCGGGCGAGCAGATCGATCGCCCCACCGAGGAGATCGTCCGCGAGCGCGACCGCCTGTCCGAGGAGTACAGCGCGCTGCTCGACGAGGGTGCGCGCGGGAGCTTCAACGACCTGCTCGCGCTCTCGCGCACGGTGTTCCCCTACGTCGAGGAGCACAAGTTCTTCTGCGACTACTGGTTCCTCACCCGCTGGTGGAACAAGATCCGCGAGTTCGGGGCGCTCCTCGCACGCAACGGGTTCCTCGAGGATGGGGAGGACGTGTTCCAGCTCTCCCGCTACGAGGTCGCGAGCGCGCTCGACGAGCTCGTGCTCACCTGGGCCACCGGCGGTGAGTCGCTCGGCCCCAAGCACTGGCCGCCGATCGCCGCGCGGCGCAAGGAGTTGCTCGAGAAGCTGAACGACTGGACGCCGCCGCCGGCCCTGGGGGTGACCCCGGACGCGGTCACCGACCCGATGACGATCATGCTGTGGGGGGTGACCACCGAGCGCGTGCAGGAGTGGGCGCGCCAGGTCGAAGGCGGCACGGTGCTGAACGGTGCCGCGGCCTCGCCGGGCGTGGTCGAAGGCGCCGCCCGCGTGGTCAAGTCGGTCACCCAGATCGGCGACGTGCGCGACGGCGAGATCCTCGTGTGCGGGTCGACCTCCCCGGCTTGGGCGCCGATCTTCTCCAAGATCAAGGCCACGGTCACCGACGTGGGCGGCGTGATGTCGCACGCGGCGATCGTCGCGCGCGAGTACGGGCTTCCCGCGGTGGTCGGCACCGGCCGCGCCACCGCCGCGATCCGCACCGGGCAGATGATCAGGGTGGACGGCTCGGACGGGACGGTCACGCTGCTGTGACCGACTACATCCGGCCGCTCCAGCGACTCACTCGCAGCGACGAGCCCCACTTCGGCGGCAAGAGCGCCAACCTCGGCGAGCTGCTGGCCGCCGATATCCCGGTTCCGCCCGGTTTCGCGCTCTCGACCGAGGCGTACCAGTCGTTCGTTCGTGATGCGGGGTTGCACGAGATGATCGCCGCCGCCTCCCCGGCGATCGGCGACGCGATGCGAGCAGCGGCGGTGCCCGAGGAAGTTCGGGCACAGGTCGTCGAGGCGTACGCGCGACTCGGCGACGACGTCCCGGTCGCCGTGCGGTCGAGCGCAATCGGCGAGGACAGCCAAGACGCCACGTTCGCCGGCCAGCAGGAGACCTACCTCTGGGTGCGCGGCGCCGAGCGGGTGTGCGACGCGGTCCGCGACTGCTGGGCGAGCCTCTACAGCCCAACCGCGATCAGCTACCGGGCACGGCTCGCCGGATCGGCCGAACCGCCGGCGATGGGCGTGACGGTCCAGCTCATGGTCGACGCCGAGGTGTCCGGGGTGATGTTCACCTGCAACCCGATGAGCGGCGACCCGAGCATGGTGGCGATCAACGCGAGCTGGGGCCTCGGCCTCGCCGTGGTGGGCGGCGAGGTCACGCCCGACGACTATCTGGTCAGCAAGGTCACCCGCGAGGTGGTGCGCGAGCACGTCAACGCTAAGGAGGTGCAGTACGTGCCCGACCCCGCCGGCAGCGGCGCGGTCCGCGTCGCCGTGCCCGAGGACCGCCGCGACACCCGGTGCCTCGAGCCCGGCGCGCTCGAGCGCCTGGTTGACGTGGCCCGCCGGGTCGAGCGCCACTTCGGCTGCCATCAGGACATCGAGTGGGCGCTCGCCCGCGACTCGGACGAGCTGTTCGTCGTGCAGACCCGGCCGGTCACCGCGGTGGCCAAGAAGACCGACAAGCCCAAGGCCGAGTCGGCGCTGTCGCTGATCATGAGCACCTTCGGCGCGGCGCCGCGGAGCGACGGCTGACCGCATGCCGCTGAGCGACGAAGACGTCCGCGAGATTTTGCGGATCATCGACGAGTCGGATCTGTCCGAGCTGCGGATCGACACCGACGGGTTCTCGCTGCATGTGGTCAAGGGCGGCGGGGGTGCGGCCATCTCGCCGCCGCCGGCGCGCGAATCACGGCCCGCGGCGCCCCGAGCCAGAGCGAGCACCTGAACCGGCGGCTTCCACCGACGGCGCCACCACCATCCCCGCCCCGATGCTCGGGACCTTCTACCGGGCCGAGGCGCCGGGCAAGCCGCCGTTCGTCGAGGTGGGCACTCGGGTCGACCCCGACACGATCGTCTGCATCATCGAGGTGATGAAGATGATGAACTCGGTGCCCGCCGGCGTCGCCGGCACGGTGACCGAGGTCGTGGCGGAGAACGCCCACTTGGTCGAGTACGGCGAGCCGCTGTTCCGCGTCGAGCCGGAGCCGGCGTGAAGCGGATCAAGCGCGTGTTCGTGGCCAACCGCGGCGAGATCGCCCTGCGGATCGTCACCGCCTGCCAGGAGCTGGGGATCGAGACCGTGGTTGGCGCCTCAGAGGTCGACATGCACGGCCTCGCCGCGCGGCGCGCGGACCGCGCCGTGTGCATCGGGCCGGCGCCGGCCGCCCAGAGCTACCTGCGTGACGACCTGGTCGTGCAGGCTGCGCTCGGCACGCGCTGCGACGCCATCCATCCCGGCTACGGCTTCCTCTCCGAGAGCCCCAAGCTCGCGGCTCGGGCGCGCGAGCATGGGATCACGTTCGTCGGGCCGCCCGCCGAGGTGATCGAGCTGAGCGGCGACAAGCTCCGGGCTCGCGAGGAAGCCATCCGCGCCGGCGTGCCGGTCCTGCCCGGCCGGGAGGTGGCCTCGGCAGCGGACGCCAAGCACGCAGCCGAGGAAATCGGCTATCCGCTGCTCGTCAAGGCGGCCGGCGGAGGCGGGGGCCGCGGCATCAAGCTGGTCCGCGACGGCGACGAGCTCGAGGGCCTGCTCAGCCTGGCCCGCAGCGAGGCGGGCGCCGCGTTCGGCGACGAGCGGCTCTACCTCGAGCGGTTCATCGCCGCCGCGCGCCACGTGGAGGTGCAGATCGCCGCCGACGAGGGGGGCGAGGTGGTTCACCTGGGCGAGCGCGACTGCTCGGTGCAGCGCCGCTACCAGAAGCTGATCGAGGAGGCACCCGCGCCGGTGCTCGACCCGGCCGCCCGCGACACCATCCGCGACGCCGCAGTGAATTTCGCCAAAGCCATCGGCTACCGGAACCTGGCCACGGTCGAGTTCGTGGTCGACTCCGAGACCGGCGAGGCGTACTTCCTCGAGATCAACTGCCGGATCCAGGTCGAGCACCCGGTCACCGAGGCGGTCACCGGCCGCGACCTCGTCGCGCTCCAACTCCGGATCGCCGACGGCCGCGCCCTCGGGTTCACCCAGGACGACGTCACGCTCGACGGCCACGCTGTGGAGTGCCGGCTGAATGCCGAGGACGTGGCGCGCGGCTTCATGCCCAGCCCGGGAACGCTGTCGCTGTTCTGCGTCCCCGAGCTGTCCGGGCTGCGGGTCGACACGCACTGTTTCCCCGGCGCGGTGATCCCGCCCTACTACGACTCGCTCATGGCCAAGCTGATCGCGCACGGGATCGACCGCGACGCCGCGCTCGACGTGCTTATCGAGGCGCTCGAGGATCTCGACGTCGAGGGCGTCGAGACCAACCGCACGCTGCTGATCAGCGTGCTCGGCCACGACGACTTCCGCCGCGGCGCGGTAACCACCGACTGGCTGGAGCGGGCGATCGTATGAGTGTCATTGGCGTCGTCGACACCACCATGCGCGACGGTAACCAGAGCCTGTGGAGCGCTACCGGTCTGACCACGCCCGACGTGCTGGCCATCGCGCCCATCGTCGACAAGGTGGGCTACCACGCCTGTGACTTCACCTCGAGCACGCACATGGCGGTGTCGGTCCGTTTCCATCGCGAGGATCCCTGGGAGCGCATCCGCCTGGTCAGCGCCGCGATGCCGAACACGCCGCTCAGCATGATCACCCCCGGGGTGCGCTTCATCTCCTGGGTGCCGGCCGAGGAGGACGTGATCGCGCTGGCCTTGAAACTCGTGATTCGCAATGGCATCCGGCGCCTGCAGATCGCCGATCCGTCCAACGACGTGCGCCGTCTGCGCCGGGTGGCCGAGATCGCCAAGGCGCATGGCATGGAGGAGGTCGTGATCGGGCTGACGTACTCGATCAGCGACGTGCACACGCACGAGTACTACGCCCAGCGGGCGGCCGCCCTGGCCGATTGCCCGGACATGGATCGGCTGTACCTGAAGGACCCCGGCGGCCTGCTGACCGTCGACGCGGTCAGGGAGCTTGCGCCGCATTTCGTCAAGGCGGCTGGCGACCGGACCGTCGAGGTGCACAGCCACTGCACGGTCGGCATGGCCCCGATCGTGTACGTCGAGGGGGTGAAGGCCGGGTTCCAGGTCGTCCACACGGCGTCCGGACCGCTTTCGCGCGGGACCTCGCAACCCGAAGTGGCGAGCACGATGCGCAACCTCGAGGCGAATGGCTTCGCGCACGATCTGGACCTCGAGGCCGAGGCCGTCGTCGCCGCGCATTTCCACGAGCTGGCGCGAGCGAAGGGCCTGCCGCCCGGCGCTCCGCGCGAGTACGACGCCGCCTACTACCGCCACCAGCTCCCGGGGGGGATGGTCACCACGACCCGCCGGATGCTCGAGGAGCTCCGTCGCCCCGAGCTGTTCGACGCCGTGCTCGAGGAGGTCACGCGGGTCCGGGCCGAGATGGGCTATCCGATCCTGGTCACGCCGGTGTCGCAGTTCGTGGCCAGCCAGGCCGCGCGCAACGTGATCGACCCGGAGCGGTGGGCCAACGTGTCGGACGAGACAGTGCGCTACTTCCTCGGTCACTACGGCGAGCCGGCCGCGCCGCTCGATCCCGACATCGCCGAGCGCGTCCTCTCGCGGCCCCAGGCCGCCAAGCTGCGCGACCTGCAGCCGATCAGCCTCGACGGCGCGCGCGAGCGCTTCGGCAAGCGCATCTCCGAGGAGGAGCTGCTGCTGCGCCTGACCATGCCCGGCGAGCAGGTCGACGCGATGATCCAGGAGCGGAACAAGCCATCCCCGGCGCCGGCCGCCCGGCCGGGGCGCAGTCCGCTGGTCACGCTGGTCCAGGAGCTCGCCCGCCGGCCGGCCATCTCACAGCTCGAACTCACCCACCAAGGCGGCGACACGGTGGTCTGGCGCCGTGCTTGACGGGCTGCTGCGCGATGTGCGCGGGTTCGTGTTCGACGTCGACGGGACGCTCGCCCACCGCGGTCCCGACGGACGCGCCCACCCCCAGCCGGGCGCGGTCGAGGTGCTGAACAAGATCCGCGCATCCGGGCGTCCGCTCGCCGTGTTCACCAACGGCAGCCACGTCACGTCCGAGACGATGGCCGGAGGCCTCCGCGAGGACGGCATTCCCGTCGAGGACCACGAGATGCTCACCCCGGTCGAGAGCGCGATCACCTACATCCGCCGGCGCTATCCGGACCGGCCGGCGCTGCTGTTTGCCCACGACGTGATCCGGGCGCGCATGGTCGCCGCCGGCATACCCCAGGCCGAGGGCGAGGACGCCGGGGTCGTGTTCGTTGCCCACGTCGACGAAGCCGATCTGAAGGACATGGAGCGCGCCGCCCGGGCAATCACCCGCGGCGCGCCCCTGTTGACCGGCAGCTACGCGCGCGGCTACGCCGGCTCGGGCGGGATCATCTTCAGCCGCGGCGCGATGGTCACGGCCGGCATCGCCAAGGTGACCGGCGCGCGCCCGCGAATCGTCGGCAAGCCCTCCCGCGCCGCGGTCGAAGAGGTCAGCGCCCGTCTCGGCCTGCCCACCGAGGAGATCGCGGTGATCGGCGACGACGCCGGCATGGATATCGCGCTCGGCCGCATGGGCGGCTCGCGGACGGTGCTCGTGCGCAGCGGCATGAGCGGCACGGTCGACGTGAGCAAGCTTCCCGAGCGCCACCGCCCGGACGCGGTGATCGACCGGGTCGCGGACCTGCTCGACGCGTTGTAAGCACCGGGGCCGAGCGCAGCGAGGCCCATGCAAAAGTCCCGAAGCCACGCGGGGACCCGCCATTCCCGGGAGATGAGCACCCACCAAGTGCTTATGTCCCGAAAGTGACCGGGGGGTCCGGGGTTCTGGGCAATAAGCACCTGCGGGCGCATATGCTGCAGGCGATGGCCACGACCGAGCAGCCGCCCCCCGCCACCGTCCTCGCCGAGCACGGCCTGTCGGTCGAGCAGCTCTACGACGAGCTGACCGACGGTTGCGCCAAGCCGCTGAGGCTCGACGACCTGCTCTACGCGGCCGCCGAGCGCGTGCCGGGGCTGGTCCCGACCCGGGCCGAGATCGAGGAGGAGCGCACCCTCAAGCTCTCCGGGAAGACCGGCATCGAGCTCAACCAGGGCCTGCTGACCGCCGAGATCCTGGCCATGCCGAGGATCGGCCGTCATCTGGTCGAGTCGATGCTCGCGCCCACGGCGCTCGCCTACGAGCACCTCGACGAGCTGCGCTCCAATGGCCACGTCGACCTGGGCGCCGCGCGTGTCACCCGGCAGGGCCGGGCGGGCGTGCTCGAGCTGTGCAACCCCCGCCATCTGAACGCGGAGGACAGCAGCACGCTGGCGGCCACCGAGGCCGCGGTCGACCTGGTCCTGCTCGACCCCGAGATCGAGATCGGGGTGTTCCGCGGGGGCAAGGTCGATCACCCCCGCTACGCCGGCGAGCGCCCGTTCGGCGCCGGCATCAACCTGACCCACCTCTACCACGGGCGGATCGACTTCCTCTTCTACCTGACCCGCGACATGGGCTACGTGAACAAGATCTTCCGGGGGATCGGCCCGGGAGCGAACTCGCCCGCGACCGAGAAGATGTGGATCGCCGGCGTGGAGAAGTTCGCCATCGGCGGCGCCTGCCAGCTCCTGCACGTCATGGATCACGTGATCGCGGTTCGCGGCGTGCGCCTGTACCTGCCGGCGCGCAAGGAGGGGATCATCCCGGGCGCCTCCAATCTGCGCCTGTGGCGCTCGGTGGGCGAGCGGGCCGCCCGGCAAGCCATCCTGTCCGGCCGCGAGTGGGTGGCCGGTGAGCCGGATGCCGACCTGATCTGCGACGAGATCGTGCAAGACGGCGAGATGGACCGCGCGCTCGATGAACGCGTGGCCGCGCTGACCAGCTCGGGCCTGATCAACGCCTCCGCCAACCGCGCCGCGATGCGGGTAGGGCAGGAGCCGATCGAGCTGTTCCGCGAGTACATGGCCACCTACGCCCACGAGCAGGCCTACTGCCATCTCAGCCCGGCGCTCGTGCGCAACCTCGAGGAGCACTGGAGCGCTGACCGCCGGAGCCTCTGACACCGCGCAGGTCTGGGACGCCGCCGAGACGCTCCCACGCGACGAGCTCGCGCTGCTCCAGCTCGAGCGCCTGCGGTCCACGATCGCCCAGGTACTCAAGGGGCAGCCCCTCGGCGCCGAGCGCCTCAAGCAGGCGGGCATCGGCTCGCCGGACGAGTTGAAATCGCTCGACGATCTGCCCGGCATTCCGTTTGCGCTGAAGTCAGACCTTCGCGAGGCTTATCCGTTCGGGCTGCTCGCCGTCCCGCGCGAGGAGCTCGTGCGCGTGCACGCGTCGAGCGGAACCCACGGCAAGCCGACCGTGGTCGGTTACACCCGCGCGGACCTCGAGACCTGGACCGAGCTGATGGCCCGCTGCATGACCACGGCCGGCGTGCGGCCGGGCATGCTGATCCACAACGCCAACGGCTACGGCCTGTTCACCGGCGGCCTCGGCTTCCATCAGGGCGGGGAGCGGATCGGCGCCACCGTGGTGCCGGTTTCGAGCGGGATGACCGCCCGCCAGGCCATGCTCCTGCGCGACTTCGGCGCCAACGTCCTGGTCTCGACCCCGTCCTACGCGCTGGTCATCGCCCAGGCCCTTCAGGACGCCGGCGTCGACCCGGCCGACACCCCGCTCGAGCTCGGCCTGTTCGGCGGTGAGCCGTGGACCGAGGGGCTCCGCGTCCAGATCGACCGTACCCTCGGCATGAAGGCGATCAACTTCTACGGGCTCTCGGAGATGTGCGGTCCCGGCGTGGCCGTCGAGTGCCTGACCGCGCGCGAGGGCCTGCACGTCAACGAGGATCACTTCCTGGTCGAGGTGATCGACCCGGAAACCGAGCAGCCGGTCGCGCCCGGCACCACCGGCGAGCTGGTCTTCAGCACGCTGACCAAGGAGGCGCTCCCTCTGATCCGCTATCGCACCGGCGACCTCGGCGCGGTCACGTTGGAGGCCTGTCGCTGTGGCCGGACCAGCGCGCGACTGATTCAGCTCGGCGGGCGCCGGGACGACATGCTGATCATCCGCGGGGTCAACCTGTTCCCCTCGCACGTCGAGCAGCTGGTGCTGAGCGTCGAGGGCGCCGCCCCGCACTGGCGATTGGTCCTCGAGCGGACCGGGCCGATGGACGAGCTGACCCTGGAGTGCGAGCCGGCAGACGCAGGCGTCGACCGCGGCGCGCTGGCCAACCAGCTGGAGCAGGTGCTCAAGGAGAGCACGGGCGTACGGATCGTCGTGGCCGTGCTCGACCCGGGAGCGGTGCCTCGCAGCGAGGGCAAGGCGGTCCGGGTTCTCGACCGGCGCTAGCCCCGCCCGTTCCCGTTGCCGGTTGACCCGGCGCCGGCGTTGTCGCGCAGCGCCTGGTGGCGGACCTCGCTCGGGGTGATCCCGAACGCGCGCTTGAACACCCGCGAGAAGTGCGCGGCGTCGCAGAATCCCCAACGGAACGCGATGTCGGTCACCGACCCGCCGTTGGCCCGCTGCAGGTCCTCCAGGCAACGGGCCAGCCGCTCGGCGCGCACGAGCCCGGCCACGGACTCGTCGACGTCCTCGAACAGCGCGTGCAGTGCGCGCACCGACATCGCGTAGGCGCGGGCGATCGAGGCCGGCCCGACCGCCGGATCCTGCAGGTGATTGCGGACGTAGCGCCGGATCTCGGCCCGCATGGCCTCGCGGGTGGCGGCCCGGCTGGTCGGCACGGCGGGCTCGACCGCCGCGCGCAGCAGCTCGAGTGCGGCGTTGGCCGCGGCCACGCCGGCGGCGGCCTCGAGCCGCGACTGCTCGAGGGCAAGCGCGTGCATGTAGCGGACCAGCAGCCGCGCCGTACCGCTGCCGTTCAGCGGCGGCAGCGCGCGCAGCTCGGCCAGGCGCGGGCACACCGCGAGCACTCGCTCGCGGGGGAAGATCAGCGTGCGCTTGTGAAACGCCTCGACGATCTCCACGTCGGTCGGCTGATGGCCGTCCCACAGCACGACGTCCCCGGCCGACAGGGCCAGGCTCCGCGAGCCCTCGCGCACGGTCTCGATTCCCCGGCAGACGAACTGGAAGCCGAGGATGTCCTCCTGAGGGGTCTCCGGGCTCATCACGCCCCGGCCGCGGTGACCCAGAAACGGCGAGGCCGCACAGTCCACCAGCATCAGATCGCCGATCGGCCGGCGGGTCACCGCGCCGCGGAAGTCGCGGGGCGTGCGGTGGGTGGCGCGGACCTCGAAAGCGAGGTGGGTGTCGGCCAGGATGTCGGCCCAGGAGTCGAGCCGGCGGGCCGTGTCCGCACCGGCGGCGCGCCACCGCTCCGGCTCACGGACGGCCGGAGGCGGCTCCACAGCGGTTGAGAGCGTGGGGGCCAGAACAGCTGTCCTCTCTCTCGATATCTCCCTGGTCAGACGCAGATTGTCCGATCCGCCCTGCAATCCTAGCGCCGGCTGGAGGCCGGTCTAGACGGCCGTCCGCTCTGTGGCCAACGACACGAACGCGTCGAGGGCGGCCGGGTCGAGCAGCGAGTCTCGGCTGGCCACGCGCTCGGCCGCCTCGCCGAGCAGGATCCGCTTGACCGGCGCCTCGAGCTTCTTTCCGGTGAGCGTGCGCGGGATGGCCGGCACCGAGACGATCGTGTCGGGCACGTGGCGCGGCGAGAGCTCTGAGCGCAGGGCGCCGGCGATCCGTCCGCGCAGGTCCTCGTCGAGCTCCGCTCCGTCCTGGGGCACCACGAACAGCAGCAGCTCGCCCGCTCCGCCGCCGTCGTCCTCCAGGTGCACCACCAGCGCATCGACGACCTCGGGGATGTCCTCGACCACCGCATAGAACTCTCCCGTCCCGAGCCGAACTCCACCGCGGTTCAGGGTTGCGTCGGATCGCCCGGTGATCACGCAGCTGCCGCGCTCGGTGAACTTGATCCAGTCGCCCTGGCGCCACACGCCCGGAAAGCGATCGAAATACGAGCTCATGTATCGCTCGCCGTCCGGGTCGTTCCAGAATCCCACCGGCATCGAGGGCATCGGCTTGGTGATCACCATCTCGCCGAGCTCGCCGACCGGCGCGTCGTTGCCGTGCTCGTCGAACGCGTGCACGTCGACGGCCAAACACGGCCCGGTGATCTCGCCCTCGTAGACGGGTTGCCCGAGCGTCCCGTGCACCAGTCCGGTGCACACGTCGGTGCCCCCCGAGCCGTTGCTGAGCAGGACCTCAGAACCGAGCTGCTCATAGACGTAGCGGTATCCCTCGGCCGGAAGCGGCGAGCCGGCGGTGCAGAGGATCCGGATGCTGCTCAGATCGCACTCGCGCCCCATCTGCACGCCGGCCTTGCGGCACGCCATCAGGTAGGCCGGGCTGACCCCCATGACACTCGGCTTCAGCTCCTCGGCCAGCCGCCACTGCTCGAGCAGGTCCGGCCAGGCGGGATCGCCGTCCAGCATCACGATCGAGGAGCGCAGCAGCAGCGCAGAGACCAGCGCGTTCCACATCATCCAGGCCGTGGTCGAGAACCAAAGCAAGCGCCCTCCGGGCTTGAGGTCCCAGCCCAGCCCCAGGTTCTTCTGATGCTCGATCAGCTGGAGCCCGTGGCCGTGGACGATCGGCTTGGGCAGGCCGGTGGTGCCCGAGGAGAACAGCACGTACACCGGGTGGTCCACGGGTACCTGCTCGAACTCGAGCGGCGCGCTCTCCGCGGTCAGGTCGTCCCACGACACGGCATCCGGCACCGTTGCCTCCCCGAAGGGAACGTTCACCACATGCTCGAGGGTCGGAAGCTGCGCGCGGACCGACTCGACCTCGGCTCGGCGGTCGACGTAGCGGTTGCGGTAGCCATACCCGCCGACCGTGAGCAACACGCGCGGCTCGATCTGCCCGAACCGGCCGACCACGCTGCGGGCCCCGAACTCGGGCGCGCAGGTGGCCCAGACCGCGCCCAGGCTGGCCGTGGCGATGAACGCGGCCAGCGTTTCGGGGATGTTCGGCATGTACGCGGCGACGCGGTCGCCCTTGGACACGCCGAGGCGCTGTAGGCCGACCCGCACCCGGCCGGCCAGTTCACGCAGCTCGCCGAAAGTCACCTCGCGCGGCGGGCGAGTCTGGGAGCGGGCCACCACGGCGATCCGGTCACGGTCCTCCTCCGTTCCCAACAGGTGCTCGGCGTAGTTCAGCCGGGCGCCCGTGAACCACTTCGCCCCTGGCATGGTCGGCTGGGCGAGGACCCGCTCATACGGCGTGCTGGCCCGAGTGCCGAAGAAGTCCCACAGCGCGCCCCAGAACCCCTCGAGATCGTTCACCGACCAGCGATAAAGCTCGTCGTAGTCGCTCAGCTCGACACCGCGCTCGTCGCGCAGCCAGTTCATCAGCCGCCCGATCTCGCTGGTCTCGCGCCAATCGGGGCGGGGCGTCCAAAGGGTGTCGCCGATCATGGAGCTTTCCGCAGAATACCCGCGGGGAACTCAAGCGGCTTGTCAATCCGCGAACTACAGGCAGCCGTCGCCGTCGCTGGGGGCGCCGTGGTTATCGGTGTCGGCATCGCCGCCACCGCCCTGCGGGATGCAGTTCCCGGTGGGCGCCACGGTCGTCGTGTGCTGAGTGGTGGTCGGCGGGGGCGGCGGAGGCGCCGCGTGCGTGGTGGTCGTGTGCACCGGCGGAGGCGGCGGCACGACGGCGCGCGTCGTCGCTGCGTGCGTCGTCGTGGTCGGCACCGGCGTACTGCTCGGGGCGGTCGGCACCGCGGTCACGCGCGCCTTGTGGAGTGCCTGCTTGGCGTGCGGATGTGGCTTCTTGGCCTTGTGCCTGTGTTTCGGCTTGGCCTGGGTGGTTGTGGTCGTGGCCGGCGTGGTCTGCGTCGTCGAGGTGCTGGTCGTCGCGCCCGCGCTCTGGCTCGAGGTGGACGAGGAGGCGCCGCAGGCGCTCACGATCAGTACGAGCAGCAGGGCTCCGAGGGCAGTGCGTAGATATCTCATGACTTACCCCCAAGGACGCCGCGGACCTCGGGTTGCTTCCCGGATCTGAACAGCCGATGAATGCGCCGAAACTGTCTCGATCCGGGACCGCGACGCTGCGACAATCCGCCGCATGGAGGACCATGTCCGGGGCTCGGTGCTCGTTGTCGACGACGAGCCGACGATCACCGAGGTCGTAGCCCGCTACCTCAACCGCGCCGGGTACGCCACCCGGGTGGCCGCCAACGGACGCGAGGCGCTCGAGGCCGCCGCCACGCAGCGCCCCGACCTCGTGGTGCTCGACCTGATGCTGCCCGGGATCGACGGCCTCGAGGTGATGCGCCGCCTGCGCGACCAGGATCGGGACCGCGTGGCGGTGATCCTGCTCACGGCCAAGAGCGAGGAATCCGACCGAGTGATCGGGCTGCGGCTGGGCGCCGACGACTACGTCGTCAAGCCGTTCTCGCCGGCCGAGCTGGTCGCGCGCGTCGATGCCGTCCTGCGGCGCTTCGACACCTCCAGGACGCAGGAGGCGCCGATCGAGCTGAGCGACATGACGATCGACCCCACCGCGAGGCAGGTCCACGTCCGCGGGGAGGAGGTTCAGCTCACCCACCGCGAGTTCGACGTGCTGCTGTTCCTGGCCCGCCACCCCGGTCAGGCGTTCTCACGCAACCAGCTGATGGACGCCGTGTGGCAGTACTCGTTCTACACCGACACCTCGACGGTCACCGTGCACGTGCGGCGGTTGCGATCGAAGATCGAGGCCGATCCGGCCCGACCGCGTCACATCCAGACCGTGTGGGGCGTCGGCTACCGCTTCCAGCCGTGAGACAGCGCGGACCGGTGGCCTGGATCCGGGCGCACACCGGCTCGCTGTCGCGCCAGTTCGCCCTGGTCGTGGCGATCGTCGTCGCCCCGGTGCTGATCGCGCTGATCGTCGGCGACGCCCTGATGGTGGTGTCCGAGCGCGGGGTCGCGGTGGTGGCGGGGATCGTCGTCGGCGCCGGCCTGATCGCGATCGTCGCGGCCCGCATGGTGGCCGGAGGAATCATGCGCGACGTGCAGGCGATCCGCGACGGGCTCGTTGCGGTCGGCCGCGGCCGCCGCGAGGTGACGATCGAGACCACCGCGCACGACGAGCTGGCCGAGCTGGCCACGGCGGCCAACGCGATGATCTACCAGCTGCGCGAGGAGGAGGCCGGCCGCGACCAGTCCGAGGCCGCCCGGCGCAACCTGATCGCGGCCGTCTCGCACGACCTGCGCACCCCGATCACCTCGCTGCGCCTCCTGGCCGATGCGATCGGCGATGACATCGTCGAGGACCCCGAGACGCGCCGGTCCTATCTGCGCCGCATGGGCACCCACATCGACGCGCTCAGCGTGTTGATCGACGACCTGTTCGAACTCTCGCGCCTGGAGGCCGGCGACATCAGCTGGACGCGCGAGCAGGTGCCGCTCCAGGAGCTGGTCGGCGAGACGGTCGAAGCGATGCGCGTCCAGGCCGAGGCCAAGGGGGTGGCGGTCACGGCCGAGGTCCCGAACACCCTGAAGCCCGCCCAGGCGAATCCCGAGAAGCTCCAGCGCGTGCTGTTCAACCTGATCCAGAACGCCATCCGCCACACGCCGGCCGACGGGAGCGTGGTCGTGCGCGCCGAGTCGGTGGCCACCGGGATCGAGTTCGAGGTGGCCGACACCGGCGACGGCATCGCCCCCGAGGAGCGCGAGCGCGTGTTCACCGCGTTCTACCGGGGCGGCGCCGATTCGGCCCGCACCAGCCCGGGCGCCGGTCTGGGCCTGGCCGTCTCGCGCGCGATCGTCGAGGCGCACGGTGGGCGGATCTGGCTGGCCGAAGCCGCGGTCGGCACCCGGGTGCGGTTCAGCCTCCCCGCCGCGTAGATGCGACTCAAGCCGATGGCGCTGGAGCTACGTATGCGATACCTGGATCGCCATCGGCCGGCGCTCGGGAAGGAGTTTCCTGCTCCCGGGGTCCTTTCAGGCGATGCGGATTGCCGCCGACCACGCGCTACCACGCCCCGCCACCGGCGTCGCCGCGCCGGCGCGCCGGCTTGACCCCAACCACCTCGGGGACCACCTCGACCGGCTCTACCGCGCCGCCTGGGCCATGTGCGGCTCGCGGGAGGACGCCGAGGATCTCGTCCAGGAGACCTACGCGCGGATCCTCCAGAAGCCGCGCATGCTCCGCTCCGATGACGACCTCGGCTATCTGCTGCGCGTGCTGCGAAACACCTACTTCTCGCGCCTGCGGACCGCGGCGCGCCGCCCGCGTCTGGAGGCCCTCCCCGACGACGAGTTCGAACGGGTAGAGGACCACCGCGTGCGCGGACCCGAGGCGGCCCTGGACGCCTCGGAGCTGTACGAGCTGATCGCGGGCCTTCCCGACCCGTTCCGCGAGGCGCTGGTCGCGATCGACGTGGTCGGGCTGTCCTATCGCGAGGCCGCTCGTGCCCTGCGCGTACGCGAGGCGACGATCACCACCCGGCTCTACCGGGCCCGTCAGCGCCTCGCCCTCGCACTCGGCACCGACCCGGCGAGCTGACCGGCATGCGCCTGCCTTCTCGCCACGCCCGCGCCGACGCGTCGCTGGAGCGCGACCTCGCGCGCATGGCCGACGGCACGCTCCAGGGCGCCCGTCGCGATCGGCTCCAGCAGCACATCGCCCACTCGCCTGAGCTCCAGGCCCGCCTGCGCGCCCAGCGTCGCGCGGTGGCTGCCATGCGGTCGCTGACCGAGTTCGAGCGGGCGCCCCTCGCGCTGCGCGTGCAGCACCAGACGCTGATCAGCCGCCGGCGCCGCCGGGCGCCGGCGATCGCCCTGGGCCTGTCCGGCGCGGCCGGCGCCGTGCTCTGGACGCTCGCCGGGCTGGGCGGCGGACAGGCCGTCCTCACGGTGGCGCAGGCGGCGACCATCGCTCTGCGGCCGCCGACGTCCGTCGTTGCCGAGCCTGCCTCCGACGACCACGTCGCGCTGCCCGACGTGCAGGCCGCCGGCATGCCCTTCCCCTACTGGGAGGACCGCTTCGGCTGGCATGCGATCGGCGAGCGCACCGATCGCCTCGACGGCCGGGAGCTCACCACGGTGTTCTACCGGCGCGGTGCCGAGCGCATCGCCTACACGATCGTCTCCGGCAACTCGCTGCCACCGGCACAGGCCGTGAGCACCACGGTCCGCGCGGGCACGATCCTCGCCGGCTCGTGGAGTCGCGGGCGGCCGATCGTCACCTGGCTCCGGCTCGGCCACACCTGCGTGCTCTCAGGCGGCCCGGGCGTGCCGCTCGCCGCGCTCCTCAAGCTGGCCGGATGGCGCAGCCACGGCGAGCTTCCGTACTGATCAGGGAACCAGGACGATCTTCCCGCGGGTGTGCCGGCGCTCGAGCTCGAGGTAGGCGTCGCGCACCTCCTCGAGCGGGAACACGCGAGCGATCGGGAGCTCGAGCCGGCCACTGTCGATCAGCTCGACCAGCTCGGTCAGCACCTCGGTGTTGGCCGCCGCCGCCGTGCCCTCGGCCTTGACCCCGTACTGCTCCGCGGCCGCCCAGTCGATGATCGTGTCGATCCGCGCCGGCGCCACGCCGAATTCCTCGATCGCCATCGCCACGTAACCGCCACCGAACGTGTCGATGAGCGCGTCGACGTGGTCGTCGGTGACCTCCCGGATGCGGCCGGCCACCCCGTCGCCGTACGCCACCGGGATCGCCCCATGCTCGAGCAGCCACTGGTGGTTGGACTCGCCGGCCAGCCCGATCACGGTGGCGCCGGCCAGCCTGGCGAGCTGGACGGTGAGCGAGCCAACCCCGCCGGCCGCGCCCGAGACGATGACCGTGTCGCCCGAGCCCGCTCCGACTGCGCGAACCGCGGCATACGCCGTCGTGCCGGCGACGAACAGCGACCCGGCGACCTCCCAGGGCACGCCGGCCGGCTTGCGGATCAGCTGGTCCGACCGGCACCACCACGAGCTCGGCGTGGCTGGCGCGTTGATCGGTCCAGCCGAGCACCTCATCGCCAGGCGAAAACGTATCGACGTCGGGTCCGACCTCCTCGACAACCCCGGCCAGGTCGCTGCCCTGCCCGGAGGGGAACGTTGCCGGCCAGCGCTCGTGCATCAGGCCCTTGCGGATCGACGCCTCGCCCGGATTGATCCCGGCCGCCTTGACCCCGACCAGCACCTGCCCCGGGCCGGGTGCCGGGCGCTCGACCTCGACCACGTTCAGGACGTCGATGTCGCCGTATTCGTCGAACCGGACCGCGCGGGGCACGCGGCAGTTCTATCAGGCGCGCGAATCCTCCAGCACGGCCCGCAGCCGGCGGCTCGACCTCGCGATACTTTGCGGACGATCTCGACGACCGGAGCGTCGGTCATGTCTCCTCCTTCGACTGAAGGGGCTTGGCCAGGGAGTCGAGGCGCGTCTCCCAGAACACCCGGTAGCTCGCCAGCCACTCCTCCGCGAAGCGCATGGGCGCCGCGCGCAGGCGGCAGTGGCGAACCCGCCCTTCCTTGTGCTGGGCCACGAGCCCGGCTCGCTCGAGCACCCCCAGGTGCTTGGCCATCGCCGGCAGCGAGACGCCGAACGGCTCGGCCAGCTCCGACACCGACGCGTCGCCGGCGGCGAGCCGGACGACGATCGCCCTGCGGGTCGGATTGGCGAGGGCGGTGAACACGGCGTCGAGCTCGTCGGGAGTATACTGAACCATCATGTTTAGTATAGGGTCGGTCGCGGATGAGGCTGGGCCGCGCAAGCGCGGCATCCATGGGACCGATGAGGGCCCGTCCGGACCCTGGCGGGCGCCCTACGCACCGAGGTAGCGCGCCGGCAACGGCCGCTCGCTGACCTCTCCGCCCGCCGCTCGCTCGACGCGGTAGCCGCGGGCGCCGTCCCGCGAGGCCACGACCTCCACGAGCTCCCGTCCGGCGAACACCAGCGCGGCACTCGTCGTCGGCCGCCCAGCCGTCGGGCAATTCGCCGGCGCCAACCAGCCGCTGGAACGTCGGTTGCCGTTGCTCCTCGCCGTCGTAGTGCGGACAGGCGCTCCCGGGGAGCAGCCCGAGGCCGTCATGCAGCGGCGCCAGCCGTCCGAGGTCGAACGAGTCGGTGACCGAGGCCTCGAACCAGCAGTTCATCCCGGCACTGGCGCCGCACAGCACGACCCCCTCCTGCCAAGCACGCCGCAACACCCGGTCGAGGCCGTGGGTCCGCCACACAGCCAGCAGGTTCGCGGTGCTCCCGCCGCTGACGTAGATCACGTCCTGGGCGAGCACGAACGACTCGAGGTCGCGTCACCGTCCGGTTGAACAGCTGGAGATCGGCGGCCCGGCAGTCAAGCGCGGCGAACCTTCGATAGAAGCGCACGACGTGCCCCTCCGCGTCCCCGCTGGCGGTCGGCACGAAGCACACGCGGGGCGACGCGGAGCGCGCGAGTGACAGCACGAGGCGGTCCAGCAGTCGGTTGTCGGGCTCCGTCGGGAACCCTCCGAGCGCCACCACGCGCCGCTGCTCCATGCCGCAGAGGATGCGGCAAAACCGCTCAGACCAGCATCGAGATCGTGCCGCCGACCGGTCCGTCCGTCGGGAGCGGCCGCGCGTTGCTGGCGTAGATCGCCGTGGCCACCGCCTCGTAGCTCTGCGGCGGCGAGGCCGGGGTGGCGTCATCCGGCTTGCGGCCGCGGTCAAGCGCTCGGTCGACCATGCGGCCGAGCGCCTCCTCGTCGAGCGACGGCTGGCCGCTGTACAGCCTGGCTCGCTGGATCTGGGTGCCGATGAAGGACCCGATCGACTCCCGCGAGACGCCCTGTTGCTCGGCCACGGCGGCGATGGACTGCCCCTGCTTCAGCGCGCTCTGAAGGTCCTCGGCGCTCATCCCGAGCTGGCCGGCGATGCCGGCGAGCGTGCCGTCGCCGCCGGAGCGGGCCGGCAGGTTGGCCATCGCAGCAGCGAGCGAGCCGCTGGCGGAGGGGAGGCTGGGAGTGAAGACGCTGGTCGAAGGCACGTCCAGCGCAAAGGGTCGAGGGAACCCGGCAACCGAGATGATCGGCAGCCGTGGCTCGGTCTTCAGTCCGAGCCGAGCGGAGGCCGGGCCAGCACGACCGAGGTCTCGATCTGGCGCGGAGGGATCGTCCAGTAGCGCCGCAGCAGGTCCGCGGTCTGCTCGGGCGAGACCAGCTCGAACCCGTGCCGGCGGTAGAAGCCGATCGCCCATTCGGCCGCCGCCCATGTCCCGACCAGCACCTGCCGGCTGCTGCGCTGCATCAGATGCTCGAGCAGCGCTCCACCGATTCCCGTCCCCTGCCGGGCCGGCAGGACGTAGGCGTGGCGGATCAGCTCGACGTCTCCCACGGGCTGGATGCCCATCACCCCGGTCAGCTCGCCGTCGACCTCGCCGCCCCAGAACGCCACCCCGGCGGCGATCGCCTCGTCGAGCTCCGAGCCCGGGAAGTACGGCTCGTGCCACCGATCGGGCGGGATCACGCCTCGGTACGCCTCGGCGGCCGCGTTGATCACACCGAGGATCGCCTCGCGCTCGTTCTCATGGCAACGCCGGATGTCCACGAATGGCAATCTAGGCCAGGGATATGTTCGAGTGACAACTCACGTGCCCGAGAACTCGATGGACCAGCCCGACGAGATCGCGCGCTTCTACGACCGTTGCAGCGACCTCATGCGTGAGCTGCTCGACGGCCTGGCGCAGGCGCCGGATCGGCCCCGCCCGTTCGCTGAGATCGAGGACGCGATCGGCTGGCCGCGCCGGCGGATCGCCTCGGTGCTGGGCGGCGTGTGCCACCTGCGCCGCCTGGAGTTCTCCGGACGCCGGCCCTACCACTTCAACGAGCCGCGGGGCGCCGCCTCGGGGCGCTGGGAGATCTGGATGGACTCAGACCAGGCCCACGCCGTCCAGACCGAGCGCGAAACCGTCCAGTAGCCGCACGACTGCCCACGCGTAGGGTTGCAGTTACTCCCCGCGGTTGCCGATACTCGCATCAGCCATGTCGTTCTTCCGTCGCCTGCGCCGCAGCTCCCTCGCCCCCGGGCGGTACCTGACCGACGGGCGCGGCCTGTTCCGCGTGCTCTCCCGCTTCGACGACGGGCGCTCGCTGCTGATCGTGATCGAGCACTGCATCTCGCTCGAGACCTACGCCCTGGCCCGGCTCGAGCTCGAGGCGCTGGGCTTCAAGCGGGTCCGCAAGCCGCCGCGCCCAGCAATGGCCGCCGCGGTCAGCGTCTAGCGAATCAGGCCAGAGCCGGGTCGGTCGGCACCGGCGCCGCCGCCGGCGTGCGCTCGTGCCCGGCATCGAGCGGCTGTCCCGCCAACTGGCCGCCGGCGCAATCCTCACAGCGCACGGCACGCCGTGGGTTGCGGATGCCGGCCAGCCCGAGCAGTCCGCCCAGCGCCACCAGCGTGGCCGAGATGCCGATCCCGACATGGAAGGCATGGACCGAGGCCGCCTGGACCGCGTCGCTGACCACGACGCCGCCGCGCGACGCCGGCACCCGGGCCAGCGTCTGCTGGCGGGCCTGCGCCACCGCCGCGCTCGCCGCCGGCGACAAACGAACCCCGGCCAGCCGGTGATCGAGCGTCGAGGAGAACTGGGCCGAGATGACCGCGCCGACCGCGGCGATCGCCACCAGGCCGGCGACGCGCGCGATCGCGTTGTTGACCCCCGAGGCAATCCCGGCGTTTCCCTCCTCGGCGTCGGACAGCACCGCGGCGGTGAGCGGCGCCACCGTGCCGGCCAGGCCGAGCGAGAACACGATCAGCGCCGGCAGTAGATCGGTGACGTACCGAACGTGCCCGCCCAGCCGCAGCATCAGCGCCAAGCCGGCGGCCGCCACGAGCGGTCCCAGGCCCATGAACAGACGCGGCCCGAAGCGGTCGGCCAGGCCGCCCATGCGCTTGGAGAGCAGGAACATCACGCGGTCGAAAACATTGCCCATGGCTCCGCCGAAGATCAGCGCCAGGCCGAATGCCGAAGGCGTGTCGAGGCGGTCGATGCGCCAGAGCATCCCCGCCAGCAGCAGCAGCGCGACCACAGACAGTCCGATCAGGATCGGCATGCGCCAGGGCGATGTGCTGTCGGTGAAGATGCCAAACGCGACGCCGGGATTCTGCGATCTCACGATGTTGAAAAAGCCGGGGATCACCGTCTTGGTATCGCATCCGCTCAAGCTGCGATTCGACCATCCATTTCGACCAGCGGTCCAGCCCGAAGACCCCGACTGCCACAGAAATGCGACGATCGGCGCTACGGTAGGCATCTCCTGTTTCCCGCACCGCGCGCGCGCACGCTGCGCAGACGGTTGGGAATCGGGATCGGAGCCCACATCCTCCGTGTACTTCCAGCAGCGCTCGCATTTGATCCCACGCGCGCGATCGATCTGGCACCTGCACTCCCTCCGCTCGCATGGTTGTGCAGACTCCACCTGCGAAACGATAAAGAGCCCCGGCAGTTCGCTGGCGAATATTCGGTCAGGAGCGGGTACAGTTCGCCATCCGCCGAAAGCTCGCACGCGAGCTTCGAGCGGGGCGCCGATGACTTTCTCCTGGCGCGCCGTTTCCAGGCTCTTCAGCACGCTCGTCGCGAACGCCGATCAGACGATCTCCAGTTCGCCACGCGCTTGCGCTGGTCCGCGCCGATACCTTCCGTCAGTTCGCCGGGTTCCGGGAAATAGGCCGTATGGACGCTGCCTGGCTGTTTCAGATGCGTCCAGACCTCTTCCATCGTGAAGCTGAGAATCGGAGCGAACAGGCGTACCAGTGCCAGCGCCAGCCGATAGAGCGCGGTCTGCGCGCTGCGCCGCGCGTGCGATTTCGTGGCCGACGTATAGAGCCGGTCTTTCAGAACATCGAAGTAGATCGAGCTCAGCTCGACGGTGGCGAAATCGTAGATGGCGCGGTAGACCTTGTGGAATGCGAATTCGTCGTACCAGATGCGGCAGCGGGAAACGAGCTCTTCGGCGCGCACCAGAATCCATTGATCGAGTTCCAGCAGCTCGCCGCCCGGCACAGCGTCGGTGGCTGGATTGAAATCGTGCAGATTTCCCGAGCGCGTAGCGGAACGTATTGCGCAGCTTCCGATACGCTTCCGAAAGCTGCTTCAGGATCGCCGGCGAGATACGGACGTCTTCGTGAAAGTCGACCGAAGCGGTCCACAGCCGGATCAGTTCCGCGCCGTAGTCCTTGATGATTTCTTCCGGGCCGATGCCGTTGCCGAGCGATTTCGACAACGCGCGGCCATCGCCGTCGAGCGTCCAGCCGTGCGTCGCGCAGCCGCGGATATGGCGAGGCATCGCGCAAGCCCGACGCCGATCAGCAGCGAACTCTGGAACCAGCCGCGATACTGATCGCCGCCTTCCATGTACATATCGGCGGGCCAGCGGAGACCGTACTCTTCGTTCGAGCGTCGCAAGATGGCTGGAGCCGGAATCGAACCAGACATCGAGAATGTCGTTCTCTTTCGTGAATTCCGCCGATCCGCACTTCGCGCAGACGGTTCCCGGCGGCACCAGTTCGGCGGCGGTCTTCTCGAACCAGATATCGGCGGAATGCTGTGCGAACAGATCCACCACGCTGTCCAGAATCTTCCGATCGGTCAGCGGATCCCGGCACGCCGCGCAATAGAACACGACGATCGGCACGCCCCAGACGCGCTGGCGCGAAATGCACCAGTCGGGCCGGCTCGCGACCATGTTGGAGATGCGTTCTTCGCCCCACTCCGGCATCCACTTCACGGCTTTGATCGCATCGAGCGCCTTCTGCCGAAGGCCGTTGTTGTCCATCCCGATGAACCACTGTTCGGTGGCGCGGAAGATGGTGGCGTTGTGGCAGCGCCAGCAATGCGGATACGAGTGCTCGATGTGCTCGATCGCGAGCAGCGCGCCGTGCTCTTTCAGGATATCGATGACGAGCGGATTGCCTTCCCAGATGGTCTTGCCGAGGAGCTCGAGCGGGGATCTGCGCCTCGAAGCGCCTTCGGCGTCGAAGAAGCGCCCGGCGGCATCCACCGGGCAATAGACCGGCAGCCCGTATTGCATGCCGACGACGTAATCTTCCTGGCCGTGGCCGGGCGCCGTATGAACCGCGCCGGTGCCCTGTTCCAGCGTCACGTGATCGCCGAGGATCCCGAGCGAATCGCGGTCGATGAAGGGATGCCGGAAGGTGGCGCCTTCAAGCTTGTTGCCGTGGAACCGGGCGATGACCTCGGGTTCGGCCCAGCCGCATTTCTCCGCGGTCGCTTCGAGCAGATCCGCCGCAACGATGTAAACGTCGTCGCCGACTTCCACCGCCACGTATTCGAATTTCGGATGAAACGCGATCGCGAGGTTGGCCGGCAGCGTCCAAGGCGTGGTGGTCCAGATCAGGCCGTAGACGTTCTTCCCGGCCAGTGCGGGATCGATCGGCGCCGGATCGGACGTCAGCGCAAAGCGAACCCAGACCGACGGGCTCTTATGGTTTTCATACTCGACTTCGGCTTCGGCGAGCGCCGTGCGGTCATGGATGCACCAGTTGACCGGCTTCAGCCCTTTATAGACGTAGCCCTTGTCGAGAAAGTCGACGAAAGCGCCGCGCGATGACCGCCTGATACTTCGGCTTCATCGTCAGATAGGGATCGTCCCAGCGGCCGAGCACGCCGAGCCGCTTGAAATCCTCCCGCTGCAGATTCGACCCATTTCTCGGCGTATTTACGGCAGGCGCGGCGCATCTGAGCCGCCGTCATCTGCGCCTTTTTCCCGCCTAATTCCTGATCGACTTTGTGCTCGATGGGAAGTCCGTGGCAATCCCAGCCGGGCACATATGGCGAGTCATAACCCGCCATCGTTTTGGACTTTACGATGAAGTCTTTAAGAATCTTGTTGAATGCGGTTCCAAGATGGATGCGGCCGTTCGCATAAGGCGGACCATCGTGCAGAATGTAGACCGGTTTGCCCGTCCCGCGATTCGCGAATCTGGCCGTAAAGGTCTTCCGCCTCCCAGCGGGCGAGCATTTTCGGCTCGGCCTGCGGCAGGTTGGCCTTCATGGAGAAATTCGTGCGAGGCAGATTGAGCGTCTGCTTCAGATCCACATTTGACGGGATTCATCTCGGGGATGCTTCTATTATAGCGGTGCGCGCGGATTTTGCCTGACCCTTGGGCGCGGGAGGCGGAACGGCAGACGTTGGGCCGGAAGCCGGTCTGATATTGGATGATCAGGGTCACCCGGCGGTTGTCGGGTCTTCCGGATGGGCCGCATCCTGGGGCTCTCGTCGGCGAAGCCGCGTATCTGCGTGACCTGATCCGGCGCGCATGCCGTTTTCCTGCATCCAGCGTCTGGCCGCGTTAGCGCGGTCGGCTCGACAATTCCCAATTGGAATAATCGCCGCCAGGTGAACGGCTTCGAATCCGTATGGCCCTCCATGGTGACGCGATTGGGGAGCTTGCCGATTTCGAAGGCCAATCACCCAGCAGTTCTTTGCCAAACTCGGTGGGCCGTGGATCCCGGATTCGAAGAAGGTCGAGTGCTCGCCTTCCAGCAGCTCGACACGCAGGCCTTCGCCGGTCACCGTAAAGACGACATGCTCCCGGATTTTCTGCAGCGACGGTCGAACCCTAAACCGCCTGTTCAAGCTTCTCCTTAAGCTTGTTCATGTCATCTTTATGGATTGCGAGGCTTTCGTTCCCGGCGCCGCGGAGGCCGTTGCCAACGTCTTTGCCCTTCCCTTCGGATCGGTAAAGTATCCGCCCACCGCCTTCTGAACCTGTTCGCTGCTGCTCAAGAGCCACAAAACGATGAACAGCGCCATCATGGCGGTGACGAAATCCGCGAAGGCCACTTTCCAGGCGCCGCCGTGGTGCCCGTGCGTATGCCTTTCTTGCGCTTATGATGATTACGGGCTGAGGTTGCTGTACCGGCATTCAGAACCCTATGCGGCTTTCGCGGCTGCGCCCATGCCGCCGCCCTTGCAGGCCGATTCCATCTCCTTAAATGTCGGCGCATTTCGTGAGGCACGCTGCGGCGCGCGAATTCAACTGCAATCAGCGGAGCCATACCCTTCGCGAACGCCATCAGGCCGGCGCGAAGCGCTGGTAATACTGCGACTCGGCATCGATTATCTTTTCGAGGTTGGAGGCGAGAGGTTCACGACTCCGTACGACAGGAGAATGCCGAGGAAGGTGCCGACAAGCGCCGCCGCGACCTTTTCGCCGATCTGTTCGGGCGGTCCGCCGAGGGCGCCCATCGTGATCACGATGCCCAGCACTGCGGCCACAATGCCGAGGCCCGGAAGAGCATCGGCGACCGTTATCATGGCGCGAACCGGCGCCGCGCTGGCGTGATGGTGGATCTCGATATCCGCCTCTACCATGGCGTCCAGATCGTGAGGGGCTACGACTCCCGTGACCGCGTGCGCAGAGTGTCGCAGATGAAATCGAGTATGTGGTGGTCCTTCATCGGCTTCGGGTACCTCGAAAACACGGCGCTTTTCTCGGGCGCCTCGATGTCTTCTTCGAGTTTGGCCATGCCGCTTTTGCGGGCGAACTGGAAGATGTCGAAGAGCATCTTGAGGCTCTCGGTATACGACTCCCGGTTGAATCGGACTACCGCTGATCACGCCGAGCACACTCTTAAAGATCTTGATGATGAGCGGAAGAGGGTTGGCTACGAGTACCGTTCCGAGCGCCGAGCCGCCGATAATGATCAGCTCCGCAGGCTGGATCAGGACCGGCAGCTTCCCCCTTTTCCATAATGAAGCCGCCGATGATCGCACCGAAGACTACGACAATTCCAATGATTGAAAACATGTCCTGATTTTCTATCGGCAGAACCGGGTGGGAACTTGAGGGCAATGCACTTAACTCGCTGACTACGGTGGGTAGACTTGACTCCCGCGAAACGCTTCCTTTACGGCGCGCATGCCATCGCGCTGTCGGGCAAGTACCGGCCCTATCTCCCGCATTTTGTCCCACGGCCTCCCCGTAGCTCTACCCGTCACTGCGGCCACCAGCATCAGCAGCCGAAAGCATACAGTTGGATGGGATTGTCTCGTCGCCTGCCGCGTCTGTTCAGGTGACCGGCGGCGCCCGGAGAGACGGGTACGCCACGCTGGCCACCGCCACGGTCGAGAAGTTGAACATTCTGGACGTGGTCACTGCGGATCCCGTGCTGGGCGCGGCTTGCATCACAATACTCCCATCAGACGAACGAGGCTGCTTTACCCTGTCGGGAGCTATTTCGAAAATCTGCGCATCGCCGGCAACTGGTTGGCTTTCCGAAATAATGACGACCTGACGTCGGAAGCGCCCACGTTCGAAATGCTGCGAGAGGCATTCAGGGACCGATACGGGCCACACGAACAATCGAACGGCGCAATCCACACCGCTATCCTTCGGGAAATTCAGGGAGTCTCCGGCTTGAGGATCGAGGGATGCCGGGTGGATGTTCCGAAAATTGTCTCATATATCTGGGCGAAGTGTTCGCCCGATCTCAGGGTCGACATCTCACCATGCTCCGCGTTGAATTGGGATGGGCACCAACGGATCAAAGCGCCTGGCTAGTAGAGCGCCCCGGGAATCCTTCCGGAAATTTTGAGCTGATTGCCGCTTCTCCCCCGCCTGCGCGTGGACTCGCGCACTACTGGCACGATCATCGCCTCAGCTTTACCGCCGCAGAACGCTGGACTGAGGGCCACCGCATTCGCAAGGCGCCGCTCTACGGTCCGTTTACGGGAGCAGCTCATCAACAATAATTCCTGCCGACAGGTCGCAAGCGCACTGGAACGAAGCGAAGGCACCCTTGCTGATTGCCGGTTTCCTGCTGCTTGTCTGTCTGATCACCGGCATGCGCGCAGCGTTCGTGATGCCGCAGGTTCTGTACGCGACCTGGATTTCCGCATTGCCGCGGTGCATAGCCCGGCGGCATATTTCGGATGGTGCGGAAGTCACTGACGATTTTGAGGCGCATTGCCCGTCTGGATGGCGGCGGCAGTGGGGTATCTCGCCATCTGGCCTTTGAAATTGGCGCTGGCCCAATTGCGGTGCTGATCGCAGGACGGTTCCTCCCGATATCAGTTCCGCAAGATTCCGTTCGCGTGTTCGTGGCTCCGCCCGGACCGCACCTCAAGATGCGTCTCGGTGTCAAGACACTCCTGTTGGTGCTGCTGGCCGGCGACCTTGCGCAACCTGATCGCGCTTGCGATTCGGGACAGCCGGCGCTCGATCGACTACGCCGCCGCCCCCCGAAATCTTCGCGCCCGATCTCGGCCGGGCGGCCGATCAGACCAGCGTCATTCGTAACTCGGTTCAGTCGGAATGTACGATCGCACTTAGCAGGGTGCTGAAGAAGGCCAAAAATCGCTTGCTTACGCGCGCGGCTCGGAAGTGTATGCGCCTGTTTTCGAATGGCCTTCTCGCGGCGCGCTGCCGGCCGTGGTTCGAGTCACCGTTTGCCGCTTCATAATGCCATCGGTTTCGTCCCTACCGATTACATTGAACTCGCGCTGGCCGCCCTATTCCTTTTTCTGGCTTTTACCTGGCAGCCGTGGATTGCGCCATTTGGAAGCCGCTTCGCCCGGCGGACCGGCTGGTGCATGGCTACGCTCGGTATTACCTGTCGCGCTTCGATTGATCCTGCTCCCCTGGCAGCCGATGCCATCGCCGGATCTCTATGACGAATTCAGCCATCTCCTGGTCGCGGATACGCTGCGCCACTTCCGCCTGGCAAACCCTCCACACGCTCTGCCGCAGTTCTTCGAAACGTTCTTCGTTCTGCAGCGACCCACTTATAGTTCCATTTACCCCATTGGGCAGGGTATCGCACTGGCGATGGCTGGATGATCTTCGGGTTCCCCTGGGCTGGCGTGTTACTCTCCACCGCTGCGCTCTGCGCTCTCTGCTACTGGATGCTTCGCGGCTGGGCGCCTCCCGGCTGGGCGCTTCTCGGGGGCTTCCTGGCCGTGTTCGAATTCGGCCCGTTAAGCCCGTGGACGAATACGTATTGGGGCGGCGCATACACCGCCACCGCGGGATGTCTCGTCTTCGGCGCATTGCCCCGTCTGTGCAATGGATGGCGGCTCCGAAATGCCGTGCTGCTCGGGCTTGGACTCGGGATGCACCTGCTCAGCCGGCCGTTCGAATCGATGTTCCTGCTGATGAGCGTGATCCTCTTTTTCTTCCCGAACTGCGACGCGCAGCCATATTGCGCCTGCTCGCAAGCCCGCGGCTTTGACCGCACTGGTCTGCGTCCCTGCCATTGATGGTGCTGGCGCAAAACAAGCAGGTGACGGGCAACTGGCTCACGTTGCCTTATGCGCTCAGTCAGTACCAATACGGCGTCCCGGCATCATTCACCTTTCAGCCACATCCGGTTCCGCACAACCCGCTCACTCATGAACAGGAGATGGACTACCGGATGCAGCGGGCTTTCCGCAACGCCGAAAAGGACACATCATCAGTTATCTGAACGGCTGGTTTACCGGACTCGGTATTACCGGTTCTATTTTTATCCGCCGCTCTATCTGGCCCTCGTCTCTTATCTGGTCAGCATGCGCGAGTACCGGTTCATATGGGTCGCTTTGACAGCACTTATCTTCGCGCTGGGAACAAACGTCTATCCGTTTTTCCTGCCCCACTACATTGCGGCGCTTACGTGTCTGTTCGTACTGATGAGCGTGGAAGGTTTGCGAAATCAGTGAATGGCGAGCCGGCGCAGCGGCCGCGCGAGCCCTGATCTGCCTTTGCATCGCGCAATTTGCCTATTCCGTGAGAACCGCCAGACCTGGATTCAATATCCCGAACAGCGCATCCGGTCAATAGGCAGATCGCCGAGTGCCGGGCAAAGTGCTGGTACTCGTTCGGTACTGGCCTCAGCATATATTTCAGAATGAATGGGTTTACAACGCGGCGGATATCGATAGCGCCCGGATGGTCTGGGCACGCGACCTCGGCGATCCGGAGGATCAGAAGTTGCTGCCTATTATTCCGATCGCACAGTAATGTTGCTGGAACCCGACGCTCGGCCTCCGCGGCTGACTCCTTACAAACCGGAGCCGCCAAAACCGCCCGAAAAGCCTCGCCCCAAAAACAGCCGAAGATCGTGTTTGAACCGGTACCTTAAAGGGCGCCGATTAAGCTACCTGCCGGAAGAGCCGAAACCACCCTCGCCCCGAACGGAATCGGCCAGATCGCCTTCCTCCCACTCGACCGCTTCATAGCGCGCAATCACCATCTGCGCGATGCGTTCGCCCGGCAGATATCTGAAACGGCTCGCGCCCGAGGTTCAGCAGAATCACACGGATTTCGCCGCGATAGCCGGGATCGATGGTGGCCGGGCTGTTCGGCAGCGTGATCGAATACTTCAGCGCCAGCCCGCTGCGGGGCCGGATCTGCGCCTCATAGCCCGGCGGGCAGTTCGATGGCGAGGCCGGTGGCGACCAGTTTCGTCTCGCCCGGCGCGAGCGTCACGGCTTCCACGCTATGCAGGTCCATGCCCGCGTCTTCATCCGGGCCGTGCGCATAGCGCGGGATCATCGCGTCCGGATGAAGTCTTTTGATTCGCAATCGGAGCGAGCAAACCGCTATGCATAGCCGTTTGACCAAACGAGTCATCACCGTCGCGCCGATGCCGCCGGAGAAGAGCGCCTACGCGCTGGCGCGATACAGCCGGTCGGCCGATTCCATCCGCCAGTCGATCGATTGGGTCCGCTCGCATAATTCGCAGAATTTTCTCGAAAGCTACTACTTTCAGTACGGCCACCAGTCGATTGCCGATCTGGGCCACACGGTGCTTTGCTTCGAAGGCATCAGCGAACTGGCGGCGAGCGAGATCGAAGATGAAACGCTCTGGGACGGGCAGGCGAAATCGTCGCGTTATCAGGATTTTTCGAAAGGCGGGTTTCATCACTCCGCCGGAACTTCGATGCGCGAGTGCGGCTGCGGTTATCGGAAGCGGGCGACGCTCTGCTCGCGCGCTTATGAGGAGGTTCACGCGCGCGTCGACGAATATCTGACGGGCAAAACTGCCCCGTCCGGAAGCGATGAAGCCGGAGGCTTACGCGCGCAACATCGCGGCGCGCGCGTTCGACGTCGCGCGATATCTGCTGTTCTGGGGCGTGCCGACCAATGTCGGCCAGGTCACCAGCATCCGCACGCTGGAAAAGCAGATCAAGCGGCTGCGCGTTTCGGAGTTCGCTGAAGTGCGCGAACTTGGGCGAGGAGATCGCGCAGGCGTGCGCCGAGCCGCCGGATTGCGTGTGGGATGACGGAACAGCGAGCCGCTCGCGCCCACGCTGGCGCGCCATGCCGAACCGGACGAATACCTGCGGCAGTCGCGCGCAGATCTGAAGCTGTGGGCGCGGCAGAATCTGACAATGCGGCCGCCTGCGAAGCGCCGCGAGGTGGATCTGGTGAAGCCCGACGATGTGCTGACCGAGATCGCGGCGACGCTGCTTTATCCGGTCTGCGATCGCCCGTTCCGCGCGATTTACGAAACGGTGCGCGGCTGGAGCCGGGCGCGCAGAGCGGAGGTGCTCGATGTGGCGGTGCAAATCGCGCGGCAGCCGCGACGATCTGCTGCGCGGATTTCGCGGCGGCCAGTATTGCTTCGACATGCTGATCGATATCGGCGCATATCGCGACATGCACCGGCACCGCCGCTGCCAGCAATACCGGCAGGCTTACACCGGGCAGCACGGTTACGATGTTCCGGAGCTGCTGCGGCACTCGGGCGCCGAGGCAATCTTATCGCGCCGCGATGGACGCGGCGCTTGCAGCGATGCGGGCGCTGCCCGATCCCGCGCGCCAGTATCTGCTGCCGTTTCGGCGCGCGCTCGCGATTTCTGTTCAAGATGGATTTCGCCGAGGTGGAATATATTTCGCGCGTGCGCAGCGGCGTGAAAGGCCATTTCAGCTATCGCGAAATCGCGTGGGAGATGAAGCAGCGGGTGGAAGAGATCGAGCCGGAGCTGGCGCGCCTGATTGACGCGACGCCGCCGTGGATGGAAGACCCGCTCGACGCGCTGACATTTCATGGTATCCTTACTGTAAGGAAGGAGGGTAAGGAATGATTAAGGCGAAAATCACAAGTAAGGGACAAGTCACGATTCCCCTTGAGGTCCGGAAGCGGCTCGGCCTTCATCAAGGCGACCAGATCGAGTTCGACCTCAGGAATCTGGAGACGGTCATTCGTCCTGTTAGGACGCCGAGACTACGTTCTCGACAAATGGGTCGGAATCGCCAAAGACGCTTTTCCCGGGGGATCTGCCGAAAGTGACGCCTGGATCCGGGAGATGCGTGGCGATCGGGGCGAGATCGGGATTGAGATCCGCGATCGACACCAATATCATTTCCGAATCTGGACGGCGCAATCCGGACAGAGAGGCGACATCGCTTCTCTCCGATGCCCTTTCTCGCGGGGCACCGCTGATCTGCGGGGTTGTTTATGCCGAATTGTGGCGCATCCGCTGGTGAAACCGGCCATCACGGAGCCATTTCTCGAGCTGCCGGCATCGAGGTCATTCTTCGATGGACAAGGCGGTCTGGCGCGAGGCAATATCCGTTATCGCGCTTACTCGGAACGTCGCCGGAAAGTGAAAACGGCGGAACACCGGCAACATCTGGCCGACTTCATGGTTGGCGCTCACGCTTTATTGCGCGCGGACCGCCTTGTCACGTTCAACGGATCGGATTTCAGCAGCCATTTTCCCGAACTGCGAATCGCGCCCGATCCCGGTCAGTAGGCTCCCAGGCGGGGAACCCGATGACCAGTCAAAGCTTCGTGGATCAGCTTTTTTCCAACGGCAATACCATTTTCGGAGAACCGTTCAACTGAACTTTGGGAAAGAGGGCTTGGCGCGTAATACGTCGTTCTCCGTTCCGCCAATCAGGTTATCTCTCGCAAGCCAGGCATTACGGAGGTCCCTGTCTGAGGACCACCAGGTCTCCTCAGATGTTTCCGTCTCATTTTAATAGAACAGATACTTCTGCCACTGCTCGTCGCCCTTGCCGAGCAGTCGCATCAGATGCCGGCTGGTATGCAGGCTGAACGGCCGCGGCTGGCGGGCCAGTTTCAATCCGGCTTCTTCCGGCGTGCGGCTGCCTTTGCGGTTATTGCAGTGATGGCAGCAGGCCACCAGGTTCTCCCAGGCGGATTCGCCGGCGCGCGAGCGCGGAATCACGTGATCGAGCGTCAATTCACCCGCGGGCAGCACCTTGAGGCAGTACTGGCAGGTGTAGCGGTCGCGCATCAGAATATTCTTGCGCGAGAGAGCGCGGGTCTGATGCGGAATGCGGCGATATTCGAGCAGCCGGATCACGGAGGGCACGCGTATGGTGCGGCGCGGCGAATGCACGGCGTGCGACGAGTGCTTCTTCGGCCGAGGCGATGCCTTTCAGCACCAGCACCAGCGCGCGGCGCGCGGCGCAGATGTTGATCGGTTCGTAGCTCGCGTTCAGCACGAGCACGGGTTTTTGCAGTCTGCTGTAGGTCGGCATCTCGCTCCTCAAGGTCTCCATCGTCGATCTACTCTTGCCAGAGTCAACAGGGAAACGGACTTCGCTCCCGCCGCGTTTCAGAGCCGCCGCGCACGCGCTGGCCGTGGCGCCGGTCGTCATCACGTCGTCGATCAGAAGAATCTTCTTGCCCGCAATCTGCGCGTTCGGTCGTCGCTTCGAAAGCTCCCGCCACGTTGCGGCGGCGTCCGGCGCTGGCAAGACCCGCCTGCGTTGCGGTGGCGCGCTTGCGCCGCAGCGCTTGCACGAGCGGCATCCCCCGGCGCTTCGCGACATGCCGCGCAAGCAGATCGGCCTGATTGAAACCGCGCTGCCATTGCTTGCGCCAGTGCAGGGGCACCGGAACGACGGCGTCGAAACGCTCGATCGACCGGAATCGCGCGTTCGAGAAATCCGGCCAGAGGCCCCGCCAGCGGCTTCATCCCGGAATACTTGTACAGATGAATCAGGCTGCGCAGCGGGCCTTCGTAGAAGCCGAAGCTGGCTGCGCGATCGAAGCCGCGCAGGCCGGAGCGGCAGGCTGCGCAAACGCCGTGTTCATCCAGCGGATACGCGTTGACGAAAGGCGTGTTGCAGACGGCGCAGAAGTAATCGGCTTCAAGCGGCGCGGGAGAAGTCAGGCACTCGGCGCAGACCGGGACGCGCGTCCATTTGATCAAGGGCGCGTTCGCAAACGCGGCAATCGTCCGGGAAAAACAACGAAAAAATGCCGTGGGGGATCCCGCGAAGGAGATTGGAAGCAGCCGTTCTCGTTACATGCTACTCGAGAAGGCGCACCTCCCGAAAGCACGTTTATGAAGTTCAGTCTGCTGAAATTTTGACGCGCACACTCCCGCCGGATTCTGAACCACTCCGGTGATGGACGAAGCGTCTGGAGTTGAGTGCCATGAAACGGGCCTCTAATTCACAAGTTTAGGAAGGTCCTGTAGGACTTGTCAACTTTGCGGTCAGGGCGCCCTTGGGATTGGGATATAGTATTGTCCAGTTGTTGTACGGGATGCCGCACGGCATCTGAAGAGGAGAAATGATTCTATGAAGACATTCACGGCAGCAATTGCGCTCGCCCTCGGGCTCGCCGCAAGTGGCATGGCCGCGCAATTCAAAGGGTTCGTCGAAGATCACGAATTGCTCCGGAAAAGCCGAAATGAAGAACGACGCGCATGCGCGCAGAAGTGCATCAAGGGCGGATCCCCTGCTGTTCTGGTCAGCGAAGACGGCAAAATCTACAAGATCGCCAATCAGGACAAGATCGTTTCCCACGCCGGTGAGAAAGTCACCGTGACGGGCGATCTGAAAGGCGACACCATCACCGTCGCCAGTATCCAATAGCTTCGGTCAATTTCTGACTTCGGGGGGGCTGCCACGTTTTGCGGTCTCTCCCGCCCCTAAATCTCCCCATGTTCCTCTCGTCGCGAGTGTTCCAAACTTGCGCTGTTGCTTCTGCCAGCGGCCGCCGTTATCCTGCACAGGCGCAGGTGCCGGCGGACATTGAAGCGGAGTTGCAGAAGATCGGGCACATCGTCGATCCGCCCTGCACGGCTAAGCTCTACCGGCCGCTGATGCCGGCGAACGACGTTAACAGCAGCGTGACGCCGCTGTACCCGGGCATCACGATTGCGCGCGATGTTTCTTTCGGCCCGGATCCGAAAGACGTCGTGGATATCTTCACCGCCGATAAAGGCCCCGACTTCCCGGCCCGTTCTGATGTACATTCCAGGCGGCGCGGGCAACAAGATCGAGCAGCAGGACCGCGAAGCCAACGCTTTCTACGACAACATCATGCGGTGGGCGACGAAGAACGGCATGGTTGGAGTTAACATGCAGCGCCATCCCGGCCCCGATTGGGATTCCGGCGGCAAGGACGTTTCTCTCATGATTCAGTGGGTGGAAGCCAATATTTCGAAATACAAGGGCAATCCCGATCGCATGTTCATCTGGGCGCAATCGGCAGGCAACGGGCCGCTCGGCGTTTATATCGGCCGTCCGGAACTGTGGGGACCGAAGGGCGTCGGAGTCAAAGGCGCCATCTTCATGTCGGGGCAGTTTAACATTCTGCCGCTGCAGCCGCAGGGGCAGCGGCGGACGGGCGCGGCGGCGCGACATTCGGCCGGCGCGAGCAGGCGTGCGGCGACGTCCTTGCGGGAGCAGGCAGACTCGCGGCGCGATGGCGCGATATGCGGTTGATGGAGCCGTTGCGGCCCGGGTCGTGCGGCAGCACCTGCGGCCGCGGCGGCGGGCGGAGGCGGGGCGCGGTCGCGGCCCTCAAATTGACCCGGCGACACAGCTGGCCCGCTCGAGCTTGCCCGAATTCAAGAGGACGAATGTGGCGATCTTTCTGGCCTCGGCCGAACTCGATCCCGGCGTGGAGGAAAGATGAGCCCGTTCAATCAGACGCTGCACGACGAGCTGTGCAAGGAAGGCCCGGCGCATTGCCCGACGATGCTGTTTGAAAAGGGCGAGAGCCACATGTCCGAGGTGTTCTCGATCGACACCCCGGACAAGACGGTTTCCGGGCCCATCCTCAAATGGATGAAGAAGGTGAAGTAATCGTCAGGCGATTTTGCCGGGCGTAAACCCGAACGTTCGTTTGAAAGCCGCAATGAACGCGCTGACACTCGAATAGCCGGCCGCGAGAGCCGTCTCAGTAACCGACGTCTCTTCGGCGAGCAGGCGGAGCGAATCCAGCATTGAACCTTCTGCCGCCAGAGCCCGAAGCTCATGCCCGTCTCTGCGTGAAATAGCCGCTCGGCAGTGCGCCGGCCCATCCCGTAACGGCGCGCAAGGCGGTCGAGACTTTCGCTTCCGGGCGGATTGTCGAGAACATGATGAGCCAGACTGAGAGCGCGAGGTTCTGAAGGCAAGGGAATGGTCAGCGGCGCCCTGGCCGTCCGCGCATCTGCTCGCCGATTTCATCGATCAGGGTTCCGAGCAGCCGCTGATGCGCAGCAATCCGCGAATCCAGCGCCGCGAGTTCGATGACGCGCAGAATCAGTTCGCGCAACAAAGGCGTCACCGCCAGTACCTCACACCCTTGCCCAAATAGCAGATCGCGGGCGAAAGGTATAAGGACCGCATCGCGACTGTCCCCCACATCCGGATGGTATGAGCGCACCCTGGGGGATGAACACCGCGCGCCCGGGGGAACCATCAAGGAGTAACGGCCCGCGCGCATGGTCATTGCGCCGCTCAAAGCGAACAAGAGCTGATGCCAGCTGTGCGTATGATCTCGATGACGAATCCGGTGCTATAACCGGTGGCCAGGGAGCGAACGGCCAGGAACTGCTCCTGCTCCACGGTAAGATTCTGATGATGGCGCGATCTCGACACTTTCTGTCAAAGTAGCGCAAGCCGGTCGCCGGGTATTTCCCTTATACTTCCCGCATGCCGAACAACATCTCGCGCTTCGATCCACTGTGACGACGTACCGCGCGCCAGGCGCTTCTACGAGCAGGTCTTTGGCTGGAAGTTCGAGCCCTGGGGGCCGCCTGACTTTTATCTCATCCAGACGGGCGATGACCAGGATCCCGGAGTCGGAGGTCTGCTCCAGCAGCGGCAGCAGCCGGTCAGCGGGAAAGGCATGATCGGTTTTGAATGCACGATTGGCGTGAATGATATCGATGCGACTATTCGGGCGGTCGAAGCCCATGGGGGCAAGACCGCCATGGCAAAATTTACGATTCCGACGGTCGGCCAGGGTTTCTACTTCAATG
>CAWICS010000003.1:0-336697 GCA_963834675.1 uncultured Solirubrobacterales bacterium
CACTCGATGCAGGCCGCCCGCAGCCTGGCCGACCTCGAGGTGGCTCCGGAGCTCGTGATCATCGCCGCCGCCGGCGATGAGGTCCTCGAGTTCGCCGCCGAGGCGGTCATGGCGGGAGCACGAGCGCTGCTCGTTCTCCCCGCTGGTCCTGAGCAGGAAGGTGGTGAAGCGTCCGCGGCCCGAGAGGAGCGGCTGCTCGAGATCGTTCGGGGTGGGGGCTTGCGGATGGTCGGGCCGAGCTCCCTGGGGGTGCTTAACACCGCTCCCGAGGTCAGCCTCAATGCGACGTTCACTGGCGCCAGAGTGCGCGCCGGAGGTCTGGCGATCTGCTCGCCATCCGGCGCGGTTGGGATCGGGCTGCTCGGTCATGCGGCGGCTCGGCAGCTGGGGGTGTCGATGTTCGCCTCGCTCGGCAACCGCGCCGACGTTTCGACCAACGATCTGCTCGAGTGCTGGGAGCAGGACGCGTGCACGGCCGCGGTGGTGCTGTACGTGGAGTCGTTCGGCAGTCCTGATCGCTTTACGCGGATAGCTCGGCACGTTTCACGCCGTAAGCCGATCCTCGTGGTCAAGGGGCGGCGACGGGCCGAGCGGGTGCTCCACGATGCGCGCTCGCACACGGCGGCGGCTCTGCGTGGCGATGCGGCCGTCGACGCGCTGATGTACCAAGCCGGGGTGCTCCGGTTCCGCAGTGGCGAGGAGCTGTTCGATGCCGCGGAGTTTTTCGAGCGCCAGCCGCTGCCGACCGGGCGGCGGGTGGGGATCCTGAGCAGCTCCGCGGGAGTGGCCACGATCGCCGCGGATGCGTGCGCGGCGCGCGGGCTGGAAGTGAGTGAGACGAACGAGGGGCAGAATTCCGTGGTCTTGGGCATCAGCGCCGGACCGGATGACTACTCGGCGCGTGTCCCCAAGCTGCTAGACGATGCCGGCATCGATGCGCTGATGGTGTTCTACGTCGAGTTCTATGACGGTGACGCGGAGGCCGTGCTGGAGGCGATTTCCGCGGCCTCGGCGGGGCAGCCCAAGCCCGTGGTGGCATCGGTGCTGGGGTCAGGCGGCCGGCTGCCCGCGCGCACCGGTTCGGGCGTACCGAACTTCCTGTTCCCCGAATCGTGTGCCGCCGTGCTCGCTCGCGCCGCCGAACGTCGTGAGTGGCTGTCACGGCCACTCGGAGAGCCCCCGCACTATCGCGACCTGGACGGGCCGGCGGCGCGTGCGGTGATCTCTTCATTTCTTGATCGCGAACCCGCAGGCGGCTGGCTTTCGCTCGGTCAGGCGGAAGCGTTGCTGGCCACGTACGGGATCCCGGTTGCCGCCTCGCATCACTGTCGCGATGTCGAGTGCGCGGTTGCGGTCGCGGCGGAAATCGGCGCTCCGGTGGCGCTGAAGGCAGACTTTGCGGCTCCCGCGCATGCGAGCGACGTCGACGCTGTGATGCTTGGGTTGGAGGATGAGTCGGCGGTCAGATCCGGCTGGGGCGAGCTCGAACGACGAGTGCGCGCCGCCGGGCGGGAATGGATCGGAGCAATCGTCCAGCGCATGTGCGCCCCCGGCGGGGCAGACGTGCTGGTGGGGGCGATCAGCGATCCCGATCTGGGGCCGGTGCTCGCGGTCGGGTTCGGCGGTCGCCGGGCCGGCCTTGGCCGAACAGCTGGGTTCCGCCTGCTGCCGGCAACGGACGCCGAAGCCGACGAGCTGATCGACTCCGCCGAGGGTGTGGCGACTGAGCTGGACGGATTCCGCGGCAGCGCTGTGCTCGATCGTGAGGCGCTGCGCGAGCTCATGCTGCGCTTTGCCCTTCTGCTCCGGGAGGTTCCGGAGGTTGTCGAGACGGACCTCAATCCCGTCCGATGCCTGATAAGCGGCTGCGTCGTGCTCGACATGCGACTGCGAATCGAGCGCCGGTGCCCAGTCGAGCGCGTCCAGACGTGGTGACGCGCGCCACCAATACGACCAAAGGAAGCATGTGACTGGTGTTGTGATCACCTCGGCGGCCCGGACCGCGATCGGCTCCTTCGGACGCAGCCTGCGTGACGTCCCGCCCACCGAGCTCGGCGCCACCGTCGCGCGCGTAGCCATCGAACGCGCGGGCCTCGAGCCTGGGCAGGTCGAGCAGGTGGTGTTCGGCAACGTCATCCACACCGCCCCCGAGGATATGTATATGGCCCGGGTCGTTGGCATCGGCGCCGGCATCCCCAAGGAGGCACCGGCGTTCACGGTCAACCGCCTGTGTGGCAGCGGTGTGCAGGCGATCGTCTCCGCCGCTCAGGCGATCCAGGCCGGTGATGCCGACGTAGCGCTGGCAGGTGGTGCCGAGTCGATGAGCAGGGGCGCCTACTGGATGGAGAACGCGCGCTGGGGGGCGCGAATGGGCGATGCGTCGCTCGTTGACGCGGTTGTCGGGTGCCTGACCGATCCCTTCCATCAGATCCACATGGGGGTAACGGCCGAGAACGTGGCCGAGTCCCACGGAGTTTCACGCGAGGCACAGGACGAGTTCGCGCTCGAGTCCCATCGCCGCGCTCAGGTCGCGATTGAGTCGGGGCTGTTCGACGACGAGGTAGTACCCATAGAGGTCAAGGCACGTAAGGGGAGTGTCGAGTTCAGGGTTGATGAGCACCTCCGGCGCGATGCCACGCTGGAGACGTTCGCCAAGCTCAAGCCGGCTTTCAAGAAGGACGGCACAGTTACGGCCGGCAATGCCTCTGGCGTCAACGACGCGGCCGCCGCAGTCGTGGTCATGTCGTCAAGCCGGGCGCAGGAGCTGAGCGCGCCGGTGCGGGCCCGCATCCTCTCCTACGCGGTGTGCGGCGTGGAGCCCAAGACGATGGGAATCGGCCCCGTCCCCGCCGTGCGCAAGGCACTCGAGCGGGCCGGCCGGACGGTTGATGACGTGGACGTGATCGAGCTCAACGAGGCGTTTGCCGCCCAATCGCTCGCGGTGCTCAAGGATCTCGACCTCGACCCCGCGAAGGTCAACCCCAACGGTGGAGCGATCGCCCTCGGCCACCCGATCGGTGCCACGGGCGTGATCCTCACCACCAAGATCCTGGGCGAGATGGAACGCCAGAACCACAAGCTGGGGCTGGTTACCCTGTGCATCGGCGGCGGCCAGGGCATCGCGATGCTGCTCGAGCGCGACTGACGGCGGCCGGCGCTTTAGCCGGCGCTGTCATCTCAACTCGTTACGAGCGCGATGCGTCTGCCCGAGACGGTGCTCGCGCGGATGCGGATGCAGTGGCCTTGATCGCCGGGCGGCCACGGCTCGAGTCCGAGACTGTCGATTCGCCGCAGCTCGGCTAGGTTCGTGATCTCCTCGCAGCCGCCGGTGATGATCACGCTCCACCCGACGCGCCCCGCTGGATCGGTGCCGTCGATCTCGAACGCCGCCGTCGCCGAGCGCAGAACGGCATGCAGCTTTGATCCAAGCCGCGAGCGAATCAGCACCGATTGCGAGGGCGCGTCAAACACGTAGTTGACAGGGCGAATGACCGGGTGGTCCCATTCGGTGACGCTGACCGCGATCCTGCCGACGCCGGTTGCTTCGAGCAGGCGGAAGCACTCCGGGCGATCGAGCTCGAGCATCTCGGTCACGGGACGTGGGGACCCTGCCGAGGGGGCCGTGCCGGCGAGCGCGCCGTTGCGAGGGGGGTTGGTCGTTTCGCTCATGCTAGTGGGTCTCCCGTCAACGTTTCACCCGTAATGCCGGCCCGGATGACCGCCAGGCTTTGTCCTCGGATCCTCGTGTAGCGCTGCTACGCCACGGATCCTGCGTCCTCGCCTGACGGCCCCCGGCCTCCGGCCTTCCGGGCAAAACGTTTCCGGTCGACCCACTAGTAGGCGCCGCCTGCTTGCTGGGTGCGGTAATGCTCGCGCCAGATCAGCTTGTAGATCGGGATTCTGCGTGGGAGGTCGCGGACTCCGGGGATGAAGGGGATCAGGATGAAGGCGAGGGTCAGGATTCCCATTACGGCCATCACGAGGATGTCGGCGTTGGCGGAGGTCGAGAACGGCTTGATCTGGTACCAGAAGGTGTAGAGCCACAGCCATGACTGCCCGGGGTAGCTGCCGGTCTCGTTCATCATTCCCCACTGGGTGCCGAGCAGGTGTTGTTGCGCGGCGCGAGTTTCGAGTACTGCACCGTCGGCCATGAACAGCAGGGGGTTGGTGTAGTCGGTCTGGTAGAACTGCTTGCTGGTCAGCAGCGCGCCGTCGAGCCCGCCGCTTTGGGCGAAGGTGAGCAGCGAGCTCATCATCACCGGGAGGGGCCCGTAGTTGCCGGGTTTGACCTTGATCGACCCGTCCGGGTTGGCGGTTGCGTTGCCGAGCGCTTTCTCGTACGCGCTGGTCCAGCCCGTCTGGGTGCTCGCGGGGGCGCGCTCATAGGTGGAGACGGCGGTCTGCAGCGCGGGCTGGCCGGTGATCGAGCGCAGTGGCGCGAGCACGAAGTCCTCAGCGGTGTCGATCGGGTGGCTCACCCCGAGCCACTTCGCCGGATAGACGAACGCGATGTGCTGACCGTCGGCAGCGTGGTTGTAGGGCGGGCCGTAGCCGCCGGTTCCGCTCGAGCCGTCGAGCTCGGTCGTGGCGGTGGTCGCGAAGTCGACCGGGTCACCGCGCGACCACGACTGGATGGTGCTCGGCTTCAGGTCGGGCGAGGAGAACACGATCGCCAGCACGATGGACAGTGCGAGCACCACGCCGAGTGCGATCGACGCCTCTCTGAGGATGTCGTAGGGCCGGTGGGCGCCTTTCCACTCGCGGGCGGCTTCGTCCTCGCGTCGGCGGCTCTCGCGGCTCATGACACACGCCCCCCCGCGGGAGCGGAGTCTGGCTCTGGAACTCGCGCGTGCTCGGGCTCCTGGGCTGTCGGCTCGCCCCGATCGGTCAGCTCGAACGGCGGCACGATGCCGTGCCTGCGCACGAGCAGGACGTGGGCGATCACGATCGCGACGACCGCGAGCGGCAGCAGGAAGACGTGGTAGCTGTACATCTGGCCGAAGTTCGTGACGTTGAAGAACGAGCCGACCCCGGCCGCGTTCAACCCGTCCTTCGCCTGCGTCGAGATCCACTGCGCGTCGAAGTTCTGCTGCGAGACGTAACCGGTCAGCGCACATGGCACCGCGACCACGAACGCGACCGCACCGCTCATCCACACCCGCGCGCGGCCGCCCCGCCACGCAGCCATCCAATACTTGCCCCACAGGTGGATCACCATGAAGAAGAAGAACAGCTCCACCGACCACAAGTGGATGCTGTTGAAGAAATGCCCGATACCCGTGAAATGCCACCACCCCGGCCCCTTCAACGCAAGGATCGAACCCGACGCGATGATCACGATCAGCGACGTGAGCGTCAACACCCCGAACACATAGATCCACGACGACATATACGACGGCTGACGATCGGGCAAAAGCTTCTCCGGCGGCAACGCCCCCACGGCGCGCTCGCGCGCCCTCTCCGTCCACGACTTACGGCTCACAGACGACTTTCCGTTGACGGTGCTCATCGCGCCGTTCCTCCATGCCCCGGGAACGGCGCGAGGATCGCCACCGCAAACACGATCAACATGAGCACGATCACCACGACATTGGCCACCGACATCGAGAAGAAATGCCAATGCACAGTGTTCGCCGGATGGTTCAAATTGACGATCGCGGCGATCATGCGCTGCTCCTGGCCAGACGGTCGTGTTCCTCGAGGTACGGCGCTAGGTACTTCGCGGCGATCTTGGTCGCCGGCGACCACGTCGGCGTCTCGGTGATCTGCGAGTTCGACCCTTGACCGCCGGTGAGATACGCGCTCAGGTAGCGCGGCCGGCCGCCGATCAGCAAGACTCCTTGGATCACGGGATTGAACGGTCCGGGTGGCTCAGCGACACCCGCGAGCGCGGCGATCGACTGCGCAGCGACGTCGGCCTGCTGCGCCGCGATGCCGCCGTGCTTGATCGCGAAATCGGTCGCGTCGCCCGCGGCCCAGACGCGGTCGATGCCGGGCACCTTGCAGTGAACGTCGATCGGGATGAACCCGCCGACCGAACCACCGGGCACACCGGGCGCGGACGGGCCGTGGAGCTCGGGCATCGCGACGATTCGATCAGCGTGCAGGTGCCGCTCGCCTGGGTTGATCGCGACCCAGCCCGGCTCGTGGACCTCGCAGTAGGCCGAGGTGATCGTCGAGATCCCGTTGTCCTCGAGCAGCTGCCCGACCGCGTCGCTGGCCATCTGGCCGAAGATCGCCAGCGGCGCGTCCTCGGGCGTGGCGATCGTGATCGACAGCTCAATGTTCATGCCCTTAGCGCGCGCGGCTGCCATCAGGGCAAGCTCGTAGATCGGCAGCGGCCACCCGATCCGTCCGGGGCCGATGAACGCGAGACTGCGCACATAGCCGCCCTCGATGTCCTGGATCAGCCCGTGGAGCAGCTCATCCAGCCGCGCGTCGTCGATCGTCACCGCATGCTCGAAGCGGTCATCCATGCGCGCACCCAGCGCGAGCAGAAGCGCGTCATAGGAGAGCTCCTCGCCCGCCTCGGTATGCACAACGCACCGCTCCCCCTCCAGCCACTTGAAGCTGTCGACGCGCAGCTCGACACCGATGTCTCGCGCGATCTCCTCGAGCGGATACCTCCGGGCCACCGCGTAACCGAACGGCTCGCGCACCGTCATCGGCCGGTACACATACTCCGGGTCCGGCGCGATCATCGTCGTCGCGATCCGATCGCCGCCGAGGTCACGCAACGCGAGCGCCGCCTCGAGCGCCGCAACGCCACCCCCGACGACAAGCACGTCAAACGGCTCATTCTGCGAGCCGGAAGAAACAGATGGGTGGGGCACAGCGACCTCCGGGGTTTAGTAGAACCTCAGAAGTCAGATCATGTTGCCCGCCCCCTTCGGGACGGACCTCACAATGGATGCCCTCAAACTCCTATCTTACTCCCCCGGTCAAGCTACCGGCACCGCTGCTGAGTGCCAAGTTGGCCGCACCGCAACACCAGCATGCAGGGTTCTCGTCGTGAGGCTCGCGGGCGTCTATGCGCTCTCGCGAAGCGCTCGGGCGACGGCCTCGGCGGCCGTGCGGACGCCAAGCTTGGTTTCCGCCTGCCTGGCGGCCCGGGCGCGGTGTGGAAATGGTCATCTCGGCTCCCGAGGCTGGCATTCGGCGTGGGCTGCTCTGAGATCCATACGCCACGCTGGCCGAGAGTTCGAGCCGTAGATCGCCCGCCGGACTCTGAGGCGGACGAGGAATCACCATACACCTCAGAGCAAGGCGCTCGACAGACCCAAGAGTCGGTGCCGCGAAGTTACAATCGCCTTGGCTGGAGTCGTTCATGAACTACCGCGAGACAGAGCATCTGCGCGTGTTGATTGCCAACGAACGCAAGGATCGACTCGCGCTCGTAGCGCCGATCGTCACGGCCCTGGGGCATGAGGTGATCGCGCGCGAGATCGAGGTCGCAGACGTGGGAGCCGTGACCGCCCGCGAGCGACCCGATGTGGCGCTGGTCGGGCTCGGGTCGAGCTCCGATCACGCCCTCGGCCTAATCGAAAAAATCGTGCGCGAGGCCGCGTGCCCGGTGATAGTCCTCCTCCACGCGCCCGATCCTGCCTTCGTCAAGGAGGCGTCGAAGCGGGGCGTGTTCGCCTACATCACCGACGCCGACACTGGCGACTGGCAGAGCTCGATCGACATCGTCCTGCGCCGCTTCGCCGAGTACCACGACCTCGAGGGCGCATTCGGGCGTCGTGCCCTCACCGAGCGCGCCAAGGGCATCCTCATGGAACGCCACTCCGTCGACGAATCGAGCGCGTTCGAGATGCTGCGCGACCACTCGCGCACCGCCAACCGCAAGCTCGTCGACGTCGCCACTGCCGTCGTCGACGGCCACGCGTTGCTTCCGAAGCGACCGTAGGCGCCGCCGTACAGGCGATGGGGTGAGCGCAGAAGGCGCGACGGGCTTCGCCGCGGCGGAGTCAAAGACGGAGCGTATGCTGCGCCCCAAGGGGCCCCGGGGTCAGGTGTCCCCTCATCCGAGGAGGCTGAGATGGAAAATGCCGTGATCGTCAGCGCCGCCCTACGTACGCCGGTGTCCGTCGGCGGCGGTCAAGGGCAGGCCCCGATCATCCACAATGCAGCCAACCAGTAGAGCGAGGGCGGCATACGACCGGCGCTGATCCGATGGGAATCGGTCTCTATTTTCGCCACGCCTCGTCCCTCGAGCACGATCCGCGCGAGTACCTGCCTGCGCATCCCGACACTCCGGAGCGGATCGTCGCGATCGAACACGAAATGGCTTCACTTGACTGGCTGGGATTCGACGTGGTCGACGCCCCAGTGGTCACCGACGCCGCGCTCGAGCGGGTTCACAGCACGGCTCTCGTCGAAGCAATCCGCAAGCTGGCCATGTCCGGCGGTGGTCCGGTCGACGCAGACACGTTCGTCGGCGAGGCGTCATTCCGCGCCGCGCTGTACGCGGCCGGCGGCGCTTGTCAGATGGTCGAGCGGCTGCTGAATGGAGATGCGAGACTCGGCTTCAGCGGTCTTCGACCGGCTGGACACCATGCCGAGTGCGACCGGGCGATGGGGTTCTGCCTGTTCAACAACGTGGCGATCGCCGCCGAGTCAGCCATCGTCGACCACGGGTTGGAGCGCGTGTTCGTCCTCGACTGGGACGTGCATCACGGCAATGGAACGGCAGAGATCTTTCGACACCGGTCGGACGTGCTGTTCGCAAGCATCCACCAGAGGGGGATATATCCTGGCACCGGGCGGCTGACCGATCCGGGCTCCGGAGTGGGCGAGGGGCACACGATCAACCTCCCGGTATATGCGGGGTCCGACGGGGAAGTCTGGCTTTCGCTTCTCGAGTACATCATCCTGCCCGCGGCGTTCGAGTTCCGACCGCAGCTGGTTCTCATCTCCGCAGGCTTCGACGCGCATCGCCTCGATCCGATGGGCGGCTGCATGCTCGAGAGCTCCGACTTCGCGCAAATGGGGTGCCAGGTTCGCGACGTTGCCGCCAGCCTGGGGGCACCGGTCGGCGCAGTACTCGAGGGGGGCTACGACCTCGGCGCGCTGGCGGACGGCGTGATCGCGATGCTCACGGCGCTCAGCGGGGTCGGCGAGACCGAGTCGATCGCGCCCGATCCGATCCTGACGAGTCGCGCCGCCGCGCAGTTCGGACAGTACTGGAGCCTCTAGTCTCGCGAGTGACCGGTCTGAGCTCGAGCTGATGTGTCAGGCCATCAGCGAGGGGTTCCGAGCGCTACGCGCTGATCATGTCCGGGGCGGGCCGAGGAACCTCGCCGTTCTGCACAGCCGATTGCTTACTCCGATCGCGATCCGTTACTGGGCGCACACGCTGCGCCCCCCCATGGGCGAACTGGCTTTCGCCGCACATTCGCGCCACGCCGAGACCGAGATGCGGGCATTGGCGAACGACGTGCTCCTTCGCCTTGGGGATGGCCAGCAGTGCAAAGCACTGCATAGGCTCCTCGGGTCAAGCTGAGGTGGGTGTCACGGTGACTGGCGCCTCCACAACGTCTGGACTCACGCCGAGTCGCCCGGCGACGATCCTGTCGGTGATGGCTCAAGCCGCGTAGCAGAGCGAGCCAATCGTGCCGGTGACGGCCAGGGGCACGCCGGCGGCGGCCGTGACCGCGACGCCGTGAGTGCCAAGGATCAGCACTGCCGCGGCAGGTCCGATACTCGGTCCGATCGGTAGTTGGCCGAGGGTGAACATCGCGATCAACAAGGCCATGGCGCCAAAGACCGAGACGTTCACGCCCACTGCGTGCAGCATCAGCCAGTTGCGCGCGATCTGGGCGGACACGGCCAACAGCGTGAACGCGATCATGCGGCCGCGACCGTGGTTGCGCAAAATGGCCAGCCCAGCCCAGAGTCCCGTTCGATGGTGCTCGGACAGCCGCCGGAGAGCCGCCGCGACGGCGGTCATGATCGCGACGGCGATCAGGGGGGACCACCAAGGAACACCGAGCGGTGCGATCAGCGTGACCGAGAAGATCGCGGCGAGCGCGACCTCAACGGTGATGATGGGAACCTCGGCAGTCACGAGTGCCGAGATGGTGGGCGAGGTGTCCGGGGCGATACGGCGCAGCGACGCGATACGCGTTGCCATCCCGAGCGAGCCGTTCAGTACGCTGGCTAGGTAGCCGACGCCGGCAGCGCGGAACAGCAGACGCCGGGAGACGGTTCCGCCGGCTGCACTCACGCAGACGTGCCAAGCCTCGCTGCGGGCGAGCAGCGCGGTGACCTGCAGTGCGGCGGCGAGCCCGAGGAGTGAGGCCGGAGCGGTACCGAGCGCAACGGTGAACTGCCCTCGCCGTCCGGCCAACGCGAACCCCAGCGCCCCGGTGACCGCCACAGCACCAATCACGCTCAACACGAGTCGCCGACGAACCGACCTCACGTCGAGCCCGCATTCGGCCGCGACCGGGTGGCCGACGGTAAGCGGGACGAGCTTGAGATCGGGGAGCTGGGTCACGGCGCGCAGCCCTGCGTCAACCAGGGAACGGCAAGGACCGTTCGACACGTCGACCTCCAGGGTTTGATGAAACCTCAGAAGTCAGGTCGAGCCGCCCGCCCGCACTGGGCCGACGTACGACGGAAGCCCTCCGACCTCAGACTACTCAGCGGGTCAAGCAGACGAACGCTATCGGGGCGACTCGAAGCACGCGTCGTCAGCGAGAAGGCCCGCGAGCGCGGGCCTTATCGTCATCCCACTCCGGGCCTTACCGTCATCCCACTCGATTGACACGCGCGTATGATTGACCACGGAGGGCATCCATCGTGAGGTTCGTCCGATCGGACGGGTGGGCAGCGTGACCTGACTTCCGAGGCTTTATCAACCCGGAGGTCGGCATGCCCGCCGAGCAGGCTCTTCCCGATTCATCAGACCGCCGCGACGACGGTCCCCCGCGAGCGCGCGGTGCCACTGCCGGCTTGGCGAGAGCTTCGGAAATGGTCGCGATCGAGAACGAGACAGCCGATCGCATCGTGCGGACCATAGTGTTCGCGGCACCGCCTGCCGCGCTCGCGGCGGGAGGATGGCTGGCGTGGGGCGGCGCCCTGCATTGGCAGGACCTGCTCGTTCTCGCGATCACCTACACGTGCACCGGGCTGGGCATTACAGTCGGCTATCACCGGCTGTTCACGCACCGCAGCTTCAAGACGACGCGCCCGGTGCGAGCGGTGCTGGCCGTGCTCGGCTCGATGGCCGTCGAAGGGCCAGTGATCGAGTGGGTCGCCACCCACCGCAAGCACCATCGCTTCTCGGACCATGAGGGCGACCCGCACAGCCCCCACCTCGACCACGCGCCGGGATGGCGGGGCGCCCTCCGTGGCCTTGGCCACGCGCACGTCGGCTGGATGCTCCGCGGCAAGGACATGGCCAACCCCGCCCGCTACGCCAAGGATCTCCTCGCCGACCGCGACCTTCGGCTCATCAGCCACACCTTCCCCCTCTGGGTGCTGGTCGGACTGACGATCCCCTTCGGCCTCGGTGTTGCGCTGACCGGATCAGTGGTGGGCGGGCTCACGGCACTCTTGTGGGGGGGAGGAGTCCGCATCTTCCTCCTGCATCATGCGACCTTCAGCATCAACTCGCTCTGCCATTCCTTCGGTCGGCGACCGTTCGCCACAAGCGATCAGTCCCGGAATCTCGCCTGGCTCGCGCCGCTCGCCTTCGGCGAAGCGTGGCACAACAACCACCACGCCTTCCCTACCTCCGCGCGACACGGACTGAGCCGATGGCAGCTCGATCCCGGCGCTTGGCTGATCTTCACGCTTGAACGCTGCCACCTCGCTTGGGACGTGATCGGCGTCAGCCCGACACGCCAGCAGGCCAAACGCGGAGAATCAGGCGGCCGTCGATGAGATCACGGAGGATTGCATCGGCGCGGCCGCCCCCCGGCGGTGCGGCTCGCTCGTTCGGGCGTGGCCTACAGGTCGGGTTGCGAGCGCGCGAGCTTCGGAACGCACTGCTCGACGGTTTCAAGCAGCACGACCTGCTGACGTACTCGAGCGCGATCTCGTTTCAGATTCTGACGGCCATCGTGCCGTTTGCAATGTCCGTACTCGCGCTAGCAGGGCTCCTGCACTTGAACGACGTGTGGCGAACCCACGTTTCTCCCGAGATCCGTGCGCACGTCTCGACGGCTGTCTACAGCGTGATCACGAGCGCGGTCAACAAGGTCTTCACGGGCAGGCAGCTGCTGTGGGCCACGGTAGGGGGCGGGCTCGCGCTGTGGCAGGTGTCCGGGGCGGTGCGAGCGGTGATGGGAGCGTTCGCTCGCATCTACGGCGCAGCCACGGAGCGGCCGTTCCTCCGGCGTTATTTGATCTCGTTCGCACTCTCGATCGCGACGGGAGCCTGCTTCATCGCCTCGGCGCTGTGCCTGGTGCTCGCGCCGTTCTTCGCGGTTGGTCATTCCGGCGCGGTCTGGGACGTGTTTGCTTTTGTCGCCCGATGGGCGCTGGGGGTGGGCTTCCTTGCGCTCGCGGTCGGGCTGTTGGTCCGGATCGCGCCGGCGATCTCTCAGCCGCTCCCGTGGGTAAGCCTCGGCACGGCGATCGTGACCGCTTGGTGGGTGATCGTCTCGGTCGGGTTCTACTTCTACCTGACAGAGGTGGCTGCGTACGGTTCCGCGTTTGGGAGCCTCGCGTCGGTGATCGTCGCGATGGCCTATCTCTACGTCTCGACGACGGCATTTCTGTTCGGAGCTCAACTCGACGCGATCATCCGCGCCCAGGCGACGGGGGCGCTCTCGGGCACGGAAGTTGAGCGGCGCGCCGGGGCCGGCCCGGCTCCTCACGAGCCGGCTTGGCCACAGTCGGGTAAGGATGACATCGGCGGCCTTCAAGCAGAGCCGCTCACCACGCACTCGCGACCGTGAGAGGGGCACGAAGGGGCTCCCGATGTCCCACGTCCCCGCAGGGGCGCTACGCGGGAGTCAGGCCGCGCCGGGCGGCCCGCCCCTGGGAAGCTCGTGCGCGTCGACGAGGTCGGTGGGCGCGAGGATGAACACCTCGCACATCATGTCGGGGTGCTGCTGGTTTCCGCTCATGAAACCGATGACCCGCCGGCCGGTTGCGTGCTCGATCACCGCCTCGAAACGCTCACGCATCAGCTCCTGGAACTCCATCCGTTGCTGGATGACTGCGGGACCGCGGCCGCCCTCTAGGAGCGTCTGCTCTACCCGCGAGAAGCCGCCGCGCAGCACGCATACCACGAGGTCATCCTCGTAGTAGGACTTCGTTCGCGTCGGCCCGCGGCCGTAATACTCCTTCAGCAGCGCGACCATCCCGTCCGAGATCGCCGTGAGCACGTCGCCATGACTCCGAGTGGTGTGCTTGACGCCTGGTCGGGTCATGACGTGACGGACGGTAGTCGCGATGCGAGGGGAGCAACGATTTTAGCGCGAGATTGGACAGGCCTTTCGCTAATCGGGCCCTCGCCCTTCGCCTCGCGCGCGAACCCGACCCGGGGGATGAAGAAGGCCGCTATAGCGGCCATGGGACACTCCGCTCGGCGGCGATCAGCTATTCGCCGGTGTGTCCGACGCGGTTCTGGTCAGGCTGCACGGTCGCGGTAGTAGGCGGCGTTGATCTCCGTGAAGCGCTGCCATTCCTCGGGCAGTTGATCCTCGGCGAAAATCGCGTCGACGGGGCAGGCCTCGACGCAGGCGTCGCAGTCGATGCACTCCTCCGCGTCGATGTAGAGCATCTCGGTCGAGTCGTAGCCTGGCTCGTCGGGGGTGGGGTGGATGCAGTCGACCGGGCAGACCTCGACGCAGGAGTTGTCCTTCGTGCCGATGCAGGGTTCTGCGATCACGTAAGCCATAGACGGAGGTTCTCGGACGAATAATTTTGCGAGCCGGACTAGGAAAATATCGCAGGCGCCTGCTCGGCGGAGCCAGAGGTATGAGAAACTTGCCGCCGTGCGATCTGGAGTGCCCGACGGCTCGGGTGACGTGCTGGCCCAGCCGACGCGCGCGCGTTTGTTCGCACATCTGGCAAACCTCGGCCGCCCTGTCGGCACGAACGAGCTGGCGGGGACACTCGGGCTGCATCCCAGCGGCGTGCGCGTCCAGCTCGAGCGTCTGCGTGCCGCGGGGCTGGTATCGCGCGAGCGAGTGCCCCAGGTCCGGGGGCGCCCGCGCGACAGCTGGTCGATCGCGCCCGATGCCCTTCCGAGCGGGGAGCCGCCCGGGGCCTACCGGCAGCTCGCCCGCTGGCTGGCGCGGAGCATTCCCGCCCGCCCGGGAAGGATCGCCGAGGTGGAGCGGGCAGGCAGGGAGCTCGGGCGGGAGCTGCTCTCCAACGCAGCCCCTCGGGGCGAGGAGACGATGGGACGCATGCTCACCGTGCTCGGGTTCGCTCCCCAGCGAGAGCGCACGAACATCGGAAGGCTGGTGTTCACGCTGGGGAACTGTCCTTACCGCGAGGCGGTGTGGGAGAACCAGCCGGTGGTGTGCGCGCTTCATCAGGGCATCACCCGTGGCCTGCTGGACGAACTCGACCCCTCCGCCCAGCTCACGAGGTTCGTGCCTGAGAATCCCGACTTGGCCGGCTGCCTCGTGGAGGTCGACGGGCTCACTTCGGCGTGAGCGCGCCTTCGCGACCCGTGAGTCCATCCGAGCGACTTTTGCGACGCGATCTATGAAAAGCTCTAGGAGATGGCTAGGAGTGTCCCGAGAGTGAGCGGCGGGCGATGAACAGTTGGGACATCAGGTCGTTGCGGCTCGGTTCCCGTTCGCTCGAGATCCTCTCGACCACGGACGATGCCCGGGCGATCGTCCTAGAGCTCCCGGCGGGTGAGAGCCTCGACGATCATGGGGCCACGATCGTGCTCGCGGCAATCCTGGCTGCCACCTACAAGCACATCGTGCCGCTCACGATCTGCTGCCTAACCGTTGCGGTCGCGCTCGGGCTCGGTACCGGCGCCGTGTTCAAGCTGGTCGCGCAATGGTTCCCCGCCGAGGTCGGGGCGGTCACCGGAGTCGTCGGCGCCGCTGGCGGCCTCGGCGGGTTCTTCCCGCCCCTGGTGATGGCGCTCGTCAAGAGCCTGACCGGCAGCTACGCCCTCGGGTTCGTACTCCTCGCGGTGGTCGCGGTGCTGTGCCTGGCCGTCCTGATCTGGTTGGAACGCTCGCCTGTGCAGCGGGATCCCGGCGTCGAGCTGAGCCGGCCAGGCACCGCGGCCGGCGGTCGGTAGCGCTCGAGCTCGCACGCCGGCAGTGGGCGCACCGACTCGTCTCTCCGTACCGACTTGCATCGGCTGCGGGGCGATGAGCCGGTTCGCAACCTGCGAGTCCGACTGCTCCGAGCAGCGGCTCGATTTGGTGCGCGCGGCCGTCTATGACGCGCTGATCGCAGCTGAACAGGCCACACGTGCGCGCACCGAAGCGTTGCGTTCGGTGGTCGAGGAGCTGCTCGGCGATCAGCCGCAGAGTGGGGAGTGGGAAGCCAGATACCGGGCCGTGCGGGCAGACGCGCGCGACGCACTCCGCTCGGGGGCGATCGTCGACGAGCCCGGGATCGACGTGCGAGAGCCGGCGGAGGCAGCGACCACGTGGTGGTGCGCTGAGTGCGGGGGAATCGATGCACCGCAGCCCTGCTTGGGAATTTGCGTCTGGCGCGAGGTCGAGTGGGTCCACCGCGACGCGTACGAGAGCCGTCGCAAAGACGTCCTCGCGGCCATCGAGGCAGAGCGCCGCGTTGCGGCGCTACTGCGCCGGGTGGCGTGGGTCACGCCACGCGAGGGCCAGTGGGAGCGATGCTGGGCTGCGCTGCAGGCGGAGGCGAGAGAGACGACCCGCATATCCACCACAGCCGAGATTCCATCCTCGCCGGCTGGCGGCACCGGCTGATCGGTCCACGCGGTCTGGGGGCGCGCCGACGAATCAGTTTTCTCCGAAACCAGACCGCGTCGCCGCCCGGTTAGCGTCCGATCCGCGGACGGATATGGTCCTCTCGATGGCGGCGATCTTCACCAACCACCACGCGTCGTAGAGTCGCCGTATCCGGCGGCCCAATGACATAGGTCGCCGGTGATGCCCCGAGCGACGCCGCGCACGCGGGTCAAGGCTCGCGGATCGGGCGTCCGGTGGCGGATTCTCTTCTGGCCAGGGACGGATGCGCCGTGAGGCGAGACCTGCATTGCCTGCGCGCGCGTACGTGCCCTGCCGAGGATCCGGTTGGATGCCTGCTGCGTGCTGAGGGCGACCTGCATGCGGTCTTGACCGATGTCGCGGACGGAGTAGCATCGGTTTCGGCTTCGCCTCAACCTTCGGCGGGCAATGCTGTTCCGGCTCTGATACTCGGCCGGCGTATGCGAGACCTGAGCGGTCATCGCGCTAACAAATGCGTCAGGAGCCGGATCCATGCATCGTCTTACGCAAGCGCCCGGTCAGTTCGGTCGAATCGATGTGACTGTTAAGCCGGTCGCGGTGCACCGCGCGGCGCTGCGCCACGCCTGCGATCAGCGGAGAGGACCTGGAGAGGTCCTGCTGGTTCGGTTCCTTGAGGGGCTCGAGCGCGTGAGCCTGCGTACCGTGACGCTTCGAGTTCGGCCCCAAGATGTGATCACGCGCGACAACGGGCCAGCGGGCGTTCCCCCGGTGGTACGTCCGGATCCACGACGTACGCTCGGCGAGATTGGGGGCGCCGTTCTCCGTCGACGCGGACCAGTACCAGCACTGAGCCACGCCCGCGTTCGTCAGATGTCGCGCCCCGGGGCCGCCGACGGCATCTCGCTCGAGGGACTGGAGGGCTTCCATTTCATCTCCCGCACACCGTGATGGAGGGTGGCGCGTGTAGAACCCCGCGCCGCCCCACCAAACCTAGAACGACCTAACGGTCGCCGACAACCCACAAGGAGTGCCAGACCATGGCCACCATTGCACCCCCCCAGCCCCAAACCGCGGAGGCCCCACCCACTACCTACCGCGCCGCGGTCGTCCATGACTTCGGCAGCCCACTCACCGTCGAGCAGGTCTCGATGCCGGAACTCCTTCCGGGACAGGTGCGCGTGAAGGTCGAGGCGTGCGGCCTGTGCCACACCGACATCCACGCTGCGAACGGCGACTGGCCGGTCAAGCCGTCGCCGCCGTTCATCCCCGGCCACGAGGGCGTCGGCATCGTCACCGAGCTCGCGGTGGGCGAGCGCGCCGTCGGTGACCGCACTCACAAGGTCGCCGTCGGTGACCGCGTCGCGATGCCCTGGCTCGGCTACGCGTGCGGATGCTGCAACTACTGCGTGGACGGCTGGGAGACTCTGTGCCACGAGCAGGAGATGATGGGCTACACGATCAACGGCGCCTTCGGCGAGTACGCCACCGCCTACGCCCGCTACGTCGTAAAGGTCCCGGCGGGCATCGACCCGTTCGACGCCGCGCCGCTCACCTGCGCCGGCGTGACCACCTACAAAGCGGTCAAGGTCGCGGGCACCCGCTCCTCCGATTTCGTAGCCGTATTCGGCGTCGGCGGCCTCGGACACCTCGCGATCCAGTACGCGGCGATCGCGGGAGGACGTGTCGTCGCGGTCGACGTGATCGACGAGAAGCTCGAGCTCGCGCGCGAGCTCGGCGCCGAGTTCACCGTCAATGCCAAGAAGGAAGACCCAGTCGAGGCGATCCAGCGGCTCGGCGGCGTCGACCAGGCAATCGCGCTCGCCGTCTCTCCCCGAGCGTTCGAGCAGGCCTACCAGTCCCTGCGGCGCGGTGGCAAGCTGGTGTTCGTCGCGCTGCCGGCGGACAACGAGGTCAAGCTCCCGATCTTCGAAACCGTGCTCAACGGAATCACGATCGTGGGCTCGATCGTCGGGACTCGAAAAGATCTACGCGAGGTGTTCGAGCTGCACCGCGCCGGCAGGACGCGCGTGATAAGCGAGACGCGACCGCTCCTCCGGGTAAACGAGGCGATCGCTGATGTCGAGGCCGGCCGGGTCGCCGCACGGATCGTGCTCGCGCCTTAGGCCCGCCCACAATCAGCAACTGGGGGGTTGGAAGGCGCCCGCGAGAAACAGCCTGCTCATCTCACGCGCATTGTTAGATCGTGCGCCCTTATCGGCGCTGCCCCGAACCGGCTGAGACTGTGCTGGTCAAGCATGCGAGCTTGAGCTCGGCCTCGACAGCGTCGCGTCCACGCGGGATGTCATGCGGCGCGCTTCCACCTGCCCGCCAACTCGGCGCCTCGCTCGCGGATGCGGTCCTCGTCGGGTGATCGTGTGCCAGCGCGTCGCGCGACGGTGGCCGGTATCTCCTTTCGCAAGGCGCCTCGTGGCGCACGATGAACTACGACGGCCAGTTCTACCGGTCGGTGATCTATCCGCTCCTGCGGCGCGTCAGCATTTCCCTAAAGCAGCTCCCGTCGACCAGGCCGAAGTCGCGCGCCATGGATTCGCAAGGCCTCGCGCCCCGCAGGGGTGTGGCACAGCTCTCCTGCGGCCCCCTTGCATTTCGGGCACGGCCGCGCTTGCCAGCCGCGCGCCACGTGCAACGTGGTCGGCGGCCGAGCCTTGCGGAGCTACGGTATCCGCATCGGGCGCCGTATGGAAGACCGGGTGGCAGCCCGGTCTTTCGCGTTCCTGAGGCTGGTGGGTCCTCTCGCCGATCCAGAGCCGATGGGACGTGGTGGGACTGCCTCCAGTCCGCTCACACGAGCTCCTCGAAGCACTTGTCACCGCGTCGCCCGTCGATCACGACGCGCCGGTCTGCCGCCGTCCATATGACGGTCCCGACGATGAGCGGCTGACCGGCGAACGACCCGAACCGGTCCCAGATCGGCGCCTCGAGCGCGTAGCAGAGCTCGTCGCGTCCGGTCCAGCGCTCGACGTCGACCAGCTCGTCGCCCTGGACTTGACTCAGGACGATCCGCTCGGCGCTCCCGCCGCGGCCGCTGAACGGCACCGCCGCGATCGTCGCGCCACGCCGCTCGAGCTCGCCCCACACGTCGTCGCGCGCGAGCAGCTCGTATCGACCCGGGCGGAGCCGTGCCTCGTGGATCCGCGATGCCTCGCGGCCGGACGGCGTCCGACAGGACTCGCCCGGGACCGCCGCGCATTTCGGACACGGCCGCGCACGCCATCCGCGCGCGATGTGGAGTGCCGCTGGCTTCGCGGTTGTTCGACGGCCCCACGGGAGCCGGCATCGCGCACCCGGAGCCGCCCGACACGGCCGACACCACTTATCGAGCCACAGAGCGCGATCGCTCACCCCGACCCCCTCGGCGAGGAGAAGGCCCGCCGACGATGTGATGCTGCGCTGCTCAGCCGGCATCGGGCGGACTCAGCGGGCCGGCGGCGATCAGCCGGCTCAGGCCAAGGTCAGCCCTGGAAATACGCCCATGCAGCATCACTGGTTTTCCGTCCACATTCCGTCCACAGTTTCACCTCGGCCGGATATCGGCCGCCAAGTCTGTTCACTCAGACTTCTAGCGATTTGCAGGCATTTCGTGCCCGCCAGTGAACGTCTGTGAACGCTCGAAACACCCTCGTCCTTCCATGGTAAGGAAGGGGACGTCGGTTCGAGTCCGACAGAGGGCTTGCGTCGATTTGCAGGGGAAAGCTGAGCGGGACAGCATCTCCTGCAGCGATTTGGCGCAACGTGGGCGCAACTCACGTCCACGAAACGTCCACTTCGTTACGCCATGGGCCCCGTCGTCGAGGCGAATCGCCCGGCAGTGCGGTTGGTTCCCTCGATCCTGCCCGCGGGTGACCCGTTCTCGGCATCATCGCGGTTGGCCCCCTCTTACGTGGAGGTGCCGGGCGGTTCTGGGGATCACATGAGTCCGGAGCGAGTAGCGCTGCTCGTCGGCGGCCGGGATCGGTTGTGTGGCGCAGCCGCGGGACGTCGAGCCCGACGCGCCGACCTCCGGCCGAGGGGGCCGCCGTGATGGTCGATCTTAAACGCGAAGCGCCGGGTGGCAGCCCGGCGATCCGTGGTCATGCAGAAGTTGAAAGCTCGCTGCGCAGTGTACCGCCGCCGGGGGCGGAATCCCTCGCTGCGGCCGTTGCCGCGCTCGCTACCGCCGGCGACCGCTCGCTCCCGAGTGATCGGCCCCGCGAGGGAGCGCGACCGTGAGCCGGGACGCCATCGCCGCTGCGCTCGCCCGGGACGACCTGCCCTCCGGGGAGCGGCTGGTGGTCTTCTCGCTGGCCAGTTTCGCCGGTGTGGACAACCGTGCATGGCCGGGCGCCCGGGCAGCCGCCGCTCGTGCGGGCCTGAGCCGCAGCCGCTACCTGTACGACCGTGACCGGCTCGTCCGGCGCGGGCTGGTGATCGTCGAGAGGGCCGCATCCGGTCGCGGGCGGGGGAGCACCGTTGCGCTGCCGTTCGTGGCGGAGGGTCCGTGGTGGGAGGGGGAGATCAACGCGGAGCTGTTCGAGGCGGTCCTGTCGCGCTGCCCAGCCCGCGGGCCGGCCCGCCTAGTGCTGGCGGCCATGGCCGCGCTCGCCGATGAGTCCGGCGTCGTGCGGGACCTGTCAGGCGTCGAGCTCTGCTCGGCGGCAGGGGTGGACGATCACACCTACCGTCGGGCGCGCAAGGAGTTGCTCAAGTCCGGTGAGCTGATCTTGGTCCATAGCGCGTGCGGGCGCGGGAACACGAACGTCTGGGAGGTCCGTCCGCCCGGCTCGGTGGCCGCGGCACCGCGGGGCGGGCGGCCTCCACGGCGCGTTGCGCCGCCCGCGGGAGCGCGTCCGCTGCTCGCCGCCGTCCCCGGGTCGACGGCGGACGAGATTAACGCTGACGGCGGCGCTCTGACGAATTCACTCGGGCGTGGTGATGGCGGCGGCGGCCGGATCGCCGTTGCTGAAACCGTCCTGCTCTGACCGGGGTTTCCGGACCAAACGGGGGTCAGGACAGGACGGTTTCGGAGCAGAACTGTCCCGTCGTGCCCGAGTTTTCGGGCGCAAAGTGCGGTCAGGACGGGACACTTTTCGACGGGCATCCGGCGGAAAACCCGGCGAAAAGGGGGGCGGTAACCCCGGCAGAAAACCCGGCAGCCAACGCGCGCGCGGGAAGGGAACCCCAGAATCCCAGAAGACCCCCCAACCCCCCTTGCAGGGGGGCGGTCAGCTCGCTCGATGATGATCGAGGAGACCTTCATTACCGACCGGGGCCGGCGGCGACGGCGCGTGTTCCCCGTCGACCTCGACGCCGTCCGTCGAGGCCTCGGAGTCCCTACCGCTGAGGATCGGCACGACTGGCAGCAGATCCGCGAACTGCTCAAGGCCATGCTCGGTGCGAGTCCGTTCGACATCTGGCTCGAGCCCGTCGAGCTGATCGCGATCGACAGCGGTCGCAAGCTCGTCCTCGCTGCGCCGCCCGCGACCGCCGGCTGGACGCGCAAGCGCTTCGGCCGTGTCCTCGCGGCACGTGCTTCCTCTGTCGGCCGCGAGCTGCGCTTCGCCGACGAGCCGGAGCTTTGTGCCCTTGCGGCCGACGCGCCAAGCCGATCAACGTTCCCAAACAACCGGAAGGAGGCAGCAGGATACTGTTGTCACGATCAGCAACCAGAAGGGCGGCGTTGGGAAGACCACGACCGCCGCGAACCTCGGCGTGCTGCTGGCTCGCCACGGTCGCCGAATGCTCCTCGTCGATGCCGACCCGCAGTTTGCGCTCACCCGCCAAATTGGGGTTGAGGAGCGATCGCTCGGCGTCGGCCTCGTCGACGTACTCGCGGGCCGTGCGGCCGCCGCGGACGCGATCGTCGGCGACGTGCACGGCGTCGACTTCATCGCCGCCGCGCCGGCGCTCGCGGGGATCGAGATGAGCCTCGTCGGCGAACTTGGTCGGGAGCGATTCCTGCGCGACGCGCTCGAACCTGTGATCGGTGACTACGACGACGTCGTGATCGACACGCCGCCGAACCTCGGGCTGCTGACGGTCAACGCGCTCGTCGTCACCGAATGTGTCGTCGCACCGGTCAGCGCCGAGGATGAGGCGTCGCTTCATGGGATCCGGGAGCTGCGTCGGACGCTGGGGCGGCTCGCTGAGCGTCTCGGCTCGACGGAGCCCGAGCTGGTCGCTGTGCTGACGCGCTGGCAGCCGTGGCGGATCAGCAGCCGCACGATCGAGGAGGCGCTCGAGTGTGAGGGCATGACACCGGCGGCGAGGATCCCGGCGCGTTCGGCCCTGTTCGCACGGGCGGCCGCCGATCGGGTGCCGCTCGCCGTCAGCGATCCCGACAGCTCACCGGCCATCGTGTATCGCCATCTGGCCGAGCAGCTCGTGGCGGTGAACGCACGATGAGGCCGCAGGCCAGACGCGCACTGCGGATCGACGACCCAGTCAGACGCGACGCGTGCCACGTGGCACAGCCTGCTCGTGCGTCGACGGTACTCACCGCGAGCGGCACGAGGCTGCCCAGTCCACCCTAAATGAGGGCGCTCGCGACCAACGATCGGCTGGATCAGAGTGTTCGTTTTGGGGCAGAGCGGACGCGACGCATGGGCCGATTCTGTCCTAAGCCGTTGTGGTTCGAGGCGCTGATGAGGCGTGTGCTACCTCGCGGGCGCGGGGTGGCGGTGGGGCTAGGTCCTCGGGGTCGTCCACGAGGACGAGGCTCTCCTCTACGGCGGTCAGTGCGGATAGTCGCTGGATGGCCTTAGGTCCTCGTACGACGGCGAGATTGTGCCGATTTTGGTGCGCGTAGTCGATTCCGTGCGCGAGGGGCCTCAGTGGGCCGTCGGCGCGTCCGCGCACCGGGGCGGCGGTTAGTCGTCGCCGGTGCCGGGGTTGTTGGGTGGTGGGTCGACGAGCTCAAGTGCGCCGAATCCGGCTAGCGGCCCGTCCATCAGGAACATCTCGACCGTGAGATCGGGTTCGACATGCGCTTGGCTGAGGAACGCGAGCACTTTGCGGCCGGTGAGCTCCTCGATCATCTCGCTGTAGCGCTTCTTCATCATCCGTTGGAAGTCGCGGCGCATCTCGAGCACGCGGTCTGGTTCACCGCCTTCCATCATCGTGCGCTCGATCGCAGTGAACCCATCTGAAAGCACGCACACGATCAGGTTGTCGAGCACGTAGGTCTTGGCTTTGATCGGCCCGCGGCCATAGTGCTCGCGCATGAACGCGACGATCCGGTTGGTGATCTCAGCCAGCAGCCTGCCACCGACGAGCGGCCGCGAGACGCGATCCTCTGGCCCGGGGTCGCTCATCGCCGACCTCGTCGTGCCCTGCTGTCTGTGCTGCTCACTGGTCCGAGTTCTCCGCGTTTGAGCTTGTGCGCGTGAAACGGCCGCACGGCTCAACGTCAACGCATTCCCAGCATACCCCGAACGCGGTCTTTTGGACCCCTTGTATTCGGTTGGGATTGGAGTAGTGTCGGACCGGTTGAGGTCTGGCTGCGCCGCGGGCGGGGCGGCCAGGCATCAGCGCCTATTTAGCGGGCGAGCTTGGCAGCGGGGATTGCTTTAAAGCTTGCTGGGGGGCACGGAGGATTTGAGCGCCAGCACGTCGGTTACCGGCACACGCCCCGCGTTCGCGTTCAGCAGCTCGCAGACGCGAAAGCGCGAGCAGTCGAGGACGTCGCTTGCCTCCTGAACGGTGATCGTTCCGGCGGTGTCAGCGACGATGGGGCCGAACTTGCTCTGTAGGGGCGTGGTTGTAGCGGCGGTCATGCCTGGCATCTCCCTCCTGATGTTCTCCGACTATAAGCGTGTCACGCCCACCGCCAGCCGCCGAAAACAAAACGGCGCCCCCGCCCGGTTCGCGGGGCAGGATCTTCGGGCTACGCCCCGAGGACCCCCGTGGCGCTTCGCGAGAAACGGTTCCTTCAGCGCACCGATATCGAGCGGCCTGGTGAGGGGGCGAGGTCGGTTCTCGTGATCCCCGGGTGGGAGCCGCACCCTAAGATCTGCAGGGCGGGAGCGCCCGTTCGATGAAAGGAGACGGCTCGATGGCCGGCCGGGTCAACCCTCATCCGGGGATTCTGCTGTACACCCGGATCAAGAAGTCCCCTTATTACTACGGGGCGCGCCGTCATGGCGTCCAGCTGTACAGCGTCTATAACCACCACTACCACCCGCGGCTGTACCGCGATCCGATCGAGGAGTACTGGCAGCTACTCGAGGGAGTGACCGTGTGGGACGTCGGCGGGGCCGAGCGTCAGGTTGAGATCAGCGGTCCGGACGCCTTCCGCTTCACAAATTTGCTCACGCCGCGCAACCTCGAGCGGTGCGCGGTAGGCCAGTGCAAGTACGCGTTTATTACCGACGAGCGCGGAGGGATCATCAACGACCCGGTGCTGCTGCGACTGGGGGAGAACCACTTCTGGCTCTCGCTCGCCGACAGCGACGTGCTGCTGTGGGCCAAGGGCGTGGCGTATCACTCGGGGATGCGAGTGACGATCACCGAGCCGGATGTCGGCCCGCTCCAGATCCAGGGACCGAAATCGAGGGAGGTCATGACCGACCTGTTCGGCGCCGACATCCTCGAGCTGCCCTACTACCACCTGGTGGAGCGCGAGCTCGAAGGCATGCGGATGGTGATTTCGCGCACGGGCTACTCGGGCGAGCTTGGCTACGAGCTGTACCTCCGCGACGCCAGCCGCGACGGCGTCAAGCTGTGGGACGCGGTGATCCAGGCCGGCGAGCCGTACGGCCTTGCGCCGATCGGGCCGTGCCACATCCGTCGGATCGAGGCAGGGATCCTCGCTCACGGGTGCGATATGACGATCGAGGAAAACCCCTACGAGGTCGGCTACGCCTACAAGTGGATGGTCGAGCTCGAGCAGGAGCAGGACTTCATCGGCCGCGAGGCGCTGCGCGAGGCCGCAGCGCGCGGTGTCACCCGCAAGCTCGTCGGCGTCGAGCTCGGCGGGGCGCGGCTGGGCGCCTATAGCGACGGCTCAATGCCCGACTTCTTCCCGGTCACAAAAGACGGAGCGCTGATCGGCAAGGTCACCTCGGCCTGCTTTTCACCGCGGCTCGAGAAGAACATCGGCTACGCGATGGTGCCCGTCGAGCACAGCGAACTCGGTGCGGAGCTGATCGTCGAACGCCCTGACGAGACGGTCAACGCCGTCGTGGCCGACCGGGTCTTCTTCAAGCCCGAGCACGCCAAGGAGGAGCTGACAGCCGGCTCGGGCCCGGCCGCGTGACCCGCAACAACTCGTCTCGCAGCTCGACTGGGAGGTACCGCGTGCCAGTCCGCGGCGACACGACTGCTCGACCGCGCTCCCGCTCGCGCAGGCGGACCGAGGGGGATTGGCACGCCGATTGCGACGGTCGGACGTTCTCGACGTCCGCTCATCCTTCGGCCTTCAGATGTCCTCGAACCGAAGCGCCGCCGTGCTGGCAATCCTGACGGCCTGATGGCCGATCGGTATCCACTGGCGGGTCCGCCGGCCGGCGCGCCACGAGGCGCGTGGGTTCTCGTGCGGCGATCGTTCGGCCGAGTCGCCCCGTGACCGCTGCCCCGCGTGAGTCGTGCGCCCTGTGGGGTGGTGCGTAGGATTCGGCGACCGCGCGTCGAACCAGGCGACGCGACCAGTCACTCGCTGAGCCACCCGTTCAGTCGGCCACCCGGGACAGGTCGTCCCCCCAACGATCAGCCCCGGTTGCGCCGGCCGCGCCGGAGTGCAGCGGCGGACCGCTCCGCAGCCGGTCATTACCACCTACCACCACAGAGGGACTCGATGGCAGACACTACCTTGACCCCGAAATCTGTCCGAATCGCCGAGGACGAGGCGAAGTGGCTGAGTGCCGCGGCAACCAAAGGCGCGGTTACGCAGAATGATCTCATTCGCCTCGCGGTGCACCGCCTGCGCAAGGAGCTCGGGGCGGCAAGCCGCATCAAGCCCGAGACCGTCGTCGCGACCGCGAAGGCCTCCAAGTACAAGCTCACCCCGCCGCGGACCGCGGCCGGCGCGGCGCGCTCGGTCGCCACGGCGCCTTCACATCTGTCCGGGGACGGAAAAGCGAGGCCCGCGAAGGCCGCCCCGCGCCCCACGCGCGCTCACACCAGCTGAAGCGCTTCTCTCGGTCGCGCGGCATCGATGGCGCGAGCCCATGTACACGCGCCCGAGAAAGGGTTCGCGGCCAATCCGCTGGCGGGTGGACCACGACGAGCGCCACGTGCTCACCGAGCGCGCCGCCGACGCCACAGTGAGCGCCGTTCGCACCGACGCCAGCGAGGCCAACGCCTGATACCCGAAACCGGGACGGGCTCGTTCGCTGCACTCGGGCCTAGTCGAGCGCCTGCGGCTCGGTGGTCTCAGCGTCACGACCGGGACGGTCAACGACGCCGCGCTGGCCGCGCGAGTCGCTGCCCTCGGCGTCGACGCGATCACCACCGATCGACCAGCCGCGCTGCACCACCAGCTTGCTGCCATATCGCTCGAGGCCTGAGCGGCGAGCGGAAGGGCGCGGTCAGCCGGCCGCTCGTAGCAGCGCGAGGATCCGCGGGTGACCGTCGATCTCCAGCTGATCGACGACCTCGAGCTCGTCAAGGCCGGCGATGCGCCCTAGTCGCCGCAGACCCTCCGGTGAGAAGCCCCAGTAGACGAAGTCATCGCCCGCATACACATCGCCCGGCTCGTGAACCTCGATCGCCGGGGCGTCGGCCGCCAGGCGCGAGCCGTAGGTCTCGAGCACGATCTCGCCACCCGGCGCCAGCACATCCCCGAGCGCCCGCAGCAGCGCGATCGGATCGGTCACGCGGTGCAAGATCCCGAAGCACAGCACAACGTCAAACCGCTCGCCGAGCTCGCGCACGTCCAGCGCGTCCATCCGGCGGTACTCGACCCGCGATCCGACCAGCCCCGCGATCGCGCGAAAGCCAGCACCGCCCTCAAGCGTCACGCCGAAGCGAGCACGCACCCACTCGACGTATTGCTCATTGTCGACCGCGACAACACGCCGCGCACCACGGGCCTCCGCGAGGAAACTGTAAAACCCATCGAACGCGCCGACGTCGAGCACGCTACGGCCCGTAAACCGATCCGCGCCGAGCACCGCAAGGCGATAGCCGTGGTCGCGCGCGATCCCCGGCGTGTAGACCCCGGGCGCGAGCGCGAACGTGTGAAACCACAACGGAACCGAAGCGCGGACGCGCGCGGCGACCGCACCCGACGCGCCGATCGCCAGCACGTCGGCGACAACCCGCTCCGCAGAGGACGCCTCTGGGATCGGCTCGATCGGCTCGACCGGGGTTGCAAAGCCCGCCAAGGCATCAACTCCATTCTCTCGTTCACACGACGGTCACAACAGCATCACAGGTTGGCGCCAGCGGCTCGCGACAGCCTGACTCCGCGACGCCGGGAGAGCGCCACGAGATAGGCCTGCGTGAACAAGCGCCCAGTCGCCACCCCAGGTGCGAAGCACCGGATGAAGACGGATCGGTTTCGACGCGAACTCGCCAGCGAATCATGAGCCGCGCACCCCGACCCACGAGACGACCCACGCGCTCGGCATCGACCGCGAGCAACACCCGCGAGCAGGCCGAGCTGATTCCCGACGCCCCGCTTCCCGCGCTGCTCGATAGGACTGGCTTGGCTCCGGCCGCGACGTGGGAGACGGATGTCACCGACGTCATGGCCGCTCACGCCGGTGGCTGAACCGGCCGGACCGCCAAAGCCCCGACGCGCTCACAATCCCGGTCCACAGCGACAATCCGTCGATTACGCTCAGCAACGGCAGCTGCTGGAGCGCCCGCGCGAAACGGCACGGACAGGCCACAGGGCCATGCCCTGAATCCGTTGTCCGGAGATCACCGCCGGCGCCCGTGAGACAGCCGCGTGCCGGCAGGCCCTCGAACCGACCAACATGGGCACGCCACCCATGTCGGGGCGGTCCTCGTACCCGCCAGCGTCGGCTTCTCCACCAACGGGCACCCGATCACGTCGGCTTCGTCTCTTCCGGTCCCCGATCGGGGAATCGGCTGCGCGCGCGGCGACAGCTGTCAGCTTGCCGGACGCGGGTGGTTCGTCGCGTCTCAGCTCGGTTTGCGTTTCGGCGATGATGCTCGCCGTTGCCGCTTTGGGCGTTGTTCGGCTCGGAGGGCGCCGCTTGCCGGGGTGTAGATGCTCTCGTGGCCGTCATCCCAACGGATGCGATACCGAGGCGACGGGTCCCCTCGCAGCACCTCCGCAACGACACCCGAGCGGGGACGGCGGTCGATCGACTCGGACTCGGCTACGACCCGCTTGCCGACTTCAAAGGCCATGCTCACTCCCTCGATGTTCGTGCCAGCCGAGCATAGTCGGCGTCCGTCATACGCCACAACGACCAGTGGCCGATTCCATCGCCCGAACGCTGCTTGACCGTGCTGGCCGCCGGTCCGGGGGCCGGATGTTCAGACACCGCCCTGGAGCCCGGGAGATCTTGCGATCGGCCCGAGACAGGTGCTCGTAATAAGTCGATCGAGGATCGTTGCTGGCGCAGGCTCCTCGCTGTAGAGTCGCGTGGAACGGTCGCTGACCAAGCCGTACAAGTTGCGCGTTTCTCCTTGCCGACCTGATCGGCCTCCGCCTCAGAAGGGTCCCCTTACGGGACCGCGAGGATCAAGGACAGTTGCGCCCAAGGACCGGGCATAACAGGAGGTCAGATGTCGCGCCCAACAGCCTCGCCGCCGCCGAAGCAGGCGTCCGGTCCGAACGGCGATCACCGCGCGAGCCAAGCGACAACGACGAGCGTCAAGCGACGCCCCCGCGCGGCGCGGGCCAGCCGATCTCGGTGGGCGCGAACAGCCCATGAGCGTGTCGTGAATGTTGCGCTCGAAGGCCGCCGCCAGACCAACCCGCACTCAAACCCCTTTGGAGGTGCATTGCGATGCTCATGCAGTTCGATCCGTTCCGCGAGGTTGACCGGCTGGCCGAGCGGCTCGCCGCGGGCGCGCGGACGCCACGCCCGTTTCCGATGGACGCCTACCGCCGCGGCGACGAGTTCGTGGTTTCGTTTGACCTGCCGGGCATGGCCCCGGGAGCGATCGACCTGACCGTCGAGCAGAACGTGCTCACGATCAAGGCAGAGCGGAGCTTTGACGGCCAAGAGGGCGACGAGGTAATCGCCGCCGAGCGCCTGTACGGCGCGTTTACCCGCCAGCTGTTCCTGGGCGAGACGCTCGACGCGGAGCGGCTCGTGGCCAGCTACGAAACCGGCGTGCTGACGTTGCGAATCCCGGTCGCCGAGTCGGCAAAACCCCGCAAGGTGCCGATCACCGAAGGCGCCGACAGCCGCACGATCGAGGCCCAGACCACCCCGGCCGGCGCGTAACACCGCTCTCACAACCCCCGCACCGGTCTAACGACCGACACGCCTCACGCCTGCTGGTTCTCCAGGACTCGACGGTGTTCCCACCTGTCACGACAACCGCAGCGACCGCCACAGCGCACCCCGCGCCCGGGCGGTCCAAAACGCTCGCTGCTCCAACGGTGAGAGAGGACGCGTTCTGGGCCTCTACGAGAACTGGATCCACCGCGCGGCGCGGGACCTGATCCCGTGCCGGGCCGACGCTTCGCGCGCCACCGCCTCGTTCAGGCCCCCGCGGACAGCGGCCCGCAGCCGCAGAGGTGCTCACGCAGCTCAGCGCAATTCTGCGCCGACAAACGCTCGCTCTCCCGCAGGCGCGCGATCCAGAGAACGAACTGGGTTTCCTCCGCAGCGAGCGACGGATCAACGTCGCGATGAGTGACCTTGGCCCTGGCGGCCCACCGGGAACGCTATGAAAATGGTGGCGGTCGCTCGATCGAGGTCGACGTTGCTTGGTGCGGCGAGCCGGTCTATGAGTGTGACCCGGGAGCTTCAGGCACCGCGAACTGTTGTTGCGGAGCACAAGATCCAGACTCTCACGCAAGAGGCCCGCCGGAGGACCCATCCAGTCGTTCAACCGGAAGGGAGCATCACGATGGAGAAGCTGTTCGAGCGGTGCGCCGGGCTCGACATCCATAAGGACGTGATCGTCGCGTGCCTCCGCGTCCCGGACGCGGGTGGCGGTCGTCGGCAGGAGACGCGGAGCTTTCAGACCACGACCGCGGCGCTGCTGACGCTGCTGGACTGGTTGCGCAGCTACGGCGTGACGCTTGTCGGGATGGAATCGACCGGCGTCTACTGGCGGCCGATCTCCTAAATCAGGGCGTGCTCACCGGGGCCGGTAAACGATCCGGCCGCGGTTGAGGTCGTAGGGCGACACCTCGACGCGCACGCGGTCGCCCGGGAGGATGCGGATCCGATGGCGGCGCATCTTGCCGGCCACGTGGGCCAGGACCTCGTGGCCGTTGTCGAGCTGCACCCGGAACATCGCGTTCGGGAGCGCCTCGACGACCTCCCCCTCGAACTCGATCTTCTCTTCCTTCGCCAACTAGATCACCCGCACGCTAGTGGCCTGGGGCCCGCCGCCGTCTCGCCAAGCTCCTACTCGACCTTCCGCCCCCCGGCGAGCCCGCGGAAGCCGTCTCGCGCGACGAGCTCGTGGCTGTCGCGAGGCCGGAGCGGCGGCGACGGCATCGGCTCCTCGGTATCGCCGCTCACCCGCTCTCCGGGCGCAGCAAGGTGCCCCCTCGACCCATCCGCAAAGCGCCGCGTTGAGCACTGCCTCGGACCGGCCGCCGGGGCGCGTCGCAGGTTGAACAGCTCCCTCAAGACAGTCACGAGCGGCATGATGTCGGCGCTGGCGTTGGTCATGCTTCAACGAGCCTATGCCAGACCGCGGCCCAGCGGCTCGCCCGATGCGATCGCGGCGGCGCAGCAGCTTCTTGAACCGCGCGCGGAACGCGTCGAGGAGCGGCATCACCGGCCCGTCCGCTCGCGACGGTCCGATGGCAAGATCGCCGTCGTCAGGGGCGCGACGTTCTCGCGCGCCTGCGCCTCGGTGATGGACGCTGGCGGCTCGCTCCGGCGGCTAAGCAGCCATATCAGACACACCAGCACCGTCACGAGGACGACTATCAATCCGGCCACTAGCAGGGCCACCGCCACCATCGGCAATATGTTCCTCTACGTATCAAGAGGTCCCCATTCCTCCTCCGCCATACCTGGGCCGGCGACCGTCTCGCCCGCCGGCACAGGGGGCGTCAGGGGTTGCGCCCGGAGTGCTAAGCGATGTACCGACTCGAATCGAGTACGGACTTCATAGTGGATCTGTCGCCGCTGGAGCTAGGAGACACCCACTCGCGCGCTCAGTCGGGTTCGACGCATTGCCAGCCGCGTTGCCAAATGACCGGTTGGCGTTCCTTGGCTGGGCGCGGACGTCTGAAATGGCCCCAGTGTGGACGCGCCCACCAGCCGCCAACGGACGCCACCTCGCCGCGTCGTGCTGCGCTTCGTGTGGCCGGCCCGGCGCAGCTCGTCCACGTCCGCCTGGTGCGCTGACACTAAACGTCCTCCTGGCTCGCGCCCGCGTTCGGGACGATCGCTTTGAGATATCGGCTAGCTTCTAGCGTGCGACTGCTTCAGCGCGACCAAGCGCAGGCCAGCGGCCGGACGCTGCTAGCTCCGAATTCGACGGAGAGCAAGCGGTCGGGGATGCACGCCGAAGTGCAGCGACGCGCACGACCCCGGCGTCGTGCGACCCACGTAAGCGGGGCAGTCGCAGGCTAGACGCTCTTCCCTCTCATGTGCTCGCAGCAGGGCAGCCCGCGACCCGTGCTCGAGGGCAGCCGGGCTGCCGAAACCAGGGCGGGGTATCGCAGTAGACGACGCGCTCGGCCGACGAGGACGCGGTGAGGTCGGCGCGGCTGTGGTCGGGCGCGCGACGTATGCTCTCCGAGCCTGCCGACCTGCTGCCGAAGCGTCCGACTTGACCGAGCGACGCCCAGTCTTCCCAAGTGCATCGAAGGCCATCGCCGGGCCCACCGGGGTCGAGCTGGTTGCGGCGCTCGACCGCGCGTGGCAGGACATTCGCAGGCGGCACGAGGAAGTGCCGCCTGTGGTGTTGCTTGTCGGGCCGAGTCCGTCCCGTCCATGCGCGAACCGTTCCCTCGGAACCTCCGAGCAGATCGAACGCGACCCCTACTCGAAATCCGCGACGAGCATCTCAGGCATGATGCCGACCGGCCTGGATCGCCTGGACAGCCGGTCGGTCCCGGGCGACCGCAGCCTGCCCGAATAACGATCGCCATCGACGCGTCGGTGGACGCCGGGCGGCCGAAGCGCCGCTGCGACGGCCGACGGTCTCAGATCGTCACCTAACCGGGCGGCGCGGGCCGCGTCCGCAGACCAAGGACGATCGGGCGCCCAGGAATCAGGCGGTCGCGAGACCGGGTTGCGAGGCCGCCGCGTTTCGCCACGCGGCCGCGCGCTCGAGCCGCCGCACGAGCGCGAGGTCGGTCGTCGCGGTCGTGCCGGGCAGCGTCCTGACCGTACTCGCTCGCAGCGGCTTGCCCGTTCGAACCGGTGATCTATATGCTGCGAGACGCGAAGCCACGGTGCGGTCGTGGTGAGCGCTCGCGGATGCCGCGTGGAGGTCGGACGCGAGTGGGAGGCGGCTGTCTCAGCGGCGTCGGAGAGCGGGCCGTGGCCGTGCCGAACCGCGTTCATCCGAACGAGAGGAGACAGCATGCCTAATGAGGTGCGTCAATCGACGGGGCAAGTTCTCGACCAGGCGCTGAGGGACAGCGACACTCCCGGGCGCACGCGCCGCTGGCTGCTGGAGAGGGCGGCTGTTGGCGTCGCCGGCGTGGCCGCGGGAAGCGCGCTCGCGCCTGTCGGCGATGCGCTCGCCAGCGATGGTGACTCCTCGATCGCCGCCTTCGGCACGGTCGCCGTGACCACCGAAGCGCTGACCGTCACGCTCCTCACCGAGCTGCTCCGGCGCGTCAACCTCAGCTCCAACGTGCCGGCCGCGGTCAAGGCGGTGTTCGAAGGGGCGTACGCCGCCGAGCTCGACCACTTCCGGTTCACGCGGGCTCACTGGCAGCCGACGACCACGAAGTTCTGGATCCCCGACGGGTTCTTCGGCGGATCGGGGAACACCGTCGACCTGACCGCGGTCGGTCACGCGCTGGTGGCCGGCGAGACGCTGTTCGTCAACCTGTACCTGATCGGGGTGACGACCTTCGCCGCAGCCGGACACCAGAAGTTCGCGCGCTACTCCGCCGAGCTCGCGGGCTGCGAGGCGGAGCACCGCGTGCTGGCCGAGACGTTACTGAACGCGACTCCTCCGAACAACGTGGGCTTCGAGGTGTACTCGATCACGCGCCCACGCGGGATCGAGAAGGCTCTGGAGGGCGCCGGCGTCGGCTTCGGCACCCAGGGCTCCTCACCCGGGGCGTTCTACCAACTCGCCCACCCACCGATCACGCCCCCGATCTCGATCGGGGCAAACAAGCCAAGCTAGGCACTCGGGCGTCGGCCGCCCGGTCCGACGCGGCCGACGCTCGAGGTTTCCAGAAAGCGCGACCACGACGACCATACGCCGAGCGCCGCGCCATTGCTGGTCGAACCTCAGACAGCCTCCGCCCCAGGCCAAGACCCCCTCTGACGGTCGGGACGTCGGACGAGGCCGTTGATCAGGTCGCCATGCTCCCTCCTCCGCGTGGGAAGCGGGTCGCCGCGAGCAGCGCGGCATGCTGACCGAGTAAATAAACGATCGCCGTCTGCGCCGCCAGAAGCCCGGAACCGCGTTCAGACGCCGGTGGCCAAGGCGTCGCATTCAACTCGGGGTGAGCGGACGCCCAGGCGAACGTCCGGAGACCAACCCAGCTGGGACACTCCTCGAGCCCTCCTTGGGTGCCCCGGTTGTCGTTCGTACATGACGCGGTCCATGATGCTCCGCCAGGCAAGCCAGGACGGTTACAACGCGCGGGGACGGCGCCCTCGACGTTCTGAGCCTGCCGGGATCAGGTGGGTGCGACCGATGTTGGTAAGCGCCGTTAGCCGCACCAACGGGAGCCCTGGCGTCGGCGGTCCAATCCGCGAGATCACCCTGCCCCGGTGACGAATCACTTCGATCCCGAGGCCAGGGGGCACGATGATCCTGATCGCACCCCAGCCGGTGTAGACCTTCAGGTCCACGACCCGATCATCAAGCTCTGCGTCGGTGAGGTCGACCGTGACGCTGCCCAGCTCGACTGAGACGCTGGTCTCGCGCGCGAGCTGCCAGCGGCCCTCGAAACGCAGGCGCCCGAAGCCGCCGCCGAGCTTCAGCGGTCCGTCTCGCCGACGCTCAGCGGGTGTCATCGCCGACACAGACGGAAGCGAGCGCAGCAACTCAGCCACCTCGGCTTCGGTGCGTGCCCGCAGCAGCTCGGCGACGGCGCGCTCGAACTGGGCGCTGTCGATGCGGTCGGCGGCGAGGAGCGCATGCAGGGCCTCCACGGCCCGCGATCGCGTCTTCTCCGATAACGCCTGTCCGGTGCTCAGCTCCATTTCGCGCGCAGTCTACGGTGCCCTCGACTCGGTGCCGATTGACGATCCTTCCGCGAACAAGCGTGCCATCCCATCCGCCGGCCGACCGGAGGAGGACGGCCACCGTCGCAAATGACCAGTCCGTTGAGTTTCGCGATGAGCCCCGGCTATCCGAACAAGATGACGTGCCGTTCCAGGCTCACGGCCCGATCTGTACGGGGGATAGATGTAGGTGCTCACTGGGAGGGGAAGCGCGGCACGGCGTCGGGAGGTCAGCGGCGCGCTTGAGCGGACGGCGACGGCCCTCGGATCGCTGCACGGCTCGAGGGCGTCGAGACAGCGATCGCCGATCACTGTCGGTTGATCGTCGGATTGCTGCTGCGCGGCTGCGGCGTTGTCGGGGGCGAGCTGGCGGCGCGCGGGGCGGGTGCCGGGCGTGGTGTGGTGTGTGGTGTGGGGGCGGGCCGTGCGTCGGTCTGGGGCCCGAGCGCCGCCAAGCGGCGCGCGTCGCGCTCCCAGCGCTCTTGGCTATCGGTTCTTGGGGGACTGGTCCGAGCGCTTTGATCAGCTGCTCGGGCGGGTCCGCGAGCAAGCGCTCGAGCTGCCCGACGGGGTGTACGTGCCGTTGAACGCATGGATCGCTGACGGCGTGGATCGCGGGCGAGCGGTCGTTCGCAGTCGTCGGCGTCGCTTTGTCGGGTGGCATGTGGCGCGTCGAGGGCGCGGAGGCCCGCGGCGACGCGTCGCGTCGGCCGGGCGCCGGGGCAGGATCGGCGCCCCACGGTATGCGTTGGCGGTCGGGCAGCTCGACGGCGAGCCGGAGGGTGGGGTCGAGGGCTCGGCGGACGCTGGCGTGGCGCTGGCGGCTGTCGGAGATCCGCTGCGCGTAGCGGCCGATGCGGTCCTCGTCGGTGCCGTCGGTGCCAAGGTCGTCGCGGGCGACGTGGACGGTGTGACGGTAGATCGCGCGCGTGTCGCCGACGTAGGTCTCCTGCTTGGCTTGGGACCAGTGGCCGGCGAGCGTCGCGGTGCCGTGGACGGTCGCGCCTTGGGCGGGGAAGCTGTGCAGGGCATAGTTCAGCCGGACCGCGGCGGCGCGTCTGCCGGCGGCGTGCTGGGCGCGCAGCCGTGCTTGGTCGATCTCGACCAGCCGCGGCTCGACGCCGGGCTCGCGCAGCAGCAGGGTGAGCGTGTCGCCCTCGGGGTCGACCGACTCGACGATCGCGGTCTGCCCCGTTCTCGATCCGCTTCGGTCGCGGTTTGCCGGGCTGGGCGGGGAAGGTGTAGGCGGCGTTGCGGATGGCGACGAGGTCGCCGGGGCGGAGTTGGTAGTCGCGGTCGACCGCCGGGATCGCGTGCTTGTCAAGCTCGCCGGCGTCGAGCCGCTTGCGCTGGGCGAGCTCGTTGACCAGATCGACGTCTGAGTTGGGGCCGTGGACGATCAGCGCCGACTCTGCCGGCGTGTAGCGGCGCCGCCACTGGTCCCAATCCTCGACGATCCCGCCGATCGCCTGCGCGCGGGTGTCGTAGAGCTTGAGCGCGCCCTGTTCTTGGAGGATCGCGACCGCATCGAAGCCGCGGCCCTGGTCGACCGCGACCTGATAGTCGCGCAGCCACGGGTGAACCTCCGCGGGGTTGCCGGGGTCACGGTGCCGGCGGATCTGACGCAACTCGACGGTCGGGATGCGCTGGCTGGCGAGCATCTCGGAAAACAGGCCGAGGAGGCGGATCGCGTCGTGCTGACCCTCGTGGCCGACCGCGCGAACAGTCGCGCCGTGGCGCTCGACCGCCGTGGCGAGTTCGGCCCAGTGGCCGCTGTCGAGGTTCGATGCCTCGTCGACGAAGATCACGGTGCGCTCGTCGAGCTCAATCGCGCCGGCCTGCGAGCGGACTTCAGCTGCTCGACCGTCAGCGCAGGCACCTTGCCGCCGAGCTGCTCCGCCATGCGGCGGGCGGTGGTGCCGTCCATCGCGCACGCGATCACCCGCCACCCCGCCGCCCGGTACGCCTCCGCGGCGGCGTGCAGCACAGGGCCTTTTCCGGTCCCCGCCCTGCCGGTCAGGCACGCCCACCTCACGCCGCCGGTCAATAGCTCAAACGCCTCGCGCTGCTCGCGGTCCAGGCGCCTGTCCTCGCCGAGCGCGGCTTGCGCGGCAGCCAGCCCGGCCTCGTGCTCGCTTGCTGGCGGTCGCTTGCGCGAGCAGGTAGCTGTCTTGGCCGTCGGTGATGCCTCGAGGAAGGCCCGGACCTCGCGTCGGGTGCACAGCACGACGACCCAAGTGCCAGGACCGGCGAGCGCGGCGTCAAGCCGCCGCTGCCCATCGATGGGGGTAGCGGGTTTGCGTCTGAGTTTCGGTAGACCTGTCGCTGATTCTCATCGCCGCGAGGTTTTTGGGCGGCATCGGCGATGTAGAGGGCATGGACTCATCCCCAACTGACGAAGAGCAACATGCACGGCATCCCAAACTGACGAAGGGCTTTTGGCGCGTTCTGCCACCGATCCGTCTGAGTTCGCGGTCCTTTATGAGCGCCATGGCTTGGCGGTGCGGCTGTATGTCCGTCGAAGGGTTGGCTCGCAGAACGCCGACGATCTCGCGGCTGAGGTGTTCGCTCGCGCCTTCGGCGCCCGCGAGCGTTTTCGGGCCGAGCGCGACAGCGCGCTGCCGTGGCTGCTTGGTATCGCCACCCACGTGGTCGCGGATCATCGACGGACTGAGAACCGCCGCCTGGCGGCGCTGCAACGTCTCACTGGACACCGGGAGCAGGCGATCGAACACCAAGACGCCCTGCCTGCTGCCGAACTTGTCCGCGAACTGCGGCGTCTAGCCGCACCTGACCGCGACGCCTTACTTCTTGTCGTCTGGGGCGAGCTCTCGTATGAGGAGACGGCCACCGCCCTCGGGGTACCGATCGGCACCGTCAGCTCTCGGATCACCCGGGCGCGGCGCCAACTCGCCAGCGCAATCGCCCACACCCACCCGTCTCAGCCGACCGAGCTCCGAACCGAACCGACCAATGTCTGAGAGGAACACCCAAATGGACCCGTTGCTTGGCCTACGCGATGTCGGCATCGTCGCTCCAGAGCCCGATGATGCCGGTGACCGTCTTATCCGCACCGCTCTCGACCGAGAAATCGCGCGGGTATCACGCTCCGCTCCCGGTGACGTCCGCAAAGCGCGTCGAGCGCGTCGACGCGCTCGACGCGCTCGGCGCGTCGTGCGCCGGGCGCTGGCGCTGGGCGTGCCCGCCACAGCGGCGGCCGCCACCACCGCGACCTTGCTCCTGACCGCCGGCGGTGCCTCCGGGCCGAGCGCGGCGAGCGCCGCGATCATCCGCCACATCCGTGCCGAACTGACCCCCCCGGCAGGCTCGATCCTGCACGAGTCCGCCACCGTCACGCTCCCCAATGGTTCCTCGATGCCGTTCGAGCTCTGGGTGCAGACCGGCGGGACGGGCGTCTACCGCGTGATCAAGGGGGGGCAAGAGGTCAGCCTGTCGGACACCAAGAACGAGATCTACAACCCGTCGACGAACACGGTCACGGTCTCGCCGCTCCCGCCGGCGATCCACCAGCTCGAGGTCTCAAAGGGGGGCGACCTCGCTGACGAGCTGAAGCGGATGGTCGACTCAGGCCAGGCCACCGCGACACCGACCACGCACAACGGGATACCGGCGTACGAGCTCAGCCTGAACCCGTCCGGTGACAACCTCCCGAACGGCACCGCGTACGTCGCGCGGAACGACTACCGGCCGCTGGAGATCGACTCCACCTCACCTCGCGGCGAGAAGGTCGTGTTCTCGGCGTACGAGTACCTCCCCGCGACCCCGACCAACGACGCCCTGCTCGCCGTCACGAGCGCTCATCCGGGCGCGACGGTCGTGAACCAGCCGTGAACCAGCCGGGCTAGAGCCGGCAGCCTGCCGGGCGGGTCTCCCCACCGGGACGCGTCCGGCAGGCGGGCGACCACGTTGAGCCTCACGCAGCCGAGCACGAGCGGGTCGCCGCCGGTCAGCACCGACCCGCTCGATCACGCCGTCGAGGAACTGCTCGTGGAGCTCAGGCGGGATCGCGCCGCGGTGGCGGACGAGGCAGACGGTGCGGGCGAGGGCCCGCGGCTTGCGGGTGACGAGATCGTGCTGACCCAGGGCGAACACTCACAACAAGCGGTCGACGCGATCGAAGCCAGTCGCCTCGACGTCCTGCTCCGCGTGCCGGCAAATCGACTCACCGCGCTCGCCACCCATTACACGACCAAGTTCCACTGCGAGCCGCTCGGCGCGACATTCGGCGCCGCACTGAACACGCGGTTCGCCCTACGTACGGCCGTCGCTCGACAGCGCCCGGACGGGATGAGACGATGCGGAATGTCAGGGGTGGTGCACAGACCGGTTGAGGCCAAGTTTGGTGACGAGCACCTCTGCCGGCGCGAGCAACGCCCTGCGTTGCGCGGCCAGGACGGGAGTCGACGCCTTCTGATCGGACCGGCGCCGAGAGCTCCGGTGCTCTTGGCGGATGGGAGGTCTCTGCCGCGTGACGTCGTCGAGACCTGCGTTCGCTTGGCGGCGGTACTGCTCATCCAACAAGGGGTCGCTCGGCGCCCCAGGGCGAGGGGACCCGGCCTAGCCGGAGTGGCGCCGACGGGGCGCAGCAGAGCGAGGCGGGATGGAGCGCATGTGGTCGCGCACCGGCTCGAGCAAACCGGCTAGCTTCTTGACGTCAGCGGCGGAGAGCGGGGCGAAGAGCATCTGGCTGACGACCTCGATGTGGCCGGGGAACACCTGCGCAAGCCGCGCGCGGCCCGTCTCTGTGATCGTGACCATGATGCCGCGCTCGTCGTCGGGAGAGGGCGCGCGCGTGATCAGGCCCGCCTTCTCCAACAGGCCTGCCTGGTAGGTGAGCCCGCTGCGGCTGTAGACGACGCCGTCGGCCAGATCGGTCATCCGGTGGCTTCCCGTCGCCGAGTCGCCAAGGCGGGCCAGGAGCTGGAACTGCACGTAGCTGAGGTTCCCGGCCTCGCGCAGCTGCCGCTCCACCGCGTGCCGGAGCAGCCCGACCACCTCGATCAGCGCGAAGTACGCGCTGAGCTGACTGGAGTCGAGGGAGCGCGCCCGTTGTGCCACAACCGAATCGTACTTGCTTCGAATTCGAAGCGGTGCTACCGTAGCACTTACTTCGAATTTGAAGCACCACCCCATCTCATGAATCGAGACTCCAGATGAAGGCAGTGAGATTTCACGAGTACGGCGATCCCGACGTGCTGCGCTATGAGGACGTTGAGAAGCCCGCCCCCGGCGCGGGCGAGGTGCGCATCCGCGTCGCCGCGACGTCGTTCAACGCCGTCGACGCCGGCATCCGCGGCGGCTACCTGCAGGGCCCGTTCCCGGTGACGCTGCCCCACACGCCGGGCATCGATGTCGCCGGCACGGTCGAGGCGCTCGGCGAGGGCCTCGAAGCTGTCACGGTCGGCGACGCGGTCGTCGCCTTCCTGCCGATGACTGCCCCGGGTGCGGCCGGGGAGTTCGTCATCGCGCCGGCCGAGGTCCTGGCGCCGGCGCCCACGAACATCCCGCTCCCGGACGCCGCGGCACTGCCGATCGTCGGCCTGACTGCGCGGCAGGCGCTCTTCGACGACGCGGGACTCCAGGAGGGGCAGCGCGTGCTGATCAGCGGCGCTGGCGGCGCGGTCGGCGGCTACGCGATCCAGCTGGCCAAGCGGGCCGGCGCACACGTGATCGCCATGGCCACCGCGCGCAGCGCCGAGCGTGCGCGGTCTGCGGGGGCCGACGAGGTCATCGACCACACCAACAACTCCGTGGCCGATGCCGTGGCCGCGCCGGTCGACGTGCTGCTCAACCTCGCGCGCATCACACCGGAAGAGCTCGTCGCGCTAGCCGCCCTCGTCAAAGACGGCGGCGTCGTCGCCAACACGGTGCCGACGATCGAGACGCCCGCCGACGAGAAGCGCGGCGTGCGCGCTGTCGGCGTCTTCGTCCGCAGCGACGCCGAGCAGCTCTCACGTCTGGTGGCGCTGGTCGACAGCGGCGAGCTGCGCGTCGACGTCGCGGAGCGCGTCCCGCTGGCGGACCTGGCGGACGTCCACGCCAGGGCAGAGGCCGGCAACGTCCCCGGCAAGATCGTCGTGGTGGTCGACGACAACAGCTAACAACCAAGAGCTATCAACACCATGCCCTTGACATTCGATCCGGAGATCGCATCAACGCGCTGCGCGAGGTCGGCCTGGCGCTCCGCCGGTGAGAAGCGGTATTCCCGCTACCTGAGGATGCCGGGTGGCAGGTCGCGGTTCTGGGCGATGAGCAGGGCCCGGCAGCGGATCGGGGCGCCGGACGTGGTTTTCGAACCAGAGCGGGCGTGCGCGTTTGCCAGTGCCCCGACTACACGGAAAGCGCAATGCCCGGTGCGTCGACGCGTGGGGACGGGTGAGGCTCCATGTCGAGAACGGCGTCGCGGCTCCGACTAGGGTCCAAACGATCCCGGAAGGAGCTTTGATCATGGTGATCAGCACCCGATTTAGTATCGGCCCCGACGGCTACGAGGAGAGCAATGACTGACACCACCTGCCACATGTCGATCTCACTCGACGGCTTCGTCGCCGGGCCAGAGCAAAGCCGCGAACACCCGCTCGGCAAGCGGGGCCGCGAGCTTCACGGCTGGCACCTTGGCGACGAGCGCGCGAACGAGGCGGACGCTGCCGCCGCGCGCCGCTTGCTGCGCCCCCGCGGCGCCTACATCATGGGCCGGAACATGTTTGGCCCGATCCGCGGCGAGTGGGACGAGGAGTGGTCGGGCTGGTGGGGGCCCGAGCCGCCCTACCACGCGCCGGTGTTCGTCCTAACCCATCACGCTCACGCGCCGATCGAGATGGAGGGTGGGACGACGTTTCACTTCGTCACCGATGGCTTCGACGCCGCCTACGCCCAGGCCCGCGAGACTGCCGGCGCAGACGGCATCGACATCGCGGGCGGCGCCTCGACCGTACGCCAAGCGCTGCTGGCGGGCGTCATCGACGAGCTCTGGCTCGACATCGCCCCCGTCCTGCTCGGGTCCGGCGAGGGGATATTCAACGGCGTCGCCGAGTTCGATTTTGAGCCCGCCGAGGTCCTCCATTCCCCACTGGCGACGCACATCTGCTATCGCCGGGTGGGATGAGGCCGGATACGACGATGAAATACATGATCCTTCTGTACGACAACGCCGACATGCGCGAGATCTTTTCGTCGCGCAGCGACCTGATGCAGGAGAGGGACCGATTGCTCGAGGAGATCAGGCAGTCGGGGGAGCTCGTCGCGACTGAGCCGCTCGCCGACCTCTGCAGACCAAGACAGTGCGCCCGGCCGACGGCCCGCCTGTGGTCACGGACGGGCCGCTCGCCGAGGCCAAGGAACACTTCGGCGGCTACCTGATCGTCGATTGCGAGACCAATGAGCGCGCGGTCGAGATGGCCGCGAAGTGGCCGAGCGCACGGTTCGCCCCGATCGAAGTCCGGCCGATCCTCGATGTCGCGGCGCCGACGTCTGAGACCCATGAGCACCTCCTGCGCCCGCTGGCGCCGGAGGTGCTCGCGCTGCTCGTGCGTTCCCGAGAACCCGCGGGCGTGGCTCCTCACGGCCGTCTCGCGCAGGCTGATCGACGAGTTCCGCAGCGACGCCGCCCGGCGCCGACGCGAACAGTGGGACGCGCTTCGCCGCTTGCATCAAGCGCTCCGCGCCGGCGGGATCCACCGCTCAGTGGCCGCTAGGCCGTCGGGATGCTCACGAAGGATCTCTTCGATCGCATCGGTGAGGGTCTCGACGGCGTCTCGCGTGCCCGTCCGGGTCGACGGGAGCAGGATCAAGCCAGCGTGAGCTTCGCCCCTCGCAAGGCGCGCCGCCGCCAGAGGCCGGAAGTCCTTCACGTTGTTCGTGATCACGGCCCGTTCCTCGGTCGCCGCGACTTCGAGGATCACTCGGTCGCTGCGTCCGGCTAGGTCGCGCCGGTCTACGACCGCCTGGACGTCGCGGCCGCGGTCCCGGAGCAGCTCCGCGATCCGCGGCGACAGCTGCTCATCGAGAAGAGCCTTCACTCGCGCAACGCACGCTCGCCGGCGGCGGCCGCGTCAAGGCCGCGCTGGTACTCGGCCTCATTCAGCTGGATCTCCTGGTCGATCTCGTCGCGGTACTCGCCGTAGTAGGCGACTGCGGCCTGCACAAGACCGAGCGGAATCTGCAGATAAGCAGCGGCTTCCCCGAGCGATCCGTCGTTGTCGCGGACGGTGGCAATCACCTCCCAGACATCGAGGCCCGATCCGACCATGCTCGCGCGGCGGCCGCTCGGTCCATCTAGGAACTGGATCAGTGGATGCGTGTCGTGCCGCAGTCCCTCTTCGAGATATCGCTGCGCCAGCGCCCGCTCCGGCAGCCCGGTGCGATGCGCGTACTGGCTGAGTCGCGCTCTGGTTCCAGGCGGGAGGCGCAGCGTGTAATGGTCAGACACGTAATGAGCGTACCACGGTGTGCCACAGTGTGACACGACAGCGACCCGGCAAGATATTCTTGAGTCCGGTGGAGCGTTCGTGCGCCACCAGAAGGAAGCGATCTGCGGCGCTCCGGAGCGGGTCAAGAGGGGCGGGCTGTGGACACTATTGCCGACGGTTCGAGCCCGTCAGAGGGCTTAGCCTGCAGTTCTGGGGTTTTGCGGCTGGGGACGAAGAGCGTCCGTACTCATGCTGCCGATTGCAGCGGCCGCGCTCCAAGCGCCGGCCTGCGGCGGCGCAGCCGGCCCGGGATGACCGGGACGAGCAGGCGGCGGGTGTACTCCTGGCCGGCGCGCAGGGCCAGGCCGCGAACCGGGTCCCAGCTCAGGCCATACTGGCGCCGCAGCGTGGCCGGGAGCAGCCCGACCGTGATGAAGTTGGCCAGCTCGAGCAAGGGGCGCGCGGCGAGCGGCACCGGCGGGTGCAGCACGATCCCAACGCCGAGATCGCGGGCGTCATCGGACACGAACAGGATGTCGCCGTCCAGCATCTCGCGCACGTAGGCGGTGAAGCCGGCGTAGCTGGCCGGCATGTTGGCTTCGCCGAGGCCGAACATCGATCCGAGCACGCGGTAGTCGGCCCAGTAGCCCTCGCGCTCGCGGCGGCTAAGCCGGCCGACGTACCGCTCGTAGACCATCCGCCCGGAGTCAGCCAGCGTCGCGATGATCCATAGCAGCAGGTCGGGATCATCGGCTGCCCATGGCGTGCCGGCCTGGAAGCGGCCGACGGGCGCCGGGAGGGTGCCGCGCACACGGCTGTGGACTCGGCGGACGCGTGCCGTCGCTGCCTCTGCCTCCGCGCGGCTGCCCCACACCGCCGTGTCGAGCACGTCGGCCGTACGCCGCAGGCGACTGTAGGGATCACTCAGCGCTCCGGTCGACATGAAGAAGCCCGCGAAGGCCACGGGATGGGCGGCCTGCATGAGCAGCGCGCGGGGCCCGGACAGTGCGAGGACGTGCTCGCGATGGACCCGGCGGATCATCGAGTCCTCGGGGAATACACCGGTCATTCCTACTTCAGCGCCTCCGTGCCCTTATCCGCTCCGTCACCGTCATGAAAGAAGTCCCACGCCTCTACGAGGTTACCCGCGGGATCCCGGAAGTAGATCGAGCGATCGCCGCCCTCGTGCTCGACGGGGCCCTGCACCTCGACTCCCTGCTCGTGCAGGCGCGCGCCTAACGCCTCAAGGGCCGCGCGTGGGGATGAGAGGGCGAAGTGGACGTGTCGACCACCGCGGTCGCCGAAGTCCTTGCGGCCCGGGGTCCACAAGCCCAGACGGGTCGTGCTGTCGAGCGCCAGCCAGACTCGATCGCCGTCGCGCGAGAGAACCTCGAGGCCGAGCATCCGGGTATAGAAAGACTCCATCGCGACGAGGTCCTCCGCCTCCAGTGTCAGTTCGGCGAGGCCGCGAACCAGGGTTGTGGGTGTGGAGGCCCTCACGTACCGGCGCCTACCCGATCGATTGCGATCCGAACAGCATGATGAGATTTTACTCTACAGCCCGTTGCGGCGCGGGCCGAGGCGAACTACCAGGATGCGCCGTCAGTCGGGCGCGCGCCGGTAGCGCTCGTAGACGACGCGCGAGCCGAACGTCCTGGTCTCGATCAGGTCCAGCCGGACAGCATCGGTAACCGGCGGGAGGAAGGGGGTGCCGCCGCCGACCACCATTGGATTGCGGAACATGCGCAGCTCGTCGACGAGGCCGAGCTCGATCGCCTCCGCGGCCAGGCCGGGGCCGCCGATTGAGACGTCCTTGTCGGTCGCGTCGAGCGCCACAGCGACCTCCTCGGCCAGCGCCGCCTCGGCGAGCCGGGCGTTGCCCTGAACGCTGGAAAGCGTGCGGCTGAAGACGACCTTCGGGATGGCGCACCAGACGTCGGCGAACGCCGCCTGGAGTTCGCTGCTGCGCATAGACGGATCCGTCTCCCAGGGCAACATCGTCTCGTACAGCCTGCGGCCACACAGATAGCCGCCGAGCTCACCTACCTGCGCGAGGTGGAAACGAAACTGCTCCTCGCTGGGGACCGTCCACCCGAACCCGCCCCCGCGGTCGGTGATGAAGCCGTCTACCGAGACGCTCATCGAGTAGATCAGCATGGCTTCAAGCTCGTCGCACCCCGCCGTCGGGCTTGCGCGCGGGCGAGCTCGAGCATCTCGTCGGTCATGCGTCGGGGAAGTCCGGGCGCGTCACCCGGCTCGTCTCAGAACTCGACGAGACCGGATGACTCATGTCCACGCGAAGGTCCCAGTGTCCCTCAGCGCCGCCGACGGGTACACGCTGTAGCGAGCGTGATACAGGGCGGCGAAGCGGCCGGCGTGCGGGAAGCCCCATTTCGCGCCGATGCCGGCCACGGTGGCTTCCTCCGCGTTGGAAACCAGCAGCTCCTGATGCGCCCGCTCGAGGCGGGTGTGCTGGATGATCTGATGCGGTGTGGCGCCCAGCGATCGTTGGAAGCCCTGCTGGAGGGCGCGGACGCTGACCCCGGCCCAGCCGGCCACCTGGGCGACGGTGAGCGGCTCGTGGGCGTGCTGCTCGATGTATTCATGAGCCCGCCGGACCGTGGTCGGGCCGATCCTCCGCACCGGGGCGTCGAGCTGGGCGCGGAACTCGTGATCGGCGCTGAGGAGCAGGCCGGCGAGCACGGCATGGACCAGGGGAGCGGTCATGATCGGCTGGCGGAACAGCGAGGCGCGATCGAAGAAGCTCGCGGCGAGGGCGCTGACCAACCAGCTCCAATCGGCTACGCCGTGCCGAGAGAGGTCGAGCTGGAGGGAGAAGGCGATCGGACCGGCGATGGGGCGATGAAGCAGTTGCTCGAGCTCGTCTTCGAGCGCGTGCCGCTCGATCTTGATCGCAAGCATCTGGCTCGGAGTGCGCCAACCTGCGAAGCCGGTGGGCCGGTCGGGCCGGAAGATCATGCCGGTCTCTGACGTGGCGACGATCTGGTCCGATCCGCAATAGGCGTGTATGTGCCCCGCGCTGACCAGGTTGATCTGATAGGCGTCGGCATGGGGTTCGGCATCGACCCGAACCTCGGTGTCGTAAGACAGCCAGCCCAGTGTGATTGGGCCGAGCGACGCGGCGTCGAGGCTCACGGCGAAGGCCCGACGATCGCCGACGATGGTCAGACGGTGGTCGTGGTAGACCCGCGCGGCGATGGCAATCGCCTCGACGGGGTCGCGACTGCGCAGGCTGACCTCAGGTCGCGGGCGCGGCTCCTCGTCCGTCGGACGTTCAGGGCTGGCCATTCTGTTGTCGCGAGGTTAGGCGTGGATCGGCGACTGCCTGGGTGTCCAGATTGCGAAGTCGACGATCCGGATTGCGTAGTCTTTCACCGCCCGGGACTTGCTGCAAGCTGTTCGAACCGGTTTGCTTTTCCCGCCGGGCGACAGATTCAACGCGGACCGGCACGCGGGCGTCTCGAGAGGAGGAGTGGGACCATGTTCAGGTCTGAGCGCGCGCGCTTCGGCGCGGGCGCGATTGCGGTAGCCATGTTGGTGGCGGTGATCGCCGGATGCGGCTCGGGTTCGTCGTCCTCGAGCGCGTCGGCGTCGAACGCGGCGGCCGGGGCGTCGTCGTCGAGCACCACCGCCTCGTCATCGTCGTCGGGCGGGTCCGGGGCCCAGATGGCGATCTTCTATTACAACCCGAGCCCGTATGGGGTCGCGTCGCTGAAGGGCGCACAGGCGGAGGCCTCGAAGCTGGGCGTCAAGCTCGACGCCTTCGACGCGAACAACAACCCCCAGCTGCAGTCCACACAGATTCAGGACGCGATTACCACCGGCAAGTACAAGGCCTTCTGGGTCTGGGGCCTGAACGACATCGCTCTCACACCGATCATCAACAAGGCGCTCGCCGCGGGTATCAAGGTCGCGGCCGCTGACTACACCTGGGGACCACTGTCCGCCCAAAACGTGCTGACCGCCAACCCGAAGTTCGTCACGACGGTCGGCCAGTCGATCGGCGCTGAGGCGACGAACCTGATCGCCGCGATGAATACGGCCTGCAAGAAGCAGGTGGGAAGCGGCACCTGCAACATTGCGTTCCTGCCGGGGCTCGCGAACTACCCGACGGACACGGTCCGGGAGAACGCGATGACGGCGTACTACAAGGGCAAGCCGAACTACAAGTTCACGATTCTGCCGCCGGGCGAGTACGACCAGACGGCCTCGCAGAAGGTCGCCCAGACGTACTTCACCGCGAACAAGAACGTCAACGTGTTCGCCACGTTCGGCGACCAGATGGCGGCGGGCACGGTGACCGCGCTGAAGCTGGTCGGCGGCTATACGCCCGGCAAGAACATCGCGATCATCGGATACGGCGGCGCGAAGGAGGCCGTCGAGCAGGTCAAGGCCGGAACTTGGTACGCCACCCTCGGCCTGTACCCGGCGTCTGAATCGGAGATCGGCATCGCCGCGCTGAACGACGCGCTCAGCGGGAAGCCGACGCCGAACCTGGTCAACATCATCAACCCGGCGACCCGTCCGGCGATCATCGACCAGGCGTTCCTGTCGGCACACCCGAGCTTCCACCCGGACTGGACGCTCACGGGCGGAATAAATTAGGCAGGTCAAACCACCCGGAAATCGAGGACGAGCCGGATGAAAGATCGAGCACGAGTCGGATGAGTGCCACGGCGGTCGCACCGGTCCGGCTCGTCTCGATCGGCAAGCGGTACTCCGGCACCAAGGCGCTCGACGACGTCAGCGTCGAGGTTGCCGGAGGTACCGTGCACGCGCTCGTGGGAGCCAACGGCGCCGGGAAATCGACGCTCGGGAAGATCGTTGGCGGGGTGATCCGTCCGGACGACGGACAGCTGTTCATCGACGACCGCCCGGTGCGCTATTCGAGCCCGCGCGAGGCGCGCATCGACGGGATCGCGACGATCGCGCAGGAGCTCGCGCCGGTCCCTGAGATGAGCGTGATGGAGAACGTCTTTCTCGGCATCGAGCCGCGGCGCTCCGGGATGGTGCAGCGGCGGCAGATGCGCACGCAGTACGAGAACCTCACCTCGCAGTGGGGCTTCGAGCTCAACGGACACGCCAAGGTTGGGGCGTTGCGCACCGCCGACAAGCAGAAGGTCGAGATCCTGCGCGCGGTGGCGTGCGATGCACGCGTGATCGTGATGGACGAGCCGACCTCTTCGCTCACCAGCGTCGAAACCGAGACGCTTCACCGGATGATCCGCACCCTGCGCGCGAGCGGGAGGACGATCGTCTACGTCAGCCACTTCCTCGACGAGGTGCTCGACCTCGCCGACACCGTGACCGTGCTGCGCAGCGGACGGCTCGTGCGAACCGCGCCGGCGGCGGAGGAAACCGAGGAGAGCCTGGTCGCCGGCATGTTCGGGGTCGCCGCGGAGGCGGAGCACTTCGAGAAGCCGGACGGCTTGAGCGCGCCCGTGGTTCTGGACGTTTCCGGCTTGCATCGCACGGGCGTGCTCAGAGACATCTCGCTGCACATCCGGGCCGGTGAGATCGTCGGTCTCGCCGGCCTGGTCGGCAGCGGTCGCACCGAGCTGGCTCGGGCGATCGCCGGCGCCGATCCGATCGATGGCGGCACGATCGCCGTCGACGGCACGGCAAGGCGCATCCGCTCGCCCGCGGACGCGCTGGCCGCCGGGATGGCGTTCCTGCCCGAGAGTCGCAAGGACGACGGGCTGTTCATGGAGCTCTCGCTTGCGTCAAACACGACCTTCGCGGACCTGCGCGCGGTCGCCTCGCGATTCGGAGTACTGCGCCGTGCGCTGGAGCGCACGAAGACCCGCTCACTCCTGAACTCGCTGTCAGTCGAGCCGCCGAACCCGTCGATGAGAGTGGCCAGCCTCTCCGGAGGCAACCAGCAGAAGGTCCTGTTCGCCCGCTGGCTCTTCCGCAACCCGCACGTGCTGATTCTCGATGAGCCGACGCGGGGCGTCGACGTCGCCGCGCGCGCGGCGATCCATCGCCTGATCAACGACCTGGCCGCCCAAGGCACGGCCGTGCTGCTGATCTCGTCGGAGATCGAGGAGGTGCTCGGGCTCGCCCATCGCGTGCTCGTCATGCGCCTCGGCGCGATCACTCGCGAGTTCGGAGCCGACCCGCCGCTGGAGGCCGTGATGGAGGCCGCGTTCGGCCTTGGAGGGAGCACAACCACATGAGCGCCGCGCAGCCGCCCGATAACCCCGCTCTGACCGGGGATCTCGTCAGCCCGGAGGCGATCGCTGCTCCGCGCGTGCGCTGGCAGCGCCGAATCAAGGCCGAGCACGTCCGCGACTACGGCATCGTCGTGTTCGCGATCGCGCTGTTCATCTACTTCTCGGTCGCCTCGTCGGTCTTCCTGACCAAGAACAACCTCCTCAACCTGGTCTTCCAGAACGCGACCATCGGGGTCGCGGCATGCGCCGTCACGTTGACCATCATCGCCGGCAACTTCGACCTCTCACTCGGGTCTATCTTCGTCCTGAGCGAGGTGCTGGCCGCATGGGCCGCCGTTCACATCGGCGTGTGGTGGGCATTCCCGGTCGCGCTCGTCGCGGGCGCCGCGATGGGCATCATCAACGGCCTGCTGGTGACGAAGCTGCGGATCAACGCGTTCCTCGCGACGCTCGCGACGGCGCTTTCGTTCGGCGGCTTCGCGGTCGCCGTGACGAAGGGGGGGTTGCTGATCACGCCGTCCAGCAGCGTGTTCACGTTCATCGGCCAGCACCGCGTCGCCGGCGTCCAGTACCCCGTGATCATCTTCGCGATCGTCGCGATCGTCCTCCAGCTCGTGTTGGCGTACACCGTCTTCGGGCGCCACCTATACGGCGTCGGCGGCAACCGCGACGCGGCGCGGCTGTCGGGCATCAAGGTCGACCGGGCGGTGATCATCACATTCGTGATCACGGGCGCCGCCTGCGGCCTGGCCGGGCTGATCGATGCGTCGACGACGGGATCCGGATCGAGCGATCTGGGCGGCTTGGGCGGCCAGTTGGCCCTGCTGGCGATCGCCGGCGTGGCCCTCGGCGGGACCAGCATCTTCGGCGGAGTCGGCTCGGTCTGGCGCACCGTCCTCGGCGTGCTGATCCTCGGGATGATCACGAACGGCTTCGACCTGCTGGCCGTCCCGGACTACTGGCAGGACGTCGTCCGCGGAATCCTGATCATCGCCGCGGTCGGGATCAGCTCAGTCATCGACCGGCGTTGAGCCGCTCTCGATTCTGACGTTCGCCCACTCCTCGAACATCTTCACGATCTCGATGAAGTCGGCGTCGTCGGGGAACCTGGCGTCGCCGAGGTTCCAGAGCTGTTCGACGGTGGCGCCGAGGAGCATCGGGACGTGGTGGCGCCTTGCCTCGGACAGGCACAGCCGAACGTCCTTGGCCATCAGCCCCAGCCGGAAGCCCTGATGGAAGGTGCGAGTCAACACGTAGGCCGGGAACTTCTGGGCGGCGGCGGTGTTGGACCCGCTGCTCGCGGCGACCACCTCGAGCAGGGTGGCCGGATCGAGCCCGGCCTTCACGCCGAGGGACGTGGCCTCGGCCGTGATGGCCATTGAGCACGCCGACATGAGGTTGTTGATCACCTTCACGGCCTGACCCTGACCCGGCCGGTCGCCCACGACGAAGATCCGCGAGCCCAGCACTTCCAGCACGGGCCGGGCGACGGCAACATGCTCCGGCGCCCCGGCGGTCATGACCGTCAGCTGCCCGCTCTCCGCGCCGGCCGTGCCGCCGCTGACCGGCGCATCGACCACCCCGACGCCGCCGGCGCCGAGCAGCTTGGCCACCGTCTCGGCCACCTCGGGGCCGGTGGTCGAGAGGTCGACGTAGGTGCGCATCGCCGAGCCCCCGGCGATTTCTCGAGCGACCTCGTGCACCACGTCCGGAGACGGCAGGCTGACCAGCACGAGCTCGGCGGCGTCGGCGACCGCACGAGCGGTCTCGCACGCCTCGGCGCCGGCTTCGGCCAACGCATCGACCGCGGCGGGGGCGACGTCGTACACGCTGAGACGATGTCCGGCCTGGACCAGGCGCCGGGCCATCGGGCCGCCCACGGCCCCCAATCCAACGAAGCCGAGCCGGCGGGGAGGGCTCACGCCTTGGGCTGCTCAGCCGAGCGCGGCTCGATGGAGCCGAGCGCGGTAAGCGCCGCCTCGGCTGTGCGCGTCGCCTCCATCGCGGCCGGGACGCCGCAGTAGATCGCCGCCTGCAGGAGGGCCTCCTGGATCTCGGCGACGCTCACGCCGTTGGTGATCGCTCCGCGCACGTGAACCCCGAGCTCATGCTGGCGCCCGAGAGCCGTGAGCATGGCGATGTTCAGCAGGCTGCGCACCTTGCGATCCAGCCCCGGACGCGTCCACACGGCCCCCCAGCAGTACTCGGTGACGAGCTCTTGCATGGGGCGGGCAAAGTCGGTGGCCTGGGCCAGCGACCGGTCGACATGTTCGGCGCCGAGGACTTCACGCCGGGTCTGCAGGCCGATCTCGAGCTTCGGGTTCTCGCCCATGATTCTGTATGACAATCATACAGGCGGGTACGCCGGGGGACGGGACGGCACGCTGGGTGGAGGGGGCCTAAGGGCGGTGCGAGACGACTCGCTCGAGCAGCCTGATGACCTCGCGACGCTCGGTCGCGGACAGCGGCTCGAGGAGCGCGGCCTGTGCGGCGTCGATCCGCTTGTCAAGCCGTCTCATGGCGGCCTTGCCGGCGCCGGTGAGGGTCACGACGTTGCGGCGACGGTCCTCGGGATCGCGGACCCGCGCGACCAGCCCGTCGTGCTCGAGCTCGGCGAGCAGAGCGTGCAGGTCGCTGCGGTCGATCCACAGCCGCCGGCCGAGCGCGGCCTGGCTCGCGGCGCCCTGCTCGGCGAGCGAGGTCAGGACGGAGAAGTGCTGACGACGTACGCCCTCCTGCGCCAGGGACTCGGCGACGAGCGTCGCGCCTCGGCGCGCCAGCTGGCTCGCCAGCCAGCTCGGGAGCCGGCGAAGTCGCTCGGGCGGGTCGTACTCGAGATGCCCCTCGTCGGCTTCCATCGCGAATCCAATTATAGCTTGGGCGGTCCAACGTTGACACCACCAACGAATGAGTGGTATCGTTGGGTACACCAACGAAAGGACGTCACGAAATGTCTACCACCCCAGCATTCAGCACTCAGCTCATCGGGCAGACCGAGAAGACGCTTAACGCGATCCTCGGCCGGCTGCTCGCGCCGACCGGCCTGACCGAGCCGCAGTGGGTGACCCTCACGGTGGCCGTCGCCGAGCGGTGGCGCGATCGATCGCCGCGCATTCGCCAGCCGCATCGCGGCCTCCCTGAAGACCGGTGAGGCCGAGGCACAGGCCCGGATCGACGAGCTGGCCGCGGCGCAGTTGCTCGAAGTCGGCGACGCAACCGTGACCGTGACGGACGCCGGCCGGGAGCTCCAGGGGCGGATCCGCAGCACGGTCGCCGAAATCACCGAGCGCATGTGGGGCGACCTGCCGGCCGAGGATCTGGAGGCCGCAGGACGCGTGCTGACGACAGTGCTCAAGCGAGCCAACGACGAGCTGGCCAAGGCCTGATCGGTCGGCCCCGAGCGGCGGGGCGGATTAGGATGGCGAGACGGTGGTCGATTCGGTGGAGAGAGAGGTCAGATGAGAGCAGCGCTGCTGGCCGCGGTCCGGGAGCCGTTCGTGGTCGAGGACATCGACTACCTCGATCCGGCTCCCGGACGGGTGCTGGTCCGCACCGGGGCCTCGCCGTTCTGCTCCACCGACTGCGTCAACTGGCGAGGCGAGCTGTTCAAGATCCCGCCGACCATCCTCGGCCACGCCTCGATGGGACAGGTGGTCGAGGTGGGCGCCGGGGTCGGTCACATCAAGGTCGGCGACCGGGTCATCGTGCCGGGCACGTCGGAGTGCGGTGTCTGCTTCTTCTGCGCCATCGGGCGCCCCGATCAGTGCTCGGAAACGTTCGACCGCGGCGGGATCTGGCCGCATGTAGCCAACCGCAAGAGCGGCGAGCCGGTGAGCGCGGCCGGCAACGTCGGGGGCTATGCCGAGGTGATGAACGTGACGGCCAGTCAGGTGTTTCCGGTGCAGACCGATCTGCCCGACGAGTGGCTGAGCCTGCTGGGCTGCGGCATCACCACCGGCGTGGGATGCGTTCACAACGTGGCCAAGGTGCAGGCCGGCTCGAGCATCGCGATCTTCGGGCTCGGGCACCTCGGGCAATGGATGGTCCAGGCGGCCCGGATCGCGGGTGCGCGGCAGATCATTGCGGTGGACCCGATCGCCGAGCGCCGTGAGCTGGTCGGCCGGTTCGGGGCCACGCACACCGTTGATCCTGAACAGAGCGATCCGGTCGAGCAGGTCAAGGCGCTCACCGGGGGACGCGGCGCCGACTACACGATGGAGGCGGCGACGCTGACCTCGGCCGTCCCCCAGACGATTCGCGCGGCGCGGCGGGCCGGAACCGTGGTGCTGACCAGCGTCGAGCGCGGCAACGCCGAGGTCACGGTTCCCCAACTCGCGCTGTCGGTGGAGGGAAGGGCCATCCTCGGCGCGCAGAACGGCAACGTGCGCATGCGCCACGACCTGCCCCGCTTCATCCGGATGATGGAGGACGGGTGGCTCGATCCCGCGCCGATCATCACCAGTCGCTATCCGCTCGAGCGGATCGACGACGCGCTCCACGCCTCGGCCGAGAAGCGCGACCTGAGCGGCGTGATCGTGCCCAGCCTGGCGGCGTAGCCAAGACGGATGGCGACCGCCACTCAGATCCCCGTCCCGGAGCCGAAGCTGACCCCCGAGGAGATCGTCGACCGCGCCCGCGCGCTGAGAGAACGGGTCCGGGCCGAGGCGGCCGACGCCGAGGTGCGCGGAACGTACTCCCCCGAGCTTCACGAGCAGTTCGTCCAAGCCGGCTTCCACCGGATCCTGCAGCCGCGCCGGTTCGGTGGCTACGAGTTCGGTCTGGACACGTTCTATCGCGTGGTCATCGAGATCTCGAGCGCCGATGCCGGCATCGGCTGGAACCTGTGCCTGGGCTCGGCGCACGCCCTGCAGGTCGGCGCGTACTTCGGGGAGCAGGCCCAGGCCGAGTTATTCGGCCCCGACGGCCACTTCGTCGGGCCGTCCCGGGCGATCCCGCGGGGAAAGGCGACGCCGGAGCCGGGCGGTTATCGGGTCAGCGGGCGGTGGGACTACTGCTCGGGGTCGACCTACTCCACCCACGTCATCGCGCTCGCGCTCGTCACCGATTCCGACGCGCGGGTCATGGTGGCGATCCCGCGCGCGGACTACGAGATCCTCGACGACTGGGGCGGCGGCACGACGATCGGGCTCGGTGGCACGGCCTCCAACACGATCGTCGCCGAGGACGTATTCGTGCCCGCGCACCTGGCCGTGCGCTACGACTGGAAGGACTTCGAGATGCCGCGCGAGGGAACGATCGGGTTCCAGCTGCACGGCAACCCCCTGTACCTGGCTCGGGCGATGACGTTCTTCTACGCCTCGCTGAATGCCAACCAGATCGGCAACGCCCGCGGCGCCCTGGAGGAGTACGAGGCGATGATGACCGCGCGCCCGACCAGCTTCCCGCCGCCGATCCCCCGCTCGGAGTCGGTCGACTACCAGCGGTGGTACGGGGAGGCGTACAGCCTGGTGGACACGGCCGAGCTCGCGTTCTTCGGTGCGCTCGCTCGGTTCGCGAACAAGTGCGTGGGTTTCGCCGAGCGCGGCGAGCCGTTCACCACGGCCGACGACGGCGCGATCCGCGACGTGATGGCGCAATGCGGCAGGCTGGCCTGGCAGGCCGTCGATCTGATGTTCGCCAGCGGCGGCTCGAGCGCCGCCCGGCACGGCTCACGGCTCGAGCGCTGCTTCCGTGACGCCGCGATGTTCCGGACGCACATCGCCGCCCAGTACGAGGTCGTGTTCGCCTCCACCGGTCGTGCCCGGCTGGGACAGCCACTCACGCACTAAGCGCGCAATTTGCGCGCCGCCCAGTCGGTGAGCACTCGGAGCGTCTCGGCGTTGTTGCGCTCGGACATGATCATGTGGCCGTTGCCGTGGACTCCGTGGTCGGCCAGCCTCACCAGCTCGACGTCGCACCCACCTTGCGCCAGGAACTCGACCAGGTGGCGGTCGAAGCCCAGGAACATCGAGGACTCGGCGGTCACCACGGCGATCGGGAACCGGCTCAGGCTGGCCAGTCGCCGCGCCGGCTCGCGCTGGAGGGTGATCGGGATCGGTCCGAGATCCGCGCGCTCTTCGGTGACGGTGTCGAGCTCGGACGGGTCGGTGACCGGAGGGTCGTAGGTGATCGGCGCGCAGGCGAGGCCCCACGCCATGTCGAGCCCCATCTCTGGCCGCTTGGCAAAAGGCGGACCGAGGGTCTCGATCGCGAACAGTGCCGCCACGTTGTCCGGGCACGCATCGACGCCGGCAAACGTCCCCGGGCCCCCGGCCGAGTGCGTGACCACGATCGCCGGGCCGACCAGGTCGAGCAGCTCGGCCAGCCGCTCCCGTTCGAGTCGGTGCATCTCGGCGGGGTCGGCGAGCATCGGGCCGGATGTACAGAGGCACTGGTCGTAGACCGGATCGCCCGGCTCACGCCCGCCCGGCCACTGGGTGTGCAGGTGGGCGGCCGGATTCGAGTCCGGGCCCTCGGACGGCGGGATGAAGATCGGGCGCAGGAACTCGAAGCCGAGCTGTGGGCCCATGGGGCCCAGGATGTCCGGATGATGCGGCGAGCGGCCGTGGCCGGGCCGGTCGACGACGAACACGGTGTGCCCCTGCTCGACGAGCAGCCGGGACCAGCCGGGGCGGCCGTCGAACGTGATCGTGTAGTCGATCGCCTGTCCACCGCCCCCGTGCACGAGCACCCAGGGCGGACCGGACTGCGGGTCGGCCGGCGCCTCCCATTCGACGAACATGGGGCCGCGCATGACCGTGCCCAGCGGGCCGGCGACCGGCTCCATCCCGACCCAGAACGAACCGCGGCGCGACGTCGTGACCTGGGCCGAGTCGATCACGTTCTGTACCGATGCTTGCATGAAAGCCTCCGGGTTAGGTAGTCGCAGTCAGCCGTCGAGCTCGGCCGGATCCCAGCGGCCCGCCCCGCCCGACGGGCGCAGCGAGTTGGTCGTGGTCGCGCCGCCGTCCACCGAGACGACCTCGCCGGTCATGTACGCGGCGTCGTCCGAGAGCAGGAAGGCGACCACCGACCCGATCTCGTCCGGCGTACCCGGCCGACGCAGCGGCGTGGTGGTCGCGCGCTGGGCCATGTCGCTGCCGCCGCCGACTGCGCCACCGGCGCCGGCGAACAGTTCAGTGGGGACGATCCCGGGTGCGATCACGTTGACCCGAATGCCGAGCGGGCCGCCGTACACGGCGGCGCAGCGGGCGAGTCCGAGCACCGCGTGCTTGGAGGTGTGGTAGGCGAACAGGTCGGCGCTACCGCGCAGGCTCGCGATCGAACCGGTGACGACGATGGCGCCGCCTGATCCCTGCGCCGCGTACTGGCGAAACGCGCCCCGCAGGCCAAGGAACACGCTCGTGACGTTGACCGCCTGCACGCGCTCGAAGCCGGCCAGATCGAGGTCGGGCAGCGGATCGAGGGCACCGGGAATGCCGGCGTTGAGATGGTGCAAGTCGATCCGCCCGAACTGCTCGACCGCCGTCGTCAGGTAGCGCTCGACGTCCTCCTCGCTCGACACGTCGGCGGCCACCGCGACACCGCCGATCTCGGAGGCCACGCGCGCGACGCCCTCCCCGTCGAGGTCCACCGCCACGACCTGCGCCCCCTCGGCGGCCAGCCGCCGGGCCGATCCGCCACCGAGGCCGCCGGCGGCGCCGGTGACTACCGCGACCTTGCCCTGCAGCCGACCCACGCTCATTCGCCCATCATGATCCCGGCGAGAATCCCTCCGTCGACGGGGAAGGCGTCGCCGCTCGCGTAGGTGGCATCGCAGACGATGAACAGCATGGTCCGGGCGACCTCCTCGGGCGTGCCGAAGCGGCGCAGCGGATACTTCGCCGCCATCTGCTCTTCCGGCGCGCCCTCGGTCATCGCGGTGCGGATCATCCCAGGGTGCAGCGAGTTGACCCGGATCCCGTCACCGCCGAGCTCGAGCGCCGCCGCCTTGGTCAGGCCGGCGATCGCGTGCTTGGACGCGGTGTAGTGCGCGAGCTGGCTGACCGCGATCTCCGAGGTCATCGACGAGGTGTTGACGATCACCCCGCCACCGGCCCGGCGCATCGAGTCCACCACGGCCCGGATCCCCAGGAAGTGGCCGGTCAGGTTGACGTCGATGGTGCGCCGCCACCGCTCGGCCGACAGCTCGCCGATCGGGGACGGGTCCATGATCGCGGCGTTGTTGACCAGGATCGTGACCCGGCCCGGGCCCCAGCCAACCTGCTCGGCCGCGGTTACCGCGGCGGTCCAATCGGCCTCGGAGGTGACATCGAGCTTGACGAACCGGGCTCGTTCGCCCAGTTCATCCGCCAGAGTCTCGCCCTCGGCGGCCAGGACGTCCCCGATCACCACGTGCGCGCCCTCGCCGATCAGCGCCCGCACGTGCGCCGCGCCGATCCCGCGCGCCCCGCCCGACACGATCGCCAGGCGTCCCTCGAGTGGCGACTGCGTCATCTGACCGCGCCGTACTGCTCGTCGGTAACCGCGTCCTCCCACTGGGTCGTGCCCAGTGAGATCGCGATGTGGCTGACGTAGGTGTCGGGCCCGCCCCCGTGCCAGTGACGCTCACCCGGGTCGAACCACACCACGTCCCCGGGCATGATCGCGCCGCCGTCGCCGGCCGAGTTGAAAGCCCAGCCACGCCCGTGGGTGACCAGCAGGATCTGCCCGGTCTCGTGCCGGTGCCAATCGGTTCGCACGCGCGGCGGGAAGAACACCGTGTTGATGACGACACCGGGGACGTCGCGGAGCAGTGGCTCGGACCAGACAGTCCCCGTGAAGGTCTCGCCTCTCTGGGTCGACGTCATACCCGACACGCGACCGTGGTTGATCTTCATGTTCTGGCTCCTCTCACACGGTTTGATCCTGGAGCCGCACGCCGCCGGCCAGATCCCCGATCCCGTCGACCACGCGGTTGGAGATCTGGTCCTCGTAGCCGAGCGCGTTGGCGACCTCGAACGTGGCCAGGCACGCCGGTCCGTTGAACGTTGGAACGCCGAGCCGCGCCACGTGATCCAGATACAGGCGGATGTCCTTGGCCATCAGCCGGCCGGTCAGCCCGCCTTCCAGGTAGTCGCCCTTGATGATGTGCGGGAACCGGTTCAGTGTGGCGAAGTTCACCCCTGAGCTGGCGTTGACGACGTCGAGGAAGGTCTCCAGATCGAGGCCGGACTGCTTGGCCGCGACCATGACCTCCGCGGTCGCGGCCAGGCTGATCCCGTTGAGGAAGTTGTTGAGCAGCTTGGCGATGTGACCGGCGCCGCTGTCGCCCATGTGGAAGATCTTGGCCGCGAAGCGCTCGAGGATCGGCCGCACCCGCGCCAAAACGCCGGCGTCACCGCCGACCATGAGCGTGAGCGTGCCGGCATCGGCCGCCTTCGCGCCGCCGGAGATGCCCGCGTCGAGAAACTCCACGTCCGCCTCGGCCAGCGCCGCGTGGATTCGCCGGGTCGACTCGGGCGAGGCCGTCGACAGGTCGACGACCACCTGGCCGGGGCGAGCGTGCTCGAACACGCCGTCACCCCCAAGCATCACCGGCTCGATGACGCTCGAGTCGGGCAGCGACAACAGCACGACATCGACGTTCCCGACGAGCTCCGCGACCGAGCCGACCGCCGAGATGCCACTGGCCGCGAGCCGCTCGGCGTCGCGGTCATAGGCGACGATCGTCTCGCCCGCCTCGCGGATGCGCGTGGCCATCCGGCCGCCCATCTGGCCGACCCCGATCATCCCGGTGCGCAGCGGGCTCATGAAGCGGTGTCCGCCTCGGCGAGCGCCGGGAGCGCCAGGGCGAACGACTCCACGCCGATCCCGCTGGCCAGCTCGAACACCTCCATCAGCTCCTCGGCCGTCGCGCCGTAGCGGATCGCGTTGGCGATGTGCTGGCGCAGGCCCGGTGTGAACATGTGTGTGGCCGAGGCGTCGAACGCGCAGTACATGAACTCCTTGACCTTGGGCTCGAGCGTGCCGTACTCCCAGGCGTGTGACGACATCGCCGTATAGGTGGCGAAGAACTCGGCGTCGAGGCGCAGGAAGCCGTCCCAGAAGTCGTTCCAGTAGCCACGCTTGGCGGTGAACTCGGCCTTGATCTCCTCCTGGCGCTCGGTCAGCGGGGCGTCCATGTCCACCGGTCGTCCGGCGGCGGCCAGCTCCTCGAGCAGGATCGGCACCCCGGTGTTGGCGGCGTGGATGCCCATCGTGCTGGTCAGCTCGAGTGTCTCGAGTACCTCAGCGGTCGTGGCTCCGAGCGCCAGCGCCCGGCGCACGTCGTCGGCGGCGCCCGGCCCGTTCAGGTGTGAGGCGGCGCTGTCGACCGCGAGCATGACCAGCGCCTTGATCTTCGGCTCGAGCGGACCGTGGCGCCAGGCGTGGGCGGTGAAATCGAGCACCCGCGCGAAGTAGCCCGGGTTCAGGCGCAGCAGCTCCTCGGCCGCCTCGTTGGGTGGCCCGTGCACCTCGGTCCAAGCCTCGCGCAGAGCGGCGGGGTCAATGTCGGTCTCAGTGGTCATCGCTCGCTCCTTGACTCGGTGAGGCACACGGCGAGCCCGGCGGCATCGCCGTCGAGTGGCGCGAACCGGTCCATGACCGACGGGTCGTGCCCGGGCACCACGGCGGCGCCGGAGGCCGCATACCTGCGCAGCGTCTCATAGCCGCGGTAGACGTCAGCCAGATCGACGAAGATGCCGAACGGCCGCTCGCGCTCGAGCTCGTCGTAGTAGTGGATCGCGTCGGAGGCCAGCACGATCGGACCGTGCTCGCCGGCGACCTCGAAGATGAGCTGCCCGGGTGCGTGCCCGCCGACCCGGAGCGCCGTGATCCCGGGCGCCACTTCGGCTCGGTCCTCGATCAGATCGAGGCGCTCCTCGGCCCCGGCGCGGCGCAGCACCGCGATCGCGTCAGGATCGGCATGGGCGGCGAACTGCGGCCGCTGGGCAACCGGGTCGTCCAACCAGAACTCGAGCTCCACCCGGGCCACGGGCATCCGCGCATGCGGGAACAGTTCGAGGTTGCCCACGTGGTCCCAGTGGATGTGGCTGATCACCAGCAATTCGACCGCAGCGGGATCGACGCCCAGACGCGCCACCGCGTCGGCCGGCGGGACCAGGCACCGGCGACCCAGTCGTTCTCCGCGCCCGGGATCGAACCCACAGTCGAGGACGATCGGGGGCGACCCCGGCGCGTGGAGCGGCTCCAACACCCAGAAGTAGTAGCTCAGGGGGAGTGGCCCGTCGGGCTCGCCATAGCTCGACCACCGGTAGTAGGCGTCGCTGAACGTCGTCTCACGTTCGCCGTAATGCACCGCGAGCACGCGATATGAGGGCGTCACACCGTCACCACGACTCCGGTCAGCGCCTCACGCGCCTCGGCGGCGGCGAACGCATCGTTGATCTGCTCGAGCGTGAACCGGCGGTCGACGATCGGCTCCGGGTCAACGAGGCCGGCCTGCATCAGACCGGCGAATCGGGGGACATCGCGACGGATCGTCGCACCACCGTACTGGCAGCTGAGGATCCGGCGGGCGCCGATGGCGAACTCGACCGCGTTGAAGGTCACGGTTGCCGACAGCGTGCTCCATCCGGTGGGCACGAAGGTCCCGGCGTGACGGGTCATCGCGAACGCCTGCTGCATCGCCTCGGGCGGCCCGGCGGCCTCGAACACGTAGTCGGCGCCCCGGCCCCCGGTCAGCTCCTTGACCTGCGCGACCGGGTCGCCGTCGGCGGGATCGACCAGGTGAGTGGCGCCCAGCCGCGCAGCCAGGGCACGTCGCCCAGAACGCGGCTCGACCGCGATGATCGGCCGTGCCCCGGCGAGACGACCGCCCTGGATCATCCACAGTCCCAGGTGCCCACAGCCGACGGCGGCCATCGAGGCCCCGGCCTCCACCTGTGCGATGTTCAACACCGCGGCGAGACCGCTCATCGCGCCACAGCCGAGCGTGCACAGGTGCTCGTCGGGCAGATCCGAGGACACCGCGACGAGCCCGATCTCGCGCAGCAGGAGCCGCTCGGCGAACGTGCCGATGCCGCCGTCGGCGGACACGAGATCGCCGTTGGCACGCCGGGCCACGTGTCGCGGCACTCCCCCGGTCATCTCCGCGCAGAAGGCCGGCTGGCCCCGGACGCACCAGTAACACACGCCGCACTCCGGGGTGCCGCACACGATCACCCGGTCGCCGGGCCGGACCAGCGTGACGCCCGACCCCACGTCCTCGACCACGCCGGCCGCCGCGTGACCGAGAAGCGTCGGCGGCTGGGCCATCGTGTCCCTGGGCGGCGAGCACGTCGGTGATGCACACGGCCGTCGCACCCGGGCGCACGACGACATCATGCGGGCCGGGCGCCAGCAGCTCGACGTCCTCGATCACCAGAGGCTGGCCGAGCTCCAGGAGAAGGGCTGCCCTCACCTCGGCGTCTGCACGTTGCCCCGTCCGAGCCGCGGCAGGCCGAGATGCTCGCGGGCGATCTCGCCGAACGCCCACTCGCGCAGCGTGGTGTTGCGGTGGCTGTTAAGCATCGACAGGTCGCGGTAGATGCGCTCGAATCGCGAGCCGTCGACCGCCGCGCTCGAGCCAGCCGTGCGGAAGATCTCCGGCTGGAAGACCTCCCATGCCTGGATGATGCACTCCCGGCCGATGCAGCCGATCCGCATGTCGTCCCCATACGTGTACGGGATCCCGTCCTCGACCGCGCGCCGGCAGGCGTCCGCGTGCTGGTCGGCGGCGTTCAACATCGCGGCCTCCGCGGTCGAGAGCTTGGCCAGCGCCGAGCCGAACCAACGCTGAAACGTCTCGTCTCCGATTCGCGGCACCATCGGCGGCAGCGGCGTGAGCCTCGAGTGCATCATCTCCTCGTATTCGTCGAGCGCCGCGTACGCGCCGCCGATCGCGATCGCGGTCAGGGTGAGCGTGAAGCAGGCCATCGCACGCCCGCCGTACATCGGGTTGCCGTGCAGCTCCACACCGGGGGCGCCATGAGCCGCGAGGTCGAAGTCGACCATCAACGCATCCTCGATCGCCCAGTGCGCCGGGATCCGGCCGCGGTCGAAGGTGATCGTGTTCGAGGCCGATCCCTTGAGCCCCATCAGGCGGCCCCAGTCGTCGAGGATCGTGAACTCGCTGCGGGGCGCGACGAACAGCAGCATGCGCTCGGTCGGCTTGCCGTCGTCGCCCGCGATCAGGGCCTGACCCATGTAATGGGTCGAGATCGGGATGCCCGAGCAGTAGCCGACCTTGCCCTTGAGCTCCCATCCGCCGTCGCTGCGAAACGCCGGACCGATGGGAGCGGCCACCGCAGCACATCGGAAATCACCGTCGCCGAAGATCTCGTCCTGCGCCTGCTCGGGCCACCACGAGGCGATCTGGAGCGCGTGGGCGGCGGCCAGCGCGATGCACCACCCGGTGGAGATGTCACCGCGCGACAGTTCCTGGACCACGCGCATGAACGTCGGCGCGCCGAACTCGTAACCGCCGTAGCGCCGTGGGATGTAGAGGCGGTAGAACCCGGCGTCCAGGCACGCCTGGTGGATCTCCTCGGACGGAACCGTCCGCTGCTCGGTCTCGGCCGACTGCTCGCGGAGAAGACCCCGCAGCCCGATGGCGCGGTCGATCATCTCCTGAGGGGTGAGATCGAGTCGCGGCATCGGGGCGGCGTACAGTAGCATCCTATTGCCTGCTCGTCATACAATCTGGCCGAGCGGCGGACCAGCGCGTGCATTCGTTCCCACGACCCCAGGAGCCTCATCTTGTCGCTGCGCGCGAGCCGGCCCAAGGCAGCTGCCCCGAGTGTGGGAGCGAGGAGCTCGCGGACTATCGCGTGCTCAGCGAAGGCGGCTGGTGGGACGTGCGCAAGTGCCAGGCCTGCCTGCACTCGCTAAGCCGCACGCCCGCGCCGCCGTTCGGCTCCTACACACCGCTCGGCCTGGAGATCTGAAGCGCGATGCTGGGCGTCGACATCGGCGGCACGTTCACCGACGTGGTCGCCGTCCGGGACGGCCGCATCACGGTCACCAAGGTGCCGAGCGAGCCGGCCGATCCGGCGCGGCCGGTGATCGCGGGAAGCCGCCGCCTCGGGGTGGAGGGCAGCGCGGTGTTCAACCACGCGAGCACCGCCGGCCTGAACGCGGTGATCACCCGCCGCCTGCCCAAAGTGGCGTTCCTGACCACCGAGGGCTTTCGGGACATCCTGGTCAAGGGCCGTCTGTGGCGACCGCTCGACGCGCAGACCGACGCGAGCTGGCGCCGGCCGTTCGGCGATGCGGCCCGACCGCTGATCCCGCGCTACCTCCGTCGCGGGGTGGCTGAGCGGATCCTCGCCGACGGCCGGGTGATGCGCGAGCTCGGCGAGGACCACGCGCGGTGGCAGTTGAACGTTCTCAAGCGCTGTGAGGTGCAGGGCGTGGCCATCTGCCTGCTCAACTCCTACGTCAACCGCAGCCACGAGGAGCGGCTGCGCGAGCTTACGCTCGAGGTCCTGGGAGACGTGCCGGTCTCGATCTCGGCCGAGACCTCGCCGCTGGCCAAGGAGTACGCGCGCGCGTCGACCACCGTGATCGACGTGATGATGAAGCTGATGTTCAGCGGCTACGCCGGCGAGCTCGACGAGCAACTCCGCGAGCTCGGGTTCAGCGGTGAGCTCAACTTCGCCGACTGCGCGGCCACCCTGATCCCGTGGCGCGATGCCCTGGCGCAGCCGTTCCGGATCGTGGTCGCCGGACCGGCGGCCGGAACCACGTCCGGCGCCCGGCTGGGCGAGGCGCTCGGCGAGGGCAATCTGATCTGCTGTGACGTCGGCGGCACGTCGACGGACGTGTCGCTGGTGCAGGACGGCCGGCCGTTCGTGAACGACACGCTCTCGCTCGAGGACGACCTGATCATCAACGCGCTGTCCACGGAGATCTCGAGCGTTGGCGCCGGTGGTGGCAGCATCGTCTCGATCTCTCCGGCCGGCGACGTCCTGGTCGGTCCGGCCAGCGCGGGCGCGGATCCCGGCCCGGCTTGTTACGGGCGCGGCGGCACCGCGCCCACGCTCACCGATGCATGCCTGCTGATCGGCATCCTCGACCCGGAGGGCTTCGCCGGCGGGGAGATGCGGCTCGACCCGGCCAAGGCGCGAACGGCGTTCGAGTCGCTGGACACCCCGCTGTCGCTGTCCGAACGCGTCGCCTACGCCTACCGGATCGCCGTGCACAACGTCGCCGAGGAGGTCACGAACGTCGCCATCCGCCACGGGGTGGATCTCCGCGACTTCACGCTTCTGGCCTACGGGGCGGCGGGGCCGATGCTGCTGCCGGCCGTGCTCGAGCAGCTGCAGGCCAAGCGGGTGGTGATCCCGCCGCACCCGGGGCTGTTCTCGGCCCTCGGGCTGCTGGCCACCGACCTCGTCTACTACGACAGCCAGAGCGCGTACATGGTGCTCACCCCGGCTAGCGCGCCTCGGATCGACGAGATCTTCACCGCGATGGAGAACAAGCTCCGCGGCCGCATACCGTCGGGCAGCGACAACGTGACGCTGAGGCGCAGCTTCGACGGACGGCTGCTCGGGCAGAGCTGGGAGACGCCGCTCGTCGAGGTGCCCGAGGGACAGGTCACCGAGGCGACCGTGCGAGACATGATCGAGCGCTTCCACGACGAGTACGAGCGGCGCTACGGCAACCGCTTCCCGGTGGTGCCCGTGCAGGGGGTCACGTACCGCGTGCAGCTCGTGGTGCCCGTCGAAAAGGTGACCTACTCCCCCGATCCGGACGACGGAGAGGCGACGCCGGCCGATCCACGACCCACGCGGACGCCGAAGCTGCAATATCTCCAAGACGAGCCGTTCGACGCGCCCGAGTACGAGCGCGAGACCCTCGCGCCGGGAATGCAGCTGAATGGTCCCGCGATCATCCGCGAGGGGCTCTCGACCACGTTCCTGTACGCCGGCCAGCGCGCGGAGATCGGCCGGCTGGGCGAGATCTCGATCGAGACCGTGCGGTGATCCGCGACTTCTCCACCCAGGAGTTCGCCGAGCGCTACGGCGCGGACCGGTTCACCGCGACAGTGCTCGCGAACCGCTTCCGCTACATCGTCGAGCACGTTTGCGGCCGGTTGCTCACCGCCGCGTTCTCGCCGATCCTGCGCGACTTCTACGACTTCGCGGCGACCATAACCGGGCCGCCGGCACTCGACTACGCGACGCCGGCGATGAGCAACAGCATCGTGCTGTTCACCGGCACGATGACCGACTCGGTGCGCAACACGATCACCGAGTACGGGCCGGAACGCATCGGGCCGGGCGACGTGATCGTGGCCAACGACCCGTACCGGACCGGCACCCACGTCAATGACCTCCTGTTCTGTCGACCGGTGTTCTGCCACGAGCAAATCGCCGGGTTCGTCAACCTCAAGGCCCACCAGCTCGACATGGGCGGCATGGTCCCGGGCGGCTTCAGCCTGACCAAGCACAACGTGTACGAGACCGGCCTGGTCCTGTCGCCGCGCGCGCTCTACCGCGGCGGCGAGCCGGTGCGCGAGACCTGGAGCCTGATCTTCGACAACGTACGGTTCGGCGAGATCCTGTTCCCCGACATGCAGACGATCTGCGCCGGGCTGGCGCTGGGTGAGCGGCTGCTCTCGGAGACCCTGGACCGGTACGGGTTCGGCGCGGTCCAGGGGGCAATCACCTACGTGTGCGACGCCGCGGCCGAGCGCATGTCCGAGGCGCTGGCGGCGATCGAAGACGGCGAGTGGGAGGGTGAGGACGCGGCGGACTGCGACGGCGTCGACGACAGCGAGGAGTTCCGCGTCCACGTCAAGATCACCAAGCGGGGAGGACGCGCCGAGGTCGACTTCTCCGGCACCTCACGCCAGGCCCGCACCTGCATCAACGCCACCGCGCTCGATGCCAAGACCACGGTCGGCGTCGCGTTCAAGTACGTGTTCGATCCGCGGACGCCGTTCTCGAGTGGAGCCTGGCGCCACATCGACATCGTCCTGCCCGAGGGAACGGTGGTGAGCGCCCTGCCGCCCGACGGTGCGGTGTTCCTGTACTACGAGCAGAGCCAGGTGATGATCGGCGCGCTGCTGCGCGCGCTGGCCAAGGCGGTCGGCCCGGCGGCGATCGCCGGCGACCGCGGGACGACCGACATCCACAACGCCAGCGGCGTTCACCCGAACGGGATGCCGTGGGTGTCGGCCGCGCAACTCGGCGGCGAGCTCGGCCCGTTCGGCGCCACCGAGCACGGCGACGCCGACACCTGGATGCTGTCCTACCAGGCCAACGGCATCGTCGGCGCGGTCGAGGCGATCGAGTCAGACGTGCCGGCCGTGCTGCTGCGCGAGGAGCCGGTCCCGGACACCGCCGGCCCGGGCTTCAACCGCGGCGGGCTCGCCGTGCTCCGCGACTCTCTGTGGCTCCAGGCTGCCAGCCACAACCTGATGTCGCTGCACTACCGGCGACCGGCGGGGTTCGGCGTGAACGGCGGAGGCGAGGGACGCAATGGCGGCGTGTGGATCTGGCCGCCGGACGGTGAGACGCCCGCCAGCCCGACCACCGCTGAGGACGCATACGCCAATGGGGTCCCGCTGGCCGGACTGCTCAACCCGCAAACGAACGCCCCCGACCCGGACGGGGAGTTCATCTATCCGTACCGGCAGCCGAGCTGGCCCACCGAGCCGCTCACCGTGATGCGCTACATCAACCGCGGCGGGGGAGGATGGGGCGATCCATTCACCCGCGAGCCCGAGCGGGTGCTGATCGACGTGCGCGACGGCTACGTGACCGTGGCCGGGGCGGCGCGGGACTATGGCGTTGTCGTGGTCGGAGACCCCGAGGAGGACCCCGAAGGACTGGTGATCGACGAGGACGCCACGGCACGTCTCAGGGGTGCGCGATGACCGAGGATCTGTCGCTGCGGGTCGGCCGGGTGGCCGCGCCTCTGCGCGAGCAGGTGCTCGAGGTGCTCCGCCAGGCGATCCTCGACTTCCGCCTCAAGCCCGGCCAGCGCCTGATCGAGCGCGAGCTGATCGAGCAGACGGGCGTGTCGCGGACGACGATCCGCGAGGTGCTGCGCCAGCTGGCCGCCGAGGGACTGGTCACGACGATTCCCCAGAAGGGGGCGATCGTCGTCGTGCCCTCCGCCCAGGAGGCGGCCGACCTGTACGAGGTCCGGGCTGCGCTCGAGGCGCTGGCCTGCCGGCGCTTCGTGCGCCGCGCCACCGATGATCAGGTCAAGCAGCTGCGCAAGGCATTCCGGGAGATCGAGCGGCTGGCCAAGCGCCGCGACGCCGACATCCAGGAGATGCTGGCGGCCAAGGACGACTTCTACGAAGTGCTGCTCACCGGCGCCGGCAACGAGGCGATCCGGGAAACCCTCGACACCCTGCGGGCGCGCGTCCGGCTACTGCGAGCGACCTCGCTGTCGCAGTCGGGCCGGAGCGCCGGCACGGTGGCGGAGATCCGCGACATCGTCCGCGCCGCCGAGGCCCGCGACGAGGACGCCATGGCGGCCGCGTGCGAGCACCACGTGGGCCAGGCTGCCCGCAGCGGCCTAGCCGGCCTGGCCGAGCTCGACGACGCCGCCGCCGACGTCCTCGAGGCCCTCGAGGCCTAGGCGGACGGCCGGTCAGCCGCCGGGCCCGTTGCGCATCGAGGCCGGCCAGATCCCCTGCTTGCCGGGGGCGAGGATCCCGTTCGGATCGACCGCGTCCTTGATCGTTTCGGTGAATCGCCGGTAGGCGTGGTCGCCGAAGCTGTACTGCTCGGCGGCCAGATCCATGAAGTTCAGATGCGCTCGATACTCGCCGTAGCCCTGCTTCGCCGCCTCGGTGACCAGCAGCTTGGACGTCTCGTACGCGCCGCGGACCTGCTGCTCGTTGGCGGTGTCGAACAGGACCATGGTGATGTGGAGGAAGCTGCGTGCGTTGACCATGAGCAGCGCGCCCAGATAGTCGAGCTTGGCCTTGCCTTCGATCAGCCCGCGCATCAGATCGCGCATGGTCAGCGCGTCGCGGCCGGTCAGCGGGGCGACCGGAGAGAAGCCGACGTGGCCGCCGGAGCCCTCGGCGCCTCCGTACCACCCGGTCATCGCGTTCATCTCCAGATCGGGCACTCCGCCCTGGATCCGCTCGGCCGGATGCGCGAGGTTCTTGGCGTTCTCCGGCGTGGTCTTGGTTCCCCACACCTCCACGCCCGGAATGCTCTCGAACGCCGCCTTGACCTTGGCGTATCGATGGTCGACGACCGCCTCGTCTCCGTACAGCGCGGCGCGCATCATCCACCGCCCCAGCTCGAGCTCGCGCGCCATCCGGTCGATCACCTGGTCGGGGATGGGCCCGTCGCCATCCCACCACTGGGCGCGCTTGGTCATGAACGACGCGTAGATCAGTGTGTTGCACAGCTGGGGAACCATCCGGATCGTGTCGTCGAGCGAGAGCCGCCGCAGCGTGTCCGCCATCGGCGCCAGATCGTCGTCGTTCCAGGCCCGCACCCAGATCGGCATGTATGTCTCGGGGTAGGGCATGAGCCACACGCCCATCTTGGTCACGATGCCGTAGTTGGACTGCATGAACAGCTGGTCCAGGGTCGGCCCGAGCCCGCGCTTGTAGGTGTGCCACGCGCGGTTGCCCGGCATCGCGCCCATGCCGGTCCGCAGCAGCTCGCCGTTGGCCAGCACGACCTCGAGCCCGCAGGCGGCCGACATGTCGACGCCGTAGGGCAGGTAGGTGCAGCCATGATCGAGCGTGTTGCCGATCACGCTGCCCCAGCCCAGGTCCGCGCACGAAAGCATCAGACGATGTCCGCCGGCCTGGATCGCCGCGTACAGGTCATACCAGCTGACCCCGGGCTCGACCTCCGCGTACCCGAGCTCCTCGTCGATCGTGAGCACCCGGTTCATCCGCCGCAGGTTCACCACCACCGACCCGCGCACGCGGGGCGATGATCCTCCGTAGCCGTTGTTGCGCCCCTGCGAGGTCGTCCACAGCGGCACCCGGTGCTCGCCCGCGAGGCGGACGATGGCCTGGATCTGCTCCACCGAGTCGGGTTGGACCACCGCGGCGGCCTCGTAGTCGTCCCAGTCGAGGTGCCAGAACGGGTCCCGGAACTCGCGCATCTGCTCGGGCTCGGTGAGCACGTGGTCGGACCCGACCACCTCGCGGAACGCCTGCAGCGCACGCTCTGAGACCTCGGGGGGTAGGGCGATGCTCATCACGCCACCTCCGCCTTCGCGCCAAAGAGCTCTCGAGTGGCCAGGCGCGCACCCTCGGCCACCGCGGCGAGCTTGGCCCACTGGATATCCGGGTGGACCCGGTGGATGAACGCACCCTGGGCAAAGCCGCAGTCGGTTCCGGCGAGCACGTTCTTTCGGCCGACCACCCGCGCGAGGCGGACCAGCCGCTGCGCGACCAGCTCCGGATGCTCGACGACGTTGGTGTGATGGGTGACCACGCCCGGGATCAGCTTTTTGCCCTCGGGAAGCGCCACGTCCTCCCACACCCGCCACTCGTGCTCGTGACGCGGGTTCGCCTGCTCCATCGCGTAGTAGCCGGCGTTGACCTGGAGGATCAACTCGACGGTCTCGCGCAGGGGCGGGTCGTAGGCATGGGGGCCGTGCCAGCTGCCCCAGCACACGTGGTAGCGGATCCGCTCCGGCGGGAGGCCCTCAAGCGCGTGGTTGAGCGCATCGACGCGCAGCTGCGCCCAGCGGCGGTAGTCCTCGTCGGTCTGTCCGAGCGAGAGCATCGAGTCCCATTCGTGCATCAGCACCGCGTCGTCGACCTGGAGCAGGAACCCCGAGTCGACGATCGCGCGGTACTCCTCGCGCAGCGCATCGGCCAGTCCGTAGACGAACGCCTCCTCGCTGTCGTAGTGCTCGTTTCTCAGCCAGTAGGCGCTGGCCGGAGCGACGACCGGCATGAACGCCTGTATGTCGTCGTGTCCCTCCAGCGCGGCGCGGAGGTTCGCGATGTCCCGGTCGAGCGCGGTGCGGTCGTACGTGATCAGCCCGGTGCACACCCATTCGATCGCCTGATTCGATGCCGGCGCGTCGTCGTGCTCACTCGAGTCCGCGGCGCGGTTGCTCTCCCGCACCGCCGCCTCGTCGAGCGCGTCGAGCGCCGCGTAGGCCCCCGGGAACTGCTGGCGGTCGCGGCTGGGCGGCATCATGCTCGCGCCCTCCACGTTCATCACGCGTGCCTCGAGGCCGCTGACCCGCTCGTAGAGATAGGTGATCCAGCTGGCCTTGCCCATCTCGCCGTCATCGACGATGTCGAGGCCGGCGTCGATCTGGCGCTCGACCACGTCTTTGACCGCGCCGCGCAGCGTCTCGAGGTAGGCCGCCTCGTCGTAGCTCTCGCCGCGCTCACCGGCGGCCAGGAACGACAGCAGCTCGGGGGGCCGGACCAGGCTGCCGGTGTGCGTAGCCAGAATCTTCTCCATCTCGTCTCCCTCGTGTTTGCTGCAAGCAAAACACGAGTCGTTGGCCAGGTGCAAAAACTCCTCGCCGATGGAAAAGAGTTCTCGCGCAGATGTCCACGCGCGCGTAGGCCGCCTCGGATATAAACGCAGGGCGGGGCGGCGACCCCTTGAGGAGGACGAGGATGAAGGTCAGTGTGTTCGAGCAGTTGCCGTATCGGCATCTGCCCGCGGGCTTCGAGGACCGCTACAGCTCGGTGGTCACCACGCCGTACTTCGATCTGGTCGAGCCCGAGCGGATGCAGGATTCGCTCCAGTCCGGATACGCCGAGCTGCTGCACGGCGCGCGGGCCGGCTTCGACGGCGTGTGCCTGACCGAGCACAGCCAGTCGGTGTACGACATCTCGCCCAACCCCAACCTGATGGGGGCCGCGCTGGCGTACGCCACGCGAGCGGAGGGACTCGACACCGCGATCACCATCCTCGGACGCTCGCTCGGCAAATCGCGCGAGCCGCTCAAGGTGGCCGAGGAGTACGCGCTGCTCGACTGCATCAGCGGCGGGCGGCTGATCGCCGGCTTCCCGGTTGGGCTCAGCTACGACGCCAATCAGAACGGAGCCATCCCCGCGATCGAGACGCGCGAGCGCTACTCCGAGCACCGCGAGCTGATCCTCAAGGCGTGGGCCGAGCCCGAGCCGTTCGCCTGGAACGGCCGGTTCGAGAAGTACGGCCAGGTGAACCTGTGGCCGCGGCCGATCCAGCAGCCGCATCCGCCGATCTGGATCCCCGGCAGCGGGTCGCCCGGCACGCTGATCGACATCCTGCGGCGCGACTACGCGTTCGTGTATCTGAGCTGGGCCGGACCCAAGCTGGTCGGGCGCCAGGTGTTCGACCGCTATTGGGAGTTCGCCGACAAGGAGGGACGCGACCGCAACCCCTACCGGTTGGCGTTCCTGCAGGTGGTGGCCGTGTCCGAGACCGATGCGCGCGCCGAGCAGGAGTACGCACGGCACCTGGAGGCCCACTACCGGGCCGGTCTCGGCGGGGTCCCCGCATCAGGCTTCGCGGTGCCGGGCTATGCGGAGCCGGCCGGGATAGAGCACATGATTCGCAACCCCGGCGACCTCGGCATGCTGGCCAAGATGCGCCACATCACCTACAAGGAGATCGTCGACACGCAGGTGGCGATCGTCGGCAGCCCGGCCACGGTGGCCGACCAGATCGAGGAGTTCGTCAGGGAATTCCGGATCGGGAACCTGCTGGTCATGCTGCAGAACGGGTCGATGCCGCGCGAGCTGACCGAGAAGAACATCTCGCTCTTCGCCGAGGAGGTCCTGCCCAGGCTGAGACCGATCTGGGACGAGGAGGGATGGGAGAACCACTGGTGGCCGCGCGAATCCAAGGTTGCCGCCGCGGCCGCGGCGGCGGCGGGAGGGGAGGCGTGATGGCGACCGGGATCGCGGAGGTTCGCGACGAGGTCGTGGAGGTGTGCGACGGCAGGCTGAGCCTCCACGTCAAGGTGGCGGGCGACGGCCCGCCCGTGGTGTTCTTCCACCCGTTGCCCGGGCTCGAGTGGCAGCCGTTCCTCGACCGGCTCGCCGAGCGCCACACGGTCTACGCGCCCGAGCATCCGGGTACCTCGCCGGGCGACCCGCAGGCGATCCGCGAGGTTCACACGTTCTGGGAGCTGCTGCTCGCCTACGAGGAGGCGCTGCGGACGCTCGGGCTCGAGCGTCCGGCGGCGGTCGGGATGTCCTACGGCGGGATGGTCGCCGCCGATCTCGCCGCGAGCTTCCCGGACGCGCTCAGTCGCCTCGTCCTGCTGTCGCCGATCGGGCTGTGGCTCGACGATGCGCCGATCCGGCTCGTGGAGATGGTCACCGGGCCGCCGGAGGAGCTGCCCGGCTACCTGTTCCGGCATCCCGAGAGCGAGGCGGCGCAGGCGATGATGGCCCTTCCCGACGACCCCGACCAGGTTCCGAAGGCGATCGCCCAGGCCGCCTGGAACATCGGCTGCACGACGAAGTTCGCGTGGCCGATCGCCGACCACGGCCTGGCCCGGCGGCTGCACCGCGTCCGGGTTCCGACGATGGTCTTGTGGGGCCGCGACGATGCGCTGGTCCCGGCCGTGTACGCCGATGAGTTCGGAAAGCGGATCGACGGCAGCCGGGTCGAACTGCTCGACGATTGCGGCCACGCGATGCAGGGCGACCAGCCTGAGCAGATGTTCAACCTCGTCACAGAATTCCTGGGCTGAGAGGAGACCAAGATGCGATTCGGAATCGGCGGGGTCTGCACCGAAGAGACGCTTCGGCCGGCAGAGGTGGCAAGGCGGGTTGAGGAGCTCGGGCTGGAGTCGCTCTTCCTCGGCGAGCACACGCACATCCCGTGGTCGCGCGAATCGCAATACCCCCTCGGTGAGCTGCCCCGCAACTACTGGCGGACACTCGATCCGTTCGTCGCGCTGACCGATGCCGCCGCGGCCAGCTCGGGTATCCGTCTCGGCACCGGCATCTGCCAGCTGGCCCAGCGCGACCCGATCGTCTGCGCGAAGGAGGTGGCCAGCGTCGACGTCCTGAGCGACGGCCGGTTCGAGTTCGCCGTGGGCGCGGGTTGGAACCTCGAGGAGATGCGCAACCACGGCACCGACCCGCCGCAGCGATTCGCGATCATCGAGGACCGCCTCAAGGCCATGCGCGAGATGTGGACCGAAGACGAGGCCAGCTACCACGGGCCGTACGTGGAGTTCGACCGCATCGCCGTGTGGCCCAAGCCGGTGCAGAAGCCACACCCGCCCGTGCTGCTGGCCGGCAACGGACCGACGGCCGAGCAGCGGGTGCTCGACCACGCCGACGGCTGGGCGCCCGTGGGGATGCCGGGGATCGCCGACCGCGTCCGGCGGCTGCAGGCGGCGGCTCACGATGCCGGGCGGAAGGTCTCGGTGACGATCGTCGCGTGTCCGACCAGCGCGCGGGAGTTCGAAGAGCTCGAGGCCGCGGGCGTCGACCGCTGCGTTCACTGGGTGGACTCGATGCACGCCGACGACTTCGACGCGCAGATGGAGCCGTTTCTGAGCGCGATCGAGGAGTACGGGTCCGATCGCGCCGAGGCGATGCCGACCCCCTGAAACGAAGGGACCGGATATGTACAACGTGGCATGGATCGCGCGTTACCGCAGCGATATGACCAAGCAACAGGCCAGTGAGTACTGGGCCACCCTGCACGGTCCGCCCATGAAGGAGGTCTCGCCGGTCGCCGGCTACATCCAGAGTCACGTGCAGGGGCGGCTCCCCGCGGTCTCCGGAGTCGCCGAGGAGGAGACGCTGTTCGACGGTTACTCGTCTGCGTGGTGGAACGACCGCGCCGACTATCAGGCGGCGATGAGCACGCCCGCATGGCAGCGGATCCTTCAGGATGGCCCGAAGGTCTTCGACGTCGACTGGCTGTGGAACATGAGCGCGCGTCGAGGAGCACCCGATGATCGAGGGGGCGACCAGCCCGTACAAGGTCGCCGGGATCGTCCGCTTCAAGGAAGGCATGACCCGCGAGGAGGGCCGCGAGTACTGGCGCGGCGTCCACGGTCCGATCTTCAAGGAGCTCGACATCGATCGCTACGTCCAGAATCACATGGTCGGCCCGATCGGAGAGGAGGGCGAGACCGACGATGCCGAGATCGGCTTCGACGGCTTCTCGGAGTGCTGGTTCCGCGACGAGCAACAGTTCCGTGATGCCGTCGAGTCCGGTACCTGGGCCATCGCGGTCGAGGACGCCCAGAACGTGTTCGACATGACTCAGATGTGGGGCGCCGTGCTCAAGGAGAACGTCGTGATCGCGCCGCAGCTCGTCGGGACCTGAAGACATGGAGCCCGTCGCGCCAAGGCTGGAGTTGATCACCCGAGTTCGGGCCACGCTCGCCGAGCCCCTCGAGCTCGGGCAGACGCCGTGGGGGCGGCGGCGAGTGATCGGGATCACCGGCGGTGAAGTCGACGGGCCGCTTCTCCGAGGCAAGGTACTGCCGGGTGGTGCGGATTGGCAGATCGTCCACGAGGACGGGGCCGCGACGATCGACACCCGCTACACGCTCCAGAGCCACGACGGGGCGCTGATCTATGTGGCGACGCGCGGGTGCCGCACGGGACCGCGGGAAGTGCTGCAGCGGATCGCCGCCGGCGAGAACGTCGATCCCGCCGAGTACTACTTCCGCGTGTCGATCCAGTACGAGACGTCGGCGCCCGAGTACGAGTGGCTGAACTGGGTGGTCGCCGTCGCCTCGGCGCTACGGCTCGCCGACCAGGTCGAATACGACGCCTACGTTTTGCGCTAGGAACCTCACGTGCGCGCGGTGAAGGTCGACGAGGACCGCCGCCTGGTCGCGGTCGAGTGCCCGACGCCCGAGCCGGGGCCGGGCCAGGCGCTCGTCGAGGTCGCCTACTGTGGGATCTGCGGCTCGGATCTGCACTTCCGGGACGTGCCCGAACTGTTCCCGGCCGGCACCGTTCCCGGGCACGAGTTCTCGGGCCGGATCGTCAGTGTCGGCGACGGCGTGCCCGGATGGAGCGCGGGGGATCGGGTGTGCGTGCTCCCGTTCGGGCAGTGCGGCGAGTGCGCGAGCTGCCGCGCCGGCCACGAGCAGGTGTGTCCGCACGCGGTGAGCGATGGGGTCGGCTTGGGCAGCGGTCGGCCGGGCGCGTACGCCGGGGAGGTTGTGGTCGATGAACGCATGCTGTTCGCGCTGCCTGACTCGGTCGACGACCGGGCGGGGACGCTGGTCGAGCCGCTGGCGGTGGCGATCCGCGCCGTCGATCTGGCCGAGGTGACAGCGGACGAGCCGGTGCTGGTCTTGGGCGCCGGCCCGATCGGTTTGCTCACCGCGCTGGTGCTCCGCTACCGGGGCCTGGAGCGGGTCGCCGTGTGCTCGCGCAACGAAGCCCGCGGCCGGCGCGCTGCCGCGCTCGGGCTCAGCACTATTTGCATCGAAGAAGTGTCCGAAACGGGGCCCGAACCCCCGGCGTGCGTGTTCGAATGCGCGGGGACGCCGGCCGCCGCGCAGCTCGCCGTGCAGATCCTGCGGCCGCTCGGGCGACTCATGCTCGTCGGCCTTTCGTTGTCTCCGCTCGACCTGGCCGCGCCGCCGATCGTCCTCAAGGAGCTCGAGATCCGCGGCGTGATCGCCTACCGGCGCGCGCAGTTCCAGGCCGCGATCGACATGCTCGCGGCCGGTGCGATCCCGGCCGACGAACTGATCACCGGGGTGGTTCCGCTGGCTGATGCCGAGGAAGCCTTCCAGTCGCTGAGCGCCCGCGGCACCGACAACGTGAAGATCCTCCTCGCGCCGTGATCCACGGCGTCAGCTGATCACCTGCGTGACCGACGCGTTGATCAGCTCCCAATCGACCTCGACGCCCAGGCCGGGGCCGGTCGGGGCGTGGATGTCCCCGTGGGAGTCGATGACCGGGAAGCCGTGTAGCCCGTAGCTCAGATGCTCGAGGGTGTGGTCGCCGGTCCGGTTGAACGGCAGCGCCTCGAACCAATCGCAGTTGTCGATGGCCATGGCGACGTGCAGGTTGGCGACGTTGTTCATCGCGTTGTAGCCGTCGTGGATCTCGCAGGGGAGGTTGAACGCCTCGCCGAGGTGGGCGATCTTCATCAGCCCGGTGATTCCTCCCTTGATCACGACGTCGCCCCGCACGTAGTCGGTCGCCTCGCTCACGATCCAGTGGGTAAGCTCCGGGAGTCCGCCCGGCGTCACCTCGGTCGCCATGAGCGGAATCCGCAGGTGCTGCTTCAGCCGGCGGTAGCCATGGATGTCCAGCGCCGGGAGCGGATCCTCGTACCAGAGGAAACCGAGCTCCTCGATACCCCGCCCGACCTCCAACGCGTCGGCATACGCGTAGCTCCACGTCCCGTCGAGCATCAGCTTCATCTCGTCGCCCACCGCAGACCTGACCCGCGCGCAGGCGTCGATGTCGAACGAGACCGGTGGCGGGGCGTCCGTGCGCCAAGGCGCGCGGGGTGGGTGGAGCTTGTAGCCGCGCCATCCCTGCTCGCGCCAGTAGACCGCCTCATCCGCGTAGTCCTGCGCGCCGGCGTGGTGTCCCGAGGACAGATACACGGGGATCCTGTCCCGGCAGTGGCCGAGCAGCCGGTGGATCGGCAGCCCGGCGGCCTGGCCGGCGATATCCCAGAGGGCGACGTCGACGACGCCGACCGTGATCGGGTTGACGAAATGGCCGAGGCTGGAAAGACGACGCCAGTGGCGCCCGATCTGGAGGGGATCCGCCCCCAGCAGCAGTGGCTTGACAAACGTGACGATCTCGTTGGCGATGGCCAGCGGACCCGGGCCCGGATAGCTCAGGAAGTTCGTGCCGTCGACTCCCGCGTCCGTGACGATTCGGAGAACGCCCATGGGCAGCTTCCCGTCCCGGGTCCCGAACACGGCCAGTCGCGGCGACGAGCGCTCGTGCATGGCGATCGTGATATCGGTGATCCGCAACCCGAGCAGCCTCGCGCGAATCCTATGAAATAGGAGTACAGTCGTACTTGAGCCGGCTCTGCGGCGGGATTCTCCCCCCAGGCCCGAATGCCACCAACGACGCGTTACTGCGTCACGAGGCGGGAGGCCTGGGCTACTGGTTTTGACTGCGGAGCCGGCGTATCGCACCACGGGCGTCACGCCGCCGGCCGGCGGCACATGCCTCGTTCCCATCAACGCGCGCGACCGACCGCTCGAGCGAGCGGGCCGAACGCGAGACCCACGGATGTCGATAGCGGATCTTCAGGAACTGGACGAGGTCAAGGCTCTCATCGCGCGTGGGCTGCAGCTCGGTGTGCTCACACACGCCGAGATCGCCAGCGCCACGATGGAGCTGGATCTCGAGGACAGCGACGTCGAAGAGCTGCACGAGATCCTCGAGCGCGGCGAGATCGAGTTGGTGGAGGAGATCGATCCGGCCACCGCGGCGGGCCTGGTCATCGAACGTGCGCCCGACAAACGGACTCGCCGCAAGGCCTCGCCGAACCTGGAGCCGGATGGAACGACGGATGGCCTGCAGCTATTTCTCAAGGGGATCGGCAAGGTGCGGCTGCTGACTGCTCAGGAGGAGGTCGACCTGTCCAAGCGGATCGAGCGAGGCTCGATCGAGGCCAAGCAGAGGATGGTTGAGTCCAACTTGCGGTTGGTCGTCTCGATCGCCAAGCACTACCGAAACCAAGGGCTCCCGTTTCTCGACCTGATCCAGGAGGGCACGCTCGGTCTCGTGCGCGCGACGGAGAAGTTCGACTACCGCCGCGGCTTCAAGTTCTCGACCTACGCCACGTGGTGGATACGCCAGGCGATCGCTCGCTCACTCGCGGACAAGGCGCGCACGATCCGGATCCCGGTTCACGTGGTCGAGAAGCTCAACCGGATCGGGCGCGCGGAGCGCAAGCTCGTGACCGGCCTCGGTCGCGAGCCGACCGCCGATGAGATCGCCGAGGTGACCGGGATCGAGCCCCAGGAGGTCGACGCGATCCGACGCTCGGCGCAGGCGCCGATCTCGCTCGAGAAGCCGGTGGGTGACGAGGAGCAGACCGAGTTCGGCCAGCTGATCGCCGACGAGCGAGCCGAATCTCCCTACCAGCGCGCCGTCGAGGTCCTCACGAACGAAGCGCTGCGCGAGGCCCTCGAGAGCCTCTCCTACCGCGAACGCCGCGTGATCGAGTTGCGCTACGGGCTCGGCGACCAACAGCCCCGCACCCTCGACGAGGTCGGGCGCGCGTTCAACGTTACCCGCGAGCGAATCCGCCAGATCGAACACAAGTCGCTGCGGAAGCTCCAACAGCTCCAAGAGACTCAGCGGTTGCAGGACGACGTCGACATCGCCGCGAACTATTGGCCGCGCCCCCAGAAGCGCCGCACCTAGACGTCAACCGCAAACGACGCGCCGGGTTTAGCGGCGCAAGAAACAGGGACAGGCATCCCCAGATGCATTCGACGGTATTGATCGGGTTGCTCCTCGCACTGGCCTGCGCCGGTGGCGCGAGCCTGGGCGGCCTGCTGAAGCAGAAAGGGGCGATTCAGACCCAGGACGTCGACCTCCGGCATCCGTGGCGGAGCGCGGCCGCGTTGTTTCGCTCGAAGTGGTTTGTCGCTGGCTGGATCACGGCGGCGTTCGCTTGGCTCCTCCACGTTGGCGCGCTGGCCCTCGCCCCGCTGTCGCTCGGCCAGGCGGTGATCTCTGGCGGGATCGTCGTGCTGGGGTTGCTGGCGGAGCGATTCTTCGACCTGGAGGTCACCCGGCGCCAGTGGCTGGGGCTGGTACTCGTCGGGCTGGGTATGGCGGCCCTCGGCGCCACGGCACACGGCGACAGCAATCACTCGAGCTACGGGACGCTCGCGATCGCCGCCTTTGAAGCCGGTGCGATCGCACTCGGCCTGGGTTGTGCCGCGAGTTGTTGTCGTCGGGGGTCGAGGCGCAACCTGCATGGACTGCTGCTCGGACTTGCCGGCGGGGTCTTCTTTGGGGTTTCCGACGTGTCGATCAAAGCGGTGACGGGTGGCTCCCATGGAGTTCTCGGTCTCGTCGGGCCATCGACGTTCCTCGGCATCCTGGCCGCCGTCGGAGCGTTCTTCCTGACCGCGAAGAGCCTGCAGATCGGCAACGCGGTTGGGGTCATCGCAGCCACCACCTCAGCCGCCACAGCCGTAGGCATCGTCGGCGGGATCGTGCTGTTCGGTGACCCACTGGGCAGTGATCCAGCGATGATCGTCGGCCGGCTCCTGGCATTCATCCTGGTGGTGTTCGCGGTTGCGCTCGTGCCGGCGCCGATTCGCGCGCACGAGGCGTGCAAACCAGTGCCTAGCTGAGTGACGGCCCTGCTCAGCGGCCGATTGCCTGCGGGAAGTTGAAGTAGTGGTGGGGATCGATCGTCCGGCGGATGGCCTGGAGCCGGTTGTAGTTCGAGCCGTAGTAGGCGCTCTGCCAGTTGCTCAGGCCCGGATCGGTGTAGTTCAGATACGCCCCACCTGTGACATACGGACGCATCCTGGAGTGGATGTCACTCAGCCAATTGCCGCCGCCGTTGTAGCTCAGATACTGGATGCAGAACAGCACCTTGCGGTGCACGAACGCGGTGGCGGCTGGCGCGAGGAGGTTGATCGCGCCTCCATAGGAATCGAACAGGATCGCACCGGAGCCGGGAATATGGGCGCGGGCGAGGGCGGCCTGCACCAGCGCGTCTCGCGCCGCGCCCGGGAGCGGCTTGGACACGTAGTCTGACTTGGCCTGGAAGCTCTCGCGCGGGAGGGTGCCGCCGGGCCGGGTGCCGGTGGTGTGGCACGCGGTGAGCGAGATGCTCGAGCAGCCGGCCCACATGAGCTGGGCGCGGAAGTAGTCCAAATCGCCGGTGCTCACGCTCGCGCCACCGACCGAGGTGAGCGGGCCGAGCAGCGAGTGCAGGTCGGATGACGGCCCGAAGTACTGCCCGCTGACGCTGGTCGAGCCGCCGCCGTTGAGGTGGAAGATCGAGGTGAGCTCACGCCGGGCGTGAGGGGCCCAGGCCTGCCAGGCGGCCAGTGCGTCGGCCGCGCGCGAGGCGGGCCAGCGCACGAAGAACCAGGCGACGGTCCTGGGCACCGTGTGCACGCGGAAGGTGAAGCTGGTCACCACGCCGAAGTTCCCGCCTCCACCACCCCGCAGCGCCCAGTACAGGCCGGGATGCTCATTGGAGCTGGCGGTGATCTGCTTGCCGTCGGCGGTGACGATCCTGGCGCTCAGCAGGTTGTCCGCGGTCAGCCCGAAGTTCCGTCCCGCCAGTCCCATCCCGCCGCCCAGCGCATGACCAGCGATGCCCACCGACGGGCACGAGCCCGCCGGGATGGTCACCCCACGAGCGGCCAGCGCCGAGTACACGTCGATCAGTTGCGCACCCGCGCCGATCGTCGCGGTGTGCGCGTGCGGGTCGACGCTGATCGCGCGGAGGTTGCGCAGGTCGAGCACCATGCCGCCCTTGAGCGTGGAGTACCCGGCGTAGCTGTGGCCGCCCGAGCGAGCCCGCAGCGGCACGCCGTGCGCCAGCCCCCACTGGACCGCCGTGCGGGCGTCGGCGGCGTCGAGCGGCCGCGCCACCAGCGAGGGCAGCACGCCGTCGAAGCGCGAGTTGTACACGTGTGCGGCCTGAGCGAACCCGGCCGCGCCGGGCCTGATCACCTGCCCCCGGATGGGTGGGCCGGCGCTGGTCTGAGCCGCGCGAGCGAACCCTCCGACCCCGGGCACCCCGGCCAGCCAAGCCCCGGCTGCGGCCGCGCCGGCGAGGAAGCCACGTCGGTCGATCGATTCGTACACCGCCCACCCCCTCTGGTCGTTGCCCCGATCCTCCCAGAGTTGGGGCCGCACCGGCAACCCCGGACAGCCGTGGACGTGCTGCTCAGCGGTCGGGAAGATCGGCCACGATCTCGGCGACCTCCGCCCGGCAGCCGAGGAACAGGTCAACCAACTGGGGATCGAACTGCTTGCCGCGGCCCTCCTCGATCACCGTCAACGCGCTGTCGAGCGGGATCGGCGGCTTGTACACGCGACGGCTGACCAGCGCGTCAAAGGTGTCCGCGATCGCGGTGATCCGTCCGGCCAGCGGAATCTCCTCCCCGTGCAGGCCCCTCAGATACCCGCGGCCGTCCCAGCGCTCGTGGTGGGTTTCGGCCACGTCGGCGGCGAGCTGGAGCACCGGCTGGGCTCCCGCGGCGGACGATTATTGGTGAAATGCAGGCGAGCGCGCCACTGGGGGCTCGCGCGATGTTTGGCGCCGGGCTACGCGTTCACGTCGTTCAGCGTCCCGCATTCGGGACACTCGATGAACACCCCGAACAGCTGCCCGTCACTGACCCCTTCGGCCAGCGTGTTGGAGCAGTTGCCGCAGAGCAGGCGATCCGGACCGTCTCCGCTGAAGGCCATCTTGCCCTTCGGCGGCGCGTGGATGATCGCGCTTGCCCGAGGTGCTTCCTCGACGACAGTCAATGTCTTGTCAGCCATGGGGGCAACCTATCCGACGGGCGCGCTTGACTACAACCGAGCGTCAACCTATCCTTGACGCTGTCCAGATGGACGCCGTCCCCAGCATCGATCGGCTCGCCGCCGGGATCGCCACCGGGTCGCCGCTGGAGCGACTCGGCGAAGCGAGCGAGATGGCCGGCAAGCTGCGCGCCCGGGGCGACGAGCTGCTCGACCAGTTCGTGGACGCGGCACGGGCGAGTGGGTCGAGCTGGACGGAGATCGGCTCCGTGCTCGGCACCAGCAAGCAGGCAGCCCAGCAGCGCTTCGCGGTGCTGGCCGATCCGCAGCCGGGCCGGCCGCCGTTTGGTTTGACCGGACCGGCCGCCGGTGCGCTCGCCGCGGCGGCCGACCACGCCCGCGCGCTCGGCCACCACTACGTGCGCCCCGAGCATCTCGTCCTGGCGATCGTCGAGCAGCCAGAGGAGCTGGGCGGTCAGGTGCTCGCCGAGCTTGGGGTTGCGCCGCAAGCAGTCCGCGCGGAGATCGAGCGGCGTCTCGGCACCGGGCAGGCGCGACCGAGTGGCTCGCTGGGGGTAGCGCCGCAGACCAAGCGCCTGCTCGAGCTCGCGCGCACGATCGCGAAGTCACTCGGGCACCGCTGTCCGCGCACCGAGCACGTGCTGCTGGCGGTGACGTCACCGAAGCTGGCCAGCTCCGCGGCCGCGCTGCTCGGAGACTGCGGCGCCGACCGAGAGCAGCTCCGCGAGCAGCTCACGCGGACGATGCTCAAAGAGGCTCCCGAGCTGGCTTCCCGGATGCGCTTTCTGGCCCGGATCCGGATGCGCGGCCTATAGCCGTCGATGCGCGGCTACGGGAGCTTGATGTCGTGGTGCTCGCGTGCGAACCGCCGCTCGTCCTCGCTCAGCTCGCGCTCGTTGACCGGCGTGACCAGCGACCAGTGGTGACCGACCGGACACCGCTGGATCCTCCACCCGACCAGACGCAGAGACTTCACCGAGGCGGCGGGGATCCAGATCGTCGTGAACAGGTGACCGGCCCGGCAGCGGACGATCAGATTTCCGCCGATCCGGCGGGTGCGCAGCCACAGCCCGGCTGTCTCGACGAGTATCGCCGCCGCGGCGATGCGGCCGACGCGCCGGCGCTTTTGCGCCTTACGGGTGGAGGACATGGGGGTCCTTTCACGGTTAGGTACGTCTGCGCGAATGTTATCAGAAGTGAGAACGTTGAGTCCTCTGACATGATTGGCGGCGTGGCGGGAAGTCTCGTCAGCCCCGTCCTGGTGGGACGCCAGGCGGAGTTGGAGTTCATGGCTGGTGCGCTGAAGCGCGTTCTGGCCGGCCAGCAGGCGACGGTGCTGGTGGGGGGCGAAGCCGGGGTGGGGAAGTCTCGGCTGGTCCACGAGCTGATGGACCGAGCCCGGGATGCGGGCGCCAGGGTCCTCGTCGGTGGCTGCGTCGAGCTCGGTGGAGGAGGGATCCCGTTCGCACCCCTGGTCGAGATGATGCGCGTGCTGGCCGGTGAGCTACCCGAGGAGCGTCTCGCCGAGGTGCTCGGATCCGCCCGCCCGGAGATCGGGCGCCTCGTGCCCGAGCTGGGCGACGGCTCCGCCGGGCCGGGGATGCCGGAACGCGATCCGTCCACCCTGCTCGAGCTGATGGTTGGGATGATCGCTCGGCTGGCCGGGGACGCACCGCTGATGCTGGTGTTCGAGGACCTGCAGTGGGCGGACGGACCGACGCTCGACCTGCTGGCTCTGCTCGTGGCCCGATCGAGCTCCGAGGGCCTGCTCCTCGTGCTGACCGCGCGCTCCGACGAGCTCCATCGCGGGCATCCGTTCCGGCGGCTGGCCGCGCGCTGGGAGCAGCAACGCCTCGCCGAGCGGCTCGAGCTCGAGCGCTTGGGCCGGCGAGACGTAGGCGTGCAGGTCGAGGCGATCCTCGGCGAGCGGCCGGACGGTGAGCTCGTGGAGTTCATCGCCGAGCGCTCGGAGGGGATCCCGTTGTTCGTCGAGGAGCTGCTGGGCGCGATGCGCGAGGGGCGCGTCGAACAGGACTTCCTCCCGCCGTCGCTGCGCGAGGTGGTCCTGGCCCGGACCGAGCTGTTGTCCGACAACGGGCAGCACGCCCTGCGGGTGGTCTCGGCGGCGGCCCGCTGGGCTCCGGACCGCTTGCTGGCCGCGGTGGCAGGGCTCTCGGAGGCCGACCTGAACGCGGCCCTGCGCGAGGCGATGGCGCATCAGCTCTTGGTTCTCGACGGATCGGGACGCGGATATGGGTTCCGGCATGCGCTGGCCCGGGCCGCCGTGCACGACGACCTGCTCCCGGGCGAGCGGGCACAACTGCACCGGGCCTACGCCGAGGCGATCGAGCGAAGCGCCGACCTGACCGGTGACGTCGACGCGAGCTCGATGCTGGCGCACCACTGGCTGGCTGCGCACGACCTCCCGCGCGCGCTGCCGGCGTCCGTTCGTGCCGGGCGGGCGGCGGCCGCCGCATCGGCGCCGTCCGCGGCGCAGCGGCACTTCGAGCTCGCACTCGAGCTGTGGCATCAGGTGCCGGACGCCGAGGAGCGAGCCGGAATCGACCACGCCCAGCTGCTCGAGGTGGCCGCCGACGCGGCGCGCCGGGCCGGCGCCGTCGATCGCTCGCTGGCCCTGGTCGGCGAAGCGCTCGATGAGCTCGGCGAGCAGGGACCGCTCGAGCAACGAGTGATGCTTCTCGTCCGCCGCGCCGAGGTGTTGGTCGACCTCGGCCGTGACGACGAAGGCATGGACGTGCTCGAGCATGCCGTCTCGCTGCTGCCCTCCGACGAGCCAAGCCGGGCCAGCGCGCAGGTCCACAACTCGCTGGCCCGCGCGCTGCTGAGGCTCGAGCAGATCGAGCGCTCGGAGGTACTAGCCCGCCGGGCGATCGACGTCGCGACGGCGGTTGGGGCGATCGAGCCGAAGCTCGAGGCGCAGCTCGTCCTGGCCCATGCGATGGTCTACGGCGGGGACCAGGAGGCGGGGCTCGGCCTGATGCGGGAAGCGGGAGAGGAGAGCCGCCGGGCCGGACTGCCCTGGATCGCCGCGCGTGCGTTCGTCAACCTCTCCGATCTGGAGTTGATGCTCGGGCGCTACGAGGACGCGGTGCGCACCAGCGACGAGGGCCTGCCGATGATCGAGCAAGCCGGGTTCGAACGGACGATCGGCGCGTTCCTGCGGGGCAACAAGAGCGAGGCGCTGCTGCGCTCTGGCCGCTGGCGGGAGGCTATGGCGGTAGCCGCTCCGGGCGCCGACGCGCCCGGGATCTACGCCGGCAGCCTGCTGCTGTTGCGGGCCGAGCTCTACGTGCTGAGCGGCCGCCGAAACGAGGCCGAGCTCGAGCTGCGCGAGGCACGCCGGCATCTGCGTCGCTCCGCTTCATCCCAATTCACGCTGCCGCTGGCCGCCGTGGAGGCCGAGCTCGCCCGTTCCGGCGGCGATCTCGAAGGGGCGCGCGAGATCGTCGAGCGAGCCCTGGCTCGGACCGACATCGGCGAGGAGCAGCGTTACAAGTGGCCGATGCGCTCACTCGCCGCTCGGATCGAGGCGGAGCGTGCTCTGCGCGCCGGGGACGGCGGGGACGTGGGTCGCATGGGCAGCCTCTGGGCGGAGGCCGAGGCGATGGCCGCTACGACCGCTGCGGACCGCGGCCACCGGGCGCTGGTCGCGGCCCAGCGCGCCCGTCTGGTGCACACCGACGAGGTGGCGGCATGGTCCGACGCGGTGGCGGCCTGCCGTGCGATGCACGAGCCATACCCGCTCGCCTACGCACTGCTCCTCCACGCCGAGGCGCTGAGCGCGGAAGGCGACCGCGCCGCGGCGTCGGATTCGGCGGCCGAGGCGCTGGAGCTGGCCCACGGAATGGGCGCGGCGCCGCTCGCCGAGGAGATCGAGGCGCTGATCCGGCGGGCGCGGCTGCGGGTCGCAGAGGAGCCGGCCGTCGCCGAAGCGGTCGAGGAGAACGGCGGGACGCCCGAGCTTGCCCGGCTCGGCCTGACCGCCCGGGAGAGCGAGGTTCTGAGCCTCATCGCCGACGGTTGCTCCAATGGACAGATCGCCGAGCGCCTCTTCATCACGCGCAAGACCGCGAGCGTCCACGTCTCGAACATCCTGGCGAAGCTCGGCGTGGCGACCCGGCTCGAGGCGGCTGCCATGGCGCACCGGATGGGGCTACTCAGAAGTCCGGCGCCGCCTGAGGTACCCAGCGAGCAGATCTGAGGTAGGGCGCCCCCCGAAGACTGGGACGCCGTCCGATGTGCAGAGGGGGGTCTTAGACCGATGCTTTCCCCATGCTCGATTCAGCCCTCATCCGACGCCTTCGCCTCCCCGGCGGCCGTCCCTTCCAGTTCCTGATCACCAGCCAGGCCGTCTCCTCCTGCGGCGACTGGCTCTACAACGTCGCCCTGCTGGCGTTCGTCTACGAGCGGACCGGCTCGGCCACGTGGGTGTCGCTGACCACGGCCGCGCGTCTCGTCCCGATCGTGGCTCTGGGCCCGCTCGGTGGCGTACTGGCCGACCGCTACGACCGGCGGCGTCTGATGGTCGGCGCCGACGCCATCCGGGCCGCGCTGATGGTCGTGCTCGGGATCGTGGCGGCGGCCGGGCTCCCGATCGTCCTGGCGCCCGTCCTGGCCGGCGCCGCCACGGCGGCCAGCGCCGTGTATCCGCCGTGTGTCGCGGCCTGCACCGCCCGGTTCGTGCCCGGCGAGGAGCTCCAGCGGGCGAACGCACTCCGCGCCGGGATCGGCCAGGCCTCGATCGTCGTCGGGCCGGTCCTGGGAGCGGCGGCGATGCTGGTCGCCGGCCCCGCCGTGTCCATCATGCTCAACGCTCTGACCTTCATCGCCTCCGCGTTCGCGATCAGCGCGATCCGGGCCGGCGAGAAGTTCGCTGCCCCCGAGCGCGCCGGTGAGGTGCAGATGCCGAGCGTACTGGCCGAGATCCGGACCGGCGCGCGGGCTCTGCGCGGTGCCCCCACCGCGATCCGGCTGGTCGCCGCCGACGTGCTGTGCAGCGCGGTGTACGGGATCCTGACCGTGACCCTGGTCCTGATCAGCCGGAAGGTCGGCGCGGGCAACGGCGGCTACGGGCTGCTCCTCGGCGGGTTTGGCGCCGGCGGCGTCATCGGCGCAACCGTGACCGCTCGGCTCGACGCTCCCTCGCGCTGGCGCCGCACGCTGGCCGTCGCGATGCTGCTGGTGGGCATCCCGCTGGTGGGGCTGGGCGTCGTGCCCTCGCTGGCCGGCGCGGTGGCGCTGGCCGTGCTCGGCGGCGGCGGGATGATCGTCGGCGAGGTGCTCGGCGAGACCGCGCTCCCCCGCATGCTCGACGACGAGGTCCTGGCCCGCGCCTACGGCCTGGTCTTCCCGATCTCGATCTCGGGGATCGTCGCCGGGTCTCTGATCGCCGGGCCGCTCGTCTCGGTGCTCGGCCTGACCGGAACGCTGGCGGTCGGTGGCGTGGCCGTTCTGAGCATCGGCGCTCTGCTGGTCAGCCGGCCGCTCGACGTGATGCCGACGGCGGCCGCCCCCGTGCCGGCGGTCGGGTAGCCGTCGGACCGACTCGGCCATCGCCGATCAGCAGGTGGCGCAGCTCGCCGTAGGCCACGGCCCCCCAGGCGGCGAATGCCACGGCCAGCCACAGGTGGCCAAACTCCCTCAGCCCGCCGGCGTGCAGGCTGTGGCCAAGCGTCCAGCTCGCCACGGAGTACATGCCGAGCGGGAACACCATCGTCCAGCGCTCGGGGGTGAAGCGCATGCCAAACCGGCGAGCACGCAGCGCGTCGGCGGTGCCGATGACGACAAGCATCAGGCTGGCCAGCCCCCACGCGACGATCGCGGCGACGGCGCCGGCGGTTCCGGGCTGCGCCCCTGTCACCGTGACCGCCGCGGCGCACCAGATCGCGGGCGCGCCCATGACGATCCACCAATCCGGCGTGATGTCGGCCAGCCCGAAGCCGGGTTCGGCGGCCCGGCGCGCGAGCAGGTATCCGACGATCACGTAGGCGAAGCCGCCGGCGATCCACATCGCGGTCGCCCCGGCGTGGAGTGCCGGCACAGCTTCGAGATGGGCGATCTCCGCGGCTAGGATGGCCAGCCCCTCGGTCGCCACGACCGTCAACAGCCATTCGCCGCGGGGCCGGGTTCCGCCGCGCCGGCCGTGCTCGATGGCGACGGCGCCGAGGATCAGTAGCCAGAGCACCCAGCCCACGGCCAGGAAGACCGCCGCGATGGTCCGGGCGGCGGGGGCGGGCGGGTCCGACTCCACGATGCGAACTCCGAGCACGCATCCGTCCGCGACGAAGCCGAGGGCGTGGAATCCCTGACCCGGCTGTCCGGCCCGACGGAGCATGGCCAGCGGATGACGGACCAGCCACAGGTCGAGCACGGCGAGTGACATGAAGGCCACGATCGCCACCCAGAGCAGCACGACCGACAGCGTTTCGACCCCCGCGTTGTGAGACGCGATCGACACCACCGCGGTTGCCATGACCACGTTGAACGCCGCCGCCCACGGCCGGCCGTGGAACCAGGCGAAGGCACGGGGGGTCGGTCGGTTGGAGGCGCTCATTCAGATGGCTCGCAAAATGTCGTATCACGATACTGTCTACCCGAATGGAGCTGACCCAGGACGACTTCGAGCATCTACTCCGGCTCAGAACCGGGCTGAGGCGGTTCCTGCGCTGGAGCGAGGATCAGGCGCGAACGGCTGGGTTGACCTCCGCGCAGCACCAGCTCCTGCTGGCCGTCCGCGGCCACTCTGGCGGTGTGTCCCCGACCATCGGTGAGATCGCCGACCATCTCGTGCTGCGCCACCATTCGGCCGGCGAGCTGATCGATCGCGCCGAGATCGCCGGCCTGGTCGTGCGCAGTCCCGATCCGACCAATGGGACGCAGGTCCGGGTGGCGCTGACCGCCACCGGACTTGCCAAGCTGAACCGACTCGCCGAGACGCACCTGGCCGAGATCGCTCATCTGGCGCCGACCATGCGCGCGCTTTGGGAAGCGCTGGCGGAGAATGCCGCGAGCGCGCCGCGCAGCCTCGCCGTGCAGGCCAGTCAATCGCCCTCACTCACCGGCTGACGGAATGCCCGACCCGGCCCGGTCAAACGCGCGAGCGGTCGCGCGCCCGTCATCTGGGCGACTTCACCCTCACCGCTGCGGCGGGGGATGGCGGCCACCTTCAACGCGCCGCTCGCCTCGGTGCTCCTCGCCGTGGAGCTGCTCTTGTTCGAGTGGCGGCCCCGGAGCATGCTGCCCGTGGCCACGGCCGTCGCGCTCGCCACCGTGACGCGCATCCATCTGCTCGGCGCCGGCGCCGTGTTCGCGGTGCTCGCCACCGAGCTGCATTTCTCGACCGGGGACTATGCGTTGTGCGCCGCCGGCGGCCTCGGCGGCATTGCCGAGCCGCGAGCCCTCGGCGTCGGCTACGACGTGATCAGGGAGCTGCTCACCGGCCGGGCCGCGATGTCGCTGATCGTCGGCATCTTCATCGTCAAGTCACTGATCTGGTCCTTGTCGCTCGGCTCGGGAACCTCCGGCGGCGTCCTGGCGCCAATGTTCATGATCGGCGGTGCGTTCGGGGCGCTTCTCGCACCCCTGCTCCCGCACGTTGCCCCCCGGGTTCTGGCCGCTGATCTGCCTGGCCGGGGTGATCGGAGGGGTCATGCGGGCACCGTTCACCGCCGTGGTGTTCTCGGCCGAGCTGACCGGGCGCTGGCAGGCCGTGCTGCCGCTGCTGATCGGCGCCACCGGCGCGTATCTGTTCACCGCGCTCACCCTGAAGCGATCGGTCCTGACCGAGAAGGTGGCACGCCGCGGTTTCCATCTCACGCGCGAGTACGACGTCGACCCGCTGGCCATCCTGTTCGTCCGCGAGGTGATGGACACGCAGACATCGTGGTCTACGACGTTCGCGACCGGCTCTCCGACGTGCTCGCCGAGTTCCTGCGCCACGGCACTCAGCTCACCGCGGTGGCGCAACGCCAGCGCATCTATCCGGTCACCGGACCGGACGGACAGCTGGTCGGTGTGGTGACGCGGCGCGACCTACTGGCCGCCTCGCACGCGGACTCGAGCGGATCGGGCGAGGAGACCATCGGCGATGTCATGAGCGAGCACCTGGCCACCGCCTACCCCGACGAGACGCTGCGCGACGTGGCCTACCGGATGGCCGAGCACGGCGTCACCCGCATGCCCGTGGTCGCGCGGGGGCCGGAACGCCAGATCGTCGGGATCGTCACGCTGCCCGCGATGCTGGCCGGACGTCTACGCGACCTTCAGGAGGAGCGAGATAGCGAGCGGGTCCTCCAGATCGCACGCCCCCGGATGGGACCCGGGTCGGCCTTCCGGTCCGGCAACGGCGGATAGGCTGCACACTCGTCGAGTGCAGAGGAGGAGGAGATGCCCGGTTTCCGGTTGGGAATCTACGTGTTCAAGGACGCGGAGATCGTCGACTTCGCGGCGCCCCACGGCGTGTGGTCGGTGGCCCGGCGATATGACCCGGAGCTCGACGCGTTCCTGATCGCCGACGCCATGCGCCCGGTGCAGGCGCAGGCCGGCTTCACCGTGCTGCCGAACTACTGCTTCGACGATCGGCCGGCCATGGACGCGTTCCTGATCCCGGGCGGGTTCGGCACCCGCCAGGAGATGTACAACCGCCGGCTGCACGAGTTCATCAGCTCGCTCGGCGAGGACACGCTGCTGACCAGCGTGTGCACCGGCTCATGGGTATACGGGCGGATGGGCCTGCTCGACGGGCTCCCGGCGACCAACCGCAAGGAGCCCGACAAGGTCGAGTCCGGCCCGGCCGGCAAGGTGCCGATCGACCGGCTGGCCGAGATCGCGCCGTCTTGCCGGATCAGCCGCGCCCGCGTGGTCGACGCCGGGCGGATCGTCACGGCGGGCGGGATCACCTCGGGGATGGAGATGGGCTTGTACCTGCTGCGGCGAGCCGGGTATTCCGAGGAGTTCGTGGCTGACGTGGCGAGGGTGATGGAGTACACGGCCGCGTACGACGTGTATCGCGACGACCTCGAGACGCTCTCGCCGTCGCCATGAGCGAGGACACGGATGTCCTGATCGTCGGCGGGAGCCTCGTCGGCCTCTCGGCTGCGCTGTTCCTGCGCCGGCACGGGGTGAGCTGCCTGGCCGTGGAGCGGCACACGAGCACCGCGATTCATCCGCGCGCCGGCCATTTCCAGCTCCGGACGGTCGAGATCCTGCGCGCGGCCGGGCTCGAGGAAGCGGTCCGGCGCAAGGGCGAGGAGCAGTACCACCCGAACGGCGGGATCAACAACGTCGAGTCGCTGGCCGGACGCGAGATCGCGAGCTATTTCTCGAACCTGAACGCCGGGGTGGAGGAGTTCAGCCCGACCGTGCGGCTGTTCATCGATCAGGACGCCCTCGAGCCGATCCTGCGCACCCGGGCCGAGGATCTCGGCGCCGAGCTGCGCTACCGGGTGGAGTGCACGTCGGTGACCCAGGATGCTGACGGCGTGACCGCCACGCTGCGAGACCTTGACGGCGGCTCATCGGAGCGGACGGTGCGGGCCAAGTACCTGGTGGCCGCGGACGGGAACCGCAGCCGGCTCCGGGAGCAGCTGGGCATCGCCATGCGCGGGCACGGGCTGCTGTCGAACAGCATCACGATCTACTTCCGGTCCGAGGCCGACCTGGCGCCGCTGCTCGAGGGCCGCGACCAGGGCGTCAACTACGTGACCAACCCGGTGCTCCGCGGGTTCTTCCGCCTCGACCGGACCGGCAACCGCGGCTTCCTGGTCGTCAACCTGGTCGGGGACACCGCGCGGCCCGAGGTCGTGGCCGCATACCCGGACGCGCCATGGGCGAACGTGGCCGAGGGGGTTACCGAGGAGCGCGCGCTCGAGCTGCTGCGGGCCGCGATCGGCGTCCCCGGCATCCCGGTGGTCATCGAGGACGTGACGAAGTGGCGAGCGGTGGCCGACAGCGCCGAGCGCTATCAGGACGGGCGCGTGTTCCTGGCCGGCGACGCCGCGCACACGATGCCGCCGAACGGCGGATTCGGCGGCAACACCGGCGTCCAGGACGCGTGGAACCTCGCCTGGAAGCTGGGATTGGTGCTCGGCGGCGTGGCCGGGCCCGATCTGCTCGCCACCTACGACACCGAACGGCGGGCGATCGGCGCGCTGATGGTCGAGCAGGCGTACACGCGCTACGTGAGCCGGGTCGCGCCCTATCTCGGGACCGAGGGGATGCAGCCGATCGTCGACGACTTCTCGCTGGAGATCGGCACTCGCTACAACTCGCGAGCGGTGGTGCCCGAGCCGGGCGCCGAGGATGCGCTACACGAGCATCCCCGCGAGTCGCACGGCCGTCCGGGCTCGCGCGCGCCGCATGTGTTCGTCGAGCGCGACGGCGCGCGGGTGTCGGCCCTGGATCTGTTCGGACGCGACTTCGTGCTCCTCGCCGCGGCGGGTGGTGAAGCGTGGCGCACGGCGGCCCTGGCCGCGGCCAAGGAGCTCGGGGTGCCAATCGACTGTCACGTAATCGAAGCTCCGCAGTTCGCCGACGCCTACGGCATCACCGCCGCCGGCGCCGTGCTCATCCGTCCCGACGGCGTCGTGGGGTGGCGTGCCGCAGAAGCCGATGGGGCCGCAGAAAACACGATGCGCGGCACGCTCGCATCGTTGCTCTGCCGCAACGATCAATCAGGAGGATGAGGAGATGACCAAGGTCTACCGCGCCGACATCGTCGGCTCCCTGTTGCGTCCCGACTACCTGGTCCGCGCTCGCGCCCAGCTCGAGTCGGGGCAGATGGCGCCGGCGGCCTACAAGGAGATCGAGGACCGCGCGGTCGACCAGGTGATCGCCATGCAGGAGGGAGCCGGAATGGACGTGGTGACCGACGGCGAGCTCCGCCGGCACACGTTCATCGACCAGCTGCTCGAGGCCGTGGTGGGCCTCTCCCCGGATCCCGAGGGCTCGACCAGCGACCACATCCCGGTGCCGTTCTACGACGAGGGCGGCACCGAGCAGAGCGTGTTCACGATCCCGATCTCGGTCACCGACAAGCTCCGCCGCGCGCGGATGATGACCGCCGAGGAATACGCGTACGCGCGCGCACGAGCCCACCGCCCGATCAAGGTGACGCTGCCGAGCCCGTTGATGCTGTTCCTTGCCTGGTCGCCCGGCCGTTCGCGGGATGCCTACGCGGATCCGTTCGAGCTGTTCGCCGACGGCCTCACGCTGATGCGCGAGGAGGCCCAGGAGCTCGCCCGGATGGGTTGTCCGTACATCCAGATCGACGCCCCCGACTTCGGGCAGCTGATCGACCCGTCGCAGCAGACCGTGTGGGCGGAGGCGGGGATCCCGTTCGAGCGGGTCATGACCGAAGGGGCCGACATGCTCAACGAGGTGGCCAGCGTTCCCGGGGTCACGTTCGGGGTGCACATCTGCAAGGGCAATTACGACAGCCACTGGATCAGCGCCGGCGGGTATGAGTCGATCGCCTCGGCACTGTTCCCGCGCCTGACGAACTTCGACCGGATCCTGCTCGAGTACGAGAACGAGCGCTCGGGCTCGTTCGAGCCGCTGGGGGAGCTCCCGGACGACAAGGTCGTCGTGCTCGGCCTGGTCTCCTCCAAGTTCGCCGAGCTCGAGTCGCCCGAGCAGCTGATCGGCCGGATCGAGCAGGCCGCCCGCTTCTACCCGCGCGACCAGCTCGCGCTCTCGACGCAGTGCGGGTTCGCCTCAGCCGGACCCGGCAACGCGATCAGCGAGGACGCTCAGGAGAAGAAGCTCCGGCTGATCGCGGAGGTGGCGGACCGCGCCTGGGGCTAGCGACGCCTACACCTAGGCGAGGACGGCCTGCTCGTAGGTGGAGCGCTGGCCGGCCGGCGTGTCGAACAGGTCCCAGCGCTCCATCCAGCGGTGCGTCCGCTCGAACATCTCGCGCGTGTAGGACTCGAACACGATGCGCTCGCCGGTGCCGAAGCGCCGCACGTCCGCGGCGTCGCGCAGGTCGTCGGGCATCTCGGCCAGCCAATGCCGCTTGTAGCGCTCGGGCTCGAGATCGAGCTCGGCCTGCGCGCGGCGCAAGGCGCGGAAGTAGCGCTCAAGGTCGTCCGGCTCGGAATCGGCACTGACCAGGAACCCCATCATGAACGTCGTATCCACGAGCTTGCGAAAGCCCCACTGCTCGAGCAGGTAGTACTGAGCGCCCCACACGTTCGCAGCCGGGACCTGGCGATCGCGTATCAGCCGGACGCGATCGAACGGCAGGCCCACGAAGCTCATCTCGATTTGCTCGCGCTGCAGGAATGGTTCGAGCCCCTGGATCGCCGAGTAGTGGCTGCCCGAGTGGTAGCCGACCCCGACCGGCACCCCGGCCAGGTCCTCCGGGCGCCGAAGCTCGGAGTCCGCCGCCACGAAGATGCCCGACGTGCACATCGAATAGGCCTTGCCGTACATCCTGCCGTGGCTGGTCGTGGCGGCTGCGTTCACCGCCCAGTGGCAGGCGCCCGACACGTCGCAGGTGCGGCCCTTCTCCATGTCCTCGAACGCGCCACTGCGCGCCTGCACCGGCGCCGCGTCCGCGGGCGTCACCGACGAGGTGGTCAGCGAGCCGCCGGCCAGCCCCTGTGTCTCGAACTCGTAGTCGAGCCCCTCGTCGCGAAAGAACCCGTTCTCCTCGGCCACCCATTCCTGGAGCCGGACGTGGGGTTGGATACGGAACCTGGCCATCGATCTCCTCCTGTGCTCGCCTGGGGCGCTCCCGTAAGAAGTAGCAGCAAGGCGCAGCTAACCACATATGAGCATCGATAGCCGGCGAATCGACGATCGAGCGCAGTGGGTCAGGTGGCGCGCCCGGCGGCTACTCAGCGCCGGGTTCCCGTCCGAGCTCGCGGGGCGGCTGGCGCGGGCGGACCGGGTCGACCTGCACCGGCTGCTCTCGCTGGTCGATCGGGGCTGTCCGCCCGACCTGGCGGCCCGGATCCTCGCGCCGCTCGACGACGAAGATTCTGAGACAGGAGAGCGAACGAGATGAGCAAGCCGACATTCGTGATCGTGGGCGCCGGGCTGGCCGGGGCCAAGGCAGCCCAGGAGCTCCGCGAGCGCGGCTTCGACGGACGTGTGGTGTTGGTCGGCTCCGAGCGCGAGCGGCCCTATGAGCGCCCGCCACTGAGCAAGGACTACCTTCGCGGCGAATCCGAGCGCGAGAAGGCCTACGTGCACCCGCCCGGCTACTACGAGGCGCAGGAGATCGAGCTTCTGACGGGGAGCCCGGTTGCCGGGATCGACCCGGGCGCGTCGCGCGTGTTGCTCGAGGACAACCGCGAGCTCGCCTACGACCGGCTGCTCCTGACCACCGGGGCTGAGCCGCGACGGCTGAACCTGCCCGGCGCCGAGCTTGAGGGCATCCACTACCTGCGCACGATGGCCGACTGCGACGCGCTACGGCAGCGGCTCGAGGCGGGCGGCGGCCGCGTAGCCGTCATCGGGGCCGGCTGGATCGGGAGCGAGTTCGCCGCCTCAGCCCGCCAGCGGGGCCTCGAGGTGACCGTGATCGATCCGCTGGCGCTTCCGAACGAGCGGATCTTCGGCACGGAGGTCGGGTCGTTCTACCGCGACGTTCACGTCCGGCACGGGGTCGAGATGCGGCTCGGGCGAGGCGTCGAGGCGTTCGAGGGAGACGGCGCGGTGGCGCGTGTGCGACTGAGCGACGGAGCGCACGTCGAGTGCGACTTCGCGGTCGTCGGAGTGGGCGTCACCCCACGTAGCGAGCTCGCACGCGACGCCGACCTTACGGTCGACAACGGCATCGTGGTCGATGAGCATCTCCTCACCTCGGTTCCGAACATCTACGCCGCCGGCGACGTGGCAAACGCGTGGCATCCGTTCCACGAGCGCAGGATCCGAGTCGAGCATTGGGCCAACGCGTTGAACCAGGGCCCGGCCGCGGCCCGGTCGATGCTCGGCGAGGACGTCAGCTACGAGCGGATCCCATACTTCTTCTCCGACCAGTACGAAGTGGGCATGGAGTACTCGGGATACGCGGAGAGCTGGGATGAGGTCGTGCTCCGCGGCGATCCGGGCGCAGGTGAGTTCGTCGCGTTCTGGTTGCGCGACGGGCGCGTGCTCGCCGGGATGAACGTCAACGTCTGGGATGTCAACCAACATGTTCAGGAGCTGATCCGCGCGCGGCGGCCCGTGGATCCCCGGGCCCTGGCGGACCCGGGGACACCGCTGGACTCGTTGCCCCAGCTCAGCGAGCGGTAACTCCGCTCAGTGAGCGGTGGCGCGCGTGGAGCTCACGCTGAACACCACGAGCAGGCAGGCCGCGACCAGGAACGAGATCCACAGAGTGACTCCGAGGATCGGGTAGAGGATCACGAATCCGATTCCGGCTGCGACCAGGCCTGCGAGTAGGTTGAGCATCTTGGACATCGATTTACCTCCTTGACTGATGTGAAAATGCGTACCCGGCGCATTCATCCGACGCTCGTCGTCCGTTCGCGCGGTGACAGCCGAAGCGGCCGGCGTGACTCCGTTTGTCAGAGCACTACGGTTGACAGCTTCGGGTGGCTACCGTAGAAACCGACATGTGTCACGGCGCACGGACACGTACCGCCGGCCAGCCCGGTGATCGATCTCGATCCGGCTGATACCACGCGGTCATCGACGACATCCCGGTCTGTGCGGGTCCTCGAATTCGATCCCGATCTCGGGGTCGGGATTCCCCGTCCTCAGTGGGAGCTCGCCGCTGGCGCGTCCACCGCGGCGGCGTTCGACTTCGAGCGCGGCCCGTGGCGGTTCGAGCCCCCTCCCGAGCCGGGCAGCTTCGGTGCGCTGATCCTCGACGGCATGATGCTGATCCGGATCGATGCCGGCACGCGCTCGCACATCGAGATGCTCGGGCCGGGCGATGTGGTCAGCCCGTGGGTAGGAACCCGTGCCGAGCTGAGCGCCCCGACCGAGCTGACCGCCTCCGTGGTGGCGCGGGCTCGGGTTGCGCTGCTGGATCGGCGCTTCGCGCTGCGGACCGCTCGCTGGCCCGAGATACATGCCGGGCTGATTCAGCGGTGCATCGACCGCTCGCGCAGACTGAGCCTCCAGTCGGCGATCAACGCGCTTCCCCGCATCGAGGAACGGGTCGAGGTGACGCTGTGGGAGCTGGCCTACCGGTTCGGACGCGTCACCCGCGAGGGGATCGTCGTCGATCTCCCGATCAGCCACTCCCAGCTGGCCGACATCGTGGCGGCCCAGCGGCCGTCGGTCAGCACTGCGGTGATCCGGCTGGAGGATCAGGGGCAGATCTCACGCACCGCCCGGCGCACCTGGCTGCTTCGCGGCTCGCCGCCGGCCATGCTCTCCGACCTGGCGCGCCAGAGCGGACTCGAGGCCTAGACCTTTAAGAATCCGTGAACGGCTTTCTGTCTGAACACGTACATCTGACGACCCGCGGCCTGGTCCTGGCGCTGAATGTCTGCCGCCGCTTCGACATCGGAAGACGTTGAGCTGCGCGCGCTTTGCCGCGCCACGCTCGAGCGCAATTGGCGAGCGGGCTTTCGCGATGGCGTCCGCTACGCCTACACAGCTCCGAGCAGCGGCCGCTACCCGTGGCAGTGGTACTGGGACTCGTGCTTTGCGGCGATCGTCTGGCGCCGTTTCGACCCGGGCCGCGCTCGGGCCGAGCTCGAGAGCCTGCTCGCGGCAGCCACTCCCGACGGATTCATCGGACACACGATCTTCTGGGCCGAGCCGGTCAGCCGCGTGCGGTCGCTGTTCTACAACGTTTGCACCCGCGCCGACTTCATGACCGCGACGATCCAGCCGCCGCTGCTCGCCTGGGCCTGGCGAATCGCGGTCGGCGACCCGGCGGAGGTACCGGCGATCGTCCGCCACCACGACTGGATCGAGCAGCACCGCTCGCTCGACGACGATGGCCTGGTGTGGATCATCCAGCCCGACGAGTCTGGGCTCGACGCGTCGCCGAAGTTCGACTCCACGTTTGGGTGGTGCGCCGACGGCCTGCCCGGCTTCCCGCTGCTGGTCAGGCGAAATCGGCACCTGGGGTTCGATCCCGGGCGGATCGACGAGGCCGGCGGACCGCTGGTGTGCGGCACAGCGACCAACGTGCTCCACGGGCTCTCCCGGCTGGCGCTCGGCCGTCCTTCGATCACGCCGGCGATCGTCGATCGCCTGTATGACGAGCGGCGCGGGCTCTTTCACCAGATCGTCCGCCGGCGCGGGAAGCGGCGGACGATCCCGCGCCGCGTGGTCACCTGGGCCGCCCTGTCCCCGCTCGCGCTTCCCGACCTGCCTGAGGACATCGGCCGCCGTCTGGTCGAGGAGTACCTGCTCGACCCCGACCGGTTCTGGTTGCCGGTCCCTCCACCATCGGTGTCGGCGGCCGACCCCGGCTTCTCCCGGAGCGACCGGTTTCTGCTGCTCCGCCGCTACTGGCGCGGGCCCACCTGGATCAACGCGGCGTGGCTGCTCTGGCTCGGGCTGGTCAGGCTCGGATACCGCACCGAGGCCGAAGAGCTGGCCGCGCGCATCGCCCGGGCAGTTGGCGCGGCGGGACTGCGCGAGTACTACGACCCATACACCGGAGAGGGGATGGGCGCGACCGACTTCTCCTGGTCGGCGCTGGTCATGGAGCTCGTCGACCCCGATCCCGCGGCAGCGTCAAGTCATCTCGCTGCGGCGGCGCGGTCGAGTTCGTCGACATAGGCGATGGCGAGTCGCGCAGCGTCGGCGTGACGTGCCGCGAGCCGCCTCCATTCCCTCGAGAAAGGACTCCTCGTCTCCCGTGCTGAGGAGGACCGAACGCAACGCCGGCGTCAGGGACCCGGCACCTGGGTAACAGTTCGGGCGAAGGCCAAATGGCGCAGCAAGACCGAGACACCGACGGCCGGTGGCCCGGGCGGCGGATCGCGATCCTCGACTGGGATCCGGACCTCGCCGAGGATCTGCCCGAACCCCAGCGTCTGCGGGCCCGTCGGCATGTCGTCGCCCAGACGCTCGAATACCCGGCCGGTACGTGGGAGGTCGGACCGGACGACTTCGACGGCACGGCCAGCCTGGGCCTGTTGGTGCTCGAGGGACTGCTGGCCCGCGAGGTGACCGTCGGCGACTACACCTGTGCCGAGCTGCTCGGGCCGGGCGACCTCATCCAGCCGTGGCTGCGCATCGGGCAGGAGCAGTCGGTGGCGACCGAAATCGACTGGGACGTCGTCGAACCCGTGACCATCGCGGTGCTGGACCGGCACTTCTGCGAGCGGGCCGCGCACTGGCCGGAGATCCAGGCGGCGATCGCCCGTCGGTTGATGCAGCGGACCCACTGGCTCGCCTTCCACCTCGCCGTGTGCGGGCTGCGCCGCGTCGATGACCGCCTGCTCAGTGTGCTCTGGCACTTCGCCGATCGCTGGGGCACGGTGACGCCGGACGGCGTGCGCCTCGACGTCCGGCTGACCCACGAGTTGCTCGCCGCGGTGACCGGTGCCCGCCGACCGTCGGTGACGACCGCCCTCGGGCGCCTGGCCGAGGAGGATCGGGTGCGCTCGCTGCCGCGCTCCCGCTGGCTGCTCCTGGGAAGTCCGCCCGCGGCTCTGCACCAGATGCGCAAGCGCTCTCCGCAGGTCACCCCCAAAACGTAAGTCAACTGACATTTACTCCCGCGGTTGAGTGTCACAGCAGCGACACTCGGCGCAGGCCGCTGTCACACGACAAACGAATCGCCAGGTTACTCGCACTGGGTGGGGTAAGCAGTGTGTGGATCCATTCGGATCGAAGCACTTTGTTAGGAGGTTTACATGAGTGCAACCACACAACCCACCACACAGGGGGTAACGAACGGCGCCACGGGCGAGCTTCGCGAATGGCGTGACCATGCGCGGGTATTCCTGCAGCCGATCGCCGCGCCGTCGATCCTCGGGCTGTACGGGTTCGCGGCAGGAACCTTCATGGTCACCGCCAACCTCGTCGGCTGGTACGGGAATGCGAAATCCCCGCTGTTGATCTTCCCGTTCGCGGTCGCGGCGGGAGGCATCGCCCAGGGAGCCGCCGCGCTGTTCGCTTACAAGGCACGCGACGGCCTGGCCACCGCGATCCACGGAATCTGGGCCGCCTTCTGGCTCGGCTACGGGTTCCTGAACTTCATGATCGCCTTGCACTTGATCCCCGCTCCCGCGCCGCACGCCGCGGTACCGGAGCTCGGGTACTGGTTCTTCGCCCTGGCGGCGATCACGCTCGTCGGCATGATCGCCTCGCTCGCCGAGAGCCTGGCGCTCACATCGGTGCTGGCACCGCTGTGGGTAGGTGCCGCGCTCCTTGGCGTGTTCTACATCACGGGCGGCAGCGGCTGGGAGAAGGTCGGCGGCTATGTGACAATGGCCTCGGCGTTCACCGCCTTCTACGCCGCCAGCGCGATGATGCTGGCCAGCACGTTCGGCCGCGTCGTCCTGCCGACCGGTAAGTACCGCAAGGAGGCGAACGTGCCGGGTGGCACCCACATCTATCCGATCCAGTTCGCGCTCGGCGAGCCCGGCGTCAAGCAGGGCCAGTAACCAAAAGTCGCCTCCCCGGATGGACGAGCCTCGTCGGCGGCCTTTACGTCGCCGGCGAGGCGCCGGGCGTTAAGGCGATCAGCTCGCGCCGGCTCGGTCCTGGACGCGCTGACGCAGTTCGGGGGCGAGCTCGACGTGCACGTACATCGTGCCCAGGTCGTGAAGGTCGAGCTCGTGGCCGCGCTGAGCGAACTCCGCGGCCAGCGTCGTCAGGTCGCCCGAGGCGAGCTCGGCGATCTGCTGCTCGACCTTCGGAGCGTGGACGTGGTTCTCGACGAAGAACCCGTCGCGCGACGCGGTGAGGACCTCGCTGGGACCGTTGGAGATCTCGAGCGTCAGCTCCAACCGCACGATCAGCGCGTCGCCTCGTTGGTACTCGGCCACCCATTGCTCCCAGGACTCGTCACCGCCGGCGGCGAGAGCCTTGGCGTGAGCCAGGATCGCCGGTGACTCGTCGAGTAGGGCGCGGACCGACAGTCGCTGGACGGACACCACGATTGAAGGAAATACCCCATTCGTCTCTATGCGTACGGCCGCGCGCCCGGAACCGTTCGCACGCGGACACGCGGTCGTGCTCCGGGGGCGCGCGCGGGTAAGCCTGGCGGTGTTGAGCACTCAACCCGAACGAGGAGCGTGAGCATGGCTCGGAGCCACACCGCAGCGGATCAGCTGGTCGAGCGCTTGATCGAATGGGGCATCGACACCGTGTTCGGCCTGCCCGGGGACGGCATCAACGGCGTGATGGAGTCGCTGCGCACGCACGAGGATCAGATCCGATTCGTGCACGTGCGCCACGAGGAGACGGCCGCGCTCGCCGCCTGTGCCTACGGCAAGTTCACCGGGCGTCCGTCGGCGTGCCTGTCGACCGCCGCTCCAGGGGCCGTTCACCTGATGAACGGGCTCTACGACGCGCGGATCGACCAGTCACCGGTGGTGGCGATCACCGGCATGACCTACCACGACGTGATCGGCACCCATTACCTGCAGGACATCAACCATGATTTTGCCCTGAACGACGCGTGCGTGTACAGCCAGCGGATCATGGGGGAGGCGCACGTCCTGAACGTCGTCGACATGGCCGTGCGCTCGGCGATCGGAGCTCGCGGCCCCGCGGCGATCGCGTTCCCGATCGACATCCAGTCGGGCGAGGGGGTGACCGGTGACCGCTCGATCAAGAACGTCGAGGGGCACAACGCGGTGGCGGCCCTCGACGGGCGCCGCATCCCGCCCCGCGAGCGAATCGAGCAGGCCGCGCGGTTGCTGGCCGGTGCGTCCAAGCCGCTGATCTTCATCGGGGCCGGCGCTCGCGGAGCGGGCGACGAGGTGGAGCGCGTCGCCGAGAAGCTCTGCGCTCCGATCGTCAAGGCCATGCTGGGCAAGGACGCGGTGCCCGACGACAGTCCGTACTGCCTGGGCGGCTACGCGATGGTGGGCACCCGGCCGGCCCAGAACGCGCTCAAGGGCTGCGACGCGATCCTGATCGTGGGCAGTTCGAGCCCGTACATCGAGTTCCTGCCAGAGCCCGGCTCGGCGGTCGGGATCCAGATCGACGATCGGCCGGAGCGGATCGGGCTGCGCTACCCGGCCGAGGTCGGGCTGTGCGGAGATGCTCGGTTGACGCTGGCCGAACTGGAGCCACTGCTCGAGCAGCGCGCCGATCGGTCGTTCCTGGAGCAGGCGCAGGCCGAGATGAAGGACTGGCGGGCGCTGGCCGAGCAGCGCGCGGAGCCGGTCGAGGGCCACCCGATCAAGCCGGATGCAATCCCCTACCACCTCGGACGGGCGATGGCCGACCGGGCGATCCTGTGCGGCGACTCGGGCACGGTCACCACGTGGGCGGCGCGCACCGAGCTGCGCCGGGGCCAGCTGTTCTCGTTCAGCGGCACGATGTGCTCGATGATGGCCGCGCTGCCGTACGCGATCGGCGCGCAGGTCGCCTATCCCGACCGCCAGGTGGTGGCGCTGACCGGCGACGGGTCGCTGACCATGATCATGGGGGATCTGGTCACGCTGGCCCAGCACAACCTTCCCGTGAAGGTCGTCGTGATGCGCAACGACGTGCTGGGACTGATCAAGTGGGAGCAGATGGCCTTCCTGGGCAACCCCCAGTACGGCGTCGAGCTCGCCCCGGTCGACTTCGTCAAGGTGGCCGAGGCGTGTGGGCTGCGCGGAGTGCGGATCGAGGATCCGGCCGCGGTGGGGGATGAGCTGAGCCGGGCGATGGAGATGGATGGACCGGTGCTCATCGAAGCGGTCGTCGATCCACACGACATGCCGATGACCCCGACGATCAACTCCGAGCACGCGAAGGGCGTCGCCTGGGGCCTGGCCCAGGGTCAGCCCAACCGCGAGCGGATCGCGCTGACCATGTCGCGCGTGATGGCACGGGAGATGGAGTACTCCACCTCGCCCGCCGGGGTGCTGGCGCGTGCCAAGGAGAAGCTGCCGGGCGGTGGCAATGGCCACCACGATTGAGCTCGATTCTCACGCGCTGGCCCGCGAGCTGACCGGCGCGGTGCGCGGCGAGGTCCGGTTCTCGTCGGGTAGCCGCGCGCTGTACGCCAACGACGCGTCGGTTCACCGTCAGGTCCCGATCGGGGTGGTGATCCCGCGGTCGTCCTCAGATGTCGTCCTGGCGGTCGAGATCTGCCGCCGCTTCGGGGTGCCGATCGGCGCGCGCGGATGCGGCACAGGGCTGGCCGGCCAGACCGTGAACGAGGTCGTGCTCTTCGACTTCTCCAAGTACATGCACGAGATCGTCGAGCTCGACCCCGAGCGTCGCTTCGCGCGCGTGCAGCCCGGCGTGGTGCTCGATCGCCTGCGGGACGCCGCCGAGGAGCACGGCCTGACCTTCGGGCCCGATCCGGCGACCCACAGCCGCTGCACGCTCGGCGGCATGATCGGCAACAACTCGTGCGGCACCCACTCGATCATGGCCGGCGTCACCGCGGACAACATCGAGTCGCTCGACGTGCTGCTGTACGACGGGACGCGGCTGACGCTGCCCAGCGCGGTCAGCGACGACAAGCTCGAACGCATGGTCGCGGCCGGCGGGCGGGTGGGCGAGATCTACGCCCGTCTGCGCGACCTGCGCGATCGCTACGCCTCGTTGATCCGGGAGCGCTATCCGCAGATCCCGCGGCGGATCTCGGGCTACAACCTCGATCGCCTCCTGCCCGAGCACGGGTTCAACCTGGCCGCCGCGATGGTGGGCACCGAGGCGACCTGCGGCCTGGTCCTCGACGCTCGGTGCAAGTTGATCCCGAGCCCGCAGTGCCGCTCGCTCGTGCTGGTCGGCTACGAGGACGGGCCGACCGCCGCCGATCAGGTCCCCGAGATCATGGAGTACGAGCCGATCGCCCTGGAGATGTTCGACCGCCGCCTGGTGCGCAACGAGGAGACCCTCGGGCGCAAGCGCCGGACCGACCTGTTGCCCGACGGCGACGCGTGGCTACTGGTCGAGTTCGGGGCCGACTCCGAGGAAGAGGTCGACGAGCAGGCCGAGCGGTTCACGGCGGCCATGCGGGACGGCACGGGTGGACCGCACTTCGACGTCAAGCTCTATGAGGATGAGGCCGAGATCGCGGAGGTGTGGGAGATCCGCGAGGGCGGCGTCGGGCACAGCAAGATCCCCGGCGAGCATCCGGGATGGCCGTCGTGGGAGGACGCCGCGGTGGCCCCCGAGCGGATCGGTGACTACCTGCGTGATCTCGAGGCGCTGTGCGACAAGCACGGGCGGCGGGTGTCGTGCCTGTTCGGGCACGTCGGGCACGGCTGCGTCCATTCCCGGATCGACTGGGACTTCCTGACCGCGTCGGGCCTGCGGAACTATCGGGCGTTCATGGAGGACGCCGGGGACCTGATCGCGTCCTACGGCGGGTCGCTAAGCGGTGAGCACGGCGACGGCCACGCCCGGGCGGAGCTGTTGCCCAAGATGTTCGGCCCCGAACTGATCGAGGCGTTCCGCGAGTTCAAGGCGATCTGGGACCCGGACGGGCGGATGAACCCGGGCAAGGTGGTCGATCCGTATCCGCTCGACACGCATCTGCGCATGGATCCGTCGTATCGCACCCGGGCCGTCCACACGCATTTCCGCTTCCCGGGCGACGGCGGGAGCTTCGCCTCCGCCGCCGAGCGCTGCTTCGGGGTGGGAGCGTGCCGTGACCAGGACGCCGTGATGTGCCCGAGCTACCAGGTCACGCTCGAGGAGAAGCATTCCACGCGCGGGCGGGCGCGCCTGCTGTTCGAGATGATGCGGAAGGACTCTCCGGTTGCGGATGGCTGGCGCAACGAAGAGGTCAAGGAGGCCCTGGATCTGTGCCTGGCCTGCAAGGGCTGCCTGCACGAGTGCCCGGTCCGGGTCGACATGGCTACCTACAAGGCCGAGTTCCTCTCGCACTATTACGCGCGCCGGATCCGTCCACGCCAGGCTTACGTGCTCGGGCTGATCCGCTGGGAGGCGCGGCTGGCCTCGCGCGCGCCGCGGCTGGCCAACCTGATCGCCCAGCGCCAGCCGTTCTCCGGGGTGGCGAAGCGGTTGGCCGGGGTGGCGCCCGAACGGTCGATGCCGGCGTTCGCGCCGAAGACGTTCACTCGGTGGTGGCGCGAGCGCCCGGGGGTCGCGTCCCGCGGCTCCAACGGCGGACCGCCACGCCGGGTGGTGCTGTGGCCCGACACGTTCAACGACCACTTCCACCCCGAGGTGGCGGTGGCGGCGGTCGAGGTGCTCGAGGCGGCCGGCTTCGAGGTCGTGCTGCCCCCCGGCTCGATGTGCTGCGGGCGCCCGCTGTATGACTACGGGATGCTCCGGCTGGCCCGCCGGCTGCTGCATCAGGTCCTGGATGGGCTGCGGGACGAGATCCGGGCGGGGACGCCGGTAGTGGCTTTGGAGCCGAGCTGCGGCGCGGTGTTCCGCAACGAGCTGACCGCCATGCTGCCCGACGACGAAGACGCCAAGCGCCTGGCCCGTCAGACGTACACGCTGGGAGAGTTCCTCGCGCGAGAGGCAGAGGACTGGGACATGCCGCGCCTGGAGCGCAAGGCGCTGGTCCATCTGCACTGTCATCAGCGCGCAACCAGCGACACCGACTGCGACTGCGCCGTGCTCGACCGGCTGGGGCTCGACTACGAGGTGCTCGACGACGGCTGCTGTGGCCTGGCCGGCTCGTTCGGATACGAACGCGGCGAGCGTTACGAGGTATCAATCAAGGCCGGGGAGCGGATGCTGTTGCCGCGCGTTCGCGACGCCTCGCCCCACACGCTGATCCTCACCGACGGCTTCAGCTGCCGCTCCCAGATCGAGCAGGGAACCGACCGCGGCGCGCTGCATCTCGCGCAGATCGTCCAGATGGCGCTGCGGGAGGGGCCGAACGGCCCGGCGCTGGCTCGGCCGGAAGAGCGTTACGCGCGCTCGCCGCGGTGACGGCGACGCTGGCGGTCGCGTCGGCCGGACTGCTGGCGGGCGTAGGCGCGAAATTCACGCTCGAACGGCGTCCACCAGTCGCCGCGCAGCTCCGGCGGCGTACGCCGGCGATGCCTCGCGACCAGAATCGCGCCGGCCCCGCTTGCCAGAACGAGGATGACCAGGGCGAGCGCTAGCACGGGCATCGTGGGAGGCGGTGAGCGGACATGTTCCTGAGATACCCGGCGAGCGTTCGGGGGCCCGGGCTTTGGTCACCGCGCTGACGGCCGGCGGGTAAGAACCGGCGGTTTTCTAACGCTAAGCACTCCGATGATGGGCACAGCCGCCGTCTATCCTCGCCCCCGGATGGGGCAGGTTGCCACCCGAAGCTCGGAGTCCTGGCTCGAGGCGCTGCGGTCGCCGGGAGCGGTGCGCGATCAGGCGACCCGCGATCTGCACGCACTCCTGCTGCGCGCGGCACGGTTCGAGCTGCGCCGTCGCCGGGCCGCGCTCAGCCACGTCCGCGGCGAGGAGCTCGAGGACATCGCGCTGCAGGCCGCCGACGATGCGCTGATGGCCGTGCTGCGCAAGCTCGACGACTATCGCGGCGCCAGCCAGTTCACCACATGGGCCTACAAGTTCGCCCTGCTCGAAGCCGGCGTGAAGCTGCGCCGTCGCGCCTGGCAGGGTCGCGAGGTCGTGCTCGATCCCGAGGCGTGGCCCGAGTTCGCGGATCGGGGCGCCTCGGCTCAGGAACTGCTCGAGGGCGAGGAACTCCTGCGCGCGTTGCGCTCGGCGGTCGAAGGAGCGCTGACGCCGCACCAGCGCGCCGTGTTCGTCGCGCTGGCCCTCGGTCAGGTGCCAATCGACGTGCTGTCCGAGCGGCTCGGGACCACGCGCGGTGCCCTGTACAAGACCCTTCACGACGCGCGCCGAAAGCTTCGCGCCGAGCTGGCCGCCGGAGGCTACGTGGACGGCGTGGCGCTACAGGAGAGACGATGAGTCATCAGCACGATCAGCGCCTGGAGCGGCTGCTCGGACCGAGCGGCTACGAGGTGGGCTGCGAGGAGTGCTTCGACCGGCTGGACGAGTTCGTCGAGCTCGAGCTGGCCGGCTTCGACGTTGCGGCCGCGATCCCCGGTCTACGCGCCCACCTCGAGGGCTGCCCGGCCTGCCGGGAGGAGCACGACGCCCTGGTGGCGCTCGTGGCCGGCGAGGATCTGCCGGCCTGACGAGGTAAGGACGCGCCGGCTGGTGTCGCAGACAGCCATGACGGCTTTCTGAACCACGGCAAGGAGGAACCAACATGAGCACCGTCACCGTTTCCGGCTCGCGGCGGCATGGTCGGGCAGGGACGTTCTCGGATCGGCTTGCCGCCGATCCGGCCTACCAGGCCTTCTGGCTGCTCCGGATCGCCTTCACGGCCGCGCCGATCCTGTTCGGCGCCGACAAGTTCGCCAACCTGATGGTCAACTGGGAGCAGTACCTGGCGCCCTGGATCCGGGATTTGAGCCCGTTCACGGCGAGCGGAACGATGCACGTGGTCGGCGTGATCGAGATCGTCGCCGGCCTGTTCGTCGCGGTGAAGCCGCGCTACGGGGCCTATGTGGTCGCCGCGTGGCTGGCCGGGATCGTGGTCAACCTGCTCACCTACTCCGGCTACTACGACGTCGCACTGCGCGATTTCGGGCTGATGCTCGGAGCGCTCGCGCTGGCCCGGCTGGCCTCGAAGTACGACCCGCGGTGAGCACGGGGCCTACAGGTTGAACGGCGCGCGCAGGTCGGCCGCCGTGGCTGCGGCACCCAGGAGCGGCTCGACCCCGAGCATCTCCTGGGTGGCGCGAAGCATCGCGTAGTGGTCGAGCCTGGCGGTCACCCGGGTGCCCGCCGGCACCGAGGGCGCGATGACCAGGGTTGGGATGTGGTTGTCGCCGAGCTCGAGGATGCTGTTGTCCTCGTCCCAGGTCACGAACACCGCCGTCCGCCCGGCCGCGTACTCGGCACTCGAGATGATCTTGGGCATGAACGTCGAGAGCCACGTGTCGCCGTCGGACACCGTGCCGTCGTGCATGTCGTGGATCAGGTTCGGCGTCACGAACGTGAACCGGGCCGAGATGTCGGGCGGATCGGCCAGCGGCACGTTGTAGCGCGCGCAGTCGCCGCCCAGGTTCGTGTAGTAGGCCTGCGGGTTGTGGCGGACCGCGTACTCGCCCGAGTCGCTGCGCGCGCAGTTCGACGGCATCGACTCGAGCAGCGACCGTGACCCGCCGCCGGGCAGCAGGCTGAACAGACTGGGAACGTCGAGCGGATGACTCGACGGATCGTTGTCGTCGGAGATGCCCTGCGTCGACCCCGAGATCATCGCGATGTAGTTGGGCAGGCTCGGGTGCGCCTCGGCGTAGAAGCTCGCCGCCACCCCGTGCTGACCGGCCAGCTGGTTGATGTACGGGGCGTCCGAGGACCCGATGATCTGGTCGAACGAGTGGTTCTCCATCACGATCCACACCACGTGGTCGTAACGGGCCGGTGGCGCGCTCACGGCCACGGATAGTAGGCTGGCCGCCGGCACACCCGCCAATATGGCTTACGACCTGGTAATCGACATCGAGAACACCCCCGGCGCCCTGGCCCAGGTGGCGGCCGCGATCAGCGACGCCGGCGTCAACATCGCCGCGGCGACATGCATCGGGACCGGCGAGCGGACCGAGCTGCACATCCTCGTACCGCATCCGGAGGCGGCCCGGCATTCGCTGGCCATCTCCCACCAGGTGGCCGTGAGCCGCGAGCGTGAGGTGGTGGTGGTAGATGTCGAGGACCGGCCCGGGGTGCTTGCCGACCTGACCCGCCGGATCGCCAAGGCTGGGGTCGATCTCGACCTGGTCTATGTGGCGACCCGCAACCGGGTCGTGTTCGGCGCGAGGGACCTGGCGGCGCTGCGCGGTGCCTTGGACCTGGAGCCAGCCAGCTGAGGATTTGATTTCCCCTGAGGGGAGGGGATCGTGAGTTCGTCCAGTCAATTGAGCCTCGAGGTTCAGCGAGAGGGAGATGCCGCGATCGTCGTGGTGCGCGGCGACATCGACCTCTCGACGTTGAGCAAGGCCACGGCGGCGCTCGACGGCGCGCGCGCGGGCGCTCGGTCGGTTGTGATCGACCTGCGGGAGGTCGGCTTCATGGACACATCGGGGCTGCGGCTGATCATCGAGGAGCAGCGGCGGGCGGCCGCGACCGGCTACCGTTTCGCGGTCATCCGCGGATCGGCACGCGTTCAGCGCCTGTTCGAGATCGCCGGCCTGAGCGGCGAGGACGAGCTGTTCGTCGACGGTCCGCCGCACTCGGCGGGCGGGGGTGGCGGATGACCGCCGGAGGCGAGCACGACCGCTTCGCGCTGCTGGCCTCGGTGAACGAGGTCACCGATGGCCGCGTGCTGCTCGGCGAGACGGTGGCGCGGTTGCTCGAGTTCGTGGTGCCCGCCTTCGCCGACGTCGCCACGCTCGACACGATCTCGCCCACCGGCGAGCTCACGCGGGTCGGCTCGCGGGTGCAGGGGCCCGGCCGCGAGCATCTCGAGAGGGGCCTGCTGCAGCGCCGCCCGGTGGCCGAGGCGCCGGTTGGCCTACCGCGGGCGCTGTCCAGCGGCCAGGGCCAGCTCATCGAGCGGATGGCCGAGGAGCACCTGCGGGCGATCGCCGCCGACCAGGCGGACTACGAGTTGCTGCGGGCGCTCGAGCTGCGCTCGATGGTAGACGTGCCGCTGGTCGCGCGAGGGCGCATCGTGGGGGCACTGGCCTGCGGTGTCGGCCCGTCCGGTCGCGACTACGGCCCTGAAGATCTCCGCTTCGCCGAGGTGCTCTCCGCCCGGCTCGCGCTCGCCCTCGACAACGCCGGGCTGTCGGCGGCCGTGAGTGGGCTCGAGCAGCGGCTCGAGGCGACGCTGCGCAATCTGGCCGAGGCGGTCGTGGTCCGGGACGCCGGCGGACCCCTCGTATTCGCCAACGACGCGGCCGCGCGTCTGCTCGGTCTGGCCTCGGCCGAGGAGGTGCTGGCCATGAGCTCCGAGCAGCTGATGGCGCTATACGACGTGTTCGACGAGCACGGACATGAGATCAGCCTCGACGAGCTCCCCTCGGCGCGCGCCGTGCGCGGCGAATCCGCCCGGCCCCTGCTGGTGCGCAACGTGATCCGCTCGACCGGCGATGAGCGCTGGCTGCTGCACAAGGCCACGCCGGTGTTCGACGCCGACGGCGCCCTGTCGATCGTGATCAGCGTGATCGAGGACCTGACCGACGTCAAGCGGGCCGAGCTCGCCCAGCGCCTGCTGGCCGAGGCGGGACAGACGCTGGCCTCCTCGCTCGACTACGAGCAGACCCTGCAGCAAGTGGCTGAACTGGCCGTGCCGGGCGTGGCCGACTGGTGCGCGGTGGTTATGCGGGCCGATGACGACAGCCTCGAGCCGGTGGCGGTCGCCCATGGCGATTCGGAGCGCCTGGAGCTCGGGCGCGCGGTGGCCCACGAGGTGGCCGCGCAGCTGGGCGAGCGGGCCGCCACCGCCGCGGTGTTTGCCCGCCGGCGCCCGCGGGTGGTCACCCAGCTGGACGACGCTCTCCTGGCCCGGGCCGGGATCGCGGGTGAGGTGCGCGAGCGCGTGCGTGAGCTGGGGCTCGGGTCGGTCGTGATCGTGCCACTGGCCGCCCCGGGACAGCCGCCGATCGGGGTCCTGATCCTGGCCATGGCGCAGTCGGGTCGGCGCTTTGACCAAGTGGACGTGACGCTGGTCGCCGAGCTCGGACATCGCGTGGCCATCGCGGTCTCGAGCGCGCGCCTATACCGCGAGCGCTCGCTGATCGCGAGCACCCTGCAGCGCAGCCTGCTCCCGCCGGAGCTGCCCGACATCCCCGACTTCCGGCTGGCCAGCGCCTATCAGGCGGCCGGCGAGCAAAACGACGTAGGCGGCGACTTCTACGACGCCTTCGAGGTGCCGGGCGGCTGGATGGTCCTGGTCGGCGACGTGGCCGGCCGCGGAGCCGAGGCCGCTGCGCTGACCTCGCTCTCGCGCTACACGCTGCGCACCGCCGGCCGGCTGCTGGGAGATCCGGTCGCGGCGTTCGAGCAGCTCAACGACGCGCTGCGCGAGCGGGAAGGGCTGTCGCTGGTCAGCGTGTGCTGCGTACTTCTGCGCCCGGATAGCGAGCCCGCCCGGGCCGAGGTCGTGCTGGCCGGGCATCCACCGGCCTATCGCGTGCGCGCGGGGACGCCGAGCCCGGTGGGCGCGTTCGCGCCGTTCCTGGGCGCTTATGAGCGCGGCGGCTGGCAGGCGGTGAGCACCGAGCTCGCGATCGGCGACCAGCTCGTGCTCTACACCGATGGGGTGATCGACACGGTTGGCGAGGAGGAGCGCTTCGGCGAGGAGCGGCTGGTGGCGACGCTCGGCGAGGGTCAGGGCGCCCAGGACACGGTGGCGCGGATCGAGCGCGCGGTCGGGGAGTTCGCCCTCGGCCCGCAGGTCGACGACATGGCGATCATCGTGGTCGAGCGGACCGGCCGCGGTTAGAGTCGGCCGACAGACACGCGAACATAACTCCAGGAGGGTCGCGATGATCGAGCCTTACCAGGCGGTTGGGTTGATTCAGACGATGCGCGGGATCCGCCGGCGCGAGGAGATCGCCGGGAACCTCGAGCACATCTCGCACATGATCAAGGCCGCGTCCTGGCTGTCCAGCATGGACCTGCCGGTGCGCCTGATCTGCATCCCCGAAGGCGGCCTTCAGGGCTTCACGGACGAGGTACTCGACCTCGACCACGAGACCTACGCGCGCGAGTGCGCAATCGACATCCCCGGCCCCGAGACCGATTACCTGGGTCGGCTCGCCCAGCAATGGAACGCGTACGTGGTCGCTCAGGCCAAGGCCCGGCATCCCGAGTTCCCCGGGCTCTTCTTCAACGTCGGGTTCGTGATCGAGCCCGAGGATGGGACGGTGATCCTCAAGCACCACAAGCTCGTGCCGCTGCTGCCGGTCGAGCACTCGGTCACTCCGCACAACGTGTGGGACCGCTGGATCGAGCTCTACGGGCGGAGCCTCGACGCGTTCTATCCGGTCGCGGACACCGAGATCGGGCGGATCGGGATCATGATGGCCAACGAGGCCTCCTATCCGGAGAACGCGCGCGGGCTGGCCATGAACGGCTGCGAGATCGCCTACCGCGGGCCGTATCCGGCGCCCGGGGTGATGAGCGGCATGTTCGCGGTCCAGAATCGCGCCCGCGCGCTGGACAACAACATGTACGTGATCGGGATGAACCTGGGCACCTACTATCTGGATTCCCAGTCCACGATTCCCATCGACACGTTCAGCGGCGGCTCGCAGATCGTCGACTACCGCGGCCAGATCGTCACCGAGGTCCCTTATGGGGCCGGCTCGACCTGGATCGCCGGCACGCTCGACGTCCAGGCCCTCCGGCACTTCCGCCAGACCGCGCAGTGGGACAACTGGATGAAGGACCTGACCACCGAGCAGTACCAGCTGATCTACGAGCAGCCGGTCTATCCCAAGAACCTGTACCTGGAGCGGATGCCCTACACCCACGCCGAGTACCGCGAGCAGGTGACCCGCCGGCAGGTCGAGCTGCTCCAGGAGCGCGGGGTGTGGGCGCGCCCGGGCGTGCTGGAGTCCTCGGGTGGCTGATTGGGACGACGTGAGACGGATCGCGCTGCGGTTGCCCGAGACCAGCGAGCGACCGCAATGGGGCAACGACTCCTGGCGGGTGCGCAACAAGCCGTTCGTGTGGGAGCGGCCTCTGCGCCAATCGGACCTGCGCGCCCTGGGCGACGCGGCACCAGACGGGCCGATCCTCGGCGCTCGGGTCGAGCACCTGATCGCCAAGGAGGCGCTGCTCGCCGACGATCCGGAGGTCTACTTCACCACGCCGCACTTCGACGGCTACCCGGCGATCCTGGTGCGCCTGGAGCGGATCGCGCTCGACGAGCTTGAGGAGCTGATCGCCGAGGCGTGGCTCTGCCAGGCGCCCAAGCGGCTGGCCCGGGACTACATGGAGGCACACGGGCGCGCATGAGCGAATGCTCATGCGCGCCGGCTGCAAGCACCCTCGGCGGAGGCGCGTTCATGATCGGAGGCTTTGCTCCGAGCCCCACCCACCCTGAACGCAAGACGCGCTGAGGAGGCTTCATGCGAGACAAGCCCGGCATCACCCTCGGCCGGCTCGGACGCCTGACCGTCAAGGGCGCCCGCCGGGTCCCCGAGGTAACCGTCTTCTTCTGGGCCATCAAGGCCCTCTCGACAGCGATGGGCGAGTCGACATCGGATTACCTGGTCCACGCGATGGCGCCCCAGTTGGCCGTGATCCTCGGCTTCGTGGGCTTCGTCGCCGCGCTGGCCATCCAGTTCGCGCGCCGCAGTTACGTCGCCTGGGCGTACTGGCTGGCCGTGGTCGGCGTCGGCGTGTTCGGCACGATGGCTGCGGACGTTCTCCACGTCGGCTTCGGCGTCCCCTACGCGGCCTCGAGCGTGCTCTACGGCGTGGTGCTGCTGGCGGTGTTCGTCAGCTGGCAGCGGACCGAGCGGACCCTGTCGATCCACAGCATCGACACCGACCGCCGCGAGGCGTTCTACTGGGCCGCCGTAGTCGCGACGTTCGCCATGGGCACCGCGGTGGGAGACCTGACCGCGATCACCCTGAACCTCGGATACCTCGCCTCAGGCCTGCTGTTCGCCGGCGTGATCGCGGTTCCGGCGATCGGCTACTGGCGCTTGGGCTGGAACCCGATCGTGTGCTTCTGGGCGGCCTACGTGGCCACCCGGCCGCTGGGCGCGTCGTTCGCCGACTGGATGGGCAAGCCTCCTCGGCCGGCGGGCTCGGCTGGGGCGGGGGCACCGTGGCGCTGATCCTGACCGGCCTGATCGTCTGCCTGGTCGGCTACCTGACCGTCACCCGCCGGGACGTCCAGTCCTCGGCCGGCGCGCCAGCTGGGAGCCTCTCTCAAAATGAGTACGGCCTGGATCTGGCCGGGTGATCTTCGCTGATTCGGCCCCGTCGATCGGCTCGCGTAGCGCTGCTACGCCACGCCGATCACCGTGACCGCCTCGCTCGATCCCCGACCATCCCAGCCTCGTCCTCATTTTGTTCGAGTCTCTTACGGCGCCGCGCAGCTCTGAGCGTAGGCGCAGTCGTTGAACGACTGGCCGTCGGCGGCCAGCGCGGACGGCGTCGCCTCGTTGACCACTCCCGGCGAGAGGAAGATCTGGGTGGGGTCTCCCTGGGCGATCGTGTGGGTGGTGCCGCCGGCGGTGTAGGTCGAGGTCGGGCCGAAGTGGACGGTTCCGACCGGCGCGAGGATCGTCTGCGCGACCAGAGTGGGCGCCTCGAGGATCCATTCGCCGGAGGACTCCGAAGAGGTGTAGGTCACGTCCTTGCTCCAGCTCCAATTGCCGGCGTCGCTCATCGAGATGCTCCAGGTGTTGCCGGACACCTGGCTGATGTTGACGGTGACGTTGTCGCCCGGGGTGACCGTGCAGTTGGCATCGCCGGTGCAGTTCGTCAACTGCGTCTCGCTCGCCGGCAGCAGCTCATACCAGGCGTAGTACTGCGGGCCGAGGACCGGATTGTCGGGGGCCGACTGCTCGGCGGTTCCGGCCTGGATCAGGTCGCTGGAGTTGTAGCCGCCGATCCCGGTCCAGGTGGCGGCCAATCCGGGCGGGACCAGCCCGGCCGCGGGGACGGTGAAGGTGGAGGAGACCGCGGTTACGTTGTTGGCACTCGGGGTCACCGCGTAGCCCGACCAGTTGAGGCTGTCGGCCGTGCCGCCGTGCCGCGGGAGCACCGTGCCCTTCTTGGGAACGAGGACGCCCGGTCCGTGTGCCGATCGCTTGGCATGGGCGGCGTGCGCACCGGCGGTGCCGGCTCCGATCAGCATGGCCACGAACACAATCGCTATCGAAACTGCGGCTTTACGCATCAAACGTCCTCCCGGTCGGGCTGCGAGGTCGACCCCCTGCCTGGGATCTGGTCCGAACGGGTCTACCCACCTCGGGCGCAGTCCGGTCACAAACTTCGGTGTGATTCGTTATGCCTGACATGCGGTGGTCCGAGGCGAGCGACGAGACCCTCCTGGGCGCTACGCGCTCCGAGCCCGACGCGTTCGCCGAGCTATACGACCGCTACGAGTCCGCGCTGATCGGCTACCTGCTCCGGCGCACGGGCAACATCGAGGTCGCCGTCGATCTGGCCAGCGAGGTGTTCGCCACCGCGCTGGCGGCCGCGCATCGCTATCGGGCGGCGCCCGGCCGGACGGCCGCGGCGTGGTTGTTCACGATTGCTCAGAACATCCTGAGAGACAGTCTGCGCCGGGGCCGGGTCGAGGCGCGCGCCCGTCGCCGCATCGGGATCCGCGACGCGATCGAGTACGGCGAAAACGAGCTCGAGCGGATCGAGGCGCTGGCCGGCCAGACCGACTGGGCCACCCGGCTGCTCGAGTCCCTGCCCGAGGATCAGCGCGAGGCGGTGCGCGAGCGGGTGCTGGCGGAGCGGTCCTACGGCGAGATCGCCAGCGATCTGCGGACCTCGGAGCTGGTCGTCCGCAAGCGCGTCAGCCGCGGATTGGCCACGCTGCGCAAACGAATGGAGGAGACCGCATGACGCTGCTTCCCGAATACCGTGCCCAGCTCTATACGGCGGCGCAGCGCCGTGCCCGTCGTCGGCCCGTGACCCTCAGGCGCCTGTGGCCGGTGGCGGTCTCGACTGCGGTGGCGGTTGTCGTGGTCGTCGTGGCGGTGGCGGCGCTCAGCCACCGGCATGCCCCGAGCCCTCCGACGCACCCCGCGCCGCCCGCGCCAGCCGTCTCGGCCGGCCGGCTCACCCGCATCCTCGGCGTCCTGCGCCGCCCGCAGACCGAGGCCGACCGCCAGACCTGGGTGCCCGGCTTCTTCACCACGTTCGCCTCGCCGGGGTGCCGCGCGGCCAACACGCGGTTGCAGTGCTCTTTGAGGCTCGACCGGCCGCTGATCCGGGAGGTCGATGTGTTCGGCTCCGGATATCGGGTCGGGCTGCTCCCGTACGCGAGCGCGGGCAAGATCGCGGGGGTTGCCGTGACGCTGCGCGGCCCGGGCATCGACTACCTCGCCGCCGGCCCGTGGAGCGATAGCACGACCATCCCACCTGGCCTGTCCGCGCTCCGCACCAGGGGGCTGATGCTCTCGACCTACGTGTCCGACGGCGTCAACCGCGGCGTGATCGTGGTGCCCGACGGAGTCGCGCGGGTTGTCCTCGGGCCGATCCATCTGCTCGACACGACGACCACCCGAAGGGTCACCCCGACCGATGGCACTACGGCGGTCGTACACGACAACGTCGTCCTGTTCCAGCTGAGCGGTCTTACCGTCCAGAAGCTCGAGCTTCGCTCGGGAGCGCTCCGCCGGTATTTCACGCAGGGTTCCGGTCAGCCGTGCCGGATCACGTTCGCCGTCTATCGCCTGCCCGCGGTGACGCACATGGTCTGGCTGGCCTCGGATGGCCGGGTGATCAACCACGCCCTGGTCCAGTTCGCGCTGTACGTGGGGACGCACGACCCGCCGCCCGGAAGCACGCGGCTCGATCCGAAGTGCGCCTCTACTGGTTGATCTCGGTCGGCGTGCGCTCGTCCTGGCCGGTGATCGACTCCTTGAAGCCGCGCATGCCGGCGCCGAGCGAACGGCCGAGCTCCGGCAGGCGCTTGGCGCCGAACACCAACAGCAGCAGGACGAACAGGAAGGCGATGTGAATGGGGTTGTCGAGTCCCAGCATGGCTGTGCTCCTATCTGGTTGTTGACGAGCCTTGTACGGGTTCGAGATGGAGTTGGATCACCGCGCGAGTGGTGGGAACGCGGCTGCCGCCACGCGGCTCCGCGGTCACCAGCAGACCGCTCGTCCCGTGCAGGTCCCCGGGAACCCCGAGGTCCGCGGTGCCGCGCGCGGTGACGCCGAACAGCGTGCTCGGGACCGGCCGCCCGTGCCTGGAGAGCACCCAGAGCTCATAGGTGCGATCAGTCGGCAAGGGGGGAAGCCGGTCGACGACCAGCTCGCCGTGACCGCCCGCGAGGCGCAGCTCGGCCTGGCCGACGGTGGAGTGGATCACCGGTTCGTGCGAGTGCGCGCGGCCTGACCCGAGCTGCACGATCACCGCGGCGGCCACAGCCAGCCCGAGGGCGAGCCAACCCGCGCTCGGGGTCAGGGGTCGATGACGGGCCCGTCGTTTGGGCTCGGCCCGCACCGCGCGGAGCATCCGCCGGCGGAACGCCGGCCGGACTCGGTGCGGCGGCGCACACGAGGGCAGCGCATCGAGCACCGCGGCGAGCGAGGCCACCTCGTCCCGACACACGGCGCATTGGTCGAGATGACGGACGAACGCGCGCGCCTCGTCGGGCTCCAGCGCACCGAGCAGGTACGGGGCGGCGTCGAGACGGCACCCGCTCATGGCAGCACCCCCGCCGGCTCGCCCAGCGCGAGGCGCAGCTTGCTCAGCCCGAGCCGCATCCGGCCCTTTACCGTGCCCGCCGGCAGGCCGAGGGCAGCCGCGATCTGGGTGTGGGAGAAGCCGCCGAAGTAGGCCAGCTCGATCACCTGGCGCTGATCGCTGGGAAGGCCGTCGAGCGCGCTCCGCACGAGCCGCGCGTCGCTGCGGCGTTCCACCTCCTCCTCGGTGCACTCACGCGCGGGCAGGACATCGCTGATCCACTCGTCCGACACGTCGTGGCTGGAGTTCGAGAGCTCGCGGCGGAAGGCGTCGATGGTCCGGTTGTGCACCACGCGCAGCACCCACGAGCGGACGCTGCCTCGGCTCGGGTCATAGCGCGCGGTGCTCCGCCACAGCGACATGAACGCCTCCTGGACGATCTCCTCGGCCAGCGACCGGCGGCCGCACATCCGGTAGGCGAGCGAGAAGGCCATCCCGGCGTGGCGATCGAAGATGACCTCGAACGCGCGCGCCTCCCCGTCGTACACGAGCGCCATCAGCTCCTCGTCGGCCCGGGCGCGCAGGTCGGGTGAGAACGGGCGGATCACTCTGATCACTACGCACCCTCGGGGGATCCGGATCAGTCGGTGATCCGAACCGGGGTGGCGCGCGTACAGGCCGGTGTCAATGCTCCGAGCGCTTCCCATCGGCCCCCGGCCCGTCGGCCACGACGAGGAGATCAGCACGGTCGGCCATCTCGACGAGCTGCGCGCGCGGCTGATCGCCTGCCTCGTGGTGATCGCCGTCGCCTTCGGCTTCTGCTTCTGGCAGAACCACCGCCTGCTGCGCGTCATCGACCGCCCGCTCGCCCATCAGACCCAGGAGCAGGTGCGCTCCGGGCACGGGCCGCTCGGCGCCACCTACGCGGTGGCCCAGAACGCGCGCGACGTCGCGCTGCAGCTTCATGCGGTGGTGGGGGTGTTCGGCGCGCGCGCGTCCGTCCACGACCGCGCCGCGCTCGTCACCGTGGACCGGCACCTGCGAGGAGACATCGCCCGGCTGTCCGCGCCGCCGCAGGGAGACCGGCCGGTGACCCTCGGCATTGGCGAGCCGTTCACCACCACGGTGACGATCTCGCTGGTGTTCGCGCTGATCCTCGCCCTGCCGTTCGTGCTCCACCAGGTCTACGGGTTCCTGATGCCGGCGCTCGACCCGCGCGAGCGGCGGCGCATCGTGCCGCTCCTGGCGGCGATCCCGTTCCTGTTCGCGGCCGGCGTGCTGTTCGGCTACTTCGTGGTCCTGCCGGCCGCCGTCCACTTCTTCCAGAACTTCAACAGCTCGGAGTTCAACGTGCTGGTCCAGGCCAACCCGTACTACAAGTTCGCCGCCACCACGCTGCTCGCCATGGGGTTCCTGTTCCAGGTGCCGGTGGGGATCGTGGCGGTTACCCGCGCGGGCTTGATCAGCGCGCGCCGCCTGCGCCGAAACCGGCGATATGCGGTGCTCGCCTGCGGCTTGGTGGCCGCTGTGCTGCCCGGCGACGCGGTCACGCTCCTGCTCGAGACCGTGCCCCTGTATCTGCTGTTCGAACTCGGGGTGCTGATCGCCTCGCTGCTCGAGCGCCGCGATAACCACAACCCCGACGGAGGAGACCGATGAGTCACACCCACGGAGCGCTCGCCCCGGCCGCCACCTGCGCCAGCGTCGCGCTCGACATCGGCGGCGGGCGCGGAGCCCTCGTCCTGTATCCCGGCGAGCGATTCCGCGGCCGCGAGATCGAGATCAGCCGGACCGATGGTGACGGCCACCGGGTCCACACCGGCGTGCACGAGCGGCGAGCCGAGGCGCGCTCGCTGCTGACCGCGGTGTTCGGCAGCCTTCCAGCCGGCGAGTACCGGGTGTGGGAGGATGAACAGACGCCGGGCCCGGTGGTCGCTGTGCCCGACGGCGGGGTGGCGGAGGTGAGGATCGGATGACCCGTCGGCTGACAACGAGTGAACGGCGCACGCTTGCCGGCATGGCCGGAGCGGTGGTCGGCCTGCACGTCCTCGGGTTCTTCCTGCTGATCGTGCTGGTCGCGCCGCATCACTACCACCTGGGCCCGTCCGGCGGCTTCACGATCGGGCTCGGGCTCACCGCCTACACGCTGGGCCTCCGTCACGCGTTCGACGCCGACCACATCTCGGCCATCGACAACACGACCCGCAAGTTGATGGCTGAGGACAAGCGGCCGCTCAGCGTCGGGTTCTGGTTCTCGCTCGGCCACTCGACGGTCGTGTTCGCGCTGTCGTTCCTGTTCGCGATCGGCATCCGCGCGCTGAGTGGCCCGGTGCAGCACGACGGCTCGACGTTGCACAGCGTGACGGGCTGGATCGGGACCGGCGTCTCGGGGACGTTCCTGTACGCGATCGCGGCGCTGAATCTGGTCATCCTGGTCGGGATCCTCAGGATCGCGCGCGATCTGCGCAGCGGGCGTTTCAGCGAGGAGCAGCTCGAGCAGCGGCTCGACTCGCGCGGGTTGATGAGCCGGTTGCTGGGGCGATTCACCCGCGCCATCACCAAGTCGTGGCACATGTATCCGATCGGGCTGCTGTTCGGACTGGGCTTCGACACGGCCAGCGAGGTCGCGCTGCTGTTCCTGGCCGCCGGCGCGGCCGGCGCGGGGTTGCCCTTCTACGCGATCCTGTGCCTGCCGATCCTGTTCGCCGCCGGCATGAGCCTGCTCGACGCCATCGACGGCTCGTTCATGAACTTCGCCTACGAGTGGTCGTTCTCCAAGCCGGTGCGCAAGCTCTACTACAACATCACGATCACCGGGCTGTCCGTCCTGGTCGCCCTGGTCATCGGGACGATCGAGCTCGGCGGGCTGCTCAGCCGAGCAGCTGGGAGCACACGGGGGGTTCTGGCAGTGGTTGTCCGGGATCGACATCAACACGCTCGGCTTCGTGATCGTCGGGATGTTCGTGCTGACCTGGGCGATCGCCCTGTCGATCTGGCACTTCGGCCGGATTGAGGAGCGCTGGACCGTGCGCGAGCCTTCCGGTTAGGCCCGCGCGCGCAGCTGCGATGCTTCGGAACATGTCCTCGCCGAAACCGAGAGGTTTGGGTCTGCCCGACCTGTGGGGCCAACTTCCCGCCGGCGCCCGAGCCCCCGGCGCACTGCCCATTGTGCGAGGACGAGCGGCAGTGGGTTCCGCCCACCGGGCAGGTGTGGAAGTCGATGGGCGAGCTGGCCGAGGAAGGGTTCCGGACCGAGGTGCGGGAAGTCGAGCCCGACCTGTTCGGGGTCGGGGTCTCGCCGGGCATCGGGGTCGGGCAGCGGGCGCTGGTCGTCCGTACCCCGCAGGGCAACCTGCTGTGGGACCCGCCGCCGTTCATCGATGAGTCGGCGATCGCCGCGGTCCGCGAGCTTGGCGGGCTGGCCGTGGTCACCTCGAGCCACCCGCACATGTATGGCGCGATCGTCGAATGGAGCCATGCCTTCGGCGCGGAGATTCTCCTGCCCGAGGTCGACCTTCCATGGCTGATGCGCCCCGACCCCGCCGTGCGGACCTGGACGGGCTCGACCGAACCGCTTCCGGGCGTGACGCTGGTGCAGTGCGGCGGACACTTCCCGGGCAGCGCGGTGGCGCACTGGCGCGACGCGCTGTTCGTCGGGGACACGCTGTTCGTGACCTCCGGCGCGGACCGGGTGTCGTTCATCTGGAGCGCGCCGAACCGGCTGCCGCTCCCCGAGCGCGAGGTGCGCGGGATCGTCGAGGCGCTGGCGCCCTACTCCTACGAGCGCATCTACGGGGGGTGGTGGGATCCGGTGATCGACCACGACGCCAAGCGGGTCGTGGAGCGCTCGGCCGAGCGCTACATCGAGATCCTGAACGGCGACATCGAGCCGCGCTCTCAGGCTCAGACCAGCCGGTAGACGACGCGCGCGTTCTCGCGCAGGATCATCCGGGCGGCCTCGGCGGCTTGGCTCTCGTCGACCAGGAGCGCCGGCAGCACCTCGGCCAGGGACTCGCGCCACCAGCGGGCGCGCGAGCAGGTAGAGCTCGGGGGTGCGCGAGGCATCCGTGGCGTAGAGCAGCTTCGACACCGGCGCGAGCTCGAGCGCCTCGTACAGCGCGCTCGCCGGCCTCGCCACATGCGGGATGGTCAGCGACACGTCGAAGAACACGTTGCCGTACACGTGGGCCAGCCAGCCGGCCTCGCGCACGAACGGATAGCAGTGCAGGAGCACCCAGCTCGTGGCGCGAAACCGCTCAATCAGGGGCTTGAGCAGACCGGGCCGGGCCGCCGGCAGGAGCAGGTCCGAGTCGCCGAAGCCCGTGTGGACCTGCACGGGCAGCGGATCGCCGGTCGCCTCGTTGGCCTCGAGCGCGGCCAGGAGCACGTCGCGGAGCGGCGCCCCTTCGAGTCGGTCGGTGCGGACGGGCGCCGGCAGCGCATCGAGGTCGAGCCCGCCCCGGTAAGCGGCGATCGTCTTGAGGGCGACGTAGCCACGGGACCGCGCGCCCGCGACCGCCTCGCGCAGGCGATCGAGCGTCTCGATGCCGACCTTCTCGGCCACCTGCTCGATCCGCATCACCGGCCGCGCCTCGCAGCCCGCCAGCGCGGCGAGCTCGCCCGGGCTCGTGCCGTCCTCAACCGGTGGAAAGCCCTCGTCGAGCAGCAGCAGCTCGGTGTTGGTCGCTCGAAGCAACGACGCAGCGTAGTCGTCCGGATCGGTAGCCAGGCGATGCGCGTAGACCGCCTCCTCGTTCGGCTCGCAGCCCAGATGCGAGGCGAGCACGCCGATCGCCCGCCGATACACAACACCGGTGGCCACGTGCGGCCACTGGCGCGGATCGGGGCTCTCGGAGAACAGGCCCCGGAACTCGTCAAGGCTGCCCGGCGGCGCGCGCAGGATGCCGTGCGCGTGATGGTCGACCGCGGGGGTCTCCGTCAGTACTTCTCGAAGTGACCCTGCTGCTCGAATGCCTGGTCTCCCGCCGAGTAGGTCTCCCACTCCGAGCGCCGCACGGCCAGGTAGGAGCCGGCCAGCTCCTCGCCGAGCGCACCGAGCAGCAGGCCGTCGGCGGCCAGCGCGTCGAGCGCCTCGGCCTGGGTGGCCGGCATCGGGTCCACCCCGCGCACAGCGCGCTCCTCATCGGGCAGGCTGCCCGGGTCGACCTCGACCGGGTCGGGCGGCTCGAGGCCACGCTCCAGGCCGTCGAGGCCGGCCGCGATCAGCCCACCCAACGCGAGGTACGGGTTGCAGCTGGCGTCCGAGGCCTTGAGCTCCGCGTTGGTCGACGCCTCCTCGGCGCCGCGGAACGGCGAGGCGACCCGAACCGGCGCCTCGCGGTTGTCGTGTCCCCAGCATCGGAACGCGCCGGCCCAGTAGTGAGGCAGGATCCGGTGGTAGGAGTTGAAGCTCGGGGCGGTGAGCGCACACAGCCCCGGAAGGTGCTCGAGCACACCGGCGATGAACGAGCGCGCGGTGTCCGACAGGCGATCCTCGCGCGAGCCGTCGTAGAAGCGGTTGGTCGTGTTCTCCCACAGCGAGAAGTGGATGTGGCAGCCGTTGCCGGCGTTCTCGGGCCAGGGCTTTGGAGCCAGCGAGGCGACCAGCCCGCGCCGGGTGGCCACGGCGCGGATCGTCTCGCGGACCAGGAGCTGCTCGTCGGCGGCCTGCAGGGCGGGGGCGTGGGCGGTCGAGATCTCCTGCTGGCCGTGCCCGAGCTCGGCGTAGTACTGCTCGAGCGGGATCCGCTGCGCCTCGAGCGCGGCGGCCAGCTCGTCGACGTATTCCTGGGCGGCGGTCATCCCGATCGTCGAGAAGCAGAGCGCCGAGTCGATCGGCACGTACGCGCCATCGAGGAAAGTGGCGAGCGAGAACTCGTTCTCGAACGCGGCGCGCAGCACGAGTCCGAGGTCGGCCAGCCCGCGCTCCATGCGCTTGAGGAACGAGCGCTGGCAGACCGGCGCCGGCGTCCCGTCCAGGCGCATGTGGTCGGTCAGCACCGCGCCCGAGTGCGGGGCGTAGGGGAGGACCCGGAACGTCTCGAGGTCGGGCACGAGCCGCACCTCGCCGACCGGGCCCATGTCGGGCACCGGCTGGAGATGGTCGAGCGAGTTCATCGCCTGCATGGCCACGGTCAGCCCGATCCCGGCGTTCAGGCGTCCGCCCAGTCCGTGCCGGGAGGACGCCTTGGCGCGCACGGTTCCGTCGTTCCCGCACCACAGGAAGCGGACCAGGCGGATGCCCCGGTCCTCGACCGCGGCGAGCAGCTCGTCGGCGGTCACGCGAGGTGTATCTGGTCCGGGAGCGTCTCTTCTTCAGCGGGCAGCGACCCGCTGCGGTGGGCGATCTCGCTGATCGCGTAGATCACCACGGCGGCCAGCGCCGAGACCCCGCACAGGATGCCGAGCGACACGCGCCAGCTCGCGTTGCTGAACAACGGCGTCCAGGGGCTCTTGAACGTGATGAAGGCGCCGAACAGGGAAGCCGCGACGCCGATCACACCGCTCGCGTACAGGAGGTACGGATGCGCCGCGCGAACCTCTGCGAACTTGGCCGGAAAGGCCCGCCTGACCAAGAAGATGTCCGAGAAGAGCAGGATCATCGACAGGCACCAGATCACGGTCACCGCGGCCTGGAACAGCCAGTAGGCCTTCTGCGTGTTGTTGCCGCTCTGCCACGGTCCGAACACCGCGATCACGAACAGCGACGAGAGCACCGTCTGGGTGAAGATCGCGTAGACCGGAACCTTGTTCTTCGTGCTCACGTTTCCGAGATGCCTCGGCATGCGCCGCTCCAATCCGGACACGAACAGCAGCCGCGAGAACGAGTAGTTGTAGACGATCGTGTTCGACACGAAGAACCAGATCAGGACCAGGCCGATCACCACCGCGAACGCGTGCGAGTTCCAGAACCCGACCTGGACCGCCTGCAGGACGTCGGTGGGCGCCGCCTGGCTCTTGGCCGCGTTCAGCGAGAGCATCGTCCCCAGCGTGGCCCACAGGTAGGCGACCATCACCACGATCGATCCCCAGAACAGGTACTTGCGGATCGAGCGCATGTTGACGATCTCGACACCCAGGTTCAGGGGCACCTCGATCCCCAGCAGAGCCAGGATGACCAGCCCGAACAGGGTCAGGCTGCCGCTCGACTGAAACCCGTAGTTGGACGCGTGACCCCATCCGCTGGTGGCGGCGTGGCCCGAGCCGATCAGGAACAGGATGCCGGCCAGGCCGATCACGAACACCGCGACGCCGTAGAACACCACGGCGACATTCACGTAGGACTGGGTGAAGCGCAGGCGCAAGACTGACATGCCGGCCGAGAACCAGAGCACCGCGAGGATCACCAGGCCCTGCTCCCAGGCCTTGGTCAGCGCGCTCGAGTCGATGAACTGCCAGATCGTGACCACCGCGTCACCGGTCGCGACCATGACCAGGATCCCGGGCCACCAGGCGCAGAAGCCGGCAAAGAACCCCCAGAACGGACCGAGGGCCTTTTGCGTCCACACGTACAGCGAGCCCTCCTGGGGAAACATCTGCCCGAGCTGTGATGTCACCAGCGCGCCGGGGATCAGGAACACCAGGAAGCCGAGGATCCAGAACGTGAACGCGCTCTGCTTGGCGGGCTGCAAACCCGAGGCGTTCACGATGAACAGGACGATCGCCACGAAGATGACCGTCATGTCGAACGAGTTCAGAACGCGCGGCAGCATGCCGGGGGCGATCCGCTCGGAGATCATCACGCGCTCTTCGGCCTTGACCGACACAGCTCTCACCTCCTGGGGTGGTGGTGAGCGCGAACTTAACTCTCGGGCTGGGAGCGATTCAAGGGCCGCACGGATAAGACCGCGCGCGGTGATTACAGCTCGGCGCGGACGAGGGCTGCGCCGGCGCCCAGGGCCTCGAGCTTGGCGAAGGCGCGGTCCCGGGGGAGGTACTTCATCCCGCAATCGGGCGCCGGGATGAGCCGCTCGGCCGGCACGTGGGCGAGCGCGTCGCGGATCCGGTCCGCCACGTCCTCCGCCGTCTCCGGGTGCGAGACGCCGAGGTCGAGCACGCCGAGCACCACGACCTTGGGACTGAGCTCCGAGAGCTGCCCGAGGTCGAGCCGGGGCTGTGCGGCCTCGACCGAGATCTGATCGGCGACGCAGTCGCTCAGCTCGCCGAGGAAGTCGTAGCGGTTCGCGTTCTTATCGCCGACCAGGGCGGCGTAGCCGAAGCAGAGGTGAACCGCGGTGGTGACCGATAAGCCCGCCAGCGCGCGGTCGATCGCGGGTACGGCGATCCGCCGCGCGGTCTCGGGATCGTTGCGCAGCCACGGCTCGTCGAGCTGGATCACGTCGGCGCCGGCGAGCTGCAGCGCATGGGCCTCGGCGTTGACCGCCGCGGCCAGGTCCATGACCAGCTCGTCGAATTCGGCATAGGTCTCGTTCGAGGCCTGCTGGGCCATCGTGAACGGCCCGGGCAGGGTGATCTTGACCGCACGGTCGGTGTTGGCGCGCAGGAACTCGATGTCGCGCACCTCGACCGGCTCGCGCCAGCGCACTTGGCCGACGATGCGGGGCACCGTCCTGGCCTCGCCGCCGCGGGTGTGAATCGTCGCGGGGTTCTCGGCGTCGACCCCTTCGAGCGCGGTAGCGAACCGGTTCGAGTAGCTCTCGCGGCGGATCTCGCCGTCGGTGATCGTGTCGATCCCGGCCCGTTCCATGTCGCGGATGGCCACCAGCGTTGCGTCGTCCTGGGCCTCCTCGAGATGATCCACCGGGATCCGCCACGCGTGGCTCGCGCGCACGCGTGGAACCGAGTGCGAGCCGAGCGCTTCGCGGTCGATCAGCCAATCGGGCTGCGGATAGCTCCCCACGACGGTGGTCGATAGCGGACCTCGGGACACGGCGGGCCGAAGATATCCGAGAATGCCTGGCATGAGCACAGCGGGGGTCGCGATCGTCACCGGCGGGGGCTCTGGCCTCGGCCGGGCCATCGCGAAGAAGCTGGGCGGGGCGGGATACGTCGTGGCGCTGGCCGGTCGGCGGGCCGAGGCGCTCGAAGAAACGGCGGCAGAGGTGCCGGACTCCTGGGCCGTGCCGACCGACGTGAGCAACCCGGCGAGCGCCGAGGCCCTGTTCGACGAGGTCGTGGCCAACGCCGGACGGGTCGATCTGCTGGTCAACAACGCCGGCGCGTTCGGTCCGAGCGCGCCGGTGAGCGATTACCCGGCCGACGGCTGGGATGCCACGATCGCGGTCAACCTCACCGGGGCGTTCCTGTGCGCCCGGGCGGCGTTCCGGCAGATGGTCCGTCAGCACCCGAGCGGCGGGCGGATCATCAACAACGGCTCGATCTCGGCCCACGTGCCGCGCCCGAACGCGGTCGCCTACACGGCGTCCAAGCACGGCATCACGGGCCTCACCAAGGCGCTGGCCCTGGAGGGGCGGGCACTCGGGATCGCCTGCGGGCAGATCGACATCGGCAACGCCGCCACCGAGATGACCCGCCAGATCGAGGCCGGGGCCCTCCAGGCGGACGGCCAGGTCCGTCCCGAGCCCACCATGTCCGCCGAGCACGTGGCCGACGCGGTCCTGTACATGGCCCGTCTGCCGCTCGACGCCAACGTGTTGAGCATGACCGTGATGGCCTCGGGGATGCCGTTCGTGGGCAGGGGGTGAGCCCGTCGCGCCGAGCGACGTCGGCACTGCGGACACGGATCCGCTGGTCGCACACCCTCACTGGCCCTTGAGCGTTCACATCGAGCGTTAAACCTGCCAAACCCTCTCTCCGCGGCTGTGCGGGGAGGTTGATCCCCCGAATTGCGGGTAATAGACGTGCCGTGATGGTGATCCTCTGGCAGGGGATTGGGCGGGTCGCATGATCGAGCGAGATCAGAGGATGCAGACCGGGGCGTACATCACCGACGGGATCGACCTGTACGAGGTCACCGGCACGCAGCGCGGCCCCGGCGTGATGGGGATGTCCACCGTCCGCATCGCGGTGGAGAACTGCCGCAACCTGCGCTGCCTTGAGTTCCTCCCGGAGAAGATCAGGACCGCCTTCGAGCTCGTGCGCGAGGCGCCGGTCGGGCGATGCCCCGACGTGCTCGAGGAGATCTCCTGGGATCCGGACCCGGCGCCGCTTCACGAGAAGCACGCGGCCCGACAGGCTCGAGCTAGCCCACCGCGGGAATCAGGATCCCCCGGCCCTGGAGCCGCCCGCCGTCGAGATCGGCCATCGCGTCGTTGATCGCGTCGAGCGGATAGGTCGTCGTGTGCAGGCTGACCTTGCCCTGAGCGGTCAGCGTCATCAACTCCTCGAGGTCGGCGTAGGTCCCGACCAGGTTGCCGATGAACGAGATCTCGCGCGAGATCACGTCGATCGTCGGGATGTCGAGGTTCTCGCCGTAGCCGATCACGTAGTAAAAGCCGCCGTCGCGGACCATCGCGATCCCGTCCTCGATGGCGCCCTTCTCGCCGACGAAGTCGATGATCGCCTCGGCGCCGAACCCGTCGGTCATCTCCTTGACCGTGTCCACGTGCTTCGAACCGTCGACCCTGACCGTGTGATCGGCGCCCATCTCGCCGGCCAGCGCGAGCGCCTTCTCGGACGGATCGATCACGATGATCTCGGCCGGGGTCATCGCCTTCAGGCACTGGATGCCGATGTGCCCGAGGCCGCCGGCGCCGATCACCACCGCACGGGTGCCGGCGGTCAGCACCGGGATCGCCTTCTTGACCGCGTGGATCGCGGTCAGGCCGGCGTCGGCCAGCGCCGCGATGTCCTTGGGCTCGAGGCCGGGACCGAGCTTCACCACCGAGCGCGCCGAGGTCTGCAGGAACTCGGCGAAGCCGCCGTCGCGGTCGATCCCGGGGAACGAGCCGTTCTCGCAGTGCATGTCGTCGCCGCGCCGGCACGCGCTGCACAGCCCGCACGTGATGTACGGGTGGACGATGACCGTGTCGCCGACTTCCACGTTCGTGACCGCGGAGCCGACCTCGTGGATCCAGCCGGCGTTCTCGTGGCCAGGGGTGTAGGGCAGCTCCACGCCGGACTTCTCGGCCCACTGGCCCTCCTGGATGTGCAGGTCGGTCCGGCACAGGCCGGCGGCACCGATCCGCACGACCACGTCGAGGGGCCCGAGCGCCTTGGGCTCGTCGACCTCGTCGAGCTTCAAGCGCTCGTGGTAGGCGTGCAGTCTGGCTGCCTTCATCCGAACACCACCTCCTCTGGATCGTCGATTTCCACTCCGTGGCGAACGCGCAGCAGCGATCGGCAGATGCCCCCGTTGACCTCGAGGCTCATCCGCACCAGTCGCGCGGTCCTCAGCCAGCGGGTCAGCTCCGCGGCGCTCACCGGCTCGCCGCTCGGCAGCACGAACGCCGGCGACCCCGGGTCGCTCTCGAGCCCGAGCAGGCGTCGGAGCTCCACGCACCGGCGGGCGTCGGGGACGTCGGGCAAGTCCCCGAGGCGATGCGCGGCCACCTCCTCAGGGGTGGCCCCACCGAGCAGCAAGGCCTCGCACAGCCGCGACTCGCGGCCGACCAGGGCCTTGCGCAGGAACAGCTCGCGGAGCGACGCGAGCTCGTCGTCGGCGGTCTCGCCGGGGAACGCGCCGGCGAACCCGTCGCCGCGCCCGATCGCGGCGTTGATCTCATCGCCCGTGTAGTGGTCCTCCAGGCGGATCGTCACCTCGCGGACCTCGGGCAGCCGGCGCACGACCGCGCGCGCGTCGGCCGCCATCAGGAACGCGAAGTTCGGCGCGCACTGCGGCGTGGGCAGCCGCAAGACGACCTCGACATCGCCGCCGGGACTGACCTCGCACGAGGACACGAACCCGAGCCTGGTGATCGGCTCGTCGAGCTCGGGGTCGTATACCTCGGCGAGCGCGTCGATCACGCGCTCTCGCACCATTACGCGGACTCGACGAGCTGCGCGTCCTCCTTCGCCGCCGGGGTCTCGTCCGGAAGCTGCAGCTCGGCCGGGACCTCGATGTCGTACAGCTTGGCCGTATTCAGCCCCATGATCTTCTTCTTGGTCGTGACCGTGGGGTGCGGGTAGTCCGAGTACTCCTCGGTGTCCGGCATCTGCCAGTCGACGAACCCCTCGACCTGCCACTTGGGCTCCCAGATGCCGTAGTCCGAGCCGAACAGCATCTTGTCCTCGCCGACCCAGAACAGCAGCTCGCCCATGACCTTGTTGAAGAACCGCGGGCGGGCGTGCATGAGCCCGCCGATCACCACTGCCAGGCCGGCGTACACGTTCGGCTCCTGGGTGGCCATGAAGCAGAAGTCCTCGATTCGCGGCAGCCCCACGTGCTCGACGATGAAGTTGAGCCCGGGGTTGCTGGTCGCCGCCACGTCGATGTCCTTGACGTCGAACGCGTCCTTGTCGAGCGGCCAGATCGTCGGGCCCTTGTGGGCGTGGACGTTCTTGATCCCGAGCTCCTGGCACTTCTCGAGGAACCTCAGCGCCTCGGGATCGCTCAGCTTCCAGCCGCGCGAGCCGTTGTACCACTCGGCGGTGTAGACCTTGACGCCCTTGAGGTTGTAGCGCTTGGCGTCCTCCTCGAGCTGCTTCAGGCCCGCTTCACCCTCGCGCGGGTCGAACCGCCCGTTGACGATCAGCTTGTCCGGGAACTTCTCGACCATCCGCGCGTTGCGCTCGATCGTGTTGAAGCCCTCCGTGTACCACTCCTTCAGGTACGTCGACTGGAGCACCGCGTGGTCGACGTGGCCCTCCTCGAACACGTCGTGGACGTAGTCCTCCTCGGAGTACTTCATGAACTTCTGAAGTGGCCAGTGCGTCTCCGGAGGACCGAGGCCCATGTACGCGTGGAAGCACTCGATCCACCCTTTCGCGTACTGCTCCTGCCCCTTGACCCAGTTCGCGGGGCTCGCGTCCCAGAAGTGCTGGTGGCCGTCGACGACGAAGTACTTCTCGCCGTTCTTCTCGTACATGGCCCTCTCCTCTCGACGGTGGTGAGGGCACTCTACTCCCGCGGTGGCGGTGCGCCGAGGGTTTTCTGGGCCGCCTGCGGCGGCGTCCGTGGGGCCGGCGAGGCCCCGTCCGGTCACGCCGCGGATAACGCGTCACGCGACGCACCCACCGGCTGGGCGTTCAGTCGTCGGGGTCCTGCGGCGTCGGGAAGTCGCGGTCGATCAGCTCGATGCGGTAGCCGTCCGGATCGGCCACGAAGCAGATGCGGCCGATCTCGGGCCGGCCGCCGGGAGAGTACGGCGGCTTCTCGGGCTCGACGCCCTGGCCGCTGAGCGTCTCGAGCAGGGCGTCGAGATCGTCGACCACGAGGGCCATGTGGTTGTAGCCGTCGCCGAGGTCGTAGGCCTCCTCGCGCCCCCGGTTGACGGTGAGCTCGAGCGTGTCGCCGTCGCCGGACAGGCCCATGTAGATGTTGTAGGCGGTCTCGAAGTTGAGCCGGCCGCGGCGCTCGAACCCGAGCGCCTCGTAGAAGCGCATCGATGCCTCGGGGTCGCGGACCCGCACGCAGGTGTGGACGTAGCGCATCGGCGGGAATCTACCTGTGTAGGACACCGATGAGAGGAGAGACCGAACATGGCCGATAAGCGAAGTGAGCAACGAGGCGGCGCCCCGACCGGCGAGAACGAGGCGCGCGAGAAGGGCGAGTGGGCGGCCCAGGCGCGCGAGGGCGTCGTGCCGGCCGAGCTGGGCGGCTCCGACGCGCGTGAAGACCAGCTGGCCGACGATCCCGAGCTGGGCAGCGAGGCGCTGGGCCGGCCGGCGAGCTCCGATGCGTCGGCGACCGAGTCCGGGATCGATCGGCATGGGGGCGACCGGGCCGACGCCACCACCGACGGCGGCACCGACGTGCCTGCGGGAGCGGAGCCCGACCTAAAGGACGCCGGGCGCGGTCCCCGCCGGGTTGACGTCGATTCGGCCGAGTAACGGTGGCGCGAGGCCGCCAGCGCACCGGAGGGGCGTGCCGGCTTCCTCGCGCCTTGGAAGCCCGGGCCAGGGCGAACTTAATACCGCAGCCGAGCCTCGTCGGGCACCACTACCCGCGAGGTACCCGCGCTAACGGCGTCCCCTGGGTGACCTAACTGCACGAAGATCGTGCTCACCCCGTCTAGCCGGCAGGCGGGCGGCCCACGGTTCGCGTTCCACGCGGGCCGTGTTGATCACGAACGAGATCGTGTGATACCAGCCGGCGGTGATCGCCAGCTCGAGGATCTGCGGCGGGCTGAAGTGCCGCTCGAGCTCGGCGTAGGTGGCGTCGGACGCCGCGGCCGTGTCGTGTAACTCGTCGGCCAGCCGGATCACCGAGCGCTCCTGCTCGGACCAGACCGGATCCTCGGCGCCGGCGCGCACGGTCGCCTCGATCTCGGCCACGGTGAGGCCGACGATGCTCCCGAAGAAGGTGATGTGAACTCCCCACTCGTACTCCGCCTCGCAACGCGCGCACGTGCGCAGGATCATCAGCTCGCGGAGCCGCGGCTCGAGCAGGCCGTGCGCGAGGATGCCGGCGCCCAGGGGGAGCATCCGCCCGCATAGGGACTCGTGCACCGCGAGCGTCCGAAACAGCCGCAGCGGCTCGATCCCGCTGTCTGGGGGCATCCACTTTCCGAGCATCTGCCCGATAGCGGGCTCGTAGGGAGGGTCCAGTGGTGCGATGCGGGGACGTGACATGATGTGCTTCGGAAAGCGTAGCGCTTCGGAAAGAAAAGCACAAGACCTTGACCGACATCCCCACACCGGGCGAACCGGTCCGCGGCTCGGAGAGCGGCCGGCCGATCATGGCCCTGCTCGATCTGCTCGGCCGGAGGTGGGCCCTGCGGGTGATCTGGGAGCTCCGCGACGGTCCGCTCTCGTTCCGCCAGGCCCAGACGCGGTGCGGCCAGGTCAGCTCCTCGGTGCTCAACGACCGGCTGGCCGAGCTGCGCGCGGCCGGGATCGTCGAGGCCGGCGACGACGGCTACGCGCTGACGCCCGAGGGCCGCAAGCTGCTCGACGCCTATCGGCCGCTGGATGCCTGGGCGCAGAGGTGGGCCGAGCGCACCTGATCTCCGGAGTTGTGTCGGTTGGGTGAGGGTTCCCACATGTAGGAAGGCCGCGTGATCGGGAGGAGTCGGAGCAGGCGGAGGGGGACCCACCACAACTACAGGAGCGACTCATGTTCTCCCATACGCGAGCGCGACGAGCGGCCGTCTTCGTGGCCGGCTGCCTGGGCGCGCTGCTCGCGGCGGGCACGGCAAGCGCGCACGCGACGCCGTTCATCGGGCCGTTTGCGCCCAATCCGTCGCCCATCGCCACCACGGTTCCGGCCAACGGCGACGTCAACCCGTACGGCATCGTGACCGTCCCGGACAGCGTCGGGTCACTGCACCGCGGGGACCTGCTGGTCAGCAACTTCAACAACGCGGCCAACCAGCAGGGGACCGGCACGACGATCGTGCAGATCCCGCCCGGCGGAAACGACGGCATGGCCGGCGACGCCTCGGTGTTCGCGCAGATCGATCCGCGCACGCTGCCCCGGTCGTGTCCCGGCGGCGTGGGCTTGACCACGGCGCTCGCCGTCACCCGCACGGGCTTCGTGATCGTGGGCAGCCTGCCGACCAAGGACGGAACCTCGGCCACCGCCCAGGCCGGTTGTCTGATCGTGCTGGACAGCCGCGGCCGCGCGGTCGAGACGATCGCCGGCGGACCGATCAACGGGCCGTGGGACATGACCGCGACCGACCACGGCGCGATCACCACCCTGTACGTGACCAACGTGCTGAACGGCACCGTCGCGGCCGGGGGAAACGTCGTGAACGGGGGTACGGTCGTCCGCATCCAGCTGTTGACCGTCCCGGGCGTGCGTCCGTTCGTGCTCGATGAGGACGTGATCGCCACCGGGTTCCCGGAGCGCACGGATCCGAACGCACTGGTGATCGGTCCCACGGGCCTGGCCCTCGGCGGCGACGGCACGCTGTACGTGGCCGACACCCAGGGCAACCGCATCGCGGCGATCGGCGGCGCTCCGTTCCGAGAGGGGCCGGCTGAGCACGGCGGACGCACCGTGTCCTCCGGCGGGGACCTGAACGCCCCGCTCGGCATGACGCTGGCACCGAACGGCGAGGTCCTCACCGCCAACGGCGGCGACGGGAACATCGTCGAGACCACCCCGCGCGGCGTCCAGAGCGACGTGGCGGCCGACTCGGCCGGCGGTGCGGGCGTGCTGTTCGGCCTGACCGTGCCGCCCCGGTTCGACGGGGTCTACTTCGTCGACGACGGCGACAACACGCTGCGTGTGCTGGCCCCCTGAACCGAGGAGTTGTTCGTGTGGAGCCGGGCGCCGCGCCCGGCTCCACGCGAGCGCGAGCTCGCGTCTAAGGAACCCGCAATCCACCGTCAACCCGCGGTGACGCCCAGGATCAGCTCCGCGGCCTCGAGCGGGACGTCGAGCTGGGGGCAATGGCCGATGCCGTCGAGCAGGACCCAGTCGGCATTCGGCAGCCAGTCGCGCTCGTAGCGGGTCGCGGCGGACGGCCATGGGAGCAGCCGGTCCTCGGTCCCCCAGACGATCCGCACCGGGCACCCGACCCGCCCCGCGTCGAGGCTCCAGCCGTCTCGGCGGGCGAGTGCGAGCATCGGCTCGACCGCCTGGCAGGCGGCCACGCCGCACAGCTGGTGGGCGAGCAGCTCGGGCGGGATGTGCTCGAAGTTCGACGTAGTGAACAGCGTGGCCCGGCGCCTGCCCTCCGGCGTGGCGACGATCGAGTCCGCGTACGGGACGGCGCGGCGACACAGCTCCTGCATCGACACGAAGTGCGTGAGGGTGTCCTCCACGGAGCGGTCTTCCGCCGACCAGCCGCCGGCCGGCGCAAGCGCGACCACCGAGCGGGCGCGCCCGCGCGCGGCCAGATGGAGCGCCAGGTAGCCACCCAGCGAGTTGCCGGCGATGTGCGCGGTGGGGAGGCCCGCCTCGTCGAGCATCCGCTCGAGCGCGTCGAGCAGCGCCTGGTTGCTCAGCGGCTCGGGGAGCGGCGGTCCGCCGGCGTGCCCGGGCAGCGTGAGGGCCATCACCTCGTGCCGGCGCTCGAGCGCCGGCAGCACGAGCTCCCAGGTTCGCCATGTGTCGGTGAAGCCGTGCAGGCAGACCAGCGGCGGGCCGGCCCCGCCGCGATGCCCTGGGGTGAAGGCCGGGCCGGCGATCCTAGTCCGCGACGCACTCGGCGTTGACGTAGCCCGAGCGGAACGGGCTGGTCTCGCCGGTGTGCTCGTCGTAGGTGTGGCGCCACACGCAGCCGGTGTCGTTGGCCAGCAGGTGGATCGACACCGACGTCTGCGCCGAGGTCGTGCGCACGCGATGGACGTCGTCGCGCGGGGGAAGCAAGCGGTAGAAGTCCCCGGGGGCGAGCGGCCGCCGCCGCAGCGACTCGAGCCGGCCCGGTTCGGGCCGGTAGAACTCCTCGTCCTGGTTGCCGCGATAGATGCCGACCAGGCCCCAGGCCAGGTGGTCGTGAACGGGCGTCATCGCCCCCGGCGGGACGACCAGGCTGAACAGCGACAGCGACCGGTCGGCGGCCCGGAAGACCAGCCACTGACCGATCCCCCCGCCCATACCGCTCGCCGGGGCGGGCTCCTGGTAGGCGGAGGGCAGCCAGTCGGCGTCGGCCAGGAGCTCGGCGAACAGCGGGCTGATCAGCTCAAGCGCCTCGGCCGGCGAGGCGGCCCGGTCGATCCGCCCGCGCACGTCGGCCACGAACTCCCTGACCCGTGGCGTGTCGAGGCGGTACTCGTCGGCGTCGAGCGGCGGAAGGTCGGTGTGGAAGTCGCACATGGCCAGACAGTGTGACTACTCTGGATCGCCATGCCGAGGATCCTCGTCGAACTGCTCATCGCGCCGGCGCTGGTGGCGGTCGCGACCCTGGTCGCCCGGCGCTGGGGGGCGCGCGTGGGCGGCGTGGTCAGCGCGTTTCCGGCGATCGTCGGCCCGGTGCTGCTGATCCTCGCGCTCGCCCACGGCCGCGCCTTCGCCGCGCGGGCGGCCGAGGGAACGCTGCTCGGGCTTGGCTCGCTGGCGGCGTTCGCGCTCGCCTACGGCCGGGCGGCGCTCCGGGCGGACTGGCGGATGAGCGCGGTGGCCGGCTGGCTGGCCGCGGCTCTCGCCGCGCTGGTCGTCGGGGTGGTCGCCGGACGGGCCGGATCGCCGGTCGGTCTGGTGGTGGCGAGCGCGGCGCTGGCGGCGGCCTGTCGCGCCCTGCCCGCGGTCGCGCTCGTCCCGACGCCGGCCGGTCCCCGGCGCGGCGAGATACCACTGCGGATGGCGAGCGTGGCCCTGCTCGTGGCGCTCCTCGCGGCGGCGGCCGGGGCCCTGGGGGCGGTGGCCGGCGGCATGCTCGCGGCGCTGCCCGTGCTGGCCTGCGTGCTCGCCGTTTTCACCCATCGTGAGCAGGGCGGCCCTCAGGCGATCGCGCTGCTGCGCGGGATGCTCGGCGGGATGGCCTCGTTCGTGCTGTTCTGCCAGGTGATCGCGCTGGCCATCGTGCCCTACGGGATCGTCCCGGCGTTCGCCGCCGCCACGCTGGTCGCGCTGGCTGTACAGGCGGTGGCGGTCTATCCGCCGACCCCGGTCCACTCGCTGCTGCGCCGCCAGAGCTCGGCGGCGAGTGCGGCGGTGGCCGCCGCGCCGGGCTCCTTGACCCGGCACTCGTCGTAGTAGCGCCCGCTCTCGCCGGCCACGTCCGGCGAGGTCGCGCAGTACAGCGTGGTTCGCGCACCCTGCTCGGGGGAGCCCATGCGTCGCTTGATCAGCGGCCGGACCGGCCAGGGCACGCGGCGCCAGATGTCCGAGGCGATCACCCCAGGATGCAGCGAGTAGGTCGTGACCCCGCTGCCCTCGACCCGGCGGGCCAGCTCCTGGGCGTGGAGCACGTTGGCCAGCTTGGACACCGAGTACTCGCGCATGCCGGTGAGCGACTTGGTCGGCCGGCGCACGGCCACCCAGTCGATCCCGTCCGCGCTGTAGTGGGCCGCGCTGGCCACGTTGACGATCCGGGCCGGCGCGCTCGAGCGCAGCCGCTCGAGCAGCAGGCCCGTGAGCAGGAACGGCCCCACATGATTGGTGCCGAACATCCGCTCGAAGCCGCTGGCCGTCGTGCCGCGCGATCCGGCCACGCCGGCGTTGTTGATCAGCACGTGAAGCGGCTCTCCGGCGCTCAGGAACGCCTCCGCGCAGCGCCTGACCGAGTCCAGGTCGCCCAGGTCGAGCGACAGCAGGGCGAGGTCGGGGTTCCCGGTCTGGCCGGCGATCTCCTCGATGGTCCGGCGGCCGGCGTCCTGCGAGCGGCAGGCCAGGTGCAGGCGCGCCCCGCGTCCGGCCAGCGCCCGCGCGGTCTCCCGGCCGATGCCGGTGTTGGCGCCGGTGATCAGGAACGTCCTGCCTTCGAGATCTCCGGCGGGCATGGGCTGCGACAGACTATTCGGGGGAGCGCATGCTCGGGAGCAGGGACGCGGCGAGGGCGGTCAGCAGCGCCCAGCCGCACAGCACGAGGATGCTCGCCTCGCTCGAGAAGTGCTGGAGGGCCAGCCCGATGACCAACGGGCCGGCCCACCCGAGCGACTGCGACAGGGTTCCCGCCGCGGCGTGGACGCGGCCCTGCATGTGCTCGGGTGCGAGCGTGCCTCGCAGTCCCTCCACGGCCGAGTTGACGAGCGTCGCGGGAAACTCGATCAGCGCGACGATGACCGCGGTGAACAGGGTCCCCTGGGCGACCAGGAGCAGCGGCATGAGCAGCGCTGTGGTCCACGTGTCGAGCCGGACCGCGGTGGCCACCGAGACGCGCGAGGCGGCCTTCGACGAAGCCAACAGTCCGCCGAGCAGGCCGGCGGCGGCGATGATCGCGAACATCACGCCGATCAGGCTCGAGGACGCGCCGTGGCGCTTGGCCAGCACCACCAGCAACAGGTAGAGCGCCCGCCAGGTCGGGTTGATGGCGGCTGTGATCAGGGAGCAGGTGCGCAGCAGCGGGCGCCGCCAGAGCCAGCGGATCCCCGAGGTGAACTCGGCCACCAGGCTGCCCCGCTGCTCGGCCCGCTCCGGCTGAAACCGGGCCCGGGTGAGCAAGGTCGCGGTCGCCGAGAACGCGTAGGACACCGTGTCGGCCAGGAACGGAAGCGCGCGCGCGATCGCGAACAGCAGCCCGCCGAGGGGCGGACCGATGATGCTCGAGGCGTAGAACGCCGTCTCGTTCTGAGCTACCGCGGCGGACAGCTGCTCGGGGGCGACCAGGCGGCGCAGCACGCCGCGCTCGGTGACGAACGACACGGTCAGCAGCGCGCCGTCGACGAACGCCACCGCCGCCACCACCCCGTAGGCCACGCCGCCGCTGAACACCGCAGTGGTGAGCGCGGCGAGCGCGACGGCGCGAATCGCGTCGCAACCCAGCATCAGTCGCTTGCGGTCGAAGTGGTCGGCCAGCATGCCGCCGGGCAGCGCCAGGAGGGGCAGCGGCAGGGTGGCGGCCAGGCCGACCACGCCGGCCTTGGCGGGCGACCCGGTGAGCCCGAGCACGAGCAGCGGATAGGCCACCGTCGAGATCTGTGACCCGAGCTCGGACACGCCCTGGCCCGCCGACACGAGCATGTAGTCGCGATTGCGACGCAGCGGCACATCGACTCCCATCGGGGTGCACCGTACCCGGCGGCGCCGCCGTTGGGCTCGCTGTCAAGTCGGGCGCCGGGGATGCCGATGCTTGCCCTGACCGTGACTACGACCAAGCGCAACGACGTCGCCCTGATCGGGATCGTGCTGCTCGCCTGCGGGATCGCGGCCCTGGCCGCCGGCGTCGGCCTGGCCGAGCGCCTGGTGCTCGCCGCCGGGCTGTGGGGCGCCGCCGCCCTCGCCTTCGCGACCGCCCGCCGCGGCTAAGGGGCCCGCTCTAAGGCGCGACGGCCTCGGGCGTCGCCACGCGGCGCAGCTCGCGCCGGGCGATCGAGCGCTTGTGCACCTCGTCGGGGCCGTCCGCGAGGCGCAGGGTGCGCAGGTGCGCGTACATCGTGGCCAGCGGGAAGTCGTCTGACACGCCGCCGCCGCCGTGAACCTGGATGGCGCGGTCGACCACGCGCAGGGCCACGTCCGGCGCGGCGACCTTGATCGCAGAGATCTCGGTGCGCGCGTGCTTGTTGCCCACGGTGTCCATCAGCCAGGCGGCGTTCAGCGTCAGCAGACGGGCCATGTCGATCTCGATCCGCGACTCGGCGATCCAATCCTGGACATTGGCCCGCTCGGCGACCGGCTGGCCGAAGGTGACCCGATGGGAGGCCCGCCGGCACATCAGCTCGAGCGCGCGCTCGGCCGTGCCGATGCAGCGCATGCAGTGGTGGATCCGCCCCGGCCCGAGCCGGGCCTGGGCGATCAGGAAGCCGTGGCCCTCCTCGCTGATCAGGTTCGCGGCCGGGACGCGCGCGTCCTCGAACACGATCTCGGCGTGGCCCTCCTGGTCGACGTAGCCGAACACGGGGAGGTTGCGAACGATCGTGACGCCCGGCGTGTCGCGCGGCACCAGGATCATCGACTGCTGCTTGAAGGGCGGGCCGTCCGGGTCGGTCTTGCCCATCACGATGAACACCTTGCAGCGCTCGCGCAGCGCGCCCGACGCCCACCACTTGCGGCCGTTCAGCACGTACTCGTCTCCGTCGCGCTCGATCCGCAGCTCGATGTTAGTGGCGTCCGAGCTGGCCACCTCTGGCTCGGTCATGACGAAGGCCGAGCGGATCTCCCCGTCGAGCAGCGGGCGCAACCAGCGCTCCTTCTGCTCCGGCGTGCCGAACAAATTGAGGACCTCCATGTTGCCGGTGTCGGGCGCCGCGCAGTTGCACGCCTCCGAGGCGATGTGGCTGCGGCCCATGATCTCGGCCAGGGGCGCGTAATCGACGTTGCTCAGCCCCGGAGCGTCGACGCCCGCGGTCGGCTCGGGCAGGAACAGGTTCCACAGTCCGAGCTCGCGGGCGCGGTCCTTGAGCTCCTCCATCACCGGGGGATGCGAGTGCGGATCGCCGGAGGCGAGCAGCTGCTCGTGGTAGACGGACTCGGCCGGATAGACGTCCTCGTCCATGAACGCGAACAGGCGCTCGCGCAGCTCCTTGCAGCGATCCGAGAGCTCGAAGTCCATGGCTGGACCCGAACAGTACCTGGGTGCGCGCCCTAGGAGAGGATCGAGGAGATGACCTCGGAGAAGTGGCGCAGGTCGATCGGCTTGGCCACGAACGCGTCGCAGCCGGCCTCGAGCGCCTCGTCCTCGTCGGCCGGAAGGACCGCCGCCGTACAGGCGACGATCGGGATCGAGGCGGTGCGCGGCTCGGCCTTGAGCTTGCGGGTCAGCTCGAGGCCGCTGCCGTCGGGGAGGTTCAGGTCGAGCACGATCATGGCCGGCTGCTCCGCGGCCAGCGCACGCTCGGCCGCGGCCACGGAATCGGCGGCGAGCACCTCGCGACCCTCGCGCTCGAGCAGCCGTTCGAGCAGCTTCAGGTTGAATTCGTGGTCGTCGACGACCAGCACACGGCCCAGGTGCGAAGCGGCCGGAACGAGACCCGCGGGCGCGGAGGAAGACTCCATGACATCCCTATCGTCGCCGCGGACAACAAGCTTGATCGGGACTTGGAGGATTTGTGGAGGGTCGGCGTTCCCGGGTCGGTCAGATAGCCGCGAGCTCGTCGCGCGTGGGGGGCCATACCTCCCGGACGCGCTCGAGCGCGGAACGGGTGCCCGGTTCGTCGAACTCCCGTGCGGCGGCCTCGAGCGTGGTCAGGGCCGCTTGGAGCTGGGCGGCACTCAGCATCAGCGCATCGTTTCGGGCCCGATGGGCCGCCTGGATCGCGACGTCCAGCTCGCCCGCGTTCACCGCGGTCTCCAGCTGCGCGATCGCGCCGGTCATGCTGGTCAGCATCGAGGCGAGGATCGCGTCGGTGTCCGCCCCGAGGACGTCCTGCAGCTCCGCGATCCGGCTCGAGTCGATGTAGGAGCTCATCGCAGCCCGATGGGAGCCCGTAGCACCTCGTCGGGGATCCCGAAGGCGTCCACCAGCGCCTCGGCGTCGCCGCGCACCTGGTTGCACAGATCGTTGACCGCGCGGGTGACCGCCTTGCAGCGCGGGCCGGTCAGCCGGCCGTGCTCTTGGAGGTATCCCCGGTCGAGCTCGATGTGGTAGAGCGCGTAGAGATCGCAGAGGCGGTTCAGGGCATCGCGGACCGGGCCTTCGGGGCACTGTTCGACGGCGGCGGCGAACGCCTCCAGGATGACCCTCTCCATGTGTGCCCGCGCGGCGTCGGCGGCGTGATTCTGAACCGCCCGGAACACCTCGAAAGGGTCGTAGCCCTCGTTGATGCCGCGCCGGAAACGCTGGGCGATCCCCGCCGTGATGTGGCCCTCTCGCCACCGGAACAGCTCGAGCTGGCTCTCCCGGTCGAGCAGGTCGCCGGTCTCGTCGCGTCCGGGGACGACGTCGGCGATGACCTGCGCGATCTTGCGCGCGAACAGCCGCTCGACCACGGTCTCGACCGCCTGCTCGGCCACGAACAGGACGGTTTCACGCGGATTGAGCTCGCCGAACGCGTCGCGGTAGTCGGTCAACAGCCCACGCGCCACCAGCATCATCAGCACGGTGTTGTCGCCCTCGAACGTGGTGAACACGTCGGTGTCGGCCTTGAGCGCCGCAAACCGGTTGACGGACATGTAGTCCGCCCCGCCGCAGCACTCGCGGCAGATCTGAATCGTCTCGGTGGCGTGCCAGCTGGAGGCGGCCTTCATCCCCGCGGCCAGGGACTCGAGCTGGCGCTGATCGCGTTCGGTGGTCTCGTGCTCGTCGCTGTGCGCCTCGTGCAACTGATCGAGCAGCTCGGCCTGGGCGAAGTGCAGGGCGTAGGTCTTGGCGAGCAGCGCCGTCTTGGCCGCGCTGACCGACGCGCCCGAGATGCACACGCGCCCCTGGACCAGCGCCCCGAGCATCGTGAAGAAGCGTTTGGTCGCCTTCTCGATCGAGCTCTCGTAGGCGCCCTCGTCGTTGACCCCGCCGTAGCGGTTGAGCAGCGCGCCGCGCGGCACCCGCACGTGGTCGAACCAGATGCGCCCGTTGTCGACGCCGTTCAGACCCATCTTCTCGCCCGAGTCCTCGATCCGGACGCCCGCCTGGACGTTCCCGTGCTCGTCTCGCAGCGGCACCACCAGGACGTGGACGCCGTGCGACTCGCCGCCGACGACCAGTTGGGCGAACACCGCGGCGAAGTGGGCGTGACAGGCGGCGTTTCCGATGTACTCCTTGCACGCCTCGTCGCTCGGCGTGTCTATCACGAACTCGTCGGTGTCGGGGTCGTAGGTCGCCGTGGTCTGCAGCTGCTGCACGTTGGAGCCATGGCCGGCCTCGGTCATCGCGAAGCAGCCCATCAGCTCGAGCTCGGCTGTCGCCTTCAGGTAGCGCTCATGGTGGGTTCGGTTGCCGAGCTGCTGGATCGCCCCGCCCCACAATCCGAACTGCACGCCGAACTTGACCAGGAGCGAGAGATCGCCGTAGGCGATGGTCTCGAATCCGGCGATGTTCGCCCCCGCATCCCCGTGGCCGCCGTACTCGGCGGGGAAGCCCGGCGCGGTGAGGCCCTCGGCCGCGATCGCCCGCATCCATTCGAGCACCCGCTCGCGATACTCCGCGGTCGGGATGCCGATCGGCGGCTCGAACTCGGGCCGCGCGAGGGTGGCTCGGATCTGGTGGCGCAACGAGGCGTAACGCCCGTCGAGCAGCGGCTGGAGGTCCTCCGCCCTGACCCCGGTGATCTGCGGCTCGGTCGTCGCCATCCCGGCTTCGATCATAAGTCGCCGCGCTCAGCCGTGCAGCGTGTGGTGAAGCCCGCGCAGGAAGTGGCTGTGGCTGGCCCCGATCCCGGTCACCCCGAGCGCCACCACGAACAGCCCGGCGAGGAGCGCCATGCCGGCGAGCACCGTGGGCCAGTTGCGCTGGAGGAACCCTCGGCCCGCGGTCAGCAGGCGGTCCGAGCTCTCGGGCGCGAACGTCAGCGTGGCGACGATCGCCAGCAGCGGCAGTACAAAGCACAGGTTGAACACGAGCAGCAGCACGAGGTCTCGGACCGGGCCGAGTCCCGCCCCCACGATCGCCGCAATCGCGGCGAAGTATGGGAACGCGGTCGGCAGCTCGAGCGCGGTGATCGAGGCTCCCAGCACCCAGCTCGACCGCCCATGCGGATCGAAGTCGGGCGGGTCGCGGTCGGCCAGGCGCCGCCGGTGGCGCCACAGCACCGCCGCCCCCGCGATCATCGCCACCCCGACGATGATCTCGACGATGCTCGCGATGTGGTGGCGCGGGTGCGGCAGCAGCGGCCGGATCAGCTGGCCGGCGCCCACCGCGATCGCCCCGCCGCCGACGAAGTACACGGCGAACACGGCAAGGGTGAACTCGGCCACCCGGCCGCGGCCCCTCTCGCCGGTGGCCACGTAAAGCGCCGGCGCAATCGTGCTCGGGTTGAGCGAGTCGACGAGTCCGATCGAGATGACGATGCCGAGGAGCCGAAGCATTGCCGCGCATTTTCTTCTGCCCGCGCGGCGCCGGTGGCAGTGATTAGAGCGTTCTCAGCTGCTCGGGCTCAGTCCGGATCAGGCGTACTCGAGCTCATCGTCGTCGTCCTCGACGACGCGCTCGCAGGTCGGGCACCACCAGCGCGCCTCCATCGGCGTGTCGCACACCGCGTGTCGGGGGGTGGCGGCGCCGTCGGTGTGTCGCGCCCCCCAGCCGGCGATCAGGCGCAGAGCGCCGGCCAGCTCGTGCCCGGCCGCGCCGAGCTCGTAGACGAATCGGGGCGGGCGCTCGGAGTACGGGCGAGCCACGACCAGGGCGTTGCGCTCGAGCTGGCGCAGCCGCTGGGTCAGCACGTTCGGGGCGATCCCCTCGACCTCGGCCTGGAGGTCGCCAAACCGGCGCGGGCCGTCGAGCAGCGACGCGATGACCAGCAGCGTCCAGCGGTCGCCGATCGTGCTCAGCGCGTCGGCCAGGGCCTCGTTCATACCTAGATCCTAGCCTGTGTTACAGTTGTCACTTGCATATTGCAAGTAAGGAGTAAGAAGATGTCTGTACTGGAAGAACTTGAAGGCACGATCCACACCGCCGTGGAGCGCTTCGGCCCCGCCGTGATCGGGCTGGGTCAGGGCTGGGGCCTCGGATCCGGGTTCGTCCTGGACGCGAACCGGGTCCTCACCAACGCCCACAACCTGCGCGGCGACGAGGTGACGGTGACCTTCCACGATGGCCGGCGCGAGACCGGCCGGGTGTTGGCCTCCGACCTCGACGTGGACCTGGCGGTGATCGACGTGGACACGGCGGAGATCGAGCCGCTCCAGTGGTCCGAGGAGGACATCGAGTCGCTGCCGATCGGCCGCTCGGTGCTCGCCCTGGCCAATCCGGGCGGCCGTGGCCTGCGGGTCACGCCGGGATTTGTGTCCTCGACGGCGCGCCGGTTCCGGGGGCCCCGGCGGCACCGGATCGGATTTGCCATCGAGCACACCGCGCCGCTGCCGCGGGGATCGTCGGGCGGTCCGCTGCTCGACCGGGCCGGCCGGCTGCTCGGGGTCAACTCGATTCGCACGGACGGCGGTCTGATTCTGGCCGTCCCGGCCGACCAGTCGATCCGCGAGCGCGTGGAGAAGCTGAGCCGCGGCGAGGCCCCACGGCGGGCTCGACTGGGGGTGGCCATCGCGCCGCCCCGCGTGGCCCGGCGCCTGCGACGGGCGGTGGGCCTGCCCGAGCGCGACGGCATCCTGATCCGGTCGGTCGAGCGCGGCAGCGCCGGCGACCGCGCCGGGCTCGAGCGCGGTGACCTGCTCGTCGCCGCGGCCGGACGCGAGCTCGACCGTATGGACGTCCTGTATGAGGCACTCGAGGGCGCCGGCGCCGAGGGACGGCTCGAGCTGAAGATCGTCCGGGGAACCGAGGAGCGCACGGTCACGGTCGAGCTGTCATGACCACGACGGCCGAGCGTGCCGAGGACCAGGCCCGGGCGCGCGAGGCTGAGGCGCTCGACGCCTACTCGCGGGTGGTGGTCGACGTGGCCGAGCGGGTCGCACCGAGCGTGGCCAACCTGCGCGTCATGCGCCGGGGGCGCGCCGGGCAGGTGCCGGCCGGTGCAGGCAGCGCGGTGGCCTTGTCCGGAGACGGGTTCTTGCTCACCTCGGCGCATGTGGTGGCCGGGCCAGGCCGGACCGGCCGGGCCACGTTCGTCGACGGGCGCGAGCTGAGCTGGCGCGTGGTCGGGGTCGACCGGCTGTCCGACCTCGCGGTGCTCCGGGCCGACGGCGACACGCTGGCCCCGGCCACGCTCGGCGAGGCCGAGAAGCTGAAGGTGGGCCAGCTGGTCGTGGCGATCGGGAACCCGAACGGGTTCGCGGGGTCGGTCACCGCGGGCGTGGTCTCCGCGCTCGGGCGCTCGCTGCCCGCGCGGGCCGGCCGGACGGTGCGCCACATCGACAACGTGATCCAGACCGACGCGGCCTTGAACCCGGGCAACTCGGGCGGCGCGCTGGTCGACTCCTCGGCACGGGTGATCGGGATCAACACTGCGGTGGCCGGCGTGGGGCTCGGGCTGGCCGTCCCGATCAACGCGGCCACCCGCCAGATCGTCGGCGCCCTGATGCGCGACGGTCGCGTGCGCCGGGCCTGGATCGGGATCGCGGCCGGCCCCCGACCGCTTCCCCCGCACGCGCGCGTGCGCGTAGGGCGCGCGGCCGGAGTGGAGATCATCGAGGTCTCCGCGGGCAGCCCGGCGCAGCGCTGTGGTCTGCGCGCCGAGGACCTGATCGTCGAGCTCGACGGGCAGGCGATCGAACGCGTCGACGACGTGCAGCGGGCGATGAGCCACGAGGCGATCGGCCGCCCGATGCCTATCCGCGTGTTGCGCGGCGACCGTTGGCTGGACCTCGAGGTCTCGCCGGTGGAGCTGGTCGAATAGGGCCTCCATGTCGCTACACTGAGGGCCGGCGCCGGGCGGCGTTCGTTTCTGCGCCCGCGGTCCGGTAGCCGGAACTTGACCCCTCGGACGGAAGCGCCTAAATGGCTCGTGGAGACGTTCGGATCGCTGCCACCCTCGCCTGTGAGGAGTGCAAGCGCCGCAACTACCAGACGAACAAGAGCAAGCGGAACAACCCGGAGCGGCTCCAGCTGCGCAAGTACTGCCGCTGGTGCAGGCGTCACACGCCGCACCGCGAGACGCGCTGAGCCGGCGTCGGAGGCCCCGTGGCTCGTAACCGGAAACGCGCCAAAGACCGGCGGACCCGTCGGCCACCCCAGGCTGGAGGCTCGCAGTCCGCTCGCTCCAGCGTCCCGGGCGTGCTGCCGAGCGTCCCGACTGTTACGGACATCTCGGACAAGCCGTCGCGGTCGCTCGAGCGCGAGGACAACGGCGCCCCGGATCCGCTCGAGCACGCCACGCCGGACGCGGAGCTGGCCGATGCCCAGCTCGCGATAGGGCGGCCGGCCGAGCCGGAGCCCGACGACGAAGCCGACGAGGAGGAGTTCGAGCTCGAGGTCGACGAGTCCATCGCGGACGGTGCCGGGCGCCGGCCCGCGGCAGCGGCACCAGCCCATGTCGAGCACCGCGGGGGGATATTCGCGCGGCTCATCGGTTTCCTGCAGGGATGCTGGCGCGAGCTGCAACGAGTACAGTGGCCCGATCGCCCTCAGGTGATGCAGGCCACGGGCGTGGTGATCGGATTCGTCATCGTCGCCGCGGCGTTTCTCGGCTTGGCGGATCTGGTCGCCGGCAAGCTCGTAACTTTCATCTTGAAGTGAGCGCCGCCAGGTGCTCTTGGCTGGGAGGGCCTAACTAGGACAACTGCAATGTTTCGCTGGTACGTCGTAAACACTTACTCGGGTCACGAGAACAAGGTCAAGCACAACCTCGAGCACCGCATCGTGTCGCTCGGGCAGCAGCAGGCTGTGCGCCAGATCGTGGTGCCGACCGAGTCCGTCTCGGAGATGAAGGACAACCAGAAGATCACGGTCGAGAAGCGGACCATGCCGGGCTACGTGCTCGTGAACATGGATCTGAACGAGGACTCGTGGTCGCTGGTCAAGGGCACGCCGGGCGTGACCGGGTTCGTCGGCGCCTCCAACGAGCCCGTGCCGCTGACCCAGGACGAGGTCAACCGCCTGCTCCACCGCGAGGTGGCGGAGCGTCCGCGCACCCGCGCCCAGTTCGCGATCGGCGAGTCGGTCAAGGTGGTCTCGGGGCCGCTGTCGGACTTCTCGGGCGAGATCTCCGAGGTCAACGAGGACGCCCAGCGGCTCAAGGTGCTGGTCTCGATCTTCGGCCGCGAGACGCCGGTGGAAGTTGGATTCGACCAGGTGAAGAAGATCTAAATGGCGAAAAAGGTTCTGACTCAGATCAAGTTGCAAGCCGTCGGCGGGCAGGCCTCGCCGGCGCCGCCGGTCGGTCCCGCGCTGGGCCAGCACGGCGTGAACATCATGGAGTTCGTCAAGGCGTTCAACGCCCAGACGCAGGGCGACCTGGGCACGGTGATCCCGGTGGTGATCACGGTCTACGAGGACCGCTCGTTCACCTTCATCACCAAGAGCCCGCCGGCCGCCGTGCTGATCAAGCAGGCGCTGAACCTGGAGAAGGGCTCGGCCGAGCCCAACCGCGACAAGGTGGCTCGGATAACCCAGGATCAGCTGCGCCAGATCGCCGAGAAGAAGATGAAGGATCTGAACGCCGGCGATATCGACGCCGCCGCGAAGATCATCGCCGGTACGGCTCGCTCGATGGGTGTGGAGGTGGTCTAGGTGGCACATCGCGGAAAGACATACGAGGAGGCCCGCAAGCGCTTCGATCGCGAGCGTGAGTACTCGCCCGCCGAGGCGATCGGGCTGATCAAGCAGCTCGCGCGCGTGAAGTTCAACGAGTCGGTCGAGGTGCATGTCCGGACCGGCTTGAACGTGCGCCACGCCGACGAGCAGCTGCGCGGGACCATCGCCCTGCCCAACGGACTGGGCAAGGAGGTCAAGATCGCCGTGTTCGCCCAGGGCGACAAGGCGCGCGAGGCCGAGGAGGCCGGCGCCGACGTGGTCGGCGCGGAGGACCTGGCCCAGCGGATTCAGGACGGCTTCGACGACTTCGACGTGGCGATCGCCACCCCCGATCTGATGCCGGTCGTCGGCCGGCTGGGGCGGATCCTCGGACCGGCCGGCAAGATGCCCAACCCGAAGGTCGGCACGGTCACGATGGACGTGGCCAAGGCGGTCGAGGAGTCCAAGGCCGGCAAGGTCGAGTACCGGACCGACCGCAACGCGATCGTGCACCTGGTGATCGGCAAGCGCGAGTTCGAGGACCGAGCGCTGCTCGAGAACTACGCGGCGGTGATCGAGGAGCTGATCCGGGCCAAGCCGTCGGCGGCCAAGGGTCGCTACATCCGCACGGTCACCGTGGCCACGACCATGGGTCCGGGAGTCAAGGTCGACCCGACCCGGACCCGCGACATCGTCGAGGAGCCCGTAGCGGCCTAAACTGTCTGTCTAGAAGCACTGCCCGAGACCTCCGGCGGTTTGGTAAGTCCGGAGTAGGCGGCGCCTCGAGGTTGGAGCTCCGGTTCCTCATTCGACGCCCGCCTGTGATGCGGGCGTCTTTGTTTTCGAAGAGGAACGGGAATGAACCGAGATCAGAAAGCAGCAGTCGTAGAGGAGCTGGCCGGCCAGATCCGGTCCTCCGACGCAGTGTTCGCCGTGGACTACCGCGGCATCTCGGTGGCGCAGGCGGCCGATCTGCGTGCTCGGCTGCGCGAGTCCGGGACCCGCTTCCGGATCGTCAAGAACTCGCTGACCGAACGGGCGGCCGACGAGGCCGGCGTTACGGCTCTGAAGGAGCTCTTGCAGGGCCCCACCGCGCTGGCGTTCGTCACCGGGGATGCCGCGCTGGCGGCCAAGGCGCTGAACGACGCGGCCCGGGCGATGCACACGCTGGAGTTCAAGGGCGGGCTGATGGATGGCGGCACGCTGAGCGCCGCCGACGTGGTGGCGATCGCCCGGCTGCCGGCACGCGAGGTGCTGCACGCGCAGCTCGTTGGCACGATCGCGGCTCCGATCACGGGGCTGGTGCGCACGCTGAACGCGCTGATCGCCGGTCTGGCCATCCAGCTCCAGGCGATCGCCGACCAGGGACTGGTGAGCGGCGAGGCGCCTCCCGCGCGGGAGGACGAGCCCACCGCGGAGCCCGAGGCGACGGCCGAGACTCCAACTGAACCCATCGTCGACGTCGAGGCCGAGCCCGGAGCGTCGGAAGAAACTGATCAAGAAGCCGCGCCGGACGAGGAACCCGGCGCCTAAGGAGGAACCATGCCCAGCACCCAAGAGTGGATCGACGAGCTCAAGTCAATCTCGGTCCTCGAGCTGTCCGAGCGCATCAAGGCGCTCGAGGAGGCGTTCGGCGTCTCCGCCACCGCGGTAGCCGCCGCGGCCCCCGCGGGCGCCGGGGCGGCGGCCGACGGCGCCGGCGAGGAAGCCGAGGAGCAGACCGCGTTCGACGTGGTGCTCCAGGCGGCCGGCGACAAGAAGATCCAGGTCATCAAGGTCGTCCGCGCGGCCACCGGCCTGGGCCTCAAGGAGGCCAAGGCGCTGGTCGACGAGGCGCCCAAGCCGGTCAAGGAAGGCATTGATCGCGCCGAGGCCGACAAGCTGAAGGCCGATCTCGAAGAGGCCGGGGCCACCGTCGAGCTGAAGTAATTCTTCGCCGAACTCGGGTGCCGGGGCGGTTGGCGCCGGCACCCGGGTTGGCTACATTGCACCCGTGGGGGCTGACATCGGGAGCGTCCTACGGGTTCCCGTCCCAGATGGGTGCGGTCGGCGGTGAGCGCGTCCGAGACCGGCCGGCTGGCTCCCTACGTGCCCCGGGCGCTGCTGGCCCGCGTGGCCCGGCCGCTCGAAGGCCTCGGCGAGACCGTCCAGTGCACGATGGTGTTCGCCGACGTGTCGGGATTCACGCGCCTGTCCGAGCGTCTGGCTCGCCACGGCAAGGAAGGCGCCGAGCAGCTGGTCGACGTGATCAACACGTGCTTCTCCGCGCTCCTGTCCGAGGCCTACAGCCGGGGTGGATCGCTGGTCAAGTTCGGCGGCGATGCGATGGCCCTGATGTTCTACGACCAGGAGGGCGACCAGCAGCACGCGCTTCGGGCCTGCAGCGCGGCGGCAGCGATGCGACGCCGGCTTCGCGAGGTCGGCCGGTCGCGCGCCGGCGAGCACCCCGTCGTGCTCCGCATGTCGGTCGGGGTGCACAGCGGCCTCTACGGCATGTTCGTCGTCGGCGGATCGCATCGGGAGCTGGTGATCGGGGGACCGGCGGCGAGCACGGTGGTGAGCCTGGAGGCGGCCGCGTGCTCGGGCCAGATCCTGATCAGCCCGGACACCGCCCGGGCGCTGCCGCGGGCCAGTGTGGGGCAACCGGTCGGCCCCGGCAGGCTGCTCGCGCGGGCACCAGAGGCGTGTGAATGGGTGACGCCGGCCGGGCTCCCGGCTCCGCCCGGCGAGGTGATCGCCAGCTTCCTGCCGGCCGCGGTCCGGGCCCATCTGCTCAGCGGGTCGGCGGTCGCCGAGCACCGAACCGCGACCATCGCCTTTCTGCAGTTCGGCGGCCTCGATGGCCTGCTGCTCGAACATGGCGCCGAGAGCACCGCCGGGCGTCTGGACGAGCTCGTGCGACTCGTACAGGAGGCGGTCGAGCGCTACGAGGTCTGCTTCCTGGACTCCGACATCGCGGCCGACGGCGGCAAGATCCGGCTGAGCGCCGGCGTCCCTCGGGTGGTCGGCGACGACGAGGAGCGCATGCTGCTCGCGCTGCGTCACATCGTCGAGGCCGACCCGCCGCTGCCGCTGCGCGCCGGCGTGCACCGTGGCCCGGTGTTCAGCGGGCCGGTCGGGCCGATCTACCGCCGGTGGTATGCGGTGATGGGTGACACGGTCAACCTCGCCGCCCGGCTTGGGGCCAGGGCGCCCGTGGGACGCGTGTACGCCACGCGGGATGTCCTGCGGCGTGCCAAGACCAGCTTCGAGCAGACACCGCTCGAGCCGTTCGCGGTCAAGGGCAAGACGCGCGCGGTTCAGGCCTGGGATGTGGGGCCGCCCGTGCGCGGTGCTTCGGACGCGGCAATCCGGATGGAGCTGCCGCTCGTCGGTCGTTCGCGTGAGCTCGGGACCCTGCGCGCCGCGATCGACGCGGCGAAACGGGGATCGGGGGCGCTGGTCGAGCTGGTGGGTGAGACCGGTGTGGGCAAGTCGCGGCTGATCGCGGAGGCCGGCCGATACGCCCAGGGCATGGTGCGCCTCCGGGCGACCTGTGAGGTCTACACGCGAGACACGCCCTACCACACGTGGCGCGGACCGCTTCGCGCGCTCCTCGGGGTTCCGGAGCACGAAGACGAGGCGGTGGTCTTGGGCCGGCTCCGGGCCGAGATCGAGTCTGCCCAACCCGATCTGCTGCCCTGGCTGTCGCTGATCGCCATCGTGTTCGACATCGAGGTGCCGCCTTCGGTCGAGGTCGAGCAGCTGGCTGCCGGGTCGCGTGAAACGAAGCTGCACGAGGTCGTTCTGCGCTTCCTGACCCGGGCACTGGTCGTCCCGACGATGCTGGAGGTCGAGCAGGCTCACCTGATGGACGCCGCTTCGGTCGCGTTGTTCGAGGCGCTTTCGCGAGAGCTCCGGACGTCGGCATGGCTGGTGCTGGTCAGCCGTCGCGACACGCCGGGTGGGATGGCGCTGAGCGGTGAGCACCGGAGGATCGAGCTCGGTCCGCTCTCTCGCCAGGACGCGCGAGCGCTGGCCCTGACCACCCCGGAGGCGGCTCAGCTGCCGCCGCACGTGGTCGAGCTGGCGGTTGACCGCTCCGGAGGCAGCCCCGAGTTCCTCCTCGATCTGCTCGCCGCCGCCGCAGACGGCGATCGCGACCAGCTGCCCGACAGCGTCGATGCGGCGACCATGGCGCGCATCGACGCGCTCGAGCCGGAGGACGGTGCGCTGGTGCGACGCGCCGCTGTGCTCGGACTGTCGTTCGAGGAGAGGCGCCTGGCGGACGTGATCGCCCGGGGCATGTCCGCGCCCGACGACGCGGCATGGGACCGATTGTCGGCGGTGTTCGCTCGCGAGCCCGACGGGCGCGTGCGCTTCCGGCGCCCCGCCCTCCAGGAGGTCGCGTACTCGAGCTTGCCGTTCAAGCTGCGGCGCGAGCTTCACCAGGCGGTGGGGCGGCGGCTGGAACGTCAGCGGGACGGCGACGCGGACGCCGCCGTGCTGTCCAACCACTTCGCGCTGGCGGGGGATCACGCGCGCGCGCAGCACTACGCGCTGATCGCGGCCAAGCGGGCAGCCGAGCGCTTCGCGCACGCAGACGCTGTGCACCTCTACCGGCGGGCCATCGAGGCCGGACGGGCCTGGGGGGTCCGGGTCGACCCGCCCGCGCTCGCCTCGGCCTGGGAGCAACTCGGAGAGGAGCTTCGCTCGCTCGGGGAGCCGGCGGCGGCCAATCGGGCCCTGACCGAAGCGCGGCGGCTGCTCCGCGACGATCCGATCGCGCAGGCCCGGCTCTGCGACCGGCACGCAGACGTGGCGTCGCGGAGCGCGGCGCTGAGCGCCGCCGTGCGCTGGCTGACGCGGGGCTTCCGGGCCCTGGACGGGGTTCGCGGCCCCGAGGCGATCGTCTGGCGGGCCAAGATGCGCTCCCGGCTCGGCGGCGTCCGCAACCGACAGGGCCGCTGGTCCGAGGCGATCGCGGTGTGCCGGCAGGCGATCGAGGAGGCGGAGTCGGTGGGGGAGCTCACCGCGCTCGCCCATGCCCTGTACTCGCTGGACTGGGCGCTGGTCGAATCCGGCCGCCGCGAGGAGGCGACGCACTCGTGGCGGGCGCTCGAGATCTACCAGCAGCTCGGCGACCCCGAACACGAGCTGTTCGTCCTGAACAACCTGGGCATGTTCGCCTACTTCGACGGCCGCTGGGACGATGCGCTGTCGCTGTACCTGCGCGCGCGCGAGTGCGGCGAGCGGTCAGGCCGGCCGGCCGATACCGCGTTCGTCGATTGCAACGTGGGGGAGATCCTGTCCGACCAGGGTCGCCTGGAGGAGGCCGAGGAGCACCTGCGCCGCGCCCGGCGGGTGTGGAGCGCGACGCGGGAGCCCCAATCGGTCGCCTTCATCGACATGCTGCTCGGGCGTCTGGCCGTGCGGCGGGGCGACATCCAGGTCGGCCTGCCGATGCTCGAGCGTTCCACCCGGACGCTCCGCGCGTTCAACATGCACGCGTACGCCGACTTCGGGCGAGGGCTGATCGCCGAGGCCGAGGCGCTGCTGGGCGACGCGCGCCGGGGGCTCGACCTCGGCCGGGCCGAGCTCGAGGGAGCCGCTCGGGAGCGCGCGCTGCTCCAGCGTTGCGTCGGGGTCGCGCTCGCGCGCCTGGGAGAGCGGGATGCCGCCTGTCGCGAGCTGACCGCCGCGCTGAGCTGTGCGCGTGAGCGCGGCGCGCACTACGAGATCGCGGCGACGATCGCCGCCCTCGCCGCGCTCGACTGCGCGGACGCCGAGCTCTTGTCGGAGCGGGACGGGATCCTCGACGCGCTGAAGATCGTCAGGTTGCCGGCGCCGGCGCTGGTGCAGGTGGGTGCGGCGAGAAGCGCCTAGCCTGCGCCCCAGGGGTCGCCGGTCTCCGGGATCTGGATCGTCATGAGAACGTCAAACCCGACCTTGGTCGAGGCGTCGGCCGGTTGCGTCGTGCTCGCGATGCAGGGTGGCTTTGCGGTGGAGCAGCTCGGGAGGAGCCCGATGAATCCGGGGTTGCCGTTGGGGAGGGTTCCTGCCCGCGCCGGCGCGCCCGAGGCCGTCGTGAACTGGTAGCCGACCCCGAGGCAGAACCCGGTTCCCTTAGCCTTTGCGTTCCGGATCTTGTACGTGACAGTGTCGACGACAGGCGTCGTTGTAGGTGGCGAGGTGGCCGGGGCCGCGACGGCCGAGTCGTACCAGTTCGGATCCCTGAACCGATAGCCCCCGCAACGCAGGTTGTTGCCGACGTTGACCGTCTGGGTGAGCGTGCCCGACGTCGCGTCGGACATCACCGCGTAGGTGCTGTTCGAGGTGATCAGGCTGGTGTGGCAGGCGACCGCTCCGACGGCGCACGCCATGGTGTCGGGGCACAGGACCTTGACATCCAGGTTGCTGGTGGCGGCGTTGAGCCCGAGCCGGGCTCCTCCCCCGTTCTGGCCCGCGAACGCCTGAGATGTCCAATGCAGGGTGGTACCGCTGCCGCACCTGGCCGGCGCGGTCGCCGTGACCGTGAGCCGCGCGTGCTTGCCGGGCTTCACCGTGACCTGCTGGAGCATCAGCGAGCGGTTCTTGACCTTGGTCTTGTTCCGCAGTGGTGAACCGGGCGTGGGACGCGGAGGGGTGAACCCGCTCGGCGGAGAGATCTTGACCGCACCGAGTGTGTTGCCGGACGGGGAGGTGTTGACGATCGTGACGTGGAACGTGGTCGGCTCGCCCGCCGTCGTGTACTCGGGCGAGATCGCGACCTTGAAGGACGGCTTGATCACCGTGATCGGCGTTGTCGCGGCGGTTGTGGTCGCCGGCGCCGCGCCCACCATCGCGAGCAAGACGGCCGTCCCGAACATCGATCCGACTCGTACAACTCCCATACGTCCCCCTCGCTTCAGTCACGGCGACCCCCGAGTGCTGAATCTACTCGCTGGTAGGTGCGAGCGGTCGAAAAATTGGCCGACGCAAAACCGCCCGAAAGTCCCCCTGCCTCTGCCCGTGTCCGGGACATAAGTGGGGTGTGGCCGCTCGGCCGCGGCCGCCTGTGCGGCGTGAGAACTCGGGCAGGGACGACCGCGCCCCAGACGCCAGTTTTTCTGCGGAAAGGGCTAGCTCCGCAACGGCTCCCGCAGGAAACCGCCTGGACTTCTCATAAGTGCCGCACATTCTCCCGCATCGCGCCGCCGAATTCACATACCAGCACCCGGGGGACGCTCATGTCCCCGAGGTCGGCGGCGGAGGGGGCGCTTTCGGGCGTTGTGCACCGGGGGATGCGCGTGCGGCCAGGGGGTTGCCGGAACGTGCCCGACTCCCTACACTCTCCGCGTCAGCCGATAGTCGTAGCCGCCCGAATGCGAACGGCGCCGCGCCACATACGCGGCGATCCGGAGGCGGGGTCCGTGAGAGCTGAACGTCCCTCCACAGGGCAGCGCTGCCCTGTGCTATCTTTGGTGGTCGCGCTTCATGGGGTGTAGGTGCCTCGAGAAGCGCTGACCTGCCTCCCTCTCGACCGTTTCCGAGGAGTCGCCGTCTTGGCAACCGCTCACGCCCCCCGGACGCGCCGGAGTTTCGCGCGTCTGAACAAGGTCCTTGAAGTTCCCAACCTCATTGATATCCAGCGCAAGTCCTTCGAATGGCTGACCGATCCTGCCGGCGGCGGCCTGCGCGAGACGATCGACGACATCTCGCCGATCGAGGACTACACCGGCAACCTCGCCGTCCAGTTCGGCGACTTCACCTTCGACGAGCCCGTCGCTGACCTCGAGCAGTGCCGTGAGAAGGATTTGACTTACGCGCGGCCGCTGACCGTTACGGTGGCCTTCATCAACCGGGAGACCGGTGAGATCCGCGAGCAGTCGGTGTTCATGGGCGACTTCCCGTGGATGACCGAGCGCGGCACGTTCATCATCAACGGCACCGAGCGCGTCGTGGTCACGCAGCTGGTCCGTTCCCCGGGCGCCTACGTGATGGAGCCCAAGGATCGCGAGAAGCAGGTGTTCATCGCGAACCTGATGCCCGCGCGCGGATCGTGGCTCGAGCTCGAGATCGACAAGAAGGGCCGGGTCTACGTCCGCATCGACCGCAAGCGCAAGCTGCCGGTGACCGTGCTGCTGCGGGCGATGGGCTACGCCGCCGACGAGGAGATCCTCAACCTCTTCGACAACTCGCTCTACATCCGCCTGACCCTCGACGCCGACCCCGAGATGGTCCGCAGCGAGGAGGGCTCGCTGATCGAGCTGTTCAAGAAGCAGCGCCCGGGCGAGCCGCCCTCGGTCGACGCGGCGCGCTCACTGCTCAACCAGCTGTTCTTCGACCCCAAGCGCTACGACCTCACGCGCGTGGGCCGCTACAAGCTGAACTCGCGCCTGGGCCTCGACATCGACCTCGAGACCCGCACCCTGACCCACGACGACATCATCGCCCTGGTCAAGGAGCTGATCACGCTGCCGCGTCTGCTCGGCATGCCCGAGGACGACGGCGTCGACACCAAGGACTACGCCGCCGAGGCGCTGGCCATGCCGCGCGAGCCGATCCAGGACCACCTGGACGAGTACGAGCACTTCGGCAACCGCCGCCTGCGCACGGTCGGTGAGCTGATCCAGGAGGCGTTCCGGATCGGCCTTTACCGCATGGAACGCGTCGTGCGCGAGCGCCTCACCACCGAGGACGCCGACACGATCACCCCCCAGACGATCGTCAACATCCGGCCGGTCGTGGCCGCGCTCAAGGAGTTCTTCGGCTCCAGCCAGCTGTCGCAGTTCATGGACCAGACGAACTCGCTCGCCGGGCTGCGGCATCGCCGCCGCCTGTCGGCCCTGGGCGCCGGTGGACTCACGCGCGAGCGCGCGCCGATCGAGGTGCGCGACGTGCACCCCACCCACTACGGCCGCATGTGTCCGATCGAGACTCCGGAGGGGCCGAACATCGGCCTGATCGGCTCGCTTTCCTCCTACGCCGAGGTCTCCGAGCACGGGTTCGTGACCACGCCTTACCGGGTGGTCAAGGGCGGCAAGGTGACCGACGAGATCGTGCATCTCGACGCCACCCAGGAGGAGGAGCGGATCATCGCCCAGGCGAACACGCCGGTCGACGACAAGGGCCACCTCACCGGTGACGAGATCATCTGCCGGACCCAGGCCGGCCAGTACGTGACCGTGCCGGCCGAAGAGGTCGACCTGATCGACGTCTCGCCGGAGCAGATCTGGTCGATCACGACCGCGATGATCCCGTTCCTCGAGCACGACGACGCCAACCGGGCGCTGATGGGCTCGAACATGCAGGCTCAGGCCGTGCCGCTGCTGGTCACCGACGCTCCGCTGGTCGGCACCGGCATGGAGCGGCGCGCGGCGATCGACACCGGTGACGTGGTGGTGGCCCGCAACGCCGGCACCATCTCCTACGTCGACGCCGAGCAGATCGTGGTCGACAAGGACGGCGGCGGCTCGGACGAGTACCTGCTCCAGAAGTTCATGCGCTCCAACCAGGGGACGCTGATCCACCAGAAGCCGATCGTCAGCGTGGGCGCCAAGGTCGCCGACGGCGACGTGCTGGCCGACGGCTCGGCCACCGACTCCGGCGAGATGGCGCTCGGCAAGAACCTGCTGGTCGCCTTCATGTCCTGGGAGGGCTACAACTTCGAGGACGCGATCATCCTCTCGCGCCGGATCGTCAAGGACGACGAGCTCACCTCGATCCACATCGAGGAGTACGAGATCGACGCCCGCACGACCAAGCTCGGCGACGAGGAGATCACCCGCGACATCCCGAACCGCTCGGAGGAGTCGCTGCGCAACCTCGACGACCGCGGCATCGTCCGCATCGGCGCCGAGGTCGGCTCGGGCGACCTGCTGGTCGGGAAGGTCACGCCGAAGGGCGAGACCGAGCTGACCGCCGAGGAGAAGCTGATCCGCGCGATCTTCAAGGAGAAGGCGCGCGAGGTCCGCGACACCTCGCTCAAGGTCCCGCACGGCGAGGGCGGCGTGGTCATCGACGTGAAGACGTTCAGCCGCGACGAGGGCGACGACCTGCCGCCCGGCGTCAACGAGCTGGTCCGCGTGTTCGTGGCCAAGAAGCGCAAGATCGCCGAGGGCGACAAGCTGGCCGGACGGCACGGAAACAAGGGCGTGATCTCGAAGATCGTCGACATCGAGGACATGCCGTTCCTCGAGGACGGCACCCCGGTCGACGTGATCCTCAACCCGCTCGGCGTGCCGAGCCGTATGAACCTGGGCCAGATCCTCGAGACCCACCTCGGGTGGGTCGCCGCCAACGGCTGGTACGACGACGGGTCGCAGGCCTACAAGGAGGCCAAGGACGACGGCGGCAAGGTGTACGTCGCCACGCCGGTGTTCGACGGCGCCACGGTCAAGGACGTGGACGAGGCGCTGGTCCGCTGGCAGGACGAGCACGAGGGCCGGATCCGCATGGACGTCGACAAGCGCCGGCGCGAGGGCGATCAGGCCTCGGGCAAGACCACGCTGTTCAACGGCCGCAGCGGTGAGCCGTTCGAGGAGCAGGTGACGGTCGGCTACATGTACATCCTGAAGCTGCTGCACCTGGTCGACGACAAGATCCACGCACGCTCCACCGGCCCCTACTCGCTGGTCACCCAGCAGCCGCTGGGCGGCAAGGCGCAGTTTGGCGGCCAGCGCTTCGGCGAGATGGAGGTGTGGGCGCTCGAGGCCTACGGCGCCGCGTACACCCTCCAGGAGATGCTCACGATCAAGTCCGACGACACGGTCGGGCGGGTCAAGGCCTACGAGGCGATCGTCAAGGGCGAGAACATCGCCGAGCCCTCGATCCCCGAGTCGTTCAAGGTCCTGCTCAAGGAGATGCAGTCGCTGGCGCTCGACGTCAACGTGGTCTCCGAAGAGGGCGAGCGGGCCGAGATGCGTGAGGAGGACGACGACCTCCTGCGCGCGGCCGAGGAGCTGGGAATCGACCTGAGCGGCGTGCGGGCCACCGACGGCGCCGCCGCCGACGAGTCGACCGAGCACGAAGGCGAGACGGTCGAGGCCTCCGAGGAGGAGGTCGAGGCGGAGGATCCCGACCTCGAGCCCGGCGAGGATCTCGAGGAGGAGGACTTCGCCTCCGAGGGCGACGACCCCATGATCGACGAGGAAGTTCCGGCCGGCGAGGCCGAGGGCGTCCTCGACGAGGACTGACGCCGACCCAAATTCGACGAGATTTCTAAAGACACCAAGAAGGGATCGATTTGATCGACATCAACAATTTCGACGCGATCGAGATCGGCCTCGCCTCCTCCAAGCAGATCCGCTCATGGAGCTCGGGGGAGGTCACCAAGCCGGAGACGATCAACTACCGCACGCTCAAGCCCGAGAAGGACGGCCTGTTCTGCGAGCGCATCTTCGGTCCGACCAAGGACTGGGAGTGCTACTGCGGCAAGTACAAGCGCGTCCGCTACAAGGGCATCGTCTGCGAGCGCTGCGGCGTCGAGGTGACCCGCTCGAAGGTTCGCCGTGAGCGCATGGGCCACGTCGACCTGGCCGCCCCGGTGAGCCACATCTGGTTCTTCAAGGGCGTCCCCAGCCGGATCGGCTACCTGCTCGACATGGCTCCCAAGGAGCTCGAGAAGGTCCTGTACTTCGCCGCCTCGATCGTCACCTGGATCGACGACGAGGCACGGGCCAGGGATCTCGACAACCTGGAGGGCGAGGTCAACAAGGTTCTCGACGCGTACGCGGCCGAGAAGGAAGAGCGGATGCTCGAGCTCAAGGAGTCGCTGGCCCGCCGCGAGGAGCACCTCCAGAGCGGCAAGACCGGGCGCGACTTCTCCGACGACGACCACATGTGGGCGGAGTCGCTGGGCGTGAACATCTCCAAGCTCTCCGACGAGGAGCGCGAGAAGATGCTCAAGGACCTGCGCAAGAGCCTGCAGGCCGACATCGACGACACCGAGGCCTACATCGAGGACGCGGCCGAGCGCATGCGCCAGGTGTGGGAGCTGTTCAAGACCATGAAGCCCAAGGACGTGGTCAACGACGAGACCACCTTCCGTGAGCTCAAGGACCGCTTTGGCTCCCCCTACGGGTTCGGCGAGTACTTCCGCGGCGGCATGGGCGCCGAGGCGGTGCGCGACCTGCTCCAGCAGGTCGACCTCGAGGCCGAGGCCGCCGACCTCCAGGATCAGGTCAAGACGGCCAAGGGCCAGAAGCAGGCCCGCGCGGTCAAGCGCCTGAAGGTCGTCTCGGCCTTCCTGCACAGTGGCAACAAGCCCGAGATGATGATCCTCGAGGCCGTTCCGGTGATCCCGCCCGAGCTGCGCCCGATGGTCCAGCTCGACGGCGGCCGGTTCGCCACGTCTGACCTGAACGACCTGTACCGCCGCGTGATCAACCGCAACAACCGCCTGAAGCGACTGCTCGACCTCGGCGCGCCCGAGATCATCGTCAACAACGAGAAGCGCATGCTCCAGGAGGCGGTCGACGCGCTGTTCGACAACGGCCGGCGCGGCCGTCCGGTCACCGGACCGGGCAACCGCCCGCTGAAGTCGCTGTCCGACATGCTCAAGGGCAAGCAGGGCCGGTTCCGCCAGAACCTGCTCGGCAAGCGCGTGGACTACTCGGGCCGCTCGGTGATCGTGTCCGGGCCGTCGCTCCGGCTGCATCAATGCGGGCTGCCCAAGCTGATGGCGCTCGAGCTGTTCAAGCCGTTCATCATGGCCCGGCTGGTCGAGCGCAAGTCCGCACAGAACATCAAGGCGGCCAAGAAGATGGTCGACTCGATGATCCCCGAGGTGTGGGACGTGCTCGAGGAGGTCATCCACGAGCACCCGGTGCTGCTCAACCGCGCGCCGACCCTGCACCGCCTGGGCATCCAGGCGTTCGAGCCGGTGCTGGTCGAGGGCAAGGCGATCCAGGTCCATCCGCTCGTCTGCCACGCGTTCAACGCGGACTTCGACGGTGACCAGATGGCGGTCCACCTGCCGCTGTCAGCCGAGGCTCAGGCCGAGGCGCGGATCCTCATGCTGTCCTCGAACAACATCCTGTCCCCCGCGCACGGGGCGCCGCTGGCGACTCCATCGCAGGACATGGTGCTGGGCGCGTACTACCTGACCTACGGGCCCGAGGGCGATGCGCTGGCCAAGATCGACCCGGCCACCCACGAGCCGCGGCCGCACGTGTTCCGCACCGCCCAGGAGGCGGAGTGGTCCTACGAGCACGGCGTGGTCAAGCTCCACGACCTGGCCGAGTACCGGCCGCTGGGACGTGAGGGCGGCCATCTGCTGACCACGGTCGGCCGGATCCTGTGGAACGACCGGATCGAGCGGGCGCTGTTCGAGGCGCTCGGCGACGGGTTCGACCCGAGCACGTACGAGTTCGTGAACCGCTCGATGAAGAAGAAGGACACCACCCGGCTGGTCGACGACCTCGTGCAGCTCTACGGGGCGCCGACCATCTCCCAGGTGCTCGACGCGTTCAAGGACGTCGGGTTCCACTTCGCCACCCAGGCGGGGGTCACGATCTCCAAGAACGATGTGCAGACTCCGCCGACCAAGCCGGAGATCCTGGCTCGTTACGACGCCGAGCTCGCCGTGATCGAGGAGCAGTACGAGAACGGCGAGATCAACCAGGAGGAGCGTCACGAGGCCGTGACGGCTCTGTGGGACCGGGCCACCAACGAGGTTGGGCAGGCGCTGAACGATCACCTCGATGAGCTCAACCCGATCTTCATGATGGCCAACTCCGGCGCCCGCGGGTCGTTCTCGCAGATTCGCCAGCTGGCCGGCATGCGCGGGCTGATGGCCAATCCGAAGGGCGAGATCATCGAGCGTCCGATCAAGGCCTCCTTCCAGGAGGGCCTGACCGTGCTCGAGTACTTCATCTCGACCCACGGCGCCCGCAAGGGACTCGCCGACACGGCGCTCCGCACCGCGGACTCGGGCTACCTGACCCGGCGTCTGGTCGACGTCTCGCAGGACGTGATCATCCGCCAGGAGGACTGCGGCACCGAGGAGTACGTCGACATGCCGGTGTCCAAGCTCGTGGCGGGAGCCGACAGCCGTGCGCTGCGGCCGACCGGTGAGCCCAACAACAACCTGCTCGGCCGGATCGCCGCGCAGGACATCACGACCAAGCGCGGTCGGGTGATCGTCGAGAAGGGCAGGCAGATCGATCGCGCCGAGCTGGCCGACCTGGTCGAGTCCTGGCACGACGACACCGAGAAGGGCCACGTGATCACGGTGCCGGTGCGCTCGGTGCTCAAGTGCGAGGCCCCCACCGGCGTGTGCCAGGCGTGCTATGGCCGGTCGCTGGCGACCGGGAAGCCGGCCCAGATCGGCGACGCGGTGGGAATCATCGCCGCGCAGTCGATCGGCGAGCCGGGCACGCAGTTGACCATGCGGACCTTCCACACCGGCGGCGTCGCCGGCGCGGACATCACGCACGGTCTGCCCCGCGTGGTCGAGCTGTTCGAGGCGCGCAAGCCCAAGGGCCTGGCCAAGATCGCCGAGATCGGTGGCAAGGTGTCGATCGAGGAGTCCGACAAGGCGGTCACCGTGGTGATCACCGACGACTCGGGCGAGGAGCACCGGAACACGTTCCCGCGCCGGACGCGGCTGTTCGTGACCGAGGGCGAGAAGATCGAGCCCGGAACCCAGCTCAACGAGGGCTCGCTGTATCCGGCCGAGCTGCTCGCGGTGCGCGGTCGGACCGAGACCGAGACGTACCTGGTCCGCGAGGTCCAGGAGGTCTACGTGTCCCAGGGCGTCGACATCGACGACAAGCACATCGAGCTGATCGTGCGCCAGATGATGAAGCGGGTGCGGGTCGACCAGAAGGGCGACACCGACCTGCTGCCCGGTCAGTTCGTCGACCGCCAGGAGTACGGCCGCATCAACAAGGCCGTGATCGACGCCGGCGGCGAGACCGCCCAGGCGGAGGAGATCATCCTCGGGATCACCAAGGCCTCGCTGAACACCGACTCGTTCCTGTCGGCGGCGTCGTTCCAGGAGACCACCAAGGTGCTCACCGACGCGGCGCTCGAGGGCAAGATCGACCGTCTGGTCGGCCTCAAGGAGAACGTGATCATCGGCAAGCTGATCCCGGCGGCGACCGGGCTCAAGCGTTACCGGCGGATCGAGATCGAGCCGTCCGAGCCGCTGCCCCGCGGTATGGACGACGTCGGTCTGCTCGATCACGACGACCTGGCGGCCGAGCTCGGTCTGACCGACGGCGAGGGCCTGACCGGGTTCGGCGGGCCGGAGCCCGACCTCTCCGATCTGGAGGGGATCGGCGACGGCCGCTCCTCGCTCGGGTTCGTCGACGAGCTCGCCGAGCTCGACGTCCCCGACATGGACGGAGACGAGTAGCCATTCATTGACAGCAGGCGGAGCCGTATGAGCCGACGAGCTCGGATCGTCGGCTTCGGCTCCGCCGCGCTGCTCATCGTGGCGGGGATCGCCTGCGCGTTCGCGTTCAGCGGCGGGCTGGCCCAGAACCTCGGCTTTGTACTGGTCGCCCTCGGGATGGTCGAGGCGACCTCGCTGGTCTTCGCCGAGGTGGGCTTCAGCGAGGACCGGGAGCGAGCCCGCGAGGAGCGAGCCCGCGCGCAAGAAGCACGCGAGCGGGAGCGGGCCGAGTCGGCCAGGCACCCTCGAGGTCCGGAGCAATCACGGCTCGAGCGCACGCGGGGGCGACCGCGACGGTTGCGATAGGGCGAACTCCCGCAAATGCTGCTCATCCTCGCCTAAACGCCATCGTTGAGGTGGGCAGAGGAGCAAGCTCGACGCATGTCGCCGGTCTGGCGTTAGCGATGGTCCTGGCTGGATGCGGCGGAGGGAGCCGAGGCAAGTCATCGACCAGCGCGGCCGCGGCGCCGTCCTCGACCTTCTCCTCGACGGTGTCCCCGGCTCCGGCGACGTCGCCGAGCACGGCGGCGACCAACCCCACGTCCGCCGACGCGTATTGGCCCTATGCCAAGCTTCTCGCCCGCCTCGCCGGGCGAACGGTCACGGTCCTGACCTGGAGACGGCGCAGCCTCGGAGACCGCGACGCGGCGACCGACGAGGACGATGCCGAGGGCCGCGCCGCCCGCCCGGCCACCCCACGCAGAAAGCGGCCGCGCGACCACAGACGGACGCGTCCCAATTGAGGTAGGACTCCCTCTCACCGGTCGTCGTCACGCGTTGCTCGGGCCGTGGGGCTGGGCGGAGGCGTGCAGACCGCGCAGTGCTGCGCGCACCGTCTCGCCTAGCTCATCGGGGGCCCGTTCGGCTGCGCGGCGGTACGCGGCCTCGGCGCCCTCCCCGTCGTCGCGTTGCTGCAGTAACACACCCAGGTTGAACGCAGCGCTCGCGTCACCGCGCTCGTCGGCGCGGCCGTAGGCTTCCTCCGCGGCTTCCAGGTCGCCGCGTTCGGCGAGGAGTCCGCCGAGGTTGAACGCGGCGTTGGAGTCCCCGCCTTCGTCGGCGCGGCGGTAGGCCTCCTCCGCGCCCTTCAAATCACCCCGCTTCTCGAGCAGCACGCCCAGATTTGAAGCGGCCGTGGGGTGGCCGCGCTCGGCGGCGCGGCGGAACGCCTCCTCCGCACCGCTCAAATCGCCCTTTTCCGCCAGCAGCCCGCCGAGATTGAAGGCGGCGGTCCCATCGTCGTCGTGGCCGTCGGTCTCGTCCGTGCCTACCGGCTCGGCCTTGTCCTGCCGCGAGTGCAGGATCCGCTCCGCTGCCCGCGTGCGTCCGCGCCGTGGCGCTACAGCTTCGGGGGTCGATCCAGGGTGCCCGTCCGTGCTCAGCTGCTCGCCGGCATCCCCGCGAAGCGCCTCGAGACGGCCAGCCGCGTCGGCGTGCCCGTGTTCCGTGGCTCGGCTATAGGCCGCCAAAGCGCCCGTTAGATCCCCTCGCCGCTCGAGCACGGTGCCGAGGCTGAACTCGCCGAGCGCGTCGGCGCGCCGATACGCTGCCTCGGCTCCCGCACGGTCGCCCCGCTGCTCCAGCAGCGCACCTAGGCTGTACGCCCCGGCCGCGTCGTTTTTCTCGTCCGCCTGCCGGTATGCCGCTTCGGCCGCCGCCAGATCGCCCTCACGTTCGAGGAGCATGCCGAGGCTGGTCGCCGCCACGGCGTTCCCGCGGTCGGCCGCGCGATGATAGGCAGCCCCAGCGGCCGGCAGATCGCCGCGCTCCTCGAGGCAAACGCCCAGCCGGAACGCAGCGGCGGGCTCCCCGCGCTCATCCGCCCGGCGGAAAGCGTCCTCCGCCCCCTGCTGATCGCCCCGTCCCTCGAGCAGCATGCCCAGGTGCAATGCCGCCGCTGCGTGCCCGTGCTCGTCCGCGTCGCGATAGGCCGTCTCGGCTTCGTCCAGTTCGCCGGTCTGCTCGAGCAGCACGCCCAGGCGGAAGGCCCCCATGGCGTCGCCGCCGTCGGCGGCGCGGCGATATGCGGCCTTGGCCTCCTGCATCTCGCCGCGCCGCTCGAGCAGCATGCCCAGGCGCGACGCCAGAGTCGTGTCCCCCAATTCCTCGGCGCGCCGGTAGGCGGCCTCAGCCCCCGCAAGATCGTCGCGCTGTTCGAGCAAAGTGCCGAGCCTCGATGCGGCCCGTGGATGTCCCCGTTCATCGGCATGCCGGTAGGCGGCCTCGGCGCCGGGCAGTTCATCAGCTTGCTCCAGGAGCGTGCCGAGCCGGAACGCGCCCTCCGCGTCACCACGCTCGTCAGCCCGGCGATAGGCGCTCTCAGCCTCGGCTCGGGCGCCTCTGCGCTCCAGCAAGGTCCCGAGCCTGATCGCGCCTAACCCGTCGCCTAGTTCGTCGGCCCGCCGATACGCCGACTCTGCGCCGGCAACGTCACCTCTCTCCTCCAGGAGGGTTCCCAGCCTGAGCGCAGCGGAAGCTTGTCCGCGGCGATAGGCCGCTTCGGCCCCGGCCAGGTCTCCGCGCTCCTCGAGCAGGCGGCCGAGCCTCAACGCACCTCCCGCGTCTGGACCATCTCTGCGGGTGCTCGGCGCCGTAGCGGGCTGGTCGCGGATAGTTTGCTCTTGCGGGCCGTCCGGCGGAGGCGGGACCTCGCTTTCGGTGCGATGCAGCCGGTCGGACACCCGGCGGAAGGAACTACCAGAACGGTTAGCCATGATCGCTCCAATCAAGAAGACACAGACGGCAATTGGCAGCAGCAGCCAGGTGAGCTCGAAGCCGCTTCGTGTATGCGCCGCGCGCCGCGGTGCGGACGCCGGCGGCTTGTGCGTCGGAGAAGGCGCTGGCGTTGTCGATGGGGAGGCCGGTGCCGGGGTGGTGGCTACCGGCGTCGTCGCGGTGGGGGTAAGTGGGAACTGCTGAGTGAGCGCGGACGGCGGCTGGCCACGGGTTGCACCACGGGCGGTCGAGGCGACGGCCGCCGCCAGCAACGCGATCACACATACCGTGACGCCGAGTAGTCGCACTGGGCTCTTGGCTCCTTTCCAGCTGCATCGCTGCGCGCTCACCGGAGGCGAACGGCACCCCTCCCGGTGCGAGTCGAGGACGGAGTCACCACTGTCACACCGGCGCCGACGCGGTTTACGGGCGAGGACAACCCCGCGCCGAATGCCCCCTCGCGCTCAAACCAGCCCTTCAGGGTGACGCCGACGACCGCACCCATCGTAAAAAAATAGATCATTCCACGCCTTTACGCAAGCAATGCTCCGTAAAGCTTGCAATAGGTGCGGGGGTTTTACCCATCGGTCGGCCGTCCTACGCGTAGCAACGTGGCAGTAGGCGCGTGTAACCTGTGAATCCGGATTCACGTCATGACCACTCTCGACTCGATCGATCCTGCCCGTGAGGTCCTGAACCAGGCGCCGCCGCTCCAGCCGGTCAACCTGTTCGAGGTCGACGTCGCGCTCCAGGAGGCGCTCGAGCGCGAGGGCGGGGCGTGGGGTCTCGAGCGCGCACGCGAGGCCGGCGCCGTGGCCGGGAGTGCCGAGGCGCTCGAGCACGGCCGCCGGGCCGAGCGCAACGTCCCGATCCTGCGCACGCACGACCGCTACGGCAACCGGATCGACGAGGTGGAGCTCGATCCGTCGTGGCACTGGATGCTCCGCGGGGCGGTCGAGCGCGAGATCCACAGCCTGCCCTGGAGGGATGGGACGCCGCCCGGCGGGCACGTGGTTCGCGGCGCCCTGTTCATGGTGTGGGGAAATGTCAACGCGGGCGTGATGTGCCCGGTGTCGATGACCTACGCCGCGGTGCCGGCACTCCGAGACGGCGCACCGGAGTTGGCCGCGGAGTGGGAGCCGCGGTTGACATTGCCGCACTACGAGGCCGGCGCGCTCGCGGGGATGGCCATGACCGAGCGTCAGGGCGGCTCCGACGTACGGGCCAATATCACGCGCGCGGAGCCGGTGGGCGACGGGTTCTATGAGATCCACGGTCACAAGTGGTTCTGCTCCTATCCGCCGTGCGACGTGTTCCTGGTCCTGGCTCAGGCTCCCGCGGGGCTGTCCTGCTTCCTGGTCGAGCGGGGCGCCGGCATGGAGTTCCAGCGTCTGAAGGACAAGCTCGGGACGCGCTCGCTGCCCTCCTCCGAGGTGGAGTTCCATGCGGCGCGCGGCCGGCTGATCGGCGACGAGGGGCGCGGGGTGCCCGCGATCATCCGCATGGTCAATCACACGCGGCTGGACTGCCTGCTCGGCGGCGCCACCGGAATGCGGCGAGGGGTCGTCGAGGCGATCCACCATGCCCGCCACCGCGCCGCGTTCGGGGCGCGGCTGGTCGAGCAGCCGGCGATGACGAACGTGCTGGCCGACCTAGCCGTCGAGTCCGAGGCGGCCACGGCAGCGGCGCTCCGGGTCGCCCGGGCCTATGACTCGGCGTCGGAGCGGGCGTTTCGCCGGTTCGCCACCGCGATCATGAAGTACTGGGTGTGCAAGCGGGCCGCCGCCCACGCCGCGGAGGCGCTCGAGTGCCTGGGGGGAAACGGGTTCGTCGAGGACTCGAGCCTGCCGCTGCTCTACCGCGACGCACCGCTGAACTCGATCTGGGAGGGCTCGGGCAACGTCGCGGCGCTCGACGTGCTGCGGGCGATGGTCAAGGAGCCCGAGGGCCTTCCGGCCTTCCTGGAGGAGTGCTCGCTCGCCGCCGGCGCCGACGCCCGGCTCGACGCGCATCTGGAGCGCACGCAGGAGCGGGGGGTGGCGGTGTTCGAGTCGGCCGAGCCGCAGTTCTCGGCCCGACGGGTGGTCGAGGACCTGGCCGTGGCGCTGCAGGCCTCGCTGCTGGTGCGATACGCGCCGCCGGCGGTGGCCGACGCGTTCTGCGCCGCCCGGCTGGCCGGCGAGGGCGGCCGGGTGTACGGGACGCTCCCCGCCGGAGTGGACGCGGCGGCGATCGTCGACCGCGCGCTGCCGGCGTGAACGCCGTCGTCGGGGTGGGAAGGACGGGTACGCGCGAGCGGCTGCTGGTCGCGGCACGAGAGCTGATCGAGACCGGCGGGTATGGGTCGGCGTCGGTGGTGGCGATCGCCGAGCGGACCGGCGTCGCGGCGGCCACGCTCTACCGCCACTTCCCGTCCAAGGAGGAGCTGTTCATCGAGGTCTTCCGCGACGTGTGCGGGGGCGAGGAGCGGGCGATGCGGGCCGCTGCGGACGAGGCCGGGCCGGGCGCGGTCGCCCGGCTCGAGGCGGTGCTGGGGACGTTCGCCCGGCGGGCCCTGCAGAACCCTCGACCTGGCCTGGGCGCTCCTCGCCGAGCCGGTCGACCCGCTGGTCGACACCGAGCGGCTGGAGTATCGGCGCCGGTACGCCGAGGCGATCGAGGGGGAGCTGCGGGCGGGGATCGCGGCCGGCGAGATCCCCGACCAGGACGTTGCGTTCACCGCGGCGGCTCTGGTCGGCGGATGCGGTGAGGCGCTGGTCGGGCCGCTCTCGTCGTTCGTGGGGGGCGATGAGGTCGTCACGGCGATCCAGACCTTCGTGCGGCGGGCGGTTGGAGCCGGTTCGTGAGCACCGCCGTGCGGGTCGAGCGGTCCGGGCCGGTGACGACGGTTCTCCTGTCGCGCCCGGAGCGGCGAAACGCGGTTGACGGGCCGACGGCGGTCGCGCTGGCCGAGGCTTTCAGGGAGTTTGAGGCGGATGACGAGGCTTGCGTCGCCGTGCTCCATGGGGAGGGCGGCGTGTTCTGCGCCGGCGCAGACCTCGTCGAGGCGCGCGGTCCGCGTGGGAACCGGGTCGCGTCCGACGGCGACGGACCGATGGGGCCGACCCGGATGCGACTCGGTAAGCCGGTGATCGCCGCGGTGGCTGGGTACGCGGTGGCCGGCGGGCTCGAGCTCGCGCTGTGGTGCGATCTGCGGGTGGCCGAGGAGGGCGCGGTGTTCGGAGTGTTCTGCCGGCGCTGGGGGGTGCCGCTGGTCGATGGCGGGACGGTCCGGCTGCCGCGGCTGATCGGGACGAGTCGGGCGATGGACATGGTGTTGACGGGGCGGCCGGTGGACGCTCGGGAGGCGCTGGCGATGGGGTTGGTGAACCGTGTCGTCCCGGATGGCGATGTGTCGGCGCGCCGCGGAGGAGCTCGCGCGAGAGCTGGCCGCGTTCCCCCAGACGTGCCTCCGGGAAGACCGGCTTTCTCTCCTGGAGCAGGACGGTTTGGATGAGCCGGCCGCCCTGGCTAACGAGTTCGGTCACGGGGTTCGTTCGCTGGCGGAGGTCGACGCGGGCCTCGAGCGTTTCCGGGCCGGAGCCGGGCGGCACGGCGCCTTCGACTGAGGGCCGGGTCGAGAAACCGGCCATATATTCCGGTTTCTCGCCCAGGGTCCGGTGAGCGATGAGTTTTCGGGCGGGTGGCGGTCTTAGGATCCGAGCACGATGGCTCTCGTCTGCGTTCATGGACCCTTGCGCAACCTGGCCGGCGGCCGCGCCGAGCAGGAGGTCGGCGGCGCCACCGTGGTCGCCGTGCTGCGTGGCCTGGAGGACCTCCACCCGTCGGTGGGCGGGTGGATCCTCGACGAGCGCGGGACGATCAGGCGCCACATCAACGTGTTCGTCAACGGCGAGCGCGGCGGCGAAGAGACGACGGTCGCATCGGGTGACCGGGTCGAGGTGCTGCCGGCGATAACTGGAGGGACATGACCGAGTTGCTGCTGGGCACCAAGAAGGGGCTGTTCGCGCTGGAGGGCGACGCGAGTACCGGCGAGTTCGAGATCCGCGCCCGGGCCTTCCCGGGCGAGCCGGTCGACTTCGCCATGCGCGATCCCGCCTCCAACCGGGTCCTCGCCACCGTGACCTCGCCGTTCTATGGCCCCAAGATCTGGTTCGCCGACGATCCCGCGGGCGAGTGGACCCAGGCCGAGGGCGTGGCGCTGCCCGACGGCAGCGACGAGGCGCTCGAGCGGATCTGGGTGATCGTGCCCGGTGAGGGCGGCGCCCTGTGGGCCGGCGGCGACCCCGGTGTGCTGTTCGAGAGCCGGGACGGCGGGCAGTCCTGGGAGCTCAACCGCGCCCTTCGTCAGCACCGGATCGACGACGACTGGCAGCCGGGCGGTGGCGGGCTGTGCCTGCACTCGATCGTCCCCTGGTCGGGTGAGCCCGACAAGCTCTCGCTCGCGGTGTCCGCGGCCGGTGTGTGGCACACCGATGACCACGGCGAGACCTGGCGAAGGGGCAATCAGGGCATCGTGCCCCGCTACCTGCCCGAGGAGGCGCGGGAGGGCGCCACCCAGCTCTGCGTGCATCGCATGGAGCGCTCGCCGAGCAAGCCCGAGCGCCTGTTCATCCAGTTCCACTGGGGCGTCTATCGCTCCGACGACGCCGGCCAGAGCTGGACCGAGATCGGCGAGGGGCTCCCGTCCGATTTCGGGTTCCCGATCGCGCTCGACCCGGCCGATCCCGACAGCGCGTACGTGATCCCGCTTCAGGGCGACTTCGACCGCGTGGTGCCGGACGGCAACGTGCGCGTGTACGAGACGCGTGACGCGGGCGCGACCTGGACGCCGCGGGGCGAGGGGATGCCTGATCGGGAGGCCTACCTGACCGTGCTCCGCCGCGCCTTCGACCGGGCCGGAGAAGGCCGCGCTTTGCAGCTCTATTTCGGCGCGACGTCCGGAGACGTGTTCGGCTCGGGCGACGCCGGCCAGAGCTGGTTCACCGCCGCGACCCGAATGCCACCGGTGTTCTCGGTCACGGCAACCGCCTAACTCCCATGCACCTCTCATATGCCCGGCGGCGAAGGCCATCGTTAGCGTAGTGGTTGGCGGTTGGGGCCTCTCATAGCCTTTCCCACGATGTGATCTAAGGAAAGGTTAGGACCGATCCTTTCACAACGATCCGAAATTGGCTAGGATCGCTAAGGAAAGGAACGACAGCATCCTTTCCCCACGTCCGAAAGCAGGAAAGGATCTCAGTGCGAGGGAAGTACATCCGTCGGGTCTGGAGAGCCGATCCAACCATTTATGCGCCGGCCCGGTACCGACGCGCCTGCGAGTACGACGCCTTCATCCCTGACGAGATCGCGGCGCTAGCTTTCAGCCTTCCAAGCGACGTCGCCGGGGTCGTTTCCGATGCGGAGAAGACGATCGCCGACCTGAACCGTGCAGCGGGCCCCGAGCTAATGCCGCTCGCGCGGCTACTCCTCCGGACCGAGTCCATCGCATCGTCCAAAGTGGAGGGGATGCAACTGGATGCCCGGAGTCTCGCCCGAGCGGAGGCAAACCAGGAGACGGGGCGCAATGTCGGCTCGAGCGCCGCTGAGATCCTCGCGAACATCGACGCTATGCAACTCGCAATCGAACGTGCCGCGAACGTCGACGGCGTGGATCCCCAAGACCTCATGGACATTCATCGTGTGCTTCTCGAACGGGCGCCGAACCCTCAGATCGCCGGTCGACTCCGCACATCACAGAACTGGATCGGCGGGAATGATTACAACCCCCGCGGTGCGGCGTTCGTGCCGCCGCCAGTCGAGGACGTCAAACGACTTCTCGACGACCTATGTCTCTTTGTGAACGATGTGATGCTCCCGCCTCTAGTTCAAGCTGCGGTCGCGCACGCGCAGTTCGAGACCATCCATCCTTTCATCGATGGCAACGGCAGAACCGGTCGCGCGCTCGTACAGGTCGTCCTCCGTCGTCGTGGACTGACCCCGTCGTTCGTACCGCCGATCAGTGTCGTGTTGGCGCGGGACAAGGATCGGTACCTGAGGGGCTTAGCGACCTTTCGAGAGGACGGACTCGCCGAGTGGATCGAGGTGTTCGCCGCCGCAACCGCCGAGGCGGCGAGCCTCGCTGCGCACTACGCGAGTCGTGTCCGCGACCGCCAGGAGCGCTGGCGCGAGCAACTACGAGCGCACTCGAACCCCCGCACTGATGCGGCTGCCTGGAGCCTGATCTCGATTCTGCCGGCCTATCCCGTAATCACGGTGGCGGTGGGGGTTGCCGCCGCAAAGCGGACGCGGCCTGCCGTCGCGAACGCAATCGAGGAGCTAGAGGGGGCCGGCGTTCTCGTACGCCTCAGCCAATCAGCGCGGAACCGTGCGTGGGAGGCCACGGGACTTCTAGACCTGATCGTGGGGCTGGAGGCGGGCGAGGCGTAGCCGGGGAGGAAGGGATTCCGCAGCGGGCGGGTCCGATAGCGCGGACCGGTCGCGGCGCGGGTCAGATTGAAGTCAGACGAACGGGCTTTACTGCTTACCGTTCCAACCGGCGGCGCTGAGCGAGGTAGCCCAGGCCAGCAGACGGTCCACCTCGGGCTCGGTCAGGCCGACCGCCGGGTCGGTGGTCACGAGCAGAGTGGGCGCCGGGCGCGACGCAGCCCACGAAACGCAGCGCTCGTCGTGGGCGTCGTCGATCCAGGCCACCGGCCGCGCCGGATCGACGTGGCGGTCGATCGCCCCGAGCTTCCAATGGGCCTGGACGGGCCGCTCGCTGGGGTCGAATACCACGTGGGGAAGCGGGCCGTCCAGTCCGAGGGCGAGCGGGAGGTACTCGTTGGCCTTCTCCTCCCACCCCGTGCACCAGGCCAGCTCGAACGTCTCGGACAGCCGGCGTAGATGTTCGCCGGTCCTAACCGAGAGAAAATGCGTGATCCCGTCGACCAGCTGGTACCGTCCGGCGGGCGGGGACGCGTGGTCGAAGCCGAAGAGCGAGATCACGCCGTCGACGTCGATCAGGAGCAGGGGTCGGTCGGTGGACATGACTGGCCAGATGCTGGCACGGGTAGGTAGTTGCCCGTAGCGGGTGTCCAGGGATGCTCAAGGCCCGTCGCCGGGCTGCCGAGACAGGTCGTGAGGCAGTAACGCCCGCCCCCCGTCCAGGATCTTCATGACCTCTTTCTTCGGCATTCTTCTCGCCCTCCTCTGCGCCCTGACCACGAACGTCGGCTTCCTCTACAAGCACCGTGGCGCCTGCGCGGCTCCGTCGGTGGACATGCGCCGGCCGCTCCAGACGGCCAAGGCGCTGTTCGCCTCGCCGCTGTTCACGATCGGCTGGGTCATCGGCGCCGGCGCGTGGGTCTTCCACGTCGCGGCGATGTCGGTCGCTCCGCTGTCGCTCGTCCAGGCGGTGCTGGCCGGCGGAATGGTCATGCTGGCCATCATGGCCGAGCAGATGCTGGGCTGCTCGATCGGCCGCCGGCAGTGGATCGGGCTCGGGCTGACCGCCTTCGGATTGATGCTTTTGGGCTTCACGCTGCCGGCCACCCACGGCGCGCACTCCCAGTTCTCGACCCCGGGGATGATCGGCTTTGAGGCCGTGCTCCTGGCCGCCGGCGGCCTGCTCATCATGGGCCCGCGGATGGGCGCCCCGGCCGAGCATCACGGCTACATGCTGGGCGCCGCCTCGGGAATCCTGTTCGGCGTCTCGGATGTCGCGATCAAGGCGATCAGCGGCATGGTGGGCGCGCACGGGCTTCTCGGCCTGCTCTCGCCCGCCACGGTCGTGTGCGTGGTCGCGTCGGTGGCCGCGTTCTACTCCTCGGCCAAGGGCCTGCAGGACGGCGACGCGGTCCCGGTGATCGCGGTCACCGGCACGGCGGCCAACGTCGCCGGCATCATCGGCGGGTTCATCGTGTTCGGCGACCCGCTGCCGGCCCACCCCCTCGCGCTGGTCATCCAGTGCTTCGCCTTCACCCTCGTGGTCGGTGCGGCGTGGTTGATGCCGGCGCCGGTCCGGGCGGCCTCGCCGGCCGTGGCACCAGCAGCCGCCTAGCCGGACCTCCCGATCCTGTCCGGACGGGGCCGCCCGGTCCCAGGGACGCCGCCGCAGGCGGCCCATCACCGAACCGGCTAACCCCCCACCTGGGGCCCGTCCGATTCGCATAATTGCCCCGTACTCGTGGCGTAGGTACCGTTGTACAAAACGGCGAACGAGTTGGAGGGACGCGGATGGCGAGCACCGAGCAGGCAGTCGAGCAGAGCACGCTCCAGGAGCTGGCCAAGCGCCACCTGTGGATGCACTTCACGCGCATGTCGGCCTACGACGACGCGGAGGTTCCGGTCATCGTCCGGGGCGAGGGCTGCTACGTGTGGGACGAGCACGGCAAGCGCTACCTGGACGGGCTCTCGGCGCTGTTCTGCGTGAACATCGGCCACGGGCGGGCGGACATCGCCCAGGCGGGCGCCGACCAGGCCAAGGAGCTGGGCTTCTACACCAACTGGTCCTACTCCCATCCGCGGGCGATCGAACTGGCGGCGCGGATCGCCTCGCTCGCCCCGGGTGACCTCAACCGGGTGTTCTTCACCAGCGGCGGCTCGGAGGCGGTCGAGTCGGCCTACAAGCTCGCGCGCCAGTACCACAAGCTGACCGGCAACCCGAACAAGACCAAGCTGATCGCCCGCGAGATCGCCTACCACGGGACCAGCCTGGGCGCGCTGTCGGCCACCGGGATAACCAGTCTGCGCACGCCGTTCGAGCCGCTTGCCCCGGGCGCCAGCCACGTGCCCAATACGAACACCTACCGGATGGTCCCCGGCATGACCGAGGAGTACTTCGCCGAGTCGATCGCCGAGAAGATCGAGTTCGAGGGGCCCGAGACGGTGGCGGCGGTGATCCTCGAGCCGGTCCAGAACGCCGGCGGCTGCTTCACCCCGCCCGAAGGCTACTTCCAGCGGGTCCGAGAGATCTGCGACGAATACGACGTGCTCTTGATCTCCGACGAGGTGATCTGCGCCTGGGGCCGCCTCGGCGAATGGTTCGGGGCGATCAAGTACGACTACCTCCCCGACATGATCACCACGGCCAAGGGCCTGACCAGTGCCTACGCGCCGATGGGGGCGCTGATCGCCTCCGACCGCGTGGCCGAGCCGTTCATGACCGGTCTGAACAGCTTCACGCATGGCTTCACCTTCGCCGGGCATCCGATCTGCGCCGCGGTGGCGCTGGCCAACCTGGACGCGTTCGAGCGCGAGGGCGTGATCGAGCACGTGCGCGAGAACGAGGGGCGGTTCCGGGGCATGCTCGACTCGCTGCGCGACCTGCCGATCGTCGGCGACGTGCGCGGCGCCGGGTTCTTCCAGGCGGTCGAGCTGGTCAAGGACAAGGAGACCAAGGAATCCTTCGACGACGAGGAGTCGGAGACGCTGCTGCGCGGGTTCCTCTCGGGGGAGCTCTACCGCCGCGGGCTGATCTGCCGGGCGGACGATCGCGGCGACCCGGTGATCCAGCTCTCCCCGCCGCTGATCGCCGGGCCCGAGCAGTTCGAGGAGATCGAGGAGATCCTGCGCGCGGTGCTCACCGAGGCGAGCGAGCGTATGCACGTGCACGAGCACCCGGGGCGCTTCAGCGCTCAGGAAGAGAGACGCCGCGGCTGATGCTGACCGTCCGGGATCTGCTGCAGGACCTCGACGTCCGCCTGCTGGCGGGCGAGCGGAGTCTGCAGTTCCCGGTCCGGTGGGTGCACATCTCCGAGCTGCTCGACCCGACCCCCTGGCTGTCGGGCGGCGAGCTGCTGCTGACCACCGGGATGCAGCTCGAGTCGGCCGAGCAGGCGCGCGCGTACGCGGCCCGGTTGGCCGATCACCACCTGGCCGGCCTCGGGTTCGGGACGGGCTTCAAGCACGCCACCGTGCCCGAGCCGCTGCTCGAGGTGGCGGCCGAGCGCGAGTTCCCGGTGTTCGAGGTTCCCTACGAGGTGCCGTTCATCGCGGTCACCGAGGCGGCGTTCACCCAGCTGGTCAACGAGCAGTACGCGGTGCTGCGGCGGGCGCTGGCCGCCCAGGAGCGGCTCGAGCGGATCGTCCTGTCCGAGCGCGGACTCGATGCCCTGGTCGGCGCGCTGTCCACGCTGATCGGGGCCGCCGTGCTCGTGTTCGACTCGCGCGGGGAGCCGCTGCAGCAGCACGAGTTCCGGCGGCCGGTCGCGCCGGAGGTCCTGGAGACGCTCCGCTCGGAGGTCCGCGAGCGGGCCCGCCGGCGCGAGGCGCGGGCGTTCATGCCCTCGCTGACCGAGGGCAATCAGGGGCTGGCGCTCCCGGTGGCCTCGGACGGGACTCCCCAACCGGGCTCCGGCGGCGGTCCCGGGCGGGCGCCCGAGGCGTGGCTGGTGGCGATCAAGGACGCCGGACCCCTGTCGGACTTCGATCGGTTGACGCTGCACCAGGCGGTGACGATCGTCGCGCTCGAGCTGCTGCGGTCCCGGGTGGCCGGCGACACCGAGCGGCGGCTGGCCGGCGACGTGCTCGACGCGATCGTGAGCGGAGAGCTGGCCGGCTCGGAGCTCGCGCGGCGGCTCGGGCCGTTCGGGCTGGGCGAGCGGGTGGCGGCGATCGTGCTTGGGACGGCCGGCGACGGCCGCCCCGCGGCGCCGGCCTCGGTGGAGGCAGCGCTCTGGGGCGCGCTGCGCGAAGAGGCCTCGCCGGCGCTGGTCGCATCGGTCGGACCGCTGGCCTGCGCGCTGGTCCCGGGCGGCGCCGACGAGGAGCTGTTCGCGCTCGGCGAGCGGGTGGTGGCAGCGGCCGAGGGAGAGCTGCACGACCGGGCGCGGGTCGGGATCGGGCGGGCCGTGCCGGCGCTCGACGCCCGACGGAGCTTCCACGAGGCGCGCTGTGCCCTGGAGGCGATGGCCTTCGGGGTGAACGGCTCCTCGGAGGGCAATGGGTCGGCGCCCGAGCATCCGCGCGTGGCCACCTACAAGGACCTCGGCTCCTTCCAGCTGCTCCTCTCGCTCCAGGACGACGAAGCCTTGCGCCTGTTCTGCGACTCGATCCTCGGCCCGATCGAGGCGAGTGAGGGTCCGTACGGCGGGGAGTTGATGCGCTCGCTGGAGGCGTTCATCGAGGAGAACGGCCAGTGGGAGCGCGCGGCCCGGCGGCTGTACTGTCACCGCCACACGCTGCGCTATCGGATCCGGCGGGTCGAGGAGCTGACCGGGCGAAACCTCGGCTCGGCCAAGGATCGGATCGAGTTCTGGCTGGCGCTGCGGGGGCGGCAGCTGGTGGCATGAGAGATTCAGAGTGACTGGGCAAACCACGGGAAGGCGGTCAAAGGCGTGAAGGTCGGGGTTCCAACAGAGGTGAAGTCGGACGAGTACCGGGTCGCGCTGACGCCGGCGGGCGTGCGCGAGCTCGTGGATGCCGGGCACGAGGTGTTCGTGCAGAGCGGCGCCGGGGAGGGCTCGAGCATCACCAACGAGGCCTACGCCGCGCAGGGGGCGACGGTCCTGCCCGACGCGGACGCCGTGTTCGGCGAGGCCACCCTGATCGTCAAGGTCAAGGAGCCCCAGCCCGAGGAGGTGGGGCGCCTGGAGGCTCGCCACACGCTGTTCACCTACCTGCACCTGGCCGCGGACGCCGAGTTGACCCGGGGGTTGATGGAGTCGGGCGCGACCTGTATCGCCTACGAGACCGTCGAGGACACGCGCGGGCGGCTGCCGCTGCTGGCCCCGATGTCCGAGGTGGCCGGGAAGATCGCCACCCAGGCCGGCGCGTTCATCCTGGAGAAGCCGCTGGGTGGCCGCGGGATCCTGCTCGGCGGCGTGCCGGGCGTCGCCGCGGCCAACGTGATGATCATCGGCGGTGGCGTGGTCGGGATGAACGCGGCGTTCATCGCGCTCGGGATGGAGGCGACCGTGTTCGTCTACGACCGCAACATCGACCGGCTGCGCGAGCTCGACATCGCCTTCAACGGCCGCGCGGACACCTGCTTCGCCACGACGCTCGAGATCGAGCAGCGCCTGCCCTACATGGATCTGGTCATCGGGGCGGTCCTGGTCCACGGGGCGCGCGCGCCGCGGGTGGTCACCCGAGAGCAGCTCTCGCTGATGAAGCGCCACGCGGTGCTGGTCGACGTCTCGATCGACCAGGGCGGCTGCTTCGAGACCTCGCGGCCGACCACCCACTCGGACCCCACGTACGAGGTCGACGGGATCACCCACTACTGCGTGACCAACATGCCGGGCGCGGTGCCGATCACCTCCACCTACGCGCTGACCAACGCCACGATCCCCTACGTGCTCCACATCGCCAGCGCCGGCGTGCAGCGGGCGATCACCGAGAACCCGGGGCTGAAGCTGGGCGTGAACGTCGCCGGCGGGCAGGTGACCTATCTGCCGGTGGCCGACGCGGTCGGGGTTCCGGCGGTGTCGGTCGACGAGGCGCTCGGGGTGGCGGCCTGAGCGTCCGGAGAATGTCGTAGCGCGGACCGGCGCGGCGTCCGGGTCTCGACGCCGGCCAGGGTGCACGAGCTGCCGACGCCGGCGCGGGTGGGCAGAGCTGACCACGGCGTCGATGGACGGCGTCGCGCGCGAGGCCGGCGTGGGTCAGACGACCCGAGCCTGAGACGCCACGGTGTGGCGCTGAGGTGCCTCCGCGCGCGTCGCGATCGCGTCGGCGGCGTTGATCAGCGACAGGTGCGTGAGCGCCTGGGGGAAGTTGCCGCGCATCGCGTGGGTCCCCGGCTCCATCTCCTCGCTGTACAGGCCGACGTCGTTGGACAGGCCGACCATCGCGTCCATCAGGTCGGCCGCCTCGTCCAGGCGCCCGGTGATGGCCAGCGCCTCGACCATCCAGAACGAGCAGGCCAGGAACGCGTTCTCCTCGTCCCGCATGCCGGTGTAGCGGTACAAGAGCGGCCCTTCGGCGTGAAGCTCGTCCCGGATCGCGTCGATCGTGCCGGTCAGGCGCGGGTCGGTGGGATCTCGGAAGCGACGGCGCGCAGCCAGAAGCAGGCCGCAGTCCAGATCCGGCGAGCCGGCCTTGAGGAGGTAGGCGTTTCGCTCGCCGGAGAACAGCTCGGTCTCGATGAAGTCGCGCGCTTCGTCTCGCGCCTGGCGCCACGCCTCGACGTGCCGGGCCGGCACCTCCCCGCGGTCGACCAGCGCCAGCAGCCGGTCGAACGCGACCCACACCCCGAGCTTGGAGGTGCCGTAGTGGGCGGTGTCGCCGAGCTCCCACAGGCCGGAGTCCTCGCGTCGCCAGATGTGCACGAGCAGGTCGCCGATGTCGGCCAGCCGCTCGCCGGCGACCGGCGCGAGCAGGTGGCCCTGGGAGACGTAGAGGCAGATCGTCTCGAGGAGGTCGCCGAACCCTCCGAGCTGAAGTTGGCTGCCGGCGTTGTTGCCCAGGTGCACCGGACCGGTGCGGCGGTAGCCGGCCAGCGGCAGCGTCTCCTGGCTGCGCACCACCGACCCGTTAAGGGCATAAACCGGATCGACCCGCGGATGGCTGTGGCTGGTGGCCTCGAACAGCCACTGGACCGACGCTTGGGTGAGCTCGTCCATCCCGACGGACAGGAGCGCGTCGAGCGTGAAGCAGAGGTCCCGGACCCAGCCGTAGCGGTAGTCATAGTTGCGCTCGCCGCCGAGCACCTCGGGCAACGAGGTGGTGCCCGCGGCGGCAATGGCCCCGGTACGCGCGTCGGCCAGCAGCCTGATCGCGAGCAGGCTCCGTTCGACGGCGTCGCGCCATGGCCCCTCATACGTGTGGCGGGTCACCCAGGAGCGCCACACCTGCGTGGTGTCGGACAGGCGGCGCTCGACCTGATCACGGGAGGGAATGGGAAGCGTCGGGTCCTCGGCCGCGATCATCGCCAGGAGCGCATGGGTGCCCTCGGCGGCGGTGAACTTGCCGAACGCGCCGCCGCCGGTGAACTCTGTGGCGCCCGCATCCCAGGTACACAGCGCCGTATGCAGGCGGTCGTGGTGGGCGACCACGGCCGCGTCCCGGCGCCGGAGCTCGGCCGGGTGCTGGCCGTAGCCGAAGCGCGGCTCGAACCGCCAGACCATCGGAACCGCGCCCGAGCGGCCTTCGGCCTTCCGCACCAGCTCACGCCAGGGCGCCGCCAGGCTCGAGTCGATCGTGAACGCGTCGGTCAGGGTTACCGTGCCGTGGTCGGTGTGGAAGGTGGTCTCGAGCGTGTTGGTCCGCTCGAGATAGCGCCGCTCGGTCGTGAACGGGATCGTCGGGTGCACGACGAAGCGGCCGCCCCCGGCCGGATCCAGCAGGGCCGCGAAGATGGTCGGGGAGTCCAGATCGGGCAGGCACAGCCAGTCGATGGCGCCGTCGACACCGACGAGCGCGAGCGCGCGCCCGTCGCCGATCGCCGCGTAGTCCTCGATCGGGAGGTAGCCGTCGTTTCGGTTGGGAGCCCGCGCGGTCACGACGTTGACTTACCCGCAGCGCGCGGGCGGGCGCAGCGGGTGTTCTTGCGCGAACAATCCGGACCGTCGCCGACTTCTCCGTGGGTAGGGCAATACGCGAGCGACGAAACGGAGACAAGATGCCGGGGATGGTGTGGGGGACCCGCGCGGCTTTGAAGCGGATGCTCCCGCGAGATCGGGGCTCGATCGTGCAGGTCTGCTCCGCGATGTCCTACCGGGGGATCCCGCTCCAGGCGCCCTACTGCGGTGCCAAGCACGCCTGCAAGGGCTTCACCGAGAGCGTGATCACCGAGCTGCTCCACAACAAGTCCAAGGTCCACGTGTCGATGATCCAGCTCCCGGGCCTGAACACCACGCAGTTCATTTGGGGGCGCACGAAGCTGCCCAAGCAGACCATGCCGGTGCCGCCGATGTACCAGCCGGAGGTGGCCGCCGACGCGATTCACTACGCCGCCCATCACAAGCGCCGGCAGATCTACGTGGGTCTGCCCACGGTGATGAACATCGTCGGCGAGCGAGTGGCGCCCTGGTTGCTCGACCGCTACCTGGCGAAGTCAGGCTTTGACTCGCAGATGACCGACCAGGACCTCGACCCGGAAGGGCACGACAACCTGTTCGACCCCGTCGACGAGGATCGTGGAGCCCATGGCCCGTTCGACGAGCAGGCGCATCGGATCAGCCCACAGTACGAGTTGGCGAAGCGGCGGGGCCTCGTGCTCGCCGGCGCCGGGGCCGCGGCGGCCGGCGCAGCGGCGGCTCGGCTTCTGCGCTCCTGAGCGATCGCTCCGAGGCGGTAACTCAGCGTTCGTAGGCAGAAAGCGCCGTCAAGGTCAGCGCGCCGGCGGCGCTGCGCAGGGCGGCAGGGCGAAGGCCGGGCCGCGCGGCAGCGAGCGCGAGCATGCTCAGGGCGTGGAGGGCGTCCACGCCGATCGACCACTCGGGCGGGGGGCGGCAGGGGTGGCGCGCGAGCACCGCCCCCTCGACGAGTTGCCGTGCGCCGAGCACTCGCACGGCGACATGGGCGTATTCCGGCACGGGGTCGGGGCATCCGGCGAGCACCCGGCCCGGCGAGGCCAGAAGCACCGCTCCCCAGACGATCCGCGTGCCCACGAGGACCGTCCTGGCGCCGGGGAATCGCAGTCTCATCGCGGAGCTATTACCCCGCCACACGATCGACACAGTCCGAATCGGTGCCCCTGCTACGCTAGCGGCCGCATGCCGACTACCAGCCAATTGATCCGCAAGGGCCGCACGCCGCCCAAGAAAAAGCTCGCCACGCCAGGCCTGAAGTCCGGTAAGGGCCGCAAGAAGAAGGTCGCGGCGCCGCAGCGTCGCGGCGTGTGCACCCGCGTGTATACGACGACGCCGAAGAAGCCGAACTCGGCCCTGCGCAAGGTCGCCCGCGTGCGGCTGACCAATGGCATGGAGGTCGGGGCCTACATCCCCGGCGAGGGCCACAATCTGCAGGAGCACTCGGTGGTGCTGGTCCGCGGCGGCCGCGTCAAGGACCTGCCGGGCTTCCGCTACAAGGTGATCCGCGGCACGCTCGACGCCGCCGGCGTCGGCGACCGCAAGAAGGCCCGCTCGCAGTACGGCGTGAAGGCGAAGTAAGTGGTCCACTGATGCCCCGCCGCGCCGCAGCTCAGATCCGACCGGTCGAGCCCGATCCGGTCCACCGCAACCGCCTGGTCCAGCAGGTGATCAACAAGGTCATGCTGGACGGCAAGAAGTCGGTGGCCGAGCAGATCGTCTACGACGCGCTGGCCATCCTCGGCGAACGCTCCGGCAAGAACCCGGTCGAGCAGCTCGAGGCCGGGGTCAAGGCTTTGACGCCCGTACTCGAGGTCAAGTCGCGCCGGGTCGGTGGCGCCACCTACCAGGTACCGGTCGAGGTGCCCGCGCGCCGCGCCCGCACCCTGGCCGTCCGCTGGCTCGTCGGCTACGCCCGCCAGCGGCGCGAGAAGACGATGGCCCAGCGGCTCGCCCACGAGCTTCTCGACGCCACCCAGCAGCAGGGCGCCGCGTACAAGCGCAAGGACGACGTGTACCGCATGGCGCAAGCGAATAAGGCCTTCGCTCACTATCGCTGGTAGCTGCCTGCTTCGGTGACAGTCCCTCTGGGGCGCCGGGGGGTGGGTGATTCTTGGTCGCTGCGCGCGGGTTCCTCGAGGCGCCCCAGGAGGGACTGCCGCCCTACGCAGCTGGGCGATTGCTGGGCTTGGGTAACAGCTAGCGGGCCGGAGCGGGCGGATTGTGACTAAGCAATTACTTAGCCGTTTGCCCGGAATGTGGTCGGCATCCTGACATGAGCCTGATTGGACTGCGACCGTTGAGCAATAGAACGTTAGTCTTGGAAAACGCGAGGGTTGTCTCACTGCAGCCCCCGGTCCCGTGTGGTGGGCAGCCCTCGCGTTTTAGCTTTTGCGGGGCCCGATTTGTGGCGCCGCCATCAGCAGGCCTAGGCCGCCGGCGACGATCAGGAGGACCGCGCCGAGCGTCTCCATGTACAGGCCGGCGCTCGGGCTGGCGGTGGCCTGGACGTAGCCGCTGGCGCTCGAGCCGACCAGGCCGCTGGAGTGGGCGTCGGGCAGGTCGCCGATCAGCGCGATGAGCAGGGTGGCCACGCCGAGCGCGACCAGCCCGGCCAGCGCCACTCGGCTGCCGTGGCGGTACACCGCGTAGGCAAGCACGAGCGCGGCCAGGGCGAGCGGGATCGGCGCCCAGGCGTGGTTGCCGCCGGTGCCGACGGACTTGATGGCCGCCGAGCTGGTCGCCGAGTGCAGGTGATAGAGCGCTGTGAACTGCGCGACAAGCACGAGCACGGCCCCGAGCAGGGCGGCCAGAGCGAGCGCGAGGCGCGCTGAGGAGGCGGCTTCGGAGCCGGGCGAGGCGGGCGTCGAGGAGGACTGCCAGCGCGGCAGCAGAAGGCGCCCGGAAGCCCCAGACCCTCTGCTATATTCGCTGTTTGCCTCGGGTGGGGCGTTCATCCGCGCTCACTCCCGGGGACGCAGGATCCCTGTAATGGAGTCGTCCACCAGATAGACACCTGCCCTTTCCCGACACCCGCGTCGTGAATGGGCCCGATGGGCCCTTTTTCATGTCCGCAGGTTTGACCCGGAAAACCGGTGCAATCTGGCCCACGGCGACTGACAACCCGCAGCCCCGAATACCTGACAAACATGCCTCGCACGTTCCCTCTCGAAAAGATTCGCAACATCGGCATCATGGCCCACATCGACGCCGGTAAGACGACGACGACTGAGCGCATCCTCTATTACACCGGTCGGACCTACAAGATGGGGGAGGTTCACGAGGGCGCGGCCGTCATGGACTGGATGGCCCAGGAGCAGGAGCGTGGCATCACGATCACCTCCGCCGCCACCACCTGTGAGTGGAAGGACCACCGCATCAACATCATCGACACGCCCGGGCACGTCGACTTCACCGTCGAGGTGGAGCGCTCCCTGCGCGTGCTCGACGGCGCGATCGCGCTGTTCGATTCGGTGGCCGGCGTCGAGCCGCAGTCAGAGACCGTGTGGCGCCAGGCCGACAAGTACCACGTGCCGCGGATCGCCTACATCAACAAGATGGACCGCATCGGCGCCGACTTCGACCGCGGCGTGCAGACCATGATCGACCGCCTGGGCGCCAACCCCGTGCCTGTCCAGCTGCCGATCGGCGCCGAGGCCGACTTCCGAGGGATCATCGATCTGATCGGGATGAAGGCGATCGTCTACAAGGACGAGCTCGGCAAGGAGCAGGAGATCATCGACATTCCCGCGGACATGGCCGACGCCGCCGCGGCCGCGCGCGAGCACCTGCTCGACGAGGTCTCCCACCACGACGACGAGCTCACCGAGATGATCCTCGAGGAGCAGGAGATCTCGCCCGATCGCCTCAAGGAGGCGATCCGCAAGGCCACGCTGGCGATCCAGATCACCCCGGTGCTCTGCGGCTCAAGCTTCAAGAACAAGGGCGTACAGGTGCTGCTCGACGCGGTGCTCGACTACCTGCCGAGCCCGCTCGACGTGCCGCCGGTGGAGGGCGTCGAGCCGGCCAAGGGCTCGAGCAACGGCGACGAGCAGTCGGCGCATCGCGATGCGTCCGACGACGAGCCGTTCGCGGCGCTGGCCTTCAAGATCATGGCCGACCCCTACGTCGGGAAGCTCACCTACTTCCGCGTGTACTCCGGCCAGCTCGAGGCCGGCTCGCGCATCCTCAACGTCAACACCGGCCGGACCGAGCGCATCGGGCGCATCCTGATGATGCACGCCAACGAGCGCGAGGAGGTCAAGGACATCCACGCCGGCGACATCGCGGCCGCGGTCGGCATCAAGCAGGTCGTGACCGGCGACACGCTGGCCGCACCCGACAGGCCGATCAAGCTCGAGACGATCGAGTTCCCCGAGCCCGTGATCAAGGTGGCCATCGAGCCGAAGACCAAGGCCGACCAGGAGAAGATGGCCACCGCGCTCGCGCGCCTGGCCGAGGAGGACCCGACCTTCCAGGTCCGGACCAACGAGGAGACCGGCCAGACCGAGATCTCAGGAATGGGCGAGCTGCATCTCGAGGTGCTGGTCGACCGGATGCTCCGCGAGTACAAGGTCGACGCCAACGTCGGCCGGCCCCAGGTCTCCTATCGCGAGACGATCAAGGGCACGGCCGAGAAGGTCGAGGGACGCTTCGTCCGGCAGACCGGTGGCGCCGGTCAGTACGGAATCGTCTACGTCGACGTCGAGCCGGCGCCGGGCGAGGGATTCGACTTCGTCAACAAGGTCAAGGGCGGGTCTATCCCGACGGAGTTCATACCGGCCGTCGAGAAGGGCGTCGAGGAAGCGCTGGAGAACGGGCCGCGCGCGGGCTATCCGATGGTCGACGTGCGGGTCACGCTGACCGACGGCAAGTACCACGAGACCGACTCCTCGGAGCTGGCCTTCAAAGTGGCCGGTTCGCTGGCGCTGAAGGCGGCGGTGACGCGGGCCAAGCCGATCCTGCTCGAGCCGATCTTCGCGGTCGAGGTGGTCACGCCCGAGGAGTTCATGGGCGACGTGATCGGCGATCTGAACCGCCGGCGCGGGCACGTTCAGGGCATGGAGCAGCGCGGCAACGCGCAGGTGATCAGCGCCTTCGTGCCGCTCGCGGAGATGTTCGGATACGCGACCGACGTGCGGTCCAACACCCAGGGCCGCGCCACCTACACGATGCAGTTCGAGCGCTATGACGAAGTTCCCCCTAACATCGCCGAGCGTGTAGTCGGCGACCAAGCCCAGGCGGCCGCTTGATGCCTTGCAGCAGCAGACGGCGCGAATTTATATCCTGCGTAAGTTCGTCCGTAGACGAACTGAAGCGACTGAAATAGAAGGAGCGAAACCAAAGTGGCGAAAGCCAAGTTCGAGCGCGATAAGCCCCATGTCAACGTCGGCACCATCGGTCACATCGACCATGGCAAGACGACGCTGACCGCGGCCATCACGAAGGTGCTGAACGAAAAGTTCGGCGGCACCGAGGTGCGGTCGTTCGAATCGATCGACAACGCTCCGGAAGAGAAGGCTCGCGGCATCACCATCGCGACTTCCCATGTCGAGTACCAGACGCCCAACCGGCACTATGCGCACGTCGACTGTCCGGGGCACGCCGATTACGTCAAGAACATGATCACCGGCGCGGCCCAGATGGATGGCGCGATCCTGGTCGTCTCGGCGGCGGACGGCGCGATGCCCCAGACGCGTGAGCACATCCTGCTCGCCCGTCAGGTGGGCGTGCCCTACATCGTCGTGTTCCTCAACAAGGTCGACATGGTCGACGACGAAGAGCTCCTCGAGCTCGTCGAGGTCGAGATCCGCGACCTGCTCTCCGAGTACGACTTCCCGGGCGACGACATTCCGTTCGTGGCCGGCTCGGCGCTCAAGGCGCTCGAGGGTGACGAGGAGTACGAGGCCAAGATCCTCGAGCTCGCCGAGGCACTGGACAGCTACATCCCAGAGCCCGTGCGCGATCTCGACAAGCCGTTCCTGATGCCGGTCGAGGACGTGTTCTCGATCACCGGCCGCGGGACGGTAGCCACGGGCCGGATCGAGAGCGGGATCATCAAGACCGGTGAGACGGTCGAGATCGTCGGCATCAGGCCCACCACGTCGACCGTGGTGACCGGCGTCGAGATGTTCAAGAAGAACCTCGATCAGGGTCAGGCGGGCGACAACGCGGGCTGCCTGCTGCGTGGCACCAAGCGCGACGAGATCGAGCGCGGCCAGGTGCTCTGCAAGCCCGGCTCGATCACGCCGCACACCAAGTTCAAGTCCGAGGTCTACATCCTGAAGAAGGAGGAGGGCGGCCGTCACACGCCGTTCTTCACGGGCTATCGGCCGCAGTTCTATTTCCGCACCACCGACGTCACCGGCGTGGCGAGGCTGCCCGAGGGCACCGAGATGGTCATGCCCGGCGACAACGTCCAGATGGAGATCGAGCTGATTCAGCCGATCGCCATGGACCAGGGTCTGCGGTTCGCGATCCGCGAGGGCGGCCGCACGGTCGGCTCGGGGGTCGTCTCCGAAGTAATCGAATAAGTTGATGAGGCGGCGGGGCCTGATGGCCCCGCCGCCTTTTTAGTGTCAGATACGACCTTCATGGGGGTGGGCCCCGGAGTCCGGGGCTCGCCTTCGTGCGTGGAGAAGCTTTGGCAACGATTGCCCAAAACAAGATTCGCATCCGCCTGAAGTCCTACGACCACACGGCGATCGAAACGGCGGCTAAGGAGATCGTCGAGACGGCCACGCGCACCGGCGCGACCGTCTCCGGTCCCGTGCCGCTGCCTACCGAGAAGAACGTCTACTGCGTGATCCGCTCGCCGTTCAAGGACAAGGACTCGCGAGAGCACTTCGAGATCCGCACCCACAAGCGGCTGATCGACATCCACCAGCCCACCCCGAAGACGGTCGACTCGCTCCAGCGACTCGATCATCTCCCGGCCGGCGTGGACATCGAGATCCGGCTTGCGTCCTGAGGTGATGTGATGGCGGCGATCCTGGCTCGGAAACTCGGCATGACCCAGCGCTTCCTCGACGATGGTCGCGTCGAGCGCGTGACGGTGCTGGAAGCCGGCCCGTGCCCGGTGACCGCGATCCGGACCGTCGACCGCGACGGCTACGAGGCGGTCCAGCTCGCGTTCGGCGCCTGCAAGGAGAAGTCGCTCACCAAGCCCGAGCTCGGGCATCTGAAGAAGGCCGATGCGTCCGCGCACCGGCACCTGGTCGAGTTCCGCGACGAGGCCGGTGAGCTGCTGGTCGGCCAGACCGTCACCGCCGACGCGTTCTCCCCCGGGGACAAGATCAAGATCTCGGGCAAGACCAAGGGCAAGGGCTTCCAGGGCACGATCAAGCGCCACAACTTCTCGAGCGGTCCGAAGTCGCACGGCTCTCACAACGTCCGGGCCCCCGGCTCGATCGGGGCGTCGGCGACACCCTCACGCGTGTTCAAGGGACTGCGCGGCCCCGGCCGGATGGGCGGCGGCCGGATCACCCAGCGCGGCCTGACCGTGGTCGAGGTCATCCCCGGCCAGAACCTGCTGCTGGTGCGGGGTGCCGTGCCCGGCCCCCGCGGCGGGACGGTGGAGGTGCGGACCGATGGCTAGGACAGCCTCGCGGCTCGGTGGCTCCGGGACCGTCACGCTCGATCCGGTCGCGTTCGAGGCCCCGTTCAACATGCCTCTCGTCCACGAGGCCGTGCGCGCCGAGCTGAACGCGCGCCGGCACGGCACGGCGTCGACCAAGACGCGCGGTGAGGTGTCCGGCGGAGGCGCCAAGCCGTGGCGCCAGAAGGGCACCGGGCGCGCCCGCGCCGGGTCCTCGCGCTCGCCGGTGTGGACCGGCGGCGGCACCGTGTTCGGGCCCACCCCGCGGCGCTACACGGTCAAGGTCAACCGCAAGGCGCGCCGGGCGGCGCTGCGCAGCGTGCTCTCGCTGCACGCCCAGCGCGAGTCGCTCGCCGTGTTCGACCCGGGATCGTTCGACGCGCCCTCGACCAAGCAGGCGGTCGAGCTCCTGGAGGGCTGGGGCGCACCTCTCCCCACGCTGGTCATTCTGGCGGACGAAGAGGCGGCAGCCGGGAAGTCGTTCCGCAACCTGGCCCGGGTCGAGGCGATGCCGGTGCAGGACGCCGGTGTGGCCGACATCGTCGGCGCCGCGTCGCTGCTGATATCCGAGTCGGCTCTCCAGGCGCTGCAGGCGCGCGCCGGCGCCGGTGAAGCGGATTCCGCGTCAGAGGAGGAGGCCGCCTGATGGACCCCACGCAGGTGATCATCCGCCCGGTGCTGTCCGAGAAGACGTTCGCCCTCGCCGAGGCCGGAAAGTACACCTTCCGGGTGAACGACCGGGCCCACAAGACCCAGATCCGCCAGGCCATCGAGCAGCTGTTCGACGTCAACGTGCTCGAGGTGCGCACCGCGCACGTGCACTCCAAGCCCAAGCGGCGCGGGCAGACCGCGGGTCGCACCCGTCAGTGGAAGAAGGCGATCGTGCAGGTGCGCGAGGGCCAGACGATTCCGATCTTCGGCGGCCTGGAGACCGGGGAGTAACAGGAGCAGCCGATGCCGATTCGTAAGCCAAAGCCAACTTCCGCGGGTCGCCGCTTCGTCACCTATCCCGACTACGCCGAGATCACCCGGTCCTCGCCCGAGAAGTCACTGGTCGAGGGGCTCAAGAAGTCCGGCGGGCGCAACTCGTACGGGCGCAAGACCTCGCGCCACCGGGGCGGCGGCGCCAAGCGCCTGTACCGCAAGATCGACTTCAAGCGCCGCAAGGACGGGATTCCGGCCAAGGTGGCGCACATCGAGTACGACCCCAACCGCTCGGCCTACATCGCGCTGCTGCACTACGCCGACGGCGAGAAGCGCTACATCCTCGCCCCGCAGCGCCTGCGCGTGGGGATGAGCGTGCAGTCCGGAGAGCGGGCCGAGATCCGCGTGGGCAACAGCCTGCCGCTCGGCAACATGCCGGCCGGCACCGTGGTCCACAACGTCGAGCTGGCTCCCGGGCGCGGCGGTCAGATGGCGCGCGCGGCCGGCGCCGGCGTGCAGCTGCTGGCCAAGGAAGGGGACTACGTAACCCTGCGTCTGCCCTCGGGCGAGATGCGGATGGTCCGGGCCGAGTGCCGCGCCACGGTCGGCACGATCGGCAACACCGACCACCAGAACGTGTCGATCGGCAAGGCCGGTCGCAAGCGGCACATGGGCGTGCGCCCGCAGACGCGCGGCACCGCGATGAACCCGGTCGACCACCCGCACGGTGGCGGCGAGGGCTCGACCACGCCGGGTCGCCACCCGGTCACCCCGTGGGGCGTGCCGACGCTCGGCTACCGCACCCGGCCCAAGGGCAAGGCATCTGACAAGTTGATCGTGCGCGGACGGAGGAGAGGCAAGAAGCGATGAGTCGCTCGAGTAAGAAGGGGCCGTACGTCCAGGAGCGGCTGATGACGCGGATCGAAGCCATGAACAGCTCGGGCGAGAAGCGCATGTTGCGCACCTGGTCGCGCGCGTCGACGATCTTTCCCGAGATGGTCGGTCACACCATCGCGGTGCACGACGGCCGCAAGCATGTGCCGGTGTTCGTCACCGAGTCGATGGTCGGCCACAAGCTCGGAGAGTTCGCGCCCACGCGGCTGTATCGCGGACATGCGGGGACCGGTAAGAGACGATGAGCACTTCGGATTCGGAAGAGACTCCAGAGACCGAGAAGCCGAAGCGTCGTCGGACTCGGAAGAAGCCGGTTTCGGAGGACGCGCCTGCAGCCGCTTCCCCGCGCCCGGAGTCCGAGGCGGAGTCGGAGTCCGAAGCCACGCGAGGGGAAGCTGACGCTGACGCTTCCCCCGAGACCGAGGACGTCGTCGAAGCGACTCCGGAGGACGTCGAGGCCGAGGAGGCCGCCGCGGACGTGATGCTGGAGGCGGACGCCGAAGCCGAGGGTGAGGCAGAGGACGACTCGGTGGACGAAGGTGATGAGGGGCCCGAAGCTGAGGAGGCCCCTGCGCCGGGCAGGCGTCGCCGCCGCGCCGGAGCCGAGACCGCAGAGGAGCCGGAGCCCGCGGCGTCAACGCCCGCAGCCGCGCCCGCCCGTCGTCGCCGCGGACAGCGCGGGGAGCGGCGTGATGTGGTGGTCCGGGCGCAGGCGAAGTACGTGCGGTCATCGGCGCGGAAGGCGCGCCTGGTGTGCGACCACATAAGGGGGAAGAGCGTCGAGGAAGCGCGAGCTATCCTCGCTCACACCTCGCGTGCGGTGGCGCGGGACTGGAGCAAGCTGCTCGAGTCCGCGGTGGCCAACGCGGAGAACAACCACGAGCTCGTGGGCGAGGACCTGGTGATCAAGGCGGTCCACGCTGACGAGGGCCCCACGATCAGGCGCTTCCGGCCCCGCGCGATGGGCCGCGCGACGAGGATCCGCAAGCGCACCAGCCACCTCACGATCTTGCTCACGCCGAAGGATTAGTCACTAGATATGGGTCAAAAAGTTCATCCCGAGTCGCTCCGCGTGGGCTACATCCACGACTGGAAGTCGAACTGGTTCAACGAGCGGGCGTTCTCGGACTACCTGCACGAGGACACGCAGATCCGCGAGCACATCGTCGGGCGGCTTTCGCACGCCGGACTATCGGACATCACGATCCGCAAGAACCAGAACGAGGTCGAGGTCAACATCCACACGGCCCGGCCCGGCATCGTGATCGGCAAGTCCGGCTCCGAGGTCGACCAGCTGCGTCGCGACCTGCACCGGATCACCGGCAAGCAGGTCAAGGTCAACATCCTCGAGATCAAGCGCCCCGAGCTCGACGCGCGCCTGGTCGCCCAGTCGATCGCCGAGCAGCTCCAGAACCGCGTGGCCTTTCGCCGGGCGATGAAGCGCGCGCTGACCAGCGCGATGCGCTCCGGCGCCAAGGGCGTCAAGGTCCAGGTCTCCGGTCGCCTGGGCGGCGCCGAGATGGCCCGCACCGAGGGCTACTCGGACGGCCGCGTACCGCTGCATACCCTGCGCGCCGACATCGACTACGGCTTCCACGAGGCCCGCACCACGTTCGGCCGGATCGGCGTCAAGTGCTGGATCAACAAGGGCGAGATCATGCCCGAGGGCTACACCGGCGCCGACCTGACGATCATGGACGAGCCCCCTCCGCAGCAGCAGGAGCGCGACGGCCGCGGCGGGCGCGGTGGCCGTGACGGTCGCGGCGGCGGTGGCCGCGGCGGCGGCGGTCGCGGCGGTGGTCCTGGCGGTCGCGGTGGCGGTCCCGGTGGCCCGGGTGGCCCAGGCGGACGTGGTCGCGGCGGCGGTCCCGGTGGTCCCGGTCGCGGTGGCGGCCCCGGCGGCGGTCGCGGTGGCGGTCCCGGCGGTCCCGGTCGCGGTCGGCGGCCCGGGCGGCGGTCGGAGCGGGGGTCCCGGTGGCGGCGGTCGCGGTCCGCGCGGCGGTGGCGGTGGCGGTGGCGGCCGGCGGCGGCAGCGGCGGCGGTGGCGGTGGCGGTGGCGGTGGCGGCGGTCAACGCGGCGGCGGCGGTGGCGGCGGCGGTGGCGGCCAGCAGGGTGGTGGCAGCTGATGCTGGCTCCCAAGCGCGTCAAGCACCGTAAGGTCCATCGCGGGCGCCGTGCCGGGCTCTCGCGCGGGCAGAACAAGGTCCAGTTCGGCGAGTACGGCCTGAAGGCGCTCGACGCCGGCTGGCTGACCAACCGTCAGATCGAGGCCGCTCGTATCGCGATGACCCGCAAGATCAAGCGCGGCGGCAAGGTGTGGATCAACGTCTATCCGGACAAGTCCTACACCAAGAAGCCGGCCGAGACCCGCATGGGATCCGGCAAGGGATCGCCCGAGGGCTGGGTCGCGGTGGTCAAGCCCGGCCGAGTGATGTTCGAGCTCGCCGGGGTGCCCGAGCCGCTGGCCCGCGAGGCGATGCGACTGGCCGGCCACAAGCTGGCCGTGCGCACGAAGTTCGTCATGCGAGAGGACGGGTGATCTGCGGTGAGGTCTTCCGACCTGCGTGACCTGAGCGACAACGAGCTGCGCGAGCACATTCAGACCGCGCGGCGTGAGCTCTTCGGGCTGCGCTTCCAGCACGCCACGTCCGAGCTCGAGAACACCGCCGGCCTGAGACGCGCCAAGCGCGAGATCGCGCGGGCGCTCACCATCCAACGTGAACGAGAACTGAACGGCAATGGCTGAGACAGAGAACAACGAGCCCGAGACCCCGGAAGAGGCCCCGGCCGAGGAGACCGCCCCCGCCGCGGAGGCTGCGCCCGAGGCCGCGGCGGCCCCGCGCCAGCCGGCCGAGGTCGTCGCCCCCAAGGAGCGGCGCCGGCGCGCGCGTGCGGCAAAGGCCGCGCAGACCAAGGCGCGCACGCCACGCACGCCCGAGGAACGGCATGCCGACCGAGTGGCCGAGCGGGCCCAGAAGGCCTCCGCCCGGCGTGTCGAGCGCACCCGCTCCCGGGAGAAGGCGCGGGCCGCGCGCGCGGGGACCGAACCCCAGACCACCCCGCCGCGTGAGCACGGCCCCGGCCGGCAGAAGACCCGCCAGGGCGTGGTCGTGTCCGACAAGGCCGACAAGACCATCACCGTGCGGATCGACGTGAGCCGCCGGCACCGCCGCTACGCGAAGATCGTTCGCGTCTCGAGCACGCTGCACGCCCACGACGAGTCAAACGACGCGCATATCGGCGACACCGTGATCGTGCGCGAGTCCCGGCCGCTGTCGCGCCTGAAGCGCTGGCGGCTGGTCGAAGTAGTGGAGAGGGCGCAGTAGCGTGATCCAGAACGAGACACGCCTGCGCGTGGCCGACAACACCGGGGCGCGCGAGATCCTGGTCATCCGCGTGCGCGGCGGGCATCGCCGGCGCTACGCGGGTGTGGGCGACATCGTCACGGCCACGGTCAAGCAGGCCACGCCCCAGGGGTCGGTCAAGAAGGGCGAGGTGGTCACCGCCGTGGTCGTGCGTACCCGTAAGGCCTACGGCCGCGAGGACGGCACCTACATCGCCTTCGACGAGAACGCCGCGGTGCTGATCGACAACCAGAACAACCCGCGAGGCACGCGCATCTTCGGCCCGGTGGCCCGCGAGCTGCGCGAACGCAACTTCATGAGGATCGTGTCTCTCGCCCCGGAGGTGCTCTAGCGAATGCCCGCCCGACTGAAGCAAGGTGACGAGGTGATCGTCGTCGGCGGCAAGGACCGGGGTAAGCGCGGCCGGATCCTGCGGGTCGAGCCCAAGAAGGACCGTGTGTACGTCGAGGGCCTGAACATCGTCAAGCGCCACCAGCGCCCCCGTCAGGTGGGCGGCGCCCAGCGGGCCGAGGCGGTCGGCGGGGTGATCGAGAAGGAGGGGCCGATCCACGTCTCCAACGTGATGCTGGTCGACCCCGGTGACAACAAGCCGACGCGCGTGGGAATCGAGCTCCACGACGGCAAGCGCTTCCGGATCGCGCGGCGGAGCGGAACGAGGGTGGACTGAGGACTTAGTTATGCCTGAAGCGAGACTGCAGACCCGATATCGCGAGGAGATCCTTCCGGCGCTGACCGAGCGCTTCGGCTACTCCACGCCGATGCGTGCTCCCCGGATCACCAAGGTGACCGTGAACATGGGCGTCGGCGACGCTAAGCAGGACTCCAAGATGCTCGACGCGGCCTCAGAGCAGCTGGGCACGATCACCGGGCAGAAGCCGAACGTGCGCCGGGCGCGCAAATCGATTGCGCAGTTCAAGGTGCGCGAGGGCATGCCGGTCGGGGTCGCGGTGACGCTCCGCGGCGCGCGTGCCTACGAGTTCCTCGACCGGCTGATGTCGGTGGCGATCCCGCGAATCCGCGACTTCCGCGGTCTGAACCCGCGCTCGTTCGACAGCCGCGGGAACTACTCGATGGGCGTGCGCGAGCAGATCATCTTCCCCGAGATCGACTACGACGAGGTGGACCAGGTCCGCGGCCTGGACATCACGATCACCACGACCGCCCAGAGCGACGACGAGGCGTTCGCGCTGCTCGAGGCGCTCGGGATGCCATTTTCCAAAGAGGGCCGCCCGGAGGCGGCGGCCGCGTAGCGTAGAAGGAGCCCATGGCCAAGACTTCACAGCGTGTCCGTCAGCAGCGTCCCGCCAAGTACAAGACGCGCGCCTACACCCGCTGCCGCCGCTGCGGCCGGGCCCGCGCCGTGTACCGCAAGTTCGGCCTGTGCCGGATCTGCCTGCGCGAGCTCGCGCACAACGGCTACATCCCCGGCATGACCAAGTCGAGCTGGTGACGCCATGACGATGACCGACCCGATCGCCGACCTCCTGACGCGGATCCGCAACGCGGCGGCGGCGCAGCACCACGACGTGCGCATCCCGTCCTCCAAGCTGGGGCGGGAGATCGCCCGGATCCTGCACGAGCAGGGCTACATCGAGGCCTTCGAGGTCAACGACGCGGCCGAGGGCCGGCCCGGCGAGGTGTTGACCATCACGCTCAAGTACACGCAGGCGCGCAAGCCGGTGATCACCGGGCTCCAGCGGGTGTCGCGTCCCGGGCAGCGCACCTACGTCGACCACGCCCACATCCCGCGGATTCAGGGCGGCATGGGCACCGCGATCATGTCGACCTCCAAGGGGCTCATGACCGGCCACGAGGCCCGCAACGAGGGCGTCGGCGGCGAAGTGGTGGCGCGGGTCTGGTAGACCGTGACGTGAGCTATGTCCCGCATCGGCAGACAACCCATCCCCGTACCGGCCGGCGTCACCGTGTCGATCGAGCCCGAGATCGTTCGCGTGAACGGCCCGCGCGGCGAGCTGTCCGAGCGCGTGAACCGCGACATCAAGGTCGAGCATGTCGAGGATCAGATCGTGGTCACGCGGCCGACGGACCGTGGCGAGCATCGCGCGCTGCACGGACTCACTCGCACGCTGGTGGCCAACATGGTCCAGGGCGTGACCGCGGGGTTCGAGAAGCGACTGGAGATCCAGGGCGTCGGCTACCGCGCGCAGCTGCGCGGCCGCGACCTCGAGCTCGCCCTCGGCTACTCGCACCCGGTCTCGATCAAGGCCCCCGATGGGATCGAGTTCGAGGTTCCGCAGCCCACCCGGATCACGGTCCGGGGCGCCTCCAAGCAGCAGGTCGGAGAGATCGCCGCGCTGATCCGCAAGCAGCGCAAGCCCGAGCCCTACAAGGGCAAGGGGATCCGCTACGAGGGCGAGTACGTGGCCCGGAAGGTCGGTAAGCGCGCATGACCGTTCTCACCAGGCCCGCTCAGCGACTCAGGCGCCGCCGGCGTGTCCGGGCCAAGATCCGCGGCACCGCTGAGCGTCCCCGGATCTCGGTGTTCCGCTCCAATCGCGGCATCTTCGCCCAGCTCATCGACGACGACAGCGGGCGCACGCTGGCCTCGGTCAACTGGACGGAGTCCGAGCTCCGCGGCCTCGGCCGCATGGAGCAGGCCACCCGCGCCGGTGCGCTGCTGGCCGAGCGGGCTCGAGCCGCCGGCGTCGAGACCGCGGTGTTCGACCGGGGCGGCTACCAGTATCACGGGCGCGTGAAGGCGCTCGCCGACGGAGCCCGTGAGGGCGGGCTGACCTTCTAGGCCCGCTAACCTGATCTGCCCATGCCTGGCCTACGCGATCGAAGTGTCTCCTCATCAGGGCTCGACCTCCAGGAGCGCGTGGTCGAGATCAACCGCGTGGCCAAGGTGGTCAAGGGCGGCCGGCGCTTTTCATTCACCGCGCTGGTCGTGGTGGGCGACGAGCGCGAGGTCGTCGGGATCGGCTACGGCAAGGCCAACGAGGTGCCCGTGGCGATCCAGAAGGGCGTCGAGCGGGCCAAGAAGAACCTTTATCGCGTGCCCAAGCACGGCTCGACGATCACCCACACGACGACCGGCGTCTTCGGGGCCGGACGCGTCTTCTTGAAGCCGGCCGCCCCCGGAACCGGCGTGATCGCCGGCGGCGGCGTGCGCGCCGTCCTGGAGCTGGCCGGGATTCACGACATCCTGTCCAAGTCGCTGGGCTCCCAGAACCCGATCAACCTGGTCAAGGCCACGATGGCCGGGTTGCAGTCTTTGCGCACGCCGGACGAGGTCGCGGAGATCCGCGGCCTGTCGGTCAACCAGGTACTCGGGCTCACCTCGTCGGAGCCGGAGGTCGCATCCGAGACGATTTCGGGTGCTGCGGCGAACTCGAATGGCGACAGTGCATCGGGGGCCGAGGAGTCCGAGGCATGAGCAAGCTCGTCGTGATCCAGCGACGGTCGCGCAACGGCTGCGATCAGCGCCAGCGGGACACGCTGCGCTCACTTGGCTTGCGGCGGATCGGCCACTCGGTCGAGCACGAGGACACGCCGCAGATCCGCGGGATGATCGCCAAGGTCGCACACCTGGTCGAGGTCTCCTCGGAGGGTTCGAATGGCTGAGCGTCGCGAAGACGATGTCGCCGAGGAGCGGATCGGGCTCCACAACTTGAAGCCCGCGCCCGGGTCGCGGCGGCCGCGCAAGCGCGTCGGACGCGGCGAGGGGTCGGGCACCGGCAAGACCTCGGGTCGGGGTCAGAAGGGCTGGGGCTCGCGCTCGGGCGCCAAGCGTCGCGCCCGCTTCGAGGGCGGCCAGAACCCGATTCACATGCGGATGCGCAAGCTGCGCGGCCCGCACATGAAGAAGTCGATGCCGTTCGAGCCGTTCCGGACCCACACCCAGCCGGTCAACCTGGGCGACCTCGAGGCGCGCTTCGAGTCCGGTGACGCGGTGACGCTCGAGGCGCTGCACGCGCACGGCCTGGCCACCAAGAAGGGCATCCCGGTCAAGATCCTGGCCAAAGGCGAGCTGTCCAAGCCGCTCACCGTCCACGCCCACGGGTTCAGCGGCGCGGCGAAGGAGCGGATCGAGGCGGCCGGTGGAACCACCCAGCTGATCGTCGAAGCAGAAGGCGGAGGCCTCCCGAAGTGATCTCCACCATCCTCGGCGCGTTCCGGGTGGGCGAGATCCGCAATAAGGTGCTGTTCACGGCGGCGATCCTCGCGCTCTACCGCCTGGGCACCCACATCCCCGCGCCGGGCATCAGCGCCTCGGCGGTCAACCAGCTCCAGCACTCAAACCTCGGCAACAGCGGGGTCCTCGGGCTGCTCAACCTGTTCTCGGGCGGTGCGCTGTCCCGAATCGCGCTGTTCGCGCTCGGGATCATGCCCTACATCACCGCCTCGATCATCCTGCAGCTGCTGCAGGTCGTTGTCCCCTCGCTCGAGAAGCTCTCCAAGGAGGGCGAGGTTGGCCAGGCGCGGATCACCCAGTACACGCGCTACCTCACGGTCGGCTTGGCCTTCGCCCAGTCGATCGGCTACGTGTTCCTGTTCAAGAGCCTCGAGACCCAGGCTGGCCAGACGCTGATCCCGAACTTCAACCTGGCCAAAGTGTTCCTGATCGTGATCTCGCTCACCGCCGGCACCGTGCTGCTCATGTGGATGGGCGAGCTCATCACCCAGCGGGGAATCGGCAACGGGATCTCGCTGCTGATCTTCGCCTCGATCGTGGCGCGCGTCCCCCACGGCGTGCAGTCGTGGTGGAACAACCCCGACCAGGTGTTCAAGGTGGTCATGCCGTTCATCGCGATCGGGATCGTGGCAGCCATCGTGTTCGTCCAGGAAGGACAGCGCCGGATTCCGGTCCAGTACGCCAAACGGGTGATCGGCCGAAGGATGACCCAAGGCAGCCAGACCTATCTGCCCTTGCGGGTGAACATGGCCGGGGTGATCCCGGTGATCTTCGCCGCCAGCATGATGGCCATCCCGCCCACGGTGGGCCAGCTGCTCGGGCAGAACCGCAACAACTTCGCCACCGACGTCCAGAACTTCTTCAATCCGCAGGGCTGGCACTACGTGCTCGGCGAGAGCCTGCTGATCATCCTGTTCACCTACTTCTACACGGCGGTCACCTTCAACCCGGTCGACCAGGCCGAGAACCTCCGCAAGTACGGCGGGTTCATCCCGGGAGTGAGGCCAGGCAGACCGACGGCCGAATTCCTGGATCGCATCCTGGCGAGGCTGACCTTCCCCGGAGCGTTGTTCCTGGCCGCGATCGCCGCGCTGCCGACCATCCTGATCGACCAGACGTCGGCCAATTTCTTCTTCGGCGGCACCTCGATCCTGATCGTCATCGGCGTCGCTCTCGACACGATGAAACAGCTCGAGGCGCAGTTGATGATGCGCAACTACGAGGGATTCCTGAAATAGGGTCCGCCGTATGGCTGACGGGAGTGGTGCGCCCGCAGCCGGTTACACGCTGAGCGCTTCGGCAAGCTCCTGGCGGTTTTGGATGTCGAGCTTGCGATAGGTGTTGCGCAGGTGGTACTCGACGGTCTTGGGCGTCACGAACAGCGCCTGGGCGATCTCGCGGTTCGACTGACCGGTGGCGGCCAGCTCGGCGATCCGGCGCTCTGACGGGGTCAGCGACGCCGGCCCGCTCCGCAGTGCCTCGCGGCGGGGGCGGGCGCCGGCGGCGGCCAACTCGACGCGGGCGCGCCGGTTCAGCGCCACCGCGCCACCATGGGCGGCCATGTCCGCCCCGCGCTCGAGCCATTCGCGCGCCTCGGCGCGCTGGTTCTCACGCCGCAGGGCCGCACCCAGGTCGATCAGGGCGCGGATCGTCTCGAGGCGAAGCGGCGCCTCCGCGCCCATCCGCACGGCGGTGCGCAGCCGGCGCAGTCCGCTCTTGCCGCCCTCGGCCAGCCCGAGCACGCGGCGGGCACGGATCCGCAGGTGCAGCACATCGGTGCGCTCCGCCCGGGCGAAATCCTCGCGGGCCAGCTGGCACGCCCGGTCGCGCTCGCCGAGGACGAGCGCGGCCTGCGCGGCGGTGGTTCGCCACGGGGCGTAGCCGAGCGACCGGACCGTGCGCTCGCCGATCTCGCCGACGGTGAGCGCCGCCTCGAGCGCCTCGCGTGGCCGGGCCTGGGCCAGGCGCAGCTCGGCCAGCGAGTACAGGCGCAACACGTCCTCGAGGTCCTGCGGCTCGGACAGCGGCCCGTCCTCGTCGAGAATCGCCTCTGCCTGGTCGAGCTCGCCTCGCTCGATCAGGCACAGCGCGTAGTGCGCGGCGGCCGAGCGGGCGAACTCGTGCCAGCCGTAGCGGCGGGCGTCCCGTGCGAGCTCCAGGTCGGCCATGGCGGCGGTCACGTGCCCCTGCCAGAGCAGCGGCAGTCCGCGGACGTAGCTGGCGGTGGCGAAGGCCAGCGGCAGGGAGCGACGCCGGGCGTCGGCCAACGCCGCGTCGGCTACCACGAGCGCGCTCTCGAGCTCTCCGTTGAGCAGGAAGGCCGCCGCGACCAGCCGCCACCCGATCCACTGCGGATTGGCCTCGGCGAGGATCCGTCCACCGTCCCAGGCGCGCTCGGCCAGCTCGACCGCGTTGTGGGCCGACTCGCCGGCGGTCGTGGCGTGCAGGGCGGCCTGGGCCAGGAGCAGTCGCTGTCCGTGGGTCTGCGGGCCCTTGACCGTGTGCTCGATGATCCGGGCCGAACGCTCGACCGCCAGCGGCTGGAGGTCGGGGACGATCGAAGCGGTCGAGATGAAGCTCGCCTCGAGCTGGTCGCGCAGCTCGAGTTCCTCGGAGTCGGCGGGCTCCGCGGGCAGCTCGTCCAGCCCGGTGTCGTAGGCGCGGGCCGCCTCCTCGTGCCGCGCCTGGCCGTCGAGCGCGCGGCCGAGCTGGAGCATCAGCTCAGCCCGACGGCGCGGATCGGTCGCGGCGGCGGCCGCTTGGGCGAGATGCTCGGCGGCGGCGGCCTGGCCGAGGGCGGCCTCGGCGGCGCCGAGCTCGGCCAGGACGGCCGGGCGGTGCTCGGGCGCCGGCGGCTCGTCGAGGGCTCGTTGGAGGTAGCGCGCCGCCGGCTGCTCGGCCCGAGCCTCGCGGGCGGCGGCCCGGAGCTGCTCGACCACCCAGGGATCGCCTCCCGCATGGCCGAGCAGGAGATGGGCCGCGACCAACTCGACGTCCGCGCCGTCGGCGTAGAGCAGCCGCGCGGCGTCGAGATGCCGGCTGCCGCAGTCGAACGGCGGGATGTCCTGGGCGATCGCGTGCTGGACCAGCGGGTGGACGAAGCGAAGCGGCTCGCGGGCGAGCAGCACCTCGGCCCCGGCCAGGGCGTTGGCGGCGGCGGTGGCGTCTCGGGTCGGCAGCCCGGCCAAGGCCGCCGCGCGCCGCAACGGGACGTCGGCGCCGAGGATGGCCACCGAGCGGGCCAGCGCTCCGGCGTTCGAGCCCAGCCGGCCGACCCGCACCCGCAACGACCGGGTGACTGCATCGGGGGCGAGGCCGCGGGTACGTCGGGTCAGCTCGGCGCCCGAGGCGTCGGGATCCTCGCCCAGGGCGATCAGCAGCTCGCGGAGATAGAACGGGTTGCCGCCGGTGACCTCGAGTGAGACCTCGGCCAGGGCGGGATCGGCCCGTTCACCGAGCGCTTCGCGCGCGAGCTCCTCGACCGCGTCGAGTCCGAGCGGCGTCAGGCTCTCGAGCTCGACCCGGGGGTGGGTCGAGATGCGGTCGAGGGCTTCGGAGCGCTCGCCGGCTGGATCGGGGCGGCGAGTCATCACCAGCGCGACCGGCAGCTCATCGAGGCGGTGCAGGACGTAGAGGACGAACTCGAGCGAGGCGACGTCCGCCCAGTGCAGGTCGTCGATCGCCACAAGGGTGGATCGCGTCTCGGCGGCGCCGGCCACCGCGGCGAACAGGCCGTGCGAGACGGTCAGGTCACGGTCCTCGTCGGGCCCGAACTCCTGGATCCGGCGGCTGGCCAGCGAGCGAACCCGCTCTGGCGCCTCGGCCAGGAAGGTCTGGCGGGCCTCGTCGGGCAGTTCGTTCAGCAGGGCCCGGATGAGCTGGCCGGCCACGCCGAGCGCGACGTTCTGCTCGAGCTCGGCGCCGGCTGCCCGCAGCACGCGAATACCGCGCCTCCGGGCGTCGTCGAGGGCCGCCTCGTGCATCCGGGTCTTGCCCATCCCGGCATGGCCCTCGAGCAGGAGCGCTCCGCCGGCACCGGCGTCGAGCGCATCGAGGACAGCCGTGATCGCCTGGAGCGGAGAATCGCGCTCCAGGAGCCCCGCGCTTCCGCGCAGGGGTCGGCCACGTCTGTCGGGCACCTCCCGCACCGGCATGTAGAGCAATGTACCCAGATTGGATTTATTGCTAATCCTGGGGTAGTTGCCTGGGGCCAAGAACGGACCGCGTGGTCAACATATCGGGCGTGGAGAGGGCAACGACGCACCTGGAGCTGGCGATCGAGGTCGATTCGGACCCGATCAGCGGCTCCGTTTCGAACGAGGCACGGAACTCGCAGCGGTTCAATGGGTGGATCGAGCTGGTGGCTGCCATCGAGGCCGCCCGGAGCTCGGTCGCCCGGCTCGGGGGCTCAGGTGAGGCTGAGGGGCAAACACTGGGGTTCTTCCCTGGGGCGAAGGGCTCGGAGGTTTAGTTAGCTATTGGACATCGCATGACCGTGATCAGCCAACAGCGTGTGCAGACGAAGGGACGGATCAAGGGGGGCGCAGGGGCGCAGGTCCGTCAGGGGGCATAGGGGGCGTACATACAGTCAGATGGGCCGCGCAAATGGGGGTTGCGGCCCATCTTGGGGGTTGACCTAGGGGCGGCAGGCGAAAGCGGGGCGACCTTAAGGCAGCGCTTGGGGTGTCGGCATGGAAGCCGGCCCGGGCGCCCGCCGATGGGGCAAGCGCTGGGCTAGATCACGGGGGTGGTCGGCTCAGCGCAGGTCGCCACTGCGCATCGACCGACACCTTCGGGCCCGACTCTCCGGGGGGAGACTCGGGCCCGATTTGTTCCCGCGCGCGTGCGTGTGCTCCCGATACAGTGATGCCTTCGTGTCAGAGATAAACCTGATCCTGTTCGGCCCTCCTGGGGCGGGCAAGGGAACGCAGGCGGAACGCCTGCGTTCCGATTTCCAGCTGCCCTATATCGCGACCGGCGACATGCTCCGGGGCAACGTCAAGGAGGGCACCGAGCTCGGCCGGAAGGCCAAGGAGTACATGGACCGCGGCGATCTGGTCCCCGACGAGTTGATCCTTGCCATGGCGGACGAGCGTCTGCAGCAGGAGGACGCCCAGGACGGGTTCATCCTCGATGGCTTTCCCCGCACGGTCCCCCAGGCCGAGGCGCTCTCCAAGCATCTCTCGCAGGTTGGCCGGCGGATCACCGCGGTGCTGCTGATCGACGTGCCCGACGAGGACGTGGTCAGGCGCCTGAGCGGACGGCGGGTCTGCGTCAAGGCCGGCCACAACTACCACGTCGACTTCGACCCGCCCAAGCACGACGACGTCTGCGATCAGGACGGGTCTCGCCTGGTTCAGCGCGACGACGACAAGCCCGACGTCGTGCAGAAGCGCCTCTCGGTCTACCACGATCAGACCGAGCCCGTGATCGGCTACTACGATGAGACGGGAATCCTGCGTCGCGTGGACGGGACCCGCGGTCCCGCCGAGGTCCACGATCACATCCGCGCCGTGATCGCGACGCTGCGACTCGAGGAAGACGTTTGATCATCAAGAAGACACCGGAGCAGATCGACCGGATGGCCGCCGCCGGCGCCATCCTGGTCAAGACGATGAACCTGCTCGCCGGCAAGATCCGGCCCGGCGTCACCACCGCCGATCTCGACCAGGCGGCCGAGAAATTCATCCGCTCCCAGGGCGCCACCCCCGCCTTCAAGGGCTACCGCGGCTTCCCCGGCTCGATCTGCGCATCGCCGAACGAGATGATCGTCCACGGCATCCCGGGCCCGTATGCGCTCGCGCGCGGGGACATCCTGTCGGTGGACATCGGGGTGGTCTACGACGGCTGGGTGGCCGACGCGGCCCGCACCTTCCCGGTCGGTCCGGTCAGCCCCGTGGCGACCAAGCTGCTCCAGGTGACCGAGGAGTCGCTGTTCTTGGCCGTCGAGCAATGCCGGGTGGGGAACCGGCTGGGCGACGTTTCATGGGCCGTCCAGCAGCATGTTGAGGCGGCGGGGTTATCGATCGTCCGCTCGCTGGTCGGCCACGGGGTCGGGCGCGAGATGCACGAGGAGCCCCAGATCCCCAACTACGGCACGCCGGGCACCGGCATCCCGTTGGAGGATGGGATGGTGATGGCCGTCGAGCCGATGGTCACCGCCGGCCGCCATGCAGTACGCGTGGGCGAGGACAACTGGGCGATCTACTCCCAGGACGGGTCGCTGGCCGCCCACTTCGAGTTCACGATCGCGGTCACCGCCGCCGGTCCGCGGGTCCTCACGCCCTGGCACGAGGTCAAGGGCGGCCGCGCGGCCGCCTGAAAGCCGGTCCATCCGCCACGGAAGGCGCTTCGGCGGCCCCCTGCTAACATCGTCCGTTGCGCCCACAGCGCGATTTGGTATGCGCGCGTGGGTGTCTGCAGCGCGGTAGCGGCGACCGAAACGGTCTCCAGAGCCGGGTTGTGGCAACTACTGGTTTTAAACAGGCGATCGAGAGAGTTACGAGCGTGAAAGTACGACCGTCGGTCAAGCCGATGTGCGAGAAGTGCAAGATCATCCGCCGGAACGGGCGGGTCCTCGTGATCTGCTCGAATCCGCGCCACAAGCAAAGGCAAGGTTGAGATGGCACGCATCTCGGGTGTCAACATCCCGCTCAACAAGCGAGTCGAGATCGGCCTGACCTACATCTACGGGGTCGGCCGCTCCACTTCCAACAAGCTGCTGGCCGAGCTCGGCATCGAACCCGACCGCAAGGTGCGCGACCTGACCGAGGAAGAGGTGATCCGCCTGCGCGAGGCGATCGACTCGGACCTCACGGTCGAGGGCGATCTGCGGCGCGAGCGCTCCCAGAACATCAAGCGCCTGCAGGAGATCGGCTGCTACCGCGGGCTGCGCCACCGGCGCGGGCTGCCCGTCCACGGTCAGAACACCAAGACCAACGCGCGCACGCGCAAGGGTCCGAAGCGGATGCAGGTCGCCGGCAAGAAGAAGGCGACCAAGAAGTAGATGCCCGCACCTAGGCGACCTCAGCGCGGGCGGCGGCGCGTCCGTAAGAACATCCCGATCGGTCAGGCCCACATCAAGACCTCGTTCAATAACACGATCGTGTCGTTGACCGACCGCGAGGGCAACGTGATCGCGTGGGAGTCGGCCGGTGGCGCGGGCTTCAAGGGCTCACGAAAGTCGACCCCGTTCGCGGCCCAGGTGACCGCCGACGCGGCGGCCCGCAAAGGCATCGAGCACGGACTCCAGCGGGTCGAGGTGTTCGTCAAGGGCCCGGGAAGCGGACGCGAGACCGCGATCCGATCGCTTCAGGCCGCCGGTTTGGAGGTGACGGGTGTGAAGGATGTGACGCCCCAGGCGCACAACGGGTGTCGGCCCCGGAAGCGGAGGCGCGTCTAATGGCTCGTGACACGGGTGCCCAGTGCAAGCAGTGCCGGCGCGAAGGGCAGAAGCTGTTTTTGAAGGGTGAGCGGTGCCTGACCGACAAGTGCGGCGTCGAGCGGCGGTCCTATCCGCCCGGCGAGCACGGGCGGGGACGGATGCGCCAGAGCGAGTACCGGGTGCAGCTGCGGGAGAAGCAGAAGGCCAAGCGCTACTACGGCGTGCTCGAGAAGCAGTTCCGGATCTACTACCAGAAGGCCTCCCAGCAGCCGGGCATCACCGGCGAGAACCTTCTGCGGATGCTCGAGTGCCGCTTCGACAACGTGCTCGTCCGGTTGGGGTTCGCGGCTTCGAGACGTCAGGCGCGCCAGCTGATCCTGCACGGTCACTGGACGGTCAACGGCCGGCGGGTCAACGTCCCGAGCTACCAGCTGCGCGACAACGACGTGATCGCGATCCATCCGCGCTCGTCGGCCGGGCAGGTGATCCGCGACGCGACCGAGCTGACCGGTCAGGTGCCGGCGTGGCTGCAGGCAGATCACGACGGGCTAACGGCCAAGGTGCTGCGCAAGCCCGAACGCCGGGAGATCGCCGCTCCGGTCCAGGAGCAGCTGATCGTCGAGCTGTACTCGAAGTAATCAAAGAGCTTTGAGCCGCGTGGCCGTTTACGGCCGGAAAGCGGCACTGACACCGCCCAGACGGCGGCAAGAACCCCACGACGTTAGGACCCTGATGCTCGACTTCCAAGTCCCTCGAATCTCTTCCGAGAGTGTCGACGACAACCGCGGGTCGTTCACGATCGAGCCACTCGATCGCGGCTTCGGCTATACGTTCGGCAACTCTCTGCGACGCGTGTTGCTGTCGTCTCTGGCCGGCGCGGCGGTGACCTCGGTGCGCATCGAAGGCGTGGCGCATGAGTTCTCGACGATCCGGGGCGTCAAGGAGGACGTGACCGACATCGTCCTGAACCTGAAGGGCGTGGTCTGCCGGATGCACTCCGACGCGACCGAGATCGAGGCCCCCCTTGTGGTCACCGGCCCGGGGGAGATCACGGCCAAGGACATCGACCTGCCTTCCGGTGTGGAGATCCTCAACCCGGATGCTCACATCGCGACCCTGGAGAAGAAGACCAAGCTCGAGGTGTACCTGACCATCGGGCGTGGTCGTGGCTATCGGCCGGCCGAGGAGAACAAGTCACCCGACCAGCCGATCGGCGTGATCCCGATCGACTCGATCTTCTCGCCGGTGCGGCGCGTGGCCTACAACGTCGAGCAGGCGCGCGTCGGGCAGCGGACGGACTACGACAAGCTGACCCTGGACATCGAGACCGACGGGTCGATCGACCCGCACGCGGCTCTGCGCGAGGCGGCCGAGATCCTGATCTCGCAGCTGGCGATCTTCACCGACGCCGAGCGGGTGGTCGAGCTGCGCGAGGCCGGCGTCCCCGGTGGCGTGCTCGACGCCGGGATGGGGGGCGCGGTTGGTGCCCCCTCGCGTCCGCCGAACGCGATGGACGACATCCTGATCGAGGAGCTCGAGCTGGGCGTGCGGTCGTACAACTGCCTGAAGCGGGCCGGGATCCAGACGGTCGGCGACCTGGTCTCCAAGAGTGAGTCCGAGCTGGCGGCGATCCCCAACTTCGGCAAGAAGTCGATCGATGAGGTGATCGAGACTCTGCATGCTCGCGGTCTTGGGCTGCGGAACGAGTAGTGCTTGGGTAGCCTGTCGGCTGGAGGCTGATTGATGCGCCATCAACGGAACCGATACCAGCTGTCTCGTGACGCGGCCCACCGCAAGTCGCTGCTGATGAACCTCTCCAAGGAGGTCATCGCGCACGAGCGGATCCGGACCACCGAGGCCAAGGCCAAGGCGGTCAAGCCCGAGCTCGAGAAGCTGATCACGCTGGCCAAGCGCGGAGATCTCCACGCCCGGCGCCAGGCCCTGTCGGCCTTGGGCCAGGACAAGTTCATGGTCTACAAGCTGTTCGAGGAGATCGCGCCGCGGTATTCCGAGCGGCCGGGCGGGTACTCGCGGATCTTGAAGCTGGGGCCGCGGCGGTCGGATTCGACCGAGATGGTGCTGCTGGAGCTGGTCTAGGGCCTGGCCTCGCGGCTCGATCTCGAGTACGACGGTCGCGGGTTTGCCGGCTGGGCGAAGCAGCCGGGGCAGCGAACAGTTCAGTCGGAGGTCGAGCGCGCGCTCTGCGTGATCCTGCGGGCCGACTCCGTCCCGTTGACGGTGGCGGGTCGGACGGACGCCGGGGTTCACGCCTGGGGTCAGGTGGCTTCGTACGTCGGTCCTGTGGTGGCAATTCGGTCGTTGAACGCGGTGTTGCCGGGCGATGTGGCGGCGCTGGCCTGTTTTTCGGCTGGGGACGGGTTCGATGCGCGCCGCGACGCGACCTCGCGCGCGTATTGCTACCGGGTGCTTGTGCGGGACGCTCGGGGCGTGTTCGAGGAAGGACGGGCGTTGTGGTGGCCGCGCCCGCTGGACGAACGCGCACTGTCGGCGTGCGCGTCGGCGTTGGTCGGCACGCACGATTTCACCGCGTTCACGCCGACGGACACGTACCACCAGCGCTTCTCGCGCGAGGTGTTCGCCGCGTACTGGCGTTCCAGCGGTTCGGCGGGCGAGATCCTCGAGTTCTGGATCGAAGCCGATGCGTTCATGCGCCAGATGAACCGCGTGCTGGTGGGCACCATGCTCGAGGTGGCGGCTGGGCGGCGCTCGGTGGACGACTTCGTTGCGCTGCTGGACGGCCGTCCCCGGTCGGCCGCGGGGCGAACCGCGCCCGCGCACGGGTTGTATCTGGCCGGCGTGGGCTACGGTGGCGAGCGGGTGTTGGACGCGTCAACGGCGGGGGGGTGATTTTCGCGGCGCCGGAGACTCATTCCCTCGATGGCCCGCGCACCGCGTGACAAACGTGCCTCGCCGCCTCTCCACCCGGCGCCGAGTACAGATAAGCGTGTCCCACACGCTTATCTGTACTCGCCAGTCTCGCCGGGGGCGCTGAGGCACTTTGTGCATCGGAACGGAGGCGGCGATCGCGCCGTGGCGTGGGTGGCGCAACGGCAACTGGGGCTGGTCACAACGGAACAGCTCGAAGCCGCGGGTATTGGCCGCGGGGCGATCGCGGCACGGCGCGGCCGGAACCTGCTGCACCCGCTGCACCGAGGCGTCTATCTCGTGGGTCACGCGACCCGTGCTCCCGGAACCACTGCTCTGGCTGCCGTGCTCGCGTGCCGTCCGAAGGCCTTCGTCAGCCACTCCTCGGCGGCGGTCCTCTGGGGTCTCGCCGACACCGAGCCGCAGGACGTGAACCTCACCGTCCCCGGCCGGAACTGCCGGAGTCGCACCGGCATCATCGTCCACAAGACGCGCGCGCTGCACTCGCACGACCGCACCACGAGGTACGGCATTCCGATCACCTCACCGGCGCGCACGGCCATCGACTACGCCGCGACAGCGGGCTACGAAGAGGCGGAGCGTGCGATCGCCGAGGCCCTCGCGCTCAGGCTTCTCACCCAGCCCCAGCTCGTCGCGGCGGCTGACCGCGCGCCGCACCGGGCCGGGGTGGCGCTGGTCCGCGCCATCCTGGGACAGCCGGGTGGGGCACGCCGCACCCGATCCGATGGCGAGCGAGCCATGCTCCGCCTCATCCGGGCGGCAGGGTTGCCGGTCCCGCTCACCAACCACCCCGTCATGGGGTTCAACGCCGACTTCTTCTGGCCCGAGGTCGGGCTGATCGTCGAGGTGGACGGTGGGGACTTCCATCGCCCTCGGCCGGCGTTCGAACGGGATCACCGGCGGGACATCGTCCACAAGGACGGCGGCCACGAGGTGCTGCGGGTGAGCGGGCAGCAGATCGATCGAGAGCCGATCTACATCGCCGCGGTGATCGTCCGGGCGTACGACCGCCTCAGCCGGAGCCGCGGATAGCATCAGGAATCGATGCGAGTCCTGCTCACCAACGATGACGGAATCGGGGCCGCCGGGCTCCAGGCGCTCAGAACCGCGCTCCTCAACGTGGACGGAGTCGAGCTGGCGGTGATCGCGCCGGACGGCAACCGCTCCGCGATGGCGCGGTCGATCACCACCCGCCGTCCCCTGTGGGTGCACGAGGTCGACTTCGGCGACGGCACCCACGGCTACGCCACCGACGGAACGCCGGTGGACTGCGTACGGCTGGCCAACCTAGGGCTGGTCGAGGGGTTCGAGGCCGAGCTGGTGGTGTCGGGGATCAACCATGGCTCGAACCTGGGCGACGACATCACCTACTCGGGCACGGTGGCGGCCGCGCTCGAGGCGATCGTGCTCGGGCTGCCGGGAATCGCGGTCTCGCAGCAGTCCTCCGCGCGCGAGCTCGATTTCAGGGTCGGGAACGAGTTCGAGTTCGAAGCCGCGGCGGCGTTCACGGCCCGGCTGGTCGCGGAGCTCGAACACACGCCGCTCCCGGACGGCACGCTGCTGAACGTGAACGTTCCCTGCCCGCCGGCGGACGGGGTGGAGGTGGCGCGGCTCGGCAAGCGCGTCTACCGCGACGAGCTGGCGTTGGTCGACGAGGAGGGCGGTCGGCGGCAGTACCGGATATACGGCGATGCCAGCCACGAGGCAGGCGAGACGGGGACCGACCTGGCCGCGGTGGCGATGGGCAAGATCGCGGTGACGCCGGTCCACTTCGACCTGACCGACCGGGAGGGGCTGTCCCTGCTCGAACGCTACGACCTGGCGCGTCTGGTGGCGCCGGCGGCGGAGGAGGTCGGGGAGCGATGAGCGCGGTGGCGCGGGACACCAAGCGTGGCGATCCGGCCAAGCGCGTGGCCGAGCTCCGCAAGGCGATCGACTATCACGCCTACCGCTACTACGTCCTCGACGACCCCGAGATCGGCGACGACCAGTACGACGCGCTGTACAACGAGCTCAAGGCGATCGAGGAAGAGCATCCGGACCTCGTCACGCCCGACTCGCCCACCCAGCGCGTGGCACCCGAGCCCGTAAGCGAGCTCGAGAAGGTCAGCCACCCCCAGCCGATGCTGTCGCTGGCCAACGCCCACTCGGCCGAGGACCTCAAGGCGTGGATCCAGCGGATGCGCAATCACCTGGCGCGTGAGGGGATCACCGACCCGCAGTTCGAGTTCGTGGCCGAGCCCAAGATCGACGGTCTGGCCATCTCGCTCATCTATCGCGACGGGGTGTTCGAGCGTGGGGCGACGCGCGGCAACGGCGAGATCGGCGAGGATGTCACCCACAACCTGCGGACGATGCCGGCCGTCCCGCTCCGGCTGGACGACCCGGACCCGCCGGCGATGCTCGAGGTGCGGGGCGAGGTTTACATGTCGCTCCCGGACTTCGCGGCCTTGAACGAGCGCCGGGCGGGGGCCGGCCTGTCGACGTTCATGAACCCCCGCAACTCGGCCGCGGGCACCATCCGCCAGCTCGACCCCAAGCTGGCCGCGGACCGGCCGCTCTCGTTGTGGTGCTACGCAATCGGCGCCACCGAGGGGATCAGCTTCGACGCGCACTGGGACGCCCTCGAGTGGCTGCGCGAGCACCGCTTCCCCGTCCATCCCGACGTCAAGAAGCTGCACGCCGAAGACGAGGTCGTGAAGCAGTGCCAAGCCTGGGAGGAGCGGCGCGGTTCGCTCGAGTTCGAGATCGACGGCGTGGTGGTCAAGGTCAACCAGGTCGAGCTCCAGCGCCGGCTGGGCTCGGTGGGCCGCGAACCGCGCTGGGCGATCGCCTGGAAGTTCCCGCCCACCACCGCGAAGACAATGCTCAACCAGATCATCTGGGCGCCGGGCAAGTTCGGCGACCTGCATCCGGCCGCGATGCTCGAGCCGGTCCACGTGGGCGGCGTGACCGTGAAGATGGCCACGCTTCACAACGAGGAGGACCTCCAGCGCAAGGACATCAGACCGGGTGAGGAGGTGATCGTGCTGCGCGCCGGCGACGTGATCCCCCAGGTTCTGAGCCCGGCGCCCCACGTCGCCGAGCAACCCGACCGGCCACCGCCCCCGCAGCCGCCGAAAGAGTGCCCGATCTGCCACACGCCCACGGTCAAGCCGGAAGACTCGGTGTTCACCCGCTGCCCGAACCGCGACTGCCCGGGCCGGCGCTGGCAGCTGCTCAAGCACTACGCGGGCGCGATGGACATCGACGGGCTGGGCGAAAAGCAGGTCGAGCTGTTCATGAAGCTCGAGTGGGTGCGCACCCCGGCCGACTTCTACCGGCTGACGCCTGAGCAGATCGCCGAGCAGCCCGGATTCGGCCAGGTCTCGGCCGAGAAGCTCACCAAGGCGATCGAGGCGTCCAAGCGACAGCCGTTCGGGCGCGTCCTGTTCGGTCTGGGGATCGAGGAGGTCGGCTACGTGATCGGGCGCAACCTGGCCCAGCACTTCCGCACGATCGACGCGCTGCTCGACGCCGGCACCGAGCAGATCGAAGAAGCACAGGGCGTCGGCCCGAAGATGGCCGCGAAGATCCACCAGCAGCTCCACGACGAGCAGATGATCGATCTGATCGCGGACCTCCAAAGCCTCGGTCTGACCCTCCAGGAGGAGGGGCCCCCACCGGGCGAGGGGCCGCTCGCAAACAAGACGTTCGTGCTCACCGGCACCCTGCCCGAGCTCACCAGAGAGCAGGCAAGCGAGATGATCGTGGCCGCCGGCGGGCGGGTCACCGGATCGGTGTCGCGCAAGACCGACTACGTGGTGGCCGGCGAGAGCGCCGGCTCCAAGCTCGCGCAGGCCGAGAAGCTGGGCGTCCCGGTCATCGACGAGGCCGGGCTGCGAGGGCTGCTGGCCTGACGCGCCCTGGCGCGCCGGCCCTAGCCGTTGTACTTGGCCAGCGCCACCGCCATCCCGGCTTCGACCTGGTGCACGAAGTCGGGGCTGCCGATGCGGTTGGACATGAAGGCGAAGGCCAACGTGTGACCGTCGGACGCGGTGCAGTAGCCCGCGAGGTTCGCCACGTCGTGCAGCGTGCCGGTCTTGCCGCGGCAGTTCCCTTGCGCGACCGTGCCCGTCATCTCATCCTGCAGCGTCCCGGTCTCCCCACCCACGGCCAGCGAGTCGACGAAGGCCGAGTTGGTGGCCATCGACTGGAGCACCGTGACCACCTGCAGGGGGGAGGTCGAGTCATAACGCGACAGACCGGAGCCGTCGTTCAGCCGCGGGGAGATCCCGAACTTGCTGAGCAGCTCTGAGCGGACCACCGCCGCGCCCGCCGCCGTGGTCCCGGCGCCGCCGAGCCGGGCGCCGATGTCCTTGAGCAGGGTTTCGGCCAGGTAGTTGTCCGACGGTGTGTTGGTCAGCGCGATCAGGGAGGCGATCGGCGGCGACTGAACCGAGGCCAGGAGGGTCGCGGTCGATGGCGTGCGGCCGGTCGAGATCGGGAAGTGCGGTCCGATGAGCTTCACGCCGGAGGTCACCAACCCTCCGGCGAGCTGCTGCGCGGCGAACAGCGCCGGCCGGGACTGGAACGCGTTGCCGTGAAGGTCCGCGAACCCGCGGTCGTAGGCGAGCGCGCTCAACGCGCCCTCCACGTCGGAGGAGCGCCGGAAACCCGTGGCCGGCGTTCCGCGCAACGAGTCGAAGTACGACTCGTCGCCGACGATCCGGCCCTGCACAGCGGTCAGGCCGGTGGCTTTCACCAGGGCGCCGACCAGGTTGCGCATCGTCGTGCCGGTCCCGTACCACGCGTGGTCGAACCCGACTCCGCCGAGCGTCGGGTCTCCGCCGCCGCGCAGGTAGAGCGTGCCGTCCCACACACCCGAAGGGTCGCGGGAGCCGACGCCGAGGATCGAGGTGGCGAACGTCTGCGTCGGCCCGAGCCGGAGCAGGGCGGTCGAGGTCGTGTAGATCTTCTCCACCGAGGCGGGCAGTCGCCCGGTGTTGGGCGCCACGGAGAACAGCACCTGGCCGGTGTCGAGGTCGAGCACGTACGCCCCGCTGCTCGCGCCCATTCTGGCCATCGATTGGGTGAGCGAGCGCTGGAGGGCGCGTTGGGGGGAAGGTGGCTGGGCCCCTGCCGCGGCAGCCGTGCCGGCGAGCAGTGCGATGGTCGCCCCCAGGGTGGCCAAGAACACCCGCATCGGCGCATATAACCACGGCCCGCGGTCAAAGTAGCGGCGTCCCAGGCTTCGGTCGGAGGTCTCTCATCCGCGACCCGGGCCTGCGAACGAGCGCGCGCCAGGCGAACGTGGCGACCCGCCGGCTCCCTACAATGCCCCGCAGGATGGGCAAGGTGGTCAAGCTTGACGCCGCGGCCGCGGCCGCGGACCGGCCCGGCGCCGCCTCCCGGGGCAGCCAGACCCGGCGCCGGCGGGCCAGATCGAAGACCGCCCTGGTCCTCGGCGGTGGCGGGTTCACCGGCGGTGTCTACGAGATCGGCGCGCTGCGGGCGCTCGATCTGCTGTCCGTAAACCGGACCGTCAACGAGTTCGACGTGTATGTGGGCACGAGCGCGGGCGCGTTCGTGGCCGCCGCGGTTGCCAACGGGGTGACCCCCGAGGAGATGATGCGGGTCATCGTCCAGCAAGTCCCCACCTCGTTCCCGGATGCGCGGATCAGCGCCCTGCTTCGCCCCAACTACCGGGAGTTCCTCACCAAGGGCCTGACCGTCCCATTCCGGGTGGCGCAGCTGGTCCGGACGCTGGTTCGGGATCTCGGCCAGGTCTCGGCGGTGGACATCGCGGTCGGGCTGGCCGAAGCGCTGCCGTCCGGGCTGTACTCCGAGACCGGGATCGAGCGCTACGTGCGCACGATCCTGTCCGACCCGGACCGCACGGACGACTTCCGCCTCCTGCGCAACGAGCTCTATCTGGCCGCCACCGACCTCGACACCTGCGAGCGCATCGTGCTCGGGGCCGAAGATTGGGACGACGTGCCGATCTCCACGGCGGTGGCCGCCTCGAGCGCCCTGCCGATGATCTACAAGCCGGTGCGGATCAAGGACCGGGAGCTGGTCGACGGCGGAATCGTCTCGACCACCAACCTGGACATCGCGGTCGAGGCCGGGGCGAAGTTCATCGTGGTCGTCAACCCTCTCGTTCCCTACGTGAACGACTTCCAGAAGCTGATCCCGACGATCACCGGATCGCGGGCCAGGCGGGTGTCCGACATGGGCTTCCCGCAGATCGGCTACCAGGCCTTCAAGCTGCTGGCCTATCAGCGGCTACATGACCTGGCCCGCCGGTGGGAGCAGCGCTATCCGGGCGTGGACGTGATCCTGGTCGAGCCCGAGCCCAACGACGAGCTGATGTTCCAGACCAGCATCATGAACTACACCTCGCGGGTCGATATCGCGCGCCACGGATTCCAGTCGGTGACGCTGAAGCTCGCCCACGACTACCCGCGGTTCAAGCGGATCTGCGCGCGGCACGGGATCGAGATCTCGGCCACGCGCGTGCGCAAGGTGGTCAAGCACTTCGAGGCCGAGCGGGAGAAGACCCGCGCGTGGAGGAAGATCCTCGAGCAGACGACCTCGACGCTGTTGCGTCAGTCGGCTCAGGAATAAGACTGGCCCCGCCGGCCGCGAGACCTAGAAGAAGGCTGGGAGCTGCGAAATCCCGCTACGCGGGCTGCGGCTGTTGCGTCTGCGTCTTGGAGCCCGTGATCTCGCGCAGGCTCGAGAGGAAGAGAGTCTTGTCGATACGGCCGTTGAAGATCGGAATCCCCCACTCACAACACTTGACGATCACGTCCCGGCGCTCAAGGCCGGCCTCTCGTGCAAGCTCGGTGGGGGTGAGGTGAATTGCCATCGGTGTAGGACCTCCTTTACCGCCTGCCGTTGTGGCCGCGAAGTATGCCGTTTGGGTCGGATGCTCTCAACCGGTCGTTCGGCCAGATACTTCCTCAAACCTTAGCGACGCTCACGAAAGCTCTGGACATATGGCCGATTCCCGATAGAGTCCCGCGCGCTAGGGGGAACCCAGCGCAAAGGGGAAACTTGGCGATGGTATGGCTGCTTTCAGGCGCCCGTGAGGGCTCGGCGCCCAGGGATCACGACCTGGTCAGCGCTGTCCGCCGCGGGGAGGATTGCGCGTTCGAGAAGCTCTTTTCGCGCTACCGGGGCCCGATCCGCGCCTATGTGAGCAGGATCCTGGCCGACGCCGATCTCGCTGAGGACGTCACCCAGGAGGTGTTCATCTCGGCGCTGCGGCGCCTCCCGGACACCGAGCGGCCAATCGCGTTCAAGCCCTGGATCTACCAGATCGCCAGGAACGCCTGCATAGACGAGCTGCGGCGAGCCCGCCGCAACCTGGAGGTGCCGCTCGAGCATCAGCGCGAATGGCCCGACCGGGAACCCGAGCTGGTTTCCCGGGATCCGGGCCCCGAGCTGGCCATCGAGAGCAAGCAGCAGCTCGAGGACCTGCGGGGCGCGTTCCGCGGCGTATCGGACCTGCACAACCGCATCCTGGTTCTGCGTGAACTCGAGGGTCTCTCCTATCGCGAGCTCGGCGCGCGGCTCGGCATGTCGAGGCCGGTCGTCGAGAGCACCCTGTTCCGTGCCCGGCGGCGCCTCGCCGAGGAGTACGCGGAGCTCATCAGCGGTCGGCGATGCGAGCAGACCAGGGCGCTGATCGATGCCTGGGAGGGCCGGACGCTCCGGCGCCTGGGCGTGCGCGACCGCCGTCAGCTGGCGCGCCACCTCGCCCACTGCCAGCCCTGCCGGCGCCACGCGCTGGCCGGCCACGGCACCGCCGAGCTGGTCGCGCCGGGGACCGGGTCGCTGGCCGCCGCCTGACAGCAGGCCTGTGGGATACTGGACCCATTCGGGGCGTGGCGCAGCCTGGTAGCGCGCACCGTTCGGGTCGGTGAGGTCCCCGGTTCAAATCCGGGCGCCCCGATTTCGGAAAGCCCTGCTAACGCGGGGCTTTCTGCTGTTCAGGGATCGGTTGTGCGGCCGGCTTCGTGGTCCTGAACGGGGTCTCGCTGCCCATTCGCTGCCCAAACGTGGCCCTGGACGAGCCCCTTGAGCCGCTCGCGCTCGTCCTCGCTGCGGCGCATCGTGTGGGCGTAGACCCGCAGGGTGAAGGCCGGGTCGGTGTGCCCGAGCTGCTGCATCACGTATGTCGGGTCCCGGCCGATCGCCACCAGGATCGACGCGAAGGTGTGCCGCAGCTTGTGCGGCGTGATCCCCAGCGGCAGCGGCTGCAGGCCGCGCTCGGCCACGAGCCGGTTTGCCTGGGCCACTGCGGCCTCGACGACGTCCTTGCGCATGTTGGTCCGGGAGCGCGGCCGGCCCGCCGAGGTGACGAAGACCGCATCATCGGGGCCCGTCCTGTCGCTGGCGGCCTTGTGCTCGGTGAGGATCTCGCGCAGCAGCGGAAGCATTTCGACCTCGCGCATCCCAGCGTCGGTCTTGTCGCGCCCCACCTCGAAGCGCCCGTTGGCGAGATCGACGTCGCGCCAGAGCATCGCCCCGGTCGCGGAGACCCGTCCACCACCGAGCAGCAGCAGCGCGAGCGCCGCGCGGCGGCCGGTCGTCTGGATCGCGGGGCGCTGCTTCCAGGCGCGACCCTTGCGGTCCATGACCTCGATCACAACCTCGCCGCGGTCGAGCTGGCCGGCGGCCTCGAGCAGGATCCCGATCTGCTCGGCACTGTCGAGGTGCACGGGCCGCGGCCGTGACGCCTTGAGCCGGCGCCGCTTGCCGACCGCCGGGTTGCTCGAGAGGTGGCCGTGGTCGACCGCGACGGCGAGGATCTGAGCCAGCAGGTCGATCTGCATGTTGATCGAGCGGGCCGACAGCGCTCGTGCGCGCCGGCGATAACTGCGGCCGCGGCGATCGACGTAGGCGACCATCAGCGGCGTCCCGCTCTGCGCGGCCGCGGTGATCTCGGCCGCCTCGCGCACCTTGCCCTGGCGATAGCGGTCGACCTCGCCGACCGTGATCTGGGAGAGGTGATGCTCGCTGAAGAAGGGCAGCAGATGGTTTGTGAGGTCGTTCCGGTAATGGTTCGCCGTGTTCTTCTCGACCTCCAGCTCCTTGCTGGCGAACCAGTCGGAGGCGAACTCGTGGAAGGTGGGGTCGACGGTCTGGGCCGGGGTCGGATCAGGCTCGGGAGGTCGCCAGATGCCGAGATCCACGTCGCGAAGGACGACCGCGAGCTCGCGCTGCGCCATCGCAAGGGTCCAGCCGTCCTCGGGCCGACCGAGCGTCAGGAATTGGCGCTTGCCGTAGGCACGGAAGCGCAGCGCGAAACACGGGTGGTCTGGAGTGGGGCGGACTACGTTTCCAGTTGCGGGGCGCGCCATCGGCTTCCGGATCGGGTCGGCGGGTGCCCGATCAGTATGCAGGGTGGCTTTGCTCACGACGCCCGCGCCACCCTTGGTCGTGGTCTCGAGCGCGCTACATCGCCGAATTCGCGTCGGCAGCCGGCGATGGAAGCGGACGTCCGTGGCGTTGACGGAATCCTCCGCCTGGGGCGGGACGTCGACGATCTAGGTTCCGGCAGAGCGGACATGCAGCAGCGGTGCGCCGGTTGGCGTTGCGCTGGCGTCGCCCCCATGCCAAGGCTTCTGCCGTCGGGCGGGAGTGTCAGGTCGGCCGCCGGCAGTGGGCCGGGGTGATCATCACCGCGTTCGGGCTCGCGGTGATCGCGATCACGGGCGGGCAGCACACCAGTGCGGTGCGCCACTACTCGCTGGCGGCGCTGATCGCTGTGGAGTGCGGCATCTTTGCGCTCGTGGCGGCCGGGGTGCTGTTCGGCGTGCTGATCGGGACCTCGATGCACGGCCGCGTCGGGCCGGCCGCGGAGGGGCTGCTGCTCGGCGTGTCCGACAACGCGCTGAAGTACCTCACCGAAGCCCTGCACGGGGGGCTGCATGGGGTCGTCAGCGAGTGGACTCTGGCGGCGCTCGCGGCCTCGGTGCTCGCGTTCTACGCCTCGGCTCGCGGGCTCCAGCTCGGTCCCGGCGTCGCCGTGATCGCGTTCACCTCCGTCGCCGCCAACCTCGCGGCGATCATGGGCGGCATCCTCGTGTTCCGCGACCCGATCGGGATCGGCGCGCTAGCCATCGTCGGCCAGGGTCATCGCCTTCTGCCTCGTCATCGTCGGCGCGGCCATGATGCCGGCGCCGCGGCAAGCCGGCGTGATCCCAGAAGGCTCGCCCTAGCCCGAAGCCATGCCCGCCCGCGGGGACTGTGCCGGTCCGCGCGCACGGACCGCAGCCCATCGCCGGTCAGCGGAGGATGTTCACCGCCCGCGCAGCCACCAACAGCACCGTCGTCGCGGAGATCGCCGACTCCGCCAGCATCATCATCTTCACCCGCCGGGTGAGCGGCATCGCATCTGTCGGGCTGAAGGCGACTGCGTTGGTGAACGAGATGTACACGTAGTCGGCCAATCGCGGGTGCCACTCCGGTTCGGCGAGTGTCGGGTTTTCATCCTGCGGGAACTGGAAATCACGCGGCCGCGGATCGGGCTCACGGCGGCGGATCGGGCCGCCGCGGTCGAACTCCCAGAACAGCAGCCCGAACGTGATCACGTTCGTGCCCCAGATCGTGGCGCCCTTCAGCAGCAGCTCCCCGCCGCGCTTCTCCTCCGCGCTCAGCAGCGACGCGATCAGCGCAACGAGTGCAAGCAGGTTTGCCATAGTGATCACGGCGACGAGCGCGAGCGCCACGGTGCGGCGATGGCCCAGCTGCTCGAGGCGATGCCGGGGTGCCGACCACGCGAGCGCGAGCAGCAACGCCGTTTCGGGAACGACCGGGATCAGCCACACCCACCCTGGAAGCCCGATCAGCTTCCAGCCGCCCGCGAGGCTCACCAGCGCGAGCGTGACCTGAAGCACGATCACAAGCCCGACAGCAAACGTCGCCTCGTACCGAGACTCGACCTCCTCCTCACGCCATTCCACGTTGCTCACCCCACGACCGTCGAGCAACACTGGCTGGCGCTGTTCGCCGCGACCGTCGACCTGCAGGGGACGCCAGCAAGCAAAGGCGCTTGCTCAGCTGTCCGCCGGTTGCTGCTCTGCCCAGCTCTTCAGCGCCTGCTCGATGTCCTGGTCTCGCTCTCGGAGTTCTCGCTCGGCTTCAGCGAGTGCTGCGTCTAAGCGTTGACGCTCGACTGCCGCGGCTCGATTCGCCTCGGGGATAGTCGACTCAATCATGTCGAGGAAGTCCGGCAGCGACCTTGCGGTGCCGACGAAACGGAACCTGATCTCCGCGGGATTGATCGTCAGCGACTTTTCGAAGAACTCGGCCCCCGAGAGGTCAGGGCGCCCTCGCACCTGCTCGGCGAGGTGGACGTGGAAGGCGCGCTGCCAGATGCCATCCACCTCACCCTCGATCGGGATTCCATATCGCGTCCGGTCCTCAAGGCGCCTTGGGGGGCCGGTCCGCCGGACATCTGTCATCTCGATCTCCTCCGCCTGGTTGGGAAAGCGGCCGAAACTCCCGCCCTCATCGAACCAGCGTAGCTCCGCAATCCGGTCCTCTGTGTCTATGACAACCCCAGGATGCGACGGCCGATCCGGGCGGAACGCTTGTTCGCAGCCCGCCCGAGCGGACGCATCGGATACTGCGGCGAGACGACGGCTAGGCGCTTCGGGAAGGTCACGGTGGGGTCAAGCAGGCGCGCCGCACCGGCAGCGAGCAGGTGCCACTCGTGGACGCTTTCGGGTGCGGGGTGACCCCACGTACGGGCTTCGAGCACCCACTGTCCCTCGCCCACCCCGCGCTCGAGGAACAGGCCGGAGTAGTGGTCAAGGCGCGCGACGCCGGGGCTGTTGGGACTCGGGCGCATCTTGGGGTACATGTGCGTTGTGAGGTCCAGCGCCCGCGCGAGCAGCGCGATCTCGGGATCGCGCATGACGCTCGCGAACGGGACCTGAAACAAGCTGGTTCCTCCTCGCCCATGTGGCGTCGAGGGGCGCTCGGGCGCGGGCGGGCGCGTGCGAGCCAGGGGCTCGCGGCCCGCGGTCTCCGCGGACCTGGGCCGGCGTTTCGGTACCTGTGTGGATGAGGCCGCGATAGTCATGGGCGATGTCCTTCACGGGCTGACCATTCCTCGCGCATAGTCCTCCAGCGTCGAATACCGCGCGTTTCTTACGTGTGCACGGAACCAGACACCGCCAGCTACTCGGTGAGCGGCCGCTTCCCCTTCGGCCGGTAGCGGTCTGCGCGGCCGAAGCCCCCCGCCAGAGCGAGCAACGTGCGGGGCGCTCAGACGGGTAATTGACGACACGCGGCTCAGGCAGGTAAGAAATCGCGGTCAGCGAGCGCTAGGTAGACATGAACACCACGCCCGGCGCCGGTGCGTCGCCACTCGATACCTGCGGCGAGTCGGACACTCTCAGGGGGATGGCGTGACGGCGCCGATCTTTACTCGCGCGCACGGTCCGCCCGCCGGCGGGACCCTCTCGCGTCGGCGCACGCGGGTCGAGGAGCTCGCGCGGTTCGTCTGCAGGTCGCGTTGGGAGGACATCTCAGAGCCGGCGCTCGAGCAGCTCAAGCTGCGGGTTCTGGACTCGCTCGGCTGTGCCCTCGGCGCCCTCGACGGCGAACCGGTGGCGATGGTGCGCGAGCAGGTGCAGGAGTTCGGCGGCGCGCCGCTGTGCACGCTGATCGGCGCGGGCAAGAGCGCTCCGGATCGCGCGGCGCTCTACAACGGCGCGCTGGTGCGCTACCTGGACTTCAACGACTCCTACCTGGCACCGGGGGAAACGTGCCATCCGAGCGACAACCTCGCGCCGGTGCTCGCCGCGGCCGAGTACGCGCACGCCGACGGCCGCGCGCTGCTGACGGCGCTGGCGGTCGCCTATCAGGTGCAGAACCGCCTCTCGGAGGTGGCGCCGGTGCGCGCAAAGGGGTTCGATCACACCACGCAGGGCGCGTACGCGGTCGCCGCGGGCGTCGCGCGCGCGCTCGGACTCGACGAGCAGCGCACCGCGAACGCGATCGCGATCGCCGGCACGTCGCTGATCGCGCTGCGGGTCACGCGCACGGGCGAGCTGTCGCACTGGAAGGGACTGGCTTACCCGGCGACCGCTTTTGCCGCCACCCACGCGGCGTTCCTGGCGATGCGCGGTGTGACCGGGCCGCGCGAGGTGTTCGAGGGCAACAAGGGGTTCATGGAGGCGATCGAGGTGCCGTTCGACTTCGACTGGTCGCGGGAGAACCTCGAGTCGGTGCGTCGCACGATCGTGAAGAAGTACAACGCTGAGATCCACTCGCAGTCGGCGATCGAGGCGTTGCTTGAGCTGCGCACCGAACACGATCTGCCTGCAGACCAGGTGGAGCGGATCGAGCTCGACACGTTCCAGGTCGCGTTCGACATCATCGGTGGCGGCGAGGAGGGCGACAAGTACCGCGTGCGCTCCAAGGAGGACGCCGACCACTCGCTGCCGTACCTGCTCGCGGTCGCGCTGCTCGACGGCCAGGTGCTGCCCGAGCAGTATCTGCCCGAGCGGATCGCCGGTGAGGATGTGCAGCAGCTGTTGCGCCGCGTCGATGTGCGCCCCGACCGCCGCCTTTCACGACGCTTCCCTGAGGAGCACAGCGCTCGCGTGCGGCTGTGCTTGCGCGACGGACGCGTGCTCGAGCGCGAGCAGCACGATTACGAGGGGTTCCACACCCGGCCGATGAGCTGGAAGACCGTGGCGGCGAAGTTCGACCGGCTCGCCTCGCGCCATGCCCCGTCCGGCCTGCGCGCCGAGATCGTGGAGGCGGTCAGTCGGCTGGATGAGATCGAGGTCGACGCGCTGACGCGCCTGCTCTCCAGCCGACGGACTTCATAACCATGACGACCGACACGCTGACGATCGACGGGCTCGAGCGCTGGGTGTTCTTCGGCGCCACGTGGCGCGTCGTGGACATCTCGAGCAGGCGGGCCCTCGTCGACCTCTGCACATGTATGGGCGAGCCTGTCGAGCGCCTGGAGTCCGACGACCCGACGGTGAGCGATTGCCTGCGCTTCGCGCGGCCCGACCCGACTGAACCGGGAAACCGAAGGAGACACCAGATGACACCCTCGACACCGACCCCAACGGTCGAGCTCGCGTTCCCCTTTCTGCGCGCCAACGAGCGCCCGTCGAAGCCACGCACCCGGGGGGTTACTGAGATCCGCGGGCCCTACTACTCGGTGATGGGGCCGCGCTATCTCAAGGATGTGCTCGACACGATGGGCGATCACGTCGACGCGCTGAAGTTCGCCGGCGGCTCGTTCACGCTGATGCCCGAGACAGCGCTGCGCGAGATCATCGAGATCGCCCACGAGCACGACGTGCTCGTCTCGACTGGGGGGTTCATCGAGCACGTCCTCACCTCGGGCCCCGATGCGGTCGAGCGCTACGTCGACGAGGTCGCGCGCGTGGGCTTCGACATCCTCGAGGTCTCGGCCGGCTTCATCAGCATCCCGACCGACGACATGCTGCGGCTGGTGGAGCGCGTCCAGCGCACCGGCCTGAAAGCGAAGCCGGAGGTTGGGATCCAGTTCGGCGCCGGCGGCGCCACGACGCCCGAGGAGCTCGAGCAAGAGGGCACCCGCGACGTCGGTTATGCGATCGACCTCGCCCGACGCTGCCTGGACGCCGGCGCCTACATGATCATGATCGAGTCCGAGGGGATCACCGAGGAAGTCACAATGTGGCGCACTGATGTGGTCGCAACGATCGCGCGCGAGCTCGGCCTCGAAAAAGTGATGTTCGAGGCCGCCGACCCCGAGGTGTTCGGCTGGTACATCAAGAACTACGGCCCCGAGGTCAACCTGTTCGTCGACCACTCACAGATCGTCCAGCTCGAATGCCTGCGCCGCGGCATCTGGGGAACCAAGAGCCTGTGGGGCCGAGTCGTCACCTATGGCGGCGCAAGCGAGAACGGAATGCGATCGTGAGCAGGGCGAGGGCCGAGCAGGCGTGCCGTAGTTCGGCGGCACCAGGACTTGCCTCGTCGTCGCACCGGGCCCGGGCGGGCCGATGACGAAACAAGCCCAGACCCACGACGGCGCGACGGAGATCGACGCGCTCGAGACCAGCGAATGGCTCGAGGCGATCGACGCAGTCGTCGTTCACGACGGCCCAAAACGAGCTCAGGACCTCCTGACGAAGGTGATCGAGCGCGCGCAGCATTCGGGCACCGGGCCGATCGCGAGCCTCAACACCCCTTACGTGAACACGATCCCGCCCGACCGGGAGGCGCAACTTCCCGGCGACCCGGCGATCGAGCGCCGCCTGCGCTCGATCGTGCGCTGGAACGCGATTGCGATGGTCGTGCGCGCTAACAACGCGTCCTCGGAGCTCGGCGGGCACATCGCCACATATCAGTCGCTGGCGACGCTGTACGAGGTCGGGTTCAACCACTTCTGGCACGCGCCGAGCGAGCAGCACGGCGGCGACCTCGTCTACTTCCAGGGCCACTCCTCACCCGGCAACTACGCGCGCGCGTTCCTCGAAGGCCGCCTGAGCGCCGAGCAGCTCGACGGGTTTCGTCAGGAGATCACCCGCGACGGCCTCTCCTCCTACCCGCACCCGTGGCTGATGCCCGAGTTCTGGCAGTTCCCGACGGTGTCGCTCGGGATCGGACCGATCACCTCGATCTACCAGGCGCGGTTCATGAAATACCTCCAGGCGCGCAACATGGCGCCGACCGCCGGCCGCAAGGTGTGGGCGTTCCTCGGCGACGGCGAGATGGACGAGCCCGAGTCGATGGGCGCGATCGGCCTCGCAGGGCGCGAGCAGCTCGACAACCTGATCTGGGTGGTCAACTGCAACCTGCAGCGCCTCGACGGGCCAGTGCGCGGCAACGGCAAGATCATCCAGGAGCTCGAGTCCGACTTCCGCGGCGCCGGCTGGAACGTGATCAAGGTGATCTGGGGTGGACGCTGGGACCGATTGCTGGCGGCCGACGCCGACGGCACGCTGGTCAAGGTGATGGAAGAGTGCGTCGACGGCGAGTACCAGACGTTCAAGTCGCGCGACGGCGCGTACGTGCGCGAGCACTTCTTCGGGCGTGACCCGCGGCTGCTCGAGCGGGTCAAGGACATGACCGACGAAGAGATCTGGTTGCTCAACCGCGGCGGGCACGATCAGCAGAAGGTTTACGCCGCCTACGACGCCGCTGTGAACCACACCGGCCAGCCGACCGTGATCCTCGCCAAGACGGTCAAGGGCTATGGGATGGGCGTCTCAGGCGAAGGCCAGATGATCACCCATCAGGCGAAAAAGATGACCGAGGCGGCGCTGATGACATTCCGCGACCGGTTCGAGCTGCCGCTGAGCGACGAGCAGGTGCGGGCGGCCGAATACTGCAGGCCACCGGATGACTCGCCCGAGATGCGCTACCTGCACGAGTGTCGCTCGGCGCTCGGCGGCCACCTCCCGCACCGCCGGCGCAAGGCCGAGCCGCTGGGCGTGTCCGGGCTCGAGCTCTTCCAGTCACAGCTCGAGGGCACGGGCGAGCGCGAGATCTCGACCACGATGGCGTTCGTCCGCATCCTCGCCGCGCTGCTGCGCGATAAGGCGATCGCACCCCACATCGTCCCGATCGTTCCCGACGAGTCACGCACATTCGGGATGGAGGGCATGTTCCGCCAGCTCGGGATCTACTCACCGCACGGCCAGCTCTACCAGCCCCAGGACTCAGCGCAGCTGATGTTCTACAAAGAGGAGCAGCACGGCCAGATCCTCGAAGAGGGGATTACCGAGGCCGGCTCGATCTCCTCGTTCATCGCCGCCGGCACCTCCTACAGCACCCACAACGTGCAGATGGTGCCGTTCTTCCTCTACTACTCGATGTTCGGCTACCAGCGCGTCGGGGACCTCGTGTGGGCCGCGGGCGACAGCCGCACGCGCGGGTTCATGCTCGGGGGCACAGCCGGCCGGACCACGCTGAACGGCGAGGGCCTCCAGCACGAGGACGGCCACAGCCACGTGCTGTTCTCCGTGGTCCCGAACTGCCGTTGCTATGACCCGACGTTCGGCTACGAGCTGGCGGTGATCGTGCAGGACGGGCTCCGGCGAATGCTCGCCGAGCAGGAGGACGGCTTCTACTACATCACGCTGATGAACGAGAACTACGTCCACCCGGCGATGCCGTCCGGAAGCGAGGACGGGATCCTGCGGGGGATGTATCTGTTGCGCGAAGGACCGAAGCACTCGAAGAAGCCACGCGTACAGCTGCTCGGCTCGGGCGCGATCCTGCGCGAGGTGCTCGCCGCGGCCGACCTGCTCGAGGCGGACTTCGGCGTGGTGGCAGATGTCTGGAGCGTCACCTCGTTCACCGAGCTTCGCCGGGACGGAATGGAGACCGAGCGGTGGAACATGCTCCACCCGACCGCTGAGCCGAGGCGGCCCTACGTCCTCGACCGCCTGGACGGGCGGCGGGGGCCCGTGATCGCCTCCACCGACTACATCCGCACGTTCGCCGACCAGATCCGCCCGTGGGTGCCCGCGCCGTATCGCGTGCTGGGCACCGACGGCTTCGGCCGCAGCGACTACCGCCGCGCGCTGAGGCGCTTCTTCGAGATCGATCGCCACTACGTGAGCCTCGCCGCACTGAAGTCGCTTGCCGACTCGGGCGATATCGACCCCCGCCGCGCCCAGGACGCGATCGAGCGCTACGAGATCGACTCGGACGCCCCCATGCCCACCACGGTATGACCACCCACAACCAACGTGATCAAACCCGCTACAGCTCAAGCCGTGCGCGCCGCGTGCGCTCGTCGGCCAGCAGCCCCGCGATCCTGGCCAGCCGCCGGGCGCGATACTGCGCGCTCTCCAACCTTGACGCGGACATAGGTCCGGTGCCCTCGGAACCTCGGTGATGTCGGAGTGTGTCGCCGAGATCGAACGCCCGTGGTCCGACGATCACCGCGCCCCATTGGTAGAGCGCGTCGTAGATCGGGTGCAGGACGGAGTCGGGCGCGAACTGCTCGGGCTCATCGGTGAACACCGTGATCACCTTGTCGTGAAGCTGGCCGCTGCTCCACAGCGGTTCGGTCCCCTCGATAAAGGCCATGAGCTCGGCGGCGGGGTGGCCGGGACCGAGCGGTGTGCCGAATGCGATCCCGTCAGCCCAGTCGAGATCGTCGAAATTGGCTTCCCGATGCGCACCGCTGCTGACGCGGTGCTTGTCTCCTGAGACCCGGAGCAGGCGTACGCGCGCGGACAGATGCTCCGTCGCTTCGCCGAAGGCAACTGCGACCTGCTGCAGCTCCCCGCTGTAAATGACGGCGATGTTCGCGCTCAACGCTCACTCCTGTCGCCTGCGACGTTTCCGGCAACCGTTGCCCGAGCACAGCGCACCTCGGGCCTCGGCGCCTTGGGCATAACTCGGTGGTTATGGCGGCGGCTTGGACGCACTGCCGCGGGTCGCTGCTCATCCGGCATGCCGGGATGCTTGCGCGTCGCGGTGTGCCTCGGCGCGCCGTTGCGCGAAGCGGGCGCGCTCGGTCTCGCCGCGGAGGCTGGCTTGGCGCAGCGCGTCGGCGGTCGCGGGCAGGTCGCGCTCGAGGTCGAGCTCGACCGGCTGGCCATCCGGTTGGGGGCCTTCGCCGACGGCGTCGGTGCCGTGCCGCGCCGCCAGGTAGGGGGAGAGGTAGCGCCCGGCGATCTTGGTCGGCGGCCACCACAGCGCGCGCCGCGCGGCGATTCCCTCGCCTCCGCCGGCCGGCTGGTGGCGCATCCAGGCTTTACCGCGGCCGGTGAGCATCATGCCCCGGAGCACCGGTCGGTAGGGGCGAGGCTCCAGCTCTGCGCCGGCCTGGGCGGCGATCGACTCGGCTGCTGCGTCGGCCTGTTGGGAGGCGAGGCCGCCCTGCTTGACCGGGAAGGCGATCGCGTCACCGGCCGCCCAGACCGCGTCGGTATCGGGGACTCTGCCGTGCAGATCGGTGGGGATGAAGCCGCGGGCGTTGGCGGGAAGCCCGGGCAGTCTGGGTCCGACCGCCCGTGGCAGCGCGACGACTCGCTCGGCCTCGAGCGTCTGCTCGCCCGGGTGAAGGACGAGCCGGCCGGGGGTCTGTGGGTCTTCGGCGACGTACACGCCGGTCTCGGCGTGTACGCCCGCCTCCTCGAGGTCATGGCGCACCGCCACGGTTGCCTGTGTGCCGAATAGCCCCAGCGGCGCGTCCTCCGGGGTGTAGATGGTCACCTGCACGTCGTCGTGGCCCATGCCCCAGGCCTGCCAGGCGGTCATCAGCGCCAGCTCGTAGGCGGGCAGCGCCCAGGCCACCCCCGGCGGCACCACGAAGGCCACCCGTTTTAGGTAGCCCTCGTCGAGGTCGCGCAACAGGCCGCCGAACAGCTCGGCGTCGGTCTCTGGCGTCCAGGTGAGCACGTGGCGAAACGCCGGCTCGCTGGCGGCGCCGACCGCGACCAGCAGGGCGTCGTAGGTGAGGCGCTGCCCGGTGTCGGTGATCGCAACGTGGTTGGGGGCATCGACCTGCGCCAGCGCTCCATGGATCAGCTCAGCGCGAACGTTTGCAGCGATGTCCGCCAGCGGGTGGCGGTCCGCGCGCCCGCGCCCGAACGGCTCGGCGACCGCCATCGGGCGGTAGACGAACTCCTCCTCTGGTGAGAGCAGCGTCAGCTCGACGCGGTCCCCGGCGAGGTCACGCAGCGCAAGCAACCCTTCGAGTCCGGCAACGCCGCCGCCGGCGATCAGCACGCGGAGCATCGCGCGCCCCTGGCCGCTGCTTCTCGTGTGGCTATCGGCATCGCTGCCTCCATTTCGGGTTGGACGGGCGGCTCACGCGAGACCTCGTTCGTCTACCCTCTGCGTCAATCGCGCACGCGCGTCTTACCCCTACTGAACCAGAATATCCGCACCCGCCGATGCCCGAAGGCGCCCCGAAGGCATCTTGCGCGGCACGTACCTGCTGCGGGAGGGCTCTAGGCGCTCTAAGAAGCCAGGCGTGCAGCTGCTCTCGGCCGGGGCCGTACCGCGTGCTCGGCACCGACGGCTTCGGCCGCAGCGACAACCGCCGCGCTGCGGCGCTTCTTCGAGGTGGCCCGCCACTACGTGACCCTCGCCGCACTGAAGTCGCTAGTCGACTTGGGTGGCATCGACCCGCCGCCCGGAGGCGATCGTCCCGAACGAGCGACGAGGGCGTCGCTGGGTCTCATTCGAGCTCGCTTTGCACGCTGATCTCGACGTTGCCGCGCAGCGCGTTTGATACCGGGCAGAGGTCGGCCGCCCGCGCTAGGTGTTGCGCGAAGTCTGCCTGCTCGAGGCCGGGCACCCGTGCGCGGACGTCGAGCACGATGGTTGTTATCCGCGGTGCGCCGTCGACCTCGTCGAGCGTGCAGGTTGCCTTGACCGCCAAGCGCTCCGGCGGCATGTGGTTCTCGCCGAGCACGAGCGCGAGTGCCATCGCAAAGCAGCTGGCGTGCGCAGCCGCGATCAGCTCCTCGGGGCTCGTCTTGCCGTCCGGTTGTTCAGTGCGTGACGCCCATGTGACGGCGAGCTGGCCGAGCGCGCCGCTGCCGCTCGACAGCTTCCCGGTTCCGCTTGCGAGCGACCCGTCCCAGAGGATCTCGGCTTCCCGTAGTGCTATTGGCATCGCAGGCCTCCTGTCGCGGTCGGGGATAGTGGATCATCTCGGATCTCGCGGGTCATATGGCGCCGGGTCGGCCGGGAGCGAGCCCGTTGAGGTGCCTAGCGGGGGTGGGTGCCGCTCGCCACGCACGACCTGGACGGTGCGGTGAGCCATCGCCGTGAACACCGCTGCCCAGACAGCGAGGGCGACCCATACCCAGACGCGCGCGAAGCTGGTGACCGCGCTCGTATGGGCGGCGCTGCCGACCGCGAAGCTGCACGCCGCGTACATCCCGACGGGGAAGACGGTCGACCAGCGCCGCACGTCATAACGCGGACGCGGACGCAGCGCCTCGGCGAGCAGCAACACCGGCAGCCAGAGCATCGTCAGCACCCATAGGCCGACCGCCAGCCCCTTGAGCACCCCGCCGCCGCTTCCCAGCGTCGCGAGCGCTTTCGCGCCGGTCGTGATCCGGGCGGCGGCTAGTGTCGAGATCGCCAGTGCGCCGCCGGTGATCCAGTGATCACCTCGGCCCACCGTGAGCTGGCGCAGGTCGAAGCGGCTGATCACGAAGACATAGAACGCGAGCCCGAGCCCAAACGGCGCGAGCGCGGCGACCAACAGCCAGTGAGCGTGCGCCCTGGTGGCGAGTATCGCGGCAAGCACGGCGAGCGACTCGGTCGCGACGGAAAGCACCAGCGACACACCCACGGTCGGTGTCCTCCAGTGCGTCAGCACCGGCACGAGCAAAGCTGCCCACAGTACGAGCGCGATCACGAGCAACGCGACGCCGGTCCAATCCCAGCCGAGCAGGGCGAGCCGCGTTCCGAGCACCGCGCTGCCGGCGACCGACGTCAGCGCCGCGGGAGTGCGAACGTCGGCGAGGAAGCGCGCGCGGTCGCGTGTGGCGCGCGCGGGGAGCAGCACGGCGAGTGCGATCCAGATCGCCGCATCGATGGCGAGCAGTATGCGGGAGGTCGTCTCGTGGCCGTCGAGCGACAGCGCGGTCGAGACGATTCCGGTGCCCATCACCACGGCCCCGGAGGCGGGTGGGATCGCGTCCAGGCTGCGCTCGAGCACGCCGGCGGCTGGGCGCCAGTTGCGCATCAGCGCGCCGTGGAGTAGCGCCGGCGGTAGAGGATGTAGGGTCGTCCGATGTACTGGAGGGGGATGCTCCAGGCGTGCACGAGGCGGCTGAACGGCCACAGCGCGTACAGCGGCCACGCGCTGATCGCGTGGATCTGGAAGATCAGCCGCGCGCCGGTGATGGTGTGGGTCTCGGGCTGGAAGGTGATCAGGTGGCGAAACCACGGGGCCACGGTGGCGCGGTAGTCGTAGGTGTGGCCGAAGACCTGGATCGCGAGTGTCTCGAAGATGCCGAGGCCGATCGTGAGGGTCAGCAGTCCGTAGACGGCGAGATCGAGCCAGGTGGTGGTGACCGCGACGCGCCGTACGGCGGCCCGGCGGTAGAGAAGGATCAGGAAGCCGACGACGGTCACGACCCCGGCGACGCCGCCGGCGCCGGCGGCGATCAGGTGGTAGGTGTGCTCGCTGACGCCGAGCGCTCTTGTCAGGCTCGAGGGGACGAGGATCCCGAGCACGTGGCCGCCGATCGCTGCCAGCGCGCCGTAGTGAAACAGCGGGCTGCCCCAGGCCAGCAGCCGGCTCTCGAGCAGCTGCGTGGAGCGGCTGGTCCAGCCGAACTGGTCGCGTCGGTAGCGCCACACGTGCCCGGCTACGAAGATCGTCATCGACACGTAGGGCAGCACGACCCAGAGCAGGATCGAGCCGGCGTTCAGCGCCGCGCCCCCGTGTCCGGCATGACCTCGGGGGGCGCGAACGGCTCGAGCCCGACGAGCTCTTGCGGCGGTCCCTGGGCGATCAGCCGGTCGAGACTCAGCCGCTCCCCAGCCGTGAGCTGGCCGACCAGCTGGCAGAGGGCGTCGAGCACGTGCGCGTAGGGGCTTTCGGCCTCGCGGAGGGAGAGGCGGACGAGCTCGAGGGCGGCGCGGTGCTCTGAGAGCACGAGCTCGCCCTGCCCGGGAGCTGCCGCGGCCGCGAACTCGAGCATCACCGGCAGGTAATCGGGCAGCTCTGAGTCCTGCAGCGGCAGGCCGGCGGCGCGGTAGAGCTTCTTCAGCCTCAGCAGCGCCAGCCCGCGGTCGCGACGGTCACCCAGCGAGTAGAAGGTCAGGTAGAGCGCGGAGCGCTTATGCAGATCGAACATCTCCACGTAGTGCTGGGCGAGCTCGATCTCCGGCGCCTGGGCCCACCAGTGAAAGAAGCGACCGAGCGCGAGCGCCGCCTCGGTCTGGGGGAGGGCAGCCGCGGCTGCTGCCAGCTCGGCGCGCGCGGCGATCAGCTCCTCGTCGGGGTACTGCAGCGCCAGCGAGCACAGCTTGTAGATCCTCGCGCGCTCCGCGTGAACGCTGCTAGCTCTGCGCATCAGCTCGCCGCTGTCCCCTCGCCGTCGCGCCGCTCGCCGGCCATCTTGACGATGTCGAGCTCGACCGGCTCCTCGGTGAGCATGAATGGCTCCCGGTCCGCAGCGCGGCTGGCGAGCTCGACGGCCGGGTCGGTGATCGCGCCGCAGTTGCCGGGGCCGCCCTCGAAGTCAAGACCGCAGGCGCCCACCTTCTCCATCATCCGCTCGGCCAGCTCGGTGTGCGCTTGGGGGATCACGTAGCGGTCCTCGTACTTGGCGATCGCGAGCAGCCGGTACATGTCCTCGACGTCCTCGACGCTCATCCCGACCGAGGCCGCCATCGCCTCGTCGTGCTCGCCGAGCACCTCGCGCTTTCGCATGTGGCCGCGCATCGCCGCCAGGCGGCGCAGGACGTCGCGGATCACCTCGGCGTCCCCGGCGCTCAGCAGGTTGGCGAGGTACTCGACCGGAATCCGCATCGCGTCGATCGCCGGAAAGACCTGGTGGGGGTCGGCCTCGTAGCCATCCTGCTCGAGGCTCTTGCGGATCGGGGAGAGCGGCGGCACGTACCAGACCATCGGCAGCGTGCGGTACTCCGGATGCAGCGGCAGCGCGACCTGGTAACGGTGCGCGAGCGCGTACACGGGCGAGCGCCGCGCGGCGTCGATCCAGTCCTCGGGAATGCCGTCGCGTGCCGCCTGCCGACGCACCTCGGGGTCCTCGGGATCGACGAACACCTCGCGCTGAGCCTGGAGCAGGCGCTGCGGGTCGGGCGTCGATGCGGCCGCCTCGACGCGGTCGGAGTCGTAGAGCACCAGGCCGATGTAGCGGATCCGGCCGACGCAGGTCTCCGAGCAGATCGTCGGCTGGCCGGTCTCGATCCGCGGGTAGCACAGCGTGCACTTCTCGGCCTTGCCGGTGCGGTGGTTGAAATACACCTTCTTGTAGGGGCAGCCCGACACGCAGAAGCGCCAGCCGCGACACTTGGCCTGATCGACCAGCACGATCCCGTCCTCCTCGCGCTTGTACATCGCCCCGGATGGGCACGAGGCCACGCAGGACGGGTTCAGGCAGTGCTCGCAGATCCGCGGCAGGTAGAACATGAACGCCTGCTCGTACTCGGCTACCACCTTGCTCTGCAGGTCCTCCATCAGCGGATCCTGGTCGATCCGCTCCGGGGCGCCGGCGAGGTTGTCATCCCAGTTGGGGCCCCAACGAATCTCGCGCATGTCGCGCCCGGTCAGCTGCGACTGCGCCCGCGCGACCGGGTCGTGCTCGGAGAGCGGCGCGGTGATCAGCTTCTCGTAGTCGTAGCTCCAGGGCTCGTAGTAGTCGTCGATCGTCGGCAGGTCCGGGTTGTGGAAGATCGTCAGGAGCTTCTTGATCCGTCCACCGGCCCTCAGCCGCAGGCGGCCCTTGCGGTCGAGCTCCCACCCGCCGCGCCAGTGCTCGTTGTCCTCCCAGCGCTTCGGGTAGCCGAGCCCCGGCTTGGTCTCGACGTCGTTGAACCAGATGTACTCGGCGCCCGGGCGGTTGGTCCACACCTGTTTGCAGGTCACCGAGCAGGTGTGGCAGCCGATGCACTTGTCGAGGTTCATCACCATTCCCACCTGCGCGCGGATCTTCACTGGAACCTCACCTCGGATTGGCGTTTGCGCAGCACGGTGACCTCGTCGCGCTGAGAGCCGGTCGGGCCGTAGTAGTTGAAGCCGAAGGACAGCTGGGCGTAGCCGCCGATGAAGTGCGTCGGCTTCATCACGATCCGGGTCAGGGAGTTGTCGGTCCCCCCACGATTGCCCTGAAGCTCGGTCAGCGGGACGTTCAGGTGGCGGTCCTTGGCGTGGTACATCAGGCAGGTGCCCTGCGGGATGCGATGTGAGACGGTCGCGCGGCAGGCGACCACGCCGTTGCGGTTGTACGCCTCGACCCAGTCGTTGTCCTTGATCTCGAGCGCTTCGGCGTCCTCGCGGCTGACCCACAGCATCCCGCCGCCGCGAAACAAGGTCAGCATGTGCAGGTTGTCCTGATACTCGGAGTGGATCGACCACTTCGAATGCGGGGTCAGGTAGCGCAACGTCAGCTCGAGGCGCCCCGAGCCATCCTGGGCACCCTGATCGCCGAAGATCGCGCGGTGATGAAGCGGTGGGCGGAACACCGGGAGCCCCTCGCCGAGCTCGAGCATCCACTGATGGTCGAGGTAGAAGTGCTGGCGGCCCGAGAGGGTGTGCCAGGGCTTCTCGCGCTCGACATTGGCCGTGAACGGCGCGTAGCGGCGGCCTTCGGCTTCGATTCCCGACCACTCCGGCGAGGTGATCACCATCCGCGGCTGCGCCTGCGTGTCGCCGAAGGTGATCCGGTCGCCCGCGCGCGGCGCGGCCAGGTCGGCGAGCGGCACGCCGGTGCGCTCCTCCATCGAGCGAAACCCCTCGACCGCGAGCCGCCCGTTGGTGGTGCCGGACAGCGCCAGGATCGCCTCGCAGGCTTGCTCGACGCGATCCAGCGACGGCCGCCCGTCGCCCACGCCGCCACGCACCGCCCCGTTCTTCTCGCGCAGCCAGGCGATCTCCTCGAGCGGCTTCCAGTTCGCGCCCTTGGTCTGGCTGCCGAGCTCCTCCAGCAGCGGCCCGAGCGAGGCCCACCGCTGCGCGACATGGGGGTAGTCGCGCTCGATCACGAGCAGCTTGGGCATCGTGCGTCCCGGGACCGGTTCGCACTCGCCCGCCTTCCAGTCGCGCACCTCACCCATCGGCTGGGCGATCTCATCGGGTGTGTCGTGCAGCAGCGGTGCGGCGACCAGATCACGCAGAACGCCCAGGTGGCGCTCCGCGAGGCGCGAGAACTCCGTCGCGATTCGGTGAAAGGCGTCCCAGTCTGACTTGGCCTCCCACGGCGGCGCGATCGCCGGGTTGAACGAGTTGACGAACGGGTGCAGGTCCGTCGTCGAGAGGTCGTGCTTCTCATACCAAGTCGCGGCGGGGAGCACGACGTCTGAGAACAGCGCGTTCGAGGTCATCCGAAAGTCGATCGTCGTGAGCAGGTCGAGCTTGCCCTCCGGGGCCTGCTCATGCCAGACGACGTCGCGCGGACGCAGCTCGGGCGGGGACTCCTCTGCGCGCACCGCGTTCTCCGTCGTCCCGAGCAGGTGCTTGAGGAAGTACTCGTGCCCCTTGCCCGAGGACCCGAGCACATTCGCCCGCCACACCGTCATCACCTTCGGATGGTTCTGCGGCGCGTCCGGGTCCTCGCAGGCGAAGCGCAGCCGTCCGGCGCGCAGCTCCCGCACCACGTAGTCGGCCGGGTCGATTCCCTCCCGCTCGGCGGCCTCGACGAGCTCGTGCGGGCTGCGATCGAAGCTCGGATACGACGGCAGCCATCCCAGCCGGGCGCCGAGCGCGTTGACGTCGAGGATGTGGCGCCCAGCGAGCAGCCCCCGCCCCAGCGGCGAGGCCAGGTGCTCGGGTTGGATCCGCTCGTAGCGCCACTGGCCGGTGGCCACATAGAAGAACGGCGTCCCCGACTGATGACGCGGCGGGCGTACCCAGTCAAGCGCGAACGCGACCGTCTGCCAACCCGTCAACGGGCGCACCTTCTCTTGGCCGACGTAATGCGCCCAGCCGCCGCCATTCACCCCCTCGCAGCCGCACAGCATCAGCAGCGCCAGGAACGTGCGGTAGGTCTGGTCTGAGTGATACCAGTGGTTGGTGCCCGCGCCCATCGCGATCATCGAGCGCCCCTGGGTGACCTCGGCGTTGGCGGCGAACTCCCGCGCCACGCGCGCGGCGTCGTGGCGGTCCACCGAGGTGATCGCCTCCTGCCACGCCGGGGTGCAGGGCTCCTGCGCGTCGTCGTAGTCCGCCGGCCAGCTCCCCGGCAGCCCGGGGCGCGCGACGCCGTACTGCGCGAGGAGGAGATCAAAAACCGTCGTCACGAGGTGGCCGCCGGCGTGGATTGCCGGCACCCCCCGTCGAATGATCGCGCCCCCCTCGCCCTCGCCCACGTCAAAGCGCGGCAGGTCGACGGCGACGTGCTCCTGCGCGCGGTCGAGCAGCGTCAGCGCCGGCACGATCCCCTCCAGGCGAAGGTTCCAACGCCCCTCATCCCCCGGCGCGTAGCGGTGCCCGACCGAGCCGTTGGGCGCCGCCGGCTCGCCCGTGACCCTGTTCAGCACGACCGGCTTCCACTCCGCGTGCTGCTCGTCCATCCCCAGATCCGAAGCGCGCAGGAACCGGTCGGGCACGAAGGCGTCGCCGCGCTCACGCAGGGTCACTAGCAGCGGCAGATCGGTGAAGCGCTGCGCGTAGCGCTCGAAGTAGGGCACCTGACGATCGACGTAGAACTCCTTCAGGATCACGTGCCCCATCGCCATCGCCAGCGCCCCGTCGGAGCCCGGCTGGGCCGCCAGCCACTGGTCGGCGAACTTCGTGTGCTCCGCATAGTCCGGGGAGACGACCACCACCTTCTGGCCGCGATAGCGCGCCTCGACCATGAAATGCGCATCGGGCGTGCGCGTCGTCGGCAGGTTCGTACCCCAGATCAGCAGATAGCTCGCGTTCCACCAATCACCCGACTCCGGCACGTCGGTCTGATCGCCGAACGCCTGCGGCGAGGCTGGCGGCAGATCCGCATACCAGTCATAGAACGACAGGATCACTCCACCGATCAGCGACAGGAACCGGGTCCCCGCCGCATAGGAGGCCATCGACATCGCCGGGATCGGCGAGAACCCGACCACACGATCAGGTCCGTAGCGCTTGATCGTGTGCACGTGCGCCGCCGCGACGAGCTCGACCACCTCGTCCCACGAAGCGCGGACGAACCCGCCCTTTCCACGCTGACGCTTGTAGAGGCGTGAGCGCTCGGGATCCTCGACGATCTCCGCCCACGCGTCGACCGGGTCACCGAGCCGCGCCCGTGCCTCGCGGAACATCTCGAGCAGGCTGCCTCGCACGTAAGGGTGGCGCAACCGCAGCGGCGAGTACGTGTACCACGAGAACGACGCCCCGCGCGGACACCCTCGTGGCTCGTACTCCGGCATCTCGGGCCCCACCGACGGATAGTCGACCGCCTGGGACTCCCAGGTGATGATCCCCTCCTTGACGTACACGTTCCACGAGCACGACCCGGTGCAGTTCACGCCGTGCGTCGAGCGCACCACCTTGTCGTGCTGCCACCGACCGCGATAGGACCGCTCCCAGGCCCGATCCTTGGCCACCAGCTGGCTCCACCCCTCTTCCGACACCGGACCCCGACGCAGAAAGCGATGCGCCTCGAGCAGCGCGCTCGCGCTTGCCCGCCGGCCGCTCACAACCGGCCGGCTCCGCTCGGACAGGCCACGTACGCGTCGCCAGCGATCACGTCGGGCCGAACTTTACACGTGACGGTTGGAGAAAAGCCGACCTTAGCCGCAGCGCGGTCTCGGGAGCCGCGCGGGATCTCATTCCAATGCCTTTCGCGGTGTGGGACTCCGTCCTGCGGGTTGCGTTGGAGCCTCGCCCCTGATGATCTCCGGGATCGGGCGGCTCACCGGTTCTGGGTTGGCGATGGTCACCGCCTCGCCGTGATGGGCGATCTGTAGAGGCGGTCCCTCCAGCAGCGAGTAGCGGGCCTCTTCGTGGGTGACCTCGACTCGCAGGCGCCGGTCGCGAAAGCAGATGCCAAAGGCCAGGCGGGCCAACTGCTGCGGCAGACGGGGGGCGAAGCTGAGGTTGCCTTCGTGATCGCGCATGCCGCCGAATCCGGCAACGGCGACGATCCATGCGCCAGCCAGCGAGGCGATGTGCAGGCCGTCGCGGGTGTTGTGCTCGACGTCGTCGAGGTCCATCAGGGCGGCCTCGGCGAAGTAGTCGTAGGCCAGCTCGAGGTGTCCCACCTCTGCGGCGATGACCGCCTGAGTGCAGGCCGACAGCGATGAGTCACGAACGGTCAGCGCCTCGTAGTAGCCGAAGTTCCGAGCCTTCTCCTCGGGCGTGAACGCGTCGCCACGCAGGTGCAGGGCGAGCACGAGATCGGCCTGCTTGACAACCTGCTTGCGGTACAAGTCGCCGTAGGGGAAGTGCAAGAACAGCGGGTACTGATCGGGCTTGGTGTGCTCGAAGTCCCAGGGCTCGTGCCGGGTGAAGCCCTCGGCCTGCGGGTGGACGCCGAGCCGCTCGTCGGACGGAATGCGTATGGCCCCAGCGGCGTCGCGCCACGCCGCCACCTCCTCCGACCCGATGCCGAGCTCGTTGGCCCGATCCGGGTGGCGGTCGACGACTCCCGCCGCGAGGCGCAGGTTTCGCTGCGCCATCAGGTTGGTGTAGACGTTGTTGTCAGCGACGGCGCTGTACTCGTCCGGGCCGGTCACGCCGTCGATGCAAAAGCGCCCCTCATAGTCATGATGGCCCAGCGAGCGCCACAGCCGCGCCGTCTCGACCAGCAGCTCGAGCCCGACCTCCCGCTCGAACGCCTGGTCGTCATTGGCGGCCTGGTAGCGCCCGACGGCATCGGCGATGTCCGCGTTTATGTGGAAGGCGGCCGTTCCCGCCGGCCAGTACCCCGAGCATTCCTGCCCGTCGATCGTCCGCCAGGGAAATGCCGCGCCGTTCAATCCCAACAGCTTTGCTCGGTCTCGTGCCAAGCCGAGTGTCGCGTGGCGCCAGCACAGCGCGTCGCGGGCAGCGTGCGGCGCGGTGTAGGTAAGGACGGGCAGGACGAACGTCTCGGTGTCCCAGAAGGTGTGCCCGTCATAACCTGGGCCCGTCAGGCCCTTGGCGGCGATCGCGCGCCGCTCACCCCTCGCGCCGGCCTGGAGCGTGTGAAAGAGCGCGAAGCGCACCGCCTGCTGAAGCTCGCCGTCGCCTTCCAGCTCAACGTCGCCGCGCTCCCAGAAGTCGTTGAGATATTCGCGCTGCCCGGCGAGCAGCCCGTCCCAGCCGGTGTGGCGGGCCTCGGCGAGCGCCGCTGAGACCTGGTCGCGCAACGCTGCCGTGGAGCGCTGGCTCGACCAACCGTAGGCCAGCAGCTTGAGCACCCGCAGCCGCTGCCCGGGCTCCACGTCGGCCGCGATCGTCACGCGCGCGAGGTCAGCGCCGCTCTCGGTCGCCGTCTCGGTCCCCGGCGGCCCAGCGATGATGTGATCCATGGCGGCAGCCATCCGCAACCCGCTCCGCTGGGTGATGTGCACCAGGACGGCGCGGGCGTCGTGGTCGTAGAACTGCTCGGAGCGCAACGCCGCTCCCAGCTCCGCCGCCGCACGGGGGTCGAGCGCGCCGGGCGGCATTGGCTCGTTGGCCACCAGCTCTGACTGCACCACCAGCCGCGCTGGCGCATCCAGCGGCTCGACCTCATAGAGCACGGCGGCGACCGCCCGCTGGACCAACGAGACCAGCCGCACCGAAGAGACCCGCACCTGCTTGCCGACCGGCGAGGACCACTCGGCGCGGCGGCGCAGCACGCCGGCCCTGAAGTCAAGCGTCCGCTGGTGGCTGCGCAGCTCGCCGAAGCGCAGATCGAACGGCTCGTCGTCGACCAGCAGGCGGATGATCTTGCCGTTGGTGACGTTGACCACCGTCTGCCCCGCTTCGGGGTAGCCGTAGCCGGCCTCGGCGTACGGCAACGTCCGCTGCTCGTAGAACCCGTTCAGGTACGTGCCCGGCAGGCCGGGTGGCTCACCCTCATCGAGGTTGCCACGCAGCCCGATGTGCCCGTTCCCAAGTGCGAACACCGACCCCGCCTGCTCCAGCACGTCCAGGTCGAGCTCGGTCTCGCACAGCGACCACGGTTCGACCGAAAATGCTGGGTGCCCGATCACGTCGCGTCCAATGGCGCGGCGAGATCCGATCCCTCGTAGGCCAGGACACCCTGATCGCGGATCATCCGGAGCATGATCTCATTCTCACGGTCGCCGAGTCCGTCGATCGTCTCCACCACGCTGGTCATCGATCGCCGCAGCGACGACGCTGACCTGCACCGACCGCGGCACTCCCCAGGTGGACCCATCGGCGACCCCCGTCACAGAGGTGGCACCCACCGCCCGCCCACGATCATCCCGCGGTCGCGCTGGCGTTCGTGGCGCGTCCTGGCCTCGTGAAACGAGGGCTCGACAGCGGCGTAGACCCGGAGGTCCTCGATGCCGTCAGGCGCCATGCGGACGATGAACACCTTGGACACGGGCCCCAGGACTGAGTCATCGGCGAGCACGTAGCTGGCCTCGACTTCGCCGACCCAGACACGGTCCTCGTGCCAGTGCTCGCGGAGCGTGTGCGTGGTCGAGCTGAGATCGGCGAAGTATTCCCGCAGGCGGTCGTGGACCGCTTCGGCCCCCTCATCGACCCGGCCGTCGACGTAACGGAGCCGGCCGTGGTTTGCGAACAGCGCTGCGCACGCGTCCGCGTCGAGGCGGTCAAACGCCTGCAGAAACAGCTCGAGAGGCGTGTCGGTCACGTGTGTTGCCCAGCCCGCGCGAGTCGGACACGTGCGCAGCTCGGCAGCAGGATGCTGTTCACGCCGAGGACGTGCTTCCCGCAGCCGGAGCGGTCGATATGTGTCCTTCGGGGTCGATCGCGAAGATCGTCAGCGGCAGACCGAAGCGCTCCTTGACGTGCTCGATCAGCCCTCGCTCTTGCCAATTGGCGTGCTCTGAGCTACGCAGCGCGATGAGAATGTGATCGGGCTGGAACCGGGCGACGGCGTCGGCGAAGACGGTCAGGACGCTGCCACGGAGCGCGTCTCCGCGGGCGTGGGCGCTGATCGAGCGCAGGTGGCCGAGCACGGTGTCGAGGCGCTCGTCGGCGGCGTGTCGAAACCGGTCGACATCATCGGCCAGCCAGGCAAGTCGGCCAGGCAGGCTGGGCGTGAGGACGTAGACCTCGCCGGCGGCGTCGATCACGGCGCGCACCCGAGCCGGCAGCTCGCTCACCGCGGCGACGGCGGCATCGGCCACCACGAGCAGCCTCTGGATCGCCTGGCTGCTCTCGTTTGGGTGCGAGTCGAGGGCTTCGACGCCGCGGTTGCTCATGATCGGCTCGTGGCGTGCGCAGGCGCCGGAGCATCCGACGGATGCTGGCGCGCGGTCCACGTGTCGTGATGACATTGGGCGCCCATACGGCCCGAGGTGAAGTGTGACGCCGTCTCGCGCAAATGGTCCATGCACAATCCGGCGTAACAGCTGCGGCACAGCGCAATCGCAGTCGTCTCGATCCCCTGTTCGGCGCAGGAGTAGCAAAGCATGATCTTGGTCTCCTCTCTGTCTCCCGGGACGGGTCAGCTGCTCACCGCAGCCGTACCGCTCTAGCGTCGTGCTTGGAGCCGATCTTACGTTCGGCAAGCGTCCTCTTCGTGCATTCCGCAGCGGCTTTTGGTGGCCGGATGTAAGACCGGGGCATGGGTTCGACGCTAGGTGTGTATGGACTTGAACCTGATCGAACTCCGGCTGCTGGGCGGAGGCTTCATCACGAGCGGGAGAACGCTATGAGCAACCACCCCTTCGTCATCGTTGGCGCGAGCTTGGCGGGCGCGAAGGCGGCCGAGGCGCTGCGCGAGAACGGCTTCGAGGGGCGCGTCGTGCTGATCGGCTCAGAGTCCCAGCGCCCGTACCTGCGCCCGCCGTTGTCCAAGGATTATCTGCGTGGCGACGCTGGGCTCGAGAAGGTCTACGTCCACGGGGAGTCCTTCTACGAGGATCATGCGATCGAGCTGCGCACCTCCACGATGGTCGAGGGTATCCAGCCGGCGGTCTCCGAGGTCGTGCTGGGCGGCGGCGAGCGGCTGCGCTACGACCGCTTGTTGTTGAGCACCGGCGCTCAGCCGCGTCGGCTATCGATCCCGGGGGCGCAGCTCGGGGAGATCTACTACCTGCGGAGCCTGGACGATTCCGAACGCCTGCGCGAGCGGCTACGCCGCGGCGGGAGGCTGGTGGTGGTCGGGGCGGGCTGGATCGGCTGCGAGGTGGCCGCGTCGGCCCGGCAGATGGGTCTGGAGGTGACGGTGATCGACCCGGCGTCGGTGCCGCTGGAGCATGTCCTCGGCCTCGAGGCCGGCACGATTTACCGAGACATCCACAGCGACCACGGCGTCAAGTTGCTGCCCGACACCCGCGTGGAGAGCTTCGAGGGTGAGGGCGAGGTGCAGCGGGTGCGGACCGTCGACGGGCGGACGATCGAGTGCGACTTCGTGGTCGTGGGCGTGGGCGCGACGCCCAACACCGAGCTGGCGGCCGGCACCGGCATCGCGGTCAAGAACGGGATCGTCACCGACGAGTTCCTGCAGACCGCGATGGAGGGCGTGTTCGCAGCCGGCGACGTCGCCAACTCCCGCCACCCGCTGTTCGGGCAGCTCCGTGTGGAGCATTGGGCCAACGCGCTTCACCAGGGCCCGGCGGCCGCGCGCAACATGCTCGGCGGCGTCGATCCCGGTGACCGCGTGCTCGATCACCCGGTCGCCTATGACCGTATCCCGTACTTCTACTCCGACCAGTACGACGTCGGCATGGAATACAGCGGTCACGCCACCGACTGGGACGAGGTGGTGTTCCACGGCGACGTGCAGGGGCGGGAGTTCATCGCCTTCTGGCTGAAGGACCAGCGCATCCTCGCTGGCATGAACGTCAACGTGTGGGATGTCACCGACCAGATCCAGGCGCTGATCCGCTCGCGGCTGCGCGTCGACCGCGACCGCCTCGCCGACGCCGACACGCCACTGACCGAGCTCGCCCCCGACCTCCAGCCGTGCGAAGCTCGAGTCCCAGCGGCAGCTGCGGCGAGGGAGGAGGCTAAGCCTGGTCCCGGCGAGCAGCCTGCCGCTTCACCCTCGCGGTGGCCCCACAGCCGGGGCGAGGCGGAGGTCGAGGATGTCGTGAGGGCGCTGCGCGGATACGGGGTGCTGACTCACGACCGACTCGTGGAGGTCTGCGGGGCTACTCACTGGTCCGATCATGGTTTCAGGCGAGCGCTCGACACGGCCGTCTCCGCCGGGCGGGTCAGGCGACTCGGCGACGACCTCTACGAGGCCACCGAGCCCACATCTCCGCTGCGAACGGCATGAGCGCAAGCTGCCCGGCGTCCGTCGGCCGGCGCCCTAGAAACGAAGGAGAGCAGTCCGATGAGTGAGCACGAGCAATGGTCAGAGCTGGGTCAGCAGCTGCGCGTCGATTCCGTTCGCGCGGCCGCCGCGGCGGGGTCCGGTCACCCCACATCGTCGATGTCGGCGGCGGACCTGATGGCGGTGCTGCTGTCCAAGTACCTGGGCTACGACTTCGACCGGCCCGCAAATCCGCTGAACGACCATCTGATCTTCTCCAAGGGTCACGCGTCCCCGCTGCTGTACTCGCTCTACAAGGCGGCCGGAGCGATCTCAGATGACGAGCTGCAGAGTTTCAGAAAGCTCGGAAGCCGGCTCGAGGGTCATCCGACGCCGGAGCTCCCGTGGGTCGATGTCGCCACCGGGTCGCTGGGGCAGGGCTTGCCCTGTGCCGTCGGCGTCGCGCTCGCGGGCAAGCGCCTTGACCGTCTGCCCTACCGGGTGTGGGTGCTCTGTGGCGACAGCGAGATGGCCGAGGGCTCGATCTGGGAGGCGTTCGACCACGCCAGCCACGAGGCGCTGGACAACCTGATCGCGATCATCGACGTCAACCGACTCGGCCAGCGCGGCGAGACGATGCTCGGTTGGAACACCGCCGCGTACGCGCGGCGCGCGGAGGCGTTCGGGTGGCGCGCGCTCGAGATCGACGGCCACGACGTCGCGCAGATCGACCGCGCATACGAGGAGGCGCTGGCCGCCGACGGCCAGCCGGTGGCGATCATCGCACGCACGGTCAAGGGAAAGGGCGTGCGGGCGGTGGAGAACCGCAACGGGTTTCACGGCAAGCCGCTCGAGGATCCCGAGGCGGCGATCCGCGAGCTCGGCGGCCTGCGCAACCTAACCGTGCTTCCGACGGCGCCGACCGGCGACGCCGAGGCGCACCGGTTCGCGACCGAGGACGCCCCACCGGCGAGCTGGGATCTGGGCGAGAAGGTCGCGACACGGAGGGCCTTCGGTGATGCGCTGACCGCGCTCGCCGCCGCGAACGGGCGGATTGTCGCGCTCGACGGCGAGGTCGGCAACTCGACCTACGCCGGCCTGTTCGGCGACGCGCATCCCGAGCGCTACTTCGAGATGTACATCGCCGAGCAGCAACTGGTCGCAACTGCGGTGGGCCTTCAGGTCCGCGGCTGGATCCCGTTCGCCGCCACGTTCGCGGCGTTCTTCTCCCGCGCCTACGACTTCATCCGGATGGCGGCCGTCAGTCGCGCCGACATCCGCCTCGTCGGCTCGCACTGCGGCGTGTCGATCGGCGAGGACGGGCCGTCGCAGATGGCGCTTGAGGACATCGCCGCGCTGCGCTCGGTGCAGGGCAGCACGGTCCTGTACCCGTCGTGCGCCAACCAGACCGCGAAGCTCGTCCAGGCGATGGTCGCGCAGCCGGGAATCGTCTACCTGCGAACGACGCGGGCGGCGACTCCGGTGCTCTACGCGGCGGAGGAGGGGTTCGAGGTCGGCGGCTCGCGGGTGCTGCGCTCCTCCGACGCCGACGAGGTGACGATCGTCGCGGCGGGAATCACGCTGCACGAGGCGCTCGCCGCCGCCGACGAGCTCGCTCACGACGGCGTGTCGGCCCGCGTCATCGATCTGTACTCGGTCAAGCCGATCGACGCGCAGACCTTGATCGACGCGGCCGAGGCGACTGGCGCGCTCGTGACCGTCGAGGACCACCATCCCGAGGGCGGCATCGGAGACGCCGTGCTCGAGGTGTTAGCCGACAGCGGCGCACGGCCGCGAATCGTCACGCTCGCCGTGCGGGAGATGCCGACCTCGGGGACGCCGGCCGAGCTGCTCGCCCAGGCCGGCATCGACCGGGCGCACATCGTCGAGGCCGTACGCGCGCTCGTCGGTCAGCGGCTGGCGTCGGCCTGAGGAACGAGAGCAGACATGGGTCCACTCCGTCCAACTCACGAACCTGGGCACGTAAATGCCGGAGAGCGACACCGGGTCGTGGTCGTGGGCGGAGGCTTTGGCGGTCTGCAGGCCGTCCGCAGCCTACGCCGTGCTCTGGTCGAGATAACGCTGATCGATCGTCGCAACTTCCACCTCTTCCAGCCGCTGCTGTATCAGGTCGCGACTGGAGCCCTCGCTCCGGAGGAGATCGCGGCGCCTCTGCGCGGCGTCCTGGGGCGCCAGCGAAACGTTCGCGTGGTGATGGGCGAGGTGCGAGCGTTTGACCTGGACGCTCGCCGCGTCATTGTCGATCGGACCGAGGCGGGCGACCAAGACCTTGCGTTCGCGTATGACACGCTGATCGTCGCCGGGGGCTCGCGCTACTCCTATTTCGGACACGACGAGTGGCGGCAGTATGCGCACCACATCAAATCGCTGGAGAGCGCCACCGCCGTCCGCCAGCGCATCTTCGCGGCGTTCGAGGCCGCCGAGCTCGAGCAAGACCCCGAGCGCAGCGACGCCTGGCTGACCTTTATCGTCATCGGGGGTGGCCCGACCGGGGTCGAGATCGCCGGGCAGATCGCCGAGCTCGCCCGCGACACATCGCCCCACGGCTTCCGCTCCGCTGACCCGCGCCGCGCCCGGATCCTGCTGATGGAGGCATCCGACCGCCTGCTGCCCACGTTTCCGCCGCGGCTATCGGCCAAAGCAGCGCGTGCGCTGGAGAAACTCGGCGTCACCCCGCTGCTTCACACGGCGGTCATCGACCTCGATGAGCAATCGGTCAACGCACGGCGCCCCGACGGCGAGACCGAACGGATATCCACGCGAACGATCATTTGGTCTGCCGGCGTCGTCGCCTCCGAGCTCGCCGGCGCGCTCGCAGACGCCAGCGGCATCGAGCTCGGCCGCGGGGGACGGATCGCGGTCGGACCCGAGCTGACGATCCAGGGCCACTCAGACGTGATCGCGCTTGGCGACATGGTCAGCGTGCGCGACGCGACCGGAAACGATGCCGCACTACCGGGTCTCGCCTCAACGGCGATGCAGCAGGGTCGCTACGCCGCCGCAGCCGTACGCGCGCGCCTGCACCAGAGAACGCCTCAGCCCTTCCACTACGTCGACAAGGGCAACCTCGCCACGATCGGGCGCGCCAGCGCGGTCGCGGACATCAACGGCATCCAGATGAGCGGAATGCCGGCCTGGCTGACATGGCTCGCCGTCCACATCTTCTATCTGTGTGGGCTCCAGAATCGCCTGCTCGTCCTCACCCGCTGGGGGTTCAGCTTCCTCACTCGCGGACGCAGCGCGAGGCTGATCACGCACAGTCCGACCTCATCGTCGCTGGCTTCGACGGCGACGCGTTTGCGTAAGAACGGAGGCTCAAGCGACGCTGGAGGAGGGTTGGACGATCCTCGCAATGCTGGAGTTCTACCTCCGGTGCCCACCGCGATCCAGACCGGAGGCAAACGTGTCCCAGAACCGAGCCGATGACAGCGCCAGAGACGTCGAGCGATCTCGCCACCGCGATCCCGAGCGGGGCTCGTTTGATCCTCCGAGGCATCCTTCACTCCAAGATCCCCAGACCAACCCCCGCGGGGTCCGTCACATCGACGAGACCGCCCAGGATCAGATGGATGTCCCCGACCGTCCGCGTTATCAGGCCGCGCGGGGGCCGCCGCGCCCGCATGATCGCCACCGCGACCGCAGCAAAACGACGCCTGCTGGGTCTGACCGGGAGCCGGACGGCACCGCCTGCCGGCGGCCCACCCGAGGCCAATGCGTAAGCAAGCCGGGAGAGCGCAATGCACTCCGTCCATACCGCCCTGCACCCGGACGACATAGATCTCACCTGGGAGCAGGTCCACCAGGCGCTGCGAGCACTCAAAGGATCGCGCGTGGCCGTGCGCGTGATCGAACGCGGTGACCCCGAGATGCTCCTGAGCGCCTTCATCGGCACGCTCGGAGCACTGAGCGAGGCCAAGGCTCCTGCGCTCTTCTGGCCGGTCAGCCTGGATCTCGCCACAGCAGGGAACTCCGACGTTCACTTCCAACGCGACGGCGACCACGTCGAGGATGTCGGCTTCTACCTGCGTCGCGATCGCTTCCAGGGGGCCGTGGGACGCGCTGGATGCACCGTGCTGGCGATCATCCAAGGCCCCGTGCTGATCAACATCCGCCGGTCGTAGCCCCGATTGCCGGCTCCTGCCCAAGCCTCCCAGGGTCACGAGCTCCTGATCGAGCCGTGCCCACCGTTTCGGCTCGACCTCACGGCCTGGGCACTGCGTCGCCGCCCCCACAACGCAATCGACCGCTGGGACGCATCCACCTATCAGCGGGTCGTGGACATCGAGAGCGGACCGGTCGCCCTGTCGGTGACCCAGGACGATGCCCTCGGTGCCCCACGCCTGTCTGCCCTGCTCACCGGCAGGCCGATCGATCACGGCACGCAGTTACTCGCGCGCGCGACCCTGGAAAACCTCCTCGGGCTGAGCGTCGATCTGACGGCGTTCGCGGCGATCGCGGAGCAAGATCCGTTGCTCGGCCCGCTCGCCCGACGGATGCGCGGGCTCAAGCCACCGCGGTTCCCGAGCCTGTTCGAAGCGCTCGTCAACGGCATCGCGTGCCAGCAGCTTTCGCTCGCCGTCGGGATCCACCTGCTCAACCGGCTCACCGCGGCACATGGTCGCGCGGTGATCCAGGACCCCGCGGGCCCTCGCGCATTCCCAGGCCCCGATCGGCTCGCCAGCCTCCAGCCAGACGAGCTGAAGCGCCACGGCTTCAGCGCGACCAAGGCTCGCACGATCGTCGAGACTGCCCGGGCGATCGTCGGCGGCGAACTCGATCTTGAGGCCCTGGAGCAGCTCGATGACGCAGCGGCGATCGAGCGCCTGACGCGTCTACGCGGCATCGGCCGCTGGACCGCCGAGTACGTGCTGCTGCGCGGCCTTGGCAGGCTGCAGATCTTTCCCGGAGACGACGTCGGCGCGCACAACAAGCTCAGGCGCTTCTTCGACATCGACACGCCGCTCGACTACGACAGCGTGAAACGGCTCGTGGCGCGCTGGCGCCCGTATGCGGGAATGGTCTACTTCCACCTGCTGCTCGAGTCGCTGTCGGACACCGGCCTTGTGACTGATGCGTAGCGCCTCGGCATGGTCCGCAGGCTGGACGGGGTGGCGACTCGGAGGTAAGACCTGCGCCCGCGCAGACGCTAGAGGAACAGCGATCGGTGCCCGCACGAGCCGGGCTGGTCGCGAGGCAGCGAGCGGCCGGTCCGTTCGCCCGGGTCACACTGACGCAGAAGCTGCCAATCCCAGCCAGGAGGCAATGATGAGCACCGATACCGCAACCACCGGCATCCTCGCTGAGGACAACCGCGCCAAGCGAGACGAGATCCTCGAGATGCTCGCGACGGCCTACTGGGATGGAAGTCGAGACGGTCATGAGCTACCTGGCCAACTCCGTCAACCCCGGTGGCCTACTACCGAGTCAAGGATCCGATCCGTTCGGTGATCGCGATCGAGAACGTCGAAGCGGCGATCAACCAGATCGCACAAACGACGCTGCGCTCCGTGGTGGGGCGCCACACCCTGGATGAGACGCTCGCAGAGACCGACAAGATCAACGAGAACATCAAGGAGATCCTCGACGTGCAGACCGAGGAGTGGGGTATCGAGGTCACGGTCGTCGAGGTGAGAGATATTCAGCTGCCCGAGAGCATGCAGCGCGCGATGGCGCGCCAGGCGGAGGCCGAGCGCGAGAAGCGCGCCAAGATCATCGCCGCTCAGGGCGAGGCGCTGGCCGCCGGTGAGCTCGCGCACGCGTCTGACGTGATGATGGCCCACCCGCTGGCGCTGCAGCTGCGCAATCTCCAGACGCTGGTCGAGGTCGCGGTCGACAAGAACTCCACCGTCGTATTCCCGGCCCCGCTGATGAGCACGATCGGCGAGCTGGGCGCTTTCCTGAGCCGCGAGACCGCAGCCGCAGCGGCAGCCTCGGGATCCTCCCCCGCGCCCGTCGTGCCCGCCCCGGTGGTCGGCGAGCCGGAGCAGGCGGTCGGCACGCCGCAGGCCAACGGCGAGCTTGTCCCAGGCTGAACCCTGACCGTCGGCGTTAGTCCGACCTGGGTGCGCTCGTAGCGCGCCCACGGCGCGTTCAACGCGGTGGCGAGTCTCGGTGGGTCGGAGCACTTCGTCGGCCTCTCACCGGCGAAGTCGCGGCGCTGACGCGGCGCTTCACTCGCGTGAGGCGCCGCGCTCAGTGCGCAGCTCCGTTGAGCTCGCCGGTAGTCCCAAGGGGTCCGTGGCTACCGCGTCTGGGTCGGATCCTCTTCGGGCCGACCGCCGAGCTCGGCTCCCTGGGTCGGGTCCTCCTCGGGCCGACCGCCGAGCTCGGCTCCCTGGGTCGGGTCCTCTTCGGGCCGACCGCCGAGCTCTATTCCCTGGTTGGGTCCTCCTCGGGCCGTCCACCGAGCTCTGTTCCCACTGTGGGGTCTTCGCTAAGCATTTCGCCTCTCTTTCAGCACGGGCATTTGTAGGCCCCCGTTTCGGACGCTTGAACTGGATCCATGGCGTCGGTTGTCGTCAGGGTGGACGATGATGTCGTGGGGTCGGCGACGACGGTTCTGCCGCCGCGCACAATTTGGGCCACTCTGTCGCCATCGCTAACGACGCTCTCCGTAGGGCAGATGCCAGCGGTGCGGCGCGACAAGCTGGTCGATCGCTTCGGGGCCCCACGAGCGGCGTGGGTAGGTTGACGCGTGCGGCGGTTGCTCGAGCAGCGGCGCCACGACCTCCCACAGTCGCTCGATCCCGTCGGCGCTGGTGAACAGCGTGTGGTCGCCGAGCATCGTGTCGTGGAGCAGACGCTCGTAGCCTTCGAGCTCGTTGGCGACGTCGAACGAGTCGCCGTAGCGGAAGGTCAGCGAGGCCGCCCCGATGTCCATGCTCGCGCCGGGCTGCTTGGCGAGGAAGTCGATCCAGATCACTCCCGGCTCGGAGAGCTCGAATGAGATCTCGTTCGGGCGCGCCACAGGGGGCTCATCGTCGGAGAGCTGGAACATCCGCCGGGCGGGCTGCTTGAAGCCGAGCGTGAGCGTGTGGCGGCTTTCGGCGAGAGCTTTGCCGGTACGCAGCTGGAAGGGCACCCCGCGCCAGCGCTCGTTGTCGATCAGGACCTCGAGCGCGGCGAACGTCTCGACGGTCGACTCGGCTGCCACCCCGGGCTCGGAGCGGTAGCCGTCGTATTGGCCGAAGACCGCGCGGGTCGGGTCCAAGGGCTTGATCGCGTCGAACACCTCTCGTGTGGCGTTCCGCAATGACTGGGCGTCGAGGCGGCTGGGTGGTTCCATGGCGATGAACCCGAGGACGTGCAGGAGGTGGGTGACGACCATGTCGCGGAACGTGCCGGTCTGCTCGAAGAATCCGGCGCGGCCTTCGATCGTGAGCTGCTCGGGCACGTCGATCTGGACATAGTCGACGTGCCGGCGGTTCCAGACCGGTTCGAACAGGCCGTTGGCGAAGCGGAACGCGAGGATGTTCTGGACGGCCTCCTTGCCGAGGAAGTGGTCGATCCGGAAGATCTGGGACTCGTCGAGCACGGCGTGCAGGCTCTGGTTGAGCGCGCGCGCCGAGGCCAGGTCGTGCCCGAACGGCTTCTCGACGATCAGCCGGGCACGGTCGCCGAGTCCGGCGGCGCCGAGCATCGACACCATCGCCCCGAAGGCGTCGGGCGGCACCGCCAGGTAGACGAGCCGCGGCAGATCGCCGCCAAGCTCCTGCTCGGCGCGGGCCACCGCTGCCACGAGGGGATCGGGCTGCTCGGCGGAGGCCGGTGCAAAGGACAGGCGCTCTGCGAACGGCGCCCAGTTCTCGTCGGTGAGCTCCTTGCGGCCAAACTGCTCGAGCGACTCCTTTACGTGAGAGCGAAAGCCCTCGACGTCCGGGGCGCCGTCGGGGCGCCCGGAGCCGACGATCCGGTAGCGGTCGGGCATCATTCCGGCCGCGGCTAGGTGGAACAGGCCGGGCAGCAGTTTGCGCTTGGCCAGGTCGCCGGTCGCGCCGAACAGAATCAGCACCTGGTCCTCCGGGCGCGCCGGCGCCAGCGCGAGCGGATCAGCTGCGGTAGCGGTCGCGGTCATCTCACGCCGGGCGCGCCGCGGGCGCCGCGTGCTCGCGAGGACTCGCGGCGGCGTTGGCGTACACGTCGACCATCTGCCGGTAGTTGGCCGCGATCTGCGTGATCGCCGCTTCGCGTTCGACCCGGCCGGCCTGGTGCTCGCTGAGCGCCTCGGACCAGATCGTTCGGCCGATCGCCAGACCCACATAGCCGGCGACTGGAGCGGCGAGCGTCAGCCAGTGCGCAACGCGGGCCAGGTCCGCCCCGCGGCCGAGCACCACGCACCTAACGTGATCGCGCCCGTGGGCTTGGGCCTGATCGACGACGCGCTCGCAGTCCTCACGCGCTTCGAGGCCCTCGATCTTCCAGATGTGTGGCTCGACGCCGGCGCCCTGGAGCTCAGCCAGCGTCCGCACCACCAGCGCTGGCCGCAGGTCGCGGTCATAGGCGTCCTGGTCGCCGGCGAGGAGCTCGAGCTGGCTAGCCGTCGCGGCGACGAGCAGCTCGAACAGGAATTTGCGATCGTGTGCGTGCAGCCAGTCTGAGAGCCGTGCCAGCCGCTTGGCCTGCCGGCGGTTGAGCTGCCCGTCGCCGTCCGGGTTGTAGCGCACGAGCACCTTCGCGAACTCGGGGTCGAACGCCTCGATGTGCTCGGCGAACTCTTCGCCGAACTCGAAGTCGAACTCGTCTTGGCCCGAGCGCTCGATGGGCATCGCCAGGGTGAACGCTTCGCCACGCGCTGCGTGCGCGATGTCGGTGCCGAACTCCTCGTCGACGAGCACCCCACAGGACTCCCGCGGGGCGCCATCCGCGATGGCCCGCTGGAATCCGTCGTAGATCAGCGCCTTGAGCTCCGAGATCCGCCCGCGCTCCTCGCCGGTTGGCTCCCCGGCGATCCCCATCAGGCCCTTCTTGAACGAGCCGCGGTGGTCGAAGGACAGGATGTACAGCCGGTCCTGCTCGGAATCGGTCATAGCGGCAGCGCCTCCTCGAGCGAGGCGATCGCGTAGTCGGCGCCCGAATCGCGGAGCTGCTCGACGTTGAAGTGGTGGCTGCCGACGCCCACGCACTTCATCCCCGCCGCGTGCGCGCCTTCGACGTCGTGTGGCGTGTCGCCGACCACGATCGCCTGCTCGGGCGTCACCGGCTCGCCGTAGACGAACGCGGCTCGCTTCAGCGCGATCTTGGTCAGCTCGCCGCGGTCGGTTGCGTCAGAGCCGTAGCCGCCAAAGGAGAAGAAGCGGTTCAGCTGCGCACGGTGCAGCTTGATGTGGGCTGCGGCCTCGAGGTTGCCGGTGACCAGTCCGAGCAGGTAGCCGTCCTCGATCAGCTTCGGCAGCAGCTCCTCCACACCGGCCAGCACCCGATAGCCGTCTGACTCCTGGACCGTCTGGTGCAGGTAGAACAGCCGACGCTCGAGCAGGCGCGTGAACTCCTTGCGCTCGGGCGGGCGGTGCATCACCGCCGTAAAGGTCTTGCGCCCCACGTCGGGGTCGGTCATGCCGGTGTCGGTGAACTTCCCGATGTCGGCCGGGATGCCGTACAGCTCATCGAACGCCAGCCGCCACGAGGCGGCCCCGGCCCCGCCGGTGATGATCAGCGTGCCGTCGATGTCGAACAGGATTGCGATGCGCTCAGGCATGTCGATCTCCACGTGGGTTGCTATGGGCCGGTCTTCTCGACGTGGCCGCCGAACTGGCTGCGCATCGCCGACAGCGCCTGGTTGGCGAAGTGATCGAAGTCGCGGGAGGCGAAGCGGGAGAACAGCGCGGTCAGGAGGACGGGGGCGGGGACCCCTTCCTCGACGGCGGCGATCGCCGTCCACCGGCCTTCCCCGGAGTCAGACACCCGACCGGAGAAGTCCTGAAGCTCCGGGGACTGAAGCAGCGCGGACGCGGTGAGGTCCAGCAGCCAGGAGGCGATCACGCTCCCGCGCCGCCACACCTCGGTCACGGCGGTCAGATCGAGGTCGTAGGGGTAGTCCTCGGGGTGCTCGAGCGGCGCGGTCTCGGCGTCGGCCTCGCGGCTCGTCTTGCCGGCGTTGGCGTGCCGCAGGACGTTCAGCCCCTCGGCGTAGGCGGCCATCGCGCCGTACTCGATCCCGTTGTGGACCATCTTCACGAAGTGCCCGGCGCCGTTGGGCCCACAGTGGAGGAACCCTTGCTCCTCGTTGGCGGGTTCGCCCGTGCGGCCCGGTGTGCGCTCCGCCGCTTCCACGCCCGGCGCGATCGCCCCAAACAGCGGCCCTAGGCGCTCGACCACCTCTTCTTCGCCGCCGATCATCAGGGAATAGCCGCGCTCAAGGCCCCACACACCGCCGCTGGTGCCGACGTCCACATAGTGGATGTCCTGCTTCGAGAGCGTGGCGGCGCGGGCGATGTCGTCGCGGTAGTACGAGTTCCCGCCGTCGATGATCGTGTCACCGGCCTCCATCAGCCCGCCGAGCCCGTCGACGGTCTGCTCGGTGATCTGCCCGGCGGGGACCATCACCCACACCGCACGCGGCTTGGCCAGCGCCGCGACGAGCTCCTCCAGCGAGCCGGCGCCCGTCGCGCCCTCGCCCTCGAGCTCCTTGACGGTGTCGGCGTTCACGTCATAGACGACGCACTCGTGTCCGGCGGGCTGCAGGCGTCGCACGAGGTTTGATCCCATCCGCCCCAGCCCGACCATTCCCAGCTGCATTCGCCTCAGTCCTCTCGCTCGGGTCGGCTCTCGGTCGCGTAGCGCAGAACTCGTGCCACCGAGTCGCGAAGCGCCGTGAGGCCGTCCGTGGCATCGACCGCCAAGTGGACGCGCAGCGCGCGGCGCTCGCGCTTGGCGAGCACCTCGAAGTCGCCGCGCGCCTGGGCCTCCTTCACCCTCCCGAACGCGTAGCTGTGTCCGGGGACCTCGAGCTCGATGCTGTCGTGGCAGGTGATCTGCAGGAACACACCGGAGTTGGGGCCGCCCTTGTGCACCTGGCCGGTCGAGTGCTGAAAGCGCGGCCCGAAGCCCACGCACGTCGCGACCCGCAGGTGGTCACGGATCAGCACCCGGATCTCGCTCAAAAGCCACTCGTGCTCACGCGTCATCGGCACGTAGGCCAGCAGCGCGACGTAGTCGCCTGCCTCGACGCGGCTCAGGTGGGCGGCAAGGAAGCCGGTAAATGAGCCGTCCTGGTGTGCCTCCCTGCGGATCTCCTTCGCGTTGCGCTCGTCGGCGAACAGCGCGAACCCCTCGCCCTCGTAGAACGGCTCCAGGTCGGGCAGCCATCCGGTGTGCTCGTAGGCGTCGGTCAGCTCGCGCGCGGCGACCTTGGCGTCTTCCACGTCGGGCTGGTCGAACGGGTCGATGCCGATGATCGAGCCCGCGACCGCGGTCGCGAACTCCCAGCGGAAGAACTCGTCGCCCAGGTGATAGACGGAGTAGACGGGGATCCGCACGACTGGATGCCCCGCGGCCTCGAGCGCCTTGACGTTCGCGTCCTGCTCATCGTCCTTCTCTGAGGCGAGCCGCAGGTACACGAACAGCCGGTCCGGGCCGTAGGCGTCCGAGGTGCCGAGAGGCTCGCGGTCGACCGGGATCACACCCTTGCCGTGCTTGCCCGTCGACTCGGCCAGCAGCTGCTCGAGCCACGCCCCGAAGTCGCGGATCCCCGACGAGGTGACGAGCGTCAGCTTGTCGCGACCGCTGGTCGCGCAGGCGCCGATGATCGCCCCGAGCACCAGGCCGGGATTCTCGGATGCGGGCACACAGGCGGCGCACGCGTGCGCCATCCGCTCGGCGTTGTCGAGCAACGACATGACATCCACGCCGCAAGCGGCGCCCGGGATCATCCCGAAGTCAGACAGCGCCGAGTAGCGCCCCCCGATCGACGGCAGGCCGTGGAAGACAGCGCGGTAGCCGTCACGCTCGGCGAGCTGCTGGAGCGGCGAGCCGGGATCGGTGACCGCGACGAACCGTCGCCCCGCCTCCTCGGCGCCGACCAGCTCGGTCACGCGCGCGTGGAAGTAGGCGGCGAAGATGTTGGGCTCGAGCGTCGTCCCCGACTTCGAGGACACGAAGAACAATGTCTTCTCCAAGTCCAGTTCGTCCGCGAGCGTCGTGATCTGCTGCGGGTCGGTCGAGTCGAGCACGCGCAGCCGCGGCAGCCCCGTGGTCTGCGAGGCGAACGTCATCGAGAGGACCTCCGGGCACAGGCTCGAGCCACCCATTCCCAGCAGCACCGCGTCCTTGAAGCCCACCGAGCGGATTTCGTCGACCAACGCGGTGAAGCGGTGTGCGTGAGTGAGCTGGTCCATCGGCACCCCGAGCCAGCCCAGCCAGCTCGCCTCGTCGGCGCCGGTCCACAGCGCCTCGTCGTGCGCCCACAGCCGGCCGACCTTGCCGTGCTCGCTCCAGTCGGCGATCGTGGCTTCTACGCGCGCCTCGAGCTCTCCGGGCAGCGAGCGGGTCAGCTCCCCCGCCCGCAACTCCGTCGGCCCGCTCAACGATTCCTTGATCGAGGTCAGCAGCTTTGAGAACGCCTGCTCGAACTTCTCCAGGCCCTCGTCCAGCAGCGACCCGGTGACCTCGTCGAGTAACACCCCCTCCTCGTCCAGCGCTGCGAGCACCGCTCGAGCCTCCTCGACGCCCTCGGTCAAGGTCACCCGCGCCGTCCCGCGCGCCTTGAAGGACTCATAGGTCGCCGGCGGAATCGTGTCCACCGTGTCGGGGCCGATCAGCGACTCGACGTACATCAGCTCCGGGTAGGCGGCGTTCTTGGTGCTGGTCGAGGCCCACAGCACCTTCTGCACCTGGGCGCCGCGCGCGCGCAGCGCCTGGAAGCGCTCGCCGTCGAACAGTTCCCGAAAGCGGGCGTAGGTCACCTTCGCGTTGGCGATCCCCACCTTTCCCTGAACGCGCTTGCTCACCCGCGGGTCGATCGCCGAGTCGATCCGGCTGACGAAGAAGCTCGCCACCGACGCCACCCGTGACAGATCGCCGCCGTCTGCCAGCAGGTCCTCCAGCCCCGCCAAGTACGCGTCCACGACGCGCTCGTACACCGAGGTCGAGAACAACAGCGTGATGTTGACGTTGATCCCCGCGGCGGTCAGTTCAGTGATCGCCGGGATGCCCTCCTGCGTCCCGGGGACCTTGATCATCAGGTTGGGGCGATCGACCCTCGCCCACAGCCGCCGCGCCTCGGCGACCGTGCCGGCAGTGTCGTGCGCCAACTCGGGCGAGACCTCCATGCTGACGTACCCATCGCTGCCATCCGTCTGCTCATAGACCGCTCGGAAGACGTCGGCGGCACCCTGCAGGTCGGCGATCGCTAGCCCCTCATAGACGCTCTTGGCGTCCGGGGCCGACGGGCCGCGAAGGTCGGCCAGCGCGTCGTCGTAATCGGTCGAGCCGACGATCGCCTTCTCGAAGATCGACGGGTTCGACGTCAAGCCGCTCAGACCGTCCTCGCGGGCCATCCGCTCCAGTTCCCCGGAGGTCAAGAGCGCGCGGCGCATGTTGTCGAACCACACGCTCTGGCCAAGCGCCTCCAGATCGCTGAGCGGGCTGGCGGTGAGAGAGGTAGAAGCGGTCATCGGAATCTCGATCTCCTTGGTGGGCTGGTCAGGCTTCGGACAGAACGCCGGGCCGTGCTGCCCCTGGTGGCTGGGACGAGGCTGCCCAGGTCTGCCGAGGCCTCGGCGGGTCATCGGGGGCGGGGCGAGCCGCCCGTAGCCCAGTGCCTGACACGCCTCTCTAGCGTCGAGCGGCCCGCGGTTCTTACGGCCAGGCCTCTCGTCGTCACTCAATCGTGCTGGTCTAGCTCGACCGGCGGCAGGTCGCGCACCTCGTCCTTCGTGAGACTCAGCCGGACGCCATCGTCGACGCTTTTCACGGCGCCGATCGGGATGGCGACTCTCTTTTCGCCCCAGAGGTGGCCCTCGTCGAGGAGCACATGTGTCACGTGATGATCGCTGGGATCGATCACCAGCCCCTGGACCCGCCCTATCGTCCCATCCGTTGCGTGCACGTGCTCGCCGCGGCGCACCTCCACCTCGCCCACGGGCACGCGGTCAGCGGTGATCGCGTGGGGACCAGCGCCCATGCCGCCCATGCCTAGTCCTCCTCCCATGCCCAGTCCAGCACCCCCCATGCTGCCGATGCCAAGTCCGTAGTAGGGCCACGACAGCATCTGGCCTTGCTCATAGCCCCACGATCCAGTCGCGTCGGGCAGGAAATGCGTCTCCTCGGCGTCCTCGAGCGCTTCGAACTCGGACTTGGTGCATCGCAGCCGGATCTCGTTCGTCGTCGAGTCCACGAGATCGACTGGCACAAGGTGCCCGGTTCGTCGTCGATGCCTCGGTTCGACGACGAGGTGCGTCAGCGCGCGGGCGACCGGATCGACGACCACGCGTTTCAACTCGCCGCAGGCACCGTCCCTGCACACGACTTCGCTTCCGATGGTGAAGTCCATGGTTTCGCTCATGAAGTCGCCTCTTGTCTCGTCGTCATCAATAGAAGAGCCTGGTGTCGACTCGGCTGAGCAGCTCCTCACCGGCGAGGTAGCGGCGCAGGTTCTCGCAGAACAGCTCGTTGATGCGCTCGTTCTCGTGCACCGACAGAGCGGCGGTGTGGGGGCTGATCAGCACGCCCGGCAGATCCCACAGGGGACTGTCGGTGGGCAGTGGCTCGGTGGCGAACACCTCGAGCGCAGCGCCCCCCAGCCGGTGCTCGCGCAGCGCCTCTGTGAGCGCCGGCTCGTCGATCACGCCGCCGCGGCCGGCGTTGACGAGGATTGCGCCCGGCTTGACTCGAGCGATCGCCCGCGCGTCGAGCATCCCGCGCGTCTCTTCGGTCAGCGGCAGCGTCACGACCACGGCGTCGGCCCGCGGGAGCACGTCAGGCAGGTCGCCGGACGAATACACCTCGTCGACATGCGAAGAGTCGCTCACGCCGCGGCGATTGATGCCGATCGTGTGCATCCCGAACGCCTTGGTCAAGCGGGCGACCTCGGTCCCGATCGCGCCCAGCCCGAGCACGAGCACGGTGCCGCCGCGCAACTCTGCCACCGGATAGTGTTCCCAATGGTGCGCTCGCTGATCGGCCCACAGCCGCGGCACCCCCTTGGTGAAATGGAGCAGTCCCAGCAGGCAGAACTCCGCCAGCGGCCCGACGTGGACGCCGCTCGCACTCGTGATCAGCACCCGCTCTAGCTCCTCCGCGGTCAACGCCGCTGCCTTGACCTGCTCACCCGTGCCCGCGGCGGTTCCCTGCACCCAACGCAGACCAGGGTTGCTGCGCACCATCGCCGCCAGCGCAGCCGGCGAGCCGTCGGGGATCCCGAACAGCACCTCGGCACTGCCCAGCAGGCGCCGCCAGCGACGCTCGGCCTCGGCGTCACGACTGAACCCAAGGACGCCGTCATGGTCGCCGGGATAGCGGATCGGAGGTAGCAGGTCAGGCTCGTAGAGCACCTCGATCCCGTCAGCGACCCCGCGGATCGGATCCACCAGTATGGGGTCGATCGGCGTGGCAATCGCGACGGTCAGGACACGACTTGAGCTCTCCGTCGTCATCGGAATCCTTTGACTCGGTCAGGCATCGGGGTTGGCGGTGGGTCTTCCCTGTGTTGACCCGGGACGACCGGGTGACCCGCCGATCGGCGAGCCACCCGGCCATGGGGGGCGGGAGGTGAAGTCGCGGCATTCGTGGAGAAGGTCACGCCCGCAGCGCCGTATCCGAAGCGCCTGAGCGGACTTCGATGGCGGAACTGGACGGAGTGCGCCACTGCCTGGCACCCTTCTCTAGCGTCGATGGCAGGCCGGTTCTTACGGGCGCCTTCTGTGGTCGCTGTGAGCTTGTGGCAGTCCGCGCCGCAGGACGTCTGCGAGGACGACGGCTTCGTTGTGCTCGCTGTCGCGGGCGCCGTAGACAAGCGTCAGCGCGCCGGTCCGTGCCTGGCGCCGGAGCGCGGTCAACCGAGGACGCTGACCGCGAAGCTCCTCAACGTAGCGTCGGCGAAACTCCTCAAATCGGCTTGGCTCGTGCCCAAACCATTGCCGCAGCTCGGTACTCGGCGCCAGCCCTTTCTCCCAGCCGTCGAGCTTTGCCCGCTCGCGCGAGACCCCGCGCGGCCACAGCCGATCGACCAGCACGCGATAACCGTCCGCTGATTCCGCAGCCTCATACGCGCGCTTCAGGCGAACATCCATACGGCGAACCTCCCGGGTCGGCACGGGCCGCAGCAGCGCATGGGTCAACGCGTAAGCTGATCACGGTTGCTCTTGCGTCGCATCGCCAGCTGTTCTTACGAGCAGGCGCCGAAGGCGGCAATCACCAGAACCCGCTAGGCGCGACCGCGTAAGCACGGGAGCTTGGGAGCAGCTCGGCGGTAAGACCCGCGACGTTGGTGACGCAAGGGGCCTGTGAGCTCACACCATTACGTTCCCGTCCACGCCTGGCCCCGGCGTCCTCGCACGACGTGCGTGGAAACAGCGGTGCGGAGAGCGGCGACATGAAGGCGATCACCGTCGTGCCGGGTAAGCCCGACCAGGTGCAGGTCAGCGACCTGCCCGACCCGCAGCCCGAGCCCGGAACCCTGCTCGTGCAGGGACGGCTGCTGGGTATCTGCGGCACCGACGTCGACATCGTCGAGAACGGCTATGGCTGGCCACCTCCTGGACTGGAGCGGCTCGTGATCGGGCACGAATCGCTCGGCGCTGTCCTCGAAGCCCCCGATGGCAGCGGCTTCAGCGTCGGAGACCTGGTCGTCGGAATCGTCCGCCGCCCCGACCCCGTCCCCTGCGAGCCGTGCTCACACGGTGAATGGGACTTCTGCCGCAACGGCCAGTACACCGAGCGGGGTATCAAAGAGCTCGACGGATACGGTGCCCAACTCTGGCGGATCGAACCCGACTTTGCCGTCCGGGTCGACGCCAGCCTTGGTGATTGCGGCGTGCTGCTCGAGCCGGCGTCGGTGCTGGCCAAGGCCTGGGAGCAGGCCGACCGAATCTTCACCCGCGCCAGCTGGCGGCCCCGAGTCGCGTTGGTCACCGGGGCCGGCCCGATCGGCTTGTTCGCGGCCCTGCTCGGCGTGCAGCGCGGCCTGGAGGTCCATGTTCTGGACCGCGTCGCCACGGGGCCCAAGGCGGAACTGGTCGCCGACCTCGGCGCCACCTTCCACACCGGCGAGGTCACAGACATCGGCGTCACGCCCGACGTGGTGATCGAATGCACCGGCCACGGGCCGCTCGTCTTCGAGCTCGGGAATGTCGTAGCGCCCGATGCGGTCATCTGCCTCACCGGGATCTCCTCCGGCACCCGCACGGTCACGGTCGGGCTGGATCAGGTCAACAAGACGATGGTGCTGGAGAACACGGTGCTGTTCGGCTCGGTCAACGCCGGGCGACGCCACTATCAGCAGGCCGCCGACGCCCTGGCCAGAGCCGACCGTACCTGGCTGCAGCGGCTCATCACCCGACGGGTCTCGATGAGCGGCTTCGCCGACGCCCTGCACAAGAACGACGACGACGTCAAGGTCGTTGTTGAGCTGGACGCTTGACCAATCCGCGGGAAGAACGCCCCGCGTGATGGCCGCGACCGGCCGCACACCGGTTGATGGAGGCGCCACGGTAGGCTGTTGACCGGCGTTCGTGATCGTGATCGGCTCGGAACCGATGCCGGCGACCCCAGCCCGTCGGACCAGCTTCCCGCGCTCGATCGCCAACAGGTCGACGTCCTGAGCCAGATCGGCCGTCACTGGGCTCGGGCCATCGGCGATCGCGAGCGGTGGCGACAGGCGCTCCCGCTGGAAGCCGGGACAGTCCGCTACCCGAGCGAGCTTCGACCTGGCCGCTTCGGGCGGTTTGTCAGGGTTGGCGTTCAGGACGGGGGGCCATCGGAGGCGGCGGCGGTCGAGGAGCCCGAGACAGACCGTCCGGGGCTCGCGCGTCTCGGTGCGGTCGCGCACCGCCTCGTCTTGGGCCCGCCGCTGAAGAGCACGGCGATCGTGCAAGAGCGAATGCGAAAGCTCATCGCGCTGCCGGTGCTCTCCTCGGACGCGCTGTCCTCGGTGGCCTACGGACCGGAGGCGATCCTCGCAGTTCTTGTTCTGGGGGGCGCCAACGCACTGCGGCTGTCGCTGCCGATCGCGGCAGGTATCGCTTTGTTGATGCTCGCGGTCGGCATTTCCTACCGCCAGACGATCCGCGCCTATCCCCACGGAGGAGGCTCTTACATCGTCGCCAGTGAGAACCTCAGCCGCACGGCGGGCCTGCTCGCCGCCGCGGGCCTGATGATCGACTACGTCCTGACCGTCGCGGTGTCGATCGCCGCCGGGATCGCCGCGCTGACCTCGGCAATCCCGTCGCTGGGAGCGGATATCGTCCCGATTGGCGTCGGCGTGATCGCGCTGTTGCTGGCGGGCAACCTCCGGGGGGTGCGTCAGGCCGGCGCATTGTTTGCCGCGCCGACCTACCTGTTCATCATCGCGGTCTTCCTGCTGGTCGCCGTTGGACTGGGACAGGCCGCCGGCCACGGGTTTCACGCAACGCCGGCGTCCGCACCGAAGGCCACCGAGGGAATCGGCGTGCTGCTGGTTCTCCGTGCGTTTGCGTCCGGCTCAACGGCGATGACCGGGATCGAGCCACCTCGAACGCCGTGCCGGTCTTTCGACCCACCGCGTGGCGCAACGCACGCGCGTGTCTGACTTGGATGATCGGCCTGCTGATCGCGATGTTCGCCGGCACGATCCTCGTCGCTCATCTCGACGGTATCGCGCCGAGAGCACGCGAGACCGTGCTCTCGCAGCTCGCTCACCGCAGCTTCGGTGGCGGCCCGCTGTACGCGTATACGCAAGCGGCGACGGCGGCGGTGCTGCTGCTGGCGGCTAACACGGCGTTCAACGACTTTCCGCGCGTGCTGTTCTTCATGGCCCGCGACTCTCAGGCCCCGCGCGTCTTTCTGCGCATGGGCGACCGGCTCGCGTTCAGCAACGGGATCATCGCCCTGGCGGTGGTCGCAGCGGCGATCTTCGTGTTCTTTGGCGGCAAGACCGACCCGCTGATCCCGCTCTACGCCGTCGGCGTCTTCTTGGCCTTTGCCCTCTCTCAGGCGGGGATGGTCGTGCACTCGTGGCGCCGCCGCGGCGGGCACTGGCGCAAGAGCATGGCGATCAACGCGCTCGGCAGCCTCCTGTCGGCGATCGTGTTCGTGATCGCGGGCGCCACCAAGTTCGCCGCCGGTGCCTGGGTCGCGGGCGTCGGCATCGCGCTGATCGTCGCCACCGCCACGGCCATCCGCCGCCATTACGACTCCGTCTCAAGCGCCGTCGCATTGCACCCGCTCGCGGGCGAGGTCCCTGGGGGCGCGCTCGCGCCGCGGGAACGCAACGGCGAGCCCCGTGGCGATCCGTCGAGCGACTGCGGGTCTGAAGCGGAGGAGAGCCCCGAGGAGATTCGCAACCTGACGATCGTGTCGGTCGCTTCCTTGACTCTCCCCAGTGTCCGGGCACTGGCGTACGCAGCCTCCCTCGGGCAGCCCGTGCTCGCGCTCCACATCAGCCCGAACGCCGAGGAGGCCCAGCGCTTTCGCGACTACTGGAGCGCCTGGGGCGACCACCTCCCGCTGGAAGTCGTGATCTCCCCCTACCGCGCCGTCGTCGCCCCCATGATCCACCACATCGAAGCCCTCCATCGCCGGCGCCCGGACCTCACGCTCACCGTGATCCTCCCCGAACTAGTCGTACGCCACTGGTGGCACCGTCCGCTGCATAACCAGCTCGCCCCGCGGCTGCGGCGAGCACTCAAGCCGCTACCGAAGATCGTCATCACCACCGTCCCGTTCCATCTTCCAGGCCACGTCCGATAACGCCACACCACCTGCCACCGCACGACATTTCCCCGAGATCCAGCACCCGCGACGACCGATGGCTCGTCGAGCGCGGCAAGCCCCGCCACCGGCGGCCATCGCCGCACTCAGGGCCTCTGCCGGCGCCGGCCTGCCCGACGATAGGAGAGCGCATGCCCGACGACAGCCACCCCACTCACGACGTGGTCGTGATCGGCGCCGGCTCGACCGGCGAGAACGTGGCCGACTACGCCCACCAGGGCGACCTGTCGGTGGCCCTCGTCGAAGCCGACCTTGTTGGCGGGGACTGCTCGTACTGGGCGTGCATGCCGAGCAAGGCCTTGCTCCGCTCCCCCGAGGCCCTCTCGGCCGCCCGAGCCGTGAACGGGGGCCGCCAGGCCGTCACCGGAGCGCTGGACGTCGCCGCCGTGCTGAGCCGCCGGGACTCGTTCACATCGGGCTGGGACGACGCCGGGCAGGCGGCCTGGGTCGAGGGGATTGGCGTCGAACTGGTCCGGGGAACGGGGCGCCTGGTGGGGGCGCGCCAGATCGAGGTGAGCGACCCGGACGGGAGCCGCCACCGGCTGGCCGCCCGGGTGGCCGTGGTGGTCTGCACCGGGAGCGAGCCAGCGATGCCGCCCGTGCCCGGGCTGGCCGAGGTCAGGCCGTGGACCACAAAGGACGCGACGAGCGCCAAGTCCGTTCCCGTGCGCCTGGCCATCCTGGGCGGCGGCGTGGCCGGGTGCGAGATGGCCACGGCGTGGGGCGCGCTGGGGGCGCGGGAGGTCTCCATCGTCGAGCAGGAGCCCGGGCTGCTGCCGGGCTACGAGCCTGAGGCCGGCCGGCGCTTGGCCGATGCTCTGTCGGCTCGGGGCGTTTCCGTCCGCACCGGGACCCGGGTTGAGCGGGTGTCCCGGAAGGGGGGAGACGGGCCCGTCACCTTGGCGCTTGGGGACGGAGCGATGCTGGTTGCCGACCAGCTCCTGGTGGCGACGGGACGCCGACCCCGCACCCAAAGCATCGGGCTGGAGGCGGTGGGCCTGGTTCCCGGCTCGTGGCTAGAGGTCGATGACGGCTGTCGTGTCACGGCCGTAGCGGACGGCTGGCTCTACGCCGCCGGCGATGTGAACCACCGATCGCTGCTGACCCACATGGGCAAGTACCAGGCTCGCATCTGCGGCGACGCGATCGTGGCCCGGGCCCGAGGAGAGGCGGCCGAGCCGGACCCGTGGAGCCCGTATGCGGCCACCGCCGATCACCGAGCGGTGCCCGGGGTCGTGTTCTCCGACCCGCAGGTGACCGCCGTGGGACTCACCGAGGCCCAGGCCAGGGCGCAGGGCCTCCCCGCCGCCAGCGTGGAATACGAGCTGGGTGACGTCGCCGGCGCTGCGCTCTACGCTGACGGGTACGCGGGCTGGGCCAAGCTGGTGATCGACACCGAGCGCCACGTGGTGCTGGGCGCCACGTTCCTCGGCCCGGCCGTGGCCGAGCTCGCCCACGCCGCCACCGTGGCGATCGTGGGCGAAGTGCCCCTCGCCCGCCTGTGGCACGCGGTGCCCTCATACCCCACCATCTCGGAGGTGTGGCTGCGCCTGCTCGAGGCCTGGCGCCGGCGGGGCTGACGCCAAGTGACTCGGCACGAGTACCTCCACACTGCCCGCGAGCTGGCGCAGATGTAGCGCTCATCCCCCGCTCGCCGCCACGACGGTGGCCGACCAGTCGATCACCGAACTTGGCCTGACGATGTGCTTGTCCATGCCGAGCTGCCTGGGCTCGAGTCCGAGCGCGAGCCCGACGAGCTGGGGGAGGTGCAGCACGGGGATCCCGAGGGGGCGGCCCGCGAGCTTGGCAGCCGCGGGCTGTTGGAGGTCGAGGTTGAGGTGGCAGAGCGGGCATGGGGTCACCAGGCAGTCGGCGTGGGCGTCGATCGCGTCGCCGAGGTGGCGGGCGGCCTGCCCCAGCGAGGTCTCGCGGTTCATCGTGATGATCGGAAAGCCACAGCACTTGTAAACGCCGGCGTACTCGATCACGGTCCCGCCGAGCGCCTCGATCAGCCAGTGCAGGTAGCGGTGGCGCGGGTGCTCGTCGTCGATTGCGAGCTGGTCCATCGGGCGCACGATGTAGCAGCCGTAGAACGGCCCGACTCGCAGGTTGCTCAGTGGCCGCCTGACTTTGGCCTGGAGCGCGCCGAGGCCGATCTCCTCGACCAGCAGCCACAGGAAGTTCTTGTTGGTCAAGCCCTTCTCGTAGGAGAGGCCTTGGCTTACCAGCGAATGGTTGATCTGGGCGCGGTATTCGGCGTTGGCGTCAAGGCGCGTCTGGCACTCGGTCTGCGCTCCCTGGCAGGTCGAGCAGATGTTCATCATCAGCTCGCCGTCCGTCTCCTGCGCGAGTGCGAACGTGCGCGCGTTGAGCGTGTCGGCCAGCTCCTGGTTGTGCTCGGCGATCACTCCGGCGCCGCAGCACGCGGCGCGGTCAAGCTCGATCAGCTCGATCCCCAGCAGCGGCGCGACCGCGGCCATCGAGCCGTGCAGCTCGGGAGTGAACCCGCGGCTGACACAGCCCGGCCAGTAGGCGACCTTCATCGGCCTTCGCCCTCACCACCGGGGTCACGGCCCGCCCTGGCGACTGGTGTGGGGCTGGTGCCGGTGGCGACCATCGCCGGCCCCTGCCCGGCCGCCCGCGCCGGCCCCTCGCCGTCGTAGCCGGTGACGTAGAGGTTCAGCTCCCGGCGCTCGGCGCGGCGCTCGATCGGGTCAAGCAGGCGACGCATGTCCTTGAACTGCCGGCGGTGGGGGTGGGTCACCGCGCCGCGCAGGGTGACCTTGCCGTGCACCAGCGCGCGCAGGATCACCGGCAGCGAAGCCAGCAGCACTCCGATCGCGCGCGGGTGGAGCTTGCCGCCGTAGGAATCGGGCAGCAGGTCGGCCTCCTGCAGGAGCCCGTTGGAGCGGATGTTCTCCACGAACGCGTGCTCGTGCCGGTGGCCGTTGTTGGCGTCCTCGATCTGGTGATCTGAGCCGGCCAGGCGCCGTAGGCGCATGATCTGGCTCATCGGCGCCACGTCCTTGGGGCAGGCGTCGATGCACATCCAGCAGTGCGTGCAGTCATAGATCCCGTGCGGATCCTCGGCCAGGTCGCGCAGCCGCTGATCGTGCTGGGCATCGCGCGGGTCGGCGATGAAGCGGTAGGCCTTGGCGAACTGAGCCGGCCCGATGAACAGCGGGTCGACCTCCATCGACAGGCAGTCAGACACGCACGCCCCGCACTGGATGCACGCCATCGACTGGGTGATGTCCAGCATGCTCTCCTTGGGAACGACGTACTCGCGCTCGGGGATCGGCTGCCTGTTGATCAGCCAGGGCGTGACCCGCTGGATTTTCTTCCAGTGGACCGCGTCCATGTCGATGATCAGATCCTTGATCACCGGCATGTTGCCCATCGGCTCGACCGTGATCACCCGACTGCCCTCCCGCCCGGTCTGCGCCGCGCGGGCGAGATGGGTGTGGCAGGCCAGCCCCGGCTTGTCGTTGATCCGCACCCCGCAGGAGCCGCAGATGGCCTGCAGGCAGGAGCAGCGGATCCCGATCGTGCCGTCGCGCTGGTTACGCTGCTTGAGAATCGCGTCCAGCACCGAGCGATGACCGTCCAGCTCGACGGTGAACTGATCCCAATATGCCTCGTTCCCCGACTGCGGGTCATAGCGACGCAACCTCAGGGTGTACTCAGGCATTGCTGTGGCGGCCCTCGAGGTCCAGGGCGAACTCGGTTCGACAGCGGATCAGAGGGTCTCCGGGCGCCGGACGATTCACGCGTCAACGAAGTGGGTCACGCCGCGATCGCTCCTGGCGCGATGTTGTTAACTCGGATCCGAACGCCGCGAGAAGTCACGCGGGCTCGATCCCCCAAGCGGCCGCGAATGACTCGCCGGGCTCGAGGACGGTCAGCCCCTCGCCGCTCTGGAACGCGTTCGGGGCGCAGGTCATCGGCTCGATGCCGAGGCTGCGGCGGTTCACGTCCGGGAGCGGATCGCCGGTGAAGAGCATCACATACCGGTAGTGCTCGTCGAGCCAGAGCGTCGCTGCGGCCTCATCGTCTGGCGAAGCGAGGTGCACGCGGGCTCGGCCGTCATCGGCGCGCTCGAGGTCTGTGAAGGCGGTGTCGAGCTTCGTCTTCCCGATCGGCCGTGGCGCTGTGAAGTCGTACTGGCTTCCGTCCACCGGCTCGGCACCGGTCGGGATCCCACGCTCGTCGCTGATCAGACGGGTTCGGCCCGGGGCTCGGAGGATGGCGCTGTCGACGGTCGGCGTGCCGACGGTCAGGTAGGGATGGGCACCCGCGCCGTACGGACAGGCGCTCTGGCCGACGTTCGTCGCCTTCGTGCGAACCGTCAGGCCATCGCCATCGAGGCGATACTCGACCGCGAGCGCCAACGCGTGTGGGTAGCCAGGCTGTGGGTGAAGGAGGTGCTCCATTACGACGCTCGCGGGTTTCTGCTCTGCAACGGTCCAGTTCGCCCAGCGGGCAAGGCCGTGGATCGCGTCCTGCTTCTCAGGCTCGGTCAGCGGGAGCTGCTGGCGCAGGCCCGCGAACTCGTAGCTTCCGCCGCGGATCCGGTTCGGCCACGGGACCAGGCACTGGCCGCGGGCGGAGCTGCACATCTCATGGGAGGGGTAACCGTCGAGCACATCGCGCCCGCGGGCGCAGTACGCGCGCAGCCCGCCGCCCACCTCTACGAGCCAGGCGCGCTGGTCGCTCGAGGCGATCTCGACCTGGCGTCCGGAAGGCGCCGTTGCCTCCGGGTCGCTGCGGGGGGGCTGCATCGTGTTAAGGCTCACGTGCCGATCGTTCTCTTTGGCCTCCGAGCCGAGGCCGTCACCACAGCTGGAGCGTCGTGTCGGCCCCAGATCCTGCCGAGGCGCTTGCGCTTCAGTTGTTGCTCGATCTCCTCGAGGCTGCGCCCGTTCGTCTCCGGGACACGGGTGGCGAAGAAGATCAGCGCGAGGACTCCGAGGGTGGCGTAGAGCAAGAATGTTCCCGTCCTTCCGAGCGCGCCCACCACGGACAGGAACGTGAACGAGACGAGGAAGTTGAACGCCCAGTTCGTGATCGTGCACAGCGCCATCGCGGGCGCTCGCAGGTGCAGCGGGAAGATCTCGGAGATCATCAGCCAGAAGACCGGCCCCAATCCGATCGCGAAGCTGGCGATGTAGACGATCAGAGCGATCAGGGCAAGATCGGGCACGGCGTGGCGCACGCCGCGCGAGGCGAAGAACACCGCCAGCAGCACCAGGGAGACGATCAGCCCGACCGTCCCGACGAGCAGGAACACCCGCCGTCCGAAGCGGTCGAGCAGGAGCACCGCGACGAGCGTGAAGACGACGTTGGTCAGGCCGATGAAGACGGTTTGGGTGATCGCGCTCGACACGCTCGAGCCGGTGAAGCGCAGGATCGTCGGGGCGTAATAGATCACCGTGTTGATGCCGACGATCTGCTGGAAGATCGCCAGCGCCACCCCGACGATCAGCATCGGGCGGACCTTCGCGCCGATGATGTCGCGAAGGCTGCCCTCCTTGGCCACGACCTGGCGGATGTCGTCCATCTCCTCGTCGATGCCCTCGGCTCGGCGGTGGACTCGTTTGAGCACCGCTCGGGCCTCGTCGTCGCGGCCGCGCTCCATCAGCCAGCGCGGGCTGTGGGGCATCAGGATCATCCCGACAGCCAGAGCCACGCCGGGGATCGCGCCCAGGCCGAGCATCCACCGCCAGTTGTCGGCCACGTCCTTGAACACGAAGTCGACGATGTACGCGGTCAGGATCCCGAGCACGACCATCATCTGGTTAAACGACACCAGGCCTCCGCGGATCTGGCGCGGCGCGACCTCCGCGATGTACATCGGCGCCACGAACGATGCCGTCCCGACCGCGAGTCCAAGCAGGAAGCGCGCGGCGATCAACTCGGTCGCCCCCGACGCGAACGCGCTCCACAGTGCCGCCGCGACGTAGATGCAGCCAGAGAGCACCTTTGTCCACTTTCTGCTCATCGCCTCGGCGAGATAGCCGGACGCCGCGGCGCCCACCACCGCGCCCACCAGCAACGAGCCGATGATCGACTGCTGCTGGAACGTCGAAGCGTGAAAGGCCGGTTTGATGAACAGCAACGCCCCCGAGATCACCCCGGTGTCGTAGCCGAACAGAAAGCCGCCCAACGCTGCGACCGCGGCGAGCACGAACAGAAACGGCTTCGCTTCGCCACGCGACTTCTGAATCAACCCGCCGCTCATCCGACTCCTCCCGATCGACTTCATCATCGCCTCGGCGTCCCCGCCCAGTGACCAGTTGATGGCACCGACGATTCGCCGCGAACCCGATCATCTCGGCTGGCACCCATGCCTCCCTAGCGTGCCTTGCGGCCTCGTTCTTACCTCGTCGATCGAGACTGCGATGGATGCCCTATGGAGGACGCCAGGTTGGCGGCCCGATCGCTCAGCAGAGCGCGAGCTGCGCGGCCAGCTTCTTGCGGGCGTCGTGCAGCGTCTTGTAGATCGCCCCGCGCGTCGTGTCGAGCTCGCTCGCAAGCGTCGCGGTCGAGACGCCGTCGATCGCGATCGCGACCACAACGGCTCGCTGGCGGGCTGTCAGCCGATCGACGATCAACCCGCTGACCGTCCCCAACAGCTCCTGAGCCTCGGCGCGCTCCTGCGGTGAGCATCCGGGGTCCGTGAGCGCGAACATGCGTTCGGGGTCGTTCGCGAGGCGATCATGTCCGAGGCGCCGACGGATGCTGACCGGCGCCTCGAGCTGCGCGAATCTTCTCGCCCACGTCCAGAACTGGCTGTCGCCACGATAGTCCTCGAGCTTGCGGAGGACCGCGAGCAGAGCATCGCTGGCGGCCTGCACGGCGAGATCATCCAGATCGCTACGGGGAAACTCTGACATCCCTCTGGTTCGCAGCCGGATATGGAACCAGGCCTCGCGCCGCAAGCGCTCGTGGAGTTCGGCGATGGCGCGGTCACGCTCCGGCTCGCGGCCATGCAGGCGGACCCACCAGGCCCGCGACTCGGCGTCCAGCCGGCACGCCGACACCCCTCGCTCGCCGGGTCGCGACGATGCAGGCAGCGACGCGGATCTGGGCGGCGAGCCGCGTGGTCCTCCGACCGAGGGAAAGGCGCCCGGACCCGCCGGTCGCTGCCCGACCGAGTCAGTACAAATTTCCATCGCGATCCTCCTCGGCGTCGAGTGAGCTTGATCGCCGACCCGAGGTTGCGGTCGACTGTTGCTCCAACCCACGCTGCTGAGGGCGGATGGGTTCGCACGCCGATCATTCTTCGGCCTGCGGTCGCGGTCACGGCACCCGGGAATGGGGCGCCCGCCTCCGAACGAGTCTAGCGCTGGATTGGACCACGCTTGCGACGACTCCGCTGGATTGTTCGGCCGGAAACAAACCACCGTGAGGGCAGCGCGACCCCCTCGCCGGGATCCCGAAACCACCCAGCCGGTGCGTCGTGGATCGGTAAAGTTCGGTCCATGAGCTTGGTCCCGCGGCCTCACGAGCGGGCGATGGCTGAGAATGGAATCGAGCACCTCCGCGTCCTGATCGCTAACGAGCGGCGCGATCGACTCGAGCTCCTCGCAGACGTCGTCGCCGGGCTCGGTCATGAAGTGATTGCGCGAGAGGTGGAGGTCAAGGAGGTCGCCGCGGTGACGGCGAGAGAGCACCCCGACGTGGCGCTCGTCGGGCTCGGCCTCTCCTCCGAGCACGCGCTCGAGCTGATCGGCGAGATCGTCCGCGAAGCCTCCTGCCCGGTGATCGCGCTGCTCGCGGCACGGGATCCTGCCTACGTCCACGAGGCGGCCAAGCGCGGCGTCTTCGCCTACATCGTCGACACCACTCCAGAGGAGCTGCAGAGCGCGATAGACATCACGCTGCAGCGCTTCGCCGAATACCACGGTCTGCAAGGAGCCTTTGGGCGCCGCGCCGTTATCGAGCAGGCGAAGGGCATCCTGATGGCTCGTCATGCGATCGACGGCGACACAGCCTTCGAGATGCTGCGCGAGCACTCACAGCACAACGGGCGCAAGGTCGCAGATGTCGCCGGAGCGATCATCGAGAGCCATCGGCTACTGGTCCCCGCGCTTCCCCAACCGTCGGAGTTCCGGACGCGGGCCGGTGAAAAGCCGGCGGCGGAGCCCCCAGACCCGGTTGTCGAATAGGTTGCGCGGTTGAGCCGAGTCTGCGGGCCTCCGACGCGAGTCTCTGGGCAGGACCTCTGTCGGTCCGGACCGCCCGTCGACTCTCCCCGGCAAACGACGAGCGAAGGAGCCGCCGATGGCGACGATAGTGGTCGGGGTTGATGGCTCGGACGGCGCACACGCCGCCCTGCTCCACGCGGTCGGAGAGGCGAGACTGAGAGGCGCCCGACTGCGGGCGGTCGCGGCCTGGCACATGTCGACGATGGCCTTCGCAGGAGGCGGACTCGCGCCGGGCATCGATCCGGCTGTGTTCGAGGCCAGCGCGAGCGCGACATTGGACGCAGCGCTCGCCGCGCTCGGTGAGCAGGCCGACGGCGTCCAGATCGAACGGGTAGTGCGCATGGGTCAGCCCGCACAGGTCCTCGTCGAGGAGGCTCGCGGCGCCGACCTGCTGGTCGTCGGCTCGCGGGGACACGGCGGCTTCGCCGGCCTCCTGCTCGGCTCGGTCAGCCACCAGTGCGCCATGTACGCGTCCTGTCCGGTCGTCGTCGTGCATCAGCCATCGGCAGACGGCTAGCATCGAGCGCTCACCTGGGCGACACGTCGGACAGCTCCCCGAAGCGCTGCGTGCTCGGCGCAACGTGGTCGAGCGCCGTCTCGACGGGGATCGCGTGCTCGCGTTGGGTACGACGTCGAGGGCCTCGCCGACCTGGCTTGAGAGGTACGGCGCGAGGTAGCGTCCGGCGATCTTGTCTGGCGGCCACCACAGGGCCCTCTTCGGAGATAACCGAGTCGTCGCCCGCGCGGCCGCTGATATCCGAGCGCAGGTACCGCGCCGGGCCGCCGGTCAGCAGGAGCCCGCGCAGGATCGGACGAAACGGCCGCGGCTCGACATCCGCGCCCGCCGAGGCGGCGATCGCCTCGGCGACGGCATCGGCCTGTTGCGCGGCCAGGCCGCCCTGCTTGATCGGGAAGGCGGTCGCGTCACCCGCCGCGAACACATCGTCGAGTCCGGCGACCCGGCCATGGGCGTCGGTCTGGATGAACCCGTCGTGCTCGCAGGCAATGCCGCGCAGGCGCGGGCCGACGAGCCGCGGCTCGGTGACGATCCGGTCGACTGGCAGTTGCTGGCCACCGGGGGCGATGCCCAGCCAGCCGGCGCGCCCCGGCACGCCGTAGCTGCTCGTATGCAAGGTCACCCGTGATTCTTCGAACAGCCGGCGAATCGCGTCGCTCGCGGTCCTGCCGAAGATCCCGAGCGGCTCCTCCTCGGGAGTGGTGAGGCTGAGCTCCACCTCCGAGCGATCGTGCGCGGCGCAGTCGGCGGCGGTCATCAACGCCAGGTCATACAGCGGCAGGGGCCAGCTCGTCCCGCCCGGCTTGACGAACGCGATCTTCTTGATCCGCCCTTCGAGTAGCTGGTGCAGCAGCAACCGGTAGTTCGGGCCATCGCGACGACCGTGGTAGGTCAGGACTTCCGGTGAGTGCCACTCACCCTCGGTATGGGCGCCGAGTGCGAGCACCAGCTTGTCGTAGGAAAGCTCATCACCGTCCCGGGTGACCGCGAGGTGCCGCTCGGGCTCGACGCGGTCAAGCGTGCCCTTGTGCCACCGAGCACCGAACTCGGCCGCGGTTTCCTGCAGCCGGAGCCCGCGGACTCGCTGGGGCTTGAACGGCTGATCGACGCTCATCGACGGGTTGATGAACTTCAGCTCGGGCGCGAGGATCGTGATGTCGAGGAGATCTCCGGTCAGCGCATGGAGCGCCAGCAGGGTCTCCAGGCCGGCGACCCCGCCGCCGGCGATCAGCACGCGTGGACGGTGGCGGTGAGGAGAACGGGGCATCGGGGAAATCAGCTTGCCTCGGGACCATGCTCGCCGCCGCGCTCAGCTGCCGGGCGCAGACGCCGTGACGAGCGACTCAAGCGGCGTGTCGCGATCGGTCAGCGCGGCCACATCGATCGTCTGACGGGAGCGGATCAGCTCCTGCACCTGCTCGTTGACATCCCAGACGTTGACGTTCATCCCGGCGATGACACGGCCGCCCCGCAGCCAGAAGGCGATGAACTCGCCCTCGGCCGGATCGCCGCGGAAGACGACCTCCTCCCACGTTGGCGCGTAGCCCGAGTACTCCATCCCGACGTCGTACTGGTCTGAGAAGAAGTACGGGATTCGGTCGTAGCTCACCTCCTGGCCAAGCATCGCGCGTGCCGCCGCCGGACCCTGATTGAGCGCGTTTGACCAGTGCTCCACGCGGATGCGTTCGCCATAGGACGGATGCCAGGCGCGTGCGACATCGCCTGCCGCGAACACGCCAGGCGCCGAGGTCTGGAGCTTCTGGTCCACGACGATGCCGTCGTCGACCTCGATCCCGGCGTTGCGGGCAACGTTGACCCGTGGCGCGACGCCGATCCCGACGACGACGAAGTCGCAGTCGATCGTCTTGCCGCCGTCGGTCCGTACGCGGGCCACCGAGCCTTTGCCCTCGAGCGCCTCCACCCCCTGGCCGAGCACGAGCTCGACGCCGTTGTCGCGGTGCACGTCGCGGTAGAAGGCGCCAATCTCGGGGCCGAAGATCCGCTTGTTGGGCAGCGCGAGCGGATCGACGACCGTGACCTCGAGCCCGCGCTGGCGAGCCGAGGCGGCGAACTCGCTGCCGATCCAGCCGGCACCGACGACCACCACCCGCCCGCCCGTGCCCAGCCGCTCGCGCAGCGCGTCGCAATCTGACAGCGTGCGCAGATAGTGGACGCCATCGAGCTCGGCGCCGGCGATCGGGATTCGCCGCGGCTCGGCGCCCGTGGCCAGCAGCAGCCGGTCGTACGAGAGTTCACGGTCGTCGGCGAGCCGCACGCGTGGGCTGGCCGGGTCGAGCGCGGTGACGGTTGTCTCGGTCTCGAGCTCGATCTGATGCTGCTCGTAGAAGCCGTGCTTGTGGACGTAGGCCTTCTCGCGCTCGGACTCGCCGCGCAGGTAGTCCTTGGTCAGCGGCGGGCGCTCGTACGGGCGCTCCGGCTCGGAGCCGATCAACAGCACGCGCCCGCCGAAGCCCTGGGTGCGCAGCTCCTCCGCCGCCTTCGCGCCCGCCAGGCTCGCGCCGATGATGATGAATGTCTGCTCGCTCATTGGGTCAGTCCTCCTGTCAGGCTGAGGAACTCCGCGCGCGTGCGCGGATCGTCGCGGACGAGTCCGTGCAGCGCCGAAGTGACGGTCTTGGCGCCGGGCTTCTGCACGCCGCGCAGCGACATGCACAGATGCTCGGCCTCGAGCACGACGCCCACCCCTTGGGCTTGAGCTGCGCCTGCAACCAGCCGGCGATCTGGCTCGTCAGCCGCTCCTGGAGCTGGAGATCGCGGGCGAACAGGTCAACCACACGCGCCAGCTTCGAGAGACCCAGGATCCGCTCGGCGGGCAAGTAGGCGACGTGAGCCACGCGTTGAAACGGCAGTACGTGGTGCATGCACAGCGAGTGGAACGGGATGCCAGGGACGGCCGAACGGCTCCGGCGTGAGCAGCCCCGCGTATGCGGCCGCCTTTCTCCGCGGAGTCTCGCGCGGCCCCTCGGTCTCGAGGTCGGCGCCGAGCGCGACGAGCTGATCGCTGGCCGCATGCTCTATCGCCCGGCGATCCACCGCATGTGGGGCGTCCAGCCAGAGCGGCTTTGGGCGCGCGTCGAGTGGGGGACGGCGCCCGTTCAGCGCCCGTTCGGGTGGTGGGGTAATGCCCATGCATCCCTATAGCGCACGGATTGCGCCGGGTCTTACCACGCGCTTCGCCGAAATTGGGCGCCCAGCCCGCTAAAGGTCGACTAGTCGCTACCGGTCGCCGGGCGATCGCGGAAAATCTGCTGTTCGGGCGAGCATGACGGCTCAGCTATCCAACTGGCCGTGGCGAGGACACGCCAAGCCTCTCTCAAGCCCCGACGGATTCGTCCCCGGGCCGCCGTCCAGAGCCGCTTGCGCGCTCGTGCAGTTCTCGCAGCTCCGCGGGCGCTCGACCGAGCAGCAGCCACCTCGATCGTGGTCGAGGGCGAACTTGTCCTTGATCGGTGAGGCGGCCGACGGCGACGCTTACCGAGGAGCGGCGGGCACTCACCACTGCGGCGAGCAGCCTGTGCGTGAGCGGGATGTCAAGCAGCACCCCCTCAGGGGTTACGGTGCCCCAGCGATCCGCGAAGTGCCATAACACGAGCAGGAGCCGATCGTCGACGCGGCGCAGGTTGCAGACCGCGAGGTGGAACGCCAGCCAGTGGCTGCGCTGCAGGAGGCGTCGGGAGATGGCCGCCGTGATCTCTGGCCACCTGCCGGCCCGAGCGCAGAACGCGCGATCGAGCACCGCTACCTGCGCAGGCTGGATCACTTCCCAGCCGACCTCCACGGCAACCGAGTGATCGGGGCCGATCCGCAGCCATGGTTGCAGCACGTCGCCGGGGCCGAGGAGCTCGGCGGATGTGTGGTCGCCGATCGTGACTTGCCGTGTGAGAAGGCCCTTCACGATCAAGAGCCCGAGGTTTGCGACGTGGTCGAAATCGTTTGGGCCGACGATCCATGCCCCGCGTGGGTAGCCCTTCGCGTCGGCCACAAGCTGCCGGCGCGCGATCCCCAGATCCTCGTCGCTGAGATCCTCCGCTAGGTCTGGATCGCATTCAAGGATCGAAACGACTCTGGGCACGCCTCTCCTCCTGGCTCCGGCCGTCCTGGCGGCGCGAATCGGACGATCCTTTCAAATACGGCGTTCGCGTAGCCCGCCAGAGTTGACGGACGAGGCCGGTCTTGCATCGACCTTGGTTCTGTGAGCGCACAGCGTGACCAGCTCGGTAGCAGCGGCGCGAGCCCACGCTCGACGACCGGCCGCTAGGCCTCGCTGGCGAGCAGCGCGCGGAGGCTCTGGTGATCCTCCGCGCAGGCAGAACAGCCTTCGAGGTGCGCGCGCATGCCGGGGATCGTCGCGTCGGCATCGGAGCCGGCGAGCTCGAGCTCGACGTAGCGGTCGAGCTGCTCGAAGCACTCATCGCAGCTGAGCTCCGGGCCTGAGGGACCGCTCAGGCGCGCGATCAGGCGATGTCGATTGCAGCCGGCGGGTCCTGTCACGCCGGCTCCCCCTGCCGGGGTTAGTCGATGTTCGAGGCTGCGGGCGCCAAGCACGGCCCTGAGCTTCTGTCGCCCAGCTTGCACGGTCTTGTACAGGGCGCCTCGGGTCGTGTTGAGCCACTCGGCGAGCACGTCGATCGGCACGTCGTTGATCGCGGTCGCCACCAGTACCTCGCGCTCGTGCGGGCGCAGCTCGGCCTCGATCGCCGCGCTCAGCGCGGCGAGCGTGTAGGTGGCCTCGACGGACTGCTCGGCAGTGCGCTGGTGATCGCCGACCGTCAGCGACCAGGTCTCCGTCTTTAGCCGGATCTCGCGCCCCCGCCAGGCACGCTTCCTAACGTTGGCCGCCGCCGCATGGAGCGCGAACTTGTACGCCCACGTCCTGAACGAGCTCTCGCCGTGGAACGCGCCCAGCTCTCCTACGATCGTGACCCGTGCGTGCTCCGCACTCCGGTGAGCGAGATCGTCGTCGTCCTTCCGACATAGCTGCGGAGATGTGGCGCGGCGGCGGCTGACCTCAAAGCGTGCCGCTCGCGACAGCAGCACGTGCAGCTCGACGAGCGCGGCGTCGCGCTCGGGACCGGTCGCCTCGAGCCGCTCAATCCACGTCCGGGACTCCCGTTCGGCCCGGGCGGTGGTGACTGAAGTTCTCCATGAACCACCCGTCGGGCGGCCAACGCGGGCGGAGCACGCATCAGCTCTGCGATGTCTGGAGCGGCCCTGCGACGTGCTCGGGAATTCCCGCGCTTCTCCGAGCGGGGCCACGATCCGGGCTGCCAGCTCGGCCGAGCAACCCCGGTCAATCAGATCGAGCAACGCGTGCACGTCGTACCTGGCATCGCCACCGAGCGCGTTGGCGAGGCGGTCGGAAAAGCCGGCGTCACGCAGGCGTTCGATCCGCCAGGCGATCACGCGCTTGGGGGTAACCGATAGGTCAGACGCTCGATCGAACATTCGCACGCTCCATAAGCGAGGCCGGAGAGCAGCTTTCTTACGTTGCTGCGGCGTCCGAGATCGCGCATGGGCAGCAGGATCGCCACCTCCCGACAGCGTGGCGACCCAGGTTCGCTGCGGTCGATGGCGAAGAGGCGCCGAGGTCGCCCTGCGCCGGCTGTGGGCTACCCGTGGGCTATCGGGCCGATCCTTGTTCCGTCCGCAGGTTCGGGAACGCCTGAGAGCTCGATCAGGCAACCGGCGAGGTCCGGGTCGCGCGGCACGAAGTTCTGAAGCGAAGCTGTCGGCGCGACGATGTCGAGCAGTCCCTGTGTCATGCCTCGGTGAAGCGTGCAGACAACTTCCTGGCTTTGCTTGACCGCATCGCGGTACGGACAGTTGCCCAGGCAGAAACTCAGCGCGCCGCCAGCGCCGCGCTCAGCATGCGGCATAAACCCGAGTGCCGACAGAACGTCCTGCATCGTGTCTTGGGGCGAGGCCCTTCCGCGTGGGGCGATCTCGCGGCCCACCTCGCGACCGGTGCGTTCCACGTCAGGCACGAGACGCTCATCGCCGGCTAGCGCACGGGCGAGCCAGCGGCCGAGGTCGCCATAAGCGCGCGGCGGCTGGCCGCCCGGCCGGGCATCGGTAGCGATCGACCACTCGTCGCGGGGGCGACCACGCGGACGCGGCCTCCGCACCCGGGTGACCAGCCCGGCGACCTCCATGCGCTCGAGGTGCGCCCGGATCCCGTTGGGATGCATCTTGAGCTGATGCGCGAGCTCATCAGCGCTCATTGACCGCTTGCCGTCGACCAGCTCGGCGAACAGGCGTGCTCGAGTCGGCTGGAGAAGAGGGTCTGCGATGCCGCTGCCGGGCAGATCCATGCGCGCATCCTCACACACTCGGAACGTGAGGAATCGGCTCGCTGACCGGCCGGATAGTATTTTCTCTACATCGATTGTGGAAACTCCTCAGGAGGTGCAGAGCCATGGCCTACGTGATCAGCGAGCCGTGCGTCGGCGTCAAGGACAACTCCTGCGTCGAGGTGTGCCCCGTCGACTGCATCCACCCGACGCCCGACGAGCCCGACTACGACAAGGTCGATCAGCTCTACATCGATCCCGAGGAGTGCATCGACTGCGACGCGTGCGTGGAGGCATGCCCGGTCGATGCGATCACCTCCGAGGACCAGGTGCCGGAGGAATGGCAGCGCTTCGTCGAGCTCAACGCGGCCTACTACCACCGTCAGGTGGCTTGAGCGTGGCTCGAAGTCGCTCGGTCCGGTTCGTGGCGCGGTGTCCCCTCAGTCGTCGCGCTTGAGGATGGCCGCGCGCTCGAGCAGATTCGAGGACGAGCGACTTCGGCGCCCGTACGCACACCGGTTGTCGCTGGCGAAGATCGCTTCCCTGCTCGGACCACTCGGAGAACGCGCTGGTCGCTCGTCCCGAGCGGCTCGGCACCACGCCGCCCCGGCACCCGGCGGGGTCGGTTGCCAAGGAGGACGCCGCCGGCGTTCTGCCGCCGCGCCTCGGTTGCGCGCCCAGCAACTGGAGATCCATCACCCCAAGCGCGGCCTCGTGGGATGACTCGGGAGGATACGGTCATCCGCAACGGGTGCGCTCCGATCGGGAGGCGCCGTCCCTGCAGTCCGCGCTAACCAGGGAAGAGCGCCGAGCGCCCTGCAAAGCCGGCAACTCAGGGCAGACGCACGAGACCTGCATCGGCGAGATTGCGCGTCTTTCGCCGGCGGCGGGAAAGCACTCGCAGCTGGCGAGGAGCAGTACCAACCAGCGCTTGGATTCTGCGCCCTGGTTTGACGTCGGCACAGGCATCCGGGCTCGAGGCTTCCTTTGGCAGTTGGCGGATCGGAAGCGGTCGTTCTTGATGAGCTCCGCAGCGGCGGGGATGCGGCGGTCTTGGCCGTGAGCGCGCGGGACTGACCGGTAGCGGTTCCGGCGCCTCGTCCGGGCGCGGGTGGCGGCAGCGCCGTGCGTGCGCCAGGGGTGCAGTGTGGGCGTCGTCCGCGAGCGTGTGGGCGCCGTTAGGGCGAGGTGTCGCCGACGCGGCGTCGTCGCCAGGCTGCTGGTTCCGAGGTGGGTAGTACCTGAGGGGGATCCCGCGTCTGACCTTGTGGGAGGCGGTCCGCGAGCTGGGGGAGTACGTTCGCTGTGTGAGCCGAGGCGAACATCTCGCCCGCACGTACTGGTTCGATCTGCTGATCGCGCTGCTGGCGATCGCGGCGATGGTTGACGTGGTGCTCGCACGCGGCTCGTCCGGAGCTCCGACAACGACGCTGTGGTTCTGCCTTCCCGCGCTCGCGATCCTGGTGCTACCGGTGTTCGCGCGGCGATGGTTTCCGTTTGCCGGACCGGCGTCGTACTGGCTTTTGGCCGTGGGAATCTCGTTCGTCGACCCGCTGCTGATCCCGTACCCCGAGTCCCTCTTCCCGATGCAGCTGGCGGTCGCATTCCTGCTTGGGAACCTTCGGGACGTCCGGCGGGCTGTCCTCGGCCTGGCGATCGTGGTCGGCGCTGTGGCGACCGTCGTCTACAAGATCCCCGGGCACTCGGTCGCCCAGCTCGTCTTCATTCCCGTCGACTTCGCCGTCGCGTGGCTTGCAGGCTTTGCCGTCCGCGCGCGGGCCGAACAGGCCGAGGTGGCGGAGTCACGTGCGACAGAGGCCGAGCACGCCGTGTTCGAAGAGCGCGTGCGGATCGCGCGCGAGCTGCATGACGTCGTCGCCCACTACGTCGACCTGATCGCGGCGGGCGATCAGGACGTCGTGGGCGTGTAGATAGTCGGCCAGTGTCGCCTGCGAGGCATGATCGGAGAACCGGATCGAGGTCAGCCATGAGCGGTGCTTGCGCGTCCACGCCTCACCCGGGCCCTCCCAGTAGATCTCGCGGCGCAGCAGGAAGTTCCCGATCCGATGCCGCGCGCGGACCAGGTCGCAGCGGATGTCCTCGCGGCAGCGGACCAGGTCGCGCAGTTGCTCACGCTCCACAGACGGGATCGTGACCAGCACGAGCTCGCCGGCGGCCAGCAACCGCGCCAGGCGGACCGCGTCACGCTTGTCGGTCTTGACCCTGTCCGCCGGACGCTCGGTCTTGCTCGGCGCGCAGACCCCGAGCTCGATCCCTTCTGCCAGCGCCCGACGCGCCAGCCCGTAGCCGGTCGGGCCCGCCTCATACACCATCCGCGCCGGGCGCTCCACGGCGCGCAGCAACGGCAAAAGCTCGTGCGGTCGGCCGACCACCCGCTTCGTCGCGAGCTCGCCCGTCGCCTGGTCAAAGACAGCGATCGTCGACTCGCGCGCATGCACGTCGAGACCGACCCAACGGATACCGTCAGGCATGTCGGTGCCTCCTGTGTTGTGGGCCCGCGTCGAAGTTGCACCTTCGACGGCGAACATCACCCCCGCGACGCGGGGGTACCGACCTTACCTTCGATTCCGAGGCGGCCGGTCCTCCATATTGTCTGAAGCGAACGCTGATTCCCGACGTCCCACAGGCAAAAGCGATCGCCAGCGGTGCGCCGCCTAGCCGTACGTGACGGCACCAATCGCGGCGTGACGTACGATCAGGGTGTGGGGCGCGCGCGAGTTGACCACATTACCGGCGGGATCTACAGGATCTCGGTCTGGTCGCCGGAAGCAGGCCTGACGTTCAACCAGTTCCTGATCGACGATGCAGCCCCGACGCTGGTCCACACGGGCCGGTATGACGATTACGAGGCGGTGGTCGCGGCGGTCAGCGAGGTGCTCGACCCCGCGCGGCTGGCGAATCTCGTGCTGCTGCACTGGGAGGGCGATGAGAACGGCGGGATGGATCGGTTCATGTCCCGCGCCCCTGGCTCGCAGCTGGTCGGGTCTGCGCTCTCGATCAGTCTGAACGCGGCCGGCTTTGGACTCCACGAGCGGACGCGGGGGTTCAGGGACGGCGACATGCTTGAGCTAGGCGAGCACACGCTGCGATTCCTGGAGACCCCACATGTTCATCACTGGGACTCGATGATGGTCGTCGAGGAGAAGACGAACAGCTTGTTCCCGTCGGATCTCTACCTGCAGCCCGGTGAACAGCCGTCCGTGACCAATGACAACCTCGCGGAGGAAATGCTCGGTGCCTACCGGATGTACGGAATCTTCGCCCACGAGGATCCAGTCCGAGACGTCGTCCGCCGTATCGCACACCTGCGCCCCGACTGGATCCATGCGATGCACGGCGCGACCATCACAGGCGAGGCGCTAGCTCATTACTCGGACGCGCTGCTTGACGAGCAGTTCGCGTATCGAGGCGTGCTGTTCGGACGTACGATCGGAGCGAAGTCAGCATTTCGCGGCTGAACTACGGCGTACGACCTGAGGTGCCTACCTTCCGCGCTGAGCAGGTCGCTCGTTGGATAGGAGGAGGTTCGCGTCGCCGCGCGAAAGGAGGTGTCCGCATCGACGGCCCGGAGTAGCGCTTCTGCATCCACCCGGCGAGGGAGGAGTCCGCCGACGCGCCTCCGTCGCTCGTGCTGCTCGTCCACACCAGTAGTGAGCCTGCGGCCGTCCCGAGCTTGTGCAGCCCCTGGCAGAGCGGAAGCCGGCCGTCAGGTAGCCGCGACCAACGGGGGTTGTGTGATTCGCACAACCCGGGTGGGACGTCGGTCGCGACGCCGGGGAGGTGCGAGCTGCACCCGAGAGCCCACCTGCGGCCGGGAGGCGGCGAACGGCGGATGAGACGCCATTGCGCGCTGAGCAGGGAAGTCGGCGTCGCGACCGCGGTGCTCCTGACGAAGGCGGAGCAGGTGTCGGACGATGGAGCGTGTGCCGCCGGGTTACGCCGACGGGGGCACGCGGTCGTGGCGACTGCTCTGGTCGGCGAAGGGGCGCGCTGACCACGGCGCCAGCGTGCCACGCGCTGGGGCCGGCGTTGATCCGTGCTGAGCGGCTAGCGCCAGTGGTCTGCTAGCTCGTAACACGGCGGACTGTCTCCCACGCCTACGGCGATGTTGCCAAGCGCTGTCGCTGGCGGCTAGCGCCACGGTGTGGAGGTGCTGGTGGGTGGGTCGGCCTGTGGATTCGGCGCAGTGCTTAGGAACTTCGATCTATCGGCTGGGGAGTGATCGTGGCAGCCCGAACCATGGGAGCACCGTGTTCTCGAAGCGGGTCATCGCACAGATCTCATCGCCAGCGAGAGTGATGACGAACAGGCCGACCCCGTGGCTGATGCCTGTTGGGCCGCGCAGATAGGCACCGACCGCTGGCTGACCATTGGCCCGTGTCGGCAGAAGCTGGAACTTGCGGCCTGAGCCGAAGATGGTGGCGAAGAAGCGGGAAGCCGGCTCACGGCCCTGGTACTCGAAGGGGAGCGGCGGCATCGAGATAAACACGTCGTCGGTCAGGAGTGCGAATAGCGAGTCGAGATCGGAGGACTCGTACGCGGCGACGAACTTGGCCACGACCGCGTCCTCCGAAGACGAGCCGGAGGCGGGTGCCGGGGGGCGGTCGCGACCCGAGGGCAGCTTCGTCTGCAGGCCGGCGCGGGCCCGTTTGAGGGCGCTGTTCACCGAGTCCAGGGTCGAGTCGAGCATGTTGGCGACCTCGTCGGCGCGGAACCCGAGCACGTCGCGCAAGACGAGCACGGCCAACTGCCGAGGCGGAAGGAGCTGGAGGGCGGTCACGAACGCCAAGGAGATGGACTCGGTCTGCTCGTAACGGGCTTCCGGGCCCGGAGACGCATCGACCGCTCGCTCGAGATGGGTGTCGGGATATGGCTGAAGCCAAGGAACCTCCCCGAGCCGCGTCGGCTCGGGCGGCTCAACCCCGGGCACGTCCCATTCCTTGGCCTGGCGTCGGCTGGCTGACCGAAGCGCGTTGAGACACCGGTTGGTGGCAATCCGGTACAGCCAGGTCCGAAGCGACGCGCGCTCTTCGAACCCGCTCAGGCCTTGCCAGGCGCTCAGCAGCGTGTCTTGCAGCGCGTCCTCGGCATCCTGGAAGGAGCCGAGCATCCGGTAGCAGTGCACCTGGAGCTCTCGGCGGTAGGGCTGGGTCAGCGCTTCGAACGCGTCGCCGTCTCCAGCCTGTGCTCTCGTGATCAGGTCGACTGTGCCCACCGTCGCGACTCCTTCCCGCACCGTTTCGTAGTCCCATCCTCCCTATAGACACCGGTCGAGGGGCGAACTGGGCGGACTGGGGGGCGCCCAGTTTCTCAGTCTTGCGGTGTCTGCCTTCGTGACGGTGACATCACCAATGAAAGGACAGCGGAGATGGGAAAGATCGTGATGAGTGGCCCGCAGAACGTCTCGCTCGATGGAGTCGTCCAGGACCCGGACGGCCAGGAGGGCTTCAGGCTGGGCGGCTGGTTCGTCCAGTCTGGGGGCAAGGACCTCGAACAGTGGAACAAGGTCGCGCTCGACGAGGCGCTACGCGCCGAGGCATGGCTGCTGGGTCGGAGAAGCTACGAGTTTTTCGGGGTGCGGTGGCGACCACGGAGTGGTGAGCTTGCGGACAGGTTGAACAGCATGCCCAAGTACGTGGTGTCCTCTACCCTCGAAGACCCCGAATGGGACAACACGACGGTACTGAACGGCGACGTGGTCACCGAGGTCCCGAAGCTGAAGCAGGAGCTAGACGGAGAGATCGTCGTCCCTGCCAGCTATCAGCTCGCGCGCACACTGCTAGAGCACGACCTGGTCGACGAAGTGCGGCTGGTCGTGTTCCCGGTCGTGCTCGGGTCCGGCGAGCGCCTCTTCGGCGAGACCAGCGACATGAAGCCCATGCGCCTCGTCAGCGTGAACACCATCGGCGACGGCCTCGCGTTCATCACCTACGAGGTTGTGAGGGACGCCTGACCACAGTAGCGTCTTGGTGAGCTCCGAGTAGCAGCGGCCGACCTCAGCATCCGTCGAGGTCGGCCGGCGCGCATCTGATCCCGGCGAATGAACCATCTTGCCTGGAGAACGAAGTCGCCGCGAATGGCGCCGCTAGTACGACGCTCACCGCCGAGCAGAAGGTCCTTAAGATCGGAAGTGCGCTGGCGGCAATCATCGCGACCGGCGCCAGCTCGGCATCGCTGCCGACACGGATGCGGTCCATCTCGACCTCGCGGCGCTTGCCACCCTTCCCACGCCGGACAAGGACCGCGCCGCGAGATCTGTCCAGGTCGCTCTCGCGGAGGGCGAGAGCCTCGCTGATCCGCAGGCCGGCGCGCCAGAACGGCACGATCAACGCTCGAAGTCGGTGGCCATCGGCTCGCTCGCTGATCGCGCGCTGACCGCGACGATCTCCTCGAATGTCGGCGGGTCGGCGGGGTACTGCTCGCCCTTGTTGCTTGGCGGACGGCCGCGGTGATAGCCAGGCATCGTCGCGGGCGAGCGGCGGTGGCCGGTGGCATCCAGCAGCACGGATTCCATGGATCCTCCCTTGGTGGGATGAGGTTGATGATGTGCTGCTATTCGACTGGACCCGCAACCGCGCGGCCGCCCGGGCTTCTCGAGTTGGCCGGCCGATCGCCGCCTGGTGTCCGCGCATTTCGAGGCTCGTGGCCGGGCGGGCGAGATGCGCGTCGCGCGAGGAAAGCGGGTGCGCTGCCGACCCGCGGTCGGCGCTGCTGAAGCCTCTCAACAGGAGCAGTGCTGCCAAGACCGCTGCGTGTCGATCGTTACGGCAGCGATGCTACCTCCGACGCCTCCGCGTGTTGGAGTGGAGGTCAGGCTGCCTCTGGACGTGTCAGCGTCCTGGCTTCGAGTCGCCGGTCCCCCCGCGGCCGAATCTGGATTGAAACGACGGGGCCTTGAGCGTTAGGTTTGCGTTCTGCTCGGCCGAGGTCGCGGTGTGGGAATTCGCCTGCTCGCTACGACCGGGGGGAAAGGGGGTCCACGGGGATGGCGCTAGATCAGAAGCGAGCACGTTGGTTTGGCGTGCTCTACCTCATCACGTTCGTCACGTCGATCTCGGCGTTGGCGCTTTACGAGACGGTGCTCAGACATCCCGAGCGGTACATCGTCGGTGCTGGGCACGACACGCAGGTCTTGCTCGGCGCTCTGCTGGAGCTGCTGCTCATCATCGCGAATATCGGCACCGCGGTCGTGATCTTCCCGATCGTTAGACGACAGAACGAGGAGCTGGCGCTCGGCTACGTGACTGCGCGCCTGTTCGAGTGCATGTTCATCCTCGTCGGCATCCTCTGCATGCTCGGCATCGTCACGTTACGGAACCAGGTTGCAGGTCCGTCTGAGGGGACAGTCGCGTATACCCTCGCGGCGATCAAGGACTGGACTTTCCTCCTCGGCCCGGGCTGGGTCGTCGGCTGGGGGAACGGGCTGATCCTCGGCTATCTGATGTACCGCTCGGGCCTCGTGCCGCGACAGGCAGCGTTGCTCGGGCTCGTCGCCGGACCGCTGATCATCGTGTCCGGGACGGCCGTGATGTTCACCGGCAACCAACCGAGTAGCACGCTGCACGCACTGCAAGGGGTCCTGAGCATCCCGGAGATTTTGTGGGAGCTGTTCCTCGGGGTCTACTGCACGGTCTGGGGTTTCAGGCGCGACGCCCCGATCCTTTCCGGGAGCGCCCGATGACGCACCGGCGAGTGCTGCTCCAGGCCACTTGCGACGGCCTCAACGTGTGCCACGGACGCGCCAGAAACTGCTCCTTCGGCACGAAGTGAGCACGGTCGCCAACGGGTTGGCCCGCTTCCCCGATTCCGGGGAGGCAGGGCCAAGGCGCGGATCCCGCGCCGAGCGGGGAGCGGCGCGATCTTGGAGATGCTTGTGCCGTCGACGAAGCAGGTCTGCGCGCCGACGCGTTGCGCCGGTTCGGTGCTATGCCAGCCCGTGTTTGTAGGCGTAGCGCACGGCTTGGGCGCGATCTCGGGCGCCGGTTTTGTAGAAGATCCGGTTGATGTGGGTCTTGACGGTGGCGTTGCTGACGACGAGCTTGTCGGCGATCTCGCCGTTCGACAGGCCGAGGGCGACTAGCTTGAGCACCTCGATCTCGCGTGGCGTGAGCTCGTCCGGGAGGTTGGGCGCTGATGCCGGCATTGGCTCACCGAGGCGTGTCGGCGGAGTCTGATCGAGGACTGCGGTCACGAGTCGCTGCTGGACAGCGGGGTCGAGATGGGTCTGGCCGACGGTGAGTGCTCTGATCGCATGCTCGATTTCCTCGGCGGTGGCGTCCTTGGTCAGGTAGCCACGCGCGCCGGCCTGCAGTGCCGGGAAGAGGAACTGATCATCCGCGTAGGTTGTCAGCACCAATACCCGGGTTTCGGGGTGCGCGGCGAGGATCTGGCGGGTCGCGTCCGCGCCTTCGAGGCGCGGCATCCGTAGGTCCATGAGCACGATGTCGGGCCGCTCGGCGCGGGCGCGCTCGACCGCCTCGATTCCGTCGGCAGCAGTGGCGACGATCTCGACGTCGTCGATCAGGCCGAGCAGCATCGCCAGCCCGTCGCGCACGACCGGCTGGTCGTCTGCGATCAGGACGCGGATTGTCATCCGGGTACCTCGATGTCGATCCGCCAGCCCTCGGCGGTCGGGCCTGCCGACAGGGTGCCGCCGGCGCGTGCCACGCGCTCACGGAGCCCCGCAAGTCCCCGGCCTCCGCCCATCCCCTCATGGGCCGGGGTCGCCGAGAGTCCGTTGTCGACTGACAGCGTGGTGCGGTCGGGTTCGTAGCGCAAAGTGACCGTCGTGCACGCGCTCGGCGCGTATCGCGCGACGTTCGTTAGCGCTTCCTGCGCGCCGCGGTACAGCGCGAGGCTTGGATCGGCCGGGAGCGTCCGGGACTCGCCTTCGATCCGCAGTGTGACGTCGAGGTTCATGTCGGCCTGGTAGCTGTGGATCAGCGACGGAAGCTGGGCGAGGGTCGGCAGCGGGTCTCCGCGCAGTGCGCCGACGGCTTGGCGGGCGTTGGCAAGTCCGGCCTTGACGAGCTCGCTGGCGCGGTCGATCGCGTCACTGAGACGCGGCGTGGCGTGTTCGCGGTCGGCGAGCTTGCGCGCCCCCTGCAGCTGGATCGCGGCGCCCGACAGGGAATGCGCGAGCACATCATGCAGCTCGCCCGCGATCCGGCCGCGCTCCGCGATCGCCGCCGCGCGCGCCTGCTCATCGCGCGCATCCTCAAGCTCGGCCATCAACAGCTCGGTCTGGTCCTGGCTCTCCCGCGACCGCCTGAGGAACTGCGCCACGATCCCCAGCAGCACCGTCACCAGCACCTCGGCCGCGACAGCCGATGACGAGCTCCCGGCGATCGCCGTGACGACAGCGAGCGCGACGGTCACCGCACCAGCCAGCGCGACGCCGGCCTTGAATGACAGCCGAGTGAGCGCCAAGAACGCCGCCACCCCGGCCGCGACGCCGGTGGCTCCCTTGAGCTGAAGCCCGGCGATCGCGACACCCGCGGCGCCCATCACCGCGATCACGGCCGTCTGCAGCCTGAGGCTGCGCTCGGGAAAGCTGTCGCGGATCGCGATCAACAGCGTCGCGGCGAACACACACAGCGCGAGCGTCACCGCCAGTCCCTTGCCGTGCAGTCCAGGCACCGGGTGGCTGTTGGCGCTGCCGAGCACCACCACGATGATCACCGCCCAGCCGAGCGGACGCAGCGACCGTCGCTGGCCATGCAGGCGCTCCTGAGCCCGCGCCCGAGCCTCAGCAATCCGCTCGCTGTCCGGCCCTGAGCCTAACTCTGATTCGGTCACCGCGGTGGGGACGATAGAACGCGATCCGGCCCGCCAGGGGCGGGCCGGAGACTGTGACGTGGGACGGTCGCTGGTCATGCCGCGGCGGGGATCGCGACGCTGGACTGCGTCGCGTTGCGGCCGCGGAGCTGGACGATCGCGATTCGGGTGCTGACCTCGAGGAGCGCCATCAGCACGAGCGCCACCGGCCAGGCGCTGGCGCCGAGCTGATGGGCGATGCTGAACGTGGCGACCGCGTGGTACGCGCCGTGCGAGAGAGCGAACGCGAACACCATCCGCGAGCCGATCCCCGCGATCAACAGAGCGCCGGCGATCCAGCCCACCCGCGCGACCGCGAGACCATTCTCATCGGCACGGACGTGCGTAGCGAAACCGCTGGCAATGCCGAGCGAGAGGCCGACCGCCCCGAGCGCGCCGATCAGCACCAGGTCGTTCCCGGCGGTCGGGATCGAATGCACATACAGATGGGCGACGTAGGCGACGATCGCCAGCGGGATGATCACGCTGCGGCGGTCAAGCTCCCGCTCGCGAGCCTGACGAAACACGATCAAAACGAAGACTGCGTTGATGAGGTAATCGGTAGTTCTCATGGCAGCCATGATCTGCTCATAGCGGCCATCTGTCGTCGGCCTCCGGGTTGAACCGTGGGTTGATCTCAGAACTCAACCCACGGGTTGACCAGGCCGAGCCGAGATCGCGCCACCACGCCCGCACGGCGAACAAACCAGGTCCGACCCACGCAGCCACGCCTTCCCCGGCTCCTGCCAGAGCGCGGCCCGCCGCGACGTCGGCCCGCTCGTCGTCGTGGCCGACGACGCCAAAGACCTGCAAGTTCGCGAGAGCAGGGCGGCGTCAGCCTCAGATCGGGCTCGTTGCGCGCCCTGCTTCGCCAGCTCAGCAGGGAAGAGGGCCACGCGCCCTCCTTGGCGCGGATCTCGAGCACGCCGCCGGGCCGAGTGCCGGCCGCGTCACGTCGCCCACTCGCTCGGCCCCGCTGGCCGCGCAATGCGGGTGCCGCTCGGGCGTAGGCAAGACACTTGTGTTGGTAGCGAAGCACGACTCTCCCCGGCCATCGTTCGTAGACTGCGGGTCGTGTCCGGCGGGGAGGTTGACGAGTACCTGCGGGGGCTCGATGAGCCGAAGCGCAGCACGCTTCAGACACTTCGCCGCTCCATCCTTGAGGTCGTCCCGGACGCTGAGCAGGTGATCTCGTACCGTGTTCCCGCCTTCCGCGTGGGCGGCGAGATCGTCGCTGGCTTTGCCGCGTTCAAGGATCACCTGAGCTACTTGCCATTTAGCGGCTCGGTCCTGGGGCAGCTGGCCGATGAGCTCAAGGGCTACACGATGACCAAGAGTTCTCTGCATTTCCCGGTCGACCGTCCGCTACCGAAGTCAGTCGTGGAGAACCTGATCGCGGTGCGTCTCGCGGAGCGCCGCCAAGCCTCCCGGTAATCACCGCGCCGAGCGTTCCGCGCGCAGGAGGGATGCGCCGGCCGCGGGCGAGGTGCGCGAGGCCTGACCAGGGCAGGTCTCGCGCCCGAGGTCAGCGCCATGTTTCGCGCCGAGCGGAGGAGAGCAGAGGCCCCCTCCGCGGAAATGGCGATCCATTCCCGCGCGCGGGTCCTCTTTGGTACCCACGGCGGTGGTGTGCGGCCGTTAGCTGGTGGTGGTGCGAACGTGTCCCCACTTGCGGTTCGCGAGTCCGTCGGCGAGCTGCTGGCCGGTTCCGATTCCGGAGAGGATGCCGAGGATGCCCCCGAAGCCGTGGGCTAGGCCGAGCGCGGCGGTCAGGGCGAGGATGGCGAGCATGGCGGTGCCGTTTGCGAGGTTGAGCCGGTTTGCGAGCTTCGGGTTCGCGTTCCGGCGGGCCCAGTCGCCGGGGAGAGCGGCGAGGGTGGAGAGGCTGAGCGCGATGAAAAAGGCGGCGGTGAACATTTGTTTCCCTTCGGAGGGGGTTGCCTGATGGTGTGATGCTCCATCCGGGCCGCCGCGGCCGCATCGGCTCTAGGACGTGTCTGCGCCGGTCGTCCGTCGCGATCTCGGGTGCGACGGATGACGTAGGAGGGTCAGAGCGACGAGCTGCCTGTTCGGCTTTCTGGCGTGCGATGATTTGGGGTGGGGTTGGTTGTGAGTATTCGGGCTGTAGCTGTAGCTGTAGCTGCGGGAGCAGCGGATCGTAGGGTCGCGTTGACGCGCTGGCTGCGCTGGGCGGCTGGGTGCCTGCTATTCGCGGCGGTCTATTACGCCGCGGTGCAGGGGGGTTACGCGGTCAAGTTGACCGGGGCGATCTCGGCGGTGTGGCCACCCGTGGGGGTGGCGGCCGGCGTGCTGTATCTCGGAGGGCTGCGGTGGTGGCCCGGGGTTGTGCTTGGGAACCTGGTCGCGACTGACAGCACTCTCCCGAATGTGACGATCGTCGGTCAGACCGTGGGCAACCTCGCTGAGGTTCTTTTGATCGCGATTCTCTTGCGCAGGTTGCTCGGGAGTGGTGCGACGGTCGACCGACTCGATCGGGTGCCGCGGATGCTTTTCGCGATCGCAGTTGGGACCGCGGTGAGTGCGCTGGTCGGCAATCTGTCGCTGCTTGCCGGTGGTGTGATCCTGTGGCGCGCGGTGCCGACGACCTTCAGGACATGGTGGCTGGGCGACTCGTGCGGAGCGCTCGTTCTTCTGCCGCTGATCCTGGCGTGGGCACGGCCGCCAGATCCGGCCTGGCGCCGCTCATGGGAGGTCGCGGCATTGATCTGTGCGGTCCTGGGGCTTAGCGCTCTGGGGCTTTCGGAACATCAGCCGCTGACGTATTTGGTGTTCCCGGCACTGATCTGGGCGGCGTTGCGCTTCGGGACGCAGGGCGGCACCCTCGCGGTCGTGCTGGCCGTCGCTGTGACCGTGTGGCGGACCGCGCATCACGTCGGTCCGTTCGTGCAGCACTCGATTACCGAGAGCGTGCTGAGCACGCAGCTGTTTGTCGCCGTCGCCGCGCTCACGACTCTGTGTCTGGCGGCGATCGTGACCGAGCGCCGGCGCGGAGCCGTGGAGCTGCTCGAAGCGCGCAGGCGGACGGCGGAGCGTGGCGCACTTGAGCGCCAACGCATCGCACGGGATTTACACGACTCCGTCTCGCAAACGTTGTTCTCGATGACGCTGCACGCCCGCGCCGCGCAGCGGGCGATGGCAGGCGCTGGTGGGCTCAGCGACTCTGGCAGGCACGAGCTCGGCCAGGTCGTCGATCTCTCGCGCAGCGCGCTGGGCGAGATGCGCTCGCTGATCTTCGAGCTGCGGCCCGAGGGGCTGGCCGACGAGGGGCTCGTCTCGGCGATCGGCAAGCACGCGGCCGTACTTTCCAGCCGCGAGGGCATCCCGATCGACGTTCACGGGCCCGCCAATCGGTTGCCGCTAACGGCGGGCGCTGAGGAAAACCTTTACCGGATCGTCCAGGAGGGACTCGCCAACGTGATCAAGCACGCCCGGGCCAGCAACGCCTCGGTGACGATTACCGCTACCGAGGGCGAGGTGAGCATCGAGATCGCCGACGACGGACGCGGGTTCGTCCCGCCGGCTTCTGGCTCTGGGCACATGGGGCTACAGTCGATCAATGACCGCGCACGCGAGCTCGGCGGCACGGTCACGATCCACGGCTGCTCCGGCGGCGGCACCCGCGTCGTGGTGGTAGTGCCGACCGTGGCGCCGGAGCTCACCGATGATGTCTGAGCCGGCGCCAATCAGACTGTTGATCGTCGATGACCACAAGGTGGTTCGCGAAGGCCTCAGGAGCTTTTTTGGGACCGAGCCTGGGATGGAGATCGTGGGCGAGGCAGCCGACGGGCGCCAAGCGCTGGACCGGGTGATGTCGCTCGGCGCCGAGGGGCTGAGGCCGGACGTCGTGCTCATGGATCTCGAGATGCAACCCGTTGACGGAATCGAGGCGACGCGGGAGATCCGCTCCCGCTATCCCGAGGTTGAGGTCGTGGCGCTGACCTCGTTCGTGGAGGAGGACCGCGTCCACGCCGCCCTCGATGCCGGCGCCGCCGGTTACCTGCTCAAGGACGCTGATGCCGACGAGCTCATAGCGGCGGTCCGCGCCGCGCACCACGGCGAGCTGACGCTCGACCCTGCCCTGGCCAGACGGCTCATGGCCTCCCTGCGCGCGTCCCGGGACCCGTCCCCGGCGGATGAGCTCACCCCACGCGAGCGCGAGATCCTCGTGCTGGTCGCCCGTGGCAGCTCCAACCAAGAGATCGCCGCGGAGCTCGTGATTAGCGAACGCACCGCCCGAACCCACGTCTCAAACATCCTGCGCAAGCTCGACCTGCGCTCCCGCACGCAGGCCGCCCTCTGGGCTAGAGAGCACGGCCTCGCGGCACCGGACCCGGCGGGCGGTGACGCGTGAAGCGAGAGCCATCCGAGCTCGAGCTCGACCGGGAACCGATGCGAGCGGTCGCCCAGGTCCAGCGCTGGCATGACTTCAAAGCTCATCTCGGCGCCTACCTGCTCATCAACGCTGTTCTCATCATCATCTGGGCGGCCACCGGCGGCGGAACGTTCTGGCCCGGAATCTCGCTGGCGGCCTGGGGGATCGGGCTGTCCTCGCAGCATTTCCTGAACTCCTTCGCGCCGATCACCGCCGAACGCGTCCGCCACGAGCTACACCGCAGCCGCGACAAATGACGTAGGCGCCCTGCGCACTGGTCGCGGCTAAATGCCGTCGAGAGACCGATGTCCGATGGGCACCGTCCAACGACTATCTCCGTATCGCTCGCAACGATCTTCGAGGAGGAGATATGTCAGCCACCACCATCACCCAGGCCACGACAACGAGCCCCAAGCGCAGCTTCCGCCGCCGTTACACCGTCGCCCAAGGGACGGCGTACCAGGTGTGGGGTGTGATCAGCGGCTCGGCGCTGCTGGCGCTCGCCACGCAGCTGAAGACCGGTGCCGGCGCGACCGCTCTGATGATCGCCGGCTTCGTCACCGTGTACCTCAACTGCCATGCCCTCGCCCACTACCTCGCCGGCCGGGCCGTGGGTCTTCGCTTCCGCGGCTACGGCGTCCGTGGCACTGACCATCCCGAGGTCTACCCGCCCGGTATCCGCCAGCTGATGCAGGCCGCTCCGTTCTACGTCGCGCTGTCCACCAAGCAGAGCCGCGAGCAGGCCAGCGGCCGCGCCAAGGCGATCTACTACGCGGCCGGCGAGACCTCGACCGCGATCTGCTCGATCGCCTACGCGGCAATCGCCGCCGCCGCGAACATCCCCGGTGGCCAGCTGCTGCTCGTCGCGATGATCGTCTTCAACGTCATCTCGACGATCGTCACGACCCGTAACCCCACCGGCGACTACGGCAAGGCGCTCCGCGCGCTGCGGAGTTGACATCCACAGGAGCTGCCGTTCACGGGGCTCCCGGCGATCGTCGGGAGCCCTTGTATGCGTCGGTCGCGGATGCTCCTGATGCGGGCGCTGTCGCCGGTGGACTCTCGGAGCCTTCGTCTGTCACGGTCTGCCGAATGTGGGTGCCTGAGCAGGCTCCGCCCCAGAACCGGCTCCTCGCCAAGCTCGCGTCGGGCGGTGAAGCTCGGTCGGGAGGCACGCGAGCGCCCTCGTATCCGCGCCGCGGTGTTGGAGGTGTCGAGCGTGACTGATGTCTACAGGCCGCCGAGCAGCTCGCGTAGCGCGCTGGTATAGGCGTCGAGCGCTGCGCGGCCTTGGTGTGTGAGTGCGATCGAAGTGCGCGATGCTCTGCCGTTGCCGGTCGTCTGGCTAGTGAGGTAGCCGGATTCCTCGAGCTTGCGCAGGTGGGTGATCAGGTTGCCGGGGGTCAGGTCGAGCATGTTCTGTAGGCGGGTGAAGGACAGGCTGTCCCGGTCCGGGAGCGCGGCCAGCGTCGCGACGATCCGCAATCGCGCCGGGGCGTGGATCACCGGATCGAGCGCGTCCGTGCCCATCGGCGCCTGCTTACGCGCGGCCCAGCTTGGCGGTCGCGGCGGCGTGGCCGACGACTCCGATGAACAGGGCGATCCCGGCTGCCAGCCACGCTCCACTGGGTCCCACGAACGCGGCGACGACGCCGCCGGCGACGACCGCCAGTGCTGCGCCGAACTGCGGCCAGTCGGCCTTGCTTGCGGCGATCCCCAGCGCGGTCGTGCCGACGATGATCAGCGGCGCGGCGGCCGGAATCACCCCGTACACGATCGCGTTGCTGGCGCCGTAGTGCTTCATCGCGCCCTGAAGCACCGGGCTGCCGAGGATGAACGACACCAGGATCGCGACCCCCTCGAGCTGCTGCTGCCTCACCGCCGGTCCGCTGACGCCGGCGGTCGCGCGCCGGTAGACCCTCACCGACACGGCGATCGACACCGCCACCGCCGCGTACACCAGCGCGACCACGCCGAGGCTCGGCCCCTTGTAGGGGTGCTGTCCGCGGGTCGAGAGCCACAGTGCGCCGTAGGCGACGAGGATCACGGCGCCCATCAACGCGCTAATCCACGGCGGGCTGAGGTTGAACTGGCGCTTCGCATCGCGCTTGGTCCGCTCGAGCAGGCGCGCTGCCTCCCGGGGATCGAGCCCGTCCTCACCGGCTGTCGTGGGCTGGTCGATGTCGTGTGTTCCTTGCATGACGCTGCTCTCTCCGTTTAGTTTGCGACTCAAAGTTTAGTATACTTTGTAGTTCAAAGTCAAGCCCGAATCACGCGACCGGGGGGGCGAGTTCCGCGACTGCCGCCCGCGCACGATCACGCACCGGCTCCCCGGAACATTGCTCTGGACGAGCCGGCCGCTCGCGCTGTCACAATCGAGCGCGGAGACCGACATCCGACGCGATCAGCGTGCGAGGATCGGCCTCCCAATGTCGCGGTCATCGATGAGGACACAGCGCAACACCTACACGGGGTACAGCATCGGCTGCGCCGGCGTGTGGGGCGTCATCCTCCTGCTCGGGCGCCGCCGGTTGGATTCACAGACCTGGAACACGCTTCGCCTCGTGTGTGGCGGGTGGTGGATGGGATGGACGTCGGCCACAATCGCCCGGATCGGCTATCCACCGCCCAAGCAGCTGACGCCCGCGGGCGAGAAGCGGCTCCGCACCATCTCGCTGGTGCTGGTCGCGCTCGGCCTCATTAGCACCGTTCGCATGTTGGCCGCCGGCAAGCGACCGCCGGGAAGCACGCCCGGCGCCTGAGCCGAGCCGGCAAGAGCCCAACCGTGCGTCGGCGGGCCAGACCAATCCAGCGCCACGATCCACGCCACCGCGCCCGACCAGCCCCACCAGCCGCCACCACGGCTGCCGCTCGCTCCGCAGCAGTCCGAGTGTGCAGCGCGCGAAGAGGCGCGCGCGCTTGGGGAACGAACGCACCAGTCCGCGGACGCGATTCGAGAGCTGCGCCGAATCGCGAAAGCGGGTGTCTGCCCGAACGAGCCGCGGAACCTGCTCATCGTCAATCTCGCAACTCAGTGCGTCGTCTGGGGGGCGACGTCGCGGCCGATCAGGCCGGAGCCCTGGTTTCCCGCGCGAAGGAGGGCTCTGCTGGCTCAGGCACCGAGGTTGCGCGCCAAGACGAGAGCAGGTTCGCCGGAGGACTCGGGATGTGTGTGGCACATCGTGGGTACGTTTCCTCAGCGCGGACGAGGGCGACCCCTCACGAGCGCGAGACGGGGGCTGGGCGGATGGGCTCGACGAGGCTGGGGTCCGCCGCGCTGCAATCGTACGCTCGCCGCACCTCGCTGAACGTCTTGCGGGGACGGGCTACGGGTCTTGCGCGACAATTCTGGCGTGACGCCGGAGAGCCTCCATGAGTTTTTTCTGGCTAGTGCGGGCGTCGCCGAGGATGCCCCGTCCGTCGTGGAAATCTGCCGCGGCGACAGTCCCGTCCGAGATGGTCACACATTGGTGGCGTGTGTCAACTCGGCGTGGAGTTGGTGGCGGCGTCTAGGTCGGTTTCGATGTGGATGGCGAGTTGGGCGAGGCCGCGGTAGCCCTCGACCTTGCGGAAGCGGGTCTCGGCTTCGAGCATGCCGGCGGCGGTCCAGCGCAGGCACATCTCGCCGGAGCTCCAGTGCTTGACGTTGCGCTGGATCGCTCGGACGGTGCCGATCATCGACTCGCACGGATTCGTCGATTGGAGGGTCCGTTTGAGCTTGCCGGTGATCCCGAGCCGGGTGACGGTCAGGGTCTCTTCCATGCCCTCTCGCAGGGAGGCGGCAGCGCCGGGGTGTTCGTGCTCGAGCTCGACCGCGAGGCGCTTGAGCTGATCTAGCGCCTTTGGGTGGTCGGTCTCCTGCCAGGCCTGGGTGAGCCGACGCTTGATCGGCGGGCGATCGCGTTCGGGCAGGAGCTCGAGCACGTTGCGCTCTCTTTGATAGACGGCTGGGGTGTCAAGTACGAGTTGGTGCCGGGGTTGGTCCTCCTTCCTCGACGCGGGGTTCGGTAGTCGCTCAGTTCTCTTTCGGCGCTTTTCTTCGCACACCGTGTCGGTCGGAGCTGTCCCGGCTTCTCAATTCCTTGTGGGCCGTTAGTCGGCCAGAACGCAACTGGAGCTGGCCGGGACAGGAGCGTCCGCGCCGCGCGGGCGCGAAGGGTTGAAGGGCTGTCGCAGCGAGAGGACGTGCCAGGTCGCGATCAGGACCTTGCGGGCGACGGCGGCCTTGGCGGGGTTGCCCTTGCCACCGCAGCGCTGCTTGACCTCGAGGTACAGCTGGTGCCAGGGGTTGTTCGGTCGCCAGGCTTGTTGCGCGGCCTCGATCGCGGCCCGCCGCAGCATCGTCGATCCGGCCCTGGAGAGCTTCCCGGTCCGTGCCTTCTGTCCGGACTGATAGACCCGCGGGCTCAACCCTGAGTAACCGACCAGCTTCCGCGCCGAGACGAACCCGGAGATCTCGCCGATCTCGCTGGCGATCGTGAGGTCAAGGAGATCACCGACGCCGGGGATCGTGGTAAGCAGCTGCACTCGTGGATCAACGCGCGCGAGCGGCCGCAGTTCTTGCTCGAGCGGGATCAGCCGCTGGTCGAGCATCGCCACGAGGGCGACCGCTTCAGCGATCGAGCGGCGCCACACGTCCGGGATCCCGCGTTCGATCAGCAACTCCTCGCGGTCGGGCTCCCGCAGCCGCTTGAACGCGAGCGTGACACCGAACTGGCTAAGCACTCCGTGCGCGCGGTTCATCGCTGCGGTTCGCAGGCGGACCATGTGCATCCGCCGCCCGAGGCGCTCCTTGAGCTCGCGGTCGGCGAACGTCGGCACGTGCACCTGCGGCACAAGATCGCGGCGCGCCAACTCGGCGAGGACGCGCGCGTCGAGCTTGTCGGTCTTCGCCGCCAGCGACCCGACGGCCTTCGCCTTGCGCGCGTCCGCGATCTGGACCGTCCAGCCAGCCGCCGCGAGCTGATCGCGAACCCACGCGGCGCCGCTCATCATCTCCAAGCACGCCAGCGCATCCAGGCCGAGATGGCCGACCAGCATCGCTAGGCCGTCTTCGTCTGCCGGCGCCCAGCCCTCATCGACCACCGCGCCGGCCGGCGTGACTGCACACCATCGGGCGCGACGGGTCGCCCAATCGATCCCAACGAACTGCTCAGGCATGAAGGAACTCCTCTCGGACGGGAACGTCCCCGAGGCTGATCACCAGGGCGGACGTCACCGTCTTCATGACATTCCTTGTGGCGGATGCATCGCTGGACCGGGACCTCATCGCCGAACACCTGCCGGATTGCCTTGCGCAAGGCTTTGACGCTGTGAATGCAGTAGCGAACCGCCGGGCTGTCCGTTGCTCGGGACTGGTATGGAGTGGCGGACGGTGATGTCGTCGTCGCCGAGCAGGACCTCGCGGACAACGAGCCGGGCGATCTCTTGGCGCTGCTCGATCGTGAGAGCGTTGGCGTTGGCGGAGAGGCGGGCGCGGAACGCGTCGAGCGTTTCGGTCAGTTTGAGGTAGGTCTCGGCGTCGTGCAGGTCGGTGTCGAGTGCGTCCAGCTCGACGCGCAGGGTCGCCTCACGCCGGCGCAGCTCGGGCATGCGGGCGCGGAGCTCTTCGAGCGTGATCAGCTGCTCCTGGTAGCCGTCGATCAGTCTGCGCAGCGCGTTCTGCGCGCGGGTGAGGTCGCGCTGCAGTCCGTCGCGGCGGCGGGCGGCGGGGTGCTCGGCGCGGAGCGCCTGGAGCCGCCGGTCGATCTCGGCCTTGATCAGCTCGGGATTCTCCAGCAGCGCGAGCACCTGGGCCCAGACCGGCTCGTCGACCTCCTCGATGCGAACGGGGCGAGCGGCGCACACACGGCCCTCGGGGCGGCGGAAGCCGTCGGCGCCCGAGCACCGGTAGTAGTGGTGCACGTTCCCGGTCTTGCTGCGAGTCGAGCTGCGGTAGTAGGAGTGACCGCACTCGCGGCAGACGAGGATGCCTTGCAGCAGTGATGGCTTGCGCGTGTTGCGCGGCGAGAGCCGGCTGTTGCGCTCGAGCAGCTCCTCGGCGAGCGCGTACTGCTCTTCGGTGATCAGCGCCGGAACCGGGATCGGCAGCCAGTGCTCGGGCCCGACGTGCTCGTAGGCGGAGCGACCGGAATGCTTGCCTCGCTGACGGGTTCGCCGCATCGGCTTCGCCGGCTCGCCGGTCACCCGCCGGCGACCGTAAGCCGCCATGCCGGTGTAGGCCGGGTTGCGCAGGATCGCCCAGATCGTCGACGATCCCCAGTGCGGCGTTCCGGTTCGGGTCGGCACGCCCTGCTCGCTGAGCGCCCGGCCGATCTGGACGATCGACTCGCGCCGCTCGACGTAGCGGTCGAAGATCTCCCCGACGATCGGCGCTTCCAGCTCGTCGATCTCGTAGAACGCGTCAGCGTGCTCGGTGCGCTTGACATACCGGTAGCCGTAGGGCGCGTTTGACAGCACCGACACCGCCCCGGCTCGCGCCCGGTGCAGCTTCCCGCGGCGGCAGCGCTCGGCGATCTGCGCTCGCTCGTACTCGGCGATCATCCCCTGGAACTGACGCAGCAGCTCATCCTCCGGGGAGCCGGATCGCTCGGGCTCCTTGGCGAACACGACCTCGATCCCGCCGCGCGCGAGCTCCTCCAGCAGCAGCACCTGGTAGGCGTAGCGGCGCGCGAGGCGGTCGGGCGCATGACACAGCACGACCTCGAAGCACCCGTCGAACGCCCGGTCGCGGAGTTGCTCGAGCGCGGGCCGCTGCAGGTTCGCGCCGGAGAACCCGTCGTCCTCGAAGACGAACTCGCCCGGGACGACCAGGCCGCGCTGCTCGGCAAGCTCACGCAGCGCGGCGGTCTGGCTGGCGATCGTCTGCTCCTGGCGCTGGCGCTCCGACGACACCCGCGCGTAGATCGCAGCGACCCTCGACTGGTCGTGGGTCAGCCTGTCGCTGCCGCCCATCACCGCTCCCTTCGTTGCTTGTCACTGTCACTGTCACTTTCACTGTGGCACGGCGCCGTTCGGGCGCTAACACCGAGTACGCCTGCGCCAGCCGCGCGCCGGCGAGCCGGTCGCCGACGAACTCGATCTCAACCCGCCTTGCCACCATGCCGCTCGCGAGCCTGACCGAGATACAGCCTCACCGCCTCCGCGACGGTCGCGCTCAGCGTCAGCCCGCGCGAGCGTGCGTGTCGATGCAGGCCGGCGATCAACGATGGCGCCAACCTGACGGTGAACACGGCGGTGCGCTCCGGCACCGCCACTCCGCCCGGCGCCGCTCGCGCCGCGTTCACGTACCGCCGCGCTTGGCGCTCCGACAGCGCATGCTCGGCCTGCAGCGCGCGCACCGCGTCGGCCGGCGACCGGTCGCTCAACGAACTCGACCGCCCGATTCACCCGAACCGCGTACTCGTCGGCATAGGCACGACGGCTGGCCATCAGCCCCTTGAGTACGACACTTCACGACCGATTCCTTCTCCGCGGCCCGCGGACCCGATCGATCACACGCTCGAACTCGAAGTTCGCGACTGCATTCAGAGCGCTTTGGAGCCGTCGATCACGAACAACAAGCCCTGCTCGACGTCCAGGCCGCGAGAGACCAGGTCGGACAAGAGCGCGCTGGCGATCGTGGCGTTCTCGGTGCTGCCGGACCACAGGCCGAGCGCGAGTTTGTTGCCCTCGGTCGTGATCCCCAACGCGACGACGTTCGTGCGGCCCTTGAGCTTCGATCCCGTCGAGCATCACCACCGCCAAGCGCAGATCGGCGAGCTGCCGCGACATCAGATGCCACAGCGCCTCCCGGGTGCGCTGCACGAACGCCCGCGACACCGCCGACTTCGACGTCGACCGCTGCTGCTTCTCGGTCTGCTCGCCGACTGGTTCCTGCACACGACGGTGCTTGCGAGTGGAGACGCCGGCCAGGATCCGCTCCAACGCCAGCCGGCCAAGCCGGTCACGATCGGCGAAATGCTCATACGTCCGCATTGTCACCTCGCTCTCGCCATCCGCCGTGCGCACCCTCGGGCGCTTGACGGCAACCCCCCCGCCGAGCGTGACCTCGCCATCCTCATGACCGTGACGGACCGCGCTCCGCTCCCGGTTCCACCTGCCCTTCGGGCCGACGACCTCGTCGACCTCCAGCTCGAGCAGCTCGTGCAGCACCCCGAGCCCGACCTCGACCAACAGCGCCAGCAGCCCCTCCTTGGCCGCTCCGATCAGGTCCCCCAACGCCTCCTGAACACGCTCCGGGAGCACAGCCTCATCGTTGATCGCCTCGGCGACCGGTACGTTTGACTTCACGGCGGTTCCTCCTTCGATCTTGCCGGATCGCCCATCACGCTCCCACCCGGAGCGGACGGGCCGGAGGGACCGCCGTCACCTCAAACTTCCCCGGGACATCCTCAAAAGCGCTATGACGTGCTAGCCCGAACCGAGTTAGCACGCGTCCACGCCGACTGCTCCTCGCGTGGGGAAAGGGGGTCCCCCGCGGCGCCTTCGGCGGCATCGTTATACGCCTGCAGCTTCGTTGAACGCAGAAGTGTGATGTGTGCCGCGTCGGGCTGGTGGACACGTGCTTCTGCGGCGAAATCCAGCCTCGCGCGCCTAGCGCACTCGGCGGCGATCGCGGCGCCGCGCGTAGAGTAGCGAGGCTCTTGGTGCCCGGCGTCGAGTGTGGCTCGGGTGCCCCCGGGCCGCGGTCTGGCGCTGGGCCCGGGCCGTCCGATCATCAAGGGTGGGGGCGCCTGATGCATAGTGCGGCGAGGTCCATGCCGTAGATCCCGTGGGTCTGGCAGCCGATCCGCGCCGAGAAGAAGTCGGTGTCAGTCAGGTTGTCGAACGCGGCTAGCGGCGCGGCGTCGCGGGCGAGCGCGAGGTCGAGTCGTCCGAAGGTGAGGTAGCGCTCTGGACCGGAGAGCCGCGATGCGGCGGCAAGCCTCCGCCGGTAGGCCGGATCGTCGAAGGTCGGGCCGAAGGAGCTGTCCGCGAGAAGCCCGTTCAGCATGGCCGCGGGGTCTATGTAGTCGGGTAACCAGCCGTCCCAGGCGAGGTCGTACGGGTGGCCTGGCTTGCCCAGCGTTGTGAAATACGTCCCGTATGGGATCTTCTTGATCTGGACTTGGAGGCCGATCGCGGCCAGGTCGGTCTCGACGATTTGGGCCTGCTCCGGACACGGAGAGGAGTCGCAGGTGTAGAGCACGGCTGTTCTCTCGCCACCGCGTGCCAGCTTCCGGGCCTTGACTACGTCGGGGGTCATGGGGTAGACGTGGGCGTCGCGGAACCCGGGCATCCCGGGCGGGAGGTAGTGGTCGGTCGGATGGGCGGGCAGGGGGTGGAATCGGTCCCCTCGTTGAGCCAGCGCGCGCCGGTTGATTGCGTAGTTGACCGCCTGACGCATCCGCACATCGCTGAACAGCGGCCGGTGCGTGTTCAGGACGAAGTAGTCGAGTTGGGCAGCGGGGTTGGCAAAGTACTGCTGTGCTCCGCGCGCGGCCGCGGCGCTGCCGGCGCCGTATCGAGCGGCGAGTCGCGAGGCGTGCGCGGCGCGGGCCGCGGAGGCCGACCACAGCGATCCGACCGCGGTGTAGTCGGCGAGGCCGGCTTCGATTTCGCTGATCGCCCGCTTAGGGGAGATCCCGACGGAAAGCTCGATTCGCGCGAAGTGGTGCGGGCGGCGTCCGTGGTAGTTGGGGTTGCGCATCAGCACGATCCCCTGGTGTGGCGTGTACGACGTGACGTAGTAGGGGCCGGCGGAGGGGATCATGTTCTCGCCCTTGCGGCTGACGGGGGTGTCCGATGGGACCGCACAAGAGGCGGCGGGCTGTGAAATGCGGGCGAGAAAATCCGAGGCGGGGGCGAGGAGACGGATCGTCAACGTATCGCCCTTGGCGATCACCCCGGCGATGTGGCTGGCCTTCCCGGACACGTACGCGCCCGCGCCGACGATGTCGGCCAGAAGCTGCGCGTAGAACTGCGTGTAGAAGCTGTGCGCCCCCGGGTTCAGCGTGCGCTCGATCGTGGCCTTGAACGTGTGGGCCGTGACCGGCTCATTCGAGGGTGGCGAGAAGCGAAAGCCGGGACGGATCTTGAACGTGTAGGTTCTGCCGTCGGGCGAGCGGGCGGGCAGCGCCTGAGCGACCTCGGGGGTCAGCAGCGAGCCCGCGAGACCCGCCTTGTCGGGGTAGTTCAGGAGCTGAGCGCAGGTCGCGTACAGGAGCTGGGGATCGCCGCCGAGCGCCGGATCCATAAAGGGCACGTCGGACGAGGAAACGATCCGCAGCGTCCCGCCATCTGGCGCGCCGCGGCTTGGCGCGATCGATTGCTCGTCGACGGTTACCCAGGCCTTCCCGTCCGCGATCGTGATCGCCTGCGGGCTGCCCCCGACGGCGATCGTGACCGACTTGTCGGTGATCGGGTTGATGCGGGTGACGGTGCCGTCGCCGCTGTTCGCGACCCATACCGACCCCGCGCCGAAGGCAACGCCGGCTGGCGACTGCCCCACTTGGATCGTCGCGCTCACCGACTGCTTGTCCGGGTCGATCCGGACGACGGCATCATCGAGCGAGTCGACAACCCACACTCCGTCCCCGCCAACCGCGATTCCGGTGGGTGCGTCGCCGACCCCGATCGGCGTGGGCAGCCCGCTCGAGTCGACACGGACCACGTTGTTGGCGTCGGTGTCGGTCAGCCACGTCGCCCCCTCGCCGATCGCGATCCCGGCCGGACTGGCATTCGGATCAAGCTGCCCGGCGACTGTTGTCCCGTCGACGCGCGTCAGCAGCCCCGTCGATGGCGCGACCCAGACCGAGTTGCCCTGCGTGGCGATCGCCACCGCCCCGGTCGGATCGACGTTACCGATCCGCGTCACGGTGCCAAACGTGTTGAACACCGGATCCACGCGACCGATCAGGACACTGCTCGTCCCCGGGCTCTCAACCACCCACAAACCACCAGGACCTGCGGCGATACCACTAGGGGGGCCGGGAACCCGGACCAGGCCCAGCTTGCGCGGCCCCCCAGGATCAATGCGCGAGATCGTCTGGTCGTCGAGGTTGGCCACCCATAGCGACCCCGAACCGAACGCGATCCCTCCGGGGCGATCACCGACCGGGATCGCAGCGACCACGCGGTCGCTGCGAGTGTCGATCGCTGCCACCTCGTTGGGCGCCACCCTGACGGTGCTCGCGCCTGAGCTTGCCAGCTTCACCGCGACCGCGCCGATCGCCGCCAGCAGCACTGCTCCCGCGGCCGCGATCATCGCCGCGCCGCGCACCCGGTTTCGAGCGGCCGCGGGCGGCGGCCGCGGGGCGTGCCCGGCGGGGAGATCCACGCCGGGATCGTGGGCGAGGATCGCTCGCTCGAGCTCCTGCAGCGCACCCCCCGGCTCGAGTCCTAGCCCGTCGAGCAGCTCACGCCGTGCGTCCTGATAAGCCTGGAGCGCGTCGGCCTGCCGCCCGGCGCGGTACAGCGCGAGCATCAGCTGGCCTCGAAGGCGCTCGCGGAACGGATGCTCGCGCACGAGCGCCTCGAGCTCGCCCACCAGCCGCGCCTGCTCGCCCGAGGCCAGATCCGCTTCGATCCGGTTCTCGAGCGCGGCCAGTTGGGATTCCTCCAACCGCGCGATCTCCGATTGGGCAAACGCCTCGTAGGCGAAATCCGCCAGCGCCGCGCCCCGCCACACCCCCAGCGCCTCGCGCAGGACAGCAGCCGCGGTCACCGCGTCACCTTGTTCGAGCGCCTCCCGGCCCTGCGCCACGAGCGCCTCGAACCGGTCGACGTCGAGCTGGCCGGGCTCGACCCGAAGCACGTAGCCGCGCCGCTCGGTGACGAGCAGCCCATCGCCAAGCACCTTACGCAGGTTCGACACGTATCCCTGAACGATCTTGTTCGCGCTCGCAGGCGGCTGCTCACCCCAGATCTCGTCGATCAGGCGATCCGAGGAAACCGCCTCGCCGCGATGCAGGAGCAGGATCGCCAGCAGCGCCCGCTGCTTGGGCCCTCCCAGCGCTAAATGGTCGTCTTGATCGACAACCTCAAGCGACCCCAACACGCGAAACTCGATCACCCTCGTCCCCGCATCCAACGCTACCACCACGTCGCTCAGCCCTCAAACCGCGTCACACCCGCATCTACCGGTTCTAGACCGAAATTGACCGCTTCTCGACCAGCCGCGCGCATCGTCCTGGCTGCATCGATCGCACCCGGCGATCGACCAACCAGAGAAGGCAGGTCGACATGACCACCACCCACCGCATGACCACAACCGCTGCGGTCATCCTGTCGCTCGCCGCCGCCGGCGCGCCCACCGCCATCGCCGGGCCCGCGGACGACCCAGCGATCGCCGCCAACCGAGCGCCCGCCACCGTCTACAGCCGTCCCGACAAGGCTCAGATTCCGGTTACGCCGTACAGCGACCGCATCGCGACGACCTCAAGCAGCCCGCAGTCGGTCGTCCGCATCACCACCCCAGCGAGCGGCTTTGACTGGGGCGACGCCGGGATCGGCGCCGCCGGCGGCCTCGCCCTCGCGATGCTCGGCGTTGGCGGGGGACTCGTGATCTCCCGTCAGCGACCGCGGCGGACCCGCCCCACCACGACCATGCCGAGCTGACCAACGCACCGGGCGCGGCCGGCTCACGCGGGTCCGGTCATGACCCCCGCTCCGTTGCCTCGGGACGCTACAAGCCAGCCCGGCAGAGCAGCCGGGATCGGTGCGGTCGCGCTCGCCGTCCTCGTCGCGATTGCGTTGCGGCGCTGTTCCTAGTGCTGATCGGCGCGGACCGAAGCGATCGATTGGTCGCGGCCAGCTCCGACGTCGCAGACGCGGCCTGAACAACCAACAAGACCCATGAGCAGAACACATACGACACAAAGGAAAGAGGAGAAATGAGGAAGAGGAAAGTTCAAGTCAAGACGCTCTTCGTCTTGGTGGGCACCCTCGTGGCAGTCGCTTCGGTCCTCCTGTCGGCGGCCTCGGCGAAGCCACATCGGCCAGTCGGCCAGCCCGCTGACGCAGTACTGATCTGGAATACGAACGCGGTCAAAGCGGTTCGCGCCTCAACCCCGACGAAGGTCCAGACCGACGGCATGGTCTACATGTCGTACGTGCAGGCAGCGGTATACGACGCGGTGACAAAGCTCGAGGGCCGCTACGAGCCCTACCACGACTTTGCGTTCGCTGTCGTCCCGGACGCCTCGGTGCAAGCCGCAGTGGCGGCGGCCGCCCGCACGACCCTCGACTACTACCTGCCCGACCAGCAGCCGACGGTCGACGGGGAGTACAGCGCATACATCTCAACGCTGAGCGGAGACGTCGCCGACGGCGTCGCACTCGGCGAGGCAGCGGCGCACGACCTGATTGCCTTCCGCGCTGGCGACGGGCTCAACGCGGCGACGCCCAGCTACGGAGGGATCGGGCCGATCCTGCCCGGACAGTGGCAGTTGCAGCCCGGTCAGGCCGTGCAGACTCCCTGGCTCGCGACAATGCGCCCGTTCTTTCTCGAGCAGGCGTCGCAGTTCCGGGTCGGACCCCCGCCGGCGCTGACAAGCGAGCAATACGCGAAGGACCTGAACGAGACGAAGGCGTACGGCGCCCTCAACAGCACCGTCCGAACTCCCGAGCAGACCGCGATCGCCTACTTCTGGGTCGGGAACAACATCAACCAGTACAACCAGACGATGCAGAACGTCGTTGCGCAGCACAATCTGGACCTCGTCAACGCTGCGCATCTACTTGCGATGGGCGAGATCGTCACGACCGACGCGGGGATCGCGTGCTTTGACTCGAAGTTCTTCTACCAGTACTGGCGGCCGATCACGGCCATCCGGAACGCCGACAAGGACGGCAATCCAGCCACGACGGCTGACCCGTCCTGGCAGTCGCTGCTTGGGGTGCCGGGCCATCCCGAATACCCGTCCCAGCATGGCTGCTTCACTGCCGCGTTCACCGACACCCTCGCGGCAGCCCTCAACACGAATCACCTCGATGTCACCATGCCGGGAGGAGAGAACGGGAGCAGCCTGCTCACGACCACACAGCATTTCGACACGGTCGCCGACATCCAGAACCAGGTCGTCGACGCGCGGGTCTGGCTCGGCTTCCACTTCCGCAACTCGGTGAAGCAGGGGGAGAAGCTCGGCAACAACGTCGCCGCCTGGGAACTCAGGCGCTTCTTCCAGCCGGCGCGTAGCCGAGGTTCATGGTTCAGGCTGCGTGCAGCGAGTGGGGGCGGGCCCGGTAGGCGCGCCCGTCGGTAACGACTCGTCGGCAGGCGGTCCCGCGATCGTCCACGGCTAAGATCCGCACGCTCGGAGGGGCGTGCGGATCTTCCTTCAGAACGACTCGGAATGCGACGAACGCGGGCTCGCCCGCCCCGGGGCCGGTGCGAACCCCACGGGTTGGCCCCACCAGTCTGCCGCGTATGGCGAGCCGGTGCGGGCGATGATCGAGTCAATGCAAGTCGGATAACCACGCGACGCGCGGGACGCGCAAAGCAACACGCCCGTGGTCGACGACGACTCCACACGAGTACGGCCAACTATCCATCGAACGTCAACCAAGGAAAACCGAGAGGAGCAAACCTGGCTGTCATCGACAGCATCAGGATGCGGGTATCTGACTGGGCACGAGCCGTGCCTCTCCCCTCGAACGATCGCAGCGGCGCCTCGACTCCGACCCGGCTTCCGCTCTATCGCCCTTGCCGGCACGACGGCACCGTGGCCGCATTCCCACGCGAGGACCAGTCGGCGCGGGAACGTACTAACTCGATTTCGGCTAGCACGCCATAGGGCTTTGGACGAATCGCAGAAACGCGCCGCTGTGCTCGGCGCTCTTCTGCTCGGCCACCAAAGCAGCCACCATCGAGCCTTTCGGTTGACTGCCCCAATCGGACAAGCTCGGCAGCGCCGCACCTACGGTGTCTCTGGTCTGAGAGCGGTCGCCGGGACGGCGTCGGCGACCTCAGCGGCGGCGGGCAGCCCACCGCGGAACCGAGCGCCGCGTCGGCGTCGAAGTCGCCCTGGCCAGGACGCGGAATGTCGCCGAAGCGGTCGCGTGACCTGAGGCGCCCGGACGATGGAAGCGATGCGAACCGCTGGATGACACGGCCGGGACTGGCCGGCCGGACAACCGATGTCATGACGAACGTTCGGATCTCAGCGGTCGTCGGTCAATTCGTGGTCGGGAGTGTCCTGGCCTTCTTCTCGCGCACGCCGCATCTGCTCTGCAGCCTTGTCAAGGCCGGTCGAAAAGTAGGCCACTCACGCCGGTTGAAAAGTAGGCCACTTGAGGGTTGAGGATGGCCCGTCCTGGGGGCTCCAGAGCCAGAGCGACCGTCGTCGCGAAGGCCGAGCCCGTAGGGCGAGGCCTGAAGCGGCGATGGTCGCTCTAACCGCTCCCCGACGCGGGGGTCCCGGTCAGAGCGGCGCGTTGTGCGGCGTTCTGCGGCCCTCGGCGAGGGGCCCGAGGGTGATCGGTCAGGCGATCTCGGCGGGTTTGGCGCCGATCCGAGTGTCGAGGTCCTTGCCGCGCAGGCGGTAGCTGTCGCCCTTCAGCGAAAGGATCTCTGAGTGGTGGATGAGGCGGTCGATCATCGCGGTCGCGGCCATGTCGTCACCGAAGATCTCACCCCACTTGCTGAACGGTTTGTTCGAGGTGACGATCATCGAGGCGCGCTCGTAGCGGTTGGAGACTAACGAGAACATCAGGTTCGCCGCCTCCGGATCGAACGGGATATAGCCGACCTCGTCCACGACGATCAGCGGCACGAACGAGAGCTTGCGGAGCTCGGCCTCGAGGTTCCCCTGACGCTTGGCCTCGCTCAGCCTGACGACCCACTGGGTGGCCGTCGCGAACTGCACGCGCTGGCCGGCCAGGCAGGCGCGGATTGAGATCGCGATCGCCAGGTGTGTTTTGCCGGTCCCGGGCGGGCCGAGGAGGATCACGTTCTCGCGCGCGTGGAGAAAGTCGAGCTGCCCGAGATGCTCGACCACGGTCTTCTTCACGCTGCGTTGGAAGGTGAAGTCGAACTCCTCCAGCGTTTTGCGGGCTGGGAACCGGGCGGTCTTGATCCGCCCCTCACCACCATGGCTATCGCGAGCGCTCACCTCGGTGCCCAACAGCACCTCGGCGAAGTGCTCATAGCTCCAGCCGTCTTCGCGGGCCCGGTCTGCCAGCGTGGGCAGCGCCCTGGCGGCGGCCGGCGCTTTCAGCGCCCGGAACAGGTGCGCGAGCTCAGACGCCGGCTTGGTCATGCCGGGATCAGCTGGTCGTATCGGGACAGGGGCCGGATCTCGACCTCGATCTCGTGCCGCCGCCGGCGGCGCTCACGGAGCTGCTCAAGCTCGGTCTGATGCGCCGGATCGGTGATCGTGAGATTGCCCGCGAACACGCGCCGGTGTCGAGCGGCGAGCTCGCCAGTGTCCAACACGACCGCGATCACCTCCGACTGGGAGACGCGGACCTCGACGCGGCGACCAGCGAACCGCGGATCGATCGAGTAGTCGTTGCGGTCGAAGCGGACAAAGGGCTGCGCCGGCACCCTGGTCACTTGCCGCCGATCGACATTCGGCATCCGCGCGGGCAGCGGCCGCATCCGCGCCTGCTCGTCGGCCAGCCGCTCGGCCGGAACCGCCCTGATCGTCCGGTGCACCCTGCAGTTGGCTTTGTCGGTCCAGGCGTCGAGCCGATCCTGGAAGTCAAGGTGGTTCGCGAACACGCGACCGGGTTCGAAGTTCGAGCGCATGAACCGGTGCGAGCGCTCAAGCGCTCCCTTCGCCTGTGGATCGCGCGCCTCGAGGATCACCCATCCCAGCTCCAGCTGACCGCAGAACGCGGCAAACGCCTCGGTCGCGCGGCCGCCCGCGGCGATCGCCGCCTCGCGATCCCACACCAGCTTCTCCGGCAGCGCTCCCAGTCGCGTGAGGTTGCGCGCCAGACCCCAGAGGATGTCCGGTGCCTCCTTTGAGAACACCAGCGTGCCGGCGATCACCCGGCAGGTCGAGCGCATTATTGGTCACCGCGCTCGGCTGGACCTCGGGCGCATGTGAAGATCCTCCGTGCATGCTCCCTGTTCGTGAGCCGGTACGTCGCTGGCATCGGGCTCTGGTCGTGCGATGCGTCGTGTTCCTACTGGTTCGTCTGCGGCTGTCAGGAGCCACCTATCGGCCGTCTGGCGGCAGGTGCGACCTGGCGAGGGGGCGCCGGGACGTTCGAACCCGCCGGCAGCAGGGGTTTGGCGATGGCGGCATTATGAGCGACTGATTGGTGATGGCGCTGCGGATGCCGGATCATTGGGTTTGGGACTTCTGGTTCGCCGAGGACGGCGACGATGTCCATTTGTTCTTCCTGCACGCCCCACGGTCGATCGGGCATCCCGACTTGCGCCATGGCCACGCGCGGATCGGCCATGCGGTATCGCACGATTTGCGAAGGTGGGAGCTGCTGCCGACGGCCCTTAGTGCGGGCCCGCGGGGGAGCTGGGATGATCGCGCGACGTGGACCGGCAGCGTCCTCCGCGCGCGGGCGGGCTGGCATATGTTCTACACCGGAGTTTCGACCGCGGAGGGCGGCGCGGTGCAACGGATCGGGCATGCGGTGTCGGATGACCTGGTCCGCTGGGAGAGGGCGGGGCTCGCGGCTGTGGCCGGGCCCGAGTGGTACGAGAAGGGCGAAGCCGGTGAGCGCGAGGAGGCGTGGCGCGACCCTTGGGTGTTTGCTGACCAGGAGGGCCAGGGCTTCCACATGCTGATCACCGCCCGCGCACGCGAGGGTCCCGAGGACGCTCGCGGCGTGATTGGGTATGCCTCGTCGCGCGATCTCGATGTGTGGACCGTTGGCCCGCCGCGCTCGGCGCCGGGCGAGTTCCGAACGTTGGAGGTGCCACAGCTTGTGCAGCTCGGCGGGCGTTGGCGTGTCCTATTCAGCGTTCACACGCATGAGCACAGCGCGGCACGGCTGTCCCGCCGCGGAGTAGTGGCGGAGGGCGGTACGCACTATCTTGTCGCCGATCAGCAGCTCGGGCCATACCGGCTCGACGCTGATCGTTTTCTTCTGGGCACGACGGACATGCGTTTCTACGCCGCACGCGCGATCAAGCACCGGGACTCGTGGTACCTGATCGCGTGGCACCACACCGCCGCCGATGGTCGCTTCCGCGGTGAGCTGACCGACCCGATGCCGCTGATCGTGGGTTCCGACGGCGCGCTGTCCGTGCGCCTCCCGACCCAGTCGGAGTAGGTTTTCCTTGTGGAAGCGCTTCCGGCAGTGAGCTCGGGTCCCGCGGCTGTTCGCGATGAGCGATGTCGTGGGGTTCGGAGTTGTGAACGTTGGACGGCTCGCCGCGGGGGTGGCGCCACAGTTGGTCGGCCGCCAACTGTTCGGGCCTGGCCCGCGCGGGTCGCTTCGTGAAAGGAGAAGCCGAGACCGCGCGTTCGGTTTGTCCGGCCGCCGGGCAGCGGTGGGGCGCTGGTCCGCGGCTGCTGCCTGAGGCGGGCTGATGGCGTACGCGCCCGACGAGGACTTCGCGGCGGCTTGGACCCGCGAGCACGTTGAGGCCATCCGGCTGGACCCGGAGGTCATGGCGCCGCCGATTGCCCGCGACTTCCCGGTGATGAGCGACGCCGTGTGGGTGTGGGATACCTGGCCGCTCACCGACCTCGAGATGCGGCCCGTCTGCGTCGACGGCTGGCATGTGATTTTCTCGCTCGTGGCGCCGCGGCGGGTTGGCTTCCACGACCGCCATCCGATCGCAGCAATCGGCTGGTTCTCCGCGCGCGATGGGAGAAGTTGGCGCTATCGCGGACTGGTGCTTCCGAGCGGCAGCGCGCTGGGTACGCGCCAATGGTCGGGTTCGTCGGTGCTTGTTGACGACCGCGTGCACCTCTTCTACACCGCGTCAGGCGACGGACGCGACGAATACGACCCGGAGTGGCTGACGAATGACCCGCTCCAGCGAATTGCGCTAGCGACCGCCACGATCACGACCGCGCGCGGCGACATCGCGTTCACCGGGGCGTCGTTCGCGGATAGCCGCGTCGTCGCCGAGGCGGAGGGGCGGCTGTACCAGACGCCCGAACAGGCGCGCGGCGGCGAGATCATCTATGCCTTTCGCGACCCATTTGTGTTCTCCGAGGGTGGCGATGTCTACATGACATTCTCGGGCAACCGCAGTGGGCCTGGCTGCTTCACGGGCAACATCGGCCTCGCGCGGGCGGCCGATGAGCGCCTCGAGCGTTGGCAGCTGCTGCCAGCGCTGCTGCACGCCGACGGAGTCAACCAGCAGCTCGAGCGCCCCCACTTCGTTGTGCGCGACGGCCGCCATTACCTGTTCTTCATCAGTCACACCGAGACCTACGCGCCCGGGCTCATCGGACCCGACGGCCTCTACGGGTTGGTCGGCGACGGGCTACGCAGCGACTACCGACCGCTCAACGAGTCGGGCCTAGTGATCGCTAACGAGCCCGGTCGCCCGCCCGAGCGTTATGCGGACTACGTGATGCCCAACTGGCTCGTGGAGGGCTTTGTGGACACGGTCGGCGGCCGCTTCGGCGGTACGCTCGCGCCGACCCTGCGCCTGAAGGTCGACGGCATGCGCACGTCACTTGCCCAACAGCTCGACTATGGATTGATCCCCGCGATGGTGGAGCGTCTCTAGCGCCAAGCAACACCATCGGCCCATCCCTCTTCTCTCTTGCCATCGAAGCTATGGGAAGCAAAGAGCTCAAGCCACTCAGACACGCGATGAAGGGGTGGGCGCAACAACAGGGCCGAAGTCCACTTCCCGCCCATCAACCAGGAATCGATACCGGCCGAGGCGCTCGATGGTGGCGCTTTCGCGCAGGAATCGGTCGAGCTCGGCGCGCTCGTCGGGGTCGAGCCAAGCGGGTGGGTCCGAGGTCGACCGGCACCCGCAGATGCGAGCGAGGTCCTGGAGAAGGCGTTGCTCTGCGACGGAGAGCATCTGGTGGCGAGAGCGGAAGTACGCGACGTCGGGGTCGAGTCCGATGAGCGGCTGCAGCCAGAGGCGGTGGATCGAGGTCGCGATCGCGTCGCGGGTGCTCGGCTCGGTATGGACGTTGAGGTGGTGCGCCAAGGTGTTCTCCCAATATGGCGCGACGTCCGGCCCGATCCGGATGGCGTCGAAGACGCCGAGCGACGGCACGATCGGTGCGCCGCAACCGAGGAGATATGTGTCGTCGCCGGCGGCACCTCGTATCGCTTCGATGCCTCGGCGGTACGCGGCCTCCCGTGCGAGCTCGCCGCGTCGGCGGCCGGGGATGGCGCCGCCGAATAGGAAGTCGAGCTTCAGGAAGCGATAGCCCCACGCCACGATCTGTCGGATCAGGTCTGTGATGTAGGCCAGAGCGCCTGGGTGGGTCAGGTCGAGGCCGTAATAATCGTCTCCCCAGTTGTGGCCGGCTCGGACCAGCTCTCCGGTGTCGTCGCGAACGAACCAGTCGGGATGCTCGCGGAGGATCCGTGCACCGGCTCGAGCGATGAATGGCGCCAGCCATAGTCCAGGCAGAAGTCCGGCGGCGCGGATGCGCGCAGCGAGGTCATCCATCCCGGATCGGAACCGGTGGTTGGCTCGCCAGTCTCCGATCGCCCGTTGCCAGCCATCATCGATGGCGAAGCAGTCGAACGGAAGGTCATCGAGGCCATCGAGAATCCCTAGGAGACGATCTTCGTCGATATCCGCCGCGAACGAGTACCAGCTCGTCCACACGCGCGGCGCCGGTCGCTTGCGGACGCCGAAGCGTTCGCCTAGCACGTTCGCGTATTCGCTGAAGACCTCTGTGTCGTGGCCATACCCGACGTACCACGCACCGCCTGGACCCTCGAAGGCGCCGTAGAGGGCTGTGCCGCTCCATTCCACGCGACCGCCAAGATCGACCGCGCCGAGCAGCAGGACGCGGTCGTCTTCCGTGGCTTCGACCGCTCCGACCGCGCTGCCCCCGTGATGGTCGGCCAAGCCGTAGACGGGATCATCGCCCCCGATCCTCAGAGCTTCAACGGCTACAGTCGCCGGCGGGTGGCGCGCGTCCAGCCAGCGCGCCATGCTGAACGAGTGCCAGCCGTGCCGGTAGAACCGGCTCGCGCGGTGCGGGTACGGGGCCTCAACCGTGTCGGCGCAGAGCACCGAGCCGTGTACGAGCGGCTGAAGCTCAAGCGGGTACCGGCGCGGAGCTTCAACGCGCCCCGCGGCTGAGATGGCTACCCGCGCGTGCATCCTCAAAATCGGTGATCAAGCAGCGACGGAGCCGTCGGGCGGCAGCCTCTACCGAGGGGGACCAGTCGTGCGTCGCACCTTCAGCTCAAGGGGCAGCTGCTCCTCGAGGGGCTTGTTGTCGCGACCGCGCAGGAGGTCCAAGAGCCGCTCGACGGCGCGCCTGCCGCTCTCGTGGAGAGACTGAGAGATGGTTGTGAGACCAACGTACTGCGCGACCTCGATATCGTCGAAGCCAATCACCGATAGGTCGTCGGGGACCTTGAACCCCTCGACCGTCGCAGCTTCCAATACGCCCAGCGCTTGCAGATCTGAGGCGACGAAGACGGCAGTGGGCGGTTGGGCCAGCGACAGCAGCTCGCGTGTCAGGCGATGCGCGGTGGCGCGGCCATGGGGGCCTGTCCGGCAGAGTGTGCGTCGGGTCCGGATGCCGGCCTGCGCGAGCGCGTGACGGTATCCCGCGTAGCGCCGGTCGCTCGAAACGAAGCCGAATCGGGGATCTGTGCTGTCGCCGATGAAGGCGATTCGCTCATGACCAAGCTCGAGCAGGTGGCGGGTAGCGAGTTGGCCTCCGTACACATCGTCGATGACGACGCGCGGCAACTGCGGATGGGAGGCATCGAGGAGCACGGTGGGAATGCTCGCCGCGGCGATCGCTTCAACTTCCGCGTCATGCGGTGCCAGCGACACGACGAGTAGCCCGTCGACGCGATCGAGCGGGGCGCGCCGGCCCAGATACTCGTCGCGCTGTGCCGGGTTAGCGACGTTGCACAGAATCAGTTCGTGTTCGATCGCTGCCATCGCCTCAAGCGCACCGCGCAGACGCTCCACGGCAGACGGATGTGTGAAGTACGGGATGACCATCCCGAGCGCGCCCTTTGGGCCCGAGGCCAGCGCACGCGCGCTCGCCAGTGGGCGATATCCAAGTGCCGACATGGCAGCAAGGACACTCGTTCGGGTTGTGGTGCTGACCTGTCCTTCGTTTAGGACACGTGACACCGTGCTGATCGCGACTCCTGCGCGCTCCGCGACATCGCCGATCGTCGGGCGCGCCGGTAAACCCCCATCCTGATTCACGGTATCCGTTGGGGCATCCCGCGGCGACTGCACGAGGCGAACATACCATCGCGTCCCCGAGCCCCTAGCCGGCGAGCAAGACGCTGCTCACGCAAGCGCGCCCTCCAGCCCTCGGGCGGAGCTACATCGCGCGGGCCGGAGCACCGGACTCGCTTTACGTCGAGGCCTTGACGCATTTGCCACGAACCGGTACCTTACCTATTGACTGGAAGCGCTACCAGTAGCGCTTCCCGCCGAGGAGAGCTTGCCGAGCTAGGACGCGGAGAGCCGAAGCCGCGATTGCGGTTTTGTGCGAATGCGCAGGCACGGTCGTCTAGACCGCGCGGCGTGTCGGCGCAACGATCAGAGAGGCATTTCATGGTCGCGGATGTGATGGTGGTCGTCGAGCGCGAGTTTGACTATCCACAGCCGGTGATGTTCGACGCGTGGACGAAGCCCGAGCAGATGCAGGAATGGCGCGGTAGTCCGGGTTGGCATGTCGAGCGCGAAACGGTTAGTTCGGATCTCCGCGTCGGGGGTCGGCACTACCACGTAAAGGTCCTCGACGACGACCCGACCACCCGCGTGGCGACCGAGGCAGTTTTCACCGAGTTCTATCCCCCGCACGTCTTCGTCGAGCGTCAACGCATCAGCGGGGATGCGGGGATCGATCCGAACATCGCGATGGAGCAGCGAGTGGAGCTGATCAAGACCGGTCGCGGCGGAACGCTGGTACGGATCGTGCAAGGTCCTTACGAGGCGGCGGAGGCCGACTATCACACCACCGGCTGGGAGCGGGAACTCGCTCGGCTCGAGACCTATCTGTCGCGCCATGCCGTCCAGGGAGCAGCACGATGAGCACCGTTGTCGCCACCGAAGCCGTACCTGCCCCCGCGCCCGCCCAGCGCGTCACGATCGTTCGCAAGAAGCCGCTCATGAACATGCGGCAGATCCTGCTCATGAACTTCGGCTTCTTCGGAATTCAGTACAGCTTTGGCATGCAGCAGACCGCGATCAACCCGATCTTCACTTTCCTGCATGCCAACCCCGGGCAGCTGCCCATCCTCAACCTCGCCGGGCCGATGACCGGGCTGCTTATCCAGCCGTTGATCGGTGCGTGGTCAGACCGGACCTGGAGTCCGCGCTGGGGGCGCCGCAAGCCGTTCTTCGTCACCGGCGCTGTCGGCTGCAGCATCTGCCTGTTCTGCTTTCCGTTCGTAGCCGCAATCTGGATGGCGGTGTTGCTGCTCTGGCTGCTGGATGCCAGCAACAACACAGCGATGGAGCCCTATCGCGCCTTCATAGCCGACAAGCTTCCACCGTCGCAGCTCGCCAAGGGGTTCCTCGCGCAGAGCTTCTTCACCGGCTTCGGGATCACCCTGGCCAACGTGTCACTGTTCGTCTTCCAGAAGCTGATCACCGGCGGGACGCACGCCGGAATCCCCTATTGGGTGTTCGGATCGTTCTTTCTCGGCGCGGTTTGCTCGATTGGCTCGGTGCTCGTATCCGTTCTCAAGACCCCGGAGATCCCACCCACCGAGCAGGAGCTAGTCGTCATGAAGGCCAAGCGGGGCAGCGCGGGTAAGGCCATTAGCGAGATCCGGGACGCAGTTGTCGAAATGCCGGGCGAGCTGCGCAAGCTCGCCCTCGTCTACCTGTTCCAGTGGTACGCCTTAGTGTGCTATTGGCAGTTCGTCTCGCTCTCGGTGGCGAAGTCCGCCTACCACACGACCGACACGAAGTCCGCTGCCTACAGCAAAGCCGTCGGGCTCACGGGGCTGATCAACGGCTGGTACAACATCGTGACATTTTCCGTGGCCTTCTTCTTGGTTGCACTCGCGCGTCGCCGCGGCGCCAAATGGGTCCACAGCGCGTGCCTGTCGTGCGCCGCCGTCGGGTTGATCATATTCCCGCACATCCACACCAAGTGGGGGCTCTTCATCCCGATCATCGGGCTCGGAATCGCGTGGGCATCGATTATGGGTGTGCCCTACATCATGATCGTGCGCATGATCCCGTCCACCCGCTACGGCGTCTACATGGGCATCGTCAACATGATGATCGTCATCCCCATGCTGATCCAGACCTTCACCTTCGGCCTCGTGTTCACGAACATTCTCGGCAGCAACCCGACCAACGTCATCGTGTTCGCCGGCATCCTGCTCGCCTGCGCCGCCGCCGTCATGACTTGGATCCACGAACCGCCAATTGTGCGCGACGTCGACGAGCTCACTGCCATGCCGTCGCAGGCCGCGCCAGCCCCGCAGCCCGCGTGAACTCAGCCGCCATGAGCACTATGTATGACTACCGCACGATCGTCGTCGGGACCGACGGATCGCCGCTGGCCGAACCGACCGTGGCCCGCGCCGCTTGGCTGGCCGCGCACGACGACGCAGACCTCGTCATTGTCTGCGCCTACAGCGAACTCTCGCGCCGCCAAGAAGCGAGGAACATCGCCACGATCGGTGGCGACACCAGGATCGGACAAGTGCTCGGACGCGCCGCCGCCGACCAGGCAATGGCCGCGGCAGTCGCCATCGCACACGACCGCGGAGCGACCGTGACCGCAGCGCTGCTGGTCGACGGCGAACCGGCAGAAGCGCTACTTGCAACCGGAGCAGAACGCGACGCGGACCTCATCGTCATCGGAGCAACGAACGACATCACACTCGCCGAACGCCTTCTCGGCACGGTCGCTACCGAGGTCGTCCGCCGCGCCCGCTGCGAGGTGCTCATCGTTCGGCCGAGGCCAGACACGGGGGATATACCCGTCCGCGAGAGCGAGACGGCCAAGACGGCCGAGACGGCAGGGTGACCCGCTGCGGACTCGCACTTTGCGGTGCGTGAGGCTCAGGCGGTCGAGGGAAACGTTTGGCGCCGATGTTCGTATCGCGGGAGCCTCGAGCAAAACGAGCTGACCTCCCCTGGACCGTCTGAACCTCCGCGGTCTCGCGGAGTCAGTTGGTCGTTGTCGGAGTTGCTGTTGGTAGACCTCCGCTATCAACAGCCTTTTTCGCGCGCCCGCCGCGCGCGAGGCCGTCACGGTCGCCGGCGGCGCGGTCGGCTTCGTACTCGGCGATCGCGAGCGAGCTCGCGGGCCCGTTTGCCGGCTCACCGCTGGTCGACAACGCCGGCCGAGGTCGCAGCCGTCGTGCGCCATCCTTGCCCGCGCCGTCGATACTCGGCGGCGTGCAAACGATCAGCCGGCGTGCCGTTGTGCTCCATTCCTCGGAGAGCGTCAGCCGCGGCGTTGGCGAGGATCCTTGCGCAGGACGAGACGCGAGTGCGCGGCGACGCCGAACGCAGGCTTCTGCAGCCTCGGGACGATGCGGAAGCTGGCTGCGCCGAAGACCTGCCTTCGTTTAGCCGCGATAATGGCGGCCCTCCGAACCGCGGACCTGAGTTGCGCGGAACCGAGGAAAGTCTGGTCTGGTCCCGTGCCGCGTAGGTGCTTGCCGACGCTTGGCGTCGCGCTGATGTGCCAGGCGGAGCCGAGGCTAAACCGCGTGGAAGTCGTAGCGCGAGGCGATCGGGCCGATCACCGCTGGCGTGAGCGGCCCCGACTTGGCCGCTTCTGCGAGATCGCGCATGTACTTCTCCCAGCCAGCGGGGGTGTTGAAGTTCAAGAACCTGACGGGGCTACCGCTCGTGTTGCTGAATGTGTGGACTACGCCGGGAGGGGCGCACACGAACGAGCCCGGGCCGAGCTGATGCGTCTCATCGCCAAGCCGGACGCTGAGGACGCCGTCGAGCACATAGAACATGTCGACGAGCCGCTCGTGCCGGTGCGGAGGTGGGCCTGGAAATCCGGGAGCGATCGTCGTCTCGGACAGGAAGAACGTTCCGCCCGTGTCCTCGCCAGTCGCCTTGATCACGAGCTCGGACTGGCCCAAAGGATGCCGCTCTCCATCTCCGGGTAGGTGCAGCGTGGCTTCCACTGCGCGCAGTCTTGCACACCCGTCGCGGGCGCCCTGCGAGCGGTCGGCTGCCGTCCAGCGATCGCCCCGTAGCGACCGGGCCGGACGGCCAGCGCGTCTCGGGCGGCCGTGAACGAGACCCGCTTCACCCACGCCGCAGACATCATGGCCCCGCCTGCGGGTCTCCTCGTTTGCGCGGCTACGACGCGATGTCGCACGCAGTGAGTGAACTACCGATTGGAGGATCAGCTGATGTGATGTTGAGCGTGTAGTTCCAGGTCCGTGCTCGATGGTCTGTCCCCTCCTCGACGTGCGTTGTCCGGCTCCTGGTCGGCGGGGTGCGAAGCTCGGGGGAAAGCCCAAGCGGCGGCTCGTTCCATCCGGGCGGCCGCGGGCGAGGGGAAGACCGGACGGGTGAATGATGTGAACTCTCGTTTGATGCCTCGTGATGCAGAGCCTCGCTAGATGGGATGCTGGAGCGGGGTACAGGGACTAGCCGCGGTGGAGCGGCAGGCGCCGGCTGAGCACGCGCCTCAGTCCGGGATGAGCACCGCCGTCCCCGGGGCACAGAGGGCACCCACCCCGGTCGCAGCTCATGTGTGTGGAACGTGGTAACCCCGTCGAGGTCCGGTGCACGCCGATAGGAGTGCGTCGGTCAGCCGACCGCAAGGAGGGCCCAACTCCACGGCGGGAATCGGATGACCGAGAAGCGAATGCCGGTGGCCGAAAGGCGACGGGAAACCGAGACGTGATGGCCTGCTCCTCTAGCCGGTCGTCTCGGATAACCGGCCGGATACGGACCCTGGTGGTCCGGCCTGAAAGGGCGCTGACGCGGTCAGGTGAGCCTGTGGAGAAGAAGATGACCGAAACCCCGGAACCCGAGGACAAGTTGGACGCCGCGACGCACGTCGTGGTGAACGGACCAGAGGACGCGCCCTTTGACTGGCACGTCGTCGATTGGCGGCGGGTCGAGGATGACGTACGGCGGTTGCGGCAGCGGATCTTCACGGCATCGAAGGCGGAGGACCTGAAGAAGGTCCGTAGCCTGCAGAAGTTGATGTTGCGGTCGCGCGCGAACACGCTGTTGAGCGTGCGGCGGGTGACTGAGCGCAACGCTGGGCGCATGACGGCAGGCGTTGACGGCGAGGTGGTGCTCACCCCACAGGCCAAAGCAAGACTGGCCGACAGGGTGCACCAGCAGGCCGAGCCGTTCAAGGCCTTGCCGGTCAGGCGCGTGTATATCCCCAAGCAGGGAGCAGCACCAAGCGCCGACCATTAGGGATTCCCGTGATCGCCGACCGCGTGCATCAGGCACGGGTCGTCAACGCGTTGGAGCCCGAGTGGGAGGCCAGGTTCGAGCCGAGGTCCTACGGGTTTCGGCCGGGCCGCGGTTGCCAGGACGCGATCCAGGCCGTGTTCGCGGTCGTCAAGGGCAGAAGCCCGAAGCGGCCGTGGGTTCTGGACGCGGATCTGGCCGGGGCGTTCGACCGCATCGCCCACGACCACATTCTGGTCATGCTCGGCACGTTCCCCGCCAGGGGGATGGTCGCGCAATGGCTGAAGGCGGGCGTGGTCGAGCAAGGTCGGCTGCATCGCACCGAGGAAGGAACTCCTCAGGGCGGTGTTGTCAGCCCCGTGCTGCTTAACGTCGCCCTGCACGGGATGGAGCAGGCCGCCGGAGTCCGCTACTACCGATCCGGCAACAGCGCCGGAAAGGCGATGATGGGCTCCCCGGTACTGATCAGATACGCTGACGACTGTGCGCCGAGAACGCGGAAGGAGGGACTGAGTAGAAGCAGTGTCCGACGGACGCGGTGCTGCGCGAGAGATGAGGGAGCCGGCCTGGTGGGTCGGTGGTCCTTCGCGGTCGCCCTGCAGGGGGAGGCCGCAAACCACCGCGAGGTGCTCCGGTCAAGAGCCGGGGTGCTGAGCTTGCGGAAACGGCCCGCCATCGAGTGGGTCAGGTGTGGATCACGAAGGCGAGCGAAAGCGAACCACTGATGAGGCGTCGAAAGCGTATCGGCGACATCGAAACCGGGGTCGAGTTGTTGCCCCGGGATGAGCCTGGCGGGTGCCTGCTGATTGGCCAGGCGGTGTCCGGCGTGAAGGTGGCGCGAGCGTGGTCTGGGCTCTCGTGTGGAACTCGGGAACCTGTCGCCCCGACGAGACGGTCGGCCAGTGGAGCGGTTGTGGCCCGCGGCCGGTCGTCCCAGGCGAGAACCCCAAGCAGCGGGAACTGCGAGGGGGAGAGTAGCTGTGCGGGGCACAGGGGCGGACCGTCTCGTATTAGCGGTGAAGGCCCGGTAATCGGGCTGGAGCGAAGGGGACGGGTCGTCCCGGCTGGCTTGGCGATCAACCGCGGTGACGTGGGATGAGTCGGGTGAGCGAGCCAAAGCCGAAGTCGTTTGAGATCTCCAAGTGGGCCGTGTGGGAGGCCTATCGGAGGGTCAAGGCGAACAAGGGCGCGGCTGGCGTTGATGAGCAGTCGATCGAGGAGTTCGAGCAGGACCTTTCGGGGAACCTGTACAAGCTCTGGAATCGGCTCTCGTCGGGGAGTTACTTCCCGCCGCCGGTGCGCGCGGTCGCGATCCCTAAGCGCGACGGCAGCTCGAGAACGCTCGGGGTGCCGACCGTTGCTGACCGGATCGCGCAGACGGTCGTGCGCCTGTATCTGGAGCCGGAGGTGGAGCCGGTGTTCCACCAGGACTCCTACGGGTATCGGCCGGGGCGTTCCGCTCATCAGGCGCTCGGGGTCTGCCGCGAGCGGTGTTGGCGCAACGACTGGGTGCTCGATATGGACATCCGGAAGTTCTTCGACACCGTTCCGTGGGACCTCACGCTCAGAGCGGTCGCCCACCACACCGACCAGCGCTGGATCCTCCTCTACGTCGAGCGGTGGCTCAAAGCACCACTGCAGACGCAGGACGGGAGGCTGGTCGAGCGAGATCGCGGAACCCCGCAGGGGTCTGCGATTTCGCCCTTGCTCGCGAACATGTTCATGCACTACGCGTTCGACGTGTGGATGGCCAGGGAGTTCCCGGCCGTCGCGTTTGAGCGCTACTGCGATGACGTCATCGTCCACGCTCGGAGCGAGCGTCAGGCCCTGCAGCTGCGGGCCATGATCGCTTCGCGGCTGGCGGAATGCGGGCTTGAGCTCAACGAGCACAAGACCCGCATCGTGTACTGCAAGGACGACGACCGGCGCCGCTCGCACGAGCACACGTCGTTCGACTTCCTCGGCTACACGTTCCGCCCGCGGCTGTCCAAGAGCCGGTTCGGGAAACACTTCCTGAACTTCTCCCCGGCGGTCTCTGGCGAGGCGAAGACGCGAATGCGGCGCGAGATGCGCAGCTGGCGCGTCGCTCGCCGATCGGACAAGACCCTCACGGACCTGGCGCTGATGTTCAACCGCCAGCTCCAGGGCTGGATCAACTACTACGGGCGCTTCTACAAGTCCATGTTGTATCCGGTCTTCCGCCACTTCAACGACACGCTCGTGAGGTGGGCCATGCGGAAATACAAACGCTTGCGCCGCCACAAGACCAGGGCGCGCAGGCTCATCGCTGACGTCGTCCGACGCCAGCCCGGCCTGTTCGCGCACTGGCGCTGGGGGCTGCGCCCTGACGGCTGGACGATGGGAGCCGGATGAGCCGAGAGGTTCACGTCCGGTTCTGCGAGCGCCGGGAGGTGCGACCCCTCCCGGCGACTCACCTCCTGGCGGGCTTCCAGCATCGTGAGGACGCCGAGCGGTTCCTCGCCGATCTCCGCGAGCGGTTCGCGGGATTCGGTCTGGAACTGCATCCGGACAAGACGCGCCTGATCGAGTTCGGACGGTACGCCGCCGAACGACGCCAGGCGCGTGGCGACCGGAAGCCTGAAACATTCGAGTTCCTGGGCTTCACGCACATCTGCGCGAAGGACAGACACGGGCGGTTCAAGCTCAAGCGGGTCACGAGCAAGAAGAAGATGCGCTCCAAGCTCAAAGCGGTCAAGACCGAGATGAGACGACGGATGCACCTCCCGATCCCCGAACAAGGACGCTGGCTCGCCAGGGTCCTGCACGGGCACTACAACTATTACGCGGTGCCCGACAACAGCCAGGCGATGCGTGCCTTCCGACGACGGGTCATCCACCACTGGCGAGCCGCGCTCAAGCGCCGCAGCCAGAAAGGCTGGACAACCTGGGAGCGGACCGACCGCCTCGCTGCCCGATGGCTACCCCAACCCCACATCCTGCACCCCTGGCCCGACAAGCGCTTCGACGCCAAAACCCGAGGGAGGAGCCCAGTGCGTTGACGCGCACGCTGGGATCCGTGCGGGGGGCCGCCGGCAACGGCGGTCCCTACCGCGATCCTGGCAGCAGCTCGACCCCTGGCTCGAGATCCGCCGCGAGCTCCCGATCGGCGCACTACTCTGCGTGATCCACGGGCCGACTGCTGGACGGCGCTGGGAAGCCTCGGCAGCGCGCAAGCAACTTCATCACGCGGCTGCCCAAGCGGGCGTCCGGCGTCGGTTCGCACCGCACCAGCTCCGGCACGCGCACGCTGTCGAGATGTACGGAACGCAACCCTGAACTACCGCAGCGTTCTCGCGCGGGAGCTGACCGCCAAGGATGCGCAGTTGTACGGTCGAATGAGGCGGCAGCGACGTTCGGGGCGGTCGATGACTGATGACTGAGCGGACGATAATGTCTAGTGAAGACCGCCGCATTGTTGAGCGATTGAGGCCGCTGGATCATCCGTCCGGTGCAATATCTAGGCTCTACGCGGCGATTATCAGTGGTCGAGGAGGGCGATATGATGCGTGCGGCGTTCATGACTGGACAGCTACCGATCTGCGCAGCGACGTGTCGGGGACGATCGTCGCGGCGCGGGTGAGTGGGTATGGCCGAGTCGGCGCGTTATCGGGCTCTGGAGCAGGCGGGGCTGTTGCATCCGGCGGCCGGGGCTGTGCTGGCCGAGCCGTTTCGCGTGCATTCGGAGTTCTTCGCGTCCTTCGACAAGGTGCAGGTGAAGTACGAGATGCTGCGCGCGCACGTGATCGACGGTCAGACTGCGACGGCGGCGGCGCAGACGCATGGCTACTCGCGGGCGGCGTTCTATCTGGTGTCGGCGGCGTTCGAGCGCTCGGGGATGGTCGGGCTGTTGGACGAGCGGCCTGGCCGGCGGGGGCCGGTGAAGCTCTCGCCGGAAGTGCTGGGGTTCTTGGAGACGCGCCGGCGCGAGCGTCCCGGCGGGTCGGGGGCGGAGCTGGCGAGGGAGTTGGAGGCCGCGTTGGGGGTCAGGCTGCACCGGCGAACGGTGGAGAAGGCGCTCGGGGGTCTGAGGTGAGCGGACGGTTCTGGCCGATCTGCGAGCCGGCGCAGGCCGACTATGAACAGCTGCGAGAGATCGTGCTCGCCGGCGGAGAGGCGGATGAGATCCTGGCAGCACGCAGGTTCGCGCGCCGGGGATTGGCCGGGTTGATCAGTTGGCCGTCGGCCGAGCCCGCGTATCTGGGGTCGGTGATCGGCGCGCGCCGCCCGCCGTGGTGCGGGTGTGAGGATCCGCGCGAGCGGCAATTGCGCGAGACCTACGCGTTCTTGCTCGACCGCGACACTCACAGCGACATGTTGCGGGCGGTGGGTGAGTGAGGGTCGGGCTCTACGCGCGAGTGTCGACCGAGCGCCAGCAGGAGCGTGGGACGGTCGGCTCGCAGCTTGAGGCGTTACGTGCAGCGGCGCACGTGGACGGACACGAGGTGATCGAGGAATTCGTCGACGATGGCTACTCGGGCGCGCGGCTGGATCGTCCCGCGCTTGATCGCTTGCGTGACGCCGCGGAGGCGGGCGTGCTCGACGGGGTGCTGTGCCTGTGCGTCGATCGTCTGGCGCGCGCTTACGCCTACCAGGTGCTGATCCTCGAGGAACTCGAGCGCTTCGGAGTGACCGTGCGATTCCTGGAGGGGCCCTCACCCAGTGACGATCCGCAGGCGACGCTGCTGATCCAGATGCAGGGCGTGATCGCCGAGTACGAGAAGGCCAAGGTGGCCGAGCGCAACCGTCGCGGCAAGCTCTACCGTGCCCGCGCCGGAGAGATCCCGTTCTGGAAGGTCTCCTACGGGTACCGCCGAGTCGTCGATCCCGATCGGGGGCGATCCCGGATCGAGATCTTCGAGCCCGAGGCCGAGGTCGTGCGCGAGATCTTCTCAGCGTACGTCGAGCGGGGTCTGTCGGTTCGCCAGATCGCGTTTGAGCTGCGTGACCGCGCGATCGCGTCGCCGACCGGCAAGCCGCAATGGGGAACGTCGGCGATTGACCGAGTGCTGCGCAACGAGGCGTACGTCGGCACGGTCTACTACAACCGCCACGAACGGATCGAGGGCGCGACTCGCGGCCGCAAGACCCGCCTGCGCGAGCGCCCGCGCGAGGAGTGGATCGCGATCCCGGTGCCGGCGATCATCGACCATGACACGTTTGATCGTGTCAGCCAAGTGAGCCATGAGAATTTCAAGTTGAGTCCGCGGGGCGCAGCAGCGGAGGCGTGGCTGTTACGCGGGTTGATCGAGTGTGGTCACTGTCACGTCGGTTGCAGCTGTCACAACAGTTACGGACGCAACAGCACACTGACGCGGTACTACTGCTGTCGAAATCACGATCTACTGCGCGCGGGATCAGAGGACCGCCTCTGTCCAGAGCGCAACATCCGCGCCAACGAGCTCGACGAGTACGTGTTCGAACAGGTCCGCCAAGCGCTACTTACCCCAGACCAGCTGCTGGCTGCTGAGCGCGCTGTTCTCACCGGGGCGCCCGACGAGGACGAACTGGTGGCCGCGCAGCTCAAGCGCCTGGACACAGCCATCGAGGCCAAAGAGCGCGAGCGCGCCCGCTTGCTGGACGCCTACCAAGCGGGGCTACTGGCACTCGAAGAGCTCACCCGTCGCACAGGCGTACTGGCAACCCGCCGCGCCGGGCTCACGCGAGAGAAGGAGACACTCAGCCGGCGCAGCGCCGAGCTGGCCGCCCAGAACCGTATCCGGCGCCGACTCGCTGGATTCAGCGACCGTGTCGCCGCCTCACTCGACGGCCTCGACTTCGCAGGCCGCCGGAGGCTGGTGCGTCTCGTGGTCGAGAAAGTCTGCGTGACCGGCTGGCGAGTGGAGATCCACCTCAAGATCCCGCTCCCGAACGAACCACCACCCGACCAGGACCGACCAGACCACCGACCCTCTGGCCCGGACCCGCCCACCTCGGACCCGCGCCGGCCGAGGCCCCCGTCAAGCGATATGCGCCTGCGTTCCGATCATCGAGATGGCTCACGAAGGCGTACCGCTCGTCGTGATCCAACGGCAACTCGGACACGCCCACCTCGGCATCACGAGCATCTACCTGCAGGGCATAGACAGCAGCGAGATCATCGGCGCCGTCCACGGACGGCCAAAGACGAGAGTCCCCCATCGGCGACGAAGCACGTGCCACCGACGGGAGTGGAGGGAGAATCGAGATGAGGGCGCGACCTGATTGGTCGCGTCCAGAAACACGTTCGCTTAATGAGTCTTTGCGACGGCGATTGGCGGAGGAGGCGGAAGGTCCTATGCCTTGCCCGCCCTCTTTGCCCTAGGCCAGAAGCCCAGTCACGAACGTCGGCCAAGCAGCCGGGTTGCGCAGCGGCGGGCCGTGTCCGAAGAGTGCGAGTGTCGGCTCCAGCGCAGCAAGGCGTCGAATAGACTCACGATTGCGAGCCGGGTCTACGGTCATGAATGCGGGAGGCTCGCGCAACCCGACGCGACCGCTTAGCGGTGCAACGTTGAAGGCAACGTCGCCCACGATCAGCACACCGTCAGTTTCCCGCCAATAAGAGACGTGACCAGGCGAGTGACCCGGCGTGTCGAGCACTCGGAAACCCGCGACCTCGTCGCCCTCCCTCAGCCGGCGTGCAATGGGCGGCCCCGCCGGCCCGGGCGGTAAGCCAATCAGCCGTCCGAGCAGAAGCTCGGAATGCGGAAGACGCCGACTCTCCAGGGCGTCCGCGTCGCCGGAGGGACACCAGAACGGCAGCTCGAGTCGCCGGCTCAAAGCCTTGCTCGAACCGTAATGATCCGGGTGGGCATGCGTAATGGCGTGCGCGACAATCGTCCGCCCCTCTAAGTCACGCAGTAGCCGGCGCGCTGCGGCAGGCGTCCCGGAGTCGATCAAAACGTCCCTGATGAGATATTGATTGATCCGGTACTCCGGTCGCCCGGTAAGCAACCAGACACCCTCCGCCACCTGCTCAGCGGACATCCGCTCAGCCTAACGGTCTCGTCATCGACCCGCGGTGGCGAGCCCTGAGCAAGACCGAGCTCGCTGTTGAACTACGTGCCGCCCGCCCAAGTGCCAATTCGGGACCCCTGGACCGGGAAGGTACGGCCACATTGGGCGCGACGCCTGCCATCGCTTCTAACAGGCCGAACTCGCGCCTGTTCAGAGCCAGGCGGGCGTGGCTTCCGACCTCAGCCGGATGCGGCTGCGCGCCCTGCTTTCGCAATGCGACGAGCATCTGTCCCGGTGTCGACGCTAACTCGCTTCGCGGGGCGCGGAGACGAGGTGGTTGACGTGGCGCTATGCGGCGATGGAGTGGCCGGGCCAGGCGCCGGTCTGTGCTCTGACGTAGAGCGTGTCGGGCGCCAGGTCGGCGCCACCGGGCCAGACGACGGTTCCGGTCTCGGGATCGACGGCGACCTTCGCAAACCCCTCGCGCGTGCGGGCCTTGGCAAATACCGGACCGCGCATCCGGTCGAGCACGTCGATCTCGGCTAAAAGGCCGTCGGCGAACGTGAGCCGCAGCACGCCGTGAGAGACGACCGTCGCGGCTGTGATGTCAGGGGTCAGTCCGGTCATTGCAGGGGGTCGATCTCGTTCAGTGTCTCACCATCTCGTGCGCGTCGCCAGTTCTCGAGCAGCTCCGCCTGGTGCAGCTCTGCCCAGGCGAGCACGAATCGCAGCTGCCGGCGGCCGAGAGTGCTCTCGATCGGCTCGAGCGTGTCGATCCTGACCTTTGCCGCGCCCTCGGCGTGGCGGGCGTGGAAGTGCGGGGGACCGTGATCGTCGAAGTACATCGCGATCACGATCCCAAAGAAGCGACTGACCGTCGGCACAGCGAGATCCTGCCGCACCGGCCGGTCATCCCGAAGGTCTGGCGAGATGCCGCCGCTCTCTCCCTTTCTCCACATAGGCGCGTGAAGGGCGAACGTGACCCGTACTGGCAAACGACCAGCGGGTCCGAGCGAGGGGGTTGGGCAGCTAGAAGCTCGATTCGGTGGGCTAACCGGCGGTTCGAATGGCGAACCTCAACTACCCCACAGGGAGGGATCTATGGAGTCCGTGCTGCTGGATGTCGCCGGCCATCGCCGCTCGCCCGCGACGATGCCCGGCTATCACCGAGGCCGTCCACCGCGGAACAAGGGCGAGCAGTATCCGGCCGATCCGCCGACAGTCGAAGAGATCGTCGCGGTGATGCGCGCGGTCGGTGACCGCCCAGACGGCCACCGACTCCATGCGCTGATCGCGCTGTTGTGGCGTGCGGGACTGCGGATCAGCGAAGCGCTCTGCTCTGCAAGAGAGCGACCTTGATCGCAGCCGCGGAGCGGTACTCGTCCGGCGCGGCAAAGGCAGCAAGCGCCGTGAGGTCGGCATGGACCGATGGGGAAAGCGCCGGGATGAACCGCATGGAGAAGGAGATGAGAACGCTCTACATCGAAGTCGTAGCGTGTGACGGTGGCCCCGAGTCATGCGTTGGCGTTCCGTGAGGGCGCAGCGAAGCGTTGACAGGGGGCGTGTGGGCGGGGTTATTGAGCCGCGAAACTCCATTGAAGTTCAGGGTGCCGATGCTTTCCCATGAGTGCGGAAGGCAATACTGCTGGCGGGGTTATTGGCGAGTCGCCGGCGGAGCCTGCGCGGTCGGAGATCCCAGGCACGCACGACGAGCTCCATGCGCGAGAACCGGGAGATCTCGTGGTCGCCGGCGAGGTGTTGGTGATGCCCCGTCCTGGATGGTTCGCGGGGCGGCAGACCAGCGCCGGGCGGGCCGCGGGGGGAACGATGAGGCGGAAATCCCTCAATGCACGATCGCGAGAAGTCAGACAGGCGCGGAGTACCTGCGAAACCGCCGAACAATCCCGGGGGAACCGGGGGCGGAGGTGGTGGAGGGAAGGGGCCTGCCCGAGGGCACGGCCAGCGAAACACGCGCCGGAATCAGCGCCGGTCAGGGCGTGTCAAGTGAGCTGGACCGGGTGCGCCGAATGGCGCGAAGGACGGGGAGCGCGGTTTACTGCGCTCCTTCACCATATGACGGTCGACCGGTTGTTGGAGGCGTATCGGGCGATCAGCCCAAACGCCGCCGCTGGGGTCGATGGGGTCACGTGGCGGGACTACGGCGTGGATCTCGAAGTGAACCTTCGCGATCTGCACGCCCGGGTCCATCGAGGGGCGTACCGGGCGAGCCCGACTCGCAGGGTGTTCATACCGAAGTCGGATGGGCGGCTGCGGCCGCTCGGGGTCGCTGCGTTGGAGGACAAGATCGTCCAGCGGGCGGCGGTCGAGGTGCTGAACGCGATCTACGAGGGCTACTCTCTGGGTTTCTCGTATGGGTTTCGGCCGGGGAGGCGTCCGCATGATGCGCTGGGCACGGGGCGCTTGCGGTCGCGCTCGACCGCAAGAGGGTGAACTGGGTGCTCGACGTGGACATCCGCGACTTCTTCACCCAGCTCGATCAGGGCTGGCTGGAGCGGTTCCTCGAGCATCGGATCGCGGACAAGCGGGTCCTGCGGCTGATCCAGAAATGGCTCAGAGCAGGGGTCATCGAGGACGGGGAATGGTCGCAGACGGAAGCCGGGACGGCGCAGGGAGCCTCGGTATCGCCGTTGCTCTCGAACGTCTTCCTGCACGCGGACGGCCATGCGCTCCGGCCGGAATCCGCGCCCAACTGCAACACGCCGCCGCGATGGCGGGCGTGCGCCGACGATTCGCGCCACACCAGCTCAGGCACTTGGACACGCAGTGGAAATGGCGCACGAGGGCGTTCCGCTCGTCGTGATCCAGCGCCAACTTGGGCACCCCCACCTCGGCATCACTAGCGTCTACCTGCAGGGCATCGACAGCAGCAGATCATCAGCACCTTCCACGGACGGCCCTCGCCGACGATCTCCGCCACCGCTGGGCTTCGGCTGGCGCGATAGAGGCAACGCGGTCGGGTCGACCCGCACCCGCCGGCCGGCCCGACCGCCGCACCCCCGGCTGGCGAATAGGAGGTGCACGGCTGCGCGCGGAGGGAGACGCGCTTTCGCTCTCAGGCGGGGGTCGAGGCTGCGCGCGTCTGGGAGATTCGTGGCAGACCTAGTGCTGATGGCGGCCGGCCTGGCTGAGTTGGTCGATGGTGAAGCGCCTACGCGTTGTGGGTCACCTGGGACAGTGGCGTTCAGACGGTTCGCAATGCTTCGGTTGGTGATAGGCGGGCGGCGCGCATGGATGGGTAGAGGCCGGCGATGGCGCCGATGAGGGTGGCGGCGGCGATGCCGCCGTAGAGGGCGAGGGCGGGGATTTGCACCGTCTCATGTTGGCTGAGGGCGTAGGCGACGGTCGCTGCCCAGCCGATGATGGTGCCGGCCGCGCCGCCAAGGATGGAGAGGAGGAGCGCTTCGGTGAGGAATTGCGCGGCGACGTGGCGTCGGCTGGCGCCGAGCGCTCGGCGTAGCCCGATCTCGGAGCGGCGTTCGAGGACGGAGATGACCATGACGTTGGCGATGCCGACTCCGCCGACGAGCAGGGCGATCGCGCCGAGGCCGAGCAGCAGGCCGTTGTACGCGCCTTTGGTGACGAGCTCGGCTTTGAGGATGTCTGAGGGAAATGTGACTGAGATCGAGGAGGGGTCCGCCGGGCTGACGGTGGCGGGCAGGACGGCGGTGACGGCATTGACTTGGCTGGGGGCGCTGCGGAGGTAGAGGCCGGTGGGGTGGCCGTCAAAGCCGAAGTCGCGTTCGGCGATGGGGAAGCCGATGAAGGCCATGCTGTCCATCTGCGAGATGAGCTGGACGGGGTTGAGGATGCCCACGACGGTGAACGAGCGCTGGCCGATCGAGACCTGGGTGGGGTGGGTGAGGGTGGTGATGCCGAGCAGGGTGGCCGCCTCGGCGCCGAGCACGACCGCCGGAAAGTGGGCGGTCGCAGGGTTGAGGAAGGTGCCGTGCGCGATGCTGGCGCCGAGGGTGGCTGGGAGGGCGGCGTCGGTTGCGGTGACTGAGATGCCGTTGGTGTCGATGCTGGGCACGAAGGGGCTGCGGTACACGTAGGTGTTCTGGATGGTGGCGATCTCGGTCACGTTGGTTACCGGGCCGATGCGCGAGGCCATGCCTTCGGAGGTGGTGGGCAGCTCGGTGGCCTGCCCGGAGGCGGTGGTGGCGGGCTGGACGGTGATGAGGTTGCCGAGTTGTCCGAGCTCGTTGAGCAGTCCGGATTTGGAGGATTGGGAGATGCCGAGTACGCCGACGATGGCGGCGATGCCGATGCTGATGCCTAGCGCCGACAGAGCCGCGCGCGTGCGGCGGCTGCGCAGCCCGAGGCTGCCGACGCGTAGCAGGTCCCGCCTGGATAGTCGCGAGCCGCCGGCCTCGTCTTCAGGCGCGGGTCGGTGAGTCACTGGTGATGCTCCCGTCTCGGATCTCGACGCGGCGTTCCGTGGCGGCGGCGACATCGGGGTCGTGGGTGATAACGACGATGGTGGTGCCGTCGGCGTGGAGTTCGCGCAGCAGCTCGAGGATCGAGGCCCCGGTGGCGGTGTCGAGGTTGCCGGTGGGTTCGTCGGCCATCACTAGCGCGGGGCGGCCGGCCAGGGCGCGGGCGATCGCCGTGCGTTGCCGCTCGCCGCCGGAGAGTTGGTTGGGTCGATGTCTGACTCGATGGCTGAGCCCGACTCGTTCGAGCGCCACCTGGGCCATCCGGCGGCGTTCGGCGAGCGGTGTGCCGCGGTAGATCAGGCCGTCGGCGACGTTGTCGAGCACGCTGAGCCCGTCGAGCAGAAAGAATTGCTGGAAGACGAACCCCAGCCGGCGGGCGCGGAGTCCCGAGAGTTGGGTGTCGGACATCGTCGACGTGTTGGCTCCGGCGATGTGGACCGTTCCTCGGGTGGGTCGCTCCAGCGTGCCCATCACGTGTAACAGGGTGCTCTTGCCTGACCCCGATGGGCCGACGATGGCAACCAGTTCGCCGATGTCGATCCGCAGGTCGACGCCGGCGAGAGCGAGGACCGGTGGATCGCCCGGGTAGGCCTTGGCGACATCGTCCAGCTCGAGGACCGGCACCGATGCGACGGTCGCGGTCGCCGAGACCGGGGCGGTCAGGGTCATGAGGCGGAGACCTGCACCCGCATACCGGCCGCTATCCCAGGTCCGCTGACCTGGACCAGGGTGCTGCTGTACAGCCCGGTGGTGACGCCGACCAGGCGGCTGCCGTGGGCTGTCACGACGTCGACGCCGTACCCGCCGCCCTGAAGGGCCAGCAGGGCGTTGACCGGGACAGCGAGAACGTTCTTGGCGGTCTGCGAGGTGATGTTGACGTTGACGGGAGCCTGGTCGAGCCGGGCTCCGGGTGGGGTGCGCTGTAGCCGGATGATGACCGTCACCGTCGGTGTCGAGGAGGTTCCAGACCCGCTTGATGCACACGGGGATTGGTCGGCTGTGCCGCCGCCCGTCGTGTTGCCTAGGCCGGTGGCGCCACCCCCGGGGCAGGTGGCGACGTTGCCGACGGTCTGGATGTGTCCGGGCACGGTCGAGGTGCCGTTGGGCAGCACGACTGACACGGTGTCGCCTCGCTTGACGAGATACTCGTCGGTGACGTCGAGCTGAACGGCGACGATCGGGGTTGCGCTCGTGGCCGTCAGCACCGTGCCACCACCACCACCTGCCGGCACCGCCGGTGCTCGCGCCGCCGCCACCCCCGATCGAGGTGCCGACCGACGCGCTGACTGATGTGACTCGGATGGGCCCGGGTTCGAAGACGACCTGGCCGAGCAGGATCTGTCCGGTCGCGGGGAGACCGAGTGTCCGCTGCCAGCGCTTGACCGCCGTGGCGGTCGCGGTCGAGTAGTGCTCGCTTGGGTGCAGCCCGGCGCCGTCGCCCAGCGCGATCAGATCCCGGTCAGCTCACCGACATCGGCGCCGTTCGACATCCCGACAAAGAAGGCGCGATAGGCGGCGATCGACCCGTACAACAGCGGCACCGGCTCGTTGGCGACTGAGTAGACCGTCCGATCCTGCCCGATGATCGCGCCGACGTCGGGCAGCCATGTGAACGTCGTGCCGGCGTTCGCCGCGGTGGCCTCCAGCGAGGAGAGGGTGGCACGGTCTGCGCGGAGCTTGGTCTGGTCAGCGCCGACCTTGCCGGAGTTCTGGTCGTGATCGAGGGTTGCCGTCGCCTGGGCGCCAGCCAGCTGCTGCTCGGCCTGGGTCAGCGGGGTCTGGTCCTGGGCGGCCTTCTGGGCGGCCTGGGTGCACGCCGGGGTGGACTCTTCTTGCCGGCACAGTCGCGCGCCTTGGCGGCCCGGTCGGCGCGGAGGGTGGCCGACGCCCTCGTGACGGCGGCCTGGTCGGTCGTGATCGTCCGCTCGTCGGCGGTTGACGCGTCGGAAGCGGTCCGCTCGTCGGCCGACAGGGTCTGGCGATCCTCGCTGACGGTCTGCTGGGCCTGCAGGATGTCCTGGGGGCTGGAGCCCGACGGAGTAGAGATCGTGTAAGCGCCGGCGTAGCCGATCGAGCCGCCGACCTGCACGGCGTTGGTCAAAGTCGTCCGTACCACCGCGGCCGTCGCCAGCCCGCCGGCGGCCGACGCGGAGGACGGTGTGGTCTGACCCCCGGCGCTCGCCACCATGGCGACCCCGGCCGCCACCGCCCCCCCAACCAGGGCGGCGGCAACCGCGGCTATCGCCGCCGCCCGTCTGGCAGAGAGGTCAGCCACCGGCCCCGCCCGCGCCGTCTCCGTTGAAGACGACTGCCCCCGGCGGGGGCGCGCCGCCGGTGGCAAAGCCGGGTACGCCGGTCTTCTTGGCGCACAACGTCGAGGCCTTCTGGAAGACCGGGTTGCTCGGGTTCAAGTCACCCGCGCGGTTGAACGACATGCCGCCATTGGACGGGTCAGGGAAATCCGGGATCCCGTTGGCCCGCATGCAGTGCGACAACTGCACCAACTGGCCCTGGCTGGGTTGCTGGAGATGCTGGCTGCCCTGTAACTCGGTTTCCGCCTGGTCGATGTAGTTCCGGCAGTACTGGCCCGGCCCGGCGTTGCCCTGCCCGCCCTTGTTGGTCCCGTATATCCCGCCCGGAGTGGCGTCATTCCAGGTCAGGTGGATCACGCTGTTGGCGTCGATGGTGGGAGCGGCCTGGTTGGGATCGCCGTGGGTGTTCATGCAGGTGGCCCACTTCACCAGCAGCGCCGTGGCGTTGCCCTTCGCAGGTTTGGACGGGTGGCTCTGAGTTTCCGTGTGCGTGGTCGACGCGTCGACCGGCGTGCCCCCGCTGGCGGGGTTGCTGCTCGTCGGTAGGCTGGCCACCTGCGGGGTGCTGGAAGACCCGCAGGCGGTTAGTCCGACCGCGGCCATCACGATGATCGCGGCGACCCCGCGGAGCCGCCCGTGCGGTCCAGGCGTCGTTGCGTGGTTGTCTGCTGCTGTGGTGTTCATCGCACCCTCCTTGGACTGGTGTGCGACCCGGTTGTAGAGATCCAGCGGTTTCAGCCCGGTTTCCCGCACCCCTCCCGTGGCCGCTCGGGCCGGAAACCGGCGTGAAACCTTTGTGCGGCTACCGTGCGCCGGAGAAGGAGCGGTCGATGCGGGTGCTTGTGATCGAGGACGACGAGGAGCTGGCCGAGACGGTCGCCGCGGGCCTGCGCGATGCCCGGATCGCCGTCGATGTCGCGCTGGACGGCGGTGCGGGCCTCGCCCGCGCCTGGGTCATCGACTATGACGTGATCGTGCTTGACCGGGACCTGCCCGTCGTGCATGGTGATGAGGTGTGCGCGCAGCTGGTCGCGGCAGGCGGTCGCAGCCGGGTGCTGATGCTGACCGGTGCCGCCGAGAACGAGGATCTCGTCGCAGGGCTCGGGCTCGGCGCCGACGACTACCTGCCCAAGCCGTTCGCGTTCGCGGTGCTCATTGCGCGGATCGGCGCGCTGGCGCGCCGCGCGCAGCCGAGCATCCCGCCGGTGCTCGAGCACCGCGACCTCGTGCTCGACACCGCCCAGCGCACTGCTTACCGCGGCGGCAAAGCATTGGCGTTGCGGCCCAAGGAGTTCGGTGTGCTGGAGCTGCTGCTCAGCGCCCAGGGCCGGGTCGTCTCGCCCGAGGAGCTGCTCGCGCGCGTGTGGGACGAGGCCGCCGATCCGTTCACCGGCGCGGTCAAGATCACGATCAGCCGACTGCGCGCAAAGCTCGGTGACCCGCCCCTGATCCAAACCGTCGCCAGGGCCGGCTACCGGATATGACCGCCGCAACTCGCCTGAACCGCCGGATCACCGAGCTCGCGGCCACGCGCCACCTGCCGCACCGGGCCGCCCGGATGCGCCTGACGCTGCTCTACGGCGGCCTGTTCCTGCTCTCGGGCGCCGCGCTGATGGCGATCGCCTACGCGCTGCTGGTCAACGCCGGCTTCGTCTTCACCCTCGGTCCGACGAGCGCCGCGTCGACACAGCCCGGTCTGGTGAGCACCCCATGGCCGGGCGGCCTCCCGATCCCGGGGGCCAAGACCCACCCGTCCGCGCAGACGATGGCGCACTTCCGGTCGGTCGCGCGGTGCGTGCGCCAGCACGGTGTTCCCGCGTTCCCCGACCCCACAACCTCGATGCCCCGTGCCGGATCGTTCAAGGGCGTGATCAGCGATCACGACGGAGCGATCTTCGCGATCCCAGCCACCCTCAACACCCAGTCGGCGGCATACACGCAGGCCGCCGGCACGTGCGGGCTGAACGACGCCTACCAGAGAGCGCTCTACGCCCACAACCGCCAACAGCGCACGCACGTAAGCCAGCAACTGCTCATCCAGTCCGCGATCGCGCTGGGAGCAATGTCGCTGCTCTCGCTCGGCTTGGGGTGGATCCTGGCCGGACGCGTCCTGGGGCCGCTCGAGGACTCCTACCGCGCCCAGCGCCAGTTCGTCGCCAACGCCTCCCACGAGCTCCGCGCGCCCTTGACCCGCCTGCGCGCCATCAGCGAGGTCGCACTCGCCAGCCCCGACGCAAGCGACACCTCACTACGCGCCGCTCACCAGCGCGTGATCGCCTCCGAGGAGAATCTCGAGCAACTGATCGACGGGCTGCTGACCCTGACCCGCGGCCAAGCCGGACTCGAGCGCCGCGAGCACGTCGAGCTCGCGAACCTCACCGTCCAGGCGATCGCCGCCCACCAGTCACGCCTCACCGACCGTGACCTCGATCTGCGCACCACACTTGACCCTGCGACCACCTTCGGCGATCCACGACTGCTCGAACGCCTGATCAGCAACCTCATCGACAACGCGATCCGCCACAACATCCCTAGTGGGCGCCTGGCGATCACCACCGGCACCCGCGACAAACGCCCGTTCCTGTCGATCACAAACACCGGCCCACCGATTCCGCCCGACCAGCTCGAGCGTCTCTTCGAGCCCTTCCAACGGTTGGCCCAGCGGACCGGCCACAACAACGGTCACGGGCTCGGGCTCTCGATCGTGCGGGCGATCGCGACCGCGCACCACGCCACTCTCCACGCGAGCCCAACCCCAGGCGGCGGACTGGCGATCGAGGTCGCCTTCCCGTCCTCGAGCGGCCCGGGCTCCAAGATGGCCTCGACCACCCCACCGACCGAGATCACCGCGAGCCGCCGTCCAAGGACGATCCCTCCAGCCGGGACCTCCCCTCCTGCCCACGCCGGACCGCCGCCTGCGACGACCAGGCCTCCACGGACCGTCATCGGCCAACGAAGGCGCCCGGCGACCCCCGCGCCGCAGCGACAGATCAGACGCCTCGGTGATCCACGCGGGTGCGATCACCCAAAGTCAGGCGGCTCAGCCCCGATCGAGTCGGGCGCGAGCCCTGCTCCGGTTCCGCGACGAGCATCTCGGGCGCGATGGCCGCTGACCCCCTAAGCGCGGAGAGCGGGGCCTCGCTAGGACGTCCGCCGACTTCGTCTGGGTGGCGCCCTGAAGGGGATATTGCGCCGCATGAACTCGTCGAATCGGGGAACGGTGAACTCGAGGTAGCCGTAATCCTCGGTTGCGTAGATCAGTCCGCGGTCAAGTAGCTTCTGGCGCACGGTCGACAGCGCCGTGGTTGTGCTTCCCATTGCCTTGGCGACGGCACCGACCTTGTATGGACCATCGCCGAGCTCTGCCATCGCCCGTAGGTAGCGACGCTCCTTGATGGTGGCTCGCTGGATGCGGACCTCGTAGATGCTGCGGTCAAGCGATTCCTCGGCACGCGGCGCCGCGCGATCCACGTCGTCTCGGGTGATGGGATATGACGCCGCGAGGTTCCAGATGTGCTTGCCGAACTCCTGGATATAGAAGGGATAGCCCTGAGTGAGCTCGAGCGTGCGTTTGATCGCTGGCTCCTCGTAGGCGGCGCCCTCGCGCTCGGCCGGAATGGCCAGCGCCGCGCGAGCAGCTGGCTCGTCCAGCGCTCCAAGGTGCGGAAACCGAAACAGCCGTTCGGCGTACGAGCGAGCCTCACCCGCGAGCCGCGGGATCTGAGGCAGTCCGGCGGCCGCTAGCGTCACCGGAAGTTGTTTTTGCATCGCGCGATGAAGCGCGCTGATCAGCGCGCGGAACTCGGGTTCTTTGACGAACTGGATCTCGTCGAGGAAGAAGGCGATGCCGACCTGCTTGGCCTTGGCCGCGCTACCGAGCTGCAGGAACAGCTCGATCAGATCCTCGGTCAACGGCTGCTCGCGCAGCTTCCTGATGTCAATCGACAACTCGAACCCGTTCGGGTCGGTGAGCTTGAACGCGCTCAGGTTGGAGAGGCTGGCGCGCACCGCGTTTGCGAGCTTCGCGCTCAGCTTCAGCTCTCGCAGCAGCCGTTGGACATCCTTGGCCAAGAGCTCGGGCAGCGAGGTCTCCTGCGTGAGCTCACGAAAGGCGGTGAGGTAGCCGGTGCCCTCTGCCAGGTCCTCGAAGGTGTTCAGCAGCACCGTCTTGCCCACGCCGCGCAGTCCGGTGATGATCTGACTCTGCTCGGGTCGAGCATCGCGCAGTCGGGCAAGCAGAATTTTGAAGCTCTCGATCTCCTCGTCGCGACCAGCGAGCTCGCTCGGACGGGTACCGGCCCCGGGCGTATACGGATTCTTGACTGGATCCATTCGTGCTCCAGTTAGCCTGAGTTATCGCAACTTATCCATGGATCGTGGATAAGTACGGATAAGTCTAGAGAACCTCGCGGCGGGAAGGGCGCGTCTAGCGTTCGACTAGCGCCACGTCAGAGCTGCCCGCTAGAGCCGCCACCTCCGCGTTTTCGCCCAGGCGCTTCCGGCTTTGTTGTTAGCCGTGGCTTCTCGCCATATCGGCCGCTGGGTTCGAATAGCAGTGCACAGCCAACCTAACCACCAAGGAGGATTCATGGAATCCGTGCTGCTGGACGCCGCTGGCAACCGCTCGCCGGCGACCATGGTGGCTATCACCGAGGCCGCCCACCACGCAATAAAGGTGAAAGTACCCGGCCGATCCACCGACGGTTGAGGAGATCGTCGCCGTGATGCGCACGATCAACGACCGCCTGGACGGCCACCGACTCCGCGCACTGATCGTGCTGTTGTGGCGCGCAGGCTTGCGGATCAGCGAAGCGCTTGCCTTGCAGGAGAGCGACCTCGACCGCAGCCGTGGCGCCGTGGTCGTCCGTCGAGGGAAGGGCGGCAAGCGACGGGAGGTCGGGATGGACCGGTGGGGAAAGCGCCTGGATGAACCGGCATGGAGAAGGGGATGAGAACGCTCGACATTGAAGACTTAGCGAGTCATGGTGGCCCCGAGTCATGCGTTGGCGTTCCGTGAGGGCGCAGCGAAGCGTTGACAGGGGGCGTGTGGGCGGGGTTATTGAGCCGCGAAACTCCATTGAAGTTCAGGGTGCCGACGCTTTCTCATGCGTGGGGAAGGCAATGCTGCTGGCGGCGTTATTGCGAGTCGCCCGGCGGACCCTGCGCGGTCGGAGATCCGCAGGTACGCACCACGGAGCTCTATGCGCGAGAACCGGGAGATCTCGTGGTCGTCCGCGAGGTGTTGGCGACGCCCCGTCCTGGATGGTTCGCGGGGTGGCAGACCAGCGCCGGGCGGGCCGCGGGGGGGAACGCTTAGGCGGAATCCCTCGATGCATGATCGCGAGAAGTCAGACAGGCTGGTAGTACTTGCGAAACCGCCGAACAATCCCGGGGGAACCGGGGGGGGAGGTGGTGGAGGGAAGGGGCCTGCCCGAGGGGAACACGGCCAGCGAAACACGCGCCGGACTCAGTGCCGGTCAGGGCGTGTCAAGTGAGCTGGACCGGGTGCGCCGAATGGCGCGAAAGGACGGGGATGTGCGGTTCACCGCGCTCCTTCACCACATGACGGTCGACCGGTTGTGGAGGCGGACGGGCGAAGACCGCGCCTCCACGTCGCCGCTGGGGTCGATGGGGTCACGTGGCTGGATGACGGCGTTGATCTCGAAGTGAACCTTCGCGATCTGCACGCCCGGGTCCATCGAGGGGCGTACCGGGCGAGCCCGACTCGCAGGGTGTTCATACCGAAGTCGGACGGGCGGCTGCGGCCGCTCGGGGTCGCTGCGTTGGAGGACAAGATCGTCCAGCGGGCGGTGGTCGAGGTGCTGAACGCGATCTACGAGGAGGACTTTCTCGGTTTCTCGTATGGGTTTCGGCCGGGGGAGGCGTCCGCATGATGCGCTGGACGCGCTTGCGGTCGCGCTCGACCGCAAGAGGGTGAACTGGGTGCTCGACGCGGACATCCGCGACTTCTTCACCCAGCTCGATCAGGGCTGGCTGGAGCGGTTCCTCGAG
>CAWICS010000004.1:0-1812831 GCA_963834675.1 uncultured Solirubrobacterales bacterium
CCCGTACGTCACGCCGCCGGTCCCGTGGGGCACAAACCAGGTCTCCCGCGCACTAGAAGACTCCTGAAAAAGTCGGGGTCCGTCCGGCGGGTTTAAGACCCTTTCGGCATGCTCGCGACTCGGTCTGCTCAGGTGGGGATGTTCGATGCGGCGGTGTTGTCGGCCGTTGCCGGAGGGCTCGTTTTTCGCGTTGTTGGCCGAGCACGGTGATCGGATCGTGCGCGATGAGGATTTCGCGGAGTGCTATTCGTCGCGGATGGGCCGGCCGTCGATCCCGCCGTCGTTGTTGGCGAAGGTGCTGTTGTTGCAGCACCGGACCGGGGGTCAGGATGAGCAGGCGATGGAGTGCGTGGCGTGGGATCTGCGGTGGAAGGTCGCGCTGGGGCTGCCGGTCGATCATCAGGGGTGGCATCCGACGTCGTTGACGAAGTACCGCGCCCGGCTGTTGTTGCACAAGAAGGAGGGGCTGGCGCTGGAGAACACGCTGCGGCTCGCCGAGGAGCTGGGGATGCTGGACGGGACGGCGGAGCAGATCATCGATTCCACGCCGATGCTCGGCGCGGCCGCGACGCAGGACACGGTCAGGCTGGTCCGTCACGGCGTCCGGAAGCTGATCGACGCGGTCAGCGCCGCCGACGAGGAGGCGGGCGAGCAGCTGGATGACGGGCTGGAGTTCGACTACGAGCGGCCGGGTGAGAAGCCGGACTGTCGCTGGCGGGAGAAGGCCGAGCGGGAGCGGATGCTGACCCGGGTCGCGCAGGACGCCGAGCGTGCGCTCGCGGCCGTGGAGCAGGCCGACGGGCTGCTTGAGGATGAGGCGGTCAAGGCGGCGCACGAGCTGCTGCGGGAGCTGATCGGCCAGGACTTCGACATCGATCAGGACGGGGTGCCGCGGCTGCATCGCGGCACCGCGTCTGACCGGATCATCTCGACCGTTGACCCCGAGATGCGCCACGGCCGCAAGAGCACCAGCAGCGGTTTGACGGCTACAAGCTCTCGGCCGCCGCCACCAACAGGCAGCGAGCCGCTGATCACCGCCGTGCACGTCGCCCCGGCCGGCGAGCAGGACGGGCCGCAGGCCAAGCACCTGATCGACGCCCAGCCGCCGACACAGCGGCCGGAGCGGATGCTGGGTGACACCGCCTATGGCAACGGGCCGGTCCGCGCCGAGCTGGCCGAGCGCGGCGTGGACGTGCTCGCCCCGGTGCCAGAGGGCAAGGTCGTCGAGGGCCGCATCGGCAAGCAGGACTTCCCGATCGATCTCGATGCCGGCACCGTCACCTGCCCGGCAGGGCACACCGTCGCGATCAGCATCTCCAAGAGCGGGTTCCGCGGCGCGAATTTCGCGCCCGCGATGTGCCGCGATTGCCCGCTGAAGGAGCGCTGCTGCCCGAACAAGGCCCGACGCCAGATCGACTCCAGGAACACGAGCACCTGCTCCTCGCCGCCCGCCAAGCACTCGCCGACCCCGCCACCGCCGAGCATCTCCGCCGCGACACGCCCACGGATCGAGCGGCTGCTCGGACTGCTCGCCCACCGCTACGGCGCCCGCAAAAGCCGCTACATCGGCAGCGCGAAAGCACGATTGCAGGCCGCATGGGCAGCCGCCCTGGTCAATCTCAACCCGATCGGACACCGGCTCGCCAGCGACAAGGCATGACCACCCACGACAACCACGATCACCTACCACCACGGGTCATCCAGGAGATCCGAACATCCCGCTCAGCGCCGACAAGCAACCCGATCACGAAACCCACTTCTTCAGGAGTCTTCTAGCACCCAGAGTTAGCGGCGAAAAGGCGGATCTTCCGCACCCTTGATCCGTACCTACTACGGATAAGGGTCCGGCAGGTCCGGACGATCACCTCGGGTAAGAAAACCGCTGGTCACGGAGGCTACGGCGTTTGTTTTGACCATCCGTCAGCGGACCCCAACCAAAGACCATTGGGAGGTCACTACAAATGAAGCGCAACAAGAAGCGCGTGCTGATTGCCCTGCTGGCGATCTGCGCCCTTGCTGCCGGTGGCGCCGCTTTCACCGCGGCTATCGGCGGTAACCTGCCCGCGACCGCTGTCGCCGGCTTCCACCAGACCGCGATCAGCGGCGCGCACGCCGACTCCGTCGTCTGGGACGTCAGCTCGGACGGTCAGTACATCTCTGACGCCAAGCTCGTGCTGAGCAACGCGGGCGACACCGCCCAGCTGCCCGCCGGCTCGGTCGTCAACGCCGGGTTCGACACCGATGGTGGCGGCACCGCGACCCTCGTCACCTGCACCAAGACGGGCGCCGACGGCACCGACACGAACGCGTCGGACTACACCTGCACCTTCGGCACCGCCGACCCCGTGCAGCAGGCCACCGTGTTCAACGTCTCGGTCACCGACGGCACCTCGCAGGTCGGCTAGTAAAGCGATCAGCTTCAAGCGGTGGGGAGAGCACGGCACAGGGCCGGCTCTCCCCAGCCGCACCCCAAGGACGGGAAATGAGGCACCGACGTGAAGCGACCTCGACTTCGCTCCATCCTGTCCACCGCGGCGTTCGTGATCGTCGTCGCCGTAGCGTGGTGGTACTTCGCCCCCAACGAGCTCGGCGGATCGACCCGGTACGTGGTCACCGGCGGCGTCAGCATGCAGCCCCGGTTTCACACCGGAGACCTGGCCGTTGTCCGGCCCGCCAGCGACTACAAGGTGGGCGATATCGCCGCCTACTGGAGCACCATGCTCCACACCGTGGTGCTGCATCGCATCCATGCGATCCACGGCAACAGCTACGTCTTCAAGGGTGACAACAACGATTTCCTCGATCCCGTTAACCCGACGCGCGCCCAGCTTCTCGGGAAGCTGTGGCTGCATCTGCCGCGCGGCGGAAAGTGGCTCGAGTTCATCCACTCGCCGGCCGTCGCCGCCGTCATTTGCGCGCTGCTGGCGACTGGGCTGCTGTTCGGCTTCCGCGAACAGCGCCGGCGCCGCAAGCGCCGCCGGAATGACGCGCCGGGCAAGGGAATACCGCTCGTGAACACTTCTTCAGACAAACACGTCGGGCGGCGCATCGATTTCGGTGCGTTCCTCACCGCGTCGGCTATTGCCGCCGCGGTTTTCGTCGTACTCGGCGCCATTGCTTTCACCCGGCCGGCGTCCAAGCTCACCCCGGCGACGACCGCGTACACCCAGAACACGTCGTTCGCCTATAGCGCAAGCGCGAAAGCGGGGCCCGTGTACGCGACCGGGGCCATCCACACCGGCGATCCGATCTTCGTGTCCCTGGTTCACGAACTCGGCGTCCGTGTCAACTATCAGTTCGTGAGCGGTGCCCAGCACAGTGTCGTCGGGACCGAGAAGGTCACCCTCAAGCTCACCGGCCAGAGTGGGTGGAGTCGTAGCCTGGTATTGACCCCGGCGACGCGCTTCAGCGGTGACCACACGAGCACGGTGGTTGAACTCGACATCCGGCAGATCCAGAAGCTGCTCGGGCAGGTCTCGACGCTGACCGGGATCTCCGGTGTGTACACGATCAGCGTGGTGCCCGAGGTGCACATCACGGGCACCGTCGCCGGGCACCCGCTCAACCTCAGCTTCAACCCGGCCATGAATTTCTCGCTCAGCGGCTCTCAGCTGGTGCCCCAGGGCGCCACGAACACAGCCAGCGCATCGACAACCGGCGACGCCTCGGCCGCTGGGTCCCCCGCGACAAGCTTCACCGCCGCCCGACCCGGATCGGTGGGCACGCCCGGCACGGCGCCGACCACGATCACCGTCCTCGGCGTCTCGCCAAAGGTCTCATTGCTGCGCGAGATCTCGATCCTCGGCCTGCTGCTCTCGGCCGCGGCGGCGCTGTTCTTCTACCTGCGCAAGCGCGGTGAGCCGTTCGAGGAGAGCGTGCGCATCCAGTCCCAGTACGGTCACATGATCGTCCCGATCGTGGGCGGTGACGACCTCGGTTGGCCTCCGGTCGACGTGCCCAGCATCAAGTCGCTGGTCATGCTCGCCGAGAGCGGCCAGCGGCTGATCCTGCACAACCGCAAGGACAACGTCGACACTTACATGGTCAACGAGGAGGGCACGGTCTACCGCTACCAGGTGAAGCCCTCCAAGGTCGTGTGGGGCGAGTGGTCGGAGACCACCGCCCCGGTCGAGGCCGCCGCGGCCTAGACCTAGGGCGCCACCCGGTAGAGGGCGGCGCTGTCGGGCGCGACCAGCGCACCGATGTCTCCCGACGACTTCGTGGTCCGATGCGCCCAGACATCCCTGACTCGGTAGCTCCTCGCTGCAGCCAGCCCCACCCGGCTCGCCGTGGTGGCGATCGTCACCGGCTGCGAACCGCGGTTGAGCAACGCGATCGCGACCTGCCCGCCCGATAGCGGCTTCACCCAGACCTGTGCTGAGCCGCGCTGGGCGATCATGGTGCCCTGGACGCCCAACCGGTCCTGGTCGATCGCCAGCACCTCCCGGTTGGCAAGCATCGAGATCGTCGACGCCGTCAGCGCCCGGGGGTCGCTGCCCAGGATCAGTGGTGCGGCGACGATCGCCCACATCGACAGCTGGGCCTGACCCTCTCCCGCGCTCATCCCGAGCTCCGGGCCCAGGTAGTCGGGGTCGTTCCAGTGCCCCGGGCCGGCCGCGGCCGGGTGAGCGGCGTCGTGATCGAGGTTGCGCAGCACGTTGACCCATTGCACGTCGCGGTGGAAGCCGATGTCGGTATCGGTGCGCCAGCTCTGGGCGATGGCCGAGGCCCATCGATAGGTGGCGTAGGCCGAGTTGGCATAGGTCGGCCGGGTTCCGTCGATCTGGCCGGGCACCCAGAAATTGCATACGTTGAGCAGCAACCGCCGATGGCTCGAGTTATGCGCCAGCGCTCGGGCGAAGCGCGTGTAGAGCGGCCGGGGGTCGAACCCCTCCTGTCCGGCGCCGCAGAAGTCCACTTTGACGGCGTCGAATCCCCACGCCGCGAAGCGGTCGGCGTCCTGCTGGTAGTGGCCGAGCGACCCGACGCCCTGGTTGCTGCAGCCGCTGTGCCCGGCGTCGGTGTAGATCCCGGCCAGGAGGTGGCGGCGATGCAGCCAGGCGGTCAGCCAGCGCAGGCCATGCGGCCACTGATGGCGGTCGACGATCAGCTGTCCGCGAACGTCTCGCTTCCCGCTCGCCCACCCGAAGTCGAGCCACACGATGCGGTAGCCGGCGCGCGCCAGGCCACGGCCCAGCAGCGACCGGGCCACCGACAGGATCGTCGGCTCGTCGAACACGCCACCGACTCCGTAATAGGTGTTCCATCCCATGTACGGGACGGACGCGAGCGGCGAAACGACCCCTCGGCCCGACGGGGCCGACCCTCCCGTCAGCGTGGCGGCCGAGGCGCCGGCCACGCCGATCGCCAGCGCGGCGATACCGAGCCCGCCCGCGACCACGCCAGGTAGCTGCAGGAACCGACGCCGGTCGCCCGTATTGGCGAAGGCGCCTCTCCGGGCGACTCTTCTGGAGTGCTTCGAGCAAACGACAGCAATGACCCCGTAAACAATATGGTCGGAGTGATGTGAGATGGAACTGATCGCGCGCATGCTGGTCGACCCGGTGACCTATCGGCGGCTCTTCTACCTGCTCTCGGCGCTCGTGCTCGGGCCCGTGTGGTTCGCCACGCTGGTCACGGCATGGAGCCTGTGCCTGGGGCTGGCCGTGACCCCGCTGGTGATCCCGATGCTGATCGTGCTGGCCTTCATCACCCGCGGCTTCGCCGCGATCGAGGCCGAGCTGGCTCGGTCCCTGCTCGACGTCGACGCGCGCGCCCCTACGGTCGCCCGTACTCGGCCCGGATTCTGGGCCTGGTTGCGCGGCCAGTTCTCCGTCGGCTTCTGGCGGGCCCAGGCGTATCTCCTGCTTCGCTGGATCGCCGGCTTCCCGGTGGCGATCGCGGCGTTGGTGGTGATCCTGTTTACCGGGAGCATGCTGTTCGCGCCGCTTTGGGTGCCGTTCGTCCACGGCGGGGCCCACATCGGCTTCTGGCGGCCGCACACGTTCCTGCAGTCGCTCGCCTTCGTCCCGTTCGGCGCGCTCCTGCTGCCGCTGGCGGTGTTGCTGGCACGCCCCATGGCCGTGCCGTTCCAAGCCATCGCCCCGCGCCTCTTGGGCTCCAACCGGGAGCCCACCCCCGCGGCGCTGGCCCCGGAGTGGCATGCCGGGCCGCTGGCCGTCACGCGCTCGCGTTATGCGCTCGAGGTCCACGCCGCGGTCGACGGAGTGCTCGTGTTCGCGCTCATCCTGATCTGGCTAGTCGTGTCCCGCGGCTACTTCTGGCCGATCTGGGCGTGGCTGCCACTCGCCACCGTGCTCGGGATCCACGGCTGGCTCGTGCTGATCTCCCAGCAGCCCTCGCTGGTCGATCGTTTCCTGGGCAGCCGCACTCTCGCCGCCACCGCGGGGATCGGCGCGCTACTCGCCGGCTTCTGCATCGCGGTCTGGGCGATCACCGCGCACGGCTACTTCTGGCCGGTGTGGCCGATCGTCGCGATCCTGATCATCCTCGCGATGCAGTTCGTGACCGCTGTGCTCGCCTCGCCACGCCGAGCCGAGATGGAGGAGCGGATCGAGACGCTCGAGACCACCCGGGCCGGCGCGGTGGACGCCCAGGAGACCGAGCTGCGCCGGATCGAGCGCGACCTCCACGACGGCGCCCAGGCCCGGCTGGTGGCGCTCGGGATGAGCCTCGGGATGGCCGAGCAGAAGCTCTCCGACGATCCCGAGCGGGCCGGCGAGCTGCTCGCCGAGGCCCGCATCGGCGCCGAGCACGCCCTGCGCGAGCTCCGCGATCTCGCCCGCGGGATCCATCCCCCCGTGCTCGCCGATCGAGGGCTCGAGGCGGCGCTCGCCTCGCTGGCCACCTCCACCCCGCTACCGGTGGCGCTGTCGATCGACGTCGTGCCACGCCCTGCGCCGGCCGTGGAGACCGCTGCCTACTTCGTGGCCGCCGAGTCGTTGGCCAATGCCGCCAAGCACGCCCGCGCCCAGCACGTCGAGATCTCGATCCTCCGCATCGGCGACAAGATCGAGCTCGAGGTGCAGGATGACGGCCAGGGCGGCGCCGATCCTGGAGGTTCCGGGCTGCGCGGTCTGCGTCGGCGCGTCGAGGCCCTCGACGGAAGCCTCTCGGTGAGCAGCCCACGAGGTGGACCGACGATAATTCGCGCTGAGTTGCCGTGCGGGTAGTCATCGCCGAGGATCACGTGCTGCTGCGGGACGGCATGACCCGCCTCCTGCGCGACAACGACATCGACGTGGTCGCCGCCGTCACCGACGGGGCCGCGCTGATTCGCGAGGTGGTCGCCCGGCGGCCCGACCTCGCGGTCGTGGACATTCGCATGCCCCCCACCTTCCACGACGAGGGCCTGCGCGCCGCGCTCGAGGTCCGCCGGCAGGCCCCGGGCACCGCCGTGCTCGTGATCTCCCAATACGTCGAGCCGACCTACGCCACGGAACTGCTGGCCGACCGCGGCGGCGGCATCGGCTACCTGCTCAAGGACCGCGTGATGCACGTGGCCGACTTCCTCGAGGCCGTCCGCCGCGTGGCCAGCGGCGGCACCGCGCTCGACCCCGAGGTGGTCGCACAGCTGTTCTCGCGCCAACGCCAGGACGGTCCGCTCGAGCGCCTCACCCCGCGCGAGCGCGAGGTCCTCTCCCTGATGGCCGAGGGCCGCTCCAACGCCGGGATCGCGCAGTCGCTGGTACTCACGGTGGGCGCGGTCGAGAAGCACGTGCAGAGCATCTTGTCCAAGCTCGACCTCCCCCAGTCCGCCGGCGACCACCGTCGCGTCCTCGCCGTGCTCGCCTACCTGCAGGAGATCGAATGAGGGCTACCTCAGAGGTAATTGCGGCCCGCATCGGCGCCCGCTACGGTCGCTGGCATGGCAGTGCAAACGGCAACCGCCCACGCGCCTAGCTCGCGCGCACCGATCGGCGAGCTGATCCGGTCCTGGCGCCGGCGGCGCAGCCTGAGCCAGCTCGAGCTCGCCCTGGAGGCGGACGTGTCCTCGCGGCACGTGAGCTTCCTGGAGACCGGCCGCTCGCGACCCAGCCGCGAGATGGTGCTTCGCCTGGCCGAGCATCTCGACATCCCGCTCCGCGACCGCAACCGGCTGCTGCTGGCCGCCGGATATGCACCGCTGTACGCCGAGCGCTCGCTCGAGGAGCCCGAGATGACCCCGGTACACCAGGCGCTCGATCGCTTCCTGCGCGCCCACGAGCCGTACCCGGCGATCGTCATCGACCGCCACCACAACCTGCTGTCGTCGAACGACGCTCTCGGCACGCTGCTCGAGGGGGTCGCTCCCGAGCTGCTCGAGCCGCCCGCGAACGCGCTGCGGGTGGCGCTCCACCCCGAGGGCATGGCACCGCGCACGCTCAACCTGTCCGAGTGGAGCGCCCATCTCCTGCACCGGCTGCGCCGCGAGGCCGCGCTGACCGCGGACCCCGAGCTGACCCGGCTCCATGACGAGCTCGCCGCGTATCCCGGGGTGTGTCTGGAGGCGCCGCGGGACGAGGAGATAACCGGTGGCATCGTGGTCCCGCTGCGGCTGCTCGCCGGCGAGCGCGAGCTGGCCTTCTTCAGCACGATCTCCACCTTCGGCAGCGCGGTCGACATCACGCTCGACGAGCTGATGATCGAGGCGTTCTATCCGGCCAATGCCGCCACGGCCAGTTATCTGCTTGAGGGAATCGCCGGTCCGTGACGCGTTCGCCGCCGCGTACCCTGGTATGTAGTGGCGACCCAGCAAGACGACCGGAAACAGGCGACGCCGCCGGGCGTCGAGATGCCCGACGAACTGCACCCGCGGCACATCGCGCGCCGGATGCTGCAGCTGACGGTCGTCATCGCGGTGGTCGCAATCGCGATTGGCGCGCTGCCGGGGTTGGGCCATGTGCGCGCCCGGCTGGAGGATGCCGACGCCGTCTGGCTGGCCTCGCTCGCGGTGGCCGAGCTCGCCTCGTGCGCCGGCTACATGCTCGCGTTCCGCTCGACCTTCTGCCCGCGGATGTCCTGGGGCCTCAGCTATGACATCTCTATGGCCGAGCTGGCCGCCAACTCGTTGCTGCCCACCGGCGGCGCGGGCGGCCTGGCGCTGGGGGTCTGGGCGCTCAGGCAAGCCGGCATGGCCACCGCCCACATCGCCAGGCGCACGGTCGCCTTCTTCCTGGTGACCAGCGCGGCGAACTTCGTCGGCGTGGTCCTGGCCGGACTCGGAGTGTTCACCGGCGTGGTTCCGGGACAGGGCTCGGCCGTGCTCACGCTTGGACCGGCGCTGATCGCCGGCGTGGTCGTGCTGCTGACCTCGACCAGTCCTCGGCTGCTGCGCTCGTTCGGCGGGTCGCTGGCCGGCTCGGGCGGACCCGGTTGGAGCAGCCGAGCGCGGCGGGGGCTCCACAAGGCGTTGCACGCGACCGCGGACGGCGTCGACCTGGCCAAGTCGCTGATTCGCTCACACAGCTTCGGCGTCGTCGCCGGGTCGCTCGGCTACATGGTCTTCGACATCGCCGCGCTCGGCTTCGGCTTCGCCGCCGTGGGCCACGTCCCGGCGGTCGGCACGCTCGTGCTCGGTTACCTGATCGGCCAGCTCGGCAACCTGATTCCGCTGCCGGGTGGGATCGGCGGCACCGAAGGCGGTCTGGTCGGCGTCTTCGCCCTCTACGGCGTGAGCGTTTCGGATGCCGCAGCCGCCGTGCTCATCTATCGCCTGTTCCAGCTCGCCATCCCCACCCTGCTCGGCGTGCCGGCATTCGTGTTGTTGCGCCGCAAGCTGGCGCGAGGGGACCAGCAGGCTCGGCTATGCGGCTCGCTGTCGGTCGGCGAGGTGGAGCTGCCGGTCGTCGAACTTCCTGCGCGAACCTGACCCGGACTACCCTCATAAGCATGGGCAAAGTGTGGATCCTCGACACTGAAACCAAGGGCACGGGCGCGAACATGGTGCCGCTCGACCGCGTGCTCAAGAAGCCCGGGTCCGATCGCGTCGAGGGTTTCGCCTGCCGGCGCTCAAGCCCCCTGCGCCGCCCGCCAAGGCGCCCGCGCCCCGTCGTTTCAAGGTCCTCGACGTGCTCACCCGGGAAGTTCTCCTCGACGGCGCGGATGCCCGCGGCACCGTGGAGCTACTCCAGCGGGTACGCAGCATCGTCGACGTGACGATCTGGGTTTGGCAGGCCGAACAGGAGCGGTGGCGCCTGCTTTCCCTCGAGGAGGCCCGCGCCCTATGGGACTACCGCGGGCGGCTCGCGGGTTAGGACGCGCCGGCCACGGCCTAGCTGCTGGGTCTTAGCCGCCCGAGGTCATCCCCGAGCTCATCCCCGGCATGCTCTGCGAGCTCTTCGTGCTCGTCGTGCCGTGTCCGCTCGGCATCTTCCCCTTGCTGCTCGGCATCGTGCTCTTGCTGCTTGGCATCGTGCCCTTGCTACTCGGCATGGTGGTCGAGGTCTGCGTGCTGGTCGTGTTTCCCATCCCCGGCATGGTTCCCATCATGTTGGGCGTGCCGGGCACGGCGATCACATGGTGGACGTTGTGCCACCACAGGTACGCGTCGAGATGCGGCGCGCCGGCCAGCTCTCCGAGAAGGCGCCCGTCGTCCTGGGTCCAGAGCAGATACAGCAGACCGTTGGTGAATGTGCAGAACATCCGTCCGGCGGCCTTGTCGTCAGTGATCGCCCCCGAGGTGAACATGCTGATCGGGTACATGCTCGGATGCCTGAAATCGTGGTTCCAGCCGATCTCGCCGTTGACGTCGCTCTCGGTGCAGTTGCCGGTGTTGGCTCGGAACGGAGCCTGGGCGAGCTGCGCGGCCCTCGCCTCGTAGGCGGCGTAGAGGGCCTTCAACGACGGATAGGTGTTGAAGGTCGCTTCCTCGACCGCGTAGTGCGGCTGCTTGCACACGACCATCGTGGCGCTCATCGCCTGGCAACTCGAGGGCGGCAACAGGTTCTTGGCGTAGGCGCTCTCGTCCGCGGCGACCAGGCCCTGGAACAGCGGGCTGTGCCGGAAGCTCACCGCCGTGGCGTGATGCGCGGTGGTCTGGCCGCCCTTCGCGCTGTCGGTCCGCGACTTCGAGCTCGACCCGCCGATCTGGGTCACGGCCCACACCGCCACCGCGACGGGGATCAGGAAGGCGATCCCGAGCGCCACAAGCACTGAGCGCCGGACGCCGGCCAGCTCGAGGTGCTGCATCGGGATGTACCGAGGCGAGTCGCCGTTTGGCTGGTAGCCGCCGTTGGCGCGGCCGAAGCGCCGCCGACTAGGGACGGGCGGCTTCAATCTGATGACCCTCCCTCATCGTCTCACTCAGCGATTCAAGCAGCAGATCCCGGGACCACAGAATATCTCACCGCTCGCCGAGGGTCGCGAGCATCTGCTCGATCGAGGGAGCCAGCAGGCGGGCGATCGACGCCGCGGTCCGCCCCGGCGCCTGGCGCGGAGCGGCCACGTGGCTGATGGCCAGCCGCACCACGGTGTCGGCGAGATCCTCGAGGTCTCGGTCGGCGACCCCCGGCCAGTGGGCGCCCATCGCCTGCACCAGCCGCCCGGTGGCCCAATCGACCACGGGGCGGCTCTGGGTGGTGAGGAGCGGCAGCATCCCGCCCGTGCCGTCGTCGCCCAGCAACAGGCGGACGAACGGGTCATCCCGGGCGATAGTCAGGAACCGCTCGAGCGCGGCGCTCAGCGCGGCCGGCGGATCGTCGGCGTTCTCGTCGATCGCCTCCTCGACGGCGTCGAGAAACCGGCTGCCCTCGCGGATGATCAGCGCCTGCGCGAACTCGTCGCGGGTCCCGAACTCGTTGTACAGCGTCTGGCGGCTCACCCCCGCCGCGGTGGCGATCTCGGCCATCGTCACCTGCGCCCAGGTGCGCTCGCCCAGTTGCTCGCGGCCGGCGTCCAGGAGCCGGTCGCGGAGCAGCTGCCTGACCGCGCCTCGATACGACGTGCTCATCCCGCCGGACCGTAGCGCGCGAGGACCCGCCCGCGGGCCGGCGGGTGGATGTTCGCGCGCGTCACATCTCCTCCGTAGTGCGCCAGCAGCCGCCGGTCCATGACCCGGTACCAGAGCGGCGGGACCAGCGCGAGCAGGATCATCCCGGCGTAGCCGGTGGGGAGCTGCGGCGCCTCGTCGACGTGACGCAGCGCCTGGAAGCGGCGGGTCGGGTTGGCGTGGTGATCGGAGTGGCGCTGCAGTCAAGCGTCGTACTACTCATGTTGTTGATCCTCTGCCGGACCGGGTGCGTCTGGTTGACGCGCCCGGGGAGCTGCGCGGACTGGTGGTCGAGGTCGACGGGTGGCGTCATGTCGAAGAGCGAGTTGCGGATCCGGTGCCGCACGACCGACGGTGCACGAGTGTTGCTGCCGGCGGCGTGGACGGATCTCCCGTCCACGACGAGCCCCGAGCGCGCGCCGGCGTTGGCTCTGATCGCGACGCCAGAGGGTTGGCGTCGCTTCGCCGCGGTGCTGTCGGGAGTGAAGGAGCGGCGTCCGCCCAGAGCGCGAGTGTGCCTCAGAAACGACGGAGGTCGCGATGTCGGGTCAGTTGACGCTGGTGTTGACCGAGGAGCGGGTCGTGCCGGCAGCGGTGTGGGAGACGCTGCCAGCGGAGGTGCGGACGGCGGTGACGGTGATGCTCGCGCGGCTGCTGGCGGCGATGGTCCAGGAGGCGCGCGATGAGTGAGGTTTCGAAGATCACCGACCGCCATCGCCGGCGTCGCGCTGTTGTCTATGTGCGGCAGTCCACGCCTGGGCAGGTCGAGCGCCATCTCGAATCGGCGGCGCGTCAGTATGCGCTGGCGGAGCGCGCGGTCGAGCTCGGTTGGCCCGCTGGGGCGGTGCTGGTGGTTGATGAGGACACGGGCATGTCGGGCCGGTGGGCGCACGCCCGGATCGGGTTTCGCGAGCTCGCGGCCGAGGTCGGGCTCGGGCACGTCGGGGTGATCTTGGCGCTCGAGGTCTCGCGGCTTGCGCGCTCAAGCGCGGACTGGCACCGACTGCTGGATCTGTGTGCCCTGACCGGTACGTTGATCGCCGATGCGGACGGGATCTACTCGCCGGGGGAGTTCAACGACCGGCTGCTGCTGGGGCTAAAAGGCACGATGAGTGAGGCCGAGCTGCATCTGATCCGCTCGCGGTTGCGGGGCGGGCTTGAGAACAAGGCCCGCCGCGGCGAGCTGCGGCTAGCGCTGCCGATCGGGCTGGAGTACGACGAGACCTCCGAGATCCGCCTCTCGGCGGATGAGCAGATCCGTGCGGCGATCGGCCGGGTCTACGCGTTGTGGGATCGCTGCGGCTCCGCACGGCAGGTCGTCGCCGAACTCGCCTGCGAGGGACAGTTGCTCCCGCGCCGCGCGATCAGCGAGCGCAGGGTTCGGTGGGTCGCCCCCGACTACGGGTCGGTGCACGACATCTTGACCAACCCGTCCTATGCGGGCGCGTACGCGTTCGGGCGCAGCCGGCAGGTCAAGACCGTCGGCCAGGACGGCGTTGTGAAGACCTCGGTGGTCAAGGTGGCGATCGAGGAGTGGAGGGTGTGCATCCCCGATCACCATCCGGGCTATGTGACCTGGGAGCAGTACCTGGAGACCCAGGCGCGCCTGCGCGCCAACGCGCGCCCGCGGGGCGAGGGTGGCGGCGCCGCGCGTGAGGGATCGGCGCTGCTGCAGGGCCTGCTGCGCTGCGGCAAGTGCGGGCGCAAGATGATGGTGTCCTACTCCGGGACCGCGGTCGCACGCACACGTACCTGTGCTCGCGGACCCACCAGATGCAGGCAACCCGCCGGCCGTGCCAAACGATCGGCGGGCTGCGGTTGGACTCCACGGTCATCGAGGCGTTCCTCGACGCGGTCAACCCCGCCGGGGTTGACGCGACCGCCGCCGCGGTCGACCAGCTCGAAGCCGAGCACGCGGAGCGCCGTCGGATGCAGACGCTCGCGCTCGAGCGCGCCCAGTTCGAAGCCGAACGCCGGCGCCGGCAATTCGATGCGTGCGAGCCGGAGAACCGGCTCGTCGCCCGAACGCTGGAGGCTGCCTGGGAGCAGGCGCTCGCCGAGACCGAGCGGCAGTGCGGCATGCTGGCCGAGCTTGACCGGCAGCGGCCGGCGCCGCTGACCGATGCGGAGCGACGGACGCTGCGCCGTCTCGCGGGCGAGGTCGACAAGGTGTGGGGCGCGAAGACAACCAGCGATCGCGAGCGCAAGCAACTGTTGCGCGCGCTGCTTGACGACGTCGTGTTGAACATCGATCGGGACAAGCATGTCGGAACAGTCGAGCTGTTCTGGCAGGGCGGCGCCCGGACCGTGCTGCCAGTCCGCCTGAAGCACAGCGGAATCAAACGGACCGGCACCCGGCCAGAGCTGATTGACCTGATCCGCCAGCTCGCCGAGCACTCCAGCGATCCGGAGATCGCAATGGTCCTTTCAAAGCAGGGGTGGAACAGCCCGACCGGGCTGCCGTTCACGGCCGCCCGCGTCCGGGGTATCCGCGAACGCGCGGGGATCCCCGCCGCGCCGCGAGTCAACCCCGCAGATGCGGGCGTGTCGATCAACGAGGCCGCCCGCGAGCTGGGCGTGAGCACGATGACGATCCGCCGATGGCTGGCGGAGGGGCTGCTTCCGGCCGAGCAAACAGCGGAACACGCGCCGTGGCGGATCCGGCTGACCGACGAGATTAGGCAGAGATTTGTGCCGACCGTGCCCGAGGGGTACGTCAAGCTCGACGAGGCCGCCCGCCAGCTCGGCGTCGCGCGACAGACCGTTCTCAATCAGGTGCGGGCCGGCCGGCGCAACGCAGTCCAGGTCCTCGAAGGCAAGCGGCGCGGACTGCGCATCGAGATCTGTCCAAGCGAACAAGGACTCCTCGCGCCTGCCGTCGGCCAAGAGGTCTGTTGAGCCTGCTTTGCCCGCGAACGACGTGAGGGGAGATCTGCCCTGCTCGTGGCGGCGGCGAGCAGCTTGACGCCGATGGAGAGGAGCCCTTCTTGCGCGGGACACGGGCTGCGGGCCGTCGTGTGACGGCCCGCTGATGCCTGTAGGACTATCGGTCGGTGGATCGGCGAACGCTGATCTCACTCGCGTCGGCCGTGCGTGATGTGTTTGGTGGTTGGTTTGGTCAGTTGGCGCCGGCGAGCGCGGGTTGCGGCTCGGAGATGGTGGTCTTGGCCACGGCGTCGGACAGCTCGTCGCGGCGGAGGAGGAGGAATGTGAGGGGGATTCCGCACAGGGCAATCGCGGCGGATACCCACAGAGCGGCATGGAAGCCGCCGGTCAGGGCTACGCGAACGGTGTCGCCGCCGCGGGTCAGCGTGTTGAAATGGCTGGCGGCGACGCTTGACGCGATCGCGATGCCGAGCGCACCTCCGAGCTCCGTGGCGGTGTAGTTCAGCCCGGAAGCGAGCCCGGCGTCGTGGTCCTCTACGCCCGCGAGGGCCGCGATCGCGATCGGAATGAACCCAAACGCGGTGCCCATCCCGACGGCGAGCAGAAACGGGCCAAACAGGTCTGCGATGTAGGAGCCGTGGACGGGTGCTTGGGCGGTCCAGAGGATCCCTGCACCGAGCATGGTCATGCCGAATGCCATGACCAGCTTCGCCGAGCCCTTGGTCACCAGCATCTGCGAGATGCCGGCGAACAGCATCGACGCGACGCCCGAGACGGCCCACGCGAACCCTCCCTGCAGCGCTGAATAGCCGAGCACTTGTTGCATGTAGAGGGTGCCGATGAAGATGAACGAGTAGAAGCTCGCTCCCAGGAGAAACCCGACCGCGTTCGCTCCAGCAAGCGTTTGCAGGCGGAAGATCCGCAGCGGCATCAGTGGCGCCTTGCTTCGGCTCTCGATCACCAGGAACACCCCAAGCAGCGCGACACCGGCGATCAGTTCCGCGATCGTGCGTCCCTTGCCCCAGCCGACCTGCGGCGCCTGGGCGACCGCATAGACCAGCAGCACCAACCCCCCTGTGACCGTCACGGCCCCGAGCGGGTCGTACCGTCGGTTGGCGGCTTTCGCGCGGCTTTCAGGTACGACGCGCGGGATCAGCATTAGAGCGCCGACGCCGACCGGGACGTTCAACAGGAATACGTACTGCCAGCCGGCGAATCTCGTCAACAGACCGCCGAACACGAGCCCGGCGGTCGCGCCGAGGGCAGAAAGCGCTCCCCAGATGCCGATCGCCTTGTTGCGCTCGGCACCCTCCGCGAACATGTTCCGCACGGTCGACAATGCAGCGGGAAGGAACGTCGCGGCGCCGAGTCCCTGAATCGCCCGCGCAGCGATCAAGACCGCCTCGTTTCCGGCCAGGGACGCTCCGAGCGAGGCGGTGGTGAAGACTGACAGGCCAATCATGATCATACGGCGGCGCCCCAGCAGGTCGGCGGCGCGGCCGCCCAGCAGCAGAAAGCCGCCGTAGGCCAACCCGTAGGCCGTCACGACCCACAGCAGGCTCGTCCGCGAGAAGTTGAGATCGCGGCCGATCGACGGTAGGGCCGTGTTCACGATCGTCAGGTCCATCACGGTCATGAACGCGGCAACGGCGAGCAACGAGAACGCTTGCCAGCGGTTGATATTTGCGGATGTGGATGTCATTGGACCTCCAGGGACAGAAGGTTGGTTGTTGGTGTGTTGCATTCGTGTCTCTACGACGAATGGGAGACTGCGATCGGGACACACCGATGCTGTGGCCGCGGCGCGTACGCGTAGGGGTGGTGGAACACCTCGAGCGCACGCTCGCCCTCGCGTACCGGGACCTTGAACGCCTCTCCGGTCTTGGTGTCGGTGACCGTCACCGTCACGTGGCCGTCGTTCTGACACCACAGCAGCCGGACCTCTATCCCGTCGCCCGTGCGGCGGTCGAGCTCGCGTGTGGTGTGGGTGCGCGGCTGGGTCATCTCGCTGTCCTCCCGGGTCGTGTGGCTCGTCATGTAGTGACGACGAACGGTCGGGCGCCGAGGGGACAGCCACGGTGCGTCCGCGGGTTTGCCCCGGGGCCGGTCTAAGGTTCGGCGATCCGGCGCGTGAGGAAGCGACGCTCGGGCTCTGAGCTGGCGAGCTTCAGCGCCCGTTCGTACGCCGCGCGTGCTTCGACGGTCCGGCCGAGGCGACGCAGCAACTCGCCGCGGGTGGAGTGCAGGTACTGGTAGTCGTCGAGGTCGAGCCCGTCGACGATCTCGAGCGCCTGCTCGGGTGACCCGGCCTGGGCGACGGCGACCGCGCGGTTCAACTCGACCACTGGCGAGCGCGTGATCCGCGCGAGCTGGCCATATAGCGCAGCGACCTCGTCCCAGTCGATCCGCTCCTCGGCCTGGAGAGAGGCGATCGCTGCTTGGAGCACGTACGGCCCGCGGCCGCGCAGGGCGAGCGCGCGCTCAAGCGCGGTGCGCCCGGCGGCGATCTCGTCCGCGTCCCACAGCGACCGATCTTGGTCCTCGAGCAAAACCAGTTCGTCGCCGGAGAACCGCGCCTCGCGTCGCGCGTGCTGGATCTGCATAAGCGCCAGCAGTCCGTACACCTCAGGCTCGTCAGGCATCAGCGCGGCGAGTACACGACCCAGCCTGATCGCCTCGCCGGCCAGGTCGATACGACCTGAGTAGCCCTCGTTGTAGATCAGGTACACCACCGCCAGGACCGCGTCGAGACGGTCCGGCAGCAGATGCTCGGCCGGGACGGCGAACGGAATCCCCGTCGCCTTGATCTTCGTCTTCGCACGCGACAGACGCCGCTTCATCGTCTCCTCAGTGACCAAGAACGCGTGGGCGATCTCCGCCGTCGTCAGCCCACCGAGCGCCCGCAGCGTGAGCGCAACCTGCGCCTCGAGGGCGAGCGCCGGATGGCAGCAGGTGAAGATCAGCTCGAGCCGCTCGTCCTCGATCACCGTGTCGTCAAGCTCGTCCATCGTCGCTTCTGGCACTTCGAGCTGCCGGGTCTTTTCGGTAAGCGTCCGGTCGCGCCGGATGCGGTCGATCGCCCGATTGCGCGCGGTGATCGTCAGCCAAGCGCCGGGGTTGGCCGGAACTCCGTCCCGGGGCCAGCGCTCCGCCGCGATCGTGAACGCCTCCTGGGCAGCCTCCTCAGCGAGGTCGAAATCGCCGAGGAAGCCGACCAGCTAGGCCACGACTCGGCCCCACTGCTCCCGAAAGACCTGATCGATCAGTGTGCCCCCTCCACCAACGGACGGACCTCCACCGCCCCGCCGAAACGCAGCGCCGGAATCCGCCCGGCGATCTCGAGAACGACGTCGAGATCGTCCGCCTCAGCCAAAAACCAGCCACCGAACACCTCCTTGGTATCAGCGAACGGGCCATCTGTGATCACCGTCTGACCCTCGCGCCCGCGAAGCGTGGTAGCGCTCTGGACCGGCTGAAGAGGCGCTCCACCAAAGACCCGTGGGTCGTCGCGAAGCGCGTAGTACTCGGCCGAAACGGCCGGCTGCTCCTCCTGACTCAGACCCTCGTACTCGGCGGGCGCGTTAAAGACCAGCAGTGCGTACTTCATCTGAAACCTCCTGGAGAAGAGTGGATTGTCGCCCTAACGACGAACAGACGCCTGTTTAGGGGACAGCCTTCACACGAAGCGGAAATCAGCCGAACGTGCGCCTCGGCGGCGCGGGGGGTTGTGACCGCTTGCCTCTCCTGCGGCACTTCAAGCATTTCGCGCGGCCGCATGCGGGCCGCGCGGAGATCCAGGGTCACCGAGACACCGGGTCGGGTTGCGCCTGAGGCTCGCGCCGACCCGGTGTGCCCGGTGCGGCGGTTAGATCGCGATCGCTTCGTAGACGTCGACCGCGCCACCGGTCTCGAGGACCGGGCAGCCCTTTGCGAGCTCGACCGCCGCATCGAGGCTGTCGGCCGCCACGACGGAGTAGCCGGTCAGACCACGCGAGCCGCCGTCGCTAATCGAGCCGCCCGTGCCGACCGTCTTCGCGGCTCCGGTCGGGGCGCCAGGGTTGACGAGCGCCGAACCTAGCTGTGCGAACCACTGACCCCACTTGGCCATCTGCGCATTGCGCTCGGCCTCGTCGGCGGACGGGGGGTTGCCGCCGCTGTACGCGTAGATGAAATTAGCCATCTCCTCCTACACCTTTCGATTGCGGCCGGCGCGGATACCGGCCTGTTGCTCTGAAGACGAACAGCCCCCGTCGACCGGGACACGGCGGTCGTGAAACCGCCGAGATGTGGGACTGCCCTGGGTTGTCCCGGCCGTCCCGGCCAAAGACCTCGTTTTCAGTGCGCGCGGAACGCAGGTGCTCGATCGCGAGTCACGCGCCCGTTCCGCTTTCGCGAGTCTCCTCGGGGACGGCCGGCGTCCGTGAATAGCCCGGGCCATAGGACGACGCCCGCCCCGACACATGGACTACCTGCAGCTCCCGCAACACCGCGCCGTCTCGTGGCGAGAGCGTACGTGCTTGACGGGGGCGCGCTTGGCCCCATCCGCCGGCGCGTTGCCATGCGGCCGCTCACTGGAGTCGCAGCTACACCTGCGCGATCTGGTGCTCGGTCGCGCAGTGGTCACCGCCGGCGTCCTCGATCGCATACGCGACACGCCGAGCCATGGCATCAATCAGCTGTGCGAACTCGGTTACCGCTTCCAGCGCGCCGGTCTCGCCCCAGCCGGCGACATACGGGATCGTCTCGCCGGAGACGTCCAATCCAACCCCGCTGAGCACAACCAGGGTGGTCGTGTCCACGATCACTTCGGCTTGCGCGCGTGAGTAGTTCGCGTAGTCGACGCCGAGCGCGTGAGTGATCTCATGCACCAGCGTGCGAACCTGCGAATTCTCCGGCACGTCGGCGTCGACCACGATCAGCTTCGCCTGCCGGTCGCACCACCCGCCGGTCGCGCCCAGGATCGACCTAAACGCCACGGCGTAGCCCAGCGACTCGGCGAACGTGATCAGCGGCCTGAGGAGATGGGCGTGCGAATCGCCGGTCAGCGGCTGCCTGGGCGGCTCAAGCGGCGCCGGGTCAACTCCAGGGATCGGGTCGGTTTGCGAGACGTCGAAGACGAACGTCGTCCTGAACAACACGCGCTTCTCCTCGGCATCCTCGCCGTCGCCGGGCTTGACGGTGACCGGCGCGAGGATCCGGATCGCCTGTTCGCTTTTGCGGACTGCGCGCCCGAGCTTGATCCAGGCGTGAAACCCGGCGACGCGCTCGGGGACGATCCCGCGCTGATGGGCCTGCAGGGCGATCAGCATGCAGTTCGACGCCGAATATGCGTGGAACGTCTGGCGGGCGCGCACCCACCGCTGCCACCCCTGCGATGACAGCAACTCGCTGGCCGCTTCTTTGACGCGCTCTCGGTCCGCACGGCGACGCTGCTCGCGTTCGGCCTCTGAGACTCGGCGACGGTGGCTCATGATGGGTCCTCCTGGCTGCTGGGGCCCGCCGGATGCGGGGTCTGTGCCGCCCACCCGCAGCCGCCAGGCTGCAAAAATCAGGCGGCCAGGCCCCGCGTCGGCGCCCACAGCGCCGGCAACAAACGGTCCAACCGACCCACGCCGCAAACCCGATTGAGCCGAATGGTCAGCCAACAGCGCCCGATCCGTGGCGGCTGGGCCGAATGTCCAACCAGCCCTGTCAAAGGAGGCAGTGTGAAGCGGTCCTCTGGAGGTGGTACAGCAGGACGTTGGAGGCGACGTTGTTGCTGTTCCAGCTGTGCTCGGGCCTGGTTCGCTCATAGCGACCGTCCTCCCGCCGCTGGCGCCGCAAGCCGTAGTGCTCGAGGTAGTTGACCACCTCGAGCAGGGGAAAGCCGATCACCATCTGGATCAGCAGGTAGGGCAGCACCCGCAGGCCGAACACCACGGTCAGCCCGGCGAACAGCACCACGGTCATCGCCCACGCGTTCAGCATGTTGTTGTGAATGCTCCAGACCGGTCGTCCATGCCTGGCCAGCCACTCCTTCTCGAGCTCCCAGGCCGAGGTCAGGCTACCCCGGACCGTCCGCGGCAGGAACGCCCAGAAGCTCTCCCCCATCCGCGCGCTCGCCGGATCCTCGGGCGTGGCCACCCGGACGTGATGCCCCCGGTTGTGCTCGACGAAGAAATGGCCGTAGCCGCTCTGCGCGAGCGCGATCTTGCTCAGCCAGCGCTCGAGCCCGTCCCGCTTGTGCCCGAGCTCATGCGCGGTATTGATCGCGATCCCGCTGACCATGGCCTCGGTGAGCGCCAGGCCGAGCTTGTCGACCACGGTCAGATCATCGCCCGCCCACAACGAGCCGGCGAAACCAGACCGGCGTACTGGAGGGGCAGGAACGCGTAAGTGCACCACCGGTAGTAGCGGTCCTGCTCGAGCCATTTCAGCACGCTGTCGGGCGGGTTCTCGGCGTCCAGCCCGATCAGGAGATCCAGGGGAGGAAACACCCCGAAGATCAGGATCGGGCCGAAGAACCAGAACACCGACCACCCGGTCAGATGGACCAGGCCGTAGACGATGAACGGCAGGGTCGGGACAAGCACCCCCAGAAGCCAGGCGTAGCGCTTTCCGTCACGCCAGCTTGGTTGCGGTATCGCGGTAGCTGCGGTCATGGCGCCTCCTCGGATTCGACGATTCCGCGGAATTTACATCATGCGCCTATATGTAAAGTAAATTGGCATCTGACGGGATAGCGTCAACCACCGACCGCCGTGCGCACCACCCTTCCGTGGAAGTCCCGGTTGATGATCGCCACCCAGTGCCCCCGCACGGTGACCTCGTACGTCTCGGGCACCCGCGTGCGGATGGCTCCACACCTCTATTGAACGCGCGAATTGTCGTTTTGTGACCGTCGAGGCTTGCATTTCTTGCCCACGCGCCGGATCGGTGATACAACGGACGGCGGGCGACACGTAGGGAGTCAGATGTGCAGAACCGGGGAACAGAGCGCTAAGCGCTCGAACACATGAACGTGACCGGCTACGCGACCGAGAGGATCACCTCACTACGCGTGCTGCCGGCCAGCCGCGGCGCCTGGCGGGTCGAGGATGAGGCCGGCACGCGATCGTCGTGCGCCACCCTCGCCGAGGCGGAGGCGCTGGCCGAGGGGCTGCTGCGCGACATGGGCGGCGGCCAGATGATGGTCTACGACGCCTACCTGCGCCTGCGCGCGGTCAAGCGCCTGGCGGTTTAGCCCGGGCTAGAGGTCGGCCAGCACCCGCCGCACGTCGTCGCGGGTGAAGCCGGTCCGCTCATGCGTCACCGGCTCGGTGCTCGGTGGAGCATCGATGTCCTGCGGCACCCACCAGTGCTCCTCAGTGGGCTGCGATTGGAGCCGGACCAGCGTTCTGCGTGCCAGGCCGTGGTGGCGGGGAGACAGCTCCCGGATCCGGCGCAGCAGGCTCTCCGCCAGGCCCGCGAGCTCAGGATCGCGCACCTCGCCGAGCTCGACCGCGAGGTGGGCGAGGAGCAACTGCTGGCCGGATTCGTAGAAGCCGAGGCGCTTCAGCGCATCAGGGTCGCGGGCGGCCAGGATCTGGGCCAGGGTCAGCCAGTCGTCGAGCTCCTGGAGATCTCGCGCCGTCAGCCCGCCCACGAGCGACGCGCGCGAGGGCTGCATCTCGTTCCACGTGACGCGAACCGGCGGCGGCTCGGCCGGCTCCCCGAGCATGGCGTTCGCCGCATACCACGCGTCGAGCAGGAACACAGGCACAGGTCGGAGGTGCTTTCGCCAGCGCCGGGCACTGGCCCCGAGGACGTATGCGATAAGGCTCTCCATCTCGGCCCGCGGGGCCGGCTCGAGCCAGTCGCTCAGCGCATCGCCGAGCGCGATCAGTCAGGAAGCGGCGTCGCGCATCGCCGTGCTCGGCGAGCTCGCCGATCACCAGATCCCGCCAGCTTGGATGGACCCAGCCGATGCCCAGTGGGGTGACGCGCAGGAAGTGATCGGTGAGCCGGTCAACCAACTCCGCCGGCGGTCTACGCAACCCGCCGGTGTGGTGGCGGCGAACCGTGGCGGCGAGCTCGCGCTCGTCGATCAGGCCGGCCGGCGCATCGAGCAGCACGATCAGCAGTTCCCGGTGCTCGTCGTCGAGCGCCCCGAACGAGGTCCGCATCGCCTCGGTCGGCCTGGCCAGCTCCTCAGCCACGATCGTGAGAACGGACGCCTGGCCGCTGTCCGAGGCCCGAGCCAGGTCATCGACTCGGTCGGCGACCAGACGCCGGATCCGCTCGGGCGTGAAATGCGGGTGCTCGACGATCGACACCCCTTCGGTTCGGATCAACTCCCGGGCCGTCCCGTCGCACGGGTGGTTCTTGGCGTGACGAAACAGGATCAGCGTCTTCTCGGCCAGATCGAGCTCGCCGGCATCGACCAGGACCTCGCCGGGCGCCGGGAAGTGCTCCGAGCCGCGCTCCCGCTGGACCCGCCGCAGACCGGCCTTGAGCGGCGCGGGTCGCGAGGTCCAGATCAGCCGGTGGCGGTCGTCAAGGACGCCGAGCATCCGCCCGAGCTCCCGGGCCCACAGCTCCGCCGCATCGGCGCGGTACTCGGTGGAGCCGAACGCGTCATCGGCGATGAACACCTGACGGCGCTCGCGGTCGAACGCCCGCCAGACGTGATCGGGGCTCGTGCACTCGTGTGCCTCCCAGCCATCGGTGAGCGCCGCGAGCGCCACCATCCGGGCGATCGCGGTCTTGCCCATCTCGGGGGGTCCGGTGAGCACGACGAACCGGTGCCGCTGGAGGACCGCGCTCGGTCGTAGGCCCGAGTCGCCCAGAACACCCGGGCCAGTTCCTGCGCGGCCGCCACATCGAGGGCGGAGCTCCGAAGCACGTCCGCGGCGATCAGCGGCTCGAGCTCGCGCAGCCCTAGAACCGACGGCATCGCCGCGCGCACCGCCGGGTGGCGGTCGAGGCTGTCGGCGAGCTCGCCGGCGCCGAGCACGACGAATTCCCGCTCGCCATCGAGGCGTTCGGTCAATGCCGAATGCGCGACACGGGCATCGAGGTTGGTCAGGACGAGAACCCGTTCGAACCAGAAGCCGAGCTCGGACGGCACCGACCAGGCGCCGGTGACCAGGTCGGCCAGCCGCTCGGTCTGCGACGGAGAGGACCGCACCCAGATGACGACCACGGCCAGCGGTCCCGGGAGCCGCACTCCTGCCCGTTCGAGCGCGAAGCGGTCGTCCAGCAGCGCGACTCCCCCCCGGTCAGCTCGTCCCCGCCAGGTGACCTCCGCCAGCCCGGCCTCGTGGGCGAGCACCAGATCGCACATCCGCTCGAACTGGAGCCACCCGAGCTCGTCGAGGCGATACGGCGCGCTGTGCACCGCCTCATGGTCCCACGCGCGTCAGGCGCTGTGGAGGATGCTCCGCTCTGTGTCGGGGGTCGTGGTCACCCAACTGCGGTCGAGCTCAGCCAGCGACCGGCACCCTGACAGGGTCATGGCCAGGCGCAGCTCCTCGACCAGCAGGTTCATCGCCCGGACGGCCCCGGCCTCGCCGCCGGCGCCCAGTCCGTAGACCAGCGCGCGGCCGGACAGACAAGCCCGCGCCCCGAGCGCCAGGGCCTTTAAAACGTCCACCCCCCGCCGGATGCCGCCGTCCATGTACACCTCGATCTCGGAGCCCACCGCGTCGACCACGGCGGGCAGTGCCGAGATCGAGGACGGAGCATGGTCGAGCTGGCGCCCGCCGTGGTTGGAGACGACGACGCCTCGGATGCCCAGCCGGGCCGCCTGCTGCGCGTCCTCGGCGCGAAGCACGCCTTTCAACACGAGCGGGCCCTCCCACTGCTCCTGCAGCCAGCTGATCTCGCTCCAGCCGAGGCCAGGATCGAACTGGCTGTTGATGATCGCGGTGAGGCTGGGCTGCCCGGCCCCCGACCCGCCGGCGCGAGCACGACGCGCGCCCTCGGACAGGAACTGAGGCCGGCGCACGAAGTCGGCCGACCACCGTGGCCGGACGATCCCCTGGGCCAGCGAACGCGCGGATATCCGGGGCGGGAGCGCGAACCCGTTGCGCCGGTCGCGCTCGCGTGCCCCGGCTCGCTGCACGTCGACGGTGATCACCAGGGCGAGATAGCCGGCGCTCCGAGCCCGGCCGAGCAGTTCTCGCACGTAGCCGCGGTCGCGCGAGACGTAGAGCTGAAACCACAATGGGCCCGGGCTCAGCTCGGCCACCTCCTCGACCGTGCGCGACCCCACCGAGGACAGGATGTGCAACCCGCCGGCCCCGTGCACGGCCCGGGCCAGGGCTACCTCGCCGTCGTGGTGGACGATCCCGGTCATGCCGGTCGGCGCGCCGATCAGGGGCACGCCAACCGCCTGGCCGAGCACGGTGGTCGACAGGTCGATGTCGGCGGCGCCGGTCAGCACGTGCGGAAGCACGGTCAGCCGGCGTAGGTCGGTCTGGTTTCGCTCGGCGGTCAGCTCGTCCCAGGCCGCGCCGTCCACGTAGTCGAACACCACTCCGGGAATCCGCCGCCGGGCCAGCTTGCGCAGCTCGGCGATGTTTCCGCACCGCTCCACACGGCCTTCGTCGCTGAAGCGGCGGCGCAGCGTGGACGGAGCTTGCGCCAGATCGGCGCGCAGCTGATGGACGAGCAGATCGAAGAACCCGTCCGGCTTCATCTCACCGGGACGCGCGACACGGTGGGCGTGCCGCGGGAGCGCTCATCGCCTCCGCGGGCGAACTGAACCGCCCGCGTGCCGGCTTCGATCGCGCTGGCGAACGAGACCTCCGCCAAGCAGCCGTCGGCAGCCACCTGGTCACCGCACAAGAACACCCCCTCGCCACGATCGATCGCGGGACGATCGCGCCACGTCGAACCCGGCAGGTCCAGCGCGCCGCTGCGGCCGTCCATCACCTGGCGCCGGCGCCACGTCACGCGCTCACGCCAATCTTCCAACGATGCATCGAGCAATCGTTCCAGCCGGATGGCCGCTTCGTCAACGCCCTCGTCGGGCCGGATCGGCATCTGGGCCTGCAGCAACTGCTCGCCGGGCGGTGCCAGCGACGGGTCCTGCGCGGTGTAGCGCTCTATCCACCCGGCGTTCTCGAGGTCGGATACAACCCACGGGTCGCCGCGTCGCTCGCGCAGACCGAGATCCAGGCACACCGTTCGGCCGCTCGGCCACCGAAGCGAGTCGTCGTTCAGGAGCGCGCGGGCGTCGCGCAGCTCGAGCGCGACGATCACCGGCGTCGCCGGAAGCGCATCGACGCGCTCACCGCACACGAGCTGGACGCCGAGCTCCCGCGCCCGACGCACGAGCGCCTCCACCATGCTCGTCCATCCTCCCACGATGAACCGCGCCGGCGGCCGCGGGGTGAGCAGCAGCCGCTGGCTGCGCTGCCACACGAACGCGGCGGATAGCTCGCCGGGATCGTGGTGGAATGTGTAGACGCCCGCCAGCGCGGACAGATAGCCGGCCGTTCGCTCGTCGGCGTGGTCGGTGACCCAGGAGCGGAAGTCCTGATCGACCGGGGCCATCCTTCCCCGCAGCCGCAGTCCGGGCGGGATCAGGCTGAGCGGCGGCGTGCGTTGGACCGCGCCGTCGTAGTGGAAGCGAACCCCGGTGAGCAGGGGCCTGGCGAGCGGCGGCATCAGACCGCGCTGGGTCAGCCACTTCCACAGGACGCCGCCGGCGTAGATCGCGTGCGGTCCTAGGTTCGCCTTGTAGGAGCCGTCCGTGCTGCGGGCCCGTCCACCCAATTCCTCGTGCGCTTCGAACAGCCGCACTTCGGCGCCGCTTTCGGCGCTCGTGATCGCCGCGGTCAAGCCGGCAATTCCGCCTCCGATGACTGTGATCTCGCTCATGGATATGCACCGTATGCGCAAGCTGGACTCACGTACAGTTCCAGTTCATGGCGTCTCGAACCGGGCCAGTTGATCTGCTGGTCGAGCTGCGCCGGGGCGGCGAGCAGCCCATGTACGAGCAGCTCGAACGCACCCTGCGAGAAGCCATCCGGGACGGACGCCTGTCCGCCGGCTCCCGCCTCCCCTCGAGCCGCAGTCTCGCCGCCGAGCTCGGCATCTCCCGCGGCGTGATCACCGCCGCCTACGAGCAACTCGCTGCCGAGGGCTACCTGCAGAGCCGTCAGGGCGCCCCGGTGCGGGTGGCCGGCGGCGTCCGAACCCAGGCGCCACGCCCGCCGGCGCCGCCGCTGGAGCCGAACCTCGCCTACGACTTCACCCCGGGGCTTCCGGATCTCGCCGGGTTCCCGCGGGACCGCTGGCTGCGTTCGGTGCGAACCGCGTGGCGGGAGACGACGCTCGACGCGGTCGGCTACGGCGACCCCCGTGGGGTGGCCGACCTGCGCGAGGCGCTGGCCGACTACCTCGGTCGGGTGCGCGGGGCCGCCCCCGACCCAGAGCACGTGATTGTCTGTACCGGCTTTCGTCAGGGCTTCTCGCTGACCTGTCGATGGCTGCACGCCAATGGAATCGAGCGGGTCGCGCTGGAGGAGCCGGGCTGGCACGCCCAGCGCCTGATCGTCGAGGAGGCCGGGCTGGCCGTCGCCCCGGTCCGGGTCGATCACGAAGGCATAGACGTCGGAGCCCTGGAGTCCACCGGCGCCGAGGCGGTCGTGGTCTCCCCCGCCCACCAGTTCCCGACCGGCGTGCGGCTGAGCGCGCGCCGGCGCGCGGCACTGATCGAGTGGGCCGACCGCGGCGATCGGCTGATCATCGAAGACGACTACGACGCCGAGCTGTGCCCGGAGCGGGTCGGCTCGCTCCAGGGAATCGCGCCCGATCGCGTGCTGTACATCGGGTCCGCCAGCAAGCGCCTGACCCCTGGGATGCGGCTGGGCTGGATGCTCCCGCCTTCCTGGCTGTCGTGGGCGCTGATCAGCGCCAAGGCCATCGAGGATGCCGGGTCCGAAGTCGCGGGCCAGCTTGCGCTGGCCGACTTCATCGCGCGCGGCGAGTTCGAGCGCCATCTGCGGCGCATGCGGCTGCGCTACCGCCAGCGCCGTGAGCATTTGCTCGCCGTCCTCGCCCGGGCGCTTCCGGAGTGGCGGCCCTCGGAAACCACCGGCGGGCTGCACGTCATGGTCGTCCTGCCGGACGACACCGACGAGCCCGCCCTGCTCGCCGCGGCGGCGCGCCGTGGCGTGGGCATCGAGGGCCTGTCGTTACACAGCTACTCGGGTCAGTGCCCGCCGGGGCTCGTGCTCGGGCATGCCCACATGCCGGAGCCGGCCCTCACGCGTGGCGTCCAGCTATTGGCCGAAACCCTTAGCTGATCCCCGCACTGACGGCGTCCCAGCGGTGGCAATCGCCCAGATAAGTAGTTGCCCGAAGCAACGGTGCGCATCCGCCGCGATGACCTGCCAACGCCTCGGCCATAACGTGCCGAGCCATGGCTGCGATCGCGCACCAGCAGGATGTGGGCGACCAAGATGCCAAGGCCAACCACGATGGCTCGATCGCGGTCCCCGCCGGCAGCTACGGCCCGGTGCCGACCATGATGGCGAGTCTTCTGAGCTACGCGCAGAGCGGCGGCCTCGACGGGGCGCTGCTGACCAGCAACCAATTCTTCCAGACCGACTACACGAAGTCGTTGCTACTGCTGGCCGACGGCGGCCTGCTGGCGAACCGGGCCGAGGCCGAGCACCTGCTCGGTGGGCAGTGGGGAATGATGAACGAGACCGGCAGCTATCCCGGACAGGTCTGGCTGTGGCTGTACACGTTCTGCTATCAGATCAAGCCGTTCTCGACCTCGGCAAACGCCGACGTCCTGGTCATGGCCGTGATGGGCGCGCTCAGCCTCGCCCTGATCCTGGTCCCGTTCATCCCCGGCGTCCGCGAGATCCCGCGATGGATCCCGGTGTACCGGCTGATCTGGCGCAGTCACTACCGTTCGCTCACCTGAGCTCTACTGACTCCGCGCCCGGTCCGGAAACATCAGTGGTACCAAGCGGGAACGCGCGCTGTCAGATGGGGTACCGCGCCGTATCCGGCGGGCTCATCGGCAGCCAGTCGATCCACGTGCCGTGACCGTCCGTCCAGGCCATCGGCTCGGCATCCAGGCAGAGCAGAAAAGCGGCGGGGTCGGCGTGCGCGGGGCTCACCTCGCGGGCGCCGGGAATGTTGTGCGCCGCCTCGTTGGCGATCCACCTCGCGCCCACGCCCGCCGCGGACCGGGCAAACGCCTCGCGGTCCGCCGAGTCGCGGACGTAGGCGAGAACCGCGGTGTGGAAGACGACGAGCGTCGCGTGCGCCGGGGCCTGCGCGGCCAGCGCCGGGAGGTCGGTGCGCAGGTCACCGCGGAGCACCGGCGGCGACACCACCCGGGCGACCTCGCAGGCCGCCCGCAGCCGGGGCAGGCGGTACTCCTCGCCCGGCCAGAGGAGTGCCTCGAGCCAGCGGAGCTCGTCCTCGTCGCGCAGGTCGACCGGGTTTAGATCGAGTCCGGCCCGCCACGCGACCTCGACGCCGCGGTCTGGCAGCGGCATCCCGGGGCCGGCCCGGCACACGAAGCGAGGCGCCTCGACACCGCATGACACGCTGGGCCGGACCTCGTGCCCGCCTCCATAGTCATAGGCGTAGTAATCGGGCAGGAGGCAAAGCCCGGCGGATGCGCCGACCTCGAGCAGCGCCAGCGGCCGGGGCAGGCGCGCCAGCACCGGCAGCAACGTCGCACAGCGCGCCGGCTCGTTGGTCTGCGTGGAGCGCACGGCCATCGTCTCGGCGATCTCGTCCGCCCGCGCCTTGACCAGCGCCACGAATTCCCGTCCGCTGCCCGGAGTGCCGAACAGGTAGCGGACCACGGCGAGCAACATGTTCGGCTGCCACTTGGCCTCGGGCATGGCGGCCAAGAAGTCGAGGGTCCACGAGCTGTCGGCCACGGCCCCGGCGATCTCCACGTACAGCGCCGAACGGCCGGCCGCCTCCCGGGCAAAGCGGCGGAAGCGCTGCGCGATCTCCTCACGCGGATCCCCGGCGGCTCGCTCGCTGCTCACGCGATCGGAGCCTATCCACGGGCGCGATACTGTCGGCCGATGGAGCGCAACGTGCTGGGCGGACCGCTCGAACCATGTGGGCTCGATCCGCTCACCGGCTTCTACCGCGACGGCTGTTGTCGCACCGGCCCGGGCGACTTCGGCAGCCACACGATCTGCTCCGTGGTCACCGCGGAGTTCCTCGACTTCCAGCAGACCGTCGGCAATGACCTGACCACGCCGATGCCCGAGTACGAGTTTCCCGGGCTCACGCCCGGCGACCGCTGGTGCGTGACCACCCATGCCTGGCTGCGCGCCCACGCTGAGGGGGTCGCCGCGTTCGTGGTTCTGGCCGCGACCCACGAGCGCGCGCTCGAGCTGGTGCCGCTCGACGTGCTCAGGGACTACGCGGTCGACGTACCGGCCGACCCGAGCTCGATCGACACGCCGGGGCCGTGACCAGGTTCGAGGGGTTCGGGCCCGACGTCCGGGAGTGGTTCCAGGGCCTCGAGGCCGACAACACCCGCGAGTACTTCTCCGCCCACCGTGCCTTCTTCGAGGAATCGGTTCGCGGCCAGATGGCCGCGCTGTTGACCGAGCTGAGCGAGACCTTCGGGGGGGAGGTCAAGATGTTTCGCCAGAACCGCGACATTCGCTTCTCGGCCGACAAGTCGCCGTACAAGACCAACACCTACGGCCTTTTGCTGGGCGCCGGGATCGCGATCCACGGCTTGTACGCGTCGATCTCGGCAGACGGCTTGGTGGCCGGGAGCGGCTACCACGTGATGGCCCGCGATCAGCTCGAGCGCTACCGCGAGCGTGCCGACGACGACGGGCTCGGGCCGGAGCTGGCCAAGCTCCTCGCCCAGGCCGAGAAGAAGGGGCTCGAGATCTGGGGCGACAGCCTGGCCACTGCCCCGCGCGGCTACTCCACTGACCACCCGCGGATCGAGCTCTTGCGGCGCACGAGCCTCGCGCTCGGCGCGCGGCCCGACTTCGGAGGCGACGGGATCGGCCGTGCCGACGGTCTGCGTTTCGTGACCCGGACCTGGCGCGCCGCGGCGCCGGTGACCGGCTGGCTTGACGAACACGTCGGCCCGAGCGCGCTCAGCGCCGCGCGTAGAGCCCGGTGACCGTGCCCTGGCCGAGCACGGGCAGCCCTCCCACGTCATCGGCGGAGAACCCTTTGCGGAGCCCCGGCGATTGCCCGAGCGCGTACACGGTGATCACGTAGTGGTGCGGGGCCCCGGACGGCGGGCATGGACCGCGGTAGCCGAGCGAGCCGAAGCTGTTTCGCCCGAGCACCGCGCCGGCAGGCGTGGCGCCCGCCGGCAGCGACAGCGATCCGCCCGTCGGCTGCAAGTCCGCGACTGCCCAGTGGATGAAGTTGCCGCCGGGCGCGTCGGGGTCACGCATGACCACGACGATCTCCCTGGTGGCGCTGGGCAGCCCGGTCGCGTGCAGCGGAGGCGACACGTCCCGTCCGTCGCAGGTGTGGGCGCGGGAGATCCTCGCCCCTACCTTGAAGTCGCTCGAAATCGCGATCGGGGCCCCCGATCCCGCCCGTCCCGACGACGTGGCGGACGACTTGCTCGCGGAGCCGCCGCCGCAGCCCGCCGCGCCCACTGCCGCGAGGACGGCCAGGATTGCGGGCGTGGTGCGCATGTCCGGATTATCGGTCGAGCAGCCGCCTGACGCTTGGACTCAGCGCGACACCGGCGCGCAAGCCGGGCGACGGCTCCGGCCTGCCGTACTCGTGCCGGACCGGGATGACCCCGGCCCACGTGTCGCGCTCGGCGTCTGGCGAGTCATCGTCGTCGGGTGGCCGGCTGCGCGTCTTGACCGACGCCTCGGCGATGCTCATCGCGAGGATCGCCGTGCCCTTGAGCTCCTGACGCGACGGCGGCCTACCTCGTCCCAGCGGCCCGGGAGCACCCCGTTCATGAACGCCTCGAGCGCCCCGAGCTTCTCCTCGTCTGAGCTGATCTGGCGGAAGCTGCCGAGCAACACCACCGAGTCGTAGTTCGCGCTGGTCTCGAACGCTGAGCGCGCCAGCACCCAGCCGTCGAGGATGGTCACCGTGACGCACGCCGGCGCCCCAGCGGCAAGCAGCTTGAGCATGCGGCTGGCCGACGAGCCGTGGATCAGCACCTCATCTCCCGCGCGCGCGTAAAGGGTGGGGATGCAGTAGGGCTGGCCGCCCGAGACGAAGCTGACGTGCGCGATCTGGCCGCGGTCAAGCACGCGGTGGATCGATTCGAGGTCGTAGCGGGCGTTCTTGGGAACCCGGCGGACCCGGACTCGCGATGGTGCCTTCATGACGCGTTAGTCTGCGACACGGTTGGCCCTATGCATAGAGCCACGGAAGCCCAACTCGATGAGGCCAGCGCCTGGGCGCTCCAGCCTCGGCCGGGCGAGACGCTGCGCGCGTGCCTCGAGCGCACCCTGCGCGACGCGATCCGGGAAGGCTCGCTGAGAGCCGGCGTCGAGCTACCCGCCTCGCGGCGACTTGCCACTCAGCTCGGCGTCTCGCGAGGTGTGGCCAGCGACGCGTACGCCGAGCTCGAGGCGCAGGGCTATCTCCAGGTCACCTCGCGCCGCCCGCCGGTCGTGGCGCAGATCACGCGCACGCGCATGCGCGCGCGAGCAGCCGCGGCATCCAATCCGCCGGCGACCGCGCCACGCTTCGACCTGACGCCGACCACGCCCGACGTGACGCTGTTCCCGCGCCGGCATTGGGCCACGGCGCTCACGGCGGCGGTCCGCGACGCGCCATCCACCGCGCTCGACTACAGGGATCCCCGGGGAAGTCTCGTGCTGCGCGAGCGGCTGGCCGACGAGCTCGGACCAGTTGTCGTTCTCGTCGAGCCCGCCCAGATTGTTGACCAGCACATTCCCGTAGATCGTGCCGTTCTGGTCGCGCTCCAGCGACGCGGTGCTCTGCACTGTCGCGCCGCCCAGGATCGTCGCGTTGGAGAGGAAACACGACTGTCCCGACGGGACGGTCAGGCTCGAGTACGTGCCACCGGACACCACGCCGGTACAGGTGAGGGGCCGCGGACCGGCGGCGTTGATCTGACGTAGGTTCCTGCCTGCCGTAGCCCACGCGCCGCGGCCGGCGAAGGCTATCGCGGTGCGTGGATCACGCCGCCCCGCGTGTTACGTGGCTGACATCAACGATCGCGTACGCTGCGGGCATGGACGACCTGCTCGAGGCGCTGGCCCGCTACGACTCCCCGACGCTCGCCAACGCGATCGAGACGTTCAACCTCCAACCGCGCGACGTCGGCTTCGCCGACAGCCGGATCCGGTGCATGTTTCCCGAGCTCGGCCGGATGGTCGGGTATGCCGCCACCGCGACAATCGTCGCCCGCGGCGCACCCACTGCGGACTGGGCGGGCGCGGGCAACAACGCGCTTTACGCGCACGTTCGCACGGTCCCGGCGCCGCGGATCGTGGTGGTCAAGGACCTCGACGATCCGCCCGCGCACGGCTCGCTCTGGGGCGAGGTGCACGCGACGATCTTCGGAGCACTCGGGTGCGTGGGGTGTGTCACCGACGGCTCGGTGCGCGATCTCGACGAGGCACGCGGGATGGGCTTTCACTTCTTCGCGTCCGGACCGTCGGTCTCGCACGCGTACGTGCGGGTGGAGACGATCGGCGAGCCGATCGAGATCGGGGGGCTCGCCGTCGATCCGGGCGATCTCCTGCACGCCGATCAGCATGGGGTGCTGAAGATCCCCATCGACATCGCCGCCGAGCTGCCGGCCGCCGCCGATCGGGTCATCGAGACCGAGCAGGCGCTCCTGCGCTGGGTGCGCTCAGACGATTTCGATCCTGATCGCCTGGCCGAGATGCGCGCTCGTCACTGAGCGCTCCTCGGCCATCGTCCACACCGCCTCGGTCGCGTGGGGGAAGAACGCGGGGTCGCCGAGCAGCCGCTCGTACCACGCTCGCGCGGCTCCGAAATCACGTACGCGCAGGCCCGCGAACAGATGCAGCGACATCGCCGCGAGTCTAGGTCTCACGCCTCCAGCACGGCCCGAAGCTTTCGGCCGAAGTTCTCCGGCTGACCGGCGTACGGTGAGTCGCCGCCGACGAACCCGCCGTGATGACTGGGAAACACGGTCGCCGTCTGGCCAAGCAGGTCGGCCATGGCCGCCGCGGTGCGCCCGGTGAACGTGCCCTCGGATTCCTCGCCCACCGCGATCACCACGCGCGTCGGCGCCGCGTTCAGCGCCTCGACGTCCGGGCGATAGCTGCTGATCGCCCAGGAGCGGTCGGACAGGAGCGGATCGTCGCGGGAGCCGTCGTCCTCGCTGGTCATCCCGAACGCGGCCGGATCCGGCGCCGGCTGCGCGAAGAACCCATCGGTGAACTCGCCGCGCCATGAGGCCAGGACCATGAACGCCGCCATGCCCGCACCCGCTCCTCCGGCCTGGTACGCGTCGCGAACCGCGGCGCGGGCGCGCTCGGCCGCCGCGGCGTCGGGCAGCACGGGGATGAGCGGCGGCTCGTGGGCCACGAGGGTGAGCACGTCGCCGGGGTAGGCCGCCACGAGCGCCAGCGCCGTCACCGCTCCCCCGCTGCTCGCGAACATCTCGACCGGACCGGCGCCGAGCGCCTCGATCAGGGCGTGCACGTCGCTCGCCTGGACGGTGGGTGAATTGTCGACCCGGCCGTCACTGCGCGTGCTCCGGCCCAGGCCACGTGGGTCATAGGTGACAACTGTGCGGTCAGGGAACTGCGCCGTCAATGCGGTGAATCCGCCGGCGGTCATGGGCTGTCCGATCATGAACAGCAGGGGGCGTCCATCAGACGTCGGCAGCGGGCCGTGCACGTCATAGATGATGTCGGCGTCGGCCGTCTTTAGTGTGTGAGTTGTGGTCATGGCACTATTGACTTCCCGGAGTGCCGAATCTCATCGGCTTCACCCGCACGCGACCGCCAGGCGTTCTGGTGCGGCGGTCAGGAGGAAGCCGGGACCGCCGTCCGCTTCGTGACCAGGATCTGCTCCTCGGCCGACCCGCGGCGGGCGTGCCAGAAGCCAAGGCCAACCAGCACCGCCAGGACGGCGGCCAGGACGAACGATGCGATCGCGCCCACCGCGATGAAGTCGTTCGCGTACACCTTGGCCTGCTCACCGGTGAGGAGTTGCTGTCCGGCGAACTGGGAGACCGGGCCGACCATTGAGGGAGTGATCTCGGTGCCGGCCTTGGCGTGATCGAAGGCCGCCTTCGGCGGGAAGTAAATCTGCTGCTGCGCGAGCTGGGTGTGTACGTTCGAGTTAACGAAGCTGTGACCCCACGTGAGCAGCCCGCCGGCGACCACCAGAGCGACGACGATGGCAACACCGCCGGCACTGGTGAGAATGTCGAACACTCTGCGTGACATGGTCTTCCTCCTCTGACCGAAATCCTTGATGTGTGATGTGTCCATCATGGGCGGGGCAGGGGCGGCGGGATCGGCGTTCGCCCACGGACCTCTAAACAAATCGCGCCGCGCCGCGCTCCACGGCCGGCGCGCGCTGCTCCAGATAGGGCGTGAGGTAGCGGGCGAAGATCTTCGGCGCGCTCGTCGCGCTCCGGTCCGCCTGCTCGAGCGCAGCCCCGGTGGCCCGACCCCACGCATCCAGCTGTGTGCGCAGGACCATGGGCCTCTCCCCACCGAGCAAGCGTGCGTGGAGGACATGCCCTGCCCGGAACTCCTTCACCGGAACGCCCAGACGCGTGGCGATCGTGTGGGCGATGCGGTCTGCCTGCTGCGCGGCTAGCCCAGCTTGCTTGACCGGGAACGTCGTCATGTCCCCCGCGGCATAGACGCCGTCGAGACCCTCTACCCGACCGTAGGCGTCGGTTGGCACGAATCCCCACCAGCGGGCCGGCACGCCCGTGATCCGACGCCCCCGCAGCTCCGGCGCCGACACGACTCGATCGGCGCCCACGGCACCGTCGGACTGAAGCAGCAGGGCGCCGTCGCGGCGCACGCCAGTGGCTGCCGCTGAGCCGATGAAGCGTACGCTCGACTCCTCGAGCAACTCCTTGACCAGCCGGGATGCGCTGGTGCCGAACAGCGCGAGCGGCTCTCGTTCGGAGCTCACGAGCGACACCTCCACCTCGACACCGGATTCGCGCGCTCGGCCCGAAGCGAGGAGAGCGAGCTCGTACATCGGCAACGGCCACGAGCACCCCGACGGAACGGCGAACACGACACGCCGCACTGCTCCCGCCGCGATCTCGCTCAGCAGACCCCTGACCAGATGCGCGTCTCGCTGGTCACGGAAGGTCTGGGCGCCCGCGACAGCGGACGTCGCCCGCGCTCCCGTGGCGAGGATCAGGAAGTCGTAGTCCAGGTGAGCCCCCGAGGCGGTGCGCACCGACTGCTGTCGGGCCGCGACTGCCTCGAGCCGGCCGGGCCGGTACTCGGCGCCGAGATCGTCGGCGATCGCGCGCAGGTCGTACTTGAGTGGTTCCCCGTCCACGAACGGCTCTAGCGTGGCCGCGGGGCGGTAGTCGAGCACCGGTTTCGGCGAGATCAGCGTCAGCCGCACACGCTCGGCCGCCAGCGCCCGCAGGGCAAGCGCGGCCTCCACGGCGGCAAAGCCGCCGCCGGCGATCAGGACCCGCGCCGAGGACCGTGGTGTGCCGCGAAGGATCATCCTCCAAAGGATCGGATGGTCCGGGCGTTCGGGCATCCGAAACGGCTGGCAACAAGCCCGGGTTGACTACGGATGTGATGGTCGCGGACCTCGTGCTACGAAGCCACGCGGCCGGAGCCTGACCCGCCCGCGGCGCCGTCCGAGATGGGCAGACGCGCCCGCACCGTGGTGCCCGTCTCGCCCGAGTCGACCTCGAGCTGTCCTCCTGCCAGATACACGCGCTCGCGCATCCCCGAGAGGCCAAACCCGGTTGTCTCGGCGTCGATGTCGAATCCGCCGCCGTCGTCCTGGACCTCGAGCCTGACCTCTCCGTCCACCGCCCGGGCTGATACGCGAACGGAGCCTGCACGGGCATGCTTGACGATGTTCGTGAGTGCCTCCTGCAGAACGCGGTAGATCGTGGTCTCGAGCTCGGGATCGAGTCCGTCGAGATCATCGAGCGCCACCTCGCTGACGATCTCCAGCCCCCCGGCTCGCCGCCGATCCAGCAGCGCGTCGATCGCCGGCCGCAACCCGAGGTCGTCGAGCATCGACGGGCGTAAGTCGGTGATGATCGCACGAAGGTTCTCGATCTCCAGCTCGATGTCTCCGATCGCCTGACGGATCGCGGGCTCGCTGGCGATCGCTTCGTTTCGGCGCTGCGCCGAGGCGAGCAATACCCGCAGGCCGCCGAGGGCCTGGAGGGTCTGGTCATGGAGCTCGCGCGCCCAGCGCCGACGCTCGGCGTCGGCCGCGGTGATCGCGCTCCGCAGGCGGTCCGCCTCGACACTGCGGTGGATCGTCACCGCGTTGGCGGCGGAGGAAGCGAACGTTCGCAGCAGCTGCTCGTCCTCGAGGCTGAACGCTTCCCCCTCCTGACCGTGGTCGAACGCAGCCAGCACTCCGACGCCCATCCCGCGGTGAAGCATTGGAACGAGCAGCGCGGTGTGCGCGCCCGGAACCCCAAGCCGGTCTGCCGAGATCCGCAGCCGGGAGGCGTCGGAGATCCGTTCGGGACGTTCACGCTCGAGCACCAGGCCGGATGTCGAGGCCGAGATCGGGATTCTGTGGCCGGGGGCGCCGGCGACGTGGCCCGCGCTGGCCGCGATGACGAGCTCCTCGCCGTCCCGGAGCATGATCAGCACGGCACGCGCGTCGACTAGAGCGCGTCCGCGCTTGACGATCAGCTCGAGCACTCGGTCCAGCTCCCCGACTCCCGCGATCGCGTCCGCGATGTCCCGGGCGGCCTGGAGGCCGAGCACCGCCCGCTCGGCTTCCTCGCGGCGGCGCTCGCTCGACTCGTACAGACGGGCGTTCTCGATCGCGGTCGCGGCCCACTGGGCCAGCACGACCGCGGCCTCCTCGTCGGCGTCGGTGAACTCGCCGCCGCCCTGTTTCTCGGTCAGGTACAGATTCCCCCACGCCTGTCCGCGAATCAGGATGGGCACACCCAGAAATGTCTTCATCAACGGGTGCTCCGCCGGGAACCCGAAGCTCTGCGGATAGCGACCGACGTCGGCCAGGCGGAGCGGACGAGGATCCTCGATCAGCACTCCCAGCACCCCGCGCCCGTGGGGCAGCTCGCCGATCGCGCGGTAGGTGACCGCGTCGATCCCGGAGGTCAGGAATCGTTCGAGCTCAACGCGCTGCTCGTCGAGCACGCCGACCGCCACATAGCGGGCGCCGGTGATCGCCCGCGCTTCGTCGAGGATTCCCTGGAGTACCGCTTCGGTGTCGAGCTCCGACACGAGCGTCCTCCCCACGTCGAGCAGGCGGCGGAGCTTGTCCTCTTCCGGTGGCGCGGTCATGGGCTGGGAGCCAACAAAGTACCCGCGTCAAGCAGCGCGCTGAACGGCTCGCGCCTGCCGTGCGATCTCGAGGTCCTCGCGGGCTTGGATCACGAGCACTCGCGCACGGGCCCCTGCGCCCGTGATCTCACGATCCGCCGCGTCGCCGGCGTTCAGGTGATCGTCGACGGCCAGACCGAGGAATTGCAGCCCGCCCACGGCGCGCGACCGGATCTCCGGGGCACGCTCACCCACCCCGCCGGTGAACACCAGCGCATCCAGTCCCCCGATCGCCGCCGCCATGCTCGCGATCTCCGCTCGCAACCGGTGGACATAGACGTCGAGCGCGAGCTGCGCCGATGCCTCGCCGCCACCAGCCCGAGCCAGGATCTCGCGCATGTCCGCGCTGCCCGCGAGGCCGAGCAACCCCGATTCGTGCTCGAGCGCACGGGCGAGCTCGAGCTCGGCCATGCCGGTCTGCTCCATTAGCCACAGGAGCAGACCGGGGTCCACGCTGCCCGAGCGGGTGGCCATCACCAGGCCTTCGAGCGGCGTGAAGCCCATCGTCGTGTCGAGGCTGCGTCCGTCCTGGATCGCGCATACCGAAGCGCCTGCCCCCAGGTGGCAGCTGACGATCCGCGGGCGTGCGGGCTCGCCGCCGAGCAGTTCGGGGGCGCGCCGCGCCACCCAGGCGTGGGAGAGCCCATGGAAGCCGTACCGGCGCAGGCCCCAGCGCTGGCGCCAGGCCGCCGGTAGGGCGTAGGTGCGGGCGGAGGGCGGGAGCGTGGCGTGGAAAGCGGTGTCGAAGCAGGCCACCGCGGGGAGCCCGGGAAGGGCAGACGTCACCGCGTCGAGGGCCGCCAGCGACTTGGGCTGGTGAAGCGGAGCCAGCGCGACCAGATCGCGCAGGCCGGCCCTGACGTTGCCGTCGATCAGGACCGGCTCGCGATAGCGCTCGCCGCCGTGCACGATCCGATGTCCGACCACGTCGACCTCGCCCAGCCCGGCGGCGATCGCCGCGCGGAGCTCGCCTTCATCGACGGTGGCCTGCGGGGCGGCCAGCTCGCGCGCCGCCACCGTGGAGTCGTGCGCGTCGATCAGGCTCAGCTTCAGGCTGCTCGAGCCGGCGTTGACGACCAGGACACGCACCGGCGGACGCCCCGAGCTCCGCCTAGGACCGCTTCCCTGGCCAGGTCCAGTGGCGCACGTCGGGTGAGTCGTCTCCGGTCTCGCGGGTGTACGCGCGGTGTCGCAGCCGCTCGTCGACCATGTCCTGGCGCAGATGGGCGGCACGCTCGCCGAGCCCGGGCACCCGATCGATGACGTCCATGACCAGGTGAAAGCGGTCGAGGTCGTTCAGCATGACCATGTCGAACGGCGTGGTGGTGGTGCCCTCCTCCTTATACCCGCGCACGTGCAGATTGTGGTGGTTGGCTCGCCGGTAGGTGAGCCGGTGGATCAGCCATGGGTAACCGTGGTACGCGAAGATCACCGGCCGGTCCAGGGTGAACAGTGCATTGAATTCACTGTCCGGCATCCCGTGCGGGTGCTCCGACTCCGGCTCCAGGCGCATCAGGTCGACCACGTTGATCACCCGGACGCGCAGATCCGGCAGCCGCTCGCGCAGAATCGCCGCGGCCGACACGGTTTCCAACGTCGGGATGTCGCCCGCGCAGGCCAGGACCACGTCGGGCTCGTCCCCCTGATCGTTGGAGGCCCATTCCCAGATGCCGAGGCCGCGAGTGCAGTGGGCGACCGCCTGCTCCATCGTGAGGTAGTTCAGCGCGGGCTGCTTGCCGGCGACGATCACGTTCACGTAGTTGCGGCTGCGCAGACAGTGGTCGCCGACGGATAGCAGGCAGTTCGTATCCGGCGGCAGGTAAACGCGGATGACCTCGGCTTTCTTGTTGACGACGTGGTCGATGAACCCCGGATCCTGGTGGGAGAAGCCGTTGTGGTCCTGGCGCCAGACGTGGCTGGACAGCAGATAGTTCAGCGAGGCGATCGGGCGACGCCACGGAATCCGATCGGTGACCTTGATCCACTTGGCGTGCTGATTGAACATCGAGTCGACGATGTGGATGAACGCCTCGTAGCAGTTGAACAGACCGTGCCGGCCGGTGAGCAGATAGCCCTCGAGCCAGCCCTGGCACAGGTGCTCGGACAGCACCTCCATCACTCGCCCGTCGGGCGAGAGGTGATCGTCGGTCGGGAGCAGCTCTGCCTCCCAGACGCGGTCGGTGGTCTCGAACACGGCGCTGAGCCGGTTCGATGCCGTCTCGTCGGGCCCCATGATCCGGAACCGGTCGGCGTTGGCCCGCATCACGTCGCGCAACCAGCCACCCAGCACCCGGGTCGCCTCGCTCGAGCTCTGGGCCTGCGCGCTCACCTCGACCGCGTAGTCGCGGAAGTCGGGGAGCTCCAGCTCACGTAGGAGCAGCCCGCCGTTGGCATGCGGGTTGGCGCTCATGCGCAGATCGCCTTCCGGGGCGAGGCGGGTGACCTCGGCACGGACCGCTCCCGCTTCGTCGAACAGCTCCTCGGGCCGGTACGAGCGCATCCACTCCTCGAGCTGGGCCAGGTGCTCGGGATTCGTCCGCATCCCCGCCAAGGGCACCTGATGCGACCGGAACGAACCCTCGGCCGGCAGGCCGTCGACCTCCTTTGGCCCCGTCCATCCCTTGGGCGTGCGCAGCACGATCATCGGCCAGCGCGGCCGGGACGGACGCAGTCCATCGCCGCGCGCGCGTCGCTGGATGTCGGCGATCTCGTCGAGCACCTCGTCGAGGGTCGCGGCCATCAGTTGATGCATCTCCTCGGGCTCGGCGCCCTCCACGAACCGCGGCGCGTAGCCGTAGCCCTCGAGCAGCGCCCGGAGCTCGGCGGGCTCGATCCTGGCCAGCACCGTGGGATTGGCGATCTTGTAGCCGTTCAGGTGAAGAACGGGCAGAACGGCGCCGTCGCGCGCCGGGTTGAGGAACTTGTTCGAGTGCCAGCTGGCCGCCAGCGGCCCCGTCTCGGCCTCCCCGTCTCCCACCACGCACAGCGCCACCAGACCGGGATTGTCGAACACTGCCCCGTAAGCGTGCAGGAGCGAATAGCCGAGCTCGCCTCCCTCGTGGATCGATCCCGGCGTCTCGGGCGCGACGTGGCTGGGGATCCCGCCCGGAAACGAGAACTGCCGACACAGCCGGCGCAGCCCCTCCTCGTTACGAGCTATTTGCGGATAGACCTCGCTGTAGGTGCCATCGAGATAGGCGCTGGCCACCAGCCCGGGCCCGCCGTGGCCTGGGCCGGTCACATAGATCACGCTCACCCCGCGAGCCCTGATGGCGCGGTTCATGTGCGCATAGATGAAGTTGAGCCCCGGGGTCGTCCCCCAGTGCCCGAGGAGCCTGGGCTTGACGTGCTCCGGCGTCAGCGGCTCGCGCAGAAGCGGATTGTCGAGCAGATAGATCTGTCCCACCGAGAGGTAGTTGGCCGCGCGCCACCAGGCGTGGATCGTCGCCAGCTCCTCCGCCGACAGCGGCCCTTCGTGTCCCGAGCTTGCGGTCGTGGTCATGGATTCATATCTCGACCAGCTTGTGCTCGAGCGCGTAGCGGACGAGATCCGACCGCGTGTCCAAGCCCAGCTTCTGCTGGATGTGGGCGCGGTGGGTCTCGACCGTGCGAACTGACAGGTGCAGGTTCTCGCCGATCTCGGCGTTGGTGTGCCCGAGCGCGATCAGGCGCAGCACATCGACCTCTCGCTCGGACAGACCGTCCGGCGGTCCCGGCGGCGGCTCGGCGGCCACGCGGGCGCCGAGGCGAGGGTTCAAGTACGTATCGCCGACCGCCGCGCGCCTGATCGCCTCGACCAACTCCTCCTCGGCGGCCTCCTTGAGCACGTAGCCGAGCGCGCCCGCACTCAGGGCCTGGCGTGCATAAGCGGGTTCGTTCTGCATGGTCAGGACGACGATCTGCGTGTCCGGGAACTCGGTCCGGATGGTCGGGATGTGCCCCAGGCTGGACCCTCCGGGCATGTTCAGGTCGAGCACGAGCACGCGGGCACGATGCCCGCGCACGTAGCGCCGCGCATCGTCCACGTTGGCGGCCTCGGCCACGACCTCGAAGCCGGGCTCGGTATCGAGCACCTGCCGGAGCCCGCGGCGGACCACGGCGTGATCGTCGGCGATCACGATCCGGATCGTCGTGCCGTCATCCGGCGCCATCCCAGTCACGCTACTACTGTGGCGTGGTCGCGGGAGCCGAGATACGCCGCCAGATATCGGGCCGCGATCTTGCTCGGCGGTGACCACGTCGGGGTGTCTCCGATCTCAGAGGCCGAACCGTGTCCACCGGTTACGTGCCCGCTCAGGTACACGGGCGCGTCCGCACCCAGCAGGATCGAGTGGAGCTCGGGCCGGAACGGCTGGGGCTCGACCCCGGCGCCGGCCAGGGCCGCGATCGACTCGGCGGCGGTGTCGGCCTGTTGGGCGGCGATGCCGCCGTGCTTGATCGGAAAATCGGTGGCGTCACCGGCCGCCCACACCCGCGCCAGATGCGGAACTGCGCAGTGGGCGTCGACCGGGATGAAGCCGCCCTTCGCGCCACCGGGGACTCCGGGCACGCAAGGACCGAGCAGCTGGGGCAAGGCGACGATTCGATCGACGCGCAGGCTGCGCTCGCCCGGATGGATCGCCACGTGGCCCGGCTCGGGGATCTCGCTGTGCGCGGACAGGATCGTCTCGATCCCGTGACTGCCCAGCAGCCGGCTGACGGTTTCGCTGACCGCCGAGCCGAACGCAGCCAGCGGTGCCTCCTCGGGGGTGACGATCGTGACCGCGAGTTCGGTGTTCATGGCGTAGGCGCGTCCGGCGGTCATCAGAGCCAGCTCGTAGATCGGCAGCGGCCAAGGCATCGGCGACGGGGCCACGAACGCGAGCGAGCGGAAGTAGCCGCCCTCGACATCCTGTATGAGACCGTGCAGTTGCTCGTCGATCCGCCGGTCGTCGATGGTCAGCCCGTGGCTGAACGCGGGTTGCAGCCGCGCCCCGAGGGCGAGCACCAGCGCGTCGTACTCAAGCGCGGTCCCCTGCTCGGTGTGGACGGTCGAGTGCTCGGCGTCGAGCCGCTTGAACGCGTCCTGGAGGAACTCGGCGCCGGTGTCCCGGGCGATCTCCTCGAGCCGGTAGGTCTTCGCCAGGCTGTAGCCGAACGGCTCGCGCACCCGCATCGGCCGGTAGGCGAAGTCGGGATCGGGCGCCAGGAGCGTGATGCTGACGCGGTCGCCGGCCAGGTCGCGGAGGGCGAGGGCGGCCTCGAGCGCGGCAACGCCGCCGCCGGCGATCAGGGTTCTAAACGGTGATGTTGAGGGAGTCGGTGAGTTCATGCGAACAACCTAGGCGGCGGCCGAGGCACCGCCACCCGGGGGCCTCCCCCTGTCGCTGCACAAAACTACGTAGCCGTATCGGGCCGGCCCAGTGTCGCGAGTCAGAGGTTCGTGAGCACCGAGAGGTGCCACTGGTGGATGCCGGGCAAGGACGCAGGAGCCGACGCGTAGCAGAGCTACGCGAGGTGACGAGGACGCTGCCCGGCGCCGCCAGGGGGGCCTCGAATGCACGCGAACTTCTGACCCGGGGCACTAGCTCCTCGCCACGAGGCGACGCCCGGTCACGGTCCCGGCCCGGATCCGCATCCAGTGGGGTTTGGGTCCCGGTGCCCAATCATCGAGGTCGAGGTGGTCGAGCCGGCGGATCTCGCTGGGACTCCTCACCTCCTCGGTCGCGCCGATGATGATCACGCTCCACCCGGTCCGCGATCCCGGCTCGATCCCGTCTATCTCGAACGCGGCATTGCCCCGCAGCAGCAGAGCATGGAATTTGGAGCCGGCCGCGGTTCGAAACACGACCGACTGCGATCGCTCGTCGAACACGTAGTTCACTGGTCGGATGACCGGCGTCTCCATGGTCACCGCCAGCCGGCCGAAGTGGTGAGAAGCCAGCAGCCGCAGGCACTCGTCCCGGGACAGGACGGACATTTCGTTGGTCAGAGTCGAGGTGGTCATGCCTTGCTCCTTGGAGAGGTTTGGCATGCATCCAATCTGCCGTCGAACCGCCGCGCATCGGGGCCCCCGCACAGTCTCCGAGCGTAGTCTTCCGCAGCGACGGGCCGCTTAAACACCAGCGATGGCCCTTGGGCTGTCCGGAATCGGTCAGGCGATCGCTAGCGGGGTCGCAGAGGCCCCGGGCCGTCCCAGCCCGACGGCGATAGCGCGCCAGCTACGCGTCCGGCGACTCCGGCATCGCGACCTTCAGGTCGAGGATCGGCGTGCCGTCGATCGCCTCGAGCGCCTCCACGCGGACGCTGGCGGGAGAATCGATCCCGATCACGGTTACGCGATGAAGCCCGACCGGGTTCGGTCGGTCCGACGAGCGCGTGGCGAACACCCCAGTGAGCGGGATGCGTTCGTCGTCCCTGGGATGAACCCGCAGGGCCGTCCGGTCGGCCTCGTGGAGCCAGGTGACAACGATCAGGTCGGTGCCGGCGGTCACCCGGTCCAGGGCCGGCGCGAATTCAGGGTCGATTTCGAGTGTCGCCTCGGGCGCGCCCTCGAAGGCCTGGCGGGGCGCGGCGTGACGGTCGCGCAGCGTCGATCGCACCACCCCGATTGGCGTTATCTCGATCGGCGTCGCCACGCGGTCATATTGACAGTCCAGCTGCGTAAGCCGGGCGCCTGGGGTCAGCTGCGGGTCGCGGGTCTGATGTTCTCGTTGATGTGGAACAGGTTGCCCGGGTCGTAGGTGGCCTTGATCTCGGCAAGACGCTCGTAGTTGGCGCCGTAGCTGGCCTTGACCCGGTCCTCTCCCTCGTCCATGAGGAAGTTGGTGTACGCGCCGCCCAGCGAGTACGGGTGAAGCGCCTGCCAGTAGTCGACCGTCCAGTCGCGGATCCTGGTCGCGTTGGCGGGATCCGGATCGACTCCGACGATGACCTGTGCCCAACGTGCGTGGCGGTAGCTCCAGGCGGTGGCGTCAGAGGGCACCCGGCCGGCGGCGCCGTCGATCGGATACAGGTGCATGGTCGACTTCATCGTCGGAAGTTCGCTCGCGTGGTGAATATGCGCTTCGATGGCTTCGGCCGGGATGCTCTCGACGAAGTCGGCGCGCCAGTACCACTGCTCTCCTTTGGGATAGAGCGCGTCGAACGCGGACTGAAGCGCGGGCAGTGGCATCTCCACCACCCCGTCGAGGGCGGGTGGGAATGCGCTGCGCACAGGCTCGAGTGCCGCCTGCGCTTCCAGCGCGGAGCCGATGTGGCACCACACCACGCCGCACATCTTGTTCAAGTGCAGCTCGGGCGGGAAAGGCGGACCCGGCGGTACGGTGAGGAAGGCAAAGAAGCCGCCGAGCTCATCCGGCGCCCGCGCAATGAAGTCGGCATAGAACGCCAGCACGTCGGCAGCCTGTTCGAGTGGCCACAGCATCGGCCCGCCGACCACGGTCGCCACCGGCCGGCCCTGGAACGTGAACGAGGTGACGATGCCGAAGTTCCCGCCCCCTCCGCGGAGCGCCCAGAACAGGTCGGGGTGCTCCCGCTCGCTGGCCCGGATCAGGCTGCCGTCAGCCAGCACCACGTCGGCCTCCATCAGGTTGTCGATCGCCAGCCCATGCTTGCGAGTCAGGTAGCCGAGGCCTCCGCCCAGGGTCAGTCCGCCGACCCCGGTTGTCGAGATGATCCCGGATGGAACCGCCAGGCCGAACGGATGAGTGGCGTGGTCCAGCTCGCCAAGGGTTGTCCCGCCCGCGACGGTCGCCGTCCCCTGATCCCGGTCAACGCGGACACCGTGCATTGGCGAGAGGTCGATCACCAGACCATGGTCGACGGTGCCGAGGCCGCCGCCGTTGTGCCCGCCGCCGCGTACGGCAAGCTCGACTCCCTCCTTCGCTGCGTATCGCACGCAGGCGATCACGTCGGCGACGTCCACACACCGCGCGATCAGCGCCGGGTGCCTGTCGATCATCGCGTTGTACACGGCGCGTGCCGGCTCGTAGCCGGGATGGGTCGGGTCGATCAGCTCGCCCCGCAGCGCCGACTTCAGGGTCTCCACGGGGGTCGATGTCGTAACGGCCATGTTCTTGCTCCTTCCGGTCCTCATGATCTCGACTACAGGGCGGCGCCGTAGGCGACCGGCCGGTCCGGATCAGCGCCCCACTCGTTGAACGAGCCGTCGTACACCCCGTCGCAATGGACCCCGATCCGCTCGAGCGACATGAGCGCAACGGTCGCCGATACCCCGCTGCCGCAGGTGGCGATCAGCTCGGACGGTGGCTGCGCGGGATCGATCCCGGCGCCCAGAGCCAGCCGTCTCACCGCATCGGGCGCGGCCCACAGGCCGGTTGCGCCGTCGACCAGCTCCTGGTACGGGAGGCAGCGCGCGCCGGGGATGTGGCCGGTGTTCGCCACCCCCGGCTGGCCGAGGAACAAATGACGCGGCCGCGCGTCGATCAGCACCGCGCCCCGAGCGCTTGCCTGCGCAACCTCGGTGAGCGATCGACGCAGCCGAGGCCTGACTCGTGCAGTGAAGGTCCCCTGCCGCGGCTCGGTCGCGCCGGCGCCGACCGGGCGTCCCTCCTCCTGCCAAGAGGTCCAACCGCCGTCCAGTACCCGGGCTTCGGCGCCGTAATAGCGAAATGCCCACGCGACGCGGGCCGCGAAGATCCCGTAGTAGTCGTCGTAGGTGACGAGGAGGTCGTCGTCGCCGATCCCGAGCTCGCCGGCGCGTGCGGCAAACTCACGCGGGCTTGCGATCTGCACCGGCACGGGGTCCCCGGTGTCGATGAAGTCGTGCTCCCAGTCGACAAATACCGCGCCCGGGATGTGTCCCGCGGTGTACTCGGCGTGCTTGGCGTGCGGCAGCGACGAGGAGGGGTGGCGCCCCCGTACGTCGAGCACCCTCAGCCGCGGATGGCCGAGATTGCCGGCCAGCCACTCGCCGGTGACCAGCGGCCCATCGGGTATCTGAAGCTCCGGCGGTGTCGGTCCCATGATGCGCTCCTTTCCGAGCGCCACCGCCGGACTTCTCGGCGGCGGCTACGCCTCCTCGGCCATCGCGATCAGGTCCGCCCGGGTGACCTTGCCCACCAGCTCCGGGTGATCGTCGCGCATGTGCGCCTCGATCGCCGTCGCCGCCTCGTCCACCGTGTTGCCACGTCCGAGGAACCCACATTCGCACCGGATGACCTTCGCCATGACCATCTCCTGTTTTCGTGGGCGCGACATTAAGCCCGCCGGTTTGCACGCTTCTGCGATTCTCCTTGCACCAACCTTGGCCGACAACCCATCGACTCGCATCCAGCTCTGCGGACAGCTCGCCGTCGAGCTCGAGGGCCGCGAGCTGACGCCCAAGCTCCCGGGCGGGCAGGCCCGGGTGCTGTTCACATACCTAACGGTCACCCGCGCGCTTCCGTCCTCGCGCGACCGGCTGATCGAAGCGCTGTGGCCCTACCGCGCGCCCGCCGGGGCGGACAGCGCGCTCAGCGCGCTCCTCTCGCGCTTGCGTTCGGTCCTCGGCTCGGACGTCCTGTCCGGTCGGGGCGACGTGAAGCTCCGCCTGCCCCATGACGCGTGGGTCGACCTCGAAGCGGCCGAGGAGGCGATCCATCGCGCGGAGGCAGCGGTCGCGCAACAGGATTGGGCCCGCGGCTGGGGCCCGTCGCTCGTGGCGATGTTCACCGCGCGCCGTGGATTTCTCCCGCACGAGGACCTCCCATGGGCCGACGAGTTCCGCCAGCGGCTGATGGAAATTCACATCGCCGCGCTCGAGTGCTACGCCGCGGTCGGGCTCGGTGTGGGCGGCTCTGAGCTCGCCCCCGGCGAACGGGCCGCGCGCGAACTCGTCGTGCTCGCCCCGTACCGAGAGCGCGCGCACGCGCTATTGATGCGGATCCTCTCAGCCCGTGGCAACGGAGCCGAAGCGCTGCGCGTCTACGAGCAGCTCCGCCAGCGCCTGCGTGACGAGCTCGGAGCCACCCCCACACCAGAGCTGCGCGATCTACAGCAACGACTGCTCACGCGATGAGTTCAGCGGCGCCCGACGGTCTGTCGGGTCAAACGGCTTGAGTGAAAAGGAGAGCGACGATGGGCAAGCTGGTGGTTACCGAGTTCGTGTCGATCGATGGCGTGTTCGAGGATCCAGGCGGAGCCGAGACCTACGAGCACGGCGGCTGGACGTTTGAGTACAACCGCGGCGAGGACGGCGACAAGTTCAAGATCGACGAGCTGATGGAGGCCGACGTCCAGCTGCTCGGCCGGCGGACCTACGAGGGTTTCGCGGCGGCCTGGCCTACGGTCGAGGGACCTTTCGCCGACAAGATCAACAATGGCCGCAAGTACGTGGTCTCGAGCACGCTCACCGATCCGGAGTGGCAGAACACGACGGTGATCTCGGGCGACCCCGTCGAAGGCGTGTCCAAGCTAAAGGACGCCACCGACGGGACGATCCTCGTCGCCGGAAGCGGCATGCTCGTTGGAGCCCTGCTCGCCGCGGATCTGGTCGACGAGCTCCGCCTGATGGTCTTCCCGACGATCCTCGGGCGCGGAAAGCGCCTCTTCCCCCAGAGCGTCGATCGCCTGAAGCTGAAGCTGGCCGAGAGCCGGACCGTCGGTCCCGACGGCGTCCAGGTGCAGGTCTACACGCGCGCCGCTTAGGAGCCGGAGCCTGAGAGCGGCCCGAGGAGATCCCAGCGGTTCCCGGCGACGTCGAGAAACACCGCAAACCGCCCATACGGCTCGTCCCGCGGCTCGCCGACGAACTCGACGCCGGCCTCCCGCATCCGGTCATACGATGACTGGAACTCCTCGACGCGCAGGAACAGTCCCACGCGCCCGGCGAACTGGTCACCGGCCGCTCGCTCCTCCCGCTCGCCATCCGCCTTGGCGAGCAACAGCCCGGTCCTCGCGCCAGCCGGTCGCACGACCACCCATCGCTTCGGACGGCCGTCGCGGGTGGTGGGAGCGGGCGAGTCCTCCACCAGCTCAAACCCGAGGACCCCGACGAAGAACTCGATCGCCTGGTCGTAATCCTCAACGATGAGAGCAACGTGCTCGATGTACAAGCGGCTATCCGATGGTCATCGCCCCGGGCGGGACAGGCGTCTGGTTGGCCCGGCAGGGCTGGTTGAGGACGGTGCCGCAGCTCGGCGACGGTGCCTCGCGCGTCCGCCCGGCAGGTATCCAAGCACGATGGCTGAGGGATGTTGCACGTCGCGTGCAGGCGGTCGTCCTGGCCTACGAAGCCGGGATCATCACCCCGGCGCGGCGCCCGCTGAGCGGCTCGAGCTCGCCAGGCTCGCCGACCACTTGAACGCGCCACCGATTTTTGCTGTCACGTTTGCGGCTCGCCGGTTGTCATGGCAGTAGTGACTACGACGACTGGAGGAACGCAATGCTTGAGAAGGTCTTCTACACCAGCGTGCTCGTCAGCGACCAGGACCGGGCGCTCGACTTCTACACCAACGTCCTCGGGCTGGAGAAGCGCGTTGAGAATCCCACCCCCGACGGACCGCGGTTCATCACCGTCGGCGTCAAAGGGGACGACTTCCAGCTGGTTCTCTGGCCTGGGACGCCGGGCGAGGCCCAGCCGGCGATGGGCCGGCCCCCGGCCTCGATCACGATCGAGACCGACGATTGCCGCACGTCGGCCGACGAGCTGAAGTCGCGCGGCGTCGAATTCCTGTCGGACGTGCTCGAGTTCCCATGGGGCTACGTCGCGCAGTTCCAGGACCCCGACGGCAACCGGCTACAGCTCCGAGAGGGCCGCTAGTCCGTCGCAGGTCGGCGGGTTGACGGAGGCCGCCGTCAGTGGTAGCGGTCGAAATCGGCCGGCAAGGGCAGCGGAAACAGATGACGGTAGGGCCGGGCGTTGGCGATGACCGTGGGGAATGCCGGCCGGTCAGCCAGCGCCCGGTAGTACCGGGTGAGCTCCGGATGGTCGCCCTCGTCCTATGGATGAATGGCCAAGGCATAGAAGAGGCCGGGCGCGGCCGCGCAGTCGGCCATCGTGAACGCGTCGCCGGCGAGGAACTCGTGCCCGGGCAGCTGGGTCTCGATCATTCCGTAGGCCATCTCGAGCCGGTCCCGCGCCGGCTGAACCGCGCGGTCGTCGAAGCGCCCGCCGACCGTGTCCAAAACGACCGCCTGAACGGCGTCGGAGACATATTGGTCGCAGATGCGGTCCCACAGCCGAGCGTCCAGCGAGGGCACCAACCGGGCCCCGGCGACGTGCTCGATGATGATCGACGTCTCGCCGATCACCCGATCCCCGTCGCGCAACACGGGGATCGAGGCCGGCGCCCACATCTCGTCTTCTCCCGTCGTAGGTGGCGGCCGGATCACCCAGAGACCGCCGGCGTGCTTGAACTCATCGCCCCGGCTACACTTCTGTCCAGGGTCGGGCAAGTCCGCCCGGCAAAGCAGTGCCAGCGTTCCGTAGTAGTTGCCTTCAGCACCTCCCGCGTTTCGCAGCACACAAATCTCCCAGGAGGGACAGATGGCAACCGGAACCGTGAAGTGGTTCAGCGACGAGAAGGGCTTTGGCTTCATCACCCCCGATGACCAGGGCAAGGACCTGTTCGTGCACCACTCGGCGATCTCCGGCGGCGGCTTCAAGTCGCTCGCCGAGGGCGCGAAGGTCTCCTTCGACGCTGAGCAGGGCCCCAAGGGCCCGGCAGCTAAGAACGTTCAGACGATCTAAGCGGCACGAGTTTCAACCGATTGCGGCCCGCCATCTGGCGGGCCGTTTTTGGTCGGACGTGTTGGCTGCTCGGGACGCTGACGGCTCAGCCCGGTCGATGGACGTCCCGCGCGTGGTCAAGAAGCAGGGCGACACCGATCGGATCGTCGAACTGCTGCGGGCCAGAGTGACCGCCTGACCGGCGATCAGTCCGCCGATTCGCCGTCCCAGTAGTCGACCGTCGCGTCGATCGGGAAGACGCCGGCGAACGTCGAGACCTTGCCGCTGTCCGGATACAAGCAGCCGTACGGCTCTCTCATTGTCGACAGGATCAGAACCCGAGCGATCGTCGAGGACTCGTTGATCAGCTGATGGGCGCCGTCGGTGCCCTCGGGAAACATGACCATGTCCCCGACCTGCAGCACGTCGCGGCCTTCCGGGTGGCGCAGCGTGGGCGTGCCCGACAGCACGAGCAGGCACTCCTCGTTACCGATCTCGTAGTGGTACGGGCCGTTGCGTTCGCCGGGCTCGAGTTCGTAGACGGTCGCGCCGAGGAGCTCGGCGCCGAGGAGCGGCCCCAGCTGTCGGTAGCGCGTGCGAAACCCGGCGGGAAACCCGCTGTCGGCCACGACCTCGATCAACGCCGCGTTGACTTCCGGCCGCGCCGTCGCGGTCATTCCCCCTCCCAGTAGTCGACTGCGTCGCCACGGCGGAAGTTCAGCCGGTCGGGCCCACCCCCGGGCGGCCGCACGCCAACCTTGTCCGAGTCCGGATAGACGGACACCGACGCCGGGCCGGTCGACGGCACCCCCGAGAACAGCACCACCCGGCCGGGTCCGCGGACCGCGTGGGCGCCATCCGGACCGCTGGGAAAGCAGACCAGATCGCCGGGCGAGAGCTCGCGCTCCCCGCCCGGATCGCGCAGCGTCGGTGCGCCCGCCACCACATAGAGCCACTCCTCGACCCCGTGGTGGTAGTGGTACGGAAAAGCCGACTGACCATCGGGCAGCTCGTAGACGCTGGCCCCGAGCCACCTCAGGCCGGAGTCGCCCGCCACCCCACGACGGCCGCACCAGGCGTACCCGGGGCGGTCTTGCTGTACGGGAAGCTCGCCGGTCAGGAGGTTGAAACGACGCACGCGGGGCACTACTCGGCCGCGGCCGCGTGCAGCCCGGCCGTCGGACGATCGCGCTGGTCCCACCACTCGTTCAGGACGGTCAGCGCGCCCCCGATGACGCCCTCCTTGAACGCCGCCGTGTCGTTCGCGTTCGGCAACGGCTCTGTCGGCACGGCGACCTCGAGGAAGGCACACAGCGGTTCCCATCCGTCGTGCGGGTCCCACACCAGCAGGCGATCAGCCGGGACTTCGCGCTCGACCCGCTCGTTCCAGCGATGCATCGACGCAGCAAACGCGCGATCGTCAAAGGTCGAGTCCGCCGGTCCCAGCACATCCTCTCCCCAGGTCATGGGGATCATCAGGTCCATGAACCGTCGCCACAGCGGGTCGAGCACCGCACGCGCCTCGCACACGTGGTGCATGACTGAGTCGCCGAAGTAGATCGACCAGACGGTGTCGCGCATGCTCCTGATCCAGCCGTCGGGCTGACGTACGCTGAGCACCACCTTTGACTCCGGGTAGTGCTCCAGCAGCTCCTTGTAATAGCGCGCGGTCGGCCAGTCGCAGCAGGACCTGGCATCCCCGAAGATCGTCTCCCAATCGGGCCTGCCCTCGGCCACCGCCTCCCACAGCGGCAGCCCCGCCTCGAAGTCCATCATGAGGTCGCGCATGTGATAGCACCGGCCGAAGCCGAGCATCTCGAACGCGATCATCTGTGTCGTGGTGGCCGTCCGTGGCAGTCCGGCCCCGATTACTTGCATCTCGCTCCTCTGCTAAGGGTCGGCAGAGGGTAGCTTGCGCCACCGGTACGGCGTGGTCGTCGATACCCGGACCATGCTCGGGTCCCGCTGGTAGTGCACGACGGTCTCCCTGACCCAGTGCCGGATCGTCTGAGCATCGGGCGTGCCCGCGATCCCGGTAGGTGACGCAGCCGCGTCCGCCGGCGAACGTCACCAGCCGCAACGGGCCGAGCCGCGACCGCCACCGCGTTCGGTGTCTCGGCATCGGTCCGTAGTTGCTCGTCGTACGCCGCCAGGAGCTCCGCGATTCGACGCACGCGCGCTACGACCTCAGAACGAGCGTCGCGAGGGTTGGCGACGAGCCCTGATCGTGCCTCGTGGTAGATGGCCAGCGCCTGGGTGACCAGTCCCGCCGAAGACTTTGTGTTTCGACGGCGCTCACCCGACCTGATACTTGACGTGCGTAACCCCAGGCGCGTCCACGGCGCGGATCGGCGTGAGCTTGAGAGAGCCGTGCGTTATTCCCTCGAACAGTCGCTCACCGGCGCCCAGAATCACCGGGGCGATCGAGAGTTCCACCTCATCGACCAGTCCCGCGGCCAGGTACTGATTGCTGACAGCCGCGCCGCCGGCGAGCCAGACGTCCTCGCCCTGAGCAGCTTCCTTGGCCTGCGCCAGCGCGGACTCAATACCGTCGGTGACAAAGTGAAACGTGGTGCCCCCTTGCATCTGGAGCGGTTCGCGCGGATGGTGGGTGAGAACGAACACGGGATGGTGGTACGGCGGGTCCTCGCCCCACCAGCCTCGCCATGCCTCGTCCGGCCACGGGCCGCGGATCGGCCCGAACATGTTCCGCCCCATGATCGTCGCGCCGATGTTCTCCCAGCGCTCCTGTAGCACGACGGAGCTGGCGTTGCTTTCGCCGCCCTCCCCCCCGTGCATCTCGCGGAACTCCTTGAGCGGAAAGACCCACTCGTGAAGCTCGAGCCCGCCGACGCCGAGCGGGTTCTCCTCACTTTGTTCCGGCCCGGCGACGTAGCCGTCGAGCGACATCGAGATGTCCAACCTGAGCTTGGCCATGTTCCTCCGATCGATCTCCGCAATGCTCGCCTAACTGACCGCCGGAGGGATTCGAACTCATCGGTGCGCGGAGATCGTCGCTCAGAACAGGTGAGGGAGCAAGACGCTCGGCGCCGCGAGGTTGAATATGGCGATGGCCGCGCAGGCGATGGCGATGTTTCGTCGCGCGGTCAGACCGTTGTGGTGCGACTGCCAGATCATGAATAGGGCGAGAAGCGCGCCGAAGAGCGGCACGAAGAGGGCGAGCAGCAGCAGGACCAACGCGACCACGACCAGGTCCGTGCGCTCGTTGGTCAGGCGCGGGACCTTGGCCTGCCGCCACCGCGGCCGGCTGGCCGCCCGGCGGCGATGAGCATCGAGATCTGTGCCGCATGAGGGGCAGGTCGCGGCAAACGGATGAATCGGCTCACGACACTCTGGGCAGCGGTTCGCGCTCGGCATCGCGAGCCACGCTAACCCGCAGCGCACAGGAATGCCACCAATCGGACCGGGTGGCGGACGCGCAGGCGCATCGGGGAAGATGTGCGGATGAGCGACGAACGCCTCCGCTCGGAGATCCGCGACGAGCAGGAACGGATCATCTCCGCAGTCACATCCGCCAGGGATCACTGGGAGATGGCCAAGGCAGAAGACTCGTTTGCAGATCTCCTCGAACGGATGGCTGACGAGCTCGAGATGGGTTCCGCGCACGATCGCGGCCGGTTTCTGGCCGCGGCACACGCTCTCCGGCAGTCGGCCGCGGTCAACGAGCAGCGGTATGTCACCGAGCTGAGTCGCTCAGCCGACGACGCTTAGCCTCGTGCCTACGCCGCGCGTGAGCTCAGCCACCCGCGCTGGCGCATCGCGTAGTCGATCTCGTCGCTCCACGCGCCCTTGAACCACTCGTTCTCCACCAGGTGGGCCTCTTGGGGCATTCCGACGCGCTCGGCGAGCCGCAAGGAGGCGACGTTACGCGTGTCGATCCGAGCGGTGACCCGGTGCAGTCCATAGGTCCCGAACGCGATGCCACGCCGGCCGACGGGCAGCTCGACGCCGTCCATCAGTGGCAGTCCATCCCCGGTGAGCTGTCCATGCCTCGCAGATCGGATGCGATCCACCACCTCACTCCGGCTCATGAGCTCAAACGGCACCCAGCGACGCGCCCGCCGGCGTCGGGCGCGAGCCACGTCTGCTGCAACACGCCCTCGGCACACGCAGCAATCGATGCCCGGCCCGCGACTTGCTCCGTCGCGGGTCCGTCATTGCGACGACGATGATCGAGTGTCCGACTAGAAGTAGTGCGCTCGACCGCCGACGGCACGTCCCATCATGCCGAGCACCACGAGAATCAGGCCGATCACCACGAGGACGATGCCAATCGTCCACAAGATCGCGACCTTGGCCAGAAAGCCAATGATGAGAAGTATTACGCCAAGAACAATCACCGGATCCTCCCCCGGGTGTGAGTTATAAGAGGGGAATACCCTCGAACACGGGCGTTGAAGCCGGTCAGGTGACGCGCATCGTTCGCCGGTGGATGGTCAGCGGCCGTAGCTGAGGAGCTGGCCGTCGGCGGCCAGCGCCAGCAGGTGCGAGCCATCCCACACGGCCGGCATCCCAAACGCGAGGTGCGACAGGGCCCGCGGGCCGCGGTACCAGTGCCTCGCGCGGACATCTAGAATGGCGATGTCGCCTGGTCGCGCCCGGACGTGCGGGCCGGCAATCTCACCGCCAGGGTTCAGGGCGATCTCGGCGGCGCCGCTCCACAGGATCTGCGGCTGAAGATCGTCGAGCGGACCATGCGGGAGCCCGCGCACTCGAAGCGTGACGGGGTCCGCGGCCCAGCCGTTCGTATCGACTGGCGCAGGGTGAGAACAGAGGCCGCACCAGATCTGGCTGGCGCCGAGCAGGATCCGTGAGCCGGTGAACAGCGGTTGATCCACGGTGCGGTGCTGGGGCCAGCCAACCCGCTGCCGGCTCCACCGGTGCCCCGCGAGCCGGAACACGTCGATCCCAGAGTAGATCTTGGCGTTGCCCGGGCTGTACTCCTGCGAGCGGCTCCACAACGACCAGAGGATCACGGTATTGCGGGTTGCGACCATCGCCACCGCCACCGCCCGATGTCCGCACGGAAGAGTCAATGGAATGGTGGACCACTCGCCGGCAGCCGGGTCGTACGCAGCGCTGGCCAGCCTGGTGGCATGGACGAAGTCCCCGGCGATCGTCGCGATGACCACTCGGCCGCCGCTCCACACGGCAGCTCCTCCGGCCGATGGAGCGTCGACGGGCGCGGGAGGCGTCGAGCTCCAGCTGTCGGCGGCAGGGTCATAGACGGCGGCGCGCGCCGGCGAACTCGCCGCCGGCGATTGCGCCTGGGCCAGCAAGAACAGTCCGCTACCCGTCCAGACCGGTAGCGCGTTCACCGCCAACGACGTGTTGGGCAGCGCGGCGATGGTCCTCCACGTGCCGGTGCCCGGATCGAATGCGGCCGCACCCGTCTGCAAAGTCCCGCCGACGCCGTCACCAGATCGGCCGGGGGTCTCACCGCCGGCCTCGAGCAGCTCTTGGCCCGTCCACACGACCGTGCCGTTGGCCCGTCTGCCGAGCGGCGAACGGGGCAGCACCCTCCAGCGACCGTGCGCCAGCTTGACCGCACTGGGCTCGGATATCGGCCCTCGCGGTCGGGGCACCGCACCAAAGGCGACCGAGGCGACGAAGGTCGCTACGCACGCGACGGCCCCCGCGGCCGTCCCGACGCGCACTCTCATCCCGCCACACTACCTTTCGGCGGGCTACGGTGGCCAAGGTGTTCTCGTGCCTGGGTCTGCAATGCTCGACACGTGGACGGGTTGACGATCGCACAGGCCCGCGGCTTGTGGGAGCCGGCCGGGGTCTACTGCGACACCGCCAGCTATGGCCTGCCGCCACGGCCGGGATGGGACGCGCTGCAAGCGGCGCTGGCGACTGGCATGCCGGGCGGACCAGCTGGGAGCACTGGGGCCAGAGCACGGAGGGCGCACGCGCCGCATTTGCGCGACTGGTCTCAATCGACGTCGCGCGGGTGGCCGTCGGCTCGACGGTGTCTGAGCTGGTGGGCTGCGTGGTCACCGCGCTGCCTCCTGGTGCACGGGTCGTGGTGCCCGACATCGAGTTCACCTCGACGCTCTTCCCGCTGCTGGTCCAAGAGCGCCTGCGAGTGCGCACCATCCCGCCCTCCCGGCTGGCCGACGCGGTCGCCGAGGGAGCCGACGCGGTGGCGTTCAGCGCCGTGCAGATGAGCACCGGCGAGCTCGTCGATCTCGACGCCGTTCTGGCCGCCGCCGCGAGCAACGACGCGATGACCATCTGCGATGCCACCCAGGCGCTCGGGTGGCTGCCGTTGGACGCCACGCGCTTCGACGCTCTGGTGTGTGGCGCGTACAAGTGGGTGATGTCCCCGCGCGGCAGTGCCTTTCTGACCGTGTCCGAGCGGCTGCTCGAGCGCGTGGTGCCGCACAGCGCGGGCTGGTATGCGGGTCATGAGGTCCACGGGAGCTACTTCGGCCCCCCGCTACGCCTCGCCCATGACGCCCGGCGGCTCGATGTCTCGCCGGCCTGGTTCTCCTGGGTCGGCACCCTGCCGGCGCTCGAGGTAATCGAGCAGCTCGGCGTTGCCACCATCCACGATCACGACCTCGCGCTGGCCAATCGGTTCCGCGCCGGGCTTGGCCTCGGATCAGCCGACAGCGCGATCGTCTGCGTCGAGCTGCCCGACGCCGCCGAACGCCTTCGCCGCGCGGGGATCATCGCCGCTATCCGCGGCGGGCGGCTGCGCACGTCCTGGCACGTCTACAACGACGCCACCGATGTCGACCGGGTCATCGAGGTCCTGACCGCCTGACCCCCTGCGTCCACTCCCTCCCCACCTCCAATTTATACCGAACAAAGTGCTCTCATGAGCCTCTGATTCATGCCGCATAATCGCCCGCCGCGCGATGGAACCAATGGAGGGAGATCAGCCGATGGACGACGTGTTGGAGTTCGAGGAGATCGGTCAGACGCAGGTTGCGCTCGTTGGCGGCAAGGGGGCCCTCCTGGGGGAGCTCTCGCGGATCGCGGGCATCCGTGTGCCACCTGGTTACTGCGTGACGACGGACGCTTTCCAGCGGATCCTGGCGCAAGCGCCGGGGATCGACGACCGGCTCGATCGGCTGGCGCGCGTGAGCCCGGACGACCGCGAGGCGATACGCGCGCTCAGCGCTGAGATCCGCCGGATCCTTCAAAGGATCCCCATCCCTCAGGATCTGTCATCGGCGATCACGCGTCCGCTCACTCGCCTCGGCGAACAAGCCGCTTACGCCGTCCGGTCCAGCGCGACGGCGGAGGACTTGCCGACCGTGTCCTTTGCCGGCCAGCACGACAGCTACCTGAACGTCGTGGGCCCCGGTGCCGTCCTCCAGCACGTGAGCCTGTGCTGGTCCTCGCTCTTCACCGAGCGGGCCGTGACCTACCGCCTGCGGAACGGTTTCGACCACCGCGAGGTCCAGATGGCCGTGGTCGTGCAGCGGATGGTCATCCCGCAGGCTGCCGGGATCCTGTTCACAGCCGACCCCGTCACCTCGAACCGAAAGGTTGCCTCGGTGGAGGCGAGCCTCGGCCTCGGTGAGACGCTGGTGTCTGGCCTGGTGAACGCGGACACCTTCAAGGTGCGGGAGGGCGAGGTTGTCGCGAGGGCGGTCGCCACCAGGCAGCCGGCGCTCACCGACGCGCAGGTCCTGCGCCTCGTGCAACTGGGTCGGCAGCTCGAGACGCGCTTCGGCCACCCGCAGGACATCGAATGGTGTCTGGTCGACGGTGACTTCTGGATCGTCCAGAGCCGACCGATCACCACGCTGTTCCCGATCCCCGCTGCCGGCGACTCAGAGAACCACGTCTACGTCTCAGTCGGTCACCAGCAGATGATGACCGAGGCGATGAGGCCATTGGGGGTCTCGGTGTGGCAGCTGACGGCCATGGCGCCGATGCACGAGGCCGGTGGCAGGCTGTTCGTCGACGTCACCGGGCGGCTGGCTTCGCCGACGACTCGGGCTGGTCTCCTGGAGGTAATGGGGCGCGGCGATCCGCTGATCGCGGACGCGCTCCACACCATCGTGGGGCGCAGCGACTTCCTTCCCTCGCTCCCGGGGGAGGACCCGGGCGGGCCCTCCGTGGTCTTCGGCGCGCCCGCTCAGATCGACACCGATCCGACGATCGTCACCGGGCTGATCGAGCGCAACGAGGCCTCGATCGCGGGCCTGAAGCGCGACATCCAGACGAAGTCAGGACCCCCGCTGTTCGACTTCCTGCTGGAGGCTTTCGAGGAGCACAAGCGCGTGCTGGGCGATCCGCTGAGCCTTCAGGCGATCATGGCGGGGATGCAGGCCACGTGGTGGCTGAACGAGCAGCTGGAGACATGGCTGGGCGAGAAGAACGCAGCCGACCAGCTCTCGCTGTTCGCCCCTGGCAACGTGACGTCTGAGATGGGGCTGGCGTTGCTGGACGTCGCGGATGTGATTCGGCCGCATCCGCACCTGGTGGAGTTCCTGCAGAACGTCGAGGACGACGCGTTCCTTGACCGGGTGGCGGACGTCGCGGGCGGGCGGGAAGCGCAGGAAGCGATCCGGACCTACCTCGAGAGGTACGGAATGCGCTGCGTCGGTGAAATCGACATCACCAGGCCGCGGTGGAGCGAACGCCCGACCACGCTCCTGCCATTGATCCTCGACAACGTCAGGAACTTCGCGCCCGGTGAGTCCAAGCGGCGCCTCGAGCAGGGGCGACAGGCGGCGCGCGGCCAAGAACAACGGCTGCTGGAGCGCCTGCGCACCTTGGAAGACGGAGTGAAGAAGGCCAACGAGGCCAAGCGGATGATCGACCGCGTCCGGACCTTCAGTGGCTATCGCGAGTACCCCAAGTACGGGATCGTCAGCCGCTACTTCGTCTACAAGCAGGCGCTGCTGGAAGAGGCCGACCGCCTCGTGCAGGCAGGCGTGCTTCGTGAAAAGGAAGACGTCTTCTATCTCACTTTTCACGAGTTCCAGGAGGTCGTCAGCACCCGCCGCGTGGACCAGCAGCTGCTCCGCCAGCGCAACGATGCGTTTCGCTCCTACCAGGCGCTCACGCCGCCTCGCGTGCTCACGTCAGACGGCGAGGTCATCGCCGGGGCCTACCGACGCGACGATGTCCCCGCAGGCGCCCTAGTGGGCGTACCGGTCTCCGCCGGGACGATCGAAGGGCGCGCTCGCGTCATCCGAGACATCGCGCAGGCCGACTTCGAACCCGGCGACATCCTCGTCACCACCTACACCGATCCCAGCTGGACACCCCTGTTTCTCGCGGTCGAAGGCCTGGTGACGGAGGTCGGGGGCCTGATGACCCACGGCGCGGTAATCGCACGCGAGTACGGGCTGCCGGCGGTCGTGGGAGTTGAGCATGCGACGAACCTGATCCGGGATGGGCAGCGGATCCGCGTGCATGGAACGGACGGATACATCGAGATCCTGACTATTGACTAGTCGATGACCGCCACCAGACCGGCGGCATTGATCGCATCGACCGCCGCGGCCTCGTCGTTATCTGACGTATCGCCGGTGATGCCGACTGCGCCGATCACCTCGCCATCGGCCGACTGCACGAGCACACCGCCCGGGACAGGCACCAGTGCACCGCCGATGGCGCCCGCTACGGCGCCGATGAAGTACGGCTGCTGCTCCGCTCGTGCCATCAGCGCCCGGGAGCCCATTCCAAGCGCGAGCGCGCCGTTCGCTTTCCCCAAGGCGATCTCGAAGCGGGCATTGGAGGCGCCGTCCTCTCGCTCGAAGGCCCGGACCTGCCCACCGGCGTCGAGCACGACGACGGACAGCGGCTTCAGCCCGCGTCTTGCCCCTGAGGCGCGTGCCCCGGCGATCAGTTGGCGTGCCAGTTCAAGTTCTATGGGGACGCTCCCGTCGCTGGTCGGTCCAGCCGCCGCGGCCTTCGCGGCCGTGCGGCTCCCAGAAATCGAGCTCGGGCCCGATCGGGATGATGCCGGCCGGATTCAGCTGCGGCAGGTTCAGGTTGTAGCCGCGGATGAAGTGGTCGAAGTTGACCGTGGCCGCGACGCCCGGTGTCTGGTAGAGGTCGCGCAGGTACGGCCAGAGGTTCTCGTAGTCGATCAGTCGCCGGCGGTTACAGCGAAACAGGCCGTGGTAGACGAGGTCGAAGCGCATCAGCGTGGGGAACGCCCGCCAGTCGGCCAGCGTGTGCTGCGCTCCGGCGAGGTATCGGCGCTCCGCGAGTAGCGCGTCCATGCGGTCAAGAGTTTCGAACACCGGCCCGACGGCCTCGTTATAGGCGTCCTGGGATGAGGCGAAGCCCGCGCGGTAGACGCCGTTGTTGAGACCGCTGTACACCCACTCGTTGATCGGGTCGATCTCCGCGCGCAGGTGCGCCGGATAGAGGTCAACCTCCGGATGCCCTGCCCACTCGTTGAACGCCCCGTCGAGCATCACGATGATCTCGGACGACTCGTTGTTGACGATCTGGCCGGTCGCACGGTCCCAGAGGACCGGAACGCTGTAGCGGTCGTCGTAGCCCGGGTAAGAGCGCTCGTAGGCCTCCGACAGATACTCAAAGCCGTTGATCGGATCGCCCGTGGCGCCGGGGGCCTCGCGAAACGCCCAGCCTTTGTCATCGCGGATCGGATCGACCACGGAGAGCCCGACGACCTCCTCGAGCCCCTTCAACGCGCGCACCGTGACCGTGCGGTTTGCCCACGGGCAGCCGAGCGACACGTAGAGGTGGTACCGGCCCGGCTCGGCCGGGAACTCGGCGCCGGCCTCGTTTGACACCCAGCGCCGGAAGATGCTGTCGCGCCGCACGAACCGCCCCGAATCGTCGCTGTCGACGCCGCCCGGGACGCCCTTCCAGAAATCGGTCCTGACACTCACCGATGCACCTCCGTTCGGATGCCGAGGCAAAGCGCGCTTGTGGGCCAGTCAGTCTAATGGCGCCCACAGCCCCCACCGGATACGCCGCCGCTGCGCGCCGGGCGCTCACGCATAGCTGAATTGTTCAACCCACCCGGCCGGGCGGCCCTCCCGGGTCAGATCGAACAGGTTCCAGAGCGGCTCGAGGGCGCCGACGTGGCGTGGCTCCTGTCCCGGATCCGAGGCCGCATAGAGCAGTTCGGAGCTCCAGAAATGGCGAATCACACCGCCGTCGCGGTGAAAGACGGTCAGCATCGGCCGCTGGATCCCATCCGGAGTCTCCGCGAAATAATCCGCGTTGAATGTGTTCGCGGCTGAGGACAGAAGCCGCAGCCGCAGCCATCCCCGCTCACGGGCAAACGCCGTAATCCGTGGTAGCGGTGCCTTGGCGACGACCGCAAAGTTGAGGTGCTGGCTCGCGTGCTCTGCCGCCCCCTCGAGCTGGTCAAGCAGCGCCGTACACGATGGGCACGGCCCGTCGGCAAGGGGCAGCAGCGCCGTCGCACCGTCGCGAGGACCGGGTGTCAGATCGCTGGGGTCGCGCGGGAACATGAAGCTGTAGATCACCAGCGAGTGCTTGTCCGGCTCAAACAACTCCGACAGGCGCACATCGCTCGATGCCCCGCCCGCTCCCGCTCCTTGAAAGACGTAATCAATCTCCACTGAACCACCGGGCGGGAGTCCGCGCCGAGCGGCCGCGACCGCCTCCATCGCCCGACGCAGCTCGATCTCTCGCTCCAATAGCCGATCGCGCGCGGCCCGGTACTCCGCCGACTCGCCAGGGAAGTGGATGTCCATGGCTCTCCTCTTGACAGTGGATTCCGCCCCCGACGGTACCGACGGCCGGGCGACTCGTAACCCCTTGGACCGACCTATGCCCAAGAACTCATCGTCGGGTCGCGGTTACGCCGAGCAGGCGATAGCCATTCCACATCTGCTCGACCGCTATCGCGGACCGGTCTGTTTCTCGTCGAGACGTATCTTTAGTGCTTGAAGCGCCCAATGCACTTGCCGGAGGCTGTCAAGCGCGTTCTCAGAGGAGGAGGTGGCGAGCGCGCACACGCGGGCACCAGCGATACGAAGCTGCTCGCCGAGCCCGAGCGCTCGACCAGGACTACCAGCCCCCCGCCCTCCAGAACCCCCACCTCCGCCGCCGCCCACACGGCGAGCGATCCGCAGCATGACGGCGCCACCCAGGACCCAGGTCTTAGGGCCCTAGCATCCTGGTTTCATGTCGCCGTTGTCGGACCGACCGCACGGGTTGGGCACTGCGTGCTCGTGACGCGCGTCGCGGCCTCGCCCCGCAACGAAACGGAGCGCGCCGACGACCGTCGCACGGAGTACCCCGCGCCGACCGCGATGCGGGTCCCGCGCCAGCCGAGGTCCTGCCTCCTTCTCCCCAGCAGCGAGGCGACGGGTCACGCCGTCCCGCACGGGCCGTGTCGCCTTCCCTCCCATCCGCGCAAGCGAGACCGACCCCGCCAGCCCCACCGAAGCCCGTGACAGGATGAATGCAGGTGGCCCGGCGAGGCGCCGACCGGTCACATGCTGCTGCTAAGCGCGTTCGCGTGGGCCGCGGGTCAGACCCGGGTGAGTTCGTCAAGGTAGCGCTCGGGGATGTCTGGTCGGTTTAGCGGCGCCCGGCAAGCCAAATGACCGTCGGGACGCACTAGGAGTAGCTGGTGCCGCCGCCGGTCCGGAACGACGACAGGGTGGACGAGCCCATCGAAGCGGGCCATCCGTGCGCTCGCCGCGTTTGCCGCGCGGGTGTCCTGGTCATCTGCGGTCATGATTAGCAGGGTATGTTCTGGCGAGCGGAGGTGCTCGAGCATGCCGGGCAGCCGATCGCCGGCCCGCACGCGCTCCCGGCGTGCGCTTGCCGTGGCGCGCGCGAGTGGTCCGCCGCGGTAGCTGTGAGATAGCTGGGCCAGCCGTGTCATGTAGCGGCGCTCGACGGTGGGCACGGCGGCGGCGAGGGGAAGCAGCCGGTCGCGCACCCACCGCCCGCGGCGTGAGGGTTGCGCGAACGTTCGCACCAACGCGTGAGTGAAAGCGAGGACGCTGTGGGCGATCGGCGCCCGCTCGGCCTGGTAGGTGTCGAGCAGCGTCGATGGCGCTCGGTCTGTGGTGACCAGGGCGAGCTTCCAGGCGAGGTTGACCGCATCCTGGAATCCGGTGTTCATCCCTTGCCCGCCGGCGGGGCTGTGGATGTGGGCGGCGTCGCCGGCGACGAACACCCGTCGGTGGCGCATGGCAGTGGCGCGGCGCCGGTATGCGCGGAAGGTGGCGAGCAGGGTCGGGTCGGTCAGTCGCAGGCCGGCCGGCCCCCGCTGCTCGACGAGGCGGTCGATCTCCTCCATCGTCGGCGGTTGACGCTCCCCGGTGCAAGCTGGCCGCCGGACCTCGGGAACGAAGATGCGCCACCGCTTCTCGGGCAGAGGGAACATCGGCAGCGGCGCGGCCGAGCGCGCGAAGACGTGGAAGTGGTCGTGGCGCAGCGGCGAGTCGCTCCTGACCTCAGCCATCAGCCAGTCCTGCGCGTAGTCCTCGCCGTCGAACGCGACGCCGAGACGGCGGCGCACGAGGCTGTTCGCGCCGTCGCAGCCGACTACCCAATCGGCGCGCAGCGTCCGCTGTCCCGAGCCGTCGACGATGCGAAGCTCTACTCCATCCGCGTCCTGAGCCAGGTCCAGGACGCTCGTGCCGCGTCCGACCCGCACACCCAGTTGCTCGAGGTGCCGGTCGAGGATGCTCTGGGTCATCTCCTGACTGATGGTCAGCAGGAAGGGGTATGGCGAGTCGATCCTGTCGAAGCGCGCCACGACCGGCCGCCGCGAGCGCGTGTGGAACTCCAGGCCGGTCACGTGGTGCCCGCGTTCCAGGAACTCCTCGACGATCCCCAACTGGTGGAACAGCTCGAGAGTGCGCGCATGGATTCCGATGGCGCGGGTCTCACACGGCGGCGCGGCCTGCCGGTCGAAGATCCGCACCTCCACCCCGCGCCGTGCCAGTTCGATTGCCAGCATCACCCCGGTCGGCCCGGCCCCGACGACCGCCACCGCCATGTCGTTGTGCTCTGCCATCTCGGGTCGCCTCCTCGTTCGAGTCGGCGCGCAGGATGCCCCCGAACACTGATGCGGTGCTGAAAGCGCGCTGAAGGCAACCAAGCGCCCCGGTAGTAGCCTTCCGGCCAGGAGTCAGGAGCAAGCAGTGAGTGCGATCCAGTTCCGGCTGCTGGGGCCGCTCGAGGTGTATCGCGACGGGGAACAGATCGACGTCTCCGGCGCCAAGCCCCGGGCTCTGCTGGCCATGCTCCTGCTCCATGTCGGAGAGGTCGTCTCCACCGACCGGCTGATCGACGCGCTGTGGGGTGAGCGGCCGCCGCGCACGGCAGGCAACACGCTCCAGGCCCACGTCGCAGCGCTGCGGCGCCCGCTCGGCCCTGACGTGGTCCTGACCCGTGCCCCCGGTTATGAGCTCTCGGCTAAACGGGGCGATCTCGACATCGCGCGTTTCGAGGATCAAGCCGCGGCCGGTCACGTCGCGCTTGCCGATAGCCCCGACCGCGCATCGCGCCTGTTGACGCAGGCACTGTCGTTGTGGCGCGGCCCGGCCCTGGCCGACTTCGCGTTCGAGTCCTTCGCACAAGCTGAACGCGCGCGCCTGGACGACCTCCGCCTCGCCGCGTGGGAGGATCGCATCGAGGCCGACCTTGCTCTCGGCCGCCACGCGCAGGCGGTTGCGGAGCTCGAGGCGCTGCTGACCGAGCACCCGCTACGTGAGCGGCCGGCCGGGCAGCTGATGGTGGCCCTGTACCGCAGCGGCCGCCAAGCGGAAGCTTCCCGCGTATTCCATGCCGTCCGGACCCGTCTGAGCGACGAGCTGGGCATGGAACCCCGACCGGCGCTGCGCGAGCTGCACGACCGCATCCTCGACCACGACCCCGCCCTCGAGTGGGCGGCCCCTGAACACAACCTCCCAACCGAGCTGACATCGTTCGTCGGTCGCGCGCGCGAGCTCGACGAGATCGACGCGCTTCTGCACCGGACCCGCCTGCTCACGCTCACCGGCGCCGGCGGCTCGGGGAAGACAAGGCTTGCGCTGCGGGTGGCCCGCCGACAGCTGGCCGAGTACCCCGACGGCGTGCGGCTGGTCGAGCTTGCGCCGTTGTCTGACCCCGCGCTGGTGGAGTCCACGCTGGCCACGGCACTCGGTGTGCGCGACCGGGATGGCTCGCTGACGAGCGCCGTCCGCAATCGCCTCGGCGCGGCCGACGCGCTGATCGTGCTCGACAACTGCGAGCATGTGGTAGGCGCGTGTGCCGAGCTGGCGCACGGGCTGCTGACAAGCTGCGAGCGGGTGCGCATCCTCTCCACTAGCCGTGAGCCGCTCCGGGTGCCGGGCGAGGTGACCTGGCCGGTTCCTGCGCTAGAACCCTCGGCCGCGGCCGAGCTGTTCCGCGAGCGCGCTGCGGCCATCGTGCCAGGCCTGACGCTCGCGCACGCAGACGACGATGCCGTCGCGCTCATCTGCAGCCGACTCGATGGCATCCCGCTGGCGATCGAGCTGGCCGCCGGGCGCATCCGTGCGCTCACGCCGCAGGAGATCCTCCGGCGCCTCGACGACCGCTTCCGTCTGCTCACCGGCGGCTCGCGTGAGGTAGTCGACCGCCACCAGACCCTGCGTGCGGCGATCGACTGGAGCCACGACCTCCTACGAGAGGAGGAGCGGGTGCTGTTCCGACGGTTGGCGGTTTTCTCCGGCGGGTGTACGACGGCCGACGCAGAGGCGGTCTGCGGCGATGGCGCGTTCGACGTCCTCTGCGAGCTGGTCGATAGGTCGCTCGTCGTGGCCGATCGCGCAACCTCCGACACCACCCGCTACCGGATGCTGGAGACGATCCGCCAGTACGCCGGCGAGCAGCTCAAGCAGGCGGGAGAGGACGAGGCAGTCGGCCGCCGGCACATGATCCACTACCTCGAGCTGACGCAAAACGCCGGGCTGGCCACGATCACCGCGGAGCAGGACAACCTCCGCGCGGCGCTCGAGTTCGCCCATGAACACGATCCGGTGGCGCTGCTGCGACTGGCGGCGGGCGCCGAGCAGTTCTGGCTGGCCGGCAACCTGCTCGAGGGGCACCGCTGGCTGACCGCGGCACTGGCCACCGCGCCTGAGCCGACGACCGCACGCGTGCGCGCCCTGAACGCCGCGGCGGCGCTCGCCGCCTTCCGCCTCGAACACGACAAAGCACGGCAGCTCGTCCAGGAAAGCGTCTCGATCGCCTCCGACCTTGGCGAGCTGGCGGGAGAGGCCGGAGCACGGCTGTGGTTGGGCTTCGTCGGTCTCACCCAGGACCCGCCCGACCCTGCCGAGGCGCGGCGCAGCCTGGAGTTGCACGAGCGGATCGGCGACCAGGTCGGGATCTGCCGTTCGCTCGTCTTCCTCGGCATCACCCTCAGCCGGCGACCCGAGACCCGCCAAGAGGGCATCGAAGTGCTGAGCCGAGCCCTCAGTCTGGCGCAGGAACTCCAGGACGACTACGCCCACGGATTCGCGCGCACGCTCCTCGCATGGTCGGCAGCCGAAGCCGGAGACCGAGCGGCAGCCGAAGCCCACCTCAGCCATGCCCTGGCAATCGAGGCGATCGGACCGGTTCGCGCGACCGCGATCGACACCGCCGCCATGCTCGCTCTCCCAGACGACCCGCGCCGCGCGCTCCGCCTGGCCGCCGCGTCGGCCGCACTGCGCGCACGGGTCGGCGCGCGCCCTCCTGCCTGGATCACCCGCCGCCAGGACGCCATTCGTGCCGAGGCCGAGGTGCGGTTGGACTCGGCGGACGCGCAAACGGTGTGGGCAGAAGGCAGCGCGATGAACACCGAGGAAGCACTGACCTACGCACGCACCATCGGAGCGTGACTCGTAAAGACCGCCGCACACGTCTGCGCAGCACTTGAGTGACGACCGATCGAGCCGTGCCACGACGCAGGTCTGACGGCGGCCTCGGCCTGTTTGCGGACGAGGCAGGAATCGCCCTCGGCGCAGGGCGCGCACGATGGCCAGGCCGATTCCACGGCTGGCGCCGGTGACCAGCGCGGTCCTCCCCGTCAGCTGGAGGTCGATGGCGGAACGCCTTGTCTAGCCTCAGACCGTGCTGGGCGGTAGCGCCAGCCCAGCAGGCCGAAGATGATCCCGCCGGCCAAGAAGTAGCCGTCGGTGATGTTGGCTGACCAGATGGCGGACGCGGACCGGTAGTACGCCGCGCCCATCGTTTGCTTGTGTGAGAGGCCGGTGATCCCCTTGGGCAGCAAGCCGACCGCGCGCGTCAGGTCATCGATGAGCCCGGCGCCGCCGCGGACGACGAGCACCGTACAGCCGAGCCACACGATGATTACGGCGGCTCGTCGCGTCTTGCCCTGCCGCCATCCGCGAGCGACGGCCAGGCTCACCGATACGCCGAGCGGAAACGCCGACACGACCACCACCTCAAAGATCCAGCCGGCCACCGAATGCGGGGCTCGACGGTACCCCTCGCCACCGACCCCGAACGATCCGCCGAGGTACCAGTAGACGTGAAAGGCGAAGAACACGACCACCCAGGCGAGCGCCGCATAGGCCACGCGAACCGGCAGCCGAGCGCTGTCTTTCGCCGCGGCACGGGGCGATGCGGCAACAACGCCGGAGCTCATCTCGCCGACCCCAGTAGCGAGCTGACATCGGCGACTCGCCCGAGGTGGGTCAGCTTGTCGGGGTTGACGAGCGAGCTGATGCCTGAGATCTGACCGCCGGCGATGTCGAGCGCCATCACGCCGATCAGCCGCTGCTGAGGGTCGAGATAGAGTGCTCCCGGGGCGCCGTTGACCTCGACGGGGCGCATCGACACGCCTGGAAGACGCGCGCCCAGGCGGAACCAGTTGATGACGGTGCGCGCGACACGGTTGCGCCCGCGCAGCGTCCGCGCGAGCGCTGGAACCTTGCCACCGCCGTCGCCGGTCAGTGCCACGTCTGAAGCGAGCAGTGTCTCGAGGCCGGCGAGATCGCCTTGCTCGGCGGCCTCAAAGAACTTTCGTGCCAGCTCGTCGCGCTGCTCGCGCGTCGTTTCGAAGCGGGGCCGGCGCTGCTCGACATGCTTTCTGGCGCGGGTGGCGAGCTGGCGCACGTTGTCCTCGCTCTTGTCGACGATCGTCGCGATCTCCGGGTAGCGGTAGTCGAACACGTCGTGAAGCAGGAGCACGGCTCGTTGCTCGGGCGAGAGGCTCTCGAGCAGCACCAGCATCGCCAGCGACAGCGAGTCGGCCATCTCCGCGTGCTGCGCGGGGCCCTCGGTGCTGTCGGTGATGATGGGCTCCGGCAGCCACTCGCCGACATAGCTCTCGCGACGCGCGCGTGCGGAGCGCAGCTCGTTGATCGCAAGCCGGGTCGTGACGGTGGCCACGAACGCGCGCGGCGATGCGATCCTCTCCCCCGCCTGGAGCGCTTGATGCACCCGCAGCAGCGCTTCCTGGACCACGTCCTCGGCCTCGGAGACGCTGCCGAGCATCCGGTAGGCGATCTGGAACGCGACCGGCCGCAGCTCGTCCAACAGTCGCTCGCGATCGGTCATGCCGCTGCGAACCCCTGCCGCCAGCTCGGGTGCTCAGGGCGCCACCCAAGTTCGCGCTTCGCCTTGGCATTGGATGCGCCGCGGGTCTCGGTCATCATTACCACGCCGGCCTCACCGGCGAACAGCCGCCCAACGAACCGCGGCACCCGCATCGGCTTCTTCGCACCCAAGGTCTGCGCCAACGCCGGCAGCCATTCGGCGACAGGGGCAGGGTCATCGTCGACGACGTTATAGACACCGCGACGACCGTGCTCGATCGCCGCCAGCGTCGCCTCCGCGGCGTCAGCGACGTGGATGAAGGACCACACGGCGCCGCCGTCGCCGACCAATGGGAACTTACGCTTGCGGACCAGCTCGAACTGCTCCTCACCTGGCGCCAGCGATGTACCCGGCCCGTAGAAGGCGCCGTAGCGCAGCACGATCCCCTCCGTCCATTGCGCGCGGAGGACCGCCTGCTCGAGATGACGGATCGCCGCCAGGGTCTCGCGCATCTCCCGCGCGGGCATCGAATCGAGCGGGTCCTCCTCGCTCTTCACCGGCCCGCCGCTGCGCGCGTACATGCCGTAGCCCGCCACCCCCTGCGCCACAAATCGGCCCACCCCGACCGCCTGCCCGGCCGAGAGCACATGGTCGGTGCCCTCAATCCGCAGACGGTTGGTCAGCGCGAAGTCGCGATCGAAATGACGCATGTCAAGCGCCCCAATCGCCGTCAGCTCATGGACGATCACCTCCGGCCGCGCCCGCGCCACGGCGTCCGCGACCTGATCGGGCTCAAGCGCGTCCGCGACCACCGGCACAGCGCCGAGCTCGGAGACCATCGCCCGCTTTGACTCGCTGCGCGTCATCCCATGAACCTCATGACCCGCGGCCACCAGACGCGGCACCAGCTGCCTGCCGATCGCTCCCGTCGCACCTGCCACAAACACTCTCATCATCGACTCCTTGAACGCGGATCACCTGCACCCCACAAGACAAGACAGCGACCCCGCCTGTGACACCTCCGAGCACACCAGCACGAGCGGGTGTCACATGCTGAAGTGCGGCTGCCAGGGCCCGCGCGACCAAGTCGCCCAGGTGAATCGTGCGCGATCTCGCCACCCGTGAGCGACGATGCCCTTGCCTTCGTCCACGATGCCGATCGCGAGGTGACCTCACGCCAGCCGCCGAACGTCGGCCCGGCAGCACAACACTAAGGCACTGATTCGGCGCCCTCCCCGACTAGCAAATGTCCCGAAAAGCGGAGGCCCCGGCCGACCACGCCTTGTTCGACGTCCGCTTCTCTGCTCCCGCGTGGCCTGCTCTCGGTTGGCCTCTGGTCGGAATCAGACCGCGCCGGAGTCTCGGAGGCCTTGCTACCGGGTGCCGTAAGACAGCCTGTGAGAGTGTGAAGGAGCGCAGGCCACGCGGTGCCCGGAAGGCCACGACGCGGTTTGCGATGCGCTCGCCGCGAGCGAATCGGGACGGAGTGGTCCTGCTTGGCTCGGCGTGGCGGTGGCCAGGACGCGGTTGCGCGAGGCGCCTCGAACGGCTGGCGCTGGCGCGCACGCGATCGGACGTACGCGCTGGGAACTGTCACAGGCGACGCAGCAATCTTGTCTCACCAGAGCAAAACGAAACGAGAGGAGCCAGTCATGAAGGTCTTCGTAGCCGGCGCCACTGGCGTTCTTGGCAGAGCGCTTGTCCCCCGACTTGTGGCGCGGGGGCACGAGGTGGTTGGGATGACCAGGAGCGCGCCGAAGCAGGATCTGGTGCGTAGCCTGGGAGCGCGTCCGGTCGTGGCCGACGCTCTCGACCCCGACGCGGTCGCCCAGGCGGTGGCGTCCGCCGCGCCTGAGGTGATCGTGCATGAGCTCACGGCGCTGTCCGGGAAGATGTCCATCAGGGACGCTCGGCACCCCGAGCGCTTCAACGGAGCGATCATGACCAACCGCTTGCGTACCGAGGCGACGGACCATCTCTTGGCGGCGGGTCGCGCCGCCGGGGCACAGCGCTTCGTGGCGCAGAGCTTTGGGGCTTTCCGATGGGCCCGGACGGGCGGGCCGGTGCTGAGCGAGGCCGATCCTCTCGATCCCGACCCGCCGGCGTCACTGCGGGGGGTGGTGGAGGGGATCCTCTATCTGGAGCGGGCGGTGACGACGATCGAGTGGGGCGAGGGTCTCGCGTTGCGCTACGGCGGTTTCTACGGTCCGGGGACCTCGGTCAGCCTCGCTCGGGATGCTGTGATGGCAGCACCGATCCGCAAGCGCCAGTTTCCGATCGTCGGCGACGGTGGTGGGGTCTGGTCGCACGTCCACATTGACGACGCCGCGACGGCGACCGCCGCCGCGGTAGAACAGGGGCCGCCAGGTGTCTACTACATCGTCGACGACGAGCCCGCGCCGGTGCGGGAGTGGCTGCCGGTGCTGGCGAGCGCGCTCGGTGCCAAGCCGCCGAGGCGTGTTCCACGCTGGCTTGGGCGCCTGGCGGGCGGTGAGGCGGCGGCCATCATGATGACCGAGGCGCGGGGTGCCTCGAACGCCAAGGCCAAGCGCGAGCTCGGCTGGCAGCTCGGCTATCCGAGCTGGCGGCAGGGCTTCGCGCAGGGACTCGGCTGATGATGACTGCGGGCGAGTTCGCCGAGCTGCGCGTCGGCGTTCACGTACCGGAGGCTCGGCAGCGTGAGCGAGGCGGAGGACGTGGTGCAGGAGGGGTTTCCCGCGCCTGTACGGGCGCGCGAACGCGGCGAGCGGATCGTGTCGCCGATCGCATACCTGTCGACGGTGGTCTCGCGGCCCCCGCCCGACCAGCTCCGTCCGGCGAAAGTCCGCCGCGAGACAGACGTGGTCGAGTGGGTGCCGGAGCCGTGCGTGACAAGCGCCGACGACACTCCGGCCCGTCCGCTGGCACGCCGAGCTCTCACACAACGGCGGCGCTACCTGGAGCTTGGACGAGGAGATGCTCGCCACCCGCGCCGTGCCGGCTTGAGCCCAGCGGCGGGGTGGGTGGCGTCTCGACGCCGAGTCGACGGCAAGGCGTCCCGCAAGGGATCGTCGAGCGGGACGGCGATGCCGCGGGCGAAGGTCGTGCGTGCTGCGACTTGGCGTGAGCTCATCTGGCGCGTCCGGCTGTGAGGCGCAGGCCGCCGTCGCATGGGACGGTCACCCCGGTGACGAAGTCGTTGGTGGCAAGTGCGTGGATGGGGTGTGCGACGTCTTCGGGTTTCCCGACTCTGCCGAGGCGCTGGCGTTCGCCGCAGAGCTGTGTATGGCCGCGCGGCGCTCGACTGCCGTTGCTTCCCACCAAGGTGTGTCGATCACACCGGGCGACACGGCATTGATGCGGATGGGCGCGAGCTCCAGGGCGAGAGGACGGATCGCTGCCTCAAGGGCACCGTTCACGGCCGCGAGCCCGGCTGTGCCTGGAAGCGCCGATTGCGCCGATCCCGCCGTCACATTGTGATCGATCCGTTGCTGTTCATCGTTGGCAGTGCCGCTTGAACGCAGGCGATGTAAGGGATCGTCTTGCCCTCGAGCCCAGCTCGGAGCTCTTCGAGGTCAAGCTCGCGAATCGGTCCCGCTCCGCCTGCGCCGCTGAGCGCCAGCACGAGGTGGGTGATCTCGCCGAGCCGCTCGAATAGCCTCTGCAACTGGGCCTCGTCGCGTGCGTCGACGCTGTGACCTTGAACCTCGGCGTGGGCGTGCGCATCTCGTAGGCGCTCGACGGCTGAGCGAAGGCGGTCTTGGTTCCGACCCGTGATCACCACTGCACCGCCTTCGTCCAAGAACACGCGGGCGGTCGCTTCTCCGATTCCTGAGCTTCCCCCCATGATGAGGGATGCTGGTCTACTCATACCTGAGCTCCTTTCACGAGCCTGGTAGCGCGCCCGCGCGCCCATGTTTCGTGCCGGGGTGCCGAACGTGTCAGAGCCGGGGTTGCTGTCTTGTCTTGGGGTGTAGCTGCCTCAGTTGTTCAACCCGGTGCGTGGTGTTCCCTGGGCGTGAGAAGACGAGAGCGCCGCCGAACAGTCGCGGGGGACGACGCGGCCGAGCCGGAGGGTCAGCTTGCCGGTCTCAATAGTGATTTGTGGTCGGTGACTGGGCCGAGGTGCGCCAGCTTGTCCGGGTTGACGATCCCGCCGATGCTTGCGATCTGACCGCCGGCGATATCGAGCGCCAACACCGCGACCAGTCGCTGCTGTCCGTCGAGAACGAGTGCTCCCGGACCACCGTTGACCTCGACCGGGCGCAACGACGCGTCCGGAAGGCGCGCGACCAGGCGGAACCAGTTGATCAGCGTGCGTGCGACGCGGTTACGCCCGCGCAGCGATCGCGCGAGCGCCGGAACCTTGCCGCCGCCATCGCCGGTCAGCTCGACGTCGTGAGCGAGCAGCGCCTCGAGCCCGACGAGATCCCCGTGCTCGGCAGCCGTGAAGAATCGCGCTGCTAGCTCGTCGCGCTGCTCGCGTGTCGTTTGAAAGCGCGGCCGGCGCTGCTCCACATGTTTTCTGGCGCGGGTGGCGAGCTGGCGAACATTGTCCTGGCTCTTGCCGACGATCCCCGCGATCTCGGGATAGCCGTAGTCGAAGACGTCATGCAGCAGCAGCACGGCTCGCTGCTCCGGCGAGAGGCTTTCGAGCAGCACCAGCATCGCCAGCGACAGCGAGTCCGCGGTCTCAGCGTGGCGGGCCGGATCATCCCGGCCGTCGGTGATGATCGGCTCTGGCAGCCACTCGCCGACGTAGCGCTCGCGGCGGACGCGCGCCGAACGGAGCTCGTTGATCGCCATCCGAGTCGTGACGGTCGCCAGAAAGGCGCGGGGTGACTGGATCTGCTCGCCGTCCTCGAGTGCGCGGTGCAGGCGCAGCAGCGCCTCCTGGACGATGTCCTCGGCCTCGGAGACGCTGCCGAGCATCCGGTAGGCGATCTGAAACGCGACCGGCCGCAGCTCGTCAAGTAGTCGCTCGCGCTCAGTCATGCCGCCGCGAATCCTTGTCGCCAGCTCGGGTGCCCGGGGCGCCACGCCAGCTCCCGCTTGGCCTTCGCGTTCGACGCGCCGCGGATCTCGGTCAACATCACCACACCAGCCTCCCCGGCGGCCAGCCGTCCAATCAGCCGCGGCACCCGCATCGGCTTCTTCGCGCCCAGCGTTTGTGCCAGCGCCGGCAGCCACTCCGCGACCGCAGCGGGGTCGTCATCGACCACGTTGTAGACACCGCGACTCCTGTGCGCCAGCGCCGCCACCGTCGCCTCCGCCGCGTCGGCGACATGGATGAAAGACCACACGGCGCCGCCGTCGCCGACCACCGGGAACTTGCGCTTGCGGACCAGCTCCATCTGCGCACTGCCGGCGGTCATGTTCGTGCCGGGACCGTAGAACGCGCCGTAGCGTAAGACGACCCCCTCCGTCCAGTTGGCATCGAGCACCGCCTCCTCCACGTGACGGATCGCCCGCATCGACTGGCGCATCTCGCGAGCCGGCGACGGGTCGAGCGGATCCTCCTCGCTCTTCACCGGGCCGCCCACCCGCTCGTACGGCCACGCGGCATAGCTCTGCGCAATGAACCGCTTGATTCCCACCGCCCGTCCCGCCGACAGCAGATGATCCGTGCCCTCCGTCCGCAGACGGTTGGTCAGCGCAAAGTCGCGATCGAAATGGCGCATGTCAAGCGGGTCAGGGATCGCCGTCAGCTCATGAATGATCACATCGGGCTTTGCATTCCCCACCGCCTCCGCGACCTGATCGGGTGAGAGCGCGTCCGCGACCACCGGCACCGCACCCATCTCGTAAAGCATCGCCTGCTTGGACTCGCTACGCGTCATCCCATGAACTTCATGACCGACGGCCACCAGACGCGGCACAAGCTGCCTGCCGATCGCTCCCGTCGCACCTGCCACAAACACTCTCATCACTGGCTCCTTTATAAGGGATCATCGTCCCGTGAACGTACGTCGCCGTGTGCTTCCGCCCAGTGGCGGTCCGCGCATGGCAACTCAGATCTAGCTCTCAGAACATCCGATACGAACCGACCACCGTCAGCGGTTCAACGCTGGCCGGCTCGGCACGCGAGGCCTCGACGACTTCCTGGAGCGCCCGGATTCGGGGAACCCCGGGATCGGATTCTCGACACCGTCGTCGACCTGCACAACCGCGACGAACGTCTCGCCGTCGGCGAGCAGCAACGACGCGTAGCGAATCCCTTCCGGCTCCGCTGCATTGATCGCTGCGAACATCTTCGTCGTCGCCTCTTGGACATCGGTGACGCTCTCGGCGCTGATCTTGACCTGTGCCATCTGCACGCTCATTTGGGTGACCCTCCGTTTCGAATTTGAGATCCAAACTGGGTACGCCACGAGCGGTCGTCGCGGCGGGACCCGGCTCGGTTGAACAACTGATGCCTTCACCCCTAAGACAAGACAGCAGCCCCGGCCGTGACACCTCCAAGTGCCAAAGTGCCGATGGGTCCGCCATACCGTCTACTTGGTGGCGAGGGTCAGCTCGGCCGCGCCGGCGGGCCCGGCGGCCGGTGCCGCTGCGCCGGCTTGATGGCGCGTCGGGAACACGACCGCCGCGATCAGCAGCCCGACGGCGAAGATCCCGGCGGACCACCAGAACGCCGTGGTGTACCCATGAACGTGGGCGGCGGCCTGGAGGCCGTGTAGCCCCGCGTGGGTGCGTGCAAAGGCGCTGGCCGAGCTGGCGAACAGAGTGCTGAGCAGCGCGGTACCGACCGAGCCGCCGATCTGCTGGGAGGTGTTGACCATCACCGAGGCGACCCCCGCCTCGATGGAGTCGACGCCGAGCGTGGCGGTGCCGATCGCCCGCGCGAAGATCATACCCAGGCCGAGGCCGAGGACGATCAGCGAGGTCAGAACGTCCGGGGCGTAGACGGAGCTGGGACTCAGGCGGGTGAGCAGGACCATCGCCACCACGCCGAGGAGCATCCCGCCGAGGCGACCCCTCCCCGCCGGCGAGAACATCCGGGTCCCTTTCGAAGACCTGCTTCGACATCAGCACGAGGATTCGAGCGGCGCCGCAGCGCGGCGCCGCTTCGCGCGGGCGGCAGGGCGCTGGTCCGGCTCGGTGCGGCTGACACGCGCGGCGTCGTCGCCGCTGGCCTCCAGGCCGCGCAGAGGGAGGCCCGTCGCCAGCACCGAGGTGATGCTCGTAGGTGCGGCGAAGGAGGCCTTCACGGGTCCGGGCAGTCGGGGGGCTGCCGCGTATCCTGACGGCGGTCCAGCTACCGTCGATCGCCTGGGCGCCGCTTCTGGTTCTCGTCCAACCGTCCAACCCGCAAGGTCGGGTGTGGGCTAGGGCTGGGTGCCAGGTTTGACGATTCCGGTTTCGTAGGCCAGGACAACGGCTTGTACGCGGTCGCGCAGTCCGAGTTTTTGCAGGACCCGCGCGACGTGTGTCTTGACGGTCGTGCCGGAGACGACGAGGCGATCAGCGATCTCGGCGTTGGACAGCCCCAGGCCGAGCAGCTCGAGGATCTCGTACTCGCGGGCCGTGAGTTCGTCGAGCTCGGGTCGCCTTTCTAGTGTCCGGCGGTCGCGAACGAAAGACTCGATCAGTCGGCGAGTAACCGATGGGGACAGCAGTGAGTCACCTTCGGCGATCGCGCGGATCCCGGCGACGAGGTGCTCGGGGGGTATGTCTTTGAGCAGGAAGCCGCTCGCCCCGGCGTGAAGCGCGTCGAACACGTATTCGTCGAGGTCGAACGTCGTCAGCATCAGCACTCGGGGCGGGTCGCTACGGGCGAGGATCTGTTGCAAGGCCTCGAGCCCATCCATTCGCGGCATCCGGATGTCCAGCAGGACGACGTCGGGCTTGGCCCGCCGGGCGGCTTCGACGGCCTCGATTCCATCCTTGGCTTCGGCAACGACGCGAAGGTCAGGTGCGACTTCGACGATCGTCTTCAGTCCGGCGCGCACGAGCGCTTGGTCGTCGGCGATGAGGATGTCAATGCTCATGCGGACACGAGAGAGTTGAGCGGGAGCCGGGCGTGGAGCGCGAATGGGGTGGAGCTCTCGGTGCTCTCGATCTCGACCCTGCCGTTGTACAGGCGGACGCGGTCCGAGATCGTCCGCAACTTCGCTCGCGGGTCCGGGACCGGTGCGTCGCCGCGCACCCGGATCTCGAGCTCGGTCACGCTATACGCAACGGTGACAGCGACCTCAGCGCAATGATCCCGGGCGGCATCGAGGGCTGCCTCGATCACGCGGTAGCTGACCAGGTCGACCCCCGGAGTGAGGTCGTCCGGCGTGCCGTGCGTCGCCAGCTCGCAGACCAGTCCCACCCGGCGTGCGTCCTCGAGCAGCGCGGGCAGCTGGGCCAGTCCGGGCTGGGGTGCGAGCGCCCGCGGGTCGCCGTCCTTGCGGAGCATCCCGAGCAGCCGGCGCAGGTCGGCCAGCGCCTCGCGGCCGGTTCGCTCCACAGCCAGGATTGAGTCCCGCGCGCCGTTGGGATCGTCGCGGAGCTGCTGCCTGGCGCCGCCGGCCTGGATCACCATCGCGGTGACGCTGTGCGCGACGATGTCCTGGAGCTCGCGGCCGATCCGCAGGCGCTCGCGGCTGATCGCGGCCTGCTTGCGCTGCTCGCGCTCGGCGGCGGCCTGCTCGGCCAGCTCGTGGAACGCGACTGCGCGACGGTGGCGCTCGCGTGAAACGCGGCCGAGAGCCCACGGCGCGGCGAACATGAGCGCGGCGAAGAACAGGTACGCGGCGATCCCTCCGGTCGCGCTCGACTGCGAGCGGAACACGAAGACGCCGAACACCCCGATCGCGACGAGCAGCGCCGCGAGGGCCCGGCGCCACTCCAGCCACGCGCCGGCTGAGTATGCGAGCAGCACCAGCGCGACCATCAGTCCGAGCCCGGTGATCGCGCCGAGGCGGCCGCCGACCAGATCCTGGATCGTGGGGATCGCCGCGCAGCCGATCAGCGCCCCCGCGGGCCACCGGCGCCGGATCCCCAACGGCGCCACCAACAGCACGGCGGCTATCGTGGCCAGAGCCCGCTGCGACTGGCTGAGGCCACCGTGCAGCCAGATCTCGAGCTCGAGCTCGATCAGGATCGCGACCGCGACGAGCACGTCCAAGCGCCGACCGTCGATGCTGCGCATGCGGTCGCCAAGCGCCCGCATCAGACGTGCTCCGAGGTCAACGGCAGGCGTGCCTCGACGCAGAACCCGCCGCTGGGATGGGCGCCGGCCTCGACGGTGCCGCCGTGCATCGCGGCGCGCTCTCGCATCCCGACGATCCCGTGTCCGTGCGGATCGCCGTTGACGCTCGGCGGCCCGGTCCCGTTGTCATGGATCTCCAGCTCGAGCGCGTGGCGCGTCCATCGCACGCGGACGTCGGCGTGCGCCGGGCCGGCGTGCTTGATCGCGTTGGTCAGCGCCTCCTGAACGATTCGGTACGCGCACAGCTCGAGCGCCGGCGCGATCGCGACCGCTTGACCGTCCACCCGCAGCGAGGTGGGCAGTCCGGCTGATCGGGTCTGCGCGATCAGGTTCGCCATGTCCGCGAGCCCGGGCTGGGGCGCACGGGGCTGGGAACCATCGTCGAGCAGCCCGACGAGGCGGCGCATCTCCGCAAGCGCCTCGCGGCCGGCACGCTCGACGGCCAGCAGCGACGCCTCTGCGCGCTTGGGCTCGGTGTCCATCACCATCCGTGCGCCGCCGGCCTGGATCACCATCACCGACACGCTGTGGGTGATCACGTCGTGCAGCTCGCGAGCGATCCGCGCCCGCTCCCCCCACACGGCCGCCAGCGCGTGCTGCTCGCGCTCAGCGTCAACCCGTTCCGCTCGCTCGCGATTCACACGCTCCCGAATGCCCCGCTCGCGCACGATCCGGCCGGCGGCCCACGGCAACACCTGTAGGAAGATCGCGGCGAACGCCAGATCCGACGCGGTTCCGGTCACGAGAACAACGCTCGCGGTCACGGCGGCCACTCCGAGCGAGATCGCGAGCCATGCCCGCCGGTCGTCCAGGTACGCGCCCGTGCCATAGAAGATCAACACGATCGCCAGCAGCGCACCCGGTGCGTGCTGGGTGAGGCGCCCACCGACCAGTTCCTGCGCGATCACGGCCGCGAGCGGGACGACCATCGCCTCAAAGGGCCAGCGCCGGCGCACGGACACCATCGAGCACACCACCGCCCCAGCTATGGCCACTGCCGCACGGTGAACGATCGATTTGCTCAACCACACCTGCAACTCGACCGCGGCGATGAGCGCGAGCGCAGCAAGCACATCCATTGCTCGCGGATCGAGCCGCAGCGAGCCGGCTATCGCTCTGCGCGCGCGTGTGAGCATCGGCTCAAACGTACCGCCGTGACCGGCCCCTCGCACCATCCGCTGCGACGATCCGATCTCCTCCTCGAGGATGACACGACGGCGCGCGAGGTCGTGCGCCGAGACGGGCCAGATCGGCCTCGCGGCCGACGACACGGCGGTACTCGCGGCCTAGCTTGCCTGGCACGTCAAATGCCGCACCGAGAGGAGACCTCATGAGACTCAATCGCGCCCCGCAACTCAGCGGCGTCGCGTTCGCAGTGTTCTTCATCGCCAGCGTGATGGTCAGCAACGTGCCGAGCAACACCGCCGGCGACCACGCCTGGATCGCCGCGTACTCGACCCACGCCAAACAGGCGGGCCACCTCGGCACCGGGGTGCTGCTCGTGCTTGCGGCGCTTTCCCTGGTCTCGTTCCTCACAGATCTGTGGACACGAGTCCGCGCTGCCGGTCAACCCGACACGGCAAGCCCGCTCCCGATCGTCGCCGCCGGTGTCGCGGCCGCATGCATCGCCGCCGGCGGGGTGGTGATGGCGGCGTCGTCCGGCAGCGCGCTGATCTACTCACAGCCGACCCCCGGCGCCGACGTGCTGCGGCTGAGCAACGACGTCGGCTTCGCGCTCGTCGGCGTCGCCGGAATGCTCGCCGCCGCGCTCAGCATCACCACGCTGAGCGCCCAAGCACGTGCCGCCGGCCTGTTCGGCACCGGCCTGTGGCGGTTCAGCCTGGTCGTGTCGATCGCGCTCCTGGCGTCGGTGGCGTTCCTGCCGATCCTCGCGCTCGTGATCTGGCTGCTCGTCGTCACCGTCACTCTGCGCCGCGTCGATGGGAGCGCGGTGCGAGCCGGCCAGCCCCGCGGCGCGGCCCGTGATGACACCCCGACTCTCCCCGCGCGGGCGTAGCCCGCAGCCCTCTATCCACAGCGAACCGAAGGACACCAATGATCAAGCGCACCATCCCCGTGATCGCCGCGATGCTCGGCCTCGCGGCCCTCGCCCCGCTCGCGCAGGGCGCCACCGCGACACACAAGCTCAAGCTCACGATCAAGGACGTCACGATCAACGCGAACGGCGATCGGCCAAGCGACACGCAAACCACCGCCGGACTCGTGGCAGGTGACCCGTTCGGCCGAGCTGTCGAGTCGGTCAACAACAAGGTCACGAGCGCGAGCAGCAGCGGGGTCACGCTCGAGGGCACGCTCACGATCTACACCACCCACGGAACGATGACCGCGGCGATCCAAACCAAGGTCACGCCGACGTCGACCGGAGGTGCGACCGGCACCGGAAGCGGCACGATCACTGGTGGCACCGGCAGCTACAACCACGCGGGCGGCAGCTTCACCTTCCGTGGCGCGGAACACCCGAACTCACCGCTGTTCATCGTCCATGCGGTCGGAACAGCCGCCTTTTAGACGAGCCCGAGAGACAATCACCCTGAGCCGAGCCCAGCGCTCGGCTCAGGGATTGTCCGCTCTCACAATCGGGACGCGAGAACCTCGACCGACGGGAGCGACGGGCCGCCCCGTTTCCCCGCCGCAGCGGAACTCAGCGACCGGCCCGTGTTAGCAGCCATCGAGCTCGCACCGGCCGCCGGCGCCGTCGGCATGAGTTAGCGTTGCAGGCCGAGCAGCAGCCGACCGGCATGGCGGGCTCAAATGGGTTGGACGACCGGCATGAGCTGGCGCAGCGGCGACATTGGCCACACCGATCCGCGACTGCAGAAGTAGCGCGGCAACCGGAGAGCGGGGTCTCGTCGCCGACGGCCAGCTCCCTCCACATTCGCCAGCAGCGCGCCCCGCCGGGTCCTCGACCGCCTCATCGGAACGACCGTCGGGCCACAAGACCCGCTTTCCATTTCCCGCCGCATACGCCCGGGTCCGCTGCGGCCGGATCCGCAGACGCGCTTTCATCGTCGAGAAGTCTCTTGTCAGAAACCTTAAGTTCCCTCCTCTTCGTCACTAGCGAGGCCCGCGGCGAACTCGGCCCGCTCGTCGTCGTGCCCGACCACGCCGAAGACCTTCAAATTCGCTGGGAGCAGGCCGGCGTCAGCCTCAGATTGGCCTTATTACGCGCCCTGCTTCGGCAGCTCAGCAGGGAAAACGGTCCCGCGCCCTGCACCGCGCGGATCTCGCGCACGTCGCGATCGTCGTGGGTGCCGAGACCCGTCGCACCGACTCCGGAGACGTGCCTGCCGCGCGCTAAGCAGGTCGCTCGTCAATCGCTTGCGAGATACGCGTCGCGGCACGAAAGGAGGCGTGGCGGTGAAGCTTTCGATCCAGCTCAATGAAGCCTCGCGGCGCCGTCCGTATCCGGGTACGACATTTCGTGAACGCTGCTACTGAGGCGGCCACGCCACCGCTCTGAGCAGCGAACACCCGTGCGACATGAAGCCCAGGTGTCGAGCGACCCCTGGCTTGGCCTCTCGGTATGGTGGGATGTCGCTTGTGTCCAGTTATACGTGCGCATTCAGAGCGAACCTCTTGCGGGAGGTGACGCGTGCCGGCGGTGAGCGTTCGTGGGTTGGTTAGGTCGTACGGCCCGCTCCGCGCCGTCGATGGGGTGAGCTTCGAGGTCGAGGCCGGTGAGGTGTTCGCGCTCCTGGGTCCCAATGGGGCGGGCAAGACGACGACGATCGAGATCCTGGAGGGATTCCGCGACCGCGACGCGGGCGAGGTGCGGGTGCTGGGGATCGACCCGGGGGATCGCCGATCCGGGCAGCGGCTCCGCAGCCAGTTAGGGGTCGTCTTGCAGGAGCTTGCAGTGGAGCCGTTTCTGTCCGTGCGCCAGGTGCTCGAGCGCAACGCCGGCTATTACCCGGCGCCGCGGTCGGTCGGCGCGGTGATCGAGCTGATCGGCCTAGCGGAGAAGGCCGACGCGAAAGTCAAGACCCTCTCGGGCGGTCAGCAGCGACGACTCGATGTCGGCCTGGGGATTGTGGGCAATCCCGCGCTTCTGTTCCTTGATGAGCCGACCACCGGACTCGATCCGGCGGGGCGGCGAACCTCGTGGGACCTGGTGCGCAGGCTCGCCGGCGAGGGCACCACGGTGATCCTCACTACGCACTACATGGAGGAGGCCGAGGCGCTGGCCGACCAGGTAGCGATCATCACGTCGGGCAAGATCGTGGCGCACGGTCCGCCGGCGTCGCTAGGGGGCCGCGACCAGGGTGCGGCCACCATCCGCTTCCAGCTGCCCGCGGGCGTTACGCCCGCGGATCTGCCCGTGACGGTCGCCGGCGATGGGCCGGCCGTCGAGCTGCGGACTGACCGTGAGCTCGAGGCGCTATACGAGCTGACCCGGTGGGCGCTTGAGCATGAGGTCCGGGTGACCGGCCTGACCGTCAGCCGTCACACGCTCGAGGACGTCTATCTGCAGTTGACTGGCGCCGACCCCGACCGATTCCAGACCGACTCGGCGCCGGGAGGGCCGGACCGAGGTTGAGCGCGCGCGGCGAATCGATCCTGCCGAGACGTTCGGCGCTGGCCAAGCTGCGGCTCGTGCTCAGGCAGGTCGGCTATGAGCAGCTGTCCTTCTGGCTGAACCCGGTCGGGGCCATCTTCACGGTCGGGTTCTCGCTTCTTTTCCTGCTGCTGCTGGGCGCCAGCGCCGGGTCCTCGCGTGTCACCTATTTGCACAACATCAAGCTGGTCCAGTACTACGTGCCGGGCTTCATCGCTTACGGGGTGATGTCCGCGTCGTTCAATAGCCTGGCGATCAGTCTGGTCATCCGCCGCGAGACCGGGCTGCTCAAACGCCTGCGGCTGAGTCCGCTGCCTACATGGACGCTCTTGACCTCGATCCTGGTCAGCACGCTACTGATCGCGTTCGCCCAGGTCGTGCTGATGCTCGCGGTAGGACGGTGGGCGTTTGGGGTTCATCTGCCATCGGGCGCATCGGCGACCGGTGCCCTGGTGATCGTGCTCGTGCTCGGTGGGCTCAGTTTCGCGGCGCTCGGAATCGCGATGAGCACGTTCATCCCCAACCAGCAGGCCGCCGGTCCGCTGACCAGCACCGTGTTCTTCGTCCTGCTGTTCCTATCAGGCCTGTGGTTCCCGCTCAAATCCGGCTCGGCTCTGGCCAAGATCTCGACCTTCTTCCCGATCCGTCACTTCATCACCGCCGTGTTCAGGACGTTCACGCATCCCGGGACCTCAGAATGGTCCGGACGCGACCTGCTGATCGTCGTGATCTGGGGTGTGGTGGCCGCGGCGGTCGCTCTTCGCCGCTTCCAATGGGCGCCATACCGCACCTGACGACATCGGCCGCGCGATATCGACATGAGGATGCTCGTGCCCTCACCAGAGCAGGTCCACCGGCCGTTGGCAGCTCGACACCCGCTAATCGCCACGAGCGCGACTGCGCGGCACCGCGTCGCGATCGAACCGGCGAGCGTCCTGCTGGCCGCGCATTGCGCGGCGCGCCCACCGCGGCACAAGATGCTCGCGCAGCAACGGATGCAGGGCTGGTTGGCAGGCTGCCGATCGTCGGCGGGCTGCTGGTCTACGCCTAGACCACCAGTCCGGTGGGCGCTCCGCTCGTGGCTGCTTTCCTCGCCTTGGAGAAGGCCGCCGAGCCGGCGACGAACTTCTCCGATTCGTCCATTCCGGAAGCGGTGGTTAGCCAGAATCGAGCAAGCACCGGCGCCTGCTTCCGCGGGAAAGCAGGGCGGTCGAGATGATCCGGGGCGGCGCTCACGGTTGACATGGTCGAGATGCGCACCTTTGGCGATAAGCAGGCGTTAGAGCAGTCGGAGTGCAAGCTTCTGCTTCTATGCTGGCGCGGTACTCGTGGCGGGCGGCAGCGACGCTTGAGTTTGTTGCGGGCGGTTGGGTGTCTGATCGTCGGCAAGGGGCAATTAGCGGTGCGAGCTCGTTCGGTGCGACGTGATCGCGTTGGCGAGAGCAGCTGCGACTGAGGAGTGTTGGCTGGGTCGTGCGCGCTTGGTCTTCTGCCGTCCGCTGCGATCGCATTCGTGGGTTGGTCGGCGTGGTGGCGGCTACGTTGGCCGACCGCGATGAGCGCTTCTTCGCGCGCTGCTCCCGGGAAGTGGACTGCTGGGTCCCGGCGATGGTGCTTTGCCACGGGTGCGCTGGTCGCGTTGTGTTGAGGTTGTGGGTTATGCCGGGAGGCCGTCGAGATCGGTGGGTGGCGTGGCTCGATGGGGGGGTCGCCGTGGTGTGGTTGTGCCGGGGCAGGGGTCTGGAATGTTGCCGTGTAGCCGCGTTCCGTGGGAAGGTTTTGAGTGGACGGCGAGGGTGCCGCCGACGGCAGCGATGCGGTCGTGCATGTTGCTCAGTCCGGCCCAGCTCTGTGTTGCGTTGGGGTCGAACCCGCGGCCGGTGTCGCCGATCGTGAAATGCAGAGCTTGGGTGGTATCCCAGGCACGCACGTAGACCTCGGCCGGTCCGGCGTGTTTGGCTGCGTTGTCGATCGCCGCGAGGCAGGTGAAGTAGACCGCGCTCTCGATCTCGGGCCGGCAGCGGCGTATCCCGCGTGCAGACACGGTGATCGGCGTGGCCGCTTAACGGCTGGCGGAGACCAGTGCCGGACCCAGTCCTTCGGAGGTCAGCATCATCGGATAGACACCACGCGCGAACGCGCAGACCTCGTCGATGGCCTGCTGGACCTCCTCTCCGAACCGGTTCAGCGACGCGCTGGCGTCGGCGTCGCCGCGCCCTTGAAAGCTCTCAGCAGCGAGCGCGAGCCGAATCCGCAGCCCCGTCAGGCGTTGCTGAAGTCGGTCGTGGACGTCTCGCTCGATGCGCTGACGATCGGCGTCACCGGCAGCGAGCACGCGACGCGCCAACCCCGACGGGAGTACCCGCGACAGAGACTCCAACAAAACGCCGCGCGGTTGGGCGGCGAGCGCCAAAGCGGGCGAAGCGGGCTCCTTCACTGAGACGCTCATCCGGGCACCCGATCGGGCACCGCGATCGCCGAGCGGACCGTCGGGTCCCCGCCCAGCGGCTCGACCACGGTCACGCAGGACGAGCGCATCACGCTTGAACATCCCTGAACATAGGTGCGTTTGCTGGCGGGGTGGTCACTGCCGAGGGCGGGAATGGTCGAGCAGGAGCTCGCACCAGACACAGGTAGGGCCGAGGTCCTGCCACACTCCCCAGCTCTCGCAGAGCTCGTCGACGAGCAACAGCCCGAGGCCGCCTGGGGTCTCGGGATCGGCAGGTACCATGCAAGGTCTCAGGCGTGAGCCTGGGTCGGTGACGGCGATTCGAAGTCGATCATCGAGCGTCCTCACCTCCACGCCCAGCGTCCGGCGAGGGCCGACGTTCGCGTGGACCACGCTGTTGGTGACGAGCTCACTGACGAGCAGCGCAGCATCTGACGCCGTCGCGGCAGGAATTTGGCCCGCGAGCTGTGAACGCACCGACCTGCGGGCCCGGGTGGGCGCATCATCGCCGCCATGAATCCGCAAGGAGATCGATCGTTGCGAATCCAGGGACCCGAACGCCGACGCCGTCATGCGGCGCCCCGCGTCCGAGACCGTAACGGCCGCGACCGAGTGCTCCGAGGGCCACGCGCTTCGCCCCAAGCGCGTGGCCGACACCCCCTCATTCGTGTGATCGTGCGATCGGCTCGTGGAGAGGCCCCAGTCCCCACAAGGCGATCGCCCAAGGAGCGATCGCGCGGTTCGAGGGCCGCGCGCTGCGCTGGGAGGCGATGCAGCGCGCGGCCGACGAGCCCTCCGTCGAGTAGTCGCGCGTTCTCCCCGTGGGTGCCCCCAGACCCGACCAGGAGATCCCCGTGCATGGCTGCCCCTTGCCTTGCGCACAACAGCGCGATCTCGGAGTTGATGAAGCGAGCAAAGTCTGTGATCACCCAGGCCGAGCTCCCAGCCGCTGACACGCCCAGCGGCGAGCGCGACCGACCTGAACTGATCGCGGCCGTAGCGCCAACAGGACGATGCGTCCCAGCCACGCGAGCCGGTCCGTCGCGGCGCTCACCGGCGTACCGCCACATCACGGACCACCGCCACGGTCGCCGTCGCAAGCGCGTTCGCCGCCCCAAGCCAGACACCACCGCCCACGGCATTGCCCACGGCAAGGACAAACGCTTGCGCTGAAATACGGCTTTGCGGCGCGTGGCATAGAGCTCCTGCAGAGGGTCGGACGTTGCCGCTGCGACCACCCCCACATGCCGCCACCGGCCGCCGCGAGCGCGCTCTTAGCTCCACGCTGATGCCTGGCCGCCCCGCCCGTAGACGGCGCAGCCAAACCTCAACGATCCCGACACTACTCCTATCCCAACCAAATACAAGGGATCAAAAAGAGCCGCGCTCGGGTACGCTCAGAATGCGTTGGCGTCCGCTTCAGGCGCACAAGCTCAAACGCGGAGAACTCGGACCAGTGAGCAGCACAGACAGCAGGGCACGACGAGGTCGGCGATGAGCGACCCCGGGCGAGAGGATCGCGTCTCGCGGCCGCTCGTCGGTGGCAGGCTGCTGGCTGAGATCACCAACCGGATCGTCGCGTTCATGCGCGAGCACTATGGCCGCGGGCCGATCAAAGCCAAGACCTACGTGCTCGACAACCTGATCGTGTGCGTGCTTTCAGATGGGTTCACTGCGATCGAGCGCACGATGATGGAAGGCGGTGAACCAGACCGCGTGCTCGAGATGCGCCGCGACTTCCAACGGATGATGAAGAAGCGCTACAGCGAGATGATCGAGGAACTCACCGGCCGCAAAGTGCTCGCGTTCCTCAGCCAAGCGCATGTCGAACCCGATCTCACGGTCGAGATGTTCCTGATGGACGGGCCGCTAGCCGGATTCGGCGCACTTGAGCTCGTCGACCCACCACCCAACAACCCCGGCCCCAGCGACGACTAACCGCCACCCCGGTGCACAGACCGGCCGACGGCACACCGAGTCCCTATACGCAAGACAAGCAGCCCCCCTCGCAGAAGGGATAGAGGCCCATCGGGCTGCGCAACGCGAAAGGCGACACCGCGCAGCGTCGAACCAGACGCCTGACCGTAGGCCGCCGACATGCATCGAACTCGGCCGCACACGCTCGCGTGAGGTCAGAAGACTCGAGCAAGTCGTCGGTAGTGCCGTCGTGCTTGCGCGGCTACGACCCGCGCTCCGGTCACGCATCCCCAGACCCGACGCCATTACCCGCGACGAGACCGAACCGCCCGGTCTCATAGCCGCGAACCATGACGATCCTGACAAACCCGCCACAGCACGGCGACAGAGCCGCACGCTGGTATAGGTCGGGCCATGCGGATGAAACCACGGGCGCCACCGATGCGTGCGAGCACGAAACCTTTGGGGAAGAACAAGCGGGATTGGCACGCGGCGATCCCGAATACGCCGAGATCTGCGGAGCGGTCTGACACGCCAAGGACAAGGTCGAGCAGGGTTCACTGAGCGCCATAAAACCAAAGCCGAGTGGCACGCTCGGCTTCCTACCAGGGAGGACATACTACTTCCCGCTGCTCCGACCTCGGGGACACCGCCGTCGTCGAGGGCGAGGGCGTGGCGGAGGTGTGGCTAGCCCAGCTTGGCCGCCAGCTGTGCAGAGACGTGCTTGTCCGCGAGCCATGCGATCGGCAGCCCGCTCGAGGATTCTCCCGCGAGCTCGCGGACTGGTTTGATTTACCGCCGCGAGGTTCTCGCCGATCAGCGAGCGTTGCGGCGCCTTGCGGTTGCGGATTTGCGCGGCATGGATGCCGCTGGGGCGTTGCTGTTCATGGCGCGCTTGGCGCGGCGATCCGCTGCTTCGCGCTTGAGTTCCGCTTGCCTCGTCGAAACCGTCGCGATCTGTGCTGCGCGTCGCTCGGCGGAACTTGGCCGGCGCGCCGTCGGTTGCATCAATACGGTCGCCTTTTGCGTGACTGCCATCGCTGTCTCCTTTTCGATCTCACTTATCTCTGCTGATCACGGCATCCGCGGTTCGCCCATCTGTCAGCGTCGCGGTCAAGGTCGCCAGCCGATTGCGCTCGGACGACGCGGGCGTGATCTCCTCGATCTTCTGCCCCGGGTTACGCTCCGGCTGCCTAGTCGTGCGAGCGCATGAGGTAGGCGTAGCGCCCGTCCCTCGGATCGTGTGGATCTGCTTTGGTCCGGGGGCCATCCGGACGCCGGGTGTTCAGTCGTCGTCGGGCGTCAATTGACGACGAGAGCCGCAGCGATCCGCGATCGCACGTCAACTCGCCTCGCCTGCGCGCTGCCCGATCATGTTCTGTCCGAGCCATGAGCTTCAGGCCTTCTCGTCCTCTCTCGGGTCCGCGGACGGAAGAGGGCTAGAACCGCCGCGCGGTCAATCAGACTGGGACGCGTCCACCGAGCCGGTGGGGTAAACACCTAGAAGTACGGCACCGGCCCCGCAGTCAAAACCAGTGGCCCACGCCTCTCGCCTTGTGGCGCAGATTGCGCCGTCGGTGGCATTCGGGCCTGGGGTGAGAATCCTGGCCGCAGGGCCAGCTCATTTACGACTGTACTCCGATTGCAGGCGATATGGGCAGCGGAGCTCAAATTTGCCCAGTAGGTCGGCGGGGAACGCATCGGCTGACTCGTCGGACTTTCCGCCTCCCCCCATATCCGATCTACGCAGCAGGCGAGTGGACGCGGACACACAAATTGGCCGGCTAAACGACCGCCACAGGTCACCATTGCGTCCAGGTCGCTGAACAGCGATCAAAACCTCCAAGCGAAGTCTCCGCAAAACCGGGTCCGGTCCAGAGGGCCGGTGCGACGTTCGGTGTTGCAAACCCACCGCGTGTGGTGACGCCGGGTTGCGCGGCTATATGCTCGCCGCTTGGGACCGGAAAGGGCTGTTTCGTGATGCCGTGGTCGCCGCGGCACAACCACCTGCGTGTTGCCGTGGAGCACGGGGAGGAGCGAACGACCCTCCTGCTCGCCGGCGAGCTCGATTGCGCCTCGGCGGCAACGGCGCACCTCGCGCTCGAGCGGGCCGGACACGATGCGATCGAGATCGTCCTCGACCTAAGCCGCGTCATATTCCTCGACGCCGCTGGGCTGCGGTTCCTGATCAGCGCCCAACGCCGCGCTCGCGCCGCCCACCGCCGGCTGATCGTTCGCCGACCCAGTCGCAGCGTCCGGCGGATGATCGACCTCACCGGGGCCTCGCCATTGCTCAGCATCGAGGATCCCGAATATGGTCATCTCGACGACCAGTTAGACGGAGCTCTCACGAGGATCCTGGATAGCGCGCTCGAGTCTGCACTGCGGAGCACTCAAGCCGATGCGGCCAGCGCCCAGCTAGCCGACCCTAAGTCGGGTGCGCTGCGGCTCGTGGCCCAGAGTGGCCTGACGGGCCCGGTCCTGGACTACTTCGAGCTCGTGAATGAGGACGAATCGATCTGCGGCGCCGGTCTCCGGCCCAGCCAGCCGGTATGGATTCTCGACCTGGCCCGATCGCCGATCGTCGCGGACACCTCCGCACTCGACGTCCTACTGGACGGCGGCGTCCGCGCCCTAGCCTCCGTCCCGGTTCAGGCTCCCGACGGCCAGCTCCTCGCCGTGCTCTCGATATATCACCGGCTGGTTACCTACTGGACGCGCCCCCAGATGGCCGGGCTCGAGCAGCTAGGCCGCTCCGTCGCGAAGCAATGCCGCTCGGCTTGCCGTTCCACACCCGCACTGAGCAGCCGCACCGCCGTTTAACCGCTACCGCGACTGCGCCGCCGTGGGACGACGCCGCGAGACGCGCGAGGCACCGGAGCTTCCCGAGTCTGGCTGGGCCTCAGCGCTCGACGGCCAGGGGTTCCCGGCGCCCTGCGTCGGCCGTATTCGCCCCACGGGTTCACGGTGGTCCTCGCCGACGCCGACGGTTGGCTGCCCGGCCGCCGGGTGAAGCTGTGCGTTTTCTGTCTCCGGCGCCGTCCGCCGAGGACGAACTGCGAGCATCCGCTCCGCTCTCGCCCGTATCGCACGGATCGCGGTTTGCCCCCGGGCGCGTTTCGGACGATCGCGAACTGCAGCTAACGCGGGTGGGGACGTGCCGCCGATGCGCGCTCAGCCATCTCAAGGCTGAGCGCCCGGCGGCTGGCCGTCGACCCCGTACCGGCCGCGGCACTCGATATCCGAGCGGACCGCTGAAGTCGAACTGCTTCCCGTCGCCGAGCCGCAGCCCGGGGCCCGCACCCGGGCCGGGTGACGCTCGATGGACCGGTGAGGTCGCCGATCCGACCCGCCCGGCGGTGTCGGCCGCGACGGGTAGGAGGGCCCTGGCCCGAATCCTTCGGGCCAGGACCCGGGCCGGGGAAGTGGGGGCACAGTTCCCCGACGTCTACGGATCGTTCCCCGGAGCCCGGCGTCGATAACCGACTCTCGGTGACGGTCCGCGTGCCGCGGGCCCGGGCGCCTCCCCCCGGCCTGGCGGCGGTGTAAAGCCGAGGGGGCCGTGGGTAGTAGCCGCGTGGGTGGGTGACGTGTCTGACCGCGGGAAGCGCGAGGAGGATCAGTCGGCACTGTTGCGGGAGGCCCTGTTCGTCCGTAATCTGGAGCGCGAGCAGGACTTAGCCTTCACCCCGACGTGGAGCGTCGTCCTACGCCGCCTTTGGCGGCTTGTCGCGGTAGAGCTAGTCGCCTCGATTCTGGTGTTGCTGCTGCGGGTGACCATCATCGGAATCCCGTACGCGATCAAGAAATTCGTAGACTGGCAGTTCGCTCAGCAGGAGATCCTGTTCGAGGATCGCTCGATTCGCGAGGCGCTGAGGGGCAGCACCCGCGTCGTTCACGGCCACTGGTGGCACACAGCTGCGGTGGCCGCCACGCTCTGGGTGCTGAGTCAGATCCCCGGACCGGTTCTGGGGTACGCGCTGCTGTTCACGACGATTCCGGCCGGCACGGTGAACCTCATCGGTGCTGTCGTGTTCGCGCTACTCATCCCCTACGTCGGAGTCGGACGCACGCTCCTCTACCTCGATCTCATTGCACGCGAGTCTCGTGACACGGTGCCCGCGACCGTGGCCGTCGCCCCGGCGGGCGCTGGCTGAGCGTCCTCGAGCGCCACCGTCGCGGGATCGACGGCCACCCCGGTAGTGGGTATCTGAAGCTCATCGCCGAAGAACAGCAGGAGTCGCAGCCCCTCGTCGGCCGCCAACTGCTCTGGCGAGAGAGTGCTGCCGACGACGGCGGCATCAAGCTCGCTCCTCTTCAGCAACCGGACGTGTTCGCGGTAGTCACCGGGAAACATTGGGACCGCCTCGATATCGGCACCAGGGTCGAGCCCGCACCCTCGCAAGATGATCCTGGCGAAGCACCCCGGCGCCACCAGCGGAGGATGCATCGCGACCCTACGGCCGCGCAGTTCGGAGACGTCTGAGAACTCCGCCCGCGCCATCAGCCAGAACAACGGCCGCTCCGTGTTGACGCACAACATCGTCCAAGGCGCTCCGCCGAGCAAGCTGATCAGCAGCGTGCGACCGAGACCCACGGCCGCGGCATGCCGGAGCCGATCGTCGCTCCAGCGCACGCCATCCTGGATCGAGACGGTCACTCCCTCATCCTTGTAGTAGCCCAGTTCCTCCGCGACCGAGTACACGAACCTCCTCGTGTGCGCCAAGGCCGACGTACGCGAACTCGAGCTCACGCATGCGCAACCCCCGCAAGCACCTCGCGTCCGAACCACTCGAGGCTCTCCAACAGCTCGACCTCACTCGAGCCCGGCAGTTCCACGACCAGGTGCGTGACCCCCACCTGCTCGAGTTCGGCCATCGTCGCGGCGATCGCGCCAGCGCCGCCGGTGAGCACCCTTCCGCGCTCGGCCTCAGGTGGGGATCCCGTCAGTAGCAACTTGCGGCGGGTGGCCACCGTGACCTCCTCGGGCGATCGCCCGGCTCGGTCGCACTCCACGTGCAGCTCGGCGATGCCTCGGCCTAGCTCGTGGGTTGTGAGATGCGACGGATGCCAGGCGTCACCCACCCGTGCGGCACGCCGGATCGCGGCATCGCTGCGTCCCCCGATCCACAACGGCGGGTGGGGCCGCTGCACCGGCTTGGGGAGGAACCCAACTCCGGTGAACCCGTGGTAGCGACCACGGAACTCGGCTCGCTCCTGACCACACAACGCTTTCAACACCGCGATCGCCTCGTCGGCCCGGCTGCCCCCCTCACGGAACGGCACCCCCAGCGCCGCGAACTCGCCCTCGAGCCAGCCGACACCCACTCCCAACACGAGCCGACCGCCCGACAGCTGGTCGAGCGACGCCACCTGCTTGGCCGCCAGCAGGGTTGCGGAGAGGCAGCAAGTAGACCGACGTGCCGAGCCGCACGCGGCTGGTCACGGCGGCCAGGTATGCGAGCGTGATCAGCGGATCGTAGATGTGCTGTCGCCTCTGCTCGCCATAGCCGGCCGCATATGCCGGCTCGGTCCCAGCGCGCCCGCCCGCCTCCGGGATCGCGAGGTGGTCGTTGCACCAGACCGAGTCAAACGCCAGCTCGTCCGCTCGACGAGCGACCGCCTCGATCGTCCTGCTCTCGGCCAACGTCTCGTGGACGTTCGGGACCGTGACTCCAATGCGCATGGCGCCTGCCTCTCCGCTGCAACTTTACGACGCCCGGAACTAGCCGTGCGAACCATCGACCAGGTCAAGGTAACTGCCTCCAGCCTAGTTGCAGTCCGGTCGGGCTAGCTGGACCTCGTTCTCCAAGGCTCGCCCGCCTGCCCCCAGACGCGAGGAGGCGCCGCCGATTGAGGCGCAGGAATGTCCGAGCTCATGTATGAATTCAACGCTGCGGGCGCTGGGCCCCCGGCCGGCCGCGCCCGGCTCCGGTTGCGCGGCCGTGATGCTGCGACCGTAGCGCCCTCAGACGGACGAGTTGGTCGAGCGCGCTCTCGACCGCCGCACTCGCCTGCTCCGCCAGGTGAAGGAGCGACGCCGCCGATGAGCGGCGCTAGCGCTTTCCCTGCCAAGCGGACACGATCTTGAGGTGGCTGCGTCATCGCAGACTGCTGTTTTCGGCACCCAGAGGTGCTTCGCTGGCGTCGCGCCACTTCGCAACGGTCCGGCCAGAGCCTCCGTTTGCGCGCGCGGTCGATGGCTACGCTGGGTGGAAGTCGTAGCGCGAGGCGACGCGGCCGATCACGTCGGGTGTGAGTGGTCCCGCCTTCGCGGCCTCCGCCAGATCGCGCATGTAGTTCTCCCAGCCGGCCGGCGTGTTGAAGTTCAGGAATCGGACCGGGCTGTCGCTCGGGTTGCTGAACGTGTGCACCACGCCGGCGGGAACGCACACGAACGATCCATTCGCGAGTTGGTGGGTCTCCTGGCCGAGACGCACGGTCAGCACGCCCTCGAGCACGTAGAACATGTCGACGAGCCGCTCGTGGCGGTGCGGAGGAGGTCCGGGGAAACCGGGAGCGATCGTCGTCTCCGACAGAAAGAACGTTCCGGCTGTCTCCTCGCCGGTCGCCTTGATCACGATCTCGGAGCTGCCGGCGCTATGACGCTCTCCCTCGCCGGGCCCATGCATGACGGCTTCCATCGCACAGAGTCTCCCATCTCGGCCAGGAGTCCTCGCACCACGCTTGCACCAGCGCGTTTCGGGCATACCGATCGCGGCGGCTCTGCGCCACTCGAGCTATCGTCGGGAGTCGCGGATCCCCCGCGGAGCAGGACGCTCCCGTGCGTCGGTCAGATGGGCGTGCTCCGGGAAGGATAGGAGCGCGACACGGGTCTAGCTGCGCAACACGTCTCGGCCGAGAAGCTTGCCCTGATAGGCAAATGGCTCTTCCCGTAACGCGCGCGTGAAGTACGGCATCGTCTCCCGCCCGAGGCTGCCACCGTGCATACCGTGGATCCAGTTGGGATCGAGGGCCTCGATTCGATCGACCACGTCCCTGACCGGCTGCTCATGGGCGAAGATTCCGATCTGCCGGTAGTACTCGCACATCAGGCTGCCGAGGTTCTCGGTCACGACCGGCGGCTGGTCGCCAGGCTGGATGAAAAGATCGGAAGGGAAAACGCTCTTGGAGCTCTCATCGAACAGCATCATCGAATCCCAATGGTGCACGTGCGGCGTCTCCAAGAAGCGGAGCTTATGCTGGCCGAGATCGATCACCTCCCCCTCGGCATGTCCCTCGACGCGACCTGAGTAATTCCAACCGCTCAGATTAAGGATCGCGCTTAACGCGCTGCAGGCGAGCGTCGAGTTCGGCGCCGCTTCCAGAAAGCGGTCCATGCCCCCGTTCTCGTCCGCCTCAAAGTGGAGGAGAATCACATACTCGAGCTTGGCGGGGTCCAGCACCTCCGCAACGCCGTCCCGGACCCCCTCGTACAGCCCATACATCCCGGTGTGGATGAGCGCGGGCCGCTCGTCGTCGATCAAGAACTGATTGAACTGAAACTCAGTGTCCGGAAGCTGGACGGTGGTGCAAATCCTGTAAATGCCGTCGACGAGCTCGTCTACGCAACCCATGGCTGGTGCTCCTTTCTCTTCTCGAACATCAGAGGCGATCGGTTCGCCGGAGCGAACAAACCACCCCACCTGCGACTGTAATCGCCAGCAGGCTCTCCCGAGGCTAGGCCTCCCTTCGACCTGGATTCGAGCCGGCGACAGCGCCGCCGGCGCTGTGCGGTATTAGCGCCCTGTCGGCATTGCAGGTGTCTCGCCCCGGGCGTCGGCTTCCCTGCTTCTCGCCAATCCCGCAGACCGTCGCATTCGAGCACCGTCAACGGCTGCGACACGATCAGCGCGCGGACCCGCTTTCGCGACTTTGCATGGCGCGCTTCGCACCCGGGGTGCGCCTTGCTTTGTGCTCGTGGCAGGTCGGCAGGGGCCTGCTCCGGGCGCCGTCATCTGCCCTGGGTTTCGCCAGGAGGCGACCAGCGGCACCGGCGACCGAGCCGGCGACCGCCGTGCTGTCCGCCATAGGAGAGCTCATCTGGAGTGCCAGGAGATTCGCGCCGCATGACCAAAGCAAGGTAGGCTGCCGAGGTCTCGTGTTTCGCCATTCAAGCGGACCGTGAGGTGGTGAACGTCGGCAGAGCGGTGATCTTGTCAAGCGGCGGGCCTCCTGGTGCTGCGTGGATGCTCGGCGTGCTCGATGGCTTGCGAGGCGCGGGTGTCGATCTTTCCGAGGCGGACCTGATCGTCGGTACCTCAGCGGGCGCGCTGGCTGGGGCTGCGCTTGCTGGCGGCGCGCTGGATCGGGCGGTTGAGATCTACGGCCGCTCCGAGATTGCGCCGTTTCGGGCTCCGGCCACGTTCGGCGACTTCATGGCGGCCGCCGCGCGCGTTGCCGCCGGCGCGTCGGATGCGCAGGAGGCGGTCAAGCGGACCGCGAACCTCGACCCGCTCGGCTCGAGCTTCGTGTCTGACGAGGAGGCCGCGAACTTGTTTGACGCTTTGCTCCCGCTCGCGGCATGGCCGCTCACGCGCCTGGTGATCACCGCGACCGACGCCGAGTCGGGCCTTCGCGTTGCGTTCGATGCGGGCTCGGATGTGCAGCTTTTGGATGCGGTGCGGGCAAGCTGCGCGGTACCGGGCGTGTTCTCGTCGATTCCGATCGACGGTGCACGCTATGCCGACGGCGGGCTGCGCTCTCCATACAACGCCGATCTCGCAGTAGGTCACGGAGTGGTGATCGTGCTCAGTCCGCTCGGCGCGAATCCGTACCTCCAACGGTTACTCGATGCCGAGATCGCGTCCCTGCGTGGCGCAGCTGTGCGCGTGATCATGGCGGACGAGGCGTCGCTGTCGGCCATCGGTTCCGACCTCCTTTCTACTCTGACGTCACAGGCGGCTCTGGACGCTGGCAGAGCCCAAGCGGCGCGCGAGAGCGAGATGGTCAGATCAATCTGGACAGCCAGTGAACGGCAGCCGGGCTGAACTCACTCCCCCCGCGCATACGCATCGCCCTCCCGAAGCTCCTCCTCGGTCTCGAGCGAGGTCATGGACAGGGGCTTGCTGTCGCCGGCCCTGCAGAGGTTGAGCGATTCGATCGTGGGCAGCTCCTCCCCACCTCCGTCGTGCGTGCCGCGCGAAGCAGACCTGGAGGTGCCTTGCACACAGTTCTGCTCGGTGGGGGAAAGCAGGTGCTCTGCTCGTGTCGGGTCCTAAGATGATGCGATGACCCGGACTGACACGGCCTCTCGAGTGATCGCAGCACCGCCGGACCGCGTCTATGCGGCCCTCGTGGATCCGGAGGCGCTCACTACCTGGCTACCACCCGATGGGATGAGCGGCAGATTCGAGCGATTCGACGCCCGGCCGGGCGGGTCCTACCGGCTGGTGCTGACCTATGCGAACGGGTCGGCCGGCCGGGGCAAGGCTACCGCGGACTCGGACATCGTCGACGCGCGCTTCGTCGACCTCGTCCCTGGCGTGCGGGTGGTGCAGGCCGTGGACTTCGTCTCCGATGCCCCCGCCAACGGTGGCATTATGACTATGACCTGGGAGCTCGAGGCGGTCGACGCCGGGACGCGCGTGGACATCCGCGCCGACGACGTTCCCGCCGGCATCTCCGCAGAAGATCACGCCGCCGGACTTGCCTCCTCACTCGCAAACCTCGCCGCGTACCTCGGGCGGTAGCGGAGCACGCCAGGACACAAGAGCAGGTCTCGCGCGCCAGGCCGTCCCGACTTCTGCTCCTCCGCCAGAGCGGGTAGGACGGGGATCACCCTTGCCACGCCTACCCAGCAGCGCAGGAGGGCCTGATCAGGGCTGCTAGAGCCGAGCGCTCCCTCGTGTCGGTCGGCGGGTGTTCAGGGTTGTTCAGATCGCGGGAGGCCACGCGGTCAGCGGCGCGATCGGCCGCCAACCGAACGGACGTGCTCATGATCGCTGTGACGTGTGTTCGGCGGCGGTTGGGGTCGACTCCCCCGCCGCGCCGCGCGGTGCGTCGGTCAGCGAGCGCGGATAGTCGTGCTTCTTGAGCACGACGTTCAGCTGCGCGCCGAGCATCGTGATTATCGACTGAAGGTAGAACCACCAAAGGATGGTGATCACGGTCGCGAAATGACCGTAGGTCGACTGGGCGTTCTTCAGATACCGAGCGATGATCAGGGTCGACAGCAGCTGCAGCACGAAGAACGCAATCCCGGACAGCAGAGCTCCGGGCAACACGTCGCGACTGGTTACCTCACGGTCGGTGAGGATCCGGAACGCGGCCAAGAAGATCCCCACGTCGAGCGCGGCAGACAGCACATATCCGGCCACGCGACCGAGGACGCCAAGGTGCACACCGCTGGCCGAGCTGGCAACCAGACCGGAGAGCAGCGTCGTGACCAGGAGCCCCAGCCCGACAGTCGCTAGCACCGCAATGCTGCGCAGGAGCTGTTTGACCAAACCTGGCTGTTGGTCGGGCGAGATCCCCCACACCGAATTGAATGCGAACTGTGCGGTGCGTACCACTCCCGAGCCGCTCCATAGCGCCGTGCCAAGCCCCAGGACGATCGTCCACCAGGCGCCGCTCAACCCGTTGACGGTCCTCGGATCGAGCAGGGGGAACAACTCGGCGACGTGCCCGAGCACCGAGTTCTTATCGCTGGCTGGGAGGAAGATCGCCAACAGCGTGACCAGTACCAGGAACAGCGGAAACACCGAGAAGAACGCCCAGAACGCAATCATCGCCGACAGGTTGGCGGACTGGTCCTCGGAAAACTTCTTTGCGGTAGCGACCGCAACGGCCAACCAGACGCGGTCTTTCTGCGCCCGATCGAGCCTCTGTAGCACGCCCGTACTCATGCGCCGCGGGCCAGTATCCCACGGCGATTGCGAGAGTCCAGTTTCAGCAGCACCGTCGGCCCACCGCATCGCATGCCCCGGATCCCTGCTCACTAGATTTGCCGGCGCCACCTCGGCCGCGGGGGTGCTAGCTGCGGGGGGCTTCGGCCTGCAAATGCGTGCGCTGCTGCTCCGCCGAGAACGCGGGCACGGGGATCGGCTCAGGCCTGACTTCCGGACCGGGCCAACCGCGAGAGCATGCCTCCCTCCTTCTGGTGGATTTGCTCGACAATCCGCAGCTGTACTGCCATTGTGAGTACATGTCAACCGCCAAGGAAGAACGCCTGCAGATCCGCGTCGACCCGGCGGATAAGGCGCTGCTAGAGCGGGCAGCCACCGCGTCGCATCTGAATGTGTCGGCGTTCGGAGTTCAAGCAGCGGCGTCGAAGGCCGAGGAGATCCTCGCTGAGCGATCCAGCATCCGCCTTTCTCCAGAGGCTGCGGTCGCGTTCACGGAAGCGCTCGAGCGCCCCGGCCACAATCAACGAGCGGCTCGCTCTCGCGCTCCGGCGCAACCGGAAGTTCAGCTGGCTTGACTGAGCTTCGCCGGCCCGCGCTGCTCGACCCGCGCGGGCACCACCGCGAACAGTTCGACACCGGCGAGCCCAGCCTCGACGAATCGCTACGCCGCTACGCGGGCCAGAACCGTCGACGCGATACCGCGGCCACCTGGGTGATCGTCGATACCCATGACGTCGTCGTCGCGTACGCGAGCGTCGCGATGACTGGAATCGACCCTTCGGCCGCTCCCGAGACCGTCGCCAAAGGCGCGCCCGATCCGGTCCCGGCGCTCCTTCTCGGCCGGCTCGCCGTCGACCGCCGCTTCGCGAACCTCGGCGTCGGGACTGCACTTGCCACTCACGTGCTCGCAACTGCCGTCGAGCTGAACGAGAAGGCCGCTTGCCGAGCGGTCGTCGTCGCAGCGCTCAACGCCCAGACGCGTACATGGTGGGAGCGGCTGGGCTTCCGTCCTTTCGACCCAAAGGCTCCGGAGCAGCTCGACCTCTACCTCCTGACCTCCGAGATCGAGGCGACGCTGCGCGGCATCGGCTGAGCCGTCGGTCATCTGGAGTCCGCGCAACCGGAGGGCGCCTATATGTCGTGGCGGAGTTGCGCTGCCGCGCGGAGGCAGGTCTGACAGCGAGAGGAGCCGAGTCACGAAGTTGTCCACAAGGGCGACCGGCGAGGGCCGGACAGTGATCGCGCCAGTGCCTCCTGCACCACCAGGCGACAGCGTCCTGAGTGGCGACCTTGAGGCGGGCGTTCTAGCCGCTCGCCCGTTCAGCTTGCTGACAGCCCAGCGGCTGGTCGATCCAGGGTCCATGGGCTTGGCCGGGGGTGGTGAACTGCCCGGAAAGCCGAGATGCGCCACGCCACGAGCGAGCTGGCCAGTGAGCGTGGTGACAGACAGGTAGCCGCTGTCCTCTGCGTCTCACCGGATCGGAGGACGACACCGCGATCGGCCCATCGAACACATAGGGCTGGACACTGCCGGCGCACTTGGGGTGGCGGCGGCTGTCGGAGTACATGATCAGCAGGCTGCGCAGCATCGTCTGACCGCCCTTGGTCCTGGTCAGCTGGGTGGTGGCATGCGCTCCGGAGACGCTCTCCCAGTCCCCGTACGGGGAGCAGAGCTCGCTGCCAAGCCACTCCCGGCACCCACTAGCACGACCGCAAAGCACCCGCTGCCCAGTCCTATCCGCCGCAGAGGTTGACCTTCGGCGCGTTTGGCGCATTGGCCGGCTGTCCGGTCGAGAAGCGGATCGTGTGGCTGCCGTTGATCACGATCTGCCCGGACTTCTCCAGATGCGTGCGGCTGAAGAGCGTGTCGGTTTCCCGGGCCGTTCTGCCCCTGCCGTCGGGGTAGGTGTAGGTGAGCTTGACCGTGCCCGCCCCGAAAACCGGAGCTGAGAAATGACCGGTCACCCGACTCCACCGCCCTCCCACAACAACGGGCTGATTACCGTCCAGCCGGCCGAAGCACGTGTGTCTGTCGGCGTTGCCGAACGCGTAGTAAGCGCCGCTTCGCTCTGAGAGCAGCTCGACAGGAAGCTGGTGGCAGACTCCGACCGCCGTGCAGGTCGGCGGAGTCAAATCGTCGCGCCACCAGACCACGCGACCGTGGCTTAGCGCGACGACCCCGTGCTCGGTCGCCCACACCCAGCCGGGTGCGAGCTTCGTCTGAGCCCAGTTAAACCGAAAGTACGAGGTCTTCCCCTCCTGATCGGTCATTTCGATAAAGCCATTCTCGGTGTACGTCTCAACCGGGATTCGCGTGTACGCATGCGCCTCCGCTCGCGCGATCGCGATCGCTTTCGAATTACCCGTCGGGCCGCCGGCGGCGAACGCCGACGCGGCGCCTCCGAGCAGCAGCACTACACCGCCTGCCAAGACTCCGCCCGTCCTCATACACCCTCCCTCGAGGTTGCTCTGCCGGCCCCACCGTCACCTGGTGGCACGCAACGATCGGGACAGCATACGCCGCCAGCGGTGCAGATGCGCCGCTTTTTGGCGGGGCGAACAGGCGCTGGTCCACGCCTGGTACCACCTCGTCGGGGTGCTCAATGGCTCGGACGACGACCTCGCTAGCCCCAAATGACCCCGGCGGGCGCCGGCGTCGACGTGGGCCGATCGAGGCTTGAGCTATAACGTGGGTCAAGCACGAGACCCACCGCCATCCCCACTGGCGAACGGTGCCCTAGCCTGACCCGATGAGCGGCGAGTCCCGCGAGACTTTCACGAAGCAGGGGAAGTTTCAGGCACCGCTATCGCCGCGCTAGGGACTCCCGCTCTCGGACGCCAGTAGGGCGACCAGGGATGCTCGCCCGGCGGGCCAGGCTGGCGCTACCCCGAAGGTCTGCGTTAGATCCCTACCCGCGGGGACGCGTCGCTGTACGTTACGGGTCTAGCTGAGCTGGGGACGAAACGATCTAACTACTTATGGCCCCTAAGGAGAGACCCGTCGCCGTAATCGCGCCATCGATGCGCAACATCAGCCTATACGCCAACGGCCGGATCGACTATCGAGGGAAGTCGGGCTCAGTCATCGGCGCCACCGCCCGTATCGAGAGGACAGGCGAGAAGAACCGACTCCGCGATACACGCAAGGTGGTGCTGAGGATCGACGGACCGAACGTTGCGATCGCCGCGCCGCTGCCGCCCGCCTCGATCCAGGTCTACAGGCAGGCGCAGCAGTTCGTGGCACAGGTCAATGAGATCTCAAGCGAGGTTGATGGTTCGGCACCTCCTCCGGCCGTACAGTCTGCGGCGGATCCGCCGCGGAGCACCGATCAGTCGCTGGAGGTCGATAGCTCGGCCCGTGCCTCAGCAGGAGCCCAGGAGGCATACCTCCGGTCGATGGACGTGGTGATCGGGCAGCTCGAACGCCTCGGAAAGCTTCGCGACTCCGGGGTTCTCACCGAAGACGAGTTCCAAGAACAGAAGGCAGCGCTGCTCCGCGCCACGCGCACCTCCTGAGCGCCGGGCGGAGACATGTTCCCATCCGCGAGCCTACGACCCGCCAACCGGATCGCTCCTTGCGATCGTCCGGTGCCGGCACCGCCTGACGGCTGGGCCGTCGCCCAGTCCCGCGGCGGCTCAGAGGACGCTCGGGGGGCGATAAGCGATCGCGGCGAGAGTGACGCGTTCCGCGCGCGTTGCGAGACCGGCCGCGTGGCGCCAAGATGCCCGTGCGGCCACGGAAGCAGGGCGCCCGACCGACGTGCTCGTCGGCCACCTGCTGCTGCTCTACGCCTGGACCGGAAGTGTGGGCTCGGTGTCTCCTTCGACCTCATGATCGGTCGTCTGGCGCTCGGCCACGAGACTGCTGCTTCCGTGCTTGCTGCGTTTCTCCCTGAGCGCTAGCACCTGCGGGCCGACGTCAGGGCTGCCTCCGACGCTCGATTCGTCCTGGCGATGCGGAAGTCTCGGCGGTGGGGCCGGCGTGCTGGTGCTCGTCCTTTTCAGCCATGACATCTCGGTCGCTCGCGCTTCCGCAACACCTAGCCGAGCGCGCGGACCTGGGGACTGCCGTGGACGCGCACAAGCCGAGGTCCGCGCGACGGGTTGCGCCCGATCCGGCCATTGCGAGGACGCTCGTGTGTGTAGATGGGCACCCTCGCACCGTAGGAAAAGTGCCTCCCGATCCGCCCGGAGCAGGCGGATCGAACGCGCCGGGGTCGAGATGCCCGGTCCGGCGTCAGAGGAGCATCCACGCTGGACGCGCCTTTTCGCGGGTGGGATTGACTGTCCCTGTCAAGGCCGGTCGAAAAGTAGGCCACTCACGCCGGTTGAAAAGTAGGCCACTTGAGGGTTGAGGATGGCCCGTCCTGGGGGCTCCAGAGCTAGAGCGACCGTCGTCGCGAAGGCCGAGCCCGTAGGGCGAGGCGTGAAGCGGCGATGGTCGCTTTAACCGCTTCCCGACGCGGGGGTCCCGGTCAGAGCGGCGCGTTGTGCGGCGTTCTGCGGCCCTCGGCGAGGTGCCCGAGGGTGATCGGTCAGGCGATCTCGGCGGGTTTGGCGCCGATCCGAGTGTCGAGGTCCTTGCCGCGCAGGCGGTAGCTGTCGCCCTTCAGCGAGAGGATCTCTGAGTGGTGGATGAGGCGGTCGATCATCGCGGTCGCGGCCATGTCGTCACCGAAGATCTCACCCCACTTGCTGAACGGTTTGTTCGAGGTGACGATCATCGAGGCGCGCTCGTAGCGGTTGGAGACCAACGAGAACATCAGGTTCGCCGCCTCCGGATCGAACGGGATATAGCCGACCTCGTCCACGACGATCAGCGGCACGAACGAGAGTTTGCGGAGCTCGGCCTCGAGGTTCCCCTGACGCTTGGCCTCGCTCAGCCTGGCGACCCACTGGGTGGCCGTCGCGAACTGCACGCGCTGGCCGGCCAGGCAGGCGCGGATTGAGATCGCGATCGCCAGGTGTGTTTTGCCGGTCCCGGGCGGGCCGAGGAGGATCACGTTCTCGCGCGCGTGGAGAAAGTCGAGCTGCCCGAGATGCTCGACCACGGTCTTCTTCACGCTGCGTTGGAAGGTGAAGTCGAACTCCTCCAGCGTTTTGCGGGCTGGGAACCGGGCGGTCTTGATCCGCCCCTCACCACCATGGCTATCGCGAGCGCTCACCTCGGTGCCCAACAGCACCTCGGCGAAGTGCTCATAGCTCCAGCCGTCTTCGCGGGCCCGGTCTGCCAGCGTGGGCAGCGCCCTGGCGGCGGCCGGCGCTTTCAGCGCCCGGAACAGGTGCGCGAGCTCAGACGCCGGCTTGGTCATGCCGGGATCAGTTGGTCGTATCGGGACAGGGGCCGGATCTCGACCTCGATCTCGTGCCGCTGCCGGCGGCGCTCACGGAGCTGCTCAAGCTCGGTCTGATGCGCCGGATCGGTGATCGTGAGATTGCCCGCGAACACGCGCCGGTGTCGAGCGGCGAGCTCGCCGGTGTCCAACACGACCGCGATCACCTCCGACTGGGAGACGCGGACCTCGACGCGGCGACCAGCGAACCGCGGATCGATCGAGTAGTCGTTGCGGTCGAAGCGGACAAAGGGCTGCGCCGGCACCCTGGTCACTTGCCGCCGATCGACATTCGGCATCCGCGCGGGCAGCGGCCGCATCCGCGCCTGCTCGTCGGCCAGCCGCTCGGCCGGAACCGCCCTGATCGTCCGGTGCACCCTGCAGTTGGCTTTGTCGGTCCAGGCGTCGAGCCGATCCTGGAAGTCAAGGTGGTTCGCGAACACGCGACCGGGTTCGAAGTTCGAGCGCATGAACCGGTGCGAGCGCTCAAGCGCTCCCTTCGCCTGTGGATCGCGCGCCTCGAGGATCACCCATCCCAGCTCCAGCTGACCGCAGAACGCGGCAAACGCCTCGGTCGCGCGGCCGCCCGCGGCGATCGCCGCCTCGCGATCCCACACCAGCTTCTCCGGCAGCGCTCCCAGTCGCGTGAGGTTGCGCGCCAGACCCCAGAGGATGTCCGGTGCCTCCTTTGAGAACACCAGCGTGCCGGCGATCACCCGCGACCAGCACACCTCGCAGGTCACCACCCAGCCACGGCGATGCTGACCATGACCAACCGCGATCAGCTCCCGCGGCTCCCACAAATCGCACTGCACCAGCTCACCCGGCCGGTAGATCGTCCGCTGGAACGTTCGCGGCCGCAGGTACCGCGGACGAACATCGCGGACGAAGTCGTCAAAGATCGACTTGCCACCGTCATAGCCGAGCTCCGTCGCCATCTCGCGCAGCCGCTGCGACTGGATCCGAGGATCAACAGCGAGCTGCTCGCAGATCCAATCCTTCAACGGATCCAGCTTCGACCCGTCCGGCTTGCGCGAGTACCTCGGCGGCTCCGACGCCGCCAACAACCGCGCGATCGTGTCACGGTGCAACCCCGTCCGCCGACTGATCTCCCGACCCGACAAGCCCTCGACCCGGTGCATCCGCCGCACCTCCGCCCACTGCTCCACACCGACCACCCGGCTTCCTCCTCGCCCGATCGCTAACCGAACGAGGGTCAAAGGCCGGCCGGACACGACCGACCCCACGCCAGAGCGGCCTAATTTTCAACCGGCGCAGGTGGCCCAGTTTTCAACCGGCGCCCACAGTCCCGCTACGGTGCGGTTGGATCTGGCTCGGCGAGTTCGCGTCGAGAGAAGAGGAAGGGCCCCATCGATTGGGGCCCTTCCCGCTGGGATGTACGCAGGCGTGCTCTGGGCGCTACGGGTTTGCTCTTGGGATCATCGGCCTTCGTCGGGCGGCATCGTTTGGATGCCAGCCGCTGTTGATGGCGCCGCGGTGCTCCGGTACTGGATCAGTGGGGCGTGCTCAGATGATTGTCGTCGTTGCCCGGAGCTCGAGCGGGGTTCGCCTAGCAGGGCGAGGAAGAGCACGGCCACGGCGATGGCGATCAGGGCGCCTAGCGCGCTGACGCCGATCCCGACTGGGCGCCGGAGCCTTGTCGCCGTGTCTGGAATGTCGGCAAGCGTGGACATGATGTGGTCCTGTGCCGCCCGGCCGTGCCGGTATCGATCAGGTCGTTAGGCCCGTGGTGTGGCCGGCGCGACGGGTGCGCCGTTGAGATGCGGCGAGCGCTCCGCCGAGGCCGATCATCGAGAGCGCCAGGCCTCCGGCCGCGCCGATGCCTGCGTCGCCCCAGTCAAACCCGCTGGCCGGTGCCTGGACGCGAACGACCGCAGGCGGAGCGGTTGTCTTCGCGATCCCAGCGGTCCTCGACGGGGCGGTGGAAGGCACAATCGACTTGTCTTGACGGCTGTAGACGGCGGCGGGCACGTGCTTGCCCGCAGGGGCGAAGTCCGCGGGCCTTGCGCCGGCTATCGGAGCGCCGGCGGCTGCGAGCGAGAGGACAAGCAACGCGGTTGTGGTGATGCGGTGGGTGGTGGTCATGGCGACTGTCTCCTTTTGGTTCTCGATCGCGGTGTGCGATCCGACTCGGAGAACCATCACTTCGGCCGGTCGAGAAGCGGTCGAAGCCGGTCAATGCTCGGTAAACGCCCCGTGAGACGGGCCCTTTGAGGAGTAGTGCTGCGGTGGTAGCGTTGACCGCGGGGCATATCGGGTGATCGAGTTTCGAGTCCTTGGGTCGCTTGAGGTGGTCGAAGGAGACTGCCGGCTGGCGCTCGGGGGGCCCCGGCAACGGGCGCTGTTGGCGGTGCTGCTCGTGCATCGCGGCGAGCCGGTCTCCTCAGAGCACCTGGTCGATGCGCTGTGGGGGGAGCAGGCACCCCCGAGCGCGATCAAGATCGTTCAGGGATACGTCTCGAACCTACGCAAGGTGCTCGGTGAGGGGCTGCTAGTCACCCGCGGGCGAGGCTACGTCTTGCACGCTAAGCCTGGCCAGACTGACGTGGACCGCTTTGAGGCGCTTGTCGCGGCAGGCCGGGCCGCGCTTCAGGAGGGCGATCCCGAGACTGCGGCGGCGCGGCTGGGTGAGGGGTTGGCGCTGTGGCGCGGTCCCCCGCTGGCGGACTTTGCCTACGACTCGTTTGCGCAAGCGGAGATCGCGCGGTTAGAGGAATCACGGCTGGACGTTCTCGAGGAGCGGGTCGACGCGGAGTTCGCGTTGGGTGACCATGCACGGCTGGTCGGGGATTTGGAGGCGCTTGTCCACGAGCATCCCTCGCGCGAGCGGCTTCTCGGTCAGCTGATGCTCGCGCTGTACCGATCGGGGCGTCAGGCCGACGCCCTGGACGCGTATCGCGTCGCGCGTCGGCGCCTGGTCGACGAGCTCGGGCTCGAGCCTGGCCGCGGGCTTCAGGAGCTCGAGCGAGCGATCCTGGCCCAGGATCCCGGGCTGGATCCTCCCGCCCGGGGCGCCGTTCGCTCCCGGCGGGCGACCGGTCCTCGCAGGCGCCGCGGCGGGCCGCTGATCGCCGCTGGGGGAGCGCTCCTGCTTGCCGTGCTGATCGCAGTCGGGGTCAGCCTGGCGGGCTCCGGTGCGAGCAGTGTCCAGGTGCCGCCGAACTCGCTGGCTGCACTGGATACGCATACCAACCGGGTCATCGGCGCGGTTTCGCTGGGTGCTCGGCCCGGCGGGGTCGCCTTCGGGTCGGGATCGTTGTGGGTGGCGAACGTCGACGATCAGACGGTCTCGCGCATCGACCCCGCGATGCTGCGTACGGTGCGGACAATTCCGCTGGCGGGTCCGCCGACGGGTGTCGCGACCAGTTCCCACGGCGTGTGGGTGGTCGAGTCGAGTCTGAACCCGAATGCGAACCCGGGGACGAGCGGCGTCCTAATCGGGCGCGTGGACCCCGAGTTTGACGCGCCCGGCCCCTCGGTGAAGCTCGGCAGCGTCATCCCCAGCGGGGGAGCGATCGCCGCCCAAGGCGACTCGGTCTGGGTCGCGCCGTCCACGGGGCTGCTGACGCGCCTGGACGCGAGGACGGGTGCAGTGGCGCGGCGGCTTGATCCGAACGCCACCCCGGCCGGCATCGCGATTGGTGAGGGGGCGATATGGCTGACCGACAGCGAGGCCGACAACGTCGTCCGGGTCGACCCGACCGGGCTGCTGACGCCGATCGCCGTCGGCAATGCGCCGGGCGCGATCACGGTTGGCGGGGGTGGCGTGTGGGTCGTCGACTCACTCGACGATACGCTCGTCCGGATCGATCCGGACACGCGATCGGTGACAGCGACGATCGCGGTTGGACGGTCGCCGGCCGGAGTGGCTTTCGGCGCCGGGTCGGTGTGGGTGGCCGACAGCGGCGACGGGACGGTGACCAGGATCGACCCCCGCACGGAGCGAGTGCAAGCGACGATCACGGTCGGCGGCAGCCCGCAGGCGATCACCATCGCGAAGGGGCGGGCATGGGTGACGGTCGACGCGCAGTCGATCGCGCCGACACATGACGGGGCCGGTGGGGGAACCCTGCGGATCGCCTCCTCGCTCGACATCGACTCCATGGACCCGGCACTCGCCTATAACTTTTCGTCGTCGCGGCTGCTGTACGCGACCTGCGCAAAGCTCGTCAACTACCCCGACAGGGCCGGCCTGGCCGGATCCCAGCTCGTGCCCGAGGTCGCGCAGTCGCTGCCAGCCCGCTCGCCCGATGCCAGGAGCTACACGTTCACAATCCGCGCCGGCTTTCGCTTCTCACCGCCCTCGGACCAGCCGGTCACTGCGCAAACGTTCAAGGACACGATCGAGCGCACTCTGAACCCCAGGATGCAGAGCCCGGTGGCGCACTACCTGGCCGATATCGTCGGCGCTCCGGCGTACATGGCTGGCAAAAGCAGCCACATCGCGGGCGTGGTCGCCCACCGAGACACGCTCACCATCCATCTGCGCATTCCGGTCCCGGATCTCCTCGCCCGGATCGCGGAGCCGGCGTTCTGCGCGGTCCCGCCCAACACCCCGGTCGACCCCAACGGGGTGCGCGTGATCCCGTCGGCCGGGCCCTACTACGTGGCGTCCTACACGCCCGGCCAGGGAGTCGTGCTTATCCGCAACCCCAACTACCCCGGGACCCGCCCTCGCCACTTCGCGCGAATCGAGCTTTCAGTCGGGATCTCCGCCCAACGCGCCGTCGCCCAAATCACCGCCGGTCGCGTCGACTACACGGTGCTCGGCCTGGACTCCTCCCCCGCCACCGCCAGCATCGCCGCCCTGGCCGCGCAGCTCACGGCTCGCTTCGGGCCCGGGAGTCCAGCGGCGAGGCACGGCGGGCAACGCTACTTCGTAAACCCGATCCTCGAGCTCGATTCCTTCGCCCTGAACACCCACCGGTCGCTGTTCAGCGACGTCAGGCTGCGCCAAGCGGTCAACTACGCGATCGACCGCCGCGCGCTGGCCGCACTCGGCAGCGGCTTTCAACCTCTCCCCGGGCGACCCACCGACCACTACCTGCCACCGGGAATGCCCGGCTTCCACGACGCTCGCGCCTATCCGCTTACACCGGATCGGGCCAAGGCGCGGGGGCTGGTCCGGCTGGCCCACGCAGATGGCCGCACCGCGGTTCTCTACACCCTCGACACCCCGCCGAGCCCAGAGCAGGCGCAAATCGTCAAGACCGATCTCGCCGCGATCGGCATCCAGGTTCAGATCAAGACGTTCCCGCTCGCGACCCTGTTCTCTCGGCTGGCCACGCCGGGCGACCCCTTCGACCTCGGATACGAAGGCTGGCAAGCCGACTACCCCGATCCCTCCCAGATGCTCAACCAGCTGCTCGAGGACAGCTCAACCCTCCCCCAGTTCGACGATCCCGCCTACCAACGGAGGCTCGCCCGGGCCGCAAGGCTCTCCGGCCCGGAGCGGTACCTGACCTACGGCGCACTCGATCTGGCGCTCGCCCGCAATGCGGCGCCGCTGGCCGCGTTCGGAAACTCCTCCAGCCACGACTTCTTCTCCGCCCGGATCGGCTGCCAGACCTTCGGGACCTACGGCATGGACCTCGCCGAGCTCTGCATCAAACACACCCGCAGCTGAGCCCATCCCCCGGGAGCTTGCGCGGTCTGACACGCTCGCGCTGCCCGCGGCGCTCCACCTGATAGCGGTGCACGGTTGTGTCGCGGTGGCTCGCACCATGATCGCCGGCCAGCCAGGCGGAAGCGACACTCAAGGCGTGGCACCAGGGGACCACTCGCGTTCAAAAACGCACGCTGCAACGTGCTGATGATCACCGCCTGGCGATGCAAAGCGCCATGCCTATGGTGAAAGCAGCAGTGCAACCAGACCCGAGCGCGCTGTCGCAACGGACGAGCACCAGGCGTGTTGCGTGATGTCTGCTCGCTCGGGGAGCAGCAGCGCGACGGCCTTGGTCCAGCATTGCCGAGCTTGAGCTGCTCGGGCCATATCGGTTTGTTCGGCGGGCGCCTGTCGCGCCTGTCCTGAGGCGTAGCCGCGGGACGGCTGCGCGGTGAGGGCTGGGCGGTAGAGCAAGTCCGGTCAACGATCTGCTCTCGAAGGGAGGGAGCGATGTCTTCTTCACCGGTATTGCTCGACGCGACTGGGCGGCGGCGGTCGCCGGCTGCGATGCCTGGCCACAATGCTGGCCGGCTGCCCCCGAACAAGGGGGTGAGGTATCCGGCGGACCCGCCGACGGTCGAGGAGATCGTCGCGGTCATGCGCAAGATCCCGGTCGACCGGCACGGGCTGCGGTTACGCGCGATGATCGTGGTCTTGTGGCGTGGTGGCCTGCGGATTCAGGAGGCGCTGGATCTGACCGAGTCCGATCTCGACGCGCGGCGCGGCTCGATTCTGGTGCGTGCCGGGAAGGGCAACAAGCGGCGCGAAGTCGGGATGGACCCGTCGGCCTGGAGCGACCACCTGGCCCCGTGGGTCGCGTGTCGCACTCATGGCCCTCAGCCCGCGGCCTATGAATCCTGACCGGCGTGCTCGGGGGCTGGCGGCTCAACGAGCTCGAGCGCGCCGAAGCCCGGGACCGGGCCGTCCATCAGGAACATCTCGATCGTGAGATCAGGCTCGACGTGCGCCTGGCTGAGGAAGGCAAGCACCTTGCGTCCGGTGAGCTCCTCGATCATCTCGCTGTAGCGCTCTTTCATCATTCGTTGAAAGTCCCGGCGCATGTCGAGCACGCGGTTTGGCTCGCCTCCCTCCATCATCGTGCGCTCGATCGCGGTGAATCCGTCGGTGAGGACGCACACGATCAAGTTGTCGAGCACGTAGGTCTTGGCTTTGATCGGTCCGCGTCCGTAGTGCTCACGCATGAACGCGACGATCTGGTTGGTGATCTCGGAGAGCAGCCTGCCGCCGGCAAGCAGCCGGAGCCCCGGATCGCCCGGCCCGCGGTCGCTCATCTGCCGTCTCGTGGCGCTGTGCTGCTCACTGGTGCTGGTGCTGGTCTTCTGAGGCTGCCCTTCGTGGCTCGAGCACGATGTCGAACCGCGAACCTGAGCGAGATTACCGGAGCGCGGGGTTCGGTGGGCTTGTATTCGATAGCGATTGGAGTAGGCTCGCTTGTTGAGGTCTGGCCGCGCCGTCCGCGGGCGGGGCAGCCAGGCATCACCGCAGGGAAGAAGCGCGCTCGCAGCGGCCGGTGGCGGCATGTGGGGGTGTGGCAAGGACAACCTCTGCCCCGTCCCCGGGAGTGATGTCATGCCGCACGCATCGCGCGCCGATTTGAGCCACGCGTTCTGTAGTTACTGCGGGTATCCCCCGATGGGGCCCTGGCGTGCTCGTGCCCACCGGGTGTGTATGCGTTGTCAAATGGGTGTGGTGCTGCGTGCGGGCGCGGCGGCTGAGCCGCGCTACGACGACCCGTTTCTGATCGTCGATCGGCAGCTCGCGGTCCAGGCGGTCTCCCGCCACGCCGAGGTCGTGCTGTCGGTCGATGAGCCGGCCGGCGTCGGTATCCAGCTCCAGGAGCTCCTGATCTGTGACAACGGCCACGGCGACGACGGCAAGGTTGCGCTTTCGGTCGAGCTCGCGATCGCTGGCGCCGAGTCGTCAAACCGGCTCGAGCTACGCACGGTCGCCGACCCCGAGATCCGCTTTCGCGGCCGGGTCACCCGCTGCGGGCCCCCGCCGGCCGCTCTACTCGTCCTTACCCCGCTCGCCGCGCATGCGACCGCGGCACCCAACGGACGGCCGGCGACCAACGGGAACCTCGCCCGCGTAGGCGCTCCGGATAGCGGGGCATGACCACGCGCGATGACCCGGCGACTCCCGGCGGGCGGCCGGCGGTCGCGGAGCTCGCCCGCAACGGGACGACGGGAACCGTGTTGGCCGTGGAGCCGAACCGGCCGCGTCGCGTCGCGGTGGGTGATGTCGGCGACCGGAGGCTTGACCTGCTGATCCGAGATTTTGCTCGCTTCATCAACTCCGAGGTCGCGCTGCTTTGCCGGGGCGGTGGCAGAGGCCAGCCGCCCGCGGTGATCTCCTCGTGGGGCCTGGGGGCAACCCACGAGGAGGTTGCGCGACCACGCGAAGGAGGGCTCGTCGGCCGCGCGCCACCCATGCGGCGCGCGGCCCTCGAACCGCTCCATCCCCTCCTCGATTCGAGCCTGGTGCACGCGACCCACCCGCCACTGCGCTACGCCGCAGCGGCGCCGGTCCGCCTCCCGAACGAGGTCGCTGGGCGTCTGATCGCCGGGTTCGTGACGCCTCCACGAGACCGAACGAGGACGCTGTGGACCGCCGAATCGTACGCCGCACTGATGGCGCTCTGCCTCACGGACCCGGGGGCTCTGGACAAGCTGTTCGTACGCCGAGACGGTCTCACCGGCTGCCTGACCTACGACGGGATGCGTCACGAACTCGACCGCGAGATCAATCGCAGCGCCCGAGACGGTCTTCGGCTTTCTGTCTGCGTCATCGGTCTCGACAGCGTCAGAGGCATCGACGACGACCTCGATCATCCGTGCCCAAACGCGATCCTCGCACCGGTTGCCGACATCTTGCGTACGAGCGTGCGCAGCTACGACGCCATCGGACGTTACGGTCGCGACGAGCTGATCGCGATCCTCCCGCAGACCAGCGCAAGCGAAAGCACGGCAGCTCGCCGAACGGTTCCGCTCACAGTTCTCGAGCCGACCTTTTGTGTCGCTCGAGCGCCCACTCACCATCTCACTCGGCGTCGCGCAATGGACCCCCGGTACGCCAAGCGAGGAGCTGCTCGTGGCCGCCGACGGTGCGCTGCTCGCCTCGAAGGCGCACCCCGCGCCTGATCACAGCCCCCGAAGCGAGATCGACTGCGGCATGACCTGGCGGGCCGGCGGTCACGCCCCTCAGGACGAGACGACGGGTTGGAGGAACTGATGAACGTATCGCGCCTCTTGCCGTCACGATTGCCTGGGTGTTTCCGGCAACCGCGCTGGCCACAGGCAGCTCGACCTGCCAGGCGTACAACCCTCAGACCTGCAACGTCTCGAGCAGCCAGGGCAACCCGGTCTCTTCGACCGGTGCCGCGAGTTCGGGCTCGCGTCCGTTTACGGGCACTCGACATCATCCTGCTCGTGATCGGCGGCAGCACGCTCATCGGCGCCGGACTCGTTGTCCGCGCAGTGACCCGCCGCATGGAGTGACGGGCGATGGTTGCTGCTCCCTCGTTAGCTGGCCGCTGCCAGGCGCACCGCCGGGCTTGAGGGGAGACCGAGTACGAAGCCCAAACGCGGGAGCTGCCATGATGCCGGGCGTGAAACGCGGAAACGATGAGGCCGAGTTCTACCGGGAGATCGTCCGCCGCGCTAAGAGGGTTCGTGAGCGCGCCGCCGAGTCGCTACGGCCGTCCTTCCTGTCGCGCAAGAGACAGCGATACGTCGGGAGCCCGCCCGATGCCACGCCGAGGGCTCGGCGGAGGGATGAGCGACGCGCTCCGTAGGTCGCAGAGCTCCGCGCTTGACGGAGCTGAGCCGCTGTCGGGCGTCGAGCCCGCGCGTGCCATCCGTGCAAAGCTGACGAGAAGGCCCGCGCCCCGCGGGCCTTCTCGCTGACACGGCAGCGTAGAGGCGGTTACGCCTCTACGAGCTCGCGGGTCTTGTGCACGACTACCTGTCCACTGGTGATCTTCGGCGGATTCGGGAGCGCGTTCTCGAGGTTCTCCTCACGCACCCAGTTGGATGCAACGCGGGTTGACTCCTCGGCATGTTCAGCGGTGTCGAAGAACCCGACAGAGCTGATGACGCCGTTGCCGGCCTCGATCAGGTAATAGCCGTTGAAGCCCGGCAGCTCGCTCAGGCGGGGGAGAAGGTTGTCCTCGGCCTTCTTGATGAGCTCAGCGGTACGGGTCTGGTCGATCGCCTCGTAGCGCCGAATGGTCGCATGCATAGTGATGCTCTAACTCTCTCTTAGTGCGGAACGGACTCGGTTGAGTCATCCCGTGCGGCCCTGGTCCGAGGTGGCGTCGAAGGGAGCTTGTAAGGCTCGACGACGTCGGCGGGGACTCTCGACCGCAAGACGTACGGTAGCACCGTCAGTATTACGGTGGTCCGTCGATCTCCGTTTACTGATGTACGACGATATTTACCCGTTTCCCGTTACGGTGCGAAACGTTCCAGATCGGGACCTCTGTCCTCTGCGAACGCGCGGTCCAGCTGCGACAGTCCAATCGTCACGTTAATACCGCGAGCAGGAGAATTCCGCCAGCCGGCGTCGTCGTGTGAAGGACTCGGATCGACCCTAGTCGTACGTTCGCGCCAGGTACGCGTAGTGGTGATTGCTCGGTGCGAGCGGGTCCGTTTTGGTCCAGGCACCTTGCACTGGCGGCGGGTTCGAGCGCCGCCGGGCATCGATCGCGGAGGAAACCCGCCGCGACCCGAGATCACGAGCCAACTCGCCGCGCCGACGGGCCGGCTGACGATGTTCTGTGCGCGTCATGTCTTCACGCCTTCCCATCCCTCTTTTGGGGACAACGCGCAAGGAAGAGGGCGAGACCACTCGCGCGGTCAATCAGATTCGGACGAGGCCACCGGGCCGGTGGGGTAACGCCGATCGAGCAAGACACCGGCCCCGCGGTCAAAACCAGTAGCCAATGCCTCCCGCCTCGTGACGCGCAATGCGCCGTCGGTGGCATCCGGGCGTTGGGTGAAATTCCGGCCGCAGGGCCAGCTCACTTTTGACTGTACTCCCATTTGGAGCGTTTGCGTGCGAAGACCAAAAAGTATGGCGTGGACTCTTCCGCGGCCATCGGCGGAGTCCGCTGTCAGGCGACGGCGCCGACGCCCACCGACCCTGTCCGCATCGCGTGACCGAGAGCCGCTCGGCGACGCTGCGAGCCGAGTGCGCCTCGGGGCGGATGCGGTGGGCGATCGTGGCGAGGGTTTGAATCGCGGGGCTTGCCTCTGCACTTCTCGCTGGCGCGGGTCAGTCCGTCTGGGTTCAAGTCGACTCGAACCCACGCTGGCCGTGACTCTTGCCGGGGGAGTATGGTGTGAAGCATGGAGGACGAGGACATTCGTGCACTGGTGAAGCGACTTGCTCGTCCTCACGGCGCCGACGGCGCGGTCATCGAACGCGCCGCGATTCTCGCGGAGGCCGCCGACTTTACCTCGGTCATCGCGTGGATCGCGAACCACGACGGGCAGCCCGAGGCCGCTCTTGCTCCCGTTTCAACACGCGGTCTGCACGGATCGCGGGTCAGCGACAGGGGCGCAGAGCAACGCCGGCCGCCGCTCCGCTACGTGCTGCCGGGCGGAAGCCTGAACTAGCCGGCTCGCCGCGCGCACCCTGGGATGAGCCGCGGACACCATTGGGCCACGGTTTCAACCTCTGTCGCGCGAAGCTGACGGGCAAATCCGAGCGCGGGGGTCGGAATGTAGTACGATCGGGGGTGCGCTCTGTGAGCCTCTAGCTCTTCTCGCTTCCCGGGCGACGTCTCGTTCAGAAGGGCAGAGAGGCGGTTGCCATGGGCACCGCACCAAAGAGGTCCCGCGCGGCGAGGCAGCTCGCGGGCCGTCCCGCCGAGGCGAGCGTGCCGGCGCCGATGGAGTTCGGGCTCTTCGAGGACAACGGCGGTTGCTACCACTGGAGGCTTAGTGCAGGCGACGGCGCGATCCTCGCGCAGTCGGGGGGCTTCGCTTCCTACGACTCTGCAGAACAGGCCGCCCGGCTGGTGCGCAGCGGCGCCGACTCAGCGCGGTTCGCCTTCCGTGCCGCCGAGTCTCTCCCCGTTGATCTCACTGCGCGCCGCGACGCTTCAAGCGAGAACTCGGACGCCGAGCGTTGGTTGGATGAGGGGGGTAGCTTCAGCCCCGAGCCGGTGACGAAATGACCGGCGCCACGGTGATCGCGGCTCCGGCCGGGACCGCAGCTCCAGCTTGGACCGTGACCTCGCGCGAGCCTGACCCCGGGAAGACGTATAACTGCCCTAAGTGCGAGCACGTTCTACGCGTGTCGGGGCTCGGGCGCCACCGGGTGTACTTCGAGTGCAGTGGCGAGCGCTCACCCGACCCTGTGATGAACCGGGTGTGCCCAGAGTGCGGGCACGGGCTGCCGGGAAAGAGCCCTCGGTGACCGCAGCATCGGCTCATCTTTGCTGCGCGCATTGCCGGCTGCGCTTTACACCCGCCGCCGCGGCGTACATCATGACTTGCCCCGAATGCGGTGAGGCGCCGCGACCGGTCTCAGGCCTCGAGCTCACGTTCGGATTCCGTCTCATCGGGCCGGAGGACCTCCCGCACGAGCCGCCCTATGCCGCGGCCGGCTCGATCGCCCTTCCCGAGCCAGGAGCGCGACGAGGCAAGGCGGTGGACTAGTGGCTAGCGCCGAGGCAACCGTCCTGACCGGGAACGAGCAGCTCGCGGGCATTAATGCCGACTACGAGGAGCGCTACGGGTTTCACGACGCCGAGAACTATCTGTACAAGGCGCCCAAGGGGTTGAACTGCGAGATCGTCGAGAAGATCTCGGAGTTCAAGTCCGAGCCGAAGTGGATGCGCGACTTCCGTCTCAAGGCGCTCGCCCACTTCGTTGCCCGCAAGCAGCCGACGTGGGGCTCCCCGATGCTGGCCGAGCTCGACTACGACGACATTCGTTACTTCGTGCGCGCCTCGGAGACGCCCAGCCGGTCTTGGGACGACGTGCCTGAGGACGTCAAGCGGACGTTTGATCGCCTGGGTATTCCCGAGGCGGAGCGCAAGTTCCTCTCCGGCGTGGGCGCGCAGTACGAATCCGAGGTCGTCTACCACCAGATCCACGAGGACCTCGCCAAGCAGGGCGTGATCTTCACCGACATGGACACTGCATTGCGCGAGCACGAGGACCTCGTGCGCAAGTACTTCGCGACGATCATCCCGCCCAACGACAACAAGCTCGCCGCGCTCAACTCGGCGGTGTGGTCCGGTGGATCGTTCGTGTACGTGCCCGCCGGCGTCCACGTCGACCTGCCGCTGCAGGCGTATTTCCGGATTAACACCGAGAACATGGGGCAGTTCGAGCGAACCTTGATCATCGCCGAGCCGGGCTCGTACGTTCACTATGTCGAGGGCTGCACCGCCCCCACCTACAGCTCTGACTCACTCCACTCCGCGGTCGTCGAGCTGATCGCCCTGCCAGGCGCACGCATCCGCTACACGACCGTCCAGAACTGGTCGACCAACGTGTACAACCTGGTCACCAAGCGCGCCGTCGCGCACGCCGATGCCACAGTCGAGTGGGTCGATTGCAACCTCGGGTCCAAGCTGACGATGAAATACCCCAGCATCTACCTGCTCGGCGAGCGAGCCCACGGCGAGGTCCTGTCGATCGCGTTCGCCGGGGCCGGCCAGCACCAAGACGCCGGCGCGAAGATCATCCACGCCGCGCCGAACACGACCTCGAACATCTTCGCCAAGTCGATCGCCAAGGACGGCGGCCGCGGGTCCTACCGCGGGCTGCTCGAGATCGCCAAGGGCGCCCACGGCTCACGGTCCAAGGTCGTCTGCGACGCGCTCCTGCTCGACGAGCACTCGCGCTCCGACACCTACCCCACGATCCGGATCGGCGACAACGACGTCAACGTCGCCCACGAGGCGACCGTCTCAAAGGTCGGCGAGGACCAGCTCTTCTACCTGATGTCCCACGGAATCCGCGAGGACGAGGCCTCCAAGCTGATCGTCAACGGGTTCATCGAGCCGATCATCAAAGAGCTCCCGATGGAGTACGCCGTCGAGATGAACCGCCTGATCGAACTCCAGATGGAAGGCTCGATCGGCTAGCGCAGCAAGCTACGTGGTGACGGCTCCGCGACGACGCTCCCCTGACAGCACGAACCTCCATCACCACCACCCTTTGTCCCGAGAGGGAGGCGGGACGGAGTACACTGGATGTCAGGCCATTTCACCGCTTCTGCGAAGCGACTTCGCGCAGAGCACCGTCGGCCGAGCCCCGTACGGCGACCTCACGGACAGTTTCGTCCCCAGCGACGGAAGAGCCGCCCAATAGAGCGGTTGGGCGCTGAGAGCCTGCCAGCCTCGTTTCGCGTGGCCGGCGTGGATGCGTCCGATCTTGAAAGGACTAACAAATGCCCCTCTTCTTTTTCACCGTGGAGCAGCAGGAACGCGCGATCGTCGAGCGGTTCGGGAAGTTCGTCCGCGTCGCCGGACCCGGCCTTCAACGCAAGTCACCTTTCGTCGAGAAGGTCGCGGGCCGGATGAGCCTGCAGGTCGAGCAATTGAACGCGGACATCGAAACCAAGACCAAGGACAACGTGTTCGTGGTCGTCCAACTCGCGATCCAGTACATGGTCAGTGCCGAGCCGGACAAGGTGAAGGACGCCTTTTACAAGCTCGATGATCCCGAGGTGCAGATGAAGTCCTACGCCTTCGACGTCGTCCGCTCGCACATCCCGACGATGGACCTCGACGAGGCATATGCCGATGCGGACACGATCGCCAAGCACATCCAGGACACCCTGCAGACCCAGATGGCCGATTACGGCTACGCGATCATCAAGGCCCTCATCACGAACATCGAGCCCGATCAGCGGGTCAAGGACGCGATGAACAACATCAACGCGGCTCGGCGTAATCAGGAGGCCGCGACGGCTCAGGGCGAGGGCGATAAGACCTTGCGGATCAAGAAGGCCGAGGGGGAGTCGGAGTCCATGCGTCTTCACGGCGAGGGCGTCGCGGCCGAACGCGAGGCCATCGCCACCGGGCTCAAGAAGTCGCTGGCGGTACTGGCTGACGAACAGGGCATCGATCCGAAGGAAGCGATGGCCCTGGTCGCTCTGACTCAGTACATGGACACGATCCGGTCAGTCGGCGAGCACGGCAACATGACCACCCTCCTGCTCCCCGCCTCGCCGTCCGCGGTCGGATCGCTGATGGACGAAGTCCAGCAGGGCATGCTCAGAGGCAACCTCGCCGCCGGGGCAGCACTCAGCCCCGGCAACGGCGCACGCCACCCGGCTCCGCCGGCGCCCGGCCCCGCTCGCTCCTAAAGACCCCGCAACCTCCAAACCCTGGTCGAGATCGCGGCCGACCAAACCCCGAACCATCATCTCCCGCCCGGCTGATGAGCACACTCGGAGCTCGGCGACTTCCTGACCCGCGAGAGCGAACGGCGGCCGAACTCCCGGCCACCCCAGATTCAACCACAGGTTCTACGAACGGAGAGGTGGTGCCTCATGACCACCACTCACCAGTCTGAACCATCACCGGCGCCGGGGATCATCCCCCAGCCAGCCCACGTCAACAGCGACGCAGCCCCGCTGACCCCGGCAATCGAGAAGGCACACAATCCGAAACCCGGACGACCAAACCTCCTCAGAACTGCCGGCGCCAAGCTGATCAGCGCGTTGCGCGGCGACCAGTACATGATCGACGCCTACCCACCGGCCCGACAAGAGGATGCCGCCACGTCCGACGGTGGAGGATCAATGGCACCGACCCGGTGAGCCGTGCGCGGGCTTTCCGTGAAGGCCAGCGGTCTCCGGGAGGAAGCCATCGTCGCGGCCCGATTCCCGGAAGCCGATGCCGCGTCATGACCGCGGCTGGCGAGTCGCCCGGCCCCGGCGGGCTGGGTTGTGGCTGGGTCACCGCGGGTTCCTCCCGGCAGGCCGTGCCCGCACTCGGGGCATGCCGGTTCATCACCGGGTGTCCGAGCGCTCGTCATCGAGTTCGAAGTACACCGGGCGGCGCCGGAAGCCGGACAGGCGCAGGACGTGGTCGCACTCCGGGGAGCTGTACGTCGGTCTTGAATCCGACTGGCTGCCGGCGCGGCCCTCGGCCGGAGCGCTCAGTACCCGGCTGGTCATCCGGTCACCGCATCGCTGTGAAGCTGCCGCCCTCATCCAACCAGCGCTCGGCGTCCAAGAGATCTCGCGCCGTTAGGGCATCCCGGCCGGCGGGGAGATCGACTGGCGGTGGGGGCGGCGGAGCGGCGTTCTACTGGCGCTCGGCAGGCGCTCGGCAGGCGCCGGGGTCGACGCTGCGCGCGGCGTTCGCGAGAGGCCGGCGCAACGTGAAGCGCAGCGACACGGTCGCGCCCGGCGCGTCGTGTCGATTCGCGACGCGCATCTCGTCGGCCGTCTGGGCCATGAGGCTCAGTCCCACCCCCAGTCCTGGACTGCCGGCCCGAGGCAGCATTCCCCGGCCCTCATCACAGATCAGCACCCGGAGATGCCCGTCCTCGTCGGACCACGCCTCGACGATCACCGAGCCGGGATCCCGGTCGGCATAGGCATGGACGACCACGTTGGTCAACGCTTCGCTGACCGCCAGCCTCACCGCTTCGCGGACTTCGTCGTCCGCACCCAGCTGCTTGGCGTATGCGGCTACCTCCCGCCGCAGCTCGCCCACAGCCTGCGGGAGCGCGAGCGCATGCCTCTCCAAGCGCTCGGCGCTAACCGGCTGCGCGGGGGCGATGTCGGGGTCGGTCGCTACCGCTGACCCGTTGCTCACGGGGCGCGTGATCGTGTCGGGGATCACTCCCGGAGTGGGCGAGTCAACCGGCGTGCCGCGGGGCTTGGACCGCATTGGTGAGGAGCTCGTCAGGGGGGAGGGGGATCTGCAGGGTCCTCTCGGGATACCCGCTCACTGTAAGCATGAAACCTAAGTCTAGAAATGCTAGCCTAACAATCGATGGCTGAGAACACCGTGCCCGGCTGGGCGTTCTTGACCAATCACGCTCAGGTGCTGGTGTGCATCGCTCGCGACCCGGGTATCCGCTTGCGCGATATCGGCGAGCGGGTCGGGATCACCGAGCGCGCCGCGCACCGCATCGTGGTCGAGCTCGCCGACGCCGGCTACATCGCGCGCGAGCGAAACGGCCGCCGCAACCACTACACGATCAACGCGGATTTCCCCCTTCCCGATCCGATCGCCCGCGATCAGAACGTCGGAGAGCTGCTGGCGATCCTCACCGGCCCGCCCGCGAGCAACCGGCGGGACAGCCGCTCGGAAACGAGCGGATGATCGCCGGCCTGCTGCTCGCGGCCGGGTGCGCGCTGGCCGGCAGCGTCGGGGTGCTGCTCTAGCAGCGCGGCGCGGTCACGGCACCGACGGTGCTCGCGCGCGTCATCTCCCGCGCAGCGCAATCAACCTGTTTGGCTCCAAGTGGTGGACGATCGGCTGGCTGGTCGCGCTGGGGGCGTGGCTGTTGCACGTCGGTGCGCTGTCTCTGGCGTCGCTCTCGATTGTCCAGGCCGTCATCTCCGCCGGTCTCGTGTTCCTGGCGATCCTTGCCGAGCGGTTCTTCGGCTTCCAGCTCGGACGCCGGCAATGGACCGGGCTGCTGGTCACGGCGGTCGGTCTGGCCGTCCTGGCGCTCACCCAGGCGCCGACCACCCACGATCACGCGTCGGCGTCCGCGCTGATCGCCGTCCAGAGCACTGTGATCGCGATCAGCGGCGTGCTGATCTGCGCATCGATTCGCCTCGAGCACCGGCATCCGCGCAAGGGCATGTTCCTGGCCACGGCCGCGGGCGCGCCGTTCGGCACGTCCGAATCGCGATCAAGCACCTCGTGCACCCCGCGCTGAACCATCCGATGCTGCTCGTCAACCCGTGGACGCTGGCGGCGCTTATCGCGATGGTCGTCGCCTTCTACGCCTCCGCGCGAAGCCTGCAGCTCGGCCCCGCGATCGCGGTCATCACCTTCTCCTCGCTGACCGGCAACATCGTCGCGTTGCTCGGGGGATCGTCGTCTTCCACGACCCGATCGGGCACACCCCGCCGGAGATCGCCGCGCGGATCGCAGCCTTTGGCCTGGTCATCCTCGGCGCCGTGCTGCTCCCCGGACGGCACCGCGCCGCCGCGTCCACCTCGGCCGACACCCACCCCCCGATCCCCAACCCAGCGATCGCGATCCCGCAGGGGGCCGCGACCTGAGGCGAGCCCCGGTCTCCAAGATGCGATCGTCGGCGCACACCAGCCAATCCACGGAGCGCAGCGATGGGTCCTCACGACCGCCACCGCCTTGTCAGACGCGGCGATCGGTCCCGCCCGGCCCGGCCCGCGATGCGGGTCTGCATGGTGGCCGATGACCTCTGCGGCGATGTCAGCGCCCCAACGGCGCGGTCGGGGCCGGCTGCAAGCTCGCGGTTGTGCAAAGCGCGGAAGGGGAGTAGCTTCGACATGCAGCTGCTGACCCTGCGGGCAGGACTTCAGCCCCGAGCCCAAGAGCCACCGAAGCGCGATCGCGCTGCGGCGCGGAGCCTGAGGCAAATGATCGAGACCCGCGCGGCCGGCCGCTGAATCGCCCGTCTGGTCTCGTTCCCTCTGTCCTCTCGCGCGACACCCACCAGAGGGTCGGGAGGTGCTGAGCAGTGAACACTCAGCCCAAAGGCCAGCAAGCAGCGAGCCCCCAGTCCACAGAGCCGACAAAGGTCGCGATCACACGACGCCTCAGGCGACTGTGGCCCGGCGGCGTGCAGCGCTCAAACCGCCCAGCGCCGGAGATGGGTTGGGAGCGTCGGCTGGAGGCGCTCGAGGTGCGCATGGAGCATCTCGAGTTGGTGCTCGAAGGACTCCAGGATGCCGTCCATCGCCGCGCGGTCCACGAAGACGAGAGCATCGGCGAGTTGCGCAGGCGCATCGAGCCCGACCAGATCGCGCGTGATCTCAACCGTAACGCGCGAACGCGAGGGTTGTAATGGCTGACTCGGCGCGGATCGAGGCTCTGCGGGCCGAGGCTCGCTACAACCGCGAGCGATATGACCTCTACCGCGCGAAGATGTACGGCGGGCGCCCCACCACAATGGGACGGCTCAGGGAGCTCGAACTGGCCCACCGAGGTTCCGAGGCCCGCCTTCGTCGAGCCGAGCAAGAGCTGGCCTCACGCAACCGCGACTGATACACGCGGACTCTGCTACGCGCTCTCGCTGAGCGCCTGAGCGACCGCGGCTCTCGCGTCGCGTACGTCGAGCTTCGCCTCGATCTGCTCGAGCCGCTCGCGGACGGCATGAACGCTCAGGAACAACTCCGCGGCGATCTCCGACTCGTCCTTGATCGCTGCCGCGGCGCAAAGCATTTCGGTGTCTCGGGCGGTGAGCCCGAGAGCCCGCAGCGCTTCTGGCCGGAAGCTCGCGACATCCTCCTCGAGCAGCAGCGCGTGCGGATCGCCAGGCAGCAACTGAACGGTCAGGCGCCGGCCCTCGCGCACACTGACCAGTGGCGGACGCGGCGGCAGCGCAAGCCACCCCGCGACGGGGTTAGGCAGCCAGCCGGGATGCTCGGCAGCGCCGAAGTGCTCCGCGAGCCAGCGTTCGGCGTTCACGCCCGAATGCTCGATCTCGCCGTAGCTATCGAGTAGCACGACGGCCGTACCCGACGGCGGATTGGCGGCCAGCGCGCGGACGAGGCGCTCCCGAGCGTCCGCGACCCGCCACGCACGCTCGAGGCCGGGACGCACGAGATCGAGCATATCGCGGTCACGCTCGGAGAACTCGCGCTCGCTGCGGCCCAGCCCCGCGACAACGGCCTCGCCGGGCCCAGGACGGATGGCGATCGCGATCCCGTAGGAAAAGCCCGACGGGTGGAGCAGGTCACCGTACAGCTCGCTGTGAGACAGCCGGTTCGGCTCCACCGCCTCCGACAGGCGTAGCGCCCCACGCTGGCCGGCGGCGTGCGCAGTTAGGAGCGGGTGATCCCCCGCGCTGCCCACGCAGGCCGCGAACGCGCCCGGCGGCTCGGTCTCGACCAGCACCGCCGCGTGCTGGATAACACCGGTGGCGAGCTCTATGCGGTCCCATGTCAGCACGTCGGCGGGAACGAGCTCCGCGAGCCCTGCCGGCGCCCGGCGACACAGGTCACTCACCACAGAGACCTCGGCCATCCTCCGCACGAACCGGCGCGCGGCGCCCACCTCCGAGTCAGCGAGCCAGGCCATAGCCGTCAACGCTGAAGATACACCTCACGACACTCCCTCCGTGCGGCCGACCGGGTCAAGGCATCGCGCGCGATCACAACGCGACCAAAGCCGACTGCTGGCCGGGCGCTAATTCCGAGTCCGCGGGTCGGAATGTGGTAGGGTGGGTGGTGCGCTCAGCGAGCCACCAGGCCCTTCTCGCTTTCAGGGCGACGTTTCGGTCAGAAGGGCAGAGAGGCGGTCGGCCATGGCCACCGCAACAAAGCAGTCCCGCGCTGCTGGTCAGCTTGCGCGCCGTGCACGTAACGTGCGCGAGTCGGGGTCGATGGAGTTCCTCATCTTCCAGGACAACGGCGGCGCCTACCATTGGACGATCGTCGCCGGCGACGGCGAAAGCCTCGGGCAGTCGGGTAGCTTCGCGTCCTACGAGGACGCCGAGCAAGCCGCGCAGCATGTCCGGGACGCGGCCGCCTCGGCACGGTTCGAGCGCCGCGCTAGCGAGGCGACCCCGGTTGATCTGATTGCCCGGCGCGATGCTACAAGCGACGACGCGGACGCCGAGCGTTGGTTGGATGAGGGTGGCAGCTTCAGCAGTGAGGCGGTGACGAGATGGCCGGCGCAACGCTGATCCCGCCGCCACAGCGGTTCCCGGACTCAGGCCAGCCGGACCCAAGATCGACCTATAGCTGTCCCGAGTGCGGGCACGTTCCGCGCGTGTCCGGTCTCGGGCGACACCGGGTGTACTTCGAGATCGGTGACGAGCGATCAGATGAGCCTGTGATGAACCGGGTCTGCCCAGCGTGTGGGCGCGGCCTGCTGGGCAAGAACCGGACGTGATCACATGACCCACCTTTGCTGCCCTCGTTGCTGGTTGCGCTTCACTCCCGCCGCAGCTGCGTATCTCGTTGCTTGCCCGGAATGCGGGGAGCCGCCTCAACTGGTCGTCGGCCTGGAGCGCACGTTCGGATTCCGTCTCGTCGGCCCCGAGGACCTCCCCCACGAGCTGCCCCAGGCGGTCGCGGTCTCGATCCCGGCTCGCGAGCCCGGCGGAGCGCGATCGTGAGCGACCTACACATCCGCATCCTTCGCCTGGTGGCGCACCAGAGCCAGCGCGACCTCGACGACCACGACGCTGTGGACCACGCCGGGGACACGGCGTCCACAGGCCGACGGCGAGACCTCGTGCGAATCGCGACGCGCACCCGCGCCCATGTCGCGGACGCCCAAGCACGACGGCGCTACCACCAGCCCAGATCGCGGTCCTGACCGCCGAGGGGGCTACGGGTTGGGCTCGCCTCGAGCGAGCTAGGTGCGTCGCCAGCATGACGGGCCATCAGCGGCTGTTTAGCGTCCGCGACGCTCCGCGCCTAGACGGGTCGCTTGCGGCTCGCGGTGCCGTCGAGCTGGCGCGTAGGCCGCGCCTACGGCCCTGACTCGTCGCTCGCGACGCTCAGCCGCGCACTGCTCCAGCCGGTCGATGGCCTCGAGACGGACTGATGCCTGACGGCCGACGGCCAACTTGTGCTGCTGCACGACCCGCTGCTCGAAGTCGGCTCGACGGTGTCCGGCTGGGTGCATCAGCACACAGCGGCGGAGTCCTCGCGGGCCGGCTGCGCAACGTCGACGGGAGTCGAAGCGAGGAGCGCCCGCTGTTCCTCGACGAGCTGCTCGACCTCGCGCCGCCCGCCGCGACGCGCGCCGCGACGCTCCAGCTCGAGATCAATGGAAATGGTGCGCGGGACCGGTTGTGTTCGGCTGCGGTCGGTCGGCGCGGGGTGCGTGCCTATAGTCCGAGACCATCAGGAGAGAAAGCCAGCCATGACCGCCGCTACAACCATCCCCCTGCAGAGCAAGTTCGGCCCAATCGTCGCTGACGCCGCTGGAACCATCACCGTTCAGGAGGCGAGCGACGTCCTCGACTACTCGCGTCTTCGGGTCTGCCAGCTGCTCAACGCGAGCGCGGGGCGCGTGCTGGTAACTGACGTGCTGGCCCTCAAATCCTCCGTCCCGCCTACCAAGCTCGAGCCAGCCCCCGCTGCCAAGGTCGTCCGATGAGGAGCGCGCCGATAATGCCGGCAGAAGCGCTGTAGTTTCGAGTCGCGTCACCGAGGCAGCACGCGCCCACGCAGGACGACGAGGGTTGTCCCGGAGTAGGCTCGGGGGCAATCATGGAACGGCTACGCCGAGATATCAAGTGGTGGCTGAGCTACATTCCGCGGCTCGTCGGCCATTTCAGGAATCGGCGTCAACTCGGCCAGTCGGTCCGGCCTGCGCTCCGTAGCGCTCGGGAACGAATGCGGCAGTCCCGGTCTGGACTTCAGCGATCCCCTAGATCACCCCGTCGGCGAGAGTGAGCTTTCGGGTCTTTGGGTGTCGCGGGCCGCTCACACGGGCCCTCGAGGATCGCGTCGTGAGCTGTGCGGCCACCGGCATCGTCGGCTTCCGCCCGAATGTCACTGACGCGCGTAGCGTCGCAGGGCGGGGTGGCGACCGCTCCGACGCAAAAGGTAAGTTGGGTCGACAGGCCTGTGCGGGTGTGGATCGAGTGGCGGGTCGTGACCTTGTCGTCGTCTTCGCCGATCAGGACCTCGCGGACGACGAGCCGCAGGCTGCGCTGGTGTTGGTCGAGGCTGAGCTGGTCGAGTCCGTCGGCGAGGCGGCCGACGAGTCGTCGAGGGTGTCGGCGAGCTTGACGTTGATCTCGGCGTCTCGCGGCGACGCCGCGATAAGCGTGATGAGCGTGTTGACGACGGAACACGGGACCGACACGGAACCCGGCGGTTGCCGTGGCGGCTTGTCGAGCCGGCGGTACCGGCGACTGCTCCCGGACGGGCGTTGTCGTCCGCGCGCTTGTGCGGGTTTCCAGCAGAGAGCAAGGCTGGGCCGGGACCATCGCTGATCTGCCGTCCTCCGGACTCGGCGAGGATCGGCGTCTGCCTAACGGGCTCGCCTGCATCGTGAGGACCGCGGCCTGTTTTCGGGCGAGGGCTTTAGGCCGACGAACTGACCAAGGGTGCGATCACGTTCGCCTGGGGAACAGCGCGCACGAGCCCGCGCTTAGCCGTCATTGGGTGCGCTATAGTCGAGTCTACTTGGCACTCTATTACTGAGAGTGCCAGATCCCTCTCAAGCCCCCACTGGAGGCTGCATATCATGAAGCTCAAGCCCCTCGGCGATCGGTTGATCGTGCAGGCGATTGAGCAGGAGGATGCCACCGCGGGTGGCATCCTCCTGCCCGATACGGCCAAGGAGAAGCCCCAGAAGGGCAAGGTTCTCGCGGTCGGCGACGGCAAGATCAGCGAGGACACCGGCAAGCGCACTCCGCTCGACGTCGCAGAGGGCGACGAGGTCCTTTACAGCAAGTACGGCGGGACCGAGATCAAGGTCGACGGTGAGGAACTGCTCGTCTTGCGCGAGTCGGACGTGCTCGCCAAGGTCCAGTCCTAAGGAGATCAAGGACACATGGCTCACAAGGAATTGAAGTACGCCGAGGACGCGCGCAACGCGCTCGAGGGCGGCGTCGACGCAGTCGCCAACGCTGTCAAGGTGACGCTCGGCCCCAAGGGCCGCTACGTCGTTCTGGACAAGAAGTACGGCGCGCCGACGATCACCAACGACGGCGTCACGATCGCGCGCGAGATCGAGGTCGAGGACGTCTTCCAGAATCAGGGCGCGCAGCTCGTGCGCGAGGTCGCGACCGCGACCAACGACGTGGCCGGCGACGGCACCACGACCGCAACGGTACTCGCCCAGGCGATCGTGCACGCGGGTCTGAAGAACGTCGCGGCGGGCGCGAACCCGCTGGGTCTGAAGCGCGGGATCGAGAAGGCGGTCGACGAGGTAGTCAAGAACATCGAGTCGCAGTCCACCGAGATCTCGGGCAAGGACCAGATCGCCCGCGTCGCCTCCATCTCGGCCGGCGATGAGGAGATCGGCGATGTGATCGCGGATGCGATCGAGAAGGTCGGTAAGGACGGCGTGGTCAACGTCGAGGAGGGCCAGACGTTCGGCATGGACCTCGAGTTCACCGAGGGCATGCAGTTCGACAAGGGCTACATCTCGCCCTACATGGTCACCGACCAGGAGCGGATGGAGGCGACCCTCGAGGACCCCTACATCCTGATCGCCAACCAGAAGATCGGCTCGGTCCGTGACCTGCTTCCGGTCCTGGAGCAGACGATCCAGTCCGGGCGGCCGTTTCTGATCATTGCCGAGGACGTCGAGGGCGAGTCGCTCGCGACGCTCGTGGTCAACAAGTTGCGCGGCACGTTCACCGGCGTCGCGGTCAAGGCGCCGGGCTTCGGCGATCGCCGCAAGCGGACGCTCGAGGACATCGCGATCCTCACCGGCGGCGAGGTGATCACCGAGGAGATGGGCCTCAAGCTCGAGAACACCCAGATCTCGCAGCTCGGCCGCGCCCGTCGCGTGGTGGTCGCCAAGGACACCACGACGATCGTCGACGGCGCCGGCGAGAGCGATGCGATCAAGGGCCGGATCAACCAGATCAAGACCGAGATCGAGAACACCGACTCGGACTTCGACAAGGAGAAGCTCCAGGAGCGCCTTGCCAAGTTGTCGGGCGGGGTTGCCGTGGTCAAGGTCGGAGCTGCGACCGAGACCGAGATGAAGGAGAAGAAGCACCGCGTCGAGGACGCGCTGCAGGCCACTCGGGCGGCGCTCGAGGAGGGCATCGTCCCCGGCGGCGGCATCGCGCTGCTGCACGCGGCTAAGGCCATCCATCTCGACAGGTTCGAGGACGACGACGAGAAGACGGGCGCGAAGATCGTGCTCCGAGCGCTCGAAGAACCCCTCCGCCAGCTTGCGCACAACGGCGGCCTCGAGGGCTCGGTCATCGTCAACGACGTCCGCAAGGCCAAGAAGGGCCACGGATTAAACGCCATGACCGGCGAGATCGTCGACCTCGTCGCCGCCGGCGTCATCGACCCCGCGATGGTCACGCGCTCCGCGCTGCAGAACGCCGCGTCGATCGCCAAGAACATCCTCACCACCGAGGCGATCGTCGCCGAAATCCCGGAGCAGCACTCGGGCGGTGGCGGTGGCATGCCCGACATGAGCGGAATGATGTAACCCGACGCGCCCGGATCCCCAGCCAGCCCGACGCACGCCCATCAGCATGAGGCCGATCACCGCACCCTCCTCGCCGTGATGCACCGCCATGGCCACCTGGGTGGCGCAGCGCCACGCGCGGCCCCCGGGCGAGAAGACGCCTTGACGCCGCCAAGCGTGAGTGCCAACAGGAACGCGGCACCGCTGTGCCGAAAACTCGCCACGGATCCGCTCGAAGGTCGAGGAGCGGAACCACGCCGGCCAGACGATCGTCATTGTGTCATCGCTCCTCACGTCGAACTCGACGCGCGGACAGCGTTCAGCCCGACCCATCGCATACCGTGGGTCGCCGGTCGGCCCTTCGTGCTTCGAATGAACCGGCCGCGCGGCTGTTACGCGCGCGCGTTCAACGTATGTCGTTCGACACGGCGCGCCTGTCACCTCTACCCGACCGCCACGCTGCCTGCTCATGCCATCCTTGCCGCTGAAGGGGTAGCGAGCGGCGAGGCCGCCAATCGATTGCTCGCCCGCGATGAGCGACCTGCCGGCAACCGCTCCGACCGGCAGTGACAGACGTGTCGAACACGCCGGAATTCGCTTCCCCAGCGGTCGAGTAGGGAGCTTCCGATCCCGCGGACGGCTCATTGCTGCTCGCGGCGGGAGCAGAAGCGCCCCGAGATGCCGTCGGGGCGCCAAAAGCAGGGCAGAGCCGCGCCCGCGACGTGGGTCTCGCGACTCGCCTCTATGAACGAGGCCTGCTGTCGAGTCCCGCCGCCGTTCGATGTCAGATTCCTGACACCTTGAGTGTAGATCGCCGGGTGAACGCTGGCCGACCAGGATCAGGAGATCTCTGGTCGGCGCCGTCGATCAGTTTCACACTGACCGCATGACTGAGGACACCTTGATTCACACAGGCTTCGGCGCCGAGTCCACGATCTGGGACGTCGCCGAGGGCGTCGATCTCTCGGGCCGCGTGCGGGGTAGCGCCGTACGCACTTGACCCGGAGAACGCCGCCCGCCTGTGGGAACTCTCAGAGCGCCTGGTCGCGAATAGCCGCTAACCGCAACTGCGCGGGAGCAGAGCTGTAGGCGGTGCCGCGGCGGCTCGGGCATCATGGGACTCTGTGATAGAGACTGCGGATGACGCTGTTGCAGCGGCGGTGGTCGGGTTCCTCCGCTCGGAGGGCGCCGAGAGCCTCCGGCACGCGGGGGGGCGAACGCTGCTCGATCACCTCGTCGGGACGTATTCGATCATGCGCCGATGGGGCGAGCCGCTGTGGCTGCAGCACGCGGCGCTCCTCCACAGCGTGTACGGCACCGATTCGTATGGGCGAGCACTGCTCGGCGCCGGGCGACGTCCCGAGCTGGGCGAGATCGCGGGCCACCAGGCTGAGCGTCTCGCCCATCTGTTCGGTGTGACGCCCCGCCGCGCCTTATTTGCCGGCACCCACCGGTGGGCCCGCGACCTGCCATCGCGAGCGACCAGCGGACACCAAGGTCTGAGCGGCGAAGCGCCAACACGGAACGAACTCGATGGGCTGGTGCTACTGCACATGGCGAACCTCGCCGAGCAGGCGCGCGCTCGTGACGGGTCGCCTGAGCGCTGGCTGGTGCGGCTACGCGACCTTGCCGAGCTGCTTCTCGACGCCGAGGAAATCGTTCCTCCGTTGTTCATCGCGCCGCTGGCGACGCTATCCGAGGCTGACGAGGAGACCGCTCGCACCGCGTATCGGGAAGCCGTGCGCGAGGAGAGCGACGAGGCGAGGGCCGACGCATTCTCCCTGGCGGCCGCGTGCTGCTCGGTCGTTCCGGAACCGTGCGTGTGGCTCGCGTACGAGTCGCGGCGCCGAGGCGACGTGGGCTCGGCCAGGTCATGGGCGAGTCAGGCCCGCAAACGGCTCGAGGGGCTGGGAACCTCGTGGGATAAGCGTCTGGAATTCGAGCAGTGGCTGCAAATAGTCGACACGCTCGAGCGCTCACCCGAGCTCGACCTAACGCTCCCGTCCGCAGCCGCCAGTGACCCGCGGGCTCTGCTCGAGGCAACTTCCCGCTCCGCGACGGTCGGACCGGCGGTGCCCGTTCCGACCGACTCCACAGTCGGCGGACGGCGCTTTCAGCGGTACATCGAGGCGCTCGCCGACAGCGATCGAGGGAAAGCGGGAGCGATATATCCCGATCTCGAGGCACGACCCTGGCACGACGCGTCGGAATTTCCGCTCGCCGGTTACCTGAAATCCAACTATCCGGCGATTCGTGAGGAGATCCTGGCGCTCGCCGCAACATTGTTTCACCGTGAGAGTGAGCGCATCGGCCGAACCGGCGACTGGGATGTGGCATTCCTCTACGAGCGCGGCCGCCGCCACGCTGACGTCTGTGACGCGTGCCCAGTCACCACGCACGGAATCGAGGCCTACCCCACGATCCGGACCGCCGCCGGCCTGATCTACGTTTCACGAATGCGGCCGAATACCCACATCGCCCCGCACCGCGGCCCCACGAACCTGAGAGTGCGATGCCACCTCGCGATCAAGGTGCCGACGGGTGACTGCGCGATCCGGGTCGGAGAGGAAACGCGCCGCTGGCACGAAGGGGAGTGTTTGGTGTTCGACGACTTCCTAGTTCACGAGGCGTGGAACCACACCGATGAGGATCGGCTCGTCTTGATCGTCGACCTGTGGCATCCCGGACTCACAGATACGGAGGTGATGTTGCTCGAGGGGCTGCACAACTACACGTACCGGCAGGCCGAGCGGCTCGGGCGGTACTGGTCTGCGAACGCGGCAGCTGCGCGCCAGGCGCACAGCGGCCTGACCTAGGCCCTAGAAGAGACCGTCGCCCCCATCGCCGCCGCCCCACCCGTCGCCGCCATCGCCATCTCCCCACCCGCCGCCACCGTCCCCGTCGCCGTCGCCCCACCCGCCGTCGCCGTCGCCATCGCCATCGCCGAAGAGGCCGCCGACTACCTCCTCCCCTAGCCCAATCCCCGCGCCCAGCGCCGACCCCATCAGCAGCGTCGACAACAGCCCACCGCCACCGAACCCGTTGAAGTAACCGCCCGCCCATGGGCCGTAGTGCCCAGGAGCATTCCAGTAGTTGGTGGGCCGCCCATTGACCGACACCTGCCGCCCATGCGGCTCGAAGCCCTCCTTGATCCGCAGCGCGTCGGCCGCGCACGCCGGCACCGGCCGCACAGACCCGTCCGGCGGCGCCCATTGGACATCCTCCGTCGACGGGCCATGCCGCGGATCGAAGAAGCACGGAGGGCGACGCTCAGGCGGCTGACGACCATCCAGCAGCGCCTTTGAACACGCCATGGCGTACCGACCCTCCTCGAGCGTCTCACTCACCGGAGCGAGATCCTCGGGGCGCCGGGCGCGGTCGAAGATCTGGCTCGCCCGCTGGTACGCCTCGAGTGCCTGCTCATACCGCTGCTTGGCCTCGGCCGGCGCGCCAGGCATCTCCATGTCGACGTCGAGCAACCGGATGTCGTCGCCGAGCGCGACGAGATCGTCCTGCGCCGAGGCACGAACCTCTTCCCACTCACGCTCGCGACGCGACTTGTGACCAAAGAAGGGCAACGCCGGAGAACGATAGCTCCACTTTTACGCCCGGCCGCCGCCGGCCTCAGACGAGACTCGCTACTCGACGACGATGGGGTGTGCGGCGGCGGGTGCGGTCAGCGGGCGGCGCCAGCCGGAGAGGGCCATCCCGATCGCGGGGATGAGAGCGACGAGGATGAGCACCAGCGCCCATAGGAAAGTTGAGCCAAACGCGTCGGCGAGCGGCCCTGCAGCAGCGGCGTGCGCGCTCGCCGGTAGGTGCTGGAGCGTGGCGATCCCGCCTGAGTGCGAGCCGGACCCGCGGCTGCCGAGGATGCCGCTGAGGTTGCTCGTGATCGCTGACGCGAGGATCACCGCCAGCACCGCGGTGCCGATTGAGGCTCCGGCCTGGCGGATGATGTTCATGGCGGTGCTCGTCCGGGCAATAGCGGTCGGAGGTACGGCCTGCATCGCCGCGGTCATGTTCGGCATCATCGCGAGGCCCATGCCCAGGCCCTGAACGAAGTTGGCGGCGCACAGTAAGACGTAGGAGGTGTGCGCGCCGACGAACACGAACGGGATGAGTGCGATGGCCACCAGGGGAAGACCCGTGGCGGGTAGCCAAGTGGGCCCGTATCGATCGGTCAGGCGGCCCGATAGCGGCATCATCAGCATCGCCCCGACGCCGCCCGGCGCCATCAGCAGGCCCGCTTGGAGCGCTGAGGCTCCGCGCACAGCCTGGAAGTAGAGCGGGACGAGCAGCATCGATCCGAATACCGAGATCGCGAACAGGAGGAACGTGCCCGCGGCCGCGCCCGCCCGCGTGTGCGTGAACGTCCGCAGGTCGATCAGCGGATTGGGGCTGCGCCAGCTGTGGATGAACCAGGCGGCGATCAGAATGACGCCCGCGAGGGTCGGGCCCCAGGAGCGCGTCGAGCCGAAGCCGTAGGTCGAGGACTCGGCGAGGCCGAAGATGAACACGGCGAGCCCGGGTGAGAGCAGCAGCATTCCGAGCCAGTCGAGGCGGTGCGCGGGCTGTGGCTGATCGGGGTCGAGCACGATGAGCGCGAGGATGAACGCGACGATCCCGATCGGCACGTTGATGAAGAAGATCCAGCGCCAGGAGGCGTTGTCGACCAGCCAGCCGCCGAGGATCGGGCCCATGATCGGTGCGATCAGCATGGGCACACCGAGCACGCCCATGACCCGCCCCATGCGGTGAGGACCGGCCTTCTTGGTCATGATGGTCATGACCGCCGGCATGATCATGCCGCCGCCTATGCCCTGGAGAACGCGGAAGAGGATCAGCGAGCCGGCGCTCCACGCGAGGCCCGACAGCACCGACCCGAGCGTGAACAGCACCAGCGACGTCATATAGATGCGCTTGGTCCCGAACCGGTCTGCCGCCCACCCCGTGATCGGGATGACGGCGGCGAGCGCCAGCGTGTAGCCGGTGATGATCCACTGGATCGTGGTCAGCGACGAGCGAAACGCGACCGCCAGATGATCGATGGCCACGTTGACCACCGTGGTGTCCAGGATGGACATCACCGCCCCCAGCATCACCACGCCGGCGACGATCAGCGTCTCGCGGTCAAGCCCCTCGGACTGGGACGCGTTGGTAGCGGAGTCGGACACGCCGACATCGTAGAGGACCGACAGGTCCGGTTAGCGCTGCGAGGGCATGGCGTCCCCAGGCCACGTCATTCAGGTTCGCGCTCCGGTACGCGGGTACCAGAGCTTCATGAAGAAGATCCTGGAACTCCTGCTGTGCATCCTTCATCCGATCGCCGTGGTACTGATCTGGATCAACCTTGCGTTCCGTACCGATATCGGCTTGATCGCGAAGGTCACGTGGGCGATCGCATCGATCGTTCCGTTCGTTCCGTTCGTATACGTGCTGACCGGAAACGACTTCATCTAGGCGTGCCGTTCGGTGGCGGCGCCACCGCGAGCGAACCGCGCCCCGGCTACATGACCTAGCCGGCGACGGGTCGGGTTCGACCGGCGATCGGGCAAAGTTCACCGATGGCTCCGAGTCCCACCGACCAGCCTTCTGCAGGGCGCACGGGTTCGGTACCCGCGCTGTCGCTCGTCGTCGCCGTGGTGCTGGGCGACGCGGGCGTGGTGACGCTGGCGTTGCCGCAGATCCTCCGGGATTTCGGGGCCGACGTTTGGGGGGTCGCGTGGGTTCTGATCGCGTTCAACCTCGTGCTCGCGCTCGCGGCGATCCCCGCGGCGCAATTGTGCGTGCGCGGGGACCCGAGCATGGCAACCGCCGGCGGCGTGATCGGGTTCGCGGCCGCGACGACTTTGTGCGCGTCAGCGCCGTCGCTGGGAGTGCTGATCGCGGGGCGGGCGGTGCAGGCCGCCGGAGGCGCGGTCGTGATCGTGGGAAGCCTCGAACTGCTCGTCGAAGCCAGCGGGTCCGAGCGCACCGGAGCACGGCGGTGGGCCGCGGCCGGGGTCGCTGGGGCGGCACTCGGCCCGGTGATCGGCGGCCTTCTGACGTCGGCGTTCTCCTGGCGCGCGATCTTCATCGTGCAGGTTCCCGTGGTGCTCCTAGCTCTGCCGGCCACGCTTGCACTGCGCGATCGTGTGGTGCGGAGCAGGACGACTCCGGACACCTCGCCGCACCGGCCGCACCTGCTGGCCAACCTGGCGCTTGCGCTGCTCTCGGCAGCGCTCACGGCGGCACTGTTCCTGCTCGTGCTGCTGCTCGTGGACGGCTGGCGTACCACGCCGGCCGTCGCGGCGCTGGCCGTGACCGCGGTGCCGGTGGCGGCCCTGGCGGCCGGGCCCGTCTTCCGGCGGTTGCGCGCCGGGACGCGGTCGGAGGCCATCGCCGGGTCGGTGCTGATCGCCGGCGGCCTCGCCGGGCTGGCACTCCTGCCGCGTGCCGAGGTCGTCTGGACCCTCGGGCCGCAGCTGCTCATCGGCCTCGGCCTCGGGCTGGCGATCGACTCGCTCACCGCGGCGGCGCTGCGCGACCGGATCCCGCGCGCGCTGCACGGCGGCTGGACGATCGCCGCGCGCCACGCCGGCGTTGTCGTCGGGCTCGCGATCCTCACGCCGATTTTCACCGCCGACCTTCGCCACGCCGAGACGCCCGCCAAGGAGGCGATCGCGAGCCTCGTGCTCGACGCCCCGCTCCCTGCCTCCACGAAGCTCGACCTCGCCGAACAGCTCGGGCGTCGGCTGTCCGCCGAGCGTGGCCGCGTGCCCGATCTGCGGCCCGCGTTCAAGGGCCTGCACGTGCCGGTTGCTCAGGAACCCGCAGCCGCGGCCCTGGAGCACGGCCTCGAGGATCAGCTCACTCGCGCCGCGACCCGCGCGTTCCATACCGCTTTCCTCGTCGCCGCCGGGCTGGCGCTGCTGGCGCTCGGGCCGGCCCTGGCATTGCGCGATCGGAGTCACTCATGAGGCGACTCGCGCTGCCGCTCATCGCCGTGCTGCTCGTCGCCGCCGTACTCGGCGTCCAGATCGCCGCCGGCGGCGCCCACTACGCCCCGCTCCGCCCCGCCAATCCGTGCACGCCGCGCCCCGTTCCATCCATACCGGCGCAGCTCGAGCCGCTCGCAGAACAGATAGTCCTGCTCGGCCTCGATAACGCCGCCTGCCAACTCGGCATCTCGCGCGAGCGGCTCGTGCTCGCCCTCACCGACACCCGTACGCTGAACCCCCGAACGAGCGCTGCGCTCAAAGCCGGCCTCCGCGGCGCCGTTGACCGGCTCGACCGCGAGGGGCGCCTCCCCAAGGTCTCCCAGCTGCTTCCCGAAGCGCTCAATCAGTCCAACCTCCCCGGCATTGCCAAGACGATCATCGAGTCGATCCCCAGCGGGGTGGTCGACAACCTCCTGACCACCGGACCGCTGCTGCGCCAAACCGTCGACGAACTCAACATCAACCAACTTCTGCACGAGCTCCACGACCCTAGCCAGCTCAACTCCGCTCTCCAGTCGGCGATCCTCCAGGCCGCCCTCCGTCAGATTCTCCAGCGCGTGCACCCCTGATCGGATCCCGCGATCTTCGCTTGGCAGCCGTCACCGTGTAAAGGTAGCCTTGACAGACGCCGATGTAAAGACTACCTTGACAAACATGGACGACACCCCCTCCCCGGTCCACTGGGACCGAGAAGTGATGGCGACGCTGCTTCTGACCAACGTGCAGCTGGCCGCCGACGTGCTGCGCGCCGACGAGGGCGACGCTCGTGGTCAGGTCATGCGCGCGATCGCCGCGACCCGGAGCCTCGACATGATCGTTGAGGACACCCTGCGCGAGCTCGTCGGACAGGCGCGGGCTGCCGGCCATACCTGGGCCGAAATCGGTGAGCTGCTGCACGTCAGCCGGCAAGCCGCGTTCCAGCGCTTCGGGGGCGGTCGCACCGCGCCTGCCGAGCAAGAGATTGCATTGCCGGTTGACGGCGCCGTCGAGGCTGCGATGCCGGTGCTCGAAGCGTTTCTCGACAAGCGCTTCGACGACGCACGAGCACCGTTCGCACAGCGGATGCTCGATGCCTGCTCGGTCGAGCTATTGGCCGACGTCCGTGAGAAGGTCCGCGAGTACGGCGGCGAGGTCGTGGCTCTCGGTTCCCCCGTCACCGCGGTCCGCGACGGCTACACCGGGGTCGACATCCCAGTCGCGCTCGAACGCGCCGACGGGATCGGTCGCGTCGTGCTCGACGCCGATCGCCAGGTGGTCGGTTTCTTCGTGCGGCCCGCCGAGGCGATGGCGTGAGTGGGCGCCCGCCACAGCTCTCACCCGTGCGGCTCCTGGCTGGCATCGCCTTGCCGTGGATCGCCTACCTGATCCTCCGGAGGCTGATCGGCTCCTCGGTCGCTGCGCTCGCGATCACCGACGCCGTCCCGTCGACCTGGCTGCTCGCTATAGGGATCGCCCGTCGCCGGGTCGATCCGATCGCCATCTTCTCCGCGGCGACGGTCCTACTCGCTCTCCTCGCCTATGCACTCACGGGAGGCAACCCCCTTGCCATCAAGCTGCGCCGCGGCGCCGTGACCGGCACCATCGGCGTAGCCGCACTCGCCTCGGTCGCGATCGGCCGTCCCCTCCTGCTCCTGACGGTGGAGGCCCTCAGCAAGACGAATCCCGACATAGCGACGAAACTGGCGGACCCCGCCCGGCGAGGGGCCATCACGATGCTGACCGCGCTCATCGGCGTGACGTTCGCGATCGACGGCGCCAGCCAAATCGCCCTGGCACTGACCGTGCCGACAAACATGTTCGTCGCTGACTCGACCGCGGCCCGGATTGCCGTGCTTGGCACCGGCCTCGTCGTGACTGTCCAGTACCTTCGCAACCAGAAGAAGCAGAGAGATCGAGGGCAGCGGAGCCCGACCCGCGCCCGGCAGGACTAGATGGTCTAAAGACCGGGCCCTCGCCACCAACGCCGGGAACCGTGACGCTTACGGTCTCGATTCGTCCTTCAGCTCGAGCACGGCGGTTTGGTTTGCCGGCTCGTGATCGGGAGCCGTCGCGAGATACAGGGTCCGGCGGTCCTCGCCCCCGAGCATGCAGCCATAGGCGTTTTGAGAAACGGCCCCGACGATGCAGCGGTTCCGCTCCCGGCGACGAGACGAGTGGTCGTCGTTCGCTCGCAGCTCGCTGCCATTGCGCTGACGGCGACAGCATCGTGTCCGCCAAGGGAGTGGCCTCGTGTGCGGGCTAGTGCCAGCGTGCGCGAAGTGCGCGCACCGGCTCCGGATCGCTGTACGATGGCGATGCGGCACCCCCGGGGGCAAGCTTTTGGACAGCGCTTGAGGTCGACGCAAAGGTCCAAGGATCGCGCTCGCTTCCGGAGGGAGGAGCGTCAGACGGTGTTCTGCCCACTGTCCCTGTTTCCATCTCCTTTCAATCTCTCTCGGCGCGGGCGCCGGGTGTTCCGCGTTCTCGTTTCGGTGATGATCTTGGTACTTCCGCTCCTTGTCACCTTGGCTTGGGGCCAGCAGGGGGCTCGGGCACGAGAAACCGACTGTCGCATTCATAATCCTGCTGCTCGCTGTCCCAGGCAGCCTTCGGTTGGCGCGACTGTTCGGGTCGTGCTCACCACTGGAGACATGAGCCAGGCTCTGGCTCCGCAGCCGCCACTCAGCTTCCACAGGACGGCTCCAGCTGGCGCTGAAGTGATTCACATAAACGACGCGGTGACCTTCCAAGCGCTCTTGGGCGCTGGGGCCGCGATGACCGACTCCTCCGCATGGCTCATCAACGGCTTACGGAGAGACGTTCAAGTCAACCTAATGAGGTCACTGTTCGGCGAGGGTGGGCTTCGGCTCAATTTCATCCGGTTGCCGATCGGTGCGTCGGATTTCACGGCCAACGGTGTCCCGTACACGTATGATGAACTCGCGCCCGGCACCCGGGATCCACGACTGCTGCACTTCTCCATCGCGCATGATGAGAGCTACATCATTCCGATGATGCGTCAGGTGCTAGCGCTGCAACCTCGAACGTGGGTGCTTGCGAGTCCATGGAGTGCACCGGCATGGATGAAAACGAACCACCGTCTGGACAACGCGCGGGATGGTGGAGCCCTGAACACGGCTGACTATGGCCCGTTTGCACAGTACTTGGTGAAGTTCATCCAGTCCTACCAGCGCGCTGGCGTACCCATTTCGGCGATATCCCCGCAGAACGAGCCGGGGAATCCGACTCTGTATCCCGGAATGGCTCTAAACGAGTCTGGCGAAGCAGCATTCGTGCGCTTTCACCTCGCGCCCGCACTGCGCCGTGCACAGCTTCGTACCCGCATCTACGGATACGATGAAGGTTGGGGTCGGGGTAGGCTCCGGTTTGCCGTCAGGCTCGCACGCAGCCACGCGGCGGTCGACCTGGCGGGCATTGCGACGCACTGCTACTTCGGCGCGCCGACCGCCATGAGCAAGTTACACCACGAGAACCCGAGGCTCATCGATGTCATGTCGGAATGCTCGCCGGGTCTCAACCTATACTCGACCTCGGAGCTCGAGATAGCCTCGCTGCGTAACTGGGCATCCGCGATCGGGCTCTGGAACTTGGCGCTAGATCCATCGGGTGGGCCCGTACAACCGCCGGACAATGGCTGCCCGACGTGTACAGGGGTGGTTACGATCAACCAGCCTGCGCAGACGGTGACCCGATCGATCGACTATTACGAGCTCGGGCAACTATCGAAGTTCATCCTCCCCGGTGCGGTTCGCATCGCGAGCGAGCACTTCACCAGCTACAGTTATACGGAAGGCAGCGTGAACATCGCGAGCCCCGGCCTGGACGACGTTGCGTTTCGCAACCCTGACGGCACGGAAGTGCTGCTCGCCTACAACAACGGGCCCGTCAAGGCGAGCTTTGAGGTCGAGTCACACGGCCGTTACGCGCAGTACTCGCTTGCGCCAAACGCGACAGCGACGCTTAGCTGGCGCGTACACGACTGACGACGCGGGATCGCGTATTCCGGCCCGCTCGACCCCGGCGAGTCGGTGGGCATGGACCTCTGGATCATGAACGCCGACGGGTACGGTCAGCACGAGCTGTTCCACGAGAACAACAAGTAACTCCGACCGCGCCTATCCGGCTTGGTCCCCCGTCGGCGCCACGATCGCGTTCACGGCGAACAACGGCAGCGGCTACTACCCCGTGTGGTCGGTCCCCGCCTCCGGCGGGCAGAACGCCGAACTGGTCACGAACAAGGTCCCCGGCGGCAACCCCGCAGACCACGAACCTCGACTGGGCGACCGAGCGCCCGGTCGTGATAGCGACCACGTCGGTGATCGGCGCTCCGCGAGCGCCCGCGTTTGGCGACAGCGTCTTTGCCGTCGCCAAACGCGGCCAGAAGACCGGCGGGCTCGGGGACTCGCTGAATCAAGAACCTCTGCTGGGGACCGGCGTGATCAGCGATGGGATCCGCGCTTACGACGCACACGCCCCTGAGCAATCGCTGTCCGGAATGCCCCTGTCTAAAACGCGGGATCGTTGCCCGGTGCCGTTTCCCGCATCACCCGCGGCGCGGGTTACTGGCCGAAAGGTCCCGATTTCGAGGCCTTTCCAACAAAGCGGACGACGGGTCTCGAACCCGCGACCTTCGGCTTGGGAAAACGATGGTCCGCGACGTAAAACCCCCGCTAACGGAGGTTTCCGCCGGGCGATGAGACCTAAATGCGACCTCGATCCGCCGAGGAGCGGCGAGTGGGCGCGGCGGGCGACGCATCGATGCCGGGCCGTTCCGGATGAGACCCCGCAACCGTCAGGTCGGCGTGGGGCCGGGAGGTTCGCGGCCGCGGTCGCGTCATGGTTCGGGCGAGCCGCTGGGGCCGGTGCGCTGTAAGGAAGTCACGCTGACGCGCAGCCATCCGCCGACGGCTGGGAGGCGCAGCCTCGGCCCGGCGCCAGAGTCGTTCGGCGCACACGACGGTTCGACCCGCTCCTCGTTTCCTATCGCGCTCGCAGAGTGTCTTTCGCCTCGGAAACCGCGTGGGCACACTATTTTCTTCGCTCAGACCAACCTCTGCGCTGCCGGGAGCGTCTTTAGGGAAGTAGGGCGTAGCGTCGGCGCGAAGGTGGGCTGGGGCAAGGTCTGGGGGCGAACCTCGCCGTGTTCCTGCAGTTGCTGGACGCGAGACGACCGACGCCCGGGGGTGATCGGACGCATCCCCGGGCGTCACTCTTTCCACCGCGGGCGCGTTCAGTGGGGCCGAGCCAGGGTATCTGCTTCGTATGGCCGTAGCGCACCGGGCGATCCCCGTATCCGTACCCTCCGGCGGGAGTCGCGTATTCGTATCCCCGGTTCCCCGCCGCTCAAGTGACCAGCGGCTTGTGGCACGGGTCGCGTCCGGGGACGATCAGGCCTTCGAGGAGATTTTCGAGGGTTACGGTCCCGCGCTGCTCAGCTTCTGCACGCAGATGCTGGGAAGCCGCGAGTGGGGCGAGGACGCGCTGCAGCTAACTTTTGTCGCGGCATACAAGGCGCTTCGCCGCGGTGGGTGCGATGGTCCGTTGCGGCCATGGCTGTACGCGATCGCGCGCAACCGCTGCCTGTCGGAGTTGCGCGCACGTCGCGAGATCCCTGACGGCGACCGGGTCAGCGTCGAGCGTGCCGCACTCGACGGTCCCGCGAGCTTGTTCGCACGCGGGGAGCAGTTGCGCGAGATCGTCGAGGACATTCAGCGGCTGCCCGCCGATCAGCGCGCGGCGCTTGTCCTGTTCGAGCTCGGCGACCAGTCTCACGAGGAGATCGCGATCGTGCTCGGGGTCCGTCGCGAGAAGGTCAAGGCACTCATTTTCCAGGCTCGCGAAGGGCTGTATCGGGGGCGCAGCGCTCGTGAGACCGCTTGTTCGGAGGTGCGCGAGCTGCTGGCGAACGCGCGCGGGAAAGCTCCGGCACGCGGCATCGTACGCGCCCACATCGACCGTTGTCGGCCCTGCCAAGAATTCGAGCGCGAAGTGCGTCGGCAGCGGGCGATGCTGGCGGTGGTCCTCCCTGTCGCGCTCGGCGGAAAACTCAAGGTGCTGGTGCTCTCATCCGCGCTTGGGCACAGCAGCGTCGCCGCGGGTGTCACCGGGGCAGGCGGCGCTGGCTCGCTTTCGGGCGTGACGATCGCAGGCTCCGGGTCGGGCGTGGTGGCAGGACCGGGCGGCCTCGGGGCGGGCGCCGCCGCGAGCGCTACCGGTTCTGCGAGCACCGCCGCCACCAGCGGAGCGGTCGCCGGCGCAGGCGCTGCCGCCGGCGGCGGTGCGGCTTCAGCCGCCGCTGGCAGTGCGGCGCCGACGATGCTCGCCTCGGCGCTCGGCGGCGATGCGGTCGCGGGCGTGGGCGCGCTCACGTCCTCGGTCTCGGTTGGGTCGGTGGCGAAGCTCGCGGCGGTGCTCGCAATCGCCGTCGGCACGGGCGGCGTGGCGCACAGGGCGCTCACACCGGCGCCTCGCCCTCACGTCTCGGCCCTTGCCGGTCAGCGTGGGCAGCCACCGCCGCTGCGCTCGCCGCTTCAGCCGTTGGTGTCAGGCATCGCCGAGCCCCTCGTGAGCGCGACCCAGCCGGCGGCGCGGCCTGGGGCGGGCGGAGCGCCGCCCGCCGGTGCACTGACGATGGGCGCGGCGAGCACGGTCGTTCTGTCCTCAAACGCGGCACCATCCTCCTCGGGTGATCCCGCAGCAGTAAGCGCGCCGAGCGCTCTCGGCCCCGGCGCTCCCGCTACCCCGGTGGGAACGACTTCCGCTCCGACGGCCTCCGCCCCCGACCACGGCTCTGCCACCACGATTGCAGCCCCCTCCGGCAACTCCACGACGACCGCAGGGACCACGACCACAGGCTCCTCGTCCACCGACTCCGGCACAAATACGTCCCCCACCAGGACAGCCTCATCACCGACAACTGCTTCCGCGGGGTCTTCTTCCGGCTCCTCCGCGACCCAGGGAGCCTCGGGCGCGTCGTCCGGCACCTCAGCGACCCAGGGAACCTTGGACGCGACGTCCGGCGCCTCGGCGAACACACCCAGCGACCCGAGGGGCCAGGACGAGTCATCCGGGGCCGATTCCGGCGGCAGTGTCATCCTCTCCCATGGAAACGGGCCGCCGATCACCCCGCCCGGATGTGTGAACAATCCCGCGTCTGGCTGCGTGAACAACACTCACCGCTCCTAACTGCCGCGGCATCCGCTGGCGGCTGGAGGAGCTTCACATGACAGCGATGGACTCGCGACGCAGCCCGTATCGGACGGACAGTCGATCCGTACCAAGTACCTCGCCAGGTGGACGCAAGGACCCGAACATTGCGATCGAGCGGGCGGTGTCATGCGGCCTTGAATCGCGTCGACCGTCTCCCAGAGATGACCGCTCCTAGCGCGATCCTGCACCTCCGCCCGCCTCTACGACCGCGTTCCCCCGATCCCCAAATGAACTTGACACGGCCGGTCGCGTCGGCTGCAACCCGGATTCCGGCGCGGCGCAAACGAAACGCCAGATCGGAGCCGACCATCGCTATCGCGCACAAACAGCTAGCCCTGCATCCGTTACCGCACGTACATCTTGGAGCGGATGCGGCTAGTCCCGCAATGCGCGCGGATTCGAGGGCTGACCGCGATTGGCGAGCGCCCACTGCGGCCCGGGACTTGAGATTGGCGAATTAGGAGGGGCTGACCTTGCCCCTCGCCGTAGTCCCGCATTCGTGTCACCGCAGGCGTCACCGCGCTGTCCTATTAGCCCGATGCACCAGAGGTGGCTGAGCAGTTGAGCATCCCCGAGCGTGGAAGCCGGCCCGGCAGCGTCAGCTGACCCGGCGGAACGTGCCATCGATGTTTCTTCCCCCAGCGTTCGGGACGAACACATCGACCATTTGCGCACCGGAGCGCTTGAGGCAGTCGATGCCCGGTGCGGCACAGCCGGGATGCGCGCCCGCCACCCGGTAGTAGTGGTGATAGCCGTAAGAGATGTCCTTCAGCCTCAGCGTCCCGGAGCACGTCGAACTGGTCCGCCACGTGCCCCGCCGCTCGCCCGTATCGATCACGACCATGAAGCGCTCACGCGACGCGTGAGTCCCTGGCGGAGGCGTGAGGTGGCCGCTCCAGGTGCCGACGATGGACGTGGCGGGCGGCGCATTGACGCGGGCGGCCACGTCGACCGCGCGAGCGGCCGCAGTTCGGATCGTTGTTGTCGAGGTCGTGGAGGACTGATGCGCCTGCGAGCCACAGCCGGCACCGGCGAGCGCCAGTGCGGTTGCCGCGACGGCGACTGAGAGCTTCGCCATTTCCTGCTCCTCTGGGCCGAACCGTTACCAAGCGAAAAACGGATTGAAGTCTGATGATCTTCCACTGGCCAGGATGCGCGGCGGCACCCGTACAGCTCGAAGCTGCGCAACAGGCCCTGGTACCCGGCTGCCCCTTTGATCAAAGCAGCAGCCGAGTCCTACGGTGTTGAGGGCGGGCAGCCACGCCAATAGTTCGGCGGCGCTAGTGATATGCATGGCGCATCAAATGTGCTATGCATATTTTGTGGCGGATCGTGTGGACCAGCTCTTGGGTGTCACGGCGTTGGCGGCGATCGATCGGTTGCGCGCGGCGGTTGCAGCGACGCCGGGCGTGGGCGAGGCGGAGGCGGGCGCGCTGGTGCATCTCCAAGCGTGGCCGGGCTGCTCGGTGGGGGACCTGGCCGGCGTCGTCGACCGCTCGCAGCCGGCTACTGTGCGAATGGTTGACCGGCTGGTGGATCGCGGGCTCGTCGAGCGGCGGTCGGGTACTGATCGCCGCACGATCGCTCTGGTGCTCACACGAGATGGCGTTCGTGCCGCCGACGCCATCCTTGCGGTACGGGCGAGCGCGCTCTCGGGGCTGCTGGGCGGCTTGTCCTCGGGCGAGCGCGACACCCTTGGACGTCTGCTCGAGGGTGTGGTGGCGGGCGTTGCCGATGATCGTCGGGCCGCCCTTCACGCATGCCGGCTGTGTGACCGAGGCGTCTGTTGCGCGGGACCGGGATGCCCGCTGCGGCACACGTCGGACCGATCGAAGCAGTCACGGGGGCGGCGGCGCTCGTGAGCTTGCTGATGGCGAGCCGGCGGTCAAGGCCGGAGCCGTCCGCGGTCGTGCTCGCGGTGGCCGGATCAGCCACGGTGGCGACCGCGTTTGGCATGGCCCGATACGGCTACGGGCTGCTGCTGCCCGACATTCAGCACGCTCTCGCGCTCCGCGCCGCCACGATGGGCGCGGTCGGCACCCTCGCCTACGTCAGCTACCTGGTAGCCGCCGCAGTGGTCAGCCGCTGCGTGGCACGCGCTGGCGAGCGGGCTACCGTAGTCGCGGGTGGCGGGTTGGCGGTGGCCGGGACGATCGCCGTGGCGCTGGCCAAAGGCCCGATACTGCTGGGACTCGGCGTCGCGATCGCCGGCGCGAGCGCCGGGCTTGTCTACCCCCCGTTCGCCGAGGCCATCAAGCAGCTCCCCGACACCACCCGCGCGCGAACGCTCGCGACGATCAACTGCGGCACCGGCTGGGGAGTCGCCATCGCGGCCCCGATCGCGATCCTCATGGGCAGCGCCTGGCGCGCCGCGTACATCGGTTTCGCCGGATGCGCCGCCCTCAGCACCCTATACGCGGCTCGTACCCTGCCTGGCGGCGCCAGGCGCCGCACCAGATACGGCGATCTCGGCCGCCCTGCAGGCGCGCGGCGAGCAGCCGCCCCGATGCTCGCCAGCGCCGTCCTGGTCGGACTGGGCAGCGCGGCCTTTTGGACCTTCGCCGTCGACCGCGTGCGCCACGCCGGCCTTGATCCGACCGCCGCGCGAGCGCTGCTGGGCGTGGCCGGCATCGCGAGCCTCCTGAGCATCGGCGCCGCCGACGTCATCCAGCGCCTCGGCGCCAGACGAACCTTCATCCTCAGCGCGCTCCTACAAGCCGCCGCCATCAGCACGATCGGCCTCGCCCCCCACAGCCTGCTCGCCGTGCTTCTTGCCGCCGGCGCCTTCGGCACCACCTACAACACAATCATCGCGGTCACCGTCCTTTGGGGCACCCGCCTCAACCCCGACCGTCCCTCAGCCGGCGTCGCCGCAGCCGCCGGCGCCAACGCGATCGGGCTTCTCGCCGGAGCGCTCGCCGGCGGCATTATCGCCGACGCCGTCGGCCTCAGCGCCACGCTCGTCATCGGCGGCGCCGTCCTCCTCGCCACGATCCCGCTCGCACCCCGCGCAAGCGTCATTCAAAACATGACCAAGCCGCAACACCCACCAGATCAATAGGCGATCGACTTCCGGGCACCCGCTTCGCTGAGAACCCGTGCACCGACACGCCGGTCAATCGCACCCCTGCCTTGCGCGCGGATAGGAGCGCGCCGTGCCTGTTGCGCTAGACCTCGCGGGCTCGAGCAGTCCGAGTACGCGCCGTGTCATATCGCGGCCTGGCATGGTTGTCACTCGGCGAGTACTCCACCGTACGTAGTCGCGTACGAACACCGCCGCCGCTCGCGCCCGCCACGGAACGCTGGAGCCGACGAGAGCTCGGGCTCGCCGGGTTGCGGAGAGGGAAAGGCCCGAGCGCGGCCGCGAGCGGCTCGCCAGCGCGACACGGCCAGCCCGGGACAGGCGGCGGTACTGCTGACGACGCGGATCGTTCATGCCCCGCGCCGCGGGTCTGGGTGGCTAGATGCCGATCACCGTTCGATCGTTCCACCACCCGAGGACGCGATCCGGCGGGGATTGAACGCGCGTCGGGGAGCGCGCAGCGCGGCGATACGCGTGGCCCGGCCCACGTCGCGGCGGTGTCCCGTCCACGATTCCGGCGCCGCGAGCCATCACGGGCACCGCTCGAGGCCCCACATCCAGGACGCGACTCGCGCCTATGACGGGGTCATCGGACCGCACGCGCGACACGCGGGCTGGCGACCTCGATGCGACCTAGATGCGACCTCGGCCTCGGCCGCATACGCAGAACGTCGCGCATCCTCGCATATTCGACATCCATCGAACTACGTCAGAAAGGAGCCGATTTGCGGCGAATTTCTGCGAGCCCCTGCGACGCCGTGAAAGCGGACGACGGGTCTCGAACCCGCGACCTTCGGCTTGGGAAGCCGACGCTCTACCAACTGAGCTACGTCCGCACGAGGACAAATCACCTGCAAACGTGGACGTTCGACTACGTCCGGGTTGCGCCCGGGGATTTTACCCCCGCCACCGCGATCCGACTTGCGCTACGCGATCGCCGACCTGAGCGTGTCGAGAATCTCCGACGAGTGGTGTGGCGTCCACTCCGAGGGCTCGGTTAGCGCCCGCTCGGCCAGCGACAGAACCGTCGGCGAAACGGGCGCCCCACGCTCGAGCAGGAGCCGAACCGTCTCGGGACGCTCGCGCCACACGGCGAGCGATAGCGCGTCGGAGGACAACGGGAACCCGATATCGAGGGCCACCTCGACCGCAGCGGTGTTGCCCGCGCCGGCCAGCGTGGCCACGACCCCCGGCTCGGAGGCTTCGAGCCGCTCGACGAGCCCCGGCGAGGCGGCCACGAACGCCTCAACCTCCACCCGGTCGCCACGCGACAACGCCGCGAAAAACGCATCGTCGCCATCCAAATCAACGGGCAGACCCCGGCGCTGGAACAGGTCGAGTACGTCGGCGCGCCCCGCCCGAGCGGCCACCGCGACCGCGCTCCGGCCGGCCAGCGACGGCGCCCCCAGCGAAGGATCGGCCCCGAAGTCGAGAAGTACCTCCACCAACGAGAGCCGGTTGCACCGCATCACCGAGTGATGCAACGCCCGATGCCCCCACGCGCTCACCGCATTGGGGTCGGCGCCGTGAGCGAGCAGCCACCGCACTCCAGTCAGATGCGTCCAGTCGAGCTTGCGGTGGAGCATCGTGGTCAGCCCCCCGGCGGCCAGCCGCCCGCTCTCCACCACCGCTTGCATCGCCTCGTCATGGAACCCCTCGGCCGCGTGGTAGCCCACCTCCCCACCCAGGTTCGGGTCGGCGCCCCGGGCGAGCAGCAGCCGCGTCAGGCCGGCGTGGTGGGCGACCCCCGCGGCGCCGTAAAGCGCGCTCTCGAAGGTGGGCCCGGGCTGGTGGTCCGGCTCGTAGAAGCCGGTATTGGGATCGGCGCCGGCGTCCAACAGCGCCTCGGCCGCGCGTACGAACCGGTCCGACCCGCGCAGCCGTAGGTACTGGGAGAAGCAGAGGTAGGTGAGGGCATCCCACGCGTACGGCCCACCGGGCGCACTACCGCGGTCGGGATCTTCAGAAACCCACCTTTGTACGCCTTCCGAATCGCCCAGAACCGCGGCCACGTAGATATCTCCGACCGCCAACTTCGGGTCGACCGCCAACAGCGCGTCGGCCGCTTCGAGGGTCCCCGATGCGTGCGCCGAGCGCGGCACGCACGCGGCGATCAGGAATTCGTCCCTCAGCGGGGACGCCCAGCGCGCCGCCCCGGGCACCGGAGCCCCGGTCAGTCCTCGTCGGGGGCGGATGGCTCCGCCTCCCCGAGGTCATCGTCCTCGTTGGCGATCGGCACGAACGGCAGGAGCCCGACGATCTCCATCAGGCGGCGTGCGTGGGGAGGCAGGTCCGAGCTCAGCCTGAACCTGCGGCCGTTGGTCTTGGCGCTTCGCACGAGTGCGGTCATCGCGCGGAGTCCGGCCGAGTCGATGAAGGCGATGCGCGACAGGTCGAGCAAGATGTCGCTGTTGGCCTCGAGCTCGCGCTCCACGGCCACCTCGAGCAGCGACGAGCTAGTGAGCGCCAGCTCCCCCTCGACTCGAACCCGCACCCACCCGCGCTCCATGGGCTCGAGGCGCAGCGCGAACGGAGCCGACGAATGCGAATCGTCGGCTGGCAAAGCACCCCGGGCGCCGGATTGGTAGCTGTTGGATGACACGAGCTGAGAAACCGATTCTCTTCGACTGAGGCCCATAACTGCAACATCCCACGCGACGCCCTCTCACGGGCAGGATCCCGGCCTTCAAGGTTGCAAACCAACCGGAAGGTGCGGGAAGTCTGCGCAAACGGACATCTCGCCCCGGCGTATTACTCTCCGGTCATGCGCCGCATCGCGATCCCCGCTCTGGCCGTAGCGGTCGCGGCAGCGCTACTGGCCCTGCTCGGGTTCGGCGTCGCGCACCTGGGCAGCAACAGCTCGATCGACGCCTCGGTCGCCCGAGGCGACTATCCGACCGCGCCGAATGCGCACCAGCGGCTGCCCATCCTGGGATCCACCGGTTCCAGGAGCCTGGCCCAGTTCCGCGGGAAAGTCGTCGTGCTGAACGTATTCGCCTCCTGGTGCGGGCCTTGCCTGGCCGAGGCTCCGATCCTGGAGCGCGAGCAGCAGCAGATCGCCAAGGACAACGCGACCATCCTCGGGGTCACCTACCAGGACAACTCCAGCGACTCGGAGTCGTTCGTGCACCAGCAGCACATCACGTACCCGGTCGTCCGGGACGTGAGTGGCAACTTCGTCCGCGGATTCGGCACCACCGGTGTACCCGAGACGTTCGTGATCAATCGACAGGGCAAGATCGTGGCCCTGATTCGCTCCCAGCTCGCCGGGAGCTGGCTGCTACAGACCCTCCCGAAGATCCTGGCCGAGCCATCATGACGCGCACCTCCCCACGTGTCATCGTGACGGCCCTCCTGACAACCCTGCTCCTAACCGCATCAACTGCACCGACCGTATCGGCCGCGCAGGCCAGCGCGCCCCGCGCCTCGTTGACCGACATCGAGAACGACGTCATGTGCACGCTCTGCCACGAGTCGCTCGCGGTCGCGCAGTCCCCCCAGGCCGACGCCGAGCGCAACTACATCCGGGGCCTGATCGCGCAGGGCGAGACCAAGCAGCAGATCCTCAACAACATGGTCGCCCAGTATGGCCCAAACGTGCTCGGCAAGCCGCCGGCGAGCGGTTTCAACCTGACCGTGTACATCCTCCCGCCGGCCATCCTCCTCATCGGACTCGCGATCTTGGGCATCACCCTGCCGCGTTGGCGACGGCGTACGCGTGCCGCGGCCGCCCGATCCCCCGCGACGACCCCCGCCTTCGATCCGGCCGAGGCGGCCCGACTCGAGCACGAGCTCGGGCAGTTCCGCGGCTGAGCGCCGAAACGCCGCTACATCGAATCCGGCGCGCTCACGCCGAGCAAACCCAGTGCCAGCTCGATCGTCCGCTGCGTCGCCGCCGACAACGCCACACGCTGCGACTCCAGCGCCGAAGGGGTCACACCGATCACCCGGCAGCGCTCGTAGAACGCGGTGAAATCCTGGGCCAGCTCCAGCGCGTAGCCGGTGATCCGATGCGGAGCGCGCCGGAGCGCCGCCTCGGCCACCTCGCCCGGGAAGGCGAGCAGCTTCTTGATCAGATCGCGCTCCAGATCCTCGAGCGTCACCGCCTCCCATTCAGACGACAGCGCGCCGTCAACTCGCTCGGAGTCCAGCTTGCGCAGCATCGACGCGATCCGCGCGTGGGCGTACTGGACGTAGTAGACCGGGTTCTCGCGCGACTGCTTGCGGGCGAGCTCGACGTCGAGCTCGATCGTCCGATCGTGGGAGCTCCGGAGCATGAAGAACCGGGTCGCGTCCACGCCGATCGCGTCGATCAGGTCGTCGAGCCTCACGAAATCGCCCCGGCGCTTGGACATCGCGAACACCTTGCCCCCCTCGACCAGGTGCACGAACTGCAGCAGCGGTAACTCCACGGTGTCGGGATCGCCGCCCAGAGCGGCCATCGCAGCCTTCATCTCGCGCACGTACGCCGCGTGGTCTGAGCCGACCGGCACGAGCTGCAGCTCGAAGCCGCGCTCGCGCTTGTTCTGCATGTAGGCGATGTCGGCAGCCAGGTAGGTCGGTTGGCCGTTCGAGCGCACCACCACGCGATCCTTGTCGTCGCCGAAGTCCGTCGTCCGAAGCCAAAGCGCGCCCTCGGCCCGGTACACGTGCCCGCTCTGCTCCAAGACCTCGAGCGCTCGCTCGAGCGAGCTGGGGGAACCGGAATGGAGCGTCCGCTCGCTGAAGAACACGTCGAAGTGGACGCCGTAGCGCTCGAGCGTCGCCTTGATCTGTGCCAGAAGCGTCTCGACCGCACTGCGGGCAACCGAGTCCACGTCGGCGTCCGCTGCGCCCGGAATCGAAGCCGCCAGATCGGCAACATAGTCCCCCTGGTAGCCCCCCTCCGGGACCGAATCCCCACGAGCCCGGGCCTGAACCGACGCGCCGAGCAGCCGGATCTGGTTGCCGGCGTCGTTGAAGTAGTACTCGCGATCGACCGAGTGGCCATGATGCTGGAGGATCCGGGCCAGGGCGTCCCCGTAAGCGGCGTGGCGTCCGCTGGCCGCGACCAGCGGCCCGGTCGGGTTGGCCGACACGAACTCGATCAGGATCCGCTCGGGCCGCTCGGCCCCTCCCGCGCCGAAGCGCTCACCCGCGTCGAGCACCCAGCGGAGCGCCCGTTGGTGCCAGGCGTCGGACAGCACCAGGTTCAAAAAGCCTGGGCCGGCCACCTCCACCCGCTCCAGATCCGCGTCGAGCAACCCCGAGAGCTCGCTCGCCAATCGCGCCGCGACTTCCCGCGGCGGCTCGCCCAACACCGGGGCGAGCAGCATCGCGGCGTTCGTCGAGTAGTCGCCCAGGCCCTTTCGCCGGGGGCGATCCAGCGTGGGCTCCGCGGCGGGCGTCTCGCTCGCGCCCCGCACAGCGGCGACCGCGGCGCGCACCGCCGCGACGAGCTCCTCCAGGGGGCCTGCGTCGGTCGTCGGAGAGCTCACAGCTCTTGGATGGCTCCGCGGATCGACGAGAAGCCGCGCGGCGGCTGGAACCGCCGGTCGAGGCGCTCGACGGTGGCCGGTGGGCCCATGGCGATGATCATGTCCCCCACACTTAGCACGGTCTGCGCCGCCGGCTGGGTCTCGAATCGCCCATCGGCGTGCCGGATGGCCACGATCATCGCGCCGGCGCTGACGTCGGCGATCCTCTGTCCCACCGCCTCGCACTCGGGCGCGACCTCGATCTCCTCCATCCGGTAGTCGGCCACGTCGAGTGCCCCACCCACCTGGGGACGAAGCGCCACCCGCGCCATCTGCGATCCCGACGTCTTGTACGGCGAGATGACCCGGTCGGCCCCCGCGCGCATCAGCTTCTTCTCCGAGTCCTCGGCGGAGGCCCGCGCGATGATGAAGATGTCCGAGCGGAGCTCGCGCGCGGTCAGCGTGATGAAGATGTTCTCAGCATCGGAATCCACGCACGCGATGATCGCCCGTGCACGCGCGATGCCCGCCTGCATGAGGATCTCATCATCGGATGCCTCACTCTCGATCAGCGGCACCCCGGCCGCCAGGGCGGCATCGCGGTTTATCGGGTTGGGATCGATGACCACGTGGGCGGCGCCGGCGGCTCGCAGATCGCGCGAGACCTGGCGGCCGACTCGGCCGAACCCGCACACGATGTAGTGGTCGGTGAACGAATCGATCATCTTCTCCATCCGCCGCTCCTCGAGCACACCGCTGAGCTGGCCTGAGACGAAGAACTCGGCGACGGTCGCCAGGCCATAGAAGAGCGTACCTATGCCCAGCAGCTCGAGGCCCACCTTGACCACGCGCCCGGAGGCGTTGTGCGGATCCTGGATCGATCCGAGCGTGGTGATCGTGTCCAGCGTCCAGTCGAATGCATAGGCCACCGACACGCCCTCGGTCACCACGAAGCCGATCGTGCCCGCGATGACGAGCCCGGTCAGCGCCGCCATCAGGACTCCAAGCCGGCGCATGAACAACCGCACCTCGCGCCGGGCATGGGCGCGCTGCTCGAGCGCCCGGTGGCGGTCGGTTCCACCAGGCTCGCCAGAGAGCATCCACGCACCGCTCTGACTCCACTGGTGTCGGTCCGGTGTGCTCATGTGTCAGTAGTGATACGGCTCGCCGGCCAGGATCTTGTGCGCGCGATAAACCTGCTCGAGCAACACGACGCGCGCCAGTTGGTGCGGCAGGGTGATCCGGCCGAGCGACAGGCGGTGATCGACCTCCTCCAGCTGCAACCCGAACGGGCCCCCGATCACGAAGCACAGGTCCTGGCCGCTACGCCTCCGCTCCTCGAGCCAATCGCTGAACGCGACCGAGTCGAGCTCCTCCCCCTCGCGGTCCAGCAGCGAGACGAACACCCGCTCGGGGATCCGGCGGTTCACGTGGTCATCCTCGCGCACCTCGATCAGCTCGAGCTTCACGTGGCGCGCGAGCAGCTTCTGGTAGTGCTGGACATCGTCGGCGAACGGCGGGCGCAGCCTCCCCACGGCGACGACGAGGATCCTCACGATGCCCGATACTACGTTTCCATGGACGATCCCGGCCGCCCCGAGCGGCACATAAACATCCACTTCTCGCCGGAGATCATGGCCGGCGTTTATGCGAACTTCGCCAACGTGAGCCACTCCGACTACGAGTTCACGATTACCTTCGCGCGCGTCGACCACGAGGTGGAGGACGAGGAGATCCCCGGCGTGGTGGTGTCGCGGATCAATCTGAGCGCGAGGTTCATGCGCGAGCTGATCGACGCCATGCAGGACAACTACTCCAAGTGGCAGACGCGGGAGGGGATCAAGAACCTACCCGAGTACGGCGGCTCTCAGGACCCCGACGAACCCCCGGCGCCCTCCGCGTAACTCACCGCCGCCCCGATGCGCTCCGCGGTCGGGGGATGCGTGGCCAGGAGCGAGGTGAGCCAGCGCGGCGGCTTCAGGTCGGCCACGTTCTGCAGCGCGATCGCGCGCTCGAACGAGATGAACGCATCCGGAGCCCCCGTCAGCGTCAGTGAATAGGCGTCGCTGCGGCGCTCGATGGCCCGCGACAGGCGGTTGCCGATCAGCCCGGTCGGGGCTCCCACCAGGACGGCAGCCACGGCCAGGGCGGGGAGCGCGCCGGCGGTTCCCCGCTCGGGCGAGAGATCCCAGCTCAGGCGTTGGACGGCCAGGGCGGCGGCCGGGGCGACCAGCGCCGCGTAGATGACGCCACGAACGACGTCCCGATTTCGCACGTGGGCCAGCTCGTGCGCGACCACCACGCGGATCTCGTCCCGGCTGTAGCGATCGAGCAGGGTGTCGAACAGGACCACCCGCTTGGTCGGCCCGAGCCCGGCGACGTACGCGTTGGCCGCCGTGGTCCGGCGGCTGGCATCGACCGAGAACACCTCCCCCACCTTGACTCCGGCCGCCTCGGCGAGCTCAAGCACGTCCGAGCGCGTCTCGCCCTCGGGAAGCGGCGTGAACTCGTTGAACACCGGATCGAGCACCACGGGGGCCAGGGCGGCCAGGCCGGCGCCGAACACGACCGAGCCGACCGCGGCGGGAAGCCACCACCCGCGGGGATAGCGCCGGGTGATCGCCACGACCGCCGACCCCGCCCCGGCGGCCAGGACGGCTTCGATCGCGCTTGACTTCAACAGGTCCGCGGCCCAGTCCCGCCACGACTGGGTGACCAGCCCCACCGCGATCCCGCGCCTGCGCGAGATCGCCCGCAACGGAAGGGGCGGCAAGGACAGCGCCAGGGCGAGTCCCACGGCGCTCGCCGCGCCGCCCGCCGCCGGTCGCTTGTACGGCCGCTTCAGCAAGCGCGGGGGCCGGCGGACCACCAGGGCCAGCGACGCGAGCTCGATCGCGCCCCCCGCCATCGCCAGCGCGAGCTGCGGGCGGGCGAACCGCGCGCCGCGCCGGATCTCGGCCTCGCTGAAGTAGCTGGTCAGATCGATCTTGGCGGGATCGATAGGCTGCTCGCGCGGAGTCAGGAGCCGCACGCCGCCCTCGGCGGCGAGGAGGGCCAGCAGCACCGACGAGACCGGGCGGTGGCGCGGAGCATGCCTCACCAGCGAGACTGTATCCGCGGACCCACCGAGCCGCCGAGCACATGAGAGTCGCCATCGTTTCCGACATACACGGCAACCGGCACGCCTTCGAGGCGGTGCTCGACGCCATCGAAGCCTCCGAATGCCAGGAGATGTGGTGCCTGGGCGACCTCGTCGGCTACGGCGCGGAGCCCGATGCCTGCGTGGAGCTGGCCCGCCGCTACGCCGCGATCTGCCTGGCCGGCAACCATGACCTCGGGGTCCGCGGCGCGCTTCCCCTCGAGGAGTTCTCCCGGGGCGCGGCCCTGGCCGCCCGCTGGACCCAGGGCGTGATCGCCCCCGACACCCGCGAGTACCTGGACAAACTCGAGCCCTCTCGTCTCGACGAGGACGTCGGCCTGTTCCACGCCAGCCCTCGCGATCCGGTGTGGGAATACGTACTCTCGCCGCTCCAGGCCGAGCTGTGCCTCGACGCCCAGTCGCATCGCGTGTGCCTGATCGGCCATTCTCATGTTGCGCTGTCGTTCTCGCGGTCCGACGGCCAGTCGGCGACCGGCCAGACCCGCGGACCTGACGAGCAGCTCGACCTCACCGAGGGCGAGTGGCTGATCAACCCGGGGAGCGTCGGCCAACCGCGCGACGGCGATCCGCGGGCGGCCTGGCTGGAGCTCGACCTGGGCACGTGGGAGGCCACCTACCGGCGCACCGAGTACGACATCGCGGGCGCGGCCGGCGCGATCCGGGCCGCCCGGCTACCCGATTCGCTGGCCGAGCGCCTGGCGTTCGGGCAGTAAGCGCCACCGGCGCGGCCCGGCCCGGTGGGCTAACGGAATGCCAACGACCCGACCCACTAAAGTCAAGCCGCGCATGCGCTACGCGCCTCGCGCCATCCTGGCCGCAGCACTTGGGTTCGCGGTCTCGTTCGTCGTCGCCTGCGGCGGCGGCTCCGGCCTGCTCTCGGGCGGTCAGTCCGACGCGCTCAGCGGTCAGGCCGACCAGATCGTCTCGGCCGTCCAGAACGGAAACTGTGGAGCCGCGTTGAATGCCAGCGCCGTACTGGGCAGCGACGTCCAGACCCTGCCGGTTACCGTCAATCCCACGCTGCGCAGCAACCTGAGCCAGGGCGCCAGCACGATCGCGGATCTGGCCCGCAAGGACTGCCACCACACGGCGTCGACGCAGTCCACCCGCACGTCCTCGTCGACCACCACGGCGTCGACTCCAACCAGCACGTCGACCAGCACGACCACGCCGACCACGACCACGTCGACGTCAACGACCTCCACCAGTGCAACCACGCCGACCGACACGGGTACTACCTCTACGACGACCGGTGGCGTCGGGATCGGCGGCGGCACGACCACCGACAACGGCAACGGCAACGGCAACGGCAGCGGCGGAGCAGGCCCCGGCCAGGGGAACACCAGCACAACCGGCGGTGGTGGGTGACTAACGGAACAGAGATCGTCGGGCGCTACCGGATCGAGGGGCGTCTCGGCGTCGGCGGCATGTCCACCGTCCAGCTGGCCTTCGACCAGCGCCTGGAGCGCTACGTCGCGATCAAGCTCCTGGCCGAGCACCTGGCCGACGACCCAACGTTCGTCTCGCGCTTCCGTCGCGAGGCGCTGGCTGCCGCCCGCCTGGTCCACCCGAACATCGTGCAGGTGTTCGATTTCGGCTTCGACGAGCGCCAGCGGCAGCATTTCATCGTGATGGAGCACGTGTCCGGTCACTCGTGCGCCGAGTTGCTGCGCGATCACGGCCGCATGGAGGTCGACCAGGCGGTCGACGTCATCACCCAATCGTGCCGCGGGCTCGACTACGCCCACCGCAACGGCGTGGTCCACCGCGACGTCAAGCCGGGCAACCTCCTGGTCTCCGACTCCGACGTGGTCAAGCTGGCCGACTTCGGGATCGCCCGCGCCGCCGATCAGTCGAGCATCACCCAGGTGGGCTCGGTACTCGGGACCGCCGCCTACCTGGCGCCCGAGCAGGCGCGCGGCGAGGAGGCCGGACCCCGGGCCGATCTGTACTCACTCGGCGTCGTCGCCTACCAGCTGCTGACCGGTCGGCTGCCCTATGAGGCCAACTCGCTTTCCGAGCTCGCGCTGAAACAGCAGCGCGAGCCCGCGCCGCCGGTGGACGAGATCAATCCGCGGGTGCCGGCCAAGCTCGCGGATGCGGTCGGCCTGGCCCTGTCCCTCGACCAGGAGGACCGCCCGGCCAACGCGTCGTTGCTCGCCGAAGCCATCGCCAACGGGGCGCGGGGCATCGAACCGGCCCCGACCGCCCGGACCCGGAACCTGGGCGGCACCGCGGCCACCCGGGTGCTCTCCTCCGGGCGCGGCGCTCCGACCGCCCAGACCCGAGTGGCTGCCATCCCCGCGACCGGCGTTCAGAGCCCGGTCCCCGCCCGGGCCCGCCAGCTCGAGCCGCGCCGCGCGGCCTATCCGCCCCCGACGGGGGCCTACCGGCCCGATGAGACTCGCCGTGCGGGGCGCTCGGCCGGCTCGCGTGCCGCGCGTCGCTTCTTCGCCTTCCTGGCCGTGGTCGTGCTGTTCGTCGCCGCGGTGGCGGTGGCGATCACCATCGCCGCCAGCACCTCGAGCAAGGCCGTGCACTTCCGCCGGGTCGTGGCACACGACACGAACAGCGCGGTCAAGAAGTTCGAGGACCTGGTCAACCAGTACACGAAGTAGCGCCCCCGGTCTTTTGGGGCCTCGCTCCGCTCGGCGTCCATGGGGCCAGGCACCCCATCCGGACACGGATTGCGGCCCGTGGCCGGCGTCGGCGAGGGTGCAAAACGCCCAGAACTCGCCAGTCAACCCCGCCCCACTGGGACATAAGTGGGGTGTGGCCGCTCGGCCGCGGCCGCCTGTGCGGCGTGAGAACTCGGGCAGGGACGACCGCGCCCCAGACGCCAGTTTTTCTGCGGAAAGGGCTAGCTCCGCAACGGCTCCCGCAGGAAACCGCCTGGACTTCTCATAAGTGCCGCACATTCTCCCGCATCGCGCCGCCGAATTCACATACCAGCACCCGCCCGGTGCTTATGTCCCGCTTGTCGCCGCCGCCGGGGGGCTTTCGGGCGTTTTGCACCCGATCCCCGCCGGCGCGGAGCCATCGCGAAGGGCCGCTGCCACCTCGGCCAACCGACCCGCGTCGACGGCCGCCCGCAGGTCCTCCATCAACCGGGCGATGAACCACAGGTTGTGCAGCGTGACCAGCCGCAGCCCGGTCAGCTCGCCGGCTCGCAGCAGGTAGTGCAGATAGGCGCGCGAGAAGCCGGCCGTGCAGGCCGGGCAGCCGCAGCCGTCGAGGATCGGCTCGGGCGCCGAGCGCCACCGGCCCTTGACCAGGTCGACCCGCCACCCGGTCGACGGCTCCGGGACCAGCGCGACGCCGTGGCGGCCCAGCCGGGTGGGCAGCGCACAGTCGAACGTGTCGATCCCAAGCTCGACCCCGGTGATCAGGTCATCCACGTCACCGATCCCGAGCAGGTGCCGGGGCCGGTCGGGCGCGTGGCGCTCGAGCTCGGCCGTGGTCCAGGAGACCACTTCGTGCATCTGCGCCTTCTCCTGACCGAGCGAGCCGCCGATGGCGATCCCGTCGCATCCGCTGCCGGCCACCACGGCGGCCGAAACTCGGCGCAGGTCCTGGTCCACCCCACCCTGGACGATCCCGTAGACGACCTGGCCGTCCGGGCCGGAAGACGCGTGCCAGCGCAGACAGCGCTCGAGCCAGCGGTGGGTGCGTTCCATCGAGCGCTCGGTGTACTCGCGCGAGACGTGAAAGGGGGTGCACTCGTCGAACACGAGCGCGATGTCCGACCCGAGCGCGGCCTGAACCGCCATCGACCCCTCGGGCGACAAAAAGCGTTCCCCGCCGTCCACGTAGCTGCGAAACCGCACCCCCTCCTCCTCGATCGACAGGATCGACCCAGTCCGCGGCGCGCCCCCCGGTCCGGTGCGGGAGCGGGCGCGGCCCTTGATCTCGTCTGCCACCCCACCATGCCCCATCGAAAACACCTGGAACCCGCCCGAGTCGGTGATGATCGCCCGGTCCCACCGCATGAACTCGTGGAGGCCGCCCATCTGCGCCACTAGCTCGGGGCCCGGTGAGAGCAGCAGGTGAAACGTGTTGCCGAGGATCAGCTCATAGCCGAGCGCGGCGACGTCCCGGGGCTCGAGTGTCTTGACCGCGCCCTTGGTGGCCAGCGGCACGAAGGCCGGCGTTTGGACGTCCCCGTGGGAAAGGTGGAGCGTGCCGGTCCGCGCAAGCGAACCGGGCGATCGGGTCCGGACGTTGAACATCACGTCCGGACCCTACTCAGGAACGCCTCCCGCCCGGTGGGAGGCGGCTCGCGGCGAGACCTACGCCGCGGCCGGCTCGCTGGTCTCCGAGGCCTCGATGGTCTTGGCCTGGCCGCCCAGCGAGATCTGGACCTTGCGCGGCTTCTGCTGCTCGGGCTTGGGGATCCGTACCTCGAGCACGCCACTGTCGAAGCTGGCGTGGATGGCGTAGGCCTCGACGCCCTCGGGCAGGGTCAGCGACCGGGAGAACGAGCCGAACGAGCGCTCGAGGCGGTAGTAGCCCTGGCTCTTCTGCTCGTGCTCGGACTTGCGCTCGCCCGAGATGGTCAGGACGTTGTCCTCGACCTCGATCTGCACGTCGTTCTCGGACAGACCGGGCAGGTCGGCCCGCAGCACGAAGTGCTCGTCGGTCTGGACGACGTCCATGGCCGGGACCCAGCGACGGGCGACCGCGCGGCCGCGACCGTTGCTCGGGGTCGGCGAATCGAAGAACGTACTGAACAGCCGGTTCATCTCGTTCTGCATCGTGTGGAGCTCACGAACGGGCTCCCAGCGGATAAGTGCCATTTTTCAAACCTCCCTTGGGGACTGAACTCTCAGCAGGCCGCAGTATGAAATCTAAGTGGCTCGTTGTCAAGTATACTTCGGCCTGCGCGTATAGATCGACAGACCCCGAGGAGACTTGACGGGCGCGGTGGCTAGCCTCGACGCCTGATTTCAGGGCCGCCCGACCGGGAAGGAACCACCACGAGCCGTGACCGCGATCCCGGACGCCAAGCGAGCAGGCAAGGACCCGGCACGTACCGCGCTGGAGCGGCTGGTCGATCGCTTCGACGCGTCGGTGTTCGACGTCGGGCGGCCGATGGTCCGAATCCGCGTCGAGGACGGCAGCGAGCACGACGTGGTCCTCAAAGACGGGACCGCGCGCATCGAGCCCCCGCGCGGCAGCCCCGACTCGGTCCTGAGCGCCGACGATGACACCTGGAACGCCATCGCCGAGGACGTGCGCGGCGGCATGGAGGCGTTCCGGAAAGGCCGGCTGAAGGTCAGGCGCGACCTGCATCTGGGCGTTGGGTTCCTGGCCGCCACAGCTCTGCCGCAAGCCGAGGGCCGGCTGCGTATCCGCCACGTCGAGACCGCGGCCGGCGGGCTCTCGACGATGGAGGCCGGAACCGGGGAACCGGTGCTCCTCCTGCACGGCCTGGGAGCTACCAAGGCCTCGTTCCTGCCCACGATCGATGCGCTCGCGCCGAACTACCGGGCGATCGGCGTCGACCTCCCCGGGTTCGGCGACTCGGCCAAGCCGCTGTTCGGCGCCTACGACCCGCCGTTCTTCGCCCAGGCAATGATCGACCTGCTCGACGCCCTGGAGCTCGACGCTGCCCATGTGGTCGGCAACAGCATGGGCGGCCGAGTGGCGCTCGAGATGGGCCTCGCTCACGCCGACCGAGTCCGGCGCCTCGTGCTGCTGGCGCCATCGATGGCGTGGCTCAAGTCGCGCCCCTGGGCTCCCTACCTGCGGCTGATCCCGACCCAGCTCGGGATCTTCCAGCCCACGCCTCGGGCGCTGGTCGAGATGATCGTCAAGCAGTTCGTCCCGGGCTCGGACGAGGAGTGGACGGCCGCCGGGATCGACGAGTTCATGCGCTCCTACCTGACCCCGCTCGGCCGCGCCGCCTTCTACGCCGCGGCCCGCAACATCTACCTCGAAGAGCCGCGCGGGCCCGACGGCCTGTGGACGCGGCTCGGCTCGTTGGAGCCCCAGGCCCTGTTCGTGTGGGGGCGCAAGGACAACGTGGTCCCGATCGGGTTCGCCCGCCACGTCCGCGAGGAGCTGCCCGCCGCCCGACACGTGGAGCTCGACTGCGGCCATGTCCCGCAGCTCGAGCGGCCTCGCCAGACCCACCAGGCGATGACGCGCTTCCTCGCCACCGGTCGGATCGACGACCGAGCGGCCAGCGCGAGCTAGCCCGACTGAAGCATCGACTCGCCGGTCATCGCCTTCGGCTGCTCGATGCCGAGGACCTCGAGCACGGTGGGTGCCACGTCGGCCAGGATGCCCTCGTCGCGGAGACGGACCCCGGCGACGGTCACGATGAACGGCACCGGATTCAGCGAGTGGGCGGTGTTCGGGCTGCCGTCTTCCTCGAGCATGTGATCGGAGTTGCCGTGGTCCGCGGTGATCAAGCATGCGCCGCCCGACTCGTGCACGGCCTCGACGATCGAACCCAGGCAGGCATCCACCGTCTCCACGGCGCGGACCGCGGCCTCGATCACGCCGGTGTGGCCGACCATGTCGGGGTTGGCGAAGTTGATGATCCCGAACCCGGGCTCGTCCTCCCGCCACGCACGGACGAACGCCTCGGCAGCCTCGCGGGCGCTCATCTCGGGCTTGTGGTCGTAGGTCGGGACGTCGCGTGGTGAGTCGACCAGCTCGCGGCGCTCGCCCCCGAACGGCTCCTCCTCACCGGAGCTGAAGAAGTACGTGACGTGGGCGTACTTCTCGGTCTCGGCCACGTGCAGCTGGCGCACGCCGTGTTCGGCCACCACGCGCGGGAGCGTGACCTCCGGACGCTGGGGCGGGAACGCCACCGGGTAGTCCCAATCCTCCTCGTACTGGGTCATGCAGGCGTAGCGCTCGATCGCCTCCGCCCCACCCCGGTCGATCTCGTCGAACCCGGGCTCGGCCAGGGCGCGCGTGATCTGGCGCATCCGATCGGGCCTGAAGTTGAACGCGAACACCGAATCCCCGGGCCGGATGCAGGCCTCGGCATCCCCCACCGCGACGGGGGTGATGAACTCGTCGGTTTCGTCGCGTTCGTACGCCTCGCGCGCCGCGTCCGCGCCTCTCGCCGCTTGGTGCTCCGCCCGCCCGTGCACGAGGAGGTCATAGGCCCGCTGCGTGCGATCCCAGCGACGATCGCGGTCCATCGCCCAGTAACGGCCGACCACCGAACCTATCCGGCCGGCGCCCGCGTCGTCCATCCAACTCTGCACGGTCTCCAGATAGCCTGCGCCCGACTTCGGCAGCGTGTCGCGCCCGTCGGTGAACGCGTGCAGGACGAGGTCGGAGACCCCGAGCGAGGCGCCAAGGCGAATCAGCGCCTCCAGGTGCTCCCAACCGGAGTGCACGCCGCCGTCCGACACCAACCCGATCAGATGGACGCGCGGAGCGTCGGAGAACGCCTGGCGCAACACGTCGTTGGACTCGAACTCGCCTGACGCCGCCGCCTCGTCGATCCGGGTCAGGTCCTGGACCACGACCGCTCCGGCCCCCAGGTTCAGATGGCCGACCTCGGAGTTGCCCATCTGGCCTTCAGGCAGCCCAACGGCGCGCCCGCAGGCGATCAGCTGCGAGTGCGGATAGGTCGACCACAGTTCGTCGAACACTGGGGTGTCGGCCTGCGAGATCGCGTTGCCGGGACCATCGGGCGCGAGCCCCCAGCCGTCGAGGACGATCAGCACGCAGGACTTGGCCGGCAACTCGCGCGGCCCGGGGGGCAAGCCCGAGTCCGCCATCAGACGCGGGTGGCCGCGTCGACGATCGCCGCGAATCCCTGTGGGTCGAGGCTCGCCCCGCCCACCAGCGCGCCGTCGATGTCCGGCAGGCAGAGCAGCTCGTCGCAGTTCTCCGCCTTCACGCTCCCGCCGTAGAGCACGCGGGTGCGCTGAGCCTGCTCGCGCGAGCGGTCGGCGACCAGGGCCCGGATGAATCCGAGCGCCTCCTGTGCCTGCTCGGCCGTGGCCACCCGGCCCGACCCGATCGCCCAGATCGGCTCGTAGGCGATCACCACGTCACCCAACCGGTCGGAATCCACCTTCGCGAGACCCTCCTGCACCTGGTGGCGGAGCTTTCGCTCGGTGTCGCCGGCCTCGCGCTCCTCCTCGGTCTCGCCCACGCACAGGATCGGAACCAGGCCGGCGGCCAGCGCGGCGGGCACCTTGAGCTGGAGGGCACGGTCGGTCTCGCCGAACATCTCACGGCGCTCGGAGTGACCGAGGATCACGCCGTGCACGCCGACCTCGACCAGCATCGACGCCGACACCTCGCCGGTGTACGCGCCGTCCGCCGCGTGGTGCATGTTCTGGGCGTACACCTGCACGCGCGAGCCGCGCGTCGAGTCGATCATCGCCTGCAAGTCCAGGAACGGCGGGCACACCGCCACGTCCACCCCCTGAACGCTCGACACGCGCGGCAGCAGGGCGGCGATGAACTCCTCCGCCTCGGCGACGGTCTTGTTCATCTTCCAGTTGCCCGCGATGAACGGCGTTCGTCCGGTTCCGTTGGCGCTCATGCCAGCGCTTCTACCCCGGGAAGCTGTTTTCCCTCGATCAGCTCGAGCGTCGCCCCGCCCCCCGTCGAGAGGTGCGTGACCTGGTCCTCCAGCCCGAACTGCCGCACAGCCGCCGCGGAGTCGCCGCCGCCCACGACGGTCGTCCCGGGCGCGTCGGCCACCGCCTCGGCCACGGCCCGCGTGCCGGCGGCGAACGGCTCGAGCTCGAACGCGCCCATCGGCCCGTTCCAGAACACGGTGCCGGCCCGCGCGATCACCTCCGCGTACTCGCGAGCGGTGGCCGGGCCGATATCGAGGCCCATCCAGCCGTCGGGCACGTCGAGGCCCTCGATCGTGCGCGTGTCGGCGTCCTTGTCGAACCGGTCGCCCGCCACCAGGTCCACGGGGAGCTTCAGCTCGGCCCCGCCGGACTCCCCGAGGATCCGCCTGGCCAGCTCGACGTCCTCCTCGGCGCACAGCGAGTCGCCGACCGAGTGTCCCTGCGCGGCCAGGAACGGGAAGCACATAGCGCCACCGATGATGATGGTGTCGGCGGTCTCGCGGAACCGGTCGATGACCCCGATCTTGTCGCTCACCTTGGCCCCACCCAGGACCGAGACCAGCGGCCGCGCCGGATCCTCCAGGACTCCGAGAAGCGTGTTCACCTCGCGCTCGAGCAGCAGCCCCGCCGCCCGCTCGTCAACCAGCCGCGCCACGCCCTCGGTGGAGGCATGCGCGCGGTGGGCGGCACCGAAGGCGTCGTCGACGTACACATCGGCGAGTGACGCCAGCGCACGCGCCAAGTCAGGATCATTCTTGGTCTCACCGGGCTCGTAGCGGACGTTCTCGAGGAGCATCACGTCGCCGTCACCCAGCTCCTCGACGGCGTGCGACACCTCGTCACCGACCACGCCCGGCGCCAGCTTCACGGGCGCCTCGATCAGCTCGCCCAGCCGCTCGGCCACCGGAGCCAGCGAAAGCGACGGCTCGCGGTCCTTGGGACGGCCCAGGTGCGAGGCCAGCACGAGCTTGGCGCCGCGCCCGCGGAGCTCCTCGATAGTCGGCACCGCGGCGCGGATGCGCATGTCGTCGGTCACCGCGCCATCGGCGAGCGGAACGTTGAAGTCCACCCTGACCAGCACTCGCTTCCCCTTCAGGTCCCCCAGGTCCCGAAGCGTCCTCACAGCAGTTTCTGCGCCACATCAACCACCCGGTTGGAGTAACCCCACTCGTTGTCGTACCAGGAGACGAGCTTGACCATCGTGCCATCCATCACCGCGGTGAGCTGGGCGTCGAAGATCGAGGAGTGCGGGTTCTTGATGATGTCGGAGGAGACGATTGGATCCTCGGTGTACTCGAGGATCCCGTTCAGGTCACCGTCGGCGGCCGCCTTCATCGCCTGGTTGATCTCCTCGATGCTGGTCTCCCGGCTGGCCTCGACGGTCAGGTCGACCACGCTGCCGGTGGGAACCGGCGCGCGCACGGCGAAGCCGTGGAGCTTGCCGTTCAGATCCGGGATGACCAGCCCGATCGCCTTGGCCGCGCCGGTCGAGGCGGGGATCAGGTTGATCGCCGCCGCCCGCGCCCGGCGCAGGTCTCGGTGGGGCATGTCCTGCAGACGCTGGTCGGCGGTGTACGCGTGGATCGTGGTCATCAGGCCATGCTTGATCCCAACCGTGTCGTGGAGCACCTTGGCGATCGGGGCCAGGCAGTTGGTCGTGCAGGAGGCGTTCGAGATCACGGTGTGCTTGTCGCGGTCGTACACCTCGGCGAAATTGACCCCCAGCGCCACGGTGACGTCGGGCTCGGTGGCCGGAGCTGAGATCAGCACCTTCTTGGCGCCGGCGTCGAGATGCTTGGACGCGTTCTCCCGATCGGTGAACAGACCGGTGGACTCGATCACCACCTCTGCCCCTAGCTCCTCCCACGGGAGCTGGGCCGGGTCCTTCTCGTTCAGGAACCGGATCTCGTTCCCGTCGACCCGCAGACCGGTGTCGGTCGCCTCCACCTGACCCGGAAACGGGCCGTAGTTGGAGTCGTACTTCAGCAGGTGGGCGAACGTCTTCGGATCGCCGATGTCGTTGGCGGCGACCCACTCGATGTCGGCGCCCTGCTCGTGCGCGGCCCGGAACACGTTACGGCCGATGCGGCCGAAGCCGTTGATTCCGACGCGTACCGGCATCCGCACACCTCTTTCGTCGACAGCAAAAGAAACGCCGACTGACGCGCCGGCAGGCCGAACGTTAGCGGGTCACCTTCGTGACACGACCTCTACCCGCAGACCGTCCGGATCGCGCAGGTACGCTGCGTAATACCGCTCGCCGTACTGCGGTCGCATCCCCGGCGGGCCGTCGTCGGTCCCGCCGCCCGCCAGGCCACCGGCGTAGGCGGCGTCGACCGCGGCCTTGCCGTTCGCGCTCAGGGCCAGGTGGCCGTAGCCGGGGGCGGGTGGGCGAGGTACCCCGGCCCTGACCACGATCCACACGTTGGGCCCGTTGACCCCGTAGGCCACCGCGTGCTCGGACTGGACCAGTCGCCGAGCCCCGAGCGCGTACAGCACGGCGTCATAGAACCGGCCCGACCTCGCCAGGTCGGCCACCTCGAACCCGATGTGGTCGATCACGCGGGGCGGCCCACGTCGCGATGCGCCACGTGCACGAGGTACTCGGGGTCGGAGCTGTAGCGCGACGCAAGGTGGCCGGCGATCGCCACCGAGCGATGCCGGCCGCCCGTGCAGCCGATCGCCACCACCAGGTGGGCCTTGCCCTCGGCCAAATACTGCGGGAGCAGGTAGTCGAACAGGGGATGCAGGCGCTCGTAGAAGGCATCGAGCTCACCCTCGTGGTTGATGAACTCGACGATCCGCGGATCGTCGCCGGTCAGCGGCCGCAGCTCGGGCTCGTAGTGGGGGTTGGGCAGGAAGCGGACGTCGAGGAGCAGATCGGGGTCGCGCGTGGGGCCGTACTTGAAGCCGAAGCTCCGGAAGGTGACGGCCAGGCGTCCCGGGGTCCGGGTGGGCAGCAGCTCATCGGCCAGCTTGCGGCGGAGCATGGCCGCGGTCAGGCCGCTCGTATCGATCACCACATCGGCCCGCCCACGCAGCGGGAACAGCAGCTCGCGCTCGCGCGCGATGCCCTCGCTCACGCTGCTCGTGGGCGCCAGCGGGTGGCGGCGGCGGGTCTCCTTGTAGCGGGTGAGCAGCGTCTGCTCGTCGGCGTCGAGGAACAGCACGCGGTACTTGACCCCCGCGGCACGAAGCTCGTCGAGCATCGTCGCGAATCCCTCGAAGTACGTCCCCCCGCGCACGTCCGACACCACGGCCGCCCGCTGCACCTTCGAGCCCGTGTGCATGAACAGGTCGACCAGCGAGCGGATCATCTCCGAGGGCAGGTTGTCCACGCAGAAGTAGCCCTCGTCCTCGAACACGGCCATCGCGGTCGACTTGCCCGCGCCGGAGAACCCGGTGATGATCACCAGGTCGATCAGGGCCGAGGTCTCGCCGGTCACGGCTACGGTCTGCTCGTTCAGCTCATTCACGGGCGAGACTTCCATGCTAGGAAGCTTGACGGGTCAAGCGGACACGCGCGTGACCACCTGGGTGGTGTGGCAGGATGAGATCGTGCGGTGGCGTAGGGCGCAGACCACGATCCTCGCCGCGCTGACGTTCTGCCTGCTCGCTGCGGGCATCTGGCATGCCGCGGTGACCAAGTCCGCCAGCGTCGCGCCCCGGAAGCCGGCGACGCAGTCGGCCGACCCGTCGGACCCGCCGGCGCTTTACGCCTCGGTCGACGGCGCCCCCACCGGCTCGGCGCGCCCCGCCGGCTACCTCGGGCTGTCGCTCGAGTACAGCGCGCTCGAGGCCTACACCGGCGCGGACCCGGCCGCGCTCGACCCGGTTTTCGTCCAACTCGTGCGTAACCTGGCGCCGGGGCCCGGTCAGCCGGTCGCGCTCCGGATCGGCGGCAACAGCACCGATACGTCCTGGTGGCCTGTGAAGGGTGTATCCCGGCCGCCTGGGGTCCGGTATGTGCTGACCCCGACGTGGCTGGCTGCGGTGCGCGCGCTGGCCGGCGCCGCGCCCGCCCAGCTGATCATGGGGGTCAACCTGGCGGCCGGGCGCCCGCGCCTGGCCGAGGCCGAGGCCCGGGCGTTCCTGAGCGGGATCGGGCCGAGCCACCTCACGGCCTTCGAGGTCGGCAACGAGCCCGACGTGTACGGCGTATTCCCCTGGTACACCAACCGCCACGTCCGCGTCTACGCTCGCTCGGCCGCGTACAACCTGCCCGCGTTTATCGGCCAGCTCACCCGGTGGCAGGCGACCCTCCCGGATCTGCCCCTGGCCGGTCCTGCCCTGGCCGAGCTCCCGTGGCTGACCGGGCTCCCGACGCTGCTCTCCGCCGACCCCCGCCTGCGCGTGGTCACGATTCACCGCTATGCGCTCCAGGGCTGCTCGAACAATCCGGGGTCGCCGTCGTACCCCTCGGTCGCGAACCTCCTAAGCGACCGCTCCACCGAGGGATTGACCACCGCGGTCGCGCCGTTCGTGGCGGCCGCCCATGCCGCCGGCGTGCAGTTCCGAGTCGACGAGTTGAACTCGGCCGCCCTGGCCGGGTGCCTGGGCCGGACCGGAGTAAGCAACACGTTCGCGTCCGCGCTCTGGATGGTCGACACGCTGTTCGACCTGGCCAGCGTCGGGGTCGACGGCGTCAACGTCCATTCGCTCCCCGGTGCCGGCTATGAGCTGTTCACCTTCCGGCGCAGCGCCACGGGCTGGCAGGGGTTCGTCCACCCCGACTACTACGGGATGCTCATGTTCGCCCAGGCGTTCCCGGCCGGCGCGCGGCTGCTCCCCGTGCACCAACCGGCCGGCCCGGTCAAGGTGTGGGCCACGCTCGCCCCTGACGGCCACACCCGGGTGACGCTGATCAACAAGGACTCCCAACCCCACCGGGTCGAGCTCCAGCTGCCGCCCTCGAGCGCCCCGGCCGAGGTCGAGTGGCTGCGCGCGCCGAGCGCTAGCGCGGCCAGCGGCGTCACCCTGGGCGGCCAGAGCTTCGGCGCCGAGACGAGGACGGGAACGCTCGGCCCTGAGCAGGCCCAGCCGGTGGCCGAGCTGTTCGGGTCCTATTCGATCGAGCTGCCCGCCGACAGCGCCGCGCTCTTGACCCGCTAGACCCCGGTCTTGTGGAGCTCGCGGTACACGTCGCGGGCCAGCTTGCCGGGAATCACGGCCTCGAGCTCCTCCCGGGAGGCGGCCACGATCGCGTCGGGCGAGCCGAAGTGGTTGAGGAGCGCCCGTTTGCGGGCCGGCCCCACGCCGGGCAGCTCGTCGAGGATCGACGCGGTCATCGCGCGGTCGCGTCGGATCCGGTGGTGGGTGATCGCGAACCGATGGGCCTCGTCGCGGATGCGCTGAAGCAGCTGGAGCTCGACCGTCTCGTGGGCCAACCGCAGTGGCTCGGGGGATCCGGGCGTGAACACCTCCTCGATCCGCTTGGCCAGCGAGATCACGTAGACCCCGCGCTCCCGGAACGCCTGCAGGGCTCGGAGGCCGGCCGACAGCTGACCCCGTCCGCCGTCGATCACCACCACGTTGGGAAGGGCGGCGAAGCTCGGGTCGTAGTCCTTGTCGTGGGGCGAGAGGTCATGCTGGCGCTCCCACTGGGCCAGCCGTCGCGAGAGGACCTCCTCCATCGCCGCGAAGTCGTCAGGCTGGCCGATCGTGAACGCGCCGTTCCCGCCGCCGTTTTCGTGCGGCCCGGCGTCCGGCGCGGGCGCGGGCGCGGCGAAGTCGCCTCGGATCTTGAAGCGCCGGTAGTCGGACTTCTTGGGCGCCCCGCCTTCGAACACCACCATCGAGGCCACCGTGTTGGTGCCCATCAGGGTCGAGATGTCGAAGCATTCGATCCGCAGCGGGATCGTGTCCAGTCCCAGCGCCTGCTGGAGCCCGTCCAGGGCCTCCACTCGCTGCTGGCGCCGGCGCTCGGAGCGCAGGCGTTCCTGGTCGAGGGCAAGCCTGGCGTTGCGCTCGGCCAGCTCGAGGATCCGCCGCTTGTCGCCGCGCTCGGCCGCGCGAATCTCGACCGAGCCGTCGCGCCGTGCGCTGAGCGCCTCGGCCAGCGCCGGAGCCGCCCCGACCTCGCGCTGAACGATCAACAGCGGCGGAACCATCATCGCGCTCGCGTAGTACTGGAGGATGAACGCCTCGGCCACCTCGGCGATCCCGCCGCGGGCCTCGTTGTCGAGGTAGAAGCTCTGCCGGTCGGACAGCACGCCGTCGCGGATCTGGAACACCTGGGCGTTGGCCTCATCCTCGTGCACGGCCACGGCGATCGCGTCGAGCGTGCCCACGGCCTGATTGGCCACCCGCTGGCGCTCCAGCAGCGAATGCACCGCCCGCAGCCGGTTGCGCTCGCGCGCCGCGTCCTCGAAGCGCTGCTCGGCCGACGCGTCGCGCATGGACTTCTCCAGCGAGCGCTCGATGTCTCGGTAGCGCCCGGACAGGAAATCGATCACGCCGTCTATCCCGCTGCGGTAGTCCTCGCGGCTGACGTAGCCCACGCAGGGCGCCTCGCAGCGCTTGATGTAGTAGTCCAGGCAGGGCGACCCGCTCCGGCGGCCGGGTTCGGGGCCCTCGCAGGAGCGGAACATGAACACCTTGCCCAGGACCTCGAGCGTCGAGCGGACCCGCTTGGCGTTGCTGTAAGGGCCGAAGTAGGCCCGGTCGCGGCGGTGGCGCTCCCGGGTGAAGTACACCCGCGGAAAGTCCTCGTCGAGCGAGATCGCGATGTACGGATAGGACTTGTCGTCCCTGAGCCGGATGTTGAACCGCGGCTTGTACTGCTTGATGAAGTTCTGCTCGGCCAGCAGCGCCTCGGCGTCGGTGTGGACGACCAGCGCCTCGATCTGGTCGATCATGTCGAGCAGGCCGCTGCCTCCGCGGGTGCTCGGGTTGGAGAAGTGCGAGGCGACCCGCTTGCGGATCGACTTGGCCTTCCCGACGTAGATGACCTTGCCGCGGGCATTGCGGAACAGGTACACGCCGGGCTCGTCGGGCAGCTCGCGGCGCCGGTCGGCGGGAACGACTGACATCTCTTTCGAGGATAGGACTGGGAGTGTCCGAGAGACGACTGCCAAATCCGCTGGTTGCGCGCTGCATCGGGCCGCCTCGATAATCTGAGCGCAGCGATTCGATGTCGACTCGATCGACCACCACCCCGGCCGACCTCGGCTTCGCCCAGCTCCTGCGAGCCCACGGACTGCGCGCCACCGCCCAGCGTCGAGCGATCTACGCCGTGTTCGCCGACGCGGCCGATGCCGACGCGGGCCATGCCGACTCTGTCCACCCCGACGCGGCCAACGTGCACCTGAGCGCCGAGGAGGTCTTCCAGCAGGCCCGCATCCAGCTGCCCGAGCTGTCCCGCGCCACCGTCTACAACGCGCTGGGCGAGCTCGCCGAGGCCGGGCTGCTCGGAATGGTCGAAGGCCCCGGCCCGCGGCGCTTCGATGCCAACGTGATGCCCCACCACCACTTCCGCTGCCGGGAGTGCCACGAGCTGCACGACGTAGAGCTCGACAGCGTCGAGGTAACCCTGCGCGAGCGCGGGTTCAAGGTCCAGAGCTCGCACGTTCTGCTCGAGGGCCTCTGCCCTCGGTGTGCCGCCGGGGGCGGGCCGATGCCGGCGGGCTGACACCGCCCCCCGCCTCGGCCCGCCCCGCGTACGGAGCGTTGGGATATTTCTCGCGAATACCGCGAGTTATCTACCAAGCTGCCCGCGGAGACCGACGGCTCAGTACCGGCGCGCAGACCAGAGGACGGCGAACACCGCGTACGCCGACCCGGCTAGCAGGATCAGCCACGCCACCGACCCGGCGCCACCGGCGTTCCATAGCCGCGAGGTGGCGGTCAAAGTCAGCGTCGCCACCCCGAGCGCCACGTAGAGCAGCGCGCGCCGCCCATCTCCCAGCGCGTACAGGCTGACCCGCCGCTCCCGGTAGGTGAGCGAGGCGAACCACACGAGCGTGCCCAGGAAGGCCAGCGTCACCGCCTGGATGGCGACGTTCGCGGCGGTGTGTCCGCCCTGGACGAACGCCACCAGGGCCGCGATCGCCAGCACGATCAGGATGTTGCGGACCGTGGTGCTCAACGACTTCAGGGTACCGCGGCGGGAACCTCGCCCGCCGGCGAGATACGGCGATCCGGCTCGCGCACCTCGACCACCGGCTCGGCCGCGAACCGGTAGCCCACCCCGAAGTGGGTGTGGACGTAGCGCCACCCGGGCGAGACGGCCTCGAGCTTGGTGCGCAGCTTGCGCACGAACACGTCAACCGAGCGATCGCCATGGGCCATCGTGTAGCCCCACACCCGCTGGTAGATGTCCTCGCGCTCGAGCACCCGGCCCTCGGCCGCGGCGAGCTGGCGCAGCAGCTCGAACTCCTTGCGCGACAGCGAGGCGGCCTGCTCCGCGACGTAGGCGTCGTAGCGGTCGGGCCTGATCGCAAGCTCGCCGGACTCGATCGTGGTCTCCTCCGTCGGCAAGTCGCCCGCCCGGCGGCGACGCAGCACCGCCTGGATCCGGGCCAGCAGCTCCTCGGGATGGCAAGGCTTGGTGATCCAGTCATCGGCGCCGGCCCGCAGCCCGCGGACTCGCTCGGACACGGTGACGGGCGGGGAGCACACCAGCAGGGCCAAGCCCGGCAACCCATCGGCCACCCTCTCCAGGTAATCCAACCCCGTCAGCCGTGGGTTCACGATCAGCGCGTGGAGGCGGAGCGCGCTCAGATGGCCTGCGTCCGGCGGGAACGCGAGGACCTCGATCTCCCAGCGGAGCGCACCCAGCCTCCGTTCGAGAACGGTGAGCAGCCCGCTGTCGTCGTCGATTAGCGCAACCCGGATTGGCGACGCATCGCGAAGCGGTGCCATCGTTGGTTCGAGTGTAGAGGCCGCCCCCGACGGCCCGGCAAGAGGCTTATCTGACCCCCGGCACCCGGCTGAGCAGCTTCAGCCCGAGCGTCATCGCCCGCGCCCACAGCCGCGTCCCGACCATCGGCGGCGGCGCGATCCCCATCAGCCGGTGCACCGACACGGTCTGCGCTTCGGTGTACTTGAGGATCCCGGCGGCGCCGTGCCGGCGTCCGAGCCCGGAGTCCTTCATCCCGCCCATCGGGGCGTCGACCGATCCCCAGGTGGCCACGTAGCCCTCGTTCACGTTAACGGTCCCCGCCTGCAACCGCCCGGCGATCTCCCGGCCCCGGGTGACGTCCCGGGTCCAGACGCTGAAGTTCAGGCCGAAGCAGCCCTCGTTAGCCCGGCGAATCGCGTCCTCCTCGTCGGTGAACGTCGAGACCGCGGCCACCGGGCCGAACGTCTCGTCGGCGAACAGCGACGTGCCCGAGCGCACGTCCCCGAGCAGGGTCGGCTCGTAGAAGTAGGGCCCGAGGTCGGGGCGCGCCCCACCCCCGACCAGCACCCGCGCGCCGCGAGCCACCGCGTCATCGACATGCGACTGCACCGCCTCGAGCTGCTCGGCCGAGATCAGCGACCCCATGTCGTAGTCGTAGGACAGACCCGCGCCCAGGCGCATGCGGCGCACGCGCTCGTCCAGCCGCCGCACGAACTCCTCGGCGATGCTCTCGTGCACGCAGCACCGCTCGATCGAGATGCACAGCTGCCCCGCGTTAGAGAACATCGCGCGCTTAGCGCCCTCGACCGCCCGGGGCAGCGAGGCATCCGCGAGGACGAGCATGGCGTTCTTGCCGCCAAGCTCCATCGAGGACGGAATCAGCCGCTCGGCGGCCTGACTGGCCACGGAACGTCCCGTCGCCGTGCTCCCGGTGAACATGATGTAGTCGACCCGCTCGATCAGCTCAGGCCCGAGATCGGCACCCGACCCGCGGCCAGGGCCTTCTTCACGCCCTCGACCTGGTTGGACAACTTACTCGGCTACCGGCCGTCGGGCGACACTCGGTTTCAGGTGTGCAGGCACGACAGCCCGAACCACCAGTTCTCGTTGAACCCGGTCTGGTCGATCCCGTGCTGCTCGGGGTCCTCGGGCAGGCGCGCGTTCGGCTCGATCTTGAGCTCGCCGTCCGTGAACGCGCGCAGGGCGTTCTGGCGCTTCTGGCTCGACTCGGCTCGCCCTGACCTGGATGAGAGGTTCGCTACCCCGCTTCCCGCGATGCAATCGCCCGGACGACGATCACGTCTTCCTGGTCGCCGGGCAGGAGCATTCCCTGCGAGCGCAGGTAATCGATGCGGGCCGTCAGCGTGGGACCCAGCGGCCCACGGTGGCGAAATACCACCTCGGCTTGCAGCCCCCGTGCCGACAACGCGTCGAGCGTCTCGCGCTCCCCGCACACCGAGGAATGCACGAGCAGCAAGACTCCGCCGGGCGTCAAATGCTGGCCGACCTGGGCGCATATCCGGTCGAGGAACGCGCGTCCCCGCGGTCCGGCATCGATCGCGCGGGCCAGGCCGCGCTGCGGCAGCTCATCGTCGGGATGCGGCAGATACGGCGGGTTGGACACGATCACGTCGAACCGGCGGCCGGCCACCGGCTCGAACAGATCGCCCCGTAGCGCCGTCACACGCACCCCGTTCAGCACGGCGTTCACGCGCACCGAAAGCATCGCCCGGCGCGACACGTCGATCCCGGCCGCGGACGCTCCCGCGAGCGCCGCGACCACGGCAAGGTGTCCACTTCCGGTGCACAGGTCGAGCACGCTGACACCCGGCCCGAGGCGCTCGCGCCGCAGCTGATCGGCAAGCATGTAACTGTCGCTGGGCGGTTGAAAGACACCGGGTAGGGGCAATAGGCGCATCGCGCCGCTCCTTTACCGTGAGCACCGAGACGCCAAACCAACCTCCTACGGCCGCCGAGCTGCGCGCCCACTTCGACGCCGCCCCGGCGTACACGATCGGGATCGAGGACGAGGTCATGGTGCTCGATCCCGACACGCTCGAGCTGACCCCCCGAGCCCCCGATGTTCTGAGCCACGTCGGCGAGGATCCGCGCTTCAAGCTCGAGCTGCCCGCTTCGCAGCTCGAGATCGTGGTCGGCCCGAGCGCCAGCGTGCCCGAGGCCGCGCGGGCGCTCCTCGAGGCGCGGCGGGAGCTGGTTGCCCGGGCCCAGGGCTCGGTTCGGTTCGCCGGTGCCGGCTTTCACCCCACGAGCCCCGGCACCGGGGAGCTCAACCGCCTGGCCCGCTACGAGCACACGATCCGCGAATACGCCTCGGTGGCCGACCGCCAGCTCGTGTGCGCGCTCCAGGTGCACGTGGCGGTTCCGGGCGCCGAGCGCACGCTCGCCGTATACAACGCCGCGCGCGCCTACCTCCCCGCGCTGGCCGCGCTGGCCGCCAACGCCCCGTTCTACGAGGGGCGGGACACCGGCTTCGCCTCGGTGCGGCCGTCGATCGGCGAGCTCCTGCCCCGGCAGGGGATCCCGCCGGCCTTCGAGAGCTGGGAGGTCTACGCCGGCGCGCTGACCTGGGGCGAGAGGACCGGAGCGTTCCCCGACCCCGGCAGATGGTGGTACGAGCTTCGGCCGCACCCGAGGTTCGGGACGCTCGAGCTGCGCGTGCCGGACGGCCAACCCACTGTCGGCGACGCGGCGGCCATCGCCGCGGTGGCCCAGGCTCTCCTGGTCTGGCTTGGCGAGCGACACGACCAGGGCGAGATCGATGCCCCGGCGCCGACCTGGCGGATCGAGCAGAACCGCTGGTGGGCGTGCCGGTACGGCGTTGAGGGGGATATGGCGGATCTGCGCACGGGCGCTGTACGCCCAACCCGGGACTGCCTGAACGAGCTGCTCGACCAGCTCGAGCCGATCGCCCAGCGCCTCGGCGCGGGCGGGGCGATGTCGCACGCGCGCGAGCTGGTCGAATGCAACGGCGCGATCGCCCAGCGCCGCGAGGCCGCGCGCGCCGGAATCTCCTCCGTGCCTGGCTGGCTGGCCAGCAAGTTCTTGGACCCCTGAGCCTGGGTACAGTCAGACTCGCATGAAAAGTCTCCCATCACCCCGTGGACCGGTCACCGAGCGACTGATCACCGCGCTCGGCCACGTGCCTGGAAGCTTGGACGCCGGAGCGCTGCCCGACTTCGACGATCCGCTGGCCGATGAGGACCTCCAACTCGCGCTGTACCTTTGCTACGAGCTGCACTACCGAGGCTTGCCCGGCGTCGACGACGGCTGGGAATGGGATCCCGGGCTGCTCGCCCTGCGCGCCCAGTTGGAGCTCGAATTCGAGCGCGCGCTGCTCGACGCCGTTCCGCCCGACCGCGACCCGGTAGCGGCGACCGACATCGACCTGGCCCTGCGGGCGATCGCCGACGAGGACGGCCCCTCGCTCTCGTCCTATGTCAAGGTCAGCGCGAGCCTCGACGAGGTACTCGAGTTCGTCGTCCACCGCTCTGCCTACCAGCTGAAGGAGGCCGATCCGCACTCCTGGGCGATCCCGCGTCTATGGGGCGCGCCCAAAGCGGCGATGATCGAGATCCAGAGCGATGAGTACGGCGGCGGACGGGCCGAGTGGATCCACGCCGAGCTGTTCGCCAGGGCCATGCGCGCGCTCGGCCTCGATTCCGAGTACGGCGCCTACCTCGAGCTGATCCCGGGAGTCACGCTCGCCACGGTCAATCTGATGTCGCTGTTCGGACTGCACCGGTGCTGGCGCGGGGCGATCGTCGGTCACCTGGCCCTGTTCGAGATGACCTCCTCGATCCCCAACCGCCGCTACGGCGAGGGACTGCGACGACTCGGGTTCGACGGCGACGCCACGCTGTTCTTCGACGAGCACGTCACCGCCGACGCGGTGCACGAGGCGATCGCCGCGGTCGACCTGGCCGGCGGCCTGGCCCACCAGGACGAGGCGCTCGGCGCGGACATCGTGTGGGGAGCGCGCGCGCTGGCTCATCTCGACGCGCGGTGGGCCTCGCACGTCCTGGGCTGCTGGGGTGAGGGGCGGACCTCACTGCTGGGCGAGCTGTCCGTTCACGAGCACGACGTCGTCGCCGCATCGGGGTGATGGCCGACACCCCGACGACGTCGACCTCCCCGGCCGGCGGCCGACCCGACATCTCATCGGCTCGGCCCCGCCGGATCGGCCTGGTCGTCCATCCGAGCCGGAGCGTGGATCGACCGCTGGGCCTGGTTCAAGAGTGGAGCGACGAGCACGGCGTCGAGCTCAAGCAGGTGCCCGCCGCCTACAGCCAGCGGCGCGTGGCCGAGGAGGGCGATCCCGGCGACGCCGACCTGATCGTGTCGATCGGCGGCGACGGCACCACACTGGCCGCGCTGCGCAGCGCCGCGCTGGTACATCTGCCGGTTCTCGGGATTGCCTGCGGAAGCCTCGGCGCGCTCGCCACCGTGCCCGTGCCCGACGTCACCCGCTCGCTCGAGCGCTTCAGCCGCGGCGAGTGGCAGCCGCGCCGGTTCCCCGCTCTGACGGTGACCCGCGACGACGACGAGCCGCTGTTTGCGCTCAACGATGTCGCGGTGGTCCGCGCGGGTGGCGGGCAGGTCCGCGTGAGCGCCCACGTCGACGGCAGCCTGTACGCGCGGATCGCCGGCGACGGCGCAATCGTGAGCACGCCGATCGGTTCGAGCGGCTACGCGATCTCGGCCGGGGGTCCGTTGCTGGCCAGTGGTCTCGACGGGTTCGTGTTCACCCCGCTTCCCAAGCACGGCGGCTTCGCTCCCCCGCTGGTGATCCCGGCCCAGTCCGTGCTCGAGCTCGAGGTGGGCGCCGGCTTTGGGGGTGCCCGGCTCGAGGTCGACGGCCAGGTGGCGGCCGACCGGGCGCACTCGCTGACCATCGGCTGGCGCGAGGAGGCGGCCACGATGGTCAGTTTCCCCGATCAGGAGACGCTGCTGGCCGGACTGCGGCGACGCCGGATCATCCTCGACAGCCCGCGCGTCGCCGCTGACGCGGAGCGATCGGGGACCTGCCAGGAGTGACGATCAGGCCCCGGTGCCGGGGGCTCGGAACCCGATCAGCTTGTGGGTTCCGTCACAGAGCGGCCGGAGCTTCGACTTCCCGCAGCGGCACAGCGCCACGGCGTTTCGCGGCCGGGTGACCGGCGACCCGTCGGGCCAGTTGAGCTCAATCGGACCGCGGACGAGCAGCGGGCCATCGCGGTAAGGAGTGATGATCACGGCGTCCTTCCCGGGCATCGCAGATGCCCATACCCGCGATCAGTCGCTTGACTCAGGGCCGCTCGCCGGAAAGGCGACGCTCACCCGGAGGCCGCCCTCCGGCCGCGCGTCGGTGTGCAGGGCGGCGCCGTGCGCCTCGGCGATCGCCTGAACAATCGACAGCCCGAGCCCAAGGCCCTGGCCGGGGCCGTGTCCGTTCCCGTTCTGATCGGCGCGGTGAAACGGCTTGACCAGCTCCTCGACCTGGACCGGCTCGACGACCGGTCCCACGTTGGTCACCTCGATCGTGGGCAACCCGTCGCGTTCGCCGGTCCACGCGCTGACCCACCCATCCGGCCGGTTGTGACGCACCGCGTTTTCGACCAGGTTGGCCACCAGGCGCTCGACCATCGCCTGATCGCCGGTCGTCCGGGCAGCACGCAGATCGGTTTCGACGCGCAGCCCGTCGGCAGGGACCGCCCGTACCACCTCGGCGGTGATCTCCCGTAGATCAACCGGCCCCCGCGACTCCAGGCCGCGCTGGCTGCGGGCCAGCGTGAGCAGCGCCTCGATGAGCCGCTCCTGGTGTTCGCTGGCCGTGAGCACGCGCCGGCACGTGTCGCGCAGGGAGTCGATCGTGGGGTCCGGGTCGGCCAGCGCGACCTCGACGAGCGCGCGCTCGAGCGTGATCGGGGTCCGCAGCTCATGCGACGCGTTGGCCACGAACCGGCGCTGGGATTCGAATGCCGCCTCCAACCGCCCAAGCAGGCCGTCGAACGTCGTCGCGAGCTCCTTGAGCTCGTCGTCGGGCCCCTCCAGGGCGAGGCGCTCGTGCAGGTTGCGCTCGGAGATCCCACGCGCCCGGAAGCTCATCGTCCGCACCGGACGCAGCGCCCGGCCGGCCATCACCCAGCCGAGCCCGATCGAGGCCAGGGCCATGATCGCCAGCGCGAGACCGGAGCGCGTGAGCAGCGTGGAGAGCTGCGCATGCTTGACCTGGTCGATGCCGGCGTTGGCCTTGGCCTGGACCGCGGTCAACTCCTTCGCTTGCGCTGCGGTCAGACGCCGGAACGTCGCGTCCACCTGCCCCGCATAGTCCTGCAGCGACACCACCGCGCCCGACGGGGCCCCCTGCTGAGGGAGGACGGGCGGTGGCTTGCCGGTCGTTCCGAACACCCCCTTGATCCCGGGCGGTAGCGACGGGAGCTTGCCGGCCACGCGGCGGGATACGACGAATTTCTGGGCCACCGGCCCGGTGCTGTCCCGCGCCACCAGTCCGTACGTGATGGCCAGCAGCGCCGTCCCGGCGATCAGGAACAGGAGCCCGTAGAGGAGGGTCAGCCGGAGCCGGATGGTCCGGCGGGGAAGCCAGCGCCGAGGGCCGCGCCCGGATCTAGATCCGATAGCCGGCACCGGGCACCGTCTCGATGATCGGCGGGTCGCCGAGCTTGCGGCGCAGCCGGCTGATCGTCACCTTGACCACGGCCGAGAACGGATCGACGGCCTCGTCCCACGCCCTGACCAGAAGCTCCTCGGGCGATACGACAGAGCTGCGGGCGGCGAGCAGCAACTCGAGCACGGCCAGCTCCTTGGCGCTCAGATCGAGCCGGCGGCCGGCCCGCTGGGCGATGCGCCGGCCCGTGTCCAGGGTCAGATCCCCGCTGCGCATGACCGGCGCCAGCGCCGGCTGGGAGCGCCGGGCCAGCGCGCGGATGCGCGCGATCAGCTCGGCGAACGCAAACGGCTTGGGCAGGTAGTCGTCGGCGCCGAGACTGAGCCCGGCCACCCGGTCCTCGATGCCGCCCGACGCGGTCAGCATGAGCACCCGGGTCCGGCCGCCCTGCTCGACGAGCGTCTCGCACACCCGATCGCCGTGCACCGCGGGCAAGTCGCGATCGAGCACGATCACGTCGTAGTCGTAGATTGCCGCCTGCCGCAGGCCCGCCGCGCCGTCGAGCGCGATGTCCACCGCCATGCCCTCGCGCTGCAGGCCGAGCGCGACCGTTTCGGCCAGCTCCGCCTGATCTTCGATTACCAGCACTCGCATTCGCCCTCGCGCCTCACCATCGAATGGTGCCAGGCAGCATGGTCGGGGTCCGGTAACGCAGCGGTAACAGCACCCGTTCCTGTCGTGTTACGCCCGTTTTCGTACCACTTGGGGCATGCGACGCATCATCTTCCCTTTCCTCCTTGGTAGCGCGATTCTCGGGCTGGCGGCCTGCGGCTCCTCCAGGCCCAATACCGGGGGGTCAACCGCGGCCCAGAACAATCCGGCCGACGCGGCCAAGGCACTTGCCTTCGCGACGTGCATGCGATCGCACGGGGTCTCGAACTTTCCGGATCCCACGGGCGGCGAGCTGAAGCTCCAGGTCCAGAAGACGCCGAACAGCACCTCGGTCAACGGCGTCGAGGTCAACGGCCCGGCCTTCCAATCGGCCCTTCAGGCCTGTCGCTCCTACCTCCCCAACGGCGGCCATCCCTCCGCCGCCCAGACCGCCAAGGCCAGGACCCAGGCGCTGGCCATGTCGCGCTGCATGCGCTCGCACGGCGTCCCGAACTTCCCCGATCCCCAGTTCCAGACCGGCCCCGGCGGAGCCATCGGCGTGAGGATCGGTGGACCGGGCATCAACCCGAGCTCGCCGGCCTTCCAGGCCGCGCAGAAGGCGTGCGGGAAGATCTTCGGTGGCGCGCCGGCGACGGCAAAGTTCCCCGGCTAGCGGCGCGCGAGCGCCTGGGCGAGTAGTACGAGCACCCGCGGACCTTGGTGCACCACGTGCGCGCGAGTCGGGCGCAACACGTCAAACCCGGCCGCCCTGAGCACCAGACCCTTCTCTCGATCACGCTGAAAGACGCCCGGGCCACTGTGATACGTCGCCGTGTCCAGCTCCACGATCACCCGCTGCTCACGCCACACAAAATCCGCCTCAAACCGCCCGAACCTCACATTCGTCTCCGGCACCGAGGACCGACACCTCCACCTCAGGCGGCGGGGTCCTACGCATCCCCCACACAAACGCCGCCGACCGATGACTGACAAAGCTCCCCCGGCCACACGACATCAGCGCCGCCTGCTCAAGCCCCAACCGCGACAACTCACCCGACCCCACCGCGTAAACACCCTGGAACACCAGCCGCAACCACCCCGCCCGCACCCGCCGCGCCACCGCATCCTTATCCAACCCACACTTCCCCAACTGCGCCGTGCTGACCAGATTCCGCTGCCGGCCGGCGATCCCCGTGACCGCCCGATCCCGCGAGTAATCCGCCACTCGCCTACACCCCCACGCCGAAAGGCAGATCACTCGCGCCACACCCGAGTGAACCGCCATTCACCACGGCAGACGCGGCGGATGGCGAAAAACTCGCGGTCGAACGGACGCACACGCCACCAGTGTCCACCCGAAACCCCATCCCCAGGCGAAAAGCCGTTCAGTTGTTGCAGAAAAGAAGCTGTGGCGTGACCGAGAGTTATCCCGCGAGGCGCTCCCAGCGCGCGTAGAGCTCGTCGACCGCGCGCTTGGCCTGCTCGTGTCGCTCGGTAGCGTCGGCGCTCCGCTGGGGGGTCGACCAGGCGGCTGGATCGGAGAGCTCCTCTTCCAGCGCGCGCAGTGATGCCTCGGCCGCCTCGATCTCGCGCTCCAGTCGTTGCTGCTCGGCCGCCCCCGGGGCAGGCTTCGCCGGCCGCCGGGACGGCTTCGTCCGCTTCGCCGGCTTGGCGGTCTTGGCCGCCGCGGCCTCCCGGGCTCGCTCCTCCCGGGCGCGGACGTACTCGGGCCAGCCCCCGAGGTAGCTGCGCAGCGTGGCGTCCTCGATGGCCACCGTGCGCCTGCCCACGGCGTCGAGCAGGGCCCGATCGTGGGAGACCAGCAGCACCGAGCCGGTGAAGTCGTTCAGCGCCTGCTCGAGCGCCTCCCGGCTCTCGAGGTCGAGATGGTTGGTCGGCTCGTCGAGGATCAACAGGTTCGCCCCGGACTGCACGAGGATGGCCAGCGAGAGGCGCCGGCGCTCGCCACCGGACAAAACCTCCAGTGGCTTCTCGGCCTCCTCCCCCGAGAACAGGAAGCGCCCGAGCAGGCCCCGAGCGCGGTTCGGGGTCAAGCCGGTCAGGTGGGTGGTGGCTTCCAATACCGTGCGGGCCGTCCCCGCCGACAGCTCCTCGGCATGCTGGGACAGGAACCCCAGCTTTACGTTGTGCCCGGTGCGCAGCTTTCCGCTCACAACCGGGCCTGGACCGACGCCACCGAGCTCGCGCCGCCCCGCCAGCGTCTCGATCAGCGTGGTCTTGCCGGCGCCGTTGGCCCCCACCAGCGATACGTGCTCGCCGCGCTCGAGCCACAGCTCGACGTCCTCGAGCAGCACACGATCGCCCACAGACACAAAGCCGTCCAGAAGCTCGAACACCACCCGGCCGCTGCGCTCGGGCGGTTTGAACGAGAATTCGAGCCCGGCCCCGTCGGCCGGACCGCGGGACAGGCGCTCCATCCTGGCCAGCTTCTTGACTCGCGCCTGGGCCTGCCGGGCCCGGGTTCCGGCGCGGAACCGCGTCACGAACCGCTCGAGGCGATCGATCTCGGCCTGCTGGCGCTCGATCGCCCGGCCCATCGCCAGGTCCTGGGCGGCCTTCTCGCGCCGCCAGGCGTGCCAGGGCCCGGCGAAGAACTTGCTCCGGCCGGCCTCGAGCTCCAGCACCGAGGTGCCGACCGCCTCCAAAAACCACCGGTCGTGGGCGACCAGGACGATGGCGGCGTCGAGCGAGGCGAGGTGGGTCTCGAGCCACTCGAGCGACTCGATGTCGAGGTGGTTGGTGGGCTCGTCGAGCAGCAGGAGGTCGGGGGCGCCGGCCAAGGCGCGACCCAAAGAGGCCCGGGTCAGCTCACCGCCCGAGAACGTCTCAAGCGAGCGGTCGAGCTCCTCGGAATCGCGGAACCCCAGCCCATGGAGCGAGGCCAGTGCGCGGTCGCGCCAGCCGTACCCGCCGGCGTGTTCGAGCCTCCCCTGCGCGGCGGCGTAGCGCCCGAGGGTCGTCTCATCGTGAGCGCCCCCGGCCATGGCCTGCTCCAAAGCCGCCAGCTCCTCCTCGATCGCCACCAGCTCCCGGGCTCCCGTCAATACGTACTCGCGGAGCGTCAAGCCGAGATCCCGCGGCGGGCGCTGGTCGTGCAGGGCGATCTTGACGTCCTTGGCCAGCACGAGCTCCCCGACGTCGATCGACGCCTCGCCCGAGAGCATGCGCAGCAGCGTGGTCTTGCCGGCGCCGTTTCGCCCGGACAGGGTCATCCGGTCGCGGCGCTCGAGCTTGAACGAAACGCCGCGCAGGAGCGGCTCGCCGGCGATGTCCTTGCCCAGATCCGATGCGATCACCACGGCCATGTCAGTGTGTGATGGTATGCGGCCCCGGGCCGCGTATTAGCATCGCTGGATGCCGCTTCAAGCCTGGCCACCGGTCCCCCCGATCGAGATGCCGCCGGCGCGCACGCTGCTCGTCCCCGGCCGTGGCGAGCTGTTCCTCCGCGATACGGGCGGAGCCGGCCCCACGGTCATGCTCCTGCACGGCTGGATGGCCGACGCCGACCTGAACTGGTGCGGCGCCTATGGCGATCTGGCCACCGCCGGCTATCGCGTGCTGGCCATCGACCACCGCGGACATGGACGCGGGCTCCGGCCGCTCACCCCGTTCCGCTTGGCCGACTGCGCCGCCGACGCCGCAGCAGCCATCCGCCAGCTGAATGCCGGGCCTGCGCTCGTGGTTGGCTACTCGATGGGCGGCGCGATCGCGCAGCTCTTGGCCCGCGACCACCCGGAAACAGTGGCCGGGCTCGTCCTGAGCGGCACCGCCCAGCACTGGCAGGACAAGCGCACCCGAAGGGCGTTCAAGGCCCTGGGAGTCCTCGGGCTGATGCTGTCGATCGCGCCCCGCGCCACCTGGACCGCAGGCTTTCGCGGCGCCGGTCTCAACGACTCCCCGGAGACCGCCTGGGCCCTGTCGGACATGATGCGCCACTCGGCCAGCGACATCGTCAAGGCGGGTCGCGAGCTCAGCCGCTTCGACTCGCGGCCCTGGCTACGCCCACTCCCCATCCCCTCAGCGGTCGTGCTCACCACGCGCGACGAGCTGGTTGCGCCGGGCAAGCAGCGCCAGCTCGCCGCAGCCCTCCAGGCGCCGATTTTCGAGGCGCCGATCAGCCACCTGCAGATCACCACGAGCGGCGAGATCTACAACCCGGCGCTGCTGAAGGCGCTGGCCGCAGTTGGCGGTCGGGAGACAGTCGCGGCGGCCTAAGAGGTACGCTTCAGGCGATGCGACGGGCACGCTTGATCGCCGCGCTCTTCACGACCGGCATCGCCATGCTGGTGGTCGCCTCACCGGCGCTCGCCACCGCGCACTCGGGCGAGGGCTGGTACGGCGAGACCAACGACGTGGTGATCACCAACGCGATGTTCATGGGGATCATCTTCTTCCCCGCCGTGATCATCCTGTTCTCGCTGATCCAGTGGCGGCTCGATAAGCGCAAGCACGCGCGCATGGATGCCGCCAAGCGCCGGGCCGCCAACGCGGACTGGCGCGGCGGCTGGTAATCGCTGATCGAACAGGTGTCTACGGCGGCGTAGCAAGCGTCGAAATGCTTGCCATGCAGCGATAGTCTGTGAGGAGGGTTACGGGCGTCCAGTCGCGCCGCCATGCAGGGGGCAGCCGCGCTGGAGCTAACTGACAATCGGAGGCGCGAGCATGGGCAAAGCTGCGGTGGCAGGGCAAAGAAGTCCCCGGAGGGCGAGTTCGGCGCGCAAGAGCACCAACGGCGTTCCGGCGACGGCGAAGAACGGGCGTGCCCTGCTCGACGACCCTGCGGTTGCCCGTCTGGAACACGCCATGCATCTCGCCGCCTCTGGCGACTTCAGCGTCCGGCTGCCCGCCCGTCGCAAGGACGACATCGGCCGGCTCGAGGCCGCGTTCAACCAGATGGCCACCCGCAACGCCGCGCTCGAGGCCGAGCTGGTCCGCGTAGCGGAGATCATCGGCCGGGAGGGCCGCATGACCGAGCGCGCCCGCCTGCACGGCGCCACCGGCGGGTGGAGCGTCGCGGTCGACTCGGTGAACGGTCTGATCGACGACCTAGTCCGCCCGACCACCGAGGTGGCGCGCGTGATCGTCGCCGTGGCCGAAGGCGACCTGAACCAGAAGATGGCGCTCGAGATCGAGGGCCGTCCGGTCAAGGGCGAGTTCGCCCGCATCGGCACCACCGTGAACTCGATGGTGGACCAGCTCTCGAGCTTCGCCGCCGAGGTGACCCGAGTCGCTCGAGAGGTCGGCACCGACGGCAAGCTGGGCGGTCAGGCCCAGGTCCCCGGCGTCGCCGGCACCTGGGCCGACCTCACCGACTCGGTGAACTTCATGGCCTCCAACCTGACCGACCAGGTCCGCAACATCGCCCAGGTCACCACCGCCGTGGCCAACGGCGACCTCGGCCAGAAGATCACCGTGGACGTGAAGGGCGAGATCCTCGAGCTCAAGAGCACGATCAACACGATGGTCGACCAGCTCCGCAGCTTCGCGGACGAGGTGACCCGCGTGGCCCGCGAGGTCGGCACCGAGGGAATCCTCGGTGGTCAGGCTCAGGTCCCGGGCGTGGCCGGAACCTGGAAGGACCTCACCGACAACGTCAACTTCATGGCCCGCAACCTCACCGACCAGGTCCGCAACATCGCCCAGGTCACCACCGCGGTGGCCAATGGCGACCTCAGCCAGAAGATCACCGTGGACGTGAAGGGCGAGGTGCTCGAGCTCAAGCGGACGGTCAACACGATGGTCGACCAGCTGTCGGCGTTCGCCGACGAGGTGACCCGCGTGGCCCGCGAGGTCGGTACCGACGGAAAGCTGGGCGGCCAGGCCAAGGTGGAGGGCGTGTCCGGCACCTGGAAGGGCCTGACCGAGAACGTGAACTTCATGGCCTCCAACCTGACCGACCAGGTTCGCAACATCGCCCAGGTGACCACCGCGGTGGCCCAGGGCGACCTGTCCAAGAAGATCACCGTGGACGCCCGCGGCGAGATCCTCGAGCTCAAGGAGACCATCAACACGATGGTCGACCAGCTCCGAAGCTTCGCCGCCGAGGTGACCCGCGTGGCCCGCGAGGTCGGTACCGAGGGCGAGCTCGGCGGCCAGGCCGAGGTGGAGGGCGTATCCGGCACGTGGAAGGGCCTGACCGAGAACGTCAACCAGATGGCTTCCAACCTGACCACTCAGGTGCGAAGCATCGCCACCGTGACCACCGCCGTCGCCAACGGCGACCTCAGCCGCAAGATCACCGTCGACGCCAAGGGCGAGGTCGCGGCGCTGGCCGAGACGATCAACCGGATGGTCGATCAGCTCCGAAGCTTCGCCGCCGAGGTGACGCGCGTGGCCCGCGAGGTCGGCACCGAGGGCATTCTGGGTGGTCAGGCCCAGGTCCCCGGCGTGGCCGGAACGTGGAAGGACCTGACCGACAACGTCAACTTCATGGCCCGCAACCTCACCGACCAGGTCCGCAACATCGCCCAGGTGGCGACCGCGGTGGCCAACGGCGACCTTACCCAGACCATCACCGTGGACGCCCGCGGCGAGATCCTCGAGCTCAAGCAAACACTGAACCGGATGGTGGCCCAGCTGTCGAGCTTCGCGGCCGAGGTGACCCGCGTGGCCCGCGAGGTCGGCACCGAGGGCAAGCTCGGTGGTCAGGCCGAGGTGGAGGGCGTGTCCGGGACGTGGCGCCGGCTGACCGAGAACGTCAACCAGCTGGCCGGCAACCTGACCACCCAGGTACGCGCGATCGCCGAGGTGTCGACCGCGGTGACCCAGGGCGACCTGACCCGGTCGATCTCGGTGGAGGCCCAGGGCGAGGTGGCCGAGCTCAAGGACAACATCAACCAGATGATCGCCAACCTGCGCGAGACGACAACGCGCAACGCCGAGCAGGACTGGCTGAAGACCAACCTGGCCAGCATCTCCGGAATGCTCCAGGGCCAGCGCGATCTCGCCGCGGTGACCCAGCTGATCATGAGCGAGGTGACCCCGATGGTGAATGCGCAGCATGGCGCGTTCTTCCTGGCCGAGCCCGGCGCCGACGGACATCCCGAGCTCGCGCTGGCCGCCTCCTACGGATACACCCCGGGCCGCAGCGAGCTGCCCAGCCGGTTCTCGATCGGCGACGGCCTGGTCGGCCAGGCTGCGTTCGAGCGCAAGACGATCGCGCTGACCGACGTGCCGCCGGGCTACATCAAGGTCGGCTCGGGACTCGGAGACGCCACGCCGGCCGACGTCCTGGTCATGCCGGTGCTGTTCGAGGATCAGGTCCTCGGCGTGGTCGAGCTGGCCGCGCTCCGGCCGTTCTCAGAACCGCATCGCGACTTCCTGGACCGCATCGGCGAGACGATCGGCGTCGTGCTCAACACGATCCGCGCGAACATGCGCACCGAGGAGCTGCTGACCCAGTCGCAGAGTCTGACCCAGGAGCTCCAGAAGCAGTCCGAGGAGCTCCGCGAGACCAACGACGAGCTCCAGGAGAAGGCCCGCCTGCTCTCTGAGCAGAACCGCGACATCGAGATCAAGAACGAGGAGATCGAGATGGCGCGTCGCGGCCTGGAGGAAAAGGCCGCCCAGCTCGCTCTGGCCTCGAAGTACAAGTCGGAGTTCCTGGCCAACATGTCCCACGAGCTGCGCACGCCGCTCAACTCGATGCTGATCCTGAGCCGGCTGCTGGCCGAGAACGAGGACGGCTCGCTGTCCGATCGCGAGGTCGAGTTCGCCCGCACGATCCACGGCGCCGGCAACGACCTGCTCTCGCTGATCAACGACATCCTCGACCTGACCAAGATCGAGGCCGGCCGCATGGAGCTCGACCTCGCACCGCTTGCCCTGTCCGAGGTTTATGAGGACGCCGAGCGGGCCTTCCGCCACGTGGCCGAGCAGAAGGGCCTGACCTTCAAGGTCGAGATCGACTCCTCCCTCCCCGCCAAGATCGTGTCCGACGAGCAGCGGCTGGGCCAGGTGCTCAAGAACCTGCTCTCGAACGCGTTCAAGTTCACCCATGAGGGCGGGGTGACCCTGTCGATCGGTTATCCGGATGACCGCGCCGGACTGCGCAACGACGCGCTGCGCGCTGCCGAGCAGGTCATCGCCTTCGCGGTCACCGACAGCGGTGTGGGCATCCCCGACGACAAGCTGAACTTGATCTTCGAGGCCTTCCAGCAGGCCGACGGGACGACCTCGCGGAAGTACGGAGGGACCGGTCTCGGCCTCTCGATCTCCCGCGAGATCGCCCGCATGCTGGGGGGCGAGATCCAGGTCGACTCGACGGTCGGGCAGGGCAGCCGGTTCACCCTGTACCTGCCGCTCACCGAGGGCATCGCCGACGTCCCGCTCGAGCCCCGCACCGACGGGACCGGGGCGCCGGCCGGTTTCCTGGACGACAGCGCCGCGGAGCTCTCGATCGACGTTCAGCTCGCCGACGAGATCGACGCGCTCCAGCGCGGCGACCGTGTCGTGCTGGTGATCGATTCCAAGTCCGACCGCGCGCGGGCGATGGTCGAGGTCGTCCGAGAGCGCGGCAGCAAGGCCATCCTGGCCCGCCGCGCCTCCGCCGCCCTCGGCTTGGCCCGCGAGCATCGTCCGAGTGCCGTTTTGCTGGCCGGCGACCTCCCGCGACTCGAGTCGGTGCTGAGCCAGCTCAAGAAGCATCCGGACACCCGCCATCTGCCGGTCGCGCTGGTCGGAGACGGCGCTGTGCGCGTCGATGGGCTACGGGCCGGCGCCGCAGCCTTCATCGACGATCCAGTCGAGCGCAGCGGCCTGGACATCGCACTGGCCCGGCTCGAGCGCCTGGCTCAGGGGCCCGACCGGCGGATCGCGCTGATCGCCGAGGACGGCGGACTCGACGAGGAGACCGCCGGTCTCCTGGCCGGGGACGAGAACATCGCCCTCGAGCGGGTTGCCCCGGCGGATGCACTCGAGGTCCTCCGCACCGGTGAGTTCGACCTGGCCGTCGTGGCGATGGGACGGCCGCGCTCGGACGCATTCGCGCTGGTTCGTGAGGCGGCCACCGACCCGGCGCTCCGCGAGCTACCGCTGATCGCCTATGTCCAGGGGTCGCTGTCCAAGGCCGATCGGGCCAGGCTCGATGCGTTGGCCAAGTCCGCGGTGATCATGATCGCCGACTCGGCCGAGCGGCTGGTCGACCGAGCCGCGCTGTTCCTGCACCGGGCGGAGGCGACACTGCCCTCGCAGACGCGCGAGATGCTCGGGCACCTGCGCACCGGGGACGCGCCCCTGCACGGCCGCAAGGTGCTCGTGATCGACGACGACATCCGCAATGTGTTCGCCCTGACCTCGACCCTCGAGCAGCGCGGCATGAAGGTCGTGTTCGCCGAGAACGGCCGCGAGGGCATCGAGCGGCTGCACCAGCATCCGAACACCGATGTGGTGCTGCTCGACATCATGATGCCCGAGATGGATGGCTACCAGACCGCGCGCGCTATCCGGGCCATGCCCCGCTTCGAGCACCTGCCGATCATCTCCCTGACCGCCAAGGCGATGAAGGGCGACCGCGAGAAGGCGATCGCGGCCGGCGCATCTGACTACATCACCAAGCCCGTCGACGTCGACCAGTTGCTGTCGATGATGCGCGTGTGGCTGGACGCGTAGACACACCCGACGCGTTCGGCAACACCGAGGCGATGGCGGATCTCACCGCGGTCGAGTCGCTGCCGATCCTGCTCGTCGACGATCAGCCCGAGAACCTGAAAACGCTCGTGGCGGTGCTCGAGCCCCTCGGCTTTCCGCTCGTCACCTCCACCTCGGGCCACGGGGCGCTGCGGCTTCTGCTCGAGCGTGACTTCGCGATGATCCTGCTCGATGTGCGGATGCCGGGGCTCGATGGTCTCGAGACCGCTCGGCTGGTCAAGGAGCGAACCCGGACTCGGGACATCCCGATCGTGTTCCTGACCGCTTCCCGCGACGACGTGCCGGACATCATGCGCGGGTACAGCGTCGGCGCCGTGGACTACATGCTCAAGCCGTTCGACCCCGAGCTTCTGCGCTCCAAGGTGCTGGTGTTCGCGGAGCTCGAGACGAGCCGGCGGGCGCTCAAACGCTCGGAGGCGCTGCTCAGCGGCGCGTTCGAAGCGGCGCCGATCGGCAAGACCGTGCTCGATGCCGAGGGCCGGATCATCCGCTCGAACCCGGCGTTCGCGAAGCTGGTCGGGCGCGATCCCACCGAGCTGATCGGGGTTCCCGCAATCGAGCTGTGCGAGGACGAGGACCGTCCGGCGCTCACCGCCAAATTCGAGGAGGTTGCCCGGCTCTCCCGCCCGACAGCCGGTGAGCGGCCGAGCGTCGACCTGCGTCTGGCGTCGAGCACCGGAGCCGAGGTCTGGGTGGCGATGTTTGCCTCGGCCATCGAGGCCGCCGAGTTCGCCGAGCCGCTGCTGCTGGCGCAGTGGGTCGACCTGACTGTCCGGCGGCGGGCCGAGCAGGACCGCGCCGAGCTGCTGCTCGAGCAGGCGGCGCGCGTGCAGGCCGAGTCGGTGGCCGATCGGCTGTCCATGCTCCAGCGGCTGACCAGCGCGCTCGAAGCGCTGACCCTCGACGAGCTCTTGCCCCGGATCGCCACCCGACTGGCTGAGCTGTTCGACGTCGACGTCGCCGAGGTGGAGATCGCCGGTGAGCTGGAACGGCCGATCGTGGTGCGCGCCGTGGGCGGCCACACCCAGACCGGACCTGAAGACTCGCTGGGGCTGGACGAGGATCGCTGGCGCCAGGTGCCGCTGGTCATCGAGGCGGCGCCCGTCGGTTGCCTGCGCCTGGGCCTCCCCACGGGTCGCTCGTTCAGCGCCACCGAGCGCTCACTGCTCCAGGACGCCGCGGACCGAGCCGCGCTGGCCATCCGCCGCGCACAGCTGCACGAGGAAGAGCACCGGATCGCGGTCGAGCTTCAGCGCGGGCTGATCCCCAAGAGCCTCCCGACGGTCCCTGGGGTCAGCCTGGCCGCCTCCTACGAGGTGGCCGGCATCGGGGTGCAGGTAGGCGGCGACTGGTACGACGCGTTCGCCTTGACGGACGGCCGGTTGGGCATCGTGGTCGGCGATGTCACCGGCCGTGGAATCCGGGCCGCCTCCGCGATGGGTCAGCTGCGCACGCTGACCCGGGCCTTCGCGCTGGGCGGGGACGGAAAGCGGGCGCCCGGCGAGGCGCTGACCCTGCTCAACCGCCACCAGCTCGCCCTGGGCGACGAACAGCTGTTCACGATCGTCTACGCGATCATCGACCCCGAGCGGTGCACGATCGTGTGGGCCAGCGGCGGCCATCCGCCACCGCTGCTTCGCGCCTCCGACGGCGCCTGCCACTACGTCAACGGCGGAAACGGGCTGATGGGGATCGAGGACAGCGTCTACAAGACGTTCGAGCAGCGGATCGACTCGGGCACCACGATCGTGCTCTACACCGACGGGCTGGTCGAGCGCCGCGGCGAGTCGCTCGATGTCGGCCTGGATCGCCTGTCCGACGCGGCCTGCGCCGGGCCGGAGGAGCCCGGACCGCTATGCGATCACATCCTGGCGGACCTGCTAGAGCCGGGCGGCCAGCGCTATGACGACGTCACGGCAGTGGTGGCGCGGCTGTTGCGATGAGTCAGGAGCTCGTCGATCTCGCGCGCCGCGGCTACGAAGCCGTGCGTGCGGGGGACGTCGAGGCGATCCGCGAGTTCCTCGACCCCGACGTGAAATGGCACGGCGGCGATCCGGCCAGCGGATGCCAGAACCGGCGTCAGGCGCTCGAGTGGATGCGGAGCGCGCGCGAGCGGGGCCTAATCGGCGAGCTCGTCGAGGTGATCGACGCCGGCGATCAGGTCGTGGTGATCATGCGCCGGACCGGCGAGGACGGTGAGCCCGAGCTGATCGCCAACCTGACCACGTTCCGCGACGGCAAGGCGATCGAGATGGTGCACTACCCGGATCCCGGCGACGCCCGGGCCGCCGCCGGCGTTCAGCCCACGTAGCCGCGCCGGCGCAGGAACTTCTGAAGCTTCGCGACGAACTTGGTTCCGCCGGCTGCGAACGGCGCGTTCAGGTGCCCGGCCGCGGCCTGCTGGTGCAGGTAGCGGTTGACCAGCTTGGTGTGTCCGAGCAGTTCCTCGTCGGCGGCCCAGGCGGCGATGACCCCGACGCTGTCCGGATAGTGCTGCCTGGCCTGGGCCTTGAACGCCCTCAGCCACAACGCGGCGTCCTTGGCGATGAGCGTCGGGTAGCTGCGCGTCACGTCGGTGAAATGACCGTTGGCGAAGGTCAGGATCTCGATCGGCAGCCCCGACGCCGCGAAGTCGGTGAATGCGTACGCGAACGAGTCGTCGGCGGTGAGGAACTCGAAGCGGCCGTTGTGGCCAAGGTCGACGATCTTCGCGTCGGGATCGCCGAACACCCGCTCGGTCTTGGCGTACGTGCCGCTCACCGCGTTGAACGAGAAGATCTGAATCACCGTGCAGCAGTGCGCCCCGCCGCTGTACAGGTCGAGCACGACGTCGGGGTCGCCGGTCCCTTCGAGGTCGACGACCTGCACCGAGGAGCGGCGGCTGATCCCCGGGCCCGGCCAGCACAACTTGCCGCAGAACTTGGCCACGACCGGCTGGCTGTAGACGACCGTCCCGCCCCGCGAGATGGTCAGGTGCAGGCCGTGGAACTTCGGCACCTTGCCCTGGAACGTGAAGGTCGCGCTGACGCTGCCCGAGCTAGACGTCTGCGTGGTCGCGAGCGCAGCCGGGGCGGCGATCAGGCACACCGTCGTGACCGAGAGGATCGCGAAGACGCGTCGCATGGTGGGAAATCCTAGCGATCCGGTCAGACGTCCGACAACGTGGGTCAAATCCTGAACACCTCGATCAGCCGCTCCTCCTGCTCGGCCTCGATCCGCGCGACCACCTCGAAGTGCTGCTCGAGCCCGGAGCCGCGGAGCTTCTCGGCCAATAGTTCGTCGACCTGGTAGATGCCGGCGCTGTTCGACATGGCGATCTCCACCCGCACCGCCCGCTCTTCCCCGGGCGAAAGCTTGACCTCGTCGATGGCGTAGGCCGACAGCGAGTGGATGTTGTGGCGGCCGGACTCGAACTCCAGGCGCGAACGCCCCCGCGCCATGTCGAGCGCGTCGGCGACGCGGACGATCCCGGCCTCCACCGTGAGAGGGCGTCCGTCGCGACGATGTCCGATGATCGCGTGCAGGACCTCCGAGGCGATGATCGTCCGCTCGGGTTCCTCGTACGCCGCCGCGAGCAGTCCGCCGATCGCGTCAGCGGTGAGGAACAAGCTGTAGCGCTCGTGGTCTTCGCGGTGGATCGACATGCCGACGCAGTGGAGCAGGCAGCCCGCGGCCACCACCACCTCGGCGTCGTGATCGCTCATGCCGTAGTCCGCCTTGACGCTGGGCACCACCCCGCGCCGGAACAGGATCCGGGCCAGCCTCAGCCCGATGTTCAGCACGATCTGTACGTGCACCCAGCTGTGGTCGCTCATCCCCAACCGCCGCGTCGCGTTGACGGCCGAGACGTGCCACAGCGCCTTCACGTGCTCGCTCGCGTTGACCGCGTCGATCACCTGCTCGAGTCGCCGGTTGCCGCGCGTCGGCGCGCGGACGCGGACGTCGGCGAGCGCCTCGCGCGGCGGAATCGGCGGCTCTGGGCTAGTCATCGCGCACCTCCAGCAGCAGGCCTTCGCGCAGACCGCCGCGGCCCACCTCAAGTGGGGCGCCGAAGCCGTCGGCCGCGGCCTTGAGGATCAGTAGCCCGGCCGGGAGCAATCGCACCCGGTCGGCGTCGAGCTCGAACCGCCCCGCCACCTCGGCGGCGCACGCGGAGGACAGAGCGGCGAGGACGCGGGCGAACGCCGCGTCGTCGAGCACCGGCCCGGCGATCCGGCGCAGCGACGTGGCACTGCCGCCCACCGCGACCACGCACGCCGCGGGGGGCGGCCGCACGCCCTTCAGCGCCTGGCTGATTCGCCTACCGGCCTCGGCGAGCTCCTCGGCCGAGGGCGGATCGGACGGCAGGCATTCGTCGGTCAACTGGCCGGAGCCAACCGGAAACGACGCGTACCAGTCGATCCGATCGGGGACCGTCCCGACCACCAGCTCCGACGATCCACCACCGACGTCCACCACCCCCAGCGGGCCGGCCGGCGCATAGCCGAGCGTCCGAGCCGCACCCGTGAACGCCAGCCTGGCCTCCTCCTCGGCGGACAGAATCGCCACCTCGAGCCCGCAGTGTTCCCGCACGGCAGACACGAGCGCGTCGCCGTTGGCCGCCTGCCTGACCGCTGCGGTGGCCACTCCCAGGACCTCGGCCGCACCGAGCTCGCGGGCGCGCTGCAGCTGACCGGCCACCACCGTGACGACCTCGCCGATCTTCTCTGCCTCGATCTCCTCGCTGGTGGTCAATGCGCGACGCACGTGGGTGAACGCCCTTTCCTGATGGACCTCGACTAGCCGGTCGCCGTCGCAGTCCGCGACGAGCAGGCGCGTCGTGTTCGAGCCGATGTCGATACAGGCACGGCGCACGATCGGTGGGGGACTCAAGGCTCGACTCAGCCGGCGGCCAGCGCCCGCGCGCGGACTCTACTGATGTCGGACCGCCGGCGTGCGAGCCGCGTCGCGGCGCGGTCCGGGCCGGCGGCCGTCTACCTGGGATTCCCGAATGGCATCGGCCTGCGGCTCCCGAGCGCCGTCATCCTGCGGCCCGTCAGCACCGTCCCCCTGCTGCGCAAACCGCGCACCCAGCCCGGTGAGGGCGAACCAGGCTGTCACGGTGACCGCGAGCGACCCGGCGCCGGCCACGGCCAGCGCGGTTCGCGGGCTGCCCAGTGCTGTGAGCCCGCCGCCGATCAGCATCCCAGCACCGGGAACCGATTGGAAAAGCGCCTCGTAAAGGCTCATCATCATCGCCATCCAGCCCTCGGACGCCTCCTCCTGGAGCGCGGTGCGGACCGCCACGCTCTCCACCCCGTTGCCGATGCCCCCCAGGGCCGCGCCGACGATGGCAATCGCCAGGGTCGGCGCCGCCGCCATGACCACGAAGCCGAGTCCCAAGGAAGCCGCGCCCCCCACGATCAGCTCTCGATTGGGGCGTCCACGCCACCGGGCGTAGACCGCGGCTCCGGCTACTGCGCCGGTTCCCCAAGCGGACACCATCCCGCCGTATCCCGCCGCGCCGGCGTGCAGCGAATGCTGCGCGAACACGACCTCGACCGGAACCGAGATGGTGAAGAACAGCACGCCAACCGTCTGGAGTAGGAGGAGCCGGCTGATCTCGGGCACCTCGCGGGCGTAGGCGAGCGCCGCCCGCACCCTCCCCTTGGCCTCCTCGCGTTCCGGCGCGGGCTCGGGAAGCCCTCGCGCGGTGGCCAGGACGAGGGCGCATACGCCGAAGATGGCGGCGTTGGCCAGCAGCGCGACGCTGGTGCCGCCCGCCGCGACCAACCCGCCGCCCAGGCCGGGGCCGAACATGAAGCAGATCGAGAAGGCGGCGTTCGACACGGCGTTGCCGTCGCGCAGCAGACCCGCGGCAGCGGTGACCGACACGGTCGCGGCGCGGGTCAATACTCGAGCGGTGAGGGCCAGCACCCCGTCGAGGAAGGCCAGCGCGAGCACCGCGAGAACCGAGAAGTGGTCGCTTGCCACCCAGGCCAGGACCAGGAAGATCGCGGCCTCGATCCCGTGCAACACGGGCAGAACCACGCGCGCGGACAGCTGGTCGAGCCGCGCCACCGCCATCGGCGAGATCAGCGCGGGCACGAACTGCGCGGCCAGGAAGAAAGCGGTTGCCCCGAGCGCGCTCCCGGTCCGGCGGTACACCAGGAGCGCCAGCGCCACGGACCCGACCATGAACGCGAGCTCGTTGAGCGCGTACGCGGCCAAAAGCCGCCGGTAGACAGGGATCTTCAGGACCGGCTTCACGGGCTATACCTCCGCGGCGATCCTAGTACCGCGGCATACGTCGCGTCCGCCCGGATCGGGACGGCTCTGTCAGACCACGGACGCGCGGGGGGATGCTGAGACATGGCGATCTGCGGGGGACGCCACCCGATCCGGCTCAGAGATACCCGTAAGAGCGGGCTTATCAACGTGTTTTCGGTGTGATCCGCCGCCTGTTCGGCCGTGGTTTGCGGAAGGGACCGCGGGCCGCGGGTGTCATGCTCTGCAGGGATGACTCTCCGCTCTCGGGCCTGGCATCGCACGAACACTCACGCGCACGGGGAATTTCCCCCGGAGCGGCTGGCCGGCGAGCGCGAATACCGCGTGTCGGTGTGCCTGCCCGCCCGCAACGAGGCGCGCACGATCGGGCCGATCCTCTCGGAATTGATGCCGCTGCGTGATCGTGGCGTGGTGGATCAGATCGTCGTGGTCGACCGCTCGAGCGACCGGACGGCCGCCATCGCGCGGAGTCTCGGCGCGGAGGTGCACTCCCAGGACGACCTGATGCCCGAGCTCGGGCCGGTGCTCGGCAAGGGCGACGCCATGTGGCGAGCGCTGCCCGTACTCACCGGCGAGGTGATCTGCTTCCTGGATGCCGACTCCGAGCGGTTCGGCGCCCACTTCGCGTGCGGAGTGCTCGGCCCGGTGCTATGCCGGCCGGAGATCTCGTTCGTCAAGGGCTTCTACCGCCGGCCGTTCCGGATCGGCGAGACCACCGTGCCCAACGGCGGGGGCCGCGTCACCGAGCTGACCGCCCGCCCCCTGCTCAACCTGTTCTATCCGGACCTGGCCGCGATTCGCCAGCCGCTGGCCGGGGAGATCGCCGCGCGGCGCGAGCTGCTCGAGCGGCTCCCGTTCGCCACCGGCTACGGCGTCGACATCGGCCTGCTGATCGACGTTTATACGGCGGTCGGCCTCGACGGGATCGCCCAGGTCGACCTCGAGGTGCGGCAGAACGCTCATCAGCCGCTACGCGATCTTGGACCAATGGCGTCTGCCGTTCTGGAGACCGTCGCGGCGCGGCTGGAGCGCGAGGGTCGGCTGCGAGGAGCACTCTCCGGGGTGGAGGGGCCATCGGTGGCGAGCCCAGCGCCCGTCGAGCGCCCGCCTCTGCGCAGCCTGCGCGCGGCCGCCTAGCGACCGAACGCGCTGCGGGCCGCCTGCACGCCGAGCGTGGTCCGCTCGAGGTAACCATAGGTGCCCCGGTCGCGCAGCTCCTCGGCGGCCTCGCGCAGGGCACCCAGCGCCGCGAAGGCGAACGCTCCCCCGACCGACACCCGGGCCACCCCGAGCGCGGCCAGCTCGCCCGTGCTCGGCGCGCCACGCAGGGCCAGCACGCTGACCGGCCGGTCGACCGACTCGACGACCCGCCGGATGTCCTGCGCGCTGGTCAGGCCGGGGGCGAACAGCACGTCCGCGCCGGCCTCCTGGTAGGCCTGGAGGCGCTCGATCGTGTCAGCCAGGTCGTCCCGTCCGCGGATCAGGTTCTCGGCCCGCGCGGTGAGCACCATCCGGATCGGGCCCGAGTGGGCGATCTCGGCGGCGGCCACGATCCGCTCACGGGCGAGCCCGCGCTCGTAGATCGGATCGTCGGGGCGGCCCGAGTAGTCCTCGACCGAGCAGCCGGCCAGGCCGGTCTCGCGGGCTTGGCGGATCGTCTCGGCCACGCCGTCGGGGTCGTCGGCGAACGCGTTCTCCAGATCGGCCGACACCGGGATGTCGGTGCCGGCGGATAGCTCGGTGGCGTGTGCCAGCGCGTCCTCCCGGGTGACGCCTCCGTCGAGCCGGCCGAGCGTGGCCGCATGCCCGCTGCTCGTCGTGGCCACGGCCTGGAAGCCGAGCCAGGCGAGAATGCCCGCCGATCCGACGTCCCAGGCGTTGGGCATGAGCAGCGGCTCGCCCTTCTTGTGCAGCTTGAGGAACCGCTCGGCCTTATCCGCTTGGCTCGCGCTCACATGGGTCAGCCTAACGACCTTGGGTACTAAGCTCGCGGCATGACCTCGTCTTCGACGTTCTCGCTCGGTCGCGAAGGCGCCGACGACGGCTCGTTTCGCCGGCAGGAGAGCCAATTCCGCCGCTGGGTGTCCGACGAGCCCGGCGCCGAGTTTCCGGTCGCCGGCGGCCGGTATCACCTGTATGTGGCTCGGGCCTGCCCGTGGGCTCACCGGACGATCATCGCCCGGCGGCTGATGGGGTTGGAGGAGGCCGTTGGGCTGTCGTTCGTCGACCCGATCCGCGACGACCGCGGCTGGGCGTTCACCGGTGGCGAGTACGTCGACCCCCTGAACGGGTTCTCATTCCTGAGCGAGGCATACGCGGCGAGCGACCCCGCCTACGAGGCTCGGGTGAGCGTGCCGGTTCTATGGGACCGGGAAACCGGGGTGATCGTCAACAACGAGTCGGCCGACATCCTGCGCATGCTCGGCACGGTCTTCACGCCGCTGGCTTCGCATCCGATCGAGCTCTATCCGGCGTCCCTGCGCGACCAGATCGACGAGCTCAACGACCGCATCTACGACAACGTCAACAACGCGGTCTACAAGGCCGGCTTCTCGCGCCGCCAGGAGGTGTACGAGGCCGAGGTGCGCGGGCTGTTCGCGATGCTCGACGAGCTCGACGCGCGTCTGGGCCGGTCGCGGTTCCTGTTCGGGCCCGAGCCGGTCGAGACCGACTGGCGCCTGTTCACCACCCTGGTGCGCTTCGACGCCGTCTACCAGATCCACTTCAAGTGCTCGCTGCGCAAGCTGGTCGAGTACGAGCATCTGTGGCCATACGCCCGCGACCTGTATCAGTGGCCCGGGGTGGCCGATACGGTCAGCTTCGACGAGATCCGCCGCCACTACTACCTGACCCACCCGATGATCAACCCGAGCGGGTTGGTGGCGGTGGCGCCGGCCGCGAGCTTCGACGAGCCCGCCGGGCGCGAGTCGCTCGGCTGACCGCCGGCCGGGCCTCCCCTCGCGGCCCCAGCCGCGTCGCGGCGTGCATAACACGACATTTGACACGTCCCGCCGAGACCGTGACGTGTTGTGCACGAGTAGCGTGCATAGAACGTCACGCCGCGCGGGAGGGGCGCCGAGTGACGAGTTATGCACGGTCGGCGCCCCGGGGCCGGGGCTGGCCGGCCGGATCAGTGGCGCCGGCGCCGGCGACGCGCCAGCAGCAGCATCACGGCCACGCCGGCCGCGGCGGCCGGAGCCGGATTGCGCTTGACGCGACTCCACACCACGCCGCCGACCAGCGACAGGCCCTGCATCGGCTCGTTCGGCTGCGGCGGGTGCTGAAGCGGCGGGCGCTCGCCGACCGGCGGTGCCGAGGGCGCGGGCGGCGGGGTGGCCACCGGCGGCGGTCCCGGGCTGGGCGGTGGCGGTGCGGCCGGCGGCTCGGCCGCAGCTACCGGCTCGGCCACGGGAGCGGGCGCCTCCGGCGGCTCGAGCGGCGAGGGCCCGGAGGCGGGATCGGTCGGCTCCGGCACCGCCGCGGGCCCGGACGGAGCAGCCGCGGGCTCGGACGGCACAGCGGCAGGCTCGGACGGCGGCGGCGGCGTGATCGCGCCGGCCGGTGACACCGGTGCCTCGGGCGGCGTGCTCTCAGTCGGCACCGGAGCGAACATCGTCTCGTCGCGCGGTTGCTCCTCGACCTCCCCCACCGGCGAGACGGGAGCCTCGGGTTCGCCGGCCGGGACGACGGGCGCGGGCGCCTCGGGCTCGGGCGCGGGCGGCGCGGGAGCCGCCGGCGGGGGCACGGCCGACACGATCGTGTCGTGCTGGCCGGCCAGTGAAGTCTGCAGGCGCTTGGCGAACTCGCGCAGCAGCCGCTCGGAGATGTCCTCGATCATCCCGCCGCGTCCGAAGCGAGCGAGCCGGCCGGTGATGTGGTAATCGGTGACCACCTCGACCCGGGTGCCCGTTCCGTTGGCCGGCGCCAGCCGCGAGTAGATCGTGGCCTTGGCTCCACCCTGTCCGCGCTTGTCGGTGCCCTGGGCCTGCATGGTGGCCGTGTGGGATGACTCGTCGACGTTCTCCATCTCCAGGCGGCCGGTGTAGGAGGCGGTGGTCGGGCCGATCTTGACCGTGAAGGTGCCGTTGTAGCTGCCGTCGTCGTTGCGGCCGGTGACCGCCGCGCCCGGCAGGCAGGGAGCGACGGACTCGACGTCGATCAGGGTCTGCCACACCCGCTCGAGCGGGGCGTCTACTTCAAAGGACTGCTCTAGCTTCATGACGTATCGCCTCCAGGTCTTCGGGTGTGTCGACGTCGCGCACCGCGCTGGAATCGCCGCATTCGATCGTGGGTCCGCCCTTCAGCACCTCGCGTGCACCTACATCACCGCGCAGTCCGGCGATGGCCCGTAGCTGTACCGGGCCGAGGACGACCGGGTGTCCGGGCATGCCGTCGTATACGGCACGCGTACCCGCTGGCTCATTTACGAACCGCGCGATCAGCGCCGGGGAGACCCGCGGCTGGTCGCCGAGCGTGACGATCACCCGGCTGAGATCGGGAGCCCGCGAGGCCAGGTGCTCGATCCCGCAGCGCAGCGAATACGCCTGACCCTCGCTCCACCGCGAGCACACCACGGTCTCGGCCCGCATGAAGTCGACGCGCTCCAGCACCTCGGAAGCGGCCGCGCCCAGGACAACCACCACGCGCTCCAGTTCCTCGACCGCGCACTGGGCCGCCACCGCGTGTTCGAGCAGCGGGCGCCCCTCGAGTTCGGCCAGCAGCTTCGACCGCTCGCCAAAGCGCGTTCCGGCGCCTGCGGCGAGGATCAAGCCTGCGATCAAGCGGGAACCTCGTGGATCCGGCCCTTGCGCTCGGCCAGCCGGCCGCCGTCGCGGCCGTGGCGGGCGGCCACGACCTCGGACATGATCGACAGCGCGGTCTCCTCACGGGCGATCGCGCCCAGATCGAGCCCGACCGGCGCGGAGATCCGCTCGATCTCGCTGTCGCCGAAGCCGAGCTCGACCAGCCGCTCGCGCCGCTTGGCCTGGGCCCGGCGCGAACCCATCGCGCCGATGAAGCGGGCCGGCGAGCGCAGGGCGAGCTCCAGCGCCGCGTCGTCGAGCTTGGGGTCGTGGGTCAGGACCACGATCGACGTGGCCGGGTCGATGCCGCCCAGTCGCGCCACCGCCTCCTCCGGCCACGCCGCGATCACCTCGACGGCGTCGGGGAAGCGCTCCGGCGTGGCGAACCGTGCCCGGGGATCGATCACCCACGGACGCCATCCGCAAACCCGCGCGACAGAACACAACGACGCCGCGATGTCGACCGCGCCGAACACGAGCAGGCGCGGAGAGGGCCCGATCACGTCGACAAACAGCCCCTCGCGACGCTCCGAGGTCTCGGCCCAGAGCAGCTCATCGGCGATCCGGGCCGCCTCGTCGTCGAGCTCGGGCGAGCCGAGCGACCCGGAGCGGGCCCCGTCCGCCTCGACCAGCAGCTTGGCACCGGGCGCGGCGCCCTCCAGAACGGTGACCTCGGCCGCTCGGCCCCCGGCTCGGGCGATCTCCTCAAACCGGCCGGGGTCATACGCCTGCACCCACACGTCGATCTCCCCCCCGCAGGGCAGGCCGACATCCCAGGCGTCCGAGTCCGCGATCCCGAAGTGCAGTAGCTGCGGCGGATCCCCCTTCAAGATGCCGTCGGCGATCTCGGCCACGGCGCCCTCGACGCAGCCGCCGGACACCGATCCGGCGATCTCTCCGCGTGAGTTGACCGCCATCTTCGCTCCGGGGGGCCGGGGGGCCGAGCGCTGCACGGCGATCACGGTGGCGAGCGCGATCCGGTCGCCGCGCTCCTTCCAAACGCCAATCTCAGTCAGGACGTCTTGCATAAGAACTTAGATCTCCTCAAGGATGACAGCTAGCTGCTCGAGCGAGGCGAGCGAATTGCCCGCCAACAGCTCATCGGTATGCGGGATGGCCGCCTTCATGCCCCGGGTCAGCGGGGCAAACTCGGGGTGCGCGGCCAGCGGGTTCAGCCACACCAGCCGGTGCGCGCTCCGGCGCAAGCGGGCAATCTCGACCGCCAGCACCTCGGGGTCGCCGCGATCCCATCCGTCGGACAGGATCACCGCGACCGCGCCGCGTCCGACCCGACGGCCATGGTCGCGATTCAACGCGGCGAGCGCGGCGCCGATCCGGGTACCGCCCGAGAAGTCCACCACCGCTTCGGCGGCGCGTTCCAGGGCCCGGTCGTGATCGCGGCCGCCCAATTCATGGGTGATCCTCGTCAGCCGGGTGCCGAACGCGAACGCCTCGACCCGGCGGCGGGCCGCCACCGACGCGTGCAGATACTGCAGCAGCATCCGGGCGTAGGGGGTCATCGAGCCCGAGACGTCGAGGACCAGCACCAACGGGCGGGGCCGACGCGATGGGGCGCGCCAAACCCGGTCGATCGGCTCGCCGGCGGTGCGCAGCGAGCCGCGGACCATCCTCCGCACGTCCGGCTCGTGGCCACGCCGGCGCGAGGGGCGCGTGCGACGCGAGATCCGCGTCGGCCCGCGACGCGCGAGCCGTGCGATCAGCTCACGCGCGGCGGCCATCTCCAGATCCGTGTAGGTGGCGAAGTCCTTGTGGCGAAGCAGCTCGACGTCGCTCCAGGCCGCCGGTACTGCGGTCGGGTCCACGTCCCGGTCCTGCGGGCTCGGGGAAGACGCCGGCATCCCCGCGTGAGGCAGCGCCTCGCGGGCCTCTTCGGAGAGGTCGTCGAACGGCGAGGGACCGAGCGGGACCCGGCCATCGCCGAACACCTCATAGAAGGCCCGCTCGAACTTGGGCAGGTCCCCGCGCGCGGAGCACAAGACAGCGCGCAGCGCGAGGCGCGCGTCCTCGCGCGAGGCGCAGTCGACCGCCTCCAGGGCACGGTGTGCGGTCAGAAGCTCGCCGAGACCGACGCGCGCGCCCTGGATCCGCAGCCCGGCCCCCAGCGCGGCGAGCTGATCGGTGACCCGGTCGCCGAGCTCAGCCTGCTCATACGCCATCGAGCACCCCGCGCTGCCTTACCCGCTCCACGTCCTCGTGGACCTTCAGCGCCACGCCGAGCGTCTCGTCCAGATCGGCCTCCTCGCCGAGCGCGAGCAGCGCGCGCGCCCACACCAGGGTCTCGCCGACGCCGGGGAGCTTGTACAGATCGCCGTGCTCGCGCAGGCGGCCGACCGCGGTCACGACGCGCGACGCGATCGTCTCCGAGACACCCGGTATGCGGGCATGGACGATCGCCCGCTCGAGCTCGGCGCTCGGATAGTCGATCCAGTGGTACAGACAGCGCCGCTTTAACGCGTCGTGCAGCTCGCGCGTCCGGTTCGAGGTCAGGATGACCACCGGCGGCCGGGCCGCGGTGATCGTCCCGAGCTCCGGGATGGTCACCGCGAAGTCGGCCAGAAACTCGAGCAGGAACGCCTCGAACTCGTCGTCGGCGCGGTCGATCTCGTCGATCAGCAGGACGATGCGTTCGTCCGCCCCCGCTTCCAGAGCGTCCAGCAGCGGCCGGCGCAGGAGGAAGCGGCGCGAGAACAGCTCGCCCTCGTCGACGCCCCCCTCGGCGGCGCGGAGGGCCAGCAGCTGCCGGGGGTAATCCCAGTCGTAGACCGCGTGATGGACGTCGATCCCCTCGTGGCATTGCAGGCGGATCAGGCGGGCGTTGGTCGCCGCGGCGAGTGCCCGCGCGACCTCGGTCTTCCCCACGCCCGCCTCGCCTTCCAGGAGCAACGGCTGCTCCAGCGCCACGGCGAGATGGACGGCCAGCGCCAGCGGACGACCGGCCAGATAACCCTGGGAGGCGAGCGCTTCGCTCGCCTCCTCTACTGACCCAACGTAAGTAAGGCTCACACGGCCATCATAGGCGCGCCCTCGCGATTCGGCCGAGCCGGGGGCCGATCACCCCAGTCCTGCCGCGGTCTCGAGGGCGCGACGGGCCATGACACGGGCCAGGTGGCGCTTGTACTCGGCACTGGCGTTGAGGTCGGCCGGCGGGTTGGTGCCCTCGGCGGCCTGCTCGGCCGCGCGCGCGATCGAATCGGCCGTCGCCGGCTGGCCGCGCAGAGCCTCCTCCACGGCCGACGCGCGCATCGGCACGGAGCCCATGTTGGTCAGGCCCACGCGGACGTCCGCGATGGTGTCCCCGTCCTTTCGCACCAGCGCCGAGATGCCCACCATCGCCCAGTCCTCGCTGCGACGGTTGAACTTCTCATAGGCGAAGCCCCACCCGTCGTAGGCCGGGATGTGGACCTCGGTGAGCACCTCGGTCGGCTCGACCGCGGTCTCCAGGTAGTCCCGGAAGAACTCGTTCGCCGACACGCTGCGCTGCTGGCCGCCGGCGCTCTGGAGGGTGATGCTCGCCTCGCAGATCATCATCACCGCGGGCAGATCCGACGCCGGGTCCCCGTGGGCCAACGATCCGCCGATCGTCCCGCGGTTGCGCACCTGCGGGTCGGCGATGGTTCCGGCCACGAGCGACACCACCCCCAGGTCGGGCGTGTGCTCGAGCTCAGCGTGAGGCGTCAGGGCTCCGATCCGCCAGTTGCCGTTCTCGCGCTGGATGCCCCGCAGCCCTTGCACCTTGCGCAGGTCGACGAGCAGCGACGGCGCGGCCAGCCGCAGCTTCATCAACGGCAGCAGCGAGTGTCCGCCGGCGAGCAGCTTGGCGTCCTCGCCACCGTCGGTCAGCGCCTTGATCGCGTCGTCGAGCGACTCCGGCGCGGTGTAATCGAACTCGGCGGGGATCATGCCGGCACACCTCCCTTGGCTTGCTGAATGGCCTCCCACACGCGCATTGGCGTGAGCGGCATGTCGATGTAGTTGACGCCGAGCGGGCGCAGGGCGTCGATTACGGCGTTGGTGACCGCCGGCGTCGCCGCGATCGTGCCGGCCTCGCCGACGCCCTTGACGCCGAGCGAGTTGACCGGGCTACGGGTCTCCGTGCGGTCGGTCTCGAAGCTGGGCACCTCGGCCGCCGTGGCCAGCGCGTAGTCCACGAACGTGCCGGTTATGAGCTGGCCGGCCTCGTCGTAGTGGATGCGCTCGTACAGCGCCTGCCCGATCCCGTGCACGATTCCGCCGTGCACCTGGCCGTCGATGAGCATCGGGTTGATCGCCGGGCCGCAGTCATCGACCGCCACCCAGCGGACGACCTTGACCTTTCCGGTCTCCGGGTCGACGTCGACCACGCACGCGTGCGCGCCGAACGGGAACACGAAGTTCGACGGGTCATAGAACGACTGCTCGTCCAACCCCGGCTCCATCCCCTCGGGCATGTCCATCGTCGTGTACGCGGCGCCCGCCACCTCGGCGAGCGTCAATCCCTTGTCGGGCGAGCCGCGCACCGAGAACTTTCCGTCGTGCAGCTCGATGTCCTCCGGGGCCGCCTCGAGCTGATGGGCGACGATCGCCTTGGCCTTGGCCGCGACCTTGTCGGCGGCGCGCGCCGCCGCTTCGCCGCCTACCGCGAGGGAGCGCGACCCGTAGGTGTCGAGGCCGAACGGCCCGGTCTGCGTGTCACCGTGGATCACCTCGACCTGCGAGGGATCGATGCCGAGCTTGTCCGCGACGATCTGCGCGAACCCCGTCTCGTGACCCTGGCCGTGAGGTGACGTGCCGGTATACAGCGTGACCGCGCCGGTGCCGTGGACGCGGACGGTGGCGGATTCCCAGCCGCCGCCCTGCAGCCCGAACCCGGTCGGACCGACCGCCCTCGAGGGCGCGTTGCCGCAGATCTCGGTATAGGTCGAGAAACCGATGCCGCGGTAGATGCCCTCGGAACGAAGCGCCTCGGCCTCTTTGCGGACCTGGTCGGGGTCGATGTGCTCGAGCAGTTTGTCGAGCGCGGCCTCGTAATTGCCGGAGTCGTACACGACGCCGATCGGGGTCTCATGTCCCTCGGCAAACGGCGGGATGAAGTTCTTGCGCCGCAGCTCCAGCGGATCCATCCCCAGCTCGTGCGCGAGCTGGTCCATCACGACCTCGATCATGTGGGTCGCCTCGGGCCGGCCCGCACCCCGGATCGCGTCGGTCGGGAACTTGTTCGTGTGCACGCTGGTTACGTCGGTGACCACCGCCGGCGTGTTGTAGACCCCGCACATCACGAAGGCGCTGAGCGGCGGGATCAGCGGGGTCAGCAGCAACTGGTAGGCGCCGATGTCGGCGATGATCTTCGAGTGCCACGCGGTGAGCGTGCCATCTCGCTTGGCGCCCACCTTGACGTAGTCGATCTGGTCACGGCCGTGGTGGGTGACCATCAGGCCCTCGGAGCGCGTCTCGATCCACTTCACCGGGCGCCCGAGCTTGCGCGAGGCCCACGCGCAGCCGATCTCCTCGGCGTAGATGTTCAGCTTGGAGCCGAAGCCGCCGCCGACCTCGGGCGCGATCACCCGGACCCGGTCCTCGCCGACGCCGAGCAGGATCGCCAGGAACAGGCGCAGGAAGTGCGGGACCTGAGTGGAGCTCCAGACGGTCAGCCGGTCCCCGCGATACTCGGCGAGCACCCCGCGGGGCTCGATCGCCCCGCCGGCCATGCGGTGGTTGACCACGCGGCGCTCGATGATCACGTCCGCCTCGGCGAACCCGGCCTCGAGGTCGCCTCCGCCGAGCGACCAGTCGCACACCTTGTTGGTCCCGAACTTCTCGTGGACCAGCGGCGATCCCTCCTCGAGCGCTTTCTCCGGGTCGGTGACGACGGGAAGCGGCTCGTATTCGACGACGACGTCCTCGGCCGCGTCGACCACCGCGTAGCGGTCGTCGCCGACGACCAGGGCGACCGGATCGCCGACGTGCTTGACCTCGTCCTTGGCCAGGACCCAGTGGTCCGGCGTGTTGACCTCGACTCCGGGCGGGGCCCACGCCATCGGCAGACCCGCCTCCATGTCGAGATCCTCGTTCGTGAAGACCGCACGGACGCCGTCGCGCGCCTTGGCCGCGGAGGTGTCGATCGAGATGATCTTCGCGTGCGCCTCGGGTGAGCGCACCCAGGCCGCCCACAGCTGCCCGGTGATGTTGATGTCGTCGACGTAGCTGGCGCGACCGGTGATCAGCCGCGGGTCCTCCTTGCGGCGCATGGCCCGGCCGACGTGGTTGCTCGGCGCCGGCGCGCCGTTGGTGGACTCCGCCGCGACCCGGGTTACCTCGGCCCCGGCGTCCCCGATGCTCATGCCGTCACCCCCGGCTGTCCGCTGGACGAGGCACCGACCGACGCTCCCTTGGCCTTGGCCGCGTCGAGCACGGCCTTGACGATGTTGTGGTAGCCGGTGCAGCGGCACAGGTTGCCCTCCAGCCCGTGACGAACCTCCTCCTCGGTCGGGTTCGGGTTCTGGGCCAGGAGTCCCGCCGCGGCCATGATCATGCCCGGCGTGCAGTAGCCGCACTGCAGGCCGTGGTCGTTCCAGAACGCCTCCTGGAGCGGATGCAGCTCGTTCTCGGACGCCATGCCCTCGATCGTGGTCAGGGCAACGCCGTCGGCCTGGACCGCGAGCACGGTGCACGACTTGACGGACTTGCCGTCCATGTGGATCGTGCAGGCTCCGCAGTTGGACGTGTCGCAGCCGACGTGCGTGCCGGTCAGCCCGAGGTGGTCGCGCAGGGCATGGACCAGCAACAGGCGGGGCTCCACATCCAGGTGGTGCTCGACGCCGTTCACGTTCAAAGTCACGGGGACGGTCTGGCTCATACCTCTCCCTCCAGGGTTTTCGTGTGGCCTACAGCCGACGATACCCCAACGGATACACCGGTGTGAAGTGCGTCGACCCGCCCTGCGCGGATCGGCAACCCGCGCCCCGCTCAGCGGTGAGCGAGCACCTGGTAGACCGAGGCCCACCCGGTCTCAAAGCCCTGCCGGGCGGCCCGTAGGTACAGCTTCCAGATCCGGGCGCGCTCGATCCCGGCCAGCCGCACCGCCTCGTCCCAGTGAGAATCGAAGCTCTCGATCCAGTAGCCGATCGTGCGTGCGTAGTCGCTCTGGAGGCCTTCGACGTGGGTGGTCGTGAACCCGGTGCGCTCGAGCGCCTGGATGATCCGGGACAGAGGGAGCGGAACTCCGTCGGGGAACACGAACCGCTCGGAGAACGCGCCCTCGTCGGGCGTGTCGAAGTCCTGGAGCTTGGCGATCCCGTGGTTGAGCAGGCGCCCGCCGGGCTTCAGCAGGCCGTGCAGGCGGCGAGCATACACGTCGATCTGCTCCGCGCCCACGTGCTCGACCATGCCGATGCTGGCGATCGCGTCGAACGGCCCGTCCGCCACCTCGCGGTAGTCGGCCAGGCGGATCTCCACCCGGTCGGCCACGCCTGCCTCGCGGACGCGCTCCCGGGCCAGCCGGGCCTGCTCTTCGGCCAGCGTGATCCCGACCGCTCTCACCCCATGGCGCAGCGCCGCATGGATCACGAAGCTGCCCCAACCGCAGCCGACGTCGAGCACGCGTTCGCCCTCGCGCAGGGCGAGCTTCTTGCAGACCAGCTCGAGCTTGGCCTCCTGCGCTTCCTCGAGGCTCGTCGCGCCGCCCTGCCAGTAGGCACAGCTGTAGGTCATCGAGCGGTCGAGGAACAAGGCGAAGAACTCGTTGCCGACGTCGTAGTGGTGCTGCACGGCGCGGCGGTCCCGGGCGATCGTGTGCCGGGCGCCGCGCAGGCGCAGCTCGGCCTTCGGAGGCGCCGGCGGGACCACCAGCCCACACGCGCGGATGACGGCCACCGCAAGCCCGGCCTGCTGGCCGATCGTCAACCGCGGCGGCTCGAACGTGTCGACGATTCGCAGCGCCCCCTCGAGGTCGTCGACCTCGATCATCCCAGCCACGTAGGCCCGCCCCAGGCCCAGCTCGCCGGGCGCCCGCAGCGCGTGGGCGAGCGCACGGGGCGTCGTGAAGGTCAGCGTCGGGGAGCCCGGCTCGGTCGCCGGAACCTCGGTGCCGTCCCAGAAGCGCAGCCCGAACGGCCGGCGCGGCAGGGTCGCGGTCAGAGCGCGACGAAGCGGCGCCGTGTCCGATAGGGCCACTCAGGCAGCCTCGACGAGCGCCTTGCTGTCCCGGCGCTCGGGGCTGACGCGCACGACGTCCCAGGCCAGACCGGTCATCTCCATCAGCCGGATGATGCCCGCCGACGGGTCGAGCTGCCAGCGCCGGAGGCCGTGGCGGTAGGAGCACGGGAAGGCGTGGTGATTGTTGTGCCACGCCTCGCCCCAGGTGGGAATGGCCAGCCAGGCCAGGTTGCGCGACTCGTCGTGGGTGTCGTAGTCCTGGCGCCCGAAGAAGTGACACAGCGAATTGATGCTGAACGTGGCGTGGTGCATGAAGAAGATGCGGGCCGCCCCGCCCCAGAGCAGCGCGGTCAGGCCCCCGGTGACGGTGCCGCTGAGCGCGACGCCAAGCCCGAAGGCCGCAGCCAGCCCGACGAGCACCCACAACACGAACGTGTCGTTGACGAACCGGATCCAGGGATCGGCCAGCAGATCCTTGGCGTAGCGCCGCTCGTCGGCCACCTCCATGTCGCTGAACACCCAGCCGATGTGCGCGTGTACCAGCCCGTGGACCGCCCCCCGCCAGCCCGAGCCGTGCCCGACGTGCGGGCTGTGCGGATCGCCGTGGTCATCGGAGAACTGATGGTGCTTGCGGTGGGTCGCCACCCAGTCGATCACCGGCCCTTCGGCCGCGGCCGACCCGAGCGCCGCGAACGCCGCCCGGGTGAGGCGGTGGCAGCGGAAGCTGCCGTGGGTGAGCAGCCGATGGAATCCGACCGTGATTCCGGTCCCCACGCCGGCATAGAACAGCGCCATGATCAGGAGGTCCTGCCAGTTCAACAGGTTCCCCATCCACCCGAACCACATGCCGATTCCGACCATGATCGGCGGCGCCCCGGTCACGACCGCGCTGGCAAGACGGTCCACCAACGGCATCTCCACTGGGCGCACGTGTCCTACAGGTACGGCCGACGGCGTCGATCCCATCTCTCTCCTTTGTGTGAGCTGTGACCAAATCCGAGGCCGGTCACCCTGCACCTGGTCGCCCGCCTCGATGCTATCGATTGCGGTCGACGAGCGCGCTGATCAGCTTGTCCGGCCGGATCGGCAGGTCGCGAACCCGGACGCCGGTCGCGTGATAAACGGCGTTGGCCACCGCCGCGGCGGTGCCCACGATCCCGATCTCGCCGATCCCCTTGGCCCCCATCGGGTTGACGTGAGGGTCGTCCTCGTCGAGCCAGATCGCGTCCATCCCCTCGATGTCGGCGTTCGTCGGGACGTGATAGCCGGCCAGATCGTGGTTGAGGTAGTCGCCGAACTCCAGATCGATCAGGCTCTCCTCGTGCAGCGCCATCCCGATGCCCATGGTCATTCCGCCGAGGAACTGGGAGCGCGCGGTCTTGGCGTTGATGATCCGTCCGACCGCGAAGACGCCCAGGGAGCGGGTAATCCGCACCTCTCCGGTGTCGACGTCGACCCGCGCCTCCATGAACTGAGCGCCGAAGCCGTGCTTGGCCAGCGGTTCCGCGGTCGCCGCAGCGACCTCGTCCTTGGTATCGACCTCGACCCACCGGGGGACCTCGTGACCTTCCTCGGCCATTCGCGCCCGTAGCTCGCGACATGCCTTGACCACGGCCGACCCCCACGAGGAGTTGCCCATCGAGCCGCCGGCCAGGAACGCCTCGGGGAAGCTCGAGTCGCCGATCTGCACCTCGACCTGCTCGATCCCGACCTCGAGTGCGTCGGCGGCGATCTGGGTCAGCGCGGTGCGCGCGCCGGTGCCGATGTCGGCCGCGGCGATCTGGATCGTGTATCGCCCGTCCTCGGGCTCGTATCGGGCCCGGGCCGAGGAGGGCTGGCGCCGCGCCGGGTAGGTGGACGCCGCGACGCCGGTCCCGACCAGCCAGCGACCCTCGCGCCTGATCCCCGGGGCGGGGTCACGGTCGGCCCAGCCAAAGCGTTCGGCTCCCTCGCGCAGGCAGGCCACCAGGTTGCGGCTCGAGAACCGGTTGCCGGTCTCCGGGTCCACCTCCGGGTCGTTGCGGACCCGCAGTTCGATCGGGTCGATCCCGCAGGCGATGGCCAACTCGTCCATGGCCGATTCGAGCGCGTACATGCCCGGCGTCTCGCCGGGGGCGCGCATCCACGAGGGCGTGGGGACGTCGAGCTTGACCAGACGGTGGGTGGTCCGGCGGTTGGCCGAGGCGTACATCATCCGGCTGGGCAGCGCGGCCTGCTCGCCGAATTCCCGCACCGTCGAGGTCTGGAGGATCGCGTCGTGCCAGAGCGCGGTGATGCGCCCGTCGCGCTCCGCGCCGAGCCGCATCCGCTGGATGGTCGGCGTGCGGTATCCGGTGACCGCGAACATCTGCTGGCGGGTGACCGCGAGCTTGACCGGCCGCTTCACCGCCTGCGAGGCCATGACCGCGAGGATCACGTGCGGTCGCGGCGTCCCCTTGGATCCGAATCCGCCGCCGACGTGCGGTGAGATCACCCGCACCTGGTCGGGCTCGAGGCCGAACGCCTTGGCCACGGTGGTCTTGACGTTGACGACGCCCTGGTTGGAGTCATACAGCGTGACTCCACTGTCCTCCCACACCGCCAGCGTCGCGTGCGGCTCCATCGGGTTGTTGTGCTCCGCCGGGGTCTCGTAGGTGCAGTCGATCGTGACCGGAGCCGTGTCGAACGCCGTGTCGAAGTCACCGTCCTCGGTCACCGCGGGATAGTTCGGGTTGACCTTCTCGGGCGTGTACAGCTCCGGATGGTCGGCGCGCAGAAGGACGTCGTGCGGCTCCGGTGCGTACTCGACGCGCACCAGCCGCTCGGCCTGGCGAGCTGTCTCGTAGCTGTCGGCGATGACCACGCCGACGATCTGGCCGCGGTAGGAGACCTTGTCCGACTGCAGGATCTCAAGCTCGCCATCGCTGACCTCATGTAGCTGCGGCGCGTTGTCATGCCACAGGACGGCATGGACGCCGGGCAGCTCCAATGCCGGGGCCGCGTCGACGTTCCGGACCGCGCCCTTGGCGATCGTCGAGGCGATGATCGCCGCGTAGGCGACCTCGTCCTGGTGGTACTCGTAGGCGTACTTGGCCTGGCCGGTGACCTTGGCCCGCCCCTCGACCCGGTCGACGGCCGCCCCGATCGCGCCGGTGACCGTGACGCTCACGCGCAAAGCTCCAGCAGCGTGCTGACGATCAGGTTGCGCGCCAGCTCGACCTTGTAGGCGTTCTCGCGCAGCGGCTCGGCCTGCTCGAGCTCGGTCTGCGCCGCCTGGGCCAGGCGCTCCTCGGTGATCGGTCCGCCGCGGAGCGCCTCCTCGGCGCGGGTCGCCCGCCAGGGCGTGTGTGCCACCCCGCCGAGGGCGATCCGGATCTCCTCGGGCGCGGCCACGGCCGCCACCGACACCAGGGCGAACGCGAACGAGCGCCGCTCGCGCACCTTGCGGTAGCGGTGGCGCGCGCCCTGAATCGGTGGGCCGAGCTCGACCGCGGTGATCAGCTCACCGGGCTCCAGGACCGTGTCCCGGCTCGGATCCTCGCCGGGCAGGCGATGCAGGCCCGGGATCGGGATCGTGCGCGCGCCGCCTGGTCCCTGCACGTGTACGGTGGCCCCGAGCGCGGTCAGCGCCACCGCCATGTCCGACGGGTGGGTGGCCACGCAGTGCTCCGAGTGGCCGAGGATCGCGTGGTTGTGGTTATGGCCCTCGCGGGCCGGGCAACCCGATCCCGGCTGGCGCTTGTTGCACGACTTGGTGACGTCGGTGAAGTACGCGCAGCGGGTGCGCTGGAGAAGGTTGCCTCCCACCGTGGCCAGGTTGCGCAGCTGCCCCGAGGCGCCGTGCAGCACCGCCTCCGAGAGCACCGGGTAGCGCTCGCGCACGCGCGGGTCCACGGCCAGGCCGCTGTTGGTCACCGCCGCGCCGATGCGCAGCCCGCCACCGTCGACGTCCTCGATCCGGTCGTTTCCTCGGAGCCGGTTGACGTCGACAAGCAGCGCCGGCGTCTCCACGCCCAGGCGCATCAGGTCGACCAGGTTGGTGCCGCCGCCGAGGAACCGCGCCTCGGGCTCACCCTCCAGCATCGCCACGGCCTGATCGGCCTCGGTGGCGCGCTCGAAGCGGAACGGCCTCATCCGGCGGCGTCGGCGATGGCCGGGACGATGTTGGCGTACGCCCCGCAGCGGCACAGGTTGCCGTTCATGCGCTCGCGGATCTCGGCGTCGGTCAGCTCGCGACCTCCGTCACCGGCGGGTGTAACCGCGCTTGGCCAGCCCTCGCGCACCTCGGCCAGCATGCCCGCGGCCGAGCACAGCTGTCCGGGCGTGCAGTAGCCGCACTGGAACGCGTCGTGCTCGATGAACGCGCGCTGGAGCGGATGGAGCTCCTGGCCGTCGGCGCCGGCCAACCCCTCCACGGTCGTGATGTCCGCCCCGTCGTGCGCCACCACGAGCGCCAGGCATCCGTTGGCCCGCCGCCCATCGATCAGGATCGTGCAGGCGCCGCACTGACCGTGGTCGCAGCCCTTCTTGGCCCCGGTCAGGTCGAGGTGCTCCCGCAGCAGGTCGAGCAGCGAGGTACGCGTGTCGATCGTCAACTCATGGTCGCTGCCGTTGATCCGTAGCCGGACGTCGGCCAGGACCGGCGGTTCGATTCCGGGCACGGGCCGGACTCTACCTAGGCGACGATCCGTGACTCACGACGGTGCCACGCGGTGGCAGTAGCGATAGGCCTCGCTGAACCCAAGCCGCTCGTACAGGCCAATCGCCGGCGCGTTCGAGGACTCGACCTGGAGGTAGGCGATGCTCGCCGTCGAGCGCGCCAGCAGCGCCCGGACCAACGCCGTGCCCAAACCTTCTCGCCGCCGGGCCGGATCGACGGCCAGGCAGAACAACCCGACGATCCCGTCAGCGTCGACCGCGATCCCGACCGCCCCATCGTCGTGGCACGCGAACCTCGCGCGTCCTTCCAGCCGCGTGAACACCGTCCGTGCGTGTGCCTCCACGTCGCGCCCGGGCTCGCAGCGTGCCCAGGCCGCGAGCCAATCAGGCGTGGCGCGGTCGGCCACCGCATAGGCTCTCCCGTCTTCGACGCCTGCGATCGGCGCCGCCAGAACGAGCACCGGCCATCGCGTGGCCCAGCCGCGCTGGTCGAGCTCGGACATCAACTCCCCGTGGAGCGAAACCGGGCTGACCTGGATGCCGGTCGGGATCCCGTGTCGCGAGGCAAATGCCTCGACCCGCGCGATCGCGTCCGGAATCTCAGACGTGCTCAACGAACGGCACGGTGTCAACGCATGGTTGGAGCGGCCGCGATCGAGGCCGGGCGTCGCCCGCAGCACCCAGCCGCCATCCATGGGCTCGGTCACCGTGGCCGGCCACGCCTCCACGGCGTGCCGCTCCAGGCGACAGACCAGGTCAGGCTGCGTGGCTGGCCAGGAGGTCACGGAGCGTCGCGGCGTTGCGGACCGAATAGTCGCGGTAGCAGTTGTTCATAAGCAGGTGGCTCTCGCCCGCCTCGGCGGCGTGCTCGGCGATCGGCGCGACGAGCCTTTGAAGCTCCGGCTTCTTGTACAGGTAGCGAAAGCGCTCGGCTGCCGACCCCGACGTGTCGTTCCACGTGCTGTTCGAACGCCCGTGGAAGCGGACCATGAACAGCTCGGGGTTGGTCACGGCCATCACGCGCGGCAGCCCGGACGCTTCGGGCGCGTCCACGCACACGAAGATCAGCCCGAGCTCCTCGAGCATCCCCAAGGTCCGCTCCCGGTCGCGCTCGGACTCGAGCCAGCGCGGCGATCGGAACTCGACGCTGACCCGGTAGTCCGGCAAGCGCTCGCGCAGCGCCTCGATCTCCGCTCGGTTCTCGCGCCGCGGTCCGAACCACGGCGGGTACTGGAACAGCACCGCGCCCAGCTTGCCCGCCTCGTGCATCGGCCGGAGCGCGGCGTCGAACCGCCGCCACGCCTCGTCCATCGCCTCCGGTCCGAGGTGCTTGGCGTAGAGGTTGCGCTTCTCGGCTACCTCGGGATCGAGCCCGTCGCGCAGGTCACGCCAGAGCGAGCGAGGCCGCGTGGGATGACCGGTGAGCAGCGAGTACGCCTTGACGTCGAAGCGAAACCCATCCGGCGTGCGCTCCGCCCACAGCGCCACCTGCCGCTCGGCCGGCGGTGCGTAGTACGTCGAGTCGATCTCGGTGAGCGGGAACTGCGAAGCGTAGTAGCGCAGGCGCTCCTCGGCCGACATGGTCTTGCGCGGATACCAGTCGGCGTCGTCGACCAGGGTCTTGTCGGTCCACGAGCAACTGCCGGTCAACGCGGTGTGCTCACCGGTCCAGGCCGGTGCTCCCAGCTCTTCGGCCTGCGTCACCCAACCGAGGTTAACCGCGTGTCGCGAAGCTGAGCACGTCCGGCACGCCCCGCGGCGAGGCCGGAACCCGTCACGCTCCCGCCCTCGTCTGGATCCACCTGTCAAATAGGGGCCGCCTGCGGCGGCATCCATGGGGCCGGGCGCCCCGTCCGGTCAGTATCCGATCCCTGACCGGACGGGGTACATGGCCCCACGGACGCCGCGAAGCGGCCCCCCTTACAGTTCCTCTCCAGCGCCACCGCCACGACCACAGGAGAGCCGATGGGTTTCGACCAGTACCACGAGCCGCCCGAGGAACTGCCGCCCGCGACGCGCACGTTCGCCCGCCTGTGTGCCTCGCTGACCGAGGAGGCCGAGGCGATCGGCTGGTACGAGCAGCGGATCGCGGTCGAGACCGACCCGGAGGCGCTGGCGGTGATGCGCGACGCTCAGGGCGAGGAGTTCAAGCACTTCAGCATGGACCTCGAGTTCCTGCTCCGCCGCGCGCCGGCCTGGCGCGAGATCGCCCAGGGCGTGCTGTTCCAGCCCGGGGACATCGTCGAGCACGGCGAGGAGGCCGAGGCCGAAACGCTCGAGGGCGACGGCCCGGACGAGGCCGCACAGGACGGCTCGCTGGGGATCCGCAGCCTGAGAGGAGCGGGACGATGAACCATTTGCTGCGCTCGCTGGCCCCGATCAGCGACTCCGGTTGGAAGATGCTCGACGAGGAGGCCCGCGAGCGGCTGACCCCGGCGCTGGGCGCGCGCCGGCTGGTCGACTTCTCGGGCCCGCATGGCTGGGAGCACTCGGCGACCAATCTCGGGCGGACCGTCCCGGTGGGCTCCGCCCCGTGCGACGGAGTGACCGGCCTCCAGCGCCGGGTGCTGCCGCTGGTCGAGGTGCGGGCGGACTTCGAGCTGTCGCGAACCGAGCTGCGCGATGCCGACCGCGGCGCCGAGGACGCCGATCTCGAGGACCTCGACCGGGCCGCCCACCAGATCGCCGTGGCCGAGAACAAGGCCGTGTTCCACGGCTGGCACGGCGCCATGACCGGGATCGAGGAGGCCGCGCCCCACGAGCCGATCTCGCTTGGCGAGGCGCCCGACGACTACCCGCGACCGGTCGCGGCGGCGGTCGAGCGGCTCCTGCACAACGGGATCAGCGGACCGTACGGCCTGGCCCTCGGCGGCGAGCAGTATCAGCGGGTGGCCGAGGGCGCGGAGCACGGCGGCTATCCGCTGCTCGAGCATCTGCGCAAGATCCTCGAGGGTCCGATCGTGTGGGCGCCGGGCGTCGGCGGCGCGCTCGTGCTCAGCCTGCGGGGCGGCGATTTCCTGTTCGAGTCGGGCCAGGACCTGTCGATCGGCTACGACAGCTACGACGGCGACGTCGTGCGTCTGTATCTGGAGGAGAGCTTCAGCTTCCATGTCGCAACCCCGGAGGCGGCCATCATGCTGACCCCTTGATCGAGGAGACCAGTGTCCTGATCCGCTCGGCCACGGTCAGCATGAGATCGCGGCCGGCCTGGGTGGGCGTCACCGCGGAACCGGCGGAGGTCAGCGGGTCGCTCAGGTAGGCGGCGTCGACGGTCGGCGCTTCGCCGCGCTGGGCGAGATCGCAGCTCGAGCCGGGGCGCAACGCGTCGGCAGCGGCCGCGGTCGTCGTCGCCCCGCGAGCGTAGGCGTAGAGCACGCACCACGTGGTTCGGGGCTCGCCGTATCCATGGGGTCCGAGCAGCGGTGGGCTGAGGTTGACCAGGCCCGAGTCCCATCCGGGGTTCTGCCCGTCGAAGTCGTAGTAATAGACGCGCTGCACCTGGGGCGACTCGCCGGGCAGGCGCAGGTAACCCTCCGCGGCCAGCGCCTGCGCCGCCGGGTTGCCGTTCAGGCACGCCGCCCAGCTCCCGATGTCCTGCGGGTTGCCGTCCGCGCACGCGCTGGTCACGGGCTCATGGCCGCCGTCGGTCAGCCACACCCCCACCTCGGTGAACCAGATCGGCGGATCGCTCGAGTAGACCTTGTCGATCGCCGCGATCGCGCCCACCGCGCTCGGCAACCCGGAAGAGGCGGGCGGCACGGGATCGCTTCCGTTCAGTGCCGCGTAGCTGACGTCGATGTACGGGTTCAGCGCGATCGCGTCCGGCGGGTGCGGGTAGATCGCCGACAGCCTCCGGAAGTAGCCCGCGAGGTAGTAGCAGCTGGTGGGGGTGCAGCGCGAGGAGGAATAGTTGAAGCCGCCGGCCAGGAGCGTGTGACTCGCACTCGAGTCGACTCGCTTGGCGTCCAGGTACCAGTAGGCCGCCGCCTGCGCGCTGCCCCCGTGACCATTGCCGCCGCCGGCGTGGCCCTGGGCCAGCTGGCACTGGTGCCCGCTGCTCGAGGTGACCCACACGCCGTTTCGGCTCGTGCAGTCGCCCGCGGTGCTGGCCTCGGCGTAATTCGAATCGGGCTCGTTGAACACCTCCCATTCACGGACCCCCGGGGCGGCTCGCTCGAGCTCGCTCAGGCCGCATTCGTATTCGGCGTCAGTGGGCCAGATGTCGTCCGGCGAGCCGGCCGGGGCGGTGGTCAGCGAGATCAGCACGTGACCCATCCCGACCGCGCGAGCCGCCGCACTCAGCGTCTGGGCGAACGCCGCGGCCGATGTGCCCGGCCCCGATGGCGAGCGGTGACAGCTTCCGGAGGCGACGCTCCCCTTGCCGTCGCTGACCGCGTCCCACGGCACGTTGATCCGCGCGTAACACATGGCCCGGGTGGCCGCCGATCCCGAGCACGCCGAGCCTCCCACCAGCTCGGTGAAGTACGGGTTGCTCTGATACGAGAAGGCCGGCGGGTCACCCGTGATGGCGCCATCGAGGTTGATCCCCCACCCCACGGCGTGCGCCGCGGACGGAGCCATGAGCGCGCACGCCGCGACGCTGATCGCGGCGGCGCGCCGCCTGGCGCTGTTCAGCGAGAGGCCAACCAGAGCCCTCGGCCGTCCTTGTGGAGCAACCCGTCGCTCATCAGCGCGCGCACCACCGGGTACAGCGAAGTTCGGTTCGCCCCGAGCTGAGCGACGATCTCGCGCACGCTGATGCCCGGCTCGACGGCGACCACTTCGAGGACTCGCTCTCGCCGGGTCGCTGGTTCGGCCGCGGGACCGGTGGCCGACCGCGCGCCACCGGAACGCGCTCCGGTCGCGGTGGTCTGAGGGCGCACGCGACGGCGAGTTCGCCCTGTCGCGCTCGTCCGGCCTGTCGCCGGCCGGCTGTCGCGTCCGTCGCCCTCGAGAATCCCCAGGCGCGCTGCGACCTCGCGCAGCTGCTCGAGCTCGGCGACGTTTGCCTCTAGCTCGCGAATCCGGGCCAGGATCCGATCCTCGAGTCGCTTGAGGTCTTCGATCACGCTCGACATCTTCGGCACACCTCCACGTGGGTTAGGCGACGCCCGCGGGCGCATCGTAACGCCGGCGCGCCGATCGGGCGTATGGCTCGAGTCCCTCCTTCGCCCGGGCGATCGCCCAGTTGTGATTCCAGCGGAAAAGCGGACGCAGTACGGGAGTGAGCACGCGCAACAGCGCGCGATCGGCGTGCACCTGCCAGTCGAAGCGCACGTGCGTGCCCTGGGGGCCGGGCGTCAGCGTCCACGTGCCCCGGCCGCGCAGGTCGCCGTCGACATCGGCGGCGACTGTGTGTGGCGGATCGATCTCCACCACGGTGGAGCGGGTGTGCAGGTGGTACGGCAGCCGGCCCTTGAAGTGGTGGCTCGCGACCATTCCGGGCGCGGCCGGACCGTCGGCCCGCACGTCCATGTAGACCGGACGCCACCACTGCGGGTACGAGCGCGAGTCGGCGACCGCGTCGAACACCGCCTCGGGCGGCGCGGCGACATCCCATTCGTCGACGAACCGGTACGGCCGCATCGGACGGGCGACGGCGAGCAGGGTGTGGGCGAGGGCGCGCTGGACCCGCGGCGATGGCGCAGCGGCGTGACCGGCCCGGCTGAACTCCAGCACCAGCTCGGCCCCCGCCATCGGGCGGGGAAAGCCGCCGCGCATGAACTGGCCCTCCCGTGAGAGCCTGGCCAAGCGCTCCATGAACGCCCCGGTTCGTCCGGCCGGGCGGACCTGGATGCGCACCGTTCCCGGTCCCTGACCGACCGGGACTTGGGTGTGGGGCGTGCCCGGCGGGATCTCGATCCACTGTCCCTCGCTCAGGATGTGCTCGCGGCCGTTCATCGTGACCTTCATCGAGCCCGCCACGATCTCGAGCCGCTCGACCTGGTCGGGATGGACGTGTCGCTGATCCAGGAACCCGCGCGGACGCCCGGACACCTCGATCTCGAACAGCTCGTCGCCGGTCTCCTCGCCGCTGCGCAGAACCTCCACGCGAACCCCCAGCGGCTCCATCTCCAGCACGTCGCCCGCCCTCATCGAATAGCCACCTTTCGTGTTGTGCGCCCGATCCCCCGGGGCGCGATGAGGCCCAAGGGGTTCAGGTGGCTATTCGTAACCGGCGGGCTGCCGGATCACAACAAAATGGGCGGGGTTAGTACCCCTGCGGCAGGCCGCTCGTGACCTTCAGCGTGGTCGAGCCGAAGTTGCCGCCACCGCAGCGGCCGCCGACCGAGTACTTGCCGGGCTTGACGTTGCTGGCCAGCGTGAGCTTGACCTTGAACGTGCCGTTCGTGCTCTTGGCCAGCGGGACCGAGATCGAGGGCACCCCGGCGAAGTTGTGCTTCGTGGCGCCCTTGAACGCCCTGGAGAAGATCGTGGCCGCGTCACCCTTGTGCCCGATCCCGCAGCCGTGATCGACCGAGCCGGAAATGGTGACGGTCTGACCCTGGGTCGCTTTGCTCGGGGCGACCTTCAGGAAATGCGACGACGACGCGGCGAACGCTCCGGGTGCGAAGACGGCGAGCCCCACGACGGCGACAATCAGCTTCTTCATGACGACTCCTCTCGTCGTTTGCTCCGGCGGCGCCCGATGGTAGCCGCCCAGACCGCCAACACCTGGGCGGGACGATGGTTGCGCGGCTAAGCGAGCTCTAAGCGGACTCAGCGACGATGATTTTCCCGCTGCGCATCGGTCGATGTGGCAAGCGAACCAACCGAGGGAGAGAGACATGGGCAAGATCGCAGTGCACGAGTTCATGACGCTGGACGGCGTGATCGAGGAACCCCGCTGGACGATGGACTATCCGTTCGACCCGAAGATGGGTGAGGCGATCGGTGGGATCATGGGCGCCGCTCAGGGACTGCTCCTCGGACGACGGACGTATGAGATGTTCGCGCCGGCCTGGTCGACGCGGACCGCCGAGGACGACCCGGGGGCGCCGTTCATGAACGACACGATGAAGTACGTCGTTACGAGCACCCTGACGCGCGGCGACTGGCGCAATTCGGAGATCGTTGGCCCGTACAGCCGGCAGACCATCCGCGCGCTCAAGGAGCGCCTGGAAGGAGACCTGTACGTCAGCGGGAGCGCCACGCTGGTCCGGGCCTTGCTCGCCGACGGCCTGGTCGACGAGCTTCACCTGTTCGTTTTCCCGCTCACGCTCGGGAGCGGACAGCGCCTGTTCCCGGAGGGAGACGCGCCGGTCAAGCTGGCCCTCGGCGGCTCCGAGGCCTACGACAGTGGCGTCGTGCACCTGACCTATTCCCCGGTCGCGTAATAGTGGGCCTCCCGTCAACGTTCCACCCGTAATGCCGGACCGGATGACCATCGTGCGGGGGCCGCTCGGCATCCAGCCTGGCCGAACGGCCGGGCCCGGCACGATCCGTCCGGTGCTCTGTCCTCGGATCCTCACGTAGCTCCGCTACGCGTCGGATCCTGCGTCCTCGCCTGACCGCCCCCGGCCTCGGCCTTCCGGGCGAACCGTTTCGGGTCGACCCACTAGCGAAAACGTGAAGCCGGGTTTCGCCGTGCATAAGAATGTCCGGCATGACCGACTTCCCCGACACGCACCGCGACCTGCTGGACAAGCAGTTCGCCTCCCTGGCCACGATCGGCCGCGACGGATTCCCGCAGGTGACCGAGATCTGGTTCCTGCACGACGAAGGCGAGCTCAAGCTCTCGCTCAACAACGCCCGGTTGAAGACACGCAACCTCCAGCGCGACCCAAAGGTCAGCCTGATGCTGCTCGACCTCGAGGTTCCCTACCGGTACCTGGAGGTGCGCGGCAACGCTCGGGTGGAGCCCGATGACGACTACGCGTTCGCCGGCAAGCTGGGCGCCAAGTACGGCGGCGCGGACCTCAAGGAGCACGACCAACCCGGGGAGAGCCGGGTGGTGGTGACGATCGAGCCGACCAACGTCTACGCGGTCGACATGCGCGGGGGGTGATTCAGCCCCGCCGATCTGGGCATCATGGGCGTATGCGCTCCGGTCGCGCGTTCGCCGTCGCCTGTCTCGCCATCGTGAGCGCCCTCGTCGCAGCCTCCGGCGCGCTTGGGATCACCGCGAGTAAGCGCGCCGTGGCGACCGGCCGAGGCGGTGCGGTCGCCTCCGACACGCTTCAGGCGACCCGAGCGGGACTCAAGGTGCTGGCCGATGGCGGCACCGCGGCCGACGCAGCCGTTGCCGTGGCCTCGACGCTCGGCGTCACCGACCCGTTCGTGGCCGGGATCGGCGGCGGTGGCTACTTCGTCTATTACGACGCGCGGGCCCACCGCGTCTACACGATCGACGGCCGCGAGACCGCTCCGGCCGCCGATACCTCCAGCCTGTTCATCGATCCCTCGACCGGCAAGCCGCTGCCGTTCCCGACCGCGGTGACCAGCGGCCTATCGGTCGGGGTCCCCGGCAATCTGATGACCTGGCAGCAGGCCGTGAAGCGGTGGGGCCGGTTCCCGCTCGCCGCGGATCTCACCCCCGCCGAGGTGGTGGCCCAGCGCGGCTTCCGGGTCACGCCGACCCTCCACGAGCAGGTGCGTGAGAACGCCTTCCGCTTCGACCAGTTCAGCTCGACCAGCGCGCTGTTCCTCCCCCACGGACAGCTGCTGGCGACCGGGTCGATCATGAAGAACCCCGCCCTCGCCCGCACCTATGCCCTGATCGGCCGGAGGGGAGTCGGCGTCCTTTACGGCGGCGCGATCGGGCGCGACGTCGTGCGGACGGTGCACAACCTGCCGCTCGCCCCCGGAGCCACGCTCGTGCCCCGGCCCGGCGCCATGGCGCTCAGCGACCTCGCGCACTACCGCGCCCCGTTCCAGGCCCCCACCCACGTCAACTACCGCGGCTACGACGTCTACTCGATGGCCCCGTCCTCGAGCGGTGGCACGACGGTCGGAGAATCGCTGAACATCCTCTCGAACTTCAATCTCGGCGCCGAGAGCCGCGTCGAGGTCCTCCAGCACTACCTGGAGGCCACCCGCCTGGCCTTCGCCGATCGCAACCGCTACATCGGCGACCGTCGCTTCGTCCAGGTGCCAGAGGCGCAGCTGCTCTCACCGGCGTTCGGCCACCAGCGCGCGTGCCTGATCAATCCGTCCCATGCGGCTAGCAGCCCGGTCGCCCCGGGTGACCCGTTCGCCGGCGCCGGCAACTGCACGCCCCAGCAACCGGCCGGCGACCCGATCGCTTATCCGGAGACCGACACCAACCACCTGGTAGTGGCCGACAAGTACGGCGACGTCGCCTCCTACACGAACACGATCGAGGAGCTCGGTGGGAGCGCAATCGTCGTGCCCGGCCGCGGGTTCCTGCTCAACAACGAGCTGACCGACTTCGACTTCGCCCCGCCCTCCTCCGGCCTGCCCGACCCGAACCTCCCGGCCGGCGGCAAGCGACCTCGCTCGAGCATGTCGCCGACGATCGTGCTCAAACACCGCCGGCCGGTCATGGCCCTTGGCGCTGCCGGCGGCGCGACGATCATCACCACCGTCCTGCAGACCCTGATCAACCGCATCGACCTGCACATGGGCCTGCCGGCGGCGATCGCCGCCCCCCGCGCCTCGCAGCGCAACTCCTCGAGCACTCAAGCCGAGCCGGCGTTCATCGCCGAGCCCACCACCCCGGGCCTCCAGCAGCTCGGTCAGACCTTCACGATCAGCGACACCTCGCCGCTCGACCCGTCGATCACGATCGCGCCCACGATCGGGGTCGAAAGCGGGCTCCAGCTGTTCCCCGGGGGCCGGATGCTAGCCGCGGCCGAGCCGGTTCGCCGGGGCGGTGGCGCCGCCGGCGTAGTCAAACCCAGTCGCTGACCCTGACCTGTCAGATTCAACCGTCGCCGTTCGTCGTACGGGTGGCAAGCCATCGAACACGACGGAGGAGTCATGAAGTACGTATTGCTGTTCTGCGGGACGGTCGAGCACCAGGCGGCGTTCGACGCCCTGTCGCAGGACGATCTGGCTGAGCGCTACGCCGAGGTCGGCCGCTGGTTCGCCCAGCACCGCGCCTCGATCACGGGTGGCAACCAGCTCGCGCCACGGGAGACCGCAACCACGGTGCGCGATGGGTTGGTTACCGACGGCCCGTTCCTGGAGGGCAATGAGATCATCGGTGGGTATGCCGAGATCGACGTGGTCGACCTGGACGAGGCGCTCGCGATGGCCAGGACGTGGCCGGGCGGAGGCGTGGTCGAGATCCGGCCAGTGAGGCAGCAGTGAGCATTGGCCTCGGTGACCTACAGCGAGACTGACATCGGGGCCCAGCTGGCGGCCGTCTTCCGCGAGGAGGCGGGCGGCCTGACGGGCGCACTGGCCCGCTACACGGGCGACTTCGCACTGGCAGAGGAATGCGTTCAGGACGCGCTGGTCCGCGCGCTCGAGCACTGGCCACGCGAGGGAATTCCCCGCCGGCCTGGCGCGTGGCTCATGACCGTGGCGCGGCGCCGCGCGCTGGACCGCCTCCGGCGCGAGCGCGTCGAGCGGACGAAGCTGGCTGGAGTCGGCGTAGCCACCTCGTCGCGGCACCCTGACGACCGTCTGCGGGCGATCTTCACCTGCTGTCACCCGGCACTGGCCAGGGAGGCGCAGCTCGCGCTGACCCTTCAGGCCGTGTGCGGTTTCACCACCGCGCAGATCGCCGGCGCGCTGCTGTGCTCGGAGGCGGCGGTCAGCCAGCGGATATCAAGGGCCCGGCGCAAGATCACCGCGGCGGGCATCCCCTTGCGGGGCCCCGAGCCGGAGGAGCTCGACGAGCGGTTGGCGGAGGTGCTCGCCGTGGTGTATCTGATGTTCAACGAGGGCTATCTGTCGGCAGGTGGCGAACTACCGGACTCGCGCGACCTGACCGAAGACGCGGCATGGCTCGGCTCCTTGCTGGTCCGGCTCTATCCCCGAGAGCCGGAGCCGGCCGGGCTGCTCGCGTTGATGCGTGTGCACCTCGCCCGCACTCGGGCACGCTTCGACGCGGCAGGGGAGCTCGTGCTGCTGGCCGATCAAGACCGGTCGCTGTGGGACGGCGCGATGATCGCCGGCGCGGTCTCGCTGCTCGAGCGCGCGGCGGCCATGCGCCGACCCGGCCCCTACCAGTTGCAGGCGGCGATCGCCGCCTGCCACGCGGAGGCGCCACGCTTCACCGACACCGACTGGGCGCAGATCCTCGTGCTCTACGACCTATTGCTGGATCTCGCCCCGTCGCCGATCGTGCGCCTAAACCGGGCCGTGGCCGTGGCCCGGGTGCATGGTCCCGCCGCCGGGCTGGCCGAGGTCGACGCCCTCGAAGGCGCGCTGGCCGGCTATCACCTGCTCCACGCGATCAGGGGCCGGCTCCTGCACGAGCTCGGGGACCGGGAGCAGGCCCGTGCGGCTGAGTTGCGAGCCACCGAGCTGACCGCCAACCGGGCCGAGCAGTCCCTGCTACGCCGACGGATCGGGCTGCGCGCTCTACCGTGAGGTGGGTGAAGACCACGCATCGCGAGCAGGTCGAGGCGCTGCTGTCCGAGGCGGCGGCCGAGCACACCAGCCTGCGTGCCCGTCTGCCGGCGGACCTCGCCGAATCGCTGCCGGTCGACGCGCAGGGCGTCACCCGGGCGATCGACCACCTCGCCGAAGCCGCCGGACTGTCGGACAGCGAACGACGAGCGCTGGTCCGCCCGCACGCGGTGAACCCGGCCGTGCTTCACGCGCGCGTGTTCGGCCGGGCGCCACTGACCCGAGAGACCGTGGTGGCGTCGTTCGTCGAGGGGGCACGGGTGCGGGCCGACGCGCTGCTGGCGCTGGCCGACGCGATCGGCGGCGAGCCGCTCGGGCTCGAGGTTCGAAAGCTGCTGGTGGCCGACCCGCCGCCGACGCAGGCCGAGGGCGAAGACGTGATCCCGGAGCTGCGCGCGACCTACGCCGCGCACGAGCGTGCCGCGGTGCTGATCGCCGCCAGCCTGGACGGCGCCTGAAGGCGGGGTCATATCCCCGCACTCGGCGTCAGCTTGCAGCCGAGCGCGGCGTGGTGACCCGCATGCGGCGCAGAATCCGCACTCGCCTTCACCCCCTCGGCGAGGGCGGACTTATGACCCACTGCCCCCTTATGGCTTCGCCCCCGGCGGTGCCGGCGGGGTCGACAGCCGGGCCGGATACAGGAACTGACCGATCCCGTCGAGCGGCTCGCCGGGCGCGCGCGGAGCGAACCGCCGCAGCTCGCTGTTGACGCTGAAGCGGGGACCGAGCAGTACCACCCCGTCCCGGATCAGCGTGTAGAAGCGATCGAGGGGGCGCGGCGGCGGCCCGCCCGAGCGGAGCCCGCGGAAGTCGTAGACCCCGCCGTGGCAGGGACACACGAAGCTCCGCGCCGCCGCCACGTAGCGGACCGGGCAGCCCACATGCACGCAGCGTGAGGAGAGCGCGACCACGTGGTCGTACTCGTCCTTGACCGGTCCATCGACCCCGGGGTCGTGTCGGCGCACGTAGGCCAGCGAGTTGCCGGCCTCGCCGATGCCCGGGGTGACCGTGAACACCACCGGCACGTAGTCGGACTCGTTGAAGCGCGACAGCGGGCCGATCTCCTGCCAGGTCGCCGGCGCACGGTCGAACACCGGTCCGATGGCAAAGCCGAGCGCCGGCAGTGTGATCGCGGCCGCCGCCACCGCGCCGGTGGTGTGCGCGACCCCGGTCATGAACCGCCGGCGGGTCACCGTCTCGCCCTCGAAGGTACCGGGCAGGTCTTTACTACGAGCCATAGTTACTACTATAGGGCATCGTAGTTCATGGGCGTGATGGATCTGGCCCCCTATTGGGGCCTTTTCCATCACGCGCTCTAGTGCATGGAGCCCATGGAGGACATCGCGCTGTGCGAGCCCCCCGGCACCACGAGCCCGGGCACGTCGTGCGGCACCGCGACCACCGCGATGGCCAGCACCAACAGCAATCCGCCGATCCCCCAGGTGACCGCGCGCCGCCACGGAAGCGTCTTCTGAAGCGCGATCAGCGTCGCGACCAGGACCATCCAGGTCAGGCTCATCACGCCGAGCGCGAACAGCGCCACCATCAATCCCGCGCAACACCCCAGGCACCAGCCCGCGTGCCGCGCGCCCATCTCCAGCGCACCACGCCGGCCGTCGCGCCAGCTCCCGAGCAGGAAGCCGAGCGGGCTGTGACACTTGGCCAGGCAGGCGTCCTTGAGGGGCGTCAGCTCATACACCGCGGTCAGCGCCAGCACGCCACCGGCCGCCCAGCGCCCGCCGGAATGCCACGCGAGCGCGCCGCCGAACAGGCTCCGACCGAGCTCGAAGACGCCGTAGGCGAGCAGGCCGACCGCGCCCCAGACGACGAGGTAGCCGGCGGCGAACAGCAGCGGTTGGTCGAGCCCCCGGCGGCGCGTCATCCGCGCGTACAGGGCCGCGGTCGGCGCCATCGACGGGAACATCATCGCCGCCATCATCACCACCCACACGCCGAGGAACCAGCCCAGCGCGCCCAGGTCGGTGCCGGGGCCGGCATCCATCCCGGCCATCCGATCGGCCGTCGACCACCAGGCCAGGCCGGCGAGCGCGAGCAGCAGTGCGACGAGGCCCAGTCGGCTCCGCACCGCGGCCCAGGCCTCCCCGAGCCCGGCGTGGCGGTCGGTGCCGGCGAATGGCGCTACGACGCTCATGCCGCCCACGAGAACTCTGACCGCGAGAACGCGGAATGGCCGTCGAAGCTGATGCCGAACGCGTCGATCTTGGCCCGGGTGGCGTGCGCGACGGTCAGCTCGGGCCCGGCCGGATGGAACACACCGATCAGCTTCACCGGTTTGCCGGACTCCGAGCCGAGCGGGACGACTTCCTCGACCTCGATGTCGACCGCTTCGCCTATCCGCACCGAGTGCCGCAGGCCGTCGTCATGGATCTCGATCGGGGCGCGCTCCACCCCCAGGGTCTCGCCCACGAGCGGGCCCAGCGCCGCCATCGGGCCGCCGAGCGCGCCGGAGAACACCGCGCCGAGCTTGTCGGCCTGCTCGTCGGAGGCGGCCTCGTCGAGGAACACGCCGATACGCCAGTTTCCCTCGCTCATGACCTGGGGCGAGTCGACCAGCACAGCCACGCTCAGTCCACTGACGTCGGTGCCGTCCACTTCGCCGTCGTTGACCTTGAAGATCAGCGCGACGCGGCACCGGTCGTGCGTGGCGGGGAGGGCGAACGAGGACGTACAAGGACACACGACGTCGCACGAACAACTCTCAAAGTACGAGAGGTTGAGCTTCCAGGACATCGGGGGCCTCCTCAGGGGTCGGACGAGCGCGTAGCCCCGATTCTCCCCGACCGGCCGCGGCGGGGTCAACCGCCGCGGCTCGCCGAGCCGGGAACTGCGATCAGGTGTTCAGGATGCCGCCGCCCGGGCCGCCGCAGGCAAAGCCGATGACGGTGCCCGTGCCGGGATGGCCGGGATCGCCGGCGTAACCCGGGTCGACCTGGACCAGCGCGACCTCCGTGGCCGGGGGGTGCGAGCTGTTGCCCGGATCAGTCGTCCAGTCCTGCCCGCAGACGGCCGTCGCGGCGACCGCGAAGCCCTTGAACGAGGCGGGCGCGAGCCCGGTGCTCAGCGGATTGTCCTTCCACCACTAGGCGCCCAGAAGGTGACCTGGCGGCCCACCTGGACGTTCTGATCGCCGATCACGAACGTGCCCGGATTGGAGGGTGCGTCGGCCAGGGCGCCCCCCGCGAGGGCGAGCGAAGCGGCAGCCACCGCTGCACCGGCAGCTGCCAGACGGCGGATCCGTCCGCCGAACGAGTACGTCATGTCCTACGCCTTGATCGGGGGGTACGGCTAGGCCTGTTAGCGGTCGGATCGACCCGCGGCAGGAGCGGCGGCTGCGCGCCCCGGACGGAAGGACGACCAACCGACCGCTAGCCGGGCACCCCCAGCTCGGCCTTCTTCGCCTCCACGTCGATGCCCAGCAGGCGGGCCAGATTCTCGCCGAGGATCTTGCGCTTGGCCTGCTCGGTCAGCTGCGGATAGCCGCGCTCCTCGACGATGTCACGGGGCAACTCGAAGTTCCAGAACTCCTCGAGCGCCCACTGGGGATGCCAGATCGGTGTCTCGCCTCCGTAGATGATCTTGTCCTCGCCGCACCACCACATCATCTTGCCGAGCGTCTCGGCAAACACCCGGGGCTGGCGGGCGATGAAGTTCACCGTCGCGGCGATCGAGGCGTACAGGTTCGGATAGCGGACGATCTGCCACAGCACCTCGTCGAGCCAGGGCAGCCCGACGTGGAAGATGATGAAGTTCAGGTCGGGGAAGTTGGCCGCCGCGCCGTCCATGTCGAAGGTCCGCGTGTGCTCGATCGGCTGGGGCCCGAGCGGCACCCCCTTGTGCACCCCGATCACGCTGATCCCCAGCTCCTGGGCGAGCTCGAACACCGGGTAGGCCACCCGCGGGTCGTCCATCCGCCACGGGAACGGCTGCCCGTAGTCGTAGCGGACGTTGTAGAGCTTCAGACCCCGGGCCCCATGGTCTTCGACCTGGCGGCGGAGCAGGTCGAGCGCCTTCTTGCCCTCCAGCGGGTTGATCGACGCCCAGAACACCGCCCGGTCCGGGTGCTTGGCCGCCATCTCGGCGCACTTCTCCCACGCTGACAGCCCGTCGTGGAACAGGTCGGTGAGAGGCAGCGGCTGCGCCACGATCATGTCCGTGTCGGAGCCCTCGATGATCATGTCGTAGATCTCGTCCACGCTCCACTCGCGCATGAACTGCTCGCGCGAGAGGATCTCCTCGCCCTCGCGGGTCAGCAGCTGATGGAACGCGTAGAGGTGCTCGTCGAACAGCTGACCCGGCGAGCCGAGGGCATTGGCCGGATCGAAGTTGAAGATGTGGCAGACGCAGTCGAACACGAACGCCGACACCTTGCGCTCGCGCGCGGTCGCGGCGGCTGTCTCGGTGGTGGCCATGATTCAGGCTCCTCTCTCCCGGGCGATCCGCTGTTCGCGGTAGGGGATTAGCTCTTCAAGCGGCAAAGTCAGCTTCTCGCGCGCCGACTCCGACAGCCTCTCCTGCGTCCACACCGGGTCCCACACGACCCGGACGTCGACGCTCTCGACCCCGTCCAGGCCTTCCAGCCGCTCCGGGATCGCGTTCGACATGCTGGCCACGAACGGGCACCAGCCGGTGGTGAGGACGAGGTCGACCTCGACGTGGCCGCGGGCAACCCGCACGTCCTCGACCACCCCCATGTCGACGATGCTGATGCCCCGGTCGGCACAGCACGGGTCATACACGTCGCGCAGCGCCTCGCGGACGGTGTCGGCCGAGAGGCTCATCGCACCCCGAGTGGCTCGACCGCGATGCGAAAGCCGGTGGTGGAGGTGGCCCGTGCCGGGTCGGCCGCCAGCGCCCGAGCGCAGCGCACTCCCCAGGCGGTATCGAGATACGACCCGCCCCGGACCGACCGCCAGCCGTCCTCGTCGGGCTCATCGCCGACCCACTCCCACACGTTCCCGGCCAGCTGCTCGGCCCCGCCGGCGGCCGCGCCCTCGGGGTGCGCACACACCGGAACCGTCCAGCCCCATGCGGACTCGACGCTGTTGCACCGCTCGGGGTCGAACGTCTCGCCCCATGGCCACGCGCGGCCGTCGGGCCCCCGGGCCGCGGCCTCCCATTCATCGCCCAGCGGGAGCCTGACCCGCCGGCCAAGCTCCCCCGATGCCCACACGCAGAACTCGACCGCATCGGCGAACGTGACCTCCGCTGCCGGGTGGTCGGCAAGCTGCTCGGCCTCGAGACGCCGGGCCAACGCCTCGCTCACGGGCCGCCCGGTGGCCTCGACGAACCTCCGCACATGGCCCGTGGTGACCGGCCAGCGCCCGATCAGCACCACGTGCAGGTCGACGACACGCTCGCCCTGGTCACCCAGGCGGTAGCGGCCCGCCGGCACCGGCACACACGAGCCGAGCGGCGGGACCCCCCGCACGCGGTCCGGAGACGAGGACGCGGTGGCTGCGAGCACGGTGGCAAGACAAACCTATACCGCCGCTGTGGGCCGGCACAAGCGGACCTCGTCTCCCAGGCGCGGAAGCTGCCCAGCCGCGCTCCGCCGACGAAGTCATGACTTGACTAGTTAGCTTATAATTAGTATGGTGCCCGCCATGCCTGAACCGGCCAACCCCAAACCGCCCCCGGCTTCCCCCCTCGGCCTGATCGTGCTCTGGCAGCTCTGGAGCGAGCCGATGCACGTCTACCGGATGCAGAAGCTGTTCGAGGCGGAGGGCAAGACCCGGATCGTCAACGTGCGCTCGCGCGCGAGCCTCTACCAGGCGATCGAGCGGCTCGAGCGGCTCGGCTTGGTCGAGGTCTCGGAGACCATCCGCCAGGAGGGCTATCCGGACCGCGTGGTCTACGCCATCACCGAAGGCGGGCGCCAGATCGCCCGGGACTGGTTACGCGAGATGCTGAGCGACCCCGGCGGCCACTACCCCGAGTTCATCGCCGCGCTGTCGATCCTGTTCGGCCTGCCCGTGGAGGACGCGCGCGAGCAGCTCGAACTGCGCGCCGACCGGCTCGCGACGCAGCTGGCCGGGACCGAACGCGGGCTCGAAGCAGCTCCCCCCGGGCTGCCTCGCCTGTTCCTGCTCGAGGAGGAGTACCGCAAGACGATGCTCCAGGCCGAGCTGGGCTGGCTACGCGGGGTGATCGCGGATCTGACCGAAGGGCGACTGACCTGGAGCGAGGAGTGGCTGCGCGAGATCGCGGAGTCCTTCCTCCCCACCCACGACGAACACAACGAGGAAAGCGCATGACACCGACGATCGAGGCCCACGGCCTCAAGAAGCGATACGGCAAGACCCAAGCCCTCGATGGGCTGGACCTGGTCGCGGAGCGCGGCCAGGTGGTGGCGGTGCTCGGCCCCAACGGCGCCGGCAAGACGACGCTCGTGCGCGCGGTGGCGACGCTGCTGGCGCTCGACGACGGCGTACTCCGGGTGGCCGGCCACGACGTCCGAAAGGATCCAGGCGCGGTGCGGCGGGTCATCGGCCTGGCCGGTCAGTTCGCCGCGGTCGAGCCGGCGATGAGCGGCCGGGAGAACCTGGAGATGGTCGCCCGCCTTTTCGGCCAGGACCGCCGCGACGCCCGGAAGAGCGCCGACGCGGTGCTCGATCAGCTCGGCCTGACCGACGCCGCCGATCGCCTGGCCCGGACCTATTCAGGCGGAATGCGCCGCCGGCTCGACCTCGGCGCGAGCCTGGTCGGGACGCCGCGGCTGCTGCTGCTCGACGAGCCGACCACGGGACTCGATCCGCGCAGCCGGATCGAGCTGTGGGAGGCGATCCGGGGCCTGGTGCAGGGCGGCACCGATGTGCTCTTGACCACGCAGTACCTCGACGAGGCCGACCATCTGGCCGATCAGGTCGTGATCGTCGACCACGGCCGCGCGGTGGCCACGGGGACGCCGGCCGAGCTCAAGTCGCGCATCGGCGGCAACGTGATCGAGCTGCATGTCCGGGACGGGCACGATCTGGCCGTGGCTGGCGGGCTGCTCGGACGCTTCGCCGGTGAGACGGCGCAGATCGACGAGCCGACTCGCAAGGTGAGCGTCCGCGTCGAGCCGGGCGGCGAGCGGCTGATGGAAGCGATGCGGCTCATCACCACGGCCGGTCTCGAGCTGGACGACATCGCGCTGCGCCGGCCGAACCTGGACGAGGTGTTCCTCGCCCTGACCGGCGATCACACCGACACCGCCGCGCAAGCGGCGGCCTAACCCAAAGCCGAAAGGAACCACTCCAATGTCAACCCTCGCTCTAGCCCACGACCCCGGAGCCGGCGCGAGCCTCGTCCGGAGCACGGCGACGGTGACACGCCGCGCGCTGCTGCGCTACCTGCGCACGCCCCAGTTGATCGTGATGGCCACGATCCAGATGTCGATGTTCTTCCTGATCTATCGCTACCTGTTCGGCGGCGCGATCCACGCCGGCAACCTGCCCTACGTCGACTTTTTGGTGCCCGGATTCATCGCCACCGGCGTGCTGTTCAGCGGGATCGGGGCGGCGGTGGCGACCGCTGAGGACCTGCAGCAGGGGCTCATCGACCGGCTTCGGTCGATGCCGATCCCGCGCGGCAGCGTACTCGCCGCACGCGCCATCGCCGACACCGCGATCCTCACCCTGGCCAGCGCCGTCACGGTGGCGATCGCGTTCGCGGTCGGCTTCCGGCTGCACGGCTCGGCGCTCGATGGCCTCGCCGCGTTCGGGCTGGTCATCGCCTTCGGATTCGCGTTCGAGTTCCTGTTCGTGACCATGGGCTTGTTCGCCGGCAATGCCCAGGCCGCTCAGGGCATGGGCATGATCGTGTTTCCGTTCGCATTCATCTCGAGCGCGTACGTGCCGGTGCACTCCATGCCCAGCTGGTTGCAGGCCTTCGCTTCCCACCAACCCCTGACCTACATGGTCGACGCGGCTCGGGCGCTCACGCTCGGCCCCCAGGCTCACGCCGTGCTCGGCCACCCAGCCGGCTACTTCGTGACTCGCGCGGTGATCTGGGCCGTGGCGATCCTGGCGGTATCGCTGCCCCTCGCGATCGCGAAGTACCAGCGCGGGTGAGACTCGCCGAGCGCGCACGCGCGGTCAGCCCCGCGTGCGCGCTCGGTCAAGCGCAAACCGCCTCACATCGAGGATGATGTCGGCCACCCCGACTCGGAGGCGAGAGAGATGCAGACGAAGGCAGCAGCCCTGTGGGAGTACGGCGGCGACTGGGAGGTCGACGAGATGACCCTCGACGATCCCCAGGAGGGCGAGGTGCTGATTCGCCTCGCGGCCTCCGGCCTGTGCCATTCCGACGAGCACCTACGGATCGGCGACCTGCCGATGGAGGCGCTGCCGGCGATCGGCGGGCACGAGGGCGCCGGCGTGGTCGAGGCGGTCGGCCCCGGTGTCCGGTCAGTGGCGGAAGGCGACCACGTGGTGCTCAGCTTCATTCCCGTGTGTGGGCGGTGCAAGTGGTGCGCGATCGGCCGCGAGAATCTATGCGAGTTCGGCGCCGGGATCCAGGTCGGACTTCAGCGCGACGGCACGGTCCGCCACCACGTACGCGGCCAGGACGCCCGGCTGATGTGCAACATCGGCACGTTCTCGCCGTACACCGTGGTCCACGAGGACTCGGTGGTCAAGATCGATGACGACATCCCGCTCGAGAAGGCGGCGCTGGTCGGGTGCGGCGTGACCACCGGCTTCGGTACGGCCGTGTACGGCGCCGAGGTCGGGGCCGGAGACACCGTCGTGGTGATGGGCATCGGCGGCGTGGGCGCGAACGCGGTCCAGGGAGCCCGCGTGGCCGGCGCGAGCCGGATCATCGCCATCGACCCGTCGCCGTTCAACCGCGAGCAGGCTGGGAAGTTCGGCGCCACGCACATGTTCGCCTCCGCCGAGGAGGCACTCGAGCCGATCAACGAGATGACGCGCGGCGAGATGGCCAACGCGGCGCTGGTCACTGTCGACGTCACCACCGGCAAGGTGATCGGCGATGCCGTGTCGGTGGTCGGCAAGGGCGGCAAGGTGGTGCTGACCTCGCTCGCGCCGATGGACGCCACCGAGGTGACGATGCCGATCTTCGAGGTCATCGCGTACGAGAAGCAGATCAGGGGATGCCTGTTCGGCCATTCGAATCCCCGCTCGGACATTCCTAAGATGCTGCAGCTCTACCGCGACGGGAAGATCCTGCTCGACGAACTGATCACGAGCACCTACACGCTCGACCAGATCAACGAGGGCTACGAGGCTATGCGGACGCACAAGAACATCCGCGGCCTTGTGCTCTACGAGTAGCCCTTCATGGAGCTCCGTCGGTTCGGTCGGACGGACTTACAGGTGCCGGTCGTGGGGCTGGGCACTTGGCAGACGTTCGATGTCGGACCCCGACAGGAGGATGGCGCGCGCGAGGTGGTCGAGGCGGTGTGGGACGGCGGGACCCGCTTCTATGACTCCTCGCCCATGTACGGACGAGCCGAGGGCGTGCTCGGCCGCGCCCTCGGCGAGCACCGCGCCGACGCGCTGGTGGCGACCAAGATCTGGACCAGCTCGTTGTCCGAGGGGCGCAGCCAGTTCGACGCCCAGCTCGAGTTCTACGGCGGCCGCGTCGACCTCGAGCAGGTGCACAACCTGGTGCGGTGGCGTGATCATCTGGACTGGATGGAGGACGAGCGCGCCGCGGGCCGGATCGGGTTCCTCGGCGCGACCCACTACTCCGCCGGCGCGTTCGACGAGCTCGAGCAGGTCATGCGCACGGGCCGGATCGACGCGATCCAGGTGCCCTACAACCCGATCGAGCGCGAGGCCGAGCGACGGATCCTCCCGCTCGCCGCGGAGCTCGACCTCGGGGTGATCGCGATGCGGCCCCTCGGTGGCGGCTCATTGGTCGGGCGGTTCGACCCCGCCGAGCTGCTCAAGTGGACGCTGGCCGACGAGCGCGTCCACGTCGCGATTCCCGCGACCTCGAACGTCACCCATGCGCGCGCCAACACCGCGGCCGGCGAACCCCCGTGGCCTTCGCCCGCCGAGCGTGAGGCGCTGCTCTAGATCTACGCGAACACCGACCCGCCGTCGGCACACAGCGTCTGCCCGGTGATCGCCCCGGCGGCCTCCGAGGCCAGGAACGCCACCACGCCGGCCACGTCGTCGGGCACCAGCGAACGCGGCAGAGCCTGGCGCACGAGCACGTCCTGAAACGCCGCCTCGGGTAGATCCGCCTCGGTGAACGGCGTGCGGGTCAGGCCGGGGGCCACGCAGTTGACGGTGATCCCGCTGGCCCCCAGCGGCTTGGCCAGCGTGCGCGCGATGCCGACCAGCGTGGCCTTGCTGGCCACGTAGGGCAAGAAGTCGTCGGCCGGCGGGCGCCACACGGTGTTCGAGGTGATGAAGATGATCCGGCCGAACCCGCGCTCGATCATCGCCGGCGCCAGGGCCTGACACAACCACAGCGCCGACTCGACGTTGACCGCCTGCACGTGGCGCCAGGTGTCGCGGTCGATGGTGGACAGACCCGCGCGATCGAATGCGGCGGCGGCGTGGACGACGACGTCGCGCGGCCCAAGCCGCTCGGCGATCCGCCGGACCGCCTGCTCGTCGGCGAGGTCGACCGCGAAGTCGCCCTCACGGTCGAGGATCGCGACGTCGTGGTCGGCCTCGGCCAGGGCCCGGACGATCGCGCCGCCGATTCCGCCCGCTCCTCCTGTCACCACCGCCGTACGCCGCATCGTCCGGCGCGATGCTAACGCCGCGCAACTCCCCGCCGCTCGCTGGGTTAACGCGAGCGGCCGGACTCACCACGCCCCACCTACTCCGGGGAGGAGAGCATGCCGCGCCGATCGCGACTGTCATCACCGTTCGTCTGGCCGATCCTGGTCATCGCCGCCGGGGTGTGTCTGACGTCGGTGAGTTCGGCTGCGGTGCCACGCAGGCCTGCCTGCCGCAGCCACCGTACGTCTCGCTGCCTGACCATCGCCAGCGCTCCCAACCCGTCGACCGACGGCCAGCCGGTAGTGATCTCGGGGCGGCTGTCCGGACCGCGACACGGGCACGCGCTCGTCCTGCTCTGGCGGCGTCTGCCGGGGCAAAAGCACTTCCACGCCACCGCTGCTACGCGGACCGACCACGCGGGACGCTATTCGATGCAGGTCCGCCTCGACGGCAATCGCTGGTGGTACGTGACCGCGCACGGCTTTCGCAGCCGGACCGTGCACCAGCGGGTCCAGGCGCTGGTCGGGCTGAGCGCATCCGAGACGCGGGCTGCGCCAGGAGACCAGGTCACGTTCTCGGGCACCGTAGCGCCGTATCACGCCGGCCGCACGGTGGTAATACAGCAGCTCGGGCCGAGCGGATGGCAACCGGTGGCGCAGGGTGTGCTCGGACCGAGTTCCAGCTTCGCGATCAACTATGCGTTCTCCGCCGAGGGCACTTACGAACTGAGGGCCTTCCTGAGCTGGAGTCCTAAGAACATCAACTCCTACTCACCTGCGGTGAGCGTCACGGTGAAGGGGATCTTCAAGATCAAGCACGTCGTGATCATCATGCAGGAGAACCGCTCGTTCGACCAGTACTTCGGGACCTTCCCCGGCGCCGCCGGCATTCCCGGCCTGGCCGGCAATCCGGGGACGGTGCCGTGCGAGCCGGACCCGGTCAACGGTGGTTGCGTGCGGCCGTTCCACGACACGAACGACAAGAACTACGGCGGTCCCCATGGCGCGGCAAATGCCACCGCCGACATGGACTGCGCCGACCCGGCGGGCCGCGCCGGCTGTCAGATGGATGGTTTCGTGGGTCAGGAAGAGAAGGGACAGAGCTGCACCAGCAACGACCCGAATTGCAGCCCGTGCACGACCCAGACCCACGCCCAATGCGTGGACGTGATGGGCTACCACGATGGCGGCGAGATACCCAACTACTGGGCCTACGCCAAGAACTACGTGCTCCAGGACCACATGTACGAGCCCAACGCGTCGTGGAGCCTGCCCGAGCATCTGTTCCAGGTCTCGGAGTGGTCGGCGTTCTGCACCGATCCCCTCAACCCGTCCTCATGTACGAACGCGCTCCAGAACCCCAATTCGTCCGACGGCGCCGACCACTACGCCTGGACCGACATGACCTACCTACTGCACCAGCAGAACGTGAGCTGGGGTTACTACGTGTTCCAGGGCACCGAGCCCGACTGCGAGGACGACGCCGCCATGACCTGCGCTCCGGTCCAGCAGGGCCCGAAGACACCGGGCATCTGGAATCCGCTGCCGTCGTTCACCGACGTCGCGCAGGACGGCCAGCTCGGTGACATCACGTCACTTTCGAACTTCTTCGCCGCGGCCAGGACGGGCACGCTCCCGTCCGTGTCGTGGATCGACCCCAACGGCAAGGTGTCCGAGCATCCCACCGCACTGGTCAGTGCCGGGCAGACCTACGTGACCGGCCTGATCAACGCGATCATGCAAAGCCCGGAGTGGGACAGCACGGCGATCTTCCTATCCTGGGATGACTGGGGCGGCTTCTACGACCACGTGATCCCGCCGGTCGCCGACGTGAACGGCTACGGCCTGCGCGTCCCCGGCATCGTGATCAGCCCCTACGCCAGAGCGGGCATGATCGATTCCCAGACGCTCAGCCACGACGCCTACAACAAGTTCATCGAGGACGACTTCCTGGGCGGCCAGCGGCTCGATCCGGCTACCGACGGGCGCCCGGATCCCCGGCCCGACGTGCGCGAGAACAGCCCGATCCTCGGCGACCTTTCCGCCGACTTCGACTTCACCCAGTCACCGCGTCCGCCGATGGTCCTGCCGGTGTGCCCGGCCACCGACCTCACCCCGCAGCCGACCTGCTGATCGAATGCTCTCACTGTGCCGTCTGTCCGCAGGTCGGGCAGCGGTACGGTCCGCGCAACGCCAGCTGGCGCCGCACCGCCCACACTAGGAATGGGAAGCGCAGCTTGGGCACGGACTTGGTGGCGGTGACGGCGCCGTGAGTGGGACAGTGTCCGGGCCGGGTGCGTGTCTCGATCGTCGAGCTGGACATGATTGCTCCTGTTCGTAGGGTTGGAGTGACTACGCCCTGCCCTGGGCCGGGCTCCACCGGAAGCGCCGCAGCGCGACGGCCAGCCCGACGACTCCCCAGAGGGCCACGATCGCGAGATCTCCCCAGGCGATGCCGTGCGTGCCCGGGAGGAAGCCGCGGCCGAGCGCCGCAACGACGTGCTGCACCGGGAAGGCCTGGGCAATGTGTCTGAGCGTCGCCGGCAGTTGCAGCGACGGGATGTACACGCCGGAGATGAACGACAACGGCAGGGTCAGCGCCAGCACCACCGGTTGCGCCGCGTCCGCCGAGCCCACCCAGACGGATACGGCATAGCCCACGCAGACCAGCGCGAGCGACCCGACGGTTACCGCCAGCGCCAGCGGGCCGATCGAGCCGGGATCGAGGTGGACGCCGTAGGCCAGGACGCCCACCGCGATCACGATCGTGGTGACCACCAGCGAGACGACCAGCGTGGCCAGGGCGCGCGCGGCCACGATCGCCGCGGCCGGCGCGGGCGTGGCCCGGCGGCGCTTGAGCACCCCGAGCTCGCGCTGTGCCGTGACCGCCATCACGAGGTTCGAGAACGCCGCGCTGAGCACGGCGAGCGCGGCAATGCCGGGTACGTAGTAGGTGGACGCCTTGACGTGCTCGGGACCGATCCGGTCGTTGCCGAACACGCTGACGAAGATGACCAGGAAGATCAGCGGCAGCACCGCGGTGAAGAACCGCCACTGCCGGTTGCGCGCGAAGGTGAGCAGGTCGTAGCGCGCCTGGTGGAGTACGAGTCGGACCATGTCAGTGCTCTCCCGGGCCATCGCGGCCGGTGGTCAGCTCGAGGTAGACGTCCTCGAGCGTGGGTCGCCGAACTTGGAGATCGCGCAGGTCGTAACCTCGTTCGGCCGCCCAGCCGGCGAGTGACAAGAGGGCCGGCACCGGCCGGGCGCGCTGGAAGCGGACTCGGCCGTCGCGATGGATCGTGGTGATGGCCAGGTCAGTCGGGAGGTCGGCCACCCGAACGCCCGGCGGAACCGTGAAGCTGATCTCGGTCTCCGCCGATGACGCGGCCCGCAGGGCTCGCGGGGTGCCGGTCGCGACGATCCGTCCGCGCGTGATCACCGCGATTCGGTCCGCCAGCCGCTCGGCCTCCTCCATGTAGTGCGTGGTCAACACGATGGTCGTGCCGAGCCGGCGCAGTTCCTCGACCAGCGCCCAGGTGGCCCGGCGCGCCGCGGGGTCGAGCCCGGTCGTCGGCTCATCGAGGAACAACAGCTCGGGATCGCCGATCAGAGCCAGCGCGAGATCGAGCCGGCGCTGCTCTCCTCCGGACAGGGCGCCACAGCGGCGCGGCGCCAGGTCGGCCAGTCCGACCTGCCTGAGGGTGTCCTCGACCGGCCGCGGGTGCGCGTGGTAGCCGGCGTAGAGCGTCAGGCACTCGCGAACTGTGAGCTCGGGCTCGGGGCGGCTTTCCTGGAGCATCACGCCGATCCGCGCGCGCCAGCTTCGACCCGCCCGGCCCGGATCGGCGCCCAGCACCCCGACCTCGCCATCGGTGCGCACGCAGAATCCCTCGAGGATCTCGAGCGTGGTCGTCTTGCCTGCGCCGTTGGGTCCGAGCAAGGCGAAGATCTCCCCCGGCTCGACCTGGAGCTCGATTCCGTGCAGGACCTCGGACGCGCCATAGGCGTGGCGGAGCCCGCGCACGATGACCGGCGGCGGCTCGGGCGTATCGGTCTCGAAGTGTGGTCGCGGATGTTTCGAAGCGGCTGCGGTCATCGCGCCGGGCAAGCTACGGTGCGGGCGTCCCCCTGTCATCGGCGTACGGATCGATCTTCGACCGCCGAGTTCAGTCGCGCCCGGGCATGAGCTCGCCTCATTCCCCGGTTGGAGATCGCCCCGGCTTCGGCCCTCCACCCCGGCGCCGATGACAGCGGACGCCTACGCGCATACATTTCGTTCATGGGCGGCGGCCCCTCCGAGCGACCTCACACCGTTGACGGAGCCCTGCGGTGGGTTCGACGGCTCGGCGTGGTCGTGATCGTGGTTGTGTGCGCCCTGTCGATCGTCCAGACCCCGGCGCCCGGGCTCACCGGACAGGGCCTCGGCGTCACGCTGTCGCTGATCGTGCTCCTCGCCTCGGCCGCGGTAGCGCTCGGGCGCGCCGACCCGCGTGGCACCCTCGGCGCGCTCGGCGGCATGATCGTGGGCTCCGTCGCGCTCGTCTGGCTGCAGGGCACGGGCGCCGGCGCGGCCGGCCTGTTCGTGGCCACGGCCGTCGCGGCCATGCGCCTGCCGGACCGGCGGTCGCTCGCGGCGGCCGGGCTGGCCATGTTGGCGTTCGTTCTCGCGGCGGTTCACGTCGACCGCAGCGGGGCGGCCATCATCGCGACCGAAATCGGCATCGCGGCCTTCTATCTGGTCGCCCGCCTGGCCCGGAACGCGACCGAGGCCCACGAGGAGACCCGCAGACTGCTGCTCGAACTCGAGTCATCGCGCCACGCCGAAGCCGAGGCGGCGATGCTGCGCGAGCGCAGCCGGCTCGCCCGCGATATGCACGACGTGCTGGCCCATTCCCTATCTGGTCTGATGCTCCAGCTGGAGGGTGCCCGAATCCTGTCGACTCAGCCCGATGCCAACGGGCGCCTCTCCCCCGCACTGGATCGTGCGCATCACCTGGCCCGAGCCGGACTGGAGGAAGCTCGCCGAGCGATCGCCGCCCTTCGCGACGACGATCCGCCCGGGGCCGACCGGCTCGAGCAGCTGGCCGCCGACTTCGAACGCGACTCCCGGGTCCCGGCACGGCTGGAGATCGCCGGCGTGGCGCGCCCGCTCGACTCCGAGACGTCCTTGACCCTGTACCGCGTCGCACAGGAGGCGCTCACCAACGTCCTCAAACACGCCCGGGCTGACCGGATCGAGCTGCGCTTGAACTACGAGGCGGGCGGAACACGCCTGACCGTCAGCGACCACGCCGCCACCCCCGCCGATCCGGGGTCGACCGACGCGGCGGCGGCCGGCGGTGGCTACGGGCTCACCGGCATGCGCGAGCGCGCCGAGCTGCTCGGCGGTCGCCTCGACGCCGGCCCCACCCGCGACGGGTTCCAGGTCGAGCTGTGGATCCCGGCGTGACCGAGCGGCCGACCACCGTGCTGATCGCGGACGATCAACGTGTGGTGCGCGAAGGCCTGACCATGGTGCTCGGCCTGATGCCCGGCGTCGAGATCGCCGGCACGGCTCAGGACGGCGAGCAAGCGCTCGCGCTCGCCGAAGAGCTCAGGCCGGACGTTGTGCTGATGGACCTTCGGATGCCGCGGTGCGACGGCGTCGAGGCGACGCTCCGCATCACCGAGCGCGGGCTTCCGACCAAGGTCGTGGTGTTGACGACCTACGCCGACGACCACAGCGTCATCCAGGCATTGCGGGCCGGAGCCTGCGGATTCCTGACCAAGGATGCGACGAGCGAGCAGATCGCCGACGCGCTGCGCGCCGCGGTCAGGGGAGAGGCGTCGATCGATCCCGCCGTGCAACACCACCTGGTCAAGGCGATCGCCCGCACGGCCCCGTTGCAATGGTCACCGCCCGACCAGGCCGCTCTCCCCGACGGCCTCACGCCTCGGGAGGCGACGGTTCTGACACTGATAGCGGAGGGTCTCTCGAATGCCGAGATCGCCGAGCGCCTATCCGTAACGGAGACCACGGTCAAGAGCCACGTCAACCACCTGTACGGAAAGACCGGCGCGCGCGACCGGGCGCAGGCCGTCGCCTACGCGTTCCGTCACGGCCTGGCCCCTGGTTCTTCGGCGGCGTGAGCCGGCGTTTGGCTCAGCCGCGCGCCGTGCGATTGGCGAGCGCCGCGTACGGGCGGCACGGCTCGTTGCGCAGGCTCGGGCACGCCGGGTAGCCGGTCGGGACGGTGACGCCCGGGACCACCGGGAGGACCAGGCTCGACGGCATCTTCTTCGAGAACGCGATCGACACCGTGGAGGTCCCGCTGGGCTCGGTCTCGCCGAACGACCAGATCGGCTGAGTGCCGTTGGGCGCGGCGATCGTCACCCTGATCCGCGAGCCGGCCCGGTACGCGTGTCCCTCGTAGTAGAGCGGGATGACCACCTCGACGAACCGGCCCTTGGGCATCGGGCTGACATCGGAGGTCAGCATGCTCGGAATCGGATCGAGCAGGGTGCTCCTCTGATGGAGGATGTCGTCGGTGCCGGTGGCCAGCTTGCGCTCGTTGGCCCGCAGCCACCCGTTCTGTACGAACGTCTCGTTGCCGTCGGGTCGCACCTCGCTGACCGTGGCCTGCAGATCGACGTTGGGGGTCGAGGAGCGCACCCAGAGGTGAACCGCGCCGGCGCCGATCACCGTGGTGTTCGCCTTGAGCGGCGCGGAGACGTAGGACACCGCGGTGCCCGGCGGGTTCTGTTGCCACCGCCACTGCCACTGCGACGCGTTGCCCCACAGGCCCCCGGAGCCGGTGTTGGTCCCGTAGTCGGTGAGCGACGTCGCCTTGGCGTTTGACCTGTAACGGTTGATGCCCTTTCTAAGTGGCGGAGCGTTACGCAGTGCTCCACCCCGGGCGAGATACCAGAAGCGGGCCTTCGTGCCCGGGATCGGGAACTTCGAGAACGACTGCTCGAACCCCGGATAGGGATCTCCGGCGGTCGATTGGCCTGTCGGGGACCGGCCGGCGCCGTTGTCGAACAGCACCCGGATCTCGGGCAGCGCCTCGAACGCCGCGAGCGCCGATTGGTAGGTCGGCTCGGTCTGGATCGGGTCGGGCGGGAGAGTGACGATGTCGCTCTGCGGCAGCCCGAGCGCCTGCTGGTAGATGACCGGCGCGGCGGCCCGGATCACGGCCTGATTGAGGATCGGCGCCTGGTGGGCGACGTACAGCTCCAGGAAGTCGTACCAGCGATCGAACGTGTACGGGTCGAGTGAGTCGACGTGCGCCCCGTTGGTGAACGTGAACCACTTGCGCCTGGTGCCGGTGAAATGCTCGGCCAGATCGGGGCAGTGACCGCCTGTCTGCTCGTCCTCCCACTGACAGGCCATGAACGTCGGCACCTTGATCTTGTTCACGAACGTGACCGGGTCGAGCGGATCGGCGACCGGGGCGTTGTAGTGGGAGTTGCCGCGGATCTTGCCCATCAGGCTGGCCGCTTCGCCATGCAGGGTCTGGTTGGCCTTGCAGGTCTGATCGCCGTTCTGGATCTGGGTGTAGGCGTACGGCTGGCCGCTGTTCGGCCCGGCCGGCTCGGCCTCCTGCTGGCGCTGCTGCGCCCAGGCGACCGCGAAGCCGGTGTTGAGGATCCCGCCCGGGTACAGCGTCGTCGCGGTGGCGTCGATGGTCGACAGCGGCGAGATCGCCTCGAGGTCGGGCGGGTCGAGCTGCGCGGCGAACAGCTGGCTGATCGCGCCGTAGGAGATGCCCATCATCCCGACCTTGTGCCCGAGCACCCACGGCTGGTGGGCGATCGTCTCGATCACGTCGTAGGCGTCGAGGTTCTGCAGCGGCTCGAAGAAGTCGTAGGCCCCGCCCGAGCACCCGGTGCCGCGCATGTTGACGTCGACCACGGCGAAGCCCATCAGGTTGGCCAGCACCGCGATGCCGTTGACCGGTCCCGAGGGATCGGCGTAGCCGTAGCCCGAGTACTCGATCAGGGTCGGGTACGGAGGCACAAACGGCACGCTGGCGTGCGCTTTCTTGGCCAGCGGCTTCGGCAGGCCGGGCGGGTTCGGCAGGCCGGGCGGGAGCGGCAGGGACGGGAGCGGCAGCGGTAGCCCGGAGCCAGAGGGCAGGCCCGGCGGCACCGGCAGTCCGAGCGGCAGTCCCGGTTCGCCGGCCGGGCTGGTCGGCGGGTGCACGTCGATGGCCAGTTGGGTGCCGTCTCGCGTGGTCAGGTACGTGTACCCGTTGTCCGGGATCGACTGGTTGTAGATGCCGGGGTCCCACGGCGCGGCCGCGTCGGAGTGAACGGTGATCGGCCCGGACTGCTCCCCACTCGAGGCCAGGCGGACTCGATAGCCGCTGCCCGGCGGCACGTTTCGGAACAGCAGGCCCCCGAGCGAGTCGGCCTGCTGGGTGTAGAGCGTGGTCCCGGCCGGGGTGATCAACGACATCTGCGCGTTCGGCGCCAGGCCCGTGACGTACACCTGTTGGGCGCTGCCGTGGGCGCTGAAGCTGGGCGCGGCGCTCGCGCCGGCCACGGTGATCAGGCCGAGCACGCACACGGCCGCAACCGAGCACGCGCTCGCGCAAACCCGACGCCGCAGGACGTGGCCTCTCGGCACGACGCGAAATGTTTCACACCTGTAGCCACGATGCGCCAGTTCCCTGATCGCACACATCCGGACCCGGATAGACGTCCAATGTGCCGGAAATCCGGTCTCGCCGTTGTACGCTGGGACCGGAGGTCATGGAAGAAGAACACGTGGGGAAGGCGGGGGGCGCCCGCGGAGACGAGGGGCTAGGGAACTTGCTCGTCGCGCCGGCCGCGATCCTGGAGCGGCTGCCCGACGCCGTGGTGGCCGCCGACCGTGCCGGACGGATCGTGTTCGTCAATGCATTGGCCGAGGAGCTGTTCGGCTATCCCCGTCAGGAGCTGCTCGGGCAGCCCGTGCAGACGCTCTGGCCTGCCCGGGTGCGCGAGCGCTACGTCCGCAACATGGAGCTGTACTTCGCCACCGAGCACCCGTTGCGCTTCTCGACCGCGGCCTGGGGCCTGCGCCGGGACGGCTCGGAGTTCGTCGGCGAGATGAGCTGGGGCATCCTCGAGACCACGGGCGGCCCGATCCTCCTCGCGGTCGGTCGTGACGTCTCCGAGCGCCGTGCCGCCGAGGCCCGCCTGCTCGCGCTGGCGGCAATCGGCGAGCGCGCCCTCGGTGGCGCCGATCCGGCGGACCTGGCCGGTCAGGCGATCGCGCTGCTCCGCACGCTGCTGCCGATCGAGGGCGCAGAGCTGGCCCTCGCCGACGGCGCGGAGCTTGCCGCATCCGGATCCGTGTCCGAATCGGAAGTGCGCCTGCCCGTCGGCGACCGCGCGGAACTGCTCCTCTCCCCCACCCGCTCCCTGAACCTGACCGAGCTCGGTTTTGCGCGCGCCGTCGCGAACACGCTCGCTACCGCACTGGCCCGGCTGCGCAGCGAGGAGCGAACGCGCTACGAGGCGCTCCATGATCCCCTCACCGGCCTGGCCAACCGCACGCTGCTGCGCGACCGCCTGGAACACGCGCTGGCCCGCCGCGAACCAGGCGCCACCGCCGCGCTGTTCGTCGACCTGGACAACTTCAAGCAGGTCAACGACGCCCACGGACACGCCACCGGCGACAACGTGTTGGTCGAGATCGCCAGGCGGCTGCACACCGCAGTACGGCCCGGCGACACGATCGCGCGGTTCGGGGGCGACGAGTTTGTCGCGGTGTGCGAGGGCATCGACGTGGAGGCCGCGCTGGCCGTAGGTCAGCGCCTCCAGGACGCGATCGAGCTGCCGCTCATTACCGGCGGCATGGAGCACCACCTGACCGCGAGCATCGGAATCGCGCTCGGGGACGATCCTGATGCTCTGCTGGCCGACGCCGACGCGGCCTCCTACCGGGCCAAGGCGGCCGGTCGGGCCCGCATCGAGATCTTCGGCTAGAGCTCAGCCGCGGCCGGGTTGCGGGCGGTTAGTCGCCGGCCGGCGCCGGCGCGTCGAGTCCGGCGTCGCGGGTGAGCCCTTCCCCGATCCGGCGGGCCAACGCCGGCGCCAACACGATGAAGACCAGCCCGACGAGCAGCCACCCGGCCACCCAGTACGGGAACCGGTCGTACGGGAACGGCACGCCGTGCACGTTCCTGTAGATCGTGTAGATCACGAACGCGATTCCGATCAGCGGGAACACGATCTCCCACAGTGGCGCGCGGCGGGCGGCGATGAACAGGTACCGGATCGCCCCCGTGTTGGTGACGATGTAGGCGACGAGCATGCACAGCACGCCGAGCGTTCCCGGATAGAAGAACGCGTTCACGGCCGAGACGCCGGCAATCCGCTGAACCACGATCGCGCCTACGCCGATCGTCAGCACCACCACGAGCGCGCCCGCCGGCGCGCCGGTGCGGGTGCTCGTCGTGCCGAGCGCGCGCTCCCACGGCGTGTGACGGCTCAGCGCGAACAGGATCCGCGCGCCGGCAGCCGTGGCGGCCAGGCCGCTGGCGAACGCGCTCATCGTCGCCCCGAAGTTGATCGCGTCCTCCATCCACGAACCGACGTAGCCGTGGGCGAGATCGCCGAGCGGCGCCGCCGAGGTTGAGAACGCCTTGGCGCCCCCCGCGTTGGCGCCGAAGCCCCACGTCTGGACCAGGATGCACAGGATGTAGAAGATCCCGCATCCGATCACCGCGTTGCGGATGGCCCGCGGGATCTCGCGCCGGGGGTTATCGGTCTCCTCGCCGAGCGACGCGGCGCCCTCGAAGCCGCCGAACGACAGGAAGCCGAACACCGCAGCGCCGGCCACCGCGGAGAACGACGTGCCGCTCGGCAGCTTGAACACGTTCGCCGTGATCGTCTGTCCGTGGGGCGAGGACCCACCGATCAGCTTGACCACGATCACCACCATCAGGATCACGATCAGCGTGACCGAGATGCCCTCCATCCCGAGCAGCGAACGGGTGGCCACCCGGATGTCGCCGAAGGCCAGAAACGCGATCAGCACTGCGGCGATCAGCGCGATCACGAGGTAGTCGGCCGACTTGTCGACGTGGATGCCGCTGAGGAAGGCCACCCCGAACGTTCCGGCCTCGGCGGTCGAGGCGCAGCAGAACGCGACGTAGGTGCCGAGCAGCGCCCAGCCTGCGAAGAACCCGGCCTGCGGACCGAGCGTTATCCCCGAGAACGCGAACGCCGAGCCGGCGTGGCTGAAGTAACGCGAGAGGCGGATGAACCCGTAGGAGACGAACAGCACCCCGATCGTCGCGAAGATGAACGCGAGCGGAACCGCCCGGCCGATCAGGCCGGCCGGGGCGACCCCGTTCAGCGCCATCGCCGCGGTCGGGGCCATGATCCCGATCGACAGCGCGATCGCCTCCCAGAAGCGCAGCTCGCGGCGCAGTCCCCTCCCGGGTGTGACAGGCGCCGGTGCGGCGCCGACCGTCTCGCTGGTGCTCATTGGTTCGTCTCGCTCCTCGACGATGCGACAGGCGGAACCTACACCGCGCTAGGAGGTTGTCTCAAGAGCCCGGGGTGCGTGGCCGGCGAGCGCCGGATCGAGCGAGGCAAGGACGCAGGAGTGCCGGCGACGCCAGCTGGATCACGCGATCGCGCTCGAGGACTTCGCCGAGCCTCAGTGCTTCACCACTGCCGCATTCCAGCGCTCGGTGCAGTCACTCCTCACTCGAAGGTGAACAGCCGCCGCGAGCCGAGAGGCTGGGACTGGCCATCGAAGCGAGCGACTCCAACGCTGAACAGCACCTCGGGGGGCGCCACGAACGCGAGCTCCGAGAAGCCAGACGCGGCGAGCCATCGCCGGACCCGCGGCGTGAGATCGGGGGGCCGCCGGCTACGAGTCCAGATCACCGTTCCCCCGGTCCGGCACAGCTGCGGTAGCGAAGCGATCGTTAATCGCACGTCCCGCTCGGAGATGTTGCCGAGCACCCCACACAGCAACACCACGTCGGCCGGGACCGCCCCCGCGTACAGGCTCGGTTCGGCTGCGTCGCCCCGCACGATTTCCAACTCGAGCCCCGCCGACTCGGCCGACGCCGACATCGCCTCGACGTTCCGTGGATCGAGCTCGACCAAACGGGCCCGGACCAGGCCGGCGCATGGATATTCGCGCAGCACCGCGATCAGATCGTCTCCCCGCCCGGCGCACAGGCTGATCACTCTGACCGGCTTCCGGGGGCGGATGGGTAGCGCGCGCCGGAGCCGATCCTGTACCACCCTTAGGCGCCGGCTGAGCGCCGAGGCCGGATCCTCGTAGTCGCGATGCCAGTCCACCCAGTCGGTGCTGCTCACACCTCGATGCAACCAGCCTCGCCGGACAGCCCGGCGCTCGACCCGATCACATAGGGTGCCCGCATGCCAGATCGCACCCTCATCCCGCTGCGCGAAGGCGGCGCGTTCTTCGAAGCACCCCGCTGGCACGACGGCCGCTGGTGGGTCTCGGACTTCTATCGCCAGGCCGTGTACACGGTCGGAACCGACGGGAGCGAAGACCTTGTGGTCGAGGTCGAGAACCAGCCCTCGGGCCTGGGCTGGCTCCCCGACGGATCGTTGCTGATCGTCTCGATGAAGGATCAGCGGATCCTGCGGCGCGACGAGCAGGGCAACGCATCGACGCACGCCGAACTCGGCTCGTTCACCGAGAGCCCGCTCAACGACATGGTCGTCGACACGAGCGGCCGCGCATGGGTCGGCTGCTTCGGGTTTGACCTGATGGCGTTCGCCGACCCCAAGCTGGCACCGTTGATGCGGGTCGACCCCGACGGCGCGGCCACCCTCGCCGCCGACGAGATGATGTTCCCCAACGGCTCGGTGATCACGCCGGATGGCGGCACGCTGATCGTCGGTGAGACGGCGGGCTGTCGGTACACCGCGTTCACGATCCAGAGCGATGGCTCGCTGACCGACCGGCGCGTATGGGCCCAGCTGGCGCCGACCCCAGAACTCGGCCCGCTCCAGGAGATGCTGCCGAAGATGACCATCGGACCAGACGGCTGCACCCTGGACGCAGAGGGCCACATCTGGTCGGCCGACGAGGCCGGGGGTCGCTGCATCCGGATCGCGCCCGGCGGCGAGATCGTCGACGAGATCCACACCCCAGAAGGACTGGGCTGCTACGCCTGTGCGCTGGGCGGCGAGGACGGCCGCACTCTGCTCGTATGCGGAGCCCCCGACTTCCTCGAGACCAACCGGCGCGAGTCGCGCGAGGCAGTCCTGCTGACCACGGCCGTCGAGGTCCCGCACGCCGGGCTCCCCTAACGCGGTGCGGCGGCGCGCGCTCGCACCCGAGGATAGCGGGACGCTCCTGTCGTGGATCCCTTCGGCCGATGCGCTGTTTCAGTGGTCAGGGCCGTGGGATTTCCGCGGGGTTCACCGACCTGTGTGACCGCTCGGCGCGGTTCAGACGGCCGCTCTCATAAGACGGCTGGGCGTCACGAGTACTGATCGATCAGCCCGCTGAGGATCCCGGTCAGAGGGGTCAGCTGGTGCGGCTCGTGCCCCGTGCCCACTTGGATGGTGTGATGTCGCACGTAGATGATGTAGACGGTCGACGGCGGAGGGGTACCGAAGTAGGGCTTCTCGGGCGTCTCCCTGGCGATCGCAGCGAGGTGCTCCAGTTGGCCCAGCTCGCGCCCTCCGAGCTGGAAGCTCTTGTGAGGGTTGCCCCCTCGCTCGCCGATGAAGATCGCCACGTAGCCGGTGCCGTCGGTGCGCACGACCACGGTCTGCCACGTGGCCCCGTTGGTTCGGCGCATCTGGACCAACTGGGAGGCCCGGGATTCCGTAACGAAGTGTCGTGGGATCGGTGCCGGCGGCGGCGCAGAGCGGTGGCTTGCGCCACAACCGGCCAGCGCAACCGGCAACGCCAACAGGCCGCACCGTGCGGCAGCACCAATCCTCATGCGGTCAAGGATATGCCCGGTGCGAAGTCCGTTCTGCGCACACAAGCCGGGTATCCTCGGAGGCTGCAGGGGCCCGCGTGTGGGACGGGCGCCGGGAGGAAAGTTCAGCCTGGCGGTTTCTGGCCGGAGCACCGTCAGCGGAACCGCCGTTAACGCTAGAGAAGGGAGACGCCTGGATGGCTGAAAGCAGACTCATGACCGCCGAGGGCGTAGAGGAGCTCCGCGCGGAGCTGCACCGCCTCGAGACCGAGGAGCGCCCGAAGATCGTCGAACAGATCAAGACCGCCCGCGAGTGGGGCGATCTGAAGGAGAACGCCGAGTACCACGCCGCCAAGGACGCACAGGGCCGTCTGGAGACCCAGATCCTGCGCCTGCGTGAGCGGCTGCTCAACGCCGAGGTGGTCGAGGCCGGCGCGGGAACCGACGGCACCGCCCGCTTCGGCGCGACCGTCACCTTCGAGGACGAGCGAAGCGGCAAGGCTCAGAGCGTTCGCCTGGTCGCCTCCCATGACGCCAACCCGTCCGAGGGCGCGCTGTCGGTCGAATCGCCCATCGGCGCAGCCTTAAACGGCGGTGCCGTCGGTCAGGTCGTCGAGGTCAGCACTCCCAAGGGCGTGCGGCGACTCCGCATCACCGCTGTCAGCTGACCCAACGCGAGTCGTCTCCCATGGATACGTTCAACCTCTTCCGCGACGAGACAATCGCCGACAAAAATGATCCGCCCGGATACCGCGTGCAATCCGCGCAACTCGCGCCGCGGTTCGGAGCGTCTCGCCTCGCGATGACCGTATATGACCTGCCACCGGGCGAGGCGATCTGCCCCTATCACTTCCACTGGGGCGACGAGGAGTGGCTGCTCGTCGTTTCCGGAACGCCCACGGTTCGGACGCCCAACGGCGAACAGACCCTGGAGCCGGGCGATGTCGTCTGTTTCCTAGTGGGTCCCGACGGAGCGCACCGAGTCCACAACGCGAGCGACAACGCCGCGCGGGTCGGCTTTTTCTCCAACAAGCACGAGTTCGGCATCATCGAATATCCCGACAGCGACAAGATGGGCGTCTGGGGCCGCCAAAACGACGCGCTCGATCACGTGATCCGGCGCACCCCGGACCTCGACTACTGGGACGGTGAGCGGTAGCGAACCAGAACTGCGAGCGCACCGGCCGGTCGGAGCTCAGCTTGTCATCTGGTCTAGGCAGCTTGCCGCACCGCGCACGAAGCTATCGATGCCACCATCCCATGCTGCGCGCTCGCTCCAAATTTCCGCTGGAGTCCGGCGTTCAAGGGAAAGCCAGAGTCCGCGTGCCGCTTCCTCGGGCGTCTCATATCCACCCCCATCGAAACTAGCCATGCGGGGACCAGACGTCGACGGCGTCTAACCGTGGCAAGCCGGGTCGCCCGGGGCGGTTAGCGACGGCCGAAGAAGAAGGCGACGAGCGCCAGGATCGCGATCACGAACAGGACCGGATGAATGATTACCCCGCCCGCGATCGCGATGATGAGCAGGACAACCCCGACGATTAGAAGCATGGAACGGGACTACCCGGAGGGACGGCTACGGAACCATCGGCTAGATGACGCTGGCCCGGACGTAATGAAGAGCACGCCACCGGGCGCCCGGGCCGTAAAAGCGCGCGAGCTCGCGGCCGTCGGTCAGGCACACCGCCCAACCCCACATGATCGGCTTCAAGAGGATCGCGAGCGTGTTCTTCATCGCCTGACCATGATGGCTCGGGCGCCGAAGAGGACCTGAAGAAGTCTCTGAGCAAACCGCTGTCGATTTGGGCCCGCCCCATTCGTGTAGGGGGTGAAAGGCCGAACACGAAAGGACACTCAGATGGGCAAAGTTGTCGTGACGAACGCCGTGACGCTCGACGGCGTGATGCAGGGTCCAGGCCGGCCGGATGAGGACACGCGGGATGGATTCGCGTATGGCGGCTGGGGAATCCCGTACGGCGACGAGGCGACCGTCGCCAAGATGGGCGAGCGCATGGGCGAGGATCGTGCGTTTCTGTTCGGTCGTCGCACCTACGATCAGCTGCTCTCGTCCTGGAATGTCCGGGGCGGCCCGTTCAAGGACTCGCTCAACGACACCCACAAGTTCGTCGCCTCGAGCAACTCGGAGACGCAGCTTGAGTGGCCGAACTCGACGCTGCTGCACGGCGACGTCCCGGCCGCCGTGGCCGAGCTCAAGGAGAAGTCGCCCACCAACCTCGTGATCATGGGCAGTGGGGTCCTGATCGCGTCGCTGATGGCCGCCGATGCGATCGACGAGTATCTGCTGAGCATCACGCCCGTGGTTCTGGGCAGCGGCCGGCGCCTGTTCCCCGAGGGCGTCCAGGCAACCTTGCGGCTCACCGAATGCGTGACCACGAGCAAGGGCGTTCTGCTCGCCACCTACGAGCCGGAGAGGAGCGGACGATGAAGCAGTACCTGCTCAGCGTCTACCAACCCGACGGCGACCCGCCGCCTGCGGACGTGCTCGAGCGGATCGCACGCCATGTCCAGGCGGTCAACGAGGAGATGCGCGAGGCCGGCGCGTGGGTGTTCTCGGGCGGGCTGCATGCGCCGAGCAGCGCGACGGTCATCGATCCTCGCAGCGACGAGCTGGCGATGATCGACGGGCCCTACGCGGAGGGCAAGGAGCACATCGGCGGCCTGACCATCATCAAGGCAACCAGCCTCGACGAAGCGCTGGGCTGGGCACGCAAGCTCGCACGGGCCACGACCCTGCCGATCGAGGTGCGGCCGTTCCAGGGCGAACTCGAGGATTGACTGCGCGTGCCGGTTGTCACGCACGAGGAGATCGAGCGTGTGTTTCGCGAGCAGTACGGGCGAGCGGTGGCCGTCCTGGCCCGTGTCTTCGGCGACCTCGACACCGCCGAGGAAGCGGTCCAGGACGCGTTCGCCACGGCCGTCATGCGCTGGCCGGACAGCGGCCTGCCGCCAGCGCCGGCCGGATGGATCATCACCACCGCTCGTAACCGCGCGATCGATCGCCTGCGCCGCGAGTCCTCACGCGATGACCGTCACGCCCAGGCGGCACTCCTCCACGCCCGCGAGGAACCGGCCGAGGAGAGCCCCGTGCGGGACGACCGGCTGCGTCTGATCTTCACCTGCTGTCACCCCGCTCTGGCGCGCAACGCCCAGGTGGCGCTGACCCTCCGCCTTTTGGGTGGGCTGACCACGCCGGAGATCGCCCGGGCGTTCCTCGTCCCTGAGTCGACTATGGCGCAGCGACTGGTCCGTGCGAAGGGAAAGATCCGCGACGCGCGGATCCCCTACCGGGTCCCGAGCGAGGCCGACCTGCCTGAGCGGCTGACCTCGGTCCTGGCCGTCGTGTACCTGATCTTCAACGAGGGCTACGCGGCGAGCTCGGGAGAGCAACTTATTCGCGGCGAGCTGACCCGCGAGGCGATCCGGCTGGGTCGCCTGGTCACGGAGCTCATGCCCGACGAGCCCGAGGCGCTCGGGCTCCTGGCCTTGATGCTGCTCGAGCAGGCGCGCACCGCCGCGCGGACCAACCAGCAAGGCGAGCTCGTGCCGCTACCCGAGCAGGACCGAAGCCTCTGGAACCGCGACCTGATCGAGGAAGGTCAGGCGCTCGTCCGGCGTTGCCTGAGGATTGACCAACCGGGGCCGTACCAGATCCAGGCCGCGATCAACGCCGTGCACAGCGACGCCGCCAGCGCCGCGGCAACCGACTGGGGCCAGATCGTCGCGCTCTACGACCAGCTCATGGCCATCACGCCCACCACAATCGTCGTGCTGAACCGCGCGGTCGCGGTGGCCGAGGTCGACGGCCCGGGCGCTGCCCTCGCCCTCGTCGACAAGCTGCCCCTGGAGCGCTACTACCTCTACCACGCGATCCGCGCCGACCTGCTCAGGCGCCTCGGCCGGAACGATGTGGCCGCGGCCGCCTACCAGAGCGCGATCGAGCTCACTGAGAACGCCGCCGAGGTCGCGCTGCTCCACAAGCGGCTGGTTGCGGTCAGCCGGCCGGCGCGCTGACGCCCCTCATCGCCCCGGCATCGGGAGCCGCCTCGGCTCCGCCGAGGAATCGGCGCGGGTTGGAGATCATCATCTCGTCGATCTGCTCCTGGGTCACGCCCTCCTGGCGCAACGCCGGCAGCACCTGGTTGGTGATCAGCAGGTAGTCGGGCTTCTCGCCCGCGAACGCCGGATCACCGACCATGAAGTCCAAGAAGCAGGCGGCGTCGTGCGAGAGGTGAATGCGACCGCCGTACCCCTCGCCCAACAGCGCGAGCAGGGTCCGGATCCGGTCGGCCAGCGAGTTGAAGTGCTCGATGCCGAACCGGTCACACCCGAGCCAGGCCCCGCTGTCGGCGATCGCGCGCAGGTAGGAGAGGTCGTTGCTGTCTCCGGCGTGGGCGATCACGATCTGCTCGGGCTTCACGCCGTGCCCGGTCAACGTCTCGAGCGCGTCGAGGCCGGTGCGGGCCTCCGCGTTGGTGTGGACCATGACGGGTTTTCCAGTCTCGATCGACCCTCGCACCCAGCTCCTGAATGCGCGGGATGTAGCGCTCGAGCCCGGGCGCGGTCGGGTCCACGATCGTGCGGATCCCGGCGTCGCGGACCGCACCCAGCTTGGTCACGGCGTCGTCGAGGCGCTCCTGCTCGTTCCAGTAGCTGGGACCGAACGCATGACCCCAGTTCTGAAGCGCTTCCGGCTGCAAGATGAAGATGTGCTCGTGCATGAGCGTCGTGCCCAGCTCGTCGGCATCCACCGGCCCGCGGACCGTCTCAACCGTTGGCATCCGCCTGCTCCTTGCCGTCGGTTCGCCCATGGCCGGCAAAGATTAGTCCGGTCCCCGACCCGGCCCAGGGACGCCGCAGATCGGGCGCCGACCCGGCAAGATCTCGTGAATGGCGCCCGAGAGCACGATCGCCAGACGCCTGCTGATCACCGGCGCCGCCGGCGCGATCGGGTCCTGCCTACGCGAGGGGCTGCATCCGCGCGTCGAGGAGCTCGTGCTCACCGATGCGCACGCGGTCGAGCCGGCGGGTCACGAGCGCTTCGTCCAGGCCGACCTGGCCGATCGGGACGCCGTGATGCGCGCGGCCGACGGCGTCGACGCGGTGATCCACCTCGGCGCGATCCCGACCGAGGCCTCGTTCGACGAGCTGCTCGGCCCGAACCTGATCGGCACTTTCAACGTGTTCGAGGGGGCCCGCCGGGGTGGGGCCAAGCGCATCGTGTTCGCGAGCTCCAACCACGCCACCGGCTTCTATCCGGCCGAGCAGAGACTGACCGGTCGGGACGCACCGCGCCCCGACACGCTCTACGGCGTGACCAAGGCCTATGGCGAGGCGCTGGGCAGCCTGTACTCCGACAAGTTCGGCCTGGAGGTGATCTGCATGCGCATCGGGTCGTTCGGCGAACGCCCCCGCCAGGTCCGCGAGCTCGCCACGTGGCTCAGCCTCGGAGACACGGTCCGGCTGTTTGCCGCCTGCCTATCCGCGCCGTCGGTCGGCTTCCGGGTGATCTACGGCGCCTCGGCCAACACTCGGCTGAACTGGGACCTCTCCTCCGCCCGGGAGCTTGGCTATGAGCCGCAGGACGATGCCGAGCGCTTCGTCGCCGAGCTCGACGGCGACCCGCACCCGCTACACGGAGGCTCGTACACCGACCGCGACATCGGCGGCTGGGCCTGACCGCATCGAGCGGACGCGGCGGCCGGCGGCGTAGGCGTAGGGGTGATGAAACACCTCGCGCGGGCGCTCGCCCTCGCGGACGGCCAGCTCGAACGCGTCGTCGGTCTTGCTGTCGTGAACGGCGACCGACAGGTGGCCATCGCCGGGATGCCACAGCAGGCGGACCTGAATGCCGTCGCTCACGCGGCTGTCGAGCTCACGCGGGTTCGCCGGGGTCGCGTCGCGGAGGAGATCCGGATAGGCCGGGCCCTGATATTGGACGTGTGGATAGACCATGCCGTGCTCCTCTCTCGCGCTCTTCACTACCTGTCTAAAAGACGAACGGGATGTGTCTCTTTCGACTCCCGCCGCGGATATTTCTCATCGCTCTACTGCCATAGACCCGCCGCCCGCCAGCGATGTCGCGGCGCACTCGCGGGTGAGATCACGGTTTTCCGGTGATCGACGACCATCCCCTGGGGTGCGGCCCTCGCGGTCTGCGGGCTCGTGCGCGGTCGGCAGCTGGCTCATGCAGTGAACGTGTGGTGTGCCCATGGCGGTCATCTCCTCGCCTTTCTTTGAGACGGGCTCGGCTCGGTTGCCTCGACTCGAGCACGGTGGCAGGCCAAGACCCCTCGCACATCGGGCAAACGCCCACATCTACGCGCCGGCGTTTAGACGAGTGTTTAGGCGCGCGCGGGAACCTCAGGGATCGGGCCGGGAGCGTCGATGCCCACGCCCATGAGCATTTCCGGAGTAAGCGCTGCGGTCACCGGCCTGACCGCCGCGCAAGGCGTGCTCGACGGCGCCGTGCAGCAGGCTGCTGACGGATCGGTGCCGGCGGTCGGAGTGAGTGCCGCCGCGGCGGGCGAGGCGGCCCAGGTCGCGCTGCTGCACAAGGCGCTCGAGATGGAGCGCTCGCTGGTCAACATCCTCGCCTGAGCCCGAACGCGCCGCTCCAGCCGGGAGAAGCGAGGGAGCGCGGCATCCGTGCCACGCTCCCGGCTGCGACCGAGTACCTCCTGCGAGGGTCAGCGGCCCCCGTGTCCGAACAAGCCGACGGGACAGGCGTTGGACCTGTCGCCGCTGTTGAAGTCCTGGATCCTCGACCTCGTGGTGAACGGAGGAATCGGCTCGACGACCCGCAGCAACGACCCGTATTCGGCGTGCGCACTCCCGCCGAAGTGGTTGATCGTGCCTGGTATGAAGTCGCCGCCCTCCTGCCAGGTGCACAGCCCGTCGTGGATGCCCGTGGTGAAGAACGGGTAGAACGGCGCCCCGTCCGGCGGATCCACACAGTTGGCCCCGGTGTTGAGGTCACAGAACGGCGGGTTGTCCTGCGCCGCGGAGCTTTCGAGCTCCGGGAGATCGGTCTCGAACGCGATCGTCGAGTAGTTGCGCCCGCCAACGGTGATCGGACTCGTGAACAGAAGCGGCGTCGGGTGAAGCTTCCTGTCCACGAACGGGTTCGGGTTGGTACCCGGCCAGTCGTTGCGGTAGGACTGATTGTCGAAGTCCTCGTCCGCGCTGAAGCACCCGTCGATCATGACCAACGTCGAGTCGGTGCCCGGGACGCAGAAGTTGTTGCCGTCATCCTCGTCGAGGCTGCCGGCATCCTGGCTGCCGGGCTGGGTGCAGTTGGCCGCCGCATCGATGGCCAGGCAGTTCTCGAAGTGCCCGACCTCGTCTGACATCGCGACGTTGTAGGTGTGAGCGCTCCAGGTGTTCCCGCGGGTGTTCGCGGTGGAGTACTCGGGATGGAAGGCGTACGGCGCCTCCTGACATGTCGTCGAGGTGGGCGTGTAGAGGATGTGACCGAACCCATTGGCGATGGAGGCCGTCATCGACCCGGCCTGCCGAGTGGAGAGATCGATCAGGTTGACCTGGAACCCGGCCGGTGTGTCGTGCATGCGGATGAGGATCCGGTCGCCCGGGTTCATCATCAGATCCTTGGTCGTATCCGGGTTCACGGCGCTGAAGTTCGGGTTCGACACCGTTCCGGTGAACAACGGGTTAGCCGGCGCCTGGGACTGGCCGCGTCGCGTGACGTAGGCCCAGTTGATCGGCTCAGGACCGCCCAGAACGTACGCGTTGCACGCGGACGTGTTCTCGGTTCCGGTACCCGTGCCGTGGTTCTGGTCGAGCGTCCGGCTGTCGATGGTCATCGCCGCGCAGTACTGCGTTGCCGTGCAGCCGAAGCCCTCGAACTGCTCCACGTAGCCCGGCCCGTAGAACTGGAGCTCCATGTACGCATTGCCGGGGTGCTTGCCGATGTAATCCGGCGCGTTCGGGTTCGTGCCGGTGAGGTTGTTGGCGTCGGAATCCGGCGCGCAGGTCTTGGTGAACTCGGGAGCCGACTCGGTGTCGCACATCGTCATGCCGAACCAGAAGGTGGGACGCAGCTGGAAGTTCCACGTCGTGCCGCCGGCGCCACTGGCGTTGGGCTGGACCGCCGGATCCTTCGGGAGCGTCATCAGATAGGTCGCGTTGTTGCCCGATCCGGGGACGTTCGACTTGAACTCGAGCGACGGCTCGTCGTGACCGACGTAGTAACCATCAAGCGTGCTGCCGGGATCGGCGCACAAGGACACTTCGCTGGCGCATAGCGGCTCGTCGAGTGCGAGCTTTCCGGCTCGGGATGACCCAAACGCCGTCCCGATCGGAACCAGATAGATCACGAGGGCGAGGGCGCCCGCCAGCGCTATGGGGATGCCACGACAACGGAGCATCGGACCGTCCTTTCGGTTCTCGGCGGCATCACCCCACGTCGTGCAGCGCGCTTCGCCGGAGGCGAAGTCACCCGCACGTCGCCGCAATATGGTCCGGCTATTGCATCTTCCTCGTCGCCGAGGAGGCCGGAGACGCGACCCTAACCCGTCGGGAGGTGGGCGGTCAACTGACCTCGACGTCCACGCTGGCGCGGTGGCTTCCCCACGCGAGGGCCAGGTGCCAGCACCCGGGCTTGGGCAGGTCGACGTCAGACGGATAGATCTCCCCCGGGTCGGAGTTGGCAGGCCAGCTCATGCGGACGACCTGAGACCGATCCCGCCCGAGGCGCGCAACGATCTCGAGCGGATGGCCGTTGCGGGGGTACCGGACGATCCACAGCACCTTATTTGACGGGTTAGTCGGGTGACCGGCGCGCAGCGGCGCAAAGAAGAACGCGCCGGCGGCGTCCGCCGAGGCCAGCGCATAGGGCAACCGAAAGTCAGGACTCGAGTCGGCCCAGGCGGCGGCCGTCCACCGCGGTGGCGCAGCATGGTGGACTGGTGCCGGGACACAGCGCGCCGGCACGCTTGCGGCGGCGCGTCGCGTGGATGCTGTGCGTGACCCTCCGCACGCGGCGAGCAGCAGCGCTCCGCCGACCACGACCCCGGTCATAAACGCCTTGTGCATCACCCCTTCTACACCGCGGTGTGGCGGGTGGTTCCCGGATCCGGAACCGATCCGGCTCGGGTGGTGTAGGAGTTAGTGCGTGCCGATGAGCGACGTCATCGCCGGACGGGTCGAGCCCGAGGAGGATCAGCTGATCGCCAAGGCCAAGGGCGGGGACCACCAGGCGTATGCCCGGCTCCTTTCGCGCCATCAGGCGGTGGCCTTCCGCGCGGCGTACCTGATCACGGGCTCCGCGGCCGAGGCCGAGGACGCGACCCAGGAGGCGTGCGTCAAGGCGTGGCTGGCGCTCGGGCGCTTCCGGTCAGGGGCGCCGTTTCGGCCGTGGCTGGTTCAGATCGCCGTCAACGAGGCCCGCAACCGGCGTCGCGCCGCGGGTCGCCGCGCGGGCCTGGCGCTGCGTATGAGCCCGGGCTCGGCAGAGCCGGAGTGGGTGCCGTCGGCCGAGGCCGAGGCCCTGGCCGGCGAGGAGCGCGCCCGACTGGCAGCGGCGGTCGGACGGCTGCGCGAGGACGACCAGCTGATCATCGCTGCCCGCTTCTTCCTCGGGCTGTCGGAGGCGGAGACGGCGATCGCGCTCGGACTGCGACGTGGGACGGTGAAATCGCGGCTGTCGCGTGCACTCGGACGGCTGCAGGAGCAACTGGAGGCGATGCCATGAGCGGTGAGCTCGAGCAGCGGCTCCTGGCGCTCGGGATGGCGCTCGACGTGCCCCCGGCGCCGGACGTCGTGCCGGCGGTCCTGGCAGGGCTGCCGGCACGACGCGGCCGTCCACGCCGGCCGGCCACCCGAGTGCTCGCGGTGGGCGTAGCCGCCATGCTGTTGCTGGTCGGCGCGGCAATGGCCGTGCCCCCGAGTCGAAACGCGATCCTGCGCGTGATCGGACTTCGCGGCGTCAGCATCGAGCGTGTCCCGCGGCTGCCTCCGATCCCCGCCGGCGCGAAGACCGGCGCGAGACTCGAGCTCGGCCAGCCGATCGCTGTCGCCCGGGTCCGTCACGTCGCCGGGTTCACCCCGCTCCTGCCCCCGGGCGCCTCGCGCGCGTACGTCGGGCACGACGTGCCGGGCGGGCGTGTCTCGATCCTGATCGGGCGAGCGCTGATCACGGAGTTCCGCGGCACCGCACAGCCCTTCATCGCCAAGGTCATCGATCCTGGCACGACGCTGAAATTCACACGCGTGAACGGCGCGCGCGGTGTATATCTGTCCGGCGCGCCGCACCAGGTGCTGTTCGGTGCGTCAAACGGACAGATCCGAAGTGACCACGTCCGGCTGGCCGGCAACGTGCTGATCTGGCAGCAGGGCCCGCTGATCGTACGAATCGAGGGCACGCGCACCCTCGCGCAGGCGCTGGCGATCGCCCGATCGCTGCGCGGCTAGGGCCGGCGGGCGATTCGCCTCCGCGGGCTCTGACTCGAGAACCCGGGCCAGCAGCAGCACCACGAGGCCAGCCAGCACCAGCACCACGCAGGCCACCCTCAGCGAGGTGAGCTGTGCGATGCCGCCGATGATCGGCGGCCCGGCCAGAAAGCCCAGATAACCCAGCGAGCTGACCGCCGCCAGCGCCGGTCCGGTCGAGACGCCCGGCTGATCGGCGCCCGCGCGAAACAGCGTCGGGACGACTCCGGCCAGGCCGAGACCGAGCGCCGCGAGACCGGCGATCGCGCTCGGTACGGTCCCCGCGGCGAGACCGGCGGCAAAGCCCAGAGCGGCCAGCGCGCCGCTGCGCCGGAGCAGGCCGACCGCTCCCCAGCGGGCCCACAGGCGATCCGCCAACAGCCGGCCCGTGCCCATGCCGACGCTGAACACGGCGTAGGCGATCGCGCCCAGCGCGGCGGTTCCGGCCAGCTCGTCGCGCACCAGCTTGGCGCTCCAGTCCGATGCGCCACCCTCGGCGAGGAGCGAGAAGAAGCAGGCCACACCGAGGAGCGCGAGCCGCCCCGGGATCCGCGCCCACCGGAGCCTCGGCGCCTGCGCGTCGGAGTCGTGATCGTCGCGGGGCAGCCACGCCGTGGCAAGCAGCACCGGAGTGCCGAGCACCGCCGCCGCGAAGGCAAAGTGAGCCAGCGGCGAGACCTCCAGCGCGGCGGCCAGGGCGCCCAGACCGGCGCCGGCGAACCCGCCGAACGAGAAGGCGGCGTGCAGCGAGGAGAGGATGGGCTGGTTCAGCCCGCGTTCGATCGACACGCCCTGGGCGTTCATGACCAGATCGAGCGTGGAGTTGACCACGCCCACGACGAGCAGCGACGCGGCGAGCGCCGGAACGGACCGGGCCAACGCGGGCAGCAGGATCGCCACCATCAGCCCGGCCACGGAGACCCGGCAAAACATGGAACTCGATCGTCCGGGCAGCACGCGGCCGACCAATGGCATGGACACGACAGCCGCGGCGGCGGGCGCCAGGAGGCACAGGCCCAACGTCCCGGGGTCTGCATGCACGTGATCGGACAGCGCGGGGATTCGGGAGACCCACGTCCCGAACAGCGCACCATCGGCGAAGAACACGCCGGTTATCGCCCAGCGGCGCTTCACGCCGGCAACACCTCGATCCCCAGCGCTCGGTAGGGCGCGAGGGCAGCCTCGTCGACGTCGGCGTCGGTGACGAGATGCGTGACCGCGCTCAGGGGAGCGACGACGACCGGCATCGCCGTCCCGAGCTTGTCGTGGTCGGCCAGTGCCACCACCTCGGCGGCGCCCTCGATCATCGCCGCCTTGACGTGACGCTCCTCGAGGTCATTCGTGGTCACGCCGATCTCGGGGTGCAGTCCGCAAACGCCGAGGAACACGATGTCCGCCCGGATCACCCGTAGCGCCTCGACCGCCGCTGCCCCCACGGTGACCAGCGACTGCGGTCGTAGCGTCCCACCGACCACGGTGACCTCCAGACCGGTGTGGTCGGCCAGCGCGAGCGCGATCGGAGGGCTCGTGGTGATCACGCTCGCCCGGAGGTCGTCGCGGAGCGCGCGGGCCACCTCGAGCGTTGTGGTGCCGCCGTCGAGCACGACCACCTGACCGTCCTGCACGCACGCCGCGGCACGCCGGGCGATCGACGCCTTGGCCTCAGGCGCCCGCCGGGTCCGGGACGCGAACGACGACGCGTCACCATGGCGCGGCAGCGCCCCGCCATGAACCCGGCGCAGCAGGCCCAGGCCATCCATCTCGCGCAGGTCGCGCCGGATCGTGTCCGAGGACACATCGAATTCGGCACTCAGGTCGGCGGCCAGCACCCGCCCCTGCGTGCGCAGGCGATCGAGGATCGCGGAACGTCGTTCGTCGGTCAGCATCGCGCACGAGCGTACACGAATATGCCTGAACGTGCAAGATCGTGCAGACTCAGGGATGATCGCGCGCCGGCACGTTCACCGGAATGACCGACTTTCGGCACACTTCGCGCGGGTTGCAGCCCGAGCGGGCAGAAAGTCGGGGAATCGCCGCCATTCCGGACTGTCGAGCACTCGAGCTTGACCGGCCTTGGGCGGCAAGCTCATGTGGGTGGTCTTCGTGAACTACGGATCGCTCGGCAGCCGGGACCACAGCCCCGCGTCGGCCCGCTGGCCCTGCTTGACGTGGATCGAGCGCATGACGCCCTCCAGCCGGTAGCCACAGCGTTCGGCAACTCGCGCTGAGGCCGGGTTCTCGACGTCGATGATCAGGTACAGCCGCTGGGCTTCCAGCTCGTCGAATGCCCACCGCGTGAGCAGACGCAGAATCTCCGTCCCCTTACCTCGGCCCCGCGCCGCTCGCGTGACGATGTAGCCCAACTCGAGCTCGCGCGCCTCCCGATCGATCTCGGGCGCCAGCCCGATCCCGACGAACCGGCCGTCTTCGTCGAGCGCGGCGAAGCCTTCCCGGGACCCGTCCCGCCGCCCGGACTCGTATGCGTCGATCCAGTCGCGGGCGAATCCCTCCGGCGGCGGCTCCGCGATTCGCGTGAACCGCCGCACCTCGGGATCCGCCACCAGATCGGCTACCTCATCGAGCCACCGCTCGTCCAGGCGCTCGAGCCGGACCTCACCCACCGCCCCGGCTAATTGACGATGGTCGGGAACGCCACCGGGCTGAGCTCGCCCGCGGTGTTGATCGCGCGCACGCCGAACAGAGCGGAGTTCTCGTTTGGGCTGGCCGTCGTGAAGGCGGTCACGTTGCCGACCGGGATCACGTGCGTCCAGGTTTGATCGATCGAATTGCGCCACACCACCTCATACCCGACGACGTCGGACTCGGGGTTCGCGTTCCAGCTCAGGCTGACCGTGTTCGAGGGTCTGTTGCCCGTGTGCTCCTGCAAATTGACCGGAGGTTCCGGAGCGCGCGCGAGCGCGGCCAGCGACGAGCCGACCAAGCGGGTGGCCCGGGTCAGGTACCCGTAGTCGAGGAACTGCGGCAGATCGCCGAACTGCACCCCGTTCTGGACCTGCACGTTCTGGTCCACATGGTTGAAGTTCTCGTTCGCCTCGCTGTAATCGACCGCGGGATAGCCCTGCTGGTTGAACGAGATGTGGTCACTACCGGCTAGGAGGGGCGCGCGTCGCGGGACCAAGTCGACGTTCATTCGCGTCGCGTTGCTCGGCCCCGTCTCCGCGATGAACCGCGCCAACTGGCGCGAGGCGCTGTCGTTCTCTCCCCCGGCGGCCTGGATGAGCGCGATTTGGGCCGCGCTGGCAGCAGTCGGAACGCCCTCCGAGTACAGCCGGACCGTGAAGGGATCGGTGACGCCGTTGTCGCCGACGGAGTTGCCGATGGTGTCCATGTTCAAATCGGCCTGGACGTTCGTTCCGGCGGCCTTTAGCTGCGCGGCGTCGAAGGCCGAGCCAAAGAGGCCCTGCTCCTCGCCGTCGAACAGGGCGAACTCGATCGTCGCCCTGGCCGGGTGAGCCGCCATCACGCGCGCAAGCTCGAGCACCGCGGCGACGCCCGAGGCATCTTCGTCAGCGCCCGGAGCATCGGAAGTGAAATCCAGGACGTCGTTGACACGCGAGTCGTAGTGCGCGCTGACCACGTACACGCGCGATGCCGCCGTGGGATCGGTCCCCTGGAGCGTGGCCACAACGTTGGTGATCACCGTCGGCACCGGGATGTGCGAGGACACCGGCTGGACGAACGACTGGCGCTGCACGGTCATCGCCCCGCCGGACGTCGCCGCGTCGGCCTGAAGCTGGTCGAACAGCCAGTTCCCGGCGGCGCCGACCCCGCGCACGGGATCGGTCTGGGAAGAGGAGGTGTGTCGCGTGCCGAACCCCACCAGCGTCTGGACGTCCGCCTGGAGGTTCCGGGCACTGATCCGATTGAGCATGGCGCGCACGTCGGCCGGCGGCCGCCACCAGCGCGCCGGCGGCTGATCGGTGGAGTGCGCTCGCGCGAGCGTGCCGCGTTTGGCGCCACCGCCCTGGGCCAGCGCCGTGCTGATCAGGAATGCGGCCAGCGCGGCCAGGAACGCGCTCGCGAGCACCGCGGATATCGACCTTCCCCTCGACATCTAAGCCCTCCTTTTCCCCACGGCCGCTATGGACCGAACGGCGCGACTCTACCAGCGGGGCAAACCGTGCGGGTGTCCTTTCACGGACACTCCCCCTGCTACTGCCTGATCGCCTGCACGACAGTGACGTCCTCCTCGGCGTCGTTGTCGAACGCCTGCGTGCAACCGGCGTTGATCGCCGCGACGACGCTGGCGGAACTGCGATCGCCGCCGGACAGTGCGCCGTGCTCCCGGATGTACCGCTGGCCGTAGGCCAGCTGATGGGTCTGGTTGGCCGAGCTCCAAGTCGCGCACGTGCTCGCGTCGGTCACCGCCACCGTGTTCGTCCCGAGGATGCCGGCCAGGATGATCGCGACCAGCAGGACCAGCAGCGCCACCGCGCCGATGCCGAGCACCTTGTGCCGGGCGAACAGCGCCCGCGTCGTCCAGACCTCCGCGCCCCGATCCACCGGGGCCACCCCATCCGTGGAACTACTCACGCCCGGAAGCTTATCGCCAGCGTCCGGTAGCGTGCCGGGCGCGGCGTCGTAGCACCGAGGTGGGCAGCGCGCCTGCGGGCGCGTTTCCCTCTCCGGGGTAACCCCGGGGATCACCGATTACCTGGGCCAGTACATCGCGGGCCCGCGAGTGCATCCGCTGGAGGCACTTCGGGGCACGCACGACAAGGAGCAGTCGGGGCGCGACGCCGCGATGATTTACCCCCGTGTACGACGCCGACCAACGCTTCGCGCTGGCAGCCGAGCTCGCCGACGCATTCCTGACCGCTCCCTGGAAGCGTGACCTGGTTGCCGAGGCCGGCGCCGCGCAGCTCGACCGATGGCCAGGCTGGATGGAGGCGCTCGCGATTCGTGTCATCGCGGTCTACCCGGCCCCACCGGTCGAGCGGAAGTTTGAGCTCCTGGCCCTGATCGAGTCGTTCCTGGCCGAGCACGCGTCGTGGCCCGGCGAGCCCGAGCCGCCGCGAATCCTGCGAGAGCTGGTCAGCGATCGTCCATACCCGGCCGAAGTCGGCTACCCGCGCCTCGATCACGACTGGCCAATCGCCGAGATCGACTCCGTCGCCGGCCTCGCCGAACGACTCGAACTGAGCCACGGGCAGCTGGCCTGGCTGGCCGACGTGCGGAGCCTCGAGCGCAGCGTGGCGCACGAGAGGCTCCGGAACTACCGATACGCGGTCATACCGCGGCGCGGCGGTCTCCCCCGCGTCCTCGAGGCGCCGAAAGCCCGCCTGAAGGAGATCCAGCGATGGATGCTGCACGAGATCCTCGGGCCGGTCCCGCCGCATGAGGCCGCCCAGGGCTTCACCCGCGGTCGCTCGGTCGCCACCCACGCTCACCGGCACTGCGGCCAGGCCGTCGTCCTGCGGCTTGACCTCAAGGACTTCTTCGCCTCGGTCACCGCCGGCCGCGTGTTCGGGATCTTCCGGACGCTCGGATACGACCGCTCGATCGCTCACGTGTTGACGGGCCTGAGCACCAACACGATCCCGCAAACGGTGTGGCAGGCGGTTCCCAGGACGGCGGATCCCACCCTGGTCCAGCCGAGGTTCTGGCTCGGCCGCGCACTGGCTACTCCTCACCTTCCCCAGGGTGCCCCGACGTCGCCCGCGCTGGCCAACCTGGCCGCGTTCAGGCTCGACCGGCGCCTGACCGGCCTGGCCACCTCCGCGGGCCTACGCTATTCGCGCTACGCCGACGACCTGGCCTTCTCGGGTTCGATGCGGCTGCGCCGGCGGCGCGGTCACCTCGAGGCGCTGATCGCGGAGATCGCCGGGGACGAGGGGTTCGTGATCAACGAACGGAAAACCGCCCTTCACTCCGCCGGCGGACGTCAGGCGGTGTGCGGCATCGTCGTCAACGTCCGACCCAACGTGCTCCGCTCCGAGTACGACGAGCTCAGAGCGATCCTCCACAATGCGACGGCCCACGGGCCCGCCAGCCAGAACCGCACGGGCATCGCCGACTTCCAGGCCCACATCCGCGGGCGGATCTCCTGGGTCGCCTCGCTCAATCCCGCTCGGGGCGAGAAGCTCCGCCGGCGATTCGCCGAGATCCGCTGGGATGAGGCGTAGAGCTCAGGGCACGCTCGGCCAGCCCCGGGGCATGTGCTGACCAGTGGGCGCCGTCGTCACATATCCCGACGGCGCACCCAGCCACTCCAGCAGCGAGTTGAAGTTGCGCCCCTCGATCGAGGACCAGCCCCCAGGGTCGGTGCAGGCGCACTGCTGGTGCCTGGCGGCGGCGAGGGTCTCGGCCCCGTGGCCGGTCGCCCACCCGATTTCCAGGTTCGGAGAGGCATCGTGCAGGATGGCGATCCGCTGGCCTGCGCTCACCGTCTGCCCGGCCTTGACCTTGATCGTGATGTTCTCGACCGCGTAGACGTACTTGCCGGCGAAGCGCCCGTTTAGGAGCCGGTAGACGATCATGTCGCCCGGCGGGGGCACGCACGTCTTGCCCCAGCAGCTCTCCGGACCGGCAAGCCGGTCGGTGGCCAGCACGATCTTCGCCCGGCCCAGGGCGAGGACCGGACCGGCGCCGGAGTAGTCGACGCCCATGTCGATCCGACTCGCTCTCAGGTTCGCGACTTCCCGGAGCGGGTTGACGTATGCGCGGCTCGCCTGAGCCGCGCCGACGGACAGCGTCGCGCTGGCCGCCACCGCCACCGCGCAGACAGCCCTTAACACACTCTGTTTCCGCTGCCTTGACACCGATCCTCGCCGGTTTTAGCAGCCTGATCGCGCTTAGGTCGGCGTCAGCACGACCACCGGGATCACCCGATCGGTATTGGCCTGGTACTCGGCGAACTGTGGGGAACGCTCGGTCTGGGCGCGGAACAGGCGGTCCCGCTCCTCGCCCGTGGCCTCTTCGGCGCGGACCTGGATCGTGTCGGTCCCGACCTCGATCGTCACGTCCGGATGGGACTTCAGGTTGTGGTACCAGTCCGGATTCGTCGGCGCTCCCGCCTTGGACGCGAACACCACGTAGCGTTCACCATCCCGGTTATAGACCAGCGGGTTGAGTCGATCCCTCCCGGACTTCGCGCCGACATGGTGGAGCAGGAGCAGGGTCGACCCTTCGAATGGGCCGCCGACCCGCCCCTGGTTGGCGCGGAACTCGTCGATGATCTGGGCGTTGAAGTCCTGTGGCGATGTCGACATCGTGCTCCTCGGTTAGTGGTTCGCGGCTCCGACGCGGTAGTGCAGGTAAAACGACGCCGCCCCGGAAGCGACGCTCGTCCAAGAGCTCGAGCTGGACATGGACGCCCGCAGGCAGTGCGCGCTTGCCAACACCGACTAGAACCGGCCCGAGCAGGAGCTGGCACTCGTCGACCAAGCCCTCGGCCATCGCCTGCCCGGCGAGCTCAGCCCCGCCAACCGTGATGTCCGATCGCGACCTCTGCTTCAGCTGACGGATCGCCTCCGGGTTGAAGTCGCGCTCGATCCGGGTTTTCGCGCTGGACACGGTCTGCAGGGTCCGGGAGTAGACGATCTTCTCGGCCGCCTTCCAGATCTCGGCGAACTCCCGGGTCGCCCCCGACTGATGGCCGTTGGTGGACACGGCCTCCCAGTAGACCATGGTCTCGTACATACGCCGCCCGTACAGATACGTGCCGATCGGTCGTTCGAGCTCGTTGACGAACGCGAACACCTCCTCATCGGGCGCCGCCCAGTCGAACTTGCCGTGTTGGTCCTCCACGTAGCCGTCGAGCGACGCGATCGCCGAGTAGATCAGCCTGGCCATCCGGGTGCCTCCCCGCCACTAGTCTGGAGCGTGCACGATGCAGTTCTACCTCAATGGTTACAAGCCGGGCGATCCGTTCCGCGCGGAGCCGCATCCGTCCGTGGCGAAGCGACCGGAAGGCCTCCCGCAGGCAGTCGATGTCCTGATCGTCGGGTGCGGTCCGGCCGGTCTCGTCCTGGCCGCGCAGCTGGCCCACTTTTCCGACATCCGGACCGCGGTGATCGACCGCAGGGACGGGCCACTCCAGGTCGGCCAAGCCGATGGCGTCGCCTGCCGCACGGTCGAGATGTTCGAAGCGTTCGGTCTGGCCGACCGGCTGCTGCGCGAAGGCTACTGGGTCAACGAGGTGTGCTTCTGGCGATCCGATCCCGACGACCCGTCCAAGGTGAAGCGCACTCAGCGGATCAAGGACACCGAAGAGGGCCTGTCGGAGTTCCCCCACGTGATCGTCAATCAGGCGCGGATGCTCGCCCACCTTCGGGACCACATGGAGCGGTCCGCCAGTCGATTGGCGCCGTTCTACGGCCTCCGCGCCACCGAGGTCGAAGTCGACACCCGCGGTTCGGCGGAGTATCCGGTGACCGTCAGCCTCGAGCACACCACCGGCGACACTTCGATGGTCCGCGCGAAGTACGTCGTCGGCTGCGACGGCGCACGAAGCCGCATCCGCGACGCGATCGGCCGCGAGCTGGTGGGTGACGCGACGAACGAGTCGTGGGGCGTGATGGACGTGCTGCCGGTCACCGACTTCCCGGACATCCGCGTGAAGTGCGCGATTAATTCGGAAAGCCACGGCAACATCCTGATCATCCCGCGCGAGGGTGGATACCTCGTGCGGTTCTACATCGAGCTGAACGAGATCGCCGACAAGGAGATGATCGAAACCCGCGTGGTCACCCCGGAGAAGCTCGCCGGTGTGGCCAACCGGATCCTGCATCCGTACCGCATCGAGATCCGGGACGTCGGATGGTGTTCGATGTACGAGATCGGGCAGCGTCTGTGCGACAAGTTCGACGATGTGCCCCGGGACGAGACGGCGAAGCGCCTGCCCCGGGTCTTCATCGCCGGCGATGCCTGTCACACCCACAGCGCGAAGGCCGGGCAGGGCATGAACGTCTCGATGGCCGATGCCTGGAACCTGGGATGGAAGCTCGCATCCGTTCTCAGCGGCAGGGCCACGCCGGAGCTCCTGCACACGTATTCCGAGGAGCGCCAGGCGGTCGCCGAGGAGCTCATCGACTTCGACCGGGAGTTCTCTCGACTGTTCAGCGCCAGAGAGCGAGAGAGTGCCGAACCGGACGAGTTCCAGCGGTACTTCATCGCTCAAGGCCGGTTCACCGCCGGCGTCGCCACGCGGTATGCGCCGTCGATGATCACCGCCGCAGGGGAGTTCCAGCATCTCGCCGGCGGCTTCCAGATTGGAACGCGCTTTCACTCCGCCCCGGTCATCCGCCTCGCAGATGCCAAACCGCTGCACCTGGGCCACGTCCACCGCGCGGACGGCGCGTGGCGCATCTACATCTTCGCCGACGGCGACGACCCAACGCTAAACAGCTCGCGCACCCACGAGCTGTGCCGGTTCCTGGCCTCGGACGCGTCGCCGATAAAGCGCTTCACGCCGGCCAACGCCGAACCCGACTCAGTGATCGATGTCCGCGCGATCTTCCAGCAGAGCCATCACGACCTGGCCGTCGACCAGATGCCGTCGGTGCTGCTGCCCAGAAAGGGCAAGTTCGGCCTGATCGACTACGAGAAGATGTTCTGCCCGGATCCGGATGCTCACGATGTCTTCGATCTGCGCGGCGTGGACCGCGGCACAGGATGCATCGTGGTCGTACGACCTGACCAGTACGTCTCACACGTCCTTCCGCTGGATGGTCACGAGGCCCTGGTCGACTTCTTCGCGAGCTTCCTGATCGACATCGTCCACCGAAGCCGCAGCCCGTCAACCTAGGTACCGGGAGCGGCAAGATGGGGAGCCCTCCCGATGATCGGGCCACCCCGCCTGCTTAGTGTGGCCTCCATTCCGACCACGGATCACAGGAGGCGATGATGTTGACGACCATCAGGCGGGCAGTGGCAGCTCTCGGAGTCGCGATCGTTCTGGGCGCCGCTCCGGCATCGGCGCTGGCGGACGCGCCCGCACGAGGGACATCACAGCACCAGAAGATCGCGATCGTCAAGTCCAGCGACGTCGCCACTCCGAGCCGGCGGTAGACCCGTCATGCGTCGTCGTCTCGCTTACGGCCCAGTGGTCGCAGTGACTCTCGCGTGCATGACGCTGGCTTCGGGTGCGCAGGCAGCCACGGTCACGATCGGCCAGCTGTTCGCACCGAGCGGTGCCTGCTCAGCGTCCACGATTCTGCAGCCGGCCGTGGCCAGCGGAACGTCCTACGTGGTACCTGGCGCGGGGGTGATCACGTCGTGGTCGTTTCAAACCGACGCCGCGACCTCGCCGGGCCTGAAGTTCAAGGTGGGCCGCAGTGCCGGCGCCGGCAGCTACCGGATCACCGCCGAGGCGACCGCGGGCCCGCAGACACCCAACGCGGTGAACGCGTACCCGGTTAGCGTCCCGGTCCAGGCGGCGATCTGATCGGGGTTTACGCAGACAGCGGGAACTGTGGCGATCGCACCGGAAACTCGGCCGACACGATCGCGGTCGCCTCGACGGACGTGGCTCCCGGGAGCAGCGCATCATTCGGGACGGCTGGCGGCGGCAAGATCGAGGTGTCGGCTCAGGAGATCTTGCAGCCCGGCGTGAGTTCGGTCTCGCCCGCACAGGTGCACCATCCGGCGCCACCGCTGTGACGATCACCGGCCACGACTTCACCGGGGCAACGGCGGTCAGCTTCGGCGGCCTCCCCGCGTCGAGCTTCACGGTCAACTCGGACACGAGCATCACCGCGATCGCCCCAACGGACACCACGGCGACCGTGGACGTGACGGTGACGACAGCGGGCGGACAGAGCCCGGCATCTCCGGCCGATCAGTTCACCTACGCGGTCCCGCCGCCGCCACCGCCGGCACCGCTGGTCACCTCGATCTTTCCCGCCCGCGGACCGAGGACCGGCGGCACGCAGGTGACGATCACCGGCCATGGCTTCACCGGCGCGACTGCGGTCAGCTTCGGTGGTCGTCCGGCGGCCGGCTTCGGGATCATCTCGGACACCGTGATCACCGCGGTCACGCCGACAGCGCCCGCGGGCATCGCCGACGTCACCATCCAGAGCCCGAACGGTCAGAGCGTGACCACGGCAGCCGACCGCTTCACCTTTTCGCCCATGTGCGTAGTGCCAAACCTGAGGGGCAAGTCCCTCCAGGCGGCGCGGAGAGCGCTGCGCAAGGCGAACTGCGGACTCGGCACGGTCAGGGGCCGGAGGGCCGGCAAGGTCAGGCACCAGTCCCGCAACCCCGGGACCACACTCCCCAGAGGAGCGAGAGTGAACATCGCCCTCATGAAGCCACCCCGCGTGCAGAAGCGCTTACCGGGTTAGCAGGCCGCCGTCTACGCAGGGAATATGAGCTACGAAGCGATTTGGTTCGCCACTCGCTGACGCGCGCGGTGCAGCCGAGTGGTGACGGTCGCTTCACGGACCCCGAGCGCCTCGGCGGCCTGCCGATAGGACAGCCCCACCACGTCGATGGCGACCAGAACGTCGCGGAATATGTCGGGCAACTCAGAGACCGCGTCGTAGAGCGCCATCCGATCGAGTCGCGCGTCCAGCTTGCCCGCTGATGGATCCTCGAGCCGGCTCGACGTCTCGGGCAGCGCCACCGTTTGGGGGCGGCGGGCGGCTGCCCGTCGCCGGCTCACCCAGGTGTTGCGCAGCACGCGCAGCAGGTATCCGAGATCATCGTCGGACCGGAGCATCCGCGGTTTGGCCAACACGCGCTCAAACGTCTCCTGGACCAGGTCCTCGGCGTCGTCCCGGGAACGGCACATGAACCGGGCGGCTCTATAAAGCCGATCGATGTGCCGGTCGAGCGTCTGCGGATCGAGCTGGCGTCGAGGGGGCACGGGCGGTGAGCGGTCGCGATCCGGGAGCACCTCGTCCGGTGCGGCATACGCGTAGTTCATGTCGTGTCCGCTCGGAGCACGCCACCTCGAGGCTCCCGTACCTTCGGTCGGGAGCGCAATAGGACATTGGTCGTAAGACCGCGGTGGCGGCCGTCTCTACGCCGACCGCCTCTTCTCGGCCACCAACGCGAACTTGCGAACGCGCCCTTCCCGCAGCCAAGCGCTCCAGAGCCGGTGGGCGGCCAACAGCTCATCCAAGGCACGAGGACCGATCCCCGCGGCGATGTCTGAGGCATCGGCGGAAAACGCCTCGATCAGCGAATCCGCCACCGCGCGGTGAGACACGCTGCAGTCTTCCTGCCAGGCGACCGTCAGCCCGACTCGCTCCAAGCTCGCCACCATCTCCTCAAGCGGGGTGAGCCACACCGTGTCGGCGTCGGGCATGCTCGCTCGCTCCGCCTCGCTGAGCGGAGCGCCCTCTTCCAGGGTGAAGGCGAACCGGCCGCCGGTCGGCAGCGCCCGGACTACCTCGAGCACGAGCGGCTCCTTGTCGGCAAATGAGAGCATGGTCTCGAGCAGGAGCACCACCTCGAATGAGCCCGGAGGGAGCGGAGGGATCGGGGCGACCTCAAAGCGACACGGGAGCCCAGCCGCCCGCGCACGCGCGATCTCGATCGCGCTGGCGCTGAGGTCGACCCCCACATACGTGCAACCGACCTCGCGCGTGATGAACCGCCCGGGCCCGGCGACTCCGCAGCACAGGTCGAGCACGGACGTCCCGCGGGCAATGCCGGCCCGCGCCGCCAGTTCCCGGATCTCCCCGGCCCGCATGAAGCTCTCCTGCTCGACGTACTCGCCGGGAGCGTAGGCCGACTCGCGGGCGCGCCGGAGGGCCTGTTCAAAGGGGACGCGCTCATCCTGCTTCACGGGATGTCCAGGATGGCACCCCCGCCAGCCGGGGAAGTCTTATCGCTGGCCCGGCGTCCTCGGAGACATGGAGGCCAAGCAAGCAGCAGCCGCCCCATGGACCAGGCAGACCGCCGTTCACATCGCTCCGGTGACCGGCCTCGTCGCCCAAGTCCTGCTGCTCAGCGGGCTCGCCGGTGCCGTCGGCCTGAGCGGGGGGCACCTCAGCCGCGTGGGGTGGATCGTCGGAATCACCTGCGGAGTGCTGATGAATGCCGCACTGGCGCGTGGTCTGTCGCGCTACGGCTCCGACCGGCTGTCCCCGGCCGACTGGGTGACGCTTACGCGGGGGACGTTGGCCGGCGGCGTGGCCGCCCTGGTCGCGGATTCGTTCGTTCAGCCCGTGCAGGTCAGGGCGCTCGTGGCACTCGCGGCGCTCGCCCTCGTGCTCGACGCGGTCGACGGATGGGTCGCTCGTCGCACGCGAACGGCGGCCCTGGGCGCGCGTTTCGACGGTGAGGTCGACGCGTTCCTGATCCTCGTGCTCAGCGTGTACGTGGCCCGCTCGGCCGGCGCGTGGGTGCTCGCGATCGGCGCGGCGCGCTACGTGTTCCTGGCCGCCGAATGGCCGCTGCCGTGGATGCGTGCGCAGCTTCCGGCACGCCACTGGCGCAAGCTCGTGGCCGCCACGCAGGGGATCGTGCTGACCGTCGCGGCTTCGGCTGTGCTGCCGCCCGCCGTGAACCGAGCTGCCCTGATCGGCTCACTCGCTCTGCTGGCCGAATCGTTCGGCCGCGACGTGTGGTGGCTGTTCCGCCGGCGGCGCCCCGTAGCGGGTGGGCTGGGAGCCGTTCATGACGAGGACATCGGGCACGCACGCCCCGTCGTCGGGGCCGTCCTCACGATCCTCGCGGCCCTGCTCGTGTGGGCAGCTCTCGTTGTCCCGGATCAGCCGAGTGGTCTGACGCCGGCAGCGTTCATGCGAGTCCCGCTCGAGGGCCTCCTCCTGATCGCCCTGGCGCTTGTCCTGCCCACAGGGTTTCGGCGGGTCGTGGCTGCGGTCGCTGGACCGGTGCTCGGACTGGTGGTGATCTTGAAGGTCCTCGACATCGCATTCGTCACGTTCGTCGCTCGGCCGTTCGACCCGGTAGGTGACTTGGGCAACCTTGGGACCGGCGTGGAGACGATGCGCTCCGCTCTCGGTCACACGAAGGCGAACCTGCTGATCGTCGGTGGCGTGACGCTCGCCGTTGTCCTGCTCGTGGTCACGACCCTGGCGCTATTTCGGCTGCTGCGGGTGGCCGGTGGGAACCGCCGCTGGTCGCTGCGCGCCATCAGCGGGCTCGGCGTTGTCTGGCTCCTCGGTTCGATGTCCGGCGCGCAGCTTCTCTCCAACACGTCCCTCGCGTCCACGAGCACCGCAAGCTTTGTCGTCCACGAGGTCCGCACCGTGCAGGCCGACATCCGCGACAGCGCGGTGTTCGCCAAGGAGATCAGCCACGACCGGTTCGCGACCACGCCTGGCAACCAGCTGCTCACCGCCCTACGCGGCAAGGACGTCCTCCTCGTGTTCGTGGAGTCCTACGGCCAGGTGTCGGTCCAGGGCGCGTCGTTCTCCCCAGCCATCGATGCGCTGCTCGACACCGGGACCAAGCAACTGAGAACCGCCGGATTCTCCGCTCGGAGCGCGTTCGTCACCGCGCCGGGATTCGGCGGCATCAGTTGGCTCGGGCACTCCACGCTGCAGTCGGGTGTATGGGCGAACAGTCAACGGCGGTACAACCAGCTCGTCGGCAGTCACCGCTTCACTCTCACGCACGCGTTCGACCGCGCCGGGTGGCGGACGATCAACTTCGCGCCGGCCGACGATCGTGACTGGCCCGAGGGGTCCTCGTTCTACCACTACGACAAGCTGTATGACCGTCGTGACATGGGTTACCGCGGGCCGAGTTACACCTACGCGCCCATGCCCGACCAATACATGTTCGCGGCTCTGCAGCGTCTCGAGCTCACTGAGACCCACCGTCGTCCGGTGTTCGCGGAGGTTGACACGGTGTCGAGTCACATGCCCTGGAACCGCATCCCGCGGCAGATCCCGTGGAGCCAGGTCGGCGACGGCTCGATCTACAACCGCACACCGACGTACCACGAGCCGGACTCGTTCTGGTGGCACCCGAACCAGGTGAAGGCTGCCTACGCTCGATCGCTCGAGTACTCGCTGAACGTTCTGATCTCCTTCGTCCAGCACTCGGGCGACAAGAACCTCGTGCTCGTAGCGGTGGGTGACGAGCAGCCACTGCCGATCGTAAGCGGCCAGGGCGCCAGTCATGAGGTGCCGATCTCGATCATCGCCCGAGACCCGTCGGTGCTGAAGCGGGTGGGAGGCTGGGGCTGGGACGCGGGCCTGCTGCCGAGCCCGGAGTCGCCGGTATGGCCGATGAGCGCGTTGCGCGACCGGTTCCTCACCGCATTCGGATCTAAGCCGGCGAGCTCGTAGCCCTCGTGCCTGTGAATCAGCACGACCCGCGTCGCCAGCGTCTGACCGGCCTCGATGGCATCCGCGGCTTGGCGGCGCTGTACGTCGTGATCAATCATGTCTTCCTGCGCGCGTTCCCCGGCTATCCGGTCGACCACGCGCCGTTCTGGGCCGGCTGGTTCATCTACGGGCGCTTCGCGGTTGTCGTGTTCATCGTGCTGTCCGGCTTCTCGCTGGCCCTGTCGCCGGCCCGTCACGGCTGGCGACTCGATGGGGTTTCCGCCTTCGCGCGGCGGCGGGCCCGGCGCATCCTGCCGGCGTACTGGGCCGCGCTCGCGTTCAGCCTCGCTGTGGCGTGGCTCCTCGTCCCTCAACCCGGGCATGGCATGCCCGACGCAAAGTCGGTTCTGGTCAACGGCCTGCTCGTGCAGAACGTCGTCGGCGCCCACAGCCCGAACGCCGCGTTCTGGTCGATGGCCGTCGAGGCCCAGCTGTACCTCGCGTTCCCGCTGCTGGTGCTGATCGTGCGCCGCTTCGGTGCAGCCGTCATGCTCGTCACGATCACGCTTGTCGTGGCGAGTATCGGGATCGTCGGTCCGCACGTCGCGCATCTGGGCACCTTCGTCGTTCAATCACCGCCCGACCTCGCGGCGCTGTTCGCGGTCGGCGTGCTGGCCGCCGGCATCGTCGGGGCACGCCAAGCTCACAGGTCCTGGCCGTGGCACCGGCTGGCGCTGGGCGCCGCTGCGCCGGTGCTCGCGTTGATCTGGTGGCAGGGGTCGGTGTGGACGCTCGACCACTTGTTCTGGGTCGACCTCGCGCTGGGCCCCGCGGTCGCGTGCCTGCTCGCCGGCGTGGCGACCGGCCGTCCGGCGTCGCTCCTGCGCCTGCTCGACACGCGCCCGGTCCGCAACCTCGGGACCTCGTCCTACAGCCTGTACCTGACTCACGCCCCGATCGTCGTTCTCGTCTACGAGAAGATGGTCGCCGGGCGGGTCCATCAAGGCGTTCCGGCGTTCCTGGTCACGCTCGCGATCGCGCTGCCGCTGACGATCGGGTTCGCGCGGCTGTTCGCGTCGGTGTTCGAGAGGCCCTTCCTGCACCGTCGCGCTCCGTCCGAGGTTCCGCGACTGCGCGTCGCGCAAGTAGAGGGAGCGTCGGTGTGAACCGGCGGACGCTGTGGGCGTGGGGCCGCGTGACGGGCCCGCTGCTGGTGCTCGCCGTGCTGGTCTGGCGCTTGGGTACCGGCCCATTTCTCGCCGGCGTTCGCTCGGTCGACGGCGGGGCGCTGGCAGCGGCGGCCGGCATCGCGGCGCTGACGACGGTGGGCTGCGCCTGGCGGTGGAAGGTCGTCGCCCGCGGTCTCGGCGTCGAGCTCACGCTGCCCGCTGCGGTGGCGGCGTACTACCGCTCGCAGTTCCTCAACGTCACGCTTCCGGGCGGGATCGTGGGCGATGTGCACCGCGGGGTCAGCCATGGTCGCGACGTGTGTGATGTCGGCCGCGGGCTGCGCGCCGTCGCCTGGGAACGCTCCGCCGGTCAACTCGTGCAGGCCGTCCTGACCGTGGCCGTGCTGCTCGTGCTGCCCTCCCCCGTCCAGTCGGCCATGCCGATCGTCGCGGGTGGGGTCCTCGTCGCGGCGCTCGCCGTCGTGCTCGTGGTCAAGGCGCGGCCGGCCGGCGGTCGCTCGGTGATTGCGAGGATCCGGACCGCGGTGACCCGCGACGTCCGCGGCGCACTGCTGACCCGCAGCGCGTGGCCGGCAATCGTGCTCACGTCGGCGCTGGTCGTCGCCGGCCACGCGACCACGTTCCTGATCGCCGCCCGGACAGCAGGCGCCACCGCGTCGCTGCAGGTGATGCTGCCACTCGCGCTGATCGCGATGACGGGGATGGTGCTGCCAAGCGCCGGCGGCTGGGGGCCGCGCGAGGGCGTGACCGCCTGGGCGTTCGGCGCGGCCGGCCTGGGCGCTCAGCGAGGAGTCACGACCGCGGTCGTGTACGGGGTCATGGTGTTCGTGGCCTGCCTACCGGGCGCCGCCGTCCTCCTCGTGGCATGGTTTCGCCGTATCCGGCTTCCACAGCGCAGCCAGCCGCAGCTCCGCGAAAGCGCCGCCCATGCTTGACCGCCCGTACACCCTGCTCAGCTGCGCGCTGTCGATCGACGGCTATCTGGGTAGCGCGACGTCGCGGCGCCTGGAGCTGTCCAATGACGCCGACTTCGATCGCGTGGACTCGGTCCGCGCCTCCTGCGACGCGATCCTGGTCGGGGCGGCGACCGTCCGCAACGACAACCCTCGGCTGCTGGTCCGCTCGCCGGCCCGGCGCGAGGAGCGGAGGACCCGCGGGCTCGCGCCCTCGCCAATGAAGGTCACGCTGACCGAGCGAGCCGAGCTCGACGCGCGGGCCGACTTCTTCACCACCGGCGAGGCCGAGAAGCTCGTGTACTGCGTCAGGCGACGCGTCGGCGACGCCCGCGCGCTACTCGGAAACCTCGCGACCGTGGTCGACGGTGGCGCGCGGGTGAAGATGCGCCGGCTGACCGAGGACCTCGGCGACCGTGGCGTGCAGCGGCTGATGGTGGAGGGCGGCGGCAAGGTCCACACCCAGTTCCTGACCGACAACCTTGTCGATGAGCTGCAGCTGGTCGTGGCTCCGTTCTTCGTAGGTGACTCGCGGGCCCCGCGGTTCGTGAGCGACGGCCGCTTCCCCTGGAATCCCGACCGGCGGGCGAGGCTCGCCGAGGTCCGGCAGATCGGTGACGTCGTGCTGCTGCGCTACGCCCTCTCGCCGCGGTTCTCAACCGAGTGACGAAGATCGATGCCGCTGCCACCCACCGCATCGATCCGAACCCAGGTACTGGTGCCACTGCGGTTCGCCGACGGCTACGCCACCACCGCCCGAGTGTTCACCTTCGACGGGCTGGTCGACGGACAGGAACATCTCGCGTTCGGACTGGGCGATCGCGCGGCCGCGGTCACGTCCGCCGAAAACGGCGCCGTGCCATTGGTCCGGCCGCACAGTGAGTGCCTGACCGGGGATGTGTTCGGCAGTCAACGGTGCGATTGCGGCGCCCAGCTGCGCGAAGCCGTCGAGCGCATCGCCGACTGCGGGGGTTATCTGTTGTACCTGCGCCAGGAAGGGCGCGGCATCGGGCTGTACGCCAAGCTCGACGCCTACGCCCTCCAAGACGCGGGGCTCGACACCTACGAGGCGAACCTCGCGCTCGGGCACCGCGAGGACGAACGCTGCTATCTCGTCGCCGCCCAGATGCTGCAGGCGCTTGGCGTGTCGCGGGTCGCGCTGCTCAGCAACAACCCGGACAAGGCATGGCAGCTGCGCCGGTCCGGGGTGACCGTCACCGCACGGGTGCCAACCGGCGTTCACCTGTCTGCCACGAACGCCCACTATCTGGCCACAAAGGCCCGGAGGGGCGCGCACACGCTGGACGTCCCCATGTCCGCGGGCTGAACGTCACGGCAGGACCAGCAGGTCCGCGTGCTCCAGTGTGACCATTAGGAGACCATCGCTGACCTGCTCGAGGCGTCGGCGCGTGTAGCCGTCGGTCTCGGCGCGCAGCTCGGGCTGCTGCTCGCACGCGGCGCCCACCCAGCCGGTGAACCACTCCGTCGCCAGGCGGGCGTGCTCGGCACCGAGTTGCCAGGGGCTCGGCCGGACCAAGACCTCGCGCCCCAGTCGCTCGAACTCCTCACGCGCGAATTCGACCGCGTCGGGCCCGAGCATGCGGCCGCGCTCGGTCGTGCGGCGTTGGTGGTCGTTGAACGCGGCGGCCACCCGGGGATCCAGGGGGGCCGGCGGGTCCAGCTCCACGCGACCGACCACGGACAGGGTCAGGAGCACGGGGCATGCCGCGCTGGCACACACGGTGACCAGCGCGGCCACCTCGCCCCCGGTCAGCATGTCCAGCAGCGCCGAGGCGGTGATCAGGTTCGCGCCGGCGAGGTCGCCGGGTTGCAGCCGGGTGATGTCGGACTGCCGCGGCTCGACGGTCACCGCGGCCCCATCGGCGGCGGGACCAGCACCACGGGCGGCGGCAAGCTCCAGGAGGTCCGTGTCACGGTCGTGCACGACCCAGTCCTGGCGCCCCGGTAGGCGTGGTGCGAGCCAGCGACCCATCGAGCCCGTGCCGCCGCCGAGGTCGTGGATCGTCCACTGACCGGCTGTCGGACTTCGACGCGCGAGCTGTTCGGCAAGGTCGGTGGCGCGGGCTGCTGCGTCCGCTGACTCGCGGAGCGCGAGCCACTCCCGGCTGACCCGGACGTCTGGTGTGCTCATCTCAACGCCCCGGTCAGTACGTCCGCGAGGATCGAGGCTGTCCTCGTCCATCCGGACAGAGCGTCGCGGCGCTCGCGGGCGGCCTGGCGCAACCGTGCTCTGAGCTCGGGGTCGCCGAGCCAGGCCCGGAGCGTGGCGGCGAGGGCCAGAGGGTTCTCCGGCGGGATCAGCACCCCGGGACGGATCCCGTCTGCGCCGTGACCCAGGGCCTCCGCGACGCCGCCGACCGCGGCGGCGATGACCGGCAGGCCGCGGGCCAGACCCTCGGTGACGACCATGCCGTACGTCTCGGCCCGAGACGGCAGCAGCAGCAGATCCGCGATGGCGTAGCGGCGGTCGAGATCGTCCCCGGCCAGCGGTCCGGCGAATTCGAGGCGCTCACCCAGCCCGCCGCGCCGGGCGCGACCGAGAAGGCTGTCCACAAACGCCGGGTCGCGGTCCAGGCTGCCCACGCACACGCACCGCCAGGCCTCCTCGGCGACCATCTCGAGCGCGTCGAGCAGCACATCGTGCCCCTTGTCGAATCTCACCGCCGCGACGCAGAGCAGCGCGCCGCCTGCACCCGTCCCGAGCGCGAGCTCGGCCGCCTCGACACCTGGCTCGGCGATGTGCACCCGGTCGGCGGGGAGCGCGTACAGCTCGAGCAGTCGACGCCGGGTCCACGCGCTGGTCGTAACGACGGCGGCCGCGGCCGCCAGGACCGCGCGCTCATGCATCTGGACCTCGGGAGCATCGTCATCCATCGGCCGGTGACCCAGGGGCATGTGCACGAGCACGACCACGCGCAGCCGGCGCGCCTGCACCACCAGCACGTCAGGAGCCGCCGAGGCGATCAGCCCGTCGAGCAGCACGAGGGCGCCGTCGGGAATTCGCTCCACGGTTCTGGAGAGGGCGCCCAGCGATTCGGGGTCGCGCCGTGGCCACGCGCCGCGAACCTGGTGCTGGATCACCGACCAGCCGCTCGAGCTGAGCTCGCGACAGACCTTACGGTCATACGTGTTGCCGCCGCTCGGCCTGGACGGGTCGTCGATGCTGTCGGGTACGACGACGTGAACCGCCGTCACAGCGGTCGCTCGTAGCTCGCCCAGGCGACGTGCGACTCGTGCAGCGTGACGAGGAGCGCGTCGATCCCGCGGGCGCCCTCGCCGAGCGCGCCGGCATGCACCCGGTCCGCGAGTCGATCCGCGACCACCCTGGCGAGCGCCTCGGTGGTCGTGTTCATGCCCGTGAAGGCGGTTTCCTCATCGAGATTGCGGTAGCTGAGCTCGTCCAGCACGGCCCGCAGCTCCTCGGTCGCGCGACCGATATCGACCACGATGTTGTCGGCGTCGAGCGCTGCGCGCCGGAAGGTGGCGTCGACCACGTACGTCGCGCCATGCAGTCGCTGCGCCGGCCCGAACACCTCGCCCCGGAAGCTGTGGGCGATCATCATGTGATCGCGGACGGTCACGCTGAACACGATCTACGGCACTTTGTCGTAGGTGATCGTGTGACACAGCGCCGGCAGGCTCCCCGAGGCCAGCCGGGCCATCACGTCGGGCAGCTCGCCAAAGCGCGACTGGCCGGTGAGGAGCACGTCGAAGGCGGGGTCGCGTAGTAACTCGAGTGCCAGGGCGAGGCGGTCAGCCGTGGTGCGGCGCCCGGCGCGGGCCGGCGACATCGTGCCGACCTGGCTGGCGCGGATGCCGAGGCGACCGGAATGGAACGCGCCGCCCAGCGACAGGCGAACCTCGGTGTCGCCGTACCAGCTCAGGTCGATCACCGTGCCCTCGGGCGCGAGCAGCTCGAGCGAGCGCTGGAGCCCAGCGGAGGTGGCGCTGGCGTGCACGACCAGGTCGCGTCCGGCGGCGGCATCGGCCGGGAGCGCGAACTCGACGTCAAGCGCGGCCGCCACTTCGGCCCGGCCGGGATCGACGTCGACCAGCGTCACGTGCACGCCCGGGAACCGGCTCAGCAGGCGCGCGACGCAACAGCCGACCATCCCGGCGCCGACCACCGTGACCCGGTCGCCGAGCAACGGTCCGGCGTCCCACAGGGCGTTGACTGCCGTCTCGACCGTGCCCGCGAGCACGGCCCGCGCGGGTGGCACGCCCTCGGGGACCACGGTCACCGCGGCGGCCGGCACCACGTACGCGGTCTGGTGCGGGTACAGGCAGAACACTGTGCGGCCGCGCAACTCCAGCCGGTCCGTGCTCCACCGCCCCGACGTTGAGGTAGCCGTATTTCACCGGCGCCGGGAACTCACCCTCCTGAAACGGTGCCCGCATCGTGGCGTACTGCGAGGGCGGCACACCGCCCCGAAACACCATCGTCTCGGTGCCGCGACTGACCCCGGAGCACAGCGTGCGCACGACGAGCTCGTCGCGCTCCGGTTCGGGCAACGCCACCGGCCGGATCTCGCCAACGCCGGGCTCGCGCAGCCAGAACGCGTGCGCGTCCGTCCGCACTCCGCCCGGAGAAGCAAACACCGGCGGCCAGCCTACCAACCTGTGAAATGGTGTAGTCGCCATGCCGACTGAGAATCCGAATCGTCGCGGCAGGGTGGCGGGACCGTTGGCCGGGGTCGCGGTGCTCCTCGCGGTGCTGGCGCTCGTGCTGTCCTATGCGGGGCGGGCTGTCCTCCAGGCCGAGCCGTTTGCCGACCGCGCCGTCGCCACCTTGAAGGCCCCTGCGGTTCAGGCCGACCTCGCGGATCACCTGACCGACCTCGTGATCGGCCACGTCGGCGGCGACCTCGTGGCGGTGCGGCCGGCGGTACGGGCGATCATCGGCGCGATCGTGGGCAGCGGGGCGTTTGGCGGACTGTTCCACCGAGCCGCACTGGAGCTCCACGCGTCGCTCGTCTCGGGACACAGCCGCCCGATCCTCCTGACCATCGCCGACGCGAGCGTGCTGATCCAGGGGGCGCTGGAGCGGCTCGCACCCGGTGCGGCCGGCCAGATCCCGGTCGATCAGGTCGCCAATCTCGGCTCGCTGCGCCCCGGAGAGGCGGTGTTCACGGTGGTCAGGATTGCCCGCCGGCTCTACGCGATCGCGTGGGCGCTGGCCGCGGCGTCGATCGTGCTCGCGCTCCTGGCTTTGTGGTTCTCGCGCAACCGGCGAGGCACCGCCCAGCAGTTGGGCATAGGACTCGCGCTCGGCGGGCTCATCATCGGCGCTCTGTACACGTTCGGCGGCGATCTCGCCGCCCGGCTGGCCGCCCCCGGCCGGACCGGGGTGGTGACCGCGGTATGGCGGGCCTTCGGGCACGGCCTACTCGTGCAGGCGCTCGTCGTCGCTGGCGCGGGCGCGATCCTGGCGGCGGTCGCGGCCGCCTCGGAGCGAGCGGCGGCAGGCAGCTCGGCGGACGTCTCGGAGCGACCTACCGCCCGCGCGCGGGCCGGCCGCTCGCTGCTGGCCATCGCCGCCGGGGCGCTGATCGTTCTCGATCCCGGCCCGGCCGTGACCATCGCGGCCTCGGCCGCGGGCCTCTACCTGGTGTTCATCGGTGTGCGGAGCGTCGTCGAGGTCGCCGCGGCGTCGGGGGTAGGGCAGCGACCGCATCGGCACCGGGCCCGGCAGATCGTCACTCGCCTGCTCGCGCCGGCGATCGTCATCGCGGCGGTGGCGGCCGCGGCGGCGATCGTCGTTACCGGCGGCGCAGACGAGGCCCCCGCTGCCACCCCGGGGACGTGCAACGGATATGCCGCGCTGTGCGACCGGCCGCTCAACGACGTCGCGTTCGCCGCCACCCACAACTCGATGGCGTCGGTGACGATCCCGTCCTGGCTGTTCGGACAGCAGGACGGGACGATTCAGGATCAGCTGGACTACGGAATCCGCGGCTTCCTGATCGACACCTACTACGGCTTCCGGCAAAAGAGCGGAGTCCGTACCGACCTCTCGAGCCTGCCCAAGCGACAAGTCGCCGTGCAAGAGATCGGTGAGGAGGCCGTGAACGCGGCCGAGCGGATTCGGTCGCGCCTCGGAGACCAGAACCTCGGCGCGCGCCAGATCTATCTCTGCCACGGGTTCTGTGAGCTCGGTGCGGTGTCGCTCAGCTCAGCCCTGGCTGATCTGCGCACCTACCTCGTCAACAACCCGGGCGCGGTGGTGATCGTCATCAACCAGGACGAAGGCGTCACCCCGGCTGACATCAAGCGTGCGTTCGAGCAGGCCGGTCTACTCGACCTGCTCTATCGCGGACCATTCGGGCCGTTCCCCACGCTCCGACAGATGATTGACTCCGGCCAGCGACTGGTGGTGATGGCCGAGAACGACGCCGACCACATCTCCTGGTACCCCCTGGCCTACCAAAGCTTGCTGCAGGAGACCCCGTTCCATTTCAGTAACACCGCGGCGCTCACCGACCCCGCGCAGGTCCCCGAGAGCTGCCGCGACAACCGCGGTCCAGCGTCCGCGCCGCTGTTCCTGGTCAACAACTGGGTCGACACGACCCCGGCTCCGCGCGCGTCGAACGCCGCGGTCGTGAACGAACGCTCGGCGCTGCTGCGGCGCGCCGAGACGTGCCAGAGCATTCGCCACAGAATTCCGAACCTCGTCGCCGTCGACTTCTACAAACACGGCGACGTGCTCGGGGTCGTGCGCGCCCTCAACGGCGTCTCGCCGTGACCGCCCGATCGAACATCTCCGCGGCCGCCTCGTGAAAGCCGGAGGGAAGTCCCGCCGCGGCGAACGTCGCCGCGATCTCGTGCATCTCCCCCACCCAGCGCCACCCCTTGGCCGCAGCGGAGTCGGCTGCGCTCTGCCACCGCGCCTCGAGATCGGGTAGCGAGCGGCTCCACTCGGCCCGCAGGGTGTCCTCCACCCCATTTGCCTGCGCGCTGCCCAGCGCGGCCAGCAGCAACGCCGCCGAACCCTTGGTCCAGGCCGCATAGGCCATCTTCAGCGCCGACGCCGCGACCGGCGAGCCACTGAGGACGATCGGCTCCAACCGGGTTCCCTCGAACAGCCGGGACGCCTCGGTCGCCTGCGGCCCGGAAAGGTAGAGGCGGGTCGTCCCCGCTCGACGGGGCGGTGGGCCCACGATGCCGCCATCGACCCAGCGTTCGTCGAACAGCTTGCCGACGCACCGGGCCGTCTCCGGCGACACCGCGTTCGCGTCGATCACCAGGGCCGTGGTGCCCTCCAGCGATCGTGCCACGTCGAGCGCCGCGTGCGGAGGGCACACCGACACGATCACCTCGGCGTCTTCGAAGTCCTCGACCGCGGTCAGCCCTGCCGCCGCGGCTCGCCGGGCGGTCTGCTCACTCCTCCCCCGCGGGCGCCACGACACCACATGCCCGTGCTCGACCAGCATCGCCCCGATCGCGGCGCCCATCTCCCCTGGATGCAACAGGCCGACGCGCATCAATCGTCGAGGTTCTCGACCACCTCGTTCGCGCGCGACCACTGGTCGGGCGGCACTACGAGGTAGATGTCGCCTCGGCCGAAGCGATCCAGGGGCCGGTCGGCGACGCACGCGGCGTCGATGCCGAGCTCGCGGAGTCGATCGCGCCATGCCACTGCGGCGCCTCGCTCCTCGAACGTGCTGACGGTCTCCCAGCCCTCCAGCCGAGGATCGTCGATGGCTACCGCGGGTTCCTTTGTCCCGGCGGCCTTGCCGAAGCGGAGAAAGCGCACCCCACCAGCGTACGCCGAGATCCGTGCCTGGGCCCCGGCGTGGCGCGCCACAGCGGCCGCCAATATCGGGAGATCTCCCCATTTTTTGGCAGTGTTCGGCTCGTGGAGTTCGCCTTGCACAACAAACCCGTCGCCCTGGTCACCGGGGCCAACAAGGGAATCGGTCTTCAGATCGCCAAGGACCTCGCGGAGCACGGGTTCACCGTGCTCGTCGGCTCGCGGGATCTCGAACGTGGGCAGAAGGCCGCGGAGGGCGTTGGAGCGGACGCCCGGGCCGTCCAGCTCGACGTGACGGACCAATCCTCCATCGATCCCGCGGCGAAGCGGATCCGGGAGGAGCTCGGCCGCCTCGACGTGCTCGTCAACAACGCGGGGATCGGTCACGCAGGCGAGCCGGGCCGCTCGCTGAAGGAGATCGCGCAGTCGGGGCGCCCGAGTGTCGCATCGCTCGACGAGGTGCGCGCGGTATTCGAGACCAACGTGTTCGGCGTCATCGCCGTGACCCAGGCGATGCTGCCCCTCCTCCGTGAAGCCCCCGCCGGGCGGATCGTCAACGTATCGAGCGGCTCCGGCTCGCTGACCAGAAACGCTGACCCGAACAATCCGCGGCGCGCGATGTTCGGTGCGATCTACGGCCCGTCGAAGGCCGCCCTCAACGCGATAACGCTCGCCTTTGCCGTGGAGCTCGAGTCGACTCCCGTCAAGGTCAACGCCGCCGCCCCGGGGTTCACCGCGACGGACTTCAACAACTTCGAGGGCACCCGCACCGTCGAGCAGGCGGCGCGGGAGCCGGTGCGGCTCGCCCTCCTGGGCCTCGACGGCCCGACCGGAACGTTCTCGGACGAGGACGGCCCGATCCCGTGGTGAGTAGGCCGGTAGGACTGGCGCCGGGACATCGGAGCAGGGAGACGAGGTCAGTGTCGCGACGGGTGTATCGGTTTGTTCTGTCCGGTGTTCTCACCCTAGCCGCGACAGCTCGTACAACGATCCAACGCTTCAAACGGTGGCCGCCCCCTTGTCGGTGAGCGGCTGCTCCGCGCTCACCTACTCGCCCGCCTTCAGCGTGGCTGTCGTGCGCGATCATGCCGATCGGCAGGTCGCGCTGTCGACCACGGTGACCCAAGGCCCCACCGAGTCGCCGAGCCAGTCCGTGTCGCTCGCCTTCCCGAGCGCGACACTGGTCCCGAACCTTCAAGTCGCCGGCGCGCTGTGCCTCAACCCGTCCGCCGGCACCTGCCAACCCGTAGGAGCAGCAACCGCAAAGTCACCGCTTTACCCGACGCCGCTTTCCGGCGACGCCTACCTGACCGGTTCGTCGAGCGGGTTGTCGCTCACCCTGGTCTTCCCATCTCCGTTTCCGTTGACGCTGACTGGTGCGGTCAACCTGCTGTCGAACTCAGCAACCTTCACCGGCCTCCCGGACATCCCGCTGACGAACCTGACCGTCTCGCTCGCGGGTGGCCCGCAGGGATTGTTCCTCACGACCTGCAAGTCGCCCGGTGGCACCGCGACCGCGACATTGACGGACCAGAACGGCGACACGACGCTTACGGTCCCATCCGCGTTCACCGTGTCGGGCTGTCCCTCAAGCGGCGCAGGCTCCGGCCCAGGCGGCAGTGCTGGGCGAGGCGGGGCGACCGGCGGCATTGCCGCTGCCGGCTCCGCGGTGGGCCGCTCCGGAGCGAGCCTCAAGACCAAGCACAAGCCGTCCCGGTCCAAGCCGAAGAAGCCGAAGAAGGGTCGGCACCCGCGCCGGCACCGGAGTGCGCACGCATGAACGCGTCGCAGGTCACGAGGTTGCAGTGGGTGAGGGCCTGGGCGAGCGCGTCGAGGTCGGCGCTGTCGCTCGGTCGGGGCGGGGCGCCGACTCTGGTGGTGGACCTTCGACTCGAGGACGGTGATCGCGCCCTGGGCGATGGCCGCGCGGAGAACCGGCTCGAGCTCGGCGAACGCGGGCTTTCGCTTGGCGATCCCGCTCAGGTAGTTCTGGTCGAGGTACAGGGTGGCGCTCAACCCGTGACCGAACCCACATTCGCCCCCGCGGGCCCGCGGCGAGCGTGGGGTTAGCAAGGGGAGTCATAACCCCGCGCTCGACATTCGCCGTGGGCCGAGCGCGGCCAGATGACCCGTATACGGCCCAGGATCCGCACTCGACCGTGGCTGCTCGCCGAGTGCGGGCTTAATAACCCACGGGGCGGGACAATCGTGCGGCGCATGGACGTCATCGACATCGACACCCCGCCCGGCCCGGCCCGGGCGCGCGCGACCTCAAGGCCGCGGCCGAGGCGGCGGCCGCCGAGCGGTTCACCGTGGCGCTGGTAGAGCAGCCGTCTAGGGCGGGAGCGTCGGCACGAGCAGGCCGCGGCTGGCGAATCCGACCGTGCCGTCGAGCGTGTCCTCGAACGCCGCGGTCAGATCTGGATGCTCACGCAGTGCCCAGAGGGCTTCGGCGTTCGTCCAGGCGGCCGCCCGGGCCTCGGTGATGCTCCAGATCGCGATGACATCGTCCACGCGGCCGAGGACCTCGTCGGCGACGCGCACCATGCCGGTGAGGAACTCCTGCTTGACCCGTGTCTCCGTCGCCGCAATCGTGTCGTTGATCAGCACGTAGTCACGGTATTGCGGTGAATCGCGGCTGAGCTCGATCGACCGGGCCTGACAGGTGGAGACGAGCGCGAGCGGGAGGTCGTGGTTGATGTGGGCGTTCATCCCGGCAAGCGCGAACTGAATCGGCGCGATCCGTTGATCGCCGCGCGCCGCGAACAGGGGCGCCCAGCTGCGCGGTGCTGGGTTGCCCGCCCCGTCCGCATCCACCGCAGCGAAGAACAGGCCGGCAAACACCACGTCCAACGCGGAGATGAACTCGGGATCCTCGAATCCGGCCGTGCGAGTGGCGGTGTCTACCGCCACCGTCTCCTCGAGGTAAAGATGGTTGAACCGCGCCACCCCGTCGGAAGCGGCGAGATCGTCAGCGATCGCGTGCATGCGGGCGAGAACAGCCGCTATCGGATCGATGGCATCCGTCACCGTAGTTGCAACCCTAGTCGCGCACCCGGGTATTCTTCACGCACGGGCCTGCCGGGCGCAGGGACCAAATGCAAGGGGTGACGTACGACTGAACAGCTGATCGCGCGCGATCGCGAGGTGGGGGTGTTGCTGGACGCAATCGCGGCGCTGGATGGCGGTCCCCGTGCGGTTGTGCTCGAGGGCGAGGCCGGGGTCGGGAAGACCGCCCTGCTGCGGCGGGCTCTCGATGTCGCGGGCGACGCAGGGTGGCGGATTTTGTCGAGCGCGCCGGCGGCCTCGGAGGCCAGACTGGCCTTCGCGGCGCTCGGAGACCTGCTCGATCCGGTGATCGACGACACCCTGCCGTCGCTACCGCGTCCCCAGCGGCGCGGCCTCGAGGTCGCCCTGTTGCGTGGCGACAGCGACTCGACCGAGGACCCGATCGACGAGCGGACGATCGGCGTCGCGACGCTGTCGGCGCTCCGGCTGATTTCGGCCGGGGCACCGCTCCTCCTGGCCATGGACGACCTGCAATGGGTCGACGCGTCGTCCGCGGCGGCGCTGCGCTTCGCCCTGCGGCGGCTCCGCGACGAACGCGTCCTGGTCTTGGCCACGCGCCGCCTCGAAGTCGGGCGGAACGCGCCGTTGGAGCTCGAGCGGATGCTGGGCGACACACGAGTGCGGCGGCTCGGCGTTGGCCCGCTCAGCCTGGGCGGAGTGCACGAGCTGCTCATGGCCAGGCTGGGGTTCGACGCTTCGCGCTCGACGCTCGTGCGCCTACAGGAGCTGGCTGGAGGAAACCCCTTCTATGCGCTCGAGATCGGCCGAGAGTTGATCGATCGCGGCAGCGAGCCACCTCCCGACGAGGCCCTGCCCCTGCCCGGAAGCGTGAGCGGCCTGGTCCAGGCGCGGTTGGCGCGCCTGTCGCCGGGGGCGCGGACAGTGCTGCTGGCTGCCGCCGCCCTCGCCCGCCCGACCCGCGCGATCCTGTCGCAGCTGGACGAGGAGGCCGAAGCCGGGCTCGACGAGGCGGTCGCCGCCGGGCTGATCGGGGCGACGAGGTCCGACCGCGTTCGCTTCGCTCATCCTCTGTTCGCGTCGGTGCACTATGAGCAGACCCCTCTGGCCGATCGCCGGCGGATCCACGCGCGTCTCAGCGTGCTCGTGGAAGATCTGGAAGAGCAGGCCAGGCACCTGGCGCTCGCGACACCGGGGGTCGACGAAGGAATCGCCGCCCAGCTCGACCTCGCCGCCGGCTCGGCGGCCGCCCGCGGCGGGCCCCGCGCAGCGGCCGAGCTCTGCGACCTGGCGGCCCGGCTGTCCCCGACCTCGGGGCAGCGAGCGCAGCGCGTGCTGGCCAGCGCGGAATACCACCAGCGGGCCGGGAGCCTGGAGCTGGCCACCGATCGGGCGCGAGAGGCGCTCGCCGTCGCCACCGAGCCCAGCGTGCGTACACGTGCGCTCACGGTGCTCGGGACGGTGGCCGCCGACAAGCAAGGCATCGACCCCGCGACCGACCTGTACCGCCATGCCCTACGCGAGCCCGCCGCACCGCGTGAGTTGCGCGCGGACCTGCACCAGAAGCTGGCGTGGCTCCGGCTCCAGCGGGCGGACGCCAGGCAGGCCGAGCGGCATGCCCGGGCGATGTTGCGGCTCGCCGAGGGCACCGATCCGGCGGCCGAGACAGCCGCCCAGGCGACCCTGTCGCTCACGCTTGCCGCTCGGGCGCAGCCGGTTCTAACCGGCTCCACGAGCCACGGGCGAGGTACCGCCGAACCGGGCGAGCGGCCATGGGCCTGGGAGGAGATCGGCGCGGCGTCGCTCGAAGGTGTGGTGCTGCTGTGGGCCGGCGAGCTCGAGCAGGCGCGCATTCCGCTCGAGGCGATGCTCCGTGACGCTGGTGAATCTGCCGACCCGTGGGGCGAGATTCATGCCCTGGCCTACCTGAGCGCGGTGGAAACCAATCTCGGCCATCCGGCACGAGGGCGCGAGCTGGCACTGCGCTACTTGGAGCTGGCAGGTGCCGCCGACCACGACGCTCAGCGCGCCGGGGCGCTGTGGCCCTTGGCCGCCGCCGCAGCCTGGCTCGGGCGCGCCGAGGAGGCGCGGGATGCCGCGCGGCAGGGCCTGGATCTTGCGGAGCGCACCGGTCATTGCCTGTACGTGATCGGCAATCTCGCCGCGATGGGTTCGCTCGAGCTGTCGCTCGACGACCCAGTTGCAGCGACGGCGGCGTTGGGCCGGGCATGGGAGCTTATGTCCGGCGGAGGGGTGAAGTCGCCGGGCCGCTTCCCGGTATTGCCCGACCTGGTCGAAGCTCTCCTCGCCGCTGGTGAGGCCGAACAGGCAGCCGCCGTCGGCGGCGAGCTAGGTCGGATCTCCAGCGGGCTCGACCGACCGTGGGTACGTGCCCTGGCCGCACGCTGCCAGGCAGTGCTGGCGGAGGCCCGCGGTGAGGAGACGCTCGCGGGGGAGGCGTTCGAGCGCGCGCTGCACGAGCACGCACTGCAGGATCGGCCCCTCGACCGCGCCCGCACGCTGCTGGCTTACGGGATGCTGCACCGCCGACAGCGGCACAAGCTGAGCGCGCGCAAGCTGCTGGAATCGGCACTCGAGCTGTTCGAGGGCGCGGAAGCCTCGCAGTGGGCGGAGCGCTCGCGGGTGGAGCTGGGGCGGATCGGAGGACGTCGGGCCGCCCCTGCCGGGGTGCTCAGCGCGACCGAGTCAGAGATCGCGAGGCTGGTCGCCGCGGGACGGACGAATCGGGAGGTCGCGGCCGCGCTCCACCTCAGCGCGCGCACCGTGGAGTGGAACCTCTCCAAGCTGTACCGCAAGCTCGGCGTGCGGTCCCGCACCGAGCTGGCCTCCGCGCTCAGATCGGGAAACCACCGGATCCGCGCTTCATGACCCCGGGTTAAATCCGCGGGTTCCCCTGGTTGATCGCCCTCGGTGGGCGGCCTTAGGTTGCCCCGCCGTGAACGCATATTTGGTCGAGCGCTATCTGCCGGGACTGTCGGAGGCCGACGTCCGCGCCGCAGTTGGTCGAGCCGAGGCCGCCTGCGCCGAGCTGCGCTCAACCGGCACCGAGATTCGCTACCGCGGCTCGATCTTCCTGGCCTTGGAAGAGGCGTGCTTCTGCCGCTTCGACTCAGACCGGGCCGACGCGGTGACCGAGGTCAACCAACAGGCCGGGTTCGCTTTTGCGCGGATCAGCCCCGGACTCGCGATCGAACCGTGTTCTCCCACCATCACTCAAACCGCGGAGGTTTAACCCACACATGTCAAAGCGATTGTCATCACTCATCGCCACGGCGAGCGCACTCGCCGTCACCGGTGCACTGGTACTTGCCGGCGGAGCCGGCGCCGCCGGGGCCGCCGGAGACTCACTTCCCACGCTCAACATCGCGCTCACCGGCACGACCGGTGTGTCGGTGTCCGGTAGCGAGGTGTCGGGTGCGGTGAACGTCGTGTCCACGTTCAGCGGCAAGGCGCCGAGCGGCCCGAACAGCAACGGACCCACCTGGGGGCTCGTACGGCTGAATCCGGGCGTGTCGATCCAGCAGGCCGCCGGGGCGGTCGCAAGCCACCACGGCGACATCAACGCGCTCGATCCCTATGGCTCGCTGTTCGCCGACAACTCCGCGGGAGTCCCGACGCAGACCGTTCTCACGCCGGGCAACTACGCCGCGCTCAACATCACCGGGAACGGCAATCCGGGGATCGCGACATTCACCGTCACTCAGTCCTCGTCGCCGGCGGCGCTGCCGAACGCGGCTGCGACTCAGATCGCGATCGAGTTCAACTTCCGCGGCCCCAAGGTGCTCCACGACGGGACGATCGTGCGCGCGCAGAACGCCGGATATCTGGTCCACATGATCGTCGGGTTCGGTGTGAAGAACCCCGCGACCGGTCGGGCAGTCATGGCGCTGCTCCTCGCCGGCAAGGACCGCCAGGCGCAGAAGCTCGGCAACAGGAGCTTCCTGAGCCTGGTCGGCCCGATCTCGCCCGGGGGGATGCAGCAGTCGGTGCTCCACGCCAAGCCCGGCTACTACGTTGAAGCCTGCTTCATGGACACGCAGGACGGCCGCGAACACACCCGACTCGGGATGATGCGCCTGATCCGGGTCGTCAAGTAGGGGCGCAGGGGCAATCAGCTTGGGGGCGAGTAAGTCGGGCCGCGCGCGCCGGGGCGCGCGGCCCGCTCTCCCCCACGACTTCAAACGGGGGCCTAACTCATGCATCTCTCAGACGCAACCTCACTCTGGCGCTGGCCGGCCGCCGCGGGGCTGTCCGCAACCGCGGCCATCCACATGACTCTCGTGCCGGAGCACCTCCACGAGGCGCCCTACGCCGGCGCGCTGTTCATCGCGCTGAGCGCTGCCGCGCTAGCCATCGCGATGTTGCTCTCGGCCGGCGACGACGGCCGCGTGTGGGTGGCGGCGCTCGCCGTCTCACTGGGCGCGCTGGTCGCCTATTTCCTCTCCCGCTCGGTCGGTCTCCCCTCGATGTCGGATGACATCGGCGACTGGACCAACCCGCTCGGCCTGGCCGCGGTGGCCTGCGAGACGCTCACCCTGGTGTGCTGGATCGGCCGGTCATCCGCGTCGCCGGGCGTATCTCCCCCCGTCCGCGCCTCTTGATGTCCAAGCCGGGCACAATGCCGCCTGATGGCGGCCATCGCAGAGCCGACCCAGCCGCGGACCCCGCCTGAAGACCGACGCCGCCGTTACCGCGCCGACATCCAGGGTCTGCGCGCGGTCGCCGTGCTGGCGGTGATTGCCAACCACATGGCCGGTTGGCCCCGGGGCAGCTTCGTCGGGGTCGACGTCTTCTTCGTGATCTCCGGCTATCTGATCACCGGGATCCTCGTGCGCGAGTTCGAGTCGCGGCAGACGATCTCGTTCCGAGGTTTCTATGCCCGGCGGATCAAGCGAATCCTCCCGGCCGGCCTGTTCGTGATCGGCGCGACCCTGTGCGCCACTCGGGTGCTTGCGGGAATCGATCGCTACCACTTCGCGGCCAAGGACGCGATCGCCGCCGCCCTGTTCGTCTCCAACTGGCGTTTCGCCCACACCGGCGTCAACTACTTCAACCAGGCGCTCCCGCCGTCGCCGCTCCTGCACTACTGGTCCCTGTCGATCGAGGAGCAGTTCTACTTCGTGTGGCCGTGGCTGATGCTTGGCGTGCTGCTGATCGGGCTGCGACGCCGGTTCTGGCGTCCCGAGCACGCGCGTCTGGTCGCGGGCCTGGCGATTGCCGTGATCTCAGGCGTCTCGCTGTGGTTGGCCTTTGCCCAGACCACCGGCGACCCCACCGTCGCCTACTTCTCGACCTTTGACCGGGCCTGGGAGCTGGGGCTGGGGGCGCTCGTGGCGATCGCCGCCCGGCCGCTCAGCCGGGGTGAACCCGGCCTGCGCGCGGGCGTCGCGGTGGTCGGTTTACTCGGCGCGCTGGTCTCGCTGTTCGTCATTCGTCCGTCCCCGGGTTTCCCGGCTCCGGGGGCGCTCCTGCCGACCCTTTCCACCGCCGCCGTGCTCGCCGCCGGCGCCGGCGCGGCGAGCCGGTCGCTGCTGCTGCTGACCAACCCGGTCAGCCAGTACGTGGGCAAGATGTCCTACAGCCTCTATCTGTGGCACTTCCCAGTCGTGGTGTTGATCGTCGCCGTCTTCCCCCAGTACTCGGCGGCTTACTGGGTGGTGGGCCTCGCGCTGATCTTCGGGCTGTCCGCCGCCTCGTTTCACCTGGTCGAGGATCCAGCGCGGCGCGGGACGTGGTTCCGGCAACGCCCGGGGCGGCTCCCGCTCCCCGCGCTCGGCTGGCTCAAGTATGCGGCGGCGTGCGCGGCCACCGCACTCGTCGCGGGAGCCGGTCTGCTCGTCCTCCGGGCCAGCGAGCCGACCCGGCTGGCGACGCCGGCGCCCGTTCTCCTCGGGCATACCGAGAACGATCCCGTCGACTGCCTCGGCGCGGCGGCGCTCGACTCCCGCCATCACTGCGCGAGTCTGAACGCCGGCAACCGAGTCGCGCCGCTGCCCGGCGAGCTGCCCGACGACACCGGCGGCGCGTACGCGTGCTACGCCTACCTTCGCCAGCCGATCCATCCGTGTGTGTACGGGAGCAGGCGCCCGAACGCGACCCGGGTCGCACTGATCGGCGACAGCCACGCGGCGGCTCTACTCGCGGTGCTCGAGCCGCAGCTCGACGCGGTGAACTGGCACCTCACCGTGTTCGTCGGGCAAACGTGCGGATGGCTGGCCCCCGCGCTCTCACCGAACTGCCCGGGCCTGCGCCTGATCCAGCGGGACCTCCTCCACGACCACTACGGAGTGGTGATCGCGACCGAGCTGCGCCAGTACAGCAGCTCCGTCGCCCAGCACCTCGAGGCCATGCGGCCCGTTGCCGCCACCGGAGCACGCATCGTCGTCGTCGAGGACGACCCCGGGGTGTCAGCCGCGAGCACGGCGTGCGTCGACCGGGTCACCTACAGCGCGACGGGCGGCTGTGGCACCAGCGCGGCGTTTGCCTACCGGGACCCCGATCTCCTGGCCCAGGCCGCCGAGCGAATCCCCGGCGCGGTGGTGATTCCCACCCGCCAGTACTTCTGCCGCGGCGACTTCTGCCCCGCCACGATCGGCAACGTCATCGTGTACAGGGACACGGCCGCCCACGTCACCGCCAGCTACGCCCGGACCCTGAGCCCATACCTAGTCGGGGCGATCGTTCGCGCGCTACACACCAGGGCAAGGTGAGAGCGTCAGCTGAGTCCGGCCAGCGTGTCGCGAAATCCCTCAACATCGGTCAGGAACGCATCGCCGAGGAATCGCAGGCTCTCCAGGCTCCGGGCACCCGCCTCAGCATTACCCGCCGCGCATGCATCGGTTATGACGACAGGGATGAAGCCCAAGTCACCCGCGTGCCGCACGGTCGGTTCGATGCCGATCTCCGTCGCTACGCCCACGACCGCAATAGCTCCGACGCCGGCTCCTCGCAGAGCCAGCTCGAGCGGAGTACCCGCGAAGGCCGACAACGTGAGCTTGTCCACGACCGCCTCTTTCTCGGTCGGCCGGAGCTCCGGCACGATCTGGGTCTGAGGAGCGTCGGGCAAGAACGGAGAGCGCACGTCCTCGAGACGATCCACGCGCTGCCAAGCGCGCCACATCCTCAGTTGAGCGACCCCCATCAACTCCACCGGCAAGGTCACATGGCGCGTGAAGTACGTTCTCACCCCGGCGCCCCTCGCTAGTTCGAGCACCTCTCCCACGCTCCGGATGACGCTCTCCCGGTCGGCAATCTGCTCCAAGATGCCCACCTGCATGTCGTAGACGAGCAGCCCGAGATGCTCCGGGCGACAAACGTCGCTCAGCGACTGCGGAACCTTCAGGCTGCACAGCTGATCCATGCCGTGCCACCCTACAGGGCGCCCCGGGAGCTCACCCGCGCCGGTCGAGCTCGCCCCTCACCAGCCGCTCGAGCGCGGTCAGGGCGATCTCGAGATCGGCCTCGTCCGTGTCCTCCTCGCGCGTGTGCGAGAGCCCGCGCTTGCTGCGGACGAACAGCATCACGGTCGGCACGCCGGCCTCGGCCACGCGCGCGGCGTCGTGCAGCGGCCCGCTCGGCAGCCGCGCGTCGACACCCTGCAGATCGATGACGATCGCGCTCGCCGCCTCGACCATGTCCGCGTCGAAATGGATCGGCGCGACCCGGAACAGCGGCGACCATTCGACCTCCACCCCCTCCTCGGCAGCGATCTCGTGGCTCGCCGAGACCACCGCCTCGTGGAGCTCCGCGAGTGTGTCCGCGTCGACGTGTCGCTGGTCGACCAGGGCGGTGGCCACCCCGGCGACCGCGGTCGGGATCCCCGGCTCGGCGTCGATCCGGCCGACCGTCCCCACCCCGCCCCGCGTGCGCGCGAGGTCGCGCACCTCGAGCGCCAGCCGCGCGGCGGCCGACAGCGCGTCGCGCCGCTGGTCCATCGGGGTCGAACCGGCGTGGGCAGCCTGGCCGGTGAACTGGACCGCCCATCGTTCGGTTCCGTAGGTGCCCGTCACGACCCCGACCGGGAGGTCGCGCGCCTCGAGCACGGGGCCCTGCTCGATGTGCAGCTCGATATAGCCGACCGCGTCCTGCAGGCGCGAGCTCGAATCTCCCATCCGGTCCACCTCGACGCCGTGGGCAGCCAGGGCATCGGGCGCGGAGACGCTGTCGGCGTCGCGCAGTCGGCGGACGAACTCGGGATCGTGCTGCCCGGCCGCGGCCATCGAGCCCATCAGGCTGAGACCGAAGCGCGCCCCCTCCTCATCGGCCCAGTCGACGAGCTTGACGGTCAGCGGGAGTTCACCGTCGGCCGACACCGAGCGGAGAACCTCGAGCGCGGAGAGCACGCCGAGGCAGCCGTCGAGCCAGCCGCCATTCGGGACCGAGTCGATGTGGCTGCCGATGATCAGGAACTTCGGCGAGCGGCCGGCCAGGGTCGCCCACACGTTGCCCGCCTCGTCGCGGTCGACTTCGACCGGCAGCTCGGCGAGGAGCCCGCGTTCCCACTCCCGGGCCTTGGCCCACGCGTCGGTCCAGGCAAGCCGCTGAGCCCCGCGCTCGTCTCCGGTGAGCTCAGCCAGCTCGCGCAGCTCAGCGATCATCCTCCGTGCATCGGCGCCCATCGTCGCGCTCGCCCGCGCTCAGGCCGCGGCCCGCTGGCGCGGGTGAAGCAGCTCGCCGAACCGGGCGCGGCGCACGAACTGCCCGGCACCCGGCGCGGCGACCAGCTCGTCACCCTCGACGATCACCTGCCCGCGGACGAGCACCACCTCGGGTGCGCCAATCACCTCGGTGCCCTCGTACAGGTTGTAGTCGACGTTCGAGTGGTGCGTGGTAGCCGAAAGCGTGAGCGGCTTCTCGCTGTCCCAAACCACGATGTCGGCGTCGGCGCCCACGGCGATCGTGCCCTTCCGCGGGAACAGCCCGAACAACCGCGCCGGCTGGGTGCAGCACAGATCGACGAGCTGGTTCATGGTCAGCCGGCCCTCCCGCACCCCGAAGTGGTGGAGCATGTGCAGGCGGTTCTCCACGCCAGGCCCGCCGTTGGGGATCTTCGAGAAGTCATCGCGCCCGAGCGTCTTCTGATCCTCCCAGCGAAACGGGCAATGGTCGGTGGAGACGACGGACAGCACGCCGGTCTGCAGCGCCCTCCACAGATGCTCGAAGTTCTTCGCCGGCCGCGGGGGCGGGGTGTACACGTACTTGGCCCCGGCGAAGTCGGGCTCCTCGAGCCGGGTCTCGTCGATGAACAGGTACTGGGTGCACGTCTCGCCCCAGGTCCGCCAGGCTCTCGACCGTGCGATCGCGATCGGCTCGGCCGATTCCTCACACGAGACGTGGACGACGTACAGCGGGCAGCCGGCGATGTGCGCCAGCTTCACCGCGCGATTGGTCGCCTCGGCCTCGGTCTCAGGCGGTCGCGTGGCGGCGTGCCAGCGCGGCTCGGTCTTGCCCTCGGCCAGCGCCTGCTTGACGATCACGTCGATCGCGTCGCCATTCTCGGCGTGGACCATGACGAGCGCGCCGGTCTGCGCCGCCACCTGCATGGTACGGAACAGCGTCTCGTCGTCGACCATGATCGCGCCCTTGTAGGCCATGAACAGCTTGTAGCTGGTCACCCCTTCGTCCGGCACGCGCGCCACGTCCTCCATCCGGCCGCCGTCGTGGAGGTCGGTGATCGCCATGTGGAAGCCGACGTCGATCACCGGCGGGCAGCGCTCGATCTTCTCGTGCCATGTGGCCAGGGCGTCGGGGATCGACTGGCCGACGGCCTGGAGGCAGAAGTCGATCAGCGAAGTCGTCCCGCCGAACGCCGCCGAGACCGTCCCGGACGTGAAGTCATCGCAGCTCACCGTGCCGCCGAACGGCATCTCCATGTGCGTGTGCGGATCGATCGCCCCGGGGATCACGTACTTGCCCCTGGCGTCGATGACGCGGTCGGCCGAGCCGTTCAGCGAGGCTCCCACCGCGGCGATCGTCTCGCCCTCGATCAGCACGTCGGCCACGTAGTCGTCCACGGCGGTGACGATCCGCCCGCCCTTGATCAGCACGCTCATGACAGCACCGTGGCCGACTCGAACTGCGGGATGATTTCTCGCCCGTAGCGTTCCATGGTGTCCTCGAGCGCGGAGGTCATCAGATAGAGGTTGATCTGCTTGACGCCCAGCTGCTCGAGCTCGCGCAGGCGGGCGATCTGCTGGTCGACGTCGCCCAACAAGCAGAACCGGTCGCAGATCTCGTCGCTGATGTACTGGCCATGGCTGGCCCCGACCTGGCTGTGCTCGTTGTAGTCGTACTCCTTGACCGCGAGTGCGTACTCGGTCAGCGCGGCCGGGATCTCGCCGTCGGTGCCGTAACGGGCGATGAGGTCCTTTACGTGGTTGGAGACCATCGCCGGGAACCAGCGGGTCTCCTCACGCCACCGCGGCAGGTCGGCGTCGACCACCGCAGGGCGCGCAGATGATCGGGGCCAGCGCGTCGGGATCGCGCCCCGCCGCCGACGCAGCCTCGCGGGCGCGCTCGATGATCCAGCGCGTGATCTCGGGGTCGGCGAGCTGGATGATCACGCCGTCGCCTACGCGACCGGCCACGCCGAGGGCCCGCGGTCCGTAGCCCGCCACGTACATCGGGATCTCGGGCTGGCCCTTGGCCCATTCGAGGTGGAGCTTCTTGCCGTTCCACTCCACTTCTCGCCCGTTCATCAGGTCCTTGATCATCTCGAGCGAGGACTCGAACCGGGCCACCGGTACCGGCTCCAGGCCCACCACGCGGCGCGAAGAGTCCCCGCGGCCGATGCCGAGCGCCATTCGCCCCTCGCTGAGCTGCTGCAGGGTGGCGTATGAGCTCGCGGTAACCGTCGGCTCCCGGATCCCGGGATTAGTGACGCAGTGGCCGAGATGGATTCTTGACGTCGCCGAAACGGCCAACGTCAGATAGATGTAGCCCTCCTCCCATAGGATGTGGGAGTCATATGTCCACGCGTGGGTGAAACCCAGCTCCTCGGCGCGGACGACGCGCTCGACGAACTCCCGCGAGGGCGGGTCGGGCAGAAACGTGGCACCGAAATCGAGCATCTCTCTCCTCTCGCCAACCGGTCGGATGCCTGTTGACGCAGCCTAGCTCCTCAGCGCTCCACCGTGCCCTCAATCAGCCCGTAGGGCTCGTCGGTCGGCTGGAAGATCTCGTTGTCGTTCGGAAGCCCGAAGCGGGCGAGGTCGTACAGGAGATGGTGCTTGTTGGGCAGGGAAAAGCTGATCCGATCGACCTCCGGGCGCGCGTCGAGAACCGCCTTGCCCATGTGGTGCAACGTGAACTGGACCGATGGGCTGTAGTGGTCCGAGAAAGAGTTGAGAATCACTTCGCGCACGCCCGACCATGAGCTCCCCATAAGGGATGTCGCGTCCGCCGTATGACCAGCGCGCGGTGATGATCGTCGCCAGGATCCGGTCGGACGTGTCCGGCAGCGAGGTGTACTGGTCGCGCAGGAACCCCTCCCAGCCCGAGTTCGTCGTCTTCAGCACCAGTAGGTCGTCGATCCCGGCTTGAATCTGTACCCCGCCCACCCCGCCGCCGTCGCCGAGAACGGTCGCGACGCGGCTGCCGCCGCTCCCGCGCTCGAAGGCGTGCTCGTGCGGCCGCCCGCCGACCTCGAGCCTGGTCCATGGGTGCTCGACGATGTGCACGCGCGCGCGCGTAACCCTCGACCCGGCCGCGAGGAAATGCTCGACGAGCTGGCACCCGAACGACTCGATGTCGTCGATCGGGTGCTGCTGAGCGAGGGCGTAGACCGCGTTGCGCATGGTGTCGGTGGCGAGCAGGCCGGCGTTGTCCCCTTCGGTGTACGCCGCCTCGAAGTCGCCCTCGAGTCCAACGTCGACGGTGAGGTCGAGCAGGTCGTGGCCGCCGGTCCGCCGCGAGACCTTGACGAGGCGAACCTCGGACTTTCCGTAGCCGGCGTCACGCAGAACAATCGACATCGGTCAGCTCCCTCGATATGTGCTGTATCCAAACGGGCTGAGCAGCAACGGCACGTGGTAGTGCTCCTCGCCGGGCTCGACGACGAACGTCACCGACACCTCCGGATAGAAGCCCGCCTCGAGATACGAGCCGGTGTCGAAGGTGAGCCGGTAGCGACCAGGCTCCGGGGGTGACACCAGCAGCTCGCCCGCGCGCCCGTCGGCGTCGGTGCTTCCACGCCCGACCGGGTCCCAGTCCGAGCCGACCGCGCGCTCGAGCACGACCGGCACACCGGCTGCCGGACACCCGCGCGAGGTGTCGAGCACATGCGTGGTGATCCCGGTCACTCCGGTCACGACGCGTCCCCGACCACGTCGGCCAGCCGGAGGCGTGCGATCTTGGCGATCTCCCCGAGCGCGATCTCGATCTCCTCATCGGGGGAATGCTCGAGCCGGGCGGCGCCCCAGGCCAGGATCGAGTCCTTGGTGTGCTCGCGCACGCACACAATCAGCGGGAACCCGAATCGCTCCCCATACGCGCGATTCAGGCGCCGGAGGGCTTCGAGCTCGTCCGCGGTGAGGCGATCGAGCCCGGCTCGGGACTGCTCGTGCGAGGACTCGCGCGTGAGCGTGCCCTCCTCCGCCTCACGCCCGGCGAGCTCGGGATGGGCCCGGATCAGCTCCAGCTGACGCTCGCGGGGGGCCTCGCGCAGAACCGCCTCCAGGGCGGCGTGCAGCTCGGTGACGCTCGCGAAGGGCCCCCGTCGCCACGCGGTCTCCGCGACCCACGGCGAGTGCTCGAACAGGCCGCCGAGGTCAGCCAGGGACAGAGACAGTTCTGCGCGTTCGAGGCCGACGATGTGCTCCGGACGCACCGGTACCCGGGTGAGCGAGCGACCGCTGGCCGCGCGCAGGGCGGCGGCGACCGCGGGCGGGGTCGAGATGTGAGGCGGCTCCCCCACTCCCTTGAGCCCGTACGGCGCCTCCGGGTCCGGATGCTCGAGGATCTCGATCTGCATCGGCGGCATATCGAGGATCGTCGGCAACAGGTAGTCGGTGAACGACGCGTTCAGCACCCGGCCGTCCTTGACCTGGATCTCCTCGAACAGCGCCAGTCCGAGGCCCTGGGCGGTCCCACCCTCGATCTGGCCCTCGAGCGCCTGGGGATTCATCGCCTTGCCGACCTCCTGCACCGTCGCGAGCTCGACGACCCGGACCAGGCCGAGCTCGACGTCGACGTCGGCGACCGCCCGGTGGGCGGAGAACGCATACTGCACGTGGGCGTCGCCCTGGCCGTTCTCGTCGAGCGGATGGGTCTCCTGGTGGCGCCACTCCACCGTCGCTTCGAGCGCGTCATCGCCGAGCAGCGCTCCGAGCTCCTCCGCGGTCATCGTCCGCGGGTCGGCCGGCAGCCGATCCCGGACCGCCTCACACGCGGCCTTGACCGCACCGCCGGTCACGTAGGTCTGGCGCGAGGCCGAGCTCGACCCGGCCGAACCCACCTGCGTGTCCGCCGTGAGCACTGCGACGCGCTCCACCCCCAGCTCGGTTCGGGCGATCTGAGCCTGCACGGTGACGAGCCCCTGGCCGACCTCGACGGCCGCCGTGTGCACTTCGACCAGCGGCCCTCCGTCGTCCATGCACAACCGGACCCGGGCCGTGGAGTAGTCGTCGAATCCCTCGGAGAAACCGACGTTCTTGATGCCGACCGCGTAGCCGACGCCGCGGCGAACGCCCTCGCCGTGGGTGGTGTTCGAGACGCCACCCGGGAGCTCCCGCAGATCGCGGCCACCGTCGGACGGCTCCGACGGCAGAGGCATGGCACGCACGCGCTCCAGCAGCTCGGCGACCGGTGCCGGCTCTCGGACCACCTGCCCGGTCGGCATTCGCGTGCCGGGCCGCATCGCATTGGCGATCCTCAGCTCCACCGGGTCGATGCCGAGCGCCGCGGCGAGCTTGTCCATCTGTGCCTCATGGGCGATCGCGACCTGGACCGCCCCGAATCCGCGCATCGCGCCGCATGGCGGATTGTTCGTATAGGTCACGTACGAGTCGATCCGGGCGTTGGGGACGTCGTAGGGGCCAACGGCGAAGCATGCCGCGTTCGAGCAGACGGCCGTCGAGCTCGAGGCATACGCCCCACCGTCGAGCACGATCCGTGCGCGCATGTATACGAGTCGCCCGTCGGCGGTGGCGCCGTGCTCGTAGCGCATCCGGCACGGGTGGCGGTGGACGTGGCCGAAGAACGACTCCTCGCGGTTGTAGACCATCCTGACCGGGCGCCCGGTGTGGAGCGCGAGCATGCACGCGTGGATCTGCATCGAGAGGTCCTCGCGGCCGCCGAACGCCCCGCCGACGCCGCTCAGGATCAGGCGGACCTTCTCGGGCGGGAGGTCGAGGCTCAGCGCGAGCTGGTCGCGGTCGACGTGCAGCCACTGGGTCGCGATGTACAGATCCACTCCGCCCTCGCTGTCCGGCACCGCGAGCCCCGACTCGGGGCCGAGGAAGGCCTGATCCTGCATGCCGACCTCGTACTCACCGGTCACGACGACGTCGGCGTCCGAGTCGGGGTCGCCGTGAACGATCCGGACGTGGCGAAGGACGTTCCCCGACAGGTGGAGCTGCGGCGCGTCCGCGGCCATCGCCCGGTCTGGATCGGTCAGCGGCTCGAGCACGTCGTACTCGACCTCGATCGCGTCGATCGCCCGTCGGGCCGTCTCGGGATGGTCGGCGGCGACGATCGCGATCGGCTCGCCCTGGTAGCGAACGTGCTGCCAGGCGAGCACCGGCTGGTCGGCGCGCTCCATCCCGTAGAGCTTCTGACCGGGGACGTCCTCGTGCGTCAGGACCGCCCGTACGCCGGGGATCGCCAGCGCCCGTGAGGTGTCGATCGACCAGATGTCGGCACGCGGGTGCTGGCTGCGCAGGGTCGCGCCCCACAACATCCCATCCATCCGCATGTCCGAGGAGTACTCGAACTCGCCCTTGACCTTCGGGATGCCATCCACCCGCACCGCGTTGGTTCCGACGCCGCCTGGGCGCTGGATCGGCGCGGAGGTGCGCTCCCGCGTCGGTGTGCTCGGAACGGTGCTCACACCCGGGCCTCAATCCTGGCGGCCAGCCGGCGGCTCTCCCGTGCGATCTCGGACGCCACCTCCGCTTCGTCGGCGGTGCGCAGCTCGCCGCTCTCCACGATCGGGCGCCCACCGACGAGGAGCAACTCGACCGCCTGCGTCCCGCCGAAGACGAGCGCCGCGACCGGATCCTCGATGCCCGCGCCCTTCAGCCCGTCGAGTCGCCACAGCGCCACGTCGGCGAGCTTGCCGACCTCCAGCGAGCCAAGCTCGTCCTCGCGCCCGAGGCAGCGCGCCCCGTCGATCGTGCCGCGGGCGAGGGCCTGGCGCGCGGTCAGTGCCTGCGGACCGCCGGCCAGCCGGGCGAACTGCAGCGCCGCGCGCATCTCGGACGCGAGGCCGCCCGCCTCGTTCGAGGCGCCGCCGTCGACGCCGAGGCCGACGGGGACGCCGGCGGCCAGGAGGCCCGCGAGCGGCGCGATCCCCGCGCCCAGGCGAGCGTTCGAGTTGGGGCAGTGCGCGACTCCGGTTTCGGCGGCGCCGAAGCGCACGATCTCGGCGTCGTTGATGTGCACGCAATGGGCGAGCCAGACGTCCGGGCCGAGCCAGCCGAGCTCGTCGAGGTAGTCGACGGGGCGCATGCCGAACTGCTCCTGACAGAAGCGCTCCTCGTCGAGCGTCTCGGCCAGGTGCGTATGCAGGCGCACGCCGCGCCGGCGCGCCAACTCGGCGGCATCACTCATCAGCCCGCGGGTCACCGAGAACGGCGAGCAGGGGGCGAGGGCGACCCGCACCATCGCGCCGCGGCCCGGGTCGTGGAAGCGGCTGATCGCGTCCTCACTCGCGGCCAGGATGGCATCGCGGTCCTCCACGACCTCGTCGGGCGGGAGCCCGCCATCCGAGCGTCCGAGGTCCATCGAGCCGCGGCAGGGGTGAAACCGCAGGCCGACGGACCCGGCGGCGCCGATCTCGACCTCGAGAAGGTCGCCGGCGTCACGGGGGAAGACGTAGTGGTGGTCGGTCGAGGTCGAGCAGCCCGAGCGCGCGAGCGCCGCCAATCCGGCGCGGGCCGCGGCCCAGCAGGTCTCGGCGTCGATCAGCGCCCACACCGGGTAGAGCTCGACGAGCCACTCGAACAGCGTCGCCTGCTGGGCGAGTCCGCGGGTCGCCCACTGGTAGAGGTGGTGGTGGCAGTTGACCAGGCCGGGGGTGGCCAGGTGGCCGCGGCCGTCGATGCGGCGCGCCTCCGGGCCGCCCATCCCGTCCGGGGCGGGCCCCTCGCCGACGGCGACGATCCGGTCGCCCTCGATCACCAGGTGGCCGTCGCGATACTCGGTGCCGGCCCCGTCGACGGTCGCGATCGCGCAGCCCTCGATGATCGTCCGCGACATCACTTGTGCGAGGCCATTCGCTCGCCGGCCAGCCGGACCGCGTCGAGGATCTTCTCGTAGCCCGTGCACCGGCACAGGTTGCCGGCCAGCGCCTCGCGGATCTCGGGGTCACTCGGCCGCGGGTTGCGGCGCAGCAGATCGTGGCTGGCCACGATCAGCCCGGGCGTGCAGAATCCACACTGCACGCCGCCCGCCTCGACGAAGGCGCTCTGCACCTCGTGCAGGCCGTCGCCGTCGGCGCCGCCGATCCCCTCGACGGTCACGACTTCGCGCCCCTCCGCCTGGGCGGCGAGCACCAGGCACGCGCACACGACCTGGCCGTCGAGGTAGACCGAGCACGATCCACACTCGCCCTGCTCACAGGCGTTTTTCGAGCCGGGGAGATCGAGATGCTCGCGCAGCGCGTACAGCAGGCTCGCGCCCTCCCACACGCCGTCCACCTCCCGGGGCTCGCCGTTGACGGTGAGGGTCAGGCGCATCGGTGCGCCTCCCAGGTCCAGGTGAGGGTCCGCCGTGCCAGCACCCCGAGCGCGTGGTGGCGGTAGCGGGCGGTCCCGCGGACGTCGTCGATCGGCCGCGCGGCCCCTTCTACAAGTTCTCCGAACCTGGTCAGCGCCACGTCCGGGATCGGTGCGCTCTTGCCCCAAAGGTCATGCTCCTCGAGCACCCCGGCGATGAAGCGCTCCGCCTCGACCGCCCGGATCGGCGTCGGGCCGGCGGAGCCGATGCAGGCGGCCACGCGCTGGCGCCCGGGCCAAAGCGACAGCGCGAGCGAGCACACCGCGATCACCATCGCGTTGCGGGTGCCGATCTTGGCGAACTGCTGCGGGCCGTCGGCGGGGGCGATATGGAAGGCCGCGATCAACTCGTCCTCCGCGAGGCAGTTGCGCTTCGGGCCGGTGACGAACTCACCCACTGGGATCCGCCGGGTCCCGGCCCTAGAAGCGAGCTCTACCTCGGCATCGGAGGCGAACAGAGGCGGCAGCGCATCCCCGGCGGGCGACGATGTGCCGAGGTTACCGCCGACCGTTCCCCGGTTGCGGATCTGAGGCGACCCCACCGTGCGCGACGCGATCGCCAGCCCGGGCAGGCGATCGCCGAGCTCGGCGATCAGGCGCGAGTAGGTGACGCCCGCACCCACGCGTAGATGCCCGTTCTCGGGCGCCCAGTCGGTCAGCTCGGCGATCCGGGTCAGGTCGAGGATCGTCGCCGGGCGGGATCGGTCGAAGTTGAGCTCGACCATGAGGTCGGTGCCACCGGCGATCGGGACCGCGTGCGGATACTCGGCCTTGAGCTCGAGTGCCTCTTGCCAGCTGTCGGTTTGCAGGACCTCCATGGCGCCAGCCACTAGTCTCGCTCACCGGCCCCTCCCCGGGCAATGTCAGATGAGCGACTCCCTGAACTACGCGGCCGTTGCCCTGAAGCGCTGCGACGAGCTCGCCGCGTTCAGCGAGGAGCCACGCCGTCTCACGCGGCGTTTCGCCACCCCGGAGCTCCGCCAGGCCGGCGAGGCCGTGCGCGGGTGGATGGAGGCCGCGGGGATGACCGTGCGGCGCGACGCGATCGGCAACCTCATCGGTCGTCTCGGGAACAGCGATCGCCGAACGTTGTTGCTCGGCTCTCACCTCGATACGGTCCGCGACGCGGGGCGCTACGACGGCATGCTCGGGGTGCTCGTAGCCATCGTGTGTCTCGAGCTCCTCCGGGACGACGGGCGCTCGCTGCCCTACAGCGTCGAGGTGCTCGGGTTCGCCGACGAGGAAGGCGTCCGCTTCGGCACCGGATACCTGGGGAGCAGCGTCGTCGCCGGGTGCTTCGACACCGCCGATCTCGAGCGGCGCGACGCCGATGGGTTGACGCTGGCGGATGCGATTCGCGCCTTCGGCGGCGATCCGAATGGCCTGATGGGCGCCCGGCGCGATCCCGCCGATCTGATCGGCTACTACGAGGTCCACATCGAGCAGGGGCCGGTGCTCGAGTCGGGCGGCGTGCCGCTCGGTGTCGTCACCGCGATCGCCGGACAGACCGGAGGGCGCATCGTGTTCACCGGTCAGGCGGGCCATGCGGGCACGGTGCCGATGGCGCTCCGCCGGGACGCCCTCGGCGCGGCGGCCGAGTTCGTGACCGCGGTCGAGGGGCTCGCCCGTGATCAGGACGGGGTGGTCGCGACCGTCGGCGACATCGAGGTCGAGCCCGGCGCGAGGAATGTGATTCCCGGCCGCGTCGTCCTCAGCCTCGACGTCCGGCACGCCTCGGACTCGGTTCGGGAATCCGTTCTCACGGAGTTGCGCGAGCGAGCCGGCGCGATCGCCGGCGCCCGCGGGGTGGACGTGGAGTGGCAGGTTGGGACGGGGGTTGGTGCTGTCGACACCTCGGCTGGGCTTACCGAGCTGCTTGCCGAGGCGGTCGCGGCGGCCGGCCATCCCGTCGTCCGCCTGCCGAGCGGCGCCGGCCACGACGCGGTCATGATCTCGAGGATTGCCCCGATCGCGATGCTGTTCGTCCGCTGCGCCGGCGGGGTCAGCCACAACCCGGCCGAGTCCGTGACCGTCGAGGACGTGGCGGCGGCGATCGACGCGACGACCCGGTTCCTCGAGCTCCTCGCATGAGCTTCGACTTGCTCATCCGCGGCGCGAGCGTGGTCGGCGCGGGGCGTGGAGTCGACGTCGGGGTCACCGATGGCCTGATCGCTGGGATCGGTCCCGAGCTAGCGGGTCCCGCGGCCGAGGAGATCGACGCCGCGGGTCTTCATCTCCTGTCCGGGGTCCTCGACGCCCATGTGCATCTGAACGAGCCAGGACGCGCCGACTGGGAGGGGTTTGACACGGGCACCCGGGCGCTCGCCGCCGGCGGCGCGACGGCGGCGATCGACATGCCGCTGAACGCCCATCCGCCGACGGTCACCGGCGCGGCATTCGACGAGAAGCGCCGCTGCCTGGAGCGGAGCGCGTTCGTCGACATGGCCCTATGGGGCGGCCTCGTGCCGGGCGGCATCGAAGCGATGGACGAGCTCGCCGCCCGGGGCGTCGTCGGCTTCAAGGCATTCATGTGCTCCAGCGGGATCGACGACTTCCCGGCCGTCGACGACCTCACGCTGTACGAGGGGATGTGCCGCGCGGCGGCCCTCGGGCTGCCGGTCGCCGTACACGCAGAGAGCGAGGCGATCACCACCGGCCTCGCCGCACGCGCCCACGCCGCCGGAGGTACCGCGATGCGCGACTTCATCGCTTCGCGCCCCGCGGTGGCCGAGGTCCAGGCGATCGCCCGGGCGATCGCGCTCGCGCAGGAGAGTGGCTGCTCGCTGCACGTCGTTCACGTCTCAACGGGCCGTGGCGTCGCGCTCGTTGCCGAGGCGCGCGCTCGCGGCATCGACGTGAGCTGTGAGACCTGCCCGCACTACCTCGTGCTCACCGAGGAGGACGCCGAGGTACTCGGCAACGTCGCGAAGTGCGCGCCGCCGCTGCGCCCGCGCTCGGAGAGCGAGGCGCTGTGGAGCGCACTTGCCGCCGGCACGCTGCCGATGGTCGCCTCCGACCACTCGCCGGCACCCTGGGCGCTCAAGCGCGGAGAGGACGCCTTTACCGCCTGGGGCGGCATCTCCGGCTGCCAGACGATGCTCGCGCTGTTGCTCACCGAGGGGTGCGATGCTCGCGGACTGCCGCTCGAGCTGATCACCGCGGTGACCTCGGGCTACGTCGGCCGGAGATTCCGCCTCCCCGGCAAGGGGCGACTCGAGCCGGGCGCCGACGCCGACCTCGTGCTCGTCGAGTTGGGCGTATCGGACGAGCTGTCGGGCGCCGATCTGCAATACCGCCATCCGCACAGCCCGTTCGTTGGCCGTACCCTGAGCGCCCGCGTCGTGCGCACGATCGTGCGCGGCCACACCGTGTTCGCGGACGGCCGGATAGCCGAACCGCCCACGGGACGCCTGCTGACTCCCGCGACCTGAATGGAGAGCTCGTGACCACGCTGTCGATCACCGCCGGCCCGTACAACTTCCGCGCCCGCCTCGAAAAGGAGCGCGCGCCCAAGACGTGCGAGGCCTTCTCGAAGCTCCTCCCGTTCGAGCAGAAGGTCATCCACGTGCGCTGGAGCGGCGAGTCGACCTGGATCCCCCTGGGTGACTACGAGGTCGGCGTCGGTTTCGAGAACCACACCAGCCACCCGGCGCCCGGTGAGATCCTCCTGTATCCGGGCGGCTACAGCGAGACCGAGATCCTCCTGCCCTACGGCGGCTGCATGTTCTCGAGCATCGTCGGCCAGCTCGCGGGCAACCACTTCCTCACCGTGTTCGAAGGCAACGAGAACCTCCGGCCGCTCGGCGAGATGACCCTCTGGCAGGGAGCCCAGGACATCGTCTTCTCGGCGGAGTGAGGGGCCGCGATGGTTGATCCGCTCACGCTGCCCAAGGCCGAGTTGCACCTGCACATCGAGGGAACCCTGGAGCCCGAGCTGATGTTCGAGCTCGCGCGCCGCAACGGCGTCTCGCTCCCCTACCCGGACGCCGAGGCCGTCAGGCGGGCCTACAACTTCAGCAACCTGCAGTCGTTCCTGGACGTCTACTACCGGGCATGCTCGGTCCTCATCCACGAGCGGGATTTCTACGAGCTCACCGCCGCCTACCTGACTCGGGCCCGCGAGCAGGGCGTGCGCCACGCGGAGATCTTCTTCGACCCCCAGACCCATACCGCTCGCCGCGTCCCGCTTGAAACCGTCGTGCGCGGAATCGATCGCGCGTTGACCGAGGCGCGCCACGCGGGGATGACCTCGCACCTGATCATGTGCTTCCTGCGCGACCTGCCCGCCGATGACGCGATGGCGACGCTCGAGCGAGCGCTCGCCCACCGCGACGCCATCTTCGGCGTCGGCCTCGATTCCGCCGAGGTCGGGCATCCCCCGGAGAAGTTCCGGGACGTGTTCGCCCGGGCCGTCGACGCCGGCTTCCGAGCCGTGGCCCACGCCGGCGAGGAGGGTCCGCCCGAGTACATCTGGCAAGCCCTCGACGTGCTCGGTGCCGAGCGGATCGACCACGGCGTGCGCTGCCTGGAGGACCGTTCGCTCGTTCATCGCCTCGGGACCGATCGGATTCCGCTCACGGTGTGCCCGTTCTCGAACGTCAAGCTACGGGTCGTCGACCGGCTCGAACAGCACCCGCTCGCCACGATGCTCGAGCATGGGCTGTGCGCCACCGTCAACTCCGACGACCCGGCCTACTTCGGCGGCTACGTCGGCGAGAACCTCGCCGGGGTGGCAAACGCCCTGGACCTCGGCGACGATGCGCTCGTGATGCTCGCCCGCAACAGCTTCGAAGCCTCGTTCCTGGACGACGCCACACGAGCGCGTCACCTGGCAGAGCTGGGCAGCGCCGTCTGAGCCACAGGACGCGAGTCATGGCCGCGTTCGGCGAGCTCGAGCCGATCCTCCGCGCGGCCATCGCCCAGGGCGCGATCACTCCTCGAGGTAGAGGGTCGTGCTCAACCTGCCGGCGACGGTAGCTCGCGGCGGTCGGCGACGCGGCGGCTGGGTTGGTCATAACCCCGCACTCGACATTCGCCGTGAGCCGAGCGCGGCCAGGTGACCCATATATGGCTCAGGATCCGCACTCGACCGTGGCTGCTCGCCGAGTGCGGGGTTGTGACCCAATCGGGGAACGCATGGACGTCATCGACATCGACACCACGCACGGCCCGGCCGCGCGCACGTGACCAAGGTCCGGGGCGCCACCGGCGCGCTGGTGCTCGGCCACGGCGCGGGGCGGGGAGTCACCGCGAGCGAACGAGACATTCACCCCAGCGGGCGTGGCGAATGGCGGAAAACCCGCGGTCGCTTGCCCCTGTTCAGAGCGCCGCCAGCCGGCCGGCCAGGAACCGGCGCTCGGCCTCCGTCGCGGCCAGCCGGACCGCGTGCTCGAACGCCGCCCGTGCCTCTTCCCGGCGACCCAGCCGGCGCAGAAGCTCAGCCCGTGTCGAATGCAGGTACCGGTACTCGCCGAGTTCGAGCGACTCGATGACCTCGAGCGCTCGCTCGGGGGCACCCGCCTCGGCGAGTGCCACCGCGCGGTTCAAAGCCACCACCGGCGAGCCCGTCAGCCGCTCGAGCTGCTCGTAGAGCACCGCGACCTCGTCCCAGTCGATCTCCTCCTCGGCTTGGAGCGAGGCGATCGCCGCCTGGAGTACATACGGCCCGGCCGCAGGCCGGAGGGCCAGCGCTCGCTCGAGCGCCGCGTGCCCCGCCTGCACCTTCGTCCGGTCGTGGCGCGAGCGGTCCTGCTCGGCCAGCGGGACCAGCTGACCGTCGACCACACGCGCCTCGCGGCGTGAGTCGTGCAGCAGCATCAGCGCCAACAGGCCGTGTACCTCCGGCTCGTCGGCCATGAGCTCGGCCAGCACCCGCCCCAGCCGGATCGCCTCGGCGGCCAGATCGCCGCCATCGGGATAGCCCTGGTTGAAGATCAGATAGACGACCGCCAACACGGCCGCCAAGCGGTCCGGCAACAAATGGTCAGCGGGGACCGCGAACGGGATTGCTGTCGCCTTGATCTTCGCCTTGGCCCGCGAGAGCCGGCGCTTCATCGTCTCCTCGGAAACCAGGAACGCGCGCGCGATCTCCTCGGTGGTGAGCCCTCCGAGCGCCCGCAACGTCAGCGCCACCTGCGCCTCGACGGCCAGCGCCGGATGGCAGCACGTGAAGATCAGCTCCAGACGTTCGTCCGGAATCGTGGTGTCGTCGAGGTCGATCTCGTTCATGGTCTCGGTCGGCTGACCGTGCTGGAGCAGCCGCGTCTTGTCCTGAAGCGTCCGCTCACGTCGCACCCGGTCGATCGCGCGGTTGCGCCCGGTGGCCACCAGCCAGGCCACTGGGTGCTGCGGCAACCCGTCGCGGGGCCAGCGCGCGGCCGCGATTGCAAACGCCTCCTGGGCGGCCTCCTCGGCCAGATCCATGTCACCGAGGAAGCCGACCAGGGACGCCAGGACGCGGCCCCACTCGCGCCGGAAGACTTCCTCGATCAGTGCGCCGTCTCCACGGCGATCTCGAACAGCGGGCGCACCTCGACGCCGCCGCCCAGTCGTACGGCCGGTATCCGCTGGGCGAACTCGAGCGCCTCATCGAGGTTGGTCGCGTCGTACACGTAGTAGCCCCCGAGCACCTCTTTGGTGTCGGCGTACGGGCCATCGATGATCAGGTTCTCGGCACCGCCGTAGCGGACCGTGGTCACGGTCTCGATCGGCTGCAGATGGCCGCCACCGAGGCAGCGCGGGTCCTCCCGGAGCGCCAGGTACTCGGCGTTCACCGTCTCGTATTCGTTCTGTCCGAGGGCCTCGTGGCTGCCCGGCTTGGGGTAGATCAGCATCGCGTACTTCATATCCGCCTCCTTAGGGGATGGTTCGATCATCCTGGAGACGAACCGACGGCACCAGGGGGGACAGCGGCGTGAGAAATTCTCTCAGGCGTCAGCGGTCGGACCATGGGTGCCGGCCTCTAGCTATAGCTAGCTAAGCCCGCAATCTGAGGCACCCTTGGCCGTGAAGATCGGGCTGGCGCCCGATGTGCCGTGGCAGGGCTTAGACGGATGCTGTGCCCATGTTCCGCACACGTATCACCTCCCCCACGAAGGTCATCAAGGCCTCCGCGCGCATTCGGCCGGCCCTAGCCGTCGCAGCCTTCGCGTTCGCCCTGATCGTTCCAGCCGGCGCCAGCGCCGCGGCCGACCCGTCCACTCCGGTGCAGGCTTCGGCGGCTCAAGTCCCCAGTACCTGTTCGTCGCCGGCGACGTGGGCCGCCTGAGCCAGGTCCCGAGCGCGACCGAGGATGTGTACTGGAGAAGGTGCTCCAGGAGCTCTACGCGGAACAACCGACGCTCCCGCCGGCAACGGCGGTATCCCACATCCAGGGGCTTCAGACGGTACTCAGCTCAGGCTCGTCGGCGGTTTCCACCGACACACTGACGGTGATGGGTGGCAACGAGCGGGCGCTGGCGCAGGTCACAGACCATGCGGGACATCGACTGACGCTGCCGATCAAGCTGCCGGCCGCGACGCTTCAGGCACTCGCCAATAAGACCAGCGAGTCGGCTTCGTTCACGTTGACGGCGGTCACCAGCACAGGCACCAGCAAGGCGACGGCCGCCATCGCGAAGCTGATGCCTCGCTGAGGCCGTCGTCCGTTCCGGAGGCTTCCGTTCGGGCTGGCTGGGTAGAGACGGCCGATCGACACGAACAGGAGGCCCGCCAGAACATGGAATATCGACAGCTCGGCCGCTCCGGCTTGCGCGTATCTTGCCTGACCCTTGGGACCATGACGTTCGGCGGCCGCGGGCAGTTCCAGGCAGTTGGCCAGACCGACCTGGACGGCGCGCGACGCCAGATCGACATGGCCCTCGAGGCGGGCGTGAATCTGATCGACACCGCCGATGTCTACTCGGACGGCGCGGCCGAGGAGATCGTTGGACGCGCGCTGAACGGGCGGCGCGACGAAGTCCTGGTCGCGACGAAGGCCCGCTTCCCGATGGGGGACCGGCCAAATGACGCCGGCCTGTCGAGGCACCATCTGATCGCGGCGTGCGAGGCCAGCCTGCGCCGGTTGGGAACCGACCACATCGACCTCTACCAGGTCCACGAATGGGATGGGCAGACGCCGCTCGAGGAGACGCTGGCCGCGCTCGAGCACCTGCTCCAGAGCGGCAAGGTGCGCTACGTGGGCTGCTCGAACTTCGCCGGCTGGCAGGTGATGAAGGCGCTCGGCACGGCCGAGCGACAGGGACTGCCCCGGTTCGTGAGCCATCAGGTCTATCTCTCGCTCCAGGAGCGCTCGGCCGAGTACGAGATCGTCCCCTCGGCGCTCGACCAGGGACTCGGGTTGCTGATCTGGAGTCCTCTGGCCGGCGGCCTTCTGTCGGGTAAGTACCGGCGGGGGCAGGAACCGCCGTCCGGCTCCCGGCACGCCAGCGAGTGGGACGAACCCCCGGTTTACGACGAGGACAGGCTGTACGACACGATCGAGGTCCTGGTCGAGATCGCGGAGGACCACGACGTCTCGCCCGCCCAGGTCGCGCTCGGATGGCTGCTCCGGCGGCCCGGCATCACGTCGGTGATCATCGGCGCGCGCTCCGACGAGCAGCTGGCCGACAACCTGGCCGCCGCCGAGTTGGATCTGTCCGACGACGAGATGGCCCGGCTCGAGTCGACCAGCCGGCCGCCGCTGATCTATCCCTATTGGCATCAGCGCAAGACGGCGTCGGACCGGCTTTCCACCGCGGATCTGTCGCTCATCGGCTCATACCTGGAAGCCGACGCGGCGGTCACTGCCGAGGCTTGACGGAGGGGCTGCCGTCAGGCCGAGAACGCGGGATCGTCGACCGCCGGCGCGGTGCCGAACCCGGGGTACGCAGCCGCGAATACCTTAAGGATCAATGCCAGAGGAAGATCGGCGTAGACGCCGCGGTCGCGGATGTACTCCATGTAGGTGCTGCCGTCCGCGGCGAACGGGTGCAGCAGGGCGTCCTCGGAGCCATCGAACGTGAGCGGCGACACGCCGAAGCGTTCGCACAGCTCGACGTTGAACGCTGGAGTCGCCTTCCGCCAGGCGCCATCGACATACAGCTCGGTGTACCCGTGGAACATGAAGACGTCGGTGCCGCCCATGCGCTCGGCGAGCTTCGGTGACTGAAGATGGTTCTTGACGTCGGAGAAGCCCAGGCGCGCCGGAATACCCAGTGACCGGGCGGTAGCGGCGAGCAGGACGGCCTTGGGGATGCAGTAGGCCGCGCCGCAGCCGATCACGTTGCTGGCGACATAGTCCCGCGAGTCGTAGGACAGCCGGTAGGGGTCGTAGCGGATCTCATCGCGCACCGCGATGAACAGGCGCGAGACCCGTTCCCGGTCCGTCGCAGCCTCACCGACCACCCGATCGGCGAACCCGCGGACGCTCGGGTGATCAGCGTCGATGTACGCGGTTGGCGTCAGATATTCGGGGCCGGGAAGGTCGGCGGATTGGCGTTCCGGCTGAGCCATACCCAGACGGTAACGAGCTTGTTTGGGCAAGGCAGCTATCTTGAGTGGCGTGAAGACGCCTAGCGCCGAGGATTTAGCCGCGATCGAGCTCGCCGGACGCCGCTGTGCGGTCTGCCGCACGGGGCGACGCTGGCGCGAGTTCGCGGTCGTCCGGCCGGATGGCGGCGAGCCGGTGGTGATGTGCGCGGCATGTCGAGCGCGTTACGCAGACGCTCCCCCCGCCCAAATCGCCCGTGAGCGCACCGACGCTCCCCCGGACCGGCCCCCGGAGCCGCCCGCAGCCGTGGCGCCGCCCGCCCCCGAGCGCCGCGCTCCGCAGCGCGAGGATCGTGTGAGAAGGGTGCTGCGCGAGCTGCCGAAGGGCGAGCACAGTACCGGCAGGATCGCCAAGGCCGCCGGGCTGAACCACGCCAAGACGATTCGACGGCTGCGCGAACTCGCGGCATCGGGCGAGGTCCGAGAAGTCGGCAAACGCTGGTCGACCGAGCCGCCGCCAAGCGATATCCACGAGGCGTTCGACCGGCTGCAGGCCAGGACGAGCAACATCCGGATCGTCCGGGACGGGTCGCCGGTCAGCTGATCTGGCCCCGTGCCGGGCCACCTCCGATTTTGCAGGCTTTCGTTTCCGGACGCCCGGGCGGCGCCGTGATAGTTTCGGCCCTCTTTTTCCACACATGAGGGTGAGGGGTCATGGCGGTTCTCGATGCCAAGACGGTGGAGGTGCCCGTCGAGGTTCGCGACGGCACCTATGGTGACGTAGTAGGGGCGGTTGAGCCCGGGGGCGCGGAGTTCATTCCGCTGTCCGAGCGGCACGGGGTCGCCCGGACGCTGTTCGGGACGTGGACTTCCCCGAACCTCGAGTTCGCGACGGTGTTCGTCGGGGTGATCGCGGTCTCGTTCTTCGGCCAGTCGTTCTGGGCCGCGGTCCTCGCCATCGTGGTGGGAACGGGGCTCGGGTCAATCACCCACGGTTTCCTGAGCAGCCGTGGCCCGGCGTTCGGCGTTCCCCAGATGGTCCAGAGCCGGATCTCGTTCGGTTTCATGGGCAACATCCTGCCGGCTGGGCTGAACTCGGTGACCGCCGGGATCGGCTGGTTCGCCGTCAACAGCGTCAGCGGCGCGCTCGCGCTGAATGCCCTCACTGGGGTCACCGGCTGGGTTTGCCTCGTGTTCGTCGGGGTCGTGCAGACGGCGATTGCTTTCTTCGGTCACAACCTCATACATCTGTTCGAGCGGTGGATGCTCCCCCTCCTCGGCGCAGCGTTCCTGCTCGCCTCGATCGTGATCCTCTCCAAGAGCCGCCCGGGTGCCGTGCACACGACCCAGGGAATCGGCGGCTTCCTGCTGAGCGTCGGCGCGGCCTTTGGATACGCCTGCGGCTGGAACCCGTTCGCCTCTGATTACACCCGGTATTTCAAGCCTGAAACGAGCCGCGCGAGCATCGGGTGGTGGTCGGGAGCGGGTGTGTTCGTATCGTGTGTCGTGCTCGAGATCGTCGGCGCCGCATCGGCGACGATTCCCGGGACGAACTCGAATCCCACCGCGCTGTTCACTTCTCACATGTCGACCGCGGTTGCCGACATCACGCTGATCGCGATCGCGTTCGGAGCGATCTCGGCCAACGCGCTGAACGTCTACTCGGGCGTGATGTCGTTCCTGTCGACCGGCATCCGGCTGCCGCTGAAGATGCGCCGCGCGATCGTCGCGCTGGGCTTCGGCTCGATCGGCTTCATCGTCGCGGTCACGGGGCTGCACAACGCGGGCACCAAGTACGAGAACTTCCTCCTCGTAATCGCATATTGGATCGGCCCGTGGCTCGGAGTGTTCTTCACCGACTGGGTACTGCGCCGTGGCCGGCGGGTCGACGGGTTCCTGTTCGACCGCCTGCACAACCCGTGGGCCGGGGCGGCGGCGATGCTGATCGGCATGGGCATCTCGATCTGGTTGTTCTCCAACCAGACCGAGTACGTGGGGCCGATACCCAAGGCGCACCCGGGGGTCGGCGACCTGACGTTCGAGGTTGGCTTCGTGCTGAGCGCCGTCCTCTACGCGATCTTCTTCTCGATCAGCCACGACAAGCGCTCGGAAGCGCTGGTGATCCCCGACGAAGTCACCTGACCTGATCGTCCGCAACGCGCGGTTGCTCGACGGTCGTCTCCTCGACATAGCGGTACAGGGCGAGCGCTTCGCGCGGATCGGGCCGTCGCTCGATCTCGACGCCGCGCAGGTGATCGACGCCGAGGGCAGGCTCCTGACAGCCCCCCTCGTCGACTGCCACCTGCACCTCGACGCTTCGCTCACCGCCGGGCGCCCGCGGTTCAACGAGAGCGGGACGTTGATCGAGGGGATCGAGGTGTGGGGGGAGTTGAAGCCGACCCTGACCGAGCAGGACGTCTTCGACCGCGCGAGCGAGATCGTCCGCTGGTCGGCCGCCCAGGGAACGCTGTGGATTCGCGCGCACGCGGATGTCTCGGGGGAGAACGACGCGATGGTCCGCGGGCTCCTGCGCGTGCGTGACGAGCTCGCCGGGCTGTGCACGATCCAGGTGACGGCGTTCCCGCAGGACGGCCTCTATGCAAACGAAGGTGACGAGCGGCGACTCGAGGAGGCGATCCGCCTGGGCGTCGACTGCGTCGGCGGCATCCCCCACTACGAACCGACGGCGGAGCTCGGCCTTCGCGAGGTGCATCGTGTCTTCGAGCTCGCGAAGGCCCACAACCGCCGAATCGACATCCATTGTGACGAGACCGACGACCCCAACTCGCGCTATCTCGAGGTGATGGCCGACAACACGGTCAAGAGCGGCCTCACCGGGCGGGTGACGGCGAGCCACTGCACCGCGATGGGCTCCTACGAGCCGTACTACTCCTCAAAGCTCCGTGGCTTCCTGCGCCGCTCGGGGATCAACATCGTGATCAACCCGTACGCGAACTCGTTGATCCAGGGTCGCCTCGACCCCTACCCGAAGCGGCGCGGCTTCGCCCAGTTGAAGGAACTGCTCGCGGCCGGTGTCAACGTGTCGCTGGGGAACGACGTGATCATCGATCCGTGGTACCCGATGGGCAAGGCCGACCTGATCGACGCCGCCCACCTCGCGCTGCACTTCACCTACATGAGCGGCCGCGAGGAGATCGCCGAGATGCTCCGGGTCGCGACCGAACGGGGCGCGCGGACCCTCGGGGTCGAGGATGAGTACGGGATCGAGGAGGGAAAGCCCGCCGACTGCGTCATCTTCGACGCTCGGACTCCGATCGACCTGATCAGCCTACGCGCGACCCGCCGTTACGTCATCCGGCGCGGCCGCGTGATCGCCGAGACGAGCCCGGCGCGCACGACGCTCCTGGGAGAGCCCCTGAACTTCGCGGTGCCCGCAGGCAGGTAGCCTCAGTCCTCTCCGCTCCCCGGGGCATCGAAAGTGCGGCGGAGCGGCCGCTCGGGCAGGGCCAACGCGACCACCAGCATCGCGATCGCGATCGGGATCCCGACCAGGAATACTGAGTGCATGGCCGAGGCCAGCGCCTCGCGTGTTCCGTGCAGCAGCGGCGGTGGGATGTGAACGCCGCCTTGAAGCAGCCGATTTGGGTCAATTCCGCGCCCGGCCGCCCCGAGCCGGCGCGTCAGCTCGTCCGCGACGCGAACGGCCAGAAGCGCACCCAGACCGGTCACCGCCAGGCTCCCGCCGATCGTGCGAAAGAACTGCAGCGCCGCCGTGGTCACGCCGATCCGGAACGGTGCGACGGCGTTCTGCGCCGCGACCATATACACCTGGACCATCGCGCCCATCCCCAGGCCGATCAGGGCCAGGTCGAGCACGAGCACCGTGCGCGACGAGCCCGCGCCCACCCTGCTGAGCAACCCGAAGCCGGCGAGCACCAGCGCACTGCCCAGGATCGGGAGCCACCGGTAGCGACCGGTGCGCGCCACGAGCTGACCGCCCACCGCACTGAGCAGGCTCCAGCACAGTGACAGCGGCAGCAGCGCCAGACCCGCGCTGACCGCCGAGGCGCCCTGCACCCCCTGAACGTACACCGGCACGTACACGGTGACGCCGAACATGACCGCGCCGATCAGAGCGCTCGCGATGCTGGCAAGCAATACCACGCGATCTGAGAACAGCCCCAGCCACAGCAGCGGCTCGGGCGCACGCCGCTCGATGAACACGAACGCCACGACCAATCCCACCCCGGCGGCAGCTGGCCCGATCACCCTCGCCGAGCCCCACGGGGCGCTGGTTCCGCCCCACGACGCGGCGAGCAGGATCAGGGTAATGCCCACGCCGAGGGACGCCGCGCCGGCCCAATCGATCCGGTGCTCACGGACACGGCGACCACGGGGCATGGTGCGCATCACCACGACCAGCGCGGCGATGCCCAGCGGCAGATTGACGAAAAAGATCCAGCGCCATGAGATCGAGTCGGTGAGCGATCCCCCGGCCAGCGGCCCCACGATCGACGCCGTCCCCCACATCGCGCCTACCAGGCCCTGATAGCGCCCGCGCTCGCGCGGTGAGAACAGGTCGGCGATCGCGGCCTGCGACAGCGGCAGCAGACCGCCCGCACCGATGCCCTGCAAGGCACGAAATGCGATCAGCTCGCCCATCGAGCCCGCCACGCCGCACAGCGCCGACCCGGCAAGGAAAATCGAGATCGAGACCACGAACATCCGCCGGCGGCCGTACAGGTCCGACAGCTTGCCGTAGGACGGGATCGTCACCGTGGAGGTGATCAGATACGCGGTGATCACCCAGGAGAGGTGGCTGAACCCGTGCAGATCGCCGACGATCCGCGGCAACGCGGTCGCCACGATCGTCTGATCCATGGCCGCCAGCAGCGTCGCCAGCATGATCGCGCCGAACGCGACCAACGGCGACCGCGGGGCCGCTAGCGCGGGCAGCGGCTCGGCGGGCGGACCGGATTCGCCCTCATTGGCGAGCTCCGGTTCAGGTTGTCTATCGGCTGGCGAACGTGTCACAGGCGCTGGGTCGCCCGCTCTCGTACCCGGTTCTGACCCAGTACTGACGCTGCTGCGATGACCCATGCGTCCACAGCGCGCTGTCGACCACGTCCCCTGCGGCGCGCTGGAGGTAGTCGTCGCCGATGACCTCGGCCGCCTTGAGCGCCTCGTCGAGTTCCCGGAGCGTCAGCTCGCTTCGCGGGTAAGCGGAGTGGCCCCAAACGCCGGCGAGACAGTCAGCCTGGAGCTCAACCTGCACCGAGCGAGCATTCTTCCCACCGGGGTCGGCCTCGTTAGCCTGCGCGACGCTGCCGGCAATCCCGAGCAGCTGTTGAACGTGATGCCCGAATTCATGGCCCACGATGTACGCCTGGGCGGCGCCGCCGACGCTCGCATTGTGGGCAAGGTCGGTGAAGAACTGGACGTCGAGATATACCGTCCGGTCCCCAGGGCAGTAGAACGGACCAGAATCCTCGTGCTGTCCGCAGTACGACCGAACCTTGCGCGAGAACACCACCACGCGCGCCGGCCGATATGTCAGGTGCGAGGCCGAGAACTCCCGCCGCCAGACGCGCTGGGTGTCGTCAGCGATCGCTATCAGATAGTCGCGTTCCACAGCCGTCGATCGGGTTGGCGACGGCAGCTTCCCCGAGACGTACGGCAAAGCCTGCCGCAGCACGGCGAGCTGGTCTGCGATCTTTGCCGCCGTGGTCGACGTGCCCGACGTCCGCGCCGCTGCGCCCTGGCCCGAGAGAGCGCTTGAGCTGCTGCCCGATCCGCAGGCGGCGATCAGCAGAGCAAGTCCGAGGACGGGAAGCGTTCGGCTTCCGCACCGTCGTGCGCCGCGCCTTGTCTGGTTCATCGGTGCTGCGGCTCTCAGCCCTTTGACGCCAGGCTCGACAGCCAAGCGGCATTGCGGTAGGGCGGCATCACCAGCAACAGGATGATCACCACGGCGGTTCCGCTGAAGTAGGCGAACAGACTGTTGACCGAATCGGTGTTGCCGACCATGTTCTCCGCGAAGACCATAAGGCCGTAGGCGAACATCGACAGCCCAAGCGCGCCGAGGAGGATCGGCTTGCGGCGCGACGGCAGAAACTCGCGGGCGATGAGGCTTGCCACGACGCCCAGGAACACGACGAACATCACGAGACCGATCAGGAACCACGAGACGTTGGCCCCCGGGAACGACGCGAGGAACGACCCTTTGTACTGGGCCGCCACGCCGGACGGCATCAGGCCGCCCTGGTCGAAGAGCACCCGTTTGGCCGAGTAGTAGAACAGAAAGCCGACGGTCAAATACGTGCCGGCGACGATCAGCCAGTAGCTGACGACGTCCGCCGTCAGCGCTGCGGTGCGGACGTGGGTGTTGTCGGATCGAGTCGGCACGGTTGTCATCGAGACCTCCAAGCTGCCGGCTGAACCGGCGCGTGTACGTGAGGCATCGATTGTCCCTGAGCCCTCGGACCCAGGACAAGGCCGTGTCCCCGCTCCAGAAGCCCCCGCGGTCTTCGTGGCGCAGCTCAGCGCCGAGCGGGCGGGAATGCGACGCACTCCCGCCCGCGCGAGCTCGGGCGCGACCCTACAGCTGGTCACCCTCCGACTCGATCTGCTCCTTGCGCACCTGCTCTGAGACCTGGTGCTCGTCGGTCACGGTCTCCTTTCGCAGGGCCACGCGCTCCTTCGGAACCGTGCGCTTCTCGACCACGGGCTGCTCCTCGTGGAGCACGACCTCGTGTTCCTCCTCGGAGATCTCAGGTCCGTCCAGGGCCTGCTCGACGTTGTCGTCGGTGATCGGCTCGCGCTCGATGCGCACCTCCTCGCGCTGCACGGGCACGGTGGTCTGGACCTCTTCGGTGACGATGTACTTGCGCAGCCGCGCGCGTCCTCGCTCCCGTTGGGCGGTGCCGACGCGCAGTTCCTCCTCCGAGCGCGTCATGGCGTCGTCGGTGCTCGGGCCGCTCGTGTCGTGGCCGGTCGAGCCGCTTGTGTCGCGGCTGGCCGAGCCGCTCTGCCCCGCCGGGCTCGGCGCGCCTTGCGCGGTGACCGACCCCTCCTCGGTATAGGGGACGTTGTAGTGCTCGAACAGCCTCCGCTCGTCGGCTTCGGACAGCTGTCCCTCGCCTTCGACGCTGGGGGCGCTCTTCACCTGGTCCTTGGTGGCGTGCACCCGGACGGCCTCGCCGGCCGGCTGCGCCCCGGCCAGTGGCACGAAGTGCGAGCGGGTGCCGAGAAAGCCTGAGGTCACCAGGCCCCACTCCGGCTTGCCCGTTGCCACGTCCTCGTAGATCTCCTTGATGGTGCCGATCTTCTCGTCGTCGCTGCCGAGCAGGTCGCGTCCCTGCCAGGTGTATGCGTCGCTCATGGTGGTCACTCTTCTACCTCCGTAGTTGCTGTTGGTTGTTTCAGAGTCCTGGTGCGGTCGTGGGCCTGGCCCCCGGCGCAGACCGGTCTTGATCGGACGACCGCAGCCGGTCGGCCTGAGCCTGCGCGCGGTCGCGGCCGGTGCGCATGTCCTGCTTGATCTGGTCCTGGTTCTCGCGTCCGGAGCTGTAAGCGTCGCGGAGCATGTCCGCCGCCAGTTCACGCCCGCCGAGCCCGAACGCAAGGGCGCCGGCAAGGGCGAGCATCCCGATCAGCGCGACGTAGGTCGCGGTCACGATCGTGGGGGCGATCCGCAGCTGGGTCAGCACCATGAAGACGACGATGGCCAGGATCAGCCCCGGGCCGACGGCGCGTGCCACGCGCCCGGTAGAGGTGTCGCCCATCAGTCGGTCAGCCAATCCGCCGACGGCGCCGGCGAGCGCGGCCCCGACGACGAAGATGAGCACGGCCGCGATCACATTCGGCAGATAGTTCTGGACGTTGGCCATGAAGTTGGTCAGCGCCGGAATCTTGAGTGCGCCGACCGCCGCCGCGATCGCGTAGATGAAGATGAACCAGAACGCGATCGCGCCGATCAGCCGCGATGGATGGGCTCCCGGGCTGACACGCTCGACGTACTGACCGGCCTGGCTCTGATGGAGCGCGCGATCGACCCCAACCTTCTCGAGCAGCTTCGCGACGACCGTCTTGACCACCCTGGCGATCAGGTAGCCGATGACCAGGATGATCAGGAACCCGATCACGTTCGGGATGAAGCCGATCAACGAGTCGAGCGCTCGCTGAAGGCTGTTGGCGATATGGACTGCAGCAAGCTGCAAGGGACAACTCCTCTCGTATGTGTGGGCGTTGATCGCCCGCGGCCAGCTAGTACCCGGGACAAATGGGACAAAACGATACGTACAGATCGTGTACAGATCCCGTTTTGCCCCGGATCATTTGGGAATCAGGTAGGGACCTGCCGTCCCGCCCGCCCACACCCCAATTGCCACCCCCGACCTCGTCCTGGATGCGGATCAGCGAGCTCAGCCGCCGTGTCGGCGTGAGCGCCGAGACGCTGCGGGCGTGGGAGCGCCGCTATGGCGTTCTCCGCCCCCGTCGGACCGACGGGAACACGCGCCTCTACTCGGCGCTCGACGAGGCTCGCGTCCGGGTGATGAAGCGCTACATGGCCGAGCGCTTCCCGGTCGCTCAAGCCGCGGAGATGGCCATGAGCGCACAGTTACGACTCAACCCCGGCCGTGCCGGCGAACTTCCCGATCACGAGCGTGAGCGCGCCACCCTGGAGCTCGCGAAGGCGCTCGCCGCCTTTGACGAGACCTCGGCCGACCGAATCCTGCAGCAACTGCTCGGCGCCTATGCGGTGACGACGGTGCTGCGAGATGTGATCCTGCCTTACCTGCACCACGTTGGCCAGGCGTGGGCGGAGGACAGGCTCAGCGTCGCCCAGGAGCACTTCTCCAGCCACTTCCTCCAAGCGCGGCTGCACGCCCTCTCCCGAGGCTGGGATCGCGGACTGGGTCCGCGCGCCGTTCTGGCGGCGGCGCCCGGCGACTACCACACCCTCGGCATTACCTGCTTTGGCATCGCCCTGCATCGCCTGGGTTGGCGCGTCATCTGCCTGGGCGCGGCGACGCCGATCGAGATGATCGGAGAGATCGCGGAGACGACCGGTGCGAGCCTGATCGGGGTGAGCGCCTCGGTCGTCGGGATGCTCCAACCGCATACCGAGGCGTTGGCCGAGCTTGCCCGGACGGCTCCCGTGGTCATTGGCGGCCATGCCACGAGTGCCGAGCTCGCGCTGTGCTGCCACGCCATGTACCTGCAAGACCCGATCTCCGGGGCGACCGAGGTGACGCTCATGCACGCCGGATGATCGCGTCGGGGACGGCGTGGGTGCTTGGCTATAGGCCCGAACTAATCTGTTCAAGGCATGGCCACTCCCGCCGAGCAGCCCTCACAGCAGCAAGATGACCAGGAGTCCGGCGCCCCGACCCGGAGCGACGCCCTGCAGAGCCGCCAGAGCATCCTCCGCGCCGCGTCGATGCTCAAGGACAGGCGAGTCACGATGGCCGAGCTCGCCGCCGCAGCCGGGGTGGGCAGGTCAACTCTCTATCGACACTTCCCCACGCGTCACGCCCTCGAGCAGGCGCTCGAAGAGGTCGAGCGCGATTCGCTGACGGGCGAGGCCAAGGCCGTCGTCACCGGCCGAGTCACGACGCTGCCCTTCACGGCGCCGGGACAACTAGGGCGCGCGCGGCCGATCGCGCTCGAGGTGACCCGCATCCTGGAGGAAGTGCCGCCACACCTCGTCCCCGACCAGCTGGTCGCCGAAGCGCGCCGGGCCGGCGGCGTGCCCGTCGCGCTCTACGTGGTCGACATCGACGGGTCACAGCTGCTGCGCCTCGCCGGATCGGAGGAGTTCCCCGAACGACTCGAGGCTCCACCCGCCCTGGGACCAGAGATCGTGCCGGAAGGCCTACCGGACTTCCACGACCGGCTGCAACGACAACTTCCCGGCTGCGTGTGTGAGCCGCTCTGGCTGCGCGGCCGGGTCACCGGCCTACTGCTCTGCATCGGCACTCCGCTCTCGCCGATCGAGGACATCGCCAAACAGGGCGCCGCCGCCCTCGAGCTCGCCAACGATTACACCGACTTCATCGAAGCAGCCCGCCGGCGTAAGCCGACCACACCCGCCGCGGAGATACAGCAGCACCTCTTCCCACCCCGCATCGCCCGGATCACCGGCGCTCAGCTCGCCGGCGTGTTGCTGCCGACTTACGAGGTGGGCGGAGACTGGTTCGACTTCGTGGAGAACCGCGACGGCGCCTGGCTGGCCATCGCCGACGCGTCGGGAACCGGACCAACCGCCGCGGGTCTGGGGGCGGCTGTCCTGGGTGCGCTGCGCGCCGCTCGCAGGAGTGGCAAGGATCTCAAGGACGCGCTCGCGCTGATGAACGAAACGGTGCGGCGCCTGGAGCACGAGACCTTCGAGATCACCGCGTGGCTCGCGCGGTGGCGAGCCGCCACCGCCACCTTGAGCTGGGTCAACTGTGGGCATCCCGCCGCGTACCTCGTCGATGCAGGAGGCAACCTGGACGAGCTCACGGGTCCCAGACACCCGGCTCTCGGGGAGTCATCCAAGCCGAAATATCGCGTGACCGATCAAATCCTCATGCCCGGCCAACGACTCATCCTCGTCACCAACGGCATCCTCCACCGCAAGCTGGAGGGCGGAGGGACGTTCGGTGTCGACGGGATCAAGGCGGCACTCGAGCGCGCCGAGGACCCGACCGCAGCGGCCACCGCGATGGCGATCCAGGAAGCGGTCACCGACTGCTGGCGAGAGCCACTCGAGGACGACGGGACGATCGTCGTCATGGCGGTTGACTAGACCAGGCCGCTGGCCGGTCAGTGGGTGACAGCCAGCGCGGGGTCAGCCTCGGCAACCGGTGGCCCGGCGGCGGCGGCCGCCGCAGCCCGGCCGCGGGTTGGGAACCAGGCGACGAGGCCACCGAGCCCGGGAACCCAGACCGAGATCGTGTGGTAGACGAGCACGGCACTGACCGAGGCGGCCGGCGAGAACCCGTACAGGACGAGCGCGCCGGCGAGCCCTGAGTCGAGTACCCCGAGCCCGGCCGGCATCGGGATCATCGTCGCGAGGTACCCGATGAAGTACGCCACCGCGAGCGCCATCACACCGATGGGATGGCCGGTGGCGCGGCATGCGGCCCACAGCGCGGCCATGTCCAACCATAGAAAGCCTGCCGCGCCGAGCATCCGCCAGTGCGGGTTCAACACGGATTCCCATGCACCCTGCAGCGACGCGACGACGGAGCGGGCAGCCGCGGGGGCCCGTGCGTGATAACGGCGCCCGATGACCATCGCCGCCACGGCCGTTCCGATGACGAAGAGCGAGACGAGGATCGGGATCCCCGAGTGCGCGAGATCGTGCGGGCCATGACCGATCCCAACGATCAGCGCCGCCCCGGCGAGGCCGTTGATGAAGAATCCGAATAGCGTGAGGAAGCACAGGAGCGCGCCACATTGCTCGATGAGGCGGCGCGCGCCGATGCCGTGATCGCGTAGGAGCCAGCCAGTGGTCGCGGCGGAGGAGAAGTTTCCGCCCGGGAGCACGGCCCCGGCACCCATTGCGATCCAGGCGACCTGGCGGCTGATGGGTCGTGGCGGCTCGGGGAAGAAGCGCCGGAACAGAATCACGTAACTCAGGCACGACCCGAGCTCGAGTCCGCCGGCGGCGAGCAGCCAGACCGGGCTCATGTCGCTGATCGAGTCGATCACTCGTCCCGGCGGGGCCACCCACAGGAGCACGCCCAACGAGGCGGCGCTGACGATCGCTGTGCCGAGCACCCGCCACCTGCGCCGCCGCCAATTGTGTGACTTGGTCGCCGCGCCGGATTCGCTCTCGGCCTCGGTCATCCTGGCCGCGATCCTGCCGTCGCTTCGTGAGGGTTTGGTAAGACCCGGAGATCAGGCCCGTGTCGGACCGCGGCGCCGGCTGGGCCGGCGACGCCGCGACGCGCGGTCGTTCGAAGCGGTTGCGTGGGGTGAGGCGTCAGCGGCCGGGCGGCGGCCGCTTGTGCCGTGAAGGTCATGGCTGAGTCCGAGGCCGCTGGCGAGTTTCGTGACGTCTTGGTGCTGTTCTGGTGAGAGGAGGGTGATCCCGATGCCGGGCCGGCCGGCGCGACCGGTGCGGCCGATGCGGTGCACGTAGGTCTCGCTGTCGGCGGGAGGATCGAAGTTGATCACATGCGAGATCCTGTCGACGTCAATTCCCCGCGCTGCGACGTCGGTCGCGACGAGGGTGTCGACCGCACCCGAGGCAAACCGGGTGAGGGCCTGCTCGCGCTGGCGCTGGGACTTGTTGCCGTGCATCGCCGCCGCCTTGACGCCGTGGGCCGCGAGCCGTTTGACCAGCCGGTCGGCCCCGTGCTTGGTTCGAACGAACACGAGGGTGAGATCGCGATCGCGCCGGAGCTCGCGCACGAGCGCGTCGACACGGTGCTCGTGCGCGACCTGCACGAACCTGTGCTCGATCTTCGCGTTCGCGCGGCGCGCTGCCGAGCCATGCTGATGCATCGCCGGATCCTGCGCATGCTGCTTGGCGATTCGCCCAGCTTCGCCGTCGAGCGTCGCCGAGAAGAACAACGTCTGCCGGTCCTGCGGGCAGGCGGCGACGATCCGGTCGATCGCCGGGCGAAAGCCCATGTCGAGCATGCGGTCCGCCTCGTCGAGGACCAGGATTCGGATCCTGTCGAGCTTGAACGCACCGCGTGCCAGCTGGTCCTCGAGCCGTCCTGGCGTAGCCACGAGCACGTGCGACGTAGCGGCGTCCTTGGCCTGCTTGACCAGGCCAACCCCGCCGTAGACCGCAGCGATCCGCAGGGCCCGGGCGTGCGCGATCGGGCGGAGGTCCTCGACGATCTGCGTGGCGAGCTCGCGGGTCGGCGCGAGGATCAGTGTCGCGGGCCGGCGATGCTCTGCGGCGATCCGCTCGACCAGCGGGATTCCGAACGCGAAGGTCTTCCCGGATCCGGTTGGAGACTTCGCGATCACGTCGCGACCGGCGATGGCGTCGCCGATCACCGCGCGCTGGATTGCGAACGGCTCGGTGATGCCTGCTTGCGCAAGGGTGCTGGTGACAGCGCGCGAGACGCCGAGATCAGCGAACGATTCTGTTGACATGCAAACTCCTTGGCGGCCCACCCGGTGGGTCCGCGGACGATTCGGGAGGCGATGGCTGACCCGAACCGCTGCGTGCGGAACCCAAGCAAGCTGCCTCGCGGCCGGCGACACCGACCGCTGAGATCAACGTAGCAGGCTTACTCGCCGCCTAGAACCGGCGCCTACGAGCGCCGACCCCCTGCCGCCCGTACGTTCCGCCGCGCGAATGCCGGTAGAGCCACACCAGAAGCATCGAGAACACGAGCGACAGCAGGAGCCCGGCCCCGTGGCGGTGCAGCACATACCACGAGAAGAGCCCGGCGCTGAACGTGCCGCAGATGCCGACCAGCGCGGTCATCCCGATGCTCATCGGATCCGGTCCCGGCAGCAACAGACGGGCAAGCGCGCCGACGAACAAACCCACAAAAAACAGAATGATCAGATAGACGATTAGTCCCACGGTCGCCAGCTACCCCTTGTCGCGTCGGTTATTCCTCAACAGGTTGGTCTCGCCGGCCGGTGCGCGAGCCGGCGACCCGCGCGAGCTCCGCGCAGGTCGCCGTCGCGTGGTGGCTCAGTCGCCTTTGCGTTGCGCCTTGGCCTTGCTGGCCGCCTCCGCCAGGCGCCGCGCCTCGTCCCGGGCCGCGAGTTCCTGCTCGCGCGCCCGCAGTGCATCGCTCTTCGCCTCGAGCGTCTGGAGCTCCTCCCGGGGGGCGCGCTTCTCGATCGCCTGCTCGCGCTGAGCGGCGGCCTCGCGGGCGGCCTCGCGGCGACGGCTCTCCGTTTTGGCGGCCTGCTGCTTCTTAGCCTGAGCTCTCGACTCAGCCTGCCGGCGGCGCGAGTTTGCCGTCTCGCCGGCACGCCTGCGCTCCTGTTGCGCTCGGCGTTCGCGCTCCTGCAGGCGCGCGTCGGCCTGCTCGGCCGTCTGGTCGGCACGCTCACGCAGCCGGAGCCCGCGCTCGCGCTCCTGCGCGGCCTGCCGGCGGCGTGCGCCGTCCGCAAGCAGCACGGGATCCCGGAGCAGCGTCCCTGCCACCGAGCGCACGGTGGCGTCGGCGCGATCGACCGCGAGCTGAGCGCTCGGCTTTGGACCCTGGCCGTTCCCAGGGAGCAGACCAATCGCGGTGTCGACCGGCGTCCGGACTAGCATGAGGTAGCCCTGGACCACCGTTCGGGGAATCACTCGTACGTTCATCGGTCCTCCTCGGGGTCGATGGCTTCAGCGTTTGCCTCGGCGCGGCGCGCCTGCCGCTCAAGGCGAATCTCCTGCTTGGCGGCTTCCAGTCGCTCGGATTCGGCCCGCCGAGCGGCGGCTTCGGCGGCCGACTCCAGCGCGGCCCGCTCTCGCTCGGCCTGGGCGATCGCCTGCTGCTCCTCGGCCTGCGCGCGCTGTTCGGCCTCCTTGCGATCGCGCTCGGCCCGTAGCTCGCGCTCCTGCTCGGCGACCTCGTTCTGCAAGCGCTCGCGCTCGAGTTCGGTCTCCGTGCGCTCGCGCTCGAGCTCGGCCCGGTCCTCTTGCTGGCGGGACTCGAGCGCCTGGCGGTTCGCCTCGAGCTCGGCCTCTGATTGAGCCTGCTGGAGACGACCCTCCCGCGCCAGTTCTTCGTTGCCGGTCACCGACCCGGCGGACTCCTTGACCTTACCGGCGAGCTTTCCGACCAGCCCGCCGCTCGTTCTCTCAGTCAACGCTATCTACGCTCCTTGGTAATCAGCTCTCGAGGTTTGCCCCACAGCCCCGGCTCGGTGTCAGGCCCCTCCTAAGCACGTACCCGGCCCGCCCAGGGACAAACGTGTGTTCGTGTCGGTCGGCCTCAGAGCTGCCGTGGGCGCCGGTCGCCCAGGCTTTCCGCGAGCTCGATGATCGTTCGCGCGGATTGGTCGAAAGGCACCGTGTTGCCGGCGGCGCGAGCCAGGACGTGTGCGCCCTCCAGGATCGCGAGCAGGGTCGTCGCCAAGTCGCGCGCGTCCTTTTCGCCGAGCCCTGCGGCTTTCAGCCGTTCGGTCAGCGTCTCGGTCCACGTCGTGAAGGTGGCGTGAGCGATCTCGCGTAGATCCGGGTCGCCTGCGTCGCCGACAGCGACCGCTGCCACGGCGCAGCCGCCTCCGCAGGCGGACACCTCGACGGCGGGGCGAACGTGGTCGAAGAACGACCGGACCACTTCCGCCGGCGTTTCTCCGGTCAGCGCGGCAAACACAGCGCGCACCTGCTCGCCGTTGGCAGCGGCAGCCTCGGCGACGAGCTGAGCCTTCCCTCCGGGGAAGTGGTGATAGATGGCGCCGCGGGTGCGACGGGGAACCCGTTTCTGACCTCGATCGTCGGAGGCACGGTGCACATCCTCGACTCCGAGGCCGTGTTTGCCGGCGGGACGAACCGCCCCCTGCTCCTGATCGAGCTGAAGCTTCCTGCGGTCGCGCTCGCGGATTCCGAAAGCCAGGCAGCGTTCATCGAGAACGCAACCCAGGTCGCCGAGTTGCTGACCAGCGAAGGCCACCGACGCGAAGACATCTGGATCAACATCCTGCACGCGCGGGACGGTGCCTGGGGACTCGGCGGCAAGGCATACAGCAACGATGCCCTGCTGGCCGCCGCCGGCGCGGAGGCAGCAGGTGCCACTGGTCAACATTGACGTGCTGAGCGGGCAGGCAAGTCCCACTGGGCGGGACTTTCCCGCCGCCGGGCGAGCGGTAGCAGCGTAGGCGGGGTTGCCGCCCGCCCCGGGCGGACGTAGTCTCGTGTCCATCGTCATCGTCCGTAGGTCTGTCGCCGTGTTGGTGCTCATCGCGCTGGGCTTCTCGCTCGTGGCGGCCGCGCGTGCGGCCACGACCGACACGACCACGACGGTGACCACCACGACGACGGCAACCATCACTCAGACGAACACGACGACCACGACGGTCACCCAACCCGCGACGACCGAAACCAAGACGGTCACGTCGACGGCAACCCCGAATCACACCACGACGATCAATCAGACCACCACGGTCGCGCCGGGTTCGGGCGCCGGCAAGGGCTCGGGCCTGCCTGCTTGGGCTTGGATCTTGATCGGCCTCGGAGCCGTCCTGGTGGCGACGGCCGTCTACATGATCGGTCGAAGCACCGGCGCCCGGAGCGAATACGAGGCACAGCAGCGCGCCGCAGCGGCCGCCGGCGTTCGGGCCGGTTACCCCGCGGATCCCGGGCGGCCCCTCCCGCCGCGAAGGCCGCCGCCCCCGCCAGGCTGACCGCGCGACCCGGGTCCGAATCCGTCAGGTTCGGGCGTGTCGATCATCCTCGCGCTTAGCGAGGGTCCGCGCGATCGTGGAGCGGTTCTTCGCGATCTGCTTCGAGATTTGCGTCTTGCGAATGCTGTGCAGGTACTCGACGCACCAGTCGAGTTGCTCGAGAGCGCGGTGCGCAGCCTCTCGGTAGCGAGCCGTTTCGTCACTCTCGGTCATTGGTCTTCCTTTCGGGTGTTCGCCATTGTCATGGGTAGTCGAAGCGCAGCAGCCGGTCCACCGCCGCGAGCGCGAACACGCGCTGAACCTGTCGCGGCCCCGGCACAATCGTCAGGGCAGTGGCCACCTCGAGACACGCTCCCTGTAGATCGAGCACGGCGTGGAGCCCGGCGGCATCGATGAACTCGAGGCGCCGTAGATCGAGCACCGCCCGAGGGGCCGACGCAAGGTCGAGATTCCCGACGGCAGCCTCGAAGGTCGGCACGGCACAGAGGTCGAGCTCTCCTCTGACCTCGATCAGCGCGCTAGGACCGCACGATACGTGCGCGGCGAAATAGCTGGATTCGAACGTCGTCTTCATGCCAACACTTGGCCTTGGATGTCGTCGCCCGTGGCCGATCGGACCTCCCCGCCGGCGGTGTATGCCCGGCGGGAAGGCCGTACCGGCTGTTCGTTGCGACGGTGCCTAACGCTCCAGCCGGTCGCCGTCAGGGCGCGGGATTGGCCGGGTCTGTCGCCGGTCGTCTCGCGAGGAGTCGTAGGCGTCGCGCATCATGTCGGCGGCCAGCTCACGGCCGCCCAGGCCGAACGCGAGGGCTCCTGCCACCGCGAGCATTCCGATCAACGCGATGTAGGTCGTGGTCACGATCGCCGGAGCGATCTTCAGCTGGTTCAGCACCATGAACACGACGATGGCCAGGATCAGCGTCGGGCTGACCGCCCGCGCCATCCGGCCACTCGCGGTGTCGCCCATGAGCCGGTCGACGAGACCTCCGACGGCGCCGGCCAGCGCGACACCCACCACCATGATCAGCACGGCGGCTATGACGTTCGGCAAGTAGTCCTGCACGTTGGCCATGAAGTTCGTCAGCGCCGGGATCTTGAGCGCCCCAACGGCCGCTGCGATGGCGTAGATGAAGATGAACCAGAACGCCACCAGCCCGACGAGCCGGGACGGCCGAGCTCCGGGACTGACGCGCTCGACGTATCCGCCGGCCTGGCTGCCGCTCAGCGCTCGGTCGAGCCCGACCGCCTCCAGCACCTTGCTCACCGCCGCCTTGACCAGGCGGGCGATCACGTAGCCGACGAACAGGATGATGAGGCATCCCACCAGATTCGGGATGAACCCGATTAGGGAGTCCAGACCTCTTTGAAGACTCTGGGCGATATGCACAGCCGCAATGGGCATGGCGGATCCTCCTCCTCTTAGGTTGGTGTGGTTGGACATCCGCCCGCACGCGGGGTCCGGCGCTAGCCAGGGACCGTTGGCCTGCCGCTTGTCCTTGGGCCGACTAATCGACGAGCGTTATTAATGAGACCGCGGGTGCCTCGATGTGGTTACAAGGGCTCTGGTCTCGCCCTCCGCCTCGTAACCAACCGGCCCTGCCACAGGTCCTAGGACCTGAGATGCTGCATGAGCCCATTCACATGGAGCCCGACGAGAATCTCATCGAGCGCACCCGCCAGGGTGAGCTAGCCGCCTTCGAGCAGCTCGTGGAGCGCCACCGCAACATCGTGTTCCGGGTGGCGGCGCGGATCGTCGGTCCCGACGATGCCGAGGACGTCAGCCAGGACGCGTTCCTCCGCGCCTTCCATCGGCTGGATCAATACCGTGGCACCGCGACGTTCCGCACGTGGCTGCTGCAGATCACCCAGAACACGGCGCTGAACCGCCTTGCGTGGGCTCGCCGGCGGCCCACCGAGGCAGCTAGCGAGCCGCGAGACCCGGCTGACCGCGATCCTGTCCGGCAGCCCGTAGCGGCGTTGGAAGACCGGGAGCGCCAGGAGCGGCTCGAGCTCAAGCTCCGGACCCTCCGACCCGACTACCGCAGCCTGCTCGTCCTCCGCGACCTCGAGGGTCTCAGCTACAACGAGATCGCCGACGTGCTGGACATGCCGATCGGAAGCGTCAAAGGTCGGCTTCACCGAGCGCGCGGGGAGCTCATCGAGCTGCTGCGGAAAAACACCTACGACTGGGAGCTACCAGCATGAACGCAGGCGATCCCTCCGCCGAGGACCTCACTCCGGCCGAGCGCAGTCTCGCCCAGCATCTCGAGCTGCTCCGTGCCAGTCCGCCGATCGGCGCGCCCGGGCTCGTCCCGCGCGTGATCCGAGGAGTCCGCTGGCAGCGGGCGATTCGCGAGCCGCTCCTCTTGGTCGGCGCGGTCGCCGCGGCGCTCCAGGAGGGATTGGGCCTTCTGTTCGGACGCCCGGAGGATCGATCATGACGCTGCTCGCAACATCGGTGTTCGGTCAGGCCGGCCAGGACCTCGGCGCGTTCATCCCCCGTCTCGGCGGCGCCATCGCGCTGCTCGTGATCGGTCTGCTCCTCACGTGGCTGTTGACGCGATTGCTGCAGCGCGGCCTGAGAGCTGCCGGGCTCGACCACCTCGCGGAGCGCACCGGAGCCACGAGCGTCCTCCAGACATCGGGGCTCGGCGCGTCCCTGGCAGGCGTAATCGCACGCGCGGTTCGGATCTTCCTGACGATCGTTGTGGTCTTCGCAGCACTCTCGCTGCTCGGACTGCAGTTCCTGTCCGCCTCCCTGAACACTGCGATCCTCGCCCTGCCGAGGATCTTCATCGCCGCCGCCCTGGTCCTCATCGGCGCCGTCGTGGCCGGCGCAGCGCGCCAGCGAACCGATCGCCTCACCTACCAGCTGGATTTCCCCGTCCCGGTTGGCCAGATGGTGCAGATCGCCGTTCTGGCCGTCTTCGGCATCATCGCCGCGGCGGAGATCGGCATCTCCACCGAGGTCCTGCTGATCCTGATCGCCGTGATCCTCGCCGCCGTGTCGGGCACCTTCACGCTCGCCTTCGGGCTCGGCTCTCGCGACGTCGCCAGGGCGCTCAGCGCCGGACGCTACGTTCGCCACGACTACCGGGTGGGCCAGGAAATCGCCTTCGCCGACGTCCGCGGACGCATTACCAGGATCCACAGCACCAGCACGACGCTCGACGCCGGCGAGGGAAGGTCGATCCTCGTTCCGAACCACCTGCTCATCGACAGCATCGTCACCGTCTATCCCGATGAGCGGGCTGTCGAGGCCGGGCCGTCGTAGGAGGCGGAACCTGTCGCCGGTGCTGAACCGTCGGCGTTCGCCGGTGGCGTCCCGAAGTGCTGCCCGACTCAGAGCCGGCCGGTCGCGACGACATGGACCGAGGTAGGGCGTCGCGCCCCGGGCAGCTCACGCTCGGTCCCGCTATGGCGGATAGCGGACTCCGCAGACGTTGAGTCGCAGTGAGTACACGGAGCTCGTCGCGGTGATGAACAGGTCGTTGCGCCTGGGGCCGCCGAAGGTCAGGTTGGACACGATCTCGGGGATATGGAGCTTGCCCAGAAGCGTGCCATCCGGATCGAAGCAATGAACTCCGTCATGGGCAGCCGCCCAGATCCGCCCCTGTTCGTCCAGCCGGATCCCGTCGAATGACCCTGCATCGCACGTCGCGAATACCTCGCTGGCGAGGAGGCGGGCGCCCGCGACCTCGAAGCGCCGGATGTGCTTCTGGCGCGTGTCGACGACGTAGAGCTGGCGTTCGTCGGCGGAGAACGCGAGACCGTTAGGGCGGACGAAGTCGTCGGCCACGATCGTCGTCTCGCCGGTCGAGAGATCGATGCGGTAGACGTTGCACGCGCCGATTTCGCTGGCAGCTTTATGTCCCTCGTAGTCACTGTCGATCCCGTAGCTCGGGTCGGTGAACCAGATCGCGCCATCGGAGTGCTCGACGAGGTCGTTGGGACTGTTGAGTCGCTTCCCGTCGTAGCGGTCGCTCAGCACTGTGATCGTCCCGTCGTGTTCGGTTCGAGTGACACGGCGATGGCCGTGCTCACAGCTCAGCAGGCGCCCCCGCCGGTCGACGGTGTTGCCGTTGGCGTAGCCAGCCGGTGCGCGGAACTCGCCGATCGCGCCCGTCAACTCGTCGAATCGCAACATCCTGTCGTTCGGGATGTCGCTGAACAGCAGATAGCGTCCCGCCGGGAAGTACGCCGGCCCCTCGGTCCAACGAGCGCCCGTGTACAAACATACGACCCACTCGTCGCCCTGGCACCCGCGAAACCGCTCGTCTATGACCTCAAGCCGCGTCCTGATCCGATCCGGCACGGGCACACCTTATCGAGTGAGGTACACGCCGCGGGTAGCAGGGTGTGAACAATCGCTGGGTTCCGCGGTCGTTGCCGCGCCGGGGGCGAGACGGCGCCGGACGGCGACCAGCGCACAGATTTGGCCCTAGAGGCGGCGCAAAATCGCTTGTTGTAATCGGGTGCACTTGCATCGTCGTTCGCCGATCATGTACGACTAGCTGGGGAGCGATACGGGGCAACACCGTGGCTCGTCGGTACGAGTTAGACCCTATGGAGGCTTGCGGTAATTGCGTGGCGCGCGGCATCAGAGTGATGGTGAGAAGACAGAGTTGCATGCGCACGTGCGGCACTTAGGGAAAGGAGCGCGGCTGACTCGAGTGCTGCCGCTTTTGGTGAGCGTCCTGCTCCTGGCATGGTCGCTGTCGGCCGGCCCGCTCGCCCATGCAGCTAGTGCGAGCGCGACTCGGTCGTGTGGTCGGTTCATGGTTGATGGATGGCCGGTCTCGAAGGTTCGCGTGACAAACCTGACATGTGCACGAGCGAGGCGCCTGATGGTGCATTACCACAAGACCGGCCACGGACTTAGCTGTTTCACGTTCAGCGACGACGTCCCGATTCACATTCGGTGCAAGGCGCGCGTCGCGGTCACGCGCGTGCGCCCGTCGGGACCGCGACGCCACTTCGTCAAGGCAGTAATCGACTTCAGCCTGCCGGACTGTGCAGCAGCCGGGGACTGCGGAGACTAGGCCGCAAGGGTGTTACGGCGCGCGTTCATGGCCACCGGAGCGATGTGGGTCTGCATCGCCGGGCTTGCACCGGCAACGACATCCGCGTTCGGGACCGTCAATGTCCTGGGGCAGCGCGGCGAGCATGAGCGGATAACCCGGCTCGCGCTCGGATGCCGGCCCGGCCAGCCGCACGACGGATCGTGTTTTGAGGCTGCGTCGCTGAATAACGTCGCCGGCACGAGCGGAACCTTCGGCGCCGTGGGGGCTCCCGACGATATCCCGCTTCGCCTCTCCGGTGGCCCGTCCTACTGGCACTGTGACGACGCCGACTACCTCAACGTTCCGGGCTACCCGCAGTCCCGCGCAACGGCCACCGAGACGCTGAACGCCTGCCGGCAATGGGCTCGGGATATGCTGTTTGACGGGCGCCCCGATCACACGCTCGGGAGGACCTGGCCGGTGCAGGGCGCGGTGGCGACGGCCAGCACGCTACTCGACAGGAGGGGCAACGTTGACGTCGCGGATCCTGGAACGGGATTCTTCTCACCGAGCTGCACGTTTGACGGAAGCCGCGGTCGGGCGAAGTGCAACGTGTGGGAGCCGTTCGGCTATGTGCTGCACGTAACGGAGGACTTCTACTCGCACAGCAACTGGGCCGATCTTTCGAACCCCAATCAAGCGATCAGCATCACGAACCCACCTGGACTCGGCCATCGTGACCTGCCCGCTTACTGGGACCTGCGGGCTGCCTCTGCGCCTTTGCCGGATACCCGCTTGGCGACAGGCTGTTATCCGACCTCGAAATGTGCGGGTCGCATCACCCACGACGAGGGTCTCAACAAGGATCGGGAGCTCATTAACGTGACGACGGGATTCGTCAGCGACCCGATTACGCCGCGTGGGCAGATCGCCGATAACGCGCAGCGCGCCGTCAACGACGCGATTGGCGAAGCCAGGCGCCAGTGGGCGATTCTTCGCTCCGAGTTGGTGGCACGCTACGGCCCCGAGCGCGGCGGGAAGATGATTTGTGCGCTGACCTCAGACAGTGCTAACAGGTCGTGTAACGACGCGACCCGTGCGCGTACCGTTTTTGCCGCTCTCCCGGCCGCCCTCGTCCAGATAGCCAGCGTCCTCGACGGACGACAATGCCTCGACGTCCCGAATTCGACGACCACCAGCGGCACCAAGATCCAGATGTTCGACTGCAATGGCACTGCCGCTCAGCAATTCCGGTTCAGCAGCCGTGACGTCCAGTTCACCAGCATCGGAACCGGCCAGGTAAGCGTCGTTGGGAAGTGTTTGGACGCTCCCAACGGCACTGAGGGCAGCCGCATCCAGATCAACGACTGCAACGGCACTGTCGCGCAGCACGTGACGGTAACGAGCGCGGGGGAACTGCAGATGCTCCGCATGTGCTTGGGCCTTGCCAACGGCGACGCATCCAACGGCGCCGCCGTAGTTCTCGTGCCGTGCCGCGATACGAGCAGCCAGATTTGGCAGCTCCGCTGAGGTAGAACTCAGCGGCTGCGACCGGTCCGCTCAGCAACGTTCCTGTTCGGGCGAAGCGCATCACGCCCCGACGAACCGCTTGAACGAAATCCTCTTCTCGACACGGACCCGGGCAGGGTGGAGTGACGGGGGACCGCAACGGACGCCTCGTCTACGCGAGCGAGCTCGCGTAGACCCTACGTCACTCGTGGCCTGTGGCACGAAAGGCGGGCGGGCTCGGGTGCGGCTTATCCGTCAGCGGGCGGGAGCCCGAGTGCCTCGAGGCGCTCGGGATCGGCAATGATGTCGATCTCGACAATCCGGTCGTCGCGCCCCGTGTACGCGACGAGCACGAGCGGACGCCCTTCGCGCACGACCAGGAACCCGGCCGTGCCATTCACCCGTACCGGGCGCGCAAACGGGTGGAGGTGAGCGTACCCGGACGCCTGACGTGCGACCGCCTCGGCGCCGCGGAGCTCGAGGACCGGTAGCGCCGCGCCTTGATCTACGCGCAGCACGACGTTCGGGTCGAGCACTTCGAGGAGCCTCGCGAAGTCGCCATCGCTCGCCGCAGCGAGGAACGCCTCCGCCAGCTCGCGCTGGCGCCGTCTGTCGGTGTCGGGCTCGGGCGCGCCGCGCACGCGGCGCCGGGCACGGCTGGCCAGTTGCCGGGTGGCGTCCGGCGAGCGGTCGACGATCCGGGCGATGTCGTCGAAGGGAACGGCGAACATGTCGTGGAGCACGAACGCGAGCCGCTCGGCCGGGCTCAGCGTCTGGAGCACAACCAGGAGGGCAAGCCCGACCGAGTCGGCGACGAGCGCCTCATATTCGGGATCGAGGCCGCTCTCTGGGGCCACGATCGGGTCGGGCAGCCGCTCCGGATAAGGCCCCTCCGGCCGCGAGCGGCGTCCGCGCAGCATGTCAAGGCTGACGCGCGCAACCACGGTCGTCAGCCAGCCCCGGAGGTTGTTGATCGCGCTGTCATCCGTGCGGCTCAGCCTAAGCCAGGCTTCCTGCACCGCGTCGTCGGCGTCGCCCGCGGAGCCGAGCATCCGATAGGCGACCACTCGCAGGTGGGCTCGGTGGGCCTCGAAACTCTCCGCCAGCCGATCGCGCTCGTCCATCGGTCACATCCTCTCGTCGCGTTTCGTCATAGCAATGACGCGTTCGGAACGACGGATGTGACACGCCGACTCGGCCACGACCAAGGAGCAGCCATGAGCATCGCCCACACCACCGCCAACCATCGCCCTGACGAGACGATTCTCGGAAGCTGGCAGCTTGACCCGCAGCGCTCAACCATCCAGTTCCGGGCACGGCATTTCTGGGGGCTAGGAACCGTCAAGGGTCACTTCGACGACTACCGGGGGCGGCTCGACCTGAGCGCCGACCCGGCGATCGAGCTGACGATCAAGGCGGCAAGCGTCCAGACAGGCAACCCCAAGCGCGATAAGCACCTATGCTCAGCCGACTTCTTCGACACCCAGGACCACCCGCAGATGCGCTTCGTCTCGGACTCGGTCGTCCAGCATGACGACGCTCTCAAGATACGTGGGCGGCTGTTCGCTCGCGACCAGTCGATCGCCCTCGAGCTTGACGCCCACATCCGCCGGCTCGACGGGGGCCTCGAGATCGAGGCGGCCACCACCGCTCTGCACCGTGAGCTTGGGATGAGCTGGAGCCCGCTCCGCATGATCCCGCCGCGGAGCGAGCTGCTCGTGACGGGGTTCCTGGTGCCTATTACGCACCGCGCCGCCTGAGCACCGACGTCATCGACCAGCCCACAAGCTGGGTGGTAGGGCAAGGTCAGCAAGCGGTCGTGCATGGCGATGAGTTCCCTGCGGTCCACAAGTCTCTTCATCAACCCTGCAATCACGCCGAGGAGACGACCATGCCCGGGCCGCTCAGCCACGCCCACACTGTGACCAAGCTCCCCGCCCAAGACCTCGAGCGAGCGCGCGCCTTCTACCGAGACAGGCTCGGGCTCGAGCCGGTCGAGGAGCGCACCGGCGGCCTGCGCTACGTGTGCGGCTCGACCGAGTTCCATCTCTTCAGCTCAGCAGGGGCGCCATCGGGGAAATCGACCCAGATGGGATTTGAAGTCGAGAACATCGACGCGACCATCGCCGACCTACGAGCCCGCGGTGTGACATTCGAGCGCTTCGAGATGCCCGGCTTCGATATCCAAGATGAGACGATCACCGCTCCCGACAACTATCCGAGCAAGGGCACCGGCGAGCTCGGCACGTTCTTCTACGACAGCGAAGGCAACCTCATCGGCATCGCCCAACCAATCCGCGAGAACTATCACGGGAACAGCATCGCCGAACCGTGAGTGCGATCTGCCTCCTCCGGAGCGCTGAGAACAGTGCGCGCAGAGCGGCTGAGGCTGCTCCTTCGCCAAGGGGAGGCGCCAGGGCAGACGGTGGTCCGCCGGATCGGTAGCTCATCGTCCGCGACGCGCATCCGAGCAAGCGCGCGGGGCTGATGCTTTCGTCGGAACTCGGACGTCTTGCAGCCTCGTGCGGACGTGCGGGCGCCGAGCTCGCCCACGGGGCGGGGTGGCTAGCGAGTGTTACGGGGCCGGTCCGGCGGATTGGTTAGGGTTCGTGCGTGCTTCGGAGTGGGCTGGCCGCGGTGTGTTTTGCCGTGCTGCTGTCCGCCCCCGCGGCCGCGCAGGCGCGGCTGCCGACGCCAGCGATCACGCTGACCGCCTCCCCGTCGAGCACGTTCAGCGGTCAGCGGGTGACCCTCTCCGGGCAGGCGAGCAACGCGCCGCTCGGGAGTGAGGTGCAGCTCTACGCAAGCCCCTATCCGTACCGGGCACGGGCTTCGGTCGCCACTACGCACACGAGCCTGGACGGCTCGTTCTCGTTCACTCGATACCCCGACCGCAACATCCGCTACCGGGTCCAAGTGGCGGGAACGACCGCCACCGCAACGCTCCAGCTCGACGTGGCTGCCCACAGCAAGATCAGGACCGAGCCGTTGCCGCTAGGCCGCGCCAAGGTCCTGATCGTGCTCTTTCACCCCAAGGCCCTTCGCTGGGGACGCGCGCTCGTCGATTGGTCGTTTGCCTCCGGCTGGCGCGGCCGGTTCGTTTCCGCACCATCGACGCGAACGGTCAAGCTCAGCCCGTACGCGATCGTGCTCTACACGAGCGTGGCCCTACCGGCGGGCCATTATCGCTGGCGCGCGTGCTTCCATGCCCGGGGCGATCTGGCGATGGCCGATCCAGACCGTCCGCCCGGCTGCACGGGCTTTGGTCTTCATGGAGCCGGTCATCTGCCGGTGGGCTTCCCCGGGCCCCCGGCCATCGCCCGCGCCGAGCGATACCTGAACAGCCGAGGCGGTCACACGGCCCTGGCCGTGGTAGACAGCGAGGGGCGGCTCTCGGGGATCCGCATGCACGATACGTTCATCACGGCCAGCGTGGTGAAAGCGATGCTGCTGGTCGCCTACCTGCGGCGGCTTGATGCGCGGGGGCAGCACAACGTCGACTCGTTCAGCAACTCGTTCCTGTACCCGATGATCCACTTCTCGGACAACAACGCCGCCACTCAGTGCTGGTCAATCGTCGGCAACGGCGGCCTCTACGCGCTGGCTCAGGCCGCGGGAATGACCGAGTTCTCGGTCACATCCGACTGGGGCAGCGCGATGCTAAGCGCCGCCGACCAGGCCAAGTTCTTCTTTGAGATGGACAACCTGATCCCGCACGAGTTCGTCGGCTACGCCCGCTTCCTACTTTCCACCATCGCCGGCTACGAGAGCTGGGGGATCCCCGCGATCGCCCGTCCGCTCGGCTACATGGTGTTCTTCAAGGGGGGCTGGCGTCCCAGCCCCGACATCTACCTGGTGCACCAGATCGCCCGGCTGGAAGGTCACCACCGCACGTTCAGCCTCGCGGTGATGACCGATGGCGATCCGGACATGGGCTATGGGATCGACACAATCCAGGGTGTCACCGCCGCGCTCCTGCAGTGACCGGAGCGCTCAACGCTCGAGCGTCAGGCGCCAGAGCAGGTTCAGATGTCCCTCGGGGATCATCAGCGTCAACGACAACGCGTTTCTCCGCGCGCTCGCGCCTGGCGCCTCCGAGGCCTGATAACAGCTCCCCGAAACCCCGGGCCAGGGGCAGTGCGCCCAGACCGGCGCCACGACTAGGCCTTGGGGCCTCTGAACTGTCGATTCGAGGCAGCCTGGGCAGTGGCAACGCCGCCCACGGGATCCGACGGTGAGGCCCCCCCGCGCTCGTGGCGCAGCACTAGCCCGTCAGCCAGCGCATCGGTGCCTCCCTCATCATCGATGCGCTCGCTCGGTGCGGGCGCCGGCGGAGGCGAAAGCGATGGTTAGCGCCGGTGCTCTGTCCGCTTGGTCCAGGTCTTGTGGGTCGCGGCGGGGGTGCCGCGTCGTGCGATCCGCGGGTCTGTCATTTCCTCTGTTGAGTAGACGCGGCGAATCTCGGCGATACGTGGGATCGTGAGGATCGTCGTGATCGGAGCGACCGGCACGGTCGCAGCTGCCGTCGCGAAGGACCTCGCGGATCGCCATGATGTCGTTGCGGTCTCGCGCCGTGGCCGACCTGCAGCCGACCAGCCAATCCGGATGCGCTCTAGCGTTGTTTGACGTCGTTAGTCCCGGCCGAGTCCGCGAGAGTCTGCTCGGATCGGGGGTGGATCCCTCTGCCGGCATTTTCGTAATCGATGTCGCACGCGCATACGTGACCGCGATCGAGGGCCACGGCAGCGGTCAGACGATCGTGACGAGCAGCAGCGGGTAACCGCGCGCTCGCGCTGGCGTTGGAGACCCCGAGCTGGCGCCACTCGGGTGTCGAGGTATTCCGCGCATCGCACGGCCGAAGGTGGCCACGCGGCCCGCGGTCGTCGCGTGGCTGTCGGTCGGCGATGCGGTTGTGTGCGACTCGTGCGCCCACGTGGCGGGTGCGGTGCGATCGTCAGCGGTTGCGGTGTTCCATCGAAGTCGCCGTCTTGTCCGAAGGATCGCTGGGCGTGTCGGGTTCTGGCTGCGGTCTCGGCTCGGCGAAACGTCCGGGGTGTCAGCTCGGGCGGGTGGCTAGGTCGTGGAGGTGTTGCTGGAGTCGGTCAAACGCGTTAGGGACGCCGCGAGAGTGTTCGGCGCGGAGTTGCTCGGTGGGCAGGCCGCGCTGGATCATCGTCATCAGCGTGTGGTCGCCGAGGGCTTGGAAGGTGAACTCGGTTTCGTAGCGCAGGGTGGTGCCGTCGAGGCGGGTTTCGGTGGTTGAGAGCAGGAGGTGTCGTGGCCGGTCGATCGCGATGAACAGGTGGTGGTGGCGGTAGAGCTGGTCGGGGGAGGGGCCGAAGTGGATCGTCCAGGCGCCGCCGACGCGGAGGTCGCTTTCGGATTGCACGATCCAGCCTGGGTCGTCCTGGCCGTAGAACGTGAGCTGGCCGCCCGGGCTGGTGAGCGCGTCGAAGACCTCTTCGGGTGGCGCGTTGATGATCCGCTCATAGCGGATCTCAGCCCTCATGCTCGGCGCTCCTCGACGTAGGTTCCGAAGCGGTCAAGGCGTTGCTGCCAGCTGCGCCTGTAGTCCTCGATCCATCGCGCGGCGTGATCGAGTTGCGCTGGGCCGAGCCGGCACTCGCGCGCCCGGCCGACCTTCGTGGTGACCACGAGGTTGACGTCTTCGAGGATCCCGACGTGCTTCTTGACGCCGTTGAGCGTGAGGCCGCACGGCGCAGCGAGCTCGCTGAGTGTCGCCGGCGCGCGCGCGAGACGGTGGAGGATCTCGCGACGCGTGGGGTCTGAGAGCGCGAAGAACGTCCGATCCAATGTCTCGTTATAGTGCACCGATCGGTGCAATATAACGGACAGTCTGGCGGACGAACAGACCAGTAAGGAGACGCCCGTGGCAGCAACCGTTCTCGATATGTCAGTGTCCCTCGACGGATTCATCGCCGGGCCCAACGCGGGACCCGGTAACGGCCTCGGGGACGGCGGGCAGTGCCTGCACGACTGGGCGATCACGGGTATCGACTCGGGGACGACGCAGGTCGTCGACACCGGGGTCAACGGCCGAGTCTTCGCCGAGCTGATGTCCACTGGGGCGGTCGTCGCCGGCCGGGGAACCTTCGAGCCTGCCGGCGGCTGGGCCGGCGATCATCACGACGGCGTGCCGATCTTCATCCCCTACCGCCAAGAGCCAGGCATCGACATCTCGCACTGGCCACTGGTCACCGCGGTGAACGACATCACGACCGCGATGACCAGGGCCAAGCAGGCAGCGGGCGAGAAGAACGTGCTCGTCCACGGCGCCGGAATCGCCAGGCTCGCGCTCGCCGCCGGCCTTCTGGACGAGCTCGAGCTGCACGTGATCCCGGTGCTGCTCGGCCAAGGGCGCCGGCTGTTCGACGGACTCGCTCCCGATCACATCGAGCTGCGGCGCACCCGGATCCTCGAGGGGGAGGCGGGCGTCACCCACATGCACTACCAGGTCCAGCACTGAACCGCGGGTTGCTGCACAAACGAGCGCACGTCAACCGAGACCGCGAGATCGCAGCGGCGACGCCGTCATCGAACTGTCATCACCAGTCGAGGAGGAGCCATCATGGCCGCCATCTACACCTCGACGTCTTCTCCAGCCTCGATGGCTTCGGCTCCGCAAGCGGCGGAGGGTGGGGCGACTACTGGGGCAAGCAGGGACCCGAGCTGCTCGCCCACCGCCTCGCACAGTGCAACGAGCAGCAGCGAATGGTGTTCGGCGCCAAGTCGTTTCGGTCCTTGTCGTTTCGGTCCTTCGCGCGAATGCTGTCCCCGTGCACCCCGAGAGCCGACGCACTCGACCCCTGGATCACCCGCATGCGGAACCTACCGGCGACAATCGTTTCCACCACGCTGCAAGGACCGCTCGACTGGCCCGACGCGACCGTCGTCCGTGGTGACGCGATCGACGTAGTCGCCCGGCTCAAGGAGCAATCCGACGTGCCGTTGCGCTCCATCGGCAGCCTGGCGATGAACCGCGCGCTGATGGGCGCCGGCCTGATCGACCGCGTCCAGCGCGCAAGAACGTGCACGGCTCCTCGTCACCGGCGCCACGGGAAATGCCGGCGGTGCGGTCATCCGCGCGCTGGTGAGCTCGGGCGAGCGGGTGCGGGCCTGGTCCGCGACGTGGATGGGGGAGCGCTCCCCGCGGGTGTCGAGGCGGTGGTGGGAGACTTGAACGTGCCAGCGACGCTCGCGCCCCATCTCGAGGGAGTTACCGCGGCTTTCCTGCTCAGCGGCTACGGTGGTCTCGAGGAGACTCTCGCGAACCTGCGCCGCGCCGGGGTCGCGCGGGTCGTGCTCCTTTCGAGCAGTGCTGCTCCGCGATGCGCAGAGGCTCGATGTCGGCAATCGGGACCCAGGCTAGGTCGGGTCTCGCGTAGTGAGTCGCCATCGACCGCGGGGTGATGCAGATGGCGCCGGCCTCCGCGACTTGCTCGAGCATCTCGTCGACGTTCTCGTTCTCGGGCCCCCAGATCGGCTCGGAACCGTCCGGGCGAGGGTTGACCGCCCACCAGTCGACCCACAAGCGGGCCGCGCGCCGCGTCCACATGATCGGCTCGTCCTTCAGGTCCATGATCGAGACTTGCGCCTTGCGGGCCAAGCGATGGCCCTTGGGAAGGCCCGCGTAACGGCGCTCACGGGCGACCTCCTCGACCTCGAGACCGGAGAGGTCATTCGGAAGGCCACACAAAGGCCACGTCACAGGCTCCCTCGCGCAGACCGGCCGCCTCGCCGCCCCAGTCAAGCGTTTCGGCTCGACCCTGACGGAAGGGTATGCGCGCGCAAACCGTGCACGGGCAAGCGTGGACAGTTCGCCGGCGCCCGACGCCTCGAACCCAACCCGGAGTCGGCCGAGCTCCCCCCACCCGGCCCGTTCCGCCCGATCGATCGCATCATCAAGCTGCGCGAGCACTTCGCGGGCGTCCGCAAGCAGCACTTCGCCGGGTGGAGTCAGCTCGACGTGGCGGCTGTTGCGACGCAGGAGCTGAGTGCCGACCTCCGCCTCCAGGCGTCGAACAGCCTCACTCAGGGCTGGCTGCGAGAGCGGGAGATCTTCGGCGGCGCGGCTGAAGCTCAGTCGCTCGGCAACCGCAACGAAGTAGCGAAGATCGCAGCTCTCAGCCACGCCGCGATGCTATCGATTGGTCGATAGGCCTCTGCTGAGCGGGGAAAGACGCTTCTCGGATCATGAAAATCCATCGGCGCGATGCCGATACGGGTCGCGAGAAGCTGCGGCGCCGTGTGCGGCAGTTGATGCGGCGCTGGGTAGCATTTCTGCTACCATAGGTCCTATGGCGACCATCCCGCAAAAGGAACTCAGAAACAACATCGGAGAGGTCCTGCGTCGCGCCGAGGCCGGCGAAGAGATGATCATCACTGTCGCCGGGCGCGAAGTCGCACGACTCGGCCCCACGGATCGACGCCAGTGGGTCGGCGGTATCCCGCTCGAGGCCGTCTGGCGTACGCCGGCGCCGCGCACCCTCACCCAGGATCTCGAGCGCTTCCCCGCCAGTATCAGCGACCCATTCGTCTAGCCATGCGGGCACTGCTGGACACATCGATCCTGATCAGCGATACCGCGCCCAGGGACGTGGAGGCTGCCATCAGCGTCGCTTCAATCGCAGAACTGCATTTCGGCGTCCTCGTTACAGACCGCGAAGATGAGCGGGCAATTCGCACGCTACGCTTAGGCGCGATCGAGTCGACCTTCGATCCGCTCCCAATCACAGTCGAAGTCGCACGTGAGTGGGGGCGGCTCGCTGCTGCTGTAAGCACCCGGGGCGGCCAGCCTCGCAAACGAACTATGGACCTGGCGATCGCGGCGACCGCGAACGTCCACAAGGTTCCGCTGCTGACCGAGAACATTGCTGATTTTCAAATCATCGACGACCTCGTGGATGCACGCGAACCAATCACCCCTACGGCGGAGTCAACACCAGCACCGCGGCCCTCCAGCCGACAATGACGTCGGGAAGGATTCCGTGGAACGTAGAAGACGCTCATTAGTTTCTGGATGACGTAGCTCGGCAGGGTCGCCGCGGAACGGCTCTGGGATTACGTAGGCGATCGAGGTCCAGTAGCCGTTGATGATCTCGGCCGCGTAGACCGCTCCGAGCCGATCTAGCGGGAGCGAGAGCGGTCGTTTGAGCGCGAAGTTGAGGTCGATCTCGCGAATCGTGGTCCCCAGTCGGCCAGCATGGTGAGGAGGATGCCCCTGATCCTGACCCGGTCGCGTTCGTCCGGCGTGGGTTGTGGTAGCCGTATGCGGCAGAAACCAGCCAGCCCAGGGTGTCGGCCTCGGCCTCCGCGGCGGCTTCGTCATACCGCTAGCCGTCGTCCGGCGCGTCGACCGCGAATCGCAGCTTCCAGTTGGAAAGCAGCACGGCGGACACGATCAGGCCGAGCACCAACATGCCCAGCGCCGCCCAACTGAAGCCGTGAAGACCGTTTGCCCTTGACGGTCGGTGGCGCCCAGAAACGAAGCAACAAGAGCTGGGCAGCGGGAAGCGTGCCGGTGCGCTGGCGGATGCCGGTGACGGTGCCGTCCTGATCCGCGAGCGCATCGCGACCCGCCTCGAAGACGCTTTCCTCAAGCGTGGGCACGGATCGAGGTATGCCGCGCAGCGGACGACTCTCGACGCCTTGGCCCTGATAGAAGAACCGCCCCCCGCTGGTGCGGAGGGCGGTTCGAATTCTTTGCAAAGGTGGAGACGGCGGGAATTGAACCCGCGTCCGCAGCCGCGCAAAAGGTGGCATCTACGAGCGTAGCCGGCACTCTGGTCTCACCCTCGACTCGCCATGCCGGCGGGGTTGTCGGGGGCCAGCTCCGAAGATGTTCCCGGCGGGGCTGGAGCGGGCCTCACCGGGTGAGCCTGCTAGTTGAACCGGGCGATCGCCGCAGGCGAACGATGGCCGGCATGGCACTAGCTGTTAGTTAGACAGCGAGGCCAAACTGGTGTGAATCTGAATGATTCGCACTTATTTGTTCCCGGGTGTTTTACGAGGCCTCCCGGGACCTCGACTCGCAACCACCCCCACGAATCGACCACGTCGAAGCCTGTCGTCCCCGGGGATGCAAGATCGAGTATAGCTGTGGGCACCTAAGCCTCCCGGCGGCGAAGAAGGCGCTAAGAACGCGCCCGGCCGCCGAGTGGCCATTCCTACAATCAGTGGCGATGGACTCGAATCCGAAGTGGCTGCCGGCCCCGTGGGACACGCCGCCGACACCGGAGGAGAACCCGACCGCCCAAGCATCGGAGCTCTCGCCCCCACGCGAGCAGCGGGACAAGCAGTCCGGGATCCGCGGCCGCCTCTCGGCCGTCGGCGCGGCGCTCGTCGCCCTGCTGGCCAAGTTCAAGGCGGTCATCCTCCTGCTTCCGAAGATCAAGCTGCTCGCCTCGAGCGGGACCATCCTGGTATCGCTCGTGGCCTACGCGCTGTTCTGGGGCTGGGCGTTCGCGGCCGGGTTCATCGCGCTGCTGTTCGTGCACGAGATGGGTCACGTTATCGCCCTGCGGCGCGAGGGCATCAAGGCCAGCGGCCCGATGTTCATCCCGTTCATGGGCGCGGTGATCGCGTCGCGCTCGCTGGGCGAAAACGCCCTTGCCGAGGCGCGAGTAGGCCTGGCCGGTCCGATCCTCGGCAGCATCGGATCAGCCGCGTGCATCCTGATCTGGCACGCCACCGGCAACGATCTGTGGCGGGCGCTCGGCTACACCGGTTTCTTCCTGAACCTGTTCAACCTGCTGCCGGTCGTACCGCTCGACGGCGGCCGGGCGATGGCGGCGATGGCGCCGTGGATGTGGTTCCTCGGGTTCGCCGCCCTGATCCCGCTCGTGGTCCTGTGGCCCAACCCAATCATCCTGCTGATCGTGGTGTTCGCCGGATTCGAGACGTACAAGCGGTGGAAGCTTCGGCGTTCAGGCAGCCCGGAGCAGCAGGCGTACTACCGCGTGCGCCCGCTTGATCGCGCCCTGGTCGCGGGCGTCTACCTCAGCCTGATCGCTCTGCTCGTGGTCGGCATGCACGCCACGCTTCTGACGCGCACGATCAGCTGACCGGTCCCGTCGAGGCGGCTGGTTAGGCGGGCGGAGGCGGGCGCCGCACTACGCGCGTATCGTCGTACGCGGCGTCGTGGCGGTTGCTCCACCAGAACGTGTAGATCAACGCCAACACGAGCCCGACCAGGCCCACCACGAACAGCACGGTTCCAGCCGTCTGGATGTCGAAACCGTTGACGTGCGCGGTGACGGCCCATTTCAGGATCGCGCCAGCGGCGATCAGCACAATGCTCGTTCCAATCGTCATGGCCTGGGTCTACCCAACTGTGCGAACGCGTATCGCATGCCGGACGCATTGCCGATTGGTTGAGCGTACAACTAGCGCCGCGACAGATCCGCCACTCGGCGGCCCGCGGGCGGCAAAAAGCGATGATCTAGTCGGCTATAGCGCGATGATTCCGCCACTCGGCCGGGCGGGCGCGGCGAATGGCAGTTTCGTCGGGATGGGATCGCGTGCGTCGCGGGAGCAACCCCGGGACCCGCGCCCGCACGATTACCGTCGCGCCTCGCGCAACTCGCGCTGCACGTCACGCGTCATCTCGCGCTTGCGGATCGACTCCCGCTTGTCGTAGATGTCCTTGCCTCGAGCCAGGGCGATCTCGACCTTTGCCCGCGAGCGCGGCCCCGCGAAGTAGATCCGGGTCGGAACCAGCGTCAGACCGCGTTCCCGGATCCGCCCGACGAGACGCTCGATCTCGTAGCGGTGCAGCAGAAGCTTGCGGGGTCGCTCGGGCTCGTGGTTCTCACGCGAGGCCGGGCCGTAGGGCGCGATGTAGAGGCCGATCAGCCACACCTCGCCGTCCCGGATCGTCGCGTAGGCATCCTTCAGCTGAGCGTTGCCCTCGCGCAGGGACTTGACCTCGGTGCCGGTCAGCGCGAGCCCGGCCTCGAACCGCTCGAGCAGGTTGTAGCGGTACGAGGCCTGACGATTGGTCGCCACGTCCCCGGAGGCCGCCTTGCGTTTTCCCGACCTGGCCATAGAGACCTCAATCCTCCCAGCCCGGCAGCAAATCGACGCGACCGCGCGGCGCGTCGATCGATCCCACGCGAACACGCACCGGATCCCCCAGGCGAAGAGCAGATCCCGACCGGCTCCCGACCAACATGGTGCCCTCCTCGTTGAGCTCCCACCAGTCGCCGCGCAGGCGACGCACCGGCAGCATGCCCTCGAACTCTCCGCTCGGACCGAAGGCCACGAACGCACCCGCGCCCGCGAGCCCCACCACCTCCCCTTCGAACACCTCGTCGGGATCTCTGGCTGACCGCGCGAGCAAGAAGCAGCGGGCGATGTCGTCCGCACCGCGCTCGATCGTCATCGCCTCCCGCTCGCGGCCCGAGCACCATGGGCCGGCCGCGCCCACCCAGGACACCTCGGGGGCGGGCTCGGCGCCGGCGACCGCGGAGAGCAGGGCGCGATGGCAGATCAGATCCGGATAACGGCGGATCGGGGAGGTGAAGTGGCAGTAGCTGGCCAGCTGCAATCCGGCGTGCCCGCGGTTGCGCTGGTCGTAGTAGGCCTGCTTGAGCGAGCGCAGCACCAGGCTGGTCAGCGCGCGACGGCCCCGTCCATGCTCACGAGCGGCGGCCCAGGCTTCGATCAGCTGCGAGGCCGACCCGATCAGCTCGGCCGCCTGCTGCGGGCTCATGTGCCCCTTGGGGACGGGCGGCGTCGGCACTCCCAGCGAGGCCAGCTGGTCGATCAGCCGCTCCGCCGAGATCCCATCGGGACGCTCGTGGACGCGGTAAAGCGCCGGCACCCGGCGTGCGGTCAGGAAAGCTGCGACCTGCTCGTTGGCGGCGATCATCAGGTGCTCGATCATGCGATGCGACTCGGTCTGCTGGACCGCCCGGACCGAGACCACATCGCCGCGCTCGTCGAAATCGAACTCGGGCTCGGTCGAATCGATCTCGAGCGCGCCGTGGGATCCCCGGCGGGCGGCCAGCGCGGAAGCCGCTGCCCGGGCACAGGCCAGCCCGGGCCCCCACACCGCGGATGCTTTCTCAGCCCCCGCGAACACGCGATCGACCCGGTCGTAGTCGAGCCGCTCATCGGAGCGGATCACCGAGCGGTAGAAGGCGGGCTGGCGCACCCGATCTCCGTCGATCACCATCTCGACGGTCACCGCGAGCCGGTCCTGGCCGGGCACGAGAGAGCACGCGTTATTCGACAACGCGCCCGGGAGCATCGGCTCGACCGCGCCCGGGACGTACACGCTGGTCGCGCGCCGGTAGGCCTCGCGGTCGAGCAGCGAGCCAAACCGCACGTAGGCGGAGACGTCCGCGATGTGCACCCACACTCTCCGCGTCCCGTCCTCCCCGTCAACCGCGGAGATCGCATCGTCGAAGTCGCGCGCGCCCGCCGGGTCGACCGTGAACGTAGGCAGCGAGCGCAGATCCCGCCGATCGGCCAGATCAAACCCGTCGCCGGGAACCTTCGCGGAAACCTCGCGCGCCTCGTGATCGACCGCCGGGTCGAACCCGCGGCGCAGGCCGCGGTCGACCATCAGCCCCTCGATCACATCGCGCGCGACGCTGGCTCGGCCCAGCCGCCGGACGACCGTCGCCCTCCCGCCCGGGCGTCCGTTGCGCCCCGTGCCGGCTCGGACCACGATCAGGTCACCCACCGATGCCCGGCGGTCGCGGCTGACGACCAGCCGGGGACCCGGACCGAAGAACGGCTCGGCGACCATGAACTTGCCGTGCCGTTCGAGCACGGCGACCCGTGGACCGCCGGCACCATCCGCAGACCGCGCGCTACGCCCCCGGGTCCCGCCGCCGGTGCTCACCCCACGGGCCGGGCTCACCGCACCTCGGCGGCCACCGTCTTCTCCGCGACGGTGAGTTGGCTATCGCCGGAGCCGCTGGCCGCGGCGTAGATGTCGGGGGCGAGTCCCGCGCCCTCCTTCACTCCGCCGCCACCAAGGTTGCGACCGCTCGGCGTGAAGTACTCCCCGACCGTGAAGTCGAGCGCGCCGCCGTTGGGCAGCGGCTCGATCTCCTGGAAGACGCCTTTGCCGTACGTGTGCGTGCCGATCACCTTGGCGCGTCCGCGGTCGTGCAGCGCGCCCGTGACGATCTCGGCCGCCGAGGCCGTGCCCCGGTTGACCAGGACCACGATCGGGATGCTGGTGGAGATCGCGCCGCCCTTGGCCACATAGACCTGGCGGGGCTGAGCCCGACCGTCGGTCGAGACGATCGTGCCGTCCGGGATGAAGATCGAAGCGACGTTGACGGCTTCGTTCAGCAGGCCCCCGGGGTTGTCGCGCAGGTCGAGGATGATCCCGCGAGCCCCCTGGCCCAGCACCTTCTTCACCTGGGCGCGGAGCTCGTCTCCAGATCCGTCGGTGAAGCTCGCCAGCGAGACCGCCCCGAGCTTGACCCCGTGATACTTGACGATCGTCCCGGTGGCCACTGGCACGACCAGATCCTCGCGCTCGAGCGTCACGACGTGCCTGTGGGTGCCGCTCAACACGGTCAGCGTGACCCGTGTACCGGCCTTGCCCTTGATCAGGCTTGGCCCCACCTTGGCCCGGCTGGCCAGCGAGGTGCCGCCGACCGCGACGATCAGATCTCCACGCGCCACTCCGGCCTTGGCCGCGGGAGATCCCGGAAACACGTCCACGACCCGCAGTCCTCGCTGTTCGGGCAGCACGTCGACGCCTATCCCGCTCAGGTGCGGGTTCGACTGATTGAGGAACCCTTGATACGAGGACGGGTCGTAGTAGTGGGAGTACGGGTCGTCGAGGCTGGCCACCATCCCCGCCAGGCCCTTGTTGACCAACTGGCTGCGGTTGAGCGGGCGGTAGTAGTCCCGCTGGAGCAGGCCCAGTACCTGGTTGACCAGCGGGTCGTCATTGCGGTCGACGAACGCGTTGCGTACCGGCGAGGGCAGCCAACTGGGATGTCCGCCGAGCCAGATGCCGATCAGCAGCACGATCAGGCCGATCGCGACTCTGATCACGAGACTGGGCCGGCGGGAACGACGTGAGGCCATGCTCGGAGAGTAGCCGGGCCGAGCGAGGCAGCACGCGAGTATGCGCGGCCGGCTGAACCGCAATAAGTCCCCCGCGCGGCCGGGCCACCGCGTTGGCCCGGCCTTGCGGGAGAGGTTGGTTAGAAGTTGTGCCGGAAGCCTCGTCCGGCGGTGGTGAACTTGTAGGTCGTCGTCGAGCTGAAGACCTGGCCCGGGTTCAGCACCACCGTGGGCCACTGCGCGTCGCCCTGGTGATGCGGGGAGTCCGGGTAATGCTGGGTCTCGAGCGTGAACGCGTCGCCCTGGCGGTAGGTATGACCGCTTGTGCCGACCAGATCGCCCACCAGGAAGTTCCCGGTGTAGACCTGCACGCCCGGCTCGGTCGTGTAGGTCCAGAGCGCGATCCCGGTCGACGGATCCTGGGCCACCGCGGCGAGGCGGTTGCCCGACCCCTTCAGCACCCAGTTGTGGTCATAGCCGTGGGCAATGGTCAACTGGTTGCCCTGAGGCAGGTTGGCCTTGCGGATGTCACGGCCGATCGGCTTCATGGCGCGGAAATCGAACGGCGTGCCGGCCACCGACGCGAACCCGGTCGGGATCAGGTTGGTGTCGACGGGCGTGAACGTGTCCGAGTTGAGCGCGAGCTTCTCGCCGTAGATGTCGCCCGAGCCTTCACCACCGAGGTTGAAGTACGTGTGGTTGGTGAAGTTGACGACGGTGGGAGCGTCCGTGGTCGCCTTGTAGGCGATCCCCAGAGCGTTGTTCTGCGTGAGCGTGTAGGTCACGGTGTTCTGGACGTCGCCCGGGAACCCGTTCTTGCAGTTCGGGTCGGTGTAGGTGAGGATCAGCGACACCGAGTTGGCCGCGGTCGCGGTCGACGCCGCCCACACCTGCGTGTTGTAGGAGTTCGGTCCGCCGTGGAGCAGGTTGGAGCCGTTGTTGGGCGACGGCGTCGCCGGGCACGGCGGCCCTGAGCCCAGCGGGTAGTTCTTGCCGTTCAGCGTGAACTGCGCGCCAGCGATGCGGTTGGCGTAACGGCCGATGATCGCGCCGAAGTACGTGTCGCCCGACCCGCCCGCCGCCGGCCACGGCTGGTTCTGGAAGTCGTTGACGTAGTCGCTGAGCGTCGGGAAGCCAAGCGCCACGTTCTTTGTCCCGCCGTTCCGGTCCGGCACCCGGATCGACTGCACGACCCCGCCGTAGTTGGTGATCGTGACGGTCATCCCATGGCTGTTGCGCAGCGTGTAGAGGTCAACCGCCTGGCCGTTGGCGGTGCCCCACGACTGCTTGGAGATGCTCAGATGCCCGTGCGGCTTGTGGTGCTTGGCCTTGTGGTGCGCGGGCTTGTGGTGTTTGGCGGCCAACGCGAGGCCGCCGGTCGCGAGCGCTATCGCGACCGTGGCGATCGCAACACTCGCCCAGATGATGATGCGCAGCCTTGGTGGGCTGCGGAAGCCGATCTGCATTGACTCTCCCCTCTGTTTGGACGCTTGCCCGGCCGCGGGTAACGCAAGCGAATTGCGTGAGCGCGGTACTTATAGCAGAGAATGTGAGCGCTCACACGGCTGGGCCAAAGCATCCGCGCCGCGGCGGGCCACCCTAGAACCGGATGCGCTCGGCCAGCTCGGGCTCGGCCACGCCGAACCGGAATGTGGTCCGAGTACGCAGGACCTGGCCCGGCCGGAGAACGACCGAGGGCCAGGCCGGATCCCCGATGTGGTGCGGGGAGTCGGGGAAATGCTGGGTCTCGAGGGCGAACCCGTCGCCGCGGTGGTAGGCCCCGCCGCCGGTCCCGATCAGCTCGCCGGCCAGGAAATTGCCGGTGTACACCTGCACCCCCGGCTGATCCGTGTAGGCCCAGAGGACGATCCCGCTCTCGGGGTCGAACGCCACCGCGGCCAGGCGATATCCCGCCCGGCCACGAAGCACCCAGTTGTGGTCGTAGCCGTGGGCGATCGCCAGCTGATCGCCGCTCGGCATCTCGACTTCCCGGATGTCACGGCCGATCGGCTTCATGACCCGGAAGTCGAACGGCGTGCCCGCCACGGCGGTGAAGCCACAAGGGATCTGCGACGAATCAACGCTCTGAAAGACCTCCGCGTTGACCGCGAGCAGCTGATCGTAGACCGGCCCCGACCCCTCGCCGGCCAGGTTGAAGTACGTGTGATTGGTCAGGTTCACGACGGTGGGCGCGTCCGTGCTCGCGCGGTAGTCGATCCTCAGCGCGTGGTCGGCGGTGACCGAGTACACGACCTCGTTACAAACCGTTCCGGGGAAGCCGTTGCGCCCGGACGGATCGACCAGCGTCAGCCGCAGGGACGCGTCGTCGGACCCGACCGAGAAGGGCGCCGCGTCCCACACCCGCTCGCTGTAGGCGCCGGGACCTCCGTGCGCGGTAACCGAGTCGTCCGGTCCGTTGTTGCCGACCAGCTCGAACCGCTCGCCGTCGAGCTCGAACGGACGCGCTGCGATGCGGTTGGCGTAGCGGCCGACGATTGCCCCGAAGTACGCAGGACCCGATTCGCTCGGCGCCGCCAGGTTCGCCACATATCCATCCACGGACGGGAGCCCGAGGGCCACGTTGCGCAGCTCGCCGAAACGGTCGGGAACCGACACCGAGTGCACGGTCCCGCCGAACGTCGCGATCTGAACCGTGATTCCAGCCGAGAGCGTGTAGAGCTCGACGGGGTGCCCGTTGGCGCTACCCCACGGCTCGCTGGTGATCACACCCTGAGGAAGCGGCGCAGCGAAAGCCCGGACCCGAGCGCCGACACCACCACGCCGGAGCCCAGCAGCACGACGACGAGGAAGGTGAAGCCAATCGTGCGCGGCGCGGCGATCAGCGTCCAGTTGCTGGCCAGTGGGTCGAGCAGAGCGATCTTGGTCGCGCCGAGCACCGAGATGGCCAGCAGCGCCCCGACCGCGCCGACGATGATCCCCTCGATCACGAACGGCCAGCGGATGAACCAGTCGGTCGCCCCGACGAGCTTCATCACCTCGACCTCGCGCCGGCGGGCGTACAGCGACAGGCGGATCGTGTTGGCGATCAGCAGGATCGAGGCCAGCACGAGCAGGACGGTCAGCACCGCAGCGGTGATCGTGACCAGGTTGGTCACCTCGAGGATCTTCTTGGTGTCGGACTGCTTGTTCGACACGCTCGCGATCATCGAGTTGATCGGCCCGCCGCCGCCTCCGCCGCCAATCAGCGCGGTGTGAATCCCCAGCACGTTCCCCGGCTTGTCGGGGAGCACGTGGAAGGTGTCGGGCAGCGGGTTTGACCCGAGCAGCTGGTAGGCCTGGGGGAACTGTGCGGCCTGCTGCTGGTAGGCGGCCGCCTTTGAGACGAACTGCACCGACTTCACGTGCGGCACCCCAAGGATCTCGCTTCGGACCCGAGCGTCATCCGCGGACGTCGCCCCCGCCTTCATGTACACGTCGACCATCACCCGGCCCCGCACGCTGTTAGCGGCGCCGTTGGTGGCCTGCACGATCGGGATGAACACGCCGAGCACGAGCATCGTCACCAGCACCGTGGCGAGCGCGGCGAAGCTCGGCGCCGCGCTGCGGCGCATCGAGCGGACAGCCTCCCGCAAGAAGAACCCCAACCGCATGCTGGCTACTCGATCCCGGGCGGACGCACCGACGGCGCACGCAGGCGCCGGGCGAATTCGCGGGTCGTCTCGTCACGCGTGTACAGGCCCGTGGCCTCGTCGCGCACGATCCGGCCGTGGGCCAACTCGAGCACGCGCCGGCGCATCTTGTCGACCATCGCCTGATCGTGAGAGGCGATCAGCACGGTGGTGCCGGTGCGGTTGATCCGGTAGAGCAGCCGCATGATGTCCACGCTGGTCTCGGGGTCGAGGTTTCCGGTCGGCTCGTCGGCCAGCAGGAGCGGCGGGTGGTTCACGAACGCGCGCGCAATCGACACGCGTTGCTGCTCCCCGCCGGAGAGCTGGTCGGGATAGTTGTGCAGCTTGGTCGACAGGCCGGTCAGCCGCAGGATGTCCGGCACCTTGTCGCGGATCTCGCGCCGCGTCCCGCCCGTGACCTGGAGCGCATAGGCGACGTTGTCGTAGACGGTCCGGGACGGAAGGAGCTTGAAGTCCTGGAAGACCACGCCGATGTTGCGGCGGTAGTAGGCGATCCGCTTGCGCTTGATCTCCCCGAGGTCGTGTCCGGCCACGCGGATGGTGCCCGCGGTGGCATCGAGCTCCTTGATCAGGAGGCGCATGACGGTGGATTTGCCCGAGCCGGTGGCCCCCACGAGGAACACGAAGTCGCCGCGTTCGATCGAGAAAGTGACGTCGTCGAGACCGACGTCGCCGCTCGGATAGCGCTTGGAGACGCTGCGGAACTCGACCACTGAGCGACCCCGGACAGGGGCCTCGATGGGGCGGGTCTCGACAGCGATGGGCAGTGCGGCCGCGGCTCGATCGCGGCGGCGCAGAGTTCGCGATTCTGAATGTGTGCTGGCCATAAGCTCGTCGCAGCGTACCGAGCCCCGTCACGGAACGACGGCCCCTCCCTCCCCTTGCAAGCCGATTTGCAGCGCTCGCTACCTTTAGATCACTCATGCCATCGATAGCGCACACGTTGCTTTCCAACGGGCTGCCCCTCTACCGGATCTCAGTTGATGGCGCCCGGTCCACCACCATCCTCATCGCGTTCGACGCGGGCGCGCGCACCGAGCGGCCCGACGAGAACGGGATGGCCCATTTCCTGGAGCATCTCGTGTTCAAGGGAGGGGAGAAGTACCCGACCTACCGGGATGTCAACGAGGCGGCCGAGCGGATCGGCGCGGTGCTCAACGCCTACACCAGCCACGATCTGGTGGCCTTCCACATCACGGCGCGCGCGAACTCCGCATCGCAGGCCGCAGATCTGCTGACCGATTTCGTCGGCCGGCCGAAGATCGATCCCGACGAGCTCAACCGCGAGCGCGGAGTGGTCGTGCAGGAGATCGCCCGGGCCAACGATCAGCCCGCGGTGATGGCCGAGCACCTGATCGACGAGGCGGCGTTCGGCGACCATCCCCTCGGCCGGCCGGTTCTCGGCCCGGCGGAGCACATCCGCGACAGCTTCACCCGCGACGGCATCGTGGCCTTCCGCGAGCGTCGCTGGGCGCCCGAGCGTGGTGGCGCGTTCCTGGTCGGCAACCTGGAGGGGTTCCCCGAGAACGGCGCCGTTGAGGAGCTGTTCAGCCGGTTCCCGTCGCGGCCGGCGCCCGACCCCTACGAGCCCGCTCCGCCGGCCTCGCCGCGGATCCTGGTGCGCGAGCGCGACTCGAACCAGTCCCACCTGCGCATGTCCTACCGCCCCGAGGTGGAGATCGACAATCCCCGGCAGCGCGCGGCGATGACCATCTACTCGACCCTGCTGGGCGGCTCGATGGGCTCGCGTCTGTTCGACGAGATCCGCGAGCAGCGGGGCCTCGCCTACTCGGTCCACTCGATCGCCCACTCCTACGCCGACGTGCCCGTGCTCCAGCTGTCGGCCGGGCTGGACTCGAGCAAGTGCATCGAGGCCTATCGACGGATGCGCGACATCGTCTCCGAACTGCGCGAGGACGGCCCGAGCGAAGCCGAGGTCGAGCGAGCTCGGGCATACGCCGCCGGGGCGCGCGCGATCGCGTTCGAGAACACCGGCGCGGTGGCGCGGCACGCGGCTCAGCAGACGATCGTCTACGGCGAGGACGTCGATCCGGATCGGACGATCGAATTTCTCGACCAGGTGAGCTTCGGCGAGGTCAGAGACGTCGCCGCCGGCGTGGCCGACCGGCTGTCGGTGGCATGCGTCGGCCCGCACACCGTGGAGGAACTCGAGTCCGCCTGAGAGCCCGCGCAGTCGGGGGCATCGCCGCGCTGGCGATCGCCGGGTGCGGCGGAGGGGGCCATCACGCGAAGCCGGGCTCGGAGGCCTCGGCCGGTTCGGTCGCGCCCCGCAGCGCCACCGCTTCGGCGACGAGTCCCGTTAGGTCACGCCCGCCGGCCGTGCCGCCGGAATTGGTCCGGATGCGCGCCTCGCTCGCCAGCGTGCTGCGCAAGGCGGGTCAGGATTCCGGGGCGCTGGTCTATGACCTGACCGCGAAGCAGACTCTGTTCGCCCTGCGCCCCGACGTGGGGCGTCCGCCCGCCTCTGTCGAGAAGCTCTACACCACGGTGGCGCTGCTCTCCGAGCTCGGCCCGAACGCGCGCCTGAAGACGACCGTGGTCGGCCACGGTCACCTCGGGCCCGGAGGGGTGTGGCACGGCGATCTGTATCTGGTCGGCGGCGGTGACCCGACCTTTGGGGATGGCGGGTTCAATCGCGCATGGGAACAGGGCTTTGGCCCCACGGCCAACGATCTCGTGCAGCAGCTGCTGCGCGACGGCATCAGGCGGGTCACGGGCTGGGTGATCGGCGACGCGGCGTTGTTCGACGATCTCAGGGGTGGCCCGGCCACCGCCTATGGTCCTGACATCCCGGATTTCGGCGGCCAGCTGGCCGGTCTCACCTACGACCACGGCTCGACGTTCAAGAAGCTGGGCCCGGGTGCGTTCGCGGCCAAGGAGCTGGTCCTCACGATGCACGGCGCGCTCATCGGCGCGCGGCCGCTGAACCGCACGCTGCCCGCGCCGCCGGATACCGTGCCGCTGGCCTCGGTCCAGTCCCCTCCGCTGTCGGTGATGGTGAAGCTCATGGACGTCCCCTCGGACGACTTCTTCGCCGAGATGCTGACCAAGCAGCTCGGGGCGCGGTTTGGTACCGGCGGGAGCATCCAGGCGGGTGCCGGCGTGATCTCTCAGGTGATCGGGTCGTTCGGCTTGCACCCGACGATCGTCGACGGCTCGGGGCTCTCGCGCTCGGATGTTTCCTCGCCCGGGCAGATCGTGGCCCTGCTGCGCACGATGTGGAGCACCCCAATGGGTCGGGAGTTGGTGGATGCGCTGCCGGTGGTGGGCGTCAACGGCACGGTTCAGAGGATCGCTGCCCATACCTTCGCCCAGGGGCGGTGCATGGCCAAGACCGGCACGCTGAACGACGTCACCAACCTGGCCGGCTACTGCACCGCGCGCAACCGCCATGTGCTCGCCTTCGCCGTGATGATGGATGGTCCGCCGAACTGGACCGCGACTCAGCTCCTCGACCGGCTGGTGCCGGCAATCGCCCGGTATTGAACCCGGGCGCTGCCCCGGGCACAATCGTCGGTGCCGTGGAGGTGACCACTGGGGTAAACAGGCGCGAGCTGCAGCGATACCTCGCGCGCGTCGGCGACCGCTGGCCGATCGACACCGCCGTGCTTGGTGGCGCGCGGGTCGACGACGAGCAGGGCGCGCCGTCCCAGCGTGAACGCGGTCCCGAGTTCGTCGTCATCCTGGTGTCGCACGCGTTCGAGGGCATGCCGTGGCTCGAGCGCGTCTATCACGCCGGCTCGCTGTGGGACGGCCTGGAGATGGGCGCCCCCGCCGACGTCCACTGCTACACGCCGGACGAGTTCGGGCGCAAGCGGCTCACCCTGCCGAGGGTCACTCGGGCGGTCGAGAACGGCATCGACCTGATGGCGGAGGCAGCCGCCTAGCGGCCGACCCGTAACGCGGGGTCGGCGCCGGCGTACTTCTCGTCCGGCTCCGCCCCCACCGCATCGAGCACCTTGCTGAAGAAACACCGCGCCGCCGCGGCGAGGACCACGTCGAGAATGTCCTGATCGGACAGCCCGAGCGCTCGGAGGCGGTCGAGGTCTTCGGGCTCAACCCCGGTGGCGTCATCGACCACCTGTGCCGCGAGATCCATGACCGCCACGTCCACCTCGTCGAGTCCCGCGCTCCGATGGTCCGAGACGACCGCGCGCACCGCGTCCGGCTCGAGGAACCCTTTGTCGATCAGAACCGAGCCGTGGGCCAGCGTGCAGTAGCTCGATCGGAGCTGTCGCGCGGCGGCGATGGTGGCCAGCTCATAGCGGCGAAGCTCCATGCCGCCCTTGACCGCTCCGTTCAGCTCCTTCCACGCGAAGTACACCTCCGGCCTGAGCGAGAACGCCCGCACCAAGTTGGGCAAAAAGCCGAACGCCTCCTGCTCGGTGGCGTAAAGGTCGGCAGCAGCACCCGTCGCCTCGTCTGCCGCGACGGTCTCGATGAACGTCATCCCGGTCCCCTTTCGTCAGCTGATCGCGACCATCCGCTCGATCGGGCGCCGCGCGCGGTCGGCGACCTCCGGCGACACCTTGACCTCGTGCACCCCGTCGCGGAGCGCATCGCGCAGCTTGGGCAGCGTGATCATCTTCATGAAGCGGCAGTGGGCCGCCTCGTTGGCCGCGATGAACTCGGTGTCGGGTGCGGCCTGGCGCAGCGGATGGAGCATTCCGGTCTCGGTGGCCACGATCGCAGTCCCACCGGCGTGCGCGCGGGCATACCCGAGCATCCCGCCGGTCGAGAGCATGTGCACGCCCTCACTCGAGATGTCGCCCGCCGCGACGTACTCCATGACGCTGGTCGAGCACCCGCATTCGGGGTGGATGAGGAAGTCCGCGCCCGGATGGGTCGCGCGCACCGAGGCGATGTCGGTGGGCCGGATCCCGGCGTGCACGTGGCACTCGCCGTCCCACACGTGCATCGAGCGCCCGGTCGACTTCTCGACATAGGCGCCCAGGAACATGTCCGGCCCGAACAGGATCTCGGTGTCATTCCCGTGCGTCGCGTAGATGTGCTCGACGACCTCGACCGCGTTGGCCGACGTGCAGCAGTAGTCGGTCTCCGCCTTGACATCGGCCGTGGTGTTCACGTACATCACCACGATCGCGTCCGGATGAGCGGCCTTCCACTCGCGCACCTGCGCGGCGGTGATCGAGTCGGCCAGCGAGCAGCCGGCCTTGAGATCCGGGATCAGCACCCGCTTGTCCGGGCACAGGATCGACGCGGTCTCGGCCATGAAGTGAACGCCGCAGAACACGATGATCTCCGCGTCGGCGGCGGCCGCCTGTTGTGAGAGACCGAGGGAGTCGCCGACATAGTCGGCCACGTCCTGGATCTCGGGCAGTTGGTAGTTGTGGGCGAGGATCGCCGCGCCGCGCTCGGCGGCAAGGGCGCGGACCTCGGCCTGGAGGGCGGGGATGTTCTCTAGAAGCAGGGGTGCGTCAGACGCACCGAGCATCGGCAGGTTCATGTCATCGGTTCTAGGAGGAGGGACAGGTCGAGCGCCGGAGCGCTGTGCGTCAGCGCCCCCACGGAAACGAAGTCTACCCCCGTGCTCGCGACCTCCCGGAGCGTCTCGAGGGTCACGCCGCCGCTGGCCTCGAGCTTGGCCCGACCGGCCACGTGCTCCACGGCTTCGAGCAACTCGTCGAGTGACATGTTGTCGAGGAGGATCGACGGCGCGCCGGCGGCGAGCGCCTCGTCGACTTCGGCCAGCGTCCGGCACTCGACCTCGAGCGGTAGATCCGGCGCCTCGGTGCGGGCGCGCCGCACCGCCTCCCCCACCCCACCGGCCAGTGCGGAGTGGTTCTCCTTGATCAGGATCGCGTCGAACAGTCCGAACCGGTGGTTGGTCGCGCCGCCCGCCGCCACCGCCGCCTTCTCGAGCGCTCGCAGCCCTGGCGTGGTCTTGCGCGTGTCGAGGATCGTCGCGCCGGTCTCGGATACCGCTCGCACGCACCGCGCGGCCATCGTCGCCACCCCCGATAGGCGCTGGAGCAAGTTCAACGCCGTGCGCTCGCCGGTCAGGATCGCCCGCGCCGAGCCCTCGAGCCCTAACACCGGACCGCCGTCCTCGCGCCACTCGCCCTCGGAAACCAGTCGCTCCGCACCCATCGACGGGTCCAGGACGCAGAAGACCTCGACCGCCACGTCGAGCCCGTAGATCACTCCCGGCGCCTTCTGCCTGATCAGCGCCCGGGCCCTCGCGGTTTCGGGCACGGTGGCCGCGGTGGTGACGTCGCCGTCGCCGACGTCTTCGGCGAGCGCACGCGCCACGATCTCGGTCCTCGTCGTCTCGGGCATCCGCGCTACTCGATCAGCACGCGGATGGTCCGGAAGGCCGGATCCGACGCGCCGTGCAGCCGCGCCCCCTCGGAGGTCAGCTCGAGCAGGTAGGACACCACCTCGTCGGTGATCCGCTCGCCGGGCAGCAGCGAGGGCACGCCGGGTGGATAGCCGGCGATCGACTCGCACGAGATCCGCCCGACCGCCTCGGCCACCGGAACGGTCTCGCCGTGGCCCAGGAAGGCGTCGCGGGGAGACACGGCCGTCTCGTGCGAGAGCGCCGCCGGAGGAAGGATGACCGCGTGGTGGGCACCGGGGCGGGCGATCTGCCGAACCGTCTCGGCGAAGTCGTGGGCCAGGCGATCGAGCGCCTCGACCGGCTGGCCGATCCCCAGCACGAGCACCAGCGTGGCGTGGGTGGCCAGCTCGACGTAGATGTCGTAGGAGGCGCGGAGCGCCGCGGCCACCTCGTAGCCGGTGCAGCCGGTGCCGCGCACGTCGATCACGATCCGCAGCGGGTCCCAGCCGGCGATCCCGGGCCGGCCCACGAAATCCTCGCCCAAGACCGAGCAACCGGGCACCGAGTCGATCGCCTCCCGCGCCAGGGCGGAGGCCCGGATGGTGCGGTCGAGCAGCGCCTCGCCGTGCACGGCGAGCTGGCGTCGAGCGGCGTCGAGCGAGGCCATCAGCAGCGCGCTGGGGCTGGTCGAGCGGATCAGCCGCACCGCTCGGGCCACCGCCTCGGGATCCACCCGGCCCGTGCCGGCCACGAGCAGCATGGCCGACTGGGTGAGGCTGCCCACGATCTTGTGGGTCGAGGCGAGCATCGCGTCGGCGCCCAGCTCGAGCGGAGAACGCGGCAGGCGGGCGTGAAAGCCGAAGTGCGAGCCCCACGCACCGTCGACGATCAGGGCCGCGCCGGCGGCGTGAGCGATCTCGGCGCACCCCTCGACGTCGGCCGCCATCCCGTAGTACGTAGGCGAGACGATGAACGCCGCCGGGGCATCGGGGGCGCGCTCGAACGCCTCGGCGAGCGCATCGGGCGTCACGCCGTGGGCCATCCCCAACTCGACGTCGTACTCGGGCGGCACGAACCGCGCGGTGCCCCCGCTCAGGACCAGGCCGTCGATCAGGCTGGCGTGCGAGTTGCGCTGGAGGATCACCCGGGTGCCCGGGGGCGCCAGCGCCAGGCACAGAGCGTGGTTGCCCTGGGTGGCGCCGTTGGTGAGAAACCAGGCTCGGTCGGCGCCGTAGGCATCGGCGGCCAGCTGCTCGGCGCGCTCGTAGGGGGTGGGCGGCGGTCCCACGTCGATCCCCTCGATGTCCTGGGGGACGTCGAGCAGCAGGGCCCGGTCGCCAAGCGCGGTGCGCAGGCCGGGGTCGGCGCCATCGCCACCCTTATGGCCGGGCACGTGGAAGCGCAGCGACCCCCGGAAGCCGTACGCGGTGATCGCCTCCAGATAAGGGGCGGTGGGCTGGGCGGCCGGCTCGCGAAGCGCTGGGGCCCCGGCGCCCGGAGCAGCCTCGGGCTCGTCGGCGGCTACCGCGGCCCGGCTCGGTACGTCGGTCACTTGGCCGCTTTCAGCAGGTAGGACCGCGCGAAGCCGTCCAGGTCGCCGTCGAGCACGCGGGCGGTGTCCCCCATCTCGTGATCGGTTCGGTGGTCCTTGACCATCGAGTACGGATGCAGGACGTAGGAGCGGATCTGCGAGCCGAAGTTGACGTCCTGCGCCTCGCCGCGCTCGCGGGCGATCTCCTCGCGGCGCTTGCGCTCCTCGAGCTCGAGCAGCTTGGAGCGGAGCATGGTCATCGCCTCGGCCTTGTTCGAGGACTGCGAGCGCTCGTTCTGGCACTGCACGACGATTCCGGTCGGCCTGTGCGTGATGCGCACGGCGGAGTCGGTCTTGTTCACGTGCTGGCCGCCGGCGCCGCTCGCCCGGTAGGTGTCGACCTGCAGATCGTCGTCATCGATCTCCACCTCGCCGATGTCGTCGACGACCGGCGAGACCTCCACCCCGGCGAAGCTCGTCTGGCGGCGGTGCGCGGCGTCGAACGGGGAGAGGCGCACGAGGCGGTGGACGCCCTTCTCGGAGCCGAACAGGCCGTAGGCGTTCTCGCCCTTGACCATGAACGTGGCGGACTTGATGCCCGCCTCCTCCCCGGGCGAGGCCTCGAGCAGCTCGACGTCGAACCCGCGCCGCTCGGCCCAGCGCATCTCCATCCGCAGCAGCATCTCGGCCCAGTCCTGGGCGTCGGTTCCACCCGCGCCCGCGTTCACCGTGACCAGCGCGTCGCCCGTGTCGTAGGGACCCGAGAACAGACGCTGTTCCTCGAGCTGCTCCAGTCGCTCCTGCACGCTCTGGATCTGCTCCTCGAGCTCGCCGGCCATCTCGGGGTCCTCCTCGGCCAGCTCGGCCAGCGGCTCGAGGTCGTCCACGTCGCTCTCGAGCTCGCGGTAGGTCGACAAGCGCCGGCTCGTCCGCGCGTGCTCGGCGCTGACCTGAGCCGCCCGCTCCTGATCTTCCCAGAATCCCGGAGCACCCATCTCCTGTTCGAGCGCCCCGACGCGCCCGCTCAGCTCAGCCGGGTCAAAGGTAGTCCGCAAGCAGCTTGAGCTGCTCGCGGATCGCCGCGAGGCGCTGGGACAGCGGCTCTGAGGGTGCGGTGGCCATCGGGCCTCCACGGTAGCAGCGGCGCCCCCGGCGGGTACATTGACTCGCATGGCAAGCCTCAACGACTCAGAAGTGCGCAAGCTCCTCTCGGAGCCCAACTATGCGGTCGTCTCGACGTTCAACGACGACGGCTCGATCCTCAGCACGATCGTCTGGATCAGCGCCGAGGACGGCACCGTCGCCGTGAACAGCGCCAAGGGGCGGCGGTGGCCGACCAACCTGGAGCGCGACCCCCGGATCACGGCCCTGGTGTACGAGGCCGGGAATCCGTACAACTACGTCGAAATCCGCGGCCGCGCCACCAGCACGACCGAGGGCGCCGACGAGCACATCAACGCGCTGACCAAGAAGTACATCAACCAGGACGAGTATCCCTTCCGTCAGCCGGGCGAGGAGCGGATCAAGTTCCTGATCGAGCCGGACCACATCCGGCATCAGAAGCAGGGTTAGACCGGCGCAGTCACCAACGATCGCGCCGCCGCGAACGGCGGCCGGCGCGATCGTGGGCGTCGGCGCGTATCTCGTTTCGGAGCTCGTGCTTCCGGTGGCGCGCCTCGAGCTCGCGTTCGACCCGGTCCAGCTCGGGTGCCGGCCCGTAGAGCCGCCACGCATTGCGAAGCAGCGGGATCAGAACCACGAGCGCGACCCAGATGGGCCAGAACTGACCGTTGGCCCCCGACGTCAGCCAGATCACCGTGCACAACACGAACAGCGCCCCACCTCCTCCGGCCTCCTGAAGCAGCCGGCGCTGGAGCTCGCGCCGGCGCTGAGCGATCTCCGCCTTCTGCTGGACGCGGGTCGCCGGTAGCTTCGGCAGGTCGGCCATCAACGCGTTCAGCTCGCCCTGGGTACGCGCCGCGTAGGCCGCCTGGACCCGGTCGTCCAGCTCTTCGTCGCTCAGGCGCCCCGCCGCGAAGTGCTCGCGGATCTCGGCCGCAGCGCGGTCGCGTTGCTCGTCGGAGGCCCGCAGGTCGCGGTCGTCGGCCATCCCGACGCAATTTACTCAGCGCATGATGCCCGTGTGGCCGAGCGAGTAGCGCCCAGGCTGCGGCCACACGCACACTCCGTGAGGACCCGCGCCGACGGGAACCCGCGCGAGCAACTTCCCCGTCTGCGTGTCGATCGCGTAGACCTGATTGTCATACCGGCCCGACAGCCACAGCACGCGGCCGTCGGCCGACACGTTGCCCATGTCCGGGCTCCCACCCGGGATCGGCCACGTCTTCACGACCTTGCGCGTCGCGAAGCTGAGCACCGAGACGGCGCCCTCGCTGCGATCGGATATGTACAGGAAGCGATCGTCGCGGCTCGGATAAAGCCCGTGTGCTCCCGCGCCCGTCTTCACGAACCCGATCACGTCGAAGCTGTTGGCCGAGACGACCCACACGCCGCCGTAGACCAGGTCGGCCACGTAGAAGACCCTCCCGTCGGGCGAGAGCTTCACGTCTTGCGGCGAGGCCTGAGGGTGGAGCGCAAACGCCTTGATCACCCGCTCGGTCTTTAGGTCGAGCACGATCATCGATCCGCCGAACTCGCAGGTCAGCAGCATGTACCGCCCGTCCGCCGTGAAGTCGGCGTGGTTGACGCCGGCACACTGGGGCACCTGGAGCAGATGCTCGAGCTTCATGGTCTTCGGATCGCGGAAGGCAAGGGCCCGCATGCGCTCCTCGACCACCACCGCGTGGCGACCGTCCGGGGTGAAGTACATGTTGTAGGGGTCTTCCACCGCGATCGGGGGGCCCGGGGCGCCGGTGGCCGGATCGATCGGGGTCAGGCTGTTGCCCTCGTCGTTGGCCACGTACAGGGTCCGCAGGTCATACGACGGGATCACGTGCTGGGGAAGGGCCCCCACGGCGAACTCGCGGACGATCTTGTACGTGCGCGGATCGACCTCGTCGACCGTGTTGCCCTCGCTGTTGGGCACGTAGACCAAAGGCCGCGCGTGACGGACGACCGCCGACAGATCTCCCGCCGCATCGGCCGCGTACACGTTGCGGGGGTCGACCGCCGCCCACTTCGGAGTCTGCGGGAGGATCGACACCTTCTTCGAGGTTGTCGTGGTGTCGGTGGTCGAGGTGCTCGCGCGCTTCGCGTCCCCCCCGCAGCCGACGACCAAAAGCGCCAACAGCAGCACGCCGGCCGTGATTGCAGCGCGGATCTTCATGACGTCCGCGGGCGCAGCAGATACACCTGACTGCTCAGCGTGCCGCTCGACTCGCGGCCTCCGGCAACCATCACCGCACCGCCGATCGTCGCGGCGCCGACGTCGGAGAGCGCGACCGGCAGGTGACCGGCCCTGCGTACGCGCCCGCTCACCGGATCGACGGCCAGGATCGTGCTTGTCTGAGTGCCCTGATCGGCCCCGCGGCCGCCGATCACGTACACACGATCGCCGAGCGCGGCGGCGACGGCATGCGTGAGCGGCTGCGGGAGCAGCCCGATCTGGCGCACGCTGTCGCCAGTCGGATCGAACGAGTACACCTCGCGTGTGGCGTCGACCCCGTTCGTGCCGCCGGCGACGATCAGCCGCCCGCCGATCGCGGCCACCGCGGCGTAGCGAACCGGGTGGGGAAGGTGTCCTACCACCCGTGCCGTGCCCGATCCCGACCAGGAGACGATCGTGTCGAGCGGGTCGGTTCCGGTGTATCCGCCGACGACGTACGCGGTGGTGCCGATCACGCCCGCGGCGACGTCGGAGGCGGCGGCCGGAAGGTGGCCCGCCACGCTGGCGTGTCCGCTCGGGTCGATGGCCAGGATGTCGCTGTAGGACGGCTCTCCGCCGCCGAACAGGTACGCCTGGCCTCCGAGCGTCGCGCCCGCCGCATCGTGAACCGCGTACGGCAAGGATCCAATCCGCTGGACCGCGCCGGGGCTGGCGCTGATGATGCCCGACAGCGAGGCGGTGGCCTGGTCCAGGCCGCCCATGAGCAGCACATGGCCCCCGACGGCTGCGCTCGCCGGCCACTGCACGCCGACCGGTAGCTGACCGGCCATGTGGGAGGTGAGCGAGGTCACCACCGGACGCGCCGGGGCCTTCCGGCGCGCGGGATCGCGCCGCGCGGCGGCGTGTGTGCTTGTCGTCGTCGCCGAGCTTCCACCGCAGCCGCCCACGAGCAGAGCAACCGCGATCGAAGCCAGCACAGATCGTGGCTGCTTCAGCTCCAATCCCACCGGCGGGCCATGCTAGATGGGCACACGTGAAGGTGGCGTGAACATTTCCTCATGGCCTGAACGTAAAGCTCGCTTGACAAGCAGCCTCTGTAAAGCTACCTTTCCATCTGACAAGCGGACTTGACAGCAAATGCGTAACCTCGTGCGAGAGCTCCGAACCCTGCGGGGGATGTCCCAAGGCCAGCTTGCGGCCGCCATGGACGTCTCGCGCCAGACGATCAACTCGATCGAGCAGGATCGCTACACGCCCTCCCTGCCCCTCGCGCTCGCGCTCGCCCGTTACTTCGAAACCCCAGTCGAGGAGATTTTCGATGAGAACCATGTGTAAGTCGCGCTGGTTCCTACCCCTGTTCGCGCTCGGCATGGGCGGGGTGGTGTTCGGCGCGCAGGCGATCGGCGGTCATCCCGGCTCGGGCCTGGTCTCCCTCGGGATCATGGCCTTCGCCGGCGCCGTGTTCCTGTTCGGAGGCCGCAGCGAGACGATCCGCGGGCTGCGCGGCGACGGACGCGATGAGCGCTTTCAGCGCATCGACATCCACGCCACCGCCTTCGCGGGAACCGTGGTCCTCGTGGCCGTGATCATCGGCTTCGTGGTCGAGCTCGCCCGCGGCCACGACGGGAACCCGTTCACCTGGCTCGGCGCGATCGGCGGCCTGGCCTACCTAACCGCCGTCATCGCCATGCGCCTCCGCGGCTAACGGATTCAAGGGCGTGACGCCGGTACAGCATCCCGTGGGTCGGTGTTCGGGGCGTTCACGTCCCCACTGCGCCCGAGGGATGCTGTACCGACGCCCACGCCCCTTCTTGAAGCCAGCAAGCCACTGACCCCGCCACCCTTCGGGCGCGGCTCGCCCTTGCTTACTCCGCGCCGTCGGCCCGCCTGCTCGCAAAACAAGCACCGAGTGAGCTGATAGGCGGGATGGCCCGCAGTGGCGCGGCTAACCGTGCTCGAAGTGGGGCGTGAGCGCCGGTACGGCGTCCCTCGGGCCCAGTGCCCTTACGGCCGCATCGAACAACGACCCACGGGACGCCGCACCGACGTCACGCCCCATGACATTTCTTGAACTTCTTGCCCGACCCGCACCAACAAGGGTCGTTCCGCCCGATTTGCTCACTCGGATCGACGTGCCGCTGCTCGACGTGGGCCGGCATCGCCTCCTCCTCCGGCAGATACCCCGAGTCGCCTGGCACCGCGCCACCGGCCGCCGCGGCGATCGCCATGGCGCCCTGGGGCGCACCGCCACCGCCCGAATACGTGACCCGACCGGCGCCACCGGTCGCCGAACTGGAAGCGCCACTCCCCCGTCGGGAGACCGGCGGGGGCCCGCCGTTTCCGCCCTCGGGCACCGGCGTCACCTGGACGTGGAAGATCAGCCGGGCGTAGTCGTCCCAGATGCTGTTCATCAGATCGCGGAACAGCTCGAACGCCTCGTTCTTATAAGCGACCAGCGGCTCGATCTGGGCGAACCCGCGCAGATGGATGCCCTCGCGCAGGTAGTCCATGTCGTACAGGTGCTCGCGCCAGCGCTGGTCGATGATCTGGAGGAGCAGGAAGCGCTCGATGTCGCGCATCAGCTCGTCGCCGAACTCTCCCTCGCGCCCCTCGTACTGCTCGCCCGCGAACTCGCCGTAGATCGCCTTTAGCTCCTCGCGGTCGGCCCGGGCGGCGTCGATGTCGGGCAACTCGGCGCCCGGCGGGAACATCTCCCCCATCCGCCGCTCCAGCCCCTCGACGTCCCACTCCTCGACAAAATCCCCGGCCGTGTACTCGTCGACCAACCGATCGATCAAGCCGGAAAGCTCGCCCCGGGCCGCGTCGCTCATGTCGCGCCCCTCGAGGATCTCGTCGCGGTAGGTGTAGATCACCTCGCGCTGCTGGTTGAGCACGTCGTCGTACTCGAGCGTGTGCTTACGCGTGAGGAAGTGCTGTTCCTCGACCTTGCGCTGCGCCTTCTCGATCTGCTTGGAGAGCATGCCGTGCTCAATCGGCTCCTCGTTGCCCTCCTCGTCGACGCTCCCGAGGCGGTCGAGGATCTTGTAGATACGCTCGCCGGCGAACAGCCGCACCAGGTCGTCCTGGGCGGATAGGAAGAAGCGCGACTCGCCGGGGTCGCCCTGACGGCCGGAGCGGCCGCGCAGCTGGTTGTCGATCCGGCGCGACTCGTGTCGCTCGGTGCCGAGGATGAACAGCCCGCCGGCGTCGAGCACCTGATCGCGCAGCCCCTCGACGCGCTCCTCGATCGTCGGCAGCGCCTTGGCGTAGTGCTCGTCGTAGTCGGGCATCCCCGGCTGCAACCCGAGCTTGGCCATCTCGAGCCCCGCCAGATGCTCGGCGTTACCGCCCAGCTTGATGTCGACGCCGCGGCCGGCCATGTTGGTGGCGATCGTGACCGCACCCGGCGCGCCGGCCTCGGCGATGATCTCGCCCTCGCGCTCGGCGTGCTCGGGCTTGGCGTTCAGCACGGTGTGCTTGATCCCCTGCCGCGTCAAGCCCTCCGACAGCAGCTCTGAGACCTCGACCGAGATCGTGCCCACGAGCACCGGCTGACCCGCCTCGTGGCGCTGGGCGATCTCCCGGACCACCGCGCTCCACTTGCCGTCCTTGGTCTTGTAGACCTGATCGTTGCGGTCGGCCCGGACCATCGGGCGGTTGGTCGGGACCTCGACCACCGGCAGGTTGTAGATCTTCATGAACTCGGTGGCCTCGGTCAGGGCCGTACCGGTCATGCCGGCCAGCTTGTCGTACATCCGGAAGTAGTTCTGCAGCGTGATCGTGGCCAGCGTCTGGTTCTCCTCCTGGACGCGGACCCCCTCCTTGGCCTCGACCGCCTGGTGCAGCCCCTCCGACCAGCGCCGGCCCTCCAGGATGCGGCCGGTGAACTCGTCGATGATCTTCACCTCGCCGTCGATCACCGCGTAGTCGACGTCACGCTTGTAGAGCGACTCGGCCTTGAGCGCCTGGATCAGGTGGTTGACCAGGTGGCCGTTCTCGGCCCGGTACAGGTGGTCGATGTTCAGGAAGCGCTCGGCCTTGGCCACGCCCTGCTCGGTGACCGAGACCGTCTTGTGCTTCTCCTCGAACTCGTAGTCGAAGTCCGCCACGAACTCCTTCTTGGACCGCGGATCCATGCCCTCGGGCGTCTTGCCCGTCGTCATCCGCGGCGCCAGCCGCGCGAACTGCTTGTAGAGATCGGCGGCCTGCTCCGGGGCACCCGAGATGATCAGCGGGGTGCGGGCCTCGTCGATGAGGATGTTGTCCACCTCGTCGACGATCGCGAACGCGTGGTAATAGGACTTGCCCGCGTCGGGCTTCTCTCGGCCGCCGTGCTGGACCTTCTCCTCGAGCGAGGTGGCCATGTTGTCGCGCAGGTAGTCGAAGCCGAACTCCGAGTTGGTCCCGTAGGTCACGTCGGCGGCATAGGCGGCGCGCTTGTCCTCGTAGGGCTGCATGTTCTGCAGCACGCCGACCGACACGCCGAGAATGTCGTAGATCGGCTTCATCCACATCGCGTCGCGGCGGGCCAGGTAGTCGTTGACCGTGACCACGTGCACGCCACGGCCGCCCAGCGAGTTCAGCACCACGGCCAGAGTCGCGGTCAGTGTCTTGCCCTCGCCGGTCCTCATCTCGGCGATCGCTCCGTCGTGGAGCACCATCCCGCCGATCATCTGGACGTCGAAGTGGCGCATGCCCATCGTGCGCCGCCCCGCCTCGCGCACGAGCGCGAAGCACTCGTACAGCAGATCGTCGAGGCTCTCGCCGCCGCGGGCGCGCTCGCGCAGCTCGTCGGCGGCCTCGCGGAGCTCTCCATCGGTGGAGTGCTCTAGCTCCTCCTCGTAGGCGTTGATCCGCCCGACCCGCTGCTCGTAGCTCTTGAACTTCCTGGCTTCGCCCATGCGAAGCGCGCGGTCCAGAAAGGACATACGGCTAGCGTAGCAATCGAGGTACGACCCCTTAGGCGGCTGAACTTACCCCGCCGTCGCCCGCCGCCGCGGCCGTTTCCTCCTCCGCCGCAGCGGTGCTGACCCCCGCATTTTGAGCCGCCGCCGCGGCACGCTGCTCGCGCCGTCTGCGCCGCTTGTCTCGGTGGCGCTTGACCTGGACGTGCAGTTCGTCGGCGCACAGGTTGATCGAGTGCAAGATGTCCGGCGAGGCATCACGGGCCCGCAGCGTCACCCCCTTGAGGTGGAGCGTCGCCTCGGCCACCTGGTTGTCGGCGATCGCAGGATTGCGCTCCTCGGACACCTCCACCTCGAGCTCGGCGAGCTCCGAGACCTGCCGCTCGACCTTGCGAAAGCGCTTGGCGACGTGCTCCCGCAGGTCCTCGGAGACGGGCAGGTTGCGGCCCTTGACCTCGATGCGCATCGACCTACCTCCTTGCTGGGAAGGATGGATGTGCGTGAGCCGACTAGCCTAGTCCTCCGCCGGACGTTTGTCGATCCGCACTCAGCGCAGAACCGCGCATAATCCTTCTGGTGTCTCCCGAGACCTCGTGGACGCTCGATCCGCCGGTCCTGATCGGCGTATTGATCCTCGTCGGGCTGTACGTGGCCGGCTGGCGCCGGGCCCGCCGGGCCGGCGAGCGCCACCCGCCCAGCATCTGGCGAGCGCTCCTGTTCGCCGGCGGGATCCTGACCATCCTCATCGCCCTGGTCTCTCCGCTGGACTCACTGGGCGACCAGCTGATGGTCATGCACATGGTGCAGCACATGCTGCTGCTCGACATCGCCCCGATCCTGCTCATCCTCGGGCTCACCAAGGTGCTCCTGCGCCCGGTCACCCGGCGCCTACAGCGGATCGAGCGGCGCGCCGGCTTCCTCGCCCATCCGGCCTTTGCGGTGATCTTCTACGCGGCGCTGCTGTGGTTCTGGCACGTGCCCGCGCTGTACGACAAGGCGCAGGGCAGCGACCTCATCCACGCCTTCGAGCACGTGTGCTTCTTCGCCGCCGGCGCGCTGTACTGGTGGCACGTCCTCTCCCCGATCCGCAGCCGGATGCGCCTGGCCGGCCTCGGGCCGGTGGGCTACATGGCAGGCGGGAAATTGCTGGTCGGGCTCCTCGGGGTGGCGCTGGCCTTCGCCCCGCGCGTGATCTACCCGTTCTACGCCCACCAGCCCCACTACTGGGGGCTCACTCCGCTCGAGGATCAGATGATGGCCGGACTGGTCATGGCCCTCGAGCAGTCGATCGTGATGGGAATCGCCCTCGTCATCCTGTTCGTCCAGATGCTGAACGAGACCGAGCGCGCAGAGCAGCGGGCCGAGCGCTTCGCCGAAGTCGCGTAATGGGCCTCGCTCCGCTCGGCGTCCGTGGGACCGTTCCGCCGGGCATCCATGCCCGGCGGCGCGATCCGACGCTGCCGTCAGCTAGCTGATCAGCTGCACTTCTGAGTTCCGGTCACGGTGCCGGACTCGGGCGCCGCGCCCGGGGACTCGGCCGTGAACGTCACGCTGAACGGCCGCTTGCCCTTCTTGCAGGCGACCGAGCTGTTGTAGGCCACGGACTTGCCATTGACCTTGTGGATCCCCTTGAGGTAGTGCAGGGTCTCCGAGGTCAGCGAGCCCTCCACGCCGGTGATCGGGAACGAGACGTAGCTCGGGATCGGCGTGTTCTGAACCAGGTTCTTGCCTACGTTCTTGACCGAACCGACGAACGGTGGAACCGCGCCGGTCTGGATCGGTCCGCACGCGTGGCTCGGCGCCTGGTCGACGAAGAAGAACACGAGCTTGCCGCCGCCGCCGTTCCAGGCGTGGAGCAGCGGGTTGCACGGGATCTGGTTCGGATCCGACGCACTCGGGTCGGCCACCGGACCGAGGATCGCGGTGATCGCCCCGGTGGCGATCAGTGCCCCCTTGGGGCACCCGGTGTCGCTGTGGGCGTTGGCGATCTTGGTCGCGCTACACGTCGGGACGCCCTTGGCGTTGATGGCCAGGCCGTAGATCGTGGTCTTGATGTTGGTCAGCGGCGCGGTCCGGTTGCCGTTGTTACCGCCGGCCACGTACTGCTCGGTGAACGCGATGGCCGCCGGCGCCTTGCCAGTGCCCGCCTTGTTCGGCGAGAACTTGATCTTGGCGCCGTAGGTGTTGAGACCGCCGGTGGCGGCATAAGCCGATACCGCGGTCAGTAGCACGACTAGCGCCGTGCTGATTACGACGATACGTCGCAACAGACTCCTCCTTGTTGGTTGACGAAAGCAGAGCCGGCCATGCTCATGGGAGTGGTTGTAGTTGAGGGAACACTTGAGGTTGCCCAGTAGTTGCTTCGCCTAGTGGCGGTTGGGCGTGACACGGCGGCCCGCTCGGGTCAGAGGTGTAATAGACCGAGCTCAATATCGCCGCCAGCGCGGGCGGAATAGTAGGGCCGATTGTCGGCGGAGGGTTGCTGGTGCACAGATAGTCGCCGAACACCGGCAACCCGGCAACCAGGCTCGAGTATCCGCCGGGCACCAGATACGGGTTGCCGCGATTGGTCGAGATCCGATGCCCGTAGTCGGTCAGGGTCTCCGGATTGACCGGGCTGGAGACACGCACGTAGTGCAGCAGCTTCTGGCTGACCGTGCCCGGCGAGACGGCCCCGTCCGCTGCCGTGCTGTTGGCGAAGAAGGCGGCAACCTCGCGCCGGTACGTGTTGACGTAGTCGATCACCGGGATGATCCCGCCGAGGTAGGGCTTGGCGCGGGTGAGGAACGGGACGCTCGTGTCGAGGAACCGCTCGAGCGCCGGGATGCCGGCCTGCGACGCGTGGGTCAGCGGTGCTTCGTTCACCAGCAGGCTCTTCAGTTGGGGAGCCAGGACGGCGACAGACTTGAGCGTCGGGGTGAGCTGGACGGCGGCGGGGCGGAGCTCGTCGACCAGTGGCTTGGTGGTGATCGCGAAACGCTTCACCCGGTCGATGGTCTGCTTCTGCGCGACCAGGAAGGCAGGAAACGCCCTGATCGTCGCTGCCAGCGCATCAGCCTGCGCGGCGGTGGCCGAGAACGCCCGGTTACCGTTGTTGACGAAATCCTGAAGCGCGGTCGGAGAGCGAGCGATCGACGAGAACACTTGCCCGCCGTCGCGCAGCAGCGTGCTGGTCGCGGCGCTGTCGCGCCGGAGCACGGCGAGCACCGAGTCGACGTTGGTGGCGAACGGGGCGAGCTCAGCCAGCGCGGCGTTCAGGTCCTGGCCACGCCCGGTCAGCGCGGTTCCCTGCTGCTGCATCCACGTCTCGAACGCCTGCCGGGTGGTCGGGTCGAAGGTCGAGAGGATCTGGTCGAGCTGCACGGTCGGCGCCACCTGTCCGGGCGGGAGCGTCTCGTGATCGGGTAGCTCGCCAGTCTGCCGCGACCCCGGCGAGAGCTCGACATAAGTCTCACCGAGCAGTGTCTTCTGGCGCAGGATCGCCCGCGTGTTGACCGGCCGCGGGGCGAACTGCGGGTTGATCTCCATCACCGCGCGGGTCAGGCCGGTATGGCGGTCGAGCTTCACCTCGATCACCTTGCCCACGTTGACGCCGGAGATCCGCACGTCGGCCTGACTGCCCAGATCCTCCGCCTGGTCGAACTCGGCGCTGATCTCGTACCCCTTGGCCCCGAGCGACGTCGTGCCGCCGAATGAGATCCACAGGAACAACAGCAGCCCGATGCACGAACCGGCGAACGCGATCATGGTGAGGATCCGGGCGGCGCTGGGGGCCTGCTTGTTCATCCGCTCACCCCGGTGGCGGCGACCGGTCGCCGGCTCAGCGCGCCCAGCGAGGCCGGGCAGAACGGCGACTTGATCTGGCTCCAGTCGGGCGCGTTCAGCAGATCGAGCAGCGGCCCGATCGACGGGCTGCCCGCCTGAATGGTGGTCTCGAGCAGATTCAGCTGTGAGCAGGTGGCCATGAAGATCCCGCGCACGCTGGCCCCGTGGGCGTCCTGGATGCTGGCCAGACTCGAGGCGATGTGGGCCAGCCACGAGCCCCAGAACAGATAGCCCTGCTCGCTGCCCTTGGGCTGGTAGGCCAGCGTGTTGAACAGTTTGTTGAGCACGCCGATCGACCGAGTCAGAGGCGGCGCGGCGCGCGAGAGTTGCGTGGCGGCCGGGCGGAGCGCCTTCGCGACCGGTTGCACGGCGGTCGAGAAGGGCCGGAGCTGGTTCTGGATCACCGGCGTCGTGTCGTGGAACAGCGGCCGGGAGGCTTTCAAGGCCGGTCCGAGCGCGTGCGCGAACGTCACCAGCTTGCCGAGCGCCGGACCCAGTTGAGCCGAGAATGCCTGGACCTTGCCCAGCGTTCGGTTGGTCTGGTTGAGCGCCCCCGGCAGCAGGGTCAGACCGGCCTTGAGGTTGGCGTCCTGGGAGGAGATCGCGGAGAAGTTCGTGTTCGAGGCTGTGATCAACGAGGCCAGCTGGCCGTCCACGCCGCCCAACGCGGTGGCCACCCGCTGAAGGTTGTGGATCGCGGTGCGCAGGTTGCCGTTTCGCGCCGCGAGCAGCGTCGCGAAGGCGCGGGTGTCGCGGTCGAGCGGGGCGAAGCGCTTGAACGTGGCGCTGAGCGACGCGACCGCCGCCTGGCTCGGGGCCGCCCCCGGTCCGGGCACCACCGCGGTGCCGCTGCCCGGGTCGCGGAATGCCTGGGCGCCGCCCCCGAGGAGCAGCAGCAGGTAGCTGCGGGTATCGGCGTCGAGCGAAGCAAGGATCTGATCGAGGTCGACGGTCGGTGCGGTGGCGGCCGCGCTCAGCATCCCGCCGTCCGGGATTGAGCCGGTTCGCGTCGTGCCGGGGTCGAGCGCCAGGTACATGTCCTTGAGCGGCGTGCGGGGTCGCAGCAGCACGGTGGCGTCGCGGTAGATCGGCGCGTAGCGGCGGTAGATGTTCATGGTCACCATCGCCTGGCCACCCACGAGCTTGACCCCGCCCACCTGGCCCACCTGTACGCCGGCGATCGTCACGGCCTGGCCCTGCCCGGGGGTGACCGCCGCGGCGTTCGAGAACGGCGCCCGCACGGTGTAGTAGCTCTGGTTGAACGTGAAGGCCGGCTGGTGCAGCAGGATGTAGGCGGCGATCGCCCCGGCCAGCACGACCAGGCCGACGACCGCGACGAAATCCCGCCGGTGGGCCCCGAGCGCGCGCCTCATGGTCCCGCTCCCGTGCTGACCCGGTTCAGGTCGGGGACGGCATTCTGGAAGCATGGACGGCTGCTCTTGACCGGCGGAGCCTGCCCCGCCCACGCGGGCCGGGTTCCCAGCGGCTGGAGTACCGCGTTTCCGTAGAGCGGCCCCTGCGACCCCAGGCTGTTCGTCTGCACGGGGACCGACCCGCCGGCCGGGGTCGAACGCAGGTAGCGCCCGTTGCCGTCGAAGTTCTGGCCGGCGCTGGCCAGGCCCACCGAGGTCTGCAGGAGCTCCTGGTAGACCGGCACCGTGTTGTTCAGCGGCGGATCCTGGATCACCTCATTGCCGGCCGGGACCAGGTTGTGGACCACGCAGCGGGCCAGCGCGTCGCTCTCGGAGAGGAGCGCGCGGGTCGACTGGAGCGCGCTCGCGGTCTGCTGGACCGCCGGCGTGAGGTCGGCGACCAGGTTGCCGAGCTCGCTCGGCGAGACCAGAGCGGTGGCCTGGGCCAGCCAGGGCAGCGCCTGCCCGATCGTCGGATCGAGCTGGGTGAGGCTGGGGGTAAGCGCGGCGGCGAACGTTCGGGTGGGGCCGAACGAGGCGTTCAGCGAGGTAAGCGCTCGGTTGGCCGTGCGCAGGAGCGGCGGCAGCGCGGCGATCGTGGCGCCCAGGTCCTGCTGCCGGGAGGCCAGCGCGCCCATTGTCGAGTCGAACGTGGTGATGAGGCCAGCCAGCTGACTCTGGCGGGAGGCGAGCGCCCGGAACACCTCTTCGTTGCCCTGGATCGCGCCGCTCAGATCATGCGGTTGGGTCCCCAGCAGGGCCTGATTGACGATCGCCGAGGCCTTGAACGCGCCGGCCGAGTACTTGAGCGACTGATTGAGCGCCTGCGCCGCGGTCAGTCCGCGGACGCTCGGATCCTGGGAGGCATCCTGGGCGGGCGTGGGCGGGTTGTTCAGCGCGCCCCCGAATCCCTGCACCAGCGTCTCGAGGTTGGCCCTGGCGTTTAAGTTCAGCGCGGCGAGGACGCGGTCGAGCTGCACCGGTCCCGAGGTGCTGGCGGCGGAGAGCGTGTGCCCGGATCCGAGCGTCGGGGCATTCGGCGAGCCCGGGTGCAGGTCGACGTAGAAGTTGCCCTCGAGGAAGATCCGGGACTGGATCGCCGCCGTCGCGTCGGCGTGGATCGGCAGCCCGTTCGGGTCGATGTCCATCGTGATCACCGCGGCCTGGGAGTTGCCGGCCAGCCGGCTTACCGAGGTCACCTGCCCCACGTCCACGCCGGCGATCCGCACCGGCGAGGGGATGTGCAGCTGGGTCTCCGACGTGAACACCGCCTTGAGCACGAACGGCTTGCCCGCGAACGGAGTCGAGCCGCCAAAGGCCAGGTACACGGCCACGGCGATCACCACGACGGCGATCAGCCCGGCGACGAGGTTCGAGATCCGGGGCTGGTGGCGCCTCACTTGGCCTTGCTCCCGGTCGTCTCGGTCTTCAGGCCCTGGTTGCCGGGCTCGTTGCCGATGTCCGCCGCCGCGCCCGAATAGGTCTCGTTGCCGGCCTCGCACTCGGGCGTCTCGCCCGGCGAGTCGGTGTTCGGATAGGGGTTGACATGCACCGGCCCGTGCTCGGCCGTCGGGTCGGTGACCGGGGTCGTGTAGGGATGACTCGAGGGGACCGCCTCGCCGCCCAGCACGTCGTCGATGGCCACCAGCGAGAAGCGCAGCGAGGTCCCCGACGATGTGTTCTCGGACAGCAGGCTGGCGATGTTGCGCAGGAACAGCGTCACGTAGTTACACGAGGATTGGACCGGGGTGAGGAAGCTGAGCGGCTGGCGCAGGCTCGAGGCGGTGAGGGTCAAGCGGTCGAGCCCCTGTTGCACGGCCGGGTTCTGCCCGTAGCTCTGCAGGTGCTGGGACAGGCTGACCAGACGCCGGTCGAGCGCCACGGTGCCGGGCAGGTTGCGCGCGCCGGCCGCAAACGCGTCGGCCAGCACGGGCGCGCTGGTCGGCAGCGTCGCGAACCCGGGCTTCAGCTCGTGGAACAGGGTGGCGCTGTCGGTCAAAAACGGCCGGATCGTCGGCGTGTCGGCGATCACCGACTCGAACGACGGCGGCGTGTCGGAGATCGTCTGCTGGAGGAACGGCGTCGACACGCTGGCGAGGGCGCGGAACGTGCGGTCGAGCGCCACGAACATATTTGCCTGGGCGCCGGCCACCGGCGCGAGCGCGCCGCTGAACGCCTCGAGGCCGTGGAAGAACCCGGCCAGGTCGGTCTGCCGCGAGGCCAGGTTGCGTGCCACCGGCCGCAGGTCGGTGAGCAGGGGAACGAACGCGCCGATCGCGTCGTTGATGCTGGTGCCGCGGCCGGCCAGGCCGTCACTGAACCCGATCGTCGACGCGATGACGCCCCGGCGGGTCGGCGGGTCGAACATCGAGAGCACTTGGTCGAGGTCGACGGTGGCGCCGGTCTGGCGCATGGGCACGGTGGCCCCGTCGCGGTAGGTCCGGTCGGAGTGGCCCAGCCCCACCGCCAGGTACTTCTGCCCGATCGAGCCCTTCAGGCGGATCGTGAAGGTCGAGTCGACCGGCAGGCGCCCGAGGCTCCGGTTCAGCTTGAGGGAGAGCATGGCGATCGGCTGGCCGGCGGCCGCCCGGGCGGGCGAGACGCCGTCGACGAAGCCGACCAGCGCGCCACCCATGTGCACCTCGGCGCCGTGGTTCAGCTCGTTGGCGTCGGCCACCTGGACGTGGAGCGTGTAGCTGGGCACGAACGGCAGCCCGTTGTTGGCGTTGTAGGCCAGGAACACCGCGACGATGACCGCGAGCACGGTCAGCGCGCCGATCAGGATCGGGGAGCCGAGCGGGCTGCGATCGCGGCGCTGGCTCATCGCGTGGACGGTCCGATCAGGTAGCCGAGGAGGCCGGTCAGCGAGGTCGATGACCGCTGCGCCACGGCGGCGCCGGCCAGGGCGGTCTTCAGCAGATGCTGGCTGCCGGCGGGGAGGCTCGCGGTCGATGCGACGTCGCTCGCCGCCGAGGCGCTGCCGCCCTTGACGAAATTCGCCGAGCAGCTCGGAATCGGGCTGGTCGCGTACCCCGTGCAGTCGCTGACCAGCAACTCGTCACGCACGTAGTGGCCGAGGCTGTCGAAGCCGTTGGCGGCGCTCGTGCCGTAGAACAGCAGCGCCATCAGCTGCCCGATCGCGCCCGATTTGTTCAGGCTCGCAGTCAGGCGGTCGAGCAGGGTGGCCGCCGGCGCGGTCTGGTTTCCGAGCCGCCGAAGCCGGCGATCGAGCGGCAGGGTGGCGATCAGCGGGGCCTGCGACTTGGCCGCGGCGTTACCCAGTGCGATCAGCGACGTCCGAGCCGCCTTCGCGAACGGAGTGAGCTCGGTGAACTCTCGTCCGACCGCCGACGCGCTCGTGTTGAGCTCGCTGGCCAGCGGCGTCCCCTGGTCGGCCAGCGTCCCCAGGTCGGCCATCAGCGGCTTCAGCTGACGCAGGAAGCCCGGGAGCAGCTGGATGGAGCGCGAGATGTCCTGCGCGCGCGCCGCGCTCGCCACCGCAGTGGTGTTGGCCTGGACGATGAAGTCGGCCAGCGCCTTGCGCTGCTGGGCGAGTGGGGTGAGCACCGCCGCCGAGTCGGTGGCCAACTTGGCCAGCGCGTGGTTCTGGTTGGCCAGGATCTTCAGGACCTGGTCGGTGTTGTTCAGCGCCGGGTCGGCCCGGTGGATCACCGCGTTCAGGTCCGACCCGCGCGCGGCAAGCCCGGTGCCCAGCTCGTTCAGGATGATGGCCAGGCGCTGAGCCACGGGCTCGCGATAGATGTCCTGCGTGATGTCGAAGTCGACCGGCGAGTGGGTCCGGAGCACCGGGAGGTAGTACGTGCCGGCGCCAGGCCCGTGCTGGATCTTGCTCAGGGCGGGCGCGGCCGCCGTCCCCGGGTTGCAGTCGACGTACATCTCGCCGATCAGCGACTGGGGCCGGATCGCGCACGTGGCGTCGGCATGGAACGGCGCGAACCGCGCGTCGTCAATGGCCAGCGTGACCGCCGCCTGCTTGTCCTGGGTGACCTCGAGCCCGGCGATCGATCCGACCGGCGCGCCGGCAACCCGTACCTGCTCGCCGGCCACCGCGAACGAGGCGTCGTCGAAGATCGCCCGCACCCGATAGGTGCCGCTGCCGGAGGAGCCGGACGCGCTCGCCACCGCTGCCACGACCGCCGCGGCGATGATCACGAGCGCGATCAGGGCCAGGCGCCTCATGGCCCGGACGGGGTCGAGCTGGGTTGACAACCCGCGACGGCGTGCGGCGCCGATCCGTCCGGGGCGGGCTGCACCGCGCCACCGGGGCAGCGCGCGGTCACGTTCTGCACACCCTGGTAGCGCTCTGATGGAGGGCGGGTGGTGAGCTGGTTCTGGTTGTCGAGCCCGAAGGCGAAGAACGACGGTTGGACGCGGAGGTAGTGGCCGTTGGCGTCGTAGTAGCCGCTGGCCTGTCCGATGTCGGTGAGCGCCGCGATCACGTCCGGCGTGTACTCGCGCAGGTTGTCGAGCTGGTTCTGAGACGCGTTCATCGCCTGGACCAGGTGCGGGAACGCGCTAGCCGCGATGCGGGCCAGCGTGGGCGTCTGGAGAAGCAGCGTGGTCAGGTCACCGGTGCCGGCCGGGTTGTGGATGAGCGCGCTCAGCGCGGTTACGGTTGGGATGGCCGCCCGCGTGAACGTCCCGAGGCTCTTCACGAACGGGGTGAGCCGGTGCGAGGCCACCTTCGACTCGGCGACCAGGGGATCGAGCGAGTCGAGCGTGGTCCGCAGCCCGGCGAACGTGCCGGTGGCGCGCGTCAGCGTGCCGGGCAGGAGCTGCAGGGCCTGCTCGAGGTTCTGGGCCTGGCCGGCGATCGCGCCGGTCGTGGTGGCGGTCTGGCCGATCAGGTCCGACAGCTGCTGGCTGCGCGAGGCCAGCGCCTGCATGGCCTGCGCGCCCTGCACGAGCAGGCCGTCGAAGGCCGGCTCGTTACGGTCGAGCTCGGCGGTCAGATTGCTCGTGCTGGCCAGCCCGGGCGCCAGGTACTTCAGGGTTTGGTGGGCCTGCGCCGACTTGCCCTGGATGCTCGCCGCCTCGCCCCGGATCACGCCCTGCAAGCCGGCCCGGCTGAGCGGGTCGAGCGCATCGAACACCTGATCCAGGCTCACGAACGAGTAGGTGTGGTCCTGGCCGATCGTTCCCCCGTCCGGGATGGCCGGCGCCTCGGTAGCGGTGGGCTCGAGCACCACGTACTTGTTCGCGATGCCAGACAGCGAGTTCTCGTAGATCCGTGCCACCGTGCCCTGGTGCAGCGGCGCCGCGCCGGAGTCGATCGACATCGTCACCTGGGCCTGGCCGCTGGACGTGAGCGCGATCGACTTGACCGACCCGACCGTGTCCGGGCCCATCAGCACCTGGTTGCCGACGACCAGCCCGCCGGCGTCCGCGAAGTCGGCCCGGAGCGTGTAGCTCGGGCTGCCTCCCAGCAGGACCAGGACGACCACCACAATCGCGATCGCCAGCGAGGCGACCGCCGCGATCCTGGCGATCATGAACCTCTCATGGGCATTCGTGCCGTTTCCCCGGGAAGCATTGGCTGCAACGTCTTTCTCCCCCTGCCGCGAGTTCGTCCAGCGGCCCGCCCATCCTGCCAGAGTCGCTGCTGGGACGCCATATTGCGATTGTTTAGCGGGAATTAACGCTGACGGTGGCGCGAGCGTGCATCAAGCCCGAAAGTCCCCGCCCACCCCGCGCCTCCGGGACATAAGTGGGGTGTGGCCGCTCGGCCGCGGCCGCCTGTGCGGCGTGAGAACTCGGGCAGGGACGACCGCGCCCCAGACGCCAGTTTTTCTGCGGAAAGGGCTAGCTCCGCAACGGCTCCCGCAGGAAACCGCCTGGACTTCTCATAAGTGCCGCACATTCTCCCGCATCGCGCCGCCGAATTCACATACCAGCACGGTCGGCGTCAGTCCGGGCAACGACCAACGCCGAGAATTCTCACGCCGCACAGGCGCCCGCGCGAGCGCGGCCAAGCCCACTTATGTCCCGAAAGCGCCGGGTCGGCGTGAGGTTTCGGGCGTTTTGCACCCGACTGCCGCGAGTTACGCGGGCGTCTCGGCTACCGGCGCCGGCGTGCCCTCGACCCGGCGGCTGACCAGCAGCGCCGCCCCCAGCGCGCCACCGAGGTCGCCGAGACCCGCCAGCAGCACGTCCGGCCAGTTGGCGTCGTTGAACACGTGGGGCTCCATGGCCTTCCGGATGCGCTTGACGAACGGCTCGCCCAGGCGCACGCCCAGGCCGCCGCCGATCACGATCGCCTGCACGTCGAGCAGGTTCTGAGCCGAGGCGATGCCGGCGCCGAGCGCCTCGACCGCCTCGTCGATCAACTCGGTCGCGAGCTTGTCCTCGCGCTCCAGGGCCTTGGCCCACACCGCGCTGGTCAGCTTGGTCCGCCCGCGGTCCTTCATGATCTTGAACAGGTCGGTGTCCTGGCCGTCCTCGTGCTTGCGACGGGCCCGGCCCTCCATCGCGGCACGCCCGGCGTAGGCCTCCATGCACCCACGGCGCCCGCACGGGCATCGCCGGCCGTCGATCTTCACCACCACGTGGCCGATCTCCCCCGCGCCGCCGCGCCCGAGCCAGGGCTTGCCGTCCAGAACGATCCCGCCGCCCACGCCGGTCCCCCACATCACCCCGAGCAGCGACTGATAGGGCTTGCCGGCGCCCAGCTCGAACTCGGCGTCGGTGGCCACCTGCACGTCGTTGCCGAGCGCCGCGGTCGTCCCGAGCTCGCGGCTCAGCGCCGGCCCGAGCTCGAAGCTGCCTTCCCAGTCGGGCAGATTCCGGGCCGTGGACACCGTCCCGCTCGCCTCGTCGACCACGCCGGGCGAGCCAACCCCGACGCCCTGCAGGGCGGAGGTCTCGACCCCGGCCGCCTTACAGGCCTCCCGCATCGCCGCCACCAGCTCGGCCGCCACCGCCTCCGGACCGCCGCTTGAAGGCGTCGGATGTCGGGAGGAGCCCAGCACCTTGTGGCCGGCGTCGACGACGATCGCCTCGATCTTCGTCCCGCCCAGGTCGATCCCACCCCGCATAGGGGAGCCGTTAGCCTGCTCCATCACCGGGATCTTGACATCGATTGGTCGGCGGCGCCTGACGGCGGCGCCTCAGGTCCACGACTCGCGGTAGTGGCGCTGCTCCTCGGTCGGCTCGTCGATCGTCACCCCGAGCGCGGCGAGCTTGAGCGTCGCCACCTCTTGGTCGATCGACTCGGGCACCGCCTGGACGCCGGCGAGAAGCTCACCCCGCCGGCTCACGAGGTGCTCGACGCACAGCGCCTGCAGCGCGAACGAGACATCCATGACCGCCGCCGGATGGCCCTCGCCGGCGGCCAGGTTGACCACCCGTCCGCGCGCCAGCAGGTTGAGCCGCCGTCCGTCCTTAAGCGAGTACTGCTCGATCAGCGGGCGCACCTCGCGCACCTCGACGGCGAGCGCCCGCAGCTCCTCGAGGTCGAGCTCGACGTCGAAGTGCCCGGCGTTGGCCAGGACCGCACCGTCCTTCATCCGCGCGAAGTGCTCGCCCCGGAACACGCCCCGGGAGCCGGTCACGGTGACGAACACGTCTCCGCGCTCGGCGGCCTCGAGCGCCGGCATCACCTGATAGCCGGCCATCCGCGCCTCGAGCGCGCGCAGGGGGTCGATCTCGCACACGATCACCGCCGCGCCGGCGCCCCGCGCCCGCTCGGCGATCCCCTGGCCTGCCCACCCGTAGCCGACCACGACCAGCGTGTGGCCGGCCAGCAGCACGTGTCCGGCTCGGACGATCCCGTCGAGCGCCGACTGCCCGGTTCCGTGACGGTCGTTCAGGGCTCGCTCGGTGCGCGCCTCGTTGACCGCGAGCACAGCGCAGGACAGCTTGCCCTCGGCCTCGAGCCGGCGCAGGCGGACGAGGCCGGTGGTCGTCTCCTCGGTGCCGCCGATCAGTTCCTTGAGAGGCGCGCCGCCGCGGGCGTGAGCGGTGATCAGCAGGTCGGCCCCGTCGTCGACGGTCACGTTCGGCTTGCCATCGAGGACCGCGCGGACGTGGCGAACGTAGGTGTCGACGTCCTCGCCGCGCAGCGCATGGACGTCGATCCCGTGCTCGTAGACGAGCGCCGCCGCAACGTCGTCCTGGGCCGACAGCGGGTTGGCCGAGCACAGGGCGACCTCGGCGCCACCCTCGGCCAGGGCCAGGATCAGATTGGCTGTCTCAGCCGTGACGTGCAGACAGGTGCCCACCCGGACGCCGTCCAGCGGACGGTCTGCCCCGAATCGCTCGCGGATCCGCGACAGCACCGGCATCTGCCCGGCCGCCCAGGCGATCCGGGAGGCGCCGCCCGGCGCCAGCCCGAGGTCGGCGACGTCGTGGGGCGGCAGGCGCGTCTTGGCCATCGCCTGTCCGCCCCTTACATCCGCCGCGAGGCTGCCGTGCGGCTCAGTACCGGTAGTGGTCGGACTTGAACGGGCCCTCGACCGGGATGCCCAGATAGGCCGCCTGATCCGCGCTCAGCTCAGTCAGCTTGACTCCGAGCGCGGGCAGGTGCAGCCGGGCCACCTTCTCGTCGAGGTGCTTGGGCAGCGTGTAGACCTTCAGCTCGTAGGCGTCCGTGTGGGCGAACAGCTCGATCTGCGCGATCACCTGGTTGGTGAACGAGTTCGACATCACGAAGCTGGGATGCCCGGTGGCGTTGCCCAGGTTCAGGAGCCGGCCCTCGGACAGCACGATCACCGAGTGTCCGTCTTCGAACACCCACTCATCGACCTGCGGCTTGATGCCGATCTTCTTGATGCCCGGAATCCTCGACAAGCCGGCCATGTCGATCTCGTTGTCGAAGTGGCCGATGTTTCCGACTATCGCCTGATGCTTCATCCGCGCCATGTGCTCGGCCTTGATCACGTCGCGATTTCCCGTCGCGGTGATGAAGATGTCCGCCGTCTCGACCACGTCCTCGAGTGTGAGGACCTGGTAGCCGTCCATCGCTGCCTGCAGGGCACAGATCGGGTCGATTTCGGTGATCACCACCCGGGCGCGCTGACCACGCAGCGACTCGGCGCAGCCCTTGCCGACGTCGCCGTAGCCACAGATCACGGCCAGCTTGCCGCCGATCATCACATCGGTGGCCCGGTTGATCCCGTCGATCAGCGAGTGCCGGCAGCCGTACTTGTTGTCGAACTTGCTCTTGGTCACCGAGTCGTTGACGTTGATCGCCGGGAACAGCAGCTCTCCGCGCTCGGCGAACTGGTAGAGGCGATGGACGCCCGTGGTGGTCTCCTCGGTCACGCCCTTGATCTCGCCGGCCACCTTGGTGAACCGCTGCGAGTCCTCCTCGAGCGAGCGCTGGAGCAGCCCGAGCACGATCTGGAACTCTTCGGAGTCGGCGCTCGCCGGGTCGGGGACCGCGCCGGCGCGCTCGAACTCGACGCCCTTGTGGACCAGCAGCGTGGCGTCGCCACCATCGTCGAGAATCATGTTGGGTCCGGTGCCGCCCGGCCACGTCAGGGCCTGCTGGGTGCACCACCAGTACTCCTCGAGCGTCTCGCCCTTCCAGGCGTAGACCGGCACGCCGCTCGGATCCTCCGGAGTGCCCTCCGGACCGACCACGACGGCCGCCGCCGCATGGTCCTGGGTCGAGAAGATGTTGCACGAGGCCCAGCGGACCTCGGCTCCCAGGGCCACCAGCGTCTCGATCAGCACCGCGGTCTGGATCGTCATGTGCAGCGACCCGGTGATCCGCGCCCCACTGAGCGGCTGGCTCTCCGCGTACTCGCGCCGGATCGCCATCAGCCCCGGCATCTCATGCTCGGCCAGGCGAATCTCCTTGCGGCCGAACTCGGCCAATCCAAGATCGGCCACCTTGAAGTCTGCCTTGGCAACGGTCGTACTCATCCTGCCTCCACGTTCGGGGTCGTCATCGGGCGATCGCGCTCAGGCGACGGCCAGCAGCTTTTCGTGTTTCTCCTGCTCGAACCGCAGCCAGTCCTCGGGGCCGACGTCCTCGGGCCGGCGGGCCTCGGCCTCGAGCCAGCTCTGCACGGCGTCACGCAGGTCGAGGTTCTCGGCCATCCGGGCGGCGAACGCCACGTCGGAGAGTCCGACCTCGAAGCGCCCGAGAAGCTCCTTCAGCGTGCGCAGCCGCTGGAGCTGGGCGGGTCCGTAGAGGCGGTAGCCGGACGCCGAGCGGGCCGGCGAAACCAGTCCCGTCTGCTCGACGTATCGCAGCATCCGCGGCGACCAGCCGGTCGTTCGCGCCGCCTCGTTGATGGTCAATCCTTCCATCGCCTCTCAACCTTACCACGACATTGTCAAGGTTCTGCGCCCGAGAAAGAAATTTGCGCCAGGGCTCAAGTCCGCTCGGACATTTGTCGAAATAAGGGCTGCAAGCTGTAGTCGCGCTTAGCATGGTCACCAACCTCGAACCAGGAAGCCGGAGGCCGGGCATGGAGCGTTCCTGTAATAGGACGCCAATCATCCAGCGCAGCAAGGGAGCCGCCTACGTCGGCCTCGCCGTCACGCTCAGCTGCGCGATGTTCGGTGTCGGCGGAGCCGCCGCCGGCGACCATTCCTACGCGCATCATCTGCGCCTCGAGCGCCGCCTCGGCGCCGCCCTGGCTCACCGCTCACCGGAGCAGCTCGTGCTGGCGATGACTCCGAGGTCGACTCCCGCCCCGGCTCCCGCGCCCGCACCGGCTCCCGCGCCGGCCCCCGCTGTCACCCCGGCTCCGGCCGCCCCCGCGACCCCGGCGCCGACCACCACCGAGACTGCCGCCTCACCGCAGCCGGCCACCACGACGACTCAGGCGAACACCACCACCACGGCCGCCCAGACCGGCACCACGCCGACCCCGGCGACGGCCACGCCCACGACGTCCACGACGTCCCCCGTCACCACCCCGACCGGCACCACCACCGATCTCGCCGCGGGCGCGACCGGCACGACCGGCAACGGCGACACCGGCACCACCACGACTCAGGCCACGACGACCCCGTCGACCACGACCATTGGCACCACGACCGCACCGACGACCGAGTCGGGCAATGCGGACAACCAGGGCGACCAGAACGGCCAGGGCAACCAGGACGACCAGGGCATCGCCCAGCCGAGCGCCACCACGCCGAGCGTGAACGGCCGCCCCGCCGTGAGCGGGTCCTCGACCCTGAGCTCGACCTCGACGGTGTGCCACGGGCGGTGCAGCACCTCGACCCAGACTGGCACCGTGGTGCCGGCGTCGCTGCCGTCGAGCAGCTCATCGGCCACCGCCGGAGCCTTCTCGGTCACCAGCTCGCCGCTCTCGAGCACGCCCGCGGTCACCCCCACGGTTACCCCCGTGGCACCCACGACTCCGATCGCCGCGACATCCACCGAAACGCTGTCGCCGATCACCCCCACGACCGGGACCTCGTCCTCCCCCACTTCTGCTTCGACGGGCACCCCCCCGCCGACGGTCTCGCTTGGCAACATCCCCACGCTGACCTCGGGGCTCGGCGCGATCCGCCTGACCCACGTCAAGTCGACCAGCCGCTCGTCCGCCGGCACGGTGATCGCCACCGCCGGCACCGGCGCCGTGACGGCCGCCACCGCCTCGACCGGCGCCACCGCGCCCGCCGCGGGCACCGCAGTGGCGGGCGCAACGACCGGCACGGCCGGCACCGCCGCCACGCACACCGGCGCCACGACGCACAAGAGCCACAAGCCGGCTCCGTCGGGCGGATCGTCCCTGACTTCGCCGATCAGCTCGAGCGTGCAATACCTCACCAAGTTCGTCAACGTCATCCCCACCGCGGTGTGGATGGCCCTCGGCGCCGCGTTCGCGATGGCGCTGGCCTTCGCCGCTCTGGCGCTGCGCTCCAGCCGCCGGGCCCGCCGGCGCGAGCGGGAGTTCGTGGCCATCTCGGCCGCCGCCGCCACGGACGCGCTGACCGGCATCCTCAACCGTCGCGGGTTCATGGACGCCGCCGAGCGAGAGCTCGCGCGCGCCAGCCGCTACGAGCGCCCGTTCGTGCTCGCCTACGTCGACGTGCGCGGGCTGAAGGCGGTCAACGACACCGAGGGCCACCTGATGGGCGACGAGCTGATCCAGGCCGTGGCCGGCCTGATGAAGGAGTCTGCCCGCGCCGACGACGTGGTCGGGCGCATCGGTGGCGACGAGTTTGCCCTGCTGCTCGACGAGCAGACGGCCGAGAGCGCGGGTCCGGTGATCCGCCGCATCCAGGCCCGCGTCGAAGAGCGCCGGGCGGCGATGGAGATTCGGGTGCCATGGGAGCTGACGATCGGAATCGCGGCCTTCCCGTCGGACGGCACCACGCTGGAGGAGCTTCTCGGTACGGCCGACCGCCGGCTGTACGAGCAGCGCGGAATTGCACTCAGGTAAAGGGCTGGGGAAGCAGCAGGGGTTCGGGGGTTGGATGCCATTTCGGGGCCCTCGCCATAACGGCGAGGGCACCGGGATGGTGAATCAGCCTCGCGCCAGCGCGCTCTTCAGGCGATCGAGCGTGGGGACCGGAGTCGGATCGACCTCGCGCAGCACGGCGAGATACAGCGACACCAGGTCGCCCAGCAGCACTAGTGAGAAGAGCCGCTCGGTCTGGTTCTGGCCGACGCTCTCGACCCGGTAGGTCCCGGCCGCCTCGGCCTCGATCAGGCCACGGGTCAGCTCGATCCGCTGACGGATGCGCGGATGCAGATCGGAGTCGTCGAGGAACACTGCGCTGAAGCGGCCAAGCTGGCTCGCGCCCTGCCAGCCGACGATCTCGTTGTGGTCGAGCTCGGGAAGCTCGTGACAGAAGCAGGGCAGCTTGGCGTTCTCGTTGATCTGCGTCTTCCAGCGATAGGCGATGGGCGCGGTCATCCCGGAGCCGGCGATCTGAGGGATCGTGCCGTGCAGCCCTCGGGCCAGCTCCTTGGCCAGGCAGTCACTCGGGGCGTCCGGGCCCCACATCTCCACCAGCTGCTCCACGTGCGCGGCGGCCACGTCGATCTCGGCATGCAGGCGCTCGCCGGCGCCGCACAGCCACGCCACTTCGAGTGCCACCACCACCGAGTACGCCACCGCCACCCTGGGCTGGAAGCCGCCCGGCAGCGGAATCACCGGCACGTCCTCGGCCCGCGCGGCATCGGCCAGCTTGCCCCCCGTGGTGGCCACGATCCGCGGGGCGCCGAGCGCGCCTGCGGCTTCGTAGACGGCCAGGGTCTCCTCGGTGTTGCCGGAGTAGCTCGCGCACAGGACCATGGTGTCGGGGGTGGCCCACGGCGGCAGGGCGTATCCGCGGGCGAGCATGATCGGCCGGGAGGCCCGGTCTCCCAGGGCCTCACGGGCCAGCGCACCGCCGATCGCCGACCCGCCCATGCCTGCCACGACGAGCCCGCCCGGCGCGTCGTGGGGCTCGAGATTGGCCGACTCGACCCGCCACAGCGCATCGCGCAGGTGATCGGGCAAGCCCAGGATGTCGTCGATCTGACGCGCCGAGTCGATCGACTCGATCGCGCCCCTGGTCAGGTCGACCGTGGTACTCAAAACTTGATCGCTCCGTCCGGAAGCTCCACGCCCGGGAAGATACGCGCGCCGGCCGCGAGCGTGTTTCCCGACCCGATCCGGACGCCTTCTCCGAGGACCACGCCGCCCGTGATGTGGCATCCCTCGCCGATCGTCACCCGGGGGCCGATGATCGACGAGCTGATCGTGGTGCCAGCGCCGACCGTGACGCCGCCGAGCAGGACCGAGGCCTCCACCCGCACGCGCTCCGAGATCGTCACGCCTTCGCCGAGCACACTGCGATCTCCGACCAGCGCGCGGGCGGCGACCGAGCAGCCGGCCTCAACCAGTGCAGGCGCGACCACGCGGCCCTCGACGGCCGAGCCGTCGACCACAGCCAGGCGGCGGTCGCCCAGCTCGCGCCCGACCTCGGTGCTCACCTTGCCCTCGAGGATGTCGTAGGTGGCCTTCAGGTAGCGGTCCGGGGTCCCGATGTCCATCCAGTAGCCGCTCGACTCGTAGCCGTACAGGCCGTTGCCGACCAGCGTCGGGAAAACCTCCCGCTCGATCGACACGTTGGTGCCGGCCGGAGGCATCCCGTCGAGCACGTCGCGCTCGAGGATGTATGCGCCGGCGTTGATCAGGTTGGTGTCGAGCTCGTCGAGCCCCGGCTTCTCGATGAACTCGCTGACCGCGCCGTCCGGCCCGCAGCGGACCAGACCGTACGCCGAGGGGTCCTCGACCGGATAGAGCGCCAGCGTGGCGCGCGCCCCGGTCCGTTCGTGCTGCTCGAGCTGGGCGGTCAGGTCGATGTCGGTCAGTACGTCCCCGTTGAGCATGAAGAACCGCTCTTGGAGCAGCTCCTCGGCAAACTTGAGCGCACCGCCGGTGCCGAGCGGCTTGGGCTCCTCCAGATAGCGCAGCCGGATCCCCAGGCTCGAGCCGTCGCCCAGCACGTCGCGCACCGCGTCGGCCATGAAGCCGCAGCCCAGGATCGCGTCCTCGACACCGTGGCGGCGCAGCCACTCGAGCATGTAGGAGATGAACGGCCGGCCGACCAGCGGCACGACCGGCTTGGGGATCGTCGAGGTGAGCGGGCGCAGGCGGGTTCCCTCCCCGCCCGCCAGGATCAGCGCCTGCATATCAGCGCGGGCACCCGACGCCCCCTATCGCCCGATGCCCTCGTAGATGAAGCCGGCGGCTCTCACCGCTTCGGGGTCGACGAAGTTGCGTCCATCGATGACCAGGCGTCCGGGCATCCGTTCGGCGACCTGGGCCCAGTCGAGATCGGCGAACTCGGGCCACTCGGTCACGATCACCACCGCGTCCGCGCCCGATACCGCTCCGAGCGCGTCGTCGGCGAACTCGACTCCGCCCATCAGCTTGCGCGCCTCGCGCTCAGCGACCGGGTCATACGCCCGCACCTTCGCACCATCGGCCTGAAGCCGCGCCGATAGCACCAGCGAGGACGCCTCACGCATATCGTCGGTGTTCGCCTTGAACGCCAACCCGAGCAGCGCGACGGTCTTCCCGACCAGCGACCCGAGATGCTTCTGCAGCTTGCTGATCACTCGCCGCTTCTGCAGCTCATTGACCTCGATCACCGCGGTCAGAAGCTGGAAGTGATAGCCCGAGTTGCCGGCGAGCTGCTTCAGGGCGGAGACATCTTTCGGGAAGCAGTTATGTAGCGAAATTCCGCCAGAGCTGACCACCGTGTGGGCATACGGGACCTCGAGCGAATAGACCGGCCCGATGTACGGCTCACGGTTGGTCGAGGCGACGCGCACCCACGCCGGCGAGTCGCCGAAGCGGCGGTATCCGGTGGGAGCAATCCGCTTCTGCTGCCCCGCGATCGACGCGAGCACGCCTGGCCGGTCGCGCTCGGGCACCAGGCGGATCGCCCGTTCAACTTGGTCCGCACCGCTGATCCGGATCCAGTGCGTGTCCTTGGTCGACTTCGCAGTCCGACCGATGCGACGCGACGCGACGATGCCGACACTGGCGAGGAGCCGCAGGACCCCGTCGGCCAACTCGTCGCTGATCGTGCCCAGTTCGATGATCACGCTCGGGCCGCCGTTGATCAACGACCACGAACCGTCGCCCTCAAACAGACCTGACAGCAACGCCCAGCCCGCCTCATCGGGCTGATCCCAGATCAGGTCCGGGAGGCGCTGCCCACACCTGTTGCGCCCCAGGCCGAGGACCGAGGTGAACCACGTTTGGACGAGACGCGATTGCACAGACACGATCCGAGCGGTCGCCGCGGATGACACGTTCGCGCGGACGTTCTGGCGCATCCAATACGCGACGACCTCGTCGACGAGGTGCTCCTCGCGAGACGGGTGGAACGTCCACCGGAGCTGGAACTCGCCGGCGCAGCCCTCGGCCAGGTATAGGCCTACGATCCGCCAGAAGGATTCATCCAGCTGAAGCTCGGACCGCGGATAGTTCCCGCTCTTGGTCGTGCTGAGGGTCGAGCCTTCGATCGCGAGACCAGCGAGCGCGAGCTCATCCCACCGCAGCGTGCCGGTGCGCTTGACGTCCCCGGTCCGCGCCGCCGCCGACGCCGACCGCGCGAACACCTGCCGGCGCTCCTCGATCGGGCGGCGAACCAGCTCCTCGATCAGCTCTCGGCGCGGGCGCACGATCAGCTTCTCTGGGGAGATCTCCGCGGTCTCGGCGGCTGACAACAGCGACGCGACTTTCGTCCTCTCCCAGTCCTCACCACGACCAAGCGTCAACGGCACCCAATCATCCGTCGTAACCTGATCTGCCAGCTTGAACCGCGGCTCGCCCCCGAGGCCATCAGAGACGATCCAGCCATGGTCCGCGGTCGTGCGAACCGAGCGGCCCATCTTCGTCCGGACCTCGACCATCTCTCCCTCATAGTCGCGGCGGGTCACGCACATGACCGGGAGGAACTGCGGCACTTCGCCGCCGGGCACCCAGGACAGCACCTCGAGGTTCGATGGCTCGATCAGGCCCGCTTCGGTCTCCTCATGCTCTGAGGCCATGCGCCGCCACAGCTGCTCGAACGTCAGCAACGTCGTACGCCCCCGGTGACGGGCGAGCACGGTCTCGCGGCCGTCGAAGCAGGACCCCCCGAAGCCAATACCAGGCTTGAGGAAATGCGGCCCGATCCGCCGATCCAACCCCATCCCCCGCGCCACCTCGAGCACGTCCGCACCGGTCTCCTCGCACACGTTCGCGATCTCGTTGATGAACGAGATCTTCGTGGCCAAGAACGCATTCGCGGCCAGCTTGATCATCTCCGCGCTGGCGATGTCCGTCCGCACCAGCGGCGCGTCCAACGGCGCATACAACTCCGCCACCGCATCCCCCGCCCAATCGCCCTCATCCCCCACGACGACCCGATCAGGCGTCAAGAAATCCTCAAGCGCCGAGCCCTCCTTCAAGAACTCCGGACAGGACACGTAGGCAAACCCGCCCTTGCCGCGCTCCTCGAATCCCCGCCGGATCGCCGCGCCCGTCCCCACCGGCACCGTCGACTTCATCACCAGCGCGTGGTGATCGGAGTTCGGCATCGCATCGACCACCGCATGAACCGCGCTCAGATCCGCGTCCCCGGAATACGTCGGCGGGGTACCGACGGCCACGAACAACAGCCGGGCGTGCTCGAGCGCCGGCGCCAGCTCGGTCGAGAAGTGCAACCGCTCCCGGTTCGCGGCCACACACTCGACCAGCCCCGGCTCATAGATCGGAATCTCCCCCCGCTCCAGCCGCGCGATCTTCTCCGCGTCGATGTCCACGCACCAGACCTCGCTGCCCAGCTGCGCGAAACCCGCCGCCGTCACCAAACCCACGTATCCGGTGCCGATCACCGCGATCGGCTCTCTTGCCGTGCCCATGCCCCCGAGAGTAGCTAGTGGCCGCCCACGCGAGGCCGACCACTATCCGGCCTTCGTCAGCGACGCGGCGATCGCGATGAGCTGACGGTTGTTGATGTCATCGGTCAGCGTGTTCGAGACCCAATAGACGCCCTGTGGCGTGCGCCAGGCGACAACGCTCAGCTTGCTGCCGTTGGCGAACAGGAGCAGTTGCTTGCCGTTGACCCACTTGGTTGCGCTCGGGTTGTTCAGGATCGGCGGGTTCCGCCAGGTGGTGCCCTGGATGCCGTAGTACTGGCCGAGGGCCGGGTTCATGACCAGCGTCATGCGGTAGGCGTAATGGGCGACGCCAACCCGGTCGTGGAGCAGGTACGCCCTGGGGTAAGAGGCCGAACCGGAGCCGTACTCGAGCGGGCAGGTGTTCGTGCCAGTCGTGCAGTAGTTCGAGCCCGAGCGGACCAGCTTCGGGAAGTAGATCGGGATCCCGAGGGCGCCGAGCGCCTTGGCTTGGGCCTTGCCGTCGCTCACGTCCGGGCTCAGACCCGGCACGTTGCCGATCGGGCCGCCGCCCGGCTTGCCACCCGGCTTCGGCGCGGCCGAGGCCTGGCCGGCGGGCGGACCATTCGAGGAGGCCGGCGCCACCTTGGACGGCGTCATGAAGGCGTGGAAGGCTGCCTGCTCGGCACTGGACGACGTCGCGCCCACGTAGCAGGGCGTCCCTCCCGTGGCCGCTGCCCCGCGACCGACAACAGCCGGCGCGCAGGGCAGCTCCACCGCAGGGAAGGGGATCTGCTTGATCGAATGGATGGACGAGAACGCCACCAGCTCGAACAGGTTGATGATCCCGTCGGTGGTGTGCAGGTTGTGGTCGGTCGTGGCGTTCTTGCCGAAGATCCTCAGCAGGGTGCCTTGCTCGCTGACGATCTGGCTCTGGGTGAACTGGGCCTTCGCCCACCGGATGAAGTCCTGCTGGCGCGCGTTGCGGACGATGTCGGAGTCGGTGTGGCGGAAGCGCACGAACGACAGCGCATCCGGCCCGCACAGCTTCTGGTAGCCGGGCTGGATGTCGATACTCGAGTAGTCGGTCACCGCGGTGTTGTTGAAGTAGCGGTGGTCGACGTCGGCATAGACACAGCCGATCGCGTTGATCATCCGCTCGAACCCGCCGAACCCGACATCGACGACGTGGTTGACCTTCAACCCGGGGAAGACCTGCTGCTGGAGAACCTTGATCAGCAGGCCGGGACCGCCGTAGAAGTAGGCAGCGTTCAGCTTGTCCGTGACCACCGCGCCGCCCTGCGGGATCTGCACCTTGAGATCGCGCGGGACCGACAGGAGGTTGATCGTCTTGGAGGCGGAGTCGAGGCGGACCAGCATCATCGTGTCGGTGTTGACGTCCCTGAACGGGGTTCCCGCGCGGTGGTCCGATCCGACCAGCAGGATCGTCTGCGCTCCACCGGGATCGGGCACCGTCACCGCGGTCGAGGACTTGAACGACGGGGTCGCGCCGATGTACTGGGTGATCTGCCGTACCTGGAGGAGCCCGGCCACCGCCGTGGTGGCGGCGGCGAAGCCGATGACCAGCACGGCTGCTACCAGGGAGCGCCAAAGCATGCCGCGGCGCGATCTGGGAATCAGCCTCACGCGCGGCCTCCCTCGATCGCGGTCAACCCGCTGCGCGGCTCTTCGGCCGCGATGGCGCCGCTGTCCGCGGGCGACGCTTCGGTGGCCGGGCGCTCGAGCCAGATCGGCAGCATCCGCACGAAGCTGACCAGCGAGCGTCGGTAGCGGGCCATCGAGGAGATCGAGACCCATTCCTCGGGGCCGTGATGGCCTGAGCCGTCCGGCCCGAACTCGACCGCCGGGATGCCGGCCGCCATGAACGCGACGGCGTCCGAGGCGCCGTCGCGGCCCACGCTCATGACCTCCTGGTCGGGGATGGACCGGGCCACGGCATCGCGCAGCGCGCGCACGTAGGGGTTGGTGCGCGGCACGCTGACCGGCGGGAAGATGAAGTGCTTGGTGATCTTGGCCTCGCCGATCCGGCCGATCTGGGCCATGATCTCCTCGGGTTCCTGGCCGGGCAGGAAACGGATGTCCACCGCCATCCGGCACAGGTCCGGGACCTTGTTGAGCGCGTCGCCGCCCTCGATCCGGCCCAAGTTGATCGAGGGCCGGTCGAACATCTCCGAGGACTGGCGTGAGAACGGCAGCGATTCGATCGCCCGGAACACGTCGATCGCCTTCAGGACGGCGTTGTCGCCCAGCCAGGGCGTAGAACTGTGGGCCGCCCGGCCCCGGACCTCCATCACCATGGCCAGCACGCCCTTGGCCTCGACTCCGATGTGCAGGTTGGTCGGCTCACCTGTGATCGCGAAGTCGCCGCCCAGGCCGCGGCTGACCGCACCGTCGGTGGAGCGCTCATCGATCTCCTCGGACTCCTCGTCGGGTACGCAGATCAGACGCACCCGGATCGCAGTCTGGCGCTCCACGTCCTTGAGCGCGCACATCATGGCCGCCAGCCCGCCCTTCATGTCGTAGGACCCGCGGCCGATCAGCCGGTCGCCTTCCACGCGCGGATAGAACTGCTCCGCCTGGGCCGGAACCACATCGAGGTGCCCGTGGAACACCACGCAGGGGTGATCCTCCGCCTCATCGACCGGCGGTCCGACCTCCGCCACCAGGACGGGCAGACCGTTGTGATCGTGGTGGCGCACCTCGATGTCGCGAGATTCGAGCCACCCCTTGACGAATCCTGCCGCCGCGACGATCTCCTCCGGCTTGGAGGTGTCGTAGGAGATCAGCCGTTCGGCCAGCGTAAGTTCGTCAATCAAGGCCACTTAGGATAAGCAGACGCTTGGTCGGTGGCCGGTGCTACTCAGCTGCCTTCCGCAATGCTAAGGAACGTCTCGAGGCGCGTTTTGTCGCGCTCCGCCACCCGCCGTTTCTCGGTGTCGTCGCCCGCCGACTCGAACTCCCGCTCGGCCTGCTGGAGACGTTCGCGCAGCGAGCCGGCATCGAGATCGCCCGGCGCATGGGCCTCCTCGACCAGGATCAGCGCCCGGTTCTCGGCCACCTGTAGGTAGCCCTCGGCCTGAGCGAAGCGCACGCACTCTCCCTCGGTCTTGTACAGACGCAACTCGGTCGGGTCGAGCATGGCCAGCAGCGGCTGATGGTGGGCCAGGACGCCGATCGAGCCGACCGCCGTCTTGGTCGAGACCATCTCGACCTCGTCGTTGAACACCTCGCCGTCTGGCGTCAGGACCTCGACCGGGAACTTCTCGTGCGCCACGGGTGGCTACTTGTCCTCGTCGGCGTCGTCGGACCCCGAGTCCTCGCCACCGTCGTCGCCCGAGCGCTCCTCGTCCGCGCTGTTCTCATCCGAGCGCTCCTCCTCGGACTCAGAGTCGTCGTCGGACTTGTCCTCGTCGCCGCTGTCGCCGCGGGCGTCCTTGACCACCTCGTCGATCGTGCCCTTCATGAAGAAGGCCCGCTCCGGCAGGTCGTCGTGCTTGCCCTCGAGGATCTCCTTGAAGCCGCGGATCGACTCGGCAATCGGGACGTAGACGCCCGGCGTACCGGTGAACTGCTCGGCCACGAAGAACGGCTGGGACAGGAACCGCTCGATCTTGCGGGCCCGGTTCACGGTCAGCCGGTCCTCGTCGGAGAGCTCGTCGATGCCCAGGATGGCGATGATGTCCTGGAGCTCGCGGTAGCGCTGGAGCACCTGCTTGACCTGGTTGGCGACGTCGAAGTGCTCATCGCCGAGGATCTCCGCCTTGAGGATCGTCGAGGTCGAGTCGAGCGGATCGACGGCCGGGTAGATGCCCTTTTCGGAGATCGACCGAGACAGCGTCGTGGTGGCGTTCAGGTGGGCGAACACCGAGGCCGGGGCCGGGTCGGTGAGGTCGTCGGCCGGTACGTAGATCGCCTGGATCGAGGTGACCGAGCCCTCTTTGGTCGAGGTGATCCGCTCCTGGAGCTCGCCCATCTCGGACTCCAGCGTGGGCTGGTAGCCGACCTGGGAGGGCATCCGCCCGAGCAGCGCCGAGACCTCAGAGCCGGCCTGGACGAACCGGAAGATGTTGTCGATGAACAGGAGCACGTCCTGGCCCTCCTCATCGCGGAAGTACTCCGCCATGGTCAGGCCGGACAGCGCCACCCGCATGCGGGCTCCGGGCGGCTCGTTCATCTGGCCGAACACCAGCATGGTCTTCTCGAGCACGCCGGACTCCTTCATCTCGAGCCACAGGTCGTTGCCCTCGCGCGAGCGCTCGCCGACGCCGCAGAAGGCCGACAGGCCCTCGTGCTCCTCGGCCAGGTTGCGGATCAGCTCCTGAATGATCACGGTCTTGCCCACGCCGGCGCCACCGAACAGGCCGACCTTGCCGCCCTTGGCGTATGGCGCGAGCAGGTCGATGACCTTGATCCCGGTCTCGAACATCTCAGTGGTCGGTGTGAGGTCCTCGACGCTCGGTGCGTCTCGGTGAATCGGCCACCGCTGGGTCTCGTCGGGAAGCTCGTCGCCCATGTCGATCGGCTCCCCGAGCAGGTTGAAGATCCGCCCGAGCGTCTTGTCTCCCACGGGTACGGTGATCGGCGCACCGGTGTCGACCACCTCGGTGCCGCGCGAGAGGCCGTCGGTGGTGTCCATGGCCACCGCGCGCACCCGATCGTCCCCGAGGTGCTGCTGCACCTCGCACACGAGCCAGTCCTCAGCCTCTTCAGGCGATACCGCGGCGGAGATCTCCTCCTCCGCCTTGGCGATGTCGGGCCGGCGAACCCTGATCGCGTGGTTGATCTCGGGCAGCTTGTCCGGGAACACGGCCTCGATTACCACACCCTGGATCTCCTCGATCCGGCCGGTGTTGCGCTTCTCGGGCTCGCCCTCGGAGGCTTCGCTGCGCTGTTCTTCTGCTACTGACATAGCTTCTCCAGTGTAGGTCTACCCGGACAGCCCTTCTGCTCCCGCCACCACTTCCAAGATTTCCTGGGTGATCTCGGCCTGACGCGCTCGGTTCATCTCCAGCGTGAGCGTCTGGATCAACTCCTTGGCGTTGTCCGAGGCGTTGCGCATCGCGGTCATCCGCGCGCCGTGCTCGGATGCCGTCGACTCGAGCAGCGCCCGGTAGATCGAGATCTCGACGTAATCGGGCACCAGGCGCTTGAGGATCTCCTCGGGGTCGGGCTCGTACTCGACCAGCGCGCGGTGCTCTGAGCCCTGGTCAGACGAGTCCCGCCCGTCGTCGTCGTCCCCGGATTCCTCCTCCTCGAGCACGGTGGCCTGCTGGAGGGGGAGCAGGGTCTCGCGCCGCACCACCTGCGCGACCGGCGAGATGTACCCGTTGTAGAAGATCTCGACCTGATCCACCTCGCCGTCGACGTAGGACGCGATGAGCCGCTCGGCGATCCGCCGCGCGTCTGCGTAGGCCGGCCGGTCGGTGAACCCGGTGAAGCTTTCGGCCGGCTCGAGGCCGCGGAAGGTCAGCGAGGTCGCGGGGCGACGGCCCGAGGCGAAGTAGACAGGCGTGTGTCCCTCGCCGTCGTGCTCACGGCCGGCCGCCACCCCGGCGCGCACGATCTGCGAGTTGAACGCACCGGCCAGGCCCCGGTCGCCGGCGATCAGCAGCAGGCCAACCTTCGACACCTGGTCGTGCTCCTCCAGGATCGGCAGCTGCGGGACCCGGCCCGCCGCCTCGGCCGCCTGGCGGGTCATCCGCCGGATCGCGTTGGCGTACGGCCGCAGCGCCTCGATCCGCTGCTCGGCCCGCCGCAGGCGGGCAGCCGCGACCATCTCCATGGCGCGGGTGATCTTCTGGATGTTCTTGACCGCGCCGATGCGGTTGCGGACGTCGCGCTGGGACTGCGGCATCGATCGTGCTCAGGGCGCCGCGGCTCACGCCGCCTCTGCCTGATCCTCCTGTTCGCCATCCCGGTTCTCGCGCGAGCGGCCGGAGGAACGCTCGTCTCCGTCCTGGTCGAGCGGATGTCCCTCCTCGTCGAGGTCGAAGCCGAAGTCCTCGGCGAAGCTCGACACGGCCGATTCCACCGCCTTCTGGGTGTCGTCGCCCCAGTCTCCGCCGGCAATCTTTTGAAGCAGGTCCGCCTCGTTGCCGCGCATGTGATCGGTGAGGTCCGCGAGGAACCGGTCGACCTTGTCGACCACGATGCGGTCCAGGTACCCGTTGGTGGCTGCGTACACCTGGACCACCTGGTCCTCGACCGGCATCGGGTGGCGCTCGGCCTGGTTCAGCGTCTTGACCAGCCGCTCGCCGCGGGCCAGCGTCCGCTGCGTCTCGGGGTCGAGCTCGGAGCCGAACTGCGAGAACGCCTCGAGCTCGCGGTACTGCGACAGCTCGAGCTTCAGACGCCCCGCCACCTTGCGCATCGGGTTGATCTGGGCGCTCCCTCCCACGCGTGAGACGGAGATGCCGACGTTGATGGCCGGCCGCACGCCCGAGTTAAACAGGCCGGGCTCGAGATAGATCTGGCCGTCGGTGATCGAGATCACGTTGGTCGGGACGTAAGCCGACACGTCGCCGGCCTGGGTCTCGATGACCGGCAGCGCGGTCAGCGAGCCTCCGCCGAGGTCATCGTTCAGCTTGACCGCGCGCTCGAGCAGCCGCGAGTGCAGGTAGAAGACGTCGCCGGGATACGCCTCGCGGCCGGGCGGTCGGCGTAGCAGAAGCGACATCTGGCGATAGGCCACCGCGTGCTTGGAGAGGTCGTCGTAGACGACCAGCGCGGCCTCTCCGTTGTAGAGGAAGTGTTCGCCCATCGCGCAGCCTGCGTACGGCGCGAGGAACTTGATCGGAGCGGCCTCGTCGGCGGCCGCCATCACGATGATCGTGTTCTCCAGCGCGCCGGCGTCCTCGAGCGTCTTGGCCAGACCGACCACGGTTGCCTTGCGCTGGCCGATGGCCACGTACACGCACCGCAGGTCGCGGTCCTTGTTGTTGATGATCGCGTCGATCGCGATCGCCGTCTTGCCGGTCTGGCGGTCGCCGATGATCAGCTCACGCTGACCCCGGCCGATCGGGATCATCGAGTCGACGGCCTTGAGCCCGGTGAGCATCGGCTCCTTGACCGGCTGGCGCTGCACCACGCCGGGAGCCTTGAACTCCGACGGCCTCGTCTTATCGGAGTTGATCTCCCCCTTGCCGTCGAGCGGATTGCCGAGCGGGTCGACGATCCGGCCCAGGAGCCCCTCCCCGACCGGGATCTCGAGCAGCCGCTTGGTCCGCTTGACCGTGTCGCCCTCGACGATCTTCTCCCACTCGCCGAACAGCACCGCGCCGACGTTGTCGGACTCGAGGTTCAGGGCGAGTCCGGTGACGTCGTGGGGCAACTCGAGCATCTCGAACGACATGCAGTTGTCCAGGCCGTGGATCCGGCAGATTCCGTCGGCCACGGACAGCACGGTCCCGACCTCGGTCAGGTCGGCGCTCGAGCTGTCGAGTCCTTCGATCCGGTTCTTGAGGATTGAGGTGATCTCGTCGGGCTTGATCTGCATTCAGTGACTCCTTGGCGGGCGAGGGTAGCTAGGCCCGCGCGACTTGCTTGCGAAGTTGTTCCAGGCGATTTCGGATCGAGGCGTCGAGGATCACGTTGCCCACGCGCAGGACGATCCCACCGAGGATGTCCGGATCGACCTTGCTCGAGAGCTCGACCGTGCGCTTCGTCTGCTCTCCGATCCGCTCCCCGATCGTGCTCACCGTGGACGTGTCGAGCTCGACGGCGCTCGTCACCTCCACCGGCAGCAGGTCACGCTCGTCCTCCCACAGGACTTCGTACCGGGCCTTGATCCGGAAGATCGCGGGCATCCGGTGGCGCTCGATCAGCGCCTCGAGGAAGTTCATGAGCACCGGCTCGGCATCGGTCACCGCCCGCTCCAAACCGTCCTTCTTCTCCTGGGTGGAGAAGTACGGCGAGAAGAAGAACACCATCAGGTCGCGGTTCTGGTTCAGCGCGTCGGCGAATGCGCCCAGCTGCTCGCGCACCTTGTCGAGGAGGTCGTGCTCCTTGGCCACCCCGAACAGGGCCCGCGCCCAGACCTGAGCGATCTCTTCCATCAGCTAGTTGCGGTCTCCATCGGGAGCGAGGGCGCTGAAGTCGAGGTCGCTCAGCGCATCTTCGACCAGCCGGCGCTGATCTGCGTCGTCCAGCACCTTGCGGGTGACCTTCTCCGTGGCCATCACGGTCAGGTCGGCGACCTCGCGGCGGATCTCCTGGATCGCCCGGCGGGTTTCGGACTCGATGTCGCGACGGGTCTGCTCCATCAGCTGGTCGCGGCGCTGCTGGGCGTGCTCGGTGGCCTCGCGCTCGTGCGCCTCGGCCGACTTGCGCGCGCGATCGACGATCTGCTCGGCCTGGCCGCGCGCCTCGCGCAGACGCTCCCGGTACTCCTCAAGCAGTTCGTCGGCTTCGTGGCGGACCCGCTCGGCGTGATCGATCGACTCCTCGATCGCGTGCTGGCGGCGATCGAGCGCCTCGGAGATGCGAGGGAAGGCGAGCTTCCACAGGATGTACATCGAGATCCCGAACAGCAGCAGCGTCCAGATCATCAGCCCGACGCTCGGCGAGATCAGGAACGAGCCGCTCGAAGCGGCGACCGGGAGGTGAGAGACCGCGGGCATCAGGTGAGCACGTAGGAGAGGAGGCCGGCCACGAGGCCGTAGAAGAACACGGCTTCCGTCAGCGCGAAGCCCAGCCATTGGATGCTGGTGATCTCGTCGCGCATCTCCGGCTGGCGGGTGACCGCCTCGATCACCTTGCCGAAGATGATGCCGATGCCGACACCGGCGCCGACCGCGCCGAGGCCGCCGCCGACCGCGATCCCGAAGCCCTTCGTGATCCCGGAGGAGGCCGCGGCGGTGATCAGGTGTAGAGCGAACATCAGGTGGCTCCTTGTCGTGTTAGTGGTGAGTGGCCGCGCCGGCGACGTAGATCGCGGCCAGGGTCGCGAAGATGAACGCCTGCAGCGTGGCTACCAGGCCCAGCTCGAAGATGTAGATCGCGATGCCGGCCGGAAGCGCGAACCAGCCGATCGCCTGGAGGCCGAGGATCACCGCGAGCCCGCCGGCCATGAAGATGATGATGATGTGTCCGGCGAAGATGTTCGCCCACAGCCGGATGGTCAGCGACAGTAGCCGCATCAGGGTCGAGATCACCTCGATCGGGAAGATCAGGATCAGCATGGGCCCGTGCACGCCCGCGGGAACCAGGCTCTTCAGGTATCCGATCGGGCCCTGCGCCCTGATACCCACCCAGTTGAAGGCGATGAACACAACCAGCGCCAGGACGAGCGGCACCGAGATGTTCGCCGTCGCCGCATAGAGCGCGAACGCCGGAATGTGAGCGCCGAACACGGTGAACTTCTGCTCGCTGTTCGCCGGCAATGGCAGGTAACCGACCAGGTTGCAGAACCAGATGAACAGGAACAGCGTGCCGAGGAACGGGAACCATTTGGCCGCCATCGAGTCCGGCATGTTCCCCCGCGTGATGTTGTCTCGCATGAGCGAGAACAGCACCTCGATCGCCGTCTGCACCTTGTTCGGGCGCGCCTGCATGCGACCGGCGATCCACACCATCGTGAAAACCGTCAGTACGGCCGAGATGAACAGGTAGAGCACAGCCCGGTTGATGCTGAATATCCCGAGGCTCACCCAGTTGACGAGCTTGAACTCGTTCTGGATCTGGAACTCGGTGTTCTTGTGCTGGGTGAAGCCGTAGACCAGGACCAGCAGCACGAAGATGCCTATATAGGCGCCGAGGCTGATCAATAGGACTTTGCGGGTCTTGCTCATCGCGCGGGCCTCGGGCGGTTCAGGAACGTGAGCACGAGCTGCATGGTGAACGCGAACACGATCACGAGCAGCGCGGTCAGCGCGTCGTCGCGGCCGGAGCCGTTGCGGACCAGGATCACCGCGATCGCCAGCAGGAACAGCCGGCCGAGCAGGTAGGCCAAGCGGAGCGACGTCTCGCGCCGGGGATCGTTTGCGGCGACCGCGGCGCGGTCAACCGCTACGCCCACCGCGCGCAGTGCGATCCAGACGCCCGCCCCGACCAGATAGCCGACGGCGGGGACGCCGATCAGCAGCATGATCGGTGCCGCCACGACGAGCACCACCACGTCCAGATACGCGAGCGCCGTCACGGCACCCTCACTCGGGGCCGGTGCGCTCAGTGACATGCCGCACCAGTTCGGGAAGCGTGGGTCGAATTGCTGTGCAAGCTTAGGTCCGGAGATTCGAGGGAAAGCGCCGACGGAGGCGCCGAGGGACAGTCAGGCGGGAAGGTACCCGCGGACAATGCCACCATCCCCCGATTGGGGGGCGTGGGCGCTCAAGGGTAGCGTGGTAGGCGGTGACTTAGCGACTTGGTGCGCTTTCGCGCATACGCAGCGACGGCTTGGGCAGCTGACCCTCGGCCCACAATGCCGCGATCCCGGCCCGCGGCAGGCCGAAGGCGCCCTCGTAGACGAGGAATCGAGGCTCCCAGCGCGGGAAGAACTTCGCGTTGAACCGGTACAGGCTCTCGATCTGGAAGAACGGGTTGCCCAAGGCGATCAGCTTCCCGAGCAGCCGCTCATGCCGGCGGACCGGGCTGTGCATCCACTTGGCGAACGCGGCGAAATTCAGCGACAGCTCCTCCAGGCCGCGGTCGCGCAGCAACTCGATGGCCCGCACGACGAGGAACTCGGTCAGGCCGTTGGGAGTGGACGGATCGCGCCGCATGAACGACAGGGACACGGCGGGACGGCCGTAACACGGCACGAAGTGCAGCACCCCGCGAATCTCGCCCTCGCCGTCACGCGCGATCACCACCAGCGTCTCGTGGTCGTGCTCGCCTCGTAGCGACTCCATGGCCATCGAGAAGCCCCGCTCGGGCGCGCCCTGACGACCACGCTCGACCACCTCCTCGATCTTCTCGAGCGTGCCCGGCTCGATCGAGCCCAGCTCGCACAACTCGGCCTGATAGCCCGCCTTGCCCAGGCGGGTGACCGATTGGCGGACCTTGCGGATCGGACGACCCTCGAGCGAGAAGCGGCCGAGATCGACGACCGCCTCATCGCCCAGGTAGATGGTTCGCAGGCCGAGCTCGCCGTAGAGCGTGCATAGCCCCTCGCTGGCGCCCAGCGCGCCGAGCCTGAGGCCGCGAGCCTCGGCGAACGCCCGCACCTGCGCGAGCAGATCTGCGAACGCGTCCGCAGGGCCGACCGGGTCACCCGAGAGCAGCAGCACTCCGTTCTCGATCGTGTAGCCGACGAACGCCCGCCGGTCCTCGCTGAACAGGTAGTGCTTGTCCGCCCGAAGCTTGAAGAACGCGAGCGTGTCGGCGCCGTGCGCCCGGACCAGATCCGAGGCCACCTCGCGGGCGGCCGGGCTGGGGAGCGATCGAGGGGCGGTCAGCGGGCGGAAAATCACGTAGGCGATCGCGATCAGCGTCCCGAGCCCCACGCTGATCGGGATCCACGACAGCTCGTGGTGACCCTGCGAAGCCCACGTGGCCAGTACGCCACTGGCCAGGCCGGTCACGCCAAGCACCGGCACACGCCACATGGCGGAGCGCAGCGTGATCGGATCGTGGCGGACGTTGAACCCCGCGCGCCCGACGATCAGGATGGTCGCGGCGACCCATGTGATGATCGTCTCCTCGAAGTCGAGCCCCTTGAGCAGGTCGAACAGACCGAGCGCGATCAACAGCGCGACGGCGGTCTGAAACGCGCGGCGCCGGCGCTTGGCTAGGTACGGCGCTACCAGCAGCAGCGCCACGCCGGCCGGGAAGGCCAGCGCGTGAAACAGGCGCACCGCTTCCACGGGCTCGAACTCGAGCAGCAGGTGCCCCCGCCAGCGGATGTTCGGCGTCAGCGCCGAGCCGATGTTGACCAGGCCGACGACTGCCGCCGCGGCGGCAGCGAGCATGGGCAAGCGCTTCTTGAGGGCTTGTATCGAAGAATTCATGGACTGCTACGGCGTGCCGCAGACACGCCTCCAAGGGGCAAATACGGCGCCGGCCCCTATTTGTTACGTGGCCCTGCCCGGCGATCCTGCCGGGGCCGTCCGTCGCGTCGGCCGGGAAGCCGCACCGACCGTCTCTCGGGGCGTCTGCCTCGGCAGAGCCAGGCTCAGGGCCAATGCCGCCAACGGCAGCACCGCGACCGTCTCGAACACCGCGCGCAGCCCGGCCGCGTCGCCCAGCACCCCGAGCAGCGGCGCGCCCACGCCGCCCAGGCCGATCGACAGCCCGATCGTCACCCCGGCAGAGATGCCCAGTCGTCCTGGCAGATACTCCTGGCCCATCACGATCGTCACCGCGAACGTGGCGATGGTGACCGCACCGGCCAGCGTCGCGAACACCAGCGCCAGGACCGGTCCCGAGAGCAGGAAGCCCACGACCAGCGGCGGGATCACGCACATCGATCCGACCAGCACGGTCCGCCGGCCGAACCGGTCGGCCAGCGGACCGCCGGTCAGCGTGCCGGCCGCGCCGCCCAGCAGCATGGCGGTCAGCGCCGCATTGCCGAGCGCTTTGCTCGTGTGCAGGTCGTGCACGTAGTACAGCGGGATGAACGTGACCATCCCGAAGTACACGAACGACCGCAGCGCGATCACGCCGGCCAGGACCACGAACGGCCGCCACGCCTCGTGGTGCTCGCCTTGCTCCACGCGGCCGTCGACCAGGTCGCGGCGGAACGTCTTCAACCGCGGTAGCTCGCGCAGGAGCACCGCCGACATCAACCATGTGGGGATGATCACGAACACCGTCCCGTGCAGGCCGAAGGCCAGCAGCAGCGGCGTCACCAGGACCGGGCCGAGCGCGAAGCCGACGTTCCCGCCGACGCTGAACAGGCTCATCCCGCTGGCCCGCCGCGCGCCCGAGACGTAGTTCGCGAACCGGGATCCCTCGGGATGGAAGGCGGCCACGCCGACGCCGCTGAGCACGATCGCGGCGAACGTGAGCCCGTAGCTCGGGGCCAGGCCGGCCAGCGCCACGCCCAGGCCGCCGAGGGCCGGGCCGAGCGGCATCAGCCAGGGCAGCGACAGGCGGTCGGAGACGTAGCCGAACAGGGGCTGGATCACCGAGGAGGAGATGGTGGCGGCCAGCACCAGGGCGGACGCGGCCGCGTAGCTCAGGTGATCGCGGCTGATCAGGAACGGCAACAGCGCGGGGATCGACCCCTGCGCGATGTCGGTGAACATGTGACCGGTCGAAAGGACCGCCATCGCCCGGCGGTCGACGCCCTCCAGCCTCACGCCTCGAGCTCTCCAAGCCTCGTGTGGATCGACCGGCGCTTGGTCACCAGCTCGGATTCGAGCTGCTCGAGCTCGCGCCGGCGGTGGCGCACCAGCTCGAGCTGGTTGCCGATGTGCCCGAGCGCCTCCTCCAGGATGCGCTTGATCTCGGCCGGATCCTCGGTTTGGCGAATCTCCCGCCGGAGCTGGGCGCGCGCGTCCTCGGCCTCGAGCAGCGCCGAGACCTCCTCGAGGCTCAGCCCGAGCAGGTCGCGCAGGCGCATGATCTCGCGGGCCCGATCGACGTCGGCCTGGGTGTAGACCCGGTGCTTGCCCTGCTCACGATCGTCTGCGGCGGGAAGCAGCCCGATCTCCTCGTAGTAGCGGATGGTCCGCGTGGTAGTGCCGAGCAGCTCGGCGACCTCGCCGATCCGCAGCGGCTTGGCCTGAACGGCACTCATGCCGTCGCCTCTGCGGGTGGTCGGGATTCCACCTTCACGTGCGCCGGCCGCGCGGCCGAGATCACCGCCCCGAGCAGCGATATACCGGCCAGGCACCACAACGCGGTGTGCATGTTCGACATGAACGGGGTCAGCTGCGCATTCGTGACGTGCTTGGCCAGGCCGCTGAACACGGCGAGCACGACGTGCTTCGGCACCGACGACGTGACCACCGCGAGCACGAAGGCGATCGAGATGACCGCGCCAGTGTTCTGAACCAGAACTCGGGCGCCGGCCGCGATGCCGCGCCGGTGAGCCGGGACCGTGCCCATCATCGCCGCGGTGTTCGGCGAGTTGAACATCCCCGAGCCGACTCCGACGATCAGCATGTAGACACCGCTCGCGACATACGTGGTGTCACGCTGCAGCGTGGTCATGAGGGCCAGCCCGACGGCCTGCACGAGCATTCCGGCCACGGCCATCCCGCGCGAGCCCCGGCGATCGGCCCAGATGCCGGCCAGCGGCGAGGAGATCAGCATCCCCACGGCCAGCGGCGCCAGCTTGAGCCCGGCCAGGATCGGCGAGTTGCCCTGGACGCCCTGGAAGTAGAAGACGAACACGAACATCAGCGCGAACCGGGCCAACCCGTTCGTGAACGCGGCCGCCGAGGCGGCCGAGAACAGCCGGCTCTTGAAGATGCTCAGGTCGAGCATCGGGGACTTGACCCGGCTCTCGATCAAGACGAAGCCGGGGAGCAGCACGGCCGCCGCGATCAAGCTGGCGATCACTGCCGTGTTGTCCCAGCCGGAGAGGCCGCCCTTCGAGATGCCGTACACCAGCCCGGTCAGCCCGATCAGGAACGTGATCGTGCCCAGGGCGTCGAAGCTCGTGTCTTCCGAGCGCCCGGTGATCTCGTGCAGGATGGCCGCCGCCCACAGGCTCCCGCCGAGCGCGAACGGGACGTTGAACCAGAACACCCAATGCCAGGAGATCGCCACCAGCGCGCCGCCCAGCACCGGGCCGATGACCAGCCCGACGGCGGCCACCATCGTGTTGGTGCCCATGGCCAGCCCGAGCTGCTCACGCGGGAATGCGTCGGTCACGATCGCCGCCGCGTTGGCGAACAGGAACGAGCCGCCGATGCCCTGGAGGATCCGCCACACGATCAGCTCCGTGCCGCTGCCGGCAAAGCCGGCGCCCAGCGAGGTGAGCGCGAACAGCACGAAGCCGCCGACGTACGCCTTCTTACGGCCGAACTGATCGGACAGCCGGCCCGCGCTCAGCACGAGCACGGTCGAGGCGATCATGTAGACCAGGATCACCCAGACCAGCTCGAGCAGGCTCGTGTGAAGGCTTCGCTCGAGGTCGGGCAGCGCGATGATCAGCGTGCCGGAGTTGATCGTGGCCAGCAGCATCCCGAGGCTGGTGCACGACAGCGCCCACCACTTGTAGGAGTCGTGCTCGGCGTGGACGCCGATTCTCCGAGCTCGCTCTGCATGCATTACCGACATCATTCTCCGAAGTAGAAGTTTACGTAAACGTAAGAATAGCAGCCACCAGGCCGCCACGGGCTTCCGATTCGCGCACCGGTCCTGCGCTGCTGGCATGCTGTGGCACACGGCATGCGGTACTGGGACGCCTTCTTTGCATTCCTGGTGGCGACCGCCGTCGCCGCCCTGCTGACCCCGCTGACCGCCCGCCTGGCCCGGCGGATCGGCGCGGTAGCCATGCCTTCAGAGCGCGGCCTGGCCGAGCGGCCCACCCCGGCGCTGGGCGGCCTGGCCATCCTGGCCGGCGTGCTGGTCGGCGCCGTCTTCTGGCTGCCGGCGACGATCAGCCTGCACCACACGGCCGGCACCGCGCCCGGCTCGGGCGGCACCGTGCACACGTGGGCAATCGTCGCCGGTGCGTGCCTGATCGCGCTGGTCGGGGCAATCGACGACGCCAAGCCGCTCAAGCCGCAATGGAAGCTCCTGGGCCAGGTCGCCGCCGCGCTGATCGCCGTGAAGGGCGGAGCGATCGTGACCGACGTGACGATCCCGTTCGCCGGCACGCTCCAGCTTCCCAACACCGGCGGAGCGCTGACCGTGATCGGCCTGGTGGGCCTGATGAACGTCGTGAATCTCTCCGACGGGATCGACGGGCTGGCCGCCGGCCTGTGCACGATCGACGGGGTGGCGTTCGCGATCATCGCCTTCGACCTGAACGTGCCCGGGGCGGGCGTGCTCGCCGCCCTTACCGCAGGTGCCGCGCTCGGGTTCCTGTTCCACAACTTCTATCCGGCCTCGTCACTGATGGGCGACTGCGGGGCGAACCTGCTCGGCTACCTGCTCGGCGTGGTCGCCGTCGTGGGCTCGGTCAAGACCGGCGCTGTGGTCACGCTCGCGGTGCCCCTGATCCTGCTCGCGGTGCCGTTCCTGGACACCGGCTTCGTGGTGGCCAAACGGCTGAAATACAAGCGCAAGCCGTGGTCGGCCGACGCCAACCACTTCCATCACCGGATGGCGCGCATGGGCTACAGCCAGCGCCGGACGGTGGCCTACCTGTACGGCTGGACGCTGATGCTGGCCGGCGTGGCCGTCGCGCTGCGCTTCATCCCCTACTCCAACCACCACGGGGTCTACCACTGGGGCTGGGTGGTGGTGATGGCCGTGATCGGCCTGATCGCGCTGGCCGCCAGCGTCTATCTGATCTACCTGCTCGAGATCCTCAAGTTCAAGCGCCGGCGCAGCCGGGAGTTGCGCACGGCCGACCCCGCGACCAGCGAGCACGAGATCGACGCGCGCGTCCAGCGCGAGGTCGAGACCGGGGAGTTCGAGCGGGTGGGTTAGTGGAGGCACGTGACGGGCGGCTGAGCGGCCTGACTCGATCCGAGAAGGCGATCCTCGTCACGCTCCTCGGGGTCACGGCCGTCGCGGGCGTTCTCCGCTACGCCCACAGCGTCTCCCGAGTCATCGCCTTCGTGTTCGCCACGCTGGCGCTCGCCGGCATGGCCTGGGTGGTGGCCCTCGCCACCGAGCAAGTGGGCGAGCGGCTGGGGCCCGCGGCCACCGGCCTGATGCAGTCGACGGTCGGCAACCTGCCCGAGTTCTTCGTGGTGATCTTTGCCCTGAACGCCGGCGAGCAAGTCGTCGCCGAGACGGCCATCCTGGGCTCGATTCTGGTCAACGCTCTGCTCGTCCTCGGGCTGGTGATCGTGGCCGGGGCCCGGCGGGCGAGCGATGGCGTGATGCGCTTCAACGCCCGGCTGCCCAACGACACGGCGACGTTGCTGCTGGTCGCCTCGTTCATCATCGTCCTGATCGGGCTGACCCACTCGACCGGCGATGCGGCCAGCCACCACGCCAAGACGATCTCGATCGTGGGCGCGGTGGCGATCCTGATCGTCTACGCCACCTGGCTGCGCCAGTACCTGACCACTCCCGAGCCCGCCGTCGCCGAGCGGGCCGGGCGTCCGCGGCTGAGTATCGCCACCAGCGCCACCCTGCTGGTCCTCGCCGGTACCGCCTCGGCATTCGTGTCCGACTGGTTCGTGAACGCGCTCCAGCCCACCATCCACACGCTGCACATTTCCCAGGCCTTCGCCGGCCTGGTGATCGTCGCGATCGCGGGCAACGCGGTAGAGAACGTGGCCGGGATCGTGCTCGCGGCCAAGGGCCAGTCCGATCTCGCGATCTCCGTGGTCAAGAACTCGGTGGCGCAGATCGCCGCCTTCCTGTATCCGCTCCTGGTGCTGGTCTCGCTGCTGACCGCCACCACCCTGACTTTCTCCCTCGCGCCGGTGTACATCGGTGCACTGTTCGGCACCGCGGTGATCGTCTGGCAGATCACCGGCGACGGCGAGGCCACCGTGTTTGAAGGAATGGCTCTGATTGCGACGTTCGTGATCCTCGCCACCGTGGCGGCCTTCGAGTAGACCTACGCCTGTCTAAGCGCCTGGGCGATCCGGGCCACCAGCGCCACCGGCTCGTACACGAGGTGCCTATCGGTCACCCGCATGGCGCCGATCCCATTCGCGAGCATCACCTGGTCGCGCTTGCGATCGCCATCGAAGGCGCGGCGATGGCCGTGGGCCCGCCATCCGTCGAACTCGAGCACAAGCCGCTGCTCCGGCCAGTACACGTCGACGAGATACCCGTGGAGCCGGACGTTGGTGAGCGGCTTCGGCAGCTGGGCCTGGGCGAGAAGCTTGAGTAGCGTCCGCTCGCGCTCGGAGCGGGTCATCCGCGGATCCTCGAGCAGCGAGCGGATCACCGGGGCGCCCTTCCGCCTCGGCTCCCGCTTGATAACCGCAGCGACCGCGCCGGGCGTGACGATCCGGCGGTACAGAGCCTCCTGGTAGGCGTGCTCGACCTCGCGGGGTGATTCGGTGGCGGCGATGTCACAGATCGCCCTCGCCACCGAAGTGACCCTCATGCCGCGCATCGTCACCACGTCGATACGCGCCAGGTGCCGCGGCCGGTGAAGTCGTATGCCAGGCTCCTCGCCCGGATTGCGGGCGGCAACCGTCACATGGCGATCGCCACCCGACTCGGGCAGCAGCCCAAACACCTCAGCGGCCGAGCGATGGCTGAGCACCGCGCCTGGATCGCAGGCCAGCACCGCCGCGCGCGCTCGCGCCATCAGCGTTGGGGGCGCCGGCCCGATCAGGTAGACGCTCCGGTGAAGCCGGCGCATTCTCCCGGTGGCCACCCGTCGTGCGATCTGTCCGCGTCCAAGTCCGGCTTCCAACAGCTGATCCCGGCTGATCACATTGTCCTGCCGACCGGCGATTCGGGCGATTGCTCGCTCCACACCGTGCATAGCTCGTCAGCAGACCTCGCCCTGCCCGACCGTGCCGACTCGTGCACGAATAGCGTGCACCAGTCGGCACGCTCTCGGCCAGGCGATTGGATTGTCGAGCTGTGCACGGAATCCTGAGCTCACGAGAGCCCAGTATCAGCCCGCGAAACCGTCTCAGCAGCTCACGCGACCGAATTGGAACGAAGTTTTGACAGTCCCTAGACGATCGCGGCCGCGCCGACCCGCGTGTACAGCGGATAGCGGTCGGCGATGGCCGACACGCGGTCGGTGAGGTCGCCCCGACGGGCGTCGAACCCGTCCTGGCCGAGCGCCTCGGCGATGATCATGCCGACCTCGACGAAGTCGTCGAGCTGGAGGCCACGGGTGGCCAGCGCTGGCGTGCCGATGCGCAGCCCGCTGGACACCGCCGGCGGGCGGGGATCGAACGGCACCGCGTTGCGGTTGACCGTGATCCCGATCGAGTGAAGACGGTCCTCGGCCTGCCGACCGTCGAGCTCTGACTCGCGCAGGTCGCAGAGCACCAGGTGCACGTCGGTGCCCCCGGTCAACACACTCACGCCGCCGCCGGCGCGGAGCAGCTCGGCGGCCACGGCCCGGGCGCCCACCAACGTCCGCTCCTGGCGCTCCCGGAACGCCTCGGAAGCCGCGATGCGCAAAGCAACGGCCTTGCCGGCGATGATGTGCTCCAGCGGCCCGCCCTGCTGGCCGGGGAACACGCCCGAGTCGATCTGCTTGGCGTACTCCTCGCGGCACAGGATCATGCCGCCGCGGCCGCCACCGATCGTCTTGTGGATCGTGGTGGTCACCACGTCGGCGTAGGGGATCGGCGAAGGATGCAGCCCGGCCGCGACCAGGCCGGCGAAGTGGGCCATGTCGACGACCAGATAGGCGCCGACCTCGTCGGCGATCGCGCGGAAGCGCTCGAAGTCCAGGAACCGCGGATAGGCTGACCAGCCGGCCAGGATCATCTTGGGCCGGCGCTCCTGGGCGATCCGCTGCACCTCGTCCATGTCGATCCGGCCGGTCTCCCGGTCGACGTGGTAGGGAGCGATGTCGTACAGCCGGCCGGAGACGTTGATCCGCATCCCATGCGTCAAATGCCCACCGTGCGAGAGCTCCAGCCCCATAACGGTGTCGCCGGGTTGCAACAGCGCGTGGTACACAGCGATGTTGGCCTGCGCGCCGGAGTGCGGCTGCACGTTCGCGTGCTCGGCTCCGAACAACTCACACGCACGAGCGATGGCCAATCGCTCGGCCACGTCGACGTGCTCGCACCCGCCGTAGTAGCGCCGGCCCGGATAGCCCTCGGCGTACTTGTTGGTGAGCACCGAGCCCTGGCACTCGAGCACCGCCATCGGGACGAAGTTCTCCGAGGCGATCATCTCCAGCGTGTGCTGCTGGCGCTCGAGCTCCGCCGCCAGCACCTCCGCGATCTCCGGATCGACCTCGGCGAGAGGCCGGTTGAAGAAGTCAGGCGGCAGTTCTGGGGAGCTCACTCGGGTACGACCTTAGCAACGGAATCGGTCGCCGTAGTCATCGGCCAAGCACGACTTCAGCGTCACTTTCGGCGCGCCACGACGACGGCCAGATCCCCGCTCTCCCAAGCGACGCTCGGCTCGAATCCGGCCGCGAAAAGCCAGTCCAGCTGGTCGCCCAGCGGGCTCGGCCGGTCATACCCCGGGGTCAATTCGATGCTGGCCAAGCTGGGATCCTCCGGCACGATCACGTCGCCGAGCACGAACAGCCCACCGGGCATCAGGGCGTCGCGCACGCGGCGAAACAGTTCCGCCTTGCCCACGCCGTCCAGGTGATGGACGCACAGGGCGCTGGTCACCAGATCGAACGCCCCGTCGGGCAACGGCTCCTCGATCCGCCCCACGCGTAACTCGACCCGCTCGGCCGGGAGCCGCGAACCCGCCACCGCGAGCATTTCCTCGTTCTCGTCCACCCCCACGAGCCAGGCCTCCGGGTGACGTTCGAGCACACGGAGGGCCGTCTCGCCGGTTCCGATGCCCAGGTCGAGGATCCGCCGCGCGCCCGTCCCGCTCGCGGCCGCCACCGAATCCTGGAATACGTCGTAGGCCGGGATGTCGGCGCGGATCTCGTCCGTGTAGGTACCCGCATCGAAGTGGTACTGCCAGTGCAGCGCCTCGGTCAGCTCGCGTTCGCCGACCGCGCCGGCCCGGACCACCGACCACTCGCCGTCCTCCTCGTAGCGGCGCAGGTCGACCACCGTGGATGGTGTCCCGGGCAGCTCGCCACCGTCGATCACCAGATCCGCGGCGCTGCGCAGCAGCACCGGCACGTCCTCGAGCCGGCGGGGATCCGGCCCGCCGGCGCGGTTGGCGCTCGACTGGAGCACAGCCCGGCGCACCCCGGACAGCGCCGGCACGTGCGGGACCCGGATCCCGAGCGTCGAGCGATCGCCACCACACGCCAAAAGGAACCTCCCGGGGGGGTTGGGGACGAGCACTCCGACCGGGCCCGGCATCACCCGGCTCATAGCCAGCCGCGTCCGCTCCCCGAGCTCGGGCACCGCGGCAAACGCGTCCGCCACGGAGAAGAACATCACCGCCGAGGGCTTGTCCAGGCTGCGCCGCTTGAGCATGTACAGGCGCTCGACCGCGAACCGGTTCTCCGGGTCGCAGGCCAGCCCGTACACGGTGTCGGCCGGGAACAGAACGATCCCCCCGACCCCGATGCACCTCTCGAACGCGCCGGCGTCGCTCATCGGCGCCCGACGACGGCCCGCTCGTGCCCGGCCAGGTCTCGCAGCACCTCCACTGATCGGAACCCCGCCTCTTTGAGCAACGATGCGGCCGCTTCCGCGAGTCCAACCTCGAGCGCGACCAGCGAAACACCAGCCAACATCGGCAGAAGGCGCCGGACCAGGTCCAGCCCGTCGGGGCCGCCAAACAGGGCCAGGTCGGGCTCGTAGCCGGCGATGTCCGGAGGCAGCGCGGACCCCTCGGCCACGTAGGGCAGGTTCGCGAGTACCGCGTCGAAGCTTCGATCGAGCCCGGCCAGCAGATCCGCCTGGACGAACTCGACCTCGATCCCCAGGCGAATGCCGTTCTCCCGGGCGACCGTCAACGCATCGAGAGACACATCCGTCGCCCACACGTCCAGATCCGGACGCTCGCTAGCCAAGGCCAGCGCCACCGAGCCGGACCCCGTCCCGACATCCACGACCGAAGCCCCAACCGGCAACGACAAACCGACCTCGACGAGCAGCTCCGTCTCCGGCCGCGGGATCAGCACTCGCGGATCCACGTGCAGCGTGATCCGGCGGAACTCCTTGCGGCCGAGGATGTAGGCCACGGGCTCGTGATCCGCCCGCCGGGCGACCAGCGCGTCGAATCGCGCGACGGTGGCGGCGTCGAGCTCAGCGCCGGCATCGACGATCAGGCGCGAGCGATCGACCCCGAGGACGGAAGCCAGCAGCACCTCCGCGTCGAGCCGCGGGGTATCGGAGGTCGCATCAAGGCGGGACGTGGCCCCCCGCAGCACCTCACCGATCGACGGCCTCTCAGCCAGGACCTCAGGCAACCGAGGCCTTCTCCTCGAGCCGGCGGCGCTTCTCGTCGTCCTGGAGCGCGGCGGTGAGCTCGTCAAGCTCACCCATGAGGATCCCGTCGAGGTTGTGCAGCCGCAACCCGATGCGGTGGTCGGTGACCCGCCGCTCGGGGAAGTTGTAGGTGCGGATCTTCTCGGCCCGCTCGCCGGTGCCGACCTGCGCGGATCGCGAGGCCGCCACCGCCGCCTGCTGCTCCGCCACGGCGCGCTCGTACAGGCGAGCGCGCAACACGCGCATGGCGCGCTCGCGGTTCTGCAGCTGCGACTTCTCGTCCTGCATCGAGACGACGATTCCGGACGGCTTGTGGGTGATCCGCACGGCCGAGTCGGTGGTGTTGACCGACTGCCCGCCGGGACCCGAGCTGCGGTAGACGTCGATCTGCAGGTCGCCGGGATCGATCTCGATCTCGACCTCCTCCGCCTCGGGCAGCACGGCCACGGTGGCGGTCGAGGTGTGGATACGGCCCTGGGACTCGGTCTCGGGGACGCGCTGGACGCGATGGGTGCCGCCCTCGAACTTGAACACCGAGTAGGCCCCGTCGCCCTTGATGGCAAACGTGTAAGTCCCCTCGCCGAGAGACAGCGGCTCGACCACGAACTTCCGCCGCTCGGCGTAGCGAGTGAACATCCGGTACAGGTCGCCCGCCCACAGCCCGGCCTCCTCGCCGCCGGCGCCCGGCCGGATCTCGACGATCACGTTCTTGTCGTCGTTGGGATCGCGCTCGACCATGGCCAGGCGGATCTCCTCCTCCAGCTCGGTGATCCGCTCGCGCGAGGACTCGAGCATCGCGCGCAGCTCGGGGTCGTCGCCGTCCTCGGCCAGCAGTTCGCGAGCGCCCTCCAGATCATCGGCGGCGCGCCGGTACTCGGAAGCCAGCCGGGCGGCCGGCTCGAGCTCGCGGTAGGCCCGAGAGGCCGCGGCGAACCGCTGCCGGTCGCCGATCACCTCCGGGTTGGATAGCTCTCCCTGAAGCTCGCCGAACCGCGCCTCGATCTGAGAGACGAGTTCATCGATCATGTCGACGCCGAGTTTAGGCGCCCCGAGTCAGGCGACGACTTCGAGCCCGACCAGGTCCTCGGCGGACACGCCGGAGCCTTCCTGGCGGGCCAGCACGGCCTTGAGCGCGGTGATCGACACCGCGAGCTGATCGAGGTCGGGCTCGCGCGTGGTCAGACGCTGGAGCTGGAGCCCGGGGTACATGATCGCGCGGACCCAGCCGCGCCGGCGGTTGCGCCCCGCCCACTTGATCACCTCAAAGGACAGGCCGGCGATCAGCGGCACCCCCACGATCCGGGTGAGGACCAGGATCCACCAGGCGGGCAGCCCAACGGGGGCGAACACGAAGATCGCCATGATCATCACGATCAGCAGGAAGCTCGTGCCACAGCGGGGATGCAGGCGCGAATACAGAGCGGCCCGCTCGGGGGTCAGCTCGTCGGAGGCCTCGTAACAGGAGATCGCCTTGTGCTCGGCGCCGTGGTACTCGAACACGCGCCGCAGATCACGCACCCGCGAGAGCAGAAGCAGATAGCCGAGGAAGATCGAGGTCCGCAGCACCCCCTCGACGGCCCAGAACGCCACCGACGAGCCGAGCTGGTGCTTGATCAGGCTGGTCAGGCCGACCGGCACCACGAAGAACAGGCCGACGGCGAACAGCGAAGCCACCACCACCGTGCCGATCCACGCACCACTCGAGATCTCCATCTCCTCTTCGGGAAGCTGGGCGTTGGCCGACAGCCCGAGCGCGCGCATGCCGATGGCCAGCGACTCGACCAGCGCAACCACGCCGCGGATCACCGGCAGGCGGTAGACCCGGCGACGCCGCGCCCAAGACTCAAGGGGGAAGGCCTGCACGTCGATGTCGCCGAGCACGGTCTCCGACGCGGGCGGCTTGCGGACGGCCAGCGCCCACGAGTTGACGCCACGCATCATCACGCCCTCGAGGACCGCCTGGCCCCCAACGGGTGCGTCTCGCGACGCGGTCAGGCGCCCCTCCTGGACCGCGGCGCTCAACGATCTCGCTCCGAGTTAGGCGCCTGTGCCGGCACGCGCGGCGCGCCGGCCCTTGGCCACGCGCCGCTGGAAGCGCTCGACCCGACCGCCCGTATCGACCAGCTTCTGACGGCCGGTGTAGAACGGATGACAGGCGGAGCAGATTTCAACGTGGATTTCGGGCTTGGTTGAGCGAGTCATGAACTCGTTGCCGCAGGTGCAGCGCACGTGAGCGTCGACATACTCGGGATGTACATCGGTCTTCATAGTGTTATCGAGTGTAGCGGCCCGGGCTTGAGCCTCGCCCGGCTGTAACGCACTCGATCGATCGCGCCAACTAGTGGGCATGAGCACCACCACCGACGCGCCGCCGGAACGGGCGCCAGCCGCGTTCGAGGCGGTCTATCGCGCCAACGTCGGCGGCGTCACGGCATTCTTCGCCCGCCGGTGCGGCGAGCCTCAGGCGGTTGCGGACCTCACGTCGGAGACGTTCGTCCAGGCGATCGGCTCGCTGGACTCGTTCGATCCGGGCCGCGGCAACGCTCGGGCGTGGCTGTTCGGCATCGCCCGCCACGTGTACGCGCGGCATTGCGAGCGGACGGCTACTGGCAACCACACGCTGGCCGCCCTGGCCGGGCACCGGGAGCTCGAGTACGACGAGATCGAGGAGCTGGCCGCGCGGATCGACGACCAGCGCGCCGGCCGGGAACTGCTGCAGCGACTCGACAGCTTGCCCGAGCTCGAACGTGCCGCGCTCGAGCTTGTCGACGTGGACGGCTTGCGCCCGCGCGAGGCCGCCACCGTCCTGAAGATCTCACATGGCGCGCTCCGTGTCCGACTGTTCCGCGCCCGAACCCGACTACGAACAACGGAGGAACCGTCATGAACAGCTTCGAAGACCGGCTGTGGTCAGAGCTCGTGCGCGAGCACGGCGACCGGATGCAACTCCAGACGAGCACCGCGAGACGCGAGCGACGTCGACCGGCGCTGATCGGCGGAACCGCGCTCGCCGGCGCCGCTGCCGCGGCCGCCGCGGTGCTCGCGTTCACCGCAACGACCAGCACCCCGGCCTACGCCGTGACTTCGAACTCGAACGGGACCGTGACGGTCACGCTCAACGACATTCGGGCGATCACCGCGCTGAACGCCGAATTGGCCCGCGACGGGATCGCCGCCCGAGCCATTCCGCTCACCGCCGACTGCCCGGTCCACGGGTTTCCGAACCCCATGCCGGCAGGCACCGACCCGAGCACGTACCCGATCACGATCGTCCCGAGGGAGATTCCGGCGGGCTACACAGAGGTGCTGGCCGTCGGCGAGAACACATCCGGACGGGTCTCGCTGGCCCAGGCCACGTTCCGCTCACCCGTGCCGGCGTGCTTCAACAGCACCCCGACGTCGCTTCGCCCAATCGACATGTCCCACGCCTCGCCGGCGCTCAAGGCCGCGATCGCCCGGGCTCGCGTGGCGAGCGAGAACCGCTAAGAGCTCGACGCCGGGCAGGGCATCGTCAGCACGTTGTTCGCGAAGTCGTACTCGTCGATCGTGTGCGACGGGTCGACCGTGACGGCCAGGTTGGCGCCGGGCGTGCAAGAGGGGCCGACGAATCGCTCGCGGGCCGTGGATTTAGGTCCCACCGAGCCGAGCGTCTCCGCCTGCTTGGCTGCGCCCACCCCGGCGAGATCGACCTCGACGGGTCCCGCCGCGGTCAGGCCGCGGTTGGCGATCTCCGCGACGTAGGCCGACTGGCCCGAGCCCATCGACGTCACGGTCAAAGAGCGCACCAGCAAATCGGCCCTGAGCTCGGGTTGCCAGCAACTCGAGCTCGACTGGACCGCGCTCGAGAGCTGCTGGCCACTCGAGCCGAGCCAGCGGAAGCTGACCCGGAAGCGGTAGGTCGCCGGCGCCGGCAGCCCGACGACCGGATGGTTGACGATCCAGACGTCGCCCGGACGCTGGCCGAGCGTCGGGTTGTCCGGGATCAACCAACTGCCGAGGAACTGGCCGCGGACGACCTTGAACGGCGCTCCGGGCTTCGTCTTACGCATGAGGTCGAAGCGCATCTGCATCTTCGATGTGCCGGTCACCGGCCGCATCACCGCCTGAACGGATACCGCCCGGGTCGGCGGATCGAGCGCCTTCTGGCACACGAACGAACGCAGCTGGTCATGCGGCGCCGGCGCGCTGGCGCCGGACGCCGAGCCGGTGCCGAGGGCCAGCACAACAACTGCCGCGATCATCATCCGCGTTCGAGACATCGCAAATACCAACAACCAGTGTCCCGGAAAGTTCCGGGCTGTAACGCTTTCGCACAGGATCGACAGTTGCGGATATGCAGCGTGAAACCCAGCACAGATCGGCCGCAGAGGCGAGGTTCGCCGAAGTCTTCGCTCACCTCGGCCTGCTCAGCGCCTACGCGCGGCGCCGTGGCGCACGTGACGCCGACGCGATCGCCGCCGAAGCAATGGCCATCGCCTGGCGGCGGCTCGCCGACGTCCCCACGGACGATCCGCGTCCGTGGCTGATCGCGACGGCACGGAACCTCGTGCTCGCCGACCGCCGGCGTCACGCGATGCCGGTGCAGGACCTCGAGGGCATCGAGCCCGCGGCGACACCTGAACCTCCGATCCTGGAGCTCGATCACGAGCTCGAGGTCGCGCTCGCGGCGCTGTCCGACACCGACCGCGAGGCGCTGCTGCTGGTTGCCTGGGACGACCTCACGCCGAGTGCCGCGGCCGCCAGCCTGGGCATCTCGCCGGCCGCCTTCCGCGTCCGGCTCCATCGGGCCCGGCGCCGGCTGCTCTACGAGCTCGGAGCCCTCACCGACCGCCGGCATCTGGACAACTGCGAGCCCAGCCTGGAGCAGCTATGAGCACCGATCGCCTTCTCGATCGCGTTCGCGCGGCCAATCCGGCGCCGACGACGACGATCACCGATAACGACCTGTTCGCCCGGATCACCGCAGGCCCCGGCGACCCGCGGCTCGCGGCGCCCATCCGCCGCCGACGGCGGCTGGGCACGCGCGGGCTGGCCCTGCTCGCCGGCGCAGTGGCGCTCTGTGGAGCGGGAGGCGCCGTCGGCGCGGTTCAGCTGGTGTCGTCGCACGCCAGCCCGAAGGTGCTGTTCAAGGCAGACCCCGCCGACCAATCCTCCCGCCGGCCGGGTCACACGGGGGGAACCGGCCAGACCGTGATCCCGAAGACGGTCCATCTCGCCGCCACGTTCACCGTGCCCAAGGTCGGACGCTTCGAGTACTGGATCGCGCTGAGCCGGCCCAGCGGGTGGCTGTGCACGGCGATCCGCCAGCCGGATCGAACCTGGGCCGACCTCGGAACACCGCACGACAAATACCAGATCGGCGGGCCGATGCCGGGTTGCGGAACCCTGCCCTGGAACGACGACCATGGCTTCACCTACGACTCGACGTACGTCCCCGCTCCCAGCCACCGGCTCTGGCGACTCGTGTACGGCTACGTCCCGACCACCGGCCATCCCGTGGCGGTGCGTGACCGGATCAGCGGCGTGACCGTGCCGGTCGGCGATGGCCGTTACTTCGCGATCGTGATCCCGTACTGCCAGGGACGCAGTTGCAACCGACCGGCCCCCTTCGCGTGGTTCCAGCTGCAGACGCTCGATGCCTCTGGCCGCGTGCTGGTCACGGACGCCCGCGACGCAGGCATGTAGGGCTCAAGTAACCGTGTAGAGCGGGCCGTCGCCGCCCTCGGGCGGAGTCAGCCTTCCGCCCTTGGCGGTGATGGCACCGCACTGCACGCAGTTGGTGTAGTTGACCACCACGTCCACTGGGCCGGAGGCCGGGACGTCGTCGGGGATCTCGTAGACCCCGGCCGGGCACATCCACTGCCACGTCTCGGCGATCTCGCGCGGCACGTTCTTGCGGACGCGGATGTGGTTCGGAGCGTCGTCGCGGGTCGCGTTGCCCGACACGTAGACCGAGGAGAGCTTGTCGAACGTGTACTTGCCGTCGGGCTTCGGATACAGGTCCTTCTTGCCGCCCGAGGACATCGGCGAGTCGGCGTCGCGGTGGTTGGCCCAGCGGCCGCCGGGGAACCGGCCCTTCGAGACGACCATCGCGTTGGTGATCGCGCCGCCGACGAAGAACCCGCGGCCGAACGGCTGTTTCATGTTGCGCGACTGATAGAGGTCCTTGCCGATCAGCGAGTCCTCGACCCGCTGGTCGTACTCCGACAGGTCGGTGCCGCCGGCCTTGAGCGTCTTGAAGATCGTCTCGGCCGCGTAGATCCCCGCGTGGATCGCGTAATGGATCCCCTTGAGGATCGGCACATTGACCATCCCGGCGCTGTCGCCGCAGATCACCATCCCCGGCGCGGAGGGCTTGGGCATGGCCCAATAGCCGCCCTCGGGGATCGCCTTGGCACCCCAAGCCACTCGCTTGCCGCCCTCGAGGATCCCGCGTACCAGCTTGGAGGTCTTGAACAGCTGCAGGAGGTCGTGGGGGGAGACGGTGGCGTCGGTGTAGTCGAGCCCGACCACGAAGCCGATCGACACCCGGTCCGAGCCCATCGGGTAGATCCACGAGCCGCCGAACTCGTGCGCCTTGGCTCCGTAACGAAGCGGCCAACCGAGCGTGTGGATCACGCGATCAAGCGGCTTCTCGACCTGCCACACCTCCTTGACTCCGAGCGCCCACACCTGGGGCTCGCGGCCGGAGGCCAGCTCGAACTCGCGGATCGCCGCGCCGGTCAGATGGCCCCACGTCCCCTCGCCCAGCACGGTGGCCTTGGCGGTCACGTCCGAGCCGGGCTCGAAGTTCCCGAGCTCCTGGCCATCCTTGCCGCGTCCCTTGTCACCCGAGCGGATGCCCCGGACGACACCGTCGGTGACCAGCAGTTGGCTGGCGGCGGTCTCGGTCAGGATGTAGGCGCCGGCCTCCTCGGCCCGCGCCGCGAGCCAGCGAGAGAGCTCGGCCACGCTGACCATGTGGTTGCCGTGGTTGCGGAACGGCGGTGGGGTCGGCTTCAGTGGGAGCTTCGCGCTGTCTGAGAGCATCCAGTAGACGCTGTCCTTGTCGACCGTGCCATGCGTGGGCCACTCAGACTCGGGCACGTCTGGGAACAGCTCCTTGAGCCCCGACGGGCGCATCATTGCGCCGGACAGGTTGTGCGCTCCACACGCCTTGCCCTTCTCGATCACCGCCACCGGGACCTCGCCGAGTCGCTCCATCAGGTCGGGGTCCTCGGCCAGGAGCTGGAGCAGGCGGTTGGCGCAGGCCAGCCCGGCCGGGCCGCCGCCGACGATCACCACGCCGACGTCGATCCGGTCCTCCTCGGGATCGAGCTCGCGCTTGACGAACTCGCCCACCGAGTCGACCGGCGGCGGGAACTCGCTCGGCGCTACCGGACGCCGATCGTTCGTGGAGGCCATGCCGGCGCTCAGCCTCCCCGCTTGGCCTTGATGGCCTCGGTCAGCTTGGGCAGGATCTTGTTCAGGTCGCCGACGATCCCCAGGTCGGAGAACTCGAAGATCGGCGCATTGGCGTCCTTGTTGATCGCCACGATGTTCTCCGAGGACTGCATCCCGACCTTGTGCTGGATCGCGCCCGAGATCCCGGCGGCGAGATACAGCTTCGGCGCTACCGTCTTGCCGGTCTGCCCGATCTGAGCCGCATAGGGGTACCAGCCGGCGTCGACCACGGCACGGGTAGCCGCCACGGCGCTGTTGCCACCGAACGCGGCGGCCAGCTCCTCGGCCAGCTGGAACCCCTCAGGCTTGCCCAGCCCGCGGCCGCCGGCGACCAGGATGTCGGCGCCCTCGATGTCGACGTCCGCGCCACGCTGCTCGCCGCGCTGGACCATCTCGGCCTGGGTCGACCAGGGCGAGTACTCGACGTCGACGTCGACAACCTCGGCTGAGCCACCGTCCTTGGTGACCGCCTCGAACGCGTTGATCCGCCCGATGATGATGCCCAGGTCCCCCGTGTACCGGGAGACGGAGATCTGGGAGTCCTGCAGGATCGGGCGCTCGGCGACCAGGTTGCCGTCCTCGGCCCGCACCGCGATCACCTCCATCGTGACCCCGGCGTGCTTGCGCGCGGCCAGCCCGGCGCCGATCTCGAACCCGAGCAGCCCGCCGCCGAACAGCGCGTAGGCGTGGCTGTGCTCATCGATCACCTTGGCCATCGCGTCGACCACCGGCTGGGCGAGCCCCTCGGGACCCTTCGCGCGGAACACTTTGGTCGCGCCGTAGGCGCCGACCGACTGACAGAGCTCGTCGGTCAGGTCGTCGCCGCCGACCACCACGGCGTGGCACTCGCCGCCGATCTCGGATGCGCGCGCGGCGCCCTCGGACACGGCCCCGAGCGAGTTCTTGTTGAACTCGCCCTCGTAGTGCAGGACATATGTGAGAACGTCGGGCATCAGATCAGCTTCCTTTCCGCCAGCCAGGCCACGATCTGCTCGACCGTCTCGTTGGTGTCCTCGTCCTCGATGATCTTGCCCGGTGGCTTGGCCTCGGGGGCGTGGAAGTCACCGCACTTGACGCGTGAGCCGTCCTCGCCGATCAGGGAGGAGTCGATCCCGACATCCCCGGCGACGACCTTCTCGAGCGGCTTCTTGCGCGCGCCCATGATCGCCTTCAACGACGGATACCGCGGCTCGTTGATCGCGTCGCCGACCGAGATGACGGCCGGCAGCTTGATCTGGACGGTGTCGTAGCCGTACTCGGCCTGGCGCTCGCAACGCAGCGCGCCCTCCTCGATGTCCATCTTGATCACCTGGGTGAGCGAGGGCATCTTCAGGTGGTCGGCAACAACCGCGCCGATCGTGTAGCACTCGCCATCGTCGGATTGCTGTCCGAGCAGCACCAGGTCGGGCTGCTCCTTCTCGACCGCCTTGGCGAGCGCGTAGCCGGTCGCCGCCACGTCGGAGCCGGCCAGTGCGTCGTCGGACAGGTGCAGCGAGCGGTCGGCGCCGAGCGAGACGGCCTTGTGCAGAGCACGCTGGGCCGAGTCGGGACCCATGGTCACGGCCACGATCTCGTCGACTTCGACGGTGCCGCCTTCGCGAATTTGCATGGCCGCCTCGATGGCGTGCGTGTCGTACGGGTTGAGGTTCTTCTCGCCCGAGCGATCCAGGCGGCCCGTCGAGGGGTCGATCCGCTTCTCGACGGCGGCGTCCGGAACCTCTTTGACGAGGACGCAAATCTTCAAGTGAGGCCTCCTAGCAGTTCAAGACGGTGTCGCATATTACCCGGTTGACTGACGAGTCAATCGGCCCGCTACCCGGGAGTAGGTTCGGTGCAGGCGCCCGTGTGACGAGCCTCACGCCCGGACCGCGGTACGGATGAAGTCGACGGCTTCCTGCGTCGACGCCCCCGGCGTGAATACCTCGGCCACGCCGAGCTCCTTGAGCTCCTTGACGTCGTCGGACGGGATCGTGCCCCCGAGCGTCACCACCACATCGTCGGCGCCCTGCTCCTTGAGCAGCTCCATCACGCGCGGCACGAGCGTCATGTGCGCACCGGACAGGATCGACAGGCCGACGGCGTCCGCGTCCTCCTGGATCACGGTCTCGACGATCTGCTCCGGGGTCTGGTGCAGACCGGTGTAGATCACCTCCATGCCGGCGTCGCGCAGCGCCCGGGCAATGATCTTGGCGCCGCGGTCGTGCCCGTCGAGGCCGGGCTTGGCGACCACGACGCGGATCTTCTTCTCGGTGGCTTGCGGCATTTGGGCGGCCGGGGATTCTAGGGCCGCTCAGAAGACCGGCGCTTCGCGGTAGCTACCGAACACCGTCTGCAGCGCGCTGATGATCTCGCCCTCGGTGGCGTGCACCCGCGCCGCCTCGACCAGCAGCGGCATCAGGTTGTGCCCCGGATCGCCCGCCGCCTCGACGAGTGAACCGAGGGTTCGCGTCACCGCGTCGGCGTCGCGCTGGTCCCGGACCGCGCGCAGACGCGTCACCTGCTCGGCCTCGAGTTCCGGATCGATCCGCAGGATGTCGGTGTCGAGATCGTCGCCCTCGGTATAGGCATTGACCCCGACCAGCTTGCGCTCGCCGGCCTCGACCTCCTGCTGGTAGCGGAACGCGGCGTCGGCGATCTCGCGTTGCGGGAACCCGCGCTTGACCGCCTCGACCATGCCGCCCAGCTGATCGATCTTCTCGAAGTACGCGTACGCCTGCTCCTCCATCCGGTCGGTCAACGCCTCCACGAAATACGACCCGCCGAGCGGATCGATCGTGTTCGCCACGCCGGTCTCCTCGGCGATGATCTGCTGCGTGCGCAGGGCGACCCTCACCGCCTGCTCGGTGGGCAGGGCCAGCGCCTCGTCGAAGCTGTTGGTGTGCAGCGACTGGGTGCCGCCGAGCACGCCGGCCAGCGCCTCGATCGCGGTGCGCACGATGTTGTTGAGCGGCTGCTGGGCGGTCAGCGACACGCCCGCGGTCTGGGTGTGGAAACGCATCCGCCAAGACTCGGGCTTCCGCGCCCCGAACGTGTCCTTGAGCTCGCGCGCCCAGATCCGGCGAGCCGCCCGGTACTTGGCGATCTCCTCGAAGAAGTCGATGTGCGCGTTGAAGAAGAAGCTCAGTCGGGGTGCGAAATCGTCGACATCGAGCCCGCGCTCGACCGCCTGCTCGACGTAAGTGAGCCCGTCCTTCAAAGTGAACGCCAGCTCCTGCGCGGCAGTCGACCCCGCCTCACGGATGTGATAGCCGCTGATCGACACCGGATGCCAGCGCGGCATGTCCTGAGCACACCACTCGATCATGTCCCCGACCAGGCGCATCGCCGGGTCAACCGGGAAGCACCACTCCTTCTGGGCGATGTACTCCTTGAGGATGTCGGTCTGGATCGTCCCGCCGAGGCGCTCGGGCGGGACGCCCTGCCGCTCGGCCGCCACCACATAGAAGGCGAGCATGATCGCCGCCGGCGCGTTGATCGTCATCGACACGGTGACCTCGTCGAGCGGGATACCGGAGAACAGCGTCTCCATGTCCTGGAGCGAGTCGACCGCCACCCCCTCGCGTCCGACCTCGCCCAGCGAACGCGGATGGTCTGAGTCCAGGCCCATCAGCGACGGCATGTCGAATGCGGTGGACAACCCGGTCTGGCCGTGGTCGAGCAGGTAGCGGAAGCGGCGATTGGTCTCGGCCGCGGTCCCGAACCCGGCGAACTGGCGCATCGTCCACAGGCGGCCCCGGTACATCGAGCCGTACACGCCGCGGGTGAACGGCGGCTCGCCCGGCAGCCCGATCGCCGCGTCCAGGTCCGGCGGCAGGTCGCGCTCGGTGTAGAGCGGCTTGATCGGCTCACCACTGATCGTCGAGAACGGCGCGTCGCGCTCGGGTGTGCGGCCGAACGTCTCGCGCTCCCAGCGCTGGAGGTCGGACGCGCGGTGGTCGGTGGTCGCCATGACCAGAGTCTAAGTCGGTTCAGCGGAGCTTGGGCACCAGCTTGCGACGGCGCCGGCCGCGGGCGACGATCGCCGCCGAGCCGACCCCGCCGGCAATGGCCGCCCCAGCCAATCCCGCGGCGGCCTTCAGGCGACGCCCGAGGCGGTCGAAGCGGAGCACCTCCCAGCGCTCGGCCCGGGCCACCTTGACGAGCGCGGAGTCGGGATTGACCACCACCGGGTTACCGACCAGGCGCAGCATCGGCAGGTCCGAGGCCGAGTCCGAGTACGCGTAGCACTGGGCCAGATCGAGCCCTTCACGTTCGGCCAGGCGCTGGATGGCCAGCGCCTTCTCGTTGCCGTAGATGAACAGCCCGGTGGGATGGCCGGTATACACGCCGTCTCGCACCTCGGAGAACTGCGAGCCAATCGCTCCGTCCAGTGCGAGCACGTGGGCCAGCGTGTCGGCGAGCTCCTGCGAGGCGGCGGTGACGATGTATGCGCGCCGCCCGGCGTCCTGGTGCTCGTAGGCCAGCGACAGGACCTGGGGATAGATCCGGGGCAGAACCCCGGCCAGCACGTCCACGCCCAGACGCTCGAGGTCCTTGACCCGCGTGCCGGCGAGCGACTCGGAGATGCGGTCGCGCAGCTCGTGCGAGGCCTCGTCGCTGGCCCCGCGCAGCCGGAACATCAGGTTGGCCCAGCCGTCGGCGATCAACTGCCGGCGGCTGAGCAACCCAGCCCGATATGCGGCACGGCCGAACTGGAAGGCCGAAGAGCCCTCCATCAGCGTGCGGTCGAGGTCGAAGAAAGCGGCTGCTGACTCAGCCGCCATTGACCTCGACGATCACCGCGTCGCCCTGCCCCCCGCCCGAGCAGATCGCGGCGCAGCCCAGGCCACCGCCGCGCCGGCGCAACTCGAGCACGAGCGAGCCGAGGATGCGGGCGCCCGAGGCGCCGATCGGGTGGCCGAGCGCCACCGCGCCGCCGTTGACGTTGACCTTGTCCTCGTCGATTCCGAGCGTCCGGATCGAGTTCAGCGTGACCGAGGCGAACGCCTCGTTGATCTCCCACAGATCGATGTCGTCGACCCTGAGCCCGGCCTTCTCGAGGGCGTTCTTCGCCGCCGCGGCCGGGGTCCGGGCCAGGTACGCGAAGTCATCGGCAACCTGGGCATGCGCGACGATCCGGGCGAGCGCGGTCTTGCCGTTGCGCTTGGCCCACTCGTCGCTGGCCACCACCAGCGCGCCGGCGCCGTCGTTGACGCCGGGCGAGTTGCCGGCCGTGTGCGAGCCGTCTTTCATGAAGATCGGCGGCAGCTTGGCCAGCGTCTCGAGGCTGGCGTCGCGCCGCGGCGCCTCGTCGATCTCGACGACCGTGTCGCCCTTCTTGCCCTTGATGGTGACGGGAACGATCTCCTCGGGCAGGCGTCCCTCGTCGGTCGCCTTGACCGCAAGCTGATGCGAACGGAGCGCCCAGCGGTCGAGATCCGGCCGGGTCAGCTCGAGCTCGGCGGCGACCTCGCTGGCCTCCTGGGCCATGTGCTTGCCGCTGAACGGATTGGTCAGCCCGTCGTTGATCATCGCGTCGATCGCCTTGCCGTCGCCCATGCGGAAGCCGAACCGCGCCTCCTTGAGCACGTACGGAGACTTGGACATCGACTCCATGCCGCCGGCCAGACCAACCTCGAGGTCGCTCACGCGGATCGCGTTGTCGAGCAGGCAGGCCGATCGGATGCCCGACGCGCACACCTTGTTGATGGTCTCCGAGGAGATCTCCTTGGGGATCCCGCCCTTGATCTGAGCCTGGCGCGATGGGATCTGTCCCTGCCCCGCCTGGAGCACCTGCCCCATCACCACGTGCTGGATCTGATCCGGCGCGACGTCGGCGCGCTCGAGCGCCGCCCTGATCGCGGTGCCGCCGAGCTCGGTGGCATCCACGGAAGCCAGGCCGCCCCCGAGCTTGCCGATCGGCGTACGGGCGGCCGAGAGGATCACGGTGTTGGGCATGTCGGCTCTCTCTCCTCGGAATCTTGGGTCAGAGCCTCGATCTTAGAGGCACTTGTATCCTCCGCCGGTGCACGTCGAGGCGACGACCGACAGTCCGCTCGCCACCGGCGCGGACACCGTGGTGGTCGGCGTGTTCGAAGGCGAGGAGGTCGCCCACGACCTGCCCGGGGGCGCGCTCGGAGCGCTACTGGATTCAGGCGAGGGCCGCCGGGAGTTCAGGAAGCTGGCCGTCACCCACGCCGAGGGCGTCCGGGTGATCCTGATCGGGCTGGGCGACCGGGCGAAGTTCGACGACGAGCGCGCGCGGGTCGCGGCCGCGGTCGCCCACGGCCGCGCACGGGAGATGGGCGCCGGCACGCTGTGCTGGGAGGTCCCCCACCACGTCGGTGACGAGGTGGTCGAGGGGCTCGTGCACGGCACGCTGCTCCATGCCTACCGGTTCGAGCGCTACAAGCCCCGCGAGGACTCGCGCCGCGTGAACCGGCTGCTGGTCAGCGCGCACCATGACGTGTCCGAGCCGGTGCGCTTCGCGACGATCCTGGCTGAGGCGCAGAATCGCGCCCGCGATCTCGGCAACACCCCGGCCAATGACCTGCCGCCGCCGGCGCTGGCCGCCTACGCGGAGGAGCTGGCCGGCCGGCACGGCGTGGGCTTCTCGGCTCTCGACGAGGACGCGATCCGTGCCGCCGGCATGGGCGCATTCGCCGCGGTCGCGCAGGGCTCGGCCCAGTCGGCCCGGCTGATCCGCCTGGACTACGACGGCACGTCCGGCGAGGGGCCGCTGATCGGGCTGATCGGCAAGGCGGTCACGTTCGACTCGGGCGGGATCTCGCTCAAGCCGGCCGGGACCATGCACGAGATGAAGTTCGACATGTGTGGCGGCGCCGCGGTGATCGAGGCGATCGGGGCGCTGGCCGAGCTGCGCACGCCGGTCCGGGTGCTCGGGCTGATCGGCGCCACCGAGAACCTGCCCAGCGGCACCGCGGTCAAGCCCGGCGACATCGTACGCGCCCTCGACGGCACCACCGTCGAGATCAACAACACCGACGCCGAGGGCCGGCTGGTCCTGGCTGACTGCATCGCCCACGCCAAGCGTGAGGGGGCCGAGCGGCTGGTCGACGTGGCCACCTTGACCGGCGGCGTGGTGGTCGCGCTCGGCTCGACCTACGCCGGCCTGATGAGCAACGACGAGACGTGGGCAACCGAGGTCGAGTCCGCGGCCGACCGAACCGGCGAGGTCGTCTGGCGGTTGCCGCTGCACCGCGACTACGCGGACATGATCAAGGGCCGCTACGGCCAGATCGTCAACACCACCGCCAAGCGCGAGGCCACCGCGCTGACCGCCGGTGAGTTTCTGCACCATTTCGCCGGCGAGGTGCCCTGGGCGCACCTCGACATCGCCGGCACCGCCTACGACGTCCGCCGGCCGTACTTCGCCGACAAGGGCGCCACCGGGTTCGGCGTGCGGCTGCTGACCGAGCTGGCGCGCACAGCCGGCCGCTGAGCCGCGGCCGGCCTGCAGAACCTGCCACTCGACCGGGCCACGGGCCACCTTGGCTTCGCTCGCATGTGGGGCCTGCAGTTCATGCCACGGTCACTCGCCGGCTCCTCGATTGGCAGGTTCTGCAGGTCTCGCCGCGCTCGGGCCAGCCGGCTACAACCTGATCACGCCCAGAAAACTGCGCATCAGCCCAAGGCGGCCCTGGTCGGGACACCGGTTCACTCCTCGCTCGACGATCGCCATGATCGCCGGGGCCAGCCCGCCCTCGTCAACTCGCCGAGTCTGACCTCGGGCGCGCCGGGGTGTGAGAATCCGGGCATGGAGTTCGATCTACCCGACCATCACCGCCTGCTGCAACGAACCGTCCGCGACTTCGCCGAGCAGGAGATCGCGCCGGTGGCTGAGGAGCTCGACCGGACGCACGCGTTTCCGTACGACATCGTGCGCCGCCTGGGCGAGCTCGACCTGATGGGAATCCCGTTTCCCGAGGAGTACGGCGGCGCCGGGAGCGACTCGCTGGCCTACGCGCTGGCGGTGGAGGAGCTGACCCGGGTCGACTCCTCGGTGGCGATCACGCTGTGCGCCCACACCTCCCTCGGGACCCAGCCGATCTACCTGTTCGGCACCGAGGCCCAGAAGCAGGAGTGGCTGCCCAAGCTGTGCAGCGGCGAGCGGCTGGGGGCATTCGGGCTGACCGAGCCCGAGGCCGGCTCGGACGCCGGGAACACGCGCACCCGCGCCTCGCTCGAGGACGGCGAGTGGGTGATCAACGGCGCCAAGCAGTTCATCACCAACGCCGGGACGGACATCTCGGGCGTGGTGGTCATCACGGCGGTCACCGGCACGGGTCGGGGCGAGGACGGACGGGGCGGCGAGCGCAGCCCGAATGAGCGCGAGATCTCCAACCTGATCGTGCCCAACGGCACCCCCGGCTACGAGCCCGGCGAGCCGTACCGCAAGATGGGCTGGAACGCCTCCGACACCCGGCCGCTGACCTTCGACGACTGCCGCGTGCCCGCGGAGAACCTGCTCGGCGGGCGTGGGGCCGGGTTCCGCCAATTCCTCCACGTGCTCGACATCGGCCGGATCGGGGTCGCCGCGATGGGCGTTGGGCTGGCCCAGGGGGCGCTCGACCAGGCGCTGGCGTACGCCAAGGTGCGGCGGGCGTTCGGACGGCCGATTTCCAAGTACCAGGCGATCCAGAGCAAGCTGGCGAACATGGCGACCGAGATCGAGGCGACGCGGCTGCTCGTCTACAAGTCCGCGTACCTGAAGGACCAGGGGCGCAACTTCACGCTGACCGCCGCCCAGGCCAAGCTGAAGAGCGGCCGGCTCGCGGTCAAAGCGACGGATGAGGCGGTCCAGATCCACGGCGGCTACGGCTACATCGAGGAGTACCCGGTGTGCCGGTTCTATCGGGACGCCAAGATCCTCACGATCGGGGAGGGGACCGACGAGGTGCAGGAGATGGTGATCGCCCGGGCGCTTGGGGCATGAGCCCGCGCATCGGCACCGCAATGCTCCTCCTGGCGGTCTTGGCCGCGGCGGGCCTCACCGCCACTGCCTCGGCGCAGCCGCCCATTTCGGACGCCCTACTAAACGGCAGGTTCCAGATGAGCGGAAGGGTGACCGTGGCAGCCAACGTGAAAGGCGAGCGGGTCGGACAGGTGGTGACCCGGACGTGGACGTTCACGCCGGAGTGCACGACCGGGCCGTGCGCCGCCGTGCAGCTGGTTCGGGGGCGGGCCACCGGCAGCGACACGCTCACGCTTGCGCGCACCCCCACCGGAACTTACGCGGGGACGGGCCTGTTCTACGCACCCCTGCGCTGCTCAGGACGGATCTTCCCCCGCGGTCAGGAGATCCCGTTCCGGATCACCGTCCGGATCACCGCGGCCAACGGGACGGCGGCGAGCGCGATCAGCGCCACCTACGTCAATCGCGTGCGGACCAACGCGACGCCGTGCATCGGCGTCCTCGGGCACGACTCGGCTCACTACGTCGGTCTTCTGTCTACGGGATGAACCCGGAGCGAGCGGAGCATGTGACCGAGCACGGCGAGCTGCCGCCGGCGCTCGGAGCGCGGGCCTGACACCACGACGTACAGACAGAACGGCCGCCCCGCCACCGTGAAGAAGTGCTGGGCCCCGGCCTGCCCGGGACGGGGGTGGGCGAGGCCCCGGGGACTGAACGCGGTCGGGTCCAGCGTGGTGGGGACCCGCCGCGAAGCGAAGAGCCCCTCCCCGGGCTCCAGTCCCGCGCCCGGGCGATACTCGGTCAGCACGAGGAACGACGCGCCGCTCGGCATGACCGCGGTGCTGCGGTCGCCGAACTCGCCGTCGTCGAGCGGGAGCTGGAAGTCGCCGGCGTGGATCGTTGCGCCACCGCCGGGGCGCTTGAACACGCGGCCGCTCCAGCCCCGAGGCAGCTCGATCCGCAGCCCGTGCGCCTCCAGAACGCTCACAGCAGCACGAGGGCGAGGGCGAGCATCCCGGCCTGGGCCGCCACCGCGCCCCATCGAGCCGGAGCGCGCCACCGCGCCAGGGCACGGTGAAACTCGAGCAGCTGGGGCTGGCTCCGCACGCGGGCGCCCGCCAGCGGAGTGAGGCCTCGCACCGCGCCGAAGCAGCCGAGTACGACCGCGCCGGCCAGGGCGTTCGCGGTCAGGAAGGCGGCCAGGAGCGCCACGTAAGTCGCCGCGCTCGACACGATCGTGGTCACACCGATCCCGAGCTGGGCGCCGTAGCCGGCGCCATAGACCCAGCCCCGGTACTGGTCGAGCCAGCGCTCGTCAACCTGACGCCGGGGCCCGGGCACCGCGCGCGGCAGGCCGTCCACGACGATGGCGGCCACGATCGCCACGAGCAGCACGGCCAACCGGCTGTGCCGCGGCACCGCGACCGAGCCCAGCATGCCGAGCAAGGCCCCGCCGCCCACACCCGCCGCGATGGCGCTGACCAGGAACGCAGCCACCGTGAAGCCCCATCGAGAGTGCCGTCCCCGCTCGCCGAGCGGAGTGATGCTCGCGAGCATCGACTCGCCTCAGGGGGACCAGGCGGCTGCCATCGCTGCCGTGATCGCGGCCGAGCAGCCGAGTACCAGCACCGCAGTCAGACGCGCTCCCCTCCAAACAGGCTCGGATGGTCCGGCCCGATGCCGGCCGCCGCCAGCCGCTCCTCGATCCCGCGCTGCTCCTCCATCGCGTCGCCGACCAATGAGGCCAGGGCGTCCCACGTCGTAGCGATGCCCTCGCCGCGCACCGAGCCTGCCTCGACGAGCACGAAGTACGGCGAGCCGGGGACCGCGTAGTCCTCCCAGGCCTGCGAGGACATGACGACCGGCACTCGGCCGCGCGCCAGCGACCTGAGCTTGCTCGGTCGCTCGCGGTCGGGGCCGCGGGTCACGATCACCGTCTCGAGTCCGGGGAGTAGATGCCGCTCGCCGAGCGTGTCGAAGAACGAAGCACAGCTCGTACACCCGCTGCTCAGGAAGGCCAACAGGGTGGGGCCGCCGCTCAGCGATAGGCTGATCGCGTCGCCGGCTGGGGCGGCGCCGGCCAGTTCGGGAGCCTCGGTGTCGGTCCGGATGCCCGATGGCGGCGGCGGGACACGCGGGGCCGCCGAGTCCTCGGGGCCGAGCCGGCGGAGGATCTCGGCGTGGCTGCGCAGCAGCGCGGCGACCAGCACGACCAGGAGCACGAGCAGCACGGTCTCGACCGAGACGATCGCGGTCAGCACTACGCGCCTCCTCCGCCGGGGAGCTGCTTGGCCAGCCCCTGCAAGCACGGGTTCTCGTGCGCGCAGGTCCGGTTGTCGACCATCTCGGTCCCGTTGCAGTTCATGCCGGGGACGGTGGCCGGGTTGCGGCAGAGCACGAGCCGGCAGACCACCTCGGTGGTGCCGGCGATCTGGGTGTTGCACTGCCCGTAGCGGAAGTGGTTGCAGTCGACCGCGCGGTGGCGGCAGTCGCCGCCCGCGCACTGGCAGCCGCCGGGAAATACCGTGCCGGGGATCCGGTTGCAGTCGACGTAGTAGCGCGCGCCCTGCCCCGCGCACAGTCCCGTTCCGCCGTAGCTCGTGCACTTCCACCACCCGGCGATGTAGGTGTTGGGCGGGCAGGCGTTGTTGCCCTGCTCGATCTCGCAGCAGAACGCGGTGTACCCGTCGGTGCACTTGCTGCCAGGCGGGCAGTCGTGGGGCTGGATGACTCCCCAGGCCGTCCCCGGGCGGATCAGGTAGCGGACCGGCGCGACCGCAAAGGCGGCCCCCGCCACGGCTGCCCGAGACAGCGCGCCCCGCCGCGAGGTGCGCCGAGCAAGCAAGTCGCCGACGGCCTCGACGACGCTCATTCGCCGCTCCAAGCCGCCCACGCCCGCGGCACCGCCGTGTAGACGAGGACCATCGCGTACGCGGCGCCCGCCACTCCGACCATCAGCACGGCCCCAGTGACGCCTGGCTGGCTGGCCACCCAGCTGATTCCACGCGGAGTGGTCAAAGCCGCCGCCGCGGCCATCGCGGCCAGCAGCGCGCTGGCAGCCACGTGGGCTCGCGAGACCGGCAAGTCGTCATCTCCAAAGCATCCGCAGGCCACGCGCCGGCGCATGAGGACGACCGCGACGATCGCGAACAGCGTGTAGACGACGGCAAGGCCACCGGCGACGGCGCGGGTGGGATGGAGCGCGCAAACGGCGCCGAGCGCGAGTTCCCCAGCGGCGAGCGCGCGCACGATCCACGTTGGCAGCCCGAGCGTGCCGGCGGCGGTCTCTGGCGCGCGGAGCTTGGCCAGCCCGGCCACGCACAGCACGAGGGCCGAGACCAGGAACGGTGGCGCGAGCGCCGGGCTCACTTGGTCAGCTCCTCGGCCCGGCGCTCGAGTACGGTCGTCGCGGCGCTGGCCGGATCGATCTCGCGCGCCACCACCCGATCGAGCAGCTCCTGCACCTCGGGATCCTCGCGGATCGACGCCTCGAGCTCGCGGCGCATGCGAAAGGTGGCCAGCCCCAGCACCTCGTTCATCAGGTTGCGCCGCCGGCGCTCGGACAGCGTCCCCTCGGCCTCCACGTAGGCGTGGTGCTCGGCCATCTTCTCGGCCAGCTCCTCGACCCCCACGCCCCGGACCGCCTCGGTCTTGATGATCGGAACCTTCCAGCCCTCCTGGGGCCCCAACGCCAGAACGTTCTTGATCTCTCGCACCATCGTGTCGGTCAGCGGGTGGTCTGCCTTGTTGACCACGATCACGTCGGGGATCTCCATCACGCCCGCCTTGAGCGCCTGAATCGAATCGCCCGACCCAGGCATTAACACGAGCACGACCGTATCGGCGTGGTCGATGATGTCGACTTCGGCCTGCCCGACGCCGACCGTCTCGAGCATGATCACGTCGCGGCCGGCGGCATCCATGAGCAGCGCGGCCTGGAGCGATGCCTCGCTCAGGCCGCCGAGCGCGCCCCGGCTGGCCATCGAGCGGATGAACACGCCCGGGTCGAGGAAGTGGTCTGAGAGCCGGATCCGGTCGCCGAGCAGCGCGCCCTGGGTGAACGGCGAGGTGGGGTCGATCGACAGCACGGCCACCGTCCGCTCGCGCTCGCGCTCGAGCTTGGTCAGCGCGCCCAGCAAGGTCGACTTCCCGGCCCCGGGCGGCCCGGTGAAGCCGAACACGGCGGCCCGTCCGGTGCACGGATACACCTCCTTGACGAGCGCCCAGCCCTCCGGGTCGTCGTTCTCGACCAGCGAGATGCCGCGCGCGAGCGCCCGACGGTCGCCGGCGAGGAGGCGTTGGGCAAGCGATTCGTCGGCGCCGGGCATCCCTACGCGGAACATCATGCCAGGGGCGCCGCCGACTACGTAGGATCACGCCCGTGCAGTCAGTGAGCACCGAGCAACTCGAACGCGTTGCCCCGGCCGCCCTCCCCCCACTGGTCCGGACCGGGCCGCCGCCGCTGCACGGCGGGCCGCTGAGATTCCTGCGCTTTGCCCGCGAGCACCACATGCTCAGGCCGGGGTACGCACTGCTGATCGCGCGCTGGGCCTGGCTGAAGCTCCGATGGCGCGGGCGCCTGCAGACCGACGGGCTGTGCTTCGTCTGCCCCGGAGTCAAGTTCGAGATCGGCCGCGATGCGTGTGTGAAGCTCGGCCGGTGGTCGTGGATCGGCCACCGCTGCAAGATCCGCGTCCACGAGGGAGAGTTCTCCCTCGGGTCGAAATCCGTGATGGGCCAGGAGTGCACGGTCTCCGCCTACCAGCACGTGGCGATCGGCCGTGAATGCATCATCGCCGACCGGGTGATGATGATCGACTTCGACCACGGGATGGTCGAGACCGAGCGCCCGATCCGCGAGCAGGGGATCTACAAGCGCGACGTCGACGTCGGCCACAACGTGTGGATCGGCTACGGTGCCTGCCTGCTGCGCGGCGTGTCGGTGGGCGAGAACTCGGTGATCGGAACGAGCTCGGTGGTCACCGCCAAGGTGCCGGCCAACGCGGTCGTGGCCGGGGTTCCGGCGCGCATTCTCCGGATGCGCAAGGTGCCGAAAACGTTCCGCTGGGGCTAGGCCCGGCAGACAGCCAGGAAATCGAGGGCCCGATCCAGAGGCGCCGTCCTCAACGCGAAGTCGCTCGCGGCGATTGCCGGCGTGAATCGGTCGTAAAACGCCTGGGTGAGCCCCAGGCGCTTGTGCACGCGATCCCACCCGAGGCGCAGGGCGATCTCGTGGGCGCGCAGCTTGCCGGCGTGGAACACCCCGAGCATCTCGACCTGCCCGAACGCGCCCCGGCAGAGCGAGGCGAACTCCTCCGCCCGGTACTCGCGCAGGTGCCAGGGGTTGTCGGACTTCGTCGCCCCCGGCGGGGCGAGGGTCAGGAGGTTCGGGGTCGAGACGTAGGCCACGCCGGCGGGCGCCAACAACCGCCGGAAATGCCCGAGCACCGCCGGCGGGTCGACCACGTGCTCGATCGTCTGGAGGAACACGACGGCATCGAACGACCCGGGCTCCCCGTAGGTCTCGACGGCACCCCGTTCGAAGGACAGACCCGGCCTGGTGTACCTCAAGCGCGCATGCTCGTGGGCCTCGGGGTTGCCGTCGACTCCGACGACCGAACCCGCCGTGCGGGCCAGGACGCTTGACCCGTAGCCCTCGCCGCACGCCATGTCGAGAACGGCCGCGCCGGCCACCCGCCCAGCGATCCACTCGTATACGGCCAGATGGCGCCTGTACCAGTAGTTCTCGGCCGGCACGTCGGGCAGCGTCCGCTCGCCGGTCAGCTCGAGCGGCGGCACGCCTGGAGGCTGGTGCTGCTGGACGTATGAGTTCACCGGCGGGTCGACAGGGTAATGTGCCCCCGCCATGGAGGCAGTGCGGACTGCGGACGAGATCCGCGATGTGAACACCCGCTATCACGATGTGGCCGCGTCGAGCTACGACTCCAAGTGGGGCATCGATTTCGGCGAGGTGGGCCAGGCGCAGGTGGTGGGCAAGCTACGGAAGGTGCTTGGCGCCGCGCTGGACGGCGGGTTCGAGCGCTCGCTAGAGGTCGGTGCCGGCACGGGGTACTTCAGCCTCAACCTGCTGCGCGGCGGGATCGTCGGCGAGGCGACCTGCACCGACATCTCGCCCGGCATGGTCCGCGCGCTGAACGCCAACGCCGAGCGCCTCGGTCTGCCCGTCCGGACCGCCTGGGCCGACGCCGAGTCCCTGCCGTTCGCCGACGACAGCTTCGATCTCGTCCTCGGGCACGCGGTGCTTCACCACCTCCCCGACCTTACGCGCGCGTTTGGCGAGTTCCATCGCGTCCTCGAGCCGGGTGGCTACGTGGTGTTCGCCGGCGAGCCGTCGCGCTTCGGCGATCGGCTGGCCGCCTTCCCAAAGCGCGGCGCCAACGCGCTGGCCCCTCTGTGGCGCCGCGCCCTCGGGGCCGCGCCGCCGCCGCGCGCCCCCCGGCCCGAACGGCTCGATGAACGGCGACGACCACGGGCTCGAGCGGATGGTCGACATCCACGCCTTCGCGCCGGGCGATCTGGCCCGCCACGCCCGGGCCGCCGGATTTACCGACATCCGGGTCCGCGGCGAGGAGCTGCTGGCGAACTGGTTCGGGTGGTTCAACCGCGCGCTCGAGGCGAGCGCCAACCCGGCCGACGTGCCGATGCTCTGGCGCCAGTACGCATTTCACGGCTACCTGCTGCTGCAGCGCGTGGACCAGCGGCTGCTCGAGCCCCGGCTGCCCCCGGCCATCTTCTACAACCTGCTGCTCGCAGCCCGGGCGTAGACTCGCACGGCGAGATGCCCGAAGGCGACTTTCCGCTCTTCCCGCTGGGCATCGTGGCGCTGCCCGGCGAAATGATCCCGCTCCACATCTTCGAGGAGCGCTACAAGACGATGATCAACGAGTGCCTGGAGCGCGGGCACGAGTTCGGGATCGTTTGGCTGTCCGACGACGGCTTGCGTGAGGTGGGATGCGCGTGCGAGATCGACCGCGTACTCGAGCGGATGGAAGACGGGCGGATGAATCTGCTGGTGCGCGGCACGCGGCCCATCCGGGTGCTCGAGCGCCTGGGTCATCTGCCGTATCCGGCCGGCGTGATCGAGTTCGTCGAGGATCGCGAGGACACGCCGGATCCCGACCTGGCCACGGCGGCCCACGAGGCCTACGCCGAGCTGGTCAAGCGCGCCACCGACCGAGACCCCGACGCCGAGGAGCTGGCCGGGATGAGCGCGTACGCGATGGCCGCCACCGTCGACTTCGGCCTCGACGCCAAGCAGGGCCTGCTCGACATGCGCTCGGAGAACGCCCGGCTGCGCCTGGTGACCCGGCTGTTCCGCGCCGCGATCAAACGCCTGGACCTGGTCGACCGCGTCCAGGAAAGAGCGCAGTCCAACGGGAAGGTCCGCTTCGGCGCGGCCTAGGCGTTGTAAATAATCATCGCGGCCCCGAACACGATGCAGTAGATCCCGAACGGGGTCAGGTTGTTGGTCTTGAAGTACCGCATCAGGAAATGCACCGTGATCACCGCGGTGATCGCAGCCGCAATCGCGGCGACCACCGCCTGTCCGCGAATGCCGGCGCCGAGCGGCCCCGTGAGGTCGCCGAACTTGTAGAGCCCGGCGAGGAGGATTGGCGGCGTGGCGAGCAGGAAGGCGAACCGGGCCGCGTCCTCGTTGTCGAGCCCGCGCACCAGGCCGGTGGCCATCGCCATTCCGTCGCGGCTGATGCCGGCGATCAGCGCCGTGCTCTGCGCCACGCCGATCACAGCCGCCTCGCGATACTCAAGCGTTTCGAGATGGCGCCCGCCGTCGCGCTTCATGCCCTCCCGCTCGGCCAGCGCCCGCACGTCCGCGCGCCGACGGAACCGCTCGGCGGCAAGGAGAATCACGCCGTTGACCACGAGGAAGCACGAGGCGGCGAGCGGTTTGGCGAGCGCCACGCGCACCGTGTGCTCGAGCAGCACGCCGAGGATCCCGACCGGGATCGTGGCAACGATGATCAACCAGGCTAGGCGCTCGGTGGACGTCTCAATCCGGCGCTTGCGCACCGTCCGGAAGAACGCGACCACGACTTCGACCCAAGTGCGCCAGAAGTAGATCAGCAGCCCAACGGCGCTGCCCACGTGCAACATCACCACGAAGGCCAGCCAGGGCGACTCGGGCTGCGACTGCCAGGCGACGATGTTGTCCCAGCCGAACAGGTTCGGGAAGATCACCGTGTGGCCCAGGCTCGAGATCGGGAAGAGCTCCGTCACGCCCTGGAGGACGCCGAGCACGATGGCCTGGCCGTAACTGATGAGGCTTTGGGCGGCAGTGATGAGCACGAGCGGTTGAAGGTAGCGGGACTTCTGATCGGACGGCAGCGCTAAGAAGTTCCTCAGGCGCTGATACCACACGGATCAGCCGCCGCCTGTATTACGAATAACTCCAATTGCGACAGTTCCTTGCGCGAGGCGGCCGCAGTATCCGGAAAGGTGAATGTGCCTTTCTGCACTTTCACCTTGTACACGAACACGTGACGGGCACCGGCGGCAAACCTGAGGTTGATGTCGCTGTTCAGGCTGGTCGCCAGGTCGCGCGCCTGCAGCAGCAGTGGATCGGGCAGCGATTTGGGCTTGCCGCCGTTGCAGGCGATCGTGCCGCTGTCGTTGACCAGCACGGTCAGCTTCTGGCCCTGGCCGATCCGGGTGACCTGGAACAGATCAGGGGACTGGACGTCGAAGCCACATCCGGCCAGCATCGCGACCGCGGCCAGCACTGCGACGAAAATCCTCATGCCGCGTCGACGACGATGGCGGCCCCGCCCCGGCGCGGATCTCCGCCACCCGAGAACCGCCCCTGCCTATCGCGCGCCGCCGCCTGCACGCCGCCAAAGAACAGGTTGAGATCCCGGAAGCGCCCGATCGCCCGGCCCGAGCGCTCGAGCGGCGCGGTGTCGATCCCGGGCTCGGCGTAGACGACGCCGTCCTCGTAGTGAACTCGCGGCGCCTGGACGGCGTCTCCTGCCGGCATCCCGTCGTCGACCACCCGGATGATCGTCTGGAGAATGGCCGAGCGAATCCGATTCGACCCGGCGCTGCCCAGGACGAGCTCGGGCGCGCCGTCGCGCAGGACCGCGGTCGGCGACATCATGCTCGGCATCCGTCGCCCGGGCGGATGGCGGTGAAACCCGAGCGGGTTCAGGTCCTGCTCTCCGAGCATGTTGTTCAGGTGGACGCCCGTGCCGGGAACGACCACGCCCGAGCAGGACCCGTTCGATGAGGTGACCGAGCAGGCCCACCCATCGTGGTCGAGCACGGCGACGTGGGTCGTCGAACCGAGCGGGGATTGCCGGGCCAGGAACCGCTGGACAAACGACGGATCGTCGAGCCCCTCGAGAAACTCCGGGGTACGCTCGGCCTGGGTCCGCTCCATGGTCTCGACGACCTGCGCTACGTCGGGCGCGCCGTCGGCAACGCCGAGCAGCGCGAGCGCGTGCGCGATCAGGATCCCGCCCGCCGAAGGCGGCGGATTGGTCACGACCTCACGGCCCCGGTAGCTCGCCCGGATCGGTTCCCGGTCGAGCACCGCATAGCCGGCCAGATCGGCCGCGCTGACGATTCCGCCCCGCTCGGTCAGCCACTCGACGATCGCCGCGGCGATGTCCCCCGTGTAGAAGGGCGCCGGGCCCTCCTTCCCCAGCCGCGCGAGCGCGTCGGCCAGCTCGGGCTGGCAGACGACGTCGCCGGCTCGCACCACCCGTCCGTCCGGAGCGAACAGGGCGGCGCACTCGGGCGTCGAGGTGACGATCCCGGCCAGGATCTCGATCACGTAGGCCTGTGGTTCGTTCATCGCCACGCCGTCGCGGGCCAGACGAGCCGCCGGCGCGACCAGATCGGCCAGCGGAATCCGTCCGAAGCGGGTGGACGCCTCGCACAACCCGGCCGCCATCCCGTATGTGCCGACCGAGGCCGGCCCGATGTTGAACACCTGGATCGCGTCGCCGAACGACACGCTGCACGGCACGAGCTCGGCCCGCGCCCCCGCGTCCACTCCGCGGCCCGCCGCCTCGACGAAGAAGTCGAGCAGCACGGGCTCGCCGCCCGGCTCGACGATCAGCATGTACCCGCCCGCGCCCAGGCTGGTCAGCAGCGGCTCGCAGGCGAACGCGGCCAGCATCGCGGCCAGAGCGGCGTCGACCGCATTACCGCCCTCGCGCAGGACGTCCGCGCCGGCCTGAGCGGAGCGCGGATGGCCGGCGGCGACTACGCCGAGCGGCTCGGCCATCGAGGCTGAGACCGCCTATCTACGAGGAATGAATTCCGGTACGTCGAGGTCGAGCGTACTCGAGCGCTGGCGCACTCGACTGACCCGCGGCTCCCCGACGGGCTCGCGCAAGCCGCCTCGGTCGTCGCGACGCGGCTCGCCGACGTCCGTCCGGCCTGGCAGCCGGCGCTGCGGCCGGCCGTCGCCATAGCCGGTGGCGATCACCGTGACCCACACGTTGTCGGTGAGCTTCTCGTCGACCATCGCGCCGAAGATGATGTTGGCGTCGGGATGGGCGGCTTCGGCCACGGCCCGGGCGGCCTCGTTGACCTCCCACAGCGACAGATCGGGGCCGCCGGTGATCGAGAGCAGGATCGAACGCGCTCCCTCCATACTGGTCTCGAGCAGCGGCGAGGCCACCGCGTGCTCGGCCGCCTCGACCGCGCGACGGTCACCCGTACCCATGCCGATTCCCAGCAGGGCATTGCCGGCGCCCGACATGATCGTGCGCACGTCGGCGAAATCGAGGTTGATCAGGCCGGGGAGCGTGACGAGGTCGGAGATGCCCTGGACGCCCTGACGCAGCACATCGTCGGCCACCCGGAACGCCTCGACCATCGAAACGTTGCGGTCGAGCACCGACAGCAGCCGGTTGTTCGGAACCACGATCAGCGTGTCGACCTCGTCGGCGAGGTCGGCGATACCGCGCTCGGCCTGATCGCGTCGCCGGGTGCCTTCGAACTGGAACGGCCGGGTGATGATCCCGACGGTCAGCGCCCCGAGCTCACGGGCGATCTGGGCCACGATCGGCGCCGCGCCGGTCCCGGTTCCCCCGCCCGCGCCGGCGGCGATGAACACCATGTCCGAGCCGCGCAGCATGGCCTTGATCCGGTCGTACTCCTCGCGGGCGGCGGCCCGTCCCAGGTCCGGGTTGGAACCCGATCCGAGCCCGTGCGTGATCGAGTCGCCGATGTGCAGCGTCTCGTGGGCGGCCGACTGCTGGAGGGACTGCAGGTCAGTGTTGATGGCCAGAAACTCGACACCCTCGATCTCGGCCTCGACCATGCGGTTGATCGCATTGACGCCGGCGCCGCCGACGCCGACCACGCGCAGCACCGGTCCGAGCTTGGTCGCCGGAGCCGGCGCCTCGCCGGCATGGCCCGGCCGCGCGTACACGTCGGGCTCGGGGGCAGGCCGCGCGGCCGCGGCGGGCGGCTCGAGCATGTTCTCGGGGATGTCGGCCGAGAAGGCGTGGCGCAGGCGCTCGTGGGGCAGTGGGATCCGCGGCTCCTCGACCTCGGGCTCCGGAGGCGTCGGTGGTGCGGGCGGGTCGGCGGGCTCCTCGCTCACCGGCGAGGCAGGCCCAGGGGTCGGGGTCTCCGGCTCAGGCCTGGGTTCGACGTCCTCTGCGGTCTTGCGGAACAGCGCTGCGAGGGGTCCCTCGCGCATGCTTGCGCGCTTACCGGTGGGCATTCGAGAGGACCTCCTTCGCGAGCTGCCGATACGCGTGCGCGGCCACGCCGTCAGGATCGTACTTCAGGACCGACATGCCTTTAACCGGCGCCTCGGCGAAGCGGATCGTCTTGCGGATCCGGGAGGCGAACACCCGGTCGCCGAAGTTCTCCTCCAGCAACTCGATCGCCTCCTTGGCATGCAGGGTCCGGGTGTCGACCAACGTGGGCAGGATGCCCTCGATGTCGACGTCCGGGTTGAGGTTCTCGCGGATCATGGCGAGCGTGTTCTGCAGCTGGATCAGGCCGCGCATCGACAGATATTCGCATTGGACGGGGACGATCACCTTGTGCGCGGCGGTCAGGGCGTTGATCGTGAGCAGCCCCAGGCTCGGCGGCGTGTCGATGAATACGAAGTCGTAGTCCTCGTCGACCGGCTTCAGCGCCTTCTGCAAAGACCTCTCCCGGCCGATCATGGTCGACATCGCGATCTCGGCCCCGGCCAGGTCAATCGAGGAACAGGCCACATCGACCTCTCGCTTGCGGATCACCTCGCGAATCGAGATGTGGTGCACCAGCACGTCGTACATCGACTTCTCGAGCGTGTCGGGGTCGATGCCCTGGGACATGGTCAGGTTGCCCTGGGGGTCCATGTCCACGCACAGCACGCGATGCCCTTCCTCGGCGAAGGCGACCGCGAGGTTGAGCGTCGTAGTGGTCTTGGCGACGCCACCCTTCTGGTTGGCGAACGCGATCACGTGGCTCATATCGACCGGAGTATTCGTAACGGTCCGGCGGATTCCTCCGCCCGGGGGCCGAATCCCGGCCTGGGGACCGCAATCCTCCCTCCCCCACCCCCGCTATTTTCGAGTGCCGTGCCCGCAGTCCTGGAAAAGCGCCTGCTGTTCGTCACGGGCAAGGGCGGCGTCGGGAAGTCGACCGTCGCTATTGCCCTGGGCCTGGTCGCGGCCCGTCGCGGGCTGCGCACGATCGTGGCCGAACTGGCCAACCAGGAGCGGGTGCAGGGCATGTTCATCGACGACGGGCGCGAGCAGTTCCGCGAGCTCGAGCTGGCGCCCGGCCTGTTCACGATCTCGATCGATCCCCAGCAGGCCATGGAGGAGTACCTGCGGGTCAAGGCCGGCACGATCGGCCAGGCCCTGGGCTCGAGCCGGCTGTTTCAGGCCTTCGCCATGGCCACGCCCGGGATGCGCGAGCTGCTCAGCATCGGCAAGGTGTGGGAGCTCGCCCAGCTGCACCGCCGGACCCGCGGCGGCGCGCCGTACGACCTGGTGATCGTCGACGCGCCGGCCACCGGTCACGGGGTGGGGCTGTTGCGCACGCCGCGGACATTTGCCGAGATCGCCCGGGTCGGCCCGATCGCCCATCAGGGGAGCACGATCGCCGACACGATCGCCGACACGGATTTCACCGGGGTGATCGCGGTCTCCACGCCCGAGGAGATGCCGGTCAACGAGACGATGACGCTGGCCGACGAGCTGGCCCGGGACGAGCTCCCGCTCGACCTGGTGATCGTCAACGCGCTCTACCCCGCCCGGTTCCAGCCCGCCGAGATCGCCGAGCTGGGTGGCGCGCTGACCAGGACCCGGTCGGCGCTGGCCCGCTCGGCGCTGCGCGCCGCGCTCTCCGAGCACGCGCGTGCCGCCACCCAGCGCGAGCAACGCGACCGGCTGCGCGAGCGCGTGGACGGGCGGCTGGTCGAGCTCCCCTACCTGTTCGCCGAGGAGGTCGGGCTGCCGCAGCTCGAGACGCTGGCCGCCGCCCTGGAGACCGCGCTGTGAACATCGCCGAGATGCTCGAAGGCAGGCGCGTTTGCGTTTGCGCCGGGTCGGGAGGCGTGGGGAAGACGACCACGTCGGCGGCGATCGCGCTCGGCATGGCGGCGGCCGGGGCCAAGGTGGCGGTTGTGACGATCGATCCGGCGAAGCGGCTGGCCAACGCCCTGGGCCTCGAGCAGCTCGAGAACGAGCCCCGGCGCGTGGAGCCGGAGCGGCTGGCCGACGGCTCGCTGAAGATCGAAGGTGAGCTGTGGGCGATGACGCTCGACCCCAAGCGGACGTTCGACGAGCTGATCGAGCGGATCGCGCCCGACCCGCAGCGCGCCGAGGAGATCAAGGCCAACCGCGTGTACCGCGAGCTGTCCACCGCGGTCTCCGGCTCCCAGGAGCTGACCGCGATCGCCAAGCTCTACGAGCTCGACCAGGACGACCAGTTCGACCTGCTGGTGCTCGACACGCCGCCGTCGCGCAACGCGCTCGATTTCCTCGACGCGCCCGGGCGCCTGAACGCCTTCCTGGAGGGCCGGGCCCTGAAGGCGTTCATGCGCCCGACCGGGTTGGGCATCCGCGCGCTCGGCCGCGGCGCGGTGCCGCTCCTGGGCGGGTTGCGCCGGATCACTGGGATTGACCTGATCAGCGACCTGACCACGTTCTTCCAGCTCCTCGGCGACATGACCAGCGACTTCAGCCAGCGGGCGGCCCAGGTCGAGCAGCTGCTGCGCGCGCCGAGCACCGCGTTCCTGCTCGTCACCTCGGCGGCCCGCGAGCCGATCGACGAGGCGATCTGGTTCGGCCAGCGGCTCGAGGCCGACGGGCTGCCGTTCGCCGGCGTGGTGGTCAACCGCGTCCACCACGATCTTCTCGGCGATCGCGAGCCGCGCGAGGTCCGCCGTTCCCTCGCCCGGGTGCTCTCGCCGGGGCTGGCCACCCGGGTGGCCGAGAACTTCCGCGACTACCACGTGCTGGCCCGGCGCGACGATGACAACCTCGCCCGCCTGGCCAGTCAGCTCGACGAGCGCCGCCTGCTGCTCGTGCCCCAGCTCGACGACGACGTCCACGACCTGGAGGGCCTGCTGCGCGTTCACCGCTACCTGTTCAGCTCGCAGGCCGAGCGCGACCGGTTGATCGAAGACCTGGTGGCCTAGGCCCGCTCGATCGACACCGCGTCGCTCGTCCACGCCTCCCAGCGCAGCAGCACGCCCTGCCAGTCCGTGCGCTCGACCGGCGAGCCCGCCCTAACCAGCCGCCCGGCGCCCTCGTGCAACAGCTCCCAGACGGCCTGCTCGCTGAGCGCGAGGCGCTCGCTGGCGCGGGACTGCGGGTAGCGCTCGCCGGTCAGCTCGACGAGCCGCGCAAGCGCCACCGGGCCGTAGGCGCAGCGGTCGAGCAGCTCACGCTTGAGCTCGGCCACCGGCGCCGGCTGGGCTCGCTCGGCCAGCAGGCGGGCGGTCACATCCTCTCCCGACCTGGTCACGTTCGCCCATCCCCGCCCCAGGCCGAGCTGGTCGGAGGGCAGCTCCGGGCTCTCGTAGATGATCAGCTTGGCCCGATCGGAGGACCAGCGCCGCTCGTCGAGCTCGATCCCGCCATCCGACACCCACGGCCCGACGATCCGGGCCTCGAGCTGCTCCCGGGTCAGGTTGAACGCCCGCGTCTGGTGGGGGAACTGGCGCAGCTCGACGTGGAACACGCGGGTAGATTCCCACGGCCATGACCGAACGGCCACTGTGGGCGCCCTGGCGCATCGAGTACATCACCGGACCCAAGGACGGCGATTGCATCTTCTGCGCGGCCGCGGCCTCCCTGGGCGAGGACCCGGCGCATCAGCCGATCGACCGCACCGAGCACTGCCTGACCATCCTGAACGCGTTTCCCTACGCGCCGGGCCACGTGATGGTGGCGCCGGTGCGCCACGTCGGGACGCTCGAGGACCTGACCCCGGACGAAATGCTCGAGACGATGCAGCTGACCCGTCGGGCGATCCTGGCCATCCGACATGCGATGACCCCCGACGGCTTCAACGTCGGCTACAACCTCGGCAAGGTGGCCGGCGCGGGGATCGTCGATCATCTGCACCTGCACGTGGTCCCGCGCTGGAGCGGCGACAACAACTTCATGCCGGTGCTGGCCGACACCGACGTGATCCCGCAGGCGCTCGGGGCGACGTACACGGTCCTCGCCGAGGCCATCGCTGAGCTACGGTGACGCCACCATGGCCACGCCCATCTGGCTGGAGCAACTCAAGGCGCTGATCGACCGCGGGGCGCAGGTGGTCGAGGTGCTCCCCGCGGACGACTACGCCCCGGCGCATCTTCCCGGCGCGATCAGTCTGCCGTTGCGCGAGCTCGACGAGCGCCGCTCCGCGGTGCTCGATCGCACGCGCCCGGTGGTCGTGTACTGCTGGGACTCGCTCTGAGACCTAAGTCCACGAGCCGCGTGCCGGCTCGAAGCGCTCGGGTTCACCGAGGTCTACGACTACGTGCCAGGGAAGGTCGATTGGCTGGCCCACGGACTACCGGTCGAGGGAGAGAGGACCGAAGCGCCGATCGCCGGCCGCGCGATGCGCGACGACGCCGCGCAGTGCCGTCCCACCGATCCGATGTCCGATGTATGCGAGTTGATTGAGCGCTCGCCGTACCCGTTCGCGCTGGTCACGAGCGAGAACGGCACGCTGCTCGGGCGAGCTCCTGCCAGCGCCCTCGACCCCGCCTCAGATAGGCCGGTCTGGGATGTGGCGGAGCCCGGCCCGAAGACCTTTCGCCCCCACGTGCGCGCTGAGAAGGTCGCCGAGGCGCTGGCCGACCAGGAGCTTCGCTGGGCGATCATCACCACGCCCGAGGGACGCTTTCTTGGCGTCGCCGCGCGCGAGGACTTGGAGCGCCTCAAATGACGCGGATCGTGCCCGGCTCGCCTGGGGTGAGGCGGCCGATCGGCCAGCCGGGGAGCTCATCGGCCTGGGCCGGATCGACCGCGATGAGCAGGCCGCCCGACGTCATGGCGTCGGTGACCAGCCGCCGGAGCACCTCGTCGACGCCGTCGTCGAAGGAGGCGAACTCCTCGGCGTAGCGGCGGTTGTTGCGGCTCCCGCCGGCCACCGCTCGCTCATCGGCCAGGAGCTCGAGGGCGCCGTCGATCGCCGGCACCGCGGTCGCCTCGATCACCGCGGCCACGCCGCTGGCCAGCGCGAGCTCGTGCAGGTGGCCGAGGAGGCCGAAGCCGGTGACGTCGGTCATCGCGTGGGCGCCGGCGGCCCGGGCGGCCCGGGACGCTCCGTCGTTCAGCTCGGTCATCACGTTGACCGCTGCGGCGAGCGCCTCGTCCGGCGCAAACCCCTTCTTCAGTGACGTGGTGACCGCGCCGGCGCCGACCGGCTTGGTCAGCACCAGCGCGTCGCCGGCCCGCCCGCCGGCGTTGGTGATCAGGTCGGCCGGGTCGAGGACTCCGGTCACCGCGAGCCCGTACTTCGGCTCGGGATCGTCGATCGTGTGCCCGCCGACGATCACCGCCCCGGCCGCGTCGACGACGTCGTGGCCGCCACGGAGCACCTCGGCGAGCATCTCGGCGCCGAGGTCCGCGACCGACCACGCGACGAGGTTCAGCACGCTCACCGGACGGCCCCCCATCGCGTACACGTCGGACAGCGCGTTGGTGGCGGCGATCCGGCCGAAGTCGTAGGGATCGTCGACGATCGGGGTGAAGAAGTCCGCGGTCTGGACCAGCGCGAGGTCGTCGCGCAGCCGGTACACGCCGGCGTCGTCGCTGGTTTCGGTCCCGACCAGCAGGTTCGGATCAGCCGGGCGCGGCAGGGCCTGGACGATCGGGGCGAGCAGCGCGGCCGGCACCTTGCATGCGCAGCCGGCGCCGTGGGAGAGCGATGTGAGCTTGACCGCGGTCATGTCGCGATCATGGCAAAGCGCGCGGGTAGGGTCTGCGCGGTGCTCGAAAGCCTCCTGACTGCGGCCGCCGCTCCCGCGCACCTTCCGGGCGTGCTCCACACCCTCGAGCCCACGCTCAATCGCTTCGGCTATCTCGCGCTCGGGCTGGTGTTCCTCGAGGACTTCGGCGTGCCGGTTCCGGGCGAGACCGTGCTGATCGTCTCGGCGATCTACGCGGGCACGGGGCGGCTGAACATCTGGCTCGTGGCGATCATTGGCTTCGCGGCCGCGGTGCTCGGGGACAACGTCGGCTTCGCGATCGGGCACTTCGGTGGCCGGCCGCTGGCCGAGCGCTACGGCAAGTACATCTTCCTGACCCCCCAGCGGCTCGACAAGGCCGCCAGCTTCTTCGACCGCCACGGCGGCAAGGTCATCGTGATCGCGCGGTTCGTCGAGGGCCTGCGCCAGGCCAACGGGATCATCGCGGGCATCACCGGAATGCACTGGGCCCGGTTCATCCCGTTCAACGCGCTCGGCGCCGCGCTATGGGTGGGGGTTTGGGTGTCGATCGGCTACTTCTCCGGCAGCCACATCAACAGCATCTACGCCACGGCCACGCGCTACCAGCTGTACTTCGCGATCCTCGTCGGGCTGGTGATCCTCGCCTTCATCGGCCGGCGGGTGTGGCACTGGCGAAGAGAGAAAGCCGAGCGCGAGCGGGCCAAATCGGGCTGAGCCTTACGCGTTCTGCTCGTCGCGGAACGCCTGGCGCGCCTTCTCGATCGCCTGGATTGCGGCGTCGCGGCCGGCCCATCCCTTGACCTCGGAGTGCTTGCCTTCGTCCAGATCCTTGTAGACCTCGAAGTAATGCCCGATCTCGGCCCGGAGCTGGCCTGGTAGGTCGTCGACGTCGTCGATGTGGTTCCAGCCCGGGTCCGCACACGGCACGCACACGACGTGGTCGTCAGGCCCCTTCTCGTCGGCCATCTTGAACAGCCCCACCGCCTTCGCGACCACGATGCAGCCCGGGAAAGTGGGCTCGGATACGCACACCAGGACATCGAGCGGATCGCCGTCCGGGGCGAGCGTCTCGGGCACATAGCCGTAGTCGGTCGGATAGACGACCGACGCCGAGATGAACCGGTCCAGCTTGATCGCCCCGAGCTCGGGGTCGTACTCGTACTTGTTCCGGCTGCCCTTGGGGATCTCGATGATGCAGGTCAGCTCGTAGTCGCTCACGAGTGGTCTCTCACGCGAGGGGCCACTTAGTTCATCTCTCCGCGCGCCACCGACAGGCACGCCTCGCAGCGCGGCCACGGCGGATCCCACGGATAGCCGGTCACGTCCTTTCCGCACAGGGCGGTGTCAGGGTCCTGCTCGGTGACCAGATGGCACAGCTCCTCGAAGCCGTCGTCGTTGATCCCCGGCAGATTCCGGCACTCGGGATGCACGTTGGGCAGGACGGCGGGCCGAACGGCGGTGGGGGGCACGGCCGCAGCATAACTCGGTACGACCCGTCGGTCAGAGGAAGACACGCTGGTCTCATACCCATGGCCCGGAGGACTTAACGGGACGCCCGGGCACCGCCCTTTAACAGCACGAGCGGGCGCTATGGCCCGCTCGAAACTGCAGGTCGCGCTCCCCTTTCCTTCATAGGAGCCCCAGGACTTACATGTCAGGCCTGGCAGGCAAGACACTCCCGGCCCCGCACGCGAGACCGAGTGGGGAGCGGCCTGCAATCAAGCCTAGCGGGCTCGCCGAGCGCTCGCGGGTCCGTTCTCAGACCGCCTGGGCGAGCAGCTCGTCGGCCACCGCGCAAAGGTCCGCGTCCAGATGGCCGCAGAGCACGTCTCGGAGCAGGGCCCGCAGGTACTCGGTGAGCTCGTCGACCAGCGCATCGACACCCGGATGGGCCGGCGCGAGGCCGCCGATCACCGCCCGCTCGAGCGAGATCGCATGCGCCGTGCGTTCGGCCACGGTGGCCCGATCCTCGGGTCTCGCGCAGATCGCGGCGAGCCGGCCGGCCAGCCGTCCGCTGGCCGGACCTTCGGGCTCGAGCAGGGCCCGCAGGGCCAGGAGGTAGTCGGTCAGCGCCTCGAACGGCGCCAGCCGCTCACAGCCCATCTCGAATCGGGCCAGCGCCCAGGCGACCTCGCCGCTGCGCGGCGTTCGGCGCGCGACCAGGTTGCAGAACGCCCGCAGCTCGTCCTCCTGCTCGGCCGCGATCAGCCGGGGCAGCCCGCGACGCCCGCTGCCGCCCAGCGCCACCGAGCGCCATGCGCCCGCGTCGATCCGCGTCCACGCCACCGGTCCGAGCGCGTAGCCGCCACGCTCGAACAGCCTGAGCGCGGTGAGCGTCCGGCGAAAGCGGGCACGCGCCGCCGAGACCGGAGCCGGAGCGTCGCGGTCCTGGGCCACGGTGATGACGATCAGCGTGTGCGCCTCCTCCCCATCTCCCCAGACCGCCTCGGATGGGGCCCCGTCGAGCGCGTCGCCTCGCACGAGCGAGAGGCCGTCCCCGAGGGCGATCTCGGTCGTCTCGGCATCGAGCGCGATCCCGAGCAGCGGCGCCACCACGGTGGTGACCGCCCGGCCCTCGTAGACGGCCCGTTCGAGCTCCTCGTAGGCGGCCTCGAACCGGTCGGGGTCGAACCCGAACTCGGTGCGCTCGGCGAACACGACGGACAGGAACACCCGCAGCGCCGCGTCGGCGCATTCGCGCGGCTCGGCCGGGATCCGCTTCTCGCCACGCTGGCGCAGGTAGGCCTCCACCCCGTCCAGCCCGCTCAGGGCGCGGAGCGCGGGCGCGTATGTGGGCATCGCCGCCAGCAGGCCCAGCCGCTCGCGGATGAAGTCTCCGGTCAGCGGGCGGTAGCAGTAGAGCGGAACGCGACCCCGGGGGCCGCCGGCCGTCTCGACTAGCTCGAATGGGACCTCCGCCCCCGACGAGGTCTCGGCCGTGAGCTGCATCGCCGCCTCGGTGGCGAAGGCCTCGATCATCCCGTGGAGCGTGGTGTTGCGCACGTCCGCCGGTTCGCGCCCGCCGCCGGCGCTCCTGCATGGCGAACGGGCCCTTGCAGTTTCAGATGCCGCGCTGGACGGCGAGCACCAGCAGCACGACCGCGGCGATCGCTGCAAGCACGACGACCGCCAGATTGGTCGCCAGCGCGAGGCGGACTGCCCGCCCACGTGCCGGTCGGCTGTCCGCTTGTGGGGTGGCGGCCTCCGCGCACGAACCAGAACCGTCCACCGAACTCGACAGAGCATCGTTGACGTAGCGGTTGAGGCTCACGTCCTCGCGCTGGGCGGCCTCCGCCAGCTGTGCGTGGAGCTCGCTCGGCATCCGCACGAGAATGCGCCCGCTGTAATCGCCCGGCCCCCGCGACCTGGAGGACCGGCTGGACTCGCCGGCCGTCCCCGCCGGCGCGGCGGCTTCGCGCTCCCCCTCGCCCTTCTGCGCACCCACGGGGTGGATATTAGACCTGGAATCCGGCGATATCACCACCGTTTCGGTGCTATCACCCGCGCCGTCGCGGCCGGCGGTGCGGGTGAGCTCGGCCCTGAGCTTGGTCAGCGCGCTTTCGAGCAGCCGCGATACGTGGGCCTGCGAGATCCCGACCGTCCGCGCGATCTGGCGCTCGGTCATGTCGGCGTGGAAACGCAGGAAGACGATCCGGCGTTCCCGGGGAGCGAGCGCCCGGAGGCCGCCGGCGAGCAGCACGCGATACTCGCTCTTGTCCAGGGCCTCGCTGTCGGCCGGCACATCGGCATCCGCCGTCCCCAGCACCATCGGCTCGCGGGCGGCATCGGCGGCAAGCAGACGCTCCACCTCGCCTACGTCCGCGTCGAGCGCCGCAGCCAGCTCCCGGACCTCGGGCGCACGGCCGAGCGACGCAGCGAGCTCGCTGCGGCAGCGGCGCAACTCAGTGCTCATGCGCTGCACCTCCCGCGGCATCCGGATGCCGCCGTTCCGCTCCCGCAACTGGCGGCGAATCTCGCCCTCGACGGACGGCGCGGCGAAGGTGGCGAAGGCAACGCCACGGCCTGGGTCGAACCGGCTCGAGGCCTTGACCAGGCCGACTGAGCCAGCCTGAACCAGATCGTCCAGGTCTCCTCGCCGGCCATAGCGCCGGGCCATGGCACGCACGAGCGGCAGATGAGCCCGCACCAGCTCCTGCCTCTCAGCGTCCGGCAATCCCGGAGCGGTGGATCCCTGTGCCGGCGCCACGGCCGGCCGAAGATGAACTTTGCCCTCGATGTCGCCTCGTCCCCTTGCGACCGATATCACCGCGAACGTACCAGAGATAGCACTGAATTCGCAGCTTTTATGGATCAAATCGCGTTTAGCGGTCCACCTTAATCCGCGAAAGCTGATCATGGCTGATCATCTATTTCGAAAGTCTTGGGGCTCGCGGGCCACGGCGGCGATCGTGGTGGCGGTGCTGGTGCTGCTGGGCGCGCCGACCCGCGCCCGGGCTGACGCGGCCGTGTCCGTGCCCGCGGTGTCGGTGTCAGTACCGGCGGTATCGGTGTCAGTGCCGGCGGTGTCGGTGTCAGTGCCGGCGGCGTCGATATCCGTACCGGCCGTTTCGGCGTCCGTGCCCGCCGTTTCCGTATCGGTCCCGGCCGTCTCGGTCCCGGTCCCGGCCATTCGTATCCGGCAGCCGGAGGGCGCTTCCCCCGCCTTGCCGACCCCGGCTCTCGCTCCGGCGACCGCGAGCGCTGGTTCGGACGCCCCTTCCAGTCAGCCCGAGATCGCGCCGACGAAGGCACCCCATCCGGTGCATGCCCGGACCTCGGCCCGAACGCGGCTTCGGTCACGGCGCGCACGCGCAACGGCAGGCCACGACCGGAGGCGCCGCCGCGCTCACAGCACGCGGCCGCGCGCCGCTGCGTTTGCCGTCGCCGCGAGCCCTCTGGCGTGGTCACACCGTGCCGCGCCGGTTTCCGGCAAGGCGGTCGTGACCCCGCACCCGCGAGCAGTCGCCCACGGCTCCTCGCGGTCACCAGCCCACGCCGAGGGCCGCCCGGCGAGCGACGCTGTAACGAACACTCCGGTGGTGAGGCTTCCGGTCCCCAGCTCCCTGCCGCCGGCGGGAGCCGAGGGGGCCACAGGCGGCGGTACGGCCGGCGCGGCCGGCGCCGGCACCGCTGCTCTTCTCGTGCTTATTGCCCTGTACGGCATGCGCGCACCGCTACCCGGGCTCTTGGCCTTGGAGCTCGGCCGGTGGCGGTCGGCGCTGCTCGTCTTACGGCTCGAGCGCCCTGGTTAACCGCTGGAGATCTTCAGAGCAGATCTTTGACCGTCGCTCGCGGCCAGTGCCCGAGCACGGTGACCAGCTGAAAACCAACAGAAAGTTGCAGCAATGAGATCGAAGTTGATTGCTGCCGCCGTAAGCATCGCCGCGCTCGCCTTGCCGGCGACTGCGATGGCGGGCGGCAGCCCAGGCAACGCCGGATCGGGTGGCGCCGGTCAGGCGCAGATCGCGGGGCAGGCGGCGGCCACCCTGCAGGCGGCACTCTCGTCGGCCCACGCCCAGCAGAACGCCGTCAACGGCAACTCGCCGGTCGGCATCGCTGGCGGAGCCGTCTCGGGCGGCTCGAACAGCGCCAACCAGGGCGCGACCAACGGCGCCAACAGCAGCGCCGGCAACAACGCGAACACCAACCAGACCAACACCCAGACCCAGTCAGCCTCGAGCGGCGGCGCATCCGTCGGAAGCGGCGGGTCGGGACAGGCGCAAATCAGCGGGCAGAAGTCGCTGACCGGTCAGCTGGCTGGCTCCAAGGCCAACGCCAACCAGAACGCGGTCAACGGCAACGCTCCGGTCGCAACCGCCGGCGGAGCCGTCTCGGGCGGCTCGAACAGCGCCAACCAGGGCGTCACCAACGGCGCCTCGAGCAAGGCCGGCAACAACGCCGGCACCAACCAGACCAACACCCAGACCCAGTCGGATCCGAGCGGCGGCCCGTCCGCCGGCGGTGGCGGGTCGGGACAGGCGCAGCTGGCCGGCCAGAGTGCGGCCACTCTCCAGGGCGCACTGTCCGGTGCCGACGCGAACCAGAACGCCGTGAACGGGAACGCTCCCGTGACGATCGCGGGCGGTAACGCCTCGGGCGGCTCAAACAGCGCCAACCAGGGCGTCACCAACGGCGCCTCGAGCAAGGCCGGCAACAACGCGAACACCAACCAGACCAACACCCAGACCCAATCCGCCGCCTCCAGTTGCCAGATCGGCTGCGGCGGCGCCGGGCAGGCCCAGCTCAGCGCGCAGAAGGCACTCACCGGCCAGTTGGCGGGCTCGAGCGCGAACGCGGGTCAGAACGCGGTGAACGCCAACGTGCCGGTGACGATCGCGGGCGGTAACGCCTCTGGCGGCTCGAACAGCGCCAACCAGGGCGCGACCAACGGCGCCAACAGCAGCGCACGCAACAACGCGAACACCAACCAGAGCAACACCCAGACCCAATCCGCCGGCTCCAGCTGCCAGATCGGCTGCGGCGGCTCCGGGCAGGCCCAGCTCTCGAGCCAGGGTGCCGCCACGTTGCAAGGGGCTCTGTCGGCGGCCAACGCCAACCAGAACGCGGTGAACGCCAACGTGCCGGTGACGATCGCGGGCGGTAACGCCTCGGGTGGCTCGAACAGCGCCAACCAGGGCGTGACCAACGGCGCCAACAGCAGCGCAGGCAACAACGCTGGCACCAACCAGACGAACACCCAGACCCAATCCGCCGGCTCCAGTTGCCAGATCGGCTGCGGCGGTTCCGGACAGGCCCAGCTAAGCGATCAGAAGGCGCTCACGGCTCAGTTGGCCGCTTCGTGCGCCAACGCCAATCAAAACGCGGTGAACGCCAACGTGCCTGTGACCATTGCGGGGGGTGACGTGTCCGGCGGCTCGAACAGCGCCAACCAGGGAGCGACCAACGGCGCCTCGAGCATGGCCGGCAACAACGCCGGGACCAACCAGAACGGGGGTCAGAATCAGAGCAGCAGCTGAGCTGCGCTCCCGCCCGGTCGCGATGGGCGGGAGCCAATCGGTATCACCTGGCCGGCGCGTCGAGGCGCGCCGGCCGGGTGGCCGGCGCCGCGATACAACTCACGACTCGAAGATGGGGGTCGCGGCGGTCTTGACGCTCGGCGTCGCCGCGCCGGCGCGGGCCGACCAGCCAGCGGGCGGCCCGGTCGCGGTTCCGGCGCCGCCCGGGGGCGCTTCGGTTTCCACAACCGCGATCGCACCGCCCTCGGCGCCGGTCCCGGTACCGCCCGCACCGGCGACGTCAACCGCGCCCACGCCCCCGCCACCGGTCGCGCCGCCAACCCCACCACCCCCGCCACCAGCCACGCCGCCAACCCCACCGCCCCCGCCCACCACGCCGACGCCCGGCCCCCCACTCCGACCACCCGCGCCACCGCCACCCACTCCGAGCGCTCCCGCGCCACGCCGGCCACCACGACGCCGGCGCCCCAGCCAACGCCAACCCCACCCCCGCCACCGGCCACGCCGCCGACCCCACCACCCCCGCCACCAGCCCCGCCTCGTCGGTGACCACGAGCGCTACCACCAGACCATCGTCCAGATACAGATTTCGGGTTGCACGTCCCACTGTCAGGGCGTGACCCAGGTGCAGGTCGCCGTCGCAGACGACCACGACAGTCCAGTCCATGGGCATCTCTGGCAGCAGGCGAGCGCCCTCGAGACGAAGTCGACGTCCCAGGTCACGAGCACGACCACGCAGATCCAGCTCGGATGCCAGTCGGACTGCTTCGGCACGACCAAGACCGATCCCTCGACGTCCGCGCTCACCCAGCTCGTGCTCTCGGAGCTGAGCTCGCTCATCCCGCCCTCCGATCCGACGCCCCAACCGCTCCCCCCAGCGGCCGAGCAGAGCCTCGTCGATCAATTCAGCTGCCAGTTGCAGGAGGGAGGGCCGGCCGCCGCGCAGACGCAGATCGCGTTGCAGAGCGCACCACCGTGCAGCTCCCACCGGCCGCAGCCACCCCGCCAGCACTGCTCCAGTCGACGCCGGCCACCGCGCCCAACGCGCAGGTCGTAGAACAGGCCCAGCAGCAGAGCTGGCAGCTCCAGATCGGCTGCCTCTTCTACTGCGTCGATACGCAGCAGGTACAGGAGGCTGAGCAGTCCACCACCATGGTCCTCGTGGTCGAGGGAGCTGGATCGTCGGACGGGTCTGCCACCGGCCACAGTCGCGGTCGTGCAGCAGAGCACCTGGCAGGTGCAGATCGGGTGTCTCGCGCAGTGCTGGGATTCCACCCAGTCCCAAACAACGAGCACCCAGGTCACGATTCCCCTGGGCACGGGACCGCCGTCAGAGATCCCGCCCGCAGCCGGACCGGGCCCCCCGTCTGCGCCAGAACCCGCGGGGGCGCCGGCATCTGCGCCGGCGCCCGGCCCCGTGCCGGCTTCTCTGCCGGTGGCGACATCCGGCCCGTCGGAAGCCGGGTCGCCCGCTACGCGTCCCACCCCGGGAACCGTCGCCTTGCCCACAATTCGGGTGCTCGGGTCGCCGGACGGGGCCGGGCTCGCGATCCTGACCATCCAGCCGACGGAGCGTGCGGTCGCGCCGGTGAGCCGCCGGGAGCCGGGACGGCGTTGGCGTGCGCTGCAAATGGCGACCGCAGCGAAGACATTCGGCGATGCGCGTCCGACCGCAGCGGTCGCAACTGCGATCCGCGGCCGCATCGCCGCCACCTCGCGCCGCATCGCCGCCACCTCCGGGCGTCGTCTCCAACGCACCCTGCGGCGAGGACCGCAACGCAGTCAGTCGAGAGTGCAGCGAACGGGTTCCAAATGACGATCATCGCTCTGCTGCTTGCCTTGGCCGGCGCCGCGTTTCTCGCCGTGTTCGCCCGCAGGAGGAGCGTTGATCCGCCGGTTCAAGGAGGGTATCCTTCGCTTTACCAAGCAATATGTAGAAAGCAGGAAGGGCCGTTGCGTATTGGACCAAAAAGTCTCAATCAGCGGCACCGGGGGCAGACTGATGCTGGTTCTTGGGTCGCTGGCAGGCTCGCCCGAATAGGGGCGCCGGTGGTCTTCGCCACGCTGCTGATCGGCGGTCTAATGCCTTCCGCCGCGAGCGCCAACTCCCACCGCGCGGCGCCGGATCCCGCGCCGCAGAAGGCTCCGGCAGCACCAATTCCGCGACCTGATGCCGCTCCGTCGGCGACATCGCGGCAGCCGCGCCTCACTCGGCCGTCGACAACGTCGACGCGCCCCTCGGTTGTCGTACTGCGCCCCGCACGCGTGACCCTGGCGGCGCAGCGCACCGTCACGACCTCCGACCGCCCGGGCGTCCCGGCGGTAACGCCACGTACGACCAGTTCCGGCCCGCACCACGCCCAACCGGCCACGCGCGACCGCAGGCGGGCCCGTCACGCACCGCCGCCACGCACTAGTCGGTTGTCACTGGCGTTTCCGCTGTCGTTCGTGGCCAAAGACCTGCTGCGGCTGACACCGGGCATATTGCCGGCCGGCGCGACGACCCATCCCGACGGCGGTCTGTTGCTGCTGAGTTCGCTAGCGATGGTCCTGCTCGCCGTCTCGAGCCTCACATTGCGGCGGAGGCTCAAGCGCGTTGGGAGACAGCCGCGATGAGGCGCCTCGCGTTATGGGTGACGCTGATCGCGGTGTCGGTGATGGTGGCGCCGGCGGTGGCCTGGAGCCAGCCAATTCCGCTCTGCAACGGCCAACCAAACTGCGGCAGCGGTTGGTACACGAAGCCCGTCACCGTCAGCTGGGATCTAGGCGGCGGAACGAACGCGGGCGGGTGCGCGACTCAGGCGTACAACCAGGACACCGACCAGTCAGCCTGGGTCCGAAACCCCCTCGACCTCCCGCCTTGGGCCTATTGCATTACGACCGTTCAGGGCGGAAGCGACACGCGTTATTTCTTCATCCGCGTCGAACTCTCCTCCCCTACCGCCACCGTCGCCCCATCCCGCCCCCCGGACGCTGGCGGCTGGTACAACCACCCCGTCACCGGCACCCCCAGCGCCAGCGCGTTCTCGGGCATCGCCTCGTGCACGCCGACCACGTACGCGGGCCCGGATACCACGAGCGCCATCGTTTCGGCGACCTGTGTCGACAACGCCGGCAAGACGGTGACCGCCACCAGCGCGCCGTTCGCCTACGACGTGACCTCGCCGTCGGTAAGCGCCATTGCGAGCCCAGCCGACAAGAGCGTGGCGCTGAGCTGGCAGATCGGCGGGGATATCGCCCCGACGGCCCGGGTGACCGTCACGCGCCAGGCCGGCGCCCGCACTGCCGCACTTGTCTACGACGGAGACGCGGGCGGCTACATGGACCGCCGCGTTCGTAACGGCGTCCACTACACATACACGATCACGGCACAGGATCAGGCCGGGAACGCGACCGTCCGGACCATCTTGGCCACCCCGGGCCCTCGGCTGCTCTCGCCGATCAACGACGCCAGCCTGTCGGCTCCGCCGCTGCTCAGCTGGACTCCGGTGCCGGGCGCGAGCTACTACAACGTACAGCTGTACCACCGAGGCAAGTTGCTGAGCAGGTGGCCGACCCATGCGACCCTGCAGCTTCGCCAACGCTGGCGGTTCGACGGCCGGCGGTATCGGCTGACGCCGGGGCGGTATCGCTGGTTCGTGTGGCCCGGGTTCGGGAAGCGCAGCGCCGGGCGCTATGGGCACGTGATCGGGTCGGGCGCTTTCATCGTCGTCCGCTGACCCGCAGCGCTCAGGACCGCTCGATCACGGTCAGGTGCGCGATGTTCTGGACATCGTCCGCCTCGTCGCTCGCCCCACTCGCGAACCAGGCGTCGAGGATCTCCTCGAGCTCGGCCTGCGAGGTCGCGCGGAGGCTCAACGCGAGCACGTTGGCGTCATTCCAGCGACGCGCCCCCGACGCGGTCGCCGCATCGCCGCACAACGCCGCGCGGATCCCGAAAACTTTGTTGGCCGCGATCGAGGCGCCGGTCCCTGTCCAGCACGCGACGATCGCCTGCTCGGCCCGGCCCTCGGCCACGTCCCGGGCCGCCACCTCGCTGGCCCAGGCCCAGTCGCGACGTTCGCGGTCCGACGCGTAGGCGCCGTGGAGCACCGGCTCGTGCCCACGCCGGCGAAGCTCCTCGGGAATCGCCGAGGCGATGCCGGTCAGCTCATCTGCGGACAGCGCGATCCGCATTGAAGTTCAGGCGCGATCAGACCGCGGCGATCGCCGGCTCGCGCTCGGCGTCCGGGGCCGACTCGGCGTCCGAGGCCGGCTCCTCGCAGTCCTCGAACAGCCACGTGAGCCCGTAGGTCCGCATGTCCTCGATCAGCGGAACGAGAGCGCGTCCCTTGTCGGTCAACGCGTACTCGACCCGGGGTGGAACCTCGGGGAAGGTCTGGCGCTCGACGATCCCCTCCTCCTCGAGGCCACGCAGCCGGAGCGACAGCGTGCGCGGGCTGATGCCGTGCAGCGAGCGCTCGAGCTCGCAGAACCGCGAGCGGCCCTCGGCCAAGTCGCGGATCACGAGAAGCGTCCACTTGCCACAGACGATCTCGGCCGTTCGGCAAACCGGACAGGTTTCGTTGGAAATAATCATCCAACGCCCATTCTAGCGCAATGCTTCACCAACTGAAGTAAAGCTGCCGCCCCCCGCAGCGGGGGCGGCAGCCAAACTCGCTACTTCACCGTGTAGGTGTATGGGATCGACGTGACGTCGTTGCCGTTGATCCCGTTGAAGAACTCGTACAGGAGGAAGTACGAGTCATCGACGTACAGCGTGCCGCTGACCGTCGACCCCGACGGCGCGCTCGACGTGATTGTGACCGGGATGGTCGCGCTCTGGCCGGGCTCGACCACCACCGGGTTGAACGGTGCGTTCGGGTCGGCGCTGGTCTGCCAGAGGTCGCCGGTGGGCGAGCTGACGTCGTTGTCGAACGCCGCGGTCGTGACGGATGCCGACGTGGTCGCGGTCTCGCTCGGACCGGGGTTCGCGCCGAACGGTCCGACCTCCACCGGCACAACGGACCACAGTCCCTGCTCGATCGGGTCGGCCGAGAACGCCAGCGAGGCGAGACTGCCCGAGTTCGAGGAGAGGTCAGGGTCGCCGGCCGGGCCCGAGCTGTCGAACATGATCGGCTGCGGTCCCGTGGTGCTGGCCTGCTCGTCAAGCGTCGTGGTGTGCGACGGCACGAGGTACTCCGGCACCGGGTTCGGGTTGGCCAGGCTGTTCGGCTCCTTGACGGTGTCGCTGGTCCCGGCCGTTGGGGCCAGTGTCTCCGTCGTTGTGCCGGGGGACCGGGCGTCGAGGAAGTACACCTCGGGATCGGGCCCGTTGTTGTGGACCGTGACGTTGAACGTCTGCGGCTGGCCGCCGGTCAGCTTCGTCGACCGAGAGTTCGGCAGGCTCGACTGCACGGGGACGGGGTCCTGGTTGGTCGTCACCGTGAACGGCTCCGACAGCGCCATCCCGGACACCTGAGGCGCGAACAGCACGATCAGCGTCCAGGTCCCGGCCTGCGGCGAGGGCACGTGCAGCTGTGTGCCCAGCACGTTGGTCGGCGGGTTGGAGATCGGGATGGTGTTCTCGGCGAATGCCTGCGCCTCGCCGGACGGGTTGACCAGCCAGGCATCGAACACGTTGTTCGGGTTGTCTGCCAGCGTCACCGTCGCATTCAGCTCGGGTTGCCCAGCGGGCAGGTTGAGCTGATACGTGAACATCTGGCCGGCCTGGAACTCCCGGCCGTTACCGCCGGTCAGCACGCCGTTGAACACAGCGTGGCCAGTCGGGATCAGGCTCCGGAGCGTGACCGCGATCGTGCTCTGCGTCTGACCACGGCTCGAGAGCAGGATCGAGCCCGCGGCATCGCCCGGCGAGCTCGGCGTCGTGACCGTGAGCCGGACCGGGACCGACTGCCCCGGCGCCAGCCGCACGTGCGAGGGGCTGACCGTGCCGAAGCTCGTGTACCTGGCCGAGCTTGCCCCGACCACCACCTGACCGGTGGTGCCGCCGTCCTTGGAGTCGCGGCTCCAGACGTACGCGGTCCACTGGCCGGCGATCGGCTCGGTGATCTGGACATCACCGTAGTTGCCGTCGCCCTGCGGGACCGAGTACTCGGCCAGCCTCCCACGCGGGTCGACCAGCGTGATTCGGACACGCGCATGGAGCGCCGGGTCGGTCAGGTTGTTGCCGGCGTTCTGGAACGCCGCCGACACGTTGAGCCGATCCTGGTTCGCTGGGACGTTGAACTTGAACGGCTCGTAGTTGTCGTTGACACCCTGGTAGTCGACGATGTGCCGGCTGGCGGTGTCGCTGAGCACAACCGTCCCGCTCTTCAGCGACCGGTAGGCGCCGATCGCGCGGGTCGACAGCGACAGCGTCTCCGAGCGGCTGCCGTTGTTGGTGACCGTATCGGTCAGTGTCTGGCGGCTGCCGGGGCGACCCGAGGCATTCAGCTGGTTTGCGTTGGTGAGCAACGTGTTGTCGTTGCCGTTCGATCGCTGCGAGGAGTTCCCGTAGGACTCGGCCGCCAGCGAAGCCTTGTAGGCGTCGATCAGGCCGGCGCCCTGCTGTTCGGCGGGCGCGCCGATGTCGTCGGTCGTGCTGGTGATGATCTGCTTGACAACCGCTGGCGAGGGCGTCGCGCCCCCGTGGGCCTGACGGTAGGCCTGGATGACCAGGGCCGCCTCGCCCGCGGTCAGCGGCGCCGACTCACTGGTGCCGCCGAAGGCGAGGACCGGGGTCGGGTTACCGGCAAGGCTCAAGCACTCGAAGTACATCGCGGTGTTCCTCGAACACAGCGCCCAGTTGAGCTCGCCCGGCGCGACCACGTCGACCGTACGGCCGCTCTGGTCGAAGCCGCCCGAGCTGAAGGAGCTGATGTTGTTGTCGAGCCACCCGGTGATGCCGGGGAACTGCGCGCCGCCGTAGCCGTCCTGGCCATCGATCCGGTAGGTCGTGGTGGCGCCCGCGGAGATCACCTGCGGGTCGGTGGACGGCGTGCCGATCGTGCTGGTCACGCCGGCGTCGCCGCTGGACACCGTCACCGTCGTGCCCGCCGCGATCGCCTCGTCGTTGGCCTGCTTGATCAGATCGAGGCTGGCCTGGTCGTCGGGAAAGAAGTTGTTGCCGAACGACTCGTTGAGCACGTTGACGTGGTCGGTCGACACGGCGTAGTCGATCGCCTGCATGATCTCGGAGTTGAAGCCGGCGTCCTCGCTCCCGAACACGTCGAGCGCGACGAGGCTGGCGCCGGGGGCCACGCCCTCGACTCGGATGTAGCAGTTGGTCTTCGGTCCGAGCGCGCTGTAGCCCTGGACGTTGTAGGTGTGGGTGCCCTGCGCCGCAATCGAGCTAGCGTCGCCGAACTCCTCCTCACCGCCCGTGGGCACGTTCGTGCCCTCGCCGCTGAAGTCCTTGTAGTCGGTGATGACGTGCTGGCCGTTGGGCCGGATGAAGTCCTGGTTGTTGGGGTCAAGACCGTCGGCGATGAACCCGACGCTGACGCCCGCGCCGGTCAGCCCAAGCGAGCGGGCCGTCCTGGCGCGGGAGTTGTCGGAGTCAGCGTTGATCGTCTCCAATGCCTGCGGGTTGAGCTGGGGCGCCCGCGGGTCGGTTGAGCACGCGCCCGGAAGCGGAAGGTTTCCGGGAGTCGTGGTCGCGCCGGTCCCCGCGGTCTGTGCGGTCGGCGGAGCCAGGTGGATGATCTGGTCGGGCACGACCTGGCTGACCGCCGGGTCGGACTTGAGCTGGGACACCTCACTCGAGGAGACCTTCGCCGACACGGCGTTCACCACGTCGTAGGAGTGGATGCTCTGGGCGCCGGAGTTCTGGAGCTGACTGGTGATCGGCGCCTGGGTGATCGCGATCGCGCTGCGGCGATTGCCAATGTCCGCCCGGGTCGGAGGCAGGCTCTTCTCCTGGTTCTTCAGGACGATGATCACCCGCTGTGTCGCGGCCTGGCCTTGAGCCGTGGCCGCCGCCGAGCCGGCCAGCTGGCACAGGGCAATCGCCACCGCCAGTAGACCAAACCCGGACACCAATCGACGTGTCCTACGCACCATTCGTACCTCTCTTTTCTCCACGCCCCATTGCAAGCTGTGTCAGCGCGCCAGCGTATACGGGCGCGCACCACCCCGCGTGTCAGCAAGGTGACCCAGGCAAGGCGTCGAGGCCGAACGGCGTCTCGAGCGGCGGGGCTAGACGATTGATTCGACCACTGGGCTGACTCAGAGCCTCCCCGCGGCCCACAGGGAGGGTCGAAACCCGACAAATTGCCCGCTTGGCACCCGCCCGCGCCGAACGGTAGTTCTGTCGGCTGTGGTACGCCGATCCGCCCACTCGATCGGCGAGGAGCGTCGAGTGGGAAGTTTCCGCCAAGCGCGACAGCATTCATCCCGAGGTTCCCGCAGTCGAGCCGCGACGGATGCCGAGCGGCAGGTTTGTCGGGTTCCCGGCCCGGACGGCCGTGGAATCGATCGTCTAGCCGAGCAGGCCGGGCGGCGGCGCGGAGGGGCGGCCGTTGGACGGCGCCGAGGCCATCACCGGCGCCGGCTCGGTGACCGGCGGGGCGAGTGTGGGAGCGGGAGCGGAGACTTCGTGGTCGCGCCCGGAGTGGGTCAGGTCGTCCATCGAGGTCGCCGTGCGACCGTCGCCGGCGACCAGCAGCTTGAAGTCGTGGGGGCTCGAGGCGGCCTGGACCGCGTCCTCCATGGTGACCCGGCCGGCCTTCACGTGGTGCAGAAGGGCCTGGTCGAAGGTCTGCATCCCGTAGTACTCGCCCTCGGCGATCACCTCGCGCAGGCGGTCGGTCTGGTTCTGGTCGAGGATCATGTCGCGGGCGCGGCCGGTCATCCGCAGGATCTCGCAGACCGCGACGCGGCCCGCCCTGTCGGCCGTCCGCACCAGACGCTGGGAGACCACGGCCTTGAGCGTGCCGGCGAGCATCGCGCGCGCCTGGGTCTGCTCGTGCGGCTGGAAGAAGTCGATGATTCGGTTGACGCTCTCGGCCGCGTCCAGGGTGTGCACGGTCGAGAGCACGAGGTGGCCGGTCTCGGCGGCGGACAGGGCCGTTCGCACGGTCTCCTCGTCGCGCATCTCGCCGATCAGGATCACGTCGGGGTCCTGACGCAGGACGCGCCGCATGGCCCGGCCGAAGGAGGCGGTGTCCATCCCGACCTCGCGCTGGTTGATGATCGAGTTGATGTCGCGGTGCAGGTACTCGATCGGGTCCTCGATCGTGACGATGTGCCGCGCCTTGGTCCGGTTGATGTGGTTGATGATCGCCGCCAGCGTGGTCGACTTCCCGGAGCCGGTTGTGCCGGTGAGCAGGATCAGTCCCCGCTCCTCCTCGGCGATCGTCTCGATCACCGTCGGCAGCCCGAGCTCATCCACGGTCTTGACCGTGAACGGGATGACTCGAGCCACGATCGAGACCGATCCGCGCTGCCGGAACGCGTTAACGCGGAACCGGGCCAGATCGGGAACCGTGTAGGAGAAGTCGATCTCGTTGTCGGTGTCGAAGGCCGCGGCTTTGTCGGCGTGATCGGCGAGCATCTGGCGGAGCACGCCCTCGGTGTCAGCCGGGGTGAGCGAGTCGGTGTACTGCGGCAGCGGCTCCAGCGCCCCGCGGAAGCGCGCCATCGGGCGCGCCGGCACCTTCACATGAAGGTCCGAACCCTCGTTTTCGACGATATAGCGAAGCGCCTCGTGGAGATCGAACATCCCTCCCCGCATCGACCTGCGCGACCCATGGCTTTAGCGAGAGAAACGCACCCTGGACGGCGGCTGACGATCGTCCGCTCGCCAGTCCAGGACTCGGAGGGCTGGTCGGTTGACGGGACTCGCGCGCGGTCCCGTCAAACGACCACCCTTCGAGGGCAAAACCTAAGCGACGTCCCGAAGCTTCTGCGCCTCGGCCAGAGACTGCAGTTTCTTGAGCGACTGGTTTTCGATCTGCCGGATCCGTTCGCGCGTGACGTTGAACGTCCGGCCGACCTCGTCGAGCGTCCGCGGATGCTCGCCACCGAGGCCGTAGCGCAACTCGAGCACGCGCCGCTCCCGGTAGCTGAGGTTCTCGAGCGCCTCGCGCAGCGCCTCCTTGGTGAGGATCTCGGCCGCCCGCTCGTAGGGCGACTCCGCCCGCTCGTCGGCGATGAACTGGCCGAACTCGGACTCCTCCTCGTCGCCCACGGGCTTCTCGAGCGACACCGGGGCCTGCGCCGAGCGCTTGATCGACTCGACCTCCTCGGGCTCGATCCCCGTGACCTCGGCGATCTCCTCCGCGGTGGGCTCGCGACCGAGCTCGGTGACCAGCTTGCGCTCGGCCCGGCCGATCTTGTTGAGCTTCTCGACCACGTGCACCGGGATGCGGATCGTCCGCGCCTTGTCGGCGAGCGCGCGAGCGATCGCCTGGCGGATCCACCATGTGGCGTACGTGGAGAACTTGAACCCCTTGCGGTAGTCGAACTTCTCGGCCGCGCGCACCAGCCCGAGCGTTCCCTCCTGAATCAGGTCCAGGAACGGGAGGCCTTGGTTGCGGTAGTTCTTGGCGATGGAGACCACGAGCCGAAGGTTCGACTCAACCATCTTCTGCTTGGCGTCGAGATCGCCGCGCTCGATGCGCTTGGCGAGGTCGACCTCCTCCTGGGCGGTGAGCAACCGCACCTTGCCGATGTCCTTCAGGAACAGCTGAAGGGAATCGGTCGTCATGTCCGGCTTGAGATCGAGGGCCGTCTTGGGCTTGCGCCGGCCGCGCTTGTCGGGCGCGCGCTCCAGGTCGGCAGCCGTGGTGGCCGGGTCGAGCTCCTCAACCAGCTCGATCTCAGCGCGCTCGAGGAAGCCGTGGAGCTCCTCGACGTCCGCTTCGTCGAGATCGAGCTCCGAAACCGCGCCGGCGATCTCGGCGAAGGTCAGGACGCCGAGCTGCTGGCCGCGGGTGACGAGGCCCTTGATCTCTTCGAGTTCCTGCAGATCCGCTACTGACATCTGATTCCGTTTCTCGTCGTACCCGCCGGCGCCTGGACTCGGCCGGCCTGAGTGGGAGAGAGGATGGGGCTAGGGCTAACGGACGGCCCCCCAGGGCGCACGCCCGCTATCTAAACATGCAAGAGAAGTCTAGACGCTATACTTTTTGAAGTCAACGAATTCCGAGTCCGCCGGGGCGCAGGCGAGGGCTTGGTGCGGTTGGCTTGGCCGGCGCCGGCCTTCAGACCGGATCGCAGCGGCTCCGATTCGCCCGTCGTGGCATCCGACGCTCCGACTAGCTCAATGTATACGCGCGACGGTAGCGGCGGTTTCAGCCGTTGCTCGGATTTTCCTAAGAGTCTGCTCGCGCCCGTGCTCGCGCGCGCCCGAGCGACGGCCATTTCCGCGGTGCGCCATCATGTGCGACGGTGAGCGAGCAGCGCCCCTCTGACGTGCTCGGCGCCCTTCCGCGTCGCCGTCCCCAGCGTCGCAGCGCCAAGCGTGCCGCGCCGGCTGGGACCAGCCGTGCCGCTGACGGCACCAAGCCTACGGCGACCAAGACTGCCGCACGCGCTCGCAAGCCCGCGGCCGCCAAGCCGGCGCCGCCAGCCAAGAAGCCCGAGCCGGGGCAGGCCCCTCCGCGCGCCACCACCCGCCGCCGTCCACAGCCCCTACGCCAGCCGGCCCAGCCCGCCGGCGTACCGCCCACCTCACCCAGCCGCCCGGCCGACCCGGCCGCGGGACGGCACCTCCTGGGCACGGCGGCCCAGGCGGCGGCCGAGCTGGCCGAGATCGGGCTGTCGGTGAGCGCCCGCGCGCTGCGCCGCGTGGTCGACCGCCTGCCGCGGCCCTGAGCGGGCCAGACGGCCACATAAGTGGGGTGTGGCCGCTCGGCCGCGGCCGCCTGTGCGGCGTGAGAACTCGGGCAGGGACGACCGCGCCCCAGACGCCAGTTTTTCTGCGGAAAGGGCTAGCTCCGCAACGGCTCCCGCAGGAAACCGCCTGGACTTCTCATAAGTGCCGCACATTCTCCCGCATCGCGCCGCCGAATTCACATACCAGACACTCGGCGGCCGGCCTGGTTAGAATGCCGAGCCGTTCAACGCCGAGCGATCGTCCGTCCGCGGGCGGTCGGCGGGGGAACCACTTGCGGATCCACGGATCCGCAGGGGCGAATCGGTCCCGCGAAGGACCGTAGCGCCGACAAAGCGCGAGCCCGTCAGCTCACCCCGTAGGCACCAAGCGGACAAAGAGGACCGAAAGCTGCTCGCAGGAGCTCGCGCCAATCGCTATGTGATTTCGCTGCTGGCCATCGCGGCCGGCATGCTCGTGGTCCCCGGGCTCGCCTGGGCCGGCGCCTGCCGGGTCCGGGAGCGGCGGGGCCGGGACCGGTCCGAAGTCGGGCACGAACCCCAACGTCCAGTCGGGCACGGGCACCGTGAGCGCGACCAGCAACGGGATAACGATCTCGTCGGCCGCCTCGGCGTTCGTGCGCAGCGGCGTGTCGGTGACCGGAACCGTGCCGGCGAGTGATGCCGGCGCCGCGGTCGAGATCGACCAGCTTCCGGCGACGCCCGGGTCGAGCTGGGTCCCGGTGGCGGTCGTTCACGCCGCCTCGAACGGCACGTTCATCGCCACCTGGCACACCAAGGGCGCCGGGCAGCTGACCATTCGGGCCGTGCTCCAGGGCAGCCAGGCCTCGACCGCGGCCGCTTCGCCGCCGGCGCTGTCGGTCACCGTTTACAAGCGCTCGATCGCCACCCTGTACGGCCCCGGCTTCTACGGACAGAAGACCGCCTGCGGGGTGACGCTGCGCCGGCGGACGCTCGGTGTGGCCAACCGAACCCTCCCGTGTGGCACCGAGGTCCAGGTGTACTACGACGGCAGTGTGATCACGGTTCCGGTGATCGACCGCGGGCCGTACGCCCACCACGCCAACTGGGACCTCACGATGGCCACCGGACGCGCACTGGGTATGACCGGCACCGAGGTCGTCGGCGCCGCCTCGGTCCCGGCCGCCCCGACCGCCACCGGCTCGGCAGCCGCACCCGCGGCGCAGTAACCCCGCCCGCGCCAGCGAACCCCGCGTTCAGCTGACCAGGCTCGGGCCCGGCTCCGGCGGCCCGGCGCCCTCGTCGTCCTCGGCCTCGCCGACGATCCCGATTCCGCTCGCCCCGGCGGCGAAGCGCATCTGCTCGGCCGCGTCGATCAGCGCGGCCGCGTTGTAGCCGTCCTCGCCGAGAACCGCGAGGCCCACGCTGACGGTCAGCGGCGCGCCGCCCCAGGACTCCTCGGCCGGCACGGCGGTGACGATCCGCGATCCGAGCGCCTGGGCGCCGGCCCGGCCGGTGTCCCGCGCGATGATCCAGGCTCGGCTGTCGGTCTCGCAAGCGAGGACGTCGCGGCGACGGACCGTCGTCCGGACCGCCTGCGCGAACCGGCCGAACGTCGCGCTGGCCTCAGCATCCGGCTCGACAGCCATCAAACGCTCCGCCTCCTCGAGCTCGACCAGCAGCAGCGACAGGGGAAGCGACGCTCGCCCGGCCCGCGCGATCTCGTCCCGGAGCGCTCCGACCCACAGTGCGTCCCTCTCCTCCACACGCATATCCCCGCCGTTGCCCGTCCCACTCTCCTCGAACGCCTCGCCCGGCGGCGCCACCCGGAGCGGCGCCACTCGCACCAGCTCGCGCGCGGATGCCCCACTCTGGTCGCGCCGGCGCAGCACGGCGGCCAGGACCAGGTCGACCACCAGCGATAGCCGCTCGCCGGCCTCCACGAGCAGGTCGGGATCGGTGTGCGCGAGCTCCGCCCGCAGCGCCGCCCACATGACCTGCTCGAGCGCCCTGACCGCGTGGGCGGCAGCCTCGGCGCTCTGGGCGCCGGCCAGCTCGCCGGCCCGGGAGGCCAACGGCTCGAGCACGCCTTCGGACTCGATCCGTCGCAGATCGGCTTCGTCGTAGAGTGCGCGCACCACCGCCTCGCAGATCCGCGGGCCGTCGCGCGCCACGTCCCCGGCCAGGATCGCCGCCGCCTCATCGAGCGGCGCGTCCTCGACCAGCGCCAGCAGCCAGCCCTTGGCCAGCTCCTCGCCGCGCAGGAGCAGCGCCTCCACGCCCGTGCTTACGACCGGCCTCGGCCGTCTACGGCGTGGCACACCCCGCTCCATCGGGCCACTTTTACCACCTATCGCGTCCATGCATTCTCGATCCGGAGAGTCCGATCTCCGTGTTCGGGAAAATGAACGCTGTGGCACCCCCACTACTTACGATCGCCCAGGCCCGCGAGCTGGTCCTCGCCGCGACCCAGCCGCTGGCCAGTGAGCCGCTCCTCATCGCCGATGCTCTCGACCGCGTGCTCGCCGAGGACCTCAAGGCGGCCGGTGACGTGCCGCCGTTTCCCTGCTCGGCGATGGACGGCTACGCGGTCGCGCCCGGTCCGGCCGAGCGCCGGCTGACCGTGGCCGGCGAGTCCCGTGCCGGGACGCCGGCCACCGACCCCCTGGGCGCCGGGCAGGCGATCCGCATCTCGACCGGCGCCGCGGTCCCGGCCGGCGCCACCGCGGTGATCCCTCAGGAGAACGTCGACGCCGGCGAGGGCGAGATCGTCACGCGCGCGCCCGTACGCGAGGGCGACCACATCCGCGACCGGGGCGAGGACATGCGCGCCGGCGCGACCGTCCTGCGGACGGGCACGGCTCTCGGCGCCGCCGAACTGGGCGCCGCGGTGGCGGCCGGGGCCGGCCGGCTCACTGTGTCCAGGCGCCCCCGGGTTCAGGTCCTGTCCACGGGAGATGAGCTCAAGGCCGCCGGCGAACCGCTCGGCCCGGGCGAGATCCACAACTCCAACGGTCCCATGCTGGTCGCGCTGGCCGAGCACCTGGGAGCCAGCTGCCCCCCGCCCGGGCGCCTGCCCGACGACCGCTCCGCCACCGAGGCCGGGCTGGCCAGCGCGCTCCAGAGCGCCGACGTGGTGATCCTCTCGGGCGGCGTCTCGGTCGGGCCCCACGACCACGTCAAGCCGGCCCTCGCCGAGCTCGGGGTCGAGCAGGTGTTCTGGCGAGTCGCGCTTCAGCCGGGCAAGCCGACCTGGTTCGGGCGGCGCGGGAGCCAGCTCGTGTTCGGCCTCCCGGGCAATCCCGTGTCCGCCGTGGTCACCTTCTCGTTGTTCGTGCGCCCCGCCATGGCCGCGCTCCAGGGCCGGGCCCCGGAGCGGCTGCTCGAGTCCGAGGCGGTGCTGGCCACCGCCGTGCCCCGCAACTCCGACCGCGAGCAGGCGGTCCGGGTTCGGCTGGAGCGCCAGAACGGCCGGCTCGTCGCCACGCCGAACGGCCCCCAGGGGTCCCACATCGTCACCTCGCTGCTGGGGGCCGACGCCCTCGCCCTGATCGGCGCCGGGGAGGGCGAAATCGGGGCCGGCGAGACCGTGGCGCTCGAACCGCTCGCGCACTAAGGGCTCGTCGCTGAGACAATCCTGTCGTGCCCGTTCTCCTGGCACTGCTGGGCGCCCTGAGCGCCGTGGTCGTCACCCGGCGCCGGCGGCGCGCTCGACCGCCTGCCCAGGCGGCGATCGTCTCGGCCCCGAAGTCCACGGTGATCGCCACCGACGGCGCGGTCCGCTCGGCCCAGATGGCCGAGCTGACTCTCGCCGAGCCGGACTTCCGGCGGCTGTGGAACGCCACCAACCTCGAGAACCTGGCCCGGACCTACTGGCGCTTTTTGTCCCGCGTGACTCTCGGCCTGATTCGCGTGGTGTACGGCGAGAACGAGCGATCGGTGGTGCTGCTCGGCCGTCCGCTCACGCTGCTGCGGTTCGACGCGCCCGAGTACGTGGTTGACCGCGAGCACGGCAGCGTCCGCTGGCAGATCCGCGACGGCCTGCTGGTCGCCCGCTCCGGCCGGGGCTGCGGGTTCCTGGCCCTGGTCGTCACCCACCTGGGAAGCGACGCGAACGGCCGGATCAGGATCCTCATCGAGGTCGAAGTGGCGAACTTCTACCCGGCCATCGCGGTGGGGTTCAGCGTGCCCGTGTACGAGGTCACCCAGTCGGCCATCCACGTGCTGGTCACCCACGCCTTCCTGCGCTCGCTGGCCCACCTCGACCTGGCCAAGTCCAAGGTGGGTCGCTTCGCGGTGCCGCAGGCCGACGTCCGCGCGGCGGTCGCCCGCGTGCGCGAGCGCGTGCACCGATAAGGGCCTTGCCGGCCGGCTACCCGTAGCGCACGCCGGTCAGCGTGCGCAGCTTGGTTCGGTCGTGCCGGGCCGAGACCCGGCGCACGGTGCCAGAGCGCGAGCGCATGACCAGCGACTCGGTGGTGGCGCCCCGGTCGCCCTGGTAGCGCACGCCCTGGAGCACGTCGCCGTCGGTCACCCCGGTCGCCGAGAAGAACACGTCCTCGCTGCGGACCAACTCGTCGCAGCCGAGCACCTTGGCCAGGTCGTAGCCGGCCTCGATCGCGGCCTGCTTCTCCTCGTCGTTGCGCGGCCACAGCCGGCCCTTGAGCTCGCCGCCGATGCACTTGATGGCCGCCGCGGTGATCACGCCCTCCGGCGTGCCGCCGATACCCCAGAGGATGTCCACCGGGCTGTTGTCGGAGACCGCGAGCAGGGCCGCCGACACGTCGCCGTCGATGATCAGGCGCACCCGGGCGCCGGCGTCGCGAACCTGCTCCATCGCCTCCTGGTGGCGCTCCCGGTCGAGCATCACGACCATCACGTCGCGGATGTCGATCTTCTTGCGCTCGGCGATCAGCCCCAGGGTCTCGGGAAGGGGGCGGTCGAGGTCGAGCAGGTCGGCGATCTCGGGGCCGCCGACCATCTTCTCCATGTACACGATCGGACCGGGGTTGAACATCGATCCGCGCTCGGCCAGCGCGATCACCGAGATCGCGCTCGGCATGCCCAGCGCGGTCAGGCGAGTTCCCTCGAGCGGGTCGACCGCGATGTCGACCTGGGGCGGGGAGCCGTCCCCGATCTGCTCGCCGTTGTAGAGCATGGGCGCCTCGTCCTTCTCGCCCTCGCCGATCACGACCACGCCGTCCATCGACACCGACTCGAGCACGTGGCGCATCGCATCGACCGCGGCCTGGTCGGCGCCCTCCTTGTCGCCGCGACCCACCATGCGCGCCGAGGCGAGCGCGGCGGCCTCGGTCACCCGGACCAGCTCGAGGGCCAGGTTGCGATCGACCCGGACGTGCTCGTGACCGAGGCTCATGGCAGCCCCGGCGGTTTGCGGGTGGTGGCGCTCTCCTTGGCCCGGAAGACCGAGCCCACCAGGATCAGCAGCCCCCCGACGAGCCCGATCCACCAGCCGTAGCTGATGCTGATCTGTCCCGGCGGCGTGCCCGGGCGGTCGATCACGCCCCGGAACACCGTGAATGTGAGCGCGGCGATCGCGATGATCGCGGTCATCTCCCCCCTGGGCCAGGACAGAGCGTGTCCCCGGATGATGATCCAGGCCAGCACGAGCGGAGCGGCCGCGGTGACCAGCAGAAGGTAGCGGATGATCATCATCGACCTCCAGGCGGAGCACGAGGTGTTCGGCCCGCGGCAGCTGCCGAGCACGGTGAACTTGTCGCCCAGCGTGAACCAGGCGAGGAACACCGACACGCCCAGGATCGCGCCGCCGAGCACGGCAACCAGTTCCCCGCGATCGAGCTGCCTCAGGTCCATGGCGTGGGCAGCGTAACCGTTTTGCACGCCGCGAGGCGAACGTCCCCCGGCGTGCTCAGAGCTCGGTGGTGGCGCGCTCGGGCCGGGCGATCCCGCTCTTGATCGCGGCCTTCCTGACAGCCTCGGCGACGGCGTCGTGCACCCGCTGATCGAGCGCGTTGGGGACGAGCTCCTCGCCCCGCGCCAGCTCGGCGATGGACTGAGCGGCGGCCAGTTTCATCTGCACGTTGATCGCGGCCGCGCCCGCCTGGAGCGCGCCGCGGAAGATCCCGGGATACCCCAGGACATTGTTGACGCTGCGTCCGTCGGCGGCGAATGCGGCACCGGCCGCCTCGGCCAGCTCAGGATCGATCTCGGGGTCCGGATTGGTCAGCGCCAGGATCACCTGGCCGGGGCGGATCATCGCCGGATCGATAAGGCCCTTTCGCCCGGTCGTGGCGACCACCACGTCGGCCTCGGCCATGACCTGCTCCATGGTCGAGATCTCGATCCCGTGGGCGCTGGCGCGCGCGTGAGAGGCCTCGAGCGGATCGAACGCGATCACGCGCTTCACGCCTCCCTCGACCATCAGCGAGGCGATCCCGTAGCCGGCCGCGCCGAGCCCGAGCTGGCCCACCGTGGCCGCGGCCAGCTCGATCCCGGCGTACCGGCACGCCACGACGGCAGCCGCCAGCGACACCACCGCGGTGCCGTGCACGTCGTCGTGCATCACCGGCTGGGGGAGCGCCTCGATCAGCCGCCGCTCGATCTCGAAGCACTCCGGTGCCGAGATGTCCTCGAGGTGGATCCCGCCGAACGTCGGAGCGATCCGCACCACGGTGTCGACGAACGAGTCGACGTCGGTGGCGTCGATCAGGATCGGCATGGCCGAGATCCCGGCGAACTGGTCGTAGAAGACAGCCTTGCCCTCCATCACCGGCATCGAGGCCACCGGCCCGATGTTGCCCAGGCCCAGCACCCGCGTGCCATTGGTGCAGATCGCCACGCTGCGCGAGATCATCGTGTAGCGCGAGGCCAGCTCCGGCTGATCGGCGATCGCCGTGCACACCCGAGCCACTCCCGGGGTGTACACGTCGCGCATCTCCTGCACGGTCCGCACCGGCCAGCACGCATCGATCCGCAGCTTGCCGCCGACGTGGCGAAGCAGCGCGCGGTCCTGGTGCCAGAGCACGTGGACATCGTCAAGGGCCTCGACGAGCGTGGCGATTTGACCGGCCTGCGCGGTGTCGCGGACCTCGACCGTGATGTCGCGAACCGAATGCTCACGGCCCAGCGACACGGTGACCACGTCGCCGATCAACCCCTCGCCATCGGCGATCGCTCCCGCCACCAGCGCGAGCTGACCGGCGTGGTGCGGGATCTGGACGCGATAGGTGCAGTCGAGCATGGGTGCTGCCTCCCTCCCTCGAAGAGCGCGGTTCGCGCTAGGGGTGTATTTATCACGGTATGCCTCCCGGCCCACCCTCCCCCGATCCGCTGCCGCCGCTGCGCCGGCTGTTCCCCGCGCCCGGGGCGATCGACGTGCGCAGCCTGGTCGCCGAGCTGGACCTGGAGCCCAGGGCGCTCGTGGACCGTCCCTACACGATCGTCAACTTCGTAGCCAGCGCCGACGGGCACGCCGCCTTCCGCGGCCGGTCGCGCTGGCTGAGCGACGAAGCCGACCGCGAGCTGTTCCACGGTCTGCGCGAGCGCGTCGACGCGGTCATGGCCGGCACGGGCACCCTGCGGGCCGAGCGCTACGGGCGGATGGTCCGCGACCCCGAACGCCGAGAGCGCCGCGCCGCGTCGGGCCTGCATCCCGAGCCGCTGTCCGTCGTCTTCACCCGCAGCGGTGACGTGCCCACGGGCATCCCGCTGTTCACCGATCCCGGCTCCCGCGTGGTCGTGTTCACGCCCGCCGCGCTTGACAGCTCGGGTCTGGCCGCCGCGGTCGACCTGGTTCGCCTCGACCCCGGCGAGCTCACGCTCACCACGATGATGCGCCGGCTGCGCTCGGCCTACGACGTGCGCACGCTGTTGTGCGAGGGCGGCCCCACTCTGTTCGGGGCGCTCCTGCAGGAGAACCTGGTCGACGAGCTGTTCCTGTCGCTGGCGCCGAAGCTCACCGGCGGCGGCACCGCGCCGGCGATCACCGCCGGACCCGAGCTCGCCGAGCTGTGCGCGATGTCCCTCGTCTGGGCCCTCGAGTTGGACGGAGCGCTGTACCTCCGCTACGCACTTCGCGCCTGAACCGTTTCACCTTAATTGGTTAACCGTTTCACCTCTCATGGTGAACCGGTTAACCGGCAACTTAGTTACTCACCTTTTCACGAAGTTAATAACCGGCCTGTCAGAATGACACCGGTGACCGGCCCCATCGCAGCCAACCCCTCGCGAGCTGGGGTCCAGATCGTCGAGGCGCTGCAGGAGGCCCGCGAGCGAACGTTGGCGCTCGTCGCGTCGCTGTCCACGGCCGACCTCGAGCGAGTCCACTCGCCGCTCATGAGCCCGCTGGTGTGGGACCTCGCGCACATTGCCGCCTACGAGGATCTGTGGCTGGTGCATCGTTACGGTGAGCGCCCGCTGCTGCGCGAGGATCTGGCCGCCACATACGACGCGTTCGAAACCCCCCGCGCGGTCCGCGGCGACATCGAGCTGCTCGGCGCCGCGCAGGCGCGCGAGTACCTCGACGAGATCCGAGCCCGCACGCTCGAGGTGATCGACGAGCGAGGCGTGGCCGACGGAGAGCTGCACGAGATGGTCATCCGTCACGAGCACCAGCACAACGAGACGATGTTCCAGGCGCTCCAGCTGGCCTCCCTGCGCGACTACGAACTGGCCGAGCGGCGTCCGCTTCCGCCCTCAGCGAAATCCACCTACACCGGCCTGGAGATGATCGAGGTGCCGGCCGGCCCCTGCACGATCGGCGCCCCGGCCCGTGGTTTCGCCTATGACAATGAGCGTCCGCGCCACCGCACCGACGTGCGCGGCTACCAGATCGGGTGCACTCCGATTACCAACGCCACGTATCTGACCTTCGTCGAGGGCGGGGGATATGAGCGGCGCGAGTGGTGGTCCGCAGAGGGCTGGGCCTGGAAAGAGCAGTACGACATCACCCGACCGGGCGCTTGGACCGCGGACCTCGCGGCGGAGTGGAGACTGGGCCGGCTCGAGCGGCTCCACCCCGACCGGCCGGTGGTCCATGTGTCCTGGTTCGAGGCCGACGCCTTCGCGCGCGCACACGGCGCCCGCCTCCCCACCGAGATCGAGTGGGAGAAGGCGGCGACCTGGGACCAGGGGTCAGGCGTGGCCCGGCCCTACCCATGGGGGTCGGAGCCTCCCGTGCCGGGCCGGCACGCCAACCTCGACCAGCTCGGGTGCGGTACCGCCCCGGTCGGCGCCCACCCGGAGGGCGCCTCGCCGTGCGGCTGCCTGGACATGCTCGGCGATGTGTGGGAATGGACCGCGAGCGCCTTCGACGGTTACGCGGGGTTCGTGGCCCACCCGTACCGCGAGTACTCCGAGGTGTTCTTCGGCGAGGGCTACCGCGTCCTGCGCGGCGGCTCGTGGGCAACCCGGGCCCGCGTCGCCTCCCCCACCTTCCGCAACTGGGACTACCCGCAGCGCCGGCAGCTCTTCGCCGGCCTGCGCATCGCGAGGGACCTGTGAGAACCCCGGCCCAGTCTCCCGAGATCCGGATCGACTCGTTCCTGTCCGAGACCGACGAGCGCAGCCTCGCCTACGACGTGCTCGACGGGTTGACCCGGCCGTTCAAGGAGATCCCGCCCAAGCACTTCTACGACGCCCGCGGTTCGGAGCTGTTCGAGCGGATCTGCGAGCTGCCCGAGTACTACCTCACCCGCACCGAGCGCGAGATCCTGATCGCGCGGGCTGAGGAGATCGTCCAGCGGACGGGAGCCGGCGAGCTGGTCGAGCTCGGATCGGGCTCGGCCGAAAAGGCGCGGATCCTCCTCGAGGCGATGTCCGCCGCGGGCACGCTGCGTCGCTACGTTCCGCTCGACGTGTCCGAGAGCGCGCTCGAGGCGGCGGCGATCGAGCTGGTGGACGAATTCGAGGAGCTGTCCGTGCACGGCGTGATCGGCGACTTCGAGCGCCACCTCGATCGGGTCCCGCGGCGGAGGGCGAGCGATCCGCCGCGGATCGTCGCCCTGCTCGGTGGCACGATCGGCAACTTCCCCCCGGGCACGCGACGACGGATGCTCCGCGAGATCGCCAAGCTGCTCGGTCCGAGCGACCGGTTTCTGCTGGGCACCGACCTGGTCAAGGACCCGCGCGTGCTCGAGGCCGCCTACGACGACTCGCAAGGCGTCACCGCCGAGTTCAACCGAAACGTGCTGCGCGTGATCAACCGCGAGCTCGACGCCGACTTCTGGCCCGAGGCGTTCGAGCATGTGGCGTTCTACGACCGCACCCACGACTGGGTTGAGATGCGCCTGCGCGCACTGCGCCCGTGCAGCGTGCTGGTGGCCGGACTCGGGCTGCGCGTCGAGTTCGCCGCTGGCGAGGAGGTGCGCACGGAGATCAGCGCCAAGTTCACCCGAGCCCGCGTCGAGGCGGACTTCGCGGCCGCCGGACTCGGGCTTGAGTGTTGGTATACGGACAGCGACCGGCTTTTTGCAGTGTCGCTGGCCCGCCGGCTATAGCCTTCGCGCGTCATGCATATCGGAGGTAGTGGGGCGCTTGTCGCGGGCGGTGCGTCGGGCCTTGGCGAAGCCACGGTGCGTCGGCTGCACGCGGACGGTGCGCATGTGGTGATCGCCGACCTGAACGAGGATCGGGGCGACGCGCTGGCCGGCGAGCTCGGCGAGCGCGCGCGCTTCGTGCGCACCGACGTAACCGACTCTGACTCGGTGCAGGCTGCGGTCAGCGCGGCCGTCGAGCAGTCCGCGTCACTTCGCATCGCGATCTCGTGCGCCGGCATCGGCTGGGCCGGACGCGTGGTCGGCCGGCGCGGCGCGCACGGGTTCGAGCCGTTCGAGACGGTCATCCGGGTCAACCTGTTCGGGACCTTCAACCTGATGCGGCTGGCCGCCGCGGTCATGGTCGAGAACGACCCGACCGAGGCCGGCGAGCGCGGCGTTTGCGTGAACACCGCGTCGATCGCCGCCTTCGACGGCCAGATCGGCCAGATCGCCTACTCGGCCTCCAAGGGGGCGATCGTCAGCATGACCCTGCCCGCCGCCCGTGACATGGCCCCGCTCGGCGTGCGCGTGTGCGCGATCGCGCCGGGCACGTTCGACACGCCGCTGCTCGGCAACCTGCCCGAGGAGGCGCGCGAAGCGCTGCGCCGAGTGGTGCCCTTCCCCTCCCGCTTCGGACGCCCGGATGAGTTCGCTGCCCTGGTGGCGCACATCGTCGAGAATGAGATGCTCAATGGCGAGGTGATCCGGCTTGACGGCGCGCTGCGAATGCCTCCTCGTTAGCCACCAACCCTCCACATTTGTTCGAGTCCTGGCGTCCGAATGGTTACTGGCGGGTAGCATCGCGTTATCCAGGAAGGGAGACCCAGTTGGCGCTCACCATGCAGGGTGGTGAACGGCGACGAGCGTCTCGCGATGAGACGTCGCCAGGACGGCCATGACGGATCGGCCATCGGAACAAGAACTGCATCGAGGGGCAAGTGACTGGCTCGAGCGCCGTCGTGCCGGAATCGACCTCGCGCAGGCGGAGGGTTTCGGCAGCTTCGAACTCGACCTGAAGACCGGCGACGCCCACTACTCGGAGGGGCTGCGCCGGATCCTCGACGTTCCCGACGACCTCGGCTTGACGGGCGAGCTGTTCTATGAGCGGATCCATCCCGAGGACCGCGACGTGGTGACGAGCGCGATCGAACGCGCACGGCGCGAGGGCGAGCCCCTGCGCTTCGAGATCCGGGTCAGGCGCTTCGACGACGTCGAGCGGGTGGTGCGCGGCCGTGGCGAGGCGATGTCCACCGGCAAGCGCGGACCCACCAAGCTGACCGGGACCCTCCAGGACGTCACCGAGGAGGCAGCCGCCCGCTCCGCGCGTGATCTGCTCAGCTACGTAGTCCAGTCAACCGGCGACGCGATCATCACCAAGGCGCCCGACGGCACCATCACCAGCTGGAACCGAGGGGCCGAGCAGCTCTATGGGTACAGCGCGGCGGAGGCGATCGGGCGACCCAGTGGCATCACCGAGACCTCTGAGCGCGCCGGCGAGTGGCAGAAGCTGCTCCATATGGTGTTCTCGGGTCAGTCGATCGAAGGCTTCGAGACCGAGCGGGTGCGCAAGGACGGGAGACTGATCTCGGTGTCGCTGACCGTGTCGCCGGTGACCGACGCCAACGGCCGGATCGTCTCGGCCGCGATCATCGCGCGCGACATGACCGAGCGCGTGCGCTACGAGGAGCGCCTGCGGCACATGGCCGATCACGATCAGCTCACCGGCCTGTTCAACCGGCGGCGCTTCGACGAGGAGCTCAAGCGGGAGCTGGCCCGGGCGGGGCGCTACGCGGAGCACAGCGCGGTGCTGAGCCTCGACATCGACAACTTCAAGGGCATCAACGATTCGGCCGGCCATGGCGCCGGCGATGCGGTGCTCTCGCACGTCGCGGCCGTGCTCGAGCACCGCTCCCGGGCCAGCGACGTGGTGGCCCGCCTGGGCGGCGATGAGTTCGCGGTGCTGCTCTCGGCGGTGGGCGAGCGCGAGGCCCGAACCGTGGCCGAGCATTTGCTCACGGAGATCCGCAGCTCCCCGGCGGCCTACGGCGGCAAGCCGTTCCGGGTCACCGCCAGCATCGGGGTGGCCACTTTCGAGTCCGATGACGCCACCGCCGGCGAGGTCCTGGTCAACGCCGACCTCGCCATGTACGCGGCCAAGACATCGGGCCGGGACCGGGTCGTGGTGTACACCCCGACCGAGGCGCGCAAGGTGCGCGCGATGGCTAAGCTGTCCTGGTCGCAGCGCATCCAGGACGCGCTCAACCGCGACCGGTTCGTGCTCCACCTACAGCCGATCCTCGAGCTCGCGACCGGTCAGATCAAGCACGGCGAGCTGCTGCTGCGGATGAAGGGCGACCGGGGCACGTTGATCGCGCCGGGAGCGTTCCTCCCCGCCGCCGAGCGCTTTGGCCTGATCCACGCGATCGACCGCTGGGTGGTCCAGCGCGCGATCCAGCTCATGGCCGAGACCAACGGAAGCGGACCGCGAGTCGGGATCAACCTGAGCGGCGAGTCGATCGTCGGCGACCCCTTGCTGCTCGAGATGATCGAGCAGGAGATCGAGCGCACCTCGGTCGATCCGGGCAAGCTGATCTTCGAGGTGACCGAGACGGCGGCCATCGCCAACATGCCCGAGGCCACCGAGTTCGCCCAGGGCCTGACCAGCCTCGGCTGCAGCCTCGCCTTGGATGACTTCGGCACCGGATTCGGGTCGTTCTACTACCTCAAGCACCTGCCGGTCAGCTACGTCAAGCTCGACGGCGAGTTCATCCAGAACCTCCCCCGCAGCGAGGTCGACGAGCACATGGTCAAGGCGATCGTCGGCGTCTCCCAGGCGCTCGGGATCAAGACCGTGGCCGAGTCGGTGGCCGACGAGGAGACGATCGGGCTACTTCACAAGCACCAGGTCGACTACGCCCAGGGGTTCTACGTCGGTAAGCCGGCGCCGCTGGGCGTGGCGCTCGCCGAGAGCGGCTGGGCCACGCGGCCCGGCCAGCCGCTGCACTGAGGCTGCGCTCTTCCGAGCATCCACGCGAGCAGGATCATGAGCGGGGCGGTGCCCACGTCGGTCGCGCGACCGGTGAACACGCCGCCGAGCCCCTGGCCGACGATCCAGTAGACGATCGACAGCCCGATCGCCAGGCCGAGGAACGTCTGCGGATGCCAGCCGTATAGGACGGCGAGGCCAATCGTCGCGGACGTGAGCGCCATAACGATGGCAATCGTGGTTCCCCGCCCTACGGTCGCCGCTGAAGCCGCGTCGAGTATCCCGGACAACCAGGGACGGCCCGAGGGCGCGGCGGCGATCGCGTCGTGGATGGCGCCGGCGCCGCGGTTGGCGGGGAGCAGCCAGAGCGCGGCCAAGCCGAGCCAGAGCGCGCCACACGTGATGCGCGGGCCGCGCTCACCGAGGAGCCCGAGTTCGGCGCCGTCCGCCTCACGCCGCCTGGGTGCCCCGCGCGGCCAGCACTGCAGTCCGGCCAGGATGTAGAGCAGCGCGGCCCCGGGCGCACCGGTGAGCGGGTTGGCGGTGCCCGTGAAGAGCATGCCGAGGCCCTCGCCGCTGAACCAGATCCCGGAGGCCCAGGCGAACGAGACCAGCAGCGCGAGCCTGACCGTCCGGCGGTAGAGCAGGCCGATGCCGATGAGGACCTCGATCGTCGCCGCGAAGGCGTTGAATAGCGCGACGTGAGCCTCGACCAGACGCGCGACCCAGATGACCGGCGAGCCAATGACCCCGGGCTGTCCCACAGCGTTGGGTAGGAGGACCGTGGTTACGAATGAGGAGCCGAACATGTATGGCTGGAACTGCAGGGCACCGTCGATCAGCCACAGCAGGCCGAGGGTGATCTGACCGGCGCGTGCGAGTCGGCCGCTACGCATCGGTGGCGTCCCATGAAGGTGCTTGACGAGAAACTGGTCAGCCGTTGTTGAACGGCGTCACCATGGGGTTCATCCCGCTGTAGATGCCGGCTGGATTCGGATACCAGACCCAGAAGTGCAGCGTGATGAGGTCGGGATGCCAGAAGTTGAACTTCGCGCCGGTTTGCGGGCTGGTCGCTGCGCACAGTGACTGTGAACTCGCGGCCACGAACGTCCCGTCGGCATAATGACACGCCGCCGCGAAGGCTCCGTACTGTGCGCCCGGCAGTGGCGCCTTGGCCGGCTTTGAGGTGAACACCCACTCCAGGGCACCGAGCTGCCACCCGTGCCCGGTGTGCTCGTAGACGAGGATCGGCGGCTTACGGACGTCGAACTTCGTCACCTTTGCATTGAGGAAGTGGTACCCCATGTCGGGGATCATCTGGGTGATGATCCCGTAGCCGTCAGCCTTCGCGCGTGCCAGGTTCGTGACGTATCTGGCGGTGGCCTGGCGCGCGGCCGCGACATCGGCGATGAGAGGTGGCTTGTTCGCCGCGGCGGGATTGTCCATCCGGCTGGCGTGCTCACCGAACGACGAAGAAGCCGCCACTCCGAGCCCGACACTCACGGTGAGTGCGGCGAGTACGGCAGTAGTGAAGATACGACGCATAGCTTGCTCCCTTGCAGTCGAGCTTTCGCTGATTGCGTCGACGCTACGCGCGCCTCCCGCTCCCGGCATCGGGAGGACTCCCTGTCTTTGACCTCGCCGCGACCTATGTCGGCCGCGCGCCTTCGTCAGCTCAAGCGCTCGATCAGCATGGCCTGGCCCATCCCGCCGGCCACGCACATCGACTCGATTCCGAGCGTTCCGTCCAGGGCGGTGAGGCCGTTGATCAGCGTGGTCATGATCCGCGCGCCGGTCATCCCAAACGGGTGACCGAGTGCGATCGCACCGCCGAACGGGTTGAGCTTCTCGTCGGAGATCCCGAGCTCGTCCTTGCAGGGCACGATCTGGGCCGCGAACGCCTCGTTGATCTCGACCACGTCGACGTCGTCGATCTTCACCCCGGCCTGCTCGAGCAGCGCCTGGATGGCCGGGATCGGGCCCAGGCCCATGATCTCGGGGCGGATCGCCGCCACCGTCGAGGCGATGATCCGCGCCCTGGGCGTCAGGCCGAGCCGCTTGGCCTTCTCCTCGGACATGACCAGCACCGCCGCGGCGCCGTCGTTGAGCGGGCAGGCGTTGCCGGCGGTGACCGTGCCGTTCTCGCGGAAAGCCGGCTTGAGCTTGCCCAGCCCCTCCATGGTCGTGCCCGGCCGCGGTCCGTCGTCCTTGCTCACCAGGGTGTCCGGCACCTCGATCGGGTTGCCCTCCTTGTCCTGATCGGTGTGCGCGGGCACCGGAACCGGGACGATCTCCGAATCGAAGTGGCCCGAGTCGTGCGCGTCGACCGCGCGGTTCTGCGAGGTGACCGCCCACTCGTCCTGTTGCTCGCGGGTGACGTGGCAGCGCTCGGCCACGTTCTCGGCGGTCTGGCCCATCGGGATGTACACGTCGTAGGCCGAGCCCTCCGATCCATCGAGCCGCGGGTTCCTGGCCTCGTCCATCATGCCCGCGCCCAGGCCGGCCCGGGAGACTGCCTCGACGCCCGCGGCAATGTACTGATCGCCCTCGCCGGACTTGATCGCGTGGAATGCCATCCGGATCGTCTGGAGCGACGAGGCGCAGAACCGGTTGACCGTGCAGGCTGGGACGTGGTGGTCGATCCCGGCCAGCAGGGCGGCGTTACGGCCGACGTTGTAGCCCTGCTCCCCCACCGATGAGGCCGCGCCCATCATCACGTCGTTGGTCTGGCCGAAGTCGACCTCGGGATTGCGCTCGATCAGCGCACGCAGCGGGATCGCCGCCAGCTCGTCGGCGCGCACGGCTTTGAGCGAGCCCTTGCCGGCTCGCCCGATCGGGGTTCGGATGGCGTCGATGATCACCGCTTCGGGCATGCGGTCCCGGATCCTAGACGTCCTGACTCCCCGGACGCGCCGCACGGCCGCAAGGAGTCGGCACGCCCCCGGGTGGGTAGGTCCTGGGAATGGCGAGTACCGAGCAGGGCACGCGGTATCGCGAGATCAAGCGCCTCGGAGCCGGTGGGATGGCCACGGTCAGTCTCGCCGAGGACAAGTTGCTCGGCCGGTCCGTTGCCCTGAAGAGGGTGTACCGAACCGGGGACCGCCGGGACATGATGCGCCTCAGGCGTGAGGCCATGGTCGGTGCGTCGCTGAATCACCCGAACCTGGTGTTCGTCTACGACGCCCAGCTCCGGGAGGACGGCGACGTGGTGATCGTCATGGAGTACGTCGAGGGCGAGACGCTGGCGGACGTGATCGGATCCCGTGGCGCGCTCGCCCCGGCCGAGGCCATCCGCGTGCTTCGCGGTGTCGCTGCGGCGCTCGACGCGATCCACGACCGCGGCATCGTCCATCGGGACGTGAAACCGGCCAACGTGCTCCTCGGGCGTGATGGAGCGATCAAGCTCGCCGATCTCGGCGTCGCCGACGTGGCCGATCGTACCCGCATCACGACGCCAGATGCCCTGGTGGGCAGCTTCAGCTACATGGCTCCCGAGCAGCTCGACGGCGCCGCGCCAAGGCCTGCGATGGATGTCTATGCGCTTGCCGCGGTGGCCTACGAGATGCTCGCCGGCGAGAAGGCGAGGCCCGAATCCAACCCGCTCGCCCTCGCTCACGCGATCGCCACCCAGCCTCCGCCTGACCTGCGGCGGGCCTGGCCGGCCGCGCCGACGGCCGCGGCAGCGCTGCTTCAGCGCGGTATGTCGGCCGATCCGGCCCGGCGACCCGCCTCGGCCGGCGAACTGGTGGACCAACTTAAGGCGGCGCTCGAGCCCGAGCAGCCGACGCGGGCTGTCGCGGGCACGGCGCCGTCGACCGTCCAGCAGCTGAGACGGCGGCGGTCTCTCCTCGCCCCGCTCCTTCTCGCGCTCGCCGCGCTGGCCGTCGCCGGCGTCCTCGTGGCAGCGCTCAGCTCGGGCTCGGCTCCCAAGGAGGCGAGCCGCAGGAGCCCGGGCCATAGTGCGACCGGAAAGACAACCCGCACGACGGCGCATCGACCCGCTACGACCACGGCGTCGAGCGCAGCGAAGTCCGCCACCACCACGTCATCGTCGGGACCGGCGAAATCCGCTGCTACCACCTCGTCGACCGCGGCGAATTCCGCCACCACCCCAGCGTCAACCGCAGCGAATCCCCCCACCACCACGTCGGCAGCCGCTCCAGCGCCGACCGAGCCATCATCCGCATCACCGGCGGGGACCGTGGAGCAGTTCTACGAGGCCGCGGCGCGCCACCAGTACGCCACAGCCTGGGCGCTCTCCGACTCGAACCTGCGCAACCAGCTGGGCGGCTACGCGTCGTTCCAGCATCAGATGAGCGCGGTGCGGTCGATCAGCTTCAGCAGCGCCCGGGTCCTATCCGGGAGCAGCCCCGACACCGCGACGGTGGCGTTGAGCACGACGTCGGTTCAGACCAACCGGACCCAGCGGTGCACCGGCACGGCGCAGACCGTGCGCAGCGGCGGCGCCTGGCTCGTCGACCGGATCTCGATCAGCTGCGCGTAGTGCCGCGGGCCAGGCCGCCGCGGAATCAGTAGCTACAGCCCGAGGCCGCGCACGCCCTTCTCGTCCCACCCGAGGTGGTGGGCCAGCTCGTGGCGCAGCGTGCGGGTCACCTGTGCCTTGAGCAGCTCGGGGTCGTGGCCGAAGTCGCGCACCAGCGTGTCGCGGAAGATCACGATCCGATCGTGGAAGTAGTCCTGGGCCACCGTGTCGCCCTGGTAGAGGCCGTAGGCGCGCTGCCGCCTGCCGCTGTCGGAGATCACCACCGCGACGTGCTCCAGCGCGCGATGGAACTCGAGCGGCAGGTCGTCGATGGCCCGCTTCACGAGCACCCTGAAGTCCGCCTCGTTGCGCGGGTCGAACAACTCTTCGTCTGCGTCCTCGTCGTATGCGCTGTCTCCATCCTCGTCCCAGTCCTCCCACGATCCTTCGGCCGCCAGTCGCTCGGTGCGCAGGACCAGCGCCTCGAAGTCGATCTCGGACTCGGGGTCGTGCCACCCGGCCAGGCGAATCATGGCCAGCACGACGGCGCCGCCGACGATCACCGCGCCGGCCGCGAACACAGCGAGCCCCTGGAGGAGACGAACCGGGAACGAGTCGCTGAAGCCGGCGATCAGGCTGATCGCGCCCAAGCCGATGGTCAGGGCGGCCAGGGCCGAGAACAGGATGCGACGGGGCGTGGGCTGGGACTGCATGTCTCTGTTCGTCACCTCATGGTCCGGGCGATCACGAGGCGCTGGATCTCGTTGGTGCCCTCGTAGATCTGGGTGATCTTGGCATCGCGCATCATCCGCTCGACCGGATACTCCTTGACGTAGCCATAGCCGCCCAGCACCTGCACCGCCTCGACGGTCACCCGCATGGCGACATCGGAGCAGAACAGCTTGGCCATCGCCGAGTACTTGCCCAGGTCCGCATCGCCGCGGTCGACCTTGGCGCAGGCCTGATAGAGCAGCTCGCGGGCCGCGGCGCACTGGGTCTCCATGTCGGCCAGCTTGAACTGGATGCCCTGGAAGGCGTTGATCGGCTGGCCGAACTGGCGACGCTCGCGCGCGTACGCGGCCGCGTAGTCGGTGGCGCCCTGGGCGATGCCGAGCGCCTGCGCCGCCACCCCGAGCCGGGAGCGGTCGAGCGTGGCCATGGCCACCTTGAAGCCGCGGTTGGCTTCCCCGATCAGGTTCTCGTCGGGTACCTCGACAGCCTCGAAGATCGGCTGGCCCGTGGGCGAGCCGCGAATCCCCAGCTTGTGCTCGAGCTTGCCCACGCTGAACCCGGGCCGGTCGGCCTCGACCACGAACGCGCTGATCCCGCGCGAGTGGCCGGCGCTCGGATCGGTGACCGCGAACACGACGTAGAAGTCGGCCACCCCGAGGTTGGTGATCCAGTTCTTGGTGCCGGTGATCACCCAGCCGCCGTCGGTCTTCACCGCGCGGGTGCGCATCCCGCCCGGATCGGACCCGGCCTCGGGCTCGGACAGCGCGAAGGCCGGAGACCATTCGCCGGTCGCGCAGCGGGGCAGGAAGCGCTCCTTGAGCTCGTCGGAGCCGAACAGCTTGATCGGAAGCGTCCCCAGCTCCTGGATCATGAGGATCAGCGCGGTCGAGGCGCACGCCTTGGCGATCTCCTCGACCGCCATGTTCAGCATCAGCGTCCCGGTCCCCGTGCCTCCGTGCTCGATCTCGAACGGCAGGGCCAGCACGTCGTGCTCGGCCAGCAGCCGGCGCAGGTCGTGCGGGTACTCGGCCTTCTCGTCGATCTCCGCTGCCCGCGGCGCGATCCGCTCGCGGGCGATCTGCCGGATCGTCTCTCGGAAGTCGAGGTGGTCGCGCGGGATCGTGTATAGCTCGGCGAGCGCGGACATGTAGTCCATCCTACGCCGCCCAAGCGCTGGGCACCCGGCGATCGCTGGGCACCCGGCGACGGATCGCCGGGTGCCTCGCGGTCTCTCTCTCCCTAGGTTCCTACAGTCCCGGCGGGTGGCGGACGATGTAGTGGCCGCCGTCGGCCAGATTGCCAAGCGGGTTCGTGCGCCACCGCGGTCCGTCACCGCCCGGGATGTTCGGACCGCCGTAGTTGGCCGTGTCGAACGCGATCCCCGCGATCACTATGAACGCGTGGCCCGGGTCGCCGTAGACCGACACCCACTTGCCCGGGCCGGCGACGCCGTATGACTCGAGGTCGCTGGAGTCCTCCGGAGAGGACAGCAGGCCCGCGCCGTGCAGCGCGAAGCTGACTGCCCCCGAGCAGTCGTAGCAGCTCGAGTTCCACTTCCCGTGGCCACCGCCCACGCAGTACGAGGTGTCGATGATCTGGTTGGCCGAGTTGATCATCGCCTGGACCGCGGCCGGCGCGCCGGCCGGTGCGGTCGCCGTGCCGTCGGGATTGATCGTGGCGGTCGCGGTCGGCACGTCGCTCGTGTACGCGCTGATCGCCGTGCGCAGCGCCTGCATGAATGAGGGACCGGCCACGCCGTTGGGCGGAGCCATGTTGTGGGCCTGCTTGAACGCGGCCACGCTGGACGCGGTCTGAGGCCCGAAGCTACCGTCGACCGAGGTCGGGAAGCCGGCGATGGTCAGGTAGCCCTGGAGGATCGTCACGTCGGAGCCGTGAAGGCCCTGCCTCAGCACCCGCCGGCCGAGCTTGTTCGCCGTGGCCGGCCGGTTGAGGGTTCCCGCCGTCTTGATCGTGGCCTGCATGGCGGCGCCACCGGAGGAGGACTGCTTGGGCGTGGCCGCCCCCGCCGACGCGGTCCCGAGCAGCGACGTGGCTATGAGTACAGATACGCCCGCCCTACGGGCGATCCGCGAAAAGTCCAAATGCGACAAGCACAACCCCTTCTCTTTCTGCGCCTACGGGGTTAGCTGTCGGGCTCGCGCTGAAAGAGTGCGCTACACCGGAAATCCGGCGATTCGCCCCTCGGAGCCTGGTCGGGCTCCAATGGTTTCCCCGCTCCCCGGCGCCGTGGCAAACCGGAGACTCGGCTGGGCTTCTATGTCCGCGCGGCAGCCTACAACACGCGCGGGACAAACGTATTTACAAATGTTCTTTTCGGCCGCGTCCAGACAAGCCTTGAACGCCTGCAAGGCGGCCGCCACCATCCGGCGCGGGCCCTTGACAGCCCACCTACCTAACGGTTATCTTGGATTTCTAGATAACCGTTAGCCTGAGATGGCAGAACCCGCCGAACCCGCCGAACTCCAAGCCCCCGCGCCGCTCCACGGCTACCAGCTCCGCGTCGTCCAGGAGGTGCTGCTGGCCCTCCTGGCCCGCGAGGACTCCCACGGTTACCAGCTCAAAGCCCGGCTGGCGCTGGCTCTCGGGCCGCTGGCCGGCGCGCTCAACGACGGCCACGTCTACGTGACGCTGACCCGCCTGGAGAAGGCCGGCCTGGTCGCCTCGCACCGAGTTGGCCAGGCCGACCGGCCCGATCGCAAGGTCTACTCGTTGACACCGGCCGGAGAAGACCGGGTCGACTCGTGGCTCCACGACACCAGCTGGCCCAAGCCGGCGCCGGCCGAGTTCCATCTCAAGCTGGTTGCGGCCGCCGCGGCGGGGCTTGCCGACCCGGTCGGGATGGTCGACCACCAGCGCCGTGAGCTCTTGATCGGGCTGGCCCAGGCCCAGCGTGCCGCGCTGGACGAGCCGCGGGATTCGGTGGCAGCGCTGCTGCTCGAGGGCGTGGTGCTCCGCCTCCAGGCCGACCTGCGCTGGCTCGAGGCCTGCGCCCGCTACTGGCAGCAAGCGAGGCAACCATGAACCAGACGGTCATCTCCGCCAACGGGTTGCACAAGGAGTACGGGAGCGCCGCCGCGCTGATCCGGGCGGTCGACTACGTCAGCTTGACCGTCACCCAGGGCGAGTCGGTAGCGATCGTCGGACCGAGCGGCTGTGGGAAGTCGACCCTGCTCTACCTGCTGGGCGGACTCGAGCGGCCCACCGCCGGCACGATCGAACTGGCCGGACAGCCGATCCACGACGCTCCCGAATCCAGCCTGGCTCGCCACCGGCGACACGCGCTCGGGTTCGTGTTCCAGGCCTTCCACCTGGTCGACGAGCTGACCGCGCAGGAGAACGTCGAGCTGCCGGCGTTGCTGGCCGGCGCCTCCCCCCGCACCGCCCGGGAGCGCGCGCTGGGACTCCTCCAACGGGTCGACCTCGAGGATCGCGCCGGTCACCTCCCCTCCGCGCTATCGGGCGGCCAGCGTCAGCGGGTGGCAATCGCCCGCGCCCTGGCCAACGCACCGCTTGTGGTACTGGCCGACGAGCCCACCGGCAACCTGGACAGCGCCGCCACCACCGACGTGCTGCGCCTGTTCGAGCAGTTGCGCCAGGACGGCCAGACGCTGGTGACCGTCACCCACGACTCGCGGGTGGCCGCCACCGCGGACCGGCTGATCTCGATGCGCGACGGCGCGTTCGTGGACGAGACCAGGCTGACCGGCGGCAGCGCTCGGACCCTGACCGAGATCACCGGACTCGAGAGCTGAGCGCCCCGTGGGCCGCGCGCTGCTGATCTGGCGTCTGGTCATCGGCGACATCAAGCGCCGCCCGGTCCAGGCCGCGTTGCTGCTGGTCATGATCGTCACGACGACGACAACGCTCACGCTCGGCCTCGCGCTGCGCAAGGTGACCGACAATCCCTTCGCTCGCGCCCGCGCGGCGACCCGAGGCCCCGATGTCGTGGCTCAGATCGCTCCCCAGGGCGGCACGGTCGCGAGACCGGCCATCCAGTTCGCATCGCTCCTGCGTCGGGGCGGAGTCACGGGCATATCCGGCCCGTATCCGTTCACGCTCGCGAAACTAACCGCGCCCGGCATCGACATCCTGGCCCAGGCCGAGGGACGCGACCTCTCCCCCGCACGCCTAGATCAGCCGAAGCTCACCGAGGGACACTGGATCCGCCCGGACCAGGCCGTGATCGAGAGCGGATTCGCCGCGTCGCTCGGCCTCAGACCCGGCGACACCCTCCATCTGAACGGCCATGCGCTCACGGTGGCGGGCATCGCGGTCAGCACGGCCCAGTGCTTCTACCCGGTGAGCAAACCCGGCGTCATCTGGCTCACCAGAGCCGACGCCGAGCGGGTGGCCGCCCGAGCGCAACCGCTCGGATACGTGCTGAACCTGAAGCTGGCCCACCCCGCCTCCGCGGAGGACTTCGCATTCGGGCCGGTCGGGAACACGTTCCTGAACCAGGCGAGCAACGACCTCGTCACGTCCCTGCAGACCTGGGTGGACATCCGCCACGACGACTTCCAGGTGATCGCGGTCGACCAGAAGGCGCTGCTGATTGGAGGCTCCTTGCTGGCCCTGCTCGCATTGGCCAGCATCGCGGTTGCGGTGGGCGGCCGAATGGCCGAGCAGACCCGTCGCGTCGGGCTGCTCAAGGCCGTCGGCGCGAGCCCACGGCTCGTCGCCGCAATTCTGTTGGCCGAGAACCTGATGCTCGCGCTCGTGGCTACCGCGATCGGGCTGGCCGCCGCTCAGCTACTCGCGCCGCTGCTGACCGACGTTGGCGCGGGGCTGCTCGGAAGCACGCCGACCCCGGCGCTCACGGTGGCGGCCGCAGCCGAGGTCGCGGCGGCCGCCATTCTCGTGGCCACCGCGGCTACGGCGGCGCCGGCGATTCGCGGAGCCCGCACGAGCACGATCAGGGCGCTGGCCGACCCGGCGCGCCCGCCGCGTCGGCGGGCGCGGCTGATCGCGCTCTCATCGCGGCTGCCGGTGCCGCTGCTGCTCGCGCTACGGCTCCTGGCCCGGCGCCCCCGCCGCGCCGCCCTGACCGCCGCCAGCCTGACGATCGCCGTCGCGATGATCGTCGCGGCGCTGGCGCTGCAACACCGCATCGACCTGCACAGCTCGACGAACGCCGGCTATCTCGTCGGGTCGGGCAGCGTCGCCGATCGGGTGAGTCACCTGGTCTACCTGCTGAGCGCGATCCTCACCGTGCTCGCGGCGATCAACGCGATCTTCACCACCTGGGTGACGGTGATCGACGCGCAGCGGCCCACCGCGCTGAGCCGGGCGCTCGGCGCCACCCCCTGGCAGATGGGCGCGGGTCTGACGATCGCGCAGATGATCCCCGGGCTGGTCGGCGCCTGCCTCGGCATCCCGGCCGGCCTCGCGCTCTACCAGGCCGCCGGCGGCCACGAAGCGACCCCGCCGATCCTGTGGTTGCTGGCCGTGATCCCCGGGACGCTGATCGTGGTCGCGGTCCTCACCGCGGTACCCGCGCGCTTCGGCGCGACCCGCTCGCCCGCCGAGGTCCTGCGCTCGGACTAGGACGGGCGCGGATCGTTGAGGTCGAGGACCGTGACCGGCGGCTCGATCTTCGTCCCCTCGCCGGTCGACACGATCGCCGTGCCCAGCGCGAAGAACTCGATCACGTGGCTTCCCCAGCCATGACTGCGCTCCGACAGCGAGACGCCGACGATGCCCTCGGCGCCCAGCTCCTGGGCCTCTGACTGCATTCGCTGCATGGCCAGTTCGCGCGCCTCGTACAGCGCCTGGGTGTAGTTGGGCAGCTCGACGTTGCGTCCGGTCTGGGCGATCGTGCGCAGCGGCCCGCGCCGCCCCACGTGGAAGACACAGCTGCCCATCACCATGCCCACGGGGCGATGGCCGGTGCGCAGAAGCGTCCAGAACTCCTGCCCGGACAGGTCGCTCTGGAACGGCCGGCCGTTCGGAGCGCGGTGCAGCTCACCGCCGCGATGCTTGACCGCGGTGCCGATCGCGATGAACTCGGCCATGCTCGGCCCCCACTCGTAGCGGCCGATGTCCAGACGCACCCCGACGATCCCGTCCGCGCCGAGCTGATCAGCCTCCTCCTCCATCCGGGTCATGGCCAGATGGCGCGCGCTGTACATGGCCTGCGAGAGCGTGTCCAGCTCCCGGCTCTGGGTCGGGCCGGCGACCTGGATCCCGATGTGGAAGATCGAGCTACCCACCACCAGCCCGACCGGATCGAAGCCGGCCTCGGTGATGAGCAGGAACTCGTTCACGCTCAGGTCGGAGGTGTAGAGACCCTCGCGGTTCTGCTCGAGGCGTTGGACCCCTGACTCGGGGATCCCCTCCAGGGACTTCGGGTCGTAGTCGGTCATCTATGTATCTACCTCATCCTTATGCGCATCGATGTCTTGACCTGCGGCGACTCCCGGCCCGGCCCGGACCTGATCGCCGTTCCTGCCGCGTGCATCGTGATCACCCAGCCCTTGCGCTCGACGTCGCTGCCGCCGCTCACCTTGTAGGGGAGCCCGAGCCGTCCGATCCGCCAGCCCCGCTGCATTCCGCCGGTCAGCGACGAGGCGACCGCGAGCTTCTCCCGATGCACGTGGTGGGCGAACTCGACGCCCACCGCCCCCTCGGCATGGGCGTCGGACACCTGGCCGAGCAGCCTGGCGCGGATCGTGTCCCGGGCGGCGTGAAAGCCCCGGCTCAGCTCCTCGAGCTCCTGGTTCTGCATCGGCCGCCGGGCTCGCCGCATCCGCGTCGCGTACGGCGGCGAGGCGAACACGACCTCGGTGGTGGCCAGCAATCCGACCGGCTCACGGCTCGCGCTGCGCAGCCGCCAGTAGTCCTGGACCGAGACGTCTGTGAGGGTCGGCCACTGGGCCGCGTTGGCGCCCGGCACTCGGATCGCCGTGCCGGTCACCACGTACTCGATTGTCCCGCTGCCCAGGTCGTGGTCGGAGCGGTGCAGGTGCACGCCAACAACCGCGTCGGCCCCGACCTGCAGGGCCTCCTCGGTCAGCCGGTCGAGCGCCCGGCGCCGGGCCAGGTTCCACGCCTCGGTCAACGTGTCGAGCTCGCAGACCACGGTGGTGTGCCACTTGTAGCTGCGGACCTGGAGCATCGAGGGCTCGGCGTAGGCGTTGCTGAGCTGGTAGCCACTAGCGCTCGGACCGGTGCCGTAGCGCGAGTAGTACCCCCCGCTTCGCGGCATGGCCACCGGCGTGGGATCTAGCGCCGGCAGGTACTGCCACCCGGTCCGCACCACGCTGGCGCCCATCACCTGAGCCAGCGGCTGGGGCCCCATCCGACCGAGCAACGCGAACTCGTTCACCGACAGCCCGCTGGTGAACAGCGATTCACCGCGCCTGAGCGCCTTCAGCCGCTCCTCGGCCTCGGCCGGGATGCCACCCGCTTCGATGCGGGCAAGCGCCTCCGACTGCTCGCCGTCGTCCTGCCCGCCGCCGCGCGCGAAGAAGCCCATCGTCCGGCGCCAGCGTACAACCGTCAACGGCTAGCCTCCAATAATGGACGACTACACGCCCCAACAGGTGGCCGAGCTCCACGAGCGGGGCGAGATCCAGCTGATCGACGTGCGCCAGCCCGAGGAGCGCGAGGCCGGACGCATCGCGGGCGACCGGTTCATCGAGCTGGCCCAGCTGGCCGGTCAGGTCGACACGATCGATCGCGATCGGCCCGTCGTCTTCTACTGCCGCAGCGGCAGCCGCTCGGCGATGGCCACCGAGGCGTTCCGCGGCGCCGGGTTCGACGCCCACAACATGCTCGGCGGCCTGATCGAATGGGACGCCGCCGGCCTGCCGCTCGACCCGCCCGGCGGTTACGTCGCCTGAGACAGGCTCTTACGCCTTCCACTTGATCGAGCAGCCCACGGGCTTGGTTTCGGGCCGTTCCACGATCGCGCCGGCGAGCACTGCGTCAAGCGCCTCGCGCAGCCACTCCGCCCGCTCCTCAGGTCTGTCGTAGTCGGCGTCGGGCGCGCCGCGGTAGCGCAGCCGTCCCTCGGCGTCGAGCACGAAGACGTCCGGCGTCACCTTCGCCCCGTATGCCCGCGCCACCTCCTGCGTGACGTCATGCAGGTAGGGCAGCGGCCAATCCTCACGTGACACGCGCTCGCGCATGGCGTCCAGGGAGTCGCGCGGGTAGCGGTCGGCGTCGTTGGCATTGATCGCCAGGACGCGCACGCCGCGCGCGGCGTAGTCGCGCGCCACGTCCGCGATCCGGTCCTGCCACGCGAGGGCGTACGGGCAGTGGTTGCATGTGAACACCACCACGGTGGCCGGCGCGCCGTCATATTCGGACACCGACCACATCGTTCCCTTCGTGTCGGGCAACTCGAAGTGGGGCGCCACCGCGCCAATCGCCACCGTCATCGGTTCACCTCCGCGCGCCGCGCCGCACGCTCGAGCGCCTCGCGCAAGTCGTCGGGATCGGGAATCGGGCTCACGCGCCCGTCGCGCCGGCGGTACACGCGGCAGCTCAGGCCAATCGGCTCCTCGGCGACGGCCGGGACCAGGTCCTGTCCGTCGATCAGGATCGTCGGCGAGCCGACAAAGGCGGCCGCCTCGGCGTCCTCGTCGGTCTCGATCTCGCGGGTGTGGACCTCGATGCCGGACAGCCCGAGCTCCGAGAGAGCCTCGCGGACGGCGGCCAGGGCCCGCTCAGTCGAGGGGCAGCCTTCCCACCACAGCAGCTCGACGTTCACGCATCGAGCGTAGCGACCGCAGATCAGCCGACGGTCCAGCTATCCGACCCGACCAGCAGGTCCGCGAGCTCGACCTCGGTGGCCGGGGTGCGGCGGATCGAGCCGTGGCGCGCGAACACCGGCCGCTGCACGTCGCGGAAGATGCCAATCGGCGTCGGCACCGTCGGGTTGTCGGCAAGACGGGCCAGCGAGAATGCCAGGCCGGGATCGGGGCGCGTGGGATCGTGCACGATCAGCGCGTCCTCGCCGACGTCGGCCACGTCGACGATGGCCAGGCCGCCGTCGGGGCCCCGGGAGACGCCGCGCTCGTTCTCGACCCCGAAGCGGATCGGCTGGCCGGCGGTCAGCCGGATCTGGTTGGCGTCCTTGGTGTCCTTCTCGGTCAGCGCCGAGAACGCGCCATCGTTGAACACGGGGCAGTTCTGGTAGATCTCGACCAGCGCCGCGCCCTCGTGGGTGGCGGCCGAGCGCAGCACCTCGGTCAGGTGCCGGCGGTCCCGGTCGATCGTACGCGCCACGAAGCTGGCCTCGGCGCCCAGCGCGAGCGACACCGGGTTGAATGGATGGTCGGCCACGCCGAACGGGGTCGACTTGGTCACCTTGCCGATCTCGGAGGTCGGCGACGCCTGGCCCTTGGTCAGGCCATAGATCTGGTTGTTGAACAGCAGGATCTTGATCGGCACGTTCCGCCGCAGCGAGTGGATCAGGTGGTTGCCGCCGATCGACAGCGAGTCGCCGTCGCCGGTGACGATCCAGATCGACAGGTCCTCACGGCTCGAGGCCAGCCCGGTGGCCAGCGCCGGCGCGCGCCCGTGGATCGAGTGCATCCCGTACGTGTTCATGTAATAGGCGAACCGCCCGGCGCACCCGATCCCGGTGATGAACACGATCTTCTCGGGCGGGATCCCCAACTCGGGCATGAACTGCTGCACGGCCGAGAGCACCGCGTAGTCGCCGCAGCCCGGGCACCACCGGGTCTCCTGATCGGACTGGAAGTCCGCCTTGGTCAGCTCGGCCGGGGCCCCACCATTTCCGTTCGTCACCACTGCGCTCATTGCCGCTCCGCGATCTGCTCTTCGATTTCTGAGGCGAACAACGGCTGTCCTTGCACCTTGCAGAACGACTCGATGTCGACCAGGTACTTGGCCCGCAGCAGCTTGGCCAACTGGCCGGTGTTCATCTCGGGCACCAGGACCCGGTCGAACGAGCGCAGCACGTCGCCCGTGTTGGCCGGGAACGGATTCAAATGTTGCAGGTGGGCGCAGGCCACCACGTGACCGGCCTCGCGGGCGCGGCGCACCCCCGCCCGAATCGCTCCCTCGCTCGAGCCCCAGCCCAGGACCAGGAGCCGCGCTCCGGGCTCGGAGTCGACGTGCAGCGGCGCTATCTCGCGCGCGATCCCGTCGATCTTCTCGGAGCGCAACTCGGTCATCCGCTCGTGATTGGCGGAGTCATAGGAGATGTTGCCCGTGCCGTCGGCCTTCTCCAGGCCGCCGATCCGGTGGGCCAGCCCGGGGGTCCCCGGGATCGCCCACGGCCGGGCCAGCCGCTCGTCGCGCGCGTAGGGCTGGAAGGTCTCGGCGTCGTCCTCGGTCGCGAAACCGGGGTCGATGCTCGGCAACTCGGCGACGACCGGAATTCGCCACGGCTCGGACGAGGAGGCCAGGAACGTGTCCGACAGCAGGATCACCGGCGTGCGGTAGTTGACGGCGATCCGCACCGCCTCGAACGCCGCGTCGAAGCAGCCGCCGGGCGTGCTCGGCGCGATCACCGGCAGCGACGACTCGCCGTGGCGCCCATACATGGCCATCAGCAGATCGGACTGCTCGGTCTTGGTCGGCATCCCGGTCGACGGGCCGGCGCGCTGCACGTCGATGATGATCATCGGCAGCTCGAGCGCCACGGCCAGACCGATCGTCTCGGCCTTCAGGTCCATCCCGGGTCCGCTGGTCGCGGTCACGCCCAGACGCCCGCCGAACGCAGCGCCGAGCGCCATGCCGGCGGCGGCGATCTCGTCCTCGGCCTGGATCGTCGTCACACCCAGCTCGGCGTGACGCGAGAGCTCATGCAAGAGCTCGGAGGCCGGCGTGATCGGATAGCTGGCCAGCAGCAGCGGCAGCCCGCTGCGCACGCTCGCCGCGATCAGCCCGAGCGACAGCGCGTTGATCCCGTTGACGTTTCGGTACGTCCCGGGCTTCACGTCGGTGGCCGGCTTGACCAGATACTGCACGTCGAGCAGCTCGGTCGTCTCGCCGAACGACCAGCCCGCGTTGAACGCGGCCAGGTTCGCCTGCATCACCGCCGGGCGCGTGGCGAACTTCTTCTCGATCCAGCGCTTGGTCCCCTCGGTGGGCCGCCCGTACAGCCACGAGATGACGCCGAGCGCGAACAGGTTCTTGGCCCGGCCGGCGTCGCGCGTGGAGGCATCCTCGATTTCCTCGACCGCGGCCACTGTCAAAGCCGTCATCGGGATCCGATGCACGCGGTATGCGCTCAGGGACCCGTCCTCGAGCGGGTTATCGGCGTAGCCCGCCTTCTCGAGGTTGCGCTTGGTGAACGCGTCCTCGTTGACGATCAGCGTCGTGCCCCGATCCATCTCGGCCATGTTCGCCTTCAACGCCGCCGGGTTCATCGCCACCAACACGTTCGGCTTGTCGCCCGGCGTGAGGATGTCCCGCGACGCGAAGTGGATCTGGAACGCCGACACCCCGGCCAGCGTGCCGGCCGGCGCACGGATCTCGGCCGGGAAGTTCGGCAGCGTGGCCAGGTCGTTGCCCAGCATCGCGGTGGCATCCGTGAACCGGCTGCCCGCCAGCTGCATCCCGTCCCCGGAGTCTCCCGCGAAGCGAACTACAACGCGCTCGCGCTCTTCGACCGTCTTAGTCATGGCTGTGCGCCCACATCAACCGCTCAACCCATAGTACGCGCCGCCGGGGACGAAGTTGCGCCGCGACCGGGCATGCCCCCCGATTGGGTGGGCCGCTTCGCGGCATCCATGGGGCCATGCGACCCCGTCCAGACACGGCGCGTGGCCCCGCGCATGGCTATGAGCGAGGCTGCGCGGGCCGTCCGGCGTCCCTCGCGCCCGCGCACCTTTCGCTCACGATCACGTCCCGCCGGCGCACAGGGACGCCGGTCGGAGCGGCAGCCGAAGCGACCGCTACAACTTCACTACGTTGATGGCCTTCGGGCCCTTCGGCGAAGGCTCCTCCTCGTAGGACACCTTCAGGCCCTCGGACAGGGAGCGGTAACCGTCGGCGGTGATGCTCGAGTGATGGACAAACAGGTCGCGACCGCCGTCATCGGGCGTGATGAAGCCGAAGCCCTTCTCGTCGCTGAACCATTTGACTGTGCCGTTCGGCATTGTGGAGTGTTCCTCCGTGCTCGAAGTGCTGCTACGGAGGAGTTGCCGCCCGGAGCCTGCACCTGCTTGTGGCGCCGCCCGATCGTCGAGCGGCCTTACGAGGTGGGAAGGTACAGGACATGGAGGATCCGATGTCAATCAGTGGTGACGTGAAGTTGCCTTTGCGCGAAATAACGGTGCGAACCTCTCGCTCGTCGGGCCCCGGGGGTCAGCATGCGAACGTCACCGCCTCGCGCGTGGAGGCGATCTTCGACGTCGACGCGTCGAGCGCGCTGAACGACGCGCAGAAGCGGCGGGTGATCGCCCGCCTGGGTCCGCGAGTCACCGCGGTGGCGCAGGATGCCCGCAGTCAGGCCCGCAATCGCGAGCTGGCGCTCGAGCGCCTGCGCGAGCGTCTGCGCGCCGCGCTCATCCCGTCCCGTCCTCGCCACGCCACCCGACCCACCGTCGCCTCGGTCCGCCGCCGCCTGGAGTCCAAGGCCCGGCAGTCCACTCGCAAGCGCGAACGCCGTCCCCCCGGTGGCGAGGACGGCTAGGCCCCGACGAGGAGCCCGCCGGGTGTCGGGTCCCCGCCGAAGTGCGTTGCCAGGGCATGAATCACGCTGGCCGTGATGAAGCGTGTGGAGCCGCTGCTTAGGTCGTAGACGGCATACGCGGCCTCAGCTGGGTCGACCTGCCCCCGGTCCCGCGCGGCGATCGCCGACTCGGCGAGACGCGCGCGTTCGTGGGGGGTATCGAGGCGGCGCACCATGGCCTTGATCAATTGCCAAGCGCGGTCGTCATTCGAGTCGGCAGCCATGGCCTGCTGGAGCCGGCGCCGGTCCGATGCCGGCAACTCGGGGAGGTGCGCGTGAAGCGAGAGATCGACCTCGGGCAGCTCGTAGAGGTCATCGTCGAGTCGTTCGAGCGACGCATCGGACAAGCCCGCGAGATCAGCGATCGCCTCGCGGGCCAGGGCACCAAGCCGGGCCTGGGCAAGCTGCTCATCCGAGGGTCCGCGCACCTGGCCGCAGCATCGCTTGGTCTTACGACCTGAACCGCATGCACACGGCTCGTTCCGTCCGGGGCTGGGCATTCATTCCTCCGCTGATCGCAGTGCCGGAAGGCTCTCATTCGTCCCGGTCAGAACCGGTCCCCCGCCGGCCTTCGTCCGCGGAGAGCTCGTCGTTCCGTCCCCCGGCGCGGGACCGCCTAGGCTCGCTCCATGCGCTGGTTCGTCGACGGCATGAACGTGATCGGGACCCGGCCCGACGCGTGGTGGAAGGACCGCGATGCGGCCATGCTCCGGCTGGTCGACCTGCTCGAGCGCTGGGCCGCCGACAGCGGCGAAGATGTCACAGTGGTGTTCGAGCGCCCGCCCCGCCCGCCGATCCGCTCGACCGTGATCGAGGTGGCGCACGCCCCCCGGCCGAAGCCGAACGCCGCCGATGACGAGATCGTCCGGCGCCTGCGTGCCGAGCCCGACCCGGCCGACGTCCGCGTGGTGACCTCGGACCGGTGGCTGGCCGACCGCGCCTGGGCGGCCGGCGCCAGCGTCGAGGGCGCCGACTCGTTCCGGAGCCGGATCGAGTGAGGCTGATCCGCTACACCGAGCGGCCGGAGCTCTGGGCGAACAGCGCCGAGATCAGCGAGGAGGTGTGGCCCGAGTACAACCTGCACAGCGACGTCGTCAACCCGTACTGGGGCCGGCTGTTCGACGAGTTCCCCACCTACCAGTTCGTGCTCTACGAGGACGAGGTCCTGGGCGAGGGGCACACCGTGCCGTGCTGCTGGGACGGGACGCCAGACGGCCTCGGCGAGGGAATCGACGCGATGATGATCGCTGCGTTCGAGGCGCACGACGCGGGCCGTCCCGCTAACGCGCTGTGTGCCCTGGCCGCCGAGATCAGGCCGCCCTTCCAGGGCCGCGGCCTGGCCATGCGCGTCATCGACGCGATGGCCGGGGTGGCGCGCGAAGCCGGCCTGGACCACCTGATCGCCCCGGTTCGGCCCAGCTTCAAGGACCGCTACCCGATCACCCCGATCGAGCGCTACGTCACCTGGACCACTGACGCCGGCGAGGCATTCGATGCCCGGGCGACGGCGCGTACACCTTCCCAGTAGGAGCCGGTGTCCGCCGCGCACGCGGTGGAGAGCTCATAAGTAAGAGTTCAGGCAGGGTTTCTCGCAAACCCGCTGCCCTTGCCACAATCAGTAAATGGCCGAGCAACCCCGCCGGCGGGAAAGCAGTCCGCGACTCAGGCCGGGCAGCCAGCAGCAACCGCCGCAGCCTGGCTGGCGGGTGACGCCGGCGCCGGACGGGCGAGGCCGTCCGCCGGAGAAGAAGCCGACGAGTCCGAACCCGCGCTGGCTGGCACTGCTGCTGATCGTCGCGCTGCTGGCGCTGAACTTCTGGGTCTCCTCGCAGGTCCTGGGTCCGAACCCGCGCGTCCAGATCCCGTATCTGCCCACGTTCCTGACCCAGGTCCAGAACGGCAACGTCAGCTCGATCTCCACCACCGGATCCTCGATCCAGGGCACGTTCAAGAAGGCGATCAAGTACCCGCCGGACAGCGCGAGCGCGCCGACCACCGTCTACTTCTCGACCCAGATTCCGTCGTTCGCGCCGAACAACCAGTTGTTCGAGCTGGTCAAGGACAAGAACATCACGACCACCGCGCACCCCGCGAATGCCGGCCCCTCGTTCCTGGCCAGCCTGGTCTTCGGCTTCGGCCCAACGCTGCTGTTCCTGCTGCTGCTGGTGTGGATCTTCCGGCGCGCGGCCCAGGGCGGTGGCGGCGCCGGCGGGCTGATGTCGTTCGGGCGATCCCGCGCCCGGCGTGTCGAGGGAGCCGACCAGCAGGTCACGTTCAACGACGTCGCCGGCATCGACGAGGCCAAGGCGGAGCTGTCCGAGATCGTCGACTTCCTCAAGAACCCCGACAAGTACGTGAAGCTGGGCGGCCGCATCCCCCGCGGGGTGCTGCTGAGCGGCCAGCCCGGAACCGGTAAGACGCTGCTCGCTCGGGCGGTGGCCGGCGAGGCCGGCGTGCCGTTCTTCCAGATGTCGGCCTCCGAGTTCGTCGAGATGATCGTCGGGGTCGGTGCCTCCCGCGTGCGCGATCTGTTCCAGCAGGCCAAGACGGCGGCGCCGGCGATCATCTTCATCGACGAGCTCGACGCGATCGGGCGCTCGCGCTCGGCGGGCGGGCCCAACATCTCCGGCGGCCACGACGAGCGCGAGCAGACGCTCAACCAGATCCTCACCGAGATGGACGGCTTCGACCCCCGCATCGGGGTGATCGTGCTCGGCGCGACCAACCGACCGGAGATCCTTGACCCGGCCCTGCTGCGACCCGGCCGGTTCGACCGCCGCGTGGTCGTCTCGTCGCCAGACCGCGCCGGACGCGAGGCGATCCTCCGCGTCCACACCCGCAGCGTGCCGTTGGCCGATGAGGTCGACCTCGGGCGCATCGCCTCCTCCACACCGGGCATGGTGGGCGCCGACCTCGAGAACCTGGTCAACGAGGCCGCGCTGCTCGCCGCCCGGCGCAACCACGAGAAGGTCAACCGCGAGGACTTGACCGACGCGCTCGAGCGGATCGTGCTCGGCGCCGAGCGCAAGGTGATGATCTCCGAAGACGATCGCCGGCGAACCGCTTACCACGAGGCCGGTCACGCCATCGTCGGGATGCTCACCCCCGCCGCCGACCCGGTGCGCAAGGTCTCGATCATCCCCCGCGGGCAGGCGCTCGGCGTGACCTTCTCCGCGCCCGACGCCGACCGCTTCAACTTCGAGCAGCAGCACCTGCTGGCCCAGATCAAGGTGGCGCTCGGCGGGCGAGCGGCCGAGGAGCTCGTGTTCTCCGACATCACCACGGGCGCGGAGTCCGACATCCAGCACCTGACCCGGATTGCGAGAGGCATGGTCGGACGGTGGGGTATGAGCCGCGCGATCGGCCCAATCGCGGTGATTCCGCAGGACGGGATGAGCCCGCTGCTGCCCGGCGTCTCGGAGACCTCGGAGGCCACTCAGCGCCTGGTCGACGAGGAGGTCAGGCGGATCGTCGAGTCGGCCCACGCCGACGTCTCCACGCTGCTGCGCCAGCACCGCACCAACCTCGACTCGCTGGTCACCGCCCTGCTCGAGCACGAGACGCTCGACGAAGCCGACGCCTACGCGGCGGCGGGGCTCGCACGCAACCCCGAGGCGGCCTCCGAGCCAGCGCTTACGCTCGACTCCTCCCGTACCGACTCGGAGTGACCTAATCCCCGAGGCGGGTGAGGCGCGCCAGCGCCTCGTGGCACTCGACCACCCGGCGTTTGACCGGATCGTCGTCCGGCCTGTCGTGAACGAGATCCCACGTGCGGTCGGCGATCTCGCGCGCCGATTCGGCCGTCGCGCTCTGCCACAGGCGATCGACCAGGGTGATCTCGAAGCTCTGGATCTGATCGGCGGGATCGCCCGGCGGCATGCGCGGAAGCGGCTCGGCGATCGTCTCCTTCCACATCGAAGTGGCGACGAGCAACCGGTTGCGCAGCGTGATCTGATCGATCGGCGACATCGCCGCCAGCCTAACTCATCTGCCTCGCCGCTCTCAGCGCAGCGCGGGAAGTTGCTGCTGAACGCTCAGCACCGGCGCAAACAGATCGCCCTGCTCCGCGACTCGCGCGAGCAGTTCCTCGGCCTCGAAGGTGAGCAGGCTTTCGTCGCCCTGTTCGCGGCAGTCCGCCACCTCCTGCCATGTGACCGGGGTCGAGACAGTGGGGCGCTCGCGCGCGCGTAAGGAGTACACGTTCGCGGTGGTCTTGTGCTCGTCGTTCTGGCTCCAGTCGACGAGCACCTTGCCGGGACGCAGCCGCTTGGTCATGCGCGAGACGACCAGGTCGGGCATGCGCTGCTCGAGCACCTCGGCCACGCGCTTGGCGAACGGCTTGGTCACCCGGTAGCCGGCCGCCGTGTTCAGCGGCACGTAGACCTGGAGGCCCTTGGAGCCCGACGTCTTGGCCAGGCTCTCGAGGCCCAGCTGTTCGAACAGGCCATGGAGGACCAGCCCGACCTCGCAGCACTCGAGGATGCCGGCCGGCCGGCCCGGGTCCAGGTCGAAGACCATCATGGTCGGCCGCTCGGGGCGCTCGGCCAGCGACAGCGACGTGTGCAGCTCGACGTCGGCGAGGTTGGCCAACCAGATCAGCGTCGGCCGGTCCTGGGCCACCGTGTAGTTGATGTCGCCGATCTGCGCCGTCTGGATCCACTCGGGGCGGTGCGACGGCGACTGCTTCTCGTAGAAGTACGCCCCCTCGACCCCGTTGGGGTAGCGCTTGAGGGTGAGCGGGCGGTCGTGCAGGTGCGGGAGCACGGTCGGCGCGAGGCGCGCGTAGAAGGCGACCAGGTCGCCCTTGGTAAAGCCGGTCTCCGGGTAGAGGACCTTGTCCCAGTTGGTGATCTTGAGCTCACGGCCTTCGGTGCTGACCAGCAGCGCGCCGTCGGCCGAGCGCTCGACCTGGTCGAACAGAGCCTCCGGTGAGCTCGGATCGACGTCCTCGGCCTGCTCCGAGGGGGCGTCCTCGCCGACCAGTTCGATCCGCACCTCGCGGGGAGGTTTGTCCTCGCGCAGGCCCTTGAACGACGGCGCGCGCATGATCCGCTCGGCCGTCCACTCGCGCAGCTCGATCTCGGCCACCAGCGACGGCTCCAGGAACACGGCTTCGCGGGGGAGCTTCGGGGCCTTGTCGAACGGGTTCGTGTCGCGTCGCAGGGGCGCGAGGCGTTTGTAGAGCTCGTCGAGAGTCTTCTCGGTGAAGCCGGTGCCCACCCGGCCGGCGTAGACGAACGCGCCGTCCTCGTAATAGCCCATGAGCAGCGCCCCGATCCGGCTCGCGCGCCGGCCCTCGCCCGGGATCCAGCCGCCGATCACCAGCTCCTGGCGCATCGTGTGCTTGATCTTCAGCCAGTTGCCGGTCCGCCGGCCGGGCTCGTAGCGACAGTCCAGACGCTTGGCCACGATTCCCTCGAGCCCCTGTTTGGCGGTCGCCTCGAGCAGCAGCTTGCCCTCGCCGGGGTGGTTGGCCGGGACCCGCCAGGCCGGCCCGCTCAGCTCGAGCGATTCGAGCGCGGCTCGCCGCTCCCTGTAGGGGAGCTCGATCAGCGAGTGGCCGTCGAGGTAGAGCAGGTCGAAGATCGCGTAGATGACCGGCATGCTGGTCTGCAGGCGCCGGATTGCCGAGGCACCCCGGACGTGCATGCGGCGCTGGAGGCGCTCGAAGCTGGGCCGGCCGTTCTCGTCGAACGCGAGGATCTCGCCGTCGAACGCGGCCTCGTGCATGCCGAGCGCGCCGATCAGCCCGCGCACCTCGGGATAGGCCTCGGTGATGTCGTTGAGATTGCGGCTTTCGAGGCGCAGCCGGCCAGGCTGGACGTAGGCGATCGCCCGGACCCCATCCCACTTGACCTCGAACGACCAGTTCTTCTGGTCGCGCGGGAGCGTGCTCGACGGCTTGGCCATCATCGGGATGACGCGCTCGGGTATCGGCACCCGGTCCGGATCCGCCGGCGGATCCATTCGGTGGATCATCCAGTCGTTGGCCGAGTCGCCCCCCCGGCCGATCGAGAACAGTCCGTAACGGCCGCTCAGCCGCTCTCCGTGGAAGGTGACCTCGACCTTGCGCTCCTCCCACTTGTGCAGCTCGTAGGTGCCCTGGTCCCAGATCGTCATCGTTCCCGCGCCGTACTGCCCCTTGGGAATCTCCCCGTGGAACTCGAGGTACTCGAGCGGGTGATCCTCGGTGTGCACCGCCAGCCGGTTGTCCGCCGGCGTGGCCGGGATCCCGTTGGGGATCGCCCACGAGGCCAGCACGCCGTCGTGCTCGAGGCGCAGGTCCCAGTGCAGGCGGGTGGCGTGATGCTCCTGGACTACGAACCTCTGGGCGCCGGCGGCCGGGGTCGCGTCGCCGGCGGGCTCGGCGGTGGCCTTGAAGTCGCGCTTGGCCCGATAGCTCTCGAGCTTGGTCTTGTCCTTGGTCGGAGGCACGGTCACTGATGATGGCGGGGCGGGCCGAATCATGACGGTGACACAGTTGTGGCTCCTCGCGCGATGTACCGGTTGTGAGACCCGACTACTCCACCGCCTCGGATGCGCAGCTGCTGGCGGCCGCAGACGCGGAGGCATTCGCGTTGCTCTACGACCGCCATGTTGCCGCGGTGCTCGCGTGGGCGCGGGCCCGGGTGGGCGATCACGCCGCGGACCTGACCGCCGAGGTGTTCGCGCGGGCGTGGCTGTCCCGCGGATCGTGTCGCGACCAAGCGGGCGGCTCGGCTTTCCCGTGGCTGTGCGGGATCGCCGGCAATGTGCTCCGTGACTCGCTTCGCCGCCGGCGGGTAGAGGAGCGCGCCCGCCGGCGATTGGGACTCCCGGTGACGCTGGCCCCCGATCCCGAGTACGAGGCCGTCGAACGGCGACTGTCGCTACCCGATGCCGCGCTACGCACGATCGCAGAGCTGCCCCCCGCGGAACGCGAACTGCTCGACCTGCGAGTGGTGGAGGAGCGACCCTACGGAGAGATCGCCGAGCGTTTGCGATGCAGCCCAGAGGCCGCGCGGCTTCGGGTCTCACGCGCCCTACGCCGACTCAACCTCGCACTGGGAGGACCCCGACGATGACCGAACTACCCATTGAGCTCGAGCTGTTTCGCGGCCAACTGCGCACTGCGGTGGCGCGGGACCTAGCCGGCTCGCGGCGATCCCGGACCCGGGCTCGCCGGCGGTGCCGAGCGTCGACGCCGCAATCACGCGCCACGTCGTCGCGGCCCTCACGCCGCCGCCCGCGACGATCCTCCACGAACGAGCGCTGGTCACCCGAGGGTCGATCACGCAGCCGTATGAGCTGTGGACAGAGACCGGCTCTCCGTATCGCTACCGGGTGATCAAGTGGGGCCACGAGGCAACCGGGGTCGGGGGTGAGCCCACGGACCCGACCGCCGCGCTGCGCGCGCTCGTCGGCTCCGGCCGGGCACATATCGACGGCGAGACGAGCGTCGCCGAGGTCCCCGCCTACAGACTCACGGTCACCGGCGGTCCGCGATTCCTCAACGGCACGGTGTACGTCTCCCGGGCCGATTACCGGTCCCTCGAGATCGACACCCCCGACGGCGGTGGCGAGCGGATCGTCTTTCAGACATACGAGTATCTGCAGCCCGACTCGGCACACCTGCAGCTACTGAGGTAGGTCTTCACAAACCTTTACGAGCGCGCGCCACAATGCCTGCGTGGCGCGCGTTCTGGTCGTAGACGATGAGCCGGCCGTCCGGCGGGCGCTCGAGCGCGCGCTGAGGCTCGAGCGCTACGACGTGGAGCTGGCCGGCGACGGCGAGGAGGCGCTTGACGTCCTGGCCAAGTCACCGCCGGACGCGGTGATCTTAGACATCGGCATGCCGCGGCTCGACGGCCTCGAGGTGTGCCGACGGATGCGCCAGGCCGGCGACCGCACCCCGGTGCTCATGCTCACCGCGCGCGACGCGATCGACGACCGGGTCGAGGGACTCGACGTGGGCGCCGACGACTACCTGGTCAAGCCGTTCGCCCTGCGCGAGCTGCAGGCCCGGCTGCGCGCGCTGCTGCGCCGGACCAGCGACGGCACCGACGGCGAGATCCTCACGTACGCGGATATGGTGCTCGACCCGGTCGCCCACGAGGTACGCCGGGGGGACCGTGTGATCGAGCTCTCAAAGACCGAGTTCCTGCTGCTCGAGCTGTTCATGCGCCACCCACGCCAGGTGCTGACCCGTTCTACGATCTTCGAGAACGTGTGGGGATACGACTTTGGACCGACCTCGAACGCGCTCGGCGTTTACATGGGCTACCTGCGGCGCAAGACCGAAGCCGGCGGTGAGCCGCGCCTCCTGCACACGGTCCGAGGAGTCGGCTACGTCCTGCGCGACTGACTGAGGAAGGACGCCGGTGCCGCTGAAGCAGAGACTCGCGTGGGTATCGGCCGTCGCGGTGGCGCTGGCGGTGTTCCTGGCCGCGATCGTCTGTTACTTCGTGGTCCGCCATCAGCTGCTCAGCCAGGTCGATGACGCGCTGCGGGCCGAGGCCGTCGCGGTCCAGCAGGAGGGCCAGTTCGCGCTCGGGCAGTCGCTTCCGGGCGTGCCCGCAAGCGCGGGTGGGCCAACGCAGTACTTCCAGATCGTGGCCCAGGACGGCAGCACCAGCGGCAACATCGGACTGCCGATCGACTCCCGCGTGCACGCGGTAACCACGGGTGGGGCCGCGTTCATCACCGACGTACAGGTCGGCGGGAGCCGCTTCCGCGAGCTGACCTTCGGCATGCCCGTGCGCGAGAACGACCTCCAGGAACCCGGAGCGGTCCAGCTTGCCCGGCCCCTCGACGGAATCGACAACGTACTCAAGGACCTTCGGCTCGTGCTCCTGCTGGTCTGCGCCGGCGGCATCGCGCTGGCCGCGGTGCTCGGTCGCGTGGCTGCCCGCCGGGTGCTCGCCCCACTGGCCGAGGTCGCCGCCACCGCGCGCCACATCGAGGAGACCGAGGACCTCTCGAGCCGGCTCCGGGTCCACGCCGACGACGAGGTCGGCGAGCTGGCCACCCGGTTCAACGCGATGATCGAGCGGCTCCAGCATTCCCGCGAGGCGCTCGACGAGTCCGTGCGCGCGCAGCGCCAGCTCGTCGCCGATGCCTCGCACGAGCTGCGCACACCGATCACCAGCCTGCGCACCAATATCGAGGTGCTGCTCGAGCAGGGCGATGAGCTGACCGGCGATGATCGCCACCGTCTGCTGGCCGACGTGCTCGAGCAGAGCGAGGAGCTGAGCGGGCTGATCGGCGACGTGATCGAGCTCGCCCGTGGCGATCTCCCGATCACCTCGGCCGAGGACATCAGGCTCGACCGGCTCGTGAGCGACTCGCTGACCCGGGGCCGGCGCGACTTCCCGCACGTGCACTTCGAGGCCACGCTCGAGCCGGTGATCGTCGAGGGCGTGCCCGAGCGGCTTTCGCGCGCGGTCAACAACCTTCTCGACAACGCCGCCCACCACTCCCCGCGGGAAGGCTTGGTCGAGGTGTTGGTCGACCGTGAGGGCGTCCGGGTGCGCGACCACGGCACGGGGATCGCCGAGGCCGATCTCCCCTACGTGTTCGACCGCTTCTACCGGGGCGAGAACTCGCGCCATCGCCAGGGCAGCGGACTCGGCCTGGCCATCGTCCGGCAGGTCGCCGGGCAGCACGGCGGATCGATCGAGGCGGCGAACGCCCCGGACGGCGGCGCGGTGTTCACGCTGCGGCTCCCCACCCTGGCCGAGGAGACGCCCGAGGGCGACGCCGGTCCGGGCCCGGTGGCGGCCGAGTCGCTGTGGGTCAGGCCGTGATGCTGCTAGCGCTTCGGTAGAGGCTTGGCAAGCCGCGCCTGGCGGGCGACCAGGAAGCGCCGGCGCAAGAACCACGCGCAGACGCCGAACACCGCGGCCACCGGCACGAGCAGCAGCACTCGGACCGCGGGCGTGCCCACGGTCAGGACGATGACGAACTCGGCCACCACGGCGGGAATGGCCGCCAGCAGCACGGTGTGCGAGCGGTACCCCGACAGGTGCTCGCGCGAGGTGACCTCGGTCACCCCGAGCAGGCAGAGCACGACGCCGCCGATCAGGGCAGGCACGGCGTGACGGAGGACGCCGATGATCAGCGCTAAGAGGCCGGCGAAGATCGCGAACTCGGACACCGGCACACCGCCGAACGGGCCGGGGGGACGCTCGCCGTAGGCGCCCATCGGGCTGGCCCGCCGCCGCCCGGATCGCGCGCGGTCACGCGTTTCGGGAGCATTCGGCTCGACGGGCCCCGCCGAGCGCGCCGCGGCAGCGGTGACCGGCGACGCGTGGCGCCTACGCTTGCGCGATCGCGGCTGTGACCTCTGAGCGCCCACTCCGGGCGGAGGATACGGCTATGACCTGCCGGCCGTCTCAGGTGGGTTAGATGCGTCCGCGAACTCGCGGAACAGCCCGGTGACCACGAACACGGTTTGCTCGGCGATGTCGACGGTGTTGTCGCCGATCCGCTCCAGGCACCGGGCGACGAGGATCATGAACATCGCCCACTCGCGCACGTCGAGATCGTCGCCCACCTCGACCGCGCGGCGGAAGATCGCGCGGTTCAGCCGGTTGATCTCGGTGTCCTGGCGGACCAGGTCCTGGGCCAGCTCGGTGTTGCGGCCGGCGAACGCCTGCTTGGCCTGGGAGACCTGGGAGCGGGCCAGCCGGCCCATTCGCTCGATCGCGTCGAGGATGTCCTTGTCCTTGGGGGCCTCGTATCCGGACAGCGGCACCAGCTTGGCGATGTTCACGCACTGGTCGCCCATCCGCTCAACACAGCGGATCACGTGGAGTAGGGCGGCGACGATCCGCAGGTCACCGGCCACCGGCGCCTGGCGAGCCAACAGCGACAGGATGCCCTGGTGCACCTCGAGGTAGCGGCCGTCGATCCGGTCGTCGTCGGCCACCACCATCCCGGCCAGCTCGACGTCCTGGTATGAGATCGACTCGAGTGAGCGGTCCAGCTGCTGGATGACCAGTTCGAGTCCGTCGAGCGCCTGGGCCTCGAGGGCGCGCAGGTTCTCGTGGAACTTGTGCCGCGTCTCGTGCATGCTCAGCCGAACTTCCCGGTCACGTAGCGCTCGGTGCGCTCGTCGTTGGGGTTGGTGAAGATCGTGTTCGTAGCATCGTGCTCGATCACCTCGCCGTCGAGCATGAACACGGTGGAGTTGGCGATCCGCGCGGCCTGTTGCATGTTGTGAGTCACGATAACGATCGTGTAGCGCTCCTTGAGCTCGTCGATCAGCTCCTCGATCCTCAAGGTCGCCACCGGATCGAGCGCCGAGCAGGGCTCGTCCATGAGGATCACCTCGGGCTCGATGGCCACCGTGCGGGCGATGCACAACCGCTGCTGCTGCCCGCCCGAGAGGCCGATCCCCGGGTGGCTCAGGCGGTCCTTGACCTCGTCCCACAGGCCCACGGCCTGGAGCGAGCGCTCGACCAGCTGGCGCAGGTCGCTGGACCGGGTGCCGGTAAGCCGCAGCCCGGCCGCGACGTTGTCGAAGATCGACATGGTCGGGAATGGGTTGGGCTTCTGGAACACCATTCCGATCAGCCGGCGCACCGCGGTGACGTCAACCCCGTCGCCGTACACGTCGAGCTCGTCGAGGGTCACGCTCCCCTCCGCGCGCGCCCCCGGGATCTCCTCGTGCATGCGGTTGATGCAGCGCACGACGGTCGACTTGCCCGAGCCGGAGGGACCGATGATCGCGGTGACCTCGTTGGCCGGGACGTCGATGGTGACGCCCTTGATGCTGTGCTGCGCGCCGTAATAAGCGTGAAGACCCTTCACCTTCACGGCATGGCCGGACTTCTTGTCCGGAGGCTTAGAAGCCACGTCTTGCTGCGCTGCTCCTGACCGCTCCGAAGGGCCCCCAGCGGTTGACATATCGGTCTGTTCCTTGCTCGTGGTTTCAGGCGGGATCATGCCATGCGGCTCCTTCGCGAGACGGTGCGGGCAATCAGGTTGAGGACCAGGATGATCGCGACGAGTGTGAGCGCAGCCCCCCAAGCGCGATCGACCACCGCTTGGCGCGGGTTGGTGATGTCGGTGAAGATCTGGAGCGGCAGCGAGTTCATCTGCTGGTTGAGGTTCGCGGTGGTCACGAACGTGGCCCCGGCGGTGAACAGCAGTGGCGCGGTCTCGCCCAGCCCGCGGGCGATGGCCAGCAGCGATCCGGTGACCAGGCCGGGGAGCGCGGTGGGCAGCACGACGCGCGCTACCACGCGCCAACGGGGCGCCCCGAGCGCAAGCGCGGCCTCGCGCAGGCTGTCGGGCACGAGCAGCAGGACCACCTCGGCCGACCGCGTGACCACCGGGAGCATCAGCAGCGAGACCGCCACCGAGCCCTTCCATCCCGCGTACGAGGCGCCACCGACCTTGGCGATGACCAGGACGATGTAGATGAACAGCCCGAACATGATCGACGGGACCCCCGTCATCACGTCGACGAAGTAGCGCACCAGGTTGGCGAACGCCGACTGCTTGCCGTACTCGACCAGATAGAGCGCCACGCCGATCCCGATCGGGATGGCGATCACCGTGGCCAGCCCGATCATCAGCAGGCTTCCGATGATCGCGCTCTTGATGCCCCCGGGGCTCCCGAAGAAGTTGCCGTTCGGATCATTCGAGAAGAAGCTCGCGGCCCAGGAGCCGACTCCCTGCTTGATCAGGAAGTAGATGACCAGCACGAGGGGGACCAGCGCGATCAGCGTGGCCAGCAGCAGCACGGCGCGCATCACCCGGTCGGTGCGGCGCCGACGTGGGCTCACCGGCGAAGCCGACGTCGTGATCGCGCTCATCCGACCTCTCCCACGGCGGCGGCGGCGGCCTCGACCGCCGCGCCGCCGGTCCGACGGCGACCGCGGGCGCCCCGGACCACGAACCAGCGGGCGATGATGTTCACGATGAGCGTGAGCACGAACAGCACCAGCCCGGCGGCGAACAGGGCGGAGCTGTGGCTCGGGGTGTTGGCCGCCTCGCCGAACTCGGCGGCGATCACCGCGGCCAGCGTGTAGCCCTGGTTGAACAGATGCGACCCGATCACCGGGGCGTTACCGATGACCAGCACGACGGCGATCGTCTCGCCGATCGCGCGGCCCAGGCCGAGCATCGCGCCGCCGGTGATCCCGGGACGGGCATAGGGTAGGACGGCGATCCGGATCATCTCCCACCGCGTCGCCCCCAAGGCGAGGGCCGCCTCCTTGTGCTCGGGCGGGACGGTGGCAATCACCTCGCGGGAGATGGCCGAGACGATCGGCAGGATCATGATGGCCAGGATCAGCCCGGCCAGGAAATAGTTCGGCGTCGTGGGCGTCCCGCCCCCGATGAACGGAATGAACGAGAACGTGCTGGCAAACCACTTCGTGGCCGGCAGCAGCTTCGGGCCCAGCACCAGAATGCCCCAAAGGCCGTAGACCACCGACGGCACCGCCGCCAGCAGGTCAACCAGGATCGTCAGCGGGGTCCGGAGCCTGCGCGGGCACAGCTCGTTCACGTACAGCGCGGTTCCGACCGCGACTGGGACGCCGAGCAGCAGCGCGATTGCCGACGTGATCAGCGTCCCGAAGACCAGCGGGAAACCGTGGTAGATGCTCCGCGACGGGTCCCAGTCGTTTCCGAAGATGAAGCTGAGCCCGGACGTGCTGAACGTGTTCCCCGATTCGCCGATCAGGCGGATGAAGAAGTACGCCAGCAGCGCGAGAATCGCGGCGGCCAGAGTGGTGAGGCCCCATTTGAGGACCCGGTCCGGCATCCGGCTGGCCGCCGGCCGCTCGAGGACCGAGCGGCCGGCGGAGACGGTGGTGACGCTTGCCTCCACGCCCGCCCTTACGAGACCGGCGCCCCGTTGCAGGTCATCGTGGCCAGCTGCGCCTGGTCCTTCGACACCAAGCCGGCCGGCAGGGGCGCGTACGGCAGCTGATTGCTACCGGCACCCAGCGTCTTCTGGCCATCTCCGAACGCGTAGGTGAGGAACTTCTTGAGCCCGCTGGCCACCGACGGCTTGGCGCCGCCCGACTTGCACGGGTCCTTGTAGACGTCCAGGAACGTCTGCGAGACGATTGGGTATGCGCCCGAGCCCGACGAGTTGATCGTCGAGATCCCCAGGTCGGTTGGCACGCTTATCCCGTTTGCCGCGGACGAGGTGTTCTGGATCGTCGGCAGCACGAACTGGCCGCCCGAGTTCTTCACCGCGGCGTAGGTGAAGTTGTTCTCGATCGCGTAGGCCTGCTCCACGTAGCCGATCGCTCCGTCGGTCTGCTTGACCGCGGCTGCCACCCCGGAGTTCTTGGCCGCGCCGGTGCCGGTCGGCCACTTGACCTCCTTGTCCGTGCCCACCTCAGAGGCCCAGCTCGGGTCGGTGGCGGCCAGGAACTTCGTGAAGCCGGCCGTGGTGCCCGACGAATCGGAGCGGTGAACCACCGTGATGCTCGTGCTGGGGAGGCTCGTGCCGGGGTTGAGTGCCTTGATTGCTGGGTCGTTCCAGGCCTTGATCTGGCCCAGGAAGATCTTCGAGATCGTGGGACCGTCCAGCTTGATCCCGCTCTTCACCCCGGACAGGTTGTAGGAGACAGTGATCGCGCCGAAGGCGACGGGGAACTGGAGGACGTCGCCCTTCAGCTTGGACTTGTCTTTGGACTTGAGCGCGGGATCACTGCCCGCGAAGTCGACCGTCGCGGTCTGGAGATCCGCGATGCCGGTTCCCGAGCCGACCGGGTTGTAGTTGAGCGTCACACCCTGGCCAGAGAGGCTCGAGGCCCACTGCTGGTAGATCGGGGCGGCCAGCGTCGAACCCGCGCCGTTCACGGTCGACTTGCCACCGCCCGAGCTGCTGCTGCTCGAACTGTTCGAGGCGCCGGGCGCGCCCACACCGCCTGAGCTCGAGCTGGAGCTCGAACCGCAAGCGGCCACGATCAGCGCCGCCACGATCGCCGAAGCGATCGCGCCAATACGACGTTTTCTCACGGTCATCTCCTTCATCTAGGTGTCACGCGCAGTCTCGGCGTCACGATCGGCCGAGGTGTTATTCGCTTGTGGCCGCCGTGTGATCGAGTTGTGAACGGCCGGAGGACTCCGCGGCGAGCCGGTAGCCGAATCCGAAGTGCGTGTGGATGAACCGCCAGCTCGGAAGCGCGTCCTCGAGCTTCACGCGGAGCTTGCGCACGTACGCGTCAACGGACCGGTCACCTGCGCGCATCTCGCGCCCCCAGACCAGGCGGAACAGCTCTTCGCGCGGCATGATCCGATCGGCGCGCCGGCCGAGTTCGGTCAGCAGACGCAGTTCCCGGATCGAGAGCACCAGGACACGCCCGTTGGCGCGGGCCAGATGCTCGTCGGGGATGATCTGCAGCGGGCCGACCTCGATGATCTCGCTGCTCGAGCGGGCGGTTGCCGTCATCCGTTCGGATGCTCGCGTCGGCGATGACGCCGCGAGTTATCGAGTCGTAACGCGGATGTGAAGAACCTGTGACCCCGCCAGCGCGAGGGGCGGATCAGCGCGTGAGTGCGGCGTCAGCGCGTCAGCGCGTGAGCTCGGCGTCAGCGCGTGAGCGCGGCGGGCAGCTCGGGCGCGATCTGCTCGTCCCGGCCCGAGTCGTGCATCCCCACGCCCTCGAGCTCGGGGGCGAAGCGGTAGCCGACGCCGAAGTGCGTGTGGATGTAACTCCAGGCGGGCGAAATCGCGCGCAGCTTCTGGCGGAGCTTGCGGACGAACACGTCCACCGACCGGTCGCCGTGCGCCATCGCGTAGCCCCATACCCGTTCGTAGATCTCCTCGCGGCGGAGTACCCGGTCGGACTGAGAGAGGAGCTGGAGGATCTCGAATTCCCGGGCGGTCAGCTCGAGGCTCTGCTCAGCTACATACGCCTGGTAGAGATCCGGGCGGATGGTGATCTCGCCGATCGTCGCTGCCACGTCTACCTGGGGCAGCTCCTGCCGGCGGTGGCGCCGCACCGCGGCCTCGATCACGCAGATGAGCTCCTCGGGATGGCAGGGCTTGGTCATCCAGGCGTCGGCCCCGAGGCGAAGACCACGCACGCGCTGAGCCACCGAGGAGGGCCCGGTGCACACGATCACGGCAAGGCCGGGCAGCCGCCCGCACACTCGCTCGAGGTACTCCCAGCCCTCCGGGCCGATCACGGCCAGGTCGAGGACCAGGGCGTTCAGCCGCATGGCCACCAGCGCCTCGACCGTGGCCGGGCTGGACAGCGCCCGGTGCTCGCATCCGAGCGCGCCGAGGCGGTTGGCCAGAACCTGCATGAACCCGGGATCACGATCGATCACGGCCACCCTCAGCCTTGGCTGGGTGCGCTGCGCGGCGGCCTGAGCCCCGGGCTGCGCTTCGGTCCGCTCACGCGACATGGGAGGCACTGTAATCAACCGGGTCCTCGACAACAGGCCGGAGCGCCTGCTGATCACAGGATGTTTACACGCAATTAGCGATTAAGCAGGCCCTCCACCGGCTTCTCGACCGGCCTTCCCGCCCCGGCCATCGTGGCCGTCGCTAAAACGAAGACCTTCTTAAGACGCGCGGCAAGCTCCGCCCGGCCAGCTGGGCGGTCGCTATCCTCAGGCGCATCCGCCGCCCGGGCGGCCCTCTGTAAACCATGGCATCTCGCACCAAGCAGAAGGAGGAGGCGCGCGCCCGCCGCCTCGCCGAGGAACAAGCGCGAGCCGAGCGAGCCCGCCGCCAGCAGCGCACCCGCATGATCGGCGGCGTCGTGGCCGTCGCGGTCGTGGTCGTCGTCGTGCTCGTCATCATCAGCATCGGGGGCAGCAAGAAGGGCGGGATCCAGACCGGCACCAAAGCGAACGCGACGGTGACGGCGGTCAACCAGTTGCTCGCCGGCATCCCCCAGTCGGGCAACACCCTGGGGAACCCCAAGGCACCGGTCACGATGACTTATTTCGGCGACCTGAAGTGCCCCGTGTGCCAGGCGTTCACGCTCCAGGGCGGCTTCCAGCAGCTGGTGTCCAACGACGTGCGCTCGGGCAAGGTCAAGGTCGTCTACAACGCGTTCTGTACCGCGACGTGCAGCGGACCGGATCCGAACGAGTTCCCCCTGCAACAGGCCGCTGCCCTGGCCGCCGGCAAGCAGAACAAGTTCTGGCAGTTCACCGAGCTCTTCTATCACCAGCAGGGCGACGAGACGCAAGCCTATGTAACCGAGAGCTTTCTCGATGGCCTGGCCAGACAGATCAGCGGGCTCAACGTCGCGCAATGGAAGTCCGCGCGCAGCGACCCCAACCTGACCGCCGAGGTCAACTCCCAGCAGAACGGTGGCAAGACGATCGGCGTGAGCGGGACCCCTACCCTGATCTTCAAGGGGCCCAAGGGACAAGCGGCGGCGAACGCCGCGGTGCCCACATACGCGCAGCTTCAGCAGGCGATGAAGCAGGTCTCGTGACCGTCGCCGCCGGCAATGGTGTCCCAGTCACCGACACCGTCGACCGGCGTCTGCGCATCGCCATCGGCGTGCTCTGCCTGATCGGGATCGGCGTCGCCGGCTACCTGACCTACACCCACTATGCGGGCCTAAAGGTCGTCTGCCTGTCCAGCGGAGGCTGCGAGACCGTGCAGAGCTCGGTCTACTCCAAGCTCGCCGGCGTGCCGGTGGCCGTGCTCGGACTGGCCGGCTACATCGGGATCCTGTTCACCTTGGCCATCCGTAACGACCTCGGACGGATCGCCGGGTTCGGCATCGCCCTGATCGGGTTCCTGTTCAGCCTGTACCTCACCTACCGCGAGATCTTCACGATCAAGGCGATCTGCCAGTGGTGCGTGAGCAGCGCGGTGCTGATGACCATCCTGACCATCCTCACCGCGATCCGGGTGCTCCGGTATGAGACCGGGACGGTGGCGCCCCCGAAGAGGGTCAAGACGGTCCCGCGGGCCGAGCGCCGGCGGATCGAGCGCAAACAAGCCGCGCGGCGTTAGAGCCGGCTGGCCAAGAACCCGCGCACGAGCTCGCGGAACGCCTCGGGCGTCTCGAGTGGGGCCAAGTGGCCCGCGCCGGGAATCTCGGCGTGCCGGGCGCCGGGGAGCTGGTCGACCATCCTCCGCGCGTCCTCGCGAAAATCCGGCATGTCCCTCTCGCCGGCGGCGACGAGCGCCGGGACGGCGATCGCCGATAGTCCCAGCCGGTCCAGGGGGTCGCGCGCCTCGGGGACCTCGGGCGCGCTCGTCTGCGCAACCAATGCGCGCCGCTGCATGGCGGCGACACGTTCACGGAGCTCCGGCGGCGCGTCGGGCAGGGTCCAGGCCTCTACGACCGCCCGCACGGCCGCCTCGATGTCGCCGCGCTTCAGCGCGGAGGTCTCGGCGTCCCAGGCCGCGGCGAGCTCAGGCGAGGGCTGGTCGAGATCCGGCGGCGGGGCCGAGATCAGCGCCAGGGCGGTGACCCGATCCGCCGCCACCGCCGCGACCCGAAGCGCCACCGCGCCACCGAGCGACACCCCAACCAGCGCCGGCCGCTCGATTCCCAGCGCGTCCATCGTTTCGAGCACGTCCGCCCACGGCGAGTCCTCGTTCCCCGGCATCGGAGCCTCGCCAAATCCCGGCAGGTCGACCGCGATGACTCGGTAGCCGGCGGCGGCCAGCGGCTCCAGCTGCTCGTCCCACATCGTCCGGTCCGCCACGCCCGCATTGAGCAGGAACAGCGCCGGCCCGCGGCCCGCTTCGTCGTATGGAAGGTGCACGTGTCGACCTTACTTCGACATCCGACATCCCACCCGTCGACGCCCGGTATCCCACATTGCGATCTCTGGCATCCATCTGATATATCAGTGGTGTGGCCAGTGGAGCGCGCACGCAACGTGTCGTGGTGATCGGCGCCGGCATCGTCGGCAACAGCGTCGCCTATCACCTGACCAGACTCGGCATCACCGATATTTCGATGGTCGACAAGGGGCCGCTGCCCAATCCGGGCGGCTCGACCGGGCACGCGTCGAACTTCATCTTCCCGGTCGACCACTCCAAGGAGATGACCTCGCTCACGCTCGAGAGCATGCGCCAGTACAAGGAGCTGGACGTGTTCATCGAGAGCGGGGGGATCGAAGTCGCGCGGACCGAGGAGCGGATGCAGGAGCTGACCCGGCGGATGGCCTCGGCCAAGTCGTGGGGTATCGAGCCGGTCGAGCTGCTCACCCCAGAGCAGGTCAAGGAGCGCGTGCCCTTCCTCAACGAGCAGCTCATCCTGGGCGGCTTCTACACCCCCGGCGCCGGCGTGGTCGACTCGCTGCGCGCCGGCACGATCATGCGCGAGCGCGCGGTCGAGGCCGGGATGACCGTCATGGCCAACACCGAGGTCCTCGGCCTGGACGTGGAGGGCGGCCGGGTCAGGCGCGTGCGGACGACAAAAGGCGATCTCGACGCCGACCTCGTGGTGATCGCCTGCGGGGCCTGGAGCCCGCGCATCGCGCGGATGGCCGGTGCGTCGATCCCGCTCACGCCGATGGTTCACCAGATGATCGACATCGGCCCCGCCCCCCGGTTCGCCAACACGACCAAGCTGATCGAGTACCCGATCGTCCGCGACATGGACACGAACATGTACGAGCGCCAGGAGGGCACCGGCCTCGAGATCGGCTCCTACGCGCACCGCCCGATCACACTCCGACCCGACGACATCCCGAGCATCGAGGAGTCGGCGCTCAGCCCCACCGAATTGCCGTTCACCCAGGACGACTTCGACCCCCAGATGGAGCAGGCGCTCGAGCTGATGCCCGAGATCGTCGGCGACGAGTCAGTCGGCGTGAAGTACGCGATCAACGGCGTGCTGTCGGTCACCTATGACGGCCTGCCACTGCTCGGCGAGACTCCCGAGGTCAAGGGGCTGTGGTCGGCCGCGGCGATCTGGATCAAGGAGGGGCCCGGCGCCGGCAAGACGGTGGCCGAGCTGATCGTGCATGGCGAGTCGGAGATCGACGTGTTCGAGTCGAACATCGCGCGCGCGTATCCGAGTCAGAAGACCCGGACCCACGTCGTCGCCCGCGCCTCCGAGGGCTTCAACAAGATGTACGGGATCGTCCACCCCGGCGAGCAGTGGGCGTCGGACCGCGACGTCCGCCTGTCGCCGTTCCATGAGCGGGAACGCGCGCTGAAAGCGGTGTTCTACGAAGGCGCGGGCTGGGAGCGGCCCCAGTGGTACGAGTCGAACGCGCCGCTGCTCGAGGAATACGCCGACCGGATAAACCAGCGCGAGGCCGAGTGGGACGCCCGCTGGTGGTCGCCGATCATCAACGCCGAGCACCTGGCCATGCGCGACCGCGCCGCGATGATCGACCTGAGCGCGTTCGCGATCGTCGACGTGACCGGTCCGGCCGCCCTGGATACCGTCCAGCGGGTCGCCATGCGGCAGATGAACGTCGAGACCGGGCGGGTCGTCTACACCCCGCTCCTCACCCCGAGCGGCGGCTTCAAGCAGGACCTGACGATCATGCGTCTGGCCGACGACGTCTTCCGCGTGGTCACCGGCGGCGCGTATGGGATGTCGGATCTGAAGTGGTTCGCCGACCACCTCCCCGACGACGGCTCGGCGCAGGTCCACGACGAGACGGGCGCGTGGACCACGATCGGTCTGTGGGGTCCGAGAGCCCGCGACATTCTCAGCAGCATCACCAGCGACGACGTGTCCCACCAGGCAATGCCGTTCGCGCGCTGCAAGCAGATCGAGGTGGGTCCGGTTCAGGTCCTGGCCTCCCGGATCTCGTACGTGGGCGACCTGGGCTGGGAGCTGTATGTGCCCTTCGAGCAGGGCGCACGGCTTTGGGACCTGCTCGCCGAGGCCGGCGAGCCGCACGGGATCATCCCGGCGGGAATCGGCGTGTACGGCACCACCGGGCGCCTGGAGAAGTGCTACCGGGCCTACGGAGCCGAGCTCGAAGGCGACTTCAACGTCGTGGAAGCCGGGATGGCCTGGGGCCCGGTCAAGAAGGAGGACTTCATCGGCAAGGAGGCGCATGTCCGCCACCGCGAGGAGGAGCCGGCGGCGATCATGTGCACGCTGACCGTCGACGACCACACCTCGAAGTCCGGCGTCAAGCGCTACATGCTCGGCAAGGAACCCGTGCTCACGCGGGACGGTCGATCACTTGTCGACAACAGAGGTCGGCACTCATATATCACTAGTGCCGGGGCTGGCCCATCAGTTGGCAAGCACATCCTGATGAGCTATCTGCCGCCTGAGCACGCGGTCGTCGGCGAGCAGTTGAGCGTCGAGTACATGGGCGAGCGCTATCCGGTGACGGTCGCCACCAACGACTCCACCCCGATCTTCGATCCCGACAACTCGCGGGTGCGGTCGTGAAGAGATGAACGTCCTCGTCTGCGTCAAGCGCGTCCCGTTGACCGGCGGCAAGATCGTGCTCACCGAGGATCAGCGCGCGATCTCCACCCGCCATCTTGGCTTCACGATCAGCCCGCACGAGGAATGCGGCTGCGAGGAGGCGGTCCGGCTGATCGAGGACCACGGCGGCTCCTCGACCGTGCTCACGCTCGGTCCCCCCGAGGCCGAGGAGCAGCTCCGGGACATGATGGCGATCGGGGTCGACCGCGCCGTGCATCTCATCACCGACGCCACGAGCGAGTGGGATCCGCAGGCCACCGCGAACGCGATCGTCGAGGCGATCCAGGCCCAGCCCGAGCCCTTCGATCTGATCCTGTTCGGCAACGAATCGGCCGACGCCGGCAACTACCAGGTGGCGATCCGGGTGGCCCGCAAGCTGAATCTCCCGGTCGTCACCGGGGTCAAGGCGGTCACGAAACAGGACGGTGGCCTGCGCTGCGAGCAGGAGGTGCCGGGTGGACGCGACGTGTACGAGCTCCCGATGCCCGCGGTGGTCACGGTCAAGGAGGGCATCAACCTGCCGCGCTATCCCTCGGTGCCGGGCCGGCTGAGGGCCAAGCGCAAACCATTGGAGACCTCGACCCCCGCCCGCCCCGATCCGAGACTGGAGATGGTCAGGCTGACCCTCCCGCCGGGCTCGGGCAAGCAGGCCGAGGTTCTCGGCGACGGCGCCGGCGCGGCCCCGGCCGTGGTCGGCGTTCTCCACGACCTGGGTCTGGTGTAGGCGATGGTCCTGGTCTTCGCCGAGCGCTCCGACGACGAGCTCTTCCGCCAGGCCGTCGCCTTCGCGGGCGGCCTCGCGTCCGATGACGGACTGCAGGCGGTCGGCATCGACGATGACGGCTACACCCCCGACGGAAGCGCCGCCGCGCTCGCCGGCGTGATCCGGGAGCGCTCCCCGAGCGTCGTCGTCGCCCCCGGCACCGACCGCGGCAACGAGGTGCTCGCCCACGTCGCCGCTGAGCTGGACCTCCCGATGGCCGCGAACTGCACCTCGGTCACCCCCGGCGACCCGCTGATCCTGACTCGCGTCCGCTGGGGCGGCAGCCTGCTCGAGGAGGCCCGGCTGCACGGCGCGCCCGCGCTGCTCACGGTCGCGCCGCATGCCATCGCGGCGGACGCGACAGCGCCAGACGTGGAGCTCGTCCCCGCAGCGGCCGGACGCGTCCGGGTGTCCGAGCACACCCAAGCCGCCACCGCCGGCGTGTCGCTGGCCGATGCCGACGTGGTCGTGTCCGGCGGCCGGGGCGTCGGCTCGGCCGAGGGGTTCGGGGTGATCGAGGAGCTGGCCGAGCTGCTGGGCGCGGCGGTCGGCTGCTCGCGCGCGGTGACCAGCGCCGGGTGGCGGCCGCACACCGACCAGGTCGGCCAGACCGGAACCAAGGTCTCCCCCTCCCTGTACATCGCCTGCGGGATCAGCGGCGCCACCCAGCACATGGCCGGGTGCAAGGGGGCCAAGAAGCTGCTCGCGATCAACCCGGACCGCGAGGCCTCGATCTTCGCCAACGCCGACTACGCGGTGATCGGCGATCTGCACGAGGTGGTGCCGGCCATCTCGGCCGAGATCCGCAAGACTCGCGGTAGTTGACCACCAGCCGTGCTGGTCTCCGCTCTAGCGCTCGCCGCCGCCCTCGCCGCCAGCGGCGCCATCTTCTTTACGCGCACGCGCACGTTGGTCTCCCTGGTCCGCGCGGCGGCGCCGGCGCAGGCCGCCCAGCGATCGGGCGACGTCGCGCGGCGGACCAAGAACGAAGCCACCATCGTGCTCGCTCAACGCAAGCTGCTCCAGCGGCTCGGTCCCGGTCTGATGCACGCGTTCATCTTCTGGGGCTTCATGGTGCTGATCCCGACGATCCTGATCGCTCTCATCGGCGTCGTCGACAAGCACTCGACCCTGCCCTGGCTGGGCCACCAGGGCTGGTACATGCTGCTCGTCGACATCTTCTGCGTGCTCGTGCTGGTCGGGGTTATCGCGGCCGTCTACATCCGCAAGGTGCAGCGCCCCGCCCGCTTCCGGGGCAGCCACCTCGGCGAGGCCGACCTGATCCTGGCCCTGATCGCGACGATCGTAATCAGCCTGCTGCTCTGGCACGCCACGCGGATCGCGCTGGATCTGAACGAGTGGCCCGCGTCATGGTCCCCGGTCTCCAAAGCCCTCTCGCACGTGTTCGCCGACAACCAGTTCACGCGAGTGCTCGAGCGCGTGTTCGTGTGGATCCACGTTCTCACGATCCTCAGCTTCCTGGCCTACCTCCCCCGCTCCAAGCACCTGCACATCTTCGTCGCGGCGATCAACGTGTGGTTCGGGCGCACCCGCGCCGGGGGCCGGCTCGAGCCGCTCAAGTTCGACGATCCCGATGTGCCCGAGGAGGATCTCCGCTTCGGCGCGGGAAAAGCCGCCGACCTGACCTGGAAGCAGGTGCTGGACACGTTCTCGTGCACCGAGTGCGGGCGCTGCCAGGACGCCTGCCCGGCCTACGCGACCGGCAAGATCCTCTCACCCAAGCTGATGATCATGGGACTGCGCGACGCGGTGTTCGCCCAGCCGGGCGAAACGGCCCTGGTCCCGGACGCGGTGCCGGAGGAGAGCGTGTGGGACTGCGTGACCTGCGGGGCTTGCGTCCAGGCCTGTCCCGTGTCGATCGAACACGTCGATCACATCGTGGACTTGCGCCGGCACCTGGTGATGGTCGAGTCGAGCTTCCCGGCCGAGGCCGAGCCGATGCTCCGCGACGTCGAGCGCGCCTCGAACCCGTGGGGCAAGCCGCAGTCCGAGCGTGCCGAGTGGGCCGCCGAGCTGGGGATCAAGGTCCTGGAACCGGGCGATCCGCCACCCGAGTACCTGTACTGGGTGGGCTGCGCATCGTCGTTCGATGAGCGGGCCCGCAAAACCGCGCAAGCCACCGCGAAGGTCCTCCAGCACGCCGGCGTCGACTTCGCGATCCTCGGCCCGCGCGAGAGCTGCACCGGCGACCCGGCCCGGCGAATCGGCAACGAGTACGTGTTCCAAGCTTTCGCCGAGCAGAACGTGGCCACCCTGAACGAGTCCGGGGTGACCAAGGTGGTCACCGGCTGCCCGCACTGCTTCAACACGCTGGCCAACGAATATCCGGACTTCGGTGGTAGCTACGAGGTCATCCACCACTCCGAGCTGCTGTCCAAGCTCGTCCGCGACGGCGCCGTGAAGCCGCAACGCTCAGACGGATCAGGCCAGATCACATATCACGACTCCTGCTACCTGGCCCGGCACAACGACGTGCTCGAGGCTCCGCGGGAGATCGTCTCCGCCGTCGGCGATCCCGTCGAGATGGGCCGATCGGGCAAGCAGACGTTCTGCTGCGGCGCCGGCGGCGCGCACATGTGGATGGAGGAGCGCGCCAAGCCGATCAACGAGGAGCGCGTGCGCGAGGCCGCCGCGACCGGCGCCGGCACGCTCGCCGTGGCGTGTCCGTTCTGCACGGTCATGCTCGACGACGGCGTGCAGAGCGCCGGCGCCGACCTCCGCGTGGTCGACGTGGCGACGCTTCTATCCGAGGCGATCGACGACGGCGGTCGATAGGCAGCTCACCGCCGCGTCGAGCTCGGCTCGCGCGCGCGCCTGTGCGCTCGGATCGGCTCCGACCGCGTCGAGCGCCAGCAGCGCGGCGCCGACGATCGGCTCGCTACGCGCCACAACCACCCGCGCATCGGGCGCCACCTCCTCGACCCCCCGGGCAACCCTCTCGATGACCGGTGGCGCAAGCGCTCGGAGCACCCGACCGCCCAGGACGACGTCCGGATCCGCGCCGGCCAGCTCGTGGACCGCAACGTCTACTGGCTGTCCACCCAGCCCGACGAGGTCAACTGGGGCGCGACGATCGGGAACCCCCAGGCCGCCATGTCCCAGTACGGAGATCTCCGGCAGCTTCAGTCGCTGGCCGCCGCCACCATCCGCGTCGCCGCGCGCACCCACCAGAGCTGGGAGCGAGACGACGGCGACACCGAGACCGACGTCACGATCACCAACACCTCGACCAAGCCGACGGCCGCGTTCTTCCTCCGCGCTGATGTGCGCCGCGGCTCACGGTCGGGCGTGCCGGCAGCCGGCGACAACGAGGTCGTGCCGATCGCGTGGAGCGACAACGACGTGACGCTCTGGCCGGGCGAGTCCGAGACTCTTCGGGCCACGTACAGCCGAGGCCAGCTCGCGGGTGCAGCGCCGGTGGTCAGCGTCTCCGGCTGGAACGTGGGAACGGTTGACGTGCCGACCGGGTCGTAGCGACCCGGCACACTCCCGGCGCGCGTAGCTTCACGCGTCGCCCGGCTCCCTCCCAACCGGAGCCGCACCGCGAGTTTTTCGCCACTCGGCCCGGCGGACGCGCCGAGTGTCGAGAAGGTCGCGCTCCGGATCAGGCGACCGCGGCGAGCAACTGCTCGAGCTGGCGCTCGAGGCCCGCGTCGCCGACCTCGCGCACGACGAGCGGGAGCCCGATCCGCGCCGCGGCACGTTCGGCCGCGGCCCGGGTAGCCGGCGTCGGCCGCTGGGCCAACCACATCACGCGCGTGTAGTTGGCGAAGTAGTCGTCGCGCAGCTCCGGGTAGCGGTCGAGACCGAGCTCGCGCCACACGGTGTGCTCGAACGTGCGGGCCAGGAAGTCGGTGAGGAAGTACGTCCCGGGCTCCTCGTCCAACGCGGCGCGCACCTCTGAGGAGGCGAACACGTCATAGCAGTGCTCGCCTTCCAGGCGCGGGAATCCGAGCGCGTCGAGCGCGCCGTACGTCCCGCAGTCGCCGTAGGCGAGGGCCACCACGTCATGACCGTTCGAGAGATCGGCCACCGCCTCGGCAATCCGCTGCGGCTGGTTGTGAAGCAGCGCCGGCACCGGGAGCACCTTCAGCTCCCAACCCCGCCGCCGGGCGATCCGGCGCACGTCGATGGCCAGGGCCCCGCACGCGACTACGGTCTTCATCCCGGGAAGCCCAGCTGATCGATGAACATGTCGTTGAAGTCGGCGCGGCCCGATAGCTCGACGTACTCCACCTCCCGCAGGATCGAGTGCGCCTCGGCCCGCTCGCGCACCGACAGCGCGGCGATCTTGGCGCCCTCGCCGGCGACGTTCCCGGCCGAGACGATCCGCGGCAGGGCGATCTTGGGAACCAGGCCGATGCGGACCGCGCTCAAAGGCGTCAGGTACGCGCCGAAGCTCCCGGCCAGCAGCACCTGGCTGATCTCCTCCACCCCGACGCCGAGCTCGCCGAGCAGGATGCTCCAGCCGGTGGCGATCGAGGCCTTGGCGAACTGGAGCTCGCGAATGTCGCGCTGTGACAGGAACACCGCTCGCTCGGGATCCGATCCCCCGCGCCAGTCGAGCACGAACACCCGCTCCTGCCCGATCTTGGTCAGCCGGTCGGCGAGGTCGGGATGGGCCGTGGCTGCCTCCTCGTCGGGCATGAACCGGCCGGAGTGATCGAGCAGCCCACAGTGAGCGAGCTCGGCCACTGCGTCGACCAACCCGGAGCCGCAGATCCCGACGGGTTCCTCGTCTCCGATCACGTCCAGCGAGACCAAGCCGTCCCGGATCGTCACGCCCTCGATCGCGCCCGGCGCTGCCCGCATCCCACACCTGATCTGCGCGGCCTCGAACGCCGGTCCGGCCGGGGCGGCCGTCGCGACCACCCGGTCAACCGAGCCGAGCGCGATCTCGCTGTTGGTGCCCACGTCGATGAACAGCCTGAGGCGACGGTCGCGGGTCAGGCCGGTCGCCAGCATCCCGGCCACGATGTCGCCACCCACGTATGCGCCGAGCGACGGGAACACGAACGCGGGCGCCCGCGGATGCGCGTCGATCCCGAAATCCCGCGCCCGGACGTCGTCGGGGAAGGAATGGGTCGAGACCACGAACGGCGCCATCGACAGCGGCTCGGGATCGATCCCTAGGGCCAGATGCATCATGGTCACGTTGCCGCACACGGTGATCTCGTACACCTCGCGCGGCTCGACCGCGCCCTCGGCGCACACCTCGGCGACCAGCTCGGCCATCGTCTCGTGCGCCCGCTCGCGCAGCGTCCCGAGCGCCTCGGGGTCCATCATCGTGGCCGAGATCCGGGTGATCACGTCGGCGCCGAACGGTTGCTGGCGGTTGAGCATCGAGCGCACCGCGACCGGCTGGCCGCTCTCGAGATCCAGCAGCGTGGCCACCACGGTCGTGGTGCCCAGGTCGAAGGCGATCGCGAACCGCCGCGCGGTGGTGTCCCCGGGCTCGAGTCCGATCAGCTCCTGGTCGGCGACAACCGCCGTGACGTCGAAGCCCGCGTCCCGCAGCACCCGCCCCAGAGACCGCAAGACCTCGACCGAGGCCCGCGGCTCGAGGTCCTCGAGCGCATCGAGCACGCGCTGGAGGTCGGAGCGCTGGTCCTCCATGGTCGGCTCGTCGAGCACCAGGTGGCGTTTCTGGATGGCCGGGCGCAGGATGACGTGGCGGCCCACCCCGGCCAGGGCGGCCTTGGGCCTGGTTTGCAGCGGCGGTACCTCGACGACCAGTTCGCCCCGGGCATTTGCGCGGCAGGCCAACCTCCAGCCGTCCCGCAACTCCTCCGCGGTGAACGCGCGCGGGTCCAGAGGCCCCACCGGCACCTCGCCGGACACGATCCGCACCTTGCACTTCTTGCACGTGCCGTGGCCACCGCAGGTCGAGTCGATCGCGATCCCGTTCCAGCTTGCCGCGTCGAACACCGGCGTGCCGCTGGGCACCCGCACCTCGGCGCCGTCCGGCAGAAACCGCAGCCGCACACGACCGGTACCGTCGTCGGCAAGCGGCGCCGTGCCGGTCGGGTCCGCGCCGCCTTCCGCGAGCGAGAGCCGACGGCGCTGCGGCGAGGGGCCGCTCACGACAACGGGACCCCCTGCGCCACCGTCGACTGGCGCGCGCGATGCGCGGCGATCCAGTTCGCCCCCCACTCGTCGTGGCCGAGCAGCAGGTCGCTGGCCCGGACCGCGTCGATGACCGGACGAGCGGTCGACATGATCGCGCTGGTCAGGCCGGCGGCCATCGCCATCGGCAGGAACCCGGCGTTCAGCGCGTGCCGCTCGGGCAGGCCGAACGACACGTTCGACGCGCCCAGGCACATGTTCACGCCGAGCTCGTCGCGGATCAGGCTGATCGTGGTGAGCGTCGTCTTCACGGCCGTCGGGTCCGCGCCGACGGTCATCGCCAGTGGATCGATGATCACATCTGCGGCTGCGATCCCGTAGTCCGCCGCGGCGGAGATGATCTTGCGCGCACACTCGAGGCGCTTCTCCGGCGTCTCGGGGATGCCGGTCTCGTCGTTGGCCAGCCCGATCACCGCGGCGTCGTGCCGGGCCACCAGCGGGAGGATCTCGGACAGGCGCTCGTCCTCGGCGGTCACCGAGTTGACCAGCGCGCGGCCTTCGTACACCGACAGGCCCGCCTCCAAGGCTTCGATCACCGACGAGTCGATGCAGATCGGCACCTCGACCGCAGCCTGCACCGTACGCAGCATCGTCTTCAGGAGCTCGGCCTCGTCGACCAGCGGGATGCCGGCGTTGACGTCGAGCATGTCGGCGCCGGCCTCGACCTGCGCCACCGCGTCGTGGGTCACGGTCGAGAGCTCGCCGGCCCGCAGGTCCTCGGCGAACGCCTTGCGACCGGTCGGATTGATCCGCTCGCCGATCACGCAGAACGGACGGTCTGCCCCGATCTCGACGGTCTTCGTGCGAGACCGCAGGACGGTGACCGAGCTCACGCCGGGACCTTCTCGCGCCGGAGCTCGAGCAGCTCCTTGGCCTTCTTGACCGCGGACGAGGCATCAGCCGAGTAGCCGTCGGCGCCGACCGCGTCGGCGTACTCCTGGGTGACCGGGGCTCCGCCCACCATCACGATCACCCGGTCGCGCAGGCCGGCCTTCTCCAGCGCGTTGATGTTGGCCTTGAACATCGGCATGGTCGTGGTCAGGAAGGCCGAGAACCCGACGATGTCCGGGTTGTGCTCCTCGATCTGCTCGATGAACTTCTCGGGCGCGACGTTCACGCCCAGGTCGATGACCTGGAAGCCCGCGCCCTCGAGCATGATGTTGCAAAGGTTCTTGCCGATGTCGTGCACGTCGCCCTTGACCGTCCCCATCAGGAACGTGCCGACCTGCGCTATGCCGGTCTCGGCCAGCAACGGGCGCAGGATGTCCAGCGCGCCCTGCATGGCGCGGGCCGCGATCAGCATCTCGGGCACGAAGAAATCGCCGCGCTCGAACCGCGCGCCGACCTCCTCGAGCGACGGGATCAGCGCGCCATAGAGCATCCGCTCGGGCTCGAGTCCCTGGGCGAGACCGTCGTTCACCCCGTCACGAACCGCCGGTGCGTTCCCCACCAGCGTCTCGTCGTAGAGCAGTTGCAAGATCTCTTCGTCGGTCACGCCGCCCTCTCTCCTTGCTCGCGATGGCCGAGGCGATGGCTGAGCGTCCCCGCCTCGCTGATCAAAGTCGGTCGCAGCTCCTCGATCCGCGTCGGTGGCATCCGCAGGCTCGGGCCCGAGATGCTGAGCGCCGCGATCACCTCGCCCCGCGCTCCTCGCACCGGCGCCGCCATTGCGGACAGGCCGGCCTCGAGCTCGTCGATCGAGGTGGCAAAGGCGTCCCGTAGAACCGCCTGGAGCTCGCGAGTGCTCGCCGCGCCAGTGGGCACGGCCGAGGCCGGCGCGCGGCCGAACGCCGCGAACACCTTGCCGTTTGCCGAATGCTCGTAGCCGACCGATCGCCCGAGCCACTGCCCGGTTCCGAGGAAGTGCCGGCTGTCCACTTGGGCGATGTGCTCGACTCCGTCAGGCCCGGGCACGGCGAGGTTGATCGTCTCACCCGTGGCGTCGGCCAGCACGTCGAGCGTCGGCTTTGAGAGCTCGACGATGTTGCGCTCGAGCATGCTGCGTTCGGCGACGCGGAGGATCGCCGGCCCGGGGCGCAGGCGCCCGCGCTCGCCGTCCTGTTCGATCAGGCCGCGGCGCTCGAGCGCGCTGATCAGGCGCGAGGCGGTGCTCTTGGGCAGCCCGGCGGCGCTGGCCAGGTCGGTCAAGGCCACGGGCTCCTCTGACTCGAGCACGCGCACGAGCAGGTCGGCGCCACGGTCGACGGCGGTCGTCCCGTGCGCAGCACCTCGGCTATCTACTTGGAACTGTTGTTCCACGAGAGATAAGGTTACGGATTGAGGCCGCCAGGTCAACCCCCAACCCGCGAGGAGCCCGCCGTGTTCGTGAACTCGATGCCCCGCTACGAGATCCTCAGCGAAGAGGCGATGGACGTGATCGACCGCGGCTGGCGGCGCCTGGTGTCCGAGATCGGGATCGAGTTCCTGCTCCCCGAGGCGGTCGACGTGCTGGTCAAGGCCGGCCAGACCCTGGAAGACGAGAACCGGATCCGCTTCGACCCTGACTTCATCCTCGAGCAGGTGGCCAAGGCCCCACGCGAGTTCGACCTCCAGGCGCGCAACCCCGCCCACAGCGCCCACATCGGCGGAGACCACATGGTGTTCGCGCCGGTGTATGGGCCGCCGTTCATTCGTGAGGGCGGCGTCAGGCGCGATGCCAAGATGGCCGACTTCGAGAACCTGGTCAAGCTCTGCCAGTCCTTCGAGCAGCTCGACTCGCCGGGCGGCACGATCTGCGAGCCCGAGGACCGTCCGCTCGACTCCCGCCACCTCGACATGGTGTTCGCGCTGCAGACGCTGTCGGACAAGCCCTACATGGGCTCGGTCACGAGCGGGCCGAACGCCGCGGACACCATCCGCATGGGGGAGATCCTGTTCGGAGGCCGCGAAGCGATCGAGCGCGCGCCGGTGTCGATCAGCCTGATCAACGTGAACTCCCCCCTGCGTTACGACGACCGCATGCTCGGCGCGATGCTCGAGTACGTGAAGGCGGCCCAGGCCGTCGTGATCAGCCCGTTCCTGCTCATGGGCGCGATGTCGCCCGTGTCGCTGCCGGCCACGCTCGTGCAGCAGGTAGCCGAGGCCCTGGCCGGGATCGCCCTGGCCCAGACCATCCGGCCGGGCGCCCCGGTGGTGTTCGGAAGCTTCCTCTCGAACACCGACATGCAATCCGGATCGCCCTCGTTCGGCACCCCCGAGTCGGGGCTTGGCGTGCTCTGTACGGGTCAGATCGCGCGGCGATTCGGGCTGCCCTGGCGGGGCGGCGGTGCTCTGAACGCCTCCCAGACGGTCGACGCACAGGCCGCGTACGAGTCGCTGATGACGCTGCTCCCGACGTTCCTGGCCGGAACCAACTTCGTCATGCACTCGGCCGGCTGGCTCGAGGGCGGGCTGGTGTCCTGCTACGAGAAGTTCATCGTCGACGTCGAGTTGCTCCGCGAGCTGCGCCACGAGTTCACCCCGCTCGAGATCGACGAGGCGTCCCTGGCCTTCGACGCGCACACCGAGGTCGGGCCGGGCGGGCACTTCCTGGGCGCCGCACATACGCTGGAGCGCTTCCGCGAGTGCTTCTACCGCCCGCTCCTGTCCTCGACCGAGAACTTCGACCGCTGGTCCAAGCGCGGCGCCCGAGACACCACCGCGCGCGCGGGCGAGATCTGGCGCGAGACACTCGAGCGCTACGAGCAGCCGCCGCTCGACGACGCGATCCGGGCCGAGCTACAGGAGTTCGTGGTCCGCCGGCGTGCGGAGCTGGGCGACTGATTGAGTCGCACCGACCTACCATCTCCCGCCGGATGAACCAGCGCGAGCTCCGGCTGCTGTTCCTGGTCGCCGGCGCGGTCGTGTTCTTCGACACCGTCTTCTACGCCGCTGTCGTACCGCTGCTTCCGACGCTGACCCACCAGCTCCACCTGACCAAGGCGTCGGCCGGCGTCCTGACCGCGGGCTACGCGGCGGGAACCCTGGTCGGATCGCTCCCCGGTGGAATGCTCGCCGAGCGGGCCGGGCCGCGGGTCACCCTGTACACCGGACTCGCGCTGATGGGCGGCTCGAGCCTCGCCTTTGGCCTGCTCAGCAACGTCGCCCTGCTCGACGCCGCCCGCTTCATCCAAGGCGTGGGCGGGGCATGCACGTGGGCCGGGAGCATGGTCTGGCTCATCATCGAGAGCCCGCCTGACCGCCGCGGAAGCGCGATCGGTGGCGCGCTGGCGGCGGGGATCGGCGGAGCGCTGTTCGGTCCCGTGGTCGGCACCCTCGCCCACGGGCTGGGGCGCGGCCCCGTGTTCTCCGCGGTCGTGCTCGTCGCGGCCGGGTTGGCCGTCGCAGTCGCGATGCTCCCCCGGCCGGCCACCCCGCAGCTCGATCCGGGCCGCGCGCGCCTGTCCCGGCAGCTCCGGCAGCCCGCGATCATGCTCGGCATGTGGCTGGTCGTGCTGCCCGCCCTGGCTTCCGGAGCTATCAACGTGCTCGCTCCGCTGCGGCTCGGTCGCCTGGGCGCCGGGGCGGCGGGGATTGGCGCCACCTTCCTGATCGCCGCCGCCGTCGAGGCCGTGATCAGTCCGGTGGTCGGTCAGCTCTCCGACCGGCGGGGCCGGATGCTCCCGCTGCGCATCGGCCTCGCCGGCGCGGCGGTCACGCTTCTGTTCTTCACCGCTCCGGGCACCGCGCTGCTGCTGGCCGTGGTGATCGTGCTGCAAACGGTGTCGCTAGGGACCTTCTGGGCGCCGGCCATGGCCATGCTGTCCGATGCGGCGGACTCGCACGGAATGAGCCAGGCGTACGCGCTCGCGCTGGTCAACTTCGCCTGGGCCGCCGGGCAGATCGCCGGGGCCGGCGGCGGTGGGTCGCTGGCCAAGGCCGCCGGCGACGCGGTTCCGTTCGCGCTCGCCGCCGGTCTCTGCGCCCTGACCCTCGGGCTGCTCGTCGTCGGTGCGAGAGAAATGAAACAGGTCAGTACGTAACCCAGTTACACTCCAGTAACCGATGACTGATATATCAGTCGTCTCCGGGGGTCTGGGCAGTCAGCGCGGACTGCTCGCCGACCGCGCGTACCGGGCGCTACGCGACCGGCTGGTCACGCTGCGCATCCCGCCCGGCGCGCCGATCGACGAGGACGCGATCGGCCGTGAGCTACAGATGGGCCGCACCCCGGTGCGCGAGGCGATCAAGCGACTCGCGCTCGAGAACCTGGTCACGGTCTTCCCCCGCCGCGGCACGTTCGCCTCGGAGATCAACATCACCGATCTGGCGCACATCTCCGACGTGCGGGCTCAGCTCGAGCCTCACGCCGCGTATCGCGCGGCCGAGCGAATCACCGAGTCCCAGCGCGCCGAGCTGGCCGGTCTGCTCATCGAGCTCGATCTCCGTCGCGGAGCCGAAGAGCTCGAGATGCTGATGGAGCTCGACGCGACCGTGCATCGCTTCATCTATCGCTGTGCGGGCAACCCGTTCCTGGAGGAGACGCTCGGGCGCTACCTCAATCTCTCGCTGCGCATCTGGTACCTGGTGATCGACCGGCTCCCCCATCTGTTCGCGCGCGTGCACGAACACGAGGAGGTGCTCCACGCGATCGAGTCCGGTCAGGCCGAGCGCGCGCGCGCGATCCTGGCCGGGCACATCGCGACCTTCGAGCGCGAGATCCGGTCGGTCCTCTGACCGGCCGCTGAGAGCCGGTCTCTAAGGCGCCGGCGGCGGCGCGACCGGCGCGGTCGACCCGGGCACGATGGCCGTCCTACCGACACGAGCCGGCTGTCGTGCACTGAACGCCGAGCGCAGCGAGGCGCGCAGGTAGCGCCGCAGGTGCCACACCATCAGCCCGGTCCACCATGCGCTCGAGATCAGATGCATGTAGGCCGGCCAGCACGATCACCTTGGTCGTGCGACGGCTTCGCGCGTACAGGTAGGCCTCGCGCAGGCGGCGGCACTGGTCGGTGCTCATCGCGCCGTTGTAGAAGTCGAAGTTCAGATAGCCGACGCCCGCCTTCTCCTCGTAGGAGATCTCGCGGTAGGTGTGGCCCGGCGGGATCGGGGCGTGCAGGGCGACCGGGATCTCGGGTGCGTCGGGCACGATCCCGCCGATCTCCAGGGCACGGGTAGCCGGGAGCTTGTACGGAGCGGGCCCGTCGTTCGGCTTCAGGTGCGTGATCCACACCGCGCCGTCGACGGTGGCGCGGCAGATCGCGCCGTTGCGGGTGGCGATGATCTCGCCGGGGCGCCCGCGCAGGCCGTGCTCGACATACACGTTGAACAGGTGGAAGTCCTTGCCGGCGATCGTGCCGAGCACGCCCGGATGACCCTCGGCGGCACGGATCTTGCGCACCACGCTGGCCGTCGAGTCCGAGCGCCAGTCGATCGCGCGGTCGGCCTGCCGGATCAGCGGACGCAGCCGGCCGGTGACATTCGGGTCCTCGTAGTTCAGCGCCGTCGGCTTGAAGTCACCGCGCGCGAAGTTGTGGACCGCGAAGACCAGCGTCTCGACCGCGGCGCGGCGGACCTCGTGGCGGTAGATGCTGCTCTTGCCGACCGGACGCATCTTGAACTTGCGGGTCTCCCAGATGTCGCCGGCGTCGGCCTCCTCGACCGCCTCCAGCACGGTCACTCCCCACTCGTCGAAGCCAAGCTCGATCGCCCAGTCCAGCGAGGACGGGCCGCGGTCGCCGTGCGGACCGGGATGGACGACGAGGCAGGTGTAGTTGCGCCACACCGTCTCCGGGATGAACTGCTTGAGCATCGGGCACACGACGAGATCGGGCTCGTGCGCGGTGACCGCGGCCTCGATGATCTCGGGAGAGTCGACGACCTGAACGGTCACCTGGTGGCCCATCTCGGTCAGCGCGATGTACGCGCGCTGGCTCAGGCTGTTGTGCGCAGAGGTGACGAACAGGATGCGCAGCGGCTTTTCCGCCACGGCAGGCGCAAGCTCTCCACGCAGACTGATCGGACTGCGACGAAGTACATCGCGGAAATTGGTCGGACCGTCCACAGGCGCCAGCATCGGCCGGCGCGCGGCACCCCTAGAGACTGAATAGACGGATTACGGAGCGATGGGGGTTGATGCTCAAGCCCGGCTGCTACCCCGATTCCTAGCCGCCGATTGTCGTCAAGCGAGCTTGAAGATGAAGTCGTACTCCTTGCCGCCTTTGCGGGACTTCAGGGCCATCTCGCCCCGCGCGCTCCGGTAGACGCCGGTCCCGCCGGTGATCGAGAGCACGCTGTTGCGCGTGTCGTAGTAAGGCCCCTGAACGGTTATCTGCCCGCCCTTCAGGAACGTCGTCCACAGGCACTCCCAGATGCCCCGTGCCGGGGCGATACGCGTGCAGAAGCCTTCGTCGTGGCCGACCTGCTTCTTGTCAGCGGCATCGAACACCGGGTTGTTGAAGGTCAGGATGTTGCCCTTCACGTCCTTTCCCCCGCCCGTGGGGATCTCGGTATCGGTGATGGCGTGCTCGACGACGTGAATCGTCGCGCCTGCGCGGTGGGCGCGCAGCGGCCGGGCGGAACTCGCGGTGGCGACGACGGCTGCCGTGGTGAGCGTCGTCGTGGCGACGATGGCGACGCGTGCCGGAAGTCTTAGCTGCAAGGCACTTCCTCCTAGTGATGGTTGAACAGCGCTATTTCAGGCGAAGAGCTCGCGGAGGTGCTCGTTCAGAAACACCCCGGTTGGATCGAGCTCACGCCGCTTCTCGATGAACGCGGGCGCCTCCGGGTACAGGGCGTGGAGCCGCTCAGCGCTGAGGAAGTGCAGCTTTCCCCAGTGAACGCGCGCCGAGAACTCCGAAAGCAGCGCGTCGACCGAGCGCAGATATCCCCAGTAGTCGGTGCCGGGCTTTCCCGACACCGAGATCACCGTCGTGGGCGTCTTGTAGTTCGGGGACAGGTATGCGTCGTCCGGCCCGACCGTGCGTACCTCGAGCGGGTAGACCGAGTCGGGCAGGCTCCGGAGCATCAGATCGCGCATCGCGGACAGCGCGTCGAGTCCGAGCTCGAGCGGAACGAAGTACTCGAGCTCGTGAAAGTTGGGGTCGTAGACCATCGGATAGATGCGGTAACAGCGATCGGTTCGCCGTCCCACCGCTGCACTGTCCGGCCGATCTGGCGGGGCCTCGTCGTAGATCTTCACGTAGCACTTGTCCGCCATGGTTTGACCGGGCGAGGAGAGGTTGTAGAGGGCGGCCGATTCCTCCGCCGGCAGCCAGAAGAACCCGAAGTGGCGATGCCCGTGCACGAGCTCGTCCCAGCGCTCGACCACCGCCTCCCAGGGCCAGAGGCCGACCTGCTCGCTCAGGCGATACGCGTCGGTCACCTCGAGCTCGATCCGGGTCATCACTCCGAGCATCCCGATGGAAACCTGTGCCGCACGCAGAAGGTCGGGTTCGCTCTCATCGATGTCGCGAATGTCTCCGGCGGCGGTGACGAGCCGGACACCTTTGACCACACCTGAGAAGCACATGTTCCGGATGCCCGATCCATGGGTCGCGGTCGCGACCGCGCCGGCGATCTGCTGAGTGTCGATGTCCCCCTGGTTCTTGAGCGCAAGGCCCTCGCGCCAGAGCGGTTCATAGAAGTCCCGGATCGGCGTCCCGGCCAGTGCGCTCGCGCGCTTGCGCGCCCGATCCGTCGCGACGACGCCTGTCAGAGCGGAGAGGTCGAGCAGCAGCCCGTCGGTCTCGACGATCGGCGTGAACGAGTGCCGCGCGCCCGCGACCCGTACGCCGGACCCCCGCTGCGATGCCTCCCGGACCAGGGCCGCGACCTCTTCCTCGTCGCGCGGCGATGCCGAGAAGGCCGGGGTGAACGACTGATTGCCGACCCAGTTGCTCCACACATCCGCCCGGGGGAGATCGGTGAGCACGGCGCCGGGTCAGCCTCCGGGCGTCAGCACGACGGTCTGCAGCTCGGTGAACGACTGCATGACGTGCGAACCGCCAACCCGGCCGATCCCGCTGTCGCTCGCGGATCGGCCACCGAATGGCAGGTGGGCCTCCCAGTAGTTGCTCGACTCGTTGATGTTGACCCAGCCGGCGCGGACGCGGTCGGCGAACTTGAGCCCGGCGTTCAGGTCGGCGGTGAAGATCGCGGCGAGCAGGCCGTAGGGCGAGGCATTCGTGAGCTCGATCGCGTCCTCGAGCGAGTCGATGGCCACCACCGGAGCGACAGGCCCGAATGTCTCCTCGCGCGCGATGCGCGAGTCGGCCGGCACGTCGCTCAGCACGGTCGGCTCCCAGTAGAGCGAAGTGGGAAATCCGCTCGCCCTCGCTCCTCCCGCGACCACGTTCGCGCCACGCGCCAGGGCATCCTCGACGTGCTCGTCCATCTTCAAGGCAACCGGCTCGTTGTTCACCGGTCCCATCGTGGTCGTCTCGTTGAACGGGTCGCCGAGGATGACCCGCTCGGTGACGCAGCGCGCCAGGAGATCGACGAACTCGTCGCGGACCCTGCGATGGACGAGGATCCGCTCGCCCGCGGTACAGCTCTGCCCGGCGCACAGGTAGCAGGCCGTCACGGTCGCATCTACGGCTGACTCGAGGTCGGCGTCGTCCATCACCACGAGCGGGCCATTGCCGCCCATCTCAAGGACCGCAGCCTTTCCGGCTGCCGCCTGGGCCACGAGCCGCCCGGTCGCGGTCGAGCCGATGAAGGCGACGCCGTCGGTCCCCGGGTTACGCGCGATCTCATCGCCGACCACGGGACCGGGGCCGGTGACGAGGTTGAACACACCCGGAGGCAGGTCGGCCTCGGCGATGCACTGTGCCAGCGCCACGGCGCACACTGCCGTGGATGGCGCCGGCGTCCACACGACGGTGTTGCCGCAAGCGAGCGCCGGGGCGATCAACTCGGCCGGCATCGTGTAGGGCCAGTTCCACGGGCTGATCACGCCGACCACGCCGCGGGGACGGCGGACCAGCATCACGCGCTTGCCGGGCGAGAAGGAATTCGGGAGCTCACCTCCCAGCCGCTTGGCGTCCTCGGCGGCCATGCGCCAGTACTCGACGAGTTCGTCGACCTCGTCGAACGCCTCCGCCCGCATCGGCTTGCCCTGGTCGAGCGTGAGGGTGCGCGCGAGCTCGGCTCGCCGCGCCTCGATCCGGTCGCCGATCGCGTGCATCTTCGCCGCCCGCTCGAAGGCGGTCGAGCGCTCCCACCCGTCGGCCGCTGCTCGCGCCGCGGTGATCGCTTGCACGGCATCCTCGCGGCCCCCCTGCGGGACCGTCGCGATCACCTCACCGGTGGCCGGGCTCGTAGCCTCGAACGTCTCGTGGCTGGTGCTGGGCTGCCAATTTCCCCCCACGAACATCTGCTGCGCGGTTACTGTCGCCATCGATGATTTCGCGCCCCCATCGCCGCGTTGACACAGTTCGACAACTGATATATAACAGGCCGATCAGGCGCGGGTCAATGGATTCGATGGCGCGCCCCCGCCACAGATGTGGGCAATGCCTTTGTGTTCTATGGGCCGCGCCGCGGCGCGCGGACCGGGGAGGTTGATCGATGGCCGCTGTACAGGCTCCCGAGGCGGGCACTGGCTCCTCGGATAGCAGCGAGCTCGCGGGCTTCGGCTACAAGCAGGAGCTCGACCGCTCGCTCGGGTTCTTCTCCTCGTTCGCCGCCGGCTTCAGCTACATCTCGATCCTGACCGGCGTGTTCGAGCTGTTCGGGTTCGGGTTCCTCAACGCGGGGCCTGCCGTCTGGTGGTCCTGGATCATCGTGTTCGCGGGTCAGATGGCGGTCGCGTTGTGCTTCGCGGAGCTCGCCGGGCAATTCCCCCTCGCGGGATCGGTCTACCAGTGGTCCAAGCGGATCGGCACGGACTTCCTGTCGTGGATGACCGGCTGGATCCTGATCATCGGCTCGATCGTCACCGTGGCCGCCGTCGCGGTCGCCTGGCAGGTGGTCCTTCCTCAGGTTTCGACCCATCTTCAGTTCGTCGGCACCGCGGCCGACGCGGGGACCTACAGCACGCCCAATGGCGCCAAGAACGCGCTGATCCTGGGCGCAATCCTGGTCGTGTTCGGGACGGTCATCTGCATGCTCGGTGTCAAGACGATGGCGCGGATCAACAACTTCGGAGTCATGGCCGAGCTCATCGGCGCCTCGATCCTCGTGATCCTGCTCGTCTTCCATTTCAATCGCGGGCCGGGGGTCGTCTTCCACACCAACGGCACCGGCGCCGGTCACAGCTGGGGCTACTTCGGCGCCTTCCTGATCGGCGGCATCATGAGCGCCTACGTCATGTACGGGTTCGACACCGCGGGCACGCTCGCCGAGGAGACCAACAACCCCCGCAAGCATGCGCCACCGGCGATCCTCCGGGCGCTGGTCGCCGCGGCGATCATCGGCGCGCTGCTGATCCTGTTCGCGATGATGTCGGTCAAGAACATCACCGACAAGAACATCGGCCTGCTCGGGCTGCCGTTCATCATCAAGCAGGCGCTCGGGAACACGACCGGCAATGTCTTCCTGATCGACTCCGCGATCGCGATCACGGTCTGCACGCTCGCGGTGATGACCGCGTGCATCCGGATGCTCTTCTCGATGGCGCGCGACGGCCGCCTGCCGGCCGGCTCGCACATCGCGCGGGTGTCCGGACGGGCCCGGGTGCCGATCATCCCGGCGCTGTTCGTCGGGGCCATGTCGCTGATCCTGCTGGCGATCAATCTCGCCAACCAGTCGGCCTTCCTGACCCTGACCTCGGTCGCGATCATCATGTTCTACCTGCCGTACCTGGCCGTCACGTACTCGATGCTCCGCAGGCGTCTGCGTGGCGAGTGGCCTCGCGCCGAGCACGGCCCGTACTTCAGCCTGGGGCGCTGGGGCCTGCCCGTGAACGTGTTCGCGGTCGTCTACGGGGTGGTCGTGGCGTTCAACATCGCCTGGCCACGCGCGGCCGTGTATGGCACCGCGTGGTACTTCCGCTTCGGCGCCTACATATTCATCGGCGGCTCGTGCGTCATCGGCGCGATCTACTACTTCGCCGTCCAGAAGAAGAAGGGCGACGTGATCCTGGCCGAGCACCGGGCGGAGATTCCGGACTTCGCCGGAGAGCACGCCGCGCTCGGTGAGATGGCGCCATGATCGACGCGGGCGAGTTCGATTACGTCATCGCCGGCGGCGGCACGGCCGGCTGCGTCGTCGCCGCCCGCCTGACCGAGGATCCGTCGGTGACCGTCTGCCTGCTGGAAGCGGGCCCGTCGGACGTCGACGATCCCCGGATCCTGCGCCTCGAGGACTGGATGTACCTGCTCGACTCGGGCTACGACTGGGACTACCTGGTCGAGCCCCAGGAGAAGGGCAACAGCTTCCTCCGCCACGCGCGGGCCAAGGTGCTCGGAGGATGCTCGTCCCACAACTCGTGCATCGCTTTCTGGACTCCGAAGGAGGACCTCGACGAGTGGGCGGCGATGGGGTGCGAGGGGTGGAGCGCGGCAGAGTGCTGGCCGCTCATCCGGCGCCTGGAGACCAACGACGGCCCGGGCGATCATCACGGACGCGACGGCCCGGTGAACATCCGCACGGTCCCGCCCGAGGATCCCTGCGGGGTGGCGATGCTCGAGGCGGCTGCCCAAGCCGGGCTGCCCACGAGCCGCTTCAACGAAGGCCACACCGTCACCAACGGGGCGGGCTGGTTCCAGATCAACGCCTCGGCCGACAACACGCGGATGTCGTCCTCTCATGCCTACCTGCACCCGATCCTCGACTCGCGGCCCAACCTCGAGATCCGGACCGCCTGCTGGGCCAAGCGCGTGGCGATCACGGACCGGCGCGCCACCGCGGTCGAGTACCTGACCCCGGATCTGCTCACCCAGGCGTCGGTCCGCGCGCGGCGCGAGGTGATCCTCAGCGCGGGCGCCATCGACACGCCGAAGCTGCTGATGCTGTCCGGTATTGGTCCCGGCGAGCACCTGCAGGAGTTCGGGATCGAGACGCTCGTCGACGCGCCGGGCGTAGGCGCGAACCTCGATGACCACGTCGAGGGGATCGTGCAGTGGGACGCCACGCGGCCGATGATCCGCCACTCCACGCAGTGGTGGGAGATCGGGCTGTTCTCGACGTCCGAGCCGGGCCTCGACCGGCCCGATCTGATGATGCACTACGGGTCCGTGCCGTTCGACATGAACACGGCGCGCTGGGGGTACCCGACCACCGAGAACGGCTTCTGCCTGACCCCGAATGTCTGCCGCGGCCGCTCGCGCGGAACCGTCCGGCTCCGTTCCTCGGATTACCGCGACCGCGCGCGGGTTGACCCGCGCTACTTCACCGACCCTGAGGGACACGACGAGCGGGTGATGGCGTACGGGATGCGGCTGGCCCGGAAGATCGTCTCGCAGCCGGCGATGGCCGAGTGGGCCGGCGCCGAACTGGCCCCCGGGCCTGAGGCGCAGACCGACAACGAGCTGATCGATTACATGCACAAGACCCACAACACCGTCTACCACCCGGCCTGTAGCGCCCACATGGGGCCGGACTCCGATCCGCTTGCCGTGGTCGATCCGCGCCTGCGGGTCAGGGGGGTACGCGGGCTGCGGATCGCCGATGGGTCGATCCTCCCGTTCCTGCCCGCGATCAATCCCTGCATCACGACCATGATGGTCGGCGAGAAGTGCGCCGACATGCTCAGGGAGGACGCCGGGCGGGGCACCGCCCACGAGGCACCGGCCGCCGTCGGCTGACCCGCATGAGCGCCGACTCGGCGCCCGAGATCGCCCGCTTCCTCAGCGCGTACCCTCCGTTCGACGCGCTCGACTCCGGCGACCTCGACCGCGTAGCCGCCGCCACCGAGGTGGAGTTCCATCGCGCCGGCTCGACGATCTTCTCCCAGGGAGCCGATCCGGTGGCTCACCTGCGTGTCGTGCGCACCGGCGCGGTGGAGATCGTCTTCGATCAGCGCGCGCTCGACCTCCTCGGCGAAGGCGAGCTGTTCGGGCACGCCTCGATGCTGTCGGGACTTCCCACCGGCTTCGAAGCCCGAGCCGCCGAGGACACGCTTTGCTACCGGATACCGGCCGAGGTCGCGCAAGGTTCCCTTTCCGGGCCGGCCGGGCTCCGCTTCGTCGCGCGCTCGCTCCTCGAGCTGTGGGAGGAGCGCACCGCCGCGGTCACCACCGGGTTCGGTATCGATCCGTCCCTTCAGCCGGCGGCCGCCCTCCTCCGCGGCGAGCGGGTTGTCTGCGCTCCCGACACGCCGATCCGCGAGGCGGCCGCCTCGATGACCGCCGCCGGCGCGACCTCGGCGGTCGTGGATCTCGGGGACGGCTCGCTCGGCATGCTCACCGACCGCGACCTGCGGACGCGCGTGCTCGCCCGCGGTCTGGACGGGGATACCCCGGTGTCGGCGGTGATGTCGGCGCCGGCGTACACGTGCGCGCCGGACCGGCTCGGTGGCGACGTGCTCCTCGACATGCTCGACCGCGGGTTCCGTCACCTCCCGGTCGTCTCGGCGGCCGGCAGGATTCTCGGCGTCCTCGAGGAGACCGACATCGTCGCGGCACAAACCCGCTCCTCGTTCTTCCTTCGGCGGAGGATCGCCAGGGCCGGGTCGGTGGCGGAGCTGGCCGGCGCGGCCCGGGAGCTGCACCCGTCCGTGGTCGCCATGCACGAGGCCCACGTCGCGGCGAGCAACGTCGCCGCGGTGTACTCGGTGGTGGTCGACGCGCTCACCCGCCGGTTGCTCGAGCTGGCCCTCGCCGAGGTCGGCGCCGGCGGGATCGAGTTCGCGTGGCTGGCCCTGGGCAGTCAAGCACGCAGGGAGGCGCTTCCCGGCTCGGACGTGGACAGCGCGATCGTGTGGTTCGACTCGCCTGATCAGTCTGATCCGAGCTCCCGCCTGAACACGATCGCCGTACGCGTGGTCGACGGGCTGCGCAAATGCGGCCTGGAGCCCGACCCGCATCGCGCGACGGCCCACGATCCGCTGTTCGTGCGCTCATTCGATTCGTGGCAGCGGGCCGCGCGAAGTTGGATCGACAACCCGACGCAGGAGAAGGCCCTGGTCCTGGTCTCGGTGCTGATCGACAGCCGCCCGGTCTGGGGGGTCCACGCCGGGCGAACGCTGGCCGACGCGTTCCGCTCGGCTTCGAGCCAACCGACGCTGCTCCGCCTGCTCGCGCGCTTTGCTCTCTCGCACCGGCCTCCCACCGGATTCCTGCGGGGGCTGGTCGTGGAATCCACCGGTGAACACCGCGGCCGCCTCGACCTCAAGCTCGGCGGCACCCTCCCGATCGTCGACCTGGCCCGCTGGGCCGGGATGGCAGCGGGTGTGACGAGCGCCTCGACGACCGAGCGGCTGCGCGCGGCGGCTGCCGCCGGGACCCTGTCGGACCCCGATGCCCGGACGCTCGAGGACGCCCTCGCGCTGATCACCAGTCTGCGGCTCGCGCACCAGGTCGAGCAGCTGCGGGCCGGCCAGACCCCGGACGACTACGTCGATCCCCAGCGACTCAGCACGCTGACCCGCAGCTACCTGAAAGAGGCGTTCCGGGCCGTGGCCTCGGTTCAGAAGGGGCTGGCGACACAGCTCGGTGCCGGCACACGGTGATGCCCGCTAGGTTTCTGCCATGACCGGCGACTGGCGTGATTTCAGACCTGCGATCTGGCTGGCCATGCTGGGTATCGCCGCGGTGCTGCTGTTGAGCCCGTTCTACTTCGGCGCGGCGTTGATCGGGGCTTCGATCGGGGTGGCGTTCAAGATCCACCGCGTGCGGCGGCGCGCGACCCGGCCCTCGCCGCCGTCCTAGTGGGTCCTGTGCTCAGATCTCCCGGATCGCCCGGCACGGGTTGCCGTAGCACAGGTGACGGGGCGGCAGGTCGCGGGTGACCACGCTCCCCGCGCCGACGACGGTGTTGGCGCCCACGCTCACCCCGGGGCACACCATCACCCCGGTGGCCAGCCACGCGCCATCGCCGATCGTGACCGGCGCCGCAGTCTCGGTCCCGCGGCGGCGATCGTCGGGATCGAGCGGGTGCAGGGCGGTCAGCAGATGCACGCCGGGACCGATCTGAACGTCTTCGCCGATCGTCACCGCGGCCGCGTCGAGTACGACCGCGCCGTAGTTGATGAACGTCCTCGCGCCGACGCTGATGTACTTGCCGTAGTCGCATTGAAAGGGCGCCATCACCTCCGCCCCCTCGCCGAGGTGACCGAGCAGCGTCTCCAGGATCGCCCGGCGCGCTTCGGTCTCGCTGAAGCTCGTCGCGTTGAAGCGCTCGCATAACAGCCGGCATTGCTTTCGCTCGAGCAGTAGGTCCGGATAGTTGGCGAGATACGGCTCGCCGCGCAACATCCGGTCCTTGTTCGACGCCATCGAGGCCATCCTGACATCCCTCCGGTGGTTTCGTCCGCCCGCGAGCCGAGAATTCAGGGCACATGAGCTGGCGATCGACTCGAGCCACCGGGGGAGCGGGCCAGGACGCCGTCGGCCGCGTCGCGGTCATCGACCTCGGCTCGAACTCGTGGCGCCTGGTCGTCTACATGTTCTCGCCCGGGGAGTGGTGGAAGCTCACCGACGAGATCTTCGAGACGGTGCGCATCAGCGCCGGGCTCGCCCAGAGCGGACGCCTGAGCGACGCGGGAATTGGTCGCGGCATCGAGACGCTCGCGGTCTTCGCCCGCTTCTGCGAGGCGCACGGGCTGAAACCGGCGGACGTCCATGCGGTCGCCACCAGCGCGATCCGCGACGCGAAGAATGGCGAGACGTTCCTGAAGGCCGCCCGTGCCGCCAGCGGGCTGAACATCGAGGTCATCTCCGACGAGGAGGAGGCGCGCTTCGGCTACGTCGCGGCGATCAACAGCTCGACCCTGACCGACGGAATGGTGCTCGAGACCGGCGGTGGGAGCATCCAGCTGATCGAAGTGGCCGACCGATGCGCCGAGTCTCTGCGCTCGTTCCCGCTCGGGGCCGTCCGGGTCACCGAGAAGTTCCTCCCCGGCCAGGGACCGGCCAAGAAGAAGGACCTCCAGCGGGTCCGCGCCCACGTCCGCGATGCCCTGGCCGGCTACGGCGCGCTTCACGCAAGGGGGGATCGGATAGTGGGAATGGGAGGCGCCGTGCGAAACCTGGCCGCTGCCGCGCAGCGGATGGACGATCAGCCCGATATCGGCGTACAGGGATTCATGCTCACCCGCGAGATGTTGGCCGAGCTCGTCCAGACCCTGGCCGCGCTGCCGGCCGACGAGCGTGGCGACGTCCCGGGAATCAAGTTCGGGCGTGGCGACATCATCCTCGCGTCGGCGCTGGTGATCGAGACGGTGGTCGAGCTCGGGTCATTCGACGGCATCGAGGTCACCGAGGGGAGCCTGCGCGACGGCGTGTTTCTCGCCCGCGAGTTCCTCGCCGACCTCGACCCTCCGCTGTTCGAGGACGTCCGCAAGGCCGGCGTCCGGAACCTGGCCACCCAGTACGAGTCGGACCTGCCCCACGTCGAGCACGTGGCCCTGCTGTCTCTCCAGATGTTCGACTCGCTCTCGGACGCCGGCCTGTTCAAGCCGAAGCCAGGCGAGCGGGAGTTGCTGTGGGCCGCCGCGATGCTCCACGACGTCGGGATGACGATCTCCTACGACGACCACCACAAGCACTCCTACTACCTGATCGTGAGCGCCGAGCTACCCGGCTTCGATCCCCGCGAGCGCGCCCTGATCGCCCAGATCACCCGCTATCACCGCAAGGGCGCCCCCAAGCTCGGCGAACTGGCCGCGCTCGCCGATTCGGGCGACGAGGACCTGCTGGATCGCTGCTCGGTCATCCTGCGCCTGGCCGAGCACCTCGAGCGCGGGCGTGACCAGTCCGTGCGCGAGGCCCGTCTGCGCGCGAACGGCCACGGCGTCGACCTGCACCTGGAGGCCGGCGGCGACCTCACCCTGCCGCGCTGGAGCGTCGAGCGCTACGGCGACGGCGAGGCGTTTCAGCGCGTGTTCGGCCGCCGGCTGCTCATCGGGTAACCGGCGCATAGCTGCCTGAGGCTGCCTATCGTCCGGCCCTGATGAGACGGAGCAGGGCTCTGGTGGTGCTGTGCGCAGTGGCGACGGGGCTGCTCGCGCCTGCCGAGGCATCCGCGGCCGTCACCAGCGTGTTCGGCGGACAGACGGTCTCCGGAGCAGCGATCCCCTGCGCCGCGCAATCGGACGGGACCCAGGTCTGTCACGGCACCTATAACAACGGCACCGGGGGCACCGACCTGCGCCTGAAGAGCTTCGACGGCCAGCCGCTGGCGCTCTACCTGACCCTCCCGCCATGCGAACCTCCAACGGCCAGTTCTCAATCTCCGTGTCAGACCTGCAGCTTCGCCTGCCCGTGCATGAAGCGCCGGGCACCGCCCCCGGCGTAGGCTCCCCCCTCCCGGCGGTCCAGGCGCACCCACGCAGGTGTGTCGCGGCGCCCTTCTCCGGGATCGCTCGCCGTCGCACCCACGGCTCGCGCCACGGCCTTGACCGTGTTCGGCTCGGCCGGCGAGCATCGCTGCGCGACGGGCAGCGCGGCCAACCGCCGCCGCCAGCGCCTGGCCCGGGTGTACGTGATGGTCTACCGCCTGGCCGCGCACGGTCGCTGTCGCTTCGTCCAGCTGGGCGGTGCGCTCAGCCGCCCGCGCTCGTGCCGGCGTCCGATCGAATTCGTGGCCCGCGGCACGGCGCACTGGCGCCTGCGCCTGCGGATCAGCCTGGCCCCCGGCCACTACCTGATCCGCAGCGTGGCGGTCGATCGCCTGCATCACCGCCAGGCGCGATCTGCGACCTCGCGAGCCTCGGTCACAATTCGGTAACACGGGGTTCGCAACCGCCGGCCGGATGCCACTAGAGTTTTGGGCATGCTCTGGCTGCTGCGTCACGCCGAGGCGGAGGACGGCCTCCCGGATGACGAGCGACCGCTGACCGAGCGCGGTGCCATGCAGGCGGACGCCGCCGGGCTCGCGCTCGCTGTCCTCGACGTTCATCTCGACGCCTGCCTGGCGAGCCCCAAGCTCCGTGCCGTGCAGACCGCCGAGCGCGCCTGCGAGCCGCTCGGGGTCTCGGTCACGATCGAGCCCGCGCTGTCCGGCGAGCCGTTCGACGTCAGGGAGCTGACCGCGGGCCTGACCGACGTCCTTCTGGTCGGACACGACCCCTCGTTCTCGCTGCTGCTGCACGATCTGACCGGAGCGCAATCCAGGATGAAGAAGGGCGGCCTGGCCGGCATCTCCAAGGGCGAGCTCGTCACCCTCCTGCGGCCCTCCGAGCTCAGCGCGATCGCCAAGGCGCGCGTGTCGGTGCCATGAGCGACCAGGCGATCGAGGCCGCCGCGACGACTGAGTCCGAGGACGGCCACGGTGCCTCCCGCGTCGCCGAGCTGACCGAAGCCGCGCTGTACCTCAACCGCGAGCTGTCGTGGCTCGATTTCAACGATCGCGTGCTGCAGCTCGCCGAAGACGAGTCGCTGCCGCTGATGGAACGGCTGAAGTTCCTGGCCATCTTCGTGACCAACCTGGACGAGTTCTTCATGGTCCGGGTGGCCGGCGTGCACGACCAGCTCGACGCCCGCATCGACGCCCGCGGCCCCGACGGCATGCCGCCACCGCAGGTCCTGGCCGGCATTGCCGAGCGGGTGACCGAGCTCGACCGCCGGCACGCCCGCCAGTTCACCGAAGTCGTCCAGCCCGAGCTTGCCGAGCACGGGATCAGGATCGTCAGCTGCGAGGAGTCCGGCGCGCCGGCCGAGCTGATCGAGCGCCACTTCCGCGAGCAGATCTTCCCCGTGCTGACTCCGCTGGCCATCGGTCCCGGCCGCCCCTTCCCCTACATCTCGAACCTCTCGCTCAGCCTGATCGTCCGGTTGCACGACCCCGACGTCGACCACGAGGTGTTCGCCCGGGTCAAGGTCCCAAAGGAGGTCCTGCCCCGCTTCGTCGAGATCTCGCCCCAGACGTTCATCCCGCTCGAGCAGATCATCGCCCGCCACCTCGACTCACTGTTCCCGGGCCTGGAGATCCTCAGCTGCGACATGTTCCGGGTCACCCGCGACGCCGACTTCGAGGTCTCCGACGAGGCCGACGACCTGCTCCAGGCGGTCGAGGACGAGCTCCGCCGCCGCCGGTTCGGCGAGGTGGTCCGCCTGGAGGTGGGCGCCGCCATGGACCCGTCGCTTCGCAGCCGTCTGATCGAGTGGCTCGGCGTCGACGACGTTCAGGTCTACGACGTGGACGGGATGCTCGATCTGAGCGACCTATGGGAGATCGCCGGGATGGACGGGCACTCCGACCTTCGCCAGACCCCCTGGACGCCACTCACCCATCCGGCGTTCGTCCCGGGTCCGGGTGATCACGATGAACAGCCCGACGTGTTCGCTCCGATGCGCACCCGCGATGTCCTCGTGCACTACCCGTACCAGTCGTTCGCGACGAGCGCGGAGCGGTTCGTCAAGCAGGCGGTCGACGACCCCAACGTGCTCGCGATCAAGATGACCGTGTACCGCACCTCCGACGACTCGGCCCTCGTCCCCTCGCTGATCGAGGCCGCCGAGAAGGGCAAGCAGGCCGTCGCCCTGGTGGAGCTCAAGGCCCGCTTCGACGAGCGCCAGAACATCGGCTGGTCGCGCGCGCTCGAGGAAGTCGGCGCCCACGTGGTCCACGGCATCCCGGGCCTGAAGACACACGCCAAGGCGATCCTGGTGGTCCGCCGCGAACGGGGCGGCGTTCGCCACTACGTGATGATCGGAACCGGCAACTTCCACGCCAAGAACGCCCGCCTGTACGAGGACTTCGGCTTGTTCACCACCGACCGGGAACTCGGCGAAGAGGTCGCCAACCTGTTCAACACGCTGACCGGATATGGGCACCCCGCGCGCCAGCGCAAGGTTCTGGTCGCGCCGAACTGGATGCGCGAGCCGCTGATCGAGGAGATCGAGCGGACCGTCGAGGCGCACGAGGCGGGCAAAACGGCGCGGATCGCGATGAAGATGAACTCGCTGGTCGACCAGCGCTGCATCGAGGCGCTTTACCGCGCCTCACAGGCCGGCGTCCCGATCGACCTGAACGTCCGGGGCATCTGCTGCCTGACCCCGGGCGTGCCCGGCGTCAGCGAGACGATCAACGTGACCTCGGTGGTCGGGCGATTCCTCGAGCACTCCCGCATCTACTCGTTCCACCGGGGCGACGAGCGCGTCTACTACATCGGCTCGGCCGACCTGATGCCGCGCAACCTCGACACTCGGGTCGAGCTGCTCGCCCCGGTCGAGGACCCCGAGCTACAGGCCGAGCTCGAGGACACCCTCGAGCGGTGCCTGGCCGACGACACGTTCGCCTGGACGCTCGACTCCGACGGCGTGTGGACCCGGCGCCACGGCCGGACCCGTTGCGTGCACCGCGAGCTCATGGAGCGCACGGTGGCGCAGACGACGAGCCCGGCCACATAAGTAGCCGGGCTCGACGCGTTGCGTCCGTTCTAAGGGCTTAGGGGGTTCCGAGGCCCTGGCTCGACTGGCTGCCCGCATTGGCGGGCTGTGAGCCGAGGGTCAGCTTGACCGACTTCGTCGACCCGCCCCGGTCCACCGTCAAGGTGACCGTGGTCCCGGGCGCATAGGTGGCGATCGTGGCGACGAACTGGTTGAGCGAGCCGACGTGGGTGCCGTTGACCGCGGTGATGAGGTCGCCGGGCTGCAGACCCGCCTTGGCCGCCGGACCACCCGTCGCGACCGGCGGCTCGCCGTTGCTGCCGGCGGACTTGGCGATCGCCGCGCCACCGGACACGCTCGGATCGAGGCTCACGCCGACATAGGCGTTGTGGGCCTGCCCGGTCGAGATGATCTCCTTGGCGATCCGCACGTCGTTGTTCGACGGGGTGGCGAAGCCGATGCCGGAGCTGGAGCCCTCGCCCTGGCCGTTCGTGTTGTTCGTCTCGATTTGGTCGTTCAGCCCGATCACCTGGCCGGCCGCGTTGATCAGCGGGCCGCCCGAGTTACCCGGGTTGATCGGCGCGTCGGTCTGGATCGCGTTTGGGATCGTGAACCGGTTCGGGGCCTGGATGGTGCGCCCGACGGCGCTGACGATGCCGGAGGTGACCGTGTTGGGCTCGCCGAACGGGCTGCCGATGGCGATCACCGCGTCACCGACCTGAGCGGCGCTGGAGTCTCCGAACGGCAGCGGATGGAGCTTGGAGGCCGGGACGTTCTGGACCCGGATGACGGCCAGGTCGGCGCCGGTGTCGGAGCCGACGATGGTCGCCGGGGCGGTGGACCCGTCCGTGAACGTCACGATCACCTTGCTGGCGCCGGACACGACATGCTCGTCGGTCAGGATGTCGCCCTTCTTGTCGAACACCACGCCGGCGCCCTCGCCCTGGGTCTGCTGCTGCTGGCCGAACCCGAAGATGCCACCGGTGTTCTGGCTCGAGGACGTCTTGATGTCGACCACGCCCGGACCGACGGACTTGTAGGTCTGGCCAATGGTCTGAGATCTGCCGTTGCTGAAACTGGTCGGGAGCGCCGACGCGCCCGAAGGCTGCACCACGGTCGTCGTGGTGACCGAGTGCGTCGTGCTGCTTCCGTTGGCTATCACGAGCGCGATTACCCCGCCGGCAACCGCGCCCCCGATGAGCGGCAAGATTCGTTTGAGGGTCTTCATCCGTTGATTCTCCTAGCCGGGCATGTCCATAGTTTCGGTACCTCCAGTACAGCAGGCCGCTATGAGAAACCCGTCAGAAATCGATGAGAGGCCCGTAAGAGCCGAGGCTCAGGCAATCGGCGCCGCAGACGGCGCGGGCGTGTAGGCCGGCGGCACCGGGACGTACGGCCGGGGCACGGCGCGGCCCCGGGGGCCCCAGGGCACCCGCTTGAACTGCAGCCCCTTCCGGTTGACCATCTGAGGCAACCGGGCCGACAGGCGACTGAGCACCGTCTTCTCCTGGGCGGCGGTCAGCATCTTGTTCGCCACCAGCTTGTCCAGCCGGGTCTTGGCCGCACTGGTCATGGCCTGCTCGAGGCCGCTCACGGTCTTGCCCTTGGACGTCGCGATCTGAGCCAGCGACTTCCCGCTCGAGAGTTGCTGGAAGAGCTGTGCGTCGGTCAACCCGAGATAGCCGGCGGCCCCCAGCAGCTGGATCGGACCGCCGAAGAAGCCGGGTCCCGGTCCGAATCCGCCGGGCCCGGGGCCGAATCCGCCGGGCCCACCGGGTACACCCGGCCGGGCAAAGTGCGGCCCGAAGCCGAATCCGAACGGGATCCCCGGCGCGCCACCGTTCTGCTTGAGTCGCTGCGCGAGCTTGTCGGCCTGGGCCTGGGTCAAATTGCCGGCCTTGACTGCCGCCTGCAGCTGGTCGATGGTTGCGCCCTTCAGCGCCTGCGTCAGCTGCTCCGGCGTGACGTGCAGCCGCTTGGCCACGTCGTTCAGGAACGCCTGGCGCGAGTTGGGCGCGGAGCTCTGGGTGGCCGCGTAGGCGCCGCCCGCGAACGCCGCCACTCCCAGCGCCGCCAGGCCGATCGCGAGCTTTCGCTTGAGACTACGCTGGAACAAGAGAGCTCCTCAGCTGGCCGGGCGCCTCCGAGGTCGGCGGACGCCCGTGACCGGGACCCTTTCAGGGCAGTTTGAGAGAACCGTAAGAGTTTCGTCTGGCGGCCAGGATCTCGAGCAAGCGCCGGGCTTCTTCCCGGGGCTCTTGCTTCATCCGATCTCTGGTTATCCGGACCGTTACGACGCCGATCGTGAGCATGACCACGTCCCGCTTGCGGTCGCTCTCGAAGCTGTCGCGGTCAGAATGGAACTCGTAGCCGTCGACCTCGACGATCACCCGCTCGCGTGGGTACAGCACGTCGATCTCGTAGCCGAGCAGGTGCGTGTTGGTCACCGGGGTCGGCAGTCCGTATTGCTTCGCGAAGGCCAGGAAGTCGTCCTCGAGCGGCGAGTTCGTCGGCTCGCGCACCAAGGGCAGGACCCGTTTGGTGCCCGAATGGTTCGGATTTCGGTTCAGCACGTCGGCGAGGTCCGGCACGTGGAGGTACGGCGTCCGGAGCGCGTCGTTCACGAACCGGGAGAGGGGCTTCCCCGTGAGTCGCGGCGCGTTGTCGAGGACCGTCCGGGCCGGGGTCGTCACTCGGATGCCGAGTTGCCGGGTGATGTCGCGCCGGGCCAGCGTGCAACTCCGATGGACCTTGATGCCCTTCCGTATCCGGATCGAGGGCGCGGTCACCTCGAACGGCGTGTCCCAGTGCTTGGCAAAGCCCCAGAGGCTCGCCGCCGAACCGTGACTCAGGGCCGCCTTCTCGCCGCAGGCCAGAACCGCCGCCGCGGCCCGCGCCACCGGCGTCCTCCGGACGTATCCGACCGCGTACACGCCGGCGTAGACGGGGATCAGACGCGCAATCTCCACTCGGTAGTCGATCGCGGCCCGCCCGAGACCCAGCGCGAGCAGCTGGGTCCGGGTGATGTACCCGTGCTGCCGGCCCGCCAGCGCCGCTATCGCCGTTTCAACCGCGTCCACCATCCTGGGCGTGATGGATTTGCCGTCAATACGACGGAAAATCCATCAACACCCCTAAGAGCCGCGAGCGCCGGCGGATTCTCCCCCCAGCTTCACGAAGTAATCCAACGCCTCCGGGTTAGCGAGCGATTCCCTGGAGGCGGCCTGGTCGACGGGGGTGCCCATGAGGATTCGCTTCACGGGGACCTCCAGAACCTTTCCGGAGAGCGTGCGGGGGACTTCGTCGATCTGCCGGATCTCGTCGGGCACGTGACGCGGTGAGCAGTCCTCCCGGACCCGGCGCTTGATCTGACGTTCGAGATCCTCGTCCAGCGAGGCGCCCTCGCGCAGCACCACGAACAGCGGCATCCAGTCGTTGCCCTCGCGTGGCACGTCGACCACCAGCGCGTCCACCACGTCGTCGACGGCCAGCACCGCCCGATAGATCTCCGAGGTGCCCATCCGGATCCCGCCCCGGTTGATCGTCGAATCGGATCGTCCGTAGATGATCGCCGTCTGACGCGGGGTGATCTCGATCCAGTCGCCGTGGCGCCAGATCCCCGGGTACATGCTGAAGTAGCTGTCGCGGTAGCGCTCGCCGGACTCGTCGCCCCAGAAGAACACCGGCATCGACGGCATCGGCCGGGTGATCACGAGCTCGCCGACCTCGCCGATCAGGGGCTTGCCGTCGGGGTCCCACGACTCGATCGCCGCGCCCAGGGAGCGGGCCTGCAGCTCGCCGAGGTACACCGGCAGCGTGGGCACGCCACCGACGAACGCGGTGCACAGGTCGGTCCCGCCGGACGTCGAGAACAGCCAGGTGTCGGTCCCCAACTCGTCGTAGATCCACTCAAACGCCTCGGGCGACAGCGGTGATCCGGTCGATCCGACCGCCTTGAGAGCCGAGAGGTCCCGCCCCTCGGCCGGCTTCACCCCGCCCTTCATGCACGCCGAGACGAACGCCGCGCTCGTACCGAACGTCGTCATGCCGCTCTCGGCGGCCAGATCCCACAGCGTCCCCATGTCCGGGTAGCCCGGGTTGCCATCGAACAGGACGATCGAACCCTCGCTCAGCAGAACCCCGACGATGAAGTTCCACATCATCCAGCCGGTGGTGGTGAACCAGAACATCCGGTCGCCGGGCTGGGCATCCAGGTGCAGATGGGTCTTCTTCAGCTGCTCGAGCAAGATCCCGCCCTGGCCGTGAACGATCGGCTTGGGCAGCCCGGTGGTGCCGGACGAGTAGAGCACCCACAGCGGGTGGTCGAACGGCACCGCGGCGAACTCCAGCGATTCCGAAGACCCCAGGAATCCGTCCTCCCATCCCGAGCCATCCAGATATCCCAGCCGTACCACGCGCTGCAGCGAGGGGATCTCGCCGGCAATCCGCGAGACCAATTCGGAGCGGTCGAACTCCTTGCCCCCATACCGGTAGCCATCGATCGCCAGCAGCACCTTCGGCTCGATCTGGGCGAAGCGGTCGATCACGCTCCGCGCGCCGAACTCAGGCGCGGCAGAGGACCACACAGCGCCAATGGACGCGCAGGCCAACAGCGAAGCAACCGTCTCCGGGATGTTCGGCATGTAGGCGGCCACCCGATCGCCCTCACCCACCCCCAGTGCCCGCAGTCCATTAGCGATGGCCGCGGTCTGCGCCCGAAGCTCACCCCAGGTGAGCCGCTCAAGCGACCGGGACTCGGACGCATGCTGGATGGCCAGGGCATCGTCGTCCTTCCCCGCGAACACATGCTCGGCATACGACAGCCGCGACCCGGGGAACCACGCAGCCCCGGGCATGACTTCGCTGCCCAGCACGCGCTCCCCACCCTCGGCGAACCGCACCCCGCAGAAATCCACGATCGAGCGCCAGAACGCCTCTAGGTCGAACACCGACCAGCGCCACAAGTCGTGGTAGCCGTCGAAGTGCAATCCATGCTTCTCCTCCAGCCACCGCATGTAGCGCGTGAGCGTGGTGCGCTCGATCCGCTCCTCGCTCGGAGTCCAGAGGACCTTGGGCTCGCCCACCGCCACCCCTTGAGTATCGCGTAGTGTTGCCGCCGGATGCTTGCCGGCCGCAAACCGAGCCCGCCGTCAACCGCGGAGGGCCTCGCGGACATCGTGCTCCCCGACCACGACGGCCACGACGTGCGGCTGGCCGATCTCTGGAGCGACCGGCCCGCCGCGCTGGTCTGGCTGCGGCACTACGGCTGACTGTATTGCAAGGCGCACGCGATGCAGTTGCATCGCGCACGCTCGGAGTTCGACCGCGCCGGCGGCAACCTGGTGCTGATCGGCCAGGCCTCGCCCCGCCAGGCCGCGCACTTTCGCCGCCGCCAGGGCATTCAGCTCCCGGTGCTGGCCGACAAGGACCGGGTGAGCTACAAGGCCGCGGGCGCGAAAGCCGGCGGCGTACTCGACCTGTTCCACCCGAAGGTGGTGGCAAAAGGGGCCCTCACCGGCGTGCGCGAGAAGACCATCCAGACCCGCACGATCGGCGACGCCAGTCAGCTCGGCGGCGCGCTCGTGATCGACACGCAAGGCGACGTCACCTGGTCGCACATGTCGAACGACGCCGGCGACAACGCCTCCGCCGAGGACATCCTGGCGGCCGTTCGCGCCGCCGTCGCGTAGCGTTCAAGCCGTGTCGGAAGAGCTGCCCGTTCTGGCGCCGTTCGCCGGCACCGTCGTCGCCGTCTGGCACGATCGCCATGATCCGGTAACGGCAGGCCAAGCGATCGTCGTGCTCGAGGCGATGAAGATGGAGCACGAGGTGGTGGCCGAGGTCGACGGCCGCGTGCAACGGGTCGACGTTGCGGTCGGCGACACGGTCGAGCCGGGTCAGCGTCTGGCCGTGCTCGCGCCCACCGACCGACCGGGACGCGAGCATGACGAGCCCCGGCCCAAGGACGAATCCGCGGGCAACGAGCTCGAGGCGGTCCGCGCTCGCCACGAACTGACCCTCGACCCCGCCCGCCCGGACGCGATCGCCAAACGCCACACGCAGGGCCGGCGCACCGCGCGCGAGAACCTGGCCGACCTGATCGACCCCGACTCGTTCGTCGAGTACGGCCCGCTCATGTTCGCCGCCCAGGAGCGCAGACGGCCGAAAGAAGAGCTGATCGCCCGAACGCCCGCCGACGGACTGGTGGCCGGAACGGCTACCATCGACGGCGCGCCGGCGGTCGTCCTCTCGTACGACTACACCGTCCTGGCCGGCACCCAGGGCATGCGCAACCATCTGAAGAAGGACCGCCTGTTCGAGATCGCCGAACGACGGAGGCTGCCGGTCGTGCTGTTTGCCGAGGGCGGTGGCGGGCGCCCCGGCGATGTCGATTGGCCGCACGTGGCCGGCCTGGACGTGCGGGCATTCCACCTGTTCGCAAAGCTGAGCGGCGTCGTCCCGCTCGTCGGCATCGCGTCCGGCTACTGCTTCGCCGGCAATGCCGCGCTGCTCGGGTGCTGCGACGTGGTGATCGCCACCGAGGACTCGAGCATCGGGATGGGCGGCCCGGCCATGATCGAGGGCGGCGGCCTCGGCGTCTACGACCCGAAGGACGTCGGTCCGATCGACGTGCAATATAGAAACGGCGTGGTCGACCTGCGAGTCGAGGACGAGGCGGCGGCCGTCGTCGTCGCCAAGCGTTACCTCTCGTACTTCGACGTTGAAGTGAAGGAGCCGGCCGGGGCGCCGAGCGACCCGGCCGCGCTGCGGGACCTGATCCCGACCAACCGCAAACGCGTCTACGACATAAGGGCCGTGATCGACGCGCTGCTCGACGACGTGCTCGAGCTGCGCGCGGGCTGGGCGCCGGGGACCATCACCGCCCTCGCCCGTCACGACACACGGCCGCTCGGCCTCATTGCCAACAACCCGGCCCACCTGGGCGGGGCGATCGACGCCGACGGTGCCGACAAGGCGGCCCGGTTCATGCAGCTGTGCGACGCGTTCGGCCTGCCGATCCTGTTCCTGTGCGACACGCCCGGCTTCATGGTCGGCCCCGAGGCCGAGAAGACCGCCACCGTGCGGCACTTCAGCCGCATGTTCCTCACCGGCGCCAACCTCAGCGTCGCCACCGGCACGATCGTCCTGCGCAAGGGCTACGGCCTGGGCGCCCAGGCGATGGCCGCGGGAAGCTTCAAGGCGCCGCTGTTCACCGTGGCGTGGCCGACGGCCGAGTTCGGCGGGATGGGCCTCGAGGGCGCCGTGCGCCTTGGCATGCGGCGCGAGCTCGAGGCGATCGAGGACCCGGCCGAGCGGGAAACCGCCTACAACGCAGCCGTGGCCGCGGCCTACGAACGAGGCAAGGGCCTGAACATGGCCGCCTATTTCGAGATCGACGACGTGATCGATCCCGCCGACAGCCGGCGTTGGATCGCCACCCTGTTCGACGCTCCGCCGAGCGGCGCCCGCCGGCCCTACGTCGACGCCTACTAGCGAGTCACTCGCAGTCCGGGCAGGCGCCGCGGAGCACCACCTCGTGATGCTCGACACGCACGCCGAGGCGCTCCGGCAGGCTGTCGATCGCCTCCTCGAGCTCCGGGTCATCGAAGGCGATCAGCACCCCACAGTGCTCGCAGATCAGGTGATGGTGGTGCTCACCGTCGGGGAGAATGCGCTCGAAGCGCGAGAGCCCCTGGCCGACGGTGACCCGCTCGACCAGCCCATGGTCGACCAGCAGGTCCAGCACGCGGTAGATGCTCGCGCGGCCGGTGGGCGTGTCCTGGTCCCGGAGCATCTCTTCGATCTCGACCGCGCTCAGAGCGCAGTCCTCCCAGGCAAGCAGGTCGATGATCCGCTGCCGCGCGCCACCGCGCTTGAGCCCGGCGCGACCCAGGACCTCATCCACGTGCTCGGTCCAGCGGGTTGTTTGGCTCGCCATCCCGCACAGCTTACCCCCGAACCCTGCAAAACGAGAATGATTCCGAGACTCATTCTCATTTTCGTGGTAGGTTGTGGGAGTGCGGACGCCGTGGCTGACAATGCTGGCCGCCGTCGGCGTGGCGGCCGTCCTGGCCGGCTGCGGGATATCGCGCGCCAGCACGAACGGTGTCGCCGTGGTCGCCGCCGAGAACTTCTGGGGCTCGATCGCCAGCCAGATCGCCGGCCGCGAGGCCAGGGTCCAAAGCATCATCACCAATCCCGCCCAGGACCCCCACTCCTACGAGCCGAGCGCCAACGACGCGCGTCTGCTGGCCACCTCGCAGCTGGCCATCGTCAACGGCGCCGGCTACGACCCGTGGGCGGCGAGGCTGCTGGCCGCCAACCCCGACGGCAAGCGCGTCGTGCTGAGCGTTGGCAGCCGGCTCGGCCTGCACGACGGAGATAACCCGCACCGCTGGTACAGCCCAGCGGACGTCGACTCCGTGGCGTACTACTTCACCGCCGATCTCTCCAAGCTCGACCCCAAGCACGCTGATTACTACGCGGCTCGGCTCGCTACGTTCGAGACCAAGGACCTGCACGCCTACCACCAGCTCATCGCCCAGATCAAGAGCCGATACAAGGGCGTCCCGGTCGGCGCGTCGGAGAGCATCTTCGCGCTCCAGGCGCCCGCCCTGGGCCTGGCGCTGATCACCCCGCAGAGCTTCATGAAGGCGATCAGCGAGGGCACCGAGGTGAGCGCGCAGGACACCGTCGCCACGCAAAACGAGCTCGCGCGTCACCAGATCGAGGTGTGGATCTACAACTCGCAGAACGCCACGCCCCAGGTCCAGCGGCTCACCGCCCTGGCCCGGGCCAACCGCATCCCGGTGGTGGCGATCACCGAAACGCTGACGCCGGCGACGGCCACCTTCGAGCGGTGGCAGGTGGCACAGCTAGAGCGGATCGAGCGAGCGCTGCACGAGGCGACCGGGCGATGATCGAGCTGAGCGGCGCGGCTGTCCGGCTCGGAGGCAAGCGCGTGTTCGGCGACGTGGAGCTGCGGGTCGACCCGGGGCAGCTGGTCGCGGTGCTCGGACCCAACGGGGCGGGCAAGTCGACGCTGATGCGCTTGATCCTCGGGCTGGTCCGGCTCGAGGCCGGGTCGGTCACCGTCCTCGGCCGCGCCCCAGCCCAGGCGCGAGGGGATATCGGCTATCTGCCCCAGCGCCACGGGTTCGATTCGACGACGCGCATCCGCGGTGTCGACCTCGTCCGCCTCGGCCTCGACGGCGCGCGCTGGGGGCTGCCGATAGCGCTCACCAGCGCAGCGCGACGGCGACATCGCGCAGAACAGGCACGGATCGAGCAGACCATCGCGCTGGTCGGCGCGACCGAGTACGCCCACCGCCCGATCGGTGAGCTCTCGGGTGGCGAGCAGCAACGCCTGCTGATCGCCCAGACGCTGGTCCGCGAGCCCCGGCTGATCATCCTGGACGAGCCGCTTGACGGCCTCGACCTGCCCAACCAGGCCGCGGTTACCGCGCTGCTGCGGCGCATCTGCACGACCCAGGACGTCTCGGTGCTGCTCGTCGCGCACGACGTCAACCCGCTGCTCCCCTACCTGGACCAGGTGATCTACATGGCCGGCGGCCGCGCGCGGAGCGGACCGGCGGCAGAGGTCATCACCTCGCCCACGCTGAGCGACCTGTACCAGACGCCGATCGAGGTGCTGCAGACCCACGACGGACGCCTCGTCGTGGTCGGGCAGCCCGAGGCGCCGCACCACCACGGGCACCGCCACGAGCTCGTGCCGTGAACCCGACGCTCTCCCCCAATCCGATAACCGACCTGAACGCGCTGTTCACCTTCCCGTTCATGGTCAACGCGCTCGAGGCGGGGACGATCGTGGCCGTGCTCGCGGCCGTCGTGGGCTGGTACATGGTGCTCCGCCGGCAGAGCTTCGCGGGGCACACGCTCGCGGTGATGGCCTTTCCGGGCGCCGCCGGCGCGTCGCTGATCGGGCTTCCCACCACGCTCGGCTACTACCTGGCCTGCGGCGGGGCGGCGCTGCTCATGCGCGGCACGCGCGGATCCATCCGCCGCGGGTACGGGACCGAGACGGCCACGATCGCCACCGTCCAGGCGGTCGGGCTGGCGGCCGGGTTCCTGTTCCTGTCGCTGAACGACTCCGTGCTCGGCGGCACGGAGACGCTGTTGTTCGGGACTTTCCTCGGAGTCAGCCGCGGTCAGGTCCTCGCCCTCCTCCTGATCGCGCTCGCCTCACTGGCGCTGGTCGCGGGCGCCGCCCGGCCATTGCTGCTCGAGACGATCGATCCCGAGGCCGCGCGGGCGCGCGGACTACCTGTTGCGGTCCTCGACGCCGGATTCCTCCTGCTGCTGGCCGCGGCCGTCGCCGCCACCACCCAGATAACCGGCGCCCTGCTGGTGTTCGCGTTGCTCGTCGCCCCCGCCGCGGCGGCGCAGCAGCTGACCATGCGCCCGGGCCTCGGGCTCGCCCTCACCGTGGCCTTCGCGTTGATCATCGCCTGGCTCGGCCTGGGGATCGCCTACTTCTCGATCTATCCGGTCGGGTTCTACGTGACCAGCATCGCGTTCGCCGTGTATCTGGTCGCGCGGCTCGCCCGAAGAGGCTGATGTTCGCCCACGACTTCGTCCGCAACGCGTATCTGGCCGGCACGTTCATCGCGCTGGCCTGTGGGATAACCGGATGGTTCGTGGTGCTGCGCGGCCAGCTGTTCGCCGGCGACGCGCTCACCCACGTGGCCTTCGTGGGGGCGATCGCCGCCGCCGTGCTCGGGTTCGACGAGCGCGTGGGGCTGTTCGCGCTCACCGTGCTGGTAGCCGGGGGAATGGCGGTGCTCGGCCGTCGCGGCCAGGCCGACGACGCCGTGATCGGCACGGTGTTCGCCTGGATCCTGGGTATCGGCGTGTTCCTGCTCGCCGTGCTCGCCACGAGTGCGTCCGGCGGGACCGGGGTCTCGGCGGCCAACACGCTGTTCGGCTCGATCTACGCGCTCACCCCGGGAGGCTCGCGCCTCGCCGCGGCGATCGGGATGGCGGTCGCGATCGGCGTTCTCGTCACCGTCCGGCCGCTGCTCCTGACCACGCTCGACGCGGAGCTCGCCTCACTGCGCGGGATCCCCGCGCGGGCCCTCGCGGTGGGGTTCCTCGTGGTGCTCGCGCTGGTCACTGCCGAGAGCACCCAGGCGGTCGGAGCACTGCTCCTGCTCGGCCTGCTCGCCGCGCCGGCCGGCGCCGCCCACCGGCTGACCGCCCGGCCGTATCGCGGGCTCGCGCTGTCGGCGCTGATCGCGGTGCTGGCCATGTGGGGCGGCCTGGCGCTCAGCTACCAGATCGCCTCGCTTCCGCCGAGCAGCGCGATCATCGGATTGGCCGGTGCCGGCTACGCCGCCGCCAGTGTCCTCGGGCGGCTGCGCAGCCGGTGACCAGCGTGAGCATCGCCTCAAGGGCATCTCAAAAGACTCGGGACCGGCAGACGGTTCCGGGTGGGAGTCACGACCCGGGACCGCCGCCGGTCCCCAGCTGCGGGTATTGGGGAGTCCTTCCGCATCGCGACGAGGCGCACGTTCGTCGCACCCGCGAGCCTACGGCTCCAGCTGTCAGCTCGCCATAAATGTCACCCCGGGATGTCTGGAGCCGGACCGTTAGGGGCCTGCCGGTCATCGCCGACGATCTCGCCGTCGCGCATCTGAATGCGACGCGCGAAGCCTTCGGCGATGCCCTGGTCATGGGTGATCAGCACCAGCGTCGCTCCCTCGGCGGCCAACTCATGCAGGAGCGAGATCACCCCCTGCCCGGAGGTCGAGTCGAGGTTGCCGGTCGGCTCGTCGGCCAGGACGATCACCGGGCGCTTGGCGATCGCGCGGGCGATCGCCACCCGCTGGCGCTCCCCGCCGGACAGCTGCGGGGGACGGTGGGTGAGCCGGTGCCCGAGCCCGACTCGCTCGAGCGCGGCCCGGGCCGCCTCGCGGCGCTCCCGGACCGGAGCGCCCGTGTAGAGCATTCCGGTTGCGACGTTGTCCACCGCGGTCATGGCGTCCTGGAGATGGAAATCCTGGAACACGAAGCCGATCTCGTGGGCGCGCAGACCGGCCAGCTCGACATCCGAGGCCTCCACGACGTCACGGCCGGCGACCTCCACGACGCCGGTGCTCGGCCGCTCGAGCGTGCCCAGCACGGTCAGCATGGTCGTCTTGCCCGACCCGGACGGTCCGACTACGGCAACCTGGTCACCGGCCCCGATGTCGACGCTCACGCCGCGCAGCGCGTGAACGCCGCCCGAGTACTCCTTGGTTACGCCACGCAGCCGAAGCGCCACATCCACGCGCAGCAGACTAAGGCGCCACCGGTAACGGCTCCGTAACAGGCCAGGCTGCTCACGCTCCCGAGGTCGTACTCGTCCCGCCGCTTGGCCGGGGCGGCGCCAGCAGGCTCTGGCACGCGCGGCTGGCGGCCTGGAACTTGGCGTCGTTGCGGATGTTCGCCGGGAACACCGGGCCCTTGCCCGAGAAGTTCGGGGTGGGCAGGTTGTAGCCGTGCCGGCGGACGCAGGTCACGTACTTGGTGATGTTGGCCCGCGAGAGCCGGCCACGGAATCCCCGGCCGCCGCCGAAGCCGAACCGCGCTCCGCAGGCTTGGAACGCCGCTCGGAGCTTCGGATTGTTCGCGAAGCCGCCGCCGCCTCCGAAGAAGCCGCGGCGAGGGGTGGTCCCGGACCCGGGCGGCGGCCCGCCGCCGGCCCCCGGCGGACGCGCCGGCAACGTGACGCCGTGCTGCCTCAGGCAGGCGGCCAGGGCGGCCCGACGGCCGGCGTTGGGTCCGCCGGCACCGCCCGCGGCGGCCGACGCCGTCGTGCTGCTGGTCGTGGTGTTACTCGAGCTGCTCGCACTCCCGCAGGCCGCGATCAGCCCGCCCAGAGCGAGCACGACGACTGTCAAGATCAGTTTCAACCTTCTTGTCCTTTCCTGGATCGATGCGGCTATCCGCCGCCGAATAGTTGGTTGACGGCCGAGGACCCGCTGCTCCCGGTCCCCGAGCTGCGCGAGCCACCGCCCGCCGCGGCGGCAGGGCTGGCCCCGGTGTCACTGACCGTGGTTGCACTGACCGTGCCGTTCGAGGCCTTGGCCCCCGATACGACCACGAGGTCCCCTGGCCGCACGGCCTTCTTGCCGACGTTGATGTTCTTGGTGACCTTGGTCGCGCCCGACAGCGTGACCTTCACCGTGTTGCCGGAAGTGTCAGTGACGTACAGCGAGCCTCGGCTGATGCTGCTGACCGTCCCGAACGTGGAACTCCCGCCGCCACCCGCGCCACCGAAGACCCCGCGGAAGCCGCCGCCCGCGCCGGGCGCGCCCGTCCGGCCCGCCGCCCCCGTGCGACTCGCCGTGGCCGCGGAGAGCGCGCTGGTCGAGCTCGAGCTCGACAGCTGGCTCTTCTCGACGCGCACACCCACGTAGAAGCCGACCGCCCCGAGGATCAGCGCGAACAACGTCGCGCTGCGCCAGCTGAGCCACTGACGGCACGGGCGCCCGGGAAGCGAATCCGCGTCTTCCTCGTAGCTGTCCCACTCCTCCTCGGGCCCGTCGTAGGGGATCGCGTTCATCTCGATTCCTTTGGGTTGTGGATCACTCAAAGCGCAGAGCCTCGATCGGCCGCATGGCCGCCGCGCGGCCGGCCGGATAGGTGCCGAAGAACAGCCCGATCAGAACCGCGGCGCCGAAGGCGAGCCCGATCGAGTACGGCGCGATCACCGGCTGGACGCCGGCGATCCTGAACTGGCTGCCGGCAATCCCGGCGATCACCCCGGCGATGCCACCGAAGAACGACACGAGCACCGCCTCGACGAGGAACTGGATGAGGATGTCGCCGCGGCGCGCGCCCACCGCCTTGCGGATGCCGATCTCGCGGGTGCGTTCGGTGACCGACACCAGCATGATGTTCATCACGCCGATACCGCCGACCAGCAGGGAGATCGCCGCGACCTCGCCGAGCAGCGTGGTGAACACCTTGCTGCTCGCGGTCGAGGCCTGGACGATCGAGCTCTGGTTGATGACGTTGAAGTTGCTCGTTCCCAGCGAGTTCGCGCTCGGCGGATCGAGTTGGTTCAGGATGCTCGTCACCTCGGTCTGCGCGGCATTCAGCTGGCCGCGCGACTTGGCCTGGACGACGATCTGGTCGATGTTGCCGTAGCCGGTCAGGGTGTCCTGCACGGCGGTCAGCGGCGCGATCGCGGTGTCATCCTGGTTGGAGGTCCCGTTCGATCCCTTCGACGCGGTCACGCCGATGACCTGGAAGTTCGTGCCGTTGACCTGGATCGTCTGGCCGAGCGGATCGGACCCGCCGAACAGCTCGCTCACCACGGTCGGCCCGATCACGAGTACCCGGCTGTGGTTCTGCTCGTCGCCGTCGGTGAACCACGAGCCCTCGGCCAACGTGTAGCTGCGCGCCGCCTCGTACGACGGGGTGGTGCCGACGAACGACGTCGGCTGATACGTCGTCTCGCCGTCGGTCAGCGTCACCCCGTTGGCGTTCGCGACCGGTGAGGAGGTCTTGACGTCGGGCGCCTGAGGCGAGTTCGCCAGCGCGTCGGCGTCGGCCACGGTCAGACCGCTCCCGGCGCTAGCCCCGCCCCCGCGGCGGAACAGGCCCCCGAGCGTGGGCGCGCCGCTGACCAGCAAGACGTTCGAGCCGAGCGAATCGATCTGGTTCTCGACCGCGCTCGAGGACCCCGTCCCGACCGCGATCAGCACGATCACCGAGCCGACCCCGATCATCAACCCGAGGATGGTCAGGCCCGAGCGCAGCTTGTTCGCGGTCAGGCCGCCGAGCGCCACACGCAGGATTTCGATCACTGGAGGGCCTCCGCTTTCGCCGAGCCGCGCTCGTCGGAGATGATCGTTCCGTCGCTGATCCTGACCACGCGCCGGGCGTGGGCCGCGATGGCCTGCTCGTGAGTGATCAGGATGATCGTCCGGCCCTGCTCGTTCAGCCGGTCGAAGATGCCGAGCACCTCGGCCGAGGACACCGTGTCGAGCGCGCCGGTCGGCTCGTCGGCCAGGATCAGCGCCGGGTTGGTGACCAGCGCGCGGGCGATCGCCACGCGCTGTTGCTGGCCACCTGAGAGCTCGGACGGCATGTGGTGGGCGCGGTGTCCGAGGCCGACCTGGCGCAGGGCGGCAGCCGCTCGGTCGTGGCGGGCCCCGCGGGCCAGGCCCGCGTAGGCGAGCGGCAGCTCGACGTTGGCCTGCGCGCGCGTGCGCGGGATCAGGTTGAAGCTCTGGAACACGAAGCCGATCTCGCGGTTGCGCACGTCGGCGAGGGCGTCCTCGTCGATCCCCCGTACGTCGAGCCCGTTCAGCCGGTAGGTGCCCGTGGACGGGGTGTCAAGGCAACCGAGGATGTTCATCAGGGTCGTCTTGCCGCTGCCCGAGGCGCCCACGATCGCGACATATTCGCCCCGCTCGATCCGCAGGCTCACCCCCCGCAGGGCGTGCACCGCGATGTCGCCCACGCTGTAGGTCTTGTGCAGGTCGTGGAGGTCGATCACGGGCACGCCGGCCCCCCGCTCCTGACCAGCCCACAGGGAGCGCGGCATCAACCGCCTCCGGCCGCGCGGCGGAGGAACGCGCCGCCACCACCGCCCGGGAACGCGCCGGCGCCACCGAACCCACCGCCGCCACCGAGCCCTCGGCCCAACGTGCCGGTACCGGAGCCGCTGGTCGAGCTCGAGCCCAGCGAGGGCAGCGCGATCGTGACCACCACCTGATCGCCGGCGTTCAGGCCGCTGATGATCTGCGTGCGGCTGTCGCCCCGCAGCCCCACCACCACCTGCTGCGGGACCGTCTTTCCGTCCTTCAGCAGGTTCACCATGGCCAGCGAGCCGCTGCCGGTGATCGCGGCGTTGGCCACGGTCACGCCCAACGCCTGACCGGTGATGACCGAGGCCGACGCGCTCATCCCGGGCTTGACCCGCGAATCGTTCTGGTCGAGCGTGAGCGTGGCGTCGTAGGAGACCACGCTCGAGCTGGTCGTCCCCACGAGCGAGATCGAGCTCACGTGTGCCGCGAGCTCGACCCCGGACAACGCGTCGAGCGTGACCGTCGCGGGCTGACCGACGTGGACCTTGCTGATGTCCGACTCGCTGAACGCGACGGTCATGGTCAGCGTATTCGTGTTGATGATCTCGGCAAAACCGGAACCGCTGGAGGACCCCGCACCACCAGAAGAGCTCGAGCCACCGAGGCTGCCGGCGGTCGTCCCGGTGCCCGACCCGGCCGAGCTGCTCGATGACGAGGAGTTGCTGGAGGAGCTCCCCGACCCGCCCCCGGAGACCGTGTCACCTGGGCTGAGGCTCGAGAGCGACGCGATCGTGCCGCTCACCGGCGCGTACAGCTTGGTGTTGGTGACCGCGATCTCGGCGTTGTGCACGCCCGCCTGGGCGGAGTACACCGACGCCTGGGCGGAGGCGATGCTGCCCGGCGACGGCGTGGAGGTGGTCGTCGTCGTGGCCGTGGTCGCCGGGCGGGTCGTGCTCGGCACGGTGACCGTCACCGTCCTGGTCGGCGCCGGCGTCGTCTTGGCCTTGGTCTTCGACCCCCCGGTGCCCGGGTGAAACGCGGCGTACTCGACGGTGGCGCCGGAGCCGGAGTAGCTGGCGGTCGACGCGGACCCGCCCGACCCCGACCCACCACCCGAGCCCGTCGACCCGCCCGAGCCGCAGTCGCTGGTCACGCCCTCCGCGCAGCTCAGGTTGTCCTCGGCCGCGGTCAGGCTCGACTCGGCCTGATTCAGCGACAGGTCGGCGGCCGTGGGATCGAGGTCGGCGAGGAGCTGGCCGGCCTTCACGTGCTGGCCGACGTGAAACGTAGACGTCCTGCAGCGTCCCACTGGCGTTGAAGTTCACGTTGACGTCGGTACCGGCGGCGATGTTCCCGCTGCCGGTCACGGCCGACTGCACCACGCCCTGCTCGGCGGTGAGGACCTCCCGGGAGGTGCGCGCCGAGCTCGTCGGCGGCCCGATCTGGGTTATCGCCAGCGCGACCACCGCGGCGGCCACAACGGCAAGCGCATAGAGAAACCAGGGCCTGGAGGGCCGATCCCGCCGAGTAGTCATCCGGGATGGCGTTGTAGCGCCGGGCCCGTCAGCTCTATGTAAGCGCTCTTGCGGTGCTCTTAGGAACGATTTCCACCACCGGCGCGGAGACCGCCGGCAGCTCGATCTGCACCACCAGCCCACCCTCTTCGGGGGGCGTCACCTCGAGCGTCCCGTCGTGGGCGTGGACCACCGAGCGCACGATCGACAGCCCCAGCCCGAACCCGCCGGGGCCCCGGTCGAGCCGGCGGAACGGCTCGGTCAGGGTGGCCGCGTCGACGGGGGCGATCCGCGGTCCGCCGTTGGACACGGTCACGCGGACGCGCCGGTCGTGCGAGCGCGTCGAGACCCGCAACCACCCGCCCGGCTCGTTGTGGCGGATCCCGTTGTCGATCAGGTTGGCGATCATCCGCTCGAGCAGCGCCGGGTCGCCCCGCGTCCAGGCGGGCATGAGATCGTCCTGCATCTCGACGTGTGCCTCCTCGGCCCGGGCGCGCAGGTCGGTGATGCAGTCGGCCGCCAGGCCGGCCAGGTCGGCCGGCTCCTCGCGCCCGATCGCCGCCTCGCTGCGCGCCAGCATCAGCAGGCCCTCGATCAGCCGTTCGCAGCGGTCGACGGTCTCGCGCACCGCGTCTCCCATGCGCCGGAGGTCCTCCAGGCTGGCGTCCGGATCGGCCAGCGATACGTCGACCTCGGTGCGCATGATGGCCAGGGGCGTTCGCAGCTCGTGCGACGCGTTGGCCACGAAGTGCCGCTGACTGGCGAACGCCCCGTCGAGCCGCGACAGCATCCCGTCGAACGTGTCGGCCAACTCCTTGAGCTCGTCGGCCGGGCCCTTCAAACCAATCCGTTCGCCGAGGTTCTCGCCCGAGACGCGGCGGGCGGTCGCGGTGATGTCGCGCAGCGGCCGCAGGGCCCGCCCGGCCAACAGCCAGCCGGCCACCACGGACACGATGGTCATCGCGCCGAGCGCCACCACGTACTCGACCAACAGCCGGTGCAGGGCATCGGCCCGTAGCTGGGCCCGGATCGCATCCGCGATGCGCGCGCCGGTCGAGCCCGGAGCGAACGGCGGCGGGCGACCGAAGAACCCCCGAGGCACGATCCCGAGCCGCTGGAGCTCGCGGTGGTAGTCCCCCGGTGCGTTCAGGTTGTGGCGAACGAGCTCGTAGCCGATGGTCAAGAGCACCGCGCCGGTGACCAGGAACACCAGCCCGTACAGCGCGGTCATGCGCAGCCGGATCGTGGGCGCCGGCCTGCGCAACCAGCTCAGGCGGGCCCGCATCACACCATCCGGTACCCGACGCCGATCACGGTCTCGATCACCGGCGGGTCACCGAGCTTGCGCCGCAGCGTCATGATCGTCATTCGCACCACGTTGGTGAACGGGTCGGTGTGCTCGTCCCAGACGCGTTCGAGCAGCTCCTCGGCCGAGATCGTCGCTCCCTCGGCGCTCATCAGCACCTCGAGCACGCCGAACTCCTTACGGGTCAGCTCGATCGGGCTCCCGCCGCGCGAGACCACCCGTCGGGCGGGGTCGAGCTCGACGTCGCCGCGCTCGAGCACGGGCGGACGGCTCGGCGTGGAGCGCCGCGCCAGCGCCTGGATCCGGGCGACCAGCTCGGCAAACCGAAACGGCTTGGGCAGGTAGTCGTCGGCGCCGAGCGACAAACCCTCGACCAGGTCCTCGAGCGCGCCGGCCGCGGTCAGCATGAGGATCCCGGTCTCGGGTCGCTCGCCCCGCACGGCGCGGCACACGTCATCGCCGTGCAGGCCGGGCAGGTCCCGGTCGAGCACGAGCACGTCGTAGCGGACGACGCGCGCCTTGACCAGGGCGTCGGTGCCGTCGGGGGCGAGGTCGACCGCCATCCCCTCGCGCCGGAGGCCGCGCGCGATCGCCTCAGCCAGCCGTTGCTCGTCCTCGGCAATTAACACGCGCACAGCACGATCCAGGATGACGAGTGGCGCATAAGGAGCCTGTAAGAGGCAAGATCCGCGACTGATTCGGCCCACCCAGCCGGGGATATCCGTCTCTACATCGATTAACGTTACATCGCTCCGTGTTATCGTTGTCCCGACTCATGTCACAACAGAACCTGACCGAGCGGAGCATGGCAGTCGGGCTTCGCGCGCTCAACCGGCTGGCCAGCAACGGCCTGATCGACCGGTTCGGACTGCGCGAGCCGACCGAGCGCGTCCTCCACGGCGCGTCCAAGGCCACCGTCCGGACGGCGACGCGGGCCGGACGGACGTTCGCGGCGACGCAGAAGCTGTCGCGGCCCGCTCGCCAGCCCCGGACGAAGCGCAGCGACCTGTTCGACCTCACGCCCGACGACGAGCAGCAGATGCTGTGCGAGTCGGTGCGCGACTTCGCGCTGGCCAAGCTGCGGCCCGCCGCCACCGAAGCCGACGAGGCGTGCGCCACGCCCGACGAACTGCTCACCCAGTCGGGCGAGCTGGGCCTGACCATGGTCGGGGTGCCCGAGGAGCTAGGTGGCGCGGTCACCGAGCGATCGGCGGTCACCACGGTGCTGATGTCCGAGGCCCTGGCGCAAGGTGACATGGGGATCGCCGTGGCCTGCCTCGCCCCCGCCGCGGTATCGACCGCGATCAGCCTGTGGGGCGACGCCGATCAACAGAGCACCTATCTGTCGGAGTTCGTCGGCGAGAACGTTCCCGCGGCGGCGCTCGCGCTGCTCGAGCCGCGGCCCCTGTTCAACCCGTTCGAGCTGCAGACCACCGCGCGCCGCGCCGGCGACGGGTTCGTGCTGAACGGGGTCAAGTCGCTCGTGCCCCGGGCCGCCGATGCCGAGCTGTTCATCGTCGCGGCCGAGCTCGAGGACTCAGAGGGCCCCGCCCTGTTCATCGTCGAGCCGGGCGGGCAGCGCCTGTCGATCGAGCCCGAACCGGCCATGGGAGTCCGCGCCGCCGCCACCGGCCGGCTCCTGCTCGACGGCGTCAAGCTTCCCGCCGGCGCCCTGCTCGGCGATGCAGACGCCTTTTCCGAGTGCGTGCAGCTTGGGCGCCTCGGCTGGTGCGCCCTCGCCGTCGGCACCGGTCAGGCCGTGCTCGACTATCTGATCCCGTACGTGAACGAGCGCAAGGCGTTCGGCGAGCCGATCTCCCACCGCCAGGCCGTGGCCTTCACCGTGGCCAACGTGGCGATCGAGCTCGACGGCATGCGCCTGGCCACCTATCGCGCGGCAAGCCGGATCGACCAGGGACTGCCGTTCGCCCGCGAGGTCGCGCTGGCGCGCCGCCTGTGCGCGGAGCGTGGCATGGGAATCGGCTCCGACGGCGTCCAGATGCTCGGCGGTCACGGCTACGTCAAGGAGCATCCGGTCGAGCGCTGGTACCGCGACCTGCGGGCCGCCGGCGTGATGGAAGGAGGGCTGCTGGTTTGATCAATCTCGAGATCCCCCGCAAGTACGAGTTCCTGGTCAGCCAGGCCCACCAGGTGGCCACCGAGGTCTTCCGCTCCAACTCGCGCAAGTACGACGAGGCCGAGCACTCCTATCCCAAGGAGCTCGACATGCTGGCCGCGGTCATCGAGGGCATGAACGAGGGCGGCGCGCTGAGCGGCGCCGGCGCCGGCGCAGTCGGTGGCGGCTCCAACGGCTCGAAGGCCGCCAAGGACGATCGCGACGGCAATCGCAACGGCTCGAACATGGCCAGCCTGCTCGGTCTGATCGAGCTGTGCTGGGGCGACGTCGGCCTGCTGCTCACGATGCCCAAGCAGGGTCTCGGCCAGGCCGCGATCGCCGCCGTGGCCAACGAGGAGCAGCTGAAGCGCTTCGGCGGCAAGTGGGCGGCGATGGCCATCACCGAGCCCGAGGCCGGGTCGGACTCGGCCGCGATCCGCACCACCGCCACCCTCGACGAGGACACCGGCGAGTACGTGCTCAACGGCGAGAAGATCTTCGTCACCTCAGGCGGTCGCGCCGAGCTCATCGTCGTGTGGGCGACGCTCGACCGCAATCAGGGCCGCGCCGCGATCAAGTCGTTCGTGGTCGAGCGCGACAACCCCGGGCTGAAGCTCGACCGCCTCGAGCACAAGCTCGGCATCCGGGCCTCGGACACTGCCAACTTCGTGCTCGACGACTGCCGGATTCCGCGTGAGAACCTGCTGGGCAGCCCCGACATCGAACCCAAGCGCGGGTTCGCCGGGGTCATGCAGACGTTCGACAACACCCGCCCGCTGGTGGCGGGCATGGCCGTGGGCGTCGCGCGCGCCTGCCTGGAGCGCACGCGCGAGCTGCTGAGAGAGGCCGGCGTGGAGATCGACTACGACGCGCCGCCGCATGCTCAGTCCGCCGCGGCGTCGGAGTTCATCGCGATGGAGTCCGACTGGGAGGCCGCCCGGCTGCTCACCCTGCAGGCCGCCTGGATGGCCGACAACAAGAAGCCCAACTCGCTCCAGGCCTCGATGGCCAAGGCGAAGGCCGGGCGAACCGGCACCGACATCGCCCTGCGCTGCGTTGCGCTGGCCGGCTCGATCGGCTACGGCGAGGGCGAGCTCCTCGAGAAGTGGGCCCGCGACGTCAAGATCCTCGACCTGTTCGAGGGCACCCAGCAGATCCAGCTGCTGATCATCTCGCGCCTCCTGTTGGGGAAGACGTCGGCCGAGCTGAAGTAGGGGCCTCGCTTCGCTCGGCGTCCGTGGGGCCGGGCGGCCCCGTCCGGACACTGACGGTGCGGCCCGGTACCGTGCGGTCAAGCCATGCTCGCTGCGGCTTTCGCCCCGGTGCATCAGCAGTATCTGCTGGAAGCTCGGCAGATGCAGGCTCTGTCGTTCGCGGTGCACATCCCACTGGTGTGCTTCGGGATCGCGTTCCCGGCGATGGTGCTGTTCATGGAGTGGCTGGGGATGCGGACCGGCGACCCGTTGTATCGGACGGTGGCCCGGCGCTGGAGCCGGATCGTGTTGGCGTTGTTCGCGATCGGGGTGATCACGGGGACGATCCTCAGCTTCGAGATGGGCCTGCTGTGGCCGAATTTCACCGCCACGTTCGGCAGCGTGTTCGGGCTGGGCTTCGCGATCGAGGGGTTCTCGTTCTTCATGGAGGCGATCTTCATCGGGATCTACGCCTACGGGTGGGATCGGCTGTCGCCTCGCGTGCACTTCCTGTCCGGGCTGCCGATCGTTCTCACCGGCTTCACGGGTTCGCTCACGGTGATCGCGGTCAACGCCTGGATGAACCACCCCGGGGGCTTCCACCTCGTCGGCGGCAAGGTGGTCGACGTCAACCCGTGGGGAGCGCTGTTTGGCAATTCGCTGCTGTGGTCCGAGCTGATCCACATGTACATCGCCGGGTACATGGTCACGGGGTTCGTGATGGCGGGCGTCTACGCGTTCTGCCGGCTGCGCGGACGGTGGACCCGGTACGAGCGTGTGGCGATGACGATCCCGCTCACGATCGCCTGCCTGGCCGCGCCGGTCCAGGTGCTCGTCGGCGATTGGATCGCGCGGGTGATCGCGGTGGAGCAGCCGATCAAGCTGGCCGCGATCGAGGGCCTATACCGGACGACCCGGGGCGCCAGCGAGCACGTCCTCGGCTGGTACACGGGCGGCCAGATCAAGTTCGGGATCGGGATCCCCCACCTGTTGTCGCTGCTCTCCTTTCACAGCTGGAACGCCCGCGTAGTCGGCCTGGACACGGTCTCGGCGAGCCAGCGTCCGCCGATCAACATCACGCGCCTCTCGTTCCAGACCATGGTCGGGATCGGCACCCTGCTGGCGCTGCTCGGCGTCTTCTATCTGTTCGTGCGCCTCCGCCGCCGGCGGCTTCCGATCTCGCCGTGGTTCTACCGGACGGTCGTCGTGTCGGGGCCCGCCGCGACGGTGGCGCTCATCGCCGGCTGGGTGACGACGGAGGTCGGCCGCCAGCCCTGGGTGGTCTACCACGTGATGACGACCGCGCAGTCGGTCACCGGCGCCGGCGGCGTCCCCGTCGGATACACCGTCCTCGTCATCACCTACATCGCCGTCGCGGGTGCGATGGCTTGGATCCTGCGCCGCCTGGCGCGCTCGCCGCTTGACCTCCCCGGCGCCGACGCGCCTCCGGACTCGACCTTGCAGCCCGCCTGATGCTCGACGCGCTCCCACTCGTGTTCGTGCTCATCGGTCTGGTGCTGTACACGGTGCTGGCGGGCGCGGACTTCGGGGCAGGCATGTGGCAGCTGATGAGCGGCCCGGGGGAACGGGGCGAGCGAATCCGCGAGCACTGCCATCACTCGATGGGACCCGTCTGGGAGGCCAATCACGTGTGGCTGATCTTCGTGCTGACCGTGACGTGGACCGCCTATCCGGTGTTCTTCGGGTCGATCGCCTCGACGCTGGCGCTCGCGCTGTTCATCGCTGCGCTCGGCATCATCCTGCGCGGCGCCAGCTACGCGCTGCGCTCTGGCGCCGCCGGGACGCGCGAGCTGGTGACGATCGACGGGATGTTTGCCGTGGCGTCCCTCCTGACGCCGTTCGCGCTCGGCGCGGCCGCGGGCGGTATCGCGGCGGAGCGCGTTCCGGTGGGCAATGCGGCGGGCGATCTCATCACCAGCTGGCTGAATCCCACCTCGATCCTGATCGGCCTGTTGGCGATGGCGTTCTCCGCTTACCTGGCCGCGGTCTACCTCGCCGCCGACGCGGCGCGGCGCGGAGACACGGACCTGGTGGAGGCATTCCGGGTGCGGGCCCTGGCGGCGGGCGCCACCGCCGGCGGACTGGCGCTGGCCGGACTCATCGTCGTCCACGCCGACGACCACCTTCTCTACACCGGTCTCGTTCACGGCGCCGCGCTCGCGGTGCTCATCCTGTCGGTCGTGGTCGGAACCACGACGATGGCGCTCAACACGACCCGTCGGTTCGAGCTGGCCCGCTACACGGCGGCGCTCGCCGTGGCCCTCGTCGTTGCGGACTGGGCGTTGGCGCGGTGGCCGACACTCCTTCCGGGCCTCACCGTCGACCAGGCGGCCTCCCCGCACGACACGATGGTCGCGGTGGTGGTGGCGGTTCTGGCCGGGGGCGTCCTGCTATTCCCCGCCCTGGCCCTCCTGTTCACGCTCACCCTTCGGGGTCACCTCGGAGCCCACGGCGGGGAGACCGCGGCCGTGGCGGGGACCGGTCAGACCGACGTTGCCCAACTCCTGCTCGGGCCAACACTCGGCGCGCGACTGGCGGTGGCGCTGCTGATCGTCGGCTTCGGCCTGCTCACCGTGGCCGACGCGCCGTGGGCCCACGCCATCGGTGTCGTAAGCCTCCTCGCGTTCATCGTCGTGGCGTTTGCCGCGCTCGTGCCCCGCGCGCTGGCCGAGGACGCGTGAGAGATCACTTCCCCGCTGCGGTGCTCACCGAGAACACCGCCCCGAACGGATCGGCCACTACGGCCTGACGCTTCGGGATGCTGTCGAACGGCGGCACCACGACGTTGCCGCCGAGTTCAGCCACCCGGCCGGCGAGCGCATCGGCGTCGGCCACCCAGAAGTCGACGCTCCAGCGGGCCGGACCGTCATCCTTGGCCATGACCGCGATCACGTCCCGCGGCACAGGCTGCTGCGGCTCGCCACCGACGTAGCCGGGCAGCCGGAACAGGCTCACCCCCGATGCGAACTCCTCGCTCTCCCACCCGAACAGGTCGCCGTAGAAACGAGCCGCTGCCTCGGTGTCCGGCGTGTGGAGCGCGCTCATCGCATACGCCGACGCCTCGTTGACCAGCCGGCAGCCCTGCCGCTCGGCGGGCTCCCAGAGCCCGATCACGGCACCGGCAGGATCGCCGAGTGCGGCGAGGCGGCCCGCGGGCAGCGCGTCGAACGGGTCGACCACCACGCGGTCCGCGGCCCCAGCCGTCTCATCGGCGCTCGCCACCGACACATAGGTGTTCCACCCGGGTGACACCCCGGGCGGGGCCTGCCCCACCCCGGCAACGTCTCGTCCGCGCACCTTGGCCACGTAGTAGTCGCCCGGGCCGGGCCCGTCGAACTCCCAGCCGAGCAGCTCGCCGTAAAAGGCCATCGCCTTTGCCGGATCGGGGACCAGGTTGTCGACCCAGCAGGGCACTCCGGGTGGATAGCTGTCGCGCTCGCTCATCTCTCGAGACCTCCTGGCGTCGCTTACTTGGAAAAACCAACCATATAGTTGGATAGTCGGACTGTCAAGCGCTAGACTTCTCGTTGTGCGCAGCTACGGAGACCCGTGCGGGATCGCCCGCGCGCTCGATCTGGTCGGCGAGCGGTGGGCGCTGCTCGTGGTGCGCGAGCTGTTGCTCGGTCCCAAGCGCTTCACCGACCTGCGCGTCGGCCTGCACCACGTCGGCCCCGACATGCTGGCCCAGCGACTGCGCGAGCTCGAACAGGCGGGCGTGGTGCAACGGGCCAAGCTTCCTCCGCCCGCGGGCGCGCGCGTGTACGAGCTGACCGACTGGGGCCGACAGCTCGAGCCGGTTGTTCTCGCACTCGGCCGGTGGGGCAGCCAGGCGCCGTTCCCGCCCGAGCGGGGCGAGCTCGGCGTCGACGCGATGGTGCTCGCGCTGAAGACGGTGTTCGACCCCGAACGGGTCGACGGCCTGCGCGGCCTGGCCTTCGAGCTACGTCTCGGCGAAACGCCGTTCGCGCTGCGCGTGGGCGACACCGTCCTGGACGCCGCTCGGGGGGCAGCCGCGGACCCGGTGGCCACGATCGCCACCGACCCGGGCGTGCTCCAGGACGTGCTCTGGCATGACCGCCCGGTGAGCGCCGGCAGACTCGAGATCGCCGGGGACCGGCGCGCCGGCGAGCGGTTCCTCGAGCTGTTCCCGATCCCGAGCTGATCGGGCTGGATCAGAGCTGCGCGGCCTCGCTGACGAGCAGCTCCCAGGCGCGGCGCACGTCGTCCTCGGTCGTGCTCATCTGCCCGACGGCCAGCCGCAGCGTGTAGCGGCCGTTCAGCACGCAGTGGGAGATGAAGATCTCGCCCGACGCGTTGACCCGCTCGAGCAGTCGGCGGTTGCGCTCGTCGGCCCCCTCGCCCGTAAGGCGGAAGCACACCACCGAGAAGTGGCGGGGGGCGCACAGCTCCCAGCCATCGGCCTCGGCGACCCAACCTTCGAACCGCTCGGCCAACTCGACCCCGCTCCGGATGTGGCGCTGAAGGCCGCTGCGCCCGAAGCAACGGAGCACCGCCCACAGCTTCAGCGAGCGGAAGCGCCGGCCGAGCGCCGGGCCATACTCGCTCAGGCTGAGCGCGTCCTCGGCGTCGGGCGTGCGCAGGTACTCGGGGATCAGGCTGAACGCCCGGCGGAAGTCGTCCGGCCGGCTGGTCCAGAGCAGCGAGCAGTCGACCGGCGCGAGCATCCACTTGTGGGCATTGACCACCAGCGAGTCGGCGCGGTCGACGCCCTCCCACGCCCAGCGGAACTCCGGGCAGACCATCGCCGCGCCCGCGTACGCGGCGTCCACGTGCAGCCACGCCCCGCTCGCCGCACACGCGTCCGCTATCTCGGCCACCGGATCGACCGCGGTCACGGCGGTCGTGCCGACGGTGGGCACGACGACGGCAGCCTCGGACAGGTCGCCGAGCGCATCCGTTCGCATTCGAAACTCGGCGTCGACCGGCACCTTGCGCAGCCGCATGCCCAGCATCCGGGCGGCCTTGTCGACCGACGAGTGCGTCTGCTCCGAGCAGACGATCAGATCGCGGCCGGTCGCCTCGCGCGCGGCGATGATCGCGGCGAAGGTCGAGGTCGAGGCCGTGTCCTCGATGTGCCCGTGCCACCCGGACGGGAGCCCGAGCAGATCCGCGACCCAGTCGAGCACGACGCCCTCGAGCTCCGTCGAGGCCGGCGAGGTCCGCCACAGGATCGCGATCGTGTTGAGCGCGGCGGCGAGCATTTCGGCCAGGATGCCCGGCTCCGAGGCGGTGGTGGCGAAGTAGGCGAAGTACCGGGGGTGCTGCCAGTGGGTGACGCCGGGGAGCACGATCTCGTCGAGGTCGCGCAGCACATCGGCGAACGGCTCCGGCTCGTCGGGGGCGCGCGCAGGCAAGCGCGACCGGATGTCGCCGGGGGCGACCTGTGCCAGCACGGGGAGCTCGCCGACCCGTTCCAGGTAATCCGCCGCCCAGTCGACCGCGGCGTGGCCGTCACTGCGGAAGTCGCTCACGCGCGCGCGCCGGCGAACTCGTAGTGGACGTGGGTCAGCTGCTCGGAGACCTCCCACAGCCGCCGCCAGTCGTCCTCGTCGTACGCCTTGCCCGCCGCGGTCACCACGATCGGATAGCCGCGCTGCTCGCGGCGGCCGCCGGGCCCGATGAACGTCCCGCCGGGAAGGTCCGCAGCGGTGGCGGCGTAGAGGGTGGGCAGCGCGCCCATGTCCGCGCTCTGGGCGATGACCCGGTTGCCGAACCACCCGAGCGCCTTCTCGTAGAGACGATCGGACGCGGCGAACTGGAGGTTGGTCGCCGCGTAACCCGGATGAGCCGCCAGGCTCAGCAGCGCGCTGCCGGCGGCCACCGCCCGGCGCTGGAGCTCGAAGCAGAACATCAGGTTGGCCAGCTTGGACTGGCCGTAGGCGCCCCAGCGGTCGTAGCCCCGCTCGCCCTGAAGGTCGTCGAAGTTCATCGTCCCGCGGCGGTGCAGGAAGCTGGAGACCGTCACCACGCGCGGCGCGGTCGCCTTCAGCAGCGCCGGGAGCAGCCGGCCGGTGAGGGCGAAGTGGCCGAGATGGTTGGTGCCGAACTGGCTCTCGAATCCGTCGCGCGTCAACCGGCGCGGCGCGGCCATGATCCCGGCGTTGTTGATCAGCAGGTCGAGCGGGACTCCGGCCGCGACATACCCGTCGGCGAAGGCCTGGACGGAGCTCAGATCGGCGAGATCGACCGCCGCGATGCTCAGATCAGCACTCGGGACCACGTCGCGGATCGATTGCATCGCGCCCCGTGCCTTCTCCTCGCTGCGACAGCCCAGCGTCACCGCCGCGCCGGCGCGGGCCAGTTCGCGCGCGGTGGCCAAGCCGAGGCCGCTGTTGGCCCCGGTGACGACCGCCGTACGTCCGCTCTGGTCGGGGATGTCCGCTGCGGTCCACCTATCCGCCATCGAGCACCTCGAACTTGATCCCCGCCGCCACCAGCCGACGCCGCAGCGCGTCGCCCATCGCCACAGCAGGCGTTAGCTGCCCGGACAGCGTCGGCAGATCGTCATTCGCCAGGCAGAGAGCCGACTCGGCGAGCATCTTCGACGTCTCGCTATAGCCGGGATCGCCGCCCGAGACCTGGGTCCTGACTCGCTGCTCACCGGACCGCGCGTCGAACCGGATCTGGAACCACGACTTCGCCCGCTTCTCCTCGGACGGCCCGTCGCCCGAGCTCTTGAGCTTCAGCAGCAGGTCGCGGGTCGGCTTGAATTGCGCCAGCCCCACCGCGGCACCCGCCGCGGCTCCGAGCCCGACGAGCATCGGCAACGGCCCGACCACCGCGTAATGGCTGTAGGTGAAATCGGGCCCGTAACGGTCGAGCGCGCGGGCCGAGCGCTTCACGGTCGTCGGATCAATCGTGGGGAACGGGACCACCCAGCCGCCGGCGAATTCGTTGCGATGCGGCTTGCCGGGGATATCCGCGACCTGACGGCCTGAGAGCCAGCCCTCGCGGTCGCGCCGCTCGCGTGACACCTTCGCCCCCGAGCGAAGCTGGCCGAGGATCTCGATCGCCGACTGGTAGGTGCCCCCCGAAACGGTGGCGTTCACCCGCATGAAGCCATCCACCCAGATGGGCATGCCCTCGGGCAACTGCTCGACGGTGAACTGGACGCCGAGGTCGTAGGGGATCGAGTCAAAGCCGCACGAATGGACGATCCGGGCGCCGCTCGCCGCTGCCTGCTCGTGGTAGCCCAGCCACATCCGGTCGACGAATTCGGGCTCGCCGGCCAGATCGACGTAGTCGGTGCCGGCTGCGGCGCACGCCGCGACCAGCGGCTCGCCGTAGCGCATGTAGGGACCGACCGTGGTGATCACCACCCGGGTCGCCTCGGCGATCTCGCGCAGCGACCCCTCATCGGTGACGTCGGCCCGGAGCAGCGGCACCTCGGCCGACCCGGCGCCGAGCCGGGCCCGGACCTGCTCGAGCTTGCTCATGTTCCGTCCGGCCAGCGCCCAGCGGGTCTCGGCCGGGGCGTGGCGGGCCAGATACTCGGCGGTCAGCGCGCCGGTGAACCCGGTGGCGCCGAACACCACGATGTCGTAGGCGCGATCAGCCACCGGACTCGCCGAGCTCGCGGGCAACCCGGAGCGCCTCGGCGGGGTCGACGCCGGCGCGCGCCGCCACCCAGCAGGCCACGGGCGCTGCCACGCGTTCGGAAGAGTGGGCGGCCTCGGCCGCCACGTCCAGGAGCGTCTTGAACTCCTCGGTCGAGGGTGGCGTCGTGCCGAGCTTCTCGGCGTAGGCGGCCAGCCAGTCTCGCGCGTTCATGGCTGTCGCACTTTAGTGGCCGAAGCCAATTGGTACATTTGTACCAATATGGGGGCCACAACTCGCAACCAAGCTCGTCCCCGCGGAACGGCGCGCCGTGAGGCACTGCTCGACGCGGTTCTCGAAGTCGTCGCGGAGGCCGGCGTCGATGCGGTCACCCACCGGCGTGTCGCCGAGGCCGCGGGGCTGCCGCTCGCCTCCACGACCTACTGGTTCGAATCCAAGGAGCACCTGCTGACCGCCGCACTGGAGCGCGCGGCCGAGCGCGACATCGAACGCCTGCGTGCGTTCCTCGGCGAGGACCGCGACCCCTCGGCCGACCCGCTCGCAACCGTCGTCCGCGCGATTCTCGGCCCCCCCGAGGAGTCGACTCAGGCCTGCCGCGCATGGCTGCTCGCCACCTACGCGCTGATGCTCGAAGCCGCGCGCCGGCCGGCCCTGCGCGAGGTGACCACGCGGTGGACCGACGCGTATCTGGACGCGCTCGCGCCCCTGCTCGCCGCGGCCGGCGCAGAGCACCCGCGATCCGATGCGCAGCTTCTGCTCGCGGCTGCCGACGGCCTGCTGATCGAGCAGCTTGCATCCGACGACGCCTCGGACCTCGGCCCGCGGCTGCGGCGTCTCGCCGACGCGCTGGTGAACGGATGAGCGCGCTTCGGACCCGCCGGAGCCGGCCACGCCCGGCCGCGAGAGCGCCTGATCCCGAGCGGCGGGCGATCGTGCTGATCAGCGTGCTGCTCGGCTTCGAGTCGGTGCTGTATTCGGTCATCACCCCGGTGCTGCCGCACTACGCGCACGCGTTCGCCGCCTCCAAGCCGGCGATCGGCGTGCTCGCCGCCTCGTACCCGGCGGGCATGCTCCCGGGCGCACTGCTGGGTGGATGGATCGCCTCCCGCGCGGGGGTGCGGCGCACGACCGCGTTCGGCTTGCTGCTGTTCACCGCCGCGATAGTCGCGTTTGGTTTCGGCTCGGGCATCGTCGAGCTCGACGCCCTGCGGTTCGTCCAGGGGATCGCGTGCGGCTCGATCTGGGGCGGCGGCTTGGCCTGGGTGATCGCGATCGCGCCCCGGGAACGACGCGGCGAGGTGCTCGGATCGGTGTTCGCGTCGGCGATCTTCGGCACGCTCATCGGCCCGCTGCTCGGCACGGCGGCGGTGGCGACCAGCACCCAGGTCGTGTTCGCGTGCGTAGGCGGCGTGTCGCTCGCGCTGACCGCATGGACGCTCGCGCACCCGGAGCCACCCCGTGCCGCGCTTGGCGCGGGGGCACCGCTGCGCGTGCTGGCCAAGGACCCCCGGATCGCCTTCGGCTGCTGGCTGATCCTGCTCGAGGCCTGCACGATCGGGGCCACCGGCACGCTGATCCCACTGCGCCTGTCGCGCTTCGGGGCTTCGGGCGTGGCGATCGGGGTCACGTTCGTCGTCGCCTCGCTGCTCTCACTGCTGCTCAACCCCGCCGTCGGCCGCCTCGTCGATCGGCGCGGCATCACGCTGCCGCTCAGCATCGGCCTCGCCACCGCGGCCGTTCTGCTCGCGTTGCTGCCGCTACCGCACTCCGCGCTGCTGCTTGCGGCACTGACCGTGCTCGCGCTCGGCGGGCCGCTCACCGCCTACGCCATGCCGGCGATCTCGGTCATGACCGACGCGATCGAGCGGATCGGCGCCGCGCTCGTGTTCGGCTCGATGCTGCTCAACCTGGCCTGGGCGTTCGGTGAGACCGTCGGCGCGCCGGCCGCCGCAAGCGTGTCCCGGGCCACCAGCGACGCCGTGCCGCTGGTGGCGCTGGCTGCGTTGATGCTGGCGACGCTCGCGATCAGTTCTGTGCTGACACCGCGCTGGTCACGTCCAGCGGCCGATCGCCCAGAGTCTCGTCGCGAATCTCGCTGACGCTGACCCCCGGATCGGGCAGCACACGCAGCGCGTCGACTGGAAGACCCACGCTGACCGGCGTTCCCTGGGTGTACGGCACCGGGTCGCCGGCGTTGCGCACCAGCGCCTGCAGCGCCGAGCCGGTGGCCAGACGGACGTAGATGTGCGTGGTCGAGCCGAGGAAGACGACGCGCTCAACCATCCCCGGCAGGCTGTTGGCGCCACGTGTCTCGTGCGGCTGCAGATGGATCCGTTCGGGTCGGATCGCCAGCTTGACCGCCCCGGTTGCGTCGAGCTGCCCGGCCTTGGCCTCGAGCGTGAAGTCGCCCAGGCGAAGGCGGCAGGGGCCCTGCCCGTTCCCGGCGCGCTCCACATGCGCGTCCATCAGGTTCGACACGCCGAGGAAGTCGGCCACGTAGGCGTCGGCCGGCTCGTTGTAGACCTCTTCCGGAGTGCCGAGCTGAGCGATCCGTCCGCGGTTCATGACGGCAAGGCGATCGGACATCGTGAGTGCCTCTTCCTGGTCGTGGGTGACATACAGGAAGGTGATTCCGACCTGCTTCTGGAGCGCACCCAACTCGACCTGCAGCGTCCGGCGGAGCTTGGCGTCCAGCGCGCCCAGCGGCTCGTCGAGCAGGAGTACCGACGGACGCAGCACCAGTGCCCGGGCCAGCGCGACGCGCTGCTGCTGGCCGCCCGAGAGCTGATTGGGGCGGCGCCTCTCATACCCGGCCAGCTCGACCAGCTCAAGCGCTTCCGCCACCCGGCTCTCGCGCTCGGACTTCGGCACCGACTTGTACTTCAGGCCAAAGGCGACATTCTCGGCGACGGTGAGGAATGGAAACAGCGCGTAGCTCTGGAACACCGTGTTGACGTTGCGGCGGTGGGGTGCCCAGCGTCCGACGTCGGTGCCGTCGAGCAGGATCTTTCCGCTGCTCGGCGGCTCGAAGCCCGCGACCATGCGCAGCGTGGTGGTCTTGCCACACCCGCTGGGCCCGAGCAGCGAGAAGAACTCGCCGGCCTGGATCTCCACCGAGACCTCGTCGACCGCGGTGACATCGTCGAACCGCTTGGTCAGTGACTCGAGCTTGACATGTCCTCCAGTCATTTCCAGTCCTCTCAGACGCCCTCTCAGATTCCCGCGACGGCGGCCAGTGCCTCGGTTCCGCCCTTGTTGCGTTCACCGCGGCTCATCCACCGGTAACCCACGAACCCGACCGCCGCGGCGAGCAGCGAGATGACCAGCATGATCGTGGCCAGGGCGTTGAGCGCCGGCCCGCTCAGCCCAGCGTGGACGTTGGAATAGATCAGCACGGACATCGGCTGCGTATTCGCGGTCGACGAAAGCTGCTCGACGATTACGAAATCGTCGACCGTGCTGGCGAACACGAGTACTGAACTCGCGAAGATCGCCGGCATCAGCATCGGCATCAGCACCCGCCGGATCGCCCCGATCCGCGACGCCCCCAGATCGCACGCCGCCTCCTCGTAGCTGCGTCCGATCGACACGAGGCGCGCACGCACGATGATCGCGGGCCAGCTGATGTTCCACACCACCAGCCCGGCCACCTCGGCCGGCGTTCCGAGCCTGATGAACGTCAGCGCCTGCGTGACGAGCAGGAACAACGCGACCGCGAGCAGCAACTCGGGGATGACGAACGAGAAGATCATCACGATGTTCAACGAGCTCGCCGTCCGCGCGCGCCAGCGATCGATGCCGATCGCGAAGCACACCCCGATCGGGACGCAGATCGCCGTGGTCAGAACCGCGAGCAGGACGGTCTGGACCACCGCCTGATGGAGGCTCGGGTTGTGGAGCACCGAGGTGACCTGATTGCCGACGTACCACTTGGTCGAGAAGCCCTGCCAAGTCGCCTGCGACGCGCCCTTGTTGAACGAGAACAGCACGGCGATCGCGATCGGCACGATCGACCAGACGATGTAAAGCCAGGTGAAGCCCTCCATGACCCACGGCCGGCGCCACGGGTTGCCCCGCCCAGGCGCGCTCCGCGCGAGCTGCTCCCCGCCCGACGGGGAGATGGTTACGGGCTCGCCGGCGACGCTGGCCACTAGTGTGCCGTCCGGTAAGTAGGGTGCATGGAGCGCGAGGTCCGGGGGCCGTCAGGCAAGGACGCAGGAGCCGCTGCGCAGCAGCGCTGCGTGAGGCTCCGAGGACGCAGCATGGCGGTCATCCGGGGCCGCGATACATGTGCCCTATTTGCCGGAGGGTGCACTAGGCGGTCTCCAGCGAAGCACGCGCGGTGCTGACGACGTAGTAGATCATCGGTGATCAACAGGACGACGAGCAGAAGCACCGACAGCACGGCACCCTGTCCGATCTCTCCGGGCGCGTTCAGCTGGCCCTCGATCACGTTGCCGATCATCGTCGTCCCAGGAGCCCCGGACAGCAGCTGATTGGTGTAGTAGTCACCGAGCATCGGCAGCGCCGTGATGAACGTCGCGGCGATGAGCGCGGGCTTGCTCAGCGGAATCGTCACGTGCCAGAACGTCCGCCATTTGCCGAGCCCGAGATCCCGTGCGGCCTCGAGCATGCTCTGGTCGATGCGATCGAGGAACGCGTAGAGCACCAGGATCACGTACGGGATGTATCCGTACACGAGTCCCAGGATGACCGTCACCGATTTGCCGCCCAGCCAGTCGGTGTCACCGGGCAGGCCAAAGAATGACAATGCGCTGTTGAAGAAGCCGCCCTGCTGCAACAGGTCGATCCACGCCAGCATGCGCATCATGTAACTCACCCAGAACGGCGCGATGAGCAGAAACAGGAACAACGTCTTGCGCCGGCCGGCATAGCGGGAGACGAAGTAAGCCACCGGATAGGCGATCGCCAGCGAGATCACCGTGGCGATCGCGGTATAGATGAGCGTCCGCAGGGCGGGCGGGCCGATGAACGATCCGGCCCCGAATATCTCGTGCCAGACCGCGCTCAGGTTCCAACTCGACCAGTTGAGCGGGTTCCACACCGGAACCACCGTCTGGAAGAACTCGTTGACGCCGCCGCCCGCCACCGACAGCATCACGTAGAACGGCACCAGGAACAGAACCACCAGCCAGATCGCGCCCGGCAGAGCCAGCGCTATCCACAGGCCTCGATTGCGTTGGTCGCGTGCCATCGTCATAGCCCCTTGGAAAACGTGTTCCACGTCGACTTCCAGACCGTGTCGGCGGCCGGAGGCAATTCGAGCTGGAACAGGCCGTTGCGGAAGTAATCTGGCAGCACCACCGTCGATGCCAGCTGGGGAGGCAGCAGCTTCTCGGCGGTCAGCCTGGCCGGGGTGACCGCCGTGAGCGGCTGCATGTAGCCGACGAAGCTGTAGTTCTCGAGCGCGTTGTCGACGCCCAGCATGTAGTCGATGAACAGGTGCGAGAGCACCGGGTTGGAGCCGCCGGTGAGATTCACCATCACGTCGTTGGCGACAGGGCCCTTGTGGTCGGCGGGGAACCAGTAGCCGATCGTGTCGATCGAGGTGCCCTTGGGCAGGTACGAACCTGCGCTGGCCATGTCACCCGACCACGCGTGGTGAATCCACGTCTTGCCGGTCGGAACGTCCGTGTAGTCGTTGTTGTCGATCCGCACGTTGGTGAGGGCGGACAGCTGCGAGAGCGCCTTCCCGGCGGCGTGGATCTGCGCGGGGTTCGTCGTGTTGAGGTCGAGGTTTCCGGCCCGCAACAGGGCCAGGCTGATCGTCTCCCGGTAGTCGTCCAGGACGGCCACCTTGCCCGCGTAACGCGCCCCCTGCCACGGCATGTTCCACGACGGCGCGAGGTTCACCTTGTCCTTGCGCCAGGCCATCCCCGAGGTGTAGATCGAGTACGGCGTCGTGTATTGCGAACCCTGGTCGTAGAACGGATTCCGATAGTCGGCCCAGACGTTGGCCATGTTCGGGATGTAGCTCTGGTTGAGCGGCCGGATCAGTTTCTGGGCGACCAGCTGACCGAGCACGGCGACGGTTGGGAAGAAGACGTCGAATTTGAGCTCCCCGCTGGTCAGCTTGGCGAGCGCCTCTTCCATCGTGTTGTACGTGGTCAGCGAGTACTTGCACTTGTACTTCTTGCAGAAGCTCTTGACCACCGACTCGTTGATGTACGCGGCCCAGTTGTAGAGCCGCAGGGTCGCGCCCTCCTCGGGCTTGAGGCCCGACGCGATCGGCTTGTTGCCGGCGTACACCGGCCACTTGACCGGGCGGTTCTGACGGGGGAGCGGCGGGACAGCGCTCGCCGCACCAGCGGGGTTCGTCGTGCTGCAGCCGGCCAGCAGTCCGCCGAGCGCGAGCCCGGCGCCCGCCGCGATCAGCTCCCGGCGAGAGATCGCGCTGTCTTCCGACCATCGCTCACGCGGATGCATGCGCGCTCACTCGGTCACGAAATTGCCGGCTCATCGCTCACGTGCAGCTCGCAGCCGAGCTCGGTCGAGGCAAGTGCCAGGCAGCGCTCCACCATCCGCTCCGCGGTCACATCGGGCTGGCCGAGGGTGACCTGGACGCCGAGACCGTCCATCAGGCCGCTCAGCGCGATCGCGAAATCCTCGGGGTCGGCGGCCGAGTCGAATGTCCCGTCGTCCTGCCCCTCGCGGACGATGTCGGCGATCAGCTTGCGCTGGCGCCGGTCGAGCCGGAAATAGGCGTCGCGCACGCCCGGATCGCGGCGGGCGCGGACCCACATCTCCATCCACAGCGTCCAGTCGCTGAGGCCGCCCGGGCCGAGGCTGGTCTCCTCGATCAGGTGCACGAGCTTGTCGGCGGGACCCTCCTGACGCGCCTGGCCTTCGGTCAGGCGCTCATAGAAGTCGCGGTCGGTCTGGTCGACGGCTTCCTCGAGCAGCCGGTCCTTGGACTCGAAGTAGTAGAGGATCGTCGGGGCGCTCGTCCCGGCCCGCTCCGCGATGTCCCCGATCCGCGTGTCGAACAGACCACGCTCGTACAGCACCTCGGCAGCCGCGGAGATGATCTGCGGCTTTCGCAGGTGCTCGACCTTCGGACGCGGGCTCACCCTCTCCTCAACCCTCGAACAAATTCGTATACTGAACGGCGATTCAAGAAACTACAGCGGTAGGGTTGGCGCTGTCAAGAGGGGAGTTACGCGGTGGTCGATGTCGCGGTATTGGGGGCGGGACTGGCGGGCCTCAGCGCCGCGCGCGACCTCAAGCGGGCCGGGGCGGACGTGCTCGTGCTCGAGGCGCGGGACCGTGCCGGCGGCCGAGTCGAGGCGGTCACGTTGCCCGACGGCCGTACCGTGCAGGCCGGCGGCGAGGTGTTCGGGCCGGGACACACCGCGTACGGTGAGCTGGTCGAGGAACTCGGCCTGACCGTCGAGCCGAGCTACGTCGCCGATCCGGGCGAGATGTCCTGGGGGCTGGTCGACGGGGTGTACATCGGTGACGACGCTCCGTGGATGAGCGAGGCCGAGCGGCACGACGAGCAGCGGGTCCAGAAGGGGTTCGTGGAACTCGCCGCCACCGTCGATCCAGATGATCCATGGGCCCATCCGGACGCTGCGGCGCTCGACGAGATGAGCCTGGCGGAGTGGCTGCGCCGGCAGGAAGCGCTCCCTGCGGTCCAGCGCCGGCACGAGCTGGCATCGCTGTCGCTCGCCTGCGACAGCCCCGAACGAACTTCGCTGCTGGCCGAGTTGCGCAAGCACGCGGCGCTCGGTGGCGAGGACTTCTACGACCTCGAGCGCTGGGAGAGCCTACGAGTGGCCGACGGGTCGGCCGCCGTTCCCGCGACGATCACCGCCGAGCTCGGTCCCGGCACGATCCAGTTCGGGTCCACGGTCCGCAGAATCGAGATCAGCGGGGGCCGAACGGCCGTGACGCTGTCCGACGGCGAGCAGATCGCGGCCGAGGCCGTTGTGTGCACGATCCCCGCCGGCCCGCTGCGGGCAATCGAGATCGCCGGGCTCAGCGACGCCCGCCTGCGGTCGCTGCGGTCACATCGCCAGGCTCTGGCGGCGAAGGTCGTCGCCGCCTATGACGAATCGTTCTGGCTCCAGGCGGGGCAGAACGGGCTCGCCGAGACCGAGTGGTTGTTCGGGTCGACGTGGCCGCAGCGCGACGGGGTCCTGTCGATGCTCGTGCCACCCGAGCGACTGTCCGCGTTCCTCGCCACGCCCGAGGCGGCCCGGTCGAGCGCCGTGGTCGACGGCCTGGTCAAGCTTTACGGCGAACGCGCCCGCTTCCCGATGGCAATGCTCGAACGCGCCTGGGGCGTCGACCCGTTCACCCAGGGCTACATCTCGAGCTGGGCGCCCGGGGACCTGACTCGCGTCGGCCCGCTGCACGGAACCCACGAGCCGCCGTTCTACGTCGCCGGCTCGGACCATTGGGTGGCCGGCTACATGGAGGGCGCGGTCCGCACCGGACGCGGGGCCGCGCGCGCCGCCCTCGGCGCGGGCTCGCGCGCCTGAGTCAAGGCATCCCCGAGCCCGAGATCGCGGGCCAGCGGGCTCGACACCGCCCGGCGCGCGCGATCGAGCGGAATCGCGCCGTCGCCGATCAGCGTGCGGATGCCGAAGCCGTCGATCAGGGCCAGCGTGCGGTCGGCAACCTCGTCGGGGTCGCACCGGGTGAACTCGCCGTCCTTCACCCCGGCGGCGATCTCGTCGCGAAACCAGGCGTGCAGGCGCGCGTACAGCTCCTCGGCGACCGGCCGCAGATCGGGATGGCGCGCCGCTCGAAGCCACAGCTCGACCCACAGCACCCAGTCCTCGGTCAGGCCGGGCGTCGTCGGAAGGCACCCGTCGATCATCGACTGCAGGCGCTCGGCGTGCGAGGCCCCCGGCAGTTCCTCCTCGCCCGCGATACGGGCCTCGCCCGCCTGCTGGTAGGAGTAGTCGAGCGCCTCGGAAAGCAGGGCGTCACGGGTCTCGAAGTGGTAGTGGACGAGCGCGCTCGACACGCGGGCCTCCATCGCGATCCGGGCGATCCGCACGCCGTCGATTCCCTCGCGCGCGATCTGGCGAACGGCGGCGGCGAGAATCCGCTCGCGTGCGCCGCGACGAGCCGGCGTACTCACGAGGCCTCGCCAACGTCGGCCCGGATCCGATCGGCGAACCAGGCCACCGCGGCCTCGCGATGCGACAGCGGCCCACACCGGTAGCCGCGCGTGCGCAACCCGAGCTGCACGTTCCCCACGAGGTCGATGTCCTCTCCCAGCACGAGGTTGTTCACGCGCTGGTTGATCCACTGGACGACCCGGGTGCGCGGACCGCTGTGCGGTGAGCGATAAGAGCCGAACGTGTCGCGGGTGCGACCCACGCCGTCGGGCAGCATCTGCCAGGTGTTGACCTGGTCGGCGTACAGGTCGATCGTCGTGTTCGGATAGATGAACACGTAGCGCCAGGTGTGGCGGTCCTCCTCGGTGAGCCCGGGCATCGGCGTGACCAGCTGGGCATACAGGCGCTCGATTCGGTTGCTGCTCGGCTTCGCCCGGAGCGGCGCCTCGATCCACGCGTAGTGCTCGTGCAGTTCGGTGTCGTAGTGCTTGTAGTCGAGCATCCGCATGAGCCCGGGGTGGGCGATCGGTATGTGATAGCCCTCGAGGTAGTTCTCGGCCACCACCTTCCAGTTGGCCGGCTGGGTTCCGCCGCCGGGGGCGAACGATTCGAGTTCGGCAATCCGGTAGGGCGCCAGACGCGCCGGCAGGTCGCCGAGGAGATCGGCGAGCGGTGCCGCGTCAGGGTCGAGGTTGACGAACACGAGGCCGCACATCTCCTCGACCCGCGCCGGCATCAGCCCGAGCACGGACTTGTCCAGGCGCTTGCCGAACTGGAGGGCTTCAGGCGCGCCGATCAGCGTCCCGTCGAACTTGTAGGTCCAGCCGTGGTAGCGGCAGCGGATCGCCCCCTTGCACTGGCCCGACCCGCTGAGCAGGCAGGAGCCCCGGTGACGGCAGACATTGCGGTACGCGCGCAGGGCGTGCGCCTCGTCGCGCACGACGAGCACCGGCTGCGAGCCCGCGAACCCCGTGGTGTAGCTGCCGGGTCTCGGGAGCTGCGAGACATGGCCGATCAGCTGCCAGGTCCGTTCGAAGATCCGCTCCTGCTCGACCTCGCTCAGCTCCGGATCGAGGTAGAGCCGGGGCTCGAGGGCCTCGCCGAGCGGGGCTTCAACGTCGGTTGTAACAGCCATTGGCATCCATCCTGACTTTGTGATCAGTTTGCGTTAGTCTACCGCCCATGGTCAAGCGCGCACCCTGGCTCTCGGTCACCCCCGAACCCGAGCGCGAGCTTCCGGCCGCGGTTGCGACCCTCCGCTGCGGCGGCCTCGCGCCCGGTGGCGCGGTCGCTAGCGAGGCCGCGCAGATCGAGCGGCTGGTTCTGCGCGGCAACGAGCGCCGTTGGGACGGCTACCTGCACGAGGTCGTCGCTCTGATCGATCAGCGGGCCGGCGATGCGGACCCCGACGTGGCGCGCGCCCGAGCCGTCGCGATCGACGTGATCTCGAACCACCACAACCTCCTGCTCGCGCTTCCCGGGCGCGGCGCACGACGAACCGAATCAGACCGGCGGCGGCTGGCTCAGCTGCTCGCCCCGACCAACGAGGACCGACCATGAGCACGACCGTCATGTCGACTACGCCCGGCTCCGACCTCACCGCCGAACAGCGAGAGCTCCAGCAGCGCGCGCGAACGTTCGTGGAGAGCGTGCTGATCCCGCTCGAGCTCGAGGCCGAGGAACGTGGCGGCCAGCTGCCCGAGGAGACGATCGACGACATCAAGCGCGAGGCGATCGCCGCCCGTCTGAACGGTGGACGGTTCGCGCCCGAGTACGGCGGCCAGGGCTGGACGATGCTCGACTGGTTCCTGGTCAACGAGCAATTCGGCCGCGTCACGAACGGCCTGCACTGGCACGTGCCGAGCGCCTACAACGTGCTGATCCAGGGAACGCCCGAGCAGATCGAGCGCTACCTGATCCCCGCCCTGCGCGGCGAGGGAGGCGACGCCTACGCGGTGACCGAGGCCGATGCGGGGTCTGACCCCAGCGGCATCGCAACCACCGCGGCCACGACCGACGGCGGCTGGCGAATCAACGGCGAGAAGTGGTTCGTGACCTCGGGCGACGTGGCCCGCGTGCTGATCGTGATGGCACTGGTGATCGACGGGTCCGACCGGCTGCCGACGCTGTTCCTGGTCGAGCCCGGCGCGCCGGGAGTGGAGTTCGTCGACAACCCGCGGTTCACCCACAACTATTCCCACGGGCATCCAACGATCCGCTTCACCGACGTGGAGGTCGGTCCCGATGCCGTGATCGGTGGTGTCGGCAATGGCGAGGCGCTCCAGCGCGCGTGGTTCACCGAGGAGCGCTTGGGCATCGCCACCCATGGGCTCGGCGCGATGTGGCGACTGCTCGACGAGACCACCGAGTGGGCCCTGAACCGCATTCAGGGCGGGCGGCGGATCATGGACTACCAGGGCATCTCGTTCCCGCTGGCCGACTCGGCCACCGACGCCACGCTCGGCCGCCTGCTCGCGCTGCACGTGGCCGGCATGCTCGACGCCGGCGCCGATCCCAAGCTGGTCCACGCCAAGGCCTCGATGGCCAAGCTGTTCGTCTCCGAGGCGGCCGGCCGCTGCGCCGACCGGGCGGTGCAGGCGTTCGGTGGTCGCGGCTATATGCGCTCGAACGTCGCCGAGCGGTTCAACCGCGAGCTGCGCGTCGACCGAATCTGGGAGGGGACCAGCGAGGTTCAGCGGCTGATCATCGCCCGCGCGCTCGAGCGCCGCGGGGTCGAAGCGACGATCCACTGATGGACCTCACCCGCCTCCTGCGCCCGCGGTCGGTCGCGATCCTGGGCGCCACCGACCGCCCGGGTAGCTACGGGGCTCAGGCACTGCTCAACCTGGATGCCATCGGGTTCGCCGGGACGGTGTTCGGCGTCAATCCGCGGCGCGGCGAAGTCCTCGGGCGCCCGTGCGTACCCACCCTGGGCGACCTCCCAGAGCCGGTCGACGCGGTGGTCATGGCCATCCCGGCCGCGGGGGTGCCGGCCGCGGTCGACCAGGCCGGCGCCCTTGGCTGCGGCGGCGCGGTGGTGATCGGGGCCGGCTTCGCCGAGGTGCCCGAGGGGGTGTCGCTCCAGCAAGCCCTCGTCGACGCCGCCATGCTCCACGACTTCCCCGTGTGCGGTCCCAACTGCAACGGGATCGTGGCCATGCACGCCCGGGCCAGCCTGTGGGGCGACGCGCTCAGCCCGCGCGAGCCGGGCCGGGTGGCGCTGATCTCCCAGAGCGGCAACGTGGCGGTCAACGCGCTGGCGACCCGGCGCGGCCTGCGCTTTCACACCGTGATCGCGAGCGGGAACCAGGCTGTGCTCGGCGCGGCCGATTACCTCTCGGCGCTGGCGACCGAGCCGGGGGTCGGAGCGATCGCCCTATACCTCGAGGACGACGGCGGCCCGCGGCTTTGCGAGGGTCTCGCCGCGGCCGCGGAGGCGAGCGTACCGGTGGTCGTCCTGAAGGTGGGGAGCTCGCCGGCCGGCGCGCGGGCGGCCGCCGCCCACAGCGCCGCCCTGGCCGGGGACCAGCGGATCTTCCGCGCGCTGATTGAGGACGCCGGCGGCGTATGGGCTGCCGACGTCCACGAGCTGCTCGAGGTGGCCAAGGCCCTGGCGGTTCCGGGGAAGCGGCGGCCTCGCAACGCCGGCACCGGCACCGGCACCGGCACCGGCACCGGCACCGGACTGGCGATCATGACCTGCTCGGGAGGTGACTCCGCCCAGGGCGCGGACGAGGCAGCACGGCTCGGGCTCGAGCTTCCGGCGCTGGCGCCCGCCACCTGCGAGCGCCTGCGCGCGCTGTTGCCCGCCGCGGCCACCGTGGCCAACCCGCTCGACTACACCGCGATGATCTGGGGTGAGCGCGCGGTGCTGCGCGAGCTGGTCGTCGCGGTGGGTGAGGACCCGGCGATCGATCGAGTGCTCGTGTTCTACGACCAGCCCGGCGGGCTGTCGGGGCCGGTCGCCGAGTCGTGGCACGCAGTCCGCGAGGGGATCGTGGCCGGCGCCGCGGCTAGTCCGGCCTCGACCATGATCTGCTCGACCCTTCCCGAGCTGCTCGACGACGACTCGGCCTGGGACTGCATCCAGTCCGGCATCCCCGCGGTGGCGGGCCTGCGCACGGGGTTCGCCTGCGTGGCGGCGCTGAATGCGCGTCCCGGCGATCCGGTCCGCCTGCGCGAGATCGCCCGCGCCACGACTGACCGCCCCGAGACCCCGGCCCAGTGGCTGTCCGAGCACGACGCCAAGGAGCTGCTGCGCGCCGGCGGCGTGGAGGTCGTATACGGGCGCCTGATCGCCGGCGCCGAGGAAGCGGTCCGCGCGCTGGACGAGCTGGGTCCGAGCATCGCTCTCAAGCTGAGCTCCGAGGCCGTCCAGCACAAGTCCGAGCTCGGGGCCGTGCGGCTCGGTCTGAGCTCCGAGGCCGAGATGCGCGCGGCGTTCGCTGCGCTCGACGCGCTGGCGACCCGGCTCGGCGGAACCGTTCTGGCCGAGCGCATGGCCCCGCCGGCGCTAGAGCTGATCGTGGCGGCGCGGGCCGACGCGGTCGTCCCGGCCGTCCTGGTCGGGCTCGGCGGCGTATGGACCGAGGTCCTCGACGACGTGGCGATCGTCCCGCTCCCGGCCGACGCCGGGCGGATCGAGCAGGCCATAAGACGGCTGCGGGGTGCTCCGCTGCTGACCGGAGGACGCGGCGGCGTCCCGGTCGACCTGGCCGCCGTGGCTCGGATGGCCCAGCGGGTCGGCGAGCTGCTGCGCGAGGAGTCTCTCGAGTTGCTCGAGCTCAACCCCGTACTGGTCGGCCCGGACGGCGCGGTGGCCGTCGACGCCACGGCGCGCCGGCGCGTCGCGGTGGCCGAGCCGGTGATGACGGCTTGAACGACCTGATCGTGATCGGCGGCGGGTTCGCCGGCGTGTCCGCGGCCCGCGAGGCGGCGCTGCGCGGCCGCAGCGTGTTACTGCTGGAGGCGCGCGACCGGCTCGGCGGGCGAACCTGGCGAGCCGACTGGCATGGGACGGCCGTCGAGTACGGCGGGGCCGGGGTTCACTGGCACCAGCCGCACACCTGGTCTGAGATCACCCGAGCCAGGCTCGAGGTGACGGTGAGCGGCGACGCCGAGGTGGCCGGTTGGTACGTTCGGCTATCTCTCCACCGAGTGGTGCAGCGGCGACGGCTCGCAGTTGTTGATCGGGTTCGGGGCCGCCGACGAGATGTCCCGGGGCACCTGGGCGATCCACAGGCCGGGTGGGTACGAGCACCATCACGCCGCGGTGCAGATCCCGGAGGGCCGAGTCGTGCTGGCCGGCTCGGACATCGCCAACGGCTGGGCGGGCTTCATCGATGGCGCGATCGAGTCGCGCCTGCGAGCCGGCGCGTGGGCGGCGGCGCTGGCATGATGCCGAGCCTCATACACGCGAGAACTCGGGAGGCCCCGATATGGCAATACTGGACGATAAGGTGGCGATCGTCACCGGCTCGGCGCGGGGAATCGGACGCGCCACCGCCGAGCTGCTCTCCGAGCAGGGCGCCAAGGTCCTGATCAACGACATCGACGGCGACGTCGCCGAGCAGGCCGCGTCGGAGATCTCGGGCGACGCGCTGGTGTTCTCCGGTGACCTGACCAAGGAGGGCGTCCCCGACCAGCTCGTCCAGAAGGTGGTCGACGAGTGGGGCAAGGTCGACATCCTGGTCAACAACGCCGGCTACACGCTCGACGCGCCGATCCACAAGATGAGCGACGAGTGGTTCCAGAAGATGATCGACATCCACTCGGTCGTGCCGTTCCGGATGTGTCGCGCGGTCGCCCCCCACATGCGTGAGCCGGCCAAGAAGGAGCGCGAGGAGGGCGTCGAGGTGTTCCGCAAGATCGTCAACGTGAGCTCGATCTCGGGCACGATGGGCAATGCGGGACAGGCGAACTACTCGAGCGGCAAGTCCGCCGTGGTCGGCCTGACCAAGACGCTGGCCAAGGAGTGGGGCCAGTTCAAGATCAACGTCAACGCGGTGGCGTTCGGGTTCATCGAGACCCGCCTGACCGCGCCCAAGAACGAGGAGAACGTCGCCGACATCGGCGGCCAGAAGGTCCAGCTCGGCATCCCCGAGCAGATGATCGCCCTAGGACCGGCGCTGATCCCGCTGGGCCGCCCGGGCAGTCCTCAGGAGGCCGCCGGCGGAGTGTTCCTGCTCTGCACGCCGTGGGCCAACTTCATCACCGGCCAGGTGCTGAACATCACGGGCGGGCAGTTCAGCGGTATGACGACCTAGCGCGCGCGGACTTTGGCGATTCAGTTCGCTATACGTCAACTCCAGCGCCAAAGTCCGCGGCCGCGCTCACAAACCAGTCGAAAACGGCCGCGAACCGCGGGTCGACGCGCCAGTCCTCTTGGAGCTCCCACTGCACGGCGAGCACCGGGCGGCCTGGCATCTCGACCGCTTCGGGCAGTCCGTCGGGAACACTCGTAGCCACCACCTCGAGCCCATCGCCCACGCGGTCGATGGCCTGGTGGTGAAACGAGCTGACCTCGATCGTCCTTGTGCCCAGCGCGCCAGCGAGGATCGCGTCCGGCGAAATCGAGATCTCGTGGCGCGGGTGCGCCGGCACACCGAGTCCCGCCACCGACGCGGCCTCCACCTCCTTCCACCGCACCCAGCCGGGATCGGACGGATGCCCGTCCGCGACCAGGCTGACGTCCTGTACGAGCGTGCCACCGAGCGCCACGTTCAGCATCTGGATGCCCCGGCACATCCCGAGGATCGGCAGCCCCCGATCCAGCGCGCGCGCCACCAGGGCCAGCTCGAACCCGTCACGCTGGGGCTCGGTGGCGGCGAGCAGCGCGTGCGGCTCCTGGCCGTAGCGCGACGGGTGGATGTCCCGCCCCGGGGCAAGCACGATCGCGTCGACCGCGTCCAGCGCCGGTTCGATGGCGTCGATCAGCTGGGGCAGGGCCACGGGCAGCCCGCCGGCGTCCAATACCGGTCGGTGCACACCCACGCCCCCGTAGTCGCCGAAGTCGTGGAGACTCGCCGAGACTCCTATCAGGGGACGCGCTCTAGACACCGATCAGCCACTCAGGTAGAACTGTATTGAACATATTTGTGCAGAGGCGAGAGAGTCGGAGGGTTTGATGGCCGAGAAGACATGGGGTGGCGAGCCCTTCTGGGGTCTGGGTTACGAGTGGGACCCCGACTGGGTGCTCACCGAGCGCCAGCGCGAGCTCCGTGACACGCTGATCGAGCTGTGCGAGAAGGAGATGCGGGCCAACGCCAAGGTCTCCGACGACGAGCTCAAGTTCCCCCGGCGCAACCTCGAGCTACTCGGCGAGCACGGCTTCCTCGCCCTCACCGTGCCGACCGAGTACGGCGGCCTCGGCGAGGACCACGTCGCATATGCGATGACCTGCGAGACGATCGCCCGCTACGGCTGCGCCTCCACCGCCATGTGTTACGTGATGCACATGGGCGCGGTCAACGCGATCATGCTCCGCGCCACCGACGCGCTGATCGACAAGTACATCCGGCCGCTGAACAGCGGCAAGATCGGCACGCTGTCCTACAGCGACCCCGAGACCGGCTCGCACTTCTGGTACCCGATCTCCTCGGGGGCCGAGCGCTCCAACGGTGGATACAACGTGCGCAAGAAGGCCTCGTGGACCACCTCGGGCGGGTTCGCCGACTTCTACGTCGTGCAGACCACCAGCCCCGACTTCACCGGCTACGACGACCTCAGCGTGTTCGTGATCGACGGCGAGCACGTGAAGTCGCAGCCCTCGACCTGGGACGCGCTCGGGCTGCGCGGCAACCAGTCGGGCCCGATCGAGGTGCCGGGCATCGACATCCCGGGCGACCAGATCGTCGGGCCCGAGGGCGATGGCGCGGCATCGAACGACGAGTCGGTTGACCCCTGGTTCCTGATCGGGTCGGCCAGCGTGTGGAACGGCATCGCGCTCGGCTCGATCGACATCGGCAAGCGCCAGACGACCCGCAAGCGCCACGTCGACGTGGGGCTGCGCGTGGCGGACTACCCGACGATCCAGGACTACATCGGCGAGGCCGTGATGGACACCAACGCCTCCCGCCTGTTCGTCTACTCCGTGGCGGAGGCGATGGACAACGCGACCAGCCACAACACGGTCCGCCTCCCGCCCGGCGAGTTCGCCCGGGCCAACTTCCTGCACTGGGCGTGGCAGATCAAGTTCATCGCGGCCAAGAACACCGCCCACGTGGTCGACAAGATGCTCCACGCCTGCGGCGGCACCGGCTACAAGCGCGACATGGAGCTCGAGCGCTACCTGCGCGACGCCAAGGCCGGCTGGGTGATGGGCCCGACCAACGAGGTCCTGCGCCAGTTCGTCGGCAAGGCGGTGTTGCTCGGATTCGAGAGCCTCGACTACTGGAACCAGCACTACAACCGACGCGCGGTCGAGAACGAGCTCAAGAAGCTCGATGTCGACGGCAAGCGCCAGCTGGCCGAGCAGCTGCTGGCCGAGGTCGAGAAGGCCTCGGCGCCGGCCGCCTCGTAGGAGGATCAAGCCGGTGGCGGTGCTCGTCAACGGGCTGCGGACCAGCGAGCCGGGGCTCGAGTTCTACCGGGTGGTCCCCGGCGGGGCCACCGAGGTGGCGATCCAGGGCGATGACCGGGTCCGGGTGATCGACCGCCACGGCGGGCAGACGGCTGAGCTCACCGCGCGCGGTGGCGAGGGCCTGGCCGCGCTCGGTCTGCGTGCCAATAACGGCGGCCTGACGCTGTTCGGGCGGGACTCCAGGCCAGGCACCGAGATTGCCTTCGCCGCCGAATCGGCCACCACTCTGATCGTCGCCGCCCCCGGGGGCCGGATCGTCGACGGCGAGCCGCCGGCGTCTGAGCTGCTTGTCGAGGTGCGCCGCGCGGCGCCGGCCCCGCCCGATGAGACCGAGCTCCCCCCGCCGCTGGCCGAGCCCCGCCTCGACTTCCGGGTCGACCGCGCCACCGCCACCTCCTATGAGGTCAGCGCCGGCGAGTACATCCAGGTCATCGACGTCGCCGGCAAGCAGTGCTCGGACTTTCTGGCCTTCCACCGCCACAAGCTCGAGAACGGCTTCGAGCGCGGCCTCGACGCCACCGTGACGCGGACGCTGATGGGCAACGCGTACCCGATGCCGGGCCTGTACGCCAAGTTCTTCGACCTCGACATGGACCCGTTGTGCGAGGTCGTGCAGGACACGGTCGGCCGCCACGACAGCTTCGCGCTGGCCTGCCAGGCCAAGTACTACGAGGACCTCGGCTACCCCGGCCACGTGAACTGCACCGACAACTTCAACCGGGTGCTGCAACCGTTCGAGATCGCTCCCCGCAAGGGCTGGGCAGCGCTCAACTTCTTCTACAACACGGCGTTCGATTCGAGCCAGCTCATGTTCTCCGACGAGCCGTGGTCCCGGCCGGGCGACTACGTCCTGCTGCGCGCGACTACCGACCTCGTCTGTGCCTCGTCGGCCTGCCCCGACGACATCGATCCATCCAACGGCTGGGAGGTGACAGATGTCCACGTGCGCGTGTACTCGCCGCAGAACCGCTTCTCGGTGGCCATCGCCCACCGCGTGACTGCCGACGCCCCAGCAGTGCTGACCCAGGAGACGGGGTTCCACCCGCGCACGTCGGCGCTCACGAAGTCATTTGTCGAATACCGCGGCTACTGGCTGCCGCATTGCTTCAACAACGAGGGCGCAATCGCCGAGTACTGGGCCTGCCGCGAGAAGGTCGCGGTGATGGACCTTTCGCCCCTGCGCAAGTGGGAGGTCCTGGGCCCCGACGCGGAGGCGCTGATGCAGAAGACCGTCACCCGCGACATCCGCAAGCTGTCGGTCGGCCAGGTCGTCTACACCGCCCTCTGCAACGAGACCGGCGGGATGATCGACGACGCCACCGTGTTCCGGCTCGGCCAAGACAACTTCCGGTTTGTGGGGGGCGACGAGTACGACGGCATCTGGCTGCGAGAGGTGGCCGAGCGCGAGCACATGCATGTGTTCGTGAAGCCCTCGACTGATCAGCTGCACAATCTGGCCGTTCAGGGTCCGCTCAGCCGGGACCTCCTGGCTCAGATCGTTTGGACGCCGCCGACGCAGCCGGCGCTCACCGAGCTCAAGTGGTTCCGGTTCCTGGTCGGACGGATCGGCGAGTACGACGGGATCCCGATCATCGTCTCGCGCACCGGCTACACGGGCGAGCTCGGCTATGAGGTGTGGTGCCATCCATCCGATGGACCAGAGGTGTGGGATGCCATCTGGCGGGCCGGCGAGCCGCACGGGATCAAGCCGCTCGGGCTCGAGGCCCTTGACATGCTTCGGATCGAGTCGGGGCTGATCTTCGCCGGCTACGAGTTCGACGACCAGGTCGACCCGTTCGAGGCCGGGATCGGCTTCACGGTGGCGCTGTCAGCCGAGGAGGACTTCATCGGGCGAGACGCGCTGCTCGAGCGCAAGGAGCACCCGCAGAGACGACTCGTCGGCCTCGAGCTCGAAGGCAACGAGACCGCGGGGCATGGCGACCCGGTCTACGTGGGCCGCCAGCGCATCGGGGTGGTGACCAGCGGCACCCGCAGCCCCACGCTCAGGCGCTCGATCGCGCTGGCCCGCAATGCAGTCCGATACGCCGAGATCGGGAACGACGTCGAGGTCGGCAAGCTCGACGGGCTCCAGAAGCGGATCCCCGCGCGCGTGGTCCGGATCCCGTTCTACGACCCGGATAAGACCCGGCCGCGCTCCTGAGAGCTATCGTGGGCACCGTGACCGATCGGGAGGGAGTGGCCCGGCTCACGCGCGTAGTCCGCCCCACCGACGGCGCTGGCCTGATGTCACCGCCCCGCGAGGCCGGCAAGCGCGACCCGGCCGGCAGCGGCGACGCGAGCCTCCTCCCCCAGACCGGCGTAGCCCGGCTGACTCCCAAGGCTCGCGCGGTCGAGCAGGCGGCCCGGGAGTTCCGCCAGGTCATGGGCCGGTTCGCCACCGGCGTGACCGTGGTGACCACAGTCGAGCGGGACGTCATCCACGGCATGACCGCCAACGGCTTCCTGTCGGTGTCGCTCCGGCCCCCGCTGGTGCTGGTCTCGCTGGGGCGCTGCCGGATGAACGAGCTGCTCCCACGCAGCGGCCGCTACGCGGTCAGCATGCTGGCCCACGACCAGCTGCACTTCGCCGCCCACTTCGCGGCGCAGAAGGCCTCCCCGGTCGAGCCAACCTTCGTGTGGCAGGACGGCCTCCCGCTGCTCGACGGCGCCCTGGCGCACCTGGGCTGCCGGGTGGTCGACGTTCACCGGGCCGGCGACCACGTGCTGTGGATCGGCGAGGTGCAGTACATCGACCACCGCGACGACGAGCCGCTTCTCTTCTACACCGGCCGCTTCGGCACCATGCAAGAGGCCGCCGACCGGGCCGAACGCCCCGGATAGACAAATAGGCTCACACGAGCCCGTCGGGCGCGACCCAGATCAGGCAATCGGTCTGGCGTCGGACCCGACGGGCGGCCAGCCGGCGCTGCCAGCGCGGGGCGCGCCGCACGTCGGGTCCGAGCACGACCAGCGAGGCCCGGCGCTCCGAGATCAGCTCGACCAGCGCGGCGAGAGGTCGCCGGCTGGTTATTCGGAGCAGCTCGGTTCCGATCCCCAGCGCCCCGGCGCGGGCGGCGGTCGCCCGAACCGCCTCCAGATCCTCTTCGTGCGGCAGCGTCACGTATTCGCGCGCCAGCATGAGCGTTGTCGGGTACGGAGGCAGCATCATCAGGTTGGCCACGATCAGCCGGGCGCCGACGTCGCGTGCGCTGTCGAAGGCGATCCGCTCGGCGTTCGGATCGATGCGGACCGAGAACGTGGCGAGGATCACCGGGCGCGGCTCGGCCGGCGCCTCCGGGGCCGGGTCTACAGCGCGAATGCCGTGCCTGACGTGGTCCATGAGCTTTCACCGCACGATCCAGAGATCTTACGCCCCGCCTTTATTGACCAGCTTTATACAAACTGGTATAAGAGCGGCGGCACGCGGGGGCCAGCGCGTCGTTCTGCGAAGCCCCACCGGGACCCGACTCAGGAGGAGATAAGTTGGCCACAGCCACGGTCGAGGAAGTTCAACTCCTCAAGACGCTCCGATGGTGGGATGGGTTCGTCATCGCGCTCTGCAATCCGGGCTTCCTGCTGGGCAGCCTGGGATTCACGCTGGGCATCTTCGGCACAGTGGGGTCGATCGTCCTTTGGGGCGCGTCGGCGTTCATCGGACTGCTCCAGGCGTGGATCTATGCCGAGCCGGCGACCATGTTCGGCAACCGCAGCGGCGGCATCTCGCTCTACGCCCACGAGGGCTGGCGTCGCTACACGACGCTGGTCGGGCCGCTGTCGGCGTTCGGCTACTGGATCGGTTGGTCGGTGGTGCTTTCGATCTTCGGCAAGATCATCGGCGACCTGGCCGCGGGGCAGTGGTGGCCGCACTCGGCGTGGACGGTCGCCATCGCCGGCAACCACCTCGGTCTCCCGCACTTCATCGCGATCGGGACGATCCTCGGCGTCTGGCTGTTCAACATCTTCGGGCTGCGCCCAGCCGTGTGGTTCAGCTACGCCTGCGCCGCGCTGCTCATGATCCCGCTGGCGCTGTTCATCGTCGTCCCCTACTTCACCGGCGACTGGCACTCGCACAACGTCCACGCGACCTTCACCGGGCCCTGGGGCGGGTTCAAAGTGGCGATCGTCTACATGTTCATCCTCGCGTGGTCCACGTACGGCACGGAGGCGGTCACGACGTTCGCGCCCGAATTCCAGGACACCCAGCGCGACACGTCCAAAGCGCTCCGCAGCGCCGCCGCGTTCCAGCTGTTCGTGTGCATCTTCGTGCCGCTCGGTCTGGGCGGCGTGACCGGCGCCGTCCCATCCGCGACCGCGGAGGGACAGTTCTACACCCAGGCCATGACCCAAATCGTCGGGCACGGGGCCACGAGCTTCTTCACGATCTGCATCATCGCCAGCCTGCTCCTCTCGATGACCTCCTCGACCGCCGATGCCGGCCGTGCGCTGTTCGGCATCTCGCGCGCGGGAATGACGATCAAGCAGTTGGGGACGCTCAACCGCTTCCACGTCCCGGCGAGGGCGATGACCGTCGACATGGTGGTGAACATCGGCCTGGTCGTGTTCATCACCTCGAACCTGGCCATCCTGTACATGAGCAACATCGGCTACGTGCTGTGCCACGTCTTCGCGCTGAGCGCGTTCCTGCTCCTGCGCCGCGACCGCCCCAACTGGCCGCGGCCCATCAAGGTCAGCTCGTTCTGGCTGCCGATGGCGGGAATCCTGTGCGCGGTGAACGCGTTGTTCCTTTTCGTCGGCGCGCTCGCGCCCAAGCTCAACGGCTACGGGACGTGGACCGACTTCTGGATCGGGATCGGCGTGCTGGTCGGCTCGCTGGTGCTGTTCTTCATTCGCCGCGTCTTCCAGGATGGCGAGGCCGTGCACTGGAGCGAACCGACGCCGAGCGTGCCCGACGAGGATGAGCTGGCCGAGCTGACCGCGCCCTCGGCGGTGGTTCCGGCTTAGAAGAAGGAGAGACGATGAGCACGATAGTCGTCGGTTACGACGAGACGCCCGGATCGCAGCGGGCGCTCGAGCGTGCGGCAACCCTGGTGAAGGCGCTCGGCGCCAAGCTCGTGGTGACGAGCGTCGCGCCGCTGATGGTCAGCATCGGGCGTTCGGCAGGTCCGACCGACCCAACCGACAGCCCCGCCATGCACGCCAGGGAACTGGCTGCCGCACGCGAGTATCTGGAAGCGCAGGGCGTCGAGGCGGATTATCAGGCCGCGGTCGGTGAGCCGGCGGATGCGATCGTCCAGCTGGCCGAGGAGCGCGGGGCCGAGATGATCGTGGTCGGCACCCGCGAGCCGAACCTGATCCAGCGCCTGACCGGACAGAGCGTCAGCGAGGCCGTGTCACATCACGCGCATTGCGACGTGCTGATCGTGCACGCGCCGCACGCCTAGGGGTAGTCCGCCACGACCGGACGCGAGGTGCTCCCATACGGGTCGTGGCCGACCCCCGTGACCTCGGCGACGGTGGTCGAGTCGGCCATCGGACTCTCAGATGTCCGGGTGGACGGGCCGGACTTGATCTGGGCCGAAACGCGTCCAAACGAGGGCGGCCGCACGCAACTGGTCCGCCTCACCGCCGACGGTGCGCAGACCGACCTGCTGGACGACGGGCAGAACGCCCGCACGGCGGTGCACGAATACGGTGGCGGCGCCTGGTGGGGCGGCGACGGCGTGGTCTGGTTCTCGGCCTGGGACGATCAGCGGCTGCACCGGCTCGACCTCAAGACGGGCGAAACGATCCCCATCACGCCCCGTCCGCCAACGCCGCGGGGCGACCGCTACGCCGACGGCGACGTGAGCCCCGACGGACGGTGGATCGTCTGCGTGCGAGAGCACCATCCGCCCGCTGGCCGCGGGGCGATCGACGTTCGCAACGAGCTCGTCCGGCTGGCCGCGCACGAGGAGTCGGTTCCGGAGGTGCTGGTGACCGGGCCGGACTTCGTGGCCAGCCCCCGCTGGAGCCCGGGCGGCGAGCGGCTGTGCTGGATCGAGTGGGATCACCCGAACATGCCGTGGGACGCGACCAGGCTGGTGGTGCGCGATCTGGCCGGCGGCGAGGAGACGGTCGTCGCGGGCGGGGCCGACGAGGCCTGCCAGGAGCCGAGCTGGCAGGCAGACGGGTCGCTCCTCTTCATCAGCGACCGCACCGGCTGGTGGAACCTCTACCGGTGGTCCCCGGACGACCCGACGGTCACGCCGCTCGTCGAGATCGATGCCGAGATCGGCGAGCCGCCGTGGACGCTCGGTGGGTCTCGCTACGCGGCGCTGCCCGACGGCCGGATCGTGTTCGCCCGGTGGCGAGACGGGATCGACGGGCTCACGGTCAGGCTGACCGACGGCACGGTCTCAGACCTCGACCTCGAGTTTTCGTCGGTCTTCTGCGTCCGCGCCGCCGGTGGCGCCTCGGTGGTGGTGACCGCCGGCACGCCGACCAGCGAGCCGTCGATCTCGCGCGTCGCGCTCGGAGACTCCGATGCGGTGGGCTCGATCGTCACGCTGCGACCCGCCCGCAACCTGGCCGAGCTCGGCGTCGACGTTGACTATGTGTCGGCCCCCGAGCCGATCGCCTTCCCGTCGGTGGGCGGTCGCACGGCCTACGGCCTGTTCTACGCACCTGCCAATCCGGCCTGCGCCCCACCCCACGCTGAGAAACCGCCGCTCCTGGTCCTCATCCACGGCGGCCCGACCGCCATGGCCGAGCCGTTGTTTCGCTTGGGGCTTCAGTACTGGACCAGCCGTGGCTTCGCGATCGTCGACGTCAACTACGCGGGCTCGACCGGCTACGGCCGGACCTATCGCGATGCGCTCCGCGGCGCGTGGGGCGTGGCCGACGTCGAGGATTGCATGGCGGCGGCGCGCTGGCTGGCCGAGCAGGGCCGGGTCGACCCGGCGCGGCTGTGCATCCGCGGCGGCTCGGCGGGCGGGTACACCACCCTCGCCGCGCTGGCCCGCGCCGATACGCCGTTCGCCGCCGGGGCCGACCTGTTCGGTCTCGCCGACCTCGAGGTCATCGCCAGCGAGACGCACAAGTTCGAAAGCCGCTATCTCGACACCCTGATCGCGCCGTATCCGGAAGGACGCGAGGTCTACCGCGAGCGCTCGCCGATCCACCACGTCGACGCGTTCACGCGGCCGCTGATCGTGCTTCAGGGCCTCGAGGACCCCGTGGTGCCGCCGAACCAATCCGAGATGATCGTCCGGGCCCTGCGCGAGAAGGGCGTCCCGGTCGCCTATGTGCCCTTCGAGGGCGAGCAACACGGGTTCCGGCGCGCGGAGAACATCCGCCGCGCCCTCGACGCCGAGCTCAGCTTCTACGCGCAGGTGTTCGGCTTCGAGCTGCCGGCGGCCGAGGGGATCGAGCCGGTCCGGATCGACAACCTCTAAGCCTCCTCGCGCGCGGCCCACTCGAGCAGCGGCTCGAGCGAAAACGCCGTGTCGTCGATCCCCGCATGCGGATCCCCGATCCGGGCGAACCGCGCAGGCACGGTGGCGATCGTGAAGTCCCGCGGATCCAAACCGTCGTCGAGCTCGTCCCAGATGATCGGAGCCGACACGGTGCCATAACGGTTTCCGCGCACCGAGTAGGCGCACGCGATCGTGTGGTCGCGAGCGTTCTGGTTGTAGTCGACGAACACCTTGTCGGACGGACGATCCTTGCGCCACCAGGTCGTCGTGGCGTCGGCCGGTATCCGCCGCTCGACCTCGCGGGCGAAGGCCAGCGCGGCCTCGCGCACCTCGCCGAAGCCCCAGCGCGGCTCGATCCGCACGTAGATGTGCAGGCCGTTGCCGCCCGAGGTCTTGGGCCAGCCGACCGCGCCGATCTCGTCCAGCACCTCACGCGCGACGTGGGCCACGCGGCGAACCTGATCGAAGCTCGCCTCGGGCATGGGGTCGAGATCGATCCGCCACTCGTCGGGCTTCTCCACGTCGGCGCGCCGGGAGTTCCACGGATGGAACTCGACCGTGGCCATCTGCACGGCCCAGATCACGCTGCCGAGCTCGGTCACGCACAGCTCGTCGGCGGTCCGGCCGAAGCGCGGGAAGTAGATCTCCACCGTCTCGATCCAGTCGGGGGCGCCCTTGGGCAGCCGCTTCTGGTGCACCTTCTGGCCGTCGACGCCGTCGGGGAACCGGTGCAGCATGCACGGTCGCTCGCGCAGGGCGCGGACGATCCCGTCGCCCACGCTCATGTAGTACCTCGCGAGGTCGAGCTTGGTCTCGCCCCGCGCCGAGAAGTAGACCCGGTCCGGGCTCGAGACCCGCACGGTCCTTCCGGCCACGTCGAGCTCGACGGCGGGACTGGTCTTGGCGGTGCCGGCCACGGTCATCGGCAGGTTAGACCGCGGCCGCGGCCGGATCTCATCGCGCCGCGGTCTGCAGCAGGTCTTGCGCGGCCCGGGCGCCGCTGCGCAGGGCCCCCTCCATCAGTCCGTGCCAGCCGCCCGCGGTGTGCTCGCCCGCGAACACCAGCGGCCCCACCGGGCGCCTGAGCGACTCCCTGTCCAGCGGCACCGAGGCCGAGCTCGCCGAGTAGGCGCTCCGCGCCCACGGATCCTCGGCCCACGTCGACAGCAGCACGGTCCGAACGTCGAGGTCGAGATCGGGCCGCAGCTCGGCGAGGACCTCGAGCCAACGCGCCGGGCCGGCGGCGACCTCAAGGGCGTCGAGCGCTCCCGGCGAGCCCGCGAACGCGCCGACGAACGGCAGCGGCTGCCCATCGTGCCCGAGCTGCGTGTAGCACCAGAAGCGGTCCGGCACCGACAGCACCTGGCTCGGTGGCGCGGGTGTCCGGAGCGCGACGAATAGCTTCGCGGCCTGGCCGTAGCGCACCGCCGTCTTCTCGGGCGGCAAAGGCGGGTCGAAGCTGATCGAGCCGAGCACCGATGCCGGCACGGCGATAACCGCCGCGTCAGCGACGACCTCCATCCCACCCGCAAGGACTGTCACCCCACCGGCCCGCCAGCCCACCTGCGACACCGGCGCGGACAGGCGGACCGCGTCGCCAAGCCGGTTGGCCATCTCCCGGGCGATCCGGTCGTTCCCGCCCGCCACCGTGAACGTGTCGAAGTCGCCGAACGCGCCCGCGCCCTCGCTCAGCACGGATGCATCGAGGTCGGTGGCCGGGTACGCACAGCTCACCTCGAGCCGCGCGGCGATCACCTCCGCCACGCCCGCATCGAGCTCGGCGTCCCGGGCGAGCGTGTCGGCAAGCGTCCCGGCGTGGCGCTCCGATCCCAGGCGCTTCACGGCCGACAGCACCTCGGCGCGAGACACCGGCCGGCCGCCGCGGGGCTCGCGATTCCCGTACAGGGTCCCTTTTCGGAGGAGCTCCAGGCCGAGCCGAGAGGCGGTCGCGATCACGGTCCGGTCGTGGGGCAGGATGAACTCGGCGCCGCGCTCTACCGTCGCGCCGGCAAACGGGACCGACCAGACCCGTCCGCCGACCCGGTCGCGGGCCTCGAACACCTCGACCTCAACTCCGGAGCGAAAGAGCTCGTCCGCGGCCGCGAGCCCGGCGAACCCCGCCCCGGCCACCACCACCCGCACGGCGCTACTCAGGCTCGATCTTCCACGTCGGAACCTTGGCCAGCTGCTCGCGGTAGCGCCGCTTGTAGAACGGGTGCCCGAACATGCTCCACGAGGTCGCCGCGAACGCCACGACGAGCAGGCCCCCAAGCGCCTTGCCGATCACGATGAAGCCGATCACGCATATCAGCGAGAGCACGCTGATCAAGATCGGCGTGCGCCGGTAGCGCAACTGCGTGCGGCGCAGCTCCGCGTACTCCTCGAGCGGGATCCGCCGCGTGTTCCAGGTCCGGCCGCACTTCTCGCACGTCCAGCGCTCCCCATATTGGAGGTAGCGTTTCTCGCCGCACTCGCAGGCGATCGTGATCTTCGGCCCGCGCCGGATCGAGCGCGGGAGATCCAGATCCGAATCGCCCGGCACGGTTTTCAGTGCGCCGGTGGCTCCCATCCCTCGAGCACCGGCGGTGTCCAGTCCGTGCCCACCGTCCGCGAGCCCTCCACCCACGGCCCGAGCTCGGGCTGAGGAAACTTGCAGTGGCGCTCCTTCAGGGCGATCCCGTACGAGTTGCCCGACTGCAGGTGCTTGATCAGCACCTTGCGGGCGATGTCGTTCTCCTCGCCGGCCGGAATCGGGAAGTAGATCTTCAGGAACGAGTTCGAATAGCGGTCGAACACCGCCGGCACGCCCTCCTCCTCCAGCAGCTCCACATCCTCGAGCCAGTTGATGTCCGGCCCCGGGGTGGCGGCGAGCAGGTCGACGTCTCCAAGCAGCGAGATGTCCTCCTGATACGGGAACCGTCGCCCGGCCAGGTATTCGGCGTCGATCGACTTCGTGTACTCGGTCTCGCTCACGAACCCACCTCTTCGCGCGCCGGCTCCAGGAAATCGATCGGGTTCTCCACGTGGCGCTCGAGCAGCCGCTCGATCCGGGCCAGGGTCCGCTCCTCGGACACACCGGGGATGTAGTCGGTGCCGGCCAGCGGCACCCGGGCCATCGCCGAGGCCTCGACGGTAAGCGCGGCCAGGTCCTCGGGCTCCAGGCTGTGAACGTTGGTCTTCCCGCACGCCCGGGCGAGCATCTGGCACTCGAGCGTCATCGTGTGCAGGAAGTTGTAGACGCGCTGGGCGGCCTCGTCGACGACCAGCCGCTTGCGCAGCTCGGGGTCCTGGGTGGTGATCCCGACCGGGCAGCGGCCGGTGTGGCAGTGGTAGCACTGGCCGGCCGGCACTCCCACCGTGCCTTCGTAGTCGGTCACGCCCGGAATCTCCTTGTTGCAGTTCAGCGCCATGAGCGCCGAATGCCCGATCGCCACTGCGGTGGCCCCGAGGGCCAAGCACTTGGCCACGTCGGCGCCGTTGCGGATCCCGCCGGCCACGATCAGGTCGATCTCGTCGGCCATGCCGACGTCCTCGAGCGCGCGGCGCGCCTCGGGGATGGCCGCCATCAGCGGAATCCCGGTCTCCTCGGTGGCGATATGGGGGCCGGCGCCGGTCGAGCCCTCGGCGCCGTCCAGGTAGATGGTGTCCGGACCGCACTTGGCCGCCATCCGCACGTCGTCATAAACGCGCGCGGCGCCCAGCTTGAGCTGGATCGGCACCTCGTAGTTGGTCGCCTCGCGGATCTCCTGGATCTTCAGCGAGAGATCGTCGGGTCCGAGCCAGTCGGGGTGCCGGGCCGGCGAGCGCTGATCGATCCCGACCGGGAGCGAGCGCATCTCGGCCACCTGCTCGGTCACCTTCTGGCCCATCAGGTGGCCGCCCAGGCCGACCTTGCAGCCCTGGCCGATGAAGAACTCGACGCCGTCGGCCAGCATCAGGTGATGCGGGTTGAACCCGTAGCGGCTCTGGATCACCTGGTAGTACCACTTGGTCGAGAGGTCGCGCTCGGGGGGGATCATCCCGCCCTCGCCCGAGCACGTCGCGGTGCCGGCCATCGAGGCGCCCTTGGCCAGTGCCATCTTGGCCTCGAGGGAGAGCGCGCCGAAGCTCATCCCGGTGATGTAGATCGGGATGTCGAGCTCGAGCGGCTTCTTGGCGAAGCGCGCGCCGAGCACGGTCTTGGTCTCGCACTTCTCCCGGTAGCCCTCGATCACGAACCGGGTCAGGGTGCCGGGCAGGAACATCAGCTCGTCCCAGTGCGGGATCGGCTTGAACATCGAGAAGCCGCGCATCCGGTAGCGGCCGAGCTCGGCCTTGACGTGGATGTCGTCCATCACCTCGGGGGTGAAGATCCGGCTCTGACCCAGCCGGTTGCGGCGCGTCGGCGCGTTCTCGTCAGCGCGGGCCATCACAGCACCATCTTTCTCTCGGAAGGCTCGAGCGAGTCGTAGTTGTAGAGCTTCTTGCCGCACACGAACTTCTGCAGCTCCGGCGGCTCGCCGAGGCCGTAGATGCTGAACTTGCGCGTTTACGAACTCCGTGTCGGCCTCGGTCCACTCGCCCGGCACGCAGTCGATCCCCAGCGACGCGACCTTGCCGCCGACGTAGAGCGTGCCGTCGTACATCGAGTCGCCCAAGCCGTGCCCGACGTTGCCGCAGATGATCTGGCGTCCGCGCTGCATCATGAAGCCGGTCATCGACCCGGCGTCGCCGAGGATGATCGCGGTCCCACCCTTCTGGTCGATACCGGTCCGCGCTCCGACCTTGCCCTTGACCACGATGTCGCCGCCTCGCAGGGCGGCGGCGGTCAGCGAGCCGGCGTTCCCGTCGATCACGCACACGCCGGACATCATGTTCTCGCACGCCGACCAGCCGACCCGGCCGATGATGTGCACCTCGGGGCCATCGAGCAGCCCGCACCCGAAGTATCCGAGGCTGCCCTCGAAGGTGAGCTTGCAGCGGGCCAGGATGCCGACGCCCAGCGAGTGCTTGGCGCCCGGATTGCTCACCGTCACGTCGTGGACGCCGAGCTCGTAGATCAGCCGCCGCAGTTCGAGGTTGATCTGCCGGGTGGTGAGGTCTCGCGCGTCGAAGGTGGCGGTGTCGCCGTCAACCTCGGCGATGTTCGGGATCGTCTCGTCGAGCTCGACCAGGCCGCGGGGATCGAAGCGCGCCGGCGGGGCTACCGTGTCCATACCATCACCTCGCTCTCGTACGGGTCATAGGTCTCGATCTCGCGGTCGATGACCGCGCGGATGGCGATCTCCTCGGAGGCCAGCACGACCATGTCGTCGCCCTCGTAGAGGACCAGCGGCTTGGCCGCGAGCTCGTCCTTGGCCATCCCCAGCGCGTCGTCGGACACGCAGATGTAGGTGAACACCCCGTCGAGGTCGTCGAGGCTCATGCGCATGGCCTGCTCGAGCGTCGCCCCCTCGGCCATCCGCTGCGCCAGGTACACCGCGATGATCTCCGAATCGCAGTCGGAGGCGAACCGGTGGCCCATGCGCTCCAGTCGCCGGCGCCATTGGTGGTAGTTGGTCAGCTGTCCGTTGTGCACCACGGCCACGTCGGAGAACGGATAGGCCCAGTAGGGGTGGGCGTTCGAGATGTCCACCTCGGACTCGGTGGCCATCCGCACGTGCCCGATCCCGTGTGTGCCGATGTAGCTCTCGAGCTTGTACTGATCGCCCACGGTCTTGGCGTCGCCGAGGTCCTTGACGATCTCGAGCGCCGAGCCGGCGCTCAGGACCTCGGCTCCGGGAACCGACTCGACGTAGTCGGCCAGGTGCTTGACCTCGCCGGAGTAGTCGAGCGACGCGACGATCGTGTAGTCGTTGATCTCCTCGATCGAGCTGAGGGTGGCACCGGCGGCGCGGATGCGCGCCTTGACCTCCTCGCGCCGGCGGCGCAGGCGGTTGGCGTATTCGATGTCCCCGTTGGAATTCGCGTCGGCCAGCTTGATCCGCATGACCAGATCGCCGGTCGGCCGGCGGTACAGCGCGTAGCCGGTCGAGTCCGGGCCGCGGTGCTTCATCGACTGGAGCATCCGCGTCATGTCGGCGCCCAGGCGGTGGGCGCCGTTTCCGTTTCGGTAGATGATGCCGGCGATGCCGCACATGGTTAGGGGAGCACCTCGAGGTACTCGTCGCGCTCCCAATCGGTGACCGCGGCCAGGTAGCGCTCCCACTCGTCGCGCTTGTACCAATCGAACACCTTGTACAGGCGACCCGGGATCGCGCCCTGGATCAGCTCGTCCTTGGCCAGGGCGTCGAGCGCGGCGCCGAGGCTCTCGGGCACGCGCTCGATCTCCACGCCCTGCTGGAGCAGCTCGTAGGTGTTGCCCTGCTGGGGCGGCCCTGGGTCGAGCTTGCGCCGCACGCCGTCCAGGCCGGCCTGGAGGAGTGCCGCGGTGGTCAGGTACGGGTTACACGAGGAGTCGACGCCGCGGTACTCGAACCGCCCGCCGCTCGCGACGCGCACGGTCGTCGTGCGGTTCTGCCAGCCCCAGTTCTTGTAGATCGGGGCCCAAAAGCCGGTGTCCCACATGCGGCAGTACGAGTTCACGGTCGGGTTTCCGATGCACATCAGCGCGCCGAAGTGCTCGAGCATCCCGCCCAGGAAGTTCCGCGCGATCTCCGACAGCTGGCCCGGCCCCTCGGGATCGTGGAACACGTTGACGCCGTTCTCGTCGACGAGCGTGAAGTGGTGATGGTGGCCGTTGGCCGACACGCCGGTGAACGGCTTGGGCATCCACGACGGGAGCACGCCGTGCTTGCGCCCAACCGCGGCGCACACCTGGCGGTAGGTGGTGATGTTGTCGGCGGTCCGCACCGGACGGTCGAAGCGGAAGTTCAGCTCGAGCTGGCCGGGGGCGTCCTCGTGGTCGCCGTAGCTCATGTCGAGGCCGAGCCGCTGTCCCCAGTCGACTACGTCGAGCAGCACCGGACGGAGCTCCTCGAACTGATGGATGTGGTAGCAGTAGGGCTTGGTCAAGCCCTCGGGGAGCTTGCCGTCCTCGGGCTTCTTCAGCCACATCGTCTCGGGCTCGATCCCGATCAGAAACTGGTATCCGAGCTCCTGCTCGAACTCGTGCGCGACCCGCTTGAGGTTCTGGCGGCAGTCGGCGTCGAGCAGATCACCGGTCTCGGTGTCGTAGCAATCGCAGTAGACCCGCGCGACACGCTCGTCCCACGGCAGGACCGCGAAGGTGTCCAGGTCGGCCACCGCGGCCAGCTCGGACTCCTCGGGGCCGAACCCGATGTAGTTGCCGTGCCGGTCGGTGAACAGGTTGGCGGTGGCGCCGTACACGAGCTGGTAGCCCTTCTCGGCCACCTGCGAAAAGAACGTCGAGACGACGCCCTTGCCCATCACCCGGCCGGTCACCGAGACCTGCTGGAAGAACACGTACTTGATGCCCTGGGCCTCGATCCGGCGCGTGATCTCCTCGATCTTCTCGCGCCGGCCGGGCGCGTGGCGCGCCTCCTCGAGCGTCGCCGGCGCTGGCGCGATCCGCGGGCTGTCGAGCACCGTCTGGACGGTTCCGCCCAGCGGCACGGATGTCGCGCTCGGCTCACCGCCGTCGACTGCTACTGCCATGTCCTCTCCTTTCGTCGCCGCCCACCTCACGCTCCCGCTCGGGCACCGGCAGACCAACACCCGTTGTACAAATTCGTACAGCGCGGTTATACCAGTTGCCGCGAGCGCTGGCAAGGGCGCCGGCGGCGCCGGATGCCCGGCTCAGGCGCCCTTTCCGGCCAGCGCGGACGGGCGCTCGCCGCAGGCCGTCCAGCCCCGCCGGAGCATGGCCACCGACGGTGGGTCGGAGGCCAGCAGCTCCGGCACGCTGACCGAGCGCAGATGCCGGCGGTGCAGATACGGGAGTAGCGTGGTAAGCGCCCGGATGGTCTGGCCGCGGTTCTCGTGCAGCTCGACGATCGCGCCGGGTCGCAGTCCGGTTTCGACCCGCTGGATGATCTGCGCCCAGTTGGCCCCAAGCGAGTCGGCGGAATCGATGCTCCAGAGGATCTCGAGCAGTCCGAGGTGCTGGGCGATCCGGTTGATCGCCGGGTCGGTCGCCTCATAGGGCGGGCGCCAGAGATCGACCGCCTGTCCCGATTGCGCCGTGATCAGCTGCGCGGTGCGCTTCAGCTGAGAGGTGACGTCCGCCGGGGCGAGCCCCTCCAGATCGGGATGGGTATAGCTGTGGTCGCCGATCGCCGCCAGCTTCTCCTCCTTGGGCAGGTAGCCCGGCCAGCCGACGATGCTCTTGCCGACGTCGAAGAACGTGGCGCGCTCGTGGGCCTGATGGAGCTTCTTCAGGGCCAGATGCGTGTACACGCCGGGGCCGTCGTCGAACGTGAACGCGACGTCGTCTCCCCGGGGACCGCCGCAGTACACCGGCAGACCGAGCGTGATCAGCCTCCGTATCTCGGCGTTTCCCGCCGCCATTACCGCGGCCAGGCCCTCCGATCGTCGCGGCCGTAGCGCGCGGGCGGCCGGTCCCGCGAGCGTCACGCGCTGGGTCGTGGCGTGCCGGGCGCTCCCGCCGGAGACGAACACCCACGCCGCCGCGGCGGCCGCGATCGTCGCCACGAGCGCCCCGGCGGCGATCCGCCGGCGCCGGCGCCGGGCGCGCTGTTCACGGCGCCGGGCCATGAGGTGAGCAGGCGGATCCGCCATCGCGTCGGGAGCCTAGCCCGAGCTTGACCTCGGGAGCGACCCGGCCTATGCTTCGTGCATATCGCGCAAGTCTATTGCGTAATACGCAATGAACGCACCCACTTCCATTTCCACCCTCATCATCGGCGCCGGCGTCCACGGCCTGTCGACCGCCTGGCATCTCGCCGAGCAGGGCGAGCAGGTGCTCGTCGTGGACAAGACCGATGTCGCCGCCGGCGCGTCGGGCATCGCCTGCGGCGTGATCCGGAACAACTACTTCCAGCCGGCCATGTCCGAGTTGATGGCCGCCTGTGTGTCGGTGTGGGAGTCAGATCCTGAGGCGCTGCACTACCACGGCAGTGGCTACGTCGCGCTCGGCCCGCCCGCCCAGGAGAGCGACCTGGTCGAGGTGTACGAGCGCCAGCAGCGGATCGGCTACCCATCCGAGTTGTATGTCGGCGAAGAGGCGGTGTCGAATCACATGCGCTCGCTGTTCGGCGACTGGCGTGCTCCGGGACTCACCGTCTGCCTGCACGAGCGGGCCGGCGGCTATGCGTTCAACCGGGAATCGATGCTCGGCCTGGCCGACAAGGCCCGCCGGGCCGGCGCCCGGATCGAGACCGGCGTCGAGGTGACCGGCTTTGAGCTCGACAACTCCGGCGCGGTCAGCCTGGTGCACACGAGCGCCGGCGACCTCGTGCCCGAGCGAGTCGTCGTCGCGGTCGGCCCGTGGGTGCCGAACCTGTGGGCGATGCTCGAGCTGCCGGACCGGATCGACGTGCGCCAGCCCGACGGGACGGTCGAGCCCGATCTCCCGATGTGGACCTACTGGTATCTGCAGGAGGGCGAGATCGAGTTCGACCCGGCGCAGTTCATCACCGAGGACGGAGCCCCCTCCCCCGTCCTTCACATCGACTCCGACCAGACCCTGCGCGACGACGAGACCCGGCTGATCACCACCGAGCCGTGGGGCGTGTACTTCAAGCCGGACCGGCACAGCGTGCAGGGGGGCGCGCAGCCGCTGCGGATGAGTCCCGAGTATGAGGTCGATCCCTACCCGACCGGTTCGGTCGAGCCGGGCTTTCCCGACATGTGGTGCGCCGCGCTGTCGCACTGCCTGGGCCGCTTCGAGGGCACGCGCCCGCGGTATCGCCAGGTCCGCTCCGGCGGCGCCGGCGCGTTCACCGTCGACAACTTCCCGGTGTTCGACTACACGCGCCCCAACGTGTTCGTGGCCGCCGACTCCAACCACGGATACAAGATGATCGCGGTCGGGCGCGAGATCGCTCGCGTCCTGTCCGGCGAACACTCCTCGCTGCTGCATCCGTTTCGCTTCGAGCGCTTCGCCACCGGGGACCTGCACCCCGTCTCAAACAGTCCGTACCCCTGGTCCTGACGCCTCACTGATCCGTTTCGCGCGGTCGCGCGTATAGCCCGACCAAAGCGACCCCATCACAGGAGGACCAAAGTGAGCGATCAAACCAGGCGTGCGTTCGTGAAGCGCTCGGCCGGCGCGGCCGTCGGCGCGACCGTCATCGGCGCGCTCGTAGCCGGCGAGGCCGACGCCGCCCCCGCCGAGCCGCTCGTGGCGTACGTACACCACGACCGCGTCTCGGTCATGGCCGGCGAACGCGAAGTCACCATCCGCGACCGCAAGCTCGCCGCGCAGATCGCGCGCGCGGCGAAATAGGAGGCAACTGATGTCATCCCATCGCGAGGCACCGGCGATCAGCAAGGACCCGGTGGCCGACAACACCGACACGTACGCGTTCGTCTCCCCCGACGATCCGAGCACGGTCACGATCATCTCGAACTACCTGCCGCTCGAGGCGCCGTTCGGCGGGCCGAACTTCTTCGAGTTCGGTGACGACGTCCGCTACGAGATCCACATCGACAACGACGCCGACGGCGCGCCCGAGATCAGCTACGAGTTCCTGTTTCAGACCAAGGTGCGCAACCCGGAAACGTTCCTGTACAACACCGGCCCGATCGACTCGATCGACAGCCCGAACTGGAACCGCCGCCAGTTCTACACGGTCACGCGCGTTAAGAACGGCCACCGCAAGGTGCTGGCCAGCGGCCTACCCTGCCCGCCGTGCAACATCGGCCCGGGCTCGACGCCGAACTACGCGAGCCTGGCCGCGCAGGCGGTACATCACATCGCCGGTGGCCACACCGTGTTCGCCGGCCAGCGTCTGGAGGGCTTCTACGTAGACCTCGGGGCGGTGTTCGACCTGGGCGACCTGCGGCCGTTCCAGAGCCTGCACCTGGGCGGGATGGCCGCGGCGCATGCGGTCAACGCGACCCACGACTTCAGCGTGCACACGATCGCGCTGAAGGTTCCCAAGCACGAGCTGACCCGCGATGGCTCCAAGCCGACCGATCCGATGGCGGGCAAGTCGGTGATCGGCGTATGGACGGCGGCCAGCCGGCGTCGCGCAGCGGTCCGCCACGCGGGCAGCGGCGCGGTGCACGAAGCCGGCCCGTGGGTGCAGGTCTCGCGGCTGGGCAATCCGCTGTTCAACGAGGTGATCGTCCCGTTGGGCGACAAGGACCGCTGGAACGCGCTGCCGGCCCAGGCCGACGCCCAGTTCCTGCACTACGTCGAGCACCCCGAGCTCGCCGCCCTGCTCCCGGTGTTGTATCCCGGCGTGTTCCCCAACCTGGCCAAGCTGACCGCGCCGCGGGCGGATCTGGCCGCGATCCTGATGACCGGGATCCCGGCTGGCATCGTGCCGGGCTTCCAGAACTTCACCGGAGGCAATCCGGCCGATCAGCTACGGCTGAACATGGCGATCCCGCCGGCGCGGCGGGGCGCCGCCAAACCGCTTGGGCTGGTCGGCGGGGACCCGGCCGGGTTCCCGAACGGCCGCCGGGTGTTCGACGACGTGGTCACGGTGGAGCTGCGGGCGATCGCCGGCGCGACCTATCCGCTCGTCAACAAGAGCTACACGCCGGACGCCGCCGCGGCGCTGGTGACCGATGGGCTGGGGCCAGGCAACACGAGGTACCTGCCTCACTTCCCGTACCTCGGGACGCCCAAGAGCGGCTACGAGGTGAAGCCCCTCGCCGCTTGAAAAACCGGGGCTGCAGGCCCGGGGGGACGCTTTCGATCAGGTCACGGGTGCGATGATCACCGGCGCACTCGTGGGCGCGGGCGTCCCCCCCGCGGGCTCCTGAGTGACCATCACCCGGCTGACCCCGGTCAGGCTGCCCGGGACACCGACATTGGCGGACCCGTCCCCCCGGGTGCTGAACAGCGTCCCGGTCGGCGTCGGCGCCGCGTTGCCACGCTGCACCCACATCTCGTAGATGCGGCCGGCGGGCAGCGGGGCAAGGCGATGCACGACGAGATCGCCACGCCCGCCGTCGATCCGGAGTTGGGCGCTCCCCACGCTGGCCTGGATCACACGCGTACCGCTCGACCCGCCACCGATGAGCACGACGGCCACGATCACGGCCACCACCCCCGCCGCCAGCGCGCCACCCCACGCGAGCGAGAACCGGGTCGGCGCACGCACCGTGGCCGCCGGTCGCGCGGGTGCGGCCTTTGGAGTGGCGCGCACCTCGCGCATGACTCGCTTGCGCAATTCCCGTGGCACCTCGGAACGCCCGGTGCTCGCCGGCAGCGCTTCGGTGATCTCCTCGAACGCCGCGACCTCGTCTCGACACGCGGCGCACTCGGCGATGTGCTCGCGGAACGCCTCGGCCTCGGCCGGCTCGAGCGCCCCGAGCACGTACGCCGCAGCGTTCTCGCCGCACTCGCGGCCGTTCTCGACGCTCACAGCGCCACCGTCTCTGTCTCGCCGAGGGCGGAGCGCATCTTGGTCAGACCGAGCCTCATGCGTCCCTTCACGGTACCGGGCGGCAGCTCGAGCATCTCGGCGATCTGGCTCTGGCTGAGCCCGCCGAAGTAGGCCAGCTCGATGACCTGCCGCTGATCGGCGGGGAGCTCGTCGAGCGCGCTGCGCACCCGCCGGGACTCATCGCGCCGCTCGACCTCGGCGTCGGTGGCGTCACGGGAGGGGAGGCGTTCGGCGATCCCCTCGTCGGACACGTCGCGTCCCGCCTTCGCGCCGGTCCGGCGCAGCGCGTCGACCGCCCGGTTGTGGACCGCGCTCAACACCCACGAGCGCACGCTGCCCCGGCTTCGGTCGTAGCCCGCACCGCCGCGCCACAGGGACAGGAACGCTTCCTGGACGATGTCCTCGGCCAGCGCTCGGCGGCGGCACATACGCAGCGCGAGCGAGTACCCCGCGCCGGCGTGACGGTCGAAGATCACCTCGAACGCTCGCGTCTCGCCCGCGCCGACGAGCTCCATCAGCTCCTCGTCGGCCAGGCCGCGCATGTCCGGTGCCCCGAGGCGGAAGCGCATGGCGCATCCTATCCGGGCGCGGGACCCCCGAGCGCCTGGCCAAGCTCTCGCGCGGCGCGCAGTAGCGGATCGCGGAGGGTGCGCCGCGTGGCCGCCGGCAGTCGGGCGGCCGGGCCCTGGAGGCCGAGAATCGCCGCGAGCTCGCCGCCGCGTCCAACCACCGGGGCGGCCAGCGCGTTCAGGTCGGGCTCGCGCTCGCCGACCGCCTCGGCCATCCCGGTGGCGCGCACGCGTTCGAGCTCCTCGGCCAGCGCGCCCGGGTCGGTGATCGTCCGCTCGGTGAACGCGGTCAGCTCGTGGTCGGCCAGCCCCGGCGCGTTCGGCCGCGGTCCGAACGCCAGCATGACCTTGCCGGCCGCGGTGGCGTGGGCGACGCTGGGGCGTCCGAGCCGAGCCAGGCTGACCACGCTCGATGGCGAGGGCACGAAGTCGACGGTGATCGCCTCGCCACCGCCCGGGACCGACAGCGTCGCCGTCTCGCCGGTCTCCTCGACCAGCCAGATCAACCAGGGCCGGGCCCGATCGCGCACGTCGAGCTGGCCGAGCACGTGGTCCGACAGCGCCACCAGTTTGAGCCCCAGCCGGTAGGGACCTTCGGGCGTACGCTCGACCAGGCCCCCGGCTTCCAAGGTGCTGAGCAGCCGCGAAGCCGTGCTCGGGTTCACTCCAATCCGGCGCGCCAATTCGTTCACCCGCGCCCCGCCCTCGCTCTCGGCGACCGCGTCGAGCAGCGCGATCGCCCGGGCGACCGAGCCGACCGGGCCGGCGTTCACGCTCCGTTATCCCGGGTGCGACGAGTCCGGCCGGCGGCGGCGCGAGCGCCCCGGATGTTCGCGATCGGGGCGGGACGTGTCGACTCGAACGAGCGCATGACGGTCACGTCCAGGCCGCCCGGAGCGAACAGGTCGCGCGAGTACGCGACCCGCTCGTCGCGGCCCGCGTAGTAGAGCTCCTCGAGCTCGAGCACCGCCGTGGTCCGCTTGACCCCGAGCAGCTTGCCGGCACGCTCTCGCGGGCTGAGCAGCGACGGGATCACGCGCGTGCGCGCGAAGGTGACCGGGACGCCGATGCCGATCAAGACGTCGAGCACCATCTGGCCGCTCTCGAGCTGCTCGCGGAGCAGGTCATCGTCGGGCAGCGAAACCTTCGGGTGTACGACGTCGAACATGACGGCGACGGGCGCCTGATCCGCGATGAGCGTACGTGCGAGCGTCGTCACCTGGGCGATCGGAGCGAGCCCGAGCGCCTCCCCCACCTCGGCGCCGACAGCGCGCCGTTCGATGTGCAGGTCGACGCTGGAGAGCGTCAGACCGCGCCGCTCGGCCAGCGAGGAGTACGGCTCGAGTCGCTCGAGCCGCTCGCCCAGTGCGGCCGGGACCGCGCTGCGCCCAACGAACGTGCCGCTCCCCTGCCGGCGGACGATCTCGCCCCGATCCTCCAGGCGGCGCAGCGCGCTGCGCAGCGTCCCGCGGGAGATGCCGAGCATCGTGGCGACCTCGTGCTCGGGCGGGAGGCGGTCACCCTGGCGGTAGCGCCCACCGGCCAGCCAGTTGTGGAGCGCCTCCTCGGCGCTGTCGACCAGCGACGGCCCGCGCTGATCCGTGGCCCGTCCGTCGCCGCTGGGTCCTGCCCGTCGCCATCGGGGGGCCACATCTTCGCGGGCCACCAGTTGCCCTCCTCCCCACACGCAGTTTGAACATATTGTGGCAAGTGGTGCAAAACCCCGATCTAGCTGAGCGCGCGGTCCCGGGCCGTGCCGGCCCGCGCGGCGTGCGCGGCCGCCTCCTCGACCGCGGGACCGTCGGTCAGGTTGATCGCGACCAGGCGCGCGGCGGCCTGCGCCGCCGCTTCGGCCAGCAGCGCGCCGGCGATCGCGTCGCCGGTCAGGTTGGGGTTGCCGTTGGTCGCGAGCTCGGCGGCGAGGTCGGCGAGGTCGGCGGCCACTCGCGCAACCTCGAGTGGGGACTTCGAGGCGTCGGTCTGCGCGGCGCTCACCCGCTCCGCCCGCGCCGGATCATCACGCGGCAGCCTGAGGGCCTCGAGCACCGGCTCATAGGCGTGCAGCTCGATCTCGGCCAGTTCGAGCGCGCGGGTGCGGAGTTCGCCGGCACGCGCGAACGCGTCGGCGTGACCATCGCTGAAGTTCGCCGCCATCTCGACCAGGGCCGCGGCGAGCGCGGTGGCGGTGGCTGCCGAGGACCCGCCGCCCGGCGCCGGGGTGCGCGCGGCGACGGCGTCCAGCAGCTCGTGCAGTGACTGATCAGAAAAGGCCGACGGTCCGGCCCTCGGCGTCGATGTCGATGTTGACCGCGGCGGGGTCCGTGCCGAGTCCGGGCATCTGCACGATGTCGCCGCACAGCGGCACCAGCCAGCCCGCGCCGGTGTACGCGCGGATATCCCTGACCGGCAGCGTGAAGCTCTCCGGCGCGTTCAACAGCGTGGCGTCGGACGACAGCGACAGGTGCGTCTTGGCCATGCAGACCGGGAAGTGACCGAGGCCCTCGCGCGTGAACTGGTTGAGCTTGCGCTCGGCCTCGGGGTAGTAGTAGACCTCCTTGGCCCCGTACACCTTGGTCGCCACCGCCTCGATCTTGTCCTGGATCGTCGCGTCGTCCTCGTAGAGGTAATGGAACGTGTTCGGCTGCTCGCAGGCGCTGACCACCGCCTCGGCCAGGTCCGCGGCGCCGGCGCCGCCCTTGCTGAACCCCTCGTTGGCCTCGGCGGCGAACGCGCCCGCCTCGAGCGCGAGGCGCTTGACCAGTTCCACCTCTTCGTTGGTGTCGCCGGGACGTCGGTTGACCGCCACCACCGCGGGCACCCCGTACGTCTCGATGATCTTCAGGTGGCGCCGCACGTTGGCCATCCCGACCTCGACCGACTGCAGGCTCGCCGCGCGCTCGACCCTGGGGTCGTCGGCCACCCCGCCGTGGTGCTTGATCGCGCGCACCGTCGTGACCAGGACGGCGGCCGACGGGGTCAGCTTCCCAAACCGGCACACGATGTCGAAGAACTTCTCCATCCCCATGTCCGAGCCGAACCCGGATTCGGTCACCACGTAGTCGCCGAGCTTCATCCCGATCAGGTCGGCGATCAGCGAGTTGTTCCCGTGCGCGATGTTCGCGAACGGCCCGCAGTGCATCATCACCGGCTGGCCTTCGAGCGTCTGCACCAGGTTGGGCTTGAGCGCGTCCTTGAGCAGCACGGCCATCGCGCCGGCCGCGCGGAGGTCCTCGGCGGTGATCGCCTTGCCCTCCCCGAACGAGTACGCCGCGGTGATCTTGCCCAGGCGCCGGCGCAGGTCCTGCAGGTCACGGGAGACGGCCATGATCGCCATCACCTCGGAGGCCGCGGTGATATCGAAGCCGGTCTCGCGCGGATAGCCGTTGGCGCGGCCGCCCAGCCCGATCGCGATCTGGCGCAGAGCCCGGTCGTTCATGTCCACCGCCCGCCGCCAGGGGATCCGCAGGGCGTCGATGTGGTGCGGATTTCCGTGCAGGATCGAGGCGTCGATCATCGCGGCCAGGAGGTTGTTGGCGGCGCCGATCGCGTGGATGTCGCCGGTGAAGTGGAGGTTCAGGTCCTCCATCGGTACCACCTGGGTCAGCCCACCGCCGGCCGCCCCTCCCTTGATGCCGAACACGGGCCCGACCGACGCCTCGCGCAGGCAGGCCACCGGGTTCTTGCCGATCACGCCGAGGCCCTGGGTCAGCCCGACCAGCGTGGTCGTCTTTCCTTCGCCCGCTCGCGTCGGGGTCATGCCGGTGACGCATACGACCTTCGCGTCCTTGACGTCCTTCAGCCGGTCGAGCACCGACAGGGACACCTTCGCCTTGTAGCGCCCATACGGCTCGATCTCGTCGGACTCGAGTCCGGCTCGCTCGGCGATCTGCTCGATCGGCTGGAGAACGGCTTCCTGGGCTATCTCGAGGCTGGTCTTCATCGGTACGTCCTCTCCAATGCTCGGTGCCATCCGGCTCCCCTTCTTCTAGTGGCTAACGGCCGCTGCCGCAAGTTCTGAGACCAGCTTGTCCTGGTAGAAGCGGTCGAGCGCGAACGGCGCGATCAGGCTCGGGGTGCGGCCGGTAGCGACTAGCTCGGCCAGCGTCTTACCCACGATCGGGGCGGCCTTGAACCCGTATGTGCCCCATCCTGCGCTGACGTGAAAGTTTTCGACCTCGGTCTGGCCGAGGATCGGGCTGTAATCGGGGCTGAGGTCGCACAGCCCGGCCCAGCTCCGCAGCAGCCGGGCCCGCTCCAGTTGCGGGAACAGCTCGAGCGTGTGTCGGGTGACCTCCTGCAGGAAGTTCAGTGTTCCCTGCATCCGGTAGGTCGTCCACGGCTCGATCTCGGCGCCCATCAGGAACTCGCCCCGGTCGGTCTGGCTGACGTAGACGTGCATCTGCGAGGAGACGATCACCACGTCGAGCAGCGGCTTGACCGGCTCGGTGACGCACGCCTGGAGGATGTGGGTGGTGATCGGCAGCGGCACGCCGACCATGTCGCAGATCAGCGTGCTCCAGCCGGCCGTGCAGTTGAGAACGTGTCCCGCGCCGATCGTCCCCCGGTTGGTGTGGACCTTGGTGACCCGGCCGTTCGAGCGCTCCATGCTGAGGACCTCGGTGTTCTGGTGGATCTCCGCGCCGCCGCGGTCGGCGCCGCGGGCGAGGCCCCACACGACCGCGTCGTGGCGGATGATCCCGCCCGGCGGGTGATACAGCGCGCCCATGATGGGATACGTGGCGTGCGGGTTCTCGACCTGCATGGCTGGGGCCAGGCGCTTGATCTCGTCCGGATAGACCACGCGTGAGTCGATCCCCTGCAGCCGGTTGACCTCGGCCCGGTTAGCCATCACGAACATCGCGCGGTCGGAGTGCGCCAGCGTCAGATGCCCGCATTGCGAGAACAGCAGATTGAAATTGAGGTCCTGCCCGAGGCCCTCGTAGAGCTTGACGCTGGCGTCGTAGAACTTGGCCCCTTCCGGGGTCTTGTAGTTCGAGCGCAGGATCGTGGTGTTGCGCCCCGCCGCGCCCGAGCCGATGTAGCGCTTCTCGAGCACGGCCACGTTGCAGATGCCGTGGTTTTTCTGCAGGTAGTAGGCCGCGGCCAGGCCGTGCGAGCCCCCGCCCACGATCACCACGTCGTAGGAGGGCTTCAGGTCGCGTTGCCGGCGCCACATCCGGCGCGGTCGGAAGATGTCAAGCATCTGGTATGACCTCGATCCCGACCGGGCCGCCTCCGAATGGCTTCGCCGCGTCGGCCACGACCGACCACATGTACTCGCCGATCGCCCAGCCGAACAGGAGCAGGAACCGGTTCTCGGCCTCGACCAGGAGCATGCCGGGCTGGCGGGCGATCGAGCCCGGGCGGAAGCTGTGCGGCGGCGCGACCTGGGGCCGGAGGTCGAGCGCGCAGAAGCGCGCGATCGTCTCGCTGGCCTGCGGCCCGACGATGGTCAGCGCGGCGTAGTTGCAGGTGACGTCGAGGGCGCCCTCCGGCGCTGGGCCGCCGAGAACCAGCGCTCGGTCCCTGGTCAGTCCGCACCACCATGCGTCGCCCTCCCGTCGTGCGGTGCCGAGCTCAGCGCCGACATCCACCTCCCACTTGCGCAGGTGAGAGACATCGGCCCAGACCACGGCGTCGCTTCGCGCACCTTCGTAGCCGACGGCGACATTCCAACCGTCGCGGAGCTCGAAGCGCGCGCCGGCCGCCTTGGCCATTCGCTCCATCGGGCTGCGGGCGATCGCGCCGCCGTCCGCGGCCGCCGGGCTCAGAAACGCGAGCGCACTCACGAGCGGAGCACCTCGCCCTCCGGGTCGTAGAACGGCCGGGTTTGCACGTGTGCCGACACCGTGCGGCCCTGGTCGGAGATCGTCACCGTGGCGCCGTCGCGGGCCAGCCGGCTCGGCACCCAGGCCATCCCGATCACCCGGTCGAGTACGGGCGAGAACCGCGCGCTGGTCACCTGCCCGGCCGGATCGCCGACCGCGTCGATGATCACCGAGCCTTCGGTGGGGACGTACCCGTCGCCGAGCGTGAAGCCGACCAGGCGCGTCTCGGGCTCGATGTCCGCATAGTGCTCGAGTGCCCACTTGCCGATGAAGTCCGCCTCCTTGTCGAGCTTGACGATCCAGGGCATGGCCGCGCCAAACGGGGTGGACTCCGAGTCGGTGTCCTGGCCGACCAGGATGTGCATCTTCTGCAAGCGCAGGATTCGCTGCGGCTCGAGCCCGAACGGCTTGATGCCGCGCGGCCGCCCGGCTTCGAGCAGCGCATCCCAAACGTGCTCGCCGTGGGCGGCGGCGAAGTGGATCTCGTAGCCGACCTCGCCGACGAACCCGATCCGCAGGATCAGGCACGGGACTCCGGCCACCCTGGCCTGCTTGGCGTCGAGGTACTTGAACGCCTCGGCCGAGCAATCGAGGTCGGTGAGCGCGCCGAGGGTCTCCCGCGCTTTCGGGCCGGCCAGGTTGACCGCGGCCAGGCCCTGGGTGAGATCGGTCAGGCGCACGTCCATCCTCCAGTCGGCCAGCCACCACGAGAACCACTCCTCGACCGCGCCGGCCCCGCTCGAGGTCGTGGTCACGTAGTAGGTGTCCTCGTCGATCCGGCAGATCGTGCCGTCGTCGACGATCCGGCCGGCGTCCGAGCTGATCACCCCGTAGCGGATCCGCCCGGGCTTCAGGTCGCTGAACCGGTTCGGGTACAGGCGGTCGAGGAACGCGCCGGCCTCCGACCCGCGGACCAGCAGCTTGCCCAGCGTGGAGACGTCGATGACGCCGGCGGCCTCGTGCACGGCCAGCGCCTCCTGTTGCGGGTCGCCGTAGTCGTACGCCCGCCGCCAGTCGCCGGCCCACTTGACGTTGGCTTTGAGGTCCCGGTGGCGACCGTGGATCGCGGAGCGCTTGGCCGGCTGGAACGGCCGGCCGGCCAGTACGCCCATGGGGACGGAGACGTACGGAGGCCGGGCCGTGGTGGTCCCGACGGATTGCAGACTATGCCCGGTCTCCTGCGCCATCAGGCGCACCGACGCGAGCTGGCACATGCGGCCCTGGCATGGGCCCATGGTCACCGTCGTGTAGCGCTTGGACAGCTCGATCGAGTCGTAGCCCTCCTCGATGCTCAGCTTGATGTCCTTCGCGGTGACGTCCTCGCACAGGCAGGCAAAGCACTTGCCGCGCGTGGCGCCGGCGACCGGTGGCGGGACCGCGGCAGGTACTCGCTCCACCGGCAGCGGGGTTTCGTCGCGCGTGTCGGACTGCGCTCCGGCGGCGAGCCGTCCTGCCCGCGCCCGGAGCGAGCGATCGTCTCGGCATCCTCGAAGCCGGCGACCTCGCCGGCCGCGTAGACGTTGGCGGGCAGCGGATCGGCCAGGACGAACACGCCGCTCTGCTCGTCGTAGACGGTCTGCGCTCCGGCCTGGGAGAGCAGCGACGTCGCGGGTACCGCGCCGCCGGAGACGACCAGCAGGTCGCACTCGAAGATGCGCGCTGCGTCCTCTCGGCCGACTGGCGCGAGCACCGCATGTGTGACCTGCTTGCTGCCCTGGGCCTCGATCACGGTGTGAGCGGCCAGCAGCTCGATTCCGCGAGCTCGGAGCTCATCACCCGCGGGACCCGGGGTTGGCCGCAGGTCGGCCACGGCGGCGATGGCGAGGCCGGCGTCGTGCAGCCGGGCTGCCGCTTTGAGGCCCCAGTCCGAGGTGGTGGCAACCACGGCACGCGTTCCGGGGCGGACCGCGTAGCGCTCGAGCAGGCGCAGCGCGCCGCCCGAGAGCATGACCCCCGGGAGGTCGTTGCCCGCGAACACCAGCGGCTGCTCGATCGTGCCGGTGGCGAACACGTGTGCGCGCGCCCTGATCTGGTGGAGCGTGTCGCCTCGCCAGACTGGGACCATTCCGTCGAAGTAGCCCAGCGCGGAGGCCCGGTCGAGCGTCTCCACGCCGGCGAGCGGTTCGAGCCTGTCCTCGGCGACCAGCACCACATCGGCGCCCGCGTCCGCGGCCGCCCGCGCGGCGGCCACCCCGGCCGGACCGCCGCCGACCACCAGCACGTCGGCGTGCCGGCGGCGGTACTCGGTCCGCCATTCGCGGTCGGCCTGCTCCTTGCGCAGGACGCCAAGACCCGCGGCATGCCGGAGCACCTTCTCGTACAGCGGCCACAGCCGGCGCGGCCGAATGAACGTCTTGTAGTAGAAGCCGGGCGGGGTGAATCTTGTGCCCACGAGGTCGGTGGCACGCATCACGTCGAGCTCGAGCCCGGGCGTCGCGTTCAGGTGCTCGACCCGCATGCCCTCCTTGACCGGCTCGACGCAGGCCCGAACGCCCGGCGCGCCGTCGACGGCCACGATGCAGTTGGGGCATTGCCCGGCGCAGCAGAGCAGCCCGCGCCGGCGGTGGTACTTGAAGCTCCGTGAGAACGTGCGCCGGCCCGCGGCGTAGAGCGCCGAGCCGATCGTGTCCCCCTCGAACGCCTCCACCGACTTGCCGTCGAACGTGAAGCGGATGACGCGCTGGCGGTCGATCCGCTCGCCCGGTTGCTCGGGTAGACGGCTCACGCCGCGCTCTCCGGGCCGCCGGGAAGCTCGGTCAGCAAGACCTCGTTGGTCGTCGTGTCCCGCTCGGCGATGAACCACGCGCGGCACCCCGAGCGGTGAAACCACCACTCGCGCTGTACCCCGGCCGCGTTGCGGCGAAAGTAGTTGTACTCGCCGAGCTCGCGGAGGCTGGGGCGCGCGGTCGGCCGCGCCGAGATCTCACCCCCGTAGCCGAAGTCGGTCACCTCGCGCGTCCCGCAGTTGGGGCAGGTGAGCAAATAGGACATCTGCGCCGGCAAACCTACGCCCGCGTCTGTGATCGTGTCCAATATGTTCTTAAGCTCGATTGAGTCGTCAGCCGAATCAGTTTCGTGGAACTTCGTCAACTGCGCTATTTCGTCGCCGTCGCGGAGGAGCTGCATTTCCGCCGCGCCGCCGAGCGCCTGCACATCTCCCAGCCGCCGCTGAGCCAGCAGATCCGCGCGCTCGAGGACGAGCTCGGGTTCGCCCTGCTCGTGCGGACCCGGCGGCGGGTCGAGCTCACGCCGGCGGGTGCGGCGTTCCTGCGCGACGCCCGGGCCTTGCTCGGCGAGCTTCAGGGCGCCGTCGCCACCGCGCGCCGGATCGACGCCGGCCAGACCGGCCGGTTGCGGATCAACTTCGTCGGCTCGGCCCTGTTCTCGATCCTCCCCGGGACCGTGGAGCGGTTCCGCCACGCCCGGCCGGCCGTGGAGCTCGAGCTGCGCGAGCGCCCGACGCTCGATCAGCTACGCGCCGTGCGCGCCGGCCTCGTCGACGTCGGCCTGGTCCGCCCGCCGATCGAGGACGACGGAGAGCTCAGCATGCGGACCGTGCTGCGCGAGCGTACGGTGGCGGCGCTGCCGGCCGGGCACGCGCTCGCCCGGCTCACCCGGGTGCCCCTGCGCCGGCTGGCCGCCGAGCCGCTCGTGCTGTTCCCGCGCGACCAGGCGCCCGGATTTCACGACCTGCTGATCGACGCGCTGGCCGGCACCGGATCGGCGCCGGGCGTGATCCAGTACGCGCCCGAGATGCTCACCATCATCGGACTGGTCGCCGCCGGCACCGGCGTCTCGCTCGTCCCCCAGTCGGTGCAGCGCCTGGCCCTCGACGGCGTGGCCTACCGCCCGGTGACCGGCGCCCCACGCTCCGAGCTCGTCGCGGTCACCCGCGCCGGCGACGACTCCGCACTCGTCCGCGCGTTCGTCGCCGAGGCCACGGCCGCTACCTGAGGATCGTCTCGACCAGCCCGGTGACCACGTCGTAGACGTGCCCCGAGACGGTGACCCGCGGCGAGACCGCCGGCGCGGTGCGCAGGAGCGCGACGTCGTGGGCGACCGTGGCGACCGGGTCGAGCACCGCGTGGTCGCGCAGCGCTGACTCGTCGGCCCCGATCCGCTCGGCATAGCGGCGACGAAAGGCGTCGTCGGCGAGCGCGCCGGTGCCGCACTGCGTGTGGTGGACCACTGCGACCTCGAACAGTGGCCCGTCGGGCAGGAAGTTCTCGGCAAGCTGGCCGAGGTAGGCGATGTCGTTGATCACCTCGGGGGTTACCCGTCCGCCGACGTTGCGGACGACCAAAGCGTCGCTCATCCCCAGGCCGAGAAATTGCGCGGGATCGGTGCGTGGATCACAGCAGCTGAGCACGAACAGACGCAGGGCGGGGAAGACGACGGCGCCTTCGTGTCCCCGCGCGGCCGCGAAGGCACGGTTGCGTGCGAGTGCCGAGTCGATGCCGGCGGTTTGCGGTTGGTCGAGTTGGGCGGCCATGGCGTTTCTCCTGGTGTTTGACGTTCGATCAGATCGGGGCCACCGCGGTGGCGGGCGCGTCGAGTGTCTGTGCCTCCGAACCTGCCTCGTCGGGTCCGACCAGCGGGTGAGCGGGCAGCAGCGCCAGCGCCATCAACGCCCCGGCCGCGGCGGCGCCGGCGGCGACGAGGTCGGCCGCATGGAGGCCGTGGAAGAACGCGGCGCTGGCGGCGTCGTGGACCGCCGCCGCGAGCGCCGGATGACCTGAGTGGGCCAGCTGGTTCGCGACGGTCAGCGCGGCGCCGACCGATTCGTGCGCGGTCCGTGCGACGGTGTCCGGCAGCCCGACGGGAAGCGCGCTCGCCAGGCGGCTCGCGTACAACGATGCGTACACGCTGCCGATCACCGCGACGCCCAGGGTGCCGCCGAGCAGCCGCGTGGCGTCGTTGATCGCGGATCCGACGCCGGCCTTGGCCCTGGGTACCACGCCCATGATCGCCTCGGTCGCGGGGGCGCTGGTCAGCCCCATGCCGGTCCCGAGCACGACCATCTGCGCCGCGATCGTCCCGTAGCCGGTCGTGGCCGTTGCCGTCGCGACCCACACGTAGAACCCCGCCATCAGGAACAGCCCGGATGCGACTACCAGCTTGGTGCCCACGCGGACCGCAACCCTGGCGCCGAGGATCGATGAGATCGCTACGCAGCTGGCGACCGGAAGCAGGCGCACACCGGTCATCAGGGGCCCGTAGCCCTTGAGGAACTGGAAGTACTGCGTGACCAGGAAGATGAACCCGGACAGCGCGAAGAACGAGATCGCGACCGACGCGCTCGCCGCGGTGAACCTCGGGTTGCCGAACAGGGACAGGTCGAGCATCGGCTGCTCGGTGCGCCGCTCCCAGGTCACGAACGCCGCCGCCAGCCCGGCGGTCAGCGCGAAGGCGGCCAGCGTGCGGGTGCTCCCCCAGCCGTGGCTGGGCGCCTCGATGATCGTATAGACGAGCAGTGAGACGGTGGCGGTCGACAACGCGAACCCGGTCCCGTCGAGCTTCCTGACGCTTGGGTCGCGCGAGGTCGGGACGTTGCCGGCCACCAGGAGACCCGCCACCGAGGCGACCGGCGTCATGGCGAAGAAGATCGCGCGCCAGTCGAACAACTGAAGCAGCCATCCGCCGACGATCGGCCCGAGCGCGATGGCCACGCCGGTGACCGCGCCCCACAGCCCGATCGCCAGCGCGCGCTCGCGCCGCTCGGCGAACACGTTGGTCAGGAGCGAGAGCGTCGACGGGAAGACCATCGCCGCTCCGACGCCCATCACCGCACGCGCCGCGATCAGTGCACCGGGACTGCCGGTCAGCCCGCCCGCCAGGCTGGCCAGGCCGAACACCGAGAGGCCCGCGAGGAGCATTCCCTTGCGCCCGAACCGATCGGACAGGCTGCCCATGGCCAGGACCGATCCCGCGAACAGCAGATTGAACGCGTCGACCACCCACTGCAGCTGCGAGTTGGACGCGTGTAGGTCGCGGACCAGCGTGGGCAAACCGACGTTGACGATCGTCGTGTCGACATTGATCACGAACGCCGCCAACAGCAGCGAGATCAGGATCACGGGCTTGCGGGGCATCACTCCTCCTCTAGGCTGACTTGCTTCACGCAAGGCAAGCTAGCCGGGCCGCTGGCTTTTGTCAAGCAAGCCAGCTATCCTCCTGGGCGATGCTTCAGCGCGACTATCCAGATCAGGTGTGCTCGATCGCGCGCTCGCTCGAGATCGTCGGCGAGCGGTGGACGCTGCTGATCCTGCGCGACGCCGTGCTCGGCCTGACGCGGTTCGAGGAGTTCCAGGACAGCCTGGGGATCGCCTCGAACGTCCTCACGAACCGGCTGAAGCTGTTGTGCGACGAGGGTGTGCTTAAGCGCGTGGCCGACCAGGAGCGGCCCGGCCGGCCCAAGTACGTCCTCACCGACAAGGGCCGCGAGCTCGGACCCGCCCTGATCGTGCTCATGAAATGGGGCGACCGCCACTATCCGGCGCCGAACGGCCCGCCGCGGCTCACCCTCCATACGGGCTGCGGGGGCAGCTTCGGTCCGGATCTCCTGTGCGACCGCTGTGGCAAGCAGGCTCGGCCCGGCGAGATCGACCTTCCCGCCGGACCGGGAGCGGGGCGCACCGAGCCCGCCGCGCGCTGAGCCTCACCTACCGTGCGAACATGAGGCCGTGGCGCATGTCGGGGTCTCGAATCTGGCCTACGCGCATCCGGGCGGCGACCTCCTGTTCTCGGAGGTCTCGTTCAAGGTCTCGTCGGGGCAGCACGTGGGGCTGGTGGGCACAAACGGTGTCGGCAAGAGCACGCTTCTGAGGATCCTCGCCGGCGAGCTGTCACCCGATGAGGGCGACTACGCGGTCGGTGGTCTCGTTGGATACATGGCGCAGGACGTCGGCGTCAGAGATGGCGAGCGAACGGTGCGGGAGCTCCTGTTGTCGCTCGCGCCGCGGGCCGTGCGGCAGGCCGGCGAGAGCATGCTGGCCCTCGAGTCCCAGCTCGAGTCCGGCGATCCGTCGGCCGGTATGAAGCTTGGCGAGGCGATCGCCGACTGGTCGGCGCTCGGCGGCTACGAGCTCGAGGGCCAATGGGACGCGGCGTGCCGGCGCATCGTCCACGCCTCGTTCGCCGAGGTCGCCGATCGGCCCGCGCGGACGCTATCGGGCGGCGAGCGCAAGCAGCTTGTCCTCGACGTGCTGTTCGCCTCCGATGCGAACGTCGTGCTGCTCGACGAGCCCGACAACTTCCTCGATGTGCCGGCCAAGCTCGCGCTCGAGCGCCGCATCCACACATCGAAGAAGACGATCGTGATGATCTCGCACGACCGCGAGGTTCTCTCCGGCGCAGTCGGGACGATCGTCACCCTCGAGGGCAACGGCGCGTGGGTGCATGGCGGCTCATACGCCACCTACGCCGAGGCGCGGGAGGACCGGCAGCGGCGCCTCGGGGACGCCGTGAAGCGCTGGAACGAGGAGGAGCGGCGGCTGTACCGCCTGATGAAGACGTTCAAGGAGCGGGCCCGCTATGCGCCCGACTGGGCCAAGCGCGCCGACGCGATGGAGTCGCGGTGGCGCCGGTTCCGCGCCGACGGTCCGCCGCCGGCGCCGGTCGTTGACCGCGTGATCGCGGTGCGGATTCGTGGCGGCGACTCGGCGCGCATCGTGCTCGACCTGCGCTCGGTTGGCATCTCCGGGCTCCTCGCCCCCTTCTCCGAGGAGATTCGCTTCGGGGAAAGGGTCGGGGTGATCGGACCGAACGGCTCGGGCAAGAGCGCGTTGATGAACGTGCTCGCCGGCGCGAGAACCCCGGACGCGGGAGAGCTGCGGATTGGACCGCGGGTGTCGACCGGATTGTTCACCCAACTTCAGTCCCGAGCCGACTTCTCCGGCCGGGTCGTGCTCGACATCGTGCTGACCCACCGGGGCGAGATGCAGGCCGCGATGGGCGCACTGGCCCGGTACGGGCTCGCCGATGCCGCGCGCCGCCCCTACGACGTTCTCAGCGGCGGGGAGAAGGCCCGACTCGAGGTGCTGATCCTCGAACTCGAGGGCCACAACCTCCTGCTGCTCGACGAGCCCACGGACAACCTCGATACCGATTCCTCCGAAGCGCTCGAGCAGGCGCTGGACAGCTTCGAGGGCACCGTCGTCGCGGTATCGCACGACCGTGCCTTCCTCCGCCGCATGGACCGGTTCCTGATGGTCCTCCACGACGGTGCGGTCCTCTCGCTCCCCTCCTACGACTCGGCTCTCGAAGCGCTCCTCGAGCCCGGCCAGGCCCACGACGTTCGCCTGGCCAAGCTCCTGTAGGGGGTGCGCACCAGGAGCGCCAAGGCGATCAGCGCGACGAGCCCGGCGCCCGCGGCCAGATATGCGGCGCGGGGCGAGAACAGGGCGGTCAACCCGCCACCGAGGACGATCCCCACCCCGGGTGCGAGCGCGGCCATCGACTCCAGCATCGCCGAGACCCGCAGGCGGAAGTGCTCATCGACCAACTGGTGCACGGCGGTCTCGACCGAGGCCCACTGGATTCCGTTGCCCACTCCGCCGAGCACGCTGAAGCAGCAGGCCACGAGCAGGGTGGGCGCCACGCCCGTGCCGAGGTACCCGATGGCGACGGCGGCGGTTGAGATCAGGATGCCGGCATGACCAGCACGGCGGGCGAGACGAACGTGCACGGTCGAGCCGAGCACCGCGCCGGCGCCCCAGCTCGCGAGGATTGCCGCGTACCCGGCCGGACCCGCGTGGAGCGAGCGCGTCGCGTAGATCACGGTCACCGGAACGACGAGGTAGAAGAAGACGAACGCGATCCCCTCTCCGAACACGAGCGCGCGCAGCGTGCGGTGGCCGGCCACATAGCCGAACGTCGCGCGGAGCCCGAGCCGGCGCGTCGGCCCGGCCGAGTCCGAGCTCGTGGCTCGGACGCGCAATCCCGGGGTGCACGCGATCAGCAACGCGGCGAGGAGGAACGAGGCACCGTCGGCGGCCAGCGCGGTGCTCGAGCCGAGCAAGGCGAGCACGGCGCCGCCGAGCACGGGCCCGGCGACCGTCGCGACGGCGAGCGCCAGGTTGAAGGCGGCCTTTCCTTCTGGCATCAGGTCGTGCGGGATCAGCGTGGACGCGGTCGTCGCCCGCGTCACCGAGCGCGCGGCGAAGGCGAGCGTCCCGTCGGCCAGGGCCAGCACGATGACCAGGCCGACCGCCCCATGGCGCGCAACCGCGGCCAAGACCAGGAACAGGCCGGCTTCCACCAGATAGCACGCGGGCAGGATCCGGCCGGGCGCGATCGCCCCGATACGGGCGACCAGCAGCGGACCGACCAGCCCGGGGACGAACTGCGTCGCGAGGAACAGCGCGGCGGTGGCGATCGCTGATCGAGTGGCCGCGAGGACGACGACGGCGAGCGCCAGCGCTCCGATCACGTCGCCGGCTCGATTGATGACGTACGAGATCAGGAGCGCGCGGAACTCGGCGATCCGCCAGGTCTTTCGCATCCCGGCCATGGATCGTGCCCCTCAGACCGCGACCTGAGGCCGGGCCAGTTCGCGAATGCGCTCCTCAATCGCGAGCTCCCTTTCGAAGTCCGCGTCCTCGGTGTGGGTGAACCCGATGCCCTCGCGTTCGAGGATCTCGATGAACAGCTCGACGAAGCGCTCGTCGAGCTGGCTGCCGGCCACGTTGCGCAGCTCGGCCACCGCCTCGGAGCTGGAGATAGGCGGGCGATATGTATCGCGCGCGGTGAGCACGTCGTACGTATCGGCAACCGAGATGATTCGCGCAAGAGCTGGGATCTCGGATTCCCGCAACCCATAGGGATAACCGGTGCCGTCGACCCGCTCGTGATGGGCCAGGATGACCGCGGCGATCTTCTCGTAACCCTCGATCCGGCGCACCAGGTTGGCGCCGTTGATCGGATGCTGATGGACGATCTCGAGATCGGCGTCGCTGAGCGGCCGGTCGGCCAGCAGGATGCGGTCGGGGAACGCGAACTTGCCGATGTCGTGGAGCAGTCCGGCCGTGTGCACGATTCGGAGCTCCTCCTCCGAGCAGCCGGCGGCTTTCGCCACCGCGTACGCATAGCGTGCGACGGCCGCCGAGTGCCGAGCGGTATAGCGATCCCGGAGTGACAGGGTCCGGACCATCGTCACGAACACCCCGAGCTGGAGCGAGGCGAGCTGGAGCGTGCGCTTCTCGAGCTCCTGCCGCCGCTGCTGCGAGTTCAGCAGCTCGACCAGCAGCACGTAGAACGCGCCCAGGAGCGCGAGCACGAGCACCAGGGAGACCGCGCCGGCCCGCACATAGAGCGTGGCCAGCGCGCCGGCCAGGACGTTCGGTGCGGTGATCCACGGCAGCGCGGGCAGAAAGCGCTCGCGCAACTGCGCGTTCAGCGGGGTGCCGGCATGGACGCGGATCCACACGGCCGCGAGCAGGAAGTTGAGCAGGTTCGCGGCGCTCACCACGACCGCGACGACCAGCGCGAACCCGGCGCTTCCCCGGGTCACGCCCGCATCGACGGCGGCCCGGATCGCGAGGCTTCCGAGCAGCACGTCGACATACATCCCGAGGTTCCAGACGAGCGCGAGGCGCCGCCCGCGCAGCCGCAGCCCGTCGCTCTGGATCGATTGGGAAATCCGCGAGATGAAGCAGATGAGGACGGCCGGCGCGGGGCCCAGCAGCGCCATGGCCAGCGCGACGATCGTCAAGCCGGCCGACAGGCGCATCGGGCCCGAGTAGGTGTGCACCTGGTCGGCGAGAGTCCCCAGGACCGCGAGCGTGAAGAACAGCCACAACGGCCGCCAGTCGCCGGCGCGTGAGCTCAGCGCGGCGCCGGCCACGGTGACCGTCAGCAGGGAGACGGCGGCAAAGCGGAAGGCTTGAGCAGACTTACCAGGCACCAGTTCCCCGAATTCACCGGCGAACCGATCCTACCGCTCCCGTTTCGATCGACGAAACGCCTGCCTGGCCGCTGGGTCAAGTTTTCAGATGCTCCAATGCATTGCCCGATCCCTCCGTGAAAGCCGACGCGGACGTCTTCAGTCATGGTGATCGGACCGGGACGGCGGTCCTTGAGATCTGGCAGTCCAGAATGGACGAGGGGACCGCGCCGAGCGCGGAAAGCGCGCTTACAGACCGAGCGAGCGCGCGATGATCTCGCGCTGGATCTCGGAAGCGCCACCGTAGATGGTGGTCACCAGCGTGGCGCGGACGTGGCGCTCCATGTCGTACTCGGTGGCGTATCCGTAGCCGCCCATCATCTGCATGCCCTCGAGCGAGGTGCGCTTGGCCAGTTCGGTCGCCTTGAGCTTGGCCATCGAGGCCTCGCGGGGGAACAGCTTGTCCGGGTTGGCGTCGACCAGCCGGGCGACGCCGTAGACCAGGTCGCGCGTGGCCTCGAGCTCGGTGGCAAGATCGGCCAGGCGGTGCTTGATCGTCTGGAAGCTGCCGATCGCCCGCCCGAACTGCCGGCGCTCCTTCACATACGACAAGACGTCGTCGAACGCGCGCTGAGCCATCCCCAGCGACTGGGCGGCGATGATCAACCGCTCGTAGTTCAGGCCGGCCATGAGCTGCATCCAGCCGCGGTCGACCTGTCCGACCACCCGGTCGGCCGGGACGTGGCAGTCGGTGAAGTACATGTCGTTGACCTCGCGTCCGCCCATCGTCCCGATTCCGCGGATCTCGAGCCCCTCGACGCCCGCGGGCACGGAGATCATGGTCAGGCCGAAGTGCTTGTCATCCGTGCGCGAGGTCCGGCAGACCAGCAGGATCTGGTCGGCCATGTGGGCACCGGTGATCCAGGTCTTCTGACCGTTGATGACGAAGTCGCCGTTCGACTGAGCGGCCCGACAGGACAGATTGCCCACGTCCGATCCGGCCTCGGGCTCGGACATGGCGATCGCCCCGGTCCGGCCGGAGGCGATGCCGCCCAGGATCTCCTCTTTCAACTCCGAAGAGCCGAACAGCTCGACCGGACGGCCGGACATCATGGTCACCGGGAAGAACGCCATCGGGATCAGACCGCGGGCGAACTCCTCGCACAGGAGGCACAGATCGACCGCGCCACCGCCCGATCCGCCGTACTCCTCGGGGACCGCCGCGCCCAGCCAGCCGAGCTCGGCGATCTTTGCGTACACGTCCGCGTTGTGGGGCTCGACGCCACCGTGGGTCAGCGCGTCGCGTTGCTCGCGCGTGCCGCACTCGCGGCGGGCGAAGTCGCGGATCGCCTCGACGAACGCGCGCTGCTCATCTGAGAGGTTCTGAATCGGCATCGCCCCGAGACTACCTGCCGGATACATTCGGGCTCATGGTGATCAGGGGCGCCTCAGCCGAGCGTGACGCCACCGGCTGCGCGGCGATCTACGCGCCGTTCGTCCGCGACACTCCGATCTCGCTCGAGGAACGCGTGCCAACCGCGCAGGAGATCGCCGCGCGGATCGAGACGACCACCCAGACCCATCCCTGGCTCGTGGCCGACGACGAAACCGAGGTGATCGGCTACGCCTATGCCACGCGCCATCGCGAGCGGGCCTGCTACCGATGGGCGACCGACGTGACGGTCTACGTGTCGCCGCAAAGCCAGCGCCGCGGCGTCGGCCGCGCACTGTATGAGGCCCTGTTCAGAGCGCTCGCGCACCAGGGATTCCGGATGGCCTGCGCCGGCATCACGCTGCCCAATCAGGCAAGCGTCGGCCTGCACGAGGCGCTCGGGTTCAAGCCCGTCGGGGTGTACCGCAACATCGGCTGGAAATTCGACACCTGGCACGACGTGGGCTGGTGGCAGCTCGAGCTCGGCGGCGAGGATCCGCCCGACGAGCCGGTTACGCCTCGTCGATGAGCACCGCCAGCGTGGGGCAGGCATCCACCGCCCGCCGCGCCAGCCCGACCAGGTCCGGCGGGACCTCGGATTCGTCGAGGATCGGATAGCCCCAGTCGTCCAGGCGGATCAGCTCGGGCAGGAGCTCCGCGCACATCCCGTGCGCCTCGCAGGCGATCGGGTTGATCCGCAGCGTCGCGCGGGTCGCGCGCGCCGCGCTCATCGGGCCGCCCTCGCGAGCCGACGGCGCTCAGCCTGTCCCGGTGGCGCCACCGCCGAGTCGCCGAGCGGCAGTCCCGCGGGACGGGCGGAACAGCGCCCGCGACGGTGCGACTCGATGTCGGCCGCGAACACGCGCAGGGCGCTCTCGACGAACCGCACCGCCCCGTCGGGGTGATGGCAGGCGCCGCGCCCCCGGATCTCGGAGCACCACCGGAGCACACGCGCACGCTCGGACGGATGCGCGACCCCACTAGCGAGTGCGCCCACGGCATCTGCAATTGCCCGCAGCCCGTACACGCACGGCCCGCACTGACGGGCCGATTGATCGGCCAGGTACGAGATCACCCGCGCGCTCTCGTGAAGGCCGCAAGCACTCTTTCCCAGCGCGATCAGCACGCCCGAGCCGAGCGAGCAGCCTACCGAGCGCAGGTCCTCGCGCGCGAGCCGCAGCCCAACGGCGGCCGAGGCGTCGACCCAGGTCCCGAAGTAGCCCCCGAGGAGCAGCGCCTGGAGCGGCTCCGCCGGTCCACCGGCGGCGTCGAGCAGATCGCGCATCGGTGTCCCGAAGGCCAGCTCGTAGACGCCGGGGGCGCGGACCGCGCCGGTGATCGTGACCAGCGCCGACCCGGGATCGGCCACGGTGCCGAGCTCGCGGTACCAGCGCGACCCGAACCGGGCGACCAGCGCGAGCTGGGCGAGCGTCTCGGGGTTCTGGATCAGCGTGGGCCGCCCTCGCACGCCCCGCTCGAACGGCCGCGGAGGGATGAACGTCGGCTTGGCCACCTCGGAGTTCAGGTAGTGGACGACCGCGCTCTCCTCGCCGGTCACGTACCCCTCGGGGCCAACGGACACGGAGATCCGAACCCGATCTCCCGTCCGCGTGGCAACCGCACCCTCAACCGCCCGGGCTGCGTCGACCGCGCCCGAGCCGACCTTGACGATCACCTCCGAGGCGCCCACCGCGCCGGCCGCCAGCACCGCGCCGTCGAGCACGAGGTGGGGCATTCGGGCCAAGAGCAGCCGGTCCTTGGCGCTGGCCGGCTCGGTCTCCGAGCCGTTAACGACCACCGGTCCGACCCGCCGCCGCCCCCCCACGGCCCGGAGCTTGCGGGCGGTCGGGAAGTCGGCGCCGCCCCGCCCGCGCAGGCCGCTACGCTCCACCTGCTCGATCAGCTGGTGGGGCGGGATGTCGGGCAGCGGCCCGTGAATCCGCGTGTGGGCGGCCAGCGACACCGCGCCGCCCGGCTCGAGGCCGGCGAGCACGCGCGGGAGACCGTGGTGACCGCTATCCGAGCCGCGAGCGCTCATGCTCATGCGGGTGCCCCGGACAGGGTTCCGGTCACCGTGTTGCTGTTGGTGTCGATCTGCAACTGGACGTGGATGTTGACGATCGTGCCGCCGCCGGCGAGCCGCGCGTCAAACTCCTCGCCGCGCAGCGAGCCGATCTGGCCCTGGAGCACCGAGCGCTGGCCGGCCAGCGCCAGGTCGACCTGGCTGCCGGTCATCGACAATCCGCCGCCGGCGCCGACCGGCACGCCTCCGAGCCTGACCCGGAGCCGGCCGTGCACCTGCCCGCGGACCCGCAGGGCGAGATCGACGATCGCGCCGCCCGGCGCCTGGTTCTCGGTCACGGTCCCGTCCATCGTCGCAGTGAACTGACTCGCGAGCGGGGCCGACCCCGGCCGCGACGGCGACCTGGACGCGACCGTCGGGACGGCCGCGGACCGCGGCGAGCCGAGCAGCGTCGCCGGCGTGCCGGCGCGCCGGGCCCAGCCGTGCTGGAGCGGCCCGGCCAGCGTGAAGATGGCCAATCCGATCGGGGTGACCACGGCCAGCGCGGTCGCCGGCGCGCGGAGCCCGGCGTACTGCCTCGACGCGCTGGCGATCCGAGTCCACACGGCGACCAGCACGGCCACGATGCACGCCGCGGTCAAGGCCAGCATCCACCACTGCTTTACGTCGCTGCCCGTGCCCAGGCCGTGCAGCACGGCGACCGGCCAGCTCGCGTACGCGAGCCAATGGACCGCGCGCCATGTCCGGTAGCCGAGACGGCGCCGCACCAGACTGGTGATCGCGATGGCCAGGAGCAGGTCGAAGGCCAGCGTGCCCAGACCCATCCAGAGCGGCCGGTATGGCGTCACGAACGGGATTACGCCGTCGAACAGGCGGATCGGCGCGAACCCGTCGAGCACGCTGGTCACGATGTGGATGACCAGCACGACCACGACCAGCAGCGACACGTCGCGATGCACGGCGTCGATCGCGAACCGCGGCCAGCGCCGCGCCGTGAAGCGCACCGAACCAACGATCCCGAGCACGACGCTCGCGGTCAGGAGCACCAGCGACACCGCACCGGTGCCGCGGGCCAGATACCAGTAGGCGCTCGGGCTGAGGGTCGCGGCGAAGCCGGGACTCATGTCGCCGCCCGCTCGACGGAAATCTCCGGGCCGTGCCCGTACAAAGGCAGATCGTCGCCGGACGATGGCCACCCGGCCACGTGGCAGGCCGCACCGTCGACGCTCACCAGCCGGCTCGGAAGTCTCAGCCCCGCCAGCCAGTCGACCGCACGCGAACCGCGGACGATCGCGGCGGTGCTGGCGATGTTGGCATCGAGGCAGGAGGCCGCGCACACGCTCACGGTCCGCCACGTGCTGTCGACCGAGCGTCCGGTCGACGGGTCGACCAGGTGATGCACGACGCCCGCGTCCGTCTCCCACCGGCGCACGAAGGTGCTCGAGGTGGCAAGGCCGCCCTCCCACAACGTGATCCACTGCCCGGGCGCCTCCACGCCGGCGCGGTGGTCGTCGGTCACCCGCACTCGCCAGCCCTCATCCGGAACCGGGCCGAGCACGGCCATGTCACCCCCGAACGACACGAGCACGCCGCACCCGGCTGCCTCGAACGCCGCGACCGCGGCGTGGTCGGCGGCCAGCGCCTTGGCTGTGGCGCCTAGGTCGAGGCTCACCCCCGGCGCCACGCGAATCGTGCCGGCCCCGGAGTCGACCTGAACGGTTCGCCATCCCGGGACCGCGGCAACCGGCATCGACCGCACCGCCGCGCCCGCCGAGAGCGACTCGAACGAGCGGTCATAGCCCAGCGCGATCAACGCCCCGCCGACCGTCGGGTCGACATCGCCCCCGGTCAGCCGCGCGGCCCGCAGCGCGGCGCTCACCGCCTCGAGCAGCACCGGCCCGACGCGCACGACCTCCCCGGCACGATCGTTCACCCTCGACAGCTCGGAATCCGGGCGAAACCGCGAGCAGGCACGGTCGAACTCGTCGACCACCCGCGTCACCGCCGAGACCGCGGCGTCGAGCCGCGCGGGGTCACTGGCCGCGACCACGGCAGCCGTGCCGAACACCTCGAAGCGAATCAGGGACATCTCCGGCGCGCCGGTAAAGGAGGCTAGGAGCCTCCGGAGACGACGCCGCCGGACGGCGGGGGCGGCAGGCTTTGGCTGTGGCTGCGGCTGTGGCTGCGGCTGTGGCTGCGGCTGCGGCTGCGGCTGCGGCTGTGGCTGCGGCTGCGGCTGCGACGGGACGCTCTGTGGCTGGGTCTGATCCTGCGTGGGACCCTGGCCCGGGGATTGCAGGCCGAGATCACCGGCGCTCGCCGGCGCGGGCATGCTGGGGATGGCGGCCGCGGTAGTAGTTCCCTTGGGTACCTGAGCGCGCGCGCTCGAGCTCTTCGCGGATGCCGACAACGTGCGACCCGGCGCGACCGCGGACACGAGCGCGGCGAACCCCGCGGTCAGCGCCGCCGCCCCGGCTATCACCCAGCGCCGGGTCAGCCTTACGCGGGCCAGCGCGGCGTCTCGCAGCAGCACGGCGCGAGACCGATCAGCCGTCCGATGCTCAGGGTTTGAGTCCATCGTCAGAAGAGAGAATCAGCGCTCAGTAAGACCAGCATGAGAATCCGCCCTCACGGATTATGGAGCGCCGGCAGGTCAATCGTGAAAGCGGACCCGTCCACCTTGACCGCGCCACCGTGGCGCTCCGCGATCGCCGCCACGATCGACAGCCCGAGCCCCGACCCTGGACGCGCCGACGCGTCCGGCGCACGCCAGAACCGCTCGAACAACCGATCCACGTGGCCCGGATCCGGTCCCGGTCCTTCGTCGCGCACGGTCATCGAGACCCGGCCGCCCGCGCATGCAACCGAGACGGTCACCAAAGCATCGGGCGGTCCGTGCACCAACGCGTTCTCGACCAGGTTCTCGAGCGCGCGGGCGAGTTCCCCAGCATCGCCCGAGACGAAGGCCGGATCGACGCGCGCCTCCACCACCCGACCGTCGTAACCCGCCACCACCTCCCGGGCCACGCCCGCCACATCGACGACCACCCCGGAAGACGAGCCGGCGCTTCCGGCCCGTTCGAGCACAAGCAGGTCGTCGACCAGCCGGGCCAGCCGCCGGGCGTCGCGCACCAGCTCCTCGAGCACTTCCGCCGAGGCGCCATGCCGGGCCGCGTACTCGACGTTGCCGAGCAGCGTGGTGACCGGCGTGCGCAACTCGTGCGACGCGTCGGCCAGGAACCGGCGCTCCCCCGCGCGCGCCGCCTCCAGCGACGTGAGCATGCGGTTCAGGACGCCGGACAGCTGTCCGACCTCGTCCTGCGGCCCGCCCCCGGGAAGCCTCTGCGAAGGATCGGCGGTCCGTTCGATCTCCCCCGCCGCCGCCGCCAACCGCCGCAGAGGCCGGAGCCCCCGCCGGGTCAGCCCCGCCGCGACCAGCGCCGCCAGCAGCGCCACCCCCACCCCGATCAAGACGACCACGACCCCCAGACGATCGGTCGTTCGCGAGATGTCGGCGGTGTCGGAGGCGACGAGCACCGCCCCGCCGCCGGCCGGACCGCTCAGCGGAATCGGCGCGGCGAACATCCGGAACAGGCGGCCGTCCAATTCCACGCTCTCGAACCCGGTGGCGCCCGATACTCGCGCCGCCCGGGCGAGCCGATCCTGCGAAGGCAGCAGCTGGGCGCCGAGGGTTAGCGACCGGGCCACGATCCCCCCCTGGGCATCGATCACCTCGACCACGATCTGGCGCCCCGATACCGGGCTCTCGAGCGCTCCGGGCGTGGTCAGCACGGCCGGCGCCGAGACGGCGAGCTGGGCCACCTGCTCGGCTCGCTGGCGCAGGGCGGTGTCGAGCGATCCCCGCAGCTCGTGGCGGACGACCACAACGGTTGCCACCCCGAACAGGGCCAGCGCGGCCAGGATCGACCCGGCGGCGGCAAGCACCAACCTGACCTGCAGCGTCTGCGGCCGGCGCAGCCTCACGGGCCCCTAACAGCGGTCAGGCAAGTTTTCGGCTGATCCACAAGTTTCTGGGGTAGGAAGGCAAAAATTATCGTGGGCAGGTTTGAACAAGGATGTGGAGCTTCTGCTCGTTAGAGATGGCTTTTTGCTGGACCGTTCCGTCCATGCGGGGCCGATGAGAGTTCTGCTCTTGTCGGGCGATTACACAACCGCACGACAAATAGAGGGGTTGCTGCAGGCCGCGTGGAGTGACGTCCACCTGCTAACGCACGCAACCTGGGACGCGGCGGCCGCCGAGGCGCTGCTCGACCACCCGGGCTGCTGCGTGCTGCTCGACGCCGTTCCCAGCCAGACGGGAGAGCACCCGATGACCCTCCTCGAGTACGTGCGGATGTCGGCGCCCGACGCTCCGATCGTGCTGCTCTGCTCCGACGAGGACGAGGATCTCACCTTGAAAGCGGTGCGCCAAGGCGCCCAGGACAGCCTGATCAAGTCCGAGCTCGAGCCGGTGCTGCTCCGGCGGGCGCTCATCCGCGCAATCGAGCGCAAGCGTGCGGAAGCGGGGCTCGCCCACCAGGCGATGCACGACCAGCTGACCGGCCTGCCCAACCGCGCGCTGTTCCTGGACCGCCTCGGGCTCGCGCTCGAGCGGGCTCGGCGCTCGGGCGATCCCCTGGCCGTGCTGTTCCTCGACTTCGACAACTTCAAGGAGATCAACGACACGCTCGGCCACGCCGCCGGCGACTACGTGCTCTCGGTCCTGGGCGAGCGGCTCAGCGGGCTGATGCGCCCGATGGACACCGTCGCCCGGTTCGGCGGCGACGAGTTCACCTGCCTGTTCGAGGGGCTCACGTCCGAGCGCGAGGTCGTGCTGATCGCCGACCGGATCCTCCAGGCCGTCGGCCGCCCGCTCGAGGTCGACGGGCTGCCGCTGACCGTGACCGTCAGCGTCGGCATCGCCATGGTCAACGACCCCACGGTCGCTCCCGACACGATCATCCGCGAGGCGGACGCCGCGATGTACCGCGCCAAGGATCAGGGTCGCTCGCGCTTCGAGCTGTTCGACGAGAGCTCCCGGCGCCGGGCCAACCAGCGGATCGAGCTCGAGGCGGCGATCCGCCAGGCGCTCGAGCGCGGCGAGCTCCGCGTGCACTACCAGCCGCACGTGATCCTGCACGGCATGAACGTGGTGGACGGAGTCGAGGCGCTCGTCCGCTGGCAGCATCCCACCCGCGGCCTGCTCGCGGCCGCCGAGTTCATGCCGACGGCCGATGACCTCGGGCTGGCCGTCCCGATCGGACGGTTCGTGCTCCAGCAGGCGCTGCTCCAGTTCGCGGGGTGGCGCGCCCACAAGCCCGAGATGACGCTCTCGCTGAACATCTCCGCGCGACAGCTGGGTGATCCGGCTCTGCCCGTACTCGTCGGCGAGTCGATCCAGGCCGGCGAGCTCGACCCTGCCGCCATCTACCTCGATGTGTCCGAGATCGGGCTGGCCAAGGATCCCGACAGCACGATCCGCGCGCTGCAAGCGCTCAAGGAAACCGGGATCAGGATCACGATCGACGACTTCGGAGTCGGCGCGCTGTCGCTGTCCTGGCTCACGCGGATGCCGGTTGACGCGCTCAAGATTCACGAGAGCTTCGTGGCCGGCCTTGGCGCCGGAGCCGAGAACGCCGCGCTGGTCGGCGCGCTGGTCGAGCTCGGGCATGCCCTGAGCCTCGACGTCATCGCCAAGGGCGTCGAGAACGAGAACCAACTCGCCCTGCTGCGCGAGCTCGGCTGCGATGCCGTCCAGGGCGATGCGATCGGCCGACCGGTGACCGGCGAGCAGCTCGAAGCCCTGCTGGTCACCGAGGTCGCCTGAAGCGCTCACGCCCTGAGCTTGAACCCGCTTCCCCGGACCGTCTGGATCAGTGGCGGGTCGCCCAGCTTGCGCCGCAGCCGGGTCACGTAGCGGTCGACCACGTTGGGCTCGGCTGCCCCCTCCCAGATCTCTTCGATCGCCCGCTCGCGCGTGACCACCCGACCAGGCTCGCGCAACAACAGCTCGAGCAGGTCGGCCTCGCGCCCGGTCAGCTCGATCGCCCTCCCGCCTCGCACCGCCCGCCGGGCCGCGCCGTCGAACGTCAAGTCCCCATAGGACCGGAGCGCACCAGCCGCGCCATCGCCACCGCGCCGGGTCAGCGCCCGCAGCCGCGCGATCAGCTCCTGCACCGCGAACGGCTTGACCAGGTAGTCGTCGGCGCCTGCCTCGAGCCCGGCGACGCGGTCGGGCACCGCATCGCGCGCGGTGAGCATCAGGATCGGTGTCGGCAGCCCCTTTCCGCGCAGCCGCCGGGCCACGGTCAGCCCGTCGAGTCCGGGCATCGCCACGTCGAGGACGATCACATCTGGGACGGCCCGCTCCACCGAGACCATGGCCGCCCCACCGTCGCCCGCCACCGTGACGTCGTAGCCCTCGGCGGCCAGCGTCCGCGCGAGCATCCGCCGCAGCGGCGGGTCGTCGTCGACGACGAGTACCCGGTCAGCCACCGGCGACGTCGCGGCGCAGGAAGACCAGGAAGGCCGTGCCGAGCGCCGGGATGCCGTACATCGCGCACACCCACACCGCGCGGATGATCGGCGACCAGTCGATCGGCTGGCGCAGCAGGCCCTGCCAGGCGTTGAACTGCGTGCTGAGCAGGTACGGCACCAGCGCACCCAGGCCGGGGAGGATTCCAATCAGCTGGAACAGCAGCGAGACCATCAGCGTGCCCACCACCGCGGCGGCGCTGTTGCGCGTGATCGTCGACAGGAGCAACCCGATGCACACCACGGTGGCGATCGGGATCAGGTAGACGAGCAGGCTCAGGTACACGAGCTCGAGGCCCTTGGGCGCCGAGACGGTTGTCCCGGTCAGCGTCTGCACCGCGTTGAAGCCCGACTCGATGCACCCGGCGATCACCGCCACCGTGCCGGCCAGGAAGATCGCCACCACCGCGTAGGTGGCGGCGGCTAGCGCCTTTCCGGCGAAGATCTGCCAGCGCTCGAGCGAGCGGGTCAGCACGGTCTTCAGGGTCCCGTTGTGGTCTTCGGAGGCGAAGATGTCGCCGGCCACCAGCGCAGTGATCAACGGGAACATCCACACCGCGCCGAACAGCAGGATGACGAGCGGCACGACGAGCCCGCTCTTGGTCAGGTACGAGGCGAACGCGAAGTCCCCGCCGCCGCTGTCGCGGTGGTGGCGGAAGTGGATGGCGATCACGAACAGGATCGGGACGAGCGCCGCCGCGCCGAGCCCCAGGTAGGTGCGCTTCTGGTAGCGGAGCTTGAACAACTCCCAGCGATAGACGGTGGCCACGCCCGGACGCGAGCGCGTGCGCTCGGCAACACCGCCGGCCGGTTGGGCGATCGCGCTCATCGCGCCGCCACCGCCGGCGTCTGAGCGTTCACGGTGCCGTCGCCCTCGGTCAGCGAGAAGAACAGGTCCTCGAGGGTGACGTGCTCGGGCGCCAGCATGCTGATCAGCGCGCCCGCCTCGACCAATGCCTGACTGAGCTCGGTCACCGCCGCGTCGTCGGCCGTGAAGGCGATTCGCCCGTGCACGACCCGGACGTCGTCGATCCCCGGCTGGGCCCGGCACACCGCCACCGCCCGGTCATCGTCGGTCGTGGACAGCCGATATGTCGCGCCGGCGCTTCGCTTGAGGTCGGCGATCGCGCCCTCGTAGACGATCTTGCCCGCGCGGACGATCGCCACCCGGTTGCACAGCTCCTCGACCTCGGCCAGCAGGTGGCTCGAGAGCAGCACGGTCATCCCCTCGTCGGCGAGGCGGCGGATCAACAGGCGCATGTCGCGCATACCGGCGGGATCGAGGCCGGTGGCCGGCTCATCCAGGAGCAACAGCTTGGGGTTGCGCAGCAGCGCCGCGGCGATGCCCAGCCGCTGGCGCATCCCATGCGAGTAGCCGCCCACGCGGTCCTTGGCCCGGTCGGTGAGCTCGACGGTCTCGAGCGCCTGCTCAATCCGGCCGCGCGCGTCGTCGCCGTCGAACGAGCCCAGCAGCTCCAGGTTGCGCCGCCCGTTCAGGTACGGATAGAAGGTGGGCGCCTCGACGAATCCGGCGACGCCGTCGAGCGCCTGAACCGAAGCCTGCGGGTCGCGACCGAACAGCCTCACCGTCCCCTCGGTCGGACGGATCAGCCCGAGCATCATGCGCAGGCAGGTGGTCTTGCCGGCGCCGTTGGGCCCGAGGTACCCATACACATCGCCGGCATTGACCGTCAGATCAACGCCGGCGACCGCGGCCAGCTCGCCGTAGCGCTTGACCAGGCCCCGGACCTCAACGGGAGGAGGTCCGGGGCCTGGCGCGGCGTCGGGCGGGGGGGCGTTGACGGTCAGGGCGCGAGCTGCCTCGCTGCGGATTCGGCGGCGATCGGCGGCACCGAGCCGAGCACCGTGTAGGAGACCGACCCGCTGGTGAAGCGCACCACGGTCCCCAGTGCCGTGGCGAGCTCCTGGCCGGAGGTGCCCGGCTTGATCGACACGCTCGGGAGGCTCAGCCCGGGCTGGCCGTTGTCGGAACCCTGCGACCCCGACTGACCCTGCGGCTGGGAGCCCGACGCGGACTGCTCGATCACCGCGATCCCACCGAGGCCCTGGCCGTAGGTGGCGAGCGCGGCGGGGTGGCCGCCCCAGTCGAGCAGCTGGACTGACTGGCGCGGGAGGCCGACCAGCTTGTCGGGCGCGGCCAGCGTGAACGGCAGGTGGGACTGGACCGCGGCGGGGCCGGTGACCTCGGCCTGGTGCTTCTTGGCCAGGCGCCCGGTCTTCGCCTTCGCCGAGCCGGCGGCGCCGGTCGCGGTCGGCGAGACCTGCACGACCTTGGCCCCGGCGGGTGCCTTGATCAGGAGGTTCTTCGAGCTGACCTGTCCGTAGGAGATGTGGGTGGCCTTCAGCTCGAGCACCGGGGAGCTCGAGTTACGCGAGTAGATCGCGATGCCCAGCGGGATCCCGTGAGACGCGTCCCACGCGAGCTGGACGTCGCCCAGCAGTCCGCCGTCGTGCTTGGGCGAGACCACGACCTTGTATGCCGGCTGACCCGCGACGTTTCGCGGGAGCGGGCCCACCAGGTTCACGTGCTGCAGGAGCTGGTTCAGGTTGCTCTGGATCTGCGCCACGGTGGGGATCGTCTCGGTTTGCTGCTTGCCCGGCGAGCTCTGCTGGGGCAGGGTGCCCTTGTACAGGGTGTTCGAGGTCGGGTCGTAGATCGAGAACGATCCGTTGTCGACGACGACCTGGGCGTCGCCGTTCTCGCCCTGGAGCTCGAGGCGCATCTGATGGTTGGTCGTGGACATCCACAGGCGGCCGCTGGCGCCGCCCAGCAGTGGGCCGGCGTTCCCCTGGATGTCGGTCGAGTCGATCAGGTTGTTCGTGAACTTGATCCGGGCGGTGATGCCGCTGACCGTGGGCGCCGTGGCGGCCTGGTGCAGCGCCGTGGCGAGCGACTCACGCGGGGGGACAGCTCCGCCGCCCGAAGCGGCGACGGCGATCGCGGTGCCCCCGGCGACGGCCAGGATCACGCCGGCCAGGATGGCCAGCAGACGTTGGGTGGAGACGGTGCGCAGAAACCTCATGACGAGGACGATAGGACACGATTTTGAAATTAGATTGACAGTGTCCGCCTGGCCCGTGGCCGCCCCCGTAGATACGCTCGCATTCGAGGTGCCCCTGGCGGCGCTGCGCTTTGTCCTCGGATCCTCACGTAGCTCTGCTACGCATCGGATCCTGCGTCCTCGCGCAGCATCCACCAGTGACACCTCTCGGTGCGACCGTATCTACGCGGCCGACCACTGTCGTGATCGCCATCGAGCGGGCTGTCCGCGGTCGGCACGCGATAACGTCGCCGCTGTGTGCCGTCTATTCGGAATGAGCGGTGGGCGCGAACCGGTCCGCGCCACCTTCTGGCTGCTCGAGGCGCCCGACTCGCTGGCCCAGCAGAGCCGGCGCGAGCCCGACGGCACCGGGCTGGGCACGTTCGACTCCGATGGCCATCCGATCGTCTCCAAGCAGCCGCTGGCCGCTTACGAAGACCAGGAGTTCGCCCAGGAGGCGAAGGAGGTCTCCTCGCGCACGTTCGTCGCCCACGTCCGTTACGCCTCGACCGGCGCGATCAGCCCGGTGAACACCCACCCGTTCGAGCAGCGCGGCCGGCTGTTCGCCCACAACGGCGTGATCGAGGACCTCGACCGCCTCGAGGCCGAGCTCGGCGAGGACCGGGCGCTCGTTCAGGGCGACACCGACTCCGAGCGCTACTTCGCGCTGATCACGCGCGAGGTCGAGCGCGACGGGGATGTCAGCGCGGCGATCGCCCGCGCGGCGGGGTGGATCGCGGAGAACCTGCCCGTGTTCGCGCTCAACCTCGTGCTGAGCACCGCCACCGAGCTGTGGGCCTTCCGCTATCCCGAAGTGCACGACCTGTTCGTGCTCGAGCGGGCGGCCGGGGGCCCGACCGGCGCCCGCCACCTCGATCACGCCAGCGAACGGGGCTCGGTGCGCGTCCGCTCGGGCGATCTGGCCACCCGGCCGGCCGTGGTGGTGGCCAGCGAACAGATGGACGAGGACCCGGGCTGGCATGCGCTCCGCTCCGGTGAGCTGCTGCACGTGGACGCGAATCTCCGCGTGACGATCACCCGGGCGCTCGAGCGACCGCCCGCGCACCAGCTCACGCTCGACGAGTTGACCGGGAAGGCGGCGTCCTCGCAGGCCGAGCAGCACGGGTGAGGTGAGCACCAGCCTCGTCTACCGCAGCGCGGCCGGCTACGAGCTGCTCATGCGGGTGCTGTACGGCCGCCACTACGCCGCCCGCATGCGGGCGGTGGCCGACCAGGTGCCCGACGGCGCGTCGGTGCTCGAGCTCTGCTGCGGGCCGGGGACGCTGTACATGCGCCACCTGCGGCCACGGATCAGCGACTACGTGGGCGTCGACGTCAACCAGCGCTTCGTGGCCCGGCTGCGCCGGCGCGGCGTGGACGCGCGCCGGGTCGACATCGCCGCCGCCGAGGTCGCGCTCCCGCGCGCCGATGTGGTCATCCTCCAGGCCAGCCTCTACCACTTCCTCCCCCGCGCCGACCGCATCGTCGACCGGATGCTGGGCGCCGCCGGCAAGCGGGTGATCGTGTCCGAGCCCGTCCGCAACCTGGCCTCGAGCAACATGGTGATGCTCTCCCGGCTCGGCGCCCGCGCCACCGACCCAGGCGTCGGCGAGCACGCTCAGCGGTTCACCGAGGAGTCGCTCGCGGCTCTGATGGCGCGCTATCGAGAGCGGATCCTGAAGGCGTTTCCGATTCCGGGCGGTCGCGAGATGGTGTACGTGCTGGCGGCGTCGCCTGCCGATCGATCAGAAACAGCGGGCGATCCTTGACCTGCTCGAAGATCCGCCCCACGTACAGCCCCACCACCCCAACGCTGACGATGATGAAGCCGGCCAGCACGAGCAGCAGCACGGCCAGGCTGGTGTAGCCGGGAACGCGCTTCTGGGACTCGAGGAAGTAGTCGGCGACCTCGAAGCCGGCCACCACGACGCCGATCAGCGCGACCACGAAGCCGAGCAGCACGACCAGCCGGAGCAGCACCGTGCTGCGGAAGAACATCCCGTCGATGGCCACCCGAATCAGCCGCCGGAGCGTGTAGCCGCTCTGGCCGGCGTGGCGCTCGTGGTGTTCGATCTCGATCGCGGTCGAGTCGAAGCCGAGCCAGTCGAGCGCGATCATGTACTCGCGGTCGCGGTCGTGCAGGCGCAGGAACGCGTCGATGACCCGCCGGGAGAGCAGGCTGAGATTCGAATAGTCGGGTCGGACGTCGGTCTCCATGGTGAGCCGGCGGTACGTGCGGCTGGTCCAGCGCCGGAAGGCCGAGTGCCGCCACCCCCGCCGCGTCGTGCGCACGATGTCGTAGCCCTCGCCGGCGGCCGCCCACAGCCGGGGGATGTCCTCCGGCGCCTCCTGGAGATCGCAGTCCATGACCACTGCCCAGTCCCCCTCCGCCTCGGCCAGCCCGGCGGTGATCGCCGCATCCTGCCCGAAGTTCCGGCTCAGGCGAAACGCGCGGACGTGCTCGTCCTGGGCGGCCAGCCGCTCGAGCACCGACCAGCCGTCGTCGTGGCTGCGGTCGTCGACGAACACGAACTCGTAGCTGTCGGTGATCTGGGCGACGCTGGCGGTGAGCCGGGCGTGCAGAGCGACGAGGCAGTCCGCGCATCCGTACACCGGTACGACCACGCTGATTATGGTCATCGCGCCGCCCTCTGGAAGAAGATGAGCAGCGCGTTGGGGGTCCGGTAGAAGTACTCCGGAGCCAGCGCCATCAGCTGGTTTATTGTCATCTGGCGGGGGTGATCGAGCATGAACCGGCCGACCACCCAGTTGCGGACGATGAAGCGATCGACCAGCCGCGCGCCGCGCGGCGCCACCAGGGCGGGCGTCGGGGCGCCACGCCTGCTCAACAAGATCGGGGGCAGCTTGGGCAGGTCGAGCCGGACCGGCCGCAGCGGGAGCTGCTTGCGGGCCCCGACGACGTCGATCTCCTCCACCCAGACCTTCTGCGACTTGGGCTGGGCCCAGTCCACCCGCGGCAGGTAGATCTTCAGTGGCTGGGCGGTGGTGCCGTTGGCCGCCAGGATCGCCCGGGGAACCAGCGGGGCTCCGAGCGCGTGCGCCACGCTACGCCAGTCGGGACGCTGAAGGTAGGCGTGGGTCTGGACCTGGATCGTCGCGTAGATGAACGTCGCGGACAGCACCACAGCCAGGAGGGCGCCGAGCACCCGAAGGCGGGGAGCGGCGCAGGCCGCACCGAGCACGACGGCCAGGGGCACGACCGCGGGAATCAGATTGCGCGAGAGGAAGTAGTCCTGGCCGAGCACACCTGCCAGCAGCGGCAGAAACCACACCGCGGCGCCAATCACCGCGGCGACCGCGGCGCCGCGCCTGACGCGCCGGTCGCCGCCGAACGCCAGCAGCCCGAGAACCAGGGCGAGCAGGACCGCCCCGCCGAGCACCCCCTCCCGGAGCGTGGTCCGCCGATACATGATGCTCACGCCCCATTCGGAGATCGCCTGGGCTACGCGAACGTGCCGGGCGATCTGTCCGATCCAGCCGACCCCGTGGCCGGTGTCGACGAGCGCGAACGGGAGCATCGCGACCTGGACGGCCGCGACCAGCGCGACCGCCCCGGCGGCGACGCGCGTGCGCGCGCTCCACAGCAGCCAAACCGCCTCGGGCGCGACCAGGAACCCCGCGAAGAAGTGGGTGGCGAGCGCCAGCGAGGACCAGATCGCCCACCAGGCGAGGTTGCGCCGGCTCGGCTCGTGGCGCGCGCGGATGAACCATAGGAACGAGGCGCCCGACAGCGCCGCCAGCAGCATGTACGCGCGCGCCTCCTGCGAGTACCAGATCAGGAATGGGTTGAACGTGACCAGCGCGGCGGCGATCACGCCGGCCCGCGGACTCACCAGATCGCGCGCCGACAGGTAGGTGATCGGGACGAGCGCCACGCCGGCCAGCATGGACACCGAGCGCAGCGCCGCCTCGCCGGTGCCGAACACGTGGGCCCAGGCCCAGATCAGCAGGAAGTAGAGCGGCGGCGTGGTCTCGACGTGGAATACGGTGTTGAGCATCGCCCCGAGCGGGAGCTGAGCCTCGTACGCCGTCAGCGCCTCGTCGGACCAGTAGCTCTGGTTGGTCAGCACGACGATCCGGATGGCCGCCGCGATCACCACGAGCGCGCCGGTGATCCACACCTCGACGGGGATCGATCGCGACGTCTCGGCGTCCCCCAGCCAGGGCGGCAGCGGGCCGAAGCGGCGGGCGGGATAGTCGGAGCTGCTCATGTCAGCAACTCGGTCATGGCCTCCACCACGTCGTCCTGGTCGGCCTCGGTCACCTTGGGGCTGAGCGGCAGGCTCAGGGTCAGATCCGAGATCGCGGTGGCGACCGGGAAATGACTCGGCTCGTAGCCGTAGCGGTCCCGGTAGTAGGGGTGGAGGTGGACTCCGCGGTAATGCACGCCGGTGCCGATCCGGCGAGCAGTGAGCCCGTCGAGCAGCTCGTCGCGGGTGAGCGTGAGATCAGGGTCGATCGTCACCTGATAGAGGTGGCGCGCGTGCGTCGTATTGGGTTCGGCAGGCGGTGGCGTAGTGACCGGCAGGTCAGCCAGCAACCGATCGTACCGATGCCACAGCTGCGCCCGGCGCTCGATCCAGGGGTCGAGCAGCGGCAGCTGGTGCAGGCCCAGCGCGGCCTGCACATCGGTCATGTTGTACTTGAAGCCCGGCTCGACCACCTCGTAGTGCTTGAACCCGGCGTCCGAGAAGCGCTGCCAGGCTCCCAGGCTCAGCCCGTGCAGGGCCAGGCGCTCCGCGCGTTCGGCCAGCGCCGGATCCTCGGTGACCAGCGCGCCGCCCTCGATCGTCGTGATGTTCTTGGTCACGTAGAACGAGAACGCGGTCAGGTTGCCGAACGCGCCGATCCTCCGCCCATGCCAGCGCGCCCCGAGCGCGTGCGCGGCGTCCTCGATCACGTGCATGCCGTGCTCGTCGCGCAGGCGGGCCAGGCGGTCGAGGTCGACCGGGCGGCCGGCCAGGTGAACCGGCATGATCGCCTTGGTGCGCGGCGTGATCGCCTCCTGCGCCTGGTCGAGGTCGATCAGCCCAGTGCCCGGGACCGAGTCGACCAGCACCGGGGTCGCGCCGGCGTGCTCGACCGCGTTGGCCGAGGCCACGAACGTCATAGCCGGGACGAGCACCTCGTCGCCCGGGCCGATCCCGAGCACGCGCATCGAGAGGATCAGCGCCGCGGTGCAGGACGACAGGCAGCGGCACTCCCTTACCCCGAGGTACTCGGCGAGCATCTGCTCAAAGCGGTGCACCTTGGGGCCGGTGCCGATCCACCCAGACCGCAGCGACTCCACGACCTCGACGATCTCGGCCTCACCGATCACTGGACTTCCGAAGACGAGGAAGTTCTCGCGCACCTTGCTTTTGACTCCCAGCTGCCGGAAAAGGCCAGGGGCGGGCGGGCGTGGCCGGCATCCACGCCGCGGCTTACTCTCCCCGGACCCTCGTTAGCTCGGCTGAGCCCTGCGTTAGCGTTATGCGACCATCGGATGTGAAGATGGCCACGTTGATGCCCCCCGGTCCACGGTTGCCGCGGATCGTCCAGACCGCGGGGTTCATGCTCGGCTCCTCGCCCTGGTTCATCGACGCCTGCCGCCGGCGGTTCGGCGACGTGGTCACCTTCCGGACCCTGTTCGACAGCCACTTCGTGATGGTGTTCGACCCGGCGCTGGTCAAGGAGCTCTTCCAGGGCCCGGGCGAGCACCTGCGCGCCGGGGAGGCCAACGCGATGCTCGGGCCGGTGGTGGGCGAGCGCTCGGTGCTGCTCCTCGACGGCTCCGAGCACCTGCGCCACCGGCGCCTGATGCTCCCGTCCTTCCACGGCCAGCGGATGCACGCGTTCGCCGAGGCCATGCGCCGCTCGACCGATCTCGAGATCGACGCCTGGCCGGTGGGCGAGCCGTTCGCGCTCCTGCCCAGCATGCAGTCGATCACGCTGCGGGTGATCATGCAGGCGGTGTTCGGCTATGAGCCGGGGCCGGCCGAGGAGGATCTGCGGCGGCGGGTTCGTGCGATGGTCGAGCCGCTGGCCCGGCCGCGGTCACTCGCCCTGCTGGCCGCCCTGCCCATGCTCGTCGGCCGCCAGGCCAGGCTGAACGACCGCTTCGCGGCCGCGCGCCGGGGGGTCGACGAGGTGCTGTTCGCCGAGATCGCGCGGCGGCGCGCCCTCGGCGACGAGGCGCTCGTCGACAACGACGACGTGTTCTCGGCCCTGCTCCTGGCTCGCGACGAGGACGGCGAGCGGCTATCCGATCAGGAGGTGCGCGACGAGCTGATGACGCTGCTGCTGGCCGGGCACGAGACGACCGCCACAGGCCTGGCCTGGTGCTTCGACATGCTGCTCCATGCCCCGGTGGTGCACGCCCGAGCCATGGATCGCGAGGAGCGCTACCTGGACGCGGTGGTCAAGGAGTCGCTGCGCATCCGGCCGGTCATCCCCGGCGTGGGCCGCGTCGTCCGCGGCGAGCCCTTCCGCCTCGGCGACTACGAGATCCCGCCCGGCATCGAGATCAACCCGTCGATCCGGGTGATCCACCGCCGTGAGGACGTCTACCCGGATGCCGGCGCCTTCCGGCCCGAGCGCTTCCTCGGCGAGGACCCGCCGGACACCTACAGCTGGATCCCGTTCGGCGGCGGCACGCGTCGCTGCCTGGGCGCAAGCTTCGCGCTGATGGAGATGCGGATCGTCCTGGCCCGCGTGCTCGAGCGCACCCTGCTGCGGGCGGCCAGCCCCGAGCCCGCCAAGGTTCAGTTCCGGGCGATCACGCTGGCCCCGCGGGACGGGGTCCTAGTCGTCCAGGACCGCCCGCCGGCTCGGCCATAAACCGGCCAGAGTTCACAATTGAGTCGCGATCAGGACTAGACTTCACCATCAGCGCTATTGCGTTGAGCGATCGAGGATGTTTGGAGCTCTTGGGGGATGACGACCGGGGCTGACACGCTTAGGGGCAGTGCTAATGCCGCCGAGCGGTTCTGCCTCGGACTGCTCCTGGAGGAGGCTGGCGAGCTGACGCTCGCCGAACAGGCGTACCGCGATGCCGATTCGCTCGGCCACGGCGGCGCGGCCCTCAACCTGGGGGTTCTCCTCGAAGCTCGCGGCGAAGCCCATGCCGCGGAGGAAAGCTACGCGCGCGCCCGCGAGCGCGGCGACTCCAACGCCGCCTTCAACCTGGGCGCGGTGCTCGCAGAACGGGGTGACCTGGCCGGCGCGCGAGCGGCGTATGAGCTGGGCAACACGGACGGCGCCCTCACCTGGCGTGCTACGGCCGAGTGGACGCTGACCGAGGATCGCGGTCATGTCGCCCGCGTCCCGCGCTTGCGCTGGAAGCGTCGCGTCCGGCTCGGCCTCGCGGTGGCGGCAGCGGCGCTCGCCGCCGGGCTCGTGCTGGGCGGCCTGCCCACCACCGCGCGCAGAGCACGAGCGCGTCCTACCACGATCGTGAGCCGCGCTCATCGATCGGCACCGAAGCCCATCGCTGCCGCGCCGCCACCTGTCCTGGGACCTATCGCGAGAGAGGCACACAGAGGCGTCACCACGGCCAAGCCGTCCAAGCCACGAGGCGCTCACACGACGGGCCGGAGAGGTCCGTCGCAGCGGACTGCTCCGGCGCGCACCCGTTCTGTCCGCAGCGAGACAGCAGCTAAGCCTTCGAGTCACGCGGTGAGCACGCCGCGTTCGGCACCGGCATCACGTCCGGTGCGGCCGCCCCCGGCGCCGGTCGCGCCTACGCGGAGCGCTCCGGCCCCGCGTCCGATCCCGTCCGAGCCTGCCCCTACGAGCAGCGCCCGATCCGGCGGTCACCCCTCACGCGGCGGCGCGTCGGGCGGCGGCACGTCGGGCGGCAGCACACCGAGCGGCAGCCACACCGGCAGCACGCCGGGTACCAGCACTGCAAGCGGGGGAGGCGCCGGGCCGTCGGGTGCCTCCTCGGGCAGCGGAATCGTCAGCGGCGGCGGATAGCGCCTGATCGCCCGGAGTCGCGATGGGCTGCCGGTCGCCCAGCCGCGTCCGGCTCCATCAACGCGTCCAGTGCCGCCCGCAGCTCCTTGGGTCCATGGACCGCGCCCCGCCGGGCGCTCCGGAGCGGGTGCACGATCGACTCCACGCCGTACCTCGCCAGCGCCGCAGGATCGACCTTCAGCGCGGAAGATGGGTCGTGTAGCAAGGCATCCACACGAACCCCGTGCGATCGAAGCGCCTCGAGGTGATTCGTCGCGGTCGTGTTCGCCGGCTCATCCCGGTCTGGCTCCAGGTTCGCAATCCATACCACCCGTGCCGAGGTGCGACGGAGCGCGGCAATCAGGTCCGGCACCGCGGCGGTCGCGAGAACACTTCGGTAGAGGTCCCCAGGAGCCAGCAACGTCCACTCGGCCTTCTCGATGGCTGCGACCGCAAGGTCAGGCGACCGAATCTGATCGCCGACAAATCGGAGCGTGCGCGCAGGACCGCCGGCTGCCTGACCGAGGCCGCCCCTGTTGACCAGCTCGATCTCCCGCCGCACTGGCTCGGTCGTGGCCGGCAGCACGGCTGCGTCGATATCGAGCTGCTCGCCCAACCACATGCTCGCCTCGCCGTAGTCACCTAGCGCGGCGGCGGCAGAAGCAATCGCGAGGTTTCCCAGCGGATGACGTCCGAGCCGCTCGATCGTGAGGGGTCGTCGCAGGGCGCGCGCCAACGGTCCTTGACGGTGACCTAGCACCTCCAAAGAACGCCGCAGGTCCGACACGCCCTCACCCGTGATTCTCTGTTCAGAATCTCCACCGCGCTCTCCTTCGTAAGCGATGCTCACGACCACGGTTAGCGAGCGTTCGACGCCTCCGAGCGCGCGAAGCACCGAAGCCAATCCGCGACCGGCGCCGAGAACGACGATTCCGTTACCTGATCGTGACTGCGCTGGCAAACGTGTCTGTCGGTCGGCATGTACGCTGGACTCGGGAAGCGCGGCCGAGCGCTCGCAAGTGACGTTTCGCCGTACCCCACGAACCCGGATCCGTGCCCGTCTGGAGCAGATTGCCCCAAGCCGATTAACTCACTGCGGGCTGCACCGGGTCAACAGGGCCGGGAGAGCCATTTCGCCGTTCATATCCTGATCGTGTCTGGTTCAGCGACCGCAGTCCGGCACCGGTGAGATCCGCTCGCGCAGCGACGTGACCGCGCGCCGGAACGCTTCGCGCTCCGCCCCGATCTGCGCCCGCTCGCGTAGGACCGATTGGAGCTCCGCCGTCCCCGGGTCACTGTTCGCGAGCTCGAGCAGGCGGTCATCCAATCGGAGGTACGCCGCGTCGAGCGTCATCGCATACGCGCTGAGATTGGTCAGCGCGTCCTGTGTGCGCTTGGCCGCCCGGCCGTCTGTCGGACCCGCTCGCACTGAACGCAGTCTGATCAATGCAGCCGCTTGAGGTAAATGGGCCACCCCGCGCGTAATTTGTTCACGCGTTGAACGCATTGAGGGTCTCTCGGCGCAGCCTTCCGCGAGGCCGACGCGCGGATTTCTCGCGGGACCCGATTGCGCCCGAGCCTGGCAGCCCCGACCAAACATGCTCGGCCGATGCAGTCTTCACCGCCTGCGATGGTCTTCGCGCGAGCCACCTGGTTCACACGGCGTTCACATGTGAACGGCAGAGGGGCGAGAAGGCCCATTGGCGACTGGCTGACGGCCCAAGACACTAGGCGCGGTGGCAAAACCCGGTCGTATGTCCTGTGGCCATAGCTCGGCGGAATTATCCGGCGTGCGCGTGATCGCGCTGGTCGTGGGCGCCATTGTCCTCAGCGCGGTCGCGGTGGCCGCACGGCCGGCCTCCGCAGCGGGCTCGAAAGCCAAAGCCAACCATCGGCCGCCGAAGTGCCGGGCGGGATACGTGCGCCGGCGCGTTCGAGTCCTCGAGCGCAGGCATGGCCGGATCGTGCGGCGGCACGGCAAGGCCGTCTTCACCTACGTGCACCGTTGCGTGAAGGTCACCAAGAATGGTCCAGCGCCGCCAGCTTTTCCAACGGTGACCGGTTCCACTCTGCTGTTGCCGTTCCCGACCGCATCTCCTGCCGCGGGACCGGCCATCATCGCGTTGCCCACGATCAGCGGCCGCGCAACCGAGGGCGGCACGCTCGCGGCTTCCCCGGGCACGTGGACGAATACACCGGCGAGCTATCAATACCAGTGGCAACGCTGCGACGCGGGCGGGGCGTCATGCCAGGCCGTGCCGGGCGCGAACGCGTCGAACTATCTCGTGAGCGCCGGTGACGTCGGGTCGACGCTTCGCGTTTCGGTGACCGCCGGCAACCCGTGGGGCTCCGCGGCGGCAACCTCGGCGCCGGCGGGACCGGTCGCGCCGGCGGCGGCCGACCCAGTTGTCGTCGCCGCCGGGGATATCGCATGTCCGGCCGGGGATAGCACCCACGGTTGCCGGCAGAGCGCGACGGCGACGCTCGCTCAGAGCCTGAACCCCGCCGGCGTGCTCGTCCTCGGCGACAACCAGTACGACTCGGGGCTGTACAGCGAATACACGGGTGCCGGCGCCTACGGCGCTACCTGGGGAGCCGCATTCAATCCGATCGTGCACCCGGTTCCCGGGAACCACGAGTACCTGGCGAGTACAAGCGCGGCGGGCTATTTCCAGTACTTCACGTCCAGCGGAGTGATGACGAACGCTCCGGAGGGTTACTACTCGTTCAACCTCGGCGCCTGGCACATCATCGCCCTGAACTCGAACTGCTCCGATGCCCACGGGTGCTCCGACGCGCTCACCGGCGGAACGACGTCGGCGCAGAACTCGTGGCTGCAATCTGACCTCGCCGCGAACACCCAACCGTGCGTGCTCGCGATGTGGCATCACCCGTTGTTCTCCTCGGGCTGGACGCAGGGGGCCCCGAGTGTGCTTCCGCTCTGGACCGCGCTCTACGGCGCCGGCGCGGACGTCGTGCTGGGCGGCCACGACCATCTGTACGAGCGCTACGCGCAACAGGATCCGTCGGGGAACCCGACCACGAACGGAATTCGCGAGTTCGTCGTGGGGACCGGCGGCGAGAGCCTGAACCCGCTGAGCGCCCACCCGTCCACTTTGGAGGCGGCGGATGCCAGCGATTACGGGGTACTCGCCCTGACCCTCCACGCGACTAGCTATTCGTGGGAGTTCGTTACGACCAGCGGCAAGATCGTCGACAGCGGTACGACGGCTTGTCACCATGCAGGGACCGCGCCCGCCGGCATCGCCGCCATCCGTCACGGCGGTTCGGCGCGAGCCGCAAGCCTCGCCGGCCCCCCGCTGACCTTCGACGCCCGGCCGCTCCCTGCCTCGGTGGCGACGGCGACACGCCCCGGGATTCGCGTAGCCGTGCACTGCTCGAGGGCTTGCGACGTTACCGTGACCGCCTGGCTCGCCCGTGGCCGGCAGCTCCGGCGCGTGGCATCGTTCTACGAGACCGAATCGCAGATCCCTCGGCCATACAGCCAGATTCTGCTCGCGCTGCCACCGGGGGCGCTGAGCGGCACGAGTTCCGCGCGGCTTGTTCTCCGGTTCTCCGCGCTTGACGCGGCGGCTCATCACCGCGTGGTAACGAGGAGTGTCTCGCTCAGGTGAGGGCGCAAGCTCCACCCAAGGCGCGCCTCGGCCGAAGGCAGGTCCTCGCAGTTCGGCCGAGGTCGTTCGCTGCCATCCTTGGCGCCGCCTCTGTCCTGCTCGTGCCACTGTGTGCGAGTGCGTCCGCGAGTTCCGGACCCCAGGCGGAGGCCGCTGCGATCGTCGGCGCCGCTCCGAGCGCCGCGCAGCTAACTGCCGACCTTACGACGAGCGCGCCCAGTGGCTCAGGAAACGCATCGTCTTCCCCCACCGCCACGCCGGCGCCTCCGGCACAGACGATCACCCCACCGGCAGCCTTGCCGGCGATCGCGACGACAACTCCGCCGTCCCCGCCAGCGCCCTCGCCTCCGACCACGACGCCGACGCCGACGCCACCGAGTGGGGCATCCCCGCCGCCCACCGGCTCTGCCTCGGGCTCGTCGGCGACGAGCACCCCGTCGCCGACCACCCCGCCAGCGCCGTCGGGAACGACCAGCCAGTCGTGCTCGGGTGCGGGAACCGCGCCGGCCGTGGTGTCTAGTGGAGCGGCTTCGCCCGCCGCCGGCCAAACTCCCTCGGTAGCGGCCACTTCCGGCGGCTCATCGGGACCGGCGGTGCCATCGTGTGCGGCCACACCCGTCGTGGGCGCTGGCTCGTTGCCACCCGGGACTGGTCAGAACGGCGCGGGGTCGTCGGGGGCGAGCGTCCCGGTCAGTGCCATCGCGGCGAATTCGTCGGGAGCCTCCCCTCGGCAGGACGGTGGGGATGCATCAGGGACTGCGCCCTCGGCTCACAGCTCAGTGAGTGGGTCTAGCGGGTCGAGCGATACGCGGCCGCTTCAGAGCGCCTCCGGGTCCTCGGGAAATGGCACGATTCCGGGCCCACCCGCCACGGCCGGGCCGAGCGAGGGTGCTGCCGCACTCATGAACCATCTCGCCGGCGCCGACATTGGTGGCGCACGTGGGAGCGCGCGGGGCTATCCCCACGGCTCAACGGAGGACGCGCCCCTTCCGCCACCGCCCCTGGGCTCAGCCGTGATGCTCCTCCGCAACCCGAAAATGGCGATCTTCGCCGGGGCCGGCGCGGCCGGTGGCTCCACATGGTTCTCGGCCAACGTTGGCGCGCATTCATCGCCGCTGCCAGCACTCGACCCGCCAGCCTCGGCCCGTCGCGGCCACCGAGCTGGCGGGCGCTTCGAAACATCCGCAGCGGGCCCCGATACGCCCCCGGAAACCGAGCTCTCCACGACTCCACCGCCGGGTGGTCGGCGCGGTCCCCAGGGCGGCGGCGCATCCTCCTCGGGCGCGGCAGGAGCGCCCTCCTCGCTGCTCGTGATGACGGCGTTCGCGCTGACCGTGGCGAGCTGCTCGTGGTACATCGCACTGGCGACTGCTCATTCGCGGAGTCTCGAGGCCCGCTGCCTCGAGCGACCTGGCTAGCTCCGCCATCTCGACGATCACACGTGGTCGTCGCATGGACCCGGCTCGGCTCCAGCGGGGGTCGAAGTTGGGCGACCGCGGGCCAGGGACCTGGTTCAGCCTCGCGGTGATGGCGGTTCAAATGCGATGAGGGGCGAAAGATGGGCGAACAGATACAGATGGAATGGGCGGGTGCGGTCGATACGCGATGGGAAGCCGCCGAAGCGGTCGGGGAAGCGGTGCCGCTCCCGGTGCGGCTCCCGGTCATCGGTTACGCCAGCTGCGTGTGTGATGGGGCGGCCGCGGCACTCGAGCTCAAGCAACAGACCGCGGTGATCACGCTTGAGTGCCGGCGCCGGGGCTTTGCCCTGATTGAGGTCGTCGGCGAGCGCAGGCCGGCGACGGGCAAGAGCATCGAGCGACCGGGTTTCAACTACGTGCTCGATCTGATCAGCAGCGGCGTTGCAAAAGGGCTCGTTGTGGTCGAGCTCTCACGAGTCACCTCCTCGGTTGGCGAGCTCGGTGACATCATTGAGCGCCTGATTCGAATCGACGTTCGGTTCGTGTCGTCGGCTGACGCGTTCGATACCGGGGACGAGGGTGGCCATCTGGCGGCAGCTCTGCTCATCGGCGTGTCGCGGTGGGAGCGAAACCGGATCAGCGAACGTACCCGGAATGGGCTCCAAGCAGCGCGCCTCAGCGGCCGCGCGGCCGGACGGCCGGCCGTGGCGGACGACCCGGAGCTCGGGCGGCGAATCGCCCGCATGCGCGCTGAAGGCATGACGCTGCAGGCGATCGCGGACCGCCTCAATGAGGAGGGCGTCCCAACGGTGCGTGGGGGCACAAAATGGCGTCACTCGAGCGTTCAAGCCGCGGCCGGGTACCGGCGTCGCCCGCGCCCGCAACTGGCGGCACTCGAGATGCTGCGCCCCGGGGAGCAGAGCGTGGGATGACGCGGTGGCCGGACACGACCATCCCCGGGCCCACGCGGCCGTACGCCGGTCGGCGTACCGCACGGAACGTACCGTGATAGCTCCGTGCGCAGGTGACGTGTGACCTGGAGACTCTACGTACTGCTGGCGGTGATCGCCGGAGGCCTGTTCGGCGGCGCGCACGCGGTTCCGGGTGCGAAGGACTCGGCGCCGCGCCAGGTCGAGCGGCCCCCGGCCAACCGGTGTCCGAGCGCTCCAGGTCGCACGCTGGTTGTCGGTGGCAAGGGCTATCCCCGCGAAGGGTGGGACACCTTTGGCAAGTCAGCTCCGCTCGGGTCCTTCGCGTCCTCCAGTCCTGATCGGGTCGTGTACAGGGGGGACCATGGAATGAGCTGGACCGAGTATCCCGATGGCTGGCCGTCGACCCACTCCGGTCGTGCGGAGGGTTATCAGCCCTCGACGGTTCAGTCGGTCCACGACGGCCTTCTCGACTACTACTTGCACCGCGACTCGCGGGGGCATCCGGTCGGCGCCGACCCCTCGCCACTCCCCGCGGGGAACCGGTACCAGACCTATGGGGTGTGGACGTTCTGCGAGAGGATCGCCCCAGCCGATCATCACCACCTTGCGGACTTTCATCAGGCCCCACTGCTGTGGCCGCAGCGCTTCAACGATTGGCAATGGGCGGAGTCCGATTTTCCCGAGGCGGACCTGAACGCCCGCGACTTCTCCGGGCATGCTCACTACGGCGGCGGCGGATCGCAGGACGTGTTCAACATCCAATCCATCGATGCACACTTCGATCCCACCCGATGGCACGTCTATACCCAAGTCTGGGGACCCGGACTGCGTGCCTATTACGTCGACGGCAAACTGGTCGGGAACAGCACCAATCGCATCTGGTCTTCTCCCGAGCGCTGGCAACTGCAGATCGAGCCATCGGAGCAGGGTGGCGCCGGAGCCGGGCACGCGCTCGTGAAGTGGGTCTGGATCGGTGCACACCAGTGATCCGCGGGCATTGGCGAGCAACGCCACCGTTGTGGACCCTGGGATCGTCGAGTCCGGCAACATGGACCCCGTCTCACACGGCTTGCCACAGTCGCTCGCGGTCCGCATACCGGCGGGCGGTCCCGCCACCGGCTCAGAGCCATTTCGGACCGTCGGCGCGACACCCTCGGGACGCATGTCAACCGGGCGTGGTAGGTTGCACGACCACGTCAGCGGCGAACCACGCGCCTGACGATTTCCTGAGCGGGTCCGTTCGCCGTTGACAAGCGCCAAAAGGCGCGCGACGCCATACCGAAGACACCGATGACCACGCTGATCGCCAAAGGATCAGGCAACGAGACTTGCGCGTGTCCCTGCCTGGCCGAGTCTCCCGTCGTAGCGGGCGAACCCGCGCGGCGTCCTCGGCGACCACGCAGGAGTTGAACCAGTGAGGCGAATCGGGATTCTCGTTGGTCTTGCCCTGGCTGCGCTGCTTGCCGGCGCCGCCAACGTGTGGGGCCACGACCAGCGTCCTGGCCCGGGACATCGACAGGTCCGCCCCCATCATCGCCGCGGCCATCGTCCCCGGGCGCATCGGCGCCGGGATCCGCGGCACCGCCGTCACCACCCAACCCGTCATGGCCGGCGCCACCCGCCGGCACCACCCCCGGCACGCGGGACTGCACCGGCGGCGAGCACCGGGAAGATCCAGCACGTCATCTGGATCTTGATGGAGAACCAGGACTACGGATCGATCATCGGCTCCAGCTCGGCTCCCTACATCAACAGCCTCGCGAACACGTACGGGTTAGCCACCAACTACTCCGCGATCTCGCATCCAAGCCTTCCCAACTACATCGCACTGACCAGCGGCGGGGATCAAGGCATCACGGATGATGGCGGCCCCTCCAGCCACGCGCTGAGCGTGCCTAGCATCTTCAGCGAGCTACCGGGCGGCGCCTCCCAATCGCTCGAGGAGAGCATGCCATCAAACTGCGACACCTCCGATTCGGGTCAGTATGCGGCGAGGCACAACCCGGAGGCGTACTACACGAACCTCGGGGGAGCCTGCGGCAGCTACGACACACCGCTCGGCGCGGCGTCCGACCTGCGCGCACAATTCACCCTGGTGACGCCGAACCTGACCGACGACATGCACGACGGAACGATCTCTGACGGAGACAACTTCCTCCAGCGGTTCGTTCCGATCCTCTTGGCCAGCTCGGCCTATCAGACCGGCACCACCGCCATCTTCATAGTCTGGGATGAAAACTCCGGATCGAGCGGCAACCAGGTCCCGTGCATCGTCATCTCGCCGTACACGCACGCGGTGAGGGACGGGACGTCGTATAACCATTACTCGCTGCTGCGAACCACCGAGGACCTGCTGCACCTCCCACTGCTCGGCAATGCCGCGTTGGCCAATTCGATGGTGGGGAAGTTCGGGTTCTGAGCCGAAACCGGATGACCGCACCGGTGCGATGAGGAGCCCAAACCAATGAGACGATTCTGCATACTCATCGCCCTGGCAGTGGCGGCGCTGTCCACCGGCGCCGCGACCGTGTGGGGTCGGGAGCATCGGGCTCACCGCCCAAGCCCCCGTCACCACCGCCGGCATGTCGGCCACCGTCGCCATCGGCACCGACACCCCCGCCGTCACCAGCCAACAGCGCCGGTCCCGGTTGGTCCCGTCGCAGCTCCGCCATCCAGCCCCGACCCGTGTCCGAGCGGCCCTCCGGGAAGCACGCAATCGCTTAGTGGGGACACCTATGCACTCGAGGGGATGGACACGTTCACGAAGGCAGCACCCGTCGGTTCGTTCGCACAAGCGGGCAACGCTCAGATCGTCTACGTCGGTGACCATGGCATGGGCTGGACGGGCTACCCCGACGGAGCCCCTTCCACGTACTCCGGTAGCGCCCAGGGTTACGAGCCGTCTACCGTCCTATCCGTTCACGATGGGGTGCTCGACTTCTACCTGCACACCGATGCGCAGGGCAACCCGGTGGGCGCCGCTCCTTCACCCCTGCCGGGCGGCAACCAATACCAGACGTATGGCGCGTGGTCGTTCTGCGAGCGGTTGGCGCCATCCGACTCTCACAACCTGGACGACTTTCACCAGGCCCCGATGCTGTGGCCCCAGAGCGACGGAGAGTCACGGAGTGCAGAATCCGACTATCCCGAGGCAGACCTGAACGCGCTCGACTTCTCGGGATACGCACACTTTGGGGGGACGGGGGCACAGGACGCGTTCAACATCCAATCCGTGGCCGCCGGCTTCGATCCCACCCAGTGGCACGTCTACACGCAGACCTGGGGTCCCGGCTTCCGGTCCTATTACGTCGACGGCCAGCTGGTTGGGACGAGTACGAACCAGGTCTGGTCCGGCCCCGAGCGCTGGCTGCTACAGGTGGAGCCTCTTGCCAGGAACGACGGCGACTCCGGCCACGTCTACGTGAAGTGGGTGTGGATCGGCACCGTGTCCTGACGGGCTGATGACGAGGCGAACTCCCGGCGCGCCACCACCCACGTCGCAACCAGCGCACCAATGGTCTGCCCGAGGAGCCATCCCCATCCCGCTCCCGAGAGCCCTACCTTCGGTATCAGCCACAGGTCCAGGCCGATCGTGGTGAGCGTCGAAACCGCAGCGATCAGGAGCGCGGGCCCCACCCGTTGGCGAATCCGCTCCACCGCGATGACGAAGTTGGCGACCGTGAACGGAATGAGCGCAAGCGCGAACAGCCGTAGCAGGGTGGCGGCGTGTACGTACTCCGAGCCGAAGGCGCGCATGATCGAGTCCGCGAAGGCGACCACCACGACGACAAGCGGAATCACGACGGCAAACGCCAGCCGGCTCACCTGCCGGACGAGCGAACGGACCTTGGCTTCGGCCAATGCCCCCTCCACGGTGAGAGCGCTCGACATGTTCACGGCCAACAACCGAAGTGAGAAGCTCACCGCCCACGCGGCGTAGTAGTACGCGTTGGCCGCTCCTGGCATGAACGCCAGTACGAGCAGCGATACGAGGGAGTCGGGGACTGCCGCAGTAAGGGCGACGAAATGATGGCCGGTGGCGAAGCGCAGCAGCTTCCGTCGGTGCGGCAACCGAGAAGGCACCCCGCGCTCTTGTCTCAGTAGATGCCCGAACAACGCACCGTTGATGGCGACCACGAGACCGACCAGGCCCAGCACCCAGGCGCCAAGGATCGCCCAGGCACTTGCCGTCCCCGCGAGCACGACGAGCAGGAAGGCCTTGATGACGCCGAACGTGGTGTTCTCCACAGGGACCCAACCGGCGCGGCGCAGACCGATCAGGACCGGGTCCTGGAGGGAGAACAGGATCCAGAGAACGACTGACACGGCGAAGAGCGCCACCGGGAGCGGACTCTTGGTCAGCAACCCGAGGCCCGCCAGCTGTGCGAAGCCAGCCAGGAACACGCCGGCCGAGACGAGTCCGATCGCGATCGCCGCACCGTAGGTGAGCCGAACCAATCGAGCCTGTGAATCGCCCGCCACCGGGACGAAGCGCAGCAGGACGTACTGCAGACCGATCCACCCGAGACTCGAGACCAGGGTCATGGCACTGATTGCCCCCGCCCCGACGGCCACCGCGCCGGCCGGGTAAAGGCGAGCTGCCAGGATCCAGTATGCGAACCCGAGGATGCCGTTGAGGCCCGTCGTGAGCATCAGCGCGAACGAACTGCGGTACAGCGGTACCTGGCGAATGCTCGTGAATCGCGCGACGTAACTCATCGCTCGAACGCGAGCTCGCGGGCTAGCTCTCCGACCGCGCGCTCAGCGGACCAGCAGGCGGGTACCGATACTCGTCGGGCGGGCGCATCGCCCAACGCGCGGGAGATCATTGTCGCTTCGCGCGCGAGCAGCGGCGCAAACGAGGTTCGCAGGCCCTGCACTCTGAAGATCTCCGCTCGCTGGTTCAGTAGGACCTGTTCGACATCCTCGGCGAGCTCGGTGCGGTCGAGCGGTTGAACAGCCAACGCGTCGACCTGCGCGCGCCGAATCACGACGACTTCGCCAACCGGTAATCCGATGTGGGCGATGCCGGCGCCGAGTTTTGCCGCGCTGACCCTAACCGGAGGTGCTACGAAGCCCCGGGTCACGGTGTTGACACCACCGAGAATGGTCAGCGCGTTTCGTGTGGCGGGTGGCAGTGCCGCAAACGCGGCGGGCGCCGTCCTGGCCAGGTCCGGGTAGAGGCGCAGCCGGCGTGGAAACGGCAAACAGCCGCGTTCTGGACTCACGAGGATCTGATCGTCACCGAGAATCCGAAGGCCTGATGCCAGAGCTCGCGCTGCCAGGCTGCTCTTGCCGCTGCGGGAGCGCCCGATCAGAAGCAGCGCCCTCCCACCCCGCGCGATCGCGCCGCTGGGTAGGAGCACCGACCCTGCGCGGATCGCGGCGAGGGAAACCAGCGGCTCTACGACATAGCTCTGGACCAGGCTGAGGCCGAGTGGTCCGCGCACATCCACCGATACGCGCATCGTGGGATCATCGGGCTGCGCCGCGATGTAGGCGCGCCAACGCGCGAGCTTGTGCACTCCCGAGAGTTCCGGAGCGCGCCTGTCGCGGCCGACGCGCAGGCCCGCCCCGACGGTTGCCTCGAGAACCGGAGCGGTCGGGTCGGCGCCGAGCGCGGACGATGCATACTCGGCGCGAAAGTGAGCCCGCGCGGTCCGGGTGCCTTGGATCGAGACGATGATCCCGGGGGCGATGGAGTACCGATCCGCGTTGGTCGCCCGGGCGTCAGCACCATCGCGCCAGGGCATCGGCAACCTTCCGTGGGTCCGTCGGGAACGGGGCCTTCACCTCAAGAAGCTGGACGCCATCGAGAACCCCTCGGAGAAGCTCGGCCTCATCGCCGGGCACGCGGTCCAGCGCGGTCGGTCCGAGTTTGCCGGTGCCGTAGCGCGTTCGAGCGTCGAACTCATACAGCGCTCTGCGCTCATACGCGGCCGACACTGCAAGCCTTCGAGCCGCCCAGCCCACATCGACCGGGTGGACGCTCACCGGATCCTCGGAAACCGTGGTGAGCAGGACCAGCGTGTTCAACTGGGGCACTCGTAACGGATCTCGTGGCGAGCCGTACACGGCCGCCACTTCGGTCTGACGCAGCGCCAGCCGGCTCACGAGGGTAAGCGCTCGGTCCAGCTGTGACTCCACGGCGACGCCCCTCGGACCGGCCGTCGCCCAAGCGAGCCGTGGCAATGCGGCGCGCATCGCCCGAGAAACACGCAATCGGGCTCGGTCGGAAGACCGAAGATACCCCCGCAGGCGCGGGAGATAGTCAAGCACCCAGTCACGTATCCCTACCGCAACCGGGAACGGGTGAATGCGGGCGGTGCGGTCGATGATCGTCCACTTGTCGGAGATGAAACGGGCCCCTGCCTCGGCGAGAGCCAACGCCGTTTCCGTCTTGCCGCTCTCAGACCAGCCACATACCACCAGACCGCCCTCTCCAACCTGCACTGCGGCACCGTGCACAGTGATCGCCCGATGGCTGATTGTAGCAAGTTGCAGCAACGCGCGCACCTCAGGGAACGCCGCCCAGAGCGGAAACTTCGTGTCATATGAAAGTCGCAGCCGTTCTGGCTGGCGGTCAAAAGCGGGTAGTTCGAAGCGGGAGTTGCCGTGCAATAGGTAACAGCGTTGACCGTCCGAGGCAGTGCGACGCCCGTCCCCAGCGGGACCGTGGACATCACACAGCTTTCGAGATAGGATTCCGTCGTTGGGGGTAAGCACGACGTCGGTTTCTTCAGGAACCATCCCGACGCTCGGCTCGTATGGATCCATGTTCGATTCGAGATACCGAGATATGTGGTCTCGATCGTCATCAACCGCGAGGCTTGCCAGGCCGTGTAAGTCGAATATCCATGCCATCAGGGGACGTAGTCTCTCACCATGCTGACGAAGCCGCGGCCCACCGTCATCTCACTGGCGCCAGACGCACGGACCCTGGCCGATCTATTCGCGTCGCCTGCGGTTGCTGGCGCGGCGTTGGCCCTCGGCATCGTCTCGCTGGCCGGCGCCCGCTTGAGACTCGACGGCTATGGCCTGCTCCATAGCCTGCCGGGTTCGTACTACCTAGGGCTGGCAGGCCTCGGGGTTGCGTCAGCGATCGAGTGGGGCCGTCGGCCATCCAGGCCGATCCTGGTCCTCGTATATGTGAGCGCGTTCCTCATGCTGGTATGGCTCACCCCGTACGTGCTCGAGGGGACTCCGCGATTTCGGACCGGTTACCTCAGCTACGGGTATGTCGACCCTGTAGTCCGTGGGCAGGGCCTGCTTCCGCGCCTGTTCGTCTACCACAACTGGCCATTGTTCCCGCTGCTAATGGCCGGAGTTCAGCGCGTCACCTCAGTTTCGCCGACCACGATGATGGCTTTCTTCCCGACCTTGATAATGGCTCTGTACCTGCTGCCGCTGTCCGCGCTAATGCTGATGGCGACCGGCCGTTCGTGGCCAGGACTTCGTCGCGGTACGTTCGCCCAGGGTTCGCTCGGCGCCGATGCCGGGTGGGTGGCTGGACTCTGGCTGTTCGTCGTCTTTCAATGGACCAACCAAGACTATTTCAGTCCCCAGGCGCTTGCGTTCTTGTTCTATCTCGGTCTCCTGATCGTGCTCGCCCACGCGGCGTTGCGTCGGGAGGGCACCTTCGACGGTCTGACCGGTGCCATCACCCTGTTGCTCTTCACGTTGATCGTCGCCACGCACGTTCTCAGTGCGCTCGTAGCACTGTTCGTGATGGCGGGGCTCACCTTGACACGCCAGCTGCGCCGGCCGACGCTCCTCCTCCTGTGCGTTCTCGTGTTCGTGGCATGGCAGGCTTATGCGGCGGCCTCCTTCTACGAGTTCTACGGCCATCGTCTCCTCCAGACAGTGTTCGCGGCGGGGGACTTTCTGCAGACGAATGTCTCGGGCCGGATCAGTGGAAGCGGCGCACACCTGACCGTGAGTCGCGCTCGCGTCGGGGTTACCGCGATCGTGTTCCTCCTCGGCCTGGTGGCCGTGCTCGCGCAATTGCCGCGTCCTCGAGCGCGCAAGCCGATCGCACTGTGGCGGTCGCTCTCACCGCAGTTGCGGTTTCCGATCACGCTGTTCGTGGCAACCGTGCTGGTGGGGCCGGTCTCGGTCTACGGCGGCGAGATGCTGATCCGAACCGAACTGTTCAGCCTGCCAGCGCTCGGAATGATCATCGCGGCAACGTCGAATCGGCGAACCATCCTCGCCGCCGTAGCAGCGACGGTCACGATCATGGCACCGGTACACATCCTCACCCACTACGGCAACGAGCTCTATGACTACGTTTCCCCTGGAGAGATCGCGGGCTATCGCTACATCTCCGATCATCTCGCGCCGGCCAAGATCTATGGCGGCTTTCCGGGGGGCGGATTTACCCACTCGGCGACTCTGCGCTGGCGAAACGCTGCGGTCCCGAGCGCGAAGCCCCCGACCGCCGCGGACTTCCTCGAGCCAGGTGACCACAATTGGGGCCGCGCTCGGGGAGGCGTCTACGTCGTGTTCGGGCGTGGAGACGTGGCCGCGGCGACCTTGTTCTACAACCAGCCCCACCTGATCGGGGCAATGCAACGCCTGGTGGAGGCGGACCCCAGGTTCCGAGCGGTTTACCTCACTCCCGACTACGCGATCTACCACTGGCTGCCGCCTTCGCACCGGCGCGCCAAGCATCGCGGCTGACTACCAGCCGGCCTCAACTCCCGTCGTGCCCGGCGAGGCCGCGTTCGCTACGGGAGCGGCGCTCGCCAACCCCGGAGTCGACGGGACGCCCGCGGGGGGCCGGACGCCAAAAACGATCACGCCGACGAGGTAACCGCTGCTCGCCGCGGCGAGCGCGCCCAGGACCGCACCCACCTGTCCAACCGCAGCCCGCACGCCGCGACCGGCGAGCGCTCGATGCACGCTGGTCCTGAGCCGTTGCGGCAGCGCATGTCGAAGGTAGCTGCGTTCGGTCGCCAGCGAGCTCCGATCTCCCAGCCGGCGCACGAGCGCCTTCGAAATGCCTTCGAAGTAACAGCGACGCAACAGGTAGCTTGCCCGGGCGCGCGCGGCGGGAACCCGGTGGTCGATCTCCGCTCCGTTGGTCAGGACGATCCGGGCACCGGGCGTGGCTCGAGCCGCGCGCAGGCAGAACTCAGTCTCCTCACAACCCAAGGGCAAGCTGCCGAGGCGTCCGATGCCGGGGTTGAACATTCCCACCCAGTCAAACAGATCAGCGCGGAAGGCCATATTGCAGCCCAGAGGATTCCGCACGTCTCCACACTCGGGAAGTCCCTCATAGGAGCACCCCACCACCCAAAGCAGTTCCGGCGGCAGCCATTCGGGTGCGCGCGCCTCCCAGAGCGGATGAGCATGGCCCCCCACCCCGACCACGGCCGTGTCGCCGAACGGCGAGAGGAGCCCCGCGAGCCAGTGCTCGTGTGCGATCGCGTCATCGTCGATGAACACGATGTACTCGCCGCGACAGCGGCGGATGGCCGTATTGCGGGCTGATGAGAGCCCTCGGCCGCCTTCGTTTGCCACGACTTCGACCTCATCAGGCAAGCGATCTCGCAGAGCTGCTTGCAACGCTTCGTTGTGGTCGACGACTACGACGGTCTGAAGGGGCGGCGGGTCCTGCTGGAGAACCGACCGCACGCAGTCAACCGTTTGATCAAGCCGGCGCGAGGTGAACGCACACACGACGACCGTTGCGTTCCGACCCTCCGCCCGCCGCACCTCTTTGTCTTCGACGGTGATTTCGTGCACCCGCGCCCCCGCGTTCACTCGTCCTACAAACAGCGTTAACCTAACCTTTGATCGCCCTCGCCACCCATCATATAGCATGCGTGGATGCCCCGCGGGATTGGGCACACGACGCTTCGTGTGAGGAGCCTCACATGGTTGACGATCGTGACTTTCTTACTTTCGGCTGCGGCGGGCTGCGGCAGCGAGTCGTCTGCGCATACTACGCACCAGGCGTCGCGGCTTGGAGTGTCACGCATCGTCGTCGTCGTTCTCGAGAACCGGGAATACGATGAGATCGTCGGCCGTCCGGCCGCACCGTACATCAACTCCCTGATTGCCCAGAGCGCCGTAGCGGCAAACTACCACGCGGTAGCTCATCCATCGCTCCCAAACTATCTCGCGCTCACCGGCGGGTCGACGTTCGGGTTCGCGGGAAGCGATTGCATGACGTGTTCTCTGTCGCGCCGAAATCTCATCGACGAGCTAACTACGGCGGGTATCTCCTGGAAGGCGTACATGGAGGACCTGCCCTCGGCCTGTTCGTTCACGGAGTCGAGCGGGGGCTATGTCCGCAGGCATGATCCGTTCATGTACTACCGGGATGTGTCCGGCAATCGCGACCGCTGCCGTTCCATCGTCCCCGCCACCGAGCTGAATCGCGACCTAGCGCGCCACGCCCTGCCCAAGTTCGTATGGATCAGTCCAAGTTTGTGTCACGACATGCACAATTGCGGCACCTACGCCGGCGATCACTATCTTCGCTCGGTGCTTCCGGGCATCCTGTCGGAGCTCGGCCCGACCGGCATTCTTTTTCTGACCTGGGACGAGGGGGAAACCAACTCGGGATGCTGCAACGTTGCCGAGGGCGGGCACATACTCACGCTGATCACAGGTCCTGGTGCCCGGGCCGGCGCTCGGTCGACAGTTCCCTACGATCACTATTCGTTGCTACGCACAATCGAAGATCTCTGGGACTTGCCCAGGCTCGGGTCGGCCGCGTGCCCCTGCACAAACGCGATGACCGATCTGCTTCGCGTGCGCTAGACGATTGATTCCCCGGCCGTCTCGGCTGGGAAGCTGACAAGCCTGACGCTCGGCGTCCTGCGCGGCTGGAATGCCACGAGTCTCGCCCGGAGCCGGGTGATCGTGGCACTCGCCTCGCGCGTCGGCGAGTGCCAGGAGACTGGGGGTGAATACTGGCGCGGTTGGCGGAGAACTGCCGCTCGACGCTCCTCGCTGATCGAGTGGGCGGTTCGGCGCACCAGAGCCGACAGAATCACCGTTCGGCGCGGGGCGGCTACTGTAGCCCCTGACACGATTCGAGCCCGGCCTTCACAGACCGGGCTCGAGATTCGCTCGCCCCTGCACCCGCTTCCTTGACGCGTTTCCCTGAAGCGATAGCTCACCACGGGAAGCGCCGGCGGCTCTACCTGGATCCCGGGCCGCCGGCGCGTGTGGGGGGACCTTTACGGCTTCAGCGTGATAACTCTGGCTGCGCTGACGGTCCCTCTGCCCGTTGGCGTGAAGGCGCCGCTCGCGGTGACCTTCATCCTGCTGCCACGAGCCAGCAGCCCCCGGCCCTTCCCGGTGAGCAGGAGCTTGATCCGTGCCGTTCCCGACTTGTGGAACAAGACGGTCGCGGTGGCGATGAGTGCCCTGTGGCCATGGTTGAGGCGATACCAGGAGATCACAAGACGACCAGCCGATGGCGCCGCGAATGAGAGCGCGTAGCCGCCGTGCTTCAGCAATGCGCGGATCCGTCCACCCTTTCCATGCACTGCGAGCGCGTTCATCAGGAGCGCGCGAATGTTTACGGAGTTCCCTCCGGTCGGCGACCCGCCGTGTCCACCCGTCTGACCGCCACCGTTGTGGTTCGATCCGCCCTGGCCCCCGGAGCCGGTCGGCGGCGCCGGCGGCGATCCGCTCGGCGCTGTGACCACGGCGGTGGCCTGCTTAGCGCCCGCCTGGGTGCTGCCGACCGAGTTCGTGGCGGTGACTAGGACCTGCATCGTGTGCCCGACATCGGACGGCTGGAGGACGTAAGTGGACGAGGCGCTCGGCGGGGTGAACGGCTTGCCGCAGGCGCCACCGGCGCTGTTGCACCGCTTCCACTGATACGTGTATGTGATGCCCCCGGTCGCGGCTCCCGTCCCGCGCCACCGTCCCGAGGTGGCCGTCAACGTCTGCCCCTGTACGGTAGAACCCGAGATGGTTGGCGCACTCGGTGGAGTCTGCAGGAATGGCGCTGAAGGCGCGACTGTGCCGGTCGGTCCGAGGACCATCTCGACACCCCCGGTGTCGAAGATGACACACAGCGCGTGCCCGGTGTCGGAATCCGCGATCTGGTAGGTCCTGTTGATCGCTCCGGCGATCGGTGTCCCATTGTTCGCGGGAACCGCCGTGAGATTGCAGTTCTGTGTCCACTGAACCGAGGGATACGGCTGCGGTGGGGTCCACGCGCCTGGGTTCACTTGAAGGTATATCCCTACCTTCGGACTGCTGACCTCCGTCGCGGGCGCACCCGCCGGCGGCACGATCGCCGGCGCGGTGTTGTAGCAAGGATTACTCGCCGGAGCGGCCGTGCAGGACGTCGCCGGCGTGGCCGCCTCGGCCACGGCCGGAAACGCCCCGATCGCCACCGAGCATATGAGTAGTGGCAACCAGACGGACCGACGTTGGCTCACGTGGCGATGCATATAGCTTGCCCCCCTCTTTTTGACGACTGCTTGCATGGTTGACTTGCTCCCCCCTGGTGGTTGTGTGTCATAGCCCCACGACTCTGGCGAGCCGCAGTCCGCTGAGGATCAACCCAATGGCCATCCCCAGCGCGGTGAACGGTGCAAGACGCCGCGCAGCGGCAGCGAAGCGACCGCTCCCTGCACCCCGGCCGACTTCAAACGGAATCGCGATAGCTAAGATCGTCAAGGTCAACAGCAGCAGGTGACCTTCGTAGGCATCCCGCCCGAGCCTGGTCATCGAGAACGCGACGGCGGCCGCCGCGACCGTGAGTGCTGCAGGCATGGCGAGGAGCCACAACAGCGCGGCGCTCACAAGCACCGCCCGGCCTGGGGAGACGATCGGGACGCCACGATCGAGGAGTCCCCGCCAGAGGCCCATGTAGTTGCCGACGGCGAAGCCGACGAAATACGGCCACGGCCGCAGCGTTTGGCTCATTCCGCGCAGGACACCGAACGCCGCCGCGCCGAAGGGCATCATCGCGCTGACGACAGCGGCGCGGCCGTGCTTTCGCACCATGCGGCCCAGTCCGGCCCCGTCAGCGGTCCATTGCCGGCGGGCGAACCCGAACCCGTTCGCGAAGCGGTGCCGGCAGACCATGGTGTTCGAGACCCCCACGCGGAATCCGGCCTTGGCCAGGCGAATCCGCAGATCCACGTCCTCGCCCGAGCTCAGCGCCGCGTCCAGCGGATGCGCCAGCAGGACGTCGCGCGCGATCAGAGTGGCACAGACGCCGAACCAGTGCTTGCTTTGACCCTGGTTGTGGTGATCGGCTAGCGACTGGCTCCAGTAGTCGCCGTCGCCGACGCTCTGAAGCCCTGCTTGGAGGGCAACGAGCCCGCGGTCGCACCTTTCCCGGTCGAGGTCGCGCAGTGCGGTCGCCGGCAGTACGACGTCGGCGTCGATAAACGCGATCCAGGGCTGCGATGCACAGGCGACACCAATCATCCGCGCGGCGGCGACGCCGGCCCCACGATCGGAGATGACCTTATCCACCCACGGTCGAGCAAGCTCGACCGTATGGTCAGTTGACTCACCGTCGACCAGGATGACTTCGGCGGGACCATTGGCCCGTATCGCGCGCAGACACGACACGATCCAGGCCTCGGCATTGCGAGCCGGCACAACGACGGTGATCCGGAGATGCCCGGACGGGGTCGTGGCCGGTCGCGCGATGGCAAGCGCCGACGCAAGCGCCAGCTCGCTCGAGTGTCGCTGCGTATCGCTCGTGTCGGCCCGCCGCCAGGCGAACCGGACCCGTGGGGTCTGGCTCTCTTTGAACCAGACGACATTGACCGTGTCACTTCCTACAACCATCCGCCGCACGGCTCGAACCGGCCGCGAGCTCGGCGGCGCAGGCTCGGTCAGGAGGCGCGCGCGAGCGATGATCGCGCTGGCGAGATAGGCAATCGGACCGACGAGCATGCCGAGCCGCCTGAGCCAGCGGAGATGGCGAGCCTGCGGAGTCGGCCGGTCGCGCGTCTCACGCGTCACAGCGTCGACTGATTGATGCGCTTCGGCCGGAATGACACGGAGCGCGCTGCGCCGCCTTGGGCCGGCTATGAGCTGCTTGCCGAGCACCGCACCGCACCCCACGCCGTGGCGGTACACCTCACGCCGCAGGCCCCGCGCATCCTCCGGACGCTCGCGCCAGACAATCGCCCGCGGCTCGTAGGACAGCGCATATCCTCTCCGAAGCAACCGGATGAGAAGGTCGAGGCACTCGCCACCGCAAGCCAGCGTCGCGGGACCCAATGCGGGGTCAAATCCTCCGACGCTACGGCCCACCTCCGTCAGCATCACGATGCTGAGCCCCGGGCCGAGGGCGGCCGCCGCGGGGGGAAGGGCTGGCCTCCCTGGCGTCGAGTCCAGACAGCGGTAGGTCGTCCGCCTAAGTCCGTCGCGCCAACCGAGCCAGCGTTCGGGCAGCATAACGTCCACCGTGTTGCCTTCGTGCGGAACGCTGACGCCGGTCACACACCCGACCCCGCCGTCGCTGAGCAAGGCCTCTACGGCGGCACGCAGCCATCGGCGATCCACGATGATGTCGTCATCGGTGAACGCGACGACCTCGGTCTCGACCCTGGCCAACCCAGTGTTCCGAGCGATCGAAACCGGGCTAGACGGCTGCTCTAGGTAACGAAGCCTTTGCTCCCCCGGGAACCGCGTCAGCAGCATCCTGGGCATCTCGAGCGAGCGCGGCCCATTGTCGACGACGATGACCTCGAAGTCGTCGTAGTCAGAGGCGACAATCGAGCGCACACAGCGCTCTAGCCTGGACAGATTCCCAGAGCTGGTCACGACGACGCTCACCGCCGCAGTCGGCCCCGGACTCTCTTGGTGAACGAGCCTGGACACCGTCGAACGCTCATCAGATTCCCGCTGGCTCTCGAGCCTGGCGAGTGCCTCATATAGCTCCGGACCGAGCCGGCGCCCCGACCCGCTCGGGTTCATATTGCCGGGGATCATGGCCACCGGCGAGCTCCATTCATCCGGATGCTGAACTCACGCTCGTGCGTGGGCGTTGTGTCGTTGGGTGGGTTCGACTCGGTTCGCGTTTCCATAGATCCAAACGGCCGTGCAAAGACCCTCGTTCCGCCGGCCAGCTGCGCCGACAGATCGACCACATCCGCGGGTGCCCGCTCACGGTCGGCCGCGATTGAGCCCTCGACCAATGACCGATAGAGCTGCCAGGTCGAGGTGACCATCGACTCCCACGCGGGGACGGACCGACCAGCCACGACGGCGTACGTGCTCTCCGGAGCGGCGGCGGCCTCCTCGATGGCATCTGCGACATCGAGCGGCGATCCTCGCGGTGAGACGAAGATCACGTGTCCGCCGGCGATCCGCTCCGCGATCCGCCGGTGAACCGGCAAGTCCGAGGCAACGACTGGGACGCCGGCCGCGACCGCTTCCGTGACGAGCGAGCCCGAGCTGCGCTCGCAGGGCAGGCTGACCACTACGCGGGCCGTGCGCAGCCAGCGGTAGAGCAGGGCGTCCGGGACGGCGCCGACGAACTGCACGCGTGAGGAGGTGCGGAGATCGCTGGCAAACGCGGACAGCCGCTCCCGCGCCGGGCCATCGCCAACCACCACCAGGCGGAAGTCCGGACCAAGACTCGGCAGCGCCGCGATGGCTCGTCCGACCCCCGTGGCGCGATCGAGTCGGTCGACGGACAGCACAACGCTTCCAGAGACCTCGAACGGCTCCGCGCCCATCAGCGCGGGGATGTCGACACCGTCCGCGACAACCTCCGTCCTCCGCGCCGCGCTCGGAACGGCTCGGCAGAGCAGGTCCCGCTCCACCTCGGAGGAGCAGACGATTCGGCTCGCCGCGGCAAAGATCGCACGGGTCGCCCGGACATGAGACCAGCCGAGGAAGCCCGCGATCGGAACGTCGGGCGTCAGTACCAGCCGACTCGCTCGACTGCTCGCGACCGCCAAGGCAAGCGAGGGGTGCCGGGTATGGACATCGACGACGTCGAACGTGTGCGAGGTCAGACGCAGACGTTCCCGGAGCTTCGGCGCGACCGGGAAGCGCAAAGGACCAACCACGGTCGGAAAGCGCCGGATGGTCATGTGATCGAGGTGTTCGACCGCCGGCTGTGACGATCCCTGCGTGAGGATCTCTACGTGTGCTCCTCGCTCTGTCAAGCCGCGTGCGAGTTGATCAACCCGTCGTTCTAGTCGCCCAGGCTCCGGTAAGAAGCTCGATGCGACGAGCGCGACTCTCATGACCCGAGCCGGCGGTAGGTGATTTCCGGAAGGAACGATTTTCGCGAGGCGCTCGTCACCCACTCCCGCACAATCGTGCGCAGCACACGGGAGCCGTCGCGGATTGTGTGCAGGTTGCTCGCTCCATGCATCCGGACCTGCTCGTAGCTCGGGACCTCGTGCACGATGAGCCCGGCCTTAGCGATTCGGACGTTCATCAGTGTCTCGACCTCGAACCCATCGCAGTCGACACGGAGGTACGGCAAGCAGCGCGCCCAGAACGCGTTGTAGCCGTAGCACAGATCCGTGTAGTGCGTGCCGTAGAGGGCGTTGACCACCGCACCAAGCGCGCGGTTGCCAAGGCTGCGAGCACGAGTGATGTCCGTGCTCAAGCCGCCTTGGGCGAAGCGGGACCCCTTTACGAAATCGGCTCCGTTGCACAGTGCCGCAACGAAGCGCGGGATCTCGGCCGGGTCGGTGGACCCGTCCGCATCGAGCGCCACGATGATCTCCCCCGCGCACGCGTTGAAGCCCTCCGCCATCGCGCGGCCCTTGCCTCGCCCCGACTGCGTCAGGATCCGCACATCCGGGCGCAGTCTCCGGGCAACCGCGACCGTGTCATCGACCGAATGACCATCGACGAGGATCACCTCGTGAAGCCCATCCGGGAGTCGCGAGAAGACGTATGGCAGGTTGTCGGCTTCATTGAGTGCCGCGATGACGACGCTCACACGAACGCCGAGCTGCGCAAGGCTTGCCGGAAGTTGCCGTGGCCCAGAAGCTCGACCTGATCCGTTCCGACGTGGGTCGAGACTCGCCGCACTGACCACGGCGAGCTCAGCCCGGTGCGGCAATTCATCCTGTTGCAACATCGTGAGGCCCCCTTCCGGCTTGCGATCGTCCGATCGCGACGGTTATACACACCGGTTGACGGCAGATCGAGCCCCCGCGCGAATGACGCGACCGATCGTTTACGTCATTGGCGTGACTCTGCGTCGAGGATTCGTCACTATGCGATCGAGTGAGCTTCGCGATTGAGAAAGGCTCACTAGGCAGCGCATGTCACCTACCCGTGACACATATTTCGCGGAGCGGCGTAGACCGGATGGGATGCCGGTCGCCGTGCCCGCGATCGGGGGCACGCATGACCGCCCGCGGCCCAACTGGGCCGCGGGCCCATGCGAGAATCATCAACCGCGGTCGACGTCAGGGGGCTTCCGCTTGGCCTGCTTCCTCAAGCATTTCGAGGGCCCGGCGACGGTTCGGGACTCCGAGCTTTCTCAGGACGGAGGCCATGTGTCTGCGCACGGTCACCTGTGAGATGCCCAGATGGGCCGCGACCTCGGCGGTAGTTTCGCGCTTGCGCAAACGCTCGAGCACCTCGAATTCGCGGGCCGTCAGCTCGACCTCCGCCTGGGCGGATGCGACGAACACACGACGCTTCGCTCCGCGCTCCCGAAACTCTGAGATCAGCCGCGCCGTCAGGGGCCGAGGCAGCGCCGCCTCACCGCACGCCACGCCAAGGATCGCGTGCGGAAGCCGCTCGGCCGATGTGCTCATCAGGAGATACCCGTCGGCGCCGGCGCGGAGCGCCTCGAACAGATCTTCGTCGCGCTCGGAAATGGTCATCATGACGATCTTGGCCGCCGGAAGTGCCTGCTTGATGCGCCGCGCGGCCTCGATCCCGCTGCCCGGCAACTCGACCGAGACAACGCACACATTGGGCCGGTGCGATCGCGAGAGACGTACCGCCTCGTCGGCGGTGGAGGCCTCCGCAACGACCCGAAGCCCATGAGGCTCGATCAGACCCTTGATGCCCGTGCGGACGGGCACTTGACCGTCGGCGATGAGCACGCGCAGCTCGGCGGCGCCCGGCGCATCACCGACCGCCGCGATCTCGTCACGTGCCATCGCCCCTTTCCGCGGCTTCTCCGGAGGTCCGTCTCCGGGCGCCCCACTCCTCCTACGCTGCAAGTCAGGAAACGTAGCATGCGTAGGCTCGCATTCCTCTGCTTTCTGGCCAGCATGCCATGCGCATGTCTATTCGCCGGCGTGGCCCAGGCCGTTACCGTCACCGCGCCGACGATCTCGGGTAGGGCTCAGCAGGGCATGCCTCTCGCGGTCAACAACAGCGCACCGAACCCTCCGACTGCCGCGATCACCGATGACTGGGAGCTGTGCACGGGCCTCAGCTGCGGCTCGCCGGTAGCGACGGGAGCCACCTACACTCCGACCGCTGCCGACGTCGGGCAGGCGATCGTGGTCGTCGAGACCGCCACGGACAACTCGGTTACACCGGCCCAGACCGCGTCGGCCTCTTCCGTGCCGACCCCCGCTGTGCTCCCCGCGGCGCCGGTGAGCACGAGGCCACCCGCGATCTGGGGGGTCGTCCAGCAGGGGCAGGTGCTGAGCCTGGCCGAGGGCAGCTGGACGAACGCCCCAACTTCCGTGACGGACGTGTGGGAGGTGTGCACAGGCGCCGCATGCAGCGCAGTCTTCACTGGAGACGCGTACACCGTGGCCGCGACCGACGTTGGGCACACCGTCGAGGTCGTCGAGACGGCGGCGAACGCCGGCGGAACCGCGAGCGTAACGTCCATCCCGGTTGGCCCCGCGGTCCCGCCCGTTCCGGTGGTCCTCGCCGCGCCGAGCATTTCCGGGGGCGCACAGCAGGGACAGACTCTGGCCCTGACCCAGGGGGCCTGGACGAACGGCCCCTCCTTGATCGCCGACCAGTGGATGCAATGTGACCCGACCGGTGCCAGCTGCACCCCGATTCCGGGCCAGACCGGCCTGACCTACACGCCGACCGCGAGCGACGTCGGCCATGCACTCGGCGTCCTCGAGACTTCGAGCAACCCCGGTGGTTCAGGTCTCGCAGCCCGGTCCGCACTGACCCCGGTCGTGACGGCGACGAGCATCACGTCGATCATCGCATTCTCGGCGACGAACCCCAACACGAATCAGACCGTGACCTTGGTTGCAACCGTCAGCTCGAGCTCGAGCGACGCCCATCCGGCGGGATCAGTGACGTTCCTCAACGGCGCGGCCGGAATCGTAGGGTGCATCGGCAAGGGGATCCGGGGTGGCCAGGTCGCCACCGTTGTCTGTCAAACGTCCTTTCCGGCCGGGACGGCGATTGTCTCAGCGGCGTACGTCCCGGGGGGAGGATCGCTCGTGACCGCGTCGACGAGTCAGCCCACAGCGCTGGCGATCGACAAGGACTCGACGTCGGTCTCGCTCGCGGTGACCAAGCGCGTCCCTCTCGGCACGCGCGCGACTTACACAGCGACGGTGGTTCCCCCGGTCAGCAACTCCGGTCCCATCCACCCGACGGGCTCGATCCAGTTCCTCGATCGTGGGCAACCGATTGGCCGGTGTCTCGGTCAGCCGCTGACCAACCTCACTGCTACATGCACGGTCAAGTACCGCTCGCCCGGAGGGCACAGCATCTCGGCGAGCTACGCCGGCGACGCGAATTTCGCCCCCTCGGGCTCATCCACCAGCTCCGTGCGGATCGTCAAGGCTTCCGCGGCACGCATCGTGCTTGGGTTTGTCGCCTCCACCCTGCAGTGGACCTTCGGCTACCACCGCACTTACACGCAGGTGATATTCCTCGAGGCGTTTGGAATTGCCAACGGGACGCGCGTCACGGCCGCGTGCGAGGGCACAGGCTGCCCGTTTCGGAAGCTGCGCAGCGCGACATCAACCGGCGGCACGCTCGACCTCCTGCCTCTCTTCCGGCACCGGCGGTTGAGGGCGGGAGCACGTATCACGGTCCGCCTCACGCACCCACACTGGGTCGGCAAGTTCTACTCGTTCACGATGAGGGGAAGCCGCCCGCCCGTAGTCGTCCTCTCCTGCCTGGCTGTCGACCGCACGATCCCAGGCGTCGGTTGCTGAGTGATTTCATAACGTTGTCAGACATTGAGAGCATTGCTACAATATCCTGAGGAATATAAGTTTGGGGCTCGGTCAGCTCGCCGCCGTAACTGAGGCGAGATGTGGCCGGGAGAGGGACCGGCGACCATTTTGGTTGCGTGGATCATGGGTTGGGGTCGCACGTCATGAGCGTCTGCGGGCGCAAGTCGTCGAAGTTGTCGTTTCTGGATCGGGCACGCCCCGACGCGCTGGTCGGCGATACCGAGCCAGAGGCGATTGATTCGGGCATCCTTGCCTCCCGGCGGGGACTGCGCCGAACGACCTGGACGCAGATCCCTCTGGCCTCGGCGCTACTCGTCGCCCTTGCGGTAGGTGTCGTGCTCGCGGCGGAGCTGTCGCCGAGGCTTCGTACCGCTGACCCATCGGCTCACGCAGCGATCGCGACGATGGTCGCACTCGCAGGGATTGCCACCGGCTCCCTGCTGCTCGTTGGGTACAAACATCATCACCAGTGGAGAGACCTACTGCTTCTCTGCGGAGTACTGGGGGTGTCGCTCGTCGACTTCGCGGGAAATATCGGGCCGTCCCTACTGGGATTTGGGAGTGTGCAATCCGGTGACAGCATTTGGCTCGCGGGCGAGCTTGTTACGGGGGTGACTTTTGCGTCAGCCGCGATTTTGCGGCCGGAATCGATCCCCGGATCATCCTGGGACCTGGCCAGACTTGCCGTGGTCCTTGGGGTTGGGTCAGCGCTTCTGGCCGGATTGCTCATGCAGGTAACCATGGCTGACTCCGCATCGACCGCGGTGACACGCAGCGCTCATGAGATCGCGGTTGGGATTCACTCCATGTGCGCGGTGCTCTTGGGCTTGGCCGCAGCTAGCTTCCTGACGAACCGGCGGCCTGGGGACATTGGCAGTGAGGTGCTCGCTGGCGCATCAATCCTGCTGGCCGGCGCAAACCTGCAGTACCTCGTCATGGCCAGGCCGAACGCCGACTGGCTCACCCCCCGCGAGGGCTTGCGGCTCGGGGCGTGGGCGTTGCTGCTGGGATATGCATGCGTCTCTCAGCTTGCCGCCCGGCGCCGGGCGAGCTACGCCGCGATCTGCTTCGAGCGTGAACGGCTCGCGCGCGACCTGCATGATGGTTTGGCACAGGACCTCACGTGCATCGCGGTTCAGGCGCAGCGGTTGGACTGCGCACTCGGCTCCGAGCATCCACTGATGCTGGCCGTTCGCCAGGCGATCGCCGTTACGCGGGGCATGATCGCCGACCTCACCGCGTCCACGGCGCCGACGACGGAGGCGGCGCTTCGCGTAATCGCCGACGAGCTCGGGCATCGCTTCGACCTGCAGATCGACGTTAGGTTCGAAACGGACGCCGATCCGGGGGCGGACAGCGAACTGGATCCCTCTCAGCGTGAGCATCTCATTCGAATCGCACGCGAAGCGATAGTCAATGCCGCCCTCCACGGCGCCGCCCGCCGGGTCGATGTCGTGCTGCTCCGACGCCAACGATCACTCCTGTTGCGGGTCTGCGATGACGGCTGCGGAATCGCCGAAGGGAATCGATCCGGTTTTGGGCTACGTACGATGCGGGCACACGCGGCATCGCTCGGTGGTCACCTAAACGCTCATCCCCGCGTGGGCGGCGGCACCGAGCTCGAGCTGCGTGTCTCGTGAAGCCGGTCGGCTCAGGTGTGACCGTGACGAGGACCTCAACCAACTCCACCACCGGCCCGCAACGAGGTAGCGATGTCAAGGTGATCGTCGTCGACGATCACGACATATTCCGCCACGGCCTGATCGAGCTCCTCGAGGAGCGAGGGGTTCAAGTAATCGGTGAAGCCGCGCTCGCCTCAGAGGCGATTGAACAGGCCAGCGAAACTGGACCGTGCGTCGTGCTCATGGACCTGAGCTTGCCCGGGATGTCTGGAATCGAGGCAACCCAGCGGCTCACTGCAGCCGCGCCGCTGGCGCGCGTTGTGGTCCTGTCCGTACTCGGAGACGACCAGCACGTCATCGATGCGCTGCTCGCGGGCGCCTGCGGCTACCTCGTCAAGGACGCCCCGGTCGACCAGGTCGTCGAGGCCGTCTGGGCAGCGCATCGGGGAGAGTCCCTCATCTCACCGCGGGTCGCCAGTCGCCTGGTCAGCCGGCTTCGCGCCCCTGACAGGGTCGACCTATCTTCCACCGGGCACGACCTGACGCCGCGCGAGGTAGATGTCCTCGAACTGGTCGCGCGCGGCCTCGACAACTCCGAAATCGCGCGCACGCTGTATCTGAGCCAGCACACGGTCAAGAACCACGTCTCGAGCATTCTCATAAAGCTGCAGGTGCAAAACCGTATCCAAGCCGCTGTGCGAGCAGTCCGCGGCGGCTTGGTCTGATACGTGATCCCGATCTGCGCGGCGGCGCGGTGGGCGCCACATACCGTCGGACGCCCGGCGTGCCCCGTGGCGACCATCAGCCAATGACACGCGTTAAGACGCCGACGCACGGGTGGATACGGTACACCCACACCGGCCATCGGAGCGCTGCGGCTGCACTGGCGGCTCCGCCGACCTACCCGCGCGTGTGCCGGTCCAACGACTAGCGCTACGCGCGCGTCCTACGGGCTTCCTTGGTCTTCGTGTCCTTCCGGCCCATGCTCGGCCGCGGTGGAGACGGCCGCCTGCGAAGCGAGTCGATTTGTGATCGCCCGAATCGTGCCGTGGGTAACGTGGGCAGCCACCGCAATCTCTCGCATTGGAAGACCAAGCCGTGTGGCTCGCGCGATCGCTCGGTAATGCTCAGCTTGTGCCTCCCGTGCACGATCTCCGCTGCGTTCAACCAACTTCAGGGCCTCGGCACGCAGAGTGCCACGAAGTGTGTCCTTGCCACGCGCCTCGGCGCGCGCGATTTCCGTTAGCGGATAGCCAGCTGCCATGGCCTCGGTTGCAGCGCGCCTGAGCTCATCGGCGGCTGCTTGGACCGCGTCGGCATCCTCGTCGGTCTCAGCGCGGAGACGCGCTCCCGCCGCCTCGGCCACGCCTGCAAGTTGCCCCTCAAGCGTCCACTCGCCGCCCTGTCGTGACACGGACACCGCTCACCTCCGTACGTTCAACTATCCGATTAGCACATTTATACTCCTGATGGGCGCGGATGTGCGTTTGCAGTGATGAATTTTCTGACCGTAGGGGCGAGGTGTGCTGAATGCGCCTCCCTCGCCACATCAGTGCATCCAGCACATCGAGCCCGGCTGCTAACCGCCGCGAGTATTCGACGCCAGCCGCGTTATGGCAGCTTGAACGCCGGCGCATCCGGCAGTTATCAGTGGAGTCCCGTTTCGGGTCTGCGATCCTCGCAGGGCGCTGTCGACAACCATGTGTTGACTCCGATCCGGCCGGCGCGGGCGTAGCCGCAGCGCCCGGCGCGTCTGACGACTGCTGCCATGCGCCAGCGCGTCGGCGCGGTCGCCCTTTGTGATACGGGCGATACGCGGGCGGACGATCTAGGTCGGACGGCGAGCGGGCAAGTCCGATCCATAGCTCCGAGACGGACAGCAATGAGCAATTCGAAGCGCCTTGGCAGGTCCCTATCCGGTGCTCGCGAGTCGCCAGCCGTTATGTCGGCGCGATGGCCAACACGAGTGCCGGATCCAAATACAGCACTGCTTGGTGAGTACACGGCCATGCCCAAAAACGAGCAGCATTCGCCACCGCGAGCACGACTGGAGGGTTTCCGCCCGGGCTACGCCGAGCCTGCCGCGGTAACTCGTGGTGTTTCCCTGTCCAACCGAGAGAGTCTCCCCAAGTTGGCTAGCCAGCCAAAGGGATAGCGCGTTTTGCTGCGATTTTGCGTTTGGGTAGGCGCGACGGCGGGAAATTAGATTCAGTCGGAAATGGAAAGCGTTAGGTAAGGTCTGGATGAGCGGGTATAGCGCAGTCAGCGGCGTACAAACGGGCACGAACGTGCGCCGCCGGGGATTTAGCCGGCTCCGCCGTACCGGGGCGGCTGTATTCGTGGGCGTCCTGGCACTGTCGGGTCCGCTCGCCGTCACGGCCCGCGCCGACGGAACTTCCTTGACCGCCGTCGCGTCCCAGGCGACGTCGGCCACGGTGCCGTCTGCCGCAAGCACGGCGGCGCAGGCGGCGGTCTCGCCCCAGCAGGCCGTGGCGCATGCCGTCTCATCTACAGCGGCCGCCCCGGCGCAGGCCACTCCGGCGCAGGCCGCTCCGCCCGCTATTCCGCAGCCCACCGTTCCGAGCGCGCCGGCGAAGGTTCCGAGCGCGCCGGCGAAGACGCCGACGGTGTCAGCCGCGGTCACGCCGGCTCCGCCGTCAACGCCGCAGACAGTCTCGAAAGCAACGGCTCCCGCTTCTCACACCGCGTCACAGACAGTCTCGAGCACCGTGGCAGCCGCTCCTCAGACCGCGTCACGCACGGTCCCCACGGCGACGGCTCCGGCCGCACCTCCAACCGCACAGACCGTCTCCAAAACCGTGACGAGTGTTCCGCAGGCCGCGTCACAGACAGTTTCTAAGACGACCGCTCCGGCCCAGCAGCCGACATCACAGACGGTGACGAAGACGGTGGCGGGCGCGCCCCAAACGGTGAGCAAGGCGACGGCGAGCGCCCCACAGACTGCGGTCGCCAGCGCGCCCCAGGCGGTTAGCAAGACCGTGGCCACCGCGCCCCACACCGCGACCAACACCGTCGCCAGCGCTCCCCAGACGGTTACCAAGGCAGTCGCCACCGCGCCCCAGACCGCGACCAAGACCACCTCGAGCGCCCCACAGACCGCGGTCGCCAGCGCCCAGCAGGCGGTGACCAAGACGGTCGCCAGCGTCCCAGACCGACCAGCGTCCAGCGTCCCCAGACCCTGACCAAGACAGTGGCCAGCGTCCCCCAGACCCTGACCAAGACCGTCGCCAGCGCGCCCCAGACCGTCACCAAGACAATCGCCAGCGCGCCCCAGACCGTCACCAAGACAATCGCCAGCGCGCCCCAGACCGTCACCAAGACAATCGCCAGCGCGCCCCAGACCGTCACCAAGACAATCGCCAGCGCGCCCCAGACCGTCACCAAGACAATCGCCAGCGTCCCCCAGACCCTGACCAATACCGTCGCCAGCGCGCCCCAGACTGTGTCGAAGATCATCGGCACCGTGGCCCCTGCTGTGGTCCAGCCTCTCGTCACGGCTCAGCAGACGGTCACCCAGCCCGTGACGAAACTGGTGTCTGCGGTTACGACAACGGTCGGTTCGGGCACGCCGGCGCCGCAGCTCGCGACCACCCTCGCGAGAACCGTGACCGCCGTGACGGGTGGCGTCGGGGGCGTCGTGGCGCCGGCGATCAGGAGCGCGACAGGTCTGGTCGCGCCCGTGGCCGGCGCGGCTCGAGGCACCATCGGAACCGTGGCCGGCGCGGCTCGAGGCACCATCGGAACCGTGGCCAGCGCGGTTCGAGGCACCATCGGAACCGTGACCAGTGTCATTCCCGCTCCCGTCGCACCGGTGGCAAAGCTCGCGACCGTCATCATCTCGAGCGCCGTTCGGCCGGCGGCCGGAACCCCGGCTGGCTCGAGTGGATCGACCAGCGGGTCAACGACCGGGTCGCATGTGGCGCCGGCGAGCGGCGGAGGTCAGGGCACTGGGCCCGCGTCACCCGCGTCGGCTTCCTCTGCCAACCCCTCACCGGCGCTGGTGCTCGCGGGACCCGGCGCAGCGTCATCGATGCCCGCTCGGTCGCCTCAGCCGATCAAGCCGGCTCGTCGGGCGCCGGCCAGTTCCCATACTCCTTCTCCGAGCGCGCAGGCCGGCCAGTCGCCCGGCGGCTTCCCGCGGCTTGCCTCACCGCACCTCCTTACCGCATTCGGTGCTCGTGCTTTCTCTGCCCTTCGCGTCCTGACCGCGCACGCGCCCGGACGCGCGTTCGAGGACCCAGCGCCCGTGGCGGGTCCGCCCGTGATACCTCCCGCCGCGGGCGCGTACGGCGGCGGCGGCACAGCCGCGATGGGTGGTCTCGGATTCGTCTTTGGCGGCATTGCGGCGCTTCTGGCGCTCGGCTCTCTGGCCGTGCCACGTTTGATCTGGCGGCATCGTTCGGTCGCCCAGTTGGCAGCGCCGCAACCGTTTCTCTCCTTGCAAGAGCGGCCTGGCTAAAGACCGGGACTCCGGTCTTACAGGTCCCGCACGTGGGGCGATAGCGCCTCCGTGCAAAAGCTCTAGCAAGTAATAGGAGAACAGACTCGTGTCACGCTCGATATGGGCGTGGACGAGGAGCCGTGTGGTCGTCGGCGACGAGCGTCTCGTCCGCACTGTCTCTTCGCTCACCCCCCTCTGGGTAGTGGCTGCATCGACGGTCTTGCTGACTCTCAGCCCGGTGGCCCTGGGCAAGGTCGGCACCCCGCATACCCGGGCATTGGCAGGCCCGGCAAAGCGAGGCGCACCGGAGCTGCTGACCGCGGCCCACCACAACTCCCACAATCCCAACCCATCGCCCAAAAGAGGGCGCTCACAACGCAGCGGCGGCGTACTCGCCTTCGGCAGCGGCTATGGCACCCCTGCCGGATCTCAGGGCGTCAAGGCGCTACAGCGGCGCCTAGCCGCTCTGGGATACCAGCCGGGCCCGATCGACGGACGCTACGGTCCGCTCACGGACGCGGCGGTGATCCGCTTCCAGGCCGCACACCGCCTGACGGCGGATGGCATCGCCGGTGTGCACACGCTGGCCGCGCTAGCCACGGCCCAGCCCGTGCTGTATCCCGGCGAGGGATACGGATCTCGCGGGTCACGTGAGGTCCGAGCGCTGCAGCGACACCTCGTCGCTGCGGGATTCTCGCCTGGCCCTATCGACGGCCGGTACGGACGGGCGACCGCACGCGCAGTGACTCGGTTCCAAATCGCCCGCCACCTGCGTCCGGACGGGGTCGCGGGTGCGCAGACGCTTGGGCGCCTGGGAACTCCCCATCTCCGTCCGACTCAGCCCCAGCGTCACCGCGTGCACCCGCGGCCGTCCACCGGACCGCGCAGCACCGGTCCGTCAGCCGCACGGCCCACGGGGCCGGCGCAGGGGGCACGCCAGATCAGCCGGCGACCGGGAGGGCACTCGAGTGGCTCCTTCCCGCTCCTCTGGATCATCCTGCTCGCCGCGGCTCTCGCCGTGTTACTCGCGAGCGTGCTCTGGCATCGCCGCGGGGCCGGCGGGGACGTGCCGGAGAACACCCCAATACCCGTTCCTCTGCCGGAGGGCGCGGTAGAGCCCTCCGATCCCAGGAGCGAGCACCGCAGTGCGGATCACGAGGAGGGCGCCGCGGCGTTCCGACTCGGCTTGCTCCTGGAGCACGAAGGCGACCATGTCGGTGCGGAGGATGCATTCCGGCGGGCCGATGAGCGCGGCCATCCCGAGGCCGCGCTCAACCTCGGTCTCTTGCTTGTGCAGGAGGGCGACAGCCTCGGGTCCAAGGCGGCGTTCCGGCGAGCCGATGAGCGCGGCCATCCCGTGGCAGCGTTCAATCTCGCCCTCGTGCTGCTGCACGAGGGGGATCGCATGGGAGCCAAGGAGGCGTTTTGCCGAGCCGCGGAGCGCGGCCATCCTGACGCGGCCTTCGATCTCGGCGCGCTGTTGCTTCAGGACGGCGACCGCGCAGGGGCAGAGGAGGCCTTCCGGTATGCGGATCAGCAGGGTGACGCTGGCGCGGCCTGCAACCTCGGCGTGTTGCTCGAACAGCGAGGCGACGTGAGCGGGGCGATGGAGGCCTACCGGCGAGCTGACGAACGCGGCCACGGCGTCGGCGCGTGCAACCTCGGAGCTCTGCTCGAGCAGCACGGCGACGTGGCTGCGGCGAAGGCCGCTTACCTCCGAGCCGACGAACGCGGCGACTCGGGCGGCGCCTATCACCTAGGCGCGCTGCTCGAGCGGGAAGGTGACCGGGTTGGGGCCAAGGACGCCTACCGGCGAGCTGACCAGCGCGGCCATGCGGAGGGGGCGTGCAATCTCGGCCTGTTGCTCAAGGATGAGGGCGATCGCGTCGGGGCCGTCGGAGCCCTCCAACGGGCGGGTGAACGCGGGTCCGGAGAGGTCGTGAAAGTCGCGCGGGCTGCCCTGGTCGGGCTCGACCCAGACGAGGAGCGCGAGGCATGACGAGCGCAGCTGTCAACGCACGGGAGCAATCCGAGCTCCCGATCGATGAAACGGTGCGCGTCGTGATCGCCGACACCGACGGGTTGGCGCGGTCGATGATGCGGGCCGCGTTGCACGATACGCGTGGGATCGCGATCGTCGCCACGACCAGCAGCGGCCGTGAGGTGCTCGAGCTGGTCAGGCACTACCAGCCGACGGTGCTGATCGTGGAGACCGCGCTCCTTCGGGACCGCGGTGTGAAGCTGGTCCGTAACGTCCGATCGGCGTCCCCGGTGACACGTGTCCTGACGATCTCCAAGGATGATGACGAGACCGCGCTAACCGCGTTGCGCGCCGGGACCGTCGGGCACCTCAGCAAGGACATCGATCCGAGCAAGCTGGCTAGCCTGATTGCCCGGGCCGCCGCCGGCGAGGCCATCGTGCCTCGCCGGCTGATCACGCCGCTGCTGGAGTGGCTGCCGGCGCTCCCAGATGCCGGCTGGCGGCCGTTGCACAGCCGCCTGACCACAAGGGAATGGGAGATCGTCGCGCTCCTGGACGAGGGCGCTTCGACGCAGGAAATAGCCGAGCGTCTGGTCCTATCGGTGACCACGGTCTATAGCCACGTAAAGAGTGTGATGCGCAAGCTGGGAGTCCACTCCCGTCGAGACGCGGTCTTCGCCGCTAACCGGCTACGCCGAGCGGAGGCCACTGGGGAGAAAGTTCCCCACCTCACTCTGACTAAGTCACCCAATACACTCGCCGCGCAAGGGCATGCTTGGGGTACACAACCAACTGTCCAATCGAGACTGCAAATAGCTGCCAACAGGGCTGGGGACTGCCGATAGGGAGGCGCCCAACCAACACGAGTCAGTCGACCGAGCGGCGCGGATCGCCGCTCGGTCGACGCTCCACGCTAGGTCAAGCCGGCTCCTCGCCAGTGGCCGCCGGACGGTCCGGGTCGCGGATCCAGTCCGACCAGGACCCGACGTAAAGCGCGCCGTCGAAGCCCGCCACCGACAGCGCGAGCACCTCGAGGGCCGCGGTGACCCCCGACCCGCAGTACGCCCCGACCTCCACCCCGTCGCGCACCCCCGCCGCGTGAAACCGCTCTCGCAGGCCCGCGGCGTCCACAAGCCCGCCCTCCGGTCGAAGCAGTTCCGTGCCGGGCAGGTTGACCGCCCCGGGAATATGCCCCGCCACCGGGTCGATCGGCTCCTGCTCGCCCCGGTAGCGCTCCGTGGCCCGGGCATCGAGCAGCACGCCGGCACGCGCGACCCCAGCCGCGCCGGCCGCATCGAGCAGCGCCATCCCGCCGGGACGCGGAACGAAGTCGCCGGCCTCGACAGCGACCCCACCCCGCTCGATGGCGTTACCGGCGGCCAACCACCCACTGAAACCTCCATCCAGAACAAATACGCGCGGATGCCCGAAATACCGCAGGAGCCACCACGCGCGCGCCGCGGCCATCAACGTCCCGCCGTCGTACACCACTACGGGGCGCCCAGCGGATACGCCGGCCGCGCGCATAGCCGCACCGAAATCGTCCGCAGCGGGCAGAGGGTGCCGCCCTCCGGGACCTGGCGGTCCGGCCAGCGCCGTCTCGAGGTCGACGAACGCGGCGCCCTGGATGTGCCCCTCGAGATACTGCTCGCGCCCGGCGCCCGGTCGCCAGCCGAGCTCCCAGCGGACGTCGAGGACCGTGCAGTCCGGAAGGATGGTCGAGACCAGCGTCACCGCCGGCCGACCGCGTAGCCGAGGATTGACAGGTCGGTCAGCCACTCGACCGGCGCCTTGTCGTCGGTGTAGACCGCGCCACCCCGCAGCGCCGGCCCCATCTGCGCGTCGACGCTGGTGGCCAGCGGGCGCAGCGGAGCCGAGACGGTGGCCAGCCGCGCGAACGACAGCGGCTGCGCGCTGGCCACGACGAGGGAGTTCGAGCCACTCACCACATCGCGCACGACGAACGGGAAGACCGCGTGCGAGGTGGCCGAGACCACCTTCTCCAGGGCGTCCGAGCCCGGGATGTGACCCACGTTGACGATCACCACGCCGCCCGGCGTGAGGTGATCGCGGATCAGCTTGAAGAACTCCCGCGTGAGCAGGTAGAACGGAATGTAGGGCTGGCGGTAGGCGTCGAGGAAGATCGCGTCGTAGCGAGCCCGGCTCGACTCGAGCCAGGGCCGCGCGTCGGCGGTGTACAGATGCAGGTCCGGGCCGCGCAGGCCGAAGTACCGACGACCGATCGTGGTCAGCTCGCCGTCGATCTCGACCGCGTCCACCCGGGTCGAGGGGAAGTAGTGGCCGTAGGCCCGAGCCACCGTGCCCGCCGCGTCGCCCAGGATGGCGATCCGCGCGGGCGGGCCCTCACGGGCGCCGGCGAACGGCAGAACCAGGAAGTCGTCCCAATAGCCGCCGGTCAGATAGCTCCACGGGCGATACAGGGAGTGGATGGCCACGCCCTCATTGAGCTCGAGCCAGCGCTCGCCGCTCGCGAACTGGAGCACCCGCGCGGACTGGTACTGGGTCTCGGTCGAGAAGATCACCCGGGCGCCGGCCACGTCGGCGCCGATCGCCGCCGGCGGGATGGCCAGCAGCGCGGCGATCGCCACCCCCACGACCAAGAACCGCCACGACCCGGCGCCGGCTGCGGCCACCACGGCGAGCGCGGCCGCGAACACCAGGAACGTGCGGTGGGTGCCGACCAGCGGGATCAACAGCAACGCGGCCAGGAACGTGCCGAGCAGCGAGCCGGCGGTGGAGATCGCATACAGCCGTCCCGTGACCGTCCCGGTGTCCGCCACCCGGGCCACGGCCAGCCGGTTCACGTAGGGCGCCACCATCCCGAGCAGCAGCACGGGCACCGCGACCAGGACCAGCACCGCGGCCAGCGACCCGAGGAACCCGCCGACCGACAGGGCGCCGAGTGCCTTGACCGCCGCGTGCAGGAACGGATCGGACACGAACGGGACGATGGCCAGCAGCACGGCGGCGCCCAGCACGATCGCGCACAGCCCGGGCAGGTCGGCCCGCCGGTCGGCCAGCTTTCCGCCGATCGCGTAGCCCGCCGACAGCGCGACCAGAACGGTGGCGATCGTGTTGGCCCAGATGATGGTCGAGGCCCCGAAGTAGGGAGCGAGCAGGCGGGCGGCGGCGATCTCCGCGCCGAGGCTGGCCGCCCCTACGCAGAAGGCGATCACCCGCAGCCGCCAGAAGGGAATCGGGGCGGGCGCAGCCACCCGGCCGTTCGTCTCATCACGCGCCGCCGCGGAGCGGATATTCGCCGTGACGCTCACGTCCGGGGAAATGTAGTGCTGGACGCGAGTCAGTGTCTCCAGTCGCGCGCTTCAGGTTCCGGGGCCAGGCGTCGATTTAGGTGTAACGGACCCGTCCGCCTCCCGCGCCCACCCCTGACCCCCATGACCGAAGTCTTCGTCGCCCGCCAACCGATCTTCGACCGGAACCTGCACGTGGCCGGCTACGAGCTGCTGTTCCGCGGCGGTGATGCCACCACCGCGCTGGTGGCCGACTCCGAGGGGGCCACCGCATCGGTCGTGCTGAACGCCTTCACCGAGATCGGACTCGAGCGCCTGGTCGGAGCCAAGCCGGCCTGGGTGAACGTGTCCCGCGAGTTCGTGCTGGGCGGCCTGGCCGGCACGATGCCGCCGGCGGTGGTCGGGCTCGAGATTCTCGAAGACGAGCTGCTCGACGAGCGCTTCGTGCACGCGCTGATCGACCTCAAGCGCCAGGGCTACCGGCTGGCCCTCGATGACTTCGAGTACAGCGTCAGCGCCGAGCGCCTGCTCGGCCTGGTCGACTTGGTCAAGCTCGACCTGATCGCGCTGGGTCGCGAGGGCATGGCCCGCGAGGTCGCCCGGCTGAAGCCCTACGGGATGACGCTGCTGGCCGAGAAGGTCGAGTCCCACGAGGAGCACGCGTTCTGCGGCGAGGTCGGTTGCGACCTGTTCCAGGGCTTCTTCTTCTGCCGCCCCGAGCTCCTGCACAACCGCGGGATCGTCGCGAACCGCGCCTCGATGCTCCAGATCGTGGCCGCCCTGCAGGACCCCACGGTTCAGCTGGGTCAGCTCGAGCGGATGATCGGGCGCGACGTCGGTCTCAGTTTCCGGCTTTTGCGCTACATCAACTCGGCCTTCTTCGGCCTGCGCTTCGAGATCAGCTCGATCGGTCAGGCCCTCGCCCTGCTCGGCGTGGAGAACCTGCGGCGCTGGGCGACCCTCACGGTGCTGGCCAGTATCGACGGCAAGCCGCCCGAGCTCACCGTGACTGCCCTGGTCCGGGGCCGCTTCTGCGAGCAGGCCGGTGAGCAGCTGCCCGGCCCCCGGCCCGGGGAGCTGTTCACGCTCGGCCTGTTCTCGGTGATCGACGCGCTGATGGACGCTCCGATCGACGAGGTCGTGGGGATGATCCCGTTCCCCTCCGACATGCGCGACGCGCTCACCGAGCGCGAGGGCGAGAAGGGCGCGCTGCTCGACTGCGTGACCGCACTCGAGGCCGGCGACTTCGATCGCGCCCAGCGGCTCGTCCGAGGCGCGGGTGACCTCTACGTCGAGTCGCTCATGTGGGCCGACGAGGCCGCCGGCGCCCTGTTCGAGCCGTCCGCGACGGCCGCGGCCGCCTAAAGCACGTCGGCGAACGCCTCCAGGATTCCCCGCCACGCGTTGGGTCCGTCGAACGTGTCGCGCATCTCCGCGGCCCGCTCGCCGTAGGCGTCGAGCCCGCGATGTCGAGCTCGACCCGCGTCTCGTCCGGGCCGACGCTCACGAACGCCACCTCGAGCTCGGTCATCAGGTCCGCGTCATAGGCCCACTCGCCGCTGAGCTGCCAGGCCAGGACGATGCGCGCGGGCGGCTCCCAGACCAGCACCTTGCCCCAGTCGCATTCGGCGCCGTCGACGTCGCGCTCGTACCAGCGCCCGCCCTCACGGCCTTCGATGATCGCCTCGGCCAGCTGGGCCTTGCCGATCTTGTGCGAGCGCGGCCACCAGGAGCTCATGCCCTGGGTGAACGTCGTGAACGCCCGCGCCTGCGGAGCGGCCACGGTGATCGAGTGATGCACTGCCGTCGCTGTGGTCATGGTTCTCTCCTGGCTTGGAATCGTGGCTCCTCGGCGGCAGCGCGAAAGCTCGCGAGCGCCTCGCCCCAGAACGAGTCGAAGTACTCACGCAGAGCCGCCACCGCCGCCGGCTCGACCTGATAAACGCGCCGGGTTCCCGCCGCTCGGTCGGTCACCAGCCCCGCTTCCTTGAGCACCTTGAGGTGCTGCGAGACCGCGGGCCGGCTGATCGGCAGCTCCTGAGCGAGCTCACCCACCGCCAGCGCGCCGGCGGTGAGCCGCTCGAATATCTCCCGGCGGGTTGGGTCCCCGAGAGCCTGGAGCGCCTGTTGCTGTTGGTAAGTGTGCACGAACGGTAAGTCTAGACTTACGCAGACGGGTCTGTCAAGCTAATGCGCTCGATGCCGCTGCTCTACGACTCCCAGGTCTCCGGGAACTGCTGGAAGGTCAGACAGCTGTTCGCTCATCTCGGGATCGAGTACGAGCGACGCGAGCTATCGGTGATCGACCGCTCCGACCGCAGGGAAGTGCTCGGCGCTTGGAACCCCGGGCTCCGTGTCCCCACGCTGGTCCTCGACGATGGCCGCTCGCTGGCCGAGTCGAACGCGATCACGTTCTACTTCGCCGAGGGCACCCCCTACCTGCCCGACGGACCGCTTCGAGCGCGCGCAGGTGCTCCAGTGGCAGTTCTTCGAGCAGTACAGCCACGAGCCGTACATCGCGGTTGCGCGCTTCTGGGCGATCGCCGACATCACCCCGCCGGAGGCCGAGCGGGAGGCCAAGATGCGCGGCGGCACCGCGGCGCTGCGCGCGATGGAGGGGCATCTGGCCGGGCGAGAGTTTCTGGTCGGCGAGCGCTACACGATCGCCGACATCGCGCTCTACGCCTACACGCACGTGGCGCCGGAGGGCGGGTTCGAGCTCGAACCCTACCCGGCGATCCGCGCGTGGCTCGAGCGAGTGGCCGCCCAGCCGGGCCACATCGCGATCACCGACTGACCGGCGCGGGCGTTCCGTCTGCCGCCGCCACGATCGCGTCCCGGAAGTACGCGGCCAGACCGGGCGCCTCGCGCTCGTAGACGGCGGCGAATCGCTCGTCGGCCGCGTACATCTCGCCGAGCCCGCGGTGCATCTGAGCCGAGCACGGATAGAACCAGCGCGAGATGTGGCTGCGGTGACGCTCGGCCAGCGCCCGGGCTTCGGGGCCGTCGGCCGGCCGGCCCGCGCGCATGAGCGCGACCAGCTCCCGCGTGATCGTCTCGGACTCGGCGCGGATCTCATCCCACTCGGCCTCGCCGTACTCCTGCGCCCGCCGCCTGGACTCCTGGTAGGCCTCCGTGTGGCCCCAGCGCTCACGCGCCTCGTCCTCGTACTCGCTCGGGTCGAATCCCTCGAACATGGCCTCCTCCTCCAGTCTGGTTCCGTTCAGGTGCGCCGCGATCGCGGCGTCGACGGCCGTGGCCAATGCTCCCAGGCGGTCGAGCTCTCGCTCGATCAGCTCGCGCTGGCGCTCGAGCGCGCCCAGCCGATCGTGCCCCGGGTCGTCCAGTAACGCGCCGATCTCGGTGAGCGGGAAGCCCAGCGCCCGCCAGATCAGGATCTCGCGCAGCCGGCCCAGGTCGGGGTGGGAGTACAGCCGGTAGCCGGCCTCGGAGCGGCCGCTCGGCGAGAGCAGGCCCAGCTCGTCGTAGTGATGCAGCGTGCGCACGGTGACGCCCGCCAGCCCCGCGACCTCGCCGACCGTCTTCATGTCCGGGGACGCTAGAGCCTGACGCCGCGTGAGGGTCAAGACCGCCGGCCGCGCACCAGGCGGCTCGGCAGCTGCACCGGCGAGAACCTCTGGGCTGCCAGGCTGGCGAAGAGCCAGGGGTCGGCCTTATGGATCAGCCGAGCCAGCTCCTCCCGGTCCCCGGGCGCGAGATTTCTCGGCCGGCCATGTCCGCGGCGCACGAGAGTGATCAGCCGCCGCCGCTCGGTGGGCTCGAGCCTGTGCCAGTGCTCGCGCGCCAGCAGCACGATCTTTCCGGCGAGGACCAGGCGCGCCAGGGGTACGGCCTTTGCGGCTTTAGCGAACTTTCCCATCGAATCTGGGACTACCCTGCCCCGATGCCCCTAACCTTCCTCGAGCGCCCCGCTCGCACCGAACCGCAAGGGCTGCTGGTCCTCCACCACGGGCGCGGAAGCGACGAGCAGGACCTGATCGGGCTGGCCCCGGTGCTCGATCCCGACGAGCGCCTGCACGTGGTGGCGCCCCGGGCCCCGCTCCGGGTGCCGGGCTCCCCCGGCTTTCACTGGTACCTGGTCCCCCGGGTCGGCTACCCCGACCCCGACAGCTTCCGCGCCGCCTACCAGGAGCTCGCCGTGTTACACGACGAGCTCTGGGAGCGGACCGGGATCGAACCGGCCCGCACCGTCCTCGGCGGGTTCTCCATGGGCACGGTGATGAGCTACGCGCTCGGCCTGGGCGGCGACCGGCCGGCGCCGGCCGGGATCCTCGCGCTGTCGGGCTTCGTCCCCACCGTGGAGGGCTGGCAGCCTTCGCTCGAGGATCGCCAGGGCACCCAGGTCCTGATCGCCCACGGTCGCCGGGACATGGTGATCCCGGTCGCCTTCGCCCAGCGAGCCCACGAGCTGCTCGGGCAGGCGGGGTTCGCGGTCGACTACCGCGAGTCCGACGGCGCCCATCACGTGGACCCAGGCGACGTCGCGCGGGTGACCGCCTGGCTCGAGAGCACGCTCGGCGGCCGCGCCTACTGAAGCCGCGGGCGGCCGGGACCTTGACAGTCCCGGCCGCTCGCGCGCGTTCGGCTACTTCTTGCCGTGGTGCTTCTTCCGGCGGTGCTTCTTGTGGTGGGGCTTGGCTGTCGGCTGGCCCGTCACCGTATTGAGGATCAACTCCTGGCCCTGCGGACGCTTGAAGTCGAACATCCCCGCGAGGTCGAACTTGAGGCCCGCCGCGCGGTCCAGCCCCGCTAGAACCTGGTCGGCCGACCCCGGGATCCCGGGAAGGTGCCAGTTGTACTCGATGAAGTTGAGTACCGAGGCCTGGTCGGTCAGGTGGCTGTCGACGTGGTTCACGCGCGCGTAGGGCGAGATCACCAGCATCGGCAGCCGCGGGCCGAAGCCGCAGCGACCCTGCTCGCCGGCCAGCGGCGCCTTGGTCTGCGGGCTCGGACCGCACTGCCCCGACGTCGGCGGGGTGAACGTCGTATTGGTCAGGTTGTCGGCCGGCGACAGCGACGGGTTGGTGACGCCGCTGTACACGTGGTCATACCAGCCGTCCGAGTCGTCGTAGTTGACGATCACGACCGTGTTCTGCCAGTCCGGCGTCCGCATCAAGGAGTTGATCTCCCTGGTCACGAACGCTTGCTCATCCTCGGGATCCGAGTAGCCGGGATGGGCATCCTGGTAGCCCGGCGCCTTGAGGAAGCTCACCGTCGGCAGCGCCGAGGCCGGTAGCCTGCCGCGCCGGATCGCCGCCACGAGCTGGTCGAAGTCGCTCGTGTCGTACTGGTGGTTCGGGGTGTTGAACTGCGGTACCCCGCCGGCGAACGACTGGGTGTCCCGGCCGATCTCCCTGAGCCCCGCGAGCGTGTCCTGGCCGGCGCCGTTGCTCGGCACCGTCAGGTGATGCGGATTGGCCGTCGTCGCGTAGTACTGGAACGGCTCGTGATGGGGGATGTAGTCGTCCTTGTAGCCCCATTGCCCGGTGCCGCCGAGCGCCGCCCCTACGGGATGCACGGCGTCGCACAGCGCCTGGTTCGAGGCGTTCGGAGGCGGCGTGAGGCCCTTGAACTCATCCGGGATGAACTGCGAAGTCGGCTGACCGCTGTGACCCGTCGCGGCTGACGCCGTGGCGAAGGTGGTCGTCGGGTCGAATCCGCCCTCGAACCAGCCCCAGGACAAGCCGGCGTGGTTGAGCACGTCGCCGATGTTCGTGCCGTGGAACGCGATTGCGTCGCGCGTCGAGCAGTCATCCCAGTAGGGCTGGGCGTCGTTGGTCATCGAGAAGCCGCCCTTGCCGTCGGGCGTGAGGTCCCCGTTCGGCGAGGTGGGCGTCGACACCGTCGGGTTATTGGCCATGTGGGTCGTGTCCACGTTGCCGGTGTCGCCCGCGGCGACGTTGATCGCTCCGGGCGACGACGGGCCGAACGTCACCCCGAAGGAGTCGTCCGACATCGAGAAGTGCTGGGCGTAGTTCCACAGCCCGGTCACCGTGTTGCCGTCGAAGTAGTCCATGACCTGAGAGGCCAGGCAAGGGCTGCCGAACGGGCTCTTGCTGCCGGCGTCGGTCCCGACGCTCTGGACGAAGTGGTCCATCTTGCCGCCGTCGAACGCCTGCTGCTCGTCGCTGTAGTTGTGGTCCTCATCGCAGGTGAGCTGTCCGCCGGCGCTGCCGCTGGCGCCGGTGGCGCTCGAGTCCAGGCGCTGCGGCTGAGCCGCGTTGGGGTTACTGGTCAGCAGGTTGTCGCTGTGGCGCAGGCTGGGCGGCAGCGAGTGACTGGTCGCGGGCGGCAGACCGTCGACCGCCGGTGTGTGCCGAGCCGCGTGGAACGCCTGGCCGTCGGTGTTGGCCGCGTTCGGATAGGTGCCGAAGTAGTGGTCGAACGACTCGTTCTCCTGGAAGATCACTACGACGTGCTTGATCGGCGTCGTCGTGGTGGAGCGGTGGCCCCGGTGGCCGCGGGTGTGCCCCTTCCCCGGATGGTGCGATCGGGCCTGCGCCACCGCGACGCTGGCCCCGGCTATGACGAGTGCTGCCGTGAGCAGCAACAGCACGCGATTGCGCGCCATGGACTCTCTCCTTTCCCCGTTTGCGTTGCCGCCCGGCTGCGACTCGACGCGCCGCGGCCGGTCGCTCTGGAGAGCCGCGTCAAGGGTCAGGCGTCGTCCAATTGTGACCGATTTGTTATCGAGTTGTGAGGACACCGCCGGCGGCCGGGACCCGTAGGCCCCGGCCGCCGGGCGTGGTGACCGGCTACTAGCGCGTCGGCTCGCCGGTGCTCGGGTTCAGGAACAACGGCCGGTTCTCCTCGCGACGGAAGGAGAACAGGTTGTCGAGCGTGCCCGCCGTGGCGTCCGCGGCGCCGGCGCCGATCCGCTCGCCACCGAGCCAGTTGTCCTCGACGAATTGGACGACCGAGGACTGGTCGGTGAAGGTGCCATCCACGAAGTTGCGCTTCGCGAACGGGGAGACGACCAACAGCGGCTGGCGCGGACCGACCCCGCACCGAGCCTCCTGGCCGCTGGGGACCTTGGTTGGATCGGCTCCGCACTGGCCCGCCGCGCTCAGAGCGTCCAGCGGCGTCTGCGACTCCGTGACGATCGGCCCGAGCTGGTGGTCGTACCAGCCATCCGAGTCGTCGTACAGGATGATCACCGCGGTGCTCCTCCAGCTCGGCAGGCGCTCCAGGTGGTTGATCGTGCTCACGAGGAACGTCTGCTCGTCCAGCGGGTCCGAGTATCCGGCATGCCCGTCCTGGTAGCGCGGGGCCTTCAGGTAGGAGACCGCCGGGAGGTTGTTGTTGTCGGCCGCCGCCCAGAAGTCCGTCAGGTCGTACTGGTGGTTGGCCTGGTCCTGATGACCGATGGCCGCGATCGACGTCGGGGGCAGGTGCTTGGGGTTGGCCGTGGACAGGTAGTACTCGAACGGCTCGTGGTGGGCGCTGTAGTCGGACACCGAGTTGCCCAGGATGTTCTTGTGCGCGCCCGTGCAGACCTTGGTCGGGTCGTCCGTGCTCGGCTGGCCGCGCACGTAGTTCGGGCTGGCGAAGCCGCCCTCGAACCAGCCCCAGGTGATGCCAGACTGGTCGAGCAGGTCGCCGATGTTCTTGCCGCCGACGCCGATCGTGGCTCCCTTTGAGCAAACGTCGTAGGCCGGATCGGCGTCGCTGTAGACGGTTCCCGGACCCTGGGCCTGCGGATGGCCGGGAGTCGGCGTCGCGGCTGAGGCGTTTCCGCACGACGAGACCGTCGTCGGGAACACGGCACCCGAGTCACCGCCGCACGTGGCGCCGAACGTGTTCGTCCCGGTCACGTTGATGGCGCCCGGGGTCGAGGGGCCGAAGTTGGTCCCGTAGGAGTTGTCGCTCATCGCGAAGTGCTGGGCGTAGTTCCAGAGTCCGGTCACGGTGTTGCCGTCGTAGTAGTCCATGACCGCGTAGTTCGGGCTGGTCCCGCCGGCCGGAGCGGGGTTGCCCTCAGAGGCCAGACACTGAGCGAGCGTCCCCTTGGCCGCGCCGCCGCCTGTGTCCTGGACGAACATGTCCATCAGGCCGTGGTCGAACGCGTTCTGCTCGTCGGTGTAGTCGTGGTCTTGGTCGCACGTGGCGGCCTGCGAGTAGCTCAGCCGCTGCGGGTTTGACAGGTTCGGGTTGTTGGTCAGCAGCGGCCCCGCCAACCCATTCACGGTCGGCGTGTTCGGGGCGGCGTAGAAGGGCTGACCGTCCGTGTTCGCCGCGTGGGGATACGTACCGAAGTAGTGATCGAACGAGACGTTCTCCTGGAAGATCACCACGAGGTGCTTGATCGGCGTGGATGTCCGAGGCCCACCCGAGCCGCCGCCCCAGCCGCTGTCGCCGTCATGCCGATGCGATCGGCCGCTTGTAGACGCCTGGGCGACGGCAACGCTCGCCCCGACGATGAAGAACGCCGCCAGTAGCAGCGAGAGCACGCGCTTGCGCGCCATTGCAGGGTCTCCTTTTTAGATTTAGGTTCGGCCCGGCGCCAACACCGGCGCGACGTCGGGGTCACTCTTTCGAGGTAGCCCCACTTCGGAGTTGTCGGCGTGTGTCCGGCCTGTGAATCAGTTGTGACCGAGCGGCCGAGCGGCGCGACGATCACCGGCGACTGCGCAACCGCTGATCGACGAGTTGCTCACCATCGGCGCGGGCAATACGCCGACCGCCACGGCGGCGCCACCTCGCTACGTACAGCTAACCGCCTAGTTGCGGGTCGCTGGTCAGCTGGGCCCGGGATTCCAGTTGACCCGCGAGTTGGTAGCTGAAGCTGGTGTCGCTCGGCGTGCTGAGCGCGATGTCGTACCAGCCGCCGGAATGCCGGTGTCGATCGCGATCTCGGTCCGCCCGTGCAACCTGATCTGGCGGTCGGGGACGTACGCGTCGGCCAGGTCGACGACGAGCGGTCGGCGGCGGCCGTCGCTGCCGGCGAGTCGGAGCCGGACCCGGCCGGCCCTCGCGTCGGTGCGCACCTCGACGCGCACGACTGTGTCGGGAGAGCCCGCTAAGTGGCGGAAGAACCCGTTTGGTCCGTGCAGGCTGAGGTCGTATGTGCCCGGGTTTGGAACGGCCGTGCTCAGCGCGTCCCCGGCGCCGATCGTGTAGCTGTACGGCGCGCCCGGGACCGTGAGCGATCGCGCTTGTAACTGCACGCCGAGGGTGCCTTGGTTCTCGACGGCGAGGTTGAGCGCCTGAGGGCTCGCATCGAACGCGACCTCGAAGCGGTAGCCGAGCCGGCGCGAGGGTCGTACCCCCCGTTCCTGGGCCGGCACCGATCCGGCCGCCGGCGGGATCGGGTGATACGGCGGTGGAGGCGGCTTGGTCTGGTCGGGCAGGTAACCGGCGACGCTGGGCAGCCGTGGGACGCGATCCGACGCGCTATCGAAGTCGAACGCCGAGGTGAGATCGCCGCAGACGACGCGCCGCCAGGGGGTGATGTTGGGCTCGTCCACGCCGAAGCGGGCTTCGATGAAGCGGATCAGCGATGTTGCGTCGAACACCTCCGAGCAGACCCACCCGCCCTTGCTCCATGGCGAGACGGCCAGCAAGGGGACGCGAACGCCGAGACCGTACGGGCCGGGCACTCCGTTTGTGCCGTGCGGGGTTCCTGCCGTGCCCCCCAAACAGCTCGTTGTCCAGCGGAACGGTCGACTGGCCGGCGAGCCCGCCGACGTTTGGGTAGGGGCTGACCAGGTGGTCGAAGAAGCCGTCGTTTTCGTCCCAGTTGGTGAACAGGACCGTCTTGGACCACACCTCGGGGTTGCTGCTCAGCGCGCTGAGCACCCCGGCGATGTAGTACGCGCCGTAGCCAGGGGGCCATGGAGGATGCTCGCCGCCCTGGTGAGAGCCGCCGCAGCCTACCGGCGGGCCGGTGTCGGCGGTCGTTTTTTTGCGATGGCGGTGACTATGCTCGCGCGGTGCCGCTCGCCGCCGAGCTCGAACTGCCGAGCTTCGACCACACCGATGCCTCGCTGCGCGGTGAGCGCTACCGGCAGGCCATGGCGGATCTGCACGGCCACGACGGCTGGCTGGCCGCGAGCCCGTTCGGGTTCATCGTGCTCGACCGCGAGGCGGGGGAGTTCTTCCTGCGCAGCAAGGCGGCCATCTTCCCCGGGCTGACCATCGCCGAGCTGTTCGGGATCACCGACGGGCCGCTGCGCGAGGAGATCGTCCGCAACATCATCAACGTCAACGGTGACGATCACCGGCGGCTGCGCAACCTGGTCAACCCGGCGCTCGCTCCGCGGGCGGTCGATCGCTACCGGCCGGCCATGCGCGGGTTCCTCTCGCAGCTCCTCGACGGGCTGCCCGCCGACGGGCGCTGCGAGTTCATCGCCGACTTCGCCAAGCCGTACCCGTCGCTGGTCATCGCCGAGGTCATGGGCGCCCCGCTCCAGGATGCCCCGCGGCTACACCACTGGTCGAACGTGATCCAGCGCCAGTTCGACCCGACCAGCCTGATGAACGAGCGCGAGCAGATCGAGCGGGCGGTGGCCGAGTTCTACGAATACGAGGATCGCTTCATCGCTGCCCGGCGCCCCGCCCCCGGAGACGATCTGATCTCCGTGCTGATCAAGGCGGAGGAGGCGGGTGATCGGCTGTCCGACGACGAGCTGCGAAACCTGGTGCTGAACATCCTGGTCGGCGGCGTCGACACGAGCCAGAGCCAGCTCGCCCACGCCGTGCGTCTGCTGGCCGCCCACCCCGATCAGTGGCAGATGCTCCGATCGGACCCGCGCGGGCTGGCCCTGACCGCCGTCGATGAGGCGCTTCGCTTCGAGCCGATTACGCCGTTCACCGCGCGCATCCTGATCGACGAGGTGCAGTACCGCGACGTGAGCTTCCCCGCGGGGTCGATCGTGCTCGTGTCGGCCTGGCACGCCCATCGCGCGGGCGGCGCCGAGCCCGAGCCGTTCGACCTCACTGTCGAGCGCCCTCGCGAGAGGCTGCTCACGTTCGGCGCCGGCATCCACTACTGCGTGGGCGCCAATCTCGCCCGGGCCGAGATGCAGGAGGCGCTCGCCTTCGTGGCCGAGCGGGTCAGCGCGATCGAGCTCGACGGCGAGCCCGAATTCGGTACGCCGTCCGGCATCTACGGCCTCGAGTCGCTCCCGCTCAAGCTCGCGCTGGCCTAGCGGCCGGCGCCGCTTCGCCGAAGGCCCAGATACCGCCCGAGAGCCGCGAACCCGGCGAGGCATATCGCCGCGTCGAGCAGGCCGCGGAGGATGCCGGCGTACAGGTCGCCGCTCCGGGCGCCGATCGCGATCATCATGAGCAGGATCAGCACCCCGGCATCGCCCCCGGAGAGTGCAGAAAGCCCAAAACCGCCCCGCCAGGCCGCCGCCACCGGGACATAAGCACCTGGGAGGCGCTTATGTCCCGAATACGTCTGGGGCGGCGGTGGTTTCGGGGTTTTGCACCCTCTCCCGATCGCTCCATGACCGTTCAACCGCGCTCCTTAGGAGAACTCAAGCTCGGGGAGATGCAGGACGAGCGATAGTGAGCTCCCAGCAGCCGCCCGCGAGGTTCAGCGCGCCCAGAAGCAGGAAGAACGCCGCCCACCCGTAGGCGCCATAGGAGAGGCAGATGGTCCCCGCCGCCGCCGCGACGCTCCCCCCGGCGAGGCGCGCGATCCCGAACACCCGGGCGTGACGATATTCCCATGGCGCAAGCAGACGTTGCACGCCGGGTCGCGGCGGAGATAGCCACCATTCGCGCAGACGTTTCGCAGCGCTGTTGTCGGTGTGTGGGGTCATGGCGATGCCTCCGTGTGGCGCCGATGTCAGTGCCGATACGATAATGATATCACACCGATAGCTGAGCGTCCAAGCGACTGCGAGCGGAGCCTCGGCGGTTTTCTAGCCTGGATCGATGCCGTTACGGAATCGCGTCACGCCGTTGGGCGAACTGATCGCCACACCGGCGCGAGGGCTCGTCTACGGCAACCGCGGGTGCCTGCACGACGGGAAAGGCGAGATCCGCCGGCGCTACGCGACCAGGCGATGGATCGCGTGTCGGCTTTGCTTCCGCGGCCGGAGGCGATCACCGCTGATGGCGCCCGGAAGGTTCACCGAGCTGTTCTTCCTCGACGAGGCGACGGCACTGGCAGCGGGCCATCGGCCGTGCGCGGAGTGCAGAAGGAGCGACTACAAACGATTCAGCGAGCTCTGGCTGGACCTGCACCCCGGCCAGATCGGCGCGGATGCGATCGACGGGCAACTCCACGCAGAGCGGCTCGGACCCGGAGACCGAGAGCGCCTGCTCCACGAGTCGCCGTACGGCGAGCTCCCTAATGGGACGTTCGTGCTCGAAGCAGGCGAGCCATATCTCGTCCTGGCGGATCGGCTGCTGGCCTGGTCACCCGGCGGCTATCGCGGTGGTGGCCGCCGCCTGCCGAGGACCGTCCTCGCCACCGTGATCACACCTCCCTCGCTCGTCGCGATCCTGCGCAGCGGCTGGTCGCCGAGCGTGCCGCTGCTGCACCCGAGCTCAGATCGCCTATCGCGATGAGCAGCGAGTTTTCCGGGGGCGGCGGTTGCTTGAATTCCGCCCGTGGCCTCGACCCCCTATCGACGATCCAAGTCCCTGCCCGGCCACCTTCCCGAGGCCGCCCCTGGCGAGGTGCTCGTCTGGACCGACGGCGCCTGCCAGCGTAATCCCGGCCCCGGCGGGTGGGCTGCGCTGCTCTGCTGGGAGGATGGGATCGTCGAGGAGCGCAGCGGAGGCCTGGCCCTCACGACGAACAACATCATGGAGATGACCGCGGCGCTGGAGGGTCTGCGGGCGCTTCCGTCCGGATCGCGGGTGTGCGTCGTGACCGACTCGCGCTATCTGCACGACGGCATGACCTCCTGGATGGCGGGCTGGAAGCGCAGGGGCTGGAGGACGGCGTCGGGCGATCCGGTCAAGAACAAAGACCTCTGGGTCGGGCTCGACGCGGCGGCGTCGGTTCACGAGCACGTTCGCTGGCATTGGGTCAAGGGGCACTTCGGGCATGCGCTCAACGAGCGAGCCGATCTGCTGGCGGTCGCCGCGACCCGGAACGCCGCCCTGCTCGTCGGCACCTGAGCGATCCACTCGACGCGCCCCGTCGCAGCTAGAACGGCAAGTAACCTGGACAGCCGCCCCTGATACCAGCGCGGGGCATGCGCTGGTTTAACCAAGTAAAGGAGAACAGCGAGAGTGGCCTACGAGACCATCGTCTGGGAGCAGTCCGGCGGCGTCGGGCGGCTGACCTTCAACCGCCCCGAGTCGCTCAACGCCTGGACGTCCCAGCTCGGCGTCGAGCTGCGGACGATCATCGAGCGCGACGCGGCCGATGAGTCGGTGCGAGCGGTGTTGGTCACCGGGGCCGGACGCGGCTTCTCCTCGGGAGCGGATCTGAAGGCGGGCTTCGAGGCCGCCGAGGACGGCATGCCCGACATCTACAAGGAGCTGCACGGCGTCTACCACCCGGCCATCGCCGGCATCCGGCGCCTGGCCAAGCCGGTCATCGCCGCTGTCAATGGCCCGGCGGTCGGGATCGGCTGCTCGTTCGCGCTCGCCTGCGATCTGATCATGGCCTCCGAGTCATCGTTCTTCGGGCTGGCCTTCGTCAACATCGGGCTGATGCCCGATGGCGGCTCGACCGCCTTCGTGCCGCCCGCGGTGGGCCGGGCCCGGGCCTTCCAGATGGCCCTGCTCGGTGAGCGGATCCCGGCGGCGCAGGCACTCGAGTGGGGGCTGGTCAACTGGGTGCATCCGGACGACCGCCTGATGGACGAGGCAAACCAGCTCGTCGAGCGCATGGCCGCCGGCCCGACCCGCTCCTACGCCGCCTCCAAGCGGGCGCTCAATCGGTTCATCTACGGCGACCTCGATGCCCAGCTCGACCTCGAGGCCGAGCTCCAGCATGCGCTCGGGCGCACGCACGACTTCCTCGAGGGCGCTGCCGCGTTCGTCGAGAAGCGCACCCCCGCGTTCACCGGCGCGTGATGTCCTGATGGCCGATTGGGCCACGATCTCCTCGCTGGCCACGGCCGGCGGGACGCTGGTGCTCGCGGTGGCCACGTTCGCAGCGGTCCGGTCGTCGAACCGCTCGGCCCGGATCGCCGAGATCGCGCTCCAGGAGCAGCGCCGGCCGCTGCTGGTTCAGTCGCGGCTCGACGACGCACCCCAGAAGATCATGTTTGGCGATCAGCACTGGGTCAGGGTGGACGGCAGCCGTGGCGCGGCCGAGCACGTTGACGGCGTCGTCTACCTGGTCATGAGCCTGCGGAACGTCGGCGCCGGCATCGGGGTCTGCCAGGGCTGGTGCGTACGACCCGGACTGCACCGTACCGTCGACGAGCACTTTCCCGAGGAGGAGTTCCGCACCCAGATGCGCGACCTGTACATCCCCGGAGGCGACATCGGCTTGTGGCAGGGCGCCCTCCGTGACGCGAACGACCCCCGCCACGGCGAGGTCGCCCAGGCAGTGCGGAGACGCGAGCCCGTTGCCGTCGAGCTCCTGTACTCAGATCAGGTGGGGGCCCAGCGGACGATCAGCCGCTTCAGCCTGATCCCCTTCGCCGGCCAGGAAGACGACCAGGTCAACTGGATCGTGAGCGGGACCCGGCACTGGTACCTGGATCGCGCCGGCCCGCGCTGAGGCGCTCCAGCACCGCTGCCGCCTCGGCCGCCATCTCGCGCACGATGTCCCCGGCCGGACGAGCCTTCACGAGCTCGTGGGCCTGGCCCGCCCACAGGTTGAAGCCGTCGGCGTCGCCGCGCTTGCGGGCCGCGGCGCGCAACGGGCTGGTCACGTGGTGGATCTCGGGGTAGGCCAGCGGCGCAGCGGCGCTGTGCTCGGTCAGGAACCGGTTGACGATTCCGCGCCCCGGGCGGCCGCTGAACGCGCGGGTCACGCGGGTGGGCGACGGGTCGGCGAGCAGCGCGCGCTGGGCCTCGGCCGTGGCCGCCTCGGATGAGAGCATCAGCGCGGTCCCGACCTGGGCTGCGACCGCGCCGGCGCACAGCACAGCGGCCACCCCCGCCCCGTCCATGATCCCGCCGGTGGCGATCATCGGCAGCGGGGTTGCATTGGCGACGATCCGAAGCAGCGCGAGCAGCCCGATGCCGCCCTCGTCGGACCCGTCGTCGATGAACCCGCCGCGATGGCCGCCGGCCTCGGTGCCCTGAACGATCAGCCCGTCCGCGCCGGCCGCGTGGGCGGCGCGGGCCTCGGCCCGGTTGGTGACGGTCACCCACGCCGAAATGTCGGCGCCGTGCAGGCGGTCGAACACCTCGGCCGCCGGGCAGCCGAACGTGAATGACACGACCGCGGGCCGCTCGGCGCACACCAGGTCGAGCTTGGCCTCCCAGTCATCGGCGTCGAACTTGGGCTCGCCCAGCGACGCGCCCTGGCGTTCGGCCTCGGGGGCGATCCGCTCCAGATACTCATTCAACGCTTCGCGATCGGCGCGCTCGGCGCTCGGCACGAACACGTTGACACCAAACGGCGCGTCGGTCGCCGCCCGGATCGCCCGGATGTCGTCGGCCGCCGCGTCCGCCCGCTTGTATCCGGCGGCCAGGAAGCCGAGCCCGCCCGCCTGACATACCGCGATGGCCAGCGCGGGCGTCGAGGGCCCGCCGGCCATCGGCGCCTGGACGATCGGCAGCCTGAGTGTGCTCAGGTCGAACGTGGCGCGCCCGCCGTCACCCTACGGTCACGGCCTGGCGGGCGGCGAAGTCCATCGCCTCGCCGGCCGTGGCCGACTGCCACACCGCGTCGTCCCCAAGCGAATGCCGAACCGCGACCCCGGCGGCAACAAGCTCGAGCAGCGCCGCCTCGGCGGCCGCGCGGTCCGGCGCCTCGTTGTTCCCGGCCATGAGCGCGGCGACTTCCTGCGTGGTCAGCCCGTCTGCGAAACGATCGAGCAGCGGAGCCGGATCCTCCGGCGGCGGCTCGCGATGCACGGTCGGATCGAGGTTGGCGACCAGGATGTCGTAAGCCTCGACCGGCTGGAAGCCGCCGGCCACCAGCTGCGTCCCGTTCCGCTCGAACACGATCGAAGGGGCGGTGAACCGGACCGGGCCGTCGGTCGTGGCCGTCTTGCCCTGGAGCTCGGCGGCGGACCCGGCTGCCTTGCGCGTCTGGTCGCGATCGGCGCGGTAGACCTCGACAACCTCGGGCGCGTCGATCTGGGCGACGATATGGTCGGCGTCGATGCCCGGCACGATCCGGATCGCCTCGGCGATGTGCGCGTCGTCGTCGAGCAACATCGGCGAGTTGAAGTTGGCCAGCTGCAGCGCGCGGAACACCCGCCACTCGCTGCCCGGGTGCTGCATGCGTGCGGCCACCACGGCCCGGCACGCCCGCGAGGTCGCGCTGATGCGCGGCTTGACCTGAGTCGAGAAGGGCATCCCGTAGCGCTCGCGGAACCGGGCCTGCCCGAGCACGCCGCGCAGCGGGGTGTAGCCCCGGGCCTCGTACTGGGAGGCCTCTTCGGTCAGCCCGACCAGGATCAGACGCCAGACGAGCTGATCGCCGTAGCGCCACTCGATCACGCGCAGCGCCGGACTCTCCGAGTAGGCCCAGGGACAGGCGGGATCGCTGTAGAGGGTGGCTGAGATCATCTCGTTGATGCCTCAAGTATATGCGCAAGGCCTGCCCCATTGCGGTCACCGCCGATGATCTCGGCCGCCCGTCGTACCTCGCCCTGCGCGAAGCCGGCCTCGCGCAGCGCGGCGACCGCCTCGTCCGGATCGCCGAAATGCAGATAAACCCGGCCGCGCACGAACCCCGAGAGCAGGACGCGGAACACGCGTACGGGCGGAGTCACCGCGCCGCCCATGTGCACGTCGGAGATGTAGCGCCCGGTCGAGAAGCGCCCGAGCCCGGCCGCGAACCGTCGCCACATGCCCGTCACCGCGTCCGGCGGCAGGTAGCCGAGCAGCCCCTCGGTGACGAGGGCCAGCCCGGTGCCTCGGTCGAGCTCGGCGAGGACCGCGGCCAGGCTGCCCGGATCCGCGCCGTCGCGCAGCGCGTCGACCTCGCGGACGCGGTGTCGCTCGCTCAGCGACCCCATCCGCGAGAGCGCAGCGCGCTTGCGCTCGGCCATCTCGGGCAGGTCCGCTTCGACGTAGGTCAGGCGCTCGCCGTAGCGCTGCGCGAACCGCCAGCCTCGCGGCGAGAGGCCAGCGGCCACCTCGATCACCTGACCGACCCCGGCGCGCTCGATCGCGCGCTCGAGCAATGCGTCGATCGCCCGGTGACGGGCGAGCAGGTACTCCTCGAGCGTGGGCCCGCCCACCGCGCGGCTGGCCAGCATCGTCGGCTGCAGCGAGTCGAACAGGATCCGGCCCTCGGTGGTGGCCAGCTCGGGATGGGAGAGTCCATTGCGAGCCCACACGTAGCCGGTGTAGTGAGCGGTCGGACCGATCCGGTCGCGCGTGAAGATCACGCGCCGGTGCTACCCACGATCTGCTCGAGCCGATCCAGCAGCGGCACCTGACCCGGGTTGATCTTCGCGCGCGCGACCTTCAGCCCGAACCATTCGGCGCGGTCGACCTCGGGGATCTCGATCATCTCGCCCGAGCGGGGCGGCCACTGGAACATGAACGTGTTGCTGTGGATCTCGGCGGTGTCGAGATCGCCGGCCAGCGCCCAGGCCCGCACGCGCTTGCCGCTCTTCTGGCGGATCTCGCCCAGATCCTCAGGGTCGCCGTCGGGCGGCGCGGTCCCGAGCTCCTCCTCGAACTCACGCCGGGCGGCGGCCAGCGGATCCTCGCCGTCGAGGTACTCGCCCTTGGGGACCGACCAGGCGCCGGCGTCGCGATTCACCCACACCGGGCCTCCGGGATGGACGAGCAGCACCTCGAGCCCCTCACCGCGCCCGCGGTGCAGGAGCAGGCCCGCGCTGCGCCGCGAGTTGCGCGAGACCACTTAGCTCCTGCGGCCGGTGACGGCAAGCCCCACGCCGAGGGCGATCAACATCGCGCCGCCGACGCCAGACATCGCCTCGAGACGGCGGGAGGAGCGGCCCAGCCACTGGCGCGCCGTGCCCGAGGCGATCGCCCACGCGCCGTCGGACAGCAGTGCGATCACCACGCAGATCGCTCCGAGGGTGGCCAGCTGGAGCGTGTCATGCCCCTGCGAGCGATCGATGAACTGGGGCAGGACCGCGGTGAAGATCAGCACGCCCTTGGGGTTGGTAGCGCCGACGAAGAACCCCTCCCGGACGATTCGCCGAAGCGACTTGGGCGCGGCCGCCGCGCGCGGCGCGAACACCTCCGCCAGCGCCTTGCGCTCGCGAATGTTCTTGATCCCGAGGTAGACGAGGTACGCCGCGCCGATCAGCTTCAGCGCGGTGAACACCGCGTCCGAGCTGGCCACGATCGAGCCCACCCCGATCGTCACTAGCGTTCCCTGGAAGATGAGCCCACCGGCGTTGCCGGCCACCGTGGCCAGCGCCGCCCGGCGCCCGAGCGCCACGCCGCGGCTGACCACGAACAGGACGCTCGGCCCCGGGATCAGGATCAGGACGTAGACGGTGAGGAGGAACGCGACGAGGTGGTGGGTGGGGAGCATTGTGGCCTGCGCATCATCGCAGTCCGGCTCCGCCGCCACGACCCCGCCGCGGCAGGTGCGACGGCCGTGCCGTCGGCCACAGCGTCGGGCGCGACGCTGACCACCACGGGTCGCTGGGTGACGTCAAGCAGCCAACGCCTCATGCTCACGCTCCTCGGTTCGGGGAAGTCGGTTCTCGGTTCGCGGGTCCGCGATCACCTCGGGATCGGACGGCTCGCGCAGTAGGAATCCCGCGATAACCGCGCCGGTCAGGGCGAACAACGTCCCCACGTGGAAGGCGAGGCCGAACCCGTTGGTCGCCGCCAGCGCACCGCCGCCGGCATCGCCGGCCTGCCCGGCCGCGATCGTGCTCAGCACGGCCAGCCCGAGGGCGCCACCCACCAACCTCGAGGTGTTGAGCAGCCCCGAGGCCACGCCGCTCTGTGCGCGCTCGACGCCCTGCATGGCGACGATCGTGGCCGGGACCAGTGTGAAGCCCATCCCCAGCGCGGACAGGACCGCGCCGAGCAGGACCGTCTGCACGTACGTACCGCCGGGGGTGACCCCGCTGAGGAACATGAATCCCGCGGCCGAGCTCAGCATTCCCACGGTGATCACGCTGCGCGGGCCGAAACGGGCCACCACCCGTGGGGCCAGGGTGGATGCAGCGAAGATCGACAGGGTCATCGGCAGGAAGCCGAGCCCGGCCTCGATCGCGTCGTAGTGGAGGACCTGCTGCAGGTACAGGGTCAGGAAGAACCAGCCCGGGAACTGCGCGGCGTAGAGCAGCAGCACGACGGAGTTGGCCGCCCGCAGGTGCCCGATCCGGAAGATCGACAGCGGCACCAGCGGCTGCTCGGCCACGCGAGCCTCGACGAACAGGAACGCCGCGAGCAGAGCCAGGCCGGCAATCAGCGGGACCATCACCCCTGTGCTCCCCCAGCCCAGCGTGTCGGTCCGCACGATCCCGAAGGTCAGGCTGACCAGGCTGGCCGTGACCAGGACGGCGCCGGTCACGTCGAAGTGGCGGGTTCCCTCGGCGGGGGCGATCGGCGGGATCTCCCGGAGGCCGAGCGCGACCACGAGCGCGCCGAGCGGGACGTTGACCGCGAAGATGGCCGGCCACCCGAACGCCTGGGTGAGGACGCCGCCGAGCAGTGCGCCCGACGAGGCGCCCAGGCCGCCCACCGCGCCCCACGCGGCCAGGCCGCGGTTGCGCTCGGGACCCTCGGGGAGCGTCGAGGTGATGATCGACAGCGTGGCCGGCGACAGCACCGCGCCGCTCAGTCCCTGCAGGGCGCGGGCACCGATCAGCAACCCGCGCGAGTCCGCGAGCGCGCAGGCCAGCGAGGACAGCGCGAACAGGGCCGTCCCGGTCAGGAACACGCGGCGGCGGCCGAGCAGGTCGGCCGAGCGGCCGCCGAGCATCAGGAAGCCCGCGAAGGTCAGCGTGTAGGCGTTCACCACCCACTGCAGGCCGGTGGTCGAGAAGTGAAGCCCGGACCGGATCGAGGGCAGCGCGACGTTGACGATCGCCACGTCGAGGATGACCATGAACTGAGCCAGGCAGACGACGACCAGCAGCGCGGTGGTCGAGCGGGGGAGTCTTAGTTTGGGGGCTGTGGTTGCGTTCACGATGAGTACTGTGCTTGAATAGTTATCCAGGTACAAGAGAGGGGTTTATCCTGGTAGTAGATCTCACACCCACTGGTTCAAACAACGGCCGCGCGCCCGATGCCGTGAGGTCCGACACCAACGGCGAGCGGCGCCGCCAGGAGCTCGCGGACTTCCTGCGCACCAAGCGGGCCAGCCTCCAGCCCGAGGACGTCGGACTGCCCGAGGGAGGCCGCCGGCGCACGCCTGGACTGCGCCGCGAGGAGGTCGCGCTGCTGGCCGGCGTGGGCACCACCTGGTACACGTGGCTCGAGCAGGGCCGCGATGTCCGCGCCTCGCTCGACGTGCTCGAGGCGGTTTCCCGCGCGCTCCGGCTGTCCCCCGCCGAGCGCGCGCACGTGATCCTGCTCGGCCGCGGCGAGCAGGCCCCACCGTGCAAGGCGCCCGCCGAGAAGGTGTCCCCCACCCTCCGTCGCCTGGTCGAGAATCTGGGACCCGGGCCGGCCTACCTGCTCGGCCGCCGCTGGGATTACCTCGCCTGGAACAAGTCTTTCGAGCGGGTGTTCAGCTGGGAGCCCGGCCCCGACCCGCTGTCGAGCAACCACGTGTGGCAGTGGTTCATGGATCCCGGCCGGCGCACCCTGTGCTCGGGGGACTGGGCGACCAGCGCGCGCCTCCTGGTCGCCAAGTTCCGCGGCGACAGCGCGCGCAACATCGGCGATCCGGTGTTCGAGGAGCTGATCACCGCGCTCGAGTCCACGAGCCCCGAGTTCCGCAAGCTCTGGAAGCGCCACGAGGTGGCCGGGAGCGGCGACGGGCACAAGGAACTGATCCATCCCCTGGTCGGTCCGCTGTCCTTCGACCACGCGGTGTTCCGCCACGGGGAGACCGGAGACCTGCGCCTGGTCCTCTACACGCCCTCGTGCGAGCACGACACCCGGGCCAAGCTTGCCCAGCTGCTCGAGCAGGACCAAGACGAGCTCGACCTCGCGCTCGTGCCGTCGCTCGCCTGAGCAACAGCCCGGCTGTTACAGGTGTCGACTCCGCGTCAGCGGGCTCTTCAAGACCTCTTAGGAGGACTTGACGTTGTTCTCGCGCGGGCTTGGTGAGATAGCTCCCATGACGACGCAAGCGCCCCCCATCTCCCCCGAGTCGTCCGTCGAACAGGTCACCGGGCCAATCGACTCCGGCGACGCCGAGCCGATCCTCGATGCCGTTCCCCTGCTCGACCATCGCACCCGCCACCGGGCGATCGGCCGGCGCCTGGCGCCATTCGGCCACTACCTCGCCTTCACCCAGGACGGCGAGGAGTGGCTGGTCCCGATCGACGCGAAGGTGACGCACGTCGGTCGCGGCCTGACTTCAGACGTGCGGATCGAGGAGCAGCGGGTGTCTCGCAGCCACGCCATCCTGGTCCGGCATGGACACGCCACCCGGTTGCTCGACAACCGCAGCGCCAATGGCACATTCGTGAACGGCCGGCGCATCGTCGCCACCAACATCGCCGACGGCGATGTGATCCGGATCGGTCCGGTGGTGATGACCTACCTGCAGGTGACGTAGTGGTCTCGTAGAGCCCGCGCCGCGTCCCGCCGACCCTCCCTATCGGCGGCGACGCGGTGCGAGGCGGAGACCTACGTGTTAGGTGGACCCGGGGCGCGGCGTGCCCACAGACTGTCCGGCGCGGCGGCCCGCCTCGCCGGCGCGAGCCGCGCCGCCGCGCACCGCGCCACCGACCGCGGTAAGCGGCTTGGCGATGCCCTCGAGCCGCATGCGCTCGGCCTTCACTCCGAAGGCGAGCTCGACGATGCCGCCGATGATCATCAGGACCGCGCCGACCGCGAGCGCGACGAACACGTCGGAGGCGTTGCCGGTGGGAACCAGGCGGCCGAACAGCTGCGGTCCGATGATTCCGCCGATCCCGGTACCGATGGCATAGAACACCGCGATGGCCAGCGCCCGGGTCTCCATCGGGAAGATCTCCGAGACGGTCAGGTAGGCGGCGCTGACGCCGGCCGAGGCGAAGAAGAACACCACCGACCACGAGATCGTCAGCGTCGTCGCGTTCAGCGAACCCTGCTTGAACAGGTATCCGGTGATCAGCAGCAGCACGCCCGAGAGGATGTAGGTACCGGCAATCATCGGCTTGCGCCCCACGGTGTCGAACAGGGGACCGAGAACGATCGGTCCGATCAGGTTGCCGGCCGCGAACGCCACCAGGTAGTACGGCGCGTCGGCCGTCGCCACGTGGAAGAACGTGCTCAGCAGCGTGGCGTAGCCGAACAGGATCGAGTTGTAGAGGAACGCCTGGCCGATGAACAGCGCCAGCCCGAGCACGAACCGCTTGGGGTAGTTGCGGACGATCGCATTGGTGATCTCCCAGAGGCCGATCGACTCGCGCTGCTTGATCGTGATCGAGTCCTCCTCGGGCTCGGGCAGCGGCCCGGTCGACTCCTCGACCTGACGCTCGATATCCCGCGTGACCTCTTCCGCCTCGTCCTCGTGACCGTGGATGAACAGCCAGCGCGGGCTTTCGGGGACGTGGCGCCGGACGATCAGGATCGCCAGGCCGAGGACGAACCCGAGACCGAAGCACACCCGCCAGCTGAGCAGCGGCGAGAAGATGTGCAGCGCGGCAACCGACAGGAGTGCGCCCGCGGCGGCGCCGAACCAGTAGGTGCCGTTGATGATGATGTCGATGCGACCCCGGTGCTCGGCGGGGATCAGCTCGTCGATGGCCGAGTTGATCGCCGAGTACTCACCGCCGATGCCCATCCCGGTCACGAACCGGCAGGCGAAGAAGAACAGCGGCGTCCAGGCGAACGCGGTGGCCATCGTGGCCGCCAGGTACACGCCGAGGGTGATCATGAACAGCTTCTTGCGGCCGAAGATGTCGGTGAGCCGTCCGAACAGCAGCGCCCCGAAACAGGCGCCCGCGACGTACATCGACGCCGCCCAGCCGGCCACCTGGGCCGAGGAGATGTCGATGCCGCTGCCCTTCGCGGAGATCGCGCCGGCGATCGAGCCGACGATCGTCACCTCGAGGCCGTCGAGGATCCACACCGTCCCGAGCCCGACCAGGATCTTCCAGTGCCAACGTGACCATGGCAGCCGGTCCAGCCGGGCCGGGATGTTGGTTTCGATCGTGCCGAGTCCATCGGCGGTGTGGGAAACCGTCGCCATTTGCAGGACCTCCTCGCTCGTTCCTTCCACGGGCACCTACCCGTTTCCGGATGTATCCCACCTTGTCTCGATTTGCTTGACACGAGTCAGCGACGGGACTAGCGTGCCGGGACCGGTCGGCAGGAACGGAAGGAGAGTCAGCTATGGTCACGCACCCCAGTCGTTGGAGCCGGTGTCGCTCACTGTTGGTGAGCACGGTCGCAGTGCTGTTTGGTCTGGCGGTCGTGCCACCCGCCAGCTGGGCGCATGCGCGGTCGCACGCACCGATCGCGGTCACCCGTGACGGCGTCGTGCAGGGCTTCTCGGCCGGCGGCGTGGACAAGTTCCTGGGCATTCCGTACGCGGCCCCACCCGTCGGCTCGCTGCGCTGGCGCCCTCCCCAGCCGCCCGCGCGGTGGCCCGGTGTGCGCAGCGCTACCGCGCTCCCGCCCGCCTGCCCGCAGCTGGCCAACTCCAACGGACCTCGCTCGGAGAACGAGGACTGCCTGTACCTGAGCGTCTACGTTCCCCACGGCGAGCGCGGCGAGCGCGACTGGCGCCACGGCTACGGCCGCGGGCTGCCCGTCCTGTTCTGGATCCACGGCGGCGGGCTGACTACGGGCACCGGCAATCAGCACGACGGCACGCTGATGGCCACGACCAACCATGAGATCGTCGTGTCGATCAACTACCGGCTCGGCGTGTTCGGCTTCCTGGCCCTGCCGGCACTGAGCGCCGAGGCCCCCGACCACGCTTCGGGCGACTACGGACTGCTTGACCAGATCGCCGCGCTGCGCTGGGCGCGCGCGAACATCGCCGCATTCGGCGGCGACCCGCGCAACGTGACGATCGCCGGCGAGTCCGCCGGCGCGTACTCGATCTGCTCGCTGCTCACCTCACCACCGGCCCGCGGGCTGTTCGCCCGCGCGGTGATGGAGAGCGGTAGCTGCATCTCGACTCCGCTGTCCACCGCCGAGCAGACCGGCACCACGTTCGCAGCGGCGTCCGGGTGCAACGACCCCGCCACCGTCGCGGCGTGCATGCGCTCGAAGACCCCCGGCGAGCTCCTCGACAACCCGAACTACCCGGGCGCTGACTCGCCGACGTGGGGCGGCGCCGAGCTTCCCGCCGACCCGAATACGGCGGTGGCGGCCGGGCACTTCACGCGCGTTCCGTTGCTGATCGGGACCAACCACGACGAGGGTCGGACGTTCTCCCAGGGCCTGGCCGGACTCAACGAGCAGCAGTACGACGGCCTGATCCAGAGCCAGTACGGCGTCAACGCCTCGAAGGTGCTCGCCGAGTATCCGTTCAGCGCGTTCCCGAGCCCGTACACAGCGGCCTACGCGGTCGGCGCGGTGTGGACCGACAGCGGGTTCATCGGCTCGATCGGCGGCTGCGCGGCGCAGAACCAGGAGCAGACCTTCCGCAGGTACACGCCGGTGTTCGCCTACCAGTTCGACGACCGCAATGCGCCCGGGCTCAACGACAAGCTGCCCGGCTACATGTGGGGCGCCGGCCACGCCATGGAGCTCGCCTACATGTGGCCGAGCTTCGACAACGGCATCCCGCTCTACCCACAGCTGACGCCGGCCCAGCTCGAGCTCTCGAACTGGATGGTCCGCTACTGGGGGGCGTTCGCTCGGTTCGGCGCCCCGTTCGTCCGCGGCCAGACGTTCTGGCCGCCGTATCAGAGCGGCAGGATGATGTCGCTGCGCCAGGGCAACGAATCGATCCCGATCTCCGATGCCGAGTTCAGCGCCGAGCACAACTGCTCGTTCTGGAACTCGCTGCCGGGGTCATAATCCGGCACTCGACCCGCGCACCAACCCGAGCGCGGATTCTGAGCCACATACGGGTCCCAAATCCGCGCTCGGCGGCGCGGCGGCGTCGAGTGCGGGGTTATGCCCCAAACTGAGGAGCGATGGTCACGCCGATCGCCTTCGCCGACGGAACGCTTGACCGCGCCGCCCACCTGCGCGACGACGCCGAGCGACTTCGCCATCTCGACAGCGCAAGCGCCGTTCTCGTGGGACGCGACCAGGAGGTTGCGCTGAGCGAGGAAGGGACGCTCGCCCTGACCCCGGTGGCGGACCTGCCGCCAGACGCGGGGCTCACGTTCCTCGGGCTGGACCCATCGGGCCATGCGATGTTCGCCTACGACGCGGCCCCGGCCCAGTTCGTCTCGCTCCGCAGCCTGATGGCCGAGCTCGACCCGGGCGCGGCCGCGCTCGCGGCATACGCGGTCGGCATGGTCGGCTGGCATCGGGTGAACCGCCACTGCGGGCGATGCGGGCACGCCACCGAGGTGGACGCGGCGGGCCACCGCCGGCGCTGCCCGAACTGCGGACTGCATCAGTTCCCCCGAACCGATCCGGCGGTCACGATGCTCGTGCAGGCCGCGGACCGGTGCCTGCTCAGCCGCCGGCTGGGCGCGCCGGAGGGCCGGTGGTCGGCACTGGCCGGGTTCCTCGAGCCCGGTGAGACGCTCGAGGAGGCCGTCGTCCGCGAGGCGCGCGAGGAGACCGGCGTCGAGGTCGCGGCGGTCGAGTACGTGACCTCGCAGCCGTGGCCGTTCCCGGCCGCGCTGATGATCGGCTTCTGGGCGTTCGCCGACCCGGCCGACAACGGCGCCCCGGAGCCCGAGCCGAGCGAGCTCGTCGAAGCCCGCTGGTTTGCACGGGCCGAGCTGACCGACGCCCTGACCAACGACCGGATCGCCCTGCCCCCGCCGGGCACGATCGGCAACTACCTGATCTCGACCTGGCTCGCCGACGGCTCGTAACCAGCTCCGCTGGCCGACCCACTCGACCGCCCGTGCTATTTTTAATCCATGCGGTCAGATTCCAACCCCGACGTTCAACCCGGCTCCCGGACGTTCATCGAGCGGGCTCGCCGCAGGCAGATCGTCGAGGTGGCTATTGAGACGATCGCCGAGCGCGGTTACGCCCAGGCATCGCTCGCCCGGATCGCCGAGCGGGCGGGGATCAGCAAGGGCGTCATCGCGTACCACTTCGCCGGCAAGGACGACCTGATCGCCGGGGTGATGACCGAGGTGCTGACCCGCGCCGAGCAGTTCATACGGCCGCGGATCAGCACACAGTCCGGCGGCCCGGCGGTGCTCCGGGCGTACATCGAGTCGAACCTGGCGTTCATCGGCGCCTGCCGCGACCACGTGGTGGCGATCGTGGAGATCGCGCGGGGCGCCCGGCGCCCGGACGGGACCCCGGGCTTCGATCGCTCGGCCCTCAATGCGGGAGCCGCCGCGCTCGCCCGGCTGCTGGCGGACTTCCAGCGCAAGGGCGAGCTGCGCCCTGACTTCGATCCGCAGGTGATGGCGATGGCGATTCGGGCGGCGATCGATTCGGTGCCTCCCCGCCTTGCGGTCAACCCCGAACTCGACGTCGAGCACCACGGGCGAGAGCTGGCCAACCTGTTCGACCTCGCCACGAGAAACGATGAGAAGCCCAGACGCAAATCAAGCCGTTAGCCGCGCGCGGGCGCCGGCGCCGGAGCGCCGGCCGCACCCGGTCAGGCTGCTCGTCACCGTGGTTCTGCCGCTGGTCGCGTTCTTCGCGCTCCAGGCGGCGCTCGGCAACGCCACCGGAGCGCTCGCGATCACCGACGGCATCCCCCTGCTCTGGCTTGTCGCGGTCGGGATCGTGCACCGGCGGCTCGATCGCCTCGCGCTGGTCGCGGCTGCGGTGTTCGGGCTCGCGCTCGTACTGAGCATCGCCTTCGGTGGCAGCTCGCTCCCGCTCGAGCTGCGCCGTGCGGTGTTCCCGGGCGCGGTCGGGCTGGCCTGCCTGATCTCGCTCGCTCTGCGTCAGCCGCTGCTGCTCGTGCTGGCCAAGCGCCTTCCCCGCCCCGGCCGGCCGCCCGGGACCGATGACGGGCTCGACCGTCCCGGCTCCCGCGAGGCCCTGACCGTGTTGACCGCGATCGCCGGCGTCACAGGCGTCGCCGACGCGATCGCCCAGGTGGTGCTCGCGCTCAGCCTGTCCACCGGAAAGTTCGTGGTCGCCGCGCGAGTGGCCAGCTACGCGATCGTCGGCACCGGGGTGCTCGTGGCGGCCGGCTACCTGCGCTGGAAGCGGCACCGCCTCCCGACGCGCGACTAATCGCCGTCGCGCAGCGAGCGAACCACGCGCCGGTGTTCGCGCATGGTCTCGGTGCCGTCCGCGCCGGGCTGGCGCCCGAACCCGCAGTACATGGCCACGCCGAAGTCGCGCAGGTAGCGCGAGGCGGTGGCGTGCCGGCGCCGCAAACCAGACAAACCGTCGACCGGCTGCACGATCCCGAGGAACACCCTCGTGTCCCCCACGTCCAGATCCACCAGCGGCCGGAAGAAGCTGCGGTCCTCGCTGCGCAGGTAACGCGGCCCGGCCATGTGGACCCAGTCGACCGTGCGCCCGGAGTTGGCCACGGCGTAGTTGGCCATTCGGACCAGCAGCCCCATGTCGCGCGCCTCGTACATCGGCCACTCGGGGAACGTCCCGTAACAGAAGTGGTAGCCGAGCAGCACCTCCTCTGGGATCTGCGGCGTGAGCCGGACCACCGGGCCGGCGAAGCGCTCCCATGCGCCCTCGCGCGTCCAGGCGAGCACCCCCTCGAGGTCCTGGGTCTCGTACGCCATGTCCCACTGGATGGCAAGGTCCTCCGGCGGCACCGCCGACATCAGCCGCACCAGCTCGCGCCCCACCAGCTCCTCGTAGGCGCGCTCGGCCACCGGATAGTCGCCGGCGAAGTCCGCCTTGAACGCGTTCAGGGCGCTGGCCGGGAAGGGCAGACCGACCTGGAACCGCAACCCGTCCGGGATCACTCCCGAAGAGCGCAGCGCGCGAAACATCTCGTAGGACTCGATCGCGGCGTCGATCCGCGGCCAGGAGTCCCAGTGCAGCTCGGTCACCCCCGGTCGGATCCTGAACACCGGCGTCTCGTAGGCATGTCGCGGGATGCCGGTCGGCGACTCGGTCTCCTCGACCACCTCCACGTCGGGGTTCGGGCGGCAGAGCTGCTCGCGCTCGTATCCGACCCAGGCCCGGCGCGGCCCGGTCTCGCCGTCGGGCAGCGCGAACACCATGTCGCCGAACAGCTCGGCGCCGGCGCGCAGCGCGTGCTCGGTCGAGTCGGCCGGAAGGCTCCCGACGAGGAGTAGCTCGCTCGCGGCTCGCCCGTTCACGAGCCCACGACTTCGTCGGTGAGGTCCCGGGCCACCAGCGCAGCGTACGCTCCGCCGCGCTCCATCAGCGCCTCGTGCGTACCGCGCTCGATGATCCGGCCGTGCTCGAGGACGACGATCTGCTCAGCGTCGCGCACCGTCGAGAGCCGGTGGGCGATCGTGATCGTGGTACGCCCTTCGGCCAGCCGCTCGAGCTCGGACTGGACGGCGGCCTCGGTTTGGGTGTCGAGCGAGCTGGTCGCCTCGTCTAGCACCAGCACGGGCGGGTTGCGCAGCACCGTCCGGGCGATCGCCATGCGCTGCTTCTCCCCGCCCGAGAACCGGTACCCGCGCTCGCCGACCACCGTGTCATAGCCCTCGGGGAGCGACGCGATCAGGTCGTGGATCCGCGCCGTCCGCGCGGCGTCCTCGATCTCCTCGTCGGTGGCCTCCGGCCGGGCGAACCGCAAGTTCTCGCGCACGCTGGCGTGAAACAGATACGTCTCCTGCGAGACCACGCCGACCGTGGCGGCCAGCGAGGCCAGCGATGCATCGCGTACGTCGACCCCGTCGATGGTCACACGCCCCTCCTGGGGCTCGTAGAGCCGCGCCACCAGATAACCGAGCGTGGTCTTGCCGGCGCCGGTCTCGCCCACCACCGCGGTGCGCGTGCCCGCCGGGATGTCCAGGTCGATGTCGCGCAGGGTCCAGCGATCGCCCTCGCCACCGGCGGCGTAGCGGAACGACACACCCTCGAAGCGGACTTCGCCGAGCAGTTCGTCGGGCCGCAGCTCTACCGGGGCGTCGGCCTCGACGATGTCGACCGGCAGATCGAGGTACTCGAAGATGCGATCGAACAGCGCCAGCGAGGACTGCACGTCGGTCTGGACGCCCAGCAAGGACTGGATCGGGAAGAGCAGCCGGGTCTGGAGCGTCGTGAACGCGACCACCGTCCCGATCGAGATCGACGTCCCGATGAAGCTCTGCCCGGCCAGCCAGTAGATGATCGCCGGCTGCGCGGCGAACGCGAACTGGATCGTGGCCATCATCCAGCGGCCGGCCATCCGCGAGCGAACCTCGAGGTCGGCGATGTCCTTGGACTCGCCGGTGAATCGGTCGGCCAGGTCCGCACCGCGGCCCATCGTCTTGCCGAGCATGATCCCTGACACCGAGAGCGACTCGGCGACCAGCGCGCTCATGTCGGCCAGCCGGCGCTGCTGCTCGGTGGTGATGCTCCGGCGCATCCGCCCCACCCGCCGGGTCATCCACACCGACGGCGGGACGAACACCAGCGAGATGATGGCCAGACGCCAATCGAGCAGGCACATGGCGACAAGCGAGGCGATGACGGTCGTCACGTTCGAGGCGATCGACGAAGCGGTCGACGTGACCACGCCTTCCAGGCCGCCGATGTCGTTGGCGATCCGCGACTGCACCTCGCCCGTGCGCGTGCGCGTGAAGAAGGCCAGCGACATCCTCTGGAGGTGGCGGTAGACCGCGGTGCGCAGGTCGTGCATCACGCGCTGGCCGACCTGGTTTGACATGTAGGTCTGCCACACCCCGGCCGCCGCGGTGAAGATCGCGATCCCGAGCATCCCGAGCACGCTCGCGGTCAGCACGCCCTCGTTGTGCTGGAAGATGCCGACGTCGAGGGCCTTCCTGAGCAGGAACGGGCTGTAGCTCGAAACGCCGGCCGCGATCACGATCAGTACGAGCACGGTCGCCAGGCGCAGGCGGTAGGGCCGGAACAGGGCCAGGATGCGCCGGCCGTCGCGCTGGCGGGTGGGGTCCATGAGTGGCGGCGGCTCTTTGTCCGCCCCGCGCAGCGAGCGCATCGCGCCCGACCCACTGGCGCCCACCGATGCGGCAAGTCCATGGCGCCCGGAGCTCATGCTCACTCATGATGACAGGGTGCGACGCTTCGACTCAGAACGAAATGTGACGGCGCTACCCTGACACCATGCACGGCGATGCTGACATCGCGAGCATCGGAGCGCTGGTGGCCGATCGCGGCCGGGCCCGCATCCTGCTCGCGCTGGGCGACGGCCGCGCCCTACCGGCAAGCGTCCTGGCCGACGAGGCGGGCGTGGCGGCGTCCACGGCCAGTGCCCATCTCTCCAGGCTGGTCAAGGGCGGCATGCTCAAGGTCGAGCGTCACGGACGACACCGTTACTTCCGGCTGGCCGGCCCCGAGGTCGGCGAGCTGATCGAGGCCCTCGCCCGGATCTCCCCACCGGCGCCGGTCCGCTCGCTCAAGCAGGGCTCGAAGGCGCACGCGGTGCGCTTCGCCCGCACCTGCTACGACCATCTCGCCGGCATGCTCGGGACCACGCTGATGGAGTCGCTGCTCGAGCGCGAGCTGCTCACCGGCGGCGACGGCGTGTTCGACCCCGAGGCCGCCGAGGCCGACCGCCTCTCCGCGCCCGGCTACGACCTCGATTACCGCCTCACCCCGGCCGGCGTCCGCGAGCTGAAGGGGTTCGGGATCGACTTCGATTCGCTCCCGTCGCGCCGACCGCTTATCCGCTACTGCGTGGACTGGAGCGAGCAGCGCCATCATCTCGCCGGCTCGCTCGGCGCGGCGCTCGCCACGCGCATGATCGAGCTCGGCTGGGTGCGCAAGGCGCAGCGCAGCCGGGCGCTGCACGTGAGCGATGACGGGTTCGAAGGACTGCGAGAGCAGTTCGGCGTCGAGCTCAGTCCCACCGGTCACTGACCGACGCCATACTCACAGACGTGTCCGGTCCACAGGTAGGCCTCGCTCTTTCGGTGTTTCTCGCCTGCGCGGTCGAGGCCGTCGAGGCGCTGACCATCGTGCTCGCGGTCGGGATCACCCGAAGCTGGCGCTGGGCGCTCACCGGAGTGGCCGCGGCGACCGCCGCGCTGGCGGTGATCGTCGCCGCGCTCGGACCCGCCCTGGACGCCGTCCCGATCGACGCGCTGCGGGTGGTCGTCGGCGCGTTGCTGCTCGTGTTTGGACTGCAGTGGCTGCGCAAGGCGGTGCTTCGCGCGTCCGGATTGAAGGCCCAACGCGACGAGATCAAGGCGTTCGCGGCCGAGACCGACGCGGCCCGTGGGGCTGCGGTTGCCGGCGACGGCTTCGACGGCTACGCGTTCACGATCGCGTTCAAGGGCGTGCTGCTCGAAGGGCTCGAGGTGGCGTTCATCGTGCTCACGTTCGGCTCGAGCCAGCACGACATCGGGCTGGCGGCGGTCGCGGCAGGCGTCGCCGTGGCGGTGGTGATCCTGGCGGGCCTGGCGATCCGCGCGCCGCTCGCGCGGGTGCCCGAGAACAACATGAAGTTCGCGGTCGGCGTGATGCTCACCTCGTTCGGCGTGTTCTGGGGCGCCGAGGGCGCGGGCGCGAGCTGGCCCGGTGGCGACGCGGCGCTGCTGGTCCTCGTTCCCGGCGTCTTGGTGGTCTCGCTCGGCCTCGTGCAGTGGCTGCGACGGGCATCGGTGGCGGCGGCGGTCGGGAGGCCGGCGTGAGCTGGCTGATCCGCGCGGTTCAGGCGGTATGGGAGTTCATCGTCGGCGACGACCCGATGACGGCGCTGGGCGTCGTGGTCGCGCTCGGGGCCACCGCACTGATCGCGGGCGCCGGCGCGGCCGCATGGTGGGTCATGCCGCTGGCCGCAGTCGCGCTGCTGGCGCTGTCGCTCCGTCGCGCGGCGCGCTGAGCGCTACCTGCGGTCCGAGGTGAACCCGGGCGGGAGGAGCAGCGACCAGACCCTCGGCGCGGTCGTCACGACCGGCGCCGGCGGAGTGGTGGGCTCATCCGTCGCCGGCGCCGTCTTGGGTGAGGCGGCGCCAGTGCTCGGGGTTCGGGGGGAAAAGAGTCTCAGCTTCATGGGAAGAAGTTCGCCGTTTGCAGGCGCATCCCTTACCCATCGGGGTAAGGCCGAAACGGCGTGCCGATGCGCCACCAGGGGTTGCAAACGAACCCGGGCGAGCGGCTGGGCTCTCACCGCGCTGCGCTGAGCATCGCGACAGTCGTCGTCGCCCGGGCCGATCCCGTCACCGCGGTGAACTTCGCCGACTCCTTGGCCCCATGGCCCAGCGCGCTGACCGCCGCCGCCGGCAGCTTGATGGTCAAGGTGAGGCCGCGACCCGCCGTCACCGACCCGTTGACCGGGCCCAGCCTGTAGGTCTTTGACTTCTGCTTGCCGTGCTTGGGCTTGGCGCCGACCAGCTGAGTCAGCGTCCCGGTCAGCCTGACCCTGCCACCCTGATCGCACTTGAGCACCAACGAGACCGTGCCGGGCTTCGGCGCACCCCTCTTGGCCTTGCCCTTGCGCGTCGCTAGCAACACCTTGTTGCTGACCACCTTGAGCGTGCACTTCGCCGCCGCCACGGTCGGGTTCACGGTCGAGCCGGCCGTGCCACCCGTGCTCGGGGTACCGCCGGTTGCCGCGATGGTCCCGCCGGGAGCGAACGTGGCGATCACGTTCTGGTCGTAGGGCAGTGCCACCGTGCACGCGCCGGTGCCCGTGCACGCGCCGCTCCAGCCGGTGAACGCGGATCCGGCTGCCGGGGTGGCGGTCAGCGTGACCGTCGACTGAGGCGTCTCGCGTGACGAGCACGTGCCCGGGCAGTTGATGCCACCACCCGTGACCGTCCCCTGCCCGGTGCCGTCGACTTCCACCGACAGGTGGGTGCCGTTGGCCAACTCCTCCGACAGCGCCGCCTGGGTGACGTCGAGCCGGTCGAGCGTCGGCGAGATCAACGGGTTGTCCTCGGCGAAGATGGTGCTCGCCGTGGAGGCGGGCTGGGCGGCCGCGGCGAGGCTGTGTGCCCGCGAGGCGGTCTGTGCCGATCCCGAGCCGCTCGCCTGGATGATGTGCGCGGCGATCGCCGGTGCCAGTGCCGCGACGCGATCCTGGACGAGCAGCGAGATGCACACCTCGGGATCGTGGTTGCCGGGCGCGCCCCGGGCCACCTTCGCCGACGCCGCCTGCAGGTAGTTGATCAGCTCGGCCTCGAGCGTTCCCCCGGCGGCCGCGCCGCGGACGTTGCACCCGTTGGCATCGGGCGTGGCGAACGGGTCGGAGCCGACGCCGTTGACCAGGCCGTTCAGCGTGTCGTCGCTGGCCAGGGACTGCGGCAGCCCGAGCGAGATGTAGCCGTTCAGGAGCGCGCTCGCGCCGGCCGCCCGCTGAGCGGCCGCCTCGACGTCGTCGCTGTTCGGGTTGGTGCCCTGTGTCAGGTGGTTGCCGTTGACCAGGTTGGCGTAGATGACCTGCTGGAGATTGCCGATGGCCACCGTCGCCTGGCCGCGGGCATAGGCGACGAGATCGGACGGCACGTACTGCTGCGCGATCCCGACCTCGACTGCCCCCTCGAGGAGCGCCCGGATGTCGGCGTTGTTGCAACCGCCACCGACCGCCTCGACACCGTCATTGAACTGTTGGCCGTTGTTTCCATGGCAGAAGTTCGCCTGACCTGTGACGTCGATCTGCCCCACCGGCTGGTTGTAGTAGGGGCCACCCGTGTAGTAGTAGTACAGCGACATCACGAGCGGCCCACCGGTGTTCGTTTCGCCTCCGATGAACCGCGCCGTGTAGCAGGCGCTGAGCGAGCCCTGTCCGAGCCGTACGGCGTTGAGCAGCTCGGGCGGCAGGAACGCGAGCTCCAGTCCGGTGATGCCCGCGCCTGCCGGCAGGAGATCCTGCGTGGCGTAGTCGAAGTTGGTGCCGAGCTGCGTCTCGCTGCTGCAGACCGGAACGTTCTGAAGCGAGGAGATCTTGGCGATGTTGTTCAGGTCAGGCGCTTGGGTGGCGTCCTGCCACGGGGACACGCCGGCGTATGGGATCGGGGCCGAGCCGTAGTCGGCGCCGGACACGATTCCGGGGGTGTCGGTGTTCGCGAGGATCGAGGTCTCGGCGTTCTCGACGGCGATCGGCAGCGGCGCGGCGGCGGTGCTCTGGCGCTGGCGCGTCCCCGCCCAATAGGCGTAGTAGCTGAGCGCCGAGTCGAGGTGCTGGTTGCCGGTCCCGTTGATCTGGTGGCCGGCGTTGTTGACAGACAGGGCGTCCGCGCCGGCGTCGTTGGCCGAAAGCGTCGCGAGCGCGTCGGAGATCGTCTGACCCTCGGTGTTCAGCGCCTCGAGCTGGTGGATCCGATCGCTCGTGACCGAGGCCGGATTCTCCATCAGCAGCTGAGCGAAGGCGCGCGCTGCGGTGGCCCAATAGTCCGGATCGGGCAGGCAGATCGTGGTACGGCAGTTCGGCGTGAGCGGTGCCGGCCAGGTGAGCCCGGAGGGCGAGTCGGTCACTCCGGTGCCGAACAGGTTGAAGTAGTTGATGTTGGTATCGAGGGTGAGCGGGTCGGATCCGATGAGCAGGCTGTTCGCGTCGAGGCCGTCCTGCTGCGGCGGAGTGGCGACCTGGGTGAGGCTGAATGCCGTGCTCTGGGCGTCGGCGAGAAACGCGCCGGCCGCGGTTCCGAAATCCAGCGTGCCCGTGTGATTCAGGTGGGCAAAGCCGATGTACTGATCGATCTGCGAGTGCAGCGTGTTCCAGTTGGCCGACGCGAACAGGCTCTGGATCTCGTTCTGGAGGTGGTCGACCGAGGTCTGGAGCGTGGACAGGTCTCCGGAGAGGACGTCGAGCGTGCCCTTCACCTGGTTGAGCTGCGACAGAAGCTGGAACGACTCGGCCGAGATCTGGCTCGAGATCCCCGACAGCTGCATGCTGACCGCGCTGAACGCGCTCTGCGTGTAGCTCTCGAAGTCGTAGAGCTGCTGGGAGAGGTTCTGGATGCCCTGGAGGATGAGCGTGTTCGGATCCGGGCCGCTGAAGCCGAACCCGATGGCGTCGCCGATGATGTTGAGCAGCCCGCTGACGGCGGCGACCGGATCGACCTCGGCCACCGACAGGGTGACCGCGAGGTTGACCAGGTCGGTTCCCGCCTTGAGCTGCCCCTGAAAGGCCTGGTAGGCGAGGTACTGCTGTTCCTGCTGGGCAAGCTGCGTCGCGGCCTGCGACTCGGCCAGCTCGGACTGTCCGAGGGCATGGTCGGCCTGGTTGAGCGCGTCGGCCGCCGCCGCGGTCGCGGCCTGCTGCGCGGCGATCGCGGCGAGCTCGGCGTTGGCGTTGACCTGCGCCTGGTTCTTGGCGTCCGTGCAGTCGCTCGAGGCGCCGGCCTGGCAGGTGGCGGCGACCATCTGCGCGTCGTGGAGCGCGCCGGAGCTGCAGTCGCTGGGCGAGCCGCCGGTCGAACCACCGGGGAGTGTGCACTCCTGGTCACCGATCGTCTTGACGCCTCCGGCGACCAGGCTCTCGAGCTGGCCGACCGTGGTCTGGAGACTTCCGTCGGAGGCGAGCATCCGGACCAGTTGCTGGATGGCCGCGGTCTGGAGCGCCGGATTCGCGTTGATCAAACCCTGGGTGCCGTCGAACACGCTCTCGTGGCTGGCGGTCTGCCACAGCGTGTCGCGAGCCTGGCCGAACAGCTTGTTGGCCTGGGCCAGGGCGGAGCTGGCGGCCAGTACGTTGGCCGGAGCGAAACCTTGGAAAGCGATCGTGTCGAGCGAGTCGGCCGAGGCGTCGAACCAATTACCGTTCACGGCATCCGAGGCCGACGCCTGAGTCAGCGCCTGGTTGTCGACCTGCGCGATCGCGCTGGACACATCTTGGCCGGGGCCCGAGTCGGTCAGCGCCCGGAGGATGGTCAGGATCCGCTGGTTGCCGGCCATCACAGTGAGCGTGGCCGGCGAGATCGCCCGCGAGTTGCCCGCCAGGGTTGCCTGGAGGCCGTGGATATCCGAGACCGCCTGACCAACGTCGAGGGTCGGGTTGGCGACGTAGAGCTGCTGGAGGATCTTCTCCTCGACCAGGCTCTCGGTCCCGCTCGGGACCTGGCTGAGCCGGGCCACGTCGCCGGCCACGAACAGGGCCTGGGCGACCTGACCCGAGGTGAGGTTGACCTGAGTGGTGGGGGAACTGGCCGCCCGCGCACCCGCCGACACCGCCAGTGGCAAGGCGACGATGAGGATCGCGAGTAGGACGTGAAGGCGAGTGCGCGTGGCGGTCATGTCAGTTAGGCCAGACGAGCCGGGCCGGCGACCCGGTTCGACGCGGGGCCGTAGACGCGAGCCGGGCCGAGAAACCGCGTGACATTCGTGGCAGGGATCATCTGTGTCTCCTTCTGTGAGTTCAGTGTGTGTGGGAAGAGCGGGCCTTCCGCCGCGCCCCCGGCGGAAGGCCCTGGGAGGGGAACTGCGCTGTGGATCAGCCCATGAAGCCGGTGTAGCCGGCGAAGCAGTCGTGGGCGGAGCTACCGTTGCCAGAGGGCCAGTTGACGCCGTCGTTGTAGAAGACGTCGACCTCCTGGCCGTCGGCGGCGATCTCGGTCGAGTCAGAGGCGCTGCCGACCTGATCGAAGTCGCCCGCCTTCAGCGGCGCGTCCTGCGTCGAGTCCATCGCGTCGCTGTTGGTGTGGATGTTGATCTTGGTCCCGGCCTGCTGCGGACCGCCGTTGGCGTCCAGGTCGGCCGTGGTGTTGGAAGTCACGTCGAAGGTGACCTGCTGGGCGCCCGGCTGGCCGGTCGGGTTGGTGCAGGTGGCGCTGAAGGTGAAGTGGCCGGCGTGACCAAGGACCTTCGACTGGCCGACGCTGAGGAACTTCTCGCCGCCCGAGCTCACGAAGTGCTTGGCGGCCAGGTAGTAGCTCGGCGCCTTGCCGCCCAGGTGGGCGGAGTTGTTGACGAACTGGGTGGCGGCCACCGCGGCTCCGCCCCCGAGGGCGACGAACAGAGCCACGAGGCTGAGGACAAATGACGGGGAGAGATACCGTCGAAACTTCATGAAATACCTCCAAATGAAAGGGATTTGCGCTGGCGTTGGGCGCTGCGGTGCGTCCGACGCCGTGCATCCTGCGGATAAATCGCCGGCCGCACATCGGGCAAGCGCCCCGTCTTGGCTCTCGGATGTTTAGGGCGGCCGGGTCGGGCTTTAGACAGGCCGCTCAGGTCTTTAGACTTAGCGGCGAGCCGCGCCGTGGGGACCGGGCGCGGGCGAAACCCGGCCAGCCGTGGCAAGGTGGCTTTACTGATCGAGGAAACTGCAACCCAGACGAGCGCGCAGCGTGTAGGGACGCTCGGGAATCTGCCGATCCAGCTGACCAGGCTCGTCGGGCGAGATGCCGCACTCGGCGAACTGCGTTCGCTCGTATGGCGCACCCGTGTCCTCACCCTGTGCGGCCCGGGCGGGGCCGGCAAGACTCGGCTGGCCAACGCATTGGCTGAGACGATCCGGCCCGACTTCGTGGGCGGCGCCTGGTGGATCGACCTCTCGACCACCTTCGAGCCCGGCCTGGTTCCCCAGGTCGTCGCCGCCACGATCCTCGACCGCGATCTCAGCGGCGATCCCGTGCCTGCTGCGCTGGCCCGCAAGCTCCCGGAGTCGACTCTGCTCGTGCTCGACAACTGCGAGCAGGTGGTCGACGGCTGCGCCGAGCTGGTCGTCGGATTGCTCGAGCGCTCGTTGTCGTTGCGGGTCATCGCGACCAGCCGCCAGCCGCTGGGAGTCCCGGGCGAGCAGGTGTGGCGAGTGCCGGGTCTGGCCATCGGCAACGGCTTAGCCGCTCCGGTTCAAGAAGACGGCGCGGGCGAGGACGATGGCGCGCGCCCCCGCGATGGCACGGATGCCGGCGCGCTGGCGCTGTTCGTCGAGCGTGCCCGCGAAGGGTCGGCCGCGTTCGACCCCGATGCCCCGGGAGTGCTGGAGAACGTCCGCCGGATCTGCGCCTGGCTCGACGGGATGCCGCTGGCCATCGAGCTCGCGGCCGCCCGGGTCCGGGTCCTGTCCGTCGGGCAGATCGCTCAGCGGATCGAGCACGACTCGAACGTCCTGCGCCACACGGCGCGCACCGTCCCCGAGCGTCACCGCACCATGGACGCGATGCTCGAGTGGAGCCACCGGATGCTCGAGCCTGCCGAGCAGCGGCTGTTCCGCCGCCTCAGCGTGTTCCGGGGGTCGTTCTCGCTGGCCGCCGCGGAGACCGTCTGCGCCGGTTACCAGCTCGACGTGGTCGATGTGCTGGACCTGCTCGCCGTGCTGATCGATCGTTCGTTGGTCCAGGTCGTCGACCAGGCGCAGGAGCCGCGCTACCGGCTGCTGGCCACCGTACGCCAGTACGCCGCGGCCAAGCTGTGGGACGGGCCCGAAGGTCCCACCGTGCACTCCCGGCACGCCGAGTACTTCCTCGATATGGCCGTGGCGGCTCGGAACGCCGTCGACGGCCCGGAGCAGTCCGCCTGGCTCGAGCGGCTGGAGCTCGAGCACGACAACCTCGAGGCGGCCCTCCAGTGGCTGACCGAGGAGTCGATCGACGACGGCGCGCGGCTGGCCCGCCTACTGTGGCCGTTCTGGTATCAGCGGGGCTATTACCGCGAGGCCCGCACGCGGTTCGAGCACCTGATCCCCCGAGCCGCGGAGATCTCGCCCGCGCGGCGCGCCCGTGTGCTGGTCAGCGCCGGAGAGGTGGCGTTCCTGCAGTGCGATTACGCCATGGCCGCCCAACACCTGCGCACCGCGCTCGAGCTGGTCGAGGAGCTCGGAGACGAGCGGGCGGTGGCCACCGCGCTGCAGCGACTCGGGTCGATCGCCCGCGAGCAGGCCCATTACGACGAGGCCCGCGACCTGCACCTGCGCAGCCTGGCCATCTGGGAACAGCTCGGCGACGAGGCGGGGACCGCGGCCTCGCACGACTATCTCGGGTTCGTGGCCTGGCTGAGCGGCGATGAGCAGACGGCCGAGGAGCACTGCGGGCTCGCCGTGACGGCGTTCAAAACCGCCGGCAACCTGCGCGCGGCCGCCACCGCCCTGATCAACTTCGGCGCCTGCGCCCTGTACCGCGGCGAGCTCGAGCTCGCGCGCGAACGCCTCGAGCAGGCCCTGGCCAGCGCCCGCAGGGTCTCGTTCCAGGAGGGCATCGCCTGGGCCCTGAACGAGCTGGCGATCGTGGCCCGGCACGAACGCCGGCCGGCCGGCGAGTACGTCCCCATGCTGCGCGAGTCGCTGCTCATCCACGAGCAGCTGGGCGACCGCTGGCGCCTGGCCAGCGTGCTCGAGGAGATCGCGGGCGCCGTGCTCGTCCGGCACGATCCGATGCTCGCCGCCGAGGTGCTGGCCGCGGCCGAGGCCGTGCGCGAGCAGTTGGGCGCCCCCGTCCCACCCGTCGAGGCGCGCGACCGCGATGCCGCGCTGGAGCAGCTCTCCCGCAAGCTGAACGCCGCGAAGCTCGACGCTGCCCGTTCGGCCGGTCGCGAGCGCACGCTCGAGTCCACGATCGACCTGGCCGTCGAGGCCATCGACGACCTCGACGCCGCCGGCGGCACACGCGAGGACTCGGCCGTGCCCGAGCTGACCGGGCGCGAGCTCGCCGTGCTCGAGCTCCTCGCCCAGGGGCACACCAACCGCGAGATCGCCTCCTCCCTCTACATCAGCCCCAGCACCGCCGGCGTGCACGTCTCGAACATCCTGCGCAAGCTGAACGCCAAGCGGCGGGTCGACGCGGCCGGCATCGCCCACAAGATGGGCCTCCTACCCCCTGGCTAGTCGCGCGCGCCGACCCAGCCTGACCGGCAGGGTCTTCAGCTGGTTGACGAACGTCGAGAGCACGAACGTCGGCTCGCCCGCGATCTCCATGCTCGGGAAGTGAGCAAGCGTCTCCTCGAACAGCACGCACAGCTCGAGCCGGGCCAGCGCGGTGCCGAGGCAGAAGTGCCGGCCGCCCGCCCCGAACGCCTGGTGCTCGGGATTGCGGCCGACGTCGAAGCGATCGGGATCCTCGTAGCGGCCCTCGTCCCGACCCGAGGACGCGTACCACATGACCACCTTCTCGCCCTCGCGAATCGTCTGTCCCGCCAGCTCGGTATCGGCAGTCGCCGTCCGCGCGAAGTGGGCGAACGCGGGGAACATGCGCAGCGATTCCTCGACCGCGCTTGGGATCAGCGACGGGTCCTCGAGCAACAGGCGGCGCTGGTCGGGCTGCTCGAGCAGCGCGCGCATCCCGCTGGCGTACGTCGCCTTGGTGCTGTCGTTGCCGGCGGCCATGAGCAGGAAGAATCCCATCACGATCTCCTGCTCGTCGAGCCTCTCGCCCTCGACCTCGGCGTGGACGAGGACGCTGGTCAGGTCGTCGGTGGGCCGCTCGCGCCGCTCGGCGATGAGCTGGCGGCAGCGCTTGAACAGCTCGGGGATGTCCTCCTGGAGCAGCGTGTCGACCCCGCGCGGGCTCATGTCTGGATCCCCCACGGCGAGCGCCGAGTTCATCAACCGGGCCCAGTCGGCGTCGTCCTCGGGCGGCACGCCCATGAAGCTCCCGATCACCCGGGAGACCACCGGCTGGGCCACATCGGTGACCAGATCGCACTGCTCGCGTCCGTCGAGCCGATCGAGCACACCCGTCACGATCGCCCGGATCGCGGGCTCGTGCGCGGCGATCCGGCGCGGCGTGAATCCGGCCTGGAAGAGCATCTTGAGGCGGTCGTGGCGAGGCGGGTCCATCCCGATGAACATCGAGCGGATCAGCTTGAGCGGAAACACCCCGACCGAGGTGATGCCGCCGAGCTCCGATGAGTAGCTCCGCCAGTCCCGACTGACCGTGTGGATGTCCTCCGGGCGAGTCACCGACCAGTAGCCGGCCTCCTCCGGGTAGTCCGGGATGCCGGCGGACCAGTGCACCGGGCACTCCGAGCGCAGCCGGCGGAACAACTCGTGGGGCGGCCCGTCGCGCCAGAGCTGAAGCTCGCCGACGAGTACGTCTTCCAGGTCGCCGCGCGTCGAGGTCACGACGACGCGATCCTACTGGCTGGCTGGCCAGTTATGTCAGTGGTTGGCCCCGTAAGTACGGTCGCACCGAGAGGTGCCACGGGCGGATGCTGCGCGAGGACGCAGGATCCGATGCGTAGCAGCGCTACGTGAGGATCCGAGGACAAAGCGCAGCGGCGCCAGGGGCGCGTCGAATGCGAGCGTATTTGCGGGGGCGGCCACTACGACGCGGCGCGCTCGGGAGCCGGCTCGCCGATGAGCGCCTCGTCGCGACCCGGCGATGCTGCGTGGACCCCCGCATCTACGTAGCGCTCACCGCGCGACCACGACGCGACCGCGGCCACGATGCAGGCGATGATCGCGAACGCGAACGCCTCATGCAGACCGGATCGGAATGGATCCGAGATCAACTGGGGGAAGAACGAGCGGCCGGCGAGCACCGCCTGGGTGTGCGCCGGCAGGTGGACGAGGACCGAGTTGCCGAGCAGATGCTGGATCGGGTTGTAGCCGAGGAACGCCGCGAACAGAATCGACACCGGGGGCAGGTGCGCGGCGTGCTGGGCGGCCGCGGCGGGAACGCCGTGGGCCTCGAGCCCACTGGTCATCGCGTGCGGCAGAGTGCTCGCCAAGCCCAGGATCATCAGCGTGAAGAACACGCCCACCGACAGCACCTGGGCGGAGTTCTGGAAGGTCTGGTTCATGCCGCCGCCGGCGCCGCGGTCGCCCGGCGGCAGGCTGTTCATCACGGCGGCGCGGTTGGGCGACGCGAACATCCCCATCGACACGCCGTTCAGGAACAGGACCGCGCCGAACAGCGGGTAGGAGAAGTTGGTCGGGAGCAGCCCCAGCAGTACGAAGCTGACCGCCGCGCCGATCATGCCGCCGGTGGCGAACCCGCGGGCGCCGAAGCGGTCCGACAGATAGCCCGACGTGGGGCCGGCGAGCAACATGCCGATGGTCAGGGGCAGCATGTAGATCCCGGCGTACAGCGGCGTGTCGCTGAAGTCGTAGCCGTGTTGGGGCAGCCAGATGCCCTGCAGCCAGATGATCAGCATGAACATCAGCCCACCGCGGGCGACCGCCGAGAGGAACGTCGACAGCGTCCCGAACGTGAACGCGCGGATCTTGAACAGCGGCAAGCGGAACATCGGGTCGGTGACGCGCCGTTCGATCGCCACGAACGCGGCCAGCGAGACGAAGCCGCAGGCCAGGAGCGCGATCACCCGAGGACTCCCCCACCCGGTCGTCGAGCTGCCGTAGGGACGGATGCCGTAGGTGATCGCGATCATGATCAGGATCAGCCCGACGGCGAACGTGATGTTGCCGCCCCAGTCGATCCGCGCGCGCTTTGGCGTCGAGATCTCCTGCAGCTTCAGATATGCCCATACGGTCCCGAACAGCCCGACCGGAACCGAGATCAGGAACACCAGGCGCCAGTTGATCGGGGCCAGGATTCCGCCGAGCACGAGCCCGACGAACATGCCGCTGACGCCGACGATGTTGTTGATGCCCAGCGCCATCCCCCGCTTATTCGCGGGGAAGGCGTCGGTGATGATCGCCGCGGAGTTGGCCAGCAGGCACGCCGCGCCGATCCCCTGCACGATCCGCCAGACGATCAGGAACGTGGCCCCCGCGCGTCCGTTCAGCCAGGTGATCGTGAGCACGAGCGACGCGGCCGTGTAGATGACGAAGCCGAGGTTGTAGATCTTCACCCGTCCGTACATGTCCCCGAGCCGGCCGAGGCTGACGATCAGCACGCTCGTGACGATCAGGAAGCCGAAGATCATCCACAGCAGGTAGAAGCTGTTGCCGGGGACCAGGGGATCGAGATGGATGCCCCGGAAGATGTCGGGCATCGCGATCAGCGTGATCGACGCGTCGAGCGTGGCCAGCAGCACGCCCAGGGTGCAGTTCGACAGCGCGATCCACTTGTAGTTCTCACCCCGGGGGTCGGGGCGGCGGTATCCCGCGCGTGCAGCGCTCAGGCGGCGGCGTCCGTTGCCGGTGCTGGCCATCCTCCTACTGTACGCACGGGCGTTTGGCCGGCCGCTGTCCGAAATCGGACTTAGCATGGGCCTCGCTCCGCTCGGCGTCCATGGGGCCGGGCGGCCCCGTCCGGTCAGGACTGCGGCCCCACGGATGCGCGCGCGCCCCGGACTTTGGCGACGAGACTACGCATAGCGCAGCTTAATCGCCATCGACCGCAGTTACTTCGACGAGTAGCCGCCTGGGTCCCGCGAGACGACAGGCTGGGGCGTGGTCAGCGGCGCGTCCTCGGCGCGCGCGACCTCGAGCACACCCTCGATCGACGAGCGCGTGGCGGCCTCGACGACGCGCTGCGCCAGCATCCGCATCGGTAACAGCGGGGCCACCCATCGGGGCGCCACCACGTGGCGGCCGCGCCTCGCGATGCCCCGCTCGATCGCGTCGATGCCCGCGTCGAGCGGAGCCACGCGCCGCCCGCCGAAGCGCGACTCGCTCATGCGCTTGGCGGCGGCGGTGCCGAAACCCTGGCGGACCATGTCGGTGTCGAGCTCGGCGAAATACGCCACCCCGACCCGAGCCCCACTGGGCGCGAGCTCGATGCGCAGCGAATCGGCCAGCGCCTCGACGCCGGCCTTGGACGCGCAGTAGGCACCGAGCAGTGGCGGATGCACCGCGGCGGCGAGCGAGGAGATGACCAGCGCGTAGCCCTGGGGGTGCGCGATGTGCGGCCCCGCCGCGCGCAGCGTGTAATAGACGCCCAGCAGGTTGACCTCGATCGTCCGCTCGAACACCGCGGGGTCGCCGCCGATCAATGGCAGCTGGGCGGCCACCCCCGCGTTGGCGATGACCATGTCGAGTCCGTATAGATGCTCGACTGCGGCCTCCACCGCGGCCTCCACCTGCTCTCGGTCGCGCACGTCGCACACCACGGCGAGCGCGTCGCCGCATTCGGAGGCGGTCCGGGCGAGCAGGTCGGGCTCGATCCCGGCCAGCACGAGTCGCGCGCCGCGAGCGTGTAGGCGCCGTGCCGTGGCGGCGCCGATTCCGCGCGCCGCGCCCGTGATCAGGATCCGTCGCCCCGAGATGCCCGCGCTCACACGATCTCCTGGGGTCGCTGGAAGACGATCTCCGGCACCAGGCACATCGGCGAGACCCGCAGCAGGAAACGCAGCGCCTCGGCCAGGTCGCTCGGGCGAAGCATCTCCTCGGGCGGGATCTTCGACTTCACGTAGTCAGTCATGTCGGTGTCGACGAACCCGGGTGCGAACGCCACCGACTTCACGCCGTGCTTGGCGAACTCCTTGTTCATCGCCACCGTGTACGCGGCCACCGCGGCCTTGGTCGCCGAGTACACCGACAGCCACGGTTGGGGGGACTTTCCGGCGATCGAGGCCAGGTTGACCACCAGCGCGTTGCGGTGCTCGGCCCCGGCGGTCCGCAGCAGCTCCGCGCACTCGCGGTAGAACAGGATGATCGCGCGCATGTTCACCGCGAGCTGGAGGTCGATGAACTTGGTCTCGTGCTCGTCGGCCGTGGCCCCGATCCCGACGCCGGCGTTGTTGACCAGCACATCGAGCCGTCCGAAGCGACCGCGGTGGCGCTCGACCACCTCCGTGACGCCCTCCTCCTGGGCGAGGTTGGCGGTCACCGCCTCGACCTCGAAGCCCCGCTCGCGCAGCTTCGCGGCGGCCTCCTCGAGCGTGTCGGGCTTGCGCGCGCTGATCGTCAGGCCGAAGCCCTCCTCGCCGAGCGCCTCGGCCAGGGCGTAGCCGATCCCACGCGAGGCGCCGGTGACGATCGCGGCGCGGTCTGGCAACTCGGGCATCGGCGGGACCATATCGGGGCGAAGCGCGCGGCGTAACCGATCATCAGGTACGGGTTAGTTCAAGCCCTCGCCGCGGCTGCCGATCACCAGCACAAGCCGGTTTCCTCGCCACGGCGGGCATGCGCCGCATCGCATGCATTCCGCCGGACCGGGTACCCGTCTAACTACCCCGTCTACTGAGCTTCCCTTGAAGGAGGGAGCCATGCTCGACCAGTGCCCAACCTGCGGAAAGACCACCGGGACCCTGATGGAGACTCACTCCGACCGTCCCGGCCTGTTCGAAATCCTGAAGGGCGAGAGCACGGAGGCGCTTCGGATCATCGTCACGATCGCGCTCTGCGTCATCGTGACGCTGGCCATCGTCGCCACCGAAGCCGTCTTCCTCCGCTAACCCGACGTCTCGCCATCCCCACGTAACCTTCCCGCCACGTCCGGCACCGGCCGGGGTGCGCACTGCGCACGGCAGCGACATCGGCGAGAGGAGCGGACAATGCGAGTTGATTGGTACGGCCAGGCCGCGTTCCATCTGAGCGGACGCGACGGCACGGTGTTCATCGACCCGATCGGCGACACCTCCGGCCTGGCCTCACGCGGGATCGCCTTCGACTATCCGAAGCCGAAAGGCGTCAGCGCCGACCTCGTGCTGGTCACCCACGAGCACGGCGACCACAACGGCGTCGAGACGATCGGCGGCGACCCCACCGTGTTGCGCTCGACCGCCGGCCGCCTGGACTCCCCGGTCGGCGAGGTGGTGGCGATCGCCTCCGAGCACGACGAGGCTGCCGGCACCGAACGCGGCCCCAACACGATCTTCGTGTTCGGCCTAGACGGCGTCCGGATCGCCCACTTCGGCGACTTCGGCCAGAGCGCCATGCGCGACGAACAGGCCGCGGCCATCGGGCAGGTCGACTTGCTGTTCCTGCCGGTCGGCGCCGGCCCGACCATCGGCCCCGAGCAGGCGTCAGCGATCGTCGAGCGCCTGAGCCCGCGCTGGGTCGTGCCGATGCACTACCGCACGCCCCGGATCGGCTTCCTTCAGCCGGTCGACCCGTTCGTCGACCGGATGCCCCACGTGCGGCGGCTCGAGGAGACCGGGTTCGACACCGATTCGCTCACCGGTGACGAGCGCCCGCTCGTCGTCGTACCCGCGGTTCCGTAGCGCCGGTCGTCAAGCGCAGCGCGCGCTTATGCCCGCGAAGTCTGCGCGAGGGCCTCGCGCCCGACGCGCTGCAGGTCGCGCAGATAGTCCAGGTGCGCAGCCCAGACCGCATCCCCGTCCAGGCCATTCGCCAGCCGGATCGTGTCGACGTGCGCATCGAGCAGCTCGTACACGAGCTCCGTGACATAGCCCCCGGAGATGACCGCACTCTTGTTGGCGTCCAGCACCGTTCGATCCTCCTTGTCCACAGGATGAACGTCCCGTCGGACGTCACGCTTGCGCCGAAGTCCGAACTTCGAACAATTGTGCGCTAGCTGATACACCGGGGTCAAGTTAGGGTTGCGTGACGAGGCCCGGGATCCAGCTCGTCCCAGCCAGCGGGACCCGAGCCATGGCCGCTGCCTCGATGGTCAGGGCGACCAGATCCTCGGGCTCGAGGTTGTGCAGGTGCGACTTGCCGCACGCCCGGGCCAGCGTCTGCGCCTCGAGGGTCAGCGTGCGCAGGTAGTTGGCCAGCCGCCGGCCGCCCTCGACCGGATCCAGACGAGCCGCCAGTTCGGAGTCCTGGGTCGAGATCCCGGCCGGATCCAGACCGGCCTGGTAATCGTCGTAGTAGCCGGCGGCCGACCCGATCGCCCGGTACTCGGCGTCGCGCTCGGGCGCGTTGTCGCCCAGGGCGATCAGCGCCGCGGTGCCGATCGACACCGCGTCCGCGCCCAGCGCCAAAGCCTTCGCAACGTCGGCCCCGCTTCGAATGCCTCCCGACACGATCAGCTGGACCTCGCGGTGCATCCCGAGCTCGACCAGCGACTCGACCGCCTGCGGGATGGCGGCCAGGATCGGGATGCCCACGTGTTCGATGAACACGTCCTGGGTCGCCGCCGTGCCGCCCTGCATGCCGTCCAGGACGACGGCGTCGGCGCCTGCCTTGACCGCCAGCGCCACGTCGTAGTAGGTGCGCGACGCGCCGACCTTGACGTAGATGGGGATCCGCCAGTCGGTGATCTCGCGCAGCTCCTCGATCTTGATCTCGAGGTCGTCGGGCCCCGTCCAGTCCGGGTGACGGCAGGCGCTTCGCTGGTCGATGCCGAGCGGCAGGTCGCGCATCTCGGCCACCCGGTCGGAGATCTTGTGCCCGAGCAGCATCCCGCCGCCGCCCGGCTTGGCCCCCTGACCGATCACGACCTCGATCGCGTCGGCCCGGCGCAGGTCGTCGGGGTTCATGCCGTAGCGCGAGGGGAGCAATTGGTAGACGAGAACCCGAGAGTGCTCGCGCTCCTCGGGGGTCATGCCGCCGTCCCCGGTGGTGGTCGAGGTCCCCACCTCGGTGGCCCCGCGACCCAGCGCCTCCTTGGCCTGCCCCGACAGCGCGCCGAAGCTCATGCCGGCGATCGTGATCGGGATGTCGAGCTTGACCGGCTCGCGCGCGTACCGGGTGCCGATCACGACGTCGGTGGCGCACTTCTCCCGGTAGCCCTCTAGCGGATAGCGGGATACCGAGGCGCCCAGGAACAGCAGGTCGTCGAAGTGGGGAACCGGGCGCTTGGCCCCGAAGCCACGGATGTCGTAGATACCCTCGCGCGCAGCGCGCTGGATCTCGGCGATGGCCCCCCGGTCGAAGGTGGCCGATTCGCGCAGACCGGGATGCCAGCCGTTGCCATTCGCCGCCGCGGCGCCCATCAGTACGCGCCCAGGTTGTCGACGTGGAAGTTGTAAAGCCGGCGGGCCGAGCCATACCGCCGGAACTCGGCCGCGACGACGTCATCGAAGCCGGTCGCGGCGAGCAAGTCGGCGACCTCGGCCAAGTGTTCGGGTCGCATTTCCTTCTCCACGCAATCGGCTCCCAGTCCCGCGACGCTGCCGCGCACGTACAGCCGCGCTTCGTACAACGAGTCCCCGAGCGACTCGCCGGCGTCGCCGCACACGAGCAGGGCCCCCTTCTGGGCCATGAACGCGCCCATGTGCCCGATCGACCCGCGGACCGCGATGTCCGCGCCCTTCAGGGAGATCCCGCACCGCGCGGAGGCATCGCCGTGGATGACCAGCAGGCCGCCTCGGGCCGAGGCGCCGGCCGACTGCGAGGCGCTCCCTTCGACCACGACCGTTCCGGACATCATGTTCTCGGCCACGCCCACGCCGCAGTTGCCGTGGACCCGGATCGAGGCCAGCTTGTTCATCCCGGCGCAGTAGTAGCCGACGTGCCCCTCGATCTCGACCTCGTACGGCGCATCGAGACCAACCGCCACCGCGTGGCGCCCCCCCGGATTGCGCACCACGACCCGACCGGCCGCGTCGGAGGAGTGCAGGGCCTGGTTGAGCTCTCGGACCGTGTCGACCGCGAGGTCGAAGGACCGCACCGCCTCCTGGGTCACCTCGGGAGTCGCCATGTCCGCCCCTACGCCACCAGCGACGCGGTGCCCCAGCTGTACACGTGCCCGGGAGCCGGCTCCCACGTGACCGCGTCCTCCGCCCCCGGCAACACCGCGATGGCCCGGTACTCGGAGGCCATCGCCACCCACTCGTCGGTCTCGGCCATCACCGCCGGCTTGCAGGCGATCGGGTCGCGGAGCACCGCGAACCCCTCGGCCGTCCCGACCGCGAACGTGTAGAACCCGTCGAGGTCGTCCAGGCATGACTCGAGGGCCTGCTCGAGCGTCGCGCCCTGGCCGAGGCGCCAGGTTAGATAGCCCGCCGCCACCTCGCTGTCGCAGTCGGTGCGGAACCGGATGCCCTCGCGGGCCAGAGCGCGCCGCAGCCGGTTGTGGTTCGAGAGCGACCCGTTGTGGACCAGGCACAGGTCAAGGCCGGTCGAGAACGGATGCGAGTGCTCGGTGGTCACCCGGCTCTCGGTGGCCATTCGGGTGTGGCCGAGCGCGTGGCTTCCGCCGATCTCAGCCAGGGCGAAGCGCTCGACGAAGCCCGTCGGCAGACCTGCCTCCTTGTAGATCTCGATCGAGCGCCCAGCGCTCATCAGGGTCAGCTCGGGATGGCGGTCGAGCAGCCAGGCCTGCGCCTCGTCGGCCTCGGCGGCGATCTCGAACACCGCGTGCGTCGCGCGCACGCGGGGACTCAAGGCATCGCCGAATTGCTCGGCGAGCTCGCTGCTCAACCCCTCCCAGTCGGGCGTGGCCGACGGGGAGTGAAGCGAGACCTTGGACCAGCCGTCGGGCGCCGGGTCGCGGTAGAACGCGACGCCCGCGCTGTCCGGGCCACGGTCCGAGAGCTGCTCGAGCATGTCCGCGAGGAGCGTGCCGAGTTGGTCACGAAGCGTGGAAGACTTCGTGTAGAGACCGGCGATGCCACACATGGCCGGCTCAGGCTAGTCCCTGGCGCAGAGCGAACCAATGGCCTCCAGGCGCACACTTTCTCGCCTGAATGTGGTGCTCGCCGCCATTCCTTTACGCGTTCTTTGCGCCTTCGGGTCACGGCGGCGACCAGGCGCCGACCCGCTTCTGGGCCCGGCGCACGACTCCGAGCGCCTCGCGCAACTCGGTGCGGGCGATCGGCGGAAGCGCATCGGGATCGATCAGGTTGTCGGGCGTCGCGCCGGCCTGCACCTGGGTCGCATGGTGCTCGAAGCGGACCCCGTTGATGACCTCAAACGCCTCGCGCAGGCCGTCGGCCACGCCGCGGTCGAGCACGCCGACGCTGGCCGCCGCCTCGATCCGGTCGAGCGTGCCCGAGGTCGTTACCCCGCCGGCCAGGGCGTGGAAGCGCACCAGGTTGACCAGCGGGATGATCGCCCCCCGCTTGAGGTCCAACCGGCCGTCGGGATCGCCGTGCTGCCCGGTGGCGAGCTGGCCGCGGAAGCCCAGCGCCACCGGATACCCGGTCGCCGTGCGGATCATCAGCTGCATGAACTGCGCGTGGTAGCGGGCCGCCCGTACCTGCTCGGTCATCTCGGGCGCGATCGTCAGCCCACCCGCGCTCGCGCGGAAGTCGAACGCCACGGTCGCCCGGATCAGATGCGACTCGTCGGGTTCTCGCATCGAGGCGTCGAACGTGGTCAGCCAGGCGCGCTTGGACATACGCCATCGGCGGTTGCCGGCCAGCACGCCGTTGTTGTCCAGGCCGATGCCGCACCTGACCAAGCCTTCGTTGACGTCGTTGCCGAGCTTGGCGAAGTAGGCGTCGACCGACTCCTCGGCTCCGGCTTCGGGATCGGCGTAGGCGAACGCGTTGTCCTGGTCGGAGGCCAGCGTGAACTCTCGCCTGGCCGCGCTGCCCAGGTCGAGCCAGCTCCAGGCCAGCGGCGCCGATCCCCGCTTGGCGATCGAGAAGTCGAGCAGCCGCGCCACCACGGTGTCGTGCTGGAGGCTGAGCACGCGGCCGAGCTCGCGCGGTGGTACGCCGGCGCGCACGAGCAGGAGGAACAGCTTGCGGATCTGCGCCGCGGCCCGGACCAGCGAGTCCTCGTCGGTCGCCCCAAGCAGCGCGTGGCGCAGCGCGATCGGGCTGCGGGCCTCCAGGCTGAGCAGGTCGGTGGCCGCCAGCATCCCGCAGATCCGCTCGCCGTCGACCACCGCCAGGTGCTCGTAGCCGGACGCCAGCATCTCGACCGTGGCCTCGATGGCCAGCTGTTCGGGCGGGACGGTCGGGACCGGGCCACGGGCCGCCGTCCGCACCGGAGCGTCGAGTGGCACGCCGTCAACCGTCAGCGCGGCGCGGACGGTCCCGTCGGTCAGGATCCCGAGCCGCTCGTCGCCCAGGCGGACCAGCAGCGCAGAGATGCCGTCCCGTCCAAGCCGAGCCGCCGCCTCGCGCAGTGGCTCCTCGGGATCACAGAAGACCGGCGGGCGCATGATCGCCGACACCGGCGTGGTGCCCACCTCGAGCAGCCCGTGCACGGTGTGGCCGGTGTAGGTCAGGCGCTTGCGCATCGAGACCGCGACGTAGGCCGCCCCGGCCTCGGTGCCGAGCACGCGCCGGCCAGCTTCGGTGCTCAGCAGCGCGCAGGTCGAGGCGTCCCGCGCGCGCACGGTGAACGTCGGTGCCATCCCGGTCAGCATCGATGGATGCCCGAAGCACTCGCCGGGCTCGAGCACCTGGATCGGCTCCCCCTCGTGCGTGAGCTCCATGGTCCCGCTGAGGACGACCCAAAGCCCGGCGGCGGGCAGACCGTCCTCGACGAGCACGGACTGTCCGGCCTCGAAACAGTGCTGCTGGGCCCCGGCGGTCAGCTCGCGGAGCTCGTCCGCGCCGAGGGCATCGAACGGCGCGTGCCGTGAGAGGAATGTGTCCAAGTGCTCCATGTGAAGCGACGCAATTGTGTGCGCATCGCGCCTGGGACGCCTACCGGCCAGATGAGAGCCTAATCGCGGCTACGGAACCCGGGTCGGTATCGGAGGAGATATGACGGACGCGCCATCGGGCGAACACGACGAGCTGGTCTACGCATCAGCCGGACTGCCGAAGACGACGAACTGGTGGGGCGCCTTCGTGATCGGCCTGGCCGGCACGATCCTGGTCACCGGCATCGCCCCGGTGATGGTCACCGAGTTGGGCGCCGCCTCGGTGCCAGTGATCGTGCTCATCACGATCAGCGGCTACCTGGTGTGCCTGCTCCTGGCCGAGCTCTCGGCGATGATGCCCGACCGATCGGGCGGCCTCCCCTCCTACGCGTATCCGGCCTACAAGGACAAATGGCCGCGCTTCGCCGAACACGTCAACGGCTTCAGCGCATGGGCCTACTGGCTCGGCTGGTTCCCGGTCGCGCCGCTGAACATGATCCTGGCGTCGTTCTACATCGTGGACCGCTTCCACCTCTCGACCGCCGGGTTCACCCCGATCCACACTCCGATCGCCTATTGGACCCTAGGGATCTCGATCGTCGGGCTGTTGGTCCTCTCAATCCCGGCGGTGAGGGGGCTGCGCTTCGGGACCGTGTTCGCGACCGCACTCGCGCTGCTGTCGATGATCCCACTGACCTTCCTGGCCATCGCCTGGATATTCAATCCGTCCTCGGTCGACTTCAACTGGCTCATCCATTTCCGCCACACCAACGGCAGCGGGTTCTTCTCGCCGCTGTTCGGGCACGGCTGGCTGACGCTCTACATAGCGTTCTCGTTCCTGCTGACCTGGAATGTGATTGCGATGGAGGCTGCCGCTTGCTACATCGGCGAGACGCGCAACCCCGACCGCGACGCCAAGATCGCGATGAACCTGGAGGGCCTGTACGGCCTGTTCATCTACACGATGATCCCGGTCGCGTTCATCATCGTGCTCGGGCTGCCCGCACTGGGCAACGCTGCCCTGGTCGACCCCAAGACGATCTTCGTCCACTACGCCGCCGCCGTGTTCGGAACCGGAACGGGGTCGAGCATCCTCGAGTGGCTGATCGCGATCATGCTGATCCTGGCCCTGATCCTTTCGGCGCTGAACGCGATCACCGGAACGGCGCGGTCGCTTCACCAAATGTCGACCGACGGCCAGTTCCCCCGCTTCTTCCAGAAGGTCAACCACCACGGCGTGCCTAACCGGTCGATGTGGTTCAACGTGGTCTGCTCGATCGCGGTGGTGTTCATGGGCGGCGCGGTCGAGATTTACACCTTCTCGAACGTCGGCTACCTGGCCTCGTTCATCCCGGTGCTGGTCGGCTATTACCTCCTGCGCAAGCACCGGCCGACCGTTCGCCGGCCGTTCAGGTTGCCGGAGTGGATGAAGTACGTGGCGCTGGTGATCGCGGGGGTGTACGCGATTATCTACTTCTACGGCGGCCCGGTGTACGCGAACTGCACGTGCAACGCCGCCGGGCGCAAGACGCTTCCCTACTACTTCATCGGCTGGGCGGTGCTGCTGTCCTACCTGCTGTTCTACGCCTACCGCAAGCGCGTCGAGGATAAGCGTGAGGCGCCTGCCGTCGAGGAATTCGTGGGTCCTACGCCGGCGCCGATCGCGGGCGCGTCTGAACCGTGAGCGCGACCGCGCGGGTGAAGGAGCACCGGCCGCCGACCTCGGCCGAAGGGCCGTTCGAGCGGATCCTGCTCGCAACTGAGGGGCGGCCGATCCCTGACGCGGCGATCGCCCGGGTCGTCGAACTGGCCCATCCGGGCACCGCGAGCGTCAGGGTGTTCTCGATCGCTCGGGTCCATGGCGTGTCGTTCGGACTGCAGACTCCCGGCCTGCTCCCGACCAAGAAGGAGTGGGATGAGCAGCGCCAGATCGTCTCGCGGGCGGTCAAGCGCCTTGAGCGCAAGGGCATCGACGCCGACGGGCACGTGGTCGGAACGCGCAAGTCGACCAAGCGGATCCTCCAGGAGGCCGAGTTCGCCGGCTGCGACGCGATCGTGATGGCCGCCGACCCCGACCGCAACCGGGTCGCCGGCGACTTCATGTGGACCCAGGAACCCCAGCGGGTTCGCCGACGGGCCAGGATCCCGGTGTTTTTGGTTGCCGACGAGGCCTAGCTGCCCTGCCGGCGCGCCACCGCCTCCGCGGGGCGCCCATGCAGCCGGGCCAGCTTGATCGCCAGCTCGAGCGAGAGCAGATCGTCCTCGTCGAGTCGCAGCCCGGTCAGCTCCTCGATCCGGCCGAGCCGCTGGCGCAGCGTGTTCGGGTGGATGAACAGCTCGCGAGCTGACTCGATCACGCTGCGCCGCTCGGCGAGATAGCGCTCGAGCGTGTCGAGCAGCGAGGTGCGCCGCTTGGCGTCGTACTCGATCAGGCGGTCGACCGCGGCCCGCATGCGGTCGTGGGGGGCGTTCTCGGCCGCGATGTGCACGAGGTAGCGGTAGGCGCCGACCTCGGCGTAGCCGATCGCGCCACCGTCGCCGAGCAGCGCGCGGCCGATCATCGCCGCGTCGAGAGCCTGGCGATAGGCGCGGGCGGCCCCGCCGGGCGAGTCGTGCGGCTCGCTCAGACCGACCGCCGCGCTCCGCCGGCGCCCGAGCTCGCGGCAGCTCCGCACGACCTCCTCGAGCGACTCGGGGCCGCGGCGGCCGACCGCGAGCACGGCGCGCACCGGCCCTGGTCCCGCCTCGACCGCCACCCGCGGCGCCAGCTCGGTCACGTCACGGCCGACCAGCTCGGCCGCGGCGCGCCACTCACCGGACCCCTGCTCGAGGCCCGCCGCGGGCTCGGCGCACAGCATCAGGTACGGCTGCGAGAGATCGCAGCGCACCTCGGCCGCCTTGGCCGCTGCGAACGCGGTGTCGCCGGCGCCGAGCGCCTCGAACAGGTCCTTGACGATGTTGGCGTTGGTCAGGCCCTCGATCAGCTCGGCCCGCTTGATCCCGATCGCGGCCAGATGGGCGACGGCACGCGCCATCTCGGTCTCCTCGCTGGTGAACGGACGCCGCGGTGGCGCGCCGGCGCACAGCAGTCCCAGTCGCTCGCCGGCCGAGATCAGCGGCGTGACCAGCAGGTCGGACACATCGAGCCCGGGCCACAGGGAGCGGGCGCGCGGTCCCGACGCGTCGTCGTCGAAGGCGGCCAGCAGCAGCTCGGTGGCCGTCAGCGCCTCGGGCGCCGCGGCGGCCGGGGACGATGAGAGCAGGCCCAACGCCGCGCCCTCGCGGTCCAGGCGATAGAGCTGGCAGATCTCCGCGCCGAGCAGCCGCCGCATCCCCCGCGTGACCGCATGACCGATCTCACCGGCGTCGGCGGCCGTCGCCACCTCCTGCGCCAGTCCCGACAGGCTGGTCAACGCGTCGACGCGCCGGCGCTGCTGGTCATACAGCTGCGCGTTCTCGATCGCCCCCGAGACGAGCGAGGCGATGTGCACGAGCAGCTTGAGCGTGTCCTCGGTGAACTCGCGTGGGGCCTCGGTGTGGAGCACGATCACGCCGATGGTGTCGCCGGCGCGGGCCAGGATCGGCACCGCCACCATCGACTGGAAGCGCTCCTCCTCGAGCTCCGGGACGAACTTCATCCGGGCGTCGCCCATCGCGTTGTCCCGGATGAACTCGGGCGTGCGGTGTCGCGCGACCCAGCCGGTGAGGCCTTCGTCGATCCGCAGCTGGACGACCCCCACCGCACCGGCATAGATCGGTGACGCCGCCCGGATCGTGAGCATGCCGCCGTCGAGGAGATAGATGAAGCAGGCGTGGCAATCGGTCGCCTCGGTGGCGAGGTCCACGATCCCCTGGAGCATCGGGCCCAGCTCGATGGACGAGGCGACGAGGTTGATCACCCGGTAGAGGGTGCGGTTCTCCTCGCGGAGCCCGCGGGCGTCCGAGGTTGCGGTCAGAAGGGCCTCCCGGTCCGTCGTGAGTCTATGTGCGAAGCGCACATCCTAGACCCCGGTAAGCGGTACGGACGGCCATTGCCCGGCCCGGTACCGGGCGGATATACCTCACAGCATGGCTACTACAACGGAGCATCGCGAAGAGGTCGCGCCCAAGGTCAGCGACGAAGACGACGTCCGGCGCATCATCCGCGAGCGCGGCATCGAGTTCCTGTTTGCCCAGTTCGTCGACATGCACGGCAAGCCGAGCGCCAAGCTGGTGCCCGCGCACCACATCGACGACCTGCTTACCGACGGCGCGGGGTTTGCCGGGTTCGCGGCCGGCGACATCGGCCAGGGCCCGCACGACCCCGACATGATCGCGATGCCCGATCCGAAGACGCTGACGATCCTGCCGTGGCAGCCGAACGTGGCGCGGTTCGCCTGCGATGTGACGGTCGAGGGCGAGGCGTGGCCGTACTGTCCGCGCACGATCTTGCGCAACCAGCTAGCCCGCGCGAAGGAACTCGGATTTGAGTTGAAGATGGGCGCCGAACTCGAGTACTTCCTCGTGCGCCGACGCGAGGACGGCACGATCGAGGTCGCCGATCAGCTCGACACGCTCGAGCTGCCCTGTTACGACATGCGCGCGCTCACGCGCAACCTCGACTTCGTCTCGGAGATCTCGAAGGCGGTGACGGGCCTTGGGTGGGACAACTACGCCACCGACCACGAGGACGCCAACGGCCAGTTCGAGCAGAACTTCCAGTTCGACGACGCGCTGATCACGTGCGACCGGGCGGTGTTCTACCGGTACATGGTCGAGTCGCTGGCGCAGCAGCGCGGGCTGATCGCGACGTTCATGCCCAAGCCGTTCGCGCATCTCACCGGGAACGGCTGCCACTTCCACGTCAGCCTGTGGTCGAACGGCGAGAACGTGTTCGAGCGCGATCCGGCCGACGATCCCCGCGGTCTCGGCCTGTCCGATCTGGCCTATCAGTTCATCGGGGGCCTGAAGGCCAATGCCAAGGCGTACATCGCGGTGACCGCCCCGACCGTGAACTCGTACAAGCGGCTCGTGATCGGGGCGCCGAACAGCGGCGCCACGTGGGCACCGGCCTACATCAGCTACGGCTACAACAACCGCACGCAGATGCTCCGGATCCCGGACGCCGGCCGGATCGAGGACCGGACGGTCGATGGCTCTTGCAATCCGTACCTGGCGGCGACGGCGATGCTCGCGGCCGGCCTCGACGGGATCGAGCGCGGTCTCGATGCCGGTACGCCGAACTCGGCCAACCTCTACGAGATGAGTGAGGCCGAACGGGCCGAGCACGGGATCGAGACGCTCCCGGCGAACCTACTCGATGCCGTCCGCGAGCTCGAGAAAAACGACGTGCTCCGTCGCGCGCTGGGTCAGAGTCCGCGCGGCGACTACGTCGACTACTTCGCCAAGGTCAAGCGGCGCGAATGGCAGCAGGCCCACGAGCAGATCACCCAATGGGAGCTCGACCGCTACCTCCAGCTGTTCTGATTACGCGATCCTGCTAGCCGGCCACCGAGGCGCTCTCCGGGCCGGCGAGCTCCCGGTTCTGGGGGACGAACTGGCTGGCGATGAATGTCGCGCCCTGCGGGTCGGCGATGACCGCCATGCGGACCCACGGGGCGTCGAACGGGCCGGCGAGCACCCGGCCGCCCAGCTCGCTCGCCTTGCGCGCGGTGGCGTCGGCGTCGTCGGTCGCGAACGTCACGCTCCAGTGCGCGGGGACGTCCCGGTCGTGGTCCGGAAGCGGGGTGACGGTCGCCACCACGTCAGCGAAGCCGGGAGGCGCGCCCACCGAGGCCATCCGCTCGAGCGTGCCCGGATTGAGTAGCTCGAGGTGATCGCCGTACCCGGGTAGCGTCCACGCCTCGGCGCCGCCGCCCATCGGCATCGTCCCCCACCCGAACACCTCGCCGTAGAACGCCTTCGCGGCGTCCGGGTCATGGGTGTTGAGGTTGTTGAAGTTCAGCGAACCGGGCTCGTTGACGATCGTCGCGCCACGATGCTGCCCCGGCTCCCATACGCAGAACACGGCGCCCTCGGGGTCGCTGAGCACCGCCGTGCGGCCCGCCTCCATCACATCGAGAGGCTCCAGCACGACGGTGCCGCCCGCGGCTCTGACCTTGGCCGCGGTGTCCTCGGCGCTCTGCACCCAGATATACGTGTCCCATGTGGCGGTGGGTGGCGCGCCCTCCGGAATACCGTTGATGCCGGCGACGTCGCCGCCCCGGAGGCGGGCCATGAAGTAGTGAGTGTCGGATCCGGGCGGCATCGCGTCCTCGATCTCCCAGCCGAACAGGCCGCCGTAGAAGGCGACGGCCGCCTCGGGGTCGGGCTGGTTGGTGTCGATCCAGCACGGCACCCCCGGGATGTAACGGTCCCGCTCGGGCATTGCTGCTCCTTCCATCGCTGACATTTGGCGCACCGTATCGCCGGAGGAGGTCAATTTCAGTCCTCGATGCGGACGGCTGGTGTCTGTCCCCGGGCCCGCTCCGCCGGCGCCGCGCCGGCCCCGCTTGCCGTCCGCCCGATCCCTGGTCGCCTCGCGGGCTGATCTCCCTCAGCCAGGCCCGAAGCGCCGCGCCGCTCCCGGCGCAGCGGGCGCCAGCGAGCCGACCGTTTGCGGCGAGACCGTGTCGAGCAGGGTGGCCAGCGAGATGAACAGCTTGGCCGTGGTCAGCGCGTCCCCCAGCGCGTGGTGGGGCGTCTCGGCCGGCTGCCCGAGCGCGCCGGCCAACCGGCTCAGCGAAATCCCGTGGGCCGGTGCCGCGCCGTCGCGGTGGGTGAGCCACCGGCGCCCGAGCGCCTCGGTGTCGGCCGCCGCCGGCAACCGCACGCGGCGGCTGGCGAACTCCCGCTTGAGGAAGGCCGACTCGATCGCCGCGGTATGAAACACCGGGACGCAGCCGGTCAGCGCCGTCAGCAACAGATCTATCGCGTGATCGAGCGACGGCGCGTCGACCACGTCGGCCAGACGCAGCTTGTGCACGAGCACGGCGCCGACCTGCGAGCGCTTGGACGCCCGCACCAGCGTGTACATGGCGCCGCCGAGCTGGATCCGGCCCCCGTCGATCGGCACCGCGCCGATGGCCATGATCTGGTCGGTGCGTGGATCGAGCCCGGTCATCTCGAGGTCGACCGCGCACCAGCGCGCCTCGCGCCAGCCCGCCGAATCGGCCGGGCGCGGTTCGCTGGTGAACGACACCGCCGCGGCTCCCTGGGGCGCACGACCGAGCCTCATGCGCGCAGCCTCCCCTGCACCGTGCTGACCGCTCGGAACACGTCACGCAGGTGATCGCGCAACAGCGGGCTGATCCGGGCACAGTCGATCTCGTCGTCGGGCGCGCCTCCCTCCGCGAGCCGCTCCATCTGATGGGCGATGCGCAACTCGAGCCCGAGCTCGAACGCGTCGGCCAGCGTGCGGGCGTCCTCGTCTCGCAGGGCACCGCAATCGCCCGCCGCGCGCAGCCGCTCGGGCGTCGACCCCTCGACCACGCCGGCTGCCGCCGAGCCCCAGCGGGCCAGCTCGACGATCGGCGCGATCGCCGCCCTCCGGATGTCGAGCCGGGCGCTGCGCGTGCCGTCGGCCTCGAGCACCGCATCACCGTCGAATCCGGTCGGAGGCGCGGCGTCAAGGGCCCGCCGGGCCAGGGCAGCGACGATCCCGGCCCGCGTGCCCTCCTCGACCACGGGCAGCGGATCGACCGGCGTCCCCCACAGCGCGCGCCGCTCGACCAGTACCGCGAGCCCGAGCTCGTCCCCGGCCTCGGTCGAGGCCGAAGCCCACTGCGCCGGGCTGCGCGCGATCACCTCGGCCGGGAAGCCGCAGGTGGCAAGCGTTGCCGTGGCCGACTGCATCCAGTCCGCCGGCACCGGACCGCTGGCCACCACCGCGCCCTGTGGAGTAGACCCGGGAGTGAGCTCGCGCCGGGCCTGGCTGCCGACCGCAACCCACACCAGTCCTTCGGCCGGCGCCGGGCCGGCCAGCTCGAGCGCCCGTCCGGTCAACGCATCCATGAGCGCGGACAGCACCCGGACCACCTCGGGCGCGCGAAGCCGTGCGGCGTGGAGGTCGCTGACGATCGCGGGCAGCCGAGCTGCCACCGCGGCCAGGTCCTCCGGACTGCTCGCGCGGGAGATCGCGCGGCGGGCCCCGAACCACGAGCGCGTGGGTGCGGCGAGCAGGTCGGCATCCTCGATCACCCCCACGAGCTGACCATCCTCGCTGACCACCGGCGCGTGACGGATGCCCCGCTCGAGGAGTTCGAACAGCACCTCGCCCCCGAGCCGGTCGGGTGTGACCGTGAACACCGGCGTGGTCATGACAGTGGACACCGGCGCGCTCAGCGGCAATCCGGCGGCGACGATCTTGGTCCGGATGTCGCGGTCGGTGACGATCCCGAAGCCACCCGCGCGCAGGTTGACGATGGCCGAGCCGGCGCCGGCCGCGGTCATCCGCCGGGCGGCCTCGCGAATGCTCTCCATCGGCTCGCACAGCACGGTCGGGGCGCGGATCAGCCTGGTCACCGGCCGGCGGCTTGGGGCACCCGCGCTCACCTCGATCTCGCGCTGCTTGACCCGCTCGAGTACCGGCCGGGCCACGCTGACCGGGATCCGGTAGCACAGGGTGTCCTCGGCGGCGCGGGCCTCGAAGCCCGGAGGCAGCCCGGACAGCATCGCCGCGTGGCCGAACGTGTCCCCGGTGCCGAGTAGGTCGAGCAGGCGGCCGTCGTGGATGATGTCGACCGCGCCCGAGTGGATCACCCGCAGGAACGTGACCGGACCACCATCCTCGGTCAGGATCGCCGCACCGGCGACGTGGAACTCGATCTCGGTCTGCGCGGCCAGCTCCCCGAGCTCGTCGGGTCCCAGCCCGTCGAACGGCGCGCGCGCCACCAGGAAGCGCGCGATCTCGCTCAGCGCCGCGTCCAGCGAAGGCCCCTCGACGTCGATCTCGACATGTCCCGGACCAGAGATTACGCCCCGGGCTGCCGCCGCCGCTCTTCCTCGAGCGTCTGGACACCCGGGGCGAGCCGCCACTTGCGCTCGTGCACCTTGACCTGCTCCTCAGGCCACTCACCGTGCTCGTCGAAGTACACGCGGGCCTGCTCCTCCTCCTCGCGCTCGCGGTCGCCGGTGACCCCGAGCCGGTAGAGGAAGTTGATCAGCAGCACGGACAGCCCGCCCCCGGCGGCCATGCCGAACCCGTCCACGCCGAGCCCGGATGGATCGACGATCAGCATGACGATGCCGGCGAGCACCATCACCCCGCCGATGCCGTAGCGCAGGAGCAGCAGCCCGATCGAGCGCTTCGGTGCCGGCTCCGTGTCGGTGGTCGGTCTCATAAGCTGGTGGCGTGAGCCCGTACGACGACGACGATGATTGGGTGGGTACCCCGCCCGAGGGCCGCTACACCCGTGATCGCGCCAACCCCGAGTTCTGGTGGCGCCAGCGCCCGGTCAGCCTGGCCGCGGCCGGGCTGGTGCTGGTCGTGATCGTGGTGGTGCTGATCGCGGTGCTGCACTAACCGAGCTCCCGGACGGCCTGCTCGGCATCCTCCTGGTCGCGTTCGGCCGCGGCGAGCGCTTGCTCGGCCTCCTTAAGTGCGGCCTCCGCTTTGTCCCGTCGCTCGCGCGCGGTGCTGACCGCTCGGGTCGCGCGCTCAAGGCGACGGCGGGCCTCGCGCACGGCTTTCCTGTCCTTCTTTCGCTCAGCCTGCTTGGGCTCATCCTGCTTCGGCTCAGCCGCAGGCTTCTTTCGGGCGCGAGCGCGGGCGCGTGTGCCCGCGGGCGCCGCACCCGGGGTCATGCCAAGACCGACGTGACGAAGCTCGCGCTCCAGACGTCCGTCGCGCACCTGCGTCCGGGCATCGTCATCGAGCGCGGCCGCGTGCAGCGTGTCGCTGACCCGCTCGATGATCGTCGGGCTGAGCTCGTGTCCCTGCGAGGTGAGTAGCCCCCGCGCGGCCCGGGTCAGGGCGTCGACCGCGCCGCGCTCCGACGCCACCGCGTCGCGGAGCGAGGCCGCGTCGCCGCGGCCGGCCATGACCCGGTCGTGTGCGGCCCGGAGCGCGTCGCCGGCACCGAACAGCTCGTCGACCCCCTTGCGCTGGGTCCGGACCAGTTGGTTGACCGCCCAGGCGGCCACCGACGGCTTGCGCAGAGCGGCGACTTCGCCGGCCTCCTCGCGCCGGCCGGCGCTGCGCAGCTCCCGGGCCAGCGCGGTGCGCTCGGGGATGAACCGATCAAGCGGCAGGCCGTAGAGCTCGTCGGTGTCAGGCATACAGCTCCGGGCGCCGATCGGCGAACACGTCGTTGCGCTCGCTGGTCCGCTTGTCGCGTGCCTGGCCCAGATCGCAGCGCGCCACGATCGTGGTCGGCTCGTCGGCGCATATCGGACCGGCCAGCGGGAACCCGTCCGGGCCGACGATCGCCGTGCCGGACACCCACTCCACGCCGCGTTCGGTCCCGCAGCGGTCGCAGACGGCGATGAACATCCGGTTGCTCGAGGCGCCCGCCTGCACCCGCACCACCTCGGCCGGGCGCTCGGTCGCCGGGCGAGGCTCGCGCGGCCAGTTGGTCGGTGCGCACAGCAGATCCGCGCCGGACAGCGCGGCCAGGCGCACCCACTCGGGGAACTCGAGGTCGTAGCAGACCATCGTTCCGATCCGGCCGTGCTCGGTCTCGATCACCGGCGGACGCTCGGTCCCAGGCTCGAAGAACAGGGACTCGCGATTCCACAGGTGGGCCTTTCGGTATGCCGCGCGCAGACCGGTCGGGTCCACGATCACCGACGTATTGCGCAGCGCCGAGCCGTCGTCCTCGCACACCCCGCCCACGATGACCAGCTCGTGCTCGCGCGCCAGCGCCGTCCAATCTCCGACCGTTGGGCCGTCGAGCGGCTCGGCGTTTTCGCGCGCCTCGGCCGCGTCGGCGAACACGTAGCCGCTGTTGGCCAGCTCGGGCAGCACGACGATACGCGCGCCGCTTTCGGCGGCCTTGAGGATCGCCGCCCGCGCGCGGGCGCGGTTGGGCTCGAGCTCGCCGACCCGCGGCGCCAGCTGGCAGCAGGCGACAGTTACCTCGTTCACCGGCGCGAGGTCGCCAGCAGCGCCAGCAGGTCGAAGGCCACGGCGGCGGCATTCAGCGCGGTGATCTGTCCGGGCGAGTCGTAGGCCGGCGCGACCTCGACCACGTCGAAGCCGGTGAACGCGATGCCGGCCAGCGCGCGCAGGAAGGCCAGCGCCTCGCGGGGGTGAAGGCCGGCCACCTCGGGCGTGCCGGTACCGGGCGCCGAGGCCGGATCGAGCACGTCGATATCGAACGACAGATACACGGGCTCAGATTCGCCGAGCCGCTCGCGTACCCGCGCCCCGTACTGCTCGGGGGTGAGCGTTACGAGCTCCGGTCCCGGGATCACCTCGAACCCGAGCTCGCGCGGCACCTCGAGGTCGGCCGGCTCGTACAGCGGGCCGCGCATCCCGGCCAGCAGCGAGCGCGCGGGATCGAGCAGCCCCTCCTCCACCGCGCGCCGGAACGGCGTCCCGTGGAAATACCGCTCGCCGTAGTACTGATCCCACGTGTCGGCGTGGGCGTCGAGCAGCACCAGCGCCACCGGACCGTGGACGGCAGCCTGGGCGCGCAGCTCGCCGAGCACGATCGAGTGATCGCCGCCCAGCACGAGCGGCACGATCCCGGCCCGGAGCACCGCTTCGAGCGCCGCGGCGATCTGCTCGGTGGTCCGCAGCGCGTTCCCGGGGGTCACCGCCAGGTCGCCGCCGTCAACCACAGACAGGGTGCCGAACACGTCGACGTCGAGGACGGGGTGGTAGGGACGAAGCAGCGTCGAGCCGGCCCGGATCGCCTCGGGTCCGAAGCGGGCGCCGCTGCGAAAGCTGGTCGCGGTGTCGAACGGCACCCCGATGACCGCGGCGTCGACTCCCTCGTGCGGAACCTCGACGTTCGGCAGGCGGGCGAACGTGCGAACGCCCGTGTAGCGCGGCGCGAGCATCGGGTCTGGCGGCTGGTAGGGCGGCCTGGCTTCGCTCACCCGACCAGCATACGATCGACAGCCGTGGCCCAGATCACGACTCAGCGCCTGCTGCTCCGCCCCTGGTGCGAGGAGGACCTGGAGCCCTTCGCGGCCCTGAACGGAGATCCCGAGGTGATGCGCTACTTCCCCGCCACGCTCACCCGGGCCGAGAGCGACGAGTTCGCACGGTTCGTGCAGGGCCTGATCGCGGTCCATGGCTGGGGGCTGTGGGCGGTCGAAGTGCGCGGTGGCCCGCCGTTCATCGGCTTCGTCGGGCTGAACCGTGTGCGCTTCGAGGCCCCGTTCACGCCGGCCATCGAGGTCGGCTGGCGGCTCGACCGGCCCTACTGGGGCCACGGCTACGCGACCGAGGCCGCGGCCGCCGCGCTCACCTTCGCCTTCGACGAGCTTGAGTGCCCCGAGGTGGTGTCGTTCACGTCGCTGATGAACGAGCCCTCGCTGCGTGTCATGCGCCGGCTCGGCATGAGCCACGATCCGGCCGACGACTTCGACCACCCGGCCGTCGCCGCCGGTCCACTGCGCCGGCATGCCCTGTACCGCATGGGACGCGAGCGGTGGCTACGTGAGCAGCTCTGAATCGTGCTCTTTGAAGATCTGCGCCCAGTCGTTGCGCTCGCCCGAGTGCAGGGCCTCGATCAGCGCGTGGATGCGCGGCGTCATCACGAGCAGGTAGCGAGTCGGCTCCGCCACCGCGTTCCAGTACGAGTGGGGCGTGCCGCGGACGACCAGGACCGAGCCACCCGTAGCCACCTCGACCCGGTCCTCGCCGACCTGGAACCCGAGGCGTCCCGACAGCACGTACCAGGCCTCGTCGTCGGAGCGGTGCAGATGAAGGCCGGCGATCGGCCGACCGGGATGGGTGCCCGGGTCGGTCCAGTCCGCGATCACGAATGAGTCGCAGACGATCACGTCTACTCCGTCGGCCGCCTCATCTTGAAGATCCGTTCTACCACCGTGTAGTCGGCCGGGCCACCGCAGCGGACGATCGGCCGCAGCCCGGCGGTGTCGATCCCCGAGCCGGCGATCGCGGGAGCGACGCTACGCGAGCAGGCCGAGGCGCTGCCCGCGCTGCACCGCCTCGGTCCGGTTGCGCACCCCCAGCTTGCGGTACACCGCGCTCGTGTGCTCCTTGACCGTGTGCTTGGACAGGTGGAGCTGTTCGGCGATCTCCGGGTTGGTGGCGCCCGAGGCCATCAGATTGAGCACGTCGCGCTCGCGCTCGGACAGCCCCATGGCCGGCGGCTGGGTGGGCCCTTCGAACACCGTCTTGCCCAGTCCGACCAAACGCACCGCGCCGGCGATCTTGCGCGCCGGCCAGTCCTTGTGAGCAAACCCCGAGGCGCCGGCCGCCCGGGCCGCGGGCGGCGAGATCTCGCCGGCGCCCGAGAACAGCAGGACGCGCGTGAGCGGCTCGGCCTTGCGCAACCGCTCGCACACCTCGGCTCCGGACTCCTCCCCGATGAACAGGTCGACCAGCGCCACGTGCGGCCGGTAGCGGACCGCGAGGTCGATCGCCTCGTCTCCCGAGAGCGCGCTCAGGCACCGATCGACCCAGGGCTGTTGAGTGAGCATCAGCCGGATCCCCCAGTGCACGACGTCGTGATCGTCGACCACGAGGACGCTCAGCCGGTCAGGGCTGCGGAGCGCCTCCGGAATCCGCGGGGTCGAGTCAGGGGTCAACCGGCACCACCAGCCTGACCTGCCAGGTCCCGGGCTCACGCACGCCGAACTCGAGCACGCCGCCGCTCTGGAGCGCCTCGATCGCCGCAAGTCTCAAGCCCATGCCGGCTCGATGCCGGCTCCCTCTGACCCCATCATTGGTCACCTCGAGCACCAACGCGCCATCGTGCCGCCCCACCCGGACGCTCACGTGGCGCGGGTTGGCGTGCTTGTGGGCGTTGCGCACCGCCTCGGCCAGAACCGACTGGGCCAGTGGCTCGAGCTTGGCCGGCACGTCGCCCTCATGGCCGGCTTCGAGCGTCACGCCCAGGTCTGGGTGCACGCGCGCCAGTCGCTCGACCTCGGCCACGAACGTGGTTTGCGTTTCGCGCGGGGCGCGGCTGAGCGGGCGCTGGATCGCCGTGCGCAGATCGGACAGGGCCTCCTGGATCTCGACCGCGCAGCGCGTCCGAGCGTCGGCCGGCAGGTCTCCCTCGCCGTCGAGCGCCATCGAGATGCCAAACAGGCGCTGGATCACGCCCTCGTGGATGTCGCGCGCCAGGTCGATGCGCTGCTCGAGCTGGCGCGCCCGCTCGCTCTGTGTGGCCACCGTGCGTGAGACCGAGGCCAGTGCCGCGGCCTTCCCGAGCGTCCACAGCATGTGTCGCTCGGCGTCGTCGAGCGGCGGCTCGGTGAGCAGCCGGTCGGCGAAGATCACCCCGAGGTCGCGGCCGGCCGCCGCCATCGGCGCGCACACCAGGCGCACGGGCTCCGGGAACACGTCGGCGAACTCGGCCGGGATCTGAGCGGTCATGTCCCCGGCAATCTCGATCACCCGGTCCTCGCGCAGGGACTGGGCCGCAATCGGTGCCGACTCCACCGTCACGTGCGCGTCGGCGAATTTCTCCAGGCTCAGGCCATGTGCGCCCGCCGCCCGAACTCGCCGGCGGGCGGCGTCGTAGCGGAAGATCAGCGCGCGGCGCATGTGGGCCAGGCGGCACACGGCCTCGCACAGCCGGTCGTAGAACACATCGCCGGCGCCGTCGTCCGACTGGGAAAGCACCTCGACGAACAGTTCGAGCGCGTCGACACCGACTTCGGACCTCGCGGCCGTTGTCATGGGTCCCGAAGTGTGCAGCGGATCAGTCCGCGGCGCCCATCAGCGAGAGGCGCAGCGCTTGCTGCGGCTCCAGGTAGACCCGCCAGGATTCCTCGCACCGTGAGCACCGGCATTCGACCGACGGATCGTATCCCTCGAGCGCGGCGTGCCACTCGAGATCCTCGGTGCACAGGCAGATCGGACAGGCTAGCGAGGCCCTCACCAGGTCATCCGGATCGTCGGTCCGGAACCGCGCCGTGTCCGCGAGCAGGGTCACGATTCGAGGGTGCTCGCGTGGGCCGGAGCCTGCAACGCGACCGGCCGGACAACCCCCCGGGTGGGGGGAAGCTCACACGGCGGCCAGCGCCTCGGCCCGGGCGACGGGGCGCTTTCCCCAGCGACTCCAGGTGGCGAACTCCAGCAGACGGTCCATGTAGTCGCGAAGTGGCGCGGCGCTGATCCCGGCCGGTCTGAGCTGCGAGCGGGTGAACGCATCGTCGAATGTGCTCTTCACCGAGAAGTACGGGAAGTACATAGCGCCCTCCTCGAGCATCGAACGCGCGATTCCGTGGTCGGAGGACAAGAACTCGGCCGGCGAGAGCAGTTTGGGCGACGGCTGCTGAAAGTAGCCGCTCGCCAGGTCAGCGATCTCGGCGATCGTGCTCGCGTTAGCACCGGCGGTGAGGTGATAGGTCTGGCGCATCGGGCCGGACGATTCGCACAGCTCGTGGATGCCGTCGGCGACGTAGTCGATGGAGACCACGTCGACCGGCGCCGACGCAACCGCCGGCACCGCCGGGAACAGTCCGCGTGCGAGCGCCCGCAGCGGCCAGTACAACACGTTGAACGCGGCGGTCCAGCCACTGTTGCTATCGCCCACCACGATGCTCGGACGGAAGATCGTGAACGGCAAGTCGGGACGCGAGCGCACGAGTTGCTCGGATTCGAACTTCGATTGCTCGTAGGAGTTGTTGAAACCCTGCCCGACGTCGAGGTCGCATTCGGCGAACGGGCCCGCGTGGGTGCCGGCGACATACGCAGTCGACACCTGGGCGTAACGCTCCAGGCCGCCGAGTGTCTGCGCCCGGGCCGCGAGCTCGAGCATCCGGCGGGTGCCCTCGACGTTGATCGCCCGGGCCTCGTCGAGCGAAAGGGCGAACGACACCGACGCTGCACAGTGGACGATCGTCGTCGACTCGGCCGCGAGCCAATCCCAGCGCCCCGGATCCAGCCCGAGTCCAGGCGCGGTCATGTCGCCGGCGACCGCCGTGATGCGGTCGCCGAAGCGGCTCGCGCGATCACCGAACAGGTTCGTCAGCACGGCGTCGATGCGGTCGCGGGCAGATTCGTCGCTGCCGGCACGGACGATCGCGAGCACCTGCCGCTCGGTCCGCTCGAGATAGCGCGCCAGGAGCTCCATCCCGACGAACCCGGTCGCGCCGGTGAGCAGAACCGTTCCGTCGGTGTGGCTCATGCGCCGCGCTCCAGCGACCGGAACGCCCAGACCAGGCGTGAGCGGGTCTCGCTCGGAGCGATCAGCTCGTCGATGTAGCCCCCGGACGCCGCCTTGCGTGGGCAGAGCTGGGTCTCGGCGTAGCCGGCGGCGAGTTCGTCGCGGGCGGCGTCGGGATCGTCGGCGGCGGCCAGCTCCCGGCGATGGATGATCCCCACTGCCGACCGGGCCGCCATCACGCCGATCTGGGCGCTCGGCCACGCGAACACATAGTCGGCCCCCAGGTCCTTGGAGTTCATCGTGATGTACGCGCCGCCGAACGCCTTGCGCACGATCAACGTGACCCGCGGCACGTCGGCCTCGGCGAAGGCATGCACGAAGCCGGCGCCGAACCGGATCACGCCGGCCGATTCCTGCGTGGTGCCGGGCATGTACCCCGGCGTGTCGACCAGCACCAGGAGGGGAATCCCGAACGCGTTGCACTTGGAGACGAAGCGGGCTCCCTTCTGCGCGGCGTCGGCGTCGATGATCCCGCCCAGGTAGCGCGGCTGGTTGGCCACCACGCCGACCGTCCGGCCGTTCAGCCGCGCGAACCCGGTGACCAGGTTGCGCGCCCAGCCGGCCGCCACCTCGAGCAACTCGCCCCCGTCGACCAGGGCCCGGGTCACGTCGCGCACGTCATAGACGCGGCGGTGATCGGACGGTACGGGGTCGGAGGGGTCGTAGGCGAGCGGCTTGCGCGACGGCTTCGTCGGCGCGCCGAGATCTCGGTGTCGGGGCAGGTACCCGAGCAGCTCGCGGGCCAGGTATGCGCCGCTCGAGTCGGTGGGCGCCACGAAATGGCACACGCCGTTGCGCTCGTGCACACGCGTGCCGCCAAGCTGCTGCGCGTTCACCTCCTCGCCGAGCGCCTCGCGGACGACCCCCGGGCCGGTCAGGAACATGCTGGACTCTTCGGTCATCACCACCCAGTCGGTCAGGGCCGGCGAGTAGGCCCCGCCGCCGGCCGACAATCCGGTGACGATCGAGACCTGTGGGACGCGCCCCGAAAGCTTCACCATCCGGTGGAAGATGCGGCCGTAGCCGCCCAGCGCCGCCACGCCCTCCTGCATGCGCGCGCCACCGCTCGAGACGAACCCGACCACGGGCGCCTTCGTCCTGTCGGCCAGCTCGAGCACGCGCACGATGGTGTTGGCGTGCTGCTCGCCGAGCGATCCCCCGGCGTAGCTCTGATCCTGGGCGTAGCAGAACACGGGCCGGCCATCGATCGTGCCCGCGCCGGCCAGCACACCGTCGCCCGCCCGCGCCTTCTCGCCCATCGGGGTAGAGAGCACGTCGGAGCGGATCAACTCGAGCGACCCAGGGTCACACAGGGTCTCGAGGCGACCGAGCGGGTCGAGCGAGGTGGTATCGGTCCTGGGGCTCGGGGCCAGGGTCACGCTCATGGCGCGCCTCCCAGGCACACCACCGCGTTGTGGCCGCCGAACCCGAACGAGTTCGAGAGCGCGACCAGAGCGTGGCCGTTCCCGTTGGACAGCGAGCGGGGGCTGTCGGGCACGTAGTCGAGGTCGAGATCCGGGTCGCGCTCTCCATAGTTCAGGGTGGGCGGCGCGACCCGGTCGTTCAGCGCGAGCACGGTGGCGATCGCCTCGACCGCTCCGGCCGCGCCAAGCAGATGCCCGATCGCCGACTTGGTCGAGGACACCGGGATGTCGTAGGCCCGTTCGCCGAGCGCGAGCTTGATCGCCTCGGTCTCCGAGCGGTCGTTCAAGGGAGTCGAGGTGCCGTGGGCGTTGACGTAGTCGATCTGCTCGGGGGTCAGCCCGGCGTTCTTCAGCGCGCGGGTGATCGCGGTCGCCGCCGGGCGGCCGGTGGGCTCGGGCGCGGTCAGGTGATGGGCGTCACCGGTGGCGGCGTAACCGAGCACCTCGCCGAGCACCCGGGCACCGCGCTCGCGCGCCAGCTCCTCGGACTCGAGCACGAGCACGCCGGCGCCCTCGCCCATCACGAACCCATCGCGCCGGGCGTCGAACGGACGGGAGATTCCGGTCGGCGAGGTGGCCTCCATCGCCGCGAAGGCGGCCTTCGCCAGCGGAGTGAGCGTTGCCTCGGCGCCACCCGCGACGACTGCCTTTGCCTCTCCAGACCTGATCATGTGGGCCGCCTGCCCGATCGCGTGGGTGCCGGACGCGCAGGCCGACATCACGCCGAACACGGGGCCCTGAAGGCCGTGGCGCATGGCGAGGACTCCGGCCGCGGCGTTGCCCATGATCAGCGGGATGGCCAGCGGCGACACCCGCCCGGGACCGCGGTCGCGGAGCACTGCGCATTGCGATTCAAACGTGTCCATGCCTCCGATGCCTGAGCCGATCACGCAGCCGATGTCGGCCGGATCGGCCGGCAGCTCGTCGCTGTCCCACCCGGCGTCGGCCAGCGCCTGAGCGCCGGCGCCGACGGCCAGCTGGGTGAAGCGATCGCTGCGCCGCGACTCCTTGGTGGTCATGAACTCGGTGGGATCGAAGTCGGTGCAGGCGCCCACGCCGTCCTCGATGCCGACCCGGCCGGCCAGCCAGCCCTCGTGCAGCTCCTGGGCGGTGTTGCCGAGCGGCGTCACGGCGCCGATGCCGGTGATCACGACGCGACCGCTCATGGCGTGCCCCATTCCACGACGGTCGCGCCCCACGTGAACCCGGCGCCGAACGCGCCGAGGAGCACGCGGTCGCCGTCCTTCAGCCGGCCTTCGTTCTCCACGTACGAGAGCGCGAGCGGAAGGGTGGCCGCCGAGGTGTTGCCGTACTCCGAAATGCAGTCGACCACGCGGTCGCAGGGCAGGCTGAGTCGCTCGCCCACGGCGCTCAGGATCCGCCCGTTGGCCTGGTGGTAGACGAACAGGTCGACGTCCTCGAGCCGGAGGCCGGCCGCCCGCACGGCCTGGACGGTCGACAGCGACAGCCGCGCGACTGCCTCGCGGAACGTCTCGTGGCCACGCATCTGAATCGTGCCGCTCTCGCGCGGGACGATGATGTGATCCGCGCCGGCGCCGTCGGCGCCGAGCACGATCGGACCGATCCTGCTCTCCTGGGCGGTGGCCTGCAGCACCACGGCGCCGGCGCCGTCGGCGAACACCGCGGCGGTGGAGCGGTCCTCGGGATCGGTGATCCGGGACATCAGGTCGGCACCGATCACCAGCGCGGTCTGGACCCGCCCGGACTCGATCTGGGCCGCTCCGACGGCGAGCGCCGACAGGAAGCCCGTGCACGCCGCGCCGATGTCGAACGCTCCGGCCCGGGTGGCGCCGAGCTCGTGGGCGACCTGCGGGGCGGCGTTCGGCATCACCTCGTCGGGCGTGGTGGTGGCCACCAGCACGAGGTCGATCTCGCCGGCAGTGAGGCCGGCCCGCTTCAAGGCCGCCGTGCCGGCCTGGGCGGCATGGGTGGCCAAGCGCTCATCCGGGCCGGCCACGCGGCGGGTCCGGATTCCGGTACGGCGCACAATCCATTCGTCGGTGACGCCGATTCGCGGCGCGATCTGCGCGTTCGGGACGATCGCGTCCGGGAGGCTGATGCCAACCGACCCGATCGCCGCACCGAGGGGCAGAACCGCCGCGACCGACTCGTTGCACTCCGGCACGGTCACGGTCATACAGACACGCTGTCCGATCCCGGACCGGATGCCAACGGCCGCGGGCCGAAGACCCGACACGCGGGGGGTCATACGCGACCCCCCGCGCTTCGCGAGATTCCTACGCGCGGGCCTGGGCGACCTGCTCCCGGCTGGTCGCCTGGGGACCGGTGCGATCCCACACCGGACGCACCTCGACCGAACCGAAGCCGACGTTCGGCATGCGCGAGGCATGGTCGAGCGCGGTGTCGAGATCCGGGCACTCGACCAGGTAGTAGCCGGCCAGGAACTCCTTGGTCTCGGCGAACGGGCCGTCGGTGAACTGGATCTGACCGTCGCGCTCGCGCACCGTGGTGGCCACGTCGGCGCGCTCGAGCGCGTCGCCGCCCACCAACACGCCCGCGTCGGTGAGGCTCTGCGTGTACGCGTCCCAGCGCGCACCCATCTCGGCCATCTGCTCCGGGGTCGCCGGGCCGGTCAGCGGGTTGTAGATCAACAGCATGTACTGCGGCATCACGCCTCCTTTGAAGGTTGTCGGCCGCTCGCTTCGGTGGCGGCTTCAACCCTATGACGGGCGAGCATGTCGCGTTTCGACATCCCGATCCTGATCAATTCCGGGCAAGACCCGCGTGCCCTCGATCCGCACGGCCTTGAGCACGTCGGGATCGAGCCCGAGGAGGCGCAGGACGGTCGGCGCGACCTGGGTTGTCTCGACCCACCGGTCCGACGAACGCGGTCGGACGGTGCGGGGGGCGTAGACGAGCAACGGCACGTCCCGGTCACCCGGGTTATCGCCACCGTGCTCGGCGATCTTGCTCCCGCCGGTGTAGACCGTTCCGATCTGCACCCGACCGAACACGTCCGGGTAGCGCGGATCCGAATACGGCACGCCGAAGAAGCGGGCGGCCTCATGACCGGCGTAGATCTGCGCGAGACCGGAGTGCGGGACCTGCTCGGTGCCGCGGTTCACACCGTCGTTGTTGTAGAGCACCGCCGTCGCGCTGTGGTTCCACAGGTAGCTCTTGACGAAGTCGGCCGCGGCCTGGGTCTTGACCGACTGGTAGCTCTGCCACAGGTCGTCGTCGGTGCCGGCGACGATCAGGTTGTTCCTCTCACCGGTCTGCGCCGTCCACGCCGCGTTGATCGCGTCGATGATCGGGCCGTCCTTGATCCGCTTGAGCTGCAGCGGGTCCTGCGGTGACTGACCGTGCTTCGCCGTGATGATGATCGCGGTGGAGGACGCGAGACCGTGCTGCTGGATCGTGTCGTCCATCCGCTGGAGCTGGGCATTGACGTAGTCGAGCGCACCGGCCAGCAGCGGGCGCGGCGTCGTCGTGCCGGGGTAGTAGCCGGCGAGCTCGGTCGGCCCCTCCGTGTAGGTGCCGTCCGGGTTCTCGATGAGGGTGCTGGGAGAGTCGACCTTCTCGGCGACCGACACGGTCTGGAAGTTCATCCCGAGGATCGCCGGCACGCCGACCTGGTCTGACCGCTGTGGTCGTAGCCGTTCAGCTCGTTGACGACCGCCTGCACCTTGTATCCGTCGTACTGCTTGGTGGCGGCGTCGTCGTGCGCCCAATCCGTGTCGGTCGGGTACGGCACGCCGTTCGGCTCGACCGCCTGCGAGTCGATCTCCGGACCGAAGAAGTCATCGATGCTGCTTCCACCGGAACCGGGGCCGTTGAACGACGTGTAGATCGCGTGCTTGTCAGACCACGCGGTGCGAAGGCCGGCGTCGTGTATCACCTGGTAGATCGTGTTGACCTTGAGGTAGTCCCACGGCGTGATCGGCCGACACGTGTTTGGGTCAACCGGGTAGCTCCCCGGATTCAGTCCGGACTGTGGGTGCGGGGTCAGCTTCAGGATCGCGCCGGGATCCTTGTCGAGGCCGTTCGGGTAGATCGAGCCGCCCTCGTCGAAGGACGGGAACGTTTGACCGCTGCCGTTGTTCAGCAGGTCAGGAACGTTGTTGAGGGGGTCGTCCGGCGAGTCGTAGATCACGTCTCCACCAGTCGGCGGCTGCCCCGGCGTGCACGCCGCGCCTGCCTCGTCCACGGCGTGGCTGTACTCGACGTCGTAGTAGACGCCGGTCGCGCGCGGGTCGCCGCCGGTCATCAGCGCGGTGCCGCCCGGATCGGAGTCCGACGGATCCGATGTGTGGTTGTTGGTGAACTCGGCGCCACCGGAGGCGAGCTTGGCGAGCTCCGAGCTCGGATGGTTGGCGATGTACCAGTCGAGGTCGGACTGGTGCATACCGTCGACTGAGATCAGCAGTACGTGCTGGATCTGGGCTCGGCCGTGATGATGGACCGGGTGGGCTGACACCGCGGCCGCCGAACCTCCGATCGCGGCGCCCGCGACCGCCGTGGCGGCGAGCACCAGCGTGGGAAATCTACGCATGCGTGGTTGGCTCCTTCACGTTGCTCGTCAGATGAGAGCCACCTTCTATGCGGACGGCGCGGCCCGGTTGTCGCACGACGGTGTCCCTAGTGTGTGAGTCTGCTTAGACGCGTCGATGAACTCGTGAGCCGGCTTCGGGATATGAGGGCACAGATGGCCGCGAACATGGACTTGCCGGTCGGACGTGGCGACAGCGATGCGATCGCGGCATCGCTTCACGAACCGGCGCGCTTTGCCGTGGTGTTCGATCGTCACTTCGAAAGGCGCGCGGGGCTGGCCGCCGCGCTGGCGGCCGTCGCCGCCGGGATCATCGTGGCCCTCTCGCTGCGCGGCGGCGCGGCCCACCCGCCGTCGGCCGCGGCACTCGTCCTGGAGCGCGCGGCGCGCGTGGCCGAGGCCGCCGGCGGTCCGCGGCAGCTGCGCGCCGGCGAGTACTGGTACGTGGAGAGCATCTGGACGACCCCCGGGGTCCAGTTCGCCGAACCGTCCGGCCGCGGCGAGGACACGATCGTCAATGCGCTCTCAACCTACGAGCGCCAGGCCTGGATCGGCCTCGACCGGCCCGGCCGGGTCGAGAGCCACGTGGTCGGACCGATCACGTTCCTCTCCGCGGCCGCCCGCCGCCAGTGGATCCGCGCGGGACGGCGTCGGGAGCTGCCCGGCTACAACGGATCGCTCCCGCCGAACGCGTTCCTCCTGCCCTACCGGCAGCTCCTCAGCCTGCCGACCGATGTCGACGCACTCTGGCGAGTGCTCTATCGCGAGGCCGGCACGGGTTCCGCGGCCTGGAAGCGCCACGAGATGTTCTCGGAGATCGGAGATCTCCTGCGCGAGGACCCGATCCCGGCCAAGGTGCGAGCGGCTCTGTATCGCGTGGCCGCGCGCATCCCGGGCATTCAGGTGCTGGGCCTGACGCACGACGGAATCGGCCGGCCGGCGCTGGCGGTGGCGCTGAACGACACGCTCTACGGCATGCGATCGGAGCTGCTTTTCGATCCGACTACGTCACGGCTCCTCGGTGAGCGCTCGGTGGTCGTCAAGCCTCCGCCGGCGTACCACGTCAAGCCTGGCGCCGTGCACGAGGGCGCCACCTACATCACCTCGGGGATCGTCGAGCGGATCGGCCAGGTGCCGGGGCGCTAAGCCGCCGCGGCGGGCTTCTCGTCCGGACCGGCCGCCAGCTCGTCGATCAGCGCGGCCAGCCGCACCAGCAGATCGGGCGCGAGCTCCTGCTCGGCCTCCGGCAGCGATGCGTAGAACGCCCGCTGGCGGCCCCGCAGCCAGTCCTCCTCGGCGTGCAGAAGCTCGTGGCCGTGCCTCGTCAGGCTGACCGCAACGGCGCGACGGTCCACGCTTGAGCGGGTCCGCCGCACGATCCCGCGGCGCTCGAGCCCATCGAGGATGCGCGTGGCCGTGGAGGCACTGATTCCCGCCCCCGAGGCCAGCTCCTGGACCCGAGCGGCCCGCCGGTTGGCCAGGCCCTCGAGCAGGCCATATTGAGACAAGGTCAGCCCACCGTCACCGGCGTGCCCGTTGGCTCCCCGCGCGCGCCGCACGGCCTGGGCCAGCGCATCGAAGCTAGTCAGGAAGTCGTCGGGTCCCGAGCGTCCTGTTGCCACTTGCCGAGTATACCCTGGCATGCTAATGTTTGGCATGCCAAGCATTTCGGGAGATCGCCATGTTCCGCAACATCCTGGTTAGCGTCGACGGCTCCGATCATGCGCAGCGCGCGCTCGACGAGGCGATCGACATCGCCCGAGCCGGACGGGGACGGCTCACCCTCCTCACCGCGGTCAACCCGCCGCCCGCCTGGGCGGCCTCGGGAATCGCCACCGGGGCGGCGGCCTTGTCCGCGCTGGACCTCGAGCGCGAGGCGGTGCAGGTCATGCGCGAGGCAGTCAACCGGGTGCCCGACGACGTGCCGGTGACCACGCTGATCAGCCGCCGGCCGATCCGCTCAGCCCTCATGAAGGCGGTGGCCTGCGGGGACTACGACCTGCTCGTGATGGGCTCGCGCGGTCGCCGCGCGCTGGCCGCCTCACTGCTCGGAAGCGTCAGCCACTACGCCCTGAACCACAGCCCCATCCCCGTGCTGATCATCCACGCCGACGGGACCCAGACGCGCTCGGCAGCGGCCACGCGCGAGCTGCCCTCCAAGGAACCGCCCGCCGAGCCGAACGGCCCGGCGATCGTGCCGGCGTAGACCGCGGCGCACTCGTAACCTCTAGGGGCAGCGGACGTACGACCCAGGCGGCGCGCGCGCACCGCCACCGAGCTGCTCCGGCGCCAGAGCAGCCAAGACCACGACCCCGGCGGCCCATGCACGCGATCGCGCGTCGGGCCAAGCCTCAGTTCGGCGGTGCGCTTGGTTCTAACGTCAACCGGGCACGAATCGGATGATAGATCCGCCGGCCAGCGTTGACTACGGGCGCAGCAGCGTCTCGGCGGCGCCGATGATGTCCTTAAGCGACGGCAGCTCTGCCACGTGCGCGGGCATTTGGCGCTGCGCGGCGCGGGTGTAGCAGGCGCCCACGAACAGCATCGCGGCGGCGTACGGGTCGACCCCGGCCCGCACCCGGCCGGCCGCCTGCTCCGCGCCCAGGTATTCGCCGAGCGCGACCACCCCACGGTGTGGCCCGAGGTCCTGCTCGGTCATGTACGCGGCCATCGTGTCGCGCAGCGCGGTGTCGGACTGGGCCGCCGCCATCACCGGAAGCGCCTGCTCGAGGAACTGATCCAGCGTCTTCGCGAAGCGCGTGAGCGTGTCATGCAGGTCATCGCCGGACAGGCGGCCACGCTCGGACAGCGCCTGAAGGGGCTCGAGCCCCTGCTCGAACACCGCCTGCAGCAGCCCGGCGCGGTCCTTGTAGTGGTAGAAGACGCTCGCCTCCGAGACGCCGGCCAGCGCGGCCACCTCGCGCGAGGTGACCCTGGCGATGCCGCGCTCACGCAGCAGCTGGAGCGCGGCGGAAATGATCGCCTCGCGCCCGCCGGCGGGCGGCCGCCCGCGACGTCGGGGAGCGTCATCCGGCATCGGGGCGCGACGCGTAGTCATGATTTGTCTCCTGCCCGCCGAGAATTACTGAGCATCAACTCAGTATATGTGGTATGGTGGGTCTCCCGCTCCGCAACAGGAGGTAGCCCGGATGGATCGCAAGTGGTGGACCCTGCTCGCTGTCTGCACCGGCGTGTTCATGCTGCTGCTCGACATCACGATCGTGAACGTCGCGCTGCCGTACATCCAGCAGGCCTTCCACGCCTCCCTGGCGGATCTCCAATGGGTCATCGACGCCTATGCGCTCACCCTGGCCGCGTTCCTGCTCACCGCTGGATCGGTCGCGGATCTTGCGGGGCGACGGCTCGTGTTCGCCGTCGGGATCGTAGTGTTCACGGTCGGGTCCGCCCTGTGCGGCGTGGCCGCCGATCCGACCTTCCTCGCGCTGTCCCGCGCGTTCCAGGGCGTCGGCGGCGCGATCATGTTCGCCACCTCCCTCGCGCTGCTCGCCGACGCGTTCCCGCCCCGTGAGCGCGGCGTCGCGTTCGGGGTGTTCGGCGCGGTCACCGGCGTCGCGGTGGCGATCGGTCCGGTACTCGGCGGGGCACTGACCAGTTGGCTGTCGTGGCGCTGGATCTTCTTCGTCAACCTGCCGATCGGGGTGCTGGCGCTGCTCGTCACGCTGCGCGAGGTCGCCGAGTCCAAGGCGCCCGTCGCTCGCGGACCCGACTGGGCCGGGTTCGTGACGTTCACGCTCGGGCTCACCGCGCTCGTTTACGGGTTGATCCGCAGCCATCCTGACGGCTGGGGCTCGACCACGGTCGTCGGCTCGCTCGCCGCTGCCGTCGTCCTCCTCGCGCTGTTCGTGATCGTCGAGCTGCGCACGCGCGCTCCGATGCTTGACCTCACGCTCCTGCGCGTGCCCACTTTCAACGGCGGCCTAGTCGCCGCGTTCGCGATCTCTGCGTCCATCTTCGCTCTGCTGACGTACATCGTCCTCTACCTGCAGAACGTGCTCGGATCTTCGGCAATCGACACCGGCGTGCGCCTGCTGCCATTCACGGGCGCGATCTTCTTCACCGCCGGACTCGCCGGCCGCCTCACCGGCCACGTGCCCACGAAGCTCCTGATCGGGCCCGGGTTCGTGCTGATCGGCGCCGGCCTGGTGCTGATGCGCGGGATCACGCCGACCGATGACTGGACCCACCTGCTGCCCGGGATGATCGTCGCGGGCATCGGCTCCGGCCTCGTCAACGTGCCGCTCGCCTCGACCGCGGTCGGAGTGGTCGAACCGGCTCGCGCGGGAATGGCGTCGGGGATCAACTCGACCTTCCGGCAGATCGGGATTGCCACCGGCGTGGCCGCGCTGGGAAGCATCCTCGCGAGCGAGGTGTCGAGCTCAGTGATCACGAAGCTGGCGGGCAGCCCGCTGGCCGGCGGCTCGCACGCGCTCGCGTCATCGATCAGCAACGGCAGCATCCTCCAGGCGATGCACGCCGTGCCGCCGCAGCTGCGCGACGCGGCCGGCGCCGCCGCGAAGAGCAGCTTCGTCGACGGCCTGAACACGATCATCCTGATCGGCGCGAGCATCGCGTTCGTCGCCGCCGTGCTCACACTTGTCCTGATCCGCCAGCGCGACTTCGTCGAGGCGCACGGCCCGGAGGCCGGGGGCGCCCCGGCCACCGCTCAGGACCAGGCCGCCGCCGAGACGGCCGCTGCCGGCTGACCTACCTAGTGGCAAGCGTGCGCGCGCACGCCCTGCCGGATGTTCAGCCCCATCAGCGCGGCGAAGACGGCCAGCCCAACCAGGTTCAGCACGAGCTTGTAGTCGACCTGCACCGAGCCGAACACGTCGGCGCGGGTCGGCCGGGCGCCGGTCGGCACCGCCCCGATCAGGCTGAACAGCCCGGCCACGACCAGCGCGGCCAGCACCATCGTCACGAACATCAGCGCGACGATCCGTACCGCGAACGCGGTGCCGTAGTACTTGCGGTAGATCGCAACGATCGGTAGGACGATCAGGTCGGCGAACAGGAACGAGAGGACGCCGGCGAAGCTGATCCCACCCGACCACAGGACCGCGGCCAGCGGGACGTTGCCGATCGAGCAGACGAAGCTGAGCACCGCGATGAGCGGGCCGACCACGACGTTCTCGAGGGTGGGGATCGGACGCGGGGCGTGGGTCACGAACAGCGAGGTGAAGAACGAGTCGCTGAGCTGGGCGGCCGCGCCGGCGAGCACGAAACCGATCGTGATCTCCTTCCAGAGCATCTGCACATCGGAGCGGAAGTTGCCCGCCACGTCGGTCCAGCCGTCGAGGCTGAGGGCCCGCTCGCGCCACCCCAACGAGCTGGCGTGGGAGCCGTGCTCATGCCCGCCCCCCTCGGCACGCTGGGCGTGCTCGCGCGCCTCGTTCTCAAGCCGGCGACTGACGAACAGCCGCAGCATGATCGCCATCAGGGCGATCATCACCAGCCCGCCGAGGTACTCCGCCACCGTGAACTGCCAGCCGATCAGCACCCACAGGACCAGGCCGAGCTCCCAGACCAGGTTGGTGGAGGCGAACTGGAAGGTCAACGCGCTGACCGCGGTCGCCCCCTTGGCGAACAGCGATCGGGCGATGGCCACGGCGGCGTAGGAGCACGACGATGACGCCGCGCCAAGTCCGGTGGCGCGGGCCACCGGCCCGGCTCCGGACCCGCCCAGTGCCCGCTGGATCCGCTCGCGCGGCACCCAGGCCTGCACGATCGCCGAGATCGCGAACCCGAGCACGAGCGCCCACCACACCTCCCAGAACATCAGCAGGCCGTCCCGCACCACATGCCAGATCACGTTCAGTACCGAATCCACAGGATGTGACTATACCCCTAGGGGGTAGTGGTATGATCAACGACATGCCAACCACCAGGGGTTACACCGCCACCAAGGACCAGCTGCTGTCGCGGCTGGCGCGCATCGAGGGCCAAATCCGCGGGATCGAGGGCATGGTGCGTGACGACCGCTACTGCATCGACGTCCTGACCCAGATCACCGCTGCCCAGGCCGCGCTCGACAAGGTCGCGCTCGGGCTGCTCGACGACCACGCCCACCATTGCGTCCTGGGCGCTCGCACCGCGCGCGAGCGCGACGAGAAGACCGACGAGTTGATGGCGGCGGTCGGACGCCTCATGGGCCGGGGATAGTCGCCTGCGATGATCCTGGGGCGTGGACCCCCGGGAAAGGAGAGCAGGTGAAGATCGCAGTGATCGGGAAGGGGAACGTCGGTGGCGGGCTGGCCGACCGGTGGGAGAAGGCCGGGCATGACGTGCAGCGGCTCGGCAAGGACGGCGGTGACGTCGCAGACGCCGAGGTCGTGCTGATCGCCTGCCCGGGCCCCGCGGTCCCCGGGGTCTTCGAGACGGTGGGCGGCCTGAACGGCAAGACGGTGATCGACGCCACCAACCTGATCGGGGCGCAGCCGCCCGATGGCCTCGCCTCCAACGCCGAGTTCATCAAGTCAAAGACCCACGGTCCCACGGCCAAGTCGTTCAACCTGAACTTCGCCGCGCTCTACGACAAGATCGCTGAGGCGAGCGGGACTCCGAGCAACGTCTGGTGTGGCGACGAGGATGCCCGCGAGGTCGTCGAGCAACTCACGCGGGACGCCGGCTATGACCCGATCTACGCCGGCGGCCTGGAGAACGCTGCCATCTCGGAGAGCGCGCTCCGATTCCTGTTTGCGATCGCCCAGGGCGGGACGGGCCCGTTCTTCTACCGGATGGCGCCGCCCGACCAGTTCTAGGCGGCCCGGCTTTCTAACATCGAGGGCATGCGTCTTTCCGTCCTCGACCAGTCGCCGATCTCCGAGGGGATGACCGGCCCCGACGCGCTGCACAACACCATCGACCTGGCCCGCCTGGCCGACGAGCTCGGCTACCACCGCTACTGGGTCGCCGAGCACCATGGCGGCCCGATGCTGGCCGGGCCCAGTCCCGAGGCGCTGATCGGGCCGATCGCGTCGGCGACCAGCGGGATCCGGGTCGGGAGCGGGGGCGTGATGCTGCCCCACTACAGCCCGTTGAAGGTGGCCGAGACGTTCACGGTGCTCGCAGGACTCTTCCCGGGACGGATCGACCTCGGAATCGGCCGCGCGGCGGGCACCGACCCGCTGACCACGTTCGCGCTCCAGCGCGACCGCCGCCAGGCTTCACCCGACGACTTCCCCCAGCAGCTGGCCGAGCTGCTGGCCTACTTCGACGACAGCCTGCCGACCGATCACCCGTTCCACCGGCTGGCCGGCACGCTCCCGGGCCGTCCCGAGCTCCCCGTCCCGTGGCTGCTCGGCTCCTCGGCCCAGAGCGCCATCTGGGCCGGCCAGCTGGGACTCCCGTACGCGTTTGCCGACTTCATCAACGCCGAGGGCTCCGAGATCGCCAAGCTCTACCGCGAGCGCTTCGAGCCCAGCCGTGACCTCCAGGCCACCAAAACGGCCGTCGCGGTCTGGGCACTCGCCGCGCCGACCGACGACGAGGCGGTGTTCCTCTCCACGAGCAGCCGTATGTCGTTCACGCTGCTGCGCCGCAACCAGCTGATCCCGGTGCCGCCGCCCGAGAAGGCGGTCGAGTTCCTCAGGCGCGAGGGCAAACCATTGAACGGCGGCCGCCCCGGCCGGCGCTCGATCGTGGGCTCGCCGGAGAAGGTGCGGGCCGAGATCGAGGCGGTGGCCGTCGAGTACGGCGCCGAGGAGGTGATCGTGGTCACCATCACCCACGACCACCAGGCCCGGCGGCGCTCCTACGAGCTGATTGCCGGGGCGTTCGACCTCGAGCCGCGCGAGGTCAGGACGACGACAGCGCTCGCGTCGCCGCGCTGACCAGATCGGCGGCCATCGAGTCGCCCACGCCACCGAGCGGGACGAATCGGGGCACGTCGAGATTCGCGGCGAGCCGAAGCTCGATCCGGGTGCCGTGGCCCCCGCCGACTTTCCAGGTCACATCGAAGCGCTCCTTATCGGAGGGCTCGTGCGGGATCCGGGTGAGCGCGACCGTCCCGCCCGCGTCGACCTTCACGTTGAACAGCAGGTCGAAGTCGCGGGTCAGCGGGCCTCGCTCGACGTGCAGCCTGGTCCGAGCGCGGGTCGGATGCCCGGCGCCGTCGCGCTCGAGCACCTCGGCCTCCCTGACCACCTCGGGCGTCCAGCTCGGGTACCCGTCGATCGCTTCGAGCAGGGCCACGCACCGCTCCGGCGATGCGGAAGTGGTCGCCGAAGCGCTCCCGGTCAGCTCCTTCATGTTGTGGAACTTACTCTGCCGCGGCGGTCTCGAGCGAGCGACCGGTGGCCCTGATCCCAAGCAGGATCAACCCGCCGGCCACCACACCGCTGATCGCCATGACCAGAAACGCCTCCGAGAAGCCCCAGGCCGAGTTGGCGCCGAGCACGATCAGCGGAGCCAGCGCTCCGCCAACGTGGCCGAGTCCATCGGTCAGCGCGACCCCGGTGGCGCGCGCGCTGGTGGCGAAATGCTCAGCGGTGTAGGTGTAGAGCATCGGAACGAACAGGCCGATCGTGGCCGACGCGATGAACCCGAACACGATGATGATCGCCGGCGAGACGAAGTAGCCGATCACGAACAACGAGATCGCCCAGATCACCGCGAACAGCGCGAGCGAGAACTTGCGCTCGAACCGGTCGCTGAAGTGAGTGGTGGCGTACGCGCCAAGCAGGAAGCCGATCCCCGAGACGACCAGATAGGTGGTGCTGTCGGCCAGGCTGTACCCCTTGTCGGTGAACAGCGTCGGGGCCAGCGTCAACCAGCCGTAGTTCCCGATGTAGTAGACGAACCAGATCCCGACGAATAGAGCCACGCGACCGATCATCGGGCGGCGCAACAGCGCGGCGATCGGGACTCGCTCGGCCGGTGCCTCATCGGGCACGGGCTCAGGCTCGGGCAAGCGGTCGCCCTCGATATTCTCGAGCGCCGTCTGCTCAGCAGTCTCCACGACCTCCTCAGCCTCCTTGGTGCGTCCCTGGGAGACCAGCCAGCGCGGTGACGGCGGCAGGCCGCGCCGCATGAACAGGATCGTCGCGCCACCCAGGGCGCCGATCACGAAGAGGATGCGCCAACCGGAGGCGAACGTGGGGACCAGCCCGCGCGCGACGAACGGCACCACGGCGAAACCCGCGTAGGCCGCGGTGGTTGCCCAGCTGGTGTACCGGCCGCGCAGGCGCGCCGGTGACAGCTCACCGATGTACGTGGTGACCGCGGCGATCTCCGCGCCGATGCCCAGCCCGGCGATAAACCGGAAGATGATCAGCTGGGTGACGTTGGTGCTCACCGCAGCCAAGATCGTGCCGACCGAGAACACCGCCACCGAGATGCTCAGGCTGAGCTTGCGCCCCCACTTGTCGGCAATCGTCGAGTCGGCGAACGCTCCGATGATGTAACCGATCAGGCTGCTGGTCACCGACAGCGTGACCGTCGCCTTGGAGACATGGAACTGAGTCGCGATGACCGGCGCGGCGAACGAGATCGTGACGATGTCGAAGAACGCGAAGAAGTAACCCGCGCCGACGATCCACAGGAGCTTGCGCTCGTAGGGCCAGACCGGCAACCGGTCCAGGCGTGCGGTGACACTGTCCTTGTCACCGCGACCCCCCGGGCTCGAAGGTGCAGTTCGACCACCGTGCGGAGCTACGTGTGACATGGATCAACCTCCCTTTCCACAGAATGCTTACCCCACACCGGCACACCGAAAACTGGCGCCGGGTGGACCGGCGATCTGGGCGCCACCGGGCCGATGACGCGTGAGGGATCGGCTAAACGCCTTCGGGAGCCGACTCGCCGGCGAGCAGCTCCTCCGGCGCGTCCACGATGGTCAACATGTCGCGCACGCCGGTGAGGGTCAGCACGCGCTCGACTTGGTCGGCCCCCCGCACAAGGGCAAAACGCCGGCTGGTCTCCTGGGCTCGCTGATGAGCGCCAAGGACGACTCGCAACCCGGTCGAGTCCATGAACTCGATCTGACGCAGATCGAGGATCACCAGTTCCGCGCCGGATGCCCAGACGCGGTTCAGTCGCTCCTCGAGCTCGGGGCTCGTCCGCAGATCGAGCTCGCCACTCGCGGCGAGGACCCAGGCCGTTCCCTCGTTTCGCTCTTCTACGCTGAAATCGCTGTTCACGGCTGGTTCGTCACCCTCGCTGCCCGCCAACGGAAACGACCCGGAAAGCTACCACTCCGTAGCTCGCATGTATCAGCTCGGCTCGGCCCATTCGGTGCCGACGATCCGCTGGCCGCTGCGCTCGGTCACCGCCAGGTGAAGGGCCCCCGGCACGACGATCTCGGGGGCGAGCAGCTCGACGTTCTCGGGCACGTCATCGGGGACCATGCCGGTTGCGGTCGCACCACCGGGGAGCAACAGGTTGATCACCACGCCGGTGCCTTCGAGCTCCTGCGCCCAGACTTCGGTCATCGCCTCGAGCGCCGCCTTGGACGGGCCGTACGGTGAGAAACCACGGCGCACCATCGTCTGACGGTTGATCGTGACGTTGACGATGCTGCCGCGCCCGGCGGACAGCATGTGCGGCATGACCGCACGTGTGGTCAGGAACACGCCGACCGTGTTGGTTTCCATCACCATCCGCCACGCCTCGGGGTCCGCCTCCCAGAACGGCAACGGCTCGGACATGAAGCGCTCGTTGACGAACCGCATCCCGCGGGCGGCGTTATTTACCAACACGTCAATGCGGCCCGTGCGCGACAGCGCGCGCTCGACGAGGCGATCGACGTCGCCGGACACCGTCACGTCAGCCTGCATCGCCTCGATGCGCCCCGGGAGCGAGTGGCTCTCCTTCGCGACCGCATCCGCCTCCGCGCGACTGCGGGCCACGCTGATGAGCACGTGAGCCCCGGCTCGCGCGTAGCCGAGCGCGATCGCGCGACCGATGCCCCGGCCGCCACCGGTGACGATCGCCACGCGGTCGCGCAGGTCTACCAGTCGCCACTCAGTGGTCGGCCCGGTAAGTCCGGTCGCACCGAGAACGGTCACTGGCGGATGCATGGCGAGGACGCAGGACCCCGACGTGTAGCAGCGCTACACGAGGGTCCGAGGACAAAGCCAGGCGCCGCCAGAGGCCGTTCGAATGCGAACGTACTTGCGGGACCGGCCACTAATTACAGAGTACGCAGTGCCCGGTCGAGCACGAACACGTCGGCAGCTCGGCGTGGATCTGCTCCGGGCGCCAGCGGCGCAGCCAGTCGAGCGCGGCCCGCTCGGTGCGATCCTCCGGACCACCGGGCCAGCAGGCGCTGAGGATCAAGGCGACGAGCCGGCGCGATTCGGTGCCTCCGCGCGGGGCGGCCGAATCGATGTGGTGGCGGAGCTCCTCGCGAGTCATGGCGCTTCGGCGCGGTGCTACCCGATTTGAAGCGAAAGTCACAAGGCTCGGCATGGGTCGCGGCGCAAAGCGACCCGGCGACCCAGCCGAAAGCGCTCAAGCTCGCTGCGGAACCTTGGCGATGGCGTCTTGGAAGATGCCCATCTGACGAGCCACGCCCTCATTGGTGTAGCCCTCGATGTGGCGGGGCCGGTCGACGATCATCATCGCGTCGGCCGTGCTGCGCATGAACTCCTCATCCTGCCGAAGGGCGCGATCTGCGGAGCGGGCGGGGCACCGCGACGTAGCCGTTCAGACGGCGATCGGCGCGAGCAGGGCAACGTCGAACGACTCGATCCGCCCGTCCTGCTGCATGCGACCGAGCAATCCGATCGCCTCGTTGAACAGCTCGAGGCCGCCTCCATCCGCGGACGGTTGCCCCCCAACTGATGAACAGCATCCGGTCGGCCATGCCGACCCCTTTCTGTAGCGGCCCGGTCGCCCGGCCGGGCCTGGCGACCGCCACTCTCTCACCCGGGTCTGGCCGACGCAAGGTCCGTGGGCGTGGGCGGGCAAGCGAGGGGCGCTGGAGGTGCATAGACCTGCCAAACGAGACGCTCCAGACCGAGCGCGGCAGGTTATGCATCTTCGGGTCAGGGGGTCAGCGCAACACGTCCAGTCTCGCGGTTTTGAAGTTGGGTTTTGATGTTGTTATCAGCGTGGCTGCTCCTGTCCACTCGGTTGGAGAAGACCGGGCGGGGCGTTGGACTCTTGATCGGGTTGTGGCGGCCTGAGTGGATCCGGGTTGGCATCACTCGGGCGTTGGGGCGAGCAGCTCGAGCATCTTCTCGGCCGGGTTCATCCAGCCGAGCGTCTGGCGGGGGCGGCCGTCGAGCTCGGCGGCGATCCGGTCCAGCTCGTCCTGGTCGTGCACGGCCAGATCGGTGCCCTTCGGCAGATACTGACGCAGCAGCCCGTTGGTGTTCTCGTTGGACCCGCGCTGCCACGGCGAGTGCGGATCGCAGAAGTACACGCTGATGCCGGTCGCGACTGTGAACGCGTGGTGGGCACGTGAGCTCGGTGCCCTGATCCCAGGTCAGCGAGCGCAGCAAGTGCGTCGGGAGAGTCTGCATCCGCTGCTTGAGCGCCTCGATCACCGCTCAGGGTGCTGTGATCGTTCCCGAGCCAGGCGAGCATCACGTACCGGGTCTGGCGCTCCACGAGCGTCGCGACCGCCGAGCGGCACCTCGCGCCCATGATCAGATCGCCCTCCCAATGCCCCGGCACCGCGCGATCCTGCACGGACGCGGGACGCTGCGAGATCGGGATCATCCCCGCGATCTGCCCTTGGCGCTGGATCCGGCCAGCCGGCACGACGCTTCGCGCGCGGCCTGAGCGCAGGTTCGCGCTCAGCTGCCGGCGCAGCTCCCCGCGAGACTGCACATACAACGACTGATAGATCGTCTGAGGGCTGATCCGCATCTCCAGATCATCAGGATGATCAACCTTCAGTCTGGCCGAGATCTGCCGCGGCGACCAGAACCTCGCCAGGCCCGCCTCGACCTCCGCCACCAACCGCGGACAGCGCGAGAGCTTCGTCAACTTTCGGCCGCCGCGCCCGCGTGCGCCGCCCGACACTCAGCCCGCACGCCCGATAGCGCCCCCGCTCCGACCCCCGGCCCGGATCTCCCTGCACACCGTCGAGGCTGAACGCCCCAACGCCCGGCGCGATCGCCCGCCCCGACTCCCCGCCGCGATCCCCGACTAGATCCGCTCTCGCTCCCCAGGCGAGAGCCGAAACCCTGAATGCGCAGCCCGCTGCTCGAAGAACACCGCAGCATCCCGGGCCCGTTTCACCGTCCTGACCGAACCCTGAACTCCGACGCAACCTGAGCCAAACCCACATCCTCCGAGCCGGCGCAGCCAACCCGCGCCCGCTCATCGGGACCCCATCACCCGATACGCCTGACGAAGACCCCGGCTCTTCGCCACCAGATCTCCAATCACTCAACGCAGGACACAACCATGTTGCGTTGACCGACGGACACCACCCATCTGGTGGATGCCGAACATGCCACGGTCCGGCCCGAGTCGCGGGAGTGGCAGGTTCTGAAGGACGAGCGTGAACGCGTCGCCCTCGAAGCAGCGCGAGGCTGCCGCCGAGCAGACGCTGAAGTCGCTCGAGCTTGCCCGCGGTCTCGCGCATCCGATGAAGTCCGCGCTCAGGCGGGCGCGGTCGCGAGCGCGATCACGTCGGACACCGCCGGCTCGAGCCGCGCCCACGTCGCGCCGGCATCGTCGGTGAGGAGCATCGATCCGCCGCGCAGTCCGACGAGCAGCCGGCCGGGCTGCCCGGGCAGAGTCGCCAGCGCGTACGGCATGCGACGCAGGGCCGGTTCGTCTCCCCATGTGTCGATCGCCGTCCAGCCGTCGCCGCCCAAGCGCAGCAGCCGCGCCTGTCCGTCGCCGTTGCCGTGGGCGGCGTACGGGGATCGGCTCACCGACGCGTACCACAGGTCCGGGTCGGCGGGGTCGGCCGCGGTCGCCCAGGCGTAGTGGCGGTCGAGGCCGCCGTCGAGCCGGCGCCAGCTGCTGCCCGCGGTCGGGCGAGATCGCGATCCCCTGTCCCGCGGCCTCGTACAGGCGCTCGGGCGCGAGCGGGTGGGTGAATAGCTGGTGGGCGTCGCTGTGCGCCTGGGGGTTGTGGTCGAACCATGTCCGGCCGCCGTCGGCCGTGCGCATGACTCCGCCGAGCTCGATCCCGACCGCCAGCGAGTCCGGGTCGGACGGGTGCAGCGCGATCGTGCTCACGTGATGGGTCCACGGCCGCGGAGGAAACGACCAGCGTGGCTCGCTCGGCAACTGGCGCAGCTCGGGCAGCAGCTGCCAGGTCGTCTCCCGCGTCCTCGGAGCGGTACAGGTTGCTCGGCTCGGTCCCGGCGTACACGACCGACAGCCGACCGTCGGCGATGCGACGGGAGACCGCCACCGACGTCACCCGGCGGTCGGCGATGCCCTGCCAGGCCTCGCGCCAGGTCTCGCCGCCGTCGGCGGTCGCGTACAGGCCGTCGTCGAACGTGCCGACGTACACCCGGTCTGGATCGTGCGGGTCGACCGCCAGGCAGCGCGGGCGCAGCGACCGAGAGCACGGTGCGGGCGTCGTGCGCGCGGCCGCCGGTCAGCGTGAGGCGCACGACCTCGTCGCCGGTCACGACGAAGATGCGCGTCGAGCTCAGGCACTGGCCCTCCGCGCGTTCGCGCGCGCGCTCGTAGGCCATCCGGAACAGCTCGACCGCGCGGTCCGCCTCGTCGGCCGAGCGGATCGAGACGGTGATCCAGCCGGAATCGGGGAGCACGTGGTGCGGGCGGGCGCGGCCTTCGGCGATCAGCTCATCGCGCACGCGCCGCGGGAACGGAAGGTCGGCGATCCGGTCGCCGTGAAGGTGGCCGAGCTCGCGCCGGCCCAGGCGGAACTCGACGCCTCCGAACCGGTGCGGCGCGGCTTCCACGCCCGGCCACGACTGCACGGCTCTGTGATTTGTTCTCCGGTTGTCATGCCCCGCAGACTAGGGCCGCGGCGGCGCGATCACCAGACGTAATTGGTCCTAGTACGTTGGTCCGATGCCCGAGCGCCGCAGCTTCGACGCGGTGATCGTCGGCGGCGGCCACAACGCGCTGGTCGCCGCGACCCTGCTGGCACGCGCCGGCCGCTCGGTGCTGGTGCTCGAGCGCCGGGACGAGCTCGGCGGCGCGGCCGTGTCGGCCCGGCTGTTCCCCGAGTTCGATGCGCGCGTGTCGCGCTACTCCTATCTGGTCAGCCTGTTCCCGGCCGCGCTCGCTGCGGAGCCTCGGGCGTGGCGGTCGAGTTGCGCGCGCGGCGGGTCGCCGCCTATCCGCCGGTCGACCTGCGACCCGGCGTGGCAGGCCATGCTGGCCCGGGTCGGCGAGCGCCTGTTCGGCACCCTCATCGAGCCGCTGCGCTCGCGCGAGGAGATGCGCCGGCTGCTCGACGACGACGCCGCCTGGGAGGCGCTGTTCGAGACGCCGCTGTCCGAGCTGCTCGAGCGGACGTTCGACTCCGATCTGACGCGCGGGACGGTGCTGACCGATGGGCTGATCGGGACGTTCGCGCCGGCCGACGATCCGGAGCTCCGCCAGAACCGCTGCTTCCTCTACCACGTGATCGGCGGCAGCTGGGACGTGCCGGTGGGCGGCATGGGGGCGCTGACGCGCTGCGCTGGCGGATGCCGCGCGCCGCGCCGGCGCCGAGCTCATCACCCGCGCCGAGGTCGTCGCGATCGCCACCGACGAACGAGCGGCCGAGGTCACCTGGCCGACGGGCAGGCGCTACGAGGCACGGCACGTGCTGGCCGGCGTGGCGCCGCGCGTGCTCGCGCGGCTGCTCGGCGAGCTGCCGCCGGCCGACTCCAACCCGCCCGAGGGCGCCCAGCTCAAGCTCAACATGCTGCTCTCCCGCCTGCCGCGCGTCCCGGGCGCAACTCCGAGGACGCGTTCACCGGGACCTTCCACGTCAACGAGGGCTATGAGCAGCTCGAGCAGGCCTACCGCGAGGCCTCCGCCGGCGAGATTCCGTCGCTGCCTCCGTGCGAGGTCTACTGCCACTCGCTGACCGATCCGACGCATCCTGTCGCCCGAGCTGCGCGCGCGTGGCGTTCACACGCTCACGCTGTTCGGTCTGCACATGCCGGCGCGGCTGTTCGCCGACGCCGGCGAGCGGCGCAAGGCGAGCGCGCGGTCGCCGCCACGCTGCGCTCGCTGAACTCGCGTGCTGGCCGAGCCGATCGAGGAATGCCTGCTGGGGCTCGAGGCGCTCACCCCGCCCGAGCTCGAGGCCGAGCTCGGGATGCCGGGCGGCCACATCTTCCACCGCGACCTGGCCTGGCCGTTCGCCGAGTCAGACGATGAGGTCGGCCGCTGGGGCGTCGAGACCGATCATCCGAACGTGTGGCTTTGCGGGGCGGGTGCCCGGCGCGGCGGCGGGGTGAGCGGGATCCCCGGCCACAACGCGGCCCGCGCGGTGCTCGCGGCCGCGACCGGCTGACCCGCGCCCGGCTCAGAACACGATCACGGCCCGCCCGCGCAACCCGCCGGCGTCCATCACGCGATGCGCCTCGGCTGCCTGCTCGGGCGGGTACTCGCCGGCCACGCGCAGCTTGAGCCGGCCGTCCGAAGCGAGCCCGCGGAGCTCCTCGAGCCAGTCGGTTCGCTCGAGCACCTGCGCCACGAACACCGGATGCACGCGGACGCCGCGGTCCTCGACCTCCTCGCCGTCCCAGCCCGCGCACGAACACGATCTGGCCGCCGTCGCGGACCGCGCGGCAACGCGTCGCGGTAGAGCAGCGCGGTGTCGTATACGCCGTCGGCGCCGTCCGGCAGCGACCTTGCGGATCGCCCCGGCGAAGTCGTCGAGCGCGGCACGACCTCGTCGGCTCCGAAGCTCGCGAACCAGCTCCTCGTCCTCGGGCTTGGCGTCGGCGATCACCCGCAGCCCGCGCTCCTTGGCCAGCGGGATCACGTAGGAGCCGAGCAGGCCGGCCCCGCCGGCCACGGCCAGCGTCTCGCCCGACTCAACCCCAGCATGTCCAGCCCGCGCATCGCGGTGAGGCCGTTCATCGGCAGGGTCGCCGCCTGGACCAGCGAAGCGCCGTCCGGGATCGGAACGACCGAGGCGGCCGGCACGACCAGCAGCTCCTGCTGGGCCCCGCCCTCGGGCCGGCGCGGGACTGACCGCGGCCATCACCTCCTCGCCGACCCGCAGCCGGTCGACGTCCGGGACCCACCGACTCCACCACGCCGGCGGCGTCCATCCCGGGCACCCAGGGCGGATCGAGGTCGGGCCCACCGCCGCGCTGGCGCAGGCCGATGTCGGTCGGGTTCACGGCGGCGGCCTTCACCGCGATGCGGACCTCGCCGGCGGCCGGCTCTCGCGCCGGACGGTCGGCGACTTCGAGAACATCCGGGTCGCCCGGCTGGGGGATCACGACGGCTCGCAAGGTTCCAGACCTCCTGTGGGGGTTTGACAGAGGCGACGATCAGCGAAGCGTGGGTCTCGCCGTCGGGGCTGACGATCCAGCGGCGAGGGCCGTCGCGCAGCACGAGCATCTCGCCTGGCTGGGCCGGGGAGCGGTACTCGATCTCGACGTCGATCGACTCGAGCTCGCCGCCGCCGGCCTCGATCAGCTCCTCCTCGAGCGGCTGCAGGTAGGCGGCGTTGTTGATGTGGGCGGCCAGGTCGCACTCGGTGGCGCGAAACCGCCAGGGAAAGCTGTCCTCGCCGCCCTCGGGGCTGGGATGGTGCAGCCGAGCGGTGACCTTCCGGCCGTCGGTCGACTCGCCCCACATCGCGATCTCCTCGTCGGTGAGCGGGGTGGGCCGGCCGCTGAGCGGGTCGAGATGCACCCACAGCGAGACCACCTCGACCTCGCCGGCCACGTCGCCGGAGATGGTCGTGCGCCGCTCGGCCCACATCCGTCCCAGGCCGCTGCAGAACGTGGCCAGCTCCAGGCGCTCGCCGAAGCGGGGGAAGCGCTCGACCCGCATGCGGGTGCGCCGCACGACCCACGCGGCGCTGCGCGAGAGGCGTGCGTCGTCGGCGTCGGCGTAGGCGATGTCCTGGGCGAAGCGCGCCAGCGCGTCGAGCCGGACCCGACCGGTCGGCGCGCAGTCGGCCAGCCCCGGACGCACGGGCGGCTCGGTGAACACGCGTCCGCGGTCGGGCAGGGCGACGAGTTCGGTGAGCTTGACCGCCTGCGTGGTCACCTGGGCACTATGCGAACAAACGCGGGTCGGCGGTGGTGATCCCGTGGACGCCGAGTTCCGCAAGACGCGCGATCGCCGCCCGCTCGTTGACCGTCCAGGCGTACAGCCGACCCCGCCGCTCGACCACGTCGCCCAGCAGCGCATCGTCGATCAGCCGGTGCTGGGCCATCAGCGCATCCCACCGGCCGCTGTGCAGACCGGCCAGCGCGCCGGCCCGCCAGTCGCGCCAGCGCCGGCTCAGCCGCGCGATGCGTCCCCCGATCGAGATGCCGACCCGGGCGCGGGGCTCGAGCGAGCGAACCCGGTCGAGCACGTCGGGCACCTGCGAGGAGATCAACGTCCGCTCGAGCAGCGAGGCGTGGCGCAGCCGGTCGAGCAGCGCGGCCTCGCATCCGACGTGCTTGACGTCCACGTTCAGCTCGACGTCCTTGAAACGCCGGCTCGAAAGATGCGTGAGCGCATCGGACAGCCTCACGTTGCCGCCGCGGCGTGCGTGCAGCACGGTGTGGGCGAGGACCAGGTCGCCATCCCAGGCCCGCACGTCGAACTCGACCATGTCGACGCCGATCTCGCACGCGGCGTCGAACGAGGCGAGGGTGTTGGCGGGCGCCAGGGCGCTGGCGCCACCGTGGCCGATCCGCTGGCACATGCCTGAATTAGCGTACCTGCGCGAGCCACTCGCCCACTGCGGTCCGCAGCGTCACGATGTCGCTGGACAGGCTGTGGTTTCCCCGGACCTTGACCACGGTGCGGTTCGCGCCGGGCGGCGGCATGCCGAACGGGTCGCTCTCGCCCTGGACCACGAGCACCGGCACCTCGACCGCGTCGAGCTCCGCCTGCCGGCTCTTCTCGGGGCGTCCCGGCGGGTGAACCGGGAAGGCCAGGCACAGCACTCCGACCGCGCCGGTCGCCGCCGCCGTCCGGCAGGCCACCCGCGCGCCCGAGGAGCGACCGCCGGTGATCAGCGGCAAGCGCTTGAGCGCTCCGGCCCTGAGCTCGGCCACCACCGCGGTCCAGGCCGCGTCGAGCTGGGCGGCGGGCGCCGGGGAGCGCCGGCCGGCCACCCGGTAGGGCTGCTCGACCAGCGCCACGCTGAACCGCTCGGCGGCCGCCGCCTCGGCCGCGGCCTTGAGGTCGCGCGCGCCGACTCCCCCGCCCGCGCCGTGGCCGAGCACCAGCGCGCCGGTGGCGCCCCGGACCTTCGTCACGTGCGCCCGGGCCGGGCCGTGCGGGGTGTCGATGTCGATGACGTCCACGCGACTCCCGATTGTCTCGCCCCGCCGGTCATAAGCCCGCACTCGGCGCGCAGCCATGGTCGGAGTGCGGATCCGGAGCCGTATACGCGTCACCAAGCCGCACTCGGCTCACGGCGAGTGTCGAGAGCGGGGTTATGAACCACCGGTGACGCCCGCGGCGAGCTAGCGTCCGCCGGCGGGTTGAAAGCCACCAGCCTGTACCTCGACCAGAACTACCTGAGCGGGATCGCCAAGCGAAAGCCCGCGTTCTCCGAGCTCGAGCCGATCCTGCGCGCGGCCATGGCCCAGGGCGCGATCACCGTCCTCGAGTCGAAGGTTCACCACCAGGAGTCGGCGCCCCGGCCCGACCTGAAGCTGCTCGAGCTCCTCCGCGAGCTTTCGCAAGGACACAAGCTCCCGGACACCGACGACCGCGCCTCCCGCGAAGTCCGCCGCCGTCTCCAACACACGATCGCCTACGAGCTACCCGAGCGCCGTGCCCGCCCCAGCGACAGCGCCGACCTCGACGCGCTTGCCCAGGCCCTCACCCACTGCGACCTCGTGACCTGCGACGCGTTCATGGCCGACGTCGTCAAGCGAGCGCGCCTGCACCTCCGCCACGACGTCGAGCTGTTCAGCGGCCGGCGCGCCGACGTGCTCCGCCTCCAGAACCGGATACAGACCCTCGCCGGCGGGCAATAATCAGACCATGGCCGACAACGAGCTGCACGAGACCGCCAAGGCGCTGGTCGCCGAGGGCAAGGGCATCCTCGCCGCCGACGAGAGCACCGGCACGATCAAGAAGCGCTTCGACTCGATCGACCTCGAGTCGACCGAGGACCGCCGGCGCGCCTACCGGGACATGCTGTTCACCACGCCCGGCGTCGAGGACTACATCAGCGGCGTGATCCTGTTCGACGAGACGATCCGCCAGTCGCACGAGCGACGGCACGCCGTTCCCGGAGCTGCTCGCCAGCAAGGGCATCATCCCCGGCATCAAGGTCGACAAGGGCGCCAAGCCGCTCGCGCTGGCCGACGAGCGAGACGGTCACCGAGGGCCTCGACGGCCTGCGCGAGCGGCTCGACGAGTACCGCGAGCTCGGCGCCAGATTCGCCAAGTGGCGCGCCACCTACTCGATCACCGACGAGCTGCCGAGCGACTACTGCATCTGGGCCAACGCCCACGCGCTGGCGCGCTACGCGGCGCTCTGCCAGGAGGCCGGCCTGGTCCCGATCGTCGAGCCCGAGGTGCTCCAGGACGGGACGCACACGATCGAGCGCAGCTACCACGTCACCTCGCGCGTGCTCGACGCCGTCTACACGCGAGCTGTTCGACCAGCGCGTCGACATCGCGGCACGCTGCTCAAGCCGAACATGGTGCTCTCCGGCTACGAGGCGTCGCGACCGCGCCGGCACACGAAGAGATCGCCGACTGGACGCTGCGATGCTCTACAAGCACGTGCCCGCCGCGGTGCCCGGCATCGTGTTCCTGTCCGGCGGCCAGTCCGACGAGGACGCGACCGCCAACCTCAACGCGATGAACGCCGAGGCCCCCACCCGTGGCAGCTCTCGTTCTCCTACGGCCGCGCGCTGCAGGCGCCGGCGCTCAAGGCGTGGGGCGGCAAGGACGAGAACGTCGAGGCGGCCCAGCGCGCCTACTACCACCGCGCCAAGATGAACGCGGCCGCCCGCACCGGCGCCTACGCGCCCGAGATGGAACGCGAGGCGTCGCGGCATGAGCCTGACCGGCAGCTCCACCGCGGAGATCCACGCGCCACTCGAGACCGTGTGGGCGCTCGTGCAGGACGTGGAGAGCGCCCCCAACTGGCAGGGCGGGCTGAACGCGCTGACGCGCGATCGAGCGTGACGACGAAGGCCGTCCGATCGCGCTGCGAGACCGAGACCGACGCCAAGATCAGAGCGGTCAAGTCGATCGTCCACTTCACCTACGACGGCCCGACCAGCCTCACCTGGATCCAGGAGAAGGGCGATCTGAAGTCGGTGGAGGGCAGCTGGGAGCTCGAGGACCTGGGCGGCGATCGCACCCGCGCGACCTACTCGATCGAGGTCGATCTCGGCCGCAAGCTCGGGATGCTCGTGCGAGGCCCGATCGTCGACGTGCTGCGCCACATGCTGGCCGGCGCGCGGGCCGGCGAGCTCAAGAAGGCGATCGAGAACTCAGGCTGAGAGCTCGGCGGCGAGCTTCTCGAGCATCTCGCCGTAGATCCGGCGCAGCCCCAGGGGGGCGAACGTGCGCTCGAACACCCCGCCGATCCCGCCCGCGCCCTGCCAGGAGGATTCGAGCGTCACCGAGCGAACCGGCACCTTCCGGGCGCGACGCGTCCAGCGGCTGACGAACGAGGACAGCTGGTCGCGCTCGTACAGGCCGGCCGCCGTCCTCCTCGACGCCCAGCCGGTAGTCGCGCTCGCGCCCGCCGGCGGCGAAGTGGTAGCCGATCACGGTGCCCTTTCCGTGGCCGCCCTGACTCGACCCGGTAGGCGCTGTAGTTGTCGGTGAGGATCCGCGGCCGGGCCTCGCGGTAGTCGCGCAGGAACTCGAGCACGCGCTCGGGCGGCGCGTCGACCGCTTTGGTGGCGCTCGCGGTCACGGTTGCCATGCGCAGGGATTGTGGCAGCCCGCGCCGCGTCCGGCGTCGCTCCCTCAGGCATGATTCGCCCTCATGCTCGCCGTGTTCGCCTCCGCCATCGACCGCGATGACCCGCTCAGCGGCCTGCGGATCGACGAGCGCCCCGACCCGAACCGCCCGACGGCTGGACCACGGTCACGCGTCAAGGCCGCCTCGCTCAACCACCACGACCTGTGGTCGCTGCGCGGCGTCGGGCTGCCCGAGGACCGGCTGCCGATGATCCTCGGCTGCGACGCCGCCGGCGTCGACGAGGAAGGCAACGAGGTGATCGTCCACTCGGTCATCAACGACGACGTCCTGGCACGGCGACGAGACGCTCGATCCCCGCCGCTCGCTGCTCTCCGAGCGCTACCCGGGCACGTTCGCCGAGCAGGTCGCGGTGCCCGCGCGCAACCTCATCCCCAAGCCCACGGAGCTGTCCTTCGAGGAGGCGGCCTGCCTGCCCACGGCGTGGCTGACCGCCTACCGGATGCTGTTCACCCGCGGCCGGGTCGCCGCCCGGCGCCGACGGTGCTCGTCCAGGGCGCCAGCGGCGGCGTCGCCACCGCGCTCACCGGTGCTCGGCAGCGCCGCCGGGATCCGCATCTGGGTCACCGGCCGCTCCGAGGAGAAGCGCGCCCAGGCGCCTCGAGCTCGGCGCCGATCAGGCGTTCGAGCCCGGCGCCCGGCTGCCCGAGCGCGTCGACGCGGTGATGGAGACGACCGGCGAGGCGACCTGGGCGCACTCGGTCCGCGCGCTCAAGCCGGGCGGCACGATCGTCATCTCGGGCGCCACCACCGGCGACGCCCCGCCGGCCGAGCTGACCCGCATCTTCTTCCTTCAGCTGTCGGTGATCGGGTCGACGATGGGCACGCGCGAGGAGCTCGAGCGGCTGATCCGCCTGTGCGTCGACCAGGGCGTGCGCCCGGTCATCCACGCGACGCTCCCGCTGAGACGAGCCCGGGAGGGCTTCGAGGAGATGCTCCAGGGCGAGACGTCCGGCAAGATCGTCTTCACGTCGGCGATTCATAAGCATCGCTTATCACAGTTCGCAGAAGTCCGTCTTGGACAAATAAGGTCGCGAACCGTCATGATCGACGCACCCCCTCCTCCCTCGAGCGCGCCCCCTGTGACCGGCCGTCTGTTTCGCCGGTCCCCGGGGCGCGACTCACTTAAGCGGCAGTGAGGCGACGCGCGAGGTAGAGACGCGTGACGAGCGGAAGCTCGAACGTGTTCCCGTGGCGTTCGATCGCCTGAGCGACCGCGTCCAGGAGCATCTGCCGGCGCCCGGGATCGAGAACCCGGACCGTCGAATGCGTCTGGAGCAGCGCCGCGTAGCCTCGCCGGTATACGTCTGGTTCCATTCGTAGTCCCGTACCTCCGCCGCCCCGAGACCGTCAGTTGCGGCGACCCCGGAGCGCCATTGCACCTCATCGCCCGACGGCGAGTTGGCCGGATGCATCGGATCGGTCTCGTCCAGGACCTCGGGCGCGGCCTCCCGATAGGCGTCGATCAGCACCTCGCGCAGCGCCGCCCGGGCCCACCTCGGGCGGTTCCAGAACGCCGCCAACACGCCTCCCGGGCCGCAGCACCGAAGCGGCCTTCGGGAAGCCGACCTCCGGGTCGAGCCAGTGCCAGGCCTGCGCCGCGAACAGAAGCGGGAATTCCTCCCCCCGGATCCCACGCTCGAAGTCGCTCTCGACGATCTGGACATCGCCAGCTGCCGCGCACCGCCGGCGCGCCACCGCAGCCATCTCGGCGCTCGGCTCGACCGCCACCACGCGGATCCCGCGTGCTGCGAACAACATCGTCGCCTTACCGGTGCCGGCCCCGATCTCGAGCACGAGCGACCCCGGCCCCAATCCCGCGAGCTCGACCAGGTCGTCGACCACGGCGTCCGGATAGCGTCGGGCGGTGGCGGTCATACAGCTCGGCGACTTCGCCGAACACGAGCCGTTGCTCGCGCCTCACCGCGCCACCACGCCCGCCGACGCGCACGTGACGAGCGCGAGCGGCAGGTCCTCGGCGTCGACCCCGCGCAGGTCGGGATGCTCGAGGTCGATCTCGACCGTGCGCCCGTCCGCGAGCGCGCCATCCAGGCCCAGGCTCCGGTAGCCGTTGCGGCACAGCTCCGCCCACAGGTCGCCGACCGCCGCGAGCAGCCCGGAGCGGAGCTGGCGCTCCCGACGCGAGCCGGTCTCGAGCTCGCGCGCCTCCTCGAACGGGTCGATCCGCACCTGCGAGTCGCTGCCGATGGCCAGCGGCACGCCGGCCTCGCGCGTAGGCCATCGCCGGCAGGTAGCCGTCGCCGAGGTTCCCCTCGGTGGTCGGGCACGAGACCACCGTCGTCCCGGTCGGCGGCCAGCGAGCCGACATCCGCCGGTCGAGACGTGGATGCCGTGGATCACGCTCGCCCGCTCGCCCAGGAAGCCGGTCCGCTAGAGCAGCTCGATCGGCGAGCAGCCGTGCTCGGCCTGGCACTCGGCGAGCTCGCGCCGCTGCTCGGAGGCGTGGACGTGGCGGACCAGCCCGTGCTGCTCCGAGTACGCCGCGATCGCCTCGAGCCAGCCGCGCGGGACCGCCCGGACGCTGTGCGCGGCGACGCCCACCGAGACGCCCGGCACGCCCGCCGCCCACGAGCGCAGCGCCGTCGACCCGGGCCAGGAACGTCTCGACGTCGGGGTCGCAGAACCGGCGCTGACCCGGCGCCGGCGGCAGGTCGCCGACCCGTGCGACCAGCCGCCGCGGTGATACGCGGCCGGCAGCAGCACGATCGCCAGCCCGGCCTCGACCGCCGCCTCGGCCACCGCGAGGCCATCTCGTTGGGCTCGGGGTACGGCGTGCCGTCGGGCTGGTGGTGGACATAGTGAAACTCGCCGACCACGCCGTAGCCGGCGCCGACCATCTCCCGATAGGTCTCGCGGGCGAGCGCGCGCATGCTCGTCGGGTCGAGCGACCCGGCCAGGCGGAACATCTCGGTCCGCCAGCTCCAGAAGTCGTCGCTCCCGGTCCGGGCCGGCCGCTCGGCCCGCCCCCGCAGCGCGCGCTGGAACGCGTGCGAGTGCGCGTTCGCCATCGCCGGGATCGATCGTCGCGGCTCACGCCAGCCGCCTCCAGCGCGCGGGCCACCACCCGCGCCGCGATCGCCGCGTCGTCCAGCGAGACCGCCTCCTCCGGCGAGTGGCTGACCCCGGTGGCGTTGCGCACGAACAGCATGGCCGCCGGCACGCGCTCGGCCACCACGCCGGCGTCGTGGCCGGCGAAGCACACCAGCTCGGGCGGGGCATGCCCCAGCACGTCCTCGCAAGCCCGCGTCAGCGCCGCCCGCACGCTCGGGCGCGAACTCGCGCGGATCGCAGCGCGAGGCGACGGCGACCTCGATCTCCACCCCGGTGCGCTCCGCGAGCTCGCCGACCAGCGAATCCAGCCGCGCGCGCCAGGCGTCGATCGCGGCAAAGCTCGGCGCCCGGGCGTCGATCCACAGGCGCACCTCCGCGGCGATCGTGGTCGGTGCATTGGGTTTGGTGATGATTCTTGATGCAGTGACCGTGAGCGGACCGTGGTCGCCATCGAGCGAACTGTCCGCGCCCGCCAGATCCTCGGCCCCCACGATCAGCCGCGCCGCCGCGGACAGGGCATCGCGCCGCTCCGAGCGCGGCGTCGTCCCGGCGTGATCGGCCCGGCCGGTCAGCCGCACCTCGAGCCGGGTGCGCGCGGCCAGCCCGCTGACCACGCCGACCGGCTCGCCCGCGCGGGCCAGCTCGGTGGTCTGATCGATGTGGATCTCGATGAAACCGGCCAGCCGGGTCCGGAGCCACTCCGGGGCCTGGTCGATCGCGTCCGGGTCGACTCCGCCCGCCCGCATGGCCTCGCGCGAGCGAGACGCCGTCGTCGTCGCGGCGCTCGAGCACGGCCGGCAGGTCGAGCCGCCCGGCCAGCGCCTTGCTCCCGAACGTCGGCGTGTTGAAGCGGGCGCCCTCCTCGTCGGCGAACGAGAGCACGGCCACCGGTAGCTCGCCGGCGGCGGCGATCTCGAACCCGCAGGCCACCCCGAGCGGGCCGTCGAACCGCCCGCCGCCGCGGACGCTGTCCAGATGCGAGCCGACGCCCCACCAGGGCGGCTCGGCCTCCGGGCAGGCCCAGAGGTTCCCGGCGGGGTCGCGCTCGACCCGCAGACCGACGCTCGCCGCCTGTCGCTCGAACCACGCGCGGGTGGCGGCATCCTCCTCCGTCCAGGCCAGCCGGCGCACGCCGTCCGGGCCCACGCCGACCCCCGTCAACCCGTCCATCCGTGCCGCCAGAGCGTCCGTGGTGATCATCGTGAGTCATCATGCCGGACATGGCGATCGAGAGCCGGAGCCGTCCCGCCTTCCTGTTCGACCTCGACGGGACCCTGATCGACTCGCGTCTACCAGCACGTGGTCGGCTGGCGCGAGGCGCTCGACCAGGTGGGCATCAACCTGTCGGTGTGGAAGATCCACCGCCGGATCGGCATGAGCGGCGGGCTGTTCGTGACCGCGCTGGCGCGCGAGCTCGAGACCAACCTCGACCCGGAGACCCTGGCGGCCCTCCCCCGCCTGCACGAGGAGGCGTTCATCCGCCACTACGACAGCGTCCACCCGTTGCCCGGCGCGCGCGAGCTGCTGTCCACGCTGACCGAGCACGAGGTGCCCTGGGCGATCGCCACCAGCGGCGTGGCGCGCTACGCCGACCTGGCGCGGGAGATGCTCGAGCTCACGCCCGACACCCCATTCATCACCCGCGACCAGGTCAAGTACGCCAAGCCCGACCCGGATCTGTTCCTGACCGCGGCCGAAACCATCGGCGTCGACATCCGCGACAGCATCGTGGTCGGCGACAGCGTGTGGGATCTGCTCGCCGCACGGCGCGCCCGCGCGCTCGGGATCGGCGTGCTGTCGGGCGGCTACGGCCGCGAGGAGCTCATCTACTCGGGAGCGTTTCGGGTCTACGAGGACCCGCGGGACCTGCTGAACCACATCGACGAGGTCGGGGTGCGGCGGCCGCTGTGACGCGCTCCTGGTGGAGCGCCAGGGCGCCGACGACCAGCGAGACTCCGAGCAGCTGCCGAGCGCTCGGCGTCTGTCCGAGCACGACCAGACCGATCACGGTGGCGGTGGCAGGCAGCAGCGAGACCATCAGCGAGTAGGTCGCGCGGGGCAGTCGCGCCATGGCCAGCTGGTCGCATACGTAGGGGATGACCGAGGAGGTCACGCCCACGCCGACGCCGGCGCCGAGGGCGACCGGATCGGTCAGGTGCGGTGCGACGTTCCAGCCGCCGAGCGCGGTGACCGCCGGCAGCGCCATCAGCATCGCCGCGGCCAGGCCGTCGATGCCGCCGAGGCTCGACTGCCGGGACACGCGATGGGCCAGCACGATGTAGAGGGCGAACATGCCGGCGTTGGCGAAGGCCAGGCCGTAGCCGAGCGCGCCGCCGCGCAGCCGGATGTCGATCAGCACGTAGACGCCGGCCACGGCCACGACGAGCGCGGCGAGGTTGCGCGGCGAGCGGGCGCCGAACGCGGCCAGCGCGATCACCGGCAGGAACTCGATCGCCGACACGGTCCCGAGCGGAAGCCGGGCGATCGCCTCGTAGAAGCAGCTGTTCATGACCGCGAGCACCGCGCCAAGCGCCACCAGCAGCCGAAGCGTGTCGCGATCGGCGCTCCGCAGCGTGCGCCACGGCCGGCGCCAGGCGGCGAACACCAGCGCGGCGCTGGCGATCCGCAGCCAGGCCACGCCGAGCGGCGCGACCCGGGCAAACAGCAGCACCGCGAAGGCCGGTCCGAGGTAGTGGAACACCGCGCTGCCGGCGAAGTACGCCTGCGGGGGAACACGTTTCGAGGTCATGGTCCGATTGTGCGCCGAACCGGCACTTCGGTACATGGGCAATCGAAGGCGTTACGCTGTCTTCGCCTATGAAAGAGGTACCGCTGGACCCGACAGACCGGCAGATCATCGGCGAATTGGCGCAGGACGGGCGAATCTCCTTCGCGGAGCTGGGCCGGCGGGTCAGCCTGTCCTCCCCCGCGGTGACCGAACGCGTACGCCGGCTCGAGCAGATCGGCGTGATCACCGGCTACCGCGCGGAGATCGACCCGCGCGCCCTCGGCTACGCGCTGACCGCGATCGTCCGCGTCAAGCCGGCCGTGCGCCAGCTGAGCAAGATCGCCGAGCTGGCGGCCGAGATCCCACAGATCGAGGAGTGCCTGCGAATCACCGGCGAGGATTGCTTCTACATGAAGCTCCACCTGGGCTCGATCGAGGAGCTGCCGAGCGTCCTCGACCGGTTCCTGCTCTACGGCGAGACCACCACCTCGATCGTCAACGCCACGCCGGTCCCGCGGCGCGATCCGCCGGCCGTGGCCTAACCCCGAGTCCGCGAACGTCGGGCGGCGGGATGCGGGACGCTCCCGTCGCCGTCCTCGAGCGCGTGCCAGAGCGTCTGCATGGTCGGCGCCAGATGGGTGATCTCCTGCAGGTGGGCCTCGGCGAGCGCGTCGAGCTTGGCCTCCCCTGACGGCGTGAGCGTGACGCGCACGACGCTTCGGCTTGTCGGGTCGGGGGTGCGCTTTACCAACCCGTCCTTCTCGGCTCGGTCGACCAGCCCCACGGCACTGTGATGGCGCAGCACGAGGTAGTCGGCGATCTCGCCGATCGTCGGGCCGCCCGGATCCGGATGACCCTTGATCGCGAGCAGCAGTTGGTGCTTGGCCGCGGTCAGCCCGGCCGCCTTGGCCTGTTCCTCGCTCCAGCGAAGAAAACGTCGCAGTCCGGTGCGCAATTCGAGCAAATGCTCGAAGTCGGCTTGCTGAAGAGTCATATCGTGTTACGATATCGTGCTAGGACACGACGAATGAAAGTTACAGGAGCCATCCCGTACACGCGCAGCCAGACGACAGGGGCTCGGGCCTGGGCGCCGCCCAGGAACGGCAGACCCCGAGCCGGCGTTGCGCGGCGGCCTCCGATCAAGCGCCAACCAGTCGACGTGCGCACGCTCGCGCTGATGCGAGAGCGCCACACGGTTACCTGACGCCGTCTACGCCCCGGGGTCCCAGTCGCGCACGATCTCGGCCTGAGCGTCGCTCAGCACGATCGTGACGAACGCTCCGCAGCTGTCACAGAAGAAGCGCACCCGGTTAGCGGGCGAGATCCGGTACATGTCGGACTGATCCCGGTACCCACAGGCGGGACACGCGATCTCGGCCAGGATGCGTTCGGCGGTGTCAGCCGGTCCGAACGTGGCGGTGCGCGTGATCACAGTCATGACGTTCCCTCCCCTCACTTGGCGGGCGGGTCCGCACGGCGCAGGCCCGCCCAACCAGAGTCTGCTGTTCGAAGGTCCCCTCAATCGGGGCGCCCGGCACAGGCCGGGTCGGTCGGATCAACCACACCTCCCACGCGGCCGCCCAACTCCCGAGACTGGGTCGGATCGACTACGCGTCCCACGCGGCCGCCGAGCTCACGAGTCTGCCCCGGCAGCCCGCCGTAGCGCGGATCGGTGGGGTCGGTGACCCGGCGGGGGACGCCAGGACGCAGGCGCGCTGCCCGCGCCCTCTCTCCAGCGGTGGGATCCAGATCTGATGGTCGCATCGCGGCCCTCCTGACAAATCGACTACTCATATCGTAGCACGATATCGTGCCGCGATAGCGGCTCGTCATTGCCCGGACGTGACCGGGACCGCGCCCCCGTCGGTGGCCGAGACCAGCACCCGAGCGCCGAGCGGCCGGGACAGGTGCAGCACCGCGGTCCGGATCAGCCCGATGGCCGGGCACGCCTCCCCCGAGGGAACCGGCACCGCGAGCGTCGTGATCGTGAACGCCACGGCTCGGCTGTCCGCGACCGCGCTCGCGCGATAGCTCTCGTCACACGGCGCGGTGCCCGCCGGCCCTCCGACGAACGAGAGCGTGATCGTCTCGCCCGAGGCGGACAGCCTGGCCGAGTCCTCGATCGAGTTCCCCGGCCCGGGAGGCCCAAAGCGGTGAAGCGGCGGTGCGATGAACACGCTGGGAGGCGTCAGCGCCAAGACGGACGCGGGGCTCGCGACGCCCTTGAAGAAGAACTGCCACACCGGCAGCCGCCTGTGTCCGCGGTCCGTGACGAACACCGCGGTGCCAGGGTCCGCCGCGGTGACGAGGAGCGGCGGGACGTTCTCGTGCTCGTTCACGCCCTTGGCCCGCAAGCGGCGGTAGGCGGTGCCCGATCCCGGGGGCAGTGCGGTGCGCAGCGCGAACCGGCCTTCGAGGTACGCGATCTTCGCCGCGTTGGTGGTGAAGCCGTTGGGAGGGTCCAGCACCAGAGCCTCCCCGAGCGGGACGATCGGCCGCGGACTCGCGTGCACCGGAAACGCCCGCCACAGCGCGAGTGCCGGACTTGCCACCACGCGCGCGCTGCCGGCGCACGACGAGGTGCCGAACGGCTGGCCGCGAGACTGCGTATAGATCTTCCACCGCTCGCCGGCCCGCGGCTCGATTCCGTCCTCGGAAACTCCCGTGGAGTCGCCCTCGATCGTCACCGCGGTGTCCACCCGCACGGTCCGCGGGCCGCGCCCCTTCAGGTAGCGCTCGACCCGCATCCGGGCCGGCGAGCCCAGCACACCGGCTTGGGTCGCGGGCCCGGGCAGCATCACCCCGACGAGCACCACCCGCGCAGCCGCGAACTGCTCAGCCGGCGAGAGCGCCGCGCAACTCGCCGAGACGCCGGTTGTCCCCCGGGCCGGCGCGGCGGCGGTCTGAGCGATGCCGCATCCGGCCAGGAGCAGCACGATCACGAGGCAAAGCAACCCGCGCACTGCCTAACCCTACGTCCGAGCGAGTCAACGATCACATCTCAACCGGTCCGGCGCGCGAACAGCATGCCCGAGGCCGCTACCGACGCGGTCAGGATGCCCGCACACCAGGCCAGGCCGACCCAGGCGTTCGAGCCGACCGGCGTGCCCAGGAGCAGCCCGCGCAGCGCCTCGGTGATCGGGGTGATCGGTTGATGGGCCGCGAAGCCCTGTAGCCAGGCCGGCATGGTGCGGACGGGGACGAACGCACTCGAGGCGTAGGGCAGAAACATGATCAGGAATGTGAATCCGCTCGCCGCCTCGGCCGAGCGGGCAAGCAGTCCGAACGCAGCCGACAGCCACGAAAGCGCGATGATGAACGCGAGCAGCAGACCCGCGGCCTCGAGCCACTGAAGCGCACCGGCATGCGGATGAAAGCCGAGCAGCAGCGCGGTGGCGAGCACGAGTAGCCCGGAGGCCAGGTTGCGAGCGGCACTCGCGGTGACATGACCGGTGAGCAGAGCGGCGCCACGGACGTCCATCGAGCGCAGACGATCCATGCATCCGCCGGTCATGTCCTGGCAGACCCCCACCGCGGTCAGCCCGGAGCTGTAGCCGGCGCACAGCAGCAGCAAGCCGGGCACCACGTAGTTGACGTATCGGGTTCCCGTGTCGATCGCGCCGCCGAACAACTCGACGAACACGATCATCAGCAGCACGGGCAGGAGCAGCGAGGTGAGGAGGGCGTCCAACTGCCGGCGCGACAGGCGCAGGCATCGTGCGGTCAGGGTCAGGGCTTCAGTCATTGGTCAGCTCCAGGAAGACGTCGTCGAGGGTCGCGTTGCGGACGGCGAACTCGGTGATCAGGCTGTGCTCGGGATCGAGCTCGTCGAGCAGCGCGCGGACGTGTGCGGCGGTTCCGTCGGTGCCGACCGCGATCGTGCGGGTGTCCGGCTCGACCGCCAGCGCCCGGTCGCCGAGCGTCGCGGCCGTGCGCACGAGCCTGTCGTGGTCGGCGAACGTCACCATCAGGCGCTGCTCGGCGACGCGGCCCTTGAGCTCCTCGGGCGTGCCCTGCGCCACCACCCGGCCTCGATCGATCACGACGATCTGATCGGCCAGCCGGTCGGCCTCCTCCAGGTACTGCGTGGTCAGGAACACGCTGACCCCGCGCTGCGCCAGCTCACCCACCACCTGCCACAGCCCATGGCGGCTGCGGGGGTCCAGACCCGTGGTCGGCTCATCGAGGAACAGGACCGCCGGCTCGGTGATCAGGCTGACCGCGAGGTCCAGGCGCCGGCGCATCCCGCCCGAGTACGTGCTGACCCGCCGGCGCGCGGCTTCGCTGAGATCGAAGCGCGCAAGTAGTTCGCCGGCACGGCGGCGGGCGCGTGCGCGATCGAGGCCCCGCAGCCGCCCGACCATCAGCAGATTCTCCTCGCCGGTCTGCAGATCGTCGACCGCGGCGTACTGGCCGGTGACGCTGATCCTTCGGCGCACCTGCTCGCGTTCGGAGGCCACGTCGAACCCGGCCACGTGCGCCGCGCCGCCGTCGGCGCGAATCAGCGTCGAGAGGATCCTCACCGTGGTCGTCTTGCCGGCCCCGTTTGGCCCGAGCAGCGCCAGCACGCTGCCCCGCGGCATCCGGATGTCGACGCCGTCGAGCACCCGCACCGTCCCGTATGACTTCTCGAGCCCCGCCGCCTCGACGGCCAGTTCAGCCTGTGCATGGGTATTTGTGTATGTCGTACGCATAACTGCGTATGTTATACACATATCAGCTGTGGAACGTCAAGAGGAGCCGCAGATCCCCGCCAGCCTGGCCGCCGCCTGGGGCCTGCGCGGGCGGCCCAGCCGCGGCCCCAAGCCGGGATTGAGCCTGGAGCGGATCGTCGACGCGGGCGTGCAAGTCGCCTCATCGGAAGGCCTGGCTGCCCTGTCGATGGCTCGGGTCGCCCAGGAGCTCGGCACCTCCACGATGTCGCTCTACCGCTACGTGGCGGCCAAGGACGAGCTGCTCGCGCTGATGGTCGACGCCGCCCTCGGTCCGCCCCCCGCGCCCGGTCCGGAAGCGGGCTGGCGGAGGGCGTTGTCGGACTGGGCCTGGGGCTACCACCAGCGGCTCAGCGCGCACCCGTGGACCGTGCGCGTGCCGATCACCGAACCGCCGACCACGCCGAATCAGGTCGCGTGGATGGAGCGCGCGCTCTGGTCGCTGCGCGGCACCGGGCTGGGCGAAGAGGAGAAGGCCTCGGTTCTGCTGCTGCTCAGCGGCTACGTCCGCAACGACGCAACGCTGACGGTGGAGCTCACGGCCTCAGGCTTCATCTCCGACGAGGCGATGCTGGGTTATTCGAGGCGGCTGGCCACGCTCACCGATCCGGATCGCTTCCCCGCTATCCACGCGCTGCTGAGGGCCGGGGTGTTTGACCGTGCCGATCCCCCCGAAAAGGAGTTCGGCTTCGGCCTCGAACGCATTCTCGATGGCATCGAAGCGCTGATCGGCGGGTAGACGTGGAGGCATGGCGGGAGGATTCACCAGGCTGCTGCGTGCGCCGCTCGGCCCGGCCGAGGCGTACGCGCGCATGGCCGGGGCGGTCGGCAAGGATCTGGCCGCGACGGTCGCCGGAGGAGGCGAGCGCGACCCGTTCGCGCGCCGCGATCCGGCCTACATCGAGCGCACGCTGCCCGCGCTGCGCATGACTTCCAAGCTGTACTTCAGGGCGGATGTCCGCGGCCTTCAGAACATCCCGCTCCAAGGGCCGGTCTTGCTGGTCGGCAACCATTCCGGCGGGACATGGATCGCCGATACGTTCATCTTCTCCCAGCACTTCTACGATCGCTTCGGCCCCGAGCGCCGCTTTCACCAGCTCGCCCACGACCTGGTGTTCAAGGTCCCCGGGCTGCGGGCGCTGGTCGAGCGCTACGGCACCGTGCCGGCCTCCCCGGAGAACATGGCCACCGCGCTCGAGCACGACGCCGCGCTCCTCGTGTATCCGGGCGGCGACCACGAGACGTTTCGCCCGAGCTGGGAATCTGACCGGGTCGACTTCGCGGGGCGCACCGGTTTCGTCAAGCTCGCGCTGGAGCACCGGGTGCCGATCGTCCCCGTGGTTTCCGCCGGGGGTCAGGAGACCGCGCTGTTCCTGGGCCAGGGGCGGCGCCTGGCCAAGGCCCTTCAGCTCGACCAGCGCTTTCGCCTCAAGGTGCTGCCCGCCGCTCTGGGCCCACCGTTCGGCGTGACGGTCATGGATCTGCCGGGGCGCTATCCGCTGCCGGCCAAGATCTCGATCCGGGTCGGCAAGCCGATGGACCTGAGCAAGCGGCTCGGCGCGCGGGGCGATCCGGAGGAGGGCTACGAGCTGGTCACTTCCACCATGCAGCGGACACTGACCCGCCTCTCGAACCAGCGGACGTTGCCGGTCATCGGGTGAGGCGCACCGCGATCCCCTGGCCGGCGCGGTTCTCGCTGCTGGCCCTGTTCTGGGGCTCGACGTTTCTGTTCATCAAGATCGGCGACGAGGCGCTGGCGCCGATCCAGGTGTCGCTGGGACGGCTCCTCATCGGAACCACCACGCTGCTGGCCATCCTTGCCGTTCGCGGCGAGCGGCTGCCGGCCGGCTGGCGTCTGTGGGGGCAGCTGGCGATCGCCGGGCTGCTCTTGAATGTTGTCCCGTTCACGCTCTTCGCCTATGGCGAGCGCCACGTCTCGAGTCTGCTGGCCGGCATCTGGAATGCCACCGTGCCGCTGTTCACGTTGCCCATCGCGATCGCCTGGATCGCCGACGAGCACGCCACCGCGCGGCGTCTGCTCGGCCTGGCGATCGGCTTCTTCGGCGTGCTGATCGTGCTCGGCGCATGGCGTGGCCTCGGCGGCGCATCGCTGGCCGGCAACCTGCTGTGTCTCGGCGCCGCGGCCTCTTACGGCCTCGGGTTTCCCTACACCCGGCGCTACCTGGCCCACCGTCCCGAGGGGCCGCTGGCCCTGGCCAGCGCCCAGCTCGTGTGCGCCACCGCCGAGATCGCGATCCTCACGCTGCTCTTCACCCATGTCCCGCACGGGCTGGCGGCCAAGCACGTGCTCAGCGTGCTGGCCCTCGGCGTGTTCGGAACCGGGCTGACCTTCGTGCTGAACTACTCGCTGATACGCGACCTCGGAGCGACGGTCACCTCCACCGTCGCCTACGTCATGCCGATCGTCTCGACGGTGCTGGGGATCCTCGCGCTCGGCGAGCCGTTGCGCTGGTATGAGCCGGTGGGCGCAGCGATCATCGTCGTCGGCGCCGTCCTGGCCCAGTCGCGCGACCGGGCCGGCGCTCAGGCGGTGACGGTCTCGCCGCGCTCAGCCAGGACGAGCCGATCGGACACGCTGTTGCCGGCAAAGGCAGCCCGGAGCTCGCGTGCCCCCTGGGTGAAGTGACTCCAGCCCTCGAAGTGGACCGGAAGGGCGGCTCGAACGCCCAAAAGCTTCGTGGCCTCGGCCGCCCGGTCGCTCGAGAGCGTCAGGTACGCACCGTCGAACCGATTGGGTAGTTGGACGGCGCCGGCGTGCAGGATCGCCAGGTCGATAGCGCCGACCCGCTCGGCGATCGTCCGCACCACGTCGAGCGAGGCGTTGTCGCCCGAGACGTAGACCTTGTCCTCTCCGTCCGCCTCCAGGATGAAGCCGATGACCGGCCCGGTGATGTGGTCGGTCCCATCGGGGCCATGCTGAGCCGGAACGGCAGTGACGGTCACCGGCCCGCCGCCGGGTCGCTCCACGCCGACCGAGGACCACGGCTCGAGACCGGTTGCGTTGCCGCCCAGATGCTCCGCCCCCTGCACGGTGGTGAGCACGCGGCCCGCCTGAGGTAGGAACTCGCGACCGGCCGGGTCGAGGTTGTCGCTGTGATGCTCGTGCGACACGAGCACTACATCGATCGGCGCCAGCGCGTCGGGAGCGATCGCCGGTCCGGTGGTCTTGACCAGCCCACCTTCGTACTCCCCCGGCTCCGAGAACGCAGGATCGGTGAGCCAGCGCAGGCCGGCGTATTCGAGAACGGCGGTGGGTCCACCGACCAGGGTGAGCTTCATCGCTCAGCGCTCCACGAAGTAGGCGCCACTGCCCTGCCCGCTCGAGAACCACCGGCTCGTGACGGTCTTCTTGCGCGTGTAGAACTCGACCGCGTCGGTGCCGTGCGCGTGCACGTCGCCGAGGAACGAGTCCTTCCAGCCGCTGAACGGGAAGAAAGCGACCGGCGCCGCGACGCCGATGTTCACCCCGACCATCCCGGCCTGGACCTCGTGGCGGAAGCGGCGGACCGAGGCGCCCGACTCGGTGAAGATCGAGGTGCCGTTGCCGAACCGGCTCGAGTTGACCACGCCGATCGCCTCATCGAGCGTGGGGGCGCGGATGACGGACAGGACGGGCCCGAACACCTCCTCCCGGGCGATGTCCATCTGGGCGGTGACGTCGTCGAGGATGGTCGGCCCCACGTAGGAGCCGTTCGGATCGCCCGAGGTGTCCCGCCCGTCAAGCGCGAGCTTCGCCCCGTCGGCCACCCCACGCTCGATCCAGTCGCGGATCCGATCGCGCGCGGCGCACGAGATGACCGGCCCGACGTCGTTGTCCTCGTCCAGGCCGTCGCCCACCCGCAGCGCCTTCGACGCCTCCACCAGCGCCGGCATCACCTGCTCGTGCGCGTCGCCCACGGTCACCACCACCGAGCCGGCCATGCACCGCTGCCCGGCCGCGCCGAAGGCCGAGCCGATGATCCCCTCCACGGTCTTGTCGATCACCGCATCGGGCATGACCACCATGTGGTTCTTGGCCCCGCCGAGGGCCTGAACGCGCTTGCCCGCCTTGGCCGCGCGCTCGTAGACGATCCGGGCCACGGGCGCTGAGCCGACGAACGACACCGCGTCGATGCCGGGATGGTCGAGGATCGATTCGACCACTTCACGCCCGCCGTTGACCAGGTTCACGACCCCGGGCGGAAGCCCCATCGCGTGGAGCTCCTCGAAGGCGATCTGCTGGGTCATCGGCACCTGCTCGGAGGGCTTCAGCACGAACGTGTTCCCGCACGCGATCGCGAACGGCAGAAACCAGAACGGCACCATGGCCGGGAAGTTGAACGGGACGATCGCCGCGCACAGGCCGACCGGTTGCCGGATCGTCTCGGCGTCGATGTTGCGCGAGACGTCCTCGAGGATCCGCCCCTGCATGGTCGTGGGGATCGCGCAGGCGCACTCGACCATCTCGATCATCCGGGCCACCTCGGCGCGCGCGTCCGCGATCGTCTTGCCCATCTCCGTGGTCACAGATCGCGCCATCTCCTCCTGGCGAGTCACCAGTCTCTCGCGCAGCTCGAACAGCTTGCGGGCCCGCGCGATGGTCGACACCGCACGCCACTCGGGCAGCGCGTCGCGCGCCGCGCGCACCGCGTCGTCCACGTCGGATGCGCCCGAGAGCGGAACCCGGGCGAGCACCTCGCCGGTGGCCGGCCTGATCACGTCGAGTTCGCCGGTCGCCGCGCGCGCGGGCGTCCACTCGCCGTCGATGTAGTTGTCAAGAAGGCGGGTTGCTGTCACTGCCATGGAGGATCCATTCGTGGTCGGGGTCATTGACGACCGCCCACAGGCGTTGCGGACCGGCCATCACGTTCAGGTAGTACGAGTCATATCCGGGCGGGGCCGAAACCGTGTGGTAGCCGCGCTTCACGAGCACTGAGTCGCGGTCGCGGAACATCAGCGCCTCGTCGAGCTCCGTCTCGAAGTCGTACACGCGCATCAAGCCGAACCCTCGCCCGGGCTTGACGCGGTGGTAGTAGACCTCCTCGAGCAGGGATTGACGCGGCGGGTCGTCGTGGTCGTGCTTGTGCGGCGGATAGCTCGACCAGTGGCCGCCCGGCGTCAGCACCTCGACGACGAGCAGGGACCCGGCCCCCTCATCCTCCATCAGGATCGGACGGATGGAGCGCTCGAACGAGCCGCGTCCGCGGGTCTCGACCTCGATCTGCTCGCCCGGCAGGACTCGCGCCGTCGCGCCCCTCAGCGCGGGCGCCCAGCACAGGGCGACCTCGGCGCCTGCCTCCCCGGCGCGTACCGCGACGTGAGACTCCGGCGGCAGGTACGCAGCGTCGGGCGGGCCAGCCCAAGGATCGGACCGGCCGCCGATGTCGAACCATTCGCCGTGCTCGGAGGCGACGTGCAGGACGCCTGAGATAACCACGACGCACAGCTCCCGATGCCCGCACGAGCGCTCGGCCGTCCCTCCCGCTTCGAGCGCCAGCACCTCGAAGCCGACGTACTCGAATCCCACCGACTCAGGTTCGAACGCCACGATTACGCCGTCGGACGACGCGCCGGAGATCAGCAGTTCACTCATGGGTTGAGCGTAGATACTGACGCTGGTGCTCGTGGGCCTGGTCGTAGGCCTCGCGCGCCGCACGCACGGTCTCCTCCTCGGACACCTCGGCCACCGGCACGTCCCACCAGCTCTCGTAGCTCGGTACGCCGCGGTAGCGATCGGCCTCGATGTAGACCACGACGGGACCGTCGGCCCCCCGCGCGTCCGCCAACCCGGCGCGGAGCTCCTTGATCGTCCTCGTCCGAATGACACGCGCGCCCAGGCTCTCCGCGTTGGCGGCCAGGTCGAGGGGGAGGACATCGGTCCTCGCCGGATCGAGCGGCACCGACCCGTTCTCGGGGAACCGGTAGAGCGTCCCGAAGCCGGCCGACCCGACCGACCGCGAGAGCGCGCCGATCGACGCGTAGCCGTGGTTGTCGACCAGCACGATCACGACCGGGACCCGCTGCGCCACCGCGGTGACCAGCTCGCCCGGCAGCATCAGGTAGGACCCGTCGCCGACCAGCACATACACCTCGCGCTCGGGCGCGGCCAGCTTGACGCCCATTCCCCCGGGGATCTCGTAGCCCATGCACGAGTAGCCGTACTCGACGTGGTAGCCCTTGCCGTCGGGATCGCGCGCCCGCCACAGCTTGTGCAGGTCGCCCGGGGCCGAGCCGGCCGCGCACACCACGACGCCGGTCTGGCCAGCCGCGTCGTTGATCGCGCCGATGATCTCGGCCTGAGAAGGCGGCGCCTGGGTCTCGTCGGCCGCGACCAGCCGCGCCACCTCCTCGCCCCAGACGTTCGCCTCCTCGTGCGCTCGCGCCTCCCACTCGCGCTCCGCGCGCCAACCCACGAGCGCTGCCCGCAGCTGCTCGAGCCCGATCCGCGCATCGGCCACCACCGGCAGGCCACTGTGCTTGCCGGCGTCGAACGCGGCCACGTTGAGATTGACGAAGCGCACGCTTGGGTCCTGGAAGGCCGAGTGCGACGCGGTCGTGAAGTCGCTCCAGCGCGTGCCGATGCCGATGACCAGGTCCGCCTCGCGGGCCAGGCGGTTCGCCGCGCTCCCGCCGGTGGCGCCGATCGCGCCGAGACTCAAGGGATGCTCCGAGGCGAGCGCGCCGCGCCCCGCCATGGTCTCCCCCACCGGAATCCCGGTCGCCTCGACGAAGTCCCGCAGCGCCGCGGTCGCCTCGCTGTAGATGACGCCGCCACCGGCCACGATCAGCGGGCGCCGCGCGCCCCGGATCAGCGACGCCGCGCGCGCCAGCGCTTCATGGGCTGGGGGCTGGCGATAGATCGTCCACACGCGCGCCTGGAGAAACGCGTCCGGCACGTCGAACGCCTCGGCCTGGACGTCCTCGGGCAGGGCCAGCGTGACCGCGCCGGTCTCAGCCGGGTCGGTGAGCACCCGCATGGCCTCGAGCGCGGCCGGAATCAACTGCTCGGGCCGCTCGACCCGCTCGTAGTAGCGCGACACCGGACGAAAGCAGTCGTTGACGGACACGGTGCCGTCGTGCGGGACCTCGAGCATCTGCAACACCGGGTGGGGCGTGCGGGTGGCGAACGTGTCGCCGGGAAGCAGCAGCACCGGCAGGCGGTTGATCGTGGCCAGGGCCGCGCCGGTGACCATGTTCGTCGCCCCCGGCCCGACCGACGTCGTGCACGCGAACGTCGAAAGGCGGTTCTTCTGCCGCGCGTAGCCGGCCGCGATGTGGACCATGCCCTGCTCGTTGCACGCCGGGTGGTAGGGCAAGGCGTCGCGGTGCTGGTGGAGCGCCTGCCCCAGCCCGGCCACGTTGCCGTGGCCGAAGATCCCGTAGCAGCCGGCGATCAGGCGCTCGCGCCGGCCGTCGCGCTCGGTGTGTTGCTGGGCGAGGAAACGCACCAGCGCCTGCGCCACGGTCAGCCGGGTCATGCCAGGCACCATGATGACTCCACCTCGGCCCGCAGGCGGGTCAGCATCGCGTCGAGGCCGGGCAGCTCGACCCCGAGCACGCGAGCCGTTGCGCGCGCGTCGAGCCGGGTGTCGACCGGAACTGGCTCCGCGCCGGCCGCGTGATCGGGCGGCGCGACGATCTCGATCAGATCCGGATCGAGCTCGAACACGCGGGCCGTACGGCGCGCAAGGTCAACCCGGTCGACGTGCTCGCCGCCACAGCAGTGCACCACGCCTGTGACCTCGCGGTCGAGCGCCCGCCACACGAGCTCGGCGGCGTCGGTGGCCAGCGTCGGCGTGGCGACGCGGTTCAGCCCCGGCCCGTCCCACAGCTCAAAGCGCCGGCCGGCTCGGAGCGCTTCGACCAGCGACACGACCAGATAGCCAAACCCGGCGTCCTGCGCTCGCGGCGCGCTCGGCCGCGCGCGATGCACGCCCTGGACACCGGCGATTCGGGCGATCATCCCGCGGGCGGCATTCTCACGCACGATCAGCTCCGAGCAGGCCTTGAGGAAGCCATAGGTGTTGATGGGGTTGGGCGGCTCTGACTCGGTCGCGGGTGCTTGGGTGCCGTCGAACACCCAGTCGGTAGAGATCAGCACGACGTGCGCGTCGACCGCGTTGGCCGCGGCCACGACGTGGCGCGTTGCGTCGACGTACGCCTCCCAGGCGCGGCGCCGATCTGAGCGCAGCCCGGCCGGGTCGTTCCAGATCGCGGCGTGGACGATCGCGTCGGGCTTGGTGGCCAGAACCGAGCGGCGGACCACCAGCTCGTCAGTGAGGTCGACGTGCTCGTGCCCCGGCGTCACCACCTCGGCGCCGTGTTCGTGGGCGAATACGTGGGCGAGGTTCGAGCCCACGAAGCCGCTCGCACCGGTCAAATAGATCCTCATGTCGCGTGCACCTCCTCGGTTCGCACCGGGCGCCCCTCGTGCAGCGAGCGCAGCGCGGCCAGCCCGATGATCAGGGGGGCGCGCGCGTCACCGATCGACGCCGGCGGCGTCGTCCCATTCTTGACCGCCTCGACGAACGCCTGCCACTCGCGCACGTAGCTCGGCAGATAGCGCTCGAGGAAGAAGTAGGGAAGGGGCGGACGCTGGGTTCCTTTCCCGGTGAACACGGCTCCGCTGTGCCCCAGCGGGTTCTCGGATACCGCCATGCCCTCCGAGCCGAATGCCTCGACGCGCTGGTCATAGCCATAGGCGGCCCGGCGCGAGTTGTCGATCGCGGTCAGGCAGCCGTCGTCATGTACGAGCGTGACCAGCGCGGTGTCGATGTCGCCGGCCTGCGCGAACATCGGGTCGACCCGCACCGCACCGCGGGCGAACACCTCGACGACCTCGCGCCCGGTCACGAATCGCGCCATGTCGAAGTCGTGGATCATCATGTCCAGGAACAGCCCGCCGGACGACTTGACGTACTCGGGCGGCGGGGGCGCCGGATCGCGGCTCGAGATCCTGATCAGGTGGGGGTCACCGATCGCCCCCGATCTGACCGCCTGCTGGACCGAGACGTGGCCCGGGTCGAAGCGGCGGTTGAAGCCGATCTGGAACGGGACGCCGGCGCTCTGCACCGCGCCGAGCGCGCGATCGAGCTCGGCCAGATCGAGCGAGACCGGCTTCTCGCAGAACACGGCCTTGCCCGCCTCAGCCGCAGCGAGGAGCAGATCGACGTGCGTGTCGGAGCTCGAGCAGATCGCCACCGCGTCGAGATCGGACTCGAAGATCTCCGCGACGGTTCCGGCGGCCGGGACCCGCAGCTCTTCGGCCACGCCGCGCGCGGCTGGCTCGCGTGGGTCGTACACGGCGCCAAGCGCGGCCCCCGGCACCTGATGGGCAATCAGCCCGGCGTGCATCCGGCCGATCCGCCCCACCCCGATCACGCCGATCCGCAGCGGGGCGACCGCGGTGGCGGCACTCATCGACCCACCTCTTCCCAGCGCCGGCTCTGCGTGGAGCGCAGGAGCGCCTCCTGCACCGCTGCCCCCGCGAGCGCGTCCTCGAAGCTCGGCTCGAACGGCCTCCCCTCCGCCACCGCGCTGCAGAACTCGTAGTCCTCGATCGTGACCAGGTCCTCGAACCCGATCGCGTTGCCGCTGCCGGGCACGAAGATGCCGTGGTGGAAGAACCGGTCGCCGCCGAGCACCGTGGTGTAGCCCGACCCGCGGTCCTCGGTCGCGCGGTACAGGCGCAGCTCGTTCAGGCGCTCGAGGTTCCATCCCACCGCGCCGCGCGTGCCATAGACGTCGAAGGCGTTCTCGCTCTCGGGCCCGACCAGCGTCCGGCTGACCTCGAACGTGCCACGCGCGCCGGACGCGAACTCGCAGAGCATCGCCGCGTAGTCCTCGTTGGTCACCGGCGTTCGCGGATCGTCCGGCCTTCCCCGCACGTAGTGGCCGGCACCGTCGGCGGGTGCGGGACGGTTGCGAATGAACGTCTCGATGGTGCCGATCACCCTGGTGATCGGGCCGAGCAACATATGGGCGAGGTCGACCGCGTGGCTCATCAGATCACTGGTCACGCCGTAGCCCGCCTGGCCGAGCTGGAAGCGCCACGAGTTCAGGCCGAGCGGATCGGCCCCGTACATCGAGAAGAACCGGCCACGGTAGTTGGTGATCTCGCCGAGCTCGCCGCCCTGGATCAGCTCACGCGCGTAGCGCACCAGCGGCGCCCAGCGGTAGTTGTAGCCGACGCCGCTGATCACCCCCGCCGTCCGCGCGGCCTCAGCGGCGCGGGCCACCTGCTCGGGCGTCCCCCCGACGGGCTTCTCGCAGAACACCGCCTTGCCCGCCCGCGCGGCCGCCTCGACCAGCTGCACGTGCACCATGTTCGGGGCGGCGATGTACACGACCTCGACATCGGGGTCCTCGATGACCGCCGCCCAGTCGGCACTGGCGCGCTTGAAGCCGAACGAGCTGACCGCCTGATCCACGCGCGCCGGCAGCGTGTCGCTACACGCGACGAGCTCGGCGTCGAACCCCCGGTTCTCGAACAGCGTCGGGATCCGCAGCAACGAGCGCGTGTGGGCCTGCCCGAGCCAGCCGAACCCGATCACGCCGACGCCGAGCTTGCGACGCTGCGCGCGGCTGGGTGACGCAGGCGTCGTGTTCGGTTCCGCGGTGGTGCTCACGTCGACGTCGGAGCCTCGGCAGCGAGCTCCTTGGCGAGCGCTTTCATCTGCGGGTCGCTCGTCTGCTGGAGCTCGTGGCTCAGCTCCTCGAGCTCTCCGCCGCCGGCCATCAGCGTGGTGAGCTGCTCGAGCGTGGTCTCCGACTTGGCGTAGGAGCCGAGCATGCGACCCCGCTTGAGCAGCACGAACCGGTCGCCGACCGGGAACGCGTGGTGAGGGTTGTGGGTGATGAAGATCACCGCGCGACCCATCGACCGGGCCTGGATCACGTACTTGAGCACGATGCCGGACTGGCGGACCCCGAGCGCCGAGGTCGGCTCGTCGAGGATCAGGACCTTGGCGCCGAAGTACACCGCGCGGGCGATCGCCATGGCCTGGCGCTCACCGCCTGACAGCGTTCCCACGGTCTGGTCCGGGTCGCGCACGTCGATGCCCATCTTGGCCATCTCGTCGCGCATGATCCGCTGCGCGCCCTTGATGTCCATGCGTTGAAGCGGTCCCCATCCGTGCGTCGGCTCGTTTCCCAGGAAGAAGTTGCGCCACACCGACATCAGCGGCACCGTGGCCAGATCCTGGAACACGGTGGCGATTCCGCGCGCCCGCGCATCACGCGGGCCGGCGAAGCTGACCCGCTCTCCCTCGAACAGAAACTCGCCCTTGTCGGGCACGTGCACGCCCGAGAGGATCTTGATCAGCGTCGACTTACCCGCGCCGTTGTCGCCGAGCACGCATGTGACCTGACCGGCACTCACGGCGAGGCTGACGTCTTCGAGCGCGTTGACGCTCCCGAAGTACTTCGACACCGAGCGCACCTCGAGCGCGGGCACCGCGCCGTTCGTCGTCTCGTTCATGTTGGACGCTCCCTCGCTCATCGCCGCGCCTTCAGAGCACTCCGGTAGATGACCGTGTTCACGATCACCGCCACGAACAGGATCACCCCGAGAAACGCGAAGTCCCACGAGCTGTCCCAGCCGGCATAGATCACCCCTTCGAACGCCATCCCGATGATGCAGGCGCCGAGTGCCGCGCCGATCGCCGACCCGTACCCGCCGGTCAAGAGGCAGCCGCCGACCACCGCGGCGATGATGTAGAAGAACTCGTAGCCGACGCCCTGCTCGGACACCGCCGAGGACGCCTGGGTGAACGAGATGATCCCCACGAGCGCCGCCGCCAGCGCCGTCGCCACGAACAGCAGGATCTTCGTCCGATAGACCGGCACGCCGGTGTTCCTCGCCGCGTTCTGTTCTCCCCCGACGGCGAAGATCCAGTTTCCGAATCTGGTCCGGCTGAGCACCCACGTGCCGACGATGGTCACCGCGATGAACCACAGGATCGCCGTCGAGTAGCCGCTGGGCAACGAGCCGCTCGAGAAGAACGAGCTGCCGAAGATCGACTTCGCGCTGCTCAGACCGGCGGGGTGCGGGGTGGTCACGGTGATCTGCGTGCTGCCGCTGTTGAGCAGCAGCGTGCCGCCCGTGCTCGCGCCGCGAAGCACGAAGAACGTGGCGAGCGTAACGATGAAGCTCGGCAGCTTGGTGAACACGACGATGTAGCCGTTGATCAGCCCGATGCCGGTGGCGAACGCGAGCGTGATCAGGATCGCCAGCCAGGTGTCGACGTGCCACTTGCCGACCAGGAGCGCCATCACGATCGCGGTCACGCCGGTCATCACCCCGGCCGACAGGTCGAACTCGCCGCCGATCATCAGCAGACCAACCGGGACCGCCACGATCCCGAAGAAAGCCGCCTGCTGAGTCCACGCGGCGAGGCCGGTCTGCTTCAGCCAGAGGTGCTGCGAGCTCGAGTCGAGGATCGCGAACATCACGAACACGAACACGGCGGCCAGCAGCGAGCCGAGCTCGGGGCGCCTCAGCGTGCGCGTGAGCCGGCTGATCGGAACCAACCGCTCGTCTTGCGCCGCTGAGGGCGGCGTGGCTATCGGTGGTGAGGTGGCGCTCATAGTCCCTGAGTTACGGATTCTCGCCACCGGGCGAGACCGAGATCCCGCCCGGTGGCCTTCTAGTTCTGTCTACTCGGTCTCCGTCAGTCCTGGCCCGCCGCGATCGCAGCCGACACCTTGCCGATGTTCGACTTGGTCACGACCAGCGGCCCGCTGGGCACCGTGGTGCCGCCGCCGACGCTCTGGCCGTTCTTGCGCTTGTAGAGGTCCAGGAACACCAGCGGCAGGTAGCCCTGGAGATACTGCTGCTGATCGATCGCGAACGACATCGACCCGTTCTGGATGTCCTGCTGGACGCCCGAGTTCAGGTCGAACGTGGCGATCTTGGGGCTGCCGGCCGGATGGCTGGTCACCAGCGCGGTGCCGATCGCGTTGTTGAGCGCCATCACCGCGTTGATCCCGGTGTGGGTCTGCAGGTAGGACGTGACCTGGCCGATCGCCTGCTGCGGGTTCGACGCGGCATTCGGCGTGGACAGGGTCAGCTCGGTGCAGCCCGGTCCCTTCGACGGAGCGCTTCCGCTCTTGCACTGCTGGCCCACTCCCAGCGCCTGCGCGATGCCGTTGCAGCGATCGAGCAGGTTCTGGCCGGACTGGTGGATGATGCACAGCACGTTGGTGGCGCCGAGCTTCTTGAAGGCCAGGCCCGAGGCCTGGCCGGCCAGCTGCTCGGGCTGACCGACGCACGTGAGCGCGCCACTGGCCGCGATGTCGGTGTCGTCGCAGCCGGCGTTCAGCAGCACGACCGGAATGCCGGCCGCCGCGGCCTTGGCCAGCGTCGGGTTCATCAGCGAGGGATCGTGGTCTGAGACCGCCATCCCGTCGACGTGGGCGTTGATCGCGTTCTGAATCTGGGCGTTCTCGGCGTTGTCGTCGGGCTCGGCCTGACCCTGCGTCTGTGACCCGTAGGTCTCGGTCAGCGTGCACCCGAGATCGGCGGCCGCGTCCTTGGCGCCCTTGTACACGACGCTCCAGAAGCTCCCGTTGTCACCGTGGGTGATCAGCGCGAACTTGTAGTTGCACACCTTGTTGCCGGTGCCCGCCGCGATGTTCACCGCGCTGGTCGTCGAACCTGCGCTCGAGCTCTTCTTCGAGCTAGAACCGCAGGCCGCCACCAGCAGGGCCGCAGCACCCACGGCGGCAAGGATGCCGATACTGCGGGCCAGTAGTCTCATCGATTGATCTCCTCCGTCGTCGGAGCCGTTTGGTGAAGGAACGCGATGCTCTCCCGAGCGTCGCGCATCGGCCCGCCGGCCACCGTCGGCTCATCCCCGGTGATGGCGGTGTCCTGCTCGAGCACGAGCCATCCGTGGTACCCGTGGCCCCGCAGTCCTTCCAATACGTCGGCGATCCGGGCGTCGCCTCTGCCCAGCGCCGTGAACAGTCCGTCCTTCGTCGCGCTCAGCAGCGAGCGCCGTCCGTCGCGGACGTCCGCGGCCAGGCCGCCGTCGACGTCCTTGAGATGCACGTGCTTCACGCGGTCGCCGTGCTCTCGGGCGAACTGCACCGGATCGGTCCCGCCGATCAGCAGATGCCCGGTGTCCAGGCACCATCCGACCTCGACCACCTTAAGCGCGCGCCGCACCTGATCGGCGGTCTCAACCAGCGTGCCGGCATGGGGATGCAGGGCAACCGCCATCCCGTATTCCTCCTGCGCGAGCGCCTCGATCGCGTTCAGGTGCGCGGCCACGCGTGCCCACTGGTGGTCGCTGAGCTCCTGCGGCGCGCCCCAGTCGACGTCCTGCACCGCGGCCAGCACGAGCATGCGGCCGCCGGCCTCGCTCATCAGGCGGGCTGCCCGTCTGGTCTCGTCGATCGCCTGGTCGAGCTCGGGTTCGTGCAGCACGAGCGGGACGAACCCGCCGACCAGCGTCAACCCGTGGCGCTCCAGCATCGCGGCCAGAGCCTCCGGCTCCTCGGGCAGAAACCCCGGAGGGCCGAGCTCGGTCCCGTGCAGATCGAGCTCCGACATCTCCCGCAACACGTCCTCCGGCGAGGGCATGACCCCCCAACCGGGCACCTCGCACGCGCCCCACGAGATCGGCGCGCCGGCCAGCCGCTCGGCGATCGGAACCGCGGCACTGCGCGCTAGTGCGTGCGTTGCCTGCATCCTGGGGTCGGGTCCTCTCCTCGGGGCTTAGATCGCGCTAACTCGCGTTCGTAGTTAGAGCGCTCTAACGTGTGGGGCCGGGCGACTATATCCCGCGCGTTCCGGGCAAGTCAAGCCATCGCGCCCCCCTCGTCCCCGATCGGCGCTTCCGCGTCCCGAGGACCGGCCCTCGCCTCGTGCCGATATTGGTTAGAGCGCGCTAACCCAATTGCAATGTTGTCGCGCTCTAAGTAAGGTCGCCCGGCGATGTCGGCCCCAGCGCGCCGTAGCCCGTCCCGCTCCCTCACCGGGGGTGCGCTGGCTCGCCGCGCTCCCACGATGGAGGACGTCGCGCGCGAGGCCGGTGTGTCGCGCGCGCTGGTCTCGCTGGTCATGCGCGAGCGTCCCAACGTCAGCGCGGAGCGCCGCCGTCGCGTGCTGGACGTCGCCACGCGGCTGGGCTACCGCCCAAACGCCATGGCCCGGAGCCTTGCCAGCCGGCGGACCAAGACCGTGGGGGTGATCCTCGACGACCTGCGTAACCCATTCTTCGCCGAGATCGCCGGCGGCGTCGAGGAGCTCGCCTCCGAGGTCGGCTACCAACTGCTGCTCGCCGCCGGCGGGCGACAGGCCCGCCGCGAGCGGGCGGCCATGAGCGCGCTCCTCGAGCACCGGGTCAGCGGGGTCATCATGGTCAGCCCGCGCATGCCGGCCGGCGTCATCGCCGCCGCCGCGGCCGAGGCGCCGCTGGTCATCGTGGGCCGCGCGGTGCGCGGCCTCGACGCCGACAGCGTGCTGATCAACGAGGCGCATGGCACCGGACTGGTGCTCGACCACCTGCTCGGGCTCGGGCATGAGGCGATCGCGCACGTCGACGGCGGCAGCGGCGCCGGCGGGCCGCAGCGCCGCTCGGCCTACCTGCGCGGGATGCGGGCGAACCGGTTGGGCCGCCACGCGCTGGTCATCCCCGGCGACTTCACCGAGGAGGCCGGCGTCAGCGCCGCCGCCGAGCTGCTGCGCCGCCCCGAGCTGCCCACGGCGATCTTCGCCGCCAACGACATGGTGGCGGCCGGACTGCTGGGCGGGCTCGACCGCGCCGGCGTCGAGGTGCCCCGCGATGTCTCGATCGTCGGCTACGACAACATCTCGATCGCCCACCTGGCCCACGTGTCGCTGACCACCGTGGATCAGCCCCGCACCGAGATGGGGCGCCTGGCGCTCGAGCTCCTGCTCGACCGGATCGACAACCGCCGGGCCAACGAGGTGCGGCTGATCGAGCCCTCGCTGGTGATTCGTTCGACCACCGCGCCACCGCGCACGGTGGCGGCGGCCGTGGCTTGATCACGCGTGTGGCCGGCCTCGCGCGAGGAGCTGATCGAGGCGCAGCACGCGCTCGCGGCCTCTCACCCCGCGCCCTGGCGGCGGTCCGCGGCGGCCGGTGTTCCGGAACTCGCGATCGGTGCGTGTGTGGTCGTCTTCCCGCGGGGCATGACCGGACGCGGCGCCCGCGGCGATCCCGCCTGGGCCGCGGCAGCCGTGCTGCGACGACGCCGCGTCGTAGCTGAGGCGATCGTGCGCGGCGAGGCCGCCGGGCCGTACGTCCCGGGTCTGCTCGCGCTGCGCGAAGGACCGTGTCTGGAGGCTGCGGTGCGCGCGCTGGCGGTGGCGCCCGACGTCCTGCTGGTCGACGCAACCGGCGCCGACCATCCCCGTCGCGCCGGCCTGGCGCTGCATCTCGGCGCGGTGATCGACCTGCCCACGGTTGGTGTCACTCACCGTCCGCTGCTCGCCCGGGGCGAGTGGCCCGAGGACGCCCGCGGCGCGCGTGGGCCGCTGATCCTCGACGGCTACGTGGTCGGCGCGTGGTTGCGCACGCGGCGCGGCGCGCGACCGGTGGCGGTTCATCCCGGCTGGCGCACTACGCTTGACGACGCGATCGACATCGTGTCGGCGGCCGCGCTCGGTCACCGCACGCCGGAGGCGTTGCGATATGCGCGCCATCGTGCGCGCATCGCGCGCGCAAATGGGTAGCTTGTCGAGCGTCCCAACATCTATCCCCACGAAGGAGAAGGCAAATGCCTCAGGCCAGAAGCAGCGGTTCGAGCTCGGGTGGCTCGTCGGGCCGCAGCTCGTCCTCGCGTTCGAGCGGCAGCGGATCGAGCGGTTCGCGTCGCGCGAGCAGCGGCAGCAGCAGAAGCAAAAGCTCGGGTAGTCGAAGCAGCGGCAGCAGTGGCAGCAGCCGGAGCAGCGGTCGGAGCAGCGCCAGCGGCCGGAGCAGCGGCAGCAGCCGGAGCAGCGGCAGCACCGCGAGCCGTTCTCGCTCCACCGGTTCCTCGGGCACGCGTTCAGCTCGTTCGACCGCGTCGCGCGCCTCGCAGACCGCGAGTGCCGGCGCGAGTCAGGCCGCGGGCGCAGCCGACGCGCGTGTCGAGGCGGTCGCGCAGCGTGTGCGCAAGCTGAACGAGCGCATCATCGAGGAGAGCAAGTCGGCAGGCGAGGCGACGCTGTCCGCCTACGAGAAGGCGCTCAAGGCGATCGCCGGCTCGCTCGAGCGCGGACCGGGCAAGAGCGACGTCGAGTGGGTCTCGACGCTCGCTACCACGCAGGCGAAGTGGATTCGCGACGTGACCACGGCGTGGACGTCGGCCGCGCGCGGCATGCTCAAGTAGCCCGGCGCCTGCGCCTGAGTAGGGCAATCGGCGCGGTCATCAGCACGGCCACCGCCGACGCGAACAGTGCACCCGTGGGGTCGGCCGCGCGCGCCGCAACGCCGACCGCCGGGCCGCCCAAGCCGACCCCCGCGTCGAAGTAGGCGAAGAACGCGCCTGCGGTGCGGCCGTGTCGGCTGGGCGGCACCGACGCGAGCGCGATCAGACCGAGACTCGGGACAGCCAGTCCCTGACCGAGCGACATCACGAGCAGCGCGACGACGGCAAGCGGCGCGCTGCTTGCCGTCGCCAGGCCGGCCAGGCCGGCGGACTCGAGCAGCACGGCGACCGACAGCGTGCGGGCGGCGCCAAACCCATCCGGGACGCCGGCCAGCACGGTCCGGCTGGCGATCACGCCGACTCCGAACAGGGGAATCACGAACTTGGCGATCCCGGATCCCTGCTGGGTCGCAGCGGCCGCGCCGAAAGACAGCAACCCGACGTAGCCGAAGTTGACCAGCATCAGACCGAGGCCCGGACGGAGCGTCACCCGCCACGCGCTGAAGTTCTCGCCGGCGTCGGCGGCCTCTTCGTCGCGTCCGTTGACGTAATCGGCGCGCGCCTCCGGCGTGCGGGCCAAGGCCGCGGCGCAGCCCGCGGACAGCAGCGGCAGGATGGCCGCCGCGATCCACACGCGGCTCGGGTGAGCATCGCCGGAGAGCAGTTGCGACAGCGGCGGCCCGACGGTCAGCCCGGCGTAGTTGGCCAGGCCCACGTGCCCCATGGCGCGGCCGCGCCGCTCCGGGCCGGCCAGGCGCAGCAGCCACAGCACTGCCGCTGCCATCATCGCCGCCTCGCCCGCGCCGACCAGCAGCCGGCTGAGGATCAGCACTCCCGTCGCGTGCGCGAAGGCGGGGATCGTGCCGACCGTCATCACCAGCGCGCCGGCGACCATGATCCGCGCCGGACCGACGCGGTCCGCGAGCCGGCCGCCAATAGGCCGTCCCGCCGCGCCGGTCAGCGCCGGCGCGCCGACGGCCAGGCCGACCATCACGGCGCCGCCACCGAGCGAGTGGACGTAGTCGGGCAGGATCCCCAGCACCGTGCCGAGCGCCGCGTAACACAGCACCGCGGTGGCGAGCACGAGCGCATAGCGGCGCGTGGCGGTGGCGGTGCGGTGGCGACTGGATGTCATAAAGGCTTGGGAGCGGACTGCTTCGAGCATCGAGCTCACGTCGTTCATGTTGCCCCCGGGACGCTTCGACATTCGGCGAAATGTCATGTGCGGTGGGTCACAACCCCGCACTCGGCCGGCGCGCCGGGGCGAGTGCGGAATTGCGAGCCATATGTGGCTCACAGGCCGCACTCGACGGACGTGAATTGTCGAGTGCGGGGTTCTGACCCAGGGCAGCGGGCGGCGGAGGCGCTACGCGCCTAGGCCACGTCGAGCACGGCGCCACCGGGGATCGCCGCGATCAGCGCCTCGGTGTCGATCTCAAACACCGCGTGTGGCGTTCCGGCCGCGCACCACACGGTGGCGAACCGGCGCAGCGATTCGTCGATCAGCGTCGGAAGCTCGCGGTCGTGACCGAGCGGCGGGATGCCGCCGATCGCGAACCCGGTGCCGGCGCGCGCCTGCTCGGCGCTGGCCGCCCGGAGCCCGAGCCGATCCGAGGCCACCCGCCGGTCGCCGGCGCACAGCACCATCACGGGCTCCTCGTCGCGCATGAACACCAGCGACTTCACGATCTGTCCGACCTCGCAGCCCACGGCGGCGGCCGCCTCGGGTGCCGTTCGCGTCGACTTCGGAAGCACCTGAACGTCGACGTCCAGGCCGCGCTCGTGCAGCCGCTCCTGGAACCTGACCGCCGTGGGGTGCACCGCGCTCAGGAACGCAGCTCGCCCGGGTCGAGGTCGGGTGGCATCGACAGCTCCTGGGGCGACACCGGCTGCTCGTCGCTCCAGTCTCCGAACACCTCGCCGTCGCGGCCCTGGTGCTCGTTCGCGCCACCGAGCGCGAGCAGCACGACACGACCGGGGCCGCGGTTGACCAACTGGCGACGGACCTGCGGCGCCACCCGGACCACCTCGCCCTGCCCCAGGTCGGCCTCCTCGCCCTCGACCAACAACGTCAGCCTGCCCTCGAGCACCACGTACACCTCCTCCTGGAGCTTGTGACGGTGGATCCGCCCGCGCTGCCCCGGCTGGAGCGTGATCTGGTTCATCCCGAACGAGCTCACCCCGAGCTGACGGCGCAACGGCAGGAACCGCTCGCCGGTTTCGGGATCGAGGCGTGTGGTGCTCGTGCCGTCCTCCATGTCAGGAATCTTCTCAGCCCGATTAGCTGAACGCGGGGATGTCGGTGATCGCCCGGCCCATGATCAGGGTGTGGACCTCGTCGGTTCCCTCGTAGGTGCGAACCGCCTCGAGGTTGTTGGCGTGGCGCATCGGCGTGTGATCGAGGGTGATTCCGTTTGCGCCGAGCAGCGTCCGCGCCTCACGGCAGATCGCGATCGCCGCGCGCACGTTGTTGAGCTTCCCGAACGAGATCTGCTCGGGTCTCAGCGTGCCGGCGTCCTTCTGGCGCCCCGTGTGCAGCGCGACCAGCAGCCCCTTCTGGATCTCCAGGACCATGTCGACGAGCTTCTGCTGGGTGAGCTGGAAGCCGGCGATCGGGCGGTCGAACTGCCGGCGGTCCAGGGCATAGGCGAGCGCCGACTCGTAGGCGTCGCGGGCGGCGCCGAGTGCGCCCCACATGATTCCGTAGCGCGCCTCGTTCAGACACGACAGGGCGGCCTTGAGTCCGTTCGCGTCGGGAAGCAAATCCTCGGAGCCCAGCCGCACCGACTCGAGCGCGATGTCGCACTGGATCGAGGCGCGCATCCCGAGCTTCGGTTCGATGTCCCTCGCGCTGAACCCTGGAGTTGACGTCGGCACCAAGAAGCCGCGGATGCCGTCGTCCGTCCTGGCCCAGATGACCGCGACATCCGCGATCGAGGCCATCCCGATCCACCGCTTGGCCCCCTCCAGCACCCACCCGTCGCCTTCCCGTCGAGCCGAGGTCTGCATGCGTGCGGGATCGCTGCCCGCCTCCGGTTCGGTCAGACCAAAGCAGCCGATCAGCTCGCCCTTCGCCATGCGCGGCAGCCAGCGCTCCTTCTGCGCCTCTGATCCGAACTTGTGGATCGCGCTCATGGCGAGCGACCCCTGGACGCTGGCGAACGTACGCAGCCCCGAGTCACCTGCCTCTAGCTCCAGCATGGCCAGGCCGTACTCGACGGCGCTGCGCCCGGGGCAGCCGTAACCGTCCAGGTGCATGCCGAGCACGCCCAGCTCGCCCAGCTCGCCGGCCAGCTCCCGCGGAAACTGCCCGGCCTCGTACCAGGCGTCGATGTTCGGCCGGATGCGCGTGTCGACGAACCCCCGGATCCGATCGCGCAGCTCGAGCTCCTCGGCGGAGAACAGGCTGTCGAGGTTCAGGTAGTCGAGCGCCGACGGGGTGAGTCCGTCAGTCGGTGTGGTCATACCGGTATCTAAGGTGAATCAGGCCCGCGCCGCCACCGGCGCGGTCGACTCGCGCACGACGAGCTTGGTCTCGAGCTGAACGTGGAGCGCCTCGATCCGCTGGTTCTGGAGCTGGCGGACGAGCAGGTTCACCGCCATCCGGCCCATCTCGGCCAGCGGCTGGCGCACGGTGGTGAGCGTGGGCGTGACGATCGAGGCCTCAAACGTGTCGTCGAACCCGACCACCGACAGGTCATCGGGGATGCGCAGGCCGCGCACCCGCGCGGCCTGCATCACGCCGATCGCGAGCATGTCGTTGAAAGCGAACACCGCGGTGGGCGGATCGGGCACATCGAGCAACGCCAGCGCCGCCTGGGCGCCGCCTTCGGCGCGGAAGTCCGATTCGACCACGAGGTCGGGATCGGGCATGATCCCGGCCGCGGCCAGCGCGCCGCGGTAGCCGCGCAGCCGCTCCTCGGTGGCGATCCATCCGCGCGGTCCGGTGACCGCGGCGATCCTCCGGTGGCCGAGCGAGAGCAGATGCTCGACCGCCTCGCCGGACCCCAGCGAATGGGCCGCCGACACGGTCGGAACGCGTTCGTCGAGCTGCTTGAGCGGGTCGGCGATCACGAACCGGTAGCCGTGCTCATGCAGCGCGGCGAGCTCGTCGGGCGACTCCTCCGGCAGGATCAGCAGCGCGCCGTCGGTCGTGCCCTGCATCAGGCGCTCGAGCAACGACGCCTCGCGATCGTGCTCGTGGTGGGTTGGGCACAGGACCATCCGCATGTCCTGCTCGTAGAGCGCCTCGCCGGCGCCGTCGAGGATCACCGCGAAGTAGGAGTGGTGCACGACCGGGGTGGTCACGCCGACCAGACCGGTGCGCCCGGCCGACAGGCCTCGCGCCGTGCGATTGGTGCTGTAGCCATACTCGCGCACGACCCGCAGCACGGCATCGCGCGCGCGGTCGGACACCTCGGAGCGGCCGTTGATCACGCGCGAGACGGTCGCGATCGAGACCCCGGCGAGGTCGGCGACCTCGCGGATGGTCAGGCGGCTGCTGCGGCCATTTTCCGGGCTGGTGGTGGAACTCATACCGTGGATTGAATCAGATTTCCTGAAACGTTACATACATCTCGCGCCATGCGATGCCGCAACATACATGGAAAACACATGAAAAACAACTTGACATTGGCGAAACAATCCCGGTAGCGTTTTCACAGCCGTCCTACCCAGGCTGATCGCCGACGGCCCCCGAGGAACGAAAGAGGAGAGAGCAAGAAGATGTGGTTCATCACCCGCCGATTGGCGTTCTACGCCGTCGCGGCGTGGGTGGCGATCACGGTCAACTTCGCCATCCCGCGGGTCATGCCGGGCAACGCGGTCGACGCGCTGCTGGCCAAGTTCCCGACCCTCGACGCGAACTCGCTCCACGCGCTCCAGGCCGAATTCGGAACCCACACCCACGGCAGCCTGCTCAGCCAGTACTTCTCCTACCTGGGCAACCTGGCCCACGGAAATCTCGGCCTGTCGGTCAATCAATATCCGGCCAAGGTCACGACGATCATCGGCCAGACGCTCCCGTGGACGCTGATCCTGGTCGGGATGGCCACGGTGATCAGCTTCGCGCTGGGCACGCTGCTCGGGGTGATCTCCGCCTGGCGCCGCGGCGGCTGGCTCGACCGATCCCTCCCCGCGTTCACCTTCCTGCAGGCCACCCCGTATTTCTTCCTGGCCCTGGTCGTGATCCAGCTGTTCGCGGTCAGCTGGGGCCTGTTCCCGTTCGGCCAGGGCTATGACCTGGGCCAGTCGCCGGGGTGGAACTGGTCGTTCATCTCGAGCGCGGCCAACCACTCGGTCCTGCCCGCCCTGACCATAGTGCTCACCTCGATGGCGGGCTGGATGCTCCAGATGCGCAACGTGATGATCACGACGATCGGCGAGGACTACGTGCTCGTGGCGCAGGCCAAGGGCCTGTCCCCGCGCCGGGTCATGTTCACCTACGCGGCCCGCAACGCGATCCTCCCCAACCTGGCCGGCTTCGCGCTGTCGCTCGGGTTCGTGGTCGCGGGCGCGCTGGTCATGGAGATCGTCTTCTCCTACCCCGGCATTGGCCTGACGCTCTACAACGCGGTCACCTCGGACGACTTCCCGCTGCTGCAGGGGATCTTCCTGGTCATCTCGCTCTCGGTGCTCGCGGCCTGCCTGATCGCGGACATCATCTACTTCCTGGCGGACCCCCGAACCCGCACGAGGACGGCATTCTGATGAGTGCGCTCGCCGCCCCCGTCGACCCCCTCCCGGACGCGCAGCTCCCGCCGGCCGTCATCAAGGCCGGCCGGCGCGAGGCCCTGCGGCGCATCCCGGGCAAGGCCAAGGTGGGAGCGGCGATCCTCGGCGTGTTCATCCTGGTCGCGATCATCGGTCCCTGGATCGCGCCGCACGACCCGTCCGCCTCGATCCCCGGCCAGGCCCTCCCCCACGGCCCCACCGCCTCGCACCTGCTCGGCACCACGGCGACCGGCCAGGACGTGCTCTCCCAGTTGCTCTCCGGGACGCGCTCGACGGTCGTGCTCGGGCTGCTCACCGGAGTGATCGCCACCGCGCTCTCGGTGCTGATCGGCACCTCGGCCGGGTTCCTCGGCGGCATGGCCGACGAGGGCCTCTCGCTGGTGGCCAACGTGTTCCTGGTGCTGCCCGCGCTGCCGCTGCTCGTGGTGATCCTCGGCTACCTGCCCCACACGGGCGAGCTGCCCACCGCGATCGTGCTGAGCGTGCTCGGTTGGCCCTGGGGGGCGCGGGTGATTCGCGCGCAGACGCTGTCGCTCCGCGGCCGTGACTTCGTGGCCGCGGCCCGCGAGTCAGGCGAGCCGAGTTGGCGAATCATCTTCTTCGAGATCCTGCCCAACGAGATCGGGCTGATCGCCGCGAGCTTCGTGGGAACCGTGCTGTACGCGATCCTCACCTCGGTCGCGCTGGCCTTCCTGGGCGTGTCGGACCTCTCGAGCTGGAGCTACGGGACGATGCTCTACTGGGCGCAGGGCGGGAACGCCGTGCAGCTGAACGCGTGGTGGTGGTATGTCCCGCCCGGGATCTGCGTGGCGCTGCTCGGCATGAGCCTGGTCCTGCTCAACTTCGGACTCGACGAGCTCGGCAACCCCCGCCTGCGCTCGGCCTCCCGCGCCGCCCGTATCGGCCGCCGCACGTGGCGGCCGTCGGATCCGACTCCGGTCCTGCGCGAGCTCGAAACGGAGCGGTCGTGAGCGCGGGCATCGATACAGCCCGCTCGATGGCGGAAAGCGTCCGCCCATCGACCACTGAACCAGTCCTCAAAATAAATGACCTCTCGATCGCCTACCGCTCGGGCGCCGGCGACGTTCGAGCGGTCCGTCACTTCGACCTCGCGCTTCACCGCGGCGAAGTGGTCGGCCTGGCCGGCGAGTCGGGCTGCGGCAAGTCCACGCTCGCCTATGGATCGATCCGGCTGCTGCGACCGCCCGCGGTGATCACCGGTGGCTCGGTCACCTATCACGGCGCGCGCGTCGGGCCCGAGGGAGTCGACGTCCTCGCCGCCGACCCCGAGCAGCTGCGGAGGCTCCGCTGGCGGGAGATCGCGCTCGTCTTCCAGAGCGCGATGAACTCGCTCAACCCGGTGCTGCGCGTGCGCGATCAGATGCTCGACGCGCTCGATGCCCATCTCGCGCTGACCAGAGAGCAGCGCCACGACCGCATCGTCGAGCTGATCGAGATGGTGGGGATCCCGCGCGCCCGCCTGAACAGCTATCCCCACGAGCTCTCGGGCGGGATGCGCCAGCGGGTGATGATCGCGATGGCGCTGGCCGCCGAGCCCGAGGTCGTGATCATGGACGAGCCGACCACCGCGCTCGACGTGGTCGTCCAGCGCGAAATCCTGGCCGAGATCTTCGAGCTCAAGGACCGCCTGGGCTTCTCGGTCCTGTTCATCACCCACGACCTCTCGCTGCTGCTGGAGATCGCCGACCGCGTGGTGATCATGTACGCCGGGCGGGTGGTCGAGTCCGGCACCCGGGAGCAGATCCACGCCCGCTCGGTGCACCCGTATACCCGCGGCCTGCTCACATCGTTCCCGCGCCTGCGCGGTCCGCGCCGGAAGCTGAGCGGGATCCCCGGCTCACCTCCCGATCTCCGGGGAGCGCTGACCGGCTGCTCGTTCATCCCGCGGTGCCGTTTCGCCACCGAGGCATGCGGCACGATCGACATGGCGCTGGCCGCCGTCGAGCCAGACCACGTGACGGCGTGCCCGTTCGTCACCGCCGAGCGCCTCGACGCCGCCCCCGCCCCCGCCGTGGCGACGGCCGAAAGGACAAGCGGCACCGGCCCGGTCGTGCTCGAGGCGATCGACCTGCGCAAGAGCTACCGGCTCGGCCGCAAGGCCGCGGTCGACGCCGTCGCCGGCGTGTCGCTGCAGCTGCGCCGAGGCACGATCACCGCGCTGGTCGGCGAGAGCGGCTCGGGCAAGACGACGGTGGCGCGTCTGCTGGCCGGTCAGGAGCGGCGCTCGGGCGGGCAGATCCTGCTCGACGGCGCGGCGATCGACCCGGCGGCAAGACGCGGCTTTCGCGCCTACAAGGGAGCCGTGCAGTTGGTCTTCCAGGATCCCTTCGCGTCACTCAACCCGTTGCACACCGTGCGCTACCACCTCGAGCGCGCGCTGCGGCTCCACGCGGCGCGCACCGCTGACCCGCGCGACCTCGATGCCCTGCTCGAGCAGGTCCGTCTGTCTCCGCCCGAGCAGTACCGCGACGCGTACCCGCATGAGCTGTCGGGCGGGCAGCGCCAGCGCGTGGCGATCGCGCGGGCGCTGGCCGCGTCGCCGCGCGTGCTGCTGGCCGATGAGCCGGTGTCGATGCTGGACGTATCGATCCGGCTCGAGATGCTCGACCTGATCGAGGAACTGCGCGCCCGGCTCGACCTCGCCGTGCTCTACATCACGCACGACATCGCCTCGGCCCGGTACTTCGCCGACGAGATCCTCGTCATGCACGGCGGGGAGATCGTCGAGCGCGGCCCAGCCGAGCTCCTCACCCAGGCTCCGAGCCACGACTACACGCGGCTGCTGATCGCCTCCGCGCCGGATCCCGACGCGTTCGGCTCCCAGCTCCGGGTCGGAAGGGAGGACCGCGCCATGAAGTGATCGGCGCGGGCGTTTAAAGCCCGCGCCCCCGGCCTGACCCGGGGGCACGTGACCGTCCACATACGCGACACGAACCCTGGCTGCAACCAGGGGCGTGCATATCTACATACGCGACACAAGTCTTTTATCAGAGAGAGGTGTGCTCCTCGATGAAACCCCGGATCAACCCACGACGCCTGCTGGCCGCGTGCGCGGTGCTCGCCACCGCCGCGCTGCTCGCCGCCTGCGGTGGCAGCTCGCACAAGAGCTCGACCGTCAGCGCCACCAACGTCGCGAACTCAACCAACTCCAGCGCCGTGCTCACGGTGGAGTCGAGCCAGCAGAACGCGATCACCCAGAACTTCAACCCGTTCATCCAGTCCTCAGCGGCCACGCTGCTCGGCGCCACGTCGCTGGTCTACGAGCCGCTGCTCCAGGCCAACGCGATCAAGCCCGGCCAGTACTACAACTGGCTGGCCACCGCGTACACCTGGTCGGACGGCGGCAAGTCGATCACGTTCACGATCCGCCCGGGCGTGAAGTGGTCCAACGGCACGCCGATGACCGCGGCGGATGTCGCGTTCACGTTCGACATGCTCAAGCGCTACGCCGACGTCAACACCACCGGTCTGCCGATCAAGAGCGTGAGCTCGAGCGGCAACCAGGTGACGATCGGCTTCCCCTCCCCCCAGTACGCCAACCTGCAGAACATCGCAGGCCAGGTGTACATCGTGCCGCAGTCGATCTGGAGCAAGGTCGGCGATCCCGGCAAGTACACGGACGCGAGCCCGGTCGGCACCGGCCCCTACACGGTCTCGCAGTTCAGCGCGCAGGGGATCACGCTCAAGGCAAACCCCAGCTACTGGGGCGGTAAGCCCGCCGTCGGGACCGTGGAGTTCCCGACCTACGCATCGGCCAACACGGCGCTGGCGGCCCTGCAGACCGACCAGCTGCACTGGGGCGGGAACTTCATCCCGGGCGTGCAGCAGGTGTACGTCGCCGGCCACTCCAACCACCACGTGTGGTTCACGCCGGTGCAGACCAACAGCCTGGAGCCCAACCTGACCAAGTTCCCGACCAACCAGCTGGCCGTGCGCAAGGCGATCAGCCTGGCCATCGACCGCACCGCGCTGAGTCAGCAGGCCGAGGGCGGCATCGAGCCGCCGGTGTCCAACGCGAGCGGGCTCACGCTGCCGGTCTTCCAGCAGTTCCTCTCGCCCTCGGTGTCGGGCTCGACGCTCGGCGCGCACTCGGATATCGCCGGGGCCAAGAAGGTGCTCCAGCAGGCCGGCTACGTGCTGGGGTCGGACGGCCTGTTCCGCACCAAGTCGGGCCAGAAGCTGACCATCGACGTCACGAACCCCTCCTCGTTCAGCGACTACGCGACCGGCGACCAGATGATCGCCGGCTGGCTGCGCAAGGCGGGCATCGACGCGCGGTTCGTCGGGCAGTCGGTGACCGCGTGGTCCTCGGACATCGCCACCGGGAACTTCCAGCTCACCCAGCACTGGTCGCAGACCAGCGTCGCGCCGTATCAGCTCTACAACGACTGGCTGAACAGCGCCCAGGCGACGAGCAACGCCGCGGGGGACTTCGAGCGTCTGAAGGACCCGCAGGTGGACGCGCAGCTGGCCAAGCTGGCGGCGGACAACAGTGCCGCCGACCAGGCGGCCGACGTGGCCCCGCTCGAGCAGTACGTGGCCAACAACCTGCCGATCATCCCGACCGTCTACGGCGTGGTGTTCGACGAGTACAACACCGCGAAGTTCACCGGTTGGCCGTCGGCGTCGAACCCCTACGAGTCCGGTAGCCCCAACGCCCCGACCAACGAGGTCGTGATCCTGCGGCTGCGGCCCGTGAGCTAGCAGTCGCGCACTGGCGTCCGCTTCCCGTGCCTCCTCTCACTGCGGGAAGCGGGCGCCGCCTCGCGACCAGATTTTCGATTTCAAGGAGATGACATGAACGGGACGTCAGGCGATGGCGCGCTGGGGCCACGCCGCTTTCCACCCGGCTTCCTATGGGGTGCCTCGACCTCGGCCTACCAGATCGAGGGCGCCGTGCGACGCCGACGGACGTGGCCAGTCGATCTGGGACACGTACAGTCACACGCCCGGCAGGATCGATCGCGGCGACACGGGCGACATCGCGTGTGACTCATACAACCGTGTGGACGAGGATTTGTCGCTGCTCAGCGACCTCGGTGTCGACGGCTACCGCTTCTCGATCGCCTGGCCACGGATCCAGCCGACCGGACGCGGGGGCGTGAACGAGCGCGGACTCGATTACTACCGCGCGCTGGTCGCCCGCCTCCGCGACCGAGGCATCATGCCGGTGGCCACCGTGTACCACTGGGATCTGCCCCAGGCGCTCGAGGACGAGGGCGGGTGGGCCAATCGCGACACCGCGGAGCGATTCGCGGAGTACGCACAGCTCCTTGCCCAGGCGCTCGGCGACCACGTGGGGATGTGGATCACGATGAACGAGCCCCAGCAGGCGGCCCATCAGGGCTATCGGGTGGGGACCCACGCGCCGGGCAAGACCGACTACGGCGCTGGCCGCCGCGGCGACCCATCACCTGCTGCTCGGGCATGGCCTGGCCCTGGAGGCGATGCGAAGCTCGCTGCCGGGGCGCACCGCGGTCGGCATCTCGCTCGATCTCCATCCCGTGCGCCCGACCAGCGAGGACGCGCGCGATGCGGCGGCCGTCCTGGACGCCGAGCAAAACCGCATCTTCCTCGAGCCCGTGCTGCACGGCACCTACCCGGCGCGAGCGCGGGACGAGCTGCTGCCGCCCTCGGAGCTGATCAAGCCCGGCGACATGCGCACGATCAGCGCGCCGGTCGACTTCCTGGGGCTCAACTACTACTCCCCGTACTACGTCGGCCTGGGCGACTGGGACGATCTGCGCCGGGGCGAGACTCCGCTGCCGGGTCATCCCGGGCTGGTCAACTACGCGCCGCCGGAGCTTCCGAAGACGACCATGGGGTGGCTGGTCGAGCCGAACGGCTTGTACGACACGCTCGTGGCAGCTCGACCGCGAGGCGCCACAGCTGCCGATCTTCATCACCGAGAACGGGTGCGCGAGCCGACGACTACATCACGCCGGAGGGCGAGGTCAACGACCTGGAGCGCATCGACTTCCTGAAGGGTCATCTCGACGCCGCCTGGCGCGCGATCCAGGACGGGGTCAACCTGGCCGGCTACTTCCACTGGTCGTTGATGGACAACTTCGAGTGGGCGCGCGGATACCAGCGCCGGTTCGGCCTGTACTTCGTCGACTTCAGCACCCAGCGTCGCGCTGGCCAAGCGAAGCGCTCGCTTCTACTCGGAGGTGGCCAGGACGGGCGTGCTGCCGTCGAGCGAGCCGATGCTGCAACCTTCCCCCCATGAGCTCATCAACGGAAGCCTCACCCGACCGCCCGCCGCGGCGCGGCCTGTTCCTGGCGCCCTTTGACGAGCTGGTCGACCCGTGGGTCCTGGTCGAGCTGGCCGTGGCCGCCGAGTCGCGCGGCTGGGACGGCGTGTTCCTGTGGGACCACATCGTCCACCGGCCGCCGGTCAGCGCCGTGGCCGACCCCTGGGTCGCGCTCAGCGCGGTCGCGGCTCACACCGAGCGCCTGCGGCTCGGCCCGATGGTCACGCCGCTCTCGCGCCGACGGGTGCAGAAGCTGGCCCGCGAGACGATCACGCTCGACCATCTCAGCCGGGGCCGGCTCACGCTCGGGGTGGGACTCGGGAGCAGCAACCCGGCCGAGCTCGAGCCGTACGGCGAGGTCGTCGACCCGCGCGAGCGAGCCCGCCTGCTCGACGAACGACTGAGCCGGCTGGCCGAGTTCTGGGCCGGCGAGTTCCAGCCCCGCCCGGTGCAGCAGCCGACGGATTCCCGTGTGGGTGGCCGGGCGGTGGCCGAAGCGGCGGCCGCTGGCCCGGGCGCTCGAGTGGGACGGCTTCTTCCCGATCGAGCTCCCGGGGCCCGACGCGCTGGCCGAGCTGGCCGGCGAGATCGCCTCGCAGCGGGCGGCCGGCGCCGGCCCGTTCGACCTGGTGGTGGAGATCGAGCCGGGCGAGGACGCCGCCCCCTGGGTGAAGGCCGGAGCGACCTGGGTGCTCACCGGGTTTGATCGCCAGCCTCGCCTCGACGAGGTGCGCGCCGCCATCGACGCCGGGCCCAGCTGATCAGGCCGCCTCGGGCACCGCCGGCTCTGAGGCAAGCTCGCCCTCGCATGACTCGAGCGAAGTCAGGAACGCGTCGACCACACCCGGGTCGAACTGCGAGCCCGCGCAACGGGTGAGCTCAGCGCGCGCCTCGGCGGGAGCGATGCCGGCGCGGTACGGACGGTCGGCCACCATCGCCTCATAGGCGTCGGCCACCGCCAGGATGCGCGCCTCGAGCGGGATGCTTCTCGCCCGCGAGCGCCTTGGGATAGCCACGGCCGTCGACCCGCTCGTGGTGGGCACGGACCCAGCCGGCGATGTCACGCAATCCCGCGTGCTCGAGGATCCGCGCGCCGATCTCCGGATGGCGCTGGATCTCGTTCCACTCGGCGTCGTCGAGCTTGCCCGGCTTGTGCAGGATGGCGTCGGCGATCCCGAGCTTGCCGAGATCGTGGAGCACGCCGGCGGCATGGATCCGCTCCACCCGGTCCGGGCTCAGGCCGAGCGCGGCGGCGGTGTGCCGGGCGTAGGCGCCGACCGTGCGCGAATGCTTTGCGGTGCCCGCGTCGCGCAGGTCGAGCGTCTCGGCCAGCAGCATCACCGCGGCCAGCCGGAGCTCCTGAGACTGCTCGGGGCCGCCCCCCGTGCCGGCGGCATCGCGCTGCGCCTGCTCGACGGCCAGGCCGGCCTGGTCGGCCACCGCCATCAGGACCTCGAGCTCTGAGTCGTCGGGGCGCCGGCCGTGGAGCGGCTGGTCGACCGAGACCAGGCCGAGGACGTCGCCGCCGGCGCCGCGCAGGGGCAGCATCAGCATGTCGTGCGGGTGCCACGCGTCGGCGTCGGGGGCCGCGGCCGTGGCCGGCGTCCACAGGATCGTCTCGTCGTCCCACTCGTGGGCGCCGTCGGGGAGCCACAGCGCCCCCTGGCGAACGTGCTCGCTGCGGGCCAGCAGCTCGCTCCACTCGCTCCAGGGGCTGGTCGTCCCCAACAGCATCTGCCGCGCTTCCTCGTCGCCCTCGACCACGAGCGCGGTCATCTCCGCGCGGGCATCGTCGAGCAGGTTGATGGCCACGACCTGGAACGACAGCTCGGTTCGGATCATCTCGGCCAGCGCCTCGAGCACGGGCAGTACGCCCTGCCCGGTGGCGGCGGCGCGCGAGAGGGCCAGCATGCTGCGCAGCTGGCGCGGAACCATGTTGCTCCCCTTGTCCGGGCGCCGCTCGGTTTCCTCGGCGTGCCGGGCCTCGGCCTGGCTGCTCATCACGACGCGGTTACGGCCACCGCGCTTGGCTTCGTACAAGGCCGCGTCGGCGCGGGAGATCAGACCGCCGTAGTCCCGTTCGCCCGAAGCCACTCCGATCGAGACGGTGACCACGCCGCCGATGCCGGCGGGATGAGGCATCGCGGCGGCCTCGACGGCGGCGCGAACCCGCTGGGCAGCCACCGCGGCTTCCTCGGCGTTTTGGCCGGGCAAGACCAGCAACAGCTCCTCGCCGCCGAAGCGGTAGGCCAGATCCTGCGAGCGCAGCGCGCCGCGGATCGTGGTGGCGATCGCGCGCAGGGCCTGGTCGCCGGCGATGTGGCCCATCTCGTCGTTGTAGGCCTTGAAGTGGTCCACGTCGCACAGCGCCACCCCGAACGGAGCGCCGTGCTCCAGGCATCCGGCCTCGATCTGGGGGAGTTCGTCGGCCAGCGCGCGCCGGTTGCGCATGCCGGTCAGCGGATCGCGCCGGGAATCCTCCATCAGCTGCGCGTTGAGCCGGGCCAGCTCGGCCTCCCGGTCGGCCAGGCTGGCCAGGGCCGAGCGCTCACGACCGAGCAGCTTGCGCAGCCGACCCTCGAGCAGGACGCTCCGTACGACCAATGCCCCGCCGGAGAACAGCAACCCGGCCTGAAGCGTGAACCCGACCACGTTTGGTGCGTGCTCGAGGCGCGCGCGCACGAGGGCTCCCAACAGAAGCAGGAACAGGATGGCCGGCAGGATCCCGGCGCGCAACCCGGGCTCCTTGGTCGAAACCTCGGGCTCGAGGTGGCGCGCCGAAAAGGCGCCGCCGGCGCCGATCGCGATCAACCCGAGCACCCAGGTGGGATCGAGCATGCTCGACCCGGGGTGATAGGTCTGGTCGAGCAGCTGCTCGCTCCACATGATGAACGCGGCGGCCTGCGCCATGACCCCGGCCAATCCCAGACGTGCGGGGAGCAACCGGACGCTGGACCGCCCGCCTCCGACCAGCGACTGAAGGGCCAGCACCGCGGCCGACATGTACAGGGTCGGATAGACGAGCGCCGACAGTCGCTGCGCCTCGGGGAGCATCGAGTTGGCGACGTGGTTCCAGAGCAGGGCGAAGGTCAAAGCGGTGGCGCCGGCGATCACGGGTAGCACCTCGGCCGCCGCGACCGCCCGGAGCGAGCCCGACTGAATCCGCCTCCGGGCCATGCTGAGCGTGATCAGAATCGCGAACATCCACCACCCGAAATCGGCCAGGTTCGGGCTGGCGGGGGAGCCGACGATGCCGAACAGATCCCAGGCCAGCTGGCCGAACAACCAGCACGCGCAGGCGGCCACCCAAAGCGTCCAACGCGCGCGGGTCGGCCCGGTGGTCGCCTGACGGCCCACCAGCGTGCCGACCAGCGCGCAAACCGACGCGCTCGTCCAGGCCACGTCCCACCAGAGCGCGGTTGCGGCAGTGAGTTTGCCCAGCGCCATCGCAACCACCGCGACGGCAGCCGGAATCCCCACGAGCCAGAACGGCCGCGGGGCGCTCTTGACCCCACGAAGCTTTTGCATCACTTCGGTAATCGACCGTGACGCTGCCTAGCTGAATTTCGCGGCCGGCACGTCAACGCTCCCGCCGCGCGCCGCCGCGGGCCGGAATCAGCCGTCGGAGTCGGCGATGGCCGCCTGGGCGGCGGAGATCCGGGCGATCGGGACCCGGAACGGCGAGCAGGACACGTAGTCCAGCCCGGCGCGGTGGAAGAAGCCGATCGAGTCGGGGTCGCCGCCGTGCTCGCCGCAGATCCCGAGCTTCAGCCCCGGATGCGCCTCGCGCCCGACCCAGGCGGCCAGGCGGACCAGCCAGCCCACCCCCGGCGCGTCGATCGTCTCGAACGGCGAGCGGTCGATGATCTTGTCCTCGATGTAGGTGGGGATGAACTTCGACTCGACGTCGTCGCGGGAGAAGCCGAGCGCGGTCTGGGTCAGGTCGTTGGTCCCGAAGGAGAAGAAGTCGGCGTGCTTGGCGATCAGGTTGGCGATGAAGCAGGCCCGTGGGAGCTCGATCATCGTCCCGACCGTGTAGTCCTCCCCCGCCTCCATGTCGTACTCGGACCCCACGGATACGACAAGCTCGCGGGCGATCTCGAGCTCGTGCTCGTAGGCGACCAGCGGGATCATGATCTCGGGGTGGGGCGGCTCGTCGATCCGCTTGGCCGCGCGCATGATCGCGTGCACCTGCATCTCGTAGATCTCGGGATAGAGGATCCCGAGCCGCACGCCGCGGGTGCCGAGCATCGGGTTGCCCTCGTGGATCTCCTCGACCCGCGACAGCAGCTTCTCGAGCTCGTCCAAATCATCGGAGACCTCGATCCGGGCCCGCTCCAGGTGGGCCCGCAGCTCGGGGAGGTTGGGCAGGAACTCGTGCAGCGGCGGGTCGAGCAGCCGGATCGTGACCGGCAGCCCGCGCATCGCCTGGAACAAGCCGACGAAATCCTCTTCTTGCAAGGGCAACAGCTCGCGCAGGGCCTCCCGGCGCCCGTCCCGATCATCGGCCATGATCATCGCCCGCATCTTGGGCTGGCGGTCCTCGGCCATGAACATGTGCTCGGTCCGGCACAGGCCGATGCCCTCCGCCCCCAGCTCCCGCGCGCGCTGCGCGTCCTCGGGCGTGTCGGCGTTGACCCGCACCCCGAGCCGCCGGAACTCGTCCGCCCACTCCAGGATCGTGTCGAACCGCTCGTCGATCTCGGGCTCGATCAGCTTGGCCCCGGGCTCGACCACCGCCCCCTCGCTCCCGTCGATGGCGATCTCGTCTCCGGCCTTGAACGTCCGCCCGTTGATGGTCAGCTCGCCCGCCTCGAGATCGATCGCGACATGGGCGCCGGTCACCGCAGGCACCCCCATCCCGCGCGCCACCAGCGCCGCGTGGGACGCCTTTCCGCCCTCGGAGGTCAGGATCCCGCGCGCGGCGTGGAAGCCGGCGACGTCATCGGCCTCGGTGAACGGCCTGACCAGGATCACGTCCTTGCCGGCCTGAGCCTCCGAAACGGCATCGGCCGCGCTGAACACGATCTGACCGGCGGCCGCGCCCGGTGAGGCCGCGACCCCCTGAGCCAGCACCTCGTAGCCGTTGCTGCGGTCGAACGTCGGGTGAAGCAGCGCGTCCAGCGACGACGGATCGATCGTCCGCAGCGCCTCCTCCCGGGTCAGCAGCTCTTCGGAGACCGCGTCGACCGCGAAGCGCACGGCGGCCTGGGCCGGGCGCTTGGCGTTGCGGGTCTGGAGCATGTACAGCTGCCCCTCCTCGACCGTGAACTCGACGTCCTGCATGTCCTTGTACTCGGACTCGAGCGTGCGCAGGATCTCCATCAGCTGCTCGTGGGCCTCGGGCATCACCTCGCGAAGCTCGGAGATGTCGCGCGGGGTGCGCACACCTGCGACCACGTCCTCGCCCTGGGCGTTGACCAGGAAGTCGCCACTCGGCTCGGGGGCCCCGGTCACCTCGTCGCGGCTGAACGCCACGCCGGTTGCGCTGCCCTCCCCCTTGTTGCCGAACACCATCTGCTGGACGTTGACCGCGGTGCCCCACGTATCGGGAATCCGGTTGATCCTGCGGTAGCTGACCGCGCGCTCCCCGGTCCACGAGTCGAACACGGCCCGGATCGCCTGGTGCAGCTGCTCCTGGGGGTCCCCGGGAAACTCGTAGAACCCCTTGAACTCGTCGACCAGCTTGCGCAGTGCGTCGACCGGCAGCTCGGAGTCGGTCTCCACTCCGGCCTCGCGCTTCGCGGCGGCGATCGCATCCTCGAACCGCTCGCCCTTGACCCCGTGCACGACGTTGCCGAACATCTGGATCAGCCGCCGGTAGGAATCCCAGGCGAATCGCTCGTTCTCGGTGGCGCGCGCGAGGCCGTCCACCGACGTGTCGTTCAGGCCCACGTTCAAGATCGTGTCGAGCATCCCGGGCATCGACTCCCGCGCTCCGGACCGCACCGAGACCAGAAGCGGATCCTCGTCGTCGCCGAACTTCTTGCCCGCCGTCTCCTCCAGGCGCTCCATCGCGGCGGCCACCTGATCGTCGAGACCGTCGGGCTCGGACCCGGACTTCATGTAGGCCACGCACGCCTCGGTGGTGATCGTGAAGCCGGCCGGCACCCGGTCGGTGCCGAGCACGCGGGTCATCTCGGCGACGTTCGCCCCCTTGCCGCCGAGCAGCTCGCGCATGTCCTTCGAGCCCTCGGCGAAGTCGTACACCCACTTCTCGTCTGACATCGCTAGTGGGTCGCGACCCTACCGCTCGGATCGCGGCCTTGCCAACTTGATACGTTGAGTTTGTGGCCGCCACCGATACCCGCCCCGCCGGCCGCGAGTCGGCGATCGGCGTCTCTACACCCCGACGTGACTCCGAGCCGAAGGTCCGCGGCGCCACGAAGTACGCCAGCGACCTACCGGTGACGGGACTGCTCCACGCCCGCCTGCTGCTGGCCCACGACGCCCACGCGCTGATCAAGTCGATCGATGCGAGCGCCGCGCTCGAGCTGCCCGGAGTAGTGGCGGTCCTGACCGCCGACGACCTGCCGATCGTCGCGACCGGACCCGGGCGTCCGAGGCAGCCGCTCGCACGCGAGGAGATCGTCTACGCCGGGCAGCCGGTGGCCATCGCGATCGCCGAGACCGAGGCGCTGGCCGCCGACGCGATCGAGCTGATCGACGTCGAGCTCGAGCGTCTCGAGGCGGTGGTCGACCTGGAGGCCGCCGTCCGGCCCGGCGCGCCGCGGGCCCGCATCCACGTCGCGGCCGAGGGCGAGGGATCGGATATCGCCGATGCGCACGCGGCGGTCTCGGCCGGCGGCATCGGCGAGGAGGAAGAGCTGTCCGAGAACGTGCTCGGCACCGCTCGGATAGCCAATGGCGACGTCGACGCCGCGCTCTCCGCGAGCGAGGTCGTCGTCCGCGGACGCTTCCACACACCCTGGGCCTACCAGGGCTACATCGAGCCCCAGACCGCCACGGCCTGGTTCGACGTCGACGACGTGCTCGTGGTCAGCACTTCGACCCAGGGACCGTTCCCCACGCGGGCCGAGCTCATGGCGCTGTTCGGGCTGCCCGCCGAGCGCCTGCGCGTTCGCGGAGCGCCGCTCGGCGGCGGATTCGGCGGCAAGATGATGATCGTGGAGCCGCTCGTCGTCGGGGCCGCGCTCGTGCTCCACCGGCCGGTCCGGCTGATGATGACCCGGAGCGAGGACTTCGCCGCCACCAATCCGGCCGGTGCCGAGATCCTCGACATCGAGCTCGGGGCCGACCGCGACGGGCGGCTGACCGGAATTCGCACCCGCGTGCTCGCCGACCGGGGATCGACCGACGACTTCGGGGTCGAGTCGCTCGCGGCGATGCTCAGCGCCGGACCCTACCGGTGGCAGGCGCACGAGCTGACCGGCCTCGGCGTGGCGACAAACCGCGTCACGTTCGGCGCCTATCGAGCCCCCGCGGCGCCCCAGGCGGCGTTCGCGGTCGAGTCGCTGCTCGACGAGCTCGCGGCGCGCCTGGGGATCGACCCACTCGAACTCCGGCTGCGCAACGTCGTGGTCGTCGGCGACAGCGCCGTCTCCGGGCAGGAGTTCAAGGTGTTCGGTGCCCGCGAGTGCCTCGAGCGGTTGGGTGAGCACCCGCTGTGGAGCCGGCGCGAGTCGCTCCCGGACGGCGAGGGCATCGGCCTGGCGGTCGGGTGGTGGCCCGGGAGGCTATGAGCCGGCGGCCGCGGTCTGCCGGCTCGATTCCGACGGGCATCTGACGATCGTCACCGGCGCCGCCGACATGACCGGCGTCGAGACCACCTTCGCGGCGATCGCCGCCGACGCGTTCGGCGTGAACCCCGACCATGTCCGCGTCAACTACGCCGACACCTCGAGCGCGCCGTATGCCGGGATGAGCGGCGGCAGCAAGATCACCTACACCGTCGGGCGTGCCGTCGAGCTCGCCGCGCTGGAGGCGCGCGAGCAGCTGCTCGACGTCGCCGCCGAGGAGCTCGAGATCGCGCCCGAGGACCTCGAGATCGTCGACGGCTCCGTCCAGCCCGTCGGCGTGCCCGCCAAGGCGATGTCGATCGCGGAGCTCGCGGGCAAGGTGCTGACGTTCGGCAGCCCCCACCGGCCGGTCGAGGGACACGGCCGCGTTTCGCTGTCGCCGGCGCCGCAATCCGCCGCGCATCTCTCCCACGTCCGGGTCGACCGCGACACCGGCGCGGTGAGAGTGCTCGGGCACGTGATCGCCCAGGACGTCGGCCGGGCGCTCAACCCGGCACTCGTCGAGGGACAGATGCAGGGCGGCGTGACCCAGGGCCTCGGCTGGGCTCTGCTCGAGGAGCTCGCCTACGACGAGCACGGGCAGCCGCTGGCCGGATCATTCGTCGACTACGCGATGCCCACCGCCGGCGGGGTCCCATGGATCGACACCGAGGCCGTCGAGGTGCCCGCGCCCGACGGTCCGTTCGGCGCCAAGGGCGTCGGCGAGGCGCCGGTGGTCGGCGTCCCGGGCGCGGTGGCCAACGCGATCGCGGCCGCCACCGGCGGCGTCCGGCTCCGCCGGCTGCCGATGACGCCCGAGCGGGTGTGGCAGGCGATCCAGGAGAACGGCGACGGCTGAGGTCGCTGACGAGCTCGCGCGCTGGGCGGCCGAGCTCGAACCAACCGAGGAGGATCTGGCGCTCGCCCGGCGCTCGCTGCTCGACACGGTCGCGGTCATGTGCGCAGGCCGAGACCACCCGCGCGCGCCGTTGTTCGACCAGCTCTCGGAGGCCGGACGCTGGGCCGCCCTGGCCCACGTGCTCGACTACGACGACCTGCACATGCCCTCGACCACGCACATCAGCGCGGTGTGCGTCCCGGCCGCACTGTCGGCCGGAGCCGGGGGCGGCTGCTGAGCTCGCCTATCTGGCCGGGGCGGGCGTCATGGCACGGCTTGGCAGCGCGCTCGGATGGAGGCACTACGAGGCCGGCTGGCACGCCACCTGCACCGCCGGCGCGCCGGCCGCAGCGGTGGCGGCGTCGGTGGCCCGAGGTCTGGACGCCGAGCGCACGGCGATCGCGATCGCGCTGGCCGTGCCGGCCGCCGGCGGGGTGCAGCGCGCGTTCGGGACCACCGCCAAGGCCCTGCAGGTGGGATTCGCCGCCGAGGCGGGCGTCCGGGCCGCGGCGCTGGCCGAGGCGGGCGCCACTGCGGACCTGACCGCGCTCGAGCAGTGGATGGAGCTCGTCGGCGGCGATCCCGGTGCGGCCCCGCTGAACAGCACCCCGGCCGTCCCCGGCGGACTGGCGATCAAGCTGTACCCCTGCTGCTATGCGCTTCAGCGTCCGATCAGCGCGGCCGCGTCGCTCGGGAAGCTCAATCCGCAGCGGATCCGCGGGATATCGGTGCGGACGCCGGCCGTCTCGCTCGCGCCGCTCATCCATCACCGGGCAAGGACGGGCCTGGAGGGCAAGTTCAGCCTCGAATACGGGATCGCGGCGGCGCTCCTGGACGGCCGCCCGGGGATCGACAGCTTCGAGGACGAGGCGGTGAGGCGACTCGAGGCGGTCCGTCTCGGGGAGCTCGTCGAGGCGCAGCCCGGCGAGGGCGGCGATCAGCTCCTGGCCGGCGAGCTCGAGCTCGAGGTCACGCTCGAGGATGGCGAGGAGGTTCGCACCACGATGGGCCAGCCGCCTGGGGCGCCGGCGCGTCCCCCGTCCGAGGAGGAGCTCCGGACCAAGCTCGAGCTGTGTGCCGGCGTGCAAGCCGACGCGCTCGCGGCGCTGGACTGGGGATCGGCCGCGGCGTACCTGCGCGCGGCGATGCCTGCGCCGCGCCCGCGAGCGAGCTCGGCGGCGGCTGAGACTGTGGACTAGTGCGCGACCTGGGCGAGCTGGGCGCGCCACTTGGCCAGCTGGGCGCGCTGGCAAGCGGAGCACGTGCCCACGTGGGCGGCGTGCCCGCAGGCCTTCGCTGCCTGGCCAAGCTGCCCGCGCAGGGTCGCGGCGGAAGCGGCAGGGGCTTGGGTGCGTAGCATGGGTGTTCCCGGTCTCTCAGGCTCGAGATTTGAACTTCTGAGCCCTTTATCGGCCGCGCTGGCCCTGGATGTAGCGCGACGTCGCGGTTCTACCCTTAACAGACAAAAACTAGGCGTGACATGTCGCTCGGGCCCTGTAGCCTTAGCCCGATCACAGGGGCACGCAGATGAGCCGGCAACCCACCATCGAGCAGGGCGCCGAGCCTCGGCGAACGAGGGTCGTGCAGACCCCCGCTGAGCTGAAGGAGGTCATCGCCGCCGAACGGACGGGTCATCCGTTCGTGGTGTGGCGGACCGAGGAGAGCGAGCAGCGGCTGCTCGTGCTGGACCAGGGGCGCTGGCGAGTGACGATCGGACGCGATCCGGCCGCCGACGTCCCCCTGGCGTGGGACGCCGAGGTGTCGCGTACACACGCGCTGCTCGAACAGGTCGGGCGCGGCTGGACCATGGTCGACGACGGCCTGTCCCGGAACGGGTCGTTCGTCAACGGGGAGCGGGTGATCGGCCGCCGGCGGCTCCGCGACAAGGACCGGATGGTGTTCGGCGCCAGCGTCGTGACCTACCGGGAGACCTCGGGGACGATCACCCAGACCGCCTCCGCGATCGACGCTCCGGCCACGATCCCGCTGACCCCGATGCAGCGCAAGGTTCTGATTGCGCTGTGCCGGCCCGTGCAGGACTCGGCCTCGGCCATCCCGGCCACGAACCGCCAGATCGCCGAGGAGGTGTACCTGACCGTCGACGCGGTCAAGGCGCATCTCCGCGTTCTGTTCGAGCGTTACGGGCTGAGCCAGCTGCCGCAGAACCAGAAGCGCGCGCGGCTGGTGGCCTCGGTGCTCGACGCCGGCGTGCTCGCCCCGCGCGACTTCTGAGCACCCCTCAGGAGGTGTGACAGAACCACCCTAGGGGTGGCTGTAATCACGTCCGCACGGCCTTACCTTGTTGCCCATGACGAAGAGCCACTCGCGGACAACACCGGAAGCCGAAGCCAGGGGGCACGGGGGCAACTTCCGGATCACAGGGTCCGACCGAGGGACGCAATGGGCTGGGGGCCAAACCAGAACAGTGGGGGCTTCACACGGGGGCTGTGGTGAAGTGGTCGATGCCCTCCCGGAGCGGGGATACACGATTCACGTCGGGTCTCTCCAGGAGCTTCGGGGGTTGCTCTAACCGGAAGGGCATCGTCCGCCGGGCACGGATGCCCTTGGTGCAACGCGCGCTGATCATGTGTGCTGTGATGCAGCCGCATGATCGGCGTGCGGCGCCAAACCCGGATCTATCTCGACGGCGTGAGCGGCCGCCGGCCGCCAATCCCGCTCGACGCCGATCGCCTCGAAAACGCGGCGAAGAAGCGGATGCGGCCCGAGGCGTTCGCCTATGTGGCCGCGGGCGCCGGCAACGAGCACACCGTGGCATCGAATCGGGCCGCTTTCGCGCGCTGGCGCATCGTGCCGCGCATGCTGCGTGACGTCGAGCGGCGCGACACCAGCATCGAGCTGTTCGGTCAGCGACTGCCCAGTCCGTTCCTGCTCGCGCCGGTCGGCGTGCTCGAGCTGGCCCATCGGGAGGCCGACTGCGCGGTGGCGCGGGCGGCCCGCGATACCGGCACCGCGATGGTGTTCTCCAACCAGGCCTCGCGCCCGATGGAGGGCCTGGCTCGGATCCTGGGCGACACGCCCCACTGGTTTCAGCTCTACTGGAGCCGCTCCGACGACCTGGTCGAGAGCCTGGCCTCCCGCGGCGAGCGGTGCGGCTGCCGGGCCATCGTGATCACGCTCGACACCACGATGCTCGGTTGGCGCTCCCGCGACCTCGAGGGCGCCTACCTGCCGTTCCTGCACGGCAAGGGCATCGCGCAGTACACGAGCGATCCGGTGTTCCATCGGCTGCTCACCGAACCCGCGGCGACGGAAACCGGCGAACAGCCACAGCCGCGGCCCAACCTGGCCGCACTTCGGACGCTGATCGAGCTGACCCGCGCCTATCCGGACAGCTTCTGGCGCACGCTGCGCTCGGGGCTCGGCCGAGCCGCGGTCCAGCACTTCACCCAGATCTACTCTCGCCCGTCGCTCACCTGGGAGACGCTTGCCTTCCTGCGCGAACGGACCAGCCTGCCGATCGTGCTGAAAGGGATCCTCCATCCCGACGACGCGGCCCGCGCCGTGGACGAGGGCATCGACGGCGTGATCGTCTCCAACCACGGCGGCCGCCAGGTGGACGGCGCGATCGCCACGCTCGACGCGCTGCCCGCCGTGGTCGAGGCGGTGGACGGGCGCATCCCGGTGCTGCTCGACTCCGGCGTGCGGGGCGGGGCGGACGTCTTCAAGGCGCTGGCCCTGGGAGCCCGCGCGGTGCTGATCGGCCGCCCGTACGTCTACGCCCTAGCGGTCGCGGGCCGGGCCGGCGTACGCGACTACCTGCTCAACCTCGCCGCCGATTTCGATCTCACCATGGGGCTGGCCGGACGGCGCTCGGTGGCGGAGATCGGGCCGGACGCGCTGGTGCGCGCGCCCGGCCTCGAACCCGCGGCTTCGACGATCGCTCAGTGAGCGCTGAGGTGAGCGCGTCGTCGGACTCGGTCAGGCAGGTGACTGATCCCGATGGTCGAGGACCTCGTAATGCGCGGAGCGTTCGTCAAAGCGAGCGAGGACGTCGCGCGCTCGTTGAGGCACGTGGGCGACGTCGTAGTCCTCTCCGACGAACGCCTTCACGGCGTCGATGTCCTCGAACCACATGACCGTGACGAATTCCACGCTGTCGTCCAGCGATCGTCGCATCAGGTCGATTGCACGAAAGCCGTGAATCTGGCGGGCTTCGATCTCGGGAATCACCTCGCCTCTCACGATCTCCTCGTACGCGTCGGCGTTATGGCGCGTCGCCCATCCGCGCCATATGCGGCAGATCATCAGCCTCGCTCCTTTCGCGCTCGGGATTCAGGGACCCTCACTGGATGCTCAGGCCGGTGAACGTCGCGGTGGTCGTCCAGGGCGACAGGCCCGAGGCGTGGAACACCCCCACGTCCTGGTTGCCGGTCGACGCGCCGCTTGCCACCGTGACCGTGTCGACGAGCGACCACGTGACGCCCAGATTGGTCGAGTAGTAGCCGGAGTAAGTGCTCCCGTTTCGCACGAGCCGGAGCGTGACGGGCGTGTAAAGGATCAGGTTCGGAACGTTGAACCGCGAGTCCACAAACTGGCCGCCCGTCGCGTTCCAGGACATGACGATCGACCCGCTCCCGTTGATGAACAGAGCGACGCCGGCGGGCGATCCGGGCGGCGCAGTCATCGTTCCGCGCTCGATGAGCCCGGCGGCTCCCGCGGTTCCCCCGGCCGGGTCAGAGGTCACGGTGACCTGCGCGGCGCTCGACTCGCCGGCTCGCTGGGGTTCGTAGATCGCGCCGTATGAGTCGACCGGCGCAGCCGCGATCGGCTGGAGCACGCCGGTTCCCCGCGCGCTGATGGCAAACCCGCCCTGGCGCGCGCCGAACGTGGCGGCGTAGCTGGTCGTGTTTGCCACTTCGAAGGGCTTCGGCACGGTCGCGAACACGCTTTCGTCGAGGAACGCCGACGTCCGCTGGAAAGCATGCGCCGGCGGGTCGTACGTCGCGCCGGCCGACACGGGCGCCAGCGTGACCGCCGGCCCGGCGCGTGGGGCGGTGATCCAGAACGCCACGCTGAACCGGCGGCCCGGCGCCAGACGCTTGGCCCGGGCGGGCCCGAGGCGCTCGAGCCGCCAGCCCGGGGCGAGCCGGAAGGTGAGCTTGAGGCCCTTGACCTCCGACACGCCGTCGTTCTCGAACGTCTCCCGCACGACGGTTCCCTGACCGAGCTCGAGCTGCGGCGCGGCGGGTGCCAGCGACAACACGACGTGAGGCGACAGCGCGGTCGGGCGGTGGGCGACGCTGACCCGGTACATGACCACTGCGTGTGCCGGCACGAACGCGCTGATCGCTCCGCCGGTCTCGCTCACCGCGTTGGTCCACAGGTCGTCCAGGCGGTAGGCATGCGCGGAGGGCAGTCCGGCCGCGGTGGCCGTGGTGGCGATCTTGGCCGCGGTGTTGGTCGAGTTGAACAGCACCACCGAGCGGTCCCCGTTCTGGAGCTGCTTGGTCAGCACCCAGTGTCCGCCGGCGCGCGCGATCGGAACGCCCTGCGAGCCCAGTGGATCCTGGTCGACCGCGATCACATTGCGGTTCTCGTAGATGGCCAGCGCACGCGCCGACAGCGTGGTGAGGTTGGTGCTGGCGATGAGCGGCGCGGCCATCTCGGCCCACAGGCTGAACTCGGTGCGGTACTCGAGCGGGCTCGATCCACCGTTGCCGATCTGGAGCAGGTCGGGATCGTTCCATGCCCCCGGCCGGGCGTCGGCGGACAGGTTGACGGTGCCGTCGAAGTTGACCAGCATCGCCCCGAAGTTGTCCTGGATGTCGGTGGTCGTGCGCCACAGGTTGGCGATCGGCGGGCTCCATACCCAGGGGTCATCGCCCGGATCGGGAGCGACCGCCGAGAACACGATCGGCCGTCCGCTCGCTTCAAGCGCGTTGCTCATGCGCGTGAACACCGCCTGCTCGACTTGCTGGTGGCTCTGTCCCGGGAAATCGCCGAACGGGATGTTGCACCGGTCGTACTTGACGTAGTCGACGCCCCAGGACGCGAACGCAGCGGCGTCCTGCGCCTCGTGGCCGTAGCTTCCGGGCAGATGGGCACAGGTGGTGGTGCCGGCGTCCTCGTAGAGCCCGAGCTTGAGGCCCAGGTTGTGCACGTAGTCCGCCACCGGCTTGATCCCGCCGGGGAAGCGAGTCGGGTCGGCGACCAGGTTCCCCGCGCCGTCCCGGCTCGGGGCCATCCAGCAGTCGTCGATGTTCACGTAGTCGTACCCGGCCGCCTTCATGCCGTTGTTCACCATCGCCTGAGCGGTCTGCTCGACGAGCTGCGCGTTGACCCCGCAGAACACCGAGTACCAGTCGTTCCAGCCCATCGGCGGGGTGGTGGCCAGCCCGTTGGTCTCGGCCATCGCGGCGGGCGCCAGGCCGACCAGACAGGCGACGGTCAGGAAGGTGGCCAGGAGCCAGGCGTGGCGGGGTCGGATGCGCATACGATGCCGGTCCCGCCGGCGAGCTCGCCCCGGTCGCGACCGTCCCCAATGAGATTCTCCGCCAACCTCAGTTTCCTCTTCAAGGACGTGCCTTTTGTCGAACGCTTCGCCCGCGCGCGCCGGTGCGGCTTTGAGGGCGTCGAGTTCATGTGGCCCGGGACCGAGGAGCTGCCGGCGGTCGAGGCCGCGGTGGCCGATACCGGTCTGGAGGTCGCCCTGTTCAACTTCGACGCCGGGGATATTCCCGCGGGTGATCGCGGGCTGCTCAGCGACCCGTCTCGCCACGAGCGGTTTCGCGAGAACGTCCCGGTCGCGCTCGAGCTGGCCGCACGGATCGGCTGCACGCGCCTGAACGCGCTGGTCGGGGTGCGGTTGCCCGAGGTCGACCGCGACACCCAGCTCCAGCTCGCGCGCGACAATGTTGCCTGGGCTGCCGAGCAGGCCCGGGCGCAGGGCGCCAGCATCATGATCGAGGCCGTCAACTCGTACGAGAACGGACCCTATCTGCTCGATACGACGGCCAAGGCGATCGGGTTCATGGACGCCGTCGCCGCCGACAACGTCCTGCTCCAGTACGACGTCTACCACATGCAGCGCATGGAGGGGAACCTGACCGGCACCATCTCGCGCCTGCTCCCCCGGATCGGGCACGTGCAGGTCGCCGACCCTCCCGCCCGCAGCGAGCCCGGCACCGGGGAGATCAACTACGACTTCATCTTCGAAGTGCTCGAGCGAAGCGGCTACGGTGGCTGGGTCGGGCTCGAGTACAACCCGTCCACGGCCACGACCGAGGAGAGCCTCGGCTGGATCAAGGAGCTCGGTCATGCCTGAGGAGAGCATTGGCTTCGTCGGCCTGGGAATCATGGGGGCCCCGATGGCGGGCAACCTGCTACGCGCTGGTTACTCGCTGGTCGTGCACAACCGCACCCGGGCCAAGGAGCAGGAGCTGGTCTCGGCCGGCGCGTCCGCGGCGGACTCGCCCCGGGAGGTTGCCTCGCAGTGTGACGTGCTGATCACCATGCTCCCGGACTCGCCCGACGTCGAGCAGGTGTATCTCGGCGAGGACGGGGTGATCGCCGGGGCGCGTTCCGGGCAGCTGCTGATCGACATGAGCTCGATCGCGCCATCCGTGGCACGGGCCGTGTTCGAGGCGGCCCGCGAGATGGGAGCCGACGCGCTGGACGCCCCGGTGTCGGGCGGCGACGTGGGCGCGCGTGAAGGGACGCTGTCGATCATGGTCGGGGGCTCGGATGATGGGTTTAAACGCGCCCAGCCCGTGTTCGATGTGCTCGGCAAGACCGTGGTGCACATGGGCGACGCGGGGGCCGGCCAGACGGCAAAGGCATGCAATCAGATCCTGGTCGCGGTGACCATCGAGGCGGTCAGCGAGGCGCTGGTGCTCGCGTCCAAGGCGGGGGTGGATCCCGAGCGGCTGATTGAGGTCCTGTCCGGCGGCCTGGCCGGGAACAAGGTCATGGAGGTACGTCGGCGCAACTTTCTCGAGCACGACTTCACCCCGGGCTTCAAGCTTTCGCTGCACCACAAGGACCTGGGGATCGCCTTGCGCACCGCGCGCGAGCTCGGCGTCTATGTGCCCATCACCGCGATCGTCGATCAGATGCTGGCCGCCTTGAAGGCGGCCGGCGACGGGGGTCTCGATCACTCTGCGCTGCTCAAGGTCATCGAGCAGGCCTCGGCGCACGAGATCTAAGACCACGCCTCCGGGTTCAGGCAGCTCTCCGGGAGACGGCCGTCGACCACGGCTCGTACGTTGGCCAGCAGGGCCTGCTTGGTGCGTTCCAGGCCGAGCTCGGTAAACGAGCTGATGTGGCCGCTCACGATCGTGTTGGGGGCGGCGAGGATCGGATCGCCGGGCGGCACCGGCTCGTGCTCGAACACATCGAGGCCGGCCGCGGCGATCTGCCCGTCCTGCAACGCCCGCGCGAGCGCCGCCTGGTCGACCAGCTCGCCGCGGGCGGTGTTGATCAGGACCGCGTGAGGGGGAAGGCTCTCGAGCTCCCGGGACCCGATCAGGCCGCGCGAGCTCGGGTTGGCCGGAGCGTGCAGGGTGAGCACGTCGACGCGCGGGAGCATGCTCTGAAGGTCGGTCAACTCGACTTCGTGCTCGGCACAGAAGTCCTCGTCGGGGTAGGGCTCGAGCGCCAGCACGCGGCAGCCGAACGCGCGCAGCCGGCGGGTGACCGCGCGGCCGATCGCGCCGAGCCCGACCACGCCCACGGTGGAGCCGGCCAGGTCGCGGGTCGGCCCATCGAGCCTCCAGGCCGCGCTCCGGACCGCCTGATCGAGCGCGGGAAGGCGGCGAATGCAGGCGAGCATCAGCCCGAGCGCCATGTCCGCCACCGCCTCGGCGTTCACTGCGGGCGTGGTGATCACGGCCACCCCGGCCTCGGTGGCGGCGTCGATGTCGATCGCGTCCGAGCCCGTGCCCCAGCGGAGCACCGCCTTCAGGTCCGGGACCGCCGCGAACACGCCTGCCGTATATGGCTCGCTGCCGGCGATCGTCGCCCAGGCGCCGGCCAGCCCCGCCGCCAGCACGTTCGGGTCACGGGCTTTCGAGAGCTCGTAGCGGGTCACCACCTCGATGCCGTCGATCGCGTTGAGCTCGGCCCGCGCCCGGTCCGCGGGCTCGAGGGTGATGATCACTCGTCGCACGGCCGCCGGGAGCGCGGATGACCGGCTCAGAGCCAGTCCTGGATCGTGACCGACCACCGGGCGTCATCCCAGCCCGGCGTGATCGCGATCTGGTACTGGCCGGCGCCCGTCTTGAACACCCGCGTCTGACTGTCGCCGTCGTTCAGGTCGAACGACTGATCGGTCGAACCCGAGCCCACGCTGGTGACCCGCGCGCTGGGGCCGTTGCAGAAGACCACGAAGTCACAGGTGCCGCTGTAGGACATCTGATAGACGATCCGCCACTGCGAGCCGCGGATCGTGAACGCCACGGTGCGCCCGCTGCCCTCGCCGGCGAACGACCTCACGCCGTGCCAGCTCGGCGTCTCGGCCACGAACAGCTTGACGGTCGAGTGCGGCCGCACGTGCTCTCCGGCACGCGGCGACTGGCCGGTAACGATCCCGGGCGCGATGCCCGGGGCGACCACGTAGGTGCGCTTGGCGTCGAGCGAGATTCCGTGAAGGTGGGTGAGGGCCGCACTCGAGCTCGAGCCTTTCAGCGACGGGACCTCGACCGGCCGGGGGCCCTTGCTGAGCACGACCTGGATCGCCGAGTCCTGTTTGACCCGCGTCCCGAGACCCGGCGTCTGCCCCACCACCGTGTTGAATCGAGCCGCGGAGAACTGCTTGGCGAACTCGGCCCGCAGATGCAGGTGGCGGAGCTTGGCGTCGACCGCGCCCCTGGACAGCCCGTGCAGCCGCGGAACGGCTACGGTCGGTCCGGCGGTCAGCGTGATCGCCGCCACCACCATCGCGCACAGGAGCCCGACCGCCACGGCGAGCGCCGCGATGCTCCGGCGGCGGGCCGCCGGGTTGACGTTGCGCCGCGGGGTGAAGCGCGGTGCCACCCGAGTCGAGCCACTAGTCGAGTTGCGCGCCGCGGCGGCCGGCGGCTCGCGCTCAGGCGCCGGGGAGCTACGCGCCCGTGCCCGCGCCTGGGCGAGATCGTCAGCCATGGCCGACGCGCTCTGATAGCGATCGCCGGCGTCCTTGGCCAGCGCCTGCTCCACGATCCGCCGGACGGAGCCGGGGGTCCCGGCGGGCAGCGGGGGTACCGGCTCCTGCACGTGGCGCAGGGCGATCTCGACCGCCGAGTCCCCGCCGAACGGCGGCTCGCCGGCCAGCATCTCGTACAGCACGATGCCGGCGCTGTAGACATCGGTGGCCGGGGTGACCGGCTGGCCGCTGGCCTGCTCGGGCGCCATGTACCGCGGGGTCCCGACGATCGTCGCGGTGCCGCCATCGGTGGTACCTCCCTCGGCGAGCCGCGCGATGCCCAGATCGCCCACCTTGACCTCGCCGCGCCGGGAGAGCAGCACGTTGGCCGGCTTGATGTCTCGATGCACGATGTGCTGGCGGTGGGCGTGTTCGAGCGCGCGGCAGAGCTGCTCGGCGATCGCGCAGGCGTCCCACACCGGCAGGGCGCCCCCGCGGCGCAGACGCCGGGCGAGGCTCTCTCCCTCGACCAGCTCGGTCACGTAATACAGGCCCTCCTCGGCGTGCCCCACGTCGTAGATCTGGACGATCCCGGGATCGCTGACCCGGGCCAGGATCTGGGCCTCGCGCCCGAAGCTGTCCGCCCACTCGGGGTCCTCCGCCCACCACGGCTTGATCACCTTGATCGCCACCTCGCGGGCCAGCCGCCGGTCGAAGCCGCGATACACGCGGCCGAACGTACCCTCGCCGATCAGCTCGTGTAGCTCATAGCGTCCGTCGAGCGCACAGCCGACCAGGTCGGGCGCATGGGGCATCGCTCAGGCTCCGCGGGCCGCGCTCAGCTCACGGCGGATCGTTGCCTTGTACAGGTTCGTGTCGACGGCGACGGTGAGCAGGCGGAATCCCTGCCGCGCGTAATGCGCCGCCACCTCGCCCGAGCCGCAGTGCATGCCGGCGATCAGCCCATGGGCCTCGCAGACTTCCCGGATGCGCTCGATCGCCTCGGCCAGCGCGGGGCGATCGCCGCTCGGGTCCGACACGACCGCGCCGGGGGCCAGCCCCAGCGCGATCGACAGGTCCGAGGGGCCGATATAGAGCCCGTCCAGCCCCGGCGTGGCGGCGATCTCCTCGAGGTTCTCGAGTCCCTCACGCGTCTCGATCATCGCGATGCACAGCGCATCGCCGCCGAGCACGTCGGGCGCGGCCGACCCCATCACCAGCTCGGCCCGGACCGGGCCGTAGGAGCGCTTGCCAACCGGCGGATAGCGGCACGACTCCACCGCCTTGGTCGCCTCGGCCGCGTTGTCGATCAGCGGCAAGATCACCCCAGCGGCGCCCAGGTCGAGGGCGCGCATGATCAGCCAGGGCTCGGTCCAGGCCAGCCGGGCGAGCGGCACCGAACCGCCGGCCTGCGTGGCCTGGAACATCGCGACCATCGTCGACTCGTCGCTCAGGCCGTGCTGGAGGTCGACGCACACGTAGTCGTAGCCGGAGGCGGCGGCGAGCTCCGCGGTCAGCGAGGTGGGGATCCCCGCCCACATGCCAAACGCGGCCTCCCCGGCATCGAACCTGGCACGCAGGCTCTTGCCCGCCGAGTCGTTCATCCCCATCCCGCCCAATGGTATGCCCTACGGGACCTCGACCACCGGGTCGCCCCCGGCGCGCCACACTCCGCGCGGCATGGCGGCGGTCGAGAACGGCAGCGCAACCTCACCATGGGCGTCGATCGTGATCAGCCCGCCGTCGCCGTCGCACTCGGCGACCGCGTCGAGGACCGCGCCGGCGGCGGCCTGGAGCGCCACCCCCGACGCCACCAGGGCGGCCAGCAGGCGCGCCGCGCCGGCGCGGACGAACGCCTCCCCCTTGCCCGTGCACGAGACCGCCACGTGCCGGTCGGCCCAGGTGCCGGCGCCGATCACCGGCGAATCGCCCACGCGCCCGGGGCGCTGGCCGTGCAGGCCGCCGGTCGAGGTGGCGGCGGCGAGCACGCCGTCAGCATCGAGGCAGACGGCGCCGACCGTGGCGCCCTCGCCCGCCACCCGCGCGGCCAGACGCCGGCGCTGGCGCTCGGTCACGAATTCCGACGGGTCGCACTGCACGAGGCCGCGCGCCGCGGCGAACGCGTCGGCCCGCTCGCCCGCGAGCAGGACCTCGGGCTGGTCGAGCATCGCCGTCGCGGCGGCCACCGGATTGCGGGTACGGCGGACAAGTGCGACCGCGCCGGCCGCCTGGTCTGACCCCCGCATCGCGGAGGCGCTCAGCTCGACCGACCCGTCGGCGCACAGCGCGGCACCGCGACCGGCGTTGAACAGCGGGAAGTCCTCCATGGCCATCACCGCGGCGCACGCCGCCTCGAGCGCCCCGCCCCCTGCCTCGAGCCCCGCCGCCGCCGGCCATGAGAGCGCTGCTCAGGGCCTCGCGATACTCCGAGGCTTGCTCGCGGAGCTCGGCGCCGAAGGCGCCGGCGCCCCCGTGGACCACGATCACCGGTCCGTTCATGACGCGGGGAGGGGTTCGACCAACTCGGCGAACAGCGCGTCCAGCGTCGCCTGAGGGTCATCGGACAGTCCGGTATGGACCGCCGAGGGCTGGATGATCGTGCTCGAGGGCGCCACCAGCCAGCCGAATCGCTCCGACTCGGGCAGCGCGGCGATCGCCTCGCCGTCCGGGTCGCCGGCCGCCACCCGCACCAGCGCCTCGAGGTGCGCCCGGACGTCCTCGGCCGAGGCATCCGGCGCCAATGCGGCCAGCCGGCGCTCGTCGAGCCCGACCTTGACCCCGAGGAACCCGAGCTGGCGGCAGTACAGGACCACGCCGGCGTTGAAGCACTCGCCGCGCTCCACGCGAGGGACCACGCGGAGGATCGCGTAGGAGAACGGCCTACGCGCCGGCTCGGGCATGCTCCGCCTCCGTGGCAAACGCCGCGCTCTGAACGCGGCGAAGCAGGTAGTCCACGTACGTATCGCCGCCGTCCCAGGCGAACCAGCCCGGCGGGACCAGCGCGACCACCTGCTCGAGCAGCGCGCGATCGACGGCCGGGGCCAGGCGCTCGTGGGCCTCCAGGATTGACCCGGCGCAGGGCATCAACACGTGCTCGGCGATCATCGGGAACGGGCGCTCGGCGTGAGCGACCGGGTCGAGGCCCCCGTGCTGCAGATAAAGCGCGGCGCCGTGGTCGATCAGCCACAGCCGGTCGTGCCAGATCAGCAGGTTGGGGTTGCGCGGGGTGCGGTCGACGTTCGTGGTGAAGGCGTCGAGCCAGACGATGTCGGCGGCAAGGCCGGGATCGGGCCGCCACGGCCGGCCCGGCGTGTAGGGCAGCGCGCCCGGGAGGAAGTCCACGCCGAGGTTCGATCCGGCGCTGGCCGAGATCAGCTGCTGGATCTCGGGGTCGGGCTCGGCCGCCCCGAGCACCGGATCGAGTGACAGCGTCGACCAGCTCGGGGACCAGCAGGTCGAGCCGTCGGGCGAGCTCGCCGACGATCACCTCGGCCACCAGTGCTCGCAGGCCCTGGCCGGCCCCGCGGAACTTGACCACGTACAGGCCGTCGTCATCGGCCTCGACCAGCCCCGGCAGCGATCCGCCCTCGCGCAGCGGCGTGACGTAGCGGATCGCGGCGACCGACCGCAGAGCGGTGGAGATCGACATCCCGGGGAAGGTACGCGCTCGGTCAGCCCAGCGCGGTGTAGGCGGCAGCCTGGATCTCGCGGTGAGGCGACGGCAGATCCGAGCTCTCGAACAGGCGCTGGGTCAGCACGATCACCGTGAGCTCGCGCGCCGGGTCGACCAGCCACGACGTCCCGAAGCCCCCGTTCCATCCGAACGCGCCGGTGTCGTAGACGGCCTGGCAGAAGCCCCACGACTTGTGGGCGAAGAAGCCGGGGCCGAGGCCGCCGCGCGCCCTCTGGGCATCGGTCAGCTGGGCGGTGCTCATCGCGCGCACCGATTCGGCCGAGAGCACGGGCTCACCGCCCCGAAGCAGCATCCGAGCGAAGGCCAGCAGGTCGTCCACGGTCGAGACCAGCCCGCCGGCCCCGTCGCCGAACGCCGGTGGCCGGCTCCAGAGCCCGTCGGGCTCGTCCCAGGTCTTCAAGCCGTCCGGCTTGGCCATGTACGCGGTGGCGAGCCGATCGACCTCCGAGGTCCAGAACGCCGTGTCGCGCATCCCGATCGGCTCGAACACACGCGCCCGCAGCACCTCGCCGAACGGCTCCCCGGCGGCCCGGGCGACGAGCACGCCGAGCACGGACGCGCCCGTGCCGTAAAACCACCGCTCTCCCGGCTGGGCGAGCAGCGGCAGCGATCCGAACCCGGCGATCCACGTGTCAGGGTCGGGTTGCACGGCGGGACTCGGCGGGCCGATCGTCGACAGCTTGAGCTCGTCGGAGGCCGCCACCACCGGCCACGGCTCCGGCGCGGAGAACATCTCGCTCGCCATCCCGAACCCGAACGTGAACGTCAGCAGGTCGCGGGTGGTGATGGGCCGCTCCGCCGGGACGATGTCGTCCAACGGCCCGTCGGGCCGACGCAGCACCCTCCGGTCGGCCAGCTCCGGAAGCAGCCGATCGATCGGCTCGTCGAGTCCGATCAGACCCTCGTCGACCAGCGCCATCGTCACCGCCGCGGTGATCGGCTTGGTCGTGGAGGCGATCCGGAACAGCGAGTCGCGCTGCACCGGCGGACGGCCGACGCCCAGCCGGCCGAGCGCCTTGATGTGAACCTCGTCGCCGTGCGCGACCAGCGCGACAAGGCCGGGGATCTCGTCGTCCCCGACGTGCGGCTCCGCGGCCTCGCGGATCGCCGGGTCGAAGCTCACAAGTTGACCGAGGCCATGCCAGTCTCGTCGTAGCGGGCACCCGCCACCGCCGGCAGCTCCGCCTCGATCCGCCGCAGATCATCGTCGGTGAGCTGCACGTCGGCCGCCCCGGCGTTCTGCTCGAGGTACTTGCGTCGCTTGGTGCCGGGGATCGGCACGATGTCCTCGCCCTGGGCGAGCACCCAGGCGATGGCCAGCTGAGCAGAGGTGATGTTCTTCTCTTCGGCGATCTCGGCGATTTTTCGCGCCAACTCCAGGTTCGCCTCCAGGTTCTCGCCGGTGAAGCGCGGCCCGTTGCGCCGGAAGTCACCCTCGTCGAGCTGATCGGGCGAGGTGAAGCGGCCGGACAGGAAGCCGCGACCGAGCGGCGAGTAGGCGACGAACCCGATCCCGAGCTTGCGGCAGGTGGCCAGCACCCCGTTCTCGGACGGATCGCGCGACCACAGCGAGAACTCGGTCTGCACCGCGGTGATCGGGTGCACGGCGTGAGCGCGGCGGATGGTCTCGGGCGCCGCCTCACTCAGCCCGATGTGGCGCACCTTGCCCTGCGTGACCAGCTCGGCCATCGCTCCCACGGTCTCCTCAATCTCGATCTGGGGATCGACCCGGTGCTGGTAAAACAGGTCGATGGAGTCGACGCCGAGCCGCTGGAGCGAGCCGTCGACCGAGCTGCGGACGTGCTCGGCCGACCCGTCCAGCTTCCCCACGGTGGACATGTCCCCCGGGGTCGCGTCATCCATACGCCGGGCGAACTTCGTGGCGATCACGTAGTCATCGCGCCGGCCCTTGATCGCACGTCCGACGAGCTGCTCGTTGGTCAGCGGGCCGTAGAGCTGCGCGGTGTCGAGGAAGTAGATCCCGAGCTCGAGCGCGCGGTGGATGGTGGCGATCGCCTCAGCCTCGTCGGCCGCCCCGTAGAAGGCCGACATGCCCATGCATCCGAGTCCGAGTTCGGATACTTCGAGTGTTCCAAGCTTGCGTGTGTTCATGACTCTCACGTTAGTGCCCGCCGGCCGTCGGCTCAGGCTCGCGCCCGATCGAGCGCCTCGAGCCCAAGTCCCTCGGGCGCGTGCAGTGCGAGCATGTGAGCTCCGATGTCCGCCGGCGCGGTGCTCGCCAGCGAGCCGGCGATCATCGCTGCGAACGCGAGCGGCACCGAAACGATCGCCGGTTGGGTGAGGAGCGAGTCGAGCGGTCCGGTGAGGCCCTGCGCCCCCACGGCAACGCCGATCGTGATCATGCCGATCGAGACCACGCCGCCGACGAAGATTCCCATTGCCGCCCCGCGCGCGGTCAACCGCGGCCACCAGATCCCGAGCACGAACAGCGGGCAGAACGTGCTCGCGGCCAGCGCAAACGCCCAGCCGACCAGGATGCTGATGTCGACGCTGCGCACGGCGAGCGCGACGAGCGCGGGAATCGCCATCCCCGCCATCGCCACGATCCGAAAGCGCCGGCGACGCACGCTCAGGCCGACGCCTCGCCCGCCTCGCCCCCAGACGTCGTAGGAAATCGTCCCGGCGATCGAGATCAAGAGGCCGGACGAGGTGGACATGAACGCGGCGAACGCCCCCGCGGCGGTCATCGCCCCGAGCACATGGCCGCCCAGGCCGGGCCAGGCCAGGATCGGCAGCTGCAGTACGACTGTGTCGGTCTGACCGGTCAAGTAGAGGCTCGGCGCGAGTGCGCGGCCGAGCGCGCCGTAGACGGGCGGGAACAGGTAGAACAGCGCGAGCAACGCCAGCACGCGCACGGTCGTTCCGCGTGCCGCCGCGCCGTCCGGGTTGGTGTAGAAGCGGATCAGGATGTGCGGGAGTCCCATGGTCCCCAGGAACGTGGCCAGCAGCAGGGAGTAGATGAAGAGCGGCGCGCCCTCGCCCCGCGAGCGCAGGGCGCGCGCCCACTCGCGTCCAGTCTGAAGCGGGGTCCCGGGCGTCACCGGCACGACCGCGCCCGGCGGGAGCGTCACGCGTCCGGGTTCAAGAACGACGCTCTCCCCCGCGCGTACCTGCACCCGGCGTCCCGAGCTATCGGTGAACGTCGTCGCGGCTGGGAAACGAACCGTCTGTCGATGGTCCAGCTTGACCACCAGACCGTGGGAAGACGCCCGCGGCACGCCGTCGCCGAAGATCGTCGCGCGATCCGGGACCCCGCCCAGGTAGATCAGCAGCACGATCGCGGGGACCGCGATCGCCACCGTCTTCACCCAGAACTGAAACGCCTGGACATAGGTCACCCCGCGCATCCCGCCGAGCGCGACGTACAGGGTCACCACGATCGCCACGACCACGATCCCCACCGCATAGGGCGCGTTCGCCACTTCGCTGAAGGCGATCCCCGCGCCCTTCAGCTGGGGGATCAGATAGAAGGTGTCGATGGCCAATACGGCCGCCACCGCGAGGTTGCGCAGCCCGCGGCTGTCCAGGCGGCCCTCGGCGAAATCGGGCAGCGTGTAGGAGCCGAACCGCCGCAGCGGCGCCGCCACGAACAGGAGCAGAGCGAGATAACCCGCGGCGAAGCCCACCGCCTGCCACAGCGCCGGCACCCCGATCTGCATCTCCAGGCCGGCGATCCCCAGGAAGCTGGCCGCCGACAGGTACTCGCCCGAGACCGCGGCGGCGTTCCACCACGGAGACATCGCCCGGGAGGCCACATACAGGTCCGAGGTGGTCCGCGCGAAGCGCACCCCCCAGGCCCCGATGCCGACGGTGGCCAGAGTGACCGCGGCGACGGCGGCGATCGGGAGGATCATTCGTCACCGATCACGTCGCGGAACGATTCGTCCAGCGCGTCCGCGCGGCGCTTGTAGACCAGGCCGATGACAGCGAACATCGGGAACAGCGGGCCGGCGATGAGCACGCCGGCGAGCGGGATGCCAAGCAGGTGGACGCGCTCGAGCCCGGGGATCAGGACGAACAGGAGGGGCAGCGAGCCGACCAGTCCACCGAAAGCGACCAGCCCGAGGAGCGAGAGCTCGAGCTGGGCGCGGCGCAACTGGGTCAGGTACAGCTGACCGTGGGCGGTCTCCTCGGCCAGCTCGTCGCGCGGCGTGCGACGCCCCGCTGCCGGGGCGGACGGGTCGGATTTCACGAGCGCAGGCGCCGGCGCAAAGCGGGCATGTGGCGCCGCGCCACCGGCACCTCGCCGCCGTTCTCGAACATGAGCACCGCGGTCCCGTTCAACAGCGGACGGATCTCGGTGACTCGCCGCAGATTGGCCAGGTACCGGCGGTGCACCCGCAGAAACCCGTGCGCGTCGAATCGCCGCTCGACGTCGGCGAGCGTCCCGCGGGCCAGGTAGCGACCGCTGTCGGCAAACACGCGCAGGTAGTCGCCGTAGGCCATCACGTACAGAATCGAGCTGCGCGTGAGCAACCGCATGCCCCCCGCGCGAGCGTTGTTGACCGCCATCACGTCATCGTTGTGCCCCGGCTCGGGCCCGTCGAGCCCAGCCCCGACGGCATGGGCCGCATCAGCCACGCTGCTGCTGGCAATCACACGATCGAGCGCCTCGGCAACCCGTTGAGGGGTAACCGGCTTCATCAGGAAATCGAGGGCGCGCACCTCGAACGTGGCGACGGCCGACGTGTCAAAGGCGCTCACGAACACCAGCGCCGGCTTGCGGGCAAACGCCCCCAGCACGCGGGCCAGCTCGAGCCCGTCGAGCTCGGGCATCCGCACGTCGAGGAAGATCGCGTCATAGGCACGGCGACTCGCCTTGAGGATCGCCTCCTGACCGCTGGCCGCGGTCTCGACTTCGTGCACGTGCGGGCTGGCGCGCAGGATCCGGGCCAGGTCGGCCAGTTGGGGCGGCTCGTCGTCGACCGCCAAGACGCTCAGCGCGTGCTCGGTCACGCCGCTCGCACCCCCACCCGGAACTTCGGCACGACCATCACGACCGTCGTTCCACGGGCGGGCGTGCTCTGGATCTCGAGGCCGTAGTCCGCACCGAACGTGCTGCGCAGCCGGCGATTGACGTTGCTCAGCCCGATGCCTCCTTTGACGCCGCTCAGAGCCGAGGCGGCCTCCTCGCCGTCCATGCCAGGTCCGTCGTCGCACACTCGCAGCTCCACGTCGAGGTCGTGATCGATGGCCACGATCTCGATCGTGCGCTTGCCCGCCAGGGCTTCTACGCCGTGCTTGACCGCGTTCTCGACCAGCGGCTGCAGCGACAGCACCGGCACCACCGTCTGCAGGACGTCGGGGTCCACCTGCACACGAACGGCGAGCCGGTCGCCGAAGCGTGCCTGCTCGAGGCGCAGGTACTTCTCGACGTAGTGCAACTCCTCGGCGATCGTTACGTACTTGCGCTCACCGCGAAATGCGTATCGCGTGAAGTCGGCGAACTCGGCCAGCAGCGCGCGGGCCGTGTCCGGGGTGGTGTGGATGTAGGAGGCGATCGCCGCCAGCGAGTTGTAGATGAAATGCGGCGAGATCCGCGCCCGCAGAGCATGCAGCTCTGCCCGGGTGAGCCGCTCCTCCTGGGCGGCGACCAGCGACAGCTCCACCTGCGCCGAGACGAGAGCGGCAGCCTCTCCGACCACCCGCGTGTCATCTGGGCGTAACCGCCGATCGCGCTCGTACAGCGCGATCAGCGCCCCGACATGGCGCTCCTGGATGACCAGGGGCGCCACCACCGCGGCGCCGCCGATGTCGGGCCCGAGGCGAGCGGCCCCTTTCGGTTCGACGTGGATCCGGCCGTCCTCCACCCGGCGGGAAAGCTCGAGCAACCACGCCACGCCCGGGCTTGATCCGCTCGCGCCGTCGACCGCCAGCACGCTGTCCTCGTCGGTGATGGCCAGTGCGGCAGCCTGGGTCAGCGCACGCAGGTGCGGGGCCGCTTTGCGCGCGCTCGGGCCATCGAGTCCTCGCCGGAGGTGCGGAAGGGTGGCCGTGGCGTGATGAAGCGCGGTGCGCATGGCCTCGCTCTCCGGCCTGAGCACCCGGCGGGGAGCCGACATCAGACGCCAGGCCCCGACGCCCGATGCAGTTATCGCCAGCACAAGCAGGACAGCAAGCGCAGGTTCCATGGCCCAGCTTCAGTCTCTCCTCACCGCGGCCGTCTCCGGCGCCGACAGCATATTCCCTGCGGGCACCCGCGCCGGGGGTCGGTGCGCCGGCGCGGGGTGCCCTCGATCGGGGTGCTCAGACCAGCGTCACCGCCCTTCGTCCAGCAGCATCCGCAGCGGGATCGCGTTCGCCATGGCCTGGTATCCGGCATCGTTGGGGTGCAGATGGTCACCGCTGTCGTACTGCGGCGCCATCATCGTCGGATCGGCCGGATCGGCTACCACGCTGGCGAAGTCGATCACCCCGTCGAACGCGCCGCTGGTCAGGATCCAGTGGTTCACTGCCTCGCGCTTGGCCTCACCGGCGGTCGAGTAGTAACCGGCGCCCTTGAACGGGGTCAGGGTGCCGCCGAAGATCTTCAACCCCACCGCGTGGGCCTGGGCGATGATCTGTTGATAGCCGGCGATTATCTGCGCCGCCGACACATCGGGGAGCGGATTGGTCACCGGGTTGGGCGGAGTCACGCTGAAGCCGATGTCGTTGATGCCCATCAAGAGGATGACCTCCCTGGCGCCCGCTCGGTCGACCACGTCGCGGTCGAAGCGGGCCAGCGCGTTCACGCCGCAGCAAAGGTCGCTGGTCAGCACACGGTCACCGCTGATGCCCTCGTCGGCGACAGCGAGCGTGTCGTGACGGGAGTTCAGCCGCCGGGCCAGGTCGTTCGGCCAGCGCGTATTCGCGTTGACCGTCGAGTTGAACCCGTCGGTGATCGAGTCCCCGAACGCCACCAGCGTGCCGAGATGGTCTTCCCAGCTGGACACGTCGACGGAATCGACGAAGAACCACGACTGGCCCTGGGCCGCGTACGCGCTTCCGTCGCTGTCCGAGGTGTGATCCCCGGAGGCCACGTAGGTGGTCTGCTGACCGAGCGCGTGCTGAGTCGCCGGCCCGGTCGCCTGCGGTAGATACACGCTGACATCGAGATCGTGCAGCCTCGGCACGAACAGCCGCACCGGGTCGCTCAGGGCCTCGGCCCCGTCCGGGATCTGGATCCCGGGCTGCCCGCCGAACGTGAGCGCAACCGGCCGACCCGCGGTACCGGCGCCGGTGCCGGCCACGGCGATCGAAGCCGACCCGATCTGGAGTGGCGTGGTTCCAAACGTGTTCGTGAAGCGGACCCTGACCAGGTCGCCGCTCACGCTGGTGAACACGATGTTGCGGACGGTCTGGTTGTTGAAGCCGTTCGCCGCCGGGCTTCCCGGAACGGCCACCTGTGGACTGGCCGCCCAGCTGGACACCCACCCGGCGTGACCCCCTCGGGCGCCATGGTCACCATCCGGACGGGCCGGCTGGCGGTGTGTAGACGCGGCCGAGGCCAGGCCCATCGGAACCAGGCTGGCGCAGATCACCGCGCCCGCGACGGGCAACCAGCGCGATCGCCAAATTCGAATGCTGAGCGCGCGCACTTTGCTCTCCCTCCGTTCGTTGTTACGGCCTCCCGGTGCGGCAGGGCACGGACCGTAGGACCGAGGTCGGATCGAGAAAAGGCCAATTCGACCGCCGGTACGAGCGACGCGACGAACGGTGCCAACCGCGCGACGAGCGGTCCGCCGCACGACGGTCCGCCTCAGCGCCTCCCCGCGTCCGGCTGGTGACCGCGAACGTTTGCAAATGCACCCAGGCGGGAAACAGCGCCGCCATGGAGGCAGAGGAGCGGCCCGTTCGGGACGACTCGACTCGTCCGGCCTCGGTCCGAGCGACCCAACGGTGGTACTGGCTGCTGCTGCTTCCGTTCCTCGCCCTGCTCTACCCGCCGCTCTACGCGCACCTGACCCCGCGCATCTTCGGCATCCCGTTCTTCTACTGGTACCAAGCGGTGTGGCTGGTGATCACGGCCGCCATCACCACGTTCGTGTACCGCCGCACCAGGTAGGCAATGGACAAGCACCCCGTCCACGCCGCCGCGATCATCGTCTTCTGCGTCCTGTTCCTGCTCGTCACCGGCGTCGGCTTCGCCGCCGCCCGCTGGCGTAAGGCCGACCTCGGCCATCTCAACGAGTGGGGTCTGGCAGGGCGCAACTTCGGCACCTGGCTGACCTGGTTCCTGGTCGGCGGCGACATCTACACCGCGTACACGTTCATCGCGGTGCCGGCCGCGATGTTCGCCACCGGCGCCGCCGGCTTCTTCGCCTTCGCCTACACCACCCTGGTCTTTCCGGTGCTGTTCGTCTTCGGTCCCCGGCTGTGGGCGGTCTGCCAGGCCCACGGCTACATCACCGCCGCCGACTTCGCGCGGGGCCGGTTCGGGTCAGACAGCCTGGCCCTGGCCGTTGCCGTGACCGGGATCCTGGCCACGATGCCGTACATCGGGCTCCAGCTGATCGGCCTGAAGACGGTGATCGCCGCGATGGGCATCTCCGGAGACTGGCCGATCATCATCGCGTTCGTCGTATTGGCCGCCTACACCTACCAGAGCGGCCTGCGCGCGCCCGCGCTGACCGCGATCGTCAAGGACATCGCGATCTACGTCACGGTGATCGTCGCGGTCATCTACATCCCGATCAAGCTCGGCGGGTTCGGGCACATCTTCGACGCCGCCGGCAAGGCGCTGCCCAAGCGCACGCCGCCGGCCGCGCTGATCCCGGGCAAGGCGGCCTCGTATCAGACCTACGCCACCCTGGCCCTGGGCTCGGCGTTCGCGCTGTTCCTGTATCCGCACGCGTTGACCGGAGCGCTCAGCGCCCGCAGCGGGAACGTCATCCGCCGCAACGCCACGCTGCTCACGTTCTACTCGCTGGCGCTCGGGATCATCGCGATCCTCGGGTTCATGACGATCGCGGCGGGTCTCCACCCCGCCAACTCGAACTTCGCCGTGCCCGACCTGTTCATCAAGTTCTTCCCGTCGTGGTTCGAGGGGTTCGCGTTCGCGGCGATCGGGGTTGGCGCCTTGGTCCCGGCCGCGATCATGGCCATCGCGGCCGCCAACCTGTTCACCCGCAACATCTACGCGGCCTACATACGGCGGGGCGCGGATCCGCGCGAGGAGGCGTCGGTATCGAAGGTCGCCTCGGTGCTGGTCAAGGCCGGCGCGCTCGTGTTCGCGCTGTTCGTCTCGACCAAGTCGGCCATCGACCTCCAGCTCCTCGGCGGCGTGTGGATCATCCAGACCCTCCCAGCCGTATTCCTCGGGCTATACACGCGCTGGTTCCACCGCTGGGCCCTGCTCTTGGGGTGGGCCGTGGGGATGGCCACCGGGACGCTCATGGCCGCCTCGCAGAGCTTCAAGTCGGCCTACCCGCTGTCGATTGGCTCGTTCAAGGTCACGATGTACTCGGCCTTTCTGGCCATCCTCGCCAACCTGATCGTGACCATCGTGCTGACGCCGATCACGCGCCGCCTGGACCGGCGCGAGCCGCGCGACGAGACCGCGCCGGCCGACTACGTCGACCTCAGCGAGTCGGCGGACCAGCCGGAGCTGATCCCCGCTTAGCCTCCCTCAGCGAGCCCGGACCACGAAGCGCAGGCCGCCCTTCGGCCCGAGCGTTGGCGTGGTGACGATCCGGGGATCCTCCCGCGAGCACGGATCGAAGCGCACCCGCGTGAGCAGCACGGTGGCCAGCGCGCGTAGCTCGTACTCGCCGAAGCGCTTGCCCAGGCACATGCGCGAGCCGCCACCGAACGGGATGTAGGCGCCGCGCGGCAGCGCAGCCTCCCGCTCGGGCAGGAACCGATCGGGGTCGAACCGGAACGGATCGGGATACAGCTCGGGCAGGTGATGGGTGGCCCACGAGGAGTACTGCACGCCGATCTCGGCCGGCACCGGCACGCCGGCCAGCGTCACGTCGCGCGTGCTTCGCCGTGGTCCCACCCACGCGGCCGGATAGCAGCGAAGCGTCTCCTTGAGCGAGCGCTCGAGCACGGGCAGAGCCTGGCCGTCGAGCACTGCCGAGCTCGGAGCCCGCTGGCCAACGACACCGTCGAGCTCTTCCTCGACAGCGCTGAGCACGGCTGGATTGCGGCCGAGCTCATGGATCAGGAAGGTGAACGTGGTGGTCGTCGTGTCGTGGCCGGCGAACAGCAGCGTCACCGCCTGATCGCGGACCACACGCGTCGGGAGCGGCGATCCGCTCTCATCGGTGGCGGACAGCAGCAGCCCGAGCACGCCTCGCCCGGGATCGCCGCGGCGCCGGCGCTCCTCGATCTCGGCCCGGACCAGCGCGTCGAGCCTGCGGCGGGCGGCGATCGCCCGCGCCAGGGGCGTGCGCGGGAGCGGTAGCAGCTGCAGCAGCACCGGCTCACCGTGGATGGCCAGCGACGCCTCGAACGCCTCGGCCAGTGGCCGCTCCCGCCCATCGGTGACGTCCAGCCCGATCAGGCCCCGCAGGGCGATGCGAAGCGCGAGCTCGCGCACCCAGTGGTAGATCTCGACCACCTGCCCGTCGCGCAGGCGCTCCGCGGCGGCGGTCGCCTCCTCGATCATCGTGTCCGCCAGCGCCGCGATGTAGTCGCGGTGGAAGGCCGGCAGCATGAGCATCCGGAAGTCGCGGTGATACGGGCCGTCGATGTTCAGCATCCCGTCACCGAGCAGCGGCCACAGGTCGGCGAAGCGACCCTCGCGCCACTGGAAGGCGTCGAAGTCGCTGACCAGGATCTGGTGGTTGACCTCGGCGCCGATCGCCCACACGATCGGTTCGTGGAGCAGCCGGATGGTGAACACCGGACCGAACCGTCGCTGATGCTCGAGCAGGAGGCCCAGCGGGTCGGAGATGATCGCCCGGGTGTTCGCCCAGCTCGGCGCGAGGCTGCCGGGCGGCAGTGCGGCGCGCCGGCGGACCCGCCGCTCGCGGCGGATGTCGTCGCCGATCCGCTGCAGCAGCCGTTGCTCCATCGGGCCCGGCTGCGGAGCGCTGATCGGACGACCGGGGGTCAGGGCTGGTGCCGTGGCCATGATGAGAAACGTAGCGATAGCGCCCGAGCGACAAGCGCCGTTACGACGCCGGGGCATCCGAAAGACCGCCGGGCCAGCCTCGTTGTTAGGACGGACCGGTGGGCGCGACACGTCAACCCGGCCAAGGAAGGCCATGCCAGAAAAACACTCCGGACGGCTCGTGCTGGTGCGCGCCGGCCAGTCAGCCGCGGCCCCGCAGGACCTTGGGTCCGAGCCCGCCGAGGGGCAGATCCGTAGCGTCCGCGCTGATCGCGGCGACGACATGCACGTACTGGTCGTCGAGGTCCACGAACAGCACGTCCAGGCGATGCTGTGCGGCGAGGAATGTGAGCTCGCCACCGAAACCGACGCGGTTCTCGAGCCCCACGTCACGGGGCTGTCCCGTCGCATCCTGGTTCACGGCGACGTTTCGGGTTCGATCCTGAAGCGCCGGCTGGGGCGCGCGCTGGGACAGATCGAGCCGGACCTGGCGGAGCGCATCGCGCTGCGCGGTCGCGGACTCGACTTCACCGCGACCGACCTCGGACGCGGCACGTCGATCGCCGATGAGTCGGACCCTCGCTGGGAGTGGAAGCTCGAGCGTCACCGGCAGCTTCGCCGGGTGCGGGCCCGAGCCAGCGAGCTCGGTTGGGAGATGTACAAGCTTGGCCCCCGGGAGGAGTGATCTCCCCCCGAGGGCCGGCTTGTCGGTCAGGGTGGCCCCCGCGACGCGCTCACAGCCACGGACGCAGCCGGGGCGTGTACTCGCCCTTTTGCAGCGCACGCCGCTTTTCCGCCTCGAGCCGCGCGATCGTCTCGAGCTGCTCGAGCAGGGCCCAGCGCCGCTTCGCCTGAGCACGCATCAGCCACGTCGACCCACGCCGGGCAGGCGTGGTCGCACGCAGCCGCGCGCTCGCGGTCTGCGAGTTGCCTCTCATGAGAGGTCCTCCTATTGGGTTATGTGGTTAGTGCAATTCGGGTGGCACGTGACCACCCGTGACTGTCACGTATGTGTCATCACATACGTTTTGTGAAAGTCACTCTGGGCAACAAAAAAAGGCGGCCCTTTGGGCCGCCCTCGCGATCGGTTGGTATCCGAGCCCGGTTTCAGGGCTCGATCCTCCGGACGAGGGCAGCGTCGGCCTGGATCCGGCCGCGCGTCACGATCGGCGCGTGCGCGAGTCCGGTCTGGACGGCGGGGAGGTGTGAATCGAACGAGGTGAACATGAACGGTCTCCTTGGTGCTCGGCCAGGGTAACTCACGGATTCACCGATTGCAAGGGCATCACAAGAAATTAATGTCACACGTCAGGGGCGAGCGCTAGCCTCGTGACCAGAGACATGGCTGCCCGAGTCGAACGCGTCGTGATCATGGTCCAGGAGAACCACACGACCGACAACTACTTCCGCGGCCTGGCGCCCTTCGGCGCCGCCGTGGCGTCCGACTGGCCGATCGCGCCCAACCCCCCGGCCAAGGACCAGCCGCACGACCGTCACGCCTACTTCGAGTGGCTGACCGGCGCCGGCACGGCGACGCACAACCAGTTCGACACGCGCGCGGTCCTCCCGTACTACCTGGAGCTCGCGATCACCGGCGCGTTCCTCGAAAACCACTGCGCCGGCTACGGCACGAACTCCACGCCCAACCACCTGCTGATCGTCGGCGGCCAATCCCCCACCCTCAAGAATCCCTCGGCGCGCCAGACGCCACCGGTGTGGGACATGCCCTCGCTGCCCGGACTGGCCGAGGCGAACAATGTGTCCTGGCGGGCGTATGCGGCCTCGGGCGACTATCCGGTGGGCTTCTACACGCAGCTCAAGGGGTCGCCCAACGTGGTCTCTTCCTCGCAGTTCGTGGCCGACGCGGCGGCGGGAAAGCTCCCGGCCCTCGTGTTCCTCTGGCACAACTCCCCCAACGACGAGCATCCGCCGGCCAACGTGACGGAGGGCATGGACCTGATCTGGCAGTCGGTCGACGCCGTGGTGCGGTCCGGCGGATGGGACCAGACCGTGTTCATGCTGACCTGGGACGACTGGGGCGGCTACGACGACCACGTGACGACGCCCGCCCTCGAGTACACGCCGGACAATGTCCAGCTCGCCCTGGGACCACGGGTGCCCCTGCTGATGTTCGGGGGACCGGTCAAGCCCGGCATCGACAGCCGCTGGTGCTCGCACGTGAGCATCCCCAAGACCGCCATCGACCTGCTGGGGCTCCCGGCCCTAGGCGTGCCCCGCCTCGACGATGACCCGGGCCTGGCCGACCTGGTCGATCCGACCCGGCCGCCCAACCCACCGCCGACGGCCTACGGCACCGCACTCGAGCTGCCGCCGGATCCAACCCCGCCGGTCGCGCCACGGCCGGCGCCACCTCACCCGCCCGGGGAGCCGAACCCCGTCGGGCCGGTGATCCTGCGGGACGGGTCTACGCTTCCGCCGCCGAACGACGCGCCGCTGCCGATGCAGCCCCACCCGCCGGCGGGGTGATCTGCGCGGCCATCTCGGCCAGTGCGATCGCAGTGGCCACGGCCGCGTTCAGGCTCTCCACGCCTTCCCGCCCCCCGGGGATCCTGACCAGCGCGTCGCACTTCGTTCGCGTGCGCTGGCGCAGTCCCTGCCCCTCGGCGCCGACCACGAGTACCGACTGGGAGTCGAACTCGGTCTCGCGCAGCGTGTGCTCGCCGCGCTCGTCGAGGCCGTACACCCAATAGCCGTTCTCACGCAGCGTGTCCAGGCTACGCGCCAGGTTGATCACCCGGTAAACGTCGACGAACTCGGCCCCCCCGACCGCGATCCGCGCCACCTTGGGGGTCAGCTCCGCGGACCGGTTCTTGAGCAGCAGAACCGCGTCGGCTCCGAAGAAGGCGGCCGCACGCAACACCGCCCCGAGGTTCTGCGGGTCGGAGATCTGGTCGAGCGCGATCACCCGGTGGCGGTCCGATAGCCGGTCGAGCTCGTGCTCGGCGAACACCCGCCGGGGCTTGGCGAACACGCACACGCCCTGGTGCTTGTCGTCGTCGGTCAGGCCGGTGATGCGCCGGAAGGCCGGCCAGTCGACGAGCTCGGGCTCGACCCCCGCCCGCCGCGCGGCCGCGACCGCATCCTCGTGGTACTCCGGCTTCCCACCGAGGATCAGGCGCTTCACGTCCCCGGGCCGCCTCAGGAAGACCGCCCGGACGGAGTGCTTTCCGTAGACGAGCTCCCCGCCTACGCGCTCTCCGCCTACGCGCTCTCCGCCTACGCGCGCGACAGGTATCTCCCCTCGCGCGTGTCGACCCGGATCGTCTCGCCCTCGGAGATGAACAGCGGTACCTGGACCACGACCCCGGTCTCGAGCGTGGCCGGCTTGGTGCCACCGCCCGAGGCGGTGTCGCCGCGCAGACCTGGCTCGGTCTCGGTCACCTCAAGGTCGACCGACCCGGGGAGCTGTACGTCACTCGGGTTGTCGTCGAGGAACAGGACGTCTACCTGGTCGCCCGCCTTGATCCACTTGAGCGCGTCCTTGAGCGCCTCGGTGGGCAGGGCGATCTGCTCGTAGGTCTCGGTGTTCATGAAGTGGGCCCCGTCGCCGTCCGCGTAGAGGAACTGCATGTTCCGGCCTTCGCTGCGGACCGAGCGGAGCTTCTCGCCGGCCCGGAAGGTCTTGTCGATGACGTTCCCATCGCTGGCCCGGCGCAGCTTGGTGCGAACGAACGCGGCGCCCTTGCCCGGGTTCACGTGCTGGAACTCGAGCACCTTGTAGACGGTGCCGTCCACCTCGACGTGATTTCCGCTTTTCAGTTGGTTGGTGCTGATCGACATGGCGCCGGTCGAGGATAGCGGCGACCCGAGGGCTTGACAGCCGCGCCTTGAGTCCGAGAGGCTGAGCACACAGCCACCTGGGAGAGGAGCGGGCATGAAGAGATACGCCTTGGCATTGACGGTTCTCGTGATCGGCGCCCTCCCGGCTGTGGCCTCCGCCAGCGTGGCACCCCGGTCGGCCGGCGGGCTCGACTGCAACGGGCTCAGCCCGATTCAGGCCCCGGTCCACACCTTCGCCGCGTGCGCGGACCCGCGCGGCGCCGCCGACGACGGAAACCGCGCCGAGGACAACAACCACTACATCGGACACGACGAGCCGTCGGTCCGCTTCATCTCGAACGCGCCGGGCTCGGGCAACGACGTCACGTTCGTCGAGCGGCTCGGCACCGATCCGCGCCAGCTTCCCACGGTCGAGAACCCGGGCCAGGACGTGACCCACTACTTCGAGCTGACCATCGCGCCCTGGATGTCGCTCGACGTATGCGATCCGAACTCAACCCCGATGCAGCCGTGCACGCCGAACTCGGACTCCAACGCACCCACTCCCGGGGTTATCGGCACCGGCGCCGGCGCAGCGTTCGTCGAGCTTCAGTTCTACCCCCCGGGCTTCGCCCCGTTCGCCGACAACATCAGCTGCGACAACTCGCCATTGGTGCTCGGCGCTCAACATCGACAGCCTCGAGTGCAGCCCGGACGGCTCCAGCTGCAACGACAACTGCTTCGAGCCGGTCAACTTCGCCTTCATCCAGCGCGACGGCCAGCCGACCGGTCCACCCAGCCCGCAGCTCGCCGATCTCGCGACGGATACGCCGAACTCCCGAACGCTGATGATGAATCCCGGCGACACGATCGTCGTGCACATGTTCGACGCGAGGCTGCCGGGAGGCGGCCACGCCTTGGAGACCAGCGAGAGAGATCTGAGCACCGGCCAATCGGGCTTCATGATCGCCTCGGCGGCGAACGGGTTCATGACCACCGACCCGGTCACCTGCAACGGCACGCCGTTCAACTTCGAGCCCGAGTACTCGAGCGCGGCGGCGAACAACATCCTGCCCTGGGGCGCCGGGCCCTACATGCTCGACAACCAGTTCGAGATCGGCCACTTCGAGCCGTGCACCCGGGTCACCGGCAAGCAGACCCTGACCATCGAGAGCTTCACCGACACGTTCTGGACCCACTGCCACGGTCCGTACGAGTCCGGCCGCGAAGACGCGAGCCTCGAGCCCGACGACTCTCCTTGCTATCCCGTCGGTGACACACACGGGGGTACGGCGCCGCCCAACGAGGTCACCGGCTGCCCGGTGTTCTTCAACGCGGTCGGCGACCTGGACTATGACGGAACGCCGTACTGGGCCGACTGGCCGACGTCGACCGACCCGGGCCGGTTCCCGGGCACCTTCGTCCAGGCGCAGCCGTCCACGCAAGGGCGCGCCTACCCACAGATCCAGTTCGAGACCGATCTCGCCGACACCGAGACCGGCTGCGACCTCGGCACCGGCGCCGGATGCGCGATGCCGCCACCCGGTCCGGGCCACTTCTACCCGTACTGGACTCTCGTGCGAGATCGCGAGCTCGGCTGCACCTGGCAGTTCGGCAACGCCGGTCAGACCGGTCGGTCGTTCGGCGGCGACGCCCAGTACGGGGAGGTCAGCTTCACCCCGCCGGGCGCGTTCACCAGCGCCATCCAACCGAACCCGGAATGCGGCTTCAGGCGCTAGCGGCGCTCAGTCGTAGAACTCCTCGCGCCGTAGATCCGCGAGCACATCGGCGTCGTGGCCGAAAACCAGCCGCGCGCCGGTGCGCTCGGCCAGCAACTTGACCTTCCGGCAGCTCCGCCACCAGGCGGCGTAGTCGCGCAGCAGCCAGCCGAGTGGCTGCGGGCCCTCGTAGTTGTCGCGCAGATGGAACTGGTCGCTGGTCAGGAAGAACGTCCCGGCGTTGGCCAGGTCGAGCCGCAACCCCTGAAGCGCCGGGGTGTGCCCGGGCAGGCGCTGGAGATGAAAGCCGTCGAACAGCTCGATCTGATCGCCGTCGAGCGGCTGCCAGTTGAACGAGAAGTCGAGGTAGTGCGGTATGTAGGCGCCGAGGTCCTCGCCGGTCGCCACGTTGTAGAACGCGTTGCGCAGCTCGTCGCCCTGCACGTAGACCGGGATGTCGCGGCCGCGGAAGTACTCCAGGCCGCCGGCGTGGTCGAGGTGCAGATGCGAGAGCACGATCGCCTTGATGTCGTCGAGCCCGTAGCCGGCCGCCTCGAGCGCCGCATCGAGATGGTGCTCGGGCTCGTAGCGGGTGATCGCGAACAGCTCCTGCACGATTGGCGGCCACAGCTCCTTGTAGGCCGGCGGGCGCGCCCGTGTCGAACAGCACCGGCCCTACCTTCGGATGCTCGATCAGCGAGGCGATCATCGCCACCGTCCGGCGCGCCACCGGCGGGCTCGGCTCCGACGCCGTGCTCACCCCTCCGCCGGCCAGCGGAAAGCCCTCGTCGTACTCGAGCCGGCCCAGGTCCAGCAAGCGAAGCTTCATCTCTCCTCCCTCCTCAGGGTATGTGCGGGTCCTAATCTTTGCCCGACCGTGGCTGAATACTCCACCTATTTCCGCCCGGAGGGCCTGCCCGGCATAGAGGCATTGCACGCGCGCTTCGTGCGACACGCCTACCGGCCGCATTCGCACCCGACGTGGACGGTGGCGGTTGTGGAGCGGGGTGCCGCCCGGTTCGAGCTCGACGCCACCCAGCAGCGCGCCGGACAAGGCGAGCTGTTCGTGCTCGAGCCCGAGGCCGTCCACACCGGCATGGCCGCGGTGCCGGAGGGCTGGGCCTACAAGGTCCTGTACATCGAACCGCAGCTGCTACACGACTGGGACGAGCGGGACTGCGGTCCGCCCCGCGCGGCGCGCTGGGTGGTGTTCCGCGATGTGGCCCTGCGCGCTGCGCTGGACCGCGCCCACGCCGCGCTGATCACTGAGCCGCCGGGCGACATCGCCATCGAGGAGGCTGTCCTCCACGCGATCGCCGCTCTCCGTCCCCACCTGAGGCCCGGCCCGCCGGCGCGTGGCCGCGACCGAGCCGAACACGTTGCCGTGCGGCATGCCCGCCACCACCTGCGCGAACACTGGGACCAGCGGGTCACGCTGGCGGAGCTGGCCGCGGTGTCCGGACTCAGCCGGTTCGAGCTCGTGCGTCGCTTCCGTGAGCACAACGCGGTGACACCCCACGCCTTCCAGACCGATCTGCGGATCGCCGAGGCTCGACGGCTGCTGTCGTCGGGCGTCGCGCCGGCCGAGGTGGCGGCCACGTGCGGCTTCGCCGATCAGCCCCATCTGAGCCGGGTGTTCAAGCGAGCGGTCGGCGTCAGCCCCGGCCGGTACGCGCGAGCGCAATAACGTTCAAGACAGGCGCGCGACCATAGGGTCATGGGAGTCGGGCAATTCGACACCAAGGCCGCGGTCGTGGTCCGCGACGACCTCGTCACCTGGCAGCGACTGAATGTGACCGCGTTTTTGATGAGCGGGCTCACCGCGCAGGCCGGCCCGGCCGCGATCGGCGAGGACTACCTCGATGCCGACGATCAGCGCTACCTGCCGCTGCTCGTGCAGCCGGTGCTGGTGTTCGAGGCGACCGGCGCCAAGCTGACCACCGTTCGCGACCGCGCCGAGCGCCGCGGCGTCACGATCGCCATATACACGCGCGAGATGTTCGCGACCGGCAATGATGAGGACAACCGCGACGCCGTGCGCGCCGTGCCCACCAATCAGCTCGACCTGGTGGGGATCGGGCTGCGCGCGCCCCATCGCGACGCGGACGCGATCCTGCGTGGGCTGGCGCGCCATCCGTAGGATCGGCGTCTGCCTTCACCCTGGCCCACCACCGACCCCTCGCCAGAGCACCGCGCCGCCTACGCGAACGCCGTCCCGCACCCCTACTGGCTCGACACGCCCCCTCGCCGCTCGCCACATCCGCCGCTGGAGGAGGCGATTGACGCCGACCTGTGCATCGTCGGCGGCGGCTACACCGGGCTGTGGGCGGCGCTGTACGCCAAGGCGCTCGACCCGGCCCGTGACGTCGTCCTGCTCGAGGCGACCCGATGCGGGAACGGGGCCAGCGGGCGCAACGGCGGGTTCGTCCAGTCCTCGCTCACCCACGGCACCAGCAACGGCCTGTCGCGCTTCCCGGACGAGATCGACCGCCTCGAACGCCTCGGGCACGAGAACTACGACGCGCTGGCTCGCGACCTGAACGACCTGAGCATCGACGCCGAGTTCGAACCCACTGGCGATCTCGTCGTCGCGCTCGAGCCCCGCGAGCTGGCCGACCTCGCCGAAGAGGCCGAGCTGCTGCGCCGCTTCGGCTATGAGACCGAACTGCTCGACGCTGAGGCGACCCGGGCCGAGGTCAACTCGCCGGCGTTTCTCGGCGCGCTGTGGACGCGCACGGGCTCCGCGCTGGTCCATCCCGGCAAGCTCGCCGACGGCCTGCGCGCCGCCGCGGTGAGCGCCGGCGTTCGGATCCACGAGCACACCCCGGTCCGTCAACTCCGCGGCGCCGTCTCGGTCATCGCCGACGCCGGCGTGGTCAACGCCCGCGGTGTTTTGCTGGCCACGAGCGCCTATCCGCCGCTCGTCGGCGCGATCGGCCGCTACGTGGCGCCGGTCTACGACTACGCGCTGGTCACCGAACCGGTCGATCTGAGCCTCGTCGGCTGGCGCCGGCGCCAGGGCCTCTCGGACATGGGAAACCAGTTCCACTACTACCGCCTGACCGCCGACGGGCGGATCCTGTGGGGCGGCTACGACGCGGTGTACCGCTACGGCGGCCCGGTCGGGCCCCATCTCGACGACCACGAGCCGACCTTCGCGCGGCTGTCGCAGCAGTTCTTCACCGCGTTCCCGCAGCTCGAGGGCGTGCGCTTCAGCCACCGCTGGGGTGGCGCGATCGACACCTGCAGCCGCTTCTCGGTGTTCTTCGGCCGGGCGCTGGGCGGCCGGGTCGCCTATGCGCTCGGCTACACCGGGCTCGGAGTGGCCGCCAGCCGGTTCGGCGGCCGGGTCGCCCTCGACCTGTTGGACGGCCGCAGCAGCGAGGCCACCGAGCTGGCCATGGTCCGCCGGAAGCCGCTCCCGTTCCCGCCCGAGCCGCTGCGCAGCGCGGTCATCCAGTTGACCCGCAACCGCCTGGCCGCGGCCGACCGCGACGAAGGCCGCCGCGGGATCTGGCTGAAGACCCTCGACCGGCTCGGACTGGGCTTCGACAGCTGATAGCGGCTAGCGGCGCTCGAGCGCGAGGCGGATCCCCAGCCCGATCAGCACCGCGCCGGTCAGCCGCTCGATCCGCCGTCCCCAGCCGCCCTCGGTGAACGCCCGCCTGGCTCGGGCGACGAGCAGCGCGAGCGTCGAGTACCAGACGAGGTCGACGGCGACGATCACCGCAGCCATCGCCAGCGCGCTGGGCAGCACGGGCGCCCCGCGGGGGATGAACTGCGGGAACAGCGCCACGAAGAACGCCGCCAGCTTGGGATTGGCCAGGCTGGTGATGAGGCCGTCTCGGAACGCGCCACGCCCCGACACGGTCACGGGCCCTGCGCTGCCTCGTCCCAGGAGCGACCGCAGGCCGATCACGAACAGCAGGCCCGCGCCGACCAGCTTGACCACATCGAACACCGCAGCCGACGCCGCGACCACCGCGGCGATTCCGACCGCCGCGAAGCATGCCCACGCGAGCACGCCGACCGAGTTGCCAGAGGTGGTCAGGAACGCCTGACGCCGCCCACCCCGGGCCGCGTTTCGGACCACGAGCGCCGTCGCCACCCCGGGCGTCAGCGACAGCAGGATCGCCACCGGCAGGAACGTCAGCAGCGTATGCAACATCTACGATCACCCGTCATGCCACCCCGGATCGTATTGGTCACCGGCGCGAGCTCAGGCATCGGCGAGGCAGTCGCGCGCCGCTACGCGGCCGCCGGCGTGAAGGTCGTCGCCACCGCGCGCCGCGGCGACCGGCTCACCGCCCTGGTCGACGAGTTCGGCGAGGATTTGATCTTTGTTTCAGTGCTCGATGTGCGAGACCGGGACGCCATCGAGCAGCTGTCCGCGTCGCTCCCTGCGGGGTTCGCCGAGGTCGACGTGCTGGTCAACAACGCCGGGCTGGCGCTTGGCCTGGAGCCCGCGCAGGAGGCCGACCTCGACCAGTGGGAGCAGATGATCGAGACCAACTGCACGGGCCTGGTCAACATGACGCGCGCGCTGCTGCCCGGGATGGTCGAGCGCGGCCGCGGACACGTGGTCAACATCGGCTCGATCGCCGCGACGTACCCGTACCCGGGCGGGAACGTGTACGGCGCGACCAAGGCATTCGTGCGCCAGTTCAGCCTCAACCTGCGCGCCGACCTCCACGGCACGGGCGTGCGGGTGACCTGCATCGAGCCCGGCATGATCGGCGGCACCGAGTTCTCCGAGGTCCGCTTCGGCGGCGACGCCGAGCGAGCTGCCGGGGTCTACGCCGGCACCCAGCCGCTCGGCCCCGAGGACATCGCCTCCGCGGTGCAGTGGGTGACCTCCCAACCGCCGCACGTCAACGTCAACGCCATCGAGCTGATGCCGGTGGTCCAGAGCTTCGGGCCGCTTCCGATCGATCGCGCCGACCGGTAGCTTCCGCGTATGAACCACGACGAGCTACAGCAATCCGCGCGCGAGCACCTGCTCATGCACTTCACGCGCCACCAGGCCGCGTTCGCCAACGAGCTTCTGGTGCTCGATCGTGGCGAGGGGCCGTACGTGTTCGACACCCAGGGCCGGCGCTACATCGACGCGCTCTCGAGCCTGTTCTGCTGCCAGATCGGTTACTCGTACGGCGAGGAGATGGTCTCGGCGATCGCCGACCAGCTGCCGCGGATGGCCTTCAACACGAACTGGGGCACCGCGCATCCGCCGTCGATCGAGCTGGCCCAGCGGCTCGCCGAGGTGATGCCCGGCGATCTCAATCACGCGTTCTTCACCTGCGGCGGGTCGGAGGCGGTGGAGGCGGCATGGAAGATCGTCCGCGAGCACTTCGAGGCGACCGGCCAGCCCCAGCGCCGCAAGGCGATCGCGCGCAACATCGCCTACCACGGGGTCACGCTCGGCGCGCTCGCGTTCACCGGCGTCGAGCCGATGAAGGCGGCGTTCGGGCCGCCGCCGATCGACGTCACCCACGTTTCGAACACCAACGCATTCCGCGCCCCCGATGGAGACGATCCCAGCGCATTCTGCGAACGCCTCCTCAGCGAGATCCGCGAGGCGATCGACGCGGCCGGCCCCGACGAGGTCGCGCTGATCATCGCCGAGCCGGTCCAGAACGCCGGCGGCTGCCTGCTCGCCCCGCCCGGCTACTGGGAGGGGCTGCGCGCGATCGCCGACGAGTGCGGCGCGCTGCTCATGGCCGACGAGGTGATCTGCGGCTTCGGCCGGCTCGGGCATTGGCTGGGCATCGAGCGCGAGGGCGTGGTGCCCGATCTGGCCAGCGTCGCCAAGGGGTTGACGAGTGCGTACGCCCCGATGGGCGCAGTGCTGGTCTCCGACCGCGTGGCCGAGCCCCTCTATGAACCCGGGGTGCTGCTGCGCCACGGCGTCACCTTCGGCGGCCATCCACTGGCCGCGGTGATCGCGCTGCGCAACCTCGAGATCTTCGAGCGCGACGGCGTGCTTGAGAACGTGCGCCGCCACGAGGCTCACCTCGAGCAGCGCCTGCAGACGCTCCGCGCGCTGCCGATCGTCGGCGACGTCCGCGGTCGCGGGTTCTTCTGGGCCATGGAGCTGGTCAAGGGCGCGTCCAACGAGCGCTTCGACAAGCCCGAGCGCGACAAGCTGCTGCGCGGCTTCCTGCCCGGACGGCTGCTCGAGGCCGGGTTGATCGCCCGGCCCGATGACCGCGGGGACAGCGTGCTCCAGATCGCGCCGCCGCTGATCTGCGACGCCGCGGTCCTCGACGAGATCGTCGAGCGGCTGCACGACGTGCTGGCCGACGCCGGCCGGTTCATGGACCTCGCCGAGGCGCCGGCGGCCGTCGCATAGGCTTAGAGTCTGAGTCTCAATAGCCGACGTGCGTGGCTGGCGAGCGCCGGATCAAGCGGGACGAGGACGCAGGAGTCGACGCGTAGCAGCGCTACGCGAGACTCCGAGGACGAAGTATCCGCGCAGATCCGCCGCCGCCAGACGCGTGCGGCGGGCTTTGGACAGGCTCTTAGCGCCGGGGCAGCTTGAACGCGCTCATCACGCTCGGGACCTGCTGTCCATCGAGTGCGGGCGTGGGCAGCGGGTCCGGTGGCCCGGGCTCGGCGCGCAGTCCCTGGATGAAGACCTCCAGGTAGCGGCGCCACAGATCTGGCTCGACGTCCCGGGACGCGTCGAGGATCGTCGTCAGCATCATGAACACCATCGGGACGTCCGAGGGCTGGAAGTCGGCTCGTAGCGCACCCGCGTCCTTGGCCCGCTGCACGAGCTGGGCGCCCAGCGGGAACATCCGCGCACGGATCTGGTTGACCCGTTCCGCGGCCTCGGGCGTGCCGACGATGATCTCGCGAAACGCGCGGTCGCGAGCCTGAAGCTCGAGGTTCCGTCTGAGGAACCCGGTCAGCCCGTGCCACGGATCGCGGTCCTCGAGCGCCTCCTCCATCAGCCCGACGAGCTCCGAGACCTGCTGTTCGAACAGCTCCTCGATCAGCTGCGTCTTGTCCGGGAACCGGCGGTAGACGGTCCCGACGCCGACCCCGGCGTGGTGGGCGATGTCGTTGAGGGTGACCCCCACCCCCTCCTGCGCGAACAGCTCCCGCGCCGCGTCGAGGATCCGCTGGCGGTTGCGCTCTGCGTCCTTTCGCAAAGGGCGCTTGGAGGCCTTGCTCTTGGTCATCGCCGAAAAGTTTAGCGAAAGTGGATTGACAGTATCCAGTTTCGTGGTAGGCTGTCGATATAACCGGATAAGAGATATCCACTTAGTCCACCATCAGGAGCCTCAGATGACCGCCAACCCCCACCACACCAAGCGCTGGACGATCCTCGTGATCCTGGCGCTCGCGCAGCTGATGGTCGTGCTCGACGCGACGATCGTGAACATCGCGCTGCCCTCGGCACAGAAGGCGCTGCACTTCGCCAACTCGGACCGCCAGTGGATCGTCACCGCCTACGCACTGGCCTTCGGGAGCCTGCTCCTGGTCGGAGGCCGGATAAGCGATCTGTTCGGCCGCAAGTGGACGTTCATCGGCGGCCTCGCCGGGTTCGCCATCGCCTCCGCGGTCGGCGGCGCGGCGCAGTCGTTCGGCATGCTCGCCGTCTCGCGGACCTTCCAGGGCGCGTTCGGCGCGCTGCTGGCTCCCGCGGCCATGTCGCTCCTCACCACCACCTTCCTTGACCCGGCCGAGCGCAACAAGGCGTTCGGGATCTGGGGCGCCATCGCCGGCAGCGGCGCATCGATCGGCCTGATCCTCGGCGGTGTCCTCACCCAGACCCTGAGCTGGCGCTACAGCATGTACGTCAACCTCGTGTTCGCGACGATCGCGATCGCCGGCGCGCTGATGCTCCTGCACAACGAGGCCCCGGCGACGAAGCCGAAGCTCGACATCCCCGGCGTGCTCGCCGTGTCGGCCGGCCTGTTCTCGCTCGTGTTCGGCTTCTCCCACGCCGAGACCACGAGCTGGACCAACCCGGTCACGCTCGGCTTCCTGATCTCGGGCGCGATCCTCCTGCCCCTGTTCGCGGCAATCCAGTCCCGGAGCCGCAACCCGCTTCTGCCGCTCCGCGTTGTCACAAACCGCAACCGCGCTGCGTCATTCATAACGATCGGCATCTCCGGCTCGGCGGTCTTCGGCGTGTTCCTGTTCCTCACCTACTACCTGCAGCAGATTCGCGGCTACACCCCCGTGGCGACCGGGGTGGCTTTCCTGCCGATGACCGCCGCGGTGATGATCTCGGCGGCGGTGGCCACCAACAAGCTCCGCGCTCGGTTCGGCCCTCGCCCGCTGGTCGTCACCGGCCTGTCGCTCGGCACCATCGGGATGCTGTACCTGAGCCAGATCGGCGTCAGCTCGAGCTACGCGACCGCGATCCTGCCCGCACTGGTCGCGATCGGCATCGGCCTGGGCCTGTCGATGGCCAGCGCGATGAACAGCGCCACGCTCGGTGTGGACCCCGCCGACGCCGGCGTCGCCTCGGCCACGGTCAGCGCCTCGCAGCAGATCGGCGGCTCGCTCGGCACCGCGCTGCTCTCGACGATCGCCACCAGCGCGCTCACCTCCTACATCACCGGCGCCCACGCGCACATCAGCCAGGCGCTGATCGCCCACGCCGCCGTGCACGCCGACACCACGGCGTTCACCTGGGCGGCCGCGATCTTCGCCATCGGCGCGGTCCTCGCGGGGTCGCTGTTCGAGCGGGGCACCAAGGCCCTCGAGATCGAGCCCGGTATGGCTCCGGCGCTGGCGCACTGATGTCCGCCCTCTCCACCGAAACCAAGCGACCGAAGGTGGTCACGCAGCTCGCCTCGCTGGGGCTGCTCGCCGCGCTCGCGATCACGCTGCTGGCGTCGGTCCCCGGACTGCGCAGCGTCGTAACCCAGATCGGGCAGATCAGCCCGATCTGGCTCGGCCTCGCGATCGTGCTCGAGCTGGTCTCCGATCTGAGCTTCGTGGTCCTTTTCCGGCGGTTCTTCGACCGCCTTCAGGGCCGCGACGCTCGCGCGCTGGCCTGGACCGAGCAGGCCACCGGGGCGCTGCTTCCCGGCGGCGGGGCGGGCGGGCTGGCCATCGGCGGCTGGCTCATCCACCTCGCCGGCGCCCCCACCGACTGGATCGTCCGCCGTTCCGGCGGGTTGTTCTTCCTGACCAGCGCGGTCAACGCGGCCACCGTGATCGCCGCCGGCCTGGCCTTGATCGCCGGCGCGTCCGGTCCCCACGACTTTGCCCGTGTCGTGCTTCCCACCCTGCTCGTCGGCGTACTCACGCTCGTCGTCGTCGCGCTCCCCGCCGTGGTTCGCTCCCGGCCGCGGACGCCGGCCTGGATTCGCGCGATCAGCGCGGGCGTGCTCGACGCCGAGGAGACCACGTTTCGCCGGCCCAACTGGCGACTGCTCGGCTCCCTCGGATATCTGTGGTTCGACATCGCGGTCCTGTGGGTCGTCCTGCGAGCCCTCGGACCGACGCCCGGCATCCCAGCGCTCGTCCTCGCTTACACCATCGGCTACATCGCCAACACGCTTCCGATTCCCGGCGGCATCGGCGTCCTCGACGCCGGGCTGGCCGGCGCGCTCGCCCTGTACGGCGTCGCCCCGGCTCACGCGGCCGCGGCGGTTCTCGTCTACCACGCGATCGCGCTCTGGGTCCCCGGCCTCGGCGGGCTGATCGGCTACCTGCGCGTCCGCCCCCGGCTGGTCAAGCCGGAAAACGTGGTTCCCGTCGCCCCGGTCGTCGAGTCGGCCGCGCTGTGCGGTAGTAGCTAGCCAGCGACACGTGCACAACACGACACTGCCGCCGCAATCGCATCGGCGTGACGGGTTATGCATCTGGGGGATGCACAGCTCGTCACGGCTCGGCCTCGCGGTCCGGTGTGCCGTGTTATGCACGTCATGGCGCCAGTCGTGGCGGCGCTCACGCCGGCTCGCGACCGGGCAACAGCCGGGTCAGGACCGCGACTCCCACGAGCAGGACGGCCAGCTCACCCGCGGCGAGCTCGAAGGCCGTCGAGTAGCCCGAGTGCAGGGCACCGAAGAAGACCACTCCGGTGACCGCCACGCCGATCGCGTTGCCGACGCTCTGCATCGTGGTGAGCATTCCGGACGCCGCGCCGGCCCGCTCGGGCTCGAGTGACTGCATGATCGTCGAGGCGAGCGGCGCGAGCACCAAGCCCATCCCGGCGCCGACCAGCACGAGCCCGGGCACGAGCACGAGCAGCGTGCCGCCCACGCCGATGTCCGCCACCGCCGCCAGCAGCAGCCCGTGGCCAAACGCCAGCACGAGTGCGCCCCATGCGATCACGCCACGACCGTGTCGGGCGCTCAGCGCCGGCGCGCGCATCGACGCCACCAGGTAGGCCGCGGCCAGGATCGTGAACACCAGCCCGGCCGGCAGAGGATGCAGCCCGCGGCCGTTCTGGAGGTACAGCGCGAGCACGACGAAGAACGACGCCTGCCCGGCCCAGAAGCAGAGCTGGGTCACGAGGCCCGCGCTGAACGAGCGGTGGCGAAACAGCGTCATGTCGACCAGCGGGCTGCCGCCACGGCGGGACAGGCGACGCTGGTGAGCCACGAACCAGGCGAGCAGGACCGGCGCCGCGGCCAGGCACAGCCACGTCCAGGCCGGCCATCCGTGCTGGCGGCCCTCGAGCAGCGGCAGCACGATCGCGGTCAAGATCGCGGTGGCCAGCAACGTGCCGCCCTTGTCGAGCCCCGGCGCTACGGACTGGCGCGATTCAGGGATAACCCGGGGCGCCAGGAGCAGGGCGGCGATCCCGATCGGGAGGTTGATGAGAAAGCAGCTGCGCCATCCGAGGCCCGCCGGGTCGGCGGCGATGAGCGCGCCACCGATCAGCTGGCCGCCGACCGCGGCGAAGCCCATCACGGTCCCGTACACGCTGAGCGCGCGGACCCGGTCGGCGCCCGAGTACAGGACCCCGACGATCGAGAGCACGTTGGGAGTCAGCAGCGCGGCACCGACGCCCTGCAGCAGCCGCCCGGCCACCAGCTCGAGCGGCGTGCCCGCGGCGCCGCACGCGGCCGATGCAACGGTGAACAGCGCCAGCCCCAACGAGAACATCCGCCGCCGGCCGAAGCGGTCGCCCAGACGTCCGGCGGTGATCACGAAGACGGCCGAGGTCAGCGCGTAGCCGGCCACCACCCACTCGACGGCGGTGTTGCTCGCGCCGAGATCCGACTGCATCGAGGGCAGGGCAACGTTGACGATGAAGAAGTCGAGAACGACCATGAACGTCCCCGCGAGGACTATGGGCAGTGGCAGCCAGCGGCTCTCGGTCCACCGCGCGCGGGCGGGAACTGCGTATGTGAGCTCTTGTGTTGTCATGGGCGGCACGATCCCAGCCGCCCACCGGCGCGTCGATTACCTAGGAGGTAATGACGCCGCCCGGCACCGTGATCGTGATGTTGGCCCGCTTCTGCACCGCGGTCGCGCCGACGCGCTGCGCCCACGCGTCCGGCGAGCGCATCCAGTCGGGCAGCCCGGCCGGGATGTCGTAGTCGGGGATCTCGACCAGGTCCCCGGGTGCGAACGCATCGCCGTAGGGCACGAGCGGACCCGGCGTGTCGGGGTGCTCGATCAGGGGGTGGAGCACCTGGAGCGCCTGATTCCAGTTCTGGAGCATCGCGGTGATCGCCGCCTTGAGCTTGGCCGGATCCCCGCCGGAGCTCGACTCGGGCTCCGTCGGGTGGGTCACGTGCTGGTATCCGGGCGAGTAGCTCTTCCCGACGTCGGTCTGCTTCCACTTCTGCCACGCGTCGTCGGCCAGCGCTCCGAGCGCCAGCACGGCCTCGATCTGGTTGGCCCCGAAGATCGCCCTCAGCCACTCGTTGCGGTAGTCGACGATCCCCGGGTCGTCCTTGTGCTGCTCTCCCGCGGCCTGGCCGTACACCGAGTAGAGGAACGTGTTGACCAGCACGTAGCTGCGATTGAACCCGAGCTTGGCCATCAGCCCCTGGGTCCGGTGACCGGCTTCCCCGACCAGGATCCGGCGCACGACCGCCTCCGATTGCGCGGGGTCCTGCCCGATGACCAACAGGCGGGCGCTCCCGTCGAGACGGCCCCGGTGGAAGATCGGCCCCCACTCGACGCGGAACGAGTCCGCCGGGTAGACGTCGGCCTCCGGGTACGCGCCGACAAGCGATGCATATGGCTCGCCGACCGGCCCCGGGTCGAAGGCGTGCGTCATGGAACGGTCCGCGCCTTAAGTGTACGGTAGGCGTCGTGGCAAACCAAGCCGCACGGGGCGGACCGAAACCGGGGCCGATCGACCCCGCCGCCGGCCCCAAGTGGGCGCTGGCCGGACGCCTCGTGACCATGGACCCGAACCGGCCCGGAGCCATCGACGGCGTGGTGTGGATCGACGAGGGTCAGATCGCCGCGATCACCCAGCCGGGCGACGCCACCCCACCGGGGTTCGAAGGAGTCGCGCCGCTCGAGACCGGCGGGACCGTATTCCCAGGGCTGATCGACCTGCACAACCACGTCGCGTACAACCTGCTGCCGCTCTGGCAGGTGCCGCAGCGCTACACGAACCGCGACACCTGGGGCAACTCGGCCGAGTACCACCAGAAGGTCACCGCGCCGATGAAGACGATCGGCGAGGCAACCGCCCTCCTGCCCGCGCTGGTCCGCTACGTCGAGTGCAAGGCGCTGATCGGCGGTGTCACCACCACTCAGGGGATCGCCCTGTTCAGCGCACCGGGCATCCGGCGCTATTACCGCGGGATCGTTCGCAACGTCGAGCAGACCGATGATCCGGCGCTGCCCGACGCCGGCAGCCGGATCGCCGACGTCCAGGCCAGCGACCCGCAGGCGTTCCTGGCCGAGCTCAAGGCCAAGCAATGCTTCCTGCTCCACCTGAGCGAGGGCACGGACGACGCCGCGCACAAGCACTTCGAGGCGCTGGCGCTCCCGAACGGGGGCGGTTGGGCAATCACCCCCGCGCTGGCCGGCATCCATTGCGTGGCCTTGAAGCCGCCCGACTTCCAGGTCATGGCCTCGCACGGCGCGTCGATGGTGTGGTCGCCGTTCTCGAACCTCCTCCTCTATGGCGCGACCGCCGATGTCGCGGCTGCGCTCGCCGCGAACACCGCCGAGACCCGATTCAAGATCGGGCTCGGGTCGGACTGGTCGCCCAGCGGTTCCAAGAGCCTGTTCGGGGAGCTCAAGGTCGCCCGCGTCTACAGCCAGAACAACGGCAATCCGTTCGCCGACGGGGACCTCGTCCGCATGGCCACGCTCGGGGCCTCTGAGATCGTCGGCTGGGACAAGGAGCTCGGTTCGCTAACGGTCGGCAAGCGCGCCGACCTGGTGGTGGTGGCCGGTCGGGACGACAGCGCACCGGTCGGCCCCTTGTTCGGAGGCGACGAGCGAACGGTCCAGCTCGTGGTGATCAACGGCACCCCGCGCTACGGCACCCCCGCGCTGATGGCCGCAGACGGGCCGGGAGCGGAAACCCTGACGGTCGGAGGCGAGCCGCGCGTCCTGTATCTCACCCAGACCACGGAGGATCCCGACGTGGCGGCTCTGAGCCTGGCCGACGCCACCACGAAGCTGACCGACGCCCTGGAGAACATCAAGGCGCTGCGGGTCGAGCAGGAGGCGGCCCAGCCACGGCGCGCCGGTCTCGAGCCGCTGGCCGCCGCCCCGGACGTTCAGGCCGGGCATCCCCGCCTCGCCCTCGACGAATTCGAGCACACCGCATTCACCCAGCGCCCGCACCTTCCGCTGGAGGGAGCGATCACCGGGCCCCGGGACCATGCGGGGGCGAGCGCCCCAGAGGAGCCGCTGTCCGCGATGCTCTCGCCGACCCCGCTCGACGCGCTCACGGCGGCCGACGACCCCGGCTGGCTCGACAGCCTGCAGACCGAGCACAACCTCCCCGACTACCTGTTGCCGGGGCTCCGCGCACTGTACGCAGTCACCCCTCCACATTGATGTTCAGTTAGGGACAAACGGCGAAGTTGACGGTCCGTGCACGGCCTTCATTCCACCTGCGTAGATGGGCCAAAACGCACCACAAGATCGTTGACAATCGTGTTAACATCGGCGCCGCGTTGCCCCCCTTTGATGCATGGTGTCTAAGGGCAGCGCCGGCGAATACGCTGCACGAGGAGGGAGAGCCCAGGATGAGCGATGCCATCCGTTTCCGCAGGCTTGCAGCAGTTGCGGCCTGCCTGTTTTCGATTGCCGCGTTCGTGAGCGCATGCGGAGGTTCCTCATCGTCGAAGTCGTCGTCGGCGGCGTCGGGGGGCTCGTCGGGCTCTTCGTCATCATCGTCCTCGTCGTCGACCGGAACACCCAAGTCGGGCGGATCGATCACCGTGCTCGAGAGCGCCGGTTTCGCCGGCGACTGGCCCGCCGGCCTGGACCCCGCGACGAACGTCAACGGCGCTGCGGACCAGACCCAGATGGACGCGATCTACGGCGAGCTGTGGGAGCTCGCCGAGGGCGGCAAGCTCCGCGGTGACATGGCCACCGGCTACAAGTTCTCCGACGGCGGCAAGACGGTCACGATCACCTTGCGACCGAATGTGAAGTTCTCCGACGGCACGCCGCTCGACGCTAAGGCGGTGGTGTTCAACTGGACACGTGACCTGGCGTCTCCGTGTACCTGCAAGCCGGTTCTCCCCGGCAAGCCGGTGATCACCGCTTCGAGCCCGAGCACCGTCCAGATCAAGCTCGCGGCACCCGACGGCGCATTCATCGACCAGCTGCAGGACTCCAACTTCTCGTGGATCGCGTCGCCCTCCGCCCTGAAGAAGATGGGTGAGCAGGCGTTCAAGCTCAAGCCCGTCGGTGCGGGTCCGTTCACGGTCGTCTCGGACACGCTCAGCAACACACTGGTGCTGAAGAAGAACCCCAACTACTGGGAGAGCGGGCATCCGTTGCTCGACCAGCTGACCGTCAAGACCACTGCGGGCGACGAGTCCGCACTCGAGGCGATTCAGGCCGGCCAGGGCAACGCGTACGAAGGGATGAGCACGCGCCAGCTGGTGAACTCGTTCAAGTCGGCCGGCGCAACGGTTACCCAGGAGCCGTCGACCTCGCCGTACGACATCCAGTTCAACACCAAGATCCCGCCGTTCAACGACAAGCGGGCGAGACTGGCGATCTATTACGCGACCGACGCGGCGCTGCTCGACCAGAAGTTGTTCGGGAACCAGTATCCGGTGACCGAGTCCTTCACCGCCCCGGCCGGCCTGTTCTACGAGCAGACCGTGCCCGGCTACCCCGGCTACGACCTGGCCAAGGCCAAGGCGCTCGTGAAGCAGCTTGGTGGTCTGAACATCAACTACTTCACGATCACGCAGCCCCAGACCCAACCCATGATGGTGGCCATGCAGGAGATGTGGAAGCAAGCCGGCATCAACGCGTCGATCCACTTCTATGGCCTGGCCGAGCTGATCAAGCAGTTCGCGGGTCCGTGGCAGATCGCCTTCCAGACCGCGGGCGCGTGGGATCCCGGCGCCGGCGTCGGCCTGGGCTTCCGGTTCCTGAGCGCCTCTCCGTTCAGCGGCGTCCACGACCCGAAACTCGATGCGCTGATCCTTGGCGCAGGGGGCGCGGTCGACCCGGCCGTGCGCAAGAAGCTGTATGACCAGGCGGCGGCCTACATCGCCCAGAACGCCTACGGCCCGTTCCTGTTCCCGATCTCCGGCTCGAACGTCGCCAAGGGCGCCCAGGGCCCGGGCCTCACCACGCCCATCCCGTCGGTGGCGGTCAACCCGCAGATCCTGTGGGAGGACGTCTCCGCCTCTTGATGGGACTCGACATGGCAGGCTGCAGGGATGAGTAGCACTGCGTCGGCGCCCCTGCCCGCGCCCGGAGTCGGGGCGCGGGCGGGGGCGCTCGCACGAGTGACCTCATCGCCCATGCTGCGGTTCCTGGGCCGGCGGCTGCTGCTGGCCATCCCGGTTCTCTGGGGAGTGACATTCCTCACCTTTGTGGTCATCAATCACCTGCCGGGCAACGCGGCCCAGGAACAGCTGGGCATCAACGCGACGCCCGCGGAGGTGCATCAGCTCTCGGTCCAGCTGGGCCTCGACAAGCCCCTGCTGACTCGCTACTTCCACTGGCTGGGTGACCTTCTCAGCGGCAGCCTCGGTCACTCGCTGACCAGCGGCCAGAGCGTCACATCGATTCTGGGCAGTGACCTGCCGATCACCTTCGAGCTCGTCGCGTTCTCGGTGTTGATCGCGCTGGTGTTCGCGGTGCCGATCGCGCTGCTGTCGGCACGCAAACCCGGCGGGGTCTTCGACCGGGCGGCCATGGTGTTCAGCATGGCCGGTCTGTCGATCGCCAACTACGTGCTGGCCCTGATCCTCGTTTACTTCTTCGCGGTCAGGCTGAACTGGCTGCCGGCGCTGGGCTGGGAGCCGCCGAGCAGGGGCATCGGCACCAACATCAAGTTCCTGATCATGCCGGCGGTATCGGTCGCCCTCTCGCTGATGTGCTTCTACACCCGTCAGCTGCGGGCCGACCTGATCCAGCAGCTGCGCAGCGAGGACTACGTCACCACTGCCCGCGCCAAGGGGGCGGGGTCCTGGAGGGTCCTCACTCGTCACGCCCTGCGCAACTCGTCGTTCGGATTGATCACCGCGGTGGCGCTGAACTTCGGAACGCTACTCGGAGTGACCGTGATCATCGAGGAGATCTTCGGCCTGCCCGGCATCGGTCACGAGCTCCTGTCGGCGATCAATACGCGCGACGTGCCGGTGATCGAGGGCGCGGTGTTCGTGTTCGCGCTGATCGTCGTGGTGTGCAACCTGATCGCCGACCTGCTGTACGCGGCGCTCGACCCGAGGGTGAAATATGGCAGTGCCACCAACTGAGACCGCGGTCCCGGGCGCGTTCGACCCGGGCATGGTGGCACCGCCCACCGTCGTCGGCGGGCGGTTCGGCCGCCTGCGCACGATCGGCGGCATCTGGATTCCGGCCTTCCTGGTCCTGGCGATCCTGTTCCTGTGCTTCCTGTGGCCGATCATCGGCCCGGTCCCGCCGCCCACCGGCGGGTCGATCCTCAACTCGAACCTGCCCTCGTTCTCGCCAGGTCATCTGTTCGGCACCGACGCGACCGGCAACGACGAGTGGTCGCGCTTGCTCTACGGAGGGCGCGCCTCGCTCGAGGTGTCGCTCGGGGTGACCGCCATCGGCCTCGTGATCGGCGGGCTGCTCGGTGCGTTCGCGGGCTACGTCGGCGGGTGGCGCGAGAGCCTCATCATGCGCGTGCTCGACGTCCTGATCGCGTTCCCCGCGCTGGTCCTGGCCGTGGCCATCGCAGAGCGCCTCGGGCCGGGCTTGGTCCACACGATCTGGGCCCTGTCGTTCTTCAGCGTCCCGGCGCTCGCTCGCATCGCGCGGGCGGCCACGCTTCGGGTACGCGAGCAGAACTACATCGTCGCCGCCCGCCTGTCCGGCACTGGACACACGCGCACGCTGCTGCGCCACATCTTGCCGAACATCCTGCCCGAGCTGATCACGTTCGCGCTGCTCGGGATCGGCATCATCATCGTGCTCGAGGGCGCGCTCAGCTTCCTCGGCTTGGGGATTCCGCCACCCGCCCCCAGCTGGGGCAACATGATCGCCTCCGGCCAGGGCATCCTCTCGGCACAACCGAAGTTCACGATGCTGCCGAGCGCGGCGCTGTTCATCACCGTGATCTGCTTCAACCTGCTCGGCGAGAGCCTCCGAGCGCGCTGGAGCGCGCAATGAGCGGCGAGAACGGCCTGGCGGCGGCGTCGACCGGCGCTGAATCGACCGACGCCCCGCCCACCGATGCGCCACTGCTCGAGGTGGCCGACCTCCGGGTCGAGTTCCGCCAGGGCGGTCAGGTGGTGCGGGCGGTCGACGGCCTGACCTACGCGGTGCCGCGGGCGCGGACCGTCGGCCTGATCGGGGAATCGGGCTGCGGTAAGACCGTCAGCTCGCGCGCGATCATGGCGCTTCTGCCCCAGAGCGCGCACGTGACCGGGTCGATCCGCTTCGAGGGCACGGAGCTGGTCGGGATGTCCGACCGGCGCATGCGCGCGGTCCGCGGCAGCCAGATCGCGATGGTCTTCCAGGATCCCGCCCGCTCGCTCAATCCCACGGTGCGGATCGGTCCGCAGATCACCGAGGCGATTCACCTGCACAACGACGTGTCCAAGGCCGAGGCGTTCGACCGCGCAGTCGAGCTGATGGAGCTCGTCCGGCTTCCGGCCGCACGCGAGCGGTTTCGCCAATACCCGCACCAGCTTTCAGGCGGCATGCGGCAGCGCGTGATGATCGCAATCGCGCTGGCGGCCCAGCCGAAGCTGCTGATCGCCGACGAGGCCACCACCGCGCTCGACGTGACCACCCAGGCTCAGATCATGGAGCTCCTGCGCGATCTCCAGCAGCGCCTCGGCATGGCCCTCATCATGATCAGCCACGACCTGGGGCTGGCGGCGACGTTCGCCGACGAGGTGCTGGTCATGTACGCCGGGCGCGGTGTCGAGCGAGCCCCCACGCAGAAGCTGTTCGAGCACGTGCGGATGCCCTACACGCGCGCGCTGCTCGACGCGATTCCTCGCCTGGAGAACCCACCCCACGCCCCGCTGGCCGCCGTGCCCGGCCAGCCTCCGGACCTGGCGCGCGAGCAGGTCGGCTGTCCGTTCTCGCCGCGCTGCCCGAACGTGACCGACCACTGCCGCGAGCACATGCCGCCGTTCAAGGAGCAGGAGCCGGGGCATCTATGGGCGTGCTGGCACCCCTGCGGCCTGTCCGGAGAGTCGTCATGAGCGAGCCGCTGCTCGAGGTGGCGAACGTCGTCCAGGAGTTCACCGTGCGCGATCGCGGCGGCGTCAAGGCCGGGACCGTGCACGCGGTCTCCGACGTGTCGTTCGCGCTTCACACCGGCGAGACGCTCGGACTGGTCGGTGAGACCGGGTCCGGAAAGTCGACGCTGGCCCGGGCCATCCTTCAAGCCCCGCCGCCAAAGTCCGGATCGGTGAAGCTGCGCGGGGTCGAGTTGGTGGGCCTCAAGCGCCGGCGGCTGGTCGAGGCCCGCCGCCAGGTGCAGATGGTCTTCCAGGATCCGTTCGGCTCGCTCAACCCCAAGTGGCGCGCTCGGGAGCTGGTCGAGGAGCCGCTGATCGCGTTCAAGGTGGGAAGCCGCGCCGAACGGCGCAAGCGGGTGCTCGAGCTGCTCGAGCTGGTCGGCCTCGATCCCACCCGTTTCGGCAATCGGCGCCCGCGAGAGCTGTCCGGCGGCCAGGCCCAGCGGGTGGCCATCGCCCGCGCCCTGGCGCTGGACCCGGCCCTGATCATCTGCGACGAACCGGTCTCCTCGCTCGACGTGCTCATCCGCGCGCAGGTGCTGAACCTGCTCGAGCGCCTGCGCACCGAGCTCGGGCTCGCCTATCTGTTCATCGCCCACGATCTGGCGCTGGTCAAGCAGGTGTCCGACCGGGTCGCGGTGATGTACCTCGGCAAGCTGGTCGAGATCGGCCCGGCCGAGTCGCTGTACCGCGAGCCGCTTCATCCCTACACGGTGGCGCTGCTGGCGTCGATCCCCAGCCCCGAGCCGACCGCCACCCGCCGCCCGGTCGCCGACACGATCAAAGGCGAGCTGCCCTCGCCGCTCGATCCGCCGAGCGGCTGCCGCTTCCGGACCCGCTGCCCCCGGGCCCAGGACGTGTGCGCCGAGGTCGAGCCGCCGCTGCGCAAGCTCGCCGACGGGCACTTCGCGGCGTGTCACTTCCCGGTGTCGCGGGACGCGCCCGCGCCCTCAGGCCGCGAGGCCGCCCAACTGGCAGGAGGACCCCATGACCCTACAGCGACCAACTGACACCCTCGACGTCCACGAGCTGCTGACCGACGGCACACAGCTGATCGGCGGCGAATGGGTGCCCGCCCGCGGCGGCGAGACGATCCCGGTCGAGAACCCGGCCACCGGCGAGGTGCTGGCCCAGGTTCCGCGCTCCAGCGCGGACGACGTTGCCGACGCGGTCGCCGCGGCTTCGGACGCGTTTCCCGCCTGGCGCGACACGAATCCAAGCCGACGCGGAGCGCTGTTGCTCGACTGGGCAGCGCTGTGCCGCGAGCACGCCGAGGAGATCGACCTGTTGGAGCGCATGGAGGTCGGGCGGCCGAAGTGGGGCCCGCCCGGAGCGGGCGGCCCGATGCCGGGCATTCTCACCTTCACGGCCGGGCTGGCCGACAAGGTCACCGGGTCGACGCTGCCGAGCGCGTTCCCGGACGTGATCGGGATGACCCTGCGCGAGCCCTACGGGGTGTGCGGGAGCATCATCCCCTGGAACGCGCCGGGGCCGAACACGGTGAACGACGCCGGCCCGGCGATCGCGATGGGCAACACGATCGTGATCAAGCCGGCCGAGGACGCGCCCTTGACCTGCCTCCTGCTGGTGAAGCTGGCGCTGGAAGCCGGCATCCCTCCCGGCGTGATCAATGTGGTGACGGGCTACGGCGCCGAGGCGGGCGAGCCGCTCGCCCGCCATCCGGACGTTCGGCACATGAGCTTCACCGGCTCGCCGGAGACCGGGCGGCGGGTTATGGAGGCGTGCGCGTCGCACCTGATCCCGCTGCACCTCGAGTTGGGCGGGAAGTCACCCCAGGTGGTTTTGCGCGATGCGCCTTTGGAGAAGGCCATTCCGACCATCGCCCGGAGCATCACCCTGAATACCGGTCAGATCTGCGCCGCCGGCTCGCGCGTGGTCGTCGACGCGTCGATCCGCGAGCAGGTGGTTTCCGGGTTGGCGGACCAGTTCAAGAGCGTGCGCGTCGGTCCCTGGTACGAGGACGTCGACATGGGTCCGCTGATCAGCGCCAAGCAGGAGCAGCGGGTGCTGGGCTATTTGGAGAGCGGGCGTTCCGAGGGTGCGCGCGTGGTCGTCGGTGGTCGCAAGCTGGCCGGTGAGGCCTACGAGCGCGGATATTTCGTCGAGCCGACGATCTTCGACGAGGTCAAGCCCGACATGCGGATCGCCCAGGAGGAGATCTTCGGCCCGGTGCTCTCGGTGCTCAGCTCCGACGACGAGGAGGAGGCGCTGCGGATCGCCAACGGAACCAAGTACGGCCTGGTCGCCTCGGTGTGGACGCGCGACGTGGGCAAGGCCGTGCGGCTGGCCCGCCGGATCGAGGCCGGCCAGGTGTCGATCAACACGCTGTGGTCGGGCGGGGTGATCGGCGCGCCGTTCGGCGGCTACAAGTCGAGCGGGTTCGGGCGGACGGTCAGCGCCGAGTCGATCCTCGACTACACCCAGGTCAAGAGCGTGATCATCGACGGGCGGGCGTAATTTCATGGACGTCTCGCTCGAAGGCAAGGTCGCGCTGGTCACCGGCGCCGGACCCAACATCGGCAGCGGGATCTCGCTCGCGCTCGCGCGCTACGGCGCGCGGGTGGCATGCAACGACGTCTCTGCGGAGGCCGCGCAGGCGAGCGTTCAGCGGATCACCCGCCACGGCGATGTCGCGATGGCTGTGGTTGGCGACGTGTCCAGCGAAGACGACGTCGTCCGTTACGTCGGCGAGGTCCTCGACGCCTGGGGACGGATCGACATCCTGATCAACAACGCCGCCGTCCTGGGAGGTCGCGGCGTGCTCGAGGAGAGCCTCGAGTTCTGGAATCGCGCTGTTGGGGTGGCGGGGGCCGGCACGTTCCTGAATACCAAGCACGTGGCGATCTCGATGATCGAGCGCGGGATCAAGGGCAGCGTGATCAACATCCTCTCCTCGAATGCCTGGCAGGGCTGCGCCGGGGTGATCGCCTACGCGTTCCACAAGGGCGGGCTGGCCAACTTCACCCGCGCGGCCGCGATGGACCTCGCCCCGTACGGGATCCGGGTGAACTCCTACTCGCCGACCGCGCCCCGGCCCGACAACCCCGAGCTGCTCGCCGAGCTTTCGGAGTCCGGCGGGCTGCGCCGGCATTTCCAGCCGCCGGGCGACCGCCCGGATTGGTGGCGTCCGACCGGCAAGATCGACGTGCGCAACAACATGCCGATGGCGCCCTCCACGCCGACCGACATCGGGCACTGCGTGGCGTGGATGTGCTCTGACTACGCGCGGCTGATCACCGGCTGTGACTTCGTTATCGACGGCGGGGCGCGCGCCAAGTACTGGGGCTACACGCCACCGGAGGAGAAGGCGGAGCCGATTCCGCTGATCCCCCTGTACGAGGACGAGACCATGCCGGGAGGGTTCTAGATGGATTCAGTGCGTGCAGCCGTTCAGACCGGGCCGCTGGCCTACGAGATCCAGGAGTTCCCGCGACCGAAGATCGGCGACGACGACGGCCTGCTGCGGATCGAGGCGTGCGGAATCTGCGGAAGCGACGTCGAGCAGTACCGCGGCCACCTGGTACGGCCGGGGATGTTCCCGCTGATCCCCGGGCACGAGCCGCTTGGCGTGATCGAGGAAATCGGCGGGCGCGCGGCCGAGCGCTGGGGCGTTTCCGTGGGAGATCGGGTTGCCGTGGAGATCCTCAGGCCATGCCGCGCCTGTGACTACTGCCTGACCGGGCGCTACATGTCCTGCCCCAACCGCGACGGCGCCTACGGGATGACGCCACTCTCGCGCGAGCCGGCGTTATGGGGTGGCCTCGCGGAGTACATGTACCTGCACCCCTGGGCGATCCTGCACAAGATCGACAAGAACCTGCCGCCCGAGATCGCGGTGATGTTCAACCCGCTCGGCGCGGGCGTGCGCTGGGCCGCGATGCTGGGCGAGGTGGGACTGGGTGAAACCGTCCTGATCCTGGGCCCTGGACAGCGGGGCTTGACCTCCGTCGTGGCCGCGCGGGCGCGGGGCGCGGGGACGATCATCGTCACCGGTCTCGGCAAGGACGAGCACAAGCTGGCCCTGGCCCGCGAGTTCGGCGCCGATCACACGATCAACGTCGAAAAGGAGGACGTGGTCGAGCGGGTGCGGGAGATCACCGACGGCGCCATGGCCGACGTCGTGCTCGAGCTCACCCCGATCGCCTCGCAGCCCGTGCTCGACGCCATCGAGGCGGTCAAGCACAGCGGACGGATCGTGCTCGCCGGGTTGAAGGGCGGCAAGGGGATCGAGCTCGTGACCGACCGGCTGATCAACAAGGGCCTGACCGTCCGCGGAGCCTTCGGGGTCAACGCCGACGCATACATCGAGGCGATCCGGATCATCGAGTCGGGCCGGTTCCCGCTCGAGAAGATGCACAGCGGCAAGTACGAGCTGGCCGACACCGAGGCGGCGATCCAGGCGCTGGCCGACGGTGACGCCGTCCACGTTTGCGTATGCCCCGATTTGGGTGGGCGGGGACCCCAGTCTGCACTGGCCGGCGTCGCGGCGAGCCGAGAGGAGGCAGCCAATGCTGGTTGACATGCACGCACACGTGATCCCGGGGGCGCTGGACCCGGTCGGCTCTCAGGACCACCGCGGGCCGCAGATCGGCCCCTGCGACGACCCGCACGCGCGAATGCTCGAGAACGACCGCGGGATGAAGTTCAAGGCGATCGACGCGTTTTACACGGCCGAGCGCCGGCTCGAGGAGATGGACCGCAGCGGCGTCGATGCCGAGGTCGTCTCGCCGATGCCGCCGCTGCTCGACTACGCTCTGACCGGCCCCGAGGGGCTGGAGCTCTCGCGGCGGGTCAACGAGTTCGTGGCGGAGTTGACGCGAACCGATCCGGGGCGGCTGAGGGGAATGGGCATGGTGCCGATGCAGGCCCCCGAGCTGGCCACCGCCGAGCTCTCGCGCGTGCGCGATCTCGGCCTGGTGGCGGTCGAGATCGCCTCGAACGTACTCGGCCGGGCGCTGCACGGCGAGGAGTACGAGGAGTTCTGGGCCGAGGCCGAGCGGCTCGAGATGCCCGTGTTCATCCACGCGATGCCCGCCGATTTCGGCGAGCGGCTGCCCGCCGGACTGATCCCGATTGCCGCGTTCGCGGTCGGCGCCGACGCGCTGTTGGCCTGCGCGGGGATAATCACCAGCGGCCTGGCCGAACGCCACCCGCGTCTGCGCCTGGCCTTCAGCCACGGCGCCGGGGGCTTTCCGATGATGCTCCCGCGGGCGATGACGTTCTGGGGCAAGACGTGGAACGAGGAGCCACCCGAGTCCCCGCCCGACGGACCCTCGCCCGCCGAGCTCACCCGGCGCTTTTACTACGACGGGCTGGTGTTCGACCGCCGAGCGCTGCGCTTCCTGATCGACCTGGTCGGGCACACGCGGGTGCTGGTCGGCTCCGACTTCCCGGCCATGCCGCGCGAGCAGCCATGCGGCCGCACGCTGCGCATGCTCGATCTCGCCCCCGACGTGCTCGAGGACATCACCTGGCACAACACGTTCCGCTTCCTCGGCATCGAGGCCCCGCAGCTCGTGGGGGCTGCTACGTCTACGACAGGAGAGGCACAGTGAAGACACGCGCCGCAGTCGTTCGAGGCCCCGGTCAGCGCTGGGAAGTGACCGAGCTCGACCTCGACGAGCCCAAGGAGCACGAGGTGCTGGTCCGGGTCATGGCCTGCGGGCTGTGTCACTCCGACGAGCACGTCCGCGAGGGCGGCCCGTACCGCTACCCGATGATCGGCGGGCACGAGGGAGCGGGCGTGGTCGAGAAGGTGGGCCCCAGCGTCTCTCGCGTGCGTGAGGGCGACCACATCTGCACGTCGTGGATCCCCGTGTGCGGTCACTGCCGCTACTGCTCGACCGGCCACCAGAACATGTGCGACGCCGGCTTGAACGCCGCCACCGGGATGTTCCCCGACGGCACATTCCGCTTTCACGAGAACGGCGAGGACGTCGGCGGGATGTGCGTGCTCGGGACGTTCTCGCAATGGATCGTCATCCCCGAGAACTCGTGCGTGCCGATCGATGAGGATCTGCCATTCGAGGTCGCCGCGCTGGTCGCCTGCGGGGTGACCACGGGGTGGGGCTCCTCGGTGTACGCCGCCGGCACGCGCGCCGGCGAGACCGTGGTGATCTTCGGCACCGGCGGGGTGGGGATGAACGCCGTACAGGGCGCGGCGTACGCCGGCGCCAAGCACGTGATCGCCGTCGACCCGAATCCGTTCAAGCAGGAGATGGCGGGCAAGTTCGGTGCCACGTTCACCACCGGCGATCCGGACGAGGCGTTCGAGTACATCAAGGACCGCACCCGCGGCCAGATGGCCGACCACGCCGTGATCACCGTCGGCGTGATGCATGCCGAGGTCCTGCGCCGCGCCATCGACATGATTGGCAAGGGCGGGAGCGTGGTGGTGACCTCGGTCGGCGGCGAGGGCGACACGTTCGCGCTCCACGGCTCACCGGTGACCGGCTTTCACAAGAACATCCAGGGCTCGCTGTTCGGCGGCGCCAATCCGCTGTACGACATGCCGCGTCTGCTCGGCCTGTACAAGAACGGCGACCTCAAGCTCGAAGAGCTGATCACCAACCGCTACACGCTCGACAACATCAACCAGGGCTACGAGGACATGCTGTCCGGGCGCAACATCCGCGGCGTCCTCATCCACGACCACTAGAGCCACGAGACCATCCGCCCGTGCATAACGCCCGAAAGCGCCCCACCCCGCCCCCTCCTCCGGGACATAAGCACCTCCCCGGTGCTTATGTCCCAGAGGCGGGTTGCCAGTGGCTGAGTTTCGGGCCTTTTTGCAGGGAGACGACTGACCCGAAGGAGGACTGACATGCCGAGCGCGATCCTTGACCCCACCGGACTGACCGAGCGCGAAACCGCATCGGACTTCGCCCTCGCGTCCCGTCCGGCAAACCTGAGCGGCGTGAGGATCGGCCTGCTCGAGAACGGCAAGCAGAACGCGCGCCTGTTCCTCGAGGAGGTGGCGGATGTCCTGCGCGAGCGCTATGGCGCCGGCGAGGTGCAGCTGCGCCGCAAGGAGATCTTCTCCCAGCCGGCGTCACCCGAGCTGGTCGACGAGCTGAGCCGCGAGGCCGAGGTGGTGGTGGTCGGGATTGGCGATTGAGGCTCGTGCAGCGCGTCGGCGGTCGCCGACGGAATTCTTTTCGAACGTAACGGCAGGCCGGCGGCGGTGATCTGCTCCGACGCATTCATCGCCACCGCCGACGCGATGGCCGGAGTGCAGGGAGCGGCCGGCTACCGGTACCTGACCACGCCACATCCGGTGGCGGGGCTGACGCCCGAGCAGGTGCGCAAGCGCGCGGAGGCGGTGGCCGCCGAGGTGGCGAGGCTGCTCGCGCAATGAGCACGCCCGATCCGGATCTCGCCCGGGAGGCGATCGAGTACTGCTACGAGAAGGGCTGGACCGACGGCCTGCCGGTTGTTCCCGCGTCGCAGGAGCTCCTCGACCAGTTCCTGGCCCACACGAGCCGCGATCCGGACGAAGTGCTGTGGCGGATGGACCACCTCGACCGGGAGTGCACGGTGCGCACCGCGGCGATCAACGCCGCGATGGCGGGTTGCCTGCCCGAGTACTTCCCGATCGTCCTCGCCGCCTGGGACGCGGTGATGCGCGACCGAGCGGCCAAGGGCGGCGGCTGGCAGTCGACCAGCGGACCGGCGCCGCTGATCGTGATCAACGGCCCGATCCGCTCAGAGCTCGGGATCAACAGCACCGGTGGCATCTTCGCCGCCGGCTTTCGGCCCAACGCGACGATCCCGCGTGCGCTCGGCCTGATGCTCCGCAACGCGTTCGGGGTCGTCCCCCACGTGTTCGACCAGACCACCCAGGGGATCCCCGGGCGCTGGGCGATCTGCTTCGGCGAGAACGAGGAGGAGAGCCCGTGGGAGCCGCTGGCCACGGAGACCGGCCTCGAGCCCGGCACGAACGCCGTGTCGTGCACGCTGACCCGGACCTACGAGTTCGTCGACAACCGCCACACCCAGGACCCCGAGCAGCTGTTGAACGATTTCGCCGACACGATCTCGCGAACCGGCTCGCTGATCTTCCGCGGGCAGTCGGCCGGCGTGGTGTTCTGCCCCGAGCACGCGCAGATGCTGGCGGGCGCCGGCTACTCCAAGGCCGAGGTCAAGAACTGGTTCATCGAGCACGTCGGTCGCACCGAGGCCGACCTGCGCCGCGCCGGCAAGGACGGCATCTCGGGAAGCGGTCCCGGCGCGCGCTCGGCGAGCGCCGAGGAGCGCGCCCCCGCCGGCACGTTCACGCCGTACTTCACCGCGCCCAAGGACGTTCCGATCGTCGTCGCCGGCGCGCGGAACGCGGCGATTTCGATGGTCTTTCGCGTGTTCGGCGAGTGGTCGAACACATCGGTTCCGATCGAGCCCGCGCCGGTGCCGGCGACAGCTAAGGGAGGTTGAGACGATGTTCAGCGAGCAGGGGTTGAAGGACGTGCGGGACATGCTGGCCGCCGACGGCTACGACGTCGAAGCCCAGGAGGACGGCGAGCGGGTGGTGGTCAGGATCGAGGCCACGCCCGAGGCGTGCGAGGACTGCCTGGCGCCGCCCGATGTGATGCGGGCGATCCTCGGCAAGTCGCTCGCCGTGCCGGCCGACGCGATCGAATTGCACTATCCGGAATGAGAGTCGACGTCGACGCGCCGCTGAGCGCGGAATGGATGAGCGGACGCAAGGCGCTCGTCACGGGCGGCGGGGGGCGCGACGGCGGTCCGGGGACCGTCGGCTGGGCGATCGCGAGGCTGTTCGCGCGCCACGGCGCGAGCGTGGCCGTGCTCGACCGCGACCCGCAAGCAGCCGAGCGCACCGTGTCGCAGATCGAACGAGCCGGCGGCCACGCCGTGGCCGTGCTCGCCGACGTCTCGGTCGACGAGGAATGCGCGCGAGCGGTGGCCGAGGCACGGGACGCGCTGGGCGGACTCGACACGCTGGTCAACAACGTCGCCGCCTGGAGCCCGGCCGAGCTGTTCGACGTCGATCCGGCCCAGTTCGACGCGCTGATCACGCTGAACCTGAAGTCGGCCTGGCAGATGACCCGCCACGCGGCCGGCGTCATGGCCCCCGGGGGCGCGATCGTCAACATCGCCTCGGTGGCCGCCCGGCGGGCCGGCACGGTCTATGGACTCGGCAAGGCCGCGCTCGAGTCGATGACCGGCGGCGCCGCCTACCTGCTCGGCGAGCGCGGGATCCGGATCAACGCGGTCGAGCTCGGCGCGCTGTGGACCGCCGGGGTGGCCGAGAACCTGCCGGCCGAGGCCCGCGAGCCGCGGCGCAAGATGGCGGCTCTGCAGACCGAGGGCGACTGCTGGGATGCCGCGGCCGCGGTCCTGTTTCTCGCGAGCGATCAGGCCCGGTGGATCTCGGGCCAGGTGCTGAGCGTCGACGGCGGCGGTCCGCCCCGGGCCGCCTATCCCGGAGTCGCCCGCGCGGGGGCATCGTCGTGACCGAGCGCGTGGCCCTGATAACCGGCTGCGGCAAGCCCGACGGCAGCGGGCAGGCGGTCGCCCGCGCATTGGCCGCCGACGGCGCGGCGGTCGTGGTGACCGATCGCCGGCCCACCGGGGTGCCAAACCGCCGGCAGGAGATCGTCGGCAGCGAGCAACCGGCGCAGTGGCACGGGCTCGACACGCTGGTCGCCGAGATCGAGCGAGCCGGCGGCCAGGCGATCCCAGTGCTCGGCGACATCGGCGACGAGAGCGATTCCCAGGCCATGGTGCAGGCGGCGGTCGACCGGTTCGGCCGGCTCGACATCCTGGTCAACAATGCCGCAGCGCCCCAGGGCCTCGACCGCGACGTGATCGACGAGATCCCGGTCGACGTGTTCGACGAGGTGATCCGGATCAACTTGCGCGGCGCCTGGCTGATGTGCCGCGCCGCCATCCCGCCGATGCGGGCTCAGCGGTGGGGACGGATCATCAACGTCTCCTCGATGGCCGGCGTGATCGCCGCGCCGCGGTCCACCCCGTACTCGGCTTCGAAGGCCGGCATCCTCGGGCTGACCCGCGCGCTGAGCATGGACGTGGCGGCGTACGGGATCACCGTCAACGCGATCGCCCCCGGCGCGCTCGACACCAGCCGCTCGGTCCTGAGCCTCGACCCCGATCTCGACGTCCGCGCCGAGATGGAGCAGCGCGGCCGGCGCCTGCCCGTGGGGCGGGTTGGCCGGCCCGATGATGTCGCCGCCGCCGTGCGCTACCTGGCCAGTGACGGCGCCGAGTTCGTGACCGGCCAGACGCTCGTTCTCGATGGAGGCGGGCCCGCCCCGTTCCCGCTGCCACGACCGGAGGAGGAGACGGCATGAAGGTACGAGTTCTCATGGAGCCCCGCCACGGCGCTACCTACGACCGGATCGTGGCCATGGCACAGGCCACCGAGGAGGCGGGATTCGACGCGTTCTTCCGCTCGGACCACTACCTGGGCATCGACTCGACCGATTCCGACTACCTGCCGACCGATTCGTGGACGACGCTGGGCGGGCTGGCCCGCGAGACGAGCACGGTCAAGCTCGGCACGCTGATGACCGCCGGTACCTACCGCAACCCGGCCAACCTGGCCATCGCCGTGGCCAGCGTGGATCAGATGAGCAATGGGCGGATCATCCTGGGCATCGGAACCGGCTGGTACGAGCGCGAGCATCAGGCGTTCGGCATCCCGTTCCCGCCGATCGGCGAGCGGTTCGACCGCCTGAGCGAGGCGATGCAGATCATCCACGGGCTGTGGGAGACCCCGCCGGGCGAGACGTTCAACTTCGACGGCCGGTTCTGGCAGCTCGAGGAGTGCACGAACTTCCCGGCGCTCGTGCAGAAGCCCCGGCCCGAGATCGTCATCGGCGGGACCGGCCCGCGGCGCACCCCGCTGATGGCCGCCCGCTACGCCGACGAGTTCAACAGCGGCGGCGGCAAGGGGAGCCGGGAGCGGTTCGAGAACGTGCGGCGGATCTGCGAGGAGATCGGGCGCGATCCGGACAGCTTGCGGCTGTCCGCGACCTATCAGGTGATCTGCGGCGCGACAAAAGGCGAGGCCCAGCAGCGCCTCGCGCGGCTCGGCGCGCCGGGCGAGCGGATGCTGTCGGGCGGCGTGGTGGGCACCCCGGCCGAGGTGACCGCCGCGCTTCAGGATCTGGCCGACCAGGGCTGCGAGACCGTGTACCTGCACATCTTCGACATCGACGACCTCGACCACCTCCGGCTGATCGGCGCCGAGGTGGTTCCGCAGGTGGCATGAACTACTGAGGAGAGAGCGCTAATGGCGAGCATGACGACGCGAGCGGCCGTGCTGCACAAGCCCGGCACCGACTGGGAGATCACCGAGCTCGACCTCGACCCGCCCAAGGAGTACGAGGTGCTGATCCGCTACAAGGCGGCCGGCCTGTGTCACTCCGATGAGCACATCCGCCGCGAGGGCGGCAGCCACATCCGCTTCCCGCTGGTCGGCGGGCACGAGGGGGCGGGCATCGTCGAGGCCGTCGGCCCCGGCGTCACCCGCGTGGCGCCCGGCGACCACGTGGTCACCTCCTACATCCCGGCCTGCGGGAAGTGCCGCTACTGCTCGACGGGTCGCCAGAACCTGTGCGACCGCGGCCTGTACGCCGGGGTGGGCTGCCTCCAGGACGAGACGTTCCGCTTCCACAAGAACGGCGAGGACTTCGGTGGGTTCTGCGCACTCGGCACGTTCTCCGACCACACCGTGGTGTCCGAGTACTCGGTCGTGAAGATCGACGACGACATCCCGTTCGAGGTGGCCTGCCTGGTCGGATGCGGCGTGACCACCGGCTGGTGCTCGGCCGTGCGGGCCGGCGAGACCCGGGCCGGCGAGACGGTCGTCGTGCTCGGGGTGGGCGGCGTGGGCATCAACGCCGTGCAGGGCGCGCGCTACGCCGGCGCGACCCGGGTGGTCGCGATCGACCCCAACCCGCTGAAGCTCGACATGGCCAAGCGCCTGGGCGCGACCCACGCGTTCAAGAGCGCGGACGAGGCGCGCGAGCAGCTCGTCGACCTCACTCGCGGCCAGATGGCCGACCTCGCGGTGGTCACCGTCGCCGTGCTCGACGCCGAGATCACCGCCGATGCGGTCAGCTTGATCGGCAAGGCGGGCCGGGTCGTTCTGACCTCGGTCAGCGCCGCCGACGATCACTCGATCAGCCTCACCGGCTCGCCGATGGTCGGGTGGCACAAGCGCATCCAGGGCTCGCTGGCCGGCGGCTCGAACCCCATCTTCGAGATGGCCAACCTGCTCGGGCTCTACAAGTCAGGCCATCTGAAGCTCGACGAGATCATCACCCAGCGCTACTCGCTCGAGCAGGTCAACGACGGTTATCGCGACCTGCTGGCCGGTAAGAACGTCCGCGGCGTGGTCATCCACGAGAGCTGAAGCCAGCCGGGACCAGCACGTCGTCCCGCGTGAGCTCCGCGGTCGACGCGCGACCCAGCCCGAGCAGCGCCGAGTCGATCCCGGCCCGCATGATGTCGAGCACGTTCTCGACCCCGGCCTGGCCGGTCGCGGCCAGGCCCCACAGATACGCGCGGCCGATCATCACCGCCTTGGCGCCCAGCGCGAGCGCCTTGACCACGTCGCCGCCGCGGCGGATGCCGCCGTCGAGCAGCACCTCGATCTGGTCGCCGACCGCCTCGGCGATCGCCGGCAGCGCACGGATCGATGCCGGCGTTCCGTCGAGGTTGTTGCCGCCGTGGTTGGAGACCGAGATCGCGCTGAAGCCGGCGTCGATCGCCCGCCGCGCGTCATCGACCCGGATCACGCCCTTGAGCATGAACGGCCCGTCCCACTGCTCGCGCAGCCAGCGCAGGTCCTCCCAGGACGGCGGCGGGGTCATCATCCATTCGCCGTAGGCGCCGAAGAATGTGATCGCGGGCTCGCCGCGGGGCGTTACGTTGGGCACGGTCAGGTCCGGCGGGCCACCGGCGCGCGCCCAGTCCGCGAGCCAGACCGGGCGAGTCAGGACCTCGGGGGCGAGGCGGAGCATCGCCTTCAGATCGAGCTTGTCGGGGATCCACGGGCTGCCCCAGTCGCGACTGTGCGAGAACGTCCAGTCGAGCGTGAGGATCAGCCCGCGCGCGCCGGCGGCTCGCGCGCGCTCGATCCGCCCCGCGATCTGCTCGCGACCACCCGCCCAGTAGAGCTGAAAGAAGGTCTGCGGGTTGGCCGCGACGACTTCCTCGATCGGCTTTGACGCGAACGAGCTGAGACCCATCGCGGTCCCGCGCGCCGCCGCTGCCCGCGCCACCGCCACCTCGCCCTCGGGGTCGACCGACTGCACGCCGGTCGGCGAGATGATCACCGGCAGGGAGATCTCCTGCCCCATGACGGTCGTGCTCATGGCCCGCTGAGCCGGCGCACCCCCGACATGCGGGGCGAAGCCGAGCTCCCGGAACGCGGCGGTGTTGTCGGCCAGCGTGAGGCCCGCCTCCGAGCCCGCGATCAGCGCCGAGTACACCGACTTCGGCAGGCGCCGCTTGGCTCGGCGCTGGGCGACCGCGACCGACTCGAACCACGGGTTGCGGCCGAGCTTCACCGCGCCGGAACGATCTCCAGCGGGCTCTCGTCGCAGGCCCGCGCCGGCCGGCGCCGCTTCGACATGTCCACTGAAGGCTTCGGAACCGGCGCGCCCCCGCGCGCGGCCAGCAGCTTCTCGCCGTGACCGAGCACGCACTCCGGGTCGGGCCCGGCCAGCGGCAGCCCGGTGAAGAACTTGGCCGCCATGCACCCACCCCGGCACTTGTCGAACAGGCCGCAACTCGAGCACGCGCCCGCGTTCTGGGGCCCGCGCAGCTCCGCGAACAGGTCGGACTCTCGCCACACCCGCGCGAAGCCACCCGGATCACGCACGTTGCCGGCGCGGAACTCGTCGTGGATCACGAACGGGCACGCGTACACGTCGCCGATCGGGTCGATCAGGCACACCACGCGGCCGGCGCCGCACAGGTTCAGCCCGGGCAGCGACTCGCCGTAGCCGCTCAGGTGAAAGAACGAGTCGCCGGTCAGCACATCCTCGCCGTGGGCCAGCAGCCACTCGTACAGCTCACGCTGCTGCGCGGCTGTGGGATGGAGCTGTTGCCACACGTCGGCTCCGCGTCCGGACGGACGCAGGCGCGTGATCCGGAGCTGGGCGCCGTAGCGATCGGCCAGCGCCTTGAACGCGTCGAGCTGGCAGACGTTCTCCCGGGTCATGACGACCGACAGCTTGAAGCCCTTGAAGCTGGCGCCGGCCAGACGCTCCATCGCGGTGATCGCGGTTTCGTACGAGCCCGGGCCGCGAATCGCGTCGTTGATCTCGGGGGTGGCGCCGTCGAGCGACACCTGCACGTCGACGTAATCGGTGGCGGCGAGCCTCTGCGCGCGCTCTGCCGTGATCCGCGAGCCGTTGGTCGAGAACTTCACCCCGACGTGATGCGCCACCGCGTAGTCGACCAGCTCCCAGAAGTCGCGCCGCACCGTCGGCTCGCCCCCGCCGATGTTCACGTAGAAGACCTGCATGCGCTCGAGCTCGTCGATCACCGCCATGCACTCCGCGGTGCTCAGCTCGCGCGGGTCGCGCCGGCCCGAGCTCGAGAGGCAATGGACGCAGGCGAGGTTGCACGCGTACGTGAGCTCCCAGGTGAGGCAGATCGGGGCGTCGAGTCCGGTCTCGAACTCGTCGGCCAACGAGCCGACGGCGTCAGCCCGGCGACGCACAAACGACAGCCGCCGCGTTCCGAAGTTGTAGGCCAGGGCGCCGAAGCGCTCGGGCCTCAGCTCGACCTCCGGGCCCAACTGTGCGGCCCGCCTGATGTCCTCAGAGCTAATAGACGCCGCACATGCCATCGATCGAGACGTCCTCGACCAAAAGGTCCTCGACCACGAGCTCCTCCTCGGATGACTGCGTCGCCACGGGCTCTTCCTGCGTCGGCTCCGCGATGGTCTTCTCGAGCTGCTCCGGGATACCGCTCACGCCGTGCTCCTCTCCTCGGGATGGTCGGGCGCGATAATTTAGCACTCTGTGACAAATCTCGCTGAACTGAATTGGGTTCAGGTTGATCGGGTTGCGCGGCGGGCCTTGATCGTCCCCATAGGCTCACTCGAGCAGCATGGCCCGCACCTTCCCCTGGACACCGACACCCGGATCGCGGTGTCCGTGGCGCGGGGTGCGGCGGGCGTGCGCGAAGACGTGTCGGTCGCGCCCGCGATTGCCTTCGGCGCGAGCGGCGAACACGCCGGATTCCCTGGAACGCTGTCGATCGGAACGCCCGCGCTGAGCGAGTTGCTGGTCGAGCTCGGCCGCGACGCGGCGCGCGACTGGGACGCGGTCTTGCTGGTCAACGCGCACGGCGGCAACCGGGAAGCGGTCGATGCTGCGCTCACGCGGCTGCACGCCGAGGACCGTCGGGCCGCTGTGTTTCACGTCAGCCCATCCGGCGGCGACGCCCACGCCGGCCGGACCGAGACCGCGCTGCTCATGTATCTCGATCCGCACGCTGTGCGCCACGAGGCGGCCGCGGCCGGCGAAACCCGGCCGGTCAGCGCGCTGATGGATCGTCTGCGCTCCGAGGGCATGCGCGCGGTCAGCCCGAACGGCGTCCTCGGCGATCCCCACGGCGCCACGGCTTCAGAAGGGGAACAGCTGCTCGCCGAGCTCATCGCGGGATGCACGGCGGCGCTCAAGGCGCTCCTCGTCACAGAGTCGGCCCATGCCTGAGCTCGCGGTGATCACCGGCGCGGCGCGGGGGATCGGCGCCGCGGTCGCCGAGCAGCTGGCCGAGCAGGGCTGGTCGCTCGTACTGGCCGACGCCTGCTCGCCCCAGCCCGGCGTCGACTACGCGATGCCGTCGCCCGCCGACCTCGACGCGCTCGCCGGGCGCTGCGGCGCCGAAGTGCTGTGCGCCGACGTCGCCGCGCCCGACTTCGGGGCGCAGCTGACCGACGTCCTCGCCGGCCGTCACGTCGACGCCGCGGTGGCGGCCGCCGGAGTCATCGCCGGCGGGCTCGCCTGGGCCACCGACGAGACCGTGTGGAGCACGCTGGTCGACGTGAGCCTCCACGGCACGCGCCGGCTGGCCGAGGCCACGGTCCCCGGCATGCTGAGCGCCGGGCAGGGTCGCTTCGTGGCCATCGCCTCCGCGGCAGCCCTGCGCGCGATGCCCCAGCTCGCCGCGTATTCGGCGGCCAAGGCAGCGGTGGTCGGATACGTCCGCGGCCTGGCCGCCGACCTGGCCGGCACCGGGGTCCTGGCCAACGTGGTCTGCCCCGGCTCGACCCGCGGGGCGATGCTCGCCGCGAGCGCCGACGTGTACGACCTCGCAGACCAGAACGAGTTCGCCGGCCACCAACTGCTGCGGCGAGTGCTCGAGCCCGGCGAGATCGCCGCGGCCGTGGTGTGGCTGTGCGGGCCGGGCGCTTCCGCCGTGACCGGGACCGTGGTTCCGGTCGACGGCGGCCTGTCCGCCTGATGGCCGAGCGCCCGCCGGCCGCGGAGCCCGTCCCCGCCGGCTGGCGTGTCCGCCTGGCCGCCGGCGCCCAGGTGCTCCGGGACGGCCAACTCCTGCTCGGCGGCTCCCCGCTCCGGGCGCTCACCCTGTCCCCGCGAGGTGCGGCCCTCCTCGTAGGCTGGCTGACCGGTCAGCCGGTGGGTGACGATGCCGCGGGGCGCGCGCTCGCCCGCCGCCTGCTCGACGCGGGGCTCGCCCAACCCGACCCGCCGGCGCGAGCGCCCGAGGGGCTCGAGGAGGTGACCGTCGTCGTGCCCGTGTACGCCGATCCCGAGCGACTCCGGACGTGCCTGGCCCCGCTCGCCGGCGGCCCGAGCGTGATCGTGGTCGACGACGGCTCTCCCGACCCGGACCCGATCGCCACGGTCGCCCGGGAGATCGGCGCCCGCTACGTCCGCCACCCGACCAACCGCGGCCCGTCCGCGGCGCGCAACACCGGGCTCCAGGCCGCCACCACCCCACTTGTCGCGTTCCTCGACGCCGACTGCGTCCCGCCGGCCGGCTTCCCGGGGCGGCTGACCGATCACCTGGCTGACCCCGCCGTCGGGCTGGTCGCGCCGCGGGTCGCCTCGTCCGAGCGCGGGCGCGGTCCGATCGCGGCCTACGAGCGCTCGCGCTCGGCGCTCGACATGGGTCCTCGCGCCTCGCTGGTCCGTCCCTACAGCACCGTGTGGTACGTCCCGAGCGCCGCGATGCTGGCTCGGCGCTCCGCGCTCGGCCGGGGCTTTGACGAGGGGCTCGTGCTCGGCGAGGACGTCGACCTGGTGTGGCGCCTGCACGACGCCGGCTGGCAGGTCCGCTACGACCCCGCAGTCGTGGTCGCCCACGAGGACCGCGTCCGCCCGGCGGCCTGGCTCCGGCGCCGGATCGCATACAACGAGTCGGTCGCCCCGCTGCTCAGCCGCCACCCCGAGCGGGTGCCGGTGCTGTTCCTGTCGCCCGTCGCGGCGTTCTCGTGGGGCGCCGCGCTCGGCGGCCTGCCGGCGCCCATCGTCGTCCTCGCGGCGGTCAGGGCCATGCGTCTTCGCCGCTCCCTTGGTGACCGGCTGCCCGGCGTCCGCAGGTGGGCGGCTCGCATGGCGTTCGAAACAACAGCCAACGAGGCCCGGGACGTGGCCCGGGCGCTGGCTGGCCCGTGGGCGCCCGTCGCGCCGCTGACCGGCCGCCGGCGGCTCGCTTTGCTGCTCACCGCGATGATCGTCCGCGACTGGCTGGCCGACCGCCCCGGGCTCGATCCGTTCAGCTATGCCGTGCTCCGGCTGGCGGACGAATCGAGCCGAGGCATCGGGATTTGGCTGGGTTGCCTGCGCGCGCGCGACCTCCGCGCGCTGCTCCCGCGGCGCCCGCCGGCGCCGAGCCGGCGCTGAGTCGGCGCTGAGTCGGCGCTCAGCCGAGCCGGCGGTCAGGGTCGGCCGACGGACTGGAAGCCGTGGCCGGTGTCCTGCAGGACCTCCAAGCCGCGGTTCCGGGCGGCGGCGATCGCGTCGGCGGGATAGCTGGTCACGGCGGGAATGATCATCGACGCCTTCACGTGCTTGACGTCGGGGTGCTGCTGCTCGTACAGCCGAACGACGCCGAACATCGCGTCGACGGTCTCGCCCGAGGACGTCGGGCCCGGAAGCCTGATCAGCACCGTCTGGGAGTCGTTCGATGCGGTCATGTCGATGTCTTTGTTCTCGATGCTCCAGTCGACATTCCAGCCCAGCGACTGAAAGTGGCTGATCGTCCGGTCCTGGAGGTCGAAGTGCTGCTTGAGCTGCTCGATGTCCGCCGGCGGCGTCTCTGTGTCGACCATCTCGTACAGCTTCCCCTTGAGGCCGGGGCGCTTCTCCAACAGTGGGGTCAGCACCGGGTCGCGCAGCGTGGCATCGATCAGACGCTGGCGTTCCTGGCGCTGAGTTTCCCGGACCGCTCGCAGCAGCCGCCTCGATGCCGTGGTCAGGTCCCCGACACGGGTGTAGAAGCAGGCCAGGTTGTACTGGGCCTCGGGCGGGCGGTGCGGACCCAGCTCGACGTAGGCGATCAGATCCCATGGCTCGATCGTGTCCGCCCGGAGCGATGCACGGATGTCCTCGCGCCCCGGCCGCCGGTCATCGGGCGACTGGTCTCCTCGCGGCTTGAGTGGGACCGCCCCCGCCAGCAGCGTCAAGATGCAGGGCTCGATCGTCCCCTCCAGGAATGGACGCAGGGTGTCCGTCAGGTACGTGGTCGGCGCGCCGCCCCGGTGCCGCTTCGGGTTGGCGAGGCTGCTGAGCTCGGCGAGCGTGTCGTCGGCCAGGGCCTTGGCCTCCAGGGAAGCGCGATCAGCGCGCTCGTCGCGGTTGTGACCCGGCTCGCTCGCGGCCGCCCAGTTCGTGTACAGCGCGGCGAGCTGGTATTTGATCCGGTACCAGTCCGGGTTCTCGGCCGGGGCAATGCCCGCCGCCATCTTGTCGCCCTCGGTCCGCCGCAGTGCGCGGGTCAGATAATCCTCGGCGTCCCGGTACTGCCCCGCCCGGCGACACAGGATTCCGAGGTTCGCCATCGCCCCGACGTTCGTGCCGTCGGCGGCGAGGGCCTGCTCGTAGAGCGCCCGAGCGCGGTCGCGGTCACCCAGACGCTGAGCGTCCATGCCGCTACGGAAGAATGCCCAGCTCTGCGGATCGCGAGTCACCAGACCGCCGCCGCCGAGAGCCTTGGTCATCCAGATGTCAACCCAGGCGGCGCAGGCGACGGCGAGGTGCTGATACGCGCTCGGGTTCGACCGACCCGTCAGGTGGTAGGAAGCCGCCCAGACCGAGGTCAGCGCCTCGGCATCTCCGTTCTTGCTCAGCTCGAGGCTGATCCCGACTCCCTCCTCGCCCGCGGGCTGGAGTTGCCCGCTCAACTCGAAGCGCCGGCGCGGGAGGAGCGCAGTCAGAAACGTGATCACGGCCAGAGCGGCCTTGGCCTCTCCGGAGATGTCGCCGAGTCCACTGAACGCGGATGCGACGCTGGCCTGGCCGCTGACCAAGTTCAGGCCGAACCGGTCGGTTCGCCAGGTGACGCGGCTGCGGATCAGGCCTGCCACGGCCGAGCCGAGAGGCTCTGTCCCCGTGTCGGTCAGCGGCGACACCGAGAAGACCGGGCGCCGGATTCGGTCTGCCGGCCAGCGATCGCGGAGCCACCGGGTGCGGGTCTGAACCTGCAGCCAGAGCAGGATGGCGACTCCCAGCAGAAGCAGCGCGAGCAGGACCGCGCCAACTGCAACCGCTGCGGCGGCGGGGACGCTGCCCGCGTTGGTCCAGAACGAGGAAGTGCTGTGCGCCACGGTTGCCTTTACGCCCTGATTGGCGCAGTCACTCTTGGGATTGGCAGCGAGCGCCTTCAGGTAGGCGGCGTGGGCCAGTTGCCGCTCGCCATCCTTCTGTAGCGCGTTCGCCAGGGCACACTGCGCCTGTGACGCGTCTGCGGTTACTGCCATCGCCGGAAGCGCGGTGACGCCCAGCGCCACCGCGACGACGATCACGAAAGATGCAGTGAGCCTGCGAACCGAGAGTCCCACGCCTGCCCCAATCGGCGATATCGGAAAATGTGCCCGCCGGTATCCCAGCACACCTAAGACCGACCGTGTGACTTTGCGCACGATCCTGCGTGAAATCGTGGTGAGGAATCCACAGCCTCTATGAGCTTTTCGCCGGTGAGCTCGACAGCGACGTGAGCGCCCACGACGCATAACAGGCGCCTCGCTACGCCGCGAGCGGCTGAAGCTGGCGCCCGAGCCGCTCGAGCGTGCTGCGGAGCACACCGGCCGCGAGCAGCGCCTCGGTCGCGCCCGCCAGCACGCGGCCGAACAGGCCACTGCCGTCGACGGAGACCGACGCTGTCACGTCGCTCCCGCCGGGCACCGGTCGCAGGACGTACTGAACGTCGATCGAGATCGGCCCGTCCGCGGCCAGGGCCAACCGATCGCGCGACGCCTCGTGCACGATGACCTCGAACTCCACCGCGCGGCCGGCCAGCCGGCCCGCCACGCACGCCCGGCTTCCAGTGCGGAGCCGGCGGTCGGCGATCGAAACGATCTCGAACGGTACGGGTGCCCACTCCGCGATCGCATCGGGCTCGGTCAGGAGCTCGAGTACCGCGGACGGCGAGCCAGGAACCAACGCCTGTGTCTCCCATTTGCGCATTTGCCCTCCAGACCCCATCTGACGACGATTTTCATCGGTCCAGTGCCGCCGGCGCAAGCCCACCTTGGGTGACGGCTTCACACTCCGACTCGCGCGTAAAAGAAACCCCACCGGCGTGCGCCCAAGCGCTACGGTCGCTGGGGGGATGTGGGCGCGGCGCATAACAGGTTTGAGCGTGCTGGCCATTGTGGCCCTCGTAGCGCTGTGGGCCGCGGCAATCTGGACCGCCGGCGGCGCTGTCAACCACCCGCGTCCTCCCAAGTTCGACGTCAACAAGTGCCGGACGACGAAACGCGCCGGGGCCAGGAGCTGCATCCCACGCGCACCCGGCGCGAGGCGGATCCGCAGCGCGGTCGTGCGGCCGCATAAGTCCGGGAAGTTCAAACCCTTCACCTCACCGAACGGCGAGGAGCGCGCGAATGAGGACTCCGCGTGGCGAGCCCCGGGTGCGCCGGTCCGGGGCAAGCTGGCGCCAACCGTGCGACCGGTGGCGATCAGGGCCCGCCGCGGAGCTCACGAGGCCTCGGTCGGCTTCAGTGTCAATAGTTCCCTTCAGAACACGGTCGACTTCTGTCGCAGTGGAGGCTGTAGCCTGCCGGTCGACTCGAGTGGCGACACCAGCGGGAAAGTGGCCCTGACGACCGGCAACTGGAAGTCGTTCGGCGCCGTATCGACCAACGGTGGCTCGACGTTCAGCCTGCTGGACCCGACGACGATCTTCCCGAGCGGACCGACGTTCACCACGGTGGGTGGCTGGCGCGTCCAGTTGGACGGCGGAATGTGCTGCGACCAAGTGATCCAATACGTGCCCAAGATCAACCGATTCATCTGGCTGATGCAGTTCAGCGGAACGTGCGGTGGTCTGTGTGGCACGGACAAGCTGCGCATCGCGTCCGCGACGCCGGCGGTCGTCGCAGGTGGCGGAACATGGACCTACTGGGACTTGGCCTCGGCCACCTTCGGCTTGCCGACCGCCAACCCCACGATGGACTATCCGGACGTGGCGGTAGGGGCCGACACCCTGTATGTGAGTGTCGACAACGTCGGCGTCGGGCTGCTGGCGATGCGGATTCCGCTCAATCAGATCGCATCGAGTTCGTCGATCAACATCGGCTACACGACACCGTCGGACTCCGCCTCGGCCTACGGCGGTCACCTGACCCAGAACGTCGGCGACACCGCCTATTGGGCCGGCCACATCAGCAACAGCAAGATGCGGATCTTCAGCATGAAGGACAGCGAAAACGTCTACCGCTGGCGAGACGTTTCGATCAACAGCTGGTGCAACGGCGATCGTTCCTCCAGTGCGCCGAGCGGGACCGACTGGCTCGCCTTCGGCTTCCCGGGCAACGCCGTGCTCGGCTCGGCTCTGCGCCCGCGCGTCAGGTGACGAGCTGGGTCGCTGGGCGCCGGCTACGCGCTGGCGGCCGGCACGCCGGGCAAGTGCAACTTCCCGCAGAGCCACATCCAGATCGAGGTGCTGAAGGCGTCGAACTACAGCCCGATCGCGCAGATGCAGGTGTGGAATAAGACGATCGCGTTCGCGTACCCATCGCTGGCATCGGACCTGAACGGCGATGTCGCGATGTCGCTCGGCTACGGCGGCGGTGGTAACGACGCCTCGCACGCGGTCGGCTTCTGGGGCGAGTTCGTCGTCTTTCCCACCACCAGCTCGGACATCTCGATCAACCGCTTCGGCGACTACGTCACCGTCCGGCGGACGTCGCGGGGTAACAGCTTCTCGGCCGCCGGCTATGGCACGAAAGTCGCGAACAAGACCAACAATTGCCCCAGCAATGGCACCCTCGCGGCCGGCTCCGGCGCCAGCAAGAGCTTCTGCTTCGACCCGCACTTCGTGACGTTCCACAGGTGAGCGGGGAGTCAGCCCTTCGTTGTCCGCGAGGCGTTTGCACTCAGGGTCCTCTGCCGGGCCCGCGACCGACTGAACGTTGACAGCCACCGCGCCGCCCGACTGTCCCCGCGTGTGCCTACGCTGACGCCGGCCAGGCCCGACACGCACCGGTCGTCCAGCGAGGCGGCGCGAAGCGCCGACGCACGCTCCGCCCGGGATCGTGCCTCCGTGTTCTTGGCTCGAGCCAGCCGCAGGCCCAGCTCGGGATGGATGTACACGCGATCTCCCCTTTAGCTGTGAACAAAGTAGCTGTGCATCAAACTACTTTAGGTAAAGCTATCTGTCAAACTACTTTTGTTCAAGCTAAAATCCGCAGGCCATGAGGAAGCAGAAGCCCGTGCGCTCCGCCACCTCCGAGTCGGAAGCCTGGTCCATGGCCGGCGACCCAGTCACGGAGCACGTGCGGTGGGCCGCGGCCAACTGGCCCCAAATCGATCCCGAGGTCGAAGGGATCGTCGTGCGAGTGGAAAAGATCCACCGCCCTTCCATGAGGCGTTTCGAGCCAGCCTCGGGGAGGCCGGACTCACCAAGGAGGAGTGGAAGGTGCTCATGGCTCTGCACGACAGCGTGCGTTCGCACGGCTGGCTCTGCCAGGATCTAGATGTCTCGACGGGGGCGATGACCAACCGACTCGACAAGCTGGAGCGTCGTGGCCTGATCCGACGCGCTCCCGACCCCCGCGATCGCCGGGGCGTACTCCTCGAACTCACGGAGTCTGGCGAGTCCGAATTCGAGAAATACATCGAAGCCGGTGCCGGCCGCGAGCGCGACCTGGTGGATGACCTGACCGCCGCAGAAAAACAGCAGCTCAATCGGCTCCTGTCCAAGCTGCTCGCTTCCCTTCAGACGAAAAGTGCCGGGAAAGCTCCTCCCCGTAAGGGGCGTCAGGGCGCTTAGCGCGGGCGCGTCATCGGGCTAGAGAAGGGCAGACCTGCGCTCACTGGACGGAGATGACTTGGTCGGGTCTGAGCGTGTCTAGGCTGTCGGGACATGAAGATCCGCTTCGCCGTCGGCCCCCACGCCGGATCCCTGTCCGGGTCGGAGTTGAGCATGTTCGCCGAGTCGCTCGAAGCCGCCGGCTTCGACGGGTTGTGGCTGTCGGATCTCCCGGTGGCCCCGGTGCTCGACCCGCTACTTGGGCTGGCCCTCACGGCCGCCCGCACGAGCCGGCTCCATCTCGGCGCCAACCTCGTCCCGCTCGGCCGCAATCCCTTCCTGCTGGCCAAGGAGCTGGCCCAGCTCGATCAGATCTCCGGCGGCCGGCTGCTGCTCAGCTTCGTCACCGGCCTCGGCCAGCCCGGCGAGCGGCAGGCGCTCGGACTCGACGGCGCGCGACGTGGCGAGGTGCTCGAGGAGGTGCTCGGCCTGCTGCGGAGCTGGTGGGCGGGCGAAGCGGTGGATCATCGCTCTGAGCGCTGGACCTTCGACCACCTGGCACCGGTCGCTCGCCCGGTCCAGGATCCGCTCGAGGTCTGGCTCGGCGGCCGCGGGCCCCAGGCGCTCGATCGCGCCGGCCGGATCGCCGACGGGTGGCTGGGCGCCCAGCTGACCCCCGCCGAGGCGGAGCCGGCCCGCCGCCAGATCCAGCAAGCGGCAAGCCGCGTCGGGCGCGAGGTCGACCCCGAGCATTTCGGCATGAGCATCCCCTACTCCCGGGTCACCCCAGACGCTGACCTTCTGCGCCCCTTTGCCGCCCGCCGTCCCGACGTCGATCCGCTGGCCTTCGTTCCGGTCGGCCGGACCGGCCTGCGCGACTTCATCGAACGCTACGTCGAGGCCGGGCTGTCGAAGTTTGTCGTCCGCCCCCTCGCTCCCGTCACCTCCTGGGCGGAGGAGGCCACGTGGTTGGCCGACGCCATCCTCGACCTGCAGACCTGACACAGCAAGAACCGGGCCTTCGCCGGCTCGTGTAGATCCGCGGCGGTCGGCTGCCCGCTCGCGCGTCTAGGCCCGGAGTCATCACCTCGTGGCCGACGCGTCTTAGGAGCAGGTGAATTCGAGCACCGTGAAGGCGTTGAAATCGTCCCTCGGCGGCGAGTCGCCCGAACTGCCGCGCGGCCCTTAAAGCGAGAGCGCTCCGGTACCGGCGGAGATATGAGGCCGGACTCGGAGCGCGCTCAGAGGGAGGAGAGGTGCTGCGTACGGGATGTTGATGGCGCACCGGTTAGAAGTCAAAGACGAACAAACGGGCCTTTCTATAAGCGCGGCTTCTGAATGTTCCGTGCACCTTCGCCGCCACTTCCGGATCCTCCGGGTCAGACGATGCCGGACGATGTTCTCGTCTCCGAGCCAGGGCTGGTCACGATGCGTCGGCATCACGGTCATCCTCGACTCAATCGCCGCGACGTATAAGCCACACGCGGCCGACCTCGACGCTTAGCTTGCCCGCGGAGATCTCTACTTGGATAGAGCCGAGAGGCGCCCGCGGTGGCCTGAGGACTAGCTGTCCGGGGCTTCGTACCACGCGACGATCATCGCGCGGCCGAGTGTGTGCGAGAACAGGTTGAAACCGAGGAACGCCGGTGTCGCGTCCTTGTCGATTCCCAGCGACTCGACGTCGACGGCGTGGACGACGTAGTAGTAGTGGTGACGGCCGTGCCCGGACGGCGGGGCGGCCCCGACGTACTGTCTGACGCCCGCGTCGTTGCGGAGCTGGAAGGCTCCCGAGGGAAGCCCGCTCCCTTGCTCGTCGCCGGCGCCGCGCGCAAGCTCGGTCACGCTCGCCGGGATGTCGACGACCGCCCAGTGCCAGAACCCGCTGGCGGTCGGGGCCTCGGGGTCGTAGCACGTCACCGCGAAGCTCTGGGTGCCCACGGGGAATCCACTCCAGGCCAGTTGCGGCGAGACGTCCTCGCCACCTGCGCCGAACAGGCCGCTCAGCTGCGCTTTGTCGAGCTCCTCACCATCACGCACGTCTTCGCTGGTCAGCTCGAACGACGCGACCTTGGGCAGTTCCTCGTAGGGGTTGTAGTTGGCCACGATCTGCCGCTCGCTTTCTGCCGGGAGGTGTACTCGGAATGCGCGGGCGATCCTAACCGAGGCAGACCGTCGCGGCGCAGGAGCGGCTAACCCTAGCGGCACCGATCGTCAGTCACGACATTTGACTCGGGGTCGACGATTTGTGGGCGGCGAGTGCTAAACCGAGCCTGTCTGCTTGCCCGCCGATACGGTTTAGCGCGTGGCGTCCGGGACGCTAGATCGACTCCCCCAATGGGCGGATGACCTTGTTCGGAACAGCCGCGTGGGACACCTCGGCATGATCGACCTGAACGGACACCCGCGCGTCTTACCGGTGACCTACGCAATCCACGAGGCCGCCGTTTGGACGGCGATCGACAACAAGCCCAAGCGACCCGGCCGCGAGCCGGCGCGAGTCCGGTGGTTCCGCGAGCACCCGCACGCCGCCCTCACCGTCGACCGCTACGACGACGACTGGTCCGAGCTCCGGTGGGTCCAGTTCATCGGCGAGATGGCCGTCCTCGACGGCCCGCCGGTCGGCGAGGTGCTACGCGCTCTCGCCCACCGCTACCGGCAGTACGACACGGACCCGCCGCCCGGCCCGGTGCTGCGGCTGACCATTGTGCGCGCGGTCTGGTGGCGAGCATCGTGACCCCGGCGTCTGAACGCGCGGCGCTCAGCCTCTGTGGTGCTCGGGCGGGTGAAGCCGATCGCCGACCGGCGTGTCGAGTTCGAGCTGGAGAGGCGAGGGCTCGAGCGGCTCGAGGGTCTGCCGGGGTCGACCGCGCTTGGCCCAATGCGCCCGCACTTCGTGAGGCCGGCACGATCTGTAGGTGACGCGGCGGTCAAGCGGCTCGATCGACAACCCGTTCTCCGCGCTCCCGCCGACCAGCGCGTGGAAGCGCCGGCCGAGCCGATCGACTTCGACAATGTCCCCCGCCCGGATTCCCTCGAGTCGCACCGTTGGCAAGCGTACGCGCGAGCCCGGCGCACGCCCCCGCCTCGGCGAGACTGGCTGTTTACTTAAGTATTTGCTTGTGCTATGCTTCTGTCTGTAAGCAACCACAGGAGTAAAGATGGAATCAAGTTCAACCCCAACCACAACCACCTCCCAGCAGGTCACGGTCGACGTCCCCGAGGACCGGATCGCGGAGTTCCACGCGTTCTTCGCCCGCTTCCTCGCCGGGGGACGGCCGGACGCCGCGGCCATCACCATCGGGCGCACCGCGACCTCCATGGCCGCCGCTGCGCCGAGCGCCGCGCACCGATCGAGGGCGCCGAGGCAACCGAAGGACCCGCCGGGCCCATCGAGGTCTGATGGCCGACAAGCAGGTCACGGTCGCCGTCCCGGAGGACCGCGTACCCGAGTTCTACTCGTGGTTCGCGGCCTTCCTGGCGGCCGAGCCCGGAACCCCACCCCCGCACACGGGCCGCGGACGACGCGGCTCTCGCGGGATGCGCCATCACGCCGAGGCTCGCGCCTGGTCGGCCGAGGACGCCGACCAGGCCGCCTGGCTCTACGGCAGGCTCGCTCCGCCGGCGCGCGAGCTGTTTGACCTGCTGATCGACGCCGCCGGAGAACGCTTTGGCGGCGAGAACATCGCCAAACGCCTCAAGCTCGACAAGGGCGCCCACGGAGTCGCCGGCATCCTCGCCTGGCCGGGCCGTTACAGCCGCCATCTCGGCCGGGCACTCCCCATCGCCACCGAAGGCCGCACGGACGGCGGCACCGACTACTACATGGACCCCGACGTCGCGGCGCTGTTCGCCAAAGCACGCACCCAACCGGACACCGCACACCGCGGCAGACGCCCGCGTCGAACGCCGCGATAAGACGCAGGACCCCACCCCCGCATCACGAGCGCCTGAGCAGACCGGCGGCGGCGCGCGGCAGCGCGCCGCAGCGTACGCGGCTAGACCCTCGCGCCCGTAGGGTCGCCCCGACTTCTACGGGCACTACGGTCGGACAGCGTGAAGGTGCCCGCGCGCGTCTGACGCCAGGAGGAGATCAGGCCGCCACGCCGAATGCGCGATCGATGGAAGGCTCGGGCCCGATGCCATCGCCGGGGCCCGGCGGCGAATACCCCGACGCCGAACACGACCTCGAACGCGGTCTGCCGCTCATCAAGTGGCTGATGGCGATCCCGCGCTACATCGTGCTGTTCTTCCTCGACATCGGCGCGCTGGTCGCCGCGATCATCGCTTGGTTCGCGATCCTCTTCACCGGCCGCTACCCGCCCTCCCTGTTCGACTTCATCGGGGGCGTGATCCGCTGGCACAACCGGGTGGGCGCCTACGCCTTCCTGCTCATAACCGGCGAGTATCCGCCGTTCAGCCTGGAACCCTGATGGAAACCGACGCGATCAACGCTCCCCGCCACTCCCTCGGCGTCGACCTCGACTCGGTGACAGTCGAGTGTCGCGCGGGCTCGCTGAAGGGCGCTGTTTACCGCGGCGGGGCTGGTTTCGAGCAGCTCCGCCGCCTCGGCCGCGCTCCAGCCCAGAACCTCGCGCAGGAACAGCACGGACCGCTGGCGGGCCGGTAGCCGCTGGACCGCCGTCCGCACGGCGAGCCGGAACGCCTCGCGATCCAGTGCACGCGCGACGGGATCCGTATCGGCGTCGACTTCGATCGGGGCGCCTTCGCTTTCCAGCGGTTCCGGATCGAGCGTCATCGGGCGACGGGAGCGGTCGTTGCGCATGTCGATGCACACGTTGGTGGCGATCCGGTACAGCCAGGTTTGGAGCCTCGAGCGGCGTTCGAACCGGGCGTGACCCCGCCAGGCCCTGAGCAGCGTTTCCTGCACCGCGTCTTCGGCCTCCGCCGGCGATCCGAGCATGCGCCGGCAATGCCGCGTCAACGCCGCGCGGTGGCGCTCGAGGTCGTCCTCGATGCGCGGTGCCGCGATTCGCGCGGAGCCTTCCCTCATCGAAGTGCCCCTGCCAGCGCCTGGATGCGAAGCGCCCGCCCCGCCTCGGCTGCCAGCTCCTGGACCTCGACCCCGGCGTCGCGCAGGGCGGCCGCGTAACGTTGGCCGTCGTCGCGCCGCCAGCCGGCGGTGACGATCGTGGCCGGCGCGGTGCCGGCGACCGCGTGCGGCACGGGAGCGTCCTCGGGAAAAGCCGGGCGTACGAGGAGCTGCCGGTGCAGGACCGGCCAGCCGCTGTCACGTGCGGCGATGGCCAGCCACGCCGCGCATGCCGCGCCCGCGTCACGGCCGGCCACGACCAGGGAGCGGTCGTGCGCGCCGAACTCGCGGGCGTGCTCAGCTGCCCAGCCCAGGACGGCCTCCTCATGTCCGCTGCCGCCGGCAACGTCGCGACCAGAGAGCTCGAGGACCACGGTCGCGGCGACATCGCTCAGCTCGCGACACACGGGATCACCCAGGTTCTTGGCGCCGAGCCAGATCACGAGCGTCGGCCGGTCCGCCGCCACGCCCGACGCTGCGGGCAGATACACGCGCACCGGCAACCGGACAGCGCCGAAACGCAATTTCAGGTCCGCCATCAACGACATGTCGCGCAGCGTCCCAGCCGGACCGGAGAAAGGGAAAGGCCGATCGTGCAAGGCAGTCGTGCGCGATCGGCATTACCACCAGCGCGCGTGCGGAGGGATACTTGGCGAGGTGGCTGAGCGCGGACATCTCCTCCCCTTCCCCCAGGCTCCGGACGGCATCGAGCTGCGTCACCTGCGTGCGTTCGTCGCGGTGGCCGAGGAGCTCAACTTCGGCCGCGCCGCGGAGCGGCTGTACGTCTCGCAGCCCGCGCTCAGCCGACAGATACGCGGCCTCGAGCAGCTCATGGGATGCGAGCTGCTGCGGCGATCGACGCATCGCGTAGAGCTCACGCTCGCCGGAGAAGCGCTCCTCGAGCGGGCCCGCAAGCTGCTCGGAGATGTCGACGAGGCCGTGTCGGCGACGATGGCCGTCGGCGGGGAGTTGCTCGGGCGCATCGCGAAGATGCTCGAGCCGCTGGCCGGACGAGTATCCGAGGACCTTGATCTCCACGAGACACGAGCCGCGTTCGAGCGCCTCCAGGCCGGCTTCACGCCCCCGGCGGGCACGAGTGTCATGCCCGTCACGGCCGGTGGCGTCCCGTCGCTCGTCGTGTCGCCGCCGGAGCGCCACAAACCGACCGTTCTATACCTGCATGGCGGCGGGTACGTGCTCGGATCGGCGTTCGGATACCAGCCCCACGCGGGCGCGCTGGCCGCTGCAGCCCAGACCGCGGTTCTGGTTCCCGACTATCGTCTCGCTCCCGAGCACCCGTTCCCGGCCGCGCTCGAGGACGCGCTGAGCGCCTATCGATGGTTAGGGGAGCAAGGCGTCCCGCCCGAGCGTCTGGTCGTGGCCGGCGACTCAGCGGGCGGAGGACTCGTGATGTCGCTGCTGCTGACGCTGAAGGGAGCGCGCGAGCCGTATCCGGGCGCGGCAATTCTGCTCTGCCCGTTCCTGGACCTCAGCCTGCGCCACACGAACGGCCCGGCCAGTACGGGGCCGCTCCCGGCTCCGATGACGACCGATGCCGAGGTGACTCGGTGCTCTGAGGCGTACCTCAACGGGTATCCGCCGGATGACCCGATCGTCGATCCGCTCGGTGCCGATCTCGCCGGCCTCCCGCCGCTGCTGATCCAGGCCGCCACCGGTGACGGCCGCCGCGCTGATGCCGAGTTGCTCGCCGCCCGCGCGCAGGACCAAGGCGTGGCTGCCCGGCTGGAGCTGTACCCGGTCGCCGCGCACGCGTTCCAGCTGTTCTGGTCCTTCCTGCCCGAGGCGGCAGACGCGTTCCAGGCCGCCGGCGAATTCATCCGCCAGGTTGGCGCAGGAACCGCAGCACCCCGCGAGCATCCGCCTCGAGCGCAGCGGCAGCCGTACGCGCCAGCGGGGTGAAGGGCTCGAGCTCGACCCGACCATCCTTGAGCCGCCACGTGGCCTGCGCCCGGCCACGAACCAGCGCAATCGCCCGGAACAGGCCGCCGCTCACGACCCGCGGCTCGTGCTCGCCGAGGATCGGCGCACGCGATCTCCAGCCCATGAGCAGCGGATCGAACGGACCGAGCAGGCGGGGCGCTGGCAGCCGGGGGGCGGAAACCGCACCGGCCAGCTCGACCAGCCCGTCGGACCGGACCGCCAGCTCGGTGGCAATCGACGTGAGCCCGGCACGCGCGTCGCGCAGCGGGATCCCGGCCCATCGCGCGAGGTCGCGCTCGTCGGCCGGACTATGCCCGGCCAGGTACCGGCGCGCGAGCTCGGCCAGGGCACGTTCACGCGAGACGTCCTTCGGCTCGCCGAGCCAGTCGCGAGCCAGCACGTAGGCGTGCTCGCGCCCGACCATCGGTCCGCGCAGCGCCAGTCCGCGCAAGCACGCGAGCATCAATAGATGGACGAGCGCCTGACCCGCAGTGCGCACCCCAACCCGATCGATCCGTTCTTTCAATTGAGCCCGGGGCAACGGGCCCTCCTGTGCCAGTGAACGTTCGATGACCGTGATCGCGCGTTCGGCGCCGGCCGGGGTCACGCCTTCCTGGGCAAGGCGGCGGCGGTTGCCCGTCAGCAGAGGCGGGGTGGTGAGCGCGTGCAGCCACGGATAATCCTCACTGGCCACGAGATGCAGCGTGCCCCGGTTCAGCCAGCTAATCAGCAGCGAACGGTCCTCGGTCATCGCTCTGTCGACGTCGGCGCCGCTCAGGCCGGCGCTCCGCGCCCGGATGGCCAGCCTCGCGCCGCGCGCGTCCTGCCCCTGCACCGCCAACAGCCGCTTGACCACAGCCACCGGGTCGCGCTCCGGCGGCCCCGCCAGGAGCTGAGCCGCAAGCCGCTCTCGGATCACGCGGTATCGAGCGCGCGCAGCCCGGAGCCGAGTAGGCCGTAGGCCTCCTCGAGGTTTTTCACCAGATCGCTCGCAGGGTCGTCGACCCAGACCAGGAACGCCGCCATGGAGGTTCCGAGCGCGGCGTGCGCCACGGTCTGCGGAAACAGATCATCCGGGCTGCCGCCGAGCCGGTGGGCCACGAACTCGGCGATCACCTCCCGCCATTCCGCATAGCGCAGCGCCGAGTGGGCCTGGAGCGCGGGCACGCCGGTGATCAGCCGCATCCGGATGCGCAGCTCCGGGAGCTGTTCGTCCTCGTAGCGGTTGGACTCGACCACCGCCCGCGCGAGCGCTTCGTGCAGCGGCTCATCGGAGTCCGTGGCGTCCAGGCAACGGCCGAGGCGGGCCAGCACCCGGTCGAAGTCGCCCCACACCATGTCGTTCTTGGAGGCGAAGTAGCGAAACAGCGTGCGCCGGCTCACCCCGAGTGCGTCGGCGATGTCGTCGACCGTCGTCTCCTCGAAGCCGTGCTCGGCGAACAACTCGAGCGCGGTGCGGGTGACCGCCCCGCGCGAGGTACCGGGCGGCCGTCCGGGACGTTGCGAGACGAGCTCGGCCACTCTTAGTCCTGAACTGCGCGAGCGGCGGGGGGCTCTTCGGCCCGATGCGATCGCAGCGTATCGGCCACCCGCAACAGGTGGCGCTGCATGGCCTCCTCGGCGGCGTCGGGATCGCGCGCGGCGATCGCCTCGACAATCGCCGCGTGCTCGGAGCAGCTGTGGTCGGGGCGGCCAGGCAGAAGCACGGTCCGGAACTGGAAGCGCACGATCTGCGAGCTCAGGGTGCGCGACAGCCGGTTGGCCGTCTCGTGTCCCGATGCCTCGAGGATGCCCGCGTGCAGGCGGGCGTTCAGGTTCGAGAGTCCGATCAGATCTCCGGCTTCCCGCAGGCGACGCATCTCGGCGATGATCCCGCGCAGCTCGTCGATCGCGGCGTCGTCGGCCGCCATCGCAGCGTGGCGCGCGGCCAGGCCCTCGAGCGCGGCCCGTGCCTCGAGGATCTCCACCGCCTCATCCTCTGACACGCGCCTGACCCGGGCACCGCGGTGGCGCTCCCGCTCGACCAGGCCATCGTGCTCGAGGCGTACGAGGGCCATCCGAACGGCGGCCCGTCCGAGGCCGAGCCGTGCGCTCAGGTCCTCCTCGAGCAGGCGTTCCCCCGGCAGTAACTCGCCATTGATGATCGCCTGGCGCAGATCCTCGTAACCGTCGGCCCGAATCGACAAGAGTCCCTCTCGTTTCCGTAAGACATTAACGCAGCCGGTCGGCCAGCCCCGAAGCCCGCGCCACCGGCCGCGCCACCGCGTGGCGCACGGCCTCCTCGGTCCCGACCAGGATCAGCTCGCGGCGGGCCCGCGTCACCGCCGTGTACAGGAGCTCGCGGGTGAGCAGACGCGAACCCGCGGCCGGCAGCAGCACCGCGGCGGTGTCGAACTGGGAGCCCTGGCTCTTGTGGATCGTCATCGCGTACACGGTGTCGACGGCGCCCAGCCGCAGCGGGCTGAATTGCATCAGCTCACGACCTCGCTCGAACGTGGCTCTGGCATGGCCATCCCGATCCCGCACGATCACTCCGGTGTCGCCGTTGTAAAGGCCCAACTCATAATCATTGTCGGTGATGAGCAGCGGTCGGCCGATGTAGTCGCGCTGCTCGATGTCGAGATCCGAGACATCGGCGGCGAGCCAGGCCTGCACCCGCGAGGTCCAGTCGCTCACGCCGTAGGGACCGCGGCGGTGCGCGCACAGAAGCCGAAAGGCGGTCAGCGCCTCGAGCGCCTCACCGGCCGCCCCCTCGCGCGCCGCGACCGTGACCGCGCGCCCCGCCGCCACCGCGCGCTCGCGCACGAGCCGGAGCGCGTCCTCGCGGCCGGCTTCGGACAGGTCAACCGGCAGCCAGCTCACCTCGTCCGGCGCCTCTCGGAGCGCGGCGATCGTCGCGTCGGCGTCGCCCGCGCGGATCGCTGCGGCCAGCCGCGCGATCGCACCGCCAAACCGGTGCCCGCCCTCGAGCACGTCGACGCCCCGTCCGACCGCCACGATGTCGGCCAGCACGACGCCGGCCTCGATCGACGTGAGCTGACCCGGATCGCCGACCAGCACGAGCCGCGCGTCCCGGCGCACGGCCTCCACCAGGCGGGCCATCAGCGACAGCGACACCATCGAGGTCTCATCCACGATCACCACGTCGTGGGGCAGGCGGTTCCCGCGATGGTGGGCGAACCGGCTGCCCGTCCCCCGCCGGCGGCCGAGCAGGCGATGCAGCGTCGACGCGCGCAGCTCCAACATCCGCTCCCCGGCCGCGAACCGCGCCGCCTCCTGGTGGACGACCTCCTGGAGGCGCGCTGCCGCCTTGCCGGTCGGTGCGGCCAGCGCGATCAGCGGTGCCCGCTCATCGCGCGCGGCGGCCTGCTCGATCAGCTCCGCGACCATCCCCGCCACCCGCGTGGTCTTGCCGGTGCCGGGGCCGCCGGCGATCACCTCGAGGCGCCCGTCGGCGGCGAGCTCGTTGAGGTCGGCGGCGACCGAGCGCTCTTCCCGCCAATAGCGATCCAGGTACAGGCGCGTGCCCAGCAGCCGCAGCGGCCGATCGCTCGCCGGGTCGTCCTCGCCGACCGCGACGAGCCGGCTGGCGGACACCGCCGCCAGCCAATCCCCGGGCGAAGGCCACGGGAGCCCCGAGAGGTCGACCGGCTCGTCGGACTCGACGCTCGCCGTGTCGCGCACGTCGGCCAGGTCGACGAACACGTGCCCGAGCCGCGGGGCGCGAACCGCGAGCGCGACGGCCAGGCGCACCGCGTCGTCGTGCTCGCCGGCCAGTTCGTCCAGTCGCGTCGCCACGTGCACGTCGGCCGGCGCCAGCACGCCCGCGTCGTTGAACGCGCGCAGCAACCCGGCGGCGGCACCGGCCCGTCGGGCATCGAAGCGATCGAGCGTGGACGCTGCGGCGCTCACTCCGCGCCTCCGTCGAGGACGTCGCTGAGCGCCTGCACCAACGATCCCCGCGGACGCCACGCGAACACCCCCGCTCCGTCCAGGCCGGCCATGCCACGCACGAACAGGTACAGCACCCCGGCCAGATGACGATCGGGCGAGTAACCGGGCATCCGCCAGCGCAGGTAGCGATGCAGCGCCACCGTGTACAGGAGAGCCTGGAGGCCGTAGTGCGCGCGGCTCATCTCGGCGGCCAGGGCCTCCGGCCGGTAGTGGCCGAGCGTGAGCGGTTGGTCGGCCGGACCCAGCCAGTTCGTCTTGTAATCGACGACGGCAAAGCGCGGTCCGTCGATCCGGATGACCAGGTCGATGCTGCCGGTGAGAAACCCACGCACCCGCGAGCGCAGAGCCGGGTCCTCGAGCCGCTGGGCGTAGCCGGCCATCGGATCATCGGCGGACAGGCCCGTTTTCAAGACGTGTGCGATCGCATCGAGGGTCAGCCGGCCGGTCGGCTCGTCGCCGCCGACCAGCGGCAGCTCGAACACGAGCTCGTCGAGGCGGTCGGTTCGGGCGACGTCGCGCAGGCGCCGGCCGTCGACGATCGAGCCCAGCGGGGTCTCGATCGCCGCCCGCAGCCCGGCGACCACGCCTGCCGGGTCGCCGAACTCGTCCGTTCCGCGCGCCCGCGCGGCGACCGATTCGTACAGCTCGGCGTCGAGATCCGGGGCGGCGAAATCGGCCGCCTCGAGTACGCCGTGCACGAACGTCCCGAACCGCACCCCGACTGGCTGCTCGGAGAGCGGCGAGGCTCGCTCGAGCTCCGGCGCGGCATCCTCGACGGGCCAGGCCACCGGCGCCGGCGCCTCCGGCTCGTCGTCCAGGCCGGGGCGCTCGGGCTCGCTGCCCACGAGCTGATCGTGCGCCTCCGCGGTGATGTCGCTGTAGGAGGTCCGCCGCCACCAGAGGTCGAGCCGGCGCTCGAACCGCGCGGCCACCAGGTCGACCTTCCGCTCGACGGGTGGGCTCCACTCGAACCGGGAGCCCGCGCGTCGAGCGCTCCACGCTGATGTGGCCCGGGGCGCGCGCCGCGAGTTCCCGCAGGCGCTCGCCCATCGCCGCGTCGCTGGGCGTGGCGCTGCCGTACGGGTCGACGTTCCCGGACCCGTCGCGCGAGAACAGCAGCCGACCGAGGGCGGAGTGGCGGCTGTCCTTGGAACCCGCCCACCAGATCACCGCCTGGTGCTTGGCCCGGGTGAGCGCCACGTAGGCCAGCCGCAGGTCCTCGCCGCGCTGCTCGATCACGTGCTGCTTGAAGTGGCGGCGGAAAGTCCGACCCTCGAGCCCGACGTCCACGGTGTGCCGGTAGCCGGCGGCGGGATCGTGGAACGACACCGGCTCGCGCGTGCGAATCCAGGTCGGGTCCCACAGGTACGGGCAGTACACGATCGGGAACTCGAGTCCCTTGCTGCGGTGGATCGTGAGCACCTGAACCGCCTCGGCGTCGGACTCGAGGCGCCGAGCGCGCTCCTCCTCGCCTTCCTCGCGCTCGGCCTCGGCCACCCGCTCGGCCAGCCATGCCCGCAGCGCGGTGGTTCCCAACCGCTGCGCGGTAGCCGCCTGGTGCAGAAGCTGGGACAGGTGGCGCACGTCGGTCAGCCGCCGCTCACCGCCCGCGACCGCGAGCATGCGCGCGGCCAGGTCCTCGCCGGCCACGATCGCCTCGGTGAGCGCGGCAACCCCGCGGTTGCGCAGCGTCCGCGCCCAGCCGTGAAGCCGGCGGTGCACCTCGTCCCACTCGTCCTCGCCGGCGACGGCGACCTGCTCGGCCGGCCAGCCCAGAAAGGATGTCAATGCGGCACTCCTCGCCCGGGCCGGCGAGGCCGGGCGCTCGATCGCCTGGAGCAAGGCCAACCACTCGCGGGCCGAGGCGGTGGCGAACACGCTGCCCCCGCCGTTGATCACCGCGGGAACGCGGGCGGCGTGGAGGGCGTCGCGCACCTGGGCGGCATCGACATGACGGCGGACGAGCACCGCGATGTGGCGGGGGCAGATCGCCTCGCGCCCGGCCGGACTGCCGTCCGGGGCCCGGTGCTCGATGACCGCCGGCGAGGACAGCAGCCTGACCACGTCGGCGGCCAGGTCGTGGGCGATGTGCGCACGGGCCGAAGTCACCGAGGCGAAGCCGTTGTAGGTCTGCTCGATGCCCGGTTCATCGCGCCCCACGATCCGGATCCGCAGCCCGGCATCGCTCGGGGCGCCGGTCAGGCGAGGAGTGCGATGGCCAGAAGTGGCCCGCACCTGCCGGTAGGGAATCCCGGGATGCCCGAGCTTGGCATCCTCGAACAGCGCGTCGTAGGCGTCGAGCAGGCCCTGGTCCGACCGGCGGTTCTCGCGCAGGGTGGCACGCGCGCCGGCGATCTCGGCCGCCTTGAGGTAGGCGTAAACATCGGCGCCGCGGAACGCGTAGATGGCCTGCTTGGGATCGGCGACCAGCACGAGCGTGACGCCCTCGACCGCGAACGCCCGATCGAGGATCTGCCACTGGATCGGGTCGGTGTCCTGGAACTCGTCGACCAGCACGACGTCGAAGCGAGCGCGGAGCCGGTCGCGCGCCTCGGCCGCGTTCTCGCCGCTCAAGGTGTCCCTGAGCCGGGTGAGCAGGTCGTCGTAGGTCATGATGGCCTGGCGTCGCTTGCGCTGATCGACCTCGCGGCGCACCGCGCAGGCCAGCCGGTAGCGCATGGCCGCGGTGCTGCTCTCGGGCTCCTCGCGCGGCTCGAGCTCGGCCGTCGGGCTGTTCACCGCCGCCCGGGCGATCTCGAGCGCCTCCGCGCGGGTGAACCGGGCCGCCTCGCGACGGTAGAAGCGGCGCACGAACAGATCGTCGAGCGCTTCCTCCAACAGATCCGAGACGTCCTCGACGAACTCGGTGTCGGGGTCCAGGTCGCCCACCGTGCCCAGCTCGGCCAGCACCTCCTGGCAGAACCCATGCGTAGTGGCGATCGTCGCCGCGTCGAAATCGGCCACCGCCCGGGCCAGGCGATCGGCGCGCAGCCGCACTTCGGCGGGATCGCCGGAGGCCAGCAGGGTGACGACCTCGTCGGTCCTGGGGTCGGGCGCGCCGGCCAGGATCCGCGAGAGCTGGTGCTCGCAGCCGACCAACCGCTCCCGCACCCGGTCGCGGAGCTCACCGGTGGCCATCCGGGTGAACGTGATCAAGAGCAGCCGCTCCAGCGGCGTCCCCTCGGCCACGTAGCGAGCGGTCAGCGCGGCGATCGTGTAGGTCTTGCCGGTCCCGGCGCTCGCCTCGAGCACGGTCACGCCCGTGGGCAGCGGACCGCACACGTCGAAGTCGGTGTAGGCGGCGAGCGCGCTCATCGATCGCTCAGCACCTCGAGACCGAGCAGCCCGTCCCACAGCCGGTGGGCGTAACGCCCGAACCTGCCGTCGTCTGCCGGGGGCCAGGATTCGTCCTCCCGGGGAACCTGATCGAGCAGCTCGGACAGGTCGAGCTCACTGCCGTACACGAGCAGATGCTCGGGCTGACGATCCTCCTTGTCGTAGCCGAAGCCACTCTTCCACGCCGCGCGGGCGGCGGCTTCGGCGTTCCCACCCCCGCGGGCCGCCTGCGCGTAGGCGGCCGACGCCTCGCAGGCCAACGGCAGCGCCTCGCGCATGCCGCGGTCATAAAGATCGAGCAGCACCGCGAGGTGCGACAGTGCCGCCCGGGATCGCCCGGCCGGATCCTCGCCGAGCACCGGGATGCGGGCGAGCGTCACGTCGGCCATCTCGGCGCCGGGCCGCGCGCGCCCGATGACCACCGACTCCCATGGTCGTTCCGGCCGCGCCGCGCTCAGCGCGAGCAACCTGACCCAGACCCGGAGCCGCTCGCGCGGGCGCACGCGCGAGTACGAGATGGCCCGAATCGTGTCGCCGCACACGCCGGTCACCGTCCCGGCGAGCGTCCGGCCGTCCGGCAGCGCGAGGCTCACGTCCACCGAGGCAGGTGCGCCGCCGGCTCCGAGCTCCGACGCCACCCGCGCGAGCTGATCGACGACGCGGCTGATCTTGTCCAGCGGCTGCTCGGCCAGCAGGCCGGGAGGCAGGCTGCCGCGGGCGATCTCGGCCCTGCGGCAGGCCTCGAGATCGGCGCCGGCGAGCACCCCGTCGAGCATGCGCTGGCCGACCGCCCATCCGGCCAGCGGGTGGAGCTCGACCGGCATGGCGTCCTCGATCTCGTCGAACCAGTCGCCCACCATCACCCCCAGCCGATCCCGGAGCAGCGCCCGGGCGGGATGCTCGACGAACCTGATCAGGCCGGCCAGCTCGACCACCGGCTGAGCCGGGGCCGGGAGTGGTTCGGGCAGGAACGCGCTCGGCTGGGTTCGCGGCCCGGTCAGCGCTTGGGCTCCAGCCAGCGCGTGCGGATCGAAGCCCCAAGGGCCATGTTCGCCCGGGGTGAAGTTCCGCGGGTCGAATGGCTGCAGGGGATGGTGAATCTCGATTTGCTCCCGCGCCGAGCCATGCTCGCATCGGACAGTGCGCTCGACCGTGTCGAGCAGCTCGCCGACCGGGACGGCGGGCGGGCGCGGCAGGTTGGTGCGCTCGTCGTTCCCGGTGTAGGTGATCAGCAGGCGCTCGGTGGCGGCGAGCAGCGCGTCCAGGAGCATCTGACGATCCTCGCTGCGCGGATCGTGGTCGCCCACCTGCGGTTCACGGAGCATCAGGTCGTCGCCGTCGCGGCGGGCGCGGCGCGGGAACTCTCCGTCGTCCAGGCCGAGCACGCAGACCACTCGATGGGGCACCGAGCGCATCGGGACCAGCGTGCACACGGTCAGGTGGCCGGTGCGGAAGTTGGCCCGTGTGGGCCGCCCCCGCAACCGGTCGGCCAGCAGCGCGCGTACGTCGGGCAGCTCGAGGCGCGCGCCGGCGGCTCCCGCCTCCGAGCACACGTCGTCGAGCACGCGTTGTAGCTCGCGCCGCTGCCAGGAGTCGCGCTCGCTGGTGGCGCACAGCGAGTCGGCCGCGGCGGCGATCGTCTCGGCCCAGACCTGGATCGGCCCGGGTGCGCGCAGGGCGTCGGTCGCCGCCTGCGCGCGGTCGACGAGCTCGGCCAACCGGCCGCCCAGATCGATCGCGCCGCCGCCGACGTCGTCGAGTGGGAGCACACCGCCGACCATTCGCCGCTCGTCCTCGGTCATGGCCACCCCGACGAGCACGCGATCGAGGCCGGCCCGCCACGTATTGGCCGCCAGCGCGCCCAACCGGAACGGCTCGCGGTGCGGCGCGTCGAATCCCCAGCGGATGCCACTCGCGGCCACCCAGTCCTGGACCGCGGCCAGGTCGTCGTCGTCCAGGCCGAAGCGCCGGCGCACCGGCTCGGCCGAAGCCAGATCGAGGAGCTGCGAGGCGGTGGCGCGTTGGTCGGCCAGCGCGAGCAGCCGGCTCACCGCGCCGAGCAGCGGGTTGGTCTGGCGCAGCGAGCGGTCGGCCAGCCTGACCCGCAGATCGGGAAGCTCGGACTCGTCGTCTTCGTGAGCGGCGGGACCGGATCCGAACGTGGCCTGGATCAGCGGCGCGAACGTCTCGATGTCCGGGCACATCACGATCACGTCGCGGGGCTCGAGGCTCGGGTCCTCCTCGAGCAGATGGAGCACGGCGTCTCGCAGGACCTCGACCTGCCGCGCGCGCCCGTGACATGCGTGGATCTGGAGGCTGTGGTCGTCGGCCGCGAGCACCGGGCGCACGTCGAGGTGCCCGGGCAGCGGCGGGCCGGGCGGCTGGCGATCGTGGCGGATGTCGTCCTGGATCGCGCCGAGCAGCGTCGGGTTGACGCTCGCGCTCGGCAGCTCGTGGTGGTGGTCGACCGATTCGCCCGCGCCGGCCACCACGAGCTGCAGCTCGCGCACGTCGCGGCCCCAGGACGCGAGCAGCCGGTTGACCGGCAGCTCGGCGGTGGGATCGTCGCGCCGGATGACCGGGATTCCCCGGTCTTCGTGAAGCGTCTCGGCCATCCGCCCCCACAGCGCGGGAGAGGGATGCAAACCGAACACGTGCACCTCTCGCCCGCGCGCCATCGCGGCCAGGACGCCGAGGTGGGAGCGCGGGATGCGGGTCAGCCCGAACAATGCGAGGCGCTCCGGGAGCTCGAGCACGTTCGGGTCCTCCCGGATCCGCTCGCACGCCCCGCTCAGCCGCTCGGCTGGGCTGGGCTGGTCGATCCGGGCGCGCAGCCGGCGCCACAGCTCGGCCTGCCACCCATCCGCATCGGCTTCGGGCTCGCCGGCCGCCCAGGCCCGGATCATGTCCGGCCGGTGAACGCCGTAGCGATCGAACAGATCGGCGATGTGGCGGACCACGCCAAAGCGCCGAGAGGGCTCCTCCGGCCCACCTCGCACGCCCTCCAGGTGGCGCTCGAGCGTGGCCAGCCATGGCTCGCCCAGGCACTCGTCGACCACCTTAAGCAGCGGCCACACCGAGCGCTCGGCCGGCCACGGGTCATCGTCCGGTTCGAGCCCGGTCGCCGCGGCCAGCGCGCCCATGATCAGCCGCCCGGGAAACGGAAACTCGACGTTCGCGCACACCCCGTCGCGCCGGCCATCGCTTGCTCCCAACCGGACCGACAGCCGCTGGGCGAGCCAGCGCTCGATCCCGCGCGTGGGCACCGCCACCACATCCGGCGTGAATGGGTCCTCAAGGGGCGCCAGCAGCGCCTCGGCCAGGCCGTCGGCGAGACGGTCGGCGCGCTCGGCTCGGTGGACGTGAAGCATCGTTATGACCCTAGCTCCGTAGGCCGTCAGAACTCCCAAGGGCGCACGGGGTCGACGAGGGGGGGGTGATTTCCGGGGCGTCTGCGACCCTAGGTGGGGTGCCAACGATTTCTGCCGATACCTTCTCGCTCCACGCGGCCCAGCGGCTGCGCACGCTGACCGGCGATCCGGAGGCGGACTTTCGCGACGGCCAGCTCGAGGCGATCCGGGACGTGGTGCTCGACCGCGCCCGCGTCCTGTGCGTCCAGCGGACCGGCTGGGGCAAGTCGGCCGTGTACTTCATCGCCACCGCTTTGTTGCGCGAGGCCGGGGCCGGCCCGACCCTGATCGTCAGCCCGCTGCTGGCGTTGATGCGCAACCAGATCGCCGCCGCCGAGCGGCTTGGCCTGCGAGCGCACACGATCAACAGCACCAACCGGGATGACTGGGCTTCCGTGCGCGACCGCCTCGACGATGGCACCGTCGACCTGCTGCTCATCAGCCCCGAGCGACTCAACAACCCCCAGTTCCGCGATGAGATGCTGCCCCTGTTCGCCGCTTCGGTCGGGCTGCTGGTCATCGACGAGGCCCACTGCATCTCGGACTGGGGTCACGACTTCCGCCCGGATTACCGGCGGGTCAAGGACATGCTCGACCGCCTTCCCGCCGGCGTGGCGGTACTGGGAACCACGGCCACGGCCAACGACCGCGTTGTGGCCGACGTGGCTTCCCAGCTCGCGGCCGGCTCCGACGGAGGCGAGGCATTGCGTTCGTATCGTGGTCCGCTGGCCCGAGGCAGCCTGCGCCTCGAGGTGCTCGAGCTTCCCCAGCCGGCGCAGCGCCTGGCCTGGCTCGCCGCCAACCTGCCCAGCCTGGACGGGTCGGGGATCGTCTACACGCTGACCAAGCGCGACGCCGACCAGGTCGCCGAGTTTCTGTCCGGCCGGGGGATCGCCGCGGCCGCCTACAGCGGCGAGCACGAGACCGAGACGCGGGTCGGGATCGAGGACCGGCTCTCGCGCAACCAGGTCAAGGCCGTGGTGGCGACCAGCGCGCTCGGGATGGGCTACGACAAGCCCGATCTGAGCTTCGTCGTGCACTACCAGGCCCCGGGCTCGGTCATCTCCTACTACCAGCAGATCGGCCGGGCCGGCCGAGCGATCGAGCACGCCGACATCGTCCTCTTGCGGGGCGGCGAGGACCGCCGGATTCAGGACTTCTTCATCGAGCAGGCCTTCCCGGCGCGCGAGCACGTGAAGGCGGTGCTCGATGATCTGTTCGTCGCCGGCGATGCGGGCCGGACCACGCGTGAGCTGACCGCGGTGGTGAACCTCGGCGTCGGCCGAATCGAGGCGATGCTGAAGATCCTCGACGTGGAAGGCGCGGTGACACGCGCCGGCACCCGCTGGAAGCTCGTGCCGGACGCGGACTGGAGCTACGACGCGGAGCGGTACGCGCTCATCACGGCGCTGCGCCGGGCCGAGCAGCAGGCCATGGCCGCCTTCGGCGCTGACGGGCGGTGCCTGATGCGAGTGCTCCAGGAGGAGCTCGACGATCCCGCGCCGGCCGACTGCGGGCGGTGCGCGGTGTGCGCAGGCCCGCGCTTCGATGCTCCACTCGATCCGGCCCTCGTCGAGGCGGCCGGACGCCATCTGCGCTCCGCCCCGATCGAGCTCGAGGTCAAGAAGATGGCGCCCGACGAGGGCGGCGCCATGCGCAAGATCCCCGAGGACGTGCGCCTCGAGCCGGGTTGGGCGCTCGCCCGGTTCGGCGACGGCGGCTGGTGGCCGGCGATCGAGCGTGGCCTGGGGTCCGGCGAGTTCGAGGCCGACGTGGTCGACGCGGTGGCGGATCTCCTGCGGCGGGCCGAAGCGGATTGGCTGACCGTGGTGCCCTCGGTCCGGCTCGGCAACGTGCTCGCGCGACTGAGCAGCCGCCTCGGAATTCCGTTCGTACGACTGGTCGAGCGGACCGGCGAGCGGCCGCCGCAGCGCGAGATGGCCAACGCGGCCCAGCAGGCCGCGAACGTGCGCGGAGCGTTCCGGGTCGTGGCCAAGCCGCCGCCGGGGACGGGAGCGCTCCTCGACGACCGGCGGATGTCCGGGTGGACGCTCGCGATGGTCGGCGGGCAGTTGCGCCGCGCCGGCGCCGCCCGAGTGGTTCCGGTGGCGCTGGCCACCCTCCTCTGACCGCGCGTCAGGTCAGTCGCCGGCGCTCTGCCGGGCCTCCGGCGAGGCCTCCCAGAAATCGTCGAGCTTGGTCGAGTCGCTCCGGCCGAGCTGGCGCGAGAGCGCCCACATCTCGACGGGCTCGTCGCCCTCGTTGCGGTGCGAGCGCGCGGTCTTCGGGGCCACTCGGACGGCCGCGGGCGCGCTGACCGAATGGATCTCCTCGCCGAAGCGCATGGTCAGCGTGCCGCGGGTGACGAGGTAGAGCTCCTCGATCTCGTCGTGGAAGTGGCCGGTCCCCTGCTCGAAGTCGGAGTGGGCCGGGATCCGGATCAGCGTGACGGCCAACTGGCTGCAGCCAAGTGCGTCGTTCAGGCTGCGGAACTCTCCGGGGACGTCGCTGCCGGCGTAGGCGTCCTCGGCGTCGTCGGGGGTGACGATGGCGAAATCGGTGGTGGTCTCGGTCATGCGGGGCCCCTACCCACTTCTCACTGCGCGGTGAACCCGCCGTCGACCGGCAGGGCCACGCCCGTGATGAACGACGCGCCCTCCGAAGCGAGGAACAGCGCGGCGGCCGCGCACTCTTCGGGCCGCGCCAGCCGCCCCATCGGCTGCGCGGTGGCGAACTCCGCGCGCGCGCGTTCGGAATCGGGCAGCTGCTCGAAGAAGCTCTCGAGCATCGGGGTGTCGACGATCCCAGGGCAGACCGCGTTCACGCGAATCCCCTCCGGAGCCCAGTCGAGCGCCAGGGCGCGGGCCAGTTGGATCGCCGCCCCTTTGGTGGCGCAGTAGATCGGCGAGTCCCGCTGGGCGACCAGCCCGGTCTTCGAGGCCATCACAACCAGGCTGCCGGTGCTCCGCCTGAGCGCGCCATGGGCCGCCTGGGCCAGGTAGACGACAGCACGCAGGTTCACCGCGAGCAGGCGATCGATGTCCTCGTCGGTGGTGTCGTCTAGCGACCGGGCCAGGTTGACCCCGGCGTTTGCGACTACCGCGTCGAGCTGGCCAAACCGGTCCTCGGCCAAGGCCACGGCGGCCTCGTTGACCTTGCGTTCGGTGACATCGCCCGGCAGCGCCTCGACGCTCCCGGCGACGCGACCCAGCGCGTCCTCGTCGCGATCGACCAGGACCAGATCCCAGCCGGCGTCCGCGAACGTTCGCGTGCAGGCGGCTCCGATTCCGTTCGCCGCGCCGGTGATGATCGCTGCGCTCACAGCGACAACCCGTAGACGTTCTCGGCCGTCCCGCCGAGGACGGCGTCCCGCGCCGGACCCGGCACGAGTCCATCGAGCATACGGACGGTCTCCTCCCAGACCCGCATGTAGTCACCCGCCATTAGGCACACCGGCCAGTCCGAGCCGAACATCAGGCGCTCCGGCCCGAACCGCTCCACCGCCACCTCGACGAACGGGCGCAGATCCTCGGCCGACCAGCGCTTGGGATCGGCGGCTGTGTTCAGCCCGGACACCTTCGCGTACACATGCGGATAAGACGCCGCTGCCGCCAGCTGGGTGGCCCACGGCTCGAGCTCGCCGCGGTCGATCGGCGGCTTGGCCAGGTGGTCGATCACGATCCTGAGCTCCGGCAGCCACTCGGCCAGCACGGGAACGTGGACGAGGTGGCGCGGGAACACGGCCGGGATCTCGAACACCACGCCGCGCTCGGAGAGCAGCGCGAGGCTCGCCCGGACTGGGGCGCGCAACAGCCAGTCCGGGTCGGGCTCGTCGTGCACGAGGTGACGGACACCGCAAAAACGCTGATCTCGGCAGTAGCGGTCAAGGGCGCGCTCGGTCTCAGTCGGGTCAAGCAGCGGGACCCACCCCGTGACGGCAGCAATCCAGTCACAACCCCCCGCGCGCGCGAGCATCGCGTCGGTGTCGGCGAACGAGTTGGCCGCCTGCACGGTGATCGTGTGGGTGATCCCGGCCTCCCGAAGCAGGGGCTCGAGGTCCCCGGGTCCGAAGTCCCGGTAGATCGGACCGTACCCAGCCGGCGTCAGCCACGGGTATTCGACCTCTTGCAGGCTCCAGAAGTGCTGGTGGGCATCCACCCGCGCCGGGTCAGCCAACGTCCACCTGGCGCACAGAGCCGCACCGCGGGCTGACGAACTGGCGCACGACTGGATTGTTCAGGTTGGACTTGGTGACCATCACCGCGCCGGTGTTCTCGTTCTCCGGCCGACCCTGGTGGCGCAGCAACGCGACGGCGGCGCGCACGCCGTCATAGCCCATCCGGAACGGATCCTGGGAGATCAGACCCGAGACCAGGCCCTGCTTGACACCGTCCACCTCGTCGGGCGAGGTGTCCCACCCGACGATCTTGACCTTTCCGGCACGATGTGCGATGCGGACGGCCTCGACTGCGCCGACATCACTCGACTCGTTGGCCGCGAACAGCCCTTTCAGGTCCGGATTTGCAGTCAGGATGTTGGCCGTGACAGTCAACGCGGTGTTGTAGTCGTTCTGGCTGTACTGAATTCCCACGAGATGCAGCTTTGGGTGCTTCTTGAGCTCCTCCTGGAAACCCTGCACTCGCTGATCGTTGGTCTGGCTGCCGGCGTGGAAGGCGATGATCGCGATCTTGCCGCCCGAGGGCCCAATCGCCTTGGCCAACTGATCGGCCGCGAGCTTGGCCCCGCTTATGTTGTTGGTGGCGATCAGCGGCACGTTCTTGGGCTGGGGCGTCGTGCCGGAGTCGATCGAGACGACCTTGACCCCGGCCTTGCCGGCGTCGGTCGAGACCTCGTTCATCGCGGTGGCGTCGGTGGCCGCGTAGACCAAGCCGTTGACGCCCTGCGCGATGTAGTTGTTGAGCAGGTTGAGTTGCCCGACCACGTCGGTCTCGTCGGTGACGCCGTTCCAGGTCACCTGCACGCCGGGCATCTGAGACGCCGCGCACATGGCGCCGGCGTGCACCTTGGACCAGTAGTCGAGCCCGACGGACTTGGGGATCACCGCCAGATGAATCGGCGGCGTTTTCTGAAGGGCGATCTTGGCCTTGTGGTCCTTGACCACGGCGCACCCCGACAGCGCCAGGGCGAGCGCGGCAGCCACCGCTCGGAGCAGCCGGTTAGCTCGCATGGGCGCCCCCCGGCTCGGCCTGGGGGCCCCCTCCCTGCTCCTCGCCGTCCGCCTTCCTTCGCTCCAGCTGTTCGGAGGCTGCGGAAAGGCGCCGGCGCCGGACCTGGTCCCACCACACGGCCACCCAGATGATCACTCCGATGATCACCTGCTGGTAGTACTGCGTGATGTTGAGCAGCACGGCTCCGTTGGTGATCACCGCCATCAGGAACGCGCCGATCAGCGTCCCGCCGATCGTCCCCACGCCGCCGAACAGGCTCGCGCCGCCAATCACGCAGGCGGCGATCACGTTGAGCTCGAGCCCGACACCGTAGTTGGGCTGCCCGGAATGAACCAGCGACGCGGCGATCATGCCGCCGAATCCGGCCAACGCAGCGGAGATGACGTAGACGCAGATCAGGTAACGGTTCAGCGGAATGCCCGACAGCCGTGCCGCCTCCTTGTTGGAGCCGATCGCGTAGGCGTAGCGTCCCAGCTTGGTGCGGGTGAGGATCACGTAGCCGACCCCGGCGATCACGGCCAGGTACAGGATCGGCATCGGGATCGGACCGATCTGGCCCTCGCCGAACAGGCGGAAGCTGGATGGCAGCCCGTAGACGGCGTTCTCCCCACCCACGATGAAGGTCAGCCCGCGGGCCACCCCGAGCATGCCGAGCGTGGCGATGAACGGCGGCAGCCTCAGCTGCGTGACCAGGAGACCGTTGACGAGCCCGATCACCGCTCCGGCGAGCACCCCGACGGCGATCCCGACGACGATCGGCAAGCCCGCCTTGGCGATCACCATCGTGCCCAGAATCCCGCCCAGTCCCGCGACCGAGCCCACCGACAGGTCGATCCCCGCGGTCAGGATCACGAGCGTCTGGCCAACCGCGATGATCGCCACCACCGACACCTGCACGCCGATGTTGAACAGGTTGTTGGCGGTCAGGAAGTACGGCGAGGCGATGGTCAGCAGTACCGCGACGATGATCAGTCCGGCTGCCGCGGCCAACTGCGAGACGATGTCCTGCATCCGGTCCCGTACGCGGTCCGGCAGTCCGATCCGCACCGGCGCCCGGGGCGCTCCCGCGTGAGTACTCATGCCGCCTCCGTTTCCACGCCCGACGCGAGCGCCATGATCCGCTCCTCGTCGAAGTCGGTGCGATTGAACTCCCCCACGGTGCGTCCGTCGCGCAGCACGACGATCCGGTCGCACATGTTGGTCAGCTCGGGCAGGTAGGAGCTGATCAGGACGATCGCCCGCCCGTCCGCTGCGAGCTCTCCGATCACCTTGAACAGCTCGGCCTTCGCGCCGACGTCGATTCCGCGCGTCGGCTCGTCGAAGAACAGTACGCGAGCGTCGGTCTCGAGCCATCGAGCCACGACCACCTTCTGCTGGGTGCCACCCGAGAGCGCCTCGACCGGGGTGCGGAGCGACGGCGTGCGGATGTCGAGATCCTCGACCCGGCGCTCGGACGCCTTGCGCTCGCTGCCCCGGTCGATCCAAATGCCCGGCCCGGGAATGTGGGCGAGCGTGATGTTGTACGCCACCGGGAGCTGCATGGCCAGACCGTCTCCCTTGCGATCCTCCGTCAGGTAACCGATCCCGGCGGCAATCGCGTCGCTCGGGGAGCTCAGCTTCAGCTCCTCGCCGTCGAGCTCGATCCGACCCTCGCTGGTCGGATCGGCCGCGAACACGGCCCGCGCGAGCTCGGTCCGCCCGGCGCCGATAAGCCCCGCAAACCCGAGGATCTCGCCGGCTTTCACCTCGAACGAGCAGTCGTGCAAGATGCCGGGCCGAGTGATGCCTTCGACGCGCAGGACAATGTCGCGAACCTCGCTGTCCGCCTTCGGATACAGGTTGTCGATCTCGCGGCCGACCATCAGGCTGACCAGCCGCGACTCGTCGAAGTCACCCTTCTCGAGCGTCTCGATCACCTTGCCGTCGCGCATGACCGTCACCCGATCGGCGATCCGCACCACCTCCTCGAGCCGGTGCGAGATGTAGAAGATCGCGATCCCGTCTGACTTCAGCTCCTCGATCAGCTCAAACAGGTCGTCGATCTCGCCCTCGGTCAGCGTCGCGGTCGGCTCGTCCATGATCACCACTTTGGCGTCCACGGCCAGCGCCTTGGCGATCTCGACCCGCTGCTGATCGGCCACCGACAGTGTCGACACGCGGCGCGCCGGGTCGATGTCCAGCCGCACCCGTTGGAGTAACTCTCGCGCGCGCTGCTTCTCCGAGCCGCGCACGATCAAGCCCGCGCGGGTTCGTTCGCGCCCCAGTGCGAGGTTGTCGGCCACCGTGAGGTGAGGCGCGAGAGCGAACTCCTGGTGAACCATGGCGATCCCGAGATGCTGGGCATGGCGGGGATTGCGAAACCGCACGGTCTCTCCGTCGATCTGGATCGTGCCGTCGCTTGGTCGCTCGAGCTGCGAGAGCAGCTTCATCAGCGTCGACTTGCCCGCGCCGTTCTCACCCGCTACCGCGTGGATCTCACCCGGCCGGATGTCGAGGGTCACGTCCTCGAGCGCTTGCACGCCGGGGAACCGTTTGCTTACACCGCAGATTTCAACCACGGCACGGCTGCCTGTGGCACTCTCCACCTCACCTGTGACCTTTCCCCCCTGGGGGATGGCCAAACGTCAAAATGTGAGTGACACAGTTCGGTGTCAGCGTGCTGTCATGCCTCCGTCGACCACCATCACAGCTCCGACCACCGACGCCGCCTCATCCGAGGCGAGGTAGGCGGCCATCGCGGCGATCTCCTCGGGTGTAACCAGCCGGCCATGGGGCTGGCGCTCCTCCATGGCCTCTCGCGCGGCCTGTGGATCATCGTAGCCACCGGTGATGCGCTGCACCCACGGGGTGTCCACGGTGCCGGGAGCGATGCAGTTCACCCTTATCCCCTCGCCCACGTGATCGATCGCCGCTGCGCGAGTCAGCGCCAGAATGCCGCCCTTGGCGGCGCAGTAGGCCGCCCGATCGGCCACGCCAACCAGGGCGGCGACCGATGACATGTTGATGATCACCCCGCCGCCACCCGCGCGGAGCACCGGGATCGCGTGCTTCATGGCGAAGAACGTGCCGCTCAGGCACACCTCGAGCACGCGACGCCAGTCGTCGGTGTCGGTGTCCGGAGTCGTGGCCGCGACCCCGACGCCCGCGTTGTTGACCAGCACGTCGAGCCCGCCCCACTCCTCGCTCGCGCGGGCAGTCATCGCGCCCGCGCTGTCCTCGTCGCTGACGTCGACCTGTTGGGCGAGCGCCTCGGAGCCGATCTCGCGCACAACCGCCTCGGCGGCATCGAGATCGATGTCGGCCGCCATCACGCGAGCGCCCTCCGCCGACATGCGCAAGGCGATGGCCCGGCCGATCCCGGCCCCGGCGCCGGTGACGATGACGCGCCGCCCAGTGAGCCTGCGCGGAATCGGTGGGTCGGTTCCGGCCAGGTCAGGCATCCTGATAGACGGTGACCTCCTCGGTGTAGAACTCGATCGCCGCCCGGCCCTGCTCATGCGGGCCGTATCCGGATTCCTTGATGCCGCCGAACGGGACATGTACCTCGGCGCCCGCCGTCTGGGAGTTGACGTGGATGATCCCGGCTTGCAGCTCGTCAACGCAGCGCTTGGCGGTGGTCAGGTTGGTGGTGAACACCGCCGCCGAGAGCCCGAAGCGAACCGCGTTGGACCGTTCAATCGCCTCGTCCAGACCGCCGTACCGATACAGGGTCGTAACCGGTCCGAACACCTCCTCACAGGACAGGAAGGCGTCGTCGGCGACGTTCTCGAACACCGTGGGTGCGACCAGGTAGGCGTCGGGGTCCGCGCGCTCGCCACCCGAGATCACGCTCCCACCCTCATCGCGACCGCGCGCGATGCCGTCCATGACGCTGTCGAACTGCGTCTCGTTGACGATCGGCCCAACCTCGGTGTCGGGATCGCTGGGGTCCCCCACCTTGCCCTCGTCGATTCGGGCCAGCAGCCGCTCGCGGAACTGCTCATAAATCCCGTCCTGCGCGTAGATCCGGCGCGTCGCGGTGCACTTCTGGCCGGCCGACCAGAACGCGCCGACGTAGGCGGCGGTCACCGCGGCGTCGAGCTTGGCATCCTCGGCCACGATCAGCGGATTGTGCCCACCGAGCTCGAGCTGCACGCGCTTGCCGAGCGAAGCGGCGCTGTCGCGCACCCCATGACCGACCGGCACCGAGCCGGTGAACGAGATCGCGGGTACGCGGGGATCTTTAACCAGCGGCTCGCCGACCTCGCTGCCGCGACCGATGATCACGTTGAGAACGCCCTCGGGGAGATCCGCCTCCTCCAGGGCCCGGGCCAGGTGGAGGCCCGTGAGCGGCGAGTCCTGGGCGAGCTTGAGCACGACCGTATTGCCGTAGGCCAGTGCGGGCGCGGCCTTCCACGCCGGGATCGCGGCCGGGAAGTTCCACGGGGTGATCAGCCCGACCACGCCAAGCGGCCGGCGGCGCGTGTAGACGGCGGATCCGGTGAGCGACTGCTCGTACATCTGGCCGACCGGGCGGTACGCCTCGCCCGCGAAGAAGCGGAGGATCTGCGCCGCCCGCGCGGCCTCGAGGCGGGACTCGCGCAGCGGCTTGCCCATCTCGCGGGTCATGTCCTGAGCGATGTCCTCGACGCGCGAATCGATCACGGTTGCGGCGCGCGTCAGGATCGCGGCCCGCTTGGCCGCCGGCATCGCCGACCACGCCGGGAACGCGTCGTGCGCAGCTGCGACGGCCGCGTCGACGTCTTCGGCGCTCGAGCTGGGAAACTCGCCCACGACCTCGGACGGGCGCCACGGGTTGTGGCGCTCGTAGGTCCGTCCGCCGCGGGCGGGGGTCCACTGTCCGGCCACGAAGTTCGCGGCACCGGGGGCGATCGTGGTTTGCGACATGGCGTTCAACCCTCCTGTATCTCAGCGGCCCGAGCAACCGGGTTGCGCAGCAGGCCGATCTCGGGAATGCGTATCTCCACCGTATATCCCGGCGTGAGCGTGACGTCGTCCGGCGGAACCAGGCCGGTGCCGGTCAGCAGCACGCTGCCCGCGGGCACCGGATTGTCGCGGCGCAGATATCCGATCAGCTCGTCGATCGAGCGGCACATGCTCTCGGTCGAGGTCTCCTCGGCGAACAGGACCTCGCCGTCCCCATCGAGGATTCGGCACTCGATCTGGAAGTGCTGATCGAACGACGCGGGCACGAGCAACGCGGGACCGAGCGCGCACGCGCGGTCGTAGATCTTGGCCTGCGGCAGGTAGAGGGGATTGGCGCCCTCGATGTCACGCGAGGACACGTCGTTTCCGACCGTCAGTCCCAACGGTCCGCGGGCGCCAACCACCACGGCGAGCTCCGGCTCGGGAACCGTCCACGATGCGTCGCTGCGCGCGGCGATCGCTCTACCGGGCCCGACTGTGCGGCGCCCGGCAGCGTCCTTAAGGAACAGCTCCGGACGCTCGGCCTCATACACCAGCTCGTACACGTCGACCACCTTGCTCTCGTGCATGCGAGCCGAACGACTGCGCTCGTAGGTGACTCCGGCCGCCCACGTCTCGGGCGCGTCAATCGGGACGAGCAGCTGCCACGGCGCGGCCGGCTCGAGCGTCTCGGGGTCGGTGATCGGCACCTTTATGTCACCCGGACCGGGGAGGTCACCGCGCTCGAGCACTCCCAGCATGTCGTCGGTGTCGAGCACGCTCAGCTCCCCGTCCCCCACGCGGGCCACGTGGACCCTTCCGTCGCCGTCGCGTACGCGCACCAGTCGGGTCCCGGTCAGTGCCATGCGCGACCCTCCGGAAACGCGTACTCCTCGAGCGACTCGGGGCGCATCTCGATGCTGTACCCGGGCGCCTCCGGCGCGAGGTAGCGCCCGGCGCGAATCACCGCGGGCTCGAGGAAGTGCTCGTGCAGCTCGTCGACGTACTCGATCACGCGGTCGCCGAGATCCCCGCCAATCGCGATGTAATCGACCATCGATAGGTGCTGTACGTACTCCGATAACCCGACGCCGCCGGCGTGCGGGCACACCGGGATGTCGAAGCGGGCGGCCAGCAGCAGGACCGCGAGCACCTCGTTGACCCCGCCTAGGCGGCAGGCGTCGAGCTGGCACACGCCGAGGCCACCGGCCTGCATGAGCTGCTTGAACATGGTCCGGTTGTGACAGTGCTCTCCGGTGGCGATCCGCACCGGCGCTACCTCCCGCGCGATCCGGGCGTGCCCGAGGATGTCATCGGGGCTGGTCGGCTCCTCCATCCACCACGGGTCGAACTCGGCCAATCTGCGGGTCGCCGCGATCGCCTCCTCGACGTCCCACACCTGATTGGCATCCATCATCAGGAAGCGCTCTGACCCGATCTCCGCGCGGATCAACGCGGCGCGACGCGCATCGTCCGCGGGGTTGCCGCCCACCTTCATCTTGAGGTGCGTCCACCCCTGCTCGACCGCGGCCCGGCAGCGGCGCTGGACCTCCTCGTCGGTGAAGCCGAGCCAGCCGACCGAAGTGGTGTAGGCGGGGAACCCGTCGCGGCGCATCTCAGCTTCGCGCTCGGCCTTGCCGGGTGCGCGCTCCTCGAGCAGTTCGATGGCCTGGTCGGGAGTGAGCGCGTCGGTCATGTAACGGAAGTCGACGCAGCCGACGAGCCGCTCGGCCGGCATGTCGACCAGCAGCTTCCACAATGGCTTGCCCTCGGCCCGGGCCCACAGATCCCAGGCCGCGTTCACCAGCGCGGCCGTGGCCAGGTGGATGACCCCCTTCTCGGGCCCGATCCAGCGCAGATGCGAGTCGCCGGTGAGCTCGCGCCAGAAGCCGCGCGGGTCGGCGGCGATGTCGCTCAGCCGGCGGTCCTTGACCAGATGCGCCAGGGCGTGGATCGCGGTAACCACGACCTCGGTGCCGCGCCCGATCGTAAAGGTCATGCCGTGACCGCGCAGATCGCCGTCGGTCTCCAGGATCACGTAGGCGGCCGAGTAGTCCGGCGCCTGGTTCATGGCGTCCGAGCCGGCCAATGTGCGCGAGGTCGGAAAGCGCACGTCGCGCACGTCGACAGTGGTGATCCGGCAATCCTCCACTCTTCCTTCACCTACCCACAACCGCCGCCCGTGGCACACGCTCCGAGTTTTTCGAGTCCGGGCTGCGGGTACGCGACCCTCAGTGGAGGGAACCAGACGCGCAGGCGACGCACCCTCGGCACCGGCCGGACAGTCGACTGCCGCGGACGTGCTCGGTGCGCTCTCACTCGTCGAGCAGGGCCGGGTCTACAGCCTGGACTGCGGGCGCTTTCCGGGCATGCCGATCTTCCCGGCTCACCCGCCGTTTCAGGTGTTGAGCTACCGCTCGCCGCGCGGGCTCGTCAATCAGGCCGATCAGGACTGGCTGGGCGAGAACGAGGTCGACTACTACTGGAACACCGAGATGGTCATGGGCACGGTTCACTCGGGCACGCACGTCGACGCGTTCGCGCACATCACGTGCGGGACCGAGCACAAGTGGTTCGGCGGTGGCGTCGAGGCGCGCGACCTGGGTGACTTCGGCCCGCTTCGGGGGGACGCCACCGAGATCCCGCCGCTGATCGCCCGCGGCGTGCTGATCGACATCGCCGGCGCCCGCGGCGTGGACGCGCTCGGCGCGCACGAGGTGATCGGCGCGGAAGAGCTGCGCGACACGCTGGCCAGTCAGGGCGTGGAGATACGCCGCGGCGACGTCGCGCTGATCCGGACCGGCTACCTCTCCGGTTGGCCCGACGCGGACTTCATCGCGGCGCACGAGCAGGCCGGCATCGACCACGGCGCCGCGCTGTGGCTCGCCGAGGAGGGCGTCATCGCCGTGGCCGCCGACACGGAGGCGCTCGAGGTCCTCCCCTCGATTGTCCCCGGCAACCCCCACCCGGTCCACATCGCGCTGCTGAACGAGCGCGGGATCTTCATCATCGAGATGGTCGACTGCGAGGAGCTCGCCCGCGACCAGGTGTACGAGTTCTGCTTCGTGTGCCTGCCGCTCGCCATCCGCGGCGCGACCGGCTCGATGGTCCGTCCGGTGGCGCTGGTCTGACGCACCGGCTCAGACGGGGAGCGTCGCGCCGAGCTCGTCGGCCAGCTCGCGCAGCTCGTCCATCGTGGCCTCGGCGATCGGGATCCCCTCGCGCCGGCGCCGCTCCGCGCTGAGCAGCTCGGGCTGACCGGGGAGCAGCACCTGCTCGACGCCCGGGGCGGTGGGGGTGCTCAGAAGGGCCTGGGCCATCTCCTCCACCTGGCCCATGTACTGCTCGACCGCGGTGAAGGCCTCGACCTCGAGCGCCATGATGAACATGCCGTTGCCGTCGCCATAGGCAGGGAGCATCGCCGGCCCCATCCCCGACAGGATCCCGCCGAGGCCCTCAATCGCCACCGCGAGCGCGTAGCCCTTGTGGCCCTCGGCCGGAAGCAGCGCCCCGCCGGCGTAGTAGTCCTCGGGATCGACGCTGGGCCTCCCCTCGGAATCGATCAGGGTCCCCGGCGGTACGGAGCGACCCGCGGCCCGCGCCACCCTCACCTTGCCCTCGGCCCGCACCGAGGTGGCGAAGTCGACAACGATCGGCGGCCGTCCGACGGCGCGCGGGATGGCGAAGGCGATCGGATCCGTCCCCAGCCGCCGGGCGCGGCCACCGAACGGCGCCACGTTCGGCCGCGCGTTGGTCACGGTCATCCCGAGCTGCCTCTGCGCCGCGATCAGCTCCACGTAGTCGGCCATCCGCCCGACGTGCGGGGAGTCCTGGAGTACCACCGCGCCGACGCCGAGCTCCCTTGCGATCTCAGCCGCGGTCTGCGCGGCCAGCCGGGCGGCGGGCTGTCCCCATCCCCTCCTGGCCGACACGCAGGCGGTGGCACCCCGCCGGCGTGCCACCTCGGCTCGCGTCGTCGGGTGAATCTTGCCGTCGCGGGCGTCGCGCACGTACATGGGCAGGCGGACCAGCCCATGCGAGTCGTGCCCGGCCAGGTTCGCCCCGTGCAGCCCGCCGGCCACCACCGCCGCGAGATCCTCCGGGGTGCCCACCGCACGCAGCAGAGCCATGCAGATCCCGTGCAGCTCCTCCGAGCTGAGCATCACCTCGCTCACGCGCTCAGTACAGCAGTTCGGGATCGACCCGGTTTCGCAGCGGCTCACCGCGCAGGTAGCGGCCGAGGTTCTCGACGAACAGCGACACGATGCGCTCGTCTTCCCGCACCGACAGTCCGGCCGTGTGCGGGCTCACCAGCACGTTGGGCAGATCCCACAGCGGGCTCTCGGCGGGCAACGGCTCGCGCGCGAACACTTCCAGTGCCGCGCCCGCGAGCCGGCCGCCGCGCAGGGCCTCGATCAGTGCCGTCTCGTCCACCACGCCACCGCGGCCGATGTTCACGAAGATCGCTCCGGGCTTGATCCGGCCGATCGCGGCCGCATCGATCAGCCCACGCGTCTCCTCGGTCAGCGGCACCGAGATCACGATCGCGTCGGCCTCCGGCAGGCACTCATGGAGCTCGGACGTGTGACGGACCGCGTGGACGTGAGGCGAGTCGGAGGAGGCGCGCCGGTTGACGCCGATCACCCGCATGCCGAACGCCTCCGCCAGCCGCGCCACCTCCTCGCCGATCTGGCCGAGGCCGACGATCAGCAGCGTCTGACCGGACAGCTCGGCCACCGGGTAGTGGCCCCAGCGGTGTGCGCGCTGATCGGCCCGCAGTCGCGGCAGGCCCTTGGCGAAGGCCAACAACCCGAGCAGGGCGAACTCGGCCAGCGGCCCGGCGTGCACCCCGGCCGCACTGGTCACGGTTACGCGGCGCAGATCGTCCGCGGACAGCCCGGCGGACGCGACCTGCTCGCCGGCCCCGGCCGAGGTGGCCTGCACCCAGCGCAGGCCCTCACCGCGTCGCACCGCCAAAGCCAACCCGTCCGGATCGTCGCCGGGGATTCCGTACAGCACCTCGGCGGCGCCGATCATCTCCCACCAGCGCCGCTCGTCCGCCGGCGTGCGCCGGAAGTCCTCCACGCCACGATGGTCGTTCGGATAGCGAACCGGCGGCAGCAGATCCGGCGCGTACGCGACGTTCACGCGGGGGTCCGACGCCCGGATCGGCTCGACCAGCGCCGGATCCAGCGGGACGGCGATCGCCACTCTCACGGAGTCTGCCATCGAGCCGGGCATTATCGCGGCCCGAGGTCCGCGAACGGACATAGCTGGTTCGGCCGACTCGGGCACGGGTAGGGCAACGACCGATGGAGGAGAGCACATGCCACCAGTGGCAGTGCTGACGCGCCGGCACTTCATCGGTGGCGCCTCGCGCGCAGCGGCCGGAGTCATGACGCTCGGCGTGGCGGGGTGCGCGGGCGCGGCCGGGGCCCGGGTCAAGGACAAGCTGAAGATCCCGCTGGCCAACTCCTCGATCGGCAACACCTGGCGCCTCGAGATGGAGAACACCTATCGGGCCGCCCTCGGCACCGAGCCCTACCGCTCGCAGGTGTACGGCGAGGTCTACAACGCCAGCAACGACATGTCCGATCAGGCTCAGCAACTCTCGAACCTGATCGCAGCGCAGGTCGACGCGATCGTCATCGACGCGGCCTCGCCCACCGGGCTGAACGGCGTGGTCCGTCAGGCCATCGACCGCGGCATCCTGGTCATCTCGTTCGACAACATCGTCACCGCACCCGGCGCATTACAGGTCAATACCGACCAGTTCGCGTTCGGGCGCGACCTGGCCAGCTGGCTGGTGCGCCACCTCGGTGGCAAGGGCAACGTGATCATGGTCACGGGGGTGCCCGGAACGTTCGTCGACACCGAGCGCACGGCCGGGGGAATGTCAGTCTTCTCGCGCCACCCGGGGATCAAGGTGGTGAACAAGTACGCCGGGATGTGGGACTCGGCTGTGGCCCAGACCAACACCGCGGCCGTGCTCCCATCGCTGCCCAAGATCGACGGGATCTGGGCGCAGGGTGGAACCGACGGCATCCTCAAGGCGTTCCTGGCCGCCGGGCGACCGCTGCCGCCGACCGCCGGCGAGTCCGAGAACGGGTTCCGGGAGTTCATGAGCGGTGCCAAGACCGGCAAGAAGCTCCCGGCGTACTCGATCGGGCAGCCGACCTACCTGGTGCTGCTCGCGCTGGAGCTCGCGCGCCGCATCCTGCGCCACGAGTACCCCCGCAAGAACCTAACGGTCCCGTTCCAGACCGCCGCCACGCACTCGGTCAAGGAGGGAGTGTCGGTGTTCCCGCAGCTCCAGGACTCGTTCTTCACGCCGTTCACCGACAACACGCCGGCCCGCCTGGTCGACGTCCCCCTGAGTGCCGTCCTCACCGGCAAGACGACCCGCGCCACGATGAACATCCGCCTTCCCAAAGCATGAGCGAGCAAAGAAAAGACAACGCGATCGAAGGGACCGAGGTGCACAAGGCCTACGGCGGCGTGCTCGCGCTCGAGGACGCCACGTTCCGCGCCGCCCCGGGCGAGGTCCACGCCCTGGTGGGTGAGAACGGCGCCGGCAAGAGCACGATGATCAAGGCGCTGGCCGGGGTCATCCGCCCGGACGAAGGGCGGATCCTGATCGGTGGAGAGGAGGTTCGGCTTCGTTCACCCGAGCACGCGCTACGCCGCGGGGTGGCCACCGTCTTTCAGGAGCTCACGCTGCTTCCGCGCATGACCGTGGCCGAGAACCTCGTGATGGGACGCGAACCCCGCGGCGGTCTGGGCCTGATCCGCCGGCGGGAGCTGCCCGCCGCGGCCGCCGCCGTGCTGGCCGAATACGACGTCGACTCGGTCGACCCGGGCGAGCTCGTCGAGAACTTGCCGCTGGCCCAGCAGCAGCTGATCGAGGTCGTTCGCGCGGCGATGCGCGAGCCTAGAGTGCTGATCCTCGACGAGCCGACCTCCGCCTTGTCCAAACGCGAGGTGGAGTGGTTGTTCGGCCTGGTCCGGCGCCTGCGCGACGACGGCGCATGCGTCGTGTTCACCACGCATCGTTGGAGCGAGGTGACCGACCTCGCCGATCGGATCACGGTGTTCCGCAATGGGACGGACGTGGGCACGCAGGACAAGCTGTCCGAGGAGGAGGCGATCAAGCTGATGACCGGCCGCGAGGTGTCGACCGCGTACACGGAGCCCGAGCAGAAACCGGAAAGCGACGTCGTGCTCGAGGCCAGGGAGCTCAATGCTCCCGGACTCGACCGCGTGTCACTCTCGCTGCACGCGGGCGAGATCCTCGGCATCGGCGGGCTCGAGGGCCAGGGTCAGCGCGAGCTGTTCCACGCTCTGTTCGGGCTCACACCCACCGGCGGCGAGCTCGAGATCCGCGGCGAGCGCACGCGCCTGCGCAGCCCGCGGGATGCGATCAAGGCCGGGATCGCGTTCATCCCGCAGGACCGCAAGGCCGAGGGGCTGCTGCTTCCGATGACCGTGCGCGAGAACCTGACGCTGACGATCCTCAAGCGGATCGGCGCGGCCGGCGTGCTTAAACCCGCCGGGGAGCGCAAGACCGCAGAGCAGATGATCGAACGCCTCGGCATCGACGTGCGCCGGCCCGGGCAGCCCGTCGGCACGCTCAGCGGCGGCAATCAGCAGAAGGTCCTGCTCGGCCGATGGCTGCTGGCCGATTCGCAGATCCTGCTGCTCTACGACGTCACACGCGGCGTCGACGTGGCCACCAAGCAGGACATCTACGAGCTCGTCATCAAGCTGGCGGCCGACGGACGCGCGATCCTCCTCTACTCCTCGGATACCGAGGAGATCGCCCATCTCTGCCATCGCGTGCTCGTGCTACGCGAGGGCGCCGTGGCCCAGGAGCTCGACGGGTCAGAGATCTCGCCGGAGGACATCATCGGCGCCTCGTTCCGAGAGGAAGCCCGTGTTTGAGGGAGCCCTCGGCGCCCGTCCCGGCGCCCGGCCGGCCGCACGGACTAAGGCCCGCCGCGGTCAGGTGGTCGCTCAGAACGCGCCGCTCGTCGTCGCGATCACGCTGCTCGCGGCGATGCTGGGCATCTACATCGTGCTGTACGCGACCTCGCTGGGCTCGTTGCCGGGGTCGTTCGAGGCCGCCTCGATCACCGACCACGCGATCCCGCTCTCGCTCGCCGGGGTCGGCCAGAGCCTGGTGATCCTGACCCGCGGGATCGACCTGTCGGTGGGCGGGATGATGGATCTAACCAACTCGCTCGCGGCGATGAAGATCCAGGGCGGTTTCGCCACCGAGGCGCTCTGGACGGTGATCATCCTGCTGATCGGCGCAGCCGGAGGCCTGATCAACGGGCTCCTGGTGGCGTTCGGGCGAATCCAGCCGATCCTCGTCACGCTCGGGACTCTGTCGATCTTCCAGGGCCTCGCGCTGTGGGTGCTGCCCTCGCCGGGAGGTCACGTGGCGGGCGGCTACACCAGCGTGTTCCTGAACCCGAACGTTCCCACCGCGCTGATCTACGTCGTCCTGCTCGGGTTGGCCTGGTCGGCGTTCCGCCGCAGCCGCCTCGGCGTCCAGATCTTCGCGGTCGGCAACGACGAGGAAGCGGCCCGAGCCAACTCGGTGCCGGTGGCGAGGACCAAGGTCATCGTCTACGTGCTCGCGGGGATGCTCGCCGCGGGGGCGGGGATCGCGCTGGCGACGACGACCACGGGCGGCGACGCCACCGGCGGCGACGTGTTCACGCTGTCCTCGATCGCGGCGGCGGTGATCGGCGGCGTATCGCTGTTCGGTGGCCGCGGCAGCGCGGTCGGCGCGATCTGCGGCGCGTTCGTGCTCACCGTGCTGGTCGACGTGCTGTTCTTCGCGAACATCGACCCGCTGTTCCAGCCGTTCTATCAGGGGATGTTCCTGGTCGTCGCGGTCGGCGCCAGCACCCTGCTGGGCCGGGCCCTGGTGAGGCGGCGATGAGCTCGACGGCCGAGTCACCGAGAGCACCGGGCGCGCTGCGCACGGCACTCAACCCCGATCGCCGCAAGATCATCTACGGCTTCGCGGCCGCGATCGCGCTGTTCGTGGTCGGCGACATCCTCACGCCCGGCTTCGCCTCGGCGAGCGGGATCCAGCAGATCCTCCAGGTCTCCTCGTTCGTCGGGCTGGTGGCGGCCGGCCAGACGTTCGTGATCCTGATCGGCGGCATCGACCTGTCGGTCCCGTGGGTCCTGAACGCCGCCGCCATCGTGATGGTCGCGGTGGCCAACGGGTCCAATGGCAGGCTCGCGATCGGGATCGTTGTCGCGCTCGCGTTCGGGGTGGCCTGCGGCATCGTCAACGGTCTCGGGATCTCACTGCTCGGCGTCCCCGCGGTTGTGATGACGCTCGGCATGAATGGCATCATCCAGGGCCTCTCGCTCGGGGTCACCCATGGCCTCACCTGCGGTGGCTGCACCAAACCCCCGCCCACCTCCCTGATCAACGCGATGACCGGCAAGACGCTCGGCATTGACACCAGCCTGCTGATCTGGCTCGTCGTGATCGTGATCGTCTCGCTCATGCTTTCGTTCACCACGTTCGGCCGCCGGGTCTATGCCGTGGGCAACTCCGAACGCGTCTCCCACCTGGCCGGGGTCAACGTGAAGCTGGTCACGATCTCCCTGTACGCGCTCAGCGGCCTGTTCGCGGCGATCGCCGGAATCGCGCTGGCCGGGTTCGGCGGCGGCGCGACGATCGGGATGGGTGACCCCTATCTGTTCCAGTCGATCGCCGCGGTGGTGATCGGCGGCACCTACATCCTCGGTGGGCGCGGCCATTACCTGGGTACGGTGGCGGGAGCGATCGTGCTCACCACGCTGGTCAGCGTGCTGCTCGCCCAAAATGCGCCTGACTATGCGCGTGACATCGTCTACGGCGTGGTGATCCTGGTGATCCTCCTCATCTACGGACGTCAGCGGACTGAGGCATGAAGGCGATCGTCTGGCAGGGTCCCGAGCGGATGGAGATCGGGGAGCGGCCCGAGCCGTCGAATCTCGATCCGGGCGAGGTGGTCCTTCGCCCCGGTGCGGTTGGGATCTGCGGTTCGGAGATCGAGGGCTATCTCGGCCGCATGGGAAACCGCACGCCGCCGCTGGTGATGGGGCACGAGTTCGCCGGCGAGGTTGTCGCCGCTGGCGACGGCGCGCAGCAGTGGCTCGGCCGCCGGGTCGCCGTGAATCCGCTTGTGAGCTGCGGGCATTGCCGGCTTTGTCGCTCGGGCCAGGAGAACATCTGCCCGAACCGAGTATTCATCGGCATCCACCAGGACGGAGCGTTCGCGGACCTGGTGCGCGCGCCGGCGACCGCCCTGCGGGCACTGCCGGACGGGCTCGACATCCGGGCGGGTGCGCTGGTCGAGCCACTCGCCAACGGAGTGCACGCCGTCCGCCTCGGACTGGACGGCTATCAGGCGGACTCCGCCGCGGTGATCGGCGCGGGCACGATCGGGCTGGTCACCCTCCAGGCGGCGTTGCTCAGCGAGATCCCGTCCGTCGCCGTGATCGAGCCACAGGACGCCCGGCGCGAGCGGGCCGGCGCGCTTGGCGCCCACTCGGCGCACCCGAGCGGCGACGACGCGCGCGGCGCGGTCGACGAGCTCGGCTTCGACCTCGTCCTCGACGCGGCCGGCGCCCAGGCCACCCGGTCTATGGCCGTCGACCTGGTGCGCCCCGGAGGCCGGGTGGTGTGCGTCGGCCTGGCTGCCGACGAGACGACGTTGCCGTTCCACATCGTGGTGCGCGAGCAGATCACGATCAGAGGCTCCTACGCGTACACGATGCGCGACTTCGAGCAGGCGCTCGAATGGCTGGCCACCGGCCGCGCCTCGCTCGGAGAGCTCTCGCCGGTTCTTCCGCTCGAGGACGGCCCGGAGATGTTCGCCCGCCTCGTGCAGGGACCGTCGGACCAGGTCAAGGTGTTCCTCGCAGGCACAGGGCGCGGTCGTTGAGCGCAGGGCCGCTCGGCGGTCGGGTCGCCCTCGTCGTCGGAGCATCGAGTGGGATCGGAGCAGCCACCGCGCGACTGTTCGCCGAGGCAGGCGCGCAGGTACACGCGGCGGCGCGCCGGCGGCCCTCGCTGGGCGACGGCATCGTCGGGCACGAACTCGATGTCGTCGACCGGGCGGCGGTGGACGGCTTCGCTCGGAGCCTCACCGAGGCGGGTCCCGTTCATGCCGTGGTGATCGCCGCCGGAACCAACCTGCGCGACCGCTCGTTCGAGCACCTGAGCCCGGAGGGGTGGGACACGCTGATCTCGGTCAACCTGACCGGCGCGTTCAACGTCGTGTACGGGTTCCGCGACGCACTCCGAGAGACGCGCGGAGACGTCGTGCTGATCGGGTCGGTCTCGGGCAGCTGGCCGGACGGGTCCGGGCCGGGATATCAGGCGGCAAAGGCGGGGCTACTGGCCTACGCGCGCGGGGCGGGTCTCGAGGAACACACCCGCGGCGTGCGCTTCACGACCGTGCTCCCAGGCGTAGTCGACACGCCGATCCTCGACAACCGTCCCGAACCGCCGTCCGCGGAGCTCCGCGCGCACATGCTCCAGCCCGAGGACGTCGCCGCGGCCTGCCTGTTCGCGGTCACGCTGCCGCCGCGCGCGCACGTGCCCGAACTCACGATCTTGCCGACCGCGCTGCAGGCGGTCGGCAAGACCAACGTCGCCAACCCGCCTGCGCCGGCGGACTAGTTCGTGGGCAACGGCTCGATGCGGCCGACGATCACCAGGTAGGAGAACGCGCCGACCAGACCGAAGACGCCGGACAGGACCAGTGCCGGCACGAACGAGCCGCCGGCAATGGCGACAAGCGCACCGGTCGTAGTCGCACCGAGCACGCCCGCGAGGTTGGAGGCGAAGTTCTGGATCCCGCCGATCGAGGCCACGTGTCCCGGCGTCGGTGCGACGTCGGCCGGCAGCGACCACACCGATGCGGCGGCGAACGTGAGCGCCGCGTAGCACACGCACAGCAGCGCCAAGGCCTCGGCCGCGGTGGGCACGAGCACGGCCAGCGCGATCACCGACGACAGCACCATGCCGCCCACGAGCGGAATCTTCCGCGCCACCGTGAGGCTCTTCCCCTGCTTCACCATGCGGTCGGACACGAGTCCTCCAATCCAGCCGCCCGGGATCGCGACGAGCGCGGGCAGCACGCCGAACACGCCGAGCTTGAGCAGGCTGAAGTGGCGCGCGTCCACCAGATAGCTAGGGAACCAGGTGATGAAGAAGTAGATGATGTAGTTCAGGCAGAAGAAGCCGAGCATCATGCCGAGCACGGTGCGGTAGCGGAACAGGTCGCGGTAGCGCACTGAGCCGGCCTCGTGTTGCTGCTCCTCGGCCTCCTTCTCCGGGACACGCGCCCCGCCCTCCTCGATGTACTCGAGTTCGCTGGGCGACACGGCGGGATCCTCGCGCGGACGGCGGTAGTAGATCAGCCAGAACACCACCCATACCACGCCGAGTGCGCCGGTCACGATGAAGGACCCCCGCCACCCGAGCCACGCGACGAGTGCGGCGACGATCGGAAGCGCGACCGCGGTCCCCATGCGCGCGCCGCTGTCGTAGATCGAGGTGGCGAACGCGCGCTCATGGGTCGGGAACCACAGCGACACCGCCTTGGCGCTCGACGGATAGCCACCGGCCTCGCCGGCTCCGAGACCGAGCCGGGCGAGGATGAGCTGCGTCAAGTTGTGGGTGGCAGCGGTGAGCGCGGTGAACACCGCCCACCATGCGACGGTGACGGCGTTGACGATCTTCTCCCCGAAGCGGTCCACGGCCTTGCCGGCCGGCAACTGGCAGACCGCATAGGAGGCGAAGAACGCAGCGAGCACCACTCCCTCCGCGCTCGGTCCCAGGTGAAGCGCGGTCTTCATCTTCGGCAGCGCGACGCTGAGGTTCGAGCGATCGATGTAGTTGATCGTCAGCCCGAAGAAACACATGGCGACCATGAACCATCGCCGACGAGTGCGGGGTTTGGCCTCTTGCCGGGGCTTCTGGTCCGGGGGTCGCTTCGCCGAGGTCCCGGTCCGGGTCCTCTCGATTCCGGTCGCCATGGCGTCCTCCCTTCTCGATTACGCCTGACCCGTTTAGTCTCACCTCAACGCGCGGGGGACAAACGGCCGTCGCTAGGGTGCAGGTGTGAACGCTGACAAGTCAGCTCGAGAAGCCCGCGCGGCGCTGCGCGCGGGTGCGGGACGCGCGCCCGCGCGGTCGCACTTTCGCGCCATGGGCATCGACCCGGACCGTCTCGACGGGCCGATCGTCGGGATCGCCTCGACCTGGACCGGGACGATGCCCTGCAACCTCAACCTCCGCCAACTCGCCGACCGCGCCGCGGCCGCGGTCGAGTCCGCCGGCGGCGTGCCGCTGATCTTCAACACGATCGCGGTGTCCGACAACCAGTCGCAGGCCACCCCCGGGATGCGGGCCTCGCTGGTCTCCCGCGAGGTGATCGCCGACTCGATCGAGCTGATCGTCGACGCGCACGAGTTCGATTCGGTGCTCTGCCTGGTCGGCTGCGACAAGACCGTGCCGGCCGCTGTGATGGCCCTGGCCCGGATGGATCGCCCCGGCCTCGTGCTGTCCGGTGGTCCGATGCTCGCCGGTCGCCTGGACGGCCGCGCGCTGACCGTCCAGGACCTGTGGGAGGCGGTCGGCGCGCACGAGCGCGGGCGCATCCCGCGCGCGGAGCTCGACGCGCTCGAACGGGTCGCCTGTCCCGGCCCCGGCTACTGCTCGGGGAACTTCACCGCGAACACGATGGCGATCGTCGTCGACTTCCTCGGTCTGGGCGTGATCGGCGACGGGATGATTCCGGCGGCCCACGTCGAGGCCAAGGATGCGGCGGCGGAGCGGGCGGGCGCTCTGGCGGTGTCGCTGGCCGAGCAGGCGACCACGGCGCGCACGTTCCTCGACCGGCGGGCGATCGAGAACGCGATGGCCGGGGTGGTGGCCAGCGGCGGCTCGACCAATGCCTTCCTGCATCTCCTGGCCATCGCTCGCGAGGCCGAGGTAGAGATGTCACTCGCCGACCTGGCCGAGATCAGCGCCCGCACACCGGTGCTTGCCGACCTCGCGCCGAGCGGGCGTTGGGTGGCCGAGGACCTTCATCGCGTCGGGGGGACGGCCACGCTGATCCGCGAGCTGCTTCGCCGCGACGCGCTCGACGGTTCCGCGCCGACGGTTGACGGCCGGACGCTGGCCGAGGTCGGCGAGGCGGCGCCGGCCGCGGACGGGCAGGTGATCGGCGCGTTCAAGCCCCGCGGCTCGCTCTACGCGCTGCGCGGGAACCTGGCGCCGGAGGGCGCGGTGCTCAAGCTGGCCGGGACCGAGCGGCGTCGGCAGTCCGGACCTGCCCGGGTGTTCGACGACGAGCGCTCGTGCATCGAGGCGGTGCGGTCCGGGCGGGTGAACGCGGGCGAGGTTCTGATCGTCCGCTACGAGGGGCCGGCCGGCGGGCCGGGGATGCGCGAGATGCTCGGCCTGACCGCCTCGGTGGTGGGCGCCGGGCTCGGCGAGTCGGTGGCGCTGGTCACCGACGGCCGCTTCTCGGGTGCCACTCGCGGGCTGATGGTCGGGCACGTCTCTCCCGAGGCGGCTCGCGGCGGCCCGCTGGCTGCCGTGGAGAACGGCGACGTGGTGACGATCGACCTGGACGCCGGGCGCCTCGACGTGGACCTCCCCGAGGTTGAGATCGACCGGCGCCTCGCCGGGCTCACTCCGCGCGAGCCGCGCTTCACCCGCGGCGTGTACGCGCGCTACGCCGCCAACGTGGGCCCGGCGTCGGAGGGCGCAGTGCTGGTCGCGACCGAGCGCGTCGCTCAGCCGGGGTAATCAGCCATGCCTGAGCTGCCCGAGGCCGAACGTGCGCGCCAGACTCTCGAGTCCGTCCTCGGCCGGCGGATCGCCGGCGTGGACGATCGGGACACCTACGTGTGCCGGCCGCACCCGCCCGGGGAGATCGCCAGCGCGCTGACCGGCCACACCCTGGCCACCGCCCACCGGCGGGGCAAGTTCATGTGGCTCGAGACCGACGACGGCCCGGCGCTCGGGCTGCACCTGGGCATGGCCGGGCGGATCGTCGTCGATCCCGACGACACCACACGGTGGGACCGCTTCACCTTGACCTTCGACGACGGCGGCCGGCTCGTCCTGCGCGACAAGCGCCGGCTCGGCCGTGCCGTGCTCAACCCCGACTTCTCCCACGTGGGACCGGACGCCGCCGAGGTCGATCGGGTCGAGTTCCGGCGCCGGATCGGCGCCGGCCGCGCGCCGATCAAGGCCCGCCTGCTCGACCAGGGCGCGATCTCGGGAATCGGCAACCTGTTGGCCGACCAGATCCTCTGGCAGGCTCGCCTCTCGCCGAAGCACCCGACCGGCGCCCTCTCGATGGACGAGCTAGATCGGCTGCGCCGCGAGGTGCGGGCGGCGGTCCGTTCGGCCATTCGCCGGGGCGGCGCCCACACCGGCCGGTTCATCGCGGCGCGCGAACGCGAAGGGGTGTGCCCGCGCGACGGCCATCGATTGGAGCGCGGCCGTATCGGAGGCAGGACCACCTACTGGTGTCCGGCGTGCCAGAGGTGACTGACTCGCCCGGGCTCCCGCAGGGATTCCGGGTCGGCCATTGGACCGACCCCGGCGCCCGCACCGGCTGCACGGTCGTGCTCCCGCCGCCCGGGACGCGCGGGAGCGTCGACGTGCGCGGAGGCGGGACCGGGACGCGTGAGATCGAGAACCTGTCCCCGCTGGCCAACGCCGAGGGGCCGAGCGCGGTGTTGCTCACAGGCGGAAGCGCGTTCGGCCTGGCCGCGGCCGACGGCGTGGTGTGGTGGCTCGAGGAGCGCGGGATCGGTCGGCCCACTCCCGGCGGCGTCGTCCCTCTGGTCCCCACCGCCGTCGTGTTCGATCTGGTCGCCGGCGCCTCGGCGCGGCGTCCCGGCCCGAACGAGGGCTACGCCGCGTGCGAGGCCGCGACGGCCGGGATTCCTGAACGCGGGCCGCTGGGCGCCGGCACGGGTACCGCGGTGGGCAAGTTATTCGGCCGCGAGCGGGCCACGCGAGGCGGCATCGGCTACGCGGCGAGGCGACTCGACGACGGCACCACCGTGGCCGCAGTCGTCGTCGCCAATGCGTTCGGCGACGTCATCGGCGAGGACGGTCGTGTGCTCGGGGCGCCGCGCGGCGAAGAGGGCGAGCTCATCCGCACCGCGCAACTGCTGCCCACGATGCCCGAGCTGCCAGGGTTCCGCGACATCGCCTCGCGCGAGACCGGGAACACCACGCTCGCGTGCGTGTGCACCGACGCATCGGTTGACAAGCGCACGTGTGCGATCGTCGCGCGCATGGCCGGCGCCGGTATCGCCCGCGCGGTCGATCCGACCTTCACCCCGATCGACGGCGATGTGGTGTTCTGCCTCGCGTCGGGATCCGATCCGCCGCGCCCGCCTGGGCTCGCCGCTTCCTGGACGATCACCGTGCTCGGCACGGTCGCCGCCACCGTCACCGCCGAAGCGATTCGGGATGCGGTGAGTAAGTAAGGGAATTATGAGCTTTTAGTCCGTTTGACCAGGTGTCGAGGTGTGAGACCCGCCACCTGTTACACACCGCCGCCCCTTGTAAAACCGACATGGGTGGGGGACACTGTGTCATCCGAGGGGGCATATTTTCTCGGGGAAACAGAGGCCGTAAATGGGGCGCGAATCACGGCATTTCCTAGTGTTGCGTTCAACCGTCAATGGGGTGGGCGAGAACGCGACCCAGCATGTCCTCGAGCGGATCCTCACCACCGTTCACGTAGAGAACTCGATGGTTGGCTCGCGGCTCGTGGAGGACGGCGGCGAGCACCTCGGCGACGTCGTCACGCGGAACGTCACCGCGGAACGGGGTGGTGTCGATCCGGACGCGTCCGGTGCCCGGTTCGTCGGTGAGCCGGCCCGGCCTGATGATCGTCCAGTCGCGCTCGCTCGCCTTGACCGCGGCGTCGGCCTGCGCCTTGGCCCGCACGTACACGCTGAACACATCGTCGTCATCTTCAGGCGGTGGGCTCTCGGCGCCGACCGAGCTCACGATCACGAAGGGCGTCGCGCGCTCGGCGGTCGCGTCGAGCAGCTTGATCGCCCCGTCCCGATCCATGCTGAGCTTGCGCTCGGTGCCGCTCCCGGGTCCGGCGCCGGCGGCGAACACCACCGCGTCGGCGCGCCGCACCGCTGCGGCGAGAACCTCGACGCTCGCCCGCTCAAGGTCACACACGACCGGCTCGGCTCCGGCCGACTGCACGTCGGCGGCGTGGTCGGGATTGCGGATCAGGCCGATGACGCGGTCGCCGCGAGCCACGAGCCGAGCGGTCAGCCGCATGGCGATCTTCCCGTGCGCTCCTGCGATGGCGACCAACATTCGAAACCTCCGGTCAGAGACGATTCAGCAGCGCGAGCTGGCGCTGGGCGTATTTGGCGTGGGCGGGTGATTCGGAGCGGCTCAGACGCTTCAGCGCGCTTCCCAGCAGATCCATGCGCGGCTCGTATCCATCGGCGCGCTGTGAACGCACATAGGCGACCACGGGCTTGGTGCGCCGGCGCTTGTTGCACGCACGGCAGGCCACGGCCAGGTTCTCAGGCAGCGTGCCGCCGCGACGCGACCGCGGCAGGAGGTGCTCGGCGGTGAGATCGGCCGCCCACGGCTCCCGGCCGCACCACACGCATACACCGCCGTCCCGGCCGATGAGGAGCTCGCGCGTCATCCGCGTTTCAACGGTAGCGCCCGTCGGTGCGAGGGGATAGCGTCCGGTTCGAGGGCATCTGAATCGTGGACAGGAGATACGACGTTGTGGTAGTGGGCTCCGGGTTCGGCGGCGGAGTGACCGCCTGCCGGATGGCGGAGCAGGGCATGCGCGTGTGCGTGCTCGAACGAGGCCGGCGGTTCAGCCCGGGTGACTTCCCCAACCGGCTCGACCAGGTCCCACGCGCCCTGTGGCACCCGGTTCTCAATCCCGGGGGCATGCTCGACCTGCGGCTGATGAAGGACCTGTCGGTGCTCACCGCGGCGGGCGTGGGCGGCGGATCGCTGGTGTACGCAAACGTGCAGTTGCGAGCGCCCGCCGACGTGTTCGAGGAGTCACCCTGGCCGGACGCGATCACCCGCACCGAGCTCGACTCCTACTACGACCGCACCGAGGAAGCACTCGATCCCCAGCTGACGCCGGCCGAGCCCGCGCTCCCGAAGGTCCGCGCGTTCGACGCGATGGCCGGGCACGCGGGGAGAACGCCCGAGCGGCTTCCGCTCGCCGTGCACTTCGGGGAGAGCCGGCGCCATCCGTTCAGCGGCGTCTTTCAGCAGGGCTGCCAGAACCTGGGACTGTGCGACGCGGGTTGTCCGGTGCTGGCCAAGAACACCGTCGACATCACATACCTCGCGCGCGCCGAGGCCCACGGAGCCGAGGTCTTTCCGCTCCACGAAGTCCAGCGCATCGACCCGCCGAGCGGCCCGGGCGGGGTGTGGCGGGTCGGGTTCCGAGATCTCCAGGACCGGGGCGGCGGCACGGTCGAGGCTCCGCTGCTGGTGCTGGCCGCGGGGACGATCGGCACCAGCCGACTGCTGCTGAAGAACCGAGGCCGGCTGGGTCGTCTGTCGCCGGCGCTCGGCAGCCGCTTCTCGGGGAACGGCGACGCCCTGGCGCTGGCCCTCGATCCGTCGGCCGACGGCGTGAGCGGTGCGCGCACCTACGAAGGCCCAAGCATGACGAGCCGGATCGACTACACCGCCGAGGGCGGCTTCATGGTCGCCGACGGAGGACTGCCTCAGAACTTTGGCGGCGTCCTTGCCGCGCTGCGCGAGGTCAACGCGCTCACCGGCTTGGGGCGCGTGGCGTTGCACGTCAAGAACGCAGCGACCAAGCTCGGGTTGACCGACCGCTACGTGACCCACCGCACCGTGAGGCTTCGCGAGGAGCCGATCGGCGACTCGCTCGTGTTCCTGATGCTCGGTCGAGACGCCGCCGATGGTCAGATGCGGCTGACTCCGCTGTTCGGCTGCTTTGACATCCGCTGGAACACCGTCGACAGCGCCGGGCTGTTCGACCGCATGGGCCAGGCCGCGGCTGAACTGGCCAATGCCGCCGGAGCGAAATCCTCGTTCTTCGCCTTGAAGGCCGGGCCGCTCGGCAAGTTCATCACCGTTCACCCGCTCGGCGGCTGCCCGATGGCCGATGATCCCGCTCGCGGCGTCACCGACGACCGTGGACGCGTGCACGGCTACGAAGGGCTCTACGTGCTCGATGGGTCGATCGTCCCCACCGCCCTCGGAGTGAACCCGTCCAAGACCATCGCCGCGCTCGCCGAGCGCGGCGTGGCCCATCTTCTCGCCGAACGGGGGCCGTAAATGAGCACGACAGACTTCGAGGTTCGCCGCACCTGGCGCAACCACCTCGGTAACCAGCGGATCGATCCACTCCGGATCTACGCCCCGTGGAACATCGAGGAAGTGAGCCAGATCGTCCGCCAGGCCGAGGAGCAGGGCGTCACCGTGCGCGCGGTCGGTTCCGGACATTCGTGGTCGGACGTCGCGCTCACTCGCGGCTATCTGGTGCAGACCAACCGTCTTTCGCAGCCGCGCACCGCCGAGCCCGATTTCCTGCGGCCCGAGTGGGCCGAGCGCAAGGTGGTGCGCGCGGAGGGCGGCATCCGGATCAAGGAGCTGAACGCCTACCTGGACGGGGCCGGGCTCGCGCTCTCCAACATGGGCGGTTACGACCACCAGACGATCGCCGGCGTGATCTCCACCTCGACGCACGGCTCGGGGATCACGTTCGGGCCGCTCAACGACTTCGTCCGCTCGATGGACGTGGTCGTCGCGGGCGGCCAGGTCCAGCGGATCGAACCCGCAGACGGACCCACCGACCCAGAGCGCTACGCCGCCCACTTCGGTGACCGGCGCACACTGGTCCAGGACGATCACATGTTCAACGCGGTGGCCGTGAGCATGGGGTGCATGGGGATCATCTGCACGGTCCTGATGGAGGTCGAGCCGAAGTATTACCTGCGCGAGGTGCGTGAATTTCACACCTGGGACAAGGTCCGCGCCGATCTCCTCGACGGCGAGGTGCTTCGGCGGAACCGTCACTACGAGGTGTTGTTCAGCCCGTACGAACGCAAGCATCGCTATCCGTGCCTGGTCACCACGCGCAATTACACCCGTAACCCGTCGCGCAAGCCGCTCGACAAGCGCACGCGCAACTGGGCGGTCGAGCTCGCCTCGGCGTTCCCCCTGACGCCTCACTTTCTCAACCTAATGGTCGACCTCAAGCCGAGCCTGTCGCCGTGGATGATGGAGAACGCGATCCGGGCCCTGATCAAGAACGAGTACGACGAGGTCTCCTACGAGGTGCTGAACATCGGCGCCGCGAACCTCCTGCCCGCCTACTCCGGCGAGGTGGGCGTGCCGATGGACGGCCGCCACATCGAGGCGGCCGACGCGCTCATCAAAGTGGCGGCGGAATCCCGGCGGCTCGGTGACGTGTACCAGAGCTCCCCGATCTCGTTCCGGTTCGTGAAGGCATCGAACGCCTACATGTCGATGATGCAGGGCCGCGACACGATGATGATCGAGCTGATCGAGCTGAGCCGCTGCGACGGCGGCTACGAGCTGATCGGCGCCTACGAGAAGGAGCTCAGCAAGCTGGGCGGCCGGCCGCACTGGGGTCAGGTCAACTCACTGGCCGGCGGCGAGGCGCTGCTCGAGACCATGTATCCCCGATACGCGGACTGGCTGCAGGTCCTGGGCCAGCTGAACTCGAGCGGTGTGTTCGACAGTCCGTTCACCGACCGAGTCGGGATCTCCGCGCAGCGCTTCACCCCATGAGCACCGCCGACCCCCAGCGCCGGGCGGACTGGCTCGAGGTGGTCGAGCTGCTGCTCGTGCTGGTGGCGGCCGTGGTCTACATCTACGTCATCGGCTGGGTGGTCAGCTTGGTGCGGCTGGACGCGGCGCGGGTGCCGGTCGACGCCTCACTGCCGATGCTCGACCGCCAGGTGGTGTTCCTGGCCGGGCTCCGGCTCGTGGTGGTGATGGCGATCGCGTTTGGCGCCATGTGCGTGGCCGCGTATGCCGTCCACGGCTTCACCTGGCACCGGACCGGTCCCCAGTGGCACAGCGCGATCAAGCACGGCCGGCCGGCCGCCGCCGAGCGCCACCGTGACCGCCCGGCGGTGCGCATGGACGCGCCGGTCGGGGATCGGTTCGTCCGGGTGATCGCCGGGTTCGACGTTGGGGTGATCGCCGCGACCTTTGCTCTGGCCATCGCCCGAGTGATCAAGACCCCCATCGACCAGGCGTTTCCGCCCGGCCCGTGGTGGGATCTGCTTCTGCCCTGGGCGATCCTGACCGCGCTATTCGCCTTCGGACTGGCCCGGCTCGGCCCGCTATGGGGCAATCGCCTGTTCCACGCCGTGCTCTGGGTGGTCGTCATCGTGGTCGCACTGGTGTCCGAGGCGCCGATTGGGCTGCTGCTGCTCACCTGGGCGGCCGTCGCGACGCTCGGCCGGACCTACGGCAAGCTGCGCAGCCGCCAGGGGCAGGGCGTGCTCGCGTCCGGGCACCCCCGCCACCTGTCGTTCGTGTTCTCCCCCCTTCCGTGGATGCTGCTCACGGTCTACGGGCTGGTCGGTGTGGCCTATTACGGCCTGCCGCCGGTCACCTTCTCCCAGGCCTCGGTGACCACGTCGGCCGGAGCCCGGGTCGTGGGCGGGTACCTCGCCCACAACTCGAACGGTGCCTACCTGGTGACCTGCACGCCGCTGGCCGATGCGACCTCGACCAACGAGCGTGTATCGATGATCAGGTCGTCTGATATCCGCTCGATGACCACCACGGCCACGCCGTTCGTGGTCGACTCGGGGCTACGGCCTTCGCTGCCCGCGGTGCTCCTGCATTCGCTCGGGATCGACGCGAGCACGCCGGCGTGGATCCGACCGGAGGTGCGCTCGGTCCGCCCCACCTGCGCCGGCGATCCGCTCCCGGTGGCGAGCGTGGGCTACCCGGCGCCCTCACTCGGTGATGGGGTGATCGCGGGCCCGGCGCCGTCGGGCGCCCAGGCGGTCGACGGCGAGACCCCGATCGAGCAGACCAGTCCCGGCATCGCCGCGCTGGCCCGCCGCTACCAGCCGACCGTGCTAGTGACCGCCGCCGATCCGTTCTGGCCGGTGTCGGTCGGGGCGGTGCTGGCCGATCGAGGGCCGGATGGCCAGGTGACCTGCCTGCAGGAGGGTGGGGCGACTTGTCCGGCCAAGACGCCGCGGCCTGCGCCGACCGCGGAGGACCTGCGCGAGGCCGGCAGTGGCCCGGACGACTTCCTCGAATATCCGGTCACGCCGGCCCTGACCACCGAACCCGCCCCGCAACTGGCCGCCTTCCTACGCGGTCAGCAGGCGCGGCCGGAAGGACTGCCGACGCTCCGCCAGCGGCTGGCCGATCCGGGTCTGCTCGATCCGTGGCGGACCGCCGAGGTGTACTTCTACTACGCCAGGAACACCAATCCGGCCACCTGGCCGGCTCCCGACAAGGCGATCACGGGCAAGCTGGTCGCGCTCCAGTACTGGTTCTTCTACGCCTACAACTACTACCCCACGGTGTTCGACGCCGGGCTCCTGCCCCAGGCGCCGGTAGCCGGCGATGAGGTCAACACCGACCTGCATCAGGGCGACTGGGAGCACGTCACGGTGCTGCTCGACGCCACGACCAAGCGACCCCTGTGGCTGTACACCGCGCGCCACGCGAGCGAAGGCGAGTACTACGCGTGGAACAGCCCGCTGCTCACCTTCGATGACGGACACCCGATCGTCCAGGCCGCGCTCGGCGGGCATCCCACCTACGACGCCAACTGCCGCGAGGGCCTGCGCTTCAATCCGGCGCTCGGCGCGATCCGCGGCCGGGTGGCCGACTGGGTCGTGTGCGGTTCGGGCCGCTTCGCCTTCCGCGCGCAGAGCACCCCGCTGGTCGACATCGCCCGGACCCCGTGGGCGTGCTGGAAGGGTCACTTCGGCGTCGCGACATCCTCGGAGATCGGTGCGGCCAAGCTGAAGGAGAGCTCGATCCAGCGCACGATCGACGCCAACTACGAGGTCGCCGGTCCACGCTCACCCCTCTGGCAGGCCGAGAACGGCCGCCTGGCCGCGGACCAGAGCGCGAAGGCCGGGCAGCCGCCGCCTGTGGACAACGGCGTGTGTGCCTCGGGGGCCGACCCCGCCGCGCCCGAGAACGCAGCGATCAAGCGCGGGCTGTAAGCCCGCGGTATCAGGAGCCGCCGCGGCGCCTCTGTCTAATGCGGGCCATCGAGTGCCCGTGAATAGAGGCCGACCGAAAGGCTCCAGCATGTGGATTTCCGAATCTCTTACCTCCGTACCCGAGTCGTGGGTCGACGCGTCAGCGCCGAAGCATCCGCGCGTACGCCGGAGCGCGAGCCTGTTCAATAACCGGACGCGCCGCCAGCTCGTGAGATCGCTCAGGGAGCTCGCCCGCCGCACCGCAGTCGGTGATGCGCCGCGCCGCCGCTTCGATGTGCTTCTCCAGGAGCGCGTCGCCCCCGTGCGAGGTGAGCTACTCGAGATCGCCGCGCTGCTCGAACACGATCGCCAGCCCGATCCCGGATGCGTCGTCGCGGTGCACAGGCTGCTCACCGACGGCTGCGCCAGCCCGCTGTACAACCGCGACGTGCACCCCTCCGAGCTCAGAGCGACCCTCCACTACGTGCGCTGCCGGCTTGGGACGAGCGTCGACTCTCTACCGAGTGACACTCTCCTTGCGAGATACTGACCCGATGGTCGAGGAGCTTCCCGAGCACGTTCGCCGTAACCGCGACGCGTGGGAGGCTTCGGCGGCCGACTACTTCGAGATGGGCCGGCGCGCGTGGCAGAGCGAGCCCTCGTGGGGCATCTGGTCGGTGCCGGACAGCGAGTTGGGCGTGTTGCCGGACGACCTGAGCGGCGTCGATGCGATCGAGCTCGGCTGCGGGACGGCGTACGTGTCGGCCTGGCTCGCGCGCCGCGGTGCGCGGCCGGTGGGGATCGACAACTCCGAGCAGCAACTGCGTTCGGCGCGGGGTTTTCAACGCGAGTTCGGCCTGGAGTTCCCGCTCTGGCACGGTAACGCGGAGCGGGTGCCCGCCGCCGACGAGAGCTTTGACCTGGCGATCTCCGAGTACGGCGCCAGCATCTGGTGTGACCCGTACCGGTGGATTCCCGAGGCGGCGCGGCTGCTCCGGCCGGGCGGCCAGCTCATCTTTCTCGTCAACGGCGTGATCGCGGTGCTGACCTTTCCCGACGATCCCGACGCCCCGGCCGGTGAGACCCTCCTGCGTCCGTACTTCGGCATGCACCGGTTCGAATGGACCGGGGAGAACTCGGTCGAGTTCCATATCCCCCACGGCGAGATGATCTCCCTGCTCAGGCGGTGTGGGTTCGTCGTCGAGGGACTGATCGAGGTCCGCCCGCCTGAAGGCTCGACGACGAGCTTTCCGCTGGTCACGCTCGAGTGGGCTCGGCGGTGGCCCTGCGAGGAGATCTGGATGGCGCGTAAGCAGGGCTGACGCGCCATCCGCAATCCCTCAACCAACCGCTAGCGGGACCGTGATCAGCGTCACCGCCGAAGCCGACGCGTGGCTCGAGGAGCTGGCCGAGGGCTGGCGTCAATACCACGTGAACATCAGACCGCGTCGCCGACCGGGTGGGCGGGGGCGTCGCCGCCTGACACCATTCAGGTGTGGACGGCAAGGCGCTGAGAGGGATATGCCTCGGCTTGGCGGGCTCGGAGGAGACCTTTCCCTTCGGCCCTGAGAACTCGGTGTTCAAGGTCGGCGGGAAGATTTTTGCCCTCGCGCGACTCGACGGCGATCCGCTCCGGGTCAGCGTCAAGTGCGAGCCGCCGCTGGCCGAGGAGCTCCGGGTCGCCCATCCGGCGATCACCCCGGGGTATCACCTGAACAAGCGCCACTGGAACACGATCGTGATCGACGGTTCCCTCCCCCGGCAGATGATCGCCGACATGATCGAGGACTCCTACGACCTGGTGGTCAGCCGGCTCCCCCGCGCCCAGCGTCGAGCCCTTGGCGTGCCCGACGACGCTACTGGGTAGGGGCTGACGATGCCCGAAGGCGCCACCTGGACTTCTCGACGCAGCGTGGTCCGGACGCAGGAGACGTCCGGCGCCAGCCGCCGGACCGTGCTGATCGCCGCGGTCGCCAACGCCATCGTGATGGTCACCAAGCTGGCCGGGGGCCTACTCAGCGGGTCCTCGGCCATGCTGGCCGAGGCGGCCCACTCGCTGGCCGACACCACCAACCAGATCTTCCTGTTGGTGTCGATCGAGCTGGGCTCGCGCGAGCCGACGCCGGATCAGCCGTTCGGGTACGGGCGCATGCGCTTCCTGTGGACGTTCATGGCGGCCATCGCGACGTTCATCGCCGGGGCGGTGTTCGCGATCGGCTACGGGGTGTATGAGATGTTCGCCGGCGAGAATTCGACCAACTACGTGATCGCCTACGTGACCCTGGCCATCGCACTCGTGGCGGAGGGCATCTCGTGGGTGCGGGCCCATCGGCAGACGCGTCACGAGGCAGCGGAGGCCAAGCTTCCGCTGCTCCGCTATGTGCGCGAGACCCGTGACCCGAACGTGAAGATGGTCCTGTTCGAGGACACCGCCGCACTGGCCGGACTGGCCATCGCGTTCTGCGGGCTGCTGGCCAACCAGATAACCGGCGCCCACGTGTTCGACCCGGCCGCCTCGATCGCCGTCGGACTGCTGCTCATCGCCGTGGCCGGCTGGATGGCGCATGACACCTCGGAGCTACTGATCGGCGCGTCGGCGCGCCCGGCCGAACGCGAGCTGCTCGGGCGAGCCCTCGAGGATTGCCCGGAGATCGACCGGGTCGTCGAGCTGCTCACGATGGTGCTCGGGCCGAACTCGCTGCTCGTGGCCGCCCGGGTCGACTTCGCCGCCGGCCTCCAGGACGAGCAGGTAGAGCGCGCGTCGGAGGACATCGACCGGCGCATGCGCGAGGCCGTCCCGGACGTCACCGAGGTGTTCCTCGACGCGACCACGGCGCCCCAGGCCGGGCGGGGTTGACCCCAGCGACCGCATCCCCTTAGGCTCGCGGCTCACCGCTTGGCTAACAAAAGGGGGCAGTCCGAATGGCTGACGCGTTCGAAGCCGCGGGGTTGACGCCGCGCAAGGTTCACGGCTACGGCTGGAAGCCCTCGCTCCCGGATCTCCGCGACCACATCGCCGACACGTCCGAGCTGCGGATCCGCGACCAGGTCGACCCGCGCGCCGAGCTTCCCGACGTGTTCAACCAGGGTCACCTCGGCAGCTGCACAGCCAACGCGGTCGCCGCCGCGGTCGAGTACGACGCGAAGCTGAACGGCTCCGATCCGGGCTTCCTGTCGCGCCTGTGGATCTACTACTACGAGCGCAAGCTCGAAGGGGCGCCGGCGGACAAGGACACCGGCGCGTCCGGCCGCGACGGATTCAAGGTGTGCAACAAGATGGGCGTCCCGCTCGAGAAGGACTGGCCCTACGACATCACCCAGTTCTCGGTGGCGCCCCCCGCCAGCCTCGACTCCGAGGCGGCCGAGCACAAGATCTCGAACTATCGCGTCGTGCCGCGCAACCTCGACTCGATGAAGGCCGTGCTGTCGAACAAGCAGACGATCGCCCTCGGCTTCACCGTGTACGAGTCCTTTGAGTCATCCGAGGTGGCCAAGACCGGCATCGTCCCGATGCCCACACGCGGCGAGAAGACCCTCGGCGGCCACGAGGTCCTGCTCGTCGGCTACCTGAAGGACGAGCCCAACTACGGACTGGTTCGCAATTCGTGGGGCGCGGACTGGGCGCTCAAGGGCTACTTCCTGATGCCCTGGGCCTACCTGCTCGACGCCCATCTGTCGAGCGACTTCCGCACGATCCGGCGGGCGGCTGGGAAGTAGTCGGGGCGGGCCCCGAAACCGACCCGTATAACTCGTCACACCGGCCCGATCTGTCGTGGCGTGACGCGTCATACACGCGGTCGAGCCGCGGCAAGCGCCTGGGCGAGCCGCTCTCCCGGGAGCGCGTGGGCGACGATCCCGTCCCGCCCCTCGGTCGTCACCGCGCCGAGCACGGCGTTGACGATCGCCTCCTCGGTGGCCTCGACCACCGCGTCGAACAGCGGGGTGATGTAGACGTCGGAGAGCATCGTGAGCGGGAAGGTGTGCGGCGCGCGCTCGCCGATTCCGCCGGCCGTCATGCCCCCGTTCCCGGTGGCGAAGCACAGGAACAGGTCTCCGCTCGTGTGCTCGCCGACGCCTCCGATCCGGGCCACGCCGAGCCCGGCGCGCTGGGCCAGCCGGGCGCACTGGTGGGGGAGCAGCGGCGCGTCGGTGGCCACGACCACGATGATCGAGCCGGCGCTGGCCGCGTCGGATTGCGTCGGGCCCGGCAGCGGGATGTCTTCGAGCACCCGCGCCAGGGGAACCCCGTTCACCGCGAAGCGCGCCCGCCGGCCGTGGTTGGCCTGCACCAGGACCCCGACCGTGTAGCGGCCGTCTGACTCGGGCACCACGCGCGACGCGGTGCCGATCCCGCCCTTGAAGCCGTGGCAGATCATCCCGGTGCCGCTGCCCACGGCCCCTTCCTGGACCGGGCCGTCCTGCGCGGCGATGAACGCGTCGTGCACGTGCTCGGGCCGGACGTGAAAGCCGTTCAGGTCGTTGAGCAGACCGTCCCAGGTCTCGGCCACCACCGGCAGCGACCATTCCGACCCCTCGCCGGGACCCGTCGCGAGCATCTCGGCGAGCAGGGCGTCGCGCACCACGCCGACGCTGTGCGTGTTGGTGAGCGCCACCGGCGTGGTAAGCATCCCGGACTCGCGCACCCACTCGAGGCCGGTCATCTCGCCGTTTCCGTTCAGGCGGTGCGCGCCGGCGAACATCGGCTGCTCCCACACCCGCCCCGGAGGGATGATCACGGTGACGCCGGTGCGCACCGGTCCGCGGCCGACCACGAGCGGGCCGGAGCCCTCGATCAGCGTGCGGTGCCCGACCCGGACGCCGGCCACGTCGGTGATCGCGTTCAGCGGTCCGGGCGTGCCGTCGCCGATCGTGATCCCGTGCTCCCGCGCACGCATCAGACGGCCTAGGCGATCGAGCCCTCGGCCATGGCGCGGGCGATCGCCTGCTGAGCCTTGAGGGTCTGCGGCCCGGGCGCCTCCGGCAGGGTCACCTCGCCGACCGCGGCGATCGGCTGCCCGAGCCGGGCGGTCGAGACCAGGAACGCCTCGTCGGCGCCGAGCGCGTGCTCGAGCGAGAAGCTGCCCTCCTCGATCGCCATGCTCTCGAGGATCACCCGCCGGGTGATCGAGGCGAGGATCCCGGTCTCGAGCGCGGGGGTCTGAAGGCGGCCGTCCCGCACCCAGAAGATCGAGCACGTGGGTCCCTCGAGCACGATCCCGTCCGAGCGGACCAGCAGCGCCTCGTCATAGCCGGCGGCCACCGCCCGCCGCGAGGCCAGCATGTTCGCCCCGTAGGAGAGCGACTTGACGCCGTCGAGCAGCACCGACGGGTTGTAGGTGACCGGCAGCAGCCGCACCGGCTTGGTCAGCTCAGATATCTCGCCGCGCGGCTCCAACCGGCAGATCCGGTGCCCGCCGCGCGTGAGCAGCACCCGGACCGCCATGTAGCCGTCGCCGGCCCGGCTTAGCAGCAGGTCGATATCGGACTCGATCTGCGCGCGGGGGCACGGCAGGGCCAGCGCCGCGCACGACCGCTCGAGGCGATCCAGATGCGCCGCCCGGGCGAATGGGCGGCCGTCGACCACGGGGAAGGCGTCGAACGCGCCGTCGCCTCGGATCAGTCCGTCGTCACCGGCGGGGATCATCGCGTCGCCGGCCCGCATCAGCTCCCCGTCCAGGACCACCGGCCAATCGGCGGCCTCGGCCGGGTTTGTCTTGGTGAGTGGGTCGGCTGTGCTCATCGCGAGGGCAGGACGGTCAACTGTAGATCTTCTGCTGCCCGACCTGGAGGGCGAGCAGCAGCTGGGCCACGATCACCGGCATGGCCTGGCTGGGCGAGCTCGCCCGGTACTCGGTGGTGCGCGGCGTCGGCTTGGCCACCCCCGGGATGCACTCGCAGATCGACGCGATCGTCGTCGAGTTCCACTCGAACGTGTAGGTGAGCTCTCCGTCGTGTACGTGCGGTTCTCGCCGTCCCACGTCCCGGAGCGCGCCAGCCACGCCCTCGCGGATCCCCTGCCCGGTGACCGCGGGGTGCAGGCAAGAGGCGACCAGCATGTCGAGCCCGTCCTTGACCGCATACGTCGGCAGATCCTCGCCAAGCACCGCCCGAGCCTCCTGACACACCTTGTCATCGCCGGCCACGAAAGCCACCGGCACGCCGAGCTCACCGGCCACGAGCGCGTTCAGCCGTGTCTCGCCGATCGGCTCGCCGTTCAGGAGCAGGTTCTGCACCTCCTTGCCGAGGAGCGTGTGGTTGAGCACGCCGCCCTCGGTACCCGCGCACGAGTGGTAACCGACGAACACCGCGGCGTCGTAGCTCGAGTCGAGGCCCTGCACCATGCACATCGGCTTCTGCAGGCCCTTGATCATGCGCGCCCGCGGATCGAGCTGCTCGAGCAGCAGGTTGCGCATCGTCCAGTGCGAGTCGTTGACCAGCACCTCGGTTGCCCCGCCGTCGTAGGCCCCGAGAATCGCCGCGTTCGCGTCGCCGGTCATGAACACGCGTCCCCGCGCGTAGTCGGCGCCGTCTGGCAGCACGTCCTCGGGGTCGGTGACCCCGGTCACTCCTTCCATGTCAACCGAGATGAAGACCTTCACGGTCGCCTCTCCGCCGCCGCCGCCAGCTCATGCTCGGGCACGCTCAGATGCGACCAGTAGCGATCCGAACGCGGCGCCAGGAACCCGAAGTAGTAGATGATTCCTCCCCCGAAGATCGCGGCACAGATGATCAGGTCGCTGCCCTTCTGCTGGCTCAGCGCGAGCCCGACACCGACCAAGGCGATCACCGGCGACACTGGCCACAACGGCATCCGGAACGGCCGCTCGAGGGCCTTCTGGCGCACGCGGCTGACGATCGCCGAGATCGCGATCAACGCGTACAGGATGATGATCAGCACCGAGGTGAACGTGACCACGCTGATCAGGCTCGACTGGGCGCACAGGATCGCGCCCAGCACTCCGACGAACATCGTCGCCACCCATGGCATCTTGAACCGTGGGTTCACGTAGGCCAGCGCGTTCGAGACCGGTGCCGGCCAAGCCATGTCACGCCCGCTGGCATACGTGACACGCGCGAACTGGAGCGTGATCGCCAGCGAGGCGTTGAAGATGGCCAGGATCGCGCCCCAGGTGACGATGTCAACCGCGGTGTGGCCGAACGAGGACCGAACCACATCGGTCAGCGGCGTCCCGGAGTGCAGGAACGCCGTGAGATCCGATGCGCCCAAACTCACGCCGATGAACGGGATGAGCTCGAACACGATTCCGATTCCCGCCGCGAGCACGACCGCCTTGCCGACGCTCGATGCTTCGCCCTCGGTCTCCTCCGAGAAGTTGATCGCGCTGTCGTAGCCGTTGACGGAGAACAAGGCCGTGGCTAACGCCGCGATGATCGCGCTGATCCCGACCGGCCCGATCCCGTTCGTGCCGGCCGCCATGTGCGGGTGGGTGAACGTGCTGAGCGACTGATGCGTATGCAGGAAGCCGGCCAGCGCCAGCATGATGACGACACCCATCTCGAGCGCGAGGAAGAAGGCGATCGCCACCGCGTTGAAGCGGATGTCCAGGCAGGCGATCAGCGCGACCAAGATCATCATCGCGGCTGCGATCCACTTGGTCGACAGGCTCGGGTAGAGCGAGTTGATGTATGTGCCGATGCCGAACGCCACGCTGGCCGGCAGGAAGATCGCCTGGCCGATGTAGTCGAGCAGAGCCAGGAAGCCGACCGGACGTCCGAGGACACGGGTGACGATCGAGTAGAGCCCGCCCGCCACCGGGAACATCGACCCGAGCTCGCCCATGCACAGCGCGACGTTGATCGCGATGAACCCACCGATCAGGTAGGCCCACAACGAGCCCGTGCCGGCCGTGGCGATCACCGCGGTTCCGACGACAAGCAGCGATGCTGTCGGAGTGATGTCCGACAGGGTCAGGGCCAGGTTGCCGAGGATGTTCAGTCCGCGCTGGAGCTCTGGCTTGTAGCCCATGTCCTCCAGCAGCAGCTCACTCTCGACATCGTGCCCTTCGTGATGGTGGTGCTCGGTGTGAGTCACTGCGCGGCTCCTTCCCCGGTGAATATCGAAAGCGGCAGGGTGAATCCGACGTTCCACACCCCGGCGTCGACGATCTCGAGGATCTTGAGGTCGCCGGCCAGGCTGCACAGCATGTAAGCGTCCTGTCGCGTCAGACCGTGCTCGGCGACGATCCACTCGATCATCGCGTGCACCGCCTTGCGCGAGCCTTCCATCAGATCGGGGTCGATACCCATCGCGCCGTGATGTCCCCGGGCATCGACCTCGGGCGTGAGCGCACCTGTGGTGCGGAAGTAGGGCGCGGCGACCGTGCGCTGCTCGACCGAGAAGCGCAGGCTGGCCCGCATGTCGCATTCCATCGCCGCGACGCAGACTTCGCCGTCGCCCTGCATCGCGTGTGGGTCGCCGCAAGAGAACAGCGCTCCTTCGCACCACACGGGTAGCCACAGCGTCGTGCCGACGGTCAGATGTCGGGTGTCGACGTTGCCCCCACCCTTGTGGGGCGGGAACGCCGAGGCGGTTGCCGGCTCATCTTGATGCGTCCCCATCGTGCCGAGGAACGGGGCGAATGGGATTCGGATGCCCGGCGCGAAGTCCACGTGCGACCCGTTGCGCAGGTCGAACGTGCGCAGATAGGGGTCGGGAAAGTGGTCCGGGAGGAGGCCGAGCTCGGGCAACTGGACGCACCATCCCCACTCCCCCGGGGTGAGATCGAGGATTTCGATCCGCAGCGTGTCGCCCGGCCGAGCCCCTTCTACATACAACGGGCCGGGCAGGTTGTAGAGGGTGTCGAAATCGAAGTTGGTCTGCTCGAACGTGTCACCCTCGTGCACCTGACCGTGCCCGGCCATGAGGATGTCGTAGTGCACGACGTCGTCCGACGCGATCCGCAGGGTCGGCTCGAGCGTGTTGTCCCAGTTGTGGTGGATTCGCGCCGCGTCTATCTCGTGCTCCATGCCGGTCTCCTCTCTGCCTCGTTTTCTCTCCACTCCCGGGTGGCCACCGGCCACATGCCGACGACCGCCTTCTGCTCGACCACCAGCATCCGTGAGTGCAGGTTGGCCGCCGCGCATGCGTGGTTCGGCACGACCCGGAGGCGGGCGCCGACCGGGATCTCGCTCGGCTGGTCGCTGTGAACGATCGCCTGCTCCTCGTAGAGGCGATCGACTCGTAGCTCGGGGTGACCCTCGATCAGCCCGAAGCCCGGAGTGAGCGTGCTCAGGCGCTCGGCGGCGAGCGCCTTAGAGCCTGAGTCCAGGATCAGGCGGTCGGGCGCCGGCCGCGAGGTCACGGTGGCCAGAACCGACAGCGCGCATCGCTCGAGCCCGACCACCCCGAGCGCAACCTGCGTCGCGTCGTAGAAAACGTAGTTGCCCGGCCGGATCTCGGTGATCCCATCGGCCGAGCGCATGGCGTGCGAGGTCGGCGTGCTGCCGACGCTCCGCACCGCGACCTCGATGCCCCGATCGGCCAGCGCGCTGACGGTTCGCCTAATCGCCTCGTGCTCGTCGCGCGCGGCGGCCGCTATCTCGTCCGGGCTGGTCGCGGCGTAGGCATGTCCCCCGAACGTAAGCAAGCCATCGAACGACGCATGCGTCGCAATCTCGACGGCCTGCGCGATTCGCTCGGCGCTGGCGGGCCCGGGAGGCGTTCCAAACCGGCCGACGCCGCAGTCGACCTCCCACACGAAGCCAATCGCGATCTGATCCCGTGCGCAGGCGCGATCGAGCGCGGCCACGGCCTCCACGCTGTCGACAGCGACGCGGACCCGGACCCGCCGGGCCAGCGCGACCAGACGCTCAAGGCGCCATTCGCCGACCGGCGGCGCGGTCAACAGGAGATCGTCGACGCCCTCGTCTGCGAAACCCTCGGCCTCGGTCAGAGTCGCGACGGTCAACCCGGTGGCGCCATGCTCGCGCTGGAGCGCGGCGATGGCTGGTGACTTGTGCGTCTTGGCGTGGGGCCGAAGCGCCACGCCGAGTTCCCTGGCGCGCGCGGCCATCTCGGAGATGTTCGCGACGAGCCGGCGGCGATCGACGATCAGTGCGGGGGTGATGAGATCGTCCAGCTGCAGCACATCCCCTACCACGGCGGCGTCGCCGCCCCGATCACTGCCGCGACGCCCACTCTGGAGCCATTGCGGAAGGCATGCGGACGATCGGCCCGGAAGCGGATCAGGTCGCCCTGCCTGAGCTCGTGGCACTCGTTCTCGATCACCAGCTCGACCTGGCCGTGGAGCACGTAGGCGATCTCCTCGCCGGGATGTCCGATCATGTCGCGGTCGTATCCGCCGCCCGGCTCGAACGAGAGCAGGTAGGGCTGGATCGTGTGGTCGCGGCCGCTTCCCAGCAGCTGGTAGAGGACGCCGGAGCCACGTCTCACTCCTGGCACCGTGGCCGCGCAGTTGCGGGTGATCTCCATGCCGTCGGCCTGTGAGCCGGGCGCGGGCTCGCCGAGCAGGTCGGTGATGTGCAGTCCGAAGTGCTCGGCCACGAGCTGGAGTCGCTTGAGCGACACCCCGCCCTGCCCGTTCTCGAGCGCGGACAGAGAGGACGGAGCGATCCCGATTTCGCGGGCCTGGGCGCGGAGCGTCTTGCCGGTCTGCTCGCGGAGCCGGCGAATCCGGTGGCCCATCACGCTTTCCGGCTGACCTTTCCCGTTCGAGACAGCCGTTCGTGATTTGCGGACGTTTGGCATGAGTGTTCGCTATCCGCGAACGCTATGCGCGAGCTGTCTGGAATGCAAGGCCAGCGGCGACGGGCTGGAAGCGCGGGATCAGCCGTGAGCGGCCAGCAGCCGGCCGGTCGCCTCGTCGGGCTTGCCTCCGAAGTACGCCTCGAGGACCTCGCCGAACACCGGATTCGTCGGATCGGCGCGGGCGAACAGAGTCATCGAGGAGCGCAGCTTCATGGCGTCGATCCCGCCGAAGATGTCCTCGGCGCTCGGCGCCTTCACATCGGCCACGATGCGTGCGCATTCGACCAGCCGCGGGCCGAGCACCTCGTGGGCGAGGTACGCCTGCGCCTCCGCCAGCGACGAGATCGCGTACTGCCTGGAGGTCGGACTCTCGCCCAGGCCCGCGATCTGCGGGAACACGAACCACATCCAGTGGCCGCGCTTTCGCCCGGAGCGCAGCTCGGCCACCGCGGCCTCGTAGGTCCCGCCCTGGTCTTGGGCGGCCACGAACCGGTCGAGATCGAACCGCCCGGTCATGCCAGCCGCCCTCGTCGCATGCTGCCCACCCTAGTCCACGGCGGCACCCCCGATCATCGCGGGGTGGCGGGCGACGCCATAGCGGGCCGGCCCAAGGACGTGTTCGTGGACGACGACCAGGCCCGCGTCGAGCAGGGCAGCCAGATCCGAGATCAGCTCGTCCGCGCCCACGAAGTCGTGGACAACACCGGACTCGCGGCTTGAACCGCGACCACCAACGTCACGCTCCTCGCTGCAAACTTTCATACGCATTCCTCCGTAGAGCTACGTAGCTGACTGAGGTGCGGAGCATGACGACGGCCCCGGACGGAATCGCGCGGGCGGGACGAGGCCGCAGTTTGCGGGCGAATCAGTTGTCAACACGGCTCAACCGCGCCCCGAACCCGCACTTTGCGGAAAGCGCCAGAGTTTTCCACCGAGTTCTCAACAGCTACGTAGCGGCGCAATCGCTACGGAGATGTGGTTATGAACATCCGCCCCACATTGGAGACTCGCGCTGCCCGGTAGAACCGGCAGGCACCGATGAGCGTCTCCATTCCCAATCCCTCCAGCCGACTCCTGCGCGCCGCCATAGCCGAGCGGGCCGACGTGGTCCGCCATCGCGAGCGCCTGAGCCAAGAGCGCGCCCGGCTCCTCCGCGAGCTGCGCGAGCTCGACGACGCGCTGGCTGTCGCCGACCACAGGCTGGGGATGCTCGCGGAGCTCGCCGGCCAGGCCGAGAGGTCTGCACCCGAAGCTGACTCGCCCCAGCTGCCGTCAGAGAGATGCGACGCCGGCGGACAACGCCGGTGAAAACGACGACGACCGACCCGTCCTCCGGGGTCCCGCTATCCGCGAGGCAGCGGTGCGCGTCGTTGCTCGCGCAGGCCGGACCGATCGAGGCGCTGCACTACCGGCAGTGGTATGACCTGCTCGTCAACGCCGGATTCCGCGTCGCCGGCAAGGACCCACTCGCGGTGTTCCTTACCCAGCTCAGCCGCTCACCGCTCGTGCGCAAGGCTTCGGCGCCCGGCGTATACGAGGTCGACCATCAGGCCCCGCGCCGAATCCGGCATCGACTGGATCGGCTCCAGATCGAGCTGCGCGAGGTCACCGTCGCCGCCCCCGGCCCGATCGAGCTCGGCGAGGTTCGCGCCCGGCGCCACGAGCTCGACCTGGCTATCAGCCAGCAGGAACGCGCGCTCGAGGAAGCGCTCCGCGTGCTCGCGAGCAGCGAAGCGAAGTCCGGCCCCGGGCGCGGCACGCCGGCTGACGCTCAGGAAGTGGTCACGCCGTCGGCCGCCGCGCCCTGCACGCGAGCGATCATCCTCGACTCCACGGATCAACGAACACGTCATCGATCCGCGGACTGCCACTCAGGCTGCTGAACACCAAGGACACCTGAGCGGTGCCGCCTGACGACGCCGCCAGCACGGGCGAGTTCGTCAGCGTCACCGGCGTTGGTTCCCATTCGCCGCCGGCGACGACCACGCCCGCAGGGAAGACCGACCCGTCGTCCACGACGCTCACCGCAACTGATCCCTGGCCGGCGATGAAGAATCGGATCGAAGGGTCGGTCGCTCCCACACACGTCGGGGGCGACTGCGCTGATGATCCCTGTGGCAGTGACAGCGAGGACGAGCCGAGGGTGCCGGTTGCCGCGTACGGCTCACTTCCCGGGACAAGCTTGGCCCCGCCTGTCAAGGTCCACGTCGAGCTCTCGAAGTCGCCCCCAGGCGCGAGCTCGTACTCGGCGTAATCCAGGCGACAACTGACGTCAAGCGGGATTCATTCGTCCGCGCGCAAGACACTCAGGCGCTTTGGAGTGGCTGTGTCGAGGAATGCCGGTGCGGCGGCCGGCGCGCCGAAGAGAAGGCCCTGGCCGTATTCGCAGCCAAGCTCGGTGAGGCGGTCCAGCTGGCTCGAGCGCTCCACACCCTCGGCGGTGACCGATAGGCCGAGCGCACGGGCAAACTGGATCACGGCGGCGACGATCGCGGCGTCGTCGGCGGACTGATCGACGAGCGAAACCAGGGATCGGTCGATCTTCACGTGCCCGATCGGGAGTCGCCGCAGCTGCTCGAGCGAGGTGTAGCCGACCCCGAAGTCGTCGAGGGCAAGCTGTATGCCGGCGGAAGGGAGATCGGCCAGCGAGCCCCGAGCTTCGGGCAGCTCGTCGAACAGGATCCGCTCGCTCAGCTCGAGCACCAGCCGGCTCGGGTCCAGGCCGGTTACCGCGAGGACGGCCGCGACGTTGCCATGCAGATCCCCGCGGCGCAGGCGACCGGCGGATACGTTGACCGACACGACAAGCGGCGCCGGCCACTGGGAGGCCACGCGACAGGCCTCGGACAAGACCCACCGGTCGACCGCCTCGATCAGACCGGTCTCCTCGGCGAGCGGTAGGAAGCTGTCCGGCAGGAGCATGCCGCGGTCTGGATGTTCCCAGCGCACAAGCGCCTCGTAGCCGACGGTCCTTCCGGAGGCAAGCTCGCGGTAGGGCTGGAACAGGACTCTCAGCTGGTCGGAGCGCAGCGCCCGGCGCAGTTCGACCTCGATCTGTTGGCGACGCATCGCCTCCTTCTCGAGCAGATGGGTGAACGACTCGGCGCGTCGGCCGCCGCGAGCCTTGGCCCGGTACATGGCGGCGTCGGCGCTGCGCAGCAAATGCTGCACGTCCGTTCCGTCCCGGGGAAAGATCGCCACCCCGATGCTGGCATTGACCGTCAACTCGTGCCCGCCGATCAACTCGGGATCGCTGAGGGCAGAAAGGCACTTGTCGGTCACCAGCCGGCTGTCGCTCTGGTTGGCGATCTCGGGCAACAGGATCGCGAACTCGTCGCCTCCCAGGCGAGCGAGGGTGTCCTCGGCCCGCAGGCAGCGACGCAGCCGCTGCGCGACCGACACGAGCACGGCGTCTCCGATCTCGTGGCCAAGGCTGTCGTTGATGATCTTGAACCGATCCAGGTCGAGGAACAGCACGGCTGCCGGGGCACCCCGCCGCTCCGCCATGACCAGCGCCTGCTCCAACCGATCGTGGAACAACGCACGGTTCGGTAGTCCGGTGAGCCGGTCCGTGTAGGCGAGCTGCCGAAGCTCCCGCTCGAGCTCCCGCCGGTCGGTCACGTCCCGGAACACGAGCACGCGACCGGCGGTGGCCCCTCGGGCGTCCTCCAGACCGGTGACGGCGAGCTCCAGGTCGCGTTCGCCTTGGGAGTCGTCCCACTGCACGTCGTACACACCGGGGTCGGGAAAGCCCATCGGCTGGGCGAACTGCGCCAGCAGGGACGAGACCGGGCGTCCGACCAGCTCCACGGCCCGCCTGCCCAACAGCGCAAGCGCCGCTGGATTTACATCGACCACGTGCCCGTGCGCATCGGCGACGAGCACCGCGTCTCGCATCGTCTCAACCACGTGGCTGCGGGCAACCGGGCGCAGGTCGAGGAGCCGGTAGCGCAGGACGCCGAACGCCAGCACCCAGGCCGCCACCGACGTGGCCAGCGGACTCGGGTCGAGCTGCTGGAAGGGCGGGGCATTGAAGTCGGTCATCGCGTTGCCGATCAGCGGCACGCAGATCGCCACCAGCAAGGTGATGCTCTGCCTCCAGTACAGGCGTGACAGTCGCATCACCGTGATCAACAGGATCGCGCTGCCGGTCAGCACCAGGGCGTTGCTGTAGATGACGTGCGGCCAGTACAGTGCTCCGGCGCTGGCCGTCGGGATCGGCTGGAGCGGTCCCGGCGGGTAGAAGCGAATCAGGTGCCGGGTGGCCGGAACCGCCAGCAGGGCAAGTACCACTACGGGTTCAACGGTCAGCGCGGCGAGGAGCCGCGCGCTGGGCCTGACCGTGCGGCCGGTGTACTGCAGCGCGAACATCAGCCAGGCCGGCGGCACGGTCGTGACGCCCACGTACTTCAGAGCTCCCCATAGCTCGCGATGGCCTCTGCTCATCGCCGACAGCTCGAGCGCGTAGGCAAACGACCACACCGCTGTCGCAACCATGGCGACACACAGGCTGTTACGCCCAGGGCTACCCCGTCTGCGCGACACGACGAGCGCGGCGACGACATCCGCAGCACCGCTCGCGATCAGAACCGCTGCGTAGAACGAGACGTGATAGGCCGGTCTCATCGCCTAGGGAGGAACGCCTCCGCCTGCACGAGATCCAAGGTCCTACCTCCCCGAAAATCGGCAAATCAAGCTCGGACCCGAGCACAGACGACTCTAGGACAATCCAGCCCGTCCTGCACGTGGGCTGGACGGTTTGCCCATGGCCCGGCCGGTTACACGAACGGCTCGCCGGGCAAGCCCGGGGTATCACGGCCGGCGATCCAGCGGAGCACGGTCGCTCCGACGTCGGCCAGGAGCCCGTCGTGCCTGTGCCCCGCGCCCCCCGCGTGCACGGCCAGCAGCGGCGCGTACTCGCGCGTGTGATCGGTATGCGGAGCGATCGGGTCGACACCGTGGTCAGCAGTGAGGATGAGCAAATCGTCGGAGCCCAGCCGCTCGAGCCACCCGGCCACCGCCGCATCGATTTCGGCCAGCGCCTGACTGAACCCGACCACGTCGTGGCGATGGCCATAGACCTGATCGGTCTCGACCAGGTTCACGAAAATCAGCCCGTCCTCCACTTCGCCGAGCAGCCGTCCAGTGGCGGCGATCCCCGCCGCGTTCGTCGCGCCGGCGTGCTTGACGTCGACCCCCACCCCGGCGAACAGGTCGCGGATCTTGCCCACCCCGTGCACGCGCGCCCCGGCGGCCTGAAGCTCCTCGAGGTAGGAGCGGCCGGGCGGGAGCACGGCGTAGTCACGGCGTCCCTCGGTGCGCACGAACGCGCCGGGGACCCCCTCGAACGGCCGCGCGATCACCCGGCCCACCGCGTGCTCCCCGCTCATCACGTCCCGAGCCGCCACGCATGCCGCATACAGCTCGGGCTCGGGAACGACATCCACGTGACATGCGATCTGGAGCACCGAGTCCGCCGAGGTGTAGATGATCGCCTCCCCGGTCTTCAGGTGATGCTCACCGAACGCCTCGAGCACCTCGGTGCCGCTGTAGGGACGGTTGCAGCAGAAGCGCAGGCCCGTGGCCTGCACCAGCGCCTGCATGACCGAATCCGGGAACCCGTTCGGATAGGTCGGGAGAGCCCGGTCCAGGACGACCCCCATCAGCTCCCAGTGCCCGGTGGTCGACTCCTTGCCCGGACCGAGCGGGCGTAGCCGTCCGTACACAGCGGGACCGACGACCGGCGCGACCCCGGCGATCGGCACGATCGACCCCAACCCCAGTCGCTCGAGCGTCGGCAGCTTCAGCCCGCCGACCTCCGCAGCCAGATGGACCAGCGTGTTCGAGCCGGCGTCGCCGTACGCCGCCGCGTCGGGCAGCTCGCCCACCCCGCACGCATCAAGAACCACCACGATGGCGCGCCGCACCTAGACCACCCTTCCCGCCACCCGCACCTCGGCGATCGACTCCTCGCGGGCCAGCGTGAACACCGCCCCGAGCGCGTCGTCAAGCGACCCGCTCCGCTCCAACACGCCGGCGAGGGTGCTCCCAGCCGGCGGGCGAACGAGCAGGAAGTCCGCGCTCTTTCCCACGGAGAAGTCCCCGACCTCGTCCGAGAGCCCGAGCGCCGCGGCGCCGCCCCCGGTGGCCAGCCACAACAGATGGGCCGGGCTCAGCCGAACGCCATCCGATCCGAGAAGCATCTGCACATCATGGGCCGCGAGCCCCTCCTTGAGCAGGCTGAGGCCCGTCCCCGCGCCGACGTCCGAGCCCAACCCGACCCGGACCCGAGCGTCCAGATGCCGGCGGAGCGAGAACAGCCCGCTGCCGAGAAACGCGTTGCTCGACGGGCAGTGGGCGACCGCGGCGCCCGCGCCGGCCAGACGCCGGAGCTCGTCGTCGCTCACGTGCACGTCGTGGGCGAACACCGACCCCGCGCCCACCAATCCATGGCGCTCGTAGGTCTCCAGGTAATCCCGCGCCCCGGGGAACAGCGACGCCACGAGCGCGATCTCGCCGAGCGTCTCGTTCAGGTGCGTGGTGAACACCGAGGCGGACCGCGCCAGCTCGCCGCACACCGCGAGCATCTCGTCCGAGCACGAGACCGAGAAGCGCGGAGTGACCGCGTAGCGGATGAGGCCTCGACCGTCCCAGCGCTCGATCAGTCGCCGGCTCTCCTCCAACGCGACACTCGGAGAGACGTGCAGCTCGGGCCGCAGACCCCGGTCTGACACCACCAGCCCGCTCGCCACGCGCAGCCCGCGAGCCGACGCGGCGGCGAACAGCGCCTCCTGCGCGGCTGGAAAATGCGATCCGAACACCAGCGCGGTGGTGGTCCCGTTCGCCGCCAGCCGATCGACGAACCGCTCGGCCACCGACGCCGCGTATCCCGAATCGGCCAAGCGCGCCTCCTCGGGAAGACAGCGCGACTCCAGCCAGTCCAGGAGCTCGAGCCCCATCGACCCGATCACTCCGATCTGCGGATAGTGGACGTGGCAATCGACGAACCCGGGCAGGAGGATCGTGTCCCGGGCGTCTAATACCTCGGCCTCCGGATAGCCACCGTGGACATCGCGATACGACCCGCAGGCCACCACGCGCCCGTCGGCAAAAGCGAGCGCGCCGTCCTCGAAAGCCTCCAGTGCGCCTTGGGAAACGAACGGATCGCGCGGCGTGTGGGCCACGCGGGCCCGAACAATCTCGGTCATTGGTAAGAGCACGTTAGGCCACTTCCCCCGCGTCCCGCCCAGAGGTTATGGTTGCCCATTCAGTTCTGGCGGAAAGGAGATCTAGTGACGGGGAGGATCAGGCCGGTCGGCCTCGTTGCTCTCGCCACGGCGGTGCTGGCTCTGGGGCTGGCCGCGTGCGGAAGTAGCAAGAGCAGCAGTAGCACCACCACGGGCTCAGGCGGCGCCGCGGCGGCACCGAGCACCAGCACCAGCGCGACCACGGGCTCCTCGAGCGGTGGCGGCTTCAAGGTCGGCTTGGTCACCGACATCGGCGGACTCAACGACCACGGCTTCAACCATCTGTCCTATCAAGGACTACTCCAGGCCGAGTCTCAGCTCGGAGTCAAGGGCACGGTGCTGCAATCGCAGTCGGGCGCCGACTACGTGCCGAACCTCACTCGGCTTGCCCAGGCGGGCAACAAGCTCGTGATCGCGGTCGGCTTCCTGATGGCAGCGCCGCTCCAGCAGGTCGCGACGAAGTACCCGAACGTGCACTTCGCGATCATCGACAGCCCCGGCGGCACAGCCCCGGATACGGCGAAGAACATCGAGGGAATCGACTTCGCCGAGCAGCAGGCCGGCTATCCGGCCGGTTACCTGACCGGGCTCTACCTGAAGGCACACAGCTACTCGACCGCTTCGACGGTCGGCGGGCAGAGCATCCCTCCGGTGAACCTGTACATCGCCGGCTTCCAGGCCGGGGTCAAGGCAGCGGACCCGTCCGCGAAGTTGCTCAACGCGTACTCGCAGGACTTCGTCGCTCAGGACAAGTGCAAGGAGCTGGCGCTGAACCAGATCCAGGCGGGCTCGAAGGTCGTCTTCCAGGTCGCCGGCGCGTGCGGGCTGGGCGCGATCTCCGCGGCCGTGCAGAACAAGGACCAGGCGATCGGCGTCGACGCCGACCAGAGCTACCTCTCCTCGACCTACATCCTGACGTCGGCCGAGAAGAAGGTCGACACCGGCGTGTTCACGGCGATCAAGAACCTGCAGAGCGGCCAGTTCTCGAGCAACCTGCAGGAGGACATCACCAACGGCGGCGTCGGGATCGGCAAGATCGGTCCGGCCGGCGCTCAGTACCAGTCGCAGATCAACGGGATCATCGCCAAGATGAAATCCGGGCAGATCAAGCCCCCGACCACCCTCTTGGTGACCAAGTAAGACAGAACGGGCCCGCCGTGTCGCGGTCAAGCCCTGCGGCTCTCGAGCTGAGGGGAATCACGAAGAAGTTCGGCTCGGTCGTCGCCAACGACCGAGTCGACTTCGACGTGGTCGCCGGTGAGGTTCACGCGCTGCTCGGCGAGAACGGCGCCGGCAAATCGACGCTGATGTCGGTCCTGTACGGGCTGTACAAGCCCGACGAGGGCGAGATTCTGATCGACGGCGAGCCGGTCGACATCAGCTCGCCGTCGGCCGCGATCAACATGGGCATCGGCATGGTCCACCAGCACTTCATGCTCGTGCCGGTGATGACCGTGGCCGAGAACATCGTGCTCGGCCAGGAGCCGACGCTGACCGGCGGCAGGCTCGACCTCAAGGCGGCGCGAGCCCGGGTCAAGGAGCTCTCGGACCGCTACGGCCTGGCCGTCGACCCCGACGCCACGATCGAGGACGTCACCGTCGGCACCCAGCAGCGGGTCGAGATCCTCAAGGCGCTCTATCGCAACGCGAGGATCCTCGTGCTCGACGAGCCGACAGCCGTCCTGACGGCGCAGGAGGTCAGGGAGCTCACCGGCGTGCTGAACCGCCTCAAGCAGGACGGCACCGCGATCGTGTTCATCTCCCACAAGCTCGGCGAGGTGCTCGAGGTCGCCGATCGGGTGACGGTGCTGAGGCGGGGCAAGAAGGTCGACACGGTCCCGCGCGAGGGCGCGACCGAACGTAGCCTCGCGCGCCTGGTCGTCGGCCGCGACGTCCTGCTCGCGGTCGAGAAGACCCCGGCCAAGCCGCAGGGGCCACTGCTCGAGGTGCAGCGAGCTGCACGTGCGCGACGACCGCGAGCTTCGAGAAGGTCTCCGGGCTCTCGCTCTCGGTGCGGGCGGGTGAGATCGTCGCGCTCGCCGGCGTCGACGGGAACGGCCAGCAGGAGCTGGTCGATGCGATCACCGGCATGCGCGCGCCGGAGTCGGGCCTGGTGAAGATCGACGGTCAGGACACGGCCGGCAAGGGCGTCCGAGCGGCGACGGAGGCCGGCGTCGCCCACATCGCCGAGGACCGCCAGCTCCGCGGCCTTGTGCTCCCGTTCACGTTGATGGAGAACCTGGCGCTGCGCGAGTACCGCAAGCCGGTGTTCAGCGCCCGTGGCTGGCTCCGCCTTTCCTACTGGAAGGATCTGGCCAAGCGGCTGATTCAGGAATTCGATGTCCGCGGCGGCGGGCCGGACAGCTATGCGGCGTCGCTCTCGGGCGGCAACCAGCAGAAGGTGTGCGTGGCGCGGGAGATCGCCTCCGACCCCAAGCTGCTGGTCGCTCACCAACCGACGCGTGGCCTCGACGTCGGCGCAATCGAGTTCGTGCACCGCCGGTTGATCGAGGAGCGCGACAAGGGTCGCGCCGTGCTGCTCGTCTCGCTCGAGTACGAGGAGGTGCGGGCGCTCGCCGACCGGATCCTCGTGATCTACGAAGGTGAGATCGTCGGCGAGTTCTCGCCGGACGCGAGCGAGGAGGAGCTCGGCATCGCGATGACCGGGGGGAAGCGACAGCCGGCCGAGGTGGCGTCGTGAGCCTGCTGGAAGATGAGCTCCAGGCCGAATCCGAAGAGGCCAAAGGCGCGGCCGCCCTTTCTCCGGCGTCGCTGACCGCGTTCCGGCGGGGTTTTAGCGGCGTCACCGTGCCGATCCTCACGACCGTGATCGCGTTCATCGCGGGCGGGCTGATCGTGCTGGGGACAGGCCACAATCCGCTGTCGACGTACTCCTCGATCTTCAACGGGACCGGCCTCAACTGGCTGTTCCCGTGGGTCAGCGGTTCCGAGCGTGCGACCGCGGCCGGCAACCTCCAGCAGACGCTTCTCAACGCCACCCCGCTGATCCTCGTCGGCCTCGCGGTCGCGTTCGCTTTCCGCGCCGGCATGTTCAACATCGGCGGCCAGGGCCAATACACGGTCGGGGGGATCGTCGCGGTGTGGGTCGGCTCGTCCTTCAACGGGATGCCGTCGCTGCTTCACATCGCGTTTGCGATCGTCGCGGCGGCGGCCGCCGGCGGCGCCTGGGCCGGGATCGCCGGAGTCCTGAAGGCGACCACCGGGGCGAACGAGGTGATCTCGACGATCATGCTCAACTGGATCGCGGTCTGGGTCGGGGTCTACTGCTTCCAGCTCGGGGGGCCCTTGCACAACCCCCATATGGCGTCGACGCCGGTATCCAACAACGTCGTCGGAGGGGCGAAGCTCCCGGTGATCTGGGGCTCGCTCCAAGGGCTGGACGTCGGGATCTTCATCTCGCTCGCGCTCGCGGTGGTGTTCGGCCTGATGATCAACCGCACCCGGCTCGGGTACGAGGCGCGCACGGTCGGCTTCAACCCGCAGGCAGCGGACTACGCGGGAATGAACGTCGGCCGCACCTGGATCCGCGTGATGGTGATCTGTGGAGCGTTCGCCGGCGTCGCGGCCTCGCTCGACATCCTCGGCTGGAAGTTCAACCTGTTCACCAACGACATCCAGATCTCGCAGATCGGCTTCTACGGGATCGCGGTGGCTCTGCTCGGCCGGAACACCGCCGGCGGCACGGTCGCCGCCGCGCGTGCTGTGGGGGGCGCTCCTCACCGGCACGTCTTCTCGCAACTTCAACCTCAGCATCGATCCGACGCTGGTCCAGTACCTGACGTTCATGATCGAGGGGATCATCGTCCTGCTCGTCTCGACCGACGTGATCACGCTCCGGCTGCTGAAGGGCGGGCGACAGCTCCGCGTCGCGTTCAAGCGCAGGCGCTCTGACGAAGCCACCGCGACCGAGGGCGGCGCGAAGTGAGCGTCGGCTCGCTCGCCATAGCACCCCCGCGCGCGGTGTCGGCGAAGCAGATCGGCATCGCGGGCGTGGTCCTCGGCGCGCTCGCATGGGTGATCACGATCCCCCCGTTCGAGGTTCGCGGCGTGGTGCCCTCGATCGTGCTTGCCGTGATCGCCGTGCTGCGCCGGCGCATGGTCGGTCGCCGGCGGCGAGCGCAAGCTCGGGATCGAGGCGATCATCGTCGCCGTGGTCGCGGTCGCCGGCGCCGTCGCATCGGCGAAATCGTCGGTCGCGACGCTCGAGTCGGTATTCACCTGGTCGGCGCTGGTGGCGGCGACGCTCCGTTACGCGACGCCGCTGATCTTCGCCGGCCTCGGCGGCGTGATCTCCGAGTCAAGCGGCGTGATCAACATCGGCCTGGAAGGCATGATGCTGATGGGCTGCTTCTGGGGGATCTACGGCGCCGACCTGCTGGGCTCCTGGGTCTGGGGCATGCTCGTCGCGATGCTCGCCGGAGGGCTGCTGGCGCTCCTGCACGCGTTCTTTTCGATCCACTTGCGCGCCAACCAGATCGTCAGCGGCACGGGGATCAACTTCCTCGCGCTCGGAATCACCGGCTACTTCCTCGAGTACCACTACGGGCCCAACGGCACGCCGCTGAGCATCTCGCAGGTTCCCAACGTCCACCTGCCGATCCAGAGCGTCGGGTTCTTCGGCGCGGCGTTCGGCTCAGCGAACCTGATGACCTGGATCGGGCTGGCGCTCGTGCCCTCGCTCACGTTCTTCCTGTTCCGGACGCGCGGAGGCCTGCGCCTGCGGTCGGTCGGCGAGAAGCCGCGCGCCGCCGACACGGTCGGCCTGCCGGTGCTGCGGATTCGGTACGCCGCCGTCGTCGTCTCCGGCATGTTCGCGGCGCTCGGCGGCGCCTACCTGTCGGTCGGCTTCGTCGGGTCGTTCAGCAACAACATGACCAACGGCCGCGGCTTCATCGCGCTGGCCGCGATGATCTTCGGCAAGTGGAAGCCATGGGGCACCCTGTGGGCGTGCCTGCTGTTCGGGCTCGGAAGCGCCCTGTCGGACCGGATCTCCGGCGTCAACCAGACGCTCGGGACGCTGTTCGAGGCGCTGCCGTACGTCCTCACCCTGGTCGCAGTCGCGGGGCTCGTGGGTCGCTCCCGGGCGCCGGCCGCCGACGGGATCCCGTACGTTAGGGAATAACGATGGCAGTAGCCCGGCTTGCCCTGACCAGCTTCGCCGACGGGGAGGTTCGCCTCTCAGACGAGGTCGAGCTCTACCAGCGCACGTACACGACGCTGCTGCGCTCGAGCGGCGAGACACAGCTGCGCGTGCTCGAGCCGTCGCACATGGCGATGGGCTCGAGCCTGCACCCACTGGCGGCCAGCGAGGAGCTCGACCTCGGCGCCTTCCTGTACGCGGTGCGCCGCCTGCCCGACGGGATCGTCGGGGCGGAGCTGGTGGTCATGGGCCAGGACACCGAGCAGCTCACCAACAACGGCGTTCCGGTCCAGTCCTGGCAGGAAGCCGAAGCCCCGGCCCGGCGTCGGCGCTGGTACGACAGCGGGGCGGGCACGCTCGCCGTGCTGTTGGCCAGCTCGTCCGACGTGGACGATCTGGTGCCCACGCTGGTGGCCTTCCAGATCGAGTGGAACAAGATCCGGATCCGCCAGCGAGCCGCCGGCTGGCCGTCCGCCAGCGGCTCCCCCGACCTCCCGCCCGAGGAGTGCGCCCGCGAGCTGGGCGGCAGCTCCGACGACTGGGCCCGCCTGCGCGAGGCGTGGGGCCCGCGGTTCGGCGAGCGCATCCGCCTGATCGGGGAGCGGCGCCTGGCGCTTCGCGTGCGCATGCTCGGCGGCACCCACACCGGCTACGCGCGGCTGACCCGGCGCTGGTGGACGCCGGTCAGCGCCGAGCTGGCCGTGGAGGGGCTGACCGAGCGTCCGCTCTACTTCGTCAGCTCGAACTCCCACAGCCTGGTCAACATCGTCACGGGCATCGCCCGCGAGCACGAGTCCGAGCTCGTGGAGTTCGTCGAGCAGCTGCCCGACGACGACATCCTGCGCCAGGAGCTGACCCTGTTTCGCGAGGGACACAGCGAGGGCTCGTGGGAGAACTTCCTGTACTTCGTGGCGCGCCTCTACTTCGGCGAGCGCGATTCCGAGGCCGCCGCCGAGCGCCGCGCCGCCGAGCGGGAGAAGGGCGTCACCCACCTGCGCAGCACCACCGCGCTGCGGGTGCCGGCCCAGGTCATCCCGCTCGATGCGCTGGATCCCGCCGCGCTCGATCCGCGGCTCGGAGAGGTCGACATCCGGGCGCTCGCCGCGAGCGGCGCGGTGATCGTCAACATCGACTATCCGCTCGGGGTGGCCGCTTACAACATCCTGCGCGAGGTGGCGGTCGACCGCACCGGGCTGCGCGGCGTCTACATCCTGGGCAAGGCGGCCACCCTGAACGCCGACGTCGGCGACGTGATGCTCTCCAACGTCGTGCACGACGAACACTCGGGGTCTACCTACTGGCTCGACAACGCGTTCAGCGTCGACGACCTGGCCGCCGATCTGCGCTTCGGCACCGGCCTCGACAACCAGCGCGCGGTCACCGTCAAGAGCACCTTCCTCCAGAACCGCTCCTACCTCGACTTCTACTACCGCGAGGCGTTCACCGTGGTCGAGATGGAGGCCGGACCGTTCTGCAACGCGGTCTACGAGATCGCCGACGCCGACCGCCATCCGACCGGCGAGGCGATCAACTTCTCGAAGCTCCCGATCGACCTCGGCGTGATCCACTACGCGTCAGACACCCCGTACACGCAGGCGCGCACGCTCGGCGCCCGCGGCCTCAGCTACTACGGCATGGATTCGACGTATGCCTCGTCGCTGGCCATCATGCGGCGGATCCTCCGTCTGGAGGGCGTGCTCACGGACAGCGACCGCGGACGCGGACTGACCTGGCCCCTCGGGATGCCCGCGCTACGCCCGGACGCCTGATGCGGATCTGGTCGACCTCACTCCTCGCCGCAACCGTCCTCCTGACCATCGCGGCGGCCCCCGCGACCGCGCGGTCGGCGCCGACGCTCGGCTCCAAGGGCACGCACCCGAGCGGGAGCGGGTTCGGGCAGGTGAGGCCGTCGAAGATCGACTACGGCGGAGATCCGACCAGCTTCGTCACGGGCGTGAAGTGGAGCAGCTGGGGCGGCGCGCGCGCCGTCGGGCACGGCAAGGCAGTGTGGGTGTGGCCGGGCTGGTGCGTCGCGTGCGGCGGCGTCGAGCTCCCGGCGACGGTCGTCGCGTTCGATCGGACCACCTGCCAAGGGCACAGCGCCTATGCGTACGTCGAATGGTTCTTCCCCAGCCGGGGCATGTCGTTCAACCGCCGGCTCGCCGGCCAGAACCTCTGCACCGGCGCCTTCCCCTCGAACGGTGGGGGCAAGGAGCTCAAATGCGGGCGGGTCCGCCTGCGATCCGCGCTCGCCGACCACATCACCACGTTCGCCTCGCCGATCACTTGTGCGACGGCCCGGCAGTTCGTGGCTAATTCCGGCGCCGGGCAGTACCTCCATCGAAACGCACGATTCGCCGTCGACGGCTGGTGGTGCGGGTCCGAGCTCTCGATGGATTTCGGCGGCGTTCAGACCGTCGCCTGTCAACACGGAGACTTCACCAACCTCAGCTTCGAGCTCAAGCCCGCCTAGGCGTCGGGTCTACGCGCCCACCGGGTGCCAGGCCGTCTTGAGCTCGGTGACCGCGTGCAGTCGCTCGAGCGCGTCGCCGGTCGCGTCCTCGTAGCTCGCCGCCGCGCCGGCGTGCCGGACCCGCTTGATGGTCTCGGCCGCGAGCTTGTCCAGCTCGGTGGCGAGCCCGGCGTCGCCGGCCGCGTCGACGATCGCGTTCAGGTCGCGGTGGGCGGCCAGCGCAGTGGCCAGCTCGCGGCGACGCCCTGAGAGCAGGTTGACCACACCCCCGGGTACGTCCGAGACGCCGAGCGCCTCGGCGAGGTCGAGGCCGGGCAGCGGTGCGGTCTCGGACAGGATCGCGACCACGGTGTTCCCCGCCGCCAGCGCGGGCGCGAGCTCGGCAACGAGTCCCAGGAGCGCGGGCGTGTCGGGCGCGACTACACCGACCACCCCGGTCGGCTCGGGCAGGCTGAACGACAGAAACGGTGCGGCCACTGGGTTGACGCCACCCAGGACCGGATGGAGCTTGTCGGTCCAGCCGGCGTAGTGGAGGAGCACGTCTACCGACGCGTCGACCTCGTCGCCGTCGGCAAAGCGCCCCCGGTTCGATTCGAGCGCCTCGGCGGCCCGGTAGAGGATCTGGCCGCGGTTGTACGCGGTCCGCGCCGCCCACGGCCCCGCCGCCTTGCGGGCGGCGGCCACCGCATCCCGCACGTCCTTGCGAGACGCTCGCGGGAAGTTGAAGCCGCCAGCCTCGTCGTAGCGCCCGGATTCGGAACGCACGAACGCGCCACCTATCCACAGCTTGTACGTCTTGCGGACCGTCAAGCGCTGGGTCACCTGATCACCTGCAAATACGGACGGAGGCCGGCCGGCCCGCCCTCGCGCCCGAAGCCCGACTCCTTGTAGCCACCGAACGCCGCCGTCGGGTCGAAGTGGTTGTAGGTGTTTTGCCACACCACGCCGGCCTTGAGCGCGCTGGCCACTTCGAACGCCTTGGCGCCCTTGTCGGTCCAGATCCCGGCGGCCAGCCCGTAGCGCGAGTTGTTGGCCTTCTCGATCGCCTCGGCCTGGGTCCGGAACGTGAGCACCGAGACGACCGGGCCGAAGATCTCCTCGACCGCGATCCGGTGGGCCGGCGAGACGTCGATGAACAGCGTCGGCGCGAACCAGTAGCCGCGTTCGGGCAGCTCGCACTCGATCGTCCGCCGAACCGCCCCCTCCTCTTCCCCGGCCGCGACCAGCACCTCGATCCGCTCGAGCTGCTCGGCCGAGTTGATCGCGCCCACGTCGGTGTTCTTGTCGAGCGGATCGCCGACCCGCAGGCGGCGCATGCGCTGCCACAGCTTGGCGATCACCTCGTCGCGCACGCTCTCCTGGATGAGCAGGCGCGACCCGGCGCAGCACACGTGGCCCTGGTTGAAGAAGATGCCGTTCACGATCCCCTCGACGGCCTGGTCGAGCGCGGCGTCCTCGAACACGATGTTCGCCGACTTGCCGCCCAGTTCCAGCGTCAGCTTGGTGTCCTGACCGGCGAGGGCCGCCTGGATATCCCTGCCGACGGCGGTCGATCCGGTGAAGGCGATCTTGTTTATTTGTTTCGAGCGCACAAGGGCCGCACCCGTGTCGCCATTGCCCGGGAGGATGGTGACCACGCCGGGCGGGAGCTCCGCCTCCTGGCAGATCTCGGCCAGGAGCAGCGCGGTCAGCGGCGTGGTCTCGGCGGGCTTGAGGATCGCGGTGTTCCCGCAGGCCAGCGCGGGGGCGAGCTTCCAGGCCGCCATCAGCAGCGGGAAGTTCCACGGGACGATCTGCCCGACGACGCCGAGCGGCGCGACCTCGCGCGCGTTCACGCCGTAGTGGAGCTTGTCGGCCCACCCGGCGTAGTGGAAGAAGTGCGCGGCGGCGAGCGGGATGTCCACGTCGCGCGACTCGCGCAGCGGCTTCCCGCCGTCCATGGTCTCCACGACCGCGAGCTCACGCGAGCGCTCCTGGATCAGCCGGGCGACGCGGAACAGGTACTTGGCCCGCTCGAGGGGTTTCAGCGCCGCCCACTTCGGCTGCGCCGTCCGGGCGACCTCGACCGCGGCCGCGATGTCGCCCGGCCCGGCCCAGGCGATCTCGGCGATCGACTCCTCGGTGGCCGGGTTGATCGTGGGCTGATATTGGCCGTCGGCCGGGTCGCGGAACTCGCCGTCGATGAACAGCCCATAGCGGTCCTTCAGCCGGATGTGGTCGGCCGACTCGGGGGCCGGGGCATAGTCCCAGACGATGCTGGTGCGGGTTTCCGCGGAGGCGGTCATTCCTTCGAGAAATCCTCGGATCGGCCGTAGCGGCCGGTCTCGGTCTTGGCGTACTGCATAAGGAGATCATTGAGCACGGACGACGCCCCGATCCGGATCCGGTCGGGCGTCAGCCACTCGTCCCCCAGCGTCTCCTTGACCAGCACCAGGCGATGCAGGGCGGCCTTGCTGGTCGACACGCCACCGGCCGCCTTGAAGCCCACGATCTGGCCGGTCCTGTCGGCGTAGTCGCGGATCGCCTCGAGCATGACCAGGCAGACCCCGGGGGTCGCGCCCGCCGACGCCTTGCCGGTCGAGGTCTTGATGAAGTCTGCGCCGGCCTCCATGGCGATCATCGAGGCGTGGCGGACGTGGTCGTATGACCCGAGCTCGGCGGTCTCCAAGATCACCTTGAGGTGAGCGTCGCCGCAGCGCTCCTTGATCGCGACGATCTCGTGCTGCACGCGCGTGTCGTCGCCGGCCAGGAACGCCTCACGCGAGATCACCATGTCGATCTCGTCGGCCCCGGCCGCAACCGCGTCCTCGGTGTCTCTCAGCTTGGCCTCGAGCGAAACCTGACCCGCGGGGAACCCGGTGGCCACCGAGGCGACCCTGACCCCCGTGCCGTGGAGCGCGTCCTTGGCCGTGGCCACGAGCTGCGGATAGACGCAGATCGCCGCCACGCTCGGGATCTCCGGCATGGTCGGCGCGGGGCAGACCCCCTTGGCGCACAGGTGGCGGACCTTGCCCGGGGTGTCGGCGCCCTCGAGCGTGGTCAGGTCGAGCATCGAGACGGCCAATCGGATGCCCTGCTGCTTTGCCGTGGTCTTGATCGAGCGCTTGCCGAGCTGCGCGGCGCGCTCCTCGATCCCGACCCGGTCCACGTGGGGCAGTCGGCGAATCACGCCTGCGAGGCTACTACGCTGCGGTTACCGTGAAACGAGTTCTTGTCTTCTGCGGCTCCAGCCCGGGTGCGCGCCCCGAGTACGCCGAGTGCGCGTCAGAGCTGGGGCGCGAGCTCGCCGCTCGTCATCTCGAGGTCGTCTATGGCGGCGCCCGGGTCGGCCTGATGGGGGCGCTGGCCGATGCCGCGCTGGCGGCCGGTGGCGCGGTGATCGGCGTGATCCCGGGTCGGCTGGTCGAGCACGAGATCGCCCACGCCGGCCTGACCAAGCTGCACGTGACCGAGACCATGCACGAGCGCAAGGCGCTGATGGCCGAGCTGTCCGACGGGGTGATCGCCCTGCCCGGGGGCAGCGGCACGCTCGATGAGCTGTTCGAGCTGTTCACCTGGAAGCAGCTCGGGCTGCACCGCAAGCCGATCGGCCTGCTCGACGTGATCGGGTACTGGCAGCCGTTGCTGGAGTTCCTCAAGCACGCCGTGAACGAGCGCTTCCTCCGGGCCGAGTACCTCGAGGACCTTCAGGTCGAGCGCACCGCCGCCGCGCTGGTCGATCGCCTGGCCGCGCACGAGCACCGCAGCTACGACAAGTGGCTCGACCGCCCGGCCGCCGATCAGGCGGTGCCGAACACGCGGTCTCCCGCGTCGCCCAATCCGGGCCGGATGTAGGCGTTCTCGTCGAGCTCGCGGTCGATCGCCGCGGTCCAGATCCGGACGTCCGGGTGGGCCTCCTGCACCGCCTCGACCCCCTGCGGCGCCGCCACCAGGCAGACCAGCTCGAGCTGCTTGGCCCCGGCGTGCTTGAGCTTCTGAAGCGCATGCACAGCGCTCCCGCCGGTGGCCAGCATCGGGTCGAGCACGTACACGCGGGCGGTCGGCAGCCGCGGCGGGAGCCGCTCGTAGTAGTCGATCGGGACGTGCTCCTCCTCGTCGCGGTAGATGCCCACGTGCCCGACCCGGGCGTCCGGGACCAGGCGCAGGAAGCCCTCGACCATCCCCAGCCCGGCCCGCAGGACCGGCACCACCGCGACCTCGTCGCGCAACCGCATACCCGTGGTCGATTCCAGCGGCGTCTCGATCTCGACCTCCTTGACCGGCAGGTCACGCGCGACCTCGACGGCCATGATCGCCGCCGCCTCGAACAGCGCCTGGCGGAAATCGCCGTGGGTGGTCTCCCGGTCGCGCATCACCGAGAGGCGATCGGCCAGGACGGGGTGCTCGACGACGGTCAGGCTCTGCGCCACGCCCGCGATGCTATCCGTCGGGCGGCTGGGTGAAGCGGATCGGGTTGCCGAACGGGTCGCGCAACCCGCAGTCGGTACCGTAGAACCGCTCCGTCGGCTCCTGAGTGAACTCGACGCCGGCGGCGAGCAGCTTCTCGTACGTGCCGCGGCAGTCTTCGGTCTGGAAGATCACGCCGCCGCCCGCCGCGCCCTTGGATACCAACTCGCGGATCTCCTCCGCGGTGGCGTCGTCGTACGCCGGCGGACCCGGCAGCATGAGCCCGAGCTCGAGGTCTGGCTGCTCGGGTGGACTGACCGTCAGCCAGCGCATGAAGCCGAGATCGGCGTCGGTGTTGACCACCATCCCCAGCTTCCCGACGTAGAAGTCCAGCGCCTCGTCCTGGTCGAGCACGTGGATGAAGGTATGTGTGATTCGTTTGAGCATGGCCGTCACGCTAATCGCCGCCGGCGCGCGCCGCTTCTCCAAACATGCTGTCTTAGTTAGGTGGTCGGCGGCGCACTGACGGCGGCGCCTCAGCCCGCGGGACGTAGCCAGGCCATCGCCCAGCAGGCCGGCACCCGGAGCGCGCTGCCTTCGCCGTCGAAGAGCGCCCGGTAGGCAGTAGGCGACTCACCGACCACGGCCCCGAATGTCCGGCTGAACGTGCCGAGGCTGCCGAAGCCGACGTCGAAGCAGATCTCAGTCACGGGCCGGCCGGTCTCGCGCAGCAACTCCATCGCTCGCTCGACCCGGCGGCGCTGCAGGTAGCGATGGGGCGACTCGCCGAACGTGTCCCGGAACTGCCGGCTGAAATGCGCAGGCGAGACATGGGCCACCCGCGCCACCGCCTGAACGTCGAGCGGCTGCGAGTAGGCGCGATCCATCGTGTCGCGGGCTCTGAGCATTCGTCGGTTTCGATCCTCAGTTGCCCTCGACATGCATCGACAGCCTACGTCCACGCCCGCGCGATAGGCTCGCGCACGGCGATGGCGAGTGTCAACATCGAGCTGAAGGCACGCGACCCCAACCCCGAGGTGACCACCGCGCATTGCCTGAACCTCGGTGCGGTGTCGGCCGCCACGCTGAACCAGCGTGACGTCTACTTCATGGCCCAGCGGGGACGGCTCAAGCTCCGCACAGAGGAGAACGGCGGCAGCGAGCTGATCGCCTACCGGCGCGCCGACGAGGTCGAGCCGACGGACAGCAACTACGTGCTCGCCCCGGTCACCGAGCCTGAATCGGTGATCGAGGCGCTCGACGCCGCTCTTGGAACGCTCGTCGTGGTGTTGAAGCGCCGGCGCCTGTTTCTCTGGGAAGGGGTGCGGATCCACCTCGACGACGTGGGCGAGCTGGGCAGCTTCGTAGAGCTCGAGGCGGTGCTCCCCGACGCGGGTGACCTTGCCACCGCACAGGCCAAGCTGGTCCGTCTGCGCGCCGAGCTGGGCATCGCCGACGAAGCGCTCGTCGCCGTTGGCTACGCGGACCTCGCGCTCGACGGCCCGCAGGCGCTTCTCCGCGCCGCGTTCGATGCCATGCAGAACGCGTACGCGCCCTACTCGGAGTTCAAGGTCGGTGCCGCGGTACGGGCGCCGAGCGGCGCGATCTACGCCGGCGCCAACGTGGAGAACGTGGCTTTTCCCCAGGGGCAGTGTGCGGAGGCCTCGGCGCTCGGCGCGCTGGTCGCCAACGGCGAGACCGCGATCACCGCCGTCGCCGTCGTGGCCGAGAAGCTTCAGCACTGCCCGCCCTGCGGAGGCTGCCGCCAGCGCCTGGCCGAATTCGGCGAGTCGTCGACCCCGGTGTACCTCGGCTGGCCGGGAGAAGAGCCGATGACCGCGACGCTGGCTGAGCTGCTGCCGGGGGCATTCGGTCGCGAGGCGCTGGGTTGAACCTCGGATCACCGCGCGTGGGGGTCGTGCTCGGATCGGGCCTGGGCGCGGTCGCCGACGCGGTCGAGGATCCGGTCGTGGTCGGCTACGAGGACCTGCCGGGGTTTCCCCGGCCGACCGTTTTCGGACACGCGGGCCGGGCGGTCCTCGGAACGATCAGCGGCGTCCCCGTCGCGGTGCTCCAGGGCCGGGCCCATCTGTACGAGGGCGGAGATCTCGACGCGCTGCGCACACCGGTGCGGGCGTTGCAGGCGGCCGGCGCCGAGATCCTGGTGCTCACCAATGCCGCCGGGTCGCTTCGCCCCTCAGTCGGCCCCGGGTCGCTGATGGCGATCACCGACCACATCAACATGACCGGGGTGAACCTCCTGATCGGCCCGAACGACGACGCGATCGGCCCGCGCTTCCCCTCGCTGCGCGACGCCTATGACCCGGAGTTACTCGATCTGCTGCGCTCCTCCGCGGCGGATCAGGGGATCACGCTCGCCGAAGGCGTCTATCTGGCCGTGAGCGGGCCGACCTTCGAGACCCCGGCCGAGATCCGCGCCTACGCCACGCTGGGCGCCGACGCGGTCGGCATGTCCACGGTCCAGGAGACGATCCTGGCCCGGCACTGCGGCCTGCGGGTCGCCGCGGTGTCGGTGATCACCAACCTGGCCGAGGGCATGAGCGACGAGCCGCTCAGCCACGAGCAGACGCTGCGGGCCGCCGAGACCGGGGCCGGCGACCTGTCCCGGCTGCTCTTGGAGTTCATCCGCCGGTGCTGACCGCCGAGCTCATCCGCCGTAAACGCGACGGCCTGGAGCTATCCGAGGACGAGATCTCTCAGCTCGTGTTCGGGATCGCCGACGGGAGCGTCACCGATGCCCAGGTGGGGGCGCTGGCAATGGCCATCTTCTGGCGCGGGATGCGTCCGGCCGAACGGGTCGCGCTGACCGGAGCCATGACCCGCTCCGGCGACGTCCTGGATTGGAGCGATGCCGACCTGTCTGGCCCCGTGCTCGACAAGCACTCGACCGGCGGCGTCGGCGACAAGCCGAGCCTGATCCTGGCGCCGATCCTGGCCGCCTGCGGAGCCTTCGTGCCGATGATCTCGGGTCGCGGCCTCGGCCACACCGGCGGGACGCTCGACAAGCTCGAGTCGATCCCGGGGTACGACGTGACCCCTTCGAGCGACCGGCTGCGCGCCGCGGTCGGGCGGGTGGGCTGCGCGATCGTCGGGCAGACCGCCCGCCTGGCCCCGGCCGACCGCCGGCTGTATGCGATCCGCGACGCCACCGGAACCGTCGAGTCGATCCCGCTGATCGTCGGCTCGATCCTGTCCAAGAAGCTCGCCGCGGGCCTCGACGCGCTGGTCATGGACGTCAAGACCGGCTCGGGGGCGATGATGCCCTCGCTCGAGCGGTCCCGGGAGCTGGCCCAGGCAATCGTCGAGGTGGCGGTCGGCAACGGTCTGCCCACGGTGGCGCTGATCACCGACATGAACCAGGTGCTCGGGCGAACCGCCGGCAACGCGGTCGAGGTGCGCGAGTCGATCGACCACCTGACCGGCGCCGCCCGCGACGAGCGCCTGCTCAAGGTGACGCTTGACCTGTGCGCCGAGCTGCTCGTGCTTGGCGAGCTCTACGACGATCTCGACGACGCCCGGCGCGCGGCCGAGCGGGCGCTCGCCTCGGGCGCGGCGGCCGAGCGCTTCGGCGCGATGGTCGCCGAGCTGGGCGGACCGGGCGACCTCGTCGAGGCGCCCTCGCGCCATCTCCCGGACGCCCCGATCGTGCGACCGATCGAGCCGATGGGGCCCGGCACCGTCTCCTCGATCGACGTCCGAGCCGTGGGGATCGCGATCGTCAACCTGGGCGGCGGCCGGGCCCGCGAGGACGACGTGGTCGATCACGGCGTCGGGCTGACCGAGGTGGCCGCGCTGGGCGAGCGGGTCGAGCCCGGCGGCCGTCCCCTGGCCCTGTTACACGCGCGCGACGAGGACAGTGCCGCGCGGGCCACCGAGGCGGTCCGCCGCGCTTATGAGCTCGGCGATCCCCCGGGCGAGATTCCGGGGCCGGTCATCGAGGTTCAGCGCACCGCGTAGCGATCAGACGTTCAGCGGTTCGAGCAGGCGGTGCGGACCGCGCAGGGCGACCGCCACCGGGTCGGTCCGGATGGACTCCCGCCCCTTGCGCGGCTCGGTGACGATCTCGTCCGGGCCCGGCGTCTGTCCGCAACGGGAGCATCGCCCCTCATCGTCGAGCGTCGCCTGACATACCGCGTGTGCGTAGGTACGGCTTCCCGGCTGCCGGTGACGCGAACCCCAGCTGATCAGCGCGTGAAGCGCGGGCCAGAGTTCCTCACCGCTCGGCGTGAGCCGATAGAGATGACGGCCGCCGTGCTCGGGATCGGGAAGGCGCTCGAGCACCCCGTCCGCGACCAGCGAGCTCAGCCGATCGGAAAGCACGGCCTTGGGGATGTCCAGGTGCACCTGGAAGTCGTTGAATCGCCGCACGCCGAAGAAGGCATCCCTGAGGATCAGGAGCGTCCAGCGTTCACCGACGACCTCGAGCGCGCGGGCCAGCGCGCAGTCCTGTTCGGCGTAGTCCTTTCCGAGCATGGGTCGAAGCGTAGCATCAGGTTCGGTCATTGAACTCATTGTGCTAGGGTTCCGGTTCAATGACCGAACCGAAGCGCACGTGGATTCCGGTGGCCGGCCTTCTCGCCGGCGCGGGGTGGGGGTCCAACCAGGTCACCCCGATGCTGCTCGTCTACCACGCGCGCCTGGGCCTTTCGACTTCGACGCTGGAGGCGCTGTTCGGCGCGTACGCCGCGGGATTGATTCCCGGTCTTATTCTCACCGGGCGGTGGTCGGACGCTCACGGCCGCCGAGCGGTCGGAATCTCGGCTGCCGTGCTGTCGCTGCTCGCGACCGTTTGCCTCGTGGCCGGGACCCACGCACTCGCGCTGCTGTTCCTCGGCCGGCTATTGGCCGGGGTGGGCAGCGGCGCGGCGTTCGGCGCGGGCACGGCCTGGCTTCGGGAGACCTCGCTCCCGCCGTTCGGCGATGCCGACAAGAGCGAGATCGCGCGACGCGCCGCAGTCGCCATGACGGCCGGCTTCGCCCTCGGGCCGCTGGTCGCCGGAACGGTTGCCCAGTGGGCGCCCGCGGCGACCACGCTGCCCTACCTGCCGCACATCGCGCTGATGATCGTGGTGCTGCTCGGCCTGCGCGGCGTGCCGGAGACGATTCAGGTGCACGAGGAGGCAAGCGGAGCGGTCAGCCTCCCGGCCGAGAGCGCGCGGCGCTTTCGCCGCATCGTCGTCCCGGCGGCGCCGTGGGTGTTCGCCGCGCCGGCGATCGCCTTCGCGCTCCTGCCGAGCGTCGTCGGCACCGCGCATTCCACCGATGGCGTCGCCCTCACCGCGACGATCACGTGTCTGACCGCGCTGGCCGGCGTGATGATCCAGCCGGTGGCACGCCGCCTGGAAGCCGGCGCGCGGCCGAATGCCGGCGCCCTCCTCGGGTTGATCGTCCTCGGCGCCGGCCTGGCTGTCGCCGCGCTCGCCGCCGACGCGCGCGAGAACTGGCTGCTCTTCCCCTGCGCCCTCCTGCTCGGGAGTGCGTACGGCCTGTGCCTGGTCGCGGGCCTGCTCGAGGTCCAGCGGCTCGCCCCGGCTGGGGCCCTGGCCGGACTGACCGCGACGTTCTACGTGTTGACATATCTCGGGTTCGCGGCTCCGTACCTGATCACGGTGGCCGCGACCGCGACCAGCTACGCAGTGCTGCTGCTGATCACGAGCGGTCTGGCATTCGTCACCGCCGCGGTGGTCAGACAGGCTCAGCGCGCGGTGTACACGCCGGTCGGGACCTCGTGGTAGCCCTTGGCCCCGACCATCCGGGTCAGCGGGCTGAACGGATCCGCGTGCTCGGCGAGGCGGTCGAGGGCGTAGCGGAAGTCGTAGCGCGGCAACCAGCCGAGGTCGATCCGCGCCCGCTCATTCACGTACACCCGCTCGATGGCGGGAAACATCCGCCAGCCGCGGACCTGAAAAACATCATCAAAATCGGGAAAGAGCCGGCGGACCACTGACGGCAGGTCAGTGCGGATCGCCGTCAGGTCGTTGCGGGTGAACGGCGTGGTCGCGCTGATGATGTAGCGGCCGAAGCCGAGCATCGGCGCACGCTCGAGCGCGAGCAGATGGGCGCGGACCACGTCCTCGAGGTCGACCCGGCGATAGAGCAGCTCGTTGACCTTGAGGTTCAGATCGTCGTAGATGGAGCGGACCTCCTCGCGGTCGTCGGGCTCGGGGAAGAACCGCGAGGTCCGCAGGATCAGGCAGGGCAGGCGGTGATCGCGCGCGATGAGCTCGCACAGGTCCTCGGCGGCGCGCTTGGTGGCCCCGTAGATGTTGCGCGGCACCGGGACGACGTCCTCGGTGATCCAGGCCGCCGGCTCGCCCTCGCTCGGGGTCAGGGCCCGGCCGAATGCGCTGGTCGTGCTGGTGAACACGAACCGGCTGACCTTCGCGTCGACCGCCTCTTCGAGCAGGTTGAGCGTGCCGGCGATGTTCGTCTGGATGAAGTCCGTGCGCCCGTGCGAGCCGACATGTGGCTTGTGCAGCGTCGCCGTGTGCACCACCGCATCCACGCCGGCCATGCAGCGGTGGACCGTGGCACGATCGGCGATCGACCCGACGATGTCGGTGTGCGGCGAGTTCAGGATGTCGAGCCCTAGGACCTCGTGCTCCTGCTCGGACAGGACACGAACCAGCGCTTCGCCGAGGTGTCCAGAGCTGCCGGTGACCAGGATTCGCATGTGTGCAGACATATCAGACCGAGCTGATAAACCCATGGCAATGGTTGCCAAGGCCGAGTTGCACGTACACCTCGAGGGCACCGCACCGCCGGACCTGGTGAGTCGGATCGCGGCGCGGAACGGGTTGGACCTGCCCGAGGGGATGCTCGGCACCGACGGGCGCTTTCGCTACACCGACTTCCTCGACTTCCTGCGCACCTACGACCTGGCCGCCAGCGTGATCCGCACCGGCGAGGACTACCGGGACATCACCTACGAGTACCTGTGCTCATGCGCCCGCGGCGGCGCGATCTACGTCGAGCTGACCGCCTCGCCCGACCATGCCGCGGTGGTCGGGCTGAGCGACGAGGAGCACTGGGACGGGATCGCCCGCGGGATCGACGAGGCGCGGCGCGACACCGGAATCGAGGGCCGGATCCTCGTCTCGGCCGTGCGCAACTTCGGCGTCGAGCGGGCGCTGCGGGTCGCCGGGCATGCCGCCTCGCATCCGCATCCCTACGTCGTGGGGTTCTCGATGGCCGGTGACGAGGCGGGGTTCCCGGCGCACGACTTCGCCGAGGTGTACCGGATCGTGGCGGACGCCGGGCTCGGGTGCACGATCCACGCCGGCGAGTGGGCCGGCGCGGACAGCGTTCGCGCCGCGCTCGAGCTGCCGGTGTCGCGGATATCCCATGGGGTGCGGGCGATCGAGGATCCCTCGGTCGTGTCGGAGCTCGCGGACCGAGGGATCGTGCTCGAGTGCTGCCCTACTTCGAATGTGGTCCTCGGGGTGTTCCCGTCCTACGAGGAGCATCCGCTTCCGGCGCTGCGCGCCGCCGGCGTCCGCGTCACCTTGGGCTCGGACGATCCGCCGTACTTCGGCGCCACGATCGACGGCGAGTACGGGGTGTGCGCCGCGCGGATGGGATTCGATGACGATGTCCTACGCGACATCACTCGCACCGCGATTGACGCGGCCTTCTGCGACGAGGACCTTCGGGCGGAGCTACGCGGCCGGCTCTAAGTCATCTTCTCCTGAAAGTGGGCACCAAGACCGGTTTGTTGGTGATCTGATTCCAGCCGCCCGACGGTCCGGGCTTGACCTGACCGTCCGGATTCTGGCCGTACACCACGAACTGGATCGCGCCGTACTCGCCCTGAACGGTCTCGGACGGCGTCCTCGACTCGGCCGACACGTGCAGATCGGTCAGCAGTACGTCCTTCATCACGTACTGCACGACCGGAGCGAGCTTGCCCTTGGCCGTGGGCTCGCGCACGACGATCTCGACCGTCTGCAGCACCTTGCCAGAGGCCAGGTCCTGGAAGAGGTCAGAACTGTACTTGTCGAGCCGCTTGACGAACGAGAACTTCTCGAAGCGCACCTTTCCGGCCCCGGCTCCGGTGGACGCGGAGCCGATCGTGCCCGTGCTGCTCGTGTCCAGCGTGAACGACGTCAGATCAAAGGCCTTGTCGCCGGCCTTGGACTCGGTCTCACCCGGGAGCGCGGCGCCCAGCTTGCCCAGGTCGCCGCTGGGTGGCGACAGCAGCATGAAGATGTCCGCGCTCGAGCCCGACTGACCCGGGTTGCCGCCGGCCGGGCCCGCGGGACCGGTGGGGCCCGTGGCGCCGGGCGATCCCGTCGGCCCGGTCTGGCCCGGTGCGCCCGCGGCGCCGGGCGCACCGGGCGTACCGGGCGCGCCGGGGGGACCTTGCTGATTCCAGCTGATCGACTGCTCGCCGGTGTTACAGGATGTGTCTCCGCTCACCGACGGGTCGAGGACGCGGAGAGTGCCGAGCGCCGTGCCGGTCTGGTCGTTCGACGTCAGGTAGCAGCCGTTGATCGTGCCACCGGTGCCGACGGCGGCCGCCACGGCGACCGCCCCTCCGGCGCCGAGCGCCAAGATCGTCGGCAGCACTATCCGCAACGGCGCACGGACCCGTCGACGCGGACGCGAATCCTCACTCCTCATATATCCCTCCTCCAATCCCGGCGCCCCAGGGCGATTCAAACCGTTCCAGATCCGTCCCGGTCAAACGCCGCAGTATTTGCAGCGGCTCCCCGCACCAAATGCGCCACACGCGGTTGGCCGGCCCGAGCCGGCGCGGCTACCGCCGGTGGTGGCCCTCGGCGTAAGCGCGGACGTCGGCCACGCTCCACCAGCTGCCGCTCGCTCCGGTGAGCGTGATGCGGACGAAACGGACGGGCGCGCCCGACAACGGCACGACGGTCAGCTGACCAGTGCCGGTCCCCGACGCCAGCGCCGTCTGCCAGCTGAGGCCGTCGGAGGAGACCGTGACGGCGTAGCTGCGGGGATAGTCCCCGAGGTTGACGCCGGCGTCGTAGACGATCTCGCGCACCGGCTCGAGGCGGCCGAGGTCGACCTGCAGATACTGACCCGGCTGCTGGCCGGTTCCGGTCGAGTAACGGGTGCTCGCGTCGTCATCGACGGCGTTCGCCGCGACGTCGCCCTGGCAGCAGGGGTCCGTGGGCCCGGGCGGGTTCGCGGTGGCGTGCCAGCCGGACGGGTCGAGCTCGGTCAGCCCTCGTCGGCCGCCAGGGTTGCCAGGCCAGGTGAACGTCGCCAGCGAGTCACCGGGCAGCGTGTAGGTGAAGCTGCGCCCGCCCTCCATGACGCCGAACGCCTGCGGATTGTCGTTCTCGTTGTGGGCCACGAGAACCGTGGTGCCGTCCGGATCGCGGAACGCCACGTCCATGACCTGGCCATTCCAGCCGGTGGTGCCGAACGACGTGCTGGCGATGCGGACCGCGCCCGGTTTCACAAATCGGCTGAGGTGTCCGAGCGTGTAGTACTCGGCGTTGGGCGTCACCTGGTCACCCGGACCGACCGTGAGGATGCCCGTGCAGTTGCCACAGCCGCCGACGTGCGGGCCGCCCGAGGGGTCGAGCGCGACGTTCCAGTTGATCACGGTCTTGGCCCAGTTCCGCGGCGATCCGATGATCAGGTTGCGCGCGTGCCACTTCAGCGTGTCCGAGAACGTGTTCGCCGGATCGCTCGACTGCGACCCCGAGCACTCGGTGAAGTAGATGTCCTTGCTCGGGAACTCGTTGTGAAGCGTGGTCATCGCGCTCGGGTCGCCGTAGTAGCAGTGATACGCGGTACCCGACACCCAGCGAGCGGCGGGCGAGGAGAGGACCTCCTGCGGATAGTCGTTGGTGTCCTGCGTCTCGTCCGGCGGCGTGTCCGCGATGTCGTTCGGGTGCTCTGACCAGTTGTGGTCGTAGGCGAGGATTTCGGTTCTCAGGCCGGCCGCCCGGAGCATCGGGCCGAGCGCCTCGATCACCTTCTCCTCCTGCGCGGCGGACATGTCCGTCCCCGGATAACCCGCGGGGTTGCGGTTCTGCGGCTCGTTCTGGACCGTGATCGTGTTCACGGTGACGCCCTGGCGGCGGTACGCCTCGATGAACTTGGTCAGGTACAGCGCGTAGGAGCGATAGATCCGCGGGTCGTCGATCAGGCGCCCGCCGATCAGAGAATCGTTCGTCTTCATCCAGGCCGGCGGGCTCCACGGGGAGGCCACGATCTGCAGCTGCGGGTTCAGGCGCTTGGCCTCCCGAAGCAGTGGCAGGATCTGCGCCTCGTCGTGGGCGATGCTGAAGTGCCGCTGGGCGTAATCGGTCTGGCCCACCGGCAGATCATCGTAGGTGTACGGCGCGGTCGCGACGAAGTCCGAGCCCCCGATCGGCTGGCGCAGATAGCTCAGCCCGTCGCCGGTCTGCGGATCGAACAGCATGCGCATGGTCGCGGCGCGCGCCGGCGGCGAGAGTCGGTAGAGCACCACCGCCGAGGAGTCGGTGATCGCGCCACCGAAGCCGTCCATGCTCTGGAACGTGCGCGATGGGTCCACGACTACCGTCGGAACGGTCGGCTGTCCTGTCGTGAACGGGACCTGTCCCATGTACGCGAGCCTGTGGGTCTGGTCCGCGGTCGTGAGCCAAACCTGCGCGTGGTCGGCGCCGAACGAGCGGCCCGCCGCCGCCGAGCTGCCGGTCACAAGCGTTGTCGCGCCGGTGGCCAGCATCCCCAGGACACCGGCGATGAGCAGGCGGCGTGCGGATCGGATCGAGCCCGAGCTTTGCATGAGACGACCTCCCTCGTGTCGCCTGCGGCCTTACCCGCCGCAGCTTCGCGCGAAACGACCGCTGCGCCGGCCGCCACAATGTGCTCGGCAGCAGCTAAAAACCGAAGGAGACGACCATGACTGTCGGTAAGGCCGCCGCGCTGACCCAGAAGGATGGCCACGGCGAGTTCCGGTTCGTGGCGCCGTGCTTCACCGGGATCGACGAGGCACGCATCCGTGACCACATGGAGCGCGATCACTTCTTCTGGCTCGACCTCCACGACCCCGGTCCCGACGACCTGGCCAAGCTACGCGACATCTTCGGCTTTCACCCTCTCGCCCTGGAGGACACCGAGCACTTCGGCCAGCGCCCCAAGCTCGACGACTACGGCGACTACATCTTCCTCGTCTTCTACGGGGCCTGGCGCCACCGGGAGGACGACCCGGATCCCCTGCGCGAGGTGCACCTGTTCGTCAGCGGCCACTATCTGGTCACCATCCACCGCGACCCGCTGCCGGCGCTCGACCACCAGCGCGAGCAGCTCGACGGCCGGCTGTTGCACAGCGAGCAGTTTCTTCTGTACCGCGTCCTCGACGCCCTGGTCGACAGCTTCTTCCCGCTGCTCGCCGAAATGGACGACGAGATCGATGACCTCGAAGCCGCGATCGTGGAGAGCCCCAACGACAGCCAGCTCCAGCGGCTGTTTGCGCTCAAGCGCCAGCTCGTGGCAATGCGCAAGGTGATCACGCCGCAACGTGACCTGTTCGCGACCGGAGTCGACCGCATCGCCCAGCTGCCCGGATTCGAGCTCGACGAGCGCGACTACTTCCGCGACATCTACGACCACCTGATCCGGATCAGCGACCTGATTGACTCCTACCGCGACCTGCTGTCCGGCGCCACCGACCTGTACCTGTCGATGGTCGGCAACCGTCAGAACGACGTCATGAAGCAGCTCACGGTGATCGCCACCGTGTTCCTGCCGCTCGGGTTCATCACCGGGTTCTTCGGCCAGAACTTCGGCTACCTGGTCAACCACGAGCTCACGGCCGAGTGGACCTTCTGGTTCGTCGGGGTTGGCAGCATGGTGGCCACGTGTGTGGGGCTTCTCTTCTACTTCCACCGCAAGGGCTGGGTTTAGAGGCGAGCCTGTACGCACGGACGGGTAGACGGAGCGCGACCGCGATTACTATCGGCCGGTGGGCGCGCACTCGATACACCACCTCGTCCAGGAGTACGGCATCTGGCTGGTCTTCCTGGCCGTCGCCCTGCAGGCCATGGGCCCGCCCGTGCCCGGGACGACGGTGCTGATCGCCGCCGCCGTGTATGCGGCCACCGGCGGTCTCCCGATCACCGGGGTGATCGCGGCCGGCGTACTCGGTGTCCTGCTCGGGACGACGGTGGGCTACGGGGTCGGCCGCTGGGGCGGCGAGCGGCTGTTGCTCGTCGTGGGTGCGCGGTTTCGCCAGAACCCTGAGCGCGTGCAGCAACTTCGACGCGCGTTCGCCGCGCACGGCGGCGTGTGGCTGGTCGTCGGCCGCTTCTTCACCGGCGGGCGAAACATCATGGGGCTTCTGGCCGGCGCGAGCGGCATGGCTTTCATGCGCTTTCTGCCGATCAGCGCCGCAGCCGCGCTCGCCTGGACCATGATCAGCGCCCTCGAGTACTACTTCTTCGGCCACGCCCTGCTCGCCGCCGGCACCTGGCTCAAGGCGGTCCTGGTGTGCGCCGGGATCGCCTGGATGGTGATCTCGTTCGGGCTGCTCAGGCGCCGGGCGCTGCGTCACCTTCAGGCCGCAGCCGCTGAATCTCGCTAGGCCCGGTAACGCACTTCCTCTCGGCGGCCCGAGTGCGACGAGGTGATCACGGCGTCGCACACCTCGGCCGCCCGGTAGCCGTCCTCGAAGTCCGCCCCGTGCGGGCCTACTTCGCCGCCTGTCTGGATGGCGCTGAGGAGATGGTGGATCTCATGCACGAACGTGTGCTCCCAGCCGATGATGTGGCCGGGCGGCCACCAGTACTGCATGAAGGGATGGTTCGGATCGGTCACGTTCACGGTCTGGAACCCGGCGGTAGCGCCGCCGTCGATGCACACCCGGAGCTCGTTGAGTCGCTCGAGATCGAATGCGATCGAGCCCCGGGAACCGTTCACCTCGAACACGAGATGGTTCAGGCGCCCGATGCATAGACGTGAGGCCTCGAGGGTCCCGGTTGCTCCGGCTTCGAATTCGATCAGCGCGGTGAATGCATCGTCGACGTCGACCTTATGTCCGACGCGGTCGTCGATGAACGTCCGCACGGTGCCGCTGACACTGCATATCTCGCCGACCAGGTACCGGGCGAGGTCGACGATGTGGGCACCGAGATCACCGAGCGCCCCCGAGCCGGCCTGCTGGCGATCGAACCGCCACGTCATGAGCGATTCCTCGGTACCCCACGACTGCAGATAACGCGCCCGGAACTGCCGGATCTCGCCCAACCGCCCGGCCGCGATCAACTCCCGGGCCAGCCGCACGGCCGGCACGAACCGGTAGTTGAACGCGCACATGTGGACAACTCCGGTGGCGGCGACGTCCTGCCAGACGGCGAAGCTCTCCTCGGCATCGCGTCCGAGCGGCTTCTCGCACAGCACGTGCTTGCCGGCGCGCGCCGCCTCTCGCGTAGGGTCGGCGTGCAACCCGTTCGGCCCGCAGTTGTCGAATAGGCCGATCCGGTCGTCCTCCACCATCCGCTCCCAGTCGGTGACCGCCTGTGTGAAGCCGTACCTCGATGCGGCGTCGTTCACGGCCTCGCGGTCTCGCCCGGCGATCATCACGAGCTCGGGCTGCATGGGCGGCGGCCAGGTCATGTAGGACAGCGTGCGGTACGCGTTGGCGTGGGCCTTGCCCATGAACGCGTAGCCGAGCATGCCGACGCCGATCGTGGGGGTACTGTCGCTCACGACGCGGGCTCCCGCCGGACCACGACCGTCTCGTCGCCGAACACGGCCCGCACCTCGAGGCGGCCGCCGAGCGCCTCGACGTAGTGCCTGAGCGCCGAGAGGTATAGATCTTCGCGCCGCTCGTCCTCCGACATCCGCTCATCGACCGCGTCGAGGGCAGCGACGACGGTCTCGTGATCCACGCCGGCGCGATAACGCGAATGGGCGATGTCCTCCTCCGCCTCGAGCAGCGCACGATAGATGCTGGCACGCACCTCGTTCACCGGCTGATCTGAGCGGACGTCCTTCCAGCGTCTCGTTGGCCCAGCCATCGAGTCTCCTTTCCGATGCTTCGCTCATGATCGAGGTAAAGGCGTTCAGCGAGTCGGATCTTCTCCGGATACCAGCGATTCCACTTCCCGGTCTTGTCGCCGCCGAGCAGCATGATCGGGTTCCGATTGGAGTCGAACGCGAATAACACTCTCGTGCCGCGATTGATCCGCGCCTCCTTCAGCTTGTGCAAGCGTGACCCGTGGATCACGTCGACGCGCGGCCGTCCGAGGGTTGGGCCGGCCTCACCGATGTGGTCGATCGCCTCCCGCACGTGCCCTCGCAGCTCGGGGTTCAGGCCCTGGTACCAGCGATCGAACTCGGCTGTGGTAACCGCTTCTCGGGGCCGGCGTATCTGAGCCATACCGACCAGAGCCTCGGGCGGCCATGAGTTCTCCCCCTCCGGTGCGATCTGTAAGACCGCGCGCGGCCTGCGCTGAGGCTCAGAGCACGCGGCGCAGCATGAGCCACGAAACCGCGGCCACGACGAGCATGGCCCCGGCGAGCAACGTCGCCGCGGCGGCGTCGGTGTGCAGCGTGACCGCAATCACCGCGCAGGCCACCAAGCCGGACACCAGCCAAGAGAAGTAGCTGATCACGCGGTCGCGTTCGTCTCCCATGCCTGAGAAACGGTTCGCGGCCGCGAAAATTGCCGACCGAGCTCAGCCGCGGCGAACACGGCGCCACACGAGCAGGCCGCCGACGAGCGCGGCGGCTGCGGCCACGGCCGGGACCGCGCGCTTGAGCACCGCGCCGCGGGACAGCTCGCCGAGGTCGAGCACCTCGTCGGCCCGTCGGGCGGCACGAGGTCGGGGCGGTGCCTGACCGCCAGCCCCCGCGGCCGCGGCCGCAGCGAGGGCCGAGTCGCCGGCCGGGCCGGTCGGCAGCCGCCCCACCGGCGTCTCGTCGTAGCCGCCGAGGCGAGTCGGCGCGGGCGCGATGGCCGCCGCCGCCCAGTCCACCGCGGGCGCGGTGGCGCCAGTGGTGGCCTGAGGTCCGGTCGCGGCCTCGGCCGGCGTCGCCTCGTTGGTGCCGAGCGCCGGCGCGCCGGCGCCACCGTCGCCCGCCATCTCCTCGGCCAGGCAGTCGGCGAAGCGCCCGATCAGCTTCGAAGAGACGTCTTGCATGACCCCGCGCCCGAACTGGGCCGCCGGGCCGGAGATCTGGATGTCGGTCTCGACGGCCACCCGGGTGCCCTCGCCCACCGAGCGCATCTCGGTGGAGATCGTCGCGGCCGCGGTGCCGCCGCCGCGATCGTCGCGCGCTTGGGCGCGCATCACCGCACGGCGAGCCGCTTCGTCGGCCTGCTCGATCCGGACCGTGCCCTCGTAGCGGCTGCGCACCGGCCCGAGCTTGATCGTCATCTGCCCCCGATACTCGGGTCCTTCGGCGCCGTGCAGCTCGGCCCCGGGCAGGCAGGGCGCGACGCGCTCAAGATCGAGGAGCACCTCCCAGGCCCGCTCGACCGGGACCGGCACCGTGAACTCGTTGTGCAGCTTCATTCGCCCACCCGGGCGAACGCCCGCGCCGGCGCCGCGTCGATCCCGGCGAACTTGTAGAACGGCCCCTCGATCACATGCAGCGCGGACTCCAGGTGACAACCGGTGTGACAGCTCAGCGCGGCCTGCGCCGACTGCCAGTACCCCGGCTTGACCCGGACGTCGAACTGCACGCCGACATCGGTCGAGGGCGGTCCCTTGAAGCCCGCGGGCACGGCCGGCGACAGGTCGACGAACCGGCTCAACCCGACAGGCCGCCGGCCTCGTCGCCGATCGTTGAGTAGAACTCGCGCTCGCGGGCGGCCAGCAGGTTGGGGATCGCCTCCTGCTTGACCAGCCGGGTGAAGTGCTCGGTCTCCTGGTGGGCCTCGTAGCCGGCCTCGTCGGCGTACTGCTCGTACAGGAAGAACAGGTTGGGATCCTCCTCCGAGCGCTGGGCCTGGTAGAAGACGCAGCCCGGCTCCTCCCGCGACGGCGGGGTCATCTCCTGGATCACCTCGAGCAGACGGTCCGCCTTACCCGGGTGCGCCCGCCACTTGGCGGCAACCACATAGGCCATGTCAGGACTCCTTTCGTCCGATGGTGTTTCTCAGCACGCCGATCCCCTCGATCTCGAGCTCGACGACGTCCCCCGGTGCGAGCCAGCGGTCGAGCTCGAGGCCCGACCCGCCGGCCGCCGTGCCCGACCCGATCACCTCGCCGGGATACAGCGTCTGGGCCTGCGAGGCGTAGGCGATCATGTCGGCGAAGCTGTGGTGCATCTGCGCGGTCGAGCTCTCGCCCCACACCTCGCCGTTGACCCGCACCGCCATCCGCGCGTCCGCGAGGTTGAACTCCTCAGCGGTGACCAGGCACGGGCCGAGCACGTTCGAGCCGTCCCAATCCTTGGCCTTGCCCGGCCCGAGGCCGACCGGCCCCTCCCGGCGCTGCACGTCGCGTGCCGACAGGTCGTTCCAGATCGTGTAGCCGAAGATGCAGTCCTCGGCGTCGACGGCTCGGACGTCGCGTACCTCCCGGCCGATCACCGCGGCCAGCTCGAGCTCGTGGTCGAGCTGGTCGGTGTAGGCCGGCCACGGCACCTCGACATCGGGTCCGATCACCGTGTCGGGCATGCCCTTGTAGTACGCCGGTACCTCGTACCACTCGGCCGGGATGTCGCGGCCCAGCCCGCGATAGGCCCCCTGCAAGTGCCCCTCGAAGGCCAGGAAGTCGCGCAGCGAACGCGGCCGGAGCGGCGCGAGCAGGCGCGCCCCGGGCACGACCTCCCGGCGATCTTCGACTGGAGCGCCCGCCGAAATGAACGCCACCATGTCCCCGTCGAAGCCGGCGTCGCGAAGCACGTCGCCATCGCTCAGCACGCCCACGCGTGGACCGGCGCCCGCCTCATACGTGACGAGCTTCACCGCGAAGCCTCCGCCGCAGCCCGCTTGACCGCGTCGACGATCTTCACGTACGAGCCGCAGCGACACAGATTCCCGCCGAGTGCCTCGGTGATCTCGGCGTCGCTCGGGTTCGGGTTCTCGGCCAGCAGCGCCTTGATCGTCAGCATGAAGCCCGGCGTACACCAGCCGCATTGGAAGGCGTGCGCGTCGAGGAAGGCTCGCTGCACCGGATCGGCCCCACCCAGGCCCTCGACCGTCGTGACCTCGTGCCCCTCGACCAACGGCGCCAGGGTCAGGCAACCCGACAGCGGCTCGCCGTCAACCAGCACCGTGCAGGCGCCGCAGACCCCGATTCGGCAGGTCTCCCGCACCGAACCGAGCCCCTCGCGGCGCAGGACGTCGAGCAGCATCTCATCGGGCTCGCATTCGAGCTCGACCGGCCCCCCGTTCAGCCGCAGGGCGACCTTCACGTCCGCGAGGCCTCCCGAGCGTCCACCGCGGCAAGCACGCGCTCGGCCGACATCGGCAGGTGATGGAGAGCCAGGCCGAGCGAATACAGCGCGTTTCCGATCGCTGCGGGCACCGGGGGCAGAACCGTCTCACCCAGGCCGTGCACCTCGGCGCCCTCGCGCTCGATCAGCTCGTGGGTGAAGCGCTTGGGCAGATCGCCGATCGCCGGCACGTTGTAGTCGGACAGGTTGGCGTTGGTGACCTGCCCGTCGGAGAACTCGATCGCCTCGAACAGCGCCGTCCCTAGGCCCATGATCAGCGAGCCATCGTTCTGCAGCTCGGCGCCGGGACGGTTGACCACCCGGCCGGCGTAGGCGACGCCGTGGAGATGCTCGACGGTCAGCTTGCCGGTCTCCTCGTCGACCGTCACGTGCGCCGCCGCGGCCCCCTGATGCCAGTGCGTCGAGGCGATCCCCTGACCGGTGTCGGGATCGAGCCCGCCCTCGTTGTGCACCTCGCCGTAGCCGCGCTCGCCGCCGTTCTCGTGCAGGTCGCGCACGGCCTCCTCGAGCGCCCGGCCCATCATGTGCGTGGTCCGGCTCGAGGTGGTGCGGGTGTCATACGGGGAGGTGTCGGTGTCGGGCTCGGGCACCTCGATCTGCCCGGGCTCGCACTCGAGCATCTGCGCTCCCATCAGCTGTAGCGAGCGCCGCATCCCCTGGCCCATCTCGCACGCGGCGCTTCGGATGACGTAGCCGACTGGCGTGCGCTCCACCGCGATCGCGGCGCGGCTCGGCGTCTGCATGCCCTTGAGCAGCACGCACAGTCCCTTGCCCTTCGGATCGCGGTCGTAGTCCACGGCATCCGCAGCCGCCTGCAGGCAGCGCTCGAACTGAACGTCGTGCATGACCTCACCGGTCGCGAACACATCGCCGTCGCGCAAGAGGTTCTTGCGCCGCAGCTCGAGCGGGCTAATCCCCAGGCGCTCGGCCAACACGTCCATGGTCCGCTCGGAGGCCCAGATCGACTGCATTGCGCCGTAGCCGCGGTACGCGCCGTTCGGCGGCAGGTTGGTGTAGATGGCCAGCGCGTCGACACGCACGTGTGGTATGCGGTAGGGCCCCACGCCGGCATAGCCGAGCTTGGTCGCCACGCCCGGGCCGCAGTCGGCGTAGGCGCCGGTGTCGACCCAGCAGTCGAGCTCCTTGGCCACCAGCGTGCCGTCCCGCTTGGCGCCCAGGCGCACCCGGATCACGGACGGGTGTCTGTTGAGCGTGACGAACTCCTCGGTGCGGTCGAGCACGACCTTCACCGGCCGGCCCGCCTTGCGAGCCAGCGCGGCCAGCGGTCCCTCGTGGCGGACGAACGTCTTGGCCCCGAACGACCCGCCCATGTGGATCGCGATCACCCGCACGCTCTCTTCGCTTAACCCGAAGGCGACGGCGAGGTCGGCGCGCAGGTTGAACGGCGTCTGCGTACCGGTCCATACGGTCAGCCGCCCGTCCTCCCACTCGGCGACCGCGGCGTGGGGCTCCATCGGGGCGTGCGCGGCACTCGGGGTCCGAAACGCCTGCTGCACGACGACATCGGCCTCGGCAAACCCGGCCGCGACGTCACCGTGCACGAGTCGGAAGCGGTGGCATGCGTTCGTGCCGGCCAGCGGGCGCACCCCGATCGACACCGCCTCGCCAGCCGATCGTGCGCCATCCGGGTGGAGCAGCGGCGCGCCCGCCGCCACGGCCTCGACCGGATCGAACACCGCCGGCAGTTCCTCGTAGTCCACCTCGATCAGCCGGGCCGCGGCCTGGGCCGTCTCGGGCGACGGGGCGGCGACGGCGGCCACGATGTCCCCGACGTGACGAGCTACGCGAGCCAGCACGTGCTCATCGCGGACCTGGCACCCGTACAGGTGCAGATCCTCCACGTCCTCGGGCAAGAGCACGACGCAATCCGATGGCACCGCCGACGCGTCGACCGAGACGACGCGCGCGTGGGCATGGGGGCTGCGCACGAACGCGGCGTGAAGCATCCCCGGGCGGTCCAGGTCCACCGAGTAACGCTGGCTCCCGGCCACCCGCGGGTCAACGCCGATCGCGCTCATTCGCCGACCTCGATCGCCTCGATCGCCCGCCGTACCTCCACAGCCACCACCCGCCGCCGATACTCCGCGCTGCCCCGCGAATCGCTGAGCGGCTCCAACCGCTCGGCGTAGCGAGCTCCGATTTCATGAGCCGAAGACGCCTCCGCACAGATGTCCGGATAGTGCTGGGGCACCTCGGCGCAGGCGCCGACCACCACGCGCAGCGTCCCGTTCGCCCGCGCCGCGGCGACCGCCACGCACGGCCGATCCTCGCTCGAGCGCGAACGGAACTTGCGATACACGGCGCGCTCAACCCCCGCCGGCACGCGGACCTCGGTCAACAACTCATCGTCGGCGATACACGTCTCGTAGAAGCCCAGGATCAGCTCGTCGATCGAGACCTCGCGCTCGCCGCGCGGAGAGCGGAGCACCGCGCGGGCGTTCAGCGCGCCGAGCATCGCGGGCGGGTCAGAGGCGTAGTCGGCATCGGCCAGGACGCCGCCGACCGTGGCCTGGTTGCGCACCCGGGGACTGGCCACGAGTCCGAACGCCCAGGCCAGCACCGGCCAGCCCTCGCGTACCGTGGAGTCGCGCTCGACCTCGCGGTGGGTCACCATCGCGCCAAGACATAGCTCCCCGTCGCGGACCTCGATCCCGCGCAACTCCGGCACTCCTCCCAGCGAAAGCAGCGACGACGGCTCCAGGAAGCCCTGGTTCATGAGGATGCCGAGGAAGCTGCCGCCGGCCACCACGGTCGCGTCCGCGCCGCGCTGCGCTCGCAGCTCAGCCGCCTCCTCGAGCGAGGAGGGCGCGAGCCACTCAACCGGCCTGCCGCCCCGACTCATGGCGGCGATCATAGATCATCGATAATCATTCGCTGGCCCGAGCCCCACCCGCCAGCGCCTTGAACCGCCGCAGGTTCTCGGTGATCGCGACCTCGGTGGGCAGTCGCTCCATGCTCGAGGCGCCGAAGAAGCCGACCACGCCTTCCGTCCGCTCGAGCACGTACCGGACATCGTCGGGCTCGGCCAGCGGCCCGCCGTGGCACACCACGATGACGTCGTCGCGGACCGCCGCCGCCGCGTCCCGGATGGCCTGGATCTCGGACACGCAGTCATCGAGGGACTTGGCCGTCCGTGCCCCGATCGACCCCTTGGTGGTCAGCCCCATGTGGGCGACCAGCACGTCGGCGCCGGCGCGAGCCATCTCCACGGCCTGACCGGGGTCGAACACGTACGGCGCGGTGAGCAGACCCAGCTCGCCTGCCGACCGGATCATCTCGACCTCGAGCCCGTAGCCCATACCGGTCTCCTCGAGGTTGGCCCGGAATGTCCCGTCGATCAGACCGACCGTCGGGAAGTTCTGGACCCCGGCGAACCCGGCCGCCTGCACCTCGCGCAGGAACACCTCCATCAGCCGGAAGGGGTCGGTCCCGCACACACCGGCAAGAACCGGCGTGTCCCGGGCGACCGGAAGCACCTCGCGACCCATATCCATGACGATCGCGTTGGCGTCGCCGTAGGGCATGAGCCCGGCCAGCGAGCCCCGCCCGGCCATCCGGTAGCGGCCGGAGTTGTAGATGATGATCAGGTCCGCCCCGCCGGCCTGGGCGCACTTGGCCGAAAGACCGGTCCCGGCCCCGGCGCCGATGATCAGCCCGCCACCATCGAGCGTCGCGCGCAGCCGGGCGCGGGCCTCGGCTCCGGTCATGAGACTCGCCGCGCGAGCGGGTTCTCGGCCGGGTCGATCAGCGACGCGGCGGCCACCGGCTTCTCCGCCGCGCGCTCGTAGTGCCGGGCCCGCCCGTCGGGGTCATCGGAGTCGAAGATCAGATCAGCGCCCGGATAGCCGGTGGGGTGGAACGCGACGTCGGCGCCTGCGACGTCATAGGGCGTTCGGATCAGGCGAACGTCCGGCCCCAGGCGCTCCGCCTCGTCGAGGATGCGCGCGAGCCGCTCCGGCGGCGTGAACACGGTCACCCGCTCCTCGTCGTTGCGCGCGGTGGCGTGACAGAACGGCACGTCTCCCAGGCCATCGATCTCCAATGCCGCGAGCGCCGGGAACGAGTTGATGAAGTCGCGCTCCTCGCGGCTCAGGAGCGTGGCCGCCCAGGCGTCGCCCTGGTAGAGCGGATGATCCTGGAGCTCGGGTGGGATCGTGCCGTCGAACCCCATTGCGACCGCCCGATCGGCGTTCCCGCGCAGCCAGTGCACCGGCCAGGGAAGCTCGCGCAGCCGCCTGAGCACCTCCACCGGCAGGGGCCCGGCACACACGTCCCCGCCGACCACCACCGCCTCGGGGGGATCATCGTGAAGCGAGGCCAGCACGACCTCGAGCGCGGGCAGGTTGCCGTGAATGTCGTACAACGCGGCGACGCTGCGCAGCCCGCTCACCAGCCGTTCCCCGCGGGACCGCGGCCGAGCGCCTCGGCCACGGCTTGCCCGAAGCCCTCGATGTGCTCACGGACGAGCCGTCCGGCCAGCATCCCGTCGCCGCCATCGAGCGCCTCCATGACCGGCACGTGTCGCTCGGCCACTTCGGACAGATCACCGAGGCGCTGGATCAGGGTCAGCCGCGTTCGCAGGTCGATGTGGAGGGTTTCCCACATCTCGATCAGCGTACGGTTGGCGCTCGCCATCACGATCGAACGGTGAAACCCGACGTCATGGACGACGAACCGGCGGAGGTCACCGTCGGCGGCCGCCGCGCGCATGCACTCGATCTCGTCGGCCAGCGGCTGCGCGCGCCCGGCCAGCGACGGCGCCGCGGCGCGGGCCGCCACCTCCTCGAGCGCGGCCCGCACGGGATAGGTCTCGGCGATCTCCTCAGGCCGGACGCCGCGCACCCGGGCGCCGCGGAATGGCTCTGACTCGATCAGGCGCAGGATCTCGAGCTCGCGCAATGCCTCGCGGACCGGCGCCTGGCTGACTCCGAACTCGCGCGCGACCCGGATCTCGACGATCCGCTCGCCCGGCGCATAGGTCCCCTGGAGGATCCGCTGGAGCAGCGCGTCCTTGATCTGGTCGCGCAGGGTTGGGCGGCTAACCAGCTTCATTCAATCGATTATCTATGATCGTCCCGATGCGCGCCCTCGTCGTCTCCGCTCCCAACGACTTCGCGCTGCGCGACGTGGAGCGCCCGGTGCCCGGACCCTACGAGGTCCTCTGCCGGGTCCGCGCCACGGCGATCTGCGGCACCGACCCCCACATCATCCAGGGCGACTACCCCGGCTTCTGGCCCAAGGACTGGCCGCTGATCCCCGGACACGAGTGGTGCGGCGACGTGGTCGAGCTCGGTCCGGGCGCCGCCGAGCTCGGGTGGGTCGTAGGCACGCGCGTCGCGGGTACCTCGCACGCCGCGTGCGGCTATTGCCGGCGCTGCGTGGAGGGCCGGTACAACATCTGCGAGAACTTCGGGATCGACGGGCTCCACGCCCAGTACGGCCACAACGCCCCCGGGGCCTACGCCGAGTACGTCGTGCACTCCGTGCGCAGCGTGTTCCCCGTCCCCGACGTCCTCTCCGACGAGGAGGCGGCGATGCTCGATCCCGCCGCCATCGCCCTGCACACGGTGCTCCGCGGCGGGCATCGCCCCGGCGACGTCGTCGCGGTGATCGGCCCCGGCGTCATGGGCCTGCTGGTCGCCGAGTGCGCCCACGCCCTCGGCGCGGGCCGGGTCATCGTGGTGGGCCGAGGTGCAAGGCTGGCCAAGGCGCGCGAGCTCGGGCACGAGACCGTCGACTTCACCGAGGGAGATCCGGTGCAGGCGGTCCGCGAAGCCACCGACAACCTCGGCGCCGACGTCGCGCTGGAGTGCTCGGGAGCCCCCGAGGCGGTGGCGCAGGGGGTCGAGATGGTACGCAAAGGAGGCCGGGTCGCGGTGATCGGCATCCCGTTGAGCGATGCGAGCCTGCCCATGCCGCGCACCGTCCTGGACGAGATCGACGTGGTTGGTGTGCGGGCGGCGGCCGGCGAGATGCCCCGGGCGATCGAGCTCGCCGCCACCGGCCGGATCCGCCTGCGCGAGCTGATCACCCATCGCTACTCGCTCGAGGACTTCGCCGACGCGTACGCGACGTTCACCGAGCGCACCGACGGAGCGTTGAAGGTCATAGTCCGTCCGGACGGCGGGAACGGTAGGCCGTGAGCGCCGTGGCCGACCCGAGAGTGTTCTGCTCGTGCGCGATTACCGGCGGGATGAGCGTGCCCGGCCAGAGCGCGGCGATCCCCATCACCCCTGAGCAGATCATCGACTCCGCGGTGGCCGCTCACGACGCAGGCGCGGCGATCGTCCACATCCACGTCCGTGACCCCGAGACCGGATGGCCGGTCGCGGATCTCGGGCTGTTCAAGGAGGTCCTGAGCGGGATCGGCGAGCGCTGCGGGGCGATCGTGCAGCCGACGACCGGTGGCGGCGTGGGCATGACGATCGAGGAGCGAGCCCGCGTGGTCACCGACTGCCGGCCCGAGATGGCCACGTTCAACTGCGGCTCGTTCAACTTCGGGATCTTCCGCGTCCACCATCGCCCCGAGATGGCGCCGTGGGAGATCGAGTACCTGGAGTCGACCCGCGACTACATCTTCCGCAACACGTTCTCGGACATCTACCGGCTATCCGAGCTGTTCCGCGAGGCGGGGACCAAGCCCGAGTACGAGGTCTACGACGTGGGGCATCTCTACAACCTGCGCCACCTGGCCGACCAGGGCCTGGTCGACTTCCCCGTACACATCCAGTTCGTGCTCGGAGTACTCGGCGCCAATGCGGCCACGCTTCAGCAGCTCCTGCATATGCACCAGACCGCGACGACGCTGTTCGGAGCCGACGGCTTCACGTTCTCGGCTGCCGGCGTCGGCTACCCGGCTCAGTTTCATCTCGCCGCCACGTCGCTGATGCTGGGCGGCCACATCCGGGTCGGGCTCGAGGACAACCTGCGGGTCACCGGCGCGCGGCGCGCGGCATCGAACGCCGACCTCGTGGAGAAGGCGATGACGCTCGCGCCGCTGCTCGATCGCCAGCCCGCGGATTCAGGCGCCGCTCGAGAGCTTCTGGGGCTACCATCCAGACCTTGAATCCGCGATCATCGATTATCTAGGATCGTTGCCGGGACGAGAGTTACTTCGAGGAGGGGACGGTTGACATGGCGGTAAGCACGCAGCCCGACGAGGTACTGGGCACGAACTTCGGGACCGACGAGTTTCCGGTGCAGTGGCTGGAGGGCGAGCGGGAGCTCTTCTGGATCCACGACGACCTGCACATCCCCAACCCGGTCTCCCCGCTGTTCTTCGACATAGGAGGCTGGTGGCTCACCTGCGATCACATGTTCCGGCGTTTCGGCACGCCGTTCGCGAGCGACTGGATCGCGAAGTGCATCAACGGCTACGTCTACACCGCGGCCGTCCCGTGTGCTCCGAATCTGCACGCCGAGGCCACCGAGTACGAGAACCGCTACGTCCCGCGCGTCCCGCGCGATCCCGCCTATGCCGGGCAAATCGGCGCCTATCTCGGGGGCGTGCTGCCCATTTACGCGGCGAATTTCATGAACTGGTGGAAGACCCGCCTGCGTCCCGAGATCGAGCGCAACTTCGAGTACCTGGACGGCTTCGACTACGACGGCGCGTCGCTGCTCGAGCTCGGCGTGCTCCTGGAGGACGCGATCGACATCCACGATCGCCATTGGAAGATCCACTGGATGCTGAACTTCGCCCAGTTCGCCTCGACCCAGAACCTCAACGCGGTGATCGAGGAGGTGGGCGGCGACATCTCCGTGATGGGCCGTCTGCAGTCGAGCGTCGAGGACCGCAACTGGGATGCCATCGAGGACCTGTGGCGCTCCAAGGATGAGGTCAAGTCCGACTCCGAGCTGCGCGCCGCGTTCGAGCAGCCCACCGCCGGCGAGGTCATGCAGGCGCTCGGTGGCTCAGAGCGCGGCCGGCGCTTCATCGCCGAACGGATCGAGACCCATCAGAAGACGTTCGGTTACAAGGCCCTGTGGTCGCACGAGTTCATGTACAAGCTCTGGGTCGAGGACCCCGCGCCGATCATCGAGGCGATCCGCGGCTACGTGGCCACCGACTACGACTACCCGTCCAACCTCAAGGCGGTGGCCGACGACCTCGAGGCGGCCAAGAAGCTGGTTATGGAGGGCGTCGAGGGCTCCGAGCGCGAGAAGCTGAGCCGCGCGCTCGAGCTGTCGCTGAACATGAATCCGCTCACCCCCGACCACCACTTCTTCGTCGATCAGGGCACCAACGCGCGCCTGCGCGTGGCGGCGATCGCAATAGGCCGCAAGCTGGCCGAGGCGGGCGCGCTGCACGATGCCGAGGACGTGGTGTTCCTGCGCTACAACGAGCTGCGTCGCCTGATGGCCGATCCCGAGGCGTTCGACGCCAAGGACGTGGTCTCAGACCGCCGCGACGACCACGAGGAGGCGTTCGAGCGCCGGCCGCCGGCGTGGCTCGGCACGGCCACCAAGGAGGCGATCGAGTTTCCCTACGGCGGACTTTGGGGCTTCCCCGATCGGTTCTACGCCGGCGAGCCGTCGACCACCGGCGAGATCAAGGGGCTGGCGGCCTCGCCCGGAGTGGTCGAGGGCACAGCGCGGTTCGTCTCGGCTCTGGAGGAGTTCGACAAGGTCCAGGAGGGCGAGATCCTGGTCTGCCGGATGACCAATCCAGCCTGGGTGGTGCTGTTCACCAAGATCAAGGGCCTGGTCACCGAAGCCGGCGGCACGACCTCGCACCCCGCGGTGGTGGCCCGGGAGTTCGGGATTCCCGCGGTGGTCGGCACCGGCAACGCCGGCGAGCGGATCAAGACCGGTGATCACGTCCGGGTCAACGGCGCCACCGGCGTGGTCGAGGTGCTGTCCTCGTGAGCAGCCTGGTGCTGGCATTCGCTGACGCCGGCTGCACCGACGTGAGCTGCGCCGGCGGTAAGGGCTCGTCGCTGGCACGGATGGCCGCGCTCGGACTGCCGGTCCCGCCCGGCTTCGTAATCCCGGCACAGGCTCTGGCCGACGCGCTGCCCGACGGCGGCGCCGACCTCCGGCGGCTGGCCGAGGCCCAGGATGCCGAGGCCGCTCAGGCTCTGATCCAGACGGTCGAGCTCGATCCCGCGCTGCGAGAAGAAGTTCTGACCGCCTACGCCGCGCTCGGCTCGGACGACGTGCCGGTAGCGGTGCGCTCGAGCGCGTGCGCCGAGGACTCCGAGGCGGCCAGCTTCGCCGGACAGCAGGAGACGTTCCTGCACGTCCGCGGCGGCGATCAGGTGCGGGCGCGGATCCGCGACTGCTGGGCATCGTTCTTCTCCGAGCGGGCGCTTTTCTACCGCTCGCAGAAGGGATCGCTGGCCGATCTGGGCATGGCCGTGGTGGTTCAGCGCATGGTCCAGGCCGATATCGCCGGCGTGCTGTTCACCTGCGATCCGGTGCGGGGGCGACGCGACCGGATGGTCGTCGAGGCGGTCATCGGTCTGGGCGAGGCAGCCGTATCGGGCGCCGTCACGCCCGACCACTACATCCTCAAGCGGGACGGCACTGTGCGCAAGGCGCAGGTGCACGAGCAGCCCTACGCGATCGTCGCCGTGCAGGACGGCGGGGTCGCCGAGCGGCCGCTGTCGCCCGACGAGGGCGGGGCGCGCAAGGCCGGCGACGAACTGCTGGCCAAACTGGCTCGGCTCGGCGACGACCTGGAGCAGCGGGTCGGCGTGCCGCAGGACATCGAGTGGGCCGTGCAGGACGGCGAGCTCTATGTGCTCCAGGCTCGCCCGGTGACCACGTGACCGATCTCCTCCCCTCCGCCCGCGCCTGGGTGGTCTCGGTGAACCATCCGCACGAGCAACACCTTCTGCGCACCGAGCATTGGCTGCTCGAGCTTGACCCCGAGGCGAGTGAGGGGCTGCGCATCGCGGCGGTGCTGCATGACATCGAGCGGGCGTTCCCCGCTCCCGGAACCGATTGGGACTCGGCCCGCGACTGGGACAACCCTGAGTACAACCGCTGGCACCAGGATCGCTGCGCGGATATCGCGTCCAAATGGCTGCACGAGCATGGCGCCTCGCCGGAGTTGGTCGACGGCGTGGACGGCCTGGTCCGTGTCCACGAGGACGGCGGCTGGCCCGACGCCGATCTGCTCCAGGCGGCCGACTCGCTGTCGTTCCTCGACACGCTGACGCCGCTCACGATCAGCTGGGTGCGGTCGGGCCGGGCCACGCCCGAGCGGGCCAAGGCCAAGATCTCAAGCTCGCTGGATCGCATCGACCCGAGCCTCGAGCGGGCGGTCGCGCTCGCGCGTCCGATGCTGGACAAGGCGCTCCGCGAGGTCGATGCGGCGACTGCGCAAGCGAGCCCGCAGTAACCGTGAGTGCCGCCCCCACTCCCGAGCACGTCCTCGCCGGCGCGGCGCTGATTCGCGACGGCCGCATGTACCGCCTGGCCCGCGAGCGTTTCCCGAAGATGCCCCTGTGGCCTGGGCACCCGACCTTCGAGGTCGTCTCCTACCGCACGCCGCACGGCAGCCGGGTGACCGGCGATCACCACTGGGGACTGCCCAACGACGCCTGCCTGGGCTTCATGAGCGAGCTCGTGATCGGGACTACTCACAGCGGCGCGCATATCGATGCGCACGCACACATGACCGTCGGGCCGGACGATCGCTGGCACGGCGGATCCGCCAAGACCGACCTGGGCGATTTCGGTCCGGTGGTCGGAGACGCCACAGAGATTCCGCCGCTCTGGCGCCGCGGCGTGCTCTACGACGTCCCGGGTCACCGAGGTGTGACCGCGCTGTCGGCGGGCGAGCCCGTGGGCGCCGATGAGCTGCTGGCCATCGAGGCCGCAACGGGCGTCGTCGCCGGAGCCGGCGACGTGGCGCTGGTCCGCACGGGCTACTTAAGCGGCTGGCCCGACCCCGACCGCCTGGCCGAGAGCCGCGGCGCCGGTCCCGACATCTCGGCCGCGCGGCTGCTGCTCGAGCGAGGCGTCGTGGCCACCGGCACCGACACCGAGACCTACGAGGTCCAGCCGGCGCCCGACCGCGGGACCCCGGCCAACCCACAGCCCGTTCACACCCTGCTGCTGATCGAGCACGGGGTCTACCTGCTCGAGAGCCTCGACCTCGAGGGGCTGGCCGCCGCCGGCGTGCGGGAGTTCCTCTTCGTCGCGCTGCCCCTGGCCATCCGCGGCGCCACCGGATCGATGATCGACCCGGTGGCGATCACCTGATGAGGCATCGGGCCGCACTGAGAAGATGTAGCCATGGCCCCTAGTCCTCGGCCCGTCCCGCCGGATCCGCCCGCCGCCTCTGTGCACCGCACGGTCCTGCGCGAGGAGGTCAAGAGCGTCCTGCTCCAGCGCATCCTGTCCGGCCATTACGCGCCCGGGGACCGCCTGGTGGAGATCCGCATCGCCGAGGAGCTCGGTGTCAGCCAGGCCCCGGTGCGCGAGGCCCTGCGCGATCTCGAGTCGGTTCGCTTCGTCGAGTCAGCCCCGTTTCGCGGCGCGCGGGTGCGCCAGATCAGCGATGCCGAGCTGATCGAGGTGTATCCGATCCGCGCCGCGCTCGAGGAGGTCGCCGTGCGCGAGGCGGCCAAGCGGATGGGCGGCGACGTCTCGGCCCTCGAGGCCGAGCTCGCCGGGATGCGCCACGCCAAGGACGTGGCCGAGCAGGTAGAGCACGACGCCCGCTTTCATGAGCTGATCGTCGAGGCCTCGGGCAACTCGCGGCTGCTCGAGATCTGGTCCTCACTCCAGGTCGAGACGCGCACCGCCATCACCGCGCTGCGCATGGGTCTCACGCCGAAGGAGGCAGCCGACCTGCACGAGGAGATTGTCAACGCGCTGCGCCGTCGCGATGCCCGCGCGTCCGCGCGGGCGATCCGCAACCACTTCGATCACTTCGGGCGCATGCTGGCCAAGACCCAGCGCGCCGAGAGTTAGTCAGTTCTCCACGAAATACGTACCGCTGGCCTGCCCGCTCGAGAAGTAGCGACTGGTCACCGTCTTCTTCCGTGTGTAGAACTCGATCGCGTCGGGGCCATGGGCGTGCAGGTCGCCGAGGAACGAGTCCTTCCAGCCGCTGAACGGGAAGAACGACACCGGCGCGGCCACGCCGATGTTGATCCCGACCATGCCCGCCTCGACCTCGTGGCGGAAGCGCCGCACCGCGGCCGCGTTTTCGGTGAAGATCGAGGCGCCGTTGCCGAACCGGCTGCGGTTCACGATCTCGAGCGCCTCGTCGAGGCTGTCCGCGTGGACGAGGGTCAGCACCGGCCCGAACACCTCCTCGGCGACGATCGGGGCGTCGGGTGAGACATCGGCGAGGATCGTCGGTCCGACGAACGAGCCATCACCGTTGCCATCGGGGCTGCGGCCGTCGACGAGCAGCGTGGCTCCGTCCTCGACCCCGCGGTCGATCCAGCCGGATATCCGGTCACGCGACGCGCAGGAGATGACCGGTCCCACATCTATCTGCTCGTCGAGTCCGTCGCCCACCGCCAGTTTCTCTGTCGCCTCGCGCAGCGCGGGAAGCAGCCGGTCCTTGGCGGGGCCGACCGTCACCAATACCGAGCCGGCCATGCAGCGCTGGCCCGCGGCGCCGAAGGCCGAGCCGAGGATGCCCTTGACGGTCTGCTCCATCACCGCGTCGGGCATGACCACCATGTGGTTCTTGGCGCCGCCCAGCGCCTGCACGCGCTTGCCCGCCCTGGCCGCCCGCTCGTAGACGATCCGCGCCACCGGGGCCGAGCCGACGAACGACACCGCGTTGATGCCCGGGTGGTCGAGGATGCCCTCCACAACCTCTTTGGACCCATTGACCAGGTTCACGACGCCCGGCGGCAGGCCGAGCCCGTCCAGCACCTCGAAGGCGATCTGCTGAGTCAGCGGCACCTGCTCGGAGGGCTTGAGGATGAACGTGTTGCCGCACGCGATCGCGAAGGGCAAGAACCAGAACGGCACCATGGCAGGGAAGTTGAACGGCACGATCGCGGCGCACACTCCGACCGGCTGGCGGATCGTCTCGCAGTCGACGTTGCGCGACACGTTCTCCAGGCCGCGGCCCTGCATCGTGCTGGGCACGGCACACGCACACTCGACCATCTCGATCATGCGCGCCACCTCGGCGCGAGCGTCCACGATGGTCTTGCCCATCTCGGTGGTCACCGAGCGCGCGAGCCCCTCGCGGCGCTTCGACAGGACCTCACGCAGCTCGAACAGCAGCCGCGCACGGTCGGGGACCGAGACCTCGCGCCAGATGGGCAGCGCCTGGCGCGCGGCCGCCACCGCGGCATCGAGGTCGGATTGGCTCGACAGCGGGACGCGGGCGAGCGCCTCGCCGGTGGCCGGATTGTTCACCTCGAGCGTCTCGTCGGCGGTGGCGTCGGTCCAGCGGCCGCCGATGTAGTTCTGGATCACCCGGCTGCGGGCAGCGGTGGCGGTCATGGCGTGGCACCGTTCTCGTCGTCGCCGATGATCGCCACGGCGCGCACCGGCGCCGCCGTGGTGCCGACCCACTTGATCGGGAACACGGAGATCTGAAAGCCGTGCGGGCGTCCGATCTGCTCGAGGTTCATCAGGTTCTCGAGGTGCCAGTACTCCTCGTCCCACATCACCCGGTGGGCCTCCCAGAACTTCTTCTGCTCGAACATCGCCCACACCGGCGGGTCATAGGTGATGGCGTCGCAGCCCATCAGCCGTACCCCCTGGGAGATCAGCCACAGCGTGGCTTCCGCGCTCATGCCGGGATGGTCGGTGCGGTAGCGCTCCTCGGTGTTGTATGCGCCGGCCCCGGTGTGGTTGAGGACGATGTCCCGCTCCTTCACCGTGTACTCGATGCGATCGAGCGCGTTGCGGACGTCAGCCTCGGTGATGATGTAACCGGGTTCCTTGTCGGTGAAGTCGAGCAGTACGCCGTCGGAGAAGCAGTACTCCAGCGGGATCGTCTCGGGGCCGCCCGCGTCGGGGACGATGTGCTTGCGCGCGTCGAGGTGCGTGCCGACGTGGTCGTTCTGGACGATCAGGTAACTCGCGGTCAGCGAGTCGACACCGTGGGCACTGGCCCCGATGCGGTCGGCGAAGTCCTTGTGACTCTCGTACACCGTCAGAGCGGGCGGCGGGACACGCGGGAACGTGAGCATGTCCATGTGGACGGGCATGGAGAGGTCGATGATGCGCCTCACGGCGTCTCCTTCTCTTTCGGGATCACTGGCACGCGGTCAAGCCCCCATCCAAGGTGAGGATCTGACCCGTGATGAACGATGCTGCGTCGGTGCACAACAGGAGTGAAGCGCCGACGACATCGTCGGTGTCGGCGATACGGTGCAGGGGGATGCGGGCCTCGAGTCCGGCCCGAAACTCTTCGTCGGCGAGCAGGTTGGCCGCCTGCTCGGTGGCCACGAACGTGGGTGAGATCGCGTTGACCGTGATGCGGTGCTTGGCCCACTCGGTGGCCTGCTGGCGGGTCAGGGCATCGAGCGCGCCCTTGGCCGCGACATAGGCCGAGAACCCGTTGTCGATCCCGAGCTGGCCGCGGACCGAGGAGAAGTGCACCACGTGCCCGCCACGTCCGTCCCGCGATCATCGCCCGGGCCGCGGCCTGGGTCGGCAGCAGCGCGGCGCGCAGGTTGAGGTCGACGATCCGGTCCCATTCGTCTTCGGGGTAGGACTCGGCTGGGTAGAGCGCCGTGCCGGCCGCCCCGCCCACCGTGTTGACGATCACGTCGACGCGGCCGAACGCGGTCATGGCCTCTTCCACGATCCGGTCGGCATCCGCTCGGCGGGTCATATCACCGGTGACGGGCTGGGCTTCGATGCCCTCCGCGCGCAGTCGCTCGGCGACGGCGCTCGCGCGGTCCTGGTCGCGGCCGTGCGCGACCACGCGCGCGCCCACCCGACCGAGCGCCTGGCTCAACCGGCTGCCGATGCCCCCGGTGGCGCCGGTGACGATCGCCACGCGATCGTCGAGCCGGAAGCGCTGAAGCTCATCGGTGATCGGCGTCGTCTGGGTCATCGGGGTTCCTCCAGGTTGGCAGTCGTTATACGTTCTCGGTGCTCGCGCCGGGACGGCCCGACCGCGGGAGTGCGGCCGGGCCATCCTGGCGATTCGCCGGTGCGGTGACTAGGACCCGGTCGACCACGGGGGCAGCGGACCCTTGGCGCACGCCGGCGCGGTGCGGCTCGGGGCCTGGCCACCCGGCTTGAACACGCCACCGAAGTCCTGGCTCACATCGTTGACCGTGTGCAGGACCTTGAACCCGAGCCCACCGTTGCCGTTGTCAACCTGGACGACATAGGCGGGCTGCACCGAGTTGCGGTTGGAGTCGAGCTTGACCTGCCCGTTGGGGAAGGTCGGGGTGAGCTTGGCCAGCGCCGCCCTGAACGCCGACTCGTTGCCCGACAGCGAGCCGTGGACCTGGTTCAGGCCCTCGATCGCCGCCGACATCGCGTTGTAGTACAGGACGGTGAACAGGGACTGGGCCAGTGACTTCTGGTACACGGACGAGAAGCCGTTCACGTAACTGGTCCAGTCGGAGCTCGTGCCGCCCAGGGGCACGGGTGATCCGCCGGCCAGCCCGGCCAGCTGGCTGCCGACCGTGAACGCCGTGGGATCGAGCACTGACGAGCCGCCCAGCACGTGCCCCTTGATCTGCTCCCCGAAGCCGAGGTAGGCCTTGAGGATGTCGACGGTGTCGGTGCCGCCGGTCAGGAGCAGGACGCCGTCGACGTTGCGCGGGATCTGAGTGGCATACGAGGACCAGTCAGTGGTGGTCAGCGGCGCCCAGATCCGCTTGGTGACCTGCCCACCCAGTCCACAGAACTCGGCGATGAAGCCGGCTGCCTGCGTGTAGGGATAGGAGTAGTCCTCGCCCAGGATCGCCGCCGTCTTCCAGTGCAACGTCTTGTAGGCATAGGTGCCGAGCCCGGCCATCCACTGGGCGCCGTCCCCGCCGTAACGGAAGAAGTTCGGCGCATGGACGCTAAGCGTCGTGGCCTGAGCGCCCGAGGTCCCGTTGATGAAGGTGACCTGCGGCTGGGTCTTGGCGTAGTTGGCCACCGCGATGCCCTCGTCTCCGGACAGCGGGCCGACCAGGATGTTCACCTTGACGCTCTCGACCAGGCGCCGGGCCTCGGAGACGGCCACGTCGGGGGTGGCGTCCGAGCACCCGAAGTACAAGCTCACGGGGCGCCCCGCGATCGTCGCGCCGGACACCCCGGCCTGGGGGCCGGTGCCGAGCGACTTACCGCCGGCCTCCTTGACCAGCGCGTACTTGGCGCCCGAGAAAGCCTCATTCTCGAACAGGGCGAAGGAGCCGCCGCACGTGGCCAGGACGCCGATCTTGATCGCGTTGGCGCTATTCGAGCTGCCCGGCGCCGCGGACTTCGCCGCCGTGGTCGGCCCCGGCGCGGAAGCCGAGGTCGAGCTGCTCGACCCGCACCCCGCCACAGCCAGCGCGGCCAGCGAGGCCAGGGCGAGGAGCGCGCGGCCGCCTGACGACGTCCGCCACCAACTCCGTTTGTGCATGTGCACTTCCTCTCCTTGAGTGGATTCTGAACCGAGGTCTGGGCCCGGAGGCCGTCCGGCAAAACCGAGATCTAGGGCCCCAGGCCATGCGCCAGCGCGCTGTCTCATGGGCGGCATCTAAGCATAGAATCAATTATCGATTCTCGTTGCTCGGTTCTCGTTTCTTTTGTTAGAGTCGCCGAGATGAGAGGAGGCGTGTCGCTGCTGACCCGGCGTGGACCCGCGACGCTGAGCTGGCTGCTGCTCGCGTTTGCGATCGTCTGGGTCGCGATCAAGGCCTTCGGCTCGGGGTTCGGGATAACCGGAAACGGCCCGACGTTCGTGATCACCGCGCTCAACGGGGTAAGCCTGGCCGCGCTCTACTTCATCACCGCGAGCGGCTTCACCCTGATCTTCGGGCTCATGCGCGTGGTCAACATGGCCCACGGCTCGCTGTATCTGCTCGGCGGCTACGTGGCCCTCGACCTGGTGAACCACGGCATGGGCTGGTGGCCCGCTCTGATCCTGACGGCGCTCATTACCGGCGGCGTCGGCCTGCTCATCCACCAGCTGCTGCTGCGCTGGAACCAGGGCCAGGATCTGCGTCAGGCGCTGATCACGATCGCCGTGGCCACGATCCTGGCCGACCAGATGATCGTGCACTTCGGTTCAACGCCCGAGACGCTGACCCCGCCCGCCGGGCTGGCCAACTCGATCGGTCTCGGCCTCTACCACCTCGAGTACCCGGCGTTTCGGCTGTTCATCATCGGCGCCGCGCTGGTGGTCGGGCTCGTCCTGTGGCTGATCATCCGGTTCACCCGCTTCGGGATCATTCTCCGCGCGGGCGTGGATGACCGGGCGATGACCTCGGCGCTGGGGATCAACGTTCCGCTGGTGTTCGGCGGCGCCTTCTTCATTGGGGCGGCCCTGGCCGGGCTGGGCGGCGTGATGGGCGGCACCACGTTGTCGCTCGCCCCGGGACAGGACGACCAGTTCCTTCTGAGCTCGCTGGTCGTGGTCATCGTCGGCGGGCTCGGGAGCCTGCGCGGCGCCGCGGTCGGAGCGATCCTGCTCGGGCTGATCGAGCAGCTCTCGGCCGTCTATCTCCCCCAGCAGTTCACCAACGACGCGATCCTGCTCACGTTCATCCTGCTCGTCGTGGTGCTCGCGGTCCGGCCGGCTGGGTTGTTCGGGAGGCGTCCGTGACGTTGTTGCGCTCCCGGGCTGCGCGGGTTTCGTTTGCGGTTGTACTGGTCGTCGCGCTCGCGTTGGTACCCGCGATATTCACCACTTACTTCACGAGTGCCGTGGCCGCCACCGCGCTCGTATTCGGTCTCGCGGCGGTGAGCCTGACCTTCCTGGCCGCCTACGGCGGGATCGTGTCGCTCGCCCAGACCGGGCTGTATGGCGTCGCCGGGTTCGTGATGGCCCACTTCATCGTGTCGGGCGGCATGAACCCGATCCTCGCCGCCGTGCTCGCGGTCGCGATCGCCGTGGCCGTGGGCTTTGCCTTCGGCGCCATCGTCAGCGGGAGCGAGGGGATCTATCTGCTGATGATCACGCTGGCCCTCGGGGTCATCACCTACTACTTCTTCTCGCAGGTGGGCACCTTCGGTGGGCACGAGGGCATCAACGGCGTGAGCGCCCCCGGCTTCATCGGCAATCCGGTCACGCACCCGGCCGCGATGTACGAGCTCATCCTGGGCTGCTCGGTGGTCGTGTACGCGGCCATCCGCTTCGTCGCGCGCACGAACTTCGGCCTGACCATGCAGGGCATCCGCGACGATCCGGTCAGGATGCGCGCGCTCGGGTTCAACGTGCGGCTGCATCGCACGCTTGCCTTCACGGCCGGGGCGCTGATCGCGGGCGTCGCCGGCGTGCTCGGGACGTGGAGCGACACCCGCATCTCCCCGGGGACGATTCAGGTCTCGCAGATCATCGAGCTGATGACGATCGCGGTGATCGGGGGCCTGTACCGAATCGAGGGCGCCTGGATCGGCGCGCTCGTGTACACGCTGCTTGACACCTACACGCGCGGGATCACCGACCGGTTCGAGACGTGGATCGGCATCGTGCTGCTGGTCATCCTGATCCTCAGCCCCGATGGGCTGACCGGCTTGGCGCAGAGGGTGTACACGCGCTTTTGGGGTAGCGATCGATCCGGCTCGGTTTCGGACTCGTCGTCTCCCACCGAGAGCGCTGGCACGGAGCCCGCCCTGACCCCGGATCAGGTGGCGCAGTGACCGCGACGGCCACGGGGACCGCGACTGCCACGGGGACCGCGCTGCTGCGCGTCCGCGGGCTGAGCCGGTACTTCGGCGCGGTGCCGGCGGTGAGCGGTGTCGACCTCGACGTGCTGCCCGGCGAGCGCCGCGCGATCCTCGGCCCGAACGGGGCGGGCAAGTCGACCCTGTTCAACCTGATTGCCGGCGACCTCGCCCCGAGCGAGGGCACCATCGAGCTGTTCGGGCGCGACGTGACCACGCTCGCGGTGCGCAAGCGCGCCCGGCTCGGGCTGGGCCGCACGTACCAGACCTCGCGGGTGCTCGCCGGCCTGACCGTGGAGGACAACCTGTACCTGGCCGGACTGGGCGCGGGCGACGGGCATCTGCGTCCGTTCCGGGGTGGCTCATCCGAGGCTGGGTTACACACGCGCGCGAGAGAGACCGCGTCGCGAGTTGGTCTCGCGGACCGCCTCGACGTTCTCGCCGGATCGCTGTCCCACGGCGAGCAGCGCCAGCTCGAGATCGGTCTGGCCCTGGCGCCGGCTCCACGCCTCTTGATGTTCGACGAGCCCGCCGCCGGGCTGTCGCGCGCCGAGCGCATGGTGCTGACCAAGCTCCTGCTCGACCTCGACCGGGAGGTCACGCTTATCATCATCGAGCACGACATGGACGTCGCGCTGACCGTGGCCGAGCACGTGACCATGCTCCACCAGGGCGAGAAGCTGCTCGAGGGCACGCCCGAGGAGATCCGTGCCAACAAGATGGTCCACGACCTGTATCTGGGGAGCGGCTATGGCGCCGGATGAGCCACTCCTGCAGGTCAGCGGACTGCGCGCGTACTACGGCTCCGCGCTCGTCGTCGAGGACGCCGAGTTCTCGGTCGGGACCGAGCCAGTGGCGCTGATCGGCCGCAACGGGATGGGCAAGACGAGTCTGTGCAAGGCGATCGCCGGGGTTGCGCCCCCGGTGGCGCGCGGTTCGATCAGGTTTGCCGGGCGCGAGCTCGCGGGCCGCCCCTCGTACAAGATCTGCCAGGCCGGCATCGGCTACGTGCCTCAGGGCCGTCGCCTGTTCGGCTCGCTGAGCGTCGACGAGCACCTGCGGATGATCTCCAAGCGGCTCGTCCGCCGGGGCCGGTGGTCCCCGGATGCCGTCTACGAGCTGTTTCCCCGGCTGGCCGAGCGCCGAGGGGTGAGCGGAACCCAGCTCTCGGGTGGCGAGCAGCAGATGCTCGCGATCGGCCGGGCGCTGCTCACCAATCCAAGCCTGGTGGTGATGGACGAGCCGTCCGAGGGCCTGGCCCCGCGCATCGTGGAGGAGCTCATCGAGACCTGCCGGAAGCTCGCTGACGAGGGGATCGGCCTGCTGCTGGTCGAGCAGAATCTCGGCATGGCCACCGCGGTGGCGGAGCGTATCCTCGTAATGGTCTCGGGGCGGATCGCCCTCGAGACCACCGCGACCGAGCTGACCGGCGACGTGGAGGCCCAACGGCGCTACCTCGGTGTTGAGCCGCTCGCCGCCCCAGCTTGAGTAGTGCCCTTCTGTACCCCTGACGCAAAGGAATCCAGATGACCGGAACGACCGCCGACGCCACCACCGAGCAGCAGTCGCTCGCGCCGCTGGCTCAGACGGCGTTGACCGCCACCGACTACTGGAACGACTCCTGCTCGATCGAGGAGCTGACCTACGCGATCGAGCGCGGCGCGGTCGGCGCGACAAGCAACCCGACGATCGTCGGCGAGGTGCTCGGCAAGGAGATGCCGCTCTGGCGCGATCGGATCGGCGAGATCATCGCGAGCAATCCCACCTGGACCGAGGACGAGGTGGCCTGGCAGCTGATCGAGGAGATGGCCGTCCGCGCCTCCGAGCTGCTCCTGCCCGTGTTCGAGCGCGAGGGCGGTCTCAAGGGCCGGCTCTCGATTCAGACCAACCCCAAGCTGTACCGCGATTCCTCGCGGCTCGTCGAGCAGGGGATGCGATTCGCGGGGCTCGCGCCCAATATGCAGGTGAAGATTCCGGCCACGCGCGCGGGCATCGACGCGATCGAGGAGGTCACGGCCGCCGGCGTGAGCATCAACGCGACGGTTTGCTTCACGGTTCCCCAGGCCATTGCCGTCGCCGAGGCGGTGGAGCGCGGGCTGGCGCGCCGTTCCGAGGCCGGCGAGGACACCTCCGGGATGTCGCCGGTCTGCACGATCATGGTCGGCCGGCTCGACGACTGGATGCAGGTAGTCGCCAAGCGCGACAGCATCGTGGTCGACCCCGGCGTCGTGCACTGGGCGGGAATCGCCTGCTTCAAGCACGCCTACGGCCTGTTCCGCGAGCGCGGCTACCGGGCCCGCCTGCTCGCGGCCGCCTATCGCCACCACCTCCACTGGTCCGAGCTGATCGGCGGCGACATCGTCCTGACCATCCCCCACGCCTGGCAGCGGCTGTTCAACGAATCCTCGGTCGAGGTCGTGCCGCGGATCGACAACGGGTTGCCCGTGGGCGTGTTCGAGCAGCTCTACGAGAACTTCGCCGACTTCCGCCGGGCGTATGACGCTGATGGGATGAGGCCCCAGGAGTTCGACGGCTACGGCGCCACCGTGCGCACTCTGCGCGGCTTCATCGGCTCATATCAGGACCTCGTGGCGGTGATCCGCGACTTCATGCTGCCCAATCCGGATCGTCGGTAGCCACGGGCCAGGGCTCGACGCCGTCGGGCGGCTCGTCGATGTCCACGACGACACAAAGCTTGGGCTCCTCGAAGATCAGCCTGATGCAGGTGTAGCCGTATTCGATGTAGTCCGGCTGGGGCAGACCTCCCTCCTCGAGCAGATTCCGCATTCGCTGCTCGGTCTCGATCTTTTGGGCCAGCGTTGCCATGCCGGCAGGATCGCCCGGATGCCTGCAACGAATCAAGACACGGTTGTTCCAACCGTGTGCCAATTCGATATCAAGACAGTTCCTTCAGGCCCGCGCCGGTGAGCAGGTAGGCGCCGGCGACTTTCTCCGGGTGCGCCTGTAGTAGTTCCAGTACGGCATTGCCCGCGACCTCAGGGGTGACCGGCGGTCCCATCTTCTCCATGTACTGCTCCTGGGTCACGCCGGCGCGAGCGGCATAGGCCTCGACGGCCGGCCGCCCGAGCTCGGTGAGCGGCGTGATCCGCGGCAGGATCGACGTGAACGTGATGCCGAGCCCGTCGCGGTTGGCCTCCTCCTGGGCGTAGGCGGCGATGAAGCGCTGCGTCGCCTTCGCGCCCGCATAGCCGCCCGACAGTGGTGAGCCCTGGAGCGCGGCGCCGCTGCTCATGACGACGACCCGGCTGCCCGGGGCGAGCGGGGTGAGTAGCGCCTCCCGAACCCAGTGAAACGTCATCCGGACGTCCGTCTCCCAGTTGACCGAGAAGGTCTCCCAGGTCTGACGCTGGATCGGCCGAACCAGCGGACTCGCCCCGGCGACGAGCACCAGGTTCCGCGGCCGATAGCGATCGATGAGGCGGCCGGCTTCCGCGGCGTCGGTGGCGTCGACGACCACGCTCTGGTCAGCCGGTTCCGTGGCGCTTCGGGCCACCGCGACCACCGGCATCCCGCTGTCGGCGAGGACCTGTGCGATCCCGCGGCCGAGGCCGCGGGATGCGCCGACGACGATCGTCGTGCTGTTGGAGAGGTCGTTGGGTGCCATGGTTCTATGCCGCCAGCGCGTCGGGTTGGGGCTGGACGAGCAGCGCGTTCTCGCGCTCCAGCTCCTTGGCCACTCCAGAGCGCCAAGCTGCGGCGAGCATCTCCGACATCGGGTCGGGGAAGATCTCTTCCTCACCGCGCTCGATGCCGTCGAAGATGCCTCGCGCAACCGACTCGGGCGCGGTCTTCGGGATGGGGAGGTCGCGGACCATCTCGGTGTCGATCGGTCCGGGCATGACAGCCTGAACTCCGACGCCCTCGCCCGCCACAAGCGCGCGCAGAGACTGCGTGAGCGATAGCGCCGCGGCCTTCGACACCGAATAGGCCGGAAGTACGGGCACCGCCGCAATCGCCCCGACCGAGATGACATTGACGATCCGCCCGCGGCTCCTGATCACCGTCGGCAGGAACGCGCTGGTGACATCGAGCGTGCCGTACAGGTTGACCGCTAGATGATGCTCGAACGCCGAGCGGTCGCTGAGGTCGTCCGGAACTGAGACGCCGGCGTTGTTGATCAGGATGTCGAGTGACTCGACCGTGTCGGCCGCCGCCTGGATCTGCGCGGGATTGGTGACGTCGATGATCACCGGGGTTACCCGGTCGTCGGGGTGTGCGATGGGCTGCCGCGCTGCGGCGTACACCCGCGCCGCCCTTCGCTTGAGGGCCTCTTCGACGAGGGAGCGCCCGAGGCCGCGGTTGGCTCCTGTCACTAGCACCGTCTTGCCTGTGATGGTTGTGGTGGACATGGTGTGTTTCCTTTCGTGTGTCAGTCAGTTGGTTCAGCTCGCCGACGCGAGGGCGGGGCGGGGCTCTACGGCGGTGGTCTCCGGGTCCGGGGAGGCGAGCTCCTTGTCGCGCACCAGAGCGAAGATCGCCGGAAGCGCGAGCAGCGCGATCGCGCCCAGCACCCAGAACGCGCGCTGGAAGCCGCCTGTGAGAGCCGCCGGCGCGTGAGCGCCCGTATGGAGCAGTACCTGCGTGTGGCTGGCCGCGACGCTCGAGGCGATCGCGATGCCCAGCGCGCCGCCGATCTGCTGGCTTGTGCTGAGCAGCCCCGAGGCAAGCCCGGCGCGACCCGGGTCGACGCCGGCCAGCCCAGCGACCGAGATCGGGATGAACGCGAATGCCGTGCCCGCGCCCGAGACGATGAACGGGCCGAGCAGGTCACCGACGAAGCGCCCGCGGACCGGAACTTGTGTGGCCCAGAGGATGCCCGCGCCGATCAGGATCATGCCGATCGCCATGACTATCTTCGCCCCGCTCCTGGTGACCAGGTACTGCGAGAGCCCGGCGAGCGCGACCGACGTCACCGACGCGGCCAGCCACGCGAGGCCGGTCTGCAGAGCGCTGTAGTGCAGGACCTCCTGCATGTAGAGGGTGCCGACGAAGATGAACGCGTAGAAGCTGCCGCCCAGCAGCAGGCCAGCCGCGTTTGCTCCGCTCAGCGTTCGCAGCCGGAAGATCGACAGCGGCACCACCGGCGCCTCCACCCGGGTCTCGATGACCAGGAAGGCCACGAGCAGGCCGGCCGCGGCCACCAGCGCCCCGATCGTGCGCGTGGCGCCCCAGCCGTACTGCGGAGCCTGGGAGATCGCGTCGACCAGGAGCACGAGTCCGCCGGTCGCAGCGAGGGCGCCGGACGCGTCGAATCGCCGGCCGGTGGTCTCCAGGCGGCTCTCAGGGACGAATCGCGGCGCCAGCAGCAGCGCGGCGGTCCCGATCGGGACGTTCAGGTAGAAGATGTACTGCCACCCGGCGTACCGGGTGAGGAGCCCCCCGGTGATCAGGCCGATGGTGGCGCCGCTGGCCGCAATCGCGCCCCAGATGCCGAGCGCCTTGTTGCGCTCGGCGCCCTCCTTGAACATGTTCATCACGATCGAGAGGGCGGCCGGCAACATGACCGCCGCACCGATTCCCTGTACGGCCCGGGCTCCGATCAGGAACGCCTGGCCGGTAGCCAGCGCGCAGGCCAGCGAGGCCGCCGAGAACAGGCCGAGCCCGGCGATCAGGACGCGGCGGCGACCGAGGAGATCTGCGGCACGACCGCCGAGCAGGAGAAACCCGCCGAAGGTGAGGGCGTAGGCCGTCGCCACCCACTGCAGGCTCGTCTGTGAGAAGTGAAGGTCGCGGCCGATCGTCGGCAGCGACACGTTGACGATGGTCAGATCGACGATCGTCATGAAGTACGCCACGGCCAGCAGCGCGAATGCGCGCCAGCGATTGATGTGGGTTGGTGGGGACGTCATTGGACCTCCAGGTCACGGATTCGCTGTTCCCCACGTCCAACCCCGGGCGTCTCGCAAACTAATCGGTGCGATTAGGTTCGCCCCTTCGCAGCGTTTGACGTTGTGACACCGATGGACCGTTATGACGACCATGAGCGCGACCTTCTTCAGGCGGCACGTTGCGGCGACGAGCAGGCGCTCGGGCGCCTGCTTGCGCCTCACTGGTGCGCCCTGAAGCTGTTCTGCGGACTGATGCTCGGCGATGCGGACGCCGCCGAGCGGGCCATGGCCGAGACTGCGCGGACGGCACGCTCCGAAGTCGAGGTCATCGAATCCCCGGCGATTGTCCGGATGTGGATCCACCGAATCGCCGTACGCGTATGCGCCCAGGAGATCGGCTATCAACCGATCGAGCGCATGAATGGAGCTGACAACCATGAGTGACTCAACCGCCAATCCGGATCAGGCCCGTCTGCTCGCTGCGGCGCAGGCGGGGGACGAGGGCGCGTTTCGCCGCCTCGTCGAGCCGTATCGCCATGCGCTGGAGGTGCACTGCTACCGCATGCTCGGCTCCGCCCTCGACACCGAGGACCTGGTGCAGGAGACCCTGGTGCGCGCGTGGCGAGCGCTCGACCGCTACGAGCCGCGTGCGCAGTTCCAGACCTGGCTGTACCGGATCGCCACCAACGCGTGCCTCGACGAGCTGCAGCGACGGCCGCGCCGCCCGGAGCCACTCGACCCGTTCCCGGATCTGCCCGTGGATGAGTCCTCCGCGCCGACCTATGACCCGGAGGCGAGGTACGCGATCCGGGAGGGAATGGAGCTGGCGCTCCTGCGAGCGATCCAGGAGCTGCCGGGGCGTCAGCGCGCGGTGCTGATCTTCCGCGACGTCCTCGGCTGGACCGCGCCCGAGGTGGCCGAGGTCCTCGATACCTCGGTCGCGTCGGTCACCAGCGCCCTTCAGCGCGCCCGCGCCACGATCGAGCACCATCTCCCTGACAGCGCGCTCCGCCCGCCGAGTTCGGACGAGCGGGAGCTGCTCGAGCGTTTCGTCGCCGTGTTCGAGCACGACGACATGGACGGGCTCGTCTCGCTCCTGCGCGAGGACGCGATGCTCCGGATGCCCCCGCAGCCCTCGCTGCTCGGCGGTCTCCAGATCGCGCAGTTCTTCCGCGATGTGGTCGCGCACGGAGACCTCAGCAGGATCAGGCACACGGCAACCTGGTCCAACGGCCGACCCGCAGTGACGATCAACATCGAGACTCCGGAGGGCCAGTTGGTCCCGCACGGCATCAGCGTGCTCGACATCGAGGACGGCCGGATCGTCGGGATCGACGCGTTCATCAAGCCCGCGCTGCTTGAGCGGTTCGCCGGCTAAGGGTTCGGCGCGCGCTTGGGTCGCGCTGGCGCCGTAGTGGGTACGGTGGTGATGTGGATCGTCCGCCGGGCACGCATCCCAATCGGCGCCGGCGCCAGGTTGACTGGGAGCTCGTCGCCTGCGGATGGAACGGTCACGAGATCGTCGGTACCGACATCGCCGAGCTGCGCGAGGAGGACGCGCTGCTCGCCCGCGATGCGGGTGGGGTGCGATGGCACCGCTGCCTGCGCTGCGACTCGTGGGTGGCACTGCCGATTCCATCGGGGACCGCCCGCACACACCTGCCCGAGCGCACCGCGATCAAGATCCCGAGGCGCGGGAAGGCGCTCCGCGACCGGGTCGTATTGCGACTGATCGCGATCGATCGCCTGATCCACTTCGTGATCCTCGTCGGGCTCGGGATCGGCGTGCTGGCCATCGCCGGCAACGAAGCGAGCATCCGCAGCCGCTTCTACCGGATCCTGACCGACCTTCAGGGCGGTGTCGCCGGCGGTCCCGTCCAGACCAGCGGCCACGTCGGCATCCTCGGCGAATTCGACAAGCTGTTCTCACTGCACTCGGGCACGCTCCGCGGGCTCGGCATCGCGCTCCTCAGCTACGGGGTGCTCGAAGGCGTCGAAGCGGTCGGGCTGTGGCTGACCAAGCGCTGGGCCGAATACCTCACCTTCCTCGCCACCACCGTCCTGCTTCCGCTCGAGGTCTACGAGATCATCCACAAGGGCACCGTCCTCAAGGTCATCGGCTTCCTCATCAACTTGGCGGTGGTTGTGTACCTGCTGTTCGCCAAGCGCCTGTTCGGTCTGCGCGGTGGCGGCAAGGCCGACGAACGCGAGCGGGCGGAGGGCATGAGCTGGGAGACGCTCGAGCGTGCGACTCCGCCGTTCACGGCCCAGCCGGCGCCCGCGGAGACGTGACGCCGAGCCCGACGATCGCAGCGAACCATGCTCGAGCTCACCGTCTGCGGTCCGCTGAAAACAGAGAAGCAATTCCTCGTCCAGCACTGCGGCGATGCGGCGCAGCGTGGTGAGCTGCGGCGTGTGCGTCCCGTTCTCGAGGCGGGAGATCGCGGTGTGCGAGGTTTCGGCGGCGGAGGCGACCTGCTCCTGAGTGAGGCCGAGTTCGAGTCGGCGCTCGCGCAGGTGGGCGGCGATCGGATTGGTCTTGCGCAGCTCGCGGATTCGTGCGTATTCGTCGCGAGCGTCGCGATACGCGCGGCTTCGCCGAGCACGGCACGCGTCCATTTTGCGCCGCTAATCACCGGCCTGGACGGCCCGGGCCTGTCTTTTGGCAGATCCGAGATTGCGTTGGAGCAGGCCTGTCACAGACCGTGGCAGATGCGATGCGATTACGCTTGCCTTCTTCTCCGAGGTCGCATGCGATTCACCGACGTCGTCATTCCATTGCGGGCAGCCTGGTCTTCCCCGTTCGTTCGGTGGCAGGGACCGACCGCCGACCTGAACAGCCTCGATCTCGCCGCCCGAGTCACTCGCCGTGCTCTCGACGACCGGGGCATTGAGTGGCCGATCACGGAGCTCGTGCTCGGGATGACGATCCCGCAGCGCGAATGCTTTTACGGCGCCCCGACGCTGGCCGCGCGCCTGGGCCTGAACGGGGTCAGCGGACCGATGATCGCGCAGGCGTGTGCCACGTCTGTCGCGGCGCTGCATGCCGCCGCTACTAGCCAGAGCGTCGAGAACGGTGGCGGGCGCGCGACTGGTTGTGTTGACGGACCGAACTAGCAACGGGCCGCATCTGGTGTATCCGCGTAGCTCCGGACCCGGCGGGATGGTGGAGCACGAGAACTGGGTGATGGACGCCTTCGGGCGTGACCCGAACACCGGCGAGGGAATGCTCGCTACGGCAGAGCGGGTGGCGGTCGAAGGCGGATTCTCCAAGGGGCAGCTCGACGAGCTGACCGCGGTGCGTTACGCCCAGTACGCGGATTCGCTCGCCGATGACCGGGCGTTCCAGCGCGAGTGGATGGTGCCGATCGAAGCGGGCAGCGCGAGGCGGCCGTCGCTGATCGAGGAGGATTGGGGCGTCAGGCCTACCGGGCGGGATGAGCTCGAGGCGCTTCGGCCGGTGGATCCAGGCGGCGTGGTCAGCTTTGGGACCCAGACCCACCCGGCCGACGGTGCGGCCGGCTTCATCCTGTGCAGTTCTGCGGTTGCTCGCGAGCGCGGGGTGAGCGGTCCGCGCGGGAAGATCATCAGCACCGGGTTCGCCCGGGTCGTCCCGGGCACGATGCCCAAGGCGCCGGTTCCCGCCGCCGCCGCGGCGCTCGAGGCGGCCGGGCTCGGCTACGGCGATGTCCATGTGGTTAAGTCCCACAACCCGTTCGCGGTCAACGACCTGTGGTTCGCGCGCGAGACCGGGGTCGATGCGGAGCAGATGAACCCGTACGGCTGCAGCCTGGTGTACGGGCACCCCCAGGGGCCGACCGGCGCCCGCGCGATCATCGAGCTCATGCACGCGCTCGAGGAGCGCGGCGGGGGCATCGGGCTGTTCACCGGGTGTGCGGCGGGCGATACCGGCGCGGCAGTTGTGCTCGAGGTATCCGATTGACGTCGCCCGGCGCGGTGCTTTGGACGCCGCCCGCCGACGCGCGAGATAGCACCGAGATCGGGCGCTATCTGACCTGGCTCGAACGCGAACGAGGACGCGCATTCGCCGGCTACGACGAGCTGTGGACTTGGTCGATCGAGGACCTCGAGGGCTTCTGGGCCTCGCTCTGGGACTACTTCCAGATCCGGGCGCACAAGCCGTACGACCGTGTGCTCAGCTCCCGCGCGATGCCGGGAGCCAGGTGGTTCGAGGGTGCCGAGCTGAATTACGCCGAGCACCTCCTTGGCTCCGGCGAGGAGGATGCCGACGCCAGCGCGATCGTTGCTTATTCCCAGACCCGCGACCCGACCGAGCTCACGTTCGGCGAGCTTCGCGACCACGTCGCGCGCGCTCGTGCAGGTCTTGAGCGGCTCGGGGTTCGCCCGCGCGACCGCGTCGTCGCCTACATGCCCAACATTCCGGAGACGCTGGTGGCGTTCGCGGCCACCGCGAGCCTCGGTGCGATCTGGGCCAGCTGCGCACCCGAGCTCGGAGCCCGCAGCGTCGTCGATCGGCTCGCACAACTCGAGCCGAGTGTGCTGCTGGCCGTCGGCGGCTACGGCTTCCGCGACCGGTGGATCGACCGTCGCGCGGAGGTACGCGAGATTCGTGCCAGGCTGCCCACCCTGCGTCACATGGTCGGGCTGCGTTATGGCTCGCATGCTCCGGACGAGACGATTTCCTGGGATGAGCTGCTCTCCGAGCCGGGGCCGCCCGAGTTCCAGCCGGTGGCGTTCGACCACCCGCTCTACGTGTTGTTCTCCTCGGGCACGACCGGGCCGCCCAAGGCGATCGTGCACGGCCACGGCGGGATCCTGCTCGAGCACCTCAAGTCGCACGCGCTGAGCTGGGACCTCGGACCAGGCGATCGCCTCCAGTGGTTCACGACGACCTCGTGGATGATGTGGAACTCCCTGGTGTCGGCGCTCCTCTGCCGGGCCTCCGCGGTGATGATCGACGGCGATCCGACCTGGCCGACGCTCGACTGGCAATGGCAGCTCGCCGGGCAGACCCGGCCGACCTGCATGGGAGTGAGTCCCACGTTTGTAATGGCCTCGCGCAACGCGGGATTGCAGCCAGGGCCTGCCGGTTGCCTCGATTCGATCCGTACGTTTCCGCTCGCCGGCTCGCCGCTGCCGATCGCCGGATACCGGTACCTCAACGAGCAGCTACCGGCGAACGCGCTGCTCCTGAACGGCAGCGGAGGCACCGACGTGTGCACGGCGATCGTCGGCGGCACCCGAATTCAGCCCGTGTACGACGGAGAGATCTCCGGGCCCTGCCTCGGCGTCGCCGCGCGCGCGTTCGACCCGGATGGCCACGAGCTCGTCGGCCAGCTAGGCGAGCTCGTCATCACGGAGCCAATGCCCTCGATGCCCCTCGGGTTCTGGAACGATCCCGACGGGTCGCGCTACCGGGAGACGTACTTCGAGCACTACCCCGGCGTGTGGCGCCACGGCGACTGGATCCGTTTCACCCCCCAGCGGACCTGCCAGGTCACCGGCCGCTCCGACGCCACGCTCAACCGCGGCGGCGTCCGGCTCGGGACCGGCGAGTTTTACGGCGTGCTCGACGACATTCCCGAGATCGCCGACAGCATCGTGGTCCACCTCGAGGCCGACGACGGAGGACCCGGTCAGCTGCTGCTGTTTGTGGTCCTAGCCGACGGCGCAGCGCTAGACGACGAGCTTCGATCCGCGATCGCCCGGTCGCTCTCGCGCGAGCTCTCGCCCCGCCACGTGCCCGATGCGGTCACCGCCGTCCCCGCGATCCCTAGGACGCTCACGGGCAAGAAGCTCGAAGCCCCCGTCAAGCGCGTTCTCGCAGGCGCCCCGCCCGACAAGGTCGCGAGCCTCGACGCCCTGCTCGATCCAACCGCGCTCGACGCGTTCGTGGCTTTTGCGACCAGGCGAGTGCCCGTGGGCGGCCTCGGACGGGAGGCCGCCCACCCCTGACCGATTAGCTGCCGTGCCTGAACGGCGGCGGCAGTGGGAAGGGCCCGAAGACGGCATCGGGGTTGTCGCCGTAGCTGAGCCAACTTGCGATCGGCGGCCGGACGCCGACGCCCCCCCGGCTGTAGTCGCACACGCCGGTCGGGAAGGCCTGGCGTAGCTCGGCCTGTTCGGCCGCGGTGAAGGTCACCGGGTAATCGCGGAAGTTCAGGGGCTTCAGGCTGCACTTCAGCGCGGGCATGGTCAGAGGCTCGCCGGACACGAGGCGCGGGTTCGAAGCCACCGGGTAGGCCGCGCCGCACTGCCCGGTGCCCGGGTCGGTGAGGTTCTGGTGCACCAGGTTGGTGGCCGACAAGAAGCAACCGTCGGTCAGGTCGGCCGGCTTGTCGGCGAGCACCTTCTGCTGCGCCCTGCGCCAGGAATGATCGTTCGTGATGTTCGTCAGCCAGGCGTCCATTTCGGCCAGCTCGTACGTGCTGGCGGCTGCGATCTCCGCGCCCGTGGGCGCGTTCTCGATGATGACCTGGTTGCCGTCGGTCCCGTTGGCCGCGAGCATCCGCGCTCGGATGATGAACGACCACTCGGTGGTGTGGATGTCGTTGCCGAAGCCGGCGAAATCGAGGTCGAGGCGCTGGTCGATGACCGGCGTCGTGCGCAGCCCGAGGGACGCGCTGTTGACCAGGTCGTCCGCGTAGACAGCGCGCAGTGCCCTCAAGCTCGCCTCGGTACGCTGCGGAACCGGTGCACCGGCGAAGTTCATTCCGCCGATGTCCGCGTTCAGCGCGGCGAACTGATCGGGCGTGATGGACCCCGATCTCAGCGCGGCGAGCCCGTACTGCACGCCCACGTTGTCAAGCGGGCTGTTGGGGAAGCCGGTGGCCGGATCGACCCCGAGCTGGTTGACGATCTGCTCGTCGGAGTTGCAGATGATCCCGGTCGGGTTCGTGGGACTCCACTGCTCGGCGGGCGGTATGACCGCCGGGTTGCAACTGCCCGTCGCCGTCGAGCGGTTCGCGAACGTCGCATCCCACGAGATGCACGTCTCGTAGTCGTTGTAGCCGGCGATCGCCGTCTTCTGCGCGGTCGTGAACGACGATCCGTTCGCCGAGCCGAAGAACGAGTCGAGCAGCCGGCAGTCGGTGACCGGCCCCGCCGTGGTCAGCGGGTCGGGGAACGAGATACTCGGGATGATGCCGTCCAGGATGCCGGGGTAGGAGTCGGCGATCTCGTACTGCTGGATGGCGCCGCCTGAGCCGCCCCAGCCGATGGTGAACCGCACCGGCCCGTAGGTGTCGATGAAGTGCTCCTTCACCATCATCGCGGCCTCGGCCGAGATGATCGTCGAGCAGTTGTTGTCGAGCACGTTCAGGGTGGATGACGCGACGGCGTAACCCAGCGATAGGAACTGGTCGTTGAGCACGCCGCCGGTCGAGGTGCCCTGGTGATAACCGGAGTTGCAGCCGCCACCGAAGGTGTAGATGAGCTTCCCGTTCCAGCTGGTGTCCGGCTGGAATGGCGACGGGGCGTGCCCGTCGTAGAGGGCGGCGGTCTGGTAGACGGCCCGGTCGATCACACCTTGCTCGAGGCGCACTACGTACGGCACGCTCTGCCCGTTCACCGACGCCTTTGCAGCGTCAGCGGGAGTGGTCGTCGGGTCGGCCAGCGGCACGAACGCTCCGGAAGTGTTCTTGTAGACGTACGAGACCACGGTCGGCGCGAAGCAATCGGGCGGGTTCGCGGGCGCGAGACCGAACGACGTCGTCTGGCAGAGGAAAGGAAGTTGCTGCTTGCCTGAAAAGACTGGCCCGTTGATCGAGTGGTCGATGACCTCGAGCGAGGACGCGAACCGTCTGTCCGCGAACGCGACGATCCGGTTGCGGCCGATCGCCAGGTTAGTGACCAGTCCGAGCAGGCTCCCATCCGACTGCGCGTGGAAGCTGGACGTGACGTCCTGGCCGTCCGAGAAGATCCGCACGTCGCCGGGGTCAATGTGGCGGCCGAGCTCGACTCGTGCCAGCACCTCGCCGCCGCTGATCAGCTCAGGGCGCGGGTTGGACACGGTCACCAGAGCGAGCCGTCCTCGTCCTAGCCCGTGGCCTCGCCCGATGTGAGCAGCGGCCGTTGGCGCAAGCACCAGGGCGATCACCAATGCCGCGAAACTCGGCAGGCGCGCCTTACGTATTCCAGTCGTGAACATCCTCAGCACCTCGAATCCCTCGCTTGCCCCTCCCGGCCGCGCTGCGCACACGCTATCGGCCGCGGCGCGCCGCGTCCATTAACGCCATGTTTATCGATGTGCCCCTTACGCGGCTCGGCGGGACGCGGGATCGTCCGGCGAATGCGATCGGCATCCGCCGCTTCCGCGCGAGACACGCGCTCCTGATCCGTCTGCGCCTCTTGGTGCTCGGTGGCGCCCGGACCTTGTGCTATTGATTAGCACAATATTTTTGCTAATATTGCGCGGATGATCATCCGACCGCTCGCTCAGTCCCGCGCCGATCAGCGGCGGTTCATCGATCGTATTCCCGAGACCGACACGATCCTTCGGGCCGTCGCCGGCTCGCAGCCGGTGCTCTTGCTCGGAGAACATGGCAGCGGCCGCACCTCGCTGCTCAACCATGTGGCCTGGGTGCTTGCACACGAGAAGGAGCCTCGCCGTACGGTGATCGTCAGCGGCGAACTGGCGACTAGCCCGTCTCAGCTGCTCGGAGTTCTGGTCGCTCGGGTTCAGCGGCTCGTCGAACCTGCCGGTTCCCGAGCCGGCTGGATTGAGGATCTGCGGGCGCTGTCGATGCCGGATGGACCGTTCGGAGCGGTCATCCAGCCGGCGATCTTGATGGAGCTGGTCGACCTCCTTGGCGAGCGGCTCGCTTCCCTCGAGCGTCCTGTGTGCCTGATGGTCGACGGGATCGCGCCGACGGTTGCCCACGGTGTGTTCGGGAGTCTGCGAAACGAGCTCTGGGCCCTCCCGGGCGCCGCCTGGGTCGTCGCCGGCGACAGTGCTGCCGAGAAGCTCTACTTGGAGCCTCCCGCCGATGCCTTCTTCGAGCGCACCGTCAAGCTTGGGCCGCTGAGCGATGCGGACTCGGCGAAGCTGTTGCGGGCCCACCTCCCCGAGCCCAGCGATGCCGATGTCGAGTCCGCCATCGCGGTGGCAGAGGGCAACCCGCGACGGCTGTTGCGAGCCGCCGGCGACATCCAGGCAGGCGTCGCGCCGTCCAGCCCGGCGGCTGATGGCCTCGTGCAGCAAGCCACTGCCGCAGCCGGCCCACTCGCCGGCCCGCTCGTGGGGTACCTCGCGGCGCATGGACCCACCTCCGCGTCCGACGAGGCGATGCTGCGCCAGATCGGCGCGAGCCGGCAGCGCGCCAGCCAGCTCATGCACGCGCTCGAGTCCGCCGGGCTGCTTGAGACCATCGAGCAGCACGAGCCTGGGCGGCGCGGGCGCCCCGCGCGGCGCTTCGGCTTGCGCACCCCTACATGAGCAACGAGATCCTGACCCAGCTGCTTAGCGCGCACGCGTTCGACGGCAGCCCGCTGCATGTCGATATGCCGGCGTTCCACGTCCCATTCGACGACCGCGGCCGGCGTGGAACCGAGAGCGGCGTCCTCCAAGCGGCCCGGAGCGCGGAGCGCCTGGGCGTGAAGGGCCCGATCGGCTGTGGCAAGACGAGCCTCTTGCGCTACACGCTCGATGACCCCACCGGGACGATCGCGCCGATATGGGTCTCAGTCGCCTTCGATGACGACCAGGTCGTCCTCGACGTGCGGCGATTCGCGGCGCACCTCATCCAAAGCATCGTGCGCGACGCCCAGCGCGCTGGCACGTTGACCTCGCGCGATCGGGACGCGATCCTCAGCGCCGCGGCCGCCAGGCGCCCGCTCCCCGGCAGCGAGCGTCGGCTTGCGTCCAAGCTCGCCGCGAAGTTCTGGGTCGCCAATGCCGAACTCGCCGGAGAGATCACCTCCACACTCGCCGGCGTCGACCTGCAACGACCCGCCGGCGAAGTGCTCGAGAACGTCAACCGCGCGCTCGAGGCGATCAGCGCCGGTGAGCGCCTGCCCGTCATCGTCATCGACGACTCCGACAGCTTCACGCGTCGATACGGCAGTGGCCGCAGCCGTGATCAGCTCGTCGGCGCCTTCTTCGGGCCTGTGCTGCGCGCGCTCACCGAGTTACACGCCGGGCTAATCGTCGCCGTCCACGACGAATACCTCGATATGGAGTCGTTCGAGAGGACGCGGCGCGAGCACGGAGCGCTCGAGCGCCTACTCGCCATACCCCCCGTTGTTAGCGGCCAGCTCAGGCGGATCCTTGACCGCCGCACGCAACTTGCCGCGAGCGCCACGAGCGCCACCGCCCTCTCGAGCGCCGCCGTCGAGATGCTGGCGGAGCTCAACCGGACACGTACCGACCGCAATCTGCGGACCACCCTCGGAATCGCACACGCCGCGCTCGTCGCCGCGGTCGATCGTGGCGCCGACTCGATCGAGGAGCAAGACATCGCGCGCGCCGCGGTCGAGCAGCTCGGTACCGAACGCGGCGGGTGAGGCCCAGGTCGCCGGCCTACGGTCGAGGTCGCCTACGTCGCAGAAGGGTCAGCCGCGTCAGGCGATGAGGCCTTGGCGACCCGGGCTGTCGCCGCCGCCCGTCGTAACGCGGCCCGGAGTGCCCGTCGTTCCTTCGGCGTTGGCTCGCAGCACTCCCACGCGGCGAACACGGCCTTGATCGCCCGGTATGGATCGAGCTCGCGGTACAGATCGACCTTGTCGTCCAGGTCACCGGCCACAGAGTGAAAGGCACGGCCATCGTCGGCAAGGTGGAAGTAACAGCGCGTCCATCGGTGCTTGTAAGCGTGCAGGATCGTCCCGTCCTCAAGCACCACGTCATGCATCCACATGAAGTGCGCGCACAACTCATCCGCGCCGAGCAGCGCCTCAAGCGCCCTCCAGTCGGGAGCGTCGTGAAGCCGCATCCGCCCTTCGGTGAGCTTCGATCGCACGGCCACGAGGATGCGCCATGCGCCTGCAACGGAACAAGACCTATTTGTCGCGATTCGGAATCAAGTTCACGACGGAACTCATCGCGGCAGTCCGGGGTTGTCGCCTGTCCGCACGCGGACGTCCGAGCGAGAACGGGTCCTCGGCCCATGCGCCCCGGTGGCGGGGTACATCAGGAAAACCACGATACGGAGGTCAGCATGCTTCTCGCCATTGCGGCGATCCTCGTGATCATTGCTGTGGTCGGTGGAATCGCCGTTCACCCGCTCCTGTTCCTGATCGCGATCCTGGCCGTAGTGGCCCTGGTCGCTGGACGCTGAACGGAGCTGTCAACACCCGCGGTCGGCCCGTCGAGCACGGGCCGACCGCCGGGCGACAGCTCCAGCGATCAGGTCATTGCGGCGACGAGGCGGTGATGCCGCAGCTCGGGCGGTGGAGCGCCATGCAACATCCAGGCGCCATCGTCGCGGCGGCTGAGAGCGCCGGAGCGGCCAAGCGCCCCCATCGCGGTCGTGACTGAGGGGCGATGTGCCCCGACGAGATCAGCGAGCCGCTGATGGGACAGGGGCAAGGGCAGGATGATTCCCTCCGGTCCGACCCGCCCCCAGCGTTCCGCCAGATGCCACAAGGTCAAGAGCAGACGGTCTTCAACCCGCTGGTGGTGGGCTATGGCCAGGGCAACAGCCAGCGCATGCGCCCGACGGGTGCCCCTGGCGAAGAGCTCGACGCCGAGTTGCGGCCAGGGCGTCATCCGGGTGACGAGGCCGTGGTCGAGCACAGCCATTTGGGTCGGTTCAAGCACCATCCATCCGACCTCAGCGTGTACATGCGACCCGTCGGGATCCCACCGCCACGGACGTAGGACGTCGCCCTCGCCCAGTAGCTCGACGCATTGGCGGCCGAGCACATGCACCTCGCGCGAGAGCAGTCCCTCGATGATCAGAAAGCCGCGATGGTGGACGTCCGGCTCCGCTGCGCTAGCGGCGTCCCACTCGCCCACCGACAGGCGGCGCACGCGGGTGAGCGCCTCTCGCCTGGCGCGCTCGCGCTCATGCTCCTCGAGCAGATTGGCCAGCTCGGCGTCGGCGTCAACGATGCTTATGAGATTGGTCAGTGAACCCACGGGAAGGCGAGGGTAGCGCCGTGCGGCCGGTCTCGATCCGCGGCAGGACGCGGGGACCCCGCGGACGTCCGAACGGCTACGTCTGCACGCGGACACATTTGGCAGCGGCTCGGTTCCAGCGGGCCTAAGCTCGCTCGGCTATGCCGCCTCCAGCTACAAAGCTCGCAGCAGAGGCGACGTTACTCCTCTCCTGGAATCCGAGCGTGGACATCCCTCTCAGGATCGAGACCGTCGGGCGCGACGGCTCGCTCGTGCTCGTCGTGCACGGGGAGCTCGACATCGCCACCTCCCCTCTGCTCGACGAGGCGTTGGTCCGAGCCCGGGCCACGGACGCAGCGAGCATCGTGGTTGACCTCCTCGGCGTCAGCTTCATCGACTCCACTGCGCTGCACGTCTTGATCAAGCATGCCGGCGCCGAAGACGGTCGAGGGCGAATCCGCCTCACCAAGGGCTCCGCCCAGACGCAGCGGGTGTTCGAGCTGAGCGGCGCCCTGAACTATCTGCCGTTCGTCTAATGATCGAGTCTTAAGCATCGAGCCCCCCGGATCTCTCGGCGCCCTCGATTCCAGCTCTTTCTCAGTAGCGGGGGCGGATTCGAACCCGCGACCTTCGGGCTGTGAGTGGCTTCCAGGTGTCCGGTAGCACGCGAATTGCAGGGCTTTCTTCATCTTGCCTCAGGTTGTCTGAGGCCAGATTTGCCTATGGTGTTACACGCTTTGTGACACGGTTCCGCGCCTGGTGTGCCCGCATCGCCGCAAGCACCGTCGCGAAGGCAAGACCGGCGCTGGCTCCGATAGCGCACCGTCCGCGCGACCTGCAACCTCTCCTACCACGGGCGCCGACACCGCCGGATCGATGACACCCCCCCGAGTCTCGCGGCGTAAACCGGCCCGAGCTCGGGGGCGTCCAGTCCCGCTCGTGATCAGCGCGAGACCTCCTGCGCGGGGCCCGGCCAAACCCTCGCTTAGGGCCTGACTGCTCGAACGCGTGGAATCCAGGAGCGACGTCGGGATGCTGACTCTCGCTGCTGCGCCCTTCGCGTGGTCTGCATTACGCGGCTCAGAGTCGGACTCATTCGTAGTTAGTGAACGGCTCCGTCTCGAACTCGGTGCTCTTCTCGCGATCCTTGAAAACATGAGTGATTCGAACGGCTGAAGAGACTCGCTCGACACGGCTCTCCATCAGTTCGACGTTGGGCTTCTCGCCTAAGTCGAGGTCGTTCAGCCGTTCAGCCTCGGCACGACAGACGTCACCAGGGGTTGGATTGCTTTCCGGGTAGACGTCCGTGTGGTGTTGGACGAGGGCCTCCCAGTGCTCGTCACCGGCCCGTTCGATCGACTCTCGAATATCTTCCCGGTTGAATGCCATCACCGGGCGAGCCTAGTCGAGCGATCCCGACTGCGGCAACTTACCCAGGCCCCGCATCTCATCGAGGCCTTGCGGTTCCTCGGAGACGCGTTCCTGATAGACCTCGCTGGATTCCAGAGCGGACTGGACGTCCACCACGAAGCCCACGCCTGACGCCGCACCCGCAGTAACTGCGGCAACGCGCATCCGCTTCCCCTTTCCATGCTTTGGGGCAGTAGATCTCGTCGCTCAGCGCAAGGATCGAGACGAGGGACGTCCCCATTGGACGCGACCTGCAGCGCCTCCGCCGGCTGCGCAGCCAGCCTGCATGATTGCGGCCTAGCTCGGCGGGGTTGGGAAACCCGAAGAGCCAGCGGAGCTCCACGAGAGCGGCACGGGCGATGAACGCCCGCCGACCCCGGGCAAGCGGAGGTTGGCGACGCCCTAGAGCGGGTTCTTTCGGCGCATCCAGCGAGCCATGAGTCGCTGGAGTCCCATGCCGATCTTCTCGCCGACGCTGCCCTCGGGGGGCGCGGCGCCGAGCTGGCGGGCGAGACCCATGTTGTCCCATTCGACCCACGCCTCGACGATCTTGCCGTCCTGCCATCGGTCGATGCTTATGCCAGTGGTCGATCCGTGGACGCCGGTCGGTGCAAGACCCGCGAGTTCGCCGCGATGTGTTCCCTCGCTATGCCAGCGCAGGACGACCTTGTCGGCGGACGCGATCACGTCGTCGACGGTCATCCGTACGTCGGGAAATGCCGCGCGGTACATCGTCACTATGCGCTTGAGCGCGTCGGGGCCGCGCAGGTCGCGCATCGGAGCCGGGAGGGTAGGGTCGTGGTTGAGGGCTTCGGGGGCAACGAGCTGGTCGATCAGCTCGAAGTTGCCGGTATTGAAGCTCTGCTCGAGGAGCCGGCGTGAGGCGTCAGCGAGGTCGGCGGGCGCTGTAGTGGGCGTGGCGGCGTGGGCGGCGCCGGTGATCGCATCGCTGGACATGTTCGTTCACCTCCGTTGTGTCGTTGAGGCGAGCCTACGCGCGAGCTGGCGGACACGTCAAGGCCAGTCCCGAGCGGATCCACGCCGATGAGGGTGCGGACTGCGAGCTCATGAGCGAGCTCGTCCACGATCCGGGTGCCCGCACCGAGGTTGAGCAGCACGGTTTTCGCCGGGTCGATCCCAGCCACGTTAGTGCGCGCGGATCCGTCGCCCGCGGTCTGCGGCGAGTGGCAGCCATGGAATGCTGGAGGGTGTGTTCGTAGAGCCAGGGCATGAGGTGGATGCGCTCGTAGTCGTGGAGATGGACGATCGCCGCGTCCGAGCCTCGGTGGGCAGGGTGATGTACTCGTCGACGGCCTACGGTGCCCCGGTCAGATGCGCGATTTCGGCGTTGCCGCCGAGGGTATGCGCCGTGCAGCGAGTCGGAGGGCCGGGATGGTCTGGCGAGGATGAGCCGGTCCATCGGGACTTAGGTGGTTGGCCTTAGCGCAAGGTGTCCGTCGGTGGTTAGCATCGGGGCAGGATGTTGAACCGGCGTACGAAGATCATCGCCACGCTTGGTCCGGCGACGGATGCCGCGGGGGTCCTCGATGCTCTGGTCGCGGCCGGCATGGATTGTGCGCGGCTGAATTGCTCGCACGGCTCGCAGGAGGATCTGCGCCGCCGCACGGGAGACGTGCGATCCGCCGCGGCGCGCGCGGGACGGCCGATCGGGCTTCTGTTTGATCTGCAAGGACCGAAGCTACGCCTGTCGGCGTCGGCGGCGCCGTGCAGCGTGCAGGCTGGCGAGATCGTGACGTTCACCTGCAGCGATGACGATGTCGGCGAACGGCGTGTTCCGGTGAATTTCCCGGACTTTCCACGGCTCGTCAGCGAGCGCTCCGAGATCGTCATCGGCGACGGTGTGCCGCGTCTGATGGTCGAGTCGGTAGGGCCGGGGGAGGTCGTCGCCAGGTCGATGTCGGCGGGCGAGCTCGTTCCCCGCAAGGGGATCAACGTCACGTACGCGCGGCCGGAGCTGCCGGCGATCACCGACAAGGACCTGGGAGATCTCGAGTTGGCGGCGGACGTGGGGGCGGACTTCGTTGCCCTGTCGTTTGTCCGCTCGGCCGCTGACATGGAGCAGCTGCGGGTTCGCCTGGACGAGCGCGGCTGGCAGGGACGAACCATCGCCAAGATCGAGAAGGTCGAGGGCTACGAACACCTCGATGAGATCATCGCCACTGCCGATGGCATCATGGTCGCGCGAGGCGATTACGGCGTCGAGGCCGGCGTCGCGCGTGTGCCGCTGATGCAGAAGGACACCATCTCTCGAGCGACCCAGGCCGGCAAGCTGGTCATCACGGCCACTCAGATGCTCGAATCGATGATCCAGTCGCCGGAGCCCACGCGGGCAGAGGCCACTGATGTCGCCAACGCCGTGATCGACGGGTCCTCGGCGGTGATGCTCTCGGCGGAAACGAGCGTTGGCCATTACCCCGTGGAGGCGGTCCGAGCGATGTCACAACTGGCCGAGGCGGCGGAGGAGTATCCCGAGATTCACGGCCGTGCCCGGGCCGGTGTGCGTGACACGCCCGCCGCGTCCGTGATGCACGCCGCCGTGGAGCTGGCCGAGGAACTCGAGGCCGCCGCGCTCCTTGTCCCGACCTCCGGCGGAGGCTCGCCACGGGTGTGCGCCAAGTATCGCCGCCGCCAACCGATCATCGCGCTTCCGCACTCCGACGACGTCGCGAACCAACTCACGCTCGAATGGGGCGTGTATCCGCGGACGATGGACGTGAGTGGGTCTGTCGATGACCTGATCGAGCGATCGCTACTCACCGCCAAGGAGTTCGCCGGCCTCGCGAGCGGTACGCAGGTGGTGATCACCGCCGGGCAGCAAACGGGCACAACCGGCGCGACGAACCTGATCATGGTGCGCGACATTCCATGACTTCGCCGCTTGGTGGAGACGGTGCTGGGCTGCTTCGTGAGGCGGCGCCTGGCGTGCGAAGGGTGGCGCTTGTGCTTCGTCCCGAGCGCGATCTCGACAAGGCCCTTCAGCAAATCCGTGCCTGGGCGGCGGCGACGGGAGTGACGCTGGTCGGCGCAGAAGGGGATCGCCGCATGCCGGAGGATGTCGCGCCTCGGCCGGCGATGTCGCTCGCTGCTGGCTGTGACCTTGTTCTCGCGCTGGGTGGGGACGGCACCATGCTGGGCGCGCTCCGGGTGGGCGCACCCCACGGTGTCCCGGTCTTGGGAGTGAATCTCGGCAGGCTGGGTTACCTGACCGAGGTCGATGCCGCGCACCTCGACGTCGCACTCTCGGCGCTGGGCAAGGGTGAGTACACCATCGAGGCACGCACCGGCCTCGCATTGGCCCCGCGCGATGACCTGGCCGCGCAGATCGCGTATAACGATGTTGTGCTCACCCGCGTGCCAGGCCGCGGTCAAGCCGCGCTCGCGCTGGGCATTGACGGCGAGCTGCTCGTGCGCTACGCGAGCGACGGGGTCATCGTCGCGACACCCCAGGGCTCGACAGCGTATGCCTTCGCGGCCGGGGGACCGCTCGTCTCGCCGCGCGCGCAGGGAATGATCGTCATGCCCGACGCGCCACACGGCTTGTTCAACCGGGCCGTGGTACTCGCCGAGGGGGAGCGGCTCGGGATAGAGGTCCTGCCGACCAGCGCGCCCGTCTCGATCGAGCGCGACGGTCAGTTGCTCGGGCACGCCGATCCGGGGGCCACGCTCGAGATCCTCGCTCACCCCAATGCTGCACAAGTGCTGCGGGTGCATCCTGGCGGGTTTGCCGAGCGCGCGCGTCGGAAGCTCGGCATCATCGATCCAGCGGGACTCGCTGACTTCGATCTGGCCGGCCACGAGCGCTGATCGCACGAGACCGGTCCGAGACTCGTTGGGTTGATGACCCGAAGGTCCCAGCTAGCGGTGGCTAACAGGGTAGGTTTGATGAACGCCTTCACGCGTGGCTTACGTCGGCATCCACGGACCTCAGACTGGATACGGACACGGTCGTCCACGCATCGTCGGCTAATGAGGCGGGAAGAAGCGGACGCTCACCCTCGCCGATGAGCGCTATCTGCGCCCAGGAGAGCTTTGAATGGGGCTACGACGGAGGAGGACCGGCCCTTCTCGCGCAGGCGATTCTGACCGACTAGCTCGGCATCGACGTGGATCCATCGGGGGCGGGATTCGAACCCGCGACCTTCGGGTTATGAGCGGACCGGCACCTGTGTTCGTGGGTACGTCCCGGTGCCCACCCGTACCGGCGGCTCCGGCGCCCGAAGCTAGCTCGTTCGCACTGATGTCGTCGAAAGGTGCGGGGTTCGTTTGACGCTGGTTTGAACTGGCCCAGACGTGCGTCGCCTCGCTATCCGGCGCCGAGGGCCGCGATCTCTCGCCGGACCGCTTCCCGAAAGTCTTCCTCGGAAGAGGCGAAGTAGCTGCCGTGCGTCAGCTTGACCGTCTCGAGAGAGTCGGATCCCACCAGAACGATGTCGTAGTTGGAGTCGCCGCGATGCTCGGCCTCGGCGGCCTCGTATTCAGCGACGGCCACCGTGTAGTCAGTCCTAAGGTCGCGGACCTGGGTGAGCCTTCGCGGACGTCCATGATGAGGAGTAACTGTCGGATCTCGCTGGGAGCCATCGTCGTTCGAATCGTAGCTACCGGCTACCGGGAACTCCTGATCCGTCCGGGGACTATTCACAATCTGTCCGTCTCTTATTCCTAATCCGTCCGCTGCGAAGACTACGATCTGCCTGTGTCCGAGCGCCTGTTTCCTCGTCACATTCGCGGCGACGTGGTGGAAGCGCTGTCCGACAGCCGGGCAGTCGCGATCCTTGGGGCTCGTCAGGTTGGCAAGAGCACCCTCGTCGCCCAGATCGCTTCCGAGGAGCATCCGGCGCGGCTGATCAGCCTCGACGACGACGCGACCGCTGCCGCCGCCCAAGCCGACCCAACCGGGTTCATTGCCGACATCGACGGACCCGTCGCCATCGACGAGATCCAGCGAGCGCCCGAGCTGCTGCTGGCGATCAAGCGACGCCTCGACGCCGACCAGTCGCGTGGGCAGTTCCTGCTCACCGGTTCGGCCAACATCCTCTCGCTTCCCACAGTCGCGGACGCCCTCCCCGGTCGCGTCGAGTACCTCACGCTATGGCCGCTCTCACACGGTGAGATGCACGGCGTCCGCGAGCGGTTCATTGACGAGCTCTTCGCCGGACGATTCCCGAGGCTCACCGAAGCTTCGGTCGGCCGCAGAGCTCTCGGCCCCACTCTTGTCAGTGGCGGATATCCCGAAGCGCAGGGCCGCAGTGCACGTGGGCGCACTCGGTTCTTCTCCAGCTACATCGCCTCGATCATCGGCCGCGACCTCGACGACGTCGCCAATGTCCGCAACGTCGAGAACATCGAGCGGCTGCTGTTCGTCATCGCCGCGCGGTCCGGCGGGCTGACGAGCTTCCACGGCATCGGCAAGGACCTCGAGTTGGATGCCAACACAGTGCGCTCGCACACCAAGATCCTCGAGGATCTGTTCCTTGTCCGCCAGCTCAAGCCCTGGCATGTGAACCTCGGCAGCCGCCAGATCAAGAGCTCCAAGACCTACATGGTCGACAGCGGCATGCTCGCCCATCTCATCGGGGCTGACGAACAGCGCATCGTCGAGGATGGTGCCATCGCTGGAACGATGCTCGAGAGCTTCGTCGCAATGGAGTTACTTCGCCAAGCCGACTGGGCCGACCGCCCCGTTCAGCTTTTCCACTACCGCGACAAGCAGCAACGCGAAGTCGACCTCGTGATCGAGCGTCACGGCGGAGAAGTCATCGGCATCGAGGCCAAGGCGAGCGCGACGCCGGCCGCCGCCGACTTCAAGGGGCTGCGGTATCTACGCGACAACCTCGGCTCGCGATTCAAGATGGGCGTCGTCCTGCACACGGGCGCCGACACGTTGCCGTTCGGTGATCGATTGGCCGCGGTGCCAGTCAGCGGCCTTTGGAGTATGGCTGCTCGATGAACCGGCTACGGGCCCGGCGCGTCATCGTCCGACCGCCCAGAACAGTTCAAGCCGCAGGGCGATGCTCCCGCCGGATCGCCTCCACGATGCGCGAGTCATCCGACGGGGGCGGCTGGCGGCTCGCCGAATCGGCAGATCGTCCGCGAACGGAGCTCATAGACGGCGGATTCCCCGCATCGCGACTCATCGTCTCTGTTGCAGCGCCGCTCGCGCCCACTTCGCGGCCGCTTGGCTGATCCGCCAGCGGTCTGCCCACGTGGTCGGTTCAGTCGTCACGTTGCGCAGAACCTCGAGGGCCGGAATCCCGTAGAGATCCCGTCGCTCGATGGGCTGGCCATCCGCGCGCCATCCGACAGTCGTAAGCGCGGCGGCGACGTCGTCGAGGGGGATGTCCGATTCTGGGGACGTCGCCGCGTAGGCGAGCAGTAGCAGCGCCGCATCCGTGTCAAAGCCGTCGGCCGCAGGGACGAGCCTGTCCGCCACGTGGTTCCAGAGTTCCTCGGCGACCTGCTGGGCTGAAGCGCCCGCGCGCGTGAGACGTAGTGCGCCGTTGTGCTTGCGCAAGAGTCCGAGCGACTGGAGCACCTTGCGAAAATGCAGAACGGGCGTCGTCTCGCTCTCACGGTTCGCTTTGCCGATCCAGCCGCCCATCGTCGGCAGCACATGCGCGACCGCCACAACGTCGGCAGGCCTGAGGTAGCCGGCGGCGGTCAGAGGAATTCCCCCGTCAGCGGCCCGATCAAGGAACCACGTGAACGCACGAAGGGACTCATCGAGCTCCTTCCCGTCTGGCGGCTCCGGGTCTGACATCAGGGCGACCGCGCGTGTCTGGAGATCGTCTCCGAGTGGGCTGTAGGCCAGCCGATCGATCAGGTCGATCAGCCGTCGGTCCAGGTTGTGCTCGGTCAGCGCGATGTAGGAGCTTCGGAGGCTCGTGTTGAGCACGTCGATCTCGAGTGACTCCGGATCCTCGAGGAGCTCCGCAAGCTCAGCGCCGTCAGTGATCCCGCCGCAGTCCTCCGGCGGTGCCGCTCGGCGGCCGGCGATGACTACTGCGGACGGGCAGTCGACCGGCCCCGCTGAGACATCCTCAAGCCGGAGGGCGAGCTGCCAGTTGTCGCCATAGTCGTAGACGTAGTGGAGGGCGTCACCGACGTCCTGCATCGTCTCGTCGAGCCGAACCTCAGACGCCGGAACAGCGCCGTCGTCCCCGAAGTCCCCCTCCTCAACATCCCAGGGACAGAGAAACGCCTGACCGGCCCCACCGAATGGTTCGCCACCAAGCGAGAACCTCCACAGATGCGTGTCAGTCCAACTGAACGCGGTCTGGAGAACCCGGTGCACGACATCGAGCGACAGATCCGAGCGCAGCTCGAGCCGACGCCAGATAGGCGGCCTGGAGCGCTTCAGGTCAACCCGAACGCGGAAAATCCTGAGGTCTGCCAGCGGCGGCCGCCTCAACTCCGCAGATTGCGACTGCGACGCCTTCTGGCTCGCAAGACCGCCGAGCAGTGAGAGCTCACCGACGAGCTGACGCAGATCGTCGAGCTCAGCGCCGCTGATCACCGCCTCGAAGCGCCGGAGTAGTTCGTCGCGCGGGTTGTCGTCTCGGCTCATGAGGATCGGGATCTTCCTCAGGCTCCACCGCCAAGGCCAAGCAGCCTATCCGCGGCGAGGTCGGACTCTCGTTTGACATCCGTTTGCCAAAGCCCGAAAACGACGAGAGCCCCGGGTTTTCGGGGCTCTTCTTTTGCCACGATTTCCAGCTATTTCTTGAATAGCGGGGGCGGGATTCGAACCCGCGACCTTCGGGTTATGAGCCCGACGAGCTACCAGACTGCTCCACCCCGCGGCGGACTGAGGATTTTAGCAACGACGAGCGACTCGCGGAGGATTTGTCGCCCCGGCCGCCTCACAGCCGCGGCGAATACTCGGCGAACTCCCAGTCGGTGACCCATGTGCGAAAGCGCTCGAGCTCGGCGGTCTTGAGGAGCTCGAAGGTATCGACAAGCTTCTCCCCCATCGCCGAGATGATCACTGGATCGGCCTTCAGTGCCGCGAGGGCCTCAGCAAACGACAGAGGCAACGGCCGGCCCCCCGCCTCCTCGGGCAGCGCGAGCTCGCGCTCGATCCCATCGAGGCCGGCGGCCAGTGCGGCCGCGTAGGCAAGGTAGGGATTGGCGGTGCCGTCGCCGAGCCGGATCTCCATCCGGGTGCCGGAGCCGCGTTCCTGGGGCACGCGGACCAGGCTCAACCGTCGGTCGTGGCCCCAGGACACCCGCGTGGGCACCAAAGCCAACGGGTCAAGCCGGCGATAGGCATTAACGGTCGGGTTGAAGAACACCATCAGCGCCGGCCCGTGCTCGAGCACGCCGGCGATGAAGTGGCGCATCATCGGCGCGAGCCCGTCCGCACCCGTGTCGTCGAAGCCGAGGTTGACCCCCTCCCGGTCGAGCAGCGAGACGTGCAGGTGGAAGCCCGACCCCTCGTCGTCGTTGAACGGCTTGCCCATGAACGTGGCCAGGAGCCCGTCGCGCGCGGCCATCTCCTTGACCATCGCCTTGAAACGAAACGCGCGGTCGGCGGAGTCGAGGGCGGGCGAATGGCGCAGGCTGATCTCGAACTGGGCCCGGCCGTACTCGTGCGCGGCGGCGACCGCGCCGAGGTCGTAGTCGACCGCGGCATCGAGCAGGCGTGACACCGTCCCCTTGGGGTCGGCCACGTCGCCAACGGTGTAGACGCCGCTGTCCTGCCGGGCGTAGGGACGCCAGCCGCGCGGGTCGGACGGATCGGGCTCGCAGAGGTAGAACTCGAACTCGGGCCCCATCATCGGCGAGATACCGTGCTCGGCGAACCGCGCCACCATCCGCCACAAGGCGCCGCGGGAATCGACCGGGTAGGGCCAGTTTCCGGAAAAGTCCTGGAGATCGACGATGCAGGCCACCACCTCGGGCTCCCAGGGCAACGGCACGAGCGTGTCAAGGTCGGGGAGGGCCAAGACGTCGGGGAAGCCCGACTCGAATCCGCCGAGCATGTTGTGGCGCAGGTCGGTGGTCATGATCGCCTCGGCAAACCCGATACCGCTCTCGGCGACCTTCGGGAAGGCTGAGATCGGAATGTCCTTGCCGCGGCAGATGCCGTGGAGGTCGGCGAACTGCAGGCGGACCGCGCGCACGCCGACCTCTTCCAGCTCGGACAGGCGGGCCTTGCTGCGGCGGGGGGGCGTGGGAGGCGGGGTGGACATTGTCCGAGGAGGGTTGGCGAGCCTACCGGCGGCGAGATCGCGGCGGCGATCGTTCAGACTACGCGCGCATGAAGGCCGTCCGTTACGTCGATCCCAAAGGCAAGACCCGGCTCGGGAGGCTCGACGACACCACGATCACCGACGCCGGGTCGGCCGGCCCGCAGGGCTTCGTCCCCACGCCCGAGGCCTGGGCGACGATCGAGAGCGCAGACGGCCCCCAGCACGACCCAGACCAGGTCCAGCTGCTCCACCCGGTCGTCCCCAACAAGATCCTCGCGATCGGGCTGAACTACCGAAGCCACGCCGAGGAGATCGGGGGGAAGATCCCCGACGTGCCGGTCGTGTTCGCGATCTGGTCCTCGTCGCTGATCGGCGACCGAGCCCCCATCGTCCTCCCACCCGAGGAGACCAAGCCCGACTACGAGGGTGAGCTCGCGGTGGTGATCGGACAACGGACGTATCGCGCCGACAAGAGCGAGGCCGCCAAAGCGGTTGGCGGCATCTCGGCGTTCAACGACGTCTCGGGCCGGCGCGCCCAGCTGGAAACCCCGCTCAAGCAGTACACGCTGGGGAAGAGCTTCGACACCTTCTCCCCGATGGGGCCCTGCATCGCGTCCACGGAGCAGACGGACCTAAGTGACCTCGACGTCAAAACCACCGTCTCCGGCGAGGTCATGCAGGAGGCCAACACGTCCGACCTGATCTTCTCGGTCGAGGACCTGATCGTCTACCTGTCGGCCGGAGTCACTCTCGAGCCGGGTGACGTGATCGCCACCGGCACGCCGGGTGGGGTCGGCATGTCGCGCGAGCCGCCGCGCTTCCTGCGCGACGGGGACACGGTCGAGATCTACATCGAGGGGGTCGGGACGCTCACGAACCCGGTCCGGAGCGAGCGCTAACCAGCCTCAAGCCAGCTCGTCTAGCGCGGACGAGGTCGCGGCGACCAGCTCGTCGACCTCCTCGTCGGAGATGATCAGCGGCGGCGAGAAGGCCACGCTGTTGGCGTAAGGCAGCCCCCGCCCGATCACCCCGCGCTCCAGCAGGGCCTCGGTGAAGGCACCGGCCGAACCCGGGACCGAAAGGCCGACCGCCTGCATCAGCCCTTCGCCACGCACCTCGACCACCCCGGAGTGCCCAAGCAGGCCGTCCAACCCCGCCCGCAACCGGGCCCCGGCCGCCGCCGCACGCGCCGGCAGATCCTCGGCGCGCAACAGCTCGACATTGGCCACCCCGGCGGCGCAGCATGTGGGATGGCCGCCGTAAGTGTTTCCATGGGCGAGCAGATACGAGGGGTCGGACTCAAGCCACTCGCGCAGCCGGGGACCGACCACCACGCCACCGAGCGGCTGATACCCGCTGGTCACGGCCTTGGCGAACGTCGTCACGTCCGGGGTGACCCCGTAATGGTGTGAGCCGAACCATGAGCCGAGGCGCCCGAAGCCGGTGATCACCTCGTCGAACACGAGCAGGGCCCCGCTCTCCTCGCACAGCTCACGCAGGCCCTGCAGGTAACCCTCAGGCGGCGGGAAAACGCCGCCGGCGCCGATCACCGGCTCGGCCATGATCGCCGCGATCCGCTCGGGCCCGTAGTAGGCCACCGCTTCGCGCATCGCCTCGAGGCTGTCGCGGGCGACCTGGTAGAAGTCGGGCAGGAGGGTTCCGAACGGATCGCGGTTGGCGGGAAGACCACCGGCCGACGTGCCGCCGAGCATCACCCCGTGGTAGGAGTAGTGGCGGCTCAGGAACACCGAGCGCCCGCCGTCGCCGGCCGCCTTGTGCCCGGCCCGCACGAGCTTGATCGCCGAGTCGATCGCCTCCGAGCCGCCGCATGTGAACAGCACGCGCGCGTTCGGGATTGGCTGAAGCTCCTCGGTGATCAGCTCGGCCAGCCGCTGCTCGGGCCGGTTGGTAAACCGCGCGAACGTGTGGTAGGCCTCGAGCTTTGAAAGCTGGGCCGTGATCGCGTCGATGATCTCGCGGCGGCCGTGACCGGCGGCGCAGTACCAGAGCGACGCGGTCCCGTCGAGATAGGCGCGCCCGTCGGCGTCGTAGACCCGGCATCCCTCGCCGCGCACGATCTCCAGGAAGTCCTCGGCCGGACGGACCGGTACGGCGAACGGGTGCAGAACGCTAGGAAGGGCCATCGACTGGATACGTTAGGCCAAGCCGCGATGCCGGGACGGCGAAACTGGCCGCTCGCCGAAGGACAGGCGGGCGAATCACCCGGTGCCGGCCAACGTCGCCTGCACGGCCTCAGCCTCGCGCAGCTTGTAGCGCTGGACCTTGCCGGTCGGCGTCCGCGGCAGGTCCTCGACGAACTCGACCACGTGCGGGTACTCGTAACGCCGCAGGTTGCCCTTACACCAGGCGCGCAGCTCCTCGGCGAGGCCATCGGCAGCGGCATCGGAAGGCGCCCCGGACGTACAGATCACGAACGCCTTGATCCGGCTGACGTCCTCGACCTGCACCCCAATCACCGCCGCTTCTGACACCTCCGGATGACGAACCAGGCAGCCCTCGACGTCGGCCGGCGAAACCCACAGGCCGCCGACCTTGATCATGTCGTCCGAGCGGCCCTGGTACACGTAGTGCCCGTCCCCATCCACGAGGTACCGGTCGCCGGTGTGGAACCACTCGCCGCGCATCGAGTACCGGGTCTTCTCGCGCTGGTGCCAGTAGTAGGCCGCGCAGCTGCCCCCACGGACCATCAGGTCACCCGCCTCGCCACCGGCGACGTCGAGCCCGTGCTCGTTCACCAGCCGCAGCTCGTAGCCTGGCACGGGACGGCCCGAAGTCCCCGGCGCCAGATCCTCCACCGTGTTCGAGCAGTAGATGTGGAGCATCTCGGTCGAGCCGATCCCGTCGAGGATCGGAACGCCGGTGAGCGCCTGCCACCGGGACAGCACCGCGGCGGGGAGCGCCTCGGCGGCCGACACGCACGCCCGCACGGACGAGAAATCGACCTCGGAGCCGCCGGGTGCCTTCACCATCGCCGCGTACAACGCCGGGACCGAGAAGAACAGTGTCGGGTGGACGCGGCCGACGGTCGAGAAGATCCGATCGGGCGTAGAGCGGCCCTTGACGAGAGTGGAGCACGCACCCACCGAGAGCGGGAACGACAGGCTGTTGCCCAGCCCGTAGGCGTGAAACAGCTTGGTCGTCGAGTAGCACACGTCCTCGGCGGAGATCTCCAGCACGTTCCGCGCGTACTGATTCACGGTCACCCCGATGTCGCCATGCCCATGAACCACGCCCTTGGGCCGGCCAGTGGACCCCGAGCTGTAGAGCCAGAACGCCATGTCCTCGCGATGGGTATCGAGCGGCGGCGCCAACTCCGCGGCGTCAAGCGAATCGAAGCCGACGAACCCCCCCGTGTCTCCGTCGACCACGACCACATGCAGCCCCGGACGCGCCGCGAGCACGGGCGAAAGCGCCTCCAGCAGCGACCCGTCGACGAACAGCACCTTGGCGTAGCTGTCGTCGAGGTAGTACGCGTAGTTGTCGACCCGGTCCATCGGGTTGACCGGAACCGGCACCGCCCCGATCCGCATCGCGCCGAGGAACACGGCGGGAAAGGCCGGCGAGTCGTCGAGGATCATCAGGACACGCTGCTCGCGCTCGACGCCAAGTTCGCTCAGATACGAGGAGACGGCGCCGGTCAGGCCCGCCAGTTCGCGATACGTGATGGCCCGATCAACACACAGAAGCGCCGGCCTGTCCCCCCGCCCCGCCTCCAACTGCGCGTCGAGCAGCGTGCTCGCGTTGAGTCTCGCGTCTCCACTCACTCCGAAGCCGAGTCTAAACGCGCGCGCGCTCTTCGGGCGGGTGTCGTGCTGCCCATCCCAGGCCAGGATGCGCCGGGTCATGTCGACCGCCTGCGACGGCGTGCGCACGATGTGAAAGCCACCGGGATAGCGCACCATCTCCGTCTTGCGACCCAACACCCGCAGGCCGCTGTAGAGCTCCTCACCCTGACCGATCGGCACCCGGACGTCGCCTTCCCAGTGGATGATGAGTACCGGCGTGTTCACCTTCGGCAGGTAGGTGAGCGGGGAGCGCAGCTCGTATTCGGCACGCCGGTCCCAGGGCTCGCCGCCCATGTGGAACAGGGCGAACTCGGGGATCTCGGTGGTCAGCGCCATGCTGGTCTGGTCGACGACCGCGGCGATCGCGGTCGCCGCGCGGAAGCGGTCGGTATGCCCGACCAGCCAGCTGGTCATGAACCCGCCGTACGACCCGCCACTCACGAACATCCGCTCGCCATCCGCGACCCTGCGCGAGACGAGGTCATCGCAGCAGGCCAGTATGTCCTCCGCATCCTCTCCTCCCCAGTCGCCCGTGCAGGCACGCGTGAACGCCTGGCCGTAGCTCGTGCTGCCTCGAGGGTTGGGCAGAACCACGGCGTAGCCGGCCGCCGCGATTGACTGATGCAGCGCCAGCCAGCGGCCCGAGGGCCAGGCCGCGTGCGGCCCGCCGTGAATGTCGACATGGACCGGCAGCCCACGCCCACGCCGACGCCCGCCCCCAGCGGGCAGGATCGAGAAGTACTCGACCTCCGTACCGTCCGGGCGAACCACCGTGGATCGCGCCACCGGCGCGAGCTCGACCTCCTGAAGGAACTCGGTGTTGAGGCTGGTCAGCTGCACGCGATCGCCGCCGGAGAGCGGAGCGGCGAACAGCTCGCTCGGCTGGTCGGGCCACGACGCCGTAAAGACAAGGCTCCGACGGCCCGGGCACGCCGCGATGCCGTCGATCTGGATGTCGCCACCGATCACCTCGCGGGTGCTCCGCTGCCCGCGCCGGGCCCGGTGTAGCCTGACCGCGCCGTGATCGGCGATCAGCACCACGAGGTCCCGGTCGCTGACCCAGGCGAACGGGGCAGGTTGGCCCGGCCAGAGCACGGTCGGCCGGTCGAGCTCCGGGGCGATCCGCTCCGCCGCGGCGCCGCCGTCCGCCGGGACGACGAACACGTAGGTGTCCGAGTCCCAGCGGTCGTTGTCCTCGCCGACGAATGCGATCATCGTGCCGTCGGGGGAGAAGGCCGGGAACGAGGCGCTCCCCTTCCCCTGGGTCAGCCGGTGCGGTCGCCCGCCGCTCGCCGGCACGGTCCACACGTCGCTTCGGAACTGGCGATCATCCCGGCGCGGATGCCGGTCCGACACAAAGGTGATCAACCCGCCGTCGGACGAGAACGACGGGTCCTCGTGGTCATAGTCGCCACGGGTCAGCTGCCGGGCCGCGCCGGTCTCGGCCTCGACGATGAACAGGTGACGCCGGCCGTCCTGCCAGCCGACGCCGTCGAGCCGCGCCGCGAGACCCCGCGGGACTCGAGGCGCGTTGCGCTCCTCGGCATTCGAAGGTTCCGGAACTCCGACCCGGCAGACGACGACGAGCCGCGTCGCGTCGGGCGACCACGCGAAGTCCTCGACCGGACCGGGAAGCTCGCCGAGGCGCGCCGGCACGCCACCCTCGAGCGAGGCCAGCCGCAGGTGGGCGTGATCGTGTTCAGAGTCCGTGACAGAGATGTAGGCAAGCCAGCGCCCGTCGGATGACCAGCGCGGCCGCTTGTCTGCGGGCCCTTCGGTGAACCGCCGGGGCGGCGCCGAGGCGTCGACCGGCGCGACCCAGATCGACCAGCGAAGCCGGTCCTCCTCCTGGTCGGTGTCGACGACCGAGAACGCGACCCGGCGCCCATCTGGGGACAGGTCGGGATCGCTCGCCGCCCTCAACCGATAGGCGTCGTCCGGGCGAAAGCCCCGCTTGGGCATGATGGCTCCCCCTCCGGCCCCGAATTCGTTGCTCGCCAGCGGTCCTGACGAACCGGTGGCGGCAATCTACACGCTCTCGGCCAGCTTGCCTGGACCGCGCCGGGCGCCGATCGAGGACATCTCCACCGCGACCGGCGGCGCCACGCGCCAGCGCGGCTTGGCCAGGAGCAGTTGAAGGTCAAGGATGCGGCGCTCGGCGAAGCCGGCCTCGCAGTAGGCCAGATACAGCGTCCACAACCGGCGGAAGCGCTCGTCGTAACCGAGGCGGTCGAGTTCCCCGGCCTGGTCGGCAAAGTTCCCCCGCCAGCGGCGCAGCGTCTCGACGTAGTGCGGAGTCAGATCCTCCAGGTGCACCATCTGCATGTCGGTGTGCCGGGCGACCCCGCGGGTCATCAGCTCGAGTGAAGGCAGGCAGCCCCCGGGAAAGATCTGGGTGTTCATGAACGAGCGCGAGGCCTTCTCGACCTCGTAGGCCCGATCGTCGATCGCGATCGCCTGTAGCAGCATCGCCCCGCCCGAGACCAGCAGCTCCGAGCACTTGGCGAAGAACGCCCCGAGGTGGCGCCAGCCCACCGCCTCGATCATCTCGATCGAGACGAGCTTGTCGTAGTGACCGGTCAGGTCGCGGTAATCCTGCAGCAACACGGTGACTCGATCGTCGAGACCGGCGCGTCGGATGGCGGTGATCGCATGGTGGTACTGCTCCCGCGAGATCGTCGTGGTGGTGACGCGGCAGCCGCGGGTGGCCGCGGCGTGGATGGCCAGCGCGCCCCATCCGGTCCCGATCTCGAGCAGGTGGTCGTCGGGTCCGAGCTCGAGCTTTCGGCAGATCAGCTCGAGCTTGTTCAGCTGCGCCTCCTCGAGCCCCATTCCGGCGCCCTCGAACACCCCGCACGAGTAGCTCATCGTCGGGTCGAGCATGCGGGAGAACAGCTGGTTGCCGAGGTCGTAGTGGGCGGCGATGTCACGCCGGCGCCGGACCCTGGTGCTCGGCCAGAGCCACGCCCGGAGGCGCTGCACCGGCACGCGCACCGGAGCCAGGCGGCGCCGGAGCCGGTCAAGCCCTGCCGCATTGCGGGCGGCCAGCCTGACCAGGGCGACCAGGTCGGGGGAATCCCAGAGCCCTTCGGCGTAGGCGTCGGCCAGTCCACGGCTGCCAGTGAGACCGGCACGCCACATGCGAGGTGAATGGACGGTGATGGTCGCCGTCGGCGGACCCGAGCCGTACACGCGACGCGAACCGCCGTCGACCACGACCAGGCTCCCTGCAGCAATCCGCCGGAGGAACAGCGACAGCAGCCAGCGGCAGATCCGGTCGATCACGCCGGGCCCCTCGCCGGATGACGGTGGACGGGTGCCCCGGCGACCTTCAGCCCGACGGCGTGCCCGTAGATCAGCCCGAGCACTCGGAGGTTCGCGAACGGATAGCGGATCGCCAACCGCGCCGCGGCGCCGCGCGTCAGCTCCCGGCGTCGCAGAGCAAGCGTGGCTTCGAATGCCGGCGCATCGTTGCGGCTGCTCTCGATGTGGATGGCCAGGCGCTCACCCGGGACGCCGGCGCGGACGCTGTAGCGATGGTCCATCGCCATGAACGGCGAGACGTGCATCGCCTTGGCCATCTCGCCGCGCGTCCCGGGGATCACGTACGCATGCCGCTCTCCCCACGGCGTGTTCGTCACCTCAGCGACAACTGCGTCGACCCGCTCGCCCGCGGCGTCGAGGCAGTAGTAGAAGCTCACCGGGTTGAAGCAGTGCCCGAACGAGCGCAGTTGCGTGAGGAGTCGTATCGGCCCTTCCGGCCGCTCCCCGGTCTCGGCCTGAACGGTGTCGCGAACGACGTCGTCAAGGCGGGTGCCCTCAGGTCCGAGGTAGTCACGCCGGCGAAATCGGAGCGGTCCGGGCCGCGGACGCACGAGCCGTCCGCGGAGAAGGCCCGGCAGCTCCTCGAGGTCCAGGTAGAACAGCGCGATCCGGTGCTGGAACGAGCGCCGGGGATCGACCCGCCGATGGCGGATGGTCCCCTCGTAGATACACGACGCGCTCTTCACAGGCGCGCCCCGAAGCGCTCGGACACCCGCAGGGCGCTGCGCACGCCGTCCTCATGGAAACCCCAACCCCAGTAGGCGCCGCAGAAGTGCACGCGATCCACACCGCTCACATCAGAGAAGCGCCTCTGCGCCGTTACACCCTCGGCGGTGAACACAGGATGGGCGTAGTCGATCTTGCGAATGATCCGGTCGGGATCGATCGCCTCGGTGCGATTCAGCGTGACGCAGAACTCGCGCTCGGCGCGCAGCGACTGGAGGCGGTTCATGTGGTAGGTCACAGTCGCCCGCGGGCCGGGCTCCGGACGCCAGTGGTAGTTCCAGCTCGCCCAGGCCCGCCGGCGGCGGGGCAGGAGCCGCACGTCGGTGTGGAGCACCGCCTCGTTGACCTGGTAGGGGATCGCCGCGAGGACCGACCGCTCGAGCGCGGTGGCGTCGGTCAGCATGGCCAGTGCCTGATTGGAGTGCGTCGCGAGGACCACCTCGTCGAAGCGCTCGGCCTCTCCCCTCCACGGCCACACCGTCACGCCCCCGTCCTCGCGGCGCACCGCGCGCACGGGGGTCCGCAACCGGATCCGGTGGGTGAACGGCGCGGTCAGCGCTTCGACGTAGCGCGCCGATCCCCCGCGGATGACCCGCCACTGCGGTCGATCCCGGAAGCCCAGCATGCCGTGGTGGTCGAAGAACTCGGCCAGGAAGCGGGCCGGGAAGCTCCACACCTGCCGAGGATCGGCCGACCACACGGCGGCGGCCTGGGGGACGATCAGCCGCTCGATGAACGGCCGCGAGAAGCGCTGGCGCTCGAGCCACTCACCCAGCGACGGCCCCGGTCGGTGTGCGGCGTCGGTCCCAGGCCGGGCCAACAGCTCCCGGGCGGCCCGGTTGAAGCGCGCCAGGTCGGAGACCATGCGGTGAAACCACGGCGTGAGCACGTGAGCCCGCTTGGCGAACAGCCCGTTGGGCGAGGCGCCCGAGTATTCGAAGTCGCCGACGCCGTCGCTGACGCTGAAGCTCATCGTCGAGGGCTGCCAGGCCACGCCGAGCCGCCCGAGCAGTCGCTCGAACGCCGGGTAGTTGCGGTCGTTGAACACGATGAACCCGGTGTCGACGTGGTGCGTCTCGTTCGGGGTGTCGACGCGGATCGTGTTGGTGTGGCCGCCCGCGTAGTCGGCCGCCTCGAACACCGTGATGTCATGCCGGTCGTGCAGGAGGTGGGCGACGACCAGCCCCGATATCCCGGCACCGACGATGGCGATCTTCACTTGTCGACCGCGCCCGCGAGGAGAAGGGTGATCAGTGCCGAGCCGCCGCCGACCGCCAACGTGGCCAGGGGTGAACCAGAAGGCAGCCGGCGGCGCCCAGCCGTGGTGGCGATCACGTCCGTGAGATCGCCGGCGATGCTCGCGGCCAGCCAGGGCCGGAGCGCCGCCCCGTTTCGTAGGGCGATGAGCGCTCCGGCGTGCAGGAGCGCCTCGCGCGCGCCGAGGGCTCGCAAGGGGACCTGAACCGGCGCGTCGCTGGCGCCGTCGCCAAGCCAGCGCTGGGTCAGCTTGCCGGGCGCGGCGATCAGCGCCACGCCGTAGGCGACGCGGAGGACGAGGACGGTGCTTGCGCTGGCGCGGGTGAACTTCACTGCCGACCCATTCTATCGACTTGTTCAGAAAAAGCTCTACACCCTGTTCAACGACCGCACTCTGCGGTACGGTCCGCGCATGCCGTCCTCACCTCCCGAACCAGGCATGAGCATGCGCGAGATGTCCGCCCGCAGCGGGGTCAGCGAAGCCACGCTGCGCATGTGGGAGCTCCGGCACGGGTTCCCCAAGCCCCAGCGGCGCTCGAGCGGGCACCGTCGCTATTCGGAGCTCGACCTGGCCAGGGTGGGGGCGGTGCTGCGCGCGCGGGAGAGCGGCCTGTCCCTCCAGGCGGCGATCGACCTCGCCTCGGGCCAGGCCGAGGAGCAGCCGCCTTCGGTATTCGCCGCACTGCGCGAGCGCTTCCCGGCTCTGGAGCCACAGCTTCTGCCCAAGCGGGCGCTCCTGGCCATGTCGCGCGCGATCGAGGATGAGTGCCTGGCCCGGGCCGAGCGCCCGGTCCTGTTCGGCTGCTTTCAGCGCGAGCGCTTCTACCGGGCGTCGGAGGGCCGGTGGCATGAGCTGGCCCGCACGGCCGAGCGAGCCGTCGTGCTGGCCGACTTTCCGCGGGTGCGCCGGCCTCGGGGCGCACCGGTGGAGGTGCCGATCCGCGCCCGCGAGCCGGTTGCCCGTGAGTGGGCCGTCGTCTGCGAGTCGCCCAGCTTCGCCGCTTGCCTCACGGGCTGGGAGCGTCCCGGCGAGGTAGCTGGGGAGCGCATGTTCGAGACGGCGTGGACGGTCGAGGCTCCGGCCGTGCGCATGGCCGCTCAGGTGTGCTGGCGGCTGGCCAGCCAGGCCGGCTCGGGCGTCCTCGCGGACCTGCGCGAGCGGCTCTACGACGCGCCGGTGGCCCGCGAGCACGAGCTCCGCTCGGCCATCCAGCTCAGCACCCGGATGGTCCGCTACGCCGTCGCGGCCTCATAGCGACGGTATTCCGGCGCGGGCCAGCGCGTCTTCGCAGTAGCGCCAGAGGGCCTGGCGATCGCCGTCGGAGTCAGGTGAGGCGCCGAGGCGGTAGTGAGTCGGGCGGGGGCTGCGGTCGTGCCAGAACAATCCGGTCCGCGCGGCGGCCTCAGGCGCGGCACCCAGCCACACGATCGTGTCGGCGCCCTGGTCCGGGGTGCGAATGATCGGGCGCGTGAGCTTGCGAAACACTGGCATCCAGCGCTGCACTCCCTCGGTGTCGACCCATCCCGGATGCATGCCATGGACGACCACCCCGCGGTCGTGCAGGCGCTCGGCCATAAACTCCGTGATCACCATCTGCTCGCGCTTGGTCCGGGCATAAAGGAGCTTCGGGCTGTAGCGGGTGCGCTCGGACTCCCAGTCGCCGACCGGAAGCGACTGCCCATACATTCCGCCGGAGCTGACGTTGATGACGCGGCCAAGTGTCGGAGCCAGCAGCGTGGTCAGCGCGAGTGGCGCAAGGACGTGGGTGGCGAACATCAGCTCATGCCCATCCGGCGACAGCGTCCGGTCGCCGGGCATGACACCGGCGTTGTTGACGAGCACGTCGAGTCGCGGCTCGCGGCGGGCGAAGTCCTCGGCGAAGTCCCGCAGGGCGCCGAGGTCGCTGAGGTCGCAGGCCTCGGGCTGACCCACCGACTGGGCGGCCCGCGCTGGATCCCGAGCCAGAGCGTGGACACTCGCTCCAAGCACTGCGAACCGCCGCGCGCTGGCCAGGCCGAGGCCCGATGCCGCGCCGGTGATCAGAACGACGGCGCCGTCCATCCTGGGTGGATCGGCCGGCCAGCCGGGCAGGTGACGGCGGACGTGCAGTCCGACGTTCCCGTAGCCGAGGGCGATGCTGCGGTCCAGCACGGTGTCGACCGAGTTGGCGCTCATGTTGTATAGATAATAGTCAACAGCATGTTCGACTCATACCCGCGAATCCACCACCTACACCGCGAGCAGCTGGTCCGGCGGCCGCTCGGCGAGGTGTTCGATTTCTTCGCCCGGGCCGACAACCTCGAGCGGATCACCCCGCCGTGGCTCGCCTTCGGTCTCGTCACCCCTGAGCCGATCGAGATGGGCGCCGGGACGATGATCGAGTACCGCCTGCGTCTGCATCGGCTGCCGCTTCGGTGGATCTCGCGGATCGAGCGATGGGAGCCCGGCCGGGCCTTCGAGGACGTTCAGGTCAAGGGGCCGTACCGCCTTTGGCATCACCGCCACGAGTTCCGAGTGGCCGGAGGCGGAACCCTGGTGCAGGATCACGTCCGCTACTCGCTGCCGCTCGGGCCGCTCGGCGAACTCGGCCACGCCCTGTTCGTGGAGCGCGACCTGGCGCGGATCTTCGCCTACCGGCACGCCGCGGTGAGGGAACTACTGGCGTGAGCGTGACGAGCATCCTGTGGCTGCGGCGCGACCTCCGGATCCACGACCACCCGGCGCTGGAGGCCGCGCGCAACCAAGCCGACCACCTCGTACCGGTGTTCTGCTTCGACGACCGGCTGCTCCAGGGGCGCCACGCCTCGGGTCCACGCACCCAGTTCCTGCTCGAGTGCCTGGCCGATCTCGACCGCTCGCTGCGCGACCGTGGCAGCCGCCTGATCATCCGTCGCGGGCGCCCCGAGACAGAGCTCTCCAGGCTCGCGGCCGAGGTCAACGCAACCGCGGTCCACTTCAGCGCCGACGTGAGCGCATTCGCCCGGGGTCGCGATCGCCGAACCGCGGCGGCCCTCCAGGCGAGCGGCGCCGCCATGCACGAGCACCCGGGACTGTTCACCCACGACGACCTCGACAGCATCCGCACGCTGTCCGGCGCCCCGTACACGGTGTTCACACCGTTTCATCGCGCGTGGCTGCGCAGCCCAAGGCGGCCGCCTTACCGTGCGCCCCGCCGGCTCCCGCCGCCGCCCGCCGGACTCGATCCCGGCGCGCTCCCGACACTGAAAGACCTCGGTCTCAGCCAGGAGGTCGAGGATCCGATGCCGGGCGGGGAGAGCCAAGCCCGCAAGCGCCTCGCGAGCTTCGTCGCCGACCGGGCTGCCGGCTACGGTGACACGCGCGACCTACTCGCCAAGGACGGCGCGTCGCGGCTCTCGCCCTACCTCCACTTCGGCTGCCTGTCCCCCCGCGAGCTCGAGGAGCGCGTGCCCAGCCAGGAGTTTCGCCGGCAACTGGGCTGGCGCGACTTCTACGCCCACGTTCTCCTGCACTTCCCGGACAACGCACGCACCGAGCACCAGGAGCGCTACCGGGGAACGATTAAATGGAGTCGCGCCGAGAAGCGCTTCGAGGCGTGGTGCGCGGGCCGCACGGGCTATCCGCTGGTCGACGCGGGCATGCGCCAGCTCCGGCGCGAGGGCTGGATGCACAACCGGGCCCGGCTCGTCGTCGCCTCATTCCTGACCAAGGATCTGGGCATCGACTGGCGGTGGGGCGAGCGCTGGTTCATGCGCCTGCTGCTCGACGGCGATGAGGCGAGCAACAACGGCAACTGGCAGTGGGTCGCCTCGGTCGGGGTCGACCCGCAGCCGGCCTTCCGGCGCATGTTCAACCCGGCGCGTCAGCAGGAGCGCTTCGACCCCGAAGGCGCGTACATCCGCCGTTACGTGCCCGAGCTCGGCCCCGAACACGGCGGCGGCGAGTATCCGGCGCCGATCGTCGATCACAAGGCGGCACGAGAGGAAGCCCTGGCCCGGTACCGCGTCGGAGGGGTCTACCGGTCGCGCCAGCCGGTGAGGGCTGTCATCGCGGCTCCGAACCGGGGGACAGCTCGAGCCGCTGCTTTCGGGTGGCCGCCTCATCGACGCTGCCATCGTCGGAGATGGCGACGCCGTAGGTGGCATAGGCGCGCTCACGGCTGATCCATCCCTCTCGCACATCCTGAGCAACCCGCCTCGGGTCGCGGTCAATCGGAGCGCCGTAGCCGCCGCCACCACACGTTTCGGCTACGAGCGTCTCGCCTGCTCGCAGGCGCAAGCGGGCATAGGCGCCAAGCTCATCCGAGCGGCTTCCGTCTGCGCTCCGCTTGCGCTGCGAGGCGCGGCCACCAGCCAGACCACCGCGCACGCCGACCGATGCGTTGTAGGTGCCATCGCTGAGGTAGATCACGTCGAGCTCACATCCCTCGATCGGGCCGTACTCGACCAGGGCACCCGGAGAACCCCGATAACGCCCCGCGCCCTCACTGTCGCGAATGATGCGCTGCTCGTGCACGACCATCGGATACTTCATCTCGTCGATCTCGACGCTGTCGCGGAACAGAAAGCCCGCGGCGCCGATGCCGAGAATGGTCAGCCACCCGTCCGCGGTTGGCGAGCCCGCGCCACCGGTCACGGCGAGGATGAGCTGATTCACGAATGGTGTTCCGCCATCGCGCGGGTCTCGGCCAGAGATCACGGCCATGGAGCCGGGCTGGGCACGACCGATCTGCGCGAGGCCGAAACCATCGCCGATGTCGCCGAGACAGAGAGCGGCGAGGCTGGCGGTGAGCTCCGAGAGGTCGGTAGTAGCAGCCGAACAACTATGGGGATGACTTGGGATGCCGACGATGCAATTCTCGCGCAGATGGACGTGCAGTCTGCGAAAGCTGCCCGCGTTCGGGGGGACCACGGTGCCAAGGCCGGTGAACACGCCCATCATCGCCGCAGTGCGGGCCGTTGCCTCGGTGAGATTCAGCCCACAGGGTTGACAGTCGAGGTTGTCGCGCAGGTCCACTTCGATTCGAGCAGCCTCGGGGTCGACTGTTGACCGACACCTTGACCGGGACACCGTCGGGCATTCCGGGCACGGGGTCGTGACGCCTCTTGCGCACTGCGGTTCCGACCGGGGATCTTGCGGATGGCCGCGATCATGCGCTGCTCGCTGTAGTCGAACCAGTCCCGCGCGTAGCTCGCCAGCACGTCAGGACCACACTCGCCGGTCAGCGCCAGCACGCGCGCGTTCGCCGATCCGTGCCGCACCGAGCAGGGCGAGGAAGTCGCCGTACCAGAGATCGGGCACCCGGATCCGGACGCGCGCCATCCGAAGAACGTCCTCGAGATCGCGGTACTCCTCCTGCACCCTGACGCACGGGAAAGATGAGCGCTCCTTCGTTGTAGACGTCCTGGGCGTCAGCCGACGTAAGTGGTCGGGATCGAGTTTCCGCAGTCGGCGAGATGGGCCTTGGCCAACACCGTGTATCGATGCACGCCGTCATCGTCGACGACCGGCACCACGACGCACCAGTCGGCAGCATGCGAGTTCCCGTGGTAGGGCGAGTTGTGCAGGAACGCGTCACCGCGTTCCAGCACCGGGTGCAGTCTCCTGCATGTAGCGAGCGATGAGGTCCGGACCGCTCATGACGTGGATGGGCAGGCTCTCGGCCATCGCGAGCATCTCGTGGTCCGCGGTCAGGATGCAGCAGGAGAAGTCGCGTGCGGTGTTGAGAATCGCTGACCTTGCGGTCCGCAACAGGGTGTTCATCATCGCCCGGGCAGCACCGTCGAAGCGGTTGCTCAGCAGGGCAAGGTTGAGCGGCGATGTCTTCTCGGGCTCAGGCAAGCGTGCGGAGCTCATCGTCGAGCAACCACCTTCCGTGCTCAGGTTGGGCCGATGGGTCAATGACAAGCGATCCGCTCGCCAAGCGCGTCGCCGTCGTGAGCTGGTCGAGAACCACGGTCGTCACGGGCGACTCGATGATCATCGGCCCGATCAGCCGTTCACCCACCGCTGCGGCTTCGAGCATGACCACGGGAGCGTCGACGTGCCCCAGCCCGGTGAAATAGACGCGACGGTGCGCCGCCACTGGCCGCGACGACGGCTCGGGCCGAACCCCGACCAGGTCCCGACGACGCAGGACGCAGCGCGCGTGAGCGCGCCAGGAGACGATCTCGACCGGTGCTGCGTCGTCCCGTACGGCGAAGAGCTCCTCGTGGGCGGCGTGGAAGTCTTGACGCGAGCTCATCCAGCTGTTCGGGCGTGTCAAGCCGGTTGGTCCGAAGCGGAACTTCGATCTCCCAGACCTGATGGGCGTACCGAGCCTCGACGGAGAAGCGAATTTCGTGCTGCGGCGACCCGCTTCCCGCGGCGGCGATGAATTCGCCGGCTTGCGACTGGAGGCGCTCCATGATGGTCGCCGCGCGTTTGCCGTCGAAGCGCTCGCTCGACATGAGTTCTGTGACCACGAAGGTTCTCCGCAGATCGGACAGCAGGGCACCGGCCGCCGACAGCGCGGCGGCGACGTCGGGAATCACAATGCTGCGGATACCCAGGCGGCGCGCGATGCCGACGGAATACAGGCCCGCGCCGCCGCCGCCCCCGATCATTAGCGCCGAGGTCGGATCGATGCCCTGGCGCAGCGTGATCCCTCGATGGCCGTGACCATGTGCTCGATGGCGAGCTCGAGGATGGCCGATGCGGCCGTGTGGATGTCCGTAGCGAGCGGATCGGCCACTCCACGCTCTATGGCGGCGCGAGCGAGCTCTGCCGACACCGCCATAGTTCCGCCGAGGAAGTAGTCCGGGTTGATGTAGCCCAGCACCATGGCGGCGTCGGTGACTGTCGGACGGTCGCCACCGCGTGCGTACGCAGCAGGTCCGGGGTCGGCCCCGGCGCTCTCCGGCCCGACGTGGAGCATGCCGCCCTCGTCGACCCACGCGATCGATCCTCCGCCGGCACCGATCGACTTCACATCGACGGATGGAAAGCCGGTGATGTACCCGTAGGTCGGGTGGCCGACGATCGTCTCGCGCGTCCACGGGATCTCGCCGCGGCGCACCAGGCTGACGTCGTAGGTCGTGCCGCCCGCGTCGGTTACCAGTGCGGTATCCGACTCCCATTGAGCTCGCGCAGTAGCGCCCCGCCACCGGTGCCGCAGCCGGGCCCGAGCCGATCGAGTGGATTGGCTGCTCTGCCACCGCCGCCGCGTCGAGTACCCCTCCGGACGAGGTCATGATCAACAGGCGCCCGTTGAACCCCTCGGCCGTGAGCCGTTCCTCCAACCGGCCGAGGAACTGGGTCATCAGTGGCTTCAGCGAGGCGTCTATGGCCGCCGATGAGGTCCGCCGGTACTCCCGGATACTCGGATTGAGGCGATGCGCGAGAGTGACCGCGAGGTTGGGAGCAGCCTCCATCAGGATCTCGTGCACTCGAAGTTCATGGGCCGGGTTGACGATCGACCACAGCAGCGACACCGCCACGGCCTTGACCTCTCGGTCGACGAGATCGGCGACGATGGCCCGGACCGCCTGCTCGTCGAGTTCCACAAGTACCGATCCATCGCCCAGGATGCGCTCGGGCACCTCGAAGGTCAGCGAGCGGGGGATGTAGGGCGCGGGATATTCCTGGTTGTAGTCGAACAGGGCGGTTCTGCCGCCGCCCTCGCGAAAGAGCAAAATGTCGGGATGGCCCCGCGTGCACAGCAGCGCTGTCCGCGCCGTCGATCCGGTCACGATCGCATTGGTTGCCCTGGTCGTTCCGAACATGAGCAGCTCGCTACGCCCAAGCAGCTCCTGCAGCGACAGTCCGTGGTCGACGGCCGCCGCCTCGAAGACGTCGAGCAGGCCGATGATCGGATCGTCGGGTCTCGTTGGGCGCTTGTAGACGCGCAGCTGAGCCTCGGGACCCTCGATGACCAGATCGGTGAATGTACCGCCGGTGTCCACCGCCAGACGCAGATCCGGATTACTCATGGCCACGCGACCGAGTATTGAGATCCTCCGCGACCCGCCGCCGCCTGACGCCGATGCCCGGGTGACCTACGGCGAGCAACCACTGCAGTTCGGCGATCTGCGGCTGCCCACCGGCGAGGGCCCACATCCTGTGGTCGTGTTCATCCACGGTGGCTACTGGCAGGCGATCTACAACCTCACCCACGCCGGCCACCTCTGTGTCGACCTTGCCGCGCACGGTGTGGCGAGCTGGAACGTCGAGTACCGGCGAATCGGCGATCCCGGCGGGCTCTGGCCGGCACCGCTCGGTGACGTGCTGGCCGCGCTGGATTGTCTGCGCGAGCTGGGCGAGCGATTCCCGCTCGATCTGCAGCGCGTGATCCTGGCGGGACACTCGGCCGGTGGGCACCTGGCGCTGCTCGCCGCGCCTGGCGCGAGCATCCCGATACGTGCCGTGGTTTCGCTGGCTGGTGTCGTAGATCTCGCGGCCACCAACGCCACCGGCGATGACAACGGGATGATCGCGCGGCTGCTCGGCGGCTCACCCGATGAGGTGCCAGAGCGCTGGGACCAGGCCTCACCACGGATGCATCTCCCGCTCGGCTTCCGGTACGTGCTCGCCTGTGGCACCGCTGATGTGCACTGGGAGGCGAATGATGAGATGGCAGCCGCGGGGCGCGCGAGCGGTGACGAGGTCGAACTGCTGCCGCTGCCCAAGGCCGGTCATTTCGAACTGGTCGACCCCATGGCAGACGAGTGGGGCGTGGTCCGCGCAAAGCTCTTGGAGCTCTCGCGATAGCTCGCGCGTACTCATTCACGACACCTCCATCACGTAGACATCGTCGCGAACCAGGCTGAGCGCGCAGCCGGGAAACACGACGATCGTGGTTGTATCCTCCTCCACGACAGCCGGGCCGTCGATGTGGTCACCCACCGTCAGCCATGCCCCGTCAAAGACGGATGTCGGGGTGAACTGCCTGTTCTCTTCGAAGTAGCACATACGCTGCTCACGGGCCACGGGCGTTTGACTTCCTCCCGGCTCGGCACCGGATAGCTCGACGTGCGGACTCCGGCCGAACACGTTGACTTCCACGTTGATCAACTCGGCGACGTTATCCGGCTCGCAGTACGTGTACAGGGCTTCATGACGGCGGTGGAAGGCTGTCTCGATCTGGTCGATATTCGCCACGCTGATCTCATCGACGGGAATTTCGACCCGACACTCGTGGACCTGGTCGATGTACTTCATGTCGATCGCGCGCTCGACATAGACCGAGTCGGCGGCGAAGCCCTCCGCGGCGAGTTCCTCACGGCCGCGCTGCTCGAGCTCGGCAAACAGGGCGTTGAGCCGTGCCGGGTCGACCTCCGGCAGTACGGACGGGTATGACCCGAGGTACGTGTGCTTGACGTCCGCCACGGCTTCGCCGAACGCGCACAGGCCCGAGGCCACCTTCGGGATGATGACCTGCGGCATGCGCAGATCGGCCGCCAGGCGCCCGGCGTGTGCGGACGTTGCGCCGCCCCCGGCAACCAGCGCGAAGTCCCGCGGGTCATGGCCCCGCTCGATCGAGACCGAGCGGATGCCGCCGATCATGTTCGCGTTGACCACGTTGAAGATGCCCAGCGCGGCGTCCTCTGGCGAGATGCCGAGCGGGTGGGCAACCCGTTCGGTCACCACGGCGGTGGCGGCTGCCGCGTCGATCGGCATCCGCCCGCCGAGGAGCGCGGTCTGGCTGAGGTAACCCAGTACCACGAGCGCGTCGGTGACAGTCGGCTGAGCGCCGCCCCGCATGTAGCAGGCGGGGCCGGGGATTGCCTCTGCGCTCTCCGGACCGACGCGCAGGATCCCATGGATGTCGGTCGAAGCGATCGATCCACCCCCGGCGCCGATGCTGATCACGTTGACCTGCGGAAGACCGACTCGGTAGCGCCCGATATCGATGTCCTTGACGAGATCCACCTTGCCATCGCGGACCAATGAGATGTCGCTGCTCGTGCCGCCCATGTCCAGGGTCAGAACGTCGCGCCGGTGCAGCCGGGTGCCGTAATGCAGACCGGCGGTCGGTCCCGCCGCGGGACCGGAGTTGAGTGCGGATGCCGCTCGCCGCGCGAGTACCTGACCGGAAGTAATGCCTCCGTTCGATTGCACGTAGCGGATCCGGCGGGTGTAGCCGAGGTCGTCGAGCATCGCCTCGATCGCCTCGATGTGCCTGGACAGCGTCGGCGCGACGTAGGCGTTGACCGCGACGGTGCTCGTGCGCGTGTACTCGCGGATCTGCGGCAGCAGCTCGCACGACAACGTGAGGTCGACGCCGGGCAGTTGCTCGCCGAGAAGCTCAGCAGCTCGAAGCTCATGCTCGGGCCGGATAAAGGACCACATGAACGAGATCCCGACTGCTTCGATCTCCTCGCGCCGGACCGTGCCGACGGCCGCGTGCACGTCGGCTTCGTCAAGCGGAACCCTGATCGTCCCGTCGCTGAGCACCCGCTCGGTGATGGGTATGCGCAGCCGGCGCGGGACCAACATGGGCGCGGCCGGATAGGCGAAGTCGTAGCGATGGCCGTCCTCCTTGTGGCCGTTGCGGATCTCCAGCGAATCCTCGTGGCCACGCGTGCACAGCAGCGCCGTTCTGGCTCCCTTTAGCTGCAGCAGGGCGTTGAGCGCCACGGTGCTGCCGTGGATGATGAGCTCGCACTCTGCGAGCAGCTCCGCCATCGACATCCCCAGCTCCTGAGAGATCAGCTTCAGGCCGTTTCTGATCGCCTCCGGCGGGGCGTCCGGAGTCGAGGGCGTCTTGAAGATCTGCACATGACCCAGGCCATCGACGAGCACCAGATCGGTGAACGTACCGCCCGTGTCGATCCCGATCCTGAACCCCATCACGAACGCTCGGCACGGAGACGCGCCGTCGCCGCCGCATCGATCGTCATCGTCGCGGAGTCGATGACGACGCCGTAGTCCTCTCGGGCACCTTCGACCGACACGAACTCGTCGATCACGTCGGCCAGCACCTCCTCGGGCGGCCGGCTGAGCGGATCGCCGATCGCGCCGCCTCCCGCGCTGCGGGTGACGAAGCGCTCACCCGGCTCGAGAGTGAGCACGCAGTTCCGGCTGACCGGCTCGGCCGTCCCGCTTGAACGGATCACCTCGACGCGGCACACGCGGTTCTCGACGCCTGAAGTTCGCGGCGCCTCCGACGCTCGACGCGGGATATTTGCGGCCCTCGCCCCACACCACGGCCGTCATCTCGTGGTCGAGCGCCTCCACCTCGTGCACCAGACCCGATCCCCCGCGCCATCGGCCGGGGCCGGCGGAGTCGGTGGCAAACCCGTAGCGATGCACCACGAGCGGATACTGATACTCGATGATCTCCATGTCGCCGGCCGCTCCACCGCCCAGGCCGGCCTGCGGCCCCACGCCATGCCATCCGTCCATGCCTCGCACGGCGCCGGCACCGCACATGAGACTCGACACCATCATGTGCACGTACTCCCGCCTGTGGCGCGGGTCCTGCCCGGCGCAATTCACCGCCGAGCAGTGGCCCCAGCCGGCGACTGCCCTCTCGGGGTATCCCTGGCTGAGGGTGTCACGCACGGCATCGGTGATCGTCTCGGCCGGACATGTCGTGCAAGCCACATGAGGCGCGGGTTCGGCCGCATTGACGAGCGATCCGGGCGGCCCGTAGTCGATCTCGATCGGCCTGTACATGCCGGCATTGAACGGCGCCTCGAGGTTGCAGGAACATGATCAGCCCGAGGTACACCGCACTCGTGGTGTTGGCCCGATAGGAGTTGGTGTAGAAGGGAATCTGCTCCGGCGCCTCGAGCGCCACTCGCAGCTGGTCCTCGCGGACATCGATCGTGACCTGGACCTCCTGATCGCCGAAACCGTGGCCGACATCCTCGACGAAGCGCCTGCCGCGAAACGTGCCGTCAGGCAGATCGGAGATGACCCGACGCATCTGCTGCTCGGCGAGATCGAGCAGCGCAGCGACGCATGCTTTGACCTCCTCCTTGCCGTACTTGCTCACCAGAGCCTGCAGATGCGCCGCGCAACGTTGACCGCGAAGCTGAGCGCGCAGGTCTCGGCTTGATTGCGGCGGGTGCGGGTGTTTGACAGCAGCAGGTTGAGGATGTCGCTGCGTTCGCGCCCAGCGTCATGGATCTTGATCGGCGGGATTCGCAGCCCTTCGGCGTAGATCTCACGCGCGTCCGGGTTGTAGCTGCCCGGTGCGGGGCCACCGGAGTCCGCCATGTGGCCCTTGCTCACGGTCCAGAAGACAAGCTCGTCATCGATGAACACTGGCCTGTACATGCACCAGTCGGCGATGTGGCTGCCGTTCCAGGCCGGGTCGTTGTGGAACATGACGTCGCCCGGATGGACGTCATCGGCGAAGTACTCCGCCACCGTCTGCGTCGCGAGGATCAGTGATCCGAGATGGATCGGGAGGTCCTGGCCCTGGACGATCATCTCCGGCGTCCCGTTGAAGATCGCGTTGGAGAAATCGCGTGACACGGTCAGAACGCTCGACCGGCCCGTGCGCTCCATGGTCAAGGTCATCTCACGCTGCGCGGTCTCCAGTGCGCCGCGCACGACGGCGAGCGTGATTGGATCCACGTCGCGCACAGCGGATGGCGCGGACCTGGAGGTGGGTTGCGAGGCTTCCACGGTCTCCACCTAGCGCATCAACATGCCACCGTTGACGTCATAGGTGGCGCCGGTGATGAACGATGCTTCCTCCGAGGCCAGGAAGGCCGCGACCGCGCTGACTTCGTCGGGTCGCCCAAGCCTGCCGACCGGAATCTGCTCAGCGTAGGCCGCGAGCTTGTCCGGGGGCATCGCGGCCGCTTGCGGACCCTCGATCGCTGCGGGCGCGATCGCGTTGACGGTCACGCCCGAAGAGGCAAACGCGGTGGCCGCGGTCCGGGTCAGGGCTTGGATCCCCCCTTTCGAGGCGGAGTAGTGGGCCCCGGTCAGGCTCCTCCCCCACTGGCCGGCGAGCGATGCGAGGTTGATGATCCGCCCGGATCGGCGCTCACACATGTGCGCGCCGGCCACGCGACATCCGAAGTAGGTGCCGCGTAGGTTGACGGCCAGGACGTCATCCCACTCTTCCGGATCGATCTCGAGAAAGGGCCGGCTGGCCGTGCGGGCAGCATTGTTCACCCACACGTCGACCGCGTCCCAGCGTCCGAGCACCTCTCCGAAGCAGGCCTCGACGGAGTCGAGCGCCCGCACGTCGGCACGGATGGCAACAGCCGTCTCGCCACTGGGATCCTGGGCTTGCGCGGCCTGGAGGCATCCCTGGTCGTTGATGTCCACGTAAGCCACACGGTACCCGTCGCGGACCAGCCGGTCGGCGATGGCCTGGCCCAGTCCCTGCGCAGCACCAGTGACCACTGCGACGCGCGGCCTACTCATTGCCGAAGAAGAGCTGACGGCCGACGCGCGCTTCGACCCTGAGGTAGCGCCAAAGCCGGTGCTTGCCCACCGGGACTTCCCGGATCAGGTTGCAGATCGCTTTGGCCGCCGCCAGGTCGGGAACGTCAGCGAGGATGTACGCCGTCCACGGCCACCCCGCCGCGGCGCCGACCATCAGCTCGTCGTCGTCGAGCGTGCCGAGAACGTTGATCCCAAATCGGCCTTTCAGGTCACTGAAACCGTCCGAGATGGCGGCGATCACGTCGGAGACCCGCTCGCTCTCCTGTTCGAAGAAGTTCTGCGTCACGCCGATGCAAAACAGCACCCGCAGACCCTCGTTGTGTTGTTCGCGATACAGCGCCTGGGGTTGGGTGGTCATAGAGGCACGTCCAGATTCGCAGGGGCAGGGTTCGCGCGCCCAACCGCATCGCGGACATGGCCGCGATGCGGGTTGCGCTGACCGCCACAGTTACTTCACCCCGAACTCCTTACTCCACTTTGACGTGAAGTAGCTTTCGAAGTCGGGACCGTAGACTGGGATCGGTCCGGTACCGGCGTTACTCTTGGTGATGATGTACGGCTGGAAAAACGGCAGGCCGTAGCTTGGGAGGAGCGATGTGAGTGCTGGTCCGATCTTCGTCCCATGGGCCCAGTGCTGGAGCGTCTGGTCCATGGCCGCCCACACCGAGAACGCCCACGGATAGTCGGCGACAGCGTCGACGGTGCCGCTGCGCACGTCGGCCACCGACTGCGGATTCGAGTACATGCCCGCGACGACCGTGTGGGGGCTGTGGCCTTCGACCTGTTGCACCGTCTGCGCCATGAGCGGCAGGCAGAAGTCACACAGCGTCCACATACCGGCCAGCTTCGGGTTCTGTACCAGCGCCTGGTGCGAGGTGCTGAGGGTGTCCTGAACGGCATTCGCCAGGTCGAGATCGTGCTTGATCAGCTGGATCTTGGAATTCGCCTTAGCATCCGCGACCAACTGCGTGCCCTCGTTGGCGCTGGCGAGACCCACGGTCGGCGCGTCGATCGCGAAGACCGCCAGCGGCGAAACGCCGGGATCCTTCTGCGCCATCAGCTTGAACACGTATGGATCGAGAAGCTTCGACAGCGCGATTCCGTTATTCCCGTAGTCGTACATCCCCGGTGCGGGCGTCGGCGAGCTCACCACGCCGAACCACGGGATCCCCTGCGAGGCGGCTTGGCGGAACCCCGACCCCAAAGGCCCCGGATTGGTGCTCACCGAGAAGATCACGCTTGGTTTCTGGGCCACGATCGAGGTCGCGCACTGCGGAACCTTCTGCGGATCGAAGTTCGGATCGCAGACATTCACGCTGTAGCCAAACATCGCTGCGATCTTGCGCACGGCCGCAACGATGTCGATGCTCTCGGCCGACGTACCCGACAGTTCGATGACACCGATCGATTTCCCGGATGGTGCCGCGGCATGCGCCGCCGCGGCCTTGGCTCCGTCGGCTTTCGCGGTGGCCGTGTCCTGTGCCGAGCCGGCATAGGCGTACTGAACGCTGGGCGCGCTGGAAGAGCTGCTGCTCGAGGTGGTCGAGGAGCTCGAGGTGCTCGAGCTCCCGGAGCCACCGCTGCTCGACGGCGAGGATGCCGAGGACGACGACGAGCCCGACGATCCGCAAGCGGCGACTGACAACGCAAGCGCCATGACCGCCAACAACAACGGGGCGCCACGCCGGGTGCGGCATCGATTTGTGTCCGGCTTGCTTTTACGACGGTGCATCAACACGATCAACTCCCTCCACGTTGGTTCCTGGGCCTTCGCCGTAGACCAGCGAAACGAGCATTTGCTCGGTGATGTCTTTGCCCTCGGCCGAACCGGCGACTTGTCCTTCACGTAGGGCAATGACCCGAGTACACAAACGCGTGAGTTCCTCGAACTCGGACGAGATGACGATCGCCGCCGTCCCCTATTCGGTCCGCGATCTGCCGAATGAGCCGGAAGATCTCCTCTTTCGCGCCGACATCGACGCCTTGAGTGGGCTCGTCGAATATCAGAACCTTCAGCTGACCGTGTCGCACCAGCCACTTCGCGACCACGACCTTCTGCTGGTTGCCACCCGAAAGCCGGCGAACCTGCTGCTCGATCGTCGGGGTCTGGATCGCCAGCCGTGACACCATCTCCTCGGTCGCGGCGGCTTCGCTGCGCCGCGACGCGAGCGGCAAGCGACCTTGTCTGTGCTCCGGCAGGCTGGCCAGCGTCACGTTCTCGCGCACGCCGAAGTCCAGCACCAAACCCTCGTAGCGCCGGTCCTCAGGAAGCAGGGCTATCCCCGCACGGATCGCATCCGCGGGCGACCTGAGCCGGAGCTCGCGACCGGACACCTCGACCGAACCAGCCGTCGCGCGGTCAGCGCCGGACAGCATCCTTGCCACCTCGGTGCGACCGGAGCCGGTCAGGCCTGCCAGACCGAGAATCTCGCCCGCATAGAGGTCAAAGCTGACGTCTTCGACGACCGGCGGCCGAGTGAGGTGTCTGACACTCAGGAGCGGAATCGACTTTGCGGGTGGCGTCTCGAACTCGGCGCGGGTCCGATCGGCGCCCGCAGCGGGCGTCGCGCCGCCTGCAATCGCCTCCACCAGCTCGCGATGACTGAGCTCGCGCGTGGGTCGCTCGAGGATGACCCGGCCATCGCGCATCACCGCGACGCGATCGGTCAGCGACAGAATCTCCTCCAGGCGGTGCGATACATAGAGGATCGACGCGCCGTCGTCTCGGAGCTGACGAGCGATCGTATGCAGTTGCTCGATCTCACGTCCGGTCAGGGCGGTACTCGGCTCGTCGAGGACGAGCAATCTGGCGCGGTGATACAGCGCTCGGGCGATCATCACGACACGTTGTTGAACCGTTGTAAGTTCGGCGACATCAGCGTTCGGGTCAATCTCCATGCGCAACCGCTGGAGTATTCTCTTACCCCTTCGCGGAGCCGACTGCTTGCGATGAAAAGACCAAGGCGCCTCGGATACCGCGCGCCCAGCGCGATGTTCTCCGCCACGGTGAGACCCGGAAAGTTGCCGATCTCCTGATGTACGAACGCCAGACCCATCTGGTGCGCGACGTGCGAGGCGTAGTGAGCGGGTGGCGGCGCTCCATCGATCAGGAGCTCGCCGTCGTCGGGCTTCTCCACGCCCGCCAAGACTTTGATCAACGTGCTCTTACCGGCACCGTTCTTCCCGACCAGTCCGAGGATTTCGCCCCTGCGGAGATCCAGGTCGGCCCCGGCCAGTGCCAACACGCCCGGATAGCGCTTGACCAGGCCAGACATCGAGACCAGCGCCTGTCCGGTCTCAGACATCGGTCGCCTTGCTCAAGCGCGCCACCAAGATCGCGCCAACCAATATGCCGCCCTGGATCATCTGAACGACCGGGCCACTGAGGCTCAGGATGGTCAACCCCGTCCCGATCATCTGCAGATAGAACGCCCCCACGGCCGTGCCCAAAGCGCTGAAGTGACCGACGCGGAACATGCTCGAGCTCAGAAACGCCGCGGCATAAGCTGGCAGCAGCAAGCCCACGCCCGTATCGGGATTGGCCGCTCCCGCTTCGGAGTTGATCAGAATGCCGGCGATCGCCGCCGCCAAGCCGACGAGGGCAAACCCAGCTGTGCGCAGCACGCGAACCCGGAGACCCGACAGACGGGCCGCCTCGGGATTGCCTCCGATCGCGTACATGTATCGGCCCGCCTCCGTGTGCCGCAGGCCGACGTAGGCGATGATCAGGATCACGACGCCGATGAAAACCTGATTGGAGAAGCCGAGGAATGTTCCGCTCGCGATGTTGATAAACGCCTGCGGGATGCCCTGATAGACACTCTGGCTATTGACAATTTGCAGGCCGGCGCCGGTGTATACCGTGCCCATCGCGATGGTCAGGATGAAAGACGGTAAGCGTAAGTAGGAGATCAGTACGCCGTTAAGAAGCCCCAGCGCCAGGCCGATTACCAGCGTCAACAGAATCGCCACCATGTAGTTGACCCCGGCGTAGGCGGGCGAAATGAGCACGACAACGACAGTGGCGCAAAGGCTGATCAGGCCGCCGACCGAAAGGTCGTAGTCGTTCATCACCAGGACGAAGGTGATACCGAGGGACGCAATCATCAGGGGCGCGCAGTCCCGCAAGATGCCCTTGATCGTGACCGCGGTGAAGAAAGCGCTAGGCCGCAGGAGGCTGAAGATCGCAAACGTGATCACGATGACGACGACCACGCCGTAGCGCGCTAGGGGCTTGCGCCACGGTCCTCCGGAGGTTGGCGTCGCCGGCACGTCCGGGCTCAAAGCCCGCTCCTCGTGCCGAGGATCAGATGGAACGTCGACAGACATGTCAGGCTTGCTGGTTAGTTAACGCCGGGCACGGCCGGACGTCAGTAGAGCTCAGCGTCCTCCCCCTCCTTGAGCACAAGTCTTTCCTCGCGGGACGCGCGGGAATGATCAGCCAGCATCTCGGACAGGGGCGGAAGTGCACCGCGAGCAACGAAGCGATCCGGATCCCACACCTGCGCCCGACTGAACGCCCGCCCGCAATGGAGGTACGCCTCGTGAACCTTGATCAGCAGAGCGCTCCGCGGGGCTCGGCCACGGATCGCCATCGACGTCAGCCGCTCTGGGTCGGCAATGACCTGCGCAGAGCCATTGACCCGCAGTACCTCGTTGATGCCGGGGACCACGAACACCAACCCAACCCTCGGATTCTCGAGCAGGTTGTGCAGCGAATCCAAACGGTTGTTGCCCTTGCGGTCGGGCAAGAGCAGGGTGTGCTCATCCAGAACCGACACAAAGCCAGGCGGATCGCCGCGCGGGGTGACGTCACAGCTGCCGTCTCCCGCTGCCGTGGAAAGGAACAGCAGGGGTGAGAGCTCGATGAATTTCCGACAATGCCGATCGAGGAAGGACAGCTGCTTCCTGCGTATGACGTCCAGCGGACGGTCGTAGAGCTCCTCCAGTGACGCGGCGGTGCTGACGACCGATCGACCATCTGGGCCTTGGCTATCTACCGGCGGTCCCACGCGTGTATCTCCTCGACGACCCCGCTCGCCACATGCGATCGCTAGCGGCGGGACGCCGTCATTCCCGAATACTCATTAGGGAGCACCCTAGCGGTTATTAGGGAAGGCTGTCAAGAAGGCCTCGTGGGCGGCCCGGGACCTCATCCAGCGGCACTCTGTCGCGCTCACGAACGTGCGGTGGGATGGGCCGCGGCAAGCCCGACTGGCTCAGGCGCAGCGGACCATGGCGAGCACGAGCCCGCGGTATTCGTCGGCGATTTTCGAAGGCGAGAGACCGCCCGGCCGGACCCACAAGAACACATACTCACATGTGGTGATGATCGCGAACGACGTAGCCGACAGATCCCCGAAGGTAAAGAGGCGACCCTCGCGTCCTTGTTTGAGGATCCCGCGCAGGAGGTCGAGCACCCGACGCTGGAGTGCGTCAATCTCGCGACCACGCTCCGGCTTGAGTGCATTGCGCAGCTGCTGGTAGCCCATTGCTGCACCCGGACGCTCCAGACGCCGGCTCTGCCCGAGCTTGAGGAGCACGTACGCGCGCACGAATCCGCCTAGCCGCTCGCGTGGGTCCTCACCCTCGGCTCCCCGCTCGACACCCTCGACGAACCGGAGAAGCTCGTTCCGGACCGCTTCGAAGCACAGCTCGTTCTTGGATTCAAAGTGCCAGTACAGCGAGGGCGCGGAGAGGCCTGCGTCACGCGCGATCGCGTTGACGCTCGTGCCCGTGTAGCCCCGCGCGTAGAACAACCGCAGCGCGATCTCGAGGATGCGCTCGCGCGTGCCATCGACTGGTGGCGCGACTCCGGAGACAGCGAGATCGGTGGCAGACCTGCTCATGCGAGCTTCCCTACTTAATACCTAATAGCCATTCGGGAAGCAATGATGAAGCATCCGCACCGGTTACCGATAGCCGATTGTGCCCTCACGGTGAAACCACCCTACCGCCCTCGTGCGTGAAGTCGTGAACGCCACGGGTCAGCCGGTTGCGGTGGCGCAGATTCGGTATCGTGCCCGCTGGAGGCTTCGGCGCAGGGGCATTTCGAGTGGAGCAAAGCATCGTTTCTCGGCAGCCTCGTCCCGATGGTGATCGCGGACGAGAAGCGACGGTTCGTCGCATCTAACTCGGCCGCATGCCTGCTGTTGAGACTGGAGGAAGCGGAGGTCCTTCGCCTACGCGTGGATGACCTCACGCCGCCCGAGAGCCGGTCGAACATGGACGCGCTCTGGGAAGCGTTCCTACGCGACGGCGTGCAGGAGGGGACCTTCGAGCTGCTGATGCCCGACGGCGGTCGGGTCGAAGTCGAGTACAGCGCGACCGCGAATGTCGAGCCCGGTCTGCACTTGTCGGTCCTGATGTTCCCGCCTGGCGGCCCTAGTCGCGTCGCCGAAGCGCCCCAAGCGCGTCAGAGGCTCACCGAGCGAGAGCGCGAGGTGCTCGGGATGGTGGCCGGCGGCTGGGGCACTTCCTGGATCGCCGCGGAGCTCAGCGTGTCCAGCTCCACCGTCGAGACGCACGTCCGTCACGTGCTCGAGAAGCTCGGCGCCCGCAATCGCGCCCACGCGATCTCACTCGGCCTGCAGCGGGGCGAGATCAGCCTGGACCTCGGGTCGGTCCATCCTCGATATTGGGGATAGACGAACCGGGAGGGCCGGGCGACAATTGTCTCCCGGGGCCGGGCCCCTTCGGGTCCGGGACCGTATGACTGGCAAGGTTTTCCGTGACATCGGAGCCGCCTTACGTTCAGAGGCTGTTTCAGTTCACGGGAATGATCGGCCTGCTCCGCATTGCCCCACGGCCGCTGACACTCGGCCGCAGGGCTGCGTAGTAGCTGCCGAGTGTGGGGGCCGGGGGCGGCAACGGTTGCCCCCGGCCCCAACAGCACCTACCCCAGGAAACCCGACATCGCACCGGACTGGATCAGCGCGACGGTGGTCGCGATGTCCTCGTCCAGGTAGCGATCCCGGTCCAAGAACGGAACGTGCTCGCGCACCAGGCGGACGGCCTCCTGGGTGCGGGGGCTGGCCTTCTCGACGCCGCGTAGCTCTAGGGCCTGGCAGCAGGCCATCAGGTGGATCGCGGCGATGTTCTGGGCCAGCTCGACGATCGACCGGGCGTCGCGCGCGGCGATCGTGCCCATCGAGACCTTGTCCTGGTTATGGGCCTCGGTCGAGCGCGAGTGGATGGTGGTCGGAGCGCACAGGTGCATGGCCTCGGCGGTCATCGCCGACGCGCACAGCTGAAGCCCCTTGAAGCCGTGGTTGAGACCGGCCTCCGGATGGTCAGGCTCGAAGCGCTGGATCAGGTTGGCGGTCAGGCCCCGGTTGAACTTCTCGTCGACCACGAGCTCGATCTGGCGGTCGATCAGGTCGCACAGGTTGGCCAGGGCCACCTTCAGCGAGTCCATGGCCTGACCCATGTGGCCGCCGTAGAAGTTGCCGCCGCTCTCGACGCGGCCGCCGTCCACGTTGAACAGCGGGTTGTCGTCGGAGGAGTTGATCTCGATCTCGATCCACCGCTCGACCCAGTCGAGCACGTCGCGCAGGACGCCGTTGACGTGGGGGGCGCAGCGGATCGAGTACTTGTCCTGGACGTGGCGGTCGAGTTCGCGGAACCCGGCGCCGTCCAGGCCGCCCGGGAACAGCTCGTCAGAATCCGCCGCCAGCTGAGACTCCGCCAGGAGCTCGCGGATGTGGCGGGCGCAGGTGACCATGCCCGGATGCGGCTTGGCCTGGTCGAACAGGAACGCGTTGAAGTGGCCGCGGTTGCCGAGCAGCGCCTCGGAGGCCATCGCGGTCATCAGGTCGCACAGATCGGCCAGCTCGCGCGCCGCGCCGACGGCCAGGCAGGCGAACGCGCTCATGAACGACGTCCCGTTGGTCAGCGCCAGTCCCTCCTTGGCCTCGAGCAGGAACGGCTCGAGCCCGAGCTCGGAGAGCACGCCGGCGGCCTCGCGATCGGCGCCGGCGAACAGCACGCGGCCATCGCCGGCCAGCGCCTTGCCCACATAGGACAGCGGCGCAAGATCGCCGCTTGCCCCGCACGACCCGCGCTCGGGGATATAGGGCGTCACGTCGTGGTTGAGCAGGTCGAGCACGCGCTCGATCAGCTCGACGCGCACGCCCGAGTTGCCCTTCGACAGGGTGTTGGCGCGCAGGAGCATCGTGACCCGCGCCACCTCGGGCGGCGCGATGGGTCCGGTCCCCACGCCCATGAAGCGAAGGATGTTCTGCTGGAGGCGGCCCGTCTTGGCCGGGGAGATCTGGCGGTGGGCGCTGTCGCCGAACCCGGTGGTCACGCCGTAAATCGGGATCTCCTGGGCGATCAGCTCGTGTTTGAGGTCGCAGCTGGCCCGGACCGCGTCGGCGGCATGGTCGGACAGCTGAACTGTGCGTCCACGGCGCGAGACCTCGAGCGCGTCGCGGATGGTGAGCGAGGCGCCGTCGAGCTCGAGCAGTGCGCCGCTCGTGACGTCATGGGGCAGAGCGGTAGCGGTCATGTGCGGAATGTTCCCCGGTGGTAGGCTCCGCGCAACCAAGACGCAGTCGATCGGCATCAACGTGCAGCTCAGTCGCCCTATAGACAGCATTGACCGCAAGATTGTTGCGTTGCTGCAGGAAAGCGCGAAGCGCACGTTCGCGGATATCGGGGGTGAGGTCGGGCTGTCGGCCACCGCGATCAAGCGCCGCGTGGACCGGCTCGAGTCAGACGGCGTGATCACCGGCTACGGGGCGCGGATCAATTGGCGCGCGCTGGGTGAGGGGATCGAGTCGCTGATCGAGATCTACTGCGCCGACCGCACCTCGCCGGCCGACGTCGGGCGCTCGCTGGCCAAGGTCGACGAGATCGTCTCCGCGTTCACCGTCTCGGGCGAGGCCGACGCGGTGATCCGGGTCCGGGTCGACAGCATCGACCACCTCGAGCGGCTGGTCGAGCGGTTGCGCCGCGACCCCAACATCGTGCGGACGCGGACGCTGATCGTGCTCTCGACGCTTCTGGACCGGGCATGAGGACCTTCGCGCCACCGGACATCGAGATGGAGCGCCGGGATGACGGCTCGGTGCTCCTGCGCTCGCGGATGCCGCTGACCGAATGGGAGCCCTCGATCGCCGCCGTGCTGCGAAAGCGCGCCGCCGAGCATCCGGACCGCCCGCTGGCGGCCGAGCGCGACGCCGGGTCGGAGGAGTGGACCACGCTCACCTACGGCGAGGCCACGAGGAAGGCCGATGCCCTGGCGAGCGCAGTCCTGGAGCTCGGGCTCGGGCCGGACAAGCCATTGATGATCCTCTCGGCCAACTCGATCGCCCACCTGCTGATCAGCCTCGGCGCCTACGCCGCCGGCGTCGCGGTGATGCCGATCAGCGTCGCCTACTCACTCCAGAGCTCCGACCACGCGCGGATCAAGGCGATCGCCTCGGTCGCCGAGCCGGGCCTCGCATTTGCCGAGGACGCCGGAGCCTTTGCCGGCGCCCTGGATGCGCTCGGGGAGCTTGTGCCAAACGTGCTCGTGGCTCGGGGCGACCGGCCCGGTGCGCTCCGCTTCGATGACCTGCTCACCAGCCACAGCCCGCTCGATGGCGACCCCGGTCCGGGCGCGGAAACTGTGGCAAAACTCCTATTCACATCCGGATCGACCGGCGTCCCGAAAGGGGTCATCAACACTCACCGGATGCTGTGCTCGAACCAGGCCATGCTTCAGGCGATCTGGCCGTTCCTGGCCGACGAGCCGCCGGTGCTGGTCGACTGGCTGCCCTGGAGCCACACGTTCGGCGCCAACCACAACCTCAACCTGGCGCTGTTCAACGGCGGCACGATCTACATCGACGAAGGCAAGCCGGCGCCCCCGCTGTTCCCGCGCACGCTCTCGGCTCTGCGCGACGTGCCCCCCACGCTGTACTTCAACGTCCCCGCCGGGTACGCGCTGCTCGCGCCGGCGCTCGAGAACGATCCCGAGCTGGCGGAGCGGTTCTTCAGCCGCCTGCGCTTCATGTTCTACGCGGCCGCCGCCCTGCCCGATGCGCTGGCTTCGCGTCTGCGGGCGCTCGCGGCCAAGCATGCCGATCACGAGGTGCCGCTGACCTCGAGTTGGGGCACCACGGAGACCGCTCCCTGCGCGACCAGCATGCATTACCTGGGCGCCCCCACCGGCTGCATCGGCGTGCCGGTCCCCGGTTGCACGATCAAGCTGGCGCCGGTGGGCGACCGGCTCGAGATCCGGGTCAGTGGTCCGAATGTGACGCCCGGCTACTACCGTGCGCCCGAGCTGGCTTCGGTTGCCTTCGACGAGGAGGGCTTCTACCGCTCGGGCGACGCGGTCAAGCTGCTCGATGCCGAGGATCCGAACCGCGGCATGGCCTTCGACGGGCGGATCTCCGAGAACTTCAAGCTGCTCACCGGCACCTGGGTCGCGGTGGGGTCGCTGCGCACGCGCTTGTTGAGCGCCGCCGGGGTCCTGAACGACGCGGTGATCTGTGGCCAGGACGCCGAGTACGTGGCGGCGATGGCGTGGGTCAACCAGGCCGAGGCGCGCGAGCTGGGCGGCCCCGAGTTGCGCGAGCGCCTGGCCTCGGCGCTGAGTCGCGTCAACAAAGACGTCGGATCGGCCGCGCGGATCGAGCGCCTCCTCCTGCTCGACACACCGCCGAGCCTCGACGCCGGCGAGATCACCGACAAGGGTTATCTGAACCAGCGTCGGTGCCTGGAGTGCCGGGCAGCGGAGGTCGAGCGGCTCTACGCGGACCCGCCGGCGCCCGAGGTGATCACTCCGGCCTAGGCCTAGGCCGGGGCCTACGGCCGAGCCGGGTCCTCGACGGGCGCTCGGGCGCTCGCCCGCCCGCGGACCGCGGCGAGCAACGGCGGCGAGTACCACGCCGGCCCCTCCATGTTGATGAAGCGCTCGAGCTTGGGGGTCTGCGGCCGCGCGCCGCCGAGCGCGTAGAACAGCACCGCGACCAGCGCTCCGGCAATGGCGAGGCCGAAGCCGATCCACAGCGCGATGCCGGTGCCGGCGATCGCGCTGGCGCCGACCGTGGCGGCGAAGTGCGCGAACAGGGGCGCGATCATGAACGCGGCGACCGCTCGCATCAGCTCGACGATCGCGAAGACGCGCTGGAGGTTGTTGGCCGGCAGCGAGAAACCGGCCACGAACAAGGCCGGCGCGACGCTCGCGCCCAGGCCGACGCCGGTCAGCCCCGATCCGAGGAGGGTCAGGCCCTGGCTGGGCGGTAGCTCGATCCGGAAGACCGCGATGCCCGCGGCCAGAAAGGCCATGCCGACCAGGGGCAGGTAATGCATCCCGCGGGTCTTCATCACGGCGCCCAGGGCAAACGCCGTGAGCACGGCGCCGGCCAGCTCGGGCAGGAAGAGAAGGCCGAGATGGAGCGGTCCGTAGCGATCGGTGAGCAGGGACGCGGTCAGCGCGGTCGCCGACACCGAGGCAGCGGCGGCGAACAGGGCAAGGCAGATCGCGGCCACGGGGATCGTGCTCGAGAGCATGCTTCGGATCGTCAGCAGCGGCCGCGGTGAGCGGTACTGGTGGGCGATCACCAGGACGATCAGCGTCAGCCCGCCGGCCAGCGGAGCGATCGTGGTGGCGGCGAGGAAGCGATGCGTGAGCAGCTCGGAGGAGCCGTAGAACGCCGCGACGCAGCCCACGGCCGCCAGAGCGATCACGCCGGGGGTCCACGGCGCGCTGCGATCCATCGGAGGCGAGTCTTCAAAGGTGAGGATTGACAGGACGAGCGCGGCCAGCGAGATGCCCGCGACGACCCAGAACAGCGGCCGCCAGCCGTTGGCCTGCGCCTGGATCCCTCCGACCGTGGGACCGAGCGCCACGGCCCCGAAGATGCACAGGCTCATGATCACCGCGGTCTCGCGCAGTCGCTCGAGTCCGAAACCGAGCGCCAGCGGCGGAACGGCCGCGATCAGAAGGAGGCTCGTGCAGAAACCCTGGAGCACTCGACCGGCGATGAACAACCCGGGACTCGGGGCCGCAGCGGTCAGGACCGAGCCGATAACGAGCACGGCCGCATACAGGACCATCATCCGCCGCTGGGGCAGATGCTGCGCGAACTGGACCGCCAGCACCGTGCCGATCGCGTATCCGGCGTTGGCCATGCCCGAGCCCAGGCTCATGGTCTGGGCACTCATGTGCAGCTGGTGGGCGATGACCGGCGTCAACGGCTGAAGCGCGGCCGACAGGGCCAGGAAGGGCACGAGCGCGAACACGACCATCGTCGCCGCGGGCGGGTAGCGACCTGCGAGCGGTCCCCTCAAGGTTGTTAGAGGCTCATCGAACATCCGCCCCCAGAGATAGCAGAGTGAGCTATCGGGGTGGCGCCGGCCGGACCGCGATCGTCACGTCGACCAGCGCGCACAGCCGGCCCTGCTCGTCGCGAAACTCGTGCCCCCAGGTCCACTCTCGGTCGTCGTGACCGCGGAGCTTGGCCACCACGTCGAGCGTGCCGCCGGCCACCGGGCGCAGGAAGCTCGCGTAGTTGCTGAGCCCCGACCCGACGTAGCCGTCCTCCCACACCGCGTTGACCGTGGCCACCGAGGCCACGGTCTCCGCCACCGCCGAGTAGATGCCGCCGTGAAGCAGACCGAGCGGCTGCTTGAGGTTCTCGCGGACCTCGAAGCGGACATGGGCGGACTCGTGGTCGAGCGTCAGCCATTCGATCCCGAGCCAGCCCTCGAAGCTATTTTTAAGCGGGATGACCGGATCGGGAAGCGAGGCCCGATCCCACAGGTCGGGCGAGTCGCTCACGACGCGCCCAGCACGACCGACTTCGTCTCCGTGTAGAAGTCGAACGCCTCCTCGCCGTGCTCCTTGCCGTAGCCGCTCGACTTCCAGCCGCCGAACGGGAGCTCGTCGTATACCTTGGTGCGTGAGTTGATCCAGGTGTAGCCGGCCTCGATGCGGTTCGCCGCCTCGCGGGCTCGGTTCAGGTCTCGCGTCCAGACGCTTGATCCAAGACCGAATGGTGAGGCGTTGGCTCTCGCGATTGCTTCGTCGAGGTCGGCCACCCGCCAGATCGGGAGGGCCGGACCGAACACCTCCTCGGTGGCCATCGCGCTGTCGTGCGGGGGGTCTGAGACCACCGTGGGCGCGTAGAAGAAACCGTCGGTGAGGTCGGGGTCGTCGGGGGGGCCGCCGCCAGTCAGGAGCTGTCCCCCGGCTTGGACGGATCTCGAGACTTGCCCGGCCACCTCGGCACGCTGGGCGTCGGTGTGCATCGGGCCCATCTGGGTCCCCTGCGCGTCGCCGCGCCCGACCTTCAGCCGCTTGGCCTTCGCGGTGATCGCCTCGATCATCTCGTCGGCCACCGACTCGAACACGTAGACGCGCTTGATCGCCAGGCAGGCCTGGCCGCAGTTGTAGAAGCGGCCCATGCTTGCGGCGCTCGCGGCTGCGGCCAGATCGGCGTCGTCGCAGATGATCATCGGGTCGGAGCCGCCGAGCTCGAGCGTGACCCGCTTGGTTCCGCGTGCGGCCTTGGCCATGATCTGCTCGCCGACCGGAGTGGAGCCGGTGAACGCGATCTTCCGTGTGAGTGGGTGCGTGACCAGCGCTTCGCCCGCTTCGCTGCCCTTGCCCGTGACGACGTTGAAGACGCCTTCGGGGAGGCCGCCCTCGGCCAGCAACTCGGCGAAGCGGAGCGTGGTCAGGGGCGTAGTCGCCGCGGGCTTGGCCACCACCGTGTTGCCGGCGACCAGCGCCGGGGCGAGCTTGTTGCACAGCAGCGTCGTGGGGAAGTTCCAGGGCACGATCGCGCCGACAACCCCGAGCGGCTTACGAAGCACGTAGCCCTCGACGCCGGGGTCGAGGTTCGGCGTGTGGGCACCCCGCAGCGACTTTGACAGGCCCACGTAGTGCATGAGCGTGTCGATCGCCTTGGTGATCTCGATTTTCGAATCGCGGAGGGTCTTGCCCTGCTCTCTCGTGAGCAGCGGGATCAGCTCGTCGAGATGCTCCTCGACATGGTGGGCGGCGCGGCCGAGGATCTCGCCCCGCTTGGACACGGCCTTGGCGGACCATTCACGCTGCGCCTCGGCAGCCGCCTGCACGGCGGCGTCGACGTCCGCCGCCGACGCGGCCGCGACGTTTGCGAAGGCCCGACCGTCGGCCGGGTTGACGACGTCGAGCGGGTTGCCGGCGTTTTCGTGTTGCGCGCCCGCGATGAACGAGCCGGCGTAGGTGGTCTGGACGCTCGTGCTCATGCGCCCACAAACTCGGGCTTGCGCTTCTCCGCGAACGCGTGCAGCCCCTCGTCGGCGTCCTTGGTGCGGAACAGGTTCTCCATGAGCTCGGCCTCGAGTTTCAGCCCGTCGTCAAGGGTGCGTTGGCCTCCCTCGTGCACGCAGCGCTTGATCGCCGCGATGGCCAGCGCCGGACCGCCGGCCAGGCGCTCGGCGTACTCGCGGACGCTGGCCTCGGCGCTCTCCGCGTCGTAGACGTGCGCGACCAGGCCCATCTGGTGAGCCTCCTCCGGAGAGTAGGTGCGGCCGGTGAGCAACAGCTCGAGTGACCTTGATGGTCCGATCAGCCGCGTGAGGCGCTGGGTGCCGCCGTTGCCGGGAAGGATGCCGAGGCTCACCTCCGGAAGGCCCATCTTGTAGCCGCCGGTCGCGGCCAGGCGGATGTCACAGGCCAGGGCGATCTCGAGCCCGCCCCCGAGCGCATGACCGGCCATGTAGGCGATGAACACCTGCTGGGCCGCCGCCATCCGGCGGAAGGCGTCCTGGCTGACCCGGATCATCTCCATGTTGGCCTCGATGTCGCCCTCGATGAAGCGCTTGATGTCGGCGCCCGCGCAGAAGAACTTCGGGTTGGCTGATTGGACGATCACCACGCGTGTGGCGCCGCCGATCGCCTCGTCGACCGCGCTCGAGTACTCCTTCATGTAGGCGAGGTCGTAGGAGTTGGCCGGCGGGTGGTCGAGCGTGATGAACCCGATCGGACCGTCGTTGGTGAACGTGACAGCCATTTATGCGAGCCCTCCCACGACGACGGACTTGATCTCCACGTAGGAATCGAGCGACTCGATTCCGTGCTCCTTGCCGTACCCGGACGCCTTGACGCCCCCGAACGGCAGCTCGTCGTATCCATAGTGGATCTGGTTCACCCACGTCATGCCCGAGTCGATCTCCTGGGCCGCGCGGTGAATCAGCCGGGCGTCATGCGTCCAGATGCTCGATCCGAGGCCATATGGAGTGTCGTTGGCACGGATGATCGCGTCGTCGAAGTCGGTGAAGCGGAACACGGGCAGAACGGGCCCGAACACCTCCTCGCGGTTCAGGCGGGAGTCCGCTTTGGGCTCCGCAATCACTGCCGGCTCCAGGAACCAGCCCTTGTCGCTTGATCCGGTTCCACCGCCGATCAGCAGCTCGCCGCCACCGTCTTCGATCTGCGCGAGCAGCTCGTCGCGGCCCTCTTTCGTGTGAATCGGCCCCATCCGGAGCTTGGGCTTCTCGGGTTTGGTTGTCCCGTCCCCGGGCTCGTAGCGCGCCACGCGTTGGGTGAGCTGCCCGACGAAGTCGTCGTAGACCGAGTCGTGCACGAACACGCGCTTGCAGCCCAGGCAAGCCTGGCCGGCGTTCCAGTAGCGGCCGATGATCACGGCCTTGACCGCGGCGTCGACATCGGCGTCCGCGCAGATGATCACCGGGTCTGAGCCGCCGAGCTCGAGGGTCACGCGCTTGAGGTCTTCGGCCGCGAGCTTTGCCACCCGCCGGCCGACGTCCGTCGATCCGGTGAACGCGATTCTTCTGACATCCGGATGGCCCACGAGTGCGTCGCCGATGTCCCTGCCGCGGCCGGTGACTACGTTGAGGACGCCGTCGGGTACGCCGGCCTCGGAGAAGAGCTTCGCGACTTGCAGGGTGGCCAGCGGTGTCGTGGCTGCCGGCTTGGCCACCACCGTGTTGCCGGAGGCGAGCGCCGGCGCGACCTTCGTTCCCAGCAGGGTGAGGGGGAAGTTGTACGGCGTGATCGCTGCGCACACGCCCATCGGCCGGCGGATGACCATGCCGTAGGCGGGGCCGAAGGTCGATGGGAGATCCTGGTAGGCACCGCGTGTTTTTGTCGCCGCTTCCGCGAAGAAGTGCACACCGTGCGCGAGGTGCGTCACCTCCCCCATCGCCTCGGCGATCGGCTTGCCCTGCTCGGAGGTCAGCGTCGCGGCGAGGTCCTTGGCGTTTGCCTGGATGAGGTCGGCGGCCTTGGCGAGGATCGCGGCGCGCTTCTCGATGTCGGTTTTGGACCAGTCGGTGAATGCACGCTTGGCGGTCGCGACCGCCAGCTCGACGTCCTCCGGCGATCCGGCCGGGACGCTGTCCACGGTCTCCTCGGTGGCCGGGTTGACCACCTCGAGCTCCTCGTGAGCGGCGGCCTGGCGCCACTCACCTCCGATCAGCATCTCGGGCACGCTGGTTCTCCTCTCTTGGAACTGCGGTTCTCAAATATCGCTCGCGGAGCTCCTGGTAGTGGGCGGCCGCCGACTCGGTCCAAGCGAGCGCTGCGCCGGACAGCTCCCTCTTCAGGGTGCGCGCGGGAACGCCGGCGGCGAGGACGCCGGGGCGGATCTCGCCGCGTTCGGGCACGACCGTGCCGGCGGCGATCATCGCCCTCTGGCCGACGCTGGCGTGCTGCAGGACGATCGCGCCCATTCCGATCAGCGCTCCGTCCTCGACCGTGCAGCCCTCGAGCATCGCGCCGTGGCCGACGACCACGTCGGCACCGATCACGGTCGGCAGGTCATCGGCGCAGTGGATGACCGCGTTGTCCTGGATCGAGCACCCGGCGCCGATCTCGATGTGCGAGTTCCTGGCGTCTCCGCGCAGCACTGTCCCGAACCAGATGTTGGCCCGATCGCCGACGCGAACGTCGCCGACGAGGACCGCGGTCGGGGCCAGGAAGACGTCCTCCCCGATCGTCGGAGCGATGCCGTCGAGCTCAACGATCGTCGCCACTTGACCTCACCGTGGAGAGACTATACGATGCCGGACGTTAGTCAAGTGTCACACGTTTCGATCGAAGATCTCGCGCCGTGGACCGAGGAGCAGGTGCAGCAGCACCTGGCCGCCGGCAAGCTGGTCGAGGGCCTCCAGCACATGTCCCCCAAGTACCTGGAGGGCATGCGCCGGATCCTCACCGTGTCGGCCGACACCGAGTTCGTCAGCGCGCCCGCGTATCTGCGCGCGGCCCAGCATGCCCCGGCCTTGAACAACTTCGGGTCGGCGATGTCGATCATCCAGGACGAGCTCGCGCACGCCCACATCGGCTACCGGCTGCTCGGCGATCTCGGCGTGGACATGGACGAGCTGGTGTACGAGCGTCCGGCGGGTTCGTTCAAGTACCCGTACGCGTTCGACGTGCCGCTGAACTCGTGGGTCGAGCTGGTGTGCGCGAACGCGCTGTACGACCAGGCCGGGTTCGTCCTGTTGTCGGACGTGTACCAGTCGAGCACGTTCGGGCCATGGAAGCGGGCGCTGGCCAAGGTCGACAAGGAGGAGACCTTCCATCTGCGGCATGGGCGGACCTGGCTGCGCAAGCTGTGTAAGGAGGAGTCTGGGCGCGCGGAGGTGCAGGCCGCGATCGACTGGATGTTCATCCTGACCTTGGAGTGGTTCGGACTGCCCGACTCTTTGAAGCAGCACTCGGAGCAGCTGGATTACGGGTTCAAGGGCAAGTCGAACGATGAACTCCGGCAGTGGTGGATGTCGGAGGTTGTTCCTTTTATGGATGAGATAGGTATCCAAGTGCCCGCCCATCGCGCCATCGAGCGAGATGTTTACGTGATCGACTGTCCGTTCCCCGCGCGCTTTGACGAAGAGAAGCGGGAATGGCTGCTCGATGAGGGCGCGATTTCGTGGGATGAAGTGATCGCGCGGTGGCGCGCGCGGGGTCCGATGAACGAGGACTACGTGCGGACGCTCCAGCGCGGCTATCAGACGACGTCGCTGCGGAAATGACGGTCGAAGCGCGACTTTGGGAGGCTTTGCGTGGCGTCGAGGATCCCGAGATCCCGGTGTCCGTGGTGGGCATGGGCCTGATCGTGTCGCTGGCCTATGTGGAGTCGGAGCGACGCGCGGATCTGCAGATCACCTTCACGGCGATGGGTTGTCCAGCGATGGAGTTCATCGAGGAGGACATCCGTTCCGCTTTGCTGGCCGACCCGGACGTCGATGAGGTTTCCATCGAGGTCGTGTGGGATCCGATCTGGACCAAGGCCCGCCTGCGGGACGACGCGCGCTCGCGGATGCGCGAGCTGGGGATCGCGGTGTGAGCCGGTCCGGCGAGACCGTGTGGGAGGTCTTCGCGCGCAAGGAGTACTCCGAGCCGCTGCACCACGTGGGCACCGTTACCGAGGAGGACGAGGACCTGGCGCTGGTGTCGGCCCGCGCGATCTACGACGAGCAGCCGTGGATTCACATGATCCTGGTGCCGCGCGGCGCGATCCGGGAGGCGATCCGGGCGTGAGCGCCACGATGATCTCGCTGATCGGCTCGTATGCCGACAACAAGAGCGCGCTCGGGCGCCGCTACGGCGAGTGGGCGGTGAGCGCGCCGACGATCGAGTCTGCGGTGGCGGCCGCGGCGATGGCCCAGGACGAGCTCGGGCACGCGCGATCGACATACCCGGTGCTGGCGAAGCTCGGGGTCGAGCGCTCGGATTCGGGAATGGACACCGGGAACTCTTTGCCGGTGATTTCGTCCGAGCTCCCCGACTGGGCGTCGTTCATCGCCGCCAACCTGGTCGTCGACGGTGTACTGACGACGTTCGTGGCCTCGGCGCGAGACAGCTCGATCGAGCCGCTCGCTCAGCGGGCCCGGAAGATCCTTCAGGAGGAGGGCGCCCACAAGGTCCACGCCGAGGCGTGGGCGCGGCGAATCGGGCGGGTCGGCGGGACGGACCTCGAGCTGTTGGTGCAGCGGATCGACGAGATGTGGGCCGCGGCCGCGCGATGGCCGGGGCCCGACGATGATCCGGGCTATCGCGAGGCCATGGAGGCCGGCATGGTGGCGTCGAGCCCAGCCGCGATCCGGGCGCAGGTGCGGGATTGGCTTTTGCCGCTGGTCGACGGTGTTTCGCTTGACGAGCCGGCGGAGTGGTCGGATTGGGACGAGCAGCTCCGGCGATGAGGTTGAGGTGCCCGTTCTGTGAGTCCGACGATGTAGAGGTCGTGTCGCCCTGGGCGGGCCAGATCATCACCTGCCAGGTGCGCTGCCGGACGTGTAACACGTACTTCGAAGCGATCCGAGAGGAGTTCGAGTCATCGACGACCAGCTCCGCAGACGATCGGTAGGCGCCCCGGCCGCTCGGTCGCTGCTGCTGACGATCCTCGGCGAGTACGTCCTGCCCCGAGGTGAGCCCGTGTGGCAGGAGACGCTGGTCGATGCGCTGGTGTCGGTCGGTCACTCTTCGCAGGCCGCCCGTCAGGCGTTGGCCCGGAGCGTGCGCGGCGGGTGGCTCGAGACCACGCGGGTCGGCCGGCGGGCACGCGTTTCGCTGAGTCCACGGGCGGCGTCGCTGCTCGAGACCGGCGCCTCGCGCATCTACTCGTTCGGCTCGCCCTCGGACTGGGATGGTCGCTGGCTGGTCCTGATCCTCCGGGTGCCCGAATCGCGCCGCGAGGTTCGCCACCAGCTGCGAACGCGGCTGGCCTGGGCCGGGCTGGGGTCGATGGGCGGCGGCGTGTGGTTGACGCCGCACGTCTCGCGCGAGACCGAGTTGCGCGCCGCGGTCTCGGAAGCTCCGGCGGCGATGGCCACGTCGTTCGTCGCTTCGCTCGGGATGCTCGGGCGGGGTTCTGACGTGGCCGCCACGGCCTGGGACCTCGACGCCGTGCGCTCGCAGTACCAGGCGTTCATCGAGGACTTCGCGGCGATCCGGCCGTCGTCGGGCGAGGCGTACTTCCGCATGCAGACCCTGCTGGTGCACGCGTGGCGGAAGTTCCCGTTCCTCGACCCGGATCTTCCGGCCGAGCTTCTGCCGGTTGGCTGGCCGCGGCGGGAAGCCCATGACCTGTTCACCGGACGTCACTCGGCGTGGTCCGATCCGGCGCGGGGATGGTTCGAATCGCTCGAGTCCGGTCGTCCCGCGGGAGCCGCGCGCGCCGCCTGAGTGCCAGCGTTTGGGAAGTAACTCGCACTATTCGCGAGTTATTTCCCAAGCGCCTGTGAACATGCTCGCCGGCGCTAACCTGCGCCGGCCACGGACAGCCAGACAACACCCACGAAGATCACCCTCGGCAGCGGGCGGCTCGAGCTGCTCGACATCCCGGGCCGCGCCGGCGCGGCCCCGCTGGTGCTGCTCCACGAGGGCCTCGGATCGGTCGGGCTGTGGCGAGGCTTTCCGGAGCGGCTGGCGCAGGCCACAGGCCGCCGGACGATCGCGTTCTCACGGTTCGGGCACGGCCAGTCCGATCCGCCGGCCAAGCCGCGCACGCCGGCGTTCATGCACGAGGAGGCGCTCGAGGCGCTTCCCGAGCTCCTCACCGAGCTGCACATCGACCAGCCGATCCTGGTCGGCCATAGCGACGGCGCCTCGATCGCGCTGATCCACGCCGCCCATCACCCGGTGAAGGCGGTGGTGGCGATCGCGCCGCACGTGTTCGTCGAGGAGGTGTGCATCAAAGAGATCGAGCAAGCACGCGTCGCCTACCAAACAACCGACCTGCGGGACAGACTCGCCCGCCACCACCTCGACCCCGACGCCGCGTTCTACGGCTGGAACGACGTGTGGCTCGACCCGGCCTTCCCACAGTGGGACATCACCGGCGAGCTCGAACGCATCACCTGTCCCCTGCTGCTGATCCAGGGCGAGCACGATCAGTACGGCACGCTGGCGCAGCTCGACGCGATCGAACAGCGCGCGAGAGGCGCGGTGACGCGGCTACATCTCGACTGCAAGCACTCACCTCCAACCGAGCGACCACGCGAAACGGTCGAGGCGATCGCGAGGTTCATCGCCGGCCTCGAGATCCAGGTGCGCCAGGAGCCCTTCGACACCCCGACCTCGGCGCGACTGATCGCGGATTACGTCGCCGAGATCAAGGCCATGTACCCGGAGTGGTCCCCCAACGTGCCACCGCGGATGACCCAAGAAGACGTGGCGCCGCCGGATGGCCGCTGGCTCGTCGCCTACCGCGACGGAACCGCCGTGGGCTGTGCCGGGCTGAAGCGGCTCGACGAGCGGACCGCAGAGATCAAACGGATCTACGTCGCGCCGGCCGGCCGCCGCCTCGGTGTCGCCCGAGCGCTCATCGAAGGATTGGAAGCTGCCGCCCGTGACGCGGGTTACGACACGGTCCGCCTGGACACCGGCGCCAAGCAGCCAGCCTCGGTGGCGCTGTTCACCGCCACCGGCTACGAGCGGATCGCCGACTACAACGCCAATCAGGTCGCGGCGTACTGGTTCGAGAAGCGGCTCGCTTGACGGACCGGCAATTCTCTGACTAGAGTCAGAGAATGAGCACTACTACTGAGGCCGAGGTCGCGCACGTGCGCAGCTTCAACCGCGTCGTGACCCAGCGCATCGGCGCGCTCAACGATCGCTATCTCGGGAGCGGTCGCCCGCTGGGCCAGGATCGGTTGATGTGGGAGATCGGGATCACCGGCTGCGAGGTCAGGTCGCTGCGCGCCCGCCTGGGCCTCGACGCCGGCCACGCCAGCCGGCTGTTGCGGGCCCTCGAGTCGGCGGGCCTCGCCACGGTGGCGCCGAGTCCGGCCGATCGCCGGGTACGGGTGGCCCGCCTAACGCGCCGCGGGCGATCAGAGCTCAGGATCCTCAGCCGGCGCAGCGACGAGCTGGCCGCCTCGATTCTCGAGCCGCTCGAGCCTGACGACCGCGACGCTCTCCTCAACGCGATGCGGACGGTCAAGCGGCTACTCACCGCCGGTGAGATCGACATCCGCCGCGTTGATCCCGCAGGCGCCGACGCCCAGCGCTGCATCGCCGAGTACGTCGCGGAGCTCAACCGGCGCTCCGAGCGCGGCTTCGACCCGGCCAAGGGCGTGTCTGCCGAGCCACATGAGATGACCCCGCCCGCGGGTCTCTTCCTGGTCGCCTACCGCCACGGCAGCGCGGTCGGATGCGGCGGCGTCAAGCACCACCCGGGAGCCCCGTCGGAGATCAAGCGCATGTGGGTGGCCGAGAACGCGCGTGGCCTCGGCATCGCCCGGCGCCTGCTCGCCGAACTCGAACGCGAAGCCATCCGCGCCGGCGCGTCGGTGGCGACGATCGAGACCAGCGCGACGCTGGTCGAGGCGATGGAGCTGTATCGCTCGGTGGGCTACGTCGAGGTGGCGCCGTTCAACGACGAGCCGTTCGCCGACCACTGGTTCGAGAAGCGCCTGTGACCGCTCGCCTCACGTTCGTCGGGTCCGGCGACGCGTTCGCGGGCGGCGGACGGTTCCACACGTGCTTTCACCTGGAGGGCGACGGCCAGGAGCCGCTGCTCATCGACTGCGGCGCGAGCGCGCTGATCGCGCTGAAGCGGGCGAGCATCGACCCGGCCTCGATCGGCCACGTGGCCCTCACCCATCTTCACGGCGACCACTTCGGCGGGCTGCCCTGGCTGGTCCTCGACGGTCAGTTCGCCAAGCGCACACGCCGGCTGGAAATCCTCGGGCCGCACGGAACGAAAGAGCGTTTCGTTCAAACATTCGAAGCGCTGTATCCGGGCTCACTCGACGCCGAGCGTCCGTTCGAGACCGAAGTCATCGAATACGCAGACCGGACGAGCCAGGACTTCGGGCCTGCGCGGATCACCGCGTACCCGGTCCGCCACACGCCGCAGACCAACCCCCACGGACTCCGGATCGAGTACGCAAACTGGGTCATCGCCTACTCGGGCGACACCGAGTGGACCGACACGCTGCCTGAGATCGCGCGTGGCGCCGACCTGTTCGTGTGCGAGTGCAACTTCTACGACACGAAGGCGCCGGGTCATCTCGACTACGTCACGCTCACGCAGCGCCGATCCGAGCTCGAGTGCGAGCGAATCGTGATCACGCACATGAGCGAGGAGATGCTCGCTCGCCTGGCCGGGGGCGAGCTTGAGTTCGAGGCCGCCGCCGACGGCGCCGTGATCAGCGTCTGAAAGCGGGCACGGCGTCGAGCGCAGCGTGCCAGATCGCCGACGCTGGGTTGATCACATCGAAATGATCAAACCCGTCTAGCCGTACTTCGGATATTTGATCTCCCGATGCGCGTGCCCGCTCCGCATACAGATCGGTGATCGACGGATCGACGTTCTCGTCCGCGCTGCCGTGAACCAGCACCTGAGGCACGCCGAGCGGCAAGAGCTCAGCCGGAGAGGCGTGCGCGTAGCGATCCGGCACCGAGTCTGGCGGCCCGCCGAGCAGCTCATAAACGGCGTGGTCGCACGTGCCCTGCCGGAACCCCTCGCGCAAATCGCATATGCCCGCAAGCGCGAGCACACTCGACACCCGGACCGCGGGATCGGACCCTGGGGCGCCAGAGCCCAGCCGATGCCGCGCGGCGGTCCAGAGCGCGAGATGACCCCCGGCCGAGTGGCCAACCGCGACGAGACGCGAAAGGTCGAGTGGATAGCGCGCGGAGAGAAGGTCGAGGAGGTCGGTCGCCGCGCCGACGTCGACGAGCGACATCGGCCATCCGCCACCCTGCCCCAGCCGCCGGTACTCGACGTTCCATGCCGCGATCCCACGCGCAGCAAGGTCAGCACACAGCGAGTCCATCAGATCCAGCTGCCAGTACGCCCGCCAGCACCCGCCGTGGATGACGAGCGCTACCGGGTGGGGGCCGGAGCCCGCCGGCATGTACAGGTCGCCGAAGTGGTCTCGCTCCGGGCCGTACCGATAGCGCCGAACCGAGCCGTCAGTCCGAGCAGTGCTCGCAGAAGTCGTCACTGTGATGCTTCGGCGGACTCGGCGGGACGTCGAGGGCGGGATTGCGGTCGAAGAAGTTGACCGGCTTGAGCCTGAAGCCGAGCTTCGCCACCGGCATCACCGGCCAGTCCTCGGCGCGCGGCATGTGGTGATGGCCGAGCACGTGCCACACGACGATGTCCTCGTCCTTGATCGGCCGGTCCTGCTCGACCCAGCGGGGCAAGCCGTCGCCACCCGGGTTCTGGTTCGGGAAATCGCCGGCCGGATAGCGCTCCGACTCGTCGAACTTGGTCACCCACAGGTGGTGCCAGAGATAGCCGGCACGCTGATGCAGGCTCGAGCCGGGCTGGGCATACGGTGGAGCGGACTCTCCCGGCTCGATCTTGTACCCCGTGGGGTAGCCCATCCCATTCGTCCGCCGCGATGACTGGATGATCCAGTAGCGCGCGGTGGCCAGATCGACGTCGCGCTGTGCCTCGGACTCGCGTTCGAACGTGGTGCGCTTGGCGTAGAACGCGTTGCCGAACTGGTTCGACGGCCCGGTCGGATCGGCGACGGTGTCAACCTCGGTCACCTGGTTGCCCTCGCCGTCGATCGCGGCGTGCATCCTCACGCAGAAGTGATGCTGGTGGTTGACCGCGTACAGGTTGGGCGCCAGCATCGTCCCGAACTTGGAGGTCTCCCCGTCGGGGAGCGCCCCGGTCTGCACCACGCCCGTGGCCTTGATCTCGCACTCGATCGAGGCGTCCTGGCGGAAGTGCCAGTAGAACGCGTACTCGTAGTTGCCGACGGTGGCGATGAACGAGACGACGAGCTTGCGTGAACGCCTCACCTCGGTCTTGTCGGTTCGGAAGTCATAGTGCTTCCACAGGATCCCGTCGTCCTCCTCGTGCATGCAGACCGCGTTCGGAATCGGCATCAGCTCGCCGAACGCGTTGATATAGGACGCATCGAAGTAGTAGATCTCGCCGAGGCAGTCGCACCCCCGCTCGAGGCTGTTGGCGAGGATGCCGACGCCGTACTCGCCGATGTCGAACGCGTTCTTGCGGTACTGCAGGAAGGCATCGTCCCCGTACGGGACGGTCATCTCGGCGACCGAGATGCGATGGAACAGCGAGCGGACGTCACCGTCGTCGTCGTAGGCGACGTCGTGCAGCACGAGGCCTTCGCGCGGCGTGAAGCCGACCCGGAACTGCCACTTCTGCCACCGCACCAGGTTGCCCTCGACCGTGAAGCTCGGCCCCTCGGGCTGCGAGATCTCGAGCGGCTTGATGTCGGTCGCGGAACCGCTCCTGATAGCTGGCGGCCCAGTTCGCGCACTGCTGCGGGAGCGGAAGCACCGCATCGTCGTGAACCGCGACGACCTCCTGGTCGTTCAGATCCACGATCGCCGAGAGACCGTCGACGACGTGCGCGTACTGGTTGTCCTCGAGCCCGTGCTTGACGTAGATCAGGGCCCGGGCGATGCGCCGGTCGCGTTCGTCCGGCGAGTCGTAGTAGCCGGCCGACCATGGATCGACGTTGATCTGTGAGCGCTCCTCGAGATCAAGCCCCCGGCGACGCAGCGCCTCGAGCACGCGGCCGTCCATCTTCACCGCGAGCTCGGTCTCGGCGAACTCGTCGGGCGCGATCGACGGCTGGCCCTCGATCCGCTGCCACCCGACTATGCTCCCGGCGCCAACGTCGACATCGACCCGGAAGCTCCCGCGAGACGTGTTGTCGATCAGCACGACCTCGGCACTCCGCGCAGCCGTGGCCGGCTCCTTCAACGACACCATCCCGAAGCGCATCCCGTACCGGTAGTCGGGATGGCGCTGGACGATGTCGACCACACGCTCGAGCTCGTCGGGCGAGAGTGGATCGAGCGGGTGAGCGTGCTCGGCCAACTCGGCGGCGCGCGCCTGAGCCTTCGCCCGCAGGCGGGCCAGCTTCTGACGGCGGTATTGCTTTCGGTCCAGTTGTGAGGTCGCTATCGACACACCCACTCCTTCAGTACGCGATGCAGACGGTCTTCAGCTCGGTGTATTCCTCGATCGCCGCGGTGCCGTGCTCCCGCCCCAGACCGGACATCTTCATGCCGCCGAACGGCATGTTCGCGTCGAGCACCGAGTGGGTGTTGACCCACACGGTGCCGGCCCTGAGCCGTGGCGCGAGGTCGAGGACCCGGGACAGGTTCTGGCTCCAGATGCTCGCGGCGAGCCCATACCGAGTGTCGTTGGCCTTGCGCACGAGGTCGTCGAGGTCGTCGTAGGGATTCGCGACCAGCACCGGACCGAAGATCTCCTCCTGCATGATCTGGGCCTGCTGCTCGACGTTCGCGATCACGGTCGGCTCGACGAAGAAGCCCGGCGCCTCCGGTGCCTCGCCGCCGACGATGACCTCACCACCCGACTGGACGCCGTGCTCGATGAACGACATCACCCGCTCTTGCTGAACCCGCGACACCAGCGGGCCGATGTGCACGTTCGGATCGAACGGTGACCCGATCTTCAGGAAGTCGGCGATATCGGCCACGCGTTCGACGACCTCGTCGAACCGCGCACGCGGGGCGTACAGCCGCGAGCCGGCGACGCACTGCTGCCCGGTGTTGAAGAACAGGCCGTTGACCATTCCGCCGGACACCATGTCCGCGCCGATGTCGTCAAGCACGAGAACGGGTGACTTGCCACCCAACTCGAGCGCGGTACGAGTGAGATGCGACGACGCGGCCTTGGCGATCTTCTTGCCGACCTCGGTCGAACCGGTGAACGTGATCTTGTCGACACCCGGGTGGGCGACCAGCGCCGCGCCGGCCGTCTCACCCAGACCCGTGATGACGTTCACGACGCCCGGTGGGAAGCCGGCCTCCATCACCAGCTCGCCAAGCAGCAGCGCCGACAGCGGGGTCTCCTCGGCGGGTTTGAGGACGATCGTGCACCCGGTGGCAAGCGCGGGGGCGATCTTCCAGACCGCCATCAGGTGGGGGAAGTTCCAGGGGACGATCCCGGCCACCACGCCCACGGGCTCGCGGCGCGTGTAAGCGTGAAAGTTCATTCCCTCCGGGAAGCGCGGGGAGATGTCGAACGTCTCACCTCGGATCTTGGTCGCCCAGCCGGCCATGTAGCGGATGTAGTCGACCGCCATGTCGACCTCGATCTGGCGCGCGACCTCGAGCAGCTTGCCCTGCTCCAGCGCTTCGAGCTCGGCGATCTGCTCGCGCCGCTCGGCGACCAGGTCGGCAAGCCGGAGCATCCAGTCCTGGCGCTCGACCGCCAGCGCGCGGCTCCACGGTCCCTCGAGCGCGGCGCGCGCCGCCGCCACGGCCCGATCGACATCTCGCTTCGTGGCATCCGGGACCGTCCCGATCACCCGCGCGGTCGTGGGATCGAGCACGTCGATCGTCCCGTCGCCGCACGGTTCCACCCACTCGCCCCCAATCAACGATCGGTGCTCACGCGCGAGCAACGCTGTGAGCGCCTCGCTGTGCTCGACCGGTGCTCCGACGTACACGGTCCCTCTCCTCGGTTGCAGCTGTCACAGACCGCCAATAGAATGACAGTGAGTGCCAACACTACCAGACACGAACGGGCGCCGACAAGAACGCAAGCTGAAGATTGCGGAGGCGGCGGTCCGCCTGTTCGAGAAGCGCGGACTGACCGCGACGACAGTCGAGATGATCGCCGCCGAGGCCGGAATCTCTCCGCGCACGTTCTTCCGCTACTTCGACACGAAGGAGTCAGCCGCGTTCCCCGATCACGCCGCGCGCGTGGCGGAGCTCGAGCACCGGCTCGACGCACGCCTTCCCTCCCGGGATCCACTGGCCGACGCCGTCGAACTGTCGCGGCGCTCGGCCCTCGAGTTCTTCGACAACCCAGAGCTGTACCACCGCCGGTATCGCCTTCTGCGCTCCAACGAGGTGCTCCGCGACCTCGAACGCGTCTTCGATCGTCGCTATGAAGAGCGGCTCGTGGCCTTCCTGACCGCGTGCGACATCGAGCGGGTCACCGCCTGCGCGTGCGCCGGTGCGGTGGTCGCCGTGGTCAACGCCGCGCTCGACGTATGGGCGGAGTCACCGCGCACGGATCCCGCTCCCGCGCAGACCACGCTCGACGAAGGGCTTCAGATGGTGCTGACCGCGTTCTCGAACGTGGCGCTGACTTCTGCGCCGCTCACGGTGTTCGTCGGGCCGGACGACCCACTGCGCGCCGAGCTGCTCGCGGCCGTACAGCGCGGCGCGACCGTGAGCCAGCGAAGCTAAGCCAGGATTCCCCGGAGGACCGCAAGCGCCCGGTCGCGGTGTGCGTCGAGCTCGGTGACGAGACGGTCGGCGTCACGCGAGGCCACCGCGGCGAGGATCCGCTTGTGCGCCTTGGCGGCGCGTCGCCGCTCGGCGGGCGAGTTGTAGTAGATCGCGCGGTAGGCCTCGGTCGAATCCCACAACAGCCGGATCAGCCGCATCGTGTGCGGCTGGTCGGCGCACTCCAGGAGGCCGAAATGGAACCGGCGGTTGGCGGCGAGCTCGCGGGAAACGTCGGCGGACTCGCCGGCCAGCTCGCACTCCTCTGCCGCGGCGCGGACTCGCGTCAGGGTCTCGTCGTCGAGCACGGGCAGGGCGATCCGGGCAAGCCGCTCCTCGAGCACCCGGCGCAACTCGTAGATCTCCTCGAGGTCCTCGATCCGCAGCTCGGTGACGAAATAGCCCCGCCGGGTGTGGTAGACGAGCTGGCCCTCCTGCTCGAGGACGCGCAGGGCCTCCCGGACCGGCGCCACGCTGACCCCCAGGCGCACGGCCACGTCCTCCTGGGTGACCCGCTGGCCGGGTCGAAGCATCCCGGAGACGAGTCCGTGGCGCAGGCTTTCGAGCACCTGCTGCGCGGTGGTCGCGGGACGGGATGCTTCCCAGACAGCCACGAGACTTACCGGAACGCGTTGATCCCGGTCAGCGCGTGACCGATCATCAGCGCGTGGACGTCGGCCGTCCCCTCGTAGGTGACAACCGACTCGAGGTTGTTCATGTGCCGGATCACCGGATACTCGAGAGTCACGCCGTTGGCGCCGAGCACCTGGCGAGCGGTCCGGGCGACCTCGAGGGCGGCGTTGACGTTGCCGAGCTTGCCCATGCTCACGTGCTCGGGGACGAGCCGGCCGTCGTCCTTCATGCGACCGAGGTGCAGGGCGAGCAGCGCCGCCCGATTGACCTCGAGCGACATGAACGCGAGCTTCTGCTGCTGGATCTGGAAGGACGCGATCGGGCGGTCGAACTGCCGGCGCTCGAGGCTGTAGTCGAGCGCGGCCTCGAAGCACGCCCGGGCAGCGCCGGCGGCGCCCCAGACGATCCCGTAGCGGGCCTCGTTCAGGCAGGACAGCGGGCCGCGCAGCGACTTGGCCTCGGGCAGCATCGCGTCGGCCGGAAGGCGGACGTCGTCGAGCAACAGCTCGGAGGTCACCGACGCGCGCAGCGACAGCTTGCGGTGGATGTCCTGGGTCGTGAAGCCCTTGGTCCCCTTGGGGACGAGGAAGCCGCGGAGACCTTCATCGGTACGCGCCCAGACCACCGCGACGTCGGCCGCCGAGCCGTTGGTGATCCACATCTTCTGTCCGTGCAGGATCCAGTCGGCGCCGTCACGGCGCGCCCGGGTGCGCATCGAGCCGGGGTCCGACCCGGCGTCAGGCTCGGTCAGGCCGAAGCACCCGATCGCCTCGCCGGCGGCCATCCGAGGCAACCACTGCTGCTTCTGCTCCTCCGAGCCCCAGCGGTGGATGGCGAACATGGCGAGCGAGCCCTGAACCGAGACCAGGCTGCGCACCCCGCTGTCGCCCGCCTCGAGCTCCATGCAGGCCAGGCCGTAGGCGGTGGCACTGGCGCCGGCGCAGCCGTAGCCCTCGAGGTGCATCCCCAGCACGCCGATCTTGCCGAGCTCGGGGGCGAGCTCGCGCGGGATGCGCGCCTCCTCGAACCATTCGCCCACGTAGGGCAGGACGCGGTCGGTAACGAATGCGCGGACGGTGTCGCGGATATCGCGCTCCTCGTCGCTCAGCAGCTGATCGAGGCCGAGAAAGTCCTTGGGACGGATCTTCGGCGCGGGTGCAGTCGCGGTCATCTCACGCGGCTCCTTGTCTTGACCTTCGATTTTCGAGGATCTAAGGTTACCAGGGTGTACGCCGCCGACGATCCTCCCGCCGGCGCGCTGGACGGGGTAAAGGTCCTCGACTTCTCCCGCGTGCTCGCGGGCCCGTTCGCCACGATGATGCTCGGCGATCTCGGCGCCGACGTGATCAAGGTCGAGCGGCCGGACGGCGGCGATGAGACCCGCTCGTGGGGCCCGCCGTTCGACGAGCGCGGGCAGGCGACGTACTTCCTGTCGGTCAACCGCAACAAGCGATCGCTGGTCCTCGACCTCAGAGACGACGCCGATGGCGAGCGCGCCCGTGATCTCGCGCGCAAAGCCGACGTCCTGATAGAGAACTTCCGCCCGGGGCTGATGGCCGGGCTCGGCTTGGCCTACGAAGACCTGCAGGACGCCAACCCCGGCCTGGTCTACTGCTCGATCACCGGCTTTGGCCCAGATCAGGGAGCCCGGCTGCCCGGCTACGACCTGCTCGTCCAGGCCCTTGGCGGGTTGATGAGCATCACCGGCGAGGCAGACCGAGACCCCCAGAAGGTCGGCGTGGCGCTCGTCGACATCCTGACCGGGCTGTTCGCCACCTCGGGGATCCTCGCCGCGCTGCGCCACCGCGACCGCTCCGGCCGCGGCCAGAAGGTCGAGGTCAGCCTGCTCGCCTCGTTGCTGGGTGCGCTGGTCAACCAGGGCTCGGCGTATACGGCCGGCGGGGTCGTCCCGCACCGGATGGGAAACGCGCACCCAAGCATCTCGCCGTATGAGCTGTATGACGCGAGTGACGGGCAGCTCGTGATCGCGGTCGGCAACGACCGCCAGTTCCGCGCGCTATGCGAGGCGATCGGACGAGCGGAGCTCGCCGACGAAGCGCGCTTTGCCAGCAACAGCGAGCGGGTGGCCAATCGAGTGGAGCTGCGTGAGGAGCTCGATCGGGCACTGCGCGACCAACCCGCGGATCACTGGAGCGAGGTGCTCACCGCCGCGCGGGTGCCGGCCGGCCCGGTCAATGACGTGGGCGCGGCGTTCCGGCTAGCCAGCGAGCTCGGACTCGATCCGGTGGTCGAGATCCCCAACGGCGACGGGCCGGCCATACCGCTGACCCGCAACCCGATCACGCTTTCGGAAACGCCGGCGAGCTACCGCTCGGCCCCGCCCGCGCTCGGCGCACCGGGAGCCGGAGAAGTCACGTGGTGAGCGCATCGCCGGCGGTGATTGCCGGCTGCGGCGAGTCCCCATACACGCGCCACCCCCGTGAGGGCACGACCACGTCGCAGGTCCTGGCCGACGCCGGCGCCCGGGCCGTGGCCAGCGCTGGTCTAACCCCCTCCGAGCTTGACGGCCTCGCGGTGTCGTCGTTCTCGCTCGGCCCCGATCATGCGGTCGACCTGGCCTGGCGGCTGGGGCTGCGCCTGCGCTGGCTGATGCAGGACACCAACGGCGGGGCGAGCGGGATCAACATGCTCCAGCACGCTGCGCGCGCGGTACAGGCCGGGGACGCGCGGGCGATCCTCATCCTCGCCGGCGACCACCTCCCGCGCGAGCGCTTCCAGGACCTCGTTGACAACTACAACAAGGCAACCCACGATCACCTGGCACCACTGCCCTTCGGTGGTCCGAACTCGCTGTTCGCGATGCTGACCCAGCGCCACGCCGCCAAGCACAACCTCACGCGATCCGACTACGGGGCGCTCGTCGTTGCCCAGCGCGCATGGGCCAGCGGGAATCCCGGTGCCGCGTACCGAGATCCAATGCAGCTTGACGACTACCTGAACGCGCCGGTCGTCGCGGACCCCCTGTGCGTGTACGACTGCGTTCCTGTGGTGACCGGCGCCGACGCCGTGATCGTCTGTTCCGCGGAGGAGCGGGGCGTGGCGATCCGGGCGCTAGCAATGAGCGTCAACCCCGACGACCAGCAGGGCGACGGCCTGCGCACCGGGCTGGCCGACGCCGCCGATCAGCTCTGGCGCGACGCAGGCACCGGACCGGACGAGATCGACGTGGCCATGGTCTACGACGACTATCCGGCGATGGCGCTGGTTCAGCTCGCCGACCTCGGCTTTGCCGGCGAGGGCGGCGCGACGTGCGCTCGTTGATCCACGAGCGGATCGCGACGCGAGAGCTCGCCGTGAACACCTCGGGCGGGCAGCTGTCGGCCGGCCAGGCCGGCGCGGCGGGCGGTCTGCACGGCATGGTCGAAGCGGTCCACCAGCTTCGCGGCGAGGCCGGGGAACGACAGGTCGCGGGCGCGCGCAAAGCGCTCGTGGCCGGCTACGGCATGGTCTGCTATCGCTACGGCGCGTGTGCCGGGGCCGCCGTCCTCGAGGCGACGACAGCACCATGACCGAGCTTCAGATCCAGCGTTGCGAGGCGTGCGGGACGAACGCGTTTCCCGACCGGTTGTGGTGTCCGGGCTGCGGCGCCGGGACGCTGCAGCACGTGCCGGCGGGCCCGGGACGCGTCGAAGAGGAAACGACCCTACGTCGTGCAACCGAACCAACAAACCTGGGCACCATAAGACTCGAAGCCGGACCGCTGGTCATCGCGAGACTCGCCACCGGTGCGCACACCGGGACCCGGGTGCGGCTCGAGCGCACGAGCGAAGGAACGATCTGGGCACGCGACTGAGGAGAAGGCACATGCGGATCCGCTGGCAGAGCTTCATCGACCCGGCCCGCCACCGGCAGTACTTCGAGTTGCTGCGCTCGCAGCTCGCGACCTGCTTCGACGGCGACACGGAGCACGAGATCATCGGGATGGACCCGCCGGACACGATGCTCCACCGCCTGACCGAGACGCGGTGCGGGAACCGCGCGGTGGCCAATGCGGTGGCGGCCGAGGCCGACGGCTGCGACGCCTTCCTGATCGGCCACTTTCAGGACAGCGGCCTGCACGAGGCGCGCTCGGCAGTCGACCTCCCGGTGCTCGGCCTCGGTGAGACGAGCATGCTGCACGCTTGCACGCTTGGGCAGCGAGTCGGGCTGGTCACGATCAATCCGATCTTCATCGCCTGGCACCAGGAGCAGATCGTCCGCTACGGACTCAGAGAGCGAGTGATCGGCGTGACCGCGATGAGCGGGCTGGTGGTCGAGGACTACGTTCGCGCGTGCGAAGACGAGGACGCGTTCACCAGAGTGTTCGAGCAGTTCGAACGGGTGGCGCAGCCGCTCATCGCGGCCGGCGCCGAGGTGCTGATCCCGGCCGGCGGCCTGCCGGCGCTGGTCCTGTCGAGACGCTCGGGGCTGACCGTCGACGGCGCGGCGGTGCTCAACCCGGTACCGGTGCTGGCCAAGCACGGAGAGGCCGCGGTGTCACTCGGCCGTCTCGGCCTGCCGATCGCCAGCCGCAAGGGCGCGTTTGCGCTGGCATCAGAGCCCTGCCGCGACGAGTTCCTCGCCGCCTTGGGCTAACCCGCCGCCGGCGGGCTCTCGGCCGCCGACGGACTCTCGACCGCCGGAGCTCGCCTCCCGCCCAGCCGGCCGAGGCCGATGCTGGCCAGCCCGCCGTGCTGGATCCGGTCGAGCAGCACCACGATGACCAGGATCACGCCCGTGATGATCTGCTGCCAGTAGTCCTGCACGCCGGAGATCGAGAGACCCTGCTGGAGGGTGGCCAGGAACGCCACGCCGATCGCGGTACCGCCGACCCCGCCGATCCCGCCGGCGAAGCTGGTGCCGCCGAGCAGCACGGCGGCCGCGGCGTCGAAGATCACCTCGGAGCCAACGAGCGGGCTCGCCGCGCCGATCCGCGCGTCCTGTATCACGCCGGCCAGCGCCGCGAGCAGCCCGGCCAGCGCGTAGACGGCAAGCAGCGTCCGCCCGACCCGCACGCCCGACAGCCGGGCGGCGTCGACGCTCCCCCCGACCGCGTACACATCGCGCCCGAAGTAGGTACTTCGCTGCAGGTACAGCGCGGCCAGGAACACGCCGAGCATGATCCAGGCGGGAATCGGGATGCCCAGCGCGTGGTTGAAGGCCAGGGCGGTCAGGGCCGGAGAGAGCAACTGGGTGGTGAAGCTCTTTGACCACAGGTCCACCAGCCCGCCGTACAGCGTCAACGTGCCCAGCGTGACGACCAGGAAGGGAAGCCCGAGCTTGCCGATCAGGAAGCCGTTCCCGACCGCCCCGACGGCCAGCCCAAAGGCCAGGGTAAGCGCGATCGCGTAGGCGAACGGCACCCCGGTGCCGGCCATCAGCTTGCCGAGCGCAATCCCGGCGAGGGCCAGCAGCGAGCCTAATGACAGGTCGAAGCCGCCGGTCAGCATCACGAAGGTCAATCCAATCGACACCATCCAGAGGACCGCGGCGCTGGTCATCAGCGCGTCGAGGTTGGCCGAGGTGAAGAAGCGCGACTGGGTGAGCGAGAAGTAGATGAAGATCGCCACGAACAGCACCAGGACGGCGAGGAAGCGCTGGCGCATGGCGGCGCGCCGGACCCGCGTGGCACCGCCGGAGCCCCGCGGTGAGCCCGCGGTCTCGGAGCGTTCTGCGACGTCAGTTCCCATTGCGTGCCTCGTGATGTCCGATCGCGTACTGGGCGATCCTCGCCTCGGTCGCCTCCTCACGCGACAGGGACGCGACGATCCGGCCGCGGTACATGACCAGGATGCGGTCGCACAGCAGCCGCAGCTCGGGCGTCTCGGATGAGCTGACCAAGATTCCCACACCACCTTCCTTGATCTGATCGAGCAGCTTGTAGATCTCGGCTTTGGAGCCGACGTCGACGCCGCGCGTCGGCTCGTCGAGCAGCAGCACCTTGGGTCCGATGGCCAGCCACTTGGCCAGCACGACCTTTTGCTGGTTGCCGCCGCTCAACCGGGCCACCGGGGAATCCATCGAGTCCGTGACGATCCCCAGGCGGGTGATTGCGTCGGCCACCAGCTTGTTCTCTCGGGCGCGGCTGGGACGCCGCAGCCGCCATGTCCGCGAACCCTCGGCCATCAGCAGGTTCTCGCGCACGGTCATGTCCTGCACGAGCCCGAGCGTCTTGCGCTCGGCCGGCACGTAGCCGAGGCCGTGGCGCATCGCGGCGCGCGTGTCTCGGCACACGGCCGGGCGGCCGTCGATCTCGACCGAGCCCGTGGCGAGTGTGGCGCCCCCGAACAGGGCCTCGAGCAGGGCGCTTCGGCCCGCCCCGACCAGCCCGGCGATGCCGACGATCTCCCCCTTCTCGACCTCGAGGTCGACGTCGTGCACGCGGCCCGGGACGCTGAAGCCCCGCACCCGCAGGACCGGATTGCGGCTGACCTGCGCACGCTCGCCCAGATCGAGCGTGCCGAGCTCTCGTCCGATCATCAGCGAGACCAGGCTGTCGCGGGTGAACTCGGAGATCGGGCCGGTGCCCACCCGCGATCCGTCGCGGAGCACGGTGACCCGGTCGACGAGATCGAACACCTCCTTCATGCGGTGCGAGACGAAGGCCACCGCCACCTGCTGCTGGCGGAGCGTCCGCACGGCCGCGAACAGCGTCGCCACCTCGTCGTCGGTCAGCGCGCTCGTCGGCTCGTCGAGGATCACCACACGTGCGTCCATTGACAGGGCGCGCGCGATCTCGACCATCTGCTGCTGGTCGGGCCGCAGGTCCCCGACCCGGTGGTCGGGCTCGATGGCCAGCTCCAGGCGATCCATGATCTCCTTGGCCCGGGCGCGGGTCGAGCGCCAATCGATGCCGTACCAGTGCCGCGGCTTGCGGGGGCCGAGGAAGATGTTCTCGGCCACCGACAGGTGGGGCACCAGCGTCGTCTCCTGGGTGACCGTGGCGATCCCGGCCTGCATCGCGGCGGCGGCGTCGCCGAACCGCGCCGGCTCGCCACCGAGCACGACCGTGCCGGCGTCGGGCGCCAGCTGTCCGGAGAGGATGCGCAGCAGCGTCGATTTGCCCGATCCGTTCTCGCCCACGAGCGCGTGGATCTCGCCGGCGTACAGCTCGAAGTCGACCCCGCGGAGCGCGCGGACGCCGCCGTAGCTCTTGCGCACCGCCGAGGCCTGGAGCAGTACCTCGCTCACAGGGCCGCCTCGAGCGCCGCCCCCGCGGCCAGCACGAGATCCTCCCGGTAGGGAGCGGCAGCCACCTGCACGCCGATCGGGAGCCCACCCTCCCGTCCGGCCGGGACGCTCGCGGCCGGGAGGCCTCCGAGCGCGATCAGATGCACGTAGTCGAAGGCACGAAACTCGCCATATTGTTCGGGCGGTAGTCCGCCCGGCGGCTGCCCATGGTGGGGCGCCGGCCCCGCGACCACCGGGCACAGGAGGACGTCGACCTCGGACGCCATCGCCCGTACGGCCGCCCGTAGCGCGAACACCCGGGCTTGCACGGAGAACCACTCGGAAGCGGTCGGACGGCGCGCGCTGACCGCATCGAGCAGCCCGGACATCAGCGGGTGATGGCGGCCCTGCGCCGCGGCAAGGTCGGCGCGGACCTGCGCGCCGCCGTCGGCCGCCACACACGCGAAGAACAACTCCGTCGGGTCATCGTCCCACGGCGCGGCGACCTCCTCCACCGCCGCGCCGGCCTCCGCGAGCACCCGTCCCGCGCGCGCGAGCGCGGCGAGCGTGCCGCAGCTCACGCCGAGCTGAGGATCGTCGGCGAACACACCGACGCGCAGCCCCTTCAGATTCACCGCGGCGGGATCGCGGAGCGGCGCCGGGACCGCGTACGGGTCCTGCCAGTCGGGACCGCTGATCACCGGCAGCACCAGCCCGATGTCCTCGGTGAAGCGGGCGATCGGCCCGACGCAGAACAGGTCCATGTAGCCGCCGGCGCGGGTTTGCGGCCACGTGCCGGTGTCCGGCACGCGCCCGACGGTCGGACGCAGCCCGACCACCCCGCAGTAGTGAGCCGGCACGCGAAGCGAGCCGCCGCCGTCGGTGCCGATGCCCAGCGGCGTCGCGTCCGCGCCGGCCAGGGCCGCCTCCCCGCCGCTCGAGCCGCCGGGCGTTCGAGACGGATCGAACGGGTGGTTGGTGCGTCCGTGCACGGCATTGTCGGTCTCGTAGGCGGAGCTGTACTCGGGCACGTTGGTCTTGGCCAGCACGATCGCGCCGGCGTCGCGCAGCCGGCGGACGACGGTGGCGTCGTAGGCGGGCACGTAGCCGGCCCGGGCGAATGAACCGCCGGTACACGGCAGGCCGGCGACGTCGATCGAGTCCTTGATCGTCACGGGCAGCCCGAGCAGGGGTCGGCGATCGCCGGCGCGCCGGGCCAGATCGGCCTCGTCGGCACGCTTGAGCACGACCTCGGGGTCGCTTGCCACCACCGCGTGCAACCGCTCGTCGACCTCGGCGATCCGTCCGAGGTAGTGCTCGGCGAGCTCGCGGGCGGACAGCTCGCCGCGCGCGAGCATGGACATCCACTGCTTGGCCGACGGTTGCGCGGCCTCAGTTCGAGAGGGCCCGGTGAAAGCTGTCAACGGCACTCTTGATCCACATCTGGTTATCCCAGCCTGCCTGCCGCTCGGCCAGCTCGGGTTCGAGCTGTTCGCCGATCTGCTCCAAAGGCACCCCGTCCGCACGCAGCGCGGCCACGCGGTCGCGGACCGCGACCAGATAGTCGCGCTCGGCGGCGATCAGGCTGACATCGCCGACCTCGCCGTGCCCGCCGACCACGATCCGGGGCGCCAGGGACTCGAGCCGGTCGAGCGCGTCCAGCCACAGCAGGCCGTCGGCGTCCTCGTCGGGAAAGATCGGCAGGAAGCGGTCCTCGGCCAGATCACCGGCGAACAGCACGCCGGATTCGGGGAGGAAAACGACCTGATCGCCGAGCGTGTGGGCCTGGCCGATGTTGAGCAGCCGCACCACCACCCCACCGAGGTCGAGCTGCGCCCAGGTGCCCTCGTAGGTGACGTCCGGCGCGACGAGCTCGACGTCGGACAGCAGCTCGGCCAAGCCGGGGCCGAAGCCGGAGAACATGTCGATGTACTCCGGCCCCTTGGCGGCCATCTCCTCGGCCTGCGCGGCGTTGCAAATGTAGGTGGCGTCCGAGAACGACTGCGCGGCGAAGGCGTGCTCGGGATGGAAATGCGTGGTGGTGAGGAGCATCCTGCGCCCCTCGCCAAGCCGCCGAGCCTCGGCCAGGATGCGCTCGCCGTTACGCGGGCCCATCGCGGTGTCGATCACGAGCACCGACCGGTCCCCCACCACGATTCCCACATTGGGCACGAACTCGACGCGCTGGTCGGGCATCACGTGGACGCCGGCGGCCACCTCCTCGGTCAGGCCGACTGGGATCAGTGGTGGGGTCTCGATCATCGACCGGATCTAGTGGTCTAGTGCCCGTACTCCTGCTTGAGCTGCGCCTCCCACGGGACGATCGAGCTCACGTTGTCCTTGCTGACCAGCACCGGGGGACCTGCCTTGATCGTGCCCGGGATCTTCACGCCTTCCGACAGGTCATAGAGGCCCCAGGCGAAATCCTTGCCCATGCTCGGATCGTCGAGCTTGGCCGTGAATGACTCGCGGCCGGCTTTGATCGCGCCGAGTCCGTCGCTGCCGCCGTTCCCGCCCGCGAGCGCGAGGCCCGTGATGCCCTGCGAGCGCGCGGCCGAGTACGCCCCGATCGCCGATGGATCGTTGTAGGCCATCACGCCCTTGATCGAGTTGTCCTTGCCCAGCAGCGCGGTCATCGCCTTCTCGCCGCCGGCGATGTCGTCCGTCGGGTTGGACGCGTTCCCGGCCACCTTGAGGCCGAACTTCTCGGCCCAGTAGACATCGCGCTGGATGCTGAAGACGATCGACGGGACCTTGATGGCAAAGTCGATCGTGCCGATCGTCGCGCCCGGGCCCAGCTGCTTGGCCATCGCCTGCGCGGTCAGGTACGCCGCCATGTCGCGCGCCTGCCAGACCTGGCTTTCATAGCCCTGCAGGCCGGCGGCGGAGGTGTCGGTGAAATTGAAATCGATCGTGACCAGGTGGATCCCCGCTTTGCGCGCCCGCGCTACGTCGGGCGCCAGCGACTTCGGATCGAGCGCGAACACCGCGATGCCATCGACCTTTTGCGCCAGGAGCTGGTCGAACTGGCTGACCTGCTTGTTGACGTCGCCCTCGGCGTCCTTCTCGACGTAGGTCCCGCCGAGCTTCTGGGTCTCGTCCTTCATCGACTGACCGAGGATCGTCAGGAACTCGTTGCTCGAGCCCTCGGGGTTCAGGTAGGCGAGCGTCAGGTGCTTGGGCTTGGGCTGTGGGTAGCTCGAGGGCACCTGCGTCTCGAGACCCGAGAACGGCACGCTCGAAGTTCCTCCCGACGCCGCGGTACTGGTCGAACCCGCGCTGGTGCTCGACGCACTGCTGGCACCGCTGCTGGCCGCGCCGCTGCTACTGGTGCTGCTCGAGCTGCTTCCACACGCGCTGACTGCGAGCGCAAGGACGCCCACGGCCGCCAACGTGCCCGACCATGCCTTGACTTTCATCCGCTCCTCCGCGTTCGCCACCTGTCGCCGCGCCACCGGTTAAACGGCTCTCGTGCACACCACGGTCAAGCGACCGGCGTTGACATTTGATAAAATCTGTACCACGTAGCCCAGCAAAGCGCAAGGCGAGCGTCCGGCCTAATACGGCACTAACGTTGACTTTTGATCAACGATATGGAAATGTCGCGACGTGGCCGAGCGCAGGCTGATCAACCCACCCGAGCTGTTCGAACCCCCGGGTTTCAGCCACGTTGCGGTGGCCGCCGGGCAGCGTCTGGTGTTCGTCGCCGGGCAGACGGCGATCACGCCGGACTTCGCCGTCATCGGCGAGGGCGACCTGTTTGCGCAGACCCGGGCGTCGATGGAGAGCGTCGGAATCGCGCTCCGCGCGGCCGGCGCGACCTGGGACGACGTCGTGCGCCGCACGATCTACACGGTCGCGCCGACCGAGTTCCAGGTGATCACCCGCGCGATCGAGGAAGTCACCGGCGACAGTCCGCATCCGCCTCAGACGATCATCGGCGTCACCGGCCTCGCCCTGCCGCAGCTGATGATCGAGATCGAGGTCACGGCGCTCCTCAGTTGAGGGCGGTTCGCCTGCACCGACTGGGCGGCCCCGAGGTGCTCGAGGTCGAGGACGTCCCCGATCCCGTGCCCGGGCCGGGAGAGTTGCTCGTGCGCGTCGAGGCGACCTCGATCAACCGCCGGGATCTGTGGATGCGCGCGGGCCATCCCCACCCGGCCTACCACGTGCCGCTGCCGGCGATCCTCGGGATCGACCTGTGCGGGCACGTCGTCTCCACCGGCGATGAGGTCGAGGACTCGTGGGTCGGCCGGCGGATCACGATCAACCCGTACATCACCTGCGGTCGCTGCGAGTACTGCCGGCGCGAACGCTCGCAGTACTGCGTGGCCTTCGACGTCTACCACGGCACGTATGCCGAGCTCGCGGTGGTGCCGCAGGCGCTGGCCGTGCCGGTCGCCGCCGACGTGCCGGCCGAGCACGTGGCCTGCTTCGCCAACGCCTACATCACCGCATGGGAGATGCTGGTCACCAAGGCCGGCGTCGGGCCCGACGACGTCGTGTTCGTCTGGGCCGGCACCAGCGGACTGGGCAGCGCGGCCATCGACATCGCCCGTCTGGTCGGCGCGCGTGTGATCGCCAGCGCCGGCTCGCCGACGAAGCTGGCCGAGCTGTCCAAGCTCACCCCTGACCTGATCGTCGACCACCACAACGACGACGTGGTCGCACGAACGCTCGAGTTCACCGGCGGCCTCGGGGCGTCGATCGTGTTCGAGCACGTGGCGCGCGCCACGTGGGAGCGCTCGCTCGCGCTGTGCGCCTCGGGCGGGACGATTGTCAGCGCGGGCGCTACCAGCGGCGACGAGGTGACCATGGACGTGACCGCGATGTTCGTCAAGCAGGTCCGCATCCTCGGCTCCCGCCTGGGCACGATGGACGATGCATTCGCCGCGGCTCGCCATCTGAACTCGGGGGCGTTCGCCCCGCTGATCGCCGAGGTGCTCCCGCTCGACGGCGTCGCCGAGGGTCACCGCCGCCTCGAGCAGGGCGACGCGGCGGGCAAGCTCGTGGTCCGCGTCGCCGACTAGGCCGGCCGCGAAGCCGCCGCCTCGCGGTCCCAGGTGGCCGGCGTGAGCCCCCGGTCGCGCAGCACCTGCTTGCGGACCTTGCCGTTCTCGGTCAGCGGCAGCTCGGAGACGAACTCGACGTAGCGGGGGACCGCGAAGTACGGCAGCAGCGGACGGCAGTGTTCGATCAGCGCCTCGGGCGTGAGCGCCTCCCCGGCCTCGAGCACGACCGCGGTCATCACCTCGTCCTCCCCCAGCTCGGAGGGAATCGGGAACGCCGCGGCCGCCGACACCGCGGGGTGCTCGAGCACCGCCTGCTCGACCTCCCAGGATGAGATGTTCTCGCCCCGGCGGCGGATCGCGTCCTTCGTCCGGTCGACGAAGCGGAACCACCCGTCGGGGTCGCGCACGACCCGGTCGCCGGTGTGGAACCACAGGTTCCGCCACGCCCGCACGGTCTGCTCGGGCATCGCCCAGTAGCCGTCGGCGAATGCGAACGGCTCGTCGTGGCGGAGCACCAGCTCACCGGCGGTCCCGTCGGGCACGGTCTGGTCGTGCTCGTCGACCACCCGCGCGTGGAACCCGTCGCGAACCGTTCCCATGTAGCCGCCCCGGCTCTCCGCCGGGTCCTCGGCGGCAATCGGGCAGTTCGTCTCGGTCGAGCCGTAGCCCTCGATCAGCTGGACGCCGAAGCGCTCGCGAAAGCGGTCGAAGATGCGCGCCGGGGTGGCGGGGGCGAGCGCGATGCGCACGTGGTGCTCGCGCTCGACGGGCTCGTGCGGGCGGGCCATCAGGATCGTCACCATCGCACCGAGCAGATAGGTGACATCGGCGTCCGCGGCCGCGACCCGGGCCCAGAACCGCGAGGCCGAGAAGCGCTCACCCAGATGGAACGCGGCGCCGCTGACCAGGGCCTGGACGAACGCGTTCAGCGCGTTGGTGTGGAACAGCGGCAGACACGTGTACAGGACATCGCCCTCGACGATCCGCAGCGATTCGCCCATCAGCACGCCCCACCAGTAGAACTGCGCGTGCGGGCAGCGCACGCCCTTGGAGGGGCCGGTGGTGCCCGACGTGTAGAGAATCGCCGCGATGTCACCCGGGCCCGCGGGATGCGGGGCCACCGGCTCGCCGGCCGCGGGCATATCGCCGACAGCCCACCCGGCGATCGCCCCAACCTGGGAACGCGAGCCGTCGAGTGGCGGGAGCACCCAGGCGCGCTCAACGGTCCCGCGGGAGCCGAGCGGCGCGAACGCCTCGAGGTGGGCGGACTGGGCGACGAGCAGGCGCGCGCCGCAGTTACCCAGGATGTGCTCGAGCTGGGCGCCCCGCGAGGCCGTGTTGATCGGCACGACGATCGCGCCGGCCCACGCGCAGCCGAGGATCAGCTCGAACAGCTCGAGGCGATTTTCGGACATGACCGCGATCCGATCGCCCGGACGAACCCCGGCCTCGATCAGTCGTCCGGCCGAGCGCGCGGCCATCTCGCGCACATCGCGATAGCTGAGCTCGGAGGCGCCGTAGCGGAACAGCGGCCGCTCCTCGTAGCGGGCGGCCTGGCGCTCGAGCAGCGCGGGCAGCGTCTGCTCGGCCAACGGGATGTCGCGCAACGGGTGGCGCACGGCGCCGGCGCTCACGTCTGCTCGGCCATGGCCGCCAGCTCGGCGCGGATCAGCTCCATCGCGGTGCTCGCGCGGGGAAAGCCGGCGTAGATGGTCAGCAACGTCGCGAGCTCCTCGATCTGCTCTGCGGTCACGCCGTGCTCGACCGCCCAGCGAACGTGCCCGCGCAGGCGGGAGTCGGCCCCACCCTGGGTGATCAGGCTGGCCAGTACGATCATGCTCCGCTCGCGCAGCGTGAGCGGCTCCTCCTCCCACGCCCCACCGCCGGCCGAGGAGATCGCCTCGCCGGCCATCCGGTCGCCGATCAGCGCGCCGAGGTGCGCGGGCACTTCGCTCTCGGCGATCCCGAACTGGCTCGCGTACGCGGCCAGCCCCCGGGCGCGGCGCGGGCTGTCACCGTCGCCGGTCATGGCGAGCTCACCGCGGCGGCCACCCGCTCGATCTCGCTCGCCACCTCGCCCGGCGCCTCGATCATCGAGAAGTGCGTGCGGGCATCGAGCCGGTGCACCGAGTACCAGTCGTGCTCCTCGGCGAATCGCTGCTGCGCCTCCAGGTACTCCGGCGTCGCGGGCTGCCCGTACAGGTGCCTGACTATCGGCACCGTGGGGAACGCGGAGAGCGCGCGCAGCGGACTGCCGGCGCGCCGGTATGAGGCCTCGATCTCCCGGCCCGAGCGCATCCACATCTCCGCGTCCTGCCGGCGCATTACGTCGAGCGCGGCGTCGATCGCCTCGCTCTCCACGCCGGCCCGCCAGATGTCGAACAGCGTGTCGCGGGCGTGCTCCCAGCGCTCGGGATCCTGGAGCTCGGAGATCAAGTCCATGTAGGGGCTCGATGGCTCCTGCACCATCCAGTCGAGATGGACGATTGCCGGGATGCGCTCGCCGAGGCGCCGGCGCAGCTCGATCGCGACCCAGCCCGAGTGCGATGCGGAGCACGGGATTACCGTGTCGAGACCGGCCGTATCGATCACCGAGAGGGCATCCTCGACCATCTCGTTCGTGCCGAAGTCTCCGCCGGCCGGCCGTGACTCGCCGTGGCCGCGCCACTCGAAGCTGACCACACGGCGGTGCTTGGCCAAGAGCGGCGCCGCCGTGGCCCACCGCTCCCGACTCGAGCACCACCCGGTCAGCAGCAGCAGGGCGGGCTCGCCGTGACCGAGGTCGTCGACGCCGAGGCCGAGGGTCCGGTTGGGAGCGCTCACGTCGCCGGCGAGTCGGGCTGGTCGCGCCTGAGCTCGAGCGTTGCGCAGTGCAGGCCGGCGATCGCGAACTTGTGGCTTTCGGAGAAGTCGACCTGGATCACCTCGACACCCTCGCGCTCGAGGGCGCGCAGAGTGGACGGGGACCCCGAGTTCATCACCAGCTTGCCCGGCTCGAGGGTGACCGCGTTGACGGCAAGGTCCCAGTACTCCTCCACGGGGACCTCGATGATCCTGAAGTCCCGCCGCATCAGTTGACGCACGAACGCGTAGTCGACCAGGTGCGGCGCGAGCACGGCGAGGTTGTGGTCGGGGACGACCAGGAACATGTCGGCGTGGGTCGTGCCGATGTTCCCGTTCCCGGTCGTGCCGATCCAGCCCGGGCTGTAGGTGGTGACCATCTCGATCCCGAGGCCGTTCAGGACGAACTCGATCTGACGCAGCCCCTCCTCGTTGGCGACCACGCTGTTGTTGAACACGAACGTCTGAGAATCGAGCCAGCGCCCGGCGCCGGGCTCGCCGATCCCGCGGCCATGAATGGTCAGGTAGATCGGCACGCCCAGGGCCGTCAGCGCCTTGGACCAGATCACCTCACGGCCCCGCTGCCAGGACCCGAGGCCCATCCGGTGGATGATCGCCCCGCCGCGCACGACGAGGCCGCCACCGGCCAGGGTGACCAGGTTCTTCAGGTAGCCGTACGCGCCGATGGCCGGTAGCGGAGGCTCGATGTAGTTGACCCTCACCCCGTGGTCGGCCAGCACCTGGTAGTACTCGTCGAACTGCGCCTGGAGCCGTCCGAGGTCGGCGTTCCCGGCGGCCGAGGAGTAGTAGTACTGCCACTCCCGCGCGTATTCGGGGCGCGTCTCGTTCTCGGTGGGCCGGGAGACCAGGACCTCTCGCAACTTGCCGATCCCCTCGGCGCCCCAGCGGCGTCCCCAGATCTGCTCGACCTCGTCGTAGAAGTCGGTCTCGTGCAGCATCCAGTTGTGCAGCGGCTGGCCGGCGTCGAACCAGGGCAGCTCCTCGAGCACCGCCTGTTCGTCGTGGTCGGCCGCGGGGTGCGGCGAGGAGTAGGTCAGCTCGGTCGTGTGCCCGTCCGCGTCGACGACTTTGAAGGGCAACCGCTCCCGCGTGGCCGCGGCGTCGGAGCTTCTAACACTCATCCCATTGCTCCTGTGAAGAGGTGGTTCTGGAGGCATTCATGAGGATACCCGAGGCTTTGATCTGTGATCAAATACGCTCATGAAGGGTGGGCTCTGGTGAGAGTGGCGATCGCCGGAGGCGGCGTGGGCGGTCTGACCGCCGCCGCGGCCCTGGCGCGCAAGGGGATCGAGTGCACGGTGTACGAACAGGCGGCGCAGCTGGCCGCGGCCGGCGCTTCGCTCCAGCTCGGACCGAACGCGCTGCGTCTGATGGACGAGATCGGGCTGCTCCCGGCGCTGCGCGATATCGGGGTGCGCCCGGAGGCGGTCGACTTCGTGCGCTGGACCGACGGGTCGCTGCTGCTGCACACGCCGCTCGGCGCCGCGATGGAGGAGCACTTCGGCGCGCCTCAGCTCGACTTCTACCGCCCCGATCTGCACCGCGTCCTGCTCGAGGCGCTGGCGCCGGGGACGGTCGCGCTCGGCGTCGCGGTTAAAAGCGTCCATCAGACTGACGCGGCCGCGACGCTGGAGCTCGCCGACGGGAACGAAGTCCACGCGGACGTCGTGGTCGCCGCCGACGGGATTCGCTCGCTCATCCGCCAGCAGCTGGCCGGGGCCGATCAGCCGGACTTCTCGGGCACGGTCGTGTACCGCGGGGTGGTGGCTCGCGAGCACGCGTTCGAGCTGCATCCCCACCACGTCAACTATTACTGGCTCGGCCCGTACCGGCACGGGGTCTCCTACTGGATCTCGGCGGGCGAACTGCTGGCGGTCAACTGCGCGGCCCAGCATGCCGAATGGGCGCGCGAGTCGTGGACGCTCGAAGCGCAGGCCGAGGAGGCACTCGAGTATTTCGCGGACTGGGACGAGGGCCTGCGCGAGCGCATCCGCCGCTGCGGGACCATGCTGCGGGGCGCCGTGTTCGTCCGCCGCCCGCTCGAGCACTGGTCCTACGGCCGGGTCACGCTGCTGGGCGACGCCGCGCACGCGATGGAGCCGTTCCAGGCCCAGGGCGCGGCCCAGGCGGTCGAGGACGCCTACGTCCTGGCCGAGTGCCTGGCCGACGGCGCCGGCGATCCAGTCGGAGCACTACGCCGCTACGAGGGCATCAGGATGAACCGCGCGGTCGATCTACAGAGCTCCTCGCACGCCGCGGCCGAGTCGTTCTACCTGCCCGACGGCGAGGAGCAGCGCGAACGCGACGCGGCCTACGCGACGCTCCTGGAGACCCTGCCGTTCGGCACCCGCCAGCCGATCTGGGAGCACGACGTGCGCGACGCGCTCTCGCCGCGGTAGCCGCTACCCGGCCGCTTCGACCGCCGCGCCGGCCGCGAGCACGCGCCGGTCCGCCCACCGCGGGCCGATGATCTGGGCCGAGGTCGGCATCCCGTCCTCGTCGCGTCCGCTCGGAACGGCCAGGGCCGGATGTCCGGTGACGTTGGCCAGGCAGGTGATCTTGTTCTCGGACACGATCCGGCTCATTGCCTCGACCGCGGTCATCCGGCCGGTCGGCAGCGGGACCGCAACGCGAGGGACGGTGGGCGCGAGCAGCAGGTCGTGCGCCGTGAGCGCGTCGTCGACGGCTCGCCGCAGCACCAGGCGCTGGTTGTGCGCCCGGGCCAGCGGGACGCCGTTGTAGCGCCCCTCGAGGTACGCGTTGACCAGCAGCACGAGCTTGATCGTCGACGGCAGCAGGTGGCCCTCGTCATGGCGGACCATCGACGCGGCGTGGAGCTCCTCCACCTCGAGCAGCCCGAGATGGCTGAACCCGGCCGAGTAGGTCCGGAGGATCGGCGCCCAGATCGCGACCAGCGCGCCGAGCCAGATGGCAAACGCCGAAGGCCACAGCGGAATGCTCACCCGGTCGACCTCGGCGCCCGCGGCGGCCAGGCGCTCGGCGACCGCCTCGGCTCCCCGCACCACGGCCGGCTGGCAGAGCTCGGGGTCGAGCGTCTCGTCGACCAGCCCCACGCGCAGCCCCTCCACCCCATCGGAAAGTCCAGTCAGGTCGTCGTCCACATGCACGTCACGCACCCATTGCGGATCGCGCCAGTCGGGTCCGGCGATCACCGACAGCAGCAGCGCGGCGTCGGCCACCGTGCGAGTGATCGGGCCGATGCAGTCGAGCGTGTGGTCCATGTGGGTCAGGCCGAACGTCGGTACCAGGCCGTGGGTCGGCTTCATGCCGACCAGTCCACAGGCGGCGGCCGGCATCCGCACGCTGCCGCCGGTGTCGACGCCCAGCGCCATGTCGACGAGCCCGGCGGCCACCGCGGCGCTCGAGCCCGACGATGACCCGCCGGCCGAGCGCGCGGGATCGACCGGGTTGCGCGCCGGCCCGAACGCGCTGGTGTCGCCGAAGCCGGAGGCCGAGAACTCGTCCAGGTTGAGCTTGCCGGCGATCACTCCGCCCGCGTCGAGGATCCGCTCGACCACCACCGCGTCCTGGACGGGCGTGTAGGAAAGCGTGCGCGAGCCGTTGGTGACCGGGACACCGGCCACGGCGATGTTGTCCTTCACGCCGATCCGGCGGCCGGCCAGTGGACCGTCCGGCGCGCCCTGGATCTCCAGCACGCGCACGAACGCGTTGACCGGATCCTCCGCGGGCGTCGGCCGCGAGCCCGGGGTCCGGGGGTAGCGAACCGGCACCTGCAGATCGGGCAGTGCCTCGACGTCGTCGAAGGCGTGCACGAAGTCCGCTGCGAACGGTGCGAGCTCTTGACATTCCTCGAGCGAGAGGTTCAGATGCTCTCGCTCCCCCGCGCGCACGAGATCCTCCGGCGTGGGCGGGCGCAAGAACCCCATGTTGCGCTCGTGAGCGCGCACATTTGATAAGTTATCAAGTCCGTGGACCGGGAAACGATCGTGACCCGTCGGTTCGTGGAGACATCGGCGGGCACGATCCATTGCGCGATCGCGGGCGAGGGCAATGGCGATGACGTCCTGCTGCTTCACCAGACCCCGCGTTCCTGGAACGAGTATCGCGAGGTGCTGCCACTCCTGGGCCGCCGGCGGCGCGCGATCGCGATCGACATGGTCGGCTTCGGCGACTCCTCCGCGCTGCCGTGGGGCAGCGACTCGATCGAACGATGGGCGGAGGCCGCCCTGGCGTTGCTCGACGCGTTCGGCGTCGATCGGGTGCATCTGGTCGGGCACCACACCGGCGCGGTCATCGCCACCGAGATCGCGGTCCGCTCTCCGGAACGCGCCCGCTCGGTGGTGCTGTCATCCTCGCCGTTCGATGACGCCGAGACCCGCGCCGCTCACCTTGAGGCCGGACCGATCGTCGACGACGTGACTCCGCAGCCGGACGGCTCGCACGTGACCGAGCTGTGGCGCACCCGCGCCGGCTTCTATCCCGAGGGCCGCGTCGACCTGCTCGAAGCCTTTCTGGTCGACGCGCTCAAGGCCGGGCGCCGGGCGGCGGAGGGTCATCAGGTCGTCGCTCGCTACGACATGCAGGACGCGGTCAAGAGCCTGCGCTGTCCGGTGCTGCTGGTCGGGGCGACCCACGACCCCTATGCCTATCCCGCGCTCGAGCCCATGCAGGCGGCACTTCCCGAGGCGGAGGTCGAGGTGATCAAGGGCGGGATGGTGCCGTTGCCCGATCAGCTCCCGGAGCAGTTCGCGGCCGCCGTCGAGCGGTTCCTGGACCGGCTTGATTGACAGAGCTCCACCATTGCGCCCCGCACCGACTTCTGATCAAATATCGCAAGTGAGCAATGTCGTCTATCCGGCGTACATGCCGGCCTGCGAGGAGTTGGTTTGGGGATGAGCGTTCCGCTGCGGATCGGCGTGATGCAGCTGACCATGGAGCCGGTGGACGAGATCCTGGCTCATGCCCGGATGCTCGATCGCCACGGCTTCGACACGATCTGGCTGGCCGAGGCGTATCCGTGGTGGCGCAAGCACCAGATGGAGGCCCGCAGCTCGACGGTGCTCTCCGCTCTGATCGCGAGAGAAACCGAGCAGCTCACGGTCGGGTGGGGAATCATCTCGCCGTTCACCCGGCATCCGATCCAGGTCGCGATGGACGCTCGCGTGACGCAGGAGCTGGCGCCGGGCAGGTTCATCCTGGGCTTCGGGGCCAGCCGGATCTTCATGAAGGAGATCGGAGCCGATGACGTGAAGCCGCTGAACCCCACCCGGGACGCGGTACGGATCGTGCGCGGGGTGCTTGGCGGCGGGGACTTCAGCTACGAGGGCAAGACGTTCACCGCGGTCGTGCCTGAGCTCTCGGCGGATGCGGAGTCTCCGCGCGGGACCGTGCCGATCTACGTCGCCGGTACCGGCCCGAGGATGCAGCGCTACGCAGGTGAGGAGGGCGACGGGCTGCTCACCGCCAGCATCACGACCCCCGGGTTCATCCGCTACGCCAAGCAGAACATGCGCGAGGGCGCCGAGGCCAACGGGCGCAACGTCGACGATCTCGACCTCGGGTGCACGATCGTCGCGTCGATCGACGAGGACCGCGACACGGGCCGGCAGGGCGCGCGGGAGATCGCGGGCATGTACCTGGCCAACAAGGTCCAGAACATCCAGGCCTCCGCCGACGTGCTGCTCGAGGAGGCCGGGCTCACCCAGGACGAGATACGCCCGGTCGCCGAGGCGATGGAGTCTGGCGGACGGCGCGCCGCGGCGGACGCGGTCACCGACGAGATCCTCGACAAGTGCAAGCCGATCGCGGGCACCCCGAGCGACTGCATCGCGGCGATCGAGGAATACGTGGAGGCCGGCTGCACCCACATCATGCTCGAGCTATGGGGGGATGACCGCGAGCGGCAGATCGAGCTGTTTGCCGAGAAGGTCCTCCCCCACTTCAAGCGATGACCCTGGCCGCCCACCCGGAACTGAGCGAGCGGCTGATCGCTTGCATCGACGAGCAGCGCCTCGTCGACACCGCCTGCGCGTACGTGAGCACGCCGAGCCCCACGGGTTCCGAGCAGGCCATGGGCGAGAAGGTCAGCGAGGCATTCGAAGACGCCGGACTCACCGTGCGCTGGCAGCAGGTCGAGGACGGCCGCCCCAACGTGATCGGCACGCTCGAGGGCCAGGGCGGCGGGCCGACGCTGATGTTCAACGGCCACATGGACACGTCCTACTCAGGGCGCGAGCCCCACCTGCGCCACATCTTCGGCTTCCAGCCGGAGGCGGTGGTCAAGGACGGACGCATCTACGGACTGGGCATCAGCAACATGAAGGGCGCGCTGGCCTGCTACCTCGAGGCGGTTCGCGCTGTAAAGGACGCCGGCGTCACGCTCAAGGGCGACGTGCTGATCGCCTGCGTATCGGGCGAGATCGAGAAGACCCAGTGGGGCGAAGACTTCCGGGGCGCGGAGTACCGCGGCTACGCGGCCGGCAGCCGGTACCTCCCCACCCACGGGGGGATCGCCGACATGTGCATCCTCGGCGAGCCGACCGAGCAGAAGGTGGTGCTCGGTCACTTCGGCGCGATGTGGGCGCGGATCTCCACGCACGGCCCGTTCATCCACACGGCTTTCTCGGTCGGCCGCCAGTCCGAGAACTCGATCATCCGGATGCGCGAGGTGCTCGACGACGTGCTCGAGTGGATCCCGCAGTGGGAGCAGAGATCGCACTACCGGGGCCTGGACGGCGTGGTCAACGTCGGAGCGATGCGCGGCGGATACCCGTGGCGGGTCAGCCGCACCCCCAACCGCACCGATCTGTTCCTCGACATCCGGGTCCCGCCGACCATGCGTATGCAGGAGGCCAAGGACGCGCTGGCCGAGCTCGTGCGCGAGCTGCGCGACCGCTATCCCGACTACGGGATCGAGTACGAGGTGTTCGTCACCGCGCCCGGCGCAGAGATCGACGAAGGGCATCCGATGATCGCCGCGATCGACGCCGGCCACGAGCGCGTGTTCGGCCGGCCGCCGGAGCGCGACATCGTCCGCTGGTTCTCCGACGCATCGGCGCTGACGCGGTACGGGATCGAGACGGTCAATTACGGGACCTCGAGCGGGCTGCCGGGGCCTGACGGCGAGAATCTGGACATCGAAGGTCTGGTCAAAGTGGCGACCGTCTATGCGTTGGCGGCCGCAGGCATCTGTGAGGTGGCCTCGTGAAGCTGGTGACGTTCACCGACCCCGACGAGAGGACACGGTGCGGCTCGCTCACCGACGGGCACATCACCGTCATGAACGGCATCGCGACGATGCGCGAGCTGTTCCAGTCCGGCGAGGACCCGGCGACCGTGGCGCGCGGCGCCAACGGCGAGCGGGTCGCCCTCGATGACGTGCGGCTGCGCGCGCCGATCATCCCCAAGAAGTTCTTCCACACCTCGGGCAACTACCGCGAGCACGAGGACGAATCGAAGACCGTGAAGTGGTCGCACGAGATCGCGCCCTGGATCGTCTTCTTCCAGAACATCGACGCGATCATCGGCCCCGATGACCCGGTCGTTTACCCCTCGCACCTGACCAACGAGCTCGACCATGAGCTCGAGCTGGCGGTGGTGATCAGCAAGACCGGGAAGAACTTCGGGCAGGACGAGGCGGAGCAGTACATCGGCGGCTATGTGATCTTCAACGACATCACCGCGCGCGACATCCAGCGCCGCGAGATGCGCTCGGGCGTGTTCTCGTTCTGCAAGGCGATCGACACGTTCTGCCCGCTCGGTCCCTGGATCGTCACCCCCGACGAGATCCCCGATCCGTACAAGCTCGACATGCAGCTGCGGGTGAACGGCGACGTGCGGCAGAAGTCGGTGTCGGGCAACATGGCCCTGACCATCCCCGAGGTGATCGCGCACTACTCGCCACTCGACTACACCGCCGGAGATGTCCTCTCGCTGGGGACGGTGGCGGGGGTGGCCGGCTTCCGCGAGGATGCGCAGGACTACTACCTGAAGCCAGGGGACGTGATGGAGTGCGAGATCGAAGGAATCGGCGTCCTGCGTAACCCGGTGATCTCCTGGGAGGAGGCGCACGGGGTTCCGGCGCCGCCGCTCAAGAGGTGGTGAGCCGATGAGCTGGCCGGTCGACCGCGAGAAGCTCGATCGCTTCCGCAGGCTGATGGCCGAGCAGGAGCTCGACGCGGTCGTCGTGCGGGCGCCCGACAACATCGTCTACCTCGACAGCTACTGGTGCATGAAGGGCTACGACACGCTGATCGTGCCCGCCAGCGGCGAGCCCGTGCTGGTTGTGCTCGAGCCTCAACTGGACGAGGCCGAGCGCACCAGCTGGACGAAGGACCTGCGGCCCTTCGACGGCTATCACCCCGACGATCCGCGACCGCCCTGGTATCGCTCGCAGGACGTCGCCCTGGATGTGCTCCGCGAGCGCGACCTGACCGGCCGGATCGGGCTCGAGCTCTCGCAGGGCACGCAGGCCTGTGACCTGATGGTCGCCGAGCAGACCGTTTTCTCCCAGCCGTGGTTCGACGCGTTCAAGGGCGTCTGCCGCGACGTGGTCGACGCCTCGGGGCTGCTGGCCGAGGCGCGGGCGATCAAGACCGCCCAGGAGATCGAGCGGATGCGCCTGGCCGCCGAGCTGGCCGCCGGGGCCATGGAGCACGTGCGCGACAACATCCGCGTGGGGATGAAGACCTCGGAGGTCGGCTCGATGTACGAGGGCTGGGTACACGCCAACGGCGTCGGCTACAAGGGTCAGGTCGGGATGGCGCGGGCGTTCACGCTGGTGTGGTCGGGCCCGAACATCCGCACGTTCACCGCGACCAGCGACGCCCAGGTGGCCGAGCACGAGCCGACGCTGCTCGAGATCTGGGTGGTCACCGACGGCTATTGGTGCGACTTGACCAAGAACGCCTGCCCGGGCGAGCTGACCCCGGAGTACGACGAGCTGACCGATGGGCTGCTCGAGGTGTTCGGGCGCGCAATCGATCACCTGAACCCCGGCGCGGGTCTGCCCGAGCTCGACCGCCTCGTCCGAGCCGGCCTCGCCGAGATCGGCTATCCCGGCCAGCCGTCTCACCCGATCGCCCACGGCATCGGCGCCCGCGCGCACGAGCCGCCAAACGCCCACCAGGCCGGCGCCGGCGAGCTGCGCGAGAACATGGTGCTGGCCGTCGAGCCCGGCGTGTACTGGCCGGGCGGCGGCGGGCTGCGGGTCGAGGACAACTTCTTGATCACCAGCGACGGCTGCGAGAAGCTCGGCAGCTATCCCGACGACTTCCGGACCGCGGGCCCGTAGGAGGAGAGACCGATGATTCCCCAGGAACACATCTGGACCGGCGAGCTCAACCGGCGCGCGCTCGGCGACGGCGCGTCCGCCCCGCAGAGGATCGGCCTGTACGACACCACGCTGCGCGACGGCGAGCAGACCGTGGGCGTCGCGCTCGACCCTGAGCAGAAGCTGGCGATCGCCCGCGCGATCGACTCGCTCGGGATCGAGCGGATCGAGGCGGGGTTCCCGCGCGTGTCCAAGGACGACACCGAGGCGTTCCGGGAGATCGCCGCCGCTGGTCTCGACGCCGAGATCTGGGGCTTTGCCCGCGCGGTGCCGGCCGATGTCGACGCGCTGCTCGAGATCGGGGTCCACGCCGCGGTGATCGAGTCGCCGGTGTCCGACGGCAAGCTTGCCGCGTACGGGATCGCGCGCGAGGAACTGATCCGCCGGGTGACCACAGCGGTGAAGCACGCCAGCGAGAGCGGCGTCACCGTGTGCTTCTTCGGCGTCGATGGCTCGCGCGCGGACCTCGAGTTCCTCAAGCGCGTGTACGTCGAGGCGGTGCAGGCCGGCGCCAAGGAGATCGCCATCGTCGACACGCTCGGCGCGGTCAACCCCGAGGCGGCGGCGCTGCTCACGCGCAGCGCCCGGGAGTGGGTCGGCGAGGAGATCCCGGTTCACTGGCACGGCCACAACGACTTCGGGCTGGCCACCGCGGCCGCGGTGGCGGCGGCGCAGGCCGGCGCACAGTGGGTCCAGGGGACGATCAACGGCATGGGCGAGCGCGCGGGGAACGCCAACCTGGGCGAGGTCGCGCTGGCACTCGAGGCGCTGTACGGCATCCCGACCAACCTGCGCTTCGAGCGGCTGCGCGAGGTGGCCGAGCTCGTGCAGCGGACCTCGGGCTACGAGCTCGAGCCGTGGAAGCCGCTGACCGGAAGCACTCTGTTCACGCGCGAGAGCGGCGCGGTGGCGAGCCAGTTCCACGACCCGCCGGCGATCGAGCCGTACTCCTCGCAGCTCGTCGGCGCTCCGCGCCGGATCGTGCTCGGCAAGAAGAGCGGCCTCGATTCGATCCGGATCAAGCTTCAGGAGCTCGGGCTCGAGAAGCCGCAGGATGAGTGGCCGGCCCTGCTGGCCGAGGTCAAAGCGCTCGGCATGCGCAAGCACGGGCTGGTCTCAGACGACGAGTTCCGTGAGCTGGTAAATGCCGGTTGAGCTCCGGCGGGTCTGCGTGGTCGGCGCCGGGGCGATCGGCAGTCTGCTCGCCGCGCACCTGAGCCGGGTGTGCGAGGCGTGGGTGCTCACCCGCCGCCCCCAGCAGGCCGAGCAGCTGAACCAAGAGGGATTGACCGTGTCCGGCAAGCACGAGTTCGTCGGACGGGTCCAGGCCACCGCCGACGCGTCCGAGCTGCCCGACTTCGACCTCGCGATCATCGCGGTGAAGGCCAACGACCTCGAGCACGTGGGGCTACGGCTGGCCGGCCTCGCCCCGCAGGCCACGATGATGACCATCCAGAACGGGCTCGGGGCCGAGGCGGTGATCGCCCGCCACGGAGACTGGCCGCTGATCTCCTCGGTGACGTTCATGAGCGGAACCCGGCGCTCAGATGTGCACGTCGAGTACGAGCTCGACACCGCGACGTGGCTCGGGCCGTGGGCGGGCACCCGCACCGATCAGGACGTGGTTGACGCGGTGGCCGCACTTATCAACGCCTCGGACCTCAACGCCGAAGCGATGAGCGACCTGGTGCCGGCCCAATGGTCCAAGCTGATCTTCAACTCGGCCATCAACAGCGTGTCGGCGCTCACCGAACTGCCCCACGTGGCGCGCTATGTCGACGAGCAGGAGGCGGCCTCGCTCGGCCACGTGGTCCGCGCGCTGGTCGACGAGGGCAAGGCGGTGGCGGCCGCGGCCGGGATCGAGCTGTACGAGGATCCGTGGGACATGAATGCGCTGGCGGTCAAGCGCGGCGAGACTTCGCATAGCGACTACGCGCATCTGCCCTCGATGCTCGAGGACGTGCTCGCCCGCCGGCCCACCGAGGTCGACTTCATCGCCGGCGCGCTGCACCGCGAGGCCGACCGGCTCGGCGTGCCCGTGCCGGTGACCGCGGCGGCCCATCGGCTGATCAAGGGCAAGGAGGCGTCATGGCGAACGGAGGTAAGGACATGAAGGTGTGCATCGTGGGCTGCGGCGCCGTCGGCAGCCTGTTCGCCGCCCATCTGGCGCAGGTCGACGAGGTCGAGGTGTGGGCATACGACGTCGTGCAGCCGCACGTAGACGCGATCAACCAGAGCGGACTGAAGCTGGTCGGCGAGGCCGACATCACCGGCAAGGTCCGCGCCACCTCGGATGCGTCCGAGCTGCCGGCGTGCGAGTTCGGGATCGTGGCGACCAAGAGCATGTACACGCGCGCGGCGATCGAGGCCAGCGCGCACGCGTTCGCGGACGGCGCCGTCGCCTCGGTGCAGAACGGGGTCGGCAACGAGGAGGTCATCGCCGAGCACGTCGAGCGGGTGATCCGCGGCACCACGTTCCCGGCCGGCCGCGTCACCGAACCGGGAGTGGTGCACATGGATACGCGCGGGGACACGTGGCTGGGGCCGTTCGAGCCGAAGCCCGCGTCGATGGACGCGGTGACCCGGCTGGCCGAGGCGATCACGGCCGGCGGGATGAACACCAAGGCGCTGCCCGACGCCCGGGGCGCACAGTGGACCAAGCTGATCTTCAACGCGGCCACCAACCCGCTGGGCGCGCTCACCCGGCTCACGCACGGTCGCGTGTGCGAGCTTCCGGAGACCCGCCGGCTGATCACCCAGCTGGTCGACGAGGGCAAGGCGGTGGCCGCCGCGCTCGGCATCACGCTGGCCTCCGACCCCGACGAGCTGGTCGACCACGCGGCCAAGGTGGCCTACGAGCACCGCGCGAGCATGCTCCAGGACGTGCTCGCCGAGCGCGCCACCGAGGTCGACGCGCTGAACGGCGGGATCGTGCGCTTCGGCGCCGAGCAGGGTGTGCCCACGCCGATGAACCAGGCGATCGCCGCTCTGATCAAGGGGCTCGAGCGCTCCTGGCAACAGCCGCGATGAGGACTCGGGCCGGCGCTGCGTTGTGAGCTCCGCGGCGCCCGGCGCGCCTACCGCGCCGCGCGAGCTCGACATCAGGACGCTGGCCGGAGCGTGCCTGATCGGGCTGGCGATCTCGTGGAACATCGGCAACGTCGGACCGGTGGCGACGCTGCTGGCCCATCGCTACGGCACGACGCTCACGGTCATCGGCCTGTTCACGACCGTGCTGTTCTTCGCCGAGCTGGCCGTGCTGATGCCGGGCGGCCGGGCCATCGACCGCTACGGGGCCAAGCGCGCCGGGCTGGTGGCGATCGTGCTCTCACTCATCGGCAACGTGGGACTGATGCTGACCACATCGACGGTCCTGGCGCTGGCCTTTCGCGCGGTGGCCGGCGTCGGGGTTGGGTTGGGCTTCCTGGCCGGCGCGATCTACGCCCAGTCGGCCGGCACCGGACGCGGACAGGCCCTGGCCGGGGGCATCTACGGCGGCGTCTCGCTCGGCGGCGGCGGACTGGCGCTCGCGGTCGTGCCGCAGCTCGTCTCGCCCCTGGGGTGGCGCGCACCGTACGCCTCAGCCGCGGCGGTGGCGGCATTGACGATCCCGCTCGTTCTCGCCTCGCCGGCCACATCCGGCCACGGGGGGAGCGCCGAGGGCCCACGCCTGGCGGCGCTGATGGCCGATCCGCAACTGGCGCGCCTCGGGGCGATTGGAACGGTGTCGTTTGGCTTCAGCGTGATCCTCGGCAACTGGGTGGTCACGCTGCTCGAGCGGCACGGCGGCCTGCGCGCCGGCCCTGCCGGCGCGGTCGGCTCGCTGATCCTCCTGCTGGGGATCGTGGGCCGCCCGGCGGGAGGCATCCTGGTGCGCGCGCGCCCGCACCTGGCCGGCCCGATATTGGCGACCAGCTTCCTGGCCGGGACGCTGGGCACGGTCGTCCTGCTCCTGGCTCCGGGCACCGGACTGGAGGCCGCCGCCGGGGCGCTCATCGGCGTGGCGGCCGGAATTCCGTTCGGGTTCACGATCGTGGCCGCTACCCGGGCGATGCCGCAGGCGGCCGGCGCGGCGGTCGGGGCGATGAACATCTACCCGGTGCTGGCGATCGTGTGCGGCGCACCGCTGGTCGGGCTGACGTTCTCGCTGACCGGTCGCGGCCGGATCGGGTTCGCCGTGGTCGCCGCGCTGTGGAGCAGCGCGATCCTTGCCCTGAGGGGGCTTGACATTTGATCACGCGAACTGGGAGGTTGCCCGACGATGGCTGATATTTGCGATGTGATCATCATCGGTTCGGGTCACAATGGTTTGGTCGCCGCCGCGTACCTGGCCCGCGCGGGCCTAAGCGTCGAGGTGCTCGAGCGCAATCCGGTGGCCGGGGGTGCGGTGGCCTCCGAGGAGCTGACCGACCCCGGCTTCCTCCACGACACGTTCTCCTCCTGGCACCCGCTGTTCAAGCTCTCGGCGGCGTTCGCCGAGCTCGGCGGCGAGCTCGGGATCCCGTATTGCGAGACCGAGGACGCGACGACCGCCAACGTCCGCTCTGATGGGACCGTGACGGTGGCGTACCGCGACGCCGAGCGGACCGCCGAAGGGCTCGACCCGCGCGACCGCGCGGCCTACCTCGGCGAGATGCAGAGCTTCGGAGCGACGATCCCGACGGTCGGACAGCTGTTCGGCGTCGAGCTGTTCTCCGGGCAGACGCCGCGGCTCGGCTGGCAGCTGGCCCGCCAACTCGGGGTCAAGGGCGGTCTGAGCTTCGCCGCCGACATGCTGTCCTCGGCACGGGCGTGGTTCGAGACCCGCTTCGAAGGACGCGACGTGTCGGACCTGTACTCGCCTTGGGCGCTCCACACCGGCATGCCCCCCGACAGCGCGGGCAGCGGATTTCAGGCGCTGGCCATCGCCGGCTCGCTGCACGCGGTCGGCCTCCCGGTCGTGCAGGGCGGCGCCCGCAACTTCGTGGCCGCGTTCGAGCGACTGATCGAGCGCTATGGAGGCCGGATCACCACGGGCGACCGAGGTCGAGCGCGTGCTCGTGACCGGCGGCCGGGCGACCGGCGTGGTGGCGGGCGGGCGCGAGATCCGGGCCGCGCGTGCGGTGGTGGCCAACACCACGCCGACCCAGCTTTACGGCCGGCTGCTGCCGGCCGGCGCCGCCTCGGAGGCCGCGGTCCGGCAGGGGCTTCGCTTTCGCTACAGCCCCCGGGCCGGGATGCAGATCCATGTGGCTCTGCGAGAGCCGCTGCGCTGGAAGGACCAACGGCTGAACGCCGTAGCGATCGTCCATCTGAGCGACGGCGTGGGCGATGTGTCTCTGGCCTGCGCACAGGCCGCGGCCGGCCTCCTGCCGGCGCAGCCGACGGTGGTGGTCGGACAGCCCACCACGGTCGATCCGAGCCGTGCGCCGGACGGGTCGGCGGTGCTGTGGATCCAGCTCCAGCAGGTGCCCTACGCGCCGGCGGGCGACGCGGCCGGACAGATCGACACGGCAAGCGGGACATGGACGCCGGACGTCGAAGCGGCGTACGTCGAGCGGGTGCTCTCCAAGCTCGAGCCGCACGTCGAGAACTGGCCGGCAGCGCGGGGAACCCATGCGGCGCTGACCCCCATCGAGCTCGAGCGCCGCAACCCGAACCTGGTCCGGGGCGACATCTACTCGGGCGACTGCGAGCTCGGGCAGTCGTATCTGTGGCGGCCGCTGCCCTCGTACGGATCGCACTCGACGCCGGTACGCGACCTCTATCAGTGCGGCGCGTCGACCTACCCCGGGCCCGGGCTGAATGCCGCGTCCGGGCGGATCGTCGCGCTCCGGATCATCGCCGGCGAGCGGCCGCTCGGACAAGCGGTCCGCCGGCTGCGCGCACTGCGCTGAGCGTCAGCTTGACGTCATCGCTCCGGCTCGGCGCCGGCGCGAGCAGCTTGTGGGCGACGTTGTAGCCCGACAGCGCGTTGACGCCGGCACCCGGCCAGGTCGCCGCTCCGACCATCAGCAACCGGTCGATTCCGGTCTCGTAGTCGCCGGCCGCGGGGAAGGGACGGAACAGGAAGTTCTGGCGCAGGTGCATGCTGCCGGCGATCGAGTCGCCCCCGGCCAGGTTCGGGTCGTGGCGCTCGAGGTCGGCCGGGGTCAGCACCGCCCGATCCAGCACCAGCTCGCCGATCCCCGGCGAGTAGCGCTCGAGCTTGGCCAGCACCCGATCGGCATACGGCTCGGCGGCGGCCGGCCAATCGCGCGCTTCGATCTCGCCGGCGGCGTCGCCGCGAATCTCAGCCGGCAGCGCACGCACCTGCACCCAAAGCACGGCACCGTCGTCTCCATCCGGGATGCGAGACGGGTCGACGGCCGATGTCTGTCCGACCACGAGCATCGGCTCGGCGGGCAGGAGCCCAGCGCTGGCCTGGGCGTAGGTGTCGGCGAGGTCGGCGACGAACGGCGCGATGTGGACATAGGCGAACCGCGAGAGCTCTTCGCCGGCCTCCCACTGGGGCGCCCGCGACAGGGCCAGGTGGACCATCAGCGTGCCCGGGACCGAAGCTGTAGCGGCGGGCCGCGACCCGCACCGCGTCAGGGACCGGCGCCCCGGCCAGCAGGTCGGACAGGATCGGCGGGGTGACGCCGGCGATCACCGCGCGCCGAGCCTCGATCCGCTCGCCGTCCGCCAACTCGACCCCGACCGCTCGGCCGCCCGCGACGTTGACCCGCGTCACCTCCGCCCCGGTCCGGACCTCCATGCCGGCCTCGGCGCCGAGTCCGGCCAGCGCCTCGATCAGCTTCGACGCTCCGCCCTGGGCCACCGAGATCCCGGTGCGCATGTCGGTGAACGCCTCGAGGAACGGGAACATCGCGCCGCCGGACACATCGGGGCCGAAGTCGAGATGCATCCCCCAGCAGGCGAGCAGCGCGTGGGCCTCGGGCGAGTTCAGGTAGGTCTCGGCCAGCTCACGGGTCGAGCTGACCAACAGCCGGGCCAGCTCGCGGGATCCGGCCATGCCGAGTCCCGGGATCTGCCCCACCGCCACCCGGGCCAGGCTGCGCGAATCCAGGCGCGAGCCATACAGCGAGAACAGCGCCGGGCTCAGCCGCTCGTACAGGGCGTCGAGCTCGCGCCACCCTGCGGCGTCGGCCGGATCGTGGGCCTCGAGCTCGGCCAGCGTGCCGGCCACGTCCCGGCGAACGCGCAGGGCCTTTCCGCCCGGATACAGGTTGGCGAACGGCCGGTCGCTCGACGCGTAGCGCAGCCCGTGGCGCTCAAGCTCTGGGCCCAGCTCGGCGTTCACCGGCGAGCCCAGGAACAGGTTCAGGTTGGTCGCGAACAGGTCGTGGACGTAGCCCGGCCGCGTCAGCTCGGCGCTCTGGACCGCCCCGCCGGGACGTTCCGAGCGCTCGAGCACCAGCGTGCTCCAGCCGGCCCGGGCCAGGTAGGTGCCGCACACCAGGGCGTGATGCCCGGACCCGATCAGGATCGCGTCGTAGCCTGCCGACCCGCCGTTAGACGTTGACATTTGATAAATGATGGCGGACGGCGACCAAGAACAGGAGGCGGCCACGACTTTCGTGGTGGGCATCGATATCGGTGGCACGTTTACCGACACCGTGGTGATCGACGCTGACGGGTCCGTGGCGAGCTACAAGACGCCGACCACGCCGTCGGCCCTCCTCGACGGACTCGAGACCAACCTCCGCGACGCCGCGGGCGATGGCGGCCTCGATGCCTTTCTCGGGGAGGTCGAGCGGATCGCCCACGGGACGACCGCCGCCACCAACGCGTTCCTCGAGCGGCGGGGCGCTCGCGCGGCGCTGCTCACCACGCGCGGCTTCGAGGACACGATCTTCATGCAGCGCCAACTCGGGATGACCGCCGGGCTGTCCCCGACCGAGCTCACCGACTACTCGCTGCGCCGCGTGCCCGACCCGCTCGCCCCGCGGGAGCACGTGTTTGGGATCCGCGAGCGGATCGACTACCGCGGGGCCGTAATGGCGCCGCTGCGCGAAGAGGATGTGGTGAGCGCGGCAGCGGAGATCCGGGCCGCCGGCGTCGAGGCGGTGGCGATCTGCTTCTTGTGGTCGTTCCAGAACCCCGCCCACGAGCGCCGGGCGGCGGAGATCCTGGCCGACGAGCTGCCTGGCGTCTACGTCTCGGTTTCGAGCGCGCTCACCCCGCGGCTCGGCGAGTACGAGCGCACCGCCACGACTCTGGTCAACGCGTACCTCGGTCCGCCGATCAAGCGCTACACCGACGCTCTCGAGCGCCGGCTGGGCGCCGCCAACCTCCTCCTGCTCGACTCGGGCGGGAGCGTGATGACCGCCGCGGAGGCCGGGCGCGCGCCGGCCCGGCTGCTGCTCTCGGGCCCCTCGGGCGGCGTCACCGCCTCGCATTTCCTCGGTGAGGCGCTCGGTCACCGCAACGTGATCACGTTCGACATGGGCGGGACCTCGACCGACGTGGGGATGATCGTCGACGGCCAGGCGCTCGGCCGGGTGGAGACCGAGATCGGCAAGTACCACCTGCTGCTGCCGATGGTCGACGTGAGCGCGATCGGCGCCGGCGGGGGCTCGGTGGCGCGAGTCGAGGCCGGCGGCTATCTGAGGGTCGGGCCCCAGAGCGCGGGCGCGGTGCCCGGCCCGGCCTGCTACGCGGCCGGAGGCGAGCTGCCGACGGTCACCGACGCCGACCTGCTGCTCGGGATTCTCGATCCGCACGCCTTCCTGGGTGGCCGGATGACCCTCGACGTGGATGCCGCGCGCGAGGCGGTGCGCGTTCATGTGGCCGATCCACTCGGGATCTCGGTGCCCGAGGCGGCGGCGGGGATCAAGCGGATCGTCGACGGTCGGATGGGCGACCTGCTCCGGACGGTCACGCTCGAGCGCGGCCACGACCCGCGCGAGTTCACCCTGTACGCGTACGGCGGGGCCGGCGCGGCGCACGCGCCCGCGTTCGCGCTGGAGCTGGTCGACGCGGTCCTCGTGCCGGCCACCCAGTCGGTTCACTCCGCGCTCGGGGCCGCCTCCTCGGACATCGCCCTGCGCACCGAGCTGAGCTCGCCGATGCGACTCGCGCGCGAGTCGCTCGGCGCCGACGTCGATGCCGGCGAGCTCGAGGCGATCTTCTCCGAGCTCGAGCGCAGCGCCCGCGACCAGCTCGCCGCGCAGGGCGTGCCGCCCGAGCGCCAGTCGCTGACCCGCGTGGTCGAGGTCCGCTTCATCCGTCAGACCAAGGCGCTCGAGGTGCTGTACGCGGGCTCCCCCGAGACGCTGATCGAGGACTTCCTGCGCATCTACGCGCGGCGCTACGGCGAGACCGCAGTCCCCGAGCTGGCCGGCTTTGAGCTGGTCACGTTCGTGGTGCACGCGCGGGGAACCCTGCGCCGGCCGGCGCTGCGCCGATCGCCATCGGGCACCGGCGCCGGCGCGGCCGCTCAGGGCGAGCGCAGCGTGTACGACCCGCTGGTCGGCGAGTTCGTCCCCACGGCGATCTATCGCGGCGAGGAGCTGCGGGCGGGCGACGCGGTTAACGGCCCGGCGGTCATCCAGTACGCCACGACCACGCTCGCGCTGTGCTCGGGTCAGCGCGCCACCGTGGGCGAGCTGCTCGAGGTAGAGATCCGCAAACGCCCGTAACCCGAAGGTATGATCTCAGATCAAATATCTAGCGCCCGGCCGGGTCGCCGCCCGGGCCGAAGAGGGAGAGATTCGATGAGCCTCGATCCCCCGACCGGCGCTTCCCAGCGCCGGGTATCGCGGAGGGCGTTCTTGTCCACCGGCGCGCAGCTCGCGGTCGCCACCGGAGTCGCTCCGCTCGCGCTCGAAGCGGCGCCGGCGGCACTGGCGGCAACCGGCAAGCGCGGCGCCCCCGGCTTGGTCGGCATGGACCACGCCGGGATCATGGTGCCCAACATCGCGGAGGCGACGGCCTGGTTCAAGGACATCCTCGGCGCCACCGACCCGCTGACCTTCGGGCCGTTCAGCGATCCGACGGGAAACCTGATGACCGAGCTGGTCGGCGTGAACCCCCGGGCGGTCATCCCGCAGATCAAGCAGCTGCGCATCGGCCACAGCGCCAACATCGAGCTGCTCGAGTACCAGGCGCCGAATCAGGACCACACCCACCCGAAGAACTCCGATTTCGGCGGGCATCACATCGCCTTCTACGTGACCGACATCGACAAGGCGGTCAAGTACATGAAGTCGCGCGGCGTCGAGCACCTGCTCGGCCCGTTCTCGGTGACCGCCGGACCGGCCGCCGGGCAGACGATCAACTATTTCCGCACGCCGTTCGGTTTGTTCATCGAGTTCATCACCTATCCGCACGGCGAGGCCTACCAGAAGCCCGGGCTGAGGCCGCTCTGGTCACCCAAGCTGAACGGACTGGACTCGGTGCAGACCCGGGTCCCGGGGCTGCTCGGGATCGATCACATCGGGTTCACCGTTCCGAACGTGACCGAGGCGGCGCAGTGGTTCGTCGACGTTCTCGGCTTCACCAACCCGCTCACCTGGGGGCCGTTCAGCGACCCCACCGGCAACCTGATGAAGCAGCTCCTCGAGGTCAACCCGCGCGCGGTCATCGAGCAGGTCAGGATGGTGCGAGGCGGGGCGGGGCCGAACGTCGAGTTGTTCCAGTGGCAGGCGCCCGGCCAGAGTCACAAGTTCCCGCTGAACTCCGACTACGGCGGCCATCACATCGCGTTCTACGTGCGCGACATCGCCAAGGCGGTCAAGTACATGGAGTCCAAGCACGTCAACAAGCTGCTCGGCCCGTTCTCGATCACCAGCGGGCCGGCCGACGGCCAGACGATCAACTACTTCCACCCCCCGTTCGGGACGTACGTCGAGTTCATCAGCTATCCACACGGGATGGCGTACGAGAAGACCGCACGGGTCGCCCTGTGGAATCCCCGGCACAACCGCCCGACGCGTGTCCAGCGAACCTAGGCCCGAGCCCAGGGCCGAGGACTATGCCCTCGGCCCAAGCCCGGCGGACTGGGAGAGACTCGAGCGCCCGCTGGCGCTCGACCCGGTGACGTTCGAGATCCTCCGCCACAAGCTCGAGGCGATCAACGAGGAGCAGGCGATCGCGCTCAAGGAGGTCTCGGTCTCGCCGATCGTCACCGCGGCGAGCGATTTCAACAACGCGCTGTACACGGCGGACGGCCGGATCGCCTCGATGGGACCGCAGGTGGTCTTCCACTCCGGGGCGATGCCGATCGTGCTCCGGCACGTGATGGAGGAGTTCCCAGCCGAGGAGATCGGCGAGGGCGACATGTTCGTGGTCAACGATCCCTACTACGGGGCCGTGCATCACCCCGACGTCTCGCTCGTGGCGCCGATCCACCACGACGGAGCGCTGATCGCGTGGGCCGGGGTGGCGGCCCACCAGGTCGACATGGGCGGGATGAGCGTCGGCTCGATCTCGGCCAGAGCCCGGGAGAAGCAGCAGGAAGGACTGATGATGCCCCCGATCAAGTTGATCGAGGCGGGCGTCCTGCGCCGCGACGTGTGGCGGCTGATCCTCAACATGACCCGTCAGCCGCAGATGGTCGGGCTCGACCTGCGCGGCTTCATCGCGTCGAACTCGGTTGCGCGCGAACGACTGCTCGAGCTGATCGAGCGCTACAGCGCCGACACCATCGTCACCGCGATGGAGGAGCTGATCCGCTACTCCGAGCGGCGGATGCGCGAGCGACTGCGCTCATTGCCCGACGGCGTCTTTCACACTCGCGGCTTCCTCGACCACGACGGCATCGAGAACCGCGTCTACCCGGTCGACGTCCGGCTCGAGAAGCGCGACGACGTACTCCGCGTCGACATGCGGGGCTCGGCGCCGCAGGCCGCGACCTACATCAACTGCACCGAAGGAGCGCTGATCGGGGCGATCTTCGGCGGGACCGCACCGATCCTCGGGGCAGGGATCCCGTGGAATCACGGCATCCTCGGGGCGCTCGAGGTGATCGCGCCCAAGGGGCTGATCGTCAACGCCAAGCGTCCGGCGGCCACCGGCGCGGCAACGGTCGGCCAGGGCTGGACGATCATGAGCGTGACCAGCCACGCCGTGTCGAAGTTGCTGGCCTTCTCCGACGAGCTGCGTCACCACTCGTGCGCGACCACCCACGGCACGTTCGCGGCGCTGTTCAGCGGCGATCGCAACCAGCACGGCGAGCCGTACGGGACGCAGCTGATCGACCCCCAGATCGGTGGCGGCGGCGCCCGCGTGGGCGCCGACGGGATCGATCAGTCGGGGGCCCTGGTCGCGCCGAAGCCTCACATCGCCAACGTCGAGACCAACGAGCTGCACGGCCCGATGCTGTTCCTGTTCCGCTCGTTCTTCCCCGACACCGCCGGCGACGGCGCATGGCGCGGCGGCCGCGCGGCCGGGACGGCCTGGACTCCGCACGGCGTCGAGCGGCTGCGCAACTCGCTGACCGCGCACGGGGTCGAGGTTCCGGTCTCGTTCGGCCAGTTCGGTGGCTGGCCGGGCGTGTGCAACCGTCAGTTGCTGGCCCGGGGCACGCGCGTGCACGAGCTGCTGGCGGAGGGCGAGCTGGCGTTTCACTCCGACGTGCTCGCGCCGATCGACCTCGATGCGCTCGGCGGCGCGGTCGAGCAGCTCGAGGCCAAGGTGCCCGAGTTTGAGGTCGTCCCGGGCGACGTGGTGCTCTACACCTGGCAGGGCGGGGGTGGCTACGGCGACCCGCTCGACCGTGACGAGCAGCGCGTGGCCGACGATGTGGCGCTCGGGATCATCAGCGAGGAGAGGGCTCATGCCGTCTACGGCGTGCCGGGGGATCGCGACGCGTTGCGCCGCGCGCGGCTGAACGGCGCACCCGCCCCGGAGGCGCCGCCGCGCGGCGAGCCGATCGGCCGGGTGGGGGTCGCGCTTGTCCTCGCCCGCGGTCCGGGCGACGCGCTGCAGATCGAGTGCTCCTGTGGCCGGCCACTGGGTCCGGCCGACGGGGATTGGCGAACCGGATGCGCGCGCCAGCTCATCGAGGAGCTCCCGCGCGGAGTCGTCGTGCACGAATCGCTCGAGATCGTCCAGTATCTATGCCCCGGGTGCGGTCGCCAGCACGGGATCGAGGTGGCCGAGCGAGGCGCCCCGCCTCTCGAGGACATCCGTCTGACATGAGGCTGGAATGAGGCTCGAGGGCCGCGCCGCGCTGGTCACGGGCGCCGGCCGCGGACTTGGCCGCGCGCTGGCGCTGGGCCTGGCTCGCGAGGGCGCGGACGTCGCCGTGCATTACAACCGCTCCGCCGCCGGCGCTGAGCAGGTGGCGGCCGAGATCACCGGGCAGGGCCGCCGGGCGGTGACCGTTCAGGCCGACATCACGCGCCTGGACGAGGTCGAGCGAATGGCCGCCACCGCGTTCGACTCGCTGGGCGGATCGATGTGCTGGTCAACAACGTCGGCGACGCCGCCCCCGAGCAGCAGTCGTGGCGGGCGCTCGACGAGGGGCTGATCGACCGGGTGCTGCTGACCGACGTGAAGGGGACGCTGCTGGTCACCCACGCCGTGGGTCGCCGGATGCTCGAGCAGCGTGCCGGGGCGATCGTCAGCGTGTGCTCCAACGTGGTGGTGACCGGGAGCCCGAGGGCTCCGCAGTACGCGGCCTCCAAGTACGGGGTGATCGGCCTGACCAAGTCCTACGCCGCCGCGTTCGCGCCGCACGTACGGGTCAACGCGCTCGGCCCAGGCTTCATCGAGACCGAGACCACGCTGGCCCGGGAGGACTGGCGCTCGGGCCGGCGCGAGGAGGTGCTGGCCGGTACGCCGCTCAAGCGGATCCCGAAGCCGGAGGACATCGTCGCCCCGATCGTGTTCCTGGCCTGCGAGGACTCCGCACATCTCACCGGTGCGTTTTTGGTCTACGACGGCGGTTTCAGCATGCTCGGCGCTTGAGCCTCTTGATGTTGACGTAGCGCTAAGAGTTCTTTTGCGGCTGGCGTGATGTTTGACATTTGATCTAACCACGGGATACTTTCGCCGGGACGCGGAATTCCCGAGCGGGCAAGGAGAGGCATGAGGTTCAGCATCTACTCAGAGATGCAGCACTGGCCGGGCAAGTCGACCGAGCGGCTCTACGCCGAGGTCGCTGAGCAGGTGGTGCATGCCGATCGGCTCGGCTATTGCAGCTACGCGATCGTCGAGCACATGTTCTTCCCCAAGTTCTCGGCGTGTCCCGATCCCCTGTCGTTCTTCTGCCAGCTCGCGCCGAAGACCCGGCGGATCAACTTCCGGACGATGCTCCATGTGCTGCCCTACCACAACCCGACCGTGCTGGCGTCGCGGATCGCCGAGGCTGAGATCCTGCTTGAGGGGCGCTACGAGTTCGGCGTCGGTCGCGGGCACGGCTGGATTCCGCCGAAGGGCGGCGTCCGGCTCGAGGACGTCAAGGAGCTCTACGACGAGTCGTTCGAGCTGTTCTTCAAGGCGCTCGAGAACGAACGCTTCTCGCACGAGGGCCGCTTCTTCAAGGTCGACGACAGCCACATCGTCCCGCCGCCACCCCAGCGCAAGCTGAAGATCTTCCTCGGCGGCACGAGCGACTCGACCTATGAGCTGGCCGGCGCCAAGGGTTACTCGGTCGCGGTTCCTCCGCTGCTCCCCTACAAGGCGCTCGAGGCCCAGCTCAACATCTACCGCGAGAGCTGTGCCAGGCATGGCAACGAGCCGGACATCATCTGGATTCACGCTTGTTACATGGACGAGGACCGCGAAACGGCCAAGCGCGACGCCGAGCAGGCGATGCGCGGATTCCTGCAGGGCAACGCCTCCCCGCTCGAGGAGCGGGCCTCCGACGAGGAGCTGAATGCCGCCGGCTACGGCTTCTACACGTCGGGGATCATGGAGCAGCTTGCCGCGACGCCCTACGACGAGATGATCGAGGGCGACATCGTGTGGGTGGGCACCCCGCAGGACGTGATCGAGCGGATCGAGCAGACGATCGAGGTGTGTGAGGGGCTGAGCGAGATCGCGATCACGGTGAACCCCGGCGGCTTCGAGCACTGGAAGGCGATCAAGACGCAGGAGATGTTCGCCGACCTCGTGATGCCGCACTTCCCAGCCGCGCGGAGCACCGCCCAGTCGGCGGTCGGCGCGGCCAGCTGACGTTTCAAACCAGGAGGAGAGCCGGACAATGAGGAAATTCAAAGGCTCGGTGACCGCGTTGGCGCTCGTCGTGGCCGCGGCCCTGACCGTCGCCGCATGCGGGTCGAGCAAGAGCAGCAGCAGCAGCGCCAGCGGCGCCTCGGGGAGCTCCGGCTCGAGCACGAGCTCGAGCTCGAGCGGCGGCTCGTCATCGTCGAGCAGCGGCAAACCGATCGTGATCGGCGCGGCGATCGACTTCACCGCGCTGATGGCCCCGACCGACGACCCCGCGCTGTACGGCGCCGAGATCGAGGCCAACAAGATCAACGCAGCGGGCGGAGTTGACGGCCACCAGATCAAGTTCGACATCGCCAACACCCAGCTGAAGCCGGCCCAGACGCGCTCCGACGCGCTCAACCTGGTCTCGAAGGGCGCCAACATCCTGTGGGTGACCTGCGACGTGGACTTCTCCACGCCCTCGATCACGGTCGGCCTCACGGCCAAGCTGCTCACGATCGCACCCTGCATCGGCACCGACCAGATGGGGCCGAAGCGGTTCGGCACCGCCGGCAAGCTCGCGTTCAGCTACGGCAACGTGGCGCAAGACGAGGGCGCCGCCGACGCGCAGATCGCGATCAAGCAGGGGTGGAAGACCGCTGACGTGGTGTACGACAAGCAGATCGTCTACAACGTCAACACCTGTCAGGCGTTCGCCAACAAGTTCGCGGCGCTGGGCGGCAAGGTCATCTCCACGCAGACCTGGACCCAGGGCGACCACACGATCGGCAACCTGGCCAACCACGTGAACTCCGACCATGCCGCCGTGATCCAGGTGTGCACGACGGCCGCACCGGACATCTCGACGTTCCTCTCCGACGTCCGCTCGGCCGGGAACAACACCCCGATGCTGGCGCCGTGGTCGCTCGACGGCACCTACTGGATGCCCAAGAATCCGAAGACCTCGACCAACTTCTGGACCGACTCCTACACCTCGATCTACGGGGATGACCCGAGCTCGGCCGTGAAGGATCTGATCGCGAAGCTCACGTCCGAGGGCCACGCGCCGACGACCGGCGGCTTCGTCGCCGGAGCGGCCGCGATCGACGGGATCGTGGCCGCGATCAAGCAGGCCGGCGGCTCGACCGACGGAGCCAAGCTCGCCTCGATCATGGAGGGCTTCCACAACCTCCCCACGATCTCCGGCGATGTCAGCTTCTCGCCGCAGTACCACACCGTGTTCGGGCGGGAGTACCGCGTGCTCGAGGTCGTCAACGGCAAGGGTCATTTCAAGTACCTGATCAAGTCGGGTGGTCTGGCGCAGATCCCCGGATAGGGACGTCCTTGCCTGAGCGGGCGAAGCCTCGCGAGCGTCGGTGGTCGGAGGGATCCCTTTCGACCACCGACGTTTCGCGATCATTCGAAGGCGTGCACGCCCTCCAGGGCGTGAGCCTGTCGATCGAGCGCCACGAGGTGGTCGGGCTGATCGGCCCGAACGGCGCCGGGAAGACCACGCTGATCAACCTGATCACCGGATTCGACCTGCCGAGCTCGGGCCGGATCCTGCTGGGCGAGGAGGACGTCACCCGGTGGCGGGCCCGGCGCCGCGCCCACGCCGGGCTGGCCCGCACCTTCCAGCACGGCCATCTGTTCCGGGCCCTGACCGTGGCCGAGAACATCGAGCTCGGCGCGCTGGGGATCGGGATGTCCCGGGGACAGGCCAAGGCCATGTGCTCCGAGCTGCTCGACGCGCTCGACCTGAACGAGCGCGCCCGGGTCCCGGCGGGAGCGCTGCCGCACGGCGATGAGCAGAAGGTCAGCGTGGCGCGGGCACTGGCCTCGCGACCGCGCTACGTCCTGCTCGACGAACCCGCGGCGGGACTGGCCGAGTCCGACATCGTCTCGTTCGCCGCTCTGGTCCGCCGGGTGCGCGACGAGTACGGTGCAGGCGTGCTGCTGGTCGATCACAACATGGCGCTGATCATGGACGTGTGCGATCGGATCCACGTGCTCGACCAGGGACGGACGCTCGCTTCGGGCACCCCCGCGGAGATCCGGCGGAACATCGACGTCACCGCGGCGTACCTGGGGTCCTCTGGCGTGAAGGAGCAGGCCCGGCCCGATGCCTGAGCCCGCACTACAGGTGGAGGAGCTCGAGGTCCGCTACGGCGCGGTGCCGGCGCTGCGCGGAGCCACGCTGAGCATCGAGGCAGGTGAGATCGTCGGACTGGTCGGACCCAATGGCGCCGGCAAGAGCACCCTGCTCCACGCGGTCATGGGCGCCCTCCCGATCGCCGGCGGCAGCGTCCGGTTCGAGGGCCGGCCTCTCGCGGGCGTGCCGACCGAGCGGATCGTGCGCCAGGGCCTCGCGCTGGTCCCCGAGGGACGCCACATCTTTCCCGACCTGACCGTGGATGAGAACCTCCGGCTCGGGTTGGTCGGCCGCGGCTCGACCGACGGCATTCCGGAAGACCTCGAGCGGGTCAAGACCCTGTTCCCGGTCGTGCACGAGTTTCGCGCCCGCCAGGCCGGGCTGCTCTCCGGAGGCCAGCAGCAGCAGCTGGCCATCGCGCGTGCACTGGTGAGCAAGCCCCGCCTGCTCATGCTCGACGAGCCGTCCCTCGGGCTGGCGCCGTCGGTAGTGGAGACGGTGCTGAACACGCTGAGCGAGATCCGCTCGGCCGGCGTGACGATTCTGCTCGTCGAGCAGCGGGCGCAGATCACCGTCGGCTTCGCCGACCGCACCTACGTGCTCGGCGACGGCCGGGTCAAGATGCAGCTGACGCCGCAGGACGCGGACGACACCGAGCGAATGGTGGAGGCGTACTTCGGATCATGAACGTTCCTCAGACGGTCATCGACGGACTGGCGCTGGGCGCCCTGTATGCCCTGGTGGCGGTCGGGCTTGCCCTGGTGTTCGGCGTGCTGCGCCTGATCAACTTCGCCCAGGGCGAGCTGATCACCGCCGGCGCCTACGCGCTGAGCCTGACCAGCAACTGGCCGGTGATCCTCCAGATCCTGCTGTGCTTCGTGGTGTGCGTCGGGTTGTCGGTGGCGATCGAGCGGATCGCCTTCCGGCCCCTGCGGGGCGCGGCGCCCGCGACCACGCTGGTGGCCACGTTCGCGGTGGCGTTTGCGCTCGAGGCGGTGTGGCTGATCGCGTTCGGGGCCAACGGCAAGCCGGCCGACCCGCTCTCGACGCTCAACACGATCGCGATCCGCGGCAGCCTGAACCTGCGCTGGATCACGATCGTCGAGATCGTGGCCGGGCTCGTCCTGCTCGGCGGGACGGCGCTGATCCTCAACCGGACGTCGATCGGGCTGCAGATGCGCGCCGCGGCGACGGACTTCCGCACCGCCCGCCTGCTGGGGGTACGCACGAACCTGGTGATCTCGTTCGCGTTCGTGATCGCCGGGGTGATGGCCGCGGTCGTAGCGCTGCTCTACACGGTCCAGACGCCGCTGGTCACCCAGACGTTCGGCCTCGACATCACGATCATCGCTCTGGTGGGCGCGGTGGTCGGCGGGCTGGACCGGCTGTGGACGGCGACCGCCGGAGGGTTTGCCATCGGCTTTGCCACCTCGGTGCTCGGCGACATCCTCCCGGCCTCGCAGGAGAAGTTCCTGACCGCGTTCGTGTTCCTGCTGGTCATCCTGTTGCTGCTCCTGCGACCGGATGGTCTGTTCAGCGCCTTCGGCCGCACGACGGTGGAGCGCGTGTGAGCCGTCTGCGCTCGGTCCAGACGCTGGTGGCGAGCATCGCGCTGCTCCTCGTGGTGGCGCTGATCGGGTCGGGTACGACCGCGGGCACCCAGCAGGACTTCATCACCGCGCTGATCTCCGCGGTCATCGTGTACGGCCTTTACGTGTTCGTCGGCAATTCCGGGGTGATCTCGTTCGGGCAGATCAGCTTCGTCGCGATCGGCGCGTTCAGCGCCGGGCTGTTCACGATCCCGACCCAGCCCAAGCATTTCGTGCTCCCGGGGCTGTGGTCGTTCATCGCCGACCACACGGTGTCGAATTTCGTGTCGTTCCTGATCGCCGCCGGCCTTGGCGCGGTGATCGCGTTGATCGTGGGTCTACCGCTGATGCGCCTGTCGGGGATCGCCGCCGGCATCGCCACCTTCGCCGTCCTCGAGATCACCTACAACATGTTTCTGCAATGGACCAAGATCGGCCCCGGACCAACCACGCTCTCGCTGGTACCAACCTCGGTCGGCGTTTGGCAGGCGCTGATCGGCGCCGTGGCCGCCGCGATCGTCGCGTTCCTCTACCAGTGCTCGCGCCGAGGGCGCCTGCTGCGCGCCAGTCGTGAGGATCCCGCCGCGTCCCAGGCCATCGGGGTCAACGTGACCCGCGAGCGGTGGCTGGCCTTCGGCCTGTCCGGGGCCCTGTGCGGGCTCGGCGGCGCGCTTCTCGTGCACCAGTTGGGAAGCATCACGGTCGACCAGGTCTACCTCGAGCTCACGTTCCTGACCCTGGCCATGCTGGTGATCGGCGGCTCGGCCAGCCTATGGGGGGCGACCGTGGGGGCGCTCGGCATCAGCCTGCTGCAGTCGTGGTTGAGCGCGGCCGAGAACACCGTGCACGTCGTCTTCTTCTCGGTCACGCTGCCCAACGGCGCATCTGACCTGATCCTCGGCATCATCATGGCGGCGATGCTGCTGTTCCGCCCCCAGGGAGTCACCGGCGGTGCCGAGTTCTCCCTCGCCTTCGTCAACCGGCTGCGGTCCAGGCGCGCCGGGGCCGGAACCGAATCATCTCCCACCGGGGTACAGGGGGAGGCCAAGACTACGCAGGAGCAAGACATGCAACAGGTCCAACCGACACAGGGGGTGGAAAGCCGTGCCGAGCGCTGAGAAGCTGTCCGCCCTGCGTCCCGCGGGGGGCCATCGTACGCTTGCCGAGCGTGCCTTCGCCACGCTGCACGAGGCGATCGTCACCGGCGTGCTGGCGCCCGGCGAGCGACTCCCGATCGAGGAACTGGCCGAGATCCTCGAGATGAGCCCGATGCCGATCCGCGAGGCGCTCCGGCTGCTCGATTCGGTCGGCCTGGTGGAGAACATCCCGCATCGCGGCGCGCGCGTCACCGAGCTGTCGATCGACGATCTACGCGAGGTCTACGAGGCGCGGCTGGCCCTCGAGCCGCTGGCCGTCCGCCACGCCGCCGAGAACTTCACCGACGAAGACGCCGAGCGGGCCGCCGACCGCCTGGCCGAGCACGTGCGGGCGTCCAAGCAGCGCGCCCTCGGGCCGATCTGGGCGACCCACACGGCGTTTCACTTCGCGCTGTACGAGGCGGCCAACTCGCGCTGGATGCTCCGCCTGATCCACCCCCTGTGGGAGAGCAGCGAGCGCTACCGGTTCGCGATGCTCCCGGTCCGCCTGAACCTGGACAAGCGCCGGCTCGAGCACGAGCAAATCCTCCAGGCCTGCATCGACCACGACCCCGATCGGGCCAGCATCGAGCTGCACAACCACCTGGCCCGCACGGCCAACACGATCGCTGGGCAGATGGGCGGCCGCAGCGATGAGCTGTTCGAGCTGTTGCCCGGCGGGGCCGAGTCCAAGCAGGCGGCTGTCAGATAGGCTGCATCCGGGGGCTTGCGGCTCCGTTCATGGGGTCCCGGCGCCCCGCCCTGCCTTGACGATTGATCAAATATCTGAGATGTTTAGGCGGCCGGTGTCGGGACCGCCGCCGCGTGGCATAAGGCGCCGCCGCCAGGCGCCGCCGACCTTTCTATGACCGACAGATCTAGCTGACAGAGGGTGGTGGCAGATGCTTCTTGAATCCGTCGCTTACGCGCGCCCCGACACCGTCGCCGAGGCGCTCGAGGCGCTCGCTTCCACCGAGGGCGCCGCGCCGCTCGCCGGCGGTCAGAGTCTGGTCAACGTCCTCAAGCACCGGGTGGCCTCGGTCGAGTTGCTCGTCGACATCAGCCGGCTGCAGGAGTTACGCCAGATCACTCGCGGCTCCGACGGAGGGCTCGAGATCGGGGCGTGCGTGACCTACGACGAGCTCGACCACTCAGACGAGATCCGCTCGAGCCACCCGCTGCTGGCCGAGGTGGCCAGCCACATCGAGGATCAGCAGATCCGCGACCGGGGCACGATCGGCGGCAACTGCTGCCTGAGCGACCCGACCAACAACCTACCGCCGCTGCTGGTCGCGCTCGACGCGACGATGGTGATCCAGTCGGCCTCCGGGCAGCGCGAGGTGCCCGCGGCGGAGTTCTTCCATGGCTACTTCGCCACCGCCGTCGGGGAGGGCGAGCTGCTGCGCAGCATCACAGTGCCGCCGCTCGCCGCCGACGCGGGCGCCGGCTACAGCTCGGTCGCGGTGGGCACCGATTCCAAGGCGATCGCCCGGGCGGCGGCCGTGGTGCGCGGCAATGGGACGATTCAGGATGCCCGTGTCGTGCTGGCCTGTGTGTCGCCGGCCCCCATGCGTCACAGCGGGATGGAGAACGCGTTGCGCGGCGTGGAGGCGTCGGTCGACGCGGTCCGGGCCGCCGCCGAGCAGATCGGCGCTGACCTCGAGCCGCTCGGCGACGCTCACGGAAGCGCCGAGTACCGGCGCGCGATGGCGCGCGTGGTGGCCCGGCGCGCGGTATGTCAGGCGATGGTCAAGGGAGGTAACTAGTCATGGTCGACGCAGGCACCGTGCAGGCGATCGAGTTCACGCTCAATGGCGAGAAGACGAAGGCGACGGTCGAGTCACGACAGCTGCTCGTGCACTTCATCCGCGACACGCTCGGCATGAAGGGCACGCACGTCGGCTGCGACACCGGCAGCTGCGGCGCCTGCTCGGTGATCGTCGACGGCAAGCTGGTCAAGAGCTGCATGATGCTCGCTCCGCAGGCCGATGAGGCCGAGATCGAGACGATCGAGGGGCTGTCTCGCGGCGAGGAGCTCACTCCGGTCCAGCAGGCCTTCCACGACGAGCATGGCCTCCAGTGCGGCTACTGCACCCCGGGTGTCGTGATGGCGGCGACGTTCTTGCTGCGGCGTAACCCCCAGCCGACCGAGGAGGACATCCGGCGGTCGGTGCGCGGGAACATCTGCCGCTGCACGGGCTACGTGAACATCCTCCGATCGATCGAGGCAGCGGCCCAAGCCGGGCGCACCGGAGCCGAGGAGGCAGCATGAGCACCACTCCCACCGAGACCCCCGTCGGAACCCGGAGCACGATCGGGCAGAGCGTCCCGCGCGTCGAGGATCGCCGGCTGCTCCAGGGACAGGGCGAGTTCGTCGACGACGTGTGGATGCACCGCACCGGTCACGCGCACTTCGTCCGCTCGCCGCATGGCCACGCCCGCATCGTCTCGATCGACGTCAGCCGCGCGCTGTCGCTCGACGGCGTGTACACCGTGCTGACCGGCGAAGAGGCCAAGGAGATGTGCGCGGTTCCGTTCTTCCAGATCGCGCCGCCGCCCGCGGCCAGCCTCGAGGAGTGGCCGCTGGCCGTGGACAAGGTTCGCTATCACGGCGACGCGGTGGCGGTCGTCCTGGCCGAGACCCGCGAGCTGGCCCGGGATGGGGCCGCGCTCGTCGACGTGGAGTACGAGCCGCTGCCGGCCGTGGTCGACACGGTCAAGGCGGCCGATCCCGACGCTCCGATCCTCCACGACGCCGTCGGCACCAACGTGGCCTGGCATGGTGTCTATGACTGGGGCGACATCGACTTCGCGCTCGAGAACGCCGACCACGTGGTCGAGATCGACCGCCTGCATTTCCATCGCTTCTCCTCGACGCCACTCGAGTGCAACGGCGCGGTCGTGAACTGGGACCCGGGTACGAACGTGGTGAGCATCAGCTCGAACAACCAGATGCCGATGTTCGCCTCGATGGTGATCGGACCGACGATCGGCGTCGCCTCCAACCGCCTGATGTTCTCCTCGCAGGACATCGGTGGCGCGTTCGGGATCAAGATCGGCTCCTACCCGCAGATCGCCGCGCTGGCGCTGCTGTCCAAGAAGGCGGGACGCCCGGCTAAGTGGACTGAGTACCGCACCGATCACATGCTCTCGGCCGGACAGGGCAACGAGCGCTGGTTCCTCGACACCAAGGTCGCGGTCCAGAAGGACGGCACGATCCTCGGATTCAAGACCCGCGCGTTCGACGACGCCGGCGCCTACCTGCACTACGAGCCGCTGGGTGCCGTGATCTGGTCTCAGGTCTCCTGCGGGTGCTACCGCATGAAGCACCTGAACGTCGACTACACCGAGACGATGACCAACAAGTGTCCGACGATCCCCAATCGCGGCTACTCCCGCCTCCAGCACCTGTGGCTGACCGAGCGGATCATCGACATCGTCGCCCACGAGCTCGGCTTCGACCCGGTGCAGCTGCGCAAGCAGAACTACGTGCAGCCAGAGGACTATCCGTACGAGACGCCCAACGGCTGCGTGTATGACTCGGGTGACTTGCCGCGCTCGCTCGATATCGCGCTCGAGATGATCGACGTCGAGAAGTGGCGCGCCAAGCAGCGCGAGCTCGGCCATGGATCGGGCAAGCGAATCGGGATCGGCATCGGCTCGACGCTCGACTCCGGCACGAACAACTTCGGGCAGGCCCGGATCATCAATCCCGAGCTTCCGTTCTCGGGCAACGGCGAGGCCTGCACCGCGAAGCTCGACCTGTACGGCGAGGTCAACGTCAACCTCGGCACCACGCCCCAGGGACAGGGGCACGAGACGACCGCGGCACAGGTGGTGGCGGACATCCTGAACATGCCTCCCGACCAGGTACAGGTCACGGCCGGCTTCAACCAGCAGCAGAACACGTACGTCGCCTTCTCGGGCACGTACGCGTCTCAGTTCGCGGTTACCGGGCTGGGCGCGGCCAAGGGCGCGGCCGAGAAGCTGCGGGCGGAGATCATCGAGCTGGCGGCGTACGCGCTCCAGGCCGACGCGGATCAGATCGAGCTCGCCGACGGGATGTGCTCGGTCCGCGGCGACGCCGAGCGGGCGATCCCGTTCATCGGGATCGCCAACATGGTCTATTCCAACAACGCGGTGCTCACCGCCGAGATGCGCGAGCGGCTCAGCCTTACTTGCCGTTACGTGTACACGCCGCCGTTCCAGGTTCCCGACCCCGAGAAGAAGCAGGGCAACCTGACGCTCACCTACGCCTCGCAGATCCACGCGTGCGTGGTCGAGGTCGACGAGGAGACCGGCGAGGTGAAGATCCTCGACTACGCCGCGGTCGACGACTGCGGGAAGCGGATCCATCCTCAGATCGTCGAGGGCCAGGTGCACGGCGCCACCGCCCTCGGCATCGGCGCCGCGCTGTATGAGGCGTTCGAGTACGACGAGACCGGCCAGCTCCAGCAGGCGTCGTTCTACGACTACCACGCGCTGACCGCGCTCGACGCGCCGGACATCAAGGTCGGCGACATCGAGTCCCCCAGCCCGTTCACCCCGAACGGCGCCAAGGGCATGGGCGAGGGCGGCGGCGCGCCCCTGCACGCGATCTGCTCGGCCATCCAGGATGCCCTCGGTCCCGAGGACGCCGTGGTGTCCGACAGCCACAACCCCTGGGAGCGCGTGTGGTCACTGGTGCACAGCGGCTCGCGTGGCGAGCCACGCGGGGTGAAGGTGACGTCGCGGTGATCATCGAGAACGAGTTCACCGTAGGCGCCAACATCGACACCGTCTGGCGCGAGCTGCTCGACATGGAGGGCGTGGCCAGCTGCCTCCCCGGCGCGACCATCACCGCCACCAGTGAGCCGAACGTCTATGACGGCTCGATGCGGCTGAAGATCGGACCGATGCGCGTCGAGTACCGCGGCCGCGCGACGCTGACCGAGGTCGACGAGGCAAATCACACCGCGGTCATCTCGTTGTCCGCGCGCGAGGCCAAGGGCCAGGGCTCGGCGATGGCGACGATTCGCAACCGGCTCGAGAGCGTGGACGCGGGCACGCGGGTGAATGCCGAGACCGACCTGCAGATCACGGGACCGCAGGCCCAGTTCGGCCGCGGCGTGATCGAGGACGTCGGCAAGCGCGTGCTCGGCGAGTTCTCTCAGCGGCTCGAAGAGCGCATCGCGGGCCCGGGATCCGGCCCGTCCCCTTCCTCGGACGCGCCCTCGACCGGGGAGCCGCCCCCGGCGTCAGGTAATCAGACGCCGGCCGAGCTCGACGTCGGCTCGCTGGTCACCAGCAGCCCGGTCGTGCGCCGGGCCGGAGCCGGCGTGCTCGTGCTGGCGCTGGTCGCGCTCGCGCTGATCGTGCTGCGTCGCCGGCGCTAGCTCACCCGGCACGGACCCCGGCATCACGTGCATAACCTGCCGGCGCGGGCGGCGATCGCCGACCGCGGCAGGTTAATCACGTGGGGCATGCGTAAGATGCCACAGTCCAGGGTGACCAGGGTCGGGTGACAGGTTCTGCATGTCCAGCCCGGCGTGCCGGCTACTTCACCAGCCGGGACCCTTGCGGTAGCGATCCTCGTCGGCCATCTAGGCCGGATCCTCGGGCGCCCTTACGCCGCCGTGATCGCCCACGAGGGCTCCGGCCCTCTGATGCGCCGGATGGGGCGCCCATTGCCCCGGCCGGAGGGGTCGCCCACTGGTAGGCTCCTAGTTGGGAGAAGAAGCGTACGACTGACCGCGGAGCCATGGGCCAACTCCAAGCATCACCCGAGGCGCTCTTGCAGTTCGTCTCCCATATTGCGCGTGCGGCGACGGTTGAGGACCTCGAGGCTCGCTACCTAGAGGGCATCCGGGACTTCGTCGGTGGCTTTGCGGCGGGGCTGTACATCCTCAATCCCTTCACGCACGGCGCCCAGCGCTACGCCGCGCGCGGGGTCTCGGACTTCTTCCTGTCGCGCTACGAGGAGCTCGGCCGCGCCCGCGATCCGGTCCTGCACCAAGCGCTCGCGGACGGCGCGGCGGTCGACAACCGGATGCTGATGAGCGTCGAGGACTGGTGCAAGCTTCCGGTGTACGGCGAAGTGTTCGGCCTGCACCGGATGACGGGCCTGCTCGAGGTGCCGCTGTTGGAGGGCAGCGAGGTCATCGGCACGCTCAACTTCGGTCGCAACGACTCCGATGGCCCGTTCACGCCGCATGAGCGTGCGCTGGCGGAGGCCATCGCCCGCCTCGTCGGGGTCGCACTCGTCTCCGTGCGCGAGCGCGACCGCCTGGCCCGCGAGCGGGACCGAACCGTGGCGGCGCTCGAGCTTTGCTCGGAAGCCGTCGTGGTCACGGATCTGCGCGTCAATCAGCGGCGGGTCAACGCCGCCACCCGGGCGCTGCTGGCCCGGCTGTCGGACCGCGACAGCGCGCTCGACGAGCTGATGGCGCATCCGGTGTCCAGGCTCGCCACCGCCGCGCGGGCCGGGCGCTGCTCAATGCCACGAGATCGAGGTGCGCTTGGACGACGGCTGCTCCTGCCCGTCTCCGCGCCCGCTCGACGGTCGTCGAGGGCGATCCGTCGGTGATCGTGTCGTTCCTCGAGCTGAGCGGCGAACCGAGACGCAGCGTCGCTGCCGACCGCGCTGGCCGGCGCGCTGACCCCGCGTGAGCGCGAGGTGGCGTCGTTGGCCGCCGCCGGTCTGCACGACGCTGAGATCGCCGAACGGCTTCACCTCAGCCCCTACACGGTCAAGCAATACCTCAAGTCGTCCTACAGCAAGCTCGGCGTGCGCTCGCGCGTCGATCTCGCGCGCCTAACGCTCGAGCGCGGCGGCCACTGACCGCGCCGCGGCCGCGACGGCAGGGCTACCCCTCGAACGAGGGAGTGCGTGATTCCATCCTTCCGAGGGTTGGCGACTTCCGCAGGGAAAAGCTATCTTTGATCAAATCGCTGAGGTTTCGCCGAAGCGATCAGGGATGTTCCAGCCGCAGCGAGAGGTGAGAGGTGAGTGTCACGGCGCCCGACGCTCGAGATCGTCGACGAGTTCCGCCGTTGCGCCGGAGCGTTTACGACTGGCGTCACGGTCGTCACTGCCTGCGATGGCCCTCATCGCGGCGGCATGACGGTCAACTCGTTCACCTCGGTCTCCCTGGAGCCACTGCTCGTCTGCGTCGCGCTGTCTTGTGGCTCGCGGACGCTCGAGATCCTGCGCCGCGACGGGCAGTTCGGGATCAGTGTCCTGCGCGCGGGCCAGCGCGACGTGGCGCGAGCTTTCGCCATGCCGGGAGCGCCGTTTCCGGATGAGCTGACCGAGCGCTTCGTCGACGGCTACGTGCTGGTCGCGGGCGCGCTGGCGAAGCTCCGCTGCGACCTCGAAAAGCTGATCGAGGTCGGCGATCACGAGCTCGCGGTCGGGCGTGTCCTCGACTTCCAGCACGTGCCAGGGGAGCCTCTGGTGTTTCACCGCGGGGCAATTCGGCGGCTTGGACAGCACGCTGGCGGCGATGCGCTAGGCGCAGCCGCGCACGGAGACCCCGATGAACGGGCTCTGCGGGCAAGACGGCGATCGTCACCGGCGGCGCGACGCTGATCGGCCGCGGCGTGGTCGCGGCGTTCCACCAGGCGGGCACGCGCGTGCTGGTCGCCGACATCGACGACCGAGGGTGGCGAGGCGCTGGCGCGGCGAGCTCGGCGACGGGCGTGCGCTACGTCCGCACCGACCTGACGAGCGACCGCCGACGTCGCAGGCGTGCGTGAACGCATGCGTCGAGGCGTTCGGCGGCGTCGACTTCCTCGTCAACCTGGCGTGCAGCTACGTCGACGACGGGCTGGACTCCGGCCGCGACGACTGGCTGCAGGCGTGCGACGTCAACCTGATCGGCGGCGTCATGATGACGCGCGCGGTCCGGCCGCACATGGTCCGCGCCGGCGGCGGCGCGATCGTCAACTTCGGCTCGATCAGCGCCAAGGTCGCGCAGACCGGACGCTGGCTGTACCCGGCCACCAAGGCGGCGATCGTGCAGGTCACGCGGAGCGAGGCGATGGACCTCGCGCCCGACGGGATCCGCGTCAACTCGGTCTCGCCGGGCTGGACGTGGTCGCGGATCATGAGCGAGCTGTCCCGTGACGATCGCGCCCACACCGACGCGGTCGCGGCGCCATTTCACCTGCTGCGGCGCACCGGCGATCCCGACGAGGTCGCCCAGGCGGTGCTGTTCTTGTGCTCGGAGCACGCCTCGTTCATCACCGGCGCCGATGTCGCGGTCGACGGCGGCTACTCGGCGATGGGGCCCGAGCAGGCCGTCCCGGCGATCCCGCAGCTGATCAGAGAACCCGAGCCCACGGGCTGATGGCGCGCCGGCAGCCAACCCGAGGCGCCGCCGTCAGGCGCCGCCCAGCAATCGACTATCCCCAGCAATCGAGCAACCAGAGCGAGGAGCACAGAGATGAGATCGATCGCGATCGTCGGCGGCGGCCAGTCCGGCCTTCAGCTCGCCCTCGGCGCTGCTTGGCCAGCGGCGGCTACGAGGTGACGGTGGTCACCGACCGCACCGCGCAGGAGGTCCATGACGGGCGCATCATGTCGAGCCAGTTCCAGTTCGACGACGCGCTCGAGACCGAGCGGCGGCTCGGCATCGATTTCTGGGAGGACGAGTGCCCCAAGACCGAGGCGATCGCGTTCAACCTCGGCCGGCCCAGACGGACAGCTCGCGCTGTCGTGGGCGGCAAAGCTCGACGAAGCCCGGCATGTCGGTCGACCAGCGGGTCAAGTTCCCGCGCTGGATGGAGGAGGTGGAGCGCCGCGGCGGCAAGCTCGAGATCCGCGCTGTCGGCGTCGACGAGCTCGAGCAGCTCGCTGCCGCCCACGATCTGGTGATCGTCGCCAGCGGCAAGGGCGAGATCGGCCGGCTGTTCGAGCGTGACGCCGAGCGCTCGGAGCTCGACCGCCCGATGCGCGCGCTCGCGCTCGCCTACGTCACGGGCATGAAGCCGCGTGAGGACTTCACCGCGGTCACATTCAGCCTCGTGCCCGGGGTCGGCGAGCTGTTCTGGTTCCCGGGGCTGACCACCACCGGCGCCTGCGACATGCTCGTGTTCGAGGGCGTTCCGGGCGGCCCGATGGACTGCTTCGGTGAGGTCAAGACCCCGGCGGAGCACCTCGACAAGTGCCGCTGGATCATCGAGTCGTTCATGCCGTGGGAGGCACAGCGGATCGGCTCGATCGAGCTCACCGACGACAACGGCATCCTCGCCGGGCGCTTCCCGCCGACCGTGCGCAAGCCAACCGCCAAGCTCCCCTCGGGGCGGGCGGTGTTCGGCATGGCCGACGTGGTCGTGCTCAACGATCCGATCACCGGCCAGGGCTCCAATAACGCGTCCAAGTGCGCCGAGCAGTACCTCGACGCGATCAGGCAGCGCGGCGATGAGCCGTTCGACGAGGCATGGATGCACGACACGTTTGAGCGCTACTGGGACTACGCGCGCTGGGTCACGCGCTGGACGAACCTGCTGCTTCAGCCGCCCGAGCCGCACGTGGTCCAGCTGCTCGGCGCGGCGAGCCAGCTGCCGCCGCTGGCGAGCAAGATCGCCAACGGCTTCAACAACCCGCCGGACTACTTCCCCTGGTGGGACGACGCCGACGAGGCAAACCAGCTGATCGAGCAGATCGGCGCGGCCGCCGCGAGCTGAGGAGGGTCGGGACGATGCCCACCGGATGGGTCTGGCACGAGCGATGCATGTGGCACGACCCCGGCAGCGCCGGCGGGCCGTTGCCCGCCGGCGGATGGATCGAGCCCGGCACGCACGTCGAGAACGTCGAGACCAAGCGGCGGCTGCGCAACCTCGTCGAGGTGAGCGGGCTGCTCGCCCAGCTCGTCGCGGTCGCACCCGCGACCCGCGACCGTCGACGAGGTCTGCCGGTGCACGAGCGCGGCTACGTCGAGCGGATCGAGCAGATGTCGGCGGTCGGGCGGCGGTGACGCCGGCAACATGACGCCGTTCGGCCCCGGCTCCTACGAGATCGCGCTGCTCGCCGCCGGCGGCGCGATCGCCGCCACCGACGCGGTCCTCGACGGCGCTGGTCGACAACTGCTACGCGCTCGCGCGCCCGCCCGGGCACCACGCGATGCGCGACTCCGGCTGCGGGTTCTGCATCTTCAACAACGTCGCGATCGCCGCCGCCCATGCTCGCGAGGCGCGCGGGCTGGAGCGCGTGGCGATCGTCGACTGGGACGTCCACCACGGCAACGGCATCCAGGAGGCCTTCTACGAGGACCCGTCGGTGCTGACGATCTCGCTGCACCAGGACGGCAACTTCCCGCCGAACTCCGGGCCGGTGGACGAGAACGGCGCCGGCGCCGGGCCGGGCGCCAACATCAACATGCCGCTGCCCGCCGGCAGCGGCGACGGCGCCTATCTGGCGGCGATCGAGCGCGTCGTCGTGCCGGCGCTGGATCGCGCACCGCCCACAGCTGGTGATCGTCGCCTCCGGCTACGACGCCTCGGGAATGGACCCGCTCGCGCAGATGATGCTGCACTCCGACTCCTATCGCGCGATGACCCGCAAGCTCATGGACGCCGCCCGCGACGAGCTGCGACGGACGTGTGGTCGTCTGCCACGAGGGCGGTTACTCCCCGTTCGTCGTGCCGTTCTGCGGCCTGGCGCTGATCGAGACGCTGGCCGGCATGCGCACCGAGGTCGAGGACCCCTACATGCCGATCATCGCGGGCATGCCCGGTCAGGAGCTTCTCGCCCACCAGGAGCAGGCGGTCGCGCGGGCAGAGCGGCTGGTGCCGAACGTCCCGGCCGCGCCCCGGAACACGACCGCAGCCGCGGGATAGAGCAATGATCGACAACGCGAGCGGCCTGCGGAGCTGACGAGATCGCCGATCGCGGCGAGGAGCGACTCGAGCGCGACGGCGTGCTCGGGCCCAGTGCGGAGGCGTCGACCGCGTGAGCGCGCGAGACGAGATCTGCGGCTGGAGCGCGACGCGGGTCGCGGCCGCGGTCCGCGGGCGCGAGCTGAGCCGCAGCGAGATCGTCGAGGCCCATCTGGAGCGGATCGAGCAGGTCAACCCGGCGATCAACGCAATCGTGCAGCTGCGCGGCGAGGAGGCGCTCGCGGAGGCGCGGGCCGCCGACGACGCGGGCGAGCCGACCGCGGCGCGCTCGACGGCGTCCCGGTGACGATCAAGGAGCACTACGACGTCGCCGGCATGGTGTGCAGCGAGGGCTGCGGCGAGCCTCGCCGACCGCCGCTCGCCGGTCGACTGCGTTGCGGTCGCGCGCCTGCGCGAGGCCGGCGCGATCGTGATCGGCAAGACCAACCAGCCCGACTTCGCGATGCGCTGGAACACGATCAGCGGGCTGTACGGCACGACCCGCAACCCCCGCGACCTCGCGCTCAGCGCCGGCGGGTCGTCCGGTGGCGACGCGGCTGCGGTCGCCGGGTGGCCTGGCGCCGATCGGGCTGGGCTCAGATCTTGGAGGCTCGATCCGGGTGCCGGCCACGTTCTGCGGGGTCTGCGGGTTGCGAGCGACGAGCGGCCGGATCCCGAATCACGAGCGCGCTGGCGCCGCGCGACGGCACGCCGGTCCGCGATCACATGAACTCGCCCGGTCCGCTCGCGCGCGATGTCTCAGACCTTGCGGTCTAGCTTTGTCGGTGCTCGCCGGTGGACATCCATCGCGATCCGGCGACGCCTCCAGTGCCGCGTCGCCCGGGCGGTCCGGCCGCGGCGAGCGCCCGGTAACGGTCGCGCGGATGGTCGCCGAGACCGGCGCGACGGTCACTCCCGAGGTGCGGGACCGAGGTCGACCGCGCCGCGGCCGCGCTGCACGAGGCCGGCGACGACGGTCGTCGACGCCGCGATCCCGTCGGCGGGGGAAGCGCCCGAGCTGTGGGGCCGGATCATCGGAACCGAGCTGCTGCGGTTCGCGATCCCGAAGCTCCGCGACCAGATGGAGGAGACCTGCCGCGAGCACATCTGTGTCGTTGCTCGGCGCTGTTCGAGATCCCCGACCACGTGGAGCCGTACATCGACGCATGGGTGGAGCGCCGCCGTGTGGCGCGTGAGACCGCGGTGTGGATGGAAGAGCACCCGCTGGTGCTGACCCCGGTCGCCGGGCATGGCCACCGCCCGCCGCTGGACTTCGATCATCTGCTGGTCTGAGCGGCGATGCCAGACGTTGTTTGACGGCATGCGCAACGTCGTCTGGGTGCCGTTGCTAGGCCTGCCGGTGTGCGCGCTGCCGAATGGAGTGCAGATTGTGGCGAGGCGCTTCCACGAAGCAGGAGGCGCTCGCCGCTGCGTCGAGGTCCTGGGCGCGGTTGGTCCAGTCGAGATCGCTGCCGGAACGGAGCTTGCGCGCTCTGCGGACGGACCTAGGATGATTCACGGCCGATCCGATGCTCGCCACCCAGGAGGACGAGATGGGCCACGCCGAGGCGCCACAGCGTCGCCGCTGCTCGTCGCCCGCGACATCCACAAGCGCTATGGCAGCGTCGCCGCGCTCGAGGGCGTTGCGCTCGACGTCCGGCCCGGCGAGGTCCTCGGGCTGGTCGGCGAGAACGGTCGGGCAAGTCCACGCTCGTCAAGATCATCGCCGGAGCGGTAGCGGCCGACGCCGGCGAGATGGAGCTCGGCGGCGAGCCGGCGGCAGTTCGGCCGGCCGCGGGACGCGATGGCGGCCGGAATCGCGCTGGTCAGCCAGGAGCCCACGGCCGTACCGGAGCTGAGCATCGGCGAGAACGTGATGCTGCCGTTCCTGCATCGCTCGCTCAGCCGTTTCGCGCGCCGGGCCACGTGCGCCGAGCCCATCCGTACCTGCGGGCGGTGGGGCTCGACATCGACCCCGCGTCGCCGGTTCTCCGCGCTGCGCAGCGGCGAGCGCGAGCTCGCCGAGGTGGCCAAGGCGCTGGCGTGCGAGCCGCGGCTGCTGATCCTCGACGAGGTCACAACGCGCCTGCCCGACCCCGAGCCGCTGTTCGACGCCGTGCGGCGCCTGCGCGCGGACGGCGTCGCCACGATCTTCATCACCCACCGGCTGCACGAGACCCACGATCTCGCCGACCGCGTCGTCGTGCTGCGCGACGGCCGGCGGATCGGCGAGTGGCCCGGGCCGAGATCGACGACGATCGGATCGCGACGATGATGGTGGGCCGCGAGCTGAAGTCGATCTACCACGCGGCGCGCGGTCGCGCGGCGACGTCGCGCTCCGCGTGCAGGACGTCGTCGTGCCCGGCACCCAGAGCCGATGTCGCTGGACGAGCACCGCGGCGAGGTGGTGGGGATCGCGGGCCTGGTGGGCGCCGGACGCAGCGAACTGCTGGAGACGATCGCCGGCGCGCGGCCGAGCCGGCGGGGGACGATCGCGATCGACGGCAGAACCGTGAACTGCAACTCGACGGCGCGGGCGATCGAGGCCGGGATCACGCTCGTGCCCGAGGACCGGATCGCGCAGGGCCTGGTGCCGAACGCCTCGCTGAGCGACAACGTCACGATGGGCGTGACCGGGCGCTGTCGCTGGCGCGTCGGCGCGCCGAGCGCGCGACCGCCGCCGCGGCGCTGCAGCGACCTGCGGATCCGCGCCGCCGGGGTCGACGCCCCCGTGCGCACGCTGTCGGGCGGCAATCAACAGAAGGTCGTGCTCGCCCGCGCGATCAACCGCGCGCCCCGCGTGCTGCTCCTCGACGAGCCCACGCGCGGCGTCGACGTCGGCGCGCGGGAGGAGATCTACGGCCTGATCGGGCAACTGGTGCAGGACGGCATGGCGGTCCTGCTGGTCTCCTCGGACCTGCCCGAGGTGATCGGGCTGTCGGATCGGATCCTGGTCATGTACGAGCATCGGTTCGTCGGCGCGCTGTCGCGCGAGGAGGCGACCGAGGAGCAAATCGCGCTGCTCAGCGCGGGAGGAGGACGGAACCGTGTCGGTTGACTCGATCACGACGACCCCGCGGGCGCTCGACGGTCGTGGCCCGCCACGTCCGGGAAGGAGTGCTGCGCTACTTCGGGGTCCTGGCCGCGCTTGTACTGCTGGTCATCTGGCTGTCGACCACGCAGAGCGACTTCTACCTCGGGCAACATGCTCAACATCCTCGAGGCCAACGCCGCCCTGCTGTGCGTCGCGGTCGGGGCGACGTTCGTGATGCTCGTCGGGGGCTTCGACCTTTCGGTCGGCGGCATGCTCGGGCTGAGCGGCGTCATGCTGGCCACGCTCATCCAGGACGGCATCCCCACCGGACTGGCGATCGTGATCGTGATCGTCGCCGCCACGCTCGTCGGGCTGGTGCTCAACGGCATCCTGATAGCCCGCGTCGGACTGTCGTTCTTCGTGGTGACGCTCGGCACGGGCTCGCTGTTCACGGGAATTGCGCTGGTCAAGACGAAAGGCACGACTCAGGGGCTGTACACGAATTCGCTGCTGCACGTCATCGGGGTCAACACGGTGGCGGGCATGCCCGTGTCGGTGATCATCGCCGGGATCGTGCTGCTCATCGGGATCGCGTGACCCACTTCACCGGCTTCGGCAGGCAGATCTATGTCGTCGGCGGCAACCAGGAGGCGGCGCGACTGGCCGGAATCAACGTCAACGGCGTGCGGATGACCGTTTATGCAATCGCCGCCGGCTGCGCAGCGATTGCCGGCGTGCTGACGGCCGCCCGGCTCGCCTCGGCCGCCCCCGACACCGGGACCGGCGTAGAGCTGACGGCCGCCGCCGCGGTCATGATCGGCGGCACGAGCCTGTTCGGCGGCTCGGGCGGCTTGTTCGGCTCGCTGCTCGGCGTCCTGTTCCTCGGCGTGCTGTCCAACGGCCTGACGCTGGCCGGCATCTCATCGTTTTGGCAGGGAGTCGTCACGGGGATCGTGCTGATCCTCGCCGTCCTGTTCGACCGCTTCCGTCCGGAGCCCGCCGAGTAACCCAGACCGGAATCACTCGTTCAGAAGGAGAAGCTGCACCAAATGAGACGCTTGTTCCCTCGCCGCCGGCTGATCACGGCGGCCACCGTGCTCACGACGACGCTGGCGCTCGCCGCCTGCGGCTCGAGCTCGAGCTCCAGCTCGACCTCGCCTCGGGCTCTGGCTCCGGCTCGGGCTCGAGCTCCAGCACCAGCTCCAGCTCGAGCAGTGGCTCCGGTGGCGGCGGGACGATCGGCTTCTCGATCCCGCAGGGCTCAAACCCGGCCCTGCAGGCACTAGACGCGGGGCTGAAGGCGGAGGCCCAGGAGGAGGGCTACCAGGTCCAGACGACCGACGCCAACCTCGATCCCAACAAGCAGATCTCCGATCTGCAGGCGTTCATCCAGCAGCACGTCAAGGCAATCGTAGTCTGGCCGCTTGACGATCACGCCGTCCAGCCGGCCTACGCCCAGGCCGCGGCCGCGCACATTCCGATCATCACGATCTACACGCTCGTCACTGGGCCCTACTACACGGACCTGATGCTGAACGGGCAAGGAGTCGGCAGCAACGCGGCCCACTGGTTCGCGAAGAACATCGGCCCGCACGCCAACGTGGCGGCGATCCTCGGCCCGCCGCAGGTCGACCAGTTCCTTCAGATCGCCCAGGGATGGCAGGCCGGGGTCAAGCAGACGGGCATCAACCAGCTGGCCAGCCAGGTCGACCCCAAGCTGGCGCCGACGACGCCGTCAACATCACCTCGGACTACAAGACGCGTTACGGCTCGAAGCTACAGGGTCTGTTCGTGACGCTCGAGAGCCAGGCCATCGCGCTGTCAGCCGTCGTGAACTCGAGCTTCAAGCCGAAGATCACCACCTACGGCGGCACCGACGCGTGCCTCGACGCCCTCAAGAGCGGGCTGGTGTCGGTCTGCTACTACCAGAACCCGACGCTGATGGGGCGGATCGCCGGCTGGGCCGCGGGCCAGGCGATCGCGGGACAGACGATCCCAAAGAAGCTCCAGCTCACGATGCCGACGATCACCCAGCAGAACGTCGCGAGCTACCCCGACGCGAAGGCGCAGCTGACCGCGCCCTACGCGTTCAAGCCAGTGATGCAGAACGGGCAGTGGACGATGCCGGGGTTCAAGTAGGACATCAAAGCCGCCGGCCCGGCCGGCGAGCACGAGACGAGGAGGTAACCGCACGCGCATAACGCGTCACGGGAGGCGCAACCCCGAGGGCGTGACGCGTTAGCCGTCTCGCAGGCGTGTAGTCCGTCACGCGGGCGCGGGGCCGGCTCGCGCGACGAGTTATCCGCGCGCTCCAGCCGCTGCGCGACGCCGGCCGGAGGTCCGCACGTGCATAACGTGCCATTGCGACCGCGCCCCCGGCCGTGGCAGGTTGTGCACGCGGGGCATGCATTTACGCGCCACCGCGCGAGGAAACGAAGTTGCGCGTTCCGCAGTCGCGCGCGCTACCTCACCAGCCAGGGCCCTTGCGGTAGCGGTCTTCGTCGGCCATCTCGGCCGGGTCCTCGGCACCTTGGCCACCGATCTCCTCCTCGTGGGAGGGATGCTCGCTGGTGTCAGGCGGCACCTCGGGGGCTCGCCCTGCTCGTTGCTCGTGCTCGCGTTTCTCGTCCATGGGCTCCGCCTACCCACCCGGCGCCGTACAGAATCCCGCCGGTACGTATGCGCGGTGGAACGGGGGGTCCGCGTGCGTGATCTGAAGCAGCGCACCATCTGGGTCGAAAGTCTTCCTCGAGCTGCGCGACCTGCTGCCGCTGTGCGTGCCGGACGGCGAAGCGTGGCTGTGGTCGTCGCGAACGGTCCCAGAGCTTGTCGAGGATGAGCGGTCGGGTCTGAACGTGCCATTCATCGAGACAGCGATCGAACAGCGTACGCGGGGCCGACGATGACGTCGGCGAGTTGGACCAGTTCGCGGGCCGCGTCCTCAGGTGATTCGGGGCGAGTTCGTGGCCGCGGCTCGCACTCGGCACTCCCGCTGAGGACCGCGGAACCGGCCGCCGTCGCGCGCGATGCGACCGCGGGACTGCTGGCGATCGACAGCGCGTTTTGGATCGTGGGCGGCCCGTCGGTTGTGATCGGTCGAGTAGTCGCGGCGTTTGGGGAGGTGGATGAGCTCTCCACCGAGGACTGGATCCCGGCGGAGCCTTGATCGCGGCGTTCAGTTGAACCGATGCCCGCCGTCGACGTTGAACGTCTGGCCGGTGATCCAGGAGGACTCGGGGCGGACCAGGAAGCGCACGCAGTCTGCGATGTCCTGGGGGCGTGCCGGGGCGCTGGACGGCCTGCTCGGGGACGATCTCGTCGAACACGTCGGCCTCTTCGGCCAGCGCACGCTCGGTGGCGATCAGGCCGGGCGTGACCGCGTTGACCGTGATCTCGTGCGGCCCGGCCTCGCGGGCGAGCGCGCGCGTGAACCCGATGATCCCGCCCTTGGAGGCCACGTAGGCGGACAGGCCGGGATAGCCGATGAAGAACGTGGCAGAGGAGATGTTGACGATCCGCCCGTAGCGCTGGCTGCGCATGGCCGGATAGACCGCGTGGCTGCACAGGAACACGCCGTCGAGGTTGGTGGCCAGCACGTGGCGCCACTGGGCGAAGGTGAGCTCCTCGAACGGGATGTGGGGATAGATGCCGGCGTTGTTGACCAGCACGTCGACCCGTCCGTGCCGGGCGAGCACGTCTTCGCAGGCGCCATGAACCGACTGCTCGTCGGTCACGTCGACGCCGTTCTCCAGATCGAAGATCTCGACCGTGGCGCCGTCCTCGGCCAGTCCCGCCGCGACCGCTGCCCCGATCCCGCTGGCGCCGCCGGTGACGATGGCCACCTGGCCATCCAGGTTCACGGGTCCGGCTTCTCCCACAGCGTCCGGGTGTTCTCCCAGTCGTCCTCCTCCCTCTCGGGCGCGTAGTAGCGCACGCCCGGGAACGGGCTGGCCGGGGGCGTGTACGTGCCGCGCTCGACCAGCCGCCGGATGTTCGCCCGGTACACCTCGTCCACCTCGGCGTGCCGATCGGGGTCGTGCTCGAGCCAGAGATTTCGAGGGTGGATCGGTTGCTCGTACATGCGCGCGAACAGCTCGGTCCGCAGATCCTTCATCCAGTTCGAGTTGAGGTTCATCGCGCGGAAGTGACGCAGCGCTTCGATGTCGACCACGCCGGCCACGAACGTGTTGGCGCCCGAGACGGTGTGGCCGAGCACGTTGCCCATGTAGTCGACGATGTGCGAGTGGCCGCCGGCGATGTCGTAGGGATGCTCCATCTGCGGGTGCACGTACACCGGCCCGACGTTGGGGCAGATCATGTAGACGTTGTTGAAGTGCGCGTGGGCGCGGTTCTGGAGCATCCAGGTGCCGCCGGGATCGAGACCGACCTGGGTCATCGGAACCGCCTCGCTGGGCCGGTAGACGACCTCGGCGCCATTGAACGCGAGCGCCCGTACGGCCTCCGGGTACTCGCCGTCCGAGCAGCAGATCGTGCCGATGTTGCCGATGTCCGGCGTGCGGAGGACCGGATAGAACGCGTCGATCCCGTCGCCGAACAGCTCGACCCACCGGTCGTAGACGTCGTGGGGCGTGCACGAGCGCTCGCGGCACCACAGGTGGTTCTTGGCCGCGCGGTGCACGACCTCACCGGCCGGGGAGATCACGAACAGCACGTTGAAGAACCGGCGCTCGAGCACCTCCGGCCAGCGGGCCTTGCACTGCACGATGATGTAGGTCTCGTACTGACGGGCCAGCGCGGCCAGGCGCTCGGTCTCCGGACCGGGGATGTCGATGAACAACTCCTCGGCGGCCGTCACGTGCGAGATGTCGAAGATCTCGTCGGTAAAGCCGGTGAGTGCGCCCTCGGCCAGGGCGATCAGCTTGACCGGCATGTTGATCCCGATGATCGACACGGCCGCGTGGATCCCGTCCTCGATGATCTGGAGGTTCCGCGCGATGTCGCGCCGCGACCCGACGCCGTGGACGATCGTCGACAGACCGACCGCCATGTACGGCGCGACGCCGGTTGGCTTGGCCCTGGCCACGCGCGTATTCTGTCGGCCGGTCGCGGTCAGCCCTGCACGACCGCGCCCGCCGGCGTCACCGGCGTCTCACGTTCCGTCGCCGACGTAGCCGCGTGCGACGCGGCGCGGGCGATCAGCTCAGGCCGCCGCGTGCGCAGCCAGGTGAACCACAGCACGATGATCAGCAGCATGGCCAGCGCGTAGAACAGTCCGACGTAGTTGACGCTCTTGGAGAGGTCGGTCGGAACCGGGATCAGCGAGCCCTTGTAGGCGAGGACGGGCACCGAGCAGCCGAGCAGCACGACCAGGTAGCGCCACCACTGCCCGGGCTGTCCGCGCATGCTCCAGACCAGCCGCAGGCCGACCACGACTATCGCGAAGTAGATGAACTGGACCATGAAGGAACCCACCGTGGTGGTCAGGGACAGCACGGCGAGGGGGTCGTTGGGCAGGCCGAAGGTGTGGTCGTAGTGGACCAGGTGGATGACCAGGATGCCGACGATCGTCGACGCGAGGATGGCCAGATGGCCGACCCACGGCGTGTTGTACTTCGAGGTGCGAGCGAACACGCTTGGGAAGCAGCCCGTCGCGGGCCAGGGTGAACAGCCCATGCCCGACCACCACGCACAGCGACAGCATCACGGCCAGGCCGTCGAGCACAATCACGAAGTCCAGGATGGTGGCCAGCCAGCTGCCCACGTACTTGGTCGCCATCGTGTCGATGTACGCGCCGTCGTTGGCCCAGGCGCCCTGGCTGACCGCGTGGACGCCGTAGCCGATCGAGATCGCGTAGGTCATCAGGATGTAGAACACGCCACCGGCCGCGATGGCGAGCATCACCGCGCGGGGAATGTCGCGGTGCGGGTCACGGCACTCCTCTCCCAGCGCGGCGGCGGCCTCGAAGCCGACGAACAGCGTCACGCCGATCAGCACGCCGTTGAACGCGTCACCGATCGAGGTCGTGCTCGGGTTGAACACGGCCAGCGTGTTCCCGTTGGCTCCGCCCTTGGCCATGATCACGACGGCGAGGAGCAGCATCGGGATGAGTCCGACAATCGCGAACGCCAGCATGGCCCTCGTGGCCACACGGATGCCGAAGTAGTTGAGCACCTGGACGATGCCGGCGCCGATCAGCATCAGCACCCACCACGAGATGTGGATCGACAGATGCGACTCCAGGGCCGGCTGGGCGACCACGGCAAAGCCGCTTCCGATGCTCGGCCCGCCGAGCCACAACAGGCCGACGAAGTAGATGCCTCCGGCCAGCACGCCCACCCACGGCGACGCGCCCCGCACGAGGTACTCGTACATCGCGCCCGCGCCGGCGTAGCGGCGGGCGAACAGCGAGACCGCGTAGCCCAGGCCCAGGCAGCCTACGGTTGCCGCGAGCACGCTGAACGCGGCGTTGGCTCCCGCCCCGGTCTTCGGATTGGCGATCACGCTGAGGAGCACCCCGGTGCTGACCATCGGGCCGATGGCCAGCGACTGCGCCACGGCATGGCGGAGCGTCAGGCGGCGCCCACCGAGGTGTGGACCGCCGTGCGTGGGCAGGCCGGCGCCCTCGGCATCGGCGATTTCCTCGAGCGGCTCGATTCCTTCAGGCATGTTCGCTCCTGTGGGTCGTGGGCATCGTCGCCATCAATGGGGGCTCGGTCATGGCCGGCATTGCCGGCGCGAGGACGTCGCCGACGAAGTCTTCGACCGAGCGGGGGCCGCGCCCGATCACGCGCCGGACGTCGTCGGAGGCCTCGAGCGGACGCTCGCGCAGAACCTCGAAGTACTCGGTCAGCGCGTGAGCCAGCCACGGCGGCATTCCGGCCAGAACCACTTCATGCGCCCACTCCGCGGGGTCGGGATCGATATGCTCGATCGGGCGGCCGAGCGCCTCCTGCACACGTGCGGCCAACTGCGTGAACGAGAGGCTCTCCGGCCCGGTCACTTCAACCGGGCCGGTAACCGCCTCCGCGGCGAGCAGCACCGCGGCCGCCACCGCTCCGACGTCGCGCGCGTCGACGAACGGGCAGCGTCCGTCTGCGCTCGGCGCGACCAGCCGGCCACGGGCCAGGTCATCCACCTCGCCCAGCAGGTTGTTGAGCAGGTACTCGGGACGGATGACCGTGTGCTCCACGCCGCTGTCGGCCAGCCGGCGCTCCATCACGCGGTGGGCGGCGCTCAGCTCGATCTCCCATTCCACGTCGGTGCTGCTCACGTAGACGATCCGCTCGACGCCGGCCGCCAACGCGGCGGCGAGCGCGTTCTCCTCGAGGCGCCCCTGCTCGGCCACCGACGGCGTGAGCAGGAACACGCGCTCGACGCCGGCGAACGCCGGGCCGAGCGAGGCTGCGTCGAGCAGGTCTCGCTGTACGCGCTCGGCCCGCGGGTAGCGGCGCGCGATCTCCGCATCGGACACGTCGCTGTGGACCAGCGCCCGCAGCCGGCAACGGCCTTCGAGCGCGCGCATGACCTCGCGACCCATCACGCCGGTGGCGCCGATGACCAGGACCTGCGGACGCTCGTCGGCCATCGTTCAGCCCCCGTGATCCGGTGCGCAGTGGTGTTCGGGCGGTGGTACGTCGAGCGCCGGGTTGCGGTCGAAGAACCCCTGAGGCTTGAGCTGGAACCCGATCGTCGACACCGGCATGACCGGCCAGTCCTCGGGTCGCGGCACGTGGTGGTAGTTCATCGTGTACCAGACCACGACGTCTGTGCCCTCGATCGGGCGGTCGGCCGCCGTCCACTCCGGGAGTCCCGCGCCGCCGGCGTGCTGATTTGGATAGTCGCCCGCCGGATAGCGCTCGTCGGGGGCGTACGGAGTGACCCACAGGTGCTTGGTGGCGAACGCACCACGGCGGCACAGACTCGAGTCGGGCGCGGCGAGCGGCACCATGTTGTCACCCGGCATCAGCTTGTAGCCGACCGGCTCCCCCACGGCGTTTCGCCGGTCCGGATTGACCACGACCCAGTAGCGGTGCGAGAGCGGGTCGACGAGACGCCCGGCCTCCTGCTCGGTGCGCAGCACGCGGCGGATCGAGCGCCAGGCGTTGCCGTACGGGTTCTCGGGCCCGACCGGCTCGGTCTCGCTGTGCACCTCGTAGACCGAGTTGCGCTCGCCGTCGACGTCGAGGTCCAGCCGCACACAGAAGATGTGCTGGTGGTTCATGCCGTTGACGCCCGGCGCGACCAGCGCGCCGAACTGCGGCGAGTCGCCCGGTTCGACGGCCCGGGTGGCCACGATGCCGGTGGCCTTGACCTCGCACTCGATCGTGCCGTCCTGGTACAGGTACCAGAAGAAGCCGTACTCGTAGTTGCCGACCGTCGACACCGACGAGATGACCAAGCGGCGCGACCTGCGGACCTCGACCTCGCCGGTTCTGAAGTCGGTGTGCTTCCACAGGATGCCAACGTCCTCCTCGTGCATGCAGATCGCGTTCTTGATCAGCACCGGCTCGCCGGTCCCGTTTGACACCACGGCGTCGAAGTAGTGGATGTAGCCGAGGCAATCGCAGCCCAGGGCGAGCGAGTTGGCCAGCGTCCCGATGTAGTTCTCACCGATGTCGAACGGTGACTGGTAGTACCGGCTCGGCTCTGCGTAGGGCACGGCCATCTCGGCGAACGAGGCGCGATGCAGAATCGGGCGAAGCCGCCCCGCGTCCTCGTAGCCGACGGTGTGGAGCACGAGGCCCTCGCGCGGGGTGAACCCGACACGCAGCCGCCACTTCTGCCACGCAACCTCGTTGCCCTCAACCGTGAAGCTCGGGCCGTCCGGCTGGGTGATCTCAACCGGACGCAGATCGGAGCGCAGCGGCCCGACGCGATCGGCGCGGTACTCGCCGGGTTCGTCCGGCACGGGGACGATCCCGAGGTCGTCGATCCGCACCACCTCGCCGCGACCCAGGTCGACGATTCCGAACACACCCTCGATCGGCCGCCCGTAGCTGTTGCCGCCCGGATCCGGCCGCACGAAGGCGAGCGTCCGGCACACGCGCTGACCGGGACCCTCCTCGGGCAGCCCGCTGTTGCCGGTCGGAATCGGGTCGACGGTGACCAGGTCGAGCTCATGGATCCCGCGCCGGCGCAGCGCCGCCTGGAAATCCGGGTGCGCCTTGGTCAGCTTCTCGCACTCGAGGTACTCCTCGGGCGTGAGCGCGGACTGCACGCCGGGTCGCGGTGTCCACCGGGTGAGGCGACCCTCGGCCACCGAGACGATCGCCTCATAGACGCACGCGGTGGCGCGGTCGTAGATGATCAGCTCGGCCCGCCGGCCGCCATTCTCCTCGAGGGGCCGGCGCTTGTCGGGCTCGACCAGCGTGATCGAACCGAAGCGGGCGTCGCCGTCCATTGCCTTCTCGGCGCGCACGGTCGCGACCACCCCCGCGATCTCCTCCGCGCTGAGCGGATCCAGAGGGTGCGCGACCGTCGGCTCGACGGCCGCGCTCATGTCCACTCCTCACCGGTGGTCAACCGCTGATCCTGTCTCAGACCCTCTCCGTCCACTGCAGTCCTCGGTCCTCATGAATATTTGATCAACCTCCTAGACAGTTGTCAAGGAAGCCGACTCTTTAGACTCGTTCGCGTGAGCGCGGCACCGAGTCCCCGACCCAGGCGCGGTGAGGGCCGCGAGGCGCTCCTGCGGGCGGTGCTCCGGGCGGTGGACAAGTACGGCTTCGCCGGCCTCACCTACCGCGCGGTGGCGGCCGAGGCTGGGGTCACGCACGGCCTGGTCAGCTACCACTTCGGCTCGCTCGAGGCGATGATCTCGGAGGCACTCGCGCTGGCCGCCGACGAGGCCATCCGAGACTCACGCATGGCGGTGTCATCCGGCGGCGAGCTGGGCACGTTCGCCAAGAGCATCAGCACGCTGGTCAGTGAGCAGACCGAAGCCCAGACCTACCAGTACGAGCTCACATTCGAGGCCCGCCGGCGACCAGAGCTCGCGGGTCAGATCCGAGCCCTGTACGAGAACTATTACGGGGTGATCGAGCAGAGCCTGGCGGCACTCGGCATCTCGCGCGACCGCGCGCTGACCCGGCTTGTGTTCGCCGCGCTCGACGGACTGGTCCTCCAGCAGCTGATCTTCGGCGACGCGCGCGCCACCGACGCCTCGATCGAGCGTCTGCAGGAGCTGTTGGCGATGCTGGCGAAATCGTCGGCGCCGCAAGCCGCCGACTGAGCGATGGGCGATCCCCAACTCGACAGCCTGATCCGCCAGGTGAGCAACTGGGGCCGCTGGGGCCCGGACGACGAGCGCGGAACCGTCAACCTGATCACACCGCAGCGGCGCCGGCACGCCGCGTCGCTGGTCCGCAAGGGTGCGGTGTTCTCGCTGGCCATCCCGTTCGACCTCGACGGCGTCCCGCAGCCGCCGGTCTCGCGCCGGATCAACCCGCACCACTGGATGCTCCAGACCGGCAGCGACCTACGCGCCGGCCGGCAGGCGGGGGCGGTCGACGGCTGGGGCTACGCGGATGACGTCTTCGCCATGGCCACCCACGCCGCCACCCACTGGGACGGGCTGTCCCACGTCTTCTACGACTACCAGATGTGGGGCGGGCGCGACTGCACGCTGGTCGGCGCGGGCGGCGCGGCGCACAACGGGATCGACAAGCTGAGCCGCGACGTGGTGGCACGCGGCGTGCTGCTCGACTTCCCGCGCCTGCTCGGCGTCGACTGGCTGGCGATGGACCATCGCATCTCGGTGGCCGAGATCGAGCGCGCGTTCGAGGCCGGCCGGGTCGAGCCGCTGCCCGGCGACATCCTGCTCATGCGCACGGGCAACCTACGCCGTGCGCGCCGGAACGGCGGCTGGGAGGACTACGTCGGGACCGACGAGCCGGGCTTCGGCATCGAGGTGCTGCCGTGGCTGCACGAGCACGACATCGCCGGCGTGGCGATCGACAACTGGGGCTTCGAAGCGCTGCCCGCCGGCCATCCCACGATCTGGCTGCCCGTGCACGCGGTGGCGGTCGTGCACATGGGCCTGTTGCTGGGCGAGAACTTCAGCCTCGAGGAGCTCGCCGACGACTGCGCCGCCGACGGCGTCTACGAGTTCCTGTTCACCGGGCTGCCGCTGCCGCTGACCGGAGCCGTGGCCGGCCCCGTGCACCCGGCCGCGGTGAAGTGACCACCCCCGGCGAGCCTCAGGCCGGCTCGGGGACCGCCCGCGGATCGTAGAACTCCACCGGCGCGTCCGAGAACGGGACGGCGCCGTCGGCGCGCACGTGCCACGTGTCCTGAAAGTACAGGCAGGTCCGCTCGTCGGCGGAGATCACGTGCGGATGCATCGAGCAGACCATGTCCTCGCGCAGCTCGACGTCGAACGCCTCGCCGATCCGCGGATGCTCGATCATGGTCATGCCGATCGAGTGGCCGGTGACGTGCCCGAGCTTCCAGCCGCGGTCGAGGAAGGGCTTGGACACGGCGCGGTGCACATCCCGGGCCGACGCGCCCGCGCGCATGGCCTGGCGGCAGATGTCGTGATACTCGACGTAGGCCTCCATCATCCGCTTGGACTCGTCGGTCGGCTCGCCGGCGCACATCGGCCGGGAGAACTCGACCCAGTGGCCGCGCGGGCCGGCGACCTCGAGGCCGTAGATGAGCATGTCGCCCTCGCCGACTCGGCGCTCCTCGTCGGGGAGGCGCATCTCGGGTAGCGCGGCGCCATTCGGTCCGGTGAGCACCATGTCCATGGTCAGTCGCCGGGTCCCGCGGCTGACGAACTCGCGCTCGGCCACGGCCATCAAGTCGGCCTCGGACATGCCGGGCGCCCAGGCCCGCATGACCGCCCACACGCCCGCCTCGTTGATCCGCATCGACTCGCGCACCGACTCGAGCTCGAACTCCGACTTGACCGCCCGGGCCAGGTCGAACCCCTCGTCCCAGCGCACCACCTTGTCGGCCGGCAGCTCGACGAAGTCGCGGACCGGCATGACGAGGTCCATCCCGTACACCCCGAGCCGATTCCACCCCCGGTCGCGCATGCGCTCGGCGATCCATTTGCCCGGCGTCTCGGCGAACACGCGGTCCTGAACCCACCCCTCCCCGTGATCGCCCACCCAGCGTCCCTCGCCGGGGAAGATGTTCGTGGGCTCTTCCTCGACCGGCAGCAGCACGTAGGCGTAGCGGTGCAGGATGCGGAAACCCGACAGGTAGAACATCGCGCCCTCGAAGCCGGTGTACTCGGTGGCGCACACCAGCACGGCATCGAGCCCGTCGCGTTCGGCGGCCTCGCGGATCACCTGGTAGCGACGCTCCACGTCCGCGGCTAGGGCTTCGTCCATGCCTATATATGATCAAATTCGCGCGAGGATCGTCAAGACGCCGAGCGAGCGCCCGCAAGCTCAGCCGTACAGGCGATCCTGCCGATCCGCGTGGGAATGGCTGCGTTTGCGAGAGCTGTGCGGCGCGCGATCGGCGGGATCGCCTGGCGCCAGTGGTTGACCGGGCTGATCGGCGCGGCGGTGATCGAGCAGTGGCCCAGCTCTCGGCGCTCGGCGTGCACATCGCAGTCGACGACTTCGGGACCGGATACTCCTCGCTGTCGCGCCTGCATCACTTCCCGATCGACACGGTCAAGATCGATCGCGCGTTCATCGGCGCACTCGAGCGCGACTCGGGCAAGGTGCAGCTCGTGCAGGGAATCGTCAGCCTGGCCGAGAGCCTGGACCTAGTGGTCGTCGCGGAGGGAATCGAGCATCCCGCACAGGCCGAGCAGCTCCGCGCGATGCGAGCGCACTACGGTCAGGGGTATCTGTTCTCGCGGCCGGTGGCTCCGGACCGCTTCTGGGCGCTCCTTCAGGACCCGGGCGCCCTCACCCTCGCCGCCTGACGCACGCGCGGTCGCAGCTCGCGCGGCAGCGCCCGGGCGCGGCGCCACTGCTGGTCGAACAGCGTGCCGAGCGGGTCGACCAGATCGGGGTGCCTGACCGCGACGGTGGTCACGCTCTGGGCGCCGGTGCCGGCATCGCGCAACGAGATCAGCGCCTCCTGCTGGTCTCGGACCATCAGCTTCATCGGCAGCTCACCGAGCATCCGCACGTGGCCGCCGTGGCGGACGATGTCCTCGAACCGGCGCGCGTCCTCGAGCGCCTGGGGCGTATAGATCACCCGGACCTCCACGCCCCGCTGGAGCGCCTCGACCTCCATCACGTTCCAGCGCGGCCGGGGCTGTACGAACGGCGGCTGGAGCATGATGTCGAGCGTCCGTGTCGCGCGCGAGACGAGATCGTCGAGCGCTTCGGTCGTCGGCACCTGGCCGGAGATCGCCTCGATGAACTCGGCCACCTGCGTCCGGGACTCGGACGCGGGGGCGGGAAGCAGACGGCCCAGCTTCTCCGCTCGGATCTGGTCGCGCTCGCTCATCTCGGCACGTTCGTGCTCTCGATGACTCAGCCACCCGCGCAGCGCCGTCTCGGGCTCCACGGGGATGAAGCGGCGCACCCGCCCGCCGATGCTCTTGGAGAAGCCCCGGCCCTCCAGGGCCTGGAGCGCCTCGTAGACCTTTGGCCTGGGGACGCCGGCGGCGGTGGCGGCTTCGGCCGCCGTGGGGCTATCGAAGAACCGCAGCAGCGCCTGATAGACGCGCGCCTCGTTCACGGTCAGCCCAAGCTCGGTCAGCAGCCGCGTGGCCTCGGCGTCGCCGACCCCACGACCGTTCGCGAGCACCGTCATCTCATCCCCAGGCCGCCGTTGATGTCGAGCGCCGCCCCGGTTATGTAGGCCGCATCGCTCGAGCACAGAAATGCCACCAGCGCCGCCACCTCGGCGGCTTCGCCGAACCGGCCGACGGGAATCGTGCGCTCGAGCGCGGCCAGCCGCTCGGCCGGCATGGTGTCCATCACCGGACCCCGGATCGCCGCCGGGACCACGGCGTTCACGGTCACGCCCTTATCGGCCAGCTCCTTGGCCAGGATCTTCGTGAGCACGAGAATCCCGGCCTTCGAGGCGGCGTAGTGAGCACCGGCGACCGTGCCGCCCTGCTGCCCGGCCAGCGAGGCGAGGTTGACGATCCTTCCGAACCCCCGCCCGGCCATGGCCGGTCCGGCGATCTGCGAGCAGAGCAGCGTCCCGCGCAGGTTGACCGCCAGCACGTCGTCCCACTCGGAGGGCTCGATCTCCCAGACCGAGCCCTGCGCGGTGATCGCCGCGTTGTTGACCAGGATGTCGACCGGCCCGAGCGCCGCCTCGGCCGTCTCGAACGCGCGGGCGACCGACTCGCGCGAGCGGACGTCGACCTCCACCGGCACCACGCGCGTGCTCGTTGGGTCAATCACAGAACTGGTTCGCGTAGCCGCATCCACCTGCACGTCCGCGATCGCGACCGCAGCGCCGCGCCGAAACAGGGTCTCGGCGACCGCCGCGCCGATCCCCTGGGCGGCGCCGGTGATCAACGCCACGCGACCCGACAGTTCGTTCATGGCCGGTGCCCCGAGCGCTCGAGCGGGATCGCCGGGGCCATCTCGATCTCCAGCGACGTCTTGCCGAACAGCTCCATCGCCTCGAGATTGTTGTAGGGCATGATCACGCCGGCGCGTACGTCGCGGTACATCCGCTCGAGCGGCGAGCGCTTGTAATAGCCGGCGCCCCCGGCCACCTCGAGCGCCTTGTCGACGATCTGCACCGCGTTGTTCGTCGCGACGTACTTGGTCAGGACCGCCCGCGCCATGCCTTCCTGCACAGGCAAACCCGAAACCAGGCTCCCGGAGGCGATCTCGTCGGCGTGGCGGTAGAGCACGGCGCGCGCGGTCTCGAGTAGCACCTCCATCTCGGCGAACAGCCGCTGGACCGCGGGGTCGCCCTCGCGGTGTCGCTGCAGCGCAACCCCGCGAGCGTACGCCATCGCCCCGGCCGCGATACCCAGGTACACGGACCCGAACGAGGGCATCGCCCAGCCCCAGACCGTCTTCAGCATGATCGCGTCGAAGTGGCCTACCGGGTAGGAGTGGAACACGGCCGCCTCGGGCACGAACACGTTCTCCAGCGAGTAGTCGTTGCTCTGGGTTGCCCGCATGCCCATCGTGTCCCAGGTCTGCTTGACCGTCATGCCCTCGATGTCGCGCGGAATGCGGAAGAACAGGACCCGCGGACCCGTGTCGGGGTCCTCGAGCTGGGCCATGCTCGTGAACTGCGTGCACACCGCCGACTCCGTGCCGAAGATCTTCTCCCCGGTCACCCGGTAGCCCCCCTCGACCCGCTCGGCCACGGTGTTCGACCTCATCAGCACCGAGTGGCCCCGTTCGGCGGTCATCGACGCGTAGACGATCTTGCCCGTCGCGGCTTCGCGCAGGAACGCTTCGAGCTTCGGGTCGCCGCTCGAGCGCCAGAGCGAGGCGAGCTGCCCGATCGGCGAGACGTGCATGTTGACCGCGAGCGCCGTGGAGCCGCAGCCTCCGGCGAGGTGCTCCTGGGCCAGCAGGAGCTCGCGAAGGTTGGCCCCCATCCCTCCGAGCTCCTCGGGAACCGTCAGGCCCAGATACCCGGCCTGAGCCATCCGCTCGTAGTTCTCGAACGGAAAGGAGCCCTCGCGGTCGTGCTCGGCGGCGCGCTCGGCGAACTCGGCGGCGAGCCCGTCGGCCAGGTCGACGAACCGGCGCTCGCGGTCGCTCAGGGCAGCTTTCATCCGATCCGACCTCCTCCTCCGAACTGTTGTCACTACTACGCGGTAGTGATAGCATCGCGGACCCTCGCCAGTCAAACGACGACAACAAGGAGCAGGTGCATGGCCGGCAACACGCTGAGGGTGTTGTTCTGCATCGGGGTCAACCCCGCGTTCTTCGATGCCGGGCCGGATGAGCGCCAGGACGCGTTCGAGACGATCAAGACCGCGTTCGCCGACCTGAACGGGCGCTTCGGCCTGAACGTGCTCGGGACGATGGATGACGATCAGACGATGGTCGGCTCGTCCTCGACCTGGCCCTGGACGTGCTACATCCTCGCCGACGCTCCCGATCTCGATGCCGTCGCCGGCGTCTGCAACCTGTTGCGTGAGACCACGCTCGGCTCTGGCGCGACCCTGTGGAAGTACCTCAAGCTCGAGGCCCGGGTCGGCCGCGAGCTGTTCTTCGGCAACCAGTAGTCGCCCTACGAGGTCGCCACCGCGTCGAAGTGACGCTGCGAGGACGGCGCCAGCGAGGTGTAGAGCGCCTCGAAGATCTCCGCCGCCCGGGTGCGCGGCGCCGACAGCGGCGCGAGCTCATCGGGCAGCTCGGGATCGAGGTGGGCAAACCCCCGGAACACGTGAGTCATCCGGGTGCGCACCTGGAAGGCCTCGCGGTCAGCGAGCGAGGAATCCGACTGAAGGTACGGCTTGAACTCGGAGCAGAAAGCCTCGTAGCTCTCCCCCAGCCCATTGAGGTCCCAGCCCCGGGCCACCAGCGCCGGCCAGCCCGGGCCCTCGCGCACGCTGGCTACGAACACCGTGGCGAACCCCGCCACCCCGAGCTCGCCGAGCAGCTCAGCGACCTCCGCCGAGTGGTCGTGCGCTGAGACCCACACGCTGTCCTGCACCGACCCGAACCCGAGGAAGCGCAGCCGCCGGGCCAGCCGCGAGCGCTCGAGCCGCCGCTCCTCGGGGATTTGGTGCCAGAGCAGCGTCCACGGCCCCGCGTCGGTCGGCAGCCGCCCGAGCGTGAAGATCCGCCCGTCGCCCTCGACCAGCAGCCGCTCGCACCGCGGCGTGAGCTGGTAGTGGACCAGGCGCCCGGAGCGAACGCGCGCGATCAGGTCACGGCGGACCAGGCGGGTCAGCGCCGCCCGGGCCGCGCCGTCGGAGAACCCGAACTCGCCCAGCAGTGTCACCAGTCCTCCCGACCACACCGTGCGCGCGAACGGGCGCACGTACGTGCCGAGCATCGTCACGACGAGATCCTGGGGCTGGAGCGGCTCCTCAGGGATCACGGACGAGCTCGACCTCCTCGAAGGTCCGCTCGAGTTCGGGCCGCACCCGGTCGCGTCCGGCGGGCGGCTTGCGCGATCCGGCCCGGTACTGAGGCGCCCACTGCACCAGGTCGTACTCCTGCTCGGCGGCGGCGTGCAGGGTCCAATGAGGGTCGTACAGATGCGGGCGGGCCAGTGCGCAGAGATCGGCGCGCCCGGCCAGGACGATCGTGTTCACGTCGTCGTAGCTGGCGATTGCGCCGACCGCGATCACCGGGATCCCTACCTCGTGGCGGATCCGGTCGGCGAACGGGGTCTGGTAGCTGCGCCCGTACGCGGGCTTCTCGAGCGGGGAGACCTGACCACTACTGACGTCCACGATGTCGCACCCATGCGACGCCAGCATCCGGGCGAACGCCACCGCCTGATCGGGATCGAACCCGCCGGGCACCCAGTCGGTGGCGGAGATCCGCGCGCTGATCGGCTTCTCGGTCGGCCACACCGCGCGGCAGGCATCGAGCACCTCGAGCGGGAACCGCGCACGACCTTCCAGCGATCCGCCGTACTCGTCATCGCGCAGGTTCGCCACCGGCGACAGGAACGACGAGAGCAGGTAGCCGTGGGCCATGTGCAGCTCGAGCAGATCGAACCCGGCCCTCAACGCTCCCCGGGCGGCCCACACGAACTGATCGCGAACCACGTCCATGTCCGCCCGGGTCATCGCGCGGGGAGTCTGGTTGCGCCGCGAGTAGGCCACCGCCGACGGGCCGATGACCTCCCAGTTGCCGGAAGGCAGTGGCTCGTCGATCCCCTCCCACATGAGACGAGTGGATCCCTTGCGTCCAGAATGGCCGATCTGGGCGCCGATCGCGCAGCCGCCGTGCTGATGGGCGAACGAGACGATGCGCTCCCAGGCCGCCACGTGCTCGTCGCGATACATGCCGGCGCACCCCGGAGTGATCCGGCCGGTGTCCGAGACGCAGATCATCTCGGTCATGAGCAGGCCGGCGCCGCCCAGCGCCCGCGCCCCCAGGTGCACGAGGTGGAAGTCCCCCGGCGTGCCGTCGACTGCGGAGTACATGTCCATCGGCGAGACCACGACCCGGTTTGCCAGCTCCAACCCGCGCAGCCGCAAAGGCATGAACATCGGCGGCCGCGGATCCGGATGCACCGACTGGACGAACTCTGGGTCGCGCAGCCGAAGGTTGTCGTAGGTAACGCGCCGGCTGCGGGTGAGCAGGTTGAACGCGAACTGGAGCCGCTCCTGCTCGACGTAGCGGCCGATCCCCTCGAACCATTCGAGCGAGGCCTGGGCGGCGCGCTGGGTCGACTCGACGATCGGCCGGCGCTCGGACTCGTAGGCGTTGGTTGCCGCGAATACGTCGTCGCCGCACGAGCGAAACGCCCACGCCAGCGAGACCGCGTCCTCCATCGCGAGCTTGGTCCCCGATCCGATCGAGAAGTGCGCGGTATGCGCCGCGTCGCCCAGCAGCACCACGTTGTCCACGCACCAGCGCCGGTTGCGCACCGTGACGAAGTTGATCCAGCGCGAGTTGTTCGAGTACAGGCGATGGCCGTCGAGGGCATCGGCGAACAGGTCCGAGCACCAGGCGACGGCGTCGTCGATCGATCGCTCACCCAGGCCGAGCCGCCTCCAGGTCCGCTCGTGCATCTCGACGATGAACGTGCTCATGTTCTCGTCGTACGGATACGCGTGGGCCTGAACCACGCCCGCCGGCGGCTCGGCGATGAAGAACTTGAACGCGTCGAATACGAGGTCGGTGCCGAGCCAGATGTAGCGGCAGTGGCGGCGATCCAGGGCGGGGACGAAGTCGCGGGCCATCGCGGTGCGGACCGCGCTCGAGGCGCCGTCGGCGCCGACGATCAGATCGGCCCAGCCGAGTTCGTTCACCGGCGGCGCCTCGGTCTCGAAGCGGATCTCGGCGCCTAGCGCGAGCGCGCGCTCCTGGAGGATGCGCAGGAGCTCGCGCCGCCCGATGGCCGAGAACCCGTGACCTCCGGACCGGGCCACGGCGCCCCGATGGTGGATGTGGATGTCGGTCCACCGGGTGAAGCGCTCGGCGATCTGCGAATACGTCTCGGGATCGGCGTGCTCGAACACGGTCAGGGTCTCGTCCGAGAACACCACGCCGAACCCGAACGTGTCGGTCGGCGCGCGACGGTCGTACACGGTGACTTCGCAGTCCGGCCGGATCTTGCGCATCAGGATCGAGAAGTAGAGCCCGCCGGGCCCTCCGCCGACCACCGCGATCCGCATCAGTTCATGCCCCGAGGTCGGTCAGGTGCTCGTACTCGAGGGCGAGGCCGATCACCACGTTGTGCATGAGCGCGAGCGAGGCGCGCACGCCGGCGTGGGCATTCGGCGGGAGGTCCTCCGCGCAAAGCGCCTTGAGCTCTTCGTACACGGCGAGCAGGCGCCGCTCGTACGGAGTGAGTTCGCCACCAAGCAGGTCGGCGGTCACTTGACCACCGCCACCGTCGTCTCGCGCATGTCGATCATCCGCTTGGCCTTGAGCTCGAAGCGCGGGAGCTCACCGGCGCCGGCGCGCTCGATCCGGAAGTTCAGCCCCTCGTGGGCGTGGCCGAGCCGGCGGTGCAGCGAGTCGTGCAGCTGTTGCCACCCGTCGCCGGCGCACTCCGGCTTCAGCTCGACTCGCAGGGTGATCTCGTCGCGGATGCCCTCATGCGAGATGACGGTCTGGAACTCCTCGACGTCGGGGAACTCGCGCACGATCGCCTCGATCGCCCGGGGATACACGTTGGTCCCGCGGATCACCTTCATGTCGTCGACCCGGCCGAGGATCCCGCCCTCGTAGATGTCGAATCCGCGGCCGCAGGAGCATGTCGACGCCGGGACGCGGCACACCAGGTCGCCGGTCCGGTAGCGCAGCAGCGGAGTGCCGCCCCGGCCGAACGAGGTGACCACCCGCTCGCCGCGCTCTCCATACGGCACCGGCTCCAAAGTGTCCGGATCGAGCACCTCCTCGAGCACGTGGTCCTCGATGATGTGGGTGCCGCCCGGCTGGCGCGCGCACTCGAACACCATGATCGTGCCGATCTCGGTCATGCCGGCGGTGTCGAACGCCTTGGCGCCCCACAGCTCTTCGATCAGCGCCTTGGTCTGCGGGATCGAGCCGGCCGGCTCGCCGGACAGGATCAGGCGCGACACGCTCGACCCGGGAAGGTCGACGCCCAGACGAGACGCCTCCTGGGCCAGGCGGATCGCGTACGTCGGCGTGGCGGCGACCACTGATGAGCCGAAGTCGGTGATCTGGAGCACGCGCGCCTCGGTCGACTGGGCGCCGCCGGGCACGTTCAACACCCCGATTTTCTCCATCGCGTAGTGAAGGCCCCAGAAGCCGATGAACGATCCGTAGCCGAACGCGATGTACGCGGTGTCCAGCGGCCGGATCCCGCAGCCCCAGATCGCGTAGCACCACATCTCGGCGATCCACGCCCAGTCCTTGCGCGAGTCCAGCGCGCGCAGCGGTCCGCGCCCGGTGGTGCCCGAGGTCGTGTGGATCCGGATCGCGCCCTCGCCGGCGATGACCGGGATCTCCCCGTACGGCGGCTTGGCCTCCTGGGAGGCCATCCAGTCATCGCGGGTGAGCAGCGGGATACGCCGCAGGTCGGCCAGCGAGCTCAGCTGCCCCGGGTCGAACCCCTCGGTGGCGAACCGTCGCCCATACCAGGGGCTGCGCGCGGCCGCCCACTCGCACTGGCGGCGAAGCTTCGCGAGTTGCAGCGCCTCGATTCGCTCCCGATCGAGGGTCTCGGTCTTCGGGTTCCAGTACGGGCTGTCCGTTGCCACCGTGGCTCGGAGCCGAGCATACCCGACATTGCTCCGCGGTCGGATGTCGAGTATCGTCGCGCTCGCGGCGCGGCGGGGACCGGGTTTCGTCGCGTCGCAAACCCATGAGCCGGCATCGGATCGTCAATCCACCGGAGCTCGGCGAACCGAGCGGCTTTTCCCATGCCGTGGTGTCTTCCGGGAGCACCGTGCATCTGGCCGGCCAGATCGGCGAGGGCGCAACCCTGGCCGAGCAGTTCGACGACGCCGCCCGAAGGCTGGTGATCGCGCTCAGGGCGGCCGGCGGCGAGCCCGAGGATCTCGTCTCGCTACAGGTGTTCGTGACCGACGTCGGGGCCTACAAGGCGGCGCTACCGGCGATCGGGGAGGCGTGGCGCGAACACTTCGGGCGCTACTTTCCCGCGATGGGCCTTTTCGGGGTTCGCGAGCTGTTCGAGCCGGGGGCGCAGGTCGAGTTGATGGGGGTCGCGGTGCTGGCCGGGTGACCCGTCGCAGCGCAGCGATCCTCGCGATGCTTGCCGTCGTCCTCGCGACGGTCATGGGGGCGCTGTTTGCCTCCCATCGGTCGAGCGCGCTCGAGCAGCACTCCGCCACGACGCTGACCTTGAGCATCGGCACGCCGATCGGGCGGGCGATCCCCACCGGTTTCCTCGGGCTGTCGTTCGAGTACCCGGCGGTTGCGAGGTACGCCGGGACGGATCCTGGTGCGGTCAACCCGGTGCTCGTGCAGCTGATCCGCAACCTGTCGCCCGGCCAGGCCCCAAACCTGCGGATCGGAGGCGACAGCACCGACTCGACTTGGTGGCCGGTCCCGGGGGTGGCCAAGCCCGCACGGGGTCAGGTACACGCTCACGCCGAGGTGGCTTCGGGTCACCGGCGCGCTCACCCGCGACCTGGGCGCGCGCCTGATCCTCGGGATCAACTTGGAGCTGGACAGCGCCCGCGACGCCTCCGCCGAGGCGCGGAGGCTCGTCGCTGGGATCGGCAGCAGCTCGATCGTCGGGCTCGAGCCGGGCAACGAGCCCGAGTTGTACGGGAGCTTTGCGTTCTACAGGCTCCTGAACGGCCAGCACGTCACCGGCCGTCCGTCGGGCTATGACTTCTCCGACTACTTGCGCGACTTCAACCGCACCGCCGGATCGCTCCCCAACGTCGCGCTCATCGGGCCGGCCACCGGCGGGCCGCGCTGGATCCAAGAGCTGCCCAACTTCCTGGACGCCGAGCCGCGGGTCCGCGTGGCCACCCTGCACAAGTATCCGCTCCAGACCTGCTTCATCGCCCCGGCCCAGCCCCAGTACCCGACCATCGCGCACCTGCTGGCGCCGCTCGCCTCGCGCGGGCTGGCCGACAGCGTCGCCGCGGCGGTGCGCTCCGCGCACGCCCGCCACGTGGCGCTCCGGATCGACGAGATGAACTCGGACTCGTGCGGCACCGCGCCGGGCGTCAGCAGCGGGTTCGCCTCCGCATTGTGGGCGCTCGACGCGGTGTTCGAGATGGCCCGGGTGGGCGTCGACGGAGTCAACCTGCACACTTATCCGCGCTCCACCTACGAGCTGTTCACCTTCACCCACCGCAATGGCCGTTGGAGCGCGTTCGTCCACCCCGAGTACTACGGGCTCGAGATGTTCGCCCAGGCCGCGCCACCCGGCGCCCGTCTGCTGAACGTGTTGGGGTCGACCGACGCCGTCAGGGCGTGGGCGACCCGGGCACCGGACGGCACCGTGCGGGTGTTGCTGATCAACGAGGACGCCGCCCGGTCGCCGACGGTGGCGGTACGGACACCGGCCGTGGGCGGGACCGCCACGCTCACGCGGCTGCTCGGCAAGAGCGTCTCCGCGACGAGCGGGATAACGCTGGGCGGTCAGACGTACGGCAGCGGCACGAGCACCGGGTTGTTAGCCGGGCGCTCCGGGGTCGCCATGGTTGGCAAGTCCAACCGTGGCTACGTCGTGAAGCTCCCGCCGGCCAGCGCGACGATGCTCACGATCGCGCCTCGAGCGCCCGCCTGAGCGCCTCCACGCCGTCCCACACGTCGACGAATCGAGTGGTCAACGGCGAGAGACCGAAGCGGATCACATCCGGGCGGCGGAAGTCGGGAATCACGCCGCCGGCGATCAATGCTTTGCACAGCTCGCGCGCGTTCGGATGCGCGAGCGCCACGTGAGCGCCCCGACGGGCCGGGTCGCGCGGGGAGGCCACCGACACGCCCGGGATCGCGTCCGCGAGGGCGATGGCCAGCTCGGTCAGCGCGATGCCCTTGGCCCGGATCGCCCCGATCCCGGCCTCGGCCACCAGCCGCACGCCTTCGTCGACGGCGGAGAGCGCGAGGACCGGCGGCGTGCCCGAGAGGAATCCGCGCATGCCCTCTGAGACCTCGTAGCCGGGGGCCATCTCGAACGGGTCGCGCCGGCCCAGCCAGCCCCAGATCGGCTGGCGCAGCTCGGACTGAAGCTCGCGGCTCACATACATGTAGGCGGGCGCCCCGGGACCGCCATTTAGATATTTATATGTACAGCCCACGGCGAGCGGGGCGTGGTCGCCATCGAGCGAAATCGGAACGGAGCCGGCGCTGTGGCTGAGATCCCACAGCATCAGCGCGCCGGCGTCTGCGGCGATCTGGTTGATCCGAGCCATGTCCGCGATGTGAGCCGAGCGGTAGGACACGTGCGAGAACGTCACCAGCGCGGTGGCCGGACCGACCCGCGCGGCGACGTCGTCGGGATGCGGCTCGCCTTCGAGCCAGACGATCTCGAGGCCGCGCGTGCGCGCCAGCCCCTCGAGCACGTAGCGGTCGGTCGGGAAGTTGCCCAGGTCGGTGACGATCTGGGTGCGGCCGGGGCGCGCGTCGAGGGCGGCCGAAGCGAGCTTGAAGAAGCACACCGTGGTGGAGTCGCCGACGACGGTCTGGCCCGGCGCGGCGCCGAGGACGGCATCGCCCAGGCGATCCCCGACCTCGAGCGGCAACTCGAGCCAGCCCTCGTCCCAGCCCCGGACGCCGCGCTCGCCCCACTGGGCGACCACGCGCTCCATGCGCGCCACCGTCGTCTTGGGCAGGCAGCCGAGCGAGTTGCCGTCCAGATAGATCCCCTCGTGGTCGATCACGAACCGGTCGCGGAACTCGCGCAGTGGATCGGATGCGTCGAGCTCGGCCGCGGCGTCGCGACTCATCGTGGTGGCGAGTTGACCGTCATGACTCGATCATTCTCGACTAGCTGCGACCCAGGCGCGGTCCCCTTCGGGTCGGGTGCGATTGCGGGCCCAGCGAAGCTGGTCTGGCGCACCGTCCGCCTTGCGGTTCGCACCGCGGCGGCTCTGTGGATCTCGCAGGCCGCCGCAGTTGCCAGCGCCACAGAGCCGATCAAAACATACGGCGAGGAGGCGAGCATCCATTCGACGGACAGGCGGCGGCCCGGTGCGGTGGCCGGCTTGGCCATCAGCTTGGGCAGATACGAGACGCCGGCGAGTGCAATTGCGCCGACCCGAGCGAGGCCAACCGTCGTACGCCGGTGGACGGCCCTGACGCCGAGGAGCAGCAATGCCGGAACGGCAAGGGTCCAGTGGTGCGTCCACGACACCGGGCTCACGAGCAGACCGGTGATCGCACAGAGCGAGAACCCCATCGCCTCATCGCCGCGTCGGCTGGCCAGCCCTGCGAGGAAGAGTCCGACGATTCCGACGATCAGCGCGACGGCCAGGAGCGGCGCGCTGCCGAGCGACGGGTCCACCCGCAGGATGGCGCCGCGCAGCGATTGGTTGGCCGGGATGCAGCAGCCGCCAACGCGCCGAGAGTCCAGGAACAGGCCGCCGGCCCAAAAGCGTTGCGCGTCGCCCGGAAGAGCCGCGTACCCGACCGCGATCGTCGATGCGAACGTCCCGAGCGCGAACATTGCCGGGCGCCCTCGGCGCGAAAGGAGCAGGTAGGGCACGAAGATCAGCGGGGTCAGCTTCAGTCCCGCCGCGATCCCGATCAGCACGCCCTTGCTTTGAGCAGCATCGCCGCGGCTCAGGTCGCCGACGATCAGCAGAGCAATCAGGAGATCGATCTGACCGTAGCCCAACGTCGCAGTGACCGGCTCGAGCCAAAGCGCCGCGGCGAGCGCGACCGGAATCCCCACCGACCGCGAGTGATGCGACCCCGCCGTTTCCTCACCGCCGGCGGTTGGCAACCGCAGCGCCAGAGCCAGCAGCGCGAACAGCGCCAGCATCCCGAGGGCGGTGACCAGCACCTCGTCGAGCGCGAATGGCAGCAGCGCCAACGGCGTGAACACGAGCACGGCGAACGGCGGATACGTGAACGGCGCCCAATGCCAGATCGGGCCGCCATACAGCGGGCGCCCGCTGAGCACGAGCCTCGCCGCGCCGCGGTACACCCTCAGGTCGAAGAAGTTCAACCGGCCCCAGGGATGAAACGCCTGGTGGTGCGCCAGTGAGATCAGAACGTACGCGGCGCACGAGGCGGTGAGTACCAACCAGGCACCACGCCACTGAAGTGAACGGTCCATTCCACGGCGAAGCTAGGGTCTGCCGGCCGCCGTGTCGTCGGCACTGAGAGCGATCTCGATACCGCCTCAGGCCGAGCCCTCCCTCGTCAGGCGGACACACGTACGTCTAGAGATGTACGAAAGTAAGGACTCGTCAAACCCGACGAGCCTCACCGGCCCAGGTAGGCCCGCTTGAGATCCTCGCTCTTGAGCAGTTCGGACGCCGGCCCTTCCAGCACGATCTGGCCGGTCGAGAGGACGTAGCCGCGATCGGCGATCGACAGCGCCATGGTCGCGTTCTGCTCGACCATGAGCACCGACACCCCCGACTCGTGGACCTCCTTGATGATGCGGAAGTTCTGCTGGACGAGGGCGGGCGAGAGCCCCATCGAGGGCTCGTCCATCAGCAGCAGGCGCGGGCGCGACATCAGCGCGCGGCCCATCGCGACCATCTGCTGCTCGCCGCCCGACAGCGTCCCGGCCAGCTGATCGCGTCGCTCGTGCAGGCGCGGGAACAGCGTGTGCACGCGCTCGAGGTCCGCGGCGAAGTTGCTCCCGTCGCTCAGCACCGCGCCGAGCTCGAGGTTCTCGCGTACGGTCATGTCCCCGAACAGGCGGCGGTTCTCGGGCACGATCGCGATGCCGTTGGCGATCCGCTGCGGCACCGGCCAGCGCGTCACGTCCTCGCCGGCCAGCATCACCTTTCCGGCCCGCGGGCGGACCAGCCCGAGGATCGTCTTGAGCGTGGTCGACTTGCCCGACGCGTTGCCGCCCAGCAGGCAGACCAGCTCGCCGGCGCCGACCTCGATCGAGATCCCCTCGAGGATCCGCATCTGACCGTAGTAGGTCGTGATCTGGTCGAGGTTGAGCAGCCCGTTCATGCCTCGGCCAGAGCCTCCGGATCGCGACCCAGATACGCCTCGACGACCGACGGATGGCTGGCCACCTCCTCGAACGTTCCTTCGGCGATCTTGACCCCGTGGTCGAGCGCGACCACTCGATCGGATACGCCCGCCACCACATGCATGTCGTGCTCGATGACCACGATCCCGACCCCGAGCTCGTCGCGCAACCGCCCGATCAGCTCGGTCACCTCATGCGTCTCGTTCGGGTTCATCCCGGCGGCGGGCTCGTCGAGCAGGAGCATCTGCGGATTGGTGGCCAGGGCCCGGGCGATCTCGAGCCGCCGGCGGTTGGCGTAGGACAGGCTGTACGCGGGCTGGTTCCAGCGATAGCCGGCCAGGCGCTGACCGAAGAACGACAGGATCCGCTCGGCGTCCTCGCGGATCTCGCGCTCCTCGCGCCGAGCGCGCGGCAGGCGGAAGATCTGCTCGATCGGCGTGGCCTTGGTGCGGCCGTAGGTGGCCGTGATCACGTTCTCGATGACCGTGGTGTTCAGGAACAGTCGCAGGCTCTGAAACGTCCGGGCCACCCCGAGCTGGGTGACCTGGTGCGGCTTCAGACCGGTCAGCGACCGGCCGTCGAACCTAACCTCTCCCGCGGTCGGCTCGTACAGGCCGGTGATCACGTTGAACACGGTCGACTTGCCGGCGCCGTTGGGCCCGATCACGCTGACGATCTCGCCCTTGTCGACGGCCAGGTCGAGCTCGGACAGCGCGCGCAGGCCGCCGAAGTCGAGGGAGAGCTGGTTGAGCTCGAGAAGAGCCACCGCTTACACGATCTCCACGCGCCGGGCGCCGAGGAGCCCGGCCGGCCGCCAGGCCATCATCACGATCAGGATCGCCCCGAGCAGGATCAGGCGGGTGATGGCCGGCACGGTGACCAGCCGGGCCTCCCACACGCACGAGGCGAGGTACAGAGTCGGCACGATCAGGATGGTCCGCCAGCGATCCTTCAGCTGAGCGAGCAGCACCACCAGGCAGAGGAGCACGACGAAACCGATGTTCCCGAACAGGACCGGGTTGGCCGGCACGATCGCCCAGTGCCGGTCGATCCAGGTGGTCGAGCCCGGGTTCCCGGCGACCGCGCTGGACGACAGTGCCGACACGATCGCGTGGACGATGAAGCCGAACACGATCGTGCCTCCGAGCACGGCCCCCAGTTTCGCCCAGGGCCTGAGCTTGACCAGCATCGTCACGACGATCACGCCGTAGAAGATGTAGCCCGCCTGGGTGGGGCTGCGCAGGAACCCGTCGAGGATGATCGACACGACGAGGCCACCGATGACCGCGCCCGACAGGCTGCCCGCGCCGCCCAGGATCAGGCCGGCGTAGATCAGGATCAGGTAGGGCGTGTCGAAGTCGGTCGGGAACACGCTGGTCTGCTGCGCGGCGAACACCGCACCGGCCATGGCGGCGATCATCGCGCCGATCGCGAACGCCATCAGCTTGACCCGGTTGACCGGGATCGTCATCGCCGAGGCGGCGAGAGGGTCCTCGCGCACCGCTCGCCATGCGCGACCCATCCGCGAGGTGTCGAGCATGTGCAGCACGCCCATCGACACCACGAGCAGGGCCAGCAGCACGTAGAAGTAACCGGTCGGAGTGAGGATCTGCACGTGGATCCCGTGCAGCGGGTCGAGCCCGAAGATCCCGTTCGGTCCGCCCAGGGTCTTCGGCGCGACGTTGTTGGTGAACTCGACGAACGCCTCGCCGAAGAACAGCGTGACGATCGCCAGGTAGTCACCGATCAGCCGGCGCGACGGCCACCCCACGCACAGCCCGAGCACCCCGGCGCCGATCATGACCAGCGGGATCGAGGCGTAGGCGGGCCAGTGGATGCCGCCCGGCGGATTCAGCTGAGTCGAGGACAGCAGCGCGAACCCGTATGCCCCGAACCCGTAGAACGCGATGTAGCCGAGGTCGAGCAGACCCGCCCAGCCCACCGAGACGTTCAGGCCGAGGGCGAGGATGGCGAGCAGCAGCGCGTCGATCCCGACCTGGGTCTGGAACGAGTTCAGGCCGATGACCAGCGGGATGAAGACCCCAATCGCCGCGGCAATGCCCAGGCGCGGCCACCAGCCGAGGCGTTCCGCCGCCCGCTGTATGTCGCCCCGCCACCCCGGCAGGTACTCCTTGCGCTCGAGCGAGCGCGCCACCCACTCGTCGACGCCGACGCCCGGTGAGTCCTTGGGTTCGACCGCCATCTAGGTGCTTACACCTTTTGCAGCTGCACGCGGCCGAGCAGTCCGGTCGGGCGCAGGATCATGAACACGATCAGGATCCCGAACACGATCAGGTTGGTGAAGGTCGAGGAGACGTAGCCGGTGATGAACGCCTCGGCGAGTCCGATCAGGAACCCACCGAGCATCGCGCCGGGGATCGATCCGATCCCGCCGACCACCGCGGCGGTGAACGCCTTGAGCCCGAGGATGAACCCCATCAGCGTGTAGATCTCGTTGAACGCCAGCCCTGCCATCACGCCGGCGATGCCCGCCAGCGCGGAGCCCAGGAAGAACGTGGCCGAGATCGTGTAGTCGACGTTGATCCCGAGCATCTCGGCCGCCTCGCGATCGGTGGCGACCGCACGCATCTGGCGGCCCAGCTGGGTGCGGACGACGAGCTGCTGGAGGCCGAACATCAGCACCACGCTGAGCACGACGACCATGATCTGGACCAGCCAGATGTTTGCCCCGCCGATGTGGATCCCGGTCGAGTACGGGATGAAGGCCGAGGTGTTGTAGTCCCGATAGGACGCGCCGAACAGCAGGAGCATCGTGTTCTCGAGCAGGAACGACACACCCAGCGCGGTGATCAGGGGCGCGATGCGCGGCGCGTCTCTGAGTGGTCGATAGGCGAAACGCTCGATCGCCACCCCCAGCGCGCCCACCCCGCCGCCGGCGGCGAGGAACATGGCCAGGATCACGAACGGCACGGGGATCGCGAGCGCGGTCGGCCCGCCGAACCACTGGAGGACGAAGTAGCCGATGAACGCCCCGACCATGTACAGGTCGCCGTGAGCGAAGTTCAGCAGCTTCAGCACCCCGTAGACCATCGAATAACCCAGCGCGACCAACGCGTAGAGGCCGCCCTGGGTGAGTCCGTTCACCAGTTCCTGGATGAATTTGGTCATGCGTTGCCGATCCTGCGCAACCCTAACGGTTGCGGAGAGCCGCGGCGCGCGCTTTCCCTAGCGCGCGCCGCGACCGAACTCCAGGTCAGCTGGTCAAGACCCCGTGACCAGGTTGTACTTGCCCGACTTGTCGATCTTGAACAGGAACCACTTGGCGTTCTCCATGTCGCCCTTGGAGTCGAACTTGATCGGCTGACCGAGGATCGAGCTCGACTCGTCGGTCGCCTTGACCGCCGAGAGGACACTGCTCCGGCTCGGCGAGCCGGACTTGCAGGCCGACGCGATGGCCTCGTCGAGCACGTGCGTGGCCGCATAGATCGGCGGGCCGAACGTCCCGAACTTCGGGAACGCTGCCTTGGCCGCGGTCACGATCGACGCATCGGACGGAATCGCAGTGATGTCCGGCCCGAACGACGAGACGTATGAGCCCGCGGTCGTGAACGAGCTCGGCGAGAACGTGCCGTCCGTTCCCACGATCGTGGCGGTCTTGTGCTGCTCGGCGAGGTTCTTGCCGAACTGCTGGGCGTTGGCCGCGACCTGCCACGGCAGCACCACCACGGTCGTCTGCGGGGTGACCTTGGCCACCAGCGAGGAGAAGTCGGTCACCTTCTGGCTGACCGACTCGTGGTCGACCTTGATGCCCGCCTTCTGGAACACCGGCGTCATCGCGGACACCAGGCCGGTCGAGTAGACCTCCTGGTCGTCGACGATCATCAGCGCCTTCGGGTGCAGCGTCTTCACGATGAAGTTCGCGTCCTGGGGACCCTGAACGTCGTCGCGCGACACCGTCCGGAAGAACGTCGGGTTCTTGCCTGACGAGGTCAGCGTCGGGTTCGTCGCCGAGCCCGAGATGAACGCCAGCCCGGCGCGCCCGAACAGCGGCCCGACTGCCTCGACCTCCTGGCTGCCGGCCGGCCCGACCACCCCGACGATCTTGGAGTTCGAGATGAACTGCTGGGTGACCGTGGTCGCCTGCGCCGGCATCAGCTGCGTGTCGCCCTGGACCAGCGTGATATTCGTGCCGTTGGCCTTGTCGTCATCCTGGATCGCCAGCTTGGCGAAGGCCAGCTGCTCCTGACCGAGGACCGCCACCTGGCCGGTGAGCGGAGCCTCGATGCCGATCGACGCCGTGCAGCTCTTCGACCCGCCACTGCTGGCGGCCTGGGTCGAGCTGCCGCTGCTGCTACCGGAGCTCGCGCTGCTGCTGCTCTTGCTACTCCCACAGCCGGCGGCGACCAGCGCGGTGAGCGCCATGGCCGCGAGGCTGATGCGTACGTTCATTGGTGCGGAACCTCCTCCTCTGGTGGTTCTTAGATAGTCGGCGTCCCCGGATACGCCGGGGTGCCGTCCGGGTAATACGCCGCCGCCGGCGAGCCGGGGGGCTGGAACACCGCGACCAGGCGCATCGTGTGCTGGCCGGTGTTCTCGAGACAGTGAATGGTGCGCGCCGGCAGCTCTATGCACGACCCGGCACGGATCGGGCGGCTGGAGCCGTCGACATGAAACGCCCCCTCGCCCTCGAGGACGTAGATGACCTCGTCGTAGGTGTGGAAGTGGTCGGGGGCGCGCACGGTGGGCACGTAGCCGACGAACTGCGTCGCCGATTGCAGCCCCGTGCTCGGGTCGGCCACGATCCGGAACATGCGATCGGTGGTGGCGTCCTGCGCATCCTGCTCAGCCAGCCGCCGGACCACCACGCGCCCGTCCCGTCCCCCCTCGGCTCCGTCCCCCTCGTGGGGGGCGCGGCCACGTACCTGCACACTTACCATACGCATCGGATCGGACGTGTCGTTGCGTAGCTCGTACTCCTGTCCGGGCCCGAGGTTGATGCCGGTGTCGGGCTCGAGCGCGTGGCTCTCGCCGCCGTCGAGGCGCAGCTCGCCGCGTCCGGCCACCACGAACAGCACCTCCTCGGCCTCGCCGGTGGCGCGGCTTGTCGCCGTGCCCGGAGCGCATTCGAGCACCGTCTGTTCGAGCCCCGTCAAACCGTCGTCCTTCAATCGCATCCTGCGAGTTTCGGTCCGCCCGGCTGACAACCTGCCTCGCCCCCGCCCTGCTCAGTTCCCGGCAAGCCGTGCCTCCAGGGTGATCTCGGTCCCGGCCAACGCCCGCGACACCGGGCAGGTGTCCTTGGCCTGCTGAGCGAGCTTCGCGAACGTGTCGGCGTCGACCCCGGGCACCTCGCCGGTGGTCTGGAGCTCGATCTTCGTGATCGTGAATCCGGTGTCGAGCTGCTCCAGGCGCACGTGCGCGGTCGTGTTGAGATCGGCCGGGGGATGCCCGGATTCGCTCAGCAGGTTGGCCAGCGACATCGTGAAGCAGCCGGCGTGCGCGGCGCCGATCAGCTCTTCCGGGTTGGTCGAGCGCTCGACGTCATCCACTCGCGCGCGCAGCGTGAACGGGCCCTCGTAAGCGCCGCTGCCGACGCCGATCCGGCCGCCGCCGTCAGGCAGGTCGCCTTGCCAGCTGGCCTCTGCAGTGCGTGTCACCCGGACGCCCATGGCGGGGGCTGAGACTAAGCCAACCAACCTTGCGATTGCGTTATGCGTCAAGCTCCGCCTTACCGCGAATCAACTGGAAGGAGGCTTGCGATGGCCCAGACGGTGGACAAGCTCGACGTGACCGCGGTCCGCGATCGCTTCTCGGCGCTGCACCACGGGTTCACCTTCTTCGACGCGCCAGGCGGCTCGCAGGTCCCGGACGAGGTCGGCGACGCGATCGCGCGCACGCTGCGCGAGGCGAGCGCCAACCTGGGCGCGGTTTATGAGACCAGCCGCCGCGTGGGCAAGATCCTCGAGCAAGCCGAGGCGGGCGCCGCGCGCTTTCTCGGCTGCGACCCGCACGAGGTGATCTTCGGCACGAACATGACCACGCTGGACTTCATGCTCTCGCGCACGGCGGGGCGGACGTTCGAGGCCGGCGACGAGATCCTCGTCTCGGCGCTGGACCACGACGGGGGCGTGGCGCCCTGGCTCGAGCTGGCCCACGACCGCGACCTGGTCGTCCGGACCGTCGACCTGCTGCCCGACACGACGCTGGATTACGCCGACCTCGAGCGCAAGCTGACCGAGCGCACGCGGGTGGTCGCGTTCGCCTGGGCCTCGAACGCCGTGGGCACCCTGGTCGACGCCCGCCGGGTCTGCGAGCTCGCCCACAGCGTGGGCGCGCTGGCCTGGATCGACGCCGTGCACTACGCCGCGCACGAGCCGATCGACGTTCGCGCGGTGGGCGCCGACGTGCTGATCTGCTCGCCCTACAAGTTCTGTGGCCCGCACCTCGGGATGGCCTACGGCCGGGCCGAGGTGATCGAGCGGTGGCGGCCCTACAAGGCCCGGCCGGCGCCGAGCACGCCGCTGGGTCGCCGGTTCGAGACCGGGACGCAACCGTACGAGCTGCTGGCCGGCTTCAACGCCACGCTCGCCTACCTCGACTCGATCGGCGGGTTCGATGCGATCGTGCCCTACGAGCGCGCGCTGGGCGAGCGGTTCCTGGCCGGGATCTCCGACGCGGTGACCGTCTACGGGCTGTCCACCATGGAGGGCCGGGTGCCGACGTTCCTGATCAACGTGGGCGACGTGGCGGCGGCGGATGTCGCCGTCCAGCTGGCCGGGCAGAACATGGGCGTGTGGGCGCACGACTCCTGGTACTCGCTCGGCCTGTATCGCCAGCTGGGCTACGAAAACGACGCGGTGCGCCTCGGGTTCATCCACTACAACACGGCCGACGAGGTCGACGCGTTGGTGGCGGCGCTGAACGGACTGGCCGCCTCCTAGGAACACGGGCGTGATGGATTTGCCGTCATATACACGGTAAATCCATCACGGCCCTGGCATTGACAGCCGATGTACTATTACGTTATGCGATACATCGGGGAACGATCTACTGACCCCGGCCTGCTGGTTCTGACCAGCCTGGCCGAGGGTCCGAAGCATGGTTACGCGATCACCACAGACGTCGAGGAATTCTCCGGCGTACGGCTCGGCCCGGGCACGCTGTACGGCGCGCTGTCCCGGCTCGAGTCGCGCGGCCTGATCGAGGCGCTGCCGGCCGAGGAGCGCCGGCGCCCGTACCGGCTGACCGCAGCCGGGAGCACGGCCCTGGAACAGGAGCTGCAGGAGCTACAGGCGGTCACCCGCCAGGGGCTCGATCGGCTCCGGGTCGCGGAGGCGATCCGATGAGCGGGTGGCTGGCTCGCCAGAGCCTCCGGCTCTACCCGCTCGCCCACCAGCGCCGCTACGGCGAGGAGATGCGTGCGCTCCTCGAGGACCAGCCGCCTGGTGCGCGCGCCGTGTTCGACCTCCTCAAGGGCGCGGCCCGCGCTCACCTGCGTCCCGCCGACGCGCCGGCCGGCATGGTCGACGCGCCCGACCGCGTGCGGGCGAGCACGAGCGGCGTCCTGCTCTGCTGGGTGTTCTTCGCCGCGGCCGGTTTCTCGTACTACAAGACCACCGAGGACCAGCCGTTCTCGGTCGCAGGGCACGCCCATCCGCTGCTTCGCGACGCCCACCTGGCCGTCCAGGCGGTGGCGCTGATCGCGTCCGCGGCCGTGGTGCTCGGCGCGCTGCCGCTGATCCTGTCCGCGCTCGCGCAGGCTCGGCGGGAGCCCGGCCTCCGGCGCACGGTGGCGCTTCCGTTCGTTCCAGTGATCGGGTTCGCCGTGCTGACCGCGGTGTTGATCGCGATCGCCCACACCCGCCGCCCAACCGACCTCCGGCGCCGGTTCCGGCCTGGCGGTCGCCTGGGGCATCGCCGGCCTGGCCTGCGGTACGACATGCGTGTTGGCCTGCCGCAGAGTGCTGTTCGCCACGCCGGCGGCCAGCGCACGGCTGCGCGTGGCGCTCGCGGCCGGGACCGTGGTGACGGTCGCGATGCTGGTCATCGCGCTCGCCACCGCCGTCTACACGATCGCCCTGGGCGCCGACGCGGCGCGCGTGGCCGCCGAGTCGAATGGCCCGTTTCAGGCGCTGAGCGTGACCGCCTCGCTGATCGTCCAACTCGTGGTGATGCTCGGGGCGGCCGGGCTGGCGACCGTCGCTACCGCGCGGGCGTGGCGGGTGGAACGGCAACTCGCCTGATTGATACGGTCGCCGCGTGGAGGACACGCGGACGACCGCGGCGCGCACGCATTTCGATCGCTGGTCTGAGACCTACGAGAACGACTCGGCGGCGCGCTGGCTTCGGGAGATCCAGACCCAGGCGCTCGCCGCAGTGGCTCTGACCCCGAGCGACGTGCTGCTCGACCTGGGCTGTGGCACCGGCGCGGCGGTCCGCGACGCCGCGGCGAACGTGAGCCGCGCGGTGGGGTTCGATCTCTCGCCCGGGATGATCGCGCAGGCCCGTGACCGCGCCCGCGCCGCGGGACTCGAGAACGTCGAGTTTCACACGGGCGATGTGAGCGGACGACTGCCGTTCGAGGACGGCGCGTTCACGGCGCTGGTCTGCACGACGGCGTTTCACCACTTCCCAAGTCCGCGCGACACGATCGAAGAGATGTCGCGCGTGCTCGCGCCCGGCGGCCGCGTGGTCATCGCCGACGCCAACCGCCGCCACCCGGCGGTGTTCGCCCTCGACCTCGCGCTGCGCGTGGCCCAGCCCAGCCACGCCGGTTTCCGCTCGCCCGGGCAGCTCATGCGCGCGCTGTGCGCGGCCGGGTTCTCGCGCGTGTCGTACTGCACGATCCGGTGGCGCACCTACGCGTTCGTGCGGGGGGAGAAGGCGCGCGGCTGAGCGTGCACGAGCTCGAGTTGCTCACCGCGCCCGCGCTCCGCCGGCGGATCGAGGACGGGACCGACACGGTGATCGTCCCATTCGGTTCGGTCGAGGATCAGAACGGACACCTGCCGCTGGGCGCGGACTCGCTGCTTGCGGACCTGGTCGGACGCGAGGTGGCCGGGCGGCTTGATGCGGTTCTCGCGCCGACCGTTCGAGTGGGGGCCGCCCACCTGGGAGCGGCCGGCACGCTCAGCGTCGAGGACCGAACGCTGACCGATATGGCGGTGGCGCTGGCCGAGAGCCTCGCCACCGCGGGATTCCGCCTGATCGTCCTCCTGCCGATTCACGGCGGCAACGTCGAGCCACTGGACGTCGCGGTGGCGCGCTTCAACGAGGGGCCCGGACCGGCGCGGGCGTGCGCACCCCGCGGCGACGTCGGCCCGGACCCGGGAAGCCATTCAGGGAAGTGGCTGACGTCGGTGATGCTGGCCTTCCGTCCCGAGGTGGTCGACCGGGAGGCCGCGGACGTCGGCCTGCGCGCCGAGCTCGCCGAAGCCGACGCGTCCAGCGGAGTGGCCTACTTTGAGCGCTACGTCAGCTCGATCGTCGAGGTCACGAGGACTCTGATGCGAGCGTCGCACCCAGGCGCGCCACCGCCCCGGTGAACGCGTGCTCGGGCGGCTTGGCGTAGCCGACCACGAGCGCCGGAGCGTGAGCGGCCGTGCCGTCGCCGAAGCCCGTCAGCCCCAGCAAGGCCAGACCGCGGGCCGCCCCGTCGGCGACCACCTCCGCCTCGGTCCGACCGGGCGGCAGCGTGACCAGCGCGTGCAGCCCGGCGGCGATGCCGGACACGTGAGCCTCCGGCGCCCGGCGGCTCAGCGCCGCGATCAGCCGATCGCGCCGGCGGCGGTAGACGAGCCGCGAGCGGCGGACGTGCCGGTCGTAGGCGCCGGAGGCGATCAGTTCGGCCAGGGTGAGCTGATCGATCGCGCCGGTTTGGCGATCGGCCAGGGTCTTGGCGGCCGCCAGCGGCTCTACCAATCGCGGCGGGACGACCAGCCACGCCAGCCGCACCCCGGGCGCGAGCGTCTTGCTGGCCGTGCCGGCATACATGACGTGATCGGGCGCGTGCGCCTGCAGCGAACCCAGTGGGTGGCGGTCGTAGCGGAACTCGCCGTCGTAGTCGTCCTCGATGATCAGCCGATCGCCGGCCAGCGCCCACGCGACGGCCTCGGCCCGCCGGCGCGCCGCGAGCGGCACCCCGAGCGGGAACTGGTGTGCCGGCGTCAGCAGCACCGCGTCCGCGTCACCCGCCGACTTGACCCGAGCCCCGTCGTCGTCCACGGGCAGCGTGCGAACGGCGAGCCCGGAGGCCGCCGCGGCGGCCCGAACCGCCGGCAGGCCGTATTCCTCGAGCGCCAGCGTCCGGGCCCCGTCGGCGCGGAGCACGTGGCAGAGCAGCCAGAACGCCTGGGCGAACCCCGAGCAGACCAGGATGCGGTCCGGGCTCGCGTGGACCCCGCGGGCGCGGGCGAGATACCCGGCGAGCGCGGCTCGGAGCTCGGGCCGGCCGCGCGGGTCGTCGTAGTCCAGCGCGGTGAACGGAGCCTGGCCGAGCGCGCGCCGGGCCGCCCGCAGCCACGCCGCGCGCGGGAACGCCGACACGTCCGGCGAGCCGGGGCGGAGGTCGTATCGCAGCGTACGGGCGGAGCGCTCGGGGGTCGAAGCGGCACGGGCGGGTGTGCTCACCCGGTCGGCCACCCGCGTTCCCGAGCCCTGCACCGAGCTCAGCCAGCCCTCGGCGGCGAGCTGGCCGTAGGCCTCGGCCACCGTGTTACGCGCGATCCCGAGATCGGCGGCGAGCGCCCGCGACGAGGGCAGCCGCGTTCCGGGTCGCAAGCGCCCGTTCGAGACGGCCTCCCGCAGCGCGGCCTCGAGCGCCGCGCGCACGCGCGGGCCGTCCAGGTCGAGGTGCAGATCGACTCCCGAAATGGCCCATGTTCGCGGCACGGTATTGGACCTTACCGATGGGCCGCCCGCGAACTAGTGTCCCGGGCATGACAACCACCGAAACCACGCCCCAGATCCCCGTCCGCCTCGACTTCGAGGCCCACGGCGCGACGTTCTTCAAGGCCATGACGCACCTCGACAACGCCGCCACCAAGGAACTCGACCGCGTCGAGCTCGACCCGCGACTGCGCGAGCTGGTCCGTATCCACGCCTCGCAGATCAACGGCTGCGCGTACTGCATCGACATGCACAGCAAGGACGCCCGGTCGATCGGCGAGGCCGAGCAACGGATCTACTCACTCCCCGCCTGGCGCGAGGCCCCGTTCTTCACCGAGCGCGAGCGCGCCGCGCTGGCCTTCACCGAAGCCGTCACGGTGCTCACCGACGGGCACGTCCCGGCCGAGGCCTACGACGCGGTAGCCGCGCACTTCTCCCCGGACGAGGTTGCCGCGCTGGTCAGCCTGATCGTCGCGATCAATGCCTGGAACATGATCGCGGTCAGTACCCGCGCCTGGGCCCCCGGCTCCTACGAGCCGTGACTCGCTAGCGGATCGACATGCGCTCGGTCGACAGGTAGAGCCGCGCGGCCCACGACTCGGGATCGGCGGCGAAGTGGCGCTGCAGCGCGCCTCGGTCCAACGCGTCGTCGAGCGCGGCCATGATCATCGACTGATCGAGCACCAGCCGCCGGTGTCCGACCGACCCGGTGACCGGGTTCACCGCGTCGTAGAAGCCTCCGTCCGAGGTGTAGATCCCGGGGTAGGCCGCTCGCAGGGCCTGCAGATTCTCGATCGCCGCGGACCCCAGCACGGGCAGCGCGATCGCCGAGGCATGCGGCGAGACCGTGTCCTCGGTAGCGCACGTCGTGCACCAGGCCAGCGGGTCGCCCGGCCCGAACGCCTGGCCCTCCACGCCGAAGCCGCCATACCCGCCCGAGTCGTCGGCCGTGCTCGAGGGCGACATCCCCCACACCGGGTAGCCGAGTGCCTGCGTGGCGTAGCGCATCTGCACCTGCGCCCAGCGCTCATCGTCCAGCCCGAGGCTGTGGATACCCCACGTGGTCTCGGGCACGACCAGGTTGGCCATCAGCCCCTCGAACATCCCGCCGGCGAACGTGGGGACGAACGTCAGCGGCGTGCCCGGATAGGTGTAGTGGCCCTCCCACACCGGGAAGGCCCGGCCGGAAACCGGATCCGTGTAGGTGTGCCAGTAGCCGGCGCCGGGATCGAACGCGGGCGCCGGGTCGGTGGCGCAGCGCTGCGGCGGGTCGGTGCGCCAGGTGCGCCACCACACGTCGCCCGGCATCTGGTGCCGGCCCATCCCGATGTACATCGCGATCCTGGGGTCGCTGTACAAGGCGCCGTTGTGATAGCCGGCCGGTCCCTGGCCGACGTAGAAGCCGCCATACATCTGGCCGGTGGGCTGACCCCCCGGCAGGGACGCATTGACGTTGCAGTCGGTCTGCGGCCGGTTGTCGTAGAAGATCGAGAAGTCCATCGGCGCGAGCAGCCGTTCCGCCAGCCGCCGCACACCCGGCAGAGCCTGGCGAACCTCGATCAGTCCCGACGCGTACCACCCGTTGTCGACCGCCGAGACGAAGAAGCAGTTGTCCTGCGCCGGGGTGGTCTCGGCGCAGTCGCCCTGACCCGGGTTCTTAAGCACCGCGCCGTCATCGGTGTCGTACCACTGGTAGAGGAAACCGTCGTAGCGCTTGAGACCGGATACCGAACGCAGCGTGGCTCCGGCCAGCGCGGCGGCGCGCGCCGAGGAGATCAGGCCGAGGTCGCGGGCGGACACGACCGCCCACAGGTACACGCCGACGTTCGCCGCCGAGGTGTAGGCGCCGCGGGTCGAACCCGGTCCCAGGTTGTCGAGCGGCAGGTGGGTGACCGGATCCACGTCGGCGGCGTAGAACCGCCACGTGTCGCGGGCGATCCCATGCAGGACCGCCTTCTCACGAGGAGTGAAGGTGGCGGCGCCGGCCGGCGCCGCCATCGTCACGACCGCCGCGCTCACCACGGCGGCGACTACCGCGCGAGCTCTCACCGGAGCGTGAACGTCGTGTGCTGGCCTCCCGTCGAGCTGTCACCCACCCACAGATCGAACGGCCCCGGCTCGACCACGAACTGCCCCTGGTCGTTGTAGTAGCCGAGGTTGCGCGGGCCCAGCGTGAACGTGACCGTCTTGGTCTGACCCGGTGGAATCGTCACGCGCTGGAACCCCTCGAGCTTGCGCACGGGCTGGAGGATCCTCGTGTAGTTCTCGTGCAGGTAGAGCTGCACCACATCGGTTCCGGCTCGAGATCCGGTGTTGGCGACGTCGGCGGTGACCTGGAAGGTCCCGTTCCGCGACACGCTCCCCGGCGCGTGAACGCCGGTCACCGAGAACGTCGTGTAGGACAGGCCGTACCCGAACGCGTACTGCGGATCATTCGGCACGTCGAGGTACCTCGACGTGTACTTGTTGTTCGGGTCATACGGCCGTCCGGTGGGCAGCTCGTTGTAGGAGATCGGGATCTGCCCCACGTTCTGGGGGAACGACATCGGCAGCTTGCCGCTCGGGTTGACCTTGCCGAACAGGACGTCGGCCACCGCGTCGCCGCCCTCGGTACCGGGGTACCAGGCTTCGAGCAGCGCCGGCGCGTTGGTGGCCAGCCACGGGATGGTCAGCGGCCGGCCGTTCATCAGCACGACCACGTACGGCTTGCCGGTGTCCGCGATCTGCTGCACGAGCGCGAGCTGCTGGCCGGGGAGTCCGATGTCGCTGCGCGAGGACGCCTCGCCGCTGTCCCCGGCGGGCTCGCCCACGACCACCACCGTTACGTCGGACGCCTGAGCGGCAGCGACCGCGGCCGGGAAGCCGCTCGGAGAGTTGCAGGGGTCAGTGACCGTGAAACTCGCGCAGCCGGACACCGTGGTGACCGTCGCGCCCGGGTCGGCCTTCTTGATCCCATCCGACACCGACACGATGTCGTCCTTGGTCTTGAGATCGCCGGCGTTCAGGTCGTAGCCGATCGGCACGTCGGGCCCGAGCTGATCGGCCGGGTCGTCGCCGAGCGGCCCGACCACCGCGATCTTCGACGTGGTCGGGCTGAGCGGCAGAGCATTGTGCTGATTGCCCAGGAGGACCATCGACTCGTCGGCCATCGACCGCGCCGCGGCACGGTTGGGCGCCGTGAGCTCCTCATTGTTCACGCGCGCGTCGCTGCCCTGATCGGGATGGCTGAACATCCCGGCCAGGTACTTGAGGGTGAGCACGTGCCGGACCGCGTCGTTGAGCTGCCTCATCGTGATCTTGCCCGAGCGCAGCAACTGCGGCCCATAGGTCTCGTAGGTGTCGTAGACCGGATTGGTCGATGTCATCGAGACCGCCATCTCGATGTTCTCGCCCGCGGTCAGCGCCAGACGCGCGGCGTCCGCGCCGCTGGCCGCGTATCCGAACGCCTCCAGCTCCTGCACCGCCTGGTAGTCGCTCAGCGTGGCTCCGCCGAAGCCCCACTCGTCGCGCAGGATCGTCGTGAGCATGTACGGGTTCGCGGTGTTGGGAACCCCGTTGAGTGAGTTGAACGAGCTCATCACCGTCGCCGCGCCGGCATCTACGGCGGCCTTGTACGGCGGCAGGTAGTCGTTGAACAGCTGCTGGGTCGACATGTCGACCGTGTTGTATTCGCGACCGGCCACCGGGGCGCCGTAGCCGCCGAAGTGCTTGATCGTCGCGGCCACCTTGTCCGGGGCGCTGAAGTCGTTGCCCTGGTAGCCGAGCACCTTCGCGGCTGCGATCGCCGACCCAAGGAAGGGGTCCTCGCCGGCGCCCTCCACGACGCGTCCCCATCGCGGGTCGCGGCTGATGTCGACCATCGGGTTGAACGTCCACTTGATCCCATCGGCCGCGGCCTCGTCGGCCGGGATCGACTCGGCGTTCGACACCGCACCCGGATCCCAGCTCGAGGCCTCACCCAGCGGTACCGGGAACATGGTCTTGTAGCCGTGGATCACGTCGAGCCCGAAGAGCAGGGGGATGTGCAGGCGTGACTGGAGCGCGGCGGCCTGGACCTTGTTGATGTTGTCGACCCCGGTCAGGTCGAGCACGGTCCCGATCCGGCCACTCTTGGCCAGCGGAATCAGATCGCTGCCATCCGGCGTGCTCGGCCCGGCCATCTCGAGTTGCCCGAACTTCTCGGCAACCGTCATCTGCCTCAGCAGGCGGTTGACGTTTGCGTTGATGTACGCGGGGCTGAGGCCGGTACCCGCGGCGTGATGGGTGCGTCGCTTGACCGGCGCGGCGCTCGAGTCGCTGGATAGCGCGCCGACCAGGACGACGACGCCGGCCAGGAACGCGACAACCCCGGTGACGAACGCGAACCTCCTCCTCGGCTTGACCCAGACAGCCGCGGCAATGCGCTCTGACATTTCCCTCCTCCTATCTCCCGGTGACCGCGCACGGGGTACCCACGCGGCCGGGAGAGCCAAACGTTAAGCGCGACGCCGCGCCGCTCAGTCCTTACGCCCGGAGACCAACAGGCCGGCGCCGACCGCCGCGATCGCCAGCCCGCCGGCTCCGCCGATCAGCTCGAGCCGGCGCGGTGAGCGCGCGAACCACAGGCGAACGCCGCCGGCGGCCATCGCCCAGATCGTGTCGGACGCCACGGCAATCGCCGCGAACACCGCACCGAGCAGGAGGATCTGCACCGGGACGTCGCCGGCGGCGCGATCGACGAACTGGGGCAGGATGGCGGCCAGGAAGACCACGGTCTTCGGATTGGTGACGCCGACCGTCCAGCCCTCCATGAACGCGCGACGATCCGACCGAACCGCGACCGGCGCGGCGAGCGCGGCCGCGAGCGACCGGCGCTCGCGGAAGGTCCTCACGCCGAGGTAGATCAGGTACGCGCCGCCCACGAGCTTCAGCGCGGTGAACACCGCCACCGATTGCTCGGCCAGCGCGCCGACGCCGAAGGCCACGGCGATCACCTGCACGTACTCGCCGAGCGCGTTGCCGACGACCGTCCATACGGCGACCCGGCGGCCGCAGGCGAGCGCGCGCCCAACCACGAACAGGACGCTCGGGCCAGGGATCACGATCACCACGAACGCGGTGATGCCGAAGGCAAGCAGCCGATCCGCCGGAAGCACGCCTCAGTTGCCCTTCCGCTCCGCGTCGAACAACTCGACCAACCGGCTGCGCACGTCCCAGAGCTTGGGGATCTGGCGCTGGGCGATCAGCTTGCCGAGCACCTGGACCGGGGTGCCCTGGGTTCCGATCGTGTCCTCGCCGAGCGCGCGGGCGACGATCGAGTAGTGCCGGAAACGCCAGACCCAGATGCGCTCGTCCCACTCGGTCAGGAGCTCGGCCAGCTGGTAGAGCTCCTCGTGCTCGCGGCCGCGCTGGTAGAGCTCCACCAGAGTCAGCCCGGCGCGCTCCAACTGCGCGTCGAACGCCTTGCTGACCCGCAGGGTGACCTGAGGCACGCGGCGGAAGCCGGGCGAGTCGAAGCCGCTTCCGTGCCCGAGCACGACGCGGATCTCGCTGTATTCCCAGGGCGACATCTGGTTGAGCATCTCGAGCTGGGTGGTGACGTACTGGACGCACAGAACCGCCCGGCGCAGCAGGCGAATGGCCGCCGCCTTCTCGTCGCGCTCGAGGCATGCCGCCGCCTCGTCGACCTCGGTCGTCCCCAGCTTCAGCCACAGCTCCGAGGCCTGGTGCACGGTCTGGAACAGCAGCTCGTCGTGGTGGACGCGCTCCTCGGGCGGCTTCTGCAGCGACAGCAGATCATCGGTGCGCAGGTAGCGCTCGTAGTCGCTCGCGCCGGGGCCCGGCAGCACCGGGGCGTGTAGATCCTCGTCCTCGTTCACCCGTCACCTCCCTGAAGGATGTCCGCCAGCTTGGCGGGATCGATGTTTCCACCCGAGACGATGCACACCACCTTGCCGGCGCCGGCCCGGCCGGCCAGCGCGGCCGCCGTGGCCAGCGCGCCGGCGCCCTCGGCGACCACGTGGGCCCGGCCGGCCAGCACGCGGACCGCCGCGGCGGCCTCGGGGATCGGGACGGCGAACGCGTCGTCGACCAGCTCGCGCACGCGCGGCCACATCGGGTCGAGTACCCGCCGGCTGCCCGCGCCGTCCACGAACGAGGGTGCATACTCGACGTCGACCGGCTCGCCGGCGGGCAGCGCGCCAGCCAGCGCGGCGCCGGTGGCGGGCTCCGCGGTGTACACCCGGATCGCAGGACGCAGGGCCTTCAGGGCGCTGGCGATCCCCACGGTCAAGCCGCCACCTCCGTACGGGATCACCACCGCGTCGGGGTCGGGCAGGTCCTCGAGAATCTCCAAGCCGATCGTGCCGTTGCCCGCCATCACGCCCTCGTCCTGCACGGGGTGCACGAACAGCCCGTCGATCCCGTCCACCGAGCCGGTGACGATCGACTGCCACCAGTCGTCGTATGGCAGCTTGACCACGTGGCCGCCCAGTCGCTCGATCGCCGAGAGCTTGGCCTCCGGCGCGCGCTCGGGAACGGCGATGGTGGCCGGCACGCCGAGCTCGCGCCCGGCCCACGCCACGCCCTGGGCCATGTTGCCGGCGCTGGACGTGACCAGTCCCCCCCGGCGGGCCTCCTCGGGGGCCAGGCGCACCGCGTTGGTCGCGCCGCGGATCTTGAACGAGCCGATCGGCTGCAGGGCCTCGAGCTTCAGGTAGATCTCGGCCCCGTCGGGGACCTCGGCGGCGTGCAGCCGGACCAACGGCGTGCGCACGGCCACGTCGGCGATCCGGGCGCGTGCCGCCTCGATCTCGCGCAGCTCGATCACAGCGCCACCTCCACCCCAATCCCGCGCGCCCGCGCGAGGGCGATCGCGCGCTCGGCCGCGGCCAGGTCCTCGACGGCCAGTCCCAGCGAGCGGAACAGGGTGAACTCGTCGGCGCTTCGCCGTCCATCAGCCATGCCGGCCAGCACCTCCCCCAGCTCGGCGCGGACGTGGTCCTCTCCGGTGATCGCCCCCTGCTCGACCGCCGCGCGGAACTCGCCGGCCTCGTTACGCAACGACTCGCGGCTGTCGCAGAACAGAGCGCAGTCCGCCACGGTCTGGACGTCGAGCTCGCGCGCGCTCGGGACGCTGGCCCCGATCGCGTTCACGTGGGCGCCGGGCGACAGCCAGTCCCGGCTGATCACGGGCTCGGACGACGTCGTGGCGAGGACGACCACGTCGGCTCCATACACCGCCGCCTCGGCTGACGCCGCGACCTGCGCTCCCCCGTCGGCCAGTGCGCGGGCGTGCTCGACCGAAGGCGAATACACGCGCACCTCGTCGAACTCGCGCACGTTCGCGAGGGCGGTCAGGTGCGCGCGGCCCTGCACGCCGGCGCCGAGGATGGCCAGCACCCGGGCATCCTCGCGAGCCAGAACTCGCGTGGCCACCGCGCTCACCGCGGCGGTGCGGATTGAGGTGATCGCCGAGGCATCCAGAATCGCGCGCGGCTGACCAGTCGACCCGTCGAACAACGTCACGGTTCCCTGGTGGCTGTCGAGCCCTCGTGCGGGGTTGCCGGGCATGACGCACAGCGACTTCAGCGAGAACACCGGGTCGGCGCCGCCGCGCCAGGCGGGCATGGTCGCCATAAAGCCCGCCGCCCCGTCGAACGGCACCATCGAGCGCAGGGGCATGAGCGCCTCGCCTCGGGCGTGGGCGGTCAGCACCGCGGCCATCGCGTCGGCGCACTCCTCGGGCGACAGTGCGGCAAGCACTTCGTCGTGGCCGAGGATCAGCATCGAGCGAGCTCCTCTCGCTCGGCTGGGCTCAGCGGCCGCTCGAGCGCTTCACGCACCGGGGCCAGATGCTCGGGACGGCCAGGTCCGACGACGATCTGGGTGACCCGATCGTCGGCCAGCAGCCAGGCCAGCGCGAGCCCGGCCATCGACCGACCGGCGGCGTCCGCGATGTCCGCGAACCGCTCCAGCCAGTCGAACGTCTCGTCGGTCGTGAACGCCGCGTAGGGGTCGGGGCGCTGGGTCATGCGTGATCCGGCCGGGAACACCTCGCCGCGACGGTACTTGCCGGTCAGCCATCCGCCGGCCAGAGGGCTGAACACCAGGTAGGCCACCTGCTCGCGCGCACACAGCGGCAGCACGCCGAACTCGTCGGCGCGGGCAAGCAGCGAGTGCTCGTTCTGAATCGCCTGCGGCCGGCCGGCGGAGAGCGCGGCCTCGAGCTGATCGGCGTCGAAGTTGCTGACCCCGTAGGCGCGGATCGTGCCGGCCGTCTGGAGCTCCTCAAACGCGCCGACGGTCTCGGCCACCGGCACGTCGGGATCGAATTCGTGGGCCAGGTAGAGGTCGATCCGATCGACACCCAGGCGCTCGAGGCTCGAGTGCACCTGCCGGGCGATCCGCTCCGGGGCCAGCCCCGAGTCAGCCCCCGACTCCATCGGGTTGAACGTCTTCGAGGTGATCGTCGGGCGCACCCCGCGCCTGCGCATCCATTCCCCGATCGTTCGCTCGCTGCGCCCTCCGCCGTAGGCGTCCGCGGTGTCGAAGTGATCGATGCCAGCCTCGAACGCGGCATCCATCAGCGCGAACGCCTCGTCCTCGGTCAGGCCCTGCCCGAACAATTCGGGCGCCGAGCCGATCCCGCCGAAGTTCCCGCACCCGAGCGCTACACGCGGAACTGTCACCTCCGATCGGCCCAGCGGCCGGCGCTCGAGTTCGAGGGTCGCGCTCATCGGCCCAGCCTACCGTCGCTCGCTACCGTTGGGCCATGCCCGTCCTGGAAGCGCGCGGCATCGTCAAGACGCTCGGGGCTGGACGGGCGCAGCGCCGCATCCTGAACGGCGTCGATCTCCAGGTGGACGCCGGCGAGGTGGTCGCGGTGCTCGGCCGCTCGGGCAGCGGCAAGTCGACGCTGTTGCACCTACTCGGCGGCCTGGATCGCCCGGACGGCGGCCAGATCGTCCTGGCCGGTCGGGACATCACCACTCAAAGCCCCCGCGCGCTGGCGAAGACCCGTCTGCGCCACGTCGGGTTCGTGTTCCAGTCCTTCCATCTGATCGAGGAGCTGAGCGGCGAGGAGAACGTCCTGCTCCCAGCCCGGCTGCCCGGCGCGGGCCGCGACGGCGAGCGCCGCGGACGGCGGCTGATCGGCGAGCTCGGGCTGACCGAGATCGCCGGCCGGCGCCCGCACGAGCTCTCGGGCGGCGAGCAGCAGCGGCTGGCCATCGCCCGGGCGCTGGTCAACGACCCCGAGCTCGTCCTGGCCGACGAGCCGACCGGAAACCTCGACCAGGAGAACGGCGCCACCGTGCTCGCCCTGCTGCGCAACCTGCGCCGGCGGGCCGTGGTGATCGTCACCCATGAGCCTGAGGCGGCCTCGATCGCCGACCGAGTGCTGCACCTGAAGGACGGCACGCTGATGCCCGAGGGGCTATCGCTCAAGGAGTCCGCCTGAAGGCCGCACTGGCAGAGGCCCGGTACGGCATACGCGTCCGGCGCCGGCGCTCGCTGCTGACCGGGCTGGGGATTGCCCTGGCCGCCGCCATGCTGATGGCGGCGCTGGTCGTGTCGGATGGCCTGGGGTTCGGCTTCGACCGGGCGGCGCGCGCCGCCCACCTCCCGGACATCATCGTCCGCTTCAACCCGCAGCCCACGGGGCGCGTGGCCCAGCGGATCGCTGCGCTTCCCGACGTGGCCGCCTATACCCTGCGCCCGGAGTTCACCGGCGTCGGGCTCTCGACCGCGAACGACTTCGCCGGCAATGGCGCGGTCGAAATCGTCGGATCGGGGCGCCGCGGCTACGCGATCGTCGCCGGCCACGATCTCTCGGGAAACCCGAGCGAGGTGGTCGTCGAGCGCGGGCTGGCCGCGGCCTGGCACCTGAAGCTCGGCGATCGGCTCGAGATCGACGGGCTCGGAGCGCAGCGCGTCGTCGGGTTCTCCGAGAGCCCCGACAACGTCTCGTTCCCGCTCGCCGTGCCGCGGGTGTACATACCCGGGAGCGCGGTGCGGGGTGAGGTCAAGTCGCGGGTCAACCTGGCCGACATCTGGCTGCGCGATCCGGCCAATCTCGACCAGGTGCTGGTCCAGGCCCGCGCGACCAGCTACGGCCTGCGGGGGATCGGCTTCGTGACCCGCTCCGGCGTGCGCGTGCTGCTCGACCAGGCGGCCGGGATCGTGATCGACCTGCTCGTGGCGCTGTCGCTGATTGCGCTGGCCACCGCCGGGGTGATGCTGGCCGCCTCGGCGCGGGCCGAGGTCCAGCGGCGCCTGAAGTCGATCGGCGTGCGCCGCGCGGTGGGAGCCTCGCGCGGGCATCTGGCCACCGTCCAGGGACTCGAGGCGCTGTTCGTGGCCGCGCCGGCCGCCACCGTGGGTGCGATCGGCGGTGTGATCGCCACCTACGGGCCGACCAGCCGCCTGCTGGTTCTGCTGAACGAGCCGGCGCCGGGAACGGCGCTCGCGCCGGCCCTGATCGCGACGTGGGCCGCCGCGATCGCCATCCCGGTGGCCGCCGCCGCCTGGCCGGCCTGGCGCGCGGCCGGCCGATCGCCGGTGGGCCTGCTGCGCGGGGCTGAGTTGTCCCGCGGCCGGGGCGGCGGCGCGACCGGCCTGTCCACGCCCGGCGCCGGCCTTACCGTGCTGGGCATCCGGTTGGCCGGCGCCCGGCGGGTTCGCCTCCTGAGCACCGCCGCCACGCTCGGCTTCTCAACCGCGTTCGTGCTGCTCATGCTCGCACTGGCCTCGGCCCTCAGCTCGCTCGAGACCGACCCGGGGGCGCTCGGCAAGCGTTACCAGCTGACGGCCCAGTTGCCGCCCTCCGCCGCGGCGCACGTGCGGAGGATCCGGGGGGTCCAGGCGGCGGCGCCGCGCTACGAGACCGAAGCGGCCGATTCGTTCTCGCTCGGGGAGACGGTCGACGTGGTCGCCTACCCCGGCGACCACACGATCTTCGAGGCGCCGCCGCTGGTGTCGGGCCGGCGTCTGCGTGGGGCCGACCAGGCCGAGGTGGGGCTCGGTCTGGCCCAGGCGCTCGGCCTCGACCCCGGCTCGACCCTGGCCGTCGAGCTCGAGTCGGGGCGGGAGCTCCGGCTGCGAGTGGCCGGGGTGGTCAGCTCGCTCGCTCACGACGGGCGGATCGCCTACGTCCCCGCGGCCACGCTGCTGGCCGCCGACCCCTCGGTGGCGGACAGCGAGCAGCTCGCGGTGCGCCTGGAGCCGCGCGCCAACGCCGCCGCGGTCAGCGCGGCGCTCGGATCCAGTGCCGCGCAGGCGACCGGTGCGGTCGGCCGCGGGGTCCCGCTCGTCACGGTGCTGCGCTCGATCCTCCGCGCGGTCGCCGTGGTCGACGGACTGGTCTGCCTGTACGCGCTGATCCAGGCCTGCGCGCTCACCGTCCAGGAGCGCCGGCGCACGGTGTCGGTGCTGCGCGCGTTCGGCGCGGGCACCACCGCGGTGGGGCGCCTGTTGCTCGGCGCGGTGATCGCGCTGGTCGTGCCGGCGGCGCTCCTCGGCATCGTGCTTGAGCGCCTGGTGCTCGGGCCCGCGCTGGCCCACCTGGCCGCGAGCTACGTAGAGCTTCCGCTGGGCGCGACGGGGAGAGAGATCGCGCTCGTCATGGCCGGTCTGGCGCTCGCGGGTCTGTTCGCGATTGCCTGGGTGACTCGCCAGGCGACCCGCGAGAGTGTGATCGCCGGGTTGGCGGCATGATCACTCGACGCGAGGCAATCGTCCTGGGCGCCGGCGCCTTGCTCGCCGCGGGCTGCGGGGGTAGCGGTCACGGCACGACCGTGACCGGCTCGACGCTGGCCTCCACCTGGGGCGACCCCGCGGGGACCGGGACGCTGCGGACCGGTCCCGGTGAGCCGCTGATCGCCCGGACCGAGCTTGGTCCGGCGCGGCCGGCCGAACGCGTGATCGCGACTCTGGCTCACCTCACCGACGCCCACGTGCTCGATGCCTCCTCGCCGGCCCGGGTCCCGTTCCTCGACCGGCTGGGCGACCCGTTCGAGTCGACGTTCCGGCCCCAGGAGGCGCTGACCGCCCAGGTGCTGGCCGGTGCGACCCGGGCGATCCGCTCGCTCCGGCCCGACGCGGTGATCCAGGGTGGCGATCTGATCGACAACGACCAGCGCAACGAGCTGACCTGGGCGACGCGCGTGCTCCGCGGTGGGCTGGTTCACACGGGCCGCTACCACGGCGTCCAGCTGGCCGGCGATCCGGATCCGTTCTACTACCGCCCCGACCTCGACGCTCCGCAGCATCCCGGTCTCTTGCACCAGGCCGGCCGCGCGTTCGTCAGCCCGGGGGTACGCGCGCCCATCCACCCCGTGCTCGGCGATCACGACATCCTGGTCGCCGGCGAGCTGGTTCCGACCGACACGACGCACGCGCTTGCCATTGGCGACCAGGCGCTGTGGGAGCTCCCGCAGGGGATCTCGCTGCCGCCCGGCACGCAGCTCACCGCCGGCAACTCGCCCGACGGGCCGCCACTTCCTGGGCTCGTGAACCAGTTCCTTGCCCAGGCGCTGGCCGGCCCCACTGTCCGCGTGCCCCCCGACCCCGGGCGCCGGCAGCTCGACCCGGCCGAGGTCATCACCGCCCTGCGCGCGGGCACCAACGGCAGTCTCGACTACGCCGTGGACATCGGGCACGAGCTTCGGCTGATCGTGCTCGACCTGGCCCGCCGTGGCGGCGGCTCCGGCGGCCTCGTCCGCCCCGACCAGCCCGGCTGGTTTGCCAGCCAGCTCGACGGGGCCGGGGCGGAGCGGGGGGTCATCGTCGTCTCTCATCAACCGCTGGCCAGCTCGGAGGGCGGCGATCAGCTGCTGTCACTCCTCGACGGCCACCCCAGGGTGATCGCCGCGCTGGCCGGCCACACCCACCGCAACTCGATCGAGCCGCGCGGCCACTACTGGCTGATCAACACCGCCTCGCTGATCGACTATCCCCAGCAGTCTCGTGCCCTGCGGATCGTCCGCACGCGCGGCGGCGGGCTCGCGATCCAGACCTGGATGCTCGACCACACCGGCTCCGAGCTCGGGGCGATCTCCCGCCAGCTCGCGTACCTGGACGCCCAGGGCGGCCGGCCCAAGGAATTCGCCGGCGGGCGCCTGGATCGGAACGTGACGCTGTACCTGGCTGGGTGACGCGGGGCCCGCCGGGCACGGACGCCCGGCGGAACGGCCCCATGGATGACGCGCCGCAGGCGCGGCCCAAAATCAGCTGACGACGGTCTCGACCGTTTCGATCGGCTCGAGCTGGCTGATCTCCGCGCGCCGGTGTTCCCAGTGCGGCGGGATGCACATGTGCGTGCCCAGCTCGGTCTCGGCCTCGTCGATCAGGAATCCCTCCGGCGTGCCATAGGCGATCTCGACCAGCAGGCCGCTGGGGCTGCGGCAGTACATCGAGAAGAAGTAGCCGCGGTCCTTGGGCTCGGAGACGTCGGTGAAGCCGAGGCCGACGATCCAGTCCTTGACCTCCTGCTGGTTCTCGGCCGAGACCACGTCGAACGCCTGATGGTGGATCGTGCCCTCGCCGAAGTGCCAGGTGCCCTGGGGCAGCTTGGGCTCCTCGACGAACTCGAGCATGCGGCCATAGCCCTGCTCGTCGCCGATCCGGAACCGGGTGTGCGGGCCTTCGGTGCCGAACAGCTCGCCACCCATGCCCTGGGTGACGAAGTAGCTCATCGGGTCGATCTCGCTCACCGAGGTCGTGGTCCCATAGGCGCCGCGGATCGCGTGCTCGGCCGGGACGACGGCGTCGTAGGGCTCGCGGTCGTCGGGCTCGGGATCGCCGACGAGCTGGTACTCGATCCCGCACGGGTGGGTGAAGAACAGGCGCTCGGTGCCGAAGCGCTCGCCGCGCTCGTGCGCGACGCCGTGCTCGGACAGCCGGTCGGCCCAATAGCCGATCGAGTCCACCGGGACGGACAGGTTGAGCGACTTGGCCTGGTTGGTGCCGCGCCTGCCCATCCAACCGGCCTGGCGGTACGGGAACGCGGTCAGCAGTGTGCTCGGGTCGCCCAGGCGGTTTCCGTAGTAGAGGTGATAGATCGGGATCTCGCCGTCGAACAGGACGGTCTTCTTCACGCTCTTGAGCCCGAGCAGCCGGACGTGGAAGTCGTAGTCCTCCTGGGCGCCGCCGACGCAGAAGGTCAGGTGATGGGTGCCGCGGATGAAGCCCCGAGCCATGATCGTGCTCCTCTTCCTCGTAGTTACAACCGCGCGATTCTAACTTGAGTACTGAGGTCGCTTCTTGCCCGCCAGCGAACGGGTTCTAGGACGCCAGCGCGCCGCGCAGCGAGGCGGCGAACAGGCCGCCCGGGACCACCGAGGTGAGCCCGTCCTGGGCCAGTTCGGCGACCACCGAGAGCACCTCGCTGACCCCCGCCGCCCAGGCGTCGTCGAGCATCAGGAACGGGTGCATGATCATGGTCTGGCGCCCGCCGGCAGCGAGACGGTGGGCGAGCCAGTCGGCGAGTTCGGCGGGTGCCCGTCGCTTCTCCGGATCCCCGCGCGAGGCCCGCAGTGCGCCGAAGCTCTCCATCAGGTGGTAGGCGTCGACGAGCTCCCAGTCGAACGGCACGTAGACGAGCCCATCCCGCAACTCGGTCCCGTCGCCCGCCGGGGAGCACCACTCGAAGCCGTGCTCGCGAAGCAGTTCCGGCGTGCTCTCGGTCAGCTCGCCGCCGGGTGGGCGAAAGCCGCGCGGGCGCAGGCCGAGCTTGGCGAACGCGTCGAGGCCTCGGGCGAGCGATTCGCGTTCGTCCGCGGGCGAGAGATCGCGCCAGGTCTCGTGTGAGAAGCCGTGGTGACCGAGCTCGTGCCCACCGGCGGCGATCTCCTGGACCGCGTCGGGATACAGCTCGCAGTTGATCGCCTCGACGAAGAACGTGGCGATCAGGCCGTGCTGATCGAGCTGGTCGAGCAGCCACGGGAGCGCCCTGGTGACCGACGGGTCGCGTCCCGGCGCAACCGGCTGCTCGCCGCGCTCGAGCGCGCTGGCTTCGCCCAGGTTGTCGAACGTGAGCACGAGCGCACTCGGCGAGGGTTGGAGTCCGGAGGCATCCACGCGACCATCGTATTGTTCCGAGCTGTGGCTCCTCGGGTCGCATTAGTTACCGGCGGGGCCGGCGGGATCGGTGGCGCGATCGTGAGCGCACTGGCGGCGGACGGACACCGTGTGGTCGCCGGCGACATCGCCGAGGTGCCCGCCGGTGACGCGGCGCTCGCGGTACGGCTGGACGTGACCGACAGCGACTCGGTGGACGAGGTCGTGTCGCGGGCCGAACGCGAGCTCGGCCCGATCGAGATCCTGGTCAACACCGCGGGGTGGGACGAGTTCCACCCGTTCCTCGACACCGAGGAGGAGTTCTGGGACCGGATCATCGAGCTCAACTACAAGGGCTGTCTGCGGGTGTGCCGGCGGGTGGTGCCCGGGATGGTCGAGCGTGAGTACGGCCGCGTGGTCAACATCTCCTCGGACGCGGCCCGGGTCGGCTCCTCGCTGGAGGCCGTGTACGCCGGCGCCAAGGCTGCGCAGGTGGCGTTCGGCAAGACGCTCGCCCGCGAGGTCGCGCGGCGCGGGGTGACCGTCAACAGCGTGTGCCCCGGGCCGACCGAGACGCCATTGCTTTCGGGGCTGCTGGGCGCCGGCGATGAGAGCGCGAAGATGGTCGAGGCGCTCCGTCGTGCCGTGCCGATGCGGCGCCTCGGGCGCCCCGAGGACGTCGCCGCCGCGGTCGGCTTCCTCGTCTCCGATCAGGCGGGGTACATCACCGGCCAGACGCTGTCGGTCAGCGGCGGGCTGACGATGGCCTGACCCGGTTCAGGTGCGGCCGGTCGCGCCGAGCACGGAGTCGAGCAGGCCCGGGAAGCGGGTGTCGAGGTCCTCGCGCCGCAGTGAGTTGAGGCGCGTGGTGCCCTCGAGCCGCTGACGGATCACGCCGGCCTCGCGCAGCACCCGGAAGTGGTGGGTGCAAGTCGACTTGGTCACCGGCAGGTCGAAGCTCCCGCAGGTCCGCTTGTCCTCGGTGGCCAGGCGGGCCACGATGCGCAGCCGCATCGGGTCGCTCAGAGCGTGCAGAACGGCGGCCAGGTCGATCTCCTCGCGGGCCGGATGGCACAGCGGGTCCGGGTCGGACTTGGACGGCGGCTCGACAAGCCGCGCGGTGGCGGCGACGGCCTGTCCCTGTGTGACGTGACTATCCATCTATTCGTCGATTCTAGTACGACGTCTATCGAACATCCTGCTATCGTTCGATAACCATCGTACTGCGTCGCTCCGGGGGCCGGCGCAGGTTGTCGAATCCGCGCGACCTCGATCGTCATCTGAGTATGAACACGAAAACGACATCCGATCACAAGCCTCATCTCCGCGCCGTCCTGGTGCTGGCCTGCCTGGCGCAGTTCATGGTCATCCTCGACGTGTCCGTGGTCAACGTGGCCCTGCCGGCCATCCGCAATGCCCTGCGCTTCTCCGAGCAGGACCTCCAGTGGGTGGTCAACGCCTACACGGTCACGTTCGCGGGCTTCCTGCTCCTGGGTGGCCGCGCCGCCGATCTGCTTGGCCGCCGACGCGTTTTCGTTTCCGGCCTGATCCTGTTCGCGCTCGCCTCGCTGGCCGGCGGATTCGCCGACTCCCAGGCGCTGCTGATCGCGGCCCGCGCGGCGCAGGGCCTCGGCGGCGCGATTATCGCCCCGGCCTCGCTGTCGATCCTCACCACCAGCTTCGAAGAAGGCGCCGCCCGTAATCGGGCTGTGGGCATCTGGGGCGCGACCGGCGGCGCCGGCGGAGCCGCCGGCGTCCTGCTCGGCGGTGTGATCACCGACCTGCTGAGCTGGCGCTGGATCCTCTTCATCAACCTCCCGATCGGCCTGCTCGCCGCGCTGTTCGCCCGGCGCTACATCGTCGAGACGCGCGAGACCGTGGAGCGACGGAGCTTCGACCTGGCCGGCGCGATCAGCGCGACGGTGGGACTCTCGGTGCTCGTGCTCGGGATCGTCCGGACCGACGTCACCGGTTGGGGCGCCGCTTCCACGCTGGCCCTGCTGGCGGCCGGCGCGCTGCTGCTGGTTGTGTTCGTGGCGATCGAGGGACGCTTCGCACGGTCTCCCCTGATGCCGTTACGGATCTACTCCTCGCGGATGTTGAGCGCCGCGAACCTCGTGGTGTTCCTGGTCGGGGCGGCCTCGTTCGCGATGTGGTTCTTCCTCTCGCTCTATCTCCAGCAGGTGCTCGGGTACTCGCCGCTGCGCGCCGGCTTCGCCTTCCTGCCCATGACCCTGTGCATCGTGGCCGGATCGAGGATCGCCTCACGGGCGGTCACTTCGGTCGGGCCCAAGCCGATGCTCGTCGCCGGCATGGCCCTTCAGGCGGTCGGACTCCTCATGTTCACGCACCTCTCGCCCGATGGCAGCTATCTCGGTGACGTGCTCGTCCCCTCCCTGCTGATCGCGGTCGGCATCGGCTTCGCGTTCGTGCCGGTCACGATCGCGGCGGTCGCCGGCGTGGCGTCGGAGGAGGCGGGTCTCGCCTCGGGTCTGGTCAACACCTCGCGTCTGGTCGGCGGGGCGCTCGGGCTCGCCTTCCTGGCCACCCTCGCCACCGCCCGGACCAACGGCGATATCCACCACGGCCTGGCCGCCCACGCGGCGCTGACCGGAGGGTTCGAGCTCGCCTTCGGGATCGCCGGGGCATTCGCGGCCGCCGGTGCGCTGATCGCGCTGGTTGGGCTGCCTCGCGTGCCGATGCGGCGCATGCGGCAGCGCACGATGGCCGCCGAAAGCGCCTGAAACTCTCCGAAGCGACAGAATCCGCGCCTCGATGGCGCGCTGCTTCGTCACCCGATCGCTGCCCGGCCCGGCGCTCGACCGCCTGCGGGCCGAGCACGAGGTAGAGGTCTGGCCCGAGCGGCTGCCTCCGTCCTACGAGGAGCTGTCCGCCCGGGCGGCAGGGGTCGAGGGCCTGCTCACCCTGCTCACCGATAGGGTGGACGCCGCGCTGATCGAGCACTGTCCTCTCCTGCGCGTGATCTCGAACTATGCGGTCGGCTACGACAACATCGACATCGATGCCGCGGCGGCCCGCGAGATCGCGGTCGGCAACACCCCGGACGTGCTGACCGAGGCCACGGCCGATCTGACGTGGGCGCTGCTGCTGGCCGCGGCGCGGAAGCTGCCCGAGGCGATCGCCTCGGTACACGCCGGTGATTGGCTGACCTGGGAGCCGGGGCGATACCTGGGGGCGGCCGTGCAGGGCGCGGTGCTGGGGATCGTCGGGTTCGGGCGGATCGGGCGCGCGGTGGCGCGCCGGGCGGCCGGGTTCGACATGACCGTGCTGTACACGGGCGGCGGCTCTTCGGCTTCCGGTTCGGAGGCGCTGGCCTCGGAGGTTTCGCTCGAGGCGCTTCTGGAAGGCTCTGACTTCGTGTCGCTGCATTGCCCGCTGACCCCGTCGACCCACCACCTGATCGACGCGGCGGCGCTGCGCCGGATGCGCTCGAACGCGATCCTGATCAACACCGCGCGCGGGCCGATCGTCGACTCCGTGGCTTTGCGGGAGGCGCTGGAGGCTGGGGAGGTAGCCGGCGCGGCGCTCGACGTCACCGAGCCCGAGCCGCTGTCCTCTGACGATCCGCTGTTGTCCGCCCCGAATCTGGTCGTCGTGCCCCACATCGGCTCGGCCACCCGGACGGCTCGGGAACGCATGGCGGATCTGGCGGTCGAGAACCTGCTGGCCGGCCTGGACGGCCGTCCGCTGCCCCACCAGGTGCAGGCGGTGGTCTGAGATGCACTCCGCGGTCGTCGACATCGGCACGAACTCGACGCGGCTGCTGCTGGCCGAGGTGCGCGACGGGCGAGTCGAGGACGTGCTCGAGCGGCGCACCGAGATCACCCGCCTCGGCGCCGGTGTCGATGCCGACGGGCGGCTGAGCGACGAGGCCATGGGGCGCGTGTACTCGGTGCTCGACGAGTACGGGAAGCTGATCGAGCGCCACGGCGCGGACCGGGCGGTCGCCGTCCTCACCAGCGCAGTTCGGGATGCCGCCAACGGACAGGAGTTCGCCGACACGGTGCGGGAGCGCTGGGGGCTCGAGCCCCACGTCCTGAGCGGTGACCAGGAGGCGCGGCTGACCTTTTTGGGCGCGACCAGCGAGCGCGATCCGTCCGACCAGGAGCCGGTGCTGGTGATCGACATCGGGGGTGGGTCGACCGAGTTCGTGATCGGAACCGGCCGGGAGATGGAGTTCCACGTCTCCCACCAGGCCGGCGTGGTGCGCCAGACCGAGCGCCACCTGCACACCGACCCGCCGACCACCGAGGAGTGCGAGGCGTTGGCCCGCGACGTGCGCTCGATCCTCGCCGACGGCGTGCCCGAGAAATGGCGCCGTGCGGTCGGACATGCGATCGCGGTCGCGGGTACGGCGACCTCGATGGCCTCGATCGCGCAGGAGCTCGAGCCCTACGACGCGGACAAGGTCGAGGGATACGTGGTGAACGATTCGAAATGCCGCGAGATCCGCGACCGGCTGGCCGGCCTGACCCTGGCGGAGCGCCGGGAGGTGCCGGGGCTGCATCCCGATCGGGCGCCGACGATCGTGGCCGGCACGATCATCCTGCTCGAGGTGCTTGCCCTGTTCGGGCTGAACGAGTTCGAGGTCTCCGAGCACGACATCCTGCGGGGCGCCGCGCTCGAGCTCGAGTAGCCGTCGCGGTCAGTCGCGTCAGTCGCGGTCGCGGTCAGTCGCGGTCAGCCGCGGTCAGGCGGAGCGGGGCGGGGCGGCGCGCAGGCGCCCGCTGAGGTCGGCGCACTCGGCGCATACCTCGTCCGGGATCAGCCCGGCCCGCATGAGCAACCCGAACACCTGGCAACCCAGGCAGACGGCGAAGATCGACTCGAGCCCTGCGGCGATCACGAACAGGCCGAGGACGACGTCGGTCGCCGTGTGACTGCCCACGACCAGCCAGAAGATCACGCGAGCGTGGCCATGGTGGCGCCCATGCCCTGGGCGAAGCGCTTGGGAGGCCCGGCAACGGGTTTCTTGGCCCCGAGCCTCGGAGCGATGACGTTCTGGGCCGTCCAGCCCAGCGGGCTCAGGGTAGGCCCGGTGAGGACGCGCGCCCAGAACCCATAGGCGAGCGGGATCAGCAGCCAGTACGCGCCGGTGGCCAGGATGACCAGCACGGTGATCAGCACCACGCCGGCGACTACGCGGGCGGCCTTCTCGTTGACCGGGTTGGGAAAGGAGAGAAACTGGCTCATGCGGCTCATAACCAGTATAGGCGGCAGAGATTCAGGTATTTAGGCGCGGGCCCCCGTGAGTCGCGGCTACATCGCAAGGGGGTAGATCATTCGTCCAGTTGGGTTCCTAAACGCATCTGGACGAATGTACGATTGTCGCCACGGGCGATAGGGGGAATGATCAGCATCGGGGCCAGGGCTAAACCCGGCTCCCAACATAGGCTCGGGCGAAGCCGCAGACATCGGCGCCTCCCGCCGTCCGAGCCACTCTAACCGGCCCTTTCTGGCACGTACCCCTGCCCGTCCCGATTGGGCCAAACCTGGATCGGAAGCCGCCCGCTGAGAATGCGGGCGGTTTTCGTTTGAGGGAGCGGCATCTAGGCCAGGTTCGAGCGGCGTGGGTAGGCGACGGTGGGGTCGGTCAGCACGTTGACGAGGGCCGGTCGTCCGCTCTGCGAGCGCGCGATCGAGCGCTGGTCGCAGCTCCTCCGGGGTTTCGACAAGCTCGGCGTGGCAGCCGAGAGCTTCGGCGATCTGGTCGTAGCGGGTGCCGGGTCGGAGATCGGCGGCGACCGAGTAGCCGTAGATGGCCTCCATCGGGTGCTTCTCGAGCGCCCAGATGCCGTTGTTGCCGATCACCGCGAGGACGGCCACCCCGTGGCGCGCCAGGGTGTCGAGCTCCATGCCGGCAAAGCCGAAGGCCCCATCGCCTAGGAGTAGGACGACCTGTCGATCGGGCCGGGCGAGCTTGGCGGCCAGCGCGTAACCGGGCCCGGAGCCGAGGCAGCCGAGCGGACCCGGATCGAGCCAGCAGCCGGGCTGGAAGGAGTCGAGCACGCGACCCGCGTAGGAGACGAAGTCCCCGCCGTCGCCGACCACGATCGCGTCGCGGTCGAGCAGCCGGATCAGCTCGCCGTACACCCGCATCGGGTGAAGGGGCGCTCGGTCGTCGGCCAGGTCGGCTGCCTCGCCGGCCCGGGCGTCGTCCTCGGCGGCGCGCAGCGAGCGGATCCAGCCCTCGCGCTCGGATTGCTGGCCGCCGGCGCCCGCCTCGGTGCGCAGCGCGTCGAGGGTCGCCGGCAGGGCGCCGTACAGCTCCGCGGCCAGGGGACGCGGCGACTCCCGGTCGGGCTCGGCCGCGTCGATGGCCACGATCTCGGCGTCGGGGGCGAACGCCGCGCCGAAGCCGAGCCGGAAGTCGAGCGGCGCGCCGATCACCAGTGCCAGATCCGCCCCGGACAGACCCGTCCGCCGGGCCCGCGAGAAGGCCAGCTCGTGGTCGGCCGGGATGCAGCCGCGGGCCAGGCCGTTGGTGAACACGGGGATCCGCAGTTCCTCGGCCAGCGCCACCAGGGCGGTCTCGCCGTGGCCCCAGTAAAGACCCGCGCCGGCCATGATCACCGGCCGCTCGGCCTCCCGCAGCAGCACCGCGGCGCGCTCGACCGCCCGCGCATCGGCACCGGAGCCGAGCCATGGCTCGGGAAGTGGCGGCGCCGGGTCGGGCGCGTCGGCCTCGCCGAACACGTTGTCGAGGGGGAAGTCCAGGAAGGTCGGGCCGCTGTGCGGCGTCAGCGCGGTGCGCATCGCCTGGTCGACCAGCGCCGGGATCTCCTCGGTCTCCCGGGCGGTGGCGGCGAACTTGACCAGCGGACGGACGAACGGCACGTGGTCGATCTCCTGCAGCGACCCCTGACCCCAGCGAAACTGCGGCGCCCGCCCGCCCATGACCAGGATCGGAGAGTGGTTGTGGCTCGCCGAGGCGATCGCGCTCATCCCGTTGGTCACCCCGGGGCCGGCGGTCAGCGCGCACACGCCCGGCGTGCGCGTCACCTTGGCCCAACCCTCGGCGGCGAACGCGGCCGACTGCTCGTGGCGCACGTCGACGAGATCGATCCCCTCGGCCCGGCAGCCGTCGTAGATCGAGAACAGATGGCCGCCGGACAGCGTGAACAGCTTCGTCACCCCGTAGGCCTTGAGCCGCGCGGCGATCAGCCGGCCGCCGTGGACCCGCGTGCCCGGCTGTGCCTCGGTCGCCACCGCGGGCACGCTAACACCCGCCGTCTGCCCCACGCGCCGGCGCCCCGCCGTGCACAACGTGCGGAAGTCGCCACCGCGAGGCGGGCCGAGGCCGAGGAGCTCCCCGATGCTGTATAGCGCTCGGCGGTGGCGGGCGGGCGGTTTGGCACGTTTTGCAGGGCGGGTGCACAAAGCCCGGAAGTCCCCGGCGCCGCGCCACCCACCGGGACATAAGCATCCCCCGAGTGCTTATGTCCCGAAGGCGGGGACCACGGGGGGAGGTTTCGGGCGAAAAGGCAGCGGAACTCTTGCCGAGCGCCCCGACCACCTGCGGTGTACAACCCGCGCCGGCCGGGGCGCCCGGCCCACCCTCTCGAAAGCCTTACAGGGCGTGCGCTCCGATCATCGCCACCGAGTCGAGGACCCGCTCGCCCTCGAGCCAGCGCCGGCCGAGACGGATCGCGGGCATCCGGCGTACGCCGCGGGCGTGCAAGCCGCGCGCGGTGGCCCACAGCGACGCGTCGCGGGAGGGCTCGCGGGCGGCGGCCAGGCAGCCCTCGAGCGGCAGTCCCGCGGCCGCGGCGGCCACGCCGATGATCTCCGGGTCCTCCAGGTCGAACCCGCCGCAGAAGGCCAGCCGCATTGCGGCCAGGGCGAAGCTCGCGCCGGCGCCGTTCTCTCCGGCAAATGCAGCGGCGCGCAGGGCGTGGCGGGTGTTGGCCGGATAGCGGTCGGGCCAGACCAAGGGCAGCCGGACCCCGCGCGCCTCGCGCTCGGCCAGCGCTCGCACGGCCTGCAAGCGCGCCCAGACCGCTCCGCCGTCCAAGGCCACCGCCGGCGCCGGGATCCACTCCACCTCGCCGAGGACGCGCTCGACCCCCTCCGCCACCAGGTAGGAGAACGGGCAGGCCAGGTCATAGAAGAACGCCGCGCGCGAGCCCCCCCGCGGGCGTGAGCGATCAGCCAGCTGATCCTTCAGCTCGATCACAACACCCATGTCACCCTCAGCAACGCAGGGAGACGCCAAAACTGCCGCAAGTTGGCTGACTTTTCCCAGCGCCGCGCGTATTGATGCATGAAGCTATCCGTACAAGCCCGCAGAAAGCTCCGGCAGCCGTGCGGGAAACGTCAAATCGTCCGTTAGACTCGAACTTGGTAGGTACGACCGTCCACCGGGGAGGATTTTTCCCATTCCGCACGTACCCCCACCGAAACGCCATCCGTATGACCAGTGGTCCCCTGACGCCCGGGCGCTTGACCTGGTGGGGGACAAATGGACGCTGCTGATCGTCCGTGATCTCGCCGCCGGACCCCGGCGGTTCGTGGAGCTCCAACGCGTGCTCCCGGGTATCTCGACCGAGCAGCTGCGCTCCCGGCTGAATCGCATGGTCGCCGACGGCATGCTCACCCGCAAGCGCTACCGCGAGGTCCCGCCGCGGGTCGACTACGAGCTGACCGAGCGCGCTCGCGAGTTGATGCCGATCCTCGGCGAGCTGGCCCGGTGGGGCTATCAGTGGGCCTGGAGCCCGCCCCGCGCGTCGGAGTCGATCGACCTGGGCGCGATCTTCCGCCTCGCGCCCGGCCTGCTGGGGCGCTCAGCGGCAACCGGGACCGCCGAGCTCGTGGTCGACGAGCCCGAACGGCAGTCCGCCTACACCTTCAGGCTCTCCGAAGACGGCGTGACCGTCGAGGAGCGCTCTGCCGACGGGGCCGACGCCCGGGTCACCGGCACCGTCGAGGAGTGGGTGAAGGCGTTCTCGCCCGAGCGCGACCGCAGCGGCCTGCAGCTCGCCGGCGACCAGACGTTGGCCGAGGCGCTGCTCGACGGGCTGGCCGCCGTGGGCGCGCGCGCGTCCGCGCGGGCTCGCGAAGCGGCCTAAGTAACCCCGCGCTCGCCGCGTCGAACCCGGACTCCGCAGCGCCCCGGCTACTTGTTCGGATACTGCGCGGCCAGGATGTGCGGGATCTGGTACTGACCCGGCGCGCCGGGCAGCGGCGGAGCGACCCAGCACGCCTCGGTCGAGCCCGGAGCCGGCGCCGGCGGACCGCTGGCCGGCTCTGAGCCGTCGCCGGGCTTGCCGGTGTTCTTGCAGTCCCAGGCCGGGAAGTTGCCCTTGGCGGCGTCGTTCGGATCGGCCAGCCACAGCGGCGGCGGGTAGGTGTTGCCGCGGTTGTTCGCGTCGCGGTTGGGCGCGAACGACAGCGTCTCCGGCCCGGCCGGCGAGAACTGGCGCAGGTAGTGGCCGAGCGAGTTACCCGAGAACGAGGTAGTAGTGGCGGCCAGGGTGGCGCCGCCCTGCGAGATGAAGTCCGAGACCAGCTGCTGATGCAGCGAGAGCCAGCCGAGGATCGGGTTGAGCTGCTCGAGGAACGTGCCCAGCGACCCGAGCATGGGCGTGGCGCCGGTGAGGATCTCGCGCACCGCCGGCAAGCCGGTCTGCGACACGGTGATCAGCGGCCCCAGGTTCGTGAACAGGTGACGGAGCGGCGGCGAGAGCTGCTGGACGGAGTGCAGCGTGGGCGCGAGCTGCTGGGCGACCGGGTCGAGCTCCTTGATCAGCGGGTCGGTGTTGGTCGAGAAGGTCTGGAGCTTGGCCATGGTGGCCTTGGTCTCGTTCAGGAAGGTCGGGAACACCTGGAAGGTCCGCGCCAGCGCGTTGTTGTTGGCGGCGGTCGTGGCGAACGTGGTCTCGGCGGTCGTGATCAGGTTGCGCAGCGCGGCCTGGTTGGCGCCGAGCGCGCCGAACACGGTGCCGCCGTTCTGGACCAGGCGGACCGTGGCCAGGTGCTGGACGTCGAGCACCTGGAGGATGTCGGTGGCGTCGGCCGCGAACGTGGGCAGGTTGCCAAGCACGTCGTTGAGGTTCTGGTCGTTGCCGTTGACCGCCTTGGCCAGCTCCTGCTGCCAGGTCTGGAACGCGTGCCGGGTGGTCGGATCGAGCGCGTTGAAAATGTCCGAGAGCTGAACCGTGGGCATCACCTGGCTCCGCGGCAAGGTGCCCCCGTCGGCGAGCGGCGGCGAGTTCGGCGAACCCGGGATCAGCTGCACGTAGGTCTCGCCGAGGATCGTCTTGGTGCGCAGGATCGCGCGCGCGTCCTTGCGGATCGGCGAGTACCCGTGCTGGAGCTGAAGGGTCGCCATGGTCCGGTTGCCCTTGGGGTCGAGCTGGGTCGAGACGACCTTGCCGACGGACACGCCGGCGATCCGCACGTCGGCCTGGGTGGCCAGATCCTGCGCGGAGGGGAACGAGACGTTGATCCGGTAGCCCTGGGCGCCGAGCGGGATCGTGCCGCCGAACGACAGCCAAAGGAACAGGAGCAGCCCGACGCAGGACAGGGCGAACAGCACCATCGTGATGACGCGGGAGATCGGGGGGCTGCCGGTGTGCATCCAGGCCTAGTTGACGGGGAGTTTCGGGAGGAACAGGGTGTTCGACTTCGGGGCAGCGCCGCTTGACCCCGACGCGTGGGGTTGGAGCGCCTGGATACCCGACAGGCTCGAATTCGACGACGCGGTGGCGGTCGCCGGGTGCTGCTGCTTGTACTTGTCGTACGCGCGCGCATCCGCGGCCGCCTGGGTCGGGCACAGGTTCGCGCTGGTCAGGATCGGCGTCAGGTTCATCACCACTTCCTGCAGCGGCGAGCTGTTGGCGATCTGGGCCAGCGAGGCGCAGCTGGCCTGGAGGAACAGCGGGCGGAAGTCGCCGTTCGCGTCCTGCACCGAGAACAGCGTGCGGGCGTTGTGGTCGAGCCAGGCCAGCCACCACAGGTAGCCGTGCTCGGTGTCGCCCGGGTTGTAGCCGAGCATGTTGCCGAAGTGGTTGAGCACGTTGAACGCGCTGGTCAGGTTGGTCGCGGCCGGCGCCTCGTTCACCGGACCGTTGGCCGTCTGGGTCACCGTCGGGTCGGCCAGGTTATGAGCCGCGGGCTTCAAGTTGCGGACCACCGGCCGCGCGGCGATGACGAACGGCCGAATCTGCTTCTTGACGATCGTGGTGCCGCCGAGGTAACCGGTCGACGGATTGGGAACCGCCAGCGCGGTCAGCGCCTTGTTGGCGGCCGGGATCGCGCCCGCGGCCGGCAGCAGGTTGTGCGCCGCCGGACCCAGGATGTTGGCGAACGCCTGCACCTTGGCCAGCGTCGTCGTGGTCTGCTGCAGCGTTCCCGGCAGATCGGCGACCGCGCGGCTCACGTTGGAGTCCTCGGAGGCGAACGCGGCGAACACCTTCTCGCTCGAGTCGACGAGCTGGACGATCTGAGTCTGCTTGGCGGCCAGCGCGTCGTTCAGCCGCCGCAGCGAGTTCACCAGCCGCTGCAGATTGCGCCCGCGCACGGCCACCGCGCTGTTGACCCTGGCCAGGTCGCGGTGGGTGGGCTCGAAGCGCTCCATGACCTGAGCCAGCTGGTTCCCGCCGTTGTTCTTCAACCCCTGGCCGGCCCCGTTGACCAGCAGGTCGAGGTACTGCCGAGAGTCCGCATCCAAAGACGAGAGGATCTCGTCCAGGTTGACCACCGGCATCGTGTTCGAGACCGGGATCGTGTAGCCGGCCGGCGCGGCCGGCGAGCCCGGGGGCCCGGGCGAGAGCTCGATGAACATGTCGTCCAGGCCGGTCCGCGGGCGGATCAGCGCCGTCCAGTCCTTGTGGACCAAGTGCTTGTACTTCGAATCGATGTTCAGCTGCACGACCCCCTCGCCGTTCTTGAGGGTGACCTGGCCGACCAGGCCGACCTGCACGCCGGAGATCCGCACGCTCTGGCCCTGACCCGGGGTCACTGCCTGGGCGGTCGAGAAGGCGGCGTTGATGGTGTAGGGCGAGGGCGAGATGAACGGGAAGCGCAGCCGCTCGTTGGTGAGGATGTAGCCCGCCACCGCGATCGTGATCACGAGCAGGCCCACGATCGCGGCGAAGTCCTTCCAGTGCTCACGGATCGCGCGCTTCATCGACCCGCCCTCCGGGCCGCGCTCTGCTTGCTCGACGAGCTCGAGGAGGAGTTGTCGCGGGCGAGCGCCGGCATCGACGCGGTGCCGAGCTGCAGGCCGTTCTGCCCGGCGATCTGCTCGAGCTGGGGAATCGCGGCGGCCGCGGCCGAGGTCCACCGCAGCGACGCGCCAGGCGCCCCGAGGCTGCTCGACTGCTGCGCCGGCGGGCCGCCGGTGGGCGCCGACAGGTCGGTGATCGGCTGCTGGGTCTCGCACGGAACGTTCGGCTGAAGCGGCGGCGAGTGCTCGCCGGGCGGCGGCTGCGGCTCCTCGCCCTGCAGCGGGGCCAGCGCCTGCCCGAACAGCCCGGGCTGCAGCGAGTAGGTGAGCGTCCCGCCGGTGCCGAGGATCCGGATGTAGGGCCCGTTGGCGTCGAAGTCGCGCGACTCGCCGGCCAGCCCGGGCAGGAAGTCGACCGCCTCGACGTACACCGGGTGAGGCGGGAACCCGTTCGAGGCGTTGAAGTGCGGATCGTTCAGGGTCAGCTGCGACCACGGAATGACCACGTTCACCGCGCAGCTCGCGGCCGGCCGCACCTGGTTGCCCATCAGCGGCGTGGACTCGCGGGTCAGCCGGGAAAGCGACGGCACCGTCTTGGCCAGGTCGGCGGTCAGGCCGCGCAGCTCGGCCGGCGAGACGAGGTAGCGCAGCTGGGTGATGAACGGCAGGCTGGCGTCGATCATCGGCCCGGTCGACTTGACGCCGGGGATCAGCTTCTTGGCCAGTTGCGGGAGCGGGCCGGGCGCGCAGTTCGGGACCTGAGCCCCGGAGCAGAACGCGGAATTCAACGCGTGGAAGGCGGGGATCGCGGCCGACAAGGTCTTGGGCAGCTCGGCCACCGCATGCGACAGCGCAACGTTCTGCACCGCGAACGCGTGCGCGGTGGTGTTGAAGTTCGAGATCAGGTTCTGGAGGTTCTGCGGGTGGGTGTCGATCGCGCCCGACACCTCGCCCTGCTCGGCGATCCAGTTCGACAGGTCGTGCGTCTGGAGGCCGAGCGCGTCGTGGGAGACGACCGCCGAGTACTCGTACGCGGGCAGCCAGTACTTGATCGAGGCGTTGTAGGACGGGCCGCCCTTCTTGACCGCGGTGCCGAACTGCTGGAGCAGCGTCTGCAGGTTCTGGCGGGTGTTCGACTGCAGCGAGGTCAGCACCTGGTCGAACTGCACCGGCTCGGTGCCCTGCTGGACCGGGAACGTGTAACCGCTCGGCGCGTCGGGCGCCTCGGGCGTGCCCGGGCTGACGTCGACGAAGAAGTTGCCCTCGAGGAAGATGCGCGGGCGGATCGCGAACGTGGCGTCCTTATGGATCGGCAGCCCCTGGTCTGAGATCGTCATGGTCACCTCGGCTGCCGTGCATCCCTGCGAACCGCCGGCCGACGCCTCCTTCTGCAGCGAGCCGCCCAGCTTGCAGCCCGGCACCGGGCCCACGCTCTCCACCTTGCCCACGTTGACCCCGGCGATCCTGACCGGCGACTCGGGCTTCACCCCGCTGGCGTTGGAGAAGACCGCGTGCACCGTGTACTGACTGGCGAACGGGTTGGCGAACTTGGTGAAGCCGAGGTAGGTGAACACAATGATCGCCGCCAGCGCGAGCAGACCCGCCGCGAAGGTGCTCATTCCCTTTCTGCGTCCGCGCCGTCTGAGCATCAGTTGTTCCCCGGGATGTTCGGGAGCTGGGGACCGGTCTGCGCGCCGCGCGAGAACGTCTCACCGGTCGGGACCTTGGCCAGTCCGTTGTAGGTCGGGCCCTGGTTGCCGGGGTTGTGCGGGTCGGTGGCGAACTGGCGGTTTTGCGGGTCGAGGTGGTTCGCCTGCTTCAGGTAGCCGCGCTGGCCGGTCTCGCAGTCGGCGTTGCCCTGGCTGTCCACCGCGGCGCCGTACACCTGTCCGTGGGCGAACCCGTTGCCGCCCTGGGGCGAGTCGAAGGAGCCGCCGTTCATCGGCGCATTGGCGCCCTGGTTGCTCAGGCTGTTCGACTGCAACTGGTTGTTCTGCATGAGCAGGGCGCGCTGGGCGAACCCGAACGCGGTGGCCTCGGAGAAGTGGTCGGCGATGTACGTCCACCAGTAGTTCCAGTCGTCGCACACGGTCTGGAACGGACCCAGGTAGCGGACCATCGGGTTGAGCGTCTGCACGGTGTCGACCAGCGCGTTCAGCGCCACGTTCGTACCCGGCGCCTGGGCGAGCGTGCGCAGCGCGTCCATGGTCTGCTGGAGGCGCTGGTTGAGCGCCGGCGTGCGGCCCAGCACCTGGGTGCCCTGCTCGAGCGCGGGGTTCAGGACCGGCAGGGCCGTCTTCAGCGACGCGGTGGCCGGCGTCATGTAGTGACCGAACGTGGTCAGGTCGACCAGCAGCGGCTGCTGGGTGATCAGAGACCGGGTCGAGACCTGCTCGGTGGACGGCGACTCGGCGATCGTGGCCTTCAGGTCGGCCGGGTTGCGGTCGATCGCCGCGAACGTCGTGGCCATCTTCCCGAACAGCTGGGCGTTGACCTGAGCCACCGGCGCCACCGCGCCCATGAACGAATTGAGGCCGCTCAAGAACCGGGTCAGCTCGGTGCTCGGGTCGGACAGGTACTGCGCGACAGGCCGCAGATAACCCAGCAGCGGAGGCAGGCTGGCGATCGTGTCGTTGAGGGCCGACCCGCGCGAGGCCAGGGTGTCCCCGAAGCCGACCAGGTTCTGCTGGGCGGCATTCCGGGTGGGCGTGTTGAAGGTCTTGAACACGTCGTCGAACTGGACCGGGACGTTGGTCTGCGATGCCGGCAGCGTCGCGCCGTCGGCGAAATCGCGGTGCGAGACGCCCTTGTGCAGATCGAGGTACTTGAGCCCGAGCACCGACCGCGGCTGGATCGAGACCGTCGAGTCCACGGGCACGTTGCCGTAGGACTTGTCGAGCTTCAGCGTCAGCTGAGCCCCGGTCTGGCCGTTCTCCATCGTCACCGGCTTGAGCTCCGAGATGAGTCCGACCAGGTAGCCGCCCTCGCGCACGTCGTTGCCGGCCACCAACTCGGAGCCGTTGGCTATGTCGACCTTGAGCTCGCGGGTGGGGACGAACGGCAGCCCCTCGTTGGCGTTATAGGCCAGGAACACCGCCACCAGCGCGACCAGCACGGTCACAGCGCCGATCAGCACGGGATTGGCGAACGCGGATTGCTGCTTGCGCTTCATGGTGAGAGCAGGTAGCCGAGGAGTTGCTGGGCCTGCTGGGCGGTCGGGGTGCCGCTCGAGGTGCTGCTGCTCGTGTCGGGCGCCGTCACGGTCGGGGCCGCCGGCGTGGTCGGGACCGTCGGGGTGGTCACGGTCGGCGTGCCGGTGGCCGCCCCGATCGCGGAGGTGACCTTTCCGAGCGCGCCCTGGAGGCTCGGCCCGCCACCGCCCGCGGGCGAGGCGCCCGACGCTCCTGGTGTGGCCGACGGTGCCCCCGAGCCCGAGCTCGAGCCAGTCGACGAGGACGAGCCCGTGTGGTTCTTGCGCAGCGCAGCCAGGTTCGGCGGGGCGGTGCTGAGCACCTGGGCGGGGCAGGCCGGCGCGCTGGTTTGCGGACCGGTCCGGCCCGGAGGCGCTCCGCCCGGATCGGGTACGCAGCCACCCGGATTCGACGGATCGGACTCGTTGACGCCCTGCTGGTTGGGCCCGAGCCACGAGTAGCACTGCCGGTAGGTCGGGCCGTACTGCTTGAGGTTGGCCGCGACCGTCCCCGGCGTCGCGTACGGCGAGCACATCTGGTTGACGAAGGCGTCGACCGCGAGCATGTGCCCGAACGGCCCGAACGTGTTGATGGTCTGCTCCTGGTTGAACGCGTACTGGAGCAGCGCCTCGAGGCCGGTGAAGCCCTTGCCGCCCGGGCTGCGCGAGTCGGGCTCGACGGCGCGATTGCGGTTGTCGAGGTCGTTCAGCACGATGGCCAGGTTTTGGGCCAGCTCGGGCACCGGCTGGGCGAACTTGCCGAGCAGCGCGACGGTCGGGGTGGCCGCCTGGACCGCCGTCTTGCCGGTGACCGAGGCCTCCCCGAGCGACTTCAGCGCCGGCTTCGAGGCGTTGGCGAATCCGCACTGGTGGTCGGCGTGCGGCTTCGAGCACGGGGCCAGGTTCGTGAACAGCGTCTTCAGCTGACCGGACGCCGCGTTCAGGTTCTGAAGCACCGGCGTGTTGGTGTCGGCGGCCGTACCCAGCTTGGCCATCGCGGGCTTGAGCTGCTCGAGCAGCCCCGGGAAGCGATGCAGCGTCGTCTTCAGGTTGGCCTGCTGGGTGGCTGTGTCGGTGGCCGCGTGGTCGGCGTCGACGATGAAGTTCTGGACCAGCTTTGAGTTGTTGGCCAGCGCGGTGACCACGGCATCGGAGTTCGCGGTCAGCTGCTGGAGCGTTTGCGAGTCGTTGCCCAGCAGATTCAGCAGGTTGTCGGTCTCGTCGAGCGCCGGCACCGCGCGGCGCAGCGCGGTCTGGAGGTCCTCAGAGCGCCCGGCCACCGCTCCGCCCAACTCGTTGATGATCAGCGTGAGGCGCTCGCGCTGGGGCATGCGCATGACGTCGGCCAGCAGGTCGGCCGGGATGGTCGAGAAGGTGTGCGAGGCCGGCAGCGTGGCGCCCGACTTCAGCGGCCGGCCGGACTGGCCGGGCTGGCAGTCGACGAAGTACTCGCCGATCAGCGACTGCGGTCGTGACTGGCAACTCGCGTCCGAGCGGAACGCCCCAAACCCCTTGGTGGTCACCTGCACGGTGACGATCGCGTGGTAGTTCTTCTGGTTGAGGTCGATCGCTGAGATCTTCCCGGCCGGAACGCCCGCGACCTTGAACTGGGCGTCGGGCACCAGGCCGAACGCGTTGTCGAACTCGAGCTTGTAGGTCGGATCGCTCGGCCCGCTCGAGAACGCCCCCGTGACGACCACGAAGGCCCCGATCACGAGCACCAAGGCGGCGTAGGCGACAGCGCGCCGCATCAGTTGCCCGTCGGCGTCTCGCTCGGGTTGCAGGGATAGCCCTGCTCGGGGTAGTAGACCGCGCCGCGCTCCATCGAGCCCGGGCAGCGGTCGCCCTGGCCAGAGGTCAAGAGGCCCTGGCTCGGGGTACTCGTCCCGCCCGGCAGGGTGCCGCTGCCGCCGAACGCGAGCACCGTGCGCAGGACCGGATCGAGGAACGAGGGCAGGAGGTTCAGCGTCCCGTTCTCGACCGAGCCCACGCCGACCACCGGCGCGACGCGGCTGGCGTTGCCGTTCGCGTCGGTCTGGCCGGGGTGGCTGAAGCCCTCGAACCAGCCGGTCAGGTCGACGGCGTACGGGCGGGCGGTGGCCAGCTCGGGGGTCGACTGGTTGAGCGCCTGAGTCGACTCCGGGAAGGCGCCCAGGCGCTGCTGACCGTTCGCGGGCAGCGTGCCGTTGCAGGTGCTGGCCGCCGCGCTGGTGCCGCAGGTGACGTTGGCCAGCTGGACGCTCAGCTCGAGCAGCTGGATCAGATCGCCCGAGCCGGGCTGGCTCGCCGAGCACGGCTTCGCGCCCCGCGAGCAGATCAGGTTGGCCAGGTTGCGGACGGTGGGGACGGCGTTCTGGGCCAGCGGGCGGAGCTGGACGAGGAACTTCTGGAGCTTGGGCGCGACCGGCTTGGAGGCGTTGACCAGCGGGGTCAGCGCCTTTAGCGAGTTGCGCAGGTTGACGAACGTGGTGTCGGCTTCGGCCATGAAGCCGGGCAGCTGCTGGATCGAGGAGCCGAGCGCGGTCTTCTGCGAGGCCAGCGCGCCGGTCGTCGTCCCCAGGTTCTTGACCAGTGCGGTCAGGTCTGCCTGTTTGACCGCGATGTCTCCCAGGAGCTTGCTCGACTTGGTCACGAAGCTCGTGAAGTCGCCGCCGCCCCGGCGGTTCAGCTCGGCGAACAGCGTGCTCGAGGCGGCTACGGCCGGGTTCAGGTACTGCCAGGCGGCCTGAGCCTGCTTGCCCTTGCCCGCGTACTGGGAGGCCGTGCCCTGGATCAGGTTCTGGAGGCCCTTGAGCGTCGGCGGGTTGAGCGTGTTGAACAGCTCGTCGAGCTCGACCGCGCTGGTCGTCGCGGTGGTCGGGATCACACCGCCCGACGGGATCTTGGGGGCGTTGGCCGGCCCCAGCCGGAGGTCGACGAAGCGGTTGGCGATCCCCGACAGCGAGGCCAACCGGACGGTGGCGTCGGTGCCCTGGTGCAGCGGGGTGAAGTTCGAGTCGTTGATGCTCAGCGTGAGCTGGGCCTGACCGGTGCGCGTCAGCGCGATCTTCGAGACCGTGCCGACCGTGTTGCCGCCGATCTGAACCTGGTCGCCCGAGACGATCTGGCTGGCGTCCTGGAAGACCGCGTTGACCTGGTAGCCCGATCCACCGGAAAGCAGGATGACGGCGACGACCACGACCGCCAGCACCACCGCCGCGACGGCTGCAACCCTCCCGATCACGTCTGGTTTCTCCCTGCCATTCGAGCTCCTCCCGCTGAGGTCCTGGCTACCCGAAACGCGGATCTTCCAGCGAACCTAGCAAGGGGTTCTCGCCACTGTCAAAAGGGAACCGACACGCGCGTAGGACTGTTTCTGGGCCGCCTGCGGCGGCGTCCGCGGGATGAGTCGAGGCCGTCCCGTTGGGCGAGGCCGGATGCCGAGCGGGGCGAGCCGAGACCGCCGGGTACCCCGTCCGGTCAGGAGGCGATCCCGGCAGGGTCCGGACGGGGTGCCAGGCCCCACGGACGCCGAGCGAAGCGAGGCCCATAGCCGGTAGCGTTCGAACCCCGCCCGGGTGGTGGAATTGGTCAGACACGGTCGCCTTAAGAGCGACTGCCTCACGGCATGAGGGTTCGAGTCCCTCCCCGGGTACTGGCGGCGGCGCTGCAAGACCGCAACTAATCCGCTGCTACGGTGTCAGAGCCACCGACGGCGACCCCTAGCCCTCTTGGAAGTCTCTGCACTTAGATACTCGGGAGGAATCGGACTGCATGCGCGGTCCCCCCTCCTGAGGCTCCAGTCCGACGAGCGCCTGGTCGCACTCATCCGGCGCGGGAGCACCGCCGCCTTCGAGGTCCTCGTCTCGCGCTACCACGCGCGACTGCTGGCCTTCTGCCGCCACCTGCTCGGCTCCCGCGAGGACGCCGAGGACGTACTGCAGGAGGTGTTCTCGGCCGCCTTCAACGCGATCCTCGACGACGACCGCCCGATCAACGTGCGGCCCTGGCTGTACCGGATCGCCCGCAACCGCAGCCTCAACCACCTGCGCCGGATCCAGGCCGTCGGGGTCGACTCGATGGACATCCACCTGTTCGAGCACGGCGCCACCACCGCCGACAAGGTGCACGAGCGCGAGGAGTTCCGCCTGCTCGTGGGCGACATCCAGGGTTTGCCCGAGACCCAGCGCACCGCGCTCGTCCTGCGCGAGATGGACGCCCTCTCCTACGAGCAGATCGCCGAGGCCATGGAGACCACGGTGCCGAGCGTCAAGTCGCTCCTGGTACGCGCGCGGGTATCGCTGGCCGAGGCCGCCCAGGCGCGGATGCTCACCTGCGAGGACGTGCGGATCGAGCTCGGCGAGGTCGCCGAGGGCCTGCGCCGCCGTCCCGGCCCGCTGGTCCGCCGCCACCTGCGCACCTGCGAGCGCTGCGCGATGTTCAAGACTCAGCTCGGCGACACCAGCAAGGCGCTGGCCGCGCTGCTCCCGATCGGCTTCGCGCCGCTCGCCCTGCTGCGCAAGCTGGCGATCTTCCACCTGGGCCATTCGGCCGGAGCCGGCTCGAGCGCCTCGGGCGCAGGCGCCGCCGGCCAGGCCGCGGCCGTCGGATCGACCGCCGCCGCCGGCGCCACCGCGATGATCAGCACCACCGGCGGCGGCTTCCTGTCGGCCAGCGTGGGCGCGATCGCCACCAAGGCCGCGGCCGGCCTGGCCGCCGCGGCGCTGGTCACCGCCGGCGCGGTCGAGGTCGACCAGCCCGCCCGCGCCCCGGTGCATCATCACCCGGCCACCCTGAGCGCGCTCGCGTCGGTCCCCAGCCACACGCCCGCGCCGGTCAATGTCGTGGCTCCCGCGCCGGTGCACGTCGTCGTCCACCAGCCGGTCGTCGTGAAGCATCCGCCCAAGAAGGCCGCGCCCAAGAAGGCCGCGACCACCGCGCACAAGACCGTGGCCAAGCCGACCGCCAAGCAGGCCGACCCGACCACCGGCAAGGCAGACGCCAAGACCAAGACCAAGGCCAAGGCGAAGGTCCCGCCCGGGCGCACCCAGACTCAGACCGACGCCACCGTCCTCCCGCAGTCGACGGCGCCGACCGTAGCGGCGGCCGGAAGCTCGGCGACGACCAGCACGACCAGCACGACCACCACACCGGCGAGCACCACGACGACGACGACGAGCACGACGCCCGCGCCGCCGAGCTCGGATCCCACGAGCACCACGACGACCACCGACTCGACGTCCACGACCCCGGCGCCGAGCACCGATCCGTGCGCGGCGGATCCGACCGACCCCTCGTGCCCACCGCCGCCGTCCGGCGGCGCCGCCCCCTCGTCGGACAGCACCGGGCCGTAGTCTCCCCGGCGTGATCGAGTTCGGGGCGTTCGAGGCCGTCGACATGCGCGTCGGCCGGATCGTGTCGGTCGACGAGTTCCCCGAGGCACGCCAGCCGGCGTGGAAGCTCCGGATCGACTTCGGGCCCGAGATAGGGGTCAAGCGGTCCTCGGCCCAGATCACCCACTACTCGCGCGAGGAGCTGATGGGGAGGCTGGTGATCGGCTGCGTGAACCTGACCCCTCGGGTGATCGCCCGCTTCACCTCCGAGGTGCTGGTGATGGGCGCGATCGATCCCGACCAGGGCGTGATCCTGCTGCGTCCGGACAAGGACGCCGCGCTCGGGTCGCGGATCGGGTAGCTGAGTCTGTCTCAATACCCAACGTGCGTGGCTGGCGAGCGCCGGATCAAGCGGGGCAAGGACGCAGGAGTCGACGTGTAGCAGCGCTACACGAGACTCCGAGGACGCAGCATCCGCGCAGATCCGCCGCCGCCAGACGCGTGCGGGGGGGGTTTGAGACAGGCTCTAGGGCCCGGGGGAGCCGCCGATGGTGAGGACTGCCTTGGCTGTGCCGTCGATTTCAAGGGGATAGCTCCCGGCCTTCAGGCCGTCGATGAGCTTCTCGGCCTGCGCGTGGGCCTTCACGGCGATCGTCGTCGTGCGGAGGGTGATCCGGTGGGCCTCGCCGTTTGACACCACGATCAGCTCGATCGGGAGGTGCGCCGGAATCGTCACCGTCGGCGGGGTCACGGCGCCGGTCGGGAGGATCGTGAATCGCGCCGGCACGCGGACGTTGATCGACCCGGTGGTCGTGGTGGCCGTGGTCTTGGTGGTGGCCGTGGTGCGCGTCTGAGTGGGGGTCGTGGCGGCAGTCGGGGTGGTCGCCGATGTGGTCGGCGGGGCGGTCGGCGTGGACGCGGCGGAGGTCGACTTTGAGCCGCCACAGCCCGCCACTGCCAGCGCCCCCAAAAGAACTGCCAGTCCTCTCACGTTTGCAGGATAAACGCCGATTATTGGGGCAACCAGGATGGGATCGGCAAGGGCAAATACGGTACGGAAGCTGGTCGAGTACGACGCGCTGAGGCGTCGTCTGTGGATCTTTGGGCAGCGCTGCCACCATGGAGCCACCGGAACGTTGGTCGCGGCGGCGGCATTCCTCGTTTTGGCGGCTGAGTCGGCGGTCGATCCGGATCCCGCGCCGCGCTCGGTGTTCGCGGCCGTGGCCGCGGGCGGCGCGCTGATGATGGCGCACGATTGGAAGGACCGCGCGATCTGGTTCGAGCGCGGTCGCGGCTCCCAGCTCTAAGTGCCCAACGCCACACTCGACACTTTCCCCGGCCCCAGAGTGGGGTTGGGGCCGCTATACGCACCCTGAGCCACATTCGGCGACGGCGCCGGGTCGAGTGTGCGGTTGAGCCCTAACCTTGCGGCGTGCGCTGCGCCATCGTCCCCCCCACGCCAGTGCCGTACCGCGAGCCGCTGTTCCGGGCGCTGAGCGAGCGTCCCGACCTTGAGCTGTGCGTGATCTACCAGTCGGCCGGCCAGCCGAGCTGGGACGTGCCGAGAGACTGGTTTCCGAGCGAGCACCCCTACCCGTCGGTGCACCTGCGCTCCTGGCAGCGGCGGCGCGCCGGGCGCACGCCGCTGATCTCACCCCGCGGGTTGCTGCGCGCCCTGCGAGACGTCGATCCCGAGTGCGTGGTCGTCTGGGAATACGGCGCGGCGTCGCTACGGACACTGGCCTGGTGCCGGCGCCACCGGCGGGCGTATGTGATCTTCACCGAGTGCACGCCGCAGATCGACGCGATGCTGCCGGGTTGGCAGCTTGGACTGCATCGCCGGCTGGCTCGGCAGGCCGATGCGATCATCGCGGCCAGCTCCGCCGCGCGGGAGCGGCTGCGCGCGTTCGGCGTGCCCGACGAGCGCATCCACGTTGCGCTCCAGGCCGCTGACCTCGAGGGCTTTCGCGCGGCGACGCCGGCCCGGGGCGAGGGCTGCAGGATCCTCAGCGTCGGGCGCCTGGTGCCGGACAAGAACTTCGGGACGCTGATCCGAGCCGTGCCGGCGGACGCCGAGCTCGAGATCGTCGGGACCGGGTTCCTGGAGGACGAGCTGAAGCAACTGGCCGCGCGTCAGTCGGCGCGGGTCAGTTTCCGCGGGCACGTCGCGCCGTCCGAGTTGCCGGGTCTGTATGCGGCGGCCGACGTGTATGCGCTGATCAGCACCTACGAGCCGTTTGGGGTCGCGGTCCGCGAGGCGGCCGCGGCCGGCCTGCCGATCGTCTGCTCGCGGACTGCGGGCGCCGCCGGCGACGTGGCTGTGGAGGGGCGCAACGCGATCCTGGTCGACCCCGGGAACGCCGACGAGATCGCCGCCGCGCTCGAGCGGCTCGCCTCGGACCCCGAGCTCCGTCGCCGCATGGGCGAGGAGAGCCGCGCGATCGATCGCGAGACCGACGGCGTCGAGGTCGACGCGTTCGCCGAGGCGATGACCGCGGCCGCCCGCCGCTACCCGCCGAGCAGCGCCGGCAGCACCTCGTCGGCGATCCGGGCCACCGACGCCTCGGGCCGGTAAGGCTCGAGCTCGGCCCGCGCCGCGGCCCGGTAGGCAGTGAGCTGCTCGTCGGGCGCCGCGAACGCGGCCTGCAAGGCACCCGCCAGCGCGCCGGCGGTCCGCTCGGTGGCCACGAACCGCGGGGCCAGTTCGCGGGCCAGTGCGAGAGCCGGAAACGGTCCCCCGGCCGGCGCGCAGACCAGGGCCGCGCCGCGGTCGAGCGCCTCGAGCGGCGCGATCCCGAAGTCCTCCCAGGCCGCCGCGCTGACGAACACGAGCGCACGCGCGAGCAGCTCGCGGAACTCCGGCTGGGGCAGCATCCCGACCAGCTCGGCCCCCGCCGGCAGCGCCGCGCCGCGCCGGGCCAGAAACGCGCGGGCTCGCTCGGGCGGGATGCCGGCAATCAGCAGGCGAGCGCCGGGCACCGCGGCCTGCTCCCACGCCGCGCACAGCAGCCCGAGCCCCTTGGCCTTCGGGTCGGGCGTGTAGCCGACCGCGAGCCGCTCGCGCGAGTCGCTGGGCGGGGGTGCCGCCGGGACGGGCGGCGGGATCATCACCGACGGCGCCGCGCCGGCGGGAAGCGCCGACACCGTACCCGGGCTGTGGGGCAGGAGCACGCGAGCCCGCGCGAGCTGCCGGCGCTCGAGCCAGTGGAGCGGAGCATTCAGCACGCCCGGCCGATTCAGCCGGGCCGGCGAGTCGAGCCACACCGCGTACGGCACGGCGGGCCGGCCGGCGAGCAGCGCGGCGGTCGTGCTCGAGAACACCAGCGCCCTCGGTGAGTACCGCCGCATCCCGGCGGCCAGAGCCCGGCGGGCCGCCACCGCCTCGACCACGTCGTTGACCGGATAGCCGCGGCGCAACGCGTTGGTCCATCCGATACGAGTGGCCACCGCTCGGGCGCTCGCGCCCGCCTCCCGCAGCATCGTCACCAGCTGAGCGTCGGACAGTCGCAGCCCCCGCGTGGTGCCGAGCGACACCAGCAGTAGATCGGTCACCGGGCCTCGAGCGCAGCCTGATAAGCGGCGACCGTCTCGGCGCCGGAACGCTCCCAGGTGAAGTTCGCCGCGACCGTCTCGCGGGCGGCGGCGCCAAGCCGGGCCAACTCGTCCCGGTCGTCGACCAACCGATTTAGAACGGAGGCCAGCGCGGCCGGGTCATCGGGCTCGACCAGCACCATCCCCGGCCCGGCCGCCGCGATGTCCTCGGGCCCGCCCTCGCCCCGGCTCCCGATCGCCGGCAGGCCGGCCGCCATCGCCTCGACGAAGGCCACTCCGAACGGCTCCTCCACCCCCGGCATCACGAACAGATCGCACCGCGCCGCCCGTGCGACCGCCTCGGGGTTCGGCAGCTGCCCGACGAACCGCACCCGATCGGCCAGCCCCAGCTCGGTCGCCAGGTGCTCGAGCCCGGGCCGGCAGGGACCGTCGCCGATCACCAGGTACTCGGGCCGGCGCGCCGGGTCGAGCCGGGCGAGCGCCTGCAACACGACCTCGTGGCGCTTGCGGGCGACCAGATGGGCCACCGTGACGATCCGCGTGTGGCCATTGCGCGCCGCGACTGCGGGCGGGATGTCGGCGCCCAGGTACACGACCCGCACGGGCACCGGCCGACCGGCGATCGCCTCGCAGCGTCGGGCCGCCCACGTGCTGTTCGCCAGCACCAGGTCCGCCCTGGCCATCGCCGCTACGCACGCACGCCGTCCGATCAGGCTCTCCGGGACGTTGATCATGTCCGGCCCGTGCGCGGAGACGACGAAGGCCAGGCGCTCCCGGCGCCGAGCGACCCACCGCGCAGCCGCATGCCCGGCCGGCGCAAGGTTGTGGGCATGCACCACATCGAACCGCCACGTGTCGTAGAGGCGATCGAGCGCGCGGGCCAGCGGCGGCGCCGCCCAGTAGCCCCAGCTGCCGTACGAGATCGGCCGCGGTGGCGCCACGAACGGCACCGGGAGCACGGGGATCCCGTCGAGCGTGAACGATCGCAACGCGGAGCGTGTGTCGCTCGCCCACCGGCGCAACCCCGCGAGATCGGGCGGGAGGCGGGCCTGGGCCAGCGGCGGGATCGGCCGGCGCAGCGCGAGCACGCGCACCTCCGCGCCTGCGTCGCGCGCGGCGACGGCCTGCCGATGGGCCCAGATGCCGAACACCGGATCCCCGGGCGACGGGTACCACTCGGCGACGACCGCGACGCGCACTATTTACTGGCCGACCGAGAACAGCGCCTCGAGGTCGTGGCGGGAGTAGACCTCGAACGCGACCATCGTGTGGGTGCGCGCCACGCCGGCCAGCTGCGAGATCTGACCGGTGACCACCTTGGCGAGGTCCTCCTGCTGGCGCAGGCGGAGCACCGCCACGAAGTCCCACTCGCCGGTCACCGAATACGCCTCGGCCACGCCCTCGAGGCCGGCCAGCTCGCCACCGAGCGTGGCCAGCCCGGCGCGCTCGGCCTGGATGAGGACGATCGCGTGGGTCACGTCGAGTGCGACTGTCCCGGATCGAGGATCACCACGTTCGAGCGGGTGGCCGACTCGACGTCTGACTTGAACGCCTGCGCATCGGTCTCGATCGGCGGGAACGTGTTGTAGTGACACGGGATCACGGTCTTGGCCCCGACCAGCTCGGCGGCGTCGACCGCGTCCACGCGATCCATCGTGTAGTGGCCGCCGATGCACATCAGCGCGATGTCGATCGGGTGGCGCTTGCCGACCAGCTGCAGGTCGGAGAACACGCAGGTGTCGCCCAGGTGGTAGACGATCGTGTCCTGGAAGTTGATCAGCAGGCCGGCGGGGACGTTGGCCGTGCCCTTCGGCGTGGTCGAGGTGTGCCAGGCCGGCACCAGCTTGACCCAGCCCCAGTCGAACTTGACCGTGCCGCCCATGTTCGGATCGCGGACGTCGACGCCCTCCTCACCGAGCTCGTTGGCGATCTCGACGATCGCCACGACCGGCGCGCCGGTGCGCTTGGCGATGGCCACCGTGTCGCCGATGTGATCCCCGTGCCCGTGGGTGAGCAGGATCGTGGTGGCGGCCACATCGTCGGCGCTGATCGAGGCCTTCGGATTGCCGCTCAGGAACGGGTCGATGAGGACCGTGGTGTCGCCCCCGTCGGCGAGCTCGAAGGCGGCGTGGCCTAGAAAGCGAACTTCCATCTCGTCTCAATCCTCCTCTGTCGTTTGCCGTTCCTGCGTCCCGGTCTCCCCGGTCAGCTCGCGAGCCAGCTCGAAGCCGACCGCGACGCCGACCAGCATGCCCAGCCGGGTCTCCTCGGCCAGCATCGTCCGCACCGCGCGGACCCGCTCGCCGGGATCGTCGAGGCTGGTGACCTCACGCAGGGCCTGGGTGTGCCCCGACTCGAACCAGCCGCCCTCGTCGAGCGCAGTGGCGAGCACGCGAGCCAGGGCGGGCGCGCTCCGGGCGACCAGGTCCTGGGCCTCGCGCAGTCGCGCCGGATCGGCAATCGCTTCGATCGCCGCCTCCAGCTCGGCGTCGGTGTAGGCGCGGTCGACCACGGGGCGCCCCGGATCATACGTACGAGGTGCTGGTTACCGATCGCCGGCCAGCGCGAGCGGCAGCCCGATCAGCAGACCGGCCACCACGCCGATGCCCGCGGAGATCCAGCTCGCGCCGGGCGCGGCCAGGGGCATGAGCGCCACGACCGCCCCGATCACCGCGGTGCCGAGCAGATCACCTTCGATCTCCTCGCCGGCCCGCAGCGAAAGCAGATCGGGGATCGCCCAGGCGATGAGCAGGGCGAGCGCCCCGCCGTTCCCGCCCAGGGCGATCGGCAGGGAGGTGTCGGCCGCGGTCAGCGCGGCGCCGCCGACCGCCCCGACGGCGAACAGGACGACCACCACCAGGGGGCCGTGCCGGCGCTCGAGCAGCCAGCCGAACACGGCGATCGCGCCAAGCGACACGATCGCGTAACCGGTGTTGGTGTAGGTGAACGGCGCGACCAGCAGCCGCCACCACAGGTGGGTCCCGAAGCGCACCCACAGCTCGATCGCGTGCGTGCTCCCGGCCAACCAGGCCGCCCGCCACAGGAGCGTCCCGGCGAGCCCGGCCGCCAGCAGCACGATCGTCCCGTACGGCCGCGATTCCCCCCGGATCCCGGGGATCTCGTCCCGGCGCAGGCGAGGCAGCGAGGGGCTCGGCGTACGCCGCTTGCGCTCGGCGGGGCGCCCTTCACGGTCGAGCTTGGGGGCCCGCTTGCGCAGGCGGCTGCCGCAGTACGGGCACTCGGTGATGTACGGGCTGACCTCGGACTGGCAGTTCTTGCAAATTACGAATAGGTCCGGCCCGCCGGTGCTCATAGCTCGTTTCGATTGTATGACGGCGGCAAGGCCGGGGATAGAGACTCGACCCGAGCCTGAGGGCTGGGCGCCGCGAGGGGGCCGCTAGACCGCGGTGGCGGCCACGATCTCGGCCACGACTTCGCGCAGATCGTGGTTGGCCTCGTACACGACGACCTGGCGGGCGGCGCCGTTGCCCCGCTCGAGCAGGTCCTCCACCGCCTCGAGCTCGTTCGCCGAACCCAGGTCCCGGCAATGCTCTCGCATCCGGTCAAGCAGCCGGCGGGCCAGCTCGCGGGCCGGCACCCGGTCCCAGGCGCGGCAGGTCGACCAGCTCGCCCTCGAGGCCGTGCCGGGCGGCCAGCCACTTGTTCTCGTCGAGCATCTCGAACGGGTAGCGCGAGAGCTGCTTGCCGGAGTCGAAGTGCTCGGACAGCTCTTTCACGAGGCCCTGGACGAGCGCGGCGAGGCCGAGCGTGTGCTCCACCCGGGTCTGGGAGTCCATCACCCGGACCTCGACCGTCCCGAAGTTCGGGTGGGGCCGCACGTCGTGCCACAGGTAGGTGTAGTCCTCGATCACCCGGGCGTGGACCATGAACTCGATCCGCTGCTCGTAGTCGGCCCAGTCCTTGTAGGTGGGCGGGAGACCGACCCGGGGAAAGGCCCGGAAGATCGGGGTGCGGGTCGAGGCCAGCCCGGTGGCGTCGGCGCGCCAGAACGGGGAGTTAGCCGACAGCCCGAGCAGGATCGGCACGTGCACGCGCATCCCGTTGGCCACGTGGATCGCCTTCTCGGGGTCGTCGATCCCCACGTGCACGTGCATGCCGAAGATCAGCTCCTGGCGGGCCACGAAGCGCAGCGCCGAGACCAGGTCGCGATAGCGCGGCCGGGCCACGATCCGTTGGTCCTCCCACATCGCGAACGGGTGCGTGCCCGCCGAGCCGATCGTGAGGTTCTTGCGCGCCGCGGTCTCGCGGACCTGCGCCCGCAGCGCGCGCAATTGCTCGCCGGCCTCGGCCGTGTCCTTACACGGGTCGGTCGAGACCTCGAGCACGGACTCCATCAGCTCGGGCTTGATCTCCCCGGCCGAAGAAGGCTCGAGCAGGCTCTCGATCGCGTTGACCAACTCGTAGGACTCGGCGTCGAGGATCATCAGCTCTTCCTCGATTCCGATCGTGTACGGCGGGCCGCCGAATTTGTGCTCCATCGCGCGGCAGGGTAGACGTAGACTGGGACGTAGACGACTACTTGGAAACGAAAGGGAGGGTCAGATGGCTCTCGGATACGACGGCAAGCTGTACATCCTGGCGTTTGACCATCGGGGGTCCTTCCAGAAGAAGATGTTCGGGATCGAGGGCGACCCGACGGAGGAAGAGACCGAGCGGATCTCAGACGCCAAGCGGCTGATCTTCGAGGGCATGCTCGAGGCGGTAAACCGCGGCGCCGAGGCCGGCGCCACCGGCGTGCTGGTCGACGAGCAGTTCGGCTCGGATATCCCGGAGCGGGCGCGCGAGCACGGCCTCAAGTTGTCGATGCCGGTCGAGAAGTCGGGCCAGAACGAGTTCGACTTCCAGTACGGGGCGGAATTCGGCGCCCACATCGAGAAGTTCGATCCGGACTTCGCCAAGGTGCTCGTCCGTTACAACTCCGACGACCCGGACACCGAGACGAACGAGCGCCAGCTCGGGCGCCTGAAGGAGCTCGCCGACTGGCTGCACGCACACGATCGGAAGTTCCTGTTCGAGCTGCTCGTGCCGGCCACCGACGAGCAGCTCGCCAGCGTGGACGGCGACAGCGACCGCTACGACGCCGAGCTGCGCCCCGAGCTGATGCGCCGGGCGATCGAGGACTGCCAGAACGCCGGCATCGAGGTCGATGTGTGGAAGATCGAGGGCGTCGACGAGCAGTCCGACGCGGCCATGCTCGCCGAGCAGGCTCGTTCCGGATCCGGGCGCGAGGGCGTCACGTGCGTGCTGCTGGGTCGCGGCGCGTCAACCGAGAAAGTGGAGCAATGGCTGCGCGAGGCTGCTCCGGTCGACGGCTTCATCGGATTCGCGATCGGGCGCTCGATCTGGTGGGACGCGCTGAAGGGCTACCTGGGCAACGAACTCGACCGGTCGGCCGCCGCCTCACAGATCGCCGACAACTACCTGCACTTCGTGCGGGTGTATGACGGGCAAACCGTTCACTGATCTGCGCCGTTACATAACGCGGTTGGTCGGGGCTTGGTAGGCTCGCGGCTCGATGGCGATGAAGATGCGCCAGAGCCTCGCCGAGCTCGAACAGGAGTTCCGGCAGGAGATGCAGCTCGAGAGCAGCCGCAGCCAGATGCTGTGGAAGCACGCGAACTCGCGCACGCGCAAGCGAACGCGCGAGCGCAGACGGAAGCGCAGCTCAATGCGGTTCTGGCTGCTGGTTTTCTCGCTGATCGCCACCGCCGTAGCCGTGACGATCGCGATGTTCGAAACCCTCTACTACCTGCTCGGCTAGCTGGTCGGCGCGGGGGTTTCTGTCCCCGCGTCACCGCCGGCCGGGCGTGGCGAGAGCTAAGTGCCCTCTCCCAGGCCACGCAACGCGGCGTCGACCTCCTCGCGCGCGCCTTTGCCGGAGCCCATGCGCTCTTGCTGGATCTCCAGATATACCTCCTTGCGGAAAACCGGGATATCGCGCGGTGCCTGAATCCCGATTCGCACCTTCTCGCCCATGATCGCCAATACGGAGACCTCGATGTCGTCGCCGATCATGATGCTTTGGTTGGACTTGCGGGTGAGTACCAACATTGGGGATGTGCCTCCCTGCTCGCCTGGTGTCAAACGAGGCGGTCGGAAAAAGCGCGTATCCACGAGCCTCCGGTCCGCCGAGGCCAGCATAGCGGTTGGCCTCTGTCGCACACAAGGTTTGTCGACGGCGCTCGCGTGACGCGGTCCAGCGGCCCGCTGTAATAACCTCCGCGCCGAAATGGCGCGACGATCGCTACGCCCCGAGCTCAACCGGATACGTGCCTGGGTCCGGCAGGGCCGCACCGACGCATGGATTGCTCACCAGCTCGAGGTGACCGTCCAGCAGATCCAGGCCTTCAAGCGCGAGCAGGGGCTCGAGGCCGATGGCGATCCCGACGCGGGCGTCGGCATCGACTTCGACGACGAGATCGATCTGCGCGCCGAGGACGACGCGCTGATCGCCGCCGAGCTGGAGGCGGCCGAGGCCCAGCGCGCCGAGCAGGACGACGAGGAAGGCGATTCGGAGGAGGACGAAGAGGAGGACGAGGCGGGCGGCGCGCCCCCGGCCAAGCAGCGCCGGCGCGGCCGGCGGGGCGGTCGGCGCGCTGGCGGCCGGCGCAAGGCCAGCGCGCTCGAGGCCACCTTCGACCATGGCGAGGAGGGCTACGGCCTGTGGCTGGACGCCTCGGTCCAGGACGACCCGATCTACGCCGAGTACTGGGCCGGTCACCGTCCGGTCGAGGTCACGATCGAGGAGGACCAGATCGTGATCCGGCGCGTCGGTGACGACGACGCCGACTCCGACGACAACGGCGAGTGACGTCCCGGCGGAACCTGCCGGGGCGTGCATAACTCGACACTCCAGTCTCCGCCCACCGAGCGTGCCGACTCGTGCACGCTATTCGTGCACGAGTCGGCACCGTGCGGGTGGGTCCGGGTCCGCTGACGGGCTATGCACGGCTGTGCGGCGGGGCTGTCAGTCCTCGCGGACGATCCTGCCGCCGCCGGCGTAGTCCGCGGCCTCACGGACGTAGCGCGCGAACGCCGCGCCGGCCACCGTGGTCAGGTCCCAGGCCTCGGGATTGTTCGGCACCGCGCGCACGGCGATGTCGAAGCACCAGTCGATCCCGTTATCGCCGTAGAAGCGGGCCAGCTCGTCGGTGGTGAACGGACCGCCGAGCCGCCGGCGAAGCTCATCCACGATCGCGTCGGTCACCCGCTCCAGGGCGGGCCTGATCGCAGGGTCGGCGTCGGCCAGGCGGCGCTGGCCCTCCCGCCACAGGCCGAATGCGTCCTCGAACCGGAGCACTACCACGTGGCCCGAGTACCCAGCCCGGGCGGCCCGCACCTCAGTGGCCCGGCAGTCCCGAGACCTCGTAGGGATGCTCGCCGACCCGCACCATGCCCAGCGCTCGTGCGTCGCGCAGGATCGTGACCGGGTTGTTCAACGAGCGCTGCTGCGCGCGCAGGCTCGCGTTCGACCGCTTGAGCTGCTCCACGATCGCGCGCTGCTGGTTGGCCTGACTGCGCGCCGACAGATACGCCAGGCCCTGCTGGACGTAGAGCCCGGCGACTACGCACAGGACGACCAGGAGTCCGACCCGCCCGACCCGGTCCCAGCGCACCCTGCTCCGGAGTCCGCGCGCCGGCGCCCGACGCGGACGCGCGGTCGTGGTGCGGCGGCTTTGCCTGCGCGGCGGCGCAGTGGCGGTACGAGCTGACGGCATCCGCTGCGCCCTTCGTTCGACGCGCGGCGGTTCCTTCCTCCTGCATCGGACGCTGCAATCTCAGGCGACTCTATGACCGGAAGGCGCTGCGGCCCGGATAGCGCGCGTCGGCCCCGAGCGCCTCCTCGATCCGCAGCAGCTGGTTGTACTTGGCCACGCGATCGCTGCGCGAGGGCGCGCCGGTCTTGATCTGACCGCAGCCGGTGGCCACGGCGAGGTCGGCGATCGTGACGTCCTCGGTCTCGCCAGAACGGTGCGACATCACCGCCGTGTAGCCGTTCTCGCGAGCCAGACGGATCGCGGCGAGGGTCTCGGTCAGCGTTCCGATCTGATTGACCTTGATCAGGATCGAGTTGGCCACGCCGGCGTCGATACCGCGCTGCAGGCGGTCGGTGTTGGTCACGAACAGGTCGTCGCCGACAAGCTGGAGCCGGCTTCCCAGGCGCTCGGTCAAGACGTGCCAGCCGTCCCAGTCCTCCTCGTCCATGCCGTCCTCGAGCGAGATGATCGGATACCGGTCGGCCAGGTCGGCCCAGTAGTCGGCGAGCTGGGCGGCGGGCAGGGTCCGGCCTTCGTGCTCGAGTACGTATGACCCGTTGTCGAACAGCTCCGACACGGCCGGGTCAAGCGCGATCGCCACCTGTTCGCGAGGAACGAAACCGGCGGCCTTGATCGCCTCGACCAGGACCTCGAGCGCCTCCTCGTTGGACTGCAGGTCCGGCGCGAAGCCGCCCTCGTCCCCGACCGCGGTCGACATCCCGCGCTCGTGAAGCGTCTTCTTCAGCTGGTGGAACGTCTCGACTCCCATCCGGAGCGCGTCGCGAAAGCTCGCGGCCCCCACGGGCACGATCATGAACTCCTGGAAGTCGACCGCGTTGTCGGCGTGCGCCCCGCCGTTCAGGACGTTCATCATCGGGACCGGGAGCACGTGCGCGCTCTCGCCGCCCAGGTAGCGCCATAGCGGCAGGCGCTCCTCGGCCGCGGCGGCGTGGGCGGCGGCCAGCGACACGGCGAGGATCGCGTTGGCGCCGAGCCGCGACTTGTTCGGCGTCCCGTCGAGCGTGATCAGCATCCGGTCCAGGGCCGCCTGACTCGAGGCGTCCTGGCCGTGCACGGCGGTGGCGATCTCGCCGTTGACGTTCTCGACCGCATTCGTCACGCCCTTGCCCATCCATTCCGACCCGCCGTCGCGCAGCTCGGTGGCCTCGAACTCGCCGGTGGAGGCGCCCGAGGGCACCGCGGCGCGGCCCCACGCTCCGGAGCGGACGCTGAGCTCGACCTCGACGGTCGGGTTGCCTCGGCTGTCGAGGATCTGGCGGGCGTGTACGTGCTCGATCTGACTCATGGGCGGCGGAGCTCTCCTTCCGTCAGGCGCGCCCGCGCGTAATACGCGAGCTGCTCATCAGGGGCGAGATCGTTCCAGCTATGGCCTTCGGATGCGGCCAGCTCGCTACCGGTGCTCACCCGGGCCCTGAACCGATCGGCGGCCGCGCGCAACGCGAGCTCGGGATCCACGGCCAGCTTGCGGGCCACGTTGACCGCCGCGAACAGCACGTCGCCGAGCTCATGGAACTGCTCCTCGCGCGTTGCGGCGTTCTGCAACTCGTCCATCTCGTCTCGCAGCGATTGCAGCGGACCCTCGACCCCGGGGAAGTCGAAGCCGCTCGAGGCCGCGCGGCGCTGGATTTTGCGCGCGTACAGCGGTCCCGGGAGATTCTCCGGAACCTCGCCGAACACGCCCGGCTCGCGCCCCGGCTCGCCGCGCTTGATCTCGTCCCAGTTGCGCCGCACCTCGCTCGACGTCTCGGCCTCCACGTCCCCGAACACATGCGGATGGCGGCGGATCAGCTTCTCGGTGACATCGCGCGCCACCATCGCCAGATCCCCCGCGCCCCGCTCCTCGAGCAAGAGCGACAGGAAATGAACCTGGAACAGCACGTCGCCGAGCTCATCGACCATCTTCGCGTCGTCACCGCGCTGGGCGGCGTCGGCCAGCTCGTAGGACTCCTCGACCGTGTGGGGAACGATCGAGCGCTCGTCCTGCTCGCGGTCCCAGGGACACTCGACTCGCAGCCGGCGCGTGATCGCGTCCAGGCGCGCGAGCGCCTCAGCCGTCGCCGAGGAGTCCGGCTGACTCACCCGGTGCTGGGGGCGGTACTCGAGCCGGTGGTGGCTGACTTGGGCGCCTTGTAGCCCTTGCAGTCAGCCATTGCGTATGGGCCGCGGCAGGTGGTCTGGCTGAGCCAGTCCTTCTTGGCTTTGCTGTCCACCGCGGTCTGGGCGTTCTGCGTCTGCTGGCTGGTGAGCTGCTGGCGGATCAGCGTGGTGGCCTGGGCGAGGCTCTGATGCGTGGCCGGCGTGACCTTGATCACCTCGAACACGTAGTAGCCGAACTGTCCCTTGACCGGGCCCAGGACCTTGTTCAGCGGCGCCGAGAACGCCACCGAAGCGAGCGCGGGATCGGCCTGCTGCTTGGTCACTCCGTTGAGCAGACCACCCGTGTTCTTGGTGGTCGGATCGGTCGAGTACTTCTTGGCCACCGTGGCCCAGCTCTGGTTCTTGCCGAGCGCCGCCTTGGCCGCCGTCGCGTCGGCCTGGTTCTTGGCCAGGACGACCCGGATGTTGCGCGACTCCTGCGTGCCGAATTGCGAGGAGTGGCTGTTGTAGTAGTTCTGGATGTCGGCCTGGGTGATGGTCTTGGTGTGCTTGGCCGCGAGCTTCTGCACGATCGTGTTAATCCGGAAGCGGTACAGGATGTCCTGCGTGGTCTGCCCGGTCTGACTGAGGAAGGTGTCGTAGCCCTTGCCGTTCGGGAACTGCTGGTTCTTGGCCTTGTCGAACGCCGTCTGCACCTCGGCGTCGGTCACCTTCACGCCGAGCTTGTTCGCGTCCGCCTGGTACCAGTAGGCCTTGATCAGGAAGTCCATGACCTGACTGGAGAGCGAGGTGAACAGCTGCTTGCAGTCGGTGCGCAGGGTCTTGGTCGCCGTCTTGGCCAGGCTCGGGATTTCCTTGCGCGCCTGGGCGATGCAGTTGTTGAAGTTCGGCGGATCGTTGGGCACGATCACCGGCTGACCCGGGCTCTGAGCCGCCTGGCTCTTGGCGGCCACGAACATCCAGTGGTTGAACGCCTGCGTGGTGATCGGGTTGCCGGCCACGTTGGCAACCGAATTGCCGGGCACGCCACTGCCGCAACCCGCGACTGCGGCACCGAGCACAAAAAAGGCGCCAAGCGCCAGGAATGACCTACGGACCTTCATCCGGTGGTCGATGGTAGCGACGGTCCCGCGAAATAGCGGTGAAGAAAGCACTAAGAACGGTTTTGGGGCCGCGCTAACGCACGGCATCCATGGGGCCGGGCGGCCCCGTCCGGACAGTGTCAGGCGGCCTCGCGCGTGACCGCGAGCAGCACGTCCGCGGCCTTCACCACGGCGGGGAAGCGCTTCGTGGGATCCTCGGGCACACGGACCGACAGCTGCGACTTGCCGGATTCGTAGAGCGCCTCGGGGATCTCCTGGCGGATTCGCTTGGCCCGCACGCTGTCGAGCTCGATCGGCGTCACGGCCAGGCGCCCGTTGCGGAACGTGACCGCACGCGCGCCGGCCTGACCGAGCTTGATGCGGGCCTGCTGGAGCGCGATCAGGTTCTTGAGTGGATCGGGCAGATCGCCGAACCGGTCGTCGAGCTCGTTCTTGAGCTCCACCAGGTCAGCGACCTCGCGCGCAGCGGCGATCCGGCGGTGCACGTCGACCTTGGCCTGCTCGTACGGGATGTAGTCGGCCGGTACGTAGGCGTCGACGTTGACGTCGAGGCGCACCGGCTCCCACTCCTCCTCGTAGCCCGCTCCGTCTTCGGCGGCCGCCACGGCCTCGTCGAGCATCTGCATGTAGAGCTCGAACCCGAGTGCGGCCACGTGACCGGACTGCTCGTCGCCCAGGAGGTTGCCGGCCCCCCGGATCTCCAGGTCGCGCATGGCGATCTTGAACCCGGCGCCGAGCTCGGTGTAGTCGGATAGGGCGCTGAGTCGTTGTGCCGCGTCCTGGGTCAGCGCGGCGGCGCTCGGATACAGCAGGTAGGCGTACGCACGCTCCTTGCTGCGCCCCACGCGCCCGCGGATCTGGTAGAGCTGGGCCAGCCCGAACGTGTCGGCCCGCTCGACGATCAGCGTGTTGGACTGCGGGATGTCGATGCCCGACTCGATGATGCTCGTGCACACGAGCACGTCGGCGTCGCCCCTGAGGAACGCGAGCATGCGTCGTTCGAGCTCGCGTTCGTCCATCTGGCCGTGGGCGACCTCGAACTTCATCGCCGGGCACAGCGCGCGCAGCCGCTCGGCCGTCTCCTCGATCGTCTCGATCCGGTTGTGGAGGAAGAACGCTTGTCCGTTTCGCTCGTGCTCGCGGAGCAGCGCACCCTTCACGAGCTCCTCGTCGTACTCACCGACGTAGGTCTTGATCGGTCGCCGGCCCTCGGGCGGGGTCTCGATCACGCTGATGTCGCGGATGCCGGCCATCGACATCTGCAGGGTGCGCGGGATCGGCGTCGCGCTCATCGCGATCACGTCGACCTTCAGCTTCATCTGGCGCAGGAGCTCTTTCTGCTTGACGCCGAAACGCTGCTCCTCGTCGACGATCAGCAGGCCGATGTCCTTGGCTTGGACGTCCCGGCTGAGTAGCCGGTGCGTCCCGATGAGGATGTCGACCTTGCCCTCGCCGAAGCGCTTGACGGCGTCTCTCTGCTCGGCCGCGGGCCGGAAGCGCGAGACGTGCTCGATCGTGATCGGGAAGTCCTTGAGGCGCTCGGAGAACGTGCCGTAGTGCTGCTGGGCGAGGATCGTGGTTGGCACGAGCAGCATCACCTGCTTGCCGTCCTGCACGGCCTTGAACGCGGCGCGGAGCGCGACCTCGGTCTTGCCATAACCGACGTCGCCGCAGATCAGGCGGTCCATCGGGCGCGGCGCCTCCATGTCGGCCTTGACCATCTCGATCGCGTCGCGCTGGTCGGGCGTCTCGGTGAACGGGAAGGCGTCCTCGAAGTCGCGCTGCCAGTCGGAGTCCGGCGGGAACGCGTGGCCCTCGCGTCGCTTGCGTTGGGCGTACAGGTTGAGCAGCTCGCCGGCGAGTTCCTGAGCGGCTCGCCGGGCCCGCGCCTTGATCGTGTCCCAGCGCGTTCCGCCGAGCTTGGACAGCGGCGGATGCGTCCCGCCCGCGCCCACGTAGCGGCTGATCTTGGCCAGCTGGTCGACCGGCACGAACACGCGATCAGAGCCGGCGTACTCCAGGTACAGGTAGTCGCGGGTGACGCTGGCCACCGTCTTGGTGTCGAAGCCCGCGAAGCGCGCGATCCCGTGGTCCTCGTGCACGACGATGTCGCCGGTTCGCAGGTCGGCGAAGCTTCGGAGAACGCCTCTTCGGCGCGTGCGCTGTTGGTCCTCGGGTGCGCGCCGGCGTCGGAACAACCGATGCTCGGGGATGACCGCGAGGTGGAATTGCGGCGCGATGAAGCCGTTTTGCAGTCGCGCGTGGGCGAATACCAACCGCCCATCTGTCGCCTCGCCGTTCTCCAGCCACGCGACCTTCAGGCGGCCCAGGTTGTAGGCGGCGCGCTCGCCCTCTCCCCGGCGCGCGAACGCGACCACGGTGCGGTACTTCGACCGCGTGAGCTTCTCGAGCTCGGGCTCGGCCTCGGTCAGGCTGCGGGCCTGGATGTCCGCCGCCTGGGCCCGGAACGAGAACGGTTGGTTCTGGTCGATGCTCGAGAGGCGGATCCCGGCGCGCTGGTTGAGCGCGCGGTTGATGGCGTCGGCGTCCACGTAGAGCTGGCGCGCATCTCGGTCCTTGAACGCCGCGCTCACGTCCTGCCAGTGGTCGGCCAGAGCGGGCGCCACGTCCTCCTCACCGGCGATGTAGATCGAGGCGTTCTGGGGCGCCAGGTCGAGGAACGGGTGGAACTGATCGACCGGGAGCAGCTCGGCGATGTCGGGACGGTCGGCCTCGTTCTCGAGCGCGGCGATCTCGGCCAGCTCGCGGTGCTCCTCGGCCAGCTCGGCCGCCGGCGCGATCTCCACGACGTCCGCGTCGCCCAACGAGCGCTGGGTGAAGGTGGAGAACCATCTGAGCGATTCGATCTCGTCGCCGAACAGGTCGACGCGGACGGCCCGGTCCTCGGTGGCCGGGAACACGTCGAGCAGGCCGCCCCGGATCGCGAACTGGCCGCGATCCTCGACCTGGTCGGCCCGCTCGTAGCCGGCGGCGACCAGATCGAGGGCGGTCTCGTCGAGGTCGAGCAGCTCGCCGGTTCGCAGGCAGAACGCGTGGGGCCGGAGCGTCGGATCGGGGACCTTCTCCGACAAGGCCACCGCGCTGACCACGACGACCGGGGCCTGGCCGTCCGCGGGTTCCTCGATCAGCGCGTCGAGGGCGGCTATCCGCAGGCCGACCAGGTGGGGCGGCGGCGCCAGATGCGACTCATAGGTCACGCCGCGGCTCGGGTAGTAGCGGACCGGACGCGGATCGAGCCAGGTCCTCAGGCCAGCGGCGAGGTCCCGCGCCGCGCGGTCATCGCCGGCCACCACGATCGCCGGCCGGTCGGGGTCACCGTCGAGCAGGGCGGCCAGAAGGTAGGGGCGCAGCGACTGCGAGACGAACGCACGCCCGCCGGCTTCGGCGAGCCGGGCCACCTGGGGGTCCTCGTCGGCGTGCGTGAGAAGCGTGCGGAGCATCTCTTCCGAGTCTAGGTCGTGGCGAGGAGCGCCTCGGCCGCATCCGCGGCGGCTTCGACGAGCGCCTGGACGTCGGCCTTGGGCTCACGAAAGCGGCCGAGCACGTAGGCGGCCACCCGGTCGGGATCGGTGGTGGGCGGCCGTCCGACGCCGATCCGGATACGGCTGAAGTCAGCCGAGCCGAGTCCTTGCTTGAGCGACTTCAGGCCGTTGTGGCCGGCCAGTCCGCCGCCGATGCGCGTGCGGATCTCGCCGAACGGCAGGTCGATCTCGTCGTGGATCACCAGCACCCGATCGAGGTCGACCTTGAACGCGCCGCGCGCCGGTCCGACCGAGTTGCCCGCCTCGTTCATGTAGGTCTGGGGCTGGAGGATCGCCACGCGGGGGCCGCCGGGGCCGGTCCGGCCGTCGGTGACCAGCCCGCGATACTTGGATTTGGGCTTTGGCAGGGCCCACCTGCGCGTGAGCTCGTCCGCGACCTCGAAGCCGATGTTGTGGCGGGTGCCCTCGTACTCGGTCCCCGGGTTGCCGAGGCCGACAATCAGCCAATCCACTGCAGTTTCGCCCGGCAAGGGCGGGGCCTACTCGCCCTCGTCGTCGCCTTCGCTCTGGCCGCCCTCGCCGTCGGCAGCCTCGCCCTCGGCCTCCTCGCCCGTCTCGCCCTCGGCCACCAGCTCGGTCTCCCCCTCGATCTCCTCTTCGGCCTCGAGCTGGAGCCTCGGCGGCGTGACCGTGGCCACGACCGTCTCGGGATCGTCGGTCATAGTGACGCCGCGCGGCGGGCTGACGGCGTCGAGCGTGATCGTGTCGCCGATCTGCACCCCCGACACGTCGTACTGGATGACGTCCGGGATGTCGCCAGGCAGAGCCTCGATGTTGAGCTCGCGGGTGACCTGCTCGAGCACGCCGCCCTCCTTGACCCCGGGGGCGTCCTCGGCGCCGACCAGGTCGAGCACCACGGTGGCGCCGATCGCCTGGTCGAGGCGGACGCGCAGCATGTCGATGTGCACGGTCTCGCCCGACACCGGATGGCGGACGATCTCCTTGACCACGACTGGGGTTCCGGCGGCTCCGTCGATGCTGAGCTCGAGCACGGCGCCGGCATGAGCCAGCGCCTGGCGCAGCAGGCGCGCGTCGACCTGGAAGGTGACCGGGTCCTCACCGCCGCCGTAGACGATGCCGGGTACGTTGCCGGCCCGGCGCAGTCGGCGTGCGGCCCGCGATCCCTCGGCCTCGCGATGCTCGACTGCCAGCCCTGTGCTCTGTGTCGTCGCCATGACCGCCGAGTGATGGTAGCGGTCCGTTCCGGGAGGCGACCCGCACCGGATCCGAACCCCTTCACCGGGGCACATACGCGCGCTAAGCTAGACCCATGTCGGGCGACGCTCAGCTGATGCTGATGATCGCCGGGATGCACCTCCTGGGGCTTGTGTGCGCCGCTGTGCTGATCATTCCCGCACTGCGCGACAACCCGGAGCTCCCCCCGCGCCGCTCCGATCCCGGCTCCGACGATGGCTGGGGACGGGGTCCGGACCGGCCGCCCAAGGCGCCGGATCCGCCGCGCGGCGGTATCCCGCTGCTCGACGCCGACCCGGCGCGGGTCCGTCTACGCGATCACCGCACGCTCCGGGAACACCTGCCCCGGCCCGAGCGCCGGCCGGCCCGCGAGCCCGGGCGCACGCCGGTCCGCACCGGCCGCTGAGGCGCCTCAGAAGCGCGGCGGGCACGCCGTATCGCTCTTGATCCGGCGGCTGACCACGAGTAGCCGGACCTTCAGCCCGCTGATCGCGTTCCCGGTCCTTTGGACGCGAACGCACTGGACGACCGGCTGCGGCCGCCCGGCGACATTCCAGGCCACCCGCGCTGTGCCCAGCGTCCCGGCGATCGAGAAGTTGGTCGAGGCCTGGATCTGGATGACCGACACCGCACCGGGGTGCTTCAGCGCGGTCGCGTTGTAGCTGGCCCGAGTTCGGCAAGTCGGGCTGGCTTGGCACCCGGCGATGTCACCGATCACCGCGCCAGTGTCTCCGTGCGCTTCGTCGGTGACCAGCGAGGTGATCGCGGACTGCTCGGCTGAATTCGCGCTGAAGATCCTGGCCAGCAGGGCGCTGATCACGAGGAACACGATGATCGCTGCGGCGATCGCGGCAATGTAGGCACGGCGCACCGGCCGAAGATAAGCAGCCTCCGCCCGGCCGCCTACTCGCTCAGTTCGAGGAACCGCTCGACCGACGCCTCTTGGTGGTCCAGGCGCTCGGCCAGCGCGCGGGCGTGCTCGGCCGCCGCCTCCAGGAAGTCCTCCACGCATCGCTCGGGGTCATCGGCCAGCGGATAGATGCGGATCATGTCCTGCTGCGCGCAGGCGATTCCCATCGGTGGCCGTCCCTCGGCCAGCGTGCGCGCCGAGCACACCGGCGTGACCAGCAGGTGCGACTCGGGCGCGATCAGCGCGGTGGGGAGCAGCCGGTGCGCCGGCAGGCGGACCGACAGCTCGATCGAGTGGTCGACCGTGACATCGGAGCCGAGCAACTCGCCCAGCGGCTCGCGCCAAACGTCGAGCACGACGTCGGCGCCGACCAGCGCGTCGCGAAGCGCGGTCGCCTGCTCGATATAAAGGCGTTCCGCGTCCGCCCGGTCGTCGGCGTCGGCCAGGTCGAGGTCGCACGGGACCCTCAGCAACTCGCTGGCGGCGACGGTGGCACCGGCCCCCCGGCTGCCGCACGCCACGTAGGTCTGCAGCGTGCCGAGGTCGCGCCGGCCGTGGAAGATCACCGTCAGCGACTCCGTGAGCGGAAGACCGCCGACCTTCAGCGAGACCGCCACCGAGGCCGAGTCATCCAGGAGCGCCTGTCGCAGCAGGTCCTCGGCTGAGTCGCTTCCGGGCCGTGGCTCCTCTTCCAGCATCTTCCTCCTGCTCCCAACTACGTCAGCTACGCAGGCTTAACTAATACCTCATCAACCAGCGAAATCGCGCCGGCAGCCCGGCTTGCACGGTTCCCACCCCCCGAGTGTCGCGTGTCGTTGGCTCGGAAGAGTCTTCACGGCAAGATTCCCGGGTAGGCTCATCGCCACCATGAAGATCCTTTACAAACCGTTCGGGATCATCGCCGGTCTGATCGGAGGTCGCATCGCAACCGCGATCTTCAAAGCGATCTGGGCCCGGATCGACGAGGAGGAGCCGCCCAAGCCGACCACGGAGAAAGCGAGCTTCCCCAAGGTCGTGGGCGCCGCCGTCCTCGAGGCCGCGACGATGGCCGGCGTGGGCGCTGTGGTGGAACGCGGCGGCGCGCGCGCGTTCCATCACCTGACCGGGATCTGGCCGGGCGACAAGGAAGCAGACAAGGACTGACGCGGCCCTCGGGCCGCCGGCTCAGCCCTGTTCCGGCTCCTCGCTGACCGTCCACGGCGCGAGGCCGTCGCGCAGCCAGTCCGGGAGCGGGGCCTTGGTCCCCGTCTCCCGCTCGACCAGGACGTGGCGGAGCTCACACTCGGCGACCTGCTCGCCGCCGCGGCTCGCCGTGTGGCGGGTGATGAAGCTCGTCCGGCCCAGGTGCGTGACGACGATGGCGAGCTCGAGCTCGTCGTCGAACCGGGCGGGTCGGAGGAAGCGCAGCCGCGCCTCGGCCAGGACCATGTCGACTCCGCGGTCGAGCATGACCTGATAGCTCCCGTAGGCCGCGCGCCACAGCTCGGTCATGCTCGTGTCGAAGTAGTTCAGGTAGTGCGCGTTGAACACGACGGCCTGCAGGTCGCATTCGGCGTAGCGCACCCGTAGGCGGTGGACCAGCGGCTGGGGTTTCATGGTTGGGTGGTCGGGCCCCCGCCCCGGAGCACGAAGCCGCGCTCGGCCAGCTCGCCCAGCGCATCCTCGAACGCGCCGAAGTCCCGTTGGAGCAGGGCATCGATCGGGCGGCCTTTCGGTCCGGATGCCCGCACCCAACGCCTCAGGATCGCGGGCCCGGCCCGCTCCGAGGCCTCGTCGAGCAGGTCGAGCAGGATCGGCAGCTCGCCGCGGTGCTCGAGCTGTCCGGAGAGCAGCGTGAGCGGGTCGACATCGAGCATGCGGCAGAGCTCGTCCTCGCTCAGGCCGAGCAACTCCATCAGGCGCGCGGCGCGGCCGGTCTGGACTCGGCGCCCCAGCTGCGGATCGTCGCGCTCTCCCATCCGGTCGGTCGAGCCTGCCGCCCGCCGGATGCTAGAACAGTTGGTTCTCGCCGCCGAACACGTCGCTCACCGAGCCGTCGGTGAAGATCTGGCGGATCGAGCTGGTGAGGAGATCCGCGCAGGACAGCACGCGGACGTTGTCCGGGGCCCCGGCGGGGAGCGGGATGGTGTCGGTGACCACGATCTGCTCGAGGCGGGCGGCCGCGAGCTGGTCCCAGGGCTCGCCCGAGAACACGCCGTGGGTGGCGGCGGCGTAGACCCGCCGCGCGCCGGCCTCGTAGACCGCGTCGGCGGCGGACTTGAGGGTTCCGGCCGTGTCGATGATGTCGTCCACGAGTACCGCGGTCTTCCCGGCCACGTCGCCGATCACGTAGCCGATCTCGGCCACCTGCTGAGTGGGACGCTCCTTGTTGAGGATCGCCAGATCGGCTCCGATCTTCGAGGCGAACTGCTTGTTGAGCTTCACCCGGCCGGCGTCCGGCGCGACCACCACGAGGTCGTCGAGCCCGAGGTCCTGGAAGTACTGCGTGAGCATGAACAGGGCGGTCATGTGATCGCACGGCTTCTGGAAGAAGCCCTGGATTTGGCCCTGGTGCAGGTCCATGGTGAGGATCCGGTCGATCCCGGCCGACTCGAGCATGCGGGCCACCATCCGGGCGCTGATCGGCTCCCGCGGGGCCGACTTCTTGTCCTGGCGCGAGTAGCCGTACCACGGCGTGACCGCGATGACCCGGTGAGCCGAGCCGCCCACCGCGGCGTCGACCATGACCATCAGCTCCATCAGCGCATCGTTGGCGCTCAGGCCGTAGTCCGGGTTGCCGCACGTCGGCTGCACGATGAACACATCGGCGCCTCGGACCGACTGGTCATAGCGGCAGTAGACCTCGCCGTTGGTGAACGTTTTGAGCGTCACGCTGCCGAGCTCGACCCCGAGCTTGGAGGCGATCTTGGCCGCCAGATTCGGGTTCGCCCGGCCCGAGAAAAGCATGAGGCGCTTGCGTGCCTCGAGCTCGATTTCACTCGGGGCGGGGCGGGTCTCGAGCAGGCTCATCGTGCGATCGAGTGTAGGACCGGCAGGGGACGGATCACGGCGTCTGGGCTACTGAGGTGAGTGCTTCGCTCGTACTGGTTCTTACCCGCGTCAGGCGGCCACATTGTTACCGCTGGCCGGGGGCTTCGGCGGGATTCTTACCTTCGTTCTGGCCCTCGCGCTCGGGCGAATCCCGCTGGTTGCGACGTTCGCGATATCCCTCCCGGTTCTGCTGGCGGGTGCGGGCGATTCCGAGCGCGCCAGGCGGCACGTCGTCGGTGATCACCGAGCCCGCGCCCGTGTAGGCGTCCTCCCCAACGCTGACCGGGGCGACCAGCATGGTGTCGACGCCCACGAACGCGCCGGCCCCGATTCGGGTGCGGTGCTTGTGCGTGCCGTCGTAGTTGGCCGTGATCGTCCCGGCGCCGATGTTCGACCGCTCGCCGATGTCGGTGTCGCCGATGTAGGACAGGTGGGGGACCTTGGCGCCCGCCCCCACGTCCGAGTTCTTGATCTCGACGAACGTGCCGGCCTTGGCCCCCTCGCGGAGCACCGCGCCCGGCCGCAGGTAGGCGAACGGCCCGACGCTGACCCGATCTCCCACGTCGGCCTGATTGAGGTAGGAATGGACCACGTTCGCCTGGTCGCCGACTCGGGTATCGATCAGCGTGCTGAGCGGACCGATGGTCGAGCCGGCCCCGACCTCGGTTGCGCCGTGCAGACTGGTGAACGGCGCGATCGTCGTGTCCTGACCGATCTGCACCTCGACGTCGATCACCGTGGTGGCGGGGTCGACGATGGTCACCCCGGCGAGCATGTGCCGCTCGTGGATCCTTTGCTGCACGATCGCCCGTACCGCCGCCAGCTGGGTCCGGTCGTTGACCCCCAGCTCGCTCGCGTCGGAGATCTCGTGCGCGGTCACGCTCCGCTCGTGCGAGCGCATGATCGCCAGCACGTCCGGCAGGTACAGCTCGCCCTGGGCGTTGTCACTACGCACCTGCTCGAGGGCGGCCAGGAGCGCCGCGCCCTCGAAGGCGAAGATCCCGGTGCTGATCTCCCGGATTCGCAGCTCGAGCTCGCTCGCGTCGCCCGGCGCCTTGGTCTCCACCACCCGCTCGACCGTGCCGTCCGGAGCCCGCACCACCCGGCCGTAGCCGCTGGGGTCCTCGAGCACCGCCGTCGCCAGCGTGGCCGCCGCGCCCGCGTGCACCCGCGTCTGCGCCAACCCGGTCAGCGTGTCGGCCGTGATCAGCGGGTGATCGCCGTTGAGCACGATCACCGTGCCGTCCGGATCGATGTGCGGCGCCGCCGCCTTGACCGCGTCCGCCGTGCCCCGGGGCACCTCCTGCACCGCGACCGTCACCTCGCCGTCCAGCACCCCATCCAGCGGCCGGTCCGGGCCCTCGACGACCACGACCCGGCTGGCGCCCGCCGCCCGCGCGGCCGCCACCGGCCACGCGATGATCGGCCTGCCGCACACGTGGTGCAACAGCTTCGGGGTAGCGGAACGCATCCGAGTTCCCTGCCCGGCGGCAAGGATGACGACGACCGGCGCGGCCACGCCAGGATCGTAGGGGATCGTGGCGCAAGCGTCGGCGCGCGGCCCGAGACTCGGCCGCGCCATCCGGAGCCGTCACGGGCGCTCTTCTGGCCTCCCTTCGACGCTGTTCGCGTTGCGCTCGCTGCGTACTCGTAGCCAGCGAATCCACTTGCGCACCGCGTTGTCGGAGACGCCGTACTTACGCCCGACCGCCACGAGGCTCATCGCCTCAACGTCGGCCATCAGCTGCTCGTAGGACGGCCGCTCACCTTGCGTCTCGCCGGCTGCGGCACGCCTCGCAGAGCCGCCGACAGCGACAACCCCCAACATTTCTCGCGAGCAGTGGCGATGCGCGAATGTGGCGAGGCACGAACGATTCGCCGCACCCGGGGCAAACTCGCTCGCGAGGCAGGTTTCCGGCCGCAGTGCGTATCCAGCGTGGCGGCGCAGTTCGGGCACACGATCCGAAGGTTCTCGATCCGGTTGTCGTTTGAGACCCCATTGATGTGATCCAGGATCAGCGCCATGCGCCGCCCGCGCCAGATCTCGCCCTGCCCGCACATCTCGCAGCAGGGCGCCAGCAGGCCGCTCGCCAGCAGAGCGGGTCTTGAGATTGGAACGGTTGTACGTCGAGCCCTCGACGAGCACGTCCGAGAGCGGGATCTGCTGCGCCTTGCCCGCCCGCTTTCCGCCGATATGCGGGTCGAAATGGTCGGTCGAGATACCCCACCGCCTCGCCCACTTCTGCAGCGTCCGATAGTTCGCGCCCTTTACGTGATAGCCGAGGGCACGGAGCGCATCGGCCCAGCAGATCGAACCCGCAATCGCGACCTGGGCATCGGACTTCAGAGAATGGCGCGCTCCGTGGCATGCGAACATATGTTCGCATGCGGATCGGACGGAAAGCCTCAGCTTGCAGGCATTTCCGCCGCTGTCAAGCAGGCTGGGGAGCCCGGACTCGGACCGGGACGAACAGCTCCAAAGGCTGTCGTGCTGCCAATTACACCACTCCCCAGTAATCGCATCGGAGCGCCCGACCAAGTTAGCTGATCCGTGTGCGCCCGGAAAGCAGGCGCGGGCTCGCCCTCCGGCCTGATCAGCCTAGCCGGGCGCGTTGCAGCCGGCCGCCGAGGCGGAGCTCCCGGACACGCAGAGTGTCTCGCGTGAGACGTGCCAGCCCGAGTTCGAGATGTCGAACAGATATGGCGGGAGGATGTTCGCGAGGCGGTCGTCGTAGTTGTAGTTCTTGGCGTAGCCGTTGGCGACGACGCCGCCGCTTCCGACCTGGCCGACCGGGCCGCGGAAGTACTGGGCGATCGCGCCGTAGACGGAGAGGTTGCCGCTCGAGCCGCCGCAGTTGTAGTTGTCCACGATGAACGAGTGGTTCAGCGCCAGGATCGCGGCGTCGATCGTCGGGTTGCTGAGCTGGTTACTGCTGCAACCGTGCATGACGCGGACGAACTCGTTGGCGACCAGGCCGAGGGTGGCGCTGCCGGTGGGGTTGCCCGCCCCGTCGGAACTGGTGGTCAGGCTGCCATCGATCACGACGTTGTTTGCCGCTCCGATGGTCAGCGGCGTGCCGTAGCTGCCTGACACGTACACGTCGCCGGCGCAACCCACGTGGTAGGTGCCCGATGTGTCCATCGGGTAGGTGACGTTGAAGGGCGAATACGCCGGTGGCGTGCAGCCGGAAGCGTTGCTTGCGTACAGGATCGGGAATTGGCTGATCGAGAAGGTCGTGGGAGACGTGCAGCTGGTCGCCGTGGTGCAGCTGACCACTGTGGCCTGGTTGGTCACTGAGTCGAGCGTGACGTTGGTCGTCCCGGTGAACACCTTCCCGTAATTCTGGGCGTCGGTCAGGAGCTCGGTGTTATCCGATGGCGTCGGGATTGACTTGGCGTTCTCGATGCGGTTCCCGACGAAGTTGGCGTTCTGGCAGTTGCCGCCAGAGCAGACGGCGGCCTGGGTGGTCCCGGGCGCCGAGCTCTCGATCTTGTCGTTGGAGTAGCGCCCGAAGGTGGGGGACGCCGACGTGTTGATCAGGTACTGGTCGTCGGTGTACGCCGGCCCCCTCATGACGTCCGCCGAGACCCACACGATGTTGCAGTTCGTATCCCGGCCGCCGGTGACGCGGTAGAAGACACCGCAGTCGCTGTAGCCCGGGATGCCGTCGTCGACCGACTCGAAATGCGTGTACCAGAGGAAGTCGAGCGGACTGTTCATCCGGAAGCTCACCACGATCGCGCGGGTGACCACGGGCCGGATTCCCGCCTTGCCGGTGAACAACATGCGGATACTCCCGGTCGTATTGTCGATCAGGGAGTTGATCACGTTGCTCGTGCAACTCGTGTTGCCGTTGGCGTAGATCGGGGCGTAGGTGTACGAGGCACCGTCGGACGAGCCGGGGACGCTGACCGGGGCGGTCGTGCTGTCGTTCGCGCAGGTATTCCAGTAGTTCGGGTTCTGGTTGAGTTGGTACAGGTAGGCGTTCACTCCTGCGGCGGCGGCGGCATACGCGCGCTTGCTGGCCAGATCGGTCGTTCCCGACTGGATCTCGCCCTGAAGGGCGAAGAACACTGCGGTGAGGAGGAGGCTGGTCACGAGCAGGACGCCCAGGGCCAGCACCATCGTGAAGCCGTCCTCGGACGCCGCGCGGTGGCGCGCCCGGCGGCTCGCGTTCAGAGTTGTGGTGGCGATCAGTCGCATGGTGAGAAGGTCGCGCCGTCGCCCTCGTGGTTGGCGGCAGGGGTGAAGCGGAACGTGATCGAGTCGGTGACCGACTGACCGACGCGCGCGAGATTCGTGTTTTCGTTGAAGCCTCCGGCCGGTCCGACGGTCAGCGAGATCATGACCTCGGCGGCCGAGGAGGCCTGCGTGGACGACAGGGAGCCGCCAGGCGCGAGCGGGTTGGTCACCGTCGTGCTGGTTCCGGGCACCGGAGCCGTGCCATCGGGAAGGATTTCGTACTGGTTGCCCGCCGCATCGGTCCCGGGCGCGGTCTGATAGGCGAAATACTGGAAGACGGGCGTCGAGCCGGTCTGGGCCACGTTCGTGAGCAGCGTCTTGGTGCCCTGCAGCGCTCCACGGGACCACGTCGGGATACCGCCGACCACCGAGTACGACGTGGAATACGTGGTGTCGGTGAGCGTCGCCGTCGGCGCCGGGTTATAAGTGACCTGGTGCCACACCGCGGTGGGTGTTGCGCCGTTTCCGTACGAGCTCATGTAGATCAGGGTGTTGGCGTTGCTGCCGACCTGGATCGGGGTCTGCTCGTCCGCGAAGCACGCTGAGTGGAGGTTGTTCTCGAGCTGCTCGAACACCGGACGCGTGCGGTCGGTGGCGTCGACGAGCGTGAACGAGCGCGTGGTCTCCCTGAGGGTGACGTCCATGATCGTGCCGAGCGCGAGCAGGACGACAACACCGGCGACCATCGTGGTCAGCAGCTCGACCAGGGTGAAACCCCGCTCGTCGGCGAGACGGTGGCGGATGTTCAGCAGCAGTCGGCGCATCGTCAGCACTGGCTCGCAGAGGTGGTGGGGAGCGTCAAAGGCAATGAGTAAGGAGTCGCGAAGTCGTCGGTGAAGGACGACGAGGTCGCCGGGTAGTACCGGGTACCGCTCTTGTAGTCCGCGCACACCGTGATCGAACCGGTCAGACCGGAGCTGCTGGCGTTCGAGCCGGTGGTCTGACCGCTCGCATACGGCAGCCCGAACACGTACGAATTGCCCGGGCCGGCGCTCGGCGCGCCATACGTGGACGACGACCACGACCACGTGTCCGTGCAGCTCGAACCGCTGGTGCTCGTGAAGGTGATCTTGACGTCGTTGGGCACGACGGGCGATCCACTGCGAGTGGTGGTGAGATAGAGCGCCGGCTCCACCACCTGCGCACTCGGCTGGGAGGACCCGGGCGTCACCGTGAACGCATCCCGGCCGGCAGGCGGCTGCTCGGCCCGGCACGTGCCCGCCCACACCTGGTAGTTGTTGGCGTAGCTGGTCGGATTCAGCGACGCGAACGGGAACAGCCCACCGGGGCCGGCGCCCGCCGCCGTCGTCGGTCGGGAGCGACGTGTAGATACTGGAGCCGGTCGGGTCGTTTGTGCGGAGGTTCGACATCGAATAGCCGCCCCCGCTGCCGTACCAGGCCAGGCCGTCGGCCCGGGCGGTGAACGTGGTTTGCACGCCTGAGCTGTTGTTGGCGATCGTGGCGAAGTTCGCGGTGATCCCGCCACCGAGGCCCATCTCGATCGGGTTGCCCCGGCTCGGCGTGGCGATGCCGGTGCTCGCGACCGTCGTGGTGTCGGTCAGGGGCGAGGCGTTCCCGTTCGGGTCGACGTAGCCGTTGTCGGTGAAGGTCAGGTTGTAGTCGCCGGTGGCGAGACCGGTGAAGATCGTGCATCCGTTTCCGTCGCTGGTGGCGGAGTCGGACTCGGGGCCGGTTGCCGCAACCGACACCCCGGACAGCGGCGCCGTGGTCTGATCGTGGAACTGGGCCAGGATGCTGCCGCCGGCGGGAGGGGTGATCACGCTTTCGTCGGTGGCGAGGCTGCGGGCGGTCCCGGTGGGATCGGTCCAGCTGACGGTGGAGATCGTCTTGAAGTAGGTCGCGCCGGCTCCGCCCGAGCTCGAGCAGCTGGCGCCGCTGGTGCTGTTCAGATACCAGGCCCGCGACGAGACCGAGAACCTGTAGCCGTCCTGGGTGGTCGTGTAGGTCTGGGTCAGGTTGTCGAGCTGCTCGGCCGAGAGCCCCTTGAGGCGCTCCTGGTCCTGCTCGGCCAGGGCCTGGGCCTCGGTCCGGCGGTGCTGGTCGCCGGTGGCCTTGATGTTGGCCATCAGCCCGCCGGCCACTGCGCCGGCGATCAGCGTGACGATCAGCGCGCTGACCAGCACCTCGATCAGGGTGAAGCCATGCTGCGCGCGGCCGCGCTCTATCAGTCGTCTCGCCACGTTCGCAAAATCGACCGCAGTTCGGCTCCGCTTGAGAATCCCGGCCTGCTGCCGACCATCGTTGTCGGCGGGCGGCGGAGTAGTAGAGATGGAGCGCGACATGATCGGACGGTGGCGACGTGCACGTGGGCGCGCGCGTCACGAAGATGTCGGCAAGCGCCCAGGGCCGGTTTAGCCCGCCGGGGGCCCCCTGGACACTTGAACGAGGGGCGGCGTCAGCTTCAGTGCTGCCGGCGGAGGATCGTCGCGACGTCCGCGGGCAGCAGCGGATCGGCCAGGGCCGCCCGCACATCGGCCGGCCGGTGCAGAGCGCGTTCGGCGCGCAGGATCCCGACCTCGAAGCCCACATCGCGGATCGCGGTCAGCGCGACCGCCATCACGTCGCCCCGCCAGGTCTGCTCGGGCAGCGCGAACAGCTCGGGGAGGGGGCGAGCGATTCCCACCAGGTAGAGACCGCCGTCGATCGCCGGCCCCAGCACCACGTCGCAGCCCGAGCCGAGATCCTCCAATGCCCCCTGGGCGTGGGCGACGCGAAAGCGGGGCAGGTCGGGCCACACGATCAGCAGCGGGCCGCCGCTACGCGCCAGCACGCGGGCTGAGGCATCGGCCAGCCGGCCGGTGATCCCCTCTCCGTTCTGAGGGAACAGGACCGCGTCGCCCCCGACCAGACGGCGCAGCTCGCTGCCCGCGTCGGGCGGGTCATGCGCCACGTGCGGCGCGCCGGCACCTATCTTGCGCGCCCAGGCCGCCGCGCGGGCGATCAGCTTGGCCTGGAGCTCGCGGCACCCCTCGCGGCCGAGCAGCGGCTCGAGCGCGCGCCGGACCTCGCCGGCACGGGGCGCGCGGGCCATGATCAGCACAGCCGGCTGCCCGTTCATCGCGTGGACCCTACCGAGGGGCCCTACCGGGGCACCCGTCCGCCCTCAGCCCCGCGCTCGTGGGCGGGACCGCGCGGCGGCGCGATTCCGAGCACCCGCATGGCCTTGAGCCCCAGTGAGAGCTTCTCGCGGCCGTCGGTCGAGGACACGTCCAGGCCGGTCAACTCGCGCACGCGCTCGAACCGGTAGCGGACCGTGTGGCGGTGGGTGATCAGGCGCGAGGCGGTGGCGTTCACGTTGGCGTCGCAGTCCAGGAACGTCGACAGGGTGCCGAGCAGATCAGTCTCGTACTGCTCGTCGTAGGCGACCAGCGGACGGACGGTCTCGTCGTAGAAGCGCCGCAGCTCCACCGGGTCGTTCATGTGAGGCAGCAGCAACTGGTAGATGCCGGTGTCCTCGTAGCCCAGCTCGGTCCGCTCGGGCTCGCCCTCGACCACGTTGGCGGCCAAGAGCGCCTCGTTGCGGGCGCGCTGGAGCTCGAGCGGATCATCGACCCGGCGGCTGCGCCCGATCGCGAAGGCGAACCCGGGCAGGCCGGACTCGAGCTCACGCAGGATCGCCGAGGCGGCACGGCGGCCCATCTCACCGTCGCTGTCGGGGAGCAGCACGGCGATCTCTCCGCCCGTCTCGTCGGTGGTCGGCGCGGACAACGCGCCGGAGGCGAGCGACCTCGCCCCGCGCGCGACGAGTGCGAGCATCCGCCGGCGCCAGTCTTCCTCGGTCGGGCTGCGCGGATGGGCCCGGATGATCACCACGCTCGCCCCCAAGCCGAGGTCGGTGCCGAGCTCCTTGCCCCGGGCGACCAGGTCTTCCCGGCCCTGGATCTTGCCCGACAGGACCGCGCGCTGGAACATGGTGGCGGCTTCCTCGGAGGCGAGCTCGGGGGCGCGCACGCGCTCGACCTCGGAGGCGATCAGCGTGGTCACCAGTCGCAGCAGCGAGCTGTCCGTGGGACGGTCGCCGGCGCGCATCCGCAGCTTCCCCACCGTCGCGTCGGCCACCTTCAGGTCGATCGTCGTGACGTCGTCGCCGTCGCGCATCAGCGAGCGCTCGTCGGCCGGGCTGCGCGCGGCAACGGCCAGCACGGTGGCTGATCGGTCGATCAGGATCAGGCTGGTGTCCAGCGCGCGAGCGGCGGCGCGCAGCACCGCGGGCAACCCGGCGCCATCCTCGACCGCGTCGGTGATCGCGGCGAGCGCGGCCAGGTTCGGCGCAGCCGGCGCCGCCTGCTCGCGGGCCTGCTCAGCCAAACCCAGGGATCCCGCCGCGGGCTTTCAGCGACGCTCTTAGAACAGCCTCGGCCACTCGACCACGATCAGCGCGCCAACCAGCACGCCGATTCCCACAAGCGCGGCTAGTACGTACAGCGACAGAACCACCGCGGCCAGCCGGTCGACCGTCCGCCGGTAGGCGGTGACCGCAGGAACGATCACCAGCGTGGCGAACGCGGTGAAACCGAACACGCACGCACATGCGCCGACCAGGTAGGTGATGGATTGGTTGCTCACGAGCCTCGTGGGAATTGTGCCCGACGGCGCGGGCGGGGCTGTCCTTAGCTTCCGCGCGGAGCCCCGAAATCCTCGCTCACCGGGACCGCCGAGGTCGCCCCAGGGTACCGGGCGACAAGCTGCGCGGCCGCGTCCTCGGCCCGTATCTCGGCGTCCGCCCCGAGGAACAGGCCAAACGCCGTGGGACCCGAGCCCGAGACCATCGCGCGCTCAGCACCGGCGTCGCGGACGGCTTCGAGCGCCCGCCCGATTTCGGGCCGAAGCGACAGCGCCGCCGCCTCGAGGTCGTTGACGAGCTCGGGCATCCCGCCGGCGCGCACGCTCGACAGCCGGCGGGCCAGGTCGGACGCGTCGCGCGGCAGGCCCAGCCGATCGGCCTCGCGGTAGACCTCGGGGGTGGACAGGCCAAAGTCCTGCGGAACGATCACGAATGCATGCTCCGCCAACGGCTCACGGCGCTCGACCACCTCGCCGGCGCCGGTTCCGAGCCACAGCCCGGGACGGAGCTGGCTGGGAACGTCGGCCCCGAGCGCGGCGGCCAGCTCGGCCGCGACATCGCCCGGCACCGGAGCAAGCGAGCGCGCGAGTCGCAAGATCGCCGCCGCGTCGGCCGAGCCGCCGCCCATGCCGGCCGCCACCGGTATGCGCTTCTCGATCACGACCCGCAGAGGCGGGCCCTCCCAGCCGCGCGCGCGCAGTCCGTGCAGCGTCTGCGAGACGATGTTCAATCCGGGGACACCATCGCACACGACCTGGTCGCTCTGGTCCGGCCGGCCGGGCAGCTCCTCGACCGTGATCCCATCAGCCAGCGACACCGACTCGAGGAGGGTCACCACCTCGTGCCGCCCATCGTCGCGGAGCGGCCCGAGGAACAGGCACAGATTCACCTTTCCGGGCGCGAGGGCGACCAGCGTCACGACCCGTACCGAAGCGCGGCGGCGAGCGCGCGGAACTCTTCGGGCGACAGGCGTTCGGCGCGCTCGTCGGCCGGATGGCCCAGCCAGACTAGGGCCTCCCGAGCCCTCTCACGAATGCCCGGCAGGGCCCCCGGGGCCAGCGCCAAGGACCCGGCCAGAGCCTTGCGCCGGTGGGCGAACGCGTCGTGAACGACGGCGCGTAGCGCGGGATCGGCGGCGGGGCGCACGCGCGTCAGCCCCACCAGCACCGAGTCGACCCGCGGCACCGGCCGGAACACCGTGCGCGCCACCGCCCGGAGCACCCGTACCTCGCAGGCCAGCTGCGCGAGCACGGACGGCACCCCGTAGCCCGGATCGCCTACCGACGCGGCCAGCCGCTCGCCGACCTCGCGCTGGACCATGACCACCCAGGACCGCACGGACGGCAGCTCCTCGATCGTGCGGAGGATCACGGTGGCGGCGATCGAGTAGGGCAGGTTCGCCACGACCGCCGTCGGCGCCGGATCGAGCGACGCCAGATCCAGATCGAGCGCGTCGGCTATCCAGACCGTGACGTTGCCAAAACCCGACAAGACGCCCCGGAGCGCATCCGACAGGCGCCGATCGACCTCGACGACATGAAGATGTGCCACCGAGCCGGCCAGCCGCTCGGAAAGCACCCCCTGGCCCCCGCCGATCTCGAGCACCACGTCCTCCGAGCCCACCCCCGCGAGCCGCTCGATCACATCCAGGATGTTGCGGTCGACCAGGAAGTTCTGGCCTAGCTTGACCACCCGTACACCTCGGCCGCACTCGCGTCGACCGCCGCGTCGAACTCGTCCCACGAAACCCTGCGCTCGACGGCCAGCGCCTGCGCGGTCATCACCACATGGGCGGGCTGGTTCATCTTGCCGCGCACGGGCTGCGGCGCGAGGAACGGCGCATCGGTCTCGACCAGCAATCGCGAGGCAGGCACCCGCAGGGCCGCCGTGCGCAGCGCCTCCGCCTTCGGATACGTGACGTTCCCGGCGAATGAGATCCACCAGTCCTCGTGCGCGAGGCATTCGTCGATCCGGTCGGGCATCGAGAAGCAGTGCAGGATCACGCGCAACCCGTCCGCCTCAGCAGCCAGCATCGCCAGCGTGTCGTCGTCAGCCGCCCGGGTATGGATGATCAGCGGCTTGCCGACCTCGCGTGCCAGCCCGATCTGAGCCCGGAAGGCCCGCTCCTGGTCCTCCCGCGGCGCCCCGTCTCGGTAGAAGTCCAGCCCGGTCTCGCCGATCGCCACGCACCTGGGATGCGCGGCGAGCGCGGCCAGCTCGGCCAGGTCGGCATCGTCGAACCCGGTGGCCGAGTTGGGATGTCGCCCAACCGCGGCATACACCTGCGGGAAATCCTCGGCCGCGGCGAGCGCCACACGGCACGAGGCGCCGTCGATCCCGATCGTGACCATCCGCGACACCCCGGCCGAAGCCGCCGTCGCCACCAGCTCCGCGTCCGGCGGATCGCACATCTCGAGGTGCGTGTGGCTATCGACCACGGATCAGCGCTTCGGGAAGAGCGGCTGGAGCGCGGTGATCTGCGCCCCGGACCCGCGGGGGCCAAACGATGCGCCGGCATACCCGAGCCCGTCGCCGGCCAGCGCCGCGAGCAGGCGCTCGACGCTCGCCGGCATGTACGGATGCAACAGCACGCTCACGGCCCGAAGGCCCTCGGCCAGCGACGCGAGCGTCTCGTCGAGCGCGCCGGCTTCCGAAGCGTCCCGGGCGAGCTGCCACGGCGCGCGCTCTTCGACATAGCGGTTCAGCCGGCGCACGCGCTGCCAGATCATCTCGAGGGCCTGGGTGATGTCGGCCCGGTCGAACCGGTCCGCGACGCTCTCGGACAGCCCGTCGAAGTCGGCCGCCAGCCCGCGGTCGGTGGCCACCGCGGGCACGACGCCGTCCCGGTAGCGCAGGATCATCGCGATCGTCCGGCTGGCCAGGTTCCCGTACTCGTTGGCGAGCTCGGACTCATACCGGGTCCGGACCGCGTCGATGCCCACCGCGCCGTCGCTGCCCCAGGCCACGTCGCGCATCAGGTAGAAGCGCAGCGCGTCGGTCCCGTACTGCTCCATGACCTCGAACGGGTCGAGCACGTTGCCGAGTGACTTGCTCATCTTGCGCCCGTCGCTGCCCAGCAGGAAGCCGTGCACGAACACGTGCTCGGGCACCGGAAGGTCGGCGGCCATCAGCATGGCCGGCCAGAAGATCGTGTGGAACTTGAGGATGTCCTTGCCGATGACGTGATACGTCGCGGGCCAATAGCGTTCGGTCAGATCCTCACCCGGCCGCGCGTAACCGAGCGCCGTGTAGTAATTCAAGAGCGCGTCGAACCACACGTAGAACACGTGCGAGGGGTCCCACGGCACCTTCACCCCCCACGTCAAACGACCCCGGCTCAAAGACACGTCCTGCAGCCCCGAGGCGATGAACGAGCGCGCCTCGTTGTAGTGGTGAGGCGGCATCACGAACGTCGGTTGCTCGGCGAACAGTCGCTCGAGCGGCTCCTGGAAGGTGGAGAGCCGGAAGAAGTAGTTCTCCTCCTGCTCGCGGGTCAGCTCTATCTCGTGGATCGGGCAGCGGTTGCCGTCGAGGATCTCGTTCTCGACCTTGAAGTCCGCGCACCGCGGGCAGTACCAGCCCTCGTAGACGCCCTTGTACACGTGGCCGTTGTCGTACACGCGCTGGAGCACTTCCTGCACGCGCCGCATGTGCTCGGGATCGGTGGTGCGGATGAAGAAGTCATTGGAGACCTCGAGCTGGGGCATCAGCGCCTTGAACCGCTCGGCGTTGCGGTCGGCCAGCGCACGCGGCTCGAGCCCCTGCGCATGGGCGGCGTCGGCCACCGGCTCGCCGTGCTCGTCGGTCCCGGTGAGAAAGAACACGTCCTCGCCGCGCTGGCGCATGTGGCGGGCGATCGCGTCGGTGGCGATCGCCTCGTAGGCGTGGCCCAGGTGGGGCACGCCGTTGACGTACGAGATCGCGGTCGTGATGTAGAAGGGCATCGCGCGACGACTGACTTTATTGGGCCGCGCCTGCGGCGCGTCGTCCATGGGGCCGGTTCCGCCGGACATCCCTGCCCGGCGGTAGCCTGCCTACGATGCCGCGGCTTGGTCGGCTGATTCTCGCCACCGCGATCTCCGCGGTGCTATGGGCGACGTGCGCCGCCACCGCGTCGGCAGCCGCGTTCGTTCGGTGCGGGACCGCGCAGGCGGGCTCGCTCGTTTCGCCGCATTGGGCGCAGCGCGGGCCGGAGCGGGTTTCCATCTCCAACCGGGCCGCCGCGAACATCCGGCGCCGGATTGGTCCGGGCGTCGAAGGGTTTCACCCAACCGTCGCAGACGCCAGGTGCGCGGTTGCTTTCTCAGTGGCGGTGAGGGCCGCGATCGACTGGGCGAAGTCGCCCCGGCGGAGCTTCTCGGTCGGGGTTCGCATCGTCGGCGCAGGCAACAACCCCTACCTCGGACAGTTTCGCTGCACGCTGCTCCGGGTGGCGCGCAACGCCGCGGGCACCTGTAGGCACACCCCCGACGGCCACGCCGCCCGAATTGCCGTCAAGTTCAAGATCGACCGGGTTCGGTAGCCGGCGGGTCTAATCCGCCGTCAGCGCTTGGTAGAGCCGGTTGGCCGGCACCCCGGTCAGCTCCGATACCACCGACGCGGCCGGACGCGGTTTGGCGCCGGCGTCGACCAGACGCGTCAAAGCCTCCAGCGCCGGCCCGATCTCGTCCACGACCGACGGCGCGCCGCCAACCACCAGCGCCACCTCGCCCTTCGGGGGATTCTCGGCGTACCGCGCCGCCAGTTCGGCCGCGGTCCCGCGGACGATCTCCTCATGCAGTTTGGTCAGCTCGCGGCACACCGCGACCGGACGCTCGGGATCCAGCGACGCCAAAACCGCGAGTGACCCGGCAACACGCTTCGGCGACTCGAACGCAACCAGCGTCTCCGGGCCGTCAAACGCGGCATGCAACTCGCCCTTCTTGCGCGGCAGGAAGCCGGCGAAGCGCCACCGGTCGGCGGGCAGCGCGCTCGCCACGAGCGCGGCCAGAGCCGCCGACGGGCCGGGCAGCACCTCGACCGCCAGCCCTGCCGCCACGCACGCCTGCACGAGGACGAAGCCGGGATCCGACACCAGCGGGGTCCCGGCGTCCGAGACCAGCGCGACCACCGCTCCCTCGCGCATCTTGGCGACCAGCTCCCCGGCGCGCTGGCGCTCGTTGTGCTCGTGATAGCTGACCAGCCTGCCCCCCACGCCGTAGCGCTCGAGCAGCACGCGCGAGCGGCGGGTGTCCTCGCAGGCCACGATGTCGGCCTCGCGCAGGGCGGCCAGCACGCGCAGTGTGACGTCCTCGAGGTTGCCGATCGGAGTCGGGCAGACGATGAGACGGCCGGTGCTCACATTCTCTCCTCCAGGCCGTCGAACGCGAGCGCCGCGGCGCCGATCATCCCCGCCTCGACCCCGAACGCCGCGGGCACGATCTCCACGATGTCCCGAGACGGGGGCAGCGCCCGGCGGGCCGTCTCGGCCCGGGCAGCGTTCAGAAGCAGCTCGCCGGCGCCGATGACCCCACCCCCGATCACCACCACCTCGGGGTTGAAGATGTTCGTGAAGCTGGCAATGGCCACCCCGAGCCGGGTGCCGATCAGCTCGATCGCATCGATCGCCGCCCGGTCGCCGTCGTGGGCCAGCTCGGTGACCAGCGGACCCTCGAGCTCGCGCCCGGCCGCCAGGGCTCGCCCCAGCCCGGATTCGGGACGCTCGCGGGCGATGCGGAGTGCCTCGCGGGCCAGCGCGGTGCCCGAGGCGAGCGACTCGACGCAGCCGTGATTGGGACAGTTGCCCTGACAGGGCGGACCGTCCATGTCGATCACCACGTGTCCGAGCTCGGCGCCGGCGCCGACCGCGCCGCGATAGAGCTGGTCGCGCAGGATCAGACCGCCCCCGATCCCGGTACCGATGGTGAGGACGACCGCCTCGCTGGCGCCCCGCGCCGCCCCTGCCCGATGCTCGGCCAGTGCCGCCAGGTTGGCGTCGTTGTCGACGAACACGGGCAGGCCGAGACGCTCGGCCATGACGTCGGCGAACCGGATGTCCTTGAGCGGGAGGTTGACCGCGACCACCGCGTTCCCCGTCCGCTGGTCGATCAGGGAGGGGATTCCGAAGCCGATACCATCGACGTCACCGCCGGCGTTCTCGCGCGTCTCCTCGACCGCATCGACCACGACGTCGAGCAGGTAGGACTGGTCGAGGCGGTTCAGTCTGCGTTGGACGCGGTGGTGCACGGACAGCTCGGAATCGACCGCACCAGCCAGCAGCTTCGTACCGCCCATGTCGACGCCAATCGTGCGCCGGCCCGGCATGCCGTCACTATATGGGTACATGCCCAGCGACCTCGAACAGCCCACCTACAAGCTCTACCGCGCGGGACCCAAGGGCCTGAGGGCACGCCTGCGCGGCGAGGAGGACGAGCTCCGTATTCCGGCCGATTACCGGACCTACCGCGGTGGCGGACGCGAGCGACGGGGCGGGCGCGTCACTCCGAAGCGGGTGATCCTGGGCCTGCTTGCCCTGCTCGTGGCGTGGCTGCTGCTGTCGTTCGTCGTGTTCCTGATCAGCGCCTCGTCGCAGTCCAGCGGCGTCCCCTCCGACGCCGAGGCGGCGCTGGCCTCGGGTTCGAACATGATCACGGGGACCGACACGATCCTGGTCATCGGCACCGACCAGCGACCCAAGGGAACGCACGAGGCTGGGGCCAACACGAATGACGCCGGAAGCCGGTCGGACACGCTGATGCTGTGGCGGCTCGGCGGCGGGACGTCGCGACGGTTGTCGATCCCCCGCGACACGCTGGTCTCGATCCCCGGTCACGGCTCGAACAAGATCAACGCGGCCTACGCGTTCGGCGGGCCGGCGCTGACCATCAAGACGGTCGAACAGCTCACCGGGATCAAGATCAACCACGTCGTCATCATCAACTTCGCGAACTTCCCGAAGTTCATCGACGCGATCGGCGGGGTCAACGTGAAGACCGGGCGGATCTGCTCGAACATCAGCGGCGGGACCGCGAAAGGTGGCTTCACGCTGAACCTTCGGCCGGGGACCCACCACTTAACCGGGATCCAGGCCCTGACGCTGGCCCGGACCCGAGAGAATGCCTGCAATCCGGCGAGTAACGACCTGACGCGCGAGGGTTACCAGCAGCAGATCCTCAACGCGATCAAGAGCCAAGTCGTATCCGCCCACACGTTCTTCCACCTCCCCTGGGCCTCCTGGGACGCACCCCAGGCGGTCCGCACCGACATGGGCGGCTTCACGATGCTCAGCATGGCCGTGGCGTCCGAGGTGGGCGGCTCGGCCCCGGTCCAGATCCTCAAGCCGACCGGCGGGTCCGTGGTCCCGGGCGTGGGCGATGCGCTCACGATCACTCCGGGAGCGGTTCAGCAGGCGGTTTCGAAGCTGATGAACGGATGAGGGTTGTCGGGGATCTGACCCCGGCGTACGGCGGGCTTCAGGAATCCGGATCGCTGCCGATATGGAGAGTGTGGGTTTTGCGGACATTCGGCCTTCCGGCGGCCGATCGCCTCGAACAAGCGTCTAGCCGGTAGCGCATGAACGACTGGTTTCGCCGTCACGGCCGGTGGCTCGGTGCCGCACTGATTGTCGTCCTCGCCGGGGGCGCGGCTTACGTGCTGCGGGCTGAAGGCTCGGCCCATGCGCAGGCGTCCGCCCGCGGGGTCGCCCAGGTCCGTGCCATCGCCCCAGTTCTCGCACCGGCCGCCCAGCGGTCTCGTGCCGCCCTATCGCGCCGCAGCAGGCCTGCCTTGGCGCGGCATAGCAGCGTAAGGCCGGGCGTGCCGAGTCCCGCGCCAAGCCGCAGCGGCCTGTCGCAGGTACTGCGCCAGGCCACCGGCCTGAACCCGGGCCAGGTGACCGCGCATGCCGTCTGCCCGCGGCCCTCGGCAGGCCGTGCCGCGTGCGCGGCGCAGGCGCTCGTCTTGCGGACGAGCGGTGCGCTGGTCCGCCCGCACATCGCGAAGTATTCCTCCCTGGGACGAGTGATCCCCGCGCGGGTCTCCCACGCCAAGCCTGCCTCGGTGGCCTCGGTGAGCCCGCCGCAACCCGACACCCCGGCGTATCTTCAGCAGGCCTACGATCTGGCCTACCTCTCACAGAACGGCGGGTCTGGCGACACCGTGGCGGTGGTTGACGCCTACGACGACCCGACAGCACAGACCGATCTCAGCACCTACCGCTCAACGTATTCGCTGCCGGCCTGTACGACGTCGAATGGCTGCTTCCGCAAGGTCGGGCAGACCGGGACCTCATCGTTGCCGGCGGGCAACGCCAGCTGGCAGCAGGAGATCGCCCTCGACCTCGACGCGGTATCCGCGGTCTGCCCCAACTGCCACATCCTCCTCGTCGAGGCCAACTCGGAGAAGTTCTCCGACCTTCAGGCTGCGATGCAGACCGCAGCGAACCTCAGGGCCAACCAGATCTCGGCCAGTTGGTGGGGAATGGCGAACGGCGTCCCCCCCGGGTTCAGCACGTTCTCGGGCGTCGCCACGGTGGCGGCAACCGGAGACGCGGGGTACCCCGGGCCGGGCGAGAACAACTACCCGGCCGCGCTGCCCGGAGTAACCGCCGCCGGCGGCACCAGTCTGGCTCCGGCGTCGAAGCTCACTCCTCGCGGCTTCGGTGAAGGGGCTTGGTCGTGGAATGGCCAGGACGGTGGCGGGTCCGGCTGTGACCTGCAGTTCGACCGGCCGGCGTACCAGCCCGCGGAGGGCTGCGACGGGCGAGCCTACGCGGACCTCTCGGCGGACGCGGACCCGAACACGGGCCTCACCGTCTACAACCACGGAACGTGGAGCCTCATCGGCGGCACCAGCCTCTCCACCCCGCTGGTCGCGGCCTACTACGCGATCACCGGTGTCGCCGGGGCCACACCGGCGTGGGCCTACGGCCAGAGCGGCGCGCTCAACGATGTGGTGAGCGGCTCCACCGGCATGTGCGCCACCTCGATCGCCTATATCTGCAACGCCGGGACAGGTTACGACGGACCGACCGGAGTCGGGTCGATTTCGGGCTCGGTCGTCGTGGGAGCGCCCGGCATCGGAGGGCCTTCGGTGACCACGGCCAACGCCAACACGTATACGGCGGCGGTCAGCGAGCACGGAGCCACGATCGACGCTGGTATCTACCGCAACGGGCTCGATACCACCTGGTCGATCCAGTACGGGACCACGACGGCCTACGGAACTCAGTCCTCGCCAATCGATATCGGCGCCGGCGCCGCACCGGTGGCAGTGACTGGCTACCTGTCGCAGCTCATCCCCGGCACCACCTACCACTACCGACTCGTCGCGCACAACAGCATGGGCACGACTTACGGTTACGACTACACACTGGCCACCGAGCCGGCTCCGGCCGGCGCCCCGGTGGCGGCCTTCACCGCATCGCCGGGCACCGCCTCGCCGGGCACCCAGGTGAACTTTGACGCCTCGGCTTCGACCTCCGGGACCGGCGGCTCGATCAGCGACTACAGCTGGAACTGGGGAGACGGCACGACCAAGGATGCCGGCACGCAGCAGATCACCCCACACGCATACAACGCGCGCGGCACCTACACGGTCACGCTGACGATCACGAGCAACGGTCAGACCGACACCAGTACGCAGACCATCACCGTCGACGACGCTCCAACCGCCAGCGTCACGTCCTCCTCGAGCGCGATCCCGGACGGCGCGACGATCGCGTTCAACGCCGGCGGTTCGGCCGCGGGCACCGGAGGCTCCATCACCGACTACAGCTGGGACTTCGGCGACGGGATCCGCAGCGACACAGGCGCCAACCCGCACGCGAGCCATACCTTCACGACGCCGGGCCCCTACACGGTGACGCTCACCATCACAGACGACCTCGAGGTGAGCAGCACCGCGACCGAGAAGATCACCGTGGCGCCGTTCACGGTGAGCCAGGCCACTCCGGGCTCCCCGGTGACCTTCGCCGCGGTCAACCCGCCCAACGGGAGCACGTTCTCGTGGGACTTCGGTGACCAGACGCCGCCCGGGTCGGGCTCGTCGACCATCCACACCTACAGCACGCGAGGCGCCTACACGGTCACGCTGACCGTCCAGACGGGCAGCACGAGCAGTCCGAGCACCGCGACGGTGATTGTCGACAGCCCCCCCAGCCCGGCTTTTACTCCCTCGCCGAGCGTCGTCCGGCCCGGGACGACGGTTGGCTTCGATGCCTCTGCATCGAATGCCGCGCCCGGCGGATCGATCGTGGACTACAGCTGGAACTTCGGGGACGGCTCGTCGCCGCAGGATACGGGCGGAGGCGCTTCCACCGGCCACGCGTTCGCGACTCCCGGCGTCTACACCATCACCCTGACCACGACCGACGACCTCGGTGCCACCGCGTCGATTCCCGAACAGGTCACCGTCGACGAGCCGACCGCGGCGTTCACGACATCCGAGATCGGAACCGCCCCGAACGCCGCCGTGAGCTTCGACGCGAGCAGCACGAGCGATCCGGAGTCGTCGATCACCGACTACAGCTGGGACTTCGGCGACGGCACTCGCAGCGACACAGGCGCCAACCCGCACGCGAGCCACACGTTCACCGCCGCAGGCACGTATGCCGTGGCGCTCACCGTGACCGATCAGCTGGGGCTCATCGGCACCACCACCGAGCAGGTGGTCGTCGCGCCCGCTCCGGTCCAATCGACCGGCACGCCCCCTCCGGTATTCACGCCGACGCCGACGCCCACCCCGACCCCCCCGGTCTCACCTCCCGTCACCGTCCCACCCACCGGCACGACCCCGCCGAGCATCCTGGTGGCCAACCTCACCGGCGCCGGCCGCCAGCGTCTCGCCGCGGCCACCGCCCACGGGCTCCGGCTCAGCCTGCAGGTCAGCCTGCGCACCCGGGTCAGCTTCCAGATCACCATCCCGCTGTCGCAGACCCGGCAGGGCGCAGCCGGCAAGCGCAATCCGAAGGCGACCGTCGTGCTCCTGCAGCGTTCTCAGACGCTTGCCGCGGGCAAGCACGCGATCGTGCTCAAGCTCTCCCGGGCGGCGGCGCGACACCTCGCGGCCAGAGGACCGCTCGTCCTGACCATTCGGATCACACTGGCCGGCACGGGCACCACGGCGACGCAGACCCGGACGCTCAAGATCACGCTGACGCGCTGACGTGCGGAGGCGCTAGTCCGAAGACGAGGCGCTCGAGCTCGATGAGCTCGAGGAAGCGCTGCTCGAGCTCTTGCTATCCGAGGAGCGGGACTTGGAGTCCGAGGACTTCGAGGAGTCCGAGCTCGACGTGGTCTCCTTCTTGGAGCTGTCCGAGCTGGCGTTCTCGCGCGCCCGCTTGCGCGTCCCGTAGTCGGTGTTGTAGAAGCCAGATCCCTTGAAGTGGACGGCCACCGGGTGGAACACTCGCGCCACCGGGGCCTCGCACGTCTCGCAGATCTGGACCGGGTCGTCGCTCATGCGCTGTAGGACCTCGAACGTGTGTCCCTGCTCACACCGGTATTCGTAGATCGGCATCGCTTCAGGAAGTATAGCCCTGGGTTTTGGCACTCTCAAGCGGAGAGTGCCAACGCCTCCGGTGCCTCAGCCGCTGGGACTGGCCGGTGCCTGCTCGGTGATCGGCTGACCGCTGCCGGCGGCCTGGCTCTTGAGCGATGACACGGCGCCGTCGAGCCCGGTCGCGTCGGACGCGCTCGTCCCGCCGGATTTGACGCTCCCCTCCACGCCGTGGATCTTGTTTTGGAGCGCGGTGATCGGGGCGACGAGCTTCGACAGCGTCGGATCAGCCTGAGCATCCGCCAGCGCGAGCTTGAGCTCGTGGTAGGTGAAAGCCGCCGCCAGCGCCGCCTTGGCGGCGACCAGCGGGTGATGGAACGGGTGGCTGAGCTCTCCCGCCTTGGCCGGCTTGTAGATCCAGCGGTGGAAGGCACCGAACGCGAGCCCCGCGTGCAGGACGAACTTCGTCTTGGCGAACTTGGTCGTCGAGCTGGTCGAGCCGGCGGCCGCCGCCGACCCTCCACCGCCCGACGAGGACGAGGACGAGCTTCCGCACGCGGCGAGCGAGAGGGCGATGACGCCAAGGATCGCGATCAGGGTGAGTCGGTACCTCATTGGACGACCCGCTACCCACCGATCGCCGACGGCAAGCGCGCGGTCCCACAGACTCGTCGTGTCACTAGGTGGTCGCTCACGTGAATGCGCTCGCATTCGAGGCACGCCTGGCGGCGCCGTGCTTTGTCCTCGGATCCTCATGTAGCGCTGCTACACGTCGAATCCTGCGTCCTCGCCCGGCATCCACCAGTCGCACCTCTCGGTGCGACCGTGTTCATGTGAGCGACCACTAGCATGCTCGGCGCGATGACCGACGTCGTCACCATGGACAAGATCGTGTCGCTGTCCAAGCGGCGCGGGTTCGTGTTCCCGAGCAGCGAAATCTACGGCGGGCTGGGGTCGAGCTACGACTACGGCCACTACGGGGTACTGCTCAAGAACAACGTAAAGGCCCAGTGGTGGCGGGCCATGCTCCAGGAGCGCGACGACGTGGTCGCCCTGGACTCGGCGATCATCCAGCACCCCCGGACGTGGGAGGCGAGCGGCCACCTGGCCGGGTTCACCGACCCCCTGGTCGACTGCCGGACCTGCAAGCTGCGCTTCCGGGCCGATCACATCGACCAATCGGCGTGCGGCCGCAAGCCGTCCAAGCACCCGGGCGAGACGCCCGATTGCGACCTCACCGAGGCCCGCGACTTCAACCTGATGTTCGAAACCACGGTCGGACCCGTCCGCGAGGCCGGCGCGACCGTCTACCTGCGCCCCGAGACGGCCCAGGGGATCTTCCTCAACTTCAAGAACTACCTGCAGTTCTCGCGCAAGAAGCCGCCGTTCGGGATCGCCCAGATCGGCAAGAGCTTCCGCAACGAGATCACGCCCGGGAACTTCATCTTCCGCACCCGCGAGTTCGAGCAGATGGAGATGGAGTTCTTCGTGCCGCCGCCGGAGGCCCAGCGCTGGCACGAGCACTGGCTGGCCGAGCGCATGAACTGGTACACGCGATTGGGGATCCGGCCCGATCACCTGCGCCTGCGGCCCCACGAGGCGGACGAGCTCTCGCACTACTCGAGCGCGACGAGCGACGTCGAGTACCTCTATCCGATCGGCTGGTCCGAGCTCGAGGGGATCGCCAACCGGGGCGACTTCGACCTGACCCAGCACGCCAAGTTCTCGGGCCAGAAGCTCGAGTACGTCGACACGGCGAGCGGCGATCGCTACGTCCCCCACGTGATCGAGCCGGCCGCCGGAGCGGACCGGGCGATGCTGGCGTTCATGGTCGACGCCTACGACGAGGACGAGATCGAGGGCGAGGCGCGGACCGTGCTGCGCCTGCACCCGGTGCTCGCGCCGGTGAAGGTGGCGGTGCTCCCGCTGGTGCGCAAGGACGGTCAGCCCGAGCTGGCCCGCGAGGTCTACGAGGACCTGCGCAACCGCGTCCAGTCCGAATACGACGAGGGCGGCGCGATCGGGCGGCGCTACCGCCGCCAGGATGAGATCGGCACGCCGTGGGCGGTGACCATCGATCACCAGTCGCTGGAGGACCGCACCGTGACCCTGCGCGACCGCGACAGCCTGGCCCAGGTGCGGATCGCCATCGGCGAACTCGGGGACGTGATCGAGGAGCGGCTCCGCGAGCCCTGGCGGTCCCCTAAGCTCGCGGACTGAGCACGCCATGCCGTCCCACGCGATCGCCGCCGACCAGATCTCCTACGCCGACCTGTACGCGCGCTGGGAGCAGAGCAACTGGCGCGCCACCGAGATCGACTTCACCATCGATCGCGAACACTGGGCGGAGCGGTTCACCGAGCTGGACCGCCGGAGCGCGCTGTGGACCTACTCGCTGTTCTTCCACGGCGAGGACGCGGTCGCGGACAACCTGTCCCCGTTCATCGACGCCGCCCCGCGCGAGGAGCAGAAGTACTTCCTGGCCACCCAGCAGGTCGATGAGGCCCGCCACGCGGTGCTGTTCGCCCGGTTCTTGAAGGAGGTGGCGGGCACCGGGGGAGATGTCGGCTCCTCGCTGGACGAGACGCGCGCGACGCTGACCTGGGGCTTTCGCAAGGTGTTCGAGCGGCTCGATCGCATGACCGCCGAGCTACGGCGCGATCGCTCGAAGCCGAAGCTGGCCCAGGCCATAACGCTCTATCACCTGGTCATCGAGGCCTCGCTGGCCCAGCCCGGCCAGCACTTCATCGAGGAAGGGCTGACTCGGCGCGACCTGCTTCCGGGCTTCCGCTCGGGCATCGCCAACGTGGCCCGTGACGAGCAGCGCCACATCGGCTTCGGGGTCAAGATGATCGCCGACCTGGTCCGGGAGGACCCCGAGTGCGAGCCGGCCATCGCCGACCTGCTGCGCGAGGTCCTGCCGTTCACCACCGCGGTGTTCGTGCCGCCCGGCTGGGACGAGCGCTACGTGACGGCGTTCGGCTCCACGCTCGAGGAGGTCTTCGCCCAGGGGGCCGAGTCGATCGAGGGACGGCTCCGTGCCGCCGGCCTCGATCCCACCTCCATGCGCCTGGGCCTCCCCTTCGACCTGCCGCCGCTCGAGCGGGCGCGGCGGGGCCTGACCCTGCTGCGCGCCGGCTACCTGGGCGAGCCGAACGGTCCGGTCACGCCCAACCCCGAGGCCACCGCGATGCTGTTCGACGGCCTGCGCCGGCAGATCGACCCGTCGGTGGCGCCGGGGGCCAAGATCCAATGGGACTTCAAGGATGCCGAACCTTGGGTTTTGCGAATCGACAACGGGCGCACCTCGGTGGCGGCGGGACGGGTCGAGGACGCCGACCTCACCTTCCATTGCCGGCTGGTCGACTGGGTCGAGATCGCGTCCGGTCGCACCGGGCCCTGGCGAGCGCTCCTCACCGGCAAGGTCCGCCCGAGTGGCAGCCTGCGCATGCTGATGCGCGCGCCCAAGCTGTTCGGCTGATTTGCGGGCGGCTACAGCTCGGAGCGGGTCTCAGGCTCGAGATGCCGCGGCTATGACTCGCGGTACAGCGGCTCCACCCCGGCCAGCGCGAGCATCTTGCAATAGCCGATCACGTCGTCGATCGGACATTCCTAGCCGGACGGAATGACCACCGAGGCGGGGGGAGCGGCGCCGACGGCGTAGCGAGCGCTGGCCGTGGTGCTCGCGAGCACCACGTAACGCCCGGGCGCGAGCCGGCGCAAGGTGGCGGTGAACTGGCCGCCGGGCGCGGCGACCTGCCTTGACTTCACAAGCTTTCGCCGCCCGGACCCGTTCAGCACCCGGTAAAAGTCGATGGTCACCCTCAGACCGGCCGGGCTCACGGTGCCGCTTACCGTCAGCGGCACCGCGCTGTCAACTGTGAGCGTGACCGCCGGCGCCACCGCCAGCACAACGAGGTCCGACACGCACGCCGGGGACGTGCGGTGCAGCGCGCGCAACAGGGTGTTGACAGCCGGGGTCACGGTGTAGCTCCACCCGCCGTCGGCGTCGGTGGTCAGCGTGGCGATCGTCGTCGCGGTGTCGATGCCGGTGATCTGCTGGACCTCGAGCGGAGCACCGGCCAGCGGCGCGCCGCTGTGCAGGTCGGTGAGCCGGCCGGTGACCGTCACCGGGGTCCCCGAGGGTTGCGCGGGCACGGGAGCGGCGATGGTCAGGTGGGCCGGGCTGCCCGCCAGTGCGGCCACCCGCGGGCGGATAGCGGGGAGACGGGCGTAAAGGGCGTCACCCGGGCAGCTGGTCTGATCGCCGTCGCGGTGGCCCGCGATCCGGGGCAGCGACACATGCGATCCGGGCGCGTACGGCGTATACGAGGCGCCGTCGGCCGAGACCAGCACCGGCACCCGCCCGAGCGCCGGCACGCCGTGGAGCGCGAGCTTCCAGGCCAGCAGCGCGGTCAGCGCACCGAGCGCGGCGGGCGGCGGCGCGGCGGCCGAGAAGCTCCCCAGCACGACGATCCCGGTTGACTCGAAGTTGTAGCCGCCGGCTTGCGCGCCCAGCACCGCCTGGTCGATCCCGCCGGCGCGGGCCTCCCAGATCCGCCCGAACGCGTCGACCGCGAAGTTGTAGCCGACGTCGAAGTAGTCGCGCACGTAGCGGTGGAACACGAAGATCGAGCGCAGGATCGACGGGACCTGGCCGGGTCCGTAGCCGTTGGGGGTCTCGGAGTGGTGGACGAACGCGACCTTGACCGTGCCGTACTCGGGCGCGTGCCTCGGTGGCGCGTGTCCCCGCGCCCAGGCGGCCCGGGCGATGATCGGGGGCTGGCCGGGGCCGGCGTCGAGGTTCGGCTGGGCGAGGGGGAAGGCTTGCGCCGCGCTTGCCTGGCCCTCATCGATCGCCCCGGGGTCCGCGACGAAGTGTAGGCGAACCCCGTTGACCGCGCCGGCGGTGCGCAGCTGAACCACATCCGCCGGGCCGGTCCAGATCGGCTCGCCGAAGCGTCCACTGCTCGTCGTGACCCGGTCAGGGCCATGCCCGCCGACCGACGCACTCACCCAGGGTCCCCAACTCCCGCCGGCCGCTACTCTGCGGGTGCGCAACTCGATCCGCGCCGTCGCGGGACCGCTCCATTGCACACCGACCAGCGCGAACGGCCGTGCGGCGTCGATCGGGGCCGTCTCCCCGGCGCGCAACCCGCCCACGTACCGGGTGAACACGGGCCCGGTGCCGGCGACGCTCACGCTCGGGTTGACCAGCGCCGCCGCCCCCGCCACCGCGGCGCCGCGCAGCACAGCGCGCCGAGTGAGGCGATCCGGCTCCAGGGTCATGCTCGCCGTTTAGAACCCACCGCCGCGCCCGAAGTTTCTCCTCGCGGAGGCCGGGCGCCGGCGGCCGGCCCGCCGACTGCGCCAACCCGTGACGGCGAAGCTCACCCCGACCACGAGCAGTACGGCGATGGCGATGATCGCCACCACGGCGTAGCCTGGGGCGAGGATCAGCACAAGAGTCGCGACCGCCACCCCGATCGCCACGTCGACCAGGGGCGCGTTATGAGTCACGGCCGGACGCCGGCATGGACCAGTGACATCGTCAGCAGCGTATGTCGGTTACCTCAACGCAACGTAGGTTCTCAGTGAGGACTCGTTCACCCTCGGGTTTGCGCCCGTCCATGGCGTGTACAACCTAGTCGGCCGTGCTCTCACCACAGCGCTCACCCGTCGTCCTGCCGCACCGCGCCGCCGCCTCCCCATTGCCGGGCAGCCTGTCAGCGCCGTCGCGCTGGCGGCGCGCGCGCCGCGTCGCGTTGGTCGCCGGCCTGCTCTGCCTGGTCCCGGTGCTCATCTCCTACGTGAGCACGATGACGCAACGCTCGGACTCGAGCCTGGGCATTCGCACGGTCGAGTGGATGCGCGACAACGGCGCCCGCGGCCTCGTCAACACGGTCGAGAACTGGTACTACTCGCTCAACGCTCCCGCCAAGGGCGGACGGGCCCTGCGCACCCTCCCCGCGCAGTCCGGCGTTCTCCCGACCCTCCGGGGGGTGGCCGTCCATCGCCGCGTGCACCATTACCATCCGCCGCGGCTCACGCCGATCATCCACCCCGCGCTCCCTGGCGAGGGCGAGTGGCACGCCACGTTCGCGGGCGGAGGCCCGCGCCCGCCGGTGCTGATCACCAGTTATCGACCCGACCCCAGCTATCCGCACGTGGTCGCCGGCGTGGCCTGGATCGACCACACACGCACGTCCGTACAGCTGTATCCCGGGCTGAAGGAGCCGGCGGTCTCGATGACCAACCGCGGGCCGATGGAAGTGCCGCACGCTCTGCGCTCCGGGCTGGTGGCGACATTCAACAGCGGGTTCAAGCTGGCCGACTCGGGTGGCGGCTTTGCCTACGACGGCCACACCTATGCCACTCTCCACGACGGGCTGGCCACGATCGTGCGCTACGCGAGCGGCCGGATCGACATCGTCGCCTGGCACCACGGCCCGAACGCCGGTCCGGGCGTGTCCTTCGCGCGCCAGGACCTGCCGCTCATCGTCAACCACGGGCACGTCAACCCGAACCTGTCCGACGGCCCTGAGTGGGGCGCAACGCTGGGCAACAAGGTGTACGTGTGGCGCTCGGGCGTGGGCATCGACCGTCGCGGCAATCTGATCTACGCCGCCGCCAACGACCTGACTGTGGCATCCCTGGCGCGCATCCTCGTCCACGCCGGCGCGGTGCGCGCGATGGAGCTCGACATCAACGCCTACTGGCCGAGCTTCATCACCTATCGGTTCCCCGGCGCCGGGCATCCCTCGAACCTGCTGGCCGATATGGTGCGATCACCGCTTCGCTACCTGACCCCGGACGACCGCGACTTCTTCGCCGTCTACCTGCGCTGAGGGAACTTGATCACGGGCATCCCGCCGCTCGGTGCGTTGATCGCGGTCCTGCTCTCGCTGTTCGGGACCGCGTCGCCGCCGAGCGCCGCGCCCCGCCTAGCCGCCCCGCCGCGCCCGGCCGCCCCACAGGCACGCTTCTCGGTCGGCATCCGGACCCTGACCTTCGTGGACCACAGCCGGACCGTGCGCTTCCCGGGGCGTAAGCCGGTCCCGCGCACGCTGGTCACGGTGATTCGCTACCCCGTGCTCGGCCCGACGTCGCGGCTCGACGTGCCCGGCGCGCCGCCCGCCCGCGCCCGTGGCCCGTTTCCGCTCGTGATCTTCGGCCACGGCTTCGCGGTGACGCCCGGACCCTACGCCCGGCTGCTGCAAGCCTGGGCCGGGGCGGGCTTCGTAGTGGCGGCGCCGATCTTTCCGCTGGGCAACGCGCACGCCCCGGGCGGCCCCAATGAGACCGACATCGTCAATCAGCCCCGCGACATGAGCTTCGTGATCTCGCGGATGCTCGCGCTCGACGCCGCGCGGCGAGGGCTGTTCGGAGGGCTGATCGATCGCCGCGAAATCGCGGTCTCGGGTCAGTCCGACGGGGGCGAGACCGCGCTGGCCGTCGCCTACGACCGCCACTTCATAGATCGAAGGGTGCGCGCCGCCGTGATCCTCTCCGGCGCGGAGATCCCCGGGGTGGGCGGCTTCGACTTTCCGGCTCCCAGCCCTCCGCTGCTCGCCGCCCAGGGAACCGCCGACACGACCAATCTCCCCATACACACCTACCAGTTCTTCAACGTGGCACCGCGGCCCAAGTTCCTGCTCCAGCTGCTGGGCGCTCCCCATCTTCCGCCGTACACGACCGAGCAGCCGCAGCTGGGGATCGTCGAGCGCGTGACGATCGCGTTCCTCGATCGCTACCTGAAGAACGACCCGCGGTCGATTCGCGCCGTCGTCGCTTCCGGCAACGTCCGCGGAGTGGCGGCGCTGCAAGCCGATCCCTGACCCTGCGGCTACTGGACCAGGGCCTGGGCCTGGAGCCGGAAGCCCCCGGGCACCGAAGTCGCGCCGACCGACTCCACCCGGACATGCGGGTCGTTGAGCAGGGTGATCGTGGCGATCCCGCCGAACGGCACGTCCGGTGCCACCACCAGCGCCCCGTCGCGCGCCGCCACCACCGCGTCGACGGTGGCGTTTATCCCGAGCACGGTGGCGGTCCCCCGCAGGATCAGCTGGCCTCCGGAGGAGGCGACCGGCTGAACGTTGTCGAGAAACGGCACCGCCGCGCGCAGGTCGGACTGCATGACGGTCGCCGAGCCGATCAGCTGGTTGCCCTGCTTGTGCAGCCGCGCGTCCCGCAACGTGAGAGCACTCGACCGAACCTCCTGTGCGGAGAGGTCGAGCGTGCCCACGTTGGCCGCCCTGCCGAGCTTGTTCCCGATCTCGCTCGCCCCCGCCTCGTATCGGCCCATCCGCACGACCACGCTGTCGGCCTGACCCCACAACAGCTCGATCGCCGGGAACGCGCTGACCTTGACCGACAGCACGGTGCCCGAGCGAGCCAGCTGGTCGCGCAGCCGACGGGTGGCGATCCCGGGCAGCACCAACTGGGCGATGACCAGCACGAGGAGCACGACCCCGACCACCCCCAGGGCGATCAGTCGGCGCACGCGCCTACCGGAGTCTCAGCTCAGCACGGCGCGAGCGGCCGCGATCGCCTGCTCGGTGAGCGGGCCGATGTCGAGCTCGGGCTCGCTCAGCCGGCGGACGATCACCCCGTCGGCCAGCGCGAACAGGAACATCGCCGCGAGCTCCGGCTCGGCCCGCAGCGAGACCACGCCGCCCGTGCGCTTGCGCTCCAGCGCGTCAGCAAGGTGCGAGCGTGTGCGCCGCCCCAGTTCGGCCAGCTCGGCGGCGATCTCCTCGTTGCGCTGGGCGAGCGTGAGCATCTCGTAGATCATCACCGGCGCCGGGCCGTCGCCCAGCCAGTCCTCGAAGCTGCGCACCAGCGCGTCGAGCACGGCCTCGGCGCTCCCCGCTGCCTCGATCGCCTCCTCCAGGCGCTCGGTGCGCACGTCGCATTCGCGGCGCACGACCTCAATCAGCAGCTGCTCCTTGGTGCCGAAGTAGTAGTGCAGCAGGCCCCGCGAGACGCCCGCCTCGCCCGCCACATGGTCGAACGTCGAGCCGGCGATGCCACGCGTGGCCACGCTGGCCCGCATCGCCTCGACGATCCGGGCCGCCTTGACGCCCGAGAGCTCCCGGGACCGGGGACGCGCGACGGTGGGTTGGGTTGCCGCCTCCATTGGAGGCGATCTTAACGCGCCGGAGGCGCCATCCGGCGCCTCCGCTCACGTGGGCAATGTTCGGAGCACGCCCGGCTAGGCGGCTCCGACCGGTGAGCTGGGCGGGGTCGACGCGGTGGCCGGAGGCGGCGTGTACTCGAACTCCTCCTCCTTGCCGAACACCATGTCGAGCACCTTGGTCCGGAGGCTCTCGCTGCCCGCGAGCGCCAGACCGAATCCGAGCATGGCGATCGCGAGCTTGCGCCCAAGCCGCGGGCCCTTCTTGCGCGGGTTCGGCTTCTTCGGCGCTTCGCTCAACGCGTTGGACGCCTCGCGCAGGGCCTCGACCGCATTCTGCAGGTCGCGCTGGAGCTTCTTGTCCTCCAGCAGGGCCTTGGCAGGCGCCTTGCCGTTCGTCAGGCGGGCGTACGCGCTGCGGGTCGAGTCGTACGCCGTGCGGACGTTCTCACGCAGCGTGGCGTCCTCAATCACCCGCTGGATGTACGGGGTCGCCTTGCTGATGCTCGAAAGGTCCACGGATTTCACCTGTGAAGCCACGGACTTCTTTCCTCGTAGTGCCATAGATCTCCCTCGTGCTTAGGGTTGGTGTGAGGATACGCCAATCGCGTGGCCCCTCGTCGGGTTTCTCCCCGCATCGGCCCCCCTTCAACCCGGCCGTTTCAGACCAGTTGCAGGGCTTGGGGGCGCCTGCGCGCCGGGCGCCGCTGGAGGGCGACCTCGAGCGCCTCCTCCACGGTGGCCACGAAACGGAAGGACAGATCCTTGCGCAGATGCTCGGGGATCTCCTCGACGTCCTGCTCGTTTCGCTCGGGCGCGATCACGCAGCGGATCCCGCCTCGCTGGGCCGCCAGAGCCTTCTCCTTGAGCCCGCCGATGGGCAGCACCTGCCCGGTCAAGGTGATCTCGCCGGTCATCGCCACGTCCGAGCGGACGGGCCGGCCGGAGAGCAGCGAGGCCAGCGCCACGACCATGGCCACGCCCGCGCTCGGTCCGTCCTTGGGGGTGGCGCCGGCCGGAACGTGGACATGGATGTCATGCGTCGCGAACCAATCATCCGCCAGACCCGGCACCAGATCCGCAACCGAAGAGCGCACGAATGAGAGCGCCGCCTGCGCGGACTCCTGCATGACCTCGCCGAGCTGCCCGGTGATGGTCAGCCGTCCGGTCCCCGGCATCGCGGTCGCCTCGATGAACAGCACCTCACCGCCGACCGGAGTCCAGGCGAGACCCGTGGCCACCCCCGGACGCGCGGTCCGCCGCCGGGTCTCCGAGAAGAACTTGCGCTTGCCCAGCGCTGAGCGCACCCGCGGCTCGGTGATCGTGACTTTCCGCTTCACCGTCCCCTCGGCCACCTGGCGGGCCACCTTGCGGCAGATCGTCCCGATCTCGCGCTCGAGCTGGCGCACCCCCGCCTCGCGGGTGTAGTCGGAGATGATCACCCGCAGCGCCGGGTCGCTGAACGCGATCCGGCTGCGGGTCAGCCCGTTGCGCTCGATCTGGCGCGGCACCAGGTATCGACGCGCGATCTGGAGCTTCTCCTCCTCGGTGTAGCCGGCGAGCTGGATCATCTCCATCCGGTCGCGCAGTGGGCCGGGGATCGTGTCGAGCGTGTTCGCGGTGGTCACGAACATCGCGTCGGACAGATCGAACGGCAGGTCCAGGTAGTGATCCCTGAACGAGTGATTCTGCTCGGGGTCGAGCACCTCGAGCATCGCGCTCGACGGATCGCCCCGGAAGTCCGCGCCCATCTTGTCGATCTCGTCGATCATCAGCAGCGGGTTGCGCGCCCCGGCGTCGCGCAGGGCGCGGATGATCACGCCAGGCATCGCGCCGATGTAGGTCCGGCGATGCCCGCGGATCTCGGCCTCGTCGCGCACGCCGCCAACGCTGATCCGCTCGAACTCACGCCCCAGCGCCCGCGCCATCGAGCGCCCCAACGACGTCTTTCCGACCCCGGGCGGCCCCACGAAGCACAGGATCGAGCCCCGCGCGTCCGGCTTCAGCCGCCGCACCGCCAGGAACTCCAGGATCCGTTCCTTGACCTGCTCGATGTCGTAGTGATCCTCGTCGAGGACCTCGCGCGCGTGCCCCAGATCGAGGTTGTCCTCGGTCTGCTTGTCCCAGGGCAGCGCAGCGATCCACTCCAGATAGGCACGAATCACGCCGTACTCGGCCATCGCCGGCTGCAGGCGCTCGAGCCGAGACAACTCGCGCTCGACCTGCTTGCTCACGACCTCGGGCAGCTCGATGGCTTCGATCTGCGAGCGCAGGTCCTTGATCTCGGCCTGAACCTCGTCGGTCTCGCCGAGCTCCTCCTGGATGGCCTTGAGCTGCTGGCGCAGGAAGTACTCGCGCTGACCCTTGTCGAGCTCGGACTGGACCTGGGACTGGATCTTCGAGCCGATCGCCACCAGCTCAAGCTCCTGGGCCAGGATCTCCGAAAGCCGGCGCAGGCGCTTGCTCACGTCGAGAACCTCGAGTAGCGCCTGCTTCTCATCGGCCGGAATCCGCAGCGCACCGGCGATCAGGTGGGCGAGCGCGCTGGGGTCGTCGACGTTGGTCACCATCACCTGCAGCTCCTCGGGCAGGTACGGGACCTGCTCGATGATGTCGGTGAACGTCTGCTGGACGTTGCGCATGAGCGCGGTCAGCTCGGGTGACGGATTGACGATGTCGGGCAGCTCTTCGATCTCGGCGACCAGGTAGGGCTCGGTCTTCACCCACCGCTCGACCCGGATCCGCTGAGAGCCCTGGATCAGCACGCGCAGCGTGCCGTCCGGCACCCGGATCATCCGCGCCACCACCCCGAGCACCCCGACCTCGTAGAGCTCGTCGGGACTGGGCGCCTCGATCTCGGCGTTGCGGCTGGCCACCATGGCGATCGTCCGCTCGCCCCGGAGCACGTCGTTGATCAGCTCGACGCTGCGCGGCTGGCCGATGTTCAGCGGGATCATCATGTCGGGGAAGGTCACCGCGTCGCGCAGCGGCAGCACGCCGACCTCGTGGGGCAGCTCGTGCGTGGCGCCGACCGCCACGTCGCGGGCCTGGCGATCGGCGGTACCGATCTCGATCACGCCGGATCGTCCACGCGCGCGACGCGCACCGGCCGGGCTCCGCGGTCATGGGCCAGCGGCAGCTCGATCCGCAACATGCCGTCCTCGTAGGTGGCCTTGGCATCCTGGCCGCGCACGTCGGCCCCCAGCTCGACCACGCGCCGGAACGGCCCCCGTGCGATCTCGACCTGCTGGTAGACGTCGGTCCGCGACCCGGCCACCCCCCGGTTACCGGACAGCAGCAGCTTGCGCCCCTCTATCTCGATCTCGATCTCGGCCGGATCGATCCCGGCCAGCTCCGCGGTCACGATCGCCCGCGGCGGGTCCGGCGCGTAGGAGACGTCGACCGCCGGCATGAAGCCGGTCCGCCGGCGGGACATCCCGAACACGTCGCCGAAAAGCTGATCCATCTCGCGCCGCATGCGCTCGAAGTTTGCAAACAGCTCGCTCTCGGACATCTGGCTCCTGAGCTTAATAGGGAGGGCGCGGCAGGCTCGCTCACACTTGGTAGACGGCGCCCTCGTAGGCCAGCTCGACCGGACCGCCGAACGCCTCGGCGGCCTCGGCCCGGGCCCATTCGGGGTCGAGCTCGTCGGAGAAGTGAGTGAGGACCACGCGGCGGGCGCCGGCCCGGCGGCCGTGCTCTCCGGCCTCGGCCGGAGTCAGGTGACCGCGCTTGCCGGTCCGCTCGGGACGAGGCAGCGTCGCCTCGATCAGGAGCAGATCGGTATCCCGGGCGAGGCCGACCAACCCGTCGTTGGGGCTGCAGTCGGCGCTGTAGGTGAACCGCCCGCCACCGGCCGAGAGCTCCACCGCGAACGTGCGGGTGTAGTGCGGCACCTCGCAGAAGCGCACCGCGAAAGGTCCGAGTGACAGCTCGTCGGGGCCGTCGTACTCGTGCAGGCGAAAGGCACGCTCGACCAGGTCCTCATCGCCCCAGCACTTCACCAGGTGCCGGAACACCTCGCGCGCGCCCTTCGGCGCGAACAGCTCGGGGTGCGCCGGGCTGTTGGTCCCGGGCCAGCCGCCCACCGCCACCGGCTGCTGGCGCGGCGCGTACATGAGCGCATAGCTGAACGGGACGAGATCGAGGAAGTGGTCGGCGTGCAGGTGACTGATCAGCACCGCGTCGAGGTCGACGTACTCGAGGTGATGGCGGAGCTTGGAGAACACCCCGTTGCCGCAATCGAGCAGCAGAGCGAAGTCATCCTGCTCGACGAGGTATCCGCTGCAGGCCCCGCCGGCGTCCTGCCACGATGGCGACTTCCCCAGCACGGTGATCCGCACGCCACTCCTTCCTCAGATGCCGCGATCACTGTAGTGGCTGGCGCACGGGCTCTCGCCGGTTGGCGCCCCGAGCCCTCAGCCGCGGTACTGAAACGGCAGCGAGTCGGCGATCGCCGCGAGCGTCGGCGCGCCGGCGTCTCGCGCCGAGGCGGTCAGCTCGGCGCCGGTCGGCCACTCGATCCCCACGTCGGGATCGTTGTAGGCGAACCCGCTCTCCCGCGCGGGGTCGTAGTAAGCCGAGGTCATGTACACGACGTCGGCCACCTCGCTGAGCACACAGAAGCCGTGGGCGAACCCATCCGGACAGTAGAACTGGTGGTGGTTGGCGTCGCTCAACTCCACCCCTTCCCAATCACCGAAGGTGGGAGATCCGCGGCGCAGGTCGACCACCACGTCGTAGATCGCGCCGCGGGCGCAGCGGATGAGCTTGGCCATTCCGAGCTGGAAGTGCATGCCCCGCACCACCCCGCCGCGGGAGCGCGAATGGTTGTCTTGAACGAATTCGTCCACGATGCCGAACTCGGCCAGGGCGCTCCGGCGGTAGGTCTCCAGGAAGAAGCCGCGCTCGTCTCCGTGCACGATCGGTTGCAGGAGCGCCGGACCCTTGAGCCTGGTTTCAAGCCGCTCCACGGCCGGGCAATCTAGCCGGTCGCGGCGCCGGCCGGCCCCGTCGGAGAAGCACGCGCCGCCCGCAGGCCGCCGCGCAAGCTAGTGGCGGTTGCTGTCGTCCCGGCGCGCGGGATCCATGATCCAGCCGAGCAGCAGGGTGACCAGCACCACCGCGATGAACCCACCGATCAACGGCCAGTACATGGCTCGGAACACTACACGCCGGCGTGCAGTGCGACCTGCTCGCTGGCCGACGGGAACGCCCAGGCCACCTGCAGGCGCCGCTCCTGGCGGAACACGAACTGCAGCTGGCTGGGCGGCCGCAGCCCCTCGGGATGATTGGGGCGGTAGGTCGCGCAGGGACCCGAGCTCGATATCGCGCAGAGCAGGTTCTGACGAAAGAAGCAGTCCTCGCAACTGACCCTCGCCGACCCTCCACGCCCACTCGTCACGCCCTGTCCTCCTCGAAGCAGCTCGTTCACGTCGGCGAGCATCAAACCCGACTTCTCCCCCCGAATGCAACGACGATTTCCGGAAATCGCAAGAAGTTCACATCCGGCGAAATACCTGCAAACAGCGGCAACTTTCTTGGGCGACTGCAAACCTGGCGCAATTTCCGCAGCTTTGTGGCGCGGGCCGGGCACGAGGCTCGACATCGGCCGCTCCAACCCTCCGCGAGGCAGCCGGGAGGCGCCGGGCGGCCCCCGGCGAGGCCATCGCCCGTTAGTGTCCGCGGCGAGATGAGCACGGTCCACGCGAAGATCGAGATCGACGCCCCGATGCAGCGGGTGTGGGAGACGGTCATGGATCCACAATGCCTCAAGGACTGGGTGACGATCCACAAGTCGGTCAAAAACGTCTCTGACGAACCGCTGCGCAGAGGGTCGACGATGGACCAGGTACTGAACATTCGCGGTGTCCCGTTCAACGTGCAGTGGACCCTCACCGACGTCAGCTCGCCGAAGCACGCCGAGTGGGAAGGACAGGGTCCCGCACACTCCGTGGCGCGCATCCGGTATGAGTTGTCCGGCGACGGCGACGGCCCGACTGAGTTCTCCTACACGAACGAGTTCATGCCGCCCGGGGGGCGCCTCGGCAACGTTGCCAGCCGCCTCATCGTTGGCGCCACATCGGAGCGCGAAGCCAACAATTCACTGGCTCGCCTTAAGGCACTATTGGAGCGCGGCAGATAAAACGACACTCACTGGTTGTATCTTGTCTGCCAAATCCAACGGAGGGAGACCCATTTGGCTGGCTTTGTCGACACTACGGTGAAGGAGATCGATGATCGCCTGCGCGAGCTCAAGGAAGAGGTGGCCAGGCTGGAGGCTGCGCGTAGCGCGCTGACCGGCGGCCGGCGTGGACCGGGTCGTCCCCGCGCCACGCGCACGCGGACGCAGTCCACACGGCGCTCCACCACCACGGCTCGTCGTCGCCCCGGCCGGCCGCGGGGCCGCAGCCGGGGTGGCACGCGGGCCAATCAAGCGCTCGAGCTCGTGCGTTCGTCGCCCGGTATCACCATCCCCCAGATCGCGGAAAAGATGGGTATCGAACCGAACTATCTGTACCGCGTCATGCCCCGCCTGGCCACCGACGGACAGGTCAAGCGCGAGGGCCAAGGCTGGCATCCGGCATCCAGCTGAGATTGTTGTAACCAAGGACCGGGAGCACCGCCTCGCATCCTCGCGCCGGCGAGACACCGCGAGGCGGCTCCCAGATCCCGTCGTCAGTCCCCGCCGGCCCTACGCCACCCGCCGGCTCTCACACCAACTCCTGACGCTTGATCGTCGAGCGCTCGTCGTCCAATTCCTTCACCGTGGCCTCGAGTCGCGAGCGGGAGAAGTCATTTAGCTCGAGTCCCTGAACGATCTCATACGCACCGTCCGAGCAGGTGACGGGGAAACCGGAGATGAGTCCCTCCTGCACGCCGTAGGAGCCGTCGGACGGAATACCCATCGAGACCCAATCGCCGTCGGCAGTGCCCAGCACCCAGTCGCGGACGTGATCTACCGCGGCATTCGCGGCCGACGCGGCGCTGGACGCACCACGCGCGTCGATCACCGCGGCACCGCGCTTTTGCACGGTGGGAATGAAGTCGTTCTCGAGCCAATCCTGGTCATCGACTTCCTCGGCGGCGTTCTTGCCCTTCACCTTGGCGTTGAAGATGTCGGGGTACTGGGTCGGCGAGTGGTTGCCCCACACGGTCATGTTGGTGACCTCGTGAACCGGCACGCCGGCCTTGGCCGCGAGCTGAGCTATGGCCCGGTTGTGGTCGAGCCGCATCATCGAGGTGAACCGCTCAGCCGGTATGTCCGGCGCGTTCTGCTGCGCGATCAGACAGTTGGTGTTAGCCGGATTGCCGACCACCAGGACCTTGATGTCGGATGCCGCGTGATCGTTCAGCGCCTTGCCCTGGGGCTTGAAGATGCCGCCGTTGGCCTCCAGCAGGTCACTTCGCTCCATCCCCTTGCTCCGTGGGCGCGCACCGATCAGAAGCGCGATGCTGACGCCGTCGAATCCCTTGTTGGGGTCGTCGGTGATGTCGACTCCGGCCAGTAGCGGAAACGCGCAGTCGTCCAATTCCATGGCGGTGCCCTCAACCGCCTTCAGAGCATCGGGAATCTCGAGCAGAGACAGATGCACAGATGTCTCGGGACCCAGCAGCTGACCGCTGGCGATGCGGAACAGGATCGCGTAGCCGATCTGGCCGGCGGCGCCGGTGACGGCAACTCGAACGGGGGAATCACTCACTCTATTCATCTCCTTTTCGGTTTAGCGGCACGCTAGCGTGCCTCGTGCCGAGCGGTCAGCCCGCCGCCCGGACAGGGCAGCGGAAGCGCTCAGTACAGCTCCAGGTCGTACACCTGACTGAGCTTTCCCTTCAGGTAGTCGATAAACGGGCCCACCGCGATGGGACCGCCCACGACTCGGGGAAGCAGCTCGGCACTCGAGAACTTGGCGCCGTGCCGGTGGACGTTCTGGCGCAGCCACTCGCGCAGCTCGTGCAACTGCCCGGCCGCGAGCTGCGCGTCAAGGTCGGGCAGATCAGCATGCGCGCGCTCAAATAGCTGCCCGGCGATCAAATTGCCCAGCGCATAGGTCGGGAAGTAACCGATCAGGCCCGAGGCCCAGTGCACATCCTGGAGCACCCCGTTCGCGTCGTCGGGCACCTGCAGGCCAAGGTATTCCTCGTAGCGGGCGTTCCAAGCCTCGGGCAGATCGCGCGCGGCCAGCCGTCCTTCGACGAGTTCCTGCTCGAGTTCGAACCGAATCACTATGTGCAATCCGTAAGTGACCTCGTCGGCCTCCACGCGGATCAGCGACGGGACCACCCGGTTGACCGCGCCGTATAGCCGCTCCCCATCGATGTGGGCGATCGGTCCGTCGAACAATTCGGCGATCTGGGGCGCGAGCACATCGCAGAACGGCCGGCCACGCCCGACCATGTTCTCCCACAGGCGGCTCTGCGATTCGTGCAGGCCGAGCGACTCCGGGTGACCAAGCGGGGTGCGCTGAAGCGACTGCGCGACGCCCTCCTCGTACAGCCCGTGTCCACATTCGTGCATTGCCCCGTACACCGAGGTGGGCAGGAACCGCTCGTCCCAGCGGGTGGTGATGCGGACGTCCTGGTTGCCAAAGCCGGCGGCGAACGGGTGCACGGCGTCGTCGATCCGCCAGCCGGCGGGATCGAACCCCATCTGATCGAGCAGCCACGCCACCAGTCTGCGCTGGCGGTCGACCGGGAAGTGACCGTGCAGGACCGAGTCGTCGACGCGATCGCCGTGCTCGGAGAGGACCTCGATGATCGCCAGCAGCTCGGACTTGAGCTCGTCGAACAGGCGGGCCACGTCGGCCGTCCGCGCTCCTGGCTCGTAGTCGTCGAGCAACGGGTCATACGCGCAGTCCAGATCGTCGAAGCAATCGACGTAGCGGCGCACCAGCTCGAAGTTGCGCTCCAGGTAGGGGACGAACGCGGCGAAGTCCGAGTTGGCACGCGCCACGATCCAGGCCTGCTGGCCGACCGACGCGGCCCTGGCCATGTCGGCGGCCAGCTCTGAGGGCACGCGCCGCGCCTTTTCCCAGCGTCGCCTGCCCACGCGTACCAGCGCGAGCTCGTCGGAGTCGGCCGAGGCGCCGTTGAGCGCCGAGGCGGCTGCGTCGAGCAGACGCCCGGTCTCGTCGGAGACGAACATCTCGTGGCTGATCCGCTGCACGGTGGCGGCCGTCTCCGCCCGCGCCGCGGCTCCGCGCGGCGGCATCATCGTCTGCTGGTCCCAGTCGAGCAGCTGGGCGACGTTGCGCAGGTCCGCGAGCGCGGCCATGCGCTCGCGTAGCGCTTGGAAGGGATCGGTGCTCGCGGGATTCATCTCGTAGGGATTTTGGCTGGGCCTACCCGGCGCCTGTGCGACCATTGCAGCATGTGGCGGCGGCCCCAGTCGATCAAGCTGATGGACCTGTTCGGTTTCCGGATCGGTGTCAATCGCAGCTGGTTCCTGATCCTATTCCTGATGATCTTTCTCCTGTCGGGGGACTTCCGCTCGGTCCTGCACAGCTCGGACGGGGTGGCCTACCTGACCACGGTGATCACCGTGCTGGTCCTGTTCGGCTCGCTGATCGTGCACGAGCTGGGGCACGCTTTGATGGCCCGGCGACATGGAATCGTGGTCCACCGCATCGACCTGTTCCTGTTCGGCGGGCTGACCGAGATGAGCCGGGACGCCGCCACGCCGGGCGAGGATTTCAAGATCGCCGCCGCCGGACCGCTGGCCACGTTCGGGTTCGTGCTGCTGTGCCTCGTCGTCGACCTGGCCATCGTCGGCCCCCACCGCCTCATCCACGCCGCCCAGCTGGACACCACGGTCAGGATCACCCCGGTGCTCCTGTCGCTCAGCTGGCTGCTGTTCTGGAACGTCCTGCTGCTGATCTTCAACCTGATACCCGCGTTTCCCCTCGACGGCGGCCGGATGGCCCGGGCCATCGTGTGGCGGTTCACCGGCGAGAAGCAGCGGGGCACCGTGGTGGCCGCGAAGCTCGGGCAGGGGTTCGCCCTGCTGCTCGCCGGCGTCGGCGTGTGGGCAACCCTCACGTATCGCTCGTTCAGCGGTGTGTGGCTGATCGCAATCGCCTTCCTGCTTTACCAGTCCGCGCGGGCGGCGATCGTCCAGACCGCGCTGAGCGCCCGGATCGAGGGCGTGCGCGTGTCCGACATCATGGACCGCCAGCCGGTGGCGATTCCCTCCGTCACGCCGGTAGCGGAGGCCCTGGACTCGTTTTTCCTCCGCTACGGCTGGTCGTGGTTCCCGGTGATCGACAACGCCGGCCGGTTCCTCGGCATCGCCCGCCAGGAACGCGTCGACGCGGCCCAGGACCGCGGCGAGAACTGGCTCACCGTCGAGGCCGTGCTCGAGCCCGAGCACGACGGGGGCTGGTGGGTGCGCGAGGACCGCCCGATCACCGAGCTTCTCTCCTCCGAGCCGCTCGGTCGTCTGGGGGCCCTGATGGCGGTCGACGGCGAGGGCGTCCTGCGCGGCGTGGTCACGGTCGAGCAGGTACGCCGCGCGCTTCAGGCCGCCTTCGGCACGCCGGGCCGCCTGGCCTGACGCGCTTACGACGCGTGCTCGACGAGCTCCTCGGCAATCGCCAGGGAGGACGTCGCCGCGGGCGAAGGCGCGTTGCGAACCCAGGTCACATTGCCGTGCGTGCCGAGCCGAAAGTCGTCGACCAGTGAGCCATCCCGGTCGATCGCCTGCGCCCGCACGCCGGCGGCCGCCGGAAGCACATCCGCGGGACTGACCGCCGGAACGTAGCGCGCGACCTCCCGGACGAACTGCCGCTTTGAGGCGGAGCGGATGATCTCCCCCACACCGGCCCGCCAGTGCCGGCGGAGCATGCGGAACGTGCCGGGCCAGCTCAGCGCGTCGTAGGTGTCGCGCAGGACGAACTGCCGGCGATCGTAGGCGTGGCGCGCCGTCGACAGGATCGCGTTCGGCCCGAGCACCACCGTCCCGTCGATCTTGCGGGTCAGATGCACCCCGAGGAACGGCAGAGCCGGATCGGGAACCGGATAGATCAGCCCCCGGACCAGATGCGTGCGCTCGGGACGCAGCTGCCAGTACTCGCCCCGGAACGGCACGATCCGAGGCTCGGCCGACTCGCCCGAGGCCATCGCCAGGCGATCGGCTTGGAGACCGGCACACACGATGACCTTGTCGGCGTCAATCCGCGACCCGTCTACCAGTTCCACCGTCGGGTTGCTTCCGTTCTGATGCACCCGAGTGACCGCGACACCGGTTCGGATCTGGCCGCCGGCCGCGGTCACGTCGTCCGCGTAGGCCCGGGCGACTGCGGCGAAGTCGGCGATCGCGGTCTCAGGCGAGTGGAGGCCGGCCACACCGGAGACGTGCGGCTCCACCTCGGTGAGGTCGGTTCCTTCAAGCCATCGGAGTCCCGGGACGCCGTTCTCCGTCGCCCGCGCCTCGAGGCGCCGCAGTCCCGCGATCTCGCGTTCGTCGACCGCCACGACGACCTTTCCACAGGCGTCGTAGGGCAGGCCGCGCTGGCCGCAGAACTCCCGCAGCAGTCCAAGGCCACGCCGGCACAGCCTTGCCTTGAGCGAGCCCGGGGCGTAGTAGATCCCGGCGTGGACCACGCCGCTGTTATGCGCGGTCTGGTGCTGGGCCAGTGCGCTCTCCCGCTCGAGCACGACAACATCGGCATCCGGCTGGGAGATCCCGAGCTGACGCGCGGTGGCCAACCCGAGGATCCCACCGCCAACGACGACGAACCGCACTGCTTACCTCAGGCGGCGTGAACGAGCTCTGAGGTCTTGCCCTTGATCGACTCGATCAGCGAGTCGTAGGAGTCCGAGAACGACTTCACGCCCTCGTCGACCAACTCCTCCTGGACGATGTGGTCGAAGTCGACGCCGGCCGCCTTGACCTCGTCGATCAGCTTGTGGGCCGCCTCGAAGTCTCTGTCGACCGTCCGGGCCGCGGTGGCGTGGTCACGAGACGCCTCGATCGTCTGGTCGGGCATCGTATTGACCGTGTCCGGCCCGATCAGCTCGTCCACGTACAGCGTGTCCGGGTAGTCGGGGTTCTTGGTCGAGGTCGAAGCCCACAGCGGTCGCTGCACCCGCGCGCCCTTGGCGGCCAGGGCCTCCCAGCGGGGGCCGCTGAAGATGCGCTGGAAGGACTCGTAGGCGATCCGCGCGTTGGCGATCGCCGCCTTGCCGCGCAGATCCTCGTGGCCGGTGCCCTCGAGCGCCTTGTCGACCTTGCTGTCGACGCGGGAGACGAAGAAACTCGCCACCGACGCGCTGCGGTTGATCGACTCGCCGGCCTCGGCGCGCCGCTCCAGCCCCTTGAGGAATGCCTCGGCGATCTCCTCGTAGCGCTCGACCGCGAACAGCAGAGTGACGTTGACGTTGATGCCGAGCGCGGTCAGCTCCTCGAAGGCCTGGACCCCCTCGCCGGTGCCCGGGACCTTGATCAGCACGTTTGGCCGGTCGATCTCGCGCTTGTAGTGCTGGGCCGCCTCGACCGTCTTGCCTGCGTCGAAGGCGACCGACGCCGGCACCTCGAAGGAGACGTATCCGTCCTGACCATCCGTCCGCTCGAACACCGGGCGAAGCAGATCGGCGGCCTCCTGGATGTCGCGGTAGGCGAGGCGCTCGAAGATCTCTTGCGGATCCTGGGTCTCGTCGATGATCTCGCGGAAGGCGTCGTCATAGCGGTCGGAGTGCGCCATCGCCTTCTCGAAGATCGTCGGGTTGGAGGTGACCCCGCTGATGCCGTCCTCCTCGACGAGACGGGCCATGATCCCGTCGTCGAGCAGCTGGCGGCTGATGTTGTCGATCCAGATCGACTGGCCCAGGGCCTCGATCTCGCGAAGTTTGTTGCTCATCTGATCCGCTCCGTTCGTAGTTCTCTCTTAGAGGTTAGTTACCCGCGATGGGCAGATCTTCCCTGGGCGGCCCCACCCGCCAGGCCATGATCAGCGTGCTGCGCAACGACCCGTCGCGCCGGCGATAGTGGTCGCGACGCAAGCCCTCGACCTCGAAACCGGCGGCCGCGTACAGGGCGATGGCCCGGGCGTTGTCGATCCACACCTCGAGCGAGATCTTGTGGGCGTTGGTTTTGCCAGCGTGCTCCTTGACCGCGGTGAGCAGAGCGCGTCCCCCACCTTGACCGCGCGCTTCGGCCAGGATGGCCATGCCGATCGAGCGGACGCCGGGGACCGTCTCGGGGGCGCCGGCGTACCCGACGATGTTCCCCTGGTGCTCGAGCACCCAGAGGGCGTCCTGCTCGATCAGCTCGCGGAAGCGCTCGGTTCGCTCCTGAAGGTTGACCGGCGGCTGGGCGCCCAGAAAGTCCTCCTCGGCTACCGCGGCCACGATGCGGGCCGCCCCATCGAGGTCGGCGTCACGGGCTCGGCGGACGATCACGGTCGCGTAGCTTTCCACGCGATGCCTGCCAACGCCGTCGAGGAGGCCTACCGCGAGCATCGCGTCCAGGTGCTGGCCGCGCTGGTGCACCGGCTGCGCGACTTCGAGCTGGCCGAGGACGCCCTCCAGGACGCGGTCGCGCTGGCGCTCGAGCGGTGGGGGGACGAACCTCCGGATTCCCCGGCGGCCTGGCTGTTCACGGTGGCACGCAACCGCGCCATCGACCGGCTGCGCCGGCGGCACACCTCCGATGACGACCTGGAGTCCGCCCCGGAAGTGGCTGCGCCACCGGTCGACCCGGTGCCCGACCGCCTGACCGAGGTGGGCGATGAGCGGCTGAGCCTGCTGTTCACCTGTTGTCATCCCGCGCTCGCCGCCGAGGCCCGGGTCGCCCTGACCCTACAGGCCGTCGGCGGGTTGACCGGCGCCGAGATCGCCCGCGCCTACCTGATGCCCGACGCCACCATGTCCCAGCGGCTGGTTCGAGCCAAGCGCAAGATCCGCGACGCGGGGATCTCGTTCGAGCTGCCGGGCGACGCCGCCCTGCCCGAGCGGCTCGGAGGCGTGCTCGCGGTCATCTACCTGATCTTCAACGAGGGCTACGCCGCCACCGCCGGTGCCGACCTGATCCGAAGCGAACTGTGCGCCGAGGCGGTTCGGCTCGGCCGGCTGCTGGCGTCGCTCATGCCCGAGGAGCCCGAGGTGCTCGGGCTGCTCGCGCTGATGCTGTTCCACGATTCCCGGCGGCACACCCGGACCGGGGCGCAGGGCGAGCTGGTCGTGTTGTCCGAGCAGGACCGCTCACGCTGGGACACGGCCGAGATCGAGGAGGGCGTGCGCGTACTGAACCGCGCGCTGCGGCTGCGTCGGCCGGGGCGCTACCAGGTGGAGGCGGCGATCGCGGCGCTGCACGCCGAGGCGCCCAGCGCCGAGGAGATCGACTGGCCCCAGATCGCGGCTCTCTATGAGCAGTTGCTGGTGCTCCTGCCCTCGCCCGTGGTGGCCCTGAACCACGCCGTCGCCGTGGCCGAGACCGGCCGGCTGGAGCAGGCGCTCGCGCTCACGGATGAGATCGATGGGCTAGAGCGCTACCACCTGCTGCACGCCGCCCGGGCCGACCTGCTGCGCCGACTCGGGCGCTACGACGAGGCCGGCCAGGAGTACACGCGGGCGATCGAGCTGACGCGCAACCCGACCGAGCAGGAGTTCCTGCGCGCCCGGCTCGAGGAGACGCTGGGCCCGTAGACTCCCGCGCCGATGAATGGCGCCCACCTCGACCCGTCCGCGGCGGTGGCCGAAGGCGTCTCGATCGCCCCCGGAGCTGTTGTCTATGCCGGCGCCCGGATCGGGACCGGCGTCCAGATCGGCGCCGGCGCCGTGGTCCTCCCCGGTACGGAGATCGGCGAGGACTGTGTGATCGAGGACGGCGCGGTGCTCGGAAAGCGACCGCGGTTGAGGCCGGGATCGAGTGCGGCCGGGGCGGACATCGGGCCGCTGGTGGTGGAGCCAGGCGCCACGGTCTGCTGCGGAGCCGTGGTGTACGCCGGCGCGCACATCGGCGCCCGGGCGATCGTCGGCGACCAGGCCCAGGTGCGCGAGCGGGCGCGGATCGGACCCGGATCGGTCGTCGGGCGGGCCTCCTCGGTCGACTTCGACGCCCGCGTCGGATCCCGCGTCCTGATCCAGACCGGCGTGTACATCACCGCCGGTTCGATCCTCGAGGACGACGTGTTCCTCGGCCCGGGCGTGGTGACCACCAACGACCACACGATGGGCCGCCACGCTTCAGGTGAGGCTTTGCTCGGCCCCACGTTTCGCCGGGCCTGCCGGGTGGGAGGCGGGGCGGTGCTGGTGCCGGGCGTGACCATCGGCGAGGAGGCGTTCGTGGCCGCCGGCGCGCTGGTCACCCGCGACGTGGGTGAGCGCGAGGCGGTGATGGGCGTGCCCGCGCGGGTCGTGCGGCAGGTCAGCGACGAGGACCTGCTCGAGCGCTGGCGCTGAGCTCGATTTGGATCCATGAGGAATGGGTAACTATCGCACGCAATGTCAGGGGGTCGGAGAGATGTTCGCAGGCTGCTCGTAGGGCGGGCCGGAGCCTGGGCGCGTCTCACCATCAGCGCCCTTGCCGGCGCCCTGGCCGCGACACTGCTGGCGCTGCTGGTCGGAGCCCACTCGAGCCCGGCGCTGACCGTACCGACGACCGTCTCGCTACCCACCGTCTCCGTGCCCACGGTGTCGGTGCCCACGGTCTCGGTGCCCACGGTCTCGGTGCCGACGGTCTCGGTGCCCACGGTCTCGGTGCCCACGCCGACCATCTCGACCCCGTCGGTGACGGTCCCCAAGCCGCCGCCGGTGCCGCGGCCCGCGCCTCCGGCGGTCGTGCCGAAGCCGGCCCTGCCCAGCCCGTCCGTCCCCACCTCCCAATCTCCCTCGAGGTCAACCCCCACGCCGGTCCGTGCGGGCGGCTCGAGCTCGACGGCCCCCACGACCGGTGCGCCCTCGGGAAGCAGCACCGGCGCCGGCGGCTCATACGGTGGCTCGAGCGCTGGAGGCGCCAACGCGGGACGCTCCACCGGCTACGGCGGCGCCTCCGCGACGTCCGCACTCCGACCCGGCGCCGACGCGATGGCCGGCATCAGCCCCGCGGCGCTGCGCCGCGGACGCCTCCCCTCCGAGCCACGGCTACGCCGTCTCGTCTCGCGTCTGAAGGGGTGCCTGTCGTCGCTGGCGACGCGGCAGAACGCGGCGCTCGTCCTGCGGACCGGCCTCGGGCTGAAGCACAGCTTCACCCGTCCGCAGGTGGCCAGGATCCTCCACATCACCTTGGGCCAGGAGGGACGCCTCGAGCGCCAGGCTTTGGTCGGGCTCGTGGGCGCCAACGCCAAGACCCAGTGCGGCCAGGCGCCCAGCGGCGTGAGGTCGGTCGTGCTGCGCGTGGCCCGCGCGCTGTCGGCCCTGACGTCGGGGCCGGCCTTGGCATCGCCAACCGCGGGCACGGCTGCCCCGGCGGCTCAGCCGTCAGGAGCCGCCCCGTCGGCCGGCACCGCCCACGGCAGCCGGCCTGCACACACAGGCGCGAGCAACGGCCAGCCGACGCCGGCCCGTTCGGCCCAGCCCGTGCCCAAGAGCGCGGCGATCGCACCCCAGCAGGGCGGGTGGGACTGGTGGGTGTTGGCGGTGCTGTTCGTGGCCGGCGCGATTGCCCTGTGGCTGATCCACTCTCGCCTGCGCGCCCAGCCCGAGATCGTGGCCGGCGCGATCGCCGAGCCGCGGCGCCAGCCGCCCGGGCCTCGAATGCGCCGGCCGCAGCTACCGCGGCCTCAGCCCCACCTCCCGCGGCCTCGAGCCCGCGACCTGCTGGCCGCAGTAGGTCTGCTGAGCGCTCCGGGCACCGCCGCCCGGGCCGAACCGAGCGCCGCGGCCACCGCCGAACGGCCCGCCACAGAGGCGGAGGCGCCAGACGAACGTGAGGACGCTTTCGCGGCGTTTAATCTCGGCTCAATGCTCGCGGAACATCACCATACCTCCCAGGCCGAGGCCGCCTTCCAGCGGGCCGACGAGCTCGGGCACCCCGTGGCCGCGGCCCACCTCGGCATGCTGCTCGAGGAACGTGGCGAGGTGGCCGGCGCCGAGGCGGCGTACCGGCGCGCCGATCAGCGCGGTAACGCCGCGGGCGCCTTCGGGTTGGGATTCCTGCTCGCGCGACAGGGAAATCTGGCCGACGCGCAGGCCGCGTACCGCCGCGCGGACGAACGAGGCCACCCCGAGGCGGCCGCCAACCTCGGCATGCTGTTCGAGCAGCGCGGCAAGTTGTCCGAGGCCGAAGCGGCCTACCGCCGGGCCGACGAACGCGGCGACGCTTCAGGCGCGTTCAACCTCGCCACGCTCCTTGCGCAGCGGGGTGAGACGTCGGGTGCCGAAGCGGCCTTCCAGCGCGCCGACAAGGGCGGACACCCTGCCGCCGCGGCGAACCTCGGCGTGATGCTCGAGGATCGGGGCGAGGTGGACGCCGCCGAGGCGGCCTATCGTCGCGCCGACCAGCGTGGGGATGCGGCCGGCGCGTTCAACCTCGGCGGGCTGCTCGTGGCCAAAGGCGATGCGGCCGGCGCCGAAGGCGCCTATGCGCGAGCCGCCGACCGGGGCGACGCCGACGCGGCGGCCAATCTAGGGCGGCTGCTCGAAGACCGCGGTGACTTGGCCGGCGCCGAGGCCGCCTATCTGCGCGCCGACCGGCGCGGCGATGCCGGCGGCGCCTTCAACCTCGGTCGTCTGCTCGCCGAGTGGGGAGATGAGGAGGGTGCGGAAGCGGCCTACCGCCGCGCTGACGAACGCGGCCACGCGGCGGCCGCGGCGAAGCTCGGCACGCTGCTTGAACAACGCGGCGAGGCAGCCGCCGCCGAGGCCGCCTACCGACGGGGCGACGAGCGCGGCGACGCCGCTGCGGCGTTCAGCCTGGGCGGCCTGCTGGCCGAACGCGGCGATCTCGCTGGAGCGGAAGCGGCCTACCGCCATGCGGACGACCGCGGTCACGCCTCCGCCGCGTCGAACCTCGGCGTACTGCTCGAACAGCGGGGCGACCTGGCGGGCGCCGAGGGTGCCTTCGGGCGCGCCGACGAGCGCGGCGACGCCACCGGCGCCGCCAACCTGGGCGGACTGCGGTCGGACCGCGGCGATCTCGCCGGAGCGGAAGCCGCGTTCCGGCGGGCCGACGAGCGCGGCGACGGCGCCGGCGCCGCCCAGCTAGCCGGACTACTCGAGCAGCGTGGCGACGCGGACGGCGCGGAGGCGGCCTACCACCGGGCGGCAGAGCGCGGGGACGTAGGCAGCGCCTTCAGACTCGGCGGCCTGCTGGTCGAAAAGGGTGATCTGGCCGGCGCAGAAGCCGCGTACGCGCGCGCGGCCGAGTTCGGTCACCCGTCAGGCACGGCGAACCTTGGGGTGCTGCACGAGCAGCGTGGCGACCTGGCCGGCGCCGAGGCCGCCTACCGGCGCGCCGATCAACTCGGCGACGCAGCGGGAGCGTTCAACCTCGGCTCCCTGCTCGCCGAGCGCGGCGACTTCGCCGGCGCCGAGGCGGCCTTCAGCCGGGCCGATCAACGCGGCGACGCGGGCGGCGCGGCCAACCTCGGAATGCTGCTCGAGCATCGGGGCGACCTGGCCGGCGCGGAGGCCGCCTACCGCCGCGCCGATCAGCGGGGCGACGCGACCGGAGCGTTCAATCTCGGAGGGCTGCTCGAGCGTGACGACCCGGATGCCGCGAGCGCGGCCTACCGGCGGGCGTACGAGCGGGGGCATCCGGAGCTCGCCGAGATGGCCGAGGCCGCGCTCTCGCATCTGCGCCACGGCGACGAGTTCTAGTTCCTAGGAACGACAACTAGTGGCCCAGGCGCGAAAGCGCCAGGCTTGTTCAGCCGTTGGTTGACAAGCACAACTAGTGCGCCGGTCCCGCGGCGCGGGCGGCGAACGGACTCGTGGCAGCTCGAAATCACGACATTTTTCATCCTCGGAACCCGCTCGGGAGCGGGTACGGTGCTGCCAGGATGGGCGAAGGGGCGTTTTCAGCCGGTAATCCGGCCAACATGGGCTTCCTGGATATGGCCTGCAGCATGCCGCTGGGGTGCAACGGCACACGTCCGCAGGCGCCGCGCCCGAGCTCGATGGATGACGCGCTCGCGCTGCTGTGGTCAAGCTCCTTTGGACGAGGGCCGTGCTACATACCGTTCTCGGGCGGGCGCGAGTCATCGATGTGGCTGGCCACCGCCACCCGCTATGCCAGACGCGGCGGCCACGACGATCCGATCGCCCTCACGCTGAGCTATCCCGGGCTCGTCACTGAGGAGGAACTCCGCGTCCAGGAACGGGTCGTCGCCCACCTGGGGCTGGCCGAGTGGGAGCGCGTCGAGCCCGAGGGCAGCCTCGACCTGGTCGGGCCGGTGGCCGGTGCAACGCTCACCCGCACCGGACCTATCTGGCCGGCGAATGCATACGTGATGACCCCCCTGATCGAGGCGGCACGCGACGGCGTGTTCGTGTTCATCACCGGGCTCGAGGACGTCTTCACGTGGTGGTTGTGGGCGCCGCTGGTGAGCGTGATCGAGCGGGATCGGCGACCCGGCAAGCGGGACCTGGCGCTGCTCGCCGCCGCGCTCGTGCCGACCTCCGGGCGGGCACGCGCCCTGCGTCGGCGAGGTGTTCCGCCGCCGATGCCATGGCTGAAGCCCGAAGCCGAGCGCGAGGCGATGGCGCGGCTGCGACGCCGCCATGCCGACGTGCCTCGGCGCTTCGACCGCGCGGTGGTCACGCAGGTCACGCACCGCTGCTTCGACGGCGCGGCAGGCACGCTCAGAGCCATCGGCGATGCGGTCGGGACCTCCGTCGACCAGCCGCTCCGGCGGCCCGACGTGGCGGAGTCGATCGCGGGCGCCGGGGGGTGGCGGGGATACCGCAGCCTGAAGACGATGCTGCTCGAGATGTGCGGCGACCTCCTCCCCGCCGACGTGTTCGCCAAGCGGGCGGGATCAGACCTCACTCCACTGTTCTTCAGCGACGCGAGCAGAGAGTTCGCCGCGGGGTGGAGTGGCGCCGGTCTCGATGAGTCCGTTGTCGACACCGAGGCTCTGCGACGCACCTGGCTGAGCGACACGCCGGATGTGCGAAGCGCCTGTCTTCTCCAGTACGCCTGGCTCACCGAGCGCGGTTCGGTCCCGGGCGGGTCCATGCCAACTCCTGAGCTTCTCCTCACCCACTCCTACACAAGCGAGGCACCATGAAGAAAGCCGCAGTGCAACCCAAGCCGGCCTACGAGAAGCCGGCGATCGAGACGCTGGGCAGCTTTGCCGAGCTGACCCTGGGGAACAAGTGGCACTCGTTCTCCGATCTGTCGCAGGGCATCGGCACCGCCATCGCCGACGGCGGCATAGGCTCGTAGAGGTCGACGTTGCGAATCCCGCCCGGGCTGAGCCGGCTCGAAGCCGTTGCCGGATGTGCGCTCGGAGGGCGGGAGCGCTCAGCGCCGCAGGTCGGCATAGCCGACCTTCCGCCGGCTGCGGCGCTGGCGTCGGCCATCGAGAGCACGTTGGACAATGGGCCTCCGGCAGTTGCCTTCTCCGGGGGCCGAGATTCATCGCTGCTGCTTGCCGTCGCAGCGCTGGTCTGCCGGCGGGCGGGCGTGGGGCCGCCGCTGCCGATCACGCTGTGCATGCCGACCCCCGTCGCGGAGGCGGACGAACGGGAGTGGCAGGAGCTTGTCCTGAAGCACCTCCGGATCCCGGACTGGCATCGCATTCCGATCGGCGATGAGCTCGACCTCATCGGTCCGTATGCTCGCCGGCACCTGCTGCGCGACGGTTTGCTGTTCCCGGCCAACGCCCACTCGGTGATCCCGATGCTCGAGGCGGCAGGCGAGCGTTGCCTGATCGTAGGTCTCGGCGGCGACGAGCTGCTGAGCCCACAGCAGTGGCGGCCGGTACACGATCTGCTCGGTCGCAGGCGGGGCCTGCAACGCCGAGACCTGGTCAGACTGCTCGCCGGCGCGGTCCCCAAAGGCGTCCGGGGCAAGCTGAGGCCTTCCTGCGCGCGAGCGCTCGAGGAGATGACCTGGCTGCGCCCGGCGACGAGGCGACGCCTCGACGGGCTGGCCCGCAGGGGATTCGAGGAGCCGGTTTTATGGGGCGCCGCCGTCAAGCACGTTGCGGCCCGGCGCGACGTCCTGCTTCCGTTCCGGGCGATGCAGCATCTCGCCCGAGCCGGCGGGCACCGGGTCGACGCTCCGCTGCTCGATCCCGGATTCGTAGCCGCCTATTCGCGGGCAGGCGGCCACAGCGGATGGGGAAGCCGGACTGCGACGATGAACGCACTGGCCCGCGACCTCCTGCCCGCGAACGTGCTCGGACGGACGAGCAAGGCGTACTTCAATCGAGTCTTCTTCGGCGAGCACACGCGCGTCTTTGCCGCATCGTGGTCGGGCCAAGGGCTCGACGAGCGGTTGATCGACCCCGAGGCGCTACGGCGCGAGTGGCTGTCCGAGGTTCCGGACTTCCGGACCTCGCTGCTGCTCCAGAGCGCCTGGCTGGCTGACCATTACGCGGCAGTCGACCGCGACCTCGAGCTCGCCCCCGCCGTATGAGCGTGCCAGCCGCCGCAGCCTACGGCCTTCGCTTCCGCGGCCTCGAGAGTGGCCGCTGGCTCGGAGTGACCGGCGCGGAGCACTGGCCGTGCGTTTCGGTGACGAGCGACGATCGAGCCGATGCTCCCGAGCTCGAGCTCGACCTCGACGGCCTGGAGCTCCGGGTGCGCGCCGGCACGGCGCACGGCGAGCTCGTGCATCCGCTGCTGGGCAGGGTCGCGTCTCATCTGGCCCTGGCGCGCGGCGCCGATGGGATGCACGCCGGGGCGGTGGCCGGATCCGCCGGCGCCTGGGCAGTCGTCGGACCGAAGGGTGCCGGCAAGAGCACTCTCCTGGCCAGCTTGAACAACATCGGCGTGCCGATCGTCACCGACGACGTTCTCGTATTCCGCGACGGTGTCCTAATGGCGGGACCGCGCTGCATCGACCTGCGCCCGGACGCGGCGGGATTCGGGCTGACCGTGGCCGTTCGCCCGAGCGACCCGCGCAACCGCCTCTCCCTGCCCCCGATCGCCGCCGAGCACCGCCTGGCCGGCCTGCTCCATCTCGAGTGGTCCTCGGAGCAGACGACAATCGAGCCACTGGACCACCGAGAGGCGATCAGTCGCCTCCTGATCGTGCGAAGCGACAAGGGCTATCCGCGCGATCCGCGCGTACTTCTCGACCTGGCGACACTCCCAACGGTCGTCCTGAAGCGCCCTAAGTCAAAGGACAGCTTGGATGCCGCCACCCTCCAGGTGCTGCGCCTCCTGTCCGAATCCCCCGCAGGTTCGGCCCTGCGGCCCGCCAGGCGCTTGGTCGCCTAGCCCACCTGGGACCATCGTCCCGCCTGCGGACGGGAAGAAAACGCGGTGGCCGGACGTTCTGTTTATGGATCCGAACCGGAGTGGGTACATGAGCGTCACGAACAACATCGAGCGCGGCAATCAGCTCCTCGCGAGCCGACTTCGCGTTCCGGAAGATGTCGTCTACCGCAACTTCGGGCACGAGACCGTCGTGCTCAGCCTTGCCGACGGCAAGTACCACAGTGTCAACGCGACCGGCGGCAGGATGCTCGAGACCCTCGAGGAGGTCAGCTCGGTCAGCCGCGCGGCCGCGCTCTTGGCGGACGAATACGGTCGCGATGTCTCCGAGGTCGAGAACGATCTGGTCGCGTTCTGCGAGCGGCTCGTTGACCTCGGGCTCCTCGTGGCCGAGCCGGCGTGACGAGCCGGGCAGCCGGCGCGCGGCGTCACGCCGCCCCTCCGAAGGTGGCTCTGGCGAGCGAGATCCTCGTCGTCTACGCGCGTGTGCGACTGCGCATGCGTCGGGGCGACATCCGCGAAGTCGTCGCCTCGATTCGCAGCCTATCGGCGAGCCGGCCGGCGCCGTCCGAGGCCGGATCGGCTGAGGAGTGGCTGACCTCGGCGCGCCTGGCCAATGCGGTCATCAGGACGCTGACCGGGTTGCGCACCGACGCTCGATGTCTGTCTCAGTCGCTGGTGCTCCTGTGGCTGTTGGCTCGACGAGGCATCCCGAGCACCTTGGTGGTCGGGGTTCACACGTCTCCCGAGTTCGAGGCGCACGCCTGGATCGAGCACGCGGGAAAGCCGTTGCTGAGCCCGGGCAGCTTCTCCGACGGCCGGCTCGTCGAGATCTGACTCTCGTTATCTGACTCAGTAGAGCCCGAGCGTCCCGAGCCTGCGCTCGCGGCGCAGCGCCAGCCGAAAGGCGATCGTGCCGAGCGCCAGCGCGACGATCGCCAGAGGCAGGAGCTCGAGCAGGTCGGTGCCGACCGACGTCCAGCCGGTGCCACCGATCAGCGCCTGTCGCGTCCCGCTGATCGCGATCGCCAGCGGATTCGCCTTCGCGATCGTACGAACCCAATCCGGGAGCAGCGTCAGCGGAAACAGCGCCCCCGATGCCAGGCCGAGCACGGTTCCGCCGGTCATGAGCGCCCCGTTGCCGCGCTTGAAGGTGAGGACCGCCGCGGCGCTGACCAGGCCAAGTCCCCAGAGGAACGGCAGGAAGCCGAGCAGGATCGCGACGGATGGAAGGACACCGCTGGCGTGATAGTTCAGACCGAACGCGATCCCGAGTGCTCCCACGAACAGCCCCATACGGAGTGGCACGAACAGGAGCTGGAACGCGGCGGACCCTGTCTGGATCGTGGCAAGCCGGGTGGGCGTCACGAGCAGCGACTCGAGCGTGCCGGCCAACTGCTCGTTGCGGATCGCCGTGGACAGCTGGTGCAGCATCAGGATCACAATCATGTTCATCGCGATGCCGATCACCACGAACTCGAGGTAGTCGGCGTGCGCGCCGGCGTAGACCGGCAGGCGGGCGGGGTCGATCAGCCGCCCGACGAAGGAGAACGCGATGGCCTGACCCGCCACGCCGGCAAGCTCGCCCGCCGCGGCCATCCGGTAGCTCAACATGATGCGGAGATCGCGCCGGACGAACGCCGAGACCTTTGCGCTTTCGGCCAGGGCGCTCACGATGTGGCCTCCGCGGTGAGAGCCAGGAACGCCGTCTCGATCTCGGCCCGCTCCTGACGGCAGGCGGTCACCACATAGCCCGCGGCGGCGAGCTCGGCGATGACCGAGCCGAAAGCGTGGCGTGGCGCCGGGTCGAGCAGGAAATGCCCAGGGCCGTCCGGTCCAGCCAAGATCCGTGCCGTCTTTCCAAGCACCCGCTGCAGCCAGTCAGCGTCAGGCGGCCGAACCGGGTTGCCGTTGCGGATGCTGACCGCGTAACGCTGAGAAGGGGCACGCGCGATGAGCTCGGCCACCGTTCCGGCAAAGCACACGCTTCCGTTGTGCAGAAAGCTGACGTTGTGGGCGAAGCCGCGGATCTCCTCGACTCGCTGCGTGGTCCACAGAACCGCGGCCCCGCGCTCGGCGAGCCGCTCGACCAGCACCCGGACCTGCGCGGCGCCCGCGGGGTCGAGGTCGTGGGTCGCTTCGTCAACCAGCAGCAGGGTCGGATTCGCCAGGAGCGCGCGCGCAACCGACAGCCGCTTCTGCATGCCATGCGAGTAGCGCCCGACGGGCAGCTTCGCCGCATCGGCCAAGCCAACCGCGTCGAGCACCTCGGCTGCGCGTCGTTTCGCCTCGCGGGCTCGGAAGCCATTGAGGCGGGCGAAGAACATCAGGTTCTCGCGGCCGCTCAGCCGCAGGTAGAAGGTCCGATCGCCGGACGGGACCAGGCCGACGATCCCGCTGCGGTGAACGGTGCCGGCGTCAGGATCGACCAGGCCGCAGATGATCCTCGTCAGGGTCGTCTTCCCGGCGCCGTTGGGACCGAGCAGCGCGTGGATCTCCCCGGGGCCGACCACGAGGTCGACGCCCCGCAACGCGGTCTTGGACCCGAAGCGACGGGCGACGCCCCGCACCGACACGGCCGCTTGAGCTTCCGACTGCACTCCAAAACAACGGTTCCGCGACGGGCCGGCTTACGCGGGCCCGGACGCAAGAAACAGAGCTCCGGGGGCGTTGAGTCGGCGAGTGTCGCCGGCTGGCTCCAGTTTCCGCCGGCGCCGTGTCTGATCACTACTGCAATCGAGCGTGGGGTCGACCTTTGTCGGTTACCAAGTCCCCAAACCCGGGTCCGGCGGCAATCGACCGGGTGAGCCGGCCGTCGCAGGAACCATCCTCGGACCGCTCGAGCCGGCCGTCGGCCACGCCGTTTCGGCCCGAGTCGTGGCGTAGCCCGATCCGTGGTCCGTGGCTGACCTCCTTCCTCGGCACTCTGCTCGTCCCGGGGATCGCAGTGATCGCGCTGACCGGCTTCATCGATCACTGGGCCCACTTCCCCCAGTTCGCCGGCAACGACGGGGTCGGCCCAAGCGGCGACATCCCGGCGCTGTTCCACTTCCCGGCGTCGTGGCCATCGTGGAGTTACGCGGTCACCCAGGGCGTCCACGTGACCTTTGGCCTGATGGTCATCCCGATCGTCCTGGCCAAGCTCTGGTCGGTCATGCCGAAGCTCTTCCAACAGCCGATGATCTCGAGCCTGGCCGGTGCGCTGGAGCGCATCTCGCTTCTCGCGCTGGTCGCCAGCGTCCTCGTCGAGTTCGCCACGGGCATCCTGATGATGGAAGAATGGATCCCGGGGGGCTTCGACCTCAACGTCGTTCACTACTACGGCGCATGGGTGTTCGGGGCTTTGTTCGTGCTGCACGCCTGCATCAAGCTCCCGGTGATACGCCGCGCTTATCGGGAGCGAGGTGCTCTGAAGCCGCTGATGGACGACCTGGCTCGGACCGTGCCCGAGCCGCCGGAGGCGGGAGGGCTGGCACCCATCAACCCGGCTGCTCCCACGGTCAGTCGCCGAGGGCTGCTCGCGATGGTCGGCGGCGCGTCGCTGACCATCCTCGGCGTCCAAGCCGGTGAGTCGATCGGCGGCCCATTCCGGCGCCTGGCGCTGCTCGCGCCGCGCGGCCGCGTTTATGGAACCGGCCCCAACGACTTCCCGGTGACCCACACTGCGGCATGGGCCCGTGTCACCTCACCGATGACCGGCGCCGACTGGCGCCTTACCGTCGTCGGGGCACGAACCGTCTCCTTCACCCGGCAGCAGCTACTGGCGATGACCCAGTCCAGCCGAACTCTCACGATCGCGTGCACGGACGGCTGGTCAACGACCCAGCACTGGACCGGCGTGCCGCTCGCGACGTTGGCGCGACTGGTGGATGCCCCCGAGGGGGCGATCCTTCGCGCAGAAACGCTCCAGCCGGGACAGGGCGCGCAGGCCTTCCCTCCGTCTCTTTACAACGACCCGCGCTCGCTCCTCGCCCTCCAGGTCAACGGCGTCAGCATCTCGCTCGACCACGGCTATCCGGCGCGAGTGATCCTGCCCAACGTGCCGGGGAACTTCAACACCAAATGGGTGCGCGAGCTCAGATTCGAGGCGGCATGAGAAGCGGACTGCGTCTCGGCTTCCGGCGCCGGTACGGAGCAGGCCCCCTGCACCTGCTCGCCCACCTCATCGGCTTGGCGATCGCGGCGTTCGCGCTCACTCGGATCTTCAGCGGCGGCGACGTGAAGGTGCTGCTGGTCTGGTACCTCGGACTCGCCATCGCCCATGATCTCGTCTTCGTCCCGGCCTATATCGGGATCGACCGCCTGTTCCGAGCGGCTATCGCCCGGTTACCGCGACCGGTTCGTACCGGCCCGCCGCTCATCAACCACGTACGCGCACCGGCGATGATCTCGGGGCTCCTCTTGATCATCTACCTGCCGCTCATCTCGCGCCGGAATCGCGACTGGTACTTCGAGTTGAGCGGCCACTATCTGACTCACTACCTGGGCACCTGGCTGCTGATCAGCGCAGTGCTCTTCCTGGCGTCCGGGCTCATCTATGCCACGCGCGTCATCCGGGCCCGGACGCGACCGGCGGGCTGATCTGAACGCACCCGGCCGGTGTCGTCGCTCCCGCGCCCGCCGCAAGGGGAGCCGATGCGTGCGCGTTAGATAGACGTGCACACGACTGCGCCGGTGTCCGCTGGACCGGGTGGACCGGCGGATGGCCTACGGCCTACGCATGGAGAGTTGAGGCCGGACGAGGAGCTCTGGCTTGCCGGAGTGATCACCCGCCTGGTCGACACAGCGCCGACACTCGACGCACTGCGCACGCATCGCCTGCACCTTGCCGCCGCGCGGCTCTGGCGATCGCGTGGCCAGGCGGTTGCGCCCGATCTCGTGGCTGAAGAACGCGCCGCTGCAGCGCGCGCCATGCTTGCCCGATTCGTCCTCGGGAAAGCCCGGTCCGCTTATGGCGGCGCCGTCATGCTCATGAAGGGCCCCGAGGTCGCCGCCCACTATCCCGTTCCATCTGACCGCCCATTCAGCGACCTCGATCTGCTCGTAGACGACGCCGCCGAAGCGCAGCGCGCACTGGTCGGCGCCGGTTTTGTCGAGATTGGAGATCCGGCGGCGTATGCCGGCCTTCAGCACCTGCCGCCGCTCATCTGGCCAGGCGCGCCGCTCGTGGTCGAGGTCCATGGTCGCCCGAGTCAACCCTTCTGGGTCGCGCCGGCACCGCCGCAGAGCCTCTTCCCGACCGCGGTGCCGAGTGCCGTGGGCGTGCCCGGCGTCCTCGCTCCCGAACCCGCCGCCCACGCGGTCTTGCTGGTCGCCCACGCGTGGGCCGACGGCCTGCTGGGGAGCGTGGGCCAGCTTCTCGACGTGGCGGTGCTCCTGGCGCGGAGCGATCGCCGACGGGCTGACCACTTCGCGCGGGCATGGGGTTGGCAGGGAATGTGGAAGTCGAGCCTCGCCGTCATGGACACCGTGATCGGCGGCGAGCGACCACGCCTCACCCACAAACTGTGGGCACGGCACCTGGTCGACGTGCGGGAGCGCGTCGTCCTCGAGAATCACATCGGTAGGTTGGCCGGGCCCGTCTGGAGCCTTCCCGCCCGTGAGGTGCCACGGGCGATCGCCTGCGCGCTTCGCTACACGGCCGCGCCCGAACGAGACGAGGACTGGATCACGCAGTTGCGGCGCGCGGGCCTCGCGATCGCCCACGCCTTCCGGCCACTGTCCGAGCACGAGCAGAGCCTCACGTGGATCGGACCACGATCAACGCCTCCGCCGCCGCGCTCGATGAGGGGGCGTCCCTAGCAGTGGGAAGCACCACGGCGCGCGGCGCGGATCTCGCGTGGCCGCCGGAGGTGGAGATTTGACCGATCCTGCACCGCGCCGAGCAAATCTTCTTCGCGCGACCGCGTTGCTTCAGTGCGAATCCGAGCAACGAGGACGAATCCGTCCCCACCGGGAAGGCACATGACGTCAGGACTTGCGGCCAAGTTGACTATCCACGAACCGGAGGCGCTCGGAGTCAACGCTCCGGGAGCCGAGGTCGTGGTTGCGCAGCGCGCGCTGACCGGGCCAGGAGCTTGGCCGCTGCGGATCATCGAGGGCGGCGAGCGCTCCGCCCCGTCACGCCGACGCGCGGACGGACTGCGTCGGCTGCTCCTGTGTGGAGCCGACGTGTTCGCCGCCGGTGCGGCGTTGGTGCTCGTGCTCACCGTCTTCGGCGACAACCGGCTGAAGCTGGTCACGCTTGCCGGCACTCCAGTTGTCGTGCTGCTGTTCAAAATAGCCGGGCTCTACGACCGCGAGCAGCTCCGGCTCCTGCGCTCGACGCTGGACGAGGCGCCCACGCTTGTCCAGGTCGCGGGCCTTTACGCGCTGACGATCGCCATCCTCCAGCCACATATCGTGGCCGGGCACCTCTGGGGCGGTCAGATCGCGGCCCTCTGGCTGACGAGCTTCATGGCCATCCTGGTCGGCCGCGTGTCGGCGCGTTGGGTGTCCGGTCGCGCCTCGGCGATGGAGCGTTGCCTGGTGATCGGCGATGTGGTGCTCGCGCGTCGAATCCGAGAGAAACTCTCGAGCAGCGGCGCCCGTGCGGTCGTCGCCGCGACGCTGCCGCTCGAGGCGAACGAGATCGATCGCCTCGAAGGACCCGAGGGCGTCCGGCGCCTCGTCGATGAGCTGCGGGTCGACAGAATCATCATCGCGCCCGGCCCGAGCGAGCCGACCGGCGTCACGGAGCTCGTCCGCCTGGCGAAGTCAGCCGGCGTACAGGTCAGCCTGCACCCGCGCATGCTGGAGGTCGTCGGGTCGGCGGTTGAGTTCGAGGATATCGACGGCATGATGCTGCTCGGCGTCAGACCGTTCGGCCTTTCGCGCTCGTCACGTCTGCTCAAGCGCGTGTTCGACCTCGTCGCCGCCTCGGTCGGGCTCGTCATCGCTGGGCCGGTGATGGCCATCGTCGCGGCGGCCATCCGGCTTGACTCCAGAGGACCGATCTTCTTCCGGCAGGTACGCGTCGGACGCGATGGCGAGATCTTCCGAATCTTCAAGTTCCGCTCGATGGTCGTGAACGCGGAGGAGCAAAAAGAGCAGCTCCGGGCGCTCAGCGAGGTTGGCGACGGGATGTTCAAGATCAGCCGCGATCCGCGGGTTACCCGCGTCGGCGCCTTTCTGCGACGCACGTCGCTGGATGAGCTGCCACAGCTGTTCAACGTCCTGAAGGGCGAGATGAGCCTGGTCGGTCCCCGTCCGCTCGTAACCGACGAGGATGTACTCGTACTCGGGCTCGATCGAAGCCGCCTGCACCTCACGCCAGGCATGACGGGACCGTGGCAGGTCCTCGGTAGCCGCGTGCCGATGCAGGAGATGGTCGGCCTCGACTACATCTACGTGGCCAACTGGTCGCTCTGGCTCGACCTGAAGTTGCTCATTCACACGGTGCGGCACGTGCTGCGCCGCGGCAACGTCTGAGCCGGCAGGTTCGTCCGCAGACGGCGACGTAGCGGTCGGCGACAAGCGCGTCCACCGCCGGCCCGCCGCCACGGAAGTGCCACCGAATCGCGGCTGGTCGCCGAGCTGAGCCGACCACCGGCTGGACGTTTGCTCTGGTCTTGCCGGCCGCACAATGGACACTCGTCCGACCGACCTGACCGTTTGATCCTCTGAACAAGAGGGCACTTGAGGGTCCGGGTTGAGCGGCCGATAGGTTCGTGGTGACACCGAGAACAGGAGGGACCGGCATGCGGTGGATGGCTCGGTGCGTGGCTAGCCTCGTCGTGGCCGTCGGTCTGGGGGGGGCGACGGCAATCGCCCGGCCGATCTCGCCGGTCGCTCCAGCTCGTACCAGCACCGCCAACCCTTCCGTCCTGCTCGGCTATGTCGCCGTGGGATCCGCGTCGGCCTCGAGCACGGCAGGACAGCCCGAATCCTTCAGCTTCCGGGGGCGGAGATCCGGATCGGTTTCATCCATCCACGTCTTCATCGACGCCCGGAACCGAGCCACGAGCCTCGTCGCGGGCCTGTACTCGAACTCCCATGGGCGCCCTGGCTCGCTTCTGACCGTGGGGACTCTGAATCATCCGAAGACAGGCGCCTGGAACTCGCTCCGGGTGAGGTCCGCCTCGATTCGGTCTGGCCACATCTACTGGCTGGCCGTACTCGGGCGAGGGGGCAGGCTCTACTTCCGGACCGCCACCAACGGTCGCTGCTCGGCCCAGAAGGCACACCAGAGGCGGATGCACTCGCTCCGCTCCTCTTGGACCGGGCGTCCCGTCCACTCCCTGTGCCGCATCTCGGCATACGCGACCCGTGGCAAAGGGACCAAGGGCACCTTCAACGGGGTGCTACAGCCGGTCGCCGGTGGCGGCTCGAATGTCGGCGGGACCGGGAACCTCGGAGCCCCGCCGCCGACGCTCAGTTGCGATCTGAATGCGACCACAGCGGACTTCACGACGCAGATTGCCAACGCGACGCCCGGCCAGGTTGTCTGCCTCGCGTCGGGCGACTACAGCGCCTTCCGGGGCACAAGCAAACCCGCTCCCGGGATTACGATCACGTCCGCACCGGGCGCGACGGTCACGTTCAACTCCGGCATGAACCTGAATCTCTCGAGCGTCCAGAACTTCGCGCTCGATGGGACCGGCGGCGGGGGCACGATGACCGTGGGTGGCCTCCTGGACATGGAGACCAGCGGCGACGCGCTCCAGAACAAGGCGCTCAACCTCACGTTCCAGAACATCGCCTTCAACGCGACCGGGTATGTCATCTTTCAAGGGCCGGAGAACTCCAACGTCACGTTCAACCGGGACACGTTCGTAGCCGGCAACGCAACTTGCAATGGGATGAGCGCCACCGGCGTCACGTACGAGTTCCTCATCCCCTACGAGACCGCCACGGCGACGACGCCGTCCGGCCTGACGATCGCGAACTCGGTGTTCGTAGCGCCGGCCGACCTGTGGAACCCCCGGCGCGCGATACAGACCGCGACGCCCATGACCGTCGCCGACAACGTATTCGTCGGCTACCTGGATCATCTGGGCGCGAGCTGCAACCACATCGACACGCTCCAGGTCTACAGCCGCTCGAATGGCACCTCCGGTGGCATCACGTTCACCGGCAACCTCTGCTACGACGACTACGGATGCTTCATGGCGTTCGACGGGACGTCGTACAACACGATTACCGACAACGTCTGCTTCGAGCTCGAGACCGCCTGCGTCAGCCTCTACTCGGACACCGGCACCGTGGTCAGCGATAACACCGAGCAAGCCGGCGGTGTAGACCCGTCCTACTGCGCAAGCCTGCCGAACCTGCAACGGTGCACCAGCACGAGACTGTTCCTGAACAGCAACAAGTCCGGCGATCGCGCCCCGAGTGGGGAGACGTATGTCAACAACGTCGACCAGCCGGGACCGAGTGCGGAAGCCGGGTCGCTCACTCCGAACACGAACAACATGTGGTCGGGGGCGAGCTCGCCGAACATCAACGGCCGGCCCACGTTCCAGGGCGGGGCGAGTCCCACCACCTGGGCGGGTTTCGCGCTGACAGCAGGCTCGGCCGGGAACGCTGGCGCCACCGATGGACTGGGCGTCGGCATTCGGAGCAGCGCGGGCGGTCCGCCAACGGGTGGCGGCTCGGCACCCGCGAGCACGGGCGCGCCCGCGCTCAGAGGGTCCCCAGTCCAGGGACAGACGCTCTCGACGACCACCGGTACCTGGACGGTCACCGGCTACGTCCCAACCGTGACCACCTACATGTGGTGGGACTGCCCGTCCGCTACGTTTTCACCCGGGTCGTGCACGCCGATCCAGCCGCAGACCGCCCCCACGCGCGCGAACGACCCCGCGTACACGCTCCAGTCCTCCGACGTCGGCGACTATGTCTTCGCCGAGGTCACCGTGACGAACGCCAATGGGCAGGTCAATGCCGTCTCGAACCCGGCGGGCCCGGTTGCGCCGTAGCGCTGAGCGCACCGCAGAGCTCCCGGTTCTCGCCCGCTGACACACCTCTCGCCTCTCGGCTCCGCCCCGCCAGGCGCCACCGATGGTGGCGTATGCTGGTTGGGTGGACTGGGGGCGGCGCGTGTGGCTCATGTTCGCTGTGGTCCTCGCGATCGTCGCGGCCACGGCCTGCGGGACGTCGAGATCCAAACCTCACGCACACCTTGTTCCCGGCTGCAACGCGGCCCGGGTGCACGGCAACGGATGTGCGGCAACTCCGCCGCGTACCCTGTCGTGCGGTCGCATTGCCACCCCGGCGAACTACTCAGCTCAGCTGGCAGCTGCCCGGCCCGGGTCCGTTGTCTGCCTCGCCTCGGGCGACTACAGCGGGTTCACTGGCGTCAGCAAGGCCACGCCCGGACTCACCATGACGTCTGCGCCGGGCGCGACAGTCACGTTCAGCTCCGGCATCACGCTGGACCTCAGTACCGTCCGGAACTTCACGGTTGACGGGACGGGCGGAGGTGGGACGATGAGCGTCGGGCGCGGGCTGGACATGGAGACTCGCGCTGACGCGCTTCAGGACAAGGCGCTGAACCTGAGCTTCGAGAACATCAACTTCGCCGCCGGCGCGAGCGTTCTGGTCAGGGGACCGGAGAATTCCAACATCGTCTTCGACCGGGACACCTTCGTTGCCGGAAACGCGAACTGCACAAGCGGTGGGAGTCCGACCGGGCTCAGCGGCATCTTCTACCTCCTGTACAGCACCGCCACCCCGACGACGCCGTCAGGTGTGACCGTCGAGAACTCGGTGTTCGTCGCACCCGCCGATCTCTGGAACCCGTACCGCGCGATGCAGACCGGCTCGCCTCTGACGGTCAAGAACACCGTGTTCGCCGGATTCCTGGCTCGCTCGAGCGCCGCCAGCTGCAACCACGTCGACACGCTTCAGCTTTTCAGCGGCACGCCGGGCACCTCCGGCGGCGTCACGTTCACCGGCAACCTCTGCTACGACGACTATGGGTGCATCATGGCGTTTGACGGCACGTCGGAGAACACGATCACCGACAACGTCTGCTTCGACATCGAGCGTAGCTGCGTGATCCTCTACTCGGACCGGGGGTCGGTCGTCAGCCACAACACGCAACAGACGGGCGGCGCCGATCCGTCTCGGTGCGCCACCGAGCCGGCCACCCAGGCATGCACGGGCTCGACGCTGTTTGAGAACGGTCACAAGCCGGGCGATCCCGCCACCAGCGGCGAGACCTACACCAACAACGTCGCCGGCTCGCCGCCGAACATCGGGGACCCTGGCTCGCTTGCCACGAATACGCACAACATGTGGCCGGGCGCGAGCGCGCCGAACATCAGTGGGAACCCTTCATTTGCCGGCGGGACTCGCGCGAGAACCTGGGCCGGCTCCGAGCTGAGCTCGGGATCGGCCGGCCACCATGGCGGGAGCGACGGCCTGGATGTGGGGGTTCGCCCGAGCGCGGGTGGTCCCCCGACGGGCGGTGGATCGGCGCCCGTGAACACGGTCGCGCCCGCGCTCAGAGGATCTCCGGCCCGGGGACAGACGCTCTCGACGACGGACGGGACCTGGACGATCACCGGCGACGTGCCGACCGTCAGGACCTATCAGTGGTACGACTGCCCGACCTCCACCTTCTCGTCCGGGTCATGCACGCCCATCCAGCCGCACACGGCCCCGACCAGCGCCAACGCCCCAACGTACACGCTCCAACCCTCTGACGCCGGCGCTTACGTCGTCTGCGAGGTGACCGTGACGAACGCCAACGGACAGGTCAACGCGACCTCGGAGGCGGTTGGTCCGGTGAGATCATGATCGATCAGATGCGCGGGGACCGCGATCGGGCAGCTGACTCCCGCGCTCATCCGACGGGACCGACCGGGCTCGACATGGCGTTTACTTGGCCGTTCGCGTTGGTCACGGTCACCTCCGAGAACACATAGTCACCGGCATCAGAGGCTTGGAGCGTGTAGGACGGCCCGTTTGCGCTGGTCGGGGCCGTCTGCGGCTGGATGGGCGTGCATGACCCGGACGAGAACGTCGAGTTCGGGCAGTCGAACCACTGGTACGTGGTGGCGGTCGGCACGTTGCCCGTGATCGTCCACGTCCCGTTGGTGGTCGTGAGCGTCTGCCCCTGCTTAGCCGTCCCCGACAGGGAGGGAGCGGCCGTGTTCACAGGCGTCGATCCACCGCCCGTCGGGGGACCACCCGCGCTCGGGCGAATCCCCACGTCCTGTCCATCGCTGCCGCCGGCGTGCCCAGCTGACCCGGATGTCAGGGCGAACCCAGCCCAGGTCGTGGGGTTGGACCCGCCGACGAATGTGGGGGTTCCGTTGGTGTTCGGCGAGCTTGCGCCTGACCACATGTTGTTCGTGTTCGTAGAGAGTGAGCCGGACTCGACGTTGGGTGCGCCAGGGGCGATGTTGTTTGTGTAGGACTCGCCGCTGGTGGCCCGATCGCCGGATTTGTGGCTGTTGATCAGCAGCGATGAGTTGGTGCACGACTGGATGGGCGCCGAGGTGTCGTGCATCGTGTTGCAGCCGCCTGGGTCTGCGCCGCCCCTCTCGGTGACGTTGTGGCTGATTACGGAGTTCGTGTCGGAATAGAGGTTGATGCAGGCGGTTTCCTCGTCAAAGCAAACGTTGTCGGTGATCGTGTTGTTCGCGGTACCGTCGAATGCCATGGCGCAGCCGTAGTTGTCGTAGCACAGATTGCCCGTGAAGGTGACGCTGCCTGTGCTGCCGTTGCTTCCGCTGTACCACTGGAGACCGTCGATGTGGTTGCAACTCGCGCCTTCGGTGTGGTCGACAAATCCCGTGACCACGTTGTTCTTGAAGACCATAGGAGCGCCGTCCTGAACCGCCCGCCCTGGGTTCCAGAGGTCCATCGGAGCGACAAATACCGAGTTCTCGACCGTCAGGCCAGTTTGAGTAGTCGCCGAGCCCGCGTTGTCGACGTAGAAGATCCCGCTGTAGCCAGTAGAGGAGCCTCCATTGCACGCCGCGTTGGCATCGACAAACGTGTCGCGGTTGAACGTGATGTTGGAGTTCTCCGGACCGTCAAGGACGACGTTGCCGTCACGCGCAGTGAAGGACAGGTTCTGGAACGTCAGGTTGAGCGCCTTGTTCAGGCCGACATCCCCGTTGGTCTCTATGTCAACGAGCCCACCGACGGTCATCGTCCCTCCGCCGGCCGTCCCATCCAGCGTGAAGTTCTGAACATTTGAAGGGTCCAGGCTCATGCCGGAGTTGAACGTGACCACCGCGCCCGCCGCAGCCGTGATCGTGATCCCGGGGGCAGATTTACTCGTCCCGGTGAACCCGCTGTAGTCCCCCGACGCCAGGCACACCGTCTGCCCCGGACTAGCCGCCGCGACTTGGGCCGCGAAATTCGCCGTCGTCGCGCTCAAATCACAACCGGACCCGCCGGCGGCGCTCACCATGGCCGACTTGGCGGAGGTGGCCGACGCCGACCCGCTGGCGTTGGTGGCCGTCATCACGACGTCGATCGTGTCCCCCACGTCAGAGCTCTGCAGCGTGTAGCTGGACCCGGTCGCGCCGGAGATGTCCGAGCACGTGCTCCCCGTGCAGTCTTGCCAGCGATAGGCATAGCTCGTCGGGTTGCCCGTCCACGACCCGTTGGAAGTCGTCAGGGTCTGACCCTGCACCGCCTGGCCACTGATCGACGGAAGCGCCGTATTCGTCGGCGCCGCCGCCGGCGCCGTGACCACACTCGTCGCCGCCGAGGAGGCCGCCGTCGCCCCGCCCGCGTTAGAGGCCGTCACGACCGACCGGATCGTGTGACCGACATCACCGCTGGTCAGGGTGAAACTGCTCGGGGCGCCGTCGACTCCCGTGCACAGCAGGCCCAGGCTGTTACAGCGCTCCCATGCGTACGCGTACGACGTCGGGCTGTTGATCCAGGTGCCGTTCGAGGTCGTGAGCGTTTGCCCGGCGACCGCGGCTCCGCTGATCGTCGGTGCGGCGATCGCCTCCGGCGGGACGGTCAGGCCCGCGGTCGGCGCATCCGCGGTGGTCGGGCCGGCGGGCGCCGTGGGGACGGAGGGCGCCGTGGGGACGGAGGGCGTGGTGCCACTGGTCGGCGCGGTCGGCCCGGCCGGGACGTTTATGCCGAATACCCTGCTCGGACCGCCGGAGGAGCCCTTCACGTAGGCCGAGATCGAGCAGACGTACGACTGCGCGCCTGCGGGCCATGTCTGCGGAAGAGAGCGCAATCCCCGCGTCGAAGCCGTCCGGCCAGTGCACGCCGCGCCGGCGCTGGACCGGAAGGAGATGGCGCCACCGTGGCCGAGAACGGCAAGCCAGTATGTTGTACCGGACCGCAATCTGACCGGCCGCACGGCGACTGAATTCCATGCTCCTGCCTTCGGTGAGCGGAGCACGCCCGAGGTCAGGAGAGATCGCGGCTGACCGTGACCGTTCGAGTACAGCCCGGCGAACAGGGTGGTGGCTCGACTCCGCCCGGCGACGTATACGCTGATCGCCGCGGCGGCGCCCGATCGGCGCGCGCGGAAGGCGAACACTTCAGCAGTGCCTCCCGCGTTGTGACTTACTGTCGACTGAACCGCGTGCTGACCAAGCAGGATTAGTGAGGTTCGGAGAGAGTTTCGCGACCGGCCTGCCGTCCGGTGGCTCACTTGACTCCGCGCACGGTGTGAGTGCACGCGAGCCGGCTTCTGCGGCACGTGCACGCCGACGTTCGCCGGGGTCTCGCTTCCTGATGGGCCCGTCCTTGCTGTCCTGAGGAGCGTTGCACCAGACGCGCCCGCGCCAGTAACCGATAGGCACAGGCCGCACAGAATCGCTATACGCCGCACCGGTCCCTCCTGCCTAGTCGTTCTGCGGCTTGTTATCGACGCTCTAGAAAGCTGACCCCGTGATGCCCCCCAAGACTGGTCAAAACGTCCACGCGTCTCGAACATTTGTCTAGACCAGCGATCGACTGGTAAGTGCGAGCCGGGCCGCGCCCATGCACGGCGAGCGCCAGGGGTGTGCCAGGCAGGATGGGGAGGCAGCCCACGGAGCCGCGGCGCCGATCCCTTGCGGATCGGCGTGACGTTGGTTGCGCCGAGCAGCGCAACCGGCAGCTCTGATGCCCTTACTCTCTATGACGCATACGGAGGCACCGGCACTTCCGCCGATGCCTCCGTAGGATCAGTCGCCGGCGTCAGGCTGCGACCGGATCGGCAAGCCGCTCGGCCCAGGATGGGCTGTGGCGGGCGAGGAAATCATTGATGTTCGCGCCGTTCAGGCCACCGGCCTCGCGGATGATCTTCTCCTCAGGCCAGTCCCACCATGCGATTTCCAGTAGAGCCTCGATCTGCTCGTCGGTGAACCGGCGGCGGATCTCTTTTGCGGGTACACCGCCGACGATCGAGTACGGAGCCACGTCCTTCGTTACCACCGCACGCGCGCCGATGACGGCGCCGTCTCCGATCGTGAGTCCGTCGAAGATGAGCGAGTCGCGTCCAAGCCAAACGTCATTGCCGATGATTACGGGACCCTTGTTGACCGGATGGTGCTCATACTGCTCGGGTAGGCCGAACACCTCGCGCATCGGCCACGTGCTCACCCACTCGGGGTTGTGCCCTCCCCCAGCGAGAATCATCACATTCGCAGCGATAGAGCAGAAGCTGCCTATCTCCACCGTCACTTCAGAACCGGCGAACGCCGGAATCATCGGCGTTCCGTACGTGTGACGACCGACCGTCACGCGAGGCGCGTTGACGAACGGCGCCTCATTGCGACGAGCACGTATTGCATCGAGCTTCCGCACGAGCCTACCCGTGCCGTACTTCTCGCGACTAACTACCACATTACGCCCGTCCAGCAACGTCGCGACATTGGGATTGGTGCGTATTGCCTCGAGCTTCCGCCTAAGCCTGCGCTGGTTCCCCATGAATTCTCCTTACTGTGGCCTCCCGTCTAACAACGCGGGTCGGCCTTCTCTTCTTATGTCCCGACGCGGCGCAGGTGCCGCGGTGGGGTGGTCGCGCCGCGCTAGGCGCCGGCCGCGACCAGCGTCGCCGGTGACGCAACCGGCCGTGTCCCACGCGTCATGAACGGCGGGTCGGTCGGGAGCGTCATTACGCGCGTCGTGGACGCGCTGAGCAGGTGGTCGAGGGTGAGCTCGTCGGCCTCCACCGATACCGCCAGGCCTCGATTGCCGAGCTCCGTGGCGATCTGCGTCTGGTGGTCGTCGACATGCTCGCCATGAGCGACGCGACGCGGGACGAGAACCGGGCACTTTCCCACCTCGAGGGCGGCGAGCGCCGTGCCCACGCCCGCATGGGCCACCAACACATCAGCCTCGCGGATGGCCTGCGTCAACTCACGGTCCGGTATTGCGTGATGGCCGACGATGCCCAACCCGGTGACATCTGTGTCACCTGTCTGCCAGAGCACATCTGCGTCGGGCGGCAGGATCGCCAGCAAGCGCCGCACGAGGCGCTTGAACCCATAGTCCTTGAATGTGCCGAGGGACACGACCACCTTCCGTAGCCGGGCCGACCCCTCCCCGGCCCGATCGGCCGGAGCGAACGAGTCGAACACGGACCCGCGATAGTGCCACTTGTGGTCCGACCACGCCGGGTACTGCGTGTACAGGTACACGCCCGGAATGTGACTGATCATGCGCGCGGTCTTCGAGGGACCATCGCTGCGCGCCGCGCTCTCGACGTAGTGGCAGCGGAGTCCCATGGCCCGCCCCAGGGCGAAGAAGGGGAGCGCCATGGCCGAGCCCGTGCTGACGATCGTGTCGATCTCGTTTTCTCGCAGGATGCGCGCGGCCAGCGGACCATTGCGCAGAACGTTCCCTGGATCGCGGCCGCCGACGAAGTGGACGAAGTCGACCGCTTCGCCATCAAGCAGCGACTGGCTCTGCGGCGTGTCGAAGGTGGCCCATCGAAACGGCCCTTCGACGCCGACGAGACGCCGATGCAGCCGGTGCAGTTGCTTGAGATGCCCTCCGGTGGAGGCGACTAGGAGCGTCGTCACCGTCAGACTCCGGCGAGATCGGGTTCGAGCTCCCAATGACGAGCGACAAGCTCGCGCGTGTGCCGGATGTTGCGGGCGCTCGATGCGCCGAACACGATCGCCTCGATATTGGGCTGCGTGCAGACCCACTCGATCGCCTCCTCGGCCGGGACTGCGCCTGAGGCGAACACCGACATCGCGATCGCCCGGAAGCGGCGCTCGCTCAGGGAGCGCTCGTATGCCTCGAGGCCGCCGCACATCCGGAAGCCGATCTTGTTGATGTTCGAGCAGACGATCGGGTTCTCGATCCCCTGCTCCTCGAGCACAGGAAGAAGCGCCGGTAGGTTCATCGTGATGAAGCCCGGCTCGGCGTCGTACCGGCGCTTGACGTGGTCGGCGAAGATCCGGAACGCGTCTTTGAACCCGAGCCCGAGCAGCAGGTCGACGACCACGTTTTGGAGGAAGATCACCGGTGTGCGCAACCCGTCGAACATCTTCATCTCGGCATCGATGAGCAGCGTAGTTACGCCCTCGATATCCTTGCGCGCCATCGAGGCACCGCCCCGCATGGCTGCGTCCATGAGACCCTCATCGGGAAGGAACCGCTTGAGCGCGCCGAGCATCCCTTCCTCGGTGACGGCGTTCGCGTACTTGTGGGCATACGGCATGCACGGATAGAACGCGAACTCCTCGTAGCGTTCCGGGTGAGCCCGTACGTGGTCGCAGATCTCGGCAACGCGGTCGTGTGTCGTGCACATGAAGGTGCGCACTCCGGCGTCGTACGCGGCGTCGAGAACCTCGATCACGGCGTCGAGCGACTGGAAGCGCATCATCTGCGCGCGGGCCTTCTCCTCCGACATATGGTTGACGCCGAAGAACTGGTTGTCGCCGAACAGCAGCCTGTCCATCTCAGGCACCTCCCCGCGTCTCGAGTTGGCCCACCGGCTGCGCCGCCGGCTGGGGGACGAGCCCCGGCAATCGGAAGCGCCGCCGGCGTTTGGCGGACGCCGGCACGGTCTCACTGCCTTGCGCGAGCGTCGACGCGCCCGTCTGCGCGTCGGTGATCATCATCGCGATCACGCGATCGGTCTCGGCGGCACTCTCGAACGTGTTGATGCCGTCGACGTTTGTGTCGCGAATCCGCTCGACGAAGTGCTCGATTTGAGCGGTGTACTCCTCGCCACGCAGGTAGAAGCCGACCGGTTCCGTGAGCTCCGTGGTGTACCGCACGTTCCAGCCGTGCTGGTAGCCGTCTGGTGGGGAGGCGGTGTCGCGCAGGTACACCTGGATCTCCTGGCGGTCGGCGAAGATGCGGCCAGCCGTGCCCCAGGCGGTAATCCGCGTGGTCATCTTCCGATACGACTCGTCGGACCAGTTGACCGAGATGCGCGAGGTCTGACCGCCGCCGAAGTAGAGCGTGCTGTGCACCTCATCGTCGATCTCGCGGGAGAAGACTGAGCCCAGGACAGTGCCGCCCACCCCGAGCGGCTTGCCGAGGTACCAGTTGAGGAGGTTCAGGGGGTGCGCCGCATAGTCGTAGAGCGCTCCGCCACCCTCCTCCTTGCGATTGCGCCACGTGCCACCCTTGGCCTTCAGCACCACCGGCCCGTACGCCTCACCGAGGACGTGACTGACGGTTCCAATTGCGCCTGCGTCAAGCAGTCGCTTGACCTCGGCAAACGCGCCTACGAACCGGTTGTGGTAACCGACCTGTGTCACGACTCCGCGCTGGCGGGCAAGCGAGCACAGCTCGTCGGAGTCCGCCGGGCTAAGGGTGAACGGCTTCTCGCAGAACACGTGGAGTCCGCGCTCGAGTGCCGCCCGGACCATCCCAGCGTGGGTGCGCGAGGGGGTGGCGATCAGGACCGCATCGAGGTCGAGCTCCCGAAGCATCGCCTCGTAGTCACTGTAAGTGGCGACGCCGGTGTACTTCCGCAGCACGCCCAGGACGTAGCCCGAGGAGTCGCACACGGCGGCCAGCTCCACCTCGGGATGGGCCTTCACCATCGCGAGGTGCGAGAGCCCCATCTTGCCGAGTCCGACTACTGCGATCCTGATCATGGAAACCCCGCTTCGAGAGCTCGTGGTCACTTATGCCCGGACGAGGACGCCGCCGGCGCTGTAGACGAAAGGCAGGTCAGCCTCGAGGTCGCGCAGCAGGGGCGCGGTGGCGTCCCGCTGCGACGGGATCAGCTCCTCGACGGGCAGCGGCCACTCGATCGCCACGTCTGGGTCGTTGTACGCGATGCCCCGCTCAGTGGCGTCCGCGTAATAGTTGCTCTGCTTGTACATGACGTCGGCGACGTCAGAGAGCACGCAGAAGCCGTGCGCGAACCCGATCGGGCAGTACACCGAGCGCATGTTCTCCTCGGTCAGCTCGAACGCCTCCCACTCCCCAAACGTCGGGGACCCGCGCCGGATGTCGACCATCACGTCGACGATGGCTCCGCGGGCGCACCGCACGAGCTTCGCGGCGCCCTCGCCAATCTGGAAGTGCATTCCGCGCACGATCCCCTTACGCGAGCGCGAGTGGTTGTCCTGGACCATCTCCTCGGTGACGCCGAGCTCGGCAAACACCTCGCGCCGGTAGGTCTCGCAGAAGAAGCCCCGCTCGTCGCCGAGCACCCGAGGCTCGATCAGGATCGGCCCGTCGAGCCGAGTGTCTAGACGTTTCATCTGTTCCCCTTAGTTGCTGTTGATCGTCATGCGGCCGCGCCGGCCAGCATGCCCGCGCGTTCCAGATAATCGGCGAGCGCGGTCCGCCAGGGCCGCAGCGCCGGCAGGCCGGCACGCGCCGAGGCGATGGATCGCAGGACGCCGTTGAGCGGCCGATCCGCGGCACCCGGGGCGATCGCGGTACTCGCCTCCTCGACCGGCACCTCGACGCCGGCGAGCTCCATGATGGCCTCGGTGAAACCGTGCCAGCTGGTCTCGCCGGAGTTGGTGACGTGCAGAGTCCCGGTGACACCGGCATCGACCGCGGCCAGGATCCCGCTCGCGAGATCGGCGGTGAACGTCGGCGTGAGCAGCTGGTCGGAAACCACCTTGAGCACGCCGTGCTCGCGGGCACGGGCGATCATGCGGGTCACGAAGTTGCCGCCCTTCGACGCGCTCCCGTGCAGGCCGTAGAGCCCGGCGGTGCGAACGACCAGCCCCCCGGGCGCGTAGGCCAAGGCCGCGTGCTCGCCGGCGAGCTTGGAGATCGCGTAGATGCTTCTGGGGTTCGGCAGCGCCAACTCGTCGTACGGCTCGGTGGCCGCACCGTCGAATACGTAGTTGGTGCTCATGTGGACGAGCTGCGCGCCCGCCGCCCCGCAATGGGCGGCCAACCGCTTGACCGCCCACGCGTTGACGGCGAATGCCTGCGCCTCCTCGCGTTCGCACACCTCCACGTTGTGGAAAGCGGCGCAGTTGAACACGATGGTCGGGCGGAACTCGGCGAACACCGAATCGACCGCGGCGTCATCGGTGATGTCGAGGTCGCCACGAGCCGGTGCGTGAACGCTGCCGGCGCCATCAAGCAGAGCCTCGAGGTCGGAGGCCAGCTGGCCCCCGCCACCCGTGATCAGTGCCCGCACTGTGCTCACAGGGCAGCCCGGTACTGGTCGATCTGCGGCGTGAGCTCGCTCAGCAGCTCGAGCCAGCGGATGTTGTAGAAGCGCGGGTCGCTGAGCATCGTCCGGTCTTCCACGTCGATCGCGGCGAGGATGCCGTTGATCGCCTCCACCACCGAGTGGCAGGGCTGGAAGCCGAGCCGGCCGGCGAGCTTGGCGTTCGAGCACTCGTAGTCGCGCGTGAGGCGCGGGGCGGGCTCTTCCTTCAGCGTGACCGACCGGCCGAGCAGCTGGACGGAGCCGGCCACCAACATCGCGAGCTCGCGGATCTGGTAGTTCGAGTGCAAGACGTTGAAGATCTCGCCCCGCACCAGCTCCGCCGGCGCCTCCATGGCGGCGATCATGGCGTCCGCGACGTCGCGCACGTCGACCAGCGGGCGCCACATCCATCCGCCACCATGCAACGACAGCTGGCCCTTCAGCAGCGCATCCTTGACAAACGTGTTCACGACGAGGTCGAAGCGCATCCGCGGGCTGTAGCCGTAGACCGTCCCGTTGCGGAGCATGACCGGGCACAGGCCGTCGTCGACCAGGCCGAGGAGGGCCTGCTCGCCGTAGCGCTTGGAGGTCGCGTACGCGCCACGCGGCTCGATCGGCGCACGCTCGTCGTGCATACCCGGGGGCATCCCGTCATACAGCGAGCAGGACGAGGCGAACACCAGACGCTCGACCTCGCGGTCGACACAGTTGCGGCCCAGCGTCTCGGTGGCAACAGCGTTCATCTGCCAGTTGGCCTCAGGGTCGTACTCGGCGGTGGGATCGTTCGAGAGACCGGCCAGATGGATCACCGCGTCGACGCCGTCCAGCGCGGTCGCCGGCATGTCGCGCACGTCCGCCTCGACGAGCTCAACCTGGTCCAGAACCGCCTCGATGGGGCCGCGACCCCAGTAGAGCCGATCGAGGATCCGCACGCGATAACCACGATTCAGCAGCCGCTGGACGAGAACAGAACCGATGTACCCGGCGCCACCAGTCACCAGGATCAGGCGCCCCGGATCGGGGGCTACGGGGGACAGCCCATTCGTGCGTCGGGCCAGCGGCGCGGTCGCCGCGGGTTCGGTGCCATTGTGGATCATGCGGATAACACTCCTGCCGGTTCGAAGATCGAGTAGCTGTCTCAGGAACGGCCAAGCGCAGCACCTTCTTTCACTCCCCTCGGGCGGCCAGACAGCAAGTCTCACCCCCCTCGCCGCGTTGGTCATTCAGATGCGCACGATGCGTCGCTTCCTCGTGAACCACCGCTGGCTGCTGGCCGTGCTCCTGGCGAGCACGGTGTTCGCCGGCATCTGCGCCAAGCTGAACACCTCCGGCAACCTGGTTGTCGCCGGGGCGACCAGCCAGGTGATGATCGACTACCCGGACGCGTCGGTCATCGACCGGAGCGCGGCCGGCACCGTGCAGGACGATCTCGCGCTGCTCCAGCAGCACGCCACGCTCGACGGGAGCCTCCTGACGACTGAACCCGTCCTCGACGCGGTCGCCAAGCGGATGGGCGTGCCGGCGAGTCAGATCTCGTCCGTCACCGACATCACTGCCGTGGCACCGATCCAGTTCACGATGGCCGGGAGCGAGAAGCATGCGAGCCAGCTGGTGGCCTCCGAGGCGCCCTACCGGCTCGAGCTCCAACCCTCGCCGTCCCAGCCGATTCTCACCATCTACGCAGAAGCGCCATCAGTCGGCGGCGCGGTGCGTCTGGCCCAGTCGGCTTCTCTCGGCCTCGGTGACTACCTGCGATCGGTCGCCGAGCGGCAGGGTGTGCCCGCTCAGGAGCTCCCCCAGCTCCGTCAGCTGGGCAGCCCGCGAGGCGGGATCACGAACAGCAAGGCGAAGATCGAGATCGCCGGGCTGACTTTCATCACCGCGTTTGCGCTCAGCTTCGTCGTCCTGCTCCTGCTCCTGCGGCGGCGCTTGCGGGGCGCCCAGCAGGAGGACTACCGGCCGCCACGGCGATCGCGCCTGACCGGACGCGGCGCCGCCGACTGGCCGCGCACCTCGCGCCTGCTCCCCTGGTCGATCGCCGGTCTCATCGCCATGATCTGGCTTACGCCGTTCAACCGTCTCCAGCTGGGTGGCGGGGGATTGCCAATCAACATCACGCTCGATCGGGTGGTGATCCCGATCGTGGTGCTGATCTGGCTGATCGCGTTCGCCGCCGGCCCGGGGGCCGCGCCACGGCTGAAGGTCACGCGCGTCCATGTCGCGATCTGCGCGTATCTGGCCTGCGCTTTCCTGAGCGTCGTCCTCGACGCCCAGTACCTGAATCACACGGGCGAGCTGGCCATCGCGGTCAAGAAGGTTCCGCTGCTGGTGTCGTACACATCGATCTTCGTGATCGTGGCGAGCTCGATCCGCAAGAGCGAGGTGTCCGCGTTCATGACGTTCACGCTCGGGCTGGCGGTCATCGTCGGCCTTGAGGCGATCTACGAGTACCACACCCACCAGAACCTGTTCCTGATGCTGCTTGGCCACCTCGGGCCGTTCAAGCTCTCTGCCTCTGATGCGACGAACCCGTCGCTGATCGACAGCCAGGGCCGCTTCTGGCTGCAGGGCCCAACGGACTACGGTGCCGAGCTCGTGGGGATCCTCGCGATGGCCCTCCCAATTGCGGTGCTGAGATTCCTACAGGCGCGAACCGCGCGGCAGCGGATTCTCTACAGCGTGCCGATCGCGCTGTTGCCCTACGCGATGCTCGCCACCGAGCGAAAGACGGCGCTGGTCGCGCCGGCTATCGCATTCCTGACCATCGCCTACTTCCGCCGACGGCAGCTCTCCTCACTGGTGCCACTGATCCTCGTGCTCGTGGTCGCGGCGATCGCGCTTTCCCCGAATACCATCGGCCACGTCGTCTCCCAGTTCACGGGGGCCAACGCCACGAAAACGGCTACGGTCGATGCGCGGACGGCCAACTACGATGCGGTCCGGCCGGACCTCTGGACCCACTTGCTGTTCGGCCGAGGTCAGGGCTCGTACGCGCCGCCCAACGACCGAATCGTCGACTCGGACATCATCCTGCCGCTGATCGAGACGGGCGTGCTCGGTCTCCTGACCTTCCTGGCGATCCCGATCTCGCTGATCGCCATCGCGCGCAAGAAGGCATCTGAACGCGATACGGCATCTGCCACGCCTGCGCTGGTCGGCGTGTCCGCGGCGGCGACGCTTCTGTGCCTCTCCACCCTTTACAGCTTCATGTCGTTGCCGCACGGCCCAGACGTGTTCATGTACCTGGCCGGTCTGGCGGCCGTCGCGGTCGGGCCGGACGCGGAGTCGCGCGGAGCCCTCCGTGCGCGCCACCATCACCCCGCGCGCGAGGGTCACAGGCGCGTTCGCCGTCCGTCCCCCGTTCTCGTCGGGTCAGCTCAGCAACTGCGCCGGGGCCCGTAAGTCTGGCCGTCTCCCAGACGTTGGTTTGACAAGGTGCGCATCGGGATTCGCATGCGGCAGGTCTGGCGGTTGAAGCTCGGAATGGGGCTCAGCCTCCTACTCGCGCTGCTGGCGGCCGGCTGGAGCGTGTCGCGGCCAGGGCTGGAGATGGCGACCGCACACACCGAGGTGCTGATCGACACGCCGCAGTCGATCATGACGAATCTCCGTGAGAACTCCTACAGCATCGACGGGCTGGTCAACCGCGCGGTCGTGCTCGGCAACGTGATCGCGAGCACGCCGGTGGAGGCGAAGATCGCCCAGCGAGCGAACGTCCCGGCCGCACTTTTGCGGATCCAGGGGCCGATCACGGTGCACGTCGCGTCGTTGCCGCTGACCGCCCAGGACACGCGGAGCATCACGGACATCACCAAGTCCAACGAGCAATACCGCATCCAGATCGATGCCAACCCGACCGTCCCGATGCTCGACATCTACGCCCAGACCCCCACCGCGCAGAGCGCCGCCGCCTTGGCGAACGCCGCCGTAGACGAACTCAAGGCGTACCTGGCTGGACTGGCCAGCAGTCAGGCGACGCCGGCCAGCGATCAGGTCCGGATCGAGCAACTGGGGCGCGCGACCGGACTGGTGATCAATCCCGGGGTCCGCTATCAGCTGGCATTGGTCGTCTTCGTCCTCACCTTCCTGCTGGCCTGCGCGACGACCGTTGTCATCTCGCGGGTTCGCGCGGGCTGGCGACTAGAGGCGATGTCCGAGCGCACCGCGAGTGCCTGACGGCTCTGCGCGATGGAACTGCTTCCGCTGCTGCGATGGGGCTGGCGCCGACGTTTGGTCCTGGTCGGGGCGCTGGTCGCCTCGATCGCGGCGTTCGTCGGGCTAGGGGGTGGCCGATCGTCTGGAGCCACCACCGCGGTCGCCTGGACGCAGGTGGCGCTTGACACCCCGCGTTCACAGCTCGCCGCGGCGACGCCGACCGGCGCAGACTCGCTGCCCTGGCGGGCGTCGCTGCTGATGGATCTGCTCGCGACCGACGCCTCGACAAGAGAGCTCGCCCAGCGTGTCGGTGCAACGCAGGATCAGGTGTCGGTGGTCGACCCGGCCGCGTCGGTGCCGATCGTCCAGACCTCAACAGCCGTGGGCTCGGCCAAGGCCGCTTCCCTGATAGCGACGCGGTACGCGCTGGAGGTTTTCCTTCCGGATCCCTCGCTTCCGGTGATCTCGATCGAGGCGGGCGCCTCGCAGCGCTCCCGAGCCGAGCGGCTCGCCGCGGCAGCCGTCGCCTTCCTGAAGTCGCAGGCATCGCCAGGCGGACGCTTCAGCTCGCCGATCAAGACCGACGCCGATCCGCGTAGTCACACCCTCCAGCCATTCACCGTCGATCAGATCACGCCCCTGCAGGTAAAGGTGTTTCCCAGCTCGGCGCTGGCGATGAAGCCCATCGCCGGAGCGCTGTTCGTCTTTGTGCTGTGCTGCGTACTCGGCGGCCGGCTCGCGTCGCTCCGGCGTCGGCTTCGCCCACAGGGCCGAGCGCTGGCCGCCTGATCCGAACCAGGCCGCGTCACGTGTTGATGTGTTGCGCGCGGACCATCACGATCTCGGCGACGACGCGACGGGTGAACTTCGGCCTAGAGCAGAAGATCGAGAGCCAGACCCTCGTTCGGTAAAGAGATACCGACCGACCGACGAGGACGGTGATGCGCCGTCGTGCAACCACAGCGCCTAGCCCCGGCGACAGCCGGAGCAGCGCTCCTGACATCGAGCCGGATCGGCGTCTCCGCTACGGGGGCGCGTGGTTCTCGGCTGCCAGTGCCCTGCCGCTTCGCGGACGCCTGACCCGTCCGCGGCGCTTGGCCAGGCTCATCGCCGCGTTGCTGCGGCCTCGAGGCCTGGTTGCACTGATCGCGCTCCTGCTACGCACCCCCTGGGAACATGTGGAGCTCTCGGGATCCGCCACCGGGCAAGCTCTCGACCGGTATCTCAAGCAGCGCCGCTTGGGAGTCCTCAAGAACCGCCTCTTCCGAGGGGTGTTGCTTCTGCCGGACGACTATGAGGACTACCGCCACGGACGCCGTCGCCACGCGCTGAGGAACAACCTCCGAAGAGCCGCGGCCGCCGGCATCCGGTGCGAGGTCCTGAGCGACTCGCGCCGTACGAGCGACGCCGTCTCGCGCGTGGTGCGCCACCGTTGGGACTATTTGCCCGAGGCGGAGCTCGACACTTGGACCGATCGTTTCCTCGCGCGGGTGACGCGGCCGGAAATGACCGTGATGGTCGCCTACGATCAAGCGGGCGGCGCGTTGGCCGTTCTGGCGGCCGCCATTGACGACTCGGTCTGCGCCATCGGCTTCGCGGTGGCGACGTGCCACGAGGCCAGATGGGCGCTCCACGACCACCTGGTCCGAACCCTGATCGCTCGGCGCGTCCGATACCTTCTGGCCGCTGACGAAGGGCTATTTGGGGCGCTCGCATATTCGAGCAGCGTGCAGCACCATCAGCACCTGTTGGGGTACGAGCTGCGTCACGTGATCCCTGGAGGCACGCGTGCCGGGAGCCGCCGGAGGCGTCTGGTTGCGTCAGTGGCCGTGGCGGGAGTGCTGACCGCATCGATCATCGTCCCGCGCGGAGCGGCGAGCACTCTGGCGACGCACGTCGGTCGATCCGATGATCGGGCGCCCGTCACATCGGTCGGGCGGGCCACGGCGCGCGAGGCCTCAGCCTCCACGGTTACGAGCCGTCGCTAGCGATTGACTCCGCGGCTCGGGGTCACGGGGAAGCGCCTCAAGCCTCTCGTCGGTATCAAAGCGGCTGGGATCCCGAGAAGCCTGACGCTCGGCGTCGTTCGCGGCTCGAGTGCCGGGATCCACGGCCCAGAGCCGCCTGATCCTGACACTCGCCTCGCGCTGGCCTGCGAGTGCCAGGAAACTCGGGACGACGGCTTTGCGCTCGACCCTGACAAACCGCCCGCTCGAGGACTCGCGCCGGCCGAACGGGCAGATCCGCGTACCAGAGCCGACAAAACCAGCGTTCGTCCCAAGCTGAGTGCCAAGCGGTCGATTTGTCAGGGTGTCCCGGCCCTACCCGGGATGCGCCGCCGCTCGCCCGCCCCCAGTCCGGACTACTGGTGGTGAAGGCTCGGGCGGCGAGTTGTCCGCCGGTGCGTCGCCGCCGAGTACGTGGGCGTCCGTCAGTCCCGGACCAGCGTCCCGGTCCGCAGCTCCGGGTCGCCGGTCATCACCGAGACCGGGCTGGTGATCTCGGCGTACGGCACCGGCCGGCGCCCTAGGACGGTGGCGACCACGGCGCGGCTTGCCTCACGCTTCTGCTCGCCGATCTCCCCGCTGCCGGAGTACGCGGCGCGGAGCAGATGCCGGAGCAACACGGCCCCTCCATACAGCACCCTGTGGCCGGGCGAGAAGTGCTTGCGCGCGTAGATCATGCGCGTCACCGCGTAGAGGCTCTCGACGTGGGGCTTTACGCCGTCCTTGGTCACGCCACGGTGCAGGATCGTCATCCCCGGCAGGTGCCGAATCTCCCATCCGGCGGTCTTGACCCGCTGGCAGAGATCGGTCTCCTCGGCATACATGAAGAAACGCTCGTCGAACCAACCGGCGCTCTCTAGCGCCTCGCGCCGCACGAGCATGAACGAGCCGGTCGTCCAGTCGCACGGAAACTCCTGGTCGTACCGACTCTCGTCGACCTCGCGCTCGCCCAGCCAGCGCGGCCGCCGTCGCAGCCGCCCGGCCGCCAGAGCATCGCCCAGCGCTCGCAGCGCGTTGGGGAAGTAGTAGGCGGTGGGACACAGATCGCCGTCCTCGTTGATGACCTGACGGCAGCCGATGAGCCCGAGTGTCGGACGCTCGTCCATCAAGGCCACCAAGTCGGCGAATGTGCCGTCGACGATCTCCGTGTCCGGGTTCAGGAAGAGCACGTACCGCGCATTGCACGTCATTAGCGCGCGATTGTTGGCGTGACCGAAACCGTGGTTAGCCGACCGCACCGTGCGGGCCTCGGGAAATTGGTCGGCGACCAGATCGGCCACGCCGTCGTGTGAGTCGTTGTCTACTACGACGACGTCGGCGCTGATGTCGCCGAGGTGCTCGAACACGGTCGGCAGCAAGGCCTGAATCCAATGGGACTCGTTCGTTGAGATGGTGATGATCGCAAGGTCGTGCATACCACAGAAACGCCGCACCGGAGCGGGCTCTTGCGGCAGCACCCTTGAGGTGCTGGTGCCTCCGCGCAACGGCTCGGCGTGTGGCCATCGTGGAAGAGCGTCGCCCGCGGGCACGTTGGTCGTGTAGACCGGAAAGCGTCTAGCCCTGCCGCAATGCGAAACCTCTTCTCCCGGCGCGCGTGCGCTTACCCACCTCGGACCCTCGTCCTCGAGAGCTATCGTTGACGCCCCGTGCCCCAGAGGCCTGTCCGCCGACCGGCGGAGACCCATCGGTGGTCGCGTCGCCGTCCGTAAACGGGATGCCGCCGACGAGCGCTAGGCCGCGCCTCGACCACGCAACGTCGTTCGCGACCGTCGAGGTCTCGGTCCCGAGCGTTGACGACGACCGGCCGCAACATCAGCATTCGCCGTTCTCGCGGCGAAAGATGGTGCGGCCGACGCCGCCTCCCGCGCTGGACCCGCCAGCCAACAACGCGGGGGCCGAGGAAACCGCATCACTTGAGGACCGGCAGCCGGCGATCAACAGTGGGCTGCGGTGGACGATCATGCGGATGACCGTGGTCGAGGGACTGAACCTGCTGGGCGTGGCCGTCCTGGCTCGTCTCGTCGATCCGGCGGAGTTCGGCCGATATGCCATCGCGCTGATCGTCCTGCTTGTGGCCACCGTGCCGACCTGGGCGGTTGGGTACACGATCGTGCAGCGCGAGGAGATCGATCGCGATCACCTGAAAACGGGCCAGACGCTCACGATCGTCATGGGACTGGCCGTCTGCGCCCTCTGCCTTGCCGCGTCTTACACGATCGTTCCCTCCTTGTTCGGCGCGCGTACGGCCGTGCTGGTGCGCATGATGATTCCCGCGTGCTTCTTCAACTCGGTGAACACGGTGCAATGGTCAATCCTTTCCCGCCGACTCGAGTTTCGCCGCTTGAGCGTGCTCGACATGCTGATCGCTGTGGTCTCCACGGTGGTGTCGATCCCGCTGGCGGCAGTCGGCCTGAACGGCGCCGCGATCGTGCTCGGCGTGGACGCGGCAAGCGTTGCCGGTTTCATCCTCATCTGCTGCTGGGTCCTCCCCCCCATCCCGAACTTCTCCCTCCGCGCGGCCCGTGATTTCGCGCGGTCCGGGATTCCGGCTGCATCAAACGCCGCAAGCCTGGTGTGCTTCCAAAACTGCGACTACGTGATCGTCGGCGCGCGCGTCGGCGCCCTCCAAGCCGGCTATTACTTCCGCGCGTACGCGCTCGGCGTCGTCTATCAGACGAAGGTGAGTCAGGTGCTGACCACCGTCGGGTTCCCCGTCTTGTCACGCGTACGGAGCGAAGACGAGATCCGTCGCCTCCGCCAACGCATGATTCAAACGATCACCGTGATTCTCTTCCCACTCCTGACCACCCTCGCCATCGTCGCGCCGAAGTTCGTGACCTGGTTCTACGGGCCGGCGTGGCGGGCATCGATTGTTCCCGTCCAGATCTTGGCCTTCGGCGGAGCTGCCATGCTCGTCGCCCAGGCGGTCACCGTCGCGATGCTGGCGACCGGACGACCGCGGGCCGTGATGCTGTGGGGGTGGGCGCATTTCCTCGCCTACGGCGGAGCCGTCTTCGTCGTGGCCCGGCTAGGACTGACCGCGGTCGCAATCGCGGCAGTCACGATCCACACGACATTCCTCATCATCTCCTACGTCCTGTTGCATCACGGCTCGGTCCGCCGAGCGTTCCCGGCGGCCGCCAAAGACATTCTTCCCGCGGCAGCCTCCTCCGTTTGCCTCGCGGCGGTGGCGGTGCCCGTCAGTGCGTTCGCGTCGACGCTTGGCATGCCGATACTGCCCTATCTCGTCATCGTCGGCCTAGCCGGCGGCGCGGGTTACTTCCTCAGCCTCCGTCTTTGGTTCCCGACCCAATTCAGTGATCTCGGTCGTTTCATGGGGCGCTTGGTGCCGGCGCGGGCGCATCGGGTGTTTGGTCGGTTCATCGTGCGCCCGCAGGCCGAATCGGCCGCCTAGAGACTCTTAGCCACAGAGTGAATTCTCCTTCCCTCAAGTCCACATTCGACGGCATGGCCGAGCCTGCGCGAACGCGAGCGCCCCTGACCGCCGCTGCGCCGCCTCCGAGAGGCGGGGATGTGGAGCACCAGAGCGACCGGCGAGCGGAGCAACCCGAGACCGGTGGCCGCGCGCGCGCCCAGGCGAGCGCCGGTCGCTTGGCCGTGTGGCCGCCGCTGCCTCCAAGCGTCTACAGTCGGCGGCCCGCGGGCGATCTGCCCTTCCCTTTGGATCAACCAGGATGCGCGCTGTTTTCCCGGGGCCGGCACGCTATATGGCATGGAGTACGCGCCCTCGATCTGCCGGCGGATGCCGTGGTGCTGGTGCCTGCGTATCACTGCGGCTCAGAGATCGAGGCGCTGATACGCGCCGGCGTTGAATGCCGCTTCTACGAGGGCTCGCCGTCACTCGAGCCGGACGAAGACGAGCTGGCTGAGCTGCTCGACGACCGCGTGGCCGCGCTGTACCTGATCCACTATCTCGGCTTCCCGCAGGATGTGATTCGCTGGCGCCGCTGGTGCGATGCCCACAACGTACGGCTGATCGAGGATGTGGCTCAAGGATGGTTTGCGACGAGCGGCGGCCACCCGCTCGGCTCGTTGGGCGACCTATCGATCTTCACCTTCTACAAGACGCTCGGCCTGCCGGACGGATCGGCGCTTCTCATTCGTGACGGCGCTCAGGCGCCGGCTCAACCCGGCCCCTTGGGTCTGGGAATGGTCGGCGTCAGGCACGCGGAATGGCTGCTGGCCCGGTCGGCGCGGCTCACCGGCCTCGAGGGCCGATTGCGCGCCAGGATGTGGCCCGGCCGCGGTGCGGCCGAGCCGGCGCCGAGTGCCGATCCACCCACTGACTTCGATGTTCCGCCGGCCCGAACGACCCGCTTTCTGCTTCCGCGTCTAATTGACCCGACGATTGTCGAACGCAGACGCCGCAACTACGAGCGTCTCTTGTTGGAGCTTGGCGACGTGGTCCCACTTCCGTTCGCCCGACTTCCCGCGGGCGCCTGCCCGTGGGCCTTCATGATCGAGACCGAAGACAGACCCAGCCTCATGAAGCGCCTGCTCGAGCACCGGATTCATGCGATGGACTTTTGGCACACGCCCCATTCCTCGCTCCCCGTTCATCGGTTCCCTCAAGCTAGTGCACGACGAGCGCGCCTCGTGGGGATTCCTGTTCACCACGAGCTGCGCGAACGGGATCTGGCGCGGTTGGGGCCGGCGGTCAGAGACGCCCTTGCGCAGAACGGTAAGGCATAGGGAACTACGCGACCACGCGCTATGCGCCGGAGGAGCGTCGGAGCGGCCGATCCTACGGCAGGCCGGCCGGGCGTGGATAGAGGCTCACCCGCGCGCCCACGTCCCCGCCGTCCGACGCCTGGCCCTTGCCAGGCGATCCGGCGGCCAGCGCGTAGCCGGCGTATGTGGTCGGGTTGGCGCCGCCCACGAACACCGGCTTGCCGATGAAATCGGACGCGCTATGGATCTGGCCGTACCCGGGCCAGGACATGTTGCGGGCGTCGAGGGCGGGGTTGCAGAGCACGCCGCCCCAGTTGATGCCCTGCTGGAGGACGTTGTCGCGGATCAGAGTGGTCGATGCCGGGGATCCGGACTTGGCGCCACATTCCTCCCCGCCTCTCCCGACGACCGTGTTGTGGGCCACCAGCGACCCTGGGGTATCGGCGTAGGTGGAAAGCGAGTGCACGGTGCAGCCGATGATCACGTTGTCCACGAGCGTGTTGCCGTTCGATCCGTCGAACGCGTCGATGCCCTGGGAGCAGCCGTCGACGAAGTTGCCTTCGATGATCTTGTTGGGCCCGCCGAAGAACTGGATGGAGTCGGTGTGCCGGGGATCGTTCGAGCCGGAGGCGACGTTCAAGAAGTCGTTGCCGACCATCGTCGCCGCCGAATAGGGATCGATCCCGTCGGCGCCCATGTCGCGGAACATGTTGTTCTCGATGACGATGTTCGACGCGGGCACGCTGTCCGGTGTCAGCACGCGGATCGCCCCTGACGTGGTGTTCGGGTACAGCATGTCATGGAAGACGTTGTCCCTGATCACGATCCCGGGGCCGTCGCTACGGACATCGATGAGGAAGCTCACCCCGTTGTCCGTCGCGGCAACGCCCTCGAGCGTGATGTTCTGCGACCCGGCATCAAAAGTGCTCGCGGTGAGATTGATGCCGGGCGAGTTTGAATCGAAGTTGTAGTGGCCGCCGTTGATCGTGAAGTTCGCGGCGCCGCCGCGGAAGTCGAACGCCATCGTCGGCGAGGCGTTCGGCTCAGGGGCGATTGTGATCGACTTGTTCGTGCCGGACCAGCTGCCGTAACTGCCCGAGGCCAGGCACACAGTTTGTCCAGTCGCCGCCGCGGCCACCTCAGAGTTGAGCGTCGACGGCGTTGCGTGCAGGTCGCAGTGAATCGGGGGCAGGCCCGGCGCCCCGGCGGGCGCTGGGGCGGTGGGCGACGATCCCACTGGCGTGTTCCCTCCCTGCCGGGGTACTAGCTTGCCGCTGACGTACGCGGAGATTCGGCAGATGCTCCGGGTGCGTCCGAGCTTCCATGACCGTGGCATGGTCCTGAGCGACCGTTGCCGGGAGGTGGCGCTGCGGCACGCTCCGCCGGAGCTATCCCGGAACGACAGCCGCCCGTGGATCCCGAGCACGGCGATCCAGTAGGTCTTCCCGGCATCGACGGCCCGGGACCTGAAAGCGCGGATACGCGCCACCAGACCGACCGTGACCCATTTACGGTGGCCGGGGCGGCGCACCGAGCCGGATGCGAGCAGCCTTCCCGGACGGCCTTTCCGGCTGCTGTAGAGACCGACGATGACCCGCTCAGCGCGGTTGCGGGCCCCGAGGTACACGCGCAACGAACGCGCCGTCCCGGAGTTCGCGCTCGTAAACGGAACCGACTCGGCCAACCCCGGTCGATTCGAGGCGGCGTTCGGCTCGACCGAAGCATCCCCGAACAGGTAAGCGCCCGGCGCCGGGTGATGGTGCTGTCGCCCGCGGGCGGCCGGGGAGACGGGTCCGCTGATGCGACCGGTGGACGCCGCGGAACGCACCGCCATCAGGCGCATCGGCCGGCTGGAGCGCGAGAGCGTACCGGCCAACGCCGACGCCGCGGTCATGGCCATCAGCAGGGCGCACAGCAACCAAATCCGCCGCATTTTCCGGTCCTCTCCTCGGCCGTTGCTTTCCTCGCCGCCGGTAAAGCGAAATCCTCACGACGATTGGGCCCCAGGCCCACGCCTCGGTCGATGAAACGTCCGTGTGCCTCTCGCGATGCGTCCCGATGCCGTGGCCGAATCTTGCTCGGCGCGAAGTCAGGCACGCAGGATACACGTTCGTCCGCAATCCGGACGCATACGCGCGGTTCGCGCCCGGGCCGTCGGGCGTGGGGCCGTGCGCGGGTCAGAAGCGGCGGCGGATCCAGCTGCGCCACAGGGCGCGTCGCAGCACCTTCATGCGCGGGGCAACACGGAGATACCAAACGCGGTAGTACGCGAGATCCAGAAGATCCCCGTAGACCAGCGTGAAGAGCGAACGGATACGCGGGAGCATGCCGTTGCGGCGCAGCGCGATCGAATGGAGGGGATACGTCTGGGCGTTCAGGTTCTCCTTGTAGCCGTAGGAGCCGATCCCGGCCTCGATCGCCGTCGCCCCATCGCCGCTCGCCAACTCCATCATCTTCACGACGCCGACTCGGCCGAGGGCAAACTGATCCCACTCCTGGCCGAACAGCCGAGCGGACAACCGCCAGTAATACGTGCTGCCCAGGGTAAAGCACCAGTAGTAGGCGACCACTCGATCGTCGGCGACCAGGCGGACGAGACGCACGCGATCGCTCGCGGCCAGGCTTCGCACGAGATCCCATGAGTACTCGCGCGATCCCGGCCAATCGTCGAAGTGGCCGAGCTTGTCGACCGCCTTCCACTGGGCCTGATGCATGTGCATGAAGGCCGCGAACTCACGCTCGAGCGCGGAACCTTCCTGCACCACGTCGAGCTCGACCGCGAAGGAATTGTTGAGCTTCTTGAGCTTGCGCCGGTAGTTCGAGCGCTGGTGGCTGCTCAGGCTCTTGAGATATCCGTCGAAGCCGTCAGGCATCTCGAAGATTGTGTGCGACCCAGCCTCTCGGTCGCGAACTATCTGCCCGACGTCGAGTTGGGACGCCGCCGCCCGCACCGCGCCCGCGTGGTCGGCCGTGCCCGAGCAGGGCCCCACGTGCACCATGTCGACGCGATCGTCCTCGAACAGCTGCCTGATGGCCAGTGCGAATGCCTCGGGTGCCAGATTGGGTTTCACCAACGGCTCCATGACCGCGAGCGTCGAGTCGGAACCGACCAGCTTCGCCACGCGTGCGCGGCCGAGCGGGGTAGGTGGCTTATCGATGAAGAACGGGAGGACACCCACGAGCTCGCCTCCCGATCGAACGGACACGACCCGAAGCTCACGGCCGGCGCCGTAGTGCCGCCACCACACCTCGCACCAAGCGAAGGTCATGTACAGCGACCCGTCGAGCGCGGACGCGAGGGCATCCCATTCGGGCGTGATCGCGCGCGCCTCCTCGAACGAGGTAAATGTCTGGGCGCGCACCGACTCGTCCGAGCGAAGGCGCACGGCCCGAATAGTGCTGGCGTCTCTCATCGGTAGGACTGACGTACTCACGTGTCGTGCTCGATTCTTGAGTTAGCAGACGAAAGTCTGGGACGTTGCGCGATCGCGGTCAGGGCTTACGTGACGACCACTGACGCGGCGAGCGCTGATGCGACGACGACGCGGCGTCCTCACCGGACCCATCCTCGGTCGCAGAGCTCGGGTGGTCGGCCACGGGGGCTAGACCGCCGTGACCCGGCGTGCCCGACTCTCCATTGGTGGGGGCTGGGCCTTGTGAAACAACGCTCGTGCGGACGAGCCGCTGCAGCACTCCGTTGGCGGGACGTTGTGGCGAGAGCCCATTGGCGAGGACGACGCGTGGCGAGGCTCCGTTGGATCGGACGGCCTGGCCTCGCGCAGGATGGAGGCGTGGAGCAAGCCCCTGAGGCACCAACTCGGCCTCGTCCCCCAAACCCGGCTCGCCGCCCGACTGCTGGCCAGACGGCCGGTGCTCACGCTCTGGGGTGCCGTGCCAGCCGCGGATCAGACCCAGGACCCAAAGGATCGAGCCGCACCCCAGGAGCAGCACTCCGAGCGCCACGACGATCCCCATCAGCGGGGACGGGCCGCTCGTCTGGGTGGTGGCCTGAGAGACGCCCAAGCTCAGAATGCTCAGACGATCGGCGTTCGGGATCCGGTCGTCCGCCGCCTTCGAGCTCACAAACGACTGGAGGCCCGCGACAGCGGCGCTGGCGAGGCGGACTGCCTTGTGACGGTCTGGCGCGTAGGCGTCGATCTCGATGAGCGGGAGCGTGGTGGATCCGGCGTCGTCACTGAGGATCTGTGTCGTCAGCGCGTACACGTTTGGCCCCGACGGAACCGAGACCGAGGACGCACCCGAGGTGGACGCCGACGGCACGGTCACGGCTGAACTGACGCCGACCAGCTGGTTGGGCTTCAGTCCCGCGCGCTGCGCGATGTCGGCCTTGATCGAGCCCTCCACCATCAAGTCGGCCAGGAGATTCGCCTGCGTAGCCAGCATCCCAAGCACCTGACCCCCCTCGGGCGTGACCGCGGACGAAGCGCCGACGACCTGAGAACGCTGCGTGTCGACGAGTACTTGGGCGGTGGCGACCCCGACCTCGTAGCTCCGGCTCTTGGGCGGGAACGACATGTGGTACGTCACGAGCATCCCGGCGAGCACGGCGACGACGCAAACGCCTGCGACGTAACGCCGATGGCGCCATAGATCCTGGAGTTTCTTAGCGGTGCTCATCAGCTTCTTGCATCCATTCGTTGCGGGCGCGCCAGGAAAGAAGACAATCCCCTGCTCCATCAACGGCGTGGCATTCGGGCTTCTTTTGGCCTGTCTCTGGCCGGAGCGACTCCGCGTTACGGAAGGACGGGGCGGGTGTCTCCGTTCATACGCAGGTGACCGAGCGCTCGATCAACCTAACCTTCCACGGGGTCGGCGAGCCGCCTCGACCACTCGATCCGGGAGAGGCGAACGTCTGGGTGAGCATGGAGACGTTCCTCGCGGTTCTCGACCGCGTCGCCGAGCGCTCGGACGTGGCCATCACCTTCGATGACGGCAACGCGTCAGATATCGACCGGGCCCTACCCGCGCTTCAGGAGCGTGGGCTGCACGGCACCTTCTTCGTTGTCGCGGGTCGGCTTGGAACGCCGCACTTCCTGGATGAGGGCCATGTGCGCTCCCTGATCGCGGCCGGCATGGAGATCGGCTGCCACGGGATGCGTCACCGTCCCTGGCGGGGCCTCGACGAGCGTGCCCTGCACGAGGAGCTGGTCGAGGCCAAGGCGATCCTCGAAGACGTCGCTGGGGGTCCCGTCACACGCGCTGCCTGCCCGTTCGGCTCCTACGACCGCCGCGTGCTCAGCACGCTGCGCCGGTCCGGCTATCAGCACGTGTACACGAGCGATCGCGGGTTGGCCAGGACGAGCCGCTTCGTCCAGGCTCGCAACACCGTCGGCGCGGGCGACGGCTCGGACGTGCTTGCGCGGATCACCGGACCCGAGGCGCGGGCTGATCGGGCGCTCGGCCGCCGCGCCAAGTCGATCCTCAAGCGCTGGCGCTGACCACGCGAAGTACGGCCCGCGCCCGCCCCGGCCGAACGCGCAATTCGGTGGCCGGGCCGGACGTTGATCGGTCAGGTCCCAGCTCGAAAGGTAAGGCTCAATGAACTTCACGATCCTCGTTGTTGCGGCCGCGGTCGTCGCGGGTTTTCCCGGCCTGATCGGAGCGGGCCACCTTGGGCTGCTCGCCCTCGCCTCGTGGTTCTACCGGGAGCCCCGCCCGACCGGGGCTAACGACGCCGTCCGCTTCCTCGTCCTCGTGCCGGCGCACAATGAGGAGCAGGTGATTCACCGCGGCCTGGCCTCGATCATGTCGGACCGCCGGCCGCAGGATCAGGTCTTGGTGGTAGCCGATCGTTGCAGCGATCGCACGGCGGACATTGCTCGCTCGTTCGGCGCCCATGTTCTCGAGCGCGGCGCAGATGACGTGCCCGGTCGCGCGGCGGCGCGGCAGGCGGGTCTCGAGTACGCGCGCGGGCTCGACTGGGACGCGGTGCTGATGCTCGATGCCGACTCGGTGATCGAGCCCGGGTTCTTCGCGGCGTGCGAGGACGCCCTGGGGTCCGGCGTAGGCGCCGTCCAGGCGCGGAGCGAGAGCAAGCGCGGCACCACGCTTGCGACTGAGGCATCGCTGGCGGCGTTCACGCTTCAGGGCATCACGATCCCGCGCGGACGCGACCGGCTGGGCCTGTCCGTCCGGTTGCGCGGCACCGGGATGGCCATCCGGCGCCAGGTCGTCTACTCGCAGGAGTTCCGCGCGCCCGCGTCCGAGGATCTGTTCTTTACGCTTGATCTTCTGCTCGACGGCGCCCGCTGCCGCCACGTCGATTCAGCGCGGCTGCGCTCTCTGGGCGCCAGCACGTGGGGCACCTTCGGCGGGCAAAAGGTCCGCTACGAGGCGGGACGCATGGCCGCCGCCCGGGAATTCGTCCCACGTCTGATCGGCCGAGCGATCACACACCGGGACGGCGCCTGTCTCGAGGCGGCATGGTTCCTGATCTCGCCGCCATTCGCGGTGGGCGCTCTCTTGTTGCTCGTCGCGGTCGGCTTGGCCGCGCTCGTCGGCGCGTGGGCGGTGGCCGCGGTGTTCGCGGCGGCATTCGGCCTGCTCGTGTTAGGGCTGCTGACCGGCCTGATCCAGGCGCGCGCCACCCGACGGACGTGGCTGGCGCTCTGCGTCGCGCCGTGGTACCTAGTGTGGAAGGCCGCAGTTCAGCTGCGTGCGCTCGCGAGCGTCATGCGCCGGAACGACTACTATGGGCCGACCGCACGTACCTAAACTGAGATCTCCCACGGCCGGCGAGCGTACGCCCTCACGACCGGCACGCCTGAGTAGCGGCGTGAACCCGCGGTCATCACCCGCCAAGCTCTGCGCCTGACCGGCTGGAGCTTGCCGCTGAAGCATCGCGGGATCGCCATCGAAGCGTCCGCCTGTTCGTCGCCGGTGGGCCTCCGACGAATCGGGCACGCACGGAGTCGTCGAGTACGCGCTGTCGTTCGTCACCCATTTCCAGCCGTCCAGCCGGTGGCAGCGCGCGGCGGAATCCGTCGGGTCCGGCGTGGTCGTAGTCGGACTCAAGGAAGCAGGACCGTTGCCGGCCTGACAGGCGCCGCACCGCCGCATCCCGCAACCGTGCCGATGCTCAGGGCGATCGCGGCGATCCAGACGTGAGGCTCCCACGCATGTGTCCGGTCCCTTCAGCCTCGGTATCAGCGGGCGCTGGACTGAGTCGACCGAGAACCCGCGCGGATACCACGTCAACGCACCGGTTCAAGAGAACTTGTAGCTTCCGGGTCGCATAAAAGGAGGAGGCGGCACCCGCCGTTGTTTTGGAAAAGGAGAGGTGGCAGAGCGGCTGATTGCGGCCGGGTCTCCGACTCGGCTATGGGGGCGTTTCGCATCCATCGGAGGTTCGAATCCTTCCCTCTCCGCTACTGTGATGGCCCTGTAAATGGAGGGTTTTGCGGCTCAGGACGATTCTGCGGAATCGTTTTGTGTCCCCATCCAGTGCGTGGAGTGTGTCGCTGCTAGTCGGGCGGCTGCAGGTCTGGTGGTGCTCGATGCCGTTGGGACGCACCAGCACCCCGACCTACTGGTTGCCCATCAGCGCGACGGCGTCGGCTGCCCATCCATGTAGGGGCACGGGTTGTCAATGGCTGGGATTGCGATGTTGGTGGAGTAGGGCCGTGGAATTGGCGCGGTTGGGAAGGCTCACAGGAATCTGGACTTGCCTGGGTTCGACGGAGACTGGATTTTGTGGATTCCTCGTTTCAGATTCGGTTTGAGCCAGGATCCTCGACGTGGAGGACGGAGAGACCAGCCGGCGCGTTTCGGCCTTCGATCAGGATGGTGGCGGTCCTAGCCCGATCACGGTTGCACGCCGAGTAGCGGGCCTCGTGTTCGGCCGGCGGAAGCTAGCCGAGCGAGGAGTGCAGGCGGAGGTCGTATCGCGCAGTCGACCGCGGTTGCGTCGAAGAGCACACTTGGCGGCGCGGTCGAAGCCGCCGGACACCTTCGCGCGCCGATAGGCGAGGGGCTGCTTCACGCGGCGAGAGTCGCATTCTCCCACGACTGCTACGGCGCGAGGCGGACGCGATGTTTCTTGAATATGAGCAACATGCGCGCGCCAGGGGCAGCGGGTGCCGAGAGAACGCTCCCCCGACTCCCGTGCAAGGTCAGTTCATATCGCCCTGGTCCAAGCAAGCGGTGGTGTACCCGGAAGTCCCAGTGAATGAGCGAGCGTCCGCGTGGTTGCTGACCGAGATTTACGAGTCCGGCAAATACGAGCCGACGGACACCAACGACCCGCATCACCCGCATCGCGAGAACGCCAGGCTTCAGTAGCTCAGCGATGACAGTTGCCTCTCGCGACTCGGTTCTGTACACGTGCAGCCCGAAGAATCTGGGGCCAGGTGCCAGGAAGGTGTAACGGGCGGCCCAGCTCGGCCGAGACAGATCCCCGAGGCAGTCAGCCACCATCACGTTCACCGGCCACGTGCCGTGCATCGGTGCGGCGACTCTGGCGGTGCCCGCGCTTACGGTCGCGTTTGTTGCCGCTACCCCGCCGAAGTACACCTCGCCCGATTGCCCGCCGGGACACCCGTAGTCGAAACCCGAGCCGGTGATCGTTACCGCCGTGCCGCTCGTCCCGGACCCCGGCGAGACGGAGCTGACCACCGGCAATGGATAGTCGAACGTATCCGTGCTGGTAATGGGGGACTGGTCGCCGAGGCAGTCCACGACCACCACGTTGGCCGACCCGGCGTGGTGCGTCGGTGAGACGGCTGTGGCCGCATTCGTGCTCACGGTTTCGTTCGTGGCGGCCACGCCGCCGAAGTAAACCTGTCCGGATTGTCCGCCAGGACAGCCGTCGTCGAAACCCGAGCCGGTGATCGAGACGGTCGTGCCGATCGTCCCCGCGTCCGGAGAGACCGAGCTGACCATCGGTGAGGGATAATCGAACGTGTCAGCGCTGGTAATGGGGGACTGGTCGCCGAGGCAGTCCACGACCACCACGTTGGCCGACCCTGCGTGGTGCGTCGGCGCAACGCCTGTGGCCGATCCATCGCTGACTGTCGCGCTTGCTGCCGCTACGCCACCGAAGTACACCGTGCCGGTTTGTCCGCTAGGGGCAGCCTTCGTTGAAACCCGAGCCGGTGATCGTGACCGTGGTGCCGATCGTCCCGGACTCGGGCGAGACCGAGCTGACCATCGGCGACGGATAATCGAACGTGTCAGTGCTGGTAATCGGGGACTGGTCGCCGGAGCAGTCCACTACCACCACGTTCGCCGGCCCCGCGTGATGCGTCGGCGCGACGGCTGTGGCCGTCCCAGCGCTAACGCTCGCGCGAGTTGCCGCCACGCCGCCGAAGTACACCGTGCCCGTTTGTCCGCCGCTGCAGCCGTCGTCGAAACCTGAGCCCCCGATCGTGACCGTCGTGCCGATCGTTCCCGACCCAGGCGAAACCGAGCTGACCACCGGCTGAGCCGCAGCCGCGGCTGGGGCGGCCAACAGGATGCCGGGTGCTGGCAGTAGCGCAGCAGCTAATATCGCAAACGAGCCCACGCGCATCTGAGACTCTTAATAAACGGATGCGCGAAGAAACAATTTGCGGCGGTCGCTCCAGCGACCTCTCGGGTGTGAGCGAGGGGGAGTCGCCGGGTCATGGGTTCGGGGTCTGAGCGGCCGGCGAAGTAGTCGCAGCCGAGCTCGTGACAGGGGACGTCGTCACGCAGGATGTAGTACGCGGCGATAAGGATCGAGTGGGCGACCGCGACGATCGCTTTGTTGTGGCCGTGGCGGCGCTTGATCTCCTCGTACTGGGCGCGCAGTAGGTGACCTTGGTGCGGGCGGCGGCCTGCGTGGCCTCGATCAGCGCGGCACGCAGGTGCTGGTTGCCTTTGCCGCTGCGGCCGAAGCGGCATTTGCCGGCGGGTTCGTGGTTGCCTGGGCAGATCTTCACCCACCTGGCCGCGTGCCGATGGCTGGCAAAGCGGCTCATGTCCAGGCCCATCTCGGCGATGATCGCTTGTGCGGTGATCATCCCGACCCCTGGCGTTGGTCACCCGCTCATCATTCTGCGCGAAGGGGAGAGCCGCTTCTCGAGCTCGGCGGTGAGCTGGCCGATCGTCTCTTCCAGGAAGTCCATGCTTGCTACCTGAGAGCAACGCCCGGGCATTCAACCCGGGCGTTGCGTTATCTGCGCGCGGCAAGGCCGACCTCATCTCCGCGGCGCGGGGTCGACGACTCGGCCCGGAAGCCAGCGCCGGCCTAACGTATAACCTAGGGTTGCCCAGATGCTCAGCGGCTTCGGCGGCGTGCGTAACGCACGACGCTCCGCATGGCGGGCGCCGCCGGCGAGGACTTGGCCGCCTTGGTGAACCGGCGACGGGCGGACGCCGTGCGGTGGCGCAGCCCGTTCGGAATCACCGCGCCCTGACAGACGAGCTGACAGCCCGTGCCCAACCAGCGCTTCCAGTCCCCTTCTTCACCTCGCCCGAGGTCGATGCGCTCAATTCCGAGTTGCGGAGCGGCGTCAATGATTCCGCGGACCTGCATCCACCCCGGATCCAGACGCGAGAATTGCGGGTCGTAGACGGGGAACCACCAGTGCAATACCGGGCCGGCGCGTAGTCCGAAGTGCGCCGCGATCAGATGATCGCCGGCATATACGGCAGAAAGCTGGCCGCCGAAATCCGAGCCCGTGCCGGCGGCCAAGAGGCGGCGCATCAGTTCCACGTGCTTCGCATCGGCAAAGTAGTCGCGCGCGCCGGTCGCGTGGTACTGGCGTCGCTTCAGCGCGATCACTGCGTCGAGCACGGTGGAATCGCTGCTCTCGGCGATGATGCGAACAGGTCCGTGCTCGCGCTCGGCCTTGCGGGCGAGTCGCGCCGCGTCGCGGATCCTGCGCTTGCCGGTGCCATTCGCGCGAGATAGGTAGCCATCGAGCCCGCCCGAGACGTCCACGTTTCGCGACGGCTCACGGCCGAAGATCCATGGCTCGAAGCCCGGCACTCCGTCGAGCAGGTGATCGAACTCGTAGGAGGCCATCCTGCACGTGCGCATTGCGGCCGTGATGTCGAAATCGACGTCCGGTGGGCAGATTGGCCCCTGGAAGTCGGCGCCGGGCCACCCGGCGGGACGGCACGTCCGCTTGTCGAACTGCACGGGAAGAAACGACGCCACCGACCCGTCGGCCGTCTCTCCGACGATCACTTTCACGCCCGGCCGCGTGGAGGCGACGGCCTCGGTGAAGGCGGGATGGAAGTAGGGGCTGTCGAGCGCCGGGTTGGACGCCCTGAGCTCGAGCCAGCGCTCGATGTGCGCGCTACCGAGCTGGTCCATCTCGACGATGTGATGGCGGCAGACGCGCTCGGGCTGGGGCCCGCGCTGATTCTCCGTGAGGGGCGGCGCCGGAGCGTACGTTGTCCCCGCCCCGCCGGTTGTCAAGTTGTCCTCATGCACCCCCACTCAACGCACCCAGGGCGCGCGTACTTGTGCGCCGACGGGAGTCTCGAGATGCAAGCTGGGCTCCGCCCGGCCGTTGATTAAGCGATGAGCCGCGCTGCCCGCTGCCGTCAAAGCACGCCGAGAGCCGAAGCACATGAGAAAGGGACGCAAGCCATGCTCAATGGTCTGATGATGGACGACTTTCAACTGTCGCTGACTGTCCTGGTCGAGCGGGCAGAGCGACTGAATTCGGTGTCCCCGGTCGTGTCTCGTCGTTCTGACGGCTCCGTGCGCCGTACGACCATGGGCGCTTGCGCCCAGCGGGCCAGGCGACTCGCGACGGGCCTCGCCAACCTCGGGGTCGGCGATGGCGATCGGGTTGCCACGCTGCTTTGGAACCAGACCGAGCATCTGGAGCTGTACTTCGCGGTTCCGCTCATGGGAGCGGTGATCCACACCCTCAACCCGCGTCTGAGCCCAGACGATCTGAGCTACATCGCTTCCGACGCCGAAGATCGCATCGTCGTCGTCGACGAGTCTCTCCTCCACATCCTCGAGTCGATCGACTACGAGTTCGAGCGAGTCATCGTTGTCTCCGACTCCGGCTCATCGGGCGCTGGGACGATCGAGTACGAGTCCCTCCTCGCGGAGTCCGACCCGATGAGCTGGCCGGCGATCGACGAGCGACGGGCCGCGGCCATGTGCTACACGTCGGGCACGACCGGGCGTCCGAAGGGTGTCGTCTACTCGCATCGGGCATTGGTTCTGCACTCGCTCGTGTTTGCGCTGCCCGACGCGCTCGGGATCAGCTCGCGCGACGCGATCTTGCCGGCGGTTCCGATGTTTCACGTCAACGGCTGGAACCTCCCGTATACGGCCGCGCTGACCGGCGCGAAGCTGGTGCTCCCGGGCCCCCGGCTGGATCCGGTCAGCTTGCTGGACCTGCTCGACGGAGAAGGCGTGACCTTCACGGCCGGTGTGCCGACGGTGTGGATGGCCGTCCTGCAGGCGGTCGATGCCGAGCCTGACCGATGGGACCTTCGCTCCCTGGCGCAGGTGAACCTGGGTGGCGCAGCCGTCCCGGTGAGCCTGATCGAGGGTTTTGAGCGACACGGCTTGACCATCATCCAGGGCTGGGGCATGACCGAGACCTCGCCGCTCGGCACACTGTCCAGACTGCCCGCGGACTTGCACACGCTCGCCCCACGCGATCAGTACGAATATCGCGCCCGCCAGGGGACCCCGATCCCGCTGATCGAGATCCGGGCACGGGACGACGACGGAGCGCTGATCCCCTGGGACGACCGCGCCATGGGAGAGCTCGAGATCCGCGGCCCGTGGGTCGCGGCGGCCTACCACGGCGGAACCGGCATCGACAAGTTCACCGACGACGGCTGGTTCCGCACGGGCGATGTCGTCCGGATCAACGAGCGCGGCTCCATGCGCATCTGCGATCGAGCCAAGGATCTCGTCAAGTCGGGCGGCGAATGGATCTCCTCGGTCGACCTCGAAAACGAGCTGATGGCTCATAGCGCGGTCGCCGAGGCCGCCGTGATCGCCGTTCCGGACGAGAAGTGGGGCGAGCGGCCGCTGGCCGCGGTGGTCCTGCGCGAGGGAATGGAAGCAGCCCCGGACGAGCTCCGCGACCACCTCGGCGGCCAATTTGCCAAGTGGCAGCTGCCCGACCGCATCGAGTTCGTTGCGGCGATTCCGCGGACCGCGACCGGCAAGTTCAAGAAGACCGCGCTGCGCGAGCGCTTCGTCGAAGCGGCTTAGGCTAAGCGGCTATCCGCTGATCGCCGCCGGCGCTGAACCGTCGTCTGACCGTCGCTTACGCCCGAGCACCCGTAGCACGTAGCCGAGGCCGGGGCGCTCGTCCTTCCCGGGGTGCGGGGCTCCCGCGAGCAAACCGGTTGCGAGCAGCATCCATCCAGCCAGCTCGGCGCCGTGCTTGAGCATGCCGGTCAGCTGGTACGCCCAGGTGTACTCGACGATCCGCGGCCTGATCACGCCGTCGGCCTGCGGGCCGACCGCGTGCAGCGCGAACGAGCACATGAGCAAGACAAGCGATGCCCGCACAACGGATCGCGCTCGCTTCGGATCGCGGAAGGTCAACGCCAGGACGGCAACGAAGACGATCGTGAGGGGCACCACCAAGATCGCCACGTCGTAGTGCTTGAACACCGACTCATGTGCCTTGAGTGCCCGTGGAACGGTCAATAGGCCGACCAGTAGGGCGCCGAGAAGTCCGACGAGCTTCCGCCGCGAGGCAGCACGCAGCCCGAACGCCGCGGCCGCCGCCGCTTGGGCCAGGATGCTCACGACTCCGAACACGCTCCCGTGATGGCCGGAATCGAGCAGCCTGAGCCTCAGATCGAAGAAGTGAAAGTCGATCCCCTGGCTGGCGGTCTGAGCGAACACCATCGCGGCGGTCAGGAGGAGACCGGCGCCGATGACCGGCGTCGAGCCGGACAGCCGTCGCAGCGCGTCCCGAGTGCGCGCGCGTATCCGGCTCACGATGAGCAGGCTCGCGAGCGGACGCCGAGGGCTACCCGCGATCAGCGGACAGCCTGGAGGCCGGTGCCCTGGTCGGCGTCGCGATTGCGGCCGAAGCGCTCGTGGCTGTTGACCCAGGTCTCGGCCAGGACCGCAGAGGTCAGCGAGATATCACCGGCGAGCACGGTGCCGGCGACGATCTCGGCGAGCTTGTGGGCCTTGCCCTTGCCGTAGCAGCCGAGCAGCTCGAGGCACTCGCGCTGGGTGGGCAGCGCGGTACCGCCGCCATAGGTGCCGACGATCAGGCTGGTCAGCGTGATCGACCAGTAGTAGTCGCCGTTCTCGAGCAGTCGCGCGTACGCGATCGCCGCCTGTGACTCGGCGATGTTGGCGGCGTCCTGGCCGGTGGCGATGAAGATCGCGGTGATGCCGTTGGCCCCGTGGGCGCTGTTGGAGGCCGAGCCGGCGAGGAACGCGCCGAGCGTGTGGATCTGGCGGTAGTCGTAGAGCGACTGGGTGTCCACGCCCAGCCGGCGCTGAAGCACCTCGTTCTTGATCACGGCTTCGGCCACGACGCGCTTGCCGCGGGTCAGCAGCGTGTTGATGTGTGAGTGCTTCTTGTCGGTGTCGATCGCGCCGGTCAGCCGGTACTCCGCCTCACCCGGATAGTTGGCCTTCATCCACTGGCATGCGGCCTGGGTCGCCTTGGCGGTCATGTTCTGACCGGCTGCGTCGCCGGTCGTGTAGTTAACCCGCAGATAGAGGAGCGGCCCGAGCTGGTACTGGCCGATGTAGGTCATCTTGCCCGAGCGCGTGGTGGCCTCGGCGGCGACTCGGATCTCGTCCTCGTGTCGCTCGACCCAGTCGCCGAACTCGCGCGCTTCCAGGGCGTCGTCGAATACGAACACTGGAGCGCGCTGCATGCTGTCCTCGACCACGGTCGTCTTGACCCCGCCACACTCGCTCAAGACCCGCATGCCGCGGTTGTAGCTGGCGACCAGCGAGCCCTCGGTGGTCGCCAGCGGCACGTAGAAGTTGCCCTGAGCGTGCTCGCCGTTGATCCGCAACGGACCGGCCACGCCGATCGGCACCTGCGCGACGCCAGTGAAGTTCTCGACGTTGCCCGGCAGCACGCCGGGGTCGAACGAGAAGCGTCCAACGTGCTCGAGGCTCGCGCCGGTCTGGTCACGGAGGAACTCCCGTCGGTGGGCCGCCATGTCCGGCGTGTAGTCGGCCTCCCTATCGCGCGGGACGCGCAGAGCAGGTGTGTGATCGTCGTCCTTGTGGCGCGGGATCCGCGCAGCCGTAGCGCTGGTGAACATGTCCTATCAACGCCATCCGAGTGCGGGTCCTTGCGGCCAGACCGCGAAAGAGTCCGGCGGACCGTCACGTTCATTTCGCGAGGACAGATGACTCTATGTGAGTATTTCCAACGGCCGGGCGCTTCGACCGGGGCCGAGGAGGTGTTGTGTTGAGTACTGAGACGTCGTTTTGGCATCCCTACGCGGACATGGGCTCCGTCCGCCGCTCCGAGCATGTGATGGAGCGCGCCGAGGACGTGTGGGTGTGGGACACGGACGGGAACCGGTACTTGGACGCGACGGCCGGCCTGTGGTACGCCAACGTCGGTCACGGCCGAGCCGAGATCCGCGATGCCGTGGTCGCCCAAATGGAGCGCATGGAGGCCTGCTCAGCATTCTTTGACCTCGCCAACCCACCGGTGCTGGAGCTCGCGGACGCACTCGCGGAGCGGGCACCGATGCCGGCGAAGGTGTTCTTCGCCTCCGGCGGCAGCGACGGTATCGACACCGCGGCCAAGCTGGCCCGTCGATACTGGTGGGAGATCGGCCAGCGAGACCGCACGGTGCTGATCAGTCGCACCGCGGCCTATCACGGCACCCACGGGTTCGGAACCGCGCTCGGCGGGATCCCCGGCAACAAGGTCGGCTTCGGGCCGCTCAACGATACGATCCGGGTGCGGCACGACTCGCTGGAGGAGATGGAGGAGGCGTTCGCGCGCGTCGGTCCGGACCGGGTGGCCGCGGTCTTCATGGAACCGGTTATCGGGGCCGGCGGTGTCTACCCACCCGCCCCTGGATACATCGATGGCGTCGCCGAGCTGTGCCAGCGAACCGGCGCTTTGCTCGTGATCGACGCCGTGATCTGCGCGTTCGGCCGCCTCGGCACATGGTTCGGGATCGAGCGCTGGGGCGTGGAGCCCGACATGATCGTCTTCGCGAAGGGCGTGACCAGCGGCTATCTCCCGCTGGGCGGCGTCGTCATCTCGCAGCGAATCGCCGAGCCGTTCTGGCAGGAGCCCGGAGGGCCGATCTTCCGCCACGGCTCAACCTATGCCGGGCACCCCACGTGCTGCGCTGCCGCGCTCGCGAACATCGAGCTGCTCGAGCGCGACGGCCTGCTCGAGCGCGGGCGCGAATATGAGCAGGCACTGTTCGATGCCCTCGCGCCGCTGGCGGATCACGAGCTCGTGGCGGAAGTCAGAGGCGGCGTGGGAACGATGGCCGCCGTCGAGCTGAAGGCCGAGGTCTGCGAGCAGCAACCGCGTGTCGCTGCCTCGCTCGCATTGGCCGCACGCGCGGCGGGAATCTTCGTGCGTCCGGGGGGTTCCGCCATCGCGGTGTCGCCTCCCTTGACCGCCGGCCCCGAGCACTTCGCGATGATTGCGGACGGGATCGAGTACGGGCTGAGCACGCTCCGTCCGGAGATGCTCCTCGCGGCTTAGCGCTTCCCCGCCTCGGTTTAGGACCCCTAGCGGCCTCATGCCGCGGGGATGACGACCTCGATCAGGTGGGGACCAGCATCCGCGATGCTCTCATCCAGGGCGTCCGTGAGCTGCTCGGCGGTGTCGACTCGCCGCGAGCTGACGCCGAGGCCGGAGCCGAGCTTGACGAAGTCGAGGTCCGGGTTCCCGAGGTCGAGCAGCGCCTTGGCCCTGGCGCCGGCGGGTTGCCCGCCGAGGCGCCCGAGCTCGACGTCCAAGATCCGGTAGGCACGGTTGTTGAACAGCACCACCGTGATGTCGAGCTGCTCGCGCGCCATCGTCCAGAGCGACTGGATCGTGTACATGGCCGAGCCGTCGGCTTGGAGTGCGATGACCGGTCGGTCCGGGCACGCGATCGCTGCTCCCACGGCGACCGGCAGCCCCTGACCGATCGCCCCTCCCGCGAGCGTGAGCCAGTCATGCCTGGGAGCCCCCGACGTGTTAGCGGGCAGCGCGGCTACGGAGGTTATGCCTTCATCAGAGAGGATCGCGCCCTCGGGGAGGGCGGCGCCGATGGCCTGGCAGACCTTCTCCGCGCTGAGGGTCCCCTCGGGCCGAGGCGGTGTCCAGCGCGGCTCGAGTTTGGGCTTGGCGTCGGCGCCGTCGAGCGCCTCGGCCAGCGCCTCGAGGCCCCCGACGACATCGGATGGAGGCGGCGCGACCTCATGCACCTCACAACCAGCAGGCACGAGCGAGCTCTGCTGGCCCGGGTAGGCGAACGCGGAGGCGGGCGCTTTGGCGTCCGCGACGATCAGATGCTCCAGTCCCTCGAGCTGTCTGCAGACGAGCTCGGGCCAGTGTGCGAGACGCTCCACGGCGGGCAGCCCCGCCCCGCGTTCCAGGCGGGCGCTCGTTCTCTCGGCGAGGAGCCTCGCCCCGGTCACCGCGGCCATCCGCCCGGCTGCCATGAGCCCACGCTCACGCAGCGCCCTACCCCCGAGCAAGATCCCGATCCCGGATCTGCCCCGAACGGCCTTCGCCAGAGCCTCGATGCTGGCGTTCTCGACAGTCGGCGGCGCTGCCCGCAGTGAGGACGCGGCGGGTTCGGCTCCTTCCTGCCACGACACGTCAGCTGGCACGATCAGCGTCGCCACCTGACCGGGCGGTCCGATCGCCGCACCGATCGCCTCCAGGGCGTCGCGAGCGAGTTCGTCGGTGCTGCGCGATGTCCGCACCCACGTGGATACGTTGCGCGCGACCGTCTCGATATCGGACTGTAGGGGCACGTCGTACTGCGTGTGGTGCGTCGCGTGATCGCCGACCAGGTTGACCACGGGCACCTTGGCGCGGCGCGCGTTGTGGAGGTTGGCCAGCCCGTTGCCGAGCCCCGGCCCCAGATGCAGCAGGGTCGCCGCGGGCCCGTCCGCCATCCGCGCGTAGCCATCAGCGGCTCCGGTCGCGACGCCCTCGAACAGGGTGAGGACCGCCCGCATCTCCGGCACGGAATCCAGCGCGGCGACGATATGGATCTCGGACGTGCCCGGGTTCGCGAAGCACGTGGCGACGCCGGCGTCGACGAGGGTGCGGATCAGTGCGTGGGCGCCGGTGGGCATCAGTTACGTTGGCGATGCGCTGCCAGCGGCCAGAGTAGCGATGAGCCCGACGCCGCGGAGCCAGCATCCCGGCAGGGCCCAGGGCGAGATTTGAACGATGCCCGGAAGATCGCCAGCCCCCGCTTCGTTCAGTGAGCAGGAAAGCGGAGACATGGGAGCCGAGCTGTCTTGCTACGCATCGCCATTGTAGGCCAAGGACCATGGGGCGTCTGTGCCCTCGAACGCGTCGTCACGACCGCCCGCGAAGAGCTTCGGCAGGGCCCTGACGTTGCTGTGCACGTGATCGAGCCTGGAACGCCGGGCTCCGGCGTCTACGACGTCAACCAGCCGGATTACCTGCTGCTCAACAATCCCTGTGGGGAGCTTTCGCTGTACCCCTTCGAGATCGAGGACGACCAGCCGTGCTACGGCGTCGGCCTCTATGACTGGGCAGTCGCTCGCGGCTACCGGTGGGTGGGCGACCGCTGCGTGATCAACCCGACCGGCCGGCCGATCGAGCCGCACCATTTCCTGCCCCGCCGGCTGATGGGCGAATACCTCCAGTGGTTCTACCGGGCCCTGCTCGCCGGCGCGCCGCCCAACGTCCACATCGTCCACCACCCCACCGCGGCGATCGACTTGATTGGCCGCCGTGACGGCACCGAAGAGGTCCGCCTGGCCAACGGCGGAACCGTCGTCGCTGACCACGTGATCGTCACCTCAGGTCATACGTCGAACCAGAGCGGCGACGAAGCCGGGCTCGTGCTCGACCCGTACCCGGTCGGCCGCTACGTCGATTCGATCGCGACCGACTCGACGGTCGCCATCGCCGGCATGGGATTGGTGGCCGTCGATGTCGTGACCGCGCTGACCATCGGACGGGGCGGCCAGTACGTCGAGGACGGCGCGGGCCTGCGCTACCGGCCGAGCGGTCGCGAGCCAAGACTGCAGCTGTTCTGCCGAAGCGGCCTGCCGTTCACCGCCAAGTCGGTGACCGGACGCGACCGCAGCGACGTCTACAAGCCCTTGATCTGCACCGACGAAGCGCTCAATGCCCTGAGCGGCCGCGCGAATGGCCGCCGTCGGATGGTCGATCTGCGCAGCGAGCTGCTCCCGCTGCTGTTCGCGGAGATGTACTCGCGCTATTACGCGCAGGTGGCCTTCCAGGCATCAGGCGCCCGCGCCGACGGCGCGGCGGTGCGCGAGCAGATTGCCGCCGCCTGGAACGAGAACCGCTACGAGGCAGAACTGGCTCGCCTTGCCGAGCGATTCGGACACTTCGATGCCGAGGCGCTGTTCTTCGGCCATCAGCCCAAATACGGCGGCAGCAAGGACTACGAGCGGTTCGTCTATCAGTCGCTGGCCGACGACCTTCGCGAGGCCGAGGTGCCAGACGGCGCGAGCCCCGTCAAGTCAGCCTCGCAGGTGTTCCGCCTGTTCCGCGACAAGATGCGCGTGGTGGTGGAGCGAGGCGGACTGACGCTCGACTCTTATCTCGACTTCAACGCCGACGTCTGCAGCCGGATCCACCGTCTGGTGGCTGGCCCGCCGGCGCTCCGGACCCGGCAGGTGCTCGCGCTCATGGACGCGGGGGTGCTGGGGATGCCTTATGGGCCGGCTCCGGCTCGAGGGCGGGCGGTCACCGCCCTGGATCCGACCTCGGCGCGAACCCGCATCTCCTCGACCGCGTTTGAGCATGCGTATGCGGAGGACGTCAACGTCCTCATCCGGGGGCACCTGGAGGAACCGCGGATCGCCGGCTCGGCATCGCAGCTGCTCACGCAGCTGTACAACCGCGGCCGCGTCAGCCAGTTCCGCTACGGCGAGGTGGCAGTCGGCAGCGTCGATCTGACCGCCGACTCTCACCCGATCGACATCGAAGGCCGTCCTCAGTCGAGCATCTCGATGTTCGGCGTGCTGACCGAGGGCGTCCGCCACTTCACCGCGTACATACCCTCGCCTCGGAGCCGGATGCGGGCAGTCGAGGACATCGGCGCCTGCGTGGCAGAGGTCCTGGGCGACTTCTCCGTGGGCGAGCGACTCGCCGCTTAGCGGCCGGTCCTCCCCGCCCGCTCGCTGTTCTGCGACGTGCCGGCGGGGGAGAACCCCAGCGGCGCAGATCAGTCGCCAGCCGACGCCGCCAGCGCCTGGTCGAGATCCTCGATCAGATCATCCGGATGCTCGAGCCCGATGGACAGGCGCACCATGTCGGGCGTGATGCGGGCCAATTTCAGGTCATCGGGCGTGAGCTGGCGGTGGGTAGTGGAGGCCGGATGGGTGATCAGCGATTTCGCGTCGCCCATGTTCAGCAGCCGCTTGAACAGCTTGACGCGGTTGAACACCGCGATCCCGGCCTCCCGTCCGCCCTGGACCGTGAAGGTCATGATCGACGGCGCCCGACCGCCCAGGTAGCGGCGACCGAGCTCGTAGTAGGGGTTGTCGGGGAAGCCGAGGAAGCTGACCGAGGTCACGAGCGGGTGTGAGGCGAGATACTCGGCCACCACACGCGTATTCGACTCGTGGCGCGGCAGTCGGACGGCCAGCGTCTCGAGCCCCTGGAGGTGCAGGAACGCGTTGAACGGGGACAGCGACGCCCCCGCGTTCCGCAGGCCGATGGTCCGGCAGCGCGTCGCGTACGCCGCGTCGGGGTGCTCGGATGCGTAGCGCACACCATGGAAAGCGGGCTCGGGCTCGACCATGATTCCGAACCGGTCCGGGTGGTCAGACCACGGGAACGTACCGCCGTCGATGATGATGCCGCCGAGCGTGGTGCCGTGCCCGCCTACGAACTTGGTCAACGAGTGGATGACCACGTCGGCGCCGTGCTCAAACGGCTTGAGGAGGAACGGGGTCGCCACCGTGTTGTCGGCGATGATCGGAACGCCGCGGGCGTGGGCGACCTCGGCCACGGCGGCAAGATCGATCACGTTCCCGGCGGGATTGCCGACGGTCTCACAGAACACGCACTTGGTCCGCTCGTCGATCTGAGCCGCGATCGAGTCCGGGTGGTCATCGGCCGCGAACCGGACCTCGACGCCCAGTCGGGGCAGGACATGGGCGAAGTAGGTGTAGGTGGCCCCGTAGAGGGTGGGTACCGAGACGAAGTTGTCGCCGGCGGAGACCAGGTTGAGCACCGACATGGTCACCGCGGCCGATCCCGAGCTGACCGCCACCGCCGCGGTCCCGCCCTCGAGCGCGGTCATGCGGCGCTCGAGCACGTCCACGGTCGGGTTGTTGATGCGGTTGTAGTGGAACCCCGGCGTCTCGAGGTCCATGATCGCGCCGGCGTGGTCGGCGTCGATGAAGTCGTGCGCGACCGTTTGGTAGATCGGAACCGCGACAGCCCGAGTCGAGTCGGGCTCGTAGCCCCCGTGTATCGCGAGAGTCTCGTCGCGCATGTGCGCGCGTCAGACTAGCGACACGAGGGGCTCACGCCGCGGCTCGCCGCAGTACCACTTCGGGCACGCGCTGTGCCGCCGCGGACCGCGCCAGCTCCAGCCAGTTCGAGTACAGCGTGGCCGAGGCCGATGCCCAGGTGTTCTCCACCGTCGCGGCGACCTCGTCGAACGGAAAGGTCGGCCACAGCTCGCGTGGATCCATGTCTGGCTCATTGGCTTGCCGCTCGAACTCCGTCAGCCTGTCGATCGCCTCCGCGCCGAGATAGCCATCTGGCAGGCTCGGGTAGGGAACTGCGCCCCGGCCGAACAGGAAGCGGCGGACGTCGCGGCGGTACTCCCGCAGCAGGCTGAGCACGCCGTACTCCGGATGGCCCTGGCAGAGGACGAAGAGCCCGTCTCCCTTCTCTCGGGCCGCCAGCGACCAGCCGGCGCCGGAAGACCCCGATCCAACGATGATGCGGTAGCCGGCGTCGACGAGCGCCGCCTCGGGCACGTCGTTCACTCGCGAATGCGGGATCCGAACGGTGTCGGGAAGGCCCACCGCCAGCGGATCGAGCGGGTCCTGGACGGCGCCTTCGAACACGCCGCTGCACTTGACCGGGCGCGGCATTCGGTCGATGCCGTCGAACAGCAGGATGCTCGCGTGCGAGGCCAGGCAGGAAAGCAGCGTCGTCGGGACGTGGTCGGCGGCCCATTCGAGGAGCCGCGCCAGATACGGCCAGTACGGCTCGAAGCGCATCTGAACCTGCGTCGGCTCGGTTCCGGTGACGATCAGCGCGTCGGGCGGGCGCGTCCACAACTCGTCGAGCCCGCGGTAGCGCTCCTCGATCAGCGCGGCAACCTTGTCCGAGCGCGGAATCTCCTTGATCGTGTAGAGCTCGAATTCGACTCCGGTGGCGCTGCCCCCGAGTGCGGCCCCGCGGAACTGGTTCTCGGTGTCGATGAACGCCGAATCCGGCATGTTGTTCACGAGCCCCACGGTGATGGCCCGTGGTTCCGCGGAGACGTCGAGAAATGTCATGTGTGTATCCCCCAACCGATCCCGCCCACGCACGGGCTACGACCCCAGTTCGACCCGATGCGCAGGAAATTCCGATCCATTGATCCTGGAACGGCCGATCGACGCGGTTTCTTCCGAGGGAGCCCCCGGAGAATGGTCGATCTTCCCCCCACGGCCGCGACAGGTCCCGAGCGCCGGCCGGAGCGCGCGCCGGCGAGCCTAGGCGACTGCCGGAGCGCGTCGGGTCACAGGTCGAGCCGACGGGGAAGTCTCCAAGGCCCTCAGCTCTCGCTGGAGCGCGCGCCGTCCGCGGTGGTGAAGGCCGTGGACCGACGACTCGGTTCGCCCGAGACGATCGGCGATCTCACCCGGCGTGAGACCGACCACATGGCGCAGGACAACGACCTCGCGCTGGTCCTCGGGCAGCGCAGCCAGAGCGTCGCGAACCGTGTGCACCTGCTCGATATCCGGCTCCGAGCTCGAGCCCGTCTCCGGGACCGACTCAATCGGAGTCGCCCGGTGGGCACGAAGGTGATCGATCGCGACATTCCGAGCCATCCGGAGAAGCCATGCGAAGAAGGGAATGCCGCGGTCGTCGTACTTCCCGATCGTGGTCATCAGCTTCGCGAACACGTGCTGCGTCACATCTTCCGCCTCGTGGTCGTCGCGCACAATCGAGCGGACGTAGCCGTAGATGTTGTGCGAATAGCTGACGTACAGGAAGCGCAGCGCCTCGTGATCACCTTGTTTCGCCCGCGCGACAGCGAGCTTCGTCTTGCGCACCATCTCCGGCGAGCTGTTGACCACGGTTCGGCTGGTGAACCCGACCGACGCGGGCTTGGTCTGAAGAGCTGCTTCCCTGATCAACTTTCCGTCCTTTATTGAAGTGGCATTCGCCCGGAGGCTGGGGCAGCGCCTCGGCCGGACTGTTAGCCGGCTCGACGCTGCCCGTTGCCCTTCAGGCCCCCTCCGAGTGCGCCCCGCCCTCGGATGATTTCTGGACGAAGTTTGGGCCGGGCCACTCCCTTGGTCAATGACCGCTCCGACCCATTGCGGCGTTCAAGCCATTGAACGCCCTTCACTAGCGAGCTTTCGTCAGGTTTGCGGAAAAACTCCGCACATTGGCCCGTTAGTCAGTATCATCCGTACCAGCGAAAGATTCGCACGAGCCGTAAGAGGGCGAAATTGGGGCATAACGAGGTAGAGTGCGAGGCGCGGGGCGGCGTCTTGTTCAACAACTGGCCGTTGGACCGCTGGTACCGGACCAGGATCGGTACGCGGGTCGCTGACCCGCGCCGCCAGGGAGCCGGCGAGGGGGCTGGCGCCACGCACGTCATCCGCGGGCACAGCCGGGGTCTCGCGATCCTGGCGACGGGGACGCTCTCGCTGATCGTGCCATTCGTCCTACATGGGGGCGTGATGCGTGCACCGACCCTCCGCCCCGCCCTGGAGACGATGCTCGCTCTCTTCTCGCTGAGCGCCGCATGGTTGCTCCGCGCGCAGTTCCTCGCGTCCCGGCGGCTTCGCGACCTGCTGCTCGTGTGCGTCACGCTGACGCTCGGCCTCATAACCCTGGGCCTCAACGCACTGCCGGCGTCACTGGACGTCCGAGGGGGCACGTATCTCACCGGGGCCAGTCTGTGCGGACAACTCCTGGTCGCGGGGATTTTCGCTGCCGCAGCGAGGGTGCCGACCGAGGAGCTGGTTGCGCGGCCCGGCCATCGGGCGCGCATCGGCTTGCTCCTCGCTGTCGGTCCGCTCGCGGCCGCCGCGCTGGGTGGGCTGCTCGTGAGCGCGCTCGGCCTTGACTTGAGCGCCCAAGATGGCGCCACGGCTGAGGCGGTCTTGGTTGCCCTCGTCCTCTCGACGACGGGGCTCATGCTGTACGCAGCCGCCGTTCTGGTCCGCCGGAACGTCGGCCGACACGACCACGCGGTCCTGCTGCTGACGATCGCGGCGCTGCTCCTGGCGGGCGCCGGCCTGTGCCACCTCACCATGCGCTCGCTGCCGAGCGGGGAGGTGGGCGCCGGAACCGCCATGCGAGTCCTTGCCGCAGCAATCCTGCTGAGCGCGGCGGTCGTGCTGGAACGCCGCGTACGGGCGCGTAGCGCGCGAGCCGGGGCGCTTGCCGAGCGCCGGCGCGTCGCCCGTGACCTGCACGACGGCATCGCCCAGGATCTGGCGTTCATCGCCGCGCACGGGGCGCAGATCGCGGCCGAGATGGGCGAGGAGCACCCGGTCGTGGTGGCCGCGCGCAGGGCACTGGCCGTCTCGCGCAGCACGATTTCCGACCTTTCCGATCCTGCCGGGGCCAGCGCGGCCGAAGCCCTCGATGCCGTTGCTCACGAGCTCAGGGACCGGTTCGACGTGGCGATCGCCGTCAACGCCCAGATCGACGGACAGCTTCCTCCGAATGTACGGGAACACCTGAGTCGCATCGCGCGCGAAGCGATCGCCAATGCCGCGCGCCACGGAAACGCCCGGAACGTCCTGGTTTCGCTCCAGCGCGCGGGGGCCGGCCTCTCGCTGCGCGTCATCGATGACGGCTGCGGAATACCGGTCGGCTCTGGCAGGGCGATCCCCGAGGGCTTTGGCATACGCAGCATGCGTGAGCGCGCCGGTTTGCTGGGCGGCCACCTGACGGTCCGCCATCCTGCGCACGGAGGCACGGAACTAGAAGTCGTACTGCCGTGAGGGACCGAGTCCGGCTCCTGATCGCCGATTGGGAGCCGACGAGGCTTGGGATCCGCATGGCCCTGGACGGGACGGTGGAGGTGTGCGCCGAGGCCGACGACGCCGAGCAGGCAATTCGCGCGGCCAAGCGCGAGCAGCCGGACGTCTGCCTGGTAGGTCACGACATTCCCGGCGGCGCGCTCGCCGCCGTTCGTGGGGTGTCTCGAGCCGCGCCCAACGTCGCCGTCGTGTTGCTCACAGGGTCACATGACGTGGACGACATGCTGGAATCGATCCGCGCCGGAGCCGTGGGCTACGTGCCCGGGACGGTGGACGCGGAGAGCCTTAGACGCGTAGTGAAGGCAATCGCCGCGAACGAGGCGGTGGTGCCGAGGTCGATGGTGCTCGAGCTGCTGCTGGAACTGCGCGGCGGTGGCCCGGGCACCGACTCTCTCACATCGCGCGAGGCACAGGTGCTCGGCATGCTCCGCCGAGGACACACGACCGCGGAGATCGCCGACCGGCTCGCGATTGCACCTGTCACGGTTAGGCGACACATCTCGCAACTTGTGCGGAAGCTTGGCGTCGAGGATCGCGCGGGACTGACCCGCGACCCTAGCTCTTCTCGGGGCGCGTAGGCGACCCTCGCGGCCTACCTGCGGCGTGCACAACACGTGAACGCTGCGGGACCGCTCGGCTCATTGTCCGCCCCCCCATGCGGCGCCACCATGTCTGGATTCGCCGCTCCTCATGACGCACCCCCGCGACTACCTACCCGTTCTCGACCGTATAGAGGCGGCACTCGAAGCGACCTGCGCCGCGCTCATGACGCTCCAGTCCATCGATGTGCTGCCCAGCATCGCGGACGACGCCGGAGAGGTCGAGGTCGCCCAGGCGATTTCGCATCTGCGCCAGGCAATCGACAAGCTTCGTGACGCGCGGGCCGAGGGACAGACCGGACTCGCGCTGGGCTTCGTCCTCGCCGGCGACCGGCGAGAGCCGGACCACAGGGACCCAGCGAATCAGTCGAGCCCGCGGCGCACCGCGTAGATCGCCGCCTGGACCCGGCTGGGCATGCCGAGTTTTGCCAGGATGTTCGAGACGTGGTTCTTCGCCGTACGAGGGCTTATCCCAAGTGCGTCGGCGATATCAGCGTTCTCCATCCCCCGTGCGACCAACCGCAGCACGTCGAGCTCACGGGGCGAAAGCTGGTCCTCCACGCCTCCGGCCGGCTCCCGCTCGCCGGCTGTTTGCCTGACCCGTCCCAGAACGACTTCGGCGGCCCGCGGCGAGAGCCACGCAACCCCCTGAGCCGCGGCCCGCACCGCAACGGCGACGGACGCGACCGGCGTGTCCTTCGCGATGTAACCGCACGCTCCGGCGTTCAGGGCGGCCTCCACGTCGCCGTCGTCCGTGGACACCGTCAAAACGAGCACGCGTGTTGCGGGATGTCTCTCCAGGATCCCTCTGGTCGCCTCGGTGCCCTCGACGTCGGGCATGCTCAGATCCATGAGCACGACGTCCGGCCGCAGCTCATCCGCCAGCCGGATCCCCATGCGTCCACCCGAGGCCTGCGCCACGACCTCGATGTCGGACTGCGCGCCGAGCAGTGACGAGAGTCCGGCCCGGAACAGGTCGTGGTCGTCGACCACGACCACGCGGATCACGTCGACTTCACGCGCCCCTTCGATCATCGAAATGTCATCGCTGCTAATGGCCCCTTTGAACTTCAATGGCCGCGGCCTCGCTGCCGCCGATCCCCACAGGGATTATAGATCAACGCTGTTCAGCCCGTTGAACGACCGGTGGGAGTTGCGCCCTATTCATTCGACACGGCGGACTGAAATAGATTGCCGCCAGGATCGCAAGGATGATCGTTTAGGGCACCGGAACAGTCGCGCCGCTTTCGAGGGGCGGGATACTCATCGCGCTTGATCGCTCAGACGGCCAGCGCGAACAGGGAATCCAGATACCTGCGGTTGTCACGACAGCCGAATAATCCGAAGCAACCAGATGCTGCAACAGACCTTCTCACTCGTACCCGACCACGAGCGACACCCAGCCCGGCGGGTAGGGGTTGCCCTGGTGGGTCTCGGGTCCTGGGGACCGACCGTGCTGAGGGTGCTCGGTGACCGGGCCGATGCGGACGTGCGCTGGATCTGCGACCTCGATACAGCGCGGCTCGCGAGGTACCAGCACCGTCGTCCAGACGTGCACGTGACCACACGCTTCGACCGCGTACTGGCCGACCCTGCCGTCGACGCCATCGTCCTCGCGACCCCGGTGGACACGCATTACGAGCTGGCCATGGACGGGCTGGAGGCCGGGAAGCACGTGCTCGTCAAGGCGCCCCTCGCGACGGCTGCTGAACTCGCCGAGGACGTCGTCGCGGTCGCCCGCCGGCGGCGGCGCATCGTGATGAGCGGTCAGACATTGCTCTACAGCCCCGCGGTTCGCGCAGTCAAGCGGGTGATCGAGACAGGAATGCTTGGCGACATCTACGGTGTCTCCTCGAGCCGCACAAACCTGGAGCTCGACCGTCGAGCCGGCAGCGTGATCTGGGACCTCGGTCCCCATGAGTTCTCGATCCTGCTCTATTGGCTGAGCGAGTTGCCCACGAGCGTGCGCGTGGCCGGACGCGAATCGAGGTTCGCAGACGTTCCCGACATCGCCTTCATTGCCATGAACTTCTCGTCGGGTATCGTCGCCAACGTGGAGCTGAGCTGGCTGTCGCCCGGCAAGCTGGGCCGAACGGTCGTGGCCGGCAGCGAACGCACGGTCGTGTATGAAGAAGCCGGTTCGAAGCCGGTGCGCCTGTTCGACCGCGGCCCGAGCGACCAGGCCCTTCATCCATTTGGCGAGCACCGCCGGGCGGGGCGCAGCGGAGACGTTGTCTCGCCGAACATCGAGCACTGGGACCCGCTCGAGTTGCAGCTAGGCGACTTCCTCGACGCGATCCGCGGCGGCGAGGTGATGGAGGACCAGGCCGCACTGGCGCAGGACGTGATCCGGATCGCCGCCGCGGCCGATGAGTCGCTTCGTCTGGGCGGGAGCGAGGTTTGCCTGATCGGCGAGGAGTTCCCGGGCGGGCCGGCTCCTCGCGGGGGCCTCGCCGCCCTGTGAGCGGCAGCTCCGATTCGACGCTCGAGGTCGCACGCTCCAGCGCAAGTGCGGCGCCTAAGGCAGCGTTAACCAAGTGTGACCTTCCTCGGTACAGGCGGCTTTGGCGACAGCCCTCAAAGCACCCGGGCGAAGACTGTCATCGCGTCCGGTCCTCCTGAAGCCAGGCTGCGGATAACGCAAGCCCTCTCCGTGTGCCCTGACGTCACGACTCGGTCAGACCACTCGTCGCCAGATCTCACGAGCCCCGGATCGGATACCTGTCAATTGGTGGCCTACTGCGAGACCGTGTCGCCGGAGCGGCTGGAGAGGTTCAAGCAGCTCAAGAACGACCTTCGCGACCTACGGATCGTCGCGGTCTGCGAGACGGCGGATCGCCGAGCCGTGCGCCGTCTCATCGACGTCGGGATCGACGGCGTGGTATTCGCCGATGAACTGGAGGAAGCCCTGGCGCCGACCGTCGCCGCCGTATTCGCGGGCCAGATGGTCGTACCGCGCGAGATGCGGCAGTCACTAGACAAGCCCTCGCTGTCGACGCGCGAGCGTCAGATCCTGGCGATGGTCATGATCGGTCTCACCAATCAGGAGATCGGGGCGCGGATGTTCCTGGCTGAGAGCACAGTCAAGAGCCACCTGTCATCCGCCTACACGAAGCTCGGCGTCCGGTCACGTAGCGAGGCGGTCGCGGTGATCACCGACCGGGGTCACTCGCTCGGCACCGGGATCGCCGCCGTCGCGCCGAAGCTCGAGTTGCGCGCGGCGTAAGCGGGCTGGGCGACCGCCCCGGCCGGCTCACGACCCGAGCTAGCTCAGCGTCACGCGCGAATGGGGCTCGAGCCGCATGTGAAGGCCCCGAGGTAGCGCAAAGCTCCGGACGATCGACGCTCTCTCGCCGATGATGCTGCCCTCGATCCGTTGGCCTGGGTGGCTGATCTCGGCACCGGCCAGCACCATCGTGTTGTCGACCTCGGTGCCGCGGAGAAGGGCGCCTGCGCCGATCGCGGTGTATGGACCGACGAACGAATCCTCGATCACGGCGTCGTCATCAACCGCCACCGGTCCGTGCAGAATGCAGCCCGAGAGACGCGCGGAAGAGCTGATCGCCACCCGGCCATGCACTGTGTTGTTGTCGCCGAAGTTGGCTTCTACGGCGGGTACCGAGAGGCCGTCGAGGATCATGCGGTTGGCGGTCAGGAGGTCCTCGGTGCCGTCGCTGTAGCGCCAGTGACCGCCGAGCTCACAGACTGCCACTCGGCAGTCGCTGGTACGAAGCCAGTCGGCGAGATCGCGGCGGTCCACTCCCGCGCTACGCAGCCGGGCTATGACCGGTGAGCCGGTCGGCCCGACGATCGCGGGCTCTGAGGAGATGGGCGGCAAGAGCTCGGCCGGCTCATTCTGGCCGCCGCGGGCCGCGCCGTTCGCCGGACTCAGGAGGACAGCGTCCACATCGCCGGCGCTGAAGCGGTGCCACATCGCCGCCAGCTGGCCCGGGAACAGGCAGTCGCCGGGACACAGGAGCACGGGCTCGTTCACGACAGCCCGTTCGAGCTCGGTCAGGGCGGCGACCCGGCCGTCCCCTTCTCCCGCCGTCGTATACGAGACCTCCGCACCCCACGGACTTCCGCCATCCAGAACCCGCTCGAGCTCATCACGGTTGCTCGGACGGACGATCACGCGAACCCGATCGATGCCCGCCGCGGCGAGCTCGTCGAATACGTGGTAGATGAGCGGCAGGTTCGCGATCGGCGTGCAGTAGCGCGATCGCACCGCGCATCCGGACGACCGTGCCTCACCCCCTGCTGCAGCGTCGACGATCGCGAAGCTCACGAGCTCATCCGCCCCGGCGGGATCGAGCGCCAACGTCCGATGTCGACCATTCTTTCCCCATCTGGGGCCAGGCTACTCGGAGGCTGCCGGCGACAGCACGCGGGCAAGGTCGGCGCGCGAGGATGGGATGTCCAGCTTGCGGTAGATGTGGCGGAGGTGGAACTCAACCGTCTTAGAAGTAACGAACAGAACTTGGGCGATCTGCCGCGTGGTCAGCCCGCCGACGGCCAGATCGGCCACACGACGCTCACTCGGCGTCAGTGCCGCGATCCCGCTCAGCATCACGCGCCGGGAGCGCGCCCCGGTGGCGTCGAGCTCGTCACGCGCCCGCCGGGCCGCAGCTGCCGCTCCGCCGCGCTCGGCAAGCTCGAGCCCCTTGCGCAGCGGATGGCGTGCGGCCGTGCGCTGATTGGCCCGGCGCGTCGCCGCGCCCAGGTCGACCAGCGCGGCCACGAACTCGAGTCTCGGGGGACCTGCGTAGCCGATGCGGACCGCTTCTCCCAGCAGATCGACGCACCGTGTTCCCTTGGTGGTGCAGGCGAGAACACGCAGGTCGCGGATGACGACTCGGCTGAGCCCTCGCTCGCGTGCCAGCCCGAGCTCCTCCTCGGCGAGCGCTCGCGCCCGCTCGGTCTCCCCCAGCGCCAGCCGAGCCAGCGCGGCGGTCGAGCGCCAGGCAACGACGCCCGGACCGAGGCCCCCGCATGACGCATTCGAGCGGCGGCCAGCCTCGAGCGCGTCGGCCAGGGCATCGGCAGGGCGAAGCTGCGCGAGGCGTAGCTGCGCGCGCAGGTCCAGCAGCACCACAGTGTCGATCTCCTCGATCCCGGCACTCTCGAGCAGGCTCGGGAGCGCCACCTCCGCCTCGTCCAGCCTCCCCTGCGCCAACCGGCAGGCGGCGATCACCCCACGCGCCGCCAGATCGTCGCGGTGCGCAGCGCGCGCCGCCTCGGCCATGGCGAGCGCTGCGGTGATCTGGCCCTGGTGGTAGAGGCTCCAGCCTTGGCAGCAGTGGTCCGCGCCCGGTCGGTCAGCGGATCGGCCGGAGCGGGTGGCGGCCTGCGCGATCTCCACGGCGCGCTCTAGCTCGTCCACGAACAGCAGCGAACGCGCCACCGCCGTCCAGGTATCCGCGCCCTCGTCCGACTCGACCAGGACCCCGTCTCCCCAGGCGAGCTCGGCGAGATCGATGACCGACTCGCGGTGCCCCCCAGCGAGGCTCTTTCGGAGCGCCAGCTGCGCCGCGGCGGCCGTGGGCCCCTCCGGCCTGCGTTCGGGCGGGTTGAGCACGGCCGGCGCTGGGACAGGATTTGGCACGAGCCTCAAGGCGGGGCCCGGTGACGCGAGCCCAACGGGCTCGGCCGAGGACCGGAGCGCGCTCAGCGCCGGCGGGTCGGCGCTCGTGCCGGCCGCGCTCGCGGCCACGATCACCGCGACCGGCAAGCGCTCGATGCGGGAGGCGAGATACGCGAGGAACCGAAGCGAGAGCCCGTCGGCGCAGTCCACGTCGTCGACGGTCAGTACCAAGGGCCCGCCCGGCCCCGCATTGCCGCCGTCCTCGACCAGCGCACGCGCCAGCCAGAAGAGTCCGTGGATCACCGCGTAGGCTCGCTCGCCGGCAAGACCCGAGTCTCCGGCGAGCGCACCGGACATGAGTTCGGCGGCTGCTCGTGCCGGGCCCGCGAGCAGCGAAGTCCGAACGGGCTCGTCGGCCGCGAACCACGTCTCCTCGAAGAGCTGCAGTGCCACGCCGAAGGGGAACTCCCGCTCCAGCGAATGTCCCCGCGCGTGGAGGACGCGCATCCCCACCGCTCGGGCAGCCTGAGCCGCCGCCGTCAGCAGCTCGCTCTTGCCGCTGCCCTGTGCGCCCTCGATGTATAGGACGCCCCCCTTGCTCGCCTTCACCGCGGCCAGCCGTTGCCGGATCGGTCCCAGCTCAGCAGGCTCTCCGGCAGCGCTTGCGCGGCCAGCTTCGATCAGTTCAGTCACTTCAACCCCCAACAGAGCATCGTTGCCTGTATCGGCAGATACTAGGAGGAAGCCCCCTGGCGCAACTAAGGCGATGGCCTATTCGTCCAGGCGTGACGGCCTGCCCCCGCCCGATATGGCGGGCCGCGAGCCCGGCCGCAACCTCACGTGGGTCACCCCTGGGGGGCCATTCGAGTAAATACTAGGGGGGGACCCTGGTGCGAGGAATGGTCAGTCATAGCAAGCTTTAGCGAGCCGGACGGGCCTTAGACGGACGTTCGGGCAGGGGCAAGCGAACGAAGCAACCGTCCACATCAAGGGGGTGAAGGCACCTCGGATCCGCCTGCGCGAGCGCGCCGGCGGGCCGCGAAGCCAGCTCATGCAATCCACATCAACTCAGATCACGAAGACGGCCAGGCACCACGGGACGACCTCGGCGTCGACCTTCCGTTCGGGTACCGCGCTGGCGCCGGTGGACCGGGAGATCGCCAACGCAGTGTCGAGGGCTCAGGCGGGCGACAACGAGGCGATTCGCCTTCTCTACCTTCGCTACAAGGACAACGTGTACGGCTACGTGCTCAGCTTCGTCCACGATCAGCACGACGCCGAGGACATCACGCAGCACGTATTCCTCAAGCTGATGTCGGTGATCCACAAGTACCACGCGCGCGAGGTGCCGTTCACGTCCTGGCTGTTGCGAGTCGCTCGCAACGCCGCGCTCGACCATCTCCGCCGGCGCCGCGACGTGCTGTGCGAAGACGTCTACGACGTCACTCACGGAAGCGACGATTCAGGCAGCGATCGTCTACGCGGCCTGCAGGAGGCGCTCGGGACGCTGCCCGATGAGCAGCGCAATGTGATCGTGCTGCGCCACCTGGCCGGACTCACTCCGGGCGAGATCGCTGAGCAGATGGGCCGCACCGAGTCGTCGATCCACGGGCTGCACCATCGCGCCCGACGGACCCTGCAGCGCGAGCTGATCGCGGTCGACTGCGGACCCTCGTCGCACGCCGCTTGAGTGCCCGCGCTCGGTCGCGGGCACTAGTTGAGCGCGAGCTCGACGTCGTCGCCAACGTGCAGGCGCATCGCCCGCGGAAGAGCGAAGTCACGGAAAATCCGGGCACTCCGACCCACGGTGCTCGCCTCGATCCGGCCGCCCACGTGCATGATCCTGGCCCCGTCCGCGATTATGGAGCGCTCGATCTCCGCGCCCTCGATCTCGGCGCCGGCGCCGATCGAGGTGTACGGGCCAATGTAGGAGTTGGAGACGCGCGCGGCAGGACCGATGATCGTCGGACCGAGGATCACGCTTGAACTGATCTCGGCCGTGGGATGGATGATCACGCGGCCCTCGATCCGATTGTCGCCGCCGTCGGTGGGATCGATTTCCGGCGTCTGCTGGTCGAGCACGATCCGGTTGAGCTCGAGAAGGTCGAGTGGATCGCCACAGTAGCGCCGCCAGGTCCGCACGAACTTGGTCCGTAGCGACCGGCCTGCATCCGCGAGGAGTTCGGCGAGTGACGTGATATCGACCTCCTCGGGCACATTCGCCGCGCGCGCGCAGGCCAGCCCGAGCATGCCCGGGCCGAACGCGCAAACACCGATGAGGCTCAGACACGTCTTGGATCCATTCAGCTCGGAGACGCCTAGCACGCGCTGCGCCGCCGGACCGAGCCGGTCGCGCTTCTCGGCGGTGCGATGCAGGAAGAGGACAAGGTCGGCCGGGTCCGTCTCGAGCAGCTCGGCAACCTGGAGGAGCTCGTACCCAACCAACCCATCGGCGGTGTGGACGAGGCATGCATCCTCACCGACGAACGCTTCGGCGCAGGCAAGCGCGCCGAGCAGATCATCCCGAGCGGCATAGCTCAGGTAGGTGATCGAGGCACCGAATCCGCCATCCTCCTCGATGCAGCAGCGAACCTGGGGAGCCAGTTCTGCCGGCGTGACAACGGCCAGCTCATCGATCCCAGCCGCCGCAAGGCCATCCAGGACGTGGCACACGATCGCCCGGTTGGCGATCCGGCGTGTCGCGGCTGGGTCGTCGAACGGGCGGCGCGACGCGCGCTCCGGGGGAACGACGACGACTCCCTTGCACCTCATGGGAATAGAACGGAGCTACCCCCGCCGTGCTCGCGTGATCGTGCTTTATTCCGACTTTCGGCAACGACCGGTGGACGCGGTGCCAGGTCGCAGCCGGCCCCGATGGGTCAGCGACAACACCGCTGGCGCGATCCGCCGACCCGTGACGGGCAACGCCTGGCTGTACCTGGTCGTCGTGCCGCTGGACGCGAGGCCCAGCGAGGCTAGCCCTATGGCCCTAGCGAAGCACCTCGGTCAGCAACCGCTCCACGCGCTGGCCGTAGGCGGGCTGATCGAAGCTGAAGTGCAGCGGGAACAGCGGGTGTTCGGCCAGCAGATCGGCCACCTCCTGGCGGATGACGGCCGGATCTGCGTTCCAGCGCAGCGCCTGGGCAAGCAGGCGCCCGAGCTTGGCGAACTCCACCTCGGTCAATCCACGACGCGTCAATGCCTGCGTGCCGAGGCGCAGGCCGAACTCTCCGCCGGTTCCGGGAATCTGCACCGAGTTCGCGCGGATGCCGCACATGGGCAGCTGTTCGTTGGCCGCCTTGTTTGCGACCTCCGCGGAGCCGAGGTGCACGTGAACCTGGTGGGTCTTGGTCCCGCCGTACTCCATCCCGGGCACCTTGACGCCGCGCGAGTCGAGCACCTGCGCCAGGGTCCGGGCATTCGCCACGACCTGCTCGGCGTACGCGCGACCGAAGGTTGCGATCTCCTCGAGCGCGATGACCAGCCCCGGGAGGCACTCGGCATGGCTGTTGGACTGAAGCTGCGGGCAGATGGTCTCCCACGTCGCGTGGGCCAGCGGATGGTTGCGGTCCGCGAAGGCGATGACGCCCTTGTTGGGCCCCGGCAGCGTCTTGTGGGTGTTGAAGGTGAGGATGTCCGCCCCCTGCAGCAGCGGCTGAGGAAGCACTCCGGCCGCGATCAGGCCCGCCGTGTGGCTGACGTCTACGGCGAGGGTGACGCGATCGGGCAGCCCGCTCGCCAGCTCCTCAATCGGCTGCGGCCGGCGGCAGTGCGAGGGTTGGACGAGCAACAGCCGAATGCTCGGGTGCTCGTGGACCAGGCTGAGGGTCTCCTCGACATCGATCAGATCGTCGTCCATCGGGAACGCGAAGGACTCGATGCCGAGCCTCTCGGCCAGGACGGAGGCGCCGAAGTGCCCGCCGTCCTCGGGGGCCAGCTCGACGAATGCGTCGCCGGTCTTGCAGGCAGCCATCACGACCGCCTGCTCGCACATCGAACCGCCGTTGGGTCGCCAGTCGGCGATGTCGGCGGCGAACAACCGCTTCATCTGGGCGAGGAACTTCGCCTGCAGGGCGGGCAACGTCCCGGACCGCGGAAATGACCATTCCCCGCAGTGTCCCGGGCTCGGAGCGTCGAAGAAGTAATGCTCCCCTCCGAAGAAGGCGGCCGCCGCGCGGACCACGGCGCTGGGGTAGTTCTCGCTCGCCGTCAGGGTGGCCATCACCGTGTGGTAATGGCGGTCCTGCGCCATCATCCCGGCGAGCCACCCGAGCAGCTTGCTATCCGCAGCGAGCGTCTCAGTCGGCAGGGCATTGGCGCGATCCAAGCGCAACGAGCTTGCGCCTACCCAATCGTTAGCGGCCATATGAAGTCCTTGTCAGCAGTGCAGGCGTCTACTTAACGCGCGCGCGGCTATCCAACTTGTGCTCCCCTGCGGCGGGGGGCGGGGGCTGCGGGGTGGAGAACGCGTCCCCGAAGCCGCCCCCATAGAATTGACTCTCGTGCCATCGCACGACGTGCTGATCATCGGGGCGGGACTGGCCGGTCAACGGGCTGCCCTGTCCGCGGCCGAGGCCGGCGCCTCGGTGGCGATCCTCTCCAAGGTCCATCCGGTTCGCTCGCACTCGGTGGCCGCGGCCGGCGGGATCAACGCCGCCCTCAACCCGGAGGACAGCTGGGAGTCGCACGCGTTCGACACCGTCAAGGGCTCGGACTACCTGGGCGACCAGGACGCGATCGAGGTGATGTGCCGCGAGGCGCCCGACGAGATCCTCTACCTCGAGCACCTCGGGGTCACCTTCCACCGCAACGAGACCGGCCACCTGGGGACCCGGGCGTTCGGCGGCGCGTCGGCTGCCCGGACCTACTACGTGGCCGACATCACCGGCCATGCCATCCTGCACGTGCTCTACGAGCAGCTGATGAAGCGCTCGGAGCAGATCGACCGCTACGAGGAGTGGTTCACGACCGACCTGCTCGTCAATGAGGACGGGCGCTGCACCGGGGCGATCTGCCGCGACCTGCGCGACGGCACGCTCGAGGTGTTCAACGCCAAGGCCGTGATCCTGGCCTCGGGGGGCGCCGGCCAGGTGTACAAGCCGACCACCAACGGGCTGATCGTGACGGGCGACGGAATCGCCCAGGCCTACCGGATCGGGGCCAAGTTGATGGACATGGAAATGGTCCAGTACCACCCCACCACGCTTGCCGGCAACGGACTGCTGATCACCGAGGGCGCGCGCGGCGAGGGCGCCTGGCTGCTGAACGCCGAGGGCGAGCGGTTCATGGAGAAGTACGCCCCCAACAAGTTCGAGCTGGCCTCGCGCGACGTCGTCTCACGGGCGGAGCAAACCGAGATCAACGAGGGTCGCGGGTTCGACGACGGAACCGTGGCGCTCGACATCACCAAGGTGCCTCGGCGGCGCACGCTCGAGGCGCTGCGGGAGATCGTCAACATCGGACGCGACTTCGCGGGGACCGATATCACCCGCGAGCCGATCCATATCCGCCCGGGCCAGCACTACATCATGGGCGGGATCAAGACCGATTCCGATGGCCAGACCACCGTGCCCGGGCTGTATGCGGCCGGCGAGGTGGCCTGCGTCTCGGTCCACGGCGGCAATCGTCTGGGGGCCAACTCCCTGCTCGACACGCTCGTCTTCGGTAAACGCTCCGGCCGCCACGCCGCTGAGCGCGCGGTTCAGATGACGATGCCGAGCACCCCGCCCTCTCGCGTGGCCGACACGGAGAGAAACATCTCCGCGATCATGGATCGCCAGCAGGGCGGCCGACGGATCGGCGCGATCAAGAACGAGCTTGGGGAGACAATGAACGAGTACGTCGCGGTGTTCCGCGACGAGGCCGGGCTCCAGAAGGCCCACGAGATCGTCCGCCGGCTCAAGGAGGAGGCCACGGTGGCCGCGATCGACGACCGCGGCTCGATCTTCAACCAGGACGTGATCGCCGCCATCGAGCTTGGGTACATGCTCGACGTGGCCGAGACGATCGTGGTCGGCGCGCTGGAGCGCACGGAGTGTCGCGGAGCGCAGTGGCGCATCGATCATCCGGGACGCAACGACGATGAGTGGCTCAAGCACATCGACCTGTCGATGAACGGCGCCGACGTGCCGCAGGTCAGCTACTCGCCGGTCACGATCACCCGCTGGCAGCCGGAGGAGAGGACCTATTAGTTACTCACGCGCGCGCGGAAGGACGCCCTGATGCCCGAGTACACCCTTAGGATCCGTCGCTACGACCCCCAGGCGGGCGAGGCCCCGCACTGGGACACCCACACCGTCGAGCTCGGCGACAAACAGTCAGTTCTCGACGCGATCCTCAAGATCAAGGACGACGAGGACGGTTCGATCGGCATTCGCTGTTCATGCCAGCAGGCGATCTGCGGCTCGTGCGGCGTGCGCATGAACGGCAAGCCGGGCCTGGCCTGCAACACCCACCTCGAGGAGGCTGCCCGGCGCGGCCACGGAACGGGCTGGAACCCGCCCGAGGAGGGCCAGAAGAACACGGTCATCACGGTCGAGCCGATGGGCAACATGCCGGTGATCCGCGACCTGATCGTCGATATGGACGCCGTGCACTGGAAGAAGGTCCGGCGGGTCACGCCCTGGCTGATCAACAAGGAGCCGGTCCCTGAGCGCGAGTACATCGTCCCCCACGAGAACATGGTCGACGTCACCCAGACGATGGCCTGCATCCAGTGCGGAGCCTGCGTGTCCGACTGCCTGGCCATGGAGGTCGATCCGCTGTTCGTCGGGCCGGCCGCCCTCGCCAAGGCCTACCGGTTCGTCGGCGACCCGCGCGACGCCCAGCACGGCGAGCGCCTGCGCGACCTGTCCGAGGATCCGCACGGGATCTACGACTGCACCCACTGCTTCAACTGCATCGACGCCTGCCCCAAGGGCGTCGATCCGATGAGCCAGATCATGCGTCTGCGCCGCAAAGCCGGCTCGGACTTCGAGATCAAGGACCGCAACAACGGCTACAGCCACGAGCACGCGTTCGTCAAGAACATCCGCCGCAACGGCATCCTGCACGAGCCCGACCTGCTGGCCGACTCCTACGGCGGCAAGTTCAACCCGAGCGCGGGTCGGGAGCTGGTGAGCGGACTGCCCACGGCGATATCCGGGCTCATGCGCGGCAAGATGACGCCTCAGAAGCTCCTGCTGCACCAGCACAAGGCGCCGGCCGAGGTCAAGAAGCTGTTTGACACGATCGACGGCCGCGAGAAGCGCAACGAACTCAACCTGTACGTGTCGGGCTACGAGGACGAGCCGGAGCCGCACGCGGAGGGAGCCGAGGGCCGCGAGCCCGCGACCGAGGGCTCGCAGCCCGGCACCACGGCGGGCGAGGGCACGACCGAGGGCGAGGCGTCATGAAGGTCGCTTACTGGCCCGGCTGCGTCAGCCGCGGCTTCACGCCCGAGCTGCACGGCTCGATGGCCAAGATCGCGCCGCTGCTCGACATCGAGCTGATCGAACTCGACCGGGCGGCCTGCTGTGGCGCCGGCGTGATCGCCGAGCACAACCAGGAGCTGGCCGACAGTCTGAACGCGCGCACGTTCGCGCTGGCCCAGCGGACCGACGGCGAGCTGATGATGAACATCTGCTCGACCTGCCAGGGCGCCCAGTCCGAGTGCCAGGAGCGTCTGGACGCCAACACCGAGTACCGAGAGCTGGTCAACGCGAATTTGTCCGACGAGGGCCTGCGCTACGAGAAGGGCTTGACCAACAAGAACTTCCTGTGGCTCCTGGTCGAGGACTTCGGCCTTGCCGAGCTCAAGTCTCGGGTCAAGCAGCCGCTGACCGACCTGCGGGTGGGCCCGTTCTACGGTTGCTACATCGTCCGACCGGTGGACCGGCTCGGGGTCGACGAGGAGCATCCGCGAGACCGCTATCTGCACTGGGTGATCGAGGCGCTCGGCGGCACCGTGATCGACTATGCCGGCGTCTACAAGTGCTGCGGCTTCCCGATCATCACGATGAACAAGGAAGCCTCGCTCAAGCAGGCCGGACGACACCTTGGCGACGCGATCGACGCCGAGGCCGACTGCCTGGTCGTGCCCTGCCCGCTCTGCCACCTCAATCTGGACCTCCAGCAGCCGGTGGCCTCCAAGGTGGTTGGGCGCGACCTCGGCATGCCCGTGTTGCACCTGCCGCAGCTGGTCGGTCTCGCCCTCGGGCTCTCTCCCAAGGAGCTCGGGATGAACAAGCACATCGTCAAGCCGACGTCAGTCATCGACTGGTCGACGTCGGTGGTCGGCAGCGCCGCGGCTTAGGACCGCTGACGGTCGCTAAACGACGAAGAGCGAGGCAGATGCCTCGCCCTCGTCATACCCCTTTGTCCGCCCGTTGGAAGTCTGGCCCGAGGAATACCCCGCTCGCCAGATTTCTGAACATGAATATGTGGTCAGGTTCCGGACTCGGCGAGAGGCGGCTACGCGGCGACCGAGTCCCGCCGCTCGAGCAGGCCGCGCTCGACCAGGACCTCGGCGATCTGGACCGCGTTGGTGGCGGCGCCCTTACGCAGGTTGTCGCTGACGATCCACAGGCTGAGCGCCCGCGGGTGCGACTCGTCGCGCCGGATCCGGCCCACGAACACCTCGTCTCGCCCGGCCGCGCGCAGCGGGGTCGGCACGTCCTCGACGATCACGCCGGGGGCGCCGGCGAGCAGCTCGCGGGCCTCCTCGGCCGACAGGGGCTCGCGCGTCTGCACATTGACGGCCAGCGAGTGCGAGACCCGCACCGGGACTCGCACGCAGGTGACCGCCACACCGATCGACTCGTCCTCGAGGATCTTGCGCGTCTCGAACATCATCTTGCGCTCTTCGTCGGTGTGATCGTCGCCGTCGGCGAAGTTGCCCGCCGCGCCGATCACGTTGAACGCGATCGGCTCGGGATAGACCGCCGGCTCCGGCGGGTTGGCTCCGCTCAGATCGGCTTGGGTCTGGGCGTTCAGCTCGTCAACCGCCTTCTTCCCGGTCCCCGACACGGATTGGTAGGTCGATACGACAAGCCGCTCGATCCCCGCCCGGCGCTGGATTGGCGCCAAGGCCACGACCAGCTGCATGGTCGAGCAGTTCGGGTTGGCGATCAGCCCGCGATGGCGCTCGAGCGCGTGCGGGTTGACGTCGGAGACGACGAGCGGGATCGACGGGTCGCGTCGCCACGCCGAGGAGTTGTCGATCACCGTGGCCCCCGCCTCCACGAAGCGCGGCGCCCACTCACGCGAGGTACCCGCCCCGGCCGAGAACAGCGCAATTTCGAACCCCCGCAGATCGGCCTCGTCGTTCAGGGCCCGCACGGTCAGGCGGCCCTCAAGCTCGCGACCGGCGGAGCGCTCGGTGGCGAACGGGACGATCTCCGAGGCGGGGAACTTCCGTTCGCGCAGGAGCGAGAGCATGGTCGTGCCGACCACGCCGGTGGCGCCCACCACAGCTATCCGGTAGTCGCTCATCGCGCCTCCTGTCCGATCGGTCGCTCGCGCTGAACTTCGGCCAGGCTCAGCTGGAAGGACTCGTGCAGCGCCTGGACGGCCTCGGGAACGTCCGCGGAGCGGATCACGCACGAGATCTTGATCGGCGAGGTCGAGATCATCTCGATGTTGATGTCCCGGGTGGCCAGCGTCTCGAACACCTGCGCGGCCACGCCCGGGTGTGAGCGCATGCCGGCGCCGATGATCGACACCTTGCCGATCTCGGGGTCGGTCTCGATCTCGGCGATGCCCAGGTCGGCCATGATGGGGTCGAGCGCGCGCTCGGCGGCCCGCAGATCCTCGGAGGCGATCGTGAACGACACCTCGGCGTCGCGGCCCTCCTCGCGCGGCTCGTTCTGGATGATCGTGTCGACGTTGCAGTTGGCGTCCGCCAGCGCCCGGAAGATCGCCGCGGCCACGCCGGGACGGTCGGGGACGCCGGTCAGCGTGATCCGCGCCTCCTCGGTGGAGTGCGTGACGGCGGTGATCAGGGCGTGCTCCATCGTTTCGTCCTCTCCGATGACAAAGGTACCGGGGCTCTGGTCGAAGCTCGATCGGCAGTGGATCTTCACCCCGTGCGTACGCGCGTACTCGACCGACCGCAACTGGAGCACCTTCGCGCCCGACGCCGCCATCTCGAGCATCTCCTCGAAGCTCACCTGAGGGAGCTTGCGTGCACTCGGCACGACGCGGGGATCGGCGGTGAACACGCCGGCCACGTCGGTGTAGATCTCGCAAACCTCCGCGCCGATTGCGGCGGCCAGCGCCACAGCGGTGGTGTCCGAACCGCCCCGTCCCAATGTGGTCACGTCGCGGCTGGTCGAGACGCCCTGAAATCCGGCCACGAGCACGACCAGATCGTCGTTCAGGGCCTCCCGGATCCGGTCGGCCCGCACGTCGATGATCCGCGCCTTGGTGTGCGAGGTGTCGGTGACGATGCCCGCCTGGGAGCCGGTCAGCGAGATCGCCCGGTGCCCAAGGTCGTTGATCGCCATCGCGCACAGCGCACAGGAGATCCGCTCGCCGGTCGAGAGCAGCATGTCCATCTCCCGCGGGTCGGGGCTCGACGAGACCTCCTCGGCCATCGCGATCAGCTCATCGGTGGTCTTCCCGCGGGCGGACAGCACGGCCACGACGCGGCGGCCGGCATCGCGCTGGGCGACGATCCGGGCGGCCGCCCGCTTGATCCGCTCGGCGTCGGCCACCGAGGTGCCGCCGAACTTCATCACGACTGTCTCGGGCACTAGACGAAGGGTACGGGCAATCGCCCCGGCCTACACGGCCCGGCGTCCGACCAGCGCCCGACCCAGGGTCAGCTCGTCGGCGTACTCGAGGTCGGCGCCCACCGGTAGGCCGCTGGCCAGCCGGGTCACCGCCACGTCCGGGCTCTGCTCGCGCAGACCCGCCGCGATGTGGAGCGCAGTGGCCTCACCGGTCGTGGTCGGATTGGTGGCGATCACCACCTCGCGGACCGGTCCTGAGCGGACCCGGTCGTACAGCTCGGCGATCTTGAGATCGTCGGGATCGACCCCGTCGATCGGCGAGAGCGCTCCGCCGAGCACGTGGTAGCGCCCGCGGAACTCGTGTGTGCGCTCGATCGAGATCACGTCCGAGGGCTCCTCGACCACGCAGATCACCTCGGGATCGCGCCGCTCGTCGGCGCAGATCCGGCAGCTCGGGCCGTCGGCCAGGTTGAAGCAGGTCTGGCACAAGCCGATCCGCTCCTTGACCTCACTGATCGCCCGGGCCAGGGCGAGGGCCTCCTCGTCGCTTGCCCGGAGCAGATGGAAGGCCAGCCGCTGGGCCGTGCGACCGCCGACGCCCGGCAGCCGCGAAAGCTCGGTGATCAGCCGCTGAACGGGCGGGGCGTACACCGGTTGTTCTTAGAGACCCGGAAGCCCGAGGCCGCCCAGGCCGCCGCCGAGCCCGCCGGTGATCCCGCCCAGCTTCGCCGAGGCGAGCTCCTGCGCCGAGCGCAGCGCCTCATTGGTCGCGGCCAGGACCATGTCCTGGAGCATCTCGGCGTCATCGGGGTCGATCGCCTCGGGATCGATCGCGATCGACTTGACCACCAGGTCACCGGTCACCTTGACCGTGACCATGCCGCCGCCGGCCGAGGCCTCGACGACCTCGTCCTTGAGCGCCTCCTGGGCGGCGAGCATGTCCTGCTGCATCTTCTGGGCCTGCTTGAGGATTTGCTGCATGTTCGGTTGGGGCATCAGCCCTTGACCTCGCCTTCGTTGGGTTCGTCTTCGAAGACCTCCTCCGCGTCGAACTCCTCCATGAATCGCCGGACGAGCTCCTCGCCCGAGAGGACCTGATCGGCCTTGGAGTCCTCGTGTTCGACGTCGCGAAGCTCGTAGCGCAGCACCAGTCGCTGTCCGGTGACCGCCTGGAGCGCCTCGCCCGCCACGCGTCGGTAGTCATCCTGCTCGGCCTTCTTCTTGAGGAAGGCCGCGCCGCCGGGGAAGGCCAGCGTGAGCTCCTCGTCGCGCACCGCGATCGGCCGGGCATCGGACAGGAGCGCAGCCAGCATCGCGTTCTCGGCGCGCACCAGGTCGATCACGGCGGGCCAGCATGCAGCCGCCGCATCGATGTCGAGCACCGCCGCACTAGCGGGGTCGGGCTCTGACACCCGCTCGTGCTCGACCGGTGGTGGACCGTCCCGCGCTGGTGCCGGCTGGTGCGCAGCGGCCGGCTCAGTCGCCGGGCGCTGGCTGGCCCGCAGGCCTCCGCCACCACCGCCTTGCTCGAGCCGCTCGATCCGCGCCAGCAGCGCCGCCATCGACGGGTCGACCTCGGGCGCGGCCGCCTTGACCAGGACGAGCTCGAGCTGGATCCGGGCCTGGGCGCCGTTGGCCGTGGCCTCGAGCGCAGCCGAGACCAGGTCGAGCAGCCGCACCGCGTCGGTGGCCGACAGCGCGCTGGCCTGCTCGGCCAGACGGATGTCGCGCTCCGGGGTGACTTGGAACTCCGGCGGGACGTCGCCGAGCACCTGAACGGCGAGCAGCTCACGGCCGTGGACCTCGAGGTCGCGCAGCAGCTGGCCGGCGTCGCGGCCGGACTCGGCGAGGTTGGCCGCCGCCCGGAGCGCCCGGGCCGGGTCGCGGGCGACGATCGCGTCGACCGCCTCGAACAGCTGCTCCGCGTCGGCGACTCCGAGCACGGCAAGTACGTCGCCCGGCTCGATCGTCCGGTCCCCGGCGTAGGTGACCAGCTGCTCGAGCGTGCCCAGGGCGTCGCGGAAGCTACCGGTTGCGTGGCGAGCGATCAACGCCAGCGCACCCGTCTCCACATCGATGTCCTCCGACGCCGCCACCCGCTGCAGGACGGTGGTCACCTGCTCGACGGTGGGACGGCCGAAGTCGAAGCGGTGACAACGGTCGACCACGGTCGGGAGGACCTTCTGGGCCTCGGTCGTCGCCAGCACGAAGATGGTCCGCGGCGGCGGCTCCTCCAGGGTCTTCAGGAAAGCGTTCCAGGCCTGGGGCGAGAGCATGTGCGCCTCATCCAGGATGTAGACCTTGTGCCGGCCCGACACCGGGGCATAGGCGACCCGTTCGCGCAGGTCGCGGATGTCGTCCACCGAGTTATTCGACGCAGCATCCATCTCGATCACGTCGAGCGAGGTCGCGTTGGCGATCGCCACGCACGAGTCGCACACGCCGCATGGGCTGGTGGTCGGTCCGTTGGTGCAGTTCAGGCAGGCCGCGAGGATCTTGGCCATGCTGGTCTTGCCGGTCCCGCGCGAGCCCACGAACAGGTAGGCGTGATGGACCTTGCCCTGCTCGACCGCGTTCTGGAGCGTTCGGACCACGTGCTCCTGGCCGACGACGTCGGCGAAGGTACGCGGGCGATGGCGGCGGTAGAGCGACGGGCCGGTGGACATGGAGAGCCGAGTCTAGTGCCGCGCGCGGTTATCCCCGGGGGAGCCTGAAAGGTGGACCGTGCACCCTCCGTCGAGGCCGGTACCCGGGGCGCGGCCGCCGTATCGCGACTCCTGTTCGGTGCTCCCGTAGCGCCTGAAGGTGGCCGCTTAAGGCTGCTTCCTTCCGGACCTGACCTGGTTCACGGGTCTTCATCGCCTAGGGACCGAACCATCAACATCGCGCACAGGGCGCAGACCCCGGGGCCTGTGCCCCTCGGGAGGGGATTCAGCCCCGCTAGAGCGGATTGCGGGTACAGGGCACCGCTAGCACCCCGCCTAGCACGGTCCACATCGAATCCTAGCGCCCGACGCCTCCACGCGAAAGTCACGGCCATCCAGGGAGGGCGTTGTTCAGAGTGAAAGCCGCGTGCCAGACGTGGGAGGAAACCTGGCAGGCCGGTATCTTGCTCCGCACCGACAGCGACCACTCGGAGGCTCGACGAGACATGAAAGTAGGGGTTGTAGGACTTGGATATGTCGGTTTGCCGCTGGCGGTCGCGTTCGCCGAAGCCGGTGACGAGATCGTCGCGCTCGATGTCGATCCGCTGAAGGTCTCAGCGGTCAACGCCGGCGACTCCTACATCGAGGACATTCCGTCGGATCGGCTCCGGGCGGTGCTGCCCAAGATCAGGGCCACCTATCGCTACGCCGATCTGGCCAAGGCGGATGCCGTCATCATCTGCGTCCCGACGCCACTGACCGAGAACCGTGAGCCCGACCTCGGGCCTCTGGATGCCGCGGCGAAGTCGCTGGCCCAGGTTCTTCAGCCCGGTCAGCTGATCGTGCTGGAGTCCACCACCTACCCGGGCACCACCCGGGAGCGGCTGATGCCCCTGCTCGAGTCCACGGGCCTGCGCGTCGGCCAGGACATGAACCTCGCCTTCTCGCCCGAGCGGGTAGACCCCGGCCGCACCGACCACACGCTGCGGACAACCCCGAAGGTCATCGGCGGGATCACGCCGGCCTGCCTGGATCGGGCCGACGAGCTCTACAGCCGCGTGTGCGACCACACGGTGCGGGTCTCGACCCCCGAGGCGGCCGAGCTCACCAAGCTGCTCGAGAACATCTTCCGCTCGGTCAACATCGCGCTGGTCAACGAGCTGGCCATGCTGGCTGAGCGCATGGGCATCGACATCTGGGAGGTGGTCGACGCCGCCGCCACGAAGCCATACGGGTTCATGCCCTTCCAGCCTGGCCCGGGGATGGGCGGCCACTGCCTGCCGGTGGACCCGTTCTACCTGACCTGGCGCGCCCGCGAGTTCCACATGTCGACCGAGTTCATCGAGCTCGCCGGCAAGATCAACCAGTACATGCCCTACCACTGCGCCGAGCGCGTCGAGCAGGCCCTGAACGACGTGTCCAAGCCGGTCAAGGGTTCGCGGATCCTGGTCCTCGGCGCGAGCTACAAGGGCGGCGTGGGCGACATCCGCGAGTCGCCGGCCCTCCGCATCATCGAGGTGCTGCAGGGCCGCGGCGGAATCGTCAACTACCACGACGAGTTCGTGCCCTCGCTCTCGGCCTTCGGGCTGGAGAGTGTTTCACTGGACGAGGCCGTGACGGACGCCGACGCGGTGGTGCTGGTCACCGCCCACCCGGGCATCGATCACGCCGAGTTGGCCGCGCGCAGCTCGCTGTTCATCGACCTCCGCGGCGTCACCCGCGGCGTACAGGCCGAGAACCTGGTCCGCCTCTGAGCTAGCGGCAAGCTCCTAACCCAGGGTCGGCGCGCCGACCCTGGGATGCCAGTGCGCGGGTCAGCTGTCGGTGGACTTGATCATCGACGGCGGTCTGTCGTGTCCGTCGAGGTCGTAGTACACGCCAGGGAAGGTCTGAAACTGTCCGCTGACGTCGTGGTGCAGATGTGACCGGTTGAACGTCAGCGCGCCGTAGCCGCTGTCAACGACGTCGAAGACGGCGCCGCCGCCCTCTCTGGCGCTGTTGTCGTCCATCACCGTGCCGGCGATCAGCGCGTTGTCATCCCGCCCATCGAGGTAGATCGCGCCGCCGCTGCCCCCGCCGGGCGTTCCGCGCGAGGCCGGGTTGGCTCCCCACCCGATGGCATTGTTGTCCGTGAACACGCTGTTCCGGATTTCCCACTGAACGCTGATGCTGCTCAGCGCCCCTCCGTTGGAGCAGCGGCCGCCGCGGAATGTGTCATTGGTGATGTAGACCGGGCGGTTCTGGTACTGGGCCAGGGCGCGGATCGCGCCTCCGCCGAGATCGGGACCGTTGGGGTAGCAGCGGTTGTCGATGAACCGCGAGTTGACCGCTTTGAATTGGCCACCCTCGTCGTAGATGGCGCCTCCGCCGTCGACCCCGCCATACCAGCATTTAGGGATGTTGTCCGTGCACGTGGCCTGATGAGCGCGCGCGTACCCATCTTCGAAGGCGATGTTCTGCACGACGACCTGTGGATATGGCTGGTTGACGCAGTCATCGGTCGACCAGGTACCCGCGCAGGTGTCCGAGTAGAGGATTCGCCGCTTGCCGGCACCGCTCAGGGTGACCCGGCCGCCGCCGTCCAGCACGACCAGGCGCCGCGTCTTGATCACGCTCGCCGTTTGGGTCATGACGATCGTGACGGGGTTGGGCCCGCAGTTGAACTCGATGGTGCCGCCCGCGGCGACGTCCCGAACCACTGCAGCCGACGTGCAACTGGCCGGGGTGCCTTGCCCAATCACATGATCGGGACGGCGAATGGTGATCGCGCGGCCGGCCGGCGGTAGGTAGAAATGATCTGCGGCGTCCGCCGCCGAGTTGGCCAGCATGGCCACCCCGGCTCCGACCAGCGCGCCAAGCAACATCCTGGATCCGCCCGTCCGCCGCACCGTCCGGATGCTAGTTCCATTCTTGGACGAGCCGAGCGCCAAAGCTGTTCGTCGCTGGGCATCCCTGATGAGGACTACCGGTCAGATGCTCCCGAGCCGGCGCCTCAGCACGATGAGCCTGATAGACCACCCGGCCGATGCCCATAGGATTTGGCAGATCGGCTGCGTGGCTCGCCGCCCTGGCTCTGGCGATGGTCGTGTGGGCGCCGGCCTCGGCGCGGGCGGACTGGACCACCTATCGGGGTGACTCGGCCCGCACTGGTGTGGACACGAGCAGTACGGGCTCGCTGCCGTTTGCCGCGGCGTGGACCTCGCCCAGCCTGGGAGGGGCGATCTGGGGGCAGCCGCTCGTGCACGACGGACTGGTGGTGGTCGCCACAGAGAGCGACCAGGTGGTTGCCCTGAGCGAGGCGACCGGACAGGTGGTCTGGCAGGCGAGCGCGGGCACGCCGGTCCCGTCGAGCCAGCTTCCCTGCGGCGACATCTCGCCGACCGTCGGCATCACCTCGACACCGGTGATCGACCCGGCCACGAACCGGGTGTTCGTCGTGGCCGACACGCTGACCGGCTCGGCCATCGGGCACAAGCTGTTCGCCTTCAACCTTTCCGACGGGAGCGCCGTCGCGGGCTTCCCGGTCGGCGTCGAGCCGCCGGGAGACGTGCCGGCCGACCAGCTCCAGCGTCCCGGTCTCGCCCTCGCGGGCGGGCAGATCATCATCGGCTACGGCGGCAACGACGGCGATTGCGGGACCTACCACGGCTGGCTCGTCGCGGTCCCGGAAGCCGGCGGGGCCCAGCACGTCTTCGAGGTGGACCCGAGCGGCAGCGAGGGGGCGATCTGGAGCTCCGGAAACGCTCCCCCCGTCGACTCGGCCGGCGACGTGTGGACGTCGACCGGCAACGGCGGCTCGGGCAGCTCGTACGGCTATCAGGAGTCCGTCCTGAAGCTCGATGCGAACATGAACCTGCTCGATCACTGGGCGCCGTCGACCTGGCAGAACTTGGACAGCGGTGACGTCGACCTCGGCTCGAGCGCCCCGCTCCTGCTGCCCGGCGGTCTGGTGTTCCAGATCGGCAAGCAGGGCGAGGGTTACCTGCTCTCGGCCTCCCATTTGGGCGGCACCGGAGGCAGTCCACCGTCTCAGGGGTCGGTCTGCGGCGGAAGCTGGGGCGGCGCGGTGTACGACGCCGGGATCATCTACGTCACCTGCTCGACCGGCCTCCGGGCGCTCGCGCTGAACCCCACCGCGCCGAGCTTCTCGCCGCTGGCCAGCTGGCAGGTCAACTCGGCCATCAATGGGCCTCCGATAGTCGCGGGCGGACTGGTGTGGGCGACCGACTGGAACCACGCCACGCTGTACGGCCTGAATCCGCAATCCGGCCAAGCGGTCGTCCGCAAGTCGACGCCCTCAATGGAGCACTTCACCACCCCTTCGGCGTCGGACGGGAAGCTATTCCTCGCCACCGGCAACACGGTCGAGGCCTACACGATCGCCAACCCGGCTACGGCCCCGGTCCCGGTCCCGGTTGCCGCCCCCGCACCCCCGCCACGCCCGGCCCCGAAGTGCGTGCTCCGGATCCGCAACCACCGGGTCAAGGTCCACCATCCCAAGCGGCGCAAGGGCCACAAGCATGCCCCGCCGGCCTTCGCCACCGCCGCGCTGAGCGTCAAATGCGACCAGGTGGCTCAGGTGACGCTGACCGGGTCGGTCGCCATGCGCCTGCCCCCGAAGCGCAAGCACGACAAGGCGAAGACTAGGACGGTGCACCTGCCCCGGGTGCGCGGCACGGTCCCGGCCGGGGTCGCCAGGACCCTCGAGCTCCGGCTCAGCCCGTCGCTTCTGCGCGCGCTTCATCGGCACGTCCGCGAGACGGGCTCGTTCACGCTCAGCGCGGTCGGCGCTGACGGCGCGACTCGCGTCGGCACCCGCGCCCTGCTGACGCTATAACGGACCACCGCGTAGGTCGCCGGCGTGCGGGTTATTCGATGGTCAGTGGGGTGCCGATTGGGAGCAGTTGGGCGAGCTTGACGATTTCCCAGTTCGGCACGCGGATGCAGCCGTGGGAGGGATGCCCGGGGATCAGCGACGGCTCGTTGGTGCCGTGGATGCCGATGACCCCGCCGCCGGGCCAGTCGGTCTCGACGTTGGACAGTGCCGAGGTTCCGAACGCGACCGGTCCAAAGATGCTGCCGGCGGAAAAGCCGGTGAGCCGGTCGCGGATGTAGAACTGCCCGTGGGGGGTCGGCGTGCTCGGCTTGCCGGTGCCCACGCGGGTGAAGAAGATCACCTTGCCATCGCGGTACAGGGTCAGCGTCGTCTTCTCGGTCGAAACGACCAGGTACGTGTGGACGGTCTGCGGCGCGCCGAGGACTCGCTGGGGCACCCAGCCGATCTGCCCGGCGGGCCGCAGCGGGAGGCGGACCTGCACCCACCAGCTGCCGTGGATGAGTACACGCTGCTGCTCGAACAAAAGCTCGCTGGTGGCGTCCTGGGTCGTGGTGGCGAGATACCCGAGCACCCGGCCGTGCCGCGAAGGAGATGAGTAGGCGTCGGTGGCTGACTCCAGGTAGGCCCAGGTTGAGGCGTGGCCGGGATGCGAGAGCACCTGGCGCACGGCCTGCGGATGCTTGGCCCGGGCGGCCTGCCCGACGGCCGGCACCACCAGGACGCTCAAGAGCGCGGCGGCGCAGGCCGCCGCGGCCCGAAGGCCGCGGCGGGTAGATGCGATCTGGCCCCTCATGTCACCCAGTGAACGACGGGGCCCTCTGGACCGTCGCCGCCTTGGCGGCATAGACCTTCACCTTGACCATCGCCCTGCAGCTCGGGCTGCGGACGAAGATGGTCCCGCTCCGGGCCGGCTCGACGCTGAACGTCGCCTTGCCGTTCTTCCCGGTGCTCCGGGTGAGGACCTGGTTGCCCGGGAGCGTGATCCGCACCTTCGCGCCGGATACCGCGGCCCCGTGGCGGGTCACCGTCACGATCACCGTGTCGACCTGACCGGCCCGGACCTTGTAGCCGCGGGTCGAGGCCCGGCAGACCGCCGGGAACGTCGGGGCCGAAGGCAAGATCGGCGGGGCCGCGCACACCGACCCGGTCAGCGTCTCACCAGCGGGACAGCCGCTCGGAGGCACGCACCGCCCGCCCGACAGGGTCTCGCCACTCGGGCAACCGCTTGGAGGCACACACTGCCCGCCTGAGAGCACCTGCCCGCTCGGGCAACCGCTCGGAGGCACACACTGCCCGCCCGACAGGACCTGCCCGGCCGGGCAATTGCTCGGCGGGACGCACTTACCGCCCGAGAGAACCTGCCCGCTCGGGCAAGTCGTCGGCGGCACGCACTGCCCATTCGAGAGAACCTGCCCACTCGGGCAACCCGTCGGCGGCACGCACACACCGCCCGAGAGGACCTGCCCCGAAGGGCAGCTCGTCGGGGGCACGCACACCCCGTTTTTCAGGGTCTGCCCGCTGGGGCAACTCGTCGGAGGGACGCACACGCCACCCACCAGTGTCTGTCCACTCGGACAGCTCGGCGGCGGCGTACACCCACTCGACGGCGCGGTGATAGTCACCCAGGACGGATGGCTCATGTAGCTGTTGCCCAGCACATACGTCTCAGTGCCACTGGCCGTGACCGTGAACCTCTGGATCGCCGTCGCCGAGCCCGACGGCGAGGTGAACGAGGTCGGCTGACCGAAGCTCACCTGTCCGGTCTGAGTACCCACGCTGCCCGTCGTGAAGTAGTTCTGATTCAGCCCGGAGTTGCCCTTATCCGTGCTCGAGGACAGCTCGTGCACGTTCTGGCCCACTGGGATGTTCTCTACCGTGCCGCTGAAGTACTGCTCGGTCACGGTCACCGTGGCGGTGTAGGAGCCGTTAAGCGGCGTCACGCAAGCCGATGGGCCGGCCGAGACCGACAGCGTATGGGCCGAGGACAACGCCGGAAACGCCAAAAACAGCGAAAAAGCAGCCACCATGCCACTTATCGAACGTTTGTTGACCATTAGCACTCATTCCTTGAGGTCGTTGGACGTGGCCATATAACGCACCGGTCGCGTGCATCTTTCGCAAGAACCACCCTCCCGTGCCGGCATAAATGCTGCGAGGCGCGAGCCCAAGCAGTTGGCGTGCAGCCTGGATGTCAAGCGCCGGCCAACGAGCGGCCGAGACCGACGTCCCGAGCACGCCGCTCAGCCGCGATTTCTTCCGCGGACATCGGCGCGGCCGCCGCCCGGGTGGTTGCGCTGAGCCGCGCGCTGGCCAATCGAGTCACCGCGTAGAATCGCCTCGACATAGGGCGCGTAGCTCAGTGGGAGAGCGCTCGCTTCACACGCGAGAGGTCGCTGGTTCGAGCCCAGCCGTGCCCATGTCGATTTGCGGGGATTTCTTGCCCGATTGACCGTTCCCTGCTCTTGATGAGTGGTCTCCGTGGCCCACAGCGTGGCCCAGACGCCCCTCTGGCGGCAGCGAACATGGCACTAAGTTCGGCCAAAGTGCTACGTTCGGACTGGTTAGTGCCACGTTCGATCGGCGGCCGCGATGTACACGTTCAGAACCCTCGACGCGCAGATCGGGATGGTCCCCGGGCCGATGACCGTGGCGCTACGCGCGATCGATCAGAGCCAGGGAAGCGAGCGCGCGTTCAGCCTGCAGCACCCTGAGGCGCTGAAGACGCTGATCCAGATCGCGCGCATCCAGAGCGTCGAGTCCTCGAACGCGATCGAGGACGTCACCGCGCCGCATGCGCGGGTGGTCGAGCTCGTCGAGGACAAGACGACGCCGGCGAACCGGTCGGAGGCCGAGATCGCCGGCTACCGTGCCGTGCTCGACACGATCCATGCGAGCGCGCTGCAGATCCCGTTCAGGCCGAGCGTCGTCGAACAACTGCACCGCGACCTGTACCAGTTCACGGGCGCACGCGCCGGGCATTGGAAGACGGTCGACAACTCGATCGAGGAAGTGCGGCCGGACGGGATCCGGTTCGTGCGGTTCCGGACGCTGAGCGCTGCGGAGACCCGCGCGGCGATGGACGAGCTCCACGACCGGTTCGGTCGCGCCATCCGCTCCGGCGAGTACCACCCGCTGCTCCTGGCCGGCTGCTACGTGTTCGACTTCCTGGCGATCCACCCGTTCCTCGACGGCAACGGTCGAATGGGCCGATTGCTGAAGCTGCTGCTGCTCTACCAGGCTGGCTACGAGGTAGGGCGTTATGTCAGCTTGGAGCGGCTCGTCCAGGACAGCAGCGACACGTACTACGAGGCACTCCGCGCGTCGGGGATCGGCTGGCACACGGGGGAGCACGACATCACGCCGTGGCTGGAGTACTTCCTCGGGATCGTCGCCGCGGCGTACAAGGAGTTCGAGTCCCGGGTCGGCGTGGTCGCCGGTCGCGGCTCGAAGCGCGAGGCGATCAGGCAGTTCGTGCGCCAGTCGATAGCCGCAGAGTTCACGGTGGCCGATGTCCGGCGCGCCGCGCCGGCCGCCAGCCAGTCCTACATCTCGAAGACGCTCGCGAGCATGCGCGACGAGGGCCTGATCGAGCCGGTCGGCGCCGGGACGAACGCGCGGTGGCGGCGGGTAAGAAGCGACTTCTGACTATGCAACCATGGGAAACATGGCCGACGAGCACCCGTTGGTCAGGTTTGCCGACGGCCCCGCTGGCCGCCGCCCAGCCCTCGTGGCGCCGGACTCGACGTCTGGGAGGCGATCTGGGTGGTCCGAGATAACGACGGCGACGAACAAGAGGCGGCCGCCTACTTGGAGCTACCCGTCGACCTCGTCCGCGCCGCCGTCGCGTACTACGACGACCACAAGCCTAAGATCGACGAGCGGATCGAGCTGAACGCTCGCGAGAGCGACGCCGCATACGCCGCCTGGCTCGCGGGGTGCGGCCGCTGACGGCTGATCAGCCGCGGCCTGCGGCGATGCCGCTGTCCGCGCCGTTTAGCAACCGGTCGAACGCCGCGTGCACGTTTTGCGCGAGACGCGCTTCTGCACCTGCGCGTAGATCTCGAGCGTGGTCTTCGAGTCGGCGTGGCCCACCTGGTCCATCACGTACGGCAGTGGTGCGCCTGCTTCGAGCATCAGGCTGATGTACGTGCGCCGCAGCGCATGCGGCGTGATCTTCGGCAGCGGCGCGATCCCGCGCTTCACGCGGATGTCGTTGACGCGGTTGACGACCGGCACGAGGACCCGCTCGCGGACGCTGTCCTTGTCGCGCGGGAGGCCGCTGTCGGTCGCGAACACAAATTCGTCGACACTGGCTGGCTTCCGCCCAGCTCGCCACGTGTTCAGCTCGTCGAGCAGGTCGAGGCTGAGATCGACTTCGCGGACACCTGCGGCCGTTTTCGCCTCCTCGATCACGAGCCGCTGATGGGCCGTGTCGACGGACCGCCATCGGAGCGCGCACACCTCCCCCACTCGCAGCCCGGACTTCGCCATCGCCGCGATCATCGGCCGGCGACCAATCCGTTGATCGGCCCTCGCGGAACGGTCGAGCTCGCCGGCGACAGCGAGCAGCTCGGCGAGCTCGTCAGCTTCGAGGAACCGCCGGGCTGGACGGTCCGCCTTGAGACGCCGGCGCTTGCCTCGCGCCGGGTTGCTCGCGAGCAGACCGTGCTCGACGGCGGTGTCGAGAATGTTTGCCAGGAGCACAAGGGTCTTGTTGATCGACTCGTTGCTGAGCGCGACCCGCCGCTGCCCGCGCTTGTCGCGGATCGGTCGCCCGGCCGCGACCGCCGCCCTGATGCGCTCCCGCTCGATGACCTTCTCGCTGCGGTAATCGTCGACGAGCGCGATCGTGATCGCGGAGACCTAGACTTCGTGGAAGAACGGCAGCAGGTGCTTGTGCAGCCGCCATTCGTAGTCGGCTTGGGTTGTCTGCCGCAGCTCAGATTTCCGTGCGAACCACCAGCGCGACGCGAACTCGTGGAAGGTCGGATCCTCGCCGCCAGCGCACATGCTCGGCGGCCGCCACACGCCGACCTGGATCTGGGCGAGGATGTGCTCGAGAGCGCGCTCGGCCTTGCGCATCGTCCAGCCGTTGGCGTCGGTGCCGAGCGTGACCACCTCGCGCCGGCCGTAAGCGCGGACACGCAGGCTGTAGGTGGTGAGCCCGTCCTTCCGCTCATGCATCCGAATTTGACCGTGCGACGCTTCTCCATGGTGAGCGAGTCTACGTCCGACTCCGGCGGGCAACAGAGACCGAGCTGGCCTTAGCGAGACCTCAAACTGCGCTGTGGGTCCTGCGCTAGGTCCTGCGCTAAGTCCTGCGCGTCGTGCAGGACCAGGGGCCCGGAATCGCCCGCCGATATGGGACTTTTCCGTGGCGTGTGTGGCCGACTACCCGCCCTCCACGTTGGTCGTTCGGGTAGTCGGCCACACACAGAAGACTCCAGCTGGGCGGCGGGGCAATGGCTGGGTTCGACGGGTTGACTCGCCCATCAGACGGATCTGAGAACAGTGATCAGGGCGACATGTGGTGAGGGCCGTGAACGGGTGAACGATGGTCGGCAGGCACCTCTTGGCTATCGGCAGATGAACTGCGCTTGCTGGTGGGCTGGGAGGCCCCAGACGTAGCCCGTCGGCGTCTCAGAGACTCCCCTGCTGGTGGCGAATGGGAGGAGCGCGGCGAAGCGCGAGCCGAGACGCGCTTTCATCTCCGACAGCGAACGCCCGCGGTGACCCTTACGGGGCTGTGAGTGGCGGCGCGGTCGACGGCGCTGTGACCACGCCCGTCTGTCGTGCGGGGTGCGCCAGGAAGCCGAGCAGCTGCGGCCATAGGCGGGCGTGCGCGTTGGCGTCGGCGAGCAGCGTGTCGCCCGAGCCGATGGGCTTGGCGAGGTCGGCGACGATTTCGCCGGGCTGGTAGGGCACGAGCAGGTTGACGTAGTGCCCTGCGCCTTGGTAGCGGTACACGACGTGGGGATAGGCAAAGCGCGCGGCGGTGAGGTGGCGCTCGATCCGCAGCGCGTAGGCGCAGGAGGCCCAGACCTGATCGTCGGTGCCGCAGTCCAGGAACACCGGACCGCGGATGTCCCGAACGGGTATGGCCGCCGCGGGGTCATCGGCGGGCACGCTCGGGCTGACGATCGCGCTGGTGTAGGGCACCGGGTTGCCGTGAAAAGTCCAGGCAGCTGACCCGGGGCGTGGGTAGGAGCCATGTGAGACGTCGCTGGGTGAGTTGGCGATCACTCCATGCACGAGCGCCGGGTAGTGCGCGCCCAGCAACAGCGCGGCTTCGCTGCCGCGCGAGGCGCCCATGACGTACACCTGTCCCTTCAGTACCTGCGGTTGGCGAGCCAGCCAGCGCAGCGCGCGGGCGAAATATTCAAGGGGGATGTCCCTGAGCGTCGCCGGCAATCCCGGCTCGCCGAAGTAGGCGATGTCGAGCGTCGGGTATCCGGCCGAGGCGAGTGCCGCCCCGATCAACCTGCCCGTGGCAGACACGCCCCCCTCTGAGCCTCCGAACTCCAGCACGCCCGGATGGCGCCGGGTGCCTGGCGGCGGCGCCCGAAATAGACCGTAGAACCCGGTGGCGGCGATCGACTCCGCGCGCACGCTCACGCCCGGCGCCGCCCCACGGCGAGTAAAGCCACCCAAGGCGACACGCGACCTGCCCTCACTCACCGTGATAACGAAACGCCGCGGCTGCGCGCCGTTCCAGCGGTACAGCGCCGTTCCCCCGGACGCGGGCTGCATCGAGTCGATCAGTCCCATCGGATCGACGCCCGCATAGAACCCCCCACCGCTCGCCGGCGCGGACGCGAGATCGACCTCGCCGGCCCCGTTCGAGCGAAACGTAGCCTGCGCGCTGAACAAGGCGCCGGTGGCATCGACCGACTGCAATCTCACGGTGAGTTCTCGATCCGCGCCCACATGAGTAATCACGATGTGCACCGGCTCGTCGAAGACCCCGGACGCAGGCGTAGTGCTGACCACGCCGCGCCTCCCCGCACCAGCATGCGAGCCGCCGCACCCTGCCTGGGCGAACGCGATCAGCGCCAGCATCACCACAACCAGCAGACGCCACCCGCGGCCAATCAGCACCGGAACAACCTACCCATTCGACCTCATCGCGAAGCTGGGCCACTCGAGCCGTCGCGATATCTGGAGGCCAGCCCCGGCGCAATGAGCAACCGGGCTGGCTGGAAAGCAACACTCCGGGCCCGGCCTCCGGCGGCTTCCGGCGAGAGTTGCGCTTCCGCGTGAAACGAGCCGCGGGTTCGCCAGGCGCGGCGGCTGCTTCATCGGCGAAGTGGCCACCCTGCCTTGCGCGGCGAGCAGGACAGGCGGCCGGTCGATCCGCCCCGCCAGCGGCCACGTTGTGCTCATGGCGAATGGGAGGTGCGCGGTGACGGCCGGGCCGAGACTCGCTTTCGTTTCCGCACGGGTGTCGCGACGGTGGTGCGGTGGCTCGAGTTGTCCGCAAGCGACAGCACGCGCTCCCCGGATCGGGGTCGCGCTCGCTGGCTCTCGGCGCCAAGAGCGGGAGCGTCGGCGGTTGCATCCGCGCGGCGCGAGTTGCGGGAACGCGGAAGTCTCGCGGCATCGCGCGCTGATCGGACGGAGCGCGCGGGTCAGCTGCTGGACTCGGCGAGCACCTCGGAGACTTGGATGGGCTCAAGCTCAAGCACGGGGTCCACGGGGTCACCGTAGAGCAGCCGCACCGCGGAGCCATCTGATGTGAGTTCGGCCCTCGGCTCCGGGAGTTCGCCTGACCCACGGCGTGGCCATGGGTCGGTCGTGGTCATGGCCAACTCATCCTGGGCCTGCTGCAGGGCCGTACCGGCCGCGCTTCGGACACGCTCCGCGCCTGACCCGGAGTCTGGCAATGAGGTAGCAAACGCAATGTCAATGCCGGCACCATGGCCCTCGGCATCGCGCAGCCAGATCATCGCACCCTCGACGACGACATGGCACACGGAGGGGACCACCGCCTGCAGTCTGACCGCAAGAGCGCGAGCGAGCGACTCGAGCTCGACCTCGCCCCAGTCCATCGTCTCCAGCTCAAGCTCGCGCCGACGGCGCGCAACCTCTGCCTGGAACTCCGGGTCGCGACTAATCGAATAGCTGATGAACCCGGAAGTGATCGGTCCATCCACGGAGTGCTGTTCAAGGATCCGGACCCGCGGCTCTCCCCCAGAGCCATCGGTATACGGGATCTGGCCAGCGAGCATCCATCGCAGGACGTCGTCTTCGGTCACGCCCAAGAGCTCCGCAAATTCAGCCACTGTGATCATCCGCGGGACGAGATCGAAGTCCTCCATCAACGCGCAGCTTCCCAGATCCAGATCTCGCCATCGGTCCGAGTGACCGGCTGCGCGCCGGCCGCCTTCAGTTTGCTGCGCCCATGCGAAGCAGTCCTCAGGTCGCCGTGGCCGCAACAGACGGTAGAACAGCAAGACGCGACCGATCGGCAAGTCCTGCATCCGTGCCGATACGGGCATCGGGAATCGAGCGGCGACAGCCTCGCTAAGCGCGGAAGGGGCGACTCGTCCGCCCGACGGCCGGCAGCGACGGCGCTGGTCGCGCTCGTGGCGAAGAGGAGGGCAAACGCGGTCAGGCGGCTCGCCTCGGTTGGGTTGTGACGTGCGAGGTGTGCTGGTCACGCGCGATCGCCGGCTCGCTGATCTTCAGCAAGGAGGCGCCGGACATCCTGTTCGGGCTCGCGCGCAACCTGAGCCGGTTGGGGGCGTTGCCGGAGAAGCTGGTGTGGGACCGCGAAGCGGCGATCGCCGGCGGCGGTCGCCCGACCGAGCCGTTCGCCGCGTTCTGCGGTCAGCTGGCGGTCGGGTGGGTGATCCTCGAGCCGCGGGATCCACAGGCGAAGGGCGCGTTGGAGCGCTCGCATCGGTTCATGCGCTCGAACTTCGAGCCTGGTCGCGTGTTCGCGAACCACCTCGACTTCCAGGACCGCCTCGACGCCTGGACCGAGAAAGCCAACGGGCGGGTCCACCGAACAATCCGGGCGGTCCCAGCCGAGCGGCTCGCGGAAGAGAGAACGAGGATGCGGCCGCTGCCCACCAGGATGCCGGACCTTGACCGCCGAGAGGTCCTCCGGGTCGCTGCGCAGCCGTTCGTCCGGATTGATCGCAACGATTATTCGATCGACCCGCAGTTCGCTGGCCGGCGTGTCGAGGTCCGCGTCTCCCAGACGGAGATCACCGCTGTTGTGTTGGACACTGGCGAGCTCGCGGCCCGCCACCGCCGGGTGTTCGCCGGCGGCCTGACGATCACCGCAGCAGAGCATCAGACTCAGCTCGAGCGGCAACGAGCGCGCCGCCGGCAACGGCACGAGGTCGACGTCGAGATCCGGCCGCTGTCGCGATACGACGCCCTGATCCCGGCATGACCAAGGCCGCCTCGGAGCTCGCGCACCTGTTCAGAGCCCTCAAGGCCCCAGCCGCGGCCCGGGCGCTTCCGACGCTGGCCGACCGGGCCCGGGAGGAATCCTGGAGCTATGAACGGTTCGCCGAAGTGCTGCTCGGCACCGAGGTCTCAGCCCGCGACAGCCACGGCGGTGAGGGCAGGATCAAGACCGCCCGGTTCCCCGCCCGCAAAACACTCGAGGAGTTCGACTTCACCTTCCAACGCTCGGTCAAGAAGACCGTCGTCGAGCACCTCGGGCGGCTCGCCCTGCTTCCCTCTCACCGCAGGCATTCCGCGCGCCAAACGTGTCGGCTTCTTGATAGGAGGGCGAGCGGCAGTCACGGCGAGAGTGCCGCGTCGGCGACACCGCAAGAGCTTCGGGTCAGCTATCTCATGGAGCTCCAGTCGTAGCCGTGGACGGCAGCAAGGTAATGGTCGGCCAGTCGTGGACCATGCGGCACAGCGTTCGGTCGTGAGTGACGAGAACGACCGCGGCTTGCGTGCTGAGGAGCGCGGCAGAAAGTTCGTCGACGAGCGTCACCGAGAGATGGTTGGTCGGTTCGTCGAGCAGCAGCACCGATGGTCGGCTTAGCAGGACGCGGGCGAGCGTGACGCGTCGGCGCTGCCCGACCGAGAGTTGGCCGAGCGGGCGGTCGAGGTCGGCGTCGCGCAGAAGTCCGGTCGTGCGGATCTGATCGCGATCCCATGCGCCGAGGACGTCGGCGGGCGTGCCGTTGAGGTTCCAGTCGTCCTCTTGGGCGAGGAATCCGACCTGGGTATCAGGCGCGACGGTGAGTGTGCCGGTGTCTGGTGGGAGTTGGTTCGCGAGCACGCTCAGCAGCGTGGACTTCCCGGCGCCGTTGGCGCCGCGCACCAGGAGGCGGCCGCGGGCGCCCAGCCGGATGGGCGAGTCGGGCGGCTGGGTGACGCGTCCGTGTACGGCAATTCTGGTGGCCTGGAGAAGGGTCGCGTCGCCCGTGTCCGCGGCATCGGGCGCGGTGAACGTGAGCGGATGCGGTGGTGCCTGGCCGCGCTCGCGTCGGAGATGGCCAATGCGGCGTTGGAGCAGTCGAACCGAGCTCGCGGCTCGGCTCTCGCGTCCGTGCTTCGCGGCGCCCTTGCCGGGCTGCCAGTGGCCCGGGGTGGCAGCGCGGGCGGCGATCAGTCGCTCGGACAGGGCGCGTTCGGCGTCGAGGCTCGCGGCATACCGTCGACGCCATTCGCGCAGTGTCCGGGCGCGCGCCTCGCGGTAGGCGGGAAAGCTTCCTCTGAACGGGGTGCCGCCGGAGTCGATTGCTGGGTCGAGGTCGAAGATCGTCGTCGCGACAGCGTCAATTAGCCACCGATCGTGCGTCACGAACACAGCGATCCCCGGAAACTCGTCGAGCCACTGCACCAGCCGGTCTAGCGAGCTGTCGTCGAGGTGGTTGCTCGGCTCATCGAGCAGCACGGTGCCGGCCGGGTCAGCTAATGCGCAGCCGAGGCGCAAGCGGTAGCGCTGACCGACCGAAAGGGTAACCAGCGCCTGTTCTGAGAAATGCGCGTTGAGGGCGTTGAGCGCTGTGTCGAGTCGCCGCTCGGCGTCCCACGCGGCAAGCCGCTCGGCGCGCGCGAGCGCGGCTGCGTACCGGTCGGCAGCGTCTACGCCCGCGGCGAGGCCAGACGCGGCGACGCTGAGCGCGGCCAGCGCGTCACGCGGTGCTCGCAGAGCCTCTGCACGCACCGAAGCGACCGTCGCCCCAGCCGGCGCGTCCATCTCCTGCTCGACGAGTGAGCGAGTCTCAGTAGTGCAGTTCACCTCGCCGCCGTCGGGCGCGAGGTTGCCGGCGAGCACGCGCAGAAGTGTGGTCTTTCCGACGCCGTTGTCGCCGATCACGGCGAGGCGCTCGCCGGCGCTGACGGTGAGTGAGACGCCGTCGAGCACGGCGCCGTCGCCGAATCCTTTGCGCAGATCGCGGGCGCGGAGATGCGCCTCCGGGCGTGAATGGGTCTGCGCCAGGGCGCCGACCATCTGTGAACGCATGACGTTCCTTCCTGAAGCGGTGCCGTCACGGCCCAGTGGCCGGGACGAGAGGACCTAGCTGGAGAGGTCCGGCGCTAGTGGAAGCTGTGCGGGACGCACGTCATACAACGCGGAGGTTACCACTGTGCGGGGTAAGCGCTGGGCTCGGGCGGCAGGTGTCTCCTGAGCGCTGACCGGTACCGATCACGATCTCATCCAGAGGAGCGTGACTGCTACCAGTCCGGGCAGGCACGGCAGGATGCCGATCCAGCCCAGCAGCGGTGGCAGGCCGGTGTCGCCGGAGGTGTCTTTGACGAGGAGATCGAACAGGGCGACGCCTGTTCCGAGCGCGAACATCGTGGTCGCGGCCGCGCGGGCCCACCGCTTCCCCGCGTTCACGGTCCGGATTGTCCAGAACCAGCAGCTGACGCTGAGCGCTCCGATGACGGACAGGTAGACCAGGTAGGTCGTGACGGCTCTGTCGATGCGTGCCGGGGTGTAGGTGGGATAGCCGGCCCGGATGTGGTCGGCCAGTACGTTGGCGGTACCGTGGTCGATGTACGGGACGATCATCGCGACGACGGTGAGTGCAAGGCCGGCGTACATCGCCGCGATGGCCGATCGCTCATGCGTGACAGATACCTTGGTCATAGCTTCTCCTCGATCGGGTCGGAGCCGTGGCAGGCGCACGTGTACGTCGGTGCGCGCTGTCGGCATGTGCTCTGTCGCTCATACATCGGCGCCGCCATTGGGCGCGATGTTCTGGTTGATGCGGAACAGATTCGTCGGGTCATACCGTCGTTTGATCTTCGCGAGGCGCTGGTAGGTGTCCGCGGGATAGGCCTCGTGGACCCGATCGCTTCCCTCCTCGCCGAGGAAGCTGACGTGGACACCGCGCGCGGCAGGGCGCAACGCCGCCAGCGAGTCAGCGACCCACGCCTCGTGCGAAGCGGCTTGGTCTACGTCGTGATGAGCCGCGACGAACGTCACCATCATGGACCGGTCGCGGTGAGCGAAAGCGCTCGCGTCCGCCGGGACGCGCGCCATTGCGCCGCCGAGCACCCTGATCTGCACGGCTGTCGTCGGCGACGGCTGCGCTTGCATCCGCTCGAAGATCGTTGCCGCGGCGCGCGTGTCGAGCTCGTCGAGAAACGTGGAGCGTGTGGCCGTCCGGACCCGTGCCGGGTCGGGACCCTCTGTGGCATACATCTGGCTATAGGGCATGGGCGTGACTGCGTCGGCGAGCGGAGTCGCCAGGGCGCGCAGCGGCGCGAGGGCCTGCTGACCGCGCTCGAGATCGCCGGCATATGCCAGGCGCACCATGAGTGCCAGCCGGCCGTGATGTTCTGCGCTGACGAACGGCAGCGCGGGCAGCCGCGCGAGGATGGCGATCGTCGAGAGTTCGTCCGGCGCGTTATCCGCGGCGGCGATGAACGAGCGCAGGATCCCGGGGCTCGCCGGCAGCACGAGCAGCCCGCCCAGGATCGTCTCGATCTCATGGAGGCGGTATTTCAGACGTGTTGCGACCCCGAAGTTTCCGCCGCCGCCGCGGAGCGCCCAGAAGAGGTCCGGGTGCCGCTCGAAATCAACCTGGAGGCGTTCCCCGTCCGCGGTCACGAGCTCGACGGCGAGCAGATCGTCGATCGTCAGGCCGTGCTTGCGGACAAGCCAGCCGATGCCTCCTCCGAGGGTCAGCCCGGCAATCCCGACCGATCCGGTGTCGCCGAATCCGGTCGTGAGAGCGTGCCTCGCCGCCTCTGCGGTGTATTGGCCGGCTGTCAGCCCGGCCTGGGCCCAGGCGATCCGGCGCGGCGGATCGACATGCAGCGCGCGCATATTGGACATGTCCACGACCAGTCCCCCGTCGGTCGTGCCGTGACCGGCGAAGCTGTGCCCGCCGCCTCGAATCGCGAGGTCAAACCCTTCCGCACGCGCGATCGATACGGCGAGCGCCACGTCAGCGGAATCGGCAGGACGGACGATCAGCGCGGGTCGGCGGTCGACTGCGGCGTTGACCACTCGCCGAGCTGATTCGTACTCGGGGTCGTCGGGCGCGACCAGCTCACCGCGCAGCGCGGAGCGCAACTGCGGGATCGAGCCTGGTGCCGAGCGCGGCTCGGCGTAGTGGGTCGAATGCATCAGGTCCTCCATCGGTCGGTGTCGTTTGTGTGCAGTTGGTTGATGCGTGTCAGTTCGTGCTGGCAGCGGCGGTCCGTGCCTCGCGGACCGCGGTGTTGGCGACGGTGTCGGAGACCTTGTCGTCCCGGACGAGCGTGAAGATCGCTGGGATGGCGAGCAACGCGAGCGCGCCAAGTACCCACAGCGCGTGCTGAAAGCCGCTGGTGAGAGCGGTGGGCATTGCGTTGCCGGCGTGAAGCAACGTGTTGGCGTGGCCGGTGGCGACGCTTGACGCGATCGCGATCCCGATTCCTCCGCCGAGCTGCCGGGAGGTGTTCATCAGCCCGGACGCGAGACCAGCCTGGTGCTCGGCGACGCCCGCGAGCGCGGCGATCGAGATCGGGATGAACGAGAACGCGGTCCCGGCGCCGGCGATGAGCATCGGGCCGGCGAGGTTGGCCAGGAAGTGCCCATGGACCGGCACCTGGCTTGCCCAGATCACACCGGCGCCGATGAGCGCCATGCCGATCGTCATCACGATCTTGACTCCGCGGCGGGTTACTAGCTTCTGCGAGACTGCGGCGAGCGCGATCGAGCTCAGCGACCCAGCGAGCCACGCGATTCCGGTCTCAAGGGCGCTGTAGTGCAGCACCTGCTGCATGTACAACGTCCCAACGAAGATGAACCCGAAGAAGCTGGCGCTCGACAGTAGCGCGGCGATGTTCGCGCCCGCGAGCGTGCGCAGTCGAAAGATCGAAAGCGGCAACAACGGCTCCCGCGCCCGGCTCTCGATCGCCGCGAAGGCGACGAGCAGTGTCGCGGATCCCGAGAGGAGCGCAATCGTTCTCGTGGCTCCCCAGCCGTACTGCGTCGCGCCGGCGATCGCGTCGACCACCAGCACCAGCCCGACTGTGCCGGCGATCGCCCCGAGCGCGTCAAACGTCCGGTGCGCGGACGCGGGGCGGCTATGTGGGACGAGTCGCGGCGCGAGCGCTAGCGCGGCCGCGCCGATTGGGATGTTCAGGTAGAAGATGTACTGCCAGCCGGCGTAGCGGGTGAGAAGCCCGCCGGCGATCAGCCCGACGGTCGCGCCGGCGGCAGCGAGGGCGCCCCAGATCCCCAGCGCCTTGTTGCGCTCCGCGCCCTCCTCGAAGATGTTCATCACAATCGACATGGCAGCGGGCACCATGGCCGCCGCGCCTAGTCCCTGAACCGCCCGGCTCCCGATCAGGAACGCCTCACCGGTCGCGAGCCCGCAAGCCAGCGATGCCGCCGTGAAAAGGGCGACCCCGAGCATGAGGATGCGGCGGCGGCCGAGCAGATCCGCGGCGCGCCCGCCCAGCAGCAGAAAGCCACCGAACGTGATCGCGTACGCCGTCACGACCCATTGCAGGCTCGTCTCGCTGAAGTGCAGGTCCCGTCCGATCGTCGGCAGCGAGACGTTGACGATCGTCAAATCGATGATGGTCATGAAGTACGAGACCGCCAGCAACGCGAACGCGCGCCAGCGATTGACATTCGACGATGTGGACGTCATTGGGCCTCCAGGAAAGGTCTGGTCGGAAAAGGCGGCGAGTCGGTGAGCGAGCCACGAGCGATGCTCGACGGCTACGTGCTATCCGCTTCGATCAGCGAGTCAGCCGTTCGCTCAGAGACACAGTGCCGGGCGCGGGCGCGCTTCACCATGCGTACACCGCAGAGGAAGCCCTTGGCTTTGTCGGATTCCCGAAAGGAGGCGCGCCGGAGCTACTCGCCGCCGTCCACGACAACGTGCTCGCGGAGCGGGGGCGCGGCCTGCTCGTCCCCGATGGCCGCATCCGAGTCTGCCTCGATCAGCGCGTGGATCCGCAGTGCCAGCCCAAGCTCATCGCGGCGGCGAGTGATCGGACGCCCAATGCGTTCCTCGATCGTGGCGAGCCGGTAGCCAACGGTTCGCTCGTGGACCTTGAGCCGCGCGCCGGTCGCGGACGCGTTCTGACCCAGACTGAAATAGGCGCGCAGCGTCGCCCGCAGCCGGGCGGTCTTGGCGTCAGGGGCCGCGAGCGGCCCAAGCTCGCGGGCGACGAACTCACGCGCGAGACGCTCATCCTGGACGACCAGCGCCTCGAGCGCGACGTCGTCGTACCGGGTAAGCGGCGCGCCGCCAATCATCGCGACCCTGTAGGCCTGAAGAGCCTGCCGATGAGTCTGGACGAACCCCTGCTCACCGAAGGCCACATCCCCGCAGGCCAGAAACGTTCCTTCCTGGGGTCCGAAACGCTCCAGCACTCGCGCGGCTGCAGCCCCGATCCGCGGACGTCCACCCAGCCACGCCCACACCGAGCGCCCCCCGCCGCCCGCGATCAACAACGCACAGCCAAGCTCCTGGGCGAGCTGCGTGACCTCCGCCTCGGGGCTCCGACCCCAGGCAACCACGCCGACGTGATCCACCCGCAAGCGGTACCCGAGCTCCTCCTCGGAAACCGGCATCCCCGCGAGCAGCTCCCGGGTCAAGGACGCGCGCTTGCGCTCCTGGCTGCGCAGCAGCCGGTCACGCTCCGCCTGATACACCTCCGCAAGTTGTCCTGTGACCTGGTCGACGTAAGCGAACAGGTACCGCGACAGGACCCGGAGCGCCTCGACCCGCCGCCCATCCGGAAGTCCCCGGCGCTCCACCTCGGCGCACATCTGCTCCCACAGGCTGGCGTGCCCGATCGAGTAAGTCCGAAGCAGCGCCGCCCACGGAAGCCCTTCGCCTGCCGCCAGCAGCGCCTCGTCGACCGCGCCGGGGGGCAGGCGGTCAGGCATCGCGCGGCCGTGTCCCAAACCCTGTGCCACCGCGCGCAGATTCGCGACGATGCTGGCCCGCTCGACTTCGGCCACGCCCGGGTCGATGCCCTCGAAATACTCCGGCACCTCGTCGCGGAGCCGATCGTCCACAACGTCCGTGACCTCCTGCGCGTTGGAGTCCAGCCAAGCCGCAAGCTGCCGGATAACGGCGTCCACCTCTCCCATGTAGCCAGTCTAGCCCCGGATCACCCCCGCACTGGCGAGGCGAGCAAGACTCTGAGGGCGAGGAACGCGCCACTTCACGCCTGGTGCACCGACGGCTGACGCGACCGCAAGCCGCGTTCAGGACACCACTCGGCTCTGCGGATCCGGTAACTCCGCGCTCCGTCTTTCGCGACATCGGTGAGGTCGGCTGGGCACGACCTCGCAACAGTTTCCAGCGCGCCGTCAAGACTCGAAAGCCCTCTAAACCATGAATTCGCACTTGACCATCGATCTCGCAAGGGCCCGGGCCGACGACCTGGTTCGGCAGGCGAACGCGGCCAGATCGGTGGGGCCGCGGCAACGAGCAAGACGCCGGAGAGCACTCCCACACGCGACAAACACCCTGATGCGGAGAATCCTATGAGACCAGAAACACCAGACAGCCGATGGATTGCGCTGTACGTACTGTGCACCGGGATGCTGATGATCGTCCTTGACGCGACGATCGTGAACGTCGCACTGCCGACGATCCAGTCCGACCTTCATTTCTCGCAGTCCGGCCTCGCGTGGGTCGTCAACGGCTACCTGATCACGTTCGGCGGGCTGCTGCTGCTCGCGGGCCGGCTCGGTGACCTGATCGGACGCCGGCGGATGTTCCTGTGCGGTCTCGCGGTCTTCACAGCGGCCTCGACGGTCTGCGGGCTGGCCTCGAACCAGGGGATGCTGATTGCCGCACGGTTCGCCCAAGGCGCCGGCGGCGCGATGACATCCTCGGTCATTCTCGGGATGATCGTGACGATGTTCAATGAGCCAAGGGAGCAGGCGAAGGCAATCGGCGTGTTCGCGTTCGTCGCCTCGGCCGGCGGCGCGATCGGGCTGCTCGTCGGTGGCGCGCTGACCCAGGCGATCAACTGGCACTGGATCTTCTTCGTCAACCTCCCGATCGGCGTCGGAACCGCCGTGCTCGCGCGCCGCCTGCTCGAGCCCGATCCCGGAATCGGGCTCACGGCGGGCGCGGATGTCGCCGGCGCTGTCCTCAGCACGGGCGCACTGATGCTCACCGTCTACGCGATCGTCAAGCCGGCACCGCTGCTCGGCATCGCGGCCGCAGTGCTCGCGGTCGCATTCCTCGTCCGCGAGGCGACCAGCGCGACGCCGCTGATCCCGCTGCGACTATTCCGCTCACGCAACGTCTCGGGCGCGAACCTGATCCAGGCGCTGACCGCGGCGGGGATGTTCGGGGTGTTCTTCCTCGGCGCGCTCTACGTGCGCCGCGTGCTCCACTACGACCCGCTCCAGATCGGGCTCGCATTCTTCCCGGTAACGGTGCTGATGGGCACGCTGTCGGTCCGCTACACCGAAAAGCTCATCACTCGTCTCGGCGCACGTCGCACCGTCCGCGCCGGGATCATCCTGATTGGCGCGGCGATGCTGTGGTTCAGCCGCGCACCGGCGCACGGGACCTACGTCGTCGATGTGCTGCCGACGATGGTGCTGCTCGGGATCGGCTGCGGCGTCTGCTTCCCGTCGCTGATGACGCTCGCGATGTCAGGCGCCACGCCTGCCGACGCGGGCCTCGCCTCGGGGCTCGTGAGCACGACCGCCCAGGTCGGCGGCGCGCTCGGGCTCGCGGTGCTGTCCTCCGTGGCATCGAGCCACGCACACGGCTCGCACACGCTGTCAGCGATCGTCGGCGGCTACCACACCGCGTTCCTCATCGGGACGATCCTCGTCGTGGCGGCGATGGCAATCGCGTTCATCGTCCTGAAGGATCCGGCGGACCCGCGCCGCAACCAGCGGTCGCGTCAGGCGATCCTCCGCCCTGCGTATGCACTCCGCTCCGAACGGAGCTATGAGGGCACGAGCATCGACGCGATTGCGACACGCGCCGGCGTCGGCAAGCAGACGATCTACCGGCGGTGGCCGTCCAAACGTGCGGTGATCACGGAGGCCCTGAACGAGGTCGGCCGGGACGGCAGCGACCTCCCCGACACCGGCGATGCATCGGCGACCTCGCCACGCAGATGATCGCCGCGTCGAACCTCCTGCTCCCGCCCGACTCCGGTCCCGTCTACACCGGCACCAATCGGCGCCGCACAATCCCGATCCGGCGGTCGCCGAAGCGCTGGGCACACGACATCATCGCCCCCCGGCGTTACGTGCCGGAAGCGGCTGCAACGCGCGTGGCGACGGGGACAGGTGAGACCCGACGTCGATCTCGACACCGCCGTCGAACTGCTCTACGGCGCCATCTGCCAGCGGGTGCTGCTCCACACCCGGCCCCTGCGCGCCGAGCAGGTCGCCACCGTCCTCGAGCTCGCGTTCCGCGGGCTGGACCGCGACCCGTCGCGGGCCGCCTTCTCGCGAAAACGATCATGAATGCTCAACGCCGTGGCGGCGACGGGATGAGGGTGGGTTCGCTCGCGCTCCGGTTCGCCGTCGAGCTCGCCTGCCTTGCTGCGCTGGCGTATTCGGGGACGGGAGCGACCGCGAACGGTATGGCCAACGGGGCGATCGCCATCGTGACGCCGCTCACGGCGGCGACCATCTGGGGAGTCTGGTCGGCTCCACGCGCGCCACGACGTCTTTCGGGTCTCCGCTTGGCGAGCCTCGAACTGACGCTCCTGAGCTGCTGCTGCGCGCTCCTTGCCGTGGCCGGCGTCCCGCTACTCGCGACGGCCCTTTTCCTGCTTGCCCTCGCCAACGCCGCGATGCTCCGACGCTCCGAGACCGCGGCTGCAGATCGATAGGAGAAAGCCACGATGGTCCACAAGATCAAAGACATGCCAGCAGGCACCGTTGGGCTACGCGTCACAGACGACCTCACTCGTGACGACTACCGCGACGTGATCGAGCCGACGCTGCGCGACGCCGTCGCAAGCGGCGAGGTGCGGCTCCTGCTCGTAGCCGGGCACGGCTTCGACCACATGGCCGTCGGTGCCCGGATCAAGGACGCCAAGACGAACCTCCGCCTGGGGCTCGGTCACCTCTCGGCGTGGAAGCGCAGCGCGATCGTGTCCGATACCGAATGGGTCCGCAAGGCATTCACGCTGCTCGGCTGGCTCACACCGGTCGAAATCCGGGTCTGGCGCTCGGACGAGGAGAGCCAGGCCAAAGCGTGGGTCTCCGCCGACTAAGCATCAGGCTCCGGTGGTGCGCCCCGCTGCTGATGTCGTCAGGCATGGCCCGCAAGGCCAACCGGCGACCGCCGCCACCCTCTTCGCTCGCACGTCGCGCATCGCGATCCGGTTCGCGGCTTCCTAGCAACGCGCTTCGAGCGCGGCGCTCGTCGGCCGGGCCGCCTTAGCAACGGCGCCGGTCGCGCTCGTGGCGATTTGCGGGAGTCGCGACGCTCGACGGGCGAGATCTGCGTTCCTTTTCGCGCGGGTATTCCTGCGGTCGGCTCTAGCCAGGCTCCTATTGGTCCGTAAGCAGTAGCGCCGTTCTGACGCCGTGGGCTCGCCTCGCGTGTGGTGGCTCGTAATGGCGGCCGAATGGTTTCGCCGGCCAGGCGTGTGGCGCCGACTGAACTCGTTCGTCGTGTTGATCGGTCATGATCGTTGGGTGGCCCTGCCTGCCGAGGAACGACTTGCGATCTACGAGCTGATCGCGCTGCACGGCCATCTCATGGACGCTGGTGCTTTCGACCGGTTGGACGAACTGTTCACAAACGATTTCGTGTATGACCTCGACGCACTCGGATACGGCCGGCTTGAGGGCGCCAGTGCACTTATCGACGCATCGAGAGCTCTCGGCGACGACAATCCGCTCGGCCACCACGTCACCAACAGCCTTGTGATCGCTGAAGAGGATGGACTCGTCCGAGTTCGATCCAAGGGCATCGGCATTGCGGCCGACGGGACGAGCGGAACTGTCATCTATGAAGACCTGATCCGCAAGACCCCGACTGGCTGGCGAATCGCACGGCGCGCCGTGATACCGCGTGAGCGCCCGCTGCAACCCTGAGCTAACATCTGGCAGCGCTCCGCACCGTGTTACCGCGCTCCTCGTTCGTCGTCCACGGATCGCCGTGGGCGCGGACCCAGTCCGTGAACGCCTCGATGCCTTCGATCACGCGCTCGAAGCGGACGGACTGCAGCAGGTCGAACGAGTGCTGGGCCCCGGGCAGCTCCGCGTAGACGACCGGTCTCAGCGAGACGCTGCGCAACGCGTTCGCGAAGCGTGCGGCCGACGCGACAGGAACGAACGTGTCGTTGGCGCCGTGCGCGACGAAGAAAGGCGGCGCGTCTTTGCGAATGCACGCATGCGGCGACGACGGCAACCGGTTACCGGGGTCACGGTTCCCGTAGTAGCCGTACAGGCAGACCGCGGCGCTGACCGACGTGTCTACACGATCAAAGCCGGGCTGGAACGCCGGGTCGTTGGGCGTCAGCGCCGCCATCGAGGCCAGATGCGCGCCGGCGGAGCTTCCTGCCACGACGATCAGCGATGGGTCGATGTCGTACTCGGTCGCGTGGTCGCGTACCCACGCGATCACCTGCTTGGCGTCGATCAGCGATACCGGGAAGCGGCCCGCCGCTCCGAGCCGATAGTTGGCGCTGACGCACACCCAGCCTCGCGGGGCGAGCCGGTAGAAGAGAGCTCGCGCCTCGCGGCTCTTGCTGCCCATCCGGAAATGACCGCCGTGGAGGTGGATCAACACCGGCGCGTCGGCGGGACACGACCGGTGGCGATACAGATCGAGTCGATGGTGCCGCCCGGCACTGCCATAGCTGATGTTTCTGAGCCGGTGCACGTCGCGGGGGCGGATCGGGACTGGCCACAGCACCGTCCGCGCGCGCACCGGCCGAGCGAGCGACGAGGAGGCCGACTCGGAGTCAGACCCGACCCCGAGATCGCGGCGAAGCGCCGACGCGACGGCAGGGCCAGCCTCCAGCGCCCGCCGCACGACGAGCACGAGGCCACCCGCGGTCAGCACCGCCAGACCGATGACCGCGAGACCGCCCGTCGAGTCGAGGCTCTCGTTTCCGAGCGCCAGCAGCGTCACCGCCACCAACCAGCAGAACGCGAAGAACGGGAACTCGTTGACCAGGTAGCCGAGCCAGAAGCTCGCAGCCGCGGCCAACCGCGGGCGGCTCGCCGGCATAAGCGCGGCGAGCGTGACCAGCGTGACGGGCGCGACCGTCCAGACGTGACTCATCGTGACCTCCTTGGCCGAGCAGTGCAGGCAACGCCGGAGGCGGCGGTGACCGGATCGATCTGATATGAGGTGCTCATCTTGTCCTTGTGCGGTTGGTTGAGTCCGGTCCGCTGCGCATGGCATGGTTGAAGAGCTGGCCGAGTTCACGTGCGGTGATGCTCAGATCGAGCTCGGGGCCGGTGGCGATCTCGTAGGCGACGGCGTCGATCGCAGCGCGGATCGCAAGCGCCATCACGCGGGTGTTGAACCGGCGCAGCTCCCGGCTGCGCTGCCCTTGGCGCATAAAGCGCTCGAGTAGGGCGATGCCGCGCTCGTGCAGGTCGGCGTAAGGTGCGGGCTGCCCGGAGCGTTCGCGCGGTAGCGCCGCGAGGACGTACGCGACCGCGGTGATATGCGCGGGGTGCGTGGCCATGAATTCGATGTTCGACTCGATGTAGGCACGCAACTTCTCGCGCGCGCCGTCGGCGGCGTCGACGTGCGGCGTCTGGTACGCCTGTCCGGCGGCGACCACCTCGGCGACGACCTGTTCGATCAGCTCGTCCTTGCTGTGGAAGTGGTACGAGATGAGCCCGGTGCTGGAGAGCCCAGCGCGCTTGGCGATCTGGGCGTACGACGCATTCGCATAGCCGAGGTCAGCGATCGTGTCGATCGCCGCCTGCACGATCTGGGCTCGACGCGCCGTTTCGATGAACGTCCGGCCTCCACCCTCGAGACCATCATGCGTGTGCGCGGGCTTGGCCATCACACCTGCTCGGCACTGCGCCCGCAGACAGCAGACCTGTTTGCTTGCATGAGCAAAATATAGCATGATCATGCTAATTCTAATTCGGTGAGCTGCGTTCGACAAAAAGCCGAGTGCCTCGGCGGGGCCTGCCGCGATCCCTTCCCGGTGAAAGCGGGCGCGCCCGCAGCCGTAGCTGGCTGCAGGCGTGGAGCAGTCAGGCCCTAGTCGCATGCCATGGCTGCCTGGGACATGCTCTTCTTCTCGCACGGATATCTCGGCACAATCGTCCGCAGACGCGCTTTGCGCGGAACCGAGGAAAGTCTGGTCTGGTCCCGTGCCGCGTAGGTGCTTGCCGACGCTTGGCGTCGCGCTGATGTGCCAGGCGGAGCCGAGGCTAAACCGCGTGGAAGTCGTAGCGCGAGGCGATCGGGCCGATCACCGCTGGCGTGAGCGGCCCCGACTTGGCCGCTTCTGCGAGATCGCGCATGTACTTCTCCCAGCCAGCGGGGGTGTTGAAGTTCAAGAACCTGACGGGGCTACCGCTCGTGTTGCTGAATGTGTGGACTACGCCGGGAGGGGCGCACACGAACGAGCCCGGGCCGAGCTGATGCGTCTCATCGCCAAGCCGGACGCTGAGGACGCCGTCGAGCACATAAAACATGTCGACGAGCCGCTCGTGCCGGTGCGGAGGTGGGCCTGGAAATCCGGGAGCGATCGTCGTCTCGGACAGGAAGAACGTTCCGCCCGTGTCCTCGCCAGTCGCCTTGATCACGAGCTCGGACTGGCCCAAAGGATGCCGCTCTCCATCTCCGGGTAGGTGCAGCGTGGCTTCCACTGCGCGCAGTCTTGCACACCCGTCGCGGGCGCCCTGCGAGCGGTCGGCTGCCGTCCAGCGATCGCCCCGTAGCGACCGGGCCGGACGGCCAGCGCGTCTCGGGCGGCCGTGAACGAGACCCGCTTCACCCACGCCGCAGACATCATGGCCCCGCCTGCGGGTCTCCTCGTTTGCGCGGCTACCACGGCGCTCGCCGGCTCGGCCACCTCTCGCCGCGGACGGTCGCGTTCCTGGCGAGGAGCAGGGCGGAGTTCTGGTCCGGGTATGGACCTGCTTTCACTGCGCGGCGCACCTTCGGCGTCTGCCGCACAGTCGGCTCTGGGAGGCGGTCGGGAGCGGCACCTCGGCGAGATGCCGGAGGGGCCGGCACCGGTTCCGCCAGCGCCATCTCAGAGGCTTGATCGCACCCGCCGGCGTAGGCTGCCGAGCTATGGAATCTGATGCCGGCGGCTCGTCTGGGGATTTGCCTGCAAATCAGCGGTCGGGTGTCTCTCCGGATGTTGTACGCAGCTACCGCTATCAGCTGACGCCGGGCGAGGATGTGATCGACACCGCCACCTGGGCGGGGTCAGTGCCGCAGGTCAACGGGATCGCTCCTCGCGTGCGGATCGGGCACAGCCGATGGTTCAACCTGCTGTGGCTGTTGCCGATCGGTTTCCTTTTGTTGATCGTCTTGGTCGCTCTCGCCAAGGGTCTGCGCGGTGACGCGTTCATGCAGCGCTTCATCGCGCGCTACCCCGGGACTGACCTGAAGTCCCCGCCGGTGGGGACGGTCGGGTTTCCGGCCTGGGTGGATCTGCAGCACTTCTTCAACCTGTTCTTCATGATCTTCACCATCCGCGCCGGCATTCAGATCCTGTCCGATCATCCGCGGCTGTACTGGACCCGGCACTCGACGCCGGGCCGGGACTGGTTTCGGATCCAAAGGCCCGTTCCGGATGATCCCTTGTGGACGGCCAAGCAGGATTCGATCAGCTTGCCCGGTCAGGTGGGGCTGCCCGGCCTGCGTCACTCGATCGGCCTGGCCCGCTGGTGGCATCTGAGCTTTGACGCGCTGTGGCTGCTCAACGGCGTGGTGTTCTACGTCCTGCTGTTCGCGACCGGGCGCTGGCAGCGGCTGGTGCCGACCAGTTGGCGCGTGTTTCCCGACGCCCTCTCGACGCTGGTCCAGTACCTGTCGTTGAACTGGCCGGCCGACCATGGCTGGGTGGCCTACAACGGCCTGCAGCTGATCGCCTACTTCGTCACCGTGTTTATCGCCGCGCCGTTGGCGCTGATTACCGGCCTGGGGATGTCGCCGGCGCTGTCGACCCGGTTTAGACGGATCAGCCGGACCTTCAGCATCCAGACGGCGCGGTCGGTGCACTTCTTGGTGCTGGTCTGGTTTCTGATCTTCATCGTGCTCCACGTGACCTTCGTGTTCACCACCGGGCTGCTGGTCAACCTCAACCACATCTACGCCGGACGCACTGACGACAGCTGGATCGGGTTCGGGGTGTTCGCCGCGTCGACGGCCGTCGCGATCGCTGCGTGGGTGGCCGCGACGCCGTTCACGATCCGCCACCCCCGGGCCGTGCAGCGCGTCGGCCAGGCGATCGTCGGACCGGTACAGCACCTCTTCGAGCACGTCGACCCCAAGCCCGGCGAGTACAGCGAGAAGGACATCTCGCCGTACTTCTGGCACAACGGGCGATACCCGGACTCCGACGAGTACAAGGCGCTGTTTGACAGTGACTTCGCCGACTACCGGCTGCGGATCAACGGACTGGTCGCCAACCCCGTCGAGCTCGACCTTGCGCAGCTGCGGGCCCTGCCGCATCACGAGCAGATCACCCAGCACTTTTGCATCCAGGGCTGGTCGGGGGTCGCCAAATGGGGCGGCGTCTCGATGCAGACCCTCGTCGACATCGTCGAGCCCATGCCAGAAGCGAAGTGGGTCGTCTTCTACTCCCTCGGCGAGGGCGCTGACAAGGGCGTGTACTACGACGCGCACCCGATCGAGCACATGAGCCACCACCTCACGATGCTCGCCTACGACATGAACGACCAGCCCCTGTCCTTCGGGCATGGCGCCCCGCTGCGATTGCGCAACGAGATCGAGCTCGGCTTCAAGCAGGTCAAGTGGATCAAGGGGATCGAGTTCGTCGCGCACTACTCCGAGCTCGGCAGCGGCTACGGTGGATATAACGAAGACCACGAGTTCTTCGGCTACCGACAATCAATCTAAGGAGACCCCTTGAACAGCTGGACGATCACGAACCTCGAGCTCAAGCCGCACTCGCCAGAGATCCTCGCCTCCACCGACGAGGCGCGCGCGATCGCCCTGATGATCCCGGCGGGTGAGAGCTTCGACGATCACCAGGTCCACGAAAGCGCGTGGGTCACCGTGATCGACGGCGAGGTCGAAATCACCACCAGCGGTGGAGAGAGCGTGACCGGCAGTACAGGTCTTGTGGTCGCCTTCGCCCCCAACGAACGTCACGCCGTGCACGCCCGCTCCGACGCCCGTCTCCTGCTGCTGCTCACGCCATGGCCAGGGGTCGACCATCCCGGAGCGATGACCCTGGAGCAGAAGGCCAACGCCCGCCACGACGCCGCCGAACACCGAGCGAACGCCTGACGCAGAGACGAGGCGGCCGCCGAGCTGATGACTGACCGCTCACTTGTCGCCGCGCTCCTCTCGTCGGCGAGTTTCCTCGCGATCGCACGGCGGCCCGCCGTGCTCCAGGCGGAAACCGGGTCGTGACGCGCGAGGATCTTCAGCAGACCGTCTTCGGCAGCTTTGACGGCCTCACATCTGCGCGGGTGTGATCGCCGGCCTGATCGTGGCCGGAACCCACACCTGGGCCGAGGATTCTCGCCGGCGCGCTGGGACTGGCCGTTGCCGCGACCGTCGGCATGGGAGCCGGCGAGTATCTCTCTGACGAAAGTCGAAACCTGCGGCTCGCCCTCGTTATGGCCGCCGCGACGTGCTCGCGCTCATCCACTAGCGCGGCGTTGGAACCCGGAAGGCTGGCGCTGTCTCGGCGCCTTATCGGCTCTGGTCAGCCTCAGGCCGAAGGCTGGAAGTTTCCCCTTCTTCGCTGTCGGTCGGCTCGGGTGGATCAGAGCGGGCGGGGCTTGGCGTCGGACGGTCGTCCATGAGCGATGTGAGGGAGGCAATGACGCCAGTGCGCCTCGACCGCCGACGAGTTCCCATGCCCGCGCGATCCCGATGATCAGCGATAAGACCAAGACGTCACTGATCAGGTCCAGTGGGCCCGTGCGAGGATGAACGAGGAGATCGATGCCCGCACCGAGCTGCACAGCGAAGATCACCAGCAACCAAGCGGTCAACGGAAAGTGCCGCCCTCGCCAGTGTCCTGTCGAACGGCTAACAACAAGAGATCGCGTCGCCGCGGCGCTAAAGAACACGCCGATCACGCCGACCACCACCGCCGGATACCCCACGTGGGTTCCAGGCACGAGGCTGAACAGCGAGACGGCCAAGGCATTGCCAAACGCCAGGAGCGCAGCGGAAGCCCGGACCTGTTGGAGAACGTCTGGGAGGGAGTTTGGGGTGCGCCGCTCCGCAACGGTGATGACGACGAACAAGAGGCCTGTAAGCGCAGCGGCCGAGGTCGCGATTGCCGCGAACAGATCTCGGTAGGCCCCCCAGTCAGCACCGCGCTGCACGGTAGTCGAAAGCTGGTCTGGCTCGCCGGGCGAGATCGCGCATGACCTCGGTGTCGTCCCGCATGCTGATCTGCCAAGGGCTCACCGCTCGCGCTGTCCGACTCGAAGCAGGAGCCGAGCGTCGCACCGTGAACCGGGTCTAACGCTCAACGCGCCGTTGCTACCGGAACCTCTTGCGGGCACACCGCGGAACGCGGGTCCTGCGTTCAGTGGAACTTGCCGTGATCCGGGTCGCGCAAGAGAACGGTTGCTTGGCCGCCTTTCCGGATCCGCACTCGCTCGCGCGAGACGAGTTGACGTGCCTCTTGTAGGCGCTCACCAAGGAGGAGGAGGAGGAGGAGGAGGAGGAGGAGGAGGAGGAGGAGGTCTCAGGCTAGCGGCGGGTGTTCCACGCCCAGATCGACGCTCTGCGCCGGGAGCTCGTCAACCGGCTTCGCGATGAGGGCAACGTCGTGATGTCTGGTTCTGACTTTCTCAACCCCGGGGAGTGATAGACGTCCCGGGCATTGAGCTCGAGCGTGCAGGCGACGAGTTCCCAGTATCCGAGGAGCTGAGCCGCAGCTGCGGCTCCCGCGCTGAACTGCTAGCCGACGGTGCTGGGGGTGATCCTCCCGACGCGGCTCCGGCGCCCGGATACCAACCAACCAAGCCGCAAAGCGCGGTTTGGCCGCGCGTGACCACGCGGCCTACCGATGCGCACGACGTCGCCGCGTGGACACGCAATGTGCTCAGTACGCGGATGCGATTGGACGCCGAACGACCTGCTTCGACTAAACCACGCGTATCTCGGCAGCACCACAGGTGGCGTCCAATTGCCGCTGTAAATTCGCGCGCGGTTCTGGTTCCCGCGTTTGAGTCTATGCGGCGGTGACCTCCTCGTCGAGTGTGTCTGGGTCGGCTTGGCGGTATTTGATTCGGTAGAGGTGTTGGCGGTCGACGTCGGTGAACGTCGCGCCGTTTGAGGCGTGGCTGAAGAACAGGTCGAGCACCGCCCAGACGAGGGAGAGGCAGCTGGTCTCGCCGGGGAATCGGCCCATCACCTTCGTGCGCCGGCGGACCTCCCCGAGCGACCGTTCGAGCAGATTTGTTGAGCGCCACCGTTCGCGGTGCCGCAGCGGGTAGCGCAGGTGCACGACGAGCGCGTCGAGGTCGTCTGAGAGGCAGCGGGCAGCCGACTCGTAGCCGCGATGCTCGAGCTCTCCGATCAGGACCTGGAGGCGGAGCTTGCCGTCCTTGACGCTGGTCGCGTCGGTGAGCGCTGACCAGTAGTTGAACCGGACCCGGTCATGCTCTGCCTTGGGCAGCTTCGCGACCAGATTCCTGAGGCGGTGAACGGCGCAGTGTTGACGATCGGCCCGCGGCCAGATCTCCTCGACCGCGCTGATCAGTCCGGGCGCGCCGTCGGCGACGACCAGTCGCGGCGCGGCGAGCCCGCGAGCGATCAGATCGCGCCCGAGCTCGATCCAATCCTCTTTGGACTCGCGCGCTCCGAGCCGCACCGAAACCAGCTGCCTGTGGCCGTTTTCGTCGATTCCCCAGGCGCAGATCACGCCCTCCTTCGGGCCGCTCGGACGCACCGGGAGGTAGATCGCGTCGAGGAACAGCACGACCAGGTGGACGTCGTAGAGCGAGCGGCGACAGAACGCCTGGAAGCGCTCGTGCAGCTCCGCGCAGATCGTGGCGATGGTCGACTTCGAGGTCTTCCCGAGCCCGGCCTCTTCGCACAGCGACTCGACATCGCGCATCGACAGACCGCGGACGAACCCGCCGATCACCAGAGCCTTGAGCGGGTCCGTTCGCAGCAGCCGTTTGCAGTGCCACTTCGGGAAGAGCTTCGAGACGAACGGGATCGCCGTCTCGCGGACTTGCGGGATCTCGATCCTCAGCTCACCCTCCCCAGTATGCACGTGCCGCGGGCGGAACCCGTTGCGCTTCCCCGGACCCGCCTCCGCCTTGCGCTCGTAGCGAGCCCGGCCCAGCCAGGTATCGAACTCCTCCTCGACAGCCCGCTGGATGATCAACCGGGCACCAAGCCTGGCCAGCTCGCCAAGCATCTTCTGCGGGTCATCGACCATGCCGCGACCCAGCAGCTTGTCGATCTCAGCTTGTATCTCCGCCGATGGCGGTACGGTGCGTCTCACGGCGTAGGCCTCCTTCATCGTCTGGCAGGACTTGAGGGAACCTACGCCGTCGCTACGACAGCACCCCGCGGCTATTTACAGCAGTCTTTGGACGCGACCGCACCACAAGCGACTCACCTGCTCAGCGCGGAACCGAGGGCGTCGGAGCGACTCGCGGCCGCTGGCCCCCTTTGCTCGTCGCGCTCGTGGCGATGAGTGGGTCTCTCGTGGACCCCCGGTCAAGACGCGCCTTCGTGTTGGCGCGGGCATCGCCTGTCTCTGAACAGGGCCCTTGACTTTGCCCCACAAAGTCCGCTAGGGTTTGCATCACAAACTCTAGTTGGGAGACAGGACCATGACTACACACATCGGACCGTCATCCGGAACCCCCGAGGAGGGCAGGATGGAACCCCGCGAGGCGGCGCGCGTGCTGGCGCAGACCCAGGCCGACGCGCGGCGCTCGCTGGACTTCCGGGCGCCGTGGGTGTCACTGGTAGCGGCGGTGGTGGCGCTGGCCAGTTTCGGGATCGTGTGGCTAAACGTCCGCGATCAACACCCCTTCACCGGCCCAAGCGCCGCGTCGCTGGCGGTCTTCTACGGGCTGATCGCAGTCCGGATCGCCACCGTCATCTACGCCTACGCGCGAGCGCGGACCGGCGTCAGCGGCCGCTCCGTGAACGTGCAGCGCGAAGAGGCCGTTGTGATGAGCGGGGTCCTGCTTGTCTGCTACCTGGCGCTGATCGGGATCGCGAACAGCGGCTCACACGGTGCAGGCTTCTACTGGTCGCTTTTCCTGAACGGAACCCTGATCGCGCTCGCCGCCGTCTGGGCCGGGCGCTGCGCGATCCACAAGAACTGGCACGAAGTCGCGCTCACCGTTCCGGTCGCGCTGATCGCTGCCCTCGCCGCAATTGCCGGCCCCCGAGGCATGTGGCTCGTCAACGGTGTGGGGCTCTGCGTGCTGCTGCTAGCCAACGCGGCAATCGGCACGTGGCAGCGACGCGCGACTCGGACATACACGGTGCGGACGGGCGCATGACCGCCGAGGCGCTCGACCCGCTGATTCACGTCCCGGCGCGACTGCAGATCATGGCGGCGCTGGCCACCCTGCCCGACGGCGACCAGCTGTCATTCAAACGCCTCCAGGACATGCTCGAGCTAACGCCCGGCAACCTGATCACGCATCTACGCAAGCTCGAAGAGGCCGGCTACCTCGCGACCCGCAAGACCGGCAGCGGACCCGCCTCCCGGACCTCGGTCGCGCTGACCCACGACGGACGCCACGCCCTCGATATCTACGCCACGACACTGCGCGGCCTGCTAAACGGAGTGTGAGCAGGCCCCGCAGCCCCGGGCTCGCATCTCGCCCGCCACGGCGCAGAACTCTAGGCATCGCGAACTGACGGGAGCGCACTGCCGCTCTCCGCCCTCAGCAGATTCAGGCGAGCCTTGCTTTCAGTCCACGCCGAGCATCTGCGGCCCGGTCACAAAAGACGCGCCTTGCGCGGACAGCAAGAGGGCCGCGTTTTGAGCCGGACGGTGCCGGCGGCTTGATTCGACTAGCAGCGTCATCAACCTATCCCACCAAGGGAGGATTCATGGAATCCATGCTGCTGGACGTCGCCGGCCACCGGCGCTCACCCGCGACCATGCCCGGCTATCACCGAGGCCGTCCACCACGCGACAAGGGCGAGCAGTACCCGGCCGACCCACCGACGGTCGAGGAGATCGTCGCGGTGATGCGCACGATCGGCGAGCGCGCCGACGGCCACCGACTCCGCGCTCTCATCGTTCTGCTCTGGCGCGCCGGCCTGCGAATCAGCGAAGCCCTCTCGCTCCAGGAGAGCGACCTCGACAGATCCCGCGGCGCGGTGCGTGTCCGCCGAGGAAAGGGCGGCAAGCGTCGTGAAGCGGGATGGACCGCTGGGCGTGGGAGCAACTTGACCCCTGGCTCGAGATCCGTTGCCAGCTTCCGATCGGCGCGGTGCTGTGCGTGATCCATGGACCGACCGCCGGACGCCGCTGGGAGGCGTCAGCCGCACGCAAGCAACTGCACCATGCCGCCGCCGCGGCGGGAGTGAGACGGCGGTTCGCGCCGCACCATTAAGCCGACCTGCTCGATATGCCGACGTCGACGAGCAAGTCCTCGCAGTGTCGGCGATCGTCGCCTCAAGATCGGCATAACGCGAGCCGCTTCTATAGTCGTCGTCGGGCCCATCACGGGAGATGAACCTTCCCTCCGCGGGGAACACTCATGTGGTCGGCTGTTGGCTGGGCCGCGAGCAAACCCCCGCGATCAATGCGCAAGCCTCACGCCGACGTGATCGACAAAGCAGCGGGTGATGGCCTGCACTGTCGCGATAAGCCGCGAGAAGTAACACACCCGAGTGTTGCTTCTGGCGTTCTTCGACGGCGTTTGGTTATGCCGACAGCTAAGGCCCCCTGACGGCTCTGAGCAGGCTGTTCTCGCCAAGGTCGGCATATCGAGCAGGTCGGTTTAATGGTGTTTGTGCCGATGTCGGCACAATCACCAGCTGCGGCACGCTCACGCACTCGACATGGCACACGAAGGCGTCCCGCTGGTCGTCACTAGCGTCAACTAGGGCACGCCAACCTGGGGATCACCAGCGTCTATCTGCAAGGCATCGACAGCAGCGAGATCATCGGTACGGTCCATGGACGGCCCTCGCCGACGATCTCTGCTACTGCCGGCCTCCAGATGACCGGTTAGATCGAGGCGCGACCGGGTCGGCCCGCCCCGCGCTGGCCGACCCGACGCCCACCCCCGCTGGCGATTTGACGAGACGACCCAGCAGCCAGTGTGGGGCCCTCCTTTGGCGGCACGGGGCGCATGTCGCAACCTCTGCTCGCGCGTCGATCTGCAGCGAACTGTCCAAATCGCCTGGTCTGTGGCGACGTAGGGGTGGTGGCCGCGTATCGTGCGGCCGTACCGATAGGAGGCGACCGTGCCGGAGTACATGTTGTTGCTGTATGCGCCCGAGGTCGACGAGGCTGAGCGGGCTGAGCGGTGGGCGGAGATGCCGCTGTGGGACGAGGTGAACGCGGGCCTGCGGGAGGCGGGGGTGCTGGTCAAGAACGGGCCGCTGCATGACGTTGCGACCGCGACGACGGTCCGGGTTCGTGGTGATGAGACGGAGTTGACTGACGGTCCGTTTGCCGTGACCAAGGAGGTGCTCGTCGGGTATTACGTGCTCGATTGCGCGGATCTCGACGAGGCCGTCGAGCATGCCTCGCGTCTGCCGGCGGCGCGGTGGGGGTCGGTCGAGGTGCGGCCGATCGTGGCCGAAGCCGAGATCCCGCGGCCGGATCGGAGCGCAAGCGCCTCTTGAGCTCCGCTGAGCCGCCGAGCCGCGCGAGCCCCGATCCGGTTGATGCCGCGATCGCGGCGGCGTTCCGTGCGGAGCGCGCGGCGGTGTTGGCGACGTTGATTCGACATGTGGGCGATTTTCAGCTGGCGGAGGATGCCGTGCAAGATGCCTTCGCCGACGCGGTCAGCGCGTGGCGGCGCGACGGCGTCCCCGTCCAGCCGGGCGCGTGGCTCACGGTCGCCGCGCGGCGGCGGGCGATCGATCGGATACGCCGCAGCCGGTCCGTGGCGGATCGAGCAGACCGGCTGGCGGAGCTGATGCGGCTCGATCGCCAGGAGCACCCCGACGAGGACGAGGACAGCGCGATCGTCGATGACCGCCTGCGGCTGATCTTTACCTGCTGCCATCCGGCGCTCGACCTGCCGGCGCGCGTGGCGCTGACGCTGCGGGTCCTCGGCGGGCTCACGACTGGCGAGATCGCGCGCGCGTTCCTGGTAGCGGAGCCGACGATGGGCAAGCGGATCGTCCGCGCCAAACGCAAGATCGCCGACGCGCGGATCCCGTACCGGGTGCCCGACGACGCAGAGCTGCCCGATCGGCTGCGCGGCGTTCTCCGAGTGCTGTATCTGATCTTCAACGAGGGCTACTCGGCGACCGAGGGCGAGCGGCTGGTGCGAGCCGAGCTGTGCGGCGAGGCGATCCGCCTCGCCCGCCTGCTGTGCGAGCTCATGCCCGACGAGCCCGAGGTTTGGGGGCTAGCGGCCCTGATGCTCCTGCACGACACTCGTCGCGAGGCGCGCGTGGCGCCTGACGGACGCTACCTCGCGCTGGAGGAACAAGACCGTTCGCGTTGGGATCGCGAGCGGCTCGGCGAGGGACTCGAGGCGCTCGACCGGGCGATGCGGTTCCGGCGCCCGGGCGAGTATCAGCTGCAAGCGGCGATTACAGCCGTGCACGTCCGCGGGGCGGACACGGGCACAACGGACTGGGAGCAGATCGCGGATCTGTACCGCGTGCTCGGCGAGGTCGCGCCCTCACGCGTCGTCGAGCTGAACCGAGCGGCGGCGGTCGGGTTCGCCGACGGACCGCAGGCCGGACTCGAGCTGCTCGAGCCGCTGCTGGCCGACCCTGCCCTCGAGCGCTACCAGCCGCTGCACGCGGCACACGCCGACCTGCTCCGGCGGGCCGGCGACGCAGCGGGCGCCGCGAGCGCGTACGAGCGAGCAATCGCGCTCAGCGCCAACGAGGTCGAGCGGGCCGAGCTGCAGCGGCGCCTGTCGGCGCTCGACGCCGACTGACGGCCGCCGGTCCCCAGCGAACCGTTTCGAGTTTCACGCCGGGCTGTCCAAATCGGAGGTGGTGCTGCGACGTCATGAGTGAGGCCGCCAAAACGGGCGGCGAAACCCGAGGCAACAGGAGGTCTCATGACATCGCACTCACCGCATATCAATCGCTGGCGAGCGTTCGCGCTGCTGGCAGTGGCGTTGTTCATGACAGTCATCGATCTGACGATCGTCAACGTCTCGCTGCCGACGATCGGCCGCGACCTTCATTTCTCCGAGACCAACCTGCAATGGGTGGTGACCGCGTACGCGCTCACGTTTGGCGGATTCTTGCTGCTCGGCGGCCGGGCCGCCGATCTGCTCGGACGCCGCCGCGTCCTGATGGTTGGGCTCGGGCTGTTCAGTGCCGCGTCGTTGGCCGCTGCGCTGGCAACCGGTGCCGGCTTCATGGTCGGAGCCCGAGCGGTCCAGGGCATCGGAGCGGCGATCATGCTCCCCGCCGCTCTCTCGATCGTGATGAACATGTTCCAAGAGGGCGCGGAGCGCAACAAGGCCCTCGGGATCTGGGGCGGGCTGGGGGCGGGGGGTGCGACGGTCGGAGTGATCGCCGGGGGCGTTCTGACCCGGTACGCCGGCTGGCAGTACATCTTCTACATCAACGTCCCGATCGGCGTGGTCGCGCTGCTGTTGGCTCCGCGGATCGTGCCGGAGAGCCGGCTGGACACGGTGCGACGCAAGTTCGACGCTGCCGGTGCGCTTGCCGGAACCGGTGGGCTGGTGCTCCTCGTGGACGCCATCGCCCAGGCACCGCAGTACGGCTGGGGCGCCACCCGGACGATCGGCGTGCTCGCCGCAGCAGCCGTGCTCCTCGCCGCGTTCCTGCTGATCGAGCGTCGGGTCACGGATCCGATCCTGCCGCTGTCGATCTTCCGGCTGCGCACGCTAGCCGGCGCGAACGTCGCGGGCCTGTTGCTGGGCGGCAGCTTCTTTGGGTTCATCTTCGTCGGCACTCTCTATATGCAGCAGGTGTTGCACTACAGCGCGCTGCAGACCGGGCTTGCCTGGCTGGCCGGGTCGCTGGCCTCGGTCGCGCTCGCCGGCATCTCCCAGGCGCTGGTGACCCGGGCCGGGACCAAGATCGTGATGGCGGTGGGGATGACGATGATCGGCGCCGGGTCGATCTGGGCGACCCAGGTGCCCGTCCACGGACACTTTCTGGCCAACCTCGCCGGCCCGATGGTCGTGGCCGGCGCGGGCACCGCGTTCGCGTTCATCCCGATTTCGATCGCCGCGCTCGCGGGCGTCAAGGAGCACCAGGCCGGGCTCGCGTCCGGGCTGCTGAACACCAGCCAGCAACTCGGCGGCGCGATCGGGATCGCGATCGCCTCGAGCGTCGCTGCCGGCCACACCCAAACCCTGCTCCACGCCGGCGACGCCGCTCCCGCGGCGCTCACCGGCGGGTTCCAGCAGGCGCTCTGGGTGCTCGGCGGGATCGGCCTGCTCGCCGTTCCGGCGATCTTCGCGCTCGTCCGGCGCGAAACGGCCTCGACCGCCGTGGCCGAGACGGCCGTCCGCGACCCCCAACCGGCGCTCGTCGCCGGCTAACCAACCACCCAACCCAAGGAGGTACGACCATGCGCAAGGTCATCAATTCCGCCTTTGTCTCGCTCGACGGCGTCACCGAAGACCCGCAATCCTGGGCGATCTTCGACGCGGACGCAGGAGGCGAAGCCGCTCAAACGCTCGAGGCCCTCGACGGCATGCTCATGGGGCGAGGCACCTACGAATACTTCGCCGACGTCATGCCGAAGGCAACGGGGCCGTACGCCGACGCGATCAATGCGATTCGCAAGTACGTGTTCTCCTCAACCTTGGAGAGCGCTGACTGGAGCAACTCCACGATCATTCGCGGTGACGTCGTCACCGCTGTGACCGAGCTCAAGCAGCAGGATGGCCGTGACCTCATGATGTACGGATACGGTCGACTCAACCGAACGCTGGTCGAGAACCACCTCGTCGACGAAATCCGGTTCTCCGTTCACCCAGTGCTCGTGGGCGGCCGAGCCGTGAGTGGCAGTAGCGGACAGACGCTCCCGGTGAAGCTCCTCGGGGCAACCCCGTCGGCGAGCGGGGTCGTCGCGCTCACCTATGAGCCCACCTCCCGCTAAGCGGTTAGACCCGGCGCGGCCACAAGCCACGCCGGGTCTCAACCGCCAGCCGCGCGCGTGGCCGTAACGCCGCCCCGAGCTACCGAGACCCGCTTTGCCGGAACCGCGGTACTCCGCCGTCGTCGGGTCGCGTCCAGAGACGTCCTTTGCGCGGATACGAGGGTTATGCATCGCGCCGCCGTGCCAGCCCACGCTCGCCTGGGCCACGGAGCGTTTCCGTGGCCCAACGACGTGTAAAACCCCCGCAAATGCGACCTCGGTCTTGTGCCTCGCAAGACCGCCGCGCGAGCATAAAGCCCCTGCAAGTCCGGAAGTTTCAGACTAGAGGTCGTCCTCGCTTCACACGCGAGAGGTCGCTGGTTCGAGCCCAGCCGTGCCCATTTAGCCGTCGCCCCCGCCGACCGTGCCAGTCCCGCCGGACTGGTTGTTAGCGGGCGAAGGTGTCTTGCGGTGAGTGCCACCGCCACCGCTCCGGGTCAGTGACGTGCTCCCGGTACCGACGCTTCCGGTGCCCGTGACGGCCCGGACGCCGCTGGTTGACTGGCTGGGTCCGCCGCCACTCCCGGCGGTGGCGGGCGGTGCGACGTGGATCGTCGCCGAGACTGTGGTCCGGATCGCGGCGGGGGTGCTGACGCTCGACCGCGGCGCGGCGGGGTGCCGGACGGCATGCCTCGCCGCACGGTGAGCCATCAGACGCTTGCGCTGCACCGGCGAGGGCCTGGGGTGGGGTCGGGGCGTGGTGGCGCCGGTGACGCTCGGGGCCGGATTCGGAGTCCGTGCCGCCGCCTCGGGGGGCCGTTCTCGCGTCGTGTTGGTGAGCTCGAGTGCGGCGATGCCCGCGCCAAGGGCGCCGAGTGCGGCGATCGCGAGGGTCGTCGCCAACCGCCGGCGCCGTGATCTCGACGCGGGCAGAGCGGCGCGTGGAACTCCGCGGCGGCGCGCTCGCCTGAAGGCGGCCCGGGCGCCGGCCCGGTCGCCGAGACCGGCGAGCAGGATCCCAAGGTTCAGCGCGCCCTTGGCGTCGCCGCGACGGTCGGCTTGCTCGTAGGCGGCCCGAGCTTCGGTCCGCTCGCCGCGGCGTTCCAGGAGGATGCCGAGGTTTCCCGCGGCGGCAGGATGGCCTCGCTCGTCCGCGCGGCGATAGGCGGCCTCGGCGCGGTCCGTCGCGCCGGCTTGCTCGAGCAGGCGGCCAAGGTTGAATGCGCCACTGGCGTCGCCGCGCTCATCCGCGCGCGCGTATGCGGCCTCGGCCTGCGCGTGCTCGGAGCGGCCTTCGAGAAGCGCCCCGAGCTTGCATGCAGCGCGAGTATGCCCGGCGTCGTCGGCCCGGCGATAGGCCTTCTCCGCGCCGGCGAGATCGCCCTGCTCCTCCAGCAGCGAGCCGAGCTCGTACAGGGCCTCCGCCTCGCCCAGCTCCAGCACAGGTGCAGCCACATCCCCAGCGGCCGCTGAGCGCCTCCCGAGGTTAATCCTGTTTGATCGCAGCCGCCTGACGAATCGTATGATAAGCCCGCGAATGTCCTTTCGGAAGGTCGCGTCGCGAACGGTAGCCGAGGGAGCTTTGCGAAGGTTTCGACACTTCACCAGGGCCGCGGTGCTCGCGCTGCTGACGGGCATCGGCGCGTTGGTGTTACCCGCCGCCGCCCAGGCGGCAGGGCCGACAAACACCTCGCCGCCCAGCACCGCAGGCGCGCCCGAGGTTGGCCAGACGCTGACCGAAATGGGCGGGCAGTGGGCCAACATCACCCTGCCGGCAACTGACACGGTCCAATGGGAGGAGTGCACGGACAGCACGGCCACCACCTGCAAGGACATCCCGAATACGCCTACCACGCCCAACTCGACCTACACCCTCGTCCCGGGGGACGTCGGGAGCTTCATCGTGGTGGTCGAGACGGTGAACGCAAATAACGGTACGACGAGCGCTCGCTCCGCTCCCGTCCACATCGTGACCACGAGCACCACCGCGCTCACGGTTTCGCCCCAGCCATCGATCACCAACCAGACCGTCACCCTGGTAGGCACAGTGACAGCAGGCCCTGGCTCGGTCGGCCCGTCGGGAACGCTCACCTTCCTCAATGGCGGAACCCCGATCGCCGGCTGCAGCGGCATACCCGTCAGTCCAACCGGCCAAGCTGTGACGATCGTCTGTCAGACGACGTTCGGGGCCTCGGCGCCGCAGTTGACCACGGTCTTCGCCCCGAACCCGGGCTCGGCGGTGGCCGGATCGTCGAGCCCTGTCGATGTCCTGTCGGTCAGCCGGGACTCGACCGTGACCTCGCTATATGTGCCCAAGCCGGTCATCGCCGGCGAACCCACGACGTTCATCGCGCAGGTTTCACCACCCGCCGTACGCCCCGGTCCGCGCGAGCCGACGGGGACGGTCGAGTTCCTGGCCGGCGCCAAGCCGATCGCAGGGTGTCTTGCGCAGCCGATCGGACCCACCGGCGCAACCTGCACGATCACGTACGTGTCGACCCGGACGCGCGCCATAACGGCTCGCTATCAAGGAGACGGTAACTTCGATCCGTCGGCGTCGCGGCCGCAGACAGCTCGCGTCGTCGCCCGCGCGCGCATCACCTCGACGATGCGGTGGAGCTTCTACTACACCCGCGCCTATACGAGGGTTGTCGGCCTCATTCTGCGGGGGGCAGCTCACACGCGGGTACTGGTGACCTGCCACGGGAATGGATGTCCGTTCGACCAACGCATCCTCTCAGCCCACCGGCGCACGCCGTGCAAACGGAAAGCGCACGGCCGATGCCGTCAGGCCAAACGCTCAGCCGGAACGATGAACCTGGCTCGGGTTTTCGGGAGCCGTCGGCTCGGGGTCGGCGCGCGGATCGCGGTCGCGATCACCCGCCCCGGTTGGATCGGAAAGTACTACTCGTTCACGACTCGTCCTAGCCGCGTACCGCGAGTCCAGATCAGCTGTCTGCCGCCGGGGGCGACTCGTCCTGGCAGAGGCTGTTAGCCGTCCGTTCGCCGAAGCTGTGTCGACTGACCCCGCGCCGGTCCGAGCGTCTACGCCGCAACGCGCTCGCTCACCGGCGCGTTGGCCAGGAGCTCGCTCACGCAGGCGCCGACCTCCTCGAACGCGCGCATCCGTCCGCGAAGCGACGGGATGTATGCCGTGAAGTGACGGATGCCTTCGGTCACGACCCCGAACATCGAGACGCTCGGCAGGGGATGCCCCTCGATGTCGATCGGATGGTGGTCGGGCGTCATGTTGAGGCTCCCTACGGCCGTCATTCCGTACCGGAGCTCGGTTATGCGGCCACGCTTGTAAAGATTGGTCAGCAGGAGCGACTCCGAGTTGGCGATACGCGGCTCCTGGAGATGACCGCGGATCACAAGGTCGACATCGTCCGCGAATGGCTGGTCGAGCGCGGTCGACGAGATTCGCGTTCGGGTGCCGCTAGGCGTGGTCGCTCCGGCCGAGGGCGCTTGAGCCGGCGCGGGACCGTACGGCATACGGACCACTCCGGCATCCATGAGCGCAAGCATCTGGCGGGCGCGCAGCGCTGGGGGACCGGCCACCAGCCGGTGGCTCCGGCTGCAGATGTCGCCGTTGAAATCGAGATAGGAATCAAGCGTGAGACCGCCGAGCTCGACCACAGATCGAATCGAGTCGCGGAAGATCCTGAACACCCAGGCGGCCGATTTGACAGGGCTCCGGGCATCCGGAACCTCGGCTTCGCGAAGATCGTCGGCCAGCGTCTGGTAGACGAAGCGTTGATAGTCGTCGCTCGAGTCGTAGCGCGGCTGATGGCCGAAGAACAGGGCCTCCGCATCGAAGCTGCCAAACAGCCCGGCGAGACGGGCCAGTTCGTGGTTGAAGCGGCCCTCGAGCCACGCAGCGCGCAGCCGCTCCCGTACCTCGGCGCCCGCCGCGCGCGAGCCTTCTGCCTGGAAGGCCATCTGCGCGTAGTAGCGCGCGTACATCTCCGCGAACAGCAGCGGAAGCAATTCCTTCCGGAGATCGACCTGGCGTCTTCGACCGCTCGATCGACCGGTCAACGCGTCCACGGCCTCGGGTGTGCAGATGAGCGGCTCGTAAACGCCTACGCGCTCTGACCCGGTGACCGGCTTGGCGGTAAACGGAAGGCCGCTGCGGTTGTAGAGCCGGACCAGCGGCTCTCGGCCGCTGGGCACATAGCGCAATCCGCCGCCATCGGCCACGAACCTGCCGCCCCGTCCCACGGTGAGAGCGGTGACCACGTCGACCGCCACCAGCCCCATCCCGGACACGGCGACCTTCGAACCGGCCGGAATCCGCTCGACGTACGACGTGACCGGGTAGGGCCTGATCGCGCCGGAGCGGCTCATGTCCCGGTTCGGGGTGTGCCCGGTTGTGAGGATCACGTGGTCCACAACGACCGTACTGCCGTCGGCCAGGCGTACCTCCTCGCGCCCGTCGCGCCGAGCCGACAGATTGACGGCCGACGCCTGATGGTGGGCAACGTGCAAATTGGGCGGCGCGCTGGCCAGAAGCGCGCGATAGAACCACTGCAGGTACTCGCCCATCAAACGGCGAGGCAGGAAGTGATGGGGCTTGATCGGCTTGCCCGTCGGATCCACCACACACCGGTCGCCGACCCACCGGTAGCCCCTGACGTTCGCCCAGTCGTACAGGCTGACACCGTAGCTGGGCTGATCCGACTCCGTCTCGAATGGATACAGGGTGAGCTGCCCGCAGGGGTTGTTGAGGAGCAGATAGTCCGGCTGCGTTACGTCGTAGACGCCTGAGCCAGGCGTTCCGGGGTCGATCACGTGGACCGCAACATCGACCCCTCGGGGAAGTTCTTGACGCGCCAATGTCACCACCCGCTCGAGCGCGCACAGCCCCCATGGCCCTACCCCAACGATGGCGATGCGAAGCACGACGACCCCCTGCCGGGTCTCCTGAACGGAAACCTATGAACTTAAATCCAGCAGCCTGGCTGTTAGAAACAGCCCAAACAGAACGTAGTGCTGCCCCGGGTTCTTTCGGCGGCCCCTCGCGGCCAGATTCCGCGATTTCGATCGCTGGGCGCGCACACATTCACGATTGCGCATGCAATGATGTGCGCATGACTCACGGTGTCACGCCCGACCTTTCGGTCCTGTCGTCCCAGACCGCGCGCTCGGTCGCCGAGACCATGCAGGCCCTCGCCACCCCCAGCCGGGTGCGGATTCTCAGCCGGCTCGGAGCCGGCCCCTGCTCGGTGGGCGAGCTTGCGCGGGATCTTGGCATGGCCCAACCTGCGGTGTCGCAGCAACTGCGCGTGCTCCGCCACCTCGGGCTCGTGGTCGGTGAGCGCGACGGCCGACAGGTCATCTATGCCCTGCACGACGATCACGTTCGCTCCCTGTTGAGCGAAGCGGTGTCCCACACCGAGCACCTGCGGCTCGGCCTCGCCGCGCGTCCCGCCGAGCAACTGACGCGAGCATGAGCACCACCGGGCCAGCACTGCTCGCCGCCGCGGCCGGGGTCGGCTTCGGTCATGCCGTCCTGCCCGATCACTGGGTCCCGCTCGCAGTGATCGGTCGCACCCGCCGCTATCCGCTCTCCCGCGTCGCCCGCCTATCGGGGCTGGCCGGGGTCGCGCACGTGCTGGTGTCGATCGTCCTCGGGGCGGTGATCATCGCGGTCGGGCTGCAGTTCCGCTCGACCGTCGCGCACGCCCAGGACACGATCATCGGGTGCATCCTGATCGCCACCGGCGTCGGGTTTGTACTGCTCGAGCTGACCGGCCGCGGTCACCATCACTCCCACGATCACGACCACCATCACGACCACGACCACGACCACGACCACGATCACCACGGACACGAGCATGAGCACGACCACGCGCGCCCGCACCTGGGCGGGCTGGCCGCAGTGATGGTGCCGTTCGGCGCGGCCGCGTCGCCCGACCTGACCATCCTGCCCGTATTCCTTGCCGCGACCACCGCCGGCGTGGCCACGGCGGTCGGGTCCGTGGTGATCTTTGCCGCAGTCACGATCGGCACGATCATGGGTCTGACCCTTGCCGCCACTCGCGGGGGTTATCAGATCCGAGGCGAATGGCTCGAGCGCTGGGGCAACCTGTTCACCGCCGGTGTGCTCGCCGCCATCGGCGTGCTGGTCCTGCTCGGGATCATCTGAGCGCAGGGCAACGGTGGCGCGGTGCTCTGGCGCGCCGAATCGTTAGGGTGCCCGGGGTGATCGCGAAGAAGTTCGGGATCTTCGACCACATCGAGGACATCCCCGGCACACCGACCAACCAGCTGTTCAAGGATCGCCTGACGCTGGTCAAGATGGCCGACGAGGCCGGCTTCGGCGGCTACCACATAGCCGAACACCACGGGAGTGGGCTCTGCATGTCTCCGAGCCAGGAGCTGTTCATCGCGGCCGCCTCCCAGGTGACCCGCGAGATCAGGCTGGGGACGATGGTGAAGCTGCTACCGATGCACCACCCGGTCCGCATCATCGAGGACATGTGCGTGCTCGATCAGCTCACGGACGGCCGCCTCGAATACGGCGTCGGGCGCGGCGCGGTGCCGATTGAGCATTACTGGTTCAGCCGGGACTGGTGGGAGTCCCGGGACCGGTTCACGGACGTGCTCGGCATCGTCGAGCGCGCGCTCCGCGACGGAGAGATCTCCAGCGAGCACAGCCGGTTCTACGACTTTCCGACCATGCCGCTCTCGACGAAGCCGCTGCAGGAGCGGATCCCGTTTTGGTATCCCGGCAGCCCAGTCACGGCGGGACGTCACGGCATGAGCCTGATGTGGCCCGGAAAAATCAGCCAGGCGGCTTTTGAGCAGTACCTCGAGACATGGCATGGGCATAAGGATGACCCAATCCGCTTCGACGGTCCAGAGTCCGAGCCGCGCGTCGGCTACAGCATGCTGCTGGTCATCGCGCCCAGCGAGGACGAGGCGCAGGAAATCGCCCGGCGTGGCATGGAGGGTCTGGTCCGTCGCACCCGCAACGCGCATCGCTACGACCATCTCAAGTTGTCCGAGCAGGAGTGCTACGACGCGCAGGGCGCCCTTCGCGCGATCCTGGCCAATATGGAGCCGGCGATCCAGATCGGGTCCGGCACTCCGGCCCAGATCGTCGAGCGGGTTGGTGCGCTGCTCGACGACGGCATGGCCGACTACGTCTGCTTCATGTTCCCGACCGGCGACATGACCTTCGAGGAGTCCAGGCGGACACTCGAGCTGTTGATCAGCGAGGTTATCCCGCAGCTCGAGCCGTCGCCGGCGAGATCCTGAGCGGGCGTCAGCCCACCGGGAGCGAGCCGATCTGCACGCGCGGCCCTCGCCGCGGCCGGACCGTGAACCGGTAGGACTTCCCGACCCAGCCCGGGCTGACGATGCTCACCCTGATCCGGGCACCCACCGCCAGATGATGGCCGGCGAAGCTCGGCGTGAGGTTGAGCGTCCCGGGCGCCAGGCACGATCGCTTCGCCTTGCGCCCGCACCGCTTGCCCTTGGTCAGCAACGCGGCGCGCTTGGCGAACGGGCAGCCGCGACCCTGGCATGTCACAACGACGCTGGCCCCGGGGAAGCCCCCGTTCACGACCAGGTTCCGAACCGCCGTGTACCGGGGCGTGAAGTAGAAGGCCCACTGCATCGTTACGGTGATGGTCCCGAGCACGGTGGTGGGAGCCCGCACGGCGCTGATCAGTCCGGCCGGCGAGCTCGAGCTACTGAAGTTGGCGTCGCCGGAATACCGAGCGGTGATCTGATGCGGCCCGGCCGCGGCGTAGCTGACCGTGCAGCTGGCCGCCCCACCGGACAGGGGCTGGCTCGCGCACGGGGCGATCGGGGTCGAACCGTCGAGGAATTCAACCGAGCCGGTCGGCTGAAGCGGGCCCTGATTTGAGGCCGGATCGACTGCCGCCGTGTAGGTGGTGCTCGCGCCCACGGTGACCGACGACGCGGTCCTGAGCGTGGTCGAACTCGTGTCGGGTGCGATCACGAGGCTCGTCCCCGGGCTGCTCGAGCCCTTGAGAATCGATCCCGAGGCTGGGGTGAACACTGCGCTCAGCTGCGCGCTCGAAGCGGCAAACGAGGTTGAGCAGGCCACCGTCGCGCTCCGTCCACTCGGCGTGGCGGGCATGTTGGCGCAGCCGCCAATCGCCGCGCCGCCGTTCTCGAACGTGACAGTGCCCCACAGCGCAGTGCTGCTGGTGCCGGCGGTCACGGTGGCGATCAGCGTGACCCTCTGGTTGGTTACCGCCGCGCTCGGCGTGGCCAGCAACTCGGTCGACGTCGCTTGAGAGGCGGCAGGGATCTGCGAGGCTGCGACGACCGCGGTCTTGGCGGTGCTCGCCGGGGTGCTCCCGCCGCGCCCGGTCGCCGTCACCACGCAGAAGATCGTGGTGCCGATGTCGGCCGCCGAGAGGGCGTAGCTGCTCGAGGTGGCGCCGGCGATCGCGTAGCAGTTGACGCCGGACGAGTCGCAGCTCTCCCATGCGTAGCTGTATCCGGTCGGATTGTTGCTCCACGTACCGGTGTTGACGCTCAAGGTTCCCTTAGTCGAGGTGATCACCGGAAGCTGGGTGTTCGTGGGTGCCGGGGGCAACACGGGGCCCACGCTGGCGGTGGTCACCGCGGCGTGCCCGCCTGCGTTCGACGCGGTCACGTTGACGCTCACGTAGTGGTCGACGTCGGAGGCCCTGAGCGTGTAGTTGTTCGCGTTCGTGCCGATGGATGAGCAGTTAGCGCCGGTGCTGTCGCAGTCCTGCCAGGCGTAGGTGAAGCTGGTCGGGTTGTTGCCCCACGACCCGTTGCTCACCGTCAACGTGTAGCCCTGTTGCGCGGTCCCGGTGATGCCCGGAGCGGTCCCGATCGTCGGGGCATCCGGCAACACAGGTCCGACGGCGCCGCTGCTCGCCGAGTTCTGGCCTCCTGCGTTGCTCGCGGTCACCGAGGCGACGATCGTGCTTCCGATGTCGGAGGGTTGAAGCGCGTAGGTGCTCGAGTTCGCTCCGGAGATCGCCGTGCAGTTGCCCGAGCCGTCGCAGTCCTCCCACACGTAGGCAAAGCTGGTCGGGCTGTTGTTCCACGTCCCGTTCCCGACCGAGAGCGTGCTGCCCTGCTGAGCCACGCCTGCGATCGACGGCTTGTTGGCGCCGATTGTCGGGGCCAGGGGCCGGACGGGGCCGACGGCGGCGCTCGCCGCCGATCCTGGACCACCCGAGTTGCTCGCGGTCACGGAGGCGACGATCGTGCTTCCGATGTCGGAGGGTTGAAGCGTGTAGGTGCTCGAGTTCGCTCCGGTGATCGCCGCGCAGTTGCTGCCCGAGCCGTCGCAGTCCTCCCACACGTAGGTAAAGCTGGCCGGATTGTTGTTCCAGGTCCCGTTGCTCACCGACAGCGTCTGCCCCTGCTGGGGTGTGCCGCTGATCACCGGCAACGGATCACCGGGCGTCGGCGCGGCCGGCAGCACCGGACCGAAGCTGCCGCTGGTCGCCGAGCTCTGGCCGAAGTCGTTCGAGGCGGTGACCGTGACGGTCAGCGACTGCCCCACGTCAGCCGCCGACAGCGTGATCGACGGACCGCTCTGGCCGTCCGACCAGGCGTAGGAGTACGTGATCGTAGGGTCGCCTGCCCAGTCGCCGGAGGTCGCGGTGAGGACGTCGCCCTGCTGCGCTACGCCCGAGATCGCCGGCAGGGCGCCGTTGTTCGATGGGGGCGTGTCGGCGCGCGCGATTGCCGCCGCGAGCCACCAGCTCGAGGCCGTGCAGAGTACAGCCATGTACAAGAGGCGCCTGGCGAAGCCGCTCAGGCGCGTGCTGGGTCGCCTATCCCGTTTCACGCATTTATCCGACGCAAATCGCCCCGAGGACCCGGGCGGTCCGAGGTGGCGATGATGTAACGGTCGACTTGGCCTCAGCTGTTCACCGACCGGAAGAAACTTTTTCTGCCCGCTGAACGAGCGAGCCGCTCCCGATCGTTCTTCGGGCGAGTGTCTTCGTCACGCGAGCTGGACTTTCCGTCAAGACAGGGCTGCTGCGATGCGCGTTTCGGCGCCATCGCGCCTCGTTTAGGCATCTCTCGATCGGAAATCGAGCGCCGTGGCTGATCCCGTGGTGGCCTCTCGGCCTGGCACCTCCGACGCTGCCTTCGAGTTCGGCGAACGACTCGTGGGCGAGGACAAGTTGGCCGAGGCGGAACATTGGTTTGCCCATGCGGCCGAGAATGGTCACGGCGGCGCTGCGCATAACTTGGGGGTACTGCGCGCGTATCGCGGCGACCGCGAGGGCGCCGAGGCGGCGTATCGCGTTGCTATCGAGAGCGGCGTCGTCGACGCCGCAGTCGAGCTCGCCGAGTTGCTCTTCGGCCAGGACCGAGTAGCCGAGGCCGAACGAGTCTTAGAGCACGCAGACCAGTGCGGTCACGGGCGCGCAGCCTTTTACCGCGGGGTGCTCCTGCAGGAGCGGGGCGATATCGAGGGTGCGGCCGCCGCATATGTCCGAGCTGATACGCGCGGCGATGCCGACGGGGCGTTTGAGCTTGCCATGCTGCTGGTTGAGCACGACCGGATGGCTGACGCAGAGGCTGCCTTCGCGCGGGCCGATGAGCGCGGTCACGCTGGTGCCGCAGCGAAGCTCGGGGTGCTGCTGGAGGAGCGAGGCGATATCGACGCCGCGGTGGAGGCGTATATCCGCGCCGATCGGCGGGGCGACCCCGACGGCGCGTTCGAGGTCGGCATGCTGTTGGCGACGTACGACCGATTGGCCGAGGCCGAGGAGGCCTTCGCTCGCGCCTACGAACGCGGTCATCCCGAGGCGGCCCCCAACCTAGCCGTGCTCCGCGAGTACCGCCTGGGCGAGCCCGAACCTGAGCTTCAACTTGAACCTGAGGGTGACCGGCTGGCGGAGGTGTCGAAGCCGGCCCGCGATCAGCAGCCGGAGGTTCCCGATTTCAATCGAGCCGGTTCCGGTCGTCGAACCGCTGGTCCACGTCGAGCCGGGAGCTCGCGCCTCGACTATCAAGCGTCGACGCCGGGTGCTCGCACTCGGCCTCGGAGTGCTCGTCGTCGGCATCGGGGCTGCCTCGGCGACCGCGCTCGGCGGCGGCAAGAGCCCCCAGGCCCGGCCGCCGATACCTCTGACGAGCGCGCAGAAGGCGACGACGACCGCCGCCCATACCACACCGGCTCCCACACCGACGGCGCCCACCCAGGAGGCGGCGGTCGCCGCGAAGCCGAAGGCGTCCGCGGCCGAGAAGCCGGCGAAGCCGAAGATCACGGCGAAGGTCGTGGAGACCGCCGCCCCGGCGAAGACGCCCGCTGCCGCGAGCACGCCGGCCCAAACTACGACCAGCGCGCCGGTGACCAGCCCGACGACGACTCAGTCCACCGCGCCGGTTCGCCGGACTCCTGCTCCGACCCCGACGGCTCCGACCCCGACGGCTCCGACCCCGACGACGAGCGCTCCGACCCCATCAACCGGGACAGTGACCACACGCACGACAACGAGCAGCCCAACCACCTCGCACACCGGCACCGGCACCGGCTCGAGCACTCACAGCGGGTCGGGCACCGGCAGCTCGCCCACCGGTGGGTCGACCGCCAGCGGCAGCGGCAGCGGAACGGTCAGCGGCGGCGGCTGATCCGCCGCCTCACTCCTCGGCCGCCGGCACGACCGTCGACCCGGCGTGCCGGTACGGATCCTTCGCGGTGCGGTCCTCAGATAGGGATTGCCGCGAGCCGGTGACCAGTTGCTCGATCGCGTCGGCCAGGTGGACCGGGGCGATGTTGTAGTCCCCGCCCTCGACGCGGATTCGATGCGCGGCGAGCAGGACATCGGCGTGGGTGTGACCGGCCGGCGGCTCGAACCGGTAGGCGGCCAGCTCGATCAGCAGCCCGAGCGGATCGGTGAAGTAGATCGAGTCCATGAAGCCGCGGTCCTTGACACCGCTGTGGCGGATGCGTCGCTCGTCCAGTCGCTCGACCGTCTGGGCGAACGTGGCCTGGGAGAGGGCGAAGGCGAGATGGTGCACGCAGCCGGGATCGGTCGGCGTGCGCGCGGGATCGGGGGTGCGCTCCTCGTTGGTGAACACGGTGATCAGGCGACCGTCGCCGGGATCGAAGTACAGGTGGCTCTCGGCGGGGTTATCGAGGTTGGGCTGCTCGAACACGAACGGCATCCCCAGCACGCCCTCCCAGAACTCGATCGAGGTCTGCCGGTCCGCGCCGACGAGCGTGATGTGGTGGACGCCCTGGCTCTGAATCTTGCGCATCTGTGTTCATGCCTCCTGGCGTGCGGCCGTGCGCGGGTTGGTCAGTGGGGTGAGCTGGCGCTCGAGCAGCGGGCGAAGGTGCTCGTGCTGGCTCGGCAGGCGAAGCTCCTCGCCGAGACGCTCGGGGTCCTCGTCGACCGCGAAACCCGGTGAGGTCGTGGCGATCTCGAACAGGATGCCCTGCGGCTGGCGGAAGTAGATCGAGTAGAAGTAGTCGCGGTCAATCACCGGCGTGACCTGCATTCCGGCCTCGGCCACCCGCGCCCGCCACGGCATGTGATCCTCGTCCCGGGAATGCCAGGCGATGTGATGGACGGTTCCCGCGCCCTGGATCCCGCGCTCGGTGGGCGCGTCGTAACCCCAGTGGAAGTGGCGGGTATCGCCGTCCAGGCGGTATTCGCCCTCGCCGAGCTCGGTGAAGCCGAGCGTGTCGGTCAGCAGCTCGCGGTCGGCCGCGGTGCCGCGGCCGATGTAGGCCCGCGCGCCTTCGACGCCGAGAATCGCGTGCTCGGGCGGGACATCGGGGTGGGCGGCGCGCAGCGGCGGGTTGCCGTCGTCGGCCGCCACGAGCTCCAGGCGCAGCCCGTCGTAGTCCTCGAAGGTCAGCGACTGCCCGGCGCGATCGGTGGCGTAGCCCTTGCCGGCCAGCCGCTCCGCCCAGAAGTCCAGCGCGGCCTCCGAGGCCACGCCGAGCTGGAGCGTGTGGATCATCCCCGCGCCGGCGCGGCCGCGACGGGCTCCGGCGAACTCGAACCAGGTCAGGATCGAGCCGGGCGAGCCCTCCTCGTCGGCGAAGTACAGGTGGTAGGCCTCGGGCGCGTCGAAGTTGACCGTCTTCTTGACCATCCGCAGCCCGAGGATGTCAGCGTAGAACTCGACGTTCCGCTCGGCGTCGCCGGTGATCATCGTGATGTGGTGCATGCCATCGAGCTTCATGGTTTCTCCTCAGAGGCGGATCGTGACCGAAGTAGTTGCAAGCGCAATTATACGCTATAGTTGTGCTCACAACAACTTCCCACCGAAGGAACTATCTGATGAGCACCACAGCTTCCCCTCTGACCCTGATCCCCACCGGCACCTGGACAGTCGACCCCGCCCACTCGAAGGTCGCCTTCGGCGTCAAGCACATGGGCATCGCCACCGTCCGCGGCGAGTTCACGGAGTTCGAAGGCACCCTCGAGATCGGCGATGACCTCTCGAGCGCCAAGGTCTACGGCACGGTCAAGGCGCAGTCGGTCGACACCAACGAGCCCCAGCGCGATGACCATCTGCGCTCGCCCGACTTCTTCGACACCGCCCAGTTCCCGGAGCTGCGCTTCGAGTCCACGAGCATCGAGGCGCTGGACGACGAGGAGTTCCGGATCGCCGGTCAGTTGACCATCCACGGCGTGACCAACGAGATCGTTCTGCACGCCGAGGCCCAGGGCACCGATGTCGACCCGTGGGGCAACGAGCGGGTCGGTCTCGAGGTGACCGGTCAGCTGTCCCGTGGGGACTACGGCATGAAGTTCAACCAGGCACTGGGCAGCGGCAACATGCTGGTCGGCGACAAGGTCAAGCTCGCGCTCGACATCTCCGCAGTGAAGCAGTCCGCATAATCGGATGACTCCCGGCCGGAGCCTTCGCGGCGCCGGCCGGGCCAACCCCGCGATGACCACCACCCACCACGACCCCGTCCCCCGCACGTCGAACGATCAGATCGTCCTGGGCGACGTCTGGAGCCGGTTTCGGTAGCGCTGGAAGTAACGCGGCGACTTCGGGTCCGCGATGCCGTGCAAACCCGATTGCAAGCGCAAACATCACTTACTGTCGCAAGCGACTTGCTTTCGGTTCTGCGCGCCCGCGACGGCGGCGGGCGCCTGCCGATCCCGAGCCGGAGGTACGTGGGGTGCCCGCGACGACGCTGGACGAACGGTCACGAAGAACTGTCGGTCAAGTCGAGGGTGAGCCGGACGCCGCCGCCTCGGTCGCCATCACCGCCGCGGCGCTCGAGGCCGCGCTGCGCGCCAGTGCGCCGGCGCTGTATGCCGGCACGCCGCTGGTGCGGAAGCTGGCCGCCCGCGTTTGCCGGCGCCTCGGACTCGACGATTCAGAGGGGCTGATGGTCGAAGCGTGCGCCCAGCCGCGCGACGTCGGAATGATCGGGTTGTCGGACTCGGTGATCCTGAGCACGGGCGCCCGGTCGCCCGGGGATTGGGCCTCGATGAACCGCCACGCTGAGATCGGGGCAGAACTGTTGCAGTCCCTCCCCGGCATGGAGCCGGTGGCTCGCCTGGTCCGGGCCCACCACGAGCGATGGGATGGCGAGGGCTATCCGGACGGACTGCAGCGCGAGGCAATCCCACTGGCCAGTCGTATCGTCGCCGTGTGCGACGCGTTCGTCGCCATCGCCACGGATCGGCCACATCGTCGCGGCGCGGGCGCCGCGGGCGCGCTCGAGTCCGTCGTGCGTCAGCGCGGCACTCAGTTCGACCCGACGGTTGTCGACTGCCTCCTCAGCGCGATCACCGGAAAGGCCAGCGTGGCGCCGGACGAGAGCGAGCCCAGAACCGGGCGCCCCATCGCCATCTCCCGCTCACCGAACGGCGCAGGCCAACTGCGAGCGGCGATCGCCGAGCTCGCCGTGATCCCGGTGTTCGGACCCGCCGGCACGGATCAAGATAGCGCCGCGCGCCCCGAATTCCAGGGCGCGGCCGCCGATTCTGCGGAACGTCTTCGAATGCCGCCGCCGGCCGGTGTTGGGGCCTCGCTGCGCTCGGCGTCCACCGGATGAGATCGCGGCGGGCCCGGCCGTGGCGAGGCTGGATGCCGAGCCGGGCCCAGCCGCGATGCGGGGCGACCCCATCCGGTCAGGTCCGTTGCTAGGACGCTGAGCGGCGCTTCTGGCTAACCGCGCGGATCAGCTGGGCCTTGCCCATCTTCGAGCGACCATCGATGTCCAGACGCGCCGCCTCGCGCCGCAGCTCGGTCACCGTCATCGCGCCGGCGCCGCTGCCCGTCCCGCTCGAGGCGCCGCGCTTGCGCGCGGCCGCCTTGGCGCCCTCGCGCCCGAGCGCGGAGCGCGTCTTGGAGTCGAGGTTGGCGATGCTTCGCTTGCTGCGGGCACCGCTCTGCGCCTTCTTGACGTTCTTGCGTGCTGCCTGGCGTTGTTTTTCACTGGCCATGTCTCGGCGGTACCCCCAAGGACCAGCGGCGAACCCGTAGGCTGCCGACCATGAGCACGGACACCGGGACCTGGGACGTGGTGGTGATCGGCGGTGGACCGGCCGGCGAGAACGCGGCTCAGTACGCAATCCAGGGCAGCGAACGCAGCGCGGTGATCGTCGAGGCCGAGCTCGTGGGTGGCGAGTGCTCCTACTGGGCGTGCATGCCGAGCAAGGCGCTGCTGCGACCGGTCGAGATGCTCGACGGAGCGCGGGCGATGCCCGGCCTTTCGACGATGCTGTCCGGCAAGCTCGACCTGCCGGCGATCCTCGAGCGACGCGACTCGTTCACCCACAACCACGACGACAGCGGACAGGTCGAGTGGGCGAAGAACAACGGGATCGACGTGGTCCGCGGCCGGGGGCGACTGGCCGGGGAGAAGTCCGTCGAGGTCGTCGAAAACGACGGCAGCACCCGGACCATCGCGGCCCGCCATGCCGTTGTGATCGCCACCGGCACCACCGCCTCCATCCCGCCGATTGGCGGGCTCCGCGAAGCCAAGCCATGGACCTCGCGCGACGTGACCAACCTGCGCGAGGTGCCCGCGAGGGTGGCGGTGATCGGTGGCGGGGTGGTGGCCTGCGAATCGACCACCTGGCTGTCCGGCCTGGGGGCCCGCGAGGTGACGGTGATCGAGCCGGAGCCGCGGCTATTGGCCCAGCAGGAGCCGTTCGCCGGCGCGCTGGTCGCCGAGCAGTTCGAGCAGCGCGGGATCCGGGTGCTGGTGGGCACCGGCGTCGAGTCGGTGAGCCGGCCCGCGGCGCAGGACACCGGCGTGGGCCGGATCCACGGCGGGCCGGTCACGGTGACCGCCGGCGGTTCGAGTTTCGAGGTGGACGAGGTCGTGGTCGCGGCCGGGCGCACCCCGGCCACGCGTGAGATCGGCCTGGAGCGCGTCGGCGTGGACGTCAGCCAGTCGCACGGGTACCTCCAGACCGACGACCACATGGCCGTGAAGGGCGGCCCCGACTGGCTGTACGCGATCGGTGACGCCAACGGACGGGCACTGCTCACGCACATGGGCAAGTACCAGGGGCGGATCGCCGGAGATGTGATCGCGGCGCGGGCCGAAGGCCGATCGATCGATGGCTCGCGCTACCGCGACCTGGCCGACCACGACATGGTGCCCGCGGTCGTGTTCACCGATCCACAGGTCGCCGCGGTCGGGCTGACCGAGTCACGAGCGCGAGAGAAGGGGATCGAGGTCGAGGGAGTCGAGTACGACCTGGCGTCCGTCGCCGGCGCGTCGCTTCTACGCGACGGCTACGTCGGCCGCGCCATGCTCGTGGTCGACCGGGCGACCGACACGCTTGTCGGGGCCACGTTCGTGGGCGACGACGTCGCCGAGTTGCTTCACAGCGCGACCACGGCGATCGTCGGCAAGGTTCCGCTCGACACGCTGTGGCACGTAGTGCCGTCCTACCCGACGGTCAGCGAGATTTGGCTGCGGCTGCTCGAATCCCGGCGCTGACCCGACGTCTCGCGCGCGTCAGACCGCGAGCGAGAAGTCGTGGCCTTTGAACACGACCGTCTGGTCACGACCGCCGCGCTTGGCGGCATACAGCGCGCGATCCACGCGCTCGAGCATGACCTGAAGGTCGAGCGGCTCGCTGGTCGCGACGACGCCGGCGCTAATGCGAACGGGCGGCAGGCCAGGGCCGGCGCTGCGCTCCAGGCCGGCGCGGACCCGCTCGATGAACGCCTCGGCGCCCGCCTCGTCGCTGCCCGGCATCAGGATCGCGAACTCCTCGCCGCCCAGCCGCGCCGCCACGTCGATGCCGCGGCTTTCGCTGGACAGCACCCGCCCCAGCTCGGTTAGGACGCGGTCGCCGACGATGTGCCCCCACTCATCGTTGACCTGCTTGAAGTGATCGATGTCCAGCGTGGCCAGCGCGATCGGAAGCCCGTCGCGGCCCACGTGGGCGAACTCACGGGCGGCGTGCTCGTCGAATCCCCGCCGGTTGAGCAGGCCGGTCAGCGGATCGGTTCTCGCTTCGTCGGCCAAGCGGGCCACGAGCAGCTCGTTGCGGCGCTCGAGCACGAGTACCACCCCGGCCACGCCGCAGCCCGACACCATGACGTCGAGCCAGCGACCGGGATAGGAGTCGACCGCCGGCATGGCCAGCAGTGCGACCGCGTGGGCGACCGCCACGCAGGCAAGGATGACGAACGCTCCCCGGCGGCCGAAGAAGAACGTCGTCCAGAAGACCGGCAGCGCGTACAGGACAGCGGCGTCGGTCGGCCCGGGGGTCGTGATCAGCGCGTAGGCGATCAGCACCACCCCGAGCGGTCCCAGGAGCGCCAGTCCCGGCCGCGGCAGCCGAGGTCCGAAGGCCATCAACAGCGCGAACATCACGAACACGACGACGACCGGGAGCAGCGCGAACGCCGGATCGTCTGGCAGAAGGCCCCCGATCGCGCCGTCCAGCCCGGCGATTCCGTAGATCGCCGCGGCGGTATAGGCCATGATCCGGCGGTTGGACCGGATGTCTGCGAGCGATGAGACCATCGCCGGCCGTATCGGCGTCCGTGGCCACGACCCGAAGCCTCCCGGCCTCGGCTCAGCGGACGTTTGCCTCGGCCCTGTCTGGCGATGCCCGGGCGCGCGCTAAAATCTTAGTCCTAGCGACTTAGATTATCCAGTAGGAAGGGCTGAACATCTTGGAATTCGAGACCAACCAGAACGTAGCGCTCTGCGACCTGTGCGGGGAGCGTCCCGGCGCCGTCGAGGTCACGTTCGTGGCCGGTGGCGAGCGCCATTCCGGTCTGCTCTGCGAGCGGTGCGCACGCATCGCCCTGGCCCAGCGGCAGGGCGGCTTCCCCGGGGGACTGCCGGACGGACTTCCGGGCAGTCCGATCGGACCGACCGGTTCGGTGCCCGGCGGCCAAGCCGGCGGCCAGACGGTCCGCCAGCGCACCCGCCGTGACACGTCGTCCGGGACCCCCGCCCTCGACCAGTTCGGCCGCGACCTCACGGCCGAGGCCGAGGCGGGCCGGATCGACCCGGTCATCGGGCGCGAGGAGGAGATCGCGCAGGTTGTCGAGGTACTGGCGAGGCGGCGCAAGAACAACGCGGCGTTGATCGGGGAGGCCGGCGTGGGCAAGACCGCGATCGCGGAGGGCCTGGCCCTACGCATCGCCCGCGATGGCGTGCCCGAGCCGCTGCGGGGCGTGCGCGTGATCGCGCTCGACCTGGCCGGGATGCTCGCCGGCACCCAGTTCCGGGGCGCCTTCGAGCAGCGGCTGAAGGCGCTCCTCGACGAGGTCGTCGGCTCGCAGGGCAAGGTGATCCTGTTCGTCGACGAGCTTCATACCGTGCTCGGCGCGGGCGCGGCCGAGGGCGCGATGGACGCCGCGAACATGCTCAAGCCGATGCTGGCTCGCGGCGAGCTGCGCATGATCGGCGCGACCACGCTGGCCGAGTATCGGAAGATCGAGCGCGACGCTGCGTTGGCGCGGCGCTTCTCGGCCGTGATGGTCGGCGAGCCCTCGGTGCAGGACACCGTGGCGATTCTGGAGGGAATCAGGCCCCAGTACGAGCAGCATCACCGCGTCCGGATCGCCGACGAGGCCCTGGAGGCGGCGGCCCGGCTGTCGGACCGCTACATCAGCGAGTACCGACTGCCGGACAAGGCCATCGACCTGGTCGACCAGGCGGCCGCGCGACTGCGCCTGAGCGGTTCCGGGACCGACGCCGGACACCTCCGCGAGGAGCTCGAGCGGCTGGCCGCCGAGAAGCAGGCCGCGGTAGACGCCGAGGCCTATGAGGAGGCAGGGCAGATCAAGCAGCGGATCGAGGAGCTCGAGGGCAAGCTGGCCGACCTGCCCGGGCCGGACGGCCAGGAGGGCGGACCGGTGGTCGGCGAGCCGCAGATCGCCGCCGTCGTGGCGGCCCGCACCGGCATCCCCGTGGGCGAGCTTGTGGCCGGCGAGCTCGAGCGGCTGGGAACCCTCGAGGCGGACCTGCATCGCCGGGTGATCGGCCAGGAGGACGCGGTCCACGCGGTCGCGGAGACCGTTCGCCACGCCCGGGCGGGACTCGCCGAGCCCGACCGGCCGCTGGGCAGCTTCCTGTTCATGGGCCCCACCGGCGTGGGCAAGACCGAGCTGGTCAAGGCGCTCACCGAGCGGCTGTTCGCCACAGAGAAGGCGCTCGTGCGGATCGACATGTCCGAGTACCGCGAGCCGCACACGGTCGCCCGGCTGATCGGGTCGCCGCCCGGATACGTGGGCTACGGTGACGGCGGTCAGCTGACCGAGCCGGTCCGGCGGCGGCCGTACTCCGTGGTCCTGCTCGACGAGATCGAGAAGGCCCACCCGGAGGTCTGGAACGTGCTGCTCCAGGTGCTGGACGACGGCCGCCTGACCGATGGCGAGGGCCGGACCGTGGACTTCACCAACACCGTCGTGGTGATGACCTCGAACCTGGGCGCCGGAAAGGCCAAGCGCCCGCTCGGCTTCACCGGCACGGAGGCCGGCGACTCCGCCGATGAGCGCATGCGCGAGGCGGCCAAGCGCGCCTTCCTGCCCGAGTTCCTGAACCGGATCGACGAGATCGTGGTGTTCGAGCCGCTCACCGAGGCTCAGGTCGGGCGGATCGGCGAGCTGTTGTGCGCGCGGATCGCCGAGCGCCTTCAGGCCGAGCGCCGCGCGGAGCTCACCGTGGACCCCGCGCTGATCGGACACCTGGCCCAGGAGGGCTTCGATCCGGAGTTCGGTGCGCGTCCGCTCAAGCGACACATCCGCCGCACGCTCGAGAAGGAGCTGACCCGCGCCATCCTCGACGGGCGGATCGCCGAGGGAGTCCAGGTGCTTGCCATCGAGGGCGAGGACGGGGCGGTCCGCCTCGAGGTCGCCAGCCGGCCGCAGCGTAGTCGGCCCTGAAGGCAATCGGTGGGACGCCGTCCTTGGTGGCGGCGCCCCACCGTGCCCTATGCCGGAGGTATCGCGCCGGGGCCGAGGTGCGGGACCGGGGCGAGCATGATGACCTCGGCGGCCACGTCGCGCTCGGGGTCGAGCCCGCTGATCAGCGACAGCGTGGGCCGCTCGAGAACCTCCTCGACCACGGCCCGGATCTCGTCCTCGACGACCCGGTGCAGCAGGAGCCGATGGGCGAGTACCCGTTCGAGCTCGCCGAGCTCGGCCAGTTTGCGCTCGGGGACCGTCATGGTGTCCTTCAGGAGCACGAGAAGAGTGTCGGCCCCCGCGAACCGCGCCCGGGCATGAGTTGGCCCCCGGCCGAAGGCGGCCTTGTACACGCGCACGGTGGCGTTGGAGATCTCGAGCAGGGGACTGCTCGAGGCCGAGCGGGGCTCGGCTCCGTCGCCCGATGCGCCGTCCTCAGGAAAGGGCACCATCCTCATCCCCGCGCTCCCTTCCGGATGACGGGAAGGACTAGCCCGACGTTGGCTCGAGCACGAAGATCTCGAACGTCCGCGGCGGATCGAACACGATCTGGCTGTGGTAGGTGAGGACCCTTCGCCCCACCAGCTCCGCCACCGCTCCCATGGCCGTGGCGCCCACCGTCTCCTGGAAGCTCAGCCGGTAGTCGCGCACCAGGTCGGCCTTGCCGTCGGCCAGCAACGTCTCCTCGTTGCGGGTCAGACCACCCTCGAGGACCACGAACACATAGTCGTCGAGGATCCAGGCCTTGGCCGCAGTGGGGCCACGTCCGTACAGCTGCTTCTTCATCCCGACCATCGCGTTGGCCAACGCCGTGCGGAGTGAACCGCCCGCCTCCTGCGGCATCCGGCCGCCGGCCGACTCGATCAACTCGCGGGCTGATGCCTGTTTGGGGATATGGTTCTCCTCGTCCACGGGCGGCATAAGCTAGCGCTGCTCCGGACGGAAGGCGAGCGCTGAATCCTCGCCGCGGATGCGGCGGAGCTTGCCATCTCTCGAGCCCCGGTAGGGGCAATGGACTGCAGGTCAAGGTTCCTCCGGCGTGGCATTGGGAGTCATCCCGCTCGCACCCGAATCGAGAGCGTCGCGATGACTCGGCTTCCCGCCCGCCGGCACTCCCCTCGGGGGGCGCCTGGCCTGCAGCGACGGATGTTATCGCGTGCCGGTCGCGAGCCCGCTCATGCGCAGAACCTCACCGCCGCTGCGCAAAGCGAGCAAATCGCTGCGATGAGTTCGGCCAGCTTGCCAAGCAACCGTTTAGTGCTTGCCGACCAGGGGCATCGGTGACGGCGAGACTTACGATGGCCGGTGCGGAGGCAGGGCCGCACAGGCAAGCTGTATCAACCAGCTTCCGAGTTTGGGCGCGCTCCCCCGGCGTGGCGGGGAGGCCCGAGCACCGACGCTCGCGTCTCACTCTCTCACGTCCAAAAGGGGGGGATATGTCCTCTAAACGCCTCAAGTATTCACTGCTTGCGGTGCTCCTCATGCTCCCGCTGTCGATCGAGGTTGCCGCGGTGGCAACCGCCGCGGGGTCAAGTTCGAAGTCCACCAGCGGTGCCACCTTGACACTGTCGGTGAAGGCCAAGCGCTCGTTCGCGCGCCAGCATGTCAGTGTGCGTGCGCTGCGGCCGGCGACGAGCCGAAAGTCGAGCTATGCGCTTCCCGCGAACTCCGGCAAGTGGAACTTCACCAAAGCCACCGGCACGCTCAAACTCAAGGGTGTGCTCAGGATCGCGGTCCGCAAGCGGTCGGTGAAAATCAGCTCTGTGACCTTTACGCGGCCGGCCAAGGGGAACGGCCAGCTGACGGTCAAGGTGGCCGGTCACAAGGTGAAGCTGTTCACGATCACCGGCCGGGGCCACGTCAAGCGCTCCAGCACGAGCGAGACGATCAGCGGCCTGACCGCGAAGCTGACCAAGCCGGGCGCCAACCGCTTGAACGGCGCGCTTCACAGCCATGCGTTCGGCAAGAACCAGAGCTTCGGCTCGTTCACCGTCACGGTGAGTACCTCGCCGGTCACCGGCACGGCCGGTGCCCCGGGCACCGGCGCGGGTGCGGCAGCGCCGGTCACCAGCGCGTCGAGCACCGGGGCGGGCGTCGCGTTCGTTCCCGCGTTCCGGTCCCTGCTCGACTCGGCCGGCCTCGGTGCCGTGCCGCTGCTGCCGGGCTCCAACGGGCTGCCGGCCCCGCTTGGGACGACCCCGATCCCGGGCCTCGACGGTACCGGCGTGACGCTGCCGCTGAGCGGGTCGCCGGCGAGCGCGAGCTTCGCGAATGGGGTCCTCACCGGGACCATCCCGCTGAGCGGCGGGCTCCAGCTCGGGAACGGCGCCCTCTCGGTGTCCCTGACCAACCCGCAGGTGACGCTGGGTACCGGTGCCGAGGGCTCGAGCCTGAGCTTCCAGGTCAACGGCGGCCCCGAGGTCAAGCTGTTCGAGCTCGACACCTCGAAGCTCGAGCAGTCGGCTCTGCCGAACGGAACGCTCGACCTGCAGAATCTGCTCGCGACGCTCTCGAGCGAGGGCGCTTCCTCGCTCAACACCGCGCTCGGGCGGAACCTGTTCACCACCGGGCAGCCGGTCGGCGGCGTCACGCTGATCGTGCCCAACCCCCAGGGGTAGCGCGCAGCCCCCACCCAAAGCGATCCGGCCCGGGTGCCCTCCTCCCACCCGGGCCGGTCGTACGTCGGCGACAATGGCGATCGTGGGCCTGCCCGACCCGCATGACACCCCCGCCTACGACGCCCTGTTGCCGACCACGACGGTCGGACCGCTCTCGCCGCTGTCCGGTCCGCTCGAGGTGCGCGACTACGACCCTGGGTGGCCGGACGCGTACGCGCGGGAGGCAAGCCGGGTCAGGGAGGCCCTCGGCGAACGGGTGATGGCGCTCGAGCACGTGGGCTCGACGTCGGTGCCCGGCCTGCCGGCCAAGCCGATCATCGACATGGTCCTCGAGGTGGCCGACTCATCCGATGAGGCGGCCTACGTTCCGGACCTCGAGGCGGCGGGCTACGAGCTGCGGATCCGCGAGCCCTCCTGGTTCGAGCACCGAATGCTCCGGCGCCCGGATCGATCCGTCCACCTGCACGTGTTCCCGGCGGGCTGTCCAGAGACGCGACGGATGGTCCGCTTCCGAGACCACCTGCGCGCCAGCGCCGCCGACCGCGAGCTGTATGCGGCGACCAAGCGCGACCTGGCCGCGCGCGAGTGGAAGTACATGCAGCAGTACGCCGACGCAAAGACCGGCGTGGTCGAGGAGATCATCGCCCGGGCGTCTACGTAGGTGGGCGTGCCCGTCTGGCACCCCTCCGGTGAGCCAATGTCTTACGTGGGCGGGACCGGTCTGCTTGGCCGTCGTTTCGCGAGGGTTCCTCAAGGGGTGCCAGACGTACACCGCCCACCTTCTAGGCAGCAAACGGCCCAACCCCACACTCGACGCTTGCGCGCCGGCGAGTGTGGCTCAGGGTGCGTATAGCGGGCCGAAGCCCACTCTCGACGACGCGCCGATGCCGAGTGGGGTTTTAGGCCGGTCCTTGCTCCGTCGCCGGATCGGGTGGGCGCCGGGTATCCCGGGATCAGCGAGGGCAGGCAATGAGCGCGTTGCGCACGGTGGTGCGGGCGGGACCAACGGTGCCGGCCTCCTCCTCGGACTGCGCGTCTGCCATCAGCCCTTTCAAGGCGTCGGCCGTGCCATAGCCGTCGGCCTCGAGCTGGTTCAGATAGCACTGGCAATCGACCGCGGCGCCGGCGGCTGAGCTCTGGCAGCCGGCGACGAACTCCGAGGCTTGGACGCTGTCGATCGGCTGACGGCCGGCCCCGGCGATGCCGATCACGGACAGCGCTGAAACGACCACCGCGCCGAGCGTCGCCGCCGGCAGCATCCACCGGGGCGTCCCCTGACTGGCGGCCCGCCCGTCGACCGCCACCACGATCGTTCCGGCCGCGATGTCGCCGATCCGCTGGCGGCGAGCCGGCCCGGTTCGCAGCATGCTGATCAGCCCCGACACGTAGCACACGGGCAGCGAGTCGATCACCCGCACCACCGAGCGGATGGCCACCGCCTTTGGGCTGGCCGGGGCTCCGTCGGCGGCCACCACACGGATGCCGTAGCGGCGCTTGCCGATCGTCTGGCCGTAGCGCGCCTCGAAGGCGAAGTGGTACGCGACGCCCGCGACCGCGAGCCAGAACAGATGAATGGCACTGGCGACGCGCCAGTGCAGCAACAGGCACACCAGCAGGTAGGCGCCGTACACGATCAGGTTGTCCACGCGGGCCGCGCGCATCCGCCAGCGCACTGCCGCGTCGGCGGCGTGATCGGCCATCGCGGCGGGTGATGCGAGCACCGGCGCGGCTGCCGGCGGCGGCGGTGGCGCGAGCTGTGGGGGTGTCGACCAGCCGGGCGGTGCGACGGATGCGCGGATTGGCTCATCCAGAAATGACACGTCGGCCGTATCGGGGCCGGCCAAGCTCGCCTTGAGTCGACGGGGCCGTCGCTGGACCAGGCTCGGATCGTTTGGTCATCATTTCCCGAGCAATCACGGCCCGCCCGCTTCCCAGCTTCGAACTTCAGTTTCCGATCCAACAGGTCCGCACCCTCGCGGCGCGGTTCCCGGTCATGGACGATTCGCCCGGGCTGGCTCTGGGCGCCGCCGTGCGCGCCCGCGGGCACTACACGCGGGCCGAGTTCATCGAGGTGTGCGGTTGGAAGACCGTGCGCAGCCGGCCGAAGGTCGCCGCGAACTCCGAGGCTGCGGTCGTCGAGGCCACCGGCCGGGCGCTGGCCGCCGAGGAGGAGGAGCCGCGCATGTCGGCGTTGCTTACGCTCGCCGGCGTGGGCGTGCCGACGGCGTCGACGCTTCTGTACTTCGTGTTCCCCGAGGACTATCCGATCCTCGACGTGCGCGCGCTCGAGTCGCTCGGGGTCAAGCCACGCTCGGTCTACCCGGTCGGATTCTGGCTGGCCTACATGAGCGCGTGCCGTGCGCTCGCCCGGCGCGCCGGGGTGGATATCCGCACGCTCGACAAGGCGTTGTGGCAGCACTCCAAGGAACGCGCCGTGAGGCCCGCACGGCTATAGGCTTCGCCGCCGTGGCTTCGGAAGGACAGCCGCCGCTCGCCGACCTGATGGCGATGATCCCGTTCGCCGTCACGCTCGGGATGGAGCTCGTGTCGGCAGCCCCCGAGGAGGTGGTCGGACGGCTGGCCTGGCGCGAGGAGCTGTGCACGACCGGCGGTGCAATGCACGGCGGGGCGCTGATCTCGCTGGCCGACAACCTCGGCGGCGTGTGCGCCTACCTGAACCTGCCGGCCGGCGCCGGCACCGCGACGATCTCCTCCTCGACCAACTTCCTGCGCGGCCTGCGCGACGGGACCGTGACCGCCACGGCGCGGCCGCTACGCGCCGGGCGCACGGTGATCGTCGTCCAGACCGACCTGCGCGACGACGCCGGCCGGCTGGTCGCCCAGACCACTCAGGCCCAGGCGGTCATCGGGCCGTAGCCTGCGCCGCCGGTCGCTGTACCGGCGAGCGGCGCGGCTCAACAAACCCTCCGAGTTGGAGATGGCCGGTCTTTGGCCACCGGGCACCTCCTCGTGTTCGTCCCCGCCTGAACACAAATCCATTACCCGCTCCGCGCGGGCGTGACGCCAGGACGCGTCATGGCATGGGACCTCTTGCGGGCTCCCACTCGTAAGGAGGACGATGCGCATCGACGGTGTCCATCTCGCAGGGTGAATCCATGTCAGCGACGGACAGCCTGGTGATCGGCGGCGAGCTCGGACGGCGCCGGCCGCGACGGCCGCGCAGTGAGCAAGCGCTGATCCGCGGCGCCCTGGCCGGCTCGGAGGCCGACCTCGAGGCGCTGTTCCGCCGCTTCTGGCCGCGGGCCTACCGGGCCGCGTTCCTGGTCGTCCACGATCACGCCGCCGCCGAGGACATCGCGCAGGAAGGATTCCTGGCCGCCATCCGCCGGCTGGACCGGTTCGATCGGCGGCGGCGCTTCGGTCCCTGGCTGAGCACGATCGTGGTCAACCGGGCCATCGACTGGGCGCGTGCTCGCGCGGCCCGCCGCGAGAGCGGCACAGAACCCGCCGATGCTCCCTCGCCGCCCGAGGTGCCGGTCGGTCGCTACTCACAGGAAGTACTGACCGCGCTCGGATCGCTCTCGCCGGAGCACCGTGCGGTGATCGTGCTGCGCTACCTGCTCGAGTACAGCCCGGGCGAGATCGCCAAGGCCCTCGAGCTCCCCCGGGGCACGGTCAACTCCCGGCTGCGGCGCGGCCTGGATGCGCTCGAGTCGCGCCTGAGCGAGGTGGAGCTCGGATGACGCCCGACGCCAAGCGCGCGCTGCGGGAGTTTCGCGGGCCCGACGAGCGCGGCGCCGAGCAGCGTGCCTGGAGCGTGGTTCGCGACGCCTACCTCGAACGCGAGCCGGCTCCGCGTGCCGCGCGCATGCGCGCCCGGCTGGCCATCCCTCCGGTGCTCGCCGTGATCGCCGCCGGCCTGGTGCTCTCTCCCGCCGGCGCGACCGTGGGACGGCTGATCACCAAAGCGCTCGGGGTCCGACATGCGGCGCCCATGCTGTCCTCACTGCCCTCGGCCGGGCGCGTCCTCCTGTCCGGGCCGGGCGGCACCTGGACGGCGGCCGCAGACGGCTCACTCCGTCACCTGGGCGACTTCTCGCAAGCCAGCTGGTCGCCCCGCGGCCTGTACGTGGCGGCGGTGTCGGGCGGCCGGCTGGCCGCGGTCGATCCGCGCGGGAACGTGCGGTGGGCGATCGCCCGACCGGCGGTCAGCGATCCGCGATGGTTCTCGCCGAGCGGCTACCGGATCGCGTACCTGTCGGCGGGCACGCTGCGAGTGCTCGCCGGCGACGGGACCGGCGATCACCTGCTGGCGGCGCGAGCCTCCCACGTCGCCCCGGCCTGGCGCCCGGGCTACTCGTTCCAGCTGGCCTACGTGACCGGCGGCAACCGGCTCGTGGTCAGAGACGCCGACACCGAGCAGGTGATCTGGACGCGAGCCGTTGCCGGGCATCCACGGGAGCTCCTGTGGTCGGGCGACGGGTCGCGACTGGTCGTGGTCAGCGCGCACTCGGTGCAGACCTACCCCGGGAGCGGCGGGCAGCCCACGCTGCTCCGCCTGCCCGGCGCGGCGGCCGGCGAGGCCGCGCTCTCGCCCGACGGCACGCGGCTCGCGCTGGTTCTCGGCGGCGACCGGGTCGTGGTCCTGCCGGCCGGCTCGGCGAGCAGCCCCGTGCGCCAGCTGCTCGCCGGGGCCGGCCTGCGCGAGGTCAGCTGGTCGCCGAACGGCAAGTGGGTGCTGGTCAGCTGGCCGGCCGCCGACCAGTGGGTGTTCATCCGCGCCGTCGGGTCTCCCCGGGTGGCCGCCGTGTCCCGCATCGCGCAGCAGTTCTCCGCGGGCGCGTCGGCCAAGGCGTTCCCGGAGCTGGACGGCTGGTGCTGCACGGTCCAGGGTCCGGCCGGATGACAGTGCGAGCTTCGATCGCCGCGCTGATCGTCTCAGCGCTCCTCGCCGCGTGCGGTGGTTCGGGCTCGCACAGGCACAACGCGGCGCCGGTGCGGGCCGCGACCGTCGCATCCGCGAAGCCGATCCTGCCCGCGGCGAGCCGGCAAGCGGCTCTGCCACCGGACCAGGCGTTCGTGACCGCGGAGACCGAGAATCGCCTGTTGGTGGTCGCGTTGCCAAGCGGTCGCGTGGTCAGGCGGATCGCGCTTGCGCCCGATCCCGAGGACGTCGCCGCCAACGGCGGCGAGTGCAGCACAGTGGTCGTGGTCAGCGCGGCGGGGCGGGCGGTGACAGTGCTGGATCGCGAGACTTTGAACCCGAGGCGCGTGCTCGGCGGTTTTGTGGCTCCGCACATCCCGGAGATCGCGCCGGGCGGCCAATACGGCTACGTGACCGATGACGGCGCCGGCACCGTTACCGCGATCTATCTCGGCGACGCCCGAGTGACCAGCACAATCGAGGTCGGCGCCGGCGCGCACCACTTGAGCTTCGACGCTATCCACCAGCGAGCGTGGGTCGCACTTGGGGAATCGGCCAGGACGGTCGTCGTCCTCAGCACCCAGCGCCTCGACCATCCCCGGGTGATCGGCCGCTTCGATCCCGGCTTCGCGGTCCACGACCTGTCGTTCTCGCCGGACGACCGGCGGGTTTGGGTGACTTCAGCCGCCAGGCCCGATGTCTCGGTGTTCGACGCCGAGAGTAGGCGATTGCTGTTCCGCGTACCGGTCGGCCGATCGCCGCAGCATGTGGCGCTGACCGGCCGCTACGCCTACCTGACCAGCGGTTACGGCAGCACGGTCGAGCAGGTCGACGCTCGCACCGGGCGCGTTCTCCGCCGCGCGAGCACGCCGTACGGCTCGTTCGAGCTCGCCGCGGACGACCGCTACGTGGTCGTCTCGTCCCTGCTGCGGGGCACGCTGGCGATCCTCACCCCGAACCTCAAGCTGCTCCGAGTCGTCCAGCTCGCCCGGGCCACGCGCGAGGTCGCGCTCACTCCAGCCGGAAGCCCACCTTGAGCATCACCTGGTAGTAGGCGATCGACCCGTCGTCGTTGAGCTGGCCGCGAACCTGGGTCATCTCGAACCAGTCGAGGTGCCGCAGGGTCTTTCCGGCGCGCTCGAGCGCGTTGCGAATCGCGTCGTCGATCGTCCCCGGCGACGACCCGACGATCTCGGAGACCGAGTACACGTTGTCAGCCATCTGACCTCCCTGCGTTGAACGGAAGAAAACCCGCCGCAGCGTACCAGTGCTAGCTACCTTGCCGCTAAACTGCAAGCAGAGCAAACGCAAGCTCCCCGATCCCAGCGCTTGCGCGCTTGCAAAAGATCTGCTAAGCTGCAAGCACAGCATCCGAAACCCAGGAGACGATTCACATGGCAACCGCCACCCAGAGCAAGACCGGAATCCCCTCGTTCGACACGGCTTTCGAGCAGGTCCGCGAGAGCAGCGAGCAGGTCCTGTCGGCCGCTCGCAAGGCCGGCAACCTGTACCTCGACACGTACGAGAAGGCCGTTGACCGGACCACCGAGCTCCAGCTCAAGCTGGCCGGTCTCAGCCAGCAGGAGTGGCTCAAGGGCCTGATCGAGGCACAGGTCGACGTCACGCGCGAGATCGCGGGGTCCTACACGACCACCGCGCGCAGCCTGCTCAAGTAGCGCTAGTCGACAGCCGTAATTGATAGAAGCACCGGTGGGAGTACCGCCGGTGCTTCGTCGTTTTTAAGGTGCTTTGATGTTTTCGCCAAGGAGGTCGAAGGTGAGCGCTGTCCCGCAATGTCCGCCGGTCCCCGCCCCCATCAGCCTGGGCTCGGGACTCCTAGATAGCTGGTTCGAGGGCTACGCGGCCACTCTCGAGGCCTTCAACAAGTGCTGGACCGCCGCGCTGCAGCGGGGACCGAGCGCGTTCGACCTGCCGCGGTTCCTCGCCACCGCGACCACGCGGACCAAGCCCGCCTGGACGACACCGCACGAGGTCGTGTTCGAGGCCCCGCTCGCCCGCCTGCGCGACTTCTCGACCTCGCGCCACCGCGTCGTACCGACCCTGGTGCTCCCGCCGCAGGCCGGCCACGACTCGTGCATCGTCGACTACTCGGCTGAGCAGAGCCAGATGCGGACGATCATCGAGGCCGGCCTCGAACGCGCCTTTTCGCTCGACTGGGTCGGCGCGACCCAGGAGACGAAGGATGCCTCGATCGAGGACTACATCGACGTGGTCGAGCGCGCGGTCGACCACTGCGGGGGCCGGGTCAACCTGATCGGGGACTGCCAGGGCGGCTGGCTGGCCACTGTCTTCGCGGCGCTCTATCCCGAGCGGGTCAACACGTTGACCGTCGCCGGAGCGCCGATCGACTTCCATGCCGGCGAGCCGGTCATCCACGAGGTGATCCGCCGAGTCGCGCCCAACGGAGACCTGCGCTTCTACGAGGCGCTCGTCGCGATGGGCGGCGGCGTGCTCGAGGGCAAGCACATGCTCTCGGGCTTCATCATGATCCAGCCCGGAGCCGAGATCTCCCGCCAGATCGACCTCCTGCTGAACCTCCACGACGACGCCCACGTGGCCCGCTACCGCGAGTTCGAGGACTGGTTCAAGCACACCCAGGATGTCCCCGGCGCGTTCTATTTGTGGATCGTCCGCAACCTGTTCCGCGACAACGGGCTGATCAGCGGCTCGATCGAGGTGCGTGGCCGGAAGGTCGACCTGTCCCGGATCGACATGCCGCTCGAGCTCATGGGCGGCGCCACCGACCACATCACCCCGCCCGACCAGGTCTTCGCCCTGGCCACCCACGCTTCGACCCCCGAGGACCAGGTCACGCGCCATGTGAGCACCGGCGGCCACCTCGGGCTGTTCATGGGCCACGAGGCGCTCCGCGAGCACTGGCCGCGGATGCTGGCCAAGGTGTTCGAACACTCTCGCGCGGGTAGCCATCGATAAGACCCGATCGGAGGGAGAACGCATGGCTGATAGAAAGCAGCGAGCCGAAGGCAAGGCAGACGAGGTCAAGGGCCGCGTGAAGCGCGGCGCCGGCGCCGCGACGGGCGACCGGAGCACCGAGGCCAAGGGCGCCGGGGAAGAGCTCAAGGGCAAGGCCAAGAACGCCGTCGGCAAGGCCCGCAGCGCGGTCAAGAAGTCGACCCGCTAGAGGGGCCTCACTCGGCCACGTAGTGCCGGGCGCCGCCCGGGTCCACCCAGACGCGCAGCACGGCCCGCGTGCGGGGATCGCGGAACCGCTCGCTGGTCGGCTGCCAGTCGGGCTGGGGCTTCTCGGCTTCGCCGTGTCCGCGGCCCCAGCGCGGCCGACGCTGCTCGGGGGCGGGGACCGTCGGCGGCAGTGGCGGTAGCCCGACCATGGCTTCGGCCGCCGCCTCGCGGGTCTGGGCCTCGGCGACGATCGCCACACGGCGTTCGAGCTCTGGCAGATCCAGGCTCCCCTCGGCGTGATGTCGCTTCAGCGCCTCGTAGAGCAGCTCGCGATCGGCCTCGCCGAGCAGCACAGGGCGATTACTGAGTCGAAGCCAGCTTGACCGCGGTGCCGTAGGCCACGATCTCGGTGAACTGGCTGCCGATCTCCGAGGAGTCGAAGCGCACCGCCACGATCGCGTCAGCCCCGAGCAGCCGAGCGTTGTCGACCATCCGGTCGATCGCGTGCCGGCGCGAGTCCTCGAGCAGCTGCGTGTACTCCGCGATCTCGCCGCGCCGCAGCGCCTTGAACGAGGCGGCGACGCCTCCGACCACGCCCATGCTCCGCACCACGAGCCCGTAGCACACGCCGAGGTTCTCGCTGACGCGCATGCCAGGGAGCTCGAGCGCGGTGGTCATCGGCATCTCGGCCGTGGGGACTGATTGGCTCATCTGAGCGCAACTTACCACCGGTCGTGGCCCGCTACCGTACGCCGCTGCGATGCGCGCTCGCCGGTTCTGTATTGCGGTGTCCCTGATCGCCGCCTGCGCCCTGGCCGCGTGCGGCGGAAGCAGCAGCAGCAGCACAAGCACCCCCGCCGCGGCGGCAAGCACTCCGGCCACGACTAGCACCACGAGTTCGACCAGCACCGCGCAGGCGGCCACCCAGCATCTCGGCCCCGAGGGGATCCCGCTCGAGGCCGGCCCTCAACTGGCGCCGGCCTCCAGCAGTACCCAGGGCGCCACTGTCGACGGCATCCAGTGCGCGCCGGTCGAGCAGCTCGCCTACCACATCCACGCCCATCTGCAGGTGTACGCGAACGGCCAGCCACGGGCGCTGCCCGCGGCCATCGGACTGATCGGCCCGGTCTCGCAGCAGACCGCCTACGGCCCCTTCTACGGCGCCCAGCAGTGCTACTACTGGCTCCACACGCACACCACTGACGGCGTGATCCACATCGAGTCGCCCACCAAGCGCATCTACACGCTGGGCAACTTCTTCGACGAGTGGCGCCAGCCGCTCAGCCGCACGCAGGTGGCGAGCGTCAAGGGCAAGGTCACGGCGTTCCTGAACGGCAAGCCCTGGAAGGCGGACCCCCGGACGATCCCGCTCCTGCCGCACGCATCGATCCAGCTCGACGTCGGGTCACCGACCGTGCCGGCCAAGACGATCTCGTTCGCCGAGACGAACCTCTAGCCGTCACGCTGCGCGGGAGCGGTGGCGGCGGCTCAACTCGAAGCCGATGGCCAGGAGCACGAGAACGACCAGGCCGATCGCGGTCACGGTTCCGACGTCGCTCAGGACGTCTAGCGCGGGCGGTCCGGCGAAGTACGCGGCCATGCCGATGCCCAGCGTCCACACGGCTGCACTCACGAAGTTGGTGATCATGTAGACCCCGGTGCCCGCCCGGTGGATCCCGGCCACCCATGCGGGGGTGAGCAGGATCGCGATCACCGTGAGGCGCTCGAACACCTCTTCCCCTCGCTCCACCGCCTTGAGGCGCAGGCGCCGCAACGGTCCGGGAGCGGTCATCACGCCGCGCCCGAGGACCCGGCCGGCCTGCCACCCCACGATCCCGCCGGTCACGGCCCCGACGAAGGCCCAGATGAGGACCGGGGTGAGGTCGAGCTTGTGCTGGGCGGCCACGATCGCGGCGGCGATCAGCAGCGGCTCGCCGGGCCCGGGCACACCCGCCCAGCTGGCGAACGCTCCCACCGCGAGGGCGGCGTAGTCGATGTTGGCGGCGGGGACGTGATGGAGTAGCGCCAGGAGAATCAAGTCCGTTCGATCGTCGCACACGGCCCGGCCTACACTGCGCCCGGTGCTGATCATGCCGTCCGAGCGAACCCCGGCATACCGGCTGTCCAGGCGCGAGAAGTGGATGGTCGGCGGCGTGCTCGGCGTTGTCGCGGCGCTCGCCGTCGTGCTGGTGATCTCGTTCGTGAGCTCCGGCCCGAGCTCGGGCCACGGCTGCATCTACGCCAACATCCCGGGCGCGGTCGGCGCCGAGCAGGTGCACGAATGCGGCGCCAACGCGCGCCACACGTGCCAGTCGTTGGGTACGCCGGGCGCCTACACGCACCAGGCGGCGCGGACGCTCGGGACGGAGTGCCGCAAGGCCGGGCTGGCGGTCGGCTAGCGGCCCGCGATCCAGCCGGACGAGGCTTCCCCGGCCCCACGGACGCCGCCGCAGGCGGCCCCAAAAACCGCTGCAAATCGCGAGCGGTTATCCAAGTGTCCAGACCCCGTATCCATTTGCTGGACGTGGGGACATGGCCGCGCGAGCGGCCCGGGACGACACTGCTCGGCAAGTTGGCGTCGCCAGGGCATGAGCGGCGTACCCGAGCGCAAGGAGATCCACTTGTCACCCAGTTGGCTCAGCCAGGGAGATACCGCCTGGCAGCTCACCGCCGCGACGCTCGTCGGCCTGATGAGCGTCCCCGGCCTGGCCGTGCTCTACGGCGGCGTGATGCAGAAGCGGTGGTCGATCAACAGCATGATGCTGACGTTCGCCACATTCGCGACGGTGCTCATCGTCTGGGTCCTGTGGGGCTTCAAGATGGGCTTCGGCTCGCCCTTCACCGGGCTCTCGCACCACGGGTTCTTCGGAAACTTCATCGGAAAGCCCGGGCCGGTGCTCTCGCACACCGAGCTCCAGCACCAGGCGAAGATCCCGCTCGTCGGGTCGATGGCGTTCCCGAATTCGGCGCTCGTCTACTTCCAGCTGGTGTTCGCCGCCATCACCCCGATCCTGGCTCTGGGGTCGGTGCTCGGGCGGGTGAACTTCAAGGCGTGGATCCCGTTCGTGCTGCTCTGGATCACGTGCGTGTACTGCGTCGACGCGTTCCTGCTCTGGGGCGGCGGCTTCTTCGCCCAGCACGGCGCGGTGGACTACTCGGGCGGCTACGTGATCCACCTGTCGGCCGGCGTGGCCGGATTCGTCGCGGCCGCGGTGATCGGGCCGCGCCTGCAGCGCGACCGTGAGATCGACGCGCCGAACAACGTGGCGATGGTCGCGGTCGGGGCCGGCCTGTTGTGGATGGGCTGGAACGGCTTCAACGGCGGGGACCCGTACACGGCCAACATGTCGGCCGCGGCGGCGGTGCTCAACACCAACCTGTGCACCGCGGTGGCCTTCATGATCTGGATCGCGTGGGACTACCTCACCGGCCGCAAGCCCTCGCTGCTGGGCGGCGTCAACGGGTGCATCACCGGCCTGGTGGCGATCACCCCGGCGGCCGGCTACGTCAACGGCTGGGGCGCGATCGCGATGGGGATCATCGCCTCGACGATCGTGTACTTCGCCCTGAACTACCTGAGCCGGCTGCGGCCCTTCCGCAACGTCGACGACACGCTCGGTGTGATCTACACACACGGGTTCGCCGGGGTGGCCGGCGGCCTGCTGGTCGGTGTCTTCGCCGATCCGAACATGGCGCTGTTCTACAAGGCAGGCCCGCACGGACTGGTCGCGGGCGGCTCGGTGGCCGGCCTCGTACACGGCAACCTCACCCTGCTCAAGTGGCAGTTCCTCGCCGCGCTATGGGTGATCTGCTGGACCGCCGGCGTCACGTTCGTGCTGCTGAAGCTGGTCGGGTTGTTCGTGCCGCTCCGGATGTCCGAGAAGAACATGGAGATCGGCGACGTCGCCGAGCACGGCCACGAGGTGTACCCGTCCGACGTCCCGTCGCTCGGGTACCCGGGTGGGATCCCCGGCCTCGCCGCCGGCGACCCAGGCCGGACTCCGGCTCCCACGACCGCCTGACGGAGATCATGTCGCACTCCAGGTCGCTGGCCATCGTCTCGGACGCGGTGGCCGGCGACGGCCTGGAGCGGGTCGCCCGCTCGGCCTCGGAGGCGCTCGGGGAGCCCGTGACGGTGATCCGCGCCTCGCCGGGTGGGCCGGTGGTCTGGCCGGCCGAGGCGGTGCCCGCGGCGCGGCTCGACGAGCTGGCGGCTGCCGCGAATGCCATCGTCCGGCTGATGGGCGACGGGTCTCAGGATCCGGGCCACATGGTCGAGGCGCTGCTGGACGGGCCGCCGGCGGACGTGGACGCGCTCATCGATGAGGGGCGCCGCCACGGTCTCGACCTGGCCGCTGGCGGGCTCGCGATCTGCGGCCTCGGCGGTGGCGAGGTCGTCGACGCCGTGGATGGGCTGTTCGCTTCGGTGCGGCCTGGGCGGGTGGTCGCGCTCGTGTCGCCCGACTCAGACGGTGAGGCCTGCGAGCTCGCTGAGAGGCTTCGCTGCGCGGGCTGGCTCGTCGGCGTGTCGGCCCCGCGTCGGCAGCCCGCGCTGGTTCACGAGGCGGTCCGAGAGGCGATGGTGCTGGCGGAGTTGCTGGCGGTTCCGGACGCGGCGGTCGCAGGTCAGGAGGAAACCTATCGCCTGCTGATCGGCGTGCTGCTCAGGGACCCCGGCGAGCTCGAGCAGCTGCGAGCGAGCACGATCGCGCCCCTGCTCGCCTACGACGCCGAGCACGAGACCGACCTGCTCGTCACCCTCGGCACGTTCCTGACCCGGCACGGCTCGACCAGCGAGACGGCCGAGGCCATGCAGCTTCACCGCCACACCGTCGGCTATCGCCTGTCGCGCGTGTACGAGGTGTCCGGCCTGTCGCCGCACGAGTCCGACGGCCGCGAGCGGCTCAGCCTGGGAATGAAAGCCGCGCAGATCCTGGCAGCGTGGGAACGAGTGTCACAACCCGGATAGGCTCGCGCCTATCGAGACCGAAGGAGGAGAACCGTGGCCACCACTGAGAGCGAACAGACCGCAATGGCCGTCGGCGCTACCAGCCCCGCCGAGGTCCTGGAGTTCGCCGCCGAGCGCGGGGTGGAGATGGTCGATCTGAAGTTCGTCGATCTGCCCGGAACCTGGCAGCACATGACCTTGCCCATCGGGGCTTTGGACTCCGGCGACTTCGAATCGGGGCTGGGGTTCGACGGTTCGTCGATTCGCGGCTTCCAGGAGATCCACGAGTCCGACATGCTGCTGATCCCGGACTCCTCGACCGCGTTCATCGACCCCTACTACACGCGGGCCACGTTGTCGCTGATCTGTTCGGTTGCGGACCCCGTGCTGGGGGAGCCGTACGCGCGCGACCCGCGGTTCGTGGCCCACAAGGCCGAGCAGTATCTGGTGTCCACGGGCATCGCAGACGTGGCGTACTTCGGTCCCGAGGCCGAGTTCTTCGTGTTCGACCACATCGCCTACGAGCAGGTCGGCCACCGCGCCTTCTACGAGGTCGACTCGGGTGAGGGGTTCTGGAATACAGGCAGCCCGGTCACCGCGGTGCCCAACCTGGGCTACAAGCTGCGCCAGAAGGAGGGCTACTTCCCGGTTCCGCCGGCCGACTCGATGGCCAACCTGCGCTCGGAGATGGTGGCCACGATGGAATCACTCGGTATCCGCTGTGAGTTTCACCACCACGAGGTCTCCTCGGGCGGCCAGGGCGAGATCGACATGCGCTTCCAGCCGCTGCTGCGCATGGCCGACCAGATGATGATCTACAAGTACGTGGTCAAGAACGAGGCGCGAGCCGCCGGCAAGATGGCCACCTTCATGCCCAAGCCGATCTTCGAGGAGAACGGGTCGGGCATGCACGTGCACCAGTCGCTGTGGAAGGACGGCGACCCGTTGATGTACGGGCAGGGCGGCTACGCCCACCTGAGCGACCTAGCCAAGCACTACATCGCGGGGCTGCTCGCGCACGCGCCGGCTCTGCTGGCGTTCTGTGCGCCTACGACGAACTCGTATCGCCGGCTGGTTCCCGGCTATGAGGCACCGGTGAACCTCGTGTACTCGGCGCGGAACCGGAGCGCGTGCGTGCGGGTGCCGATGTACCACGAGGCACCGAAGACCAAGCGGATCGAGTTCCGCTCGCCGGATCCGACCGCGAACCCGTACCTGGCGTTTTCCGCGCTGATGCTGGCCGGGCTCGACGGGATCAAGCGCGAGCTCGACCCAGGCGATCCGCTCGATGCGGACCTGTATGACCTGCCCCTGGAGACGCTCTCCGGGATCGCCACCGTGCCCTCGTCTCTGGAGGCTTCGCTCGATGCCTTGGAGGCGGACAACTCATTCCTGTGCGAGGGGGACGTGTTCACCGCCGGGTTGATCGAGGCGTATGTCAGGTACAAGCGCGAGCAGGAGGTCGACGCGATCCGGATGCGGCCGCATCCGTGGGAGTTCGCGCTGTATCACGACGCGTGAGTTGTTGGGGGCGTCGTCCCCTTCGCCGGCCGCGATCGAGTGCTCGCGGGTCGAGGCGTGTCGCGGTTCCGCGAGTGCCGGCGAAGGGCATCGACGGCCCCCCATTCCCCCCGCGCGCGCTGCCCCCCGCGGATGCGACGCGTCCGGCTCCGCGTCTTGAGAGAGCTGGAGGGTCGGTGGGTGCAAAAGTCCCAAAACCGCCCTCGGTGCCAGCGTATTTGGGAGATAAGCGCGTCACAGGTGCTCATGTCCCGAGTCCGGCCACGGTCCCGGGCGGTTTCGGGCGTTATGCACCGGCGTCCCGCCGGCTGACCCTCGCCGCGACGCGCCGCCAGATGCTCGGCGGCCGGGGTTGGGTCTTCAGCCACTCCTCGCGGGTCGGGAGGCGGCCGGCCTGGCGGGCGGACATCACGCACTCGGTGTGGGCGTGGCGCCGGCGGCCGTGGTCGCCCTCGGGGAAGAGCAGCATGTGTTCGCTCAGGGCCGGCAGGTGACGGCCGCAGAGGGGGCAGCGGTAGGTGGCCGGCCTGAGGTTCTGGGCACGGCGCATGGACCACCAGCGCGGCTTGGGCTGATCGGCCATCCGTCCAAGCATCGCATCGCCGCACGGACCGGGCGGGTATCTTCGACGCGATGGAGCACCGCGACGAGCGCATCCTGGTCGAGACCGATCGCTACCGCATCACCGGCGTACTCCGCCTCCCCCGCGACGGCTACCGCAGCCGGCTGACCGACTACCTGAACTCCTCCGACCGGGCGTTCGTGGCCCTGACCGATGTGGAGCTCGTGCCGTTCGACGGTGGCGAGGCCCAGCGGCGGCCGTTCCTGGCCGTGTCGCTGAGCCACGTGGTCCTGGCCATGCCGCTCGACGGCCAGTCCATGGAGTAACCGACCGGGGAGTCAGTAGCCGGACCGTAACCCCTTCGGCGCCGCGAGGTATCGTTTTAGGTATGGCAACCCGCCGCGCCGACGACCTCGAAAGCCTCAGCCGCAGCGAAGTCCTCCGGGCTTCGCCGCGGATGTTCGACTGGAACCTGTTCGAGAAGTTCTCGCGCGTCCACTGGAGCGTCCCGCCGCTGATCTTCGTCCCGGTCGTCACGATCCTGCTGATCGAGGGCTTCGTCCACGGCGTCGGCTGGTCCGCCCTGTACTGGCTGCCCGCGGGCTATCTGTTCTGGACGCTGACCGAGTACTGGCTGCACCGGATCGTGTTCCACTTCGAGCCCGAGAAGGGCATCGGGGCGCGCCTGCACTGGATCATCCACGGCGTGCACCACGACCACCCGAACGATCCACTGAGGCTGGTCATGCCCCCGGCGCTGAGCGTTCCGCTGGCCGTTCTGTTCGTGTGGGTCTTCTCGCTGGTCATCGGGAGCCCCGGCTTCCTCCCGTTCGGCGCCGCCTTCCTGGCCGGCTACCTCGCCTACGACATGCTGCACTATCACGTGCACCATCACCGGCCCAAGAGTGCCCTCGGCAAGCGGCTGCGCGAACTGCACATGCGCCACCACTTCCAGGACCACGAGCGGGGCTACGGGGTGAGCGCGCCGTTCTGGGATCACGTGTTCGGCACCGCTCCGAAGAAGACCCGTTAGTAACGCCCTGACCTTCGATGGGACCGGGAGCGGCGATCGCCGGCGTGGCCATGGCGCTTCCTGGGCGTTTCGTCTCGAACGAGCAGGTGGCCGCCGGCCTCGATGTCGACGCGGCCTGGATCGCCAAGCGCACAGGCACCAGCCAGCGGCCCTGGGCCGCGGGCGAGGAGCGCCTCAGCCAGCTGGCCGCTGACGCCGGACGCGCCGCGCTCGAGCACGCCGGGGTTGAGCCTGGCGAGCTCGACCTGGTGCTGGTGGCGACCTCGACCGCCGATGAGATCACCCCGAACGCTGCGCCGCTCGTAGCCGGGCTGATCGGAGCGCACGGCGCGGGTGCCCTCGACGTGGGCGCCGCGTGCACCGGCTGGCTCTGCGCGCTCGCCATGGCCTGTGGGCAAGTCGAGTCCGGTCGAGCTCGTCACGCACTGGTCGTGGGCGCCGACTTCCTCTCGCGCTTCCTCGACGTCTCGGACCGGAACACCGCGCCGCTGTTCGCCGACGGTGCCGGCGCCGCCGTGGTGTCGGCTACCGACTCACCGACCGGCCGCATCGGCCCGATCGTGCTCCGCTCCGATCCGTCGGGATCGCACCTGATCCGTCTGAGCCGCGGCGATCACATCCGGATGGAGGGGCACGAGTCGTTCCGCGCCGCGGTCGCCTCGATGACCCAGGTCACTGCGGAGGCGCTCGACGCAAGCGATTGCCGCCTCGAGGACATCGATCTGTTCGTCTATCACCAGGCCAACTCGCGGATCCTCCGCGCGGTCGGAGAGCGCCTCGGCCTGCCGGCTGATCGAGTCGTCGACTACGTAGGGCGGTTCGCGAACGCGTCGACCGCGACGCTGCCGATCGCGCTCACGGTGGCCCTGTCCGAAGGCCGGTTGGCGCCGGGTCATCGGGTGCTGCTGTCCGCCTTCGGCGGTGGGCTTACCTGGGGCGGGACGGTGGTCGAATGGCGCGTGCCGGCGCCTGCTCCGAGCGCCGCTCAACCCAGGGTGATGCCCACCGTGTAATACGCGACGTGCTTGGTCCTGGCCCTCGGGACCTGCTTGACCACCCGCAGGACGTGCCGGCGCCGAGTGACCAGATGCTTGTGAATCTTGCCGAGGTGGCAATCCGCGGTCATCAGCGCGGTCTTGACCTGCGCCAGGGTCTTGTGGGCGAGGTTCGGCACCCGGCAAGGGATGGCCGAGAACGCGATCAGGCCTTGATCGTCGACGCGCACCGCGCCCGGACTGGGCGGGATCAGGTAGCGGTTCTTGGGTCCGAAGCGCCAGTAGGCACCCGACGGCAGGGCTTGGACCACGCTCCCCACCGACGGTCGATACATGAGGTGGGCCAGCGGGTTGTAGATGTTGGCGATGTCCCAGGGGTCGATCACGACCGACGGCTTGACGCCTCCAAACGCGGCCCAGGTCGTGATCGCGATTGGGGCGCCCCCCACCACTCGATAGTTCTGCCCGACGGTCGTGGTGAGGAAGGTCCCGTTGGCCGGCACCACGTTCAGGTGAGACGTCGGATTGCCCAAGTTGTCGATGTTCCATTCGTCCACCACGAACGGCACCGGCGGCGGGTTGAACACGGACGGGGTGGTGACGTACATGGGTGCGCCGCCCGCCACGATGTACACCGCCCCGGTGCCGGTCTCGAACACCGTGCCGTCGGCCGGAACGGGATTCAGCGAGTCGAACTGCTGCTGGGTGATGACCGTGTACGGCTGCGCTCCGCCCACGTCGGTCCAGTCGTTCACGTATAGAGCAGCGCCGCCGGCGATCTCCCAGTAGGTGGTGGTTCCCGACACCTGCACGAACGTGCCGTTCGGGAAGAGCTCGGATCCGGACGCCGCGCCGGCATCGACGTAGTCGCCGTCGATGTTGATCGTCACCCCGCCGTAGGTGGCGTTGTGACCGCCCTGGTACTGGTGAAGGCGCTGATGATTCGCCCACTCCGTGCTCGGCACGTATCCGCTGCTCGTGCTCTGCCGGCCGTTCCACTCGGCGTTCCAGATCTGGTCGGGCTCGGCGTAGCCGGTGCCGAACTGATTGACCAGATCCGTGATGCCGGTGGTCGCGCTGCTGTATACGCCCGAGAGGTAGCCGTGGGCGTGCAACTCCGTCGTCCACGCGCTCAGGAAAGCCAGCACCGCTGAGGTATTGGTGCTGTTGCGGCTATAGCTTTCCATGTCGTTGTAGATCGGGTTACCCGGGCCGATACCGACCGCCTCCGCCTGGTTGATCGCGTCGTCGGCCGCCGCGGTTCCCTCGGCCGATGCCTGCGCAGGCACCATCGCCGCGCATCCACAGCCGTTCGCAGGGGCCTGGAGCCCGACGTAAAGCGGGAGCAGGACCCAGCCCGCCGCGGATTCCTGCTGCACCCAGGTGGCGCTCAGATTGGGTTGCGCGCACGCCTCGTTGGCGCCGCCGATGTAGAACCCGATCGCCCGATACGGAGAGGCGCTCCAGGCCGACATGGCGGAGCTGCTGGGGGTCGAGCAGGCATCGAAGCCGAGGCCGGTGTAGATCGGGTCGCCCGCCCGATGGGTGGAGTGGGCGCGAGCGGAGGCCGGACGCGCGAGTGGCGCGAGGGGGGTGCCGGCCGCGGCGGACCCGGTGTCGGCAATGAGCGAGCGAACCCCGAGCGCCCGCGCGATTTGCCCAGGGTCGCTCGCCCAGGTCGCGGTGACGAGCACCTGTGCCGACCGGATGGCCAGCTGGGTCGACGAGCCGTTGCTCGGCTGTGCTTGCCGACCGCGGACTTTAGGCAGTAGCGGACCGGTGGCGCCCGGGGCGCCGGCGCTGTGGGCGGCTATCGGCTCGACCAGGATCGCCTCGGTCCGTCCGACCGCGTGGGCCGGACAGCGCTGGCGTGAGCTCGGCTGTCCGAGATACACCGCGTGGCGGTCGAAGCGCACACATTCGGTCGGGTCAGCCGCGAGGTTGAACACCGGCCAGGCTGCCGGGACCACGAGCCGGTAGCGGTGGTAGCGGACGACCCTTGTGGTGGAGGCTCCCGGTTTGGCCGACGCCGCGGAAGCGCTCGCGGTCATGAGCAGCGCGAACACGACAAGCGTCGTAAGCGTCTGTCGGGTTCGGAATCGGAGCAATCCGCGCATCACCTTCCCCCGGCGCGCCGGCCCGCACCCAGCTGGTCGAATCGTGCTCGCGAACGAACGAGCTACCTGCTCGGGATCATGCTAACGAGGTTCGATCTTCCCTGCACAGCGGCCTATCGATGCGTCGTGGCGGCGCCCGAGACCACGCGCTCGACCATCGAGTGGGCGACCCAGAAGATGTCGTGGCTCATCCTGTCGAATACGAGGTAGACGAACGGCTCGGCCGGCGAGCTGTACCAGCCGATGGCCAGCACGTGAAACGAGCCGGCGTCGCGCCGCTCACCGTCGCCTTGCCAGGGCCGGGTCTGGACGACGATCGGCTGCGCGGGGGCTACCGCGCTCGGGGGAACGGAGAGATCTGGCGGGATGTTTGCCACCGCGATGTCCGGGCTGGAGTGGCGGCGGCTCGGGGCGGCGCCGCAGGATCACGATATGGGCGGCGCCGGACGTGAACGGAGAGGGCGGGATTCGAACCCGCGATGGAGTGTTAACCCCATACTCGCTTAGCAGGCGAGTGCCTTCAGCCACTCGGCCACCTCTCCGGTTTCGCGCCAGTCTAGAGCCTGATCGGCGGGCGCCGGGGCATCCCGGGGACTAGCATCGGCGCGGCAATCCCGGAGGGGTGGCAGAGCGGTTGAATGCGCTGGTCTTGAAAACCAGAGTGCGTGCAAGCGCACCGCGGGTTCGAATCCCGCCCCCTCCGCATCAGAACTGGCGGTTCGGCCGGGTGGCAGCCCTAGCGTTGCCGCGCGGTCGAGAATAGGATCCGGCTCATGACCGATATCGCGATCCCCGCTGCGCCGCCCGAGCACTCGACCGAGGCGGCGGGACCGCCCCATGGCATCGAGGTCCCCGAGTTCCAGATCGTTCCGCGAGTAGGCCTCGCGATCGGCGGCGTCGTTCTGATCGCGCTGATCGTGGCGATCGCCGTCAACAACTTGTGGCCTCTCACCTTCTTCCATGTCGCGTTCGGTGCCGCCTGGACGATCATCGACCTGTTCCTCGGTTTCGTGCTCGGCCCGATCATGGGGCAGATGCCAGTGCCCGCCCGGATCCAGTTCACCACGCGGTTGATGCCGAAGATGGTCGTGATCATGCCCGTCGTCGTGACCGCCACGCTCGCGGCGGGCTGGCAGCTCGGGGTCCACACGGGCACGGTCCTTAACAGCTATCCCGAGCACGGCTGGGTGGTGGCCAGCTTCATCGTGGTCGGGGTCATGTCGATCCTCGCGCTCGGCCTGCTCGAGCCGGCCAACATCGCGGTTCTGATCGAGCTCAAGAAGCCGCGTCCCAACCCGCACGTGATCGAGCAGCTGATGAAGCGCTTTATCTACTGCGCCGGGATTCTGGGCGCCATGCAGGTGGCGACGCTGGTGATCATGACCAAGCTGGCATCGTCATGAGCGAGCGCCGCCTGCCCCCGGTCACCGAGCTCGGGATGCTGTCGTTGGCGTTCATCGTCGCCGGCGGCATCTACCTCTCGGCGCATCTCCCCAAGCACGTCCCGCTCGGGCCGGCGTGGGCGCTGCTCGCCGCATCCGCCCTCGTGCTTGCGGTGAACATCGTCTGGCTGTCCCGCGTTCGCGAGTTTGCGTGGAACCGGTTCTTCGAGGTCGGCAAGTGGTCGCTCTTGGCCTACGTGGTGATCGCCGGGATGATCCTGTACGTGTTCCTGCGCAATCACGTCAGCGGCGGCACGCTCGTCGTGTTGACCCTCTCGCTGGCGGTCTTCGCGGTCCACGTCCCGATGCTGGTCGGCTTCACGGTCGCGCGTTACGCCAACCCGGATCGTGTGGCCGCCTGAGGCCCTCGAGTTCCTCCGCGACCTCGAGGACAACAACGACGCCGAGTGGTTTCGCGCTGAGCGCCATCGCTACGACGCATTCCTGGTAGCGCCCGCTCGTTCGCTCGCCGAGAAGCTGAGCGACCTCGGCCGACCGCACTTCTTCCGGCCCTACAACAACCTCCGCTTCCGCTCCGGTCCGCCGCTCAAGGAGCACCTCGGCGTGGCCATCGGCTACGGCGCCGCAGGCGGCTTCTACTTCGAGCTCTCGCTGGACGGCCTCCTCGTCGCGGCCGGCCTGCACCGTCCCGCACCCGACCAGCTCGAGCGCTTCCGGGCCGCCATGGACGACGACCGCCGCGCCCGCGGGTGGGTGCGCGGCCTGAGCGCGGCGCGGCGCGGCGGCCTCGTGCCGGCCGAGCCGTCGATGAAACGCGCCCCGCGGGGCTACCCGATGGACCACCGGCGGATCGAGCACCTGCGCCGGCGCGAGCTGACGGTCAGCTGCCGCCACGGGTTGGAGCCGTGGCTCCACGAGCCGGTCTGCGACGAGCGGATCCGGGCCCAGCTCCGTGCCGCCCGCCCGCTGGTCAGGTGGGTGGCCGAGACGGTCGGGCCGTCCACCCGCCCGGTCCGCGCATAGCGTCCGCATCCGCGGGGCGCCGCGCTCACGCCCCACCTCGCCGATCCGCGACGGGACGCTACGATGGTCGGCGTTCGCTGGACCGTAAGCGCCCGTAGCTCAGCTGGATAGAGCGTCGGTCTACGGAACCGAAGGTCGGGAGTTCGAATCTCTCCGGGCGCGCTACGAAGGACCCACCTATGCGGGTTCTTCTGTGACGCCGTCCGAGCGGACTTCGCGGCCGATACACGCGCGATCGGCGATCAACTTCTGGCCGGCAACTCCTTCATGGCCGGCAGCCGTCTGGCGTCGACTCCAGCCGATAGCGCCGTGCCCGTCCTCTCAGGCCGCCAGCGCTCGCGACGACCGGAGCGGGCTGCTACCGTTACCATCCAGCTAGATGGTATGCGGATGGTCACTGGATGGCCGTATCGCCCTGACCGAGGTGTTGTATGGCGAAGAGAATCGCCGAGTCTGACAAGAGCGAGAAGATCACGATCAACCTGGGCCTGATCGACCTGGGTCAGATCGATCTCCTGGTCGACGAGGGCTTTTTCGCGAACCGCACCGACTTCATCCGGACCGCCATCCGGCGTCAGCTCGATGGTCGCTCGGAAGCGGTTGACCGGACTGTGGCGCGCCGGAAGTTGGTTCTGGGCATTGAGCACTACAGCCGCACCGATTTGGAGCAGCTTCTCGCTGCGGGACGCATGATCGAGCTGCGGGTGTTGGGGTTGGCGAGCGTTGCCGAGGACGTCTCGGCTGAACTCGCGTTGGCGACGATCGCCTCCGTCGAGGTTTTGGGGGCTTTTCGAGCGTCCCAGGCCGTGAAGGCTGCGCTGGCGTCGCGTACCTCATGATCGATAGGCCGAACGTCAGAGCCGAAAAAACCGCAGGATGACCGCAAAAGAGACCGGTGCTGGGAACCGTGAAAGGACGCCCAATGGAACATGCTCAGAGCACTACGATGGCGCAGGCGCTGAGGCTGACTCGCGCCGGCCGGTTGGCGGAGGCGACCGCGCTGCTGCAGGGCGCGCTCACCGGCCCCGATGCCCGCAACGACGCGCCAGACGACGCTGACGCGAGCATGGCTCGGCCCCGTTATGCCGGCCACCGTTTCGGTGTGAAGCTGCCGCGGGACACGCGAATCCTCCGGCGCGGCGCGCCCGGTCCTGTCGGCGCGCAGCACGAATCAATGGCAGATACCGAGTCACTTCTAACCGGGACAGCGTCGACTTCGCCAGCCTGCGGTGGCGAGATCCGCCACCTCACCCACAGCGAACCGTCCGGGACGCGCCGCTACGAGCTCTACATACCAACCGGCTACCACGGCGCTCCGATGCCGCTTGTCGTCATGCTCCACGGCGGGACGCAGAACGCGAGCGATTTCGCCGCAGGCACTCGCATGAACGAGCTGGCTGAACAGCATGGTTTCCTCGTTGCCTACCCCGAGCAATCAACCACGGCCAATCAGGGGCGCTATTGGAACTGGTTCACAGCAAGCCATCAGCGCGCTGGAACGGGCGAGCCGGCAATCATCGCCGGCATCACACGGCAGGTGATGAACGACCTTGCCGTCGACGCACGCAGGGTCTACATCGCCGGACTATCAGCCGGGGGCGCTATGGCCGCAGTGATGGCCGCGACCTACCCTGACCTCTACGCCGCCGTCGGAGTCCACTCGGGACTCGCCTACCGCGCCGCCCACGACATCGGATCCGCGTTCGCCGCGATGCGAACCGGGGGGACACTAACCACCACCAGTACGGTTCCGCTGATCGTCTTCCATGGCGATCGGGACACGACCGTAGCCCCGATCAACGCCGAGAAGCTGATCGCCTCGCGTGTCGCGGCCGGCGACATCACGCGCAGCGACGAAACGACCACGACGCGCGGTAACGGCAAGCGTCCCCACAGCCGCACCAGGCATGCCAACCGCGAGGGGACCATTGTCCTCGAGGCCTGGATCGTCCACGGCTCCGGTCATGCATGGTCAGGAGGAAGTCCCGCCGGGTCCTACACCGATCCGCAGGGCCCCAACGCCTCCGCTGAGATGATCCGATTCTTCTTCGGCCAGCGCCCCGGCGGCCACCAAGTCTGACTGGCCCGGAACCACCAGCTCCTATGCCACCGAACCGCTCGCGGGAACGGAGGACGGGGAGAGGCGAAAGCGATGCCGTGACGACTTGGGCGGTTTCCGCGCGCGTTGCAGGTCGTCGTTCACCTGGGCGAGGACGGCCCGAGTTTGAAGATCGCCCCAGCCTGAGCCATAAGCGAACCGCGGTTGACTTGGGTAGGGGATCCGACGAGCGGCAAGCGGGCCAGCGGCCTCGCGTGGAATGCCAGCGGCGGGCGCCGGTCTGACCGGTAGTCGCACGAACATGCGTTTGGGGGTCCCGCACCCGGGTATCGGGTGTGGGCGCGCCCGGAGGGCGCGCCTGACCCACGGAGGCGATTCAAATGCGATTTGCTCTTACGTACTGCTGCTTGCGGCTGCCTTGTTCGTCGTCTCGGGCGGGCATGTGGTCTTCGTGCCACTCTCCTTCGCGCTCCCACTTGGAGGGCTGTTCACCCACCGGGCGCAGGCACATGCGACTTCCGGCTCTCGCGACCCTCATGGTTATGCTGGCGATGGTGGCTCCGGCTGCTGCGGTGGCGTGGGCGCCAGCCGCGCCGGGCTCACTCACCGCGCCTCACCTGGTCGCCTTCCGCAGTCACTTTGGCTTCGGCCGTTCACGCAGCCCGGGATATGGATTCGGCGGGGTCAGCCGTCGGAGCTCCCGTCACCCCTTCCTTCGCCGCGTCGTAAAGACGGCGATCTGGCTCTACGTCCTGCACCTCTTCTTCAGCCACGGCGGCCTGAGCGTTCTTCTTTGGATCGTGATCATCGGCCTGGTGGTGTCGCTCCTACGGCGGCGCCGGCGGCGTTACGCGTACTGAGGGTCGATACCTCCCCACCGGCGTCCGTTCGAAGGAGCGCCGGGTCTGGCACGTCTACGAGATCAGGCCGACGGCAGGGGCATGCCCAAGCCGCGGCGAACTACGAGAACGATGCCCGAGGCCTGGGTGTATCTGCTGCGGTGCCGCGATGGGTCGCTCTACACCGGCTGGACGGTCGACCTCGAGCGCCGGCTGGCGCGGCACCGGTCTGGCGTCGCGAGCCGCTACACGGCCACCCGGTTGCCCGTCGAGCTCGCGCTGGCGATCCCGATGTCCAACCGCACAGCCGCCCGCCGGGAGGAGGCGCGCATCAAGCGGCTGCCCCGTCCAGCCAAGCTCGCGCTGCTGACCCACGCGAACGGCTGATGCCGCTCACCTTCCTGCGGTCTGGGCGCTGTCGTCCCGCCCTCCCGTTCTCACGATGCCCAGGAATTCGACCCGGAGTTCCGAAGCGCGTACCGGTCCTGTAGCGCGATCGCGCAGACATTGATGTCGCGACCGCCGACCACCCTCTCATGTACGCGAACGTGAATGCCGCTGTCCACCCCGCGCGTGTGAGACACCTGCTCGTCGCGAGCCGCGAGTCAAACGCGATCCAAGAAAACCGCGCGAGGTGGAGGCACGCGGAGGACGAAGACGATCGTATTCCCAGCGGCGCGCCCGTCTTGCCGGTCCTGCCTGGCGCTCCCGGTGTCCTTCACAAAGCTTCTCAGCAGCGCCAGGGTCACGGTGCCGTCGGTCGCCGAAGGTTCGCGGCACGCGCGCCGGGGTACGCTCGTGGAGACGATGGCGGTGGGCATGCCGAGCAAGACGACTGCAGCTAAGGCCGGAGCCAAGGGCGCCACGAAGGTCGTACGTAGCCGCACTGCGCGACGGGCGGCCAAGACGGGAGCTAAGGCCACCTGGTTTGTCGGCAAGAAGGTCGTCAAGCGCAAGGCCAGAAAGCACGCTCGCCGCTACGGCGACGCCGCGCGCACGGCGTGGTCCGCCGCGCGCATCTATGGGCCGATGGCCGCGGAAGCGCTCGGATGGGTCGAGAGACCAAAGCCCCGGCGACGGTCACCGGCGTTCCTCGCCGGGATCGCAGTCGGTGCGGGCGCCGGTGCGGGCGCCATGCACCTCGCCAGCCGCAAGCGGCGCGCCTAGAGTCGGCTCACTGGGCGCGGGCCTCTAGCCGGTGACAGTGAACTGCCGGCTCATGGAGATGGCTGTGCGAGATGGGCGTTACTCGCCCAGGGGCGGCGCGGTATCGCCAGTGAGTCACTGGTCAATGTGACATGAAGGGGTGTATTCCGGTGTGACGAGTGGTTACCCCGGAACGAGGTAGGTGCGCCTACGCGCCGGCACCGCCCGATATCGGTCACGGCGTGGCTTCCGAATGCGGCGGGCGAACTTTCAGATCGCTTTGCGCCCAAGCCCGTCGGTTTGCACGCAATGCACGAGGGGAAGCGGACCATGAGAAGGCGAGTATCGGAGGAGGGAATGATGTTCAAGAGTTCACGCCGCGACAAGGCAGAAGGTCGGCTGGAACGCCTAGCTGGCCGGCTACTCGAACTCATCGGACGCGGCAGCCCGCAGAAAAAGGTGAAAGGCAAGGCGGCCCGGACGCGAGGATCCGCGAAGACTCAGCGTGGGCGGGCCAAGCAGCGCGTCGGTCGCTGAGCGTAACCTCCGACGACTCGTTGTCTGGTTGTAGAAGGGCCGCGCGTTTGTGTCCGCGAATGAACGGGCAGCACCGTCGTAGTCAACCATTGGGGAGGAGTGACTCGTGTTGCATATCATCGGCCTCATTCTCATCGGCCTGCTCGTTGGCGCCCTCGGTCGCCTTTTCCATCCGGGACGCGACAAGATGGGCCTACTCATGACACTCGCGATTGGGGTTGCGTCCGTACTGATCGCCGGGATGCTCATCCATGGCCTCCTCGGCTTCATCATCGCAATCGTGATCGGCGTGGTGCTCGTAGCGCTTTGGTCACGCCTCGTGGAGGCGCGACGCACGCCGACTTGGCGCCAGAAGCTCCGGATGGACTGACAGCGTTCCGGGGGGCCGCGTAAAGCACCCAGCGGTGAACGCTAGGTTCACGATCGCCAGGTAGTGCTGGCCACAGGCTAACCCTGAGTCAGCACGCTGCGGCGATGGTGATGGATCGAAGGCTCGGGCGCCCATCGCTCGTCGAGGGGCGCCCGGTCACGGCAGAGGGCGCATCGCATCGCGCGGAACCACACGTTCGAGGCCGGTCAAGCTATCTGGGTAGGCTCCACCTTGCGGGTAGCCCTGCCGGTGGTCCGAGTCGCCCAGCAAACACCAGGAAGGAGCAGCATATGCAGGCCTCCATCGGCGGGACGGTTGTTGCCGAAGCGCCGGACTCAGACCTGATTGCCATTGAGGGCAACCAGTACTTTCCGCCGTCCTCACTGAGCGCTCAGCGGTTCAGCGACAGCTCGACGCCGTACACCTGCCCATGGAAGGGCGTCGCCCAGTACCACGACGTGTCGGTGAACGGTTCGATCTATCACGACGCGGCCTGGAGCTACCCCGACCCCTATCCGGCCTCGTTCGACCGAGTCGGACGCGATTATTCCGGCTACGTCGCCTTCGACAAGAAGCAGGTAACGGTGGGCTGAAACCGCTGGCCCAGGAACTCGCGGGCCGCGACGAGCTACATCTGACGGGGATCGGGGGATGTCGCGCGCGGCGCGTGCAGGAGGCCACGCTCGAACGAGTGCAGTCGCTGCGCGCCGTCGTCGGTGACGAGCAGGAGCTCTCCGGTCTGTACTCCGGCTGTCTCGTCATGTGTGACGACGTTTGGCTGCACGACGACCGTCATCCCGCTGGCGAAGGTGAAGTCGGGCACGGCCGCGAGCTGGCGGCTGTGCGTGCCGAGGACCGGGGGTAGGTAGCCGCCGACGAAGCCGTGTACGAGGTCGTCGCGGGTCGTGAAGCCGGCGCCCTCGATCAGGGCGGACGCCGCCACGAGCTCAGCCGCAGTCGCGCCCGGGCGCAGCCGGCCGGCCACGGCGTCGAATGCCGCCTCGGCGACCTCGTGGAGCTCGCGGTAAAGCGGCGTGGGGTCGGCCGCGACCGTGAACGTCCGCAGAAGCTGTCCGGTGTACTCCCAATAGGAGGCGCTGATCTCGCACACCAACGCATCGCCCGGCTCCAGGGCTCGCGCCGTGGGGTACTGGGCCGGCACGGAAACCGTGGGCCTACTCATCGGAGTCGCGGCGATGTAGTGGATGTGAGTGCTACCACCGCGACGAACGTAAGCCCGCTCGATGGCGTCGGCGAGGTCCAGCTCGCTCACACCGGGCGCCGCACCGGCGTGTAGCGCTCCGACCGCGTCGTCGGTCATCCCGGCAGCGATCCGCAACCACTCGAGCTCCTCTTCGGACTTGACTAGGCGCAGACGGGTGTAGTCGGCGTTCATGTCCACGGGCTGGCCTAGCCCGGCCACCGCCTCATGCGCACGGTGGTCAAGCGATCCGATCGTGCCGATTCGAGTGCCGGGGGCACCGCGCCGGCGCAGCTCGGCGATCGCCGTGTCGATCGCGCGCGCACCCGCCCAGCGGACCTCGACGTCCGACGCGATCCGCACCGCGTTGGGGACGTGGTTATAGAAATTCACCAGCAACACGGGCCGCAGGCCCGGAGAATGCACGAGCAGAGCCTCGCGCGTGACCGGCCAGCGGGTCAGCCATCCGATCGCCGAGCCCGAGCGATTCGCGCCGTAAACCAGCGTGCGCGCGACGTCGTGCTCCGCCATCACGGCGTCGAGCGCAGCAATGCGCCGCGCCATCTCAGCGTCGCTGAACCGGGGATACACGGAGGCCGATGACACCTCCTCCATTCTGCCCGTCCGGCCCTGGACAACTGCATCCCCCGCACGCATCCGGCGTAGAATCGGGTGATCCCGAGGATCAGCTACTACCCGGTGGACGAGCTGGACGATCCCGAGCTCTTGGGCTACCTCGAGCACGCGGCGCGGTACGGTGCGCCCAGGCCTGAGAGCCAGGCCATCCGGGCACATGTGCCGGCCGTTCTGCGGTCCTTCTCGCGTAACTGGGAGCGAACGTTCCGCAGCGGAGTTGTCGAGCACTCGCTAAAGGAGCTGTGTCGGGTCTACGTCTCGAAGACGATCGACTGCCACTACTGAGGCTCCCAGCGGTCTCTCCCGGGCGGAGAGCAAGCTCCCTCAGAACAGGATTACGACGAGGTGTTGGACTTTGAGCGCTCGGATCGGTTCAGCGACCGCCAAAAGACCGCGCTCTTGTACACGAGCCATCTCGTCTGGAACCCGTCCGGTGTCGATGAGGCCCTGTTGCGACGGCTGCGCTCGCACTTCGACCAGGAGCAGATTGTCGAACTCGGGTATTTCGTCTCTCTCACTTTTGGGCAACAGCGCTGGATCAAGACGCTCGGCATCGGCCATAACGAGGTCACCGTTCCAACGGTCACCGATCCGGCCGCGGCGAGCGCCGGGCTGGCGCGGCGGGAGGTCAGGCAGTGAGCCAACCCGCCACCGGATACGCGGGGGACGTGATCCGCCGCCGGGCGCCGCACGTGTTCGCCGCGTACGCGGAGACACGCGAAACTGTGCTCGAGTCGGGGATCGTCGAGCGCGAGCTAAAGGAGCTGTGCGCCGCCTATCTCGCGAGTGACCCCGAGTTCGTCGCCCATGCCACGGATCCAGATTGCTACGACGAGCGGCAGCGCACCGCGCTCGCTTGGGCCGAAGCGATTGCCTGGGACTCGGATCGTGCCGATGACGCGCTCTGGCGCCGCTTGCATCGTGCATTCTCCGAGCCCGAGCTCGTCGAGCTCGGATACAGCATCGCGATCATGCTCGGCCAGCAGCACTGGCTGGCCACCCTCGGTGTAACCGAGCGCCCCTGAACCGCAGCCGCATAGCAACCGCGACACGCGGAGCAGAGCAGCTCGTCTCAGCTCTGGATCAGGTCCAGCTGGTGGTGGAGGCTGACCGCGTGGGCAAAGTCGGGCATTAGCTTGGTGCCGTCGTTCAGATCGCGGTGGAGCTGTGCGTAGGCGTGCGCGAGGTTAAGGCCATCTCGTGTTTTCGGCCGGCGAACACCGGGACTCGCTCGTATGCGGGCGGAACCGCCAGCTCCGTCGGAGTCATCTCGTCGGCACGGCCGCCGCGCATGGTGGCGCGCGCGAACTGAATTATGGGCGGGGAGTCCAGCGTGACCACTAGATCGCCGTCGGTGCCGTTGATCTCCCAGAGGAAGTTGGTGCCGCGCGATGTCCCGCCACGGAAGTGAATCGAGGCCACGGCTCCGGTTCGCATTCTTCCGGTGAGGACGACCTGATCCTCGGCGTTCATTGGCTTGGCCTCGCCGGTCTCTTGGTTACGGGCCTCGGTGCGGCGCGAGCCGATGGTCGCGGTGAGCGCAGTGAACTCGCCCAGGACCATGGTCAGCAGGTCGATCGTGTGGGCGAATGGCACCGTGACCATGGTCGCGCCGTTGGCGCGGTCGAGCATGTAGTCGCCGCCCGGCCTGAACGTCGCGCCCCAGTTCACCCCTGAGGCGAGGACGCTCGTAGACAGGACCTCTCCGACGTAGCCGTCCTGGATGAGGTCCTGGAGGTAGCGAAACGCCGGCGCGGCCCGCGCCTGGAGCCCGACCGTGGTGCGCAGCCCGCGACCCGCCGCGAGCGCGTCCATCTCCTCGGCCTCGGCGAGGTTCCGGCCGAGTGGCCACTTCGCAGTACACGATCTTCCCGGCGTCGATCGCTCGATGTCGAGCCAATCGTTATCGGGCAGCCGGACCAGCATCCCGTCGATGAAGCCGGCCCGATCGGCGCGGAAGTCCTCGAGCATCCCCGGCCGCGCGTCCAGCAGTGCCTCCTCGTGCTCGGGCCTCACGCTGAAGCGCGCTAACTCGACGGTAGCCATCTGGTCTGCACCTCCGGAAGTCGTGGTGGCAACGCCGAGTCCGGCGCCGATGGCTTCCATGAGCCCGTCGAGCGTGGTGACTGACGGATCGCTGCGTCGGCTAGCCCATCGCGAGGCCAGCTGGTACCATGGTACTATAGTACTATGGTAACGATCGAGCGCGCGCAGACGGGCATGCGGATCGAGAGGAGCACGCTGAAGGTCCTCAAGGCGCTAGCCGAATACTTGGATCTGTCTCTCGGCGACCTGGTGGAGGGGATCGTGCTGCATGCGTTCGAGGGGAAGGCGCCGTTCAGCCCAGCGGTTCTGGCCAAGATCGAGCAGCTCAAATCCGTCTACGACCTAACACTGACGGCCGGCGACGCTCACAAAATGACCGAGAGGAGTGAAAGTTGAAACATCGACTCACCGAGCGGATCCGCGTGACATTGCCTGCCGAGGAGGCTTTCCAGCTTTTCACGCCACGTGGAGAGCGCGAATGGGCAGACGGGTGGGATCCCAACTTCCCCGCGCCGACCGAAGATGACAGTGAGCCAGGCACGGTGTTTCAGACCGACGCTCATGGCCACCCGGGAACCTGGCTTGTGACCGACCGTGAATGGGGCCGACGAATCGCCTACGCTCAGGTCGTTCCCGATCACAGGGCGGGAAGCATCACCGTCACGCTCGATGCGATCGAGGGAGGAAGCGAGGTCGAGGTCGTCTACGAGCTCACGCCACTCAGCGACACGGGCAAGCACGACCTTGAGCAGTTCGCCGAGAACTACGGCGCTTTTCTGCGCTCCTGGCAGGACGACATCGCGACATGCCTGGAGAAGAGGGCCACGAAGTAGATGTGATCGGCAGGCGCGCGCATCCGCGCAGCTCCTGCCCCCGGGCGGGCCCCCCCGAAGGCATCACGGCCAACGGCGTCACGGCCGGTACGGACTATCACATGACGCGCGGAAGAGCTACGTCTCCAACCGAGCCGCCAGCGCCCGCGGGGACTTCGCGAGGATCAGGGCGGCGGCACCGAGCACTTCGGCCCGGGCACCGAGCGTGCCGGCGGTGATTCGGACCGCCGCGGCTGCGGGAGCGACGCTGTGACGCTCGATCGCGGCCGTCATCGGGTCCAGGAGGACCTGTCCGGCCTGGGCGAGGTCGCCGCCCACCACGACAAGCTCGGGGTTCACGACGTTGACCAGCATCGACACGGCGCGGCCCACCGCCTCGCCGGCGTCGGCGACCGCGCGGCGAGCGCCGCGATCACCCTCGGCCACGAGCTCGAGGAGGCGCGGCACCGTGACGGGACCGCCGAGGCTGCGCTCGAGCAGTGCGGCGACCGCGACCGGGCTGGCCACGGCCTCGAGGCAGCCCCGGTTGCCGCAACGACAGATCGGTCCGGTGGGATCGGACAGCACATGGCCTATCTCCCCCGCCACGCCACCGAAGCCGTGATACGGGTGACCGCCGAAGATGAGACCCGCACCGATGCCTGCGGAGAGGCGGATGTAGACCAGATGGTCGACGCCGCGAGCGGCTCCGAACGCCTTCTCGCCCAGCGCGCCGAGGTTCGCATCGTTGTCGAGGGCGACGGGGATCCCGAGGCGGGCCTCCATCTCGGCGGCCGGGCGGATCCCGTGCCATCCGGGAAGGATCCCATCGGCCTCGAGCTTGCCTGTCGCCGCGTTGATCGGCGCCGCAAGTCCCATTCCCACGCCGAGCAGCCGGTCGGGCGCCACCTCGGCTCTGCTCAGCGCGTCGCGCACGAGCTCGTGCGCCAGGTCGAGACTCTCGATCGGTGCGTGATCGACCTCGGCCAGTGAGTAGTCGTCCACGATCGGTTCGCCAGACAAGTCGCAGAGGGCCACGCGAATGTGTTGATGGCCGAAATCGAGCCCGACTGCGTACGCCGCGCCAGAGACGAGCGATAGCAACAGGGGGGGACGTCCGACGCCGGCTTCCGCACCGCCGGTGGTCGGGGCGGCAGCGTTCTCTTCGACCAGCCCGGCCCGCACTAGCTCCTCGATGAGCGTCGAGACCGTCGCGCGGGAGAGCATCGTCTCACGCGCCAGGTCGGCCCGGCTCGACGACGGGCGCCGGTACAGCGCCTCGATGATCCGCAGACGGTTCATCTGCCGGGGGCCGAGACTGGCCTCGTCGGTCATTCAGCACTCACAGCAGCGGAATCTATCGGGGCCGACGGCGCCGTAGCCCGAATTTTGATTGACGATCAACATATTGCTCCATCGCAGACCACAGAGATGCTTGACTTCCGCCAAACCCAGACGTAAAGTGCCCACGCCACCATCGAGGGGAAGATTGAGGCACGTGACAGACGTCAACAACGTACGGGGGCGGCACAGTCAAAGAGAGGCTGTGCGCGAGCTGGGCGACCCACGGGGAACCGTGGATAAGCCTCTCCCCCTCCCTTGGGAAGCGATCCCGTCGTCTTCGGAAGGGTATCTCCCGTGCGTCTGCGTCTACGTCTCCGCCTACTCCTCGGCATCTCCGTCCTCGCCGTCCTGATCGCGATTCCGATCGCCGGCTCCGCAGCCAAGCGGGGCCACAGCGCGGACCCAACCCCGATCTACCTGAACCGCATGTTCTCGCCGGCCGAGCGGGCGGCGGACCTCGTGTCTCGAATGACGCTGGCCGAAAAGGCGTCTCAGATGGACTCGAGTCGGGCGCCGGCGATCCCGCGCCTCGGCGTGCAGGCCTACGGGTGGTGGAACGAGGCGCTGCACGGGGTCTCGCGGCTGCAGCTCAACCCCTCGGGGAACAGCACCGTGCTCAACAACACGACCTCGTACCCGATCAGCCTCGCGCTCGGGTCCTCCTGGGACCCGAACACGATGTACCAGGAGGCGACCGCGATTTCCGACGAGGCACGCGAGGTCGCCCCGAACAACTCGCTCAACCTCGACTTCTACTCGCCCACGGTCAACCTCGGGCGGGATCCGCGCTGGGGCCGCAATGACGAGGCGTTCTCGGAGGATCCCCTGCTCACTGCGGACATCGCGTCGCAGTTCGTCAACGGGCTCGAGGGCAAGGACGAGCAGGGCAATCTGCTCCCGCAGGGCGGCGGATACCTGAAAGCCATCGCCACGATCAAGCACTACGCCGCGAACAACACCGAGGGGGATCGACTCGGCGGACCCACGGACCGTCTCACCGGCACCTCCAACATGGACGAGCGCACCCTGCGCGAGTACTACACCGCGCAGTTCAAGCAGATCATCCAGCAGTCCCACCCGGGCTCGATCATGTCCGCCTACAACTCGGTCAACGACATCCCCTCACCGGCCAACGTGCACCTGAACGACACGCTGGCGCGGCAGACATTCGGCTTCGGCGGCTATCTCACCTCAGACTGCGACGCCGTGTACGAGATCTATCACGGCCATCATTGGCAGCCGCCGGGCTACAGCCGCCCGCTGAACGTAAACGAGGCGCGCGCGTTCGCCAACGCGGCCGGCGAGGACCTGGACTGCAATGCCGGCTACGCCGACAGCTTCGGTTACGGCAACACGCTGCCGGCAGCCGCGGGCGAGCACATCCCTACGCAGACGGACATCTTCAATTCAAATGACATGGACACCTCGCTGGTGAAGCTGTTCACCGCGCGCATGCAGCTGGGCGAGTTCGACGACGTCGCCAACGAGCCATGGGTGAAGGCGGCGCGGGCGCAGCTCCCGGCCGGAACCTGGACCAACTCTGACGCCAACAACGCCGTGACCGAGACGCCGGCGCGCCTGCAGCTTGCACGGCAGGTCGCCGACCGCGGGTTCGTGCTGCTCAAGAACTCGAACACGACGCTCAAGAACGGCGCCTCGGGCACGGTGCTGCCGATGCACGTCCCAACCAGCGGCCCGTTCAAGGTCGCGGTGATCGGCTACCTGGCCAACCCAACGCCCAGAGGGGAAGTCGGCTCCACCGGCGCCGCGGCGGGCGCAATGTACCTCGGTGGATATTCGAGCGACCAGGGGGCACCGGGCATGGCCAAGGAGGTGACTCCGTACGAGGGGCTCAAGCAGGCCATCCAGGCCGTCAACCCGAACGCGACAGTCGACTTCTACAACGGATTCACGGGAAGCCCGACGAATGCCTCGCAGCTGACCACGATCGACCAGAACGCGGTCAACGCGGCCGCCAACTACGACGACGTGATCGTGTACACCGGGACCGACGACAGCACCGCGAACGAGTTCGTCGACCGTACCGACATGGCGCTCCCGGGCGCGCAGGCTCAACTGATCAACGACGTCGCGGCGAAGAACCCCAACACCGCGGCGGTCGTCGAGGCAATCGGCCAGGTCGACGTGGACAGCTTCCTCGGCAACGTCCCGTCGCTACTGTGGACCTCGTACAACGGCCAGCGCAAGGGCGACGCCCTCGCGGACGTGGTGCTCGGCAACTACAACCCCAGTGGTCACATACCGTTCACCTGGTACCAGAACGCTAGTGACCTGCCGGCGCTCGACGACTACAGCATCCGCCCGAGCGCGACCAGCCCGGGCCGCACTTACATGTACTACCGCGGCCCCGAGTCGTTCCCATTCGGGTATGGACTGAGCTATACGGCGTTCAAGACCTCGAACATGAGAATCGACCGGACGCGCCTGAACGCCAACGACACCTTCCATGTCAGCGTCGATGTGACGAACACGGGCTCGACGCTCGGCAAAGACCTGGTGCAGTTGTACGTCAGCACTCCGGACGCGCCGGCGTCGATGCAGCTGCCGATCAAGCGACTGGAGGGCTTCCAGCAGGTCGAACTCGGTCCGAGCCAGACCAAGACGGTGACCCTCACCGTGTCGGTACCGAAGCTCGCATTCTTCAACCAGAGCGCCAACCGCTACGAGGTGTATGACGGGCGCTACGGCGTAGCGATCGCGAACTCGGCTGCGGACAGCGACATCCTCGCTCAGCGGGACGTGACCGTCGATGGGCGCCTGACTCCCGTCCCCTCCGTGCTGACGGCGAAGCCGGTCATGCAGGGAGATGCCGAGCGAGGGATCCAGTCGCGCGTCATGTATCCGGAGCACGCGACGGTGATTCCGCACCTCACGCTGTCGATGAGCGACGAATCGTTGTACGGGTTCATCGAGCCGGGGCACAGCAGGTCGTTCCCGGCCGGAACTCGATTCACCTTCTCGAGCGACCATCCGGACGTGGTCGCAACCGGGCGAGGCGACACGATCCGGACGCTCCGCAACGGCGTGGCGACGATCACCGCAACCGTCACGTACCGCGGTGTCACGCGCTCGACGCAGTTCGTGGTCAGGGTCCTGTCGGAGCTCGACAGCTTGACGGTGGACGGCCGGCAACTGCAGGGCTTCCACCCCGACACGTATCGCTACGACGTGATCGTGCCGGACGGCGCGCCGGCCCCCAGGATTCGCGCCAGCTCACCCGATCGCGCCGCGAGCGTGGCGGTCAGCCAGGCCGGTTCCGTCCCCGGCCACGCGACGGCCACCGTAACCGGCCCCGATGGCATCGCCCAGACCTATACCGTCTACTTCGCCCACCGCGCCCGCAGCGATGACTTCAGCGGCACGAGCGTGGGACCGCAGTGGACCTGGCTACGGCAGGATCCGGCGGCCGAGCAGGTATCGGGCGGGGCCCTGACCATCACGCCCGAGCAAGGGGACCTGAGCGGCACCAACCCACCTGCGCGCAACGTCCTCCTTCAGCCGGCGCTGGGCAACTGGGCGATGGTGTCCAAGCTCACCTTCAGCACAGCCCCCCACGTGGCCAACCAGCAGGGCGGCATGATCGCCTACCAGGACGACGCGAACTGGCTGAAGCTCGACTGGGAGTACTCAAACGGCGCGGCGCAGCTGGCCGAGACGACCTCCGACAACCAGAACCTCGCCGGCAAGCAGATCACGCAGGTGCTCACCACGCTCCCCACGAGCGGCGTGCTGAGTTCGAACTCCGTATGGCTGGCGATGGACAAGTTCGGGTCGCGTTATACGACGTACTACTCGACGGACGGCACTCATTTCACCCCCATCTACAACGTCGGGGCGAGCCTCAGCAACGTCGAGGTGGGATTGTTCGCCTGGAACGGCGCCGCGACGACGAGCGACCTGAAGGTCTCCTTCCAGCATTTCCGCGTGCTCAACGGGAGCCGTCGAGAACACGGGAGGCACCGAGAACGGTGATCCCCTGAGCCGGGGCTGCGCCCGTTCCCCTGAGGTCATCTGCCATTCTGCGACGGCGCGACAGGTAGTTGCACCGTGACGCAGAGCCCGCCCCTGGCCCGGGGAGTGAGGGTGAGGGTCCCGTCGTGTGCCTCCGCGATGCTCTTGACAATTGCCAGGCCGAGGCCGACGCCTGCGTGGTCGGTGCGTACGCGTTCGGTGCCGCGAAGGAACGGCTCGTGGAGCGTTGACACCAGCTCTGGGGTGAGTTTCTCGCCGGTGTTCTCGACAGTGAGCTCCACGCTCCCCCGCTGAACGCCGGTCGTCACCCGCACGGTGCCCTGCTCAGGCAGGTTGTGGATGATCGCGTTGTGTACGAGGTTCGTGCCCAACTGCAGTAACAGCGTGCGGGAGCCGTACGTGGGGGCCATCTCGCCGGAGGTCTCGATGGTGACACCGTGCTTTTCCGCGAGGGGCAGGAGCGTCTCGGTGGCTTCTTCCGCTATTAGCGAGAGGTCGACGTGCTCTCGGGTGAAGGACCGCTGGTCAGCGCGGCTGAGCAGAAGCAGTGCTTCGGTGAGGTCGATCGCTCGAGTGTTGACGGTGTGGATACGGTCGACAAGTTCGCCGTTGTTCCCATTTGGATCGCTGCGGGCCACCTCGAGAAGGGTTTGCGTGATCGCCAGGGGGGTGCGCAGTTCGTGGGAGGCGTTGGCCGCAAACCTCTGCTGTTCGGCGACGTGGGTCTCGAGTCGGGCCAGCAGGCCGTCGACGGTGTCGGCAAGATCCTTCAGCTCGTCGCGAGGCCCCGAGAGCGCGAGGCGCTCGTGCAGGCTGCGCTCGGAGATCTGCCGCGTAGCCGCCGTCATCGCCCGCAGCGGGCGCAGGACCCGGCCCGCGACCAGCCAGCCGAGCACGATCGAGACCGCGGTCATGACCGCCAGCGCGATCCCGGACTGGATGAGCCCCTGGTGAAGACCATGGCTGTTACGTTCGACGGAGCGGGCGAACATTTTGCGCACCTCGTCGAGAGCGGCCGGGCCGATCGAGTGACGTGAAATCCCCGTCGGGACGATGAGGTCGACCCCGCTGTTGCTTCGGAAGATCAGGTAGGTGGTCACTAGCAGCGCCAGTCCCGAGACGAAGAACAGGCCGCTGTAGAGCAGCGTCAGGCGCAGGCGGACGGTACGCGCGGGCAGGTGAAGCATCCGACTCGGGGCGAGCCTGGCGAGCGAGGGGCGGGGGAGCCGCTGCGCCAGGCCAGGGGTTCTAACCACGGTCTCCTCCGTCGGGACCGGCGTCTGGTTCTGCGTCGATTCGGTACCCGGCGCCCGCGACGGTGGCGATGATCCAGGGCTCGCCGAGCCGTTTGCGTAGTGCCGAAACGGTGATGCGCACGGCGTTGGTGAACGGGTCGGCGTTCTCATCCCACGCCCGGCTGAGGAGCTCTTCGGCGCTGACGACGCCGCCTTCGGCGGCGATGAGGACTTCGAGCACGGCGAATTGCTTGCGGGTGAGCTGGACGTAGCGGCCGTCGCGGTAGACCTCGCGGCGGAACGGATCCAGGCGCAGACCTGCGATCTCTCGCACGGGTGGCCGGTTGTGAGCGCGCCTGCGGTCGAGCGCTCTGAGACGGAGTACCAGCTCTCGGAGTTCGAACGGCTTCGTGAGGTAGTCATCAGCGCCGAGTCCGAACCCTGAGGCCTTGTCGTCGAGCCGGTCCGCAGCGGTGAGCATGAGAATGAGCATGCCGCTGCCGGAGGCGATGATGCGTTCGGCGACCTCGTCTCCGGAGGGCCCTGGGATGTCGCGGTCCAGGACCGCGATGTCGTAGGCGTTGAGACCGAGCAGCTCGAGCGCGCTGTCGCCGTCGCCGGCGATGTCGGCCGCAATCGCTTCCAGACGTAGCCCATCCCGGATGGCTTCCGCCATGTAAGGCTCGTCCTCAACGATCAGCACACGCATGCCCTCTGATGCTGTCAGCCGAGACATATCGTCGGCATATCAAAAACCAAATACGTGCTGGCAACACCACGCGGCATTGACTGGAGGGCGTGAGCTACAGGCAACCGGCACGAACACGAACCCACCGTACCCGAACGACCGTGTACGGCCGGCGTCGCCGCCGCTTGCTGCTCGGCACGGTACTCGCTCCACTCCTCGCCTACATGGCGTTCGTGGCAGGCCGCCACCCGGCCAACGACAGGGGCCGTACCTACTCGTCGTCGGTCAGCTGGCCGCAACAGGGACAGGCGGCGTTCGTGCTCGGCAAGGGCCGGCCGGCCGTGAGCCCGCACGAGCAGCCCGCTCCGATCGCCAGCCTGGCCAAGGTGATGACCGCCTACCTGACGCTCGAGCGCTACCCCCTGAGCGACGCTCGGGACGGGTTCACGATCACCGTCACCCAGACCCAGGCGCAGCTCGAGGCCCGTGACCAGTCGATCGTGGCGGTGCGGCCCGGCGAGCAGCTGACCGAGCGCCAGCTGCTGGAGGCGCTGTTGATCCCCTCCGCCAACAACATCGCCTGGATGCTCGCAGTGCAGGTGGCAGGCAGCGAGACGCGCTTCATCGACGAGATGAACGCTGAGGCCCACGCGCTCGGTATGGACCACACGATCTACACCGATCCGAGCGGGTTCGATCCGGGCACGGTCTCCACCGCCGCCGACCAGCTGCGCGTTTTCCAGCGGGCGATGCGGTTCCCGGTCTTCCGCGAGATCGTCTCGATGCCCAGCGTGACGCTCCCGGTCGCCGGCACACTCACCAACTACAACCCCCTCATCGCCGAGGGCTACGCCGGTAAGACTGGGTCGGACTCCGCGGCCGGGGGGTGTCTCGCGTTCTTCACGAGCGTGACGGTCGACGCGCGCAGGGTGACCGCGGTCGGCGTCGTGCTGGGGCAGGGGGAGGGCAGTGACACGTCGCTGCTCCTCGCCGCCGCGGGCGAGGCCGCCACGCAGCTGGTCGACGCTGGCAGACACGGCCCTCCGGGGGCGCTCGCTCCTCCTGGCGCCTCGGCGCAGAACTGATGTCAACGCAAATCACGATCTGCAGGAGAACCATGAACAGAAGACGACGGCCGCTCGCCGCGCTTACGCTGATCGCCCTGGCTGCCCTGATCAGCGCCTGCGGATCGGGCGCAGCTGCCGATACCCAGACCGGCACCGGCAGCGGGGGCAGCGACAACACCTTGGCCAATGCTCAGAAGTCCGTGAAGTTCGCCGAGTGCATGCGCCACAACGGGGTCAGCCAGTTCCCTGACCCGGACGCGTCGGGCAAGCTCACGATCGATGCGGTAGCGAACGGCTCGTCGGTGAACACGAGCACACCGGCGTTCAAGCAGGCCATCAACGCATGCAAGGACCTGGAGCCTGCGGGGTTCACGGGCACCAAGCGGAGCTCCCAGCAGCAGCAGGCGGGCCTCAGGTTTGCCCAGTGCATCCGCGAGCACGGCGTGAAGGACTTCCCGGACCCGCTCCCAAATGGCCCCCTCGTCGACACGAATCGAATCCCATCCTCCGCGGAACCCGGGGGGATGACCATCCTCAACGCGGCGATGCGGAGCTGTCGCGATGCGGCAGCGGCCGCGGGGGTCCAGCGGTGACGCGGAAGATATGGGCGTTGGCGGCGGTGGCTGTCCTGACTGCCGCCACTGCCGCCGGCGGCGCGGTCATATGGGCCGGCGGCAAGCAACAGGCCCTGGCGGCACAACCGACGTCGGCGAATACCGCGCAGGTGGAGCAGAGGACTCTCTCGGCCATGGTCTCCCAGGCGGGGACCCTCACCTATCGCGCGCGACCGGACGGCTCGCCGTACTCGTTGATCAACCACGCCCGCGGGACATACACCAAGCTGCCAGTGGCCGGCCAGGCGATCTCTCAGGGTCGGGCGCTCTACCGGGTGAACGACCAGCCGGTGGTGTTGCTGTATGGCTCGACGCCTGCCTATCGGACCCTCTCGGCCGGAGCGAGCGGCCCCGACGTCGCGCAGCTCAACGCTGATCTGGTCGCGCTCGGCTATGCCACATCGGGTCAGCTCAGCCGGACCTCCGCCTCCTTCGGGTCGGCGACCGTGACGGCCGTGAAGAAGCTTCAGGCCGCCCTGAGCGTGACCCAGAACGGCCGGCTGACGCTTGGCCAAGCGGTGTTCGAGCCCACTGCCGTGCGGGTGACGAACACGTCAGCTCAGCCCGGGGGTATCGCCCAGCCCGGCCAGACGGTGATGCAGGCCACCTCGACCACTCGCCAGGTGCAGGTGGCGTTGGACGCGTCGCAACAGACCGACGTGGCGGTCGGGGACAAGGTGATGATCACCCTGCCCAACAATCAGGCCACCCCGGGTGTCGTCTCCTCGGTGGGGGCGGTCGCCAGTTGCCCAGCGAGCTCGGGGTCGGGGGGATCGAACTCCAGCTCCGCTGCGCCGGGAACGGACACCTGCTCGTCGGGCGGCTCGGGGAGCAGCGCCGCGCCGACGATCACCATGGACGTCGCCCCCTCTGACCCGGCCGCCACCGGCAAGTGGGATCAGGCCCCCGTGCAGGTCGGCATCACCACGGCCAGCGTGCGGGGCGCGCTGGTGGTACCAGTGACCGCGCTGCTGGCCCGGTCGAGCGGTGGCTACGCGGTTGAGGTCGCCGGCGCCGGCGCGAGGAACCATCTGGTGCCGGTGTCGCTCGGACTGTTCGACGACGCCGACGGACTGGTGCAGGTCAGCGGCTCAGGGCTGTCCGCCGGACAGCACGTGGTGGTCCCGGCCACATGACCGCCACCCCGGTGCTGGAGGTCGACGATGTGACCAAGAGCTATCCCGACGAGCCGCCGGTCCAGGCTCTGCGCGGGGTGAGCATCACCATTGGCCACGGGGAGCTTGTCGGGATCGTCGGGCCGTCGGGGTCGGGCAAGACGACCCTGTTGCAACTGATGGGGACCCTCGACCGGCCCACCACCGGCCGGGTGCGGATCACCGGGTTGGACGTGGCCACGATGCCCGACGAGGACGTGGCCTACCTGAGGGCCACCCGGATCGGGTTCATCTTCCAGCAGTTCTTCCTGGCCGAGCACGCCACCGTGTTGGACAACGTGGCCGACGGACTGCTCTACGCCGGCGTTCCGGTCAAGCAGCGCCGCCAGAGCGCCCTCGATGCTCTCGAGCTGGTCGGCCTGGCCGAGCGCCAGGATGCCCGTCCCACCCAGCTCTCGGGCGGGCAGCGCCAACGGGTCGCGATCGCCCGGGCCCTCGTCGGCCAGCCCGCCATCGTGCTTGCCGACGAGCCGACCGGCAACCTCGACCAAGCCACCGGCCGCGCCATTCTGGGCCTGATCGAGGAGCTCCACCAGGCCGGCTCGACGATCGTGGTCATCACCCACGACCACGACATTGCCGAGCGGATGCCGCGCAAGGTCGAGATCCTCGACGGCCACATCGTCGCCGACACCGGCCTCGCCATGCAGACCACATCGGGCTCAACCGTCGGCGGGGAGCCGTCGTGACCGCCAGCGCCATCTCGAGCCGGAAGCGGCTACAGCTCTATGACCTGACTCAGCTGTCCACCGTTGGACTACGCACACGAAAGCTGCGGGCCGGCCTGTCCGCTCTCGGGATCGCCATCGGCGTGGCCGCCATCGTCGCCGTGCTCGGCCTGTCCGCCTCCTCCCAGGCCGGCCTGCTGGACGAGATCAACCAGCTCGGGACCAACCTGCTGACCGTCAGCAATGGGCAGAGCTTCACTGGCGGCACCGCAGAGCTGCCGACGACTGCGCCGGGCATGATCGGCCGGATCAGCGGTGTGCAGCAGGTCCAGACCACCGGAGCGGTCAATGGCGTCAACGCCTTTCGCACCCCCTACATCCCCTCGGTCGACACCAGGGGGATGACCGTCCAAGCCGCCAGCCTGGGTCTTCTCTCGGTCCTCGCCACCACCGTCGCCCAAGCCCACTATCTCAACGCTGCCACCGCCCAAGAACCCGTCGCCATCCTCGGCGCCACCGCGGCCCGGCTGCTCGGCATCGACCGCATCTACTCCGGCGAGCGCATCTGGATGGGCAGCCAGTGGTTCTACATCGGCGGCGTTCTCAAACCCGCCGTGCTCGCCTCTGCCATCGACACCTCCGTCCTGGTCGGCTATCCCGCGGCGAAGAAATACCTGGGCTTCGACGGCCATCCCTCCACGATCTACCTCCGCGCCCAAAACGATCAGGTCAACGCCGTCGACAGCCTCCTCGCCGCCACCGCAAACCCGGAGAACCCCAACGAGGTCAACGTCAGCCAACCCTCCGCCGCCCTGGTCGCCCAAGCCGACGCCAAAAGCGCTCTCAATGGCCTGTTCCTCGGGCTCGGCGCCGTCGCCCTTCTGGTCGGCGCGGTTGGTGTTGCCAACATCATGATCATCTCCGTCCTCGAACGCCGCTCCGAGATCGGACTGCGCCGCGCCCTCGGCGCCACCAAGAGCCACATCCGCATCCAGTTCCTCTCCGAAGCGGTCCTACTCGGACTCCTCGGCGGCGCCGTCGGCGTCACCCTGGGCGCCGCGTCCACCGTCGTCTACGCCCACATCAAACACTGGGCCACCGTCATCCCCACCGAAGCCTGGGCCGGCGGCATCGCCGCCTCGCTCATCATCGGCGCGGTCGCCGGGCTCGTGCCCGCCCTGCGCGCCGCGCGGCTCTCACCCACCCAAGCTCTGTGGTCCGTGTAGCCCACCACGGATAAAACTCCTGGCTCACCCGTCGCTTATCGTTCGGTAGGTAACCGAAGGGCTGCACCGCGAGACATGCAGCTGCGACGGGTGACCGCCCCGAGGCCAGAGCGTGCACACCGTCGTGGACGACGCCGTACCGGAGGGTGTGGCACGGCGCGTTGTCGCCGACTCCTTTGGCAAGAGCAAGCTGATCCCTGGAACACACGGGCTGGGATTCATCGTTGACAGGTTTCGCTGCCGGGTGACTCAGCGCGAAGTCGAGAACAAGCCGATTCCGGCTCGCTATCGGTGTCAGCGTGGGAACGTCATCTTGACGTGGGCGTATCACCCGTAAAGACCTCCTGGGCACCGCGTCAATGCCTGCGAGCGGCGTCGGCCTGCTGAGCCAGCGTGGTCATCGTCGAGAAGAAGGCGGGGGACTGGCCACGGAACAGCCCCATGGCGGTCAGGAACTGGACCACGGCCATGGCGATCCCCTTCGTCTCGGTGGGTCGGACGATCGAGACGGCCGGGAACTTGCGGCTGAGGAACTTGGTCGGCTCTGGCATGATCAGGTTGGTCTGGAAGTTCTCTCCCGCGAACGGCTTCTTGTTGAGGTCGGGGAACACGAGGCCGTTGGTGGGGTCGGTCAACGGCGGCGCGTTGCCGGCCTTGTCACTCCACGTCTGGAAGTGCATCGCCTCGGTCGGGCCGATGCTGAGCACGACACGCAGCACTTCGGGGTCGGTGACCCGCTGGGCTAGCGCGGGATAAAGGCTGGTGCCGCCCTGTTCAATCGTCGCGAAGTGGAAGCCCGCGGTATTGGCGATTGCCTGAAGGTGCTTGGCCGGCTTGAGGTCGGCGTCGCTGCGTGGGATGGCCGGAAACCGGCCGCGCATCAGCCCGGGAATGGCCTGGGCGAAGGTTTCGCCGAGGTCGGGATTGCCGTGGCGTGAGCGGTACCGGGTCCACCAACTCGTGTCGACGGTCAGCTCCATCAGGTTGGTGAGTCGCTTGTGGTTCGCTGCGCCGCTGGCCGTGCTGCCGGGCAACGTGCGGAACTGCCCGAGGTCAACGGGCTGGGCTCCTCGCGATTTCAGGTAGGCGTTGAGGAAGGTGAAGTGAGTGAACTCGTCCTCGGTGTTGTCGTGGACGTACTGGGCCATGTCCGAGTCGAGTTGGGTCAGCGCCTGGGTGAACGCCTTGTTGCCGCTCCCGCCCGATACCTCGCGATCCTGGATCCCGCACAGCTCGTTGTATTGCTGCCACAGGTCGGTCTCGAGAATCTCCGCTGCGGACAGGAACCGCAGGATCGCTGCATCGCCCTGACTGAGGCTGCCCTTGGCGAACGCCGGTGCGGCCGACAGTCCGGCCCCTCCCAGCACGCCGGCGCCCACCACGCCCGCTCCGGCGCCGATGAACGCACGCCGGCTGGTCAGCGACTGCTCGCGCGACTGAGAGTGAATGCTCATTGCTCTGCTCCGATCGGCTCGTGCGGCCGCCGTCACGCCCCTCAGCGGGCGCGGACGAGCGGCTCGCGGCGTGGGGCGTCGGCGCACGTCACCGGCGACGTGCGCGTTCTCGCCGGTGGGCGCCGAGTCGGCACCGGGCGAATCCGCTCCAGCTTTGACGGTGCTTAAGACGCCGCGGAAGCCCGCGCCTTCCCGCAAGCGCATGACTTTTCTTGCCCCACGCGCCGCCACCATCGCGCGCGGTGAAGTCTCCGACTACCCCCTCCGGTAAGCCCGGATCACATCCGGATCGGGATCGATTCCGAGCCCGGGGCCATGCGGGAGCTTGATCCGGCCGTTCTCGGGGTTGACGGTATCCCCGAGGATTTGGGCCTCGAGATCGAAATAGCGCCACTCGATCAGCGAGTCGACGGTTCCCAGCGCGCTCACGAGATGCATCGCGGCGAGCAGGCCGGGACCGTCGTAGAAGCTGTGCGGCATCACGTTGGCGTTGTGCGCCGCCGCGATCGGAAACACCTTGCACAGCTCGGTTACGCCTCCCATCTTGGCCGGGCTGGGTTGGACGAAGTCGACGGCGCCGGCGGCGAGCAGTCGATCGAACTCCATCAGCGTTCCCACGTTCTCTCCCGCGGCGATGGCAATACCCTCGCTCCTGCGGAGCTCGGCCAGGGCGTCGTAGTTCTCCGGGGGCCAGACCGGCTCTTCCAGCCATTTCAACCGGATCTCGGTGAGCTCCTTGGCCAGCGCTCGGGTCTGCCCGAGGCTCCAGGCGCAGTTCACGTCGACCATGATCTCCGCGTCTGGCCCTGCCTCTTCACGGGCGGCCCGAATCGCCGAGAGTTCTGTCTCGTGCAGCTTCAGGCTGGTGAAGCCGGCATCGATCGCGTGCCGGACGCGGGCGCGGACGAGCGATGGCTCTGAATATGCCTCCAGGCTCGCGTAACAGGCCAGATCGTCGCCACCCCCGCCGAGCAGGCGATAGACAGGCGCGCCGGCGGCCTTACCCGCGATGTCCCACAGCGCGATGTCCACGGCGGAGAGGCCGTACATCACGGGCCCGCCTCGCCCGAAGACCTGGAGCTTCTCCTGGATATCCCGCGTGAGTGCAGCAATCCGCGAGGCGTCCTGTCCGATGCACAGCGGCGTGATCAGGTCGTCGATCGCCCGTTGCGTGACCGCGGTTGCCTGGAGCCCGAACGCCTCGCCCCACCCTTCGTATCCCTGATCGGTCGTCACCTTGACCAGTAACGCGTCCACTGCCGGCAGGTGCGCCGGACCCCACCCGGCGTCCGCCGATGTGTCGTCCTTGAAGGGGATCCTCAGCGGGACCGTCTCGACCGCGGTGATCAGCATTGCCGTCCCATCGCCGCGGACTATTACGAAATCTCACGAGACTTTGCGATCTGGAACGCGGATCGCTGTACGGCCCTTTCCCTCGCGCGGCAACGGTGGTATGAAACGCGCCGGGACCGACCACACGTCCAAGGGAGAACCTATGAAGAGGGGGACGCCGGGTCTCGGTACGCCGACGACCCGGATCCGCGTGTCGCTGTGCGCGGTGGCGCTCGTACTGCTGGCACCCGCAGCCGCCCAGGCCGCGAAGCCGGCTTATCTGCAGGGCCATGCCTACCGCCATGGGGCGGTGCCGTTTCGCGGCCATCCGAAGGTCAAGGGCGCTCCGCAGGTAACCGTGGCGTCAGCCAACAACCTGACCTTTCAGGGCGCCTCGACCGGCGCGGGAGTTACGACCGGTGCAGAGAAGGTCTACCTCGTCTTCTGGGGCTCGCAGTGGGGTACACAGGGCACGAACGGGTCGGGCTACGCGACGTTCAGTGGTGACTCGAGCGGGGTCGCGCCTGACCTCCAGGCCTTTTTCAACGGCATCGGGACGGGCGGGGAAACCTGGTCGGGCGTCATGACCCAGTACTGCAACGGCGTGGCGACCGGCGCGCAGACCTGCCCGGCGTCAAGCACCCAGCACGTCGGCTATCCAACCGGCGGCGCGCTGGCCGGTGTGTGGGAGGACACCTCGGTGGCTGCGCCGGCGACGGCCAGCGGGCATGCGATCGGGGTCGAGGCGGTCAACGCCGCCACCCACTTCGGGAACACCACGCAGGCGTCGAACACCAACGCCCAATACGTGATCGTGTCCCCCCACGGAACCAATCCCGACAACTACAAGTCTCAGGGCTTCTGCGCCTGGCACGACTACACCGGTGACTCGACGCTCAGCGGTGGCGCCGTGAGCTCGTCCGATGGGACGCTGGCCTTCACGAACCTGCCTTACATCCCGGACGCGGGAGCCTCGTGCGGCCAGGGGTTCGTCAACAGCCCCGGCACACTGGACGGCGTCACGATCGTCGAGGGTCACGAATACGCGGAGACGGACACCGACACGTGGCCGGCCGGCGGCTGGATCGACGCGAACGGCGAGGAGAACGGCGACAAGTGCGCCTGGATCAGTTCCGGCCAAGGCGCCTCACAGAACATCACGCTAACCACCGGCACGTTCGCGGTGCAGTCGACGTGGGCCAACGACTTCAATAACGGCTCCGGCGGCTGCGAGGTCTCCCACCCGATCGTGACCAACGGTGGCGGCGGGAATACGGTCACCGTGACCAACCCGGGCAACCAGACCAGCACGGTCGGGACGAGCGTCAGCCTCCAGATCCACGCCACGGACTCGGCCTCGGGTCAGACGCTGACCTATTCGGCTACCGGCCTCCCGGCCGGCCTCTCGATCAACAGCTCGAGCGGCGTGATCAGCGGCACCCCGACGACCGCCGGTACGTACACCACGACGGCCGCGGCCAAGGACACGACCGGAGTAAGTGGTTCGGTCTCGTTCACCTGGACGGTGAACACGACCGGTGGCGGCGGTGGCTGCACGGCCAAACAGCTGCTCGGGAACCCCGGGTTCGAGACCGGCTCGGCCGCTCCTTGGACGTCCACCGCCGGGGTGATCAACCCCAACGGCGCCGGTGAGACCGCCCACTCGGGTAGCTACTACGCGTGGCTCGACGGTTACGGAACGACGCATACCGACACGCTGTCGCAGACCGTGACCGTTCCGAGCGGCTGCACGAACTACACGTTCAGCTTTTGGCTGCACATCGACACCGCCGAGAGGACGACCACGACCGCGTACGACAAGCTGACGGTGCAGGCGGGCTCGACCACGCTTGCCACCTACAGCAACCTCAACCACAACAGTGGCTACGCCCAGAAGTTGGTCAACCTGGCGTCGTTTGCCGGTCAGACGGTCACGATCAAGTTCACAGGAACCGAGGATTCCTCGCTCCAGACCTCGTTCGTGATCGACGACACCGCGCTGAACGTCTCGTAGACGCAACGTCCCGGTGCGCCGGTAGCAGCCCACCCGGGCTGCTACCGGCTCCGGTCCTCACGGCGAAGTGAACGCCGGGACGTGGCTACTGCGGGCACTCAGCCGCGTCGACCCACGCTTCCCAGTCAACGTGAGCTCGAACGCCTCGAAGCCGAAGTTGATGTTGCCGGTGCCGCCGGCGGTTCCCGTGGCCGTGACGGCGCCGATCGGGTTGAGCGAGCCGTCGGCAGTGATCGCGTAGCGCCGGCCGACGTCGGGCAGTGACCGTTCGGTTGTCAGCTGTCCGCGCAGGCTCCCACTCAGATGGGTACACGCCCTACCTCGTCTACAGCGAGTACTGAGGATCCAGAGCGTCAGTCGACGGGTTCCGGTCGTCCCGGGCGCCTGAAGCCGGGTCTCCACCACGTCTCCCGCGCCGGCCAGCGCGCCGGTGCCCTCGCTGAGGCTGCCGATAAACCGGTCGCGTGCCGGGACGCGCGGCATGGTCAGACCTGGTGGAGTCGTCTTGGTGACCGCCGGCGTCGTCGCCGAGCTCCCGCAGCCGGATGCGACGAGCGCCGCCATGGCGGCGGCCAGGAGGGCGGCTCGCGTCACAGGCGCGCGCAGAGCTGGTACGGGTTTCGTCGACTGATCAGTCATCGCGGATGCACGGCCACTCGGGCCCGGGCGATCATAAATGCGAACTCGACCCGGTTCTAGTGACGTCCCAGGCGCACATAAGCTCACAGAACCTCAACCAAACTGACCGTCGGCTCGGACTAGTATGGATCGCCGCCACCGGCTCGGGTTACGGGATCGTGGCTTCGGGGTTAGAGTTTTTCGACATGTCCAAGAACCACACCGCGCGCCGGATCGGATTGGCCGTCTTGGTGCTGACTCCGCTGCTGGCGCTGATCGCCACAACCGGGTCGGCCAACGCCGACGTTCAGTACTGCTCCCAGGTCCCGATCGTCCAGGGCATTCCGCCGTGGGGATTCCACACGGGACAGCCGATCAGCGGGCCGACCGGCAGCTACGCCCGTGGGCACGGCGACATCGACCTGAACGCGAACACGGTCTCCGGGATCCTGTGCCAGGTCGACCGCGTCCGAGATCACCCCGACCGCCTGATCATCATGACCGTCCAGCACCACCTGGTCTATCACTCCCACCATGCGGTGATGTGGGGTGTGCCCGGGAACATCATGAAGATCATCGTCAAGGTGAAGAGCAGCACCGACCCGCGGTGCAAGGTAGGCACGACTGGCCACGTGACGCTGTTCGCCAGCTACAACAACGTGCGCAGCGACAGCGTCCAGTTCTTCTTCCCGGCCTCGTCGTGCAGCGACCACGATCACCTGTACCACGGGCCGCAGGTCAACAACCAGGTCCCGCCGCTCTAGACCCAGCCCGCCCGCGAGCGCGCCACGCAGCCTGCTCGTGATGCCTGGGCCCGCCGCCGCTACACTCGGCGGCGGGTGGGCGTTCAGGGTCTCATTGGCGGCGCGGGGCGGCGCACGTGGTTGGCACTAACTGCCACCGCGCTCGCGACGGCGACCTTCGTCTCTTCCGCCGCCGGCGGGACCGTGACCCAGCCCGAACGGCCCACGGTCAAAACGCCCCGGCTGACCACCGCCGAGCGCCGCGCGATCACGCTTCAGTCGATCAGCGCGACCGCGGACGGCGCGCTCGGCTTGATCGTGACCGCCACCTTCCGAGGCAACGTCGAGCGCTACCTGGGTCAGGGTGATCTGGTCAACGGGCGGGTCGCGCTGGTCCTGACTTCGAATCCGCCGGCCACCGCGACCTCCGCCCTGGTCGACGAGGGCGGTGGATTCACTCCAACCCGTGTGCCGATCCTCAAGCACGGCAAGGTCCATGCGCAGACCGTGGACGTGTTCAGCCCCGAGCGGGTGCTCCACACGCATACGCCCCCCGGGGCCGGGGTTGTGCGCAATGGCTCGCAGATCGTGCTCTACCTCGGGCCATCGGCGCTGAGCCGGCTCGCGGGGATCGAACTTGAGATATTCGCCGGGGGCAAGGGCCGGCCGACCGAGGCCGCCAGGTTGGCGGTCGATCAGACCGAGCTCAGCTACACCCAACTCGCCGCGCCCCGTGATGCACTCACGGGGCTCGTCACCCTCGGGATCGACTCAGAACTCCGCGCCCAGCAGAAGTCCTACGCGACGGTTGCCCAGGCGCTCAGGCGGCAGCACCGTCTGCCCCACATCACGAGGAAGGCTCTGACCGCCGACCTCGCCCGCGCGTCGCGCAGGAAAGCGAGACTTACCAACGAGGCCAGTGCCGTTAACCGCCTCGTCGCGCAGCTGAACGCGTTGATCACGGCCCGGACGCCGCCGCCACCGCCTCCCCCTCCGCCGCCGCCCCCACCGCCACCGCCGCCACCGAACGTTCAGGTGGTGCAGACCGACTCGACGCTGTCGCAGAACATGGCGGCCCAGCCCGGCCCCACCACGTCGAGCACTCCCCCGCAGGGCGTCGACGAGTTGATCAACATCAATGATCAAGTTCGCTACCAGCAGTTCCGGGGCCTCGGTGCGGCGATGACCGACAGCTCGGCCTACGTGTTCAACGGCATGGCGTCGGCCGATCGCGCCACGCTCATCCAGAACCTCTTCGGTCAGCCGAACGCCGCATCAACCACCCCGCCGATCCACCTGAACTTCCTGCGCGTCGGAATCGGCGCCACCGGCGCGATGACCGTGGGTTCCGCGTACAGCTACGACGACAACCCGCCGGGGGGCACCGACGCCAACCTCGACCACTTCGACATCTCGCACGACACGTCCTACATCATCCCCACGCTCCAGCAGGTGCTCCAGACCAACCCGAGCCTGGAGATCCTGGCCAACCCGTGGAGCCCGCCTGCCTGGATGAAGAGCAACGACTCGCTGGGCAACTCGAACCACGGCGGAGACCTGCTCACCCAGTACTACCAGAGCTACGCCCAGTACCTCGTGAAGTTCATCCAGGCCTACACCAACGCCGGTATGCCGATCGATGCGATCACGCCGGCCAACGAGCCGACCTCGGGATCTGGCGGGAGCGGCTATCCCGGGCTGAACTTCCCCGAGTCAGACGAGGCTCAGTTCATCGCGAACAACCTCGTCCCCGCGCTGGGACAGGCCGGGCTTCACCCGAAGATCTACGGTAACGACCTGAGCTGGGACCGCTACGCCGGATACGCGAGCCCGCTGGCCTCGGACGCCACTGCCGGGCCGGACCTGGCCGGCATCGCGTGGCACTGTTACTTCGGCTCGCCCACGGCGATGAGCCAGCTGGAGCAGACTAATCCGAACCTCGACCAGATCGTCGACGAGTGCTCGCCGGAGATCCGGGGTTTCGGAACCCCGGAGTTCCTCATCTCGACTCTGCGCAACTGGGCGAGCGTCGTGGCGGCATGGAGCGTCGCGCTCGAGCCGAACGGCCAGCCAATCCAGACGCCCAACAGTTGCGGAGGCTGCCGCGGGCTGGTCTCGGTTGACCCGTCGACCGGGACCGTCACCTACCGCACCGAGTACTACCAGTTCGGACAGGTGAGCGCGTTCGTGCACCCGGGCGCCCATCGAATCGACTCCCCGAGCTTCGTCACGTACGGAACCAACAGCTCGAACATCGAGACGATCAGCAGCGGACTCGACGACGTGGCCTTTCTCAATCCGGACGGATCCAAGGTGCTCGTCGCCTACAACAACTCGAGCGCGCCGATCACGTTCGGCGTGGCCTCAGACGGCAGCTACTTCAGCTACACGATCCCCGCAGGGGCGATGACCACGTTCGTGTGGCGATAGGGTCCGCAGCGGCCCTTCATGTCTGACTTCCAAGCCCTGCTCGAAACCTGGGACGGTGAGACGGCGGTGATCCGCCGCGACCGCGAGACCGGCGGCTGGATGTTTGTGTGCATCCATTCGACCCGCCGCGGGCCGGCGGGCGGCGGTACGCGAATGAAGGTCTACCGGAGCCCCGTCGACGGGTTGGAGGATGCGATGCGCCTGTCGGCGGCGATGTCCCGCAAGCTGGCGGTGGCGGGGCTGCCGTTCGGCGGTGGCAAGGCGGTGCTCGCGGTCCCGGAGATACCGAGCGGGAAACCCCGTCGAGAGCTTCTCCTCCGCTACGGCGAGCTCGTCGCGTCGCTCGGCGGAACGTATCGGACGAGCTCGGACATGAACACCGGGGAAGCCGACATGGACGTGATCTGGGAGCGGACCAAATACGTGTTTGGTCGATCGGTGGCCGCCGGTGGTTCCGGCAGTCCGGCTCTGCCGACGGCGCTCGGGGTCTTCCACGGCATTCGGGCCAGCGTCGCGCACCTCGACGGGTCAGACGAACTGAAAGGACGGCGCATTCTGGTGCAGGGTGCCGGCGGCGTCGGCTCGCAACTGGCCGACCATCTAGCTCGAGCCGGAGCCTCGATCCTCGTCGCCGACCTCGACCAGGCCCGCGCGCAAGCTGTCGCGAGCCGTGTGAACGGCGACGTCGTTCCCCCGGAGGAGATCCTCGACGCCGAGGCCGACGTCTACTCCCCGTGCGCGGTCGGCGGCATCCTCGACGTGGACACCGCATCGCGGATCCGCTGCGCGGTGGTCGCGGGTTCGGCCAACAACCAGCTGGCCCAGCCCGAGGCTGCCGACGTCCTCACCGAGCGCGGCATCCTGTACGCGCCGGACTACGTCATCAACGCGGGTGGCGCGATCGGCGTCGCAGGCACCGAGCAGCTCGGATGGAGCGAGGACGAGGTCAACGCCGCGCTTGCCGGGATCGGCGAGACGCTGCGGGACGTGTACCGCCTCAGCGACGAGCAGGGCATCTCAACCGCCGCCGCCGCCGAGGCGATCGCCGATGAACGGCTCACCGAACCCGGCACACAGGCGTAACGCGTCTCACGCCTGGGTCGGTGGCGCACCGAGCGCGGCTGAGATCTCGTCGAGCGCCTGATTCTCGGCGTCGCTGATCGGCTTGCCGCCGACGCCGAGGAAGCCGCCCTCCTTGTGGGCGCTGGCCGCCGCCTGAGCCACGCTCATCACGAACACCTTGTAATCGTCGACCTCGGCCGCAGTCGCCTTGGCCTCGAGGATCGCCATCGCGTCCCCGAGCTCCCGGGTGGTCACCGCGCCGATGTCTCCGCCCGCGTCGCGGATGCGCTCGGGATCGATCGAGGGCGGGGTCTTGATCAGCTCGTCGAGGAGCTCGCTGGCGCCGCGGCGCTGTCGCGCCTCCTGGTAGACGCGGCTCATGGCGACCGTCTCGCGCAGCGTGCCGCCCCGCTCCGCGCCGATCACGCGCATGCCCGCGTACAGCGGACCGTCTATCACCTTGGACCATTCCTCGGCGTTGAAGTCCGCTTTTCGCGTCATCTACGCGCCGAGGCCCTTGACGTCGTCCCACTTCTCGCGCGCATTGATGACGACAAGCGCGATCTGGCGCAGGTCCTCGGGAGCGTTGACGAAATCGGGCACGGTGAACTCGGCCGTGAGTCCATCGTCGCGCACCAACTCGATCTTCATCGGACCGCGTTCGTTCCCGTGCTCGAACGGGCCGTAGCTCCACCGTTCCGCGCCCTCTATGGGGCTGACCGCTTCACCGCTCATCCCTTACACGCTACCCGCTGTCGGGCCACACTAGGCGCCACCGAGAAATCTCGCCACGGTCAGGCGCACTTCAGGATCGTGGGCCCGGAGCTGGATCGAGTGCCCGGCACCCGGAACCTCGAGCAGGCGCCCGTGCGGCGCCAGCGCCGCCTCAGCCCGCGCCCAGAGCAGCGGCGTCGAGAGATCACGCTCGCCGGCGAGCAGGAGGATGGGGACCGGCGGAAGCTGAGCGCTCGATGCACCATCGGGCACGTCGGGAGGCGGGGTCGCGGGCCACGCCAGGCAGCCCTGCGCCAGCCCGTTGCCGATCGCGGTGGCGCGGTCGAACGGGTAGAGGTCCGAGTTCGGCGTCGATGCCGCGAGCGCCGACAGCGACGCCGCGCGCCGCGCCGGTGAAGCCGCCTGATCCCAAGGCGGAGCCAGCTCCTGGCACAGAGTGCTCTCGTGCAGTCCCTGACTGAGGAAGCTGGCGGGCACGTCGTCGGCGCGTCGTACGCCGGCCAGGAACGCGTCGAGCCGCGCGGTTCGCCCGGCGCGGGCAGCATGCAGGACCCCGAGCACGCCCCGAAAGTCGGGCACCCCCACGCTATACGCGACCAGCGCGTCGAGCAGCGCCGGCCCGTCGTGGAGACGACCCACCACGGCGGCCAGGTCCGCGACCGGATCCCAACCACAGCGCTCGGCTGCGCACACCGAACGCAGCACCACGGCGCTGCGCGAGAGCGCGGCGCGATACAGCGGATCGACGCCCACCTGTGGCACGACCGAATCGAGCACCAGCCGCGTCACCCGGGTCGGATAGGCGAGGGCGTACCGCTCGGCTACGAAGGTGCCGTAGGACACGCCATCGAGCGTCAGCGCTCGGGCGCCGAGGGCGGCGCGCAGCGCGTCTACGTCCGCGGCGGTCTCGGATGTCGTGTAGTAGCCCCGGGCGGCGCCGATCGCACGCGCGCAGGCGGCCACGATCGCCGGACGGACCACGGTCAGGTCCGAGGCGCCGGCCGCGCTCTGCAACCCGGGACACTCGAGCGCGCCGGCTCCGGTGCCGCGCTGGTCGAACATGACCAGCCGGTATCCGGCCAGCTCGCTGCGCAGCCGCGTCTCGATCCGGGTCAGGAACGGGATCCCGGGCTGCCCGGGGCCGCCGGTGAGGAACAGCAACACGCCGTGCGGCGCGGCGGCCGGGCTGTCCATCCCGACCGCCAGGGTCAACGTCCCGCCGGTCTGCCCGGCGTGATCGAGCGGCACCCGCAGCGTCGCGCAGGTGAAGTGCGGCTGATGGGGGCAGGGGTGGGCACCGGTGAGGCGCGCATGCTGCACCACCGCCGCCTGCCGCCGCGCCGACCCCGTGTGGTGATGACCGCCGCAGCCTGTGAGGAGCGCGGCCAGTGCGATCAAGGCGGCGACTGCGCTTGGCCAAGGCATGTTCAGCGCCCTAGTAGCTCATCGAGCGTCATGCCGCTCTGCACCGACTCGGGTCGCTCGGAGGCGACATCCGATCCCCGGCGGGCGTGCTCGTCGCTGCGCTTGATCAGCAGCCACTGTGGCTTCGCCCCGCCACCGGTGCGCTGAAGGGCAAAGCCACCCTGCAGCTTCTCGCCGTGCAGCACAAACACGGCATGGCCGCGCTCGAGTGCCTCCGGCCAGGGGACGCGCCCACCCTGCTCGTAGGTGCCGCGATCCCAGATGATCACTCCGCCGGAACCCGCAGCTCCCTCGAAGTCGTTGTGGGCCAGTCCGTGATCCTCCACCTGCACGGCGAGGCGCTTGACCGTGGGGTCCATCGACGGGCCCTTGGGCACCGCCCACGAGCGCATGACACCGTCGACCTCGAGACGGAAGTCGTAGTGGTGCGCCGTCGCCTGGTGCTCCTGAACCACGAACACGCCCGCGCTCACGCCGCGGATCGCGAACTGCTCGTGCCCCTCGACGCGCGTCGCCCGCTCCGACACCGTCTCAACCTCGGGCTGCGCCCCCAGCCACTCGATCAACTCGCGCACCGCGGAATCCGCACCCTCGACATGGGCCGACACGGTTCCGTCGTCTGAGCCCCGAACCCACCCCCCCACGCCCAACTTCCCCGCGCGCGACCGCACCGCGTCGCACAGCGAAGCCGCCGAGTCAGAACCGGCAACCGAGAGTCGTAGCGCTTTGGAAGCGTGTCTGGACATCGCCATCGAACAATTGTCGAACCAGTTTGGCGAAGGCGGGCCGGCGAGCCGATGCGCACCTCGTAGCCGCCGAACCCGGGCGTGCGCGACACAATGACGCACCGTGGGGTGCGACTGGCTGCTAATCGACGGATCGAGCATGATCTTCCGGGCGTTCTACGGCGTGCGCGACGCGCCGCGGGCTCCGGGCGGCCGGCAGGTCAACGCCGTCCACGGGTTCTTCGACCGGCTCGCGCGCTTGATCTGGCAGCGGCGACCGGCTCACCTGGCGGTGGCCGACGACGAGGCATGGCGGCCCGACTGGCGGGTCGAGCTGATCCCCACCTACAAGTCGCACCGCGTGGCCGAACCGATCCCGCCGGGACTCGTGCCGCAGATGCCGATCATCCGCGATCTGCTCGCGGCCATCGGGATCGACATGGTGGGCGTCGCCGAGCACGAGGCCGAGGACGTCATCGCCACCTGGTGCCGGATGGCTCCGGGGACGGTCGAGATCGCCAGCGGCGACCGGGACCTGTTCGCGCTCGTGGAGGATCCCCGGGTCCGGATCCTGTATCCCGAGAAGTCCGGCCTGGCCGAGATCGACGAGTCTGAGGTGACCCGCCGCTACGACATCCCCGGGCGGCGCTACGCCGACTTCGCGATCCTGCGCGGCGATCCCTCCGACGGACTTCCCGGCCTCAAGGGCGTCGGAGCGGTGACCGCGGCGAGCATGATCCGCCGGCACGGGAGCGTCGCTGGGATCCTCCGCGACCGGGAGCTCAGCGACGCGGATCGTGCATATCTGGAGAACGCGATGAGCGTCGTGGCGCCGGTCGCCGACCTGCCCATCGCCCTCCCGGCCGGCCGGCGCGATGTCTACCCGGCCGACGAGGCGGCGCTGCGCTCGCTCGCCGCGCGTTACGGCGTCGGCGACTCGTGCGCGCGCCTGCTCACCGCGGTCGCGCGCCTGGCCACTACTCGAGCTTCGGAGGCGTGATCCCCGCGTCGAGCATCGCGGAGTACAGACGCGATGCCGCCGATGAGAGATTCTGATCGCCTAGGCGGCGCTGCTCGAGCAGGATCGCGATGTACTCGCGCACGCAGGTCAGGAGCGCTTGGGCCTCCTGCGGCGTGAACTCCGGGGTCACGGCCATGGACCGGAACGAATATACGGCCCCGCCCTCCGGTAAGAGGACGGGGCCGCATCCGATGTCGCTTAGTGGTGCTTGTGTGCGTGGACTTTGATGATCACTCTCTGGGTGCGGATCGTCTTGACGTGGCCGCCATCGAGCGACTGTGTCGCGATGAGCGTCGCGTGCAGGACGTGGCGGGCAGCCAGCAGGTTGCGGCCCGTGTGGTTCAGCGAGATCCGCACGATGCGGGTCTGGCCGGCGGCCAGCGTGACCGTCGTGCTGCCGACGCCCACCCGGTGGTGATACCGGCCTTGCGCGGTCAGCTTGAGCGTCAGCTTGCACGGCGCGCCGGAGCACGTGACCTTCACCGCGACCGTCTTGCCGTTCACCTTGGCGTGACCGACAGTGATCGCCCCCACCGGCGGCGGCGGAGTCGTCACCGAGCCCGTGGTCAGCGTCTGATCGGCGCCGGCGAAGGTGCCGAAGTCAGAGCTGGCCAACGCCCGGTAATGGACCGTGGTCCCCGCGGGGAGCCCGCTCAGCGCCGCGTTGAAGGCGGCCGGCGCGTTTCCGACCCCAACCGTCTGCGCCGACGTGCTCTGGCCGTACGCAGTGGTCGTACCGAAGTCGAAATGCACCCTGACTGCGGCGCCCTCCGGATTGACCGTCCCGCTCACCGTGGCCGCGGAGGTCGAGACCCCGCTCGCCCCGCCGGTCACCGGCACGTCGGGCTGGTAGGCGTCGGCGAACAGCCCACGCGGGCTGGTGCCGTTGGTGAACAGGAAGAACGGGGTGCCGACCGCGCCACCCTGGCACGACTGGCCGTCCAGGTTGAACGGGGTGGCGATGCACGTCGAGGAGATCGGCTCACGCACGTCGGCCTGCCCGGCACCGGTGCCGGTCGGGGTCAGCGGGACATCTGACTCGTCCAGGACGAAGGTCGGATTCGCTGCGTTCACGAAATGACCGGCGAACGCCTTGGTGCCCGTGCTCGTCTCCTCGCGCCAGGTCACGTAGGGCGTGTTGCCCGAAAACGTGATGTCCGGACGCGTCGACTCGACACCGGCGGTCGAGATCGGATTGCCGCCGTTGACGATCTGGAAGTGCGGTGACGGCGTCGCGACGAAGCGCGAGACGAACACCTGGTGGACTCCGCCGACCGTCTCGTCCCAGGTCACCCAGGGGGCGGTCGGGTTGGCCGGGTTCATCGAGCCCGCGGCGACCCGCGGATCCTCGGCGTCCTTGGTTGGATCGCTGTTCAGCGAGCATGCCTGCTCTGCGGCCAGCGAGCCCGCGCAGCTGTTGGCCGCGTCGAGGATCCCGTTGCCGGTGTTGCCGATCACGTGCCAGTGGAAGCCGCCGTTGACGCCGGCGGTGGTGTCGGCCTCGGCCTTGGCCGCGAATACGAGCTCGTTGCCGGCGAGGCCGGTCGTGCCCGGGTTCTGCTCGTACCACACCACCCACGGCACCGAGTCACTGGCGCCGGTGAAGGCGATGTCGGGCTCAATTCCGTCACGCCTGACGTCCACGTTGAGGCTGGGGTCCGCCCCACTCGGGCCGACCCGCTGGACGCCCACGTCCTGGAAGCAGAAGCCGCCAATCGCGGGAACATGTCCAGTCCCGTCCATCACGCCGGTCGGAGTGGCGGTATCGCAGTTCGCCGTCCCCGGGCCGACCGGCTTCGAGACGAAGATCTGGTTCTTGCCGGCCACCGGCGCGGAGGTCGTCTCCTGCCAGGTGACCCACGGGCCCGGCTTGGCCGGGTCCACCGCCGAGCCGCCCGCCACCGACGGGTTCTCTGCGCTCTGGTCGGTGTGGATGTTCAGCGACGGCACATTCGGGCCGCCCCCGCCATTGCCGCGGCTCTGGCCGGCGAACACCCACTTGCCGGTGGTGGCGTCGAACCGGCTGGCGAACACGTTGTTGGCAGCGAAGCCGGTGCCCGTCGTGTCCTCGTACCACGTCGCCCACGGGACCGTGCGGCCCGCTCCGGCGAAGTCGATCGACGGCGCCTCGCCGTCGTGGCCCTGGTCGAAGTTCAGCGATCCGGCGAACGTCGGGGCTGCGCTGGATCGGCCGCCCACCGTGCCATTGCCGCGGGTCGTCCAAGCGCCGCCGGCAAACGAGCGCGAGAAGACCTGATCGTGTTGCCCGGCCGCCTCCTGCTGGCGAAAGACCGCCCAGGGCACGGCCGGCTTGCCGGCGACGAGCGCGCCGCCGACCACGTCGGCGTTGGTCGGGTCCTCCCCGCTCACGCCGAGCGCGGGGTTGATTCCCGCCGCCACATCATCGTTTACCTGTGCGCCCGGCGGCAGGGCCTGAAACGCCGCTGCGGAGCCGACGGTCGCGAGCGCGACCACCGTTACAACGAGCGCGATTCGCGCTCGTCGGGATAGCCCCCGGTAGGTCCCCATGAGTTCTCCTTCGGTTCGAGGTTATGTTCTCGAATCGGGGTTACGGCCGGATTACGGAAACGGTTCGCGGCCGTTTCAGTGCTCGGGGTGAGCGGTGCCGATGAGTACCCGCCGCCCCGATGAGACCGGGTTGCCGTTGGCTTGTTGCACGGTGACGCTGAAGGCGCGGAACTGCGTAACCGGGGCGCCCGACCACAGCGTCACCCTCTGGGCGTCGTTGAACGTCCCCACCGGCACCAGGATGCCGGCCGCGTTCTTCAGCCACGCCTGGTAGTAGCGGCCATTCGCCAGGTGCGGCAGGCCGGTGGCGGACAGCTCGATCCGCCAGCCCGATTCGGTCTTGGTCAACGTGGCCGATCCATGCGCTCCCGGCGCGAGTGGGGTTCCCGACACGACCATCGCGAACCGAAGCGGTGCGGGCGAGCTGCTCCCGAGCGCCAGCACGAGCGCGACCGCGATCGCCGCGGCGGCCGTGGCCAGCCCGCCGAGCGCGAAGATCGGACGACGCATTCGCCACCGGGCCCGAGCCGGCTTCGCTGACGCGGGGATCCGGCCCGCCTCCGTAGCGACTGCGGCGACCACGCGATCCTCGAGCCCGGCGTCGGGCTCCTCCCAGGCGGCCGGTGCCTCGAGCAGCGCACGGAGCTCGTCGAGCTCGGCGCGTTCGCGCGGCGTGAGCGACTCGACAGGCTCGCCCGACAGGTACGCAATCCGTTCGTTGTCGCTGGCGCTCACGGCTGTGCCTCTTCTGTTGGCATACGGTAGTTCACCTCGGTTCGGTTCATTCGCGCAGGTGCCCGAGCAGAGCGGCCAGCCGCTTGTGCGCGCGGAACGACCGGGATTTCACGGTGCCCAGCGCCACGCCAAGCCGGTCCGCGATCTGGGCGTGGGTGAACCCATCGAGGTGCTGGAGGCGAACGACCTCCTGCTCATCGGCCGGGAGCTCGGCCACCGCCTGCCGCACCTCCCATACGTCGTAGACCGCCTCGGCCGACTGCGGCGCCGACACCAGCGCCGGGTCGCCGGGCGCCACCGACTCGAGCGGAGCGGCCGATCGGAGCGCCTCGCGCCGGTAGAGATCGATGGCCGCGCGGCGGGCAATCGCCGCCAGCCACGGACCGAGCTCGCGGCGCTCGTCGAAGCTCTGGGCGGCGCGCCAGGCCTTGACGAACGTCTGCTGGGTGGCCTCCTCGGCCAGGCCGCGGTCACCGAGGATCCGATAGGCGACCGCATACACGAGCCGTCCGTGCGAGCGGTAGATCTCGCGGACGGCGTCCGGATCGCCTTGGCGAAAGCGTGCGCGGAGGTCCCGATCCTGCACAGAGCGACGCTACCAGGGGTAGTAGGGTCCGCCGGGATGCCGTTCGGAATCAAGACGCTGCCCTCGGAGCTCGCCAAGGTCCTGCGCTCACTACCCCTGGTGCCCGATCGACTCGAGACGATCGCGGAGAAGTCGAACGGTTAGCCTCGCCCGCCGCGGGCGGTGATGCGGCTGCCGCAGCCGTCGAGGTCGTAGCCGCCGAACTGCGCCACCCGCTCGGTGAAGGGCGCCGCAGCAAGCAGGTTGCCCAGCGTCTCGACGCCGGGGTGATCGCGCCAGCGCTCGGCCAGCCAGATCTGCACCACGTGCTCCTCGAGCGCGAGGAACTGCAGGCCGAAGGCCCGTGCGGCCGCCTCGGTGGTGACCGCGGCGCAGCCCAAGGTCGTCGCGATCCGCGCCGCCTCGATGTGTCCACCGGCCACCGGTCCGGACGGGGGCGCGATCCCGGCTCGGTCGGCGGCCCGCCGGAAGGCCTGCTGGCTGGCGGCCGCGGGATCACGCTGGACGATCGGCGCCTTGCCCCGGAGAACCGCCTCGAGGGAACGGCGCCGAAGCACCGGCGCGAGCGCGAGCCCCACCTGCCAGCGCGCGAGATGAAACCGGATCACCGCGACGGGCGGCGCCGGAAGCCCATCACGCGGACCATGCACTACCGCGGCGTGCACCCCGCCGCTTTCGAGCGCGCCCAGGCCGGTGCCGGTGGCGGCCGAAAGCGCGAGCAGGCTGGACTGGCCGAGCCCCTCGAGCATCGCCTCGGCCACGCCGAGGGCCGGGTCGCAGCCGGCCAGGACGAGTCCGCGGGGGCTCGCCCCGGCGAACAGCCGCAGCCGGCCGTCGCGAATCGTGCCGTCGGGCTTGGCCCAGACCGCGCCGGCCACGCCGTGGTCGGCAAGCTCGGCCGCCACGAGCCGATCTCCGACCCGGCCCACCTTGAGCGGGGCTCCTTCGGCCAGCCCGGTCCCCAGCGCCGAGATGAACACGTCGGATACAGCCGCGAACAGGTCCTCGACCGTCGTGGCGAGCGCGCGGGCAAGCCCGAGCGCGGCATCGACCGCCGGCGCGTTCTGGCCGGCCTCGACCGCGGCCACGAGCTGGCGGCTCACCCCGGCGCGCGCGGCCAGCTCGGCCTGGGTCAGTCCGCACTCGACGCGACGCTCCGCGGAGACGAGATGGGATGGCGGCCGCTGCCATGATCACGGTATGCTGCCAGGATTCTGGCACGATGTCGATGAGGAGGGTTTGGTGTTGAGGGCGACTCGGGACCGGCGGGCGTTGGCGGTCGCACTGGCGATCGGAGTGGCGACGGCGCTGGCCGCGTGTGCGGAGCGCCAGCAGCAGCACGACCAGCGCACAATCGCCCGGCGCGGGTTCGAGCAGCTCATCGAGCTACCACTTTGAGCGGGGGTCCGGAGGCCCGACGGTGCTCGCCGCCGCCTCCCTGACCAAAGTATTTCCCGGAGATGCGCCCGGACGCGAAGTACACCTTCGGCGGGTCGGGCGCGCTTGAGACCGACATCGAGCAGGGCGCGCCGGCGGACGTGTTCGCCGCGGCCAGCCCAAAGCAGCCGGCCGCGCTGCTGGCCAAGGGGCTCGTCGAGAAGCCGGTCGAGTTCGCCACCAACACGCTGGTGCTGATCGTCCCCAAGGACAACCCCGCGCACATCAAGTCGGTCAGCGACATCACCCGGCCCGGCGTCAAGCTGGTCATCTGCGACGCGAGCGTGCCGTGCGGCGACTACGCGCGGACGGCGTTCAAGAACCTCGGCATCACGGCTGCGGCGATGAAGAACGTGGTCGAGCCAGACGACCGACGTGACCCAGACCGTGGCGGAGGTCGCACTCGGTCAGGCCGACGCCGGCTTCGTCTACATCACCGATGCCGACGCGGCGGGTGGCAAGGTGTCGGTGGTCCGCCTCCCGGCCCAGGCCAAGCCCGGAGCCAAGGACTACATCGCGGTGGTGAAGTCGGCTCCGCATCCCGCCGCCGCCAAGGCGTTCGTGGCGACGATCCTGTCGCCCGCGGGCCAGGCCAAGCTCCGCGCGGCCGGCTTCGGCGCGCCGTGAGCACGGGGCGGTCGCGCGCGGCCGATCGCCGTCGGCGCCACTCTCCTCATCGCGGTGGTGCTGGCCTTCCTGATCCTCCCGATCGTCGCGCTCATCACCTACCAGCCCGTGCACGAGCTGGTCCACGGCTTCGGGACAAGGGTCGCCACCGACGCGATCCTGGTCTCGCTGAAGACCAACGCGATCGCGTTCGTGCTGATGATCGGGGTCGGCACGCCATTCGCCTACGTGCTCGCGCGTAAGCGCTTCCGCGGCCGCGACCTGGTCGTCACGCTGGTCGAGGTCCCGCTGGTGATGCCGCCGGCGGTGGCGGGCATCGCGCTACTGGTGGCGTTCGGCCCGACTGGGCCTGCTCGGGCACGCGCTCGGCGCACTCGGCATCGAGCCTCGCGTTCACTCCCGCGGCGGTGGTGCATCGCGATCCTGTTCGTGGCCAGCCCGTTCTACCTGCGCGGTGCGATCGCCGCGTTCGAGGCGGTCGACGCAACGCTGCTCGACGTGGCCGGAACGCTGGGCGCTGGCCCGGTGCGCCGGATGCTGCGAGTCGCAATCCCCCTCGCCCGCGGCGGACTGGGCGCCGCCGCCGTGGTCGCCTTCGCCCGCGGTGTCGGCGAGTTCGGCGCCACGATCCTGTTCGCCGGGAGCTTCCAGGGCACCACCCAGACGCTGTCGCTGGCGGTCTACTCGCTGTTCGACGCCAACCTCGACCAGGCGGTGGCGATCGGCGTGCTGCTGATAATCCTGAGCGCTGCGATTCTCATCGCCGCCAAGCTCCTGGTGCGATCGTGGACCTCTTCGCAGTCGACATCACCCTCCCCCGCCGATCGTTCGATCTTCGTGTCGACCTGACCCTCGGCGCCGAGACGATCGCGCTCGTCGGTCCGTCCGGCTCCGGTAAGACCTCGCTGCTGCGGACGCTGGCCGGTCTGGAGCGGCCGCACTGCGGGTCGCATCGCGCTGGGCGACGAGGTGTGGTTCGACGGCGAGCGACGCATCCACCTCAGCCCGGAGCGCCGGAGGGTTGGCTACCTGCCCCAGGACTACGGGCTGTTCCCACACCTCACGGTCGCCGCCAACGTGTCGTTCGCGAGCCGACGCGAACGCCCCGACCTGCTCGAGCGCCTGGGCATCGCTCACCTGGCCGGGGTGCTGCCCGTGCAGCTTTCGGGCGGCGAGCGCCAGCGGGTGGCGCTGGCCCGCGCGCTGGCCCGGGAGCCGCGCGTGCTCCTGCTCGACGAGCCGTTCGGCGCGCTCGACGCGATAACTCGCCAGCAGGTGCGCGACGAGCTGGGCGACGCGCTGGGCGATCTCCGGCTGCCCACCCTGCTGGTCACCCACGCCTTCGACGACGCGGCGGTCCTGGCCGACCGGATCGGCGTGCTCGACCACGGCGCCGTCGTGCAGCTCGGCTCGGCCGCGGATCTGCTCGAGCGAGCCGAACAGCGTGCTGGTCGCTGCGCTGACCGGAGCCAACATCGTTGCGGGGACCGCGACACCGGCTCGGTTCGGATCGATCATCCACTTGAGCGGCGGCGGCGAGCTGCGCAGCGCGACCACGGCCGAGGGCGGCGTGCAGGTTGCGGTGCATCCGTGGGCCATCGAGCTCACCGACCCGCAGGCCAGCCCGTTGACCGACACCGTGCTGAGCGTCCATCCCGATCGGGGCGGGACTGGTGGTCCGCCTGGCGCGCTTCACGGTGCACGTCCCGCTCGAACGGCGACGCGCCGGTCGTCCCCGGGTCGATGGTGGGGTTGCGGCGCCGCGCCGGAGGACGTCCGGGTGCTGGCCGTACCGCATACGGGGGCTTCTATCCCCACCCCCCTGACGCCAGGGCGCGTTATAGGCGGGACGGGACCGCCGGGGCGAAGCTGCACCTTATCGCTCAAGTGCCCATCCGAGGCCGAACGAAAGGCAAGCAATGTCCGTCCTGCATCCATCCCGAAACCTCGCCGCCCGCATGGGGCGATGGAGCGCGAGCCATCGCAAGCTCGCGATCTTCGGCTGGCTCGCGTTCGTCATCTCCGCGGTCGTGATCGGCACGGCCGTCGGCCAGAAGACGATCGACAACCAGAACAACAACGTCGGCCAGGCGCACCGGGCCGATCAGATCCTCAAGCAGGCCGGCTTCACCCAGTCCGGCGCGATTGACCGAGTTCGTGCTCATCCAGAACGACAAGGCTCACGATCCGGGATCCCGCGTTCCGCGCGGTGGTCCGCGACGTCGGCCGGCGCGGTCTCGCCGTATCGCAGTCGATTCCACAACTTGCGCTCGCCGCTCGCTCCGGCCAACCGCAGTCAGGTCACGCATGACGGGCATACCGCGCTCGTCGAGTTCGACATGAACGGAACGCAGAAGTGCGCCGAGACGCAGATCGACCCGCTCACGGCGCGGTTGCGGTCGGTGGCGAGGGCCACACCCGAAGCTTCTACGTCGGCGAGGCCGGCGCGGTCAGCTCCGACAAGGCGCTGAACAAGATGTTCAGCAAGCAGCTCGGGCAGGCCGGGACCCGGTCGGTGCCGCTGACGCTGCTGATCCTCGTGCTCGTGTTCGGCTCGGTGCTGGCGGCGTTCGTGCCGCTGATGCTCGCGCTGCAGTCGGTCATCGCGACGATCGGACTGGTGGCGGTCGTCAGCCATCTGATCGCCGATGGACCCGAACGTTGGCGCGGTCGTCACGCTCGTCGGGACTCGCCGTCGGCGTCGACTACACGCTGTTCTACCTCCGGCGCGAGCGCGAGGAGCGCGCCGCGGGCCGCGGTGAGCGCGCCGCGCTTCAGGCCGCCGCAGCGACCTCGGGCCGCTCGGTGCTGATCTCGGGCGCGACCGTGATGATCGCGATGGCCGGCATGCTGTTCTCGGGCGACAAGACATTCGAGTCGTTCTCGATCGCCACGATGATCGTCGTCGCAATCGCGATGATCGGTTCGCTGACCGTGCTGCCCGCGGTGCTCTCGAAGCTCGGCGATCGGGTCGAGAAGGGTCGCATCCCGCTGCTCGGGCGGCTGCGCCGACCGGCCGGCGAGAGCCGGCGTCTGGTCCGTCCTGCTCACCCCGGTGCTGCGGCGCCCGGCGGTGGCCGCCGTGCTGGCCGCCGGCGTTGCTCGTGGCGATGGCGGTTCCGACGCTCCAGCTCCACACCGCGCAGTCGGGCCTGCAGTCGCTGCCGCGCAGCGCGCCGACGGTCGAGACGCTCGATCGGATCCAGGCCGCCTTCCCGGGCGAGTCGAGCCCGGCGGTGGTCGCGGTCAAGACCGACACGAGCTCGCCGGCACTTCCGCACCGCGATCGGCCAGCTCAAGACGCGGGCTGCGGCGCAGCGGGGTCGGCTACGGAGCGATCCACGTCGACACGAACCGCTCGCACACCGCGGCTCAGGTCTCCGATCCCGCTCCCGGGCAGCGGCACCGACGCGAAGTCGAACGCCGCGTTGCTCACGCTGCGAAACCAGCTCCTGCCCGAGACGTTCGGTCACGTGCCGGGCGCTACGTATGCGGTGACCGGCCAGACCGCCGGCTCCTATGACTGGAACCAGATGATGAAGAGCTCGATCCCGATCGTGTTCGGATTCGTCCTCACGTTCGCGTTCCTGCTCCTGCTGGTCTCGTTCCGCTCGATCGTGATCGCGGCCAAGGCGGTCGTGCTCAACCTGCTGTCGGTCGGGGCCGCCTACGGCGTGATCGTGGCCACGTTCCAGTGGGGCTGGGGAGCAGCACCTGCTCGGGCTTCAAGTCCTACGGCGGTATCTCGCCCTGGTTGCCGATGTTCATGTTCGTGCTCCTGTTCGGCCTGTCGATGGACTACCACGTGTTCATCCTCAGCCGCATCCGTGAGGCACGTGACCGCGGGATGGGCACCGAGGACGCGGTCGCCCATGGGATCAAGACCACGGCGGGCACGGTGACCAGCGCAGCGCTCGTGATGGTCGGAGCGTTCCTGGTGTTCGCCACCCTGCCGATCATCGACATGAAGGAGATGGGCGTCGGCCTCGCCGCCGCCGTCCTGATCGACGCGACGATCGTTCGCGCCGTCCTCCTCCCCGCGGTGATGAAGATGCTCGGCGAGCGGAACTGGTACCTGCCGAGCTGGCTCGAGTGGCTGCCCCGCTTCAACCACGGGCTCGAGCGCGAGCCCGAGCGCGAAGCGGTGCTCGCAGCCGCCTGAGCGGTACCCGACGGACGGACCGATAGAGACCCGGGCGGCGCCCGTGCCGCCCGGGTTTCTCGGTTGAGGTCGTTTCTCGGTTAGGGTCGCTCGATGGTGCACCGCGAGGTCGCACCCGGGTTCGGCCCTTACCGAGCCGTCAGGCTCGCCTAGCGTTTTCCGCGAGCCTTGAACAGGGTCGTCTCGAATGTCGCCATCGCAGTGGGCGGCGGCATGTCCATCTCGCGGATCAGCGGCGTGTTCTGCTCGCTGAACCGCCGGGCGTCCTCCTCGGACTCCCACACCTCGATCACCCGGGCGCCGGTCGCTACCGGGCCGACGACGCGCGCGAGGCAGCCCTCGGGCAACTTGTCGCGGCCGCCTGAGCGCTCGCTGAGCTCGTCAAAGAGCGCCATGTCGAAATCGGCGTCCCACTCCAGCAGCGTGCAGAAGGGCATAGCTCTCCCAACATACCGCTCGGCTCAATGCGCGGCCCCGGCGGTGACCGGTGACGGCCGGGTTCGCAGGGCCCACTGGGTGACCGGGACGGCCGCCACGGCCGGCACCAGGAAGATCACGGCCAGCGCGACCCAGCCCGGCTGACCCCAGCCGGCAACCAGGGTGGTCATGAGCGCCGGCGCGGCCATCAGGGCGACGGCCTCCCCGGTGGCGAACACGCCCTGGTACTCCCCGGGCGCGTCCGGAGGCATCAGGGGGACCGATAGGCCCCAGGAGGAGGCCACGAACAGCAGCTCGCCGGCCAGATGGAGTCCGGCGGCGAGCACCATCAACACGACCACCGTCACACCGCTCCCGCCGGCGGTGAGCGCGAACAGCAGACAGGAGGCGGCCAGCGCGCAGCCCGAGAGCAGCGTGCCGGTGGCCGCCGCCCGGGGCGCGGTGATCCCTCGGCTGACCCGCACCTGGAACGCCGCGATGCCGACCGAGCTGATCAGCACGACCACGGCAGAGATCGCCCGGGGCGCGTGCGTGTGAAGCGTCACCCACAACGGCAGGCCGCTCGAGAGCATCGCCCAGCACATCGCGAGCACTCCCAACAAGCCGGCCAGCGACATGTACGGCCGATCGCGAACCACGCGCAGTCCTTGCCGCGAGCCGACCGGCACCTCGACGCGCGGAACGCTGCACACGAGCAGCGCATACACGAGGTAGGTGCCACCGTTGAGCGCGACCAGGCCGAGGTAACCCGCCTCGCTGTCCAGGCTGAGGACGGCGCCGCCGACGATCGCCCCGAGCGCCCAGCCGATGTGGCTGATCGCGCGCAGCCGCCCGAGCACCTCGAGCCGCGCGTCGTGATCGCTCAGGCCGAGGACCAGCGCATTGCGGGGTCCGCCGGTGCCGCTGCCGGCGGCCTGGGCCAGACAGGACACGATCACGAAGCCGGCCACGCCGTGCACGATCGCGTACGCACCCGCAGTCACGCCTTGCAGGGCGAGCAGCCCAGCGAACATCTCACGCGCGCCCACCCGGTCGGCGACCCAGCCCAGCGGCGTGGCCGCCGCCACCCCGCAGGCCCCGGCCACCGTCATGCCGAGTCCCACCGCAGCCGGCGAAAGGCCAATCCAGCGCGTCAGGAAGATCGCCCAGCTCGTGTACCAGGCGCCGTTGCCGATCGCCGAGATGAGCGTCCCGGCGGCCAACCGGCGGAGTGGGTCCGGCGCTTCCACTACACTTCAGCATACCCTGAAGTATGCACTAACTATTCATGCTGTCGCGAACTATTAATGAGGCTCCGGGTGATCCGCGGATCGCGCTGCTCAAGGAGTTGGTCGACCCGCTGCGGCTACGCGTGATCGACAGGTTGGGCCACGGCGGTCCGGCCACGGTCAGCCGCCTGGCCGCGGAGCTGGGTGTCCCCCTCCCGCAGCTCTCGAACCACCTCCGCCGGCTGCGCCACGCCGGCCTGGTCTCGGTGCGCCGGAGCGGGCGCCAGGCCATCTACGAGCTCGCCGACCCCGGCCTGCAGCAGCTCCTGCCCCTCCTCGACAGCATCACCGGGCGGGTCCTCGCCGGGTCCTCGTCGGAGGAGGCCTCGGCGACCCGCGTGCCCTCGCGAACCTGTTACGAGCATCTGGGCGGCGAGATCGGCGTCGCGGTGTACCGTGGCCTGCGCGAGCGCGACGCGCTGCGCCCCCGGACCGATGGGATGGTCGAGCTCGGCCCAGCCGCGGGCGAGACACTCGGCGCGCTCGGCGTCGACGTCGATGCGCTGAGGCCGGGACGCCAGCGCCTGGCCTTCGAATGCCTCGACTCGACCGAGCGCGCCCCACACCTGGCCGGCGCGCTCGGCGATGCGGTGGCCGCGGCGCTGATCCGCCGGCGCTGGATCGGACGCAAGCCGGACAGCCGCGTGATTACGCTCACGCCGAGCGGTGCGCGCGGACTTCAGGCCGCACTCGGGATCGAACTGTCCGTCTCGTAACTGTTTTTCCACGCGGCGCTCGGGTAGTCGAGGCGAACGCGAGCAACCGAAAGAGGAATGACAGATGTTCGAGAAGCTGGGGACCCCCCAGGACCTGCGCCAGTTCGCCCACGCGGTCTGAGTCCTCGCGAGCCGCCGCCCCCGCGCCATGCTGCAGCGACACGCCGCCGAGCGAATCCATCGGATCGAGGATGCCCACACCAACTGGTATCTGGTCGAGGACGGCGCCGGCGGCGGCCTGACCGTGGTCGACACCGGGCTGCCGCGCTCGTGGGACTCGCTGCAGTCCGCCCTTTCCGAGCTGGGCCGATCGGCTGCAGACATCCAGGCGGTCGTGTTGACGCACGGTCACTTCGATCACATGGGCTTCGCCCGGCGGGCTCACGAGGAGCTGGGGGTACCGGTCTGGGCCCACGCCCACGAGCTGAGCGTGGTGTCACATCCATGGCGCTACGACCACGAGCGCAGCCGGCTTCCCTACCTCCGCCACCCGGAGTTCCTGAAGATCTTCAGCGAGATGACCGCGATGGGCGCGCTCTGGGTGAAGGGAAGCGACTCAGTACGCGCCTACGGCTCGGGTGATCGCCTCGACGTTCCCGGCCGGCCCCAGGTCGTGTTCACCCCCGGCCACACCCACGGTCATTGCTCGCTGCTGTTCGCCGACCGCGGCGCGGTCATCGCCGGCGATGCATTCGTGATGCTCGACCCGTACACAGGCCGCGAGGGCCCCTGCGTGGTGGCCGGCGCCGCGACGGCCGACAGCGCCCGGGCGCTCACCTCACTCGACGGGCTCGCCGGCCTCGACGCCACGACCGCGTTGACCGGCCACGGCCCGCCGTGGACGGGGGGCCTGGCCGAGGCGGTCGAGCGCGCGCGGGCCGCGGGCCCCTCCTAGGCCCCGTACGATCGCAGGCATGGACCTGCCCGCCGGGCCGCGTGCCCCCGCTGTCTGGCAGACGATCGCCTGGATGACCCGCCCCGGGGCGTTCATGCGGGGGGTCCATGGGCGCTATGGGGACCCGGCCACGATCCGCACCTATTGGACCGAGGAGCCGATGGTCCTATTCTCGAGCCCGGACGCCGTGCGCGCGGTGTTCCGGCTCGATCCGGCGATCGCGCCGGCCGGCCAGAGCTGGGAGTTCCTGCGCCCGTTCGCCGGCCAGCATTCGATCCTGTTGCTCGATGGCGAGGAGCACCTGCGCGAGCGTCGCATCATGCAGGGCCCCTTCCACGGCGAGCGGATGCAGGCGTTCGCGCCGATGGTCGCGGAGCTCGCGCAAGCCGAGCTGTCGAGCTGGAGCGGGCGCGTAGTCGCGCTCGAGCGTATGCGCGAGCTGACCCTCGAGATCATCCTACGGCTCGTGTTCGGCGCGCGCGACGACCGAGAGGTGGCGGAGCTCCGCGAGGTGATCGACTCCGCCCTGGACACGGTGCGCTCGCTGCCCTGGGTGCTGGCCATGGCGGTGGTGCGCAAGGACCTGGGACCACGCAGCCCCTGGGGGCGGTTCCGCGCGGCGGTCGAGCGGTTCGACGCGACCCTGTTCGAGTTGCTGGCGCGCCGGCGGGCTGCCGCTGGAACCGAAGAGGACTCGATGCTCAGCGTGCTGCTCGCCCAGCGCGACGCCGACGGCAACCCGCCGAGCGACCGGCATCTACGCGACCAGCTCGTCGCGCTGCTGGTCGGCGGCCACGACAGCTCGGCCGCCTCGCTGGCCTGGGCATTCGAGCGCCTGGCCCGCCACCCGGATGTCCAGGCGCGCCTGCGCGAGGGCGATCCCGCCTACCTCGACGCGGTGGTCAAGGAGGTCCTGCGGGCGCGGCCGGCGCTGACCATCGCGCCGCGGCTCTTGCTGAAGCCGGCGGAGATTGCCGGACACGTCATCCCGGCCGGTGTTCAAGTGGCGGCGTGCCTATGGCTGGCTTGCCGCCGGGAGGACCTGTGGGTGGGCGCTTCGGAGTTCCGCCCGGAACGGTGGCTCGGCGAGCAACCCGCGCCGAACCCGATGTCGTGGATCCCGTTCGGCGGCGGCGTGCGGCGGTGTGCCGGCGCGCCGTTTGCCGAGATGGAGATGCGCGAGGTGCTCCGTGCCGCGTCCGGCCTCAGGCTGCGGCCGGTGTCGGGCGAGTCCGAGCGGGCCCGGCGGAGCATGCTGGTTCTCGTCCCCCATCGCGGCGCCGAGGTGCTGGTCGGATGACCCGGCTGGTCATTTTCGACTGCGACGGCGTGCTGGTCGACTCGGAGCCGCTCGCGGTGCGGATCGACGTGGAGATGCTCGCCGAGGTGGGCGTGACCATGTCCGAGGAGGAGGTGATCGAGCGATTCGTCGGCCGCTCGCCCGAGGTGATCCTGGCCGAGACCGAGGCCCGGTTGGGCCGGGCCGTGCCCGAGGGGTGGTTCGACCGCGGCGAGGCGCGCCTGCGCCGGGCCTACGCGACCGAGCTCCAGCCCGTGCCCGGGATCGCGGAGGCGCTCGAGGCGATCGCCGATCCGGTGTGCGTGGCCTCGAGCAGCGGTCACGACAACATCCGCTTCAAGCTCGAGCTGACCGGGCTCTACGAGCGGTTCGCCGGGCACATCTTCAGCGCCACCGAGGTGGCCAACGGCAAGCCGGCGCCCGATCTGTTCCTGCACGCGGCCTCGCGCATGGGTGCGGCGCCGGCCGAGTGCGTGGTGATCGAGGACAGCCGCTACGGCGTGCAGGCGGCCCGGGCCGCGGGGATGGACGTGTTCGGCTACGCCGGCGGGCTCACCGCTCCGGATGTTCTGGAGGGGCCGCGGACCGTAGTGTTCGACGACATGAGAGCGCTCCCGGAGCTCCTGGCGCGGCGATGATCACGACGCTCGGCGCTACCGGGCTGCCGGTTACCCGGATCGGGCTCGGCCTGGCCGCGATCGGCCGGCCGGCCTACATCAACCTCGGCCACGCGTTCGACGTGCAGGGCGAGACCGACGTGGCGGCGCTCGAACGCCACGCGCACGCGGTACTCGACGCGGCGTACGCAGGCGGCGTTCGCTACTTCGACGCCGCGCGCTCGTACGGCAGGGCCGAGGCGTTCCTGGCGAGCTGGCTGGCCGCGCGCGGACTCGGCCGCGAGGACGTCACGGTCGGCTCGAAGTGGGGCTACACGTACACCGCGGACTGGCGGATCGACGTGGACGAGCACGAGGTCAAGGACCTGACCGCCGCGACGTTCCGGCGCCAGCTGGCCGAGACCCAGTCGTTGCTCGGGACCCACCTGCGGCTCTACCAGATCCACTCGGCGACGCTCGAGAGTGGGGTGCTGGACGACGACGAGGTTCGCGAGGAGTTGGCGGCGCTCCGGGCCACCGGTGTCCTGGTCGGCCTGACCACGAGCGGCCCGCGCCAGGCCGACACGATCGAGCGGGCGCTCGAGGTGGGCGGGTTCGACTGCGTCCAGTCGACCTGGAACCTGCTCGAGCGATCGGCGGGGCCGGCGCTTACCGCCGCGCACGAGGCCGGCTGGGGCGTGATCGTCAAGGAGGCGCTGGCCAACGGCCGGTTGACCGACCGGGGAGTCGTGCCGGAGCTGGCCGCCGCGGCGCGCGACGCCGGCGCCACGCCCGACGCGGTGGCGCTGGCCGCGGTGCTCGCCCAGCCGTGGGTCGATGTCGTGCTGAGCGGCGCCACAACCGTGGAGCAGCTCCGTAGCAACCTTGCGGCGGTTTCGCTCGGGTCCGTCGACGCCGGGGCGTTCGAGAGCCTCGTCGAGGACCCCGACACCTACTGGTCGAAGCGCAGCGAGCTACCCTGGAACTGATGGATATCGAGATCTGGTCTGACATCGCGTGCCCGTGGTGCTACATCGGCAAGCGCCGCTTCGAAGCCGCGCTAGCCGAGTTCGAGCACCGTGATGACGTGCGCGTGACGTGGCGGAGCTTCGAGCTCGACCCCGCCGCCCCGCCCGAGCGCGAGGGCGAGCGGGCCGCACGCCTGGCCGAGAAGTACGGGATGTCGGTCGAGCAGGCACGCCAGATGGAGCGCCAGATGACCGATACCGCGGCCGGCGAGGGTCTCGAGTTCCGCTTCGACATCGCCCGGTCCGGCACCACGTTCGACGCCCACCGTGTGGTGCACCTGGCCGCCGAGCACGGGCTGCAGGACGCCATGAAGGAGCGGCTGTTGCGGGCGTACTTCACCGAGGGCTCGCTGATGAGCGACCACGAGGCATTGGTTCGTCTGGCCGGCGAGGTCGGCCTGCCCGAGGACGAGGTGCGCCAGATGCTGGCGAGCGACCGCTTCGCCGCACAGGTCCGCGAGGACGAGCAGATGGCCCACGCGTTCGGCATCAGCGCCGTCCCCACCTTCGTCGTCGACCGCAAGCTCGGCGCGTCTGGCGCCCATCCGCCCGAGGCGATGCTCCAATTGCTGCGCGAGGGCTGGACACGCCGCGAGCCCGCGCCGGCGATCGTCGCCGGTGGCGAGACCTGCGACGTCGACGGCAACTGCTGAGCGCCCCTTCGGCCGGAGGACCGCGAACGTCAGTGCCCTGACCGCATAATGGGGCCCACCGCGGTTGCGATGTATGCGCGCGGACCTCGCGGCTGGACCCTGGCCCGTCCGTGTCGGAAACTTGGCGCCACCGACGAAAGGAGCCAGATGACGGCACCCAACGAGCGGACCGGCACGCGTCGAATCTCCCCATCACCGGGTTCCACGGGCGGGCGCTCGCGCCAGCGACGCCGCCACGCGGACGCCGTGATCCAGGCCGAGGTTCGGCGACTGGCCCGCGCGCTGGGGCCGGACCGGTCGCTGCAGGAGGACACCCTGCGCCGGACCGCGAGAGCCGCCAGTTGGCACGGCGTCGGTTTCGAGACCGCAACTGAGTAGGAACCAAGCGGCGCGCCGCTGCCCTGCGGCGCGCCGTCGGTCACCTCCTCAGGTCTTGATCAGACCGTGCAGGTCGAGCACGAACTTCTTGGCGGCGCCCTGGTCGAAGTCCTTGTAGCCCTTCGGCGCCTCGTCGAGTGAGATCACGGTGGCGTTGACCGCCTTGGCGATCTGGGCCTTGCCGTGGAGGATCATCTGCATCAGGCCGGTGGTGGTACTTCATCACCGGGCACTGACCCGTGGTGAAGCTCAGCGACTTGGCCCAGCCCAGGCCGATCTTGATCGACAGCGAGCCGGTCCTCGCCGCCTCGTCGATGCCGCCGGGATCACCGGTCACGTAGAGCCCCGGGATCCCGAGCTTGCCGGCCGCGCGGGTGACGTCCATGATCGAGTTCAGGACGGTGGCCGGCGCCTCGTGATCGGAATCGGAGCCGTGGCCACGAGCCTCGAAACCGACCGCGTCGATCGCCGGTCCACCTCGGGCACCCCGAGGATCTGCTCGATCTGATCCTTCGGATCGCCCTCGGAGACGTCGATCGTCTCGCACCCGAAGCTCTTGGCCTGCTTCAGCCGCTCCGGGATCATGTCGCCGACGATCACGACCGAGGCGCCCAGCAGTTGCGCTGAGTGAGCCGCGGCCAGCCCGACCGGGCCGGCGCCGGCGACGTACACGGTCGAGCCCGAGGTCACGCCGGCGGTGTAGGCGCCGTGGTAGCCGGTCGGGAAGATGTCCGACAGCATCGTCAGGTCGAGGATCTTCTCCATCGCCTGCTCCTTGTCGGGGAACGCCAACAGGTTCCAGTCGGCGTAGGGCACCAGCACGTACTCGGCCTGGCCGCCGACCCAGCCGCCCATGTCGACGTAGCCGTAGGCCGAGCCGGGACGGTCGGGATTGACGTTCAGGCACACGCCCGTGTATGCCGGTCTTGCACATGCGGCAGCGGCCGCAGGCGATGTTGAACGGCACCGAGCACAGATCGCCTTTCTTGATGAACTCCACGCCTGGCCCGGTCTCGATCACCTCGCCGGTGATCTCGTGCCCCAGGATCAGCCCCTCGGGCGCGGTCGTGCGGCCGCGGACCATGTGCTGGTCCGATCCGCAGATGTTCGTCGACACGCACTTCAGAATCGCGGCGTGCGGAAGCTTGCGGCCGACGTGGACCGGTTGACCCCGGGTCCGTCCTTGAGCTCGAAGGTCGGGAAGTCGATGTCCCGGACTTCGACCTTGCCCGTCCCCATGTAGGCAACGCCTCGGTTATCCGCCATAAGGCTCTCTCCTTTCCCTCCGGTGGCGCCTCTTCGCAGAAGGGCTACCCATGCCCCTCGCGCGATTACCGCCCGATGCGACAGACCTGTCCGGGTGGTCATGTCGCCGCCTGACCGGGCGGTCCGAGTGAGACTGCTCAGCGACTGGCGGCCCGGTCGAGCAGGCCACGCTTGCCGGCGGCGTACGCCACCTCAGCCCGGCTGTGGACGCCGAGCTTTCGCATCACGTTCCGGACGTGGAACTTCGCGGTGCTCTCCGAGACGTATATCCGCCGCCCGATCTCGGCGTTGGTCAGACCGTTGGCGATGAGCTCGGTGACCTCGCGTTCGCGCTGGGTGAAGTCCGGGTCATCGTCGCCGCGTTCGCCGGCTACGAGCGCCCGGACCATCTCGGCGCTGCGGCCATCGAAGCCGGACTCGCCGTGGGATACGCGGCGGATGATGCGCACGAGCTCGACCAGATCGACATCTTTCAGCACGTAGGCCTTGGCGCCCCGGCGTAGCGACTGATTCAGCAGGCTCTCGTTCAGGAAAGTCGAGAGGATCACCACGTTGGACTGGGGCCGGCGCCGGACGATCTCGCTACACAGGGCGAGCCCCTCGGTGTCGTGCTCGGAGCTCAGCTTGAGGTCGAGCAGGATCACGTCGGGCTCGGCGCGCTCGAGCAACCGGAGCGCCTCGGGCCGGTCACCCGCCTCGGCGACCACCGAGATGTCGGGCTCGAGCTCGAGGATCGAGCGCAGCCCGCGGCGGACGATCGCGTGGTCGTCGACCAGCATCACCCGGGCGGGAGCCTCGACTGTCTCAGGCAATGCCAACCGCCTCTCCCAGGGGCACCTCGACCCGCAGCTTCACTCCTCCGCCGCGCCGGCGCTCGAACCAGGTGGCGCCGCCCAGGCTGCGCACACGCTCCGCGATTCCGGCCAGCCCGAGGTGCCCGCCGTCCGGACGCGACATGAACAGCTGGTGCTGGAGCCTCGAGTGGTTGCCCGAGCCATCGTCGGCGACAGCCAGCGAAACCACCTGCGAGCGCCAGCGCAGGGTGACCCACGCATGGTGCGCCTCGGCATGGCGGACCACGTTGAACAGCGCCTCGCGGGCGATCTGGACGAGCGCGTGCTGGGTGCTGGCAGCCACCGGCTGGGTCTTCCCATAGACGCGCAACCCGACCTCCAGGCGGGTGCCCGCCTCGACGTCCTCGATCACCTCGCGCAGCGCGCGCGGCAGCTCGATCTGCCCGTCGCTGGAGAGCTCGAAGATCACCTCGCGGATCTCGTCGACCGCCGAGCGGGCCAGGGCTTGGGCGGCGAGCACCCGCTCGAGCACGACCTCAGAGGTCGACTCGTGCCGGCGGCACCACTCGAGGTTCATGCCGATGGTCAGGAGGTGTTGGGCGACGCTGTCGTGGAGCTCGCGGGCGATCCGGTTGCGCTCCTCTGAGAGAAGCTGGCGCCGTCCGGCGTGCTCCAGCCGCCGCAGGGTCCCCTCGAGCTCTAGCCGGCGGCGCTCGAGCTCCGCCGCCCGGCGGCCGTTCTCCTGAAACAGCGACGCGTTGTGCAGCGCCACGCCGGCATGGTTGGCGAGCGTGACCAGGATCGACACGTCGGGCGGGTCCACCTCGACGCCGTCGGCGAGTCCCACTACGAGAATCCCGGCCTGCTGGCCGTGCACCGGCATGGGGGCCGCGACGATCACACAGGGCTCGCCACCGAACTCGAGCCCTTCGTCGTGCTCGGCGAGCACCGGGCCCCTGGCCGCGAGCGTCTGCTCGGTGAGCGCCGAGAGCATGCGGGGCGGGACCGACCAGCGCTGGATTACGCCGTCGCTGGCGTGGACGAACACGCGAGCCATCCCGACGCCCGCGTGCTCGGCCGAGAACACCATCGCCGCCCAGCGCGCATCGAAGTGGCGCGCCGCCGCCTCCACCACCGCGTCGCACACCGCGACCGGCCCCGCGGGCGCCGTGCACAACGCCGAGGAGATCCGCTCGAGGGTCTCGATCGTGTGGTCCAGCCGAGCCGACTTGTCGCGGAAGGCGGCGTAGAAGCTCGGCTTGGAAGAGCGGACGCCGATCAGGCGCTCGAGCGCCAGCTGGTCGACGGCGGGGCGCTCAGTAGGCGGCAATACAGATCCGGCGGACATCGTCCTCGCTGACTGGTCTGGGGTTGGTAGCGATGTAGGCGTCGCGCAGCGCGTTGCGCGCGAACGTGTCGAAATCGGCTGGATCGACCCCGATGTCCTGCAGCCCGCTCGGGATCCCCAAGGCCCGGCTGAGCTCCTCGACGCGCAGGGTCGCCCGCTCGGCGGCGGTGCTGTCGTCGAACCCCTCGGTGGCGATGCCGAGCGCCCCGGCCACGTCGACGTAGCGGTCGGCGTGCGTCTCCGCGTTGAAGCGCATGACATGGGGCAGCAGGATCGCGTTGAGCAGCCCGTGCGGGAGATCGAGGGCGCCGCCGATCTGGTGGGCGATCGCGTGGGTCGCCCCGAGCAGCGCATTGGTGAATGCCATCCCGGCCTGAAGGCTCGCGCGGGCCATCCCCTCGCGGGCCGCGAGGTCGAGGGGGTCCTGCACCGCCACCGGGAGATGCTCGACGATCCCTGCGATGGCGGCGATGGCCAGGCCCTTGCTGAGGAAATCGCACGCCTCGGAGACCAGAGACTCGATCGCGTGGCTGAGCGCATCGATGCCGGTGTAAGCGGTCAGCTCGGCGGACATCGTGGTGAGCAGCTCCGGGTCGGTGAGGGAGATGTCCGGGACGAGCGCCCGGCCGCCGATCGTCGCCTTGAACTGCCGCCGGGTGTCGGTCACCACGCAGAACTGCGAAACGTCGGATCCCGAGCCGCCGGTGGTCGGGACCATGACCATCGGCGGGATCAGGCTGGTCGCGCGGTCGATCCCCTCGTAGTCCAGGATGTGTCCGCCGTTGCCGCTGAGGATCGCCACGGCCTTGGCCAGGTCGATGCAGCTCCCGCCACCGATGGCCAGCAGCGCGTCGCAGCCACTCTCGACGAACGCCTCGAACGCCGCCTGGACCTCGAAGTCCTTGGGATTGGCGGTGAGGTCATGCCACAGATGCCACCGCACGCTCACATCGGCCAGGTACGGGGCGGCGCGATCGACCCAGCCGGCGGCGAGCACGCCCGGATCGCTGACCAGCATCGGACATCGGCCGCCGACCCGGCGGACCGCTCCGCCAACCTCAGCCAGCGTGCCCACCCCGAACAGCACTTCGGGGATCACGAACTTGCTGACTCGCCCGCGCAGCGGCCGCGGGGGCACGCCCTCAGCCACCGCGGGCGGTGTCGAGGTCAGCTGGTCCAATCCTTCCCTCCTGCTGAGCCGGGTTGCCATGCGATCCTAGCGCGAGGAGTCCGCAATTCGCGGGAGTTTTTGACGGTCCGCGACGAATCGGGCGGCGCGATGGCCCGGCGAGTTCAGTCGGTGCCCACGCCCATGACCACAAGGGCCGCCATGCCGATGAAGGCGAGGCCGGTCAACAGGTCGGTTCGGATACGGGGGATGAAGTGTGCCGCGGTCCTGCCGATCTGGTGCCCGGCGACCGACATCCCGAAAGTGACCACGCCGAACAGGGCGGGCGCGAGCCAGGGCGAGTATCCAGCCAGCCCGAGGCTGGCGCCGGCGGCGACGTTGTCGACGCTCAACGGTATGGGGAGCCCGCGCGTGGCCATCCGCAAGTCCGGATCCGCATGCTCGGGGCTCACCAACGCTCGGACGACGACGAACAGGCCGTATGCAGCGAGCCCGATCGCCGCGATGGTGGTGGCGGTGGAGTCGATCTTCTGGCTCAGGTAGTGGCCGACGATGATCCCCGCCGCCGGCGTGATGCCATCCCAGAGTCCGAAGATCAGCGAGGTCTTGATCGATCGGACCAGGGTCGGCTTGAGCCCGCCCAGGGCGATCGATACCCGGAAGTTGTCCAGGCTCAGCGTGAACCCGAGAGAAAGAAGCGCGAACACTGGTCTTTCGGTGGCGAGGCCCGCGATCTGCCACGGCTCGGGCGCCGTGACAGATCGCAGATGGCTTCGGTGGCTCGGGCTTTACTCCGGCAGCGTGAACGCGAAGACCGCGGATCCACCCGCCTGCGCGAGGGCGCCGGGGTAGAACCCCTCGGTCCAAGCGCCGTACCCGACCGGCACGGCGATGAACTGCCGCCCGTCGACTGTGTACGTGCTGGGGCTCGAGTGGTGGCCGCTACCGCACGTGAACTGCCACAGCAGCTCTCCGCTCGAGGCGTTGAACGCCCGGAAGATGCCGGCCGGGTCGCCGGTCATCACCAGGTCGCCGGCCGTGGCCAGCACCGAGGCGGTCATCGGGTGCTCGTTGCGGAAGCGCCACTTCTCCTGACCCGTCGACGGATCGATGGCGGACAGGTAGCCGGTCACGTCCTCGGTATCCACCGCGACTCCCGCGCCCCAGTACGGGATGCTCTCCTTGAACTCGCGGCGCCGCCGGGTGGCCGTCGCACCGACGTCCTGCACGGGCGCGTAGAACAGCCCGGTCTTCGGGCTGTAGCACGCGTGCGTCCACTCCTTGGCCCCGGCCGGGCCCGGCCAGAAGTGGACCGGCTCGCCCTCCTTGTCCGGGAACACACGCGGCGTGACCTTGCCGTTTGAGTCGATCTCGCCCCAGGTGATCCGGTCGACGTACGGGACCACCCGGATCAGGCTGCAATCCGTGCGGTCCAGGACGAAGAAGTACCCGTTCTTGTCGAAATGGCCGGAGCACTTCTTCCCGTCCATCTCGAACAGGATGTTCTCCATCGTCGAGTCGTAGTCCCACACGTCGTGCGGGGTGTATTGGTAGTGCGACTTTTTCTCGCCGGTGTCCGGGTCGACTGCCACCACGCAGTTCGTGAACAGGTTGTCGCCCTCACGGACTCCACCGTCGAAGTCCGGGCACGGGTTGCCGGTGTTGAAGTACAGGAGGTTGAGGTCCGGATCGAACGTCGGCGTGGTCCAGCAGTTCGCGCCGCCGCGCGCCCAGGCCTCCCCTTCGGAAGGCCAGGTCTCGGACCCGGGCTCCCCGGGCTCGGGAACCATGTAGCAGCGCCACACGCGCTCTCCGGTCTCGAGCTTGAAGGCGTCGGCGTGGCCGCGCACCCCGAACTCGCCGCCGGAGCTTCCGACGATCACCATGTCCTTGACGATCAGGGGGGCGACGGTCGCGCTCTCGCCCGCCCGCACATCACCGTAGGGCTGGTCCCAGATCAGCTTGCCGGTCTCGGCGTCCAGAGCGATCACGTGGGCGTTCAGGGTGGCCATGAAGACCATCCCATGCGCCACCGCGCACCCACGGTTGACGTTGCCGCAGCACAGCCGGACGTCGTACGGGGAGGCGCGGTGATAGCGCCACAGCTCCGCTCCGTTCTTCGCGTCGAGCGCCCAGATCCAGCCGTCGAAGCCGGTGACGTACATGATCCCGTCAACGACGATCGGGGACGCCTCCAACGAGTACGTCGAGGCGCCCGAGTGCATGCCCATCGAGCCGCACTGGAACACCCACTCCGGCTTCAGCTTCCCCACGTTCGAGGTGTTGATCTGGTCGAGCAGGCTGTAGCGCTGCCCGTCGTAGGCGCCGTAGTACGTGATCCAGTTGTGGGGCTCCGCCTCGCGGGCCTTGAGAATCCGGTCGTAGTTGATGCCCTTCGCAACAGGCGGCGCGCTGCCGATGTAGCCGGGGCTCAGATTCCGGAAGTCGACCGCCTCGCCTGCGTCGACGTATTCGGTCTCAGTTGCCATCAAGTGCTCCTTTCTACGGCCGCGGCTGGGGCGGACGGTCGAGCTTGGCTTCGTCTGGGACCTCTCCGCCGACGACGATCGTGCCGGTCAGGCCGCCGCCCTCGTCGTTGCCGGTCCGGGACCCGTACCAGTAGTAGCCCGGACCGTCCAGCTCGAGGGTCGCCTTCCCCTTCGAGAAGTTCACCAGCCAGATGAACTTGGCGTCACCGTTGCACGGCAGCACCGCACAATGCGAGTTGTTGTCGTCGTTGATGATCTCGAGCTCCAGGATTCCAGCGTGAGGCATGACCAGGACGCCGGGATCGAAGACCAGCTCGTCCATCGGGATCCGGACGGTGGCGTGCATCTTGCCGTCGGACCCCTCCTCGGCAACCCCCACGTTGCCGCGGCCCAGGATCCGCCCTATCGTCACCCCATTCTGTTTGGCCAGCCCGTCGATAACGGCCTGATCTGTGGCAGCCACAGTGACTCTCTCCTTCCATACGGAAAATGGGCGAAAAGGAACCTAACAGCGGAGTGCCGATCAGACAACCTGACCGTCAGCGAAAATTAATTCACCGACAGGTCAGGTCGTACCCTGTCCGATCGGGCAGGTAGTCATACTGACCGATCAGTTACCCCAATGAGATGGCGTTGGCCCCGGCCACGCGCAAATGGTCAAGTGCACTGCCACTCGCCCTGCGGAGCCTGAGCGTATCGACGAGCGGGGTATGGCGACCGCCGGCCAGCCCGTCGGCCAGCAGCGCGCTACCGCGTGCCGCGGCACTGGCCCGACCCGGAACCAGCGGCACCACCGGGGCGAGACCTTGAAGTGAGGACGTGAGCGCGGTGATCAGCCCGGGAAGCCGGGCCAGGCGGCCGGAGACGATGATCTCGTGGGGGGCCGGGACGCTGACGGCGAGCGCGTGGACCGCCTTGACCGCGGCCTCGACCAGCGCGGTCCAGCCCTCGGCGTTGGCGTCCGAGGCCCAAACTGCCTCGAGGTCGCTGAGGTCGTTCTCGCCGGCCGGATCGAGTGCGCCGCCGCTGTACAGGGCGTTCTTGGTCAGCGCCGACCCCAGCAGGTAGGCGAGCTCGCCGTCCAGCGCGCCCGCCGCTCGCACGCCCAGCGGGCCCGACGACCCCCCCATGCCGTCGACGATCTGCCCCGCGTCGATGGCCAGCGCCGCGGTGAACCCGCCGCCCAGCTCTAGCGTGACCATCGCGGTCTCACTCGGTGCGATCCCGCGGCGAGTGGACTGATCGACGATCGCGCACGCCGCCGCGCAGACCTTGTCCGCCGTCCCCATGTCGATCCGGTTGTACTTGCGGTGGCGGGGAACCGTCGGCAGGTGGATGGCCCCCGGACCGAAGACGATCGGCAAGCCGCTATGCGCGAGCGATCTGAGCAGCGAACGCATGCCGCCGATGCCGGCTTCGGCGCGGGCCTCGTCGGGGCGGACGAGCACCATCTCGGCCAACTCGCGCTCTCCCACGTCGGCGGCCCGCATGAGCGGCAGTCCGTAGCCACTTGGGCCGTAGACGAGGTCGTACGGGCCGTGGCTGTTCAGTGCGTCGAGCAGCGGGCGGCTGTCCCGGCTCAGCGAGCCGGTCTCGAATACCTGCTCGACCACCGGCTCTCCGTCCTGCAAGACGCACAGGTCGAACGAGACGGTTCCCGGGTCGACCCCGGCTACGCGGGGCATAATTGACCCATGAGCTCAACGAAGGACAAACCGCGCACCTACAGCGAGGAGGAGATCCCCGCCAAGTTCTCCGAGTACGGACTCGACGAGTGGTACTACGAGGACAAGTGGATCCGGCGCAAGTTCAACACCGACGGCTGGCCGACCACGCTGATGGCGGTCAATGCCGTGGGTTACCTGTGCGAGGCGGCCGGCCATCACGCCGACCTCAACGTGACCTGGGGAAAGCTCTGGGTCAAGCTGGCCACGCACTCGGCCGGCGGGATCACCGACAAGGACTTCACCCTGGCGCGAAAGATCGAAGACACGATCTTGTGGCGGCCCGAGGCCGACGGCCCGCTCGACGGACCGATGGGCAAGTTCGTGTTCTCGAAGTCCCGCGGCTGACCCACACGCTCTACAGGGCCTCCCGAGCGACGTCGTAGACGCCGTCGAGGTCGAGCACCGTGCCCTTGTTCTCGAACATGGCGCGGATGCAGGACTTTTGCAGCTTCATCTTGCGACCGCCGACCGCCAGCGCACCGAGCTTGAGCACCCCGTCTTCCTCCTTCAGGCTGTCGCCCCGGTCGACGCCCTCGACCCCCACCGGGTCGGCCGCCGAGTAGTCGACCACGACGCGGACCCCCTCCTGCGCCCAGCCGCTGCGCCGCACGATCTGGGTCCCCGCGGGACCCGCGGCGTACATGACGGCGTGCCCGGCGAGCGCCGAGTCGAGCTCGTCACTCGACCCTGGCTCGACGACCTCGAAGCCCGCCTCTTCGGCGACCGGGATCCCCGAGGCGCGGCGGTGCTTGCCGTCCATCGCGTCAGGCGGGAAGGTGAACATGGTCACCTCGGACTCCTCCCGCCGCAGCAGTTCCGCGGTTCGCAATCCGACCGGTCCGACGCCGATCACCGCCGCCTTGGCGCCCTTGAGATCCACCGCGCCACGGACCCGGGCCACCGCGGCCGCCGACGTCGTGTTCGAGCCGTCCGAGTCGAGCATGATCGACGGGTTGAACGGTTTGAAGAACAGCTTCTGCGCGGCCTTGAACACGGCTTCGCCGTCGCGCACCTTGGACCCTCCGACCCAGAAGGCGGTATTGGCGAGGCCGTCGGGTCCGCGCGGGAAGATCGCGCCCTGGACGACGCCGGCCAGATTCTCGGCCGTGATCTCCCCGTAGCCGATCACCACGTCGACGTCGGCGTCGTAGGCGGCGATCGCGTCGAAGGCGCTCGGATGCGGGTCGGTGTCCAGCTGGATCAAGATCTTCTTCATTTCGGTATGTCCTCCCGTCGAGGTTCGGGAAAGCTGAGTAGGCCCCAGTCGAGCGGGCCCTCCTGGCGATAGCTCTTGCGCAGGCCGCGGGCGATCGTTGCCTTCATCAGCTCCTTGCCGAGATAGAAGGCATGTGAGGGGTCATCCACTTCGAGCTGCTCGAACACCGCGTACATGTTGGCCTCGCGGACGAAGCGCTGCCCGTTGAACGCATACAGCCACTCGGCGTCAGAGAACAGGCGGTAGTTGGCATCCGAGACCTGGGCCTGCATCACGCGAAGCTCCTCCTCGGTTGGCGCGCGCATCGACTCGTCCTTGCTGGTGACCAGACCCGAGTCGATGTGCTTGGGCGGCCGCGCCTGGCGCTGAGCCAGGTGCATGATCTGCGCCGCCAGCACGGTTTCCCTCACCGCCCCGTGCGCCCACCCGATCACCTCCGTGGTGAGCACCGCGCGGATCCCGACCTCCTGGCAGAAGCCGATCAGCAGCGCGGTCACGCCGGTCGAGTCGGCCTCCGTGAGCTCGGTCAGATTGCCGATTCCCATGAGCATCTCAGCGTCGCGATGGCGGCGGCGGACCTCGACGTACCGGGCCAGTGACGCGGCGAACCCCGAGTTGATCGGAGCCAGGATCGAGTCGAGCAGATAGGGCCGGCCCAGCCCGTCCATCCGGTCGGCCATCCGGCCCAACGTGTCGAGATCGTCGGGTTCGTCGGTGATCAGGACCGGGGTGGCGCGCAGGCCTTCGACCAGTTCGATCGTGCTCGGCGTGAGGCTGAGCACGTAGTCCACGCCGGCGGCGTCGGCCATGCGGATGTGCTCTGGGTCGAGCGTGTCGATGCTCAACGACAGGCCGCGTTCGCGCAGGGCGGCGATCGTCTCCGGCCCTTCGTTCAGCCATTCGCGGTCGAGCGACAGCCCAAGATCGATGACGTCCGCGCCGGCCGCTCGGTAGGCCTCGGCCCGCGCGATGATTTGCTCTCGAGTCAGCGATTGCACATCGTTGATCTCGGCGAACACGCGCACGTCACGAGGGCCGAGCTCGTGGCGGATCGCTTCGCGTCCGTACCACTCCGGCAGCGCCCGGACGTCGGCCGGGCCCTTGCGCACGGGCAGGCCGGTGGCCTGCTGGAGGGTGTCCACGTCGCCCTCGCACAGTCCCGGGATCACGATGTTGTCCACCCCTGACGGCACATCGAGGCGCCGGGCGATCCAGCGCGTGGTCATAAGCGCCGCCACGCTGATGTTCAACACCGCGATCTGGTGGTCGAGTTCCAGCTCGGACAAGATGTTCCGGACCGCGGGCTCCGCCAGGCGGCCGGTGACGAACAGCGTGTCAGCCAACTACGCCGCCGTTGACGTTGATCGCCTGCCCGGTGACGAACGCGGCGGCCGGCGAGGCGAGCCACAACGCTGCGCCCGCGATGTCGCGCGGCGTTCCCCACCGCTTCAGAGGCGTGCCGGCGGCGACCTTGTCGTAGAAGGCGCGATCCACCCCTTCGCCATACGAGGTCTCGATCCAACCCGGGCACAGCACGTTGACGCGAATGTCGGGCGCCACCGAGCGCGCGAGCGCCTTCGAGAAGCCGAGCACTCCCGCCTTCACCGCGGCGAACAGCTCGGGGTTATCACCCGCCATCCCGTCGATTGTGGCGTGATCCCAGCCGATGTTGAGGATGCAGCCACCCAGTTGCATCCGATCCGCGGCCAGCCGCGAGCAGCGGATCGTGGCTTTGAGGTCGATGTCGATGAGCGCCTCGAGCTTGCGCTCGGCCGGCCACTCCCGCGCCTCACCCGTGAGTACGTCGGCGCCCGCGTTGTTGACCCAGACGTCGATGTGCTCGAGCGCGGCGAAGGCGTCCCGAACGAGAGCTGCGCAGCCCTCAGACGTGCTGAGGTCCGACTGAAGCAGTGGATGGGGGCCGCCTGACAGCTCCTCAGCCAGAGCTTTCGCGGCGTCGGCCGAGCGGTTGAAGCCGATACCGACGCGGGCGCCGGCGGACGCATAGGCGACGGCGATGGCTCTTCCGATGCCGGAGCTGGCTCCGGTGACGACGGTGCGCAGACCGGCGAGCGAAGGCTCTCCGGCCTGCGCGGTCAACGGCTCCCTCTCCAGGGTCTAGCCCTCGGCGCCGCCGGCGAACGGGTGCCGCGCGTCCGGCGTGTCCGAGAGCACCTTGTCGATGCTCGGCTCACCGCCCAGGGCACGGGCGATTGAGGTCTTGACGGCCTCGTAGTTCCAGTCGTAGATCTTCTTGTCGTCCTCGGCCTCCCAGTGGATGAACACGCTGACGATGATGCAGAGGTCGTCGACCTGGTCCTTGGGGATGACGCCGTCGCTGACCGAGTCGACCACGGCGCGGGCGACCGCGGCCTGAGCGGGGCCGAACAGCTGCACGGCCTGCCGCGCGCCCCCGATCGTCACCTTGTTGCTGAGCACCGTGTCCGGCTTGGCCGGCAGGTTGGGGGTGACCACGGCCATCAGGTTGGTGTGTCCTTCCGACTCGTTGACGAACGCGTGGGCGAATGCCTCGCCGACGGGTCCGTTCTTTGACCCGATCAGCAGGTCGATGTGGGCGACCTCGTTACCTTCACCTACCAGAGCCTCGCCGGTTGCCAGGGTGATGGCCATGAAGTGAGTCTCCTCTCTCCTATCGTATGGTGACGCGAGTGAACGCAACCCTAGCTCACCCGCGACTGAGTGGGGACCTACTTCAGCATCAGGTGCAGCTCGCGTGCCTGCTCGAAGTGTCAGCCGCCAAGCCGGGCAACATCACCCCCACTCACGACTTCGCCGACACGACGTACGCGGATATGGTGCGCTCGGCGCTCGCGCTCGGTCCGGTGTTCGCGGGTCCTCGAGCCCTGCAGCGAAGCGTCGGGGAGCTGATCGCGGACGGCGTGGAGGCCACCGGGGAGGTCGCCCGCGCCAACACGAATCTAGGGATCGTGCTGCTGTTCGCGCCACTCGTGCGAGCAGCCGTGACCCGGGGCGCCGAGGAGACGCTGCGTGCCGCGGTGCAGCGGACGCTGGAGCAGCTCGATGTCGACGACGGGGCCGCGGCGTTTGCGGCGATCGCCCGGGCCAACCCCGGCGGACTGGGAGTTGCGCCCGAACACGACGTCCGGACTCCCGCACGCGTCTCGCTGCGCGAAGCGATGGCCGCCGCCGCGCACCGCGACAGCATCGCCTCCGAGTACGCGACCGGTTTCGCGATCGTGTTCGACATCGGGATGCCGCTGCTCGATGATGCGCTGCGCACCCGCCCGTCCACCCTCGATGCGATCGTGTCAATTCACCTCGGCCTGCTGGCCTCGCACCCCGACACGCTGATCGCGCGCAAGGCCGGGCATGCGGAGGCGCAGGCAGTCAGCGCGGCGGCACGTTCGGTGCGCGATGGAGCGACGTCGATGGCCGAGTTCGACGCTTCTCTGCGCCGGGACGGCAACCGCCTGAATCCCGGGACGACCGCTGACCTGGTCGCGGCGACGCTCCTGGCCGCGCTGCTGTCGGGAGCCAGGCTCCAGTGAAGGTCCTGGTCGTCGCGGTGAGCGCGCGCATGCTCGCCGAGTTGGCCGTGGCCGACGGGTACGAGGTCATCGCGCTCGACCACTTCGGCGACGTTGACCTGCGGGCGATCGCCCCGGGCGTGACGGCTCGGAGCAACGAGGCGCTGGCCGCCCTCGCCACGGAGGCTCAGAGCGACGCGGTCGTGTACGGCGCCGGGTTCGAGAACCGGCCCGATCTCGTGCGGCGGATGGCGTACGGACGCGAGTTGCTTGGGACGCCGCCCGAGCGGCTGGCGGACGTCCGCGATCCGTGGGCCGTGGCCGTGGCGGCGCGGTCGGCCGGGGCCCGCGCGCCCGAGACGCGGGCGGCCGGCGAGCTCGTTCGACCGGACCGAGGAACCTGGCTGCGCAAGCCGCGGCGGGGCGGCGGCGGCCGGGGGGTGCGCCGGTGGACGGGCGGTGTGCTTCGCCCCACCGAGATCCTCCAGCGCCACGTGCCCGGCCTGTCCTGCTCGGCGGTGGCGATCGGCGACGGCCGCCGCGCGGTCGTGATCGGCCTGACCGAGCAGCTGCACCGGCCGCGCGGCTTCGGGTGGATGGGCAACGTGGCCCCGCCGCGACTACCTACGGAACAGCTGGCCGAGCTCGAGGGTCAGCTGCGCGGGGTATGCGAGGAGGTGGCTTTGCGCTTCGGCGTGCGCGGTGCGTTCGGCGTGGACGCGATCTGGGACGGCCGTCACGCCTGGGTGCTCGAGGTCAACCCCCGACCGCCCGCGTCGCTCGAGCTGTTCGGTCCCGGGTGCTTCGAGGCGCATCTCCGGGGGGCGCGAGGCCTGGACGTCCCGGCCCTCTCACCGGTGCCCGGCGGGGGGGTGAAGCTCGTCCTATACGCCGATCGCGACGTGCGCGCTCCCGAACCGGGATGGTGGCCGGCCGGCCTGGTGCGCGACGTCCCCCACGCGGACGAGGAGATCACGCGAGGTGCACCGGTGTGCACGCTGATCTCGACCACGGGCTGCGTGTCCGAGCTCGTCGAGCAGGGCGAACGCCTCCTGGCCGCGCTACCCGGGGCGGTGCCGGTCGGTGGCTGAGTTTGGCCCGGTCACCTGCGCGGGGTGTGGTCTTTTGTGCGACGACGTGATCGTCGAGGCCTCCGACTCTGGGCTCGCGCTGAGGCCCGAGTGCCGGCTCGGCACCGCATGGTTCTCCGAGCGCATGTCTCGGCGTCCGGACGAGCCGGCCGCGACCATCGACGGCGAACCGGCCGATGTCGAATCGGCGCTCGCCCGAGCCGCCGAGCTGCTCCGCGGCGCGCGCCGCCCGCTCCTGCACGGTTTCGCCGGCGTCACCGTGGAGGACGCGCGGGCCGCGGTCGCCCTGGCCGACCGCCTGGGCGCCCTGGTGGCGACCGACGACGGCGAGTGGTCGGGCGGGCCGGCCGTCCCGCTGCGAGGCACTTCCACGGCAACCCTGGGCGAGATCCGCGATCGTTCGCAGCTGGTCGTGATCTGGCGCGAGGATCCGGAGGTAACGCATCCGCGGTTGCTCGAGCGGCTTGGCTTCGGGAGCGGCGCTTCGAAGCGCGTGCTGGTGATCGTCGACGACCGCGACACCGCGACCGGGCGCCTCGCCGCCGAGCGGCTTCGCTGGGCGCGCGAGCGTGACCTCGACGCGCTGATCGGTCTGCACATGCTGCAGCGGGGACTCGCGCCGCGGGCGGACGGGCTCGCGGACGAGCTGCGGGCGCTGACCGAGCGTCTCGGCGCCGTCCCCCACGTGACGTTCGTGCACGGCGCCGGCCTGAGCGGGGGGTCCGGCGGCCAGCGGCGGGCGCTCGCGCTGCACGAGCTCGTCCGTGCGCTCTGCCGGGAGCGGCACGCGGTCACGCTGGAGCTGCCGAGGGCTCAGGGGACCCGGAGCGCCGACGACGTACTGGCCTGGCAGTCCGGGTACGGCGGGAACGTCGACTTCGCCGCCGGCCATCCGGAATTGGTCACGACCCCGCTGCCGTTCGAGGATGCCGACGTCAGGGTGCGGGTCGAGTCCGGGCCGGCCGGCAGCCTGGTGACCGGGCCGGATCTCGAGGTGTGGATCCGGACTGCTGCCGCAGGGGTTGAGGCGGGCGGCACCGCTCACCGCCTGGACGGGGTACCGCTGTCGCTGCAAGCGCCGCGCCCGAGTGATGTCCCCACGGCGGCGGCGGTGCTGAAACGGCTGCTCGGGGAGGTCGGCGGGTGACGTCGATCCGGATCACCGGTGGCGCCGTCCACGATCCGGCGAATCACATCGACGGGGAGATCCGCGACGTATGCCTGAAGGACGGCAAGGTGGTCGACGACGTCGGCCCGGACGCGCAACGGATCGACGCTCGCGGGATGGTCGTGATGGCGGGCGGGGTCGACATCCACGCCCACATCGCCGGCCCCAAGGTCAACGCCGCCCGCAAGCTGACCCCCGACGAGCGTCGCGATCATCCGGTGGACCGGACCTCGCTGCTCCGTTCGGGGACCGGCGGACTGGTCCCGTCGACGTTCACGACCGGCTATCGCTACTCGCTGCTCGGCTACACCACGGTCGTCGAGGCCGCCGCCCCGCCGCTGGCCGCGCGTCATGTGCTCTCCGAGCTGCGCGACACGCCGATGATCGACAAGGCGTTCCTGCTCCTGATGGGCAACAACCAGGTGCTGTTCGAGCTGATTCGCGAGTCCGGCGGGGCTGTCTCGCCGCGGCTGCGCGACGCCGTGGCGTGGTGGCTTGACGCCACCGGCGGATACGGGGTGAAGCTGGTCAACCCCGGCGGGGTCGAGCTCTACAAAGGGGACAATGGCAATGTCCACTCGCTCGACGACCACGTCGCGGGCTTTGAGGTGACGCCACGCCAGGTGCTCGAGGCGATCGGCGGCGCCGTCGACGAGCTGGGTCTGCCCCACCCCGTCCACGTCCACGCCAACAACCTCGGCGTGCCGGGCAACGCCGACACGACGCTCGACACGATGCGGACGCTGTCGGGTCGCCAGGCTCACTTCGCCCACCTCCAGTTCCACTGCTACGGCGGCAAGCCAGACGGCCTGCCGCGTTCCCGGGCGCCCGAGCTGCTCGATTACCTCGGCGCTCATCCCGAGCTCACCGCCGACGTCGGACAGGTGATGTTCGGTCCGGCGGTGACGATGACCGCCGACGGTCCCGTAGCCGCCATGCTCCGCGACCTTGGCGCCGACAAGTGGCTGAACCACGACACCGAGGTCGAGACCGGCTGCGGGATCGTCCCCTACCGCTACCGGGCGTCAAACTACGTGCACGCGCTGCAGTGGGGGATCGGGCTCGAGCTGTTCCTGCTCGGCAAGGATCCCTGGCGGGTGATGCTGTCCACCGATCACCCCAACGGCGGCTCGTTCCTATCCTACCCGAAGCTCATCCGGCTGCTCATGGACCGCGCCTTCCGGGAGGATCAGATGGGCCGGGCCAACCAGCGGGCGATCCGGCGCACGGCGCTCACCGACGGGCTGGACCGCGAGTACACGCTGAACGAGATCGCGATCATCACCCGTGCCGCCCCCGCCCGGCGGCTCGGGCTGCGCGACAAGGGGCATCTGGGGATCGGCGCCGATGCCGACGTGACCGTCTACCACGACCGCGCCGACAGGGAGGAGATGTTCGCCACGCCGCGCTACGTGATCAAGGGCGGAGAGGTGGGCGTCGAGGAAGGGGAGCTGCGCCGTTCCGACGACGGGGTGTTGCTCTCGAGCCGAGCCGGGTTCGACCCCGAGGTGAGCCGGGTGCTCGAGCCGCTGTTCGGGGACCGCTACACCGTGGCGTTTCAGCACTATCCGGTCCGCGATCCGGCGCTGCGCGAGCCCACCCGTGTGGTGGAGGCGCGAAGCTCGTGAGCGCGTACACGCTGGGCGGTGCTGAGGTCGCAGATACGTTCGCCGAGGCATTCCCGATGCGCTTCGCCCGCCTGGTCATCACCGCCGCCACCGAGGCCTGGGCGCTCGAAGCCGCCCGGTCCATGACCGGCTTCGCCACCTCGGTGATCGGCTGCAAGTGCGAGGCGGCGATCGAGCGGTCGCTTGATTTCCGGGACACTCCGGACGGGCGACCGGGTGTAGCCGTGCTGCTGTTCGCCATGGACCGCGAGGGCGTCGGCAAGCGGGTGCTCGAACGCGTCGGGCAGAGCGTCATGACCTGCCCGACCACCGCATGCTTCGACGGGCTCCCCGGGGCCGAGCGGACCGTGCCACTGGGGAGCAGCCTGCGCTACTTCGGCGACGGCTTTCAGGCCAGCAAGGTGATCGGCGGGGAGCGCTTCTGGCGGATCCCGGTGATGGAGGGAGAGTTCCTGGTCGCCGCGTCGGTCGGAGTCGGCCGCGGGGTCGGCGGCGGCAACCTGGTCGTCGGGGCAGGCGAGGAGGACGCGGCGCTCGCCGCCGCGCAGGCCGCGGTTGATGCGATGCGGGGCGAGGGCATCGCCCTGCCGTTCCCCGGGGGCATCGTGCGCAGCGGCAGCAAGGTCGGCTCGCTGAAGTCGAAGTCGATGCCGGCTTCGACCAACCATCAGATGGCGCCCACACTGAGCGTCCAGGTCGAAGACACGCTGGTCCCGGACGGCGTCGGCGCGATGTATGAGATCGTCATCGACGGGGTCTCCGAGGACACCGTGCGCGAGGCGATGCGCCGCGGCCTGCACGCCGCCGCTGGCGCCGGCGCCACCCACGTAACGGCGGCAAACTTCGGCGGAAAGCTCGGCGAGTTCCACTTCCCGCTCTCGGAGCTGCGCGAGGCGCCGTGACGCTGACCCTGAAGCTCCGGTCGGATCCGCCGGCGCGAGTCGCTGCCGCACCGTTGATGCCGGAGCGACTGTCCGGGCTGGACGCTTCCGCAGTCGCCGGGATTCAGCTCCGCTGCGGTGGCGAGAGGGTTGCCGTGGGCGATCTGTTCGACGTGTCGGGCACCGCCGATGAGCAGCTGATCCTCGCCGGCGACCTGCGCCGGTTCGACGGGATCGGCGCTCGCATGTCGGGCGGGGCGATCGAGGTGCACGGCGACGTGGGTGCCTGGGCGGGCGCCGAGATGTCCGGCGGGGTATTGCAGATCTTCGGCGACGCCGGTGCGAGGCTCGGGGCGGCCTGGCCCGGCGCCCGAGTCGGGATGACCGGCGGCGAGATCATCGTGACCGGCGACGCCGGCGAAGAGGCCGGCGCCGGGATGCGGCGAGGCCTGGTCGCGGTGGGCGGCCGGACTGGTGCCGGAGCCGGGCTGCGCATGCTCGCGGGCACGGTGATCGCGCTCGGCGGGATCGGAGAGGAGGCGGGGCTCGGCAACAAGCGGGGCAGCCTGGTCTCGGGGCGGCGGGTGGAGCCGCTGCCGGCGTATGAGTTCGCGACTCGCTTCCAGCCCCCGGCATTGCGGTTGCAGCTTCGCCGCGCAAGTGAGCTGGGCCTGGCGGTTGACCGTGTGCTGCTCTGCGGACCCTGGGCTCGGTGGTCCGGCGACCGGACCCAGCTCACCCGCGGTGAGATTCTGATCTTCGATGGGGAAAATGGCGGCCGATGAGCCTCTCGATGAACCGACGGGCCGCAGAGCTCGTGGACGCGATGGCCGCCGAGGCCGGCGCGCTGGGGATCGACGTCCGCACGCTGGACTCGGGCGCGCGGCTGGTTGACTGCGCGCGCGGCGGATTGCAGGCCGGCCTCTTCTTCGCCGCGGCGTGCATGGGCGGCCTGGGCCGGGTCGACCCGGTGCCGGTCGCGGTAGGCGAACGGATCTGGCCGGGCGTCGGCGTGGCGGTCGACCAGCCGGCCGCGGCATGCCTGGCCGCCCAGTACGCCGGCTGGAAGCTCGAGCACGACGACTTCTTCGCGATGGCCAGTGGCCCGGGACGCGCGCTCGCCCGCCCCGAGGACCTGTTCGACGAGCTGGCCTGGCGCGAGCAGGCCAAGGAAGCCGTGCTGTGCCTGGAGACGCGCGAGGATCCGCCGGCGGAGATCGTCGAGAAGGTGGCAGCGCGCTGCGGCGTCGAGGTCCCCGCGGTCACGTTCCTGATCGCCCCGACCGCCTCGATCTGCGGATCGGTCCAGATCAGCGCCAGGGTGGTGGAGACCGCGCTGCACAAGCTGCACGAGCTCGGCGTCGACCCGGCTCGGGTGCGCCACGGCTGGGGTTGCTGTCCGATCGCTCCGGTGGCCAAGGACGACCCGGCCGCGATCGGCCGGACCAACGACGCCGTGCTCTACGGCGGGACCGTCCACCTGTGGGTCGACGGAACCGACGACGAGGTCGCCGAGCTCGCGGTGAAGCTGCCCTCCTCCGCCTCGGACGCGTTCGGCACGCCGTTCGCGGAGTTGCTCAAGGCGGCTGACTGGAACTTCTACGACATCGATCCGATGCTGTTCAGCCCGGCCGCGGCAACGCTGACCAGCACCGAGTCCGGGCGGGCGCATCACGGCGGAAGGCTGGCCCCCGACGTGCTCGAGCGCTCGTTCACGTCGTGACCGGGGGGTTGCGGGTCGCGGTTCTGGGAGCGTCCGGCTCATGGCACTCGCGCGGGTTGATCGCCGCGCTGACCGACCGCGGCCACGACGTGCTGGCGATCCCGCCCACCCGGCTTCGCTCGATCGTCGACTCCGGCGGGGATTCTCACGTCCTCGGGCCCGACGGCGAAGTCCTGCGCTCGCTCGACCTGCTGATCGTCCGCGGCCTGCCCCGCGGCTCGCTCGAGCAGGTGATCTTCCGGATGGACGCGCTACACGTCCTCGCCGAACAGGGCGTGCGCTGCGTCAACTCCCCGCGCGCGATCGAGCGGACGATCGACAAGTCGTGGGCGAGCGCGGTGCTCGCCCTCGCCGGCGTGCCCACCCCGCCCACGATCGTCTGCGAGCGCTACGACGACGCGATGGAGGCGTTCGCGCAGCTGGGCGGCGACGTCGTGGTCAAGCCGCTGTTCGGCGCCATGGGCAACGGGATCGTGCGGGTCGAGGACCGGGACGTGGCCCACCGGGTGTTCCGGGCCCTGGAGCTCGAGCGGGCGGTCTACTACGTCCAGCGCACGGTCTTTCCGGCCGGCCGGCGGGACCTGCGCGTGCTGGTGATGGCCGGCGAGGTGGCCGGCGCGATGGAGCGCGCGACGCACTCGTGGCGGGCCAACGTGGCGCGCGGCGCCCGGCCGCGGGCGGTCGGCCTGAGCGAGGACGAGCGCGGGTTGGCGCTGGCCGCAGCCGCCGCAGTCGGGGCCGACGTCGCCGGCGTCGACCTGCTGGTCGGTCCGGACGGCGAGGCGGTCGTGGTCGAGGTCAACGGGATCCCGGGCTGGCAGGCGCTCCAGTCGGTGTGCGACTGCGACCTGACCGAGCGCGTGGTCAGCGCCTGTGAGCAGCTGGTCACGGCGTGACGGCACCGTCGTGGAGCGCGGTGGCCACTAGCGCGCCGGCCGCCCCGGCCGACTCGAGCGCGCGCAGGTCGGCGTCGTCGCGCACCCCGCCGCCGGCGTAGATGGCCACGCCGGGGAGCGCGCTCGCCAGCTCGGCCACAGCGTCGATCGGCGGGCCCCCGCCGCTGCCCACGCGGGCGAGGTCGATGACCAGGAGCTCGCCTGCGCCCAGCGCTCGGGCGAGCGGCGCGGCGGCTTCCGGTCCGCGGTCGGCGAGCTCCGGGTCCTGCGAGATCAGGCGTCCGTCGCGCAGGTCGACGCTGAGAACCACGGGTGGATCGATCTCGACGGCCGGTCCGAGCGACTCAGTGCCGACGACGTTCCGGGCCACACCCGCACGGTGGACCGCCGCCGCCCGCTCGGGCGTGGTGGCGCCGGCATCGACCCATGGCTGCGCGACCGAGGACAGCGCGGCCAGGATCGTCTCGTTCACCGGCTCGCCGCCCAGCGCATCGAGGTCAGCCACGTAGATGGTTCTGGTCCGGCACAGCGCGCAGAGCGCCCGCGCGACCGCCACCGGCTCGCACCCGTCAACCAGCGGGCTGGTCAGCGGCGCATAGCGCTCGCGCTGTCCGCGGCGGGCGTGGACGACGATGCCGCCCTTGAGGTCGAGGACCGGAACGATTCGCATCGGCTGGACCCTACGGGGTGCAGAACTCCCGAAAGTCCACTCTCCACGTCCCGCCCCCGGGGCATAAGCGTCTGCCAGGCGCTTATGTCCCGGAAGTCGCGGGCGTGGGTGGCGGTTTTGGGACTTTTGCACTGCGAACGGTGATGCAATGCGTCGATGGCAACGGCGATCGGGATCGACATTGGGGGCGCCAACACCAAGGCGGCGGTCGTGGACGGCGGCGAGCGGGTCCGGATCGTGTCCGAGCCTTACGAGGTGTGGCGTGACCCGGAGGCCATGTCCGGTGTGATCGAACACGTCGTCGGGCGCTTCGGACTAAACGGCGCGCCGGTGGCGCTGACCACTACCGCCGAGCTGGTCGACGTGTTCGCGAGCAAGCGCGAGGGCGTGCTCCACGTGCTCGAGGCGGCGGAGCGCGCGCTGCCGGAACGCCGGCTGCGCGTGATGAGCACCGGGGGTGAGCTGGTCGCGATCGACGCGGCACGAGCCGCACCGCTTGAGTGCGCGGCCGCGAACTGGATGGCCACCGCGCTGCTCGTCGCGCGCTCGCTCCCCGACGCGATCCTGGTCGACTGCGGCGGGACGACGACCGACCTGATTCCGATCGCCGGCGGTGAGGTGGCCGCCCGCGGGCGCACCGACCTCGAGCGGCTGCTCGCAGGCGAGCTGGTGTACACCGGTGCGCTGCGGACCAACATCGCGGCGGTCCTGGCGCAGGTGCCGATCGGGGGCCGGCCGTGCCCGGTGTCCTCCGAGCTGTTCGCGATCACCGCCGACGCGCATCTGCTCCGGGGCAACCTGAGCCCGGAGCAATGCACGTGCACCTTTCCGGACGGTCGCGGCACGTCGACCGACGAAGTCCGCTCGCGGTTGTCGCGCGTCGTGTGCGCCGACCCTGAGCAATTGGCCGACGGCGACCTGGAGGCGATCGCCGCCGCGGTCGAGGAGGCCCAGGTCGACGCGATCGCTGCGGCACTCCGCCGGATCGTCGAGCGGCTGCCGGCCAAGACCGCCCCGGTCCTCGCGGTGGGCGTCGGAGATTTCCTGGCCCGCGCGGCGGCTGCGCGCTGCGGGCTTTCGGTTCATGAGGGCGCGGGGCTCGCGCTCGCCGGCCCAGCGGGGGACGTCGCGGCCGCGGTCGCGCTGTCGGTGCTGGGCCGTGAGTGAGCCACCCCCGCTCGTCGTGAAGATCGGCGGCGGCGTGCTGCGAAGCGAGGGTATGGACGGCCTGCACCGGGCATGCGCGGAAGTGATCGGGCTCGCGACCGTGCGGCCGGTCCTGGTGGTGCCGGGGGGCGGCCCGTTCGCCGATGCCGTGCGCGCCCTCGACGCACAGGTCGGGCTGGACGACGGCGTCGCGCACCGGATGGCGCTGCACGCGATGGATCAACTCGGCCTGCTGCTGGCACCCGTTCTACCGAACTGCGAGCTGCTCACCGATCTGACCGCGCCCCGATCGATCGGACTGCTCGTGGCGGCTCCGGCGTTCGGGGGACGTCCCGAGATACCCGAGTCCTGGACGGTGACCAGCGACTCGCTGGCGGTGCTGGCCGCCGGCGCGGTCGGCGCGGAGGAGGCGATCCTGCTCAAGCCGGCGGCCGGCGTGCCGGCCCCCGGGGAGCAGTTGACCGCCGACGAGCTGCAGGCGCTGCAGAAGAGAGGCGGGGGGCGGGCTGTGGACGCTTACCTGCCGGAGGCGGTCCGCCGCACCGGCGTCGTGGTCACGATCCGCCACGCCGGCTCTGGGCGGACGTCCGGCACGCGAATCATGCCTGGCTTTTAGCACCGTCTGCACCACGCAGACCGGCGACCGCGGCCGCCACGAGCTCCGAGTCGAGCTCGGCGGCCCGGTCGCCACCTCGGCACACTGCGGAACGCACCCCGACGACGTCGGCAGCGACCCGACCAAGCTCCCCGAGCCGAAGCTGTCCGGCGATCGCGAAGCTCCCGCCGACGCGGTGTGTGCGGTCGATCAGGTCGGTCAGCTCGCGCCTCCGACAGCCAGGCGTACAGGCCTCGCCCGTCCTTGACAAACGTGTCGACGAGCGCGCCGGCGATGCCGGTCCGCTCCACCAACGCCGGCAGCCGCGCGGGCTCGAGGGCCGGCGGGTCGAGCGCCCGGGCGTCCGCATACGCAGCCGCGATCACCGCGACGTCCGGCCCCACGGCGTCCGCCGCCGCCCGCACCAGTGTTACCGCACGGTCTAGGTCAGCCCCCCGGAGCCCGACCTTGACGAAACGCGCCCCGGACAGCGCCGCCCCGCGCGCGGCCAGGGCCGCGGTGTGGGGAAGATCCGGCAGGTCGCCCAGGGCCACGCTGACCGGGCCATCGTCACCGACCGCCTGAACGACCTCGGACAGGACGCGGGGCGAGGGTGCGCCCAGGGCGCCTTCGCCTGGATCCTTGACGTCGATGATGTCCGCGCCGCCGGCGAGCGCGCGCCGTGCCTCCTCGGCCGAGACCACGCTGACCAGCAGCCTCACGCCGCGGCCACTCCGGAGGAGCCGCCCCGCGAGACCGAGGCGCCGCGCCGGTCGAAGTCGACGACGCGGATGTCCGTGTCGGCGCCCGCGCCGGCGCGGAGCCGCGATGCCACCTCGGCGGCGCGTTCGGGAGTGTCGACGATCCCGTACACCGACGGGCCCCACGAGCTCTGGCCCACCGCCCCGACCCCGAGTGCCACCAGTGCGTCGACCAGCGGCGCCGCACGCGGGTGGAACGGGCCGCCTTGCTGAGCGGCGAATATCCACCCGATTTCGCGCTGGATGGCGCTGAGTGCGACGCCGAACTCGTCGATGTCGCCCGTCAGAAGCGCCGGCAGCAGCGAGGTCAGCAGCACGCGCGACACCCGCGGCTCGACGGCGTCCGCGGCGTGATGGAGATCCGCGAAAAATCTCTCTTCCGCGTTCCCGGAAAGGCCCTCCCCCACAGGCAGCGCGAGCACGCATCGCCAGTCGTCCGGCATCGCGTAGCGGGCCACCAGCGGACTGATCGAGGCCCCCTCACCCACGCCGGCCTCGACCACGAGACCAGGCGCAGCAAACGTCCAGGCGCCGACGCTCGAGCGTGCGCCGCGACCGCTCGCCGCCGCCAGGCGCTCCGGCCCGGCCGAGATCCCCGACAGCTCGGCCAGCCCGAGAGCGATCGCCAGCGCGAGCTTGGTGCCCGAGCCAAGCCCGCTGTGCGGCGGAATGGCCTCGGACACCCTCACCTCGAGACCGTCCCCGAACCCCAATGCCATCCGGGCCCGCCGGGCGAACTCGTCCGCACGCTCCGCCTGCGGTCCCGAGACGAGCACCCGGCCGTCCGCCCGGGGACTGACCCCAACGACCACCCGCGGGCACTCGACGCCCACACCGAAGCCCCCGAAGCGTCTCACCCCGACCCCGGCCGGGTCGAGCATCCCGAAGTGCAGCCTCGCCGGCGCGGTGACCACGATCTCGGTCACGTTCGCTGCGCGACGTGGTGTCGCACGTAGTCCATGGCGGCGCGCTCGCGCGGCCCGGCGGTCTTGTCGACGAGCTCCTGAAGGCGATCAAGCTCGGTCCGCACATGCTCGGCGCCCAGCCATTTCAGGCGCGAGGCGAGGATCGACGCCTCGACCGCGGCGTGCCGGGCGCGGCACAGGCCGAGCGGCTGGCGCTCGCCGGTGCCCGACGCCACGACCCGCGCGCGCACCATCGACCGGGGTAGCTCGCCGGAAGCCGGCACGATCTCGGCAACCACCACTTCCCGCCAGGCGTTCGCGTCCTCGATCACCGAGCCGTCGATCGCGCTGGCGGGGCGCATCGCCGGGCGCGGATGGCCCAGCGCGGCCTGCACGAACAGGAGCACGTCGTCGGTGAGGTGGACCACGGCCTGGCCGTGAACGCGCAGGTTGCGCAGCGTCCGCGTGGCGTCGAACGGCCAGAACACGAGCTCCTCGTCGCCCCAGCGCACTCCCATCGCGGCGCAGTTGACCATACCGTCCGACCCGATCGTGGTCACCACGGTCTCGATCAGTGGCGCCTGCTCAGCATCGCTCAACAAGGCTGAAGAACTCCTCCCGGGTACGCGCGTCACTCCGCAACCTTCCCCGCACCGCCGAGGTCACCGTCCTCGCGCCGGGCTTGCGGACACCCCGGATCGTCATGCACATGTGCTCGGCGCTCAACACCACCCCCACGCCGCGCGGCGCGAGCTCCTGCTCGAGCCAGTCGGCGATCTGCACCGTCATCCGTTCCTGCAACTGAAGATCACGGGCAAATGCCTCGACCACGCGCGCCAGCTTCGAAATCCCGATGATGCAGTCTCCCGGCAGGTAGGCCACGTGGGCCACGCCGTGGAACGGGAGCAGGTGATGCATGCAGAGCGACTGAAAAGAAATGTCGCGGACCAAGATGAGCTCGTCATAGCCCTCGCTGCGGAACAGCGTGGCGGTGAACTCGGCCGGCGTCAGCAGCTCGGCCAGCGAGGCGGCGATTCGGCGGGGGGTCTCGGACAGGCCCGGATGGTCGAAATCCGCGCCGATCGCGTGCAAGAGCTCGCGCGCCGCCCGCTCCGCCGCTTCGTAGTCGAACTTCGAGGGGTCGACGATCCGCCCAGGTGTGGCCGGCGCCGCCGCTTTCCGGTCGCCCTCTTCGTCAGTCATCGGCGCAGCGTAACGCTCAGTCGCGTGGCCAACTCGATCAGCATGCGCACGCCATAGCCGGACGCCCCCCGGCCGAATGCGTCGCCACGGTCCTCGTCGAGCAGCGCCGGCCCGAGCATGTCGACGTGCGCCCATGGCCCGTCGCCGGCGAACTGCTGAAGGAACGTCGCGGCGACGATCGGGAAGCCGAAGCCCTTGCCGGCGACGTTGCGCAGATCGGCTACGGTCGAGTCGATCAGCGGCCGGTAGCGGGGATGGAGCGGCCATGGCCACGCCAGATCGCCACTCGCGTTGCCCGCATCAACCACCACACCACGCCACGATTCGTCCGGCGCGAACACGCCGGCGTAGACGTCGCCCATGCCGGCCCGCATCGCGCCGGTGAGCGTGGCCAGGTCGACTATGTGCGTCGCCCCGTCGCGACGCGCATACCACAGCGCGTCAGCCAGGATCAGGCGACCCTCGGCGTCGGGATTGATCACTTCGACGGTGAGCCCGGAGGCGGTGGTGATCACGTCGGTGGGCCGGATCGCGCTCCCACTCAGCATGTTCTCGCACGCCGGCACGAACCCGGTAACCGACAGCGACAGACCCAGCTCGGCGATCGCGCCGAGCGCCGCGACGACGGCCGCGCCGCCCGCCATGTCGGCCTTCTGGCGCACGATGTCGCTCTGGGGCTTCAGAAAGTAACCGCCGGTGTCGAAGGTGACTGCCTTGCCGACCAGTGCCAGCCGCGGCGCATCCGGCGCACCGGCCGGGTTGTGCCGGAGCACGATCAGCCGCGGCGGGATTGGACTACTCCCCCCGACCGCGGCCAGCGCGCCCAATCCGGCCCTGACCGGATCGACAATTTCACTATCCAGGTGGGCAAACTTCACTGCCCGATCGGATAGGTTCGCGGGTGACATCAGGTTCGCCGGCGCGTCGACAAGTTCGCGTGCCACGTTCGTCCAACGCGCCACGAGCTCGGCGCGATTGGCAATCGGCGCGAGCTCGTCAGGACACCCGGTGATCACGAAGCGGTCGACCCCCCGCGGCGGTCCACTGCCGCGCCACCGCCGCCCGTCGTAGCCGCCGATGACCGCGCCCTCGGCGAGCCCCCTAACCTGGTCCCCGAGCGCGAGCGGGAGCGAAGAATCCAGCGCCCACGCGACTATTCCGTCGCTTCGGCACGCCCGCACGGCTCGTGCCGCGGCCGTTCGCAGCCCTTCGAGGTCGGGCTCGACCGCCACCACGGCCACCGGCGGACGGCCATGATCTCGGTACACGATGGCCACCGGGTCGGCGTCGGCCAGGGCGCGCTCCGGCACACCAAATTCTGAGGCCCGCGCCCCGGCCGCCACCGCTACGAGGTCAGCGTTCAGCGCGTCTGCGCCGGCGGCGGTTACCTCAATGACCATCGGCCGAAAGCCTTTTCAGCGACTTGCACTCTCTGTGTAAGATGCGCACAGCCCGTTGAACTCTAAGAGGAGAGGCATCCTATGACTTGGAGCAAGCCGAAGTTTGAGTTCATCGAGATGTGCTCGGAGGTAACTTCCTACCTGTATCACCGGTAGGGGTTTGAAGCCGGCGTAGCCTCCGGCGACCCCGCTTGGGGCTGCGTCTCGGTCCGTCTGTCGCGTGCACGTTCGGGTCCTCGGCTCGGCCGCCGGTGGCGGCTTCCCGCAGTGGAACTGCCGTTGCCCGACGTGCCAGGCAGCGCGCGAGGGCGTCCGGGCGCGCCCGCGTACTCAGTCCTCGCTGGCGGTCCGCGGCGGCGAGGGCCCGTGGTTTCTCGTCAACGCCTCCCCGGACGCGCGCCAGCAGCTCGAGGCGATCACCGAAGCGCGTCTCGACGGGGTCCGGTCGCCGCCGGTCGCCGGCGTGCTCTTGACCGACGCCGAGATCGACCACACGGCCGGGCTCCTGCTCCTGCGGGAGTCCTCGACCCCCGTGCACGTGTATGGCGACGCCGGGGTGGAGCGAGCGCTCCGGGACGGCTACCCGGTGCTGCCGATGCTCGAGCGCTATTCCGGCGCGCGGTGGCACACGCTCGAGCCCGGACGCGCGCAGCCCCTCGAGGGGTCGAGCCTCACCGTCGAACCGTTCGTGGTCGGCGGTGACGCGCCGCGCTATCTCGACGGATCCGGGATCGAGCTCGAGGCAAGCGGGTTCGTGTTCCGGGACGGCGCCGGCGGCGGCGTGGTCACCTACGCTCCCGGGTTGGCCCGGCTGGATGACGAGGTGCTCGGCCGCCTCGCCGCCAGCGATCTGGTGCTGGTCGACGGAACGTTCTGGCGTGACGACGAGCTCGCCCGGCTGGGTATCTCGACGCGCAGCGCACGCGACATGGGGCATCTGCCGCTGTCGGGCCGGGGTGGGACGCTCGAGGCGCTGGCCGGCCTGGAGCGCCCGCGCAAGGCGCTCGTCCACATCAACAACACGAACCCGATCCTGCTCGAAGACTCGCCCGAGCGCGCGGAGGTCGTACGCGCGGGGGTTGAGGTCGCTTACGATGGACTCGAGGTCGAGCTGTGACACAAGAGTTCATCGCCGAGCTGCGGGCCCAGGGGACGCGCTATCACCATCTGCATCCCTTCCACCGCCGCATGGACGGGGGCGAGTTGACTCGCGACGAACTCCAGCGTTGGGTCGCGAACCGGTTCTACTACCAGAAGTGCATTCCGCTCAAGGACGCCGCGATCATGTCGAACTGCCCCGAGGTCGACGTCCGGCGCGAGTGGATCCAGCGGATCGTCGACCACGACGGAGCCGCCGAGGGAAGCGGCGGGATCGAGTCGTGGCTCCGGCTCGGCGAGGCGCTCGGCGTCTCGCGTGACGAGCTCGAGTCCGAGCGCGGCGTCCTTCCCGGGGTTCGCTACGCAGTCGACGCGTATGTGAACTTCGCCCGTCAGAGGCCGTGGATCGAAGCGGTGGCGTCATCGCTGACCGAGCTGTTTGGCCCGGCCGCGATCAAGGTGCGGCTCGAGGCGCTCGAACGCCACTACGACTGGATCGATCCGGCCGGGCTCGAGTACTTCCGCACCCGGCTGGTCAAGGCACCCCGTGACGCCGAATACGCGCTGGGGCTCGTGGTCGATCGCTGCCGCACGCGCGAGCAGCAGGACGCCGCGGTCGCGGCGCTGAGATTCAAGACCGAGGTGCTGTGGGCACAGCTCGACGCCATCGAGCGCGGCGACACACAGCCGCGAGGTGAGCCACTGTGAGTCATCCACGCCTGGTCACCGGCGCGCGGCTGCGCTACGACGAGGTGCGCGAGGAGCACCTGCTGCTGGTTCCGGAAGGGGCCGTGCGGCTCAACCCGAGTGCGGCGCAGGTACTCGAGTTGTGCGACGGGGAGCGCTCGGTGGACGACATCGTCGACGTCCTGAGCGCGCGCTACGAGGGCGCGGACCTGGGAGATGACGTCCGCGAGCTGGTCGATGGGATGGCCGAGAGAGGACTGCTCGTCTATGCCGGCGCCTGAGCGACCGTTCACGCTGATCGCCGAGCTCTCCTATCAGTGCCCCCTGCACTGCCCGTACTGCTCGAACCCGGTGGACATCGGCGCGGGCAGGTATCGCCACGAGCTCGAAACCGAGGACTGGCTCCGCACGTTCGACCAGGCGCGCCGATTGGGCGTCCTGCAACTCGCGCTGACCGGGGGCGAGCCGATGCTGCGCCGCGATCTCGCCGAGCTGTGCGCCGGTGCACGTGACGCGGGGCTGTACTCGTCGCTGATCACCGCGGGCACGTTGTTGACACGCGCGCGTGCCGAGGAGCTCAAGACGGCCGGACTCGACCACGTGCAGATCTCGATCCAGAGCCCGAACCCGGACGAGAACGACCGGGTCGCCGGCAACCGCTCGTTCGAGAAGAAGATCGCCGCCGCACACGCCGCCCGGGAGCTCGACTTCCCGCTGACCATCAACTGCGTCCTGCACCGCCAGAACCTGGACCGCATCGAGGAGATCCTCGACCTGACGCTGGAGCTGGGAGCGCAGCGGCTCGAGCTCGCCAACACCCAGTACTACGGATGGGCGGTGCTCAACCAGCAGGCGCTCCTGCCGAGGAGGGATCAGCTCCGGCGTGGCGAGGAGGCGGTGAAGCGGTTTCGCGAGCGGGTCGGGCCGAAGGTCGACGTGCTGTGGGTGCTCCCGGACTACTACGAGGAGCTGCCGAAGCCGTGCATGGGTGGCTGGGGCCGGACCGCCATGGTGGTCGCACCGAACGGCGATGTGCTGCCCTGCCAGGCGGCGTCGACGATCCCCGGACTCGAGTTCGCCAACGTCCGCGAGCATGCGCTCGAGTGGATCTGGAACGAGTCCGATGCGTTCACCCGCTTCCGCGGCACGGACTGGATGCAGGAGCCGTGTCGCTCGTGCCCGCTCGGACGCCAGGAGGACGACTGGGGCGGCTGCCGCTGCCAGGCGCTCCGGCTGACCGGCGAGGCGGCGGCGACCGATCCGGTCTGCCGGTTCTCACCCCATCACGAGCACGTCGTGTCGGCGCGGGAGTCCGCGCAGACGGACGAGTTCGTGTATCGCACGATGAAGCGGCCCTCACCGCTTCGACAAACTATTTCCTGATGGCGCAAGACCCGTACATCCCCGCCGGGGCCGGCGGCCTCAGCGTTCCGCTCGCCGACCGCTCCCAGCTGTCGATCTTCCCGCGGCTCTCGACGTACTCCCAGATCGTGGCCAAGCTCCAATGGGAGCCCTCGGCGATCGACCTAGCCCCCGACGCCGAAGCCTGGCCCGCGCTCCCGGACGAGCGCCGCGGCCGCCTGACCACGCTGCTCGCCGGCTTCCGCGTGGCCGAGGACTCCGTGGCCGAGCACCTGACGCCGTTCGCCGACCGGGCCGAGCACGTCGACACGATGATGATGTGGATCTTCTTCCTGCAACGCCGCGACGAGAATCGGCATGCCGTGTTCTTCGACCGTGTGGCCGCCGAGGTGCTCGGCCTTGGAGGCGATACGCCGGCCGACCGGCTCGCCGCGGCGCGGGAGCATGTGCCGCCCGCGTTTCTTGCCCTCTTCGAGGAGCGGCTGCCCGCCGTGGCCGCCGAGCTGGCGGCCGGACACACCGGCATCCTCGACGGCGTCCGCCTGTACCACATGGTGCTCGAGGGAGCGGTGTTCACCGCCGGCCAGCGCGCGCTGCTCGACGACCTGGCCGACGGCATTCTGCCCGGGGTGCGCAAGGGCGTTGAGAACGTGGAGCGCGACGAGCGCTGGCACGTCGGCTTCGGCGTGCGCTGCCTGACCGAGGCCAAGGATCCGGACGTCCTCCTGGACCACGTGCTGGCCACCGCCACCGAGGCAGCGGCCGCGTGGGGAGATGCGGTCCCTGAGGCGACCCGCGAGTACGCGGTGAACCTGTGCCGGCGACGGCTGAGCATCGCCGGGCTGGCCGACGCGCTCCCAGCGGCGTAGCCGTTGTTTTAGGGCCAGATTGCGGCAAGGTTGGGATTCAACCAGCGACGGTGTGGAACCGCTTGGTTGCGGGTATTTTATGCCCGTATCCAGGACCTACGGTTGCGTAGCTTTAGGGCAAGCCTGCGCGACCCGCACAGAAAGAGCCACCTTTGCGATGCGGTACCTCACCGACGGCATTCGCCTATACGAGATCGCTGCGCAGCGGACGGTGCAGAACTTCGGGCTGCGCCGCGGCGTGATCCGGTACACGATCCTGCGCGACTGCGTCAGCGAGCTCACCGCGACGATCGACGATCTCCAGTTGGCCGCGCTCTCAGAAGTTCGCTGATTGCGCAAATTCGCATAGGGCTGGTCTGTCGATGTAGTGCAGAATCGCACTTGCTGTACGGATCGCGAACGCGCTGCCGAATGCCGGGGGAATGGGAACGCGGTACCTCACGGATGGGGTTCACCTGTACGAGATCGCTGATCAGCGCACCGTGCAGAACTTCGGGCTGCGCCGAGGCACGATCAGCTACACGATCATCCGGGACGTCGTGAGCGAGGCGATGGCCAGGGTCGACGACCTGCACCTCGCCGCGCTCACCGAGGTGACGCTCGACGGATGAGGGCGTCGCGCGCTCAGGTCGAGACGGCGATCGCCACCGCGACGTAGGCGACGTACAGCCCGGTCAGGGCCGCGCCCTCGATCCGGCCGAGCCGTTTGCGGACCACGAGCACCGCGGCTAGGATCGCCGGGCTGGCCAGCGCGACCGGCAGATAGAACCGCGTGGTGTCCTCTCCGAGCGTGATGGGCTTGACGATGGCGATGATGCCGGCGTTGAGCGCGGCGAAGTGGACCACGGTTCCGGCGATGTTGCCGAGGCCGATCTCCGGCCGCCCGCGACGCGCGGGCACCGCGAAGCGCGCGAGCTCCTCGGCCTCGACCGCCGCCGCCAGCGCGGTGTTGCCGAGCAGAGTCGCAGGGATGCCAAGCTGGCGGACGGTCGTGCGCAGACCCTGACCGATCATCCACCCCCCGCCGGTCAGCAACCCGAGCCCGACGAGCAACCTCAACACCGGTCGGCGGACGTGCTCCTCGTCCTCGTCCTCGCCGACCAGAAGTTCACGTCCAGATCGAGCCAATCCGACCAGCGCCACAACCGACCAGATCACCAGCAGTCCGCCTTCGAGCCGCGACAGATGCCCGTCGACGGCAAAGGCGAACAGCGGGAGCGGGGCGATCGCCGTCCAGACCGCGAACCGGATCGGGAGCTCCACGCGAACCGGCGCAATCAGCCCGCCGAGCCCGGCCACGCCGAAGGCAAGAAACGTGACGCCACCGAGAAACGTGCCGGCGGCGGCGCCCGACAGCCCCTTGGCATTGGCGGCGATGCCCGCGGCCAGGTTCTCGGTCTCGAACCCGGACAGCGCGACCGACAGCACGAACGGCGCGGTCCCGAGCGCCAGAGCGACCGCGAGCAACCCGTCGACGAACAGGTCGGCGGCGAACACGACGACGACCAGCCCGCCGACCAGGAGGATGACACCGACCGATCCCGACACCGGGATCTCCCTTCCTACACCTCGTACTCGGCGACGCGCGCGCGCAGATCCCGGCAGCGGATCGTGAGCGCTTCGGTGCGCTCGCGTGTCTTGCGATGCTGCGGGTGATTGCTGGCGCCGTCGCGGCTCGAGCCCATCGCAAAGGCGTACTCCCAGCTGGCCATGTGGTCGCGCAGCTCAGCCTCCGCGGCGGCCAGCTCGGTCTTTCAGGCGCTCGAGCATGAAACGATCCTAGAACCAGGCGCGGATGGAGTCTCACCGGATCAGGCCTTCCGCCCGCGCCCAGGCCACGGTCTTGCGAATCGTCTCGCGCGGCTCGGTGTAGCGCAGCCCCAGGTCGCGCTCGGCGCGAGAGCCGTCGTAGCGGTGGCCGTGCAGCAGCGTCCTGACCATCTCGCGGCACACCGGCGGAGGTCGGCCGGCCAGGCGAAAGCCGCGCTCGAGCAGCGCGGCGCCGACCGTGGCGAGGCGCTGGGGCACCAGGCGCGGTCTCGCCTGGACACCGGCAACCTCGGCGGCCAGCGCGAGGGCCCGCTCGATCGGGAGGGTCATCCCGTTCAGCAGATAGCGCTCGCCGGCCGCGCCTCGCTCACACGCGAGCAGGTGTCCGCTCACGCAATCGTCGATGTCGACCAGGCTGACCACAGTGGGGACGAACACCTTGAGCCGGCCGTCGAGGAAGGCGACCAGGAACCGGCCGGTACCTCCGGCCCGCCCCGGCCCCTGTACCGAGGAGGGATTGACCAGCACCACGTCCTGACCGACCTCGCGAGCTGCGGCCAGAGCGGCGCGCTCGCCCTCGGCCTTGGTGCGCTCGTAGGTCGACAGGTACCAGCCGCGATGCACGGTCTGCTCGGTGCCCACCGTCCCCGGCGGCTCGCCGATTGTGGCCGCGGAGGAGGTGTGGACCAGGCGGGTGATGCCGGCGCGTGCGGCGGCGCGCACGGCGGTGGCCGCGCCGTCGACGTTCATGCGCTCCATCGGACGTGGGTCCTCCACGCACAGCGCGTTCACGCCGGCCACGTTGTACGCATATGTGCAGCCTTGCATTCCCCGCGCGAGCGCATCGACGTCGTAGCCCTCGCCGCGGGCGACGGTGACCCCGCGCGCCTCGAGCGCTGTGGCGGCGGCGTCCGAGCGGGCCAGCCCGACCACCGCGTCGCCGCGCTCGAGGAGTCGGCGCACCAGCGCGCTGCCGATCACGCCGGTCCCCCCGGTGACGAACACTCGTGTCACTTATCTATTCGCGCAATGCGGCGGCGAACTGGACGATGTAGTCGATGCCCGACCAGGCGGTCACCAGGGCGGCGATCACCATCGCCCACTGATCGAGGTAGGCGCCGGCAATCACCGCGTCCGGGCGCAGGATGGCCAGCGTGATCGCGACGAACTGCACGGTGGCCTTCCACTTGCCGAGCATCGAGGTCTCGAATCGCCGCCCGCCCGATTCGACCGCGGCGCGCAGGCCGAGGATCGTGAACTCGCGGGCGATGATCACCAGCGCCACCCAGGGTGATCCGCGGTGAACGGCTACCAGCGCGATCAGCGCCGTGCTCACAAGCAGCTTGTCGGCGGTGGTGTCGAGGAAGGCGCCGAGGCGAGTGGTCACGCCCCAGCGCCGGGCCAGGCGGCCGTCCAGCCAGTCGGTGGCCGCCGCCAGCACGAACACGATGGCGCCGGCGGTGTAGGAAGCGTTCAGAACGAGCGCCAGCACCGCGGGGCAGGCGGCGACCCTCAGGCCGGTGCCGGCGGCGAGCACCCTCGAGGAGCGCAGCGAGCTACTCCCGGAACTCGACGGCGCGGCTTCCACGTGGGCTTGAGCGTATCTCACAGCAGAGCGGCGCCGAGCGCACGGGCCGCGGCCGCGCTGTCGGCCTCGAGCGCCCGACCGGCCGCGCCCCGGGCCTGCGCGAGCTCGACGCCGCGCAGCGCCTCCTTGACCTCCGGCACGAGCGCCGGCGCCATGCTCAGCTCGGTGACGCCCAGGCCGGCCAGCAGCACCGCGGTGGGCGGGTCGCCGGCCAGCTCCCCGCACACGCCCACCCAGCGACCGTGCGCCTGCGCCCCCGCGACGGTCGCCTGAACCAGCCGGAGCACGGCCGGCTGCGGCCCGGTGAGCAGCGGCGCGAGGCGCTCGTCGCCGCGTTCGGCGGCCATCGTGTACTGGGTGAGGTCGTTGGTGCCGAGCGAGAAGAAGTCGACGTGCTCGGCCAGGCGCTCCGCGCCCAGCGCCGCCGCGGGAACCTCGACCATGATCCCGAGCTCGAGCGGGGTATCGATCCCGGTCTGTTCCCGGGCTTCGGCGAGGGCCTCCCGGGCGGCCTCGATCTCGCTCAGCGTGGCGACCATCGGGAGCATCACCTTGACCGGGTGATCGGCGGCCACGCGGAGGATCGCCCGCAGCTGGGTGCTGAGCACGTCGCGCCGCTCGAGGGTCAGACGGATGCCGCGAACGCCGAGGAACGGGTTGGCCTCCGGCGGCATGGGGAGCGCCGGGAGTGGCTTGTCGGCGCCGGCGTCGAGCGTGCGCACGACGAGCGGCCGGCCGTCCAGGGCGCGGGCGATCTCGCGCAGCGTCTCGGCCTGCTCCTCCTCGCCGGGCAGCTCGGCCCGGTCCAGGAACAGGAACTCGGTGCGAAGCAGACCGACCCCCTCCGCCCCCAGCTCGACCGCGCGCGTCGCCTCGGCCGCCGAGCCGAGGTTGGCGAACACCTCGATCCGCGTGCCGTCCCTGGTGGCGCCGGGCTCGTGCGCCCGCTCGCGCGCGCGTGCGCTTCGCTGCGCGGCGCGCTCGCGGCGTTCGGACGCCTCGCGCAGGACGTTCTCCGGGGGGTCGACCTGAAGCGTCCCGGCGTCGCCGTCGAGCAGGATGGTCGCGCCCTCGTCGATGTTCATCACGGCGTCTCCCAGCCCGACCACGGCGGGCAGCCCGAGCGCGCGAGCGAGGATCGCGGCGTGGGCGGTGGCGGTGCCGTGGGCGGTGGCGATCCCGGTGACCGCCATCGGGTCGAGCGCGGCGGCGTCGGCGGGTGTGAGCTCGCCGGCGATCACGACGCCTTCGGAGGGACCGTGACCGGGCTCGCCGATGAGCGCGCTGACCACGCGCCGGCCGATGTCGAGCACGTCGGCGGCGCGCTCCTGAAGCAGCGGCTCGTCCAGGGCGCGATAGCGCCCCGCGACCTCCTGAGCCGCGTCGTACCACGCGCGCTCCGCGGTCGCGCCCGCCTCGATCGCGCTGTGCGCCGGCTCGAGCATCGCCTCGTCGTCGAGCAGGACCAGGTGGGCGTCGAAGATCGCGGCCTCGGCCTGGCCGGCCCGCGCCGCCACCGTGTCGCGGTCGCGCTCGATCGCGGTCTTGGCGGTCGCGATGGCGTCTCGCAGGCGTTCGGCCTCGCGATCGTCGGCGTCGTGCGCCGGCGGAGCGGCGAACGCGCCGTGCAGATGATGCGCCGGCCCGACGGCCACCCCCGCCGACGCCGGCACACCGCTCAGCACGCCGTCCGGTGCCGCCGGTACCGTCGTCATCGTTGGTGTCCGTGGCCGCGCCGGGCGGGTGGGGGTCGGTGGCGTGGGCGGGGGCTGCGACGCCACCCCGTCTCCGAATCCCTCGTCGGCCAGCGCCTGCAACGCGGCGATCGCCTCGCGGGCCTGGGAACCGGAAGCGCTCACCAACAGGCTGTCCCCGAACCGGGCGCCCAGCGCGACCACGTTGGTCAGGCTGGTGCCCCGGACGGGCACGCCGTCGGGCGCCTTGGCGACATACACCTCGGCGTCGAAGGCGCGGACGGTCTCGACGAAGCGCGCGGCCGGGCGGGCATGGAGGCCGATCGCGTTTCGGACATCAAGCGTGGCCTCGGCGTCGGCGCTCGGTGCGGGTTCAGCGGCGGGCGGAGCGTCATCGTCCGCCACCCCGAGCTGCGCGGACTTCATGGCCAGCGCCCCGCGCGCCTCGGTCGCCACCTCCTCAAGCGACGCGCCACCGCTGGCCGCCGCCGCGGCCGCCACCGCGCCCTCGATCAGCGGCGCCTCGCTGAGCAGCACCCGCCCCGGCGGGTCCTCGAGCAGCTCGACCGCGAACTCGGCGCTCATCAGCGCGCTGCCCAGGTCCATCAGCACGAGCACCCCGTCGTCGGACATCACGCGCTCGATCGCCTCGCGCACCCGCTCGGCGTCGGTCCCGAGCACGCCCGGCTCAGAGGTGCCGCCGGCCGGTTCGATGGCAAGCTCGGAAGACCCCATCTCTCGCGCCACCGCCACCACGCCCCGCGCCAGCTCGTCGCTGTGCGATACGACAACGATCCCGACCACGGTCAGCGCTCAGAGGCCGTAGGCGCGGTGCAGGTAATCGATCGGGTGAACCGACTTCTGCCCGGTGGCGTGGGTGATCTGCCAGCGGCAGGTCTCCGAGTCGCACGCCACCTCACTGGCCCCCGAGTCGCGAACCTGGCCGAACAGCTCGGCTCCGACCGCCATCGCGATGTCGTACTTCTCGGCCTTCAACCCGTAGGTGCCGGCGATTCCGCAGCATCGGGCGTTCCCCTCGGTGACCTCGAGCCCGGGAATCAGCGCGAACAGCTCCAGGGCGGGCTTGCCCATCCAATGGCCCTGCTGCTGACACGGCGCGTGGTAGAAGATGTGCTCGCCCAAGGGCTTGAAGTCGGTCTTGAGCTCGCCGCGATCGTTCAGCTCGAGCAGCAGCTCGCAGATGTCGTACGTCCGCTCGGACACCAGCTTGAGATCCGGGTCGTCTTCCAGCCCCAGGATCTCGCGCGCCTCGCGCTTGAGCATCAGCGTGCAGCTGGTGGCGTTGCCGACGATGATCGTGTCCGGGTCGTCGCGGACGTGCGGAGCGAGCGCGCGGGCCAGGCGCAGCACGACCTTGCGCGCGTCGTCGAACAGCCCGCTCGATTGCAGCGGCAGCCCGCAGCAGTCCTGCTTGGGCACCTCGACGCGGAAGCCGTTGTGCTCGAGGATCTCGACCACCTTCTGGCCCTCCCACGGCTCGTAGTACTCAGTGCCGCAGCCGTGGAAGTAGACGATCCGACCCGCACTCGCCGGGGCGCCGCTGCGGCCGCGCGCCCACTTCGAGAAGCGCCGTCCCGCGAACTTGGGAGCCGCCGCGTCGCGGTGAATACCGAGCGTCTTCTCGCCGAGCACCCGCAGTGGCTTGAACCCCACCGTGAAGTTGGCCAGCGGCGCCACCGGAGTCCCCGCGCGACCCAGCCAGGTCGGACGGGTGATGATCCGGTCGCGTAGCGGCACGCCGTGCTCGCGCTTGATCTTGTTGCGCGCCTGGGCGTTGATCTCGGCGATCTTCACCCCCTGGGGGCAGGACATGGAGCAGATGCCGCACCCCGAGCAGTAGTCGACCGACCACTCGACCGACGGCTCGTCACCCACCCGGTAGCGCTCGGCCTGAGGACCGGCGTACTTGGGACCGGGGAACAGCGGCGTTACGTTGGAGACCGGGCACTGGGTCTCGCAGATCGTGCACTTCACGCAGTGGTCGAGCGAGCCGCGCAGGAGATCGTCGATCCCGGTCATGCGGCCGCCCCCGCCGGCGCGCCGGCCCTGGCCAGGATGGACTTCGCCGCGCTCGATCCGCTGGCCAGCGCGATTCCCTCGCCCGAGGCCTCCCTCCACGCGACGGCGCCGGGCAGGGCGGCGCCGGCCACCAGCACGTTGTCGGCCCCGTCGGCCCGGAGCGCGCCGTCGACCGCCACCCCCACCCGGGCCATCGGCTGCTCGGCCAGGTAGTCGGCGACGAAGCGAGGCTCGCCCGGCGCCGGGACGCCGTGGAGCGGCAGCCCGAGCACGCGGTCGTGCGTGGTCCAGTGGGAATCGAGCTCGATGGCTCCGGAGCCGAAGCCGCCGGCGGCGAGCACGAACCACGGCGCGGCATAGCGCACGTCGCGCCCGCCGGCGTGCGTGCTGACCGCAGTCACGCTCTGACCGGCGCGCTCGACGCCCACCACCTCGGCCCCCATCACCAGCCGCCCGCCACGGCGGCGCAGCGCGGCGCGCAGGATCTCGAACAGCCGCATTCCGGGCACCGACGGGGGCAGGGTGGGAATCTCGAACACCCGGCGGCCCAGCCTGTGCTCCAGATCAGACCAGGCGCCGTGCGGATCCGCCAGGCCGAGCATGGCCGGGAGGCCCACGCGCTCGTCGGCTCCGAGCATGATGGCCAGGCGCGCGGCGAAGCCGGCGCGCCACGCGGGGTCGTCGAAGCGCCGGGCCAGCCCGAGCGCGTTCTCGTCGGCCCGGCTCACCTCGATCTCGACGCCGATGCCACGCGCCTCGATCCCGGCCCGGCTGAGGTTGGCCGCGCACAGCGACGGGTGGAAGTCGCGGAGCTCGCGGGGCCCGATCACGCACACGCGTTCGCCGGCGCCGGCGGCGCCGCCCGCCATCGTCTCCGGGACCAGCGCCGAGGGGCGCAGCGCACCCACCGCGCTCGGGAGCAACAGATTGCGCTCAAGGTCGCCGACGTAGCGGTACCCGGGCAGCGGCCCCGCCTCGGCGCAGGCGCGAAACCAGCTCATCGCCTCGGCCACCGCGTCGAGGCCGATCAGCGCGTAGGGATGGTCCGGGTGCGCGGCGGTGAAGTCGCGCAGCGCCGCGCCCGGCTCAGACACTCGCTCCGGGGTGTAGCCCAGCACGTCGATCGTGCCCGGCGCCAGATGGGTCGACCCGACGCCCTTGGCCAGCACGCACACGCGCGCGCCGCCCTCGGCCAGCCGCGCACCCGCGGTCAGCCCTGCGGTGCCCGCGCCGATCACGACCGCGTCGTAGTGAAGCTCACTCCTCATGCCGGCAGGTGCTCGACGCCGAGCACTCCCTGGAAGATCCAGTCGTCGAGGCGGACCTGGCGGAGCTGATCGCCGTACAGGATCGGCCACATGCCCTTCCAGCGCTCCTGGACGAAGTGGTTCAGCGACGCGTTGGCTTGTTCGGCGCTCAACCCGTCGAGCCCGTGCAGGATCCCGGCGGCCCGGTAGATGCAGAAACCGCCCTGGCACGGTCCCATCCCGAGGCGGAGCAGTCGGCGGATGTCGTCGAGGTTCGTGGTGGCGCGCCGGCGAATGGCGTCCTCGAGCTTGCCGCGCGTGACCATCTCGCACTCGCAGATCAGCTGCGCGTCGGTCAGATGCTGCTCCTTGCGCTCGAGGCGCTCGCTCAGGCGATACGTGGTCGCCTGCTCGGAGCCCGGCACGGGCTCGGTCCGGGTCGTGCACGGACGCTGTTCGCCCACCTGACGGCAGACCGCGTCCACGGTCTCCTCGGCCATCAGGCGGAAAGTGGTGAGCTTGCCGCCGGTGATCGTCACGAACCCCTGGACGTCGTCGCGCTCGGCGTGGTCGAGCAGCGCGTGGGCGCGCGTGACATCGCGCGTGTCGGTGTCGGACGCCTTGGTGTCCTCGAATAGCGGACGTACGCCCGTCCAGACGCGCATCGCGCGGGCCTGACGAAAGCCCGGCACAAGCTTCTCCCCGTCGTCGAGCATCGCGTTGACCTCTGACTCGAACACGGTGTGATCGTCGGGGTCGTCGGTGTGCTCGTCGGTCGTCCCGATCACGCAAACCGTGCGGATCGGGACGATGATGTCGCCGTCGGTCGGCATCTGGCAGCGGTTCACGCACGTGTTGACCAGCCGGTGGTTCATCGCGATCATGATTCCGCGGCCCGGGAGGATGCGGACCCCCTCGATCCCGGCCATATCGGCCACCCGCCCGGCCCAGGCGCCCGCCGCGTTCACGGTCACCCGCGCCTCGACGTCGATCTCCTCACCGGTGCGCGCGGCGCGCAACCGCGCCCCGGTGACCCGGTCGGCGTCGCGGTGAATCGCCACCGCGGCGTGGTAGGGCAGCACGCGCGCGCCGCGGTCCTGGGCACCACGGGCCATCGCCCACACCGTCTTCCACACGTCGATGTTGGCGTCCGGCACCCGGAACACGCGCGAGACGTCGGGGTTCAGGCGAGGCTCTTCCTTGAGCGCCAGCGCCGGGTCGATCTCCTCGCAGTCGACTCCGGTGGCGGCGCACCCGGTCTTGAAGCGGTCGGCATACTGCGGGTCGTCCCATGGCGTGGTGACGAAGAACCCGCCGGTGTCCTCGATGCAGTCGGCGGCGATCCGCCGGAGGATGCGGTTCTCGCCGATGCACTCCTCGGCCGCCTTCGGGTCCTTGACCGCGTAGCGACCGCCCGAGTGGACCAACCCGTGGAAGCGCCCGCTGGTGCCCTCGGCCAGGTCGCCCCGGTCGGCCAGCACCACGTCGAAGCCTCGCAGGGCCGCGTCCCAGGCCACGCCGGCGCCCGTCGCGCCCCCACCGATCACCAGGACGTCGGTGCTCAGAGTGGGCATGGAGTGAGCCTACCGGCTGAACGAGGGCGGCCGGGAAGACCGCCCTCGCCATCGCATCTCAGCTCGATGAGTCGAACCAGTCGAACGTCCGAGTCACCGCGCGCTTCCAGTACTTGTAATACTCGTCGCGCTTGTCGGATTCCATGTTGGGCTCCCAGCGCTTGTCCTCGGCCCAGTTGTCGCGGACCTCCTGCTCCGAGTCCCAGAACCCGACGGCCATGCCGGCCGCGTACGCGGCACCGAGCGCGGTCGTCTCGGCCACCTGCGGACGGATCACCGGCACCCCGAGGATGTCGGCCTGGAACTGCATGAGCAGGTCGTTGGCCACCATGCCGCCGTCGACCTTGAGCTCGTTGAGCGTCACCCCGGAGTCGGCCTCCATCGCGTCCATCACCTCGCGGGTCTGGAACGCGGTCGCCTCCAGCGTGGCGCGGGCGATGTGGCCGGCGTTCACGTAACGCGTCAGGCCGGCGAACACGCCGCGGGCATTCGACTTCCAGTACGGCGCGAACAGACCGGAGAACGCCGGCACGATGTACAGGCCGCCGTTGTCCTCGACCGATTGCGCGAGCTCTTCGACCTCGGGCGCTGCCTTGATCATCTTGAGGTTGTCGCGCAGCCACTGCACGAGCGCCCCGGTGATCGCGATCGAGCCCTCGAGCGCGTACACCGCGTCCCGGTCACCGATCTTGTAGCAGACCGTGGTCAGCAGGCCGGACTTCGACTCCACGGCCTCGTTGGCCGTGTTGAGCAGCATGAAGTTGCCCGTGCCGTACGTGTTCTTGGCATCGCCGGTGTCGAAGCACGCCTGCCCGAACGTCGCCGCCTGCTGGTCGCCGAGGTCGCCGGCGATCTGGATGCCCTTCAGGGCGCCGGTCTTGACCTCGCCGTACACCTCGCTCGAGGCCTTGATCTCGGGCAGCATCGACATCGGGACGCCGATCGTCTTGGCGATGTCCTCGTCCCAGGCCAGCGTCTGGAGGTCCATCAGCATCGTCCGGCTGGCGTTGGTCACGTCGGTGATGTGCAGACCGCCGTCGGTGCCGCCGGTCAAATTCCAGATGCACCACGTGTCCATGTTGCCGAACATCAGGTCGCCGTTCTCGGCCTTCTCACGGGCGCCGTCGACGTTGTCGAGGATCCAGCGCACCTTTGGACCCGAGAAGTAGGTCGCGAGCGGCAGGCCAACCTGTTTCTGGAACCGGCCCTGTCCGCCGTCGCCGGACAACTCGTCGACCAGCTTGTCGGTCCGGGTGTCCTGCCAGACGATCGCGTTCATCACCGGCTCGCCGGTGTTGCGGTCCCAGACCACCGCGGTCTCGCGCTGGTTGGTGATGCCGAGCGCGGCGATGTCGTCGCCGCTCGCGCCGGCCTTCTCGACCGCCTCGTCGATCACCTCCTGGCAGCGCGCCCAGATCTCCTTGGGATCGTGCTCGACCCACCCCGGCTTGGGATAGATCTGCTCATGCTCCTTCTGCGAGACGGCTTCGACCTGGCCTTCGTGGTTGAAGACCATCGCGCGCGAGCTGGTCGTTCCCTGATCCAGCGCGATTGCGTATTTGGCCATGCGTGTTCTCCTTTCAGCCCGCCAGCGCCTCGGCGGCACTCTTGAAGAGGTAGTAGGTGGAGGTCGCACCCGGGTCCTGGTGGTCCTTGCTCCGTTCGCCCAGGTAGCTGGCGCGCCCCTTGCGCGCCACCAGCGGCGTCGTTGCCTTCATGCCTTCCTCAGCCGCCTGCACTGCCGCTTGCAGGCCGGTTTCCAGATCGGACGCGGACTCCAGCGCTTCCACCGCCGGGGTGAGCGCGTCCACCATGGTCTTGTCACCAAGCTCCGCCTTGCCGCGCGCCTGGACTCCCTCCAGGCCCTTGCGCCACGCCGCGGCATAGCTCTTCAGGTCGACCTCGTCCTGGCCGGCCAGGGCGCCGCCGATCTGTAGGAACAACGTCCCGTACAGCGGGCCCGCAGCCCCACCCACGCTGGAGACGAGCGCCATCGCCACGGTCTTGAGCACCGCACCGGGATCGGCCTGTTCGGCGGTGCCGAGCTTCTCGATCGCCTTGGTCATCCCCCGGTTCATGTTCGTGCCGTGGTCGCCGTCGCCGATCGCGGTGTCGAGCGCAACCAGCTCGGCACGGCGCTCGGACATCTCGCCGGCGAAGCGGTTCATCCAGTCCAGCGTGGCGTCGCGAGTGATGGCCACGAGCGTGAGAGCGGTCAGACGCCCCAGCGCAGGGCTGGGGTGTTCACCGGGGCATCCCAGTAGCGGACCATCTCGTCGTCGAGCTTGACCAGGGTGATCGAGCAGCCCTGCATCTCCAGCGAGGTGATGAAGTTGCCGATCAGCTTGCGCTCGATGGTCAGCCCGTGCTGCTGGGCGATCTTGGCCACCTCGGCGTACATCACGTAGAGCTCGATCAGCGGCGTGCCGCCCATGCCGTTGACGAACGCGAGCACACGATCACCTGAGCTGAACGGGAGGTCCTCCAGGATGGGGGTCATGAGCCGCTCGGCGATCTGGGACGCGGGGCCGATCTTCTCGCGGAAGCGGCCCGGCTCGCCGTGAATGCCGATCCCGATCTCCACCTCGTCGTCGCCCAGCTCGAAGCTCGGGTTGCCCGACGCGGGCGTGATGCATGGAGTCAGGGCCATGCCCATCGAGCGGCCGCCCGAGTTGACCCGCCGACCGAGATCGGCGACCTCCTTCAGGGAGCGCTTGTCCTCGGCCGCGCCGCCGCAGATCTTCTCCACCAGCACCGTTACGCCGACGCCGCGACGCCCGGCGGTGTACAGCGAGTCCTCCACCGCGACGTCGTCGTTGGTCAGCACCGTTTCGACTTCGATGTCCTCGCCGCGGCCGAGCTCGGCGGCCATGTCGAAGTTCATCACGTCGCCGGTGTAGTTCTTGACGATGTGCACTACGCCGGCGCCGCCGTTGACGGCCTTGGTGGCCTCGGCCATCTGATCCGGGGTGGGAGAGGTGAACACCTCACCGGGGCACGCGGCGTCGAGCATGCCCGGCCCCACGTAGCCGCCGTGCATCGGCTCATGCCCTGAGCCCCCTCCACTGATCAACCCCACCTTTCCCTGCACCGGTGCATCCCGGCGGACGACGAACGGGGGATCGTAGGAGACGCGTACGCGGTCACCGTGTGCCGCTTCGACGCCACGAAGCGCGTCCTGGAGGACGCCGTCGGGCGAATTGATGAGCTTCTTCATGCCCTTTCCTTCAAGCCATAGTCAATTGGACAGGATGGTGTCGCCCAACCGGGCCACAACGCCACACTCACCAGACCAGGGGGCGCGAGTGTGGGGCGGTGACCCCCATGCGTGCCTGAAGGCACACTCATCGCGAGTGGATGGCCGAGTGTGTAAATGTGACTCACACGCGCGCAGCCGCACCGGCGCAGGCCGGTCGACGACTCAGCACGGATAATGCCCAGCAAGCACCCTCCTTCTGGACCTGCGCTCTCCACCCACGAGCCTCGAGTTGCGACAATAACGGAAACGGTGCGACAATGTCAAACATCGTTCGAACCCGAGGTTGGGTAGTAGAGGTCGGGGTCGCTGGGCGCTACTGAGGTGCCAGGACGCATCCAATCCATCGAGCGGGCCGCCGCCATCCTGCGGCTGCTCTCCGGTCGCTCCCGGCGGCTGGGGGTGGCCGAGCTGGCAGGCGAGCTGCGCCTGCCCAAGGGCACGGTCTACGGCATCCTGCGCACCCTGCAGGCGGTCGGATTCGTCGAGCAGGACCGCGAATCGGGCAAGTACCAGCTGGGCCCCGCCCTGCTGCATATGGGCTCGAGCTACCTCGACGGCAATGAGCTGCGCACGCGCGCGCTGAACTGGGCCGACGGCCTGGCGACCCGCAGCGGCGAGAGCGTGCGGATCGGCACCCTGCACGAGAACCAGGTCCTGATCGTCCACCACGTGTTCCGGCCGGACGACACGCACCAGGCGCTCGAGGTCGGCAGCCTGCTTCCTGTGCACGCCACCGCGCTGGGCAAGGCGCTGCTCGCCCAACACGACTACCTGGTCGCCGAGCTCGCCCCCGGGTCGCTGCCCGGCTACACCCCGGCCACGGTGACCGACGTGTATCGCTTCCGCTCCGAGCTCGAGGCGATCGGCGAGCGCGGCTGGGCGGTCGAGGTGGGTGAGCTGTTCCACGGCTCGGCCTCGATCGCGGCGCCGATCGAGGACCGCCGGCGGGTGACCGTGGGAGCGATGGGCATCGCCGGGCCGATCGAGCGGCTGTGCGACGGGCGCCAGCCCAAGGCCGAGTTCGTGGACTACGTGATGGGGGCCGCGCGCGCGGTGTCGCGCGAGCTCGGCGCGATTCCCTGGTAGCGCGCGGCCCGGTGCCCGTCCGAGGCGCATAGACTGCCCCCTTGCGCATGAGTGGGCGATACGTAGCCTCGATCGACCAGGGGACCGCGTCATCGAGGTGCTTCGTCTTCGATGACCGGGCGCGCGTCGTGTCGGTCGCCCAGCACGAGCACCGTCAGCATTTCCCGCGGCCCGGCTGGGTGGAGCACGACCCCGAGGAGATCTGGCGCAACGTCCAGCTGGTCGTGCGCGTGGCGCTCGACAAGGCCGACCTGTCGCCGGCGGACCTGTGCGGCGTGGGCATCGCCAACCAGCGCGAGACCACCGTGCTGTGGGACCGGCGCACCGGCGCGCCGGTCCACAACGCGATCAACTGGCAGGACACCCGGAGCGACCGGATCTGCCGGCAGCTGACCCGCGAGCACGGGCAGGAGCTGTTCCGCGAGAAGACCGGACTGCCGATCTCGACCTACTTCTCGGGCCCGAAGATCCGCTGGCTGCTCGACCACATTCCCGGCCTGTCCGAGCGAGCCGAGGCGGGCGAGGTGCTGTTCGGGACGATCGACTCGTGGCTGATCTGGAACCTGACCGGCGGCGCCGACGGCGGGCGCCATGTGACCGACGTGACCAACGCCAGCCGGACGCTGCTGATGAACCTGCACACGCTCGACTGGGACCCCGTGCTCCTCGACGCGATCGGCATCCCCGCGGCCATGCTGCCGGCGATCCGCGCCTCCTCGGAGGCCTACGGCGAGGCCGGCCCGCCGATCGCCGGCGTGCCGGTGGCGGCGGCGCTCGGCGACCAGCACGCCGCGCTGGTCGGGCAGACCTGCTTCAACCCCGGCGATGCCAAGTGCACGTTCGGGACCGGCAGCTTCTTCGTGCTCAACACCGGCGAGCGGCCGGTGACCTCCAACCGGGGGCTGCTGACCACGCTGGCCTACAAGATCGGGTCCGCCGAGCCGGCGTACGCACTGGAGGGATCGATCGCGGTCACCGGCGCGCTCGTGCAGTGGTTCCGCGACAACCTGGGGCTGATCGGGAGCGCCCCCGAGATCGAGACGCTGGCCTTGACCGTGGAGGACAACGGCGGCTGTTACTTCGTGCCCGCGTTCTCCGGGCTGTTCGCTCCCCACTGGCGCAGCGACGCCCGGGGGGTCATCGCCGGACTGACCGGCTACATCAACAAGGGCCACCTGGCCCGAGCCGTGCTGGAGGCGACCGCGTGGCAGACGCGCGAGGTAATGGACGCCATGAACGCCGACTACGGGCATTCGCTGTCGGCCCTGCGCGTCGACGGCGGCATGACCCCGAACAACCTGCTGATGCAGTTCCTCGCCGACGTGCTCGACGTGCCGGTCATGCGGCCGATCGTGGCCGAGACCGTGTCGCTCGGGGCGGCCTACTCAGCGGGCCTGGCCGTGGGCTTCTGGCACGACATCGAGGGCCTGCGCAAGAACTGGCACCGGGCCGCGGAGTGGCTTCCGAGCATGGAGGCGGACGCGCGCGAGAAGGGTTACCGCAAGTGGAAGAAGGCGGTGGCGCGAACGGTCGACTGGATCGACGAAGACGAGTGACCCCGCGTCAGGAGTGAAATTAATGGCACGAACGCGGTGACGGCGGCACCGGGGTGCCGCCGTCTCCGTTGACTGTCATGCCCCCCGGGTTACTGCAGCGTGGGCCGGTCCTGTACGGTCTCGCCCTCGGCGTACACGCCGGGTTCTGGCGGCTTGCGCGCCTTGAGGATGTCCTGAATCAACAGGTCATAGGCGAACGAGGCTATCGCCGCCCCGATTAGAGGCCCGACTATCGGCACCCAGAAGTAACCGCTGATGTTCGCGTAGTTGCCGGGGAACGCGACTGACTTCCAGCCCGCGATCCACGCGAAGATGCGCGGACCGAAGTCACGGGCCGGGTTGATCGCATATCCGGCGTTGGCGCCGAACGAGATGCCGACGGCCATCACGATCATGCCCACGATCCACGGTGTCATGTTGGCCCCGACCGGGAGGTTGTACTCGTCGGTCACCGCCCACACGAACAACGCGAGGAAGAACGTACCCACAATCTGGTCGATCAACGGCCCCAAGACGTTGTGGAAGTACGGTGCTGGGAAGGTGGCGAATGTGCTGTAAGTGGCGACAGAAGCCGGCGTCCCCTTCACGATGTGATTGACCTGGTCGAAGTGATTGATCGCGTTGTTGTAGACCAGGAACACCAACGCGGCGCCCAGGAAGCAGCCCAGCACCTGGGCGAGCCAGTAGGTGGGCACCTTGTTCCATGGCAACTGCCTGCGGATCGCCGCGCCCAGCGTGATCGCCGGGTTGATGTGCGCTCCGGTCACGCCGCCCACCGTGTAGACCGCAAACACGACGGCCAGGGCCCATCCCCAGGTGATCAGCAGCCAGTCACCCGACGACTGGAGAGGGCCGGCTGCGCTTCGCCCCGATCCGACCAGGGCCCACAGCATCGCCACCACCCCGTCGCCGAAGCTGATCAGGATGAAGCAGCCGAAGAACTCGGCCCACAACTCTCCGATCACGCCCTGCCGCCATCGAAGCGGCAACGGGCGGACCGCTCTTGACTCAGCTACGGTTGCCACACAACCTCCTCCTCTGAGACGTTGGGTTCAGGAAACGCGCTCCCACGCTCGCATAGCCGCCGGACACCCTGCTGAGGACCGGGCCCCCTTCCGCCCAGCGGCGATGATCGCCTGCCGGTGATCGGGCGTCGAGATTCCAGGGCACCGGCCATCAAGGCCCGGCTCCGGTCCTGCCTGAGTTCACTGGACATCCACCCTCAATCCTCCGCCCGATGGGCGCCGCGACGACCCACTCGCGTCCGCGGGGCGCCGAGATTATCAGCGCCCGTGCGACAATGTCAAACGCTGTTTCCAATTAACGGAAGAGACGTGAACGGCCCGGGGTGGACTCAGGCGAGGTCGCCGATCAGTTACGGGAACCGGCGGTCGCTCGCCTGCGGTAAGGCGAACGGTAAGGGCTGGCGGAACCGTTTTGGAAGAAATTCCCCACGTACTCCATCACCGCTTCGGCATCGCCCGTCGCCGTGATCGGGTCACCGAACGACACCTCGATCCGGTGGCGCCGGGAGACCGGCCGATCGTGCCGGCGGCTGGGCCAGAACCGGCCGGGAGGCATGGCCTCGGCAGTGCCGGTGACCCGGATGGGCACGATGGTCAGGTTGTGGCTGGCCGCGAGGACGGCGGCGCCGCGCCGTAGCGGACCGGGCATGCCATCCCGCGACCGGGTGCCCTCCGGGTAGAGCAGAAGGTTCCACCCCTGGTCGAGCAGGGTGTCGAGATGGCCGCCGTTCTTCGACATGCCGCCGCCGCGCTTGCGCTCGACCGGCACCGTGTTGAAGATCAGCGACACGAGCGAGGCGACCAAGCGGTTGCGGTAGAAGTAGTCGGCGGCGGCCGCCACCACGGTGCGCTTGCGCAGCCGACGGGGCAGGGCGGACAGGATCACCGGGGTGTCCAGGTGGCTGGCGTGGTTGGCGACGAGGATCACCGGGCCCTTGACGCCCTCGAGCCGCTCCTTGCCGGTCGCCCGGCGCGCGGCGTAGTAGTCCATGATCGGATCGAGCACGAACCGCATGAAGGTCCCGCGGACGACGCCGGCGGGCCACGAGCGTGCCCACGGAATGTCCAGCTGTGCAGCGGCTTTGCGCAGCTCACGACCGCGTGCCGGTGCCGCGCGCGCCACATCGAGGCCACGCGCCGGGGCAGTACGGGCTGCATCGAGGACACGGCGCTTGCGGGAGCGCTCACGACGGAACTGCATCACCGGGGGTGGTACCCCCTCCTGTGACATTCGTTACACGGACTTGACAAGGTAGGCGAAGAACTGTTGTGGCGGGCGATTCGCGGGTCCGGGGGCCAGGCCGTTTCGGCCCGCGACCGCCCTGGCCGGCGGCTTCTACGATTAGCCGCGCGTGAGGCTACCCCGCTTTTCACCCGACCCGTTCCGCCCCGCCTCGGTGGTCACCGCCGATGAGCGTTCGCACCCGGTCGTCCAGACGCTCCGGCGCCGGCGAGAGGAGGGCTCACGTCCGGGTGAGCGGACCGATGGGCGTCGAGTGGCGCTGGTCGTCGAGGGCGGCGGCATGCGCGGCGCTGTGTCGGCCGGAATGACCGCGGCGATCGAGCAGCTCGGTCTGACCGACGCGTTCGACGAGGTGCACGGCGCCTCGGCCGGAGCGTTCAACGCGGCCTTCCTGCTGGCCGGCCAGGCCGGCTACCTGGCCACGCTCTACCAGTACGGCTTCGGCGATCCGCGGTTCGTGAGGATCGTCCGGGCTCTCCGAGGCGGTCCGATATTCGACATGGACCACGTGATCAACCACGTCTGGACCCGCGAGCGCCCGCTTCGCTTCGACGCGATCCTGTCCAGGGGGATCGAGCTCCACTGCACGGCCACCGACGCCGACCGGGCCACGATCGTCGACCTGACCGAGCTGAGCAGCCAGCAGGAGATCTGCTGCGCGCTGCGGGCCTCGGGACGACTTCCCTGGCTGGCCGGCGGCCCGGTCAGCTTCCGCGGGATGCGGCTGCTCGACGCGACCCTGGCCGAGGCGATCCCGGTGCAGGTGCCGCGGACGAGCGCCACCGACATGCTCGTGCTCCAGACGCGTCCCCACGGGGTCGCCCACACGCCGCTCTCGCCCCTGGTCGCCCGGCTCACCGACCGCTACCTGCGGACGATCAACCCCGCGCTGATCGAGCTACGGCTGACCCGTTCCCCGCGCTACGACTCGCTGACCGCCGAGCTCGCCGCTCAGGCGGCCGACCCCGCGCACGCGCCGGCCACCTGCGTGATCCGCCCCCCGTCCGGCTGCGTAGTCGTCGGGCAGCTCGAGCACCGCGCCTCGGTCCTCCAGACCGCCGCGGCCGAGGGGCTGCGGTCGGCCTGGATGGCGCTCGAGGGCGAGGATCCCGAGCTGATCGGGACGCTTACCGCCTACCCGCGGGGTGGCGCGCGCAGGATCGGGGACGGCGCGAACGGGACCGGACGGGGTACCCCGGCGGTCTCGGCGACGGCCCGCTCGGCATCCGTGCCTCGCCCGTAGGGCCTGCCTCGACTCATCCGGCGGACGCCGAGCTCCGCACCTAAACCGGCGCCGGCTCGCGCTCGACCGGCTCGTCGCTCCCCGGCTCGGGCGGCGTCGCCGCCGCGGCCCGCGCGCGCGACCCCTCGATGTTGATGTGGGGCAGCCGCTCGTCCAGCCAGCGGGGCAGACGCCAGGTGAGCGGCCCGAGCAGCTCGAGCACGGCGGGCAGCAGCACACACCGCACGACGATCGCGTCGAGCAGCACGGCGACGGCGAGGCCGAAGCCGAACTCCCTGATCACCCGCTCGTTGCCGAACATGAACGAGAGGAACACGCAGATCATGATCGCCGCGGCCGCGCTGATCACCCGTCCGGTGTAGGCGATCCCGTCCGCCACCGCGGCGCCGGCGTCGCGCCCGCGGATCCACTCCTCGCGCACGCGGGAAACCAGGAACACCTCGTAGTCCATCGACAGGCCGAACACCACGGCGAACATGAGCACGGGGATCCAGGGTTCGATCGGCCCCTTCTCGACGCCGAGGATGCTCCCGCCCCAGCCCTTCTCGAACACCGCCACGGTGACCCCCAGCGCGCCGCCGATGCTCAGAAGGTTCATCAGCGCCGCCTGGATCGGGATGACCAGCGAGCGGAAGATCACAAACAACAGCAGCGCGGACAGGACGACCACGATGCCGATGAACAGCGGCAGCTTGCTCGAGAGCACGTGCGAGAAGTCGATCGAGCCGGCGGTGAAGCCGCCCACCAGCACGTTCACGCCGGTCTGACTCTTGATCGGTGGCAGCACGCTGTGGCGCAGCCGGTTGACGAGATTGTTGGTCGCGGCGGCCTGTGGCGCCGAGCTCGGATAGGCCTCGAGCACCGAAACCGTGCCCGAGGGCGAAGTGCGCGCGGGGAGGACCGCGACGACGCCCGGGGTCTCGCGGATCGCCGTTTGCAGGCGCGGGAGCGCGCTGGCCTGCTGGCTGCTCTGACCCTCGACGACGATCAGCAGCGGGCCGTTGAACCCGGAGCCGAAGCCCTTGGCCAGCATGTCGAAGGCCTGCCGGGTGCTCGTCCCGGCCGGATCGTTGCCGGCGTCACTCGGGTTCAGGCGCAGCGCGAACACGGGCAGGAGCAGCGCGATCATCAGGCCAAGGGAGATGATGGCCAGGGGCCACGGCCGCGCCTGGACCGTCCGGCTCCACTGTCGCCACCGCGACCGCGACGCGACCGCCACGGCGTCGACCTCCGCCGGCGCCGGACGCCGCCGCGAAAACCGTCCGCGGCGCGTGCCGGCGCCGACCACGCGGTGCCCCCACTTCGAGAGTATGGCCGGCAGGACCGTCAGCGACGCGGCCAGGGTCATCAGCACGGCGAGCACCGAGGCGACCGCCAGCCCGTACATGAAGCTCACGCCGGTGGCGAACATGCCGAGCAGGGCGATGATCACCGTGGTGCCGGCGAGCAGGATCGCGCGACCTGAGGTGTCCATCGCCTCGACGACCGATCGCTCGACGTCGTGGAACGTCAGGTAGTTCTCCTTGAAGCGGGTGACGATGAACAGCGCGTAGTCGATCCCCACGCCAAGCCCGATCATCAGCGCCAGCTGAGGGGAGACGTTGGACATCGAGAACACATGGGTGCCGAGCCCGATCAGCGCCACCGCGGTGATCAGCCCGAAGCCGGCCGTGATCAACGGCATCCCCGCCGCAACCAGCGATCCAAACGTGAGGAGCAGGATCACCAGGGCGGCGACCACTCCGATCTCGGTCGCCGGACCGACGCTGAAGCCCTCGGCGTTCTCGATCACCTGACCGCCCGCGGCGATCCTCAGTCCGGGCACGCCAACGGCCTTGATCTGGTCGAGCACGGGCTTGCCGGCCGCGTTGGGCACGAGATTGGCCGGCTTGTCGTAGTTGACCGTGGCGAACGCGGTGGTCCGGTCATGCGACACCGCGATAGCGCCAGCGGGCCCGAACGGGCTCACAACGTTGATCACGTGCGGGTCCTTGCTGACCTTGTCCAGCAGCGTGGTGATCGCCGCCTTGTTCTCCGGGGAGTCGACGGTGCCGCTCTCGGACCGGAAGACGATCGTGTCGACGTCGCCGCTCTGGGACGGGAACTCCTGCTTGAGCAGGTCAAGTGCCCGCTGCGACTCGGTTCCGGGGAGGCTGAAGTTCGTGGCGTAGTTGCGCCCGACCGCGCCGGCGATCGCTGTGGTAATCACCGCGATCGCGATCCAGGCAAGCGACCACGCGACGGCGATGGGCAATGCACCAGCGTGTGAGTTTCAGCACTATGTAACTCCTGGTCGGTAGGGCAGCGGCCACCTGCGCCCTGCGCCCGCGGAGTGACCCCGTATGAGACTTAACTGTGTAGCACGGACGCCCTGCGGGCTTGTGATCTTTCAAAAACTTCTCTCATGCAGGGGCCGCCGCTCATGCTGCAAATGCCACTAACTCCGGGACATCGGACATTCGTGGCCGGGGGCCAATGACCCCTTCAGGTTTTGCGGAAACGTGCCGATAGGAAGTTGGGGCCTAGTGGCCCTCCCTCGACTCGATGACCCGCCTTCGCCTCAGCTTGCCCCTCCGCCCGGCCCCGTGCCGGGCGATTCATGTCCTCTTCGCCCTGGCGCTGCTCGGCGTGTGCGGTGTGCTTGCGCCGGCCGCCCGCGCGGCTTCCCCGCGGTCGTTGGCCGCGGTCACGGACGCCACGACCGGGCTCCCGGACGCCTCTTCGGTCATAGCTGTGGACGCGTGCGGATCGGCCACGGCCGTCCGCGCGGCGTGCCTGGCCAAGGTGCTGGGCCTGCGCGGCACGCGATCGTTCGTGCACCCGCGGCTGCGCCGGGCGAGTACCCCCGACCGGCTCGGCGCCCGCCGGCGGGCGCACCTCTCCCGGGCTGCCGCCGCCGCGGAGGTCGCGGCCGCCACCGCGCCTCAGCCCGGCACCCCGGCCTATCTGCAGCAGGCTTACGACCTCGGCTACCTGTCGCAGACAAGCGGGGCCGGCGAGACCATCGCGGTCGTCGACGCGTTCGATGATCCGAGCGCGGAAGCCGACCTCGCGGCCTACCGCGCCCAGTTCTCGCTGCCGGCCTGCACGAGCGCCAACGGATGCTTCAGCAAGGTCGGGCAGACCGGCGGCACGACCTACCCGGGGACGGTCACCTCCGGATGGCAGCTCGAGACCTCGCTCGACCTCGACGCCGTGTCGGCCCTGTGCCCCAACTGCCACATCGTGCTGGTCGAGGCGAACAGCGACGGCATTTCGGATCTCGCCGCGGCGCAGGCCGAGGCCTCGCAGCTGGGGGCCAACGTCATCTCGGACAGCTGGGCGGTGACGATGGGCGGCCGCAACCCGGCGCAGACCTTCGCCGCCACGGGGACCTACACGTTCCCGGGCATCACCACCGTGGCCGCGTCCGGCGACAATGGCTATCTCGGATCGGGCACGAACAGCTTCCCCGCCGCGCTGGGCGACGTCACGGCGGCCGGAGGCACCACGCTGGAGCCGGCGAGCTCGAGCGGCGTTCAGAGCGCCCGCGACTTCACAGAGACCGCCTGGTCCGGCAGTGGCTCGGGGTGCGCCCCGCGCGTGACAAAGCCCACCTGGCAGACCGACACCGGTTGCACCGGCCGCTCGTACAACGACCTGTCGGCGGACGCCGACCCGGCCACCGGCATGCAGGTCTACGACTCGGCCCAGGGCGGCTGGGAGGTCGTGGGCGGCACGAGCGAGGCGACGCCGTTGATCGCGGCCTACTACGCACTGCTCGGGTCGGCCGCCCAAGGACCCTCGTGGGCGTATGCGAACGCCGGGCTGCTCAACGATCCGTCGTCGGGCATCAACGGCTCGTGTTTCTACTCGATCGCCTATATCTGCCAGAGCCGCACCGGCTACGACGGCCCGACCGGCGCGGGAAGCATCTCCGGCGCAGCCGCCACGGGCGCGCCCGGCATCGGCGGTCCCGGCACGAACGGGTCCTACACCCAGAGCGTGACCGACAGCACCGCGCAGCTCCAGGGCGGGGTGTATCCGAACGGGTCGGACACCACTTACTGGTGGGAGTACGGCACGACCACGGACTACGGCCAGCAGACGGCCGCCGTCGACATCGGCTCGGGCAACGCAGCGGTGTCGGTCGCGGACTCGCTCCAGGGGCTTCAGCCCGCCACCACCTACCACTACCGGCTCGTGGCCCAGAACAGCCTGGGGACCGAGTACGGCTATGACTTCACGCTGACCACCGCGAGCGGAGGGTCGAGCGCCCCGGCCGCCGGCGGGGGCGCCACCGGTACCACCAACGGAACCGACACCACCGGCTCCACGTCCCCGACTCCGCCGACGATCACGACGACGACGCCACCTCCCACGACCACGCCCGTCACGACTCCGCCTCCGACCACGACGACCACCCCGCCATCGAGCGGCTCGTCCAGCTCGGCCGGCACGTCTGGCTCGTCGGGCTCGTCTGGCTCGGCGCCCGATTCCGGCACACCCACCTCGGGCTCCGCTCCCGCCGCGAAGCCGTCGACCTCCACCCCGCGCATCACCGCGGCGGGCTCGAGCTCCGCGACGATCACGGCCAGCGTGGCCACCGGCGGCGCGGGCGCGCACTATTCGGTGCAATACGGGACGACGGCGGCGCTCGGCCACAGCATCGCCGGCGCGCTGGGCGGGTCGGCCACCGGACTCAGCACCACGCTCCGCAACCTCAACGCCGGCGCCACGTACTACGCGCGCGTCGTCCTCACCAACACGGCGGGCTCGTCCACGAGCACGATCATCCGATTCAGGACGTCGGCGGTGACGATCTCCGCGCTCACCATCCACGGCGGCCGGATCCAGGCGGTTCTCCGCTGTCACGGGACGGGCCAGTGTCGGGTGCGCCTATCGGCGCGGTCCGGCTCGCGGGTGATCGGCACCGGCGGCGCAACCCTGCGGGCGAACCGGACCACCACGGTCACGTTGACGATCCGCAGCCACGGCCGGCATCCCGTCGCGCTGTGGGTGCTCGGCAGCTGGAACGGCTACCCGGCTGCGGTCACCGCGGCGACATAGCCGCGCCGGCCTCCCGGCTCGCATCGTCGTCCGCGGCCTCGAGCCCGACCAGAACCGCCAGGCTGTTCGCCGCATCGACCATCTCGTCGAGCTCGTCGAGCACCCCCTCCGAGCGCACGTCGTCCGGCACCGAGCGCGCGAAGGCCAGGTAGCGCCCTCGCAGATCGGGCAGCTCCCCGGCCGGCGCGAGGTCCGGCTCGTCCGTGCGCGCCCGGAGCGGGCCCTCGACGCGGGTGAGCATGGCGTCGAGGTCCACGGCCAGCGGCTCGAGCCCGGGTAGCGGCTGCCGGGGCCGCTCGTCCTGAACCTCCAGGCGCAGGACGTGACCGGCCTGGATCAGGCGTCGCATGACGGCCAGCAGCCCCTGGCTCTGCTCGGCGTCGATCCGCCGCGTGGCCGGCTCGGACAGCGAGCGCGCCACCGTCGACTCAGCCGTCGTCCGGGCCAGTCGCGCGCTCCGGCCCAGCGGGCGCACCTGGGCGTCCTCGACCCGGCGACCGGTGATCAGCGCGTTCAGGATCACCGCGAGGTAGCCGCGTTGGGCGGCAAGGAGATCGGCCAGCGCCTGCCGAGCCGGAAGGTCGGACCAGGTCGGCCACAGCGCATAGGCCAGCAGGCCGAGGCCACCGCCGACCAGCGTGTCGATCAGCCGCGCCCACGCCGTGGCCAGCGTGTCGGGGCTGATCGCGTTCAGCAGGAACACGACGAGCGCGGTGATGAACGCGAAGCCGGCCGCGAAGCTGGCCGCGAACACGGCATAACCGGCGAACGCGAGCAGCCCGACGATCACGATGGTCACGGCGTGCGACGGGTGCAGCGCGACCGCGATCGCCCCGGCCAGCCCGACACCGAGACCCGTGCCGATTACGCGTTCGGTACCCCGTGTGAACGTGGCGCCGAACTCCGGGCGCAGCGTGGTCGCGGCCGCCACAACCATCCAGTAGCCGCGCTGGAGCGGGACGTGACGTGAGATGAGCTCGGCGGCGAGCACGACCACGGTCAGCCGGAGCGCGTGGCGACCGGCCGGCGAGCCCAGGCTGGCGTCGGCCCGGAGCTGGGCCAGGCCGGCCGCGATGCCCTGGAGCGGGCGATGCGCGTGCCGGCGGACGCGCCGCTCGCGCAGGCTCCCGCCCTCCCCCGCGCTGACCGCCAGCGAGGCCACGGCGCGCAACTGTCCGGCCAGCGCGGCGAGCCGCCGCGGCAGCGCGGGCGCGGCGTCCTCCCCGCCGCCGGGGAGCGAGTCGGCCTGGTCACTCAGCTTCCGCACCACGTCCGGCAGTTCGGTGGCGGCTTCCCGGTCGCCCTCGATTGCATCGGCCGCGAGCCCCGTCGCGCGGGCGACGGACTCGAGCGTTGCTGCGGCTGCCACGGCGGTCGGCTGCCGGCGCATCAGCGCATGGATCGCGGTCAGCTCGATCCGCATCGGGTGCCCCTCGTTGACCAGGCTGCGTAGCGTCATGAGCGCCGGATCGCCGAACAGCGTGAGCGTGGCGAGCGTGCTCTGCGCCTCGTCGAGGGCGGTGGCGGCCGGCAGCGTGGAGGTCTCAGACGAGGCCGTGACCAGCCCGGCGAGCTGGCGGTAGGCCGCGGCGGTGGCTGAGCGCTGCACCCTCAGCGGGGTAGGCCAGCGGACCACGCTGAGGAACAGGACCTGCGAGAGCCCACCGGCCAGGACCAGTCCGGCCAGGCCGGCGGCGGCGGCGGCCGGCTGGCTGAAGCGCCCGAACACGACGAACGCGATGATCGCCTGGTTGCCGACGATCCCGCCCCGGTTGCCGAGCCCGACCATGAGCCCGCCGGCCAGCGTCCAAAGGCACAACAGAGCGAAGTGAAGCCAGGGCAGCGATCCGGTCACGCAGCCCGCGAATATCGAGAACGACATGACGAGGGCATCGGTGCCGAGTACGGCCAGCGGTGGTCGTCCGCCACGAACCCGCCAGGCGATCCCCACCAGCATCGCGCCGGCCCCCATGGTCACGCCGGCCACCGCTGACCAGGCGATCGAGCCGACGGCGAGCACGGCCACAACCGGGATCGCCGCCAGCAGCCCGGACTGCGCCGATACGGCCGCGCGGTCGAAGCGGGCGGCTTCCTGTACGGCGGCGGTCAGCGTTCCGCGTTCGGGCGCTGAGTCATCCGCGGAGCGTCGGGATCGACGGAAATCCATCAGCCTCTTGGGGATCATGACCACCGGACTGGTTACCCGCCGCGCCGGAGGAGCCGATCTCGAAGTACCGGCTGGCGTGCTGAGGCTACGCGCCGGGGAGCCAGCCAGGCTCGTAGGGCCGCTCGGTGTCGGGCGGGACCTCGGCGTAGGCCTCGCTCGGCTCCCGGGTCTCGTGCTCTACGCCGGCGCCGTGGCGCAGGGCCAGCTCGGAGCGCGGGTAGACCACATCGCCGCCGCTGCGCGTGCCGATGGCGAGAAGCGCGCACGGCCCGTCGCCGGCGCCGACGAAGACGTGCTCGGTCCAGTCCGGGCAGTGGACGAAATCCCACTGGCGTAGCGGCCGCTCCTGCCCCTCGATCAGCAATACGCACTCGCCCTGGAGGACGAGGAAGTCCTCCTGCTCGCCCTCGCCGTGGTAGTAGCAGGCGGCCTGCCCGGGGGCCAGCACGCCGATGTTGCACCCCAGCTTGGAAAAGCGGCCCTCGGGCCCCTCGAAGCGCGTGTAGGCGCCAAAGTGACCGTCGAGCCATTTGGCCTCGGCCGCGTTGAGCACGAACCAACCCTCGCCGTCGGGTTCCAGGCCGTGCTCGGTTCGCTTCAGATTCGCCTCGGGCACCATGGGCCCGATTATCGCGGCTAATAGTCTGGGGCGGGTGAGCGTGAGCGAATCGCCCGCCGCCCCAGCCGTCGAGGTCGACGAGCTGGTCAAGCGCTACCCCAAGTCGCCGGTCAACGCGGTCGACGGGATCTCATTCGCGGTCACGCCGGGCGAGGTGTTCGGCCTGCTCGGGCCCAACGGCGCGGGCAAGACGACCACGATCGGGATGCTGACCACGCGCGTGCGGCCGACCAGTGGCCGGGCCATGATCGGTGGCGTCGACGTCGCGGCCGATCCGGTGCGGGCCCGCAGCCTGCTCGCAGTCGTCCCGCAGCGCAGCAACCTGGACCGCTCGATCTCGATCCGCCGCAATCTGACCTTCCATGCCGCGTACCACGGCGTTCCGGCGCCGAAGGCGACGCAGCGGGCCGACGAGCTGCTCGCGCAGTTCGGCCTGCTCGAGCGAGCCGACGTGAAGCCCGACCTGTTCTCGGGCGGTCAGGCGCAGCGCATGATGATCGCCCGGGCGCTCATGCACGAGCCGCAGGTGCTGTTCTTGGACGAGCCTTCGACCGGGCTGGACCCGGCCGCGCGTCTGTTCGTATGGGACCGGCTGCGCGAGCTCCGCGACCGGGGCGTGACGTTGATCCTCACCACCCACGACATGCACGAGGCCGCCACGCTCGCCGATCGCGTGGGGATCATGGACCACGGGAAGGTGCTCGCGCTGGACACTCCCGAAGCGCTGATGCGAGGGCTGCCCGGCAGCTCGACGCTCGAGCTGAGCGTCCGCGCATCTGAGAACGGGGCGGGCTCTGCCGCGCTCGTCCAGGCGCTCTCGGACCTCACCGGCGTCGAGCAGGTCGAATCGCTTTCGGACGAACCCGGCGACGGACAGCCGGCGGAGTGGCGGGTGCGGCTGTACGTGACGGGCGAGGCGTCCGAATTGATCGCCCCCACCGCGACGCTGCTGGCGGACCGCGGGCTGGCGTTGAGCGGCGTGGAGCTGGGGGCGCCGTCGCTCGAGGACGTGTTCATCCACCTGACCGGACGGACCCTGCGATGAGCGTTGCGGTGGCTCCGGTGACCCGGGCGGGGCAGGCTCGCGCGTTCTCGGCGGTCCTGCGCCGCGACCTGTACGTGACCTGGAAAGAGCTCCCGGTCTTCCTCGCCCAGGTGATCCTTCAGCCGCTGTTCCTGCTGTTCGTGTTCGGCAAGGTGCTCGGCTCGCTCGGCTACACCCAGCACGGGTACGCCGACTTGCTGTTCCCGGGATTGCTCGCGCTCACCGCGGTGATCACCGGGATGCAGACGCTGGCCTTCCCGCTGGTGGTGGAGTTCGGATGGACCCGGGAGATCGAGGACCGCCTGCTCGCTCCGATGGCGACCTCGCTGGTGGCAGCCGAGAAGGTCCTGTTCGCGTCGCTCCGCGCGATCACCGCAACCGCAGTCATGATCCCGGTCGGGATCCTCGTGCTGGGGTCGATTCCGTGGCGCTGGAGCGGCGTGCCGCTGCTGGTCGTCGCGCTGATCCTCGGCAGCATGCTCGGCGCGGGCCTCGGCCTGGTGCTCGGCACGGCGGTCGTCCCCAACCGGATCAACATCGTCTTCTCGCTGGTGTTCACCCCGCTGCTGTTCACCGGATGCAGCCAGTACCCGTGGCCGTCCCTGGATCGGCTCCCGTGGTTTCAGGTGGTCACCGCCTGCAATCCGATGACCTACGTCAGTGAGTCGATGCGCGCAGCGCTCGTGCCGAGCGTGCCGCACATCGCCGTGTGGGTGTGCATCGTGGTGCTGATCGGCTCGCTCATCGTGCTGTTGGCGCTCGGTGTCCGCGGGTTTCACCGGCGCGCGATCGACTGATTTGGCGCATGGGGATCGGTCTCGGGGGAGGGGGAACATCGAGCACACCCTCGACGAGAGAGAGATCGGCCCATGAAGGTATGCGTGACCGGAGCCACCGGCTTCGTGGGCGCCCACGTGGTGCGGGCGCTGGCGGAGCGCGGCGACGACGTGCGCGTCACCTATCGAAACTCCGATCGCCTGAAGGCGCTCACCGGCGTGCGTTACCGGCGCGCCTAGGTGGTCGTGGTCAACCCGGCCTATGTGCTCGGCGTGCCGGTGAACCGTGGGCAGCCCGGCGAAACGTCCACCCGGACGATCGGCAACTACCTGCGAGGCCGCCTGCCCGGCGTGCTCGACGCGCCGATGAACTTCGTCGACGTCGAGGACGTGGCGGCTCGGGTACGACTCGCGGCCGCTTGACGACACGCTGCAGGCCACGATCGACTGGTACCTCGAGCTGATCGAAGCCGGCGCGTTCGCCGATTCACGGGGGTCGGGACTGTCGCGGTGGGCGGACTCGATGCGCCTCGCCTCGCGGTTCGGTTTGTTGACGCCGGTGGGTATCGGCCAGCGGGTGACCGGGAAGCGCATGCTGGCGGGTGGATAACGCCCACTCGGGAAGAAACTCGGAAAATAGTCCTAGTTCTTCCCGAGCGACATGCCCGCGACCCGTTCCACCCTCCTGCTCAGCGTCGACTTCGAGGACTGGCACCAGCTGGTTCGGCGGCGTGTGGGTGTGGCCGGGTGGGAGGCGCCAGGCCCGGCCCTCGAGGGCCAGAACGACACCCTGCTGAGCATTTTCGAGGAGCTGGGCGTCCGGGCCACGTTCTTCGTGCTCGGGATGGCCGCGCGGGCCCATCCGCACCTCCTGCAGCGCATCGTCGCCGGAGGGCACGAGATCGGCTGCCACGGCGACGCGCACCTGCCCGTGCACAGCCAGACGCCGGCCGAGTTCGCCGGCGACCTGCGGGCGGCACGCGCCACGATCGAGGACCTCACCGGCCGCACGCCGGTCGGTTACCGCGCGCCCGCGTTCTCGATCACGCGCGAGGCGGCGGGCTGGGCGTACGAAGTCCTCGCGCAGGAGGGGTTCGCCTACGACGCGAGCCAGCATGACACGCCGGCGATCCGCGACCACGCGGTCCCGGCCGCCCAGCAACCGCACCGCCTCGCCGCCGGCCTGTGGGAGTTCCCGATCGCCGTGTGGCATCCCGCGGGCGCGACGGTCCCGGTCGGCGGCGGGTCCTACTGGCAGGTCCTCCCCGCCCGGGTCATCCTCACCGGGCTCGAGCGCGCGGGCCCGTACGCCGGCCTGTACCTGCACCCCAACGAGCTCGACCCGCAGCCTCTGAAGGCCATGCTCCCCGGCGACGCCACTTTCGCCCAGCGCGCCCACGCCCGCCTACGCGAGGTGCAGCGCAACGGCGCCCGCCGGCGCGCCCCCGGAGTGCTCAGGGCGATCGCGCGGCGGTTCGAGCTGATCCCCTATGGTGAAGCCCATGCACGACTCGGCCACGGCTCCTGAGCGCGTCCGCACGCGCTTCGAGGAGCGCGCGCACCAGTTCGACGACCTGTACGAGGATGAGCGCTTCCTGGTCCGCACGCTGCGCCCCGGGCTGTTCCGCCGGCGCCAGCTGGCGGTCGACACGGTCCGCGCCTATGACGCCCCCCGCGTCCTCGACGTCGGCTGCGGCTCGGGGCGAATCGGTGAGTTCGTGCTCGAACAGGCGGGCGCCGGTCACTACGTCGGGGTCGACTTCTCCGAGCCGATGATCGACATGTCCCGGGCGCGGCTGGCGCGCTTCGCAGACCGCACCGAGCTCATCGTCGACGACTTCCTGACCGCCCCGCTCACCGGGCCATTCGAGGTGGTCCTCGCGGTCGGGCTGTTCGACTACCTGCCCGACCCGCACCTGTTCGCCCGCAAGATGTTCGACCTCACCGCGCCCGGCGGCTGCGTGGTCGGCTCGTTCCCCACCTGGTCGCTGATCAAGGGGCCGGTCCGCAAGGTGCGCTACGAGTGGATCGGCAACTGCCCGATCTTCAACTACAGCCGCCGAGAGCTCGAGCTGATGTTCGGCGCCAGCGGATTCGACCGCGTCGAGGTGCAGAGCCCCGGCCGCAGCGGTTATCTCGTCCGGGCGTATCGCAGCTAGTGCCGAGATGACCCTGCCGCACGCGCTCGGGATCTTCGGGGCGGGGATCGTGGCCGGCACGATCAACACGGTGGTCGGCAGCGGCACCCTGTTCACCTTTCCGGTCCTGCTCGCCTTCGGCTACGCCCCGGTGACCGCCAACGTGTCGAACACGGTCGGGCTGGTCCCGGGGTCGATCTCGGGGGCGATCGGCTATCGCCGCGAGCTGGCCGGCCAGGGCGACCGTCTACGCCGCTTCTCGTGTGCCTCGGCGATCGGAGGCATCGTCGGCGCGATTCTCCTCCTCACCTTGCCCCCCTCCGCGTTCAAGGACATCGTGCCGGCGTTCATCGTGATCGCGCTCGTGCTGATCGTCCTGCAGCCACGCATCGGCCGTGTGCTCGAGACATATCGCGCACGCCACGCCCGCGAACGCGAACACCTTGGGCCGGTGTCCTACCTCTCGGTGTTCGCGACCGGGGTCTACGGCGGCTACTTCGGCGCTGCCCAGGGGATCATGCTGCTCGCGATCCTCGGGCTGTCACTCCCGGACGAGAACCTCCAGCGAGTCAACGCGGTCAAGGTCGTGCTCTCGGGCCTGGTCAACCTGATCGCGGGAATCGTCTTCGTTTTCGCCGCTCACATCGCATGGCTGCCCGCCCTGTTGATCGCGGTCGGCTCGACCATCGGTGGCGTGCTCGGCGCGCGCTACGGCCGGCGCCTCCCGCCGGCCTCGCTGCGCGCGGTGATCGTCGTGGTCGGGATCTTCGCGATCATCAGGCTGCTCTAAGTGGGGCGCTTGAACTTCGCCCGCGCTCGCTCCACCTCGGCCCACGCGGCGCACCCCTCGAGGTGGTCGTTGACCAGTCCCATGGCCTGCATGAAGGCGTACACGGTGGTCGGCCCGACGAAGCGCCAGCCCCGGCGCTTGAGCTCCTTGGCCAACGCGCGCGACTCCGCGGTGTGAGCCTCGATCGCCTCGCGGCGCAGGCCTCCGGCGCGCGGCGTCGGCTCAAAGCCCCACACGAAGGCCGCCAGTGATCCGCACTCGGCGACCAGGTCAACCGCCCGCCCGGCGTTGTTGATCACCGCCTCGATCTTGCCGCGGTGGCGCACGATCGAGGCATCGGCCAGCAGCCGCGCTACATCGCGCTCACCAAATCCCGCCACGACTTGAAAGTCGAAGCCCGCGAACGCCCTCCGGAACGCCTCGCGCTTGCGCAGGATCGTGATCCAGGACAGCCCGGACTGAAAGCCCTCCAGGCTCAGCTTCTCGAACAGCCGCACGTCGTCGAGCACCGGAAAGCCCCACTCGGTGTCGTGGTAGACGCGGTACTCGGGCGTCGACTCGCCCCACGAGCAGCGCGCCACCCCGTCTTCGCCGCGCACGATGCCGTCGCTCATGACCTGGCAGCATGGCAAACGGATGAAGGAGTACTACGACGCCAGGGCCGCCGAGTACGACGAGTGGTACACGGACGCGGGGCTGTTCGCCGCTCGCAACCGTCCCGGCTGGAAGGACGCGGTCCGGGCGCTGGAGCAGGCGGTGGCCTCGCTCAGACCGGCGCGTACGCTCGACGTCGCCTGCGGCACGGGCTTTCTGACCCGCCACCTTGCCGGCCAGGTGACCGGCCTTGACCAGAGCGAGCGGATGCTCGAGATCGCCCGCGGCCGCATCCCCCAGGCCGAGTTCGTGCAGGGAGACGCCTTGCGGCTGCCGTTCGAGGACGGATGGTTCGACCGCGTGTTCACCGGACACTTCTACGGGCATCTCGAGGACGGCGCTCGCGAGGCCTTCCTGGGCGAGGCGCATCGACTGGCTCCTGAGCTCGTGGTCGTCGACTCGGCTCCTCGACCCGACCACGAGCGCGAGGAGTGGCAGACGCGCGTTCTCAACGACGGCTCGAGTCACCAGGTCTACAAGCGGTACTTCGATGCCGACGAGCTGGCGGCAGAGCTCGGCGGCGGCACCGTGCTGCACGCGAGCGACTGGTTCGTGATGGTCGCGGCCGGCGCCGCAAACGCGCGGAGCGACTAACCTCGCACAGCGGTCATGCGTCCGTCCACCCGATTGGCCTCGATCGCCTGCGCCCTCGCCGGGGTGATCGCACTCTTCGCCCCCGCCTCGGCCGGCGCCACCCGCCTGGGCACCGCACCGAGCCTCCCGCTCGGCGCGCACCTCGCGGGCTCGGTCGCCGGCGACACGCCGCTGCACATGACGGTCACGCTGCAGCCGCGCGACCCGGTGGCGCTCGAGGCGTTCGCCACCGCCGTGTCTACGCCGGGCTCGCCGCAGTACCGCGACTACATCACGCCGATGGAGTTCGCCGAGCGCTTCGGGCCCACCCCCGACGCGGTGGCGGCGGTCGAGGCCTCGCTGCGGGCCCACGGCCTCACCCCGGGTCAGCCCAGCCCCAACGCGCTGTCGATCCCGGTCACCGCCACCGCGAGCACGGCCGCGCGCGCCTTCCAGGTCTCCTTCGCGCACGTCAGCCTCCAGAACGGCAGCGCCGGGATCGTCAACCAGCAGGCGCCTGCGCTCGATCCGTCGATCGCGCCCGACGTCCAGGCGGTCCTTGGGCTGGACACGCTCCGTAGCGCCGAGCCGCTGTTCGTGCGGCCGCATGCGGCGACCACGCACGTCCGCCCCCACGTGGTCACCGGCGGGCCGCAGCCGGGCTGCTCGAGCGAGGGCCAGCAGGGTCAGGGCGGGTTCACCGATGACGAGATCGCATCGGCCTACGGGCTGTCGGGCCTCTATCAGGCTGGAGACTTCGGCGCCGGCCAGACCGTAGCGGTGCTCGAACTCGAGCCCTATGACCTGGCGGACATCCAGCATTACGCGCGCTGCTACTCGCTGAACGGTCAGCCGCTGAATCCGCAGATCGCGAACGTCACGGTCGACGGTGGTCCCGGCAGCGGCTCGGGATCCGGCGAGGCGGCGCTCGACATCGAGAACGTGATCGGCCTCGCGCCCCAAGCGAACGTCGCGGTCTACGAGGGGCCGAACTCGGGCGCCGGCCCCTACGACACGTTCAGCAAGATCATCACCGACCGCGCCGCGCAGGTGATCACGGCGTCCTGGGGGCAGTGCGAGTTCGTGAACGGATCAAGCCAGGCGTCGGCCGAGAACACCCTGTTCCAGGAGGCGGCCACCGAAGGAATCTCGGTCTTCTCGGCCTCGGGCGATGACGGGGCCGAGGACTGCTTCCCCGGGAACCCCACCGCGCAGGTCGACGATCCGGCCAGCCAGCCGTTCGTGACCGGCGTGGGCGGCACACAGGTGAACGCGCTCGGCCCGCGACCCTCCGAGAGCGTGTGGAACGACGGGCCGACGGTCGGCGCGAGCGGCGGCGGGATCTCGACGTTTTGGAAGATGCCCGCTTACCAGGTGGAGGCGCCGGCGTCGCTGCACGTGGTGAACGGCGGTTCGTCGGGCTCGCCCTGCCGGAGCAGCTCGGGAGACTGCCGCGAGGTGCCCGACGTGTCGGCCGACGCCTCTCCCTCCACCGGCTACGTGATCTACTGGAACGGCACCGGCGCCGCGGGCGTCGGCCAGCCGCAGGGCTGGCAGGTGGTCGGCGGCACCAGTGGCGCGGCGCCGGCCTGGGGGGCGCTGATCGCGCTGGCCAACGCGTCGAGCGCGTGCGCGGGGACGAGGGTCGGCTTCGCCAACCCGGCCCTGTACAACGCCGCCGCCAGCAACTACGCCGCCAACTTCAACGACACCAGGTCGGGCAACAACGATATGACCGGGGGCAACCTCGGGCAGTTCGCCGCCGGCTCGGGATACGACATGGCCACCGGTCTCGGCTCGCCCGACGGCTCGTCGCTGGCCAGCGCCCTGTGCGCCGACTCGATCTCGGTGGGCAACCCTGGCGCGCAGCGCTCGATCCAGAACGCGCCGGTCAGCCTGCAGATCAAGGCGTCGGATACCCGCGGAGCGAGTGTCCACTACAGCGCCACAGGCCTGCCCGCCGGTCTCTCGATCGGCTCCGCGAGCGGGAAGATCACCGGCCGTCCGCGCCGCCTTGGTACCTCGACCGTGACCCTGACCGTCACCAACGGCGCCGGGGCCACCGCCGGCGCCTCGTTCGCCTGGACGGTCGAGACCAAGCCGACGCTCTCACGAGTGTCGCTGTCCCGGGTCGGATCGGCGCGGCCGCGGCTGTCGTTCACGCTCTCTGCCGGGCGGGACGCGCCGAAGCTGAAGACCGCGAACGTGACCCTGCCGCGCGGTCTGCGGTTCACCCGGTCGCGCGCGAGCGTCAGTGTCACCGGGATCGGTAACCGACACGTGAAATACACCGTGTCACTCCAGCACGGGACGCTGGTGGTCAAGCTGAAGAGCCCGGGTCTGCAGGTGCACGTGACGATCACCTACCCGAGGCTCCAAGCCGGCGGCAGCCTGGTGTCGGCGCTCGCGCGCCACCGCGCCTCGCGGGTCGGACTCACCGTGCGGGCGACCGACGCGGTCACGCTCACCACCCGCCTGACGGCGAGGGTCAAGCCGCGGTCTTAGCGGGCCGCTCCGTGTAGCGCTCGGCGACCCCGGCCAGGATCTCGATCATCGTGCCGGCGGCGGGCGCCACTCCGGCCGCGGCCAGCGTGGCCGCCACCACGCGGCGCGACGGCGGCTTGGGGGCAAGCGCGCGAACGACCACCCCGGTGTGCACTCGGGTGAGCGCCAGCCGCGGAATCAGGGCCACGCCGACCCCGGATGCGACCAGTCCCTGCACGGTCTCGTAGTCGTCTGACTCGAAGGTCACCTTGGGCTCGAACCCGGCGGCCAGGCACGAGCGGACCACGTGGCGCGCGCACGGGCTGGACGCCGAGGTCTGAACCCAATCCTCCGCGCGCAGGTCGGCCAGCGTGAGCGCCCGCTTGCCGGCCAGCGCGTGCTCGGCTCCGAGCGCGACCAACAGCGGATCCTCGAGCAGCAACTGGGTGCGCAGCCAGGCGCCGTGGCGCTCGCTGGCCCCGGGGAAATCGAACAGCAGGGCGAGGTCGAACTCGCCGGCGCGCAGGCGAGGAGCGATGTCCTCGGGCTCGCCCTCGGCCAGCGTCAGCGCCACGTCCGGATGACGAGCGCGAAACCCCGCGATCGCCTGCGGCATCAGCGTGGCGCCGGCGGACGGAAACGAGGCCATGCGCAGGCGGCCGGCGCGGACGCCCAGCACCGCGGCCAGCTGGGTCTCGGCGGCCTCGATCCGGGCGAAGATCGCCTCAGCGTGCTCGACCAGGCTCGCCCCCGCCGCGGTCGGTCTGACCCCGCTGCGGTCGCGGACGATCAGCGTGGCTCCGGTCTCCGCCTCGAGCCGCGCGATGGCCTGTGAGACCGCCGATTGGGTGTAGGAAAGCGCCTCAGCCGCGCCCGAGAAGGACCCCCGGCGCGCCACCTCGCACAGGACCTTCAGGCGCCCGACATGCAGCATTAGCGCAGCTTATCAACAGCATGAACAACTTCATTAGCGCTGATAGTAGGTAAGTGCGATCCTCGCGCCGAACAGGAGGCTCAACCCCCGAACCCCCGAGGAACTGGAGGCCCGCATGGCACCCAGGGCGATCATCTCCTACGACGACACGCCGGGAGACCACGACGCATTGATGCTCGGAAGAATCTTAAGCGACGCCGGCGCGTCGCTGACCCTCGCGTACGTGCGTCATTGCATCAACGACGACTGCTCCCGGGAAGAGCTCGAGGAGAACGACGCCGAGACACTTCTCGCCCGGGGAGCCGACAAGCTGGCCGGGTTGGAGGTCGACACCCGCGTGGTGATCAGCCCCTCGACGCCCGAGGGCCTTCGCCGGCTCGTGCAGGAGCGACACGCGGACATCGTCGTGTTCGGCTCCGACTACCGCACCCCGCCGGGGCGCGTCGCGCCGCAGCACACCACCCGGAGCCTGCTCGAGTGCGGGCCGGCCGCGGTGGCCATCGCGCCGGCCGAATACTTCGGGGCGCGCATCCACCGGATCGGCGTGATCTCGATCCCCGGCGACGACACCACGCTCCAAACCGCCCGCGCCCTGGCCGACAGCTACGGCGCCACGCTCACCCGCGACGAGCGCCAGGTCGACATGCTCGTGGTCGGCTCGCGCCTCGAGGCGCCGATCGGCCACGTGCTGCTCAGCGCCCAGGCCCAGAACGAGATCGAGGACGCGACCTGCCCGGTACTCGTCGTGCCGCGCGGGGTGTCGATCGACTTCCCGGCGGTCCTGGCGCACGCTGCGTAGGTTTTTCTGGGCCGCGCCTGCGGCGCGTCGTCCGTGGGGCCGTTCCGCCGGGCATCCCTGCCCGGCGGGGTCCGCGTCCTGACCGGACGGGGTACCCGGCCCCAGGGACGCCGAGCGCAGCGAGGCCCCTAGGGCAGGATCAGGTGCGAGTCGCCGAACTCGTGCCACAGGTAGCCGGCGTCCAGCGCGGCGGCGTAGGAGCGTTCCAGCAACTCCGGTCCGGCCACGGCCTCGAGCATCATCAGGTGCGAGGCCTCGGGCTCGTGCCAGCCGGTGATCATGCCGTCGACCGAGCGCACGCCGCACTCCGGCGTGACCACCAGCCCGGTCCACCCCGAGCGCGCGCAGCTGCATCCGTCGGCGCCGGTGGCCGACTCGAGCGCGCGCACGACGGTCGTCCCAACCGCGATCACCCGCCCGCCGCCGTGACGCGCCGCGCAGATCGTCTCCGCGGTGTGCTCGGGGACCTCGAACCACTCGGGGAACGGCGGCTCGTGGGTCTCGGGCGAGGACACCCCGGCGTGCAGCGTGATCGGCGCCACGACCACCCCGCGGGCGGTCAAGCGGCTGATCAACTCACGGGTGAACGGGCGGCCGGCGCTGGGCATCTCCGCGCTCCCGGGACTGATCGCGTACACGTTCTGGTAGGCCGCGAGCGGCCAGCGCCGGCGCACGTGCGAGTAACGGATCGGCTCGCCGTGGCGCTCCAGGTACTCGTCGACGAGCAGCTCGCAACAGAAGCGGGCGAGCATCAGCCGCTGCCCGGAGGCGTAGGGCGCCACAAGCTCGAGCGAGGCGCCCCCGCGCAGGGTCAGGCGCTCGCCTGCCGTCAGTCGCGCGGGCCGAGAGCCGTCGGCGCTGCGGATCTCGACCACGCGCCAGTCGTCGTCGAGGTGAGGGGCGCGGGTGGCGAAGTGGACCCGGACGGCGCCGCCGCCACCCGCGCGACGGGCCGGCACGGCGGCGGGAATCGTGGCCGACACGTTGATGACCAGGACATCGCCGGGCTCGAGCAGCTCGGGCAGGTCGCGGAAGGTGCGGTGCTCAAGCTGACCGCTCGAGCCGTGCGCGACGAGCATCCTCACGCCATCGCGGGAAATGCCTCGCGCCTCGGGAGGCTCGTGGGCCTCGAGGTCCGGGGCAATCTCGAACGCCAGCGCGGTCATCGGAGCGCGGCCTCGGCCGGGGCCAGCTCGCGGGCCACATAGCGGCCGCTCGGCAGCTCGCCCTCGATCAGCCTGAGCAGCCCGGGGACGCTCGCCTCGGGCGGCGGGATGTCCGAGATGTCCTCGCCCGGGAACGCCTCCTGGTGCATCCGGGTGCGCATGTCGCCCGGATCGACCGAGTAGACCTTGAGCGTCGGGTGCTCCTCGGCCAGGATCGCGGAGAGCTGGTCGAGCGCGGCCTTGGAGGAGCCGTATCCGCCCCAGCCCGCGTACGGCTCGACCGCAGCGTCCGAGCTCACGTTGACGATCGCGCCGCCCTCGGCCATCCGGGGCAGAGCGAGCTGGGTCAACGCCAGCGGCGCGAGGACGTTGACTTGGTAGACCCGCATAAGCGTGTCCAGCGGGTAGCGGCCGAGCGGTGGTCTTGGATCCCGCCCACCCGGCCCAAGCAGGCTGGCGTTGTTGACCAGCAGGTCGATCTCCTCGCCGGCAGCGTCGATGAGGGCTCCGCGATGCCAGTCGTCGGCCACGTCGCCCGGGATGGCGATGACTTCGGTGATCGCGCCCAGCTCGCGGGCCGCGCGCTCCAGCTCGGCGCCGCCGCGGGCGTCGAGGATGAGCGCCCAGCCGCGCTCGGCCAGGGCGCGGGCGAGCGCGAGGCCGAGGCCTCGCGATGATCCGGTGATGATTGCTAGGGGCATGGCCGCCACGGTAGGCCGGGGTCGGTCCCGGTTACCAGGCGCAATTGGTCCTAGGACCTAGTAAGCAGGCCTTCCTGGACGGCCAGCAGGGCCGCCTGGGTGCGGTCGGTGACCCCGAGCTTGGCCAGCACGTGTCCCACATGGTTCTTGACCGTCTTCTCGGAGATCCCGAGCTCGAGGGCGATCCGCTTGTTCGCCCGGCCCTGGGCAATCAGGGCCAGCACCTCGCGCTCGCGGTCGGTGAGTTGATCGAGTGGCGCTGACCCGCGCCGCCCGCGATCGGAACCCGACAGGACGTTGACCAGGCGGGCCGCCGCGGTCGGATCGATGATCGCTTCGCCAGCCTGGGCCGCGCGGACCGCTCGCGCCAGCTCGGTGGGCTGGGAGTTCTTCAGCAGGTAACCGGCCGCCCCGGCCTCGAGCGCGGGGAGCAGGCGGTCGTCGTCGAGGAAGCTCGTGAGCACGATCACGTGTGCTTTCGATCCGCTGCCACCCCGGCGGCGCAACTCCCGCATAGCGCTCACCCCGTCGAGCGTGGGCATGACCAGATCCATCAGGATCACGTCGGGCTCGAGCTCGGCCGCCCGCTGCACCGCCTCCTCGCCGTCTGCCGCCTCGCCGACGATCTCGAACCCGTCCTGAAGGGAGAGGAACGCGCGCAGGCCCTCGCGCACGACCGCGTGGTCGTCGACCAGCAGGATGCGGATTGGCTCAGGGGGCATCGGCGCCCAGCTCGACCCGGATCGTGGTGCCCTGGCCGGGGGCACTGTGGATCTTCAGCCGGCCACGTGATTCTCGTGCGCGTTCCTCCATCGAGGTCAGGCCGAGGTGACGGGAACGGACGTCGGGCGCGTGCGGGTCGAACCCGATTCCGTCGTCTGAGACCTCAATGACGAGCTTGCCGTTCTCGCCCCCGAGCCGGACCGTCACATGGTCGGCGTGCGCGTGGCGGACCGCGTTGTGAAGCGCCTCGTGCGCGATCCGGAGCAGGGCCAGCTCACGGTCCGGATCGCCACCATCGCCGGAGAACCCCGGCTCCACAGTGAGCTCGACCTGCGTTCCATGCGTCCGCGCCACCATCTCGACCTCCTTGCGCAGCGTGCCGGCCAGCCCGTCGCGCTCGAGCTCGGGGGGACGCAGGCCGAGGATCAGCGAGCGGAGCTCGTCGAGCGCCTCGCCGGCCAGCTCGCGCAGCCGCTCGAGCTGGGCCCTCGCCGCGACCAAGGCGCCGCTGTCAGGCGCCGCCGGCTCTCCCAATCCCCGGTCCAGCTGGGTGGCGGCCGCCTCGGCACTCAGCATCACGCTGAACAGCTTCTGGCTGACCACGTCGTGGAGCTCCAGGGCGAGGCGGTTTCGCTCGGACAAGATCGAGAGCTCGCGGCTCTGCTCGTACAGGCGGGCGTTGGTGATGGCGATCGAGGCATGGGCGGCCAGCAGCTCGATCAGGGCCTGGTCCTCGGCGTCGAAGACCTCCGCGTCCGCCTTCTCGGTCAGGTAGAAGGCGCCGATCACGGTTCCGCCGGGGCCGGTGATCGGGACGCCCAGGAACGAGCGCATGTCGGGGTGCTGGCGGGGCCACCAGCCGCGAAAGCGCGGATCGTCGTGAATGTCGTCGGTGCGATACGAGGTGCGCTGCTCGAGCATCGCGCCGAGCATCCCGTGGGTGCGGGGCAGCGGCCCCATCGAGGCAATCAGCTCGTCGCTCATGCCGGTGACCAGGAAGCGGCGAAACCCGCCCGCCCCGTCGGGGATCCCGAGGGCCGCGTAGCGCGCGCCGGCCAGCTCCCGGGCAGCATCGACCAGTTTCTGGAGGACCTCGTCGACCGACAGGTTGGCGGCCACGCCGAGAACGGCGTCGCTCACCGCCTTCAGCGTCGGACTGAGCGTGTCGGCCATCTCGCCGAGACGATAGCCCGAGCGTCCAGGCTACTCGGCAAGCGGCGCGCTACCCGGGGGGCGCCGCCGCGTACGCGGTCGACGCCCCCCGGAGGCATCTATGCGATCGGGCTCAGTAGTTCGTGTCCCAATAACCGTTTGCTGCGTAACGCAGATGAGCGTGCAGACTCCGGAGGCCGATGCATCCGACCGGCGTCGGGATGCCAACCTGCACGCCCGCGGCCACCGCCCCGACCTCCTGCGCGTCGGCGTCGTTCTCGCGCTCCCGTGATCGCGGGACGCGCGCTGGGGCTGGCTGCCGCGCTCCTCATCTCGGCGACGGCGACGGCGTCCGGAGCGCCGCGTCTCACCGCTCATGTCGCGCCTCTGCCGATTGGGACGGATAGGCATGGCGTCCACGCTCGGCTCGTGGGCAGCGACGTGGTGTTCACCTTCACGCGTCGCGCCGCCTGGCGATTCCGGCGGATCGCCGGCCGCACGGTGAAAGTCGGCTGCGTGAACGTCGTACGGACCACGCATTCGGGCGCCGCCACGGACAAGATATGGGCCGGCCGCCGGCTGACCGCCCCCCAGCACCGTTCGCCCCTACTCGCGTTCATCGGCGAGCGGCACGGGAAGCCCGATTACTGCCTGGTGGCACTCGTGCGTCCCGGGGCGGCCAGCGCCGACGTCGCGGTGGTGGCGGCATCGGCCCGAGGCGCCAGGTATCTCGACGAGCGCAGCACGGTGCGGGAGGTTCTCGGCCTGCTGCTCTTCACCCAGACTCCTTCGGGGGCCCCGGCCTCGGCGGCGAGCATGCAAACCCTCACTCGCGGCCAGGTCGTGCCCGTAACCGGGCCCGAGCAGCGTCCGCCCGCCGGTCACGTGGGTTACTGGACCGACGGTATGAACGAGGTGTACCTGGGTGCCCTGACCCACTCCGGCACGCTGTTCTTCTACCAATACGAGATCAGCAGCGACATCGTCACCACCAATATCCTGGATTGGCTGACCGGGCAGGACGACCCGTAGGGGCCTGCCTCAGACAAGCTGTCCGGCGATCGTCACGCCAAGCTCTTTGACCGGCAGCCTGGTGGCCGACGAAGTGGGCTTCGATCGCCCCGGTCGTAGGCGTGGTGAGGACCGGCCTGGTTGTGGATCAGCGCGGCGCGGTCGAGGTCGAGATGCCGGAGCGCGCTGGAGACGCTGGTCGAGGTGACCCATTCGGGTGTTGTCACCACCGCGACCTGATCGGCACGCCCGACCGCGAACTGAGCCAGCGGATCGGTGATCCCGGTGCCCAGGTCGAGTAGGACGACCTCGTAGTACTGACCGACAAACGCGAGCAGGTCCCCGTACATCTCCGGGGTCATGCGCTCCATGACCTCCGCGCGGTCAGGAGCGGCGAGTACGTGAAGCCCAGAGGGGAGCCGGGAAACGTACTGCCACAGCTGCGCCGTGGAATGCAGTCGGGGCATCGCCGCGAGCAGGTCCGCCAGCGAGTGGTCGTTGCGCGCGGACTCGGGTGCCAGCGTGGCCAGGGTCCCGAAATCCGGATTCGCGTCGACGGCGAGAGCGCGGACCTTGAGCCTCGAGGCCAGCAGCGTCCCGAGCAGGAAGATGACGGTCGTCTTTCCGACGCCGCCCTTCGGTGAGATCACCGCGATCACGTTCGGGCGGGTGAGCGGAGAGGGCATCGCCAGCTGCGCCTCCAGTCGCGCCTCCTTCAGGGCGTCCCGGGACGTGAACATTCCCCTAAAGCCGCCCAGAGCCGTCCGCCAGACGCCCTCACGGCGCTCGCGGCCGTCGACGATCGGGTTGGGGTAGACGTCTCGCCTGCGCAGTCTCGGACTGCGGGGCGCGGTGAACAAGACCGGCGTCGCTTCCGTGTGTCGCTCGGGGGTCTCTGCGCCGGGCTCGCGAAGCTCGTCTCCGTCGAACTCAGGATGGGGGGAGCGCACGGCTGGCCAGCGACCTTACCATCGCGCCGGATGCGCCCGACCCGCTCGGCCGGGCATATCCGTTGCTAGGTTTGATCTCGATGCCCCGCCATTGGCTCTGGATGCAGGTCGCGATCCTCGTGTTCGTGCTGGCGGGGATGGTGATCGCGATCACCAAGCTGGCCTAGGCATCGCATGTTCACCTCGATCCTCGTCGGGACCGATGGCTCGAAGACGGCGCAGACCGCGGTACGCCGCGCCATCGAGCTGGCCGCCGGCCAGGACGCGCGCCTTCACATCGTGACCGCATACGAGCCCGTGGCCGATCAGCTGCGCAGCGGGCAGGTCGAGCCGCCCGGAGACGCGCAGTGGTTGATCAATCCTCATCAGGACGCGGTCGCCTTGCTCGAGCAGGCGCGGACGGAGGCCACACAAGCTGGGGTGGTTGAGGTCGGGACATTCGCGCGCCAGGGGGATGCTGCGGACGCGATCCTCGACGTGGCCGAGGAGCAGAACTGCGACCTCGTCGTGGTCGGCAACAAGGGCATGACCGGCGCCAAACGCTTCCTGCTCGGCTCGGTGCCGAACAAGGTCTCACACCATGCGCCGTGCTCGGTGCTGATCGTGCGGACGACCTGAGCGCCGAGAGGCTTACCCGCGGGGCGCGCCCGGAGCGGTTGCCGCGCCGGCATTGTCCAGGCCCCAGCCGTAGTTGTCGTTCGGCCGAGCGGCGCCGCCGAGTGGCGTTGCGGTCTGCTCGAGCCGGTTGAGGACCCGATCGGGCGAGGGATGGCGGCCGATCACGCGGCTGGCAATCACCAGCGCCGCGGTCGCGGACACCGCGGGGGCGGCCATCGACGTGCCGTATGTCCCGGGGTAGCCGAACCGGGCCGGGTTACCTCCCGGCGTCAGCGAGTTCAGGTCCTCGAAGGTCATCTGGTGGACCGCCGGCAGGGTGCGCAGCGGGTGGCAGTCGGGATCGCCGCTCAAGCTGGCGTCATCGCCTCCGCCCGGCGCGACCAGGTCGAGCCGGGCTCCGCCGTTGGAGTAGTCCGCGAGGCAGAGATCGCGCGTCGTCGCACCCACCGAGACGACCGACGGGGCGGCTGCCGGGTAGGCCAGGCGCGTGGTGCTGTCGTTGCCGGAGGCGGCGACGACCACCACGCCGTGGCGGTGGGCGAAGCCGATCGCGCCGATCACCTCGGGAATATCCGCGGCGGTGACGCTCTGCCTGAACGACAGGCTGAGGTTGATGACCTGCGCGCCATGCTTGACCGCGTAGCGGATGGCCTTGCCGATCGTGACCGAGTCGCCGTTGCCGTCCGCGTCGAGCACCCGGACGGGCATGATCGTGGCGCCGTAGGCGAGGCCGGTGAGCCCGAGGTCGTTGTTCGTGTTCTCGGCGATCATCCCGGTCACGAAGGTGCCGTGACCCTCGCGGTCGAGTGGGAAGGGGTTGTGGGCGACGAAGTCGTAGGGCGCGACGAAGCGGGTTCCCACGAAGTCCGGTGACATGCGGAAGGCGCCCCAGTCGCGATAGGCGACACCCGTATCGAGGACGGCGATGGTGACGCCACGACCCCCGGGACGGTGGACGCGGAACATGTGCGACCAGGCCGCCGGAGCGTCGACGCCGGTGCCGGGCAGGAAATTCCATTGGAGTTTCTGCCAGCCCTGGCGGTGGTGGGTGTTGCCCGGATCGTCGGGAATCCAGCCGCCGGCCTGGTGCGCGATGTAGTCGGGCACCGCGTAGAGGACCCCGCGCTGGCGGCGCAGCCTGGCGATCGCCGGCCAGATGCTCCGTCCGTGGGGGACCTTGAGGATCCGTGGGCTGTCCAGCGCGCTCACCCCAGCGGTGGCGCCCAGGCCCCGCGCGATGTGCGGCGTCGCCGTGGCGGACGCGTAGCCCACCACGATCTCGCCGGGAACGTAGTCCGCGGCGCGCACCGCGGTGGCCCGGGCCGGAGCAGCCGGTCCGGAGGCGCACAGCAGCGCCGCGACGGCAAGCGCCGCGGGTACGAGACGACGGGTGAGCAAAACCGCAGACACAGCTGGACGTTGAAAAGTCGACCCCGGACCCTAAGACACCCTTGCCGTCGGCAAAGTTGCCCTCCTGGACGGTACCGTCGCTGGGGGTGAGCACCCACTTCTTTCCCCGTGAGGAGTACTTCATGCGCCTGGCCCTGCGCGAGGCGGCCCGCGCCCTGGAGCACGAAGACGTCCCGATCGGCGCAGTCGTCGTCCAGGGGGGCGAGGTGATCGGGGCCGGCCACAACGAGCGCGAGTTGCGCGCCGACCCCACCGCCCACGCCGAGATGATCGCCCTGCGCGAGGCGGCCCGCGCGCTGGGCAGCTGGCGGGTCCTCGACTCGGTCATGTACGTGACGCTCGAGCCCTGCGCGATGTGCGCCGGCGCGATCGTCCTGGCCCGCCTGCCCCGGGTCGTGTTCGGCGCCACCGACCCCAAGGCCGGGGCCGCCGGCAGCGTGTTCAACGTGCTCGAGGAGCCGCGGCTCAACCACCGCCCGCAGGTCGAGCGCGGACTGCTGGCCGAGGATTGCGCCGATCTACTGCGGGCGTTCTTCGCGCCGAGGCGGTGACGGGGCCGAGCACTCCCGCCCCGCGTTCTACTACCTTTACCTCTGCCCCACCGGAGAGGTGGCAGAGCGGTTGAATGCGCCGGTCTCGAAAACCGGTCAGGGCCTTTCGGTCCTGCGAGGGTTCGAATCCCTCCCTCTCCGTTAGCCGTCAAATCCGGACATTTCTTCCCCACGGCCTACCTGAGGATCGCCCGCCCGCAATGGGCGTTTCACGCTCCCACTTCCCCGCGACTTCCCCACGGCCGCACCATTGTCCATCCCGGGTCGGGCACGGCCTAGCCGCTATCACTGCGCCGGTCTCAAGACCGGCGCATCGCGTCATCATTCGATCGCGACAACGACGAGATACCCGGTCATTACTGGAAGTTTCCACATGCGGACGATCGCCGGCAAGGCGCGGTGAGGGTGTTGTGGGGGCCTCACTTCCCCACAGCTGCCCCAGCTCCTCCCCGTGCGTGACGTACTGGCTCGCCACGCAACGAACCAGTCCCCAATACCGGCGCACAGCGAGACACGCCCGAGTTGCCCGCCGAAGTTTGCCGCGAGGGATTCCGGCGCCTGGCCGAACAAGTTGGCGCGCAGCTCAACGCACAGGTTCTTACCGAGCGAGAGATCCTTCAGGAAGATCGCCCCATCCCGCCCTCGTCGCTGACGCCAACGTCATTCTCTCCTCGCTGCCCGGCGGCCGCGCCCGCCTCGTGATCGCATCCGTCCCCGGGGCCGCTCGCAACACGCGGATTCCGGCGTCGCATGAGCGCCAATGTGCGCGGGAAGCGCGGAGCTCAGACTGTCCCTGCCGCGTGGGGCTGCGCCAGGCCGCGCTTCTGGGGCGAATGGGAGGTGCGCGCCGACGCGCGTGCTGAGACGCCTCTTCTTCCGCACGGCGGCAGGAGCGGGTGGTTGGTTGTGTCCGTCAGCGGGCGCGCTCGAGCCGCTGACGTCGTTGTGCGCGCGTCTCCGTTCGTGGAAGAGCACTGGTGAGAGCCGGCGAAGCGCAAGCAGCACCTGGTCGCCGATGCGCTGTCCTGAATGAGCGCGGAACCGGAAGACGAGGCCGATCGTGGTCCGGTAGCCCTGACTACGTCTTGTGTTGGCGAACGCCAGCGTTCAGCGGCAGGTTGCCTGGACCCTCTGCTGGGCCAGCTCTAGGCCGAACGACGCCGGGTCGAAGCCGCCGGCGTCCGTCAGCTCGGCGTAGCCCCAGGGGCCGCCGCAGTCCTCGGGTGGGCGGGCGCCTTTGCCGGCGAGAAGCACTGGTCGCCCGTCGCCGGCGTCCGGCTCCATCACCTTCTCGAGCACTATGTCGTGCTCCCAGTTGTCGCCGAAGTCGTAGGTATAGCGGACGCGATCCTTTGGGCCGAGCAGCACCTCGTCGAGCGTTGTCTCGGCCTCGTCGGCGCAATCGTTGTCCCACTCGGGGTCCGGGACGCCGATCTGCTCGCCCTCGTACTCGAAGCTGTGCAGGTGCGTGTCGGTCCAGCCGAACGCCGCCTGGATGATCTGGTGGAGCATCGCGAACGTGGTGTCGGCGCGGACTTGGACGCGGCGCCAGACCGGCGGCTTGCTGATCCCCTTCAGCGTGATCTTCAGCTGGAGGATCTCGTCGGGCTCGATCGCCTGCGGCACCTCGAGGTCGGCGAGGTCCAGCTCGCTGCGCGCGTTCCAGCCCTTGATGAAGGTGCCCAGCGCCTGCTCGTCCTCGAGGTCCACGCCGGCCGCCTTCGCCGCCAGCAGGAACTGCTTGGACGGCCCGCCGACCGAGGGGTCTAGTGCGGCCTCAACCATCTCATTCACCCATTTCCCGATCGATCCTCGGGTCTCGTTGCCAGCCCAGTCCGGGATCCCGCGCCGACGGGCGGCGAAGCGCACCCAGGCGTCGAGCGCGGCAGGCAGGCGGTCGAGCAGCTCGGGCGTCGCGAGGACCTTGCGCGGGATCCAGTCGGTCATGAACAGCTCGACGACCACCGGGCTCCAGCGCAGCGGATCGCCGTCGGTGTAGCCGGCGCAGAAGTCGATCGCCAGCGACGCTACCCAGGCTTCGTCGCCGTCGGGCGCGAACTCCCGCCCTTCGGGCGAGGCGAGGAACTCGTCGCGCAGCCTGTCGCGCTCCTCGCTCGACAGCTCGGCGGGCTCGGGCGGCTCCACGGCGCCCGGCGTTTGGTCGGCGCGCAGGAGCGTCAGCGCTCGCCTTGGCCAGAAGTCGCCGTCGACCGGTGGATCCCAGGTCATGTCCGTCCGGGCGATCGCTGCCCGGATCAGCCCGGCAGCGATGCCGGGGTCGATTTGCTCGAGCTCGAGCTCGGCCTCGTCGCCAGTCGAGTCGCGGCCCATCGCGCCCGCGACCTGCTCGATCGACTCGGCCAGCAGGACGTCCTTGGCCAGCCCGCCGAGATTGCGGTCAATCAGCACGCCGACGGCCATCGTCTCGCCATCGGGATGGCGGCTCTCGAGCAAGACCGTGCGGGCGTCGTCAAACACCGCCTCGCTCACCACCGCAGCGCCAACGATCTCCGACTCGCCGATCTGCTCGATCCACCGCGGGACGGCGGCCGCCGGCGTCGAGTCCGCGAGCAGCTCCGCCGCCAAGGCGCCCAGCTTGCCGTCGTCGAGCTTCGCGATCGACGCCAGCGCGACCGTGGCGGCCGGGTCGTCGAGGGTTGCCAGCCGGGTGACGAGCGGCTTGCCGAACAGCAGCACGGGATCGACCTCGACGGCATCCGGGAACGGCAGTCCACGCCGCTGCTCGCGGAAGGTGCCGAGCAGGTGCGACGCCCACGCCTCGGCATCCAGCGCCGAATCGACCACTGCCGCCGACTGCGCGATCATCCGCGCGAGACGGACCTCCTCGGGGACGGGCCCGTGTCGCGCCTGCTCACGCTCCTGGCGCTGCGCCACCCGAGCCGGATGGCCGCCGGACCCGCGTCGTCGGCTGCCGCCACTCAAGCATCAGACGGTAGATCGCGAGCGGCGGTGGCGCGCGGCCGGACCCCGCAACTAGCGCCAATCCCTGCTCCAAGAGCGCCGGCTCGGCGAGGTCCCCGGCCACAGCAGCAGCAACGCGATCGGCGCGTTCTCGGGCTACAAACCATGCCGTCGACGCAGAAGACCTGCCACCTACCGCCAGCTCACCGCAACGCGACCCCCTGGCGCTCATGTCACCTTTGAGCGTCCAGGCGCACGAACCGTCGCGATCGAATCGATTAAGAGGGGTCGTGCCGAGGACCGCCGGGGGCGTGATCGCTTCGTCACGATAAGGGCCATGCGGAACCACGAACGCCAGCGCGCGCTCGTGGCCGGGCAGCAGCCGCCGTCCGCGGTGGCCGCCTCGAAATGGTGGCTGCTTCCCTGAAAGACCGGCAGCGTCGCGCGAGCCGCCAGCCTCGCTGCTTCGGCTGGCGGAGCAGGCGCCTACGACGGTCCAGAGCGCGCTCATGCAGCTCGTCCATCTGAGGAGCCAGGTCCGCGATCGTGCCCGCTCCCGCTCGCCGAGGCGCAGCAGTTACCGATGAGCGGGTCCGACGCTCTCGTGCCGGTCGCGCCCTGATTTGCTGTGTCTGCGAGTGCTGGCACTCCAAAAACCCTCTGGCACTCCAAAAGCCTCGCATCGGATGAAGACATGCCCTCATCGAAGGGCCGGTTTCCCCGGCTTTTGCCGGTTTGATCGACTCAGTCGTCCACCTGGGGGGTCTTCGACTCCCCATCGTGGTTTCGCACGAGCGCGACGACCTCGTGCCGGAGTCCGATCGACGGACCTCCGATCAGCTCCCATGCCCGCGCGATGCCGATCAAGAAACAGACAACGACCAGAACCGAGATAGTTCGGACCGCACCTGAGTCACCGGAATGAGCGATCACTTCCAGCCCCGCGATTAGCTGGACCACGAACGTTGCCGCGAGACCCAGCAGGAAGGCCCCCTCTCGGGCATCTCGCCAACCCCGCCGCCGAAAACGAAACAGCGAAAGAACTGACGCGGTAAGGAACACCAGCCCCAGGATCGCCACCACCAGCGCAGCCCAGCCCACCTTATCTCCAGGGATCAACGCGAACAGAGACACCGCTAGCGCGTTGGTGAACGCCACCAGCGCCGCGGACGCCCGAACCCGGTGGATCTGTATGTGCTCGCTCTTAGAGAGCCGCTCCTGCGACACCGAAATCGCGACGAATAACAGCCCGATCAACGCTCCAGCGACGCCCGCGCTAGCCAGAAAAAACTCATGGAGGCCCTCCGGCGTCACGCCAGCATCTTCGCGCAAAACCCCCAGCCGTCCCCGTCAGACGTTCAGCGAGGTGCGGCAGCGCACGACTGCAGGGGCGGCGGACCCCAGCCTCGTCGAGCCCACCCGCCCAGGCCTGTCTCGCGCTCTTGATGGGTTGCCCTCGGCCCCGCTGAGAAACGGACCCACGATGTGCCACACACTTCCCGAGTCCTCCGGCGAACCTGCTCTCGTCTTGGCGCGCAACCGCGGTCCCGCGCCAGCAGAGCCCTCCTTCGTGCGGATAGCAAGGCGGACGGGTCATCGGTCATGGCGGCATGTTCGGCTCGTTCGTGACGTTGAACCGCTCCGCGGTCGGGTTGTTCCAAAGCAGGCCCGGCTGGTGTTGCCAGGCGCTCGAGCCACGAACTGGGAGGTCGAAATCGTCGAGTCGAGGAGCTGTCCACGACAGCCACCTCCCCGACCTTCGTGCCGGACTGCGTGTGGTGCCGGTATCCGCCGCTACGCGTACCCGGCGGCTGGGAGGCCCGGGGAGTGCCTCAGCGGATCTGCCCGCCGGGCGGGTCTCCTCGTAGTGCTCGCGCCGTTGGCGTTGGCGGTCAACCCGTGGGTTGACGTGAAGTTCAACCCTTGGTTCAACCCGGGCGCCGACGACACGGCCAGCTCGGCAGAAGATGATGGCGCCATGACGATCACCGATTACCTCATCAACGCAATGTTCCTACTGGTCGTGGCGCGCCAGGCCAGGGAGCGCGAGCTGGACCGCCGCAGCGTCCTCGTCCCGCTCATCCTCGTCTTCTTCGTCGCCCAGATGTACCTGCACTCGATTCCGACCGCCGGCAACGACCTCGTCCTGATCGGCCTGCTGGCCGCCGTCGGCCTCACCCTCGGCATCGCGTCCGGGCTGGCGACCCGCGTCCGCGCCGGCGAGCACGGCCTGGCGGTCGCCCGCGTGGGATGGCTCGCCGCCGCGCTGCTGGTCGCGGGCATCGGCTCGCGGATGGTGTTCGCGTTCGCTGTCAGCCACGGCCTGCGCCCCGATATCGCCAGCTTCAGCATCGCCCATCACATCTCCCCCACCGCATGGCCGACCGCGCTGGTGCTGATGGCGATCTGCGAAGTGACCACGAGGATCGCGATCGTCCAGCTGCGCGGGCACAAGGCGATGACCGAGCATCCGGTCCTCACCGCCACGATCCCCGCCACCGCCTGATCACAGCGCACAATCATGCCCCGCCGAGGCCGGCCCGCCACGAGCGGGCCGGACACGTGGATCGGACCGACGCCGCGCCACCCGCGGTAATCGCGCGCTTGGTCACCCGACCTCGACTTCTCGCGCGCCGGAGCACCCGCCCGTCGCCGTCACGCTCCTCCACCCGGCGGGTGTTGAGACCGGCCGCCGCTCGTGATTGGCCCTTGACGACGCGGTCGCCCTCACCGATGCTTACGCCAACGTCAGAAGGGAGTGAGATGGGACCGGTGCAGAAGCTGCTCCACAACACGATCGGGGTGCCAGCGCGCGGCGTCAAGCGCCTCGCACGAACCGCGACACAGCCACTGAAAGGCCGAAGACAAGCGCGCGCGACCCGACGTCGTTCACGCTCGTCGCGCTGACACAGCAACGAACCGGACGCCACCAACGAGCACGCGCGCCGCCGGGTCGCGAGTCGCCGCGCTCCCGCCCCGGAAAACAGATCTCCCTCCGCCACCCAACGCGCGACCCTTGGACCCATTCACAGTCTCAAGGGGCACCGGACCACGGCACGACGACTGCTCCGCCACGGCGAGCGGAAGCGGCCACAACTACTCACCTGGCTCCTCAGATGGACGACCAGCATGAGCGAGTGCTCGACCGTCGCGGGCGCCTGCTCCGCCAGGCGAAGCAGCGACGTGGGCGGCCGGCGCGGCGCTACCGGTCTCGATCGAGAGGAGCCGCGCCGTCGGCAGACTGCTTCAGGCGGCGTGAAGCGACCACGCTCGGCCTTGCCCGACTACGACCAGTCGCATTCCCGCCTGCGTGATCCGCACGCGCATCCCGCTGGTGACACCACGCGTCCTGGTTGGCCCGGAATGTCGGTGCGCGCGCCCTCAAGTCTGGCGGGCGCGCTCGCTATCGATCCTGACTCGCCGCGTTCAGGGAGGCGGCGATGTCTTTTATGAGGATCATCAGGTGTCGCGGGTCGGTTGGCGATGCCTCGAGACCGTGCCGGAGGTAGAACGCCGCGGTGTCCTGATCGATGGCGTGAACGAGCATCGCCCGCACGCCGATTGTTTCCGCTGCGGCCAGCGTGCGCGTCATCGCGTCACCGAGCAACCACGCGCCGAGCCCACGACCAGCCACGGAGAGATCCACCGCAAGCCGAGCCAGGAGCACCACCGGGATCGGATATTGCGGCATCCCCTTGACGATCCTGGCGGTGGCCGCCTCGCGTTCGAGCGCGGCAGCCACCAGCGCGTGGTAGCCAACCACGCGCCCGTGGCGTGCGTCGACAACTACGTACGTCCGTGCAGACCCGACGGCCGCGGCCTGACGGGCATACCGCATCAACCAAATGTTCAGCGACGTTTGACCGCAATCGAAGCCTTCGACGACGTGATCCGGCCCGAGCGGCTCGGGCTCGCTGAAGCGCGGCACTACTCGGGGCGCGGACGGCGGAACAGCTCGACCAGTTCGGGGATCTCTCGCGGTGGTCGGTCAAGCGCGGCCGTGAACCTCCGCCACTGAGTCGGCGAGAGCACGAACCGTGTCCGGTCCGACAGCAGTCGCTCGGCGCGCTCGCGGCCGCTCTCCACCAAGAACTCCGACAGCGACTCGTTCACAGCCGCGGCCGCGCTTCGGAACAGCTCATCGTCACTGGCCGCCACGCGGAGATGCACACGCTGGTCCTTCGTCTCAGCCATCAGAAAGCAGTGTACGCCATCTGTGCGTACAGATCAAGCGCCATCACATCCCCGCGCGCTTCCCCACACAGCCGATCGCCACCAGATTATCCTGCAAATGCCCGGCTTTCGGATCGCTGAAAACCGGTCTCGAAATCCGGTAAGGGCCTTTCGGTCCTTCGGGGGTTCGAATCCCCCCCTCTCCGCTGAACACGTCACAACCCGCTTGCTTGCAGGAGGCTCATGGCAGTAGGCGTCGCTCAAAGCGCTGCTGTCGGGTCGCAGACCTGCAGTCGCGCTCGCGCGGGCGTGGAGCCCAGCGGGTTTCGTAACCCGTCTGTCCGTGAGTAGCAATCCCGATCCAGCAGTGTGGTCATCCAACCCGGGCCCGTCATTTCGCGCGACGGCGTGTCGAAACCGACGCCGCAATCGTCGGGTGAACGAGACCTACAGCGGCATCTTTCGGCGGCCGCGGCGGCCCAGCGACGCGCTCTTATCAGCGGCGCGTTCTGAGCCGGTGAACGGCTTGCGCAACCACCGGCCGAGCCCACCGGGCGCTTTGCCAGCGGCACGCCCACCGGACGACAGCACTCGATCAACCCCATGCTGCGGCTTGGTCGAGAGACGCGGCGCCAGAAAGCCGAGTATGAGGAGCAGCACGCAGACGGCGGCTATCACGGCGATGGTCACGCCGTTGTCCTACCCGCAACAGGCCGAATTCCCACGCTCGCTCACTCGCGATCACTCTTGCGGTTGACGATCGAACATCGTCGTCGCCCGCCCGCCCGCCGACGAGGATCATGGAGCGCCGGGGGTGGCTACCCGCCACCGTCCCCACGCCCTCGTCGCAGACCAGCACCAGTAGGCGTCCGTCCTCGTCCGTCCAAGCCTCGACGATCATCGGCCCGGGCTCACGCCCGACGTACGGTGGACGACGACATTTGTAAGCGCCTCGCATCCCGGCAGGCGGACCGCGAGCATAAAGTTGCCAACCGACGTGCAGACCCGGACGAGCCGGGTAGGACTAGAAAGTGGAACGCGAGCTACCGGCAGGGCTGTCGGATGCGCAGCAGCAGGCCCTGCTTGAGTTCTTCAAAGGGCACCTCCCAGCCGGCCAGTTGACAGAGCGGCTTGGTATCGACGCTCGCGCGGAGCCTGAGCGTCATCTTTCTCCCGTCACCGCCGTCCCTCCCGAAGCCCGCGGCGAGCATGCACCGCGGAAGACTCCGCGATCGGCACCGCCCCGGGATTCGGAGGACCACGCGGACGGCGGCACGGGCTCAGCGGCCGCCTAGAGGTCGCTTGCGGCTGACCCTTGCCCCGAGGGCTGGGGGTCGTCGGCCGGCCTGAAACGGACCCGATCGTTCCGAGCAGGTGCCAGTTGAGACCGTCGGATGAGACGGCTCCCTTGACCGCGCGGCGCCCGCCGCTGAAGTCGCACCGCACGTGGAGAGGGGGCGCCGGATGACGGCCCCTGTCTCTGCACCTGGATTCCGGTTATGAGGCGTCGGTGGTCGTTGTCGTGTGCTCGTCAGGAACCGGTCGAGCCCTGATCCGAACCGCTGGTCTGGCCGGTCTTCTCGCCGCGCAGCTTGGCGGCGGCGGACACGCACTGGCTGAACGGCGTGCCCTTCTGGCCGGCGACGTGCTTCTTGCTCTCACCCTGGCAAACCCGGCCGTAGGCCTTGCCGTGGTTGTTACTCGGGGTCGGCGTGCTCGTGGTGCCCGTCGTCGTACCCGTGCTGGACGTCTGCTGTGAGCGGCTGTGGCCGGGCGCGCTCTGCGAGCGGCCATGACTGCCCGGGCCGCTGGCCAGCGCGGCCGACGCAAGGCGCAAGGGTGAGCGCAGCAGTGGCTGCCGTCAGCCTGGCGGGAATTCGCATGGTTCCTCCTGTTCCCGTGTCATGTCAGATATGGCGTCTTGTCGGTGCCATTCGTCTTGAGTGCACCTACCTAGTTACAAAGACAACGCCCGACCGGCTCTCAAGTCAGGGCGTACCATCGAGGTTGTTGTTCGCCGCGGAGAACCCAAGCGTGGGCGGGCAGCCCACACTGCGCCTGCAAGCACGCCATCATTGTCCGTTCGTCTTCTTGGGCGCCAATACGCGCCAGGGCGACGAGAGTCAGGCCCTATGTTCAGCGCGCCCCGAGCCAGCCGGTCACCCACGGCCGGTCGGCCACCCCCGGAACTTCAGTTCCCAGACACTGCGTTAGCTGCCCCGCGCTGATACGCCCTGCGTAAGACTCGGACAGCACAACCCGGTGAGCATCTGAGAGTTTCGCGGGCAGTTCGCGTTCCACGTGAGGCGTCCGACCGAGTGACACGGTGACTATCTGAACTTGTGCTCGGGTCCGCAACTCTTTGCGGGTTCGACGCCGATCGAGAAGGGTAAGACCGGGAGGCGCGGGAGGCGCATCCACTCATCTATCAAGGAGGAAGACGATGCGTAAGCTCGTCGCTGCCGCTTTCTCGGTGCTCGCCCTCGCGGCGATAGTCGCACTGCCCGCAAACGCCAACCCAGGCTCTCCGGCCCCGCCCGCCACGTCGAGGCTCTCCCTGACCGCGAAGATCACCAGCTTCCGTGCGACGGACAGAGGCGTGGTCGCCAGAGGGACCCTGACCGGCGCGCTCAACTCCGGCACCAGCGTCTCGCGTCAGAGCGCGCCGGTGAGCTTCGCAGTCGCTGCCGCAGGCCACGGCGCACGGTGCAACGTGATCACCCTCCGGCTCGCGCCGCTCAACCTCGAACTCCTCGGCGTGCAGGTCACGACCTCCAACATCAGCCTGGACGTCTACGCCCTCCACGGCCGCGTCCTCGGAAACCTGTTCTGCGCGCTCGCCAATGCAAAGGTCACCCTTCCTCACGCCGCTAGAGCCGCCAGCGCGCTGAACGCACGCCTTCACGGGCGGCCACTGCAGGTGTTCGCGGCAGCCCAGTCATTGCCCGCAAGCGCCGCCCAGGCACAACCGCAAACCTGCCAGGTGCTCAAGCTGGTCCTCGGGCCGCTGCATCTAGACCTCCTCGGGCTGGTCGTGGACCTCTACGGCAAGACCCACGTCAACCCCGTGGTCGTCACGATCAATGCGGTGCCCAGCCAGGGCCTGCTCGGCCAGCTCCTATGCGGGCTCGCCGGGGGCGGGGGAATCAACAGCATCGCCGGACTGCAGAGCCTGCTCACTAGCCTCGGCGTGAACCTGTCGACCACCCAGATCCAGACGCTGCTCACCCAGCTCGGTATCCCGGACATCTCCGGTGGTCTGACCCAACTCCAGCTCGACCACATCCTGCAGGCGCTCGGCCTCGGCCAGAGCGTGCCGACCGGCTGACACAGATCGAGGCAGAGGCCCCGGCGACCGCCGGGGCCTCGCCACTCTTCGTCCTGCTCTGCCAGCGGCCGGTGGTGAGGGCCTTGCCGGGTATGTCCGTAGCCGGCGTCGTTCGGCATCGGCAACGGCCGCGCTCGGGTGTCGTCGTAGCTGTAAATCTCCAGAGTCGGTCCGTCGAGTGCGCCGCCTGGCAGCGCAAATGCATCCCTTGAAGATGGACCTCGCTAACACCGGTGGCCGCGTCCAGCCACGGCCCCCACTGGTCGCGCTGTGGCGGGACCAGCTCGCATCCGAACACCTCCACGTGAAACCGGGTTAGCTACGCCAGTCACGTGCGATTAGGCCTCCCGGGCGCGCTCGTAGGTTAGGTGGGCGAGGCCGTTCCCGATGGTCTTCGTGCGAAGCAGGCGCAGGGGTCGCTTGTCGCTGGTCTCGCCGAACAGACGCTCACCCGCGCCGAGCGCGACCGGGAAGACGGTCAGCCGCAGCTCGTCGACCAGGTCGTGCTCCATCAGCGTGTGCACGAGCGGTCGGCTGGCGTACACGACGATCTCCCCGTCTATCCGCTGCTTCAGCTTGCGAACCTCTCCTACCACCTCGCCCCTGAGGATGGTCACGTTGGTCCAATGGTGCTCCTCGAGCTTCGAGGACACGACGTACTTCGGCAAGCTGTTCAACCTGTCCACCCATTCGCCGCTCTGGGTTGGTGACCGTGTGCCGAAGTACTCGTCGCTGCGGCGGCCATGAGCAGCGCCTCGGCGCCTTGTGCTTCGGCGAGCTCGAGCTCAGCCCACGCGTCCCAGTCCTGACCGATGAACTGAACGAACCAGCCGCCGTGCCTGAATCCCTGCTCGCCGCTCGGGTCCTCGACGACGCCGTCGAGCGAGACGTTCTGGCTGACCACGATCTTTCCCATTTGATTCTCCTTGTTTGGACTTGTGTGGAGTTGCGTGGGTTGAGGCGTTCGCGGCGAGGGAAATTGAGCGACGAATTCGGGGTGCGCCGGCGTCATTACAGTGATGCGGGTGAAAGGAACAGTCGGTGCGAGGATGCGAGCGTGACCAACCAGGTGCTCGCGCGTGCACGCGCCGGCGACGAAGTTGCGTTCCGCGAGCTGACCGACCCGTACCGGCGTGAGCTCCAGGTGCACATCTACCGGATCGTCGGTTCGGTCCACGACGCGGAGGACCTGCTCCAGGAGACCCTCCTCGCCGCTTGGCGTGGCCTTGAGGGCTTCGAGGGCCGCGCGTCGGTCCGTGCCTGGCTGTACCAGATCGCGACCAACCGCTCCCTCGATGCGCTCCGGGCGACCCGACGCCGCCCTGAGGGCCTGCAGCGGATGACCGAGATGCCCGAGCCCACCCGCTGTGGCGAGGCGATCTGGCTGGAGCCTTTCCCCGACGTCCTGCTGGAGGGGATCCCAGAGAAGGCTCCCGGTCCGGAGGCACGCTACGAGACCAAAGAGGCGATCGAGCTGGGGTTCATGGTCGGCCTTCAGCATCTGTCTCCGCCTCAGCGCGCAGTGCTGGTGCTCCGCGACGTGCTCGGCTACCACGCGGAGGAGGTCGCCGAAATGCTCGGCACGACCGCACAATCGGTCAACAGCCTGCTGCGCCGCGCCCGGGCGGCATTCGAATCGCGGCTGCCGGCCGCCGAACGCGAACGGGCGCCGCTCCCCGACTCCAAACGCGAGCGCGACACCGTCGGCCGCTTCGCCGACGCGATCCAAACAGGCGACATCGATGGCGTCGTCGCCCTACTGACCGACGCGGCGTGGCTGACGATGCCGCCCGAGCCCTACGAATACCAGGGTCCCGCCAGGATCGGCTCGTTTCTACGCGACCGCATGATCACGCGAGGCGCGCCGCTCCTGGTACCGACCCGCGCCAACAACCAGCCGGCATTCGGCGCCTACTTCCGACCGCCCCAGACCGAGGTCGCCCGACTGTACGGATGATCGTCCTGACCCTCGAGGGCCGGCAGATCTCCGCGATCACCTGGTTCGGCGGCAACAACGGCTTCCCGCACTTCGGGCTGCCGCGGATACTCCGATAGGAAAAGCGCTCGCCGGGCAAGGCTCCGTGCTCGGCGCGGCGAGGCGCCCGGGTTCGGTAATCACGAGTGCCAGGACCTTTCGCTCGCCTGTGAGGGACGCGGCACCCGGATAGTGGCCGAGATCCCGCCTGCCACCGTCGCGAACTAGCCGCCTCGGTGATCTCGCCACACCCGTCTTAGGACGCCGGTCGACAGGTCGCGCTTGTTGATGAAGGCGGCGGCGCCGCATGAGCCGGTAACCCGCGACTCAGGCTCCTCTAGCGAAACGAGCAACACCACCAGTTCGGGATGGCGTGAAACGAGCAACCCCGTCGCCTCGACCCCTCCGATTCCAGGCATTCGCTTGTCCATGATCACCATCTGCGGCGACAGCTGCTCGACCGCGCCCAATGTCTCCTCGCCCGAGGAGGCGTCGCCGATCAGCTGGAACCCATCCGTGGCGAGGACCAGTTCCCGCAACGCGCGCCGGAACGATTCCTGATCATCGACGACAAGGGAGCGCGGCCCGGTCGCTCGGGGTCGGTTCCTCCCTCTATCCCATCACCGAGCATGTTTCATGTCATCTTCCCCCGGCCGGGGTTCGAGGTCAGTGGTATGCGCGTGGTCACGAGGAGACCGGGGGTGTCGGCATCCCTATGAACAGAAGCCACGCACGTCTGACCTACAGTCGCAGCTCCTCGTGGATGTGTAGCCCTACTACCTACTGCGCCACATCGATGTTCAAATCTTCAGGAGGGAATCGTGAGTGATCTCATCGCCGTCGCGTATCCGGACATGCAAACCGCCGAGGCCGTGCGTGAACGATTGACGCAGTTGATCGTCGAGCACGCGATCGAGCTCGAGGACGCGGTGATCGTGGATCGCGACGAGAAGGGAAAGGTCAAGCTGCACCAGGCACATCGTCCGGCCATGGCCGGCGCCGCCGGTGGGGCGCTGTGGGGTGGTCTGATCGGTCTGTTGTTCCTCGCGCCGCTCGTCGGGATGGCGATCGGCGCGGCGGCGGGAGGCGCCTCCGGCGCCTTGGCGGATGTGGGCGTCAGCGATCAGTTCATGAAGGAACTGGGTCAGAAGCTTGCTCCGGGTGGTGCGGCTCTGATAGTTCTCGTACGCAGGGTCACCCCCGACAAGGTGCTACCAGAGATCCGTCAGTACGGCGGAGAGGTGATCCAGACCTCACTTGACGACGATTCCGAAGCTCGCCTGCGCGAAGTCCTCGAAGGCACGCAGTCGGCCCCAGTCGCGTGAGGCAGTCCGGAAGGCGCGCAACCGTGCCGGCGGGCTGATTCGCGCTCTCAGAACGCCGGCGCCGAGCCGGAGCTTCACCACGGCGCGGGGCCTCCCCTACCCCGCGACCACACCACTCGGGCTCTGAACTCGGCGTCGGCGCCGCGCTGTCCGCCGGAGGTGGCCTCGCGCGCGTTCAGACGCGGCCCCATTGCTGGTTGGAGCGTCGCCGATCCTCATGAGCCACGTAACGATCACCCTCGTCGTGCTGAGCGCCACGGTGGCGCTGTTCGTCGTGAACCGCCTTCCGCCGGAGGTGGTCGCGATCGGTGCGGCGCTGACCCTCTACGCCACCGGTGTCCTGAGCTCGGGCCAGGTGGTGGCCGGGTTCGGGGACCCGGCGGTGGCCTTCATCGCGTCTTTGTTCGTCGTGAGCGAGGGTCTCGATGCCAGCGGAGTGACGGCCTGGGCGGGGCAGAAACTGATCGCGCGGGCGGGGGGCAGCCACCGGCGGCTGCTCGTCTTGATGCTCGGCCTGGTTGCGCTGGCGTCCGCGCTGATAACCCCTAACGGCTCGGTGGCGGCGCTCCTGCCCGTCGCGGTAGTGATGGCGATGCGCGTGAACCGTTCCCCCTCGACTTTCCTGATGCCGCTGGCCTTCACCGCGAGCGCGGGTTCGCTACTCGCGCTGACCGGCTCGCCGGTGAACGTGATCGTGTCCGAGGCGGCGAGCTCGAGCGCACACCAGGGCTTCGGCTTTCTGAGCTTCGCTCTGGCGGGGATCCCGCTCGTAGTCGGCACGATCGCGATCTGCGCGCTGCTCGGAGATCGTCTGCTGCCCAAGCGCACGGCGCGCACCATCTCTCCGAACCTGAGCCAGCATGCCCGCGTGCTGGTCGACCAATACGCGATCGACTCGGACGTGATCGAGCGTGACCGCCTGCCCGACGCGCTGATCACGCGAGAAGCAGGCGTCGCCGAGGTCCTGATTCCTCCCCGGTCGGACCTCCTCGGAGAGAAGTTCTTTCCCGGCATGGTCACGAGCAGCGGCGATCTCGTCGTGCTGGCGGTGCAGAGAAACGGCGAAGACCGCGATGGCGACACAGAGCTCGCGGTAGGCGACACGCTCCTCCTCCAGGGCGCGTGGGCGGCGCTCGACGAGAATCTCGAGGACCCCGAGGTACTCGTCGTCGACCATCCAGACGCGGTCCGGCGTCAGGCGGTCCCATTGGGGCCGGGCGCGGGGCCCGCGATCCTGATCCTGATCGCCATGGTCGCGCTCCTGGCCTCGGGGCTGGTTCCGCCGTTCGTCGCCAGCGTCCTGGCCGCGTGCGCGATGGTGGTGCTGCGAGTAGTCACGGTCGACCAGGCGTACCGTTCCGTGTCGTGGACCGCGGTGGTCCTGATCGGTGCCATGTTCGCGGTCTCGCTGGCGATCAAGGACAGTGGCGCGGCCGAGAGGATCGCACGCGGTCTGGTCGACACCGTCGGGGCAGCCGGCCCCCACGTGCTGCTGTTCGGGCTGTTCGCGTTGACTGCGACCTTTGGCCAGTTGATCAGCAACACCGCCACGGCGCTCATCGTCATTCCGATCGCGGTCTCGGCCGCGACCGAGCTGGGCGTGTCACCTCGGCCGGTTCTCATGTCGGTGGCGGTCGCAGCGGCGGCGTCGTTCCTCACCCCTATCGCCACACCAGCGAACCTGATGGTCATGGAGCCTGGGGGATACCGCTTCGGCGACTACTGGAAACTCGGGCTCTGCTTGATGGCTCTGTTCTTCGTCGTCTCGACGCTCCTCGTCCCGCTGATCTGGTCGTTTTGAGTGCGACGGCAGGGGCCCTCGACGGACGCCGGCACGACGGCGAGCGGGGATGCCTACACCCGTATCGAGCAACGCCCCACACCGCGTACCTAGAGTGGCGGGCGCACGAAAGGAGAGCACGGTGAGCGACACGCCAGCGACCGCGCGCGGTCAGGACCAGGTGGCCGACGCGACGGCTGGGACCGTCTCCGGCTTGATGCCATCGCTGCGGTCCAACCTGGACGAGCTCGTGCGGATCCCGTCGATCTCTGTGCCGGGCCGGGTGGACGACGCGTTGATGGAGGCTCACGACATGGTCGCGAGCTTGTTCGCCGATGCCGGCATCGAGGTTGGCCGGCTCGACCTTCCCGACACCGCTCCGGTCATCGTCGGTCAAATCCCGGCGCCGCCAGGCGCGCCGACGGTGTTGCTGTACAGCCACTACGATGTCGTGCCCGCAGGCGACGAGACCCAGTGGGACTCACCGCCGTTCGAGCCGACCGAGCGCGATGGCGCGCTCTTCGGACGCGGCACGGCCGACACGAAGTCGAACGTGATCGCCCACGTCGGTGCGCTGCGCGCGTGGGAAGGTCGACCGCCAGTCGGCATCAAACTCTGCATCGAGGGCTACGAGGAGATCGGCAGTGGTGCGCTGCCGAGTTACCCCGCGACTAATCCTGAACTCTTCCGCGCCGACGCACTTGTCATCGCTGATATGGGCAACCTCTCCCCCGGGACTCCGACGTTGACGACGGCGCTCCGCGGAATGGCGAACGTAACTATCGAGGTGCGTACGCTCGAGTCGGGCAAGCACAGCGGGCAATACGGTGGTGCGGCCCCTGACGCGCTGCTCGCGGTTACGCGCGCGATCGCCTCGCTGCATGACGAGCACGGCGATGTAGTCGTCGCGGGATTGAGGCGCAACGAGTGGGACGGTCCTGAGCAGAGCGAGGAACAGTTCCGCGAGCTGGGGGAGGTGCTCAAGGGCATGCCGCTGATCGGCAGCGGCGGGCTCGGCTCACGCATCTGGTCGGGCCCGGCCATCACAGCAATCGGCATCGACGTCCCGTCGGTCGATGGTGCCGTGAACGCGGTCTCTCCGTACGCGCGCGCGGTGTTGAACGTACGGGTACATCCGGCGCAAGACGCCGCCGCGGCCCAGGCGGCGGTTATGACTCACCTGCGCGAGCTGCGGCCGTTCGGGATCGAGCTCGAGGTGCGGCCGGGGCCGACCGGAAATGGTTTTTCCGCGGTCACCACGGGCCCGGCGTACCAGGCGGCGCGCGCCGCGTGGGCGAAGGCGTGGGGCGCAGAGGTGATGATGGCCGGCAGCGGGGGCTCGATCCCAATCGTGAGCGCGCTCGCCGGTGCCCTGCCGGCCGCCGAGGCGCTGCTGGTCGGCACCACCGACGGCTTTGCGAACATCCACGGGCCCAACGAGCGGGTCTTGTTGGATGAGTTTGAGCGCGCGATTGTCGCCGAAGCCGAGTTCTTCCGTGAATACGCCGCGCGCGCAGCGTCTGCCGTCTGACGGCGCGGACAGCCTCGCGCCGGGCGGAGACATGCCATCGGCGACCGCGCCGCGACGGATTCGCCGTCTGGCAGCGGGGCTTGTCGCAGCGGCTGCCGGCAACGCCGAGGGCGCGGTTTACGGAGCCGTCATGATCGGTGTGTTGCTCGCGGCTGAAGACGCGCGCCAGGAGACCTACGCCGAGACGATCGGCGCCACGGCGGTCGTCGTCGTCCTCTACTGGGCGACCAGCCTCTACACGCACATCCTGGGTGTTCGGCTGCGCACCCATGAACCGCTCGGCGGCGCCTTATTCTGGCGAAGCGTGGTACACGAGTTCCCCGTGATCGAGGGTGCGGTGATCCCAGTGGCCGTGCTTGTGTTGGCGTGGGCGACCGGTGCTTCCCTGATCAGCGGCGTCCGGGCAGCGGTGTATGCCACGGCGATCAGCATCGTCCTGCTAGAGATCGCAGCTGGCTGGCGTGCTCAGCCCCGGGGCCCGAGCATCTGGCTCAGGGCCGTGGCGGGTGCGGCAGCCGGCTTGGCTGTGGTGGCCGTGAAGGTGATTCTGCACGCCTGAAGTCCGCGGGCGAGGCTTCTGATGCTCGGCCTCCGAGTCAGGACTGCTTGACCGCACTGACCTATCTCTCGCGCCAGGAGCGGCGATCGGGCCCCAGACCCCTGCATGGCGGTCGGGCTGAAGTGGTGAGTAGCAGGTGAACCCTGGTCCACCGCTGGAAGCCCTCCCGCGCCGCCGCGTGGAGCGCCGTGAGTGGCGCGCGCCGGGGCGGCGTCAACACGAGCACGGACGGGGGTGCGGGCATCCATTTCAACCTGGGCTCGCCGCTGAGGACTTACCGTCCTTGTCCGTCATGCACGAAACGACGGTCGCGTGAGCGAAAAGTCGATGCCCGGTCAGCCCGCGGTCGGCGACGCCAACATCCGCGGACGCGACGATCGTGCACTAGTCGATGAGTTCGCGGAGGGCGCGGCGTGAGCGCCGAGGCATTCTCCGAGAGGGCCCCCAAGGGCGGCGGCTTCATCGAGCGGGCGCTGGGTTGGGTCGAGAAGGCCGGTAACCGCGTTCCGGACCCGGCGATCCTGTTCATCGCCCTGATCGTGGTGGTGATCGCGGTCTCCCAGATACTCGACTGGGCGAACGTTGGGGCCACGAGCAAGGTGGCCGAGGCTCCCGCGGCGCAGGTCGACTACGAGAAGGACTCCTACGACAACCCGGCCGCCCACGGCGCCGACTACAAGGTCAAGACCGAGCGCGTCGAGGTCAAGGGCCTGCTGACCGGGGCCGGCATTCGGTTCATGTTCACCAAGTTCGTGCCGAATTTCCTCGGCTTCGCTGCGGTCGGCGTGATCCTCGTGGCGATGCTCGGTGTCGGGGTCGCCGAGCACTCCGGGCTGGTCGGCGCACTCATACGCAAGCTCGTGGCGATCTCCTCACCGGGCTTGCTGACGTACATCATCGTGTTCGTCGGGATCATCTCGAGCGTCGCTTCGGATGCCGGGTACCTTGTGTTGATACCTCTGGCGGCAGCCGCGTTCATCAGCGTCGGCCGCCATCCGCTCGCCGGCGTCGCCGCGGCTTTCGGCGCGGTCAGCGCCGCGTTCTCGGTGAACATCCTCTTGACGCCCGCGGACGGGGTGGTCACCGACATCGCCAACGATGCCGCGCACCTCGTCGACCCCTCGGTGCACCTGCACATCGTGGCCAACATGTGGTTCGGGATCGTCTCCACGCTGTTTCTCACCGTCGTGATCGCGCTCGTCACCACGCGCATCATCGAGCCGCGGCTCGGCGCATGGGACCGCAGCCAAGCCGACCACGCGGAGCTCGAGCGCGAGGAAGGCCCCGCAATCGACCCCGCCGCCGAAGCCAAGGGTCTACGCTGGGCCGGAATCGCGCTGCTCGGCGTAATCGCTGTCGTCGCGCTACTGACACTGCCGTCCGGCGCGCCGCTGCGCAACCCCGAGACGGGCGACATCGTCGGCGACTCGCCGCTGATGAGCAGTCTGATCGTCATCATCTCCGCGTGCTTCCTCGCCGCCGGGCTGGCCTTCGGGCGCGCCGCGGGGACGATCAAAGGCAGCAAGGACGCGCTCGGGATGATCACGAAGTCATGGGCAAGCCTGGCCAGCCTGCTGTTCCTGTTCCTGCTGATCGCGCAGTTCATCGCCTACTTCGACTTCAGCAACATCGCGAAGGTGATCGCGATCTCGCTCGGCGACATCCTCGAGCATCTCAACCTCGCGAACATCTTCCTGCTGCTGGGGATCATCCTGTTGACCCTGGTCGTGGACATCATCATGCCCGCCAAAATCGCCAAGTGGGCGATTCTCGCCCCGATCTTCGTCCCGCTGATGTTGCGCTTGGGCGTACCGACCCAGACCGTGCTCGCAGGCTACCGGCTTGGGGACTCGCCGATGAATGTGTTGACCCCGCTCATGCCTTACTTCCCGCTCATGGTGGTGTTTGCCGCGCGCTACCAGAAAGACACGGGCATCGGCACGGTGATCGCGCTGATGATGCCCTACGCCCTCGTCGTGCTGGTCACCTGGACGATCCTGTTCGTCGTCTGGTATCTGATTGGGATCCCGCTCGGTCCTGGCTGGCCGGTGTAGGTGCGTCCCGCGGCGCCGAGCTGAGGAGGTCGAGACCCACGCGAGTGGCCAGGAACCGGGCCACTTCCTGACCCTTGACGCTGTTGCCGGCACGATCCAGCCGCGGGGCAAAGGTGCCCATGCCTCCCTTGCCCGGAGACACAGTGACGATCCCGCCGCCGATGCCGCTCTTGGCTGGGAGACCCACGTCGTAGAGCCACTCACCTGAGTTCTCATACAGTCCTGCGGTGATCATCACGGCCAGTGTGTAGTGGCACACTGCGGGCTCAATCACGCGTTCGGCAGTGGTCGGATTCATCCCACCATCGGCGAGGGTCGCGCCCATAACCGCCAAGTCCTGCGCGCTGACCCGCAGCGAGCACTGTCGCGTGTAGAGATCGACGGCCTCGGAGGGGTCGCAATAGAGCCGGCCGTAGCTCTGCAGCAGCCGGGCTACGCTCTGGTTGCGAGCGTTCGTGGCGGAGGCCGAGGCGTACACCTCGTCGTCGAGCGAAAGTTCACGGCCCGCAAACCGCGACAAGCCCCGGTGAAGGAAACCCCACTTCGCCTCAGGCGAGTCTCCGGGCGCGAGGCTGGTGGCCGCGATCGCTCCCGCGTTCACCATCGGGTTCGTGCGGCCATCGTGGCTGAGTTCGACCGCCGCGAGGGAGTTGAACGGAAAGCCGGTGCTGTTCACGCCGATCATCTCGCGTGCCGCATCAGGTCCGATGGCGGCACACACCAGGGCGAATACGAACGGCTTGGAGACGCTCATGATCGTGAACTCATAGTCCCAATCGCCGACGGCGAAAATCGCTCCACGCGTGTCCACGAGGCACACACCGAACAGGTCGGGCGGCACGCGCGCAAGCGCCGGGTACACCTTCGACGTCTCCCCCTCCCGGTCGGAGCGACAGCGCTCATGCGCTTCCTCCACGAGGCGCTGCACGAGCTCACGCCCCGGGAGCTCGCCGGTTGAGACGTACCTGTGAGCTTCGGTGCCGGAATCGATAGGCGCCACGTGCCCTCCCCCAGGCACTCTACGCGCGGGAAGCCCGCGCCAGCGCGGAACGGAGGGCGATACGAGCGCCAGGGTGCGTGCGCACACCCGTCCCGAAACGGCGCCGGCGGCGCGCATTACCTTCGTGACACGAGCGACTCGCGTCCCCTAACGTTCGATCTGCCGGACTCCGGGCCAGCCCATCGAACCTCGGCGACCGCTGGCCAGGAAGCGGTCCAGTTCGTGGTGGAGCTCGCCGGGGCGTTGTCACGGGCCGGCTCGTCCTGCGCATGCGCTCCGGCCGGGCAGCGCATCGTGCCTCCCGCCGCCGCGACCCCAGACAGGATCGCTGATCGCCCACCGCCCGCTCAGCATCGGCGTCGGGAAGTCCGCCTCCGGCGCGCCGGGAGGCACGCACCACACTTGTCCTCGCGCATTGGCAGCGCCGTAGATTTGTCCCCGTGAGCGACGACGAGCTTGGGGCAATCGATTATCTGGCCGTGGAGTTTCCGGCCGGCCGACTCACCGCCGAGGAATTCGCGTTGCTGCTCGAGGCAGTCAATCGCCGGTCGATCCGGGTGCTCGATCTCGAGTTCATCGCCAAGCAGTCCGACGGCACTGTGAAAATCGTGCCGCTCCACGAGCTCGACGGTGCATCGGAGATCGACCTTGACATTTGGGAAGGCGCGACGTCGGATCTGCTCGATGAATCCGACATTGCCGAGATCGGTAGCGCTATCCGCCCCGGGCACCTCGCTGGGGTCGTGATCTACGAGAATCTGTGGATGCTCTCGCTCGCGGATGCGCTGCGCGAGCACGGGGCGCGCTTGATCCTCGATGGTCGCATCCAACCCGACGAGATCGTGGCGGCGCTCGAGCTGACCAAGCCCGGTCCGCACGGCCCATGACCACGACCCTCAGCGCAGAGTGACCCGATGGGCCTGATCAAGACCGCAGCGAGGGTTGCCGTCGCCAGCTCGGTGCACGGGCGCGTGCAGGAAAGGCAGCGACAGCGCTGGGCAGCGCAGGAGCAGTGGGACCAAGCGCCCGCGGCGCCCGTACAAGCGGCCCGGTCCCGACCGTCTGGTGGAGATCCCGAAGCTCGCATTGCACAGCTCAAGGCCCTCGGCGAGCTGAGGACGAGCGGCGTGCTCACCGATGCCGAGTTCGAGGCCGAGAAGCGGAAGATCCTCCAGTCCTAGCCGCCCCGCCAGACACTCGTCGGTCACGGCCCGACGCCGTTTAGCGCGCGGGCGACTCGAGCACGTCGCCGCGGCCATAGAAGTCGGCGGCGTCGAGCGTCAACGGCGGCTGAATCGCGGCACGGCCCACCCGAGCACCGCGCCGAGCACGGCACAGATGATCATGACCCAGATCAGGGAGATCGATGCGTGGCCGAAGACAAATGAGACCCTCACCGTCTCCGAGTTCGAGACGATGAACGCCACCAGCCAGAGCGCGGCGAGGGCCGCGATCCCGAGGGCGATCATGCGCTTGCGATCGGAACCGTGAGAGGGCCTCGACTGTCCCTGCGTTTGCGTCTGCGCTGTCGTCATGATCGCGACCGTACGTGGTCCAGCGCGTCTCGTCGCGGATATGGATGCCCGCACCCGGACGGCGCTCGTGTCGCGCGGCGGAAAAAGGGGGTGCGCACCCCTATCTACCAGGCCCGCGCCAGACCGACGTAGGCTGCCCGCCTACGCAGCCTCCCGGCCTGACCGCAGCTGACACCGCCCAGTCGACGACCCCCGACGATCTACGGCTGCTGCGAGCGTACGAGCCGATCGTCCGGTACACGCGCGACGAGCTCTTCTTCCCGACCGCCGTCGGACCGTACGTAGCGCGGTGTAGCCTCTGGGCCGGCACCGCGGAAGGGGTCTCGGAGCTGATCGTGCCCACCGGCTCGCTGGACCTCGACCGGCTGTGCGAGGAGGGCCGGCGCCATCTCGACCGGCCCCTCTACATGCGCTTCGTCGAGGAACCGCTCGGGCGCAGGGAGTACCGGCGCTGGCGGCGCGCCTCGCCCCAGCGTGCCACCACCGGTGCCCGGCTGACGACCACTGGGATACTGGGCCGGCTGGTCGATGCGGGCTTCCGGGCTTCCCTACTCGTGCGCGGCAGGGTTCCAGCCGGACTCGCCGCGGCAGCCGACCGCATCTACCGCGATCACCTGGAAGCCGACCGCTTCCCCTATTACGGCCGCGTCGTCCGCGACGGCGGATACGTCTGCCTCCAATATTGGCTGTTCTATGCGATGAACGACTGGCGCTCGACGTTTCACGGGATCAACGATCACGAGGCCGACTGGGAGCTGGCGACCGTCTACCTGGCCGAGCAGGGGAACGCGGCACCGCAGCCGGTGTGGGCCGCCTTCTCCTCGCACGACTACCACGGAGACGACCTACGCCGCCGGTGGGACGATCCACAGCTCAGGCGCGACGGCGACCACGTTGTCGTGTTCGCCGGGGCGGGGTCCCATTCCGGCGCGTTCGTGCCCGGCGACTACGTCGTGCGGGTGGATCCGCCGCAGCTCCGCCGCGCGCTCGCCGTTCTCCGCCGGATGGTCCCGCGGCCTGTGCGGCGAGACTCGAGCGCGCACGGGACCGGATTCGGCATCCCGTTCGTGGACTATGCGCGGGGTGACGGGGTCACGATCGGATCAGGTCACGACGCCACCTGGACACCGGTCCTGATCGACCGGGAGACCCCGTGGGTGCGCGACTACCGAGGGCTCTGGGGACTCGACACGCGCGACCGCTTCGGTGGAGAGCGCGCGCCGGCCGGACCCCGCTACGAACGCGACGGATCGATCCGGAGCGCCTGGGCGAACCCGCTCGGATGGGCGGGTCTGCTCAAGATCTCACCCTCCGACAGCGACGCCGCCGCCCTTCTGGCCGAACGCGTGGCTGCGCTCGAGGCCGAGCTCTCCGAGCTCGACACGGCCGTCGAGGCCGAGCGCACCGTGCTGCGGCGCCTGCGCGCGGAGGCGCGCTCCCTCGAGGCGTACGCGCCGGCCCGAGCGCTCGCGGCCATCCGCTTCTCGGAAGTGGCATCGTACGAGGCGGCGCTGAACGAAAAGATCGCCGGGCGCACCCGGTTGGCCGAGGAACGCCTGGCACATCTCGCCACGCTCAGCCGATCCCTGGTGCCGGATCCCCCGCAGGCGCACCTGAGGAATCCGCACGAGCCGCTGGGCGTGCAGCGAGACGAGCGCGACCGCCTACTGAAGCTATGGGCCAGGGTGAGCATTCCCCTGCTCCTCGGCGTGATCGTCGTGGCGCTCACCGCGTCCCCGCTCGCGCTCGCGACGACGATCGCGATCATCGCTGCCGCATTCATGGGCGTCGAGGCCGTCGCCCGCCGGCGCTTCGTGGCCTTCCTGATCAGCCTATCGCTCGTGGTCGGCGGCGTGGCACTGTCCGGTGCGCTCCTGGTCTTGTTCCTCGACCATTGGCGGATCGCGATATCGGCGCTGATCGCGATCGCTGCGGTGGTGTTGCTGGTGGCTAACGTGCTGCGGGGGTGACAGGGGCGCCGATACCCCCGGCCCGACACAGGCATGCACCCGCCTTGCCGACGGGGCGCTCCGGGCCCCATACGCTGGCTCTGTCTCCAACCTGGAAGGGGTTTCAACGTGTGTCGCTGGCTCGCTTACGCTGGGTCGCCCATCCGCTTGAACAAGCTGCTCTACTCGTCCGGTCATTCCCTAATCGACCAGAGCCTGCGGTCATACCTCGGCGCGGAGCCGACGAACGGCGACGGCTTTGGGGTCGGCTGGTACGGCGACGCGCCGAGGCCGGGGGTGTTCACGAGCATCGAGCCGGCCTGGAACGACCGCAACCTAAGGGAACTGGCCGAGCACATCACTTCCGGGCTGTTCATCGCCCACCTCCGGGCGGCGATCGGCTCGGCTGTGCAGCAGACCAACTGCCACCCGTTCCGCCACGGCCACTGGTTGTTTGCGCACAACGGCGCCATCAACGAATTCGCCAGGATCAAATGCGATATCGCGTTTGCCATCGACGAGTCGCTCTACCCGGAGATCCTTCGGCAGACCGACACCGAGCATCTGTTTTACCTCGCGCTGACCCTTGGCCTCGAGGACGACCCGCCTGATGCGGTCTCCCGAGCAATCGGGCTCGTCGAGGAGCTCGGCACGAAGAAGGGCATTCCGCATCCCTGGTAGGGGACCGTGGTCACCACCGACGGCGAACGGGTGTGGGTCTTTCGCTATTCGAGCGAAGGCCGCACGCGCTCCCTGTACTACACCAAGGATGTCTCGACGCTACGCGTGCTCTATCCCGAGCTTGAGCTCCTAGGCGAGGTTTCCGACGACGCGCGCCTCGTGGTCTCAGAACCCATCGGCGACCTCCCGGGGGCCTGGAACGAGGCACCGGAGAGGCACTTCGGCGTCTTCGGCCGCGGCGAGGACGAGATTCGGCCGTTCACCGTCACGATGCCCTCCAGGCCGACGCGCGTCGGCGGCTCCCAGCGCTCTTCGCCGGTGGCGGATGCCGTCAGGTGAAGCTCCGGACTGGGGTGCGGGCACGCATATCGGTGACCGCGGCGGGGACAGGCCCTACTCTGATCGAAGACGAACGTGAGTGCAGCAGCGCCCAGGCTTTCTCAATCCCGGCCGCCGATCCGAGTGGTGCTGGCGGATGATGCCTTCCTGGTACGGGCCGCGATCAAGCATCTCCTGTACGGCGTCCCGTTCATCGAAGTGGTCGCGGAATGCGACGACGCCACCGCGGTCCCCCGGGTCTGCGACGATCAGCGTGCGGATCTCCTGATCACCGACATTCGGATGCCGCCATCGGGCGAGGACGAGGGCATTCGCCTGGCCGCGCGCCTCCGGGAAACGCACCCGGCACTCGGCGTGATCGTCCTCAGCACATATGCCGATGTGACTTACGCCCTCAAGCTATTCGCGTCTGGTTCCGATAGCCGCGCCTATCTGCTCAAGGACCGGATCCGCGATCGCGCCCAGCTGCTCGACGCCATCACGGCCGTCGCGGATGGGCACTCGGTGATTGACCCTACGATCGTTGAGAACCTGATTCGCGCGAGTCAGACGGCGACGAGCTCGCGGATCGACCAGCTTTCTTCTCGCGAGCTCGAAACACTCGCCCTCGTGGCCGAGGGGCACAGCAACGCGGTCATCGCGGATCGGCTGGTGCTCACTAAGCGAGCTGTAGAGAAGCATGTGAACGCGATCTTCGCCAAGCTCGAGCTTGGCGACCCCGAGCACGTGAGCCGACGCGTCCGCGCTGCGCTGATCTATCTCGCCGATCGCTCATCGGTTTCCGCGGGATGAGCGCCCCCAGCAGGTAGCATCTTCCGCACACCGACGTGAGGATCGGGGTAAGCAGGTGGGCCCTGACCGGGAAGGTGGGCCAATTTGACGACGAGCATCCGCGACGATCCCGCGGCTGGTGAGAACAACTGGCTGGGCAACTCCGAGATGGCGGCGATGGTTCGCGGCTTCGACTGGTCAGCCACGGCACTCGGCCCGATCACCGAGTGGTCGGGAAGTCTTCGATCGGCTGTCGCCATCTGTCTGCACTCGCGCTTTCAGATGGCGATTTACTGGGGTCAGGAGCTGAACTGCATCTATAACGATGCCGAGCGAGACGTGCTCGGGCTGCTCCACCCCACGGCACTCGGGATGCCTGCCAAGGACCTGTTGCGGGACTCATGGGACGTGGTCGGTCCCCAGTTGCGGGCGGTGATCGACCACGGAGAGGCAACCTGGGTGGAGGATCAGCCCCTGTCTTTCGACCGGCGAGGCGTGCTGGAGACGGGGTACTTCACCTATTCCTACAGCCCGATCCCATCCGATACCGGTGGGATCGGCGGCGTGCTGCTGGTTACTCAGGAGACCACCGCACGGGTGCTGGCCGAGCGACGGCTGGATCTCCTTCGAGAGCTCGCGACACTTTCGATGGACGCGCCGACGGCCAAGGAAGCGTGCCTCCTCGCAGCACAGTCGATGCGGGACCGAGCCGAACTTGGGTTCTTCCTCATCTACCTCATCAGCGAGGACGGCAACCGGGCCACATGTGTCGTCAGGAGCGGCACGACTGCTCGACGAAGTGAGGCAGATCCATCGGTGGAACTGAGCGGCCCCAAGCCCTTGGCGGCGGTGTTTCGTGATCTGGCCGCGCGGCCGCAGCGCAGCAAGCTGGTCGACGCCGATGGGATCGCGGCGACTCCCGCGCACGGGCCTACTGGGGCGGCCCATGTCGTGGCTGCCCCCGTCAGGCGCGGGTCGACCGACACCGTGGACGGTTTCCTGCTCGCCGGGACCAACGACGGGTTCAAATTGGATGCGTCATTCCGCCACTTCATCGAGATGGTGGGACTCGGCCTCGGCCGGAGCGTCGCGGCGGGGCGGGCACGAGAGGAGGAACGCGCTCGCACCCGTGCGATCGCTGCCCTCGAGCAAGCCAAGACTGCCTTGTTCAGCAACACGTCCCACGAGCTACGGACCCCGCTGTCGCTGGTCCTCGGGCCCCTCGAGCAGGCGCTGGAGCACACCGACATTCCCGCGGCGGCCCGCGAACAGATCGTTCTCGCCCGCAAGAGCGCTTCGCGGATGCTCAAGATCGTGAATGGGCTGCTCGACTTTTCGCGCATAGAGGCCGGGGAGCGCAAAGGTGCGTTCCAGCCGACCGACCTGGCGGAGTTGACGCGTGATGTCGCGGCAATGTTCGGTTCGACGGCCGAAGCCGCCGGCCTCCACCTGTCGGTGGACTGTCCGGCGCTCAGGGCAGCCGTCAACGTCGACCGCGAGGCATGGGAGCAAATCGTCTCGAACCTGATCTCGAATTCACTGAAGTTCACACCGTCCGGCTCGATCCGCGTCCATCTTCGTGGCGAGCACCAGCACGCGGTGCTGACCGTGGAGGACACCGGAATCGGGATCGCTACCGAGGATCTCGGGCGGATCTTCTCGCGCTTCTACCGTGTCGACGATCCGCGCGCGCGCACACAGGAGGGCACCGGTCTGGGGCTCGCCTTGGTACGTGAGTTGGTGCGCATCCACGGGGGCTCAGTCACCGCTCAGAGCATCCACGGCCGTGGCACAACGCTGGAAGTGCGCATCCCGTACGCTCGTGAGCAGACGACCGGACGGGAACCGGTCGGCAGCGGTTCGGGGCTTCGGATCGGGGCGACCGCAGCACTGTTCGTCGAAGAGGCCCGCGACTGGCTGGAGCGGGAGGTTCCCGGGCGCTACGACGCTCAAGACACAGGTTATGGCGGCGGCCGCGTGCTGCTCGTCGAGGACAACCGCGATATGCGGGACTATCTTCACCGCCTGCTCGCACCCCAATACCGGGTGCACATGGCGATGAATGGCGCCGAGGCGTATCGGATCGCGATCAGCGAGCCGCCCAGCATCGTCATCAGCGACGTGATGATGCCGGGCGCGGATGGCTTCCGCCTCCTGCACGACCTCCGGTCCAACCCACTGACCAGAGATCTGCCCGTGATCCTGATCTCGGCCCGAGCGGACCCCGAGAGCACGCTCGAAGCCCTGCAGCTCGGGGCCGACGATTACATCGTCAAGCCCTTTGGCGCCCGAGAGCTACTCACTCGGGTCCGAGCCACCCTCGAGAGCGCGCGCCTCCGGTCCGATCACGCCGAAGCCCGGGGCCGCGCCAAGGAGCGTGCGTCGGCGAAGCATGAGCTGCGGGCGCTGCTCAACCACCTGAAGGCTGCCCAACGTCGGATCTCGGCGGCGGGCGACGCCGAACGGCAGCGCATCGAGCGCAATTTGCACGATGGTGCGCAGCAGCGCCTGATGGCGATCAGGCTCGAACTCGGGCTCGTGAGCGATCGCCTTGAACTTGATCCCCCCTCGGCCCGCCACGAGCTCGATCGCCTTCGCGCCGAGCTCGACGAAGCGCTCGAGGAGCTGCGCCGACTGGCCCATGGGCTGTACCCACCGGTGCTCGCGAGCGACGGCCTGTGGCCGGCATTGTTAGCGGCGGCGCAGCACGCGGCACTACCGGTCGAGGTGGCTCGTTCGCATGTACCTCGTCTGCCGCGAACGATCGAGAGCGCGGCCTATTTCTGTTGCTTGGAGGCGCTACAGAACGCCGCCAAGCACGCCGGACCTGGCGCACGCGCAACCGTTCATCTCGCAGTTAGCGATGGCGCCCTCGAGTTCCGTGTGAGCGACAACGGTTCTGGCTTCGATCGCGACGCAGTGCCTCCCGGCTACGGGTTGACAAACGTGTCCGACCGGCTGGAAGCGCTCGGCGGTCAAGCCAAGGTCGTCTCGGTTCCTGGGAAGGGCACGACTGTAGCCGGTCAAATCCCCCTCCAGTGAGCCTTGCGAAGTCACTACACGAGCGGCGGAGTGCCAGCACTCGACACCGCCGGCGGTGATCCTTCACCGCCGGGTTCGATGTAGGTCAGAAACCGGGGCGGTCGGCTCCGAGCACTCCGGTGTGCTGCGATGAGCACCGCCTATTCGTGCTGGTCGAGGCTGGTGACGGGGCGTGGGTGCAGGGCGAGCTGTGCGGGGAGGAGGCTTCCGAGCAGCCCGAGCGCGGCCGCGCCGGCGAGGATCCCGCCGAACAAGGTCGGTGGGATGACGACGTGCCACCCGGGGCGGCCCTCAGCGATGCGCGCGGCGGCGAGTCGGGCAGATAGTGCGCCGGCGGCGGCGCCTACGAGGGTGGTGATTGCGGCTTCCCAGGCGATCATGCGTCGCGCTTGCTGGCGGGTCGCGCCGATGAGGCGGATCAGATTCAGCTCCGGGCGGCGATCGGCTAGTGCCATCGCGCTGGTGTTGACGACGGCGAGTCCGGCGAAGGCGCCGATCACGGCGATCAGGAGCCAGACGATCCATGCGCTGGCCTGGTCGGCGGTTCGCAGCGCGCCGAGGTATTGGCGCCGGGTCAGCAGCCTGAGGGTGGGGATCGTGCGCGTGAGGGCCGTGAGGCCGACGCGGATGGCTGGCGGGCCCGCGACGAAGATCGCGTTGTCGAGCGCAGCGGGGGCGTGTGCGGCGGCCAGGGGCATCGGCAGCAGGACGTCGCCGAGGCCGAGTGCGTGGTCGTAGATCGCTCGCACACGTAGCACCGTCTGGGTGGTGTCGGCAAGGCGGGCGTGGAGGATGTCGCCGACGTGCAGGTCGCGTTTGCGGGCGAGCTCGCTGCTGATCGCGATCGCGTTGCCGCGCAGGTCGACAGGCGAGCCGCTGCGCACACCCAGGTCGAGGGCGTGAGCGCTGATGGCGCCGGAACCGACGCCGGCGGCGTCCCACGGGCTCCCGAAGTTGTCCAGCCCGGGGTCGAGGAGGAAGACCTGGGTCGGGAGGGCTCCCACTGCGGCGGTGACGCCGGCGACACGGTCGGCGAGTTGCTCGGTCGCGACTGGCAGCCCGCCGCCAGACCGCGCGACGAGCACGAACGGCGCGTGCACGCGCAGCGCGGTCGCGTCCTGCGTGGCGGCCCGGTTGCTCGCGTTGATGATCGCGTAGGTACCGGCGAGCGCGACGACGAGCAGCACGGCGGCCGCGATCGCGCCGACCCGGCGGCGATGTGTCGCGATCGCGCGGCCGGCGAGCAGCCCGGACGCGCCGGCGCGAAGCGGCCACGACAACGCGGCAGCCGGAAGCGCGAGCACTTGTGGCGCGAGCAGCGCGAGCGCGGTCGCCAGCAGCAGCACGGTGATCTCGGCGAAGGCGAACGCGCTCTCGCCGGAGAAGAGCGCGAGCATGACACCCGCGCCGGCCAGCGCGGCCAGGCCGAGCAGCGATCGGCCGAGCCCCAGCGTACGCGGCTCGACTGCCGCCTCGAGCAGCGCCTCGGACGGCGGGATGCGGGCGGCTCGCCGCGCCGCCGCGATCACCGCGATCTCGGCGACCAGCAGCCCGCTCGCCGCGGCCACGAACAGCGCGACCGGGTTTGCCCCGGTGTGAAGACCCTGCGGCGCTACCCCGTGATCAACGAGGCCGCGACCGATCTCGGCGGCCAGCGGCAGCCCGGCCACGCGGGCCAGCACGCCGCCGAGCACGGCGAGCACCAGCGCCTCGCCGGCGATCAGCCGGCGCACCTGCCGCGGGGTGGCTCCGATCGCCCGCAGTAGCGCGAGCTCGCGGCGGCGCTGGTTGATCGCCAGGGCGAACGTTCCGCCGACCACGAACACGGCGACCACCGCGCCCAACGCGCCGAGCGTGCCCAGGAAGCCGATTGCGTCCTCGCGCTGGGCGGCGCGGGGATCGCCGGCATCCGCGTCGGCGGCGTGCCGGCGATCGAGCACGTTCACGCCCGTCCCCAACGCCCGGCGTAACCGAGCCCGCAACGAGCGCGAGTCCACCCCTGCCCCCGCAAGCACACCCACGGCGTTGACCTGGCCGGGGCTTCCCGCGAGCCGCCGAGCGACCGGGTCCGAGAAGAACAGAGCCGACTGCCCTCGGTCGCCTCGACCACCGGAGGAGGCGATGCCACTGATCCGAAACTCGCGTCCGCCCGCCGGCGTGACGATCCGCACGCGCTTCCCGACGAGGAGCCGATCGCGGTCGGCCAGGCGCGCGTCGAGAACCACCTCGTCAGCTCCGAGGGGTGGGCGGCCCGCGAGCACGACGTAGGGCGTCAGAATCGCGCTGGACGAGCCGTGCGCTTCGGTTCGGTCAGCGCCGGGTGCCGACAACACACGACCCTGTAGGTCGAACGCGGTGACTGGGAAGGCGACATCCCCGACCGCGCGCGCAACGCCGCTGACCGACGCGACGCGGGGGACGATCGCGTACGGCAGTCGCTGCGAGGGATGCACCGTGACGACACTCGCGCTGTTGCCGCGACCGACCTTCACCGTCGCGTTTCCCTGCACGACCGCGCCGACCGCGGCAAACCGCCCCGCCCCGGACTTGCCAAGGACGCCGGCCATCAAGGTGGCTGCCGCGCACACCAACGCGACAGCCAGCGTGAGCGGAACCAACGAGCCCGCGAACGAGACCCGGCGCGCTCTGACCGAGCTCAGCACCAGCGGGAACACCTCAGCCCCCCAGCCGAGTGAGGCGCTCGGCCACCTGCTCCGCCGACGGCGCATCCATGCCGCCAACCAGTCTGCCGTCCGCCATGAACAGCGTGCGATCGGCGCGCGCGGCGGCGGCCGGATCGTGCGTGACCATCACCACGGTCTGCCCCGTTGAATCGACCACGGCCCGCAGCGTCTCAAGCACGGCACGTCCCGAACGGATGTCCAGCGCACCGGTGGGTTCGTCGGCGAACAGCACCTCGGGCTCGGTCACCAATGCCCGCGCGATCGCCACACGCTGCTGTTGTCCTCCCGAGAGCTGCGCCGGCCGGTGGCTCGCCCGCTCGGCCAGCCCCACACGCTCGAGCGCCTCGATCACCACCTGGCGCTTCGGCCGCCGCCCGTCCAGCCGCAGCGGCAACGCGACGTTTTGCTCTGCCGTCAGCGACCCCAGCAAATTGAAGGACTGAAACACGAATCCCACCCGCCGGCGGCGAAACACGGGCACGCTGGCGCTCCGACAGGCGGCCGAGCTCGACCTCGCCAATCTGAACCCGGCCCGAGGTCGGTCGATCAAGCCCCGCCGCGCACTGCAACAACGTCGTCTTGCCCGACCCGGATGGGCCCATCACCGCCGTGAACCCACGCGCCGGGAACGCCACCGTGACAGCGTCAAGCGCCCTCACCGCACTCGGCCCGGCGCCGTACACCCTGCTCACGGAATCCAGCGCAACCGATGCCTCGCTCCGCGTTGCGGCACGAGCACCAGCTCGGAGCCTTGCATCATCCTCTCACCTCGAGATCGGTCTGACGTCACGCAAAGAGACTCCCATGCCGCACCGGTCCTTCCCATGCGGTCCGCTGGCGTCCTTGGGCGTTGCTTCCCCGAACGACCGCGGTGGGGATAGCCCCACCCCTAGTGGGGGCAAACCACTAGTCGTAATGCCTGAGGTGCGGCCATAGGCTCGGCCACCTGTCCGCGGGGCGGCAGAGCATGACCGGGAGACCTTGCTCTTGATTGTCGAGGCCAACGCGATCGTCGACGACGGCGAGCGTTCGGCATTGCCGGAAGTAGGGCGCGGCGTCGCTCGGTTGGTTGAACCCGACGAGCAGGGCGTGGGTGTCAGCGGCTGGTGGGCGGCCCCACTCGTTGAATCCGTTGTGACCGCTGTAAGCGCGGGGAAGCCGGAGCGCCGGGCCTAGGAGGTCGACGGCACCGGCCTCGCCGTAGTTGGCGGTGAAGATCGCGGTGTGCTGCCGCTGGGCGATCGGGATCTGCCGCCAGGCATGCGAGACGGTTTGCACGACGCGTGGCCAGCCGACCGTGTCTCCCTGTGCCGAGTTGAGCGCGATGACGACGCTCCCCTGCAGATCGCGTTCCGGAAGCAGCGGGAGTGCGATCACCGCGCCGATGGCGGCACTGGCCGCGATCGCGGCGATCAGAAGCGCCAGCCGCCGCCCGCCCGCCGCGACCCAGTCGGCAGTCGGGATGGCCCCGAGGCCGAGCAGCACGGGGTACAGGCTCGCGAGGTAGTACGCGTGGCCGTTGCCGGCGAGGTACAGGACCGCCAGTACCGCGTAGGTGACCGGTATGAAGCGCAGCGACCGCCAGCCAGTGCGGCGAAACGGGGCGAGCAGGCCCGCCGCCCACACGGGCACCAGCAGTGGGCTGACCATCACCAGCTGAAACGGCAGGAACCCGGCTCGCCCGCCTTCTTGGCTGCCGGCGATGTTGCCGGCGACGGTGATCTGCGGCCAGCCGTGCTGCTGCTGCCAGATCACGTAGGGAGCGGCCAGCAGTACGGCGCACACCGCACCCGCGGCGGCCCAACTGGACCGCAACGGCGCACGCGGCCCGACCCCGAGCAGCACGCCCACGATCACCGCCGCCACCAGGCCCACCTGCGGCTTTGCCTCCACCCCCAGCCCGACCACCAGGCCGGCGGCGAGCATGGACCCGCGGCTGTTACGCGTGATCGCGCGAATCGCCAGCCAGCCCAGCGCGGTCGTGCTCAACATGTCAGGAGTCGTCGTGCTCACCAAGTGCGCGACGGCCAGCGCGAACGCCGACACGGACGTGCACGCCGCCGCGATCACCTGGGCGCGCGTCCCTCCCCCGACTTCCCGCGCGATCAACGCGGCCAGGATCGTCGTGGCGCCGGCCGCCAGGGCCGACGGCGCTCGCAGGAGCACCAACGATCCGGGAGCGATCGCGTTCATCGCCCAGCACAGCAACGGCACCAGCGGAGGCTGGTCGGGATAGCCGAACGCCGGGTGCGCCCCCGCGACGATGAAGTAGAGCTCATCACGGTGGTAGCCGTACCGCGTACTCGTCGCCAGGAGCACGGCAAGCTGAACCCCGGCGATCACCGCAACCCAGCCGGTCACGCCGACGCGCGCCGGCCCTACGACCACGTCAACTCTCCTCGCGGGCGTCTCAATCAACGATCCCGGCTGCATGCCCGCGCCGGCCCGTCGTCTATGCCGCCCTGACACTTGCTTCTCGTGGAACCCGAGGCGGCGAACGATCACTACCCCAGCAAGACGACCACGGCCAGGGAAACTTCCCGTCCTGCGAGAGCTTCGGCGAGACCAACCGAGCGGCCGGGTGTGACGACGCCTAGGGCGGTGGGATCTGCCCCAGGACGGTGGTCCCCTCTCCGGGGGCAGACAGACGTCACCACGACGTGTCCGCCCTCCGAGATCCGAAACGCGGGGACTCCCGCGCTCATACCGACCCGCATCGTCGGCGAGGCTTCAGGCCCCGCGTGCTTGGCGCGTTCTGCAACGCCTCCATACAGCACACGATGGTGCACAGCAGCGGCTGACAGCGATTCGCTTGGAGCTCGGGCTGCTCAGCGAGCCAACGCGACCGATCGATCAATCCACCGTCCGGGTTTAGATCGGCCGGCGCCTTTCCGCAACTACGAAAACGAGGAAGAGTCGCTGCTCCCCGGGTGGGTTCCGGGCCAAGCCGGCTCAACTCCCCCACCAACTCCCCACAATCAAGTTCCGGTAGCCCAGCTCGCCGCCTACTCCAGCCCTTCGGTCACCATGGTCGGATTGGCGTGGATGCACACCATGTTGGAGCGGCCCGGGCCATCGTTGACGAATTTGTGCGGCGCGCCAGGCGGGACGATCACGATGTCGCCCGGGCCGGCCTTGAACGTCTCCTCGCCCGACCGGAAGGTCAGGTTGCCCTCGATCACCACCCAGGTCTCGTCGTAGGGGTGCTGGTGCAGCCGCGGCCCGTCGCCCGGCTGGCTGTGATCGAGGATCAGCGAGACGGTGGCGCCGTAATCGATCCCCTTGATGTTTCCGGTCGGCACTTCGCTGGCGGGTATGTGTGGCATGTCGTCTCAGCCTTTCACGGTGGCCAGGGTTTGGCGGTTGTCGGGGTCGGGTCCAGCGGGACGGGCTGGGCGCTCGGGACCGCGCAACGGAACCTCCTTGAGGGCCAGCACGGTGACCAGCGCGATCAGCGCAAGCGGCGCAGCGACCAGGAACACCACATGCACTCCGGCGATCACCTCGCTGCGGCCGGCGTGGGCCAGAGCCAGGCTACCGGCGCCGGCCTGACCGACGCGTGAGGCGAACACGGCTCCCAGCACCGCCGCGCCCACCGCGCCGCCGAGCGCGCGGAAGAATCCGGTGACTGCCATGGCCAGGCCGAGCTCGCGGCGATCGACGCTGTTCTGGACCGCCGTGATCAGCACCTGGCCGACCATCCCGAAGCCGAGCCCGAACAACAGCAGCGCGAAGGCGGTGCTGACCCGAGACGGATGCTCGACCACCGCCGCGAGCGCGACCAGAGCGGCGGAGATCATGACCAGCCCGAGCACCGGGAAGACCTTGTAGCGGCCCGTGCGCTGGATGAGGCGCCCAGCCACATTCGTCGAGAGCGTGATACCGACCATCATCGGGATCAGGAGCAGGCCGGCCTGAGTCGGGCTCGCGCCGGTCGTCGTCTGCAGGAAGACCGGGACGAACACCGTGACCGCGAACATCGTCGCGGTGACCAGGAACAGGGCGGCGCTGGCCAGCGCCACCGGACGGTTCCCGATCAGGCTGAGCGGCACGATCGGGTCCGGGATGCGCAGCGTCCGGAGGACCAATGCCGCCGCCGCGAGCACGAAGCACCCGAGTAGCACGACGATCTGAACCGAGCCCCACGCGTAGCGCTGCCCGCCCCAGATGCAGGCCAACATCAGCGCGCTCGTGCCGGCCGCCAGCAGCCCGGCGCCGGGAAGATCCAGCCGGTCCCGCGCCACCCCGGTCTCGGCCGCGGGGAGGCGCAGGTGCAGCCCGGCGAGGGCGAGTGCGCCGACCGGCAGGTTCACGTAGAACACCCAGCGCCAACTGGCGTGATCGACCAGCAGCCCGCCCAGCAAGGGACCCACCGACGCCGCGACCGCGAACACGGCCATGATGTAACCCTGATAGCGCCCGCGCTCCCGCGGCGAGACCAGATCGCCCACCGCGGCCTGGGCCAGCGACATCAGACCGCCCGCCGCCGCGCCCTGGATCGCCCGGGCCACGACCAGCATCCAGAGGCTCTGGGACACACCGCATACGGCCGAGGTGACCAGGAACATCGCCAACGACACCTCCAGGACGAGCTTTCGCCCATACCGATCGCCCAGCCTGCCCCATAGGGGCGCGGTGGCCGCGGCGGCCACCACGTAGGCGGTCACCACCCAGGAGACGTCGGCCAGCCGCCCCAGGTCGGTGGCGATGGTGGGCAGCGCGGTGGCGAGGATCGTCTGATCGAGCACGGCGGGCAGCATCGCCAGGACGATCGCCCAGAAGGCGATCCCATTCTTGCGAGTCATCAGACCAACTCCATTCTTAGCGGCCGACAAAACTTAGGGTGACTCTATCATTGGTGACACCATGAGTCAAGCGCTAGGATGCATTCGGTGAGCACCGCCGAACTTGGCCTTCGCGAGCGCAAGAAGCAGCGCACGCGTCAGCAGATCGCCGACACGGCGCGGCGCCTGTTCTCAGAACGTGGCTTCGACGAGGTTCCTGTCGCCGAGATTGCGCGGGAGGCGGAGGTATCCGAGGCCACGGTGTTCAACTACTTTCCGACCAAGGAAGACCTGGTCTTCAACCGGATGGAGGACTTCGAGCAGGAGCTCCTCGACGCGATCCGCGACCGAGCCGAAGGCGAGTCGATCATCGAGGCGTTCGGCCGCTTTGCGCTGCGCCCGCGCGGATTTCTCGCCTCCGACGAGCCGGCCGCCACCGAGGGTATGCGCGCCGCGGCTCGCCTGATCACCGGAAGCCCGGCCCTGCTGGCGCGCGAGCGCGAGGTGCTCGACCGCTACACGGACACGCTCGCCGTGCTGCTGGCCCAGGAGCTCAGAATGGCTCCGGATGACCCCGAGCCGTGGGTCATGGCCAACGCGCTGATCGGCGTGCATCGAGCCTTGATCGCCTACACCCATCGCCAGGCGCTGGCCGACGTCCCGAACCGCCGCATCGCACGAAACGTGGTCAGGCACGGCAAGCGCGCGCTGGCCGCGCTCGAGCACGGCCTGGGGTAACCCGGCCGGCGGCTCAGTCGTCGAGTGCGACCCAGTCGAGCCGGGCGAGACGCTCGGGATCGGCCAGAATGTCCATCTCGACGATCCGCCCGCCGCTGATCGTGAAGGCTCCGACCGAGAACGGCCGCCCGTCGCGCAGCGAGACGAATCCCGGCGCGCCGTTGACCCGCGCGCGTCGCTGGGTGAGCCCCACTCGCGACCACATGCTGGCGGACCTGGCCACGGCCTCGGCGCCGCGGATCAGACGAGACAGGTCGGTGACGCCGCCGCCGTCGGACCGAAGCACCACGTCGGGATCGAGTACCTCCAGCAGCGCTTCGAAGTTGCCCTCGTGGGCGGCGGCCACGAACGCCTCCACCACCGCCCACTGCGCGCGCACATCGGCGTCCGGGACCGGAGCGGCGCCGCGGACCCGCCGTCGCGCCCGGCTGGCCAGCTGCCGAGCGGCGTCCGAGGAGCGATCCACGATCGGCGCGATCTGGTCGAACGGCACCCCGAACATGTCGTGCAGTACGAAGGCGAGCCGCTCCGGCGGTGTCAGCGTCTCCAGCACGACCAGCAGCGCGAGCCCGACCGAGTCGGCCATCAGCGCCTCGTGCTCGGGGTCGGTGCCGTCGGCCGGGTCGATGACCGGATCGGGGACGTACACGTCAAGTGCCGCCTCACGCCGAGCCTTGCGCGAGCGCAGTTGGTTGAGCGATACGCGGGCCACGACCGTGGTCAGCCAGGCGCCGAGGTTCTCAATCTCGCTCGTGTTGGCCCGGCTGACGCGCAGCCAGGCATCCTGGACGGCGTCGTCTGCCTCGCTGAGCGAGCCGAGCATCCGGTAGGCCACCGCCCGCAGACGCGGGCGGTGCTCCTCGAAGCGCTCGGCCAGCCACTGCTGATCATCCATCGCGCCTGTCCTTCAGGCCGCCTGGCCGGCGGGCTGGGCGATCCACTGGCTGACCCAGTCGCCGGCGAGTTGCCGGGTGGTGGCGTTGATCCGGTTCCACGCGTTGATGCCGGCGATCGCGACAACCAGAGCGCCGAGCTGGGCCTCATCGTAGTGCCGGGCCGCCTCTTCCCAGATCTCGTCCGGGACCGGGTCCGAACGATCGGCGAGCCGGGTGGCCGCCTCGGTGAGCGCCAGGGCCGCGCGCTCGGCGTCGCTGAAGTACGGAGTCTCGCGCCAGGCAGCGAGCGTGAAGATGCGCTCGTCGGACTCGCCCGCGGCCTTCAGCTCACGCGAGTGCATGTCGGCGCACACGGCGCACCCGTTGATCTGGCTGGCCCGCAACTCGATCAGATACAGGGTCGTCGCGGGCAGCCCGGAGTGACGAACGGCGGCGCCCAGCCTCTGCAGGGCGGCCATGGCGCCGGGAACGGTCAGGGCTGGGTTCTCGATACGGGGCTGCATGTCGGTCCTCCAGGTCGGTTTCGAGGTTCTACCGACATGACACGCGCCGTTGCACAGATGTGACGAGGAACCGACCGAACTTCGGCCCGGGACCGCTGCCTGGTCCTTGGCAGCGGTCCCGGGTGGGGTGGGGGCACTGGGTGGGGGCTACTTGGTGAATCCCTCGAGCTTGTTCGCCGCGACCACGTAGGAGTTGGTGTACGTGCCGGCGAGGTTGATCGGGTGGGGGGCGTTACCGATGAACTTCTCGATCGTGTACACGGTCTGCGGTCCGCTGGCGGGCATCATCCCGTCGGGCAGGAACTGACCCTTGTCTCCGGCGAGCTCGCTGATGTAGTCGGCTTTCGTGGTCAGGCCGTTCGAGACGTAGGCCGGCGGCATCGCGTCGGCGATCTGGGCCGCGCTGTGGGTGGCGATCCAGTGCATCGTGGCCACCAGCGCGTCGACCACGGCCTGAGTCTCCTTCTTGTGCGAGTTGACCCACGAGGCCTGGGCCAGGACCCCGGCGGCCGGATAGGCGCCACCGAGCCACTTCTCGGCTCCGCTCGTCGTGGCCAGGTTCATCGCGCTGTAGCCGACACCCTTGGTCTGGACCGCGCCGGCGGTCGGCTGCGAGGTCATCCCGCACGCGATCCGCTGGTGCTGAAGCCCGGCGACGAACGTCGGGCCGGCCCCCACCGCGGCGCGGCTGTACTGCTGGGTGGTTAGCCCGGAGCGATGGGCCATGTACTGAGTGAGCTCGTCGGTGCCGGAACCGATGTCGGTGACCCCGAGGGTCTTGCCCTTCCACTGTGCCGGCGAGGTGATCGTCGTGCCCTTGGCGCACATCTCGCGCTCGCCGGGCGCGCCGCTCAGCTGCGCGACGCTGATCACGTCCTTGCCCTTCTCCTGGAAGTCGATCGTGTGCACGTACCACGCCCCGGCCATGTCGACCTGGCCGGAGGCCATGGCCTCCTCGGCCCCTACGCCGCCGTTCTGCTCGGTGGAGAGCTGCATATTCACCCCGTACTTCTTGTAGAAGCCGAGGTTCTGGGCGAGCTGATAGGGCAGGTAGATCTGCTTGTCGATCCCGCCGACCATCATGGTCACGGTCGGCAGGTTTGAACTCTTGCTGGTGTTGGCGGCGTTGGCGGCGCCACCGCTGCTGCTGCTGGAACTGGAGCCACATGCGGCGACTCCGGCGGCCAGGGCGGCAGCCCCGAGCGCGAGTGTGATCTTGCGTTTGAACATGGGTAAGGGACTCCTCCCGATGGGTCGTAAGTGACTACTGCGGGCCCGCCTGAGACGGGCGCGTGAGGTGGTCCGCCTGGCTAGGTGCCGGCGGTTTCAGTGGCAGACGCCGGGCGCCACGCGAGCAGGCGACGCTCGAGCCAACCGATGATCCCCTCGGCGGTGAGCGCGACGATCGCGATGATGAACATCGCCGCGAACACGCCGTTGGGGTTGAAGTTGTTCTGCGAGGTCGCGATCACCAACCCCAGCCCCTTCTGCGCGCCCATGTACTCGCCGACGATCGCGCCGATGATCGCGAACCCGAAGGCCACGTGCAGGCTCGCGATGATCCACGTGACCGCCGATGGCAGCACCACATGGCGGGTGACCTGCAGCTTGGACGCGCCGAGGACGCGGGCGTTGTTGATCAGGTTGCGGTCGACCTCCCGCACGCCCTGGAAGGCGTTGAAGAACACCACGAAGAACACCAGCACCCCGGCCAGCAGGACCTTGGAGCTCGTGCCCAGGCCGAGGGCAACGGTGAACAGGGCCCCGAGCACGATCCGCGGGATCGCATTCAGGACCTTGATGTATGGCTGGACCACATCGGCCAGAAAGCGATTCTGGCCCAGCGTCACACCCACGATCACGCCGGCGCCGACACCGACCAAGAACCCGAGCAGGGCCTCCTTCATCGTGACCCAGATCTGCAGCCAGATCGATCCGTATTGGGTCCCCTGGTTGACCCAGTCGCGCAGCTGGGTGACGATCCCGCTCGGCTGGCCCCAGAAAAACTTGTCGACGATCTTCGCGTCGGTCAAGAGCTGCCAGCCGCCGATGACGACGACGGCCAGGAGCACCCGGGCGCCCCAAACGGCGAGCCGCCGCCGCTGCGTGCGCCTGCGGGCGAGAGCGGCGATCGTCGCCTCGTCGGACGGTGACATGTTCCCCAGTTCACGATTGAACGCGACTGCACTCATCGTGCTCCTCCCTCGCCGTTCGGTGCCTTGGCAGTACGTTCGTAGGCGCGCTGAACCTCCTCGCGCAACGACTCCCAGATCTGGTGATGCAGCTCGAGGAAGCGCGGGTCGAAGCGGATCTCCTGCACCGCGCCGCGAGGTCGCGGGAGGTCGATGTCGAACACGGCCTTGACCGTGCCGGGGCTGACCGTCATGACCACCACTCGGTCGGCGAGCGCGATCGCCTCCTCGAGGTCGTGGGTGATGAAGACGACCGATGGGCGCGTCTGCTCCCACAGCCCGAGCAGCTCGTTGGACATGATCGCCTTGGTCTGGACGTCGAGCGCGCCGAACGGCTCGTCCATCAGGAGGATCGACGGCCGGTTGATCAGGGCCGCGGCCAGGCTCGTGCGCTTGCGCATGCCGCCCGAGAGCTGATGGGGGTGGTGGTCCTCGAATCCGGACAATCCCACCCGCCGCAGCCAGTCACGCGCGTCAGCCTGGGCCTCCTTCTTGGCCACGCCGCGAAACTGCGGCCCCATGGCTACATTGCCCAGAACCGTCTTCCACGGAAGCAGCGCGTCGGTCTGGAACATGAAGCTCATGTCGCCGCCGATCCCGTCCACCGCGCTCCCGCCGACCTGCACGAGGCCGGCAGTGGGACGGTCCAGACCGGATACCAGCGACAAGGTGGTCGACTTGCCACACCCCGTCGGACCGACGATCGCGCAGAACTGACCCGGTTCGATGACCAGGTCGACGTCTCTGATCGCCGTGAACACCGACCCCGTCGGGGTGACGAACCGCTTGGTCACGCCGCTCAACTCGATCTTCGCGGCCGGCGCCGCCGATGCCGGGACGGCCGCGTCGCGGACTGTGATCGCATCCACCCCCGGCCGTCGGGCCAACGTACTCACCATTGTCATCGCTCTCCTCGCTCCTGAAAAACCAATCCCTCACTCGACGGCTTCGTCGAGATGTGATTCAACGTACGCGCCGGCGGAGCGGCCGCCAAGGCTTGTGCCAGTTACTCGACTAAGCTGCGTTTCCGGCGGTTTTGCGCGTTTTGCTCACCGCATGGAGGCGTAGACTCGACGCTCGAGCGAGGGTTGAACGATGAGACGCAGGCGCCAGCTGTCGACCCGGATCCTGGCCAGCGTGGTAGCGATCCTCCTGGCCAGCACCGTGGTCGGCTTCGTGCTCGTGACGCTCAGTCAACGCACCGAGCTCGAGCACGACTACCAGAAGCGGGCGCTGGCCATCGCCCAGACGTTCGCCGCTACGCCGTCGATCCGCCAAGCCCTGGCGCGGCGCAACGACGCCGACCGTCGGCTGATCCAGTCGCTGGCCACGCAGGTCCGCCAGGAGACCGGTGCAACCTACATCGTGGTGATCGACCGACACGGCGTGCGCTATTCACACCCGAATCCGGCGCTGGTCGGCCAGCGGATCACCGAGCCGGTGGTCGCGCTTGACGGGCAGGACCACCTGGGGGTCGACCACGGGAACCTCGGCGTGTCCGCCAACGCGAAAGTGCCGATCCGCGCACCCGGCGAAGCGGATGCCCCGATCATCGGGGAGGTCTCCGCGGGGATCCTCGAGGGGCAGGTGTCGGACCAGCTGCTCCACGGCATCCCCTCACTGCTCCTCTACTTTGCGTGCGCGCTGGCCATCGGCGTGGTCGCCTCGCTCAGCCTGGCGCGGCGGCTGAAGCGGAGCACGTTCGGCCTGGAGCTCGATGAGATCGCGGCGCTCGTGCAGGAGCGCGAGGCGATGTTGCACGGTATCCGCGAGGGAGTGATCGCGCTCGACCCCCAGGGGCGCGTGACGCTCCTCAACGACGAGGCGCGCCGCCTGGTCCCGTTCGACAGCGATCCGGTCGGCCGGCCGATCGAGGACGTGGTCCCGCATCGGAGGCTTTCCGATTTGCTGGGCGGGACACTCACCGGCGTCGACACGGTCGTCGTCACCGACGAGCACATCCTGATGGTCAACCGCATGCCGGTCGTCCGGCAGGGACGTGATCTCGGCGCCGTGGTCACCCTGCGCGACCGCACTGAGCTCGAAGGGCTGCTGCGGGAGCTGGACAACGTGGATGCGCTCACGGATGCCCTGCGGGCGCAGCAGCACGAGTTCTCCAACCGGATGCACACGGTCGCCGGACTGGTCGAGCTCGGCGACCAGCAGGCGGCGATCCGCTACGCGCTCGAGGTCTCCGACGATACGGCGGGGCGTGCGGAGGCGATCCGCGAGCGCGTCGAGGCGCCCGAGATCGCGGCGCTGTTGCTGGCCAAGACGACCGTCGCGGCCGAACGCGGGGTTCGGTTGGATCTGTCCGAGGACTCGCGCCTGCCGCGAACCGAGCTCGACACCAACATGGTGCTCTCGATCGTCGGCAACCTGATCGACAATGCGATCGACGCCGCTGCGGGATCCGGCGAGGCCAGGGTGACGGTTCGGGTGAGCTATTGCCGGCAACACGTTCAGATCCAGGTGTGGGACACCGGGCCCGGCGTCCCTCTCGAGCTGAGCCGGCGGATCTTCACCGACGGGTTCACGACCAAGGCCCCCGACGACAGGCGCCATCGCGGGATCGGACTGGCCCTGGTGCGCCGGCTGGTGAGTCGGGCCGGGGGGACGATCGACGTTGACTGTTCGGGTCCCACCACGTTCACAGTCGTGCTCCCGACCAAGTCCCGGGGCGGCGTGGAGGTGGGCGCATGATCAGCACCCTGATCGTCGAGGACGACTATCACGTGGCCACGATCCACGGCGCCTACGTGCGCAAAGTTCGCGGCTTCGCAGTCGCGGGCCACGCCTCGAGCCTGGCCAGCGCCCGAGCCGAGATCCGGCGCCTGGCGCCCATGCTGGTCTTGCTCGACCTCTACCTCCCGGACGGACACGGGCTGGATCTCGTCCGAGAGGCGCTCGCCGGCAGGGGGCACCGTCCCGACTTCCTGGTCATCACCGCCGCCCGCGACATGGCCAGCGTCCGCGCCGCGATGCAGCTGGGCACGGTCCACTATCTGGTTAAGCCATTCACCTTCAGTCAACTCGAGGAACGCTTGGGCGCCTACCGCGACATGCGCGGGAGGCTCGAGCGCACCAGCGAGGCCGAGCAGCACGACGTCGACGCTCTGTTTGGTCTGCTCCGCGGTCCCGCTCCGTTGCCCAAGGGCCAATCCGGCCCGACGATGTCCCGCATCCGCGAGCTTCTCCAGGCCGCCGGAGACGACGTCTCGGCCGCCGAGATCGCCGAGCAGGTCGGGATCAGCCGCTCCACGGCACAGCGTTACCTCGCCGAGCTGGCGCGCCAGGGCAGGATCGAGCTGCGGCTTCACTACGGCGTCACCGGCCGGCCCGAACACCGCTACCGGATCGCGACCGACGCGAACTGAGTCCGTGAGGGGAGTACGCTCCGTACGACGTGAGCGGTGAAGGGATGGACTTCGAGGGGCTCACGGAAGCCCCGGGATCCAGCGCCGAGAAGCGCACATCGGGCCGGATGCCGGCTGAGCGCCGCCAGCGTACGCGCGTGATCTCGGCCGGGGTCCTCGGCGCGGTGGTGACCGCATTCGCGCTGCTCAACCTCGACGACGTGAAGGTTCATTGGCTGGTCGCCACCGGCCAGACGCCGTTGCTCGTGGTGATCGTGTTCGCGTTCCTGCTCGGCGTCTTCGTCGACCGGCTCGTGATCCGGGCCCGGCGCAAGCGCGCACGCTGATCGTCATCAGAACGCTGCGGCGAAGCGGGCCGTGATCGCGGCCCACGCCTGCCGCGTGCGGTCGCGGCGCGGCGGGCCAGCATCGCCCAGCCGCTCCCATCCCCTTTGCTCGAGGCGGACCGCGGTGCCGGCCTCGCGGGCGGTGAAGGTGACCTCGACCTCGGTCGCCTCGCTCGGATCGAAGAACAGATGCCACAGGTAGCGCAGCCGGGCCGGCGGATCCCAGTCGAGAATCGTCCCCCACTGATGCTCGGCGCCGTCGGGGGCACGCTCGACGATCCGGCCGCCCGGGTGGGGCTCGAACGTGATCGCCGCGGGCTCGCGGCAGATCGTGTGCGAGGCCGGCCACCAGGTCGCACACCGGCGCGTCCAGGCGTCGAAGGCCTGAGCCGGCGGCGCGCCGACCTCGAACTCGACCACCAGCGGCTCGGCGCTCATGGCGAGTCCGGGCGAGTGTTCTCGGCCACGATGCGAAACCGGGGGATCGCCTCATCCCACACCTGGGCGAAGTAGCGCCGGATCGCCTCGACCCCCTCGTCGCGCAACTGATAGACCCGCCGCGTGCCCTCGGCCTGATCGTCCACCAGGCCGGCGCCCTTGAGCAGCCGGAGATGGCGGGACACCGCGGGCCGGCTGATCGGCAGCTGGTCGGCGATCTCCTGGACCGACCGGCCGCCGCGGCTGAGGATCTCGACGATCGCGCGCCGGTTCGGATCGCCCAGGGCGTCGAGCGCGGCTCTGTGGAGACCGTCGGGCACTGCCACTCAGGGTACGACAGATCCGTAACCGTCATGCTACCGTAACCGTCTCGTTACGGATGAGAGGAGCGTTTATGAGCACCACCGCTTCGACCGGCTCGGGGACGCGCGAGGATCCGTGGGTACTCAGCACGCCGCCCGGCAAGTCGCAGTACCAGGCCTACGAGGATCCGACCTCGGATCCCCCGGCGCTCGTGGTTGTAGTCGGGAGCACCGAGCTGCGCTACCACTTGCGCTGTATCACCGACCTGCATGAGATGCTCCGCGCGCACGGCGACTGGATGGCGCTCGGCAACGCCGACGAGCAGAAGCCCGCCGCGGACGGCACCGTCGAGGCATGGGCGCGCTCGGCGGATAACCCGGTCGGCGGCTGGTACGGCCTCAAGAAGGGGTTGCGCGGCCGATTCGGCATCTACGTCCCGCCCGTGCTCGAGCGGCTCGGACTGGCCGAGGTGGAGCACAACGCGCGGAACAACCGGATGCGCGCGAAGTAGGGGGTTCACTCGGGCTCGGAACCGGAAAACCGCCTGAGCCCGCCCCGACAGAACAACCGCTCGGCTCGGGGCGGGTGCTGAGGGCGGTTTGTCACCGCGAGGTCGGGCGTCTCCGAGTGCCCGTTGGCCAGGGCGTGGAACCAGAAGAACAGCCCGCCGGTTCCACCGCGCCGCCACCGCCGCGACGCCGACCAACACCGGGACCAGCGTCAGTGGGACCCGGAAGCGGACCCGAAACGGTGGCGAGCTCCCGCCCATGGTGGCCGGGGAGCCTAGTTCGCGGCGAGGATGCCGAGGTGACGCATTCGCGTCAGGTTGTCCTCGACGCCGACGGCCGAGGACAGCTTCCCGTCGCGGACGTGGAAGATGTAGATCTCGTCGACGCCCTCGAAGCGACGGCCGGTGGCGGGCAGCCCGAGCCACTCGCCGCGGTGGGTGCCCGAGCAGCGGAAATGGCCGACCACCGCATCGCCCTCTGCGATCAACTCGACGATCTCCATCTCGAAGTCGGGGAAGGCACTGCGGAATGGGCTGACCCAGCGCTTCGCCGCGCTGGCGAACTCCCCGGTGGCGATCTCGTCGACGACGTCAGGGTTCCGCCGGGCCACCGCCTCCTCGACCAGCCGGCGGACCAGGCGCTTGTTGTCTTCAGCCGACACTGTCCCGAGCGGCGGCGGTCAGCTCGCCGAGGCGGCGGCGCTGGCGGCCGGCGTCGTCGAAGTTCTCAGGACGCATCCAGGCGTTGAAGGCATCCCGGATCGCCGGCCACTCGTCGTCGATGATCGCGTACCAGGCGGTGTCGCGGTTGCGGTCCTTGACCACCATGTGGTGACGGAACACCCCCTCGAAGCCAAACCCGAAGCGCTCGGCCGCCCGGCGTGAGGCCTGGTTGAGTGCATTGCACTTCCATTCCAGCCGGCGGTAGCCGAGGTCGTCGAACGCATTGGCGGCGAGCAGGTAGATCGCCTCGGTGGCCGCGGTGCTTCGGCGCAGCGACGCGCCGAACCAGATGTGGCCGATCTCGATGCTCCCGTGCACCGGCGTGATCCGCAGGTATGACGCAATGCCGACCGGTCGCTCATCGGCGGGGTTCACCAGCGTGAAGAACAACGGATCCTCGGAGCGCTGGTCGATGACCAGGGCTTCGCGGTACCCGGCGACGTCGCGGTACGGGCCGCCCGGCAGGTAGGCCCAGTGACCTGGGTCGCCCGCCGGCGGATGGGACTCGGCGTGGAGGGCCTCGGCGTCAGCCAGCGCGTCCAACGGTCGCAGGCGGACGTGACGGCCCTCCAGCACGGTGCGCTCAGGACGCGCCGCCGATTGCCAGTTCAGCGCCGGCCCGAAGTGTGACTCGGTCTCCATGGCTTGATCGAAGCACAACCCACATTTGCCCGCCCCGGCGGGGCGCGGTAGGGTCGAACAGTCCACCACCAACGAGGGAGCGCAGCATGGCAGACAGCGTTTATCGCGTCACCGAAGTAATCGGCGTCAGCAGCGAGTCGTGGGAAGCCGCCGCGCGCAACGCAGTCGAGACTGCCGCTAAGACCGTCCGTGATCTCCGCGTCGCCGAGGTGATCCGTCAGGACGTGACGATCGAAAACGGGTCACTGGTCAACTACAGGGTGCGGCTCGGCATCTCGTTCAAGTACAACAGCGGCGACTGACCCGTTACCGAAGCGTGGCTCCGGCGGCGCTCTTCGCCGCCCGGCGGGAGGGCCCGAGCCCGCCGCAGCAGGCTCGGGCCCCCGCACGTCTGACTATCTGCGGGACAGCGCCCAGGCGCGCCCGAGCAGCTCCCAGCCCTGACGAATCATCTGTTCGCTATGCCCGTGCGCGGCGCCATTCAGCACGCTCCGCATCTGCACGACGAGTGCGTCGCGCTGGCCGGCCAGCGATTGGATCGCCCTCTCCGTTGACTGGTAGGTGGCGTCGTCTGACTTGATCCCGTTCGTCGAGGCGACGATCAGGAAGTGATTGAACGCGCCGTACGGAGCGTCCAGCTGCTTGTACAGGGCGCCGAGCAGCTGTGAGGAGTGGGCGTCCTCGCCCCGGTCCGCGCGCTGGTTGAGCGCCTGAGTGATCACGCGTCCGTCCGGCGTGTAATCCGGGTGCAGACCGGTCAGCGCGTCCATCGTTGGAACGATGTCGGTGTGATCGGTCCAGGTTCGGTCGTCGATCCCGTCGTCGCGCACGCCGGGACCAACCACTCCGAGCCACGTCTGCCCGATGTCGTTCGAGTAGTCACCGTGGATCCACGCGAAGCCATCGTTTACGCATCCCTGACCCTTTGGGCATACGAACTTGGAGGTCGTGAAGAAGTAGTCGGGCTGCGAGAACATCGTGAACGACATGTTGCGCGCCGGATCCGCATTGATCATGTGCAGGGCCTTCAGCGTCGGCTCGTCGACGAGATACCGCGCCACCGGTGTCAGCTTCGTGGAGTCGATGTACGGATCAAACGCCTTCAGGTTCCCCGCTCTCTGCTCGAACCTCCGCAGGGTCGGGTTGACCACGACGTTGCCGCTCGAGTCCTCGGCCTGCGGCTGACCATCGATGTAGAAGCTGGGCGCCGAATCGAACGAGATGTCGTAGCCGCTGAAGCTCGGGCCCATCAGCCACGGCAGGTTGTAGCCCACCTCGCCCACCAGCGGCCCGTTGACGCCGGCCGGCGGCCACGTGGTCGGGCCATTCCAGGTCGACGAATCCGAGCCTGCGGCGGCACCGTTCGTCACGTCGAAGATCCCGTGCGCGGGCTTTCCGCCGGTCGCGTCACCGGGAGCCGTGTTGTAGGTGCACGGGACGTTGACGCCGTCACAGTTCTGCGCCTGCTGACCGGCGAAGTGGTCGTTCTCGTCGGCCGTGACCACGAACAGCGTGTTGCGCTTGTTGATGCCGTCGGCGGCCAGCCGCGCGAAGAACTTGCCGAACGCGTCGTCATAGCTCTTGAGCGCGTCGACGTAACCCTTCTCACCCGGTCCGTACGCGCCTCCCCCGGAGTGGTTGTCGTGCAGGTCGGAGACGTAGGCAAACGTCACCGGAACGCCCGCCTCCTGCATCTGGGCGACGTACCCGAGCGAGTTCGCCGCGCTCATGCTGTCAAACCCGGGGAAGCCGGGGTTGCCGCTCGGGTCGGTGATCGGATTGCCATTGATGTCGTTGACCGCCGCGCTGCCTCCGGTGATCGCGGGGTCGACGTACTTGGCGCCGAACAGCGCGCTGAAGCCGTTGTAGGCGCCGGGTTCGTCGGGCAGCAGGTCAGGCTTGGCATGTGCGCTTCTGTTGCACACGCTCGTCTGGGTCTGGGCGCAGTGGACAGAGATGCCCACGAAGTCGGCCTGCCCCTTCGCGGTCGACTCCTCCGCCGCCTCTGGCGACCCCGCACCGTAGACGTTGGAAATGTCGCTGGTGTTGTTCTCGAGCACTGTGTTGGCGACCGACACGTTGCCCACGTCGCACCCGGCCCGCGTGTAGGACACCCACGGGGCCGGCGCCGTCTTCGGCTGACCGGAGTCACCGTTCACCATGTTCGGCAGGGTGTCGGTGCTCGACACGGGCGAGGTCCAATACTTGAAGGCGGAGCTGAATGCGGGGGTGCCGCTCGGCGGGTAGTAGTCGTAGCCGTTCGTCTCGGTGAGACCCATCCGATCGGGATACAGCCCGGTGAGCGAGCTGGTGATGCCCGCCGCCGTGTGCGAGATCAGCACCGTGTACTGCTTGTTCAGCACCGTGCCGTTGCCCTTCAGGAAGTTCAGCAGGTGCGGCATCTGCTCCAGGTCGGAAGGCACGTTGGGGTTGTCACGTCGCAGGTGGACGTTGTCGAACTGGATGTAGATGACGTGCTTGATCCGGCCGGATCGGTTGCCCAGCACGCAAGACGACGTGTCGCCCGTCCGCTGGGTTCGCGCTCCTGTTTTTGCCGATGCGACCGGGATCGCCGCGAGCCCGACGATGCACGCCATGGCTACGCAGATCCCAACCATTCGCCGACTGATCCCCATTGCTCCCTCCTCGTGGTTTGCTCCGGGCGCAGCCTATTGCGTTCGACCGGCGCGGTGTGACCTTCGCGTGATCCGCGGGTCCCCCCGGCCGAGCTTGCCTGCCCGCGGCCGCGGTGGGATCCTAGGTCCTTGTTCGAGCGGTTCACCCAGAGCGCCCGGCAGGTCGTGGCCCTGGCTCAGGAGGAGGCCCGCACGCTGAAGCACGACCACGCCGGCGCCGAGCACATTCTGCTCGGACTGCTGCGCGAGCATGAGGGCCTGGCCGCCCAGACACTCGAATCGTTCGACATCACGCTCGAGCGCGTGCGGGGGGAAGTGGTCCGGATCGTCGGCGTCGGCAACGATGGAAGTCCCGGACAGGTCCCGTTCACCCCTGACGCCAAGCGCGTGCTCGAAGTCGCCATGCAGGAGGTGCGCGGACTCGGACACAACTACATCGGCCCCGAGCATCTCCTGCTCGCCCTGATCACCCTGCGCGAGGGCGTCTCGGCGCGCATCCTGCTCGACTGCAACGCCCAGCCGGATCGGATCCGGGCGGAAGTGCTGCGGCTGCTTGCCGGCCCGGAGCCGCGGGCACAGCCGGAGCTCTCCGGCCCGAGCCCAGCGAGCGGCAACGGCTTCGAGGAGTGGATCCGGGTCGGTCCCGCCGCCGGGCTCCGCCGGCTGCTGATGGTCGCCGCCGCTCGCGCTCTCGACGACGGCCGAGAGGGCGTCCAGCCCCGCGACGTGCTGCTCGCGCTGACCCGAGACCAGCAGATCGGGCCGGTGCTGGCGGAGCTCGGGGTGGACGACGCGGCCATTCTGCGGGTGCTCGAGCGCCGGCAGCCTCCGGACGCGTAGCCGGCCCTCCCCTCCGCCGCAGCGCTTATAGTCCAGCGCGGCAGGGATGAAACAGCGCACGGACGAACGCACGCGGAGCAGACCGTGGCCCGAGGCCACGGTCGATTTCGTTGCCACGGCCGCCTCCGCGTCGGTGCGGGTGGCACGGATCGGTCAAGGTCAGCCGCTGCTGCTCATCAACGGGCTCGGGGCCAACCTCGAGATGTGGCAGCCGCTCGTGCGCGAGCTGGCCCCGGACCGCGAGCTGATCGCCTTCGATCTTCCGGGGACCGGACGCTCGGACCGGCCGCGCTGGCCGCTGCGCATGCCCCAGCTGGCCGGGCTGGTCACCGAGCTGCTCGATGAGTTCGGCCACGACCGGCTCGACGTCCTCGGTTACTCCCTCGGAGGGATCGTCGCCCAGGAGGTGGCCCACCGGGCCCCCGAGCGGATTCGCCGGCTCATCCTGTGCGCGACGACGCCCGGGCTGCCGAGCATGCCGCCCGATCCGATCGTCACCGCGCTGATGCTCACGCCGGCCCGCTACTGGAACCGGCAGCTGGCCGAGCTGATCCTGCCGATCATCGCCGGCGGGCGCACCGCCCGCGATCCCGGCGTGCTGCGGTCCGGGCTCGAGAAGCGCCTCCTCCAGCCGCCGAGCGCGCTGGGTTACCTCTACCAGCTCTACGCGCTGTCGGGGTGGAGCAGCCACCCCTGGATCCGCACGGTTCGCCACGAGTCGCTGGTCATGCACGGCGATCGCGACCCGGTCGTGCCGCTCGTCAACGGCCGGTACCTGGCCGATGCATTGCCGCACGGGCGCCTGGAAGTCGTCAAGGGCGCCGGCCACCTGTTCCTGCTCGACGAGCCGGCCAGCGTGGCCCCAGCGCTCACGACGTTCTTGGACGACTAGCTCGGCGCCGAGCCACGTCGATCTCGCCGCTCTGCACGTCGTGGCCGGCGGCGCAGTGCAGAGACACGCTCACCGGCTCGCCGCAGTCGCGGTGAAGCAGCTCGATCGGCCCGCCGCGGTCATCCAGCCACCGGTCGCCCCACTTCATCAGCGCGACCAGGACCGGGAAGAGATCGGCGCCCTTGGGCGTGAGGCGGTATTGCTGGCGGGTGCGCTGGCCGGGCTCGCGGTAGTCCTCGCGCTCGAGTAGGCCCTCGTCGACGAGCTCGCGCAGGCGGGCCGCGGCCACCGGCTCGCTGATCCCGACGCGCTCGGCGAAGTCGTCAAAGCGCGTGGTGCCATAGAACGCCTCGCGCATGATCAGCAGCGCCGACCGGGTGCTCACCACCTCGAGCGCCTTGGCGATCGTGCACCGCTCAGCCTTCCAGCCCGAGCGAGGCTCGAGCGCTCCGGTGAGGCGGACGGCATTGATCATGCCATGAATGGTAGCTGACTTCTGCATGGCTTAGCCAGCATGATAGTCTGCTGGCTATGTCCAGCCTAAGTCAGCGCCTTCGCCCCTCCCCCGCCTCGCCGGACCTCGTGCTCCTGATCGTCTGCGCCGGCGTCGTGCTGGCCAGCCTCGATCTGTTCATCGTCAACGTCGCCCTGGCGCAGATGGCCAAGGACTTCGGCGTCCAGGGTCTCGGCGGCCTGTCGTGGGTGCTCAACGCATACGCGATCGTCTACGCCGCTCTGCTGGTGCTGTTCGGCCGACTGGCCGACCGCTACCCCCGCAAGCTCGGTTTCCTGATCGGCGTCGCCGTTTTCGTCGCCGCTTCGGCTGCGTGCGCGGCGGCCACCAGCCTGCCGATGCTGGTGGCCTTCCGTGTCCTCCAGGCAGCCGGGGCGGCGCTGCTCACGCCGACCTCGCTCGGGCTGATCCTGGCCAGCTTCCCACCCGAGCGCCGGTCCGGCGCGGTCCGCACCTGGACCGCCGTGGGCGGGTTCGCCGCGGCGCTCGGACCGGCCGTCGGGGGCGTGCTGGTGGACGCCAGCTGGCGGTGGGTGTTCCTGGTCAACGTGCCGATCGGCCTGGCCGCGCTGGTCGCGGGGTGGCGGCTGCTCCCCGAGGTCCCGGGCCACCCGGTCCGCCGGCCCGACGCCCTCAGCGCGGTCCTGATCACCGGTGGGGTCGGGGCGCTCACGCTCGGCCTGGTGCAGGGCGCCAGCTGGGGTTGGGGCGGCGTGCGGACGATCGGCGTGCTCGCCCTCGCGGTCGCCGGACTGGCGCTGTTCGCGGCACACACCGCGCGGCACGCCAACCCGCTGATCGACCGCGCCCTGTTCCGGGTCCGGCCGTTCACCGGCGCCTCGGCAGTGGCGGTCCTGTTCTCGATGGCGTTCGGTGCGATGCTGTTGTCCCGGGTCCTGTGGGCGCAGGAGGTCTGGCACTGGTCTGCGCTGAGCACGGGGCTCTCGATCGTCCCCGGCCCGATCATGGTGCCCTTCGTCTCGTTCCTGGCGACCGGGCGGCTCATCGATCGATTCGGCTCGGCGTTCGTGATCGCGCTCGGCTCGACGGTCTTCGCCGCGGGCATGGTTTGGGCAGCGCTGGCCACGGGCCTGCCCTCGAACTACGTCGGCGAGGTGCTGGGCAGCCTGATCCTGACCGGCATCGGCGTGGGGCTGACCCTGCCCACGCTGATGTCCACGGCGGCGGCGTCGCTCCCGCCGAGTTCGTTCGCGACGGGCTCGGCGGTGGTCAACATGCTCCGCCAGGTCGGCCTGGCCATCGGGGTCGCGGTGTTCATCGCGGTGCTCGGGTCGCCGGCGTCGCCGGCCGCGATGCTGGCCGCCTACCAGCGGGCCTGGGTGGTGACGGCCGCGATATCCCTGGGCGGCGGTGTCGTAGGGTTCCTGCTCCTCGTGGACCGTCGCGCCTCCGCGACGGCGCCGGCGGTCGCGGTGGAATCGGTGCCATGACAAGCGAGTTCATGCAGCTGCTGGAGATCGCGTTCGAGGAGCGCAGCCCGACCCGGGTCACCGGCTCGATCGCCGCCGACGAGCGCCACCACCAGCCGTGGGGTCTCATCCACGGCGGCCTGTACACGACCGCGATCGAGTCGTTCGCCACCACCGGCGCGTTCGAGGCGGTCAAGGACCAGGGCATGCAGGCGGTCGGCGTCTCCAACCACACCGACTTCGTGCGGCCGCACCGCACCGGCCGCCTGGATGTGGTGGCGACGCCGATCCACCAGGGCCGCACCCAGCAGCTCTGGCAGGTCGAGATCCGCCGGCCCGAGGACGGCAAGCTGGTCGCCCGCGGACAGGTGCGGCTGCAGAACGTGCCGGCGGCCCAATGAGCAGTTCGACCGCCCGGAGCAAGACCGTCGCTTGGGAGGACCCGTCGATCTCGGCCGCGGCGATGGCCTCGATGTCCGGACGGGAGCTCCTTCAGGCGATCGTCGACGGGCAGCTTCCACGCCCGCCCATCGCGGAGCTGTTCGACGCGCGGTTGGTCTCGATCGGTGAAGGCAGCGCGCGTTTCGAGTGCGTGCCGGACGAGTCGACCTACAACCCGATCGGGCTCGTCCACGGCGGCATGCTCTGCACGCTGCTCGACTCGGCCGCCGGCTGCGCTGTGCACACGATGCTTCCGCTGGGAGTGGGCTACTCGACGATCGAGATAAAAGTGAGCTTCATGGCCGCGGTGCGGGCCGACACGGGGGCGATCGAGGCGGAGGGTCGGGTGCTGCGCCTTGGACGCCAGGTGGCGTTCGCCGAGGCCCACGCGCGGACGGCCGACGGCAAGCTGGTCGGGCACGCCACCACGTCGCTCGCGCTGATGCGCCCCTGACGACGCGGAGCGCCGCCGGGCAGGGATGCCCGGCGGAACGGCCCCATGGACGCTGGGCGGAGCCCAGCCCCTACTCGTACGAGAGCGCTTCGAGCACGTTCAGCCTGCCGGCGCGCCGGGCGGGCCAGATGGCGGCGATCAGCCCGGCGATGATCGCGGCGATGACGAAGATGATCAGCGTGCCGACGGGGATCGTGAACGCGATGCTGCCGATCGCGCCGCCGACCATCAGCGCGAGCAGGATCCCCAGCGGGATTCCGAACGCCGCGCCGAGCAGCGCGGTGATCACGCTCTCGTGGCGGATCATGCGCCGGACCTGCCGGCGGCTCATGCCCACCGCCCGGAGCATCCCGAGCTCGCGGGTGCGCTCGAACACGGTGAGCACCAACGTGTTGACGATCCCGAACAGGCTGACCACGATCGACAGCGAGAGCAGGACGTAGAGCAGGTTCAGCAGCGTGTTCAGCCCCGAGATCTGGTTGTTGATGAACTGGGTGCGGTTCTGGACCTTGGCGTCCGGGAAACCGGCCAGCGCGGCGCCCAGCCGGCTTGTGTTGGCGGAGGTCACGCCGCCCTGGATCTTCAGCAGCGTGAACAGGTTCTGGGGGTTCTGGTACAGGGTGTCGAACAGTTGCTGGGAGATCGTCACGTCGCCGTAGGGCGAGCCGCCCTTGGGTGGGTTGGTGATCCCCTCCAGCTTCAAGTGCAGCACGCGGCCGGTGGGCGTCTCGACCGCCAGCGGCGAGCCGACCTGAAGGTGCTGGGCCTTGGCGTAGTCCTTGTCGACGAACGCGCCGTCGGAGCCCAGTTGGGCGGTCACCTGCTGGCTGCCGTTCTGCCAGTCGGTCTGGATCACGCTGGCGACGTTCGGCTCCACCGCGGTGAGGTTGATGTTCGAGCCGAACGCCCGGGCCGTGCCGGCCCGCACGCCGGACACCACGGTCACCCCCGGGACCTTGCGGGCCGCATTCTCCGAGGACAGGCTGATCGGCGAGAAGTTGTTCTCCGCGGTGATCGCGTAGTCGGCGATGAACGCCTTCTTGACCGAGCCCTCGAAATTCGTCCGGAGCCCCGCCGCCAGCACGCCCACCAGCGTGACCAGGGCCAGGCCGATCATCAGAGCCGAGGCGGTCGAGGCGGTTCGGGCGGGGTTGCGCCCGGAGTTGCCCTGGGCGAGCTGGCCGGCCGAGCCGCCCACGCGGGCCGAAGGCCACCCGAGCACCCGCACCAGTGGCGGAACCAGTACCGGCGCCAGCATCGCCACGCCGATGAACAGCGCGATCGCGCCGACGCCGACCGCGATCAGACGCAGCCCGGTGGACAGCCCGCTGGCCAGCAGGCCGACCAGCATCAGCGCGATCGCGGAGACGATCGTCGCGCCGGCCGCGGCCGTGCCGTACTTGGCCCAGCGCGACGGCGGAAGCAGCGCGCCCTCTCGAGCCGCCGCGATCGGGGGCACGCGGGTGGAGCGGAGCGCCGGCCGCATGGCGGCGATCATCGTGATGATGATCCCCACGAGCAGCGCGACGATGATCGTCCGCCCCTTGAACACCGTGGACGTCTGCGGCAGGTCGATCCCGAAAGAGACCAGCAGCGCGTTCAGCGCCTTGGCCAGCAGCAGCCCCAGGAACAGGCCGATCACCGAGGCGATGGTTCCGATCACGAACGCCTCGACCAACACCGAGGTGAGGACCTGACGACGGGTGGCGCCGAGCGTGCGCAGGGTGGCCAGCTCGCGCGTCCGCTGGGCGATCGTGATCGACAGCGTGTTGGCGATCACGAAGCTGCCCACGAACAGCGCGATTCCTCCGAACGCGAGCAGGAAGTCCTGGAAGATGTTGAGGAAGCCGCTGGTGTCCTTGGTCGCCTGCGCGGCCTGGGCCTGGCCGGTCCTGACCTGGGCGCTCGGCCCGAGCAGCGGCTTGACCTGGCTGACCAGCTGGGCGGACGAGGCTCCCGACTTTGCGGCAATGTTGATCTGGTCGTAGCGCCCCTGCTTCTGGAACAGCGTCTGAGCCTCGGGGAGGGTGAAGATCGCCATGGTCGCGCCACCGAGCGAGGAGACGCTGGCGAACTTGACCGTGCCGACGATGTGGAAGCGCTGCACCGGGCCACGCGCGATCACCCCGATGTCCTGACCGACCTTGAAGCCTTTCTTGCTCGCGGTCGAGGCGTCGATGTCGACCTCGCCGGGGGCGCTCGGCCAGTTTCCGCTGGTCAGGCTGAGCGGGGTGAAGCGCTGGCCCGCCGTGTCGTGACTGAAGGCCAGGCCGGGCGCGCCGCCGCTCGAGATCACCTTGCCGTTGCGCCCCACCAGCTGGGCCTGATCGGCGATCGCTCCGTCGGCCTGGGCCACTCCCGGCAGGGACCGCACCCGGGTGAGCAGCGAGGCGGGCAGGCTGGGGATCTCGGGCCGCCGTTGTCGCCGCCGCCGCGGTGCCGATCGCGCTCTTGCCGGTGATCACCGCGTCGGCATTCTTGTACGCCTGGGTGAACACGGTCGAAAATGCCGACTTGATCGTGTCAGTGAGCACGAACGTGCCGCTGACCATTGCCACCCCGAGAACGATCGCGAACGCGGTCAGCACCGCCCGCAGCTTGCGGCCCAGCAGTCCCCGGAGTGCGACCTTGGTCACGACTGCAAAGTGCTCATCACTTCGAGCACCTGGGCCTGGTCGGCGTCGGTCAACTCCTTGACGATCAACCCGTCGGCCAGGAACATGATCCGGTCGGCGATCGCGGCGGCCCGCGCCTCGTGGGTGACCATCACGATGGTCTGGTTGTAGTCGCGCGCGGAGTCGCGGAGCAGATCGAGAATCTCGGCGCTGGTCTTGGAGTCGAGGTTGCCGGTCGGTTCGTCGGCGAACAAGATCGTCGGCTTGGTGACCAGCGCGCGGGCGATCGCCACGCGCTGCTGCTGACCGCCCGAAAGCTCGGATGGGCGATGGCTCTGGCGATCGGACAGGCCGGTCTTGGCCATCAGCTCCTCGAGCCACTCGCGGTCGGGCTTCTCGCCCGCGATCGACAGCGGCAGGAGGACGTTCTCCTCGGCGGTCAGCATCGGCAGCAGGTTGAAGAACTGGAAGACGAACCCGATGTGATCGCGCCGCAGCCGGGTCATCTCGCCGTCGTCGAGCCCGGTGATCTCGGTGCCCGCGATGGTGACCGTGCCGCCGGTCGGCTTGTCGAGGCCGGCCAGGATGTGCATCAGCGTCGACTTACCGGAGCCGGACGGACCCATAACCGCGACCAGGTTGCCGCGTGCCACGTCAAGCGAGACGCCGCGCAGTGCGTGCACCGCGGTCGCGCCTTCGCCGTACTGGCGCTGCAGATCGCGCGCTTCTACGACCGTGCCGGTCAGCGTCGTCGCCGCGTTAGCGGTGACTTCTGGGTTCTCTGTCGTCACGATTCAGTTGTATATCAGCCGTAACGTGTTTCGGCATTAGGGCTACCTGGCGTGTATGGAACTTTTCACACCGGAGTTTTCACATACTGTTCACGGAGCGCGATCTTCTTGAACTTGCCGGTCGCCGTGCGCGGGATCTCGTCGATGAATTCCACTCGCTCGGGCAGCTGCCACTTCGCGAAGTGGCCCGAGAGGTGCTCGCGGAGATCGTCGGGCGTGGCTTCGGATCCATCCTTGAGCACAACGATCGCCATCGGACGCTCGTCCCACTTCTCGTCCGGGATCGCGATGACCGCGGCCTCGGCCACCGCGGGATGGCCCATGAGCAGGTTCTCCATGTCCACCGAGGAGATCCATTCGCCGCCGGACTTGACCAGGTCCTTGGAGCGGTCGGTGATCCGGAGGCACCCGTGGCGGTTGATCTTGACCACGTCGCCGGTCTGGAACCAGCCGTCGTCGGTGAACTTCTCGGCGCCGGTGCCCTGAAAGTAGGCCGCGGCCACCCAAGGCCCGCGGACCTCGAGCTCACCCATGGTCTCGTCGTCCCACGGGATCAGCTCTCCGTCGTCGCCGCGCGCGCGGATGTCGACGAACGGCGCCGGCATGCCCTGCCGCGAGCGGTATTCGAACTTCTCGTCATCAGAGGCGTCGTCGAGCTCCGGAGGCACGGTCGAGGTGCTGGCCAGCGGGGAGGTCTCGGTCATGCCCCAGCCCTGGACGATCGTCAGGCCGTGCTTCTGATAGCCCTCGATCATGCTCTTGGGGACGGCCGATCCGCCCACCAGCAGGCGGTGCAATCCGCTCAGATCCCACCGTTCGGGCTCGGACTCGATCGCCCCCAGCATGGCCATCCACACGGTGGGTACGCCGGCAGTGAGCGTGACCTTCTCGTCGGCCAGGAGATCGAGGACGGATTCGGCGTCCAGGTGCGGCCCGGGCAGGACGAGCGATGCGCCGGCCATGGTGGCCGTGTAGGGGATTCCCCAGGCGTTGGCGTGGAACATCGGGACGACCGGGAGCACGGTGTCGCGCATCGACACGTTCATCTGGTCCGGCAGCGCGGCCATGAACGAGTGCAGGACCAGCGCGCGGTGCGAGTAGAGAACGCCCTTCGGCCGCCCGGTCGTGCCCGACGTGTAACAGATGGCGCAGGCCCGCCGCTCGTCGGGCGCGGGCCAGCTCATCGGCTCGTGGTCTTCGATCAGCGACTCGTAGTCGAGGGCGCCCTCGGGGGTCTCGCCCGAATGCGATACCACGATCACGTGCTGAAAGCTGTAGCCATCCCGAAACGAGTCGAGCACCGGCAGGAGCGACTCGTCGATGATCAATGCGCGGTCCTCGGCGTCGCCGGCGATGAAGCCGAGCTCGTCGGGATGCAGGCGCGGATTGAGCGTGTGAATGACCGCGCCCATGAGCGGCACCCCGTAGTAGGCCTCGAGGTGCTCGGGCTGGTTCCACATCAGCGTGGCGACCCGGTCCCCCGAGCCGATCCCGAGCTCGGTCAGCGCCGAGGCCAGGTGCCGCGCCCGGCGGGCGCAATCGCCCATGGTGGTGCGGTGGACCTGGTGATCGGGCCGCCGGTAGACGACCTTCCGGTCAGGCGTGAGCAGCTCGGCGCGCTCCACGATCGCGGTCAGCGACAGCGGATAGTCGTCCATCATCAGGCCGGTGAGATTCGTCTCGCCCATGCTCTCCTCCTTGGGGATACGCGTCGCGCACAGCATGACGCGCTTGTCGCCTTCCCGCCAGTTTCTGGCGTGGGGCGAGTCCGAGGCCGAACTAGGCGCTCTCGGCGACCAGCGCGCTGAAGAACTCGATGTCCTCGCGCTGGAGCTGGCAGATCTCGAGCCAGTGGCCGAGCTCGGCGCGCGTGTCGACGTAGCCGGCCCGGACGCGCCCCGGGATCAGCACCGTGTAGTCGACCTTGAAGTTCGACCTGGCCAGGAGGGCCTCGATCCGCGCCCACTCGTCATCGCCGGTCGCGGTGTAGGTCGCGACGTGGTGCAGGCGGACCGCGAACTCGCCCCCGTCGGGCAGGACGTCGGTATAGAAGTCGATCTCGCCGGCCACCGGCTCGATCAGCTCGACGATCAGCCCGCCCCGGGCGCCCATCGCGACGCTCACCTCCCATGGGACGGCCTGATCGCCGGCCAGGAACGTCGCGGTGTCCGACGGGAGCCGGCGGCAGTCGGTTAGCCCGAAGCGCTCGGCCATGAACTCGGTCGCGCGGTCGAGGTCGGTGGTCACGTAGCCGAGCTGCCATACGTTGGCCAGCAGGTCGGCCAGGGCCTCGACGGACCTCGGGTTCGCGAACAGGCCGTCGCCCGTCACGCCACCAGCTGCTCGTGGCGCGTCGCGTCGAGCTGGCCGCCCGCCCCCGAGTCGAGGTGCTCGGCCAGGCGACAGGCCAGCGCCATGATCGTGAGCGACGGATTGACCGACAGCGTGCGGGCGTGGAGCGAGCTGTCCCCCACGTAGAGGCGCTTGACCTCGTGGGACTGGCAGTGGGCGTCGACCACGGAGGTGGCTGGATCGGCGCCCATCCGGCAGCTGCCCTGCATGTGGGTCGTGGCCAAGCCCGACCACAGGATCTGGCTCGCGCCGGCGGCCTTCAGCACACGGGTTGAAAGCTCACGGGCGGCATTGATCCGGTCGAGCTCGGCCGGATGGAAATCGGAGAAGAAGCGCTCGCGGCCGTCCTCGTCGAGCTCGACTCGTGCGTTGTTGTCGTCGTTGGACATGTTGAGCAGCCCGACCCAGCGGCGATACTGCTTCGCGGCATTTACGAGGGGCTGGCCCCACATCGGGCCGTTCTCGTCGCACAGGCTGACCGTGAACCCGATCGGGTCCTGCACGGTCACCGCCTCGACCACGAACCCGCCGTCTTGATCGGCCGCGAAGTCGAAGCAATGCGAGCTGATCGGGGCCACCATGTGGGCGTCCTGGGGCTCGTCGAACAGGCCGAACACGAACTGGGCCGGGTGCAAGCCAAGGTGGCGGCCGACATTGGGGTTCTCGAGGCCCGAGCGCATGAGGAGCTGGGGTGTCGACAGCGAGCCGCAGGCGACGACGACAGCGTTGGCATGGGCGCGGTGGTTCTCGCCCGTCGCGGCGTCGACGTACTCGACCCCGGTCGCCTCGCCATCCTCGATCAGCACGCGCTTCACAAACGAGTTGGGACGCAAGGTGAGGTGGGGGCCGAGCCAGTGGCGATGGATGTAGGTGTTCAGCGTCGACTTGCCGGCGTTGGTCGGACAGCCCTGCAGGCATGAGCCGCACTGCATGCAGTTGTGATCCGTATAGGCCCGGGTCGGCTCGAGGTTTGCCCCGACGGCGTCGAAGCCGCGCTTCGCGGTCTGCACACACGGCTTCAAGTCCCAGTCATCTGTGCGTTCCCGGACACCGAGATACTGCTCGACGCGCTCGTAGTAGGGATCGAGGTCCTCGCGGGACAGGGCCACGCCGGTGGCGACGTTCCACTTGTCGAGCTCGCGCTGGGAAGCGCGCAGCGCCACCTTGGTGTTGATCACGGTGCTCCCGCCCACGCAGCGCCCGCCGATCAGCGTGACCGGGCCGAGACCGAAGTCGCCGGCTGGGAAGGCGAAGCGGATCGGCCACCAGAAGTCATGACCGGCCTTGCTCTCCCAGCGCGTGAAGTCCGCCGCGGTGTAGTGGCCGCCGGCCTCGAGCAGGAGGACGTTTCGCCCCCGTTCGGCGAGTTCACCCGCGACCACGCCGCCGCCGGCTCCCGAGCCGACCACGATCACCTCGAAGCGCTCGGTGCTCATCCGGCGATCCCCAGGTACGACCAGTTCTTGTCGATCCGCATGGCCAGCGGTGAGTGGAAGTCGATCTCGTGGTATGCGCTGGGGCCGGGCGCGCCGGGGGCTTTAAAGTCGCTGTAGAAGGCCTCGATGGCCAAGGCCCGGATCTGGAGGAAGGCTGGGGTGAACGCGTGCTCGCGCAGGGCCTCGGCACCGCCGGGCGCCGCCTCCGTCAGCGCGTCGATCGACTGCTGCACGGCCTCGCGCTCGGGCTCTGACATGGCCGACATCAGCGCGTCGATATAGACGACGGGCCCGACCCGGGTGGATCCGGGAACGATCGTCTCGCACAGGGACTCGAGCACGGCGGCGCGTCCGTCGTCGAGATTGCGCAGCTGGCCCGTCACGGGTACGACTCTAATCCCCGGCCCCGGTTGCGTGCCAGTGAGTACGGGCGCCGATGGTTGCCGATGCGTGCATGCGGACGGACTGGCATCCTGCCCAGAAGCGATGACCCCCGACGGCAGCCAGGCCCGCATTCACGCCCTGGCGGACCTGATCGTCCGTTTCGGCGCCAACGTGCAGCCCGGCCAGATCGTCTCGCTGGCCTCCGAGCCCGGCAAGGAGCCGCTGGCCCGGGCGATCGCCGCATCGGCGTATCGGGCCGGCGCCAAGTTCGTCGATCTGTCGGTGTTCGACATCCACATCAAGCACGCCCGGATGCTGCACGCTGACCCCGACACTCTCGGCTTTGTCCCGCCGTGGTACGGCGAGCGAATGCGCGCGCTCGGCGAGCTCCGTTCGGCGGCGATCGCGTTGACCGGTCCCGTCGCCCCGCGGATCATGGACGGGATCGATCCGACGCTCCTGGGCCAGGACCTGCTCCCACGCGTGCGGGAGTCGATCGAGATCGTCAACCAGCGCGTGTCGAACTGGACCGCCGCGCCGTGCCCGACGGCGTCGTGGGCCGAGCTGGTGTATCCGGAGCTCGAGCCGGCCGACGCGCTCGAGCGCCTGTGGCGAGAGGTCGCCCACATCTGCCGGGTCGATGAGCCCGATCCGGTAGCCGCCTGGGAGGAGCGCATGGAGGGACTGATCGCGGCCGCCGGCAGGCTCGACGAGCTGGGCCTGGATGCACTGCGCTTCGAGGGCCCGGGGACCAATCTCACGGTTGGGTTGCTCCCGAGCGCGCGCTGGCACTGCGCTCGGATCGCGACCGTGGACGGCGTGGTTCACGCGCCGAACATCCCCACCGAGGAGGTGTTCACCACGCCCGACCCCGAGCGCACCGAAGGCTACGTGCGCTCGACCAAGCCCCTGTTCGTCTCGGGCGCGATGGTGACCGGCCTGCGGGTCCGGTTCGAAAACGGCCGGGCGGTCGAGGTCGACGCCGACCAGGGCGCCGAGGCCGTTCGCGCACTGAGCCGCAGGGACACCGGCTCCTCGCGACTCGGCGAGGTGGCGCTGGTCGACCGCGACAGCCGCATCGGGACTCTCGACACGGTGTTCTTCGACACCCTGCTGGACGAGAACGCGGCCAGCCACATCGCGCTCGGCGAGGGGCTCGACTTCACGGTCGGCGAGGAGGACCACGCGCGGGTCAACCGCTCCGAGCTCCACATCGACTTCATGATCGGCTCGAACGACGTGGCCGTGACCGGGATCGAGCGCGGTGGCGGCGAGGTGCCTCTGCTCCGCGGCGGCGCCTGGCAGCTATGACCGCCTGAAAGCTCTGACCGCCGGACCGCGGCGGCGGGACGGTCAGGGCAGCGGAGAGGGGGGGATTCGAACCCCCGAACAAGGTTAACCCCCGTTACGCGATTTCCAGTCGCGCCCGTTCAACCGCTCCGGCACCTCTCCGTTCGGCCGGGCTAGCCTAGCGCGCCGGGAAGGCAGAACGGCCGATTCTCTAAGCGGGGGGAGGTGGGGCGCGCGCTGCCTATGGGGCGCTTGCCGCCGCGAAGCGATGCGAAGTCACTCCGATACTCCTCAGAACCCCCCACCTGGGGGGTCGAATGGCAACTTTTGTGAGCGCTCACGGACGTCTGGGTAACGAACGGCACGAGAGGGAGGTCATAAGCGCCGGACGGGTGTCGATCGCCGATACCGAATCCGGGCACGCGGGACAAGTGCGTAACTCGCAATTTGCATGTTTCCGGAGTGGAGGCCACGGCCCGTTCGTCGGTCCCGCGGATTTCGCCGGCGGCTGGCCATTCGTCCAGCCGGATGCTCGAGTTTCAAGCTCGGCCCAAGCTCCGTCGAGGGGCACTACAAGTTGCACAAAACTTTGGCGGCCGCTTCCGTTCCGGCACGCCACGAGCTAGCATCCGTACAGGGGCAATGAGGGGAACTACCGATCTACGTCCAACACTAAGACTCGTTCAATCGGCCGCCGCCGAACCGGTGGAGTTCGCCTGGTTCTGCGGCCATTGCGCGGCGCCGGCGCGGGGCGATCAACCGCCCGCTCCGATGGCGCGCGTGTGCCGATCGTGCGGTCTTGGCGTGATGCTGGAGACCCGGCGGGACATCGCGCCCAGCCACCGCGACGCCTTCCTGGTGATCGACAGCTCGCTGCTCGTCCAGGCCATGTCCTGGCGGGCCGAGTCGCTCCTCGGCGTGACCGAGGACAGCGCCGTCAACCAGCCCGTGGTGCAGCTCCTGGTACCGGCCGACGCCGAGGCGGGCCGCCCCGCCAAGTTCGCCGCCGCCCTGGCCGAGGCAGCCTCGGGCGCCGACGAGCCGGTTAGTGCCTTCGTGCGGCCCTGGAATACGTTCGGCGTCCGGCTCCGTGCCCGAGTCGCGTCCTGCGGTCCGCCCCGTGCGGCGCTCGTGGTCCTTGACGACCAGCAGCCCCGCCGGCTCCGCGTCGTCAGCTAGTCGGCTAGTACAGATAGTTACGCACGGCCGCGGTGGCGCGGCGTCGGCACCGGAAGGCCGATGGAAACGCCCCGAAAGCTCCCCGCCCGCGGCCAGGAGCGGGACATAAGCACCCCGCTGGTGCTCATGTCCCGGAGGCGGCGGCGGTGGCGCTGAGTTCCGGGCGTTTTGCACCCCCGGGGCCCTAGCCACCCCGCCTCAGGCCGCCGGGGGCAGGACCTCGGGCGCGCCTGACGCCACCAGTGGCGCGGGCAGCCGCACCGAGCCGTCGTCCTGCTGGCCGTTCTCGAGCAGGGCGATGATCGTGCGCCCGACCGCCACCGCGGTTCCGTTCAGGGTGTGGACGTGCTCGGGCCGGCCCTCGCCCGGGCGGTAGCGGATGCCCAGCCGGCGGGCCTGGTAATCGGTGGTGTTCGAGGTCGAGGTGAGCTCGCGGTAGCGACCCTGGCCGGGCAGCCACGCCTCGCAGTCGTACTTCTTCGCCGCCGACGCCCCCAGGTCGTCAACGGCGATGGCCACCACCCGGTAGGGGATCTCGAGCTCGGTCAGGATCGACTCCTCGATCGCCAGCAGCCGTTCGTGCTCGGCCGGACCCTCCTCAGGTTCCACGAACGCGAACATCTCGACCTTGTCGAACTGGTGAACCCGGAAGATCCCGCGGGTGTCCTTGCCGGCCGCGCCGGCCTCGCGCCGGAAGCAGCTCGAGAACCCGGCGTAGCGGAGCGGGAGATCCGCCTGGGCCAGGATCTCGTCGTCGTGGAGCGAGGCCAGGGCCACCTCGGAGGTGCCGACCAGGTAGAGATCGTCCTCGGGCAGGCGATAGATCTGCTGCTCGGTGTCGGGCAGGAAGCCGGTTCCGTACAGCGCGCGCTCGCGCACGAGCACGGGCGGGATGACCGGCTCGAAGCCCTCGCCGCGGAGCTTCGTGAGCGCGTAGCGCACCAGCGCGAACTCGAGCATGACCAGGTCCCCGCGCAGGTAGGCAAAACGCGAGCCCGACAGGCGGGCGCCCCGCTCCATGTCGATGCGCGAGCCGGCCAACTCGAGGTGATCGCGGCCGGTCCGCCCGGACTCGCCCACCTCGCGCAGGACGGTGTCCTCGCCGGGCGCGTCTGGCGCCGGCAGATTGGGCAATCCGGCGAGCTGGGCGTCTCGCCGGGAGTGCACCGCCGTCTCCTCGTCGCTCAGCTCGCGCCCCCGGGCGGCCAGCGCGACCAGCTGCTCGCGCTCCTCGGGGGTCGGCGGGCCCTTCCGCCCGCGGCTGGCCTTGTTCTGCTCGGCCTTGAGCTCCTCGAGTGCGGTCCGGATCTCGCGCCAGCGCTGGTCGAGCTCGAGCACCTCGTCGACCGCCGCGGCAGCGGTCGGGCCACGCCGGGTCAGCGCCGCTCGCACGGCGTCCGGCTCGCGACGGATCAGCTGGATGTCCAGCACCGCGTGGGCCCCCTTAGGGCTTGGAGGTCGTCGACGTTCCGGTCAGCGTCTGCGGCGAAGGCCCGGTGTTCGTGGATGCCCCCGAAGGGGCCAGCGCCTCGGCGACCGATCCGATCGGCGTCTGATTGCACTTGACCACGCCGGGGATCTTCGGCGCCTTGTGCCCCGCGAACGTCGCGACGAACTTGGCCACGTCGATCGCATCCTGTCCAACCACGATGTTCTGCGGCATGATCACACCGGAGAAGCCCCCGTTCTCGATCGCGTACAGGACGCGGGCCACCGGTCGCTCGCAGCGGATGTCGAAGTTCGGGCCGTTGTTGAACTGTGCCGTGCGCACGTTCTGGGCCGAGCCACGGGTGGCGGCGTAGGACAGGGTGTGGCAGCCGCCGCAGCGCGCGTTGAACAGCGTCGCGCCGTGCTTCACGGCAGCATCGCCCCCGGGGACGTTGACGTTCTGGCTCCCGCACGCGCTCGCCAGCAGGACCGCGACCGCGAGCAACGCACCCGAGAGGAGGACCTTGGCGGGGCGACTCATTCGGGGGCGGATCATACGGAAGGACAGGCCGGCGGGACCGGTCGCCGTTTGGCCGTGCAGGAGCCGCGCGGTCTACGGCGAAGCTCTTGGTGATCCCGGCGCCGGCCGGCACGACGTTCGCTTCAAGCCCCTGATCGCGATCGTCCCGACGGCGGCAACCACAGGGGCCGGCGCCGGGAACGTGGCGTGACGCCGATACGGCGTCCCGTGGGTCGTTGGTCGAATGCGCCGCGAGGGCACTGGGCCCGAGTGACGCCGTATCGGTGCCCACGCCGCCCCTGAAGCCAATCGGCCGCGGGGCCATGCCCCGCGGCCACGCCTCGACCGGCTATAACGACTCGCAATGGCGTCCTCGGAACCCGATCCTGAGCTGTTCCGCGAGGTGTTCGGCCGGTTCGCCACCGGCGTGGCGGTGATCACGAGCGCCTCGGCGGCCGCATCGGGCGGGATGACCGCCAATGCCGTGTGCTCGCTCTCCCTCGAGCCACTGCTCGCGCTGGTGTGCTTCGAGAACAACGCGCGCACGCTTCCGATCGTGCGCGAATCCGGGCGCTTCGGGGTCAACGTGCTGAGCGCCGACCAGGAGGACATCGCCCGAGTGTTCGCCTCCAAGCTGCCCGAGTCCGAGAAGCTCGAGGGGGTCAGCCACCGCTACCACGCCGCCGTGCCGATCATCGACGGGGCCGTGTCCTGGGTGGCCTGTTCGCTCCGGGAGCTGATCGCCGGCGGCGATCACACGATCGCGATCGGGGAGGTCGTGGACCTGGGGTTGGGCGATGGCGACCCGCTGCTCTGGTACGCCGGCCAGTACCACGACATCCCGCTCGCGCGCGACGCGCGCTAGCGTAGAGGGTCGCGGCGTGCCGACGGGGTCGCGACGCGTCAGTGCGTCATCGCGGCCCGCGCGAGCAAGGCCAGGTTCACCAGCGCGGCAATGACCATGAACCCGAGCTCGCGCTGCAAGATCGCCACCACCACCTCCTGCTGCTGCTCGGCGGGCAGCTTGCCCACCTCCCGCGAGGATTCGAAGCCGCGCTGATCAAGGACCATCTGGGCCGCCGAGATGCGCAGCTGTTCGGCGAAAAACGACACGAGCAGCGGAAGCACGCCGTACAAAACGTGCAATCCCGGCGGCTTGTGCCCCATCAGCACCAAGACCCCACCGAGCGCGGCCTGAACGACGACGGCAACCTGCGAAGCCCGGAGCAGACGCCAGAACCAGGGACTCGAGTGCAGGCGCCACCAGCACCATGCTCCCCATGCCCCGGCCGCCGCGGTCAACGTGATCGTGATCACGCCAAATATGAGGTGGATGTCCTTCATGAGCGGGTATCAGCTGTTCGGCACCTGCGCCGGGTACGCCGGCGAATCCGGCGCGGAACCTCCACCGAGAGATAGCCGCAATCAGCACTAAGTAACACTGTGTTACAAGGTACGCCCTAGCAGTGCTATAACGACTTGCCGTGCTCCGCGATTACCTTCCAGCGATCGTATTCCTGATCCTGGGGACACTGGTCGGGGTGCTGTTCGCGACGCTCAACCTGATCGTCGGGCGCCGGGCCCCGAACCGCTCCAAGGTCGAGCCGTATGAGTGCGGCCTGCCCTCCGACGTCCAGCGCGGGTTCCGGTTCGGGATCAGCTTCTACCTCGTGGCGATGCTGTTCATCCTGTTCGACATCGAGGTCATCTTCCTGTACCCGATCGCGGTGCAGCTGCGGGCGTTCGGCACCTTTGCGATGAGCGAGACGATCGTGTTCGTGTTGTTGCTGATGATCGGGTTCGTGTACGTCTGGCGCCGGGGAGCGCTCGAGTGGAAATAAAACGCGAGCCCTTGGACGCGCTGCGCGTGCGCCAGCACAAGTCGCGCGACCTGCTGCGCGGCGATATGGACGACGAGGAGCTCGATCGCTACGTCGAGGAGCGCGTGCTCACCACGACGGTTGAAAAGGCAGTCGGCTGGGCGCAGGGGAACTCGATCTATCCGCTGACCTTCGGGCTGGCGTGCTGCGCGATCGAGATGATGTCGATCGTGGGCGCGCGCGTGGACATCGCGCGGTTCGGCTTCGAGGCGTTCCGCGCCTCCCCCCGGCAGGCCGACCTGATCATCCTGTCCGGACGCGTGTCGATCAAGATGGCTCCGGTCATCCGGCGCATCTGGGACCAGATGCTCGAGCCGAAGTGGGCGATCTCGATGGGCGCGTGCTGCTCCTCGATGGGTGTGTTCAACAACTACGCGCTGGTGCCGTCCGACAAGTTCATGCCGATCGACGTGCATGTCCCCGGCTGTCCGCCCCGGCCCGAGGCGCTCATGCACGGGATCCTCCGGCTGCGCGACAGGATCCAGGGCCACGGCCCGGAGGGGTGGCGTGAGCGCTACGCCGCGGTCGGTACCGAGGAGCTCCTGCCGGGCGACGCGAACCTGGACACCGCCAACGTCAACGTGTTCAACCCCGGAGACACCGCCGGTGCCTGACGCGACGGAGCTCGAGCTGACCGCCCAGGAGCTCCGCGACGCACACCGCGATTCGATTCTCGACACCGAGTTTCACCGCGACCGCGCCTGCCTGGTCGCCGACCCGCGCCAGATCAAGCCGATCCTCGAGCACCTCCGCGGCAAGGGCTACACGATGCTGGCCAGCCTCCATGGCGTCGATTACTACCCGCACGAGCCGCGGCTCGGGGTGCTGTACGAGATGCTCGACCGCCGGCGGGTCGAGCGGATCTCGGTCAAGGCCCGCCTGCACATCGACGATCCGCACATCGACTCGGTCGTGGACATGTTCCCGGGCGCCGACTTCCCCGAGCGCGAGGTCTACGACATGTTCGGGGTCGTGTTCGACGGCCATCCGGACCTGCGCCGCATCCTGATGCCCGAGGACTACGAGGGCTTCCCGCAGCGACGCGACTTCCCGGTGGGCGGAGAGCCTGTGCTGTTCACCTACAACGAAGAGCAGAACTACGGGAAGTACGTATGACCGTCACCGGACGAGGCGGCGAGACCGACACCGCCACAACGCTTTCTGAGGACTACCGCAAGCGCGAGGAGTCGATCACGATCTCGAGCCAGCCGGTCGGGGTCGACGAGACCCACGAGCTGCTGACCCTCAACATCGGCCCGCATCACCCGGCCACCCACGGCGTGCTGCGACTGATCGCCACGCTCGAGGGCGAGGTCGTGCGCGACATCAAGCCGATCATCGGCTACGTGCACACGGGGATCGAGAAGACGGCCGAGGACAAGTCCTACTGGAAGGTCATTCCAGTAGTCGAGCGGATGGACTACCTGGCCTATTACTTCAACGCGATGGCCTTCTGTGGCGCGGTCGAGCGGCTGATCGGACTCGAGGTGCCGCCGCGGGCTCAGTACCTGCGGATCATCCATCTCGAGCTGAACCGGATCATGTCGCACCTCGTGTGGCTCGGTACCAGCGCGCTCGACCTCGGCGCGATCTCGATGTTCTGGTACTGCTTCCGCGAGCGCGAGACGATCCTCGACCTGTTCGAGATGTCCTCCGGACAGCGAATGCACACCCGGTACATCCAGGTCGGCGGGGTGATGGAGGACATCCCGCTCGGCTTCGAGCAGAGGCTCCGCGCGTTCCTCAAGGCGATGCCAACGCGTGCGGACCAGTACGCGGACCTGCTGGAGAAGAACCAGATCGTGATCGAGCGACTGCGCGGCACGGGCGTCGTCGACCGGGACACGCTGATCGCGCTCGGCGTGACCGGCCCGCTGCTCAGAGCCGCCGGCGAGCCGTGGGACCTTCGCAAGGCGCACCCCTACTCGAGCTATGACCACTTCGACTTCAAGATCCCGGTGGGGACGGTGGGAGACAACTACGATCGCTACCGGGTCCGGCACGCCGAGTTCTACGAGTCGGTGAAGATCATCGAGCAGGCGCTCGACGGATTGCCGGAGGGCCCGCACATCACCACCGACCGCAAGGTCGCGCTCCCGCCGCGCCACGAGCTGGCCACCAGCATGGAGGCACTGATCCACCACTTCAAGCTGGTCACCGAGGGCTTCCGGGTGCCGCCGGGCGAGGCGTACTACCCGATCGAGGGCCCTCGCGGCGAGCTCGGCTGCTTCGTGCGCGCCGACGGCTCGGCCAAGCCCGCGCGCGTGCACATGCGCGACCCGAGCTTCGTCAACCTGCAGGCGCTCGCGCCCATGGTCAAGGACGGCTACATCGCCGACCTGATCGCCACGCTCGCCATGCTGGACCCCATCCTCGGAGGTATCGACCGGTGAGCGCGACCGGCAGGCAATCCGTTCCGCGCTTCGGCCACGGCTCGCGCGTTCCCGGCTGGGACGACGCGGTCGACCTCACCAAGCCTCCGGCGACCATCCCCGATCCGGCCACCACCCTGGTCCCGCCCGGGCTGCGCGAGCGGATCGCCCAGGCCATGGCCAAGTACCCCGACCGCCGCTCGGCCGCCATCCCCGCCCTGCACGCCGCCCAGGAGGAGCACGGCTGGTGCTCGCCCGAGGCGATTGCCCAGGTGGCCGCGGTCATGCAGCTCACCCCGGCGTACCTGACCGCGGTGGCCACGTTCTACGACATGTTCAAGACCGTTCCGATGGGGCACCACGACGTGTTCGTGTGTACGAACATCTCGTGCTCACTGCGCGGCGCGGACGAGCTGTTCGAGGCGATGCGCGAGGCCGCCGAGGACGCCATGGACATCAACGTCCGCTCGTTCGAGTGCCTCGGCGCGTGCGACATCGCGCCGATGGCCTCGGTGGACGGCGAGTACATCGGTCCGCTCGACCCAGATGACGCTCAGCGGGTCATCGAAGACCTCCGGGCCGGGCGCTCCGTGCTCGAGCACAAGCAGCTGCGCTACCGCCGCTGCGCCGACCCCGGCGTGGCCGAGGAGCACACCGACTTCGGCCCGCCCGACCGAGCGCAGACCGAGATGGCTGACACCGCCGGTCTGGGACCGGAGGGCGAGAACATCGACCGACCGGGCGGTACTGCAGCTATCGAGATGCCGGCCGAAGAGGCCGCCGAGGAGTCGTCCGAGGACGGAGAGGACAACTCGCAGTGAAGATCCTGTTCGACCGCATCGACGAGCCCGGCCTGAACACGCTCGAGGTCTACGAGCGCCGTGGCGGCTACCAGTCGCTGCGCAAGGCCCTGACCATGGCTCCCGACGAGGTGCTCCAGCAGATCAGCGACTCGAGCATTCGCGGCCGGGGCGGCGCCGGCTTCCGCATGGGCCAGAAGGCGAGCTTCCTGCCCCACGGCCACATGGACAAGTACCTGGTCTGCAACGCGGACGAGTCCGAGCCGGGGACGTTCAAGGACCGCGAGCTCATGCAGAAGAGCCCGCACATGCTGATCGAGGGGATCCTGATCGCGTCGTGGGCGGCCGAGATCAGCCGCGCCTTCATCTACATCCGGGGTGAGTACGACCACCAGGCGGACATCCTCGAGGCGGCCATCGCCGAGGCCCGCGACGCCGGCTACATCGGCGAGAAGATCCTCGGCTCCGATCACACGGTCTCGCTCGTGCTGCACCGCGGGGCCGGCGCCTACATCTGCGGCGAGGAGACGGGCCTGCTCGACTCGCTCGAGGGCAAGCGCGGCAACCCGCGGCTGAAGCCGCCGTTCCCGGCCATCGAAGGCCTCTACCACGGCCCCACGCTGATCAACAACGTCGAGACGCTGGCGACCGTGCCGCACATCATCCGGATGGGCGGCAAGGAGTACGCCTCGATCGGCACCGAGACCTCGACCGGGACGAAGCTGGTGAGCGTGTCCGGCGACGTGCAGAGGCCCGGCAACTACGAGATCGAGCTCGGAATGCCAAGCCGCGAGATCATCTACGGGCTCGCCGGTGGTCCCTTCGAGGGGCGCGAGATCAAGTTCTGGTTCCCTGGCGGCTCGAGCTCCCCGGTCTTGACCAAGGACGACCTAGACCTTCCATACGACTTCGACTCGATGGCCAAGGCGGGCTCGATGCTCGGCTCGGGGGCGATCATCGTCGTCGACGACTCGCACACGATCCTCGAGGTCATGCACAAGCTGGTCAAGTTCTACGCGCACGAGTCGTGCGGGAAGTGCGTGCCGTGTCGCGAGGGCACCCGTTGGACGCTGCGCATGGTTCAGCGAATCCAGGCCGGCGAGGCCACCCCGATGGACCTCGACATCATGGCGTCCGTGCAGACTCAGATCATCGGCAACTGCCTGTGCGTTCTCGGTGACGCGATGGCCATGCCGGTCGGCTCGATGGTGGCTAAGTTCCGGCCCGAGCTCGAGGCCGAGATCGAGGAGGCCCGGGAGCGTGCCGAGGGGGCGGAGATGGCGGACGTGATCCCGGTCGGGGTCGCTGACGAGCACGCCGGCCCCTATCCGGTGCACTAGAGCCCGCCCCGCAATGCCAAGACCCGAGCAGAAAACCATCCAGCTGACTATCGACGGCCGCGAGTGCCGCGCCGTCGAGGGCACGATGCTCGTCGACGCGGCCCGGGGCAACGACATCGAGATCCCCTACTTCTGCTACGAGCCCAAGCTCGGCAACCCGGTGGGGGCATGCCGGATGTGCCTGGTCGAGATCGAGGGCATCCCCAAGCTCCAGACCTCGTGCTCGACTCCGGTCAAGGACGGGATGGTCGTCCACACCCAGACCGAGCGCGTGCACCACGCCCAGAACGCGATCGTCGAGTTCCTGCTGGTCAACCATCCGCTCGACTGCCCGGTGTGCGACAAGGGCGGCGAGTGCCCGCTCCAGGACATCACCTTCGGGTGGGGTCTGGGGCGCTCGCGCTTCATCGAGCCCAAGCGGCATTTCGAAAAGCCGCTGGCGCTGTCGCCGCTGGTCGCGATCGACCGCGAGCGCTGCATCCTCTGCTACCGGTGCGTGCGCTTCTCCCAGGAGGTCGCCGAGGACTACCAGCTGATCTTCACCGAACGGGGCGCCGACACGTTCGTGGGCACCCACGACGGCCACCCCTACGTGGCCCCGTTCAGCGGCAATATCGTCGAGCTCTGCCCGGTCGGGGCGCTCACCTCGCGGCCGTACCGGTTCCGCGCGCGGCCGTGGGACATCGAGGGCGCCGGCGGGATCTGCACGCTGTGCCCGTCCCAGTGCAACGTCGAGTTCACCGTCCGCGACGAGAAGGTGATGCGCGTGCGCGCTCGCGACGCGACCGGCGCGCCCGCCGGCGGCGGTCCGGTGGGCCATCCGGAGGTCGACGACGGGTGGCTGTGCGACAAGGGACGCTTCGCCTACCAGGCCATCCACGTCGACGAGCGGATCACCCAGCCGCTCGTGCGCGACGGAGGCAGCCTGCGCCCGGTCTCCTGGGAGCGGGCCCTCGAGGCCGCCGCCGGCCTCGCTCGCCACAAGGGCGCAGTCGGCACGCTGGTCGGCGGGCAGGCCACCAACGAGGAGGGCTTCCTGCTCCAGCGGTTGATGCGCGAGGCGCTTGAGTCCTCGGATATCGACTCGGGGTACGGCTCGGCGGTCGCACCCGAGTTGCTCCGCGCGCTCGCTGGCCCCGCGCTCCAGGCCACCGTCCCGGACATCGAGTACGCCCACACCGTGCTGGTGGTCGGCTGTGAGCCGCTCGACGACGCTCCGATCTTCGACCTGCGGATCCGCAAGGGCGTGCGCCGGCGGGGCGTCCGCCTGGCCGTGGCCAGCGCGCGGCCGAGCTCGCTCGACCCGAACGCCGGACTGATCCGGCGCTACGAGCCCGGTGGCGAGGCCGCCTTCCTGGCCGGGCTTGACCGGGCCCTCGCCGGCGGCGCGAGCGCCGGCGACCCCGAGACCGCGCCGATGGCCGAGTTCGCGCGCTTCCTGCGCGAAGGTGGCGAGGACGTGGTGATCATCTGGGGCGAGCGGGGCCTGGACGAAGTCGCGCGGCGCAGCGCTGCTCAGCATCGCGGGTCGGCTTGGCCTGGCCGGGCGCGAGGGCGCGGGACTGCTCGAGATCCCGGCCGGCGCCAACGGGCGTGGGCTGCGCGAGGTCGGCGCGACGCCCGGCATGGGCCCCGGGTTTGCGGCGCTCACGAGCGGTGCGTCCGGCGGGTCCGACGGTCCTGGTCCCGGCCGGGGCGCCCGCGCGATCGCCCAGGCCGTGGCCGACGGCGACATCACCGCGCTGTACCTGTTCCAGACCGATCCGCTCCGCGACCAGCCCGACCGCGCGCTGTGGGAGCGCGCGCTGCACGGCGCCGGCCTGGTCGTGGCGCACGCGAGCATTCTGACCGAGGGCCTGGCCGAGCACGCCAACGTGATCTTCCCGGCCGAGTCCCACGCCGAGAAGGAGGGCACGGTCGTGCACCCGGACGGCCGCCTTCAGCGTATGCGGACCGCGATCGCCCACCCCGGCGACGTGCGCTCCGGCTGGTCGGTCATCGCCGAACTCGCCAAGCGCGCCGGCCTCGACACCGGCGTGCTGACCTCACCGATGGCGTTCAAGCAGCTGGTGGCCGCGATCCCGTTCTACGGTGATCTCACGCTCGAGGAGATCGGCGGGCGCGGCGTGCGCTGGCCTTCGCGCGACGCGGCGGCTCGCTTCCCGGCCGGTGAGACATCGACCGCTCCGGTTGCCACACCCCCGCCGACTCCGGGCTCGGTGGTGGCGGCCGGCAACGGCACGCTCCGCCTCGGCACGTACCGCCCGATCTGGGCCGCACCCGAGGTCGAGGTCTCCCCGGCGCTCAAGTTCACCGTGGCCGCCCAGCAGGTCGAGCTGGCTCCCGAGGACGCCCAGCGACTCGGCATCGCCAACGGGGAGGCGGTCGAGGTGTCGCAGAACGGCACAGCGGTCAGGGCGATTGCCCACGTGCGCACCGGTGTCGAGGCCGGTACGGCGTTCCTGGCCGACGGCATCGCCGGCGACTCGGCCAACGCGTTCACCGAACCGGTGATCGAGGTGCACAAGCGATGACCGCGCTGGCCGCCGTCAACTACTTCGAGCCGTGGTGGATCCAGATCCTCAAGTCGCTGGCCATCTTCGCGGTGATCTTCGGGATCCTGCCCGTGCTCATCGTCTACGAGCGCAAGCTGCTCGGCCGCTTCCAGGGACGCTACGGGCCCAACCGCGTCGGCCCGTTCGGGCTCATGCAGCCGCTGGCCGAGATCGTCAAGTTCGCCATGAAGGAGCCGTTCCGGACCACCACGTCGATCGGCGCGCTGTATCGGCTCGCGCCCGTGATCTCGATCATCACCGCGGTCGGCGCGTTGGCGATCCTGCCGTGGGGCGACGTCCAGGACATCTTCGGAACCCGCGTCGGCCTGTATGGCATCGACGTCTCGATCGGGCCGCTGTATGTGTTCGCGCTGGCCGGGATTTCCTTCTACGGGATCATGCTCGGCGGCTGGGCCTCGGGCTCGAAGTACTCGTTCCTCGGCGCGATGCGTGGCGCCGCCCAGCTCATCTCCTACGAGGTGTCGCAGGGCCTCTCGATCGTCGGCGTGCTGATCACGGCGCAGACGCTGTCGCTCACCGGGATCGTGCACGCCCAGGGGGGCATGTGGTTCTTCATCCCTCAGTTCGCGGGCTTCCTGGTCTTCCTGGTCGCCTCGTTCGCCGAGACCAACCGCGCGCCGTTCGACCTGATCGAGGCTGACGCCGAGCTCGTGGCCGGCTACTTCACCGAGTACGGCGGCACCCCGTTCGTCGCCTACCTGTTCGCCGAGTACGCGAACATGATCGTGGTCTCGGGGATGGCGGTGACGATCTTCTTCGGCGGCTGGCTGATGCCGTTCGGCATCCATCCGCCGGGCTGGGTCGATCCGTTCGTCGTCCTGGCCAAGCTGCTGATCGTGTTCACGTTCTTCATCTGGGTCAGAGCCACGCTGCCCCGGCTGCGCTATGACCAGCTGATGTCCTTCGGCTGGAAGATCCTCCTCCCTCTGGCCACCTTCAACCTGCTGGTGACCGCGATCCTGGTGGCGACATGACTCCCTACGACATCTCAGACGATGTGATCGAGGTGATCCGCACGCCGGCCCGTGGGCCGGTGGCCGGCGCCTACCGCGTGTTCGGCGAAACCCTGCGAGGACTGAAGACCACGTTCGCGCGGATCGTCGAAGGCCCGGTGACCATTCAGTACCCCGAGGAGAAGACGCCGGTCTATCCCCGCTTCCGCGGACGCCACAAGCTCCACCGCTTCGAGGACACCGGCCTGGAGAAGTGCGTGGGCTGCTCGCTGTGCGCCGCGGCCTGTCCGGCCGACTGCATCCGGGTGGTGGCGGCCGAAAACACGCCGCAGAACCGGGTGTCGGCCGGCGAGCGCTATGCCGCGGTGTACGAGATCAACCTGAGCCGCTGCATCTTCTGCGGCTACTGCGAGGTGGCCTGCCCGTTCGACGCGATCACCATGGGCCACGACTACGAGATGTCGGACTACACGCGCTCGGATCTGATCTTCACCAAGGAGATGCTGCTGGCCGAGGCGATCGAGCGCACCCCGCTTCGCCGGGAGGGTGAGTGAGGTGAGCGCGTGAGCGCGGTCCTGTTCTTCATCGCCGCGATCGGCGCGATCACCGGAGCGGTCGGCGTCGTGATGATGCGCAACCCGTTCTACAGCGTGCTCGCGCTGGCCTTCCACCTCGTCTCCCTGGCCGCGCTGTTCCTGCTGCTGCGCGCCGAGTTCGTGGCCGCCGCCCAGGTCGTGGTGTACGCGGGCGCGGTGATGGTGCTGTACGTGTTCGTGGTCGCCTACGTGGGCGGAGGTGAGCAGCTGGCCAGCGGCGCGGTGCTTCGCGTGCTCGGACCTTTGTTCGCACTGGCTTTGGCGATCGAGCTGTGCATCGCGATGCTCGGCGCCGGCCTGAAGGGCGTCTCCTCCAAGGGAGCGCCGTACGTTCCCGGCTTCGGCACGCCGAGTCACATCGGGCGGCTGTTCTTGACCCAGTATCTGTTCCCGTTCGAGGCCGCCTCGATCCTGTTGATGGTGGCCGCGATGGGCGCTGTGGTACTGGCCCGCCGGCGCCGGGGCCTCGATGCCGAGGAGCAGGCGGCCTTTCGGATCGAGGCGCCCCGCCCGGCCTACACCGGCACGATGGCCGAGGCCGCGGGCGTGCGGCCGCGCGCCGGCGACGAGCCTTTGACGCCCGAGGTTGAGCCGGTCGGCACGACGACGCACGATGCCACGCGGCAGCAGGGCGGTTGGTAGTGGCGATCGGCTGGTACCTGACGGTCTCGGCGATCATCTTCTGCATCGGCGCGGGCGGCGTGATGGTCCGCCGCAACCCGCTGGTCGTCCTGCTCTGCCTCGAGCTCATGCTGAACGGGGCCAACCTGTCGCTGGTCGCCTTCTCGCGCATGTGGGGTGGCGCGGACGGCCAGATCTTCGCGCTGATCGTGATGGTCGTGGCCGCCTGCGAGGTGACCGTGGGCCTCGGCCTGGTAGTTGCGATCTACCGCCGGCGGCTGCCCATCGACGTCGACGAGCTGAGCGAACTGCACGGATGACGCCGGCGATCGATCCATGTAGGCGCGGGCGCTGATGTCTGCAACCACCGCTGCCTGGCTCGTCCTGCTCTGCCCGATCGTGGGCACGATCCTGATCGCCATCGGCTATGCGCGCTGGCCGGGGCGGATCGCCGGCTGGCTGGCCACCCTGGCCATCGGGCTGTCGTTCGTGTTCTCGGTGATCGCGCTGGTGAAGCTGCTCGGGATGAGCCCCGATCACCGCCAGCTCACCTCGTCGCTGTGGAACTATGACTTCTCGGTCGGCGTCGACGCCAAGCTGCAGATCCTGGTCGACCCGCTGTCGGTGTTTATGATCCTCGTGGTCTCGGGCGTGTCGACCCTGATCCACCTGTACTCGGTCACCTACATGAACCTCGACCGGGGCTTCTCGCGCTACTTCAGCTACCTGAACTACTTCGTGTTCTCGATGCTGCTGCTCGTGCTGGCCGGGAACTTCCTGATGCTGATCGTCGGCTGGGCGTTCGTGGGCGCGGCTTCGTATCTGTTGATCTCGTTCTGGTACCGGCGGAGGACCGCCACCCGGGCCGGCATCAAGGCGTTCGTGATCAACGTGGTCGGCGACGTCGGATTGGTCATCGCCACGTTCATCCTGTTCCAGCACACCGGAACGGTGCAGTTCATGGGCGTGTTCCACGCGGTGCCGCACACTTTCGCCCACAATTCGACGCCGATCGTGCTCGCCGGTCTGCTGCTGCTCGTCGGCGCGTTCGCCAAGTCGGCCCAGGTCCCGCTCCATACGTGGCTGCCGGACGCCATGGAGGGCCCGACGCCGGTCTCAGCCCTGATCCACGCCGCCACCATGGTCACCGCCGGCGTGTACCTGATCGCGCGCATGCATGTGATCTTCGAGTGGGCGCCGACCGCGGCCGACGTTGGCGCGATCGGCGGGTGCGTGACGCTGGTGGTGGCGGCCACCGTGGCGCTCGTGATGACCGACATCAAGCGGGTGATCGCCTACTCGACGATGTCCCAGATCGGCTACATGATCATGGGCGTGTCGGTGGGGGCGTACTCGGCCGGCCTGTTCCATCTGATGACCCACGCCTTCTTCAAGGCCCTGTTGTTCATGGCCGCCGGCTCGATCATCGGCGCCATGGCCGGCGATCAGTCGCTGGACCGGATGGGCGGCTTCCGGCGCGCGATGCCGTTCACCTTCGTGTGCTTCATGGTCGGAGGTCTGGCGCTGAGCGGGCTGCCGCCGTTCTCCGGATGGCTGTCCAAGGACGACATCATCGCGTTCCTCGACCACCGCGGCGGCCTGTTTTTGATCCTGGGGATCATTGCCTACCTCGGCGCGCTGCTGACCGGGATCTACACCTTCCGGATGATCTTCCGGGCGTTCTTCGGCGAGCCGGTCGCCGAGGCCCGTGAGCTCGAGCACGGACATCTGGCCCACGCCGAGGTGCCGCGCAACCCGATGACCGGCGAGGAGGAGGACACCGACGTCGGCTTCCCGGGACCCGGCCACTTCATCGCCGAGCGCGAGTGGCCGATGCGGATCGCCATGGGCACGCTGGCCGTGCTGGCTGTGATCGGCGGCGCGCTTCAGATCCCGGGCATCGACGACGCGATCAGCCGGTTCCTCGACCCAACCTTCGCCGACTCCAAGTTCGTCCACGTGCAGGTCAAGACCGGACCGGCATGGCTCGGCCTGATCGTCGGGGCGATCATCGCCGTGATCGGCATCTCGGTGGCCTACCGCATCTGGGTCGCCCGACCGGGGATCGCCACCCGGATGCGCGAGCGGTTCGCCGGGCCGTACGTGTTCCTGTCGCACAAGTGGTACTTCGATGAGCTGATCGACTTCGCAGTCGTGCGACCCGCGCTGTGGACCGGGCGGCTCGTCGAATCGGTGCTCGAGCGCTCGCTGATCTCGGGCGCGGTGACCGGCGGCACAACCGGCGCGGTGGGCGCCGTGTCGGCCGCGGTCCGCCGGGCCCAGACCGGCTTCCTGCGCTACTACGCCGCGCTGATGATCCTGGCGCTGTCCGGCGTCGCCCTCTACTTCCTGATCTCGAGCTCGTGACCCTGTCGATCCTCATCTGGTTGCCCCTGGCTGTCGCGCTGCTCGCCGCGCTCGCCCCCAGGCCGCTGATCGGGCAGGTCTCGGTGGTCGGGAGCCTGGTGACCCTCGGGGTGGCGATCTCGTTCCTGGTCCGCTTCAAGCTCGGGCACGCCGGGCTTCAGTTCGTTACCGACAAGGTGTGGATCGGCACGCTCGGGATTCACTACAAGCTCGGCGTCGACGGGCTGAACGTCGCCCTGGTGGTGCTCACCACGGTGCTGTTCAGCACCTCGCTGGTGTGGTCGGCGCTGCGCGAATGGGATCGCCCGCGGAGCTTCTACTTCCACTTCGGGCTGGCCGAGTCGGCCGTGCTCGGCGCATTCGTGGCCCAGGACCTGGCCCTGTTCGTGGCCTTCTTCGACCTGATGCTGATCCCGTTCTACTTCATGGTCGGGATGTGGGGCGGCGGTCCGGATCGCATTCGCGCCACCACCAAGCTCGTCGTCTACACGCTGGTCGGATCGTTCTTCATGCTCGCGGCGGCGATCGCCACCGGCGTACTCGCGGCCAACGACCACGACACGTCTCTGAACTTCGCCCTCTCGGCCCTGCGCGCGATGCCGCTGCCGCACGCCTCGCAGAACTGGATCTTCCTGTGCTTCGCGTTTGCCTTCCTGGTCAAGATGCCGCTGGTCCCGTTCCACGGCTGGCTGGCCGACGGCTACAAGTCGATGCCGATACCCGCCGTGGCCGTGTTCTCCGGGGTTGTCTCCAAGGTGGCCGCCTACGGGTTCCTGCGGATCGTGCTGCCGCTGTTCCCCTACGCCTCGGCGCACTACCAGACGCTGCTGCTGCTGATCGCGCTGGTCTCGATCATCTGGGGGACTCTGGCCGCGTTCACCACGCCGGACGCGCGGATGGTCGTGGCCTACTCGAGTGTCGCCCAGCTCAGCTTCATCACGCTGGGGATCTTCTCGCTGCGGCCGACCGGCGGGCAGGGCGCGCTGCTCCAGATGCTCAACCACGGCCTGGTCACCGCGCCGCTGTTCTTCATCGTGGCGGCCGCGGCCGCCCGGTCCGGTGGCTCGGAGCTTCTGGCCGACATGGGCGGAATCGCCTTCCGCGCGCCGGTCCTGGCCGCGCTGGCCCTGATCGTCACCCTGGCCACGCTGGCCATGCCCGGCTCCTCGAACTTCGTCGGCGAGTTCATGATCCTGCTCGGCGTGTTCCAGGCCAAGAGCGCGATCTCGGTGATCGCGTTCCTCGGGGTGGTGGGGGCCGCCGTCTACGCCCTGCGGCTGTTCATCACCGCCTTCCACAACCGGACCGGTCCCAGGGTCGCCTCGCGTGAGCTGGCGCTGGCCGACGTCGCCGCGATCGCCCCGATCGCGCTGATCATCCTGGTGCTCGCCTTCTATCCCCAGTTCGGCCTGCGGCGCTCGGAGCCATCCGTGCGCGCCGCGGTCCAGCCCGCCGCGATCCAGAGCCACATCGCGGGGAGAGCTGTGGCGAGCGGCGCGCCGCGGAGGGTCGCATCGCGATGAGCAGTCTCGCGGTGATCCACCACATCATCGGTCCCTACGTGGACTGGCGCGCGCTGTCGCCGCTGATCGTGCTGGTCGCCGGCGGTCTCGTGGTGCTGCTGGTGGGGCTGCTCCGCCCCGCGGTGATCCGCGAGCAGGTCGTCCCCGCGCTGACCGTCCTCGTGTTCCTGCTCGCGCTGGCCGCCGAGATCTGGGTCTACCACCACCATCTCAGAGGCAAGGTCGGTTTCTGCCTACTCGCCGGCCCGCGCTGCACCACCGCCCCGCTCGCCATGGACCGCCTGGCGCTCGAGCTGTACATGCTGTTCTCGGTGGCCGGCATAGCCGCCGTGCTGATGTCCTGGCGGGCGGTTGCCCCGCGGGAATCGGGCCACGGCGAGTACTGCGCGCTCCTGCTGTTCAGCGTGTTCGGCATGGCCGTGTTCGTCTCATCCGAGAACTTGATCACGCTGTTCCTCGGCATCGAGCTGCTGTCGATCCCGCTCTACATCCTTTGCGCCTCGGAAACTCGGCGCGAGGGCTCGCTCGAGTCCGGGTTGAAGTATTTGGTCGTGGGATCCGTGGGCTCGGCAACGCTGGTCTACGGTCTCGGGCTGATCTACGGCGCCACCGGTACGACCGACTTCTTCGGCATCGGCGCCGCCTTGACGCACAGCAAACTGTCCGGCGGCTCGCTGGGCAGCCCGATGGTGTTCACCGGCCTCGGCCTGACGATTGTGGGATTCGCCTTCAAGGCCTCGGTGGCGCCGTTCCACCAGTGGACGCCCGACGTTTACGAGGGCGCCCCCACCCCGATCACCGCGTTCATGGCCACGGCCACCAAGGCGGCCGCTCTGGGAGTGTTCCTGCGCTTCTTCGACGTCGCCGGGATCGGGGCCCAGAACACATGGGCGCCGCTCCTGGCCACGATCGCCGCGATCACGATCGTCGTCGGCAACGTCGGCGCGCTCGGTCAGACCTCGTTGAAGCGGATGATGGGCTACTCCGGCGTCGCCCAGGCCGGCTACATGCTGGCCGGGGTGATCGTGGGCACCCGACTCGGCGTGCAGGCGACGGTGTTCTACCTGATGGCCTACCTGGTGATGAACCTGGCGCCGTTCGCGGTGATCGTGGCCGAGGAGCATCGACGCCCCGACGGCGACTACATGAGCGGTCTGGCCGGACTGGGAGCCCGGCGCCCCTGGCTGGCCTGGCCGATGACCATCGGCATGCTCGCCCTGGCCGGGATCCCGGGCACGGTGGGCTTCATCGGCAAGTTCCAGCTGATCTCCGCGCTCGTCTCGGGCGATTACACCTGGCTGGCGATCGTGCTGGTCATCGGCTCGATGATCTCGCTCGGCTATTACCTGCGGGTGACAGCGATGATCTGGATGCGCCCGGCCGTCCCGGCTCCGACGCCGGGCTCGCCGGCCGGCCTAGGAGAGCTGGCCCCGATCGCCGGCGCCTCGATCGAGGCGGATGAGTGGGAGGAAGGTCCGGGCGCCGCGGGCTCGGCCCTGGCCCATCCCGAGCTCATCCTCGTAGCGGTCGGCTTCGCCGCCGCAACGATCTTCTTCGGCATCTTCCCCTCGCCGCTGTTCCACCTCGCCGGTCACGCGGCGAACGCGCTCTCCGGCCTGTTCTAGCTGTTCGTTCGCGCCCGCTCCGAGCGCCCAGGGTTAGCTAGGTCGCGTAGCCGTCCTCGCCGGAATGGCCGCGGCAGTCCCGAGCGGCGCGCTCGCCTCGGCACCGAAGTCGAAGGGCTGGTACATCACGGTCCGTCCAACTCAGATCACGCCGGGTGGATCGGTCAACATCAAGACAACGGCTCACCGTAGCTGTGCGCTGACCATTCGCGTGGGGGGCACGAATTACCACTATCGACTGCCGCGAGGCGGTGAGAAGTTCACCTTCACCCCCTCAACGCCGCTCGGTAGGACGCCGGTGACCGTCCACTGCAGCGGGCTCGTCGCCACGACCAGGCTGAATGTGATCGCACCCCCGGCTACGCCGGCGCCGCCCCCGGCGAGCACCCCCACCCCGCCACCGGCATCCCCGCCGAGCACTCCGGCTTCGGCGGCAACGCAGACACAGGTCACGGTCGCCAACGTGTGCGGGCTCAATCCGGCGCTCGGCCCCATCCACTACACGACGAGCTCCGAGGGCTGGCCGACCGCGTACTGGACCGATGGATCGGGGTCGAAGCTCACGCTCATGGCTTTCTCCGACGACGGTGACAACAAGGTCGACATCGCGGCGGTCTTTGGTGCAGACGGCCAGAGCATCGCCTACTTTGCGCATTGCGACTGGAGCAGCTGGCTCACGGTCGCGCAATTCGAGGCTGCGCAGACCCAGCAGGGAGTCTCATCGAGCCAGGCAAGCTCGCTGTCCTACCTCCTACAGGAGGAGAACAACAACGCGATCTTCGAGGAAGAATCGGACTGGTTCCAGCCCGCCGCCGGCTGGCAGGTGTGCCCGGGCGACGCGCCCAACATGTGCGACTTCGAGCCGGTGGACTGACGTACTGACCCCGGCCAGAACTGGTACGCCCTGATGCAAGTACGCCCGGTTCAGCCGGGCGTACTTGCGTTCTGGCTGACGTCGAACTTCTCGAACAGCGCGCGGAGGTGCAGCTTCACCGCAGCCACCGACAGGTGCAGCGCGTTGGCGATGTCCTGGTTTCGGCGACCAGCGCCGGACGCGGCGCGCTCAAGGTCGAGCTCCGGTGCAAATCGGCGGGGTGGCGGACCAGCGCCACCGTGCGCCCGAACCGCACCACGTCCCCGTCCCGGAGCCTTCTCATCCCCGTGTACCGGCTGTTCGTTGACGAACGAGCCGTTGCGCGAGAGACCGTCGTCGAGCAGCGTGAGCTCGCCGGCATGCCGCTCGATCACGGCATGGAGCGCTGAGACCTGATCGTCCCATTCGAGGCTCAGATCTGCCGCCGAGTTGCGTCCGATGGTCAGCTTGGGACGGCCCGCCTCAAAGTGAACGATCCGCTGGTCCCCGCCGGGCCCCCGGTAGACGAAGAACGGCTCGCCGACCCGCTCGGCGTGGATGACCGCCTGGAGCTCACGCGCGCTCCGAGGCCGAGGGCCCTCTCCAGTGCCGCCTCCCGTCACCATCGCCGCGCTTATACCCCCGATATTCAGTTGCCGGTTCGGCGAGGACGTCCCGGATGGTCAGGCTTCGGACTTGATTCGTCGCGGCACGCGCCGGGTAGGGGGGACCACGATGGACGAAGAGCGCCAAAGCGACACCGAGGAGACGTTCGGCAGCCAGTCGCCACCCGGGTCGGTGTCGGACCAGAACGCCGAAGAGTCCGGGACGCCCGATCAGAGCGGCGGTCAGGCCGCCGACCGGGACGGTTCCCGTCGCTCCACCGAGGACCCCGGCTCAGCCAAGGAGGGCGGGCAGTCCACCGGGCATCCCGGGAACGCGGGCTGACGCGTCCCCGGGAACTCGCGTCGGTCAGGAACCGCCGGTGAGCTTGCGGTAGGCGGCGATCTGCGGATCGGCCGCCGAGATCGGCGTGCAGCCCTGCGCGATCACCATCTTGCCGTTCTCGGGCGTGACGGTGTAGTCGACGTTGTTGGCGATGTGGAACGAGTAGTTCCCGTACGTCCAGGGGTTGCACAACATCCCGGTGTTGAAGTCCTTCACGCTCTCGAACGCCTTGTTCACGCTCTGAACCGTGTAGGGACCCTTGATCGACTCCAGCGCGTGCGTGGCGATCTCGCCCATCGTGAAGCCCATCTGGCTGAAGCTGCCGATGCCGCCGGTCACGTTCTTGCCGTACTGCTTGAGGATCGCCTTGTACAGGTTCATCGTCGGCGTGTTCGTCGGATCGGGCGGAGTCAGCTCCGCGTTGACGAAGAACTTGTGGTTCCACTTCGGTCCAAGCGTTGTGGAGAGGAAATCGGTGTCGCATGGCGTCGAGCAACCCCACAGCTTGACCCGGTCCTCGAGTCCGAGCTTCTGGGCCGCCTGCAGGATCACCAGCGCTTCCGGCGGGGTGAAGTTCAACACGACCGCGCCGTTTGACCCAGCGGCGTTGACCAGCTTGAGGGCCACCGAGTTGGCGTCGTTGATCGGCACGTTCTCGGTCAGATCCGTGATCGGGACATTCGACGCCTTGGCGATCGCATTCGGTCCGGCCGCGATGTAGCCCGTGCCCGGCACGTTGGACTGGTCGAACACGACCTTCGACACGTGCTGGGTGAGCGCGTACTGAACCGCCCCGTCGGAGCTGTAGCGCGGCCCCATGTTCACGTCAGCGTAGTTCGGAGTCGAGTAGCACTCCGGGGCGATGCCAGCCGCGATCACCTTGTAATTGAGCTTCTCCCAGTAGGAGTGGTCGATGGTGCACTCGAGGATGCTCGACGTGCCGGACATTCCGAGGACCTTGTCGGTCTGCACGAGGAGCTTGGACGCGGCAGCGATCTGCGGCGGCTGGGTCGCCTCGGTCTGGAGCTGGAGCTTGACCGGATGCCCGTTGACCCCGCCGTTGGCGTTCACGCACGCGAAGTACGCCGCCTCCATGTTCGAGATGTCGGTGAAGTCGGTCCCCGGCTGCTTGGTGTTGATCGCACCGAGCACGATCGGCGAGCCAGTCGCCGCCTGGCCCGGCTTGGGCCCGCACTGCGAGGTGCTCGACGAGCCGCCCGACCCGCTGCTACCCGACGAGGTAGACGTCGACCCGCCGCTAGCCGGGGCAGCGGCGCTGCTCGAGCTGCTCTTACTGCTGCCACAGCCAACGATCACAAGGACCCCGACGATCGCTGTCAGGACGAGACCAACTCGGAAACGCATGCAGACCTCCATAGATTGACCGGGCCGTCGAAGACCCAGGGCCGGTCAGCTTATGGCTGCGGAGACATTGGTGTCAAGATTGTCGCCAATCTCGTAATCAATCACGAACGTGAGGTTCGTAAAACACACGGCGGGTGACCGCCGGGTTCGCCGAGCGGGCCGGTAGTCTGGACCGCCCGTGGAATATCCGGTCGAGAGCTTCACCGAGGCCGAGCGTGAGCGCCTCCGTCCCCACTTTACGAACCTCGACCGGCCCGTGTTCGCGCTGGTCAACCTGCCGGAGACGGTCAAGGCCGCGCTGTTCGCGCGCTACTCGCGCTATCCAGGCACGCTGCGGCGGTTGTTCCTGGAGGAGTTCGCCGACGACCTCCCGCCCGCCGGGGCGCTGACCGAGGCCGGAGAGGGCCGGCGGGCGGCTCAGCTCTATGAGCGCATCTTCCTCGGCTACGGCGACGACTCGGTGGCTCAGCTGGGCGGCGCCCACGTGGCCTGCGAGTGGGTCTCGAACGTCCTGACCAAGGTGCTTCAGCGCCCCCGCCTGGCCGCATATCTCGAGCAGTCGACGCGCTACATCGCCTACGACGGGCCGATGCCCGACCCCCCCGGCGGCTACCGCTACTACCGCGACGCGACGCTCGGTCCGGAGTACGAACGGGCCATGAACGAGCTGTTCGGGATCTACTCCCGGGCCCTGCCCGAGGTGTGCGCCTGGGCCGAGACTGAGTTCCCGCGGGCCGAGGACGAGCCTGCCGCCGCCCACGCGCGCGCGATCAAGGCCAAGGCGCTCGACCTGCTCCGCGGGCTCCTCCCGGCCAGCTCGCTGTCCCACATGGGCATCTTCGCCGCCGGCCAGAGCTATGAGCAGCTGATCCTTCACCTGCTCGCCCATCCGCTGGCCGAGGCACGGGATTACGGCCAGATGCTGTTTGACGAGCTTCAGAAGGTGGTCCCGAGCTTCCTCACCCGGATCGAGCGCCCGGACCGGGGCGGGCGGTGGATCGACTATCTCGAGACCCGCGCTCGCGCCGGCGCTCGCTGGGCGCAGCGGCTCGGGCTCGACGGCGCGGATGGCCCGGCCGGGCCGTCGGTCACCCTGCTACGGACCGACGGCGAGGAGGATGATCTGCTGGCGGCACTCCTGTTCGAGGCCGGCACAAGCTCGGAGGAGCAAATCCGCAGCGCCATCGCCACCCTCGACGACGAGGCTCGCGGCGCGTTGCTCGCCGACCTGGTGGGCGATCGCGCCAACCGACGCCACCGCCCGGGGCGCGGGCTGGAGGCGCTGCGCTACCGGTTCGAGATCGTCGCCGACTACGGCGCGTTTCGCGATCTGCAGCGCCACCGCATGCTGACCGTCCAGTGGCAGGCTCTCACGCCCGACCTGGGCGCGGACGTCCCCGAGCAGGTCGACCAGGCGGGCTGCGGCGAGGAGTACCGCCGTGCGCTCGAGCTCTCCCGGCGTGAGTACGAGCGCCTCGCCGATGCCGGCTTGCCGGGCGCAGCCCCGTACGCGCTGTGCCTCGGCTACCGGATCCGGTTCGTGCTCGATCTGAACGCGCGGGAGGCGATGCAGCTGATCGAGCTTCGCTCGGGCCGCGAGGGGCATCCGAGCTACCGCGCGGTGGCCCACGAGATGCACGCGCAGATCAGCTCGGTTCACCCGGCGGTGGGCGCGATGATGACCCACGTCGATCGCGAGACCGAGCCCCGGCTCGAGCGGATTCTCTCGGAGATGCGTGGCCAGGCTCGGGCGGGTGCCGGCGCCTGAAGACCCCGGCACTCGCCCGAAGGTCACCGCACCACTACTTCGAGCCGCGGACCCGCTCGGCCTCGCGCTGGCGCAGCTCGATCCGCCTGATCTTGCCGGTCAGGGTCTTGGGGAGATCGGACACGAATTCGATCAAACGGGGATAGGCATAGGCGGAATGCCGGTCGCGCACGAATGCCTTGATCTCCTCGGCCAGCTCCGGGGAGGGCTCGTGCCCGGACGCCACCACCACGAACGCCTTGACCACGTTGCCGCGGCGCTCGTCGGGTGAGGCAACCACGGCGGCCTCAGCCACCGCCGGGTGCTCCAGGCAGGCCGATTCGACCTCGAACGGCCCGATCCGGTATCCGGCCGAGATGATCACGTCGTCGGCCCGGCCCTCGTACCAGTAGTAGCCGTTCTCGTCGGCCCGGGCGGCGTCCTTGGTGTGGAACCAGTCGCCGCCGAACGCCTCCTCGGTGTCCTCGGGCGGCCGATTCCAGTACCCGAGCGGGTAGTGCGGGTTCGATCGCGCACGGAGGCAGATCTCGCCGCGCTCGCCGGCCGGCACGGGTCGCTCGTCCTCGTCGAGGATCTGGACGTCCCAGCCCGGCACCGGCTTGCCCATCGAGCCCTCCCGCACCTCCATGAACGGATAGTTGGCGCACAGCGGATAGGACTCCGTGAGCCCGTAGTAGTCGAGCACGGTGATCCCGTACTGCTCGCGGAACCAGCGGATGGCCTCGGGGTTGAGCGGTTCGCCGGCCGAGCACACGATGCGGAACTTCTGCGGGTAGCGAGTACCGGCGTCGGAGATCGACATCATCGAGCGGATCGCGGTCGGCGTCCCGAACACATTGCTCACGCTGTGGCGCGACAGGAAGTCGAGCTGCTTGTGCGGATCGAATCCGCCCTCGCGCTGGTAGACGGCCTGGACCGCGCCCAGGCGCCAGGGACCGAGCAGCGGGCAGATCCCGGCCGCCCAGGCCCACTCGCCCATGCCGTGGAACAACTCGCCATCGCGCAGGTCGTGGCAGTAGATGAACTCCTCGTGGGCCAGGATGTAGCGGTGGGCGTGGAGGATGCCCTTGGCCAGTCCGGTGGTGCCCGAGGAGTAGTACAGCTGGGCGGGGTCATCGGCCCCGGTGTCGATCGGCGCGAAGGCGGTGGAGCCACGCTCCAGCAGCGCGTCGTCGAGCACCAGCACGTGCTCGACCAGGTCGTGCTCCACGCGCCCCGCGTTCTCGGCGTTGGTCAGCAGGACCTTGGGCTCGGAGTCGCGAACCCGGTGGCGGATGCCCTCGTCGCCGTAGAGGACCGACATCGAGAGCAGGATCGCGCCGGCCTTCCACACTCCGAAGAACGCCGCCGCGGTCTCCGGCGTCGGGGGGAGCAACATCGCCACCCGGTCGCCCGGCTCGACGCCCTGGGCGCGCAGCACGTTGGCCATCCGGTTTGAGTCGTCCTGGAGCTCGCCCCAGCTCACTTCGCGGATCCGGCCCCGGAAGTCCTCGTGGATCATCGCGAGCTTCTCGCGCGGGTGGCGGTCGCACACGTCGACCGCGATGTTGTAGCGGTCGGGGACCTCCCAACGGTGCTGGTCTCGGGCCTGTTCGTAGGAGGTGAAAGTCGTTGTGGAGCTCATCCCCGCATCATGCCTACCCGGACGCCGAGTAACAACCGACTGGGCCCCCGGTAACCTGTAGTCGGCTCACCATGGATCTGGCTCTGGGCGTAGGACTGGGCATCGGGATTGCCGCAATCGTCGTGGCGGTGTGGCGCGCCATGCGCGTTCCGTCCACGGCGGGGATCCCCGAAGCTGCGATGCAGGCAGCCCTGCACGCCGCCACCACGACCCTCCCGCACCTGCGCAAGGGCCTCACCGCCCGCAACGCCGAGCGAGCCGTGCCCCATCTGCGCGCGCTCACCGGGGCGGCAGCGATCGCGCTGGCCGACACCCGAGCCGTGCTGGCCATCGACGGCGACGGGCGCGACCAGGTGCGGCCCGGCGACCTGCTCTCCCGGTTGCTCGAACGGGCCGGCGACAACCGCCTGCACATCGTCCCGCGACTGGTCTCGTCGGACCCGAGCTGTCCGCTGCGCTCGGCGGTGCTCGCGCCGCTGCTCGCCCAGGGCAAGCGGATCGGCACGCTGATCGCGTTCTACCGCAGCGTCGGACGGCCCAGCCACCACGAGCTGCGCGTCGTGCAGGAGGCGGCCAGCCTCGTCTCGGCCCAGGTGGAGCTCTCGCTCGTGGCGGCCCAAGAGGAACGCGTGGCCCAGGCCGAGCTGCGTGCACTTCGGGCGCAGATCTCGCCCCACTTCATCTACAACGCGCTGGCCGCGGTGGCGGGCGACATCCATGCCCGCCCCGAGGAGGCACGCGATCTCCTGATCGACTTCTCGGAGTTCACCCGCTACCTCTTCCGAGACGGGCGCTCCTATGTGACGCTGGGAGAGGAGATCGAGCACGTGGAGCGCTACCTGCGCCTCGAGCAGGCGCGCTTCCGGGACAGCCTGCACGTCACCGTCGACGTGCCCACCGAGACTCGCGCGGCGGTGGTCCCCGCCATGTCGGTCCAGCCGCTGGTCGAGAACGCGGTGCGCCACGGAGTCGAGCGTCAGGCAGGGCTCGGGAGGGTGACCATCTCAGCCCGGATCATGGGCGGCGACGTCGAGCTGAAGGTGTCCGACGACGGGGTCGGGATCGAGCCCGAGCGACTCGACGCCGTGCTGGCGGGAGCCGGCGGGGGCATCGGCGTCTCGAACGTGGACGCCCGGCTGCGCGCCACGTTCGGCGAACGGTATGCGCTTCGGATCGAGTCCGATCTGGGCGAGGGGACGACTGCGGTGATGACCGTGCCCAACCTCCGGGGGGAGATCGCCGAGCCCGAGCTGGCCGAGTCGGTATGAGCTCCGATCAGCTGACCATCTTGGCCGTCGACGACGAACACACCCAGCTCGAGGACCTGGCCCGGCTGCTTCGGAGCTTCCCCGCCGTCGGCGAGGTGGAGTGCGCGTTCGGTGGTCACGACGCGCTGCTCAAGGCCTCGAGCCAGGCCTATGACGCGATCTTCCTGGACGTCCGCATGCCCGATCTCGACGGCCTCGAGCTGGGCCGGGTGCTTCGGCGCTTCGCCTCCCCACCCCAGCTCGTGTTCGTGAGCGCCTACGACAGCGCCGCGGTAGACGCGTTCGAGCTGCGCGCGCTCGACTATCTGCGCAAGCCCGTCAGCCGGCGCCGGCTCGAGGAGGCCCTTGAGCGCATCGCATCCGCGGTCGAGGCCAGCGAGGACCAGCCGGCCGCTGCGAATGGCCGGCGCCCGGCCTCGGCCTCGGCATCCGCGGGCGAGAGCGAGATGATCGCGGTGTCAGGCGCCCGGGCCGGATCGACCCGCCTGATCAAGCGCGGGACGATCCTCTACGTCCAGTCGCACGGCGATTTCGTCCGGATCGTCACCGACGACGGCCGCTACCTGCTGCGCACCACGCTGGGCGAAGTCGAGCGCCGCTGGGCCGCGTTCAACTTCGTCCGCGTGCACCGCCAGTACGTGGCCAACCTGGCCCGCGCTACCGAGCTCCGCCCGCTGCTCGGCGGCACGGCAGAGCTCACCTTCGCCGACGGGCAGGTCGTCCCGGTGGCGCGCCGCCACGTGTCCGAGCTGAGCCGGCGGTTGGGGGTGTAGGGCTCGTCGCCCCACACCCCGGTCCGCGGGTTAGGACTCCTCCGCCTTCTGCTCTTCTGAGATCTTGCCCTCGAGCTGCTTCATCACGTCGGGGTCTCGCAGTGTCGTGACGTCGCCGAGGGCGCGGCCTTCGGCGATGTCGCGGAGCAAGCGGCGCATGATCTTGCCCGAGCGGGTCTTCGGGAGGTCGTCGGCCCAGATGATCCGCTTGGGTCGCGCGAACTTGCCGATCCGGTCCGCGACTTGCCCGCGGATCTCCTCGATCAGCTTGTCGTCGCCCTCGCCTTCCTCGCCTTCGAGGGTGACGAACGCGCAGATCGCCTGGCCCGAGTCCTCGTCGGCCTGGCCGATCACCGCGGCCTCGGCGACCCGCCGGTGCGAGACGATCGCCGACTCGACCTCGGCCGTGGACAGGCGGTGACCGGACACGTTCACGACGTCGTCGATCCGCCCGATGATCCAGAAGTAGCCGTCCTTGTCCTTGCGGGCGGCGTCGCCGACCACGTAGGTCTCCTTGCCGAACTTGCCGAAGTACGTCTCGACGAAGCGGTCATCCTCCTTGTAGAGCGTGCGGAGCATCGACGGCCACGGACGCTGCAGCACGAGCAGCCCCTGGCCTTCGTCCACCGGTTTGCCCTCCTTCTCGTCGACCACGTCGGCGGCGATGCCCGGGAACGGCCGGGTGGCCGAGCCCGGCTTCGTGTCGATGAGCCCCGGGAGCGGGGTGATCATGATCGCGCCGGTCTCGGTCTGCCACCAGGTGTCGACGACCGGAGCCTCCCCGGCGCCGATGACCTCGCGGTACCACAGCCATGCCTTCGGGTTGATCGGCTCGCCGACCGTGCCGAGCAGGCGGATCTTCGAGAGGTCGTGCTTCTCGACGTGCTCGACGCCCCACTTCATGAACGCGCGGATCGCGGTCGGCGCGCAGTAGAGCAGGGTCACGCCGTACTTCGCGGCGATCTCCCACCAGATGCCCTTGTGCGGGTAGTCGGGCGCGCCCTCCCACATCACGCTCGTAACCCCGTTGCACAGCGGGCCATAGACGATGTAGGAGTGGCCGGTGACCCAGCCCACGTCCGCGGCGCACCAGTAGATGTCCTCTTCGGGCTTGACGTCGAACACGTATTTGTGGGTCGCGGCGACGCCGGTCAGGTAACCGCCGGTGGTGTGCAGGACGCCCTTGGGCTTCGCGGTGGAGCCGCTGGTGTAGAGCACGTACAGCGGATGCTCTGCGTCAAGCTCCTCGCACGGGCACTCGTCGTCCGCCTTCTCGAGGATCTCGTGGTACCAGACGTCGCGCCCGTCCTTCATCTCACAGTCGGCGTCGGTGGACTTGACCACGATGATGTGCTCGAGCGAATCCAGCTTCTCCATGCACTTGTCGACCTGCTGCTTGATCGGCGCCGTCTTGCCCTTGCGCCGGGCGCCGTCGACCGTGATCAGGGCCTTGGCCTCGGAGAACTCCATGCGCTCCTTGACCGAGTCCGCTGAAAAGCCGCCGAACACGACGTTGTGCGGCGCGCCGATGCGCGCGCAGGCGAGCATGGCCACCACGACCTCCGGGATCATCGGCAGGAAGATCCCGACGATGTCGCCCTTCTCGATCCCCAGGTCCTTCAGCGCGTTGGCCAGCTTCTGGACGTCGCGGTGCAGTTCGGCGTACGTGACCTCGCGCTCCTCGCCCTCCTCGCCATACCAATGGTAGGCGACGCGGTCGCCGTTACCGGCCTCGACATGCCGGTCCAGGCAGTTGTAGGACGCGTTGATCTTGCCGTCCGCGAACCACTTGTAGAAGGGCGGGTTTGACTCGTCGACGTCCTCCTTGGGCTCCTTGAACCAGTGGAGCTCCTTCGCCTGCTTCATCCACCAGCCCTTCCAGTCCTTGTCGGCCTCGTCGTAGACCGACGAGTCGTTCAGCAGGGCGTGCTTGGCGAACTGCGCCGGGGGCTCGAACGTCTCGATGTCGAGCATCTCCTCGAGTTTGGACTCGAGGCTCTTCTCGGTTGCCGTGTCTGCCACAGGAAATCCTCTCCTTCGCGAGCTCTTGACAGGTACTTACCCGAGCCGCGGAGGGCAAAATCGCCGGACTTCCCGCCGGGCCCGGCGGTTTCGTCAGCGTGGATACCGCGCGCGGTCCGAGAACCGGGCGCGGCTAGCTACGAATGGCAGAACGGGAGGGCCAGCTACTCGGCTTGCCCGTAGGAGGCGATCTCTTGCTTCTCGGTCTCGGACAGCTCGCGCGGGACCTCGCCCTTGGCGAGCTTCTTGCTCTGCACCTCGTGGCGGATCTCCTCGACGATCTCGGGATTGGCCAGGGTGGTCACATCGCCGGTGTCGGTGAAGTTCGAGACCGCCGCGATCACGCGCCGCATGATCTTCCCCGAGCGCGTCTTCGGCATGTCCTTGACGATCCACACGTTCTTGGGCCGAGCGATCGCCCCGATCTCCCTGACGATCGCGTCGGACACCTTCTTGTCGATCCCGGCGTCCGTGGCGACCCCGGGCTTGAGCGAGATGTACATCTCGACGATCTTGCCCCGGATCTCGTCGACCACGGGAACCGCCGCGGCCTCGGCCACCTCGTCGACGACCATCGCCGCGGACTCGAGCTCCTTGGTCCCGAGCCGGTGCCCGGCCACGTTGATCACGTCGTCGATCCGGCCGAGGATGCGGAAGTAGCCGTCCGAGGCCTCCATTGCCCCGTCGCCGCACATGAACGGCCAGTCGCGCCAGTCCTCGCTGTTCGGGTCCTTGTTGAACTTCGCGTAGTAGGTGTCGATGAACCGCTGGTCCTGGCCCCACACGGTCAGCATCCGGCCCGGCCACGGGTTGCGCACGCAGATGTAGCCGGCCTTGCCGGTACCCCTCGGGATCTCGTTGCCGTCCTCGTCGTAGATCACGAGCTGGATCCCGAGCGCGGCCGGGCCGCAGCTACCGGGCTTCATCGGCTGTAGCCCGGGCAGCGTCGATCCGAGGAAGCCCCCGGTCTCGGTCATCCACCAGGTGTCGGTGATGGCCGCCTCGCCCTTGCCCACCACCCGGTGGTACCAGCGCCACACGTCGGGCTCGATCGGCTCACCCACGGTGGTCATCGTCTTGAAGTGATAGTCGTACTTGGCCGGCTCGTCCGGTCCGACCTTGCGCAGCATCCGGATCGTCGTCGGCGCGGTGTGGAAGATGTCGACGCCGAGCTTCTCGGCGATCCGCCACGGGCGGCCAGGGTCGGGGTACGTGGGCACGCCTTCGTACATCACGCTGGTCGTGCCGAGGGCGAGGGGCCCGTAGACGATGTAGGAGTGCCCGGTGATCCAGCCGATGTCGGCGAAGCACCAGTAGGTGTCGTCGGGATGGATGTCCTGGTAGTACTTCGACGTGCCGGTCACGTAGGCCAGGTATCCGCCGACCGAGTGCTGGGCACCCTTCGGGCGGCCCGTGGTGCCACTCGTGTACATCAGGAACAACGTGTCCTCGGCCGCGAGCGAGACCGGCTCGACCCCCGCTCCTGAGTACTTCTGAAGCAGCTCGTCGACGAAGTAATCACGTCCCTCGACCATCGGGCTCTCGGAGTGGTACTCGCCCGGGATGCGCCTCCACACGAGCACCTTCTCGACCTCGATGCCCTCCTTGCGAGCCTCGGCGATCGCCTCGTCGGCCTTGACCTTGTGGTCGATCAAATCGCCGTTGCGGTAGTAGGAGTCCATCGTGACCAGCACGGTGCTCTGCGCGTCGGCCATGCGCTGACCGCAGGCGGCGCCGCTGAAGCCGCCGAACACCTCGGAGTGGATGAGGCCCAGGCGCGCGCAGGCCAGCATCGACACCGGGAGCTCGGGCACCATCGGCAGGTGGAAGGTGATCCGGTCGCCCGTGTCCAGACCGGTGAAGTCCCGCACCAGGGCGGCGAACTCGTTGACCCGCCGGTGCAGGTCCGCGTAGGTGATCTCGACCGGATCGAGATCCTCGGGCTCGGGCACCCAGATCAGCGCGTTGCGGTCACCGCGTGTCTCCAGGTGCCGGTCCACGCAGTTGACACACGCATTCAGTCGCCCGCCCACGAACCACTTGAAGAACGGGGGATTGCTCGTGTCGACGATCGTGTCCCACTTGCGATCCCAGGTGAGCAGGTCCGCGTACTCGACAAAGCTGTCGGGAAAGCGCTCTTCGGTGAAGCGCTCAAGAAGCGACTCGTCGTTGGCGTTCGCCTGCGCGTTGAATGCCTCGGGCGGCGGGAAGTACTCCTCCTCGCGCCAGTGGACAGCGATTTGCGCCTCCGACAGTCCATCGTCGGCGCTCTCCGCCGCAGTCGTGGGTTCCTGAGTCACATCGGCCATTTCGAAATCTCTCCTTCTCGCGAACCGGCATTCGACCGCTGGACAGCCCAGAGCGCCGGCGTTGCCGCCGGCGCTCCGCTGCTTTGCACTTGTGGCGATTTCTGGCTGGTACTTCTACTCCAGCTCAACTCCGCCGTGGGCCTTTCCTCGCCTCGGCTAGCGCCGGAGCGGGACGACTGGCATCAGCACCCGACCGAAGGTCGAGTTCACCACCGCCGCGAACGACGCATACCAGGCGGCAAGCGCCGTGAGGATGCCTAGGTAGCCGCCGAGCTTGATCGTGCCGTTGGTGACCGAGTGGGTGCCGGAGAGCGCGGAGTTCCCGATCCCGAGGATCAAGAACGTGATCGCGAGCAGCAGGAACACCAGCGCAACCGCGCCGGTCGTGCGCAGCGACGCGACGAACATGTACGCGGTGAAGATTCCCCACATCCACAGGTACAGCCCGAGGCCGCTGAACACTTCGGTTGGCAGATTCTTCCCGACGGACTGGACGATGAAGAAGAACGAGATCCAGAACGCTCCGTAGGAGCAGAACGCGACCGCGCCGAACGTGTTGCCGGTCCGGAACTCCCAGAGGCCGGCGATCAACTGGGCGATGCCGCCATAGGCGAGCGCCAGAGCGGCCACCATGGGCAGCAGACCACCGCCCGGGGCAAGATGCTGGGTGCCCACCAGACCGGCGTTGATGATGCTGAGCATGAAGGTGGTTCCGGCGAAGGCGGCGAGACCGAGCGGACCCGGGTCGGCCGGCGTCCATGCTCCGGCCATCCGACCGCCCGTTGGCTCGACCGCGGGCGCTAGGTCGGCTTCTCGCTGCCCGATGTTTGCGGCTTCCATCCAATCCTCCTAATGAGGGGTTGACAGTCGGCGGGTAAGTTGCACCCGCCACGAGGAGTCCTCAAGAGGGGGATCGGTGAGCGGTCGATCTGCCGCGCTGAGCGGCCGTGGGCGCGGGATGAACGGTGACCGCCGAACGGCGCCTAGGCCGCTCGACGGTCACCGACTCGAGCCCGCGCAGCGTGCGTTCGGGTCTGCGCCCCAGGCGAGTGGCCCAAGACCCTACGACGCGCCGCGTGTTTCGCTTCCAGGCATCTGGCGAAGCGAACCTGTCCCGGCCCCCGGCGTGGACAGGAGCCGGGACAGCCATCCGTGCATCGGCCTCGGGGCCGGGCGCCGTTAGCCGACCGGACGAATGTTCGGCGGTACGGGCTGCTACTTCTTGCGCTTGCGCTTGCGCTTGGCCGTTGTTGAGCGGGTGCTACTGCGCGCCGGGGCCGGAGCGCCCACGGATTCAGGCGCGGGTGTGGGGGCCGGCCGGCCCCTCAGGCCTCGCGTGCCCCGTGCGGCCGGTTGGCCTCTTCCGGCGGCCGGCTGGCGTGCCGGCCACGGCTCGGCCCGGCCGCTGCTCCAGGCCGGCGGGACGCCGCTTGGCCAGCGACCGCTCAGCAGGTAGGCCAGGGCCAACAGCCAGTACGCCTCGACGATCGGGATCGGCACCAGCGGGATGATCGTCAGCACGCCGGCGATGATCCCCAGGTAGCCGAGGAACCGGGTGAGCAGCCCCACCCGCATCGCGTTCAGCGACACCAGCACGAGCGCGATCGCGACCAGGAACAGTCCGAGATAGTTTGCGATCTGCGGCACCAAGAGGGTGGCCCGGCCAAGCAGCGCGTTGGCCTCGGGGAAGGTCTGGCTGCCGTGGCTGACGAAGTCGTTTGCGGCGCTGCCGAACGCCACCACATACAGGACCACGGCGACGCCCTCGATCACCCCTCCGGCGATCGCCAGCCAGCCCACGAAGGTCGGTCTGAGCTTGGGCTCGCGGGCGAGCGCGGCGCCCCACAGCCAGTGAAGCGTCGCGGCCAGCGCGAACAGGCTGAGCGCCGTGAAGATCGAGCCGATCAGGTCGCGCGTGAAGCGCTTGTGCTCGGTGATCAGGCCCAGCGTCTTCTCGCTCACGTTGACGTGGGCGCCTCCGAGCTGGATGGCCACGCCGAGGATCAGCAGGATCCCGGCCGCGGCGGCCAGTGCGACCTGCCGATTGCGGACCCGGGCTTCGTACGCGAGGCGCTCCTCGGTGCTCATCAGACGCCAGTGTATGGGCCGGGTCGCTGCAGAGGGGTACCATAGGACTCATGGAAGGAAGTGGATTCGGAGACCTGTTCGGCGATCCCGACGAGCTTCAGCGGCGTCTGGGCGAGTTCGCCGAGCAGATGCAGGGCGCGCAACGCCTCGCCTGGGCGGACAACGCGATCAAGCTTGCGGTCGATCTCACCGTCGCGGCCATGAACCGCATCAACATCCAGGGAACGACCGAGCAGCAAGCCGAGCAGCTGCGGACGGTGATGGCCCACATCTTCCCGGAGGCCGTCACGCTCGTCCGCGAGGCCCGCGAGGGCCTGCAGTAGCTCCGCTCTCCTCTCAGGCCCCGGAAAGCGCACCCAGCACGAGATCGTCGTGCTCGGCTGGCTTGACGCTCCGGAACACCTCGCGGATCGCGCCGTCTGGCCCGATCACGAACGTGCTGCGCTCGTTGCCCATGTACTTGCGCCCGTACATGGACTTCTCGACCCATACCCCGTACGCCTCCGCCACCGAGTGGTCCTCGTCGGATAGGAGCGGGAAGCCCAGCCCGTACTTCTCGTCGAACTTGGCGATCGGCTTGACCGGATCGGGCGAGACCCCGAGCACGACGGCCCCGGCGGTCTCGTAGTCGGTCCGGTGGTCGCGCACGCTGCAGGCCTGGGTAGTGCACCCCGGCGTGTCGGCCTTGGGATAGAAGTAGAGGACGACGGTTTGGCCTTTGAGGTCCGACAGCGTCACGGGGGCGCCGTGCTGGTCGGGGAGCGTGAAGTCGGGGGCCTGGTCGCCGGGCTCGAGGGCCATGTGGCGCCGATGCTACCGGCGACGCCGGGCTCACCGCCGGCGCCAGCGCGCCCAGGGCCAGGCCATCGACTCGACGGCATCAGCTGGGGCGCGCTGGTCCAGCAAGAGCCAGCCTTAGCCGAAGCTCACGTGGCCGCTGGCGGTGACCTCGTTGAACTGTGCCACGGGCTTGGCGTTCTGACTCGCATTGCACTTGCCGTTCTTGAGCCGCGGGCCAATCTGGGCGAAGGTGCCGGTGACCCGCAACGTGCCGCTGACCCCCGCGTACTGGCCGGTGCCGGCGGACAACGTGGCAGGCCCGGAGGCGCCACCCGAACCCGAGCAGGTCGCCTTGTTGAACGTGAACTTCGCCTTGTTGAGCGCATTGAAGAACCCCGTCGCGTCGGCGACGAACGTCCCGTGCTTCAACGTGAACTTGACGAAGTCGCCGTTGGCGCTCGGAGAACCGTTCGCGTTCTCCCTCTGGGTGGATCCGAAGTCCCCGATCGCGCCGGTGAACATGAAGGCGCCGCCCGCTCCCTTGGGCGTGCCGAACATCCTGACGCTGCCGCCTTTGCCCCCGGCTGCAAACGCGCCGGAGACGACCGCGAGCAGGGTCGCGATCACCGCCAACACCGCCGTCAGCTGGAGCGCTCGCTTGCGCCCGCGCGTCGCTACGGCAGCGTGAATCGTGCTGCTTGTACGCACTATGCCCTCCTATCGTCTGTTGACCGAACCGGCCCGGTCAAACCGGCGAATCGATCCTCTCAAACCGCCGCAAAGTTATGCAACCCTGGGTTCCCGGGTCGCGACCCGGCGGCTTGGCACGATTTGGGCGACATGGCGCGTGTGGGACGCCTGCGCCTATTGTCTTTAGAACCCTACGTGTCGGCCGTGGAATAGAAGTAGAGGACGACGGTCTGGCCTTTGAGCTCCGACAGCTTCACGGCGGTGCCGTGCTGGTCGGGGAGGGTGAAGTCAGGGGCGCTATCGCCGGGTTCCAGGGCCGTGGGTCGGCGATCCTCGCTCAGAGACTCGCGCGACCGCCGCCGCGACCTGCAAAACGTGCCAATCGAGCGCGAAAGGCAGGACCGTGGCAGCTCGCGCATGCCCCACATGCACAACCTGCCACGCTCGATTCGGATCCGGCTCAGTGGCAGGTTTTGCAGGTCCGCTGGCCGTCGCCGTACTGCTTTTAGAACCCTACGTGGCGGCCTTGGGATAGAAGTAGAGGACGACGGTCTGGCCTTTGAGCTCCGACAGCTTCACGGGGGTGCCGTGCTGGTCGGGGAGCGTGAAGTCGGGGGCCTGGTCGCCGGGCTCGAGGGCCATGAGGTCGCGGATGCTAGCTGAGGCGTCTCGGTGATCTGCACGCTGAGTGATCCGATTCGCCGCGGGGTTCGAAGAGATCATTGAACCCGGGGGTACGCACTCGGGCTGACCCCAGGCAGGGAGATGATGTTCCGACCCCCTCGAGGCGTTCGAGGTGCTCAGTTGTGGGCGCTCGCGGACGAAGATCTGATGCACCGCGTCGATGCCGGCGACGCCCGGGCGTTCGGGATGATCTTCGACCGTCATGCCGGGCCCGCGTTCTCGCTGGCCTACCGCATGTGCGGCCGCCGGGCGCTGGCCGAGGACGTCGTCCAGGACGCTTTCCTGTCGCTGTGGCGCGGCGGCGCTCGCTACGACCGCGGGCGCGGCAGCGTCCGCTCGTGGGTACTCGGCGCGGTTCACCACAAGGCGATCGACGCGTTTCGCCACGACGCGGCCAAAGCCGGGCTGGACGTGAACGACGACGCGGCCGTCGAGCAGATGCCGGCGGGCGAGCGGCCCGACCGCGAGGTCGAACGCGGTGAGGACGCCCGGCAGGTCCGCGACGCTCTTGGCCAGCTGCCCCCGGACCAGCGACGGGTTATCGAGCTCGCGTACTTCGGGGGCTTCTCCCACAGCGAGATCGCGACAATGCTCGATCTCCCGGCCGGCACGGTCAAGGGCCGGATGCGCCTAGGACTGACCCGGATGCGGCTCTCCCTCGGAAGCCGCCTCGGTGCGGGGATGGCGAGCGGCGCTGGAGGTGCTCGATGAACCGCGACGGCCAGGATCTGCACGACCGCGGCGGCGACGCGGCGGCCTATGCGCTCGGTGCCCTGACCGGCACGGAGGCGGACGACTACCGACGCCATCTGGAGGGCTGCGCGCGCTGCCAGATGGAGCTCGCGGCGTTCGTGCGGGTCGTCGACGTGCTGCCGATGACCGCACCGCAGTTTGCCCCTGACGGCGCTCTGCGCCGTCGCGTTCTGGCAGACGTTCGCGCCGAGCCACGAGAGGCATCCCCGGGCCCGCGCCGGAGGCGGATGGCGACCTCGCCTCTCTCGGGCATCGGCGTTCCGCGACCTGGGCTAGTACTGGCGGTCGTCACCGTTCTCGCCTTGATGACCGTCGGCGCGTTGGTCGCCCTGCCCGGCGGCTCCACGAGTGAGCGGTTGCTCCAGGCCCGCGTGTTCGGATCTGCTGGCAGCGCTTCCCTGCGGGTGTCCGGCGGCCACGCCGAGCTGAGCGTCCGCCGGTTGCCGCCGCCGCCCTCCGGTCGGATCTACGAGGTGTGGCTCGAGCGCCGCGGCTCCCAGCCGGCACCGACGCGGGCGCTGTTCAGCGTGACCTCGAGCGGGGCTGCCGATGTCGGCATCCCCGGCAACCTCGACGGCGTGAGCACGATCGTGGTCACCCCCGAGCCCGAGGGCGGCAGCCGCGAGCCGACCCGACCGCCGGTGATCGTGGCACCGACCTCCTGATCGCCTCGATTTGTGATCCGGCTCGCGCCGCGGCACGAAGTAACTAGAGAACCACTACCGATCGGAGCCTCAACGATGGGACTTGACAACCCACTGCACATCGCGTTCCTGCTGGTCATATTGCTGCTCGTGTTCGGAGCCAAGCGCCTGCCCGAGTTGGGTCACTCGCTCGGCTCCGGCCTACGGGGGTTCAAGGAGTCGATCAGCGGAGAGCACCCCGCCGAGCAGCTCCCGATCACGGCCCCGATGAGCGCGGAGCCGACGCATGAGCCCGACGGACATCGCTCCCGGGCCGCCGTCTAGGCACAGCGCTGAAGCTCAGCGTCCCCGCCATGCGGATCCCGAACGCAATCGGGCGGCTCGGCCACGATGAACGGCTGCCGGCCGTCGGTCATCTCGATGAGCTGCGCACGCGCATCATCATCTCGCTGCTCGCTGTCGCGGTTGCGTTCGGGGGCTGCTTCTGGCAGAACCACCGCCTGCTGCGGCTGATCGATGGTCCGCTCTCGCATCAGACCCAGCAGCAGGTGCGCGCCGGCCAGGGACCAGTGGGTGCCACTTATCAGGTGCAGGTCAGCGCCCGGGACGTGGCCTCCCAGCTTCGGACCGTCGTCGGCGTGCTCGAAGCGGAGCGCCACGACCCGACAACCGCGCGCGTGCTCGGGGGCGTGCGGGATCGGCTCGGCCGCGATGTCGCCGCGCTTTCCACGCCCCCGCGCGGAAACCGCCCGGTCACGCTGGGGGTCGGCGAGCCGTTTACCACCACGGTCACAGTCACCCTCCTGTTCGCGCTGATCCTGTCACTGCCCGTGCTCTTGTGGCAGGTGTACGGATTCGTGATGCCGGCGTTCGAGCCCGGTCGGCGCCGCGAGATGCGGCCGTTGTTGGCCGCGATCCCCCTGCTGTTCGTCACAGGCGTGGCGTTCGGCTACTTCGTGGTGCTGCCGGCTGCGCTTCACTTCTTTCAGAACTTCAACAGCGACCAGTTCAACGTGCTCGTCCAGGCGAGCCAGTACTACAAGTTCGCTGCCACCACGCTGCTGGCGATGGGGTTGCTGTTCCAGGTGCCGGTCGGGATCGTGGCCATCACGCGAGCCGGCCTGCTGACGCCCCGCCAGTTGCGACGCAATCGCCGATACGCGGTGGCGGGCTGCGCGCTGGTCGCGGCCGTCCTCCCCGGGGACGCCGTGACCATGCTGCTCGAGACCGTGCCGCTGTACCTGCTGTTCGAGGCCGGCGTGCTGCTCGCCGCTGTCGCCGATCGTCGCGCGAGGCGGCGCGCGGCGGCGACCGGAGCGGGCGCCCCGGTGCTGACGGCCGACTGATCCGATCCCCCGCCCTGCTCGAAGGAATCTATGACAAGGCGGGGGACGGCACTCTCCAGAGGGCGTCTGCCGCAATCGCTCGATGCATCCTGGAAGGAGCAGACATGAGCCATGAAATGAACCTCGAACACGTCGACGTGGACGGCGCGGTGAGGGAGACCGCGGCCGAGGCGATGGATGCGCTGCAGGGAGATACCCGCTCGGGTTTCCTCCGTCGGGCCGGACTCGCCGGCGGCGCACTGGTCGGTGGCGGGGCGATCCTCGGCGCGCTGGCCCCCAGCGCGATGGCGTTCAGCACCGGGGATCGGCCGCCGGCCAAGTTCGGCAAGGGCGACATCGGGATCCTCAACTACGCGCTCACGCTCGAGTACCTCGAGTCGAGCTTCTACAACGGGGCCACCGCCAATCAGCATCGGCACGGGTTCATCAAGGACTTCGAGACGCGGGTGTTCCTGCGGACCGTCACCGACGACGAGAACCAGCACGTCAAGGCGCTCAAGCAGGTCCTCGGTCATCACGCGGTCAAGAAGCCGAAGTTCAACTTCCACGGTGATAACGCCGACGACGCCAAGTTCAAGGCCGCGGCGTTCACCTTCGAGAACGAAGGTGTGCATGCCTACTCCGGGCAGGCCTTCAACATCAAGGATCCGAAGGTGCTCGCCGCCGCGCTCTCGATCGTGACCGTGGAAGCCCGTCACGCTTCGGTCATCGGACTGATCCGCCAGCGCTCCGAGTTCGGGATCTCCCCCAACGGGGCGTTCGACAAGCCCTACGGCGCGAGCCGAGTGCTGACGGACGTCACCAGCCTGAACTACATCAAGGGCTGAGCGTCCGCGCCGGCCTGTTGACCGGCTGGCCTGAGTGTGCCGCAGCACCCGCTCCGTGCGGCACACTCGGGCTCGGTGCACGTCCGTACCTTGATCGACCTGCACGCCCATCTCGCGCCGAGACTTCCCGCGGAGGCTCCGGCGCCGCGCGTGCCGTCGGACCTGCACCGACCCCAGGCGCTGCTCGAGCACCTTGACCGGCTCGGCCTCGAGCAGGCGGTCGTCTCGATCCCGCCGCCGTTCTACCGACAGGATCTCTCGGGCGACGAGGCCGCGGCATGGGTCGCCGCGGTCAACGATGGCCTGGCGCAGGTGGTCGCGGACGAGCTGCGTTTTTCGGCCTTCGCGTATCTGCCGCTCGAGCACCCCTCGCTGGCCCGCCGGGAGGTCGAGCGCGTGCGGGGGCAGGGCTTCGTCGGGTTCACCGCAGCCGCCGGCGGGCGCTCGGCGTCGCTCGCGGACAGTGAGCTCGAGCCGCTCTGGCAGGCGCTCGACGAGCTCTCGGCGGCGCTGCTCCTCCATCCGGGTGAGCCACCCGATCCCCGGCTCGAGCCGATGTACCTCAGCAACCTGCTGGGCAACCCGTTTGAGACCACGCTGGCGGCGGCGCAGCTCATCTTCGGCGATGTAGTGGCGCGCTTTCCCCGGATGCGGATCGTCCTCGCGCATGGAGGAGGCGCGGTTGCGGCGCTGATCGGCCGCTGGCAGCGGGGTGTGGATACCGATCGCCCGGGCGTGCCGCCGCTGACCGAGGGGCCGCTCGATGCGGTCAAGCGGTTCTACGTTGACAGCATCACCCATCATCCCGAGGTGGCGGAGCTGGTGCGCCGCGTGATCGGGCGTGACCGCGTGGTGTTCGGAAGCGATTGGCCGTTCCCGATGGGAAGCTCCGACGGACTCGAGTACGCGTCCAACGCAGCCACGGTCTTAGCGCCGCTTGATCAGGCCTGAACCACCGCGATCGCGTTGATCTCGATCAGGTAGTCCTTGTTGACGAACTTCGAGACCTCGACCATGGTCGAGGCCGGCGGCACCCCGGTGAAGTACTGGCGGCGGACGGCGTGGATCGCGGCGAAGTCCTCGATGTTGCGCACGAACACGTCGACGCGGACGATGTCCTCAAGCGAACCGCCCGCGGCCTCCACGGCGGCCTTGAGGTTCTGGCAGACCTGATGGGCCTGGGCGGTGATGTCGCCCACGCCGGTCACCCCTCCCTCCCGGTTGAGCGCGGTCATCCCGGAAAGGAACACCAGGCGCCCGGCCGCCTCGATCGAAGTGGCGTGCGAGAAGTGACCGAGCGGCGAGTGCAGCTCTGGCGCGACGACTCTGTCCTTGGCCATCAGCGGGCGTCCTCCGGGTCGGTGTACCAATCGGGCTGGGTCGGATAGTGCGGGCCGTCGTAGAGCTCGAGGAACACGGAGTCCTCCTCGGCCAGGGTTGGGCCGTGCACGCTGCCTTTCGGGTTCCAGTAAAAGGCGCCGGGGGTGAGGGTGATCCCGGTCGCCGTGTACGTGTAACGGCCCTCCAGGCAGTACATGAACTGGTTCGAGGCGTGGGCGTGGGGCGAGGGGATGCCGGCTCCCTGCTTGAACCGGACCAGCGCGATCGATGCCCCTGAGTCCTCGTCGCGCCAGAGCATCTTGTGCGACAGACCGTCAAGGCTTTTCGCCTCCCATTCGAGCCGCTCAGGATCGAGCAGGATCTCGCGGAAGCGGGCGGCGCCGTCAGCGCCGGGATCGGACGCACGGGCACGGTCGGGCGCGGCGCCCGACCAGCGCCCGGGTTCGGACAGGTTCTCGGAGTCACTCATCGGTCACCTCCTGGATCTCGTGGGTCGGACCATGACAGCCCGGCGTCACGCGCGGCGGTTTGCAGCGAGCGCAGCGTCGAGCCCTCGATGGGTACCCCCCGGTCGGCGGCGTCCGCGTGACGCTCGGCCGAGCGCTGACCCGGCAGGTACAGGCGATCGACGCCTGGAGCGCGGGCGGCGCCGAGTACCTCGGCGGCCAACGCCGCCACGCGCCCGTGGAACTCCTCGACGGAGCCGAACGCGGCCACGTCGAGTGCGAGGAACAAGTGCGCGGCGTCGTTGGGCGCCGCGACGTCGGCGTACAGGCCCTTGACCCGGCTCCCGAACCCCCCGCCCGACAGCACGCCGGTCAGCAGGTCGACGATCAAGGCCAGCCCGTAGCCCTTGTGCAGGCCGATCGGCAGGAGCAGGCCGGCGATCGCCGCTTCCGGATCGGTCGTCGGACGGCCCTGAGCGTCGGTGGCCCAGTTCGAGGGGATCTCGTGGCCCTGTTGCGCGGCGAGACGGATCTTGCCCAGCGCGGCCTCGGACAGCGCGATGTCGAGCACGATCGGCTCGGCACCCTCGGCCGCGGGCACGGCGACGGCCACGGGATTGTTGCCCACCACCGGCTGGGCGCCACCGGGCGCGGGCATCAGGGGCCGCGTATTGGCTGCTGCGATGCCGATCGCGCCGGCGCGGGCGGCGGCGAGCGCGTACCGATACGCGCCGCCGAAATGGAACGCGTGACGGACGACGCTGACCCCGACGCCGTATTCGCGGGAACGCGCGATCGCCAGCCGCATCCCCTGGTCGCCGGTCAGTTGACCCAGCGCGTGGCGGGCATCCAGGACGGCGATCGCGCCACGCTCGACGACCACCTCGGCCTCCTCCCACAGGCTCACCGATCCGGCGCGCAGCCGGGCGAGGTACATCGGGACGAGCATGACACCGTGGGACGGCATCCCGCGCATGTCGCTTTCGACCAGCGCACCCGCCACCGTTCGCGCCGCAGAGGGTGACACGCCCACGCCCTCGAACAACGCGGCCACCGCTGCGACGAGCCGCTCGGGCCGAACCCGGGGGCTTGCCTCGGCCCTCACGGGATCAGACGCGGGCCCGGGCGTCGACGCAGGGACCCGCGCGTCGCACGTCTTCGGGGATGGCACCGGCGTTCCAGGCGTCGAAGCCGCGCCATTCGGAATCCGCCGAGGCGTCGAACCACCGCGTCGGCGCGGCGATCCCGACGCCGGTCAACGGCGTGCCGACCTCCACGCGGTTGCCGGCCGGGTCCAGCAGATAGATGAACACGTTGTCGCCGACCAGGTGGCGGCCGATCGGGTAGTGCAGGGCGCAGCCGAGCCGGTAGGCGGCGTCCGCGGCCCGTACCAGGTCAGCGGCGCCGGCGACCGTGAAGCCGACGTGGTTGAAGCCCGGCCCGTCGAACGCCCAATTGCTGAACAAGCCGAGGTCGTGGTGAAGATCGCGCGTGCGCATGAAGGCCAGGAACCAGCCGCCGCTCGGTGGCGCCGAGACCTCGGTGGCGCGGAAGCCGAGTCGCTCGATCAGGAACCGGCCGGCCGCCTCGACGTCCGGGCAGTCGATCGTCAGGTGCTCGAGCGCCACCGGACCGGCGCCCTTGGCGTTGCGAGGATCGACGGTCGGCGTGCCACGGAAGACCTGCGGCCGCTCGGGCACGATGAGTTCCATCCGGTGCCCCGAAGGGAGCGCCAGCACGCAACCGGCAGCGATGCCGTGCTCGTGCTCCAGGTCGACGTCCTGGACCTCCACCCCGACGCTCACGAGCCTCCCGCGCAGCTCGCCGAGGGCCTCCTCGCCGGACACCTCGAAGGCGAAGTGGTCCATGCCCGTGGGGCCCGGCCCGATCGCCAGGTCGTAGCTATGGCTCCGGCCGCTCGACAGGAACACGGTCGCGTTGTTCCGGGACACCTCGGTCAGGCCGAGCAGCTCCTCGTAGAAGCGCACGGTGGGCTCCAGGTGCTCTCCGGCGCCCAGCGCGACGTGCGCGAGTCCGCCGACCATTCACTTCAGCAGCCGCGAGAGCCGCCGGTCCTTGAGGAGCTTGCCCTCGGTCTGGCAGGTCGGGCAGTAACACATCACGTAGTCCTCGTAGAACACCGCCTCGAGCTGGTCGCCGCACCGCGGACAGGGCTCGCCGTTGCGCCGGTGCACGGTGAGCGGCATCGGCAGCTTGTCGGGGATCGGCAGCGTCAGCGTCTGCTCATAGTGCGCGATCGCGTCCCCGAGCACACGGATGGTGGTGTCGCGGAGCAGCTCGGCCTCGGCGGGCTCGAGATCGGAGCCGCGCTTGAACGGCGAGATCATCGCGGCGTGGAGGATCTCGTCGACCCAGGAGCGTCCGATCCCGGCGATCACGTGCTGGTCGCGCATCAGGGCGTACAGCGGACGCGGCTGGTCGAGCAGCTCCTTGAACGGCGGCGGGTCGGGCCATGCCTCGGGTCCGAGCTCGGCGATCGTCTCCTCGGAGTCGAGCACATCGGCCCGAAGCAGCTTGACCCACGCGCGCTGGCGGGTCCCGAACTCGCGCAGCCGGAGCTCCCGGCCATCGGCTAGCCGGACCAGGAGTCGCGAGGTCCGGTCGCGCAGCGACGCCCGCGTGTCGAACAACTGGAGGCGACCGGCGGACATCAGATGGATCTCGATTGCCAGGTCGCCGTCGAGCTCGGCCACGAACAGCTTGCCCCGCCGGCCGATGCGCCGAAACGTCCGTCCCTCCAGCGCGCTGAGCGGCGGGTCGAACGTCTTGAGCGCATTGATCCCGGGCGCCAGCGCGGACTCGACCTGGCTACCGGCAACGGCGGCGCCGATCAGGCGCGCGGTGATCTCGACCTCGGGCAACTCGGGCATGCTGATCCGAGAGTAGCCGGGCAGGAGCTAGTCTCGCTACCGCCATGGTCGCCACGGTCGCACCCGATGACATCGTGCGCACTCGCGCCGAAGGAGACGCCAACCCGCGCGACCCGCTGATCGTGCTCGAGCCACTGGCCGAGGTCCTGGCCGCATCCGGCCTGGATGCCCCCGATGACTTGGCCGCCACCCCGATCGGCGAGGGCCACTCATGCGTGACGTTCCTTCTCTCGACCGGGGTAGTGCTGCGCCGCCCACCCCGGGGCCCACTGCCGCCCAGCGCGCACGATGTGCTGCGCGAGGCCCGGCTGCTGCGCGCACTCGAGCCCACGCCCGTGCGAGTGCCCAGGGTGCTCGCGGTGTGCGAGGACCCCGAGGTGATGGGCGCTCCGTTCTACGTGATGGAACGGGTGGCCGGCGAGGTCATCACCGAGAGCATCCCGCCTCCGCTGGACAGGCCCGAGCAGCGCGCCCTGATCGCCGAGCAGCTGGTCGACGGCCTGGTCGAGTTACACCGGGTGGACTGGACGACGCTCGGACTCGACGGGTTCGGGAAGCCGACCGGCTACCTCGAGCGCCAGCTGCGGCGTTTCGGCGGCCTGTGGGAGCACAACCGGACTCGCGAACTGCCTCAGGTCGAGGAGGTCGGCCGATGGCTGGCGGCCAACCTACCGTCCTCACCGCCGGCCACGATCGTGCATGGCGACTTCCGGCTGGGAAACACGATGTTCGCCGCTCACGCCCCGGCCCGCCTGGTGGCGATCTTCGACTGGGAGATGGCCACGATCGGCGACCCGCTGGCCGACGTCGGTTACATGCTGATGCACTGGACCCAGCCCGGGGACGCGCTCGGCAAGTTCAACGCCCGCAACGTCACTCTGCTGCCCGGTTTCCCTACGCGCGCCGGACTGACCGCCGCCTACGAGGAGCGCTCGGGGCGCTCGGTCGACGCCCTCGACTGGTACGTGACCCTGGCCCTCTGGAAGGCCGTGGTGTTCATGGAGGGCAACTACAAGCGCGCCCTGGCCGGCTCGACCGACGATCCGTATCTGAAGTCGTTTGGAGAAGGCGTGGTCGAGATCGCCGATCGCGCCCTGGCGGTGACGCGAGATGGCTTCTGAGAACGGTCACTACCGGGGCCTGCTGATCGACTGGGGCGGCGTCCTGACCAGCGACCTGTTCGCCTCGTTTCGGTCCTTCTGCGAGCTCGAGGGGCTCGAGCCCGATGCGGTCGGACAGATCTTTCGCCGCGACGCCGCCTGCCGTGACTTGCTTATCGCGTTGGAGACCGGCGCGCTCCCCGAGGAGGACTTCGAGCTCCAGTTCGCGCCGTACCTCGGCGTCGACGCATCCGGACTGATCGATCGGCTGTTCGCCGGGTCGGGGCCGGATGCGGAGATGATCGAGGCAGTCCGCCGGGCTCGCGGCGCCGGGGTGCGGACTGGCCTCGTGTCGAACTCCTGGGGGGTCCGGCGCTATCCGCGCGAGTTGATGGCCGAGCTGTTCGACGGCATCGTCATCTCGGGCGAGGTGGGGATCCGCAAGCCGTCGCCCGAGATCTACGCGCTCGGGTCGCGGAGCGTCGGCCTCGCGCCGAGCGCGTGCGTGTTCGTCGACGACCTCCCGTTCAATCTCGAGCCCGCCGCGGAGCTCGGCATGGCCACCGTGCACCACCGCACCGCCGAGGAGACGGTCCCCGAGCTCGAGTCTCTGCTAGGCGTCGCGCTTCGATGATCCGCCGGGTGCTGCTGGCGGGCGTCGCGACGCTCGCCATGGCCGGCTGCGGATCGGCGTCGCCGACCGACGCCCGGCTCCGGGCTCAGGCCACGCGCGTGTGTACGCGGGCGAATTCGCAGAACGCGCGGATCGCCCCACCGCCGGTCCCGGCCCGGACCGGCGCGTTCCTACGCCGAGGGATCGGCGTCCTGCGAGGCGAGCTCGCCGGCCTGCGGACCCTGCGCGTCCCGAGAGCGCAGGTCGGCGCCTACTCGGTCGCCCTCGGTTCGCTTACCCACGAGCTCGCGCTCCTCACCTCGACGGCTCACGACCTCGACCGGGGAGCTGATCCCTTGACCACGTTCAAGACCCTTCAACACGGGCTCGCTCCGGTCGAGGCCGACAATGACGCCGCCTGGCGGACGCTGGACGTCCCGGCGTGCGCGAACCGCTGACTTTCTAGAGCTGCTTCAGGTTCACCTTCTCGGTGCAGGTCAGGTGAACGGAGTCACCGCTCGTGCACTTAATGACCCCTTCTTGCCGGACGCCTTGGCGAGCGTGCCGGTTCCTCCGGTCACTGTGAGGGTGCCCGTCCACGACTCACTCGTGAAGTCGGTGGATGAGACGTCGCCATTTTGGTCAGGAGTCAGGTCGAACTTCCCGCGGATCGAGCCAGTGCCGAAGTACTGAACGTAATCGCCGACGGTGTCGCCGCTGTCCGGCACCTTGAAGCTGTCCTTCTCGACGCCCCAGCCAAACGATGCCCCCGCACAGTGCACGGTCCCGTACTGGGCGCCCTGCGCCGCCGGCTGATCCACCGCAGGCGAGCCTGGGGGCGGCCCCGTGCCCAGTGCCAAATGACACTTCACCACGATCGCCGTGGCCGTGGGCTTCGTCGGTGGTACCGGAGATCAAGCGCTCGGCCGCCTACAAGGATGGCGGGCTGATCGCGATCACCTTCGACCAGGCACCCCAGACCGGTCCGGACGCCGACCCGAGCGCCTGCTGTAACAGTCCCGCCAACGTACCCGAACCTCCGCCGGCTGACCACCCCGCCGGTCGTGCCGCCGGCTGCCATGGGGGCGAGCCCTCCGAGTACGACGACCGGGACGACGACGACTGACACGACCACGACCACAACGATCGGGACCGACTCCTGCTCCTGATCTCAACCTACTCAAGCCCGACAGCATCGACGTGGTGGACTACTTCAACCACTTCTCGCTGCTGGCCTCGATCGAGAACCTGTTCGGGATGCACCACCTCGGCTACGGCGGAATCCCGGGCCTTCCGGTATTCGGCCTCGGCGTTTACAACGCCTACACGGGTTAGTCGCCCAGCTCGATCGACTCGATCACCGGGGGATCGACCGGACGGTCACCGGCGCCGGTGGGCGTGGCCTCGATCTTGTCGACCGTGTCCATCCCGTCGCTCACCCGGCCGAACACGGTGTGCTTGCCGTCGAGCCACGGCGCGGCCGGGATGGTGACGATGAAGAACTGCGAGCCGTTGGTGTTCGGGCCGGCGTTGGCCATGGCCAGCGCACCCCGGATCACCTTGTGCTGGTTGAACTCGTCGGCGAACGTGTAGCCGGGACCACCGGTGCCGGTGCCCTCGGGGCAGCCGCCCTGGATCATGAAGTCGGTGATCACCCGGTGGAAGATGATCCCGTCGTAGAAGTGGTCACCGGCCAGCTTGCGGAAGTTGGCCACGGTCTCGGGCGCGTCCTCGTCGAAAAACTCGATGTCGATCGTGCCCAGGCTTGTATTCATCTTTGCGGTTGACATGCCGCCCAGCCTACTGGCGGTCAGTTGTTCGACGCGGTCTGGATGGCGTTGAGCGTCGAGTCGACCGCGACCGACGGCGCCGGCGTGCCCGGCGACGCGCTGTCCATGCAGCTCACCGTGGCCGCCTGCGGGCTGGTCGACGAGGCCACCGGCAACACCAACGGAATCGTCCCGGCCTGCGAGGTGGCGCTCGATCCGAGCTCCACGGCCAGGCTCTTGGTCGTGCTCGACGTGCCGGTGCCGGGCGGGACCGACAGCGTGCAGTCGACCTCGACGCGCTGCCCGGTCCTCCCGCTGATCACCGCGTGCGGAAACGCCAGCACCACATAGGGCGAACCGGGCGGGAGCGACTCGCTGGCTATCTGTGCCGATCCCGTGCTCAGGGCGACCGCCCCCGAGCTCGTCCCGTATTCATTGGCCAGCACCTGGGTGCAGTTCACGTTGCCTGACGCCGCGATCGACTGGATCGCCCCCGAGGTGCACGGACCCGACACGCGCAGCTGGACCTGGCTCGAATCCACCTGGCGCGCCCCGACCGCGCCGCCGATGATCTTGGCCGCACCGACCGAGTTCGGCCTGAGCTTGGCATTGCTCACCGAGAAGTTCTGGAGCTGGGCAGTGCCGACGCTGCGCGGCGGGATCCGCAGCGCGGCCCAGCCAGCGCCGCCAAGCGACACGAACAGGGCCAGGAACGAAACGACCAGCGTCGCCGATGGGCGCCGGTGCGCGAGCGAGCGCAGACTCATCGAGTCACCTCCGGGTTCGAACAGTCCCGGGGTAACGCTATCCGGGTGCGGGGTCCGGACGGAAGGGCTGAGAGGCCTCGCCCAGATGCCGGGCGCCCCGGCCGGCCTCGCGCGCCCCCGCGAGGCCGGCCCTTCCCTCAGGCTCAGCCGTTCGCGGCGGTCTGGATCGCGTTGAGCGTCGAATCGACCGCCACAGAGGGCGCGGGCGTGCTCGGCGTGGCGCTGTCCGTGCAACTCACCGTGGCTCCCTGTGCACCGGTCGACGACGCCACCGGCAACACGATCGGGATCGTCCCGGCCTGCGAGTTGCTGCTCGATCCAAGCTCGACGGCCAGGCTCTTGGTCGTGCTCGAGGTTCCCGTGCCCGGTGCGACCGACAGCGTGCAGTCCACCTCGACCCGCTGCGGGGTAGTCCCGCTGATCACCGCGTGTGGATAGGCCAGCACCAGGTACGAGGACCCGGCCGCCAGCGACTCAGTCGCCACCTGTGTCGACCCCGAGCCCAGGGTGACCGCCGCCGTGCTCGTCCCGACCTCGTTCGGCAGCGTCGGAGTACACGTCACCGTCCCCGACAGTCCGATCGCCTTGACCGCGCCGGTCGAGCAGGGAGTGCTGACCCGCAGCTGCACCTGACTCGCGTTGACCTGCTTGGCCCCGACCGCGCCATTGATGATCTTGCGCCCGCCGACGGCGTTGGACTTCAGCTTCCAGTTGCCCACGCTGCCGTTCCGGAGCTGGGCGCTGCCGACGCTGTTCGTCGGTAGCTGGGTGGCGGCGTAACCGACCCCGCCCAGGGCAACGAACAGCGCCACGAACGAAACGATCAGCGACGCTGACGGGCGTCGGGGTAAGAGCGATGAGAACCGCAAATCCGAACCTCCACGTTGTTTGGTTACCGGCCTAACAATCGGGCTACCTGTCTCGGATCGCAACACATCGGATCGGCGCGAGTCGCGGCGGTCGGCCGCGGAGCTGACAGATAACTGACGGGGTCAGGTGACGGTAGGCTCGAGCCTGACCGGCTGCCCGCACACTTCGGTGCCGCTCACCCGGTCGACCACCCGTTCGGCCTCGCGCTCGGGGACCTCGAGCAGCGTGAAGCGCTCGAGCACCCGGACATTGCGCACCGACTCGCCGTCCAGACCGGTGGCGGCGGTGATCGCATGGATGATGTCCGAGGGCTCGAGACCCTCGGCGCGCCCCAACGAGACGATCAGCTTGCGCGCGGGACCGTCACCGTCCCCCGAAACGTGCGGCTTGGAGTGCCGTCGCGGTTTCGGCGTGACCGCGGTCGGCGCGACGTGGGCGTGCTCGACCCAGGGAGCCAGCGTGACCCCGGCGTGATTCTCGATCGCCCGCAGGTCGCGGTGCTGCTGGGGCTCGAAGAACGTGATCGCGCGCCCGCTGCGGCCGACCCGGCCGGTGCGGCCGATCCGGTGCACGTAGACGTCCGGGGAGGTCGGGACGTCGTAGTTGATCACGTGCGAGACCCCGGAGATGTCCAGCCCGCGGGCGGCCACGTCGGTGGCCACGAGCAGCGGAAGCCGGCCGTCCTTGAACGAGATCATCACGCCGTCCCGAGCGCCCTGGCTCATGTCGCCGTGAATCGCCTTGACGTTCATGCCGCGGTCGCGCAGTGTTCGGAAGAGCTGCTCGCAGCGGATCTTGGTCCGCACGAACACGAGCGCCTGGTCCGGGTGCTCGGCTCGCAGGACCTCTACAAGTCGATCGGCCTTCTCGCGCGGGCGGACCTCGAGGCTGAACTGCTCGACGGTCTCCACGGTCAGCGTGGCCGTCTGCACCTTGACCGTTACCGGGTCGTAGAGGTACTGGTCGGCCAGCCGCCTGATCTCCGGGGGCATGGTGGCCGAGAACAGCGCGGTCTGGCGGCTCGACGGAGTCAGCGCCAGGATCCGCTCGACGTCCTCCAAGAACCCGAGGTCGAGCATCTCATCAGCCTCGTCGAGGACCACGAACCGGGTCCCGTGCAGGAGCAGCATGTGGCGCGAGATCAGGTCCTTGACCCGGCCGACGGTGCCGACCACCACGTGGCCGCCGGCCCGCAGCTGGGCGGCCTGGGAGCGGATCGGCGCGCCACCGAACACCGCGACCACGTCGACTCCCTTGCGCCGGCCGTACGCCCGCAGCGCCTGCGTGACCTGGATGCAGAGCTCGCGCGTCGGCGTGAGCACCAGGCCCTGGACCTCGTGCTCGCCGGGGTTGACGTACTGGAGCATGGGCAGCCCAAACGCCGCTGTCTTGCCCGACCCGGTCTGCGCCTGGCCGATCATGTCGTGGCCCCGCAGCAGCTGGGGGATCGTCTGCTCCTGGATCGGGGTAGGCGACTCGTATCCAACATCCCGCAGCGCATCGAGGATGTCGGAATCGAGCCCCAGGTCGGCGAACGTGGTCATTTGACCTGAAGATAGATGCTTCGGCCGGTCCAGGCTCCTCGCAGGCTCGGCGGGCATCTCCTGTTAGGATCATTCGGAGCCTAATCTTTAGGGACCGAACGATTCTTCCGATACAGGTGGTGAACCCGAAAAGGAATGAACATGAGCGAGCAGTACGACACCATCAGCGCCCACGTGTGGCGCGTGAGCGCGGTCGTGGTCGTCGGATCGATCATGTCGATCCTCGACACGACGATCGTCAACGTCGCCCTGGCGACGCTGTCCCACAAGCTCCACGCGTCGATCTCCGACATCCAATGGGTGGTGACGGGCTACATGCTCGCGCTGGCGGCCGTGATCCCGGTCACGGGTTGGGCGGCGCGGAGGTTCGGGGCCAAGCGGGTCTACCTGGTGTCGCTCGTGCTGTTCACCGCCGGCTCGGCCCTGTGCGGGCTGGCCGCGGATACCACACAGCTGATCGTGTTCCGCGTCCTCCAGGGCGTCGGCGGCGGGATGATCCTGCCAATCGGCCAGCTGATGATGGCCGAGGCGGCGGGCCCGAAGCGGATGGGTCGCGTGATGAGCATCGTGGCCGTTCCGGCGATGCTCGCACCGGTCCTCGGCCCCACCCTGGGCGGCCTGATCGTGCAGAACATGAGCTGGCGCTGGATCTTCTACGTCAACGTGCCAATCGGCCTGCTGGCCGTGATCGCCGCGATCCGGGTGCTCCCGACGGTGAAGCCCGGTCCGACCGACCGGCTCGACTTGCGCGGCCTGCTGCTCATGGCGACCGGGCTCCCACTGCTCACCTATGGCCTCGCCGAGGTCGGCGTGACCGGCGGCTTCAGCTCGGCGAAGGTGATCTTCCCGGTCCTGGTTGGAATCGCGCTCGTGGCGACGTTCGTGCTTCACGCACTGCGCGTGCCCAAGCCGCTGCTCGACGTCCGCCTGTACAAGCGACCCACGTTCTCCTCGGCCTCGTTCGCCATGTTCTGCCTCGGGGCGGCGCTGTTCGGCGGGATGATCCTGCTGCCCCTGTACTGGCAGGGCGTCCGGTTCGAGAGCGTCGTCGACACCGGCCTGCTGACCGCGCCTCAGGGTCTGGGCGCCGCGTTCGCCATGCCGATCGCCGGCAAGCTGACCGACCGCATCGGCGGCGGCCCGCTGGCGCTGTTCGGCGTGATCGTGTGCACGCTGGCCACGATCCCGTTTGGGCTGATCGGTGCTCATACCTCGATCTTTGGGCTCTCGGCGGCGATGTTCGTCCGCGGGATCGGAATCGGCTTCGGCTTCATGCCCACGATGGCCGCCGCGTTCGCGTCGCTCGAGCGCTCCGAGCTGGCCAGTGCAACGCCGCAGCTCAATGTGCTCCAGCGCGTGGGCGGCTCGATCGGCACCGCGGTGCTGGCCGTGGTGCTCGAGCGTGCGCTCGTCGGCGTGCACTCAGTGAGCGGAGCCGCGCACGCCTACGGCACCGCGTTCTGGGCGTCGGCCGTCCTGTCGGCGCTGGCCATCGTCCCCTGCGTGATCCTCATGCGCGCCGAGCGCGAGGCGCGCCGACGCAAGGGCGCGGCAGCCGAGGCGTCGCCGGAGGCGCTGGCGGAGGCGATCGCGGCGTGAGCGTCGGGGATCGTCTAGCGCCGCTTGGCGACGGTGTAGGCGAGCGCACCCAGCGCCACGCCGCCGAGCAGGTGGCCCGGTCGTTCAAGCGTGCGATGGCCGCGGTGCGCCGGCTGCGCGGGCGCGAGACCAACCGCCCGGGCGAGCTCACCGACGCGCAGTACGGCCTGCTCTTCTGCCTTCGCGACCAGAGTCAGATGTCGGTTCGCGATCTCGCGGAGGCTGCGGACCTCAGTCCGGCGAGCGTGACCGAGATGCTGGAGGGACTCGCTGCGGCCGAGCTGGTCGACCGCCGGCGCTCCGAGCGCGACCGGCGCGTCGTGCTGACTTCCCTCACCGAGAACGGACGCGGTCTGGTCGAGGAGCGGCGGGCTCGCTTCGAGCCCCGCTTCCGCGCCGCACTGGAGCCCTTCAGCGAGGACGAACTCGTGATAGCCGCCAGCGTGCTCGAGCGGCTGCGCGACCTCTTCCGGGAGATCGGCGACGAGCGGGACGAGCGGCTCGTCGAGCATCGCGACTAGCGCGGGCTCGCGGTCGATCTCGATCAGGTTCTCGAGCAGCGTGATCATCGACGCGTGCTCGTCGTCGGACCAGCGTCCCCGTCCATGCAGTGCGCCCACCACGTAGTAGCCGATCTCGTCGCGCGGACCCTCGGGATCCGGGGGCGCCAACAGGTTACCGCCGCGTTCGCGATAGCACGTAAGCGCCCAGTCGATGGCGGCGTCGGCCCGGTAGCGCTGCACGCGGTAGTCGCGGCGGGTGCCGACCGCGTCAGCGGCGAAGCGATAGAGATCCTGACGGCGGCGGTCGTCGACGTTGTCGTTGTAGGCGCGCAGGATCGCGCCGATCACCGGGCACACCGACACGGGTCGGTCGCCGAACCGGTCGCCGGCCAGCATCGAGGCGAGCTCGAGGACGCACACCACCTTCCCGGGTCGCGGATGCCGACCCGGCCCTAGGCGTACGTTCTGATGTGAGATCGCCCGCTCGGGCGCCGTGTTGGCCATTGCCCCCGGTTATCGACCGGGGACGCCGGAGACTTAGGAGACCCGGCCCGGCGCCGGACAGCGGTCCGACCGGGCGGCGGCGCGTCGCACCGCCGCCCGATCCGCCGTTTCTAGCTACCTGCCTCGCGATCCACAGCCGATCGGAAGGATCGGGCCCTGGAACTCGGGTGCGCCGAGCCGTTGCGCCTGATCGCTCCCGTACTGCGCGTCGCCGCCGAGGTCGTTGACGCCCGGTCCCGACGTCACGTTTCCGAACTCGATCACGCAGCCTTGACGGCCATGGTCCCCGCCGGCCGGCTGGTCACCGAAGCCCCGCCGGGTCTGCACAAAGCTCCAGAACGGGTAGAAGCCTCCGGGTCCGGGGGGCGGAACCGTGCAGCCGGGTCCCGTCGGTTGAGCTACCGAGCAGTTCGGCTCGCTGTAGGCGGTATCGGTCTGGATGTAGTACGCGGAGTACTGCGATTCTCTCGACGTTGGCAGCTGCTGGACGAAGCTGCCGGGATACGTCGCCGTGGGCGCGGTGCTGACGGGCCAGTCGGCGTAATACGGCTGACCGTCGAAGTCGAGGTCGCCGCCCACGAAGCTGTCCAAGCAGCCCGACACCTCGTCGGGTGCCGTGTTCTGTGGCCCGTGTGTGTCTCCCTGGGGGTAACACGGCGCGTCTGTCGGCTCCAGCGAATCACTCGGGTCCGAGCTCTCGTATGGCCCCGAGCATGTGTTGTAGTACACGTCGGTGAAGCCGTTGCTGAACGTCAGCGTTCCGGCGTTCGAGACGGCCGTGCATGCTTCCCAGTGGCCGATCTCGAACTCGGTGCTGATATTTGTCCGCAGGGCCCCCCACGAGCTGTAGTTGCCCACCTTCGCGGTGTTGTACATCGGCTCGAAGTTGAACGGAGTCCCGCTGCACGTCTGCGGGTTCGTGTCCGCGAAACCATTCTTGCCCGATGCCTGCATGAACCCGAACTGGTGGGTATTCCAGTCATATATGTCCACCCGGAGCGCCCTGCCACCACCTCCCGGCACCGGCGCGTCGTACATGTGCACCGTGATCGTGTCGCCCGGGTTCATCAACAGGGTCTGGCGGTTCGGGGTTTGCGAGTAATAGTTCGATTCCTGGGGGCTGGGCGGGCCGGTCGGGACACCATCGTGCTGGATGAACGCGAAGTTGACCGGCTCTTGGCAGTTGCCATTACACACCGCGTATCCGGTAGAGCACTCCAGGCTGTCGATCGTGAGGGCGGCGCACCAGTGGGTGTCGTCGCAGCTGATCGAATCGGCAAGCGGAGGCATCCCAGGCGGGTAGAACTGCATCTCGACCAGCGCATCACCCGCTCCCGCGAAGCAGTTGGCGTTCGCCACGCGAGGCCCGGGGCAGGTCGGCGCGTTCCCGTCGCTCTTCGGCGTGCATGGGTTGTACGGATAGGAGTTCGGGTCGCACACGGCCATCGAGAACCACGGCGCGACGGTCAGCTCGAACTGATGCGTGACGTCCTTTCCGGGCGTACTCACCGTCGGCGGCGCGGATGGGTCGGTCCCCAGCGTCTCGGTCCAGGTGACGTCGTTGCCCGAGCCCGGCCGGTTCGAAAAGAACGTCATGTCGGGCTCGTCGTGGCCGATGTAGTGGCCGTTGTCGATGAAGCGGCCGTTCCACGTGTTTCGGTTGTGGACGCCCTTGACGCCCTGGACATCCGCACACACGGCGAAGCGGCGAGTGGCCTTTTGGATCCGACTGTAGCCGTTGCAGTCAAGCCCGCCGTACTTTCGCGGCTTTAGCACGCGTGCAGCTTTGGCCCGGTGCGTACTCCGCGCAGTGGTCTTGGCGGCGGCAACGCCGGCGAAAGCCAGCGACAGCAGGGCCGCGAGCACGAATGCGCACAGCGAAGCCCGGGTCCTGGACCCTTTGGACATGCAACCTCCTCCTCTGGAGATGTTTCCCACAGATGGGTCGCGTCCGACCCACCAGGCGGGAACTTATACCTCGAACGGGGCCGTGTCCACCGATACGATCGGCTCGTGAAGAAGAGGGCGACCCGGAGGCAGTTCATGGCGGCGGGCGCGCTCGGGCTAGGGGCGACCCTTGGCGCGGGCGTGCCGGCGCCGGGCAGCGCCGAGGCCACGCCGACGGGCGGCCGAGGCGTGCCGTTCCACGGCGCTCACCAGGCCGGAATCGCCACTCCGACCCAGGACCACGTTCACTTCCTGGCGCTCGATGTGATGAGTGACGCGGCCGGCGATCTGCGAGGGCTGCTGGCATCACTTTCGGGCGCGGCCGCCCGCCTCACCTCGGGCGACCCGGTCGGCGCACTGCGCACCGGAGCGACGGCGCCGGTTGACACCGGGGAGGCGATCGGCCTCGCTCCCTCCCGACTCACCATCACGATCGGCCTCGGCCCCGGCTTGTTCGCACCGAACCGGTTCGGCCTGGAGGCGCGCCGCCCGGCGCCGCTGGTCGAGCTGCCGTCGTTTGCCAACGACTCTCTGCAGCAGGGCATCTGCCACGGCGACATCGCGGTGCAGGCCTGCGCCGATGATCCCCAGGTCGCGTTCCATGCCATCCACGATCTGATCCGCCTGGCCAGGCCGGTCGCAGTGCCCCGCTGGGCGCTGGCCGGCTTCAGCCGCACGCTGAACACGGCGGGTCAGACGACGCCGCGGAACCTGTTCGGCTTCAAGGAGGGGACGGCCAACATCGTCGGCCAGGACCAGGCGGCGCTTCAGAAGTTCGTCTGGGCCGGCGCCCCCGAGTCACCCGCGTGGATGACCGGCGGCTCATACATGGTCGTGCGCCGCATCCAGATGCTGCTTCACCAGTGGGACGCGATCTCGCTCGATCAGCAGGAGCGGACCTTCGGCCGGCACAAGCTCTCGGGCGCGCCGCTGGGTCAGCGCCATGAGCACGACCCGATCGACCTGAACGCGTTGTCGCACGGGCATCTGGCCATCTCCCGCCTGGCCCACATCCGGCTGGCCAGCCCCGCCGACAACAATGGCCAGCGCATCCTGCGTCGTGGCTACCACTACACGGATGGGCTCGACGCCGGCGCGGCAGCCGCCGGGCAGCTGTTCATCTGCTTCCAGCGCGATCCCCGGGCCCAGTTCATCCCGATGCAGACTCGGCTCGCTCTCAACGACCTGCTCAACGAGCACACCAAGCACATCGGCAGCGCGATCTTCGCCTGCCCGCCGGGGGCGGCGCGGGGCGGGTTCGTCGGCGAAGGCCTGTTCAGCCGCTGAACGCGCGCCCGTTCAGGTGCGCGCTGCCCTTGCGCGGGTCGTACACGCCGAACTTGACGTCGAACGCCGCGCCCTCCTCGGCCGTCTCGCAGAACTCGACCTTGCCGGGCAGGAAGATCGGCTTCTTGAACGCGACCTCGACCGTGAGCGCGTCGGGCAGGCGTGCCTGGAGCGCACCCAGGCAGCGCGCCTTGGTCCACATCCCGTGGGCGATCGCCGACTTGAAGCCGAACAGGCGCGCGGTGAGCGGATGCACGTGGATCGGGTTCAGATCGCCCGACACCGACCCGTAGCGGCGGCCCAGGTCGCCGGCCAGCGCCCAAGTGGCGGTCGCCGGGAGGTCCTCGGCCTTGGGCAGGTCGCTGCTCGGCGCGTGGGCGCCGGTCTCGGATCCACCACCGCGCTTGAGGTTCGTCGATACCTCTTCCCAGACCAGCTCGTCACCCACGCGGACCTCTGAGATCAGCGAGAACTGCTTGCCGCGCGGATGGTCCTTAACCGGCGAGGCCCGCACCTCGATCTGAAGCTGATCAGTCGTGCGGATCGGACGGTGCTGGACGATTCGGTTGGCGATGTGCACCAGCCCGATGGCCGGAAACGGGAAGCTTGAGTCGGTCATCAGCGAGAGCTGAAGCGGAAAGGCCAGGATGTGGGGATACGTGACCGGCACCGCGTCGCGCAGATCGAATCCGCAGACCCGGTTGTAGGCGCTGAGCCGGTCGGGGTCGATCGCGACGTCGGTGAGTTTCAGCGTGAGGTCGGGGACGTCGCGGCCGCCGCCTCCGACGAAGGGCAGCTTCGAAGCACCCGGGATCATCGCCGCGCCTGCCCGGGCGAGCAGGGCGGGCATCGAGGGGCTGTTCAAGAGCTCGCGGGTCGCCATCACGCGCCCACCAGGCTCTGCCCGCACACCCGCACCACGGTTCCGTTCAGCCCGCCCGACGCCGGACTGGCGTACCAGGCGATCGTCTCGGCCACGTCAACCGGCAGCCCGCCCTGGGCCAGGCTGTTCATCCGCCGTCCGGCCTCCCGAGTGGCGATCGGCATCGCGGCGGTCATCTGGGTCTCGATGAACCCGGGCGCCACCGCGTTGATCGTCGCGCGCTTGGCTGCAACCTCTGAAGCCATCGCGTGGACCATCCCGATCACCCCCGCCTTCGACGCGGCGTAGTTGGTCTGGCCAGCGTTGCCGGCGATGCCGCTCATCGACGACACGCACACGATCCGGCCGTTCTGGTTGAGCGCCCCGCGGGCGAGCAGCTCCTCGTTGATTCGCTCCTGCGCGGTCAGGTTGATCGCGAGCACCATGTCCCACTGCTCATCGCTCATCCGTCCGAGTGTCTTGTCCCGCGTGACCCCGGCGTTGTGCACGACCACGTCGACGCCGCCGTGGTTGGTTAGAACGTGGTCCGCGATGCGCTCCGGCGCGTCGTCGTCGGTGATGTCGAGGACGAGCGTCGAGCCGCCGAGCTCGCCGATCGTCTCCTCGAGCTCGGGCTGGAGGGCGGGCACGTCGAGCCCGATCACGTGGGCGCCGTCCCGAGCGAGGACCTGGGCGATGGCCCGGCCGATCCCGCGCGAGGCCCCGGTGACCAGCGCGAACCGGCCCGCCTGCGGATGCTCCCAGTCGATGCCGTCGGCGGTTTGGGCAGCGGCGCCGATCTGGACCACCTGGCCGCTCACATACGCCGACTTGGGCGAGAGGTAGAACCGCAGCGTCGACTCGATCTGGTCCTCGGCCTGCTGGCCGACGTAGACCAGCTGGGCGGTGGCGCCCTTGCGGACCTCCTTGCCGATCGAGCGCACGAAGCCCTCGAGCGCGCGCTGCGCGGTGGCCTGGCGCGGGGTCGTCGCATCGTCGGGCGGGGTGCCGAGCACGATCACCCGGCCCGAGGTCTTGACGCGCCTGACGGTCGGATGGAAGAACGAGTAGGCCTCGTGGAGCTGCGCCGAGTCCGCGATGCCGCTGGCGTCGAACACCAGCGCCTTGAACCGCTGATCCTCGGTCGCGGTGTCGGCGCTCCAGATCTGCGCGTCTATGCCGGCGTCGGCCGCCGCCGTCCGGGCTTCGTCTTCGAGGGCGGTGTGGACCTCGGCTTCGATTGCCCCCAGCACCCGGGCGGCGGCGCCGGCCAGCCGACCCCCGGGCGCCGATCCGAACAGCACGGGGCCGTCGATGACCGGCTGTCCGCGTTCGTAGCGCTCGAGCTTGACCGGCGCAGGCAGGCCGATCTGCTTGGAGACGATCTTGCCGATCGGGGTATTGACCAGTTGCTGATAGCGGTCGCTCATGCTGCCTCCATGATTGCCGTCACGCCGAGCCCGCCGGCGGCGCAGATCGAGATCAGTCCGCGGCTTCCGGTGCCCTGGTCTTTCAGTGCCTTGGCGAGCCCCGCCACGATCCGGCCGCCGGTGGCGCCGAACGGATGGCCCGCCGCGAGCGAGCCCCCGTGGGCGTTCAGCTTGCCGCGGTCGATGCGTCCCAGGGGTGCGTCGAGCCCGAGCTTCTCCTTGCAGTAGACCGGGTCCTCCCAGGCCTTGAGGGTGCACAGGACCTGCGCGGCGAATGCCTCGTGGATCTCGTAGAAGTCGAAGTCCTGCAGGCTCAGGTTGTTGCGCTCGATCAGCTTCGGCACGGCGTAGGTCGGCGCCATCAGCAGCCCCTCGCGCGCGTGAACGTGATCGACCGCCGCGGTCTGGGCATCGACGATGTAGGCCTGGACCGCGAGGTTGTGCGCCGCCGCCCAGTCCTCCGAGGCCAGCAGCACGGCCGAGGCGCCGTCGGACAGCGGGGTCGAGTTGCCCGCGGTCATCGTGCCGTCCTCGGCGCCGAACACGGGCTTCAGCTTGGCCAGCTTCTCGACGCTCGTGTCCGGGCGCAGGTTCTGGTCGCGCTCGAGGCCGAGAAACGGGGTGACCAGGTCATTAAGAAAGCCGGTGTCGTAGGCCGCGGCCAGGTTGCGATGGCTGGCCACGGTCAGCTCGTCCTGCTCCTCGCGGGTCACCCCCCACTCCTTGGCCATGATCGCGGCGTGCTGACCCATCGAGAGGCCGGTGCGCGGCTCGGCGTTGCGCGGGACCTGAGGGACGATCTGCTGGGGGCGCAGGCCGGTCAGAGCCTTCAGCCGGTCGGTGGTGCTCTTGGCCCGGTTGACGGAGAGCAGGACCTGGCGCAGGTCTTCGTTGACCGCGATCGGCGCATCCGAGGTGGTGTCGAAGCCGCCGGCGATCCCGGAGTCGATCTGTCCGAGCGCAATCTTGTTGGCCACCAGGATCGTCGCCTCGAGCCCAGTTCCGCAGGCCTGCTGCACGTCGTAGGCCGGCGTGTGGGGATCCAGGCGCGAGCCGAGGACGCACTCGCGGGTCAGGTTGAAGTCGCGGCTGTGCTTGAGCACACCGCCGGCGGACACCTCGCCGAGGGTCTCGTCCTGCAGCGAGTACTTGCCGATCAGAGCCTCGAGCGTGGCGGTCATCATGTCCTGGTTCGACGCGTGGGCGTAGGGGCCGTTCTGGCGCGCGAACGGGATTCGGATGCCACCGAGCACGGCGACTCGGCGGGCGCTTGAGTTCATGTGTGATTACTCCCCTGGATTTCGATAGCTACACATGTGTAGCTTAATCGTGGCGGTGCGTTAGTCGCGCCGGTCCGAGCCGGCCGCAGGCGTGAACGTCTCCCCCTGGATGGCGCGCCGGACCAGTCCCGGGGCGAGGATCCGCGCGGCGGCGGCTAGCCAGTAGGGCCGCGGCGCGTAGCGCTCGGGCGCGGCGTTCATCGCGCAGTCCACGACCGCCTCCGCGACGACGTCCGGCGTGGAGACGATCCGGCGGAGCAGCGGATGGGCGACCAGCTCGGCCTGCGGAAAGCCCTCGGTCGAAACATAGCCGGGCAAGACGAGCCCCACGTGCACGCCGTGCTTCGCCTCCTCGACGGCCAGCGAATCGCTCCACCCCGCCAGCGCGAACTTGGCGGCCGAGTAGCCGCCGGCGTTGCCCCGCGCCACCCGGCCCGAGGTGCTCGACACGTTGACGATCGCCACCGGATGGCCTTTCTTGGCGGCGGTCGCGCGTAACAGCGGAAGTAGGGTCTCGGTCAGCCGGACCGGGGCCTCGAAGTTGATCTTCATGTGCCGCTCGACGTTGTCCCACCCAGTCTCGGCGAACGAGCCGGCCCAGCGGGCGCCGGCGTTGTTGACCAGCAGATGGAGCTCGCCGCTGTGGGCCCGGCCGACCGCTTCCAGCACGGCTTGCGGGGCGGCGGGATCGGTCAGGTCGGCGGCTACGACTGTGGCGCCGCCGAGCTCGGCCGCGAGCTTGTCTAGGCGGTCCTGGCGGCGCGCGACCAGCACCAGACGGGCGCCGGGTTCACGCGAGAGGCGGCGGGCGGTGGCCTCGCCGATGCCGCTCGAGGCGCCGGTGATGACCGCGACGAATGGTTGAGAGTCAGGCAAGGCGCCCCCAGGCTACCCCGTGTTCTCGATCCCGATCAGCGCGATCACCCCGCCGAGCGCAGCCAGCGCGGCCGCGATCTCCATGCCGATGCGAAACGCGTGGACGGATGCTTCGACCAGGGCGTGGTGAACGCCGGCCGGCCCACCCGTCACTAGCGGCCGCGTCCGGGCGGCATCGAGGACCGCGTGGGCGCCCGGCGTATGGGCGAGATCTCCCCCAAGCTGTGACACGAACGCGGCCGAGACGGCCGCCCCGACCACGGCGATCGCGAGCAGGCTGCCGATCCGCGCCACCGCGTTGTTGGTGCCGCTGGCCAGGCCCGAGCGGCCGGCCGGGACCGAGCCGAGGACCGTGGCGGTCAGCGGCGCCACCGTGGCGGCCAGACCGACACCGAACACGAGCACCCCGGGCAGGATCACAGTGACGTAGCCGGGATGGGCGCCCGCGCGGGCGAACAGCAGCAGACCCGCGGCGGCCAGCATCGGCCCGCCTGACAGGAACCCGCGGGGGCCCAGGCGCGCGGACAGCGCACCGAAGCGCCGGGACAGCGTGAACATGATCAGCGTGATCGGCAACAGCGAGAGCCCGGCCGCGATCGGCGTGTAGCCCCCGACCTGCTGGACGAAAACCACGAGGAAGAACGTGGCCACCCCGAGCCCGCCGTACATGGCCAGCGTGGTGAGGTTGCCGACCGCGAAGTTGCGCACCCCGAACAAGTGCAACGGCATCATCGGCTCGGGGATCCGCCGCTCCCAGGCGGCGAACGCGAGGAGGAGGAACAGCCCGACCACGATCGGCACGGCCACCCGCGGATCGCCGAAGCCGTAGCGCGACTGCCCGATCAGCCCGAACACCGGGCCGCCCAGTCCGAGCACGCACAGGACGGCGCCGATCCAGTCGGAGCGGCGTTGTACGCGAGTGTCGGCGGGCAGGCGCCGCAGCAGCGCGATCGTGATCGTCACCGGGATCAGGTTGAGCAGGAAGATCCACCGCCAGGACGCGGCCTGGACGAGCGCGCCGCCGCCCAGCGGCCCGATCACGGTGGCCACGCCGGTGAACGCCGTCCAGGTCCCGATCGCCGCGGCGCGCTCGTGGGGCTCGAAGTGGTCGACGATCAGGGCCAGCGTGCTCGGGACGAGCAGCGCGCCGGCCACGCCTTGGAGGCCCCGGGCCGCGATCAGCACCGGGCTGCTGGGGGCGAGCGCACAGGCGAGCGAGCATGCCCCGAACCCCACCAGCCCTGCGGTGAAGATCCGCCGGCGCCCCAGCACATCGCCCAGCGAACCGCCGAGCAGCAGCAGGGAGGCCAGGGTGAGCAGATACGCCTCGACCACCCACTGCTGGTCGGCCAGGCTGCCGTGCAGGCTCGCGCGGATCGCCGGCAGCGCGACGTTGACGATCGTCTGATCCAGGAACACGATCCCCGAGCCGAGGATGCTCGCGATCAGGACCGTGCGCTTGACGTCCTGGTCGCGCAGCTTGTTCAGTCCGTGCCGGAGGCGAGTGTGGCGTTCGGCTCGTAGCCGGAGAACTTGACGCTCTCCTCAAGCGGCTTGCTCCGGTCCACGATCACGCAGTAGGTCTTGGTGTTCTGGACGTTCGGCACACAGGCCCGGTAGATCGTGCCCGCCTGGATGGCGAGCACGCTGACCACCTGGAGGTTGCGGCGGAACTCGGCCGGAGCGCGATCGCCGATCCACGCCTGGGCGCGGGCGATCGCATCCTGCATGGCGCGCTCAGAGGCATAGATGGCGGGCCGATGCATGATGCCGGCGAGGACGAGCACCGCGGTGAGCGCGAGCACGACGACCGTGCCGCCGTAGTCGCGAGCGACGACGGTCGGAAGGTCGCGGCGAGCGCGGCGCATCAGCCAGCCGAGCGGGCGCGAGAGGAACAGGACCCCGAGCAGGTTCAGCACCAGCCCGAGCAGCCCCGCGGCCGTCAGCGACTCGGTCGAGCCGGCGGGCGGGAGGCTGTGCCCGATCACGGCGTCGGCGAGCGTGAACGCGACGAACGCGGGCCACAGCCAGGCGCCGGCACGCCGCCAGCGCAAGCGCACGAGACGGGCTCGCGTGTCCGACAGCCGGGCGCTGTCCATCGTTCAAGGTTAGTGGCGGGCGGATCGTCCAATAAACTCGAAGCTGCCCAAGTTCAGAGCCTGGCCCGGCGATCCCGGAGGGCTCGGTGACCGGGTCCGGCAGCGGAGATCCCGTTCCGGCCCACGGAGAAAGGGAAACTGAAGAGATGGCCACTCACACGGCTGAGCCGGCCGCCGGCGGGGCGGCGGCGGTCGAGCACCTGACACTGGAGGACCGCGTCTGGCTGCTGCGCGCCATGCTGCTGATGCGCGGGCTGGAAGAGCGCGCGATGACCCTGTATCGCCAGGGCAAGGTCCCGGGCTCGTTCTACGACGGCTACGGGCAGGAGGCGGTGTCGGCGGGAGCCGCGTTCGCCATGGGCCCGGAGGACCGGCTGTGCATCCTGCACCGCGACCTGGCCGCCCACCTGATCCGGGGCGTCACGCCGGGCCGGATCCTGTCTCAGTACATGGGCCGCGCCGCCGGCATCACCGCCGGGCGCGACGGCAACGTGCACTTCGGGGACCGGCGGTTGGGATGCGTCGGGATGGTCTCGATGCTCCCCGACATGATGCTGGTCGCCACCGGCATGGCGATGGCGTTCAAGCTGCGCGGCGAGCGCCGGTGCGCCCTTACGTGGTTCGGGGACGGGTCGACCTCGCGCGGGGACTTCCACGAGGCGATGAACTGGGCCGGCGTGCAGAAGCTGCCCGTGGTGTTCGTCCTGGAGAACAACCAATACGCGTACTCGACGCCGGTGAACAAGCAGTACGCGGTCGACCCGGTCGAGCGCGCCGCGGCGTACGGCTTCGTCGGCGTGACGGTCGACGGCAACGACGTCGAGGCGATGTTCGAGGCCGCCCGGGCCGCGCGGGAGCGGGCTCTGAGTGGCGAGGGTCCGACGCTGATCGAGGCCGTGACCATGCGCATGCACGGCCACGCCGCCCACGACGACATGAAGTACGTGCCCAAGGAGCAGGTCGAGGAGTGGCGCAAGCGCGACCCGATCGAGCGTCAGGAGGAGCGGCTGCGGTCTTTGGGTGTGGATGTCGATGCGTTGCGGGCTGAGATCAAGGCCGAGATCGACGCTGCGGCGGAGGAGGCGCTGGCCGGCCCGATGCCCGATCCCTTGACCGTGGTGGACGGAGTCTTCTGCGAGGGCGAGGCGGAGCCATTAGGAGACGGCAACGCTCCGTGGAGTGGGTTCCACTGATGCCTACGCTCACTTATCTCCAAGCGATTTCGGCGGCGCTGCGCGACGAGCTGCGCGCCGATGAGCGGGTGCTCCTGATGGGCGAGGACATCGGGGTGTTCGGTGGCGCGTTCAAGGTCACCGACGGCTTCGTTGACGAGTTCGGCACCGACCGAGTCATGGACACGCCGCTGGCCGAGTCAGGGATCATCGGCACCGCGATCGGCGCCGCCGTGGTTGGCATGCGGCCCGTATGCGAGATGCAGTTCTCGGACTTCATCTCGTGCGGGTTCGACCAGCTGGTCAACGTCGCCGGCAAGATGCACTACCGCCAGGGCCTGGCTGTGCCAATCACGGTGCGGCTGCCCTCCGGAGGCGGGTTCTCGGGTGGCCCGTTCCACTCCCAGAACCCCGAGGCGTGGTTCATGCACTCGCCCGGAATCAAGGTGGTGGCGCCGTCGACGGCTGAGGATGCCAAGGGCTTGCTTCATGCCGCGATCCACGACCCCAACCCGATCTGCTTTATGGAGCACAAGCACCTGTACCGCCGGGTAAAGGGCGAGGTTCCCTCGGGTGTGTTCGAGACACCGTTCACCGCGCGGGTCGCCCAGCCCGGGTCCGACCTGGTGGTGATCGCCTACGGCGCGATGGTGCCGGTGGCTTTGGAGGCCGTGTCCGACGGGCTCGACGGAGCATCGGTGGAGGTCTTGGATCTGCGGTCGTTGGTGCCCCTGGATGAGGAGGCAATCCTCGACTCGGTCGAGCGCTGCTCGAAGGTGGTGATCGTCGACGAGGCCAACTCGACGTGCGCCGCGGGCGCACAGGTGGCCGCGCTGATCGCCGAGAAGGGTTTCGAGTCACTGGACGGCCCGGTGGTCCGGGTGGCCAGTCCGGATGTCCCGATTCCGTTCTCGCCACCGCTCGAGGCGGCCGTACTGCCTGGTGTAGATCGAGTGAGGGAGGCGTGCCGTGAGCTCCTCGCCTACTGACGTTCTCGTCGATGTGACGATGCCCCAGATGGGGGTGTCGGTCGCCGAGGGCACCGTGGTGGCCTGGCGGGTCGAGGTCGGCGACCGGATCGAGGCCGACCAGACCATCGCCGAGATCACCACCGACAAGATCGACACCGAGGTGCCGGCGCCGGCTTCCGGCGTGGTGGCCGAGATCTTGGTGCCGGTGGAATCGACGGTGGAGGTTGGCACCGTGCTGGCTCGGATTGCCACCGGCGCTTCCGCGCCCCCGTCCGCTTCCTCACCCCCGTCCGCTTCCCCACCCCAGCCGCTCGATGGCGAGTCCGATGGCCAGACGCGCACTGAAACCCCAATCACAAATACACCCCGCAGCGGTAACGGACACCGTCGCTACTCGCCCGTCGTCCAGCGGATCGCCGCCGAGCACGGGATAGATCTGGAACAGGTTTCCGGCACCGGGCGAGGCGGGCGCGTGCGCAAGCAGGACGTGCTCGCGTTCGTGGAGTCGGCTCCGGCGGAGGAGCCGCCGCTGCACATCGAGAGCCCGTACCGGCCGGATCCGGTGGTCTCCGATGGTGGCGGGCTGTCGCGGATGCGCCGGCAGATCGGCGAGCACATGAAGCGCTCGCTTGACACCACCGCGACGTGTACGACGTGGATCGAGGTCGACATGAGCCGGGTCGAGGCGGCTCGGGCTCGTCTGGGCGTGACCGCGCTGGCCTTCGTGGCGCGGGCGGTCATCGATGCGATTCGTGAGCATCCTTCTTTGAACGCGTGGCTCGAGGGCGAGAACTACACCCGGCACAGCGATGTGAACCTGGGGATCGCGGTGTCGCTGGGTGAGGACGGGCTGATCGTCCCGGTGATCCAGCGCGCCCACGAGCTGTCGGTGGAAGGGCTGGCCGCGCGTGTCAGGGATCTGGCGAAGCGGGCCCGGGCGCGGGAATTGACCCCGGACGAGGTGCGGGGCGGCACGTTCACGATCACCAATCCCGGGCAGTACGGGTCGATCATGGCCACCCCGATCATCAACCTGCCGCAGGTCGGGATCCTCGACTTCGAGGCGGTGGTCAAGCGGCCTGTGGTGGTCACGGACGCGGACGGGAACGACTCGATCGCGATCCGGCCGATGACCATCCTCGGGTTGAGCTGGGATCACCGGGCTTTGGACGGGGCGCTGTCAGCTCAGTTCCTGGCCACGGTCAAGCGGTTGTTGGAGAGCGTGTGATAGCTCCGGAGCTCTGGGTGTGCCATCTGGGAGTGGTCGAATACCGCGAGGCTCTGGCCCTGCAGGAGCGAGTGCGGGAGGCGCGTCAGGAGGGTTCGCTCCCGGACGTGCTCCTGACCCTGGAGCACCCGCCGGTCTACACGCGGGGACGCCGGTCGCAGCCGATGGCCGCGATTCACGGCATCGATGTAGTCGAGACCGACCGCGGCGGGCTGGTGACCTACCACGGGCCGGGTCAGCTCGTGGGTTATCCGATCGTGCGGGTCGACGACGTGGTGGCGTACGTGCGGACGTTGGAGGACGCGCTGGTCCGAGCGCTCGTCGACGAGGGGGTGGTCGCCGCCCGGTCGCGGCCGCGCGAGGGGCACCGGTATACGGGCGTTTGGGTCGAGGAGCGCAAGATCGCCTCGATCGGGGTGCACCTGTCGCGGGGTGTTTCTACCCATGGATTCGCCGTCAACGTGGAGAACGACCTGCAGCCGTTCTCGTGGATCGTGCCGTGCGGCCTCGACGGGGTTCAGATGACCTCGTTGCTGCGCGAGACGGGCCGCACGCCGAGCGTCATGAAGTGCTTCCGCCGGCGCGCCGCGTACGAGGTCGCGCGGGGGCTGGGGCGCCGGCAACGGCTGGTTTCCCTCGCCCGTTTAGAGACCCGGGTCCCAGTAGCTTGAGGAGCACGGGCCCGAGCTCGTGCGGCCGCTGGGTGAGCTGGCGCCAGGTCGTACGGATCACGGTCCAGCCGGCCGCGATGAGCCGCTGATCTCTGCGGCGATCGGACTCGAACGCATTCCGGGTTCCGTGCGTCCGGTTGCCGTCGGTCTCGACCGCGATCTTCCGGTCCGGCCAGGCAAAGTCGACTCTCATCGGAGGCTCGCCGTCGCCCGGATCGACGTAGAACTGGGGCGTCGGGTCGGGAAGGCCCAGGCTGCGGGTCAGCGCCAGGAACGCGTCCTCGAAGTCGTTGTCGGTCGGCGTGCTTCCGATGTAGTGCGTCTGGAGGAGGTGGCGGACGGCCTTGCCGGCGGGCCGGTTCGGGTTACGGGCGAGCTGGTCGTTGATCTCGTTGAGGTCGAGCAGCTGCATGATGTCGGCCTGGTCGAACGCCCGCTCAAGCTGTCGGGCGGTGACGAGCTCCGCGATGTCGAAGAGGGTCCGGGCGAGGGTGGTCACCGGGATGTGGTTAACGACGGTGACGTCGGGTTTTGAGAGGGTGGTCGAGCGATGAACGACGACACCTGAATGGGTGCGCGTGGACCGTCCGGGGACGGTGACCTCGACCCGGTAGTAGCCGTAGTTGCGGAGCTCGTGCAGCCGCGCGGCCGAGCGATGCGAGAGGACGGCGCCGGGTCCGCAGGCGAGGACCGCCGCCATGTAGAGGCCCTCGCGCTTGAGGAGCTCGCGCGGGACGAGGGAATAGACGCCGCGGTGGATGCGGTGCAGCCGGCCCGTAGCGCATCTCGCCCGGACGGCCGCAGGGGCGAGGCCGAGCTCGCGAAGCTGATGAAGCCCGAACACGCCGTGCTGCCTCAGCGCCAGTTCTGACACGGCCCGGTCGAGAAACGCAAGGTGGGCTTGCGTTTCGCGACCAGGCCCGGGCATGCACGCATGGTCTCCGAGAACGCGTGACATGTCTGTCACGGTGTGTTGCAACTCGGCTCCGGTCGCTAGCCTTGGACAGGTGACTAGATCGAGGGCCAATCCGGGCGGAATCGCCAACGTCCTCGACATCCTGGGGCCGGACGTCCAGCCGTTCCGGTCGCGGAAACCACCGTGGTTCAAGGTCCCGGCGCCCGGCGGGCCGAAGTACCGCGAGCTGAACAGCCTCATCCAGTCGGAGAACCTCCACACCGTCTGCCAGGAGGCCGCCTGTCCCAACATCGGCGAGTGCTGGCAGCGAGGCACCGCGACGTTCATGATCCTCGGCGACACGTGTACGAGGCGGTGCGGGTTCTGCAACGTCAAGACCGGCAAACCGACCTGGAATGATCGGCTCGAGCCGGCTCGGGTGGCGAGGTCGGTCGCCCGGATGGGCCTCCGGCACGCGGTGATCACGAGCGTCGACCGTGACGACCTGCCCGACTACGGCGCGTCCGCCTTCGTAGGCGTAATAAGGCAAATCAGGCGGCAGGCACCGCGGTGCAAGGTCGAGGTGCTCACGCCGGACTTCCGGGGCCAGGAGATGCCGCTGGCGAAGGTGATCGCGGAACGGCCCGACGTGTTCAACCACAACGTCGAGGTCGTGCCCCGGCTGTACCCCGTCGCGAGGAGGGGATCGAAGTTCGCCCGCTCCTGCCGGGTGCTCAGGAACGCCAAGGAGATCGGTGGCGACGAGATCACCACGAAGTCAGGGCTGATGGTCGGCTTGGGCGAAAGCTTCGACGAGATGGTCGACGCACTCGGGACGCTGCGGGACAACCACGTCCAGGTGCTCACCGTCGGGCAGTACCTCAGGCCCACCGAGAACCATCTGCCGATCGTCCGCTACTGGCACCCCGACGAGTTCAAGGCCCTGGAGACCGCCGCGTATGGGCTCGGGTTCGAGCACGTCGCGGCAGGCCCGCTAGTAAGAAGCAGCTACCACGCCGACCAGCACGTCCCGCAACAGGAGCCCGGAACCGGGCCGCTCGCGGAGGTGGCGTCGTGAGGAAGCGGATGGTCATCCTGGCGGCGGTGGCGGTGGCGCTCGCAGCACTCGCGCTCGCCCCCGAAGCATTCGCCGCGGCCGGCGGCGGCTCGGCCGGCTACGGTGGCGGGGGCGGCGGTGGCGGCGGCCACGGGAGCGGGTTCGCGATCTACCTCCTGCTCCAGCTGCTGTTCCGGATCGCACTCCTTGGCCACGGCCTCGGCGCGCTGTTCCTGATCGCGCTCGCCCTCCTGTACTTCTTCTTCACCCGAGTCGTCCCCCACGCAAAAAGCTCGTCGGGCAGTGGACCCCGAGCCCGCCGGCGGACCGCCAAGCGCGAGCGCCGAGTCGAGCTCGCCGCAGCGGTGGCGGCCGAGGAGGACCCGGCGTTCGCACCCGACGCCGTGCGGGCCAACGCGACCGCGCTGTTCAAGCAGATCCAGGCCGCGTGGAGTCGCGGGGATCGAGCCGCCCTCTCCCGAATGGTGGGCCCAGACCTGCTCGTCGAGTGGGAGCGCCGGCTCGACGACCTGGCCCGCCGGGGATGGGACAACCACGTCGAGGTGCTCGGGGAGCCGACCGTGGAGTACGTCGGGCTCAACCACCGCGGCGATGCCAGCGACTCCGTCACGGTCCGGATCGAGGCCAAGGTCCGCGACTACGTGACCGACCGCTACGGCAACCACATGCACCGGGCGGGCCGGCTCAGCGAGATCGTTCGCCTGCGCGAGTTCTGGACGCTGCAGCAAAACAGCCACGGCCGCTGGATCCTGACCTCGATCGAGCAGGGCGCCGAAGGCACGCACGTGCTCGACGAGAACATCCTCTCCGACGCCCTCTCGGACGACGCAGGCATGCGCGACGAGACGCTGGTCGAACAGGCGGTCGCCGACGCCGTCCCGGAAGGCACGCGAATCTCAGAGGTCGCGGACCTGGACTACGCCGGTGACGCCCGCGCGGCCGCGCTTGACCTCAGCCTGGCCGACGGCCGCTTCGCGCCCGACGTGCTGGAAATCACCGCCCGACGGGCCGCCAGGGCCTGGGCCGAGGCGGTGGACGGCGACGACGCGCGCCTGCGCTCGATCGCCCACGGCCAGGCCGTGCGCGACCTGCTCCACCCCGGCGACCCGAGCGAACGGACTCGCCTCGTCGTGCGCGGCCCCGAGGTCCGGCGAATCCGGATCGTCAATCTGGACGCGGGCTCCGAGCCGCCCACGATGACCGTAGAAGTGGTCCTGCACGGCCGGCGCTACATCGAGGACCGCGACACGACGGCGATTTTGGCCGGGAGCCAGTCGCGCCCCACCACCTTCACTGAGCAGTGGATGTTCGCGCTCGACGGCGACGCGCGCCAGCCCTGGCTGCTGACCGCGGTCGGCGGCACCGTTCCCCAGGCGTGAGACCCCGCCGCGGGGCCAGCCCGTGATCCCGCTGAAGGACAACATCCCGACCAACCGGTTCCCATTCGTCACGGTCGGGCTGATCCTGGCCAACGTCGTGGTCTATCTGCTGGCCATCCGGCACGGCGGATCGCTGATCAGCGGTCCGGACACTCAGGAGGTCGTCAGGTACGGCGCGATCCCGGCGGCGCTCACCCACTGCCTCGGCAAGCATGAGGTGATCGTGGGCCAGCAACTGGTGTGCGCGCACTCCGGCGGCATGCCCACGTGGCAGACGGTCTTCACCTCCATGTTCATGCATGCCTCGATCCTCCACATCGGGGGCAACATGCTGTTCCTGTGGATCTTCGGCAACAACGTCGAGGACGCCATGGGGCCGGTCAAGTACGTGGGCTTCTACATCCTCGGCGGGATCGCTGCGCTGGCTCTACAGGTCGCCGTCGGCCCGAACTCGGCCGTCCCCACCCTGGGTGCCTCTGGCGCGATCGCCGCGGTGCTCGGCGGCTACCTCCTGCTCTATCCCCGCGCGCGCGTCCTCACACTGGTGTTCATCATCCTGTTCTTCACGGTGATCGAGTTGCCGGCGGTGCTGGTGCTCGCGATCTGGTTCATCCAGCAGGCCGTATTCGCCGCGACGAACCTGACCAACCCGACGGGGGGTGGCGGCGGGGTGGCGTACTTCGCCCACGTGGGAGGGTTCGCGTTCGGCCTCGTCACGGTCAAGCTGCTGGCGACGAGGCGAAGGCAGATCCCGCCTCGTTATCCGGTGTACTAAGCACCCTTGCGTCAGGCCGTCTTCACCGTTGCCCTGCTGTTCATCGTGGCGCTCGGCGTGCTGACGGTGCGGGACATCCGGGTCCACGGGGCCACCCCGGTGGACGTGCTGGCGATCATCGTGCTCGTGCTGTTCACGACAGGTATCGTCGGCGCGCTGCTGCATCCTCCACGACGATGACCGTGCTCCAGGAAGGCCGGGCGCGCCGCCCCCACCGGCGGGCGCACCACGTGCTCAGACGCATCGGACAAGCGCTCGGCGTGCTGCTCCTGGCCGCGGTGGCGCTGCTCGTGCTGATGGATTCCCGGGCGCAGGGGCCGGCCACGATCGCCATCAAGACCCCGGTCATTCCGGCCCACGTCAAGCCGGCCCCGCTGAAGCCGGTGCGCGGCATCTACGGGATCGCCCCGGCACCGGCCGGCGAGCAGGTCGCCGTCAAGCTGAAGCTCCCCGTTCGGAGCGGACTGCTGTTCGACGTGACCACGGGCCAGGTGCTGTGGCAGAAAAACCCCACCCGCGCGCTCGCGATCGCCAGCCTGACCAAGATGATGACCGCGCTCCTCGTCGCCACGAAGGCCAAGCCCAGCGACCGGGTCCTGATCACCCGCGACGCGCTCCACTACACGGGCTCGGGCGTTGGGCTCCTCCCCAAGGGCAAGCGCGTGCCACTCGCGTCGCTGCTCTACGGGCTGCTGCTGCCGTCCGGCAACGACGCCGCGATCGCGCTGGCCGACCACGTGGCCCGGACGCAGAAGCGCTTCGTCGCGCTGATGAACCAGAAGGCGCAGGCGCTGGGCCTGCGCTGCACGCACTTCACGACGGTGTCGGGCATCGTCGACCAGGGCAACTACTCGTGCGCGCAGGACCTGGCGCTTATCGCCCACCTCGTTCTCAAGCAGCCGCTGCTGGCCCGGATCGTCGCCTCGCGCAGCGCCATCCTGCCCTTCCCGATCAAGGGCGGGAAGCTGTACCTGTACAACAACAACCCGCTGCTGCTGCTCCGCTACCCGGGCGCGGACGGCGTAAAGACCGGGTTCACCGATGTGGCCGGCCAGTGCCTGGTCGCCACCGCACGCCGCGGCCGGACCTGGCTCGGCGTGGTGCTGCTCCATGCCGGCGACACCTCAACCGTGGCGCAGCAGCTGCTCAATGCGGGGTTCGCCAGGCGGCGCTCGTCGTAGCTGCGGCCACACCGAGAGGCGTCACTGGCGGATGCCTGGAAGGACGCAGTCGCCGACGCGTAGCAGCGCTACGCGAGGCGACGAGGACGCAGCCAGGCGCCGCCAGGGGCGGCTCGAATGTGGTCGCAGTTGCGAGGAGCGTCGCCAAGGCTCGCCAAAGCTGATCGCCCGCTGACAACGAGCCCACGCGCGTGTCTGAACGCACCTCCCGATGGGTACCTCAAACCCACCGGTCAGAGCGCAAAGAAGGAAGGCCAGATGTCCCCCGCCAGCTACCAAACGATCAAGCTCAGCAAAGGCAAGCACGCGAGCCCAGAGGATGGCGCGTGCGTGATGGAGCTCGCCTCGATGCTTGCCGGCGAGCCGTTCACCGATCATCCCGCGTCGGCCTGTCCGGTGATCGGGTCCTTCCTTCGCTCCTACAACGACTCGGTCGACGAGCGCCGCCGCCAGTCGCTGTACGCGTATGCCTCCAAGGTGGTGGGCAGCCGCGGCGGTCAGCGGGTCCAGGAGGCGCGCGCTGAGCGGCTGGCGGAGTGGGCTGACGAGGTGCTGCGCACCCGGCGGACGTGGTTCCTGCGCTCGCCGCTGCGCGCCGTGACCCGTCTTCGCAAGCCCCCGATCGACGCCATCGGCCCCTACGCCGTGCACGCGATCCCAAAGCACACCGACGAGACCCACCGCGCCGCGCTCGCAATGGTGGACGAGCTGCTGGCCATCGGCTCGCGCGACGAGCGGGTCTCGGCCCGAGTCATCGCGGCCCAGACGCGGGCGCTCGACCCGACCGCCTGAGCGACGCCCGGGCGCCGGCGCACCCGACGCCGGCTCGGGCGTACGCTCGGGGATGCGGAAGCACCATGACGACCAACGTCAGTCGCATCTTGGCGGAGGACCCCGAGCTCAGTGACGGCCTCACCGGGGGCCGCCTCGAGGACGCTGTGCGCGATTGCGTGGCCGGCACGTGCGTCTGCCGGACCGGTGCCTGGTCGCCGCCGGCGGAGATCCACGACATGCGCTTCGGGATCGGCCTGCTGATCCTGGACGGGCTGATCGTCCGGCGCGTGGGAGTTGCTGGGCGCTTCGGGGCGGAGCTGCTCGGCGACGGGGATCTGATGAATCCGTTCCATCCGCACGACATGGGGACCTCGCTGCCGCGGACCGGTAAGTGGCGGGTTCTCCGCGACTCCCGCATGGCGATCCTCGACAGCGACTTCGTGCTGCGGGCCAGCCGGTATCCCGAGGTCGTCTCCGCGCTGCTGGCGCGAGCGCTCAGGCGCGGGCGGCACATTGCCACAAACATGGCCATCGTCCAGCAGCCTCGGATCGACCTGCGGCTGCACATGCTGTTCTGGGAGCTGGCCGACCGCTGGGGAATCGTCCGTCAGGATGGCGTCCACGTGCCACTGCACCTGACCCACGCCACGCTCTCGGACCTGGTCGCGGCGCGGCGCCCCACGGTGACCAAGGCGCTCGGCGAGCTGTCCCACCGCGGCGCGGTGACCTGGACCGGGAGCGACTGGCTACTGCCCGGGGAGCCGCCGGCCGAGCTCGACGATGTCGGGTCGCTGACCATCGCCGGGATCACCTAAGCGCTCCCGGACAACTCCCGAGGGCGGCGGTGTGCAAAGCTTCTGCCCGCCTTGGCCAACGTCGTGGGACAGCGCATCCGCCGCCGCGAGGATCCTCGCTTCCTAAGAGGCGAGGGTCGCTACGTGGATGACCTCCAGCTGCCGGGCGCCCTGCACGCCACCTTCGTGCGCTCGTACATGGCCCACGCCAAGGTAACCGGGATCGACAAGTCCGCCGCCGAGGCGACCGGCGCCCAGGTGTTTACCGCGGCCGACACCGACCTGGGCGCGGAGCCTGCGCCGCCGATGATCCCCGTCGGTCCGGAGCTCCACAGGCCGTTCCTCGCCCGTGACACCGTGCGGTTCGTCGGCGACATCGTGGCGGTGGTGCTGGCCGACACGCGCGAAGCCAGCGTGGACGCCGCCGAGCTCGTCGGCGTCGAGTACGACCCGTTGCCCGCTGTGGCCGACCCGATCGAGGCCACCAAGGACGAGGTACTGCTGTTCCCGGAGGTGGGCACGAACATCTGCTTCCAGCGGCCCGCGGACAACGCCGATCCAAACCTGCTCGGCTCGAGCGACGTGCGCGTCAAGGGCCGCCTGATCAGCCAGCGAATCGCGGCCCTGCCGATCGAGCCGCGCTCCTCCGCCGCCCAGTTCGGCGAGGACGGGCGCCTGACGATGTGGATCTCCTCCCAGACACCCCACCAGGACAAGGCGTACCTGGGCGCGCTGCTTGGGTTGGACGCGGAGAACGTCCGTGTGGTGGCACCCGACGTGGGCGGCGGATTCGGAGCCAAAGGGGCCCGGGTCGAGGACGTGATCCTGGGTTGGCTGGCACGCGCGACCGGCCGCTCGGTCCGCTGGACCGAGACCCGCAGCGAGAACATGGTCGCGCTGCAGCCCGGCCGCGCGATGGTGCTCGACTTCGAGCTCGGGGCCAACCGCGAGGGCGTGATCGACGCGCTGAAGCTCGACATCATCGCCGACGCCGGCGCGTATCCCGGGTTGGGCGCGTTCCTCCCCAACCTGACCGCGCTGATGGCGAGCGGGGTCTACAAGATTCCCAAGATCGAGACCACGATCCGCTCGGTGCTGACCAACACGACCCCGACCGGCCCCGTCCGCGGTGCGGGTCGGCCCGAGGCTACCCAGATGCTCGAGCGCGCCATGGACCTGCTGGCGGCCGAGGTCTCGGTCGATCCGGCCGAGATCAGGCGGCGCAACTTCATCCCCAATGACGCCTTCCCGTACACCACCGCCTCCGGCGCCAACTACGACATCGGCGACTACGGTGGCGCTCTCAACCTCGCACTCGAGAGCGCCGCCTACGACGAGCTTCGCCGCGAGCAGGCCAGCCGCCGCCAGAACGGCAATGCCGCCAAGCAGCTGGGGATCGGCCTGAGCGTGTACGTCGAGGTGACCAACGGGATCTCAGAGGAGGAGTTCGGCGCCGTTGAGATCACCTCGTCTGGCGAGGCGGTCGTCCGTACCGGTTCGCTCTCCCAGGGCCAGGGCCACGAGACGACCTTCGCCCAGATCGTCGCCGAACGGCTCGGCCTGCCGGTCGACAAGGTCACGGTCATCCGCGGCGACACCGACGTGGTGCCGCGCGGCACGGGCACCTATGGCTCCAAGTCGACGCAGATCGGCGGCGTGGCGGCCGGACAGGCCTCTGAGGTCGTGGTCGAGAAGGGCAAGGCGCTCGCCGCCGCCGAGCTCGAGGCCAACCCCGAGGACATGGTGCTGAACGTCGAGGAGGGCCGCTTCCACGTGACCGGCGCCCCCCAGCCCTCGCTCAGCTGGGGGGACCTTGCCTCGAGCCTCGAGTCCCAGGACCGCCTCAGCGAGCTGAGCGCCGAGGTTGACTTCGCTGCCTCGCAGCCGACCTTCCCGTTCGGGGCGCACGTGGCCGTGGTCGAGGTCGACACCGAGACCGGTTCCGTGCACCTCAAGCGCATGCTCGCGGTCGACGACGCAGGCCGGATCATCAACCCGTTGGTGGCCGAGGGCCAGGTGCACGGAGGCGTGGTGGCCGGGATCGCCCAGGCCCTGTTCGAGGAGCTCGCCTACGACGCGGACGGCAACCCGCAGAACGCCAATCTGGTCACGTACTGCATTCCCGCCGCAAGCGAACTGCCCCCGATCGAGGTCGTGAACATGGAGACACCGACCCCAATCAATCCGCTGGGGGTCAAGGGGATCGGCGAATCCGGGACGATCGGGGCCACCCCGGCGGTCCAGAACGCGGTGATCGACGCGCTCTCCCCCTACGGCATCCGTCACATCGACATGCCGCTGAACGGCGAGACGATCTGGCGCGCCGTGCAGGCCGCTCGGCAAGGCTGAGCGCCCCGCGTAGGTTTCGCGGCAGAACCGCTCACGCATCGAACGAGCGGTTCATGGCGGGCATCACCCGGCCGACACGGTGGTATCCGATCGGTAGGAGTCGTTCCCTTGACCCGCTCGCTGCTTGCCTCAGTGCTGGTCGTCATCTGCTTGCTGACCATGGCGGGTCCGGGCGTGGCCAAGCCGGCGCCGCGGAACACACAGCACGCGTGTCGATCGACACCGAGGAAGAAGCACCGACCGATAAAGCATTGCCGGCGCCAAGTGAAGCGACACGGGACACCCGCGGTCGGGGTGCCCGGGCCCGAGGCGCCGCCTCCGACCGCATCGGAGCCAGGTTCGGCGGCGAGCGCTCCAACGCCCACGCCAACGCCAACGCCAACGCCGGCGGGGCTGCCCCCGATCCCTGTCCCGGTGCCGCCCCCGGTCCCGTCGGCCTGGGACCGGCCGTCGCTGTCGAATCCGACCACGGTTCAGCTGAGCACCGCCGGCCACGTGCTGGTGCTCAACCAGAGCCAGGACTACATCGTGCAGTGCCCGCCGGGAACCCTCGATCTCAGTTCCGCGCTCAACATCTGGGGCGGGCACAACGTGGTCTTCGAAAACTGCGACCTCGACATCACGGCCTCGGACTGGGCCGCCCGGTTCAGCGACCAGGCCGGCACGCTGTGGATCCATGACGTCCACTTCGGCGGCTCCAACCTGACCGGCGGCATCCAGATGCAGGAGCCCGGTTCAACCGTGGTGATGCGTGATGTGCTGTTCGACGCGGTGTACGGAAGCATCAACACCAATCACGCCGAGCTGATCCAGACCTGGTCCGGACCGAGCCGGCTCCTGATCGACGGACTCACCGGCTCGACCACCTACCAGGGCCTGTTCCTGCAGCCCAACCAGTTCGACAACGGCCCGCCGCCCGCCGTGTTCGACCTGCGGCACATCGACATCGACGATTCCCGTGGCGCGTACGCGCTGTGGCTCGGGTCAGTCAACGGGTCGCCCTCGGGCGATCAGAGCGGAGCGATCCTGACCTGGAACGTGCAGGACGTCTACGTGGTGCCGAACCCGGCTCGCACCTGGCCTGGCTGGTGGCTGTGGCCGCAGCCCTCGACAGGTGATCCCACATGGGACAGCGTCATCGCGGGGGCACCACCGGGTGGCACCTACGTGCAGCCGGCGCCTTCAGGGGCCACCGGAGTGGACGAGAGCAGCTCGCCGCCCCAGCTCCTCGGCGAGCAGTAGGCCTAGGACGCGCCGATCAAGACGCCGATCACGACCACGATCGCGCCGGCGCCGGTCACCGCCACCATCGAGTTGCGCAGCGGCACGTGCAGGAAGCGGTAGCGGACCCAAGAGATCACGAACAGCTCGACGACCACCACCACTCCGGCCACGATCAGCGCGGTGTGGACGTCGTGGATGATGAACGGGAGCGAGTGGAACACACCGCCGAACGCGGTGGCTCCGCCGGTGATCGCCCCGCGCACCACGGCCGAGCCGCGGCCGGTCTCCTCGCCGGTATCCGACAGCGCCTCGGAGAACCCCATGCTGACGCCCGCGCCCAGCGCGGTCGCGATGCCGACCACGAGCGCGGTGTGCGAGCTGCTCGAGATCGCCGCGGCGAAGATCGGGGCCAGGGTCGAAACCGTGCCGTCGATCATTCCGACCAGCGCCGGCTGAACCACGCGGAGCACAAAGCTCCGATCGTCGAAGCCCGTCAGGTTGGCGATCGCGTGAGTCAGGCGCGAGCCCGAGCCACCCTGCGCCTGAGATTCACCGCCCGGGACGGCCTCCTCAGCGGGTGTGGCGACGTCCTGGCCCATGCTTCACAAACAATAGCAAGTGAGTTAGAATAAGGAGGGCCTAACGCGAGCTATGCTCTAAAACGAAATGTCCGCTACCACCGGAATCGACGAGCGCCTGGTCAGCCAGCTGCGCGAGCGCGGAATGCGGGTCACCCCGCAACGGATCGTGATCCACCGCGAGCTGTGCGGACACTCGCAGCACATGACCGCCGAGCAGGTGCTCGCGCGGGTCTCCGAGGTGCTCCCGGGTACTTCGCTGCCCACCGTGTACTCGACGCTCGAGCTGCTCGAGGCGCTCGGGCTGGTCCGCCGGGTGGGCACCGGCAACGGCGCGGTCGTGTTCGACTCGCGGGTGGAGCCCCACGCTCACACGGTGTGCCGCCGCTGCGCTGCGATGGCCGATCTCGAGGGCACCGCCGCCCCCGAGGACGCGCTCGCCCGCGCCGGCGCGACCGGATTCGTGCCCCACCACGCTCAGCTCGTGGTCTGGGGCCTCTGCCCCGACTGCGCGACAGCCGCGTAGCTTCAGGCGCCTCGCTAGCGTTCCGCAGCGGCGATGCGCGCGATCTATTTCGAGCGAAACGGCGGGCCAGAGGTCCTCGAGTGCCAGGATCGACCCGCTCCCACCCCCGCCGACGGTGAGGTGCTGGTCGATGTCGAGGCGATCGGGATCAACTACCGCGACGTGTACGAGCGCAAGGGCGGTGGCTACGGCTCCGAGCCGCCGGCGATCATCGGCGTCGAGGGCGCGGGCAAGATCCACGACACGGGCGACCGAGTGGCCTGGGTGGGCGTGCCCGGGAGCTACGCCGAGCAGGTCGCCGCATCGCGGGACAGACTCGTGCCGGTCCCCGACGCCGTCGAGGCGGAGGTGGCCGCGGCGGCGCTGCTCCAGGGCATGACCGCGCATTACCTGGCCGCCGACTCCTACCCGATCGAAGACGGGGACTGGGTGATCGTGCACGCGGCGGCCGGCGGCGTCGGGCTGCTGTTGACCCAGCTCGCCAAGTTGCGCGGCGGAAAGGTGATCGCCACCACCTCCACCCAGGAGAAGGCTGATCTGGCCCGAGGCGCCGGCGCCGACGAGGTGATCGACTACGACGGCTTCGCCGCGAAGGCGCGCGAGATCACCGATGGGGAAGGCGTGGCCGCGATCTACGACGGCGTCGGCCAGGCGACGTTCAGCGAGGGCTTGAAAGCGCTCCGCCCGACCGGTCGGATGATCCTGTACGGCGCGGCCAGCGGCCAACCCGATCCGCTCAACCTGGCCGTTCTCGCGCCCGCCGGATCGCTGTACGTCCAGCGTCCCACGCTCCAGACCTACACCCGCACGCCGGAGCAGCTGCGCGAGCGGGCCACCGCGCTGCTCGAGCTGGTCGAGGCTGGCAAGCTCGATGTCCGCATCGGGGCCCGTTACCCGCTGGAGCAGGCCCGACAGGCCCACGAAGACCTCGAGGCACGCAAGACGACTGGAAAGCTGCTGCTGATCCCGTGAAGGAGCTGTGGGGGCGGGCCAGCGCGGAGCTCGACGTGCCCGTGAAGGACTGCTTCAAGCTCCTGGCGGCGGTCGAGAGCTATCCGGACTGGTTCGAGGGGGTGCATGTCGTGGAGGTGCTCGAGGCCGAGCGGAACGGCACGCCGGGGCTGGTGCGGGCCGAGCTGTACGTGCCTCAGAGCCCGTTCGGCACGCACTTCGAGCTGTTCATTGCCGTCCGCACCGAGCGAGCCGGCTCGGTCACGCTGACCCGGGTGCCGGATGGAGCGGCTGACCCGGACCGACTCGAGCTGATCTGGCGGATGGACGGCCGCGGGTCCACCTGGCTCGAGTTCGAGTTCGACGCCGCCGCTTCGTTCGTACCGAGCTTCGTGCCGGTGGGCGGTGCGGGCGAGGCGGTCGCCGAGGCGGCGATCGAGGCCGCGCGGACCGCGCTCGAGCGGTAGGGTCATACGCATGTGGGGGAACGCAGAGCGAGACGCGCTGCGGGCCGCGGCGCATCTCCTGCCCGACCGGCTTCGGCAAGTGATCGACATCGCAGCGGCGCCCGTGCCGCCGGCGCCGTCGGAGCGCATCCCGGCGCCGGATGACCCTGCGGCGGCGCGACTGAACCAGATCGAGCACATCGTCGTGGTCATGCTCGAGAATCGCTCGTTCGACCACATGCTCGGATATTTGTCGCTGCCCGCTTCCGACGGTGGCCGCGCTCGCACGGACGTCGACGGCCTGCGCGGCCCGGACGAAGACTTCAACGAGCACGCCGGACAGCGCTACCCGATTCATCACCTCGATCGGACCGCATTCGACGGCGAGGCGGAGGACCCCGACCACGCGGGCGAGTCGGTCGACCAGCAGCTCTCGGGTGGCGGAAAGGGCTTCGTCGAGAACTTCGCTCGGATCTCGGCGGCACGCGCCGCGAAGCTGAACGTGCCGGTTCCCGATCCCGGGCTGGTCATGGGCTACTACGACGCCGAGGACCTGCCGGTCTACGACCACCTGGCGGCCGAGTACTGCGTGGTCGACCGGTGGTTCAGCTCGGTTCCCGGCGCGACCTGGCCCAACCGGCTGTACGCGATCTGCGGGCAGGCGGATCCCAAGTCCGGCCGCGACGACGCGTCGCCGCCGCTCTACGCGCTGCCGAGCTTTGTCCGCTATCTCGACGAGGCGAACCTCGACTGGCGGTGGTACTCGTTCGACCCGGGCACGCTGCGCGCGGCCGACCCCGAGTACCGCCTGAGCCACCACGACCGCTTCGGCTACGTCGACGCGCGCAAGCTGAGCATCGAGGAGGAGGTGATTGGGAAGCTCACCGAGAAGGGGTCGTTCCTGGACGACGTGGCGGGGGGACGACTGCCCGCGGTGTCGTGGATCGACCCGCACTTCAAGGACCTGCGCGTGCTCGGACCCGACTCCAACGACGACCACCCGCCGTCGGACGTGATCGCCGGCCAGGACCTGGTCCTGACCATTTACCACGCGCTCAGCTCGAATGCGACGACCTGGCCGAAGACGCTGTTGATCATCACCTACGACGAGCACGGCGGGTTCTACGACCATGTCGCGCCGCCGCCCGCCACCGACGATCACCCCGACTTCCAGCGTCACGGCGTGCGGGTTCCGGCGCTGCTGATCTCGCCGCTCGTGCAGCCCGGCTCGACCTCGAGCACGCTGCTCGGGTCCGACTTCCACTTCGACCACACCTCGATCATCAAGACCATCTTCACCCGCTTCTGCCAGCGCGACGGGCAGATACCGGCCCTGACCGCACGGGTCGGTGCGGCGAACCACCTCGGACACCTGCTGAGCGACGGCGCGGCCCGGGCGGAGCTGCCAGATCATGCCGACGCGGTGCAGAGGGTCGTCGACTGGCGCACCCGGTTCGCGCAGGTCCGCTTCACCGACCCGGTAGCGGCCGTCGCCCCGCCCCGCGAGCTGACCGACTTCCAGAACGGCTTCTATGAGATGGCCCGTCTGCTCCGGGAGGCCGGCCTGCCCGGCGGGCATCCGTGACGGCCACCCGCAACCTGGCCCGGCTGGCCGAGGCGGCGTTCGAGCGGCGAGGCGACTACGAGTCGATGCTGTTCGAGGGGCGCTGGCATGGGTCGGCGGAGCTGTTCTCGCGGGCGTCTCGCCTCGCCGCGGGACTGACCGAGTTGGGGATCGCTCCGGGCGATCGGGTCGCGGTGAGCATGGTCAACTGCCCCGAGGTGAGCGTGGTCTACCAGGCGCTCTGGCGGGCCGGCGCGGTGGTCACCCCCGCCACCTTCCTGCTCACGACGCCTGACCTGCGACACGTGATCGCCGACTCGGAGGCGGTCGCGGTCGATCACCACGCCCGACCTTGTGGACAAGATCCGCGAGGCCGTCGACGGGCTGGAGACCGTACGGCACGTGATCTCGACCTCAGTTGCCGCCGATCAGGATGGTGTGCTCGGGCTGGGAACGCTCGAGGAGGCTTCGCCTGCGCCCATCGTGGAGCGGGCCGACGACGAGCTGGCCGCGCTCCTTTACACCGGCGGGACGACCGGGCGGGCCAAGGGCGTCATGCTCTCGCACGCCAACCTCTGGTTCTCCGGAGAAGCCGTGCAGAGGGCCTCGCACGTCGACGGGGTGAACCGCAGTCTCATGACTCTGCCGCTGTCTCACTCCTACGGCATCCTGGTCACGATCGGCGGGATGCACTCGCCCGAGTCGCCGGTCACCGTTCTGCTTCGTTGGTTCGACCCGCGCGTGTTCCTCGAGATGATCGCCGAGCACCGCCTGCAGACGAGCGCGGTGGTGCCGTCGATGCTCCACCTCCTGCTCCAGCAGCCGCTCGAGGAGTTCGACCTGAGTTCGCTCGTCTACCTGGGTTGCGGGGCCGCGCCCCTCGCTTCCCAGACCGCCGCGGAGATCGAGCGCCGAATCCCGGGCGTGACCGTACGCCAGGGCTACGGGCTGACCGAGACCGCGGCGTTGATCTCCACCAACCCGGTCGGGCGCGAGAAGCCGGGCTCGGTCGGCGTGCCCATTCCGGGCGCCGAGGTCCGGATCCTCGACGAGGAGAACCGCGCGCTCCCGGTGGGCGAGGTCGGCGAGATCTGCTGCCGGTCGCCGGCCATCATGCAGGGGTATTGGCATTCGGGCGGGCGGGATCCCGAATCAAGCGCGGAGACGATCCGGGACGGCTGGCTGCACACCGGCGACGTCGGCTACCTCGACGAGGACGGCTACCTGTTCATCGTCGACCGCAAGAAGGACGTGATCATCCGCGGCGGCTTCAACGTGTACCCGCGCGACGTGGAGGATGCGCTCCTCGAGCACCCAGCGGTGGTGGGCGCCGGCGTGGTCGGGCGCCCGGACGACCGTCACGGCGAGGAGGTGGTCGCGTTCGTGGCGCTGCGCGGGACCGGCGAGGTCTCGGCCGAGGAGCTCATCGAGTGGTCGCGGCAGCGCATCGGCGGCTACAAATATCCGCGCGAGGTGCAGTTCGTCGACGCGATGCCGCTGACCGCGGTCGGCAAGCTCGACCGCAAGGCGCTGCGCTCGCGCGTGGCGTTGCCGGCCGCGTGAGCCGCTCTGCTATGAACCTCAGTTGATGTCCTCGGACCTAGCCACACGCTCGCTCGGCGTGCTCGGACCGGAGGTATCCGTGGTCGGGCTCGGCTGCAACAACTTCGGCCGGCGGGTCGACGTCGCCGGAACGCGAGCGGTCGTGGACGCCGCGCTCGAGCAGGGCATCACGTTCTTCGACACCTCGAACACCTATGGGGATCCGCGCGGCCGTAGCGAGGAGTTCCTGGGCGAGGTGCTCGCGGGACGGCGCGACCGGGCCGTGCTGGCGACCAAGTTCGGGATGGACATGGGCGACGGTCGGGGACCGCGCGGCTCGCGCGACTACATCCGCCAGGCGTGCGAAGCGTCGCTCCGGCGCCTGCGCACCGACGTGATCGACTACTACTGGTACCACCAGCCTGACGGCGTGACCCCGATCGCCGAGACGCTCGGAGCGCTGCACGAGCTCGTCCAGGCCGGGACCGTGCGCTACATCGGCGCCTCGAACTTCAGCGCCGAGCAGATCGAGGAGGCGGACGCGGTCGCCCGTGGCCAGGGACTGACCCGGTTCACGGCGATCCAGAACAACTACAGCCTGCTCGTGCGCGACGCCGAACGCGACGTACTGCCGACGTGCGAGCGCCTGGGGCTCGGCTTCGTCCCATTCTTCCCGCTCGCCTCGGGACTGCTCACCGGCAAGTACCGCCGTGGACAGCCGGCGCCCGACGGGACGCGGCTGGCCGCGCGCGATCAGGTGGCGAGCGACGAGCAATTCGACGTCGTCGAGGCGGTGGCGCAGTTCGCGGCCGAGCGCGAGGTGTCGATGACCGACGTGGCGATCGGGGCGCTGCTGGCCAAGCCGACCGTGTCGACGGTGATCGCGGGCGCGACCAAGCCCGAGCAGATTCGCGGGAACGTCGCCGCTGCTCGCTGGACTCCGAGTGAGAGCGACCTTGACGAACTGGAGAGAGTGTTGGGCCGATGAGCGATTACGACATCCATCTCGACGACAAGTTCGGCAGCCTCGCGCTGATCGACCTACCGGCGGAGATCGCCGCGCACGAGCCGTGGTTCAACCAGACGCTGACCACGGTCAACGACGCCGTGGTCCGTCTGGGGGTGATCGAAGGCGACTTCCACTGGCATCACCACGACGACACCGACGAGTTCTTCCTCGTGCTCGACGGGCAGCTGCTGATCGACCTGCAGGATCGCGACACGGTCGTGCTCGATCCGCATCAGGGCTACACCGTGCCGAAAGGGGTCGAGCACCGAACCCGCGCGCCCGTGCGCACGGCGATCTTGATGGTCGAGGCGGCCGGCGTTCAGCCGACCGGGGACTGAGATCTCTTGCCATGGGCGGGCTGATCGGGTCGACGGACGGTCGTCGCCCGTCGCTGCCCGAGTTGTTCGCGGCCGGCGAGACGGTGCTTGCGCCCGGCTGCTATGACCCGTTGGGGGCACGGCTGATCGAGGAGGCGGGCTTCGCGGCGGCGTACATGACCGGGTTCGGCTCATCGGCCTCGCACCTGGGCCGGCCCGACGTCGGATTGATGTCGCTGCCCGAGATGGTCGACAACGCTCGGCGGATCGCGCAGGCGATCGAGATCCCGGTGATCGCCGACGCCGACACGGGCTACGGCAACTCGCTCAACGTGATCCGCACCGTGCGCGAGTACGAGGCGGCCGGGGTCGCGGCTATCCACATCGAGGATCAGGTCATGCCCAAGAAGTGCGGCCACATGGAGGGCAAGCTGGTCGTGCCGGCACGCGAGATGGCGGCCAAGGTGTCGGCCGCCGTCGCGGCGCGCCGGTCGCCCGAGTTCCTGATCATCGCGCGGACCGACGCGCGGGCCGTGGAAGGGCTCGAATCGGCCTTGGACCGCGGCCGGGCGTACGTGGAGGCCGGGGCGGACGCGCTGTTCGTGGAAGCCCCGCAGACCGAGGCGGAGATCGAGACGGTGGCGCGAGCGTTCCCCGACGTGCCGCTCCTGTTCAACTACGCGGAGGGCGGCAAGACGCCGCCTCTGCGGTTCGAGCGTCTGCGCGAGCTGGGGTTCTCGCTGGTCATCTTCCCGCTCACGCTGCTGCTCGCGGCGACCCAGGCGATGCGCGCGGCACTGGCTCGCGTGAAAGCGGACGGCACCCCGATCGAGCTGCTGCACGAAATGCTGGGATTCGACGAGTTCCTCGATTTCATCGGGTTGCCCGAGGTCCGCGAGCTCGAGCAGCGCTTCGCGGAGGAGTGAGGAGGTGTTCCGTCCGTTCCGGGAGGCGTTGCGGTCTGATCTGTCGCCGTCGGAGGCGGTCGGTTGGCTGCTCGGCGAGGAGCGGCCATTCGGGCTGATCGGTGAGTGGCTGGGTGGATTGGCGGTGCTCGGGTCGGCCCCGGTCCGAGTGGCCGCGGCCGAGGAGGATCCGCTCTCGGTGCTGGACTCGGAGGCGTCGCTGGTGGGTGGCGGCGACGCCGCTGTGCGCGTCGGGGGCGGCTGGGTCGGATGGCTCGGCTACGGCCTCGGCGCTCGGATCGAGGAGCTGCCGCCGAGCCCGCCCGCGCCAATCCCGCGGCCGGACTTCTCGCTCGCCTTCTACGACCACGTGGTCGTGCACGACGGTGAGCAGTGGTGGTTCGAGGCGCTGTGGTCTGACGAGCGTGACGCCGTGCTGCGCGAGCGCCTCTCTCTGTGGCGCCAGCGGCTACAGACGATGCCCGTTGCAGCGGACGGCGCGGACCGATCTGTCGTGGGTCCGGAGTTTCGACTGGCCGCCAACGGCGCGGATGGGCACCTGGAGGCGGTCGCCGACTGCCAGCGGCGAATCGCGGCCGGCGAGCTGTATGAGGCCAACCTGTGCGTGCGTCTGGAGGCGCGCTTCAACGGCGATCCGGTGGACCTGTTCGCCCGTGCCGTCCCGGCCGCCCAGCCTCGCTTCGGCGCGCTGGTCGACGGCGTGGTCAGCCTGTCCCCCGAGCGGTTTCTGCGACGCTCGGGCCGGGATGTGTGGACCGAGCCGATCAAGGGCACACGCCCGCGGACCGGCGGCGACTCGGAGCGCGCGGCGGCGCGCGAAGAGCTGGCCGGCTCGGTCAAGGATGCGGCCGAGCACGTGATGATCGTCGACTTGATGCGCAACGACCTGGGCCGGGTGTGTCAGTACGGCACCGTCCGGGCGCATGCTCCTCGGGTCGAGCCGCACGCCGGCGTGTGGCACCTCGTCTCGACCGTGTCCGGCCGTCTGCGCGACGGCGTCGGCGACGGCGAACTGCTCCGGGCCAGCTTTCCGCCGGGGTCGGTGACCGGGGCGCCCAAGGTCCAGGCGATGAAGGTGATCGCAGCGTTGGAGGCGACGCGGCGCGAGGTGTACACCGGCGCGATCGGGATCGCCAGCCCGATCGCCGGCCTCGACCTGAGCGTGGCGATCCGGACGTTCGAGATGTCCGGCGAGACGATCTGGCTGGGCGCGGGAGGCGCGGTCGTCGCGGACTCCGAGCCCGAGCGTGAGCTGTCCGAGGCGTTCGACAAGGCGGCCGGCCCGATCGCGGCGATCGGTGGCTCGCTGGTTCGGTCGAGCGGCCGCGGTACCGCTCTCGGGATCGGTCGCGATCGCGCGGCGCTCGCTTACGGGCAGCGACCCGACCCGGGGCTCGGCGTGTTCGAGACCGTGCTGGTCGAACACGGCCGCCCGGTGGGACTCGAGCGCCACCTGAGCCGGCTGGAGGCCTCGCTCGGCGTGCTGTACGGCGCGGCCCTTCCTCCCACGCTGACCGCGGGCGCGCGGGCCGCGGCGGCCCAGGCGGCCGACGCCCCCCGCGCGCGCATGCGCGTGCTGGCCGACCCCGAGGGCACGGTGCGGATCACCGTCTCGCCGGCCGGTCCTCCCCGCACCGATGCGGTGGTGCTGGTGCCCTTCGCGTTGCCCGGCGGCCTCGGTGCCCACAAGTGGCGTGACCGCCGCCTGCTCGAGGCGCTGGCCGACGCGGCCGATGGCGCGGTCCCGCTGCTCGTCGACACGGACGGCGACGTGCTCGAGGCGGCGTACGCGAACGTCTGGATCGTCGAGGGCGAGGAGCTGATGACCCCGCCGGCCGACGGGCGGATCCTCCCGGGCACCGGACGCGCGGCGCTTCTGGCCGCCGATTCATTCGCACGCGAGGAAGGGTTCGACCTGACCCGGCTGGCCCGGGCAGAGGCCGTATTCCTCACCTCATCGATCAGCGGCCGCCATCCCGCCCGGCTTCAGGATGGCGTGCCGCGCTACGACCGGGCCGGGCTGGAGGTTCGTTCGTGAGTAAGACCGTGGTGGTGCTGGGGGCCCGGAACCTGGGTGGGGCGATCATCGATCACTTCCTCGAGCTCGGCTGGAGCGCGGCCGGAGTGGCGCGCAGCAAAGACACTTTGGCGGGGGTGCGGGATCGCGGCGCGATCGCAATCGCGGCGGACGCCTCCGATCCGGCGTCGCTGCGCGGCGCACTGGACAAGGCCCGGGGCGAGTTCGGGTCGCTCGACGCGGTGGTCAACGCGGTCACGGCTGCCCGGCCAACGGGAGGCGGACCATTCGGCGGGGGCGAGCTGTCCCAGGCCGACCTGGAGGCGTTCCGGGGCTGGACCGTCGCGGTGGCCGAGCAGGCATTCGTGTTCCTGTCCGAGGGCGCCGCCGCGCTGGACCAGACCGGTGGTGGCGGGCTGATCCAGATCACCGGCGGCTCGTCGCGCCGAGCGATGCCCGGGCGGGGGCTATGGGCGGCCGGCGCGTTCGCCACCCGGGCGCTCGTGCAGGCGGCCGCTCAGGAGCTGCGCAGTCGAAACATCCACGTTGCGCTCCTCGCGGTCGATGCGACGATCGAGTCGCCGAAGACCGAGGCGTTCACGCGCGATCAGCCGCGGGAGGCGCTGGCTGACATGGGCGAGGTGGCGCGAGCGGTGTCGTATCTGGTCGAGCAGGGTCCGCGCGCGTTGACCCACGAACTGGTCGTGACGCCGGCCGGCGAGCGCTGGGTGCCCTGACGCCGACCGCGAGCAGCGCGGCCAACAAGGTGGCGCTGCACGAGACGACGAACGGCGCGCTCACCCCGCCCGGCCCGATCACCGCGCCGCCGATTGCCGAGCCGGCAGCCAGGCCGCCGATCAGGGCCGCCGACACCCAGGTGAACGCCTCGGTCTCGCTGCCCGTGGTCACCGCGCGACCGATCAGGGCGTACTGGCAGGAGAACATCGGCGCGATGGTCAAGCCGGCGAGCAGGCTGCACACGACGCCGGCGGGGATCGAGCGGGCCGCGATCAGCGGGGCCGTGCAGAGCACCGCAAGCCCGAGCAGCATCCGGTAGCGCCGGGCAAGCGACGAGCGCCAGGCGCGGGCTCCGTACCAAAGCCCGCCGACCATGCTGCCGACGCTCCACATGGCCAGGAGCAGCCCCGAGGCAGGCCTCGAGCCGGCGTGCAGGGCCAGCGAGGGCAGGCCCACCTCGATCGCGCCGAGCCCGGCGCCGGTCAGCGCGATCGGCGCGAGCAGCGCCCGGAGCTGGCGGCTGGCCAGCGCCGAAGTTCGGTCCGAGCGCTCGATGCCGGCCGCTGTTGCCGCGCGCAGCCAGGGCGAGCGCAGGAACAGCGTCGTGCCACCCAGGCACACGACTCCGAGCAGCCCCACCGCGACCGCCGGTGAGCCGACCGCAATGACCAGCGCCACCACCAGCGGTCCGGTGATCCACAGGACCTCCTGGATGACCGCCTCGAGCGCGTACGCAGTGTCCCGCGTGTCCGGGTCGTCGAACATCTCGCCGAGCATCACCCGGACCACCGGGGCTACCGGGGGCAGCAGCGCGCCGCTCACCGCCGCGAGTGCGATCAGCACCGCGGCGCCCCCATGGCGCTGCGCGGCCACGACAAGGAGCGCGTACAGGATCGCCTGGCCGGTGGCCAGCGGCAGCAGCACGCGCCGGCGGCCCCGGGAGTCCACCAGGCGCCCGAGCAGCGGCGCGCACCCGGCGGTGGCGAACGCCGAGGCCCCGACCGCGGCACCGGCCGCGGCATAGGAATGGGTAGCCCCGCGGACCAGCAACAGGATGGCCAGCGCCGCCATGCCCTGAGGAAGCCGAGCCACCAGCGCGCTGGCGAACAGCCCCGGCGCACCCGGCAACGACAGCACCGATCGATACTTGGCGAGCATCGCGTCCGAGGCTAGCGGGGGGGCCCGTCTACGATGGGGCCGGTCGTGAGCCGGGAAGTGACAAGCGATCTGGCGGTGCTCGAGCGGCTGGTCCCGTTGTCCGGTCGCGACGTGGTCGACATTGGCTGCGGCGGCGGCGTACTCGTGCGCGCCCTGGCCGCACGCGGGGCGCGCGTGACCGGCGTCGAGATCTCGGAGTCGCAACTGGCCGCCGCGGTCCGTGACGACGATGGGAACGGCGCGCGCTACGTGGTCGGCCTCGCCCAGCGGCTCCCACTCCAGGATGCATCGGTGGACGTCGTGGTGTTCATGCGCGCGCTGCACCACGTGCCGTCGGCCGACATGCTCGGAGGGCTCGCCGAGGCGCGCCGGGTGCTGCGGCCGGACGGCGTCGTGTACATCGCCGAGCCACTGACCGAGGGGGACTTCTTCGAGCTGACCAGCCTGGTCGAGGACGAGCGCGAAGTGCGGGCGGCGGCCCAGCGCGCGATCGCCGACTCCGCCCGGGCCGGACTGGAGCGGGACCAAAGCCTCGAGTACGCCGTGCGGCTCTGCCTGGGCGACCTCGACGCCTTCGCCGCTCGGATCATCAGCGTCGACCCGGCCCGGGGCGAGATCTTCGAGGAGCGCAAGGCGCTGCTCGCCGAGGCGTTCGCGCGGCTGGGCAAGTCCGGCGAGCGGCCCGGCGAGCGCTGCTTCATGGCCCCGATGCGGGTCGATGTGCTGCGGGTCGACTGTGCCGGGGTAGCGCCCGAGGCCGGCGCCCCGCACTAGCCTCGATCGACAGTGAGCGGATCCAGGCGCCGAGCTGTCGGGATGGCCGTGGTCGCCCTGCTGGCGCTGGGCGCTGCAGGTTGCAGACCCCCGGCGCGCCGGTGATCGTGCCCGATCTACCCGACTACAAGGGCTGTGTCGCGCAGGTCCGCAAGCGCATCCCCATCCTCAGGAACGAGCCACCAAGACGCTCGTCGCGGACTGCCGACAGCTGTTCCAGTCTCTCTCCAGCCAGGTGATGGATTCCTGATCAAGGCGAACTGGATGCAGGCCGACGGAGCCCGGCACGGGATCGCCCCCCACAGGCCTCATCTTCGGCCGGCTGACCGCGCGCGAGAAGGGCTCGACGAACGCCAAGCAGACGGCCGTCGACAAACGCGAGAAGCAGCTGTTCTCCGGCCAGACGCGCTGTGGCCAGCTGGTCTTGATGGCCGACTGCGGGAACTACGGCGCGGGTTGATTACCGAAGGTTGATTACGGCTGGAGGTCGTACGGGAAGCTGTCCGTGAGCGACTCGGCGCCCTCATCGGTGACCACGAGCAGGTCCTCGAGCCTGACGCCCCCGACCGATCGAACGATGGTCCCGGGCTCGATCGCGATCACGTCGCCGGCGATCAACGGATCCACGCCGCTGCGGCCGAGATTCGGAGCCTCGTGGACCTGGAGACCGACTCCGTGCCCGAGGCCGTGGTAGAAGCCCTCGCGCAGGGTCTGGCCAGGGGCCTTGGTGCGCGCCGTGGGATGACCCGCGGCCTCGATCACGTCGCACGCGATCCCATACAGCTCGACGCCCGGGATGCCCGGCCTGACCGCCGCGCACGACCGCTCGTGCGCGTTCAGCACGAGCGCGTGGAGCTCGGCCACCGCGTCGCTGATCTCCCCGCGCACGAACGTGCGGGTCATGTCCGACCAGCAACCCGATGCCTCGTCGCGCGGCCACAAGTCGATCAGGATCGGCGTATGCGCGGGCAGCGGTCCCGCTCCCGGCTCGTGCCCGATGTGGGGGTCGGGACCCATCGGCTTGACCATGATGTCGGCCGGCGCAGGCGCGTCGGCCCGGGCGCACATCTCCCGGATCCGCGTCCGCACCGCCTCGGAGGTCAGCCGCTGGCCGTCGCTGCCGAATAGCTCCTCGCCGCGGATCTCGGATTCGCGGAGCATCGCGGCGGCCGCGCGCAGGGCCTCGAGCCCGGCGTTCGTGGCCCGGCGAATGCCGGCCATCTCGGCCGCGCTCTTTCGGCGCCGGCGCTCGGTGAACGGCGCGTCGTCGGGATGCAGCTCGAGCCCGGCCGCGCGCAGGCGGTCGGCGATCGCGACCGGGAACTCCGGCGGGACGACAGCGTTGCGGATAGCCAGCCGGTCGGCCGCCCGGACGCACATCTCCTGCTCGATCTCGATCGGCGTGCGACCCTCGGCGATCAGCTCGTCGCGCCCGAGCTCATCGATCAGCAGTCGCTCGAGATCGGGGGCCACGCGGGCGATCCGCGCCTCCTCGAGTGCGCTGGTCACCACCACGCGCCGACCGTCTGACTCGAGGTACAGGAACGGGTCGCCGATGTCCGCAGGCACCTCGTGCCGAAGCGCCGGCGAACTCTCCGTGTCGCCCCAGATCAGAACGTTCATCCACGCAACGTACTAGTCGCGCGGTCCTCGCGTCCGGCGGTCGGGAACGGAAGGCGCCGGATCTCCGGCACCGCGAGCAACGCCACGGCGCTGGCCACGATCAGCCCGCACGCGGTCCACAACGACGCCTCGATCCCGATCACCCCGGCAATCGGGCCCCAGATGGCCAGCCCGATCGGATCGAGCGCGAGGGAGCCGAACCAGTCGTACGAGCTGACCCGTGAGAGCGACTCGGGCGGGACGTGGCGCTGCAGCGTGGTCTTCCACATCGTGTTGCCGAGCATGAGCGCGAGACCGGCAAGCAGCGCGCCGACTGCGATGACCGGCACCGAATGGACGACGGCCATTGCGGCCAGCGGTGCGGCGAATAGCGGCTCGATGACGACGACCACGAACAGCGGCCGTCGGGGTCTGATCCGCAGAGCGAGGACGCCGCCGGCGATCGTCCCCACGCCCATGACCGACACCAGCACGCCCCAGGCGGCCGCGCCGCCCAGATCGCGGTGAGCGACCACGGGGCCGAGGACCTTCCAGGCGCCCCAGAGCAGGTTCGCCATCGACGCGTACAACACGAACGTCCACAACCAGCGCCGGGAGCGAAACGCATGCCACCCACCCCGCAGGTCGGCCAGGAACGATGCTCCGGCCTCGCGGACCCGGGGTGCGCCGCCGACCCGCCGCAGCCCGATCAGCAGCGTCGCGCTGGCGGCAAAGGTCAGCGCGTCGACGCCAAGCGCCCAGCCGGGGCCCGCGGCGGCGACCAGGCCGCCCGAGAGCAGCGGACCGCCCAGCTCGCCAGCGGAGAAAGCGGTTGCGCGCAGGCCGTTGGCCGGCCAGTTGCTCCGGGACCACGACCTCGGGCAGCAGGCCGGTGGTGGCCGGCGCGGCGAATCCACTGCCCGCGCCGGTGACGCCGGCCAGCAGACCAATGGCCAGGAGGCTCGGCCGGCCGAGGATGAGCCACGCGGCCAGGGCTCCCTGGCTGACCAGCCGGACCAGGTCCGCGGCGACCAGCACGGTCCGGCGCGAGACTCGGTCGGCGACCACGCCCCCGATCAGCAGGCAGGCGATCTGCGGGAGCGCTCGCATGGCCAGGACGGTGCCGACCGCGGTCGCCGAGCCGCCCTGCTGGAGAACCGCGAACGCGAGCGCCACGGTCACCATCCGGTCGCCGAACATCGAGATCGCCTGCGCGCGGAAGAAGCGCAGGAAATCGCGGTCGCGCAGAACGCTCACGCATCACATGCCAGCACAGCGAACCGTCAGCGCGGCGCGCGCCGAACGGGATGGCGCCGATCAGACCGCGATCTGCGAGCCGATCATGACCGTGCGCTCTGTGGGCAGCGAGAAGTGGTCGATCGGGCTGGCCGCGTTACGGGCCAACGTCATGAACAGCCTCTTGCGCCAGCGGCTCATGCCCGGCGCGTCAGTGGGGATGATCGAGATCCGCGAGAGGAAGTACGAGGCATGCTCCAAGTCGAGGTTTCGCTCGAGCAGGCCCTGCTTCCGGGCCAGCGCCAGCGCCTCGGGGACGTCCTGGCGGTCGAGGTAGCCGCAGCGGAGGCTGACGTGGATCACCTTGAACATCCCGCGCCCGAGGAACTCGGAGTACAAGCGGTCGTCGCTGTCCACGTGCGGCACGCTCACCGTCTCGACGGACACGATCACCACCTTGTCGTGCATGGCATGGGCGTGCTCGATCTCGGCGCGCAGGGCCAGGGGCGTGGTCTCTTTACCAGGACTGAGAAAGATCGCGGTGCCGGGCACACGCCGGATCGGCGGTTGCGCGTTGGGCAGGGCATCGAGGAACTGCTCGAGCGGCCCCTCCTTGGCGATGCGGTTGGCCGTGACGATCTCCCGGCCCTTGCGCCAAGTGATCATCCCGATCGAGATGACCAGCCCAATGCCGAGCGAGAGCCAAGCGCCGTGGGCGATCTTGGCCAGGTTCGAGCTGAAGAACGCGACCTCGACCGTGAGGAACAGCACGCCCAGCGCAGCGAGCTTCCAGACCGAGGTGCGCCACAGGGCGCGCGCAACCGCCAGGAAGAGCAGGGTGTTGAGGATGAACGTGCCGGTGACGGCGACGCCGTAGATGTCGGCCAGCTTCGTCGAGCTCTGGAAGGCCAGGACGAGCGCCGCGACGCCGACACACAGCGCCCAATTGATCACCGGCACATAGATCTGGCCCTCGAGCTTGGAGGTGTGAACGATCTGCAGGCGGGGGAGGAACCCAAGCTGCACGGCCTGGCGGGCGACCGAGAATGACCCGGTGATCGCCGCCTGCGAGGCAATGATCGTGGCGAGCGTCGAGAGGATCACCATCGCGAAGCGGCCCCACCCCGGCACCAGGAGCAGGAACGGGTTGCTCACGCTGTTCGGGTGGGCCAGGATGAGCGCGCCCTGGCCGAGATAGTTGAGAATCAGAGCCGGGAACACGATCAGCAGCCAGGTGCACCTGATGGGCCCAGCGCCGAAATGCCCCCGGTCGGCGTACAGGGTCTCCGCGCCGGTGACCGCGAGCACCACCCCGCCCAGCGTCAGAAACGCCGCGACGCCGTGGCCCAGCATGAAGCGTGCTCCCCAGGTCGGCGAGAGCGCCTGTAAGACGCCCGGATGACGCACCACCTCGTGCGCGCCGAGAATGCCGATCGCGGCAAACCAGATCAGTATCAGTGGTCCGAACAGCCAGCCGACAGCCCCAGTCCCGCGGCGCTGGATGGCGAACAGGCCGACCAGGATCGCCAGGGAGATCGGGACCTCCAGGTGGGCCAAGCTCGGGGCCGCCACGTTCAGGCCCTCGACCGCGGACATGACGGAGATCGCCGGGGTGATGATCCCGTCCCCGAAGAACAGCGACGCACCGAAGATTCCCAGCGTGACCAGCACGGCCGCGTGCACGACCTTGCGGCGCTGGATCAGCGCGGTCAGGGCCATGATTCCGCCATCGCCACGGTTGTGCGCGCGCATGATGAAGCCGGCGTACTTGACCGTGACCAGGATCATCAGCGCCCAGAAGATCAGCGAGACCACCCCGAAGACGCCGGCCAGCGTGGTCGTTGCGGCGGCGCGATGGGCGGTGAAGATGACCTGCTCGGTGTACAACGGGCTTGTGCCGATGTCGCCGTAGACCACGCCGAGCGCGCCCAGCGCGAGCACCGCCCGGGCGGCGTGGGCCACCACGTCGTGTTCGTCCTCGACCACGCCGGCGGGACGCGGCCGCGCGCGTAATCCAGCCGGTGAGATCCACCAGCGGTCAAGCTTGTGGGCCGCCTCGTGGAGGCTCTTCCGTCGCCCCGGCCCGCTCATGGCCGTCACTGGCCGGCCCTCGCTCCCCGCAGCGCCGCCGCGATGTCCCGAAATCGACTGTTAAGCGCGCCCGGGCCGCTGGGCCGGTAGAGCAGCCCGTTGCCGTCGATGAGGAGCAACCTGACGAGCGCGACGCCCTGGGCGGTCACCGGCCCGGGTGCGCGGAGCCCGCGCTCGATCGAGGCGATCGCCGTACTCGCCTCGAGCACCTCCGCGGAGCGGGGCCGCACCGCCGCGGCGAAGCTGGGACTGCCATTCCGTGCGCTACGCAGGGCTCGGGCCAAGCCGTCCGCCATGCGCCTGCGGCTGCGCGCGCTGGTCAGCCGGCGCGCCCGCAGGGCCAGCATCTCGTCGGCCCGCGGGTCCTCGCCCGCAGCGAGCCGGCGATCGAGCTCGGTCCCCCGCCACCATACGGTCAGGGTCAGGCGAGCGGGTCGCCGCCGCGCAGACCGCTGCGAGGCGTGCACGCTCGGGCGAAGGGTTGCCGTCGACATCGTGCCTCGATGCTGGCACCGCCCCCATCAAGGAGGCATGAAGAATCAGGCCGCCCGCATAGAGATTTCGTCAAGACCGACGACCGACTGAGCGGGTGCGCTACCGCTCGTCGGTCAGGACGTTGACCAGCTGGAGCTGGAGCAGCTCGCCGGGCGGATCGCCGCGGAGCAGCCATCCGCGGCCGACACGCTCGACGAGTGCCTGCCGGGCCATCTCCGACAGGCCGGTGCTGACGCTGGGACGCTCGAGCGACTGGCGACGAGCCGGCCGGTCAGCTCGGGATACCGCGCGAATCGCGCGGCCGTGTGGCGATCGAGGACTGCGATCCGCGCATCCTCGAGCGCGCGCCAGCTAGGCTGAGTCCCCGTGGGAACCGAGCCAGAACCGATCACGCTGTTCGAGATCGTCAAGCGAGCCGTCGAGATCTGCGATCCGAATGACTCCGACGAGCGCCTGGATCGCCTGCTGCTCCAATTCGAGGACGCCGACGAGCCGGTGACCGGAATCGAGCGGTTGGACGAGCGGCTGGCGCTGGCCGTCGAGGGCATCGACGTCGAGCTCGCGGATCCGGCCGTGGCGATGGCCGTGGCCACGGTGCTCTATCTGGCCCACCGGCGCGACGAGCTCGGCGACGAACCGCACAAGATCCTCCGCCTGGCGGCCCGAGCGGAGTGGAAGGGCGACCCTCCCGAGGCCGTGCGCGACTTCCTGGTCGATCGTGGCGTCGAGATCTGACCCGCGCCCCGCGTCGAGGTCTGACCGGCGCCCCCGGACACCGCCGCGCGAAGGCAGGCGGTGGTCCGTGCTCGGTGGTGCGTACGATCAGGGCATGAGAACAACTGAAGCCATCGTGGATTCGATCGAGGATCGGCTCCGCGAACTGAATCAGGAAATCGAGACGCTTACCGCCGCGCGTACGGCGCTCGATGGCCGGGAGGACCGCCCAGCCGCCTCTGCGACGGTCCCGGCCACCCCGGCCCGTCGTAGATCGAGGGCTGGTCGCGGGCGCCCCCGACGCCGCTCCACCCGGACGGCCGAGATCGTCCCGGCGGGACGGCTCGAGGTGCTGCTGTCCGAGAACGGTGGCCTGACCACATCCGCGCTGGCCGAGCGAACCAACGGAGATCGCGATCAGGTGCTCACGCTTCTGCGCGAGCTCGAGTCGGCCGGCCGGATCCGCCGCAGCGGGCAGCGCCGCTCGACACGCTGGCACGCGGTCACCGACGAGGACCGGATCCGCGAGCGGGCCGCCGAGCTGGCCTCTCGCAGCCGGCGGAAGGCAAGCTGAGGGAGGACGGACCGCTGCGGACCCGGATCCGCACGGCCCGGATGCGAGCAGGGGCGGCCGTGGATGCGTCGAAACAGGACTGCGCCCGCGCCGCGTGCGGCGGGCGACGTAAACGTCCTTTCGTCACTGCGAGTGTGCCATGACCGATAAAGCCGCCAAGCCCACCACCAAGCGCGTGAGCATGCGCAAGCCCAGGACCCGCCGGCCTAAGCCGACCCACGACGAGATTTCCCTGCGCGCGTACTTCCTTTCTCTGGAGGCGCCAGGGTCAGACGAGCTCGGCAACTGGCTGCGCGCCGAGCGCGAGCTCAAGGCCGCCTGAGCCCCCTGTAGGACCCGCGGGCGGACGCGTGCAGCGTTCGCCCGCTGTACCGTCGAGGCATGCTCCGGCACCGGGGTAGCTCGGCGGTTCCGCTGCTTGCGGCGGTGGTGCTGTTGTTGTGCGGGGCCGGTCTGGCTGGGTGCGGGGGATCTTCGGGGGCGGCGACAGCCGCGTCGGCGTCCGCGGGGTCGCCTTACACCTTGATGCAGATGAACCTGTGCCTGTCCGGTCTGGCTGGGTGCTATCCGAGGGTGAAATACCCAGCCGCGGTCTCCGAGGCCGTGGCCCGGATTCGAGCAGCGCACCCGGACGCGGTCACCTTCAACGAGGCGTGCAGCGGCGATGTCGCGCGGATCGCCCGGCGGACGGGTTACCAGGTGCGCTTCTCGGCAGTCATCTACTACGGCAAGCTCCTGCCCTGCGTCAGGCCGGAGGGTCGCGGACTGTTCGGTGACGCTGTGCTCGTTCGGGTGGCGGTCAAGAGCAGCGAGAACCAAGCTTTCCGGGCCCAGGCTGGACCCGAGCAGCGCCGCTGGCTGTGCGTGCTCACTCAAACCGGCGTCGACGTGTGCACCTCCCACCTTGCTTCCGCCGACATCGACGAGGTGGCCGCCAACAACCCGCAGTGCGCCGAGCTCGGGGCGCTGCTGGCCCGTCGCGCAAGGGCCCACACGGTCATTTTCGGGGGCGACGTCAACCGCCGCCCGTCCTGCGCCCCGGGTGGTTTCTGGACGCGTACCGACGAGTCCGCCCACCAGGATCCCGGAAGTCAGCAGGTCTATGGGACCGGCGCGCTGCGTTCGCCCTCCGCGCGGGTGGTGCCAGCCGTCCACACCGACCATGACGTCCTGGTGGTCAGCGCACGCCTCAAGGTGCGCTGACCGCGCCCAACGCCACCGGTCACTCGGTCGTCAGGTAGCTCACCACCATGTCGCCGACCATCTGGCGGTAGCGCTGGCGGAGACGCCGGCTCATCATGTCGCGGCCGAAGATGGTTCGGAACGTGTAGCGGTTGGCGACGCGGAAGACACAGAACGAGCTGATCAGCATGTGCAGGTCGAGTGCCTCCACCTGGCGGCGGAAGACCCCGGTTTCATATCCGCGGCGGAGGATTTCCTCGAGCACGGTGACGGCCGGATTGTTGAGCGTGGCCAGTCCGTCGAGCTTGGCCAGGTGCTCGGCGCGGTGCGTGTTCTCGATGCTGACCAGCCTGATGAAGTCGGGGTGGGATTCGTGGTGGTCGAACGTGAGCTCGGCAACGCGCCGGATGGCCGCCTCCGGTTCCAGGTGGTCGACGTCGACCTGCTGCTCCAGTGCCCGGATCCGCGCGTAGGCCTGCTCCAGGACGGCCATGAACAAGCCCTCCTTGCCCCCGAAGTAGTAGTAGATCATCCGCTTGGTGGTCCGGGTCTGGGCCGCGATCTCGTCGACCCGCCCACCCGAGTAGCCGCGCTCGGCGAATTCGCGCGTCGCCACCTCGAGGATCTCTTTTTGCGTTCGGTCGGGGTCCCGACGTCGGACTGAGGCGTTTTCTTCTCGAACAGCCCGTCCCGGCACCTTCATCTCCTCGGCCGTACTACAGAAGCACCGAATCTTACGGGGGACGGTGTCGCAATCCGGCGGTGGATGTGGTTAGATACCCGTCACCTTCGTGAACGTACTAGTCCGTACATTAACTGGGCGCACGGACCCCACTTCGCGGCTTCTGGTGGGATTGATCGGGGCGGGCATCCAGGCGTCGGCGAGCCCCAAGCTGCATGAGGCCGAGGCCGACGCGCAATCGCTGCGCTGCCTCTATCAGCTGATCGACCTCGAGGAGCTGGGCCTCCCCCCGGAGGCAGTGGGCGACCTGCTCGCGGACGCCCGCCGGATGGGCTTCAGGGGCCTCAACCTCACCCACCCGTGCAAGCAGCTCGCATTGGAGCATCTGGACGAGCTCTCGCCGATCACGCGGACCATCGGGGCGACCAACACGGTTGTGTTCGATCACGGGAGAGCGACCGGGCATAACACCGACTACGCCGGGTTCAGCCGCGGCTTCTCGCTCGGTCTTCCGGGCGTCTCGCTCGAGCGGGTCGTCCTGCTCGGCGCCGGTGGGGCCGGCACGGCCGTAGCCCACGCGATGCTCGGCCTCGGGGTCCGCGAGCTCATTACCGTCGACCGGGATCACGATCGGGCGCTCGGCCTCGCTCGCACTCTGGTGGCCCGGTTCGGCTCGGAGCGTGCGGTTGCCGCGGAAACGGCCGCGCTCGAACGCCATCTCGCCAGCGCCGACGGCCTGATTCACGCGACGCCAACCGGAATGGCATCGCATCCGGGGATGCCATTGGCGACCGAGCTGCTTCGCCCCGAGATGTGGGTCGCCGAGGTCGTCTATATGCCGTTGGAGACGCAGCTCCTGCGAGCAGCTCGCGAGCTGGGTTGCCGGACACTCGACGGCGGAGCCATGGCCGTATTCCAGGCGGCGGACTCGTTCGAGCTGTTCACCGGCCTCGTGCCGGATCGGGAACGGATGCTCCGCCACTTTTCCAGGCTGGTCGATCGCGACGGGAGGGTTCGACCGGCGGATGACTGCGCGGTGCAGGGCCAGCGCATTCGCGACAACAGGAACTAGAGAGGGTGAGCGCAGTGACACATATTCGGTCCATTCTGGTCGTCGCCGGCTTGGCGGCAGTCTTGTCCGTCGCAGTGTCGGGTTGTGGCGGTTCGACTGACGCCAGCGGTTCGACTCAGGTCAAGAAGACCCTCCGCGTCGCCCTCATCGGGCCGCAGAGTGGACAGCTCGCCTCGCTCGGGGACTGGGACTACAAGGGCGTGACGCTGGCGGCCAGGCAGATCAACGCGGCCGGGGGAGCCGGTGGCCTCAAGATACAGATCACTCGCATGGACGACCAGGGTGACCCCACCACGGGTGGTGAGCTCGCCCAGAAGGCGGTGAGCGGCCACTACGACGTGATCTTCGGCTCGTCCTCAAGCACGATCACGCTCGCGATGCTGCCGATCGCGACGCGGGCCAAGATCCCCGAGATCACCTCGGGACAGGCCGATGCCCTCACCAAGCAGGGCAGTGCGTACATCTTCCTGGACAGTCCGACCAGCACAACCTACGACGCCACCCTGGCCAAATACGTCATCGGAACGCTTGGCAAGAAGCGCATCGCGATGATCACCAACAACGGGGCGTACGGGAAGGGCGAGCACGACGCGTTTCTCGCCCAGCTGACCCAGCATGGTCTGAAGCCGGTCGTAGACCAGGTCATCACGCCCGACCAGAAGGACATGAGCGGGCCGCTCAGCACGATTCGCTCCGCACACCCCGATGCGCTGTTCATCGGGGCCGAGGAGGTCGAGAGTGGACTGATCGCCAAGCAGGCCCGCAGCCTTGGCATCACTGCCACGATCGTCGAAGGGGCACCCGCCGGCACGCCTCAGTACGTGCAGACCGCTGGCACTCAGGCGGCGGATGGCACCGTGGTCTCATCGCCATATCTGTCGAACGATCTCAATGCCCAGACCCGCGCCTTCGCGGCGGCATACGACAAGGCGTACGGAACGGCGCCCGAACTGCACGGCGCCAAGGCGTACGACGGAATGGAGATGATCGCCAGGGCTGTCGAATCGATCAAGGGCACGGTCACTCCGGCGGCGATCGCCCAGGCGCTGCACCACATCACCTACGCCGGCTTGTTGGGCAACTTCCACTACAACCAGAACGGGGTCGGGTTGTTCCAGACCAGGATCGGCGTGATCAAGGACGGCAAGGTGGTGCTGGTACAGGGCGCGTGAGTCGGGAGAAGTCACGGTGAACGTCACCAACCTGCTACAGACCGGCGTCGGTGGGCTCAGTATGGGCGCGGTGTACGCGCTGGTCGCGCTCGGGTTCTCGATCGTCTTTCGGACCATCGGGCTCGTGAACTTCGCGCACGGCGACGTGCTGATGATCGGCGCGTTCCTCACCGTGACGTTCTTCCTGAACTCTCACCTGTGGTTTCCACTGGCGCTGCTCCTGGCTGTGTTGGGTACGGCCGCACTCGGGTTTGGCTTCGAGCGCGTGCTCCGGCCGCTCGAACGCAAGGACCTCGATCTGATGCTGATCGGGACGATTGGCTTCGGGATCGCGTTGGAGGGCGCCGCGGTACTGATCTGGGGCTCCGTAGGCCAGGCCATGCCAACCCCGATCAGCGACGACGCCATCCACGTCGGCGGGGTGATCGTGCGCTCCTACGACCTGCTCATGCTCGCGGTCACCGCCGTCGTCGTGCTCGCGCTGTATGTGTTCCTCGAGCGCACCAGGACCGGCGCCGCCATGCAGGCGGCGGCCATGGACCACGAGGCGGCGACCGCGATAGGCATCGACGTGGCGCGATGTAACGGGCGTGCGTTCGCGATCGGGGCCGGCCTGGCCGCCGTAGCCGGCGCCCTGGTCGGCCCGCGCTTGTACGTGAGCGTTGGAATGGGGGCGACGGTCGGAATCAAGGGTTTCGCCGCGGCGATCCTCGGTGGGTTCGGGAATATCCCGGGCGCGATCGTCGGTGGCCTGGTCCTCGGGCTGATCGAGGCATACGCGTCCGGCAGCCAGGGCTCCTACTCGGATGTCATCACGTTCCTGGTCTTCACCGCGGTGATCATGGTCCGGCCCAGCGGCCTGCTGGGCGAGCGAACCGTCAGCCGGCCATGACGCCACGCCGGGCGACCCACGCAGGCGTGATGGTGCTTCTGTTGGTGCTCCCCAACGCGCTGAGCACGTACGGCATCCACGTGGCCAACCTGGTGCTGATCTTCGTCATGCTGGCGCTCGGCCTGAGCATCGTGCTGGGCCACGCGGGGCAGGTGAACCTTGCCCAGGCCGCGTTCTTCGGCATGGGCGCGTACGCCTCGGCCGTGCTCACTGTCAAGGTGGGCCTCGGCTTCTGGGTCGCCTTCCCGCTCAGCATCGTGGGCGCCGGACTGCTGGGACTTCTGGTCGCCCTCCCCTCGCTGCGCGTCCAGTCTCACTATCTGGGAATCGTCACGCTCGGCCTGGCGATCGCCTTCTCCGCCGTCCTTGTGAACGCCGGCTTCACCGGCCAGGCGATCGGCCTGCCCGGGCTCCCGGTGCCGCAGTTCTTCGGCATCGACCTGCAGAACGAATACAACTTCTACTACGTGTTGTTGGCCGCGGCCGTGATCTTGTTCGTGCTCGCGCTGCTGATGATGCGCACCGAGCTTGGGCGCCGCTTTCAGGCGATGCGCGACGACTCGCTCGCCGCGGCGCATATCGGCATCGAGGTTCCGGTCTATCGCTTGATCTCGTTTGTCATCGCGGCGTGCTACGCGGGCGTCGCCGGCGCGCTGTACGCGGGTCTGATCCAGTACGTCAGCCCGGACACGTTCAGCCTCGGCATCATGTTCCTCCTGCTCGCCATGGTCATCGTCGGAGGCCGGGACAACCTCTACGGCGCCGCGCTGGGTGCGGGCGTGCTGATCTTCGTCCGCCAGCAGTTCGACAACCTGCAGCAGTACCAGCAGATCGCCTACGGACTGCTGATCGTGGCGATGGTCGTGGTGGCGCCGGAGGGGCTCGCCGGCCTGCTCAAGGCGATGTGGACGCGAGTCAAGGCGGCGCTCCTGAGCATGCCCGTATCACCGGCTTCGCCCGGGATGGCCCTCGACGAAGCCGAGTTGAGCGGGCTCGAGGTCCGTGCCACCGTCTCACTACCAGCCCCCTCCGGCCGGCACGAGAGTGACCTTGGTCCCGCGCTGGAGGTGAAGGACGTGACCAAACGGTTCGGCGGATTGACCGCGCTCGATGGCGTCACGCTATCGGTGAGCCAGGGCGCGATCCACGGGATCGTCGGTCCCAACGGGTCCGGCAAGACCACCCTGTTCAACATCACCACCGGCGTATACGGCCCCTCGCACGGTGAGATCCGGTCCTTCGGCGAGCGGCTGACACGGCGGCCGCCCCACCGCGTGTGCCGCCTCGGCGTGGCACGCACGTTCCAGGCGCTCCGGCTGTTCCGATCGTTGACCGTGCGCGAGAACATCATGGTCGCGCTCGATCGCACGCGGCCCAGGGCCGTGTGGCGATATCTGTACGCGCCTTGGACATTCCGCGCGCGCGAGCTGGAGCTCCGCACCCAGGCGGACGATCTGCTGCGAAGGTTTGAACTCAGCCGGGTGGCGGATTTCAAAGCCACCAACCTCCCGTATGGACAGCAGCGCCTCGTGGAGATAGCGCGCGCCATGGCGACCCGTCCGCGCCTGCTCCTGCTCGATGAGCCCGCGGCGGGACTCAATTCGGCCGAGATGAACGACCTGCGCCGGTTGATCATCGGGCTCCGTGACAGCGGAGTGACGGTCATCCTGATCGAGCACAACATGGCCCTGGTCATGTCGCTCTGCGACGTCGTCACCGTGCTCGCCAACGGCCGGGTGCTGGTGGAGGGAGCGCCCGAGCAGGTGACCCGCGATCCGGGCATGATCGAGAGCTACCTCGGCGACGGCGCTCTGCTCGAGCCCGAGGCAAGTCCGGCATGACCGCCCAACCGGCTCCAGCCGTCGCTCGAGCTCCCGTGGTTACCGCGGACCGCGTGCTGCTCGACATCGTGGGTTTGAACGTGTCGTACGGCCAGGTGCACGCGGTCAGGGACGTCAGCTTCTCGGTCGCTGAGCGTTCCGGCGTTGGGATCATCGGCGCGAACGGGGCGGGGAAGACGTCTACCTTGAAAGCGCTCCTGCGCCTGATTCCCTCGCAGGCCGACCGGATCACCTTTGCCGGCCAGTCCCTGCTCCGCACCAGGCCGCATCGAATCGTCGAGCTGGGCATCGGCTATGTGCCCGAGGGCCGCCACGTCTTCCCCGGGCTCAGCGTGCGTAAGAATCTTCTCCTCGGCGCGTACCGCCACAAGTGGGACGACGAGGTTCACGCGCGCTTGGCCCGCATCCACGACTTGTTTCCCACGCTTCGGGAGTTCGACAAGCGCCTGGCGGGGGCGCTCAGCGGTGGCCAGCAGCAGATGCTCGCGATCGGCAGGGCTCTGATGAGCGACCCGAAGCTACTCGTCCTGGACGAGCCATCGATGGGACTCGCGCCGGTGATCGTCGATCAGATCGTCGACGCGCTCCGCGAGTTGCGCGGCGGCGGGATGAGCATCCTGCTGGTCGAGCAGAACGCCAAGGTGACCTTCGCGCTCACTGACCACTGCCAGGTCCTGGCCGGCGGTCGCGCGGTCAAGCAGGGTCCATCGAGCGCACTCCAGAACGATCCGGACATCCGTCGTATCTACCTCGGAATCTGATCGCGGCGGATCCGTCACCCTCCGGGAGTTGCCGAGACGATCTGGTACCTGTCGGTCTGGACCTCGTGGTAGTTCTCGCTCGGGGCTGTGGGAAACGGTCCTTTCGCCGGGCTGCTTGCCGGTGTCGAAGGCCAGTTTCAGGTTCGACCCATGGAGCCAACGGGATTCGAACCCGTGACCTCCTGCTTGCAAAGAGCCAGAGGACCGATTTGGCCGCGGCTCAGATGCCGATTTCGCCCGTAAAAGCTGGGTTTGCCTTAAAACTGTAGATCGTTGAAGGCACGATCACGGCGAAACAGGCTTCCATCAGGCTTCCATACCGCCGACCCAACCGGGGCGGTGACTCCAGCGCAGCTCGAGCTCCTCGAACGGAACGGTCAGGAGGTTGTCGAGCGCCGAGCCAGGCGGATCGTCTTCGGCGACCTCGACCAGCGCCGCGCCGTCGTAGACGCACACGACCGTGCCGCTGGTTCCGGCCGGCCACGCGCCGATCGGCACACGTAGCGCCACGACGTCGGGCTCCTCGATCGCGTGTCTGATCGTTGCCATCGTCTATCCAACTCTAGAGACGATGTAGGCGGTGATCAAACGAGGTCGATCCCCGTCCCACCGGATCTGCCAGGCGGTGAGAACGTTCGCGACCCGATCGGCGCGATCGCGAAGTCCGCGCACTTGCACGATCACCTCGCAATGGAAGCCGTGCACTCCCGCAGGCCGAACGCCGGACATCCGGGCGTCGTGCGGACCCCGCTGAGCAGCGCCTCGGCAATATATTCGAGATCGTCGGCAGTCGCGCCGAGCGCTCGTGCGAATGCCTCCGCCTTCCCCCTCGGATGGCCGGTCTTCAGCGAGTAGTTGAGGAGCTTCTCTTTGGACGCCGTACGCATCTTCCGCCCTCGGGAGCAGCTCGCCGATCTGAGGTGGCCACGACACGAGTCGATCGTGCCAAGCGGAGTGGACGCCCCAACCCGCGGGCCGGGGCGTCTTTGCGGATCAACCGCCGTTCTGGGCGCGCAGAAGGTCACCGAATTCGGCGACCATGCGCGACCGGCGCATCGTCCGACGCCTAGCGTCGGAGAGCTCGCGAACGTAAACGGCCCGCGTTACGTTGGCGTCGCGGTGGCCCAGGAGGAATGCCACCTCGTCGACGCTCTCGCCCGCGAGCAGCGCCCGACTGGCGACGGTGTGGCGGAAGCTATGCATCGAGGGCAGCGCGCCGTGCGGCACCGAGACCGGCTCGCCGAGCCCATTGCGCTCGTGCAGGATGGGGAATGTAGGACGTCCGTCACGGCCAACCGCTTTCTGCTGCGCCCCGCGGAGAGCACGCGCGACGTTGCGCTGCCCGAACGGCCGACCGGTGCAGGTGGAGAACACGAAGTCCTGGGGCTTGGTGAACCTCGAGCGGTTTTGTGCCGGCTGAGAATCGCGGCAAGCTCGGTCGGGATCGGCACCGTCCGGACCGATCCGCCCGTCTTGGTGGGCCCTACGTTTCCGTGGCGATCGACCTGGCACTCGAACTCCACGTCGGCCTCCTCCAGGTCCGCGATTTGGACGTTTGCCCATCGGAGCGCGAGCAGCTCGGAGACACGAGCACCGGTGAGCGCCGCCAGCGTGAACAGCGTGCTGTAAGGCTCGCCGGCCGCGCTGATCGTCTGCTCGAGCTCGTCTCTCTCGAACAACCTGCGCTTCGCGGTCTGCCCAGGTTTCGGCCGCTCCGAGGGCAGCAGGAGGGACACGGGATTGGTTCCCGCCCAGCCGAGGCGCCGCGCCGCGTACCGGTAGATCCGATTCACGACCCCGACGACGATCACAATCGTCGACTCCGCAAGCCCGTCGGCACGTAACTCACGTACGAGCGCCGCGACGTCGTCCGGAGAGATCGTGTCGAGACGGCGGGTGGCAAAGCGCCGCATCAAGTGCTGCTCGATCGCATTGCGGTAGCAGGCCTGCGTGGTGGCCCGGAGATCGACCACCGGACCAGTGAGCCATTGCGCGGCGGCATCGCCGAAGCGAAGCCGGGCGTTCGACGCGACCCGCTCGCCCCGCGACCGGCGAACGAGCAGCTCGTCCCGTGCGGCGCGGGCAGCGGTGATTCCACCCTCGACCGTGCGCCACCGCTGCCGGCCAGCTCCGTCTTTGAAGCCGACCTCGTATACGCCTGACGCCCGGCGGTAGATGTTTCGCTCTACGCGCACTCGGCGGGGAGCGGCCTTGCTGTCATCTGCGACTGCCATTGCTCACGCCACCGGTGCCAGGGTGGAAGCAAGATGGCGAGGCCGTCCGCCGCTATGCCTCCACGCGTCGAGGTCAGAGCGCCGGAAGTAAAGCTTGCAACCTGGACCGTCCTGCTCAAAGGGAATCGCTCGCTCGGTGGCCAGCTTGCGGAGCGTGTCACGGTGCACGCCGAGGTACTCGGCCGCATGGCGGGAGTCGAACTACTCGTCAGGACGGTTGTCCGAGACCGCGAGCCGGTCGGTGATGACTGCGGCCAGCCGGTCGGCGATGTGATCCAAACAGCTGGTCGAGGATCGAGGACTCAGCCAGGACTGCCTCCGCGGTGCCGTGCGTACGGCTGGATGTCTGGACCGAGGTCGCCTCAGTAAACCTGAGCTCCAGCCGGCTGGGCGGAGAAGAATGGACGCGAGCCGAAGGCTCGCGCTTCTGTGGGGCGTAGGCTGCCATTTGTCGGGACCTCCTTCGTAGGTCTCGTCCGGGCCCCGGGGTGTGGTCGCACCGCCGGGGCCGCTTGCTTGCTACGTGACCGTCCGCGTCGTCGAGTCCTGCCTCATCGCGGTCGGCATCGTGAGCCTGCTCGCGGTGGTGACGCTACGCAAGGACCTCGCCGGCGCCGCGGGGACTGACCACGCGTCGCTGATCCTCAGCGGCCGGTCGCTGGCCGCTGTCCATGACGCGACGTTTCTGCTCGGCCCGGCGTTCTGCGCGGCGATCGGCAACGGGCTCATTCTCGGCTACCTGATGTTGCGCTCCGGGCATGTGCCGCGGCGCTTCGCCCAGTTCGGTGTTGCCGCCGGTTCCCTCGCCCTGGTCACGGCACTGCTCGTGCTGTTCGGCGCCCACACCCAGAATTCCGGGCAGTCGTTCATCCTGACGCTGCCGGAAGGCTTCTGGGAGCTATCACTGGGCATCTACCTGATCGTCAAGGGCTTTAAGCCGTCACACATCCTCTACGACGACGGGCGCCACACCGGCGTGGACGGCCCGCTGATCCCGGTCCTCGAGGCACCGGAGTTGCTCGCGGCACCGTGAGGTCCTGATCGTCGATGTGGGCGGCCGGCCTCGACCCCGGCTCGCCTGCCGGTCGCTCTCGCCCAAGTAGACGCACCCGTTGCAATTTCGCCGGTGACATCCGACGGACCGTCGTGCCGGGCGGCAACCCGATCCTGCCCCTACGCTCCGAGCCAAGTCGCGCGGTCGCGGCAAAGCGGGTGTGTCAGCAAAAACGACACCCCCTGCTCGTCGCCCAATAGGAGGGCCCGCGGCCCACGCCGGCCAAGGCTCGACAAGTGTGCGAGCCAGCTCGCAGCGCCAAGACCGCGGCGACCTCGGCGCCCCTGCCTCGCGCCTGATGGCACAGAGCGAAGCGATCGTGGCCAGTTCGACGGCGTGTGGCTCCTAGGAGGTGTCGCGTAATTACCGTGTCGTCCGGGCGGTTTTGGACGATTTGGGTATGGCTCAGACCTTTATTGGTTGTGATCGTGATCAGTCGTTCTTGATGCCGCCGGATGTTCGGGATTGGTTGGCGGAGGACCATCTCGCGTGGTTCGTCTCGACGCTGTTGCCGGGATGGATTTGGGCGAGTTCTATGGGGCGTATCGCCGGGACGGTGTGGGCCGACGGCCGTATGACCCGGCGATGTTGGTCGCGTTGTTGTTGTATTCGTATTCGCGTGGGATTCGGTCGGCGCGGGCGATCGAGCGGGCGTGCCGGGAGGATGTTGCGTGTCGGGTGATCGCGATGCTCGAGCAGCCCGATCACGCGACGATCGCCCGGTTCGTTGTGCGGCACGAGGCGGCGCTGGGAGAGCTGTTCGGGCAGGTGCTCGGGCTCTGCGATGAGGCTGGGCTGGTGAAGCCTGGGGTGGTCGCGATCGACGGCACTAGGTTGGCGGGGAACACGAGCCGCGGCTCGAATCGCGATTTTGGGCAGATCGCCAGGGAGATCCTCGCGGAGGCGAAGGCGACTGACGAGGCTGAGGATGAGCTCTATGGTGACGCGCGTGGGGATGAGCTGCCCGAGCAGCTGCGAACTCGGGAGGGGCGGAGTGAGTTCTTCCGTCAGGCCCGGGAGAAGCTCGCGGCCAAGGGCAGCGATGCTGATGGGCCGAGCGGCGGGGAGCTGGAACCGGCGGGCGAGCGGTTCGAGTTCAACGCCGAGCAGATCGTCGCGCGAACCAGGGTCGACAGGGGTGGGTGCGAGAGGAGACGTCGTCAGCTCGAGCAGCGTCGCTGGCAGACGCCGGATCTGATCCCGCGCGGCCGGGTTGACCGGCTGCTGCTCGCCGCGGAGCGGATGGAGGACGATCTCGACGCGCAACTGGCGGGCAATCGGGCCTATGAGGAGTACCGAGCGACGGGCCGTGACACCACGGGAAGGCATCTCGGTCGTCGACCAAACGCGTGGGTCGCGCCATCGCTGCCGGACGCGATGGTGAGCGTGACCGATCCCGATAGTCGTCACATCAAGAGCAACGAGGCTTACGTGCAGGGCTACAACGCCCAGGCGGTCGTCGATCAGAACCAGATCGTGCTCGCCGCGGAGATCACGAACAGCACCGTCGACTTCTCGCAGCTCGATCCGATGATGACTGCCGCGCTCGGCGAGCTTGAGCAGGCTGGCGTGACGGGCCGGCCGGAGATCGCCGTGGCGGACGCGCAGTACTGGAATGAGCAGCACATCGACGAGGTGATCGCCAACAAGCACATCCAGGTCTTGATCCCACCCGACTCCGGCACCCGCAAAACACCTCGGCCCGGCTGGACCGGCGGGCGCTACGCGGCGATGCGCAACGCGCTGGCCTCACCGGCCGGCAAGGAGCTCTACCGAAGACGGAAACAGATGATTGAGCCCGTGTTCGCTCACACCAAGCACAACCGCCAGGTCACCCGGTTCCTGCGAAGAGGCCGAACCGCCGTGCGGACCGAGTGGCGGATATTGATGACGACTCACAACTTGACCAAGCTCCACCGCCACCACCTCGCCGCCATCTGCGCCTGAAACGGCCCTCTGGCGGGAGAACCGCAACCGTGCCCGCTGACGCAGAACGTCACACTCAGCAGCACGAGGGAAGAGCTAGCGACGCCTCGTGGCGAAGCAGTCGCGGCGCTAGCGGGCGCCCGGACGACCGAAGCGATCGTGCCGGCGATCGAGCCCGACGTCGCTATGCCGGGCTCGCCCGCCCGGAGCGCAGACGTCGTGGCATCGAGATGTCGCCAGTGCGCTCGCAAGACGCCAGCCACCGAGACGAGGAAACCAGTCGCGGCGGCCAGAACGTTTGGACCGTCGAAACGAGCGGCAGGAGCAAGGCACCGCGTGCCTGGAGTGGACGCTTGCCTTTCCACGAGGGAGAGCTCCCAACCGGGCCGACCCTTGCGCTCCTGTTTGTGAGGCCGACCGCTCTTCTGCTGTCGCTGCGCCGCACCAACGCGTGCGCTTGCGCGCCCGCGTTGTTGCGTCTGTGACGCGCCGGCAGGCAAGAGATAGGCACGCCGTGGACCTCGCTCGCTTTGGCCGATGGCTGGACTCTTTGCCGAGCCTCGTTTGTCCGTCGCAGGGCCCGAGCGTCTAGATGGCTTCCATCGCCTTGCCGACGCCGGCCCGCATCTCGTCGGCGTTCATCGCAGGCGCGAACGTGATTTTCGCGTCAAGGCCCATAAAGAACGGCTCCGCCGCCGGCGGTATCCCGCTTGAATCGGCCATGTCGAAGAAGATCAGACCGGTCCGCATTCCTTCCTCTGAGGTGAAGTAGGCGGCTTCCGCCTTCAGCGCGTCAAGTGCCTTCCCCACGATCTGCGGCAGGCTGCCGTCCTTGATCGCAGCGTTTCCTGCCGCGGTCGGGATCTGGACCTTCATGAGCACCCGCATGTATAGCCTCCTTCGTCGGTTACACCCCATTCGTACCAAGCCGGCGCAACCACCATCAGACGGACCGGGGGGGCGACGCGGCAAAGCACCCCGGCCGCCTAAGGCAGCCGCCGCCGTTCGCAGAGCGATCCTATGCCGACGGCCGACCGCCCGTCAATGGCCGCGTGGGCGCATCGATCGCGCAACCGGACGCTCGAGCCACGAACCGAGCGCCAAGTTGCCGCGACCTCTCTGGCGCTCGCCTGGCGCGGAACCGCACATCCCGCGGATGATCGCATTCACCTCCCGGCCGAACGGTCGGCGCGCGATTGGTATGGCGACGTGCGACGCGATGTCGCACGTATCGAGAGAACTACCGGATTGGAGATCGACTGATGTGATGTTGAGCGTGTAGTTCCAGGTCCGTGCTCGATGGCCTGTCCCCGACCCTGGCGTGCGTCGTCGGCTCCTGGTCGGCGGGGTGCGAAGCCTGGGGGAAGCCCAAGGGCGGCCCGTTCCATCCGGGCGGCCACAGGCGCGGGGAAGACCGGACGGGTGAATTGCTTGAACCCTCGTTGATGCCTCGTTAAGCGAGAACCCTGTCGATGGGAAGTGCGGCGGGGTGCAGGGACTGGCCGCTGCGAAGCGGCAGGCGCCGGCCGGTAGTCGCCTCCGGTCGGGATGAGCACCGCCGTCCCCGGGGTATAGAGGGCACCCACCCCGGTCGCTGCTCGTGCGTGCGGAACGCGGGAATCCTGTCGGGGTCCGAACTTGTGGTTCGGTAAGCCGACCGTGAGGAGGGCCCAACTCCCCGGCGGGAACAGGATGACCAAGAAGCGAATGTCGGTGGCCGAAAGGCAGCGGGAAACCACGACCGATTGACCGGTCCTCCAGCCGGGGGGTTGTGGATAACCGGCCGGATACCGGCCCGTGTGGCCGGGCGCGAAAGCGCGCTGACGTGGTCTGGTGAGCCTGTGAAGAGAAAGATGACGATGACCCCGGAACCCGAGGACAAACTAGACGCCGCGAACGCGGTGAGTGGACCAGAGGACGGCCGGCTCGACTGGCGCCAGATCGACTGGCGTCGAACGGAGCGGAACGTACGGCGGTTGCGGCAGCGGATCTTCACGGCATCGAAGGCGGGAGACCTCGCAAGGGTCCGCCGGTTGCAGAAGTTGATGCTCCGCTCGCGCTCTAACACGCTGTTGAGCGTGCGGCGCGTGACCGAGCGCAACGCTGGTCGTCTGACTGCAGGTGTGGACGGTGAGGTGGCGCTGACCCCGAAGGCCAAGACAGAGTTGGTCGGCAGGGTGGCGTATTTCCGTGAGCCGTTCAAGGCGCTGCCGGTCAGACGGGTGTACATCCCCAAGCCGGGCAGCAAGAAGCAACGCCCACTCGGTATCCCTGTGCTGATCGACCGCTGCCACCAGGCACGGGTCCTCAACGCGCTGGAGCCCGAGTGGGAGGCGCGGTTTGAGCCGAAGTCCTACGGGTTTCGGCCCGGCCGCGGCTGCCATGACGCGATCGCAGCGATCTTCCAGGTCGCCAAGCAGAACCCCAGGCGCCTGTGGGTGCTCGACGCCGACTTGGCCGGGGCGTTCGACCGCATCGGTCATGACCACCTGATGTCGATGCTCGGCACGTTCCCCGCCCGGGGAATGATCCGGCAATGGCTCAAGGCGGGCGTGGTCGAGAACGGTCGGCTATCTCGCACCGAGGAGGGAACTCCTCAGGGCGGGGTGATCAGCCCCGTGCTTTTGAACATCGCCCTGCACGGGATGGAGACGGCCGCGGGAGCCTGCTATGGGGCGGATGAGCGCGCCCAGCAGGGCACCCCGGTGCTGATCAGATATGCCGATGATTTCGTCGTTCACTGCCACACCGGGCGGGAAGCGCTCGAGGTCAAGGCCCGGCTCGCCGCCTGGCTGACGCCGAGAGGTCTGGCCTTCAACGAGGACAAGACGCAAGTCGTGTCGCTCAGCGAGGGCTATGACTTTCTCGGGTTCAACGTCCGCCGCTACCGGCGCAAGCTGCTGATCAAACCCAGCAAAGCGGCCGTCAGACGAATCCGGGAAAGGCTCCGCACCGAGCTGCGCTCCCTGCGCGGGAGCAACGCACGAGCGGTGCTCAAACGGCTCAACCCGATCATCCGCGGTTGGGCCAACTACTACCGGACACAGGTATCCGCCGAAACGTTCGGCGACTTGGACTACTACCTGTGGCGGCTCACATGGAAGTGGGCCAGGTTCAGCCACTCGACCAAGCCGGCGCACTGGGTGTTCGCCCGGTACTTCGGCAAGTTCAACAAGGCCAGGCAGGACCGGTGGGTGTTCGGTGACCGCCACACCGGCGGCTACCTCCACCGCTTCGCCTGGACCAACATTGTCCGCCACCCGATCGTCAAGCACGCGGCGTCACCCGATGACCCCGAGCTTGCCGACTACTGGGCCGTGCGACGGCGCAAAGCGCCCCTGCCGATCAACCGCACCGCCTTCAGGCTCCACCAGGAGCAGGACGGGCGCTGCGCGATCTGCCAGGCAACGCTGATCGCCGACCATGATCGGCCCCAAACCCCACGCGAATGGGAGCAATGGCTGGCCACCACTCGCAAGACGATCGACCTCGTCTGGGACACAGCCACAACGGACAAGGCTGCACCCCGTCTCACCCACCTCCACTGCAACACCACCCGCCAGCCACCAGGGCTTGCTTGAGCCGGATGCTCGGAAACGGGCACGTCCGGTTCTGAGGGGGGCCCGGCGTCGCGAGGCGCCGGGCCTACCCGACGAGGCAGGCGTGGGCATCGGTTCGTCCGGCTGTGGGAGAGCGCGAGCTCGAGACATATCGGTAACCGCACGACTGCTCTGCGCAGACGGCAGACATCGCAGTCGCTCTCGAGCTCTCGTGACCCAGGTTGTACGGTTGCGGACGCGCGCGGCGCCGTGCTCTGCAGGCCCGCGGTCCTGGCCGCGGGCCCACGCGTTCAGTCCGGGTTAGGCACGGCGATCCAGACGTGCACGTTCGGTCGACCGTCGATGAGCGTTGGCGGGTGCGTCTGCCAGTAGTGCAGCGTGACCCCACGCTGGCTGGGCGTGTGCTGGGTGATGAGCGGCTCGCCTGCCTTCATGCCGGTGACGATCCCGACATGGTCGATGTGGGCGAAGCTCGAGCTTGTCCAGTCGACGAAGATCACATCGCCGGGCCGGGCATCGCGCCAGTAACGCAGCCACGTGCTGCGTAGCAGGTTCAGGTGCACGGCGAGGTCCTCGGCCACGCTCCAGGAGTGACTCCACCAGCGCCCGTACCTGAAGGTGGAGAAGTACCAGTAGCGATCGTTGCTCGTGCTGCGGCCGTTAAGGACCGTCTCCGGGTCGCCACCGCCGATCGCGAGACCGGGAGACGAAGTCGGTGCAGTCGTCGCCGAAGCCATCATTGGGGCCGAACAGGCCGGGCGAGCCGAACACATTGTTCAACGCCCAGGAGGCCGCACCCGCGAGGTCGACCTTAGTGCCCGGAATCGTTTCGCGACCCGGAGCCGATGGTCGCCTGCGGCGGCGTCGAGGGGCTGCGGCTGGGTGCCGCCGGGCCTCCGGTCGACCCGCCGCTCGCGCTTCCGCCGGCCTGACCGCCCCTTGAGGACCCTGTCCCGCCGCTGGCACCGGCACGCTGATCGGGGCCCCGCAGTGCCATCCGCCGTACGTGCTGCACGCCGTCACCTTGATGTCGGCCGGGCGGAGCTGCGGTGCGACGGTCGTGTAGTTGACGCCGCCGGTCGCCGACTCGCCCGCCGCCCCGGCCTGGATGTTGTGATAGCCGGGGCTATGCGAGGCCAGCCATACCCGGACACGTGTTGTCCCACACGTCGCCGTAGAGCTGCAACGTGGGCGTCGATCCGTCGGACACGACCACGTGCCCGTTAAAGCCGCCGCAGTTGTCTCGCGGACTCACCGTCTGATCGGTGGACGCCGCGGCGGTGGTGACCGCCAGCAGCGCCACCGCGATCGTCGCGACCGCGGTTATCAGCGTCGTTGCAGCCGCCTGGGGCGTTCGCATCCAGATCGTCGGCGGCGCGCCGGACCCCCCGCGCGGCCGATGTGCGATTGCCTGCTGGGTTCGCATCCGTTATCCCTCCCCGCCCGCCCGGAGGCGGCCGCGTCGCCCGCACTCTCAGCGGCGGGATCACAACTCAACGACGCACGCCAGCACCCGCCTATTCCAATTGCCGTTCGGCAAAGACCCCACCGCGCTCCTTGCACCTTCACGATCGCATTCGTGGTCTCGACGGCGAAGATCTGGCCATAGCATCGGCGACATTCCGCGTCCTCGCTAAGCCGACGCCGACGCGGCGCTCGCTTCCCCGGTGACCTGCCCGCCGTCGGCGAGGTCGCTGACGCCGCCCCGGCGACCGCTCTGCCCCGGCCACCGCTCTCAGACCAGAGGGGCCGTGCTGCGCGAGGGTGCGGCGCTGCCGAGACTGTCCGGAAGCGGCAACGCGAGCGCTGGCGGCGCGGCTGCTGCTTTGATGCTTGCAACATCTGCATGCTTCGGGGGCAGTGCAATCGTGGTTGCCGTCGCGGGGCGCGTGAGAGCACGCACGTCATCGACGCCGGCGCCGGCGCCTCGTCCGTCGCGATCAGCGCGACGAATGCGGCCGGGAGAACCTCGAGCCCGCCCCACTGCACCTTTCGATCGTGTTAGGCGTCCTGATGCCGCACAGGCGCGCTTCAGTCAGCCGCTGCTACGGTCGTTAATAGGGAGCAGGGGCGTGGCGCGTAATGCGCTCAGTCGCCGCATCATCTTGAGAACCGCTACCGCATAGGCCACCCCGAGTGACGCTTGAGCTGCACCCGCTGGACCCTGCTTGTGATGACGCCGTCGAGCGTGACTTTCGCGTTTCCTCGATGCGCCGCCGGATCGCGGTCAGCGTCGGCGGAGCCGTCGCCGTCGCCGCCCTGCTGGTCTTCGTGCTCGCGGGGCGTGGTTCGCAGTTCAGCGCGGCCCTGCGGACGGCCCCACTCACCCTCGTGGCGCTCTCGGTGCTGCTCCAGATCGGCGCGCTGCTGACCCGCACCGAGGCGTGGGCGATCTGCGTGCGTGCCGCCGGCGGCACGGTCAGCCGCCGAGTGCTGTTTCGCTCGGCCGCGTTCGGCTGCGTCGCGAGCATTGTCAACGGCTCGGTGGGCATGGCGGTACGGATCGCGTCAGTGCGCAGGGCCGCGCCGCTGACGACGCCGCGGACGCCGGCGCTGGTGGCCGCCGAGGTGCCGATCATCACAGTCGAGTTGGCGCTCGTGGCGCTGTTCTCGTTCACGCTTGTCGCGCCGCTCGGCGTCCCGCTGTGGGTGCCGGCGATCATCATCATGCTGATGGTCGGTTTCGTCGCTTTGCTCAGGCGCGTCTCGGACCGGCACCGGACCGGGCTTGGGGCCGGGCTCGCCGTCCTGCACATGCAGAGCCGTGGCCGCCTGATCACATTCGCCCTGCTGGCGGTGTGCGCCCAGGTGCTGCGCAACTGGCTGATGCTCTACGCGATCGGCGTGCACGTCTCGATCTTCGACTCGATGGCGCTGCTGATCGTGATGTTCACCGTCGGCCAGTTGCCGATCGGCCCGAGTACAGGGCCGGCGGCCACCGTCCTCATCCTAGGCGCGCACGGTGTCGTCGCCGCCGCCGCCGCCGGCGTGCTGGTGACACTCACTGGCATCATCGGCTCCCTCATCTTCGCCGCTTGGGCGGCCACCGAAAGCATCGTCAACCGCCGTCGCGCCGTCGCGGGACCGCCGGTGATGCCGTCGGTCCTGACGCCGCCGGTCGTTGGGTCGCATACGTAGCGTTCCACGCTGATGCTCGCCGCCGGCCCCCTGGAGGATGAGCGGCCGGATGCGCCGCACGAGACCCGCGAGTGCCTCACGGCAGTTCAGTTCACACTCGCCGCGGCCAGGCGCGGGACGATGGGACAATTCTTACGGCGCTGGTGAGCACGAACAATCGGCTGCTGCCCTGCTATTGGCGCGCGGCGAGCGCTTTCGCTCTCATGCCGCTCCAGGTGCGGGCTATCGGGTTGGCGACATTCCGCGTCCTCGCCAAGGGCGCCCTCGACGCCGACGCGGCGCTCGCTTCCGCGGTGGGCTTCCCGCCGCCGCCGAGGTCGTTGACGGCCCCCCGGCGACCGCTCTCAGAGCAGAAGGGCCGTGCTCGGCGATGGTGCGGCGCTGCCGAGATTCTCCGAAACGGGCAGCGCGAACGCTGGCGGCGTGGCCGCTGCTTTGATGCTTGCACCGTCCCGGAATCTGGCCAGCACCGTGCGCGTCGAGTTCGGCCGCGGAGCGCTCGCGGGCCCCATGCGCGCTTTCGCGCGGGACAGGTGCGCGGGTGGGCGAAGCGACGAGATGTCTGCGGGGCGCAGGGAACGGGGTTTGCGATCCTGGTGGCTTGCGGGGCTCGAGGCTCGGGTGGGTATGCACCCGGCGGAGGTCGCTGTCGCCAGCGCGGGCTGCGACATGACCGCCATCGGTCTGAGCTGATTTGGCGCCCGCGTTGACTCGAAGCACTCCACCCCGAATATGCTGGTCCGGGTGGCCGACTCAGACTCACCGGCACAGGATCCCCGCCCCGAGGGTCGATGCGTCTGCGGCCAAAAGGTCACGATCGCCGACCCGCATGAGATAACCCTGCCCAACGGTCGGGCCGGTTGGGAGGGCTACTGTCCCGAGTGCGGCGCCCCGCTGTTCGCGATTCGGCGCGGGTCGCGGGCGCGCGACTAGCACCAGGACAGGGAGCCGGGAGGCGACCAGGCGGTGAGCGGCTCTTCACGCGGCGCTAGTTGATCGCGCCGCCGGCTCGCGCCAAACGGTCACAAGAGGCCGACAGCCGCGCATGGTCCAGGACGTCGCTCGCATGCGCTCGGTCACCAAGGCGTACGAAGCACGAGACCCTTGGCTATGTCTGTCCGGTGTGCGCGATCCGGAATCAGACGTCGGCGTGCGGCTGAACGACGGGGTCGAGAGCCGGCTGGCGGATGTCCGCTGGGATCGACTGATCGTCGCCGCCGGTCAGCACGTCGCGCGACTGCCCGTGGTGCTGGGACGCATGCTTGCGAGCGTCCTTCTTGGTCTGCTTGTCAAGCCGGCGCTCGCGAAGCTTTCGTTCACGGTTGAGCTTGGCCATGGTGGTCTTCTTCTTACCGCTTGATGCCATGCGTGTCCTCCTGCTTGGGATCTGGAGCGCGTCGCCCGGACACGCGCAATGAGCTGAAGACCGAGACGCGCTGTGTCAGCAAGGGCTGTGTCAGCAAGGCATGGGATCCGTCGCGGCTCAACGGCGTCGCGGCGCCGCAGGCGTCCGCTGCAGCGCCAGCCGGCTGGGATGGGGACCTGAGCGAGCGGCGGTCCTGCGTGTACCCCCGCTCGCTGGTCGCAGTGTGTGGCTTACAGCGTTTGGACGTTCGCCGCCGCCGGGCCCTTGGGACCCTGCTCGGCGTCGTAGCTCACCTTCGCGCCCTCAGCCAACGACTTGAAGCCGTTGCCCTGGATCGCGCTGTGATGCACGAACAGATCCTTGCTGGAATCATCGGGGGTGATGAATCCGTAACCCTTGTCGTCGCTGAACCACTTCACGGTTCCTGTTGACATCTTGTTTCCCTCCGGGGATATATGTGCACTGCGAAACGCGGAGGGTGCTAGAGGCAACGACTGCGGAAACGCTGGGCACTGCTTCGTCGAGCGGACGCTCGACCGTAGGTAGCAGTCTAGCGGCTGTCCGCGCCGCCGCGGAAACGAGCCGAGATCGCCGGACGCACCCACAAGACATCGCGTCGCCGGATGGCTGTCCACCGAGATGTGCGACGACGACGAAATTGCAGGTGCGCTATCAGCCCGGGCATACAGCCGATACTCGACCGGAACTGCTGCACTGCAGTCGGTGCGGTCGCCAGGAGCGCGGGAGTCCGGGACGATTTTCCGCCGACGGGGGGCCCGGCGTCGCGGGGAGAGTACGGTGTGAGTAATGGACGACGACCAGATTCTCGCGCTGGTGAAGCGACTGGCGCGTCCGCACGCCTCCGGCGGTGCGGTCATCGAACGCGCCGCGATCCTCGCCGAGGGTGCCGACTTTGCGACGGTCATGGCATGGATAATCGACCACGACGGACACCCCGAGGCGACCGTTGCTGCGGGTTCAACGCACGGACTACACGGATCGCGGCTCACCAACGCCGGCACAGAGCAACGCAGGACTCCGCTTCGCTATCTGCTGCCCGCGGGCACTCTAACCTGAGCCAGCTCCCGAGCGCACGTCGCGCCTCCTCGGCAGAATCGGCGTGAGCCTCCCCATCGCCAGAACCGCACACGTCGCGCATACAGACGCGGTCCGACCGTTGGTCAAGACGCTAACCGAAGCTCGCCGCGCTGCAAGCACCAGAGCGATCACCACCGGCGTCGACGCCCGGCACTGCCGCTCCCAGGCGTCAAGGAGCAGCGACCACCGTGGGGGTGGCTCTGCTGCCGCCGTCGCGGAGGAGTCGGCGCCGCGAGCCGACGGACGCTCCGTTCGGCTAGATCCGAGCGCCGTCGCGCCGCGGGAGCCGGCAGGCGTTAGGGAGCGCTTCATCGGGTAGATCGCAGGTTCTGCATGCCGTCTCGCGAGCCCGGCTTTCGGCGAAATCCGCGAGCCCTGCGACGACTGCTACTTATCCGGCGGTGGGCTGTCAAGTGCCTCCGGATTGACGTGGGCCCGCTTGGGGGGCGGGTGTGTGCGTGTCTGGCTTTGCGCGCGGGCGCCCGGGCTTACAAGCACCATCGTACAGACCGCGGCTGCCCGGGCCCTGGCGGTGGCGCACGAGCCGGCCACCACATCGGCCGCCCGCCAGGACCGCAGGCGCACTCCCGTAAGGCGAGCCCCGAAAAATGGCTACGGGTCTAAGCCGACGCCGTCACCATCACGAGGCCGGGGACCGACCGACAGGATGCTCCTAGTCAGCGGCGACCCGTGCGTGCGCGCCTCCATCTCGGTGACCGGCGCATCCGCCCCCAGGCGCGAACGGCGGATCCACAGCCAACCACCCGCCACGGCGAGCAACATCAGCAGAATCACCGCCGCGAAAATCAGAGCCACCGACATCACCACAAAGGTACACGCCGACCGGGCCTCTCCGCTCACAGCGCCCGAGACCCCTTCGGCTCTGCTCCGCGATCGATAACACGGAACCGTCACCGACGATGACCGCGTCGATCAAGATGAACGGTCCGCAGCCACTGTCATCGACTCAAGGAGCGACGTGCCCGCCTTGCACGCGAACACCAGCGGCCGCGCTGACCCTCAGCTGCGACTCGGAGCACAGCAAGCGCTGCTCGCCGCTCGGCTCGCGATCACAACCAAATCGGAGAGCAGCACCCAGACCGACGCGCGACGAGACGATCGAAATGGACGACGACCAGCCGTCTCGTTGACGAGCTCAGACCGCCGCTCGCGCCCGGTGTCAGCGTGTGCGGGCGTTCAGGCGGCGAGCGGCGGTGTCTGGAGTATGCGGCTGAGCGCTTGGCGTAGCTCGTGTGGAGAGTCGCTCGTGATCGCGTCGAGGCCAAGGGGCAGGAGCGGCGCGAGGATCGCGGCGTGGTTGATCGTGCCGGTCGTGACGCTGAGCCCGCAGGCTCGCAGGTTTGCGACCAGCGCGCGAGAGAGCAGGAAGTGCTCGACGCATACGCCGTGTAGGCCGACGTGGCGTCCCCAGGCGGCGAGTGCGTGTATGCGATAGTCGGCGATGATCACCAGCCGCGAGCGGAAGCCGAGCTCGGCGGCGAGCTCGCATGCACCGGACCAGAAGCTGATGACCTCGGTCCGCTCCCGCGCGGGGTGGTCGCGAAGACGCTCGCAGACGGCTCGCGCGGTGCGGCGTGCGAGGGCTGGGTCGGCGTGCGCTTTGACCTCGAGCTGGAGCGTCGCGCTGGGCGGCGCGAGGTCGAGCAGCTCGTCGAGCAGCTGCGGGCGCTCGTCGCTTGCTGTGCCGTCGCGGTTGCGCAGCCACCCCGCGCGGATTTCCACCGCGGTGCGCTCATGCGCCCAGCCGGACACGGTGGTTCCGAGGTCGAGCAGCGGGTCGTGTACCAGCACGAGCTCGCCGTCGGCGGTCAGGCAGCAGTCCGTCTCGAGGCCGTCGAGTGGCTGCTGGAGTGTGCGGTGGAGCGCCGCGAGCGAGGAGTCAGGGCCGTACGCGCGGCCGAGGCGGTGGGCGTATAGCGCCGGGAGCACTCCAATAACTCTCGCGGCACAGGCGCGCTTTCTCGTTACGAGCCTGCGACCGTGTTGTGAAGAGGCTGTGCAGAAGGGCGTCCGGCAGTGGTCTAGGCGACCAGCCGGGCCATGAGCCGCGGGTGGCCGTCGACCTCCACGTCGACGAGCGACTCGACGCGCGAGAAGCCGGCAATCCGGGCAAGCCGCTCCAGGCCGGCGCCCTCGAACCCCCAATAAACGAAGTCGTCGCGCGCGTAAACCTCCCCGGGCTCCGAGACGCGGATCGCGGGGCCGTTTCGATCTTCCGGGGCGACGCCGTAGGTCTCGACCAGCACCGTGCCGCCATCCACCGTCCGCCCATGCAGCACGCGCAGCAGCCCGAGTGGGTTCTCGACCCTGTGCAGGATGCCGAAGCAGTAGACGAGGCCGAAGCGCTCCTCGAGCCCGTCGAGCGCGAACGCGTCCATCCGCCGGTACTCAACGGCCGAGCCGAGCAGGCCGTGGACGGCGCGGAAGCCCTCCCCGCCCTCCAGCTCAACGCCCCATCGGGAGGCGACCCAGAGCCGATACTGCTCGTTGTCCACTGCCACGACCCTCCCGGCCCCGCGGCGCTCGGCGAGGAAGGCGTAAAAGCCGTCGAAGCAGCCGACATCGAGCACGCTCATCCCGGCGAAGTCCTCCGGTAGCGCGAAGACGCGGTAGCGATGGTCGCGCGCGGCGCCGGGCGTGTAGATGCCCTCAGCGCGGTTCAGCGCGAACGTGTGAAACCAGAACGGCACCGTCTCGACCGTCGCGCGAGCGAGGACCGGGGCGACCTCGATTGGCAGCAGGTCAGCGACGTGCCGCTCAGCCTCCGTAACGACGAACCGCTCCCGCGCGCCACCCTGCGCCGACCCCGTCGTCCCCATCTACACACATCCTCTCGGCGGGTTTCTCCTGGCTTCGACCCGACCTCACGGCGGACGTCGCGCGAGGCATGTTCGGTTGTCGATCAGCGCTCGGGCCTGTCCACCCGTGACGGTCGGCAGGCGAGCGGGGTCGCTAGACCAGCTGGACGTTGACGGCCTTGGGACCCTTCTCCCCAGCCTCAGCCTCGAAGGAAACCTTCGCGCCTTCCGACAGCGAGCGATAGCCCCCGCCGACGATCGCCGAGTGGTGGACAAACAGATCCTTTGACTGGTCGTCGGGCGTGATGAACCCGAAGCCCTTCTCGTCGCTAAACCACTTCACCGTTCCAGTAGCCATTGTGCTTCCTCCCGCGTCGTTACGTGCTGCGAACGCCGAGATTGCACAAAGCAAAGGCTACGAGCGCCGGCACTACATGCGTCGGACAAGCTGCCCAACCTGAACCGACGACGATACCAGCCCACCCGGCCCAGCGATCGCGCGGCTCCTACCGGATCGTCGGAGCATTGCGCAGAACGAGCCGTGGCCTGGCGCTCCGATGAGGCGCGGCTGACCGACTCCGACGTCCCGCTCGAGGAGCTGGCCTGTCGCTCCGTCGTGAGGCATCGGCGCTCTAGACTTCGGCGTCGTGTCAGGATCAGCGGCTGCCGTCCAGGACGACGTCGAGCCGGTGGCCAGCGAGCGACGTGACCGGATCATCACTGGGATCGTCACCGTCGTCCCGATCCTCAGTCTGTTCTTCGTTGGCTGGCAGCTGTGGGCCAGTCTGCTGGGCTGGAACGACATCTTCGTGTTCCTGGTGCTGTATGTGCTCACCGGCCTCGGCGTGACGGTGGGCTTTCACCGCCTGCTCACCCACCGCGCGTTCAAGACCACGCGCCCGATCCGCGCGGCGCTGGCGATCCTCGGCTCGGCGGCGATCGAGGGCCCGGTCATCTCGTGGGTGGCCGACCATCGCAAGCATCACGCGTTCTCTGATCGGGAGGGCGACCCGCACAGTCCGCACGTCGATCATGGCCATGGCTGGCGCGGCGCGCTGCGCGGGCTGGTGCACGCGCACGTCGGCTGGCTGTTCATCCACACCCACCGCGGGCGGCGCACGCGCTACGCGCCGGACCTGCTCGCCGACCCGGTCGTGAGCTGGGTCGACCGGACGTTTCTGGTGTGGGCGTTCGGCGGGCTCGTTCGCCGCGTTCGGGCTCGGCTGGTTGTTCGGCGGCACGCTGCGCGACGGCCTCACCGGCCTGTTGTGGGGCGGCGCGGTGCGGATGCTCGTGCTCCACCACGTGACCTACAGCATCAACTCGCTGTGCCACTTCTTCGGGCGCCAGCGCTTCGACACCGGCGATGAGTCGCGCAACCTCGCGTGGCTGGCGCCGCTGTCGCTCGGGGAGGCGTGGCACAACAACCATCATGCGTTCCCGACCTCCGCCGAGCACGGCCTGCGCCGCTGGGAGCTCGACCCCTCCGCGCTGGTGATCCGCGCGCTCGAGCGGGTCGGACTGGCCTGGGACGTCGTGCGCGTGAGCCCGGAGCGACAGGCGGCCAAGCTCGCGCCGCTCCAGGCACGGTGAGCGGCGACGCGCGTCACCGCCCCGCTGCGCGAGGCGCTTGCGCAGGCGCTTCCCGAGCGTCCCGTTCCGCGTCGAGCTGTGGGACGGCAGCGCGCTGCCGCCGACCAACGGCGCCGGCGGGCCGACGTTCCGCGTGCGCTCGCCGCGTGCGCTCGGGCACGTACTGCGCGCGCCGGGCCAGCTCGGGCTCGGCCGCGCATACGTGAGCGGCGAGATCGAGGTGGACGACATCGACGCCGCGCTCGAGCTGCTGGACGGGTACGCGGTGCCGCCGCTGGACGCGCGCGGCAAGGCGCGCTTCGCGACCGCCGCGGTGCGCGCGGGCGCGCTGCGGTCGGTGCCGCGCGCGCCCGCGGCCGAGCTGCGCCCGCGCGGGCGCCGGCACAGCCGCGAGCGTGACCGGCGCGCGGTCACGCACCACTACGACGTCTCGAACGAGTTCTTCCGGCTGGTCCTCGGCGAGTCGATGACCTACTCGTGCGCGATCTTCTCGCGCGGCGCGCAGACGCTCGAGGAGGCGCAGCGCGCCAAGCTCGAGCTCGTGTGCACGAAGCTCGACCTGCGCACCGGAGAGCGCGTGCTCGACGTCGGCTGCGGCTGGGGCAGCTTCGCGCTGCACGCCGCGCGCGAGCACGGCGTCCACGTCACGCGGCATCACGCTGTCCGAGCCGCAGGCCGCGCTCGCGCGCGAGCGGGCGGCGGCGGCGGGACTGGACGACCGGATCGAGATCCGCGTCGGCGACTACCGCGACCTTGCCGGCGAGCAGTTCGACGCGATCGCTTCGATCGGCATGGTCGAGCACGTCGGCAGCGCCAACATCGACACCTACGCGCGGCAGCTCGCCGCGGTGCTGCGGCCCGGCGGGCGGCTGCTCAACCACGGCATCGCGCGGCTTCGTCACGGCGATCCTGAGGCGGGGCCGTTCTCCGAGCGGTTCGTGTTCCCCGACGCGGCGCCGCTGCACCTCTCGCGGGTGCTCACCGCGATCGAGGCCGCCGGCCTCGAGCCGACGCACGTCGAGGGCTTCCGGCCCGACTACGCACGCACGCTGCGCGAGTGGGCCCTCAACCTCGACGAGCAAGCCGCGCGTGCCGAGTCGCTCGTCGGCGCGGAGCGGATGCGGATCTGGCGGCTGTACCTCCGCGCCGCGCGACGCGGGTTCGAAAACGGCTTCACGTCGATCTTCCAGGTCGTGGCCCACCGCCCGCAGGGACGCCGCCAAACCCACCCCCTCGAGCCACGGCCGTGAACCTGGTGGCGGCACCCGCGAGCCCGCCGATGCCGGACCGCCGAGCCATGCACCGGACAAGCTCCGCGCCGACCGCAAACCAGATGATCGCAGGGACGGTCAGCAGCAGCGGTCGAGTCTCGACGCCGAGACCCACGGATTGCCAGGCAAAGCGGCAGTCCACACCGTGAATCGAGACGCTGCGCCGCTTCCGGATTCGTGGAAAGCAACTGTGCTCCCGCTCGGATGGACCGTGGCGCGGAGCATAATCTAGTGATTCGACCGGCGACCATCCGGCACGTTCGGTAGCCGTCGGCTCCAGCCGGTAGCTTCGCCGACGATGCCCGCGAGTGATCGTGTGCATGAACGGCGCAGGGCTCCGGCGCTTGCCCGCCACTACCGCGATGCGGAGGGTCTCTCGATCCGGGAGATCGCCCGGCTGCTCGGACGCGCGCCTGCGACCGTCAAGGCCTTATCTCTACGACCCGTCTTATGCTAACAAAAGACCTACGGATAGGCCGCCAGGAGCGACAGTTCTGGGCGCTTGCTGGTCATGCACGGACGTCGACCTTCAAGCGGCTCCTCGGCTCTCGCTGCGACGGCACGAGGCAGGCGTTCCCGACTACCCGATTTGTCCGAAACGAGTAGTCAGCTGCCCGGCTCGGTGGTGGCTGCTTTGGTGGCCTAGCACAAGCGCGCCGGCCGCGGCGCGGCGCTTGTGCGATTCGTCCAAAACGCTATGACGTGCTAGCCGGAACCGAGCAAGCACCCCGGCGCTGCCGCTCTCGTGACCGAGCAGACGCCAGGTCCAGCCCTCGGATCTCTTCCCAGTTGGACGAGTAGCGACACGAATGGCTGGACCATGGATGGGCCGCGGGCAGACGCTCCCTCTTGCTCAAGAGCGACAACGCGCCGCGACTGTTCTGTTCCGCTTCGTCGGGCGAAGCCGGGGTGCCAGGCGTCCCCCGCCGCCGGTGGTTGGTCCTACGCGCTTGCGCCGAGCTTGACCTTCGCCGCGCCTGCTCGCGTCTGAAACGTGGGAGCGACGGCGGGTCCGTTGACAGTCCCTGCCGAGCATCGCATCCGGCGGCCGCTATAGGACACCACGGCGCCGGCCGGCCCCGAGCGCCTAGGCATGGGCCTTCTGTCCGGCTGAGGTTCCGCTTGCTGGAGATGACAGCGCTCTTGCTGTCAAGATCGAATGCCTCCTTCTGTTCCGCCGCCGTTCCGGGGCGAGCAGGCCGCCATCCGCTCGAGCAGCACTGCGCGCTCGCGGGCGTTTTGGGTGAGCGAGGCGGCGCGGTCGAACTCCACCCGAGCCTCGTCGTCGCGGCCGAGCTTCGCGAGTAGGTCTCCGCGCACGGTCGGGAGCAGGTGGTAGCCGCGAAGGGCGGGCTCGGACGTGAGAGCATCAACCAGTTCGAGGCCCGCCTCGGGGCCGAATGCCATCCCGATGGCGACCGCGCGGTTGAGCTCGACGACCGGTGAGGGCAGAAGCTGGGCGAGCCCGTCGTAGAGGGCGACGATGCGCTCCCAGTCCGTGTCGGCGGCGACACGGGCGCGTGCGTGGCAGGCGGCGATGGCCGCCTGGAGCGTGTACGGCCCCAGGGCGCCACCGGTGCTCTGCGCGCGATCGAGCGCCGCGAGGCCGCGGCCGACGAGCATCCAGTCCCAGCGCGAGCGGTCCTGGTCAAGCAGGAGTACCGCTTCTCCGGAGGGGCCGATTCGCGCGCGGGAGCGCGATGCGTGCAGCTCCATCAGGGCGACGAGGCCGTGTACCTCAGGCTCCGACGGGAGTAGCTCGGCGAGGATGCGGCCGAGCCTGAGCGCCTCCTCGATCAGCTCGGGCCGGATCCAATCGTCGCCGGCGGTCGCCGCGTAGCCCTCGTTGAAGATCAGGTAGATCGCCTCGAGCACCGAGGCGAGGCGCTCGGCGAGCTCATCGCGCTCGGGAACCTCGAACGGCACTCGCGCCTCCGAGAGTGTGCGCTTAGCGCGCACGATCCGCTGCGCGACCGTCGCCTCCGAGACCAGGTAGGCGCGGGCGATCTCCCTGGTCGTCAGGCCAGCGAGCAGGCGCAGCGTGAGCGCGACCCGCGCGTCGGTCGAGAGCACTGGATGGCAGGCCGTGAAGATGAGGCGCAGGAGATCGTCGTCGAACGGATCGTCGATCCCGGCCTCGAGATCTGGACTTTCGACCTCGCCGCGGATCTCGATCTCCAAACCGAGCTCCCGCGTCTTTCGCTCGTGCACCTCGGCTCGGCGCAGGCGGTCGACCGCCCGGTGCTTGGCCGTGCCCATGAGCCAGGCGCCCGGGTTGTCCGGGACGCCTGACTCTGGCCACTGCTCGAGCGCGGCGACTAGCGCCTCCTGCGCAAGGTCCTCGGCGACGCCGACATCGCGCACGATCCGGGCCAGGCCGGCGATCAGCCGCGCGGACTCGATCCGCCAAACGGCGTCGATAGTGCGGTTGACGTCGTTCGCGGGCACGCTGGATCGTCGGCGCCGCGCCGCCGGCTACCGGTTCGCCTCGGCCTGCTCCCGCAGGCGCGCCTCCTGCTCGCGCAGCTCAGGAGTGAACTCCTCGCCGAAGTCTTCGGCCTCGAAGACCGGGCGGATCTCGATGATCGCCTCGCTGCCGGGCATCGGATCCGGGACGCGCTTGACCCACTCGATCGCCTCCTCGAGCGACTTCACCTGCCACAACCAGTAGCCCGCGAGGAGCTCCTTGGTCTCGGCGAACGGGCCGTCGATGACCCTGCGCTCGCGGCCCGAGAACGCCACCCGCACGCCCTTCGAGCTCGGGTGCAGCCCGTCCCCGGCGAGCATCACGCCCGCCTTGACCAGCTCCTCGTTGAAGTTGCCCATCTGCGTGAGCAGCTCCTGGCTCGGCATCACCCCGGCCTCGCTCTCCTCCGTCGCCTTGATCAGCACCATGACTCGCATTCCGTCGTTCCTCCTTAGGTTGGACTGTGCTTTCTACCAATGCGTCGAGCGAGCGAAGCAGAAATCGACACGTGCGCCCATGGGTCGCCGACGGCGAGACCCATCACGACCGCATTGCTGGCGAAGCGGCAGACCTCGTGTTTGAAGCATGGCGAGGAATTCGCTAGCACGTCGCGTCAACCTCACGCCGCCCGTCGGCGAACCGGAACTGTCGGTGGACACGCCCGCCGGGAGTATTGGATCTTGTCGGACGCACGGCCAGCGTCACGGCCATGGAGCCGGCGATCGGCTTCGAGGGTGAGCCGTCGCCGTGCCGGCGCGTGGGTCAGGGACAATAGGAGTCGCGGGCTCGCACAGCGGTGCTGAACGGGATCAGCGACAGCCAGAAGAAGAACAGGCGGAGTCGGTAGACCAAGCTGCACGAGGCCGCCAGCGGCCGGCCGCGGTCCGCGCGGGGGCGGGCCGACGCTGCGGTCACCCAGAGCCCGATCCTCTCCCACCCGCGCTCCTGACGTTCGGGGAGGCGCTTGCGATTTCGCGGGACCACGCAGTCGGCTTAGGGATTGCGCCGGGTGTCGCTCGCGGCTGTGCCCGGTTCCCAGTCGGCGGCATGGCCGAGCGCGGCGCTCTTGAGCACCTTCAGCGGGAGCAGCGCGCAGCGCAAGCGCAGCGGTGGGATCTCGGTCCCGAGCAGTTGCAGGATGAACGACTGGTCGAGCGCGAGGATCTCGGAGGTCGATCTGTGGCGGATCTGGTCGGAGGCCATTGACGCGGCTGCTTGGCAGATCGCGCAGCCGTGGCCTTCGAAGCGCACATCGAGGATCTGACCGTCCGGCTGCACCGCGAGCTTGACCGTCAGGTCGTCACCGCACATCGGGTTGAGATCGCGGAACTGGAGGTCGACGCGATCGAGCGGCGGGGCGGGCGGGCTCCAGTTGTGCGGCGAGGAGGCGTGCTCGAGGATCCGCTCGCGATACAGCTCGTCGATGCGGCCAGCGCGCTCCACGCTCTCAGCGTAGTCCTGCGCGCCCCGCGAGCTCGCGGGCGCCCGCCCGGTTCGCAGTAGCGAGCTCAGCCACGTCGGCGGTTCGCAGCTCGCCGCCGTCGACGACCGCGCGCCCGCCGACGAGCAGCAGCTCGAGCGGTGCGGGCGGGCCGAACACGAGCGCGGACACGGGGTCGGCGATGTCGGCATGTCCGAGGCCATCGAGCCGCCACAGCGCGAGGTCGCCGAGCTTGCCGAGCTCCAGCGACCCGATCGCGTTCGCTCGGCCCAGGCACGTGGCGCCGCCGATTGTCGCCATCCAAAGCGCCTGTCGCGCGGTGAGAGCCTGCGGACCCAGACGGGCGCGGGCGAACAGCAGCGCCTGGTGGAGCTCCTCGGCGAGGCCGCCGTGCTCGTTGGAGGCGACGCCGTCGACGCCCAGCCCCACCGGCGCCCCTGCCGCGAGCAATTCCGGGATCGGCGCGATCCCGGAGCCGAGGCGCGCATTCGAGCTCGGACAGTGCGCGACACCGGTGCCGGTGGCGGCATACTTGCCGATGTCGCCGTCGGAGACGTGCACGCAGTGTGCGAGCCACACATCGTCGCCGAGCCAGCCGAGCGATTCGACGTAGTCAACCGGACGTGCACCGAAGTGGGCGAGGCAGAACTCCTCCTCGTCGCTGGTCTCGGCGAGGTGGGTGTGGAGGCGGACGCCGAGTGCCCGCGCCAGCTGCGCGCAGTCGCGCATCAGCTCGCCCGTGACCGAGAACGGCGAGCAGGGCGCCAGGGCGACCTGGAGCATGGAGTCGAAGCTCGCGTCGTGGTACGAGGCGACCGCCGCCTCGCAGTCGGAAAGGATCCGGTCGGCATCCTCGACGACCTCGTCGGGCGGCAGGCCGCCGGCCGAGCGACCGAGGTTCATCGAACCGCGGGTGGCGCAGAAGCGCAGCCCGACGCGCCGGGCCGCCTCGATCTCGGCGGCGAGCAAATCGCCGCCGGACGCCGGGAACACGTAGTGGTGGTCCATCGCCGTCGTGCAACCTGACAAAGCGAGTGCGGCGAGTCCGGTGCTCGCGGCGACGTACTCCAGCTCGGCGTCGAGGTGCGCCCACACGGGGTAGAGCGTGGTCAACCAGTCAAACAGCGTGCCATCGGGGGCGTAGCCGCGCGTGAGCCACTGATACAGGTGATGGTGGGTGTTGACGAACCCGGGCGTCGCCAGGCAGCCGCGTCCGTCAACGCGCCGCGCCCCATCCATCGGCGGCGCGGGGCCGGCCGCGATCGCGGTGATCCGTCCTCCGGACACGACGAGGTGTCCGCTCGAGTGCTCGGTGCCGGCCGCGTCGATCGTGGCGATCGCACAGCCGTCGATCACCAGCGTGTCGGTGCGCGCCGGAGGCGCCATGGCTAGTTCTCACGAGCGGTCATTAGCTGCCGCGATAGGTTGAGAACGCGAACGGGCTGAGCAGCAGCGGCACGTGGTGATGCGCGGCTGCGTCGAGCACCGTGAAGGTCACAGTCACCTCGGGATAGAACGTGGCCACGCCAGCGGCGGCAAAGTAGCCGCCGGTGTCGAAGTGGAGGCGGTGAATCCCCGGCGCTGGATCTCCGAGCGCGCCGATCCGCCCGTCAGCATCGGTGCGTCCGTGTGCGACCGTGCGCCACTCGCCGCCGACCCGTTCGTCCAGGCGAACCGCGACTCCCTCGGCCGGCTGCTCGGTCGTGGCATCAAGCACCTAGGTGGCGCTGAGGGGCGCCGGAGCGGCGAGCTCGGCGCCGATCTTCTCTGCGGCCTTGCGGAGGATCGGGGCGGCCTTGTCGATCACGTCGTCGGACATCCGCGTCAACGGTCCGGACATCGAGAGCGCCATTGGCCGGGGTGCGCCCGGCACGGCGAGCGCGACGCAGCGCACGCCCAGCTCCTGCTCGCCGTCGTCGAGCGCGTATCCCGCGCTCGCGCACCCGTTCCAGGTCGGCGAACAGCAGCTTGGGGGTCGTGAGCGTGTGCTCCGTGCGTTGCGGCATCCCGGTGCGCTTGAGCAGCTCTCGCACCTCGTCGTCCGGCTTGGTGGCGAGGATCGCCTTGCCGACCGCGGTCGCGTGCGGCTTGACCCGGCGGCCGACCTCGGTGAACATCCGCATGAAGTTCTGCGAGGGCTGGACCTGGGCCACGTAGACGATCTCCTCGCCGTCGAGCACAGCGAGATTGACCGACTCGCCGAGCGCATCGACGACGTCGGACATGTACGGGTGAGCCAGCGTCTCGAGTCGCTTGGTGCTCGTGTCGACCAGGCGCATCAGCCGCGGGCCGAGCGAGTACTGGCGCGACGGTTCCTGGCGCACGTAGCCGAGGTCGACCAGCGTGCGGACCAGGCGGTGGATGGTGGCCGGCGGCAGCTGTGCCTCGGTGGCCAGCTGCGACAGGCCGATCTCGCCGCCGGCGTCGGCCATGGCCTCGAGGATCGCGAACGCACGCGCGAGCGACTGCACCCCGCCGTGCGATTGGGGCTCGGACGAGCCATCCGTTGCCAGTGCGCGTCCTCCGTGGGCCCCGTGTGCGGCTGTCGGTCACTTGTCCGCCTAACGATATCAGGGTTCCGTATCACGGTAATGGATTCTCAACCGATCCCGTCCGGTTTGATGCGCACGCCGTCGACCCAGACGCCGGCCACATCGTAGCTGACACCCAGCGCGAATGCCCGCGCCAGCGCCTGCTCCGGACCGTCCGCGTGGCGCAGCCCGACGTCCAGCGGGCTGCCCGGCGGCGGGCGCAGCCAGAGCGCGTCGAAGCGCTTGCCGACGCTGAGGTCGCCGACCTGTCCGTCGAGTCCGAGCGCCGCCGCGCCGGCCGTCGTGGCCAGGTAGAGCAGATGCGGTCGAGGTCAGCGCCACGCCGTCGGCGCCGCGCAGCTGCTGCATGAAGTAGGCCTGCAGCCCCTCCTTGAACAGCGAGTAGCCGGTGCCGGCGCCGACATCGCTGCCGAGCGCCACCGGCACGCGATGGGCGAGGTGGCGGTCCAGCGGGAACAGCCCGCTGCCGAGCGCGGCGTTGCTCGTCGGGCAGTGCGCGACCGCGGCGCCGCCGGCGGCGAGCCGCTCGAGCTCGGCGTCGGTGGGGTGGACGTTGTGCGCCAGCACGGTCCGCGGCCCGACCAGGCCGTGCCGGTCGTAGCTGTCGACGTAGCTGCAGCCGAACAGGTCGCGCACCGTGGCGATCTCGGCCGCGTTCTCGTTGACGTGCGAGGTGAGCCAGCTGCCGGGGACCGCCGCGTGCAGCGCCGCGCACGAGGCGAGCAGCTCGTCGGTGCAGGACAGCGCGAACCGCGGGATCACCGCATAGCGGTTGCGCCCTGTCCGTGCCAGCGGCTCGCCAGCGCCAGCCCCTCGTCATAGGCGCGCTGCGCGGTGGTGTGCAGCTCCGGGCGCAGCAGCCGGTCGCTCACGACCAGCCCGCTCGTGACCCGCAGCCCGCGCGCCGACGCGGCCGTCGAACAGCGCGTCGACCGCCGGCGCGAAGTGGGCGCCGAACACCAGCGCGGTGGTCGTGCCGGCGTCGGCGAGCCCGGACGACGAACTCCGCGGCGACCTCCTGCGCGTAGCCGAGGTCGGCCAGCCGCGCCTCCTCGGGCAGCGCGCAGCGCTCCAGCCAATCGAGCAGCGGCATGCCGAGGCCACCGATGATCCGCGCCTGGGGAAAGTGCACGTGCGTGTCGACGAAGCCCGGCAGCAGCAGGCCGTCGGTGAGCTCGGATACGGGCTCGGACGGCATGCCGGGCTCGCACCTCGGCGAACGGGCCGCGGTCGGCGATCTGGCCGTCGGCGGTGACGAGCAGCCCGGCGTCGGCCTCGGCACGCAGGGCCCCGCCGTGGAACGGGTCCTCAGGCGCGTCGAGGACCCGGGCGCGATAGATCGTCACGACCGCACGCCGCTGCGCTCGGCGCTCAGCTCGGCCTCGCGCTCGGGTCGCTCGCGCTCGGGCTCGGCCTCGCGCTCGAAGGTCCGCAGCAGATCCGCGGCGACGCTGACCGCGATCGTCGCGGGCTCCTTGCCGCTGATGTCGGGCAGCCCGATCGGCGTCTTGATCCGAGCGATCGTCTGCGCGTCGTGGCCCCCCTCCGCGGCCAGCCGGCGCCGGAAGCGCGCCCACTTGCCCGACGAGCCGATCAGCCCGATCGAGCCGAGGTCGTCGCGCCGCAGCGCCACGTCGCACAGCGCCAGGTCCTCGGCGTGGTCGTGGGTCATGATCAGCACGTGCGTGCCGGGCGGCAGCTCGCCGAACACGGATCTCCGGCAGCACCGGGACGCGGTGGACGTGCACCGTGGCGACCGCGTCGGCGAGCACCGCGAGCCGCGACTCGCTGAGCATGCTCGGGCCGCGTGTCGATCAGGTGCAGCTCGAGGTCGTGCCGGGCGAGGATGCGGGCGAGCTCCAGCCCGACGTGCCCGACGCCGAAGATCGCCACCGCGGGCACGACCGGCAGCGGCTCGAGCAGGACGGTGACGACGCCGCCGCAGCATTGCGCGCCGTGCTCGGACGGGGCGCGCTCCGACAGCTCGGAGTTCATCAGCTCGGGCGCCGCCGTCCGGGTCGGCCAGCTGCGCGCGGGCTCGCTCGATCGCGACCGCCTCGAGGTTGCCGCCGCCGATCGAGCCCCACGCGCCGGTCGCGCTCACGACCATCTTGGCGCCCGCCCGGCGCGGCGCGTGGCCGCGGACCGTGGCGAGCGTGACCAGGACCCCAGGCTCGCGCGCCGCGCGCAGGCGGACGACCGCGTCCAGCCAGGCCCCATCAGGCATGCACCACCGCGTGCTGCAAGCGCTCCGAGGAGTTGTGCATCGGCTCGCGCGTCCGAGTCGAGCGCCGGCGGCACCCGACCGGGAAAGCCCTCGATCACGTCGCCGCGCGTGTCGCCGGCGGCCTGGTCGCGCGCCTGCTCGATCGCCCAGAACACCGCCTCGGGGGTGGCCGGGCTGGCCAGGTTCACGCTCGTGCCGGCCGGCCCGAAGGCCGCGGCCGCCTGGCGCAGCGCCTCGCGGACCGAGAACGCGAGCATCAGCGGCGGCTCCCCGACCGCCTTGGAGCCGTACACGGCGCCCGCCTCGGTCGCGTCGCGCAGCAGCGTGACGTTGAACGTCTCGGGCATCTCGGAGAAGCTCGGCAGCTTGTAGGTGCTGGCCGCCTGGGTCAGAAAGCGGCCGCGGCCCGGACCGTCGCTGGTGTCCCAGCGCAGGTCCTCGAGCGTGAGCCAGCCGGCGCCCTGCACGAAGCCGCCCTCGATCTGGCCGAGGTCGATCAGCGGGGAGAGGCTGTCGCCGACGTCGTGCACGATGTCGACGCGCAGCGTGCGGTACGCGCCGGTGAAGCCGTCGACCTCGACCTCGGTGGCGGCTGCGCCGTAGGCGAAGTACTTGAACGGGCTGCCCTGCATCACCGTCGAGTCCCAGTGCAGGCCCTCGGTGCGGTAGAAGCCGGAGGCCGACAGCTGGACGCGCTGGAAGTACGCCGTGCGCACCAGCTCGTCCCAGTCGACGTGCGTCGTCGTCGGAGGCCGACAGCGGCCGCGCGACGCCGTCGACGATCCGGACGTCGTGGGCGTTGACCCCGAGCATGCCGCCCGCGACCGCCAGCAGCCGATCGCGGATCTGCTCGCAGGCGTTCTTGACCGCGCCGCCGTTGAGGTCGGCGCCGGAGCTGGCCGCGGTCGCCGAGGTGTTGGGCACCTTGTCGGTGCGGGTCGGGGCGAGGCGCACCCGTCTCGAGCGGAATGCCCAGCGTGGTCGCGGCCACCTGCAGCATCTTCGTGTGCAGGCCCTGGCCCATCTCGGTGCCGCCGTGGTTGATGAGCACCGATCCGTCCTTGTAGACGAGCACGAGCGCGCCGGCCTGGTTGAACGCCGTCAGGTTGAACGAGATCCCGAACTTCACCGGCGTCATCGCCAGGCCGCGCTTGACGTGCTCGTGGGTCGCGTTGAACTCGCTCGATCTCGCCGGAGGCGCTCGACGCACGTCGCCGGCCGGCGATCGTCTGCTCCCACACGGCCTGCAGCCGCTCGGGATGGCGGACCGGCTGCCCGTACGGGGTGCTCTGGCCCGCGCGGTAGAAGTTGCGCTGCCGCAGCTCCATCGGGTCGATGCCGAGCAGCGGCGCGCAGCGGCCGAGGATGTCCTCGATGACGAGCATCCCCTGCGGGCCGCCGAAGCCGCGGAACGCCGTGTTCGAGGTCTTGTGGGTCTTGGCGATCCGCCCGTTGATCCGAGCGTGCGGGATCCAGTAGGCGTTGTCGATGTGGCACAGCGCCCGCGCCAGCACCGGCTCGGACAGGTCCAGGCTCCAGCCGCCGTCCGCGGTGAGCGTCGCCTCGAGCGCGAGCAGGTGCCCGTCGGCGTCGAAGCCGACACGCCAGTCGGCGTGAAAGCCGTGGCGCTTGCCGGACATCGTCAGATCCTGGGTGCGGTTGAGCCGCAGGCGCACCGGGCGGCCGGTGAGGATCGCGCCGAGCGCCGCGATCGCCGCGAAGCCGTGCGGCTGCATCTCCTTGCCGCCGAAGCCGCCGCCCATCCGCAGGCACTGCACGGTGATCTCCGAGTTGTGCCGGCCGAGGACGTGGGCGACGATCTCCTGCGTCTCGGAGGGATGCTGGGTGCTCGACTGGACGAACACCTGCCCCGCCTCGTCGACGTGGGCGAGCGCGGCGTGGGTCTCCAGGTAGAAGTGCTCCTGGCCGGAGAACTCGAACTCGCCGCTGAACACCCGGTCGGCCTCGGCCAGCGCGCTGTCCACGTCGCCGCGCACCACCTGCGGCTGCGCCGCCCTGGAAGCTGCGGGCGGCGATCGCCTCGGTGACCGTGACGTAGGACGGCAGCGGCTCGGCCTCGACCTCGACGGCCGCGGCGCCGAGCCGGGCCGCCTCGAGCGTCTCGCCGAGCACCCAGCAGACGGCATGGCCGTAGAACATGATCTCGCGTCGGGAACAGCGGCTCGTCGTGCTTGACGCCGGCATCGTTGACGCCCGGCACGTCCGCGGCCGTCAGCACCCGCACCACGCCGGGCACGGCGAGCGCCGGCTCGACGTTCAGCGTGGTGATCCGCGCGTGCGCGTACGAGGTCTGCACGGGATAGGCGTGCAGCACGTCCTTGGTGCGATAGATCAGGTCGTCGGTGTAGAGCGCCGCGCCGGTCACGTGCAGCACCGCGCTCTCGTGCGGGACCGCGATCCCGACCGCCGGGCTCTCGGGCCGCGTGGCAAGGTCACTCATTGATCTCTCCCGTTCGTAGGGATGACTGCGGTCATGCGGGGACTCGCTCGACGCGATCTCCGGGTTGTCCGCGTGCAGCTTCAGCAGGCTCGATCGGAGCATCGCCGCGCGGTACCGGGTGCTCGCGCGGTGATCGTTGATCGGGGTGCCCTCGGCGCCGAGGATCTCCGCGGCCGCGGCCACCGTCTCATGCGACCACGGCCTGGCCGATCAGTGCCGCCTCGGTGGCGGTCGCCCGCAACGGGGTCGCGGCCACGCCGCCGAGACCGATCCGGGCGCGCTGGACGATCCCGGCGTCGTCATGGTCGATCGCGAACGCGACCGCGACGCTCGAGATGTCGTCGAATCGCCGCTTGGCGATCTTGTGGAACGCGCGTCAGGCGGGCGAGCGGCAGCGGGATCCGGATCGCGCGGATCAGCTCGCGGTCCTGGCGCACGCTCGTCCGGTAGCCGGTGAAGTAGTCGGCGAGCTCGACCTCCCGCTCGCCGTCGACGCTGGCGAGCACGAGCCGCGCTCCGAGCGCCAGCAGCACAGGCGCGCCGTCGCCGATCGGCGAGCACGTGCCGAGGTTGCCGCCGAGCGTGGCGCCGTTGCGGATCAGCCGCGAGGCGAACTGCGGAAACATCTCCGCCAGCAGCGGCACGCGACCGTCGAGCAGGCGCTCGATCTCGGTGAGCGAGAGCGCGGCGCCGATCTCGATCCAGTCGGAGTCGATCGACAGCGTCCGCAGCTCCTGCAGGCGGTCGATCGCCAGCACCGCCTCGGGACGCTTGCCGCGCAGGTTGACCTCGACGCCGTGGTCGGTGCACCCGGCGATCACGGTGGTCTCCGGCCGCTCGTGCAGGATCTCCACCGCCTCGGCGAGCGTCGCGGGCCGGGTGAAGGTGAGACCGTCCTGGCTCAACCGGGTCGCCACCGGGGCGGGCGCGGGCTGCGCCGACCGGGCGGCGAGCGCGTCCGACGGCCGCCGGTTCGCCGAGCGCGTAGGCGGCGTCCCTGATCGGGCGGTAGCCGGTGCAGCGGCACAGGTTGCCGCTGAGCGCGTGCAGGTCAAAGCCGTTGGGCCCGTGCTCGGCGTCGGCGTGTCCGTTGGCCGGCGCGCGGTCGGGGCGGTAGTACTCGGCCGCCATGCTGCAGATGAAGCCGGGAGTGCAGTAGCCGCATTGCGAGCCGCCGCGCACCGCCATCTCGTGCTGAACCGGGTGCAGCGCGTCGGCGTCGCCCAGCCCCTCGGCGGTGATCACTTCCTGGCCGTCGAGCGCGGCGATCGGCACCAGGCAGGCGTTGATCGCCACCCATTCGGTCGGTGCGGCCACGCCGGGCCGCGCGATCAGGACCGAGCAGGCGCCGCACTCACCCTCGGCGCAGCCCTCCTTGCAGCCGGTGAGACCCTGCTCGCGCAGGAAGTCCAGCGCGGTGGTCCAGACCGCGACATCGCCCAGGGGCGTGTTGCGCCCGTTGATCATGACCTCGGCAGCAGCCATCACTCCGTCCTCTCGACTCACTCTCTACGGCTCGGCCGACATCGTCGGGGAGCGTCGTATTGCCTGCAAACGCCCTCTGCGAGCCCTGGCGATTGTACACCTCGCCACCGGTTCTCGCAACAAAATCGGAAAACGTTTTCTGTGTTGCGGAATAGAGCCCCGGCATTAGACGAACTGGCGGGTGAGCGGTGCGTGGCGATTGACGTCCTTGTAGAGCAGGTACCGGAAGGGCTCCGGCCCCGCCGCGCAGCACGCCTGCGGGCAGAAGGCGCGCAGCCACATGAAGTCGCCGGCCTCCACCTCCACCCAGTCCTGGTTGAGCAGGTACACCGCCTTGCCCTGCAGCACGTACAGGCCGTGCTCCATCACGTGCGTCTCGGCGAACGGGATCGACGCGCCGGGCTGCAAGGTCACGATCGTGACGTGCATGTCGTGCCGCAGATCGGCCGGGTCGACGAACCTCGTCGTCGCCCAGGCGCCGTCGGTGTCGGGCATCGCCACCGGCTCGATCTCGCGCTCGTGGGCGATCACCGGCTCCGGAGCGTCGAGGCCGGCGACGCGCTGGTAGGCCTTGCGGATCCAGTGAAAGGAGGCGGGCCCGTCTTCGCGGTTGTGCAGCGTCCACGCGCTGCCCGGGGGAAGGTAGGCATAGCCGCCCGCGTCGAGGGCGTGCGCGATGCCCTCGATCGTGAGCTCGACCGTCCCGTCGACGACGAACAGCACCGCCTCGGCGTTCGCGTCCGATTCCGGGCGATCCGAGCCGCCGCCGGGGGCAACCTCGACGATGTACTGCGAGAACGTCTCGGCGAACCCCGACAGCGGTCGGGCGATCACCCATAGCCGCGTGTCCTCCCAGAACGGCAGGTAGCTGGTCACGATGTCGCGCATCGTGCGCTTGCCCAGCAGCGCGTAGGCCTCGGTGAACCGCGTGCGGTCGGTCGCGAGTTCGGTCTGTCCGGGCAGCCCCCCACGAGGCACGTAGTAGCTCGTCACTCTCGCCGTCCTCTCTCGATCAGCCTGCCGTGGCGGTCCGCGCTCGCCCAGTCGACACGCTCGCCCCGGAGCCAGGTCTGGCGGACCAGGCCCGCCAGCCGGCGCCCGGCGTAGGCGGACACCGGGTTGCGCTGCTGCAGATGCGATGGATCGACGACGAACTCCGCCTCCGGATCGAACACGACGAGATCGGCGTCGGCACCAACCGCGATCCGGCCCTTGTAGGTCAGCCCGACGCGATCGGCGGGAGCGGTCGCCATCCAGCGCACCACGTCGGCGAGGCCGCGGCCCCGCGCGCGGGCCGCCGTCCACACGACCGCGAGGCCGAGCTCCAGCGACGCGATCCCGCCCCACGCCGCGGCGAAGTCGCCGGTGTCCAGGCGCTTGAGGTCCGCGGTGCACGGCGAGTGATCGGACACGATCATGTCGATCTCGCCGCCGAGCAAGCGCCGTCCCACAGCCGCTCGCAGTTGCCGCGATCGCGGATCGGCGGCGCGCACTTGAACTGCGTCGCGCCGTCGTCGATCGCCTCGGCGGCGATCGCCAGGTAGTGCGGGCAGGTCTCGACCGTCACGTCGACGCCGTCGGCGCGAGCGGCGCGCAGCTGCGCGAGCGCGCCGGCGCTCGACAGGTGCAGCACGTGCACGCGTGGGCGGGCGGGCCGTATTGCGCGGGCCGCGGCGAGGATGCGCTCGATCGCGCGCTCCTCGGCGGCCGCCGGGCGCGAGCGCAGGTATGTCGCGTACGCGCGTCCGCCGGGCGCCGGCGCCGCGGCGATCTGCTCGGCGTCCTCGGCGTGCACGATCAGCAGCGCGCCGAGCCGGGACGGTCTCGGCCATCGCCGCCGCCAGGCCGGCGGGATCCAGGGGCGGGAACTCCGGCACGCCGGAGTCGACCAGGAAGCACTTGAAGCCGAACACCCCCGCCGCGTGCAGCCCCTCGAGCTCGTCCACGTTGCCCGGCACGGCGCCGCCCCAGAACCCGACGTCGACGTGCGCCTGCGCGGCCGCGCACTCGCGCTTGCGCGCCAGTGCCGCGACGGTCGTCGTCGGCGGGATGCTGTTGAGCGGCATGTCGATCACGGTCGTCACGCCGCCGGCCGCCGCGGCGCGGGTGCCGGTGTCAAAGCCCTCCCACTCGGTGCGGCCCGGTTCGTTGATGTGCACGTGCGTGTCGACGAGGCCGGGCAGCAGCACCTCGCCGTCGGCCAGCCGGATCGTCTCGCGCGCGGCGACCGAGTCGGCCGTGCCGGTCGTGCAAGCACCGCCGCGATGCGCCCGTCGCGCACCGCGACGACACACGGCCGCTCGGCGCCGTCGACGACCGCACGCGGCGGCGACGAAGGCACGGTCGAAGACGGGCTCAGTCATCGGGCAGCCGGTCGCCCAGTCGCGCGCCGATCCGTCGCAGCAGCGCGGCGCCGTCGTCGAACGCCTGCTGCGGCGTTGCGGCCTCGTCGAGCAGCGTGTACACGCCGTCGAACCCGGCGTCCATGCAGCCGCGAGGCGTCGAGCAGGCAGCGACCGGCCACGGCGATGACCGGCACCCCGGCGGCGCGGCCCGCGGCGGCGACGGCCGCCGGCGCCTTGCCGCGGAGCGTCTGCTCGTCCAGCGACCCCTCGCCGGTGACGACGAGGTCCGCGCCGGCCAGCGCGTCGGCGAAGCCGAGGTGGTCGAGCATCGAGCTGCGGCGCCGGGACGCAGCGTGGCGCCGAGGATCGCGACCGCGCGCGAACCCGACGCCGCCGGCCGCGCCCGCGCCCGGGTCGGCGCGGTGGTCGTGGCCGGTCGCCGCGGCGACGACGTCGGCCCAGTGCGCGAGCGCCGCGTCGAGCTGGCGCACCTGGTCGGGGTCGGCGCCCTTCTGCGGGCCGTAGACGGCGGCTGCGCCCTCCGGCCCGGTCAGCGGGTTGTCGACGTCGCAGGCGACCTCGATGCGCGCCGCGGCCAGCCCCGGATGCAGGCCGGCTGAGGTCGAGCGTCGCGGCCGTCGCAGCGCCCGCTCCGCCGGGTCCGACCTCGGCGCCCGACGCATCGCGCACCCGCGCGCCGAGCGCCTGGACGAGGCCGAGCCCGCCGTCGGTCGACGCGCTGCCGCCGATCCCGACGAGCACCCGGGTGCAGCCGGCGTCAAGCGCGTGCGCGATCACCTCGCCGAGGCCCCGGCTCGTCGCGGTGAGCGGCGCGAGCGCGGCGCGTCCGCAGTCCGCGCCAGCCCGGCCACCTCGGCCAGCTCCACGACCGCGTCCTCGCCGCGGCGCACATAGCACGTCGGCGCGGTCCGCCCGGTGGCGTCGGTCGCGCGCACCGCGATGCGCTCAAAGCCGGCCGCCTCGAACGCGGCGAGCGATCCATCGCCACCGTCGGCGACCGGGACCGCCACGACGTCGGCGGTCGGCCGCCGGCTCCGGATGCCCTCGGCGAGTGACGCGGCGACCTCGGCTCCGGTCAGCGTTCCCTTGAACTTGTCCGGAGCGAGCAGCACCCGCGTCATCAGTCGAGGTTCGCATACGCCGCGGTGGGCGCGTCGGCTCCCGTCAGCGGCCAGCTCCTCGAACTCGGTGACGTTGTCGAGCTCGGTGCCCATGGACACGTTCGTGACCCGTTCGAGGATCGCCTCGACGATGACCGGCACCCGGAACTCCGCCATCAGCTTCTTGGCCTGCTCGAGCGCGGGCAGGATCTCGTCGGGCTCGAACACCCGCATCGCCTTGCAGCCCAGACCCTCGGCGACCTTGACGTGGTCGACGCCGTAGCCGTCGAGCTCCGGGCGAGTTGACGTTCTCGAACGACAGCTGCACGCAGTAGTCCATGTCGAACCCGCGCTGCGACTGGCGGATCAGCCCGAGGTAGGCGTTGTTGACGACGACGTGGATGTAGGGGATGTTGAACTGCGCGCCGACGGCGAGCTCCTCGATCATGAACTGGAAGTCGTAGTCGCCCGACAGCGCCACGACGGTCGCGTCCGGGTCGGCGGTGGCGACGCCGAGCGCGGCGGGCACGGTCCAGCCGAGCGGGCCGGCCTGTCCGGCGTTGATCCAGTGCCGCGGGCGGTAGACGTGCAGCAGCTGGGCGGCCTGGATCTGGGACAGCCCGATCGTGCTCACGTAGCGGACGTCCTCGCCGAACGCGCGGTTCATCTCCTGGTAGACCCGCTGCGGCTTGATCGGGACGTCGTCGAAGTTCGTCTTGCGCAGCATCGTGCGCTTGCGCTCGTCGCACTCGTCCGCCCACTCGCGAGCGGTCCGGCAGGTCGCGCTCGCGGGCGGCCTCGACGAACAGCTCGAGCGCCGCGCCGCGCGTCGGAGACGATCCCGTAGTCGGGCGCGAACACCCGGCCGATCTGGGTCGGCTCGATGTCGACGTGGACGAACGTGCGGCCCGCGGTGTAGGTGGCGAGGCCGCCGGTGTGCCGGTTGGCCCAGCGGTTGCCGATGCCGAGCACGAAGTCGGCGGCGAGCATCGTGGCGTTGCCGTACCGGCGCGAGGTCTGCAGGCCGACCATCCCCGCGTTGAGCCGATGGTCGTCGGGGATCGCGCCCCAGCCCATCAGCGTCGGGACGACCGGCACGCCGGTCAGCTCGGCGAACTCGACGAGCAGGTCCGCGGCGTCGGCGTTGATGACCCCGCCGCCGGCGACGATCAACGGCCGCTGCGCCGCCTGCGAGCATGTCGAGCGCCCGCTCGATCTGGGCGCGGGTGGCCCGGGGCTTGAAGACCTCGAGCGGCGCGTAGGTGTCGGGGTCGAACTCGATCTCGGCCAGCTGGACGTCGATCGGCAGGTCGATCAGCACCGGCCCCGGGCGTCCGGACCGCATCAGGTGAAACGCCTGCTGGAAGACGCCCGGCACCTGCGCCGGCTCCAGGACCGTCACCGCCATCTTGGTCAGCGGCTTGGCGATGGCCGCGATGTCGACCGCCTGGAAGTCCTCCTTGTGCAGCTTGGCCACCGGCGCCTGGCCGGTGATGCACAGGATCGGGATCGAGTCCGCGGAGGCCGAGTACAGGCCGGTGATCATGTCGGTGCCCGCCGGCCCGCTCGTCCCGATGCAGACCCCGATGTTGCCGGGCGCGGCGCGGGTGTAGCCCTCGGCCATGTGCGAGGCGCCCTCGACGTGGCGGGCGAGCGTGTGGCGCAGCCCGCCGTCGAGCTGCATCGCCTTGTAGAACGGGTTGATCGCCGCGCCGGGCAATCCGAACAGCTGGGTGGCGCCCTCCGCCTTCAAGATGCTCACTGCGGCCTGCGCCGCGGTCATGCGTGCCATGTCGGTCATCGCTCCGTTTCAGTCGGGTACGTCAGTGTCTGGTGCCGGCTGCCGTCCGGCGAGTCGCTCGACGCCGCGCAGCAGCGCGGAGTGGTCGAGGTCGCCGTCGCCGCAGGCGCGCGCCGAGGCCATCAGCTGCGCGACGATCGCGCCGACCGGCAGCGCGACGCCGGCCTCGCGCGCCGCCGAGGTGACGATCCCCATGTCCTTGTGGTGCAGGTCGATGCGGAAGCCGGGCGCGAACGAGCGGCTCAGCATGTTCTCGCGCTTCTGCTCGAGCACCTTCGAGCCGGCCAGCCCGCCGCCGAGCACGTCGATCGCGGCCTCGGTGTCGACGCCGTAGGCCTCGAGGAACACCAGCGCCTCGGCGAGCACCTGGATGTTGGTGCCGACGATCAGCTGGTTGGCCGCCTTGACGGTCTGGCCGGCGCCGTTGGGCCCGACGTGCACGATCGTCTTGCCGACCGCGTCGAAGATCGGCTTGGCGGCCGCGAAGTCCTCGGCCGCGCCGCCGACCATGATCGACAGCGCGGCGTTCTTGGCCCCGGCCTCGCCGCCGGAGACGGGCGCGTCGAGCAGCCGGAAGCCGCGCTCGCTGCGCGGTCTGCGCCAGCTCGGCGGTGACGTCGGGCCGGATGCTCGAGAAGTCGATCACCAGCGTGCCGGGAGCGGCGCTGTCGAACACGCCGCCCTCGCCGGTGAGCACCTCCTGGACGTCCGGGGAGTCGGGCACCATGATCGCGACGACGTCGGCGCCCTGCACCGCGTCGGCGATCGAGGACGCCTTGCGGCCGCCCGCCTCGACGAGCGGGCCGGTGGTGTCGCGGCGCTTGTTGTAGCCGCTCACCTGATGGCCGGCGTTCTGCAGGTGGACGGCCATCGGGCTGCCCATGATGCCCAGGCCGATGAATCCGACGGTGCTCATGCTCGTCCTCGCTTTCGGGTCGACCCGCGTGCGGCTGCCTGCGTCGGGACGGTGATTACTGCACACGCGCGGCATCGCGTGCCTCAGACCGCGTGCCGCGCGCCGCTCATGGGCAACCAGTCGAGGCTCGTCTCGGTGTCGGTGGTCGGCTTGTACTCCAGGCCCACCCAGCCCGCGTACCCGCGGTCGGCGAGGTCGCCGAGATGGCGGTCGAGATCCAGCTCGCCGCTGCCTGGCTCGCCCCGACCGGGATAGTCGGCGATCTGCACGTGGCTGGTGACGTCGGCATGCCGCGCGATCGCAGCGTCGACGTCGTCGCCGTTGTTGGCCAGGTGGAACAGGTCGCAGAGGAACCCGACGTTCTCGTGCCCGGCCGCCCGCACCGCATCGACCACCGCCACGGCGTCGTCGGCCGTGCGCAGCGGGTAGGGCTTCGGCCCGCTCACCGGCTCGACGAGCACGGTGGCGCCGATCCGGGCCGGCCGCGTCGGCGGCGCGGCCGAGGTTGTCGCGGGCGAGCTCGTCCTGCTCCTCCGCGGCGACCCCGTCGACGCGGTTGCCGTACAGCGCGTTGAACGCCGCTCACGTCGAGCTGCTCGCCGATGCCGACCGCGACGTCGAGGTTGTCGCGGAACTGCGCCGAGCGGTCCGGGATCGACAGCACGCCGGCGTCGGGCCCGGCGAGGTCGCCTGCGAAGAAGTTCAGCCCGACCAGCCGCACGCCCGGCGTCGCGAATCGCGCGCACGAATGCGTCGACGTCTGCGTCGGCGGGCACCGGCTGCTCCGGCCACGGCCACCAGAACTCGATCGCGTCAAAGCCGGCGGCTCGGGCGGCGGCGGGGCGCTCCAGCAGCGGCCGCTCGGTGAACAGCATCGAGCAGTTGACCAGATAGTCGAGTCCGTGATCGTGCATGGGGCCGCTCCCACTCACGCGAACGCCGGGACGGCGAGCCAGGCGTCGCCCGGGTCGGGGGCGTCGTCGCGCGCGACAGTCGCCTCGATCAGGCCGTACGGCCGGTCGGCGGCGATGAACACCTCGCCGTCGTTGCTCAGCCCGAACGGCTCGAGGTCGACGAGGAAGTGGTGCTTGTTGGGCGCGGAGAACCTGATCTCGACCACGTCGTCGTGGGTCTCGAGCACGCGCGTGCCCATCAGGTACAGCGTCTCCTGCAGCGCGCGGCTGTAGGTCGTGGCGAATGTCTCGAGCAACGTCGCGCGGATCGAGTCGTAGCTGGCGTTCCAGTCGACGTCGGCGCTCGCGTAGCGCCAGCGGGCGACGAGCGAGGTCGCCATGATGCGGTCGTCGGCCTCCTGCAGCGTCGTGTACTCGTCCTTGAGGTAGCCCTTGAACTCCGAGCCGGTCGACTTCAGCAGCACCAGGTCGGTCACGCCCGACACCACCGACACGTGCTCGGCGTCGCCGCGGTCGCGCACGGTGACCACCGTCGTCCGCGTCCCGTCGCCGCGCCGGACGAACGCGTGGTCGTGGCCGTTCGGGCCCGATCGGGATGCGATCCCAGGGATACTGCTCGACCCGGATCTGGGCGCTGTCGGCCTTGGGAGCCGCTTCGAGGAAGCGCCGGCCCAGCGCGATCGCGTAGTCCTCCGGCGAGCTGACGCCGTGCCGCTTGGCGAACGCGAACGCGGTGTTCTTCTGGGTGTCGGTCGGCAGCACGTCCGCCTGGTCGCCGGTAACGTGCGCGTCCGCGAAGTCGCCGCGCAGCGAGGTCGACACGTTCAGATCGACAAGCTCGTGCCGGGGGGTGTCGCGATAGACGCGCACGACGCGGTTCTCCGCCTTGCCGTACTGATTTGCTCCGAGCGAGATGCCCATGTGGGAGGCTCCT
>CAWICS010000005.1:0-317312 GCA_963834675.1 uncultured Solirubrobacterales bacterium
TGAATGTCGGCGAGCCGGATGCCGTCGTACCCCACGATGCGGCGCGCCGTGGGTGCCGCACGCTCGGCTCGGCTCGATGCCTGTCCATCGCCATTGACTGGCGGGGGATCACTCGCCCGGCGCGACGCCGCTCGAAGCAATTTGCCGGGTCGCGTCCAAGACGACGGCAGCGCGTCGGCGCGGGTGTCTCGCCGCCGGTACCCTCGCCAGCCTCGGCGTCGTCGGGAGCGCAGAGAGGCTGCGATGGTCGCGCCGACCGGCAGCGATGTGCCTTCTGGTGCGACTATCTCGAGTACACCCGAGGCCTCGGCCTGGTAGGTCATTGTTGCCTTGTCCGTCTCGATCTCGAGAAGATCATCGCCCTCATCGACGTGGTCCCCGCTGGCCTTCAACCAGGCGAGGATCGTTCCTTCCTCCATCGGAGTCGGAGAGTCTGGGCATGGTGGGAGCTCGGTCACGTCGTCTCCAGAAGGTCGATGGCAGCCCCGACGATGGTGTCGGTGTCTATGCCGAAGTGTCCGTAGAGATCCTCGACGTCGCCGGACTGAACCAAAGTCATCCACGCCGAGGCATGCAATCAGCTCGGCAGCGGACCCGCCGAGCAGGAAGCTGAGCATATGGGGATGCCCGTCGTGCGCGGCTTCACGATCAGCGCAGCCCGGTCGGGCGGGGGACTCGTCCAGGATGGCGTCATCGGCGATCGATAGCCCTGCCGCGCGCGCAGCGCCTGGAGGTCGAGTCGGCTGAGGTGAGGCAGAGGACGTCGGCCACCCAGGCCGGCGGTCTCGAGCGCCTCTGCCGCTGCGACCACCTCCGGTACCAGAGCGCCTATGCCCAGTACCAGCGTGATCGCCGGCGCGTCGACCGCCGTGCGAAGGCGGTATCCGGGGGCGGGCACCCTGCTGGCGACGCTGCTCTCGGAGCAGCCGCCTGGTCGGGGAGCCCGGCTTAGAGCTGGTGCGATCGGCCGTGTGCTCAGCCGGAGAATGCGACGAAGTAGAGTCAGGGCGGCCCAACCGCGGACAGCGCGTACAGCAATGTCCACCTGTCGGGGTCTTGGCCGAACGCCGGCTCCCAGGCGATGCAGCGTGGCTGCTCCAGGCGGATGGAGTGGTGGATGGGAGACTGATGGGCTCCGCCCTCTGGCGCGAGCGTCACTCCCGACGGCGTCCCGACGGGGGTCTCGAAGCTGTCCGCCCGCATAGATGCCGAATGACGAAGGTTCGAGCGCGCGCCCGACGAACGGGTCATACAGTGTGCCGAATAGGCAGAGCGCCTGTCCGTCGCGCGACCACGTCGCGCCGAGCTGGCCGAGCAGTCCGGACCAGGTTCCCCTCGCGATCCCCAACGCGATGTGCTGACCGTGCTCTCGTTCGCGCCAGCGCACGACCTTCCGGTGTCGTCGGCGAACCAGTGGATCCGCTGGCCGATGTTCCAGATGCCGACATGGTTAATCCACCCGCCGAGGTTCGTCGAAGACGCGACGTCGGACTGACCGTCACTACTCGCGAGGCGACCTCGGGCGCGCGATTCGAAAGGTCGACGAAGAAGCGACCGAAGGCCTGCTCGGTCGACACCTGCCCGGCGTGGGTGCGACCTAGTGCCTTCGGCGGGTCGGGGGCGCGCGCGAGCGCGACGTCTTCACGGGCCAGCCGCACCGCGGTCGTTCGACACGCCTGGCCTCGGGGGAATTTCGGAAACAGCGCCCACGGGTCCTCCGCATCGGCGCCAGTGTCGGCCGCCGGCGCCCGCCATTGTCGTCCGACACCAGCGCCGAGTGGTTGCCGGGATCGCCCTGGGTGGCCCGCCACGCCTTGATCGTGAACGCGAAGATCACCGAGGGCCGATCGGCTACCGAGTCCGCGCGCGCAAACGCCTCGAGCAGATCGACCAAATCGTCGCCGCCTAGATCCGGATCGCGCGCAGGAGCCGTTGTCGTCGAGATGTACGTCGGCCGCCCGATGTGCTTGGCGCCCCGTCCCCGGCCGGGCAGACGCTCGCGCAACTCCGCAGCCGAGGACGCAGCAGCCGCTGGTACTCCTCGTTGGCATCTGGTCGATGCGCCTTCGCAGCGCCGCGCCGCCGTCACGGTCGAACAATTCCCGCAGCCAGCGACCGTACTTGACGGTGATCGTCTGCCATCCGGCCGCCTCGAACATCCGCTCCAACCGGCCGGCTGCGATGTCGGGCACGACGCGGTCCAGCGACTGGCGGTTCAGGTCGACGATCCACAGCACCTCGCCGAGCCGTGGCACCACCGGGTCAACCAGCGTCTCCCAGATCGCGCCCTCGTCGAGTTCGGCGTCGCCCAGCAGCGCCACCTGTCTACCACCCTGCGGCACGTCGAGGTGCCCTGCCACGTACCGATGGGCCAGCGCGCTCCAAATCGGAGCCGTCGCCCCGATTCCTACGGACCCGGTCGAGAAGTCGGCTGGGACCGGACCTTCAACCGGCTCGGATAACTCTGCAGCCCGCCGAACGCACGCAACGTCGTTAGATAGCTGCGGTCCAACGTGCCGAGCAGATATTCGATCGCATGCAGCACCGGCGACACGTGCGGCTTGACCGATACGCGATCGGGAGCCCGCAGGTGCTCGAACCAAAGCGCCGTCATGATTGAGACAATCGACGCGGAGGACGCCTGATGGCCACCCACCTTTACGCCGGATTTGTTCTCTCGAACCTTGTTCGCGTAGTGGACGATCAATGTGGCCAGCCACAGGACTCGGTCTTGGACTGCCTCCAGCGTCTGCAGCTTGTCTTCGACCAACGCCATGCGCGCGATTCTTCCGAACCACGCGCCGGCTGTCGAGGGGCATACGCGGGCTTGCTTGTCTGTTCACATGGTCTTTGCGTGCGTCGTCGGCCTCGCGTGATTTTCTTGCGCACCGCGTCCCTGAGCACGCGACCGGGCGATGCTCGACGCCTCGCGCCGACGTCGGCTCTTGACCACCGAGGCTCTGCCGCGCAGCGTTGAATCGGCGGATCGGCTGGCCCCAGGCCGCGGACTAGCTTCGGTGAGATCAGCCCCATGCCGTACCCGCCGCGGGCTTCCTTCGAGGATGGGGTTTGACGGCCCGAGAACCGCGTCCAGCGCTGCAGCGGCCGGCAACTGTTGCGCGGCACTACCGGTTACCGGCGGGACTGTCTCCTATGGGCCGGCCCGCACGATGGCTCTCAGGCGTGATTATCCATCACCCCTCCCATCGCGTTAAGTCACGCCCGCTGACTGGTACACGGCGGAGGCCCGCTCGGTATTCGTCCGCGTCGGCCACCCGAAAGCCGATGTGGTGCGGTCCGACTCCTCGCTCGTCGAGCCAATCCGATAGGTGCTCTCTGCCGTGCTCATGGCGGGCCAGCTCGACGACCAAATCCCCCACTGCACCATAAGCACAGCTGCACTCGAAGTCGCCGGGCTCTCCCCAGTACTCCTTCTCCTTCTGACCCTTCGCCAGATCGTAGGCGCGGCCCCGCGTCTCGATCCCGTTGACCCGCGTCCAGTATTCGATCGCTTCATCTAGGTCCTCGACGACGAAACAGATCTGATCGAGCCCGCGACCTATCCAGCTCGGGCACACCGGGTAGGTCATCATCACCATCACCTGACGGCTTGTGCGATGACTCTAGTGGGTAAGGGCGCCGCGGGCGGCGGTTCCGACGGCTTGGGCATGCTTCTTGAGCACGACTTCAACGACGTCGTCTCGCGACGGTGGTGCGTAAGCCGCTACGCGCGCCGATTTGGTCCTCGGTGAGTGCAACATCGATGCGCCGGCGATCGACGTCGATGGTGATCTCGTCGTCGTCTTGCAGCGCGGCGATCGGACCGCCGCGCGCAGCCTCCGGCGCGATGTGCGCAACCATGAAGCCGTGTGTCGCGCCGGAGAAGCGGCCATCGGTGATGAGCGCAGCGCTCTGTGGATGGTGACCTCAGCCCCGTCGTACAAGCCGGGGCGAATGGAACCGCCATACGGCATGAGGCCCGGGATATTGAGTCGTGCGAGCGCGATGGCCGTCCCCGAAATCGTCTTGTCGCAGCCGCTGATTACGACGATCGCGTCGAACCTGCGAGCACTGGCGACAAGCTCGACGGAGTCGGCGATGACCTCGCGCGAGACGAGCGACGCGCGCATGCCTGGTGTTCCCATCGTGATCCCGTCGGAGATCGCGATGGTGTTCATTTCCATCGGGGTCGCGCCGGCGGCGCGGATACCCTCCTTCACCCGCGCGACAAGGATGCGGTTGTTGAAGTTGCACGGCATCGTCTCGATCCAGCAGTGCGCGACACCGACGATTGGCTTGGCGAGGTCCTCGGCTGAGTAGCCGACGCCGTGGAGGAACGATCGGGCGGCCGCCCGCTCGGGTCCCTCGGTCAGGGCGCGGCTTCGATGCGTGACGTCGAACGACACACTCCAACGCTCGCACACGCGAAAGAGAACTTCCAGACTCGAGCAAAGGATCAGCGGGACGATGCGCAAGAACTTTGCGCCTGAGATGCCGCAGACGCAGAGACCACTCGCCATTTCAGGTTTCGGCGGGGTGGGATCTGCCGAGCGACGCGCCCTGCGGCGCGTTAGGGCGCGGCTGTCGGCGCCTCGTAGCACGCTGACGGCATGACTTCGTTGGCCAGTCGCGGCGAGCCACGATGGATCTCCGCCAGCCGGCAGCGTTCCAACCCGGTCGATCTGGCGCCGTGATCTTCAGCCGGTGCGGCGCGAGCCCAAGACGATGTTCGTCTTGGTGCCCGTGATCCGTGCCCCGCCGCGACGCCCGCGGCGAATACGATCGATGACCCCCTTGAGCTGCTCAACGTCTTCGACCCGCAGCCGCACTAGAGCATCGGGCTCGCCGGCCAAGGTGAAGGTCTCGACGACCTCGGGCACGTGCCCCACAGCGTCATCGATGTCGTCGACCTGGGTTCCGGCCGCGAACCGCAACTCGGTGAACGCCTCGAGCCGGCCGCCTAGTCGAGCGTGGTCGAGGAGGGCCGTGTAGCCGAGGATGTAGCCGTCATCTTCGAGACGGTCAATTCGGCGACTCGCGGCAGCCGGGGACAATCCGACGATCCGGCCTATGTCGGTGGCTGACCGTCGAGCGTCCTCAACCAGAAGATCGAGGATCCGGCGGTCGACGGCATCGAGAGCGACCGACATGCCATAAATAATTTAGCGCGGCAGGATGAAGAAACGCAAGTATCGTGCGCGGACGCGCCCACTTCCTCAAACCGCTATGGACAAGTCCGTCGTGCCTCGCAAGTATCCGACGATGGGTGCAGCGAAACCCAGATCGGGCGGCGGTGCACGACTGCTAACGAGGTCCTCGACGATCCAACCGGGCGCGTCGATGACTCGAACCACCGCAACCTATTGTCGAGACCTGTGACTCCGAGCCATCGTCAACGGCCGGATCGCACTGCCAGTCACGGGCACCGATTCTCGAAGGTGTTGATTGCCAACCGCGGCGAGATCGCGGTCCGCATCATGCGCGCGTGCGAGGAGCTCGGGATCGCCACCGTGGCGGTCTATTCCGAGCTCGACCGCGACGCCGTGCACGTCAAGCGCGCTGACGAGGCGTTCCTGCTCGGCCCCGGGCCGGCCACCGAGAGCTATCTGGCCATCGACAAGCTGATCGAGGCCGTGCAGCGCTCCGGCGCCGAAGCGGTGCACCCGGGCTACGGGTTCCTGGCCGAGAACGCGGCCTTCGCGGCGGCGCTCGCCGACGCTGGGATCACCTTCATCGGGCCGCCTGCGTCGGCCATCGAGGCGATGGGGTCAAAGACCCGGGCGCGCGAGCTGATGGCCAACGCCGGCGTGCCGATCGTTCCGGGCACCACGGAGCCGGTGGCAACCCTGGAGGATGCCCAGAAGATCATCGCCGAGACCATCGGCTACCCGGTGGCGGTCAAGGCCGCCGGTGGCGGTGGCGGCAAGGGCTTCCGCGTGGCCCTTACGGAGGCCAAACTCAAGGACGCCTTCGAGGGCGCCGCGCGCGAGGGCGAGAAGTTCTTCGGTGATGCGACCGTGTACCTGGAGCGCTACCTGTCCGATCCGCGTCACGTCGAGGTGCAGGTGCTGGCCGACACCCACGGCAACGTGATCCACCTCGGCGAGCGCGACTGCTCGCTCCAGCGCCGCCACCAGAAGCTGATCGAGGAGGCCCCGGCGCCGGCGGTCGATCCCGCATTGCGCACGAAGATCGGGAAGATCGCCACCGACGCAGCTGCGGCAGTCTTGTATACCGGCGCCGGGACGATCGAGGGCCTGCTCCAGGAGGGCGAGTACTTCTTCCTGGAGATGAACACTCGCGTCCAGGTCGAGCACTGCGTGACCGAGATGGTGACCGGGCTCGACATCGTCAAGGAGGGCATCCGGGTGGCCGCGGGCGAGCCGCTGTCGATCGGCCAGGATCAGCTCGAGCTCCGCGGCCACGCGATCGAGTGCCGGATCAACGCCGAGGACGCCTCGAAGAACTTCGCCCCCGCGCCGGGTCAGATCGCCGCCTACCGTGAGCCCGCCGGCCCGGGGGTGCGGGTCGACTCGGGCGTCGAGGCCTGCTCGGAGATCTCGCCCATGTACGACCCGATGGTGGCCAAGCTGATCGTGTGGGACGTCGACCGCGAACAGGCCACCGCGCGCATGCTCCGCGCGCTCGGCGAATATCAGATCGAGGGCCTGAAGACGCTCCTGCCCTTCCATCAGGCCATTCTCCAGACCCGCCAATGGCACGATGCCGAGACCTGCCGGGACCTGATCGAGGACCGGGAATGGCTCAAGCAGCTGGCCTTCCCGAAGCCGGTCGAGAAGTCCGACGGCGGCCAGGCCGGCGATAGGGTTGAGCAGAGCTATGCGGTCGAGGTGTCGGGCAAGCGCTTTGACGTTAAGGTGATCGGGCCGCCGTTGGCCGGCGCGGCGCTCAACGGCTCTGCCCCCGCCCCCGTGGCCGAGGCGGGTGCGGCGGCCACGCGCCGGGCGCCGCGACGCAGTGAGCGCGCCGGGCGGGCGGCGGTGGCGGCGGGGACACGCTGCCCTCCCCGCTGCAGGGCACCGTGCTCAAGGTGGCCGTCGAGCAGGGCGCCGAGGTCCAGGAGGGCGCGCTGATCGCCGTGATCGAGGCGATGAAGATGGAGAACGAGATCACCGCGCACAAGGCCGGCGTGGTCGCCGAGCTGCCCATCGCGGTCGGCGCTTCAGTCGCCAGCGGCGACACCCTCGCGGTGATCACCGCAGGAGAGGCTTGAGACTAGTGGCTACCGCCGACGAGCACCGCACGATCGCCCCGATCGTCGGTCCCGATGACCCGCGGCGGTTCACGGACTCCGGGATCGAGATCAAGCAGCTCTACAGCGAGCAGGACGTCCCCGAGGGACTCCCCGAGCGGCTCGGCGAACCCGGCCAGTACCCCTACACGCGGGGCCTCCATCCCGACATGTACCGCAAGCAGCTCTGGACGATGCGCCAGTACGCCGGGTACGCGAGCGCCAAGGAGTCCAACGAGCGCTACCGCTACCTGCTCGCCCACGGCTCGACCGGGCTGTCCATGGCCTTCGATCTGCCCACCCAGCTCGGCCTGGACTCCGATGACCCGCGCTGCCTGGGCGAGGTCGGTCGCACCGGTGTGGCCATCGACTCGATCGACGACATGCGCACCGCGTTCAACGAGATCCCGCTCGATCAGGTCTCGACCTCGATGACCATCAATGCGCCCGCATCGGTGCTCCTGCTGCTCTACGAGCTGGTCGCCGAGGAACAGGGAGTGCCGGCCGAGCAGCTGCGCGGCACGACCCAGAACGACATCCTCAAGGAGTACATCGCGCGGGGGAACTTCATCTATCCCCCGCACGGCGCGATCCGCCTGACCACCGACCTGTTCGCGTATTGCCGCGAGCGGATCCCACGCTGGAACACGATCTCGATCAGCGGCTATCACTTCCGCGAGAAGGGCTGCTCGGCCGTGCAGGAGGTGGCCTTTACGCTGTCCAACGGGATCGCCTACGTGCAGGCCGCGCTCGACGCCGGCCTGGCCGTCGACGACTTCGCCCCGCGTCTGGCGTTCTTCTTCAACGGCCACAACAATGTCTTCCAGGAGGTGGCCAAGTTCCGCGCCGCGCGGCGGATGTGGGCCCGGATCATGCGCGAGCGCTTCGAGGCCAAGGACGAGCGCTCCTGGCGGCTGCGCTTCCACACCCAGACCGGCGGCGTAACCCTGACCGCCCAGCAGCCCGAGAACAACATCGTCCGGGTGGCCCTCCAGGGCTTCGCCGCGGTGTGCGGGGGCACCCAGTCGCTGCACACCAACGGATTCGACGAGGCGCTGGCTCTGCCCACCGAGCGGGCGGCCAAGATCGCCCTGCGCACCCAACAGATCATCGGCCACGAGTCGGGCGCGGCGGACAGCGTCGACCCGTTCGCGGGCTCCTACTTCGTGGAGGCGCTGACCGACGAGATCGAGACCCGAGCGTCCGAGCTGATCGACAAGGTCGACAGCCTGGGCGGCTCGGTCGAGGCGATCGACTTCATCAAGAACGAGATCGAGGAGTCCGCATTCGGCTACCACGAGCGCTACCGCACCGGGCAGGACATCGTGGTCGGGGTGAACAAGTTCGTCGACGAGGGCGAGCCCGAGGTGCCCGACATCCTGCGCGTCGATCCCGAGTCCGAGCGCGAGCAGGTCGGGCGGTTGAAGGCATTCAAGGAGGACCGGGACGCTTCGCTCGTTGAGCGGCGTCTGGCGGACATCCGCGAGGCCGCGGGCGGCACCGACAACATGTTGCCGTCGTTGCGTCAGGCCCTCAAGGACCGCTGCTCGTTGGGAGAGGTATGCGCCGCGATGCGCGACGTCTTCGGCGAGTACCAGCCCACCTTCTGATGCCAGTGCGGCATGGAACCTGACCACGAGTTCCAAAACGATATAGGTGCGAGACGTGCCACCAAACAATCGTGTTGCCGTGTGCCCAGGAACCTTTGACCCAATTACGTACGGCCACCTCGATGTAATCGAAAGAGCCGCCGCGATCTTCGACCACGTCATCGTGGCCGTCGTCAATCACCCGTCACGCAAAGACAAAACGATGTTTACGGCCTGCGAGCGCGTCCGCTTCATCGAGCAGGCCGCCGGCGAGCTCCCGAACGTACGCGTAGAACCATTTAGCACCCTCTTGGTCGAGTACGCACGGTCGCGCGGCGCAAAGGCGATAGTCAAAGGCCTGCGGGCGATCAGCGACTTCGAGTACGAGCTCGAGATGGCTCAACTCAATCGGACGCAGGCACCCGACGTCGAATCCGTCTTTCTCATGGCTTCCGCGAAATACAGCTTCTTGAGGTCAAGCGGAGTCAAGGAGCTCGCGACCTTCGACGGGGAAATCGAGCGTCTGGTTCCACCCGTCGTCGCAACCGCTCTGAAAGAACGCATCCGGGCTTAGCCGTGGCGCTTGTCTTGGCTTCGCTTCCTGTGCGTAGACCCGTTGTCTCGGGAAGACAGGCCAACCCTTGGTTCCGCGACGTCGTCAACGCGAACCCACCATCGGAGCGAGCAGCTGAACGAGGTCCTCCGCGCCGGTGGGTCACCACCCAGCTTCGCGGCGCTGATCCTGGCGTACTCGACCGGATAGCCGATAACGGGCGCCGATTGCACCAGGGAGTGCCAACCCTTTGGTCGTGCGAAGGGAGACGGTCGGTCCGCACCGGGATACCCTCTTGACGCATTCCGAGGCAGGAATCTTGTCGCGTCGGCCGGCGCCCGTACGGTGTCGAGCATGGTGGCTTTGGACCGCGTCGAGGAGCGCCGTCGGGCGGTCGCACTCGCGCACCACTACCGCGACGAGGAGGGCCTCTCGATCGCCGAGGTCGCCCGCCGGCTCGGCCGCGCACAGGCCACAGTCAAGGCTTACCTCTACGATCCGACCGGCGAGAAGGCGCGCGCGGTGAAGCGCCACTATCAGGGAGTGTGCCGAGGCTGCGGCGCCCCAACCACCGCGCGCGGCGGCAAGGGCGACGCGTACGCGTACTGCAAGAGCTGCCATCCCGGGGCAATCGCATCGACCCGCACGCGCGACTGGGTGCGCGACGCGATGCACGAATGGCGACAGCGATATGGCGGGCCACCGTCGTCAACCGACTGGTCTCGGACGCACGCCCGCAGACGTGGCGGCGCAGGCACTCGAGCGATTGCTAGCTCGAGACTGGCCGGCGCCGTCGACCGTCATCGACATCTACGGGTCCTGGCCTGCAGCTCACAGCAGACGCGTTCCCCGACGGCTGACGGGCAGCGTCTGCCGGGGCCATCGGCCGAGACGCCCGGTACCTACCAAACGAGGTGCCCGGCCAGCTTTCGCAGCACGACCACGCAGCCGACCCCGAGGCGGCGGCGGTCGACGGCTGGCATGAGCTGTCGGTCGCCAACCCCACCTTCCTGCTCGAGCGCCTCGGCAGCGAGTGCACCGACCTTCAAGGTCTGCGCGAGCTGACCGTCAACGGGCTCGACGCGATCGCCGCGCTCGGCGACCGCGCCGGCGGCCGCGTCGTGTGGGACATGGACTGGCTGCGGTTCGACGCCTCGGGCGGCCGGGTGCGCAAGCTGTCGGTCACAGATACCGGCACCGGCATGACGCCTGAGCAGCTGCGCCAGTACATCAACCAGCTGGCCTCGAGCGGCCGCGAGCAATCCGCCGCCGCGTAACTTCGGTGTCGGCGCGAAAATCGCCGCCGGCTCGCGCAACCCGCACGGACTGGAGTACCGCTCGTGGCATCGGGGCCAGGGCGCGCTGGTTTGCTTCAAGCGCCACCCCGACGGCCGCTGGGGGCTCGAGCCCCAGCGCTGGCCGGACGGGCGCAGCGACTTCTGGCGCCCGCTCGACGAGCAGGAGAAGCCGTGGCTGCTGCGAGGACAGGACCACGGCACCCAGGTCGTGCTGCTCGGCCGGCACGAGCGCCACGACACCATCCAGGCCCCCGACAGTGTCACCGAAGGCCGCCGGCGATGGATCACTCGCTACCTCAACGGCCGCTTCCTGCGACTCCCCGAGCAGGTCGAGGTGCTCGTCCGCGACCAGCAACGCCAGCCGCGAGAGCTGCAGCGCATCCACGGGGAGCAGCACCACCTCCAGCAGCGCGCGATCGCTGCGGGGCCGTGCAGCTGAGCGACGCCATCGCGCCGCTGGTGGGTGCTCGACGACGACCATCGCGGTCCGCCGGCGGGAAGGCCGCGATCTGGGCCTCGACCGGCCACGTCGCCGCCGTCTATGACGATGAGCTCTACGACATCTTGCCGCAAACCCGTGGCGGGTACGGGCGCCTTCAGGACTTCGGCATCCGCTTCGGCTACGAGCGGGTGGTACTACACATCGAACCGCACGTCCAGGCCGGCCGTCTGCAGTGCAACACCGCCCGGACGTTGCTGCTGCTTGACCACGAGCCGCTGCCATGGGCTCGCTGGGGTGAGGAGTTCGCGGCCGCGATGCCTGCCGAGATCCGCCAGCTGCAGGAACGAGCGGCCAGCGCGGACGCAGTCCCGCGTCGAGGAGGCGATCCGCCAGCGCGTGACCGCGATCATGCCGCTCTACCGCCTCAGCCGCTACCGCCCGCCGCGCCCGCCCCGCGTGCCTGCCACGGTGCCGGCGATCTCCGAGCCGATGCGATCTCAGCGCGATTCGCCACCGGTCGGGCATTCGACCCGCGAGGCACGCGTCGGCGCGGATGCGAATCGGACCTCACTCAACGCCGACGCTCGAGGCGACCTCGCCATCCGCGAGGCCGATGACGGGCGCGCCGAGCCGCCCTTAGATCTACCCGACGTCGCGTGGATCTCCGGCCGGGACGGCACCCGCGCACTCGGCGACCTCGAGGATGAGGCCGCCCGCTACCACCCCTCGCGGCATGAGCTCACCATCAACGCCGACTTCCGCGCCATCACCGACCTGATCGGCCACTGGTGCAGGCGTTACCAGGGCGTACCCGGCGCCCGCACCGTGATCGAAGGACAGGTGCACGAATGGTGCGAACAAGTCCTGGTCGAAGTCGTGCTCGCTACCCGCAGCTCGACCTGGACCCTGGAGCAACTCGACGCGCTGCTCTCCCCCAGCTCGCTCACCGCCGCCCTGCTCCCGCGCCACATGCTGCATGCGGTCCTCCAGAAGCGACTCGCGCAGAAGCTCGGAACCCCACGAAGATGATCGAAACCACAACTGCCTCCAGCTGGGCACCGACGGGCACCATGCTCGACTCACGCTCGTAACAGGTTGGCCGGAACGTGCCAGCCGCAGCACACCTCCCCGCCCACGCGCATGACCACGTTCGAGGATCGGCCAAGGGACCCAGCGCGGATGCGCGAGTGGCGCACACACTCGTCCTGGCGATTCTTGACGAGCTGCGCGCGAACCCAGGCGCACGTCAAGAGCTTCGGGTGCTGCTCGGCGAGCGCACCTCGGAGGACCGTCTCCTCTCCCCTCGCGAGGCGGCAAAGCGCCTCGGCATCCATCCGAAGACACTCACGCGGGCGGCTGCTGCCGGCCGAGTTGCGGGGGCACGGCGGGTCGGCCGCCATTGGCGGTTTGATCCCGCCGAGCTGATACTCGCGCCCGCGCACAGCCCTCCCGGACAAGCGCCCCCAATCCTCGCCCCGCTGCGGTCGCGTCCCCGCACCGCGGCTGCGGACGCGATTCGCACCGCGGGCACCGCCGGCTCCCGGTAGCGAGCCGGCGGCTCCCTGGCGTTTGTCCCGCGCAGATTGCTCGGAGTAGCGTACGACCCAAAGCGAGGCGAGCGAGAACTGATGTCAGCGAAGCGCCGACACTCACCCCCAACTACGGCATGCGCGACGTGGAGCTAGGCGCCGCGCAGCACCGCGTCCGCCGCGTCGCGCGTGGGCGCGGTGCGCCGGTCGCGCCGGCCCTCGCCCACGAACTGGACCGGCGCGGTGTAGCGAGGACCCTGAGCCTCACCAATGCGACGGTCAGCCGTCGGAACGGGAGCGACGCGGAATGAGCGTCAGGCCGAGGACTCGCAAGGACGGCACACGCGGATGGGAGGTCCGCTGGCGGGAGAACGACGCCAACCGATCTCGCATGTTCGCCCTCAAGAAGGACGCCGACGCCTGGGACCGCGAGGTTCAGCGTCGAAAGCAGCTCGGTCCGATCGCCGTCCAGCAGCTCACGACTCGCGGCGGCCCGACACTTGGAAAATGGGTGACGGAGCGGTGGGCTCCCGAACACGCGGTCATGCTTGCCGACTCAACGCGGAACCGCTACGCCGAGGTCTACAGCGTCCACATCGCGCCGTGGCTCGATGACGTACCGCTCGGCCAGTTCGGCGCCCCGCTGCTGTCCGGATGGCAAGCCGCGCTCATCAAGGCCGGCGTCAGTCCCGGCACGATCCACAAGGCGCGCACGCTGCTCTCAAGCGTCCTCCGCCACGCTGCCGAGAACGGCGCGATCATGGCTAACCCGCTCTCGCTCGTACGCGCTCCGAGGTCGGCGCCGCGCGATGCGGTGCAACCGCTCTCACCCGCGGTGGTCGAGCGCATCCGCCAGGCGATGCTCACCCCGCCCGACCGGGAGATCGGCGCGTCAGCGCCGGGGCAACGCGCCAGACGGCGGTACACACTGCCGGCGCCCGGCACTCCACAGACGCGCCAGCGGGATGCTCTCATCGTGTCGATCCTGGCCTATGCCGGTTTGCGGCCGGGCGAACTGCGCGCGCTCCCGTTGGAGGGATTCCGCGAGAACACGATCCTCGTACAACGCGCGGCCAACCCCGACGGCTCGAGCAAGCCGACGAAGAATCGACAGCATCGCACCGTGCGTCTGCTGTCGGCGCTCGCGCAGGACGTCCGCGAGTACAAGTTCGCCATCGGCCGCCCGCCCGAGAAGACGCTCATCCTGCTCGACGACGACCGCAAGCCGTGGGACAAGAACGCGTGGCAGATGTGGCGCGCCGACCGTTGGGCGCCGGCCTGCCGCGCGGTGGGACTCGATCCGGTTCCGCGCCCGTATGACCTGAGGCACTCGTTCGCTTCCCTGCTACTCGCCGAGGGCAAGCAGCCGATCTGGTGCGCGAAGCAACTCGGACACACTCTCGCGGTGTTCCTGTCGACGTACGCGCATCTGATCGACGAGTTCGAAGATCGCGAGCGGATCGACGCGGACGCCGAGATCGCGAAGGCCCGACGCGAAGTCGGTACGCGCCTGGTACGCACAACGGCCGAATGAGGCGGCGAGCCGGAGACCTCTCGACTTCAAAATCCCTGCAAATCCGGCTATACCGCTACCGGGATTCGAACCCGGGTTTCCGCCGTGAGAGGGCGGCGTCCTAGTCCCCTAGACGATAGCGGCGAGACGGGCCGCGAAAGCGACCTCCTTGAGCGTAGCGGGGCAAGCGTACCGTGCGGCTGCGAGGCACGTAACGCCCACCCGGCCACCCTCCACCCTGCTAATTTCTTGCCTCCGCGGCTGTGGCGGAATTGGTAGACGCGCAGGCTTCAGGTGCCTGTGTTCTTCGGGACGTGGAGGTTCGAGTCCTCTCAGCCGCATCGAGGTGCTGGACGCTCCCGACAGGGAACCTGGTCGAGAAAGCCGCCATATAGGCCGCTTTCTCGACCACGCTCTACAGCCAGCCCTTCTCCTCCGCGATCCGGACGGCCTCCGCTCGATTACGCGCGTCGAGCTTCTGCATCGCCGAGGAGAGGTGGTTGCGGACGGTCCCGGGAGACAGATACAGCGCCTGCGCCAAATCCGCGACGGTGTGGTGCAGACGCGAGGCGCGCAGCACCTCGTGCTCGCGCGCCGTGAGCGGGCTCTCCCCCGCGCTCAGCGCCGCGGCGGCGAGTCCCGGGTCGACGACGCGCTCGCCGGCGACGGCGCGGCGGATCGCCGAGGCGAGCTCGCTCGCGGGAGCGTCCTTCAAGAGAAAACCCGCCGCGCCGCCTTCCATCGCGCGGCGCAGATAGCCCGGGCGCCCGAACGTGGTCAAGATCAAGATGCGACAGCCAGGCATGGCCCGCGCAAGCTCGTCGGCGGCGTCGAGTCCGCTCCGCCCCGGCATCTCGATGTCGAGCAGCGCGACGTCCGGCACCGCGGCGGTCGCCGCCGCCACCACCTCGTCGCCCCGCGCGACCTGCGCCACCACCTCGATGTCGGGCTCGAGGTTGAGCAGGCTCGCCAGCGCCCCGCGGACCATGGTCTGGTCCTCGGCCAGGAGCACGCGGATCACGTGCGCGGGACCGGGACGGTGACCGCGAGGCGATAGCCGCCGTCGGCGAGGGAGCCCGCCGAAATCGTCCCATCGACAAGCCGGGCCCGCTCGGCCAGGCCGTCGATGCCGTGTCCACCGCCGCTCCGGCCATTAGCCCCGGCGGGATGGGAGGTACCGTCGTCGATCACCTCGACGCCGGCGTCGGTCAGGCTCGCGGTGATCCGCAGCGTGCAGTGCCGCGCGCCGCTGTGGCGAATGACGTTGGTCGCGCCTTCGCGCACGGTCCAGGCCAGCACGGCCTCGACCGCCGGGTCGAGCGTGACGCGGGCCTGTTGCACGTCGGCCTCGATGCCGGCAGCGGAGAGCGCCATGCGCGCGCCGGCCAGCTCGCCCTCGAGCGTGGGCTGTCGGTAGCCGCTGACCGCCTCGCGGACCTCCCCCAACGCGGTGCGGGCGACCTGCTCCAGCTCAGCTACCTCGCGCGCGGCGGCGTCGCCGGGCCGATCGGCCAGCAGGCGCCTGGCCAGCTCCGCCTTGAGCGTGATCACCGAGAGCGAGTGGCCGAGCAGATCGTGCAGGTCGCGGGCGAAGCGCTCACGCTCCCGGGCGACGGCCATCTCGGCGAGCTCCGCGCGAGCCTGGCTGAGCTGATGGTTGCGCTGGCGCAGGTCACTCATCACGACCATCAGGAGTCCGATCCCCGCCGAGCTGGCCACGTAGCTCACCACGGTCCCGCCGTTGGCGCCCCCGATCGCAGACGTGACGCCGGCGAGCGTCGAGCACAACGTGACACCGTAGAAGCCGAGGCCCTCGGGCGCGACGACCGCCGCGCAGGCGGCGCAGTAGGTGAACAAGAAGCCCCACGAGGCACCGTTGGACACAGTGAGTGCCACCGCGACGGCCAGCAGGACGCCGAACAGCGGCAGCGTCAGGCGGGTGCGCCGGTGACCGCGCCACGTCACTACCAGGCTCACGTACGCGGCCACGAACAGCGCGGCGCCGCCGATGATCAGCCCGTGCCGGACGACGGGCCCGCGCTTGCCGATCGCATCGATCAGCGGGAAGACGATGAACCCCAGCCAGATCAGGGCGGCGGACAAGCGAATTCCGCCCGGCGAGCGACGGTAGAAGAGACTGCCGCTCAGCATCCCGCCGAAACGACCGGCCGGACCCGTGTCCGGCCGGTCACACTCATCGAAGCCGCGGCTCATGCCACCTCGCCGGCCGGCTGACGCAGGAACCGGAACATCAGGAAGATCCCGATCGCGGTCCAGATGGCGAGCGTCTGGAGATCCTCTCCCTTGAGACCCGCGCCGGTCGTGAACGGGTTGAACGCGTACTCCAAGCCGTCCGCCAATGCCCGGAGCGGGAAGATCTTCGCGATGTCGATCAGGGCCCTCGGCATCCCGTTCGTGGGGAACCAGATGCTGGAGATGAAGGTAAGCGGCAGGATCGTGAGGTTCACGACGACGGGCGCCGCTTCCGCATTCGGGATGAACCGGGTGATCCCGATCCCGAGCGTGGTGAACGCGGCGGTGCCGAGTCCCAACGTGAGGATCAGCCCGGGCAGCGTCGATGCTCGGACGTGCACCCCGTACGCGATGACGCCCAGCCCCAGGGTGAGCACGGTCATGGCCAGCACGATCACCACGGTCGAGCCGATCCGAGCCGCGATGTACGCCCACCGCGGGAGCGGCGTACCCTGCATGCGCTTGAGCACGCCCTGATCGCGCAGGATCGCCGTGCCGATCGCCATGTTGACGTAGGTGGTGGCGATCACCCCGTAGGCCAGGATCCCGGGCACGAAGAAATCGTCGTACGGGATCCCGCCCTGGCTGCTCAGGTGCGTGCCCTTGTTCAGCGACGCGAAGATGACCAGGAACATCAGCGGGAACACGAACGTGAAGATCCCGCGCCCGCGGTTGCGCCAGTAGGCGCGCTGCTCATAGCGGATCTGCCAGGCCACCAGCCCCAGGTCCCGCTTCCACGAAATTGTGGCAACCGCGCTCATCGAATCGCCTCCTCGGCAACGTCGTCGTTCTCGTCCCCGGATTTGGTCAGCTCCAGGTAGATGTCCTCGAGGCTCGGCTGGCTGACCGAGAAATGGCCGAGGTCGACATCGTGCTCGAGCGCCCACGTGGTGATCCGCTGCGCGGCCACCACCGGCTCCTTGGTCGACACCAGAACGCGATCGCCCTCGAGCCTGCGCGCCTCGCACGGAAAGTCGGGGAGGTCACCCATCGACCAGTCCGACGGCAGCGTGAACCGGATCTCGGCCGGCCGCAGGTCCCGCCCCCCGAGCTCCTCGGGCCGCCCGATCGCGATGATCTGTCCGGCGTTCATCACCGCCACGCGGTTGGCCAGGTGCTGCGCCTCGTCCATGTAGTGGGTGGTCAGGAACACGGTCTTGCCCAGGTCGCACAGCGTGCGGATCGTCGACCAGGCATGCCGCCGGGCCCCGGGATCGAACCCCGTGGTCGGCTCGTCGAGGAACAGCAGATCGGGATCTCCGACCAGCCCGAGCGCGAGATCGAGCCGGCGAAGCTGCCCGCCGGACAGATTCCGCGCCCGCACATCACGCTTCTCGCCGAGCTCAACCAGTTCGATCAGCTCATCGACCGGCCGGCGACGCGAGTAGTAGCGGCCGTACATCTCGATCAGCTCGGCGACAGTCAGGTCAGTCTGCACGCCGGACTGCTGGAGCACGATGCCGACGCGATCGCGCAGCTCGCGGTGCGCCCGCGCCGGGTTCATGCCGAGCACCCTCGCTTCGCCCGCAGTCCGCTCGCGATACCCCTCGAGGATCTCGACCGTGGTGGTCTTCCCAGCGCCGTTCGGTCCAAGCAGACAGAACACCTCGCCTCGCAGAACCTCGAAGCTCACTCCGCGTACAGCCTCGACCTCGCCGTAGGACTTGCGCAGGTCGCGCACCTCGATGGCGAGTCCGTCTGTCTCAGTGGTCGTCGTTTTCATGCCGCCAGACTAGGCGGCGGGAGCACGCCGCGTAAGTGGCGCGCGGCCGAAATCGGGGGTGACAAACGTCACCCCCCGCGCAAGTTCACTGCGCGGGCGCGCCGCCTACTGAGCCGTCTCGTTCCAGAGCGCGATCACCTGCGTCTCGCGTTCGAAGCCCAACGCGCACACCGCGCCCGCCTCCAACGAAAGCCGGGCGCCGCCGGACGCCGGCAGCTCGATCCACCGTGCCGCGATCACCCGGAAGATGTGACCGTGGGCGAAGGCCAGCGCGTCTCCCCCGCCCGACCGCAGCCTCTCCAGCGCCCGGTCAGCCCGCGCGCCCACCTGATCGGGCTGCTCGCCGTCCGGGCATCCATCTCGCCACAGGCTCCAGTCCGGCCGCTCCTCGCGGATCTGCGGCGTGGTCAGGCCCTCGTAGTCGCCGTAGTCCCATTCGCGCAGGTCCTCGCAGACCTCCGCCCGGTCCGCGAATCCGGCCAGCTCACACGTTTCCCGGGCTCGGCGCAGCGGGCTGGTCAGGACCAGAGAGAAGTCCCAACGCGCCAGGATCGGCGCGAGCGCCTGGGCCCGCTCCCGCCCTTCCTCGACCAGAGGCAGGTCGGTGCGGCTGGTGTGCTGCCCGCTGCGGCTCCATTCGGTCTCGCCGTGCCGCACGAGGACGATCTGCATGCCCTACCCCCGATCCCTGGAAGAAAACGCGTCGCCTAGGCGTCGCCGGCGTCGTAGGCCTCGCGGTCGATCATCTCCCGCGCCTGTTCTTCGTCCAGGGCCGAGTCCGGATGCTCGGCCTCGACGTGGCCCATCACCTGCCCGAGCAGTTCCTCGTCGGTCGCCGCCGACAGCGGCTCGCCGCAGATGTTGCACTCGATGACTCGCTTGCTCATGACCCGCTCGCTTCCTCGTGGGCGTTGAGGTGCAACCTCTCCGCCGCATTCGACCCGGTCGATCCGGGCCCGTTGACCTCCGTCCGATGAGCTGCCGCCTCGACCTCCTGGGCGGCGAGCAGCGCGGCGCCGAGGACTCCGGCCTGCACGCCGTGCCAGGCCAGGCGGATGCTCGTCCCCCCACCGAGCCCCGGGACCACGTACCCGAGCGCCACGCGGCGCGCCGGCTCGAGCAGCAACTCGCCGGCCCGGGCCGCCCCACCGCCGATCACGACCTCCTCGGGATCGAACGTGTTGATCGCATTGGCGATTCCGATCCCGACCCGTTCGGCCCAGATCTCGACGATCCGCGCCGCCTCGGCGTCGCCATTCTGCGCGGCCTCGACCGCATCGGCGCCCAGCACCGGCTTCCCGTCGGCCTTCATCTGCCCCAGAGCGGAATCGGCGTGCGACTCGGCGGCCTCCGCGGCCAGCCGGTCGAGCGCGTGGCCGGCCGCCGCATACTCGAGCGACCCGGGCTGGGGAAAGTGCGGGCCCGGCGACGGCACCGATGCATCGCCACCTACATCGAGACCGACGAGGGTGTGGCCGAACTCGCCGGCGCCCCCCGTGGCGCCACGATAGCTCCGCCCCCCGAGGACGATTCCGCCCCCCACCCCGGTGCCGACCGTGAGCATCACCAGGTTGCGAGCCACCAGCCGGAGGTCCGTATCGTGGGCCTCGGCCAGCGCGGCCACGGTGGCGTCGTTGTCGACGAACACCGGTACGCCGAGCCGCTCGCCGAGGACCTGGCGCAACGGAACGTCGGTCAGCGGGATGTTGACCGAGGAGACCACCCGGCCGGTGGCGAACTCCACGACCGAGGGAACTCCGATCCCCACCCCGGCGAGATCGTCGGGACGGATCCGATCCACCAGCGCGACCAGCTGGTCGATCAGCGCGCCGCTTGCCGAGCGGTCGGTCGCCTCGAGAACCGAGTCGCCGATCTCGCGGCCCCGCAGGCACGCCACAACGACCTTGGTGCCGCCCAGGTCGACGCCGATGACCGAGCTCACGCGCGCTCCGCCACCGACTCCACGAGCTTCCCGGCATCGCGATCGAGCAGCACCTTGAACTCCTCGACGTCCTTCGCGAGCGAAGGGAGAAGCGAGGAGGGCACGTGGGGGTCGGGCTTGGCGTCCGGGCCGAATGCCTTTGCGACCGCCTCCGCCTTCGACTCCCCGGTGGCCAGGAACACGATCTGGCGCGCGTTCACCAGCGCCGGAAACGTGAGCGTGATCCGCGGGACATACGGCTCGAGCCCGGCCTGCTCCACGCCGAGGACCGGCCGGGAGCGCTCCGAGAGCGACTCCTGGTCGGGAAACATCGAGGCGAGGTGCCCGTCGGGCCCGATCCCGAGCACCACCAGATCGAACCGCGGCGAGCCGGCCTCGCGGAGCGAGCGCTCGTACTCCGAAGCGCCGGCCTGCGGACCGAGCTCACCGCGCATCCGGTGCACGGTCGGCACGCCGCCGAACTCCGCCAGGGGCTCCAGCAGCGACTCCCGGGCCATCCCGTAGTTCGAGCGCTCGTCCTCCGGCGGGACACAACGCTCGTCGCTGAACCACATCACGCACCCGGACACGTCGATGCCCACGGTCCGGACCGCCTCGACGAACTCGCCGTAGGCGATCCGGGGCGTCGACCCGCCGGTGAGCACGATGTGTCCGCCGCCGGCGGCGACGCCGACGAGCATTGCTGCGCAGGCACGCGCCGGATCGTCGAGGATCTCGATCTCAAGCGTCATCGGGACAGAGCTCCCTGGCTGCTCGCAGTGCCGGTGCGTAGGTGGGATCCCGCAGATGTGCCTGCCTGATTCCCTCACCCAGGATTCCGCCCTCCCCGCGCGAGCCTCCGAGCACCAGCCATTCCTGCCCGCCGCGGTCCGGCGAGTACTCGTGCGCCCGCAGCCCACCCTGGGCCCGGTCCAGTGACAGCGTGCATCCGGCCTGCCAGGCCACCGTGACCCCGGCCAGGCCCGGCACATCCTGCTCGAACGGCTGCAGGCGGATGTCGACATAGCGCGGATTGTTGGTGTAGGCGCGGCCGCGTAGACCGGATCCGTTGACCGACTCGAGCGGCCGGATGTCCCAGTGCAGGCGCGAGGAGATCCATCCGGCCAACAGCAGCGCGCTCGCCTTGGAGTTCACGTGATGGCGCACGGTGAAGCCGTCCACGGAGGCGAGCTGCGCCCGCCTTCCCGGCGGATCGAAACTGGCCGCCAGGCGCTCGCGCCATGGCGTCGTGCGCAACCAGGCCAGATCGACGACATAGGCCGCGCCCAGTTCCTGCTCGGCGAGCTCGAGGCCGGTCGCCGGGTCCGGCGCGTCGTCCGAGTCGATCAGCATGACGTCGGTCATCCCGGCGAGCGCCTCGACCGCTTCGTCGTGACCATGGGGGGACCAGAGCACGGTGGGGATCTCGGCGATCACGATCGGGTCGACGATTGTCCCGAGCGCGCTGAGATGCTCGGGCCCGATATCGATCTCGACCTGCTCGCGGATCACGCCGATCCCCGAGCGCTCGTCGTAGCTCATGGCCACGAACCCGTCGAGCGTGTCTCGGCCGTCCTCCACCGCGCACAGGATCGTGCGCGAGGCGTGGTAGCGCCCCACGCGCTCGAGCCGGTTGGCGATCTCGCCCTTCCACGAGCGATCCACCACCACGATCAGATTGAGGACCCGCGCCGGCGCCAGCCCCTGGTTGGCGGCATGCCGCTCGCGCAGCAGCTCGCGCATCGCCGCCTCGATGGCATCCGGGTTGGTGTCCTGGGCCGACCAGACGTCTTCGCTCACAGCCGCCGCCACCTGCGGTCGCCCAGCAGCGCGTCGGCCTCGGCCGGTCCGGCCGAGCCGGCCTGATACTGCGGGATCGGGGACTCGGTGTCGGCGTGCCATGCCTGCAGGATCGGGTCGATGATCCCCCACAGCGCGATGATCTCGTCGCCGCGTGTGAACAGCGTCGCGTCGCCCCGCATCGCGTCGAGGATCAACCGCTCGTATGCCTCGGGAGATTCCGACATGAACGAGGTTCCATACCGGAACTCCATGTTCACGGGGCGGATCCGCATCGTCGGGCCGGGGATCTTCGCCCCCAGCGAGACCGAAACACCCTCGTCGGGTTGCACGGTCAGGATGATCTGGTTCGGCTGCACCCCGATCGACCCAATGTTCTTGAAGGCCAGGTGGGGAACCGGCTTGAGCGTGACCACGATCTCGGTGACCTTGCGCGCGAGCTGCTTGCCGGTGCGCAGATAGATCGGCACCCCGGCCCAGCGCCAGTTCGACACGGTCAGGCGCAGCGCCGCGTAGGTCTCCGTGCGTGAGTGCGGATCGACGCCCTCCTCCTCGAGATAGCCAGTGACTTTCTTGCCGCCCACCGTCCCGGCGCCGTACTGCCCTCTCACCGTCATCGAGGGAACGTCTCCGGGCGAAGGCGGCACGATTGCCTCGAGCACCTTGAGCTTCTCGTCGCGTACGCGATCGGCGTCGAACGAGCTGGGCGGTTCCATCGTGAGCAGGGCAAGCAGCTGCATCATGTGGTTCTGGACCAGGTCGCGCAGCGCGCCCGCGCCCTCGTAGTAGCCGGCTCGCCCGCCGATCCCGATGTCCTCGGCCGCGGTGATCTGGACGTGATCGATGAAGTTCCGGTTCCAGACCGGCTCGAACAACGCGTTGGCGAAGCGCAACGCCATGAGGTTCTGGACCGTCTCCTTGCCGAGGTAGTGATCGATCCGGAACACCTGGGACTCCTCGAACACTTCGAGGACCTCGGTGTTCAGCTGCTGGGCCGATGCGAGGTCGTAGCCGAACGGCTTCTCGATCACGATGCGCGTCTCCGCCTGCTCGCACTGTGACAGCCCCGCGTTGCCCAGCTTGCCCGAGATCACCGGAAAGAACTGCGGCGCGGTCGAGAGGTAGAAAACGCGATTGAGCGGCTCGCTCGCGCGTTCGTCGAACTCACGCAGCGTGTCTCCCAGGGCGCTGTACACGTTGTCGTCGTCGAAGCCACCCGACACGTAGCGCATCTCGCCGAGCAACCCGTTCAGCACCTTCGGGTCGGGTTGCCGACGGGAGAACCGCTCGATCGACTGCCGCGCTTCGTCGCGGAACTCGTCGTGGGTGAACTCGCTGCGGGCCACCCCGATCAGCTCAAAGCGTTCGGGAAGCGCCCCCTCGTGGGCCAGGTTGTAGAGCGCCGGGAGGAGCTTGCGATGAGCCAGATCGCCGGTCGCCCCGAAGATCACCAGTGACGTGGGCCGGACGGGTAGGCGCTCGAGACCCGCGATCAGCGGGTTGTCCTGCTCGAACTCGGTGGCCACGGCTGCGCTCTGCATAGGCTCAGTTCTCCTGAAGAATCGCGGTGATCCGCTCGGTCAGCGCCCGGACGGCGTCGGCGGGGTCTCCCTGCGCCTCTACCCGCTCCGCGGGCAGGCCATGGGCCCGCAACGTCTCGAGGTCGCCCGCCGCCTGCGCGGCGATCAGCGTCCCGAACGTGTATCCGGCCCCGGGAATCTCGGCATCGCGCTCGGGCGCGCCGACGATTTGCAAGAAGCGCCCTGTCGATGGGCCGCCCTTGTGCAGCTGCCCGGTGGAGTGCAGGTAGCGCGGGCCGTAGCCGAACGTCGTGGCGACCCCGGTGGCGGCCCGGATGGCGATGCGGAGCTCGGCGACCGCCGCCTCGAGCTCAGGAGATGGCGGCGCGTAGCCCAGGATCGCCACGTATCCCGGGGGGCGCAGATCGCTCAGAAGCGCCCGCAGCTCGGCGTCTGCGGCAGAACCCGCCGAACCCGCAGAACCGGCGGCGCCCCCCGACTCGAGTACCCGGGCCGTGGCGTCCTTGGCCTCCTGCACGTTGGGCTGGTCGAACGGGTTGATCTCGAGCACCCAGCCAGCCACCGCGACCCCGAACTCGCTCAGGAAGAAGATCCGCCCGAGATCGGCTGCACCGTGGACCGGCAGTGTGATCGTCGGATGTCCGGCCGCGGCGAGCTGCTCGATGAACGCGTCCAGGCGCTCCTCGGGCTGATGCGGGTTGCGCCGGTAGGCGAACACCCGATCCTCCCCGTAGACCTCGACCGAGTCGCTGAGCGGCTCGTCGACCACCGGCAGGATTCCGCGCCCGTGCTTGCCGGTCGACTCGGCCACGAGTTGCTCGGCCCACAGCCCGAAGCTTTCGATCGGCGGGGACACCACGAAGGTCAGCTTGTCGCGGCCCTGGCGCGCCAGCTCCCCGATCGTGGCGCCGAACCACAGGCCCGAGTTGGACTCGCTCGAGTCGTAGTGCGCGCACATCTGCTCGGCCACCTGACAGCGGTGAAGCAGCGCCTCGATGTTCACCCCCATCAGCGCCGCCGGAACCAGCCCGAAGTAGGAGAGCACCGAGTAGCGCCCGCCGATGTCGGCCGGGTTCAGGAAGCATCGGCGCAGACCGTCGTCGGAGGCCAGTCGCGCGAGCGGGCTTCCCGGGTCGGTGACCACGACGAACTGATCGGGCCGGGCCATCGACGCGAAATACCGGTAGTGCGACAGCGTCTCGATCGTCGAGCCCGACTTCGACGAGACCACGAACAACGTGTGTTCGAGATCGACCGATTCCTGGACGCGGAGCACCTCGTCCGGATGGGTCGAGTCGAGCACCTGCAGCCGCAGCGCCCCGGGAATCTCGCCGAACGAACGCCGGATGACCTCGGGACCCAGCGATGATCCGCCCATCCCGAGCAGGACCGCATCGGTGAAGCCGGCCTCGACACACTCCGAGGCGAACGCGTGCAGGTCGGCGGCGTGCTCGAGCATCGGCTCGGACACGGTCAGCCAGCCCAGCCGGTCCTCGATCTCCAGCGTCCCCGCCTCGCCCCACAACGTCACATCCTTTCGCCACACCCGCTGGGCCACGTTGTCGGCCACCGCCCGTCGCACCCGATCGCCCACCGGCGCCGTCAAGAGAATCGGGAGCCGGGCCTGGATCCGGCTCGGCTGGCCGGTCACCACCGCGGCACGCTGCTCCTCGACACCAGCCAGCAGCCGGCTCATCGCCTCCTCGAACTGCTTGACGCCGTCGACGAGCAGCTCGTCGGTCACCTGATCGAGGTCGATCCCGGCTTCGGCCAGCGCGGCAAGTTCGTCGCTTGGATCCTGCTCGGCGCTCGGACCGCTCACCTTGCCGTCGTCGGCGAACGCGAGCAGCGTCGGCAGGGGCATCGTGTTGACCGTGTGCGCGCCGACCAGCCCGTCGACGTACAGCGTGTCGGGATAGTGCGGATTCTTGACTCCGGTCGAGCCCCACAGCGGTCGCTGCACGGCCGCGCCGGCGTTGCGTAGCCCCTCCCAGCGCGGACCGCTGAAAAGCTCCTGAAACCTGCGGTAGGCCGCACGCGCGTTGGCCAGCGCCGCCTTGCCGGCCAGGTCGGCCCGCCCAAGCTGATCCAGACGCCGGTCGACCACGGTGTCCACGCGCGAGACGAAGAAGCTCGCCACCGAGTTGACATCGAGCGACAGCCCCTCGTTCTGGCGGCGCTCCAACGCGCTCAGGTAAGCCTCGGCCACCTTCTCGTAGGCCGCCACCGAGAACAGCAGCGTGACGTTGACGTTGATTCCCTCGTACAGCGCCTGCTCGATGGCCGGAACGCCCTCGGGCGTCCCGGGGATCTTGATCATCACGTTGGCCCGGTCGACCCGCTGCCAGAACAAGCGCACCTGTTCGATCGTGCCGTCGGTGTCGTGGGCCAGCTCCGGCGCCACCTCGAGCGACACGAACCCGTCGCGCCCGTTCGAGTTGCGATGCACCTCGGCCAGCACGTCGGCGGCGAGCTGTACGTCGCGGATCGCGATGTGCTCGTAGATCGCGGTCGAATCGAGGTTGTCCCGGGCCAGCGTCCGAAGGTCATCGTCGTAGTCGTCGGAGCCGAGGATGGCCTTCTCGAAGATCGCCGGGTTGGAGGTCACTCCGCGCAGCGACTCCACCGCCACCATGCGGGCGAGCTCGCCGCCCTCCACCATCGAGCGACGGATCTGATCGAGCCACACGCTCACCCCCGCCGCGGTAAGCGCCTCGAGGCGCGGGTTCAGCTCGGTGATCGTGCTCATGCGTAAACCCCCGTTTCAGCGCTAGCCGGAGGGCACGCGCTTGACTACCTCCCGGCCCACGTCCGCCACCCGCTCGGGGGTAAACCCGAAGTGCTTGTAGAGCGCACCGGCGGGCGCCGAGGCGCCGAACGTCTCCATCCCGATGATCTCGCCCGCATCCCCCACCCACTCGCGCCAGCCGAACGGGCTGGCCGCCTCGACCGCGACACGAGCGCGACACGACGCCGGGAGCACGCTCTCTCGATACGAAGCGTCCTGCGCGGCGAAGTTCTCCATGCAGGGCATGCTGACCAGCCGGGTCGCGATGCCGTCGGCCTCGAGCGCATCGGCCGCGCGCGCACAGATGTGCACCTCGGTACCGGTGGCGATCAGGATGAGCTGCGGCGGCTCGGGCTCGTTGTAGGAGTAGCGGAGCACGTAGGCGCCCCGATCGATCGCGTCGTCGGGCACCGCCGCCGGGTTCCAGGTCGGGATGCCCTGGCGCGATAGCACCAGTCCCGTCGGGTGATCGGTGGCCTTGATCGCGTAGTGCCAGGCCAGCGAGGTCTCGTTCGCGCCCGCCGGCCTGACCACCCGCAGCCCGGGCATCGCGCGCAGGCCGGCCAGGTGCTCGATCGGCTGGTGCGTCGGTCCGTCCTCGCCGAGGCCGATCGAGTCGTGCGTCCACACGAAGATCGACGGGAGCTTCATCAGCGCGGCCAGGCGGATCGAGCCGCGCATGTAGTCGGTGAACGTGAAGAACGTCGATCCGTAGGCGCGGAAGTAGTGAAGCGTCAGGCCGTTGACGATCGCGCCCATGGCGTGTTCGCGGATGCCGAAGTGCAGGTTGCGTCCGTCGTACTCGCCCGGCTCGACGCTGCCCGCACCGTCGATCAGCGTGAGCGTCGAAGGCGCCAGATCGGCCGATCCGCCGACCAGCTCGGGCACCTGGGCGGCCGCCCACTGGAGCACGGTCTCGGACGATTTGCGGGTCGCGGTCATCGTGCCCGACGCGTGGAAGCGCGGCACCTCGGCGTCCCAGCCCTCGGGCAGTCGGCCGGCCACCATCCGCTCGAACTCTTGCGCCAGCTCGGGGTGATCCCCGGCGTACGCGTCGAATCGCGTCCGCCACTCGGACTCGTACTCCGCGCCCCGCTCCACGCAGCGCCGAAAGTGCTCGAGCGCCTCGGGCGGCACGAAGAACGGCTCGAGCGACGGCCAGCCGATCGCCTGCTTGGTCAGCTTGACCTCTTCCTCGCCCAGCGGCGAGCCGTGCGCGCCGGCGGTGTCGTGCTTGTTGGGGCTGCCCTGCGCGATGTGCGTGCGCACGATGATCAGCGACGGCTTGTCCTGCACCGCGATCGCGCTCTGAAGCGCGCCCTGCAGCGAATCCAGCTCGACGTCCTCCCCGAGGTTCTGAACGTGCCAGCCGTAGGCCTCGTAGCGCTTGCCCACGTCCTCGGTGAACGCGAGCTTCGTGTCGCCCTCGATCGAGATGTGGTTGTCGTCATAGAACGAGATCAGGCGGCCCAGACCGAGGTGCCCGGCAATCGAGGAGGCCTCACCCGAGATGCCCTCCTCGAGGTCGCCGTCGGAGGCGATCACGAACGTGCGGTGATCGACGATCTCGTGGCCGGGGCGGTTGAAGCGCGCCGCGAGCATTCGCTCGGCCAGCGCCATCCCAACCGCGTGGGAGATCCCCTGACCCAACGGACCCGTGGTGGCTTCGATCCCGGGCAGGTCGCGATACTCGGGGTGCCCCGGCGCCCGCGAACCGAGCTGGCGGAACTGCATGATGTCGTCTTCGAGACTGACGTCGTAGCCGGCCAGGTACAGCGTCGAATAGAGCAGCATCGACGCATGGCCGCACGACAGGACGAACCTGTCGCGATCGGGCCAATCCGGGTGCCGCGGGCTGTGGCGCATGACACGCGAATACAGGACGTAGGCCACGGGAGCCAGCGCCATCGGCGTTCCCGGATGGCCGGAGTTGGCCTTCTGGACGCCGTCCATCGACAGCGTGCGAATGGTGTCCACGCACAGCTTGTCCAGAGCCGTGGTGGTTTCGGTGGCGGTCACCGGCGCAGCATAACCCGATCGCCGCTCCGGAAAGAAACGGGCCGGTGAATTCAGGTTTTCGGCTGCGACTAGTGGGTGAGCCGCTGAGGGGAGGCCCACTAGCCGAAGAGCACGTCGAACTGCTTGTAGTGCTCCACCGGGACGCGCCGGACCTCGGCCACCGCGTCGGCCAGCGCGATCAGCTCGACCGTGTTCGAGTGCAGGGCGGCCATCATTCCCCATTGGCCTTTGTGCGCCGCGTCGATCGCGCACAGCCCGAGCCGCGTGGCCAGCACCCGGTCGAATGCGGTCGGCGTGCCGCCGCGCTGGACGTGCCCGAGCACGGTCGCGCGCGTTTCGAACCCGGTGCGGGCCTCGATCTCGCGCTCGAGCGCATACCCGATCCCCCCGAGTCGCACGTGTCCGAATTCATCCGTGCCGCCGGCCTGGGAGACCTCCTGCATCGACCCGTCCTTGGGCACCGCGCCCTCGGCCGCGACCACGATCGAGAAGTAGCGTCCGCGCTCGTGGCGCCGGCGGATCAGCCGGCACACCTCGTCGATGTCGAACGGGATCTCGGGGATCAGGATCACGTCGGCGCCCCCGGCCACGCCCGAGTGCAGGGCGATCCAGCCCGCGGTCCGGCCCATCACCTCGACCACCAGGATGCGGTTGTGGCTCTCCGCGGTCGTGTGCAGCCGGTCGATCGCCTCGGTGGCGATGTGCAGCGCGGTGTCGAACCCGAACGTCACGTCGGTTCCGCCGAGGTCATTGTCGATCGTCTTGGGGACGCCGATCACGTTGATCCCGTCGCCGTTCAGCCGGTTGGCCACGCCCAGGGTGTCCTCGCCGCCGATCGCGATGACCCCGTCCAGGTTGAAGTCGCGCAGCGTCTCGCGGACCCGGTCGACCCCGTCGTCGCGCTTGTAGGGATTGGTGCGCGAGCTGCCCAGGATCGTCCCCCCGCGCGGGAGGATGCCCCGCGTCGACTCGATGGTCAGCTCGATGAACGACCCTTCGAGCACGCCGCGCCAGCCGTCGCGAAAGCCGATCAGCTGATCACCGTACGCGTCGATCCCCTTGCGGACCACGGCGCGGATGACCGCGTTCAGGCCCGGACAGTCCCCTCCTCCGGTAAGCACGCCTATGCGCATCGGGCGGACATCCTAGCTATGGGCCGGGCTTCGCCCGGCGTCCGTGGGGCCGGGCTCCCCGTCCGGACAGGGGTAGCCTTGCCGACTACGTGAAGTTGCCCGCACTCACCGGCAGCGATCGCAGTCGCTGGCTGCTGGCGGCGGCCGGCACCGCCGGCGCTCTGGCCGCGAGCGGTGCCGTCGAGGCCGCGCACATGCGCCGGATCGCGCACGATCCTCAGAAGGAGGCGCTCGAGGAGACCCCCCACGGTCGCGCGCGGAGCGTTACCTCGGCCGACGGCACCGCCCTGCACGTCGAGGTCTTCGGGCCCGAAGGATGGCGAGACCGTGGTGCTCGCGCACGGCTGGACCGAGGCCCTGCGCTACTGGACCTACGTGATCCGCGGGCTCGTGGACAGGGGCCTGCGGGTGGTGGCGTACGACCTGCGCGGCCACGGCGACAGCGCCCCGGCCAAGGGTGGCGACTACGCGATCCCGCGCTTCGGCGAGGACCTCGAGGCGGTGCTCGCCGCCTGCGTCCCCGAAGGCCGGCGCGCGGTGGTGGCCGGTCACTCGCTCGGCGCGATGTCGATCGCCTCCTGGGCCGAGAAGCACGACGTGGAGCGGCGGGTCAAGGCGGCGGCGCTACTGAACACCGGGGTCGACGACCTGATCGCCGAGCACCTGATCCTTCCGCTCCCCGGGATCGCGCAGGCGGTCAACCGGGCTGATCGCCCGCCACGGGTTCCTGGGCAGCCGGGCGCCGCTCCCGCGCTACTCGACGCCGCTCAGCTACGCGGCGATCCGCTACATCGCGTTCGGCCCGGACGCCACGCCGGCGCAGGTGGCGTTCTTCGAGCGGATGCTGGTCACCTGCCCGCCGCAGGTTCGCGCCGACATCGGGATCGCCATGTCCGAGATGGACCTGCACGACGCGCTGCCCCGCCTCACCGTCCCCACGATCGTGATCGCCGGCGCCGCAGACCGGCTGACGCCGCCCTCGCACGCGCGGCGGATCGCCGAGATGCTGCCCCAGCTCCGGCGTCTCACCGTGCTCGAGAACGCCGGGCACATGACTCCGCTCGAGCGACCCGACGTGGTGATCGACGCGCTGGCCGAGCTCGCCACCCTCACGGCCGACCGCGTTCCCGGCGTGAAGCTCTGGCAGAGTGTGGGGCTGGGATGAGCGTCGTGTCGTCGTCGACGGTTTGCCACGTGCTGAGGGAGGACCCCGAGCTGGCGGACGCGATCCCGCCCGAGCGCCGCGAGCCAGGCCGTCGAGGAGTGCGTCGCGCCGGAGCTCTCGCTCCAGCCGGGACGTTGGGGCGGGCGGGGATCGCTCGGCTTCCGCGGCGGGATCGGCGTGCTCGTGCTGACCGGGCTGATGATCCGCCGGGTCGGAATCGACGGGCGCTTCGGCGCCGAGCTGATCGGCGAAGGAGACCTGCTGCGTCCCAACGAGGAGAGCATCTCGCCGCTCCTGCCGCTCTCCACGGACTGGTCGATCGTCCTACCCACCCGTCTCGCCGCCCTCGACCTCGAGTTCGAGCAGCAGCTGGCTCAGTATCCCGAGCTCGGTCGGAGCCTGATCGCCCGCGCTCTCCAGCGCTCCAAGAACCTGTCGGTGAACATGGCGATCGTCCACCAGGCGCGGGTCGACGTGCGCCTGCACATGCTGCTGTGGCACCTGGCCGCCCGCTGGGGCCGGGTGCGTAGCGACGGCACAGTGCTGCGGCTGCGCCTGACCCATGCCGTGCTGGCCGACCTGGTCGCGGCCCGCCGGCCGACCGTCACGACCGCGCTGTCCGACCTGGCCAGGCGCGGATTGGTCAAGACCGACGGCGAGACCTGGATTCTGTCCGGCGAGGCGCCCGGCGATCTGCTCACGTTCGCGCGCGAGGCCGGTCGCGCGAAAGCGACCGGGGCCGCGAAGCCGCCCGCCGAAGCGCGCTAGACACCGTGCACATCGATCCGTACATCGTTCTGGGGAGCGCCATCATCGGGCTGCTGGTCGGCATGACCGGGGCGGGCGGCGGCGCGCTGATGACGCCGATGCTGATCCTGTTGTTCGGGGTGACGCCGGCGGCGGCAATCTCGAGCGACCTCGTTGCCGCCGTCGTGATGCGTCCGTTCGGCGCCGGCGTGCATCTGCGCGCCGGCACGGTGAACCTCCGCCTGGTGCGCTGGATGGTGCTCGGGTCCGTCCCGTCCGCGTTCCTGGGCGCCTATCTGCTGCACCTGCTGGGCAACACCAAGTCGGCCACGCACCACATCGAGACGCTGCTCGGCGCGGCGCTGCTGATCGGCGCCGGCGCGATGGCGCTGCGCTTCGTGCTCGACCGCCGCACCGGACAGCACCGCCTCGGGGTCGTCCACGACCTCAAGCCGCGCCCGTTGGCCACGATCGCCATCGGGATCGTCGGCGGCCTGATCGTCGGCATGACCTCGGTCGGGTCGGGCTCGCTGATGATCGTGCTGCTGCTGTTCGTGTATCCGACGATCGGGGCCAACCAGCTGGTCGGCACCGACCTCACCCAGGCGGTTCCGCTGACGCTCGCGGCCGCGATCGGCGCGCTGATCTTCGGTCACGTCGTGCTGGACGTGACCGGGTCGCTGATCATCGGGAGCGTCCCCGCCGTGCTCGTCGGGTCGATGCTGTCCTCGACGATCCCCGACCGCTACGTGCGTCCGGCCATCGCGTTCGTGATCTTCGCCTCAGGGCTCAAGTACGTGGGCCTGCAGACCACCGCGCTCGGGTGGACGCTGTGCGGTCTGCTCCTCGTCGCGGGGGTCGCGTGGGTCGCGGTGGCACGGCCCTGGCGCGTGCGGGAGCTCGTCGGTGACCGCGAGGTTTGACATCCCGGTTAGCGGCGGGGCGCTCGCCCTGTTCCGGCTCGGCACCGGCCCCGGCACGGCCGAGCCGGTGATCGCCGTGCACGGCATCACCGCCAACAGCCATGCCTGGCTGGCCGTCGACCGCGCTCTGGAGGGGCGCGCGGCGCTGCTCGCGGTCGACCTGCGGGGCCGCGGGGCCAGCCACGCCCTGCCGCCTCCCTACGGCATGGAGGCCTACGCGCGCGACCTCCTCGCCGTGCTCGATGCCTGCGGCCTGGAGCGCGCGGTGCTCGTCGGCCATTCGCTCGGCGCCTACGCGGTGGCGCGGTTGGCCGCAGACCATCCCGAACGGGTGCGCGCCGCCGTGCTGGTCGACGGCGGCCTGACCAATCCGGCCATCGCGGACGTCGATCCCGAGCCGTTCCTGGCCGCCTTCCTCGGGCCGGCGCTGGCGCGGCTCGAGCTGACCTTCGAGACCCGCGAGGCCTACCACGACTGGTGGCGCGCCCATCCGGCGTTCGCCGGATCCGACCTGGCCGACGCCGACCTCGTTGCCTACGCCGATCACGACCTGGATGGCGCGGCGCCCGAGCTGCGCTCGACGGTGGCCAAGGAGGCCGTGCGCGCCGACGCGCACGAGCTGTTCGAGATGGGCAAGCCCGCCCACCGGCTTGCCGTCCCGGTCGAGCTGCTCCGTGCCCCGCGCGGGCTACAGGACGAGCCCAATCCGATGATCGCGCCCGAGCTGGCGGCGGCCTGGGCGGCCGAGGCTCCCGATCAACGGCGGGTCACCGACGTGCCGGACGTCAACCACTACACGCTGGTGATGGGCCGAGCGGGGGCGCGCGCGGTGGCGCAAGCGATCGTGCGCGCACTGCAAACTCAGGCCGACGATCCTGCCCTACGATCCGCTTGATGAGCAGTGCTGGGACGGTCGGGGCCAGGCTCGAGCCTCCGGAGCCAGGACTGACCCCTGAGGAGATGGTCGCCCGAGCGGTCGCGCTGCGACCCCGTCTGGTCGCCGACCAGGAGGCGACCGAGCGCCGCACGTACTACTCACAGGAGATGCACGAGGCATTCCTGGCCGCGGGCTTCTACCACCTCTACGTGCCGCGCCGCTACGGCGGCTACGAGTTCGACGTGCCGACCTACGTGCGCGTCGTGCAGGAGATAGCGCGCGGCTGTGTGTCCACCGCCTGGTGCGTCGGGCTGGCCATGAACCACGCCCTGATGGTCGGCTCGTGGTGGCCGCAGGAGGCCCAGGACGAGATCTTCGCCGGCGGCGACTTCCGCTGCTCCTCGGTGGCCGCCCCGGTCGGCCGGGCCGGCCGGACCGATTCCGGGTGGGAGATAAACGGACAGGTCGCGTTCGCCTCGGGAACTCCGTACGCGACTTTCTACATGGGCCAGGCGATCCTCCCCTCGCCCGAGGGCGCCGCGCCCGACGACATGCCGCCCCAGCTCTTGTTCGTGGCCCCGCGCCGCGAGTGGGAGATGCTCGACGACTGGGGCGACATGCTCGGCCTGAAGGGCTCGGGGTCCCACAGCATCCGCTTCAACGGAACGTCGATTCCTTCGAGCTGGGGGTTCGAAGGCAGCATGCTCGACGTAAACGTGGCCGGCGGCACCCCCGGATGGCGGCTGCACGGCAACCCGATGTACTCGGGCCGCGCCGTGTCGATCTTCACGCTCTCGCTCGCCGCGGTGACCGTCGGCGCCGCCTACAACGCCTTGGATGAATACGAGCGGCTGATGCGCGAGCGCAAGACGCCCCTGCCCCCGTTCATCCCGCGGGTCAAGGATCCCGACTACCAGCGCTGGTACGGCCGCGCGCTCACCCACGTCGCCACCGCCGAGGCCGCCACGATGCAGGCGGCCCGGCAGCACATGGAGCTCTGCCGGCGAAACGTCGAGGACGGGATTCCGTACACGTTCGGCGACGACATGCTGCTGGCCGGGATCGCCCGCGAGGCCATGCTGATGTGTTGGCGGGTCATCGACGACGATCTGTGGCAGACCGTCGGCGCCAACGTGGCACGGGACGGCGAGCGTATGACGCGGGTCTTCCGCGACATGTCCGTGGCCGCCGCGCACCGCAACCTGCAGCTGCGCGACATGTTCTACGGCGACATCGGCCGGGCTGCGCTCGGCGAGCCGCCGCGCATCCCCGGGCGCTAATCGCCCGCCCGCCGCGCGCCCTCGGACAGCGCGGTCAGCTTGGCCCAGCAGATGTCCGGGTCGACGGAGCCGAACCCCGACCAGGTGCCGAAGCCGCAATCGGTGCCGGCCATCACGCGGTCGGCGCCGACGATGTCGGCATAGGTCTGCAACCGCTGCGCGACCAGGTCCGGATGCTCGATGTAGTTGCAGGTCGAGTCGACCACGCCGGGGGCGAGGACCTTGTCGGCCGGAATCGACGCCTCGCGCCAGGCCACCCACTCGTGTTCGTGGCGCGGGTTGGCCGCCTCGAACAGGATCGTCGCCGGCTTGGCCCCCAGCACGACGTCGGCGATCTTGCTCGCGTCGATGTCGAGGTGGTGCGGCCCCTCGTAGTTGCCCCAGCACAGGTGAAGTCGCGCCTTCTCGGCCGGGACGTCGCGCAACGCCCGGTTGATCGCCTCGACGTGCCGCTCCGCCGCGGCCACGAACTCCTCGTCGGAGCGGTCCTTGTACATGATGTGGCGGCCCATGGCCAGATCCGGCGAGTCGATCTGAACCTGGAACCCGGCGGCCACGATCGCCTCGTACTCGACCTTCATCGCCTCGCCGATCGCGTCCAGGTACTCGTCGAGGCTCGGGTAGAACTCGTTGGGCTGGAACAGCGCGATGATCCCTGGAGAGGGGGCGTTCATGAACGCGCCCGCCACGGGCTGACCCTCAACAGCACGAGCGAGTCGGTCCAGATCGCGCTCCACGGGCTCCGCGTGCTCATAGGTGATCGGCCCGCGACAGATCGGCCGCAGGTAGCGCGCGCTCCCGCCCTCGTCCGCCAGCCGCTTCATGTAGCGCGGATACGCCTCGAGGTCCGCCGGCGTGGCCCGAGGCACGTCGCCGACCTCGAACCCGCTGAGTCGGTGGCGGATGTAGGTGGCGTAGCCGATCTTGCTCATCTCGCCGTCTGAGACGAAGTCGATCCCGGCCTCGACCTGGCGGCGGACGCGGTCGGACACTGCCTCCTGCAGCAGCCGGTCGTACTCCGCGCGGTCGACCGTCTCGCCCCGGTCCTCGGCCCACACGAGCTCGACCAGCTCGGCCGGTCGGGGCAGGCTTCCCACGTGGGTGGTCATGATGCGCGTCACCAGATCTCCTCGAGTAGCTCTTGAATGGCGTCGGGCGGCGCCGGCCGCGGGTTGGCCTTGGCCGGCCCCCGGTCGGCGATTGCCTCTGACAGCGAGGCCAGGTCTTCGCGAGGCACGCCGTATTCGCGCAGCCGCGGCGGTCCGGCCAGGAGCGCGAGCTGGCTGGCCCGGGCGATCGCGTCGTCGGTGTCCATAGCTCGCGCGAACCGCGCGATCCCCTCGGCCGCCGCGTCGCGGTTGTAGCGCAGGGCGGGCGGCAGGCAGACGGCGTTCATCGTCCCGTGGGGCAGGCCGTAGCGCCCACCCAGCGCCTGGGCCATCGCGTGTCCGAGGCCCATGCCGGCCGTGAGCGCCGCGCCGGCGTGCATGGCGCCCTTCAGCAAGCCGCCGCGGGCCTCGGGATCGCCCGGCTGCTCGACCACCACCGGCAGCCAGCGCGAGATCAGCCCGGCGCCTTCGACGGCCTCCCCGTCGGTCTCCTCGCCCCGCCCGCTCGTGTACAGCGCCTCGGCGCAATGGGCGAGCGCGTTCATCGCGGTGCCCGCGCTCTCCGAACCCGGTAGATCGAGCGTTAGCGCCGGGTCGTAGACGATTCCCACCGTGTGCGCGCCCTCGCCGCGGCGCTTGATCCCGGCTTCCGTATCCCGCATCCCGAAGCCCCGGGTCCATTCCGCCCCCGAGTACGTCGTGGGGATCGAGACCATCGGCAGCCCGGTCTCGCTCGATACCGCCTTGGTCGTATCGATCGCGCTTCCGCCACCCAGCGCGATCAGACCATCGGCGCCGTCGGCGGCCGCCACCGCCCCGCGCACGCCGCTGATCTCGGCGTGCGGCTGAACGCCGTGAAAGCGCCGCGCGGCGGCCGGAAGTTCGAACTCGCTCCAGCGCCGGCTGGCAATCAGCAGCGGATTGCGTACCGACAGCGCCTCGAGCACGTCCGGCAGCGCATCGAGGCCCCAGCGGACGATCATGGCGCGATCAAATCACACAACCCCTTACTCCCCGGCGGTCGTGCGCGCTTGCAGCCTGCGCATCCCGGACAACCAGCGCTCGTAGTCAAGCCCCTTGCGCTGGAAGAACGTGAGCACCTCCGGGTGGGGCAGGATCAGGAACTGCTCGCGGTCGACCGCCGCCACCACCGCCTCCGCCACCTCCTCGGGCTCGAGCACCTCCCCCGCCCCCCGCACGACCCGGTGGCTGAGCTCCTCGCCGGCGAGCATCGCCGTGCGGACGCCCATCGGGCACAGGCAGCTGACCCGGATGCCCCGCTCGCCGTAGGTCACCGACAGCCACTCGGCGAACGCCACCGCGGCGTGCTTGGTCACCGCGTAGGGCGCCGAGCCGATCTGGGTCAGCAGGCCCGCGGCGGACGCGGTGGCCACGAAATAGCCCTCGCCGCGCTCAAGCCACCCCGGCAAGAGCCGCCGCGCGGCCACGACGTGCGCGCGCACGTTGACTGCGAAGGCGAGGTCCCACACCTCATCCGGAGTGTCCACCGGGTCCTCGCCGATGGCCACGCCGGCGTTGGCGAAGAACACCTCGACCGGGCCGAGCTCTGACTCCACGCGCTCGATCAACCCGTCCAGGGCATCTGCGTCGGCTACGTCGGCCGGGACCGCGAGATGCCCGTCGCCGAGCTCCTCACCAACCGCACCCAGCGCCTCGGCCTGGACGTCGGTGACCGCCACCCGTGCCCCCTCGGCGGCGCAGCGAAGGGCGATGGCCCGCCCGATCCCCCCGGCCGCCCCGGTCACCACGACGGTCCGTCCCCCGAGTCTCATGCCGGTTCCAATCTGTCGGACGAATTGATGGCCGCGCCGGCGTCGAGCGAGCGCAGCAGCTCGGACATGTACTCGATGTGCTGTCGCATGGCGCGCTCAGCACCCGTTCGCTGGTGGCGACGGATCGACCGCATGATCGCCCGGTGCTGGGCGATGACCAGTCCGCCGTCGATGGTGCTGCCCAGGTGCTCGATCAGCAAGGGCTGGAGCACGTCGAGGATCCAGCTGGTGAACGTGAGCAGCAGGTCGTTGCCGGCCATGACCGCGATCGTCCGGTGAAAGCGCGCGTCGGCGAGTCGGAAATCGTCGCCGGCCGGATCGTGTCCGCGCGCGTCTTCGATCGCCTCGATCAGGGCGCCGATCGACGCCTCGTCGGCCCGCTCCGCCGCCAGCCCGGCGAGCGGCACCTCCAGGAGCATCCGGGTCTCGAGCAGCTCGCACAGGGTCACGCTGTCGCACTCGAGCATGGCCGCGATCGACTCGCTCACGTGGCGTCCGATCCCCACATTGGGAGTGTTGTCCACGAACACGCCGCCGGCCCGGCCCTTCTGCACCCGGATCAGATGTGAGCCGGCCAGACGGCGCAGGCCCTCCCGCAGCGTCGGCCGGCTGACCCCGAACTCCCGCGAGAGCTCGTGCTCGGTGCCGATCCGGTCGCCCGGTCGCAGCCCCTCGCGCTCGATGTAGAGCCGGATCTCCCTGGCGATCTGCTCGCTCGCGTCCGCGTGAACCGCCTCGAATCGACTCGGATTCCGGGCGTCGGCCGCCGTCATGCGCCGAGTGTATGACCGCCGGCGTTGCCCGTTTGCCGAGCTTGCGGAAGAGCCGCTAAGCAAATGCGGCCCACTACCGATAAGACCGAGCATGCATACGACTCGCGCGCGCGCCACCGCCGACAACGAGCGCTTCCGCCTGCTGTTCGAGCGCGCTTCCGTGGGCATCATCAGCGTTGACCGGGAAGGCCGCGCGGTCGAGGCCAACCCCGCCGTGGAGCGGATGCTCGGCTACGCGCCGGGCGAGATCCTCGGAGTGAGCTTCGCCACGTTTACCCACCCCGACGACGTGGAGGTCTCTGAGCAGTCCTATCGGGAGATGGTCGAGAACGGACGGGAGTCCTACCAGTACGAGAAACGCTACGTCCGCCGGGACGGCGAGGTCATCTGGTGCCGCGTCAGCGTGTGGACCGAGGCCGGCGTGCCCGATTCAGGCCAGGTGGCGATCGCGATGGTCGAGGACATAACCAAGGCCAAGCTGGCCGAATTGGCCCTCCAGGATCGCGCCAGCCGCCTGGAGCGGATCATCGCCACGCAGCGGGACATCGCGGCCGCGGCCTCAGGGGACCTCGAGCATGTGATGCAGGTCATCGTCGAGCGGGCCCAGGCTCTGACTCGCGCCGAGGGCGCCATGGTGAGCCTGATCGACGGCGATGACATCGTGACCCGCGCCGCCTGCGGCATTGCCTCGCGCTTCCTGCACAACCGCCGGCCCATGAGCGAGACGGTCTCGCGATTCGCGATTCAGGCGCGCAGCGCTCTGCTCATAGAGCAGGCCGAGACCGATCCACGCCTGAACCCGCGCCTCCAGAAGCTGGTCGGCGACCGCTCCCACATCTGCGTGCCGCTGTTCGCCGGCGAGCGACCGGTCGGAGCGGTCAGCGTGATGAGCACCTCCGAGGACGAGCGGCTGAACGAGGAGGACCGCCAGACGCTCGAGCTGCTCGCCGGTGTGCTCTCCGAGGGCGTCAGCCGTGCCGCCGAGACCGAGGCCAAGCGCAAGCAGCTCGACGCGTTGGCTCGCTTCGAGGCGATTTACGAGGGCGCGCTCAGCGGCGTGCTGCTGATCACCGCCGACGGACAGGTGATCGACGCCAACCCGGCGATGGTGCAGCTGCTCGGCGTCGAGTCGGCCGACCGGATCGAGCGCCAGTTCGCCCACTACATCCACCCCGAGGACCGCGAGAGCGTGGTCGCCAAGGTCCGCGAGCTGCTGGCCGGCGACTCGAACTCGCTGCACCAGCAGCACCGGCTGGTCCGCGGCGACGAGCAGGTCATCTGGGTGTCGGCCTCCCTGTCGATCGTCCGCGACCTCGACGGACGGGCCAGCTTCGGCATCCTCATGGTCCAGGACGAGACCGAGCGCAAGGCGGCCGAGGAGGCGCTGCTGCGTCAGTCCGAGCTCAACGAGCACCAGGCCATGCACGACGGTCTGACCGGCCTGCCCAACCGGACCCTGTTCCGAGATCGCATCGAGCAGGCGATCGCGCTGGCTCGGCGTGACGGCGGACAGCTCGCGGTGGCGATGATCGACCTCGACCGCTTCAAGGACGTCAACGACACCCTCGGCCACCACGCCGGCGACACGCTGCTGGTGGAAGTCGGGCAGCGGCTGCGCGACATCCTGCGCTCCTCCGACACCGTGGCCCGGCTCGGTGGCGACGAGTTCGGCGTGCTCATCTCCAAGCCGCGGTCCACCAGCGACGTGGCGGTGGTGATCGGCAAGATGCGGGCGGCGCTCGAGCAGTCCGTCACGGTGGAAGGGCTGGCCGTGCCGGCCGAGGGCTCGATCGGCATCGCCATGTTTCCCGCGCACGGCCGCGACGTCGACACGCTGCTGCGCCACGCCGACGCCGCCATGTACAGCGCCAAGGACACCAAGGCCGGCTACGTCTTCTACGACGGTTCGCGCATCGAGTCCAACCCGGCCAGGCTCACCCTGGTCTCCGAGCTCCGGCGCGCGATCGAGCAGCACGAACTGACGCTGTATTACCAGCCCAAGGCGGCGCTGGCCAGCGGCACGGTGAAGTCGGTCGAGGCCCTGTTGCGCTGGAACCACCCGGAGCGCGGAATAGTCGGGCCCGACGAGTTCATTCCGCTCGCCCAGCAGACTGGCCTGATCAAGCCGCTGACCCTGTACGTGCTCGACGAGGCGCTCAGCCAATGTCGCGAATGGCAGTGTGCCGGTCTGACCCTCGGCGTCGCCGTGAACCTGTCGGTGCGCAACCTGCTCGACACGGACTTCCCCAACCAGGTCAGGCGACTGCTCCAGAAGCGAGAGGTCGATCCGGGCCTGCTCCAGCTCGAGATCACCGAGTCGACCATGCTCTCGGATCCTGTCCGTACCAAGCGAGTGCTCGACAAGCTGGCCGCGATGGGCATCGCGCTGTCGATCGACGACTTCGGCACCGGCTACTCGTCGCTCTCCTATCTGAGCCAGCTCCCGGTCAACGAGATCAAGATCGACCGGTCGTTCGTCATGAACATGGCCCAGTCCGACAACGACGCGGTGATCGTCCGCTCGACGATCGACCTCGGGCGCAACCTCGGCCTTCAGGTGGTCGCCGAGGGCGTGGAGACCGAGCAGGCCTGGGACGAGCTGAGCGAGCTCGGTTGCACGCTCGCCCAGGGGTATTACCTGAGCCGTCCGGTTCCCGCCGCGGAGCTCACCGAATGGCTGCTGCGCCGCCCGGTCGCCGACGCCGAGGCGATCCGGCGCGTCGCCTAGCCGCGGTCAGCTCGAGACGCCGGCCGCCGACTCCTTGACCTCCTCGGGGATCATCGGGCCCTCGCCGGAGGGATCGACGACCCCCTCCTCGAGCCACTTGTAGCGGCCGTCGAGCAGCTTGCCGGCTGCCTCTCGGCCCGCGTCGTCCTCGTTGTTCCACAGCTCGTGGAACAGCGTCTCGGTCCGTCGCTTGGCCTGGCGGCAGAACAGCTCGGCCAGCTCCTGGGCCTCGACCCGGCGCTCGGGCTGCTCGCGGCCCAGGGTGTCCGCGTAGGCCGCCGCGGCCGCCATCGCAAACAGCTCCGAGCCGATGTCGACCAGCCGCCCGAGGAACGCCTGGCGGTACTCGAGCTTGGCCTGCCAGCGGGTCATGCCATAGAAGATCGAGCGGGCCAGCTTGCGCGAGGACCGCTCCACGTAGCGCATGTACGGTCCCAGCGGGCCGAGCTCGTCGTAGGAGCGGGGACTCTGCCCCTTGCCCACAGCCAGCTGGGGCAGCCATTTGCCATAGAACGCCCCGGCCCGGCCCGCCGCGGTCAGCTTGGCCTTGATGTCGCCGTCGCCCTCGAGCAGGTCGCCGGCCACCTGGAGGTGCTGGTCGACGGCCTCGCGCGCGATCAGCAGATGCATGATCTCGGTCGAGCCCTCGAAGATCCGGTTGATCCGCATGTCGCGGAGTGCCTGCTCCGCCGGCACGGGCTTCTCGCCCCGCGCCTTGAGCGAGGCCGCGGTCTCGTACCCGCGCCCGCCCCGCACCTGGATCAGCTCGTCGAGCACCTGCCAGCCCATCTCCGACCCGTACAGCTTGGCCAGCGCCGCCTCGATCCGGATGTCGTTCGACTTGTCGTCGGCCAGACGACTGGCCACGTCGAGCATGGCCTCGAGGCCGAACGCGCTGCCCGCGATGAATGCGAGCTTCTGAGCGACCGCGTCGTGCTTGCCGACCGGCCGCCCCCACTGCACGCGCTCGGTCGACCATTCCCGCGCGATCTTGGTCGCCCACTTGGCCTGACCGACGCAGATCGCGGGGAGCGCCAGGCGTCCGGTGTTGAGCGTGGTCAGGGCGATCTTCAGTCCCTGCCCCTCCTTGCCGATCCGGTTCTCCTCCGGCACGAACACGCCGTCGAGCCGGGTCACCGAGTTCTCGATCCCGCGCAGGCCCATGAACGCGTTGCGATGCTCGACGCTCACGCCGTCGGAGTCGTAGGGCAGCACGAACGCGCTGATCCCGCCGCGATGGCCCTCCCCCTTCGGAACCTGCGCCATCACCACCACGATGTCGGCGATCGCGCCGTTGGTGGCCCACAGCTTGCGCCCATTCAGCTCGTATCCGCCGTCGACCGGCGTGGCCGTCGCGGCCAGGCGCGCCGGATCGGATCCGACGTCGGGCTCGGTGAGCAGGAACGCGCTGATCTTGTCCTTGGCCACCAGCGGCAGCCACTTGCGCTTCTGCTCCTCGGTGCCGAACAGGCGCAGAGGCTCCGCCACCCCGATCGACTGGTGCGCGCTGAGCAGGGTCGAGAGTGAGGCGTGCCAGACACCCGCGAGCGCCAGCGCGCGGTTGTAGTACACCTGGGAAAGACCCAGCCCGCCGTACTCCTCGGCCACCTTCATGCCGAGCGCGCCGATCCGCTTGAGCCCGTCGATCACGTGGTCGGGGATCCTCGCCTCGCGCTCGATCTCGAGCGGATCGACCTCGGCCGCCAGGAATTCGCGCAGCGCGGACAGGAACCGCTCGCCTTTCTCCACCGCCTGCGGATCGAGCCGGGGCTGGGGATGGATCAGATCCAGGCGGAAGTTGCCCAGGAACAGCTCCTTGCCGAAGCTCGGCAGCTTCCACTCCGATTCGCGTGCGGCCTCAGCGACATCGCGGGACTGCTTCTCTGAGACGGTGCTCGACACGGACGATTCTCCTCTGCGACGGTTCCGGGGTCAGGTAATGGAAGCTACCCCGTTCAGGAGGTCTTACGTGAAGCTCAGCGCGCGCAACCAGCTCTCGGGCACGGTCCAGAGCATCAACCAGGGCGCGGCGATCGCCAACGTCGTCCTCGACGTCGCCGGCCAGCGGCTGGTCGCCTCGGTCACGGTCGAGGCCGTCAAGGAGCTCGGCCTCAGCGAGGGCAGCCAGGTCACCGCGATCATCAAGGCCTCGGACGTGATCCTCGCCACCGACGGCTAGGTGTAGTCCTAGGAACACTCTCATCGCTCATTCCTATAGGTAACGCCGCCCGCCGTCGATAAGTCGGGAAACGGAGTGATGGAGGCAGGGATGAGCCAGACACAGACCAGGGTTTCTGAACCGGCGACCGGCGGCGGCACCAAGGCGTTGTACGGCCTGCTCGGGTTGATCCTGCTCGGGTACGCCGCCTCGCTCGTCGTCCGCGCCAACGGCGCCAGCACCACGCTCATCGACGGCTGGGGCACGGCGACCTATGAGCTCCTGGCGACCATCCTGGTCCTGGTCCGCGCCGCGGTCAGCCCCCGTGACCGGCGTTTCTGCCTGACCCTCGGGGCGGGGATGGCGCTGTGGGCGATCGGTGACTTCGCGATGACCTACGAGGGCATCCAGAACCCGAACCCGCCCACCCCGGTCCTGGCCAACTACCTGTGGGTCGGGTTCTTCCCGGTGGCCTACATGGGCGTCATGCTCCTGATGCGCCAGGAGGTCCGCAAGTTCACCGCAGCCAACTACCTGGACGGCGTGGTGGCCACCCTGACCTGCGCCGCGGCGTTCGCCGCCTTCGCCTTCGGGCCGATCCAGCACGCCGTGGGCGACGACTCGGTCACCGTGGCCTGGAACCTGATCTACCCGGTGGGCGACATCCTGCTGCTGATCCTCACGCTGGCCGCCGCGGCGCTCGCCCCCGCCGGACGGCGCGCACGCTGGTACCTGATGGCGGCGGCCAGCCTGGCCAACGCGATCGGCGACATCTGCGCCCTCTTCGACAACGGCATCGGCGCCACCCACTTCGGCTATTTCTGGAACTCGATCGCTTGGCCGGCCTCCCTGTTCCTGTTCTCGCTGGCGGTGTGGGTGCCGGTTGATCGGCCGGACGAGTCCGAGCTCAAGGAAACGAGCTCCGGCTTCGGGATCCCCGGCGTGGCCGCCGGTCTGGCTCTGCTCATCCTGTTCGTGGGCTCGCTGACCCACATCAACCAGATCGCGTTGGGCTTGGCCACGGCCACGCTCGTGGCGGCCGGCGTCCGGTTCGGCCTGGCCCTACGCCGGCTGCACGGGCTCACCGAAGAACGCCACCGCGAGCTGGCCGAGTCGGCCCAGCTCGAGCGCGAGTCGCACGAGGCTCTCCAGGCGGCGGTGCGCGCCTACTCCGAGTTTGCCGCCCAGGTGGCCGACGGCGATCTGCGCGCCACCGTGGACGCGGGCGGGAGCGAGGACCTTCGCGGCCTGTCGGAGAGCCTGAACAGCATGGTCGAGGGGCTTGCCCAGATCTCGGGCCACATCCAGGCCGGCGCCCATGACATCGGCACCTCCGCGTCGGAGATTCTTGCCTCGGTCAACCAGCACTCGGACAGCGCGAGCCTGCAGTCAGCCGCCATCGGCCAGACGTCGGCGACCGTCAACGAGCTCCGTGTGGCCGCTGAAGACACCGCCCAGTTGGCCAGCGAGGTGGCCGACCGAGCCAGCCATTCTCTGAAGGTGACCGGCGAGGCCACCACGGCCGTCGGAGCGATCACCGCCGCGATGGAGGAGATCCGCGAGCGAGTCGACGCGATCGCTCAGGACATCGTCACGCTGTCCGACCGCACTCAGCAGATCGGCGAGATCACCGCGACCGTCAACGGGCTGGCCGACAAGTCGAAGCTGCTCGCTCTGAACGCGAGCATCGAGGCGGCTCGGGCCGGCGAGCATGGCCGGGGCTTTGCCGTGGTGGCCGAGGAGGTCACCAAGCTGGCCGAGCAGTCCAAGGAGGCTACCGCCCAAGTCGAGGCGATCCTCGGCGACGTGCAGACCGCGACTTCGGCCGCGGTGCGGGCGAGCCAGGAGGGGACCGCGGTCGTCGAGCGCGGGCTCGAGCTCACCGAGCACGCCGGCGAGGGCATCCGCAGCCTGTCGGACACCATCCAGGAGTCTTTCGACGCGGCCCAGCAGATCGCCGCCTCGGCGCATGAGCAGAGCGTCGGGATCGAGCAGATCGCCGAGGCCATGAACCACGTCAACGACGGCACCTCACAGTTCCTGGAAGGCGCCCACCAGTCCCAGCTGGCGGCCGAGAAGCTCGGCGAGCTGTCCGCCCAGCTGGCCCAGGTCACCGAGCGCTACCGCGTCTGATCGGCCCGTCGGGCACCCGACGGCGCGCAAGTAAGCTTTTTGGCGCGATGTCCGTGTTACCCGTCGCACCGAGCCGGCGCGAGCTCGGCCCCGTTCACGCCCCCTGGCGCTGGGCCGCGTGGGGCCTGGCGATGCAGGTGATCGGCGTGGCGATTCCTGTCGTCACGGCGGTCCGCCGGGCGCATGAAGCGGGGGTTGGCGCGGCTCTCACCCACTACACGATCCGCCTGGTCTGGCACGAGATGCTGCGCAGCGGGGCCGACGTCGCGCTGATCGTCCTCGGCGTGGGGCTGTTCGTCGCCGGCGCCGTGGTGCTGGCGCGTCCGTTCGTTCGTCGGCTCTCGACCCTCTTGGTGGCCGTGCCGCTGGCCGCGGTGGCCGGTCTGGCCGTGTTCGGCGTCGTGGCCCTGGTGGTTGCTGTGGTGATCGCGATCACCGCGTCGGCTGGGGACGCCGACTGGAGCACAGTCGCGGACTTCGTCCCCGATGACTGGCCGCCGCGGCGGCGGCGCCGGTAAGCATCCCCCGGTGGCGCGGGAAGCCCGAATCGAGCCCACCGAGGTCGGCCTCGTCCCGGTCGGCGACGACGGCTGGTTCGTCCTGAACGCCCGGGAGGGCCGCTGGCGGGAGTGGGAGGGCGTGGGCGCGCGTCTGTCGCTCGAGGGCGACATCGAATTCGACCAGCTCGGGGTCAACCTGGTCGTGCTGGCACCGGGCGAGCCGATCGGGATGTACCACCTCGAGATCGAGCAGGAGGATTTCCTCGTGGTGGCCGGCGAGGCGCTGTTGATCGTCGAGGGCGTCGAGCGTCCGTTGCGGACATGGGACTTCGTGCACTGTCCCCCCGGGACCGCTCACATGATCGTCGGCGCCGGTGATGGCCCATGCGTGGTGATCGCCGTCGGGGCTCGTGAGCATCACAACGACCCCGAGCTGATCCGCTACCCCGTCGAGGAGGCGGCGCTGCGTCATCGGGCCGGTGTCGAGGAAGAGACCACTGACCCGCGCGCCGCCTACGCCCACCTGCCGCCGCGGCGGTGGGCGCGCTACCGCGAGGGCTGGCTCCCCGGGTAGCGCCTAGCCGGTCCCGAGCTCGCTCAGGCGCAGCCGGATCAGGCTGAAGCTGCACCAGGGCTGCGGGCAGGCCAGGGACGACGCCGGTCGCGCCCCGGCTCGCGCCGTCACATCCTCCGCTGTCGCGGCGCCGGCCGGATAGCGACGGGTGACGTCCTCGGTGGCCTCCGCCGCCGCCACGCGGTTGCAGTCCGGGTCGGCCACCGCGTGCGCGACACTCTCGCCGCTCAGCACGCAGTAGCTGGCCCGCTCGTGGGTGTCCCCGGGCGACACGAGTCCCGAGTCCCAGGTGGTCGGATGTCCGGCCAGGCTGTCGAACTGATGCCAGTACACGCGCGTGATCTGTCCCGGGAACGCCGAGCCCAGGCGAGCCAGGGCGAGGAAGTCGCTCGCCGCGTAGGCCTGGCCCTTGGGGTTCCCGTCAAGACAGCCACCCAGACCATCGGGCGGTGGAACGTTCGCCACCGTGTCGCTGCACCCCTCCGGCGTTCCGAGATAGCTCGGCACCGGGTCGGTGATCTGCGCGGCGACTTCGGTCAACCAGATGTTCGGCTGCCGGCGCCCGGCTCGATACAGCGAGGCGATGTAGGCGCTGAGCAGCGACGTGTCGCCGTGTGCGAGTTGTCCGTCGTTCAGGTAGGCGGTGGCGCTCAGGTCCTCATAGGGGTGAAACGACCAGACCGCGGGGTAGAGCCCGATCGTCTTGGTCAGGTAGCTCGCGTACGCTTTGACCGCGACCAGGTGTGGGTCGTTGGCACTGTCGCCGTCGGCCGAGAGCGCCACCAGTGTGAGCGCGTGGCCGAACGTCTTGCGGTTCGCCGCGTCGGCTTCGTAGTAGTACCAGGCCGCGCACTGGTCGGCCTGATGCAGCGGCAGGTCCCCGTCCGGCGTCGGGTTGCACGTGTTGCTGACCTGCGCGCCGTCGGGCTCGTCGTAGGTCTCGTACTCGGTCGGCGCCGCGACGCCCTGCTGCGCCGCGTACGAGTCGAGCGTCGAGACGATGCCCTTGAAGCCGCAGTAGTACTGGTTGGCGCTCGGATTGGCCGGATCGTGCGGGTTGCCGTTCCCCGGGTACCTGGGCGCGCTGTTGGTGGTGATGGCGATCAGCGGGTCGAGCCCGGCCAGGCGGGCGGCCAGCACGTAGTGCTCGGCCGACGTCAACCACGGCGTGCCGTAGTAGGCGGGTGGATGGCGCTCGGTCACGCAGGCGCTGCCGATCGCCCGCCCGCCGGTGCTCACCGTGTCCCACGGGACTCCGGCGCGCACGTATCTGAACGCGTTGGCCCCGCCGGTCTGGTCGCTGGCCAGCGCCTGGTAACGATCGAACGCGGCGTGGCTCAGGCTCTGCTCCGGACAGCCGGGCAGCGAATACAGGGTGCACGGAATCCCCGTGGCGCCGTCGCTCAACCCAACCCCCGCGGTGGCGTTCTGCGCGCGCGCAGCGGTCGGCGCTGCGGCCAGCCCAAGTGCCACCACCAGCGCGACTATCCCCCAAGAGAAGCGCCCCACTCCCCCAGACGCTAGCTGGCGTCTCGGCCGGGGTCAAACGTCTCGCCCACCGACGCCGCCGCGCCGGGGCCCCGCCCCCAGCGCGGCGGTCCAGCTTCAGCTCACCGCCGAGCGCGCGAACACGCGGATCGAGATCGCCGTAAGGGCCACCGCCCACAGCGCGACCACGGCGAGGCTGAGCCACGCCTCGCCGGTGACGCTGTGCATGCCCCAGATGTCGTGCAGGCCCTTGCCGCTCGGATCGCAATCAACTGCCCGACCCCGGGTCCCCGCACCGGCGCACTGCCCTGCCGGGCAGTGACGGGCTGGGGGAGATGGCCGACGCGCCTGCGGTAGAGGTCTCCCGGCTGCGCAAGCGCAAGACGTACCCGGGCGGGGTGGAGGCGGTCAAGGAGATCGATTTCGAAGTGGTCCCGGGCGAGGTGTTCGGCCTGCTTGGCCCCAACGGGGCGGGCAAGTCCACCACGATCGGGATGCTGACCACCACCGTGGTGCCCACCTCGGGGAGCGCGAGCCTGGCCGGCTATGACGTGGCGACCCAACCGCTCCTCGCCCGGGGCGTGAGCAGCGTGGTGTTCCAGGACGCCGTCGTCGACGGGCCTTTGAGCGGCCGGGCAAACCTGGAGTTGCACGCCCGGCTGTGGGGCGTGCCGGCGGCGGCGGCCGACGCACGGATCGACGAGTTGGTCGCAGCGGTCGGTCTGGCGGAGCTGATCGACCGGTCGGTCGACAGCTATAGCGGGGGCCAGCGCCGGCGGCTCGAGATCGCTCGTGCCCCTGGCTCGGTAAATGGCCGGGCGGCCCACCCGCGCCTCCTCGGCCACTCGGGCGATCGACATTCGCGCGTCGCCCTCCTGAATGAGGAGCCGCCAGGCCGTCCGGAGGATGGCCGCATCGACGTTCTCGTCCAGGGGTCGGCCCGCGGCGCGAGCGCGAACGGGATCCGCCTCCGAGTCCTCGGCTCGTGCTCCGGCAACCTGATAGTGGCGATCGCCTGGGACCGGGGTGGTCAGGACTCCGCGTGCGCGCGCACGATCGCGTCCAACAGCGTCCGGTCCGCGTCGTCGAGGTCCACGAACTTCATGCCGGCGTGCGTAGGCGTCGTGCGGGCAACCTCTGCCCCACAGCGGATGGGCGTCTGCGCGTTGCCGATATACAGCTCAAGCCGGTATACCGTGGCGCCGTTCAGGCGCGGGTGCCCTTCGACCCGCATCCCGCTCACGCTGAGGTCCGCCAGACGAGTCTCGAAGTATCCGGACTCCTCCGTCGCGCCGGGTCCGAACATCCGCGCCACCGCCTTGACCCGGGCGCGCGCGGCCGACCGGCGTTCCGGGAGCTGGACTCCGTCGATGACCACGAACAGCAGCTCGGGGCCCTCGCCCGTGCTGGCGGTCGCGATGCCCTTCAGGGCAACCTTGCCGCCGCTGTGGTCGAACATCATGTAGCCAGGCACCGCCGGCACCGAGCTCCCGAGCAGCGAACCTCCGCCGGCACTCTTGGCGGCCAGCGTCGCCACCGACCCTTCGACGCGCGTCACGCGGCAGTCGAGGACGACCTCGTCCTCGACGTCGAGGTGAATCTCAACTTCCTGGTAGTGCTTCAGTCTGCGCATCGCTCGAACTCATGGGATCGAGAGCGAACCGTTTCGTCTGCGTATGCGTCCGGTTTCGCTCCGAACACTCAAGTGATCGGCTTATCTGCCCGGTCGCTTTAGCGCCGACGGGCGGTTCCGTTCACCGCAGGATGGAAGGCCCCCGCCCAGCGCGCTCATCGCGGTGGGGCATCACCGGACCAAGGAGTGGGCTCTGATCGTTTTCGGGTTCGCCGCGTTGATCCTCCGCCTCCCCCATCAACCGCCTCGCGCCCCGGTCCCGCTACAGGCGACAGCGGCTAGTTCGGAGCGAAACTCGTGCCGGGTTCAATCGTTTCAGGTGGTGATGCGACTCCGAATGATCGCGGTGACGGCCGTCGCTTTAGCGGTGCTCGCGGCGGCACCGTGTGCGAACGCCGCGTTCGGCGGCCACAACGGACGACTTGCCCTTGAGCTCACCGGCTGGGATCTGTCCGGCACCCAATTCGACAACCCACCATCGGCGAACGGTGAGATCGCGACGATGCTGCCTGGCACACACCCCCACGCGGTCCTGTCGTGCTCGCCGTCGGTCGACGCCGGCTGCGAGGCCGCAGATCCAAGCGATACCGGCGAGTGCTCTTCACAGCCCGGCTCTCCATGCCTTGACGACTCGAGGCCTTCCTTCGCGCCGGACGGAAAGCGGATCGTCTTCAGCGACGATCCCTGCACACGGAGGTACTGCCGGCGGATCACCGTCATCAACGCGGACGGCAGCGGCGAGATCGAGCTGCCCGCGCTGACCGCCGACGACGCCGAGCCGGCCTTCCTCGCAACCGGGGGCTTGGTGTTCGCCGGCCGTGCCACACGCGGCGGCGTCCAGGACCTCTACACGGTCAACGCCGACGGCACCGGGCTTCGCCGACTGACCCGAGCCGGAGGGGGCGAGCCCTCGCCGTGCGCGAACGGGGCGATCGCGTTCGTGCGTGACCACAATCTGTACCTGCTCGGCACCCACGGACGACTGCGGGTTCTGGCCCACGGCGCGTCGTGGCCCGACTGTTCCCCGAACAGCCGGCAGATCGTATTCGTGCACGACCAGGACCTGTACCTGATCAGCAGCACCGGCGCGGGACTCCGGCGCCTCACCTACCACCAGGTCGCGGTTGCAGCGCCGGCGTTCTCGCCCGACGGCCGGCTGATCGCGCTCAACACCAAGCACAAGCCCTCGAAGTACTGGCCACCCAGGAACACCGACGGGTACTGCTCGAACGGCGTCTGCACGGGGATCTTCTCCAACGTGTACCTGCAGATCATCGATCTCTCCGGCCGCGAGCGGAGCAAGCCCGTCTACCTCGGCAACAGCGGTTCCGACCAGGACGGCTTCCCCTGGGCCACGGATGCCGGCGGCATCAGCTGGCAGCCCCTGACTTGAGAATCGCTCGCGCGTAGTTGCCTCACCACATCCCATACCAAAGGGACAGGAGGCAGCCGCGCTGGCCACGCGGTCCGGGCACTCTGGCCGCTCGCAGAGCGCGCCCGGTGACAACCGCTGGGGTGCCAGAGCGGCAGTTCGGATCAGGCCTCGACCGGTTCCTGACGCGGACACGGCCGCGAGGTTCGTCAGACTGCCGACCCGGGTGTTTGCAATGACAGGCGGGGGGTGGCCGGACGGGCGGTGCGGAGGGTTCCGAGAGGTAGCGGCCCCCTACGACTCGCGTGGCCGCGCGCGACGACGCTGGGGCCGCACGTATGAGTCCTTCGGCGAGGACCCACGTCTGGTGCAGGAGATGGAGACCGCGATCGACGGTTTCCAGGGATCTCCCGGCCATCTCTCGGATCCCGATCGCGTGCTGGCCACCGCCAAGCATTTCGCCGGAGACGGCCTGACCACCTAGGGCACCGGATCGAACATGCACACGACCGGTAACTATCCGATCGACCAGGGCGTCGACCAGGTCGATCACGCCACGTTCGCCCGGCTAGCGCTCTCCCCGTATGTGACTGCGGTGCGTCAGCACCACGTCGGTGCGGTCATGCCGTCCTACTCGGACGTCGACTGGACCGAGGACGGGCTCGGCAACCGGATCAACATGCACGGCAACCGCGATCTCATCACCGGCTGGCTGAAGGACGCGATGGGCTTCGACGGCTTCGTGATCTCCGACTACAACGGAATCGATCACATCAATCCTGAGACGTACACCTTCGACCAGAAGGTGGCGGCGGGCGTGAACGCCGGCATTGACATGTTCATGCAGCCGCAGAACTTCGAGCTGTTCGAGTCGACCTTGACGCAGCTGGTCAACTCGGGTCAGGTCCCGATGTCGCGGATCAACGACGCTGTGAGCCGCATCCTGAAGGCGAAGTTCGAGCTCGGGCTGTTCGAGCATCCGTTCACCGACCGTCGCTACATCGATCAGGTCGGCTCACCCGCCCACCACGCCCTGGCGCGGCGGGCAGCCGCCGAGTCGCAGGTGCTGCTCAAGAACAACCACCATGTGCTCCCGATCCAGGGCCACCGCGACGTCTACGTCGCCGGCTCGAACGCCGACAACATCGGCAACCAGGCCGGGGGTTGGACGCTGACCTGGCAGGGCGGCTCGACCAACGTGATCCCGGGCACGACGATCCTCGACGGCATCCGCCAACTCGCGCGCGGGAACGTGACCTACAGCCGGGACGCCTCCGCACCGATCCCGCACAATGCCACCGGCATCGTTGTCGTCGGCGAAACCCCGTACGCGGAGGGCTTCGGCGACGTCTTCGGTCCGCAGTGGGCGTATGACCCAGGCGACAACGGCGTGCCGCGGCCGGTCAAAGACATGCAGCTCTCGGCCGCGGACAAAGCGGCCGTGGACAAGGTCTGCGCAACCGCCAAGCGATGCGTCATGGTGATCGTCTCCGGCCGTCCGCTCATCCTCGATCCCACCCAGCGCAACGAGGCCGACGCGATCGTCGCGGCCTGGCTGCCAGGGAGCGAAGGCGCCGGTGTGGCGGACGACACCTGTTCGGCGCCCGTCCCTTCACCGGCAAACTGCCGGTGTCGTGGCCGCGGACGCTGGCCCAGGAACCAATCAACGTCGGCGACCCGCACTACGACCCGCTGTATCCGTTCGGCTACGGACTGACGACGCACGTCGGCCACTGGCGCGACGGGCGGCGCTGAGACATTGTCCGGTGGCGGGTCGCCCTGCGCGACCCGCCACCGGGCCGATCAGCGCACAGCTCGCGGCGCGTCGTGACCGAACAACGAGGCACGCTCCTCCCGGTACCTGACTGAGTTCAAATCCCGCACCTGTCGCTACGAGTTGGGACTCGCGACGAAGACCTCACCATCGCGCTCTACACAGCCGAACTCGATGCGCAGTTGCGCTTGCAGCCGCCAGGCCGGCTAAGACAGCGACTGGGCCTGCTTCCGTCGTCGACGAGCATTCCATCTCGATTTCCCTGCCCCTCCGATGCGCGGAATCGTGCACTTTCAAGGGGTCGTGCCACGTGCCGGAGCGTCCAGCGCGCGCCGCAACTTTTCGGCGAGACCCTCGAACATTGGGTACACGCCGGGCCCGTGCGCTTGCTGAATCGCCGGCCTCCACATCGTCCACCGGTCAACCAGGGTGCGGCCCAACAACACCTTGATCAGCTCCAGATCGAAGGCGCCGATGTGCTCGAGTGCCGCTAGCTGCTCGAAGTAGTCGAGCTCTCGGTAGAGGACATACGCCTCGGGAGCGTCCGCCGCAACATACGCGGCGAACGCGTCACGCAGTTCGTCGGGCGACTTGAACTGCGCGACTAGTCGACGCGTCTCCACTAATGCGCTCTCGTTCCAACGGCGGAAGAACTCGGCCGCCATTTGCGCCTCGCGACTTCTGCGCGTCTCCCGCGCCTGCTGCGCAGCAAACACAGCGGCCGCGAACCCCCCGAACAGACCGATCGCAAGAATGCACGTGGCGATCGCGGTTACGGCCGCCCAATTCACCGCCGTGATGAGCAAAGCTCACGTCCGACCGGTTGCCCGCGACTCGGCTCCACGATCGCGGTCCACCATACGGGGGTCTGCAGTCCCTTTTTCGGCACCGGAATCACGAGTGACTCGAGGGTGCAACTCCGCGATGGTGCTCGACCGCACTCTTCGCCCTCTCGGCGGCGTGTTCTAGCTCAGCTCCGCGCTTGACCATGAACGCGCCCATCGCACCCGCGAGGCTGGCTACGACTGTGATGGCATAAACCTCCATCGCCACGTCGAGCAGGCGAGCTGGAGTTGAAATCGGGTTCTGAACCGATGACGAGACGGTAAGAAGCTGAGTCGAGGTCCAGAACAGCGCGCTGCCGAGGCTCGTCACTTGCGTCTGCTTCGCGTGGTGCTCAAAGACGAACGCCAACACGGCACACAGCAGATCAAACCCGATCGTCGCAAGCGCGATCCCCACGAGCCGGTCTCGTAGGCGGCTGTGCGTAGGCGTTCGGGCGACCGCAACGTCGCGAACCTCCGCCGCCGTACTGCGTATGACCCCCGCTATGTACATACCCAATAGGTATTCGGTGTTACGGACCGACGTCCTCCGACGGCAGTAGACGCCCGGGAGCCCTCGTAGCGCGGCGGTAACCACCATGGATCCGGCGTGGCACCGTCAACGCTTTGAGCCGGAGCATCTTCGGCCAAGACAACCAGCGTGAACTGTTTACTTAAGTATTTACTTGTGCTATGCTCTCCTATGTAAGCAAACACAGGAGTAAATATGGAATCCAGTTCAACGCCAACCACAACCACCTCCCAGCAGGTCACGGTCGACGTCCCCGAGGATCGGATCGCGGAGTTCCACGCGTTCTTCGCTCGCTTCCTCGCCGGAGGACGCGGACGCCGTGGCCATCGCGGTCGGGCGCACCGCGACCTCCACGGCCGCCGCTGCGCCGAGCGCCGCGAACAGACCGAGGGCGCCGAGGCAACCGAGGGACCCGCCGGGACCACCGTGCTCTGATGGCCGACAAGCAGGTCACCGTCGCCGTCCCGGAGGACCGCGTACCCGAGTTCTACTCGTGGTTCGCGGCCTTCCTGGCGGCCGAGCCGGGTACCCCACCCCCGCACACGGGCCGCGGACGCCGCGGCCCTCGCGGGATGCGACATCACACCGAGGCGCGTGCCTGGTCGGTAGAGGACTCCGACCAGGCCGCCTGGCTCTACGGCAGGCTCGCGCCACCGGCGCGCGAGCTCTTTGACCTGCTGACCGACGCCCCCGGAGAACGCTTTGGCGGCGAGAACATCGCCAAACGCCTCAAGCTCGACAAGGGCGCCCACGGAGTCGCCGGCATCCTCGCCTGGCCGGGCCGCTACAGCCGTCATCTGGGCCGGGCGCTCCCAATCGCGACAGAAGGCCGCACGGACGGCGGGACCGACTACTACATGGACCCTGACGTCGCCGCGTTGTTCGCCAAAGCACGTGCTCAACCAAACTCCGTACACCGCGGCAGACGCCCGCGCCGAACGCCGCGATAAGACCACAGGACCCGCCCCGCCTTACCAGGGCCTGAGCGGACCGCCGGCGCTGCGCGGCCGCGTCGCTGCCGCCTACGCGGCCAGTGGTCAGATCAGCGGCGCAGGCGCACCCGATCTCCCGGCTGCACGGACACGTCCTTCAGCCGGGGATTCAGCTGCTCGAGGGTCACGATGTTGATCCCGGTGACGGCCGCGATCGAGCCGAACGACTGGCCGGGCCGGACCGTCCAGAACATCGGTCCTGGCGGTTTTGGCCTGGGCTTGTGGGGCTCGGGGGGGTGCTGCCACAAGTTGAGACGATCGCCGGGCGTGAGGGCGAGCGGGTCGACGGTCGGATTGAAGGCCTGTAGCTGGTCCACCGACAGGCCGGTCCTCGCCGCGATCGCCGCAAAGCTGTCACCCGGTCGCACGGTCCAGTAGGGCGGGAGTCGGCGAGGTGCGGCCGCACGCGATGCGTGGGTGCCGGCGGTGGTGTTCCGGAGGAAACCAGGAGGGGAGCTGACGATGAGGACGACCGCAGCCGCAACACCCAGGAGCAGCAGCGGGACGAATAGGCGCGCGAGGATCCGGCCCGGTCGTCGGGCGGCGGGTGCGGGCTGCACCATTGTTCCCACCTTCGCACCAACCGATCTCTGCTGCTCTTCACGGTGAACTGTGGCGCATCTGCGCGAAATTGCAAGGGTCCTTCTCGGAGCACCGATTATGCGCGTGTTCTCGACGAGCGCGTCGCCCACACCGCTTTGCGTCCTCTTACCCGGTCAAGCGTGGGCGTGAAGAATGAGCTACGTCGTGCGCTCCGAGGTGAGTTCATCAAGCAGGCCGAGTTGGGGCGGCAATTGCTGCCTCCGCGGCCCGGAGGGCGACCGCGAGCATGCCGAGGTGTTGGAGTGGGAGACCGCCTCGCTCATGCGGCTGATGAACAGTGTGTCGGCAATCCTCGCGTTCGTGTAGCCCTTCTCGAGAAGCCGCAGTACCTCGAGTTCGCGGGGTGTGAGGCCGAGCGGGCGAGACGGGCGCGTCCAAACGTCTCGAGCTCTAAGGCTCGGCCGATGAGTCGGGACAAAGGACCCTCCCCACAGCGCCATATCCCAAGGCGAGCGGGTTCGCATAGGGAATTCGGAGGGGCGCGAAATCGGGCGGTTGCCCGATAGACCGCGACGGCCGCGGCTGGAACCATCGCCGGCCACCACGTTGCTCGAGACCTCAAAGGCCTCGGAACAAGGAGCCGCCACATGACTACGAGCGAAGCTCACATCGATCTGTTTGCCATCAAGGAACGACAGGGTTGGACGTGTGCCAGCGAGGACTACAGCGTTATCGGAGCGCGGATCATGCTCACGGCCGAACGACTGGTCGAGTCGGCCAGGCTGCGCGCCGGCGATCGGAGCCTCGACGTAGCGACCGGTACCGGTAACGCCGCGATCGCCGCGGCCCGCTACGGCTACTGCTCACGCCCAACCACATCGCGATCCTTCTGATCGTGGTGCTCTTCACCTTCGGACCCAGGCACCTGCCTGCGACCGGCCGAGCCCTCGGGCGCAGCATCCGGGAATTCACAGAAGCGGTAACTGGACACGCGGCGCGCAAGGACACGCTGTCCGGCTCAGGGCACGACGGTGGCGAACCCGAGCCGCCACGCACGGCCCGCCCCGAGTGACCTACTCGGCGGCGGAGGGGCTCAAGCGTCGTCGCCGATCCAACCCAGACAGCCCGCGAACAGCGGGTCACAAGGAGCACATCAATGTCCACCCTGCAGAACACCTCCCAGCATCGCGACAGAATCCGAACCCGAACCCGGAACAGGCGTACTCGCACTCGCCGCGCTCATCACGATCGGACTCGCGCTTCTGATCTCCATGCCAACCGGTCACCACACCGGCCAGCCGACCGCGGGCAGCATCGCACAACCAAACTCGCAGGTCACCGCCCTCACCGCGGCTCCCAGCGGCTGCTTGCGCGACCCCTCCATTCACGCTCTGATCTGTTCCAAGGCCGCACCAGCTCCGACCCCCGTGCCCGCGCCCGCGGGTTACTACCGCGAGCCTGCCACACACAAGCTCCTGCGCCTCCCCGCCGCACGGCACCGCGCGGGACAACATCCGGCGAACCACTTTCGCGGTCGCATCATTCCGTAGACCGGGACGGATCGGGGTAGGGCCCCAACCCGGCGCCCCCCTCACCTAGTCTCACACCCCGCCCTCGCGCGTCGCCTCGTCGAGCAGGCCGAGCCGCGCGGCGACCGCGGCCGCCTCGGCGCGCCGACCCACCTCGAGCTTGCGGAGGATATTGGACACGTGGGCACCCGCCGTCTTTCGGCTGATGAACAGGGTTTCGGCGATCCTGGCATTCGTGTATCCCTGTCCGACGAGGCGCAGGACATCGAGCTCGCGAAGAGTGAGACCAAGCGGTCCACGCGATGGTGTGGTGGGCGCGTCGTCCCCGCCAGACTCGCTCGGCAGACGACCGCGAAGCGCAACTGATTGCACCGCGCGCAGCAGCGGCGCGGCGCCGAGTTTCGTGGCGATCTCCCGGGTCGCGTTCACCCAGTCGGCGACCTCGGCCTTGGGGCGCCGTTCGGCGAGGCCCGCTTCCGCTGCTCGGGCCAGGCAGCACGCGTGGGGATAAGGCTCCCGCAACGACTCCCAGGCGGCTGCCGCCTGTAGCCAGAGGTCGCTGGCCGCACGGCCCGCGGCGCGCGCGTGCTCGGCGGTGCTGCTGAGGTCGAGCGCCGGAAGTTCCGCCACCGATTGCGCCACCGGCGGCGCGCCGATTGCGCGGACCCGCGCGAGGAGCTCGTCAGCGCACCGCACCGCGGCGGTGACCTCGGCGGGGCGCCGGTGAGCGCGGGCGTGCTCGGCCCGGTCGGCCTCGATCTGCAGCCCTCGCCAGCACAGCCACGCGCTCGCTTCGAAGTCGTCGAGACCGACGAGTGCCGCCAATCCCCGCATCACGCTGAGCCGGGCCGCGGCGAAGTCGCCCTGGGTTGCCGCGTGCCACGCGTTCAGATCGAATAGCTTGCCCGCGAACGGGTGATCTCCCTCGGCGGCAAGCCGCGCCTGCACCAGCGCGTCCGAAGCCGTGGCTATCTCGCCGCGACCCAGGTGCAGCTCGGCGCGCTGACACAGCAACATTCGGCGCGTGATCCCCACCGGGCCGCGCGCGAGTGCGGCTTCCACACGCGAAGCCGCCTCGGTCCACCGACCGAGCTTGATCAGCGCGCCGGCCTGTACCGCCTCGAGCCACGACTGGTGGCTTCTGTGCATTCCGTGCCGGTCCATCATTTCGATTCCCGGTCGCACCGCGTCGACGGCCGCCTCGAACTCCGCCGCGTCGACCAGAGCGCCGGATTCGTAGGAGTACGTGACAAACACGAGGTCAGGGCCGGCTTGGGCGCGCTCGAGTAAAGCGCGGCCCTCGTGCAATGTTCTGATTCCCGCCGGACGATCTCCGAGCGCGGCGACCGCCGCTCCGAGCGTGGCCAGAGCGCGGCCTTCCTCCGTCTGGGCTCCCACCGCACGGGCGACTTCCAGACCTTCTAAGGCCAGCGCGTGCGCGACTTCCGTGCGATTGGCGATGAACTGTGCGTGGGCGAGGGCGGCGAGGGCGCGCGCCCGCTCGGGTGACGCCGGTGCATTGGGGATCACCCGCACTGCATCCTCGTAGGCGGTCAGCGCGTGGGCGGTGTCACCACCGATCCACAGGTAACGGCCGAGACGCTCGCGCAAGAGGCCGACGCGGACGGGCTCGGCAGCCGGGTCGACATCCTCGAGCGCCCGCTCGATCATGTGCGCAGCCCTCAGCGGCTCACCCAGAGCGCTCGCCGCTTCAGCCGCGCGCGCCCGGAGGTCAACACCGTCGATGCTGGCGAGCCGCTCGGGTTCATCGACCAGGTCCCATAGCTCGAGAGCTCGTTCGTACTGGGTCAGCGCCTCGGCGTGGGCGTAGACGTCGTCCGCGGCCAAGCCTGCCTCGACCGCCGCCGGCAGGGCTCGGCGATCGTCACCGGCGTGGTACCAGTGGTGTGCTCGATCAACAAGCAGCTGAGACGGCGTGTCACGCGACGTGCGCGGTGTGTCAAGCGCACGCGCCAGCATGAGGTGCAGCCGCCGGCGCTCTCCGGCAAGCAGCGCGTCGTATGTCGCCTCGCGGACCAGCGCGTGACGGAACGCGTACGCATTCTCGTCGGTCCGGACCAGCACGTGGCGAGTCAGCGCCTCGCGCACGGAGCGCTCGAGGTCGTCCTCGGTCATGTCCGCAACCGTCAACAGGTCGTGATGGTTCATCGAGCGGGGTGCCGCCGAGAGGATGCTGAGCATGCGTTGCGTCGGCTCGGACAGCTTCTCCACCCGCGCCATCACGATGTCGCGGATCTGGGTCCACGAGGCACCCGGCGCCTCGGTTTCTGCCGCGAGCAGCTCCTCGGCGAGGAACGGGTTGCCGTCCGATCGCTCGAGGATCTCCTCTACAGCGGCGTAGTCGGGCGGCTGTCCGAGGATTCCGGTCAGCTGCGCGGTCAGCTCGTCGCGCCCGAAGCGGGCGAGCTCCAGGCGCTCGGTGCGACCGCTGCGCTGCAGCTCGGCCAGCGTCATTCGCAACGGATGTCCGGGTTCGAGCTCGTCGCTGCGGTAGGTGGCGACGATCAGGCAGTGCGCCGCCCGCGCAGTCTGGGATCGCAGGACGAGCAGGTCCAGGGTTGACCGGTCAGCCCAATGGAGATCCTCGAGGATGAGCACCAGCGGCCGTTGGCTCGTCACATCCTCCAGCACGCCGAGCAGCTGTCCGAAGATCAGGTTCTGACCGGCCTCCGAGCTCTCGCGACGCTTCGCCGCGTAGCCCTCGACGTCCAGCTCGGGCAACAGCCTGGTGAGCGCGGGCGCCTTCGTCGCGAGGTGGGCCCGCTGCGGCTCACTCGTGGTGCGGACGTACGCCCGCAATGCCTCTACGACGGGCGTGAACGGCGGCGGGGTGCTCCCGAACGGGGCGCAGGCGCCCGTGAGGACGAGCGCGTCAGGCTGCGCCCGCCGCGAGAACTCCCCCACCAGGCGCGACTTGCCGATGCCGGCCTCGCCGCTGACCAGAGCCGTCGGGCTCCCACCTGCCCGCGCTCGGTCGAGCCCGGCCTCCAAGGCCTCCAGCTCGGCTACGCGGCCGATGAAATCGGGACAGAAGATCCTCCCCACGGGCGAAATATCCCCAGGCGGCGGTCGTCAGGTAGGGAATTTACCTGCCTGCAAAACGGGGCGTTTGCCCAATAGACCGTGCGCCGTGTGGCTGAGAGCATCGCCGGCCATGAAGTCGAACTCACCTCACCGAGAAAGGGGCGTCATGACCACCGTCGACACGAGCATCGATCTATCCGCGATCAAGGAACGGCAGCGCTGGACCTGGTCCAGCGGGGACTACGGCGTGATCGCCTCGCGAATCGCTCTGATGGCCGAGCAGCTGGTCGACTCGGCCGGGCTCCGCGCCGGCGAGTCGGTGCTCGACGTGGCCACCGGCACCGGTAACGCGGCGATCGCGGCAGCCCGCTGCGGCTGCGAGGTGACCGGCATCGACTACGTCGAAGCCCTCCTCGAACGAGGACGTGAGCGCGCCGCCGCGGAGGGGCTCGGCGTGACGTTCGTGGAGGGCGATGCGGAGCGACTGCCCTACCACGATGACGCCTTCGATTCGGTGATGTCGTGCGTCGGCGTGATGTTCACGCCCGACCACGAGCGGGCCGCCGCCGAACTGGTGCGCGTCTGCCGGCCGGGCGGGACGATCGCCCTGGCCAACTGGACGCCGACCGGCTTCGTCGGCGAGATGTTCCGCACCGTCGCCGCCCACGTGCCCCCGCCGGCGGGGCTGCGACCGCCCGGCCTGTGGGGCACCCGGGAGCACCTCGACCATCTCTTCGGCGACGCCGTCGCAGAGCTGACGCTCACTCGGCGCGAGTTCGTGTTCCGCTTCCGCTCCCCGGCTGAATTCGTCGACGTCTTTCGCGACTACTACGGCCCGGTGCGAAAGGCGTTCGAGGCACTCGACGAAGGCGGCCGGGAGCAGCTGTACGCAGACCTAGCCGGGCTCGCGGCTCGCCACGATCGGGAGCCGGGGCCGTCCATCGCCCTCCCGTCGGAGTACGTCGAGGCGATCGCCGTCCGGCGCTAGCGACACAACCTCGTGGCGCCGCGGCATGCGGCGCCACGACCAGACCAAACCGGATTGCCACAAGGGGGCACTGATGACTGCCATGACTAGTCGCGCCCGCGCACGTATTCGAACCCGCGCACTGCGGGTGACTGTCGCGGCGCTGGTGTTGATGCTCGCGACCGCGCTGGGCGCCGACGCCCACGGTCGCCGCAAGGCGGACCTCGTCGAACGCCAGCTTGGCAACCCGCCGGCTCAGCTCGCGGTGGGACAGTCGTTCACCGTCGGCGACGTCGCTGTCGACCGGGGGGCGGCTCCCGCAAGGGCGTCGTGGACCCGCTATTACCTGGTCAGCGGCACCACGGTGCTGCCGGCGGGCGCGCGACGGGTGCCGGCTCTGAAGCGCCATCAACGCTCGCGCGGGAACCCTCGCTTGTCGATCCCGGCCGATGCGCCGGCCGGCAGCTACTCGCTGCTTGCCTGCGTTGACGCGAGCCGGCGCGTGGCGGAGACCAACGAGCGCAACAACTGCCGCTCGTCCCGGCAGCGCCTCGCCGTGCCCGGGGTCGGCGGTGTTGTCCCACCGTCGTCGTCTCCCCCACCTCCGATTACCTCGGTCGACAGCGACGGAGACGGCTACCCCGATAGCGTCGATTGCGCCCCGCAGGACCCGTCGATCCATCCAGGCGCCACAGATGTGCCGGACCCCGGATTCGTCGACTCCAACTGCGACGGAATCGACGGCAATCCGGCCGATGCCGTTTTCGTCTCCCCGCTCGGAGATGACACCAATCCCGGCACAATGTCCCGGCCGGTGCGGACGCTCGCGGCGGCGGTTAGCACGGCACAGGCCCGCAGCCTCGATGTCTACGCCGCCACCGGGGCGTACGCCGAGCGGCTATTTGTCCTGCCCGGCGTCTCGGTGTATGGAGGCTACGGCCCGTCATGGCAGCGATCGCTCGCTTCGCGGACCCGGATCACCGGCGCCACAGACGTGGCAAGCGACACCGAGGGGGCGCTCGCGCTCAACGTGACGACGCCCACGACGCTCCAGCTGTTGACGCTGTCTCCGGGGGCGCCGGCCGCGAGCTCCTACGGCCTGCGGGGACTCCACAGTCCGGGGCTCCGACTGGACCACGTCATCGTGGTTGCCGCCCCGGGAGCACCCGGACCCGCAGGCGCCGCCGGCACGGTGGGAGCACTGGGTGGAAATGGCGGAGCAGCCCTGTACGACTCCGGGACGCCTGGTACGAGCCCGGTCGGGCGTCCGGGCGGTGCCGGCGGAATCGGTGCAACCGACATGGGGGACTCAGCCGAAGAGGGCGACCCAGGCTTGCTGACTAGCCCGGACGGCTACGGGCGGACGGGCGGGCCTGGCGGGCCTGCCGGCGAGAGTGGGAATACACACACCGCCGGTGGCCCCGGCTACGACGGCGACTCGGGCGTGTTCCTGGGTGATGGAGCCGGTGGTGGACCCGGCAACCTCCGGGCCGGCTCAGGGCAGTGGCTTGGTCGTGCCGGTCAGGACGGCCTCGCTGGTAGCGACGGCCACGGCGGTGGAGGCGGCGGCGGCGGTGGCGCGGACTCCTGCTTCTTCTGCTTCGACGACGGAGGCCCGGGCGGTGGTGGCGGCGGCGGCGGCCAGGGCGGCGGCGGTGGACACGGAGGGTCTCCGGGTGGAGGCTCCTTCGCGGTCTTCCTCGTCGACAGCGCGGGCGCGATCGTGCTCGACTCGACGCTCGCCGCTCAGAACGGCGGGACAGGTGGCACCGGAGGCGGAGGGGGCCTCGGTGGGTCGGGCGGAGCTCCAGGGCGGGGCGGGCCCGCCGGTGGGAATGATGCGAGTGACGGGGGAAACGGAGGACGCGGGGGCGCAGGCGGGCGCGGCGGCGAGGGCGGGGGCGGTGCCGGCGGGCCCAGCGCCGCGGTGGTCGGGCTCACTCCCGCCGCACTTACGGGCACGACGCTGACACACGGTACGGGTGGCGACGGCGGCACCGGCGGCAGCACGCGGCGCCGACGGTCCGTCGGGCGACTTCCTCGCCGACGCTCCGTGAGCACGCAAACGAAACAGACGAAGGGGACAATCCGAATGACACGGAAACGTGAATGGTTGGTACGCGGCCTGTGTGATTGCCTGCGTACTCGCTCTAGGGCTCGTAGCGGTCGGGGGAGCCTCCGCTCTCACCAACGGCGACCCATGTAGCCCGTTCTGGACGGAAGACTCCCCGCCGAGTGCCGTTATCGGCCTCAGCTCGCCGGTTCAGACCCTCAATGTGGTCGGTTTCGACGGGACCTCCTCGAGCGCCGGCACGGCGGAGAAGTGGACGTTCGTCTCAGCCGTCAGCGAGTGTGAACCCACGGCAACCGTCACCGACCCGATCACGTCCTACACGTGGAACTTCGGCGACGGCAGCCCGCTCGTGACGAACCATTCGCCGACCACGGGCGCAGGCCACGCCTACGATCGACCCGGGACGTACACGGTCACGCTTACGGTCACCGAACAGAACTGTCAGTCCGGTCCCGGCGCTAAGTGTTTCACGGGTGATTCCACGGCGTCGATTACGGTTGAGAACCGCCCACCGATCGCGTCGTTCACCGCACCCGACAACGTCGCGACTGGTAGGCCCGCGAACTTCGATGCGTCGGGCTCTGGCGATGTCGACGGGACGGTGGTCGGCTACCACTGGGACTTCGGCGACGGTCACACCCAGGATGCAACCGGGCCTACAACCACCCACGTGTTCACCACGAGCGGACCGAAGACCGTGACGCTGACGGTCACCGACGACAGTGGCGCAACCACCCAGCTGCAACGGGCGGTCTCGGTCACAGATCGGCCGCCGATCGCATCGTTCATCGGGCCAGTCAATGTGGGACGCGGCCAGACCGCGACGTTCAACGCGTCCGCTTCCTCCGACCCCGACGGCACGATCACCAGCTACGACTGGGCCTTCGGAGACGGAAGCACCCAGAGCACCGCGACTCCGGTGACGAGCCACACATACACCCAGCCCGGACCCGAGACCGTGTTGCTGACCGTGGTGGACGATGCCGGCAATTCCGATCATGCTCAGCAGACGGTCAACGTCACGAATGGCGTACCGACCGCCTCGTTCAGGGCGCCGGCCGCGATCACCGCCGGACGCTCGACGTCCTTCGATGCATCGGCTTCCGCGGATCCGGGCGGCGTCATCACGACCTACCGCTGGGACTTCGGCGATGGCAAGAGCCAGAGCACGGCTACTCCAACCGTCTCGCATACCTACCGCGCTCCGGGGGCGGTGATCGTGACTCTCACGATCACCGACGCTAACGGCGACACCGCAGCGGTTCGGCAGCCGATCAAGGTGCTGCCCAGGTCGTGCTTGGTTCCTCGGCTCCTCGGCAGACACCTCGGCGGAGCGCGACGCGCTCTGAAGAGCGCCGGATGCCGCCTCGGAGCGATCAAGCGACAAACAGCCGGCGCCGGACGCCGTGGCCGAGTGATCAGGCAGTCCTTCAGGCCAGGCGCGATACAGCCACCGGGACGCGCGGTGACGGTAGTCGTCGGCAAGTAGCAAACCCAGCGTCTCCCCGCGGCTCGGCGGTCTCACGCACATGAGAAGGAGTTGGGGGGCTCGGTACCCTTCTCGCACGGGCCTGCCAGCCGCGGGGGAACGGTTGCAAGGTGTGACGAACGTCTGAACACCTGATCGCGCCGACGCTCGCACACGCCTTCGTCGGAGCCGGAGAGTCGCTGGCCACCTGGTGGCTCGCACACCCCGAGCAGCCCAAGTCGCGGATGGCGCAGCTCCTGATGAAGATCGCTCAGCTCTCGTCGTCTCCCGCGGATGACGCCTTATGGCCCTGAATCCATGTGGATGTAAATGCCGGCCCCGCTGAAGCGCTCCGATGTCGGACGTCTGATCCATCCCCAGCGTCCGAGCCAACGCCGTGCGTGCATCTCGCTGAAGGGGGCGACCGGAGCCGATGGTTATGGCTTGCTCTCTCCGTTCGCCTGCCCATCGCCCTTCTCGAGCTGAGCGGTGGGGTCGCCGGTACCCAGCTCGGCTTTCATCCTTGCGAGGTCGTCGTCGACGGCGCTTGAGCGGCCAAGCTGCTCGAGCTGGCGGTCGATGTCGTCTTGCGGTGGGCCGAGCGCCGTGAGGTCCTCGAACGTTCCCGCGGCTTCGAGTTCGCCGACAGCGTCGGCACGGGCCTGCATGTTCTGGGTCTTATCCAGCGCGCGCTGCATCGCCAGTCCGACATCGGCCATCTCCTCACCGACGCCGGTGGCGGCCTCGGAGATGTGCACCTGCGCCTCGGCGGCCGAGTACTGCGCCTTGATGACTTCTTTCTTGGTGCGGAACGCCTCCACCTTGACGCGCAGCTTCTCCTCTGAGTCGGTCAGCTTCTGCTGCTGGTCCTCGAGCTGTGAGACCTGCTGGTCAAGCGACTGGAGCTCCCCGTCCGCGAGGTGCTTGCGCTCGAGCGCCGTTCGCGCGAGGTCCTCCCGTCCGGCGGCCATCGCCTGGCGGGCCTGGTCGTCGAGCTTTGCGATCTGCTGGTGCGTGCTCGCCTCCTGCATCTGGAGACGTTTCTTGGCGGTCACTAGGTCGGCGATACCTCGCTTGACGCTCTGCAGCTGCTCGAGCTGCTTCTCGTAGCTGTAGTCGAGCGTCTCCGCCGGATCCTCGGCCCGATCCAACAGCTTCGAGACCTTTGCCTTCACCACGGTGGTCATACGCCCGGACAGACCCGGCATCTTGGACCCTCCTCGTCTTAGTCGTTGATGTCGATAACCGGCGTGATGTTCGGCAGCTGCTGACCCTGATCGGCATGCTCGTTGGGCACCACGGCGGTGCCGAGAGCGAAAAATTCGATCACGTGGCTGCCCCAGCCGTGGTTGTTCTCGTGCAGCTTGACCTCCACGATCCCGAGAACGCCGCCACCGATCGCCTCGGCCTCTTTCTGCATGCGCTCCATCGCGAGCTCGCGCGCGTCATACAGGGCCTGGGTGTACTGCTCGAGCTCGACGTTCTGACCCGTCTGCCGGATCGACTGCATCATGCCGCGATGGGCGACGTGGTAGACGCAGTTGCCCATGACCATGCCCACCGGACGCTTGCCGGTCTGCATCAGGGTCCAGAAGGCCTGACCACTGAGATCCGATGTAAATGGGCGCCCGTTCGGGGCGCGGTGGACCTTGCCGCCCTTGTGCTTGATTGCCGTGCCGATAGCGATGAACTCCGCCATGTCCGCACCCCATTCATATCGACCCACGTCCAGGCGGACCCCGACGATGCCATCAGCGTTCAGCTGTTCGGCTTCCTCCTCCATGCGCGTCATGGCGAGCTCGCGAGCGGAGTACATCGCTTGCGTGAGGACCCCCATCTCCTGGCTCGCTTTCCAGTTGGACTGCTGGAAGCCGATGTGGTAGATGCTCGAGCCGACAACCAGCCCAACGGGCTCGAAGCCTGCCTTCTCCACGCACAGGTACTCGTTCACCGAGAGGTCGGACGTGAACAGACCGCGAGCGTTCATTCGGAGGCGCTCGCTGGCGTGTTCGGCTAGGCCTTCGGTGCTCGTCGGATCGTAGGTCGACATCTGATGCTCTCCTGAGTGGTAGTGGCCTAGGCGCCGAGGTTGATCGACATCACCGGCGCGCCCAGCGGGGCCGGATGAGGCTCATGCGCGCCGAGACGAATCGCCGTGCCCAGGATGTGCATGGAAACGATGAAGAAGTTTTGTCGACCGCCGTAGCTCTCGTACTCGTGGTGGTGGATGTCGTGCGTGAGCGCCGCGATGACCATCTCATTCGCGCCGACCTGGGTCGCCTGGCGGCGCACCTCCTCCATCGCGAGTTGGCGGGCCGCGTAGACGCCCTCCGTGATCTCGGTCATCTCCTGGTTGCCCCACCAGGCACTCATCATCTGATTGGCCCATGGACTGAGCGCGACGGCGACCACGGAGGTGTGGCCGATGACCTCAACCGTCTGGGCGCCGATCCGTCGGAGCTTGTCGACATCCTGGCCCGAGAGTGCGCACATCCGCAACGGAGAACCGTCCCGGGCCGCGAGCGTGGTTTCGCGGACGGCGGTGCCGAACACGACGTACTCGACGTTGCCCGGGCCCGTGAGAACGCTGTTGGCACTCATCTCGATCCCGATGACGGCGTCGGCGCCGGCGAACTGCGCCTCCTGCCGCAGACGGTCGAACGCGCGCTGGCGCGACAGGTTCCACGGTGCAGCGAAGGACGGCATCTCGCGGATCCCTCCTCCGTAGCCGGACCAACCGTAGTTCTGCCAGCCGTGCTGAACCACCGAAGAGCCCATCACCTGCGCGATCGGCGTCAAACCGGAGGCTTGCGCGACCGCGTACTCCTTGGCACTCAGGTCGCTGGTGAAGAATGGCGAGCTCGCCACCGCGACCCGCTTTAGGCGTTGCTCCGCCCCGAGCGGAATCCCACCGGCGCGAATACGCTCGAAATCGACCGCTGCCGCCCGGCGCTCCTCATCGCTTAACGGTGCTGATCGTCTTCCGAAGAGTCGCAAAGCCTCCCGATCGTGGCACATCGCCACCACCCTCACAACAACGCCGGTCTCGCCGAACGCCGGCGGTCTCACTTGAGGCGTCACGAGAAGCTCATCAGCCCATCCGGCTCGAGCTCGTCGCCCCCGAAAGCGGCCGTCCCTTCTACCGCAACCCTCACGACCCTCGACGCCCCCGCCCTCATTGAAGAACCGCCCCCGCTTGTGCGGAGGACGGTTCGCATCCTTTGGCACGGTGGAGACGGCGCGTGTTGAACCTGCGTCTGCAGTACGTGCGGCGCGACGTCACCGGCTGACGGTCGTTTCTGATCTTCGCAACCACATCGCGCCGTTCTTCGCCGGCAAGACGCTCGACCGGATCCGGCCCGAAGACATTGAGCGCTACGTCGCTGCCAAGCGCAGTGCGCTCGCGATCGAGACGATCCGCAAGCACATCAACACGATGCACTCGATCTTCGATCTCGGGCTGCGGAAGGGCTGGTGCTCGTCAAACCCCGTCAAAATCGCCGATCGGCCGACCCTGAAGAAGACAGAGACGCGCATCCAGTTCCTCGAGCAATCGGAACTCGAGCAGCTCCTCGCCACGTCCTACCCCGACGACGCGTTCGGCCGGATCGAGCCGACGCTGTATCTGACGGCGGCGATGACCGGACTGCGGCAAGGGGAGTTGCTCGGACTTCGGTGGCGCGATGTCGATCTCGACGCGTGCAAGGTGCGGGTCGTCTCGCCGTACGTCCGCGGCGAATTCGGCGATCCGAAGTCGGCCGGCTCCGGCCGCTCGGCCCCAATGGCCGAGCGGGTTGCGGTCGCACTCGGCGGGCTTCGCTCGAAGTCGGTGTATTCGCGCGACCGCGACCTGGTGTTCTGCCATCCCGAGACGGGCAAGCCGCTCGACCGCTCGAAGCTCGTCCGCCGCTTCAGGCAGGCGCTCGATCGGGCCGACGTCCACCGGATCACGTTCCACGAGCTGCGCCACACGTTCGGCACGCGTATGGCCGCCGCCGGCACGCCGATGAGGACGCTTCAGCATTGGATGGGCCACGCAGACTCGAAGACGACGCAGATCTACGCGCACTACCAGCCGAGCGACCACGAGGCAGACGCCGTCGATCGCGCCTTCGCGTGATCGGAACGATTCACGAACCCGGTTCTGTGAGGAACGGCTTGATCCAGTCCCGGTAGGAACCGATGAAGTCACGAGCGGTGTCCCGCACGAGGACTGCCGCGCGATGGACATCGCCGGCCGGCGTCTGGACGTAGCTGTGTTCGATCCGAGTCCTGGCGTTCTGGGCCTGGACCAGGCGCCGGCAGAGGCTCGCGCTGATGACCTTGGCGTCGCGCATTGCTCCGAACGCGATCTCCGTCGGCGATCGATGGGTGTCCGCTGGTCTCGGCAGCCCCGCGAGCTTGACTCCGGCTTCGGCGAGCTCGCCCACGTAGTTCTGGACGCGCCCGAGAGCTCGCTCGACCGACTGCACGCGGTTGTAGGCGTCCATGTCCTCGGTAGTGTTGTAGGCCGCCTTGAACTGCTGGAGGTCGAAGTCCTCGCCGAAGCTCGCCATCGCGTGCTCGAGCGCTGCGTACTGGCGCGGGAGATCCTCCAGGTGGCGGACGATCGCAAGACGCCAACGCTTCGTGTCCACCGGCCTCGCGTCGGAATCCGGCATCGTCACCGCGCCAGCATGCGGTCAAGGCCGGCGAGCGCGGCGTCGGTGCGCTTCGCCTGTCTCTGCCGACCCGCTCGCCGCAGGCTCGGCTCCCGGCCGCGAAGTTGTGGCCAGAGCCCCTCGCGGTCGACGAGCACCCGCCCGTCGGCGATCACGTCGGCGAGGAACGACGATTCGCCCGCTGCATCCTGGAGCCGGACGACATCCACTCGCCGTCCTGTCGCGGCGGTGAGTTTGGCGCTCAGTTCGACGACCCGCTCCAGGTCTGGATCACGCAGAGCCACGAGCACGTCGACGTCGCTGCCGGGGGCCGCGGTACCTCTGGCCACCGACCCAAACAGCAGGGCGAAGCGAACGTTGTGCTCAGTACGGAGCGCTGCCCTCAGAGCCGAGAGCAGCTTCCACGAGCGCCGTACGTACTCCCGCTCGGACAACGAGATGTCCAGCGTCCGCGGCGATGGCCGAGCCGCACGAAGGCTGCCTTCTGCTACCGCACGGCGGAGCGTGCGTTCATGTACGCCTACCTCACGAGCCAAGAGGGCCAAGTCGGTCATGAGTCCATTATAGACCAGGCATGTGTCCGTTCCAGCCCAGTCATACGTCCGATCAGGCCTTGCTCGCGTCGCGGGCCATCACACCCCCGGGGCCGACGCCGGGACTAAGCAACGGCGCGGACCTCACGTTAGCCCCCCGGGAGCGACAGAGAGCCCGTGTGCGGCCACTGAGACACTTGGCCTTGGCGGTGTCTCAAAAGTGTCTCGGAGGGCCGAAAAACGCCTCATACGGCGTCGGCGGCGATCCCGCCTCCGAGCCTCGCTTGAACCGCTCGAATCGCCCGTAAACATTGGGCTTTCGGGACCTCGCGAGGGTCCTCCCGTACCCTCGCGTCCCTATCGGCTTGTACATCGGGGAGACAGGATTTGAACCTGCGACCGCCCGGCCGCCAGAAGGGATCAGGGGATGGAACCCACGGCCGCACCCCGGATTTACTGGGGTTTCAGCGGTCCGAGTGGGGCTGAGTTTCACTCGGTTTAGCCCCCTCGTTAGCCCCCTCAACCACGACATGAGGGTCGAACGCGTCGTTGACCAGGTCGACCTCGTTCGGCGCGGGCGCGTAGTGGGTGTAAACCATCGTCGTCTTGATGTCGGAGTGGCCCATCCAGGCCTGAAGCGTTCTGATCGGGACACCGGCGGCGGCCATACTCGTTCCGAACGTATGACTCAGGTCGTGGAAGCGGACTTCGCGCACCCCGGCACGCTGGAGCGAGCGCTTGAACCGCTTCGAGACCTGGCTGCGGTCGAGCGGCCGGCCCGTGTGCGGATGCCCGAAGACGAGATCGTCGTCGCCCTGGTAGGCGGAGGCCTGAAACAGCCGGTCGAGCGCGCCGCCGACCCTGTCCGCCATCGGAACGGCCCGCGCCGACGTCGCCGACTTCGGGGTTCGCCGCTTGCCGTTCGTCATCCCGCCGCTGACGCGTAGCTTCCGCGCCGACCAGTCGACATCGCGCCAGCGGAGCGTGAGCAGCTCACCCTGTCGCAGCCCCGACATCGCCGCCGTGAGATACATCGCCAGATCGATCCGCCACAGGTCCTCGTCCCCTGCGACGTCGGCAGTAGCCCGGTAGGGGTACATGGCGGTCGCGGCTGCGCATTCGAGCGCGTCGCCGATCTCCTTCCACTGCAGCTGCTCCTGGTCGCGCAGCGCTCGGGCTCTCGCGGCGCGTTCGAGTCTGCGCTTGCTGTGGCGGCGTGGCGCCGGCACGGCGAGCAGGGCGTCGAGCTCCGCCTGGTCGAGGAACCGGATCTCCGTATCGTCGTCGGCAGCCGATGCGGGCTTGTCCACCAGCTTGCACGGATTGGCGTGGCACCACCGCTTGCGGATCGCGAACTCGAAGATCGCGTTCAGATGCACGTGGAGGTTGCGGACCGTCTTGACGGAGAGGTCGTTCAGGCACGCGTCGATGAAGTCCGCGATGTCGTCCTCGCCGATCTCGGAGATGGGCTTCTCGGCGAAGTGAGGAACGAAGTGGCAGCGGATCTCCGACTCGTAGTTGGCCAGCATTCTGTCCTGCTTGCGGCCCCTGCGGACCAGCTCGCGGATCCGCCGCTTGCCCACCTCCTCGACGGTCAGCCGCTCCGTCACCGGCGCCGGCGCGGAGCGCGTCGCCGCCATGGCCTCGAGCATCCGGGCCTGGGCTTGGCGCTGCGTCAAGCCATCACTGGCACCGGGTTGCCTGACCGGCCCGAGCGAGCGCTTGACGCGCTTCCCGCGTACGTACCACTGGCCGTACCAGCGGTCGTCCTTCTGATAGAGGTGGCCGGTGCCACGACGACTGCGCTTCTTGCCTTGCATGGAGTTCCCGCCTTGTTCCGCCTGCCCCGCCGCCTTGCTGACGAGTCGCGGGTTAGGTGGCTCTCGGCAGGACGCTACCGCGCCGGGCGGTCGTTCGGGACGACGTGAGCGGAGCCGTTCCGGATCCGCTCCATGAGGGAGCTTTCGGCCGCCGCGCTGCCCGCTCGCATCGCCCGCTCCAGGTCGGCGAGCAGCTCGTCGCCAGGCGTCATCATTTCGTGAGGCCGGGTGACGCGGCAGTGGTAGCAGCCGTCGAGCTCGGCGCTCTGCCGGTACCACTCGTGGGCGCCGCAGTTCTCGCCCTTTGGGATCCGCTCGGCGAGCGACCACGGCGAGTGGCCACGGAGCCATGTTCGTATCCGGTACTTGCCGCGCATGTGGTCAGTGTAGGTCGTGGCGGTCATCGGTTGCGACGCTTTCTGACGTTGCGCAGGCCGCGGAACTTCGCCTCGCGAACCGCCTTGCGACGCAGGCGGCTGGGGGTGGCCGGGTCGTCGATCAGCGCGAGCAGCTCCTCGTCGGTGAGTCCGACGAATTCGTTATGTCGCTGTCGTTTCCCCATGCCCTGTCCGCGCCGTTTGCCGCGGTCACCGCGACCGGGCTCTGACCGCCGCGGGCCCGCGCTCCCGCGCCACGAGCCAGGCGTCGATCGACTCGCGGCGGAAGCGAACGTAGCGACCAAGGCGGATGTGAGGCATGCGCCCGGCACGCACCTCTCGGTAGACCCAATCAGCCGTCATCCCGATGTAGCGGGCGACGTCTTCGGCTTCGAGCAGCCGGCTCGGCCCGACGCGGTCCTGTCGACCAACGACGTCCGGCTCCTGCGGGATCGTGATAGCGCTGTTGGATGACATGGCTACGGCGGCCTGAGCTACGATAGCGCAATTATGCTGATTGCGATAGACGGAATCCAGCGAGTAGAGCGGGCGTGTCTGACGACCTCGACCACGACGACCTCGCCGACGAGGACCCATGGCTGACGGTCGCGGAAATCGCTGACGAGCTGCGCGTCAATCCCGCCACCGTCAGGCTGTGGATTTCGAAGGGCACGCTGCCAGCGACGCGCGCTGGCCAGCGCAAGCTGCTCGTCCGCCGGTCGGATGTCGATCGGATGCTCGATGCGTGGATCCGGCGTGAGCAGGCGCCGGTGGGACCGCGGCCGCCGCGGAGCTCGCACCCGCGCTACCGGGACCGGCCGCCCGTACTCCAGTCGATGAGGCAGCTCTCCACCGCCGACATACATGGGCATGGCGTCAGCCAGGTCGAGATCGAAGAGATCGTCGAACAGCTCCAGCGTGCCGACGCCCTGTGGGACGCCGCGCAGGCGCGAGCGACAACGCTCCCCCGATCCCGGGTTTCCCCACCGACTGCGCGCACTCGCGCACGGCGCCGAGCGCCGGGCCCGAGCGCTCGGTGTCGCGGCGAGCGTGGCGGGATTCAGCTGGCGCCGCAGAGCGATCAGCGGGACCTGGTATCCTCTCCTACGAGCTGCGCCCCGGGGCGAACCGGCCGGGCGCGCCAGCGAAGCTATGGCAGGAGTTCGACGCGCGGTCGAGCGGCTGGGGATCGCGGGCGAAGGTAATGGATCATGCACGCGGTCGCGCTGGCGTACCGCGACCTCGCGGCGATCATGCACGAGATCGCGGACCTGCTGCTCGGCGAGACTCCCGACACGCGCGGACGAGGAGATCGAGGAAGGCTGAACGTCGGTCCGCAGGCCGGTCCGCAATTTCTGGAACTGGTCCGGGCCGATCTGCGGACCGGGCTGGACCGCCGTCCGCCCCGCCAACACTGGCTTTTCGCGTTTCCCCGCCTGGCGTTGCGGCAGCTGACCACCCGCCCTCCACGTCGTGGTCGTTCGGGTGGTCAGCTGCCGGTCGAGACGGGGATCCTGGTTTTGGTGCGGGCGGGGCGGACGGCGGTGCTGCGCAGACGGGCGAACAGGGTCGCTGATGACGGGCGAGCGGGAATTGCCAGGTCCGGGAACGATGCGAGTCGGACGGTTCATCGGGCGGCTGGGAGTCGTGTCGGTGCCGGCTGTTGGTGCCGGGCTGGATCTGGATGAGCGAGTGGTGCGGCGACATGTGGCGAGATTGGAGGCGACCGGCTGGCTTGGTCGGATGCCATGGGTCTGGGGCGAGGGTTCCGTGGTCTGGCTGACCAGCCTGGGGCTTCGCGGCGTCGACCTTGGTGCGGTCCGTACCGTGAAGGCTCCGCCGTCGCCGACGACGATCGCGCACGGAGTGCTCGTCGCCTGGTCGGCGGCGCGGATGGAGCGACGCGGCCTGCGATGGCTCGCTGCGCGAGAACTCGCGGCCGACGCCGACCGGTGGGCTGTGCGGATGCGCGACGAGCGCGGCTACCGCAAACAGTTGCCGGATCTGGCGGTGTGGCAGCGGGGTGCCGAGCGCCCGGTCGCGATCGTCGGCGAGGAGGGCCACCGCCGCGAGGATCGCCAACGCATGATCCTCGAGGGATGGCGCGACGCGATCTGGGCCGAGCAGTACGCCGCCGTCCAGTACGACTGCGCCAACGACGTGGCCGCCGCAAAGATCAGGCGCATCGCCAAACGGGTCCAGCTCGGCCCGCCGAAAGTTCATCGCTGCAGCGCAGCGCATTGGCGAGGAGATCCGCGCGATCGCTCCAGACCCCGACGTCGACGATCCCGCCCTCAAGCCTCAGACGAGCGGGCATGCTTCGGATGTCGGGGACGATCCGCCGGACGAGCGACAGCTGCGGCTCGTGCCGGCAGTAGTGCCGGCGCCGACGATCAGGGAAGCGCCGCCCCCGCCGCCCGAGCCAGAGGAATCGCCCGAAGCCGCCGCCGAGCGGGAGCGCCGCTATCGGGAGATCTTCGGCATCCCCGAGCCGAAGCCGCCGTCGGCGCTGGCGTCGGTGACGAACTGCACGCTCGGACCGATTCGCCCGGGCCGGATCGCTTGCAACATCTCAGCTAGCAGTTCAGACGGCGCGTGCGCGCTTGCCGCGCGTTGCGGGTCTGAGCGGCGCCGAGAGCCGAGACGCGCTTTCGAAAGTTGCGGGTCTCCTCATGGGTCCGGCAACTGTCGGTGGAGCCTTCCCTGCATTCATCAAATCGCGCTACTCCAGGGCGGCGGGTCTCGACGACTCGCGGTCGGACGACGCGACGCGCCCCGCAGGTGGCGATTTGGGGCTCGCGCGGCCACCCGCTCGTTGCCCTGCTTCGCCTGCCCGGCGAGCATGTCGTCGTGGGCGGACTAACGCGGCGTACCGGTGGGCGCCGCAACTGCGCCGCGCTGCTTGAGCGACGCCGCGACGCTGCCCGTCAGCGCGTAGCCAACCTCCGGTACCAGGACGGGGATCACTCGCTCGTATCGCTGCGACCGACCTGCCGCCCGGACCGGTCCGTTGTGGTCAGGATCTCGAGCAGCTCTCCGATGCTCCTCTCGCGAGCGATCGCGTCGGGAAGCGGGAGGTGGGTGTGGATTGTGTAGAGGTTGCGACGCCCGTTTCGCTGGCTGGTGATGTATCCGGCTGTGGTTAGCGCCCCGACGAGGCGATGGGCGGCGCGCTCGGTGATTCCTAGGCGGTCCCCGATCTCGCGTAGGCGGATGCCCGGGTCGTGCGCGATGCAGATCAGCACCTGAGCATGGCTGGTCAAGAAAGCCCAGTCGGGTGAGGTGTTCTCAGTCATCGATCCTAGCCTAACATATCTAGATAAACTTTTCATGCTATATTTGTCGTGTAATGGTAACGAGCCCCACCCCATCGGATTGAACCAATGAGAGGCGCGAACGCAACAGCCGCCGTCGCCCCAGCTTTCATGCCGCGACGATCCGATCGAGGGCGGGCGATAGAACGCATCCAGAAGCTGGCCGAGATGACCGTCGCACACGGGGCGACGGCAAACGAGGAGAAGGTCGCGAGAGGGAAAGCCCGCTCTCTGATCGCGCTCTTTGCCCTCGTGCCGCAGGACGTCTTCGAAGGAAGAACGCGAGACAGCTACGCGATTGAGGCGGCAGAGCCAGCCGCCCGAAGGGGCGGGCGGGCGGCTACGCCACGCCCGAGCGGGGAGCATCCTCGATACGCTCGAGCATCAGCTCGCCGTCGGCGGCGTCGACGTTGATGGTGTCTCCGGGGGCGAAGTGTGCTTCGAGGATCGCGAGTGCGAGTTGGTCGACGAGCCGCTTCTGGATCACTCGCTTGAGCGGACGCGCGCCGTAGGTCGGGTCATAGCCAAGCTTGCCGATCAGTAGCTTGGCCGCGTCGGTCAGCTCGATCTCGATGTCACGCTCGCGCGCCCGCTCGATCAGCCTCGCCACCTGCAGGTCGACGATCTTCGAGATCTCCTGGCGGGTCAGCGAACGGAACTCAACGATGTCGTCAAGGCGGTTGATGAACTCGGGCTTAAACTGAGCCTCGACCCCCGCGCGGCCGCCGGGGAGGTTGGAGGTCATGATCAGGGCCACGTTCTTGAACGACACCGTCCGCCCCTGGCCATCGGTCAGCCGGCCGTCGTCCATCACCTGCAGCAGCGTGTTGAACACGTCGGGATGGGCTTTCTCGATCTCATCGAGCAGCACCACCGCATACGGGCGGCGGCGGACCGCTTCGGTGAGCTGCCCGCCCTCGTCGTACCCGATGTAGCCGGGCGGAGCGCCGACGAGTCGCGAGACGGAGTGCTTCTCCATGTACTCGGACATGTCGAGGCGGACCATCGCGTCCTGGCTGTCGAACATGAACTCGGCCAGAGCCCGCGCGAGCTCGGTCTTGCCGACCCCGGTCGGGCCGAGGAACAGGAACGTCCCGATCGGCCGGTTTGGGTCCTGCAGTCCCGCTCGCGAGCGCCGCAGCGCGGCGGACACCGCCTCCACCGCCTCGTCCTGGCCGATGACTCGCTGGTGCAGGCGCTCCTCCATGTGCACGAGCTTCTCGATCTCGCCCTCCATCAGCCGCGAGACCGGAATCCCCGTCCACTTCGCGACCACCTCCGCGACGTCCTCGGCGTCGACCACATCCTTGAGGAACTTCGTGCCCGCTCCCCGTTCGGCCGACGCCTCGGCCGATTCGGCCGCCGCCTGGAGCTGCTTCTCGAGCTCGGGAATCGTCCCGTATTGGAGCTCAGCGGCCCGGCCGAGATCAGCCTCTCGCTGGGCGCGATCGAGCTCGGTCCTGGACCGTTCGAGGCGCTCCTGGAGCTCAGCGACGGCACCGACAGTGTCCTTCTCGCGCCGCCATTCGGTGTGCATGGCCGCTGATTGCTCGCGTTCCTCGGCGAGCGCGCGCTCGAGCTGCTCGCGGCGGGCCACGGTGCCGGGATCGTCATCCTCGGATCCCAGCGACTGAAGCTCGATCTCGAGCTGCATGATGTGCCGGTCAACCTCGTCGATCTCGGTCGGCTTGGAGTCGATCTCCATCCGGATCCGAGCCCCCCCTTCGTCGACCAGATCGATCGCCTTGTCGGGCAGGAAGCGATCGGCGATGTAGCGCTGGCTGAGGGTCGCCGCGGCGACGAGTGCGGAGTCCTGGATACGCACCTTGTGGTGAACCTGGTAGCGCTCCTTGAGCCCGCGCAGGATCGCGATCGTATCCTGCACCGTCGGCTCTCCCACGTGCACCGGCTGGAAGCGGCGCTCGAGCGCAGGATCCTTCTCCACGTGCTTCCGGTACTCGTCGAGCGTAGTCGCACCGATGCAGCGCAGCTCGCCTCGAGCGAGCATCGGCTTGAGCATGTTGCCGGCGTCGACCGCACCCTCGGCACCGCCCGCGCCGACGATCGTGTGAAGCTCGTCGATAAACACCACGACCTGGCCCCGCGCGTCAGCGATCTCCTTCAGGACCGCCTTGAGCCGATCCTCGAACTCACCGCGATACTTCGATCCGGCGACCATCGCGCCAATGTCGAGCGCCACCAGCTTGCGGTCGCGCAGTCCCTCGGGCACGTCGCAGTCGACGATCCGCTGCGCGAGCCCCTCCACGATCGCAGTCTTCCCAACGCCAGGCTCACCGATCAGGACCGGGTTGTTCTTCGTGCGACGGCTCAGGACCTGAATCACGCGACGAATCTCATCGTCGCGTCCGATCACCGGATCGAGCTTCCCCTCGACGGCGGCCTCGGTCAAATCACGGCCAAAGCGCTCAAGCGCTTGGAACTTCTCCTCGGGGCTCTGATCGGTCACACGGTGGCTGCCGCGAACCTCCGAGATAGCCTTCAGCAACCGCTCACGCGAGGCGCCCGCGCTGCGCAGAGCATCGCCCGCCCGTCCGCGGTGCGCGGCGGTCGCGAGCATCAGATGCTCGGTCGAGACGTACTCGTCCTTCATCTCGCGCATCTCGCGCTCGGCGGTGCGCAGGATCTGCACCAGCTCGCTCGAGCCCGCAGCCGGCTCCCCCGAGGCCTGGCCGCTGAGAGTGGGCAGCGTGTCGAGCGCGGACCCGAGGGCGCCACGAACCACCGCCGGGTCGACGCCCAGCTTGCGTAGCACCGGGACCACCACCCCGGCGTCCTGCTCGAGCAGCACGGCCAGCAGGTGCTCGGGAGTCGTCTGCGGGTTACGACGCTCGTCGGCAAGCAGCTGGGCGGCCTGGAGCGCCTCCTGAGACTTGATGGTGAAGCCGTCGAGTTGCATATGGCCCTATCGATATTAGGTTGGGAAATCCACGTCTGGCTCGTCAGCTCTTAGGCTCGGGCCCTGCTCCTCCTTTGCACATTGATCGCCGCTAGTAGGGCACCCTACCTCTCGTCATTCATCGCAGGCATCTCTGCCCACCCGGCGGACGTTCCCTGTCTAGCGCAGAAGAGCGGTCCGAGCCGGCGATCGCCAGACACCTGCTCATGCGCTACGACGGGTTTCTTACCCGCCGCATGAGCGCCGCTGCTTTGCGTTCCTCGCACTTCTCTCAAGCTGGGGGCCTGAAGAGCCCCGCTGTTGCCGGGTAGGCCCGGCGCGTTGCCGCGCCGGGCCCCCCTCAGAACCAGGACGTGCGGCTTTCGCCGCATCCGGCTCAAGCAAGCCGTGATGGCTCGTAGGCGTTGTGCAGTGCCAGGTCCCTGCCTTTGCGGCAGTCGGCGTGTAGACGCCTTACTCGCCGTGAAGATCCGCTGCCGCAGCCGCCGTACCTCGTCCTCCATCTGCCGCCAGTTGATCTGGCGCCAATCGAAGGGCGCGTCCTCTGGTCCGTTCACCGCGACGATCGTCGCGGCGTCCAACTTGTCCTCGGGTTCCGGGGCTTCGATCATCTTTCTCTCCACAGGCTCACCTGACCGCGTCAGCGCGCTTTCGCGCCCGGGCACCAGGCCCGGTATCCGGCCGGTTATCCGGGACGGCCACCCGGAGGAGGCGGCCACACGTCGCGGTTTCCCGCTGCCTTTCGGCTGCCGGCGTTCGCTTCTCGGTCATCCGATTCCCGCCGAGGAGTTGGGCCCTCCTTGCGGTCGGCTTACCGGGCAAGACCTCCTGCCCGGACCTCGACGGGGTTACCGCGTTCCGCACGCGTGAGCAGCGACCGGGGTGGGTGCCCTCTAGACCCCGAGGACGGCGGTGCTCCTCCCGGACCGAGTGGCGTGCCCGGCCGGCGCCTGCCGCTTCCCAGCGGCCGGTCCCTAGACCCCAGCTCCAACAACCCATCAACAGGGGTGCACTTCACGAGGCATCAACGAGGGTTCAAGCAATTCACCCGTCCGGCCATTCCCCTCGCCTGCGGCCACTCGGATGGAACGAGCCGCCACTTGGGCTTTTCCCCGGGCTTCGCACCCCGCCGACCAGGAGCCGCCGACGCACGCCAGGGTGGGGACAGGCCATCGAGCACGGACCTGGAACTACACGTTCAACATCACATCGGGTTGATCCTCCAATCGTGTAGTTCACTCACAGCGTGCGACCTCGTGTCGCAACGCCAAGGGTGCGCATCAGGTGCTTGCACGGTAGCTGCCAGCGACGGACCGCAAGGCACGATCGCCGGCGGAATGGATCAGGTGCAGAGGGCGTTGAGGCCCACGCCCCCACCGAATCGACCCACGTTTTAGCCCCTTTTGGCCCCCTCTGAGTGTGAGGCCGGCAAATCGAGCGCCGCCAAAGTGGTAAGCGTTCAGTCCCCGTGGCCTCAGCAGGCGAGCGCGGGGAATGGGTCGCCGCGTGTGTGAGCGATGAGGAGCTCGCTGAGGTAGGTGAAGAGTGAGCGTCGTTGCCGGCGGCATGTCCCGGCGGCTGATAGGGCGCGTTCGGCGAATCGCTCGCCGGTGTTGCTTTGGGTGCCGAGCGAGACTTTGCGGTGGATGACCGGGGCGCGGAGCGCGCGCTCGGCGGGGTTGTTGGTCGGTTCGACGCCGTCGACGGTGACGAATGTCCAGAGCGCCGGCCAGACCTTGAGAAGGTTGTTGGCGAACTGCCGGTGCCAGCGATTGCGCGCCTTCTTCGGCGAAGCTTGCTCGAGAAGTGCACGTAGCTCGGTCTGGATCGGTGCGATCTCGGCTGCGAGGCGGTCGCGGACATGGTGTTGGTGCTGGTAGGAGCGCCAGGCGGCGAACACGCGGCGGCTCAGTGCGCTGCCGTGCTCACCGAAGGTCTTCTGCTCGCCCAGCCCATCGGCGTGGCGGCGGAAGTCACGCTTGATGTGCGACCAGCACACCTGCCGCCGGTGGGGATCAAGGTGCTCGTAACCGTTCCAGCGGTCTGAGATGACGATCCCGGCGTAGTCGCTGCCGATGAGCGTGTTGAATTGCTCGCGGTTGCAGCGCTCGGCGATCTGCAAGAACGTGGCCTGGGGGGTGGTCGCGGTCCACAACGCACGCCCCTCGCCGCGGGTGCGCCAGCCGGTCTCATCGACATGCACCGCGTGCTGGTCAAGCACCCAGTCCTGCAGTTGGCAGTGCGGGCCTGCCAACGCATCAGAGGCGCGCTGGCAGATCGCGTCCACGCTGCCGGTCGACAGCGTCACGCCGAACAGATCTGAAGCCAGCTCGCAGATCCCGCGGCGGGAGATCCGATGCCGGGCTGTCAACGTCACCACTGCCGCTTGCAATCTCAACCCGAACGGAGAGGACGCGAGCAGTTCAGGCAACCGGGCGCTAGTCCGTGCGCGACAGTGCCGGCAGCGCAGCTGATGGGTGCGATGCTCGGTCACGATCACGCTGATCGGCGGCAGCTCAGCGACCTGGCGGCGACCGAACCGTCCGCCCGGACGGCGCTGCTCATCATCAAAGCGCCGCCCGCATCCGCCACACGCGTCTGGGTAGTGATCGACGATCTCATCCACCTGATCCTCCGGTTTGAGATCGCGACCGGCACCCTGGTGCCCGGGCTGCCCACCCTGTGCTCGCGGCTGGCCCTCTCGGCGCATAAGCTCCTTGGCCTTCGCACGGGCCTCCGCTCGCCGCTCAGCGCGCGTCTTCGGGGGATCCGCAGACGGCGGGCGCGAGCTCGTGCGCGAGTCCTGACGCGCCTGCGCCTCCAGCCGCCTCAGCCGGTCTTCATGCTGCTCCAGCCGGGCCGTGAGCTCGAGAATGAACCGCACACACGACTCACGCCCTGAGTCATAGATCGCCTCCGCCTCGGAGCGGTCCATGACTGAAAGATTCGCTGCATCACGAAGGAATCCCTGCCACAGGCCCCGACGACTGAACGCTTACCCAAAGTGCGAGATTTCCAGCGACTTTCTAGTCGGGGAGACAGGATTTGAACCTGCGACCGCCCGGCCCCCAGCCGGGTGCGCTACCAGACTGCGCTACTCCCCGCGATTTGGTCCGATTCTACGCCGAACCTCAGAGCGGGCGACGGGGGTCGAACCCGTTCCTAGAGCTTGGAAGGCTCCCGTGCAACCGTTAACACCTCGCCCGCAGGTGGGCCAGATGGTAGCCGGGGGCTCCTCAGGCGACCGGTCGGCGGGCTTCTGTCGGTACCTGACCGTCCCGGGTGAGGTCGGCAGGCGGCCACGGACCGAACCAGTTGTCGAGCGCGCCGTCGAGCGTCACGACGCTCCCCGATAGGGCCTTCCCGAGGGGCGAAGCGAGCAGGGCCACCAGCCAGCCGTACTCCTCGAGGGTCCCCAGGCGCTGGAGTGGCACGGTCGCCGCGGCGGTGCGCCACAGCTCGGCTGGATACTTCCGCAGCGACTCGGTATCGAACCGACCGAGCGCCACCGCGACCACCGTGATGCCGTGCAGGCCGTAGGCGGCCGCGAGATCACGCGTGATCGCCTCGACAGCCGCTCGGGCAGCGCCGGTGTGCGCCATCGCCGGCATTCCGTGATGGGGCGACACGGTCACGTTGACGATCGTCCCCCCGCCAGCGTCGCTCATGGCGAGCTCGTACGCCGCCTTGCACATCGCTAGCGTCCCGTCGACGTTCAGCCGTTGGACGGCGCGCCACCCCTTGGTGGCGAGATTCTCGGCCGGAACCATGTACTGGCCACCGGCATTGTTCAGCACGAGATCCAGCCGTCCAATTCGATCGAGCGCCGTGGCCACAATATGCTCGGCGCCGGCACGGTCGCGAACGTCGCCCGCGAGCCACGAGCAACGCTCGCCCAGCTCGGTCGCCGTGGCCTCGAGCACCTCGGCTCGCCGGCCGGCGATCACGACCCGACCTCCGCAGCGCGTGAGTTCAGCCGCCGCCGCCTTGCCCAGGTTGGTCCCACCACCGGTGACGATCGCGCCGCACCCCTCGAGCGCGCCGTCGGCGAAGACGCGCGAGGCCTCCACGGCTACTCCCCGAGCACCTTTATCACGAGCCGCTTGGGCCGCCGGCCATCGAACTCGCAGTAGAAGATCTGCTGCCAGGGGCCAAGGTCGAGCTCCCCCTCGGTCACCGGAACGATCACCTGGTGGTGGACGATCAGGTTCTTCAGATGCGCGTCGCCGTTGTCCTCGCCGCCGCGGTGGTGGCGATAGTCGCCCGGATCGGGCAGCAGCTCCCGGGCGACGTCATTGGCCGGCTCATGCCAGCTTGGGCGGCGCCACCTTGTCGAGCCACTCGAGCGTGTCCTCCTGCAGCCCCGGCTCGTCGTCGTTGATCCACACCGCCGCGGTGATGTGCATCGCACACACCAGAGCCATGCCCTCGGCGATCCCAGCGTCCCGCACTGCCTGCGCTACGTCCTCCGTGATGCGGACGAACTCGCGGCGCTGCTCGGTGTTGAACGTGCGGTAGACGGTGTGCGATTTCATCTTGCCGCATCGTATGACTCCAGCGAAAACGTCGCCGCACGGTGGTCTCTAGACTCCGGAACGCAACAGGGGAGTAGCTCAATTTGGCAGAGCACCGGTCTCCAAAACCGGGGGTTGCAGGTTCGAGTCCTGTCTCCCCTGCTGTTGCGTCGGATCGCGCGTCGATGAGCCCGCAGTCCGTCCGGCACCGAACGTATGTTCTATTGATGCCGAGAGCCCGCTCATCGGACGACGTGCAGACGCGTACCTTCTCGCGGTGTACCTCGCTGGCTCGCGGCCCGGCCAACGGCACGAACGATCGCCGAGCTCCAACAACAGCTCGATCAGTTCCATGAGCACTACAACGAACGCCGCCCGCACCGCGCGCTTCAACGAAGACCGCCAGGGCAGGCATACCGCACCACTCCGAAGGCCGCCCCGGCCAGCAACGGCCAAGCCCCCGGCCACTACCGCCTCCGCCACGACCGCCTCGACCCCAAAGGCAAGATGAGCATCCGCCGCGCCGGCCGCACGCACCACCTCGGCATCGGCACCAAACACGCCCGCAAACGCGTCCTCGCGTTCGCCGACGACCACCACATCACCGTCGCCGACCTCACCACCGGCGAGATCCTCTCCGTCCCATGTCCCGAGACACCTGAGACCTATGTCCCGAGACATCACAACAAATGCGGGCGGAGGGACTCGAACCCCCATGGGCTAAGCCCACCGGCACCTAAAGCCGGCGCGTCTGACCAAATTTCGCCACGCCCGCGAGAACGGCGTAGGCGATTCTAGGCGCGCCGGTGGCCGACGGGATCCGGATCCGCCCCCCGGCGTTGCGCCGGCGGCGGAACCTTCGCACGCCGCGGCCGGCAATTTGTAAGGTGCCGACATGGCCGAACACCGGACCGTGACGCCGGGCTATGCGGTCGTGTTCCCGAACCGCGAGAAGGTGGCGAGCAAGCTGATGAAGGCGCTGGTGGCGCTGATCCTCCTCGCCTCGGTGGCGCTGCTGTTGATCGTGACGATCGGCGGATGGTCGCAGCTGGAGGGGATGAAGCCGGTCAACTTCTTCCTGTGCATTGCGTACCTGATCATCGCGTTCTACATCTTCGTGCGATGGGCGCGGGGCATGCTGCCGATCGCGGCGGGCCTCGCCATCCTGCTGCTGATGATCGCGGTCGTGGCCGGCCTGGGGCTGTCGGGGACCAGTTGGTTCAACCGCAGCCACGCCGGGTTTGCCCACGCGAAATCGCTGCTGGGCGGCCAGGGTTTGAGCGCCGACACGATCGGCACTGTCATCTTGCTCCTGATTCCGGTCCAGGTCCTGCTCATCCTGGTCGCCCTGCGCGCGTTCCAGCAGGGGTGGAACGTCGAACAGGAGGTCCCGATCGAGGAGGCCCGCAAGCGCGGTTACAGGCCGCCGGACATTCGCTCCGGCGAGCCCGCGACCGCCTAGCGGCGCCACCCCCGCCGAGCGCGCCCGGGACCAGGTAGCTCATGGCAATAGTGCGGCGGGTGGGACTCGAACCCACACGTCCCGAAGGACAGTGCCTTTTGAGGGCACCGCGTCAGCCGATTGCGCCACCGCCGCGCTGGCCGGCAGTTTAGTGCCGGCGGGTCACCGCGCCTCGCCCGGCGTCAGCCGAGGATGAGCGCAACGAGGTCGTCGATCAGTGGACCGGGCGCGGCGACAACGCCTGCAGGCTCGCCCTCGGCCGCGGTCAGCTCGCGCACCTCGAGGCCGGCCCGTGACGCCACCAGGCTGCCGGCGGCGACGTCCCAGGCGTTCAGCCCGCGCTCGTAGTAGGCGTCGTAGCGACCGTAGGCACACCAGCACAGGTCGAGCGCGGCCGCTCCGACACGGCGGATGTCGCGCACCCGCGGGAGCAGCCGCATGAGCACATCGGCTTGACGGGCGCGGACGTTTGCGTCGTAGTTGAACCCGGTGGCCACCATGGCCATGTCGAGCGACTCGGCGCGCGGGCCGTCGGGCTCGAATGGCTTGCCGTTGAGGGTCGGGCCGCCGGAGCGGGTCGCCTCGAAGCGCTCGTCGCGGCTCGGATCGAGGACCACCCCGGCGATCGTCCCGGCCGGGTCCTCGCAGGCGATGCTCACGGCGTATGCGGGGATGCGGAGCAGATAGTTGATCGTCCCGTCGAGCGGATCGACCACCCAGCGAAGCTCGCCGCCCTCCGACGCGCCGCCCTCCTCGGCCAGGATCGAGTCATCGGGCCGGCGCTCGGCCAGGACCGAGCGGATCGCCGCCTCGGCAGCCAGATCGGCATCGGACACGAGATCGGTCGGCGTGCTCTTGGTCCGCACGCCGCGGGCCCGCTCGCCGAACCGCTGGCGCAGTTCCACCGCGGCGGCCTCGGCGGCGTCGCGGGCGATGGCGAGCAGCTGGAGTTCCTCGTCGGGGCTCATCCCGTCGCGGTTTCTACCGGATCGCCGACTGCGGGGGATCGCGCCGGCGATTGGGGGGAGCATGGAACGGCGGCTGCGATCATCCGCCCCGATGCGACCGCTCGAGACGACCGCGATGCTGGCGGCCTTCGAGCGGCGCGGCCCGGGGACCGACGCCGAGCGACGCGCGGCCCGCCGGCTGGCCCGCGAGCTGTTCGCCGCCGGCTACAAGGTGAGGACGGAGACCTTCTGGTGCCGTCCGAACTGGGCGCTCGCGCATGCCTGGCACGTCGCGCTGGCGCTTGCCGGCAGCCTCCTGTCGGTGAGCCAGCCGACGGTCGGAGCCGCGCTCCTGACCGTAGCGCTGCTTTCGGTCCTGGCCGATGGGTTCTTCGGCGTCTCGCCCGGCCGGCGGCTCACGCCCGAGCGTGCCAGCCAGAACGTGGTGGCGCGGGCCGCGAGGAATGACGCGGACGAAGCAGGTCGGCTGATCGTCACGGCCAACTACGACGCCGGACGCACCGCCCTGATCTACCGCGACGTGCTCCGCCGGCCAGCCGCGTGGCTCAGGCGCACGGCCGGCCGGCTGGCGCTCGGCTGGGTGGCCTGGCTATCCCTCACCATCATCTGGTCGCTCGCGGTCGCCGTGATCCGCGCGGACCAACATCACCCGCCACACTCGCTGGGGGTGGTCCAGCTGCCCCCCACGGTGGCGCTGGTGCTCGCGCTTGCCCTGCTGCTCGAGGCGGCGGCCGCCACCTACGGTCCCGCCGCCAACGACAACGCGAGCGGCACCGCCGTGGCGATCGCGCTCGCGAACACACTCAGGGCCGGACCGCCGCGCAACCTCAAAGTCGAGCTGGTCCTCCAGGGCGCCGGCGAAGGGCAGGAGATCGGGCTACGGAGACATCTGCGCACGCACAGGGCCGAACTCGCCCGGGCCACCACCGTCGTGCTCGGTATCGCCGCAAGCGGCGAGGGGCACGTCCACCACTGGTTGAGCGACGGACGCTTGCTTCCGCTGCGCTACGCGCGTGCCCTCACCGACCTGGTCGACACCGACGGCCACCGCGGGCGCGGGGCGACGCCGGCGCTCCCGGCCCGGAGTCGTGCGCTGCCGGCAATCACCATCGGCTGCCTGGACGAGCGCGGCCTTCCACCGCGATCGCACCAGGCGGCCGACGTTGTCGACGCCGTCGACGAGGCCGCCCTTGGGCGTGCCCTTCAGGTCGCGCTGGTGCTCGTCGACGAGATCGATGCGTCGCTGGCGCCGGCGGAGGCGCCGGCTACACCGGCGTGATCGGATTGCGCTTCTCGGGCCACTGCCGGGCCTTGCCGGCGGCCAGGGCGAAGCGACGGATCAGCTCGGTGCGCAGGTCCTCGGGCTGGATGACCGCGTCGATCACGAGCTCGGAGGCCAGGTGCAGGATGTCGATGTCCTCGGCGTACTCGCGACGGAGCTCCTCGGTCCGGGCCGCCCGCTCGGCCTCGTCGGAGATCGCCTGGAGCTGGTTGTAGTACACCGCGTTGATCGCGGCGGAGGGGCCCATGACCGCGATCGAGGCAGTCGGGAGCGCCAGGCAGCAGTCGGGATCGAAGGCGGGTCCGGCCATGGCGTACAGGCCGGCGCCGTAGGCCTTGCGCACGATCACCGAGATCTTCGGCACGTTGGCCTCGGACACCGCGCTGATCATCTTGGCGCCGTGGCGGATGATCCCCTCGCGCTCGACCTGCGTGCCGATCATGAAGCCGGGAACGTCGGCCAGGAACAGCAGTGGGATGTTGAACGCGTTGCAGGTCCAGATGAAGCGAGCGGCCTTATCGGAGGAGTCCACGAACAACACCCCGCCCTTGACCTTCGGCTGATTGGCGACGATCCCGACGACGCGCCCGTCGAGTCGCGCATAGCCGACGATCACCTCCTTGGCCCAGCGCGCGTGGATCTCCAGAAACGAATCCGCGTCCACCACGCAATCGATCAACACACGCATGTCGAACGGCTTGTTCTCGTCAACCGGAATGAGCTCGCGGATGGACGACTCAGCCCCCGAAGGCGCAGCTGGTGGCGCAGCCGGCGGCTCGCCGACGAATGACGAGGGGAAGTAACCCAGGTACCGACGGGCGAAGTCGATGCCCTCCTCGTCGGAGCCCACCAGCACATGCCCGACCCCGCTACGCGAGGTATGCATGCGTGCGCCGCCCATCTCCTCAAGCGTTACCTTCTCGCCGATCACCATCTCGGCCATGCGCGGCGACCCGAGGTACATCGAGGCGTTGCCCTCGCGCATGATCACGACGTCGCAGAAGGCGGGGATGTACGCCCCGCCGGCGGCGCTCGGTCCGAACAGCACGCACACCTGCGGCACCACGCCCGACATCCGGACCTGGTTGAAGAAGATCCGGCCCGCGCCCCGGCGCCCCGGGAACATCTGCACCTGCTGGTTGATCCGCGCTCCGGCCGAGTCGACCAGATAGACCAAGGGCACCCGCAGGGCCAGCGCGCGCTCCTGAATCCGCACGATCTTCTCGACCGTGCGCGGCGCCCATGACCCCGCCTTGACCGTCGGATCGTTGGCCATGACCGCCACCGGAGCTCCCGCGACCGTTCCCAGACCGGTGACTACGCCCTCGGCGCCGAGGCCATCCTCGTCCCAGCCGGCCAGCAGTCCCTCCTCGGCGAACGAACCTGGGTCGAGCAGCCGGGCCACGCGTTCGCGCACGGGCAGCTTGCCCTGGGACGCCGCCTTCTCGCGGTGGCGCTCGGGGCCGCCGGCCAACGCGCGACCAACGGCGGCGTCAAGCGCATCCTCGTGCGAAACGTCGGTCATGACGGCTGCCACTCCACCGGCCCGGCCAGCAGCACGTGACTGCCGAGCGGACGTCGGAGAACGCCCTGAACCGCGCGCGAGGCATCGAGCAGCAACCCCAGATCCACGCCCGTGGAGATTCCCATCTCGTGCAGCATCGACACCAGGTCCTCGGTGGCGATGTTGCCGGTGGCACCGGCCGGCACCGGGCAGCCGCCGAGCTCGCCGAAGCTCGACTCAAAGCTCTCCACCCCCACCTCCAAAGCGGCCAGCACGTTGGCCAGCCCCTGGCCCCGGGTGTTGTGGAAGTGGGCGGTCAGCTCGATTCCAGGCAGCCGCGAGCGTGCAGCCTCGAAGAACGAGCGCACCTGCACCGGGTTGGCCATCCCGGTGGTATCGCCGAACCCGATCTCCACCGCGCCCGCGTCCGCCAAACCACAAGCAACATCCAGCACCCGATCGACCGGCACATGCCCCTCGTACGGGCAGCCGAACGAGGTCGAGATCACGCCCTCGCAGCGCAGACCCTCGCCCAGCGCCCGAGCAAACGTGCGCGACAAGCCCTCGAGCGATTCGGCGACCGAGCGCCCGACGTTCCGGACGTTGTGCGTCTCCGAGGCCGACAGGAAGCCGTTGATCTCCTGGAACCGATCGCGCAGCGGCAACGCGCGCTCCAGGCCCCGCTCGTTCGGTATCAAAACGCTCACCGCCACCGCTGACGGGAGCGAGACCGCCGACAAGACCTCTGAGGCGTCGGCCAGCTGAGGGATCACGTCAGGCCGAACGAAGCTCGTCACCTCGATCCGCTGCAGGCCGGTCGCCCCGAGCAGCTCGATCAGGCGCACCTTCTCCGTGGTCGGGACGACCTCGGGCTCGTTCTGGAAGCCGTCGCGAGGTCCCACCTCACGAATCCGAACAGAACCGGGCAGCTCACTCATCGATCTCGATTCTATGAACGCGCTAGGGTGCGCCGCCGATGAGCGGCTCGCTTGAAGTGGGAATGGAGGCCACGCACGACTTCGAGGTCGACGGCCGGCTGCTCACGGACGTGGGCGGCACGCTGGGCACCGAGGTGCTCTCGACGCCGGGGATGATCGCGATGATGGAGCGCACCTCCGCCATGCTCGTCCGCCCCGCCTTGCAAGAAGGCAAGGCGACGGTCGGGTTCGAGGTGAACGTGCGGCACGTCGGAGCCGCGCGGAAGGGGGATCACTGCACCGTCCACTCGCGACTCGAGGAGATCGTCGACGGCCGGAAGCTCCGCTTCAAAGTGGAGGTGACCGCGGACGACGGACGCACGATCGGCGTGGGTCGCCACGAACGCCGCGTCATCGACGCCGGCGCCAGAAGCGGATGACCGATCCGGTGTGCATCGTCGGCGGGACCGGCGCCCTCGGATTCGGGCTCGCGCTCCGGCTGGGCGAGGCCGGCGTCCCGATCGTCATCGGCTCGCGCGACGAGCAGCGGGCGCAGGAGGCGGCAAAGCGCGCCTCGGACGTGATCCCCGAGTGCGCGGGGCGGCAGAACGCCGAGGCGGTCCAGGGCGCCGAGATCGTGATCCTCAGCGTGCCGTTTCGCAATCAGTCCGAGACGCTGACCAACCTGAAAGACGTCCTCAAACCCGATCAGCTGCTCGTCGATGCGACCGTCCCCCTGGCCGCGGCGATCAGCGGCAAGGCGACGCGGACGCTCGGGGTGTGGCAGGGCTCGGCTGCGCAGCAGGCCCAGGAGATGGCTCCCGAGGGCGTCCGCGTGGTGTCGGCGTTTCACACGGTCAGCGCCGCGCTCCTGACCGACCTCGACCACGAGCTCGACGAGGACGTGCTGATCTGTGGGGACCGCAAAGAAGACAAGGCCAAGGTCGCCGCCCTCGTGGACAACATTGCCGGGCTGCGTCCGGTCGACTGCGGCCCGCTCGAGATGGCCCGCATCGTCGAGCAGCTGACCCCGCTGATCATCTCGATCAACGTGCGGAACAAGGTCCGCGCCGGCATCAAGATCACCGGCCTGTGAGTGACCCAGTAGTCGTGCTGGCCGGCGGCACCGGCGGGGCGAAGCTCGCCCGCGGCATGCTCGACGTGGTCGGTTCCGAGGACCTCGTCGTCATCGCCAACACCGCTGACGACATCGAGATCTACGGCGCGTATGTCTCGCCCGACCCGGATCTCGTGACCTTCTGGCTCTCCGACCGGATCGACGAGCGCGGCTGGGGCATCGCAAACGACACCTTCCACGTCATGGACGGCCTCAGATCGATCGGCGTGGACGTGTGGTTCAACCTCGGCGACCAGGACTTGGCCATCGGGCTCGAGCGCGCCCGCCGCCTCCAGCAAGGCGAGCGGCTCACGACCGCGCACGCGGCGATCGCACAGGCACTGCACGCCCCCGCCACCGTGCTGCCCATGTGCGACGAGCCCGTCCGTACAAGAGTCCGGGCGAACGACCGCTGGTGGCCGTTCCAGGAGTACATGATCAAGGCGGGCGGCGCTGCGGCAAGCTCCAGCCCCGTACAGGACGTGGACTTCCGCGGGGCCGGAGCCGCCCGCGCCACCCCCGAGGTCCTGGACGCCATCGCCACCGCCCGAGCGATCGTGATCGGCCCCTCGAACCCGATCATCTCGATCGGCCCGATCCTGGCCGTCAAAGACATGAAACAGGCGCTCACCGAGGCCAAGGCGCGGGTTGTCGCGGTCAGTCCTCTGGTCGCCGGCGAGGTCGTCAAGGGACCGACGGCCGTGTTCATGGACTTCGCGAAGCTCCCGGTGACCAACGACGGGATCGCCACGTACTACGACCAGCTGATCGACGGCCTCGTCTCCGACCAGCGCACACACCGAATCCCGGTCCTCGAGACCGATGTCCTGATGGCCACGCCCGAAGACCTCCGCCGCGTCGCCGAACAGACGCTGAAGTTCGCCCTGGCGCTCGGATAGCGTTCCCCGCCCATGCGGACGGCGGCCATCCTTCCCATCAAGAGCTTTGACCAGGCCAAGCAGCGCCTGCGCCACGAGTTGGCCGCGCACGAGCGCCGGGCGCTGGTCGAGGCGATGTTCGCCGACGCGCTCGTCGCCCTCGGCCGGGTTCACAGCCTCGAACGGATCGTTGTGGTCAGCGGCGACCGCGTGGCTCAGCGGATCGCCGGCGGCTACGGCGCGACGGTCATCGAGGACGACGAACGGGGCCACAACACCGCCGCCGCCAGAGGTATCGCAGCCGTCAGAGAAGACGGAATCGAGCGGGCGCTCCTGGTCCCGGGCGACTGCCCGACGCTGTCGGCAAACGACCTCAATGCGCTGCTGACCCATCCGGCGGGACCGCGCTCGGCCCTCATCGTGCCCGACCGCCACGGCACCGGGACCAACGCCCTGTTGCTCACCCCGCCCGACGTGCTCGCTCCCAGCTTCGGCCCGGACAGCCGACGCCGGCATCTGGCCGACGCGAGCGCCGCGGGCGTCCCGGCCGAGGTGGTCGAGCTCGACTCGCTGGGGCTCGACGTGGACACCCCGGAGGACCTCGAGGCGCTGCGGCGCACGCTCGCCAGCATGCACGGCGGCGCGGCGCACACCCGCGGCATGCTGAACCAGCTGATGCGAGCGCAGGCGTAGCCGATGCTGACCGCCACCGCGCTCGAGGGCCTGCCCGAGGTCACGCCCGGCGACGATCTCGCCGAGCTGATCGCCCGCGCACTCACAAACAACCACGAGGCCCTGAAGCCCGGAGACGTGCTGGTGATCGCGCACAAGATCGTCTCGAAGGCCGAGGGCCGCATCCGACGCCTGCAAGACGTGCAACCGGGCGACAGGGCGATCAGCATGGCCCGAGACCTGAACAAGGACCCGCGCCACGTCCAGGTCGTCCTCGATGAGTCGCAAGTCGTGCTCCGCGCCGAGCGCGGAGTGCTGATCTGCGTGACCCACCATGGCTTCGTCTGCGCCAACGCCGGCGTGGACGCCTCGAACGTCCCGGGCGAGGACACGGTCGTCCTGCTGCCCCGCGATCCCGACGAATCGGCCCGCCGACTGCGCGCCCGATTCCCTTCCGCGCCGGCGATCATCGTCACCGACTCGTTCGGCCGGGCCTGGCGTCACGGTCAGCTCGACATCGCGATCGGCTGTGCCGGCCTCCAACCCATCGACGATTGGCGCGGCCGCACCGACGCCGCGGACCGTGAGCTCAAGGCCACGGCGATCGCGATCGCCGACGAGCTTGCCGCCGCGGCCGACCTGACGCGGACCAAGGACGGGTCGTTGCCGCTAGTCCTGATCCGCGGCGCGGACCGCCATGTCACCCCCGACGACGGACCCGGAGCCGCGGCGCTGATCCGACCGGAGGCGGAGGACCTGTTTCGATAGGCGCCGGGCCCCGGCACCCGGGCGCGTGGCCGTGATCAGCGCGCCCAGCACCACCGCGACCCCGATCAGCTGAAGTGCGCTCGGCGCCTCGCCCAGGATCAGTGCGGCCAACGCGACCGATCCGACCGGTTGCACACACAGGACCAGCGAGGTGACGGCTGCGGGCAGCCGCGGCAGCGAGGTCGAGATCAGCAGCCAGCCGATCACCTGCGAGGTCAGCGCGAGCACGATCAGCCACCCGATCCCCGGCCATCCGGGAGCGAGATCGGCATCGCCGACGACCAGCCCGGCCGCGACACAGGCGATCGTTGCCACCGCGGTGGCATCGAACAGCGGACCCGCCACCCGCCGCAGATCCGACCCGCCCCGGCGGAGCAGCAGCAGGAATCCCACGTAGGCGACCCCCGCGCCCAGACCGAACAACGCGCCTCGCAGGGGCTCACGGCCGTAGGCGCCATGCTGCAAGACGCCGGAGATCAGCACCACGCCCAGCAGCGCGATCGGCAGTGCCGCCAGCACCCGGCGAGACGGGCGCTCGGCCAGCAGCGCCCACGCCACCAGCGGCACCAGGACCACCTGGATGTTGGCCAGCACGGTGGCGAGACCAGCGCCCACGTCCTCGATCGAGTGGTGCCAGAGGATCAGGTCGGCCGCGAAGAAGATGCCGGCCCCGATGAGCACTCGCCGCGAGGCCCAGGGACGCGGCCCGAACCGCCGGTCCTCGAGCCACGCCAGCCATCCGAGTATCGGCAGGGCGAACAGGCACCGGAAGATCGCCGCAGTAGACGGCGAGGCGTGACTCAGCCGCACCAGGATGCTCGAGAACGCGATCGTGGCCGCGCCCAGGAACCCTGACACGCGCACGATCCGTCCATCAGCCAGCCAACGCTCCACCCGACTCACAGTAGACCCCGGCCGTCCGCCGGACTGTCCAGCGTTACGACCGAGGCGGCGCCCCGACGGCGTGGAACCCGCCGTCCACGTGGACGATCTCGCCGCTGATCGCCCGCGCATAATCGGAGAACAAAAAGCAGATCGTGTCGGCCACCGGGCCGGGATCCTCGAGGTCCCAGCCGAGCGGCGCCTGAACGCGCCACAGGTCGGCCAGCGTCTCGAACCCCGGGATCCCGCGCGCCGCGACGGTACCCAATGGCCCAGCCGACACAAGGTTCACCCGGATCCCGCGTGGTCCGAGATCGCGCGCCAGGTAGCGAGAGACAGACTCGAGCGCGGCCTTGGCCACGCCCATCCAGTCGTAGATCGGCCAGGCCACGGTGGCGTCGAAATCCATGCCGACGATGCTCCCCCCGGCCTCCATCAAAGGCGAGACCGCGGCCGCCAACGCCTTGAACGAAAATGCGCTGGTCTGGAACGCCGCGCTGGCGCTCTCGGCCGGCGCGGTCATGAACTTGCCACCCAGGGCATCCTCCGGGGCGAACGCGATCGCGTGCAGGACCCCGTCCACGCCCCCCCAGCGGAGCCGCAGCGACTCGGTCAGCGCGTCGAGATCCGAGGTGTTGTTCACGTCCAGCTCCAGAACGTCAACCTCGGTGGAAAGGCGCGCCGCCGCCCGTTCGGTCATCCGCCGCGCCCGCCCGAAGCTCGTCAACACCACCGAGGCTCCCTCGGAAAGCGCCCGGGAGGCCGCATGCCACGCGATCGAGTCCTTGGTGATCACGCCGGTGATCACCAGCCGTTTGCCCTCCAGGATCACGCGAGAGCGCCGCCGGTGAGCGTCCACAGCGCGGACGCCAAACGGTCGCGCGTGTCGGCCGGCTCGACCAGCTCGTCCACGAACCCGGAAGCTGCCGCCGCCTCGGCCCGCAGATGCTCGGCCGCATAGTCCTCGGCCAGCTGGGCCCGCATCCCCTCGACATCATCTGCGGCCATCAACTCACGGCGATGCACGACGCCGACCGCCCCGCGGGCGCTCATGATCCCGAGCTCGGCGTCCGGCCAGGCCAGCACGAGATCGGCTCCCAGGTCGCGCGAGTTCATCGTGATGTAGGCGCCGCCGTAGGACTTACGCAGGACGACGGTGAGCTTGGGAACCCGCGCCGCGGCGAAGGCCCGGACCAGCGAGGCCCCGTGCCGGATCACTCCTGCCCGCTCCTGCTTGGAGCCCGGCATGAACCCGGGCGTGTCGACGACCGCGATGAGCGGCACCCCGAACGAGTCGCAGAACGTCACGAACCGGGCCGCCTTCTCGGAGCTCTCGGCGTCGAGCACGCCGGCCAGGTGATGCGGCTGGTTGGCCACGATCCCCACGGGACGCCCTTCGATCCGGGCCAGAACCGTGACCACGTTGCGGGCCCACCGCGGGCACAGCTCGGCCATCGAACCGGCATCGACAATCCCCCGCAGAGCGTCGCGGACGTCGTACACGCGGCGCGGCTCGCTCGGGACCACCGACCCGGGATCGTCGATCTCCGGACCGCAAGCAGCCCCCACCGGCAACGGCGAGCCAGCCGCGGAGGGGAGATAGGACAGAAGCTCGCGGACGCGCACCGCAGCGGCGAGCTCGTCGCGCTCCACCAGATGACAGACGCCGTTGTGCTCGTGCACGCGGGGCCCGCCCAGGTCCACAGCGGAAACCTCCTCACCGAGCGCCTCGCGCACAACACCCGGCCCGGTCAGGAACATCGCGGCGTCCTCGGTCATGATGATCAGGTCGGTCAGCGCCGGCGAGTACGCGCCGCCGCCGGCCGAGGCGCCGGAGACGACGGAGATCTGTGGCACAACCCCGGTCAGGGCCACGGTCTCGCGGAAGATCCGCCCGTAGCCGGCCAGGGCCGCGGTCCCCTCCTGCATCCGAGCACCGCCCGACTCGACGAAGCCGACCACGGGAATCCCCGCGCGCGCCGCGGTCTGCAGGACGCGGACGATCGTGTCGGCATGGCGCTCCCCGAGCGACCCGCCCAGGTAGCGCCCATCCTCGGCGTAGCACGCGATCGGACGGCCATTCACGCACCCGGTCGCTCCGAGCACGCCGTCCCCGGGAACCGCCCGCGCGCCCAGGCGCGGTGAGACCACCCGCGAGCGCAGCGGCTGCACGCTGCCCGGATCGCACAGCGCCTCGAGTCGCTCGAGCGGATCGAGCCGCCCAACCGCTTCACGAACCAGGGTCGCGCTCATGATTGCGGACCTCGGAAGACCAGCGCCACGTTGTGGCCGCCGAACGCGAACGAGTTCGACAGCGCCACCGGCGGGCGCCCGTTGGACATCACGAGCGGGCGCGCCTCACCGGGCACGTAATCGAGGTCGCACTCGGGGTCGGGCACCTCGTAACCGAGCGTGGGCGGGATGACCCGGGTGGCCAGCGTCTTGACCGTCGCCACCGCCTCGGCGGCGCCCGCGGCGCCGAGCAGATGCCCGGTCGCGGACTTCAGCGAGGACACCGGCACCTTGTAAGCCCGCTCCTCCCCCAGGGCTCGCTTGATCGCCGCGGTCTCGGCGGCGTCATTCAATTGCGTCGAGGTCCCGTGGGCATTGATGTAGTCGATGTGCTCGGGATCGACGCCGGCGTCGGCCATGGCCATTTCGAGCGCCCGAGTCGCCGCGACGCCGGAGGGCTCGGGCGCGGTCAGGTGGTAGGCGTCCGAGGTGGACGCATAGCCCGCGACCTCTCCAAGCACAGTCGCCCCGCGCTCCGCTGCCGCCGAAGCCTCCTCCAACACCAGCATGCCAGCGCCCTCGCCCATCACGAACCCGTCACGGCGCGCGTCGAACGGCCGCGAGATGCCGGTCGGCGACAGGGCCTGCATCGCGTTGAAGCTGCCGAACCCGAACGTCGTCAGCGTGGCCTCGGATCCACCCACCACGACGGCATCCGCATCGCCCCACTGGATCATCCGCAGGGCGGAGCCGATCGCGTGAGCCCCGCTCGAGCAGGCCGAGGCCACGGCATAGGCCTGCCCTTGGAGCCCGTATTTCATCGATATCGCGGCGGCGGCGGCGTTGGACATCTGCGCAGGGATCCCGAGCGGAGACATCCGCTGCGAGCCGCGCTCCCGTTGCACGTCGAGCTGCGCCTCCACGGTCTGGATGCCGCCGATGCCGGTGGCCACGATGCAGCCGGCGCGGAACGGGTCGTAGGGAAGCTCGTCGTCCCATCCCGCGTCAGCGAGCGCCTCAGCCGCTGCGACCAGGGCGAGCTGCGAGAAGCGATCCAGGCGCCGGACCTCCTTGACCGACAAGAGCTCGCTCGGCTCGAAGTCGGTGCAGGCGCCGGCGCCCTCGAGGATGCCGCACTCGCCGGCCGCCCAGCGCTCGAACATGACGTCGGCGCCGACGCCGAGCGGCGTGACCGCGCCGAGCCCGGTGATGACGACGCGCCGTTTCACTCCGCTCGACTGACGATCAGGTCGATTGCGTCGCCGACGGTCTTGAGCTCCTTCATGTCCTCGCCCTTGAGGATCACGCCGTAGTCATCCTCGACGACCTGAGCCAGCTCGACCAGATCGAGCGAATCGATGTCGAGCTCCTCGAAGGTCGACTCGCGGGTGATCTGATCGGCATCGGGGCCGAAGCTCGCGAGCGTCTCAACTACGCGTGCCTCGACCTGTTCTGCGGTGACGGTTGCCATTTTCAGTTCTCCTTTCTTTCAGTTGCCAATGAGTCTCAAGCGGCCAGCCCGCCGTCCACGGTGAGCACCGCTCCGGTCACGTAGCCGGCCTCGTCAGAAGTCAGGAAGCGCACGCAGGCTGCCACCTCTTCGGGTGTGCCCAGGCGCCGGGCGGGGATCGCATCCAGCAATTCCTTGGACGCCCCGCCGATGAACTCGGTGTCGATCAACCCGGGGGCGACCGCGTTCACGGTCACCCCTCGCCGCGCCACCTCGACCGCGGCGGTCTTGGTCAGCGCGATCAGGCCGGCCTTGGCCGCCGAGTAGTTGGCCTGCCCGGGGTTCGCGCGCAGCCCGGCGATCGACGAGATGTTCACGATTCGTCCGGAGCGGGCTCGGATCATCGGCCGCAGCGCACGCCGGGTCAGCCGGAACGCTGAGGTCAGATTCGTCTCCAGCACGTCGTCCCATTCCTCGTCGCCCAGCGACGGGGTCAGGTCGTCGCGGCTGATGCCGGCGTTGTTGACCAGCGCCAGCACCGGCGAGTCGAAGTGGGACTCGAGCGCGCCGAACAGCTCGTCGGCCGCGCCGCGATCGGAGACGTCTGCCTCGAGCGCCACAGCCTGTCCCCCGGCGCCCTCGATCTCGCTCACGACCGCCTCGGCACCCGAGCGATCCGCGCGGTAGTTGACCCCGACGCGCCAGCCGTCGCTCGCCAGGGCACGCGCGATCGCCGCACCGATGCCCCGCGAGGCGCCGGTCACGAGCGCGCTGCCTTCGCGAGCGCCAGAGGACTCAGGCATCGTCCAAGCCTCCCCACTCGATCACGCCGGCGCCCCAGGTGAACCCGGCCCCGAACGCGCTGAGCAGCACGCGGGAGCCCGGCCGCAGCCGGCCTTCGCGCTCGGCTTCGGCCAGTCCCAGCGGAAGTGTGGCCGCCGAAGAGTTTCCGAGATTCTCGATCACATCCACCACGCGCTCGTAGGGCAGCTCAAGCTTTTGTGCAAGCGCGCGGAGAATCCTGCCGTTGGCCTGGTGATAGACGAACAGGTCGATGTCCTCGAGCGTCAACCCGGCGCCCTGGACCGCCGCCAGGGTCGACTCGCCCATCCGCGCCACGGCGTGCCGGTAAACCTCGGGACCGTCCATCCGCAACTTGCGGTCCGAGTGGTCGATGTGGATGGCCGGTGCGCCCGAGCCGTCGGCCCCGAGGATGATCGGCCCGATCGCGCCGATCTCTCCGGCCGCCGGGCCGAGTACCACGGCGCCGACGCCGTCGCCGAACAGCGGCGCGGTCCGCTTGTCATCCCAATCGACGATCCGCGTGGTGAAGTCGGCGCCGATCAGCAGCACGCGCTCGGCCCGCCCGGTCTCGATCTGAGCCGCGCCGAGCGACAGGCCCGACAGGAAGCCGGTGCAGGCGGCGCCCAGATCGATCGCGCCGGCCCGGTCCGCGCCCACGGCGTGCGCCACCACCGGCGCGGCGTTCGGCATCAGCTCGTCCTGGGTCAGGGTGGCCACCAGCACCAGATCGACGTCGGCGGGATCGACGCCGGCTCGGCCCAGGGCGGCCGCGCCGGCCCGGGCGGCGAACTCCGACAGCCGCTCGTCGGGCGCCGCCACCGGACGCGCCCGGATCCCGGTGCGGGACACAATCCAGTCCTCGCTGACGCCGAGGCGCTCGGCGAGCTCGGCCGTGGTGACCGACCGTGAGGGCACCTCGCTCGCCACCGACAGGATCGCCGGCCGCGGCGGCTCGTGGTCAGACCACGCGGCCTGGCCGAGCGCGTGCGAGCGCGGCTCGATGCCACGGGAATCAAGCATGGGCGAGCTCCACGTCACGCAGGGTCCGCTTGACCAATCCGGTCAGCACCTTGCCGGGCCCGACCTCCAGGTACCGCTCGGCGCCGAGCTCGCGCAGGGCCAGCAGCGTCTCGCGCCAGCGCACCGGCATGGTCAGCGCCTGGGCGAGCTGCGCCCGGACATCCTCGAAAGGCGCCGCGGTCACGGCTGACAAAACTGTCACGCGATCCGGCGGATGGACCTCGACACGCTCCAGAGCCGCCTGGAACGGCGGCACCGCCTCGGCCATCATCGGCGAGTGGAAGGCGCCGGTCACCGGCAGCTCGATGACGCGCAGTCCAAGCTCGGCGGCCGCGGCCTCGGCGCCGGGGAAGCCGCCCCGATCGCCGGACAGAACCACCTGCTGGGGAGAGTTGTCGTTGGCCACAGCGAGACCATGCGCCTTGGCCAGCTCGCGGGCGTGCTCGGCGGCGCCACGTCCCATCAGGGCGAGCATGCTGCCGTCCCCGGCTCGCTCACCGGACTCCTGCATCAGCTTCCCGCGCAGCGCCACCAGCTCGAGGCCGTCGCGCTCGTTCAGGCAGCCCGCCGCGACCAGCGCGGCCAGCTCGCCGAGCGAGTGGCCGGCCATGAACTCACCCGCCGGGCGACCGAGCGCCTCCCAGCCGGCCAGGCTGGCGCAGAAGATCGCCGGCTGGGCAAATTTCGTGCCCTCGTCGACCCGCGCGAACGGATCCTCACCGATCACCTCAGACGCGAGCGAAAGCAGGTCCGGTCGCACCTCCGCGACCGTGTCACGCATCTCGGGGGTTTGGCTACCTTGGCCAGGGAACAGGATTGCGGTGAGTCCCACTCTGGTATCACCCTACGCGGCAATTCGGGTCCGGATACACGGCCCCTGCGGACTTCCCCCCGTTCGGGGGGAGATCGAAAAATGACCCTTCCACAGCCAAATTCAGCCTCTGCCGCGCTGGTCACCGGGGCCTCCGCCGGCATCGGCTCAGAGATCGCCAAGTTGCTGGCCGAGCGCGGCCACGCACTTGTTCTGGTCGCCCGCCGAAAGGACCGGCTGACCGCGCTGGCCGAGGAGCTCTCAGACCAGCACGGCGTCCGTGTCGAGACGATCCCGGCCGACCTGGGCAAGCCGGCGCCGCGCGGCAAGATCCCGGGCCGGATCGAGGAGCTCGGCCTTCAGATCGAGATCCTCATCAACAACGCCGGCTTCGCCACCGGCGGGGAGCCGTTCCACGAGGCCGACCCGGCTAGAGAGCTCGAGCAGGTGCGTGTCGACGTCGAGGCGGTAGTCGCGCTGACTTCGGCCTTCCTGCCCGCGATGGTGGCGCGCGGCCGGGGCGCGATCCTGAACGTCGCGTCGACCGCGGGCATGCAGCCGATGCCGTACTCAGCGGGTTATGCGGCGGCCAAGGCGTACGTGCTGAGCTTCTCCGAGGCCGTCCACCAGGAGGTGCGCGGGCACGGCGTCACCGTCACCGCGCTGGCACCCGGTCCGGTCGAGACGGACTTCTGGCAGATCGCCGGCTGGGAGACCTCGAGTGGGAAGTCGTTCGAGCGGGCGGTGCCCGGAGCGCTGATCTCGCCTGCGCAGGCGGCCCGGGCCGGCGTCAACGGCCTCGAGCGCGGGGAGCGGGTGGTCGTCCCCGGTCTTCCGATCCGGGCGGCGATGCTGGCCAGCCGGTACATCCCGCACATCGTCAAGCTGCCGGCGCTCGAGCGGTTCATGCGCCCCGGCGGCGAGGACTAGGGGCCGCCTTCGGCGGCGTCCCTGGGGCCAGGTACCCCATCCGCTCACGCCGCGCTATCCCAACAGCCCGATCCGCTGGGCCTGGCGCACCGCCTCGGCTCGGTTGCGCGCACGCAGCTTGCGGTACAGGACGCTGGTGTGCTCCTTGACCGTGTGGGGTGACAGGTAGAGCGTCTCCGCGATCTCGCGGTTGGTCGAGCCGCTGGCGATCAGGTCGAGCACCTCGCGCTCGCGCTCGGTCAGCAGCGGCGCCGGCTGCTCGGCCTTGGTCGGGAACGCGGTCATCCCGAGGCCCACGCGGCGCACGGCGGCGGCCACCCGCGCCGCGTCCCAGTCCTTGGACACGAACCCCGAGGCCCCGGCGGCCCGGGCCGCGGCCGGGGACATCCGGCCGGCGCCCGAGATCAGCAGCACGCGCGTGGCCGGCGAGACCTCGCGCAGCGCCGCGCACAGCTCAGCGCCCGACTCGCCGACCAGGAACAGGTCGATCAGAGCCACCTGGGGCTTGTGCGCACGGGCCAGGGCGAGCGCCTCCGCACCGGTCCGGGCCTGGAAGAAGCGCTCGACCCAGGGCTGCTCGCCGAGCAGGACCCGGTAGCCCCAATGGACCACGTCGTGATCGTCCACGACGAGCACGCGCAGCCTGGAGTCGTCCATCACTCCGCGTCCTGCTTGAGCGGCACGACCAGCCGCACCCGCCAGCCGTCCTCGCCGACCGGACCGAACGCGACCGTGCCACCTTGCTGAAGCGCCTCGAACGCGGCGAGGCGGAGCCCCATCCCGGGATCGCCACCGGCCGGGCGAGCGCCGTCGTTTCGCACCTCGAGCATGAAGTCGTCCTCGTCCCGGGTCACCGCCACCTCCACCCGGGTGGGGTCGGCGTGCTTGGCGATGTTGCGCAACGCCTCGGCCAGCACCGACTGGGCGAGCGGCTCGAGGTCGGCCGGAACGCTCGACTCACCGTGCCAGTCGACCTCGACGACCATTCCCGGCGACTTGCGCACCCGCTCGAGTTCGGCGGCCAGCGTGGTGCCGGTCTCGGGCGCGAGCGGCGCGAGCGGCCGCTCGAGCGCTCGCCGCAGGTCGGCCAGCGCCTCCTGCATCTCGATCCGGCAGCGCTCGCGCTCGTCGCGATCCAGCGGCTGCTCGGCGCCCAGCACGAGCGAGACCCCGAACAGGCGCTGGAGCACGCTCTCGTGGATCTCGCGCGCCAGGTTCAGGCGCTCGCCGAGCCGGCGCATCCGCTCCTGCTGGCGGGTCACGTTGCGCGCCGCCGCCACTAGGGCAGCCGTCTTACCGAGCGTCCAGAGCAGGTGCCGCTCGCCGTCGGAGAGCTCGAATCGACCTCCGCCCCGGTCGGCGCAGATCACGCCGTAGGCATAGCCCCCGGCGCTCATCGGCGTGCAAACCAGCGTGGTGACGCCGAGCAGCTTGGCGTACTCGGGTGGCACCGCGTCCTCGATGCGCTCCGAGATCACCACCACTTTGTCCTCGAGCAGCGCGCGCTGGGCGATCGGCGTGTTGACCAGCGTCGGGCGCACGGCCGAGAGCTGCTCGAACGAGATCCCGTGGGAGCCGATCGCGCGAACCCGGCGGCGCGCCGCGTCGGCCATGAACACGGCCGCCCGGCGCATCGTGGTCAGACGGCAGATCGCCTCGCAGATCCGGTCGTAGAACTCGGTCGGCGCGGTGTGCATGTCGATCTCGGCCAGCAGCTCGACGAACACCTCGAGCGGCTCGACACCGGCGAACAGCGACGGTGTCGCCGTAGTGATGGACTGATCGGGGTTCACACCGCCACCGGCAGCTCGTAGCGCCGGCGGATCTCATACAGCGTGGTGCGCTCGGCCGCGGGGCGTCCCGCGCGGTGCGCGGCGGCGATGAGATCGGCGGGCTCGAGCATGACGCCGTGGTAGCTGCCGGCCATCCGCGAGATCGACTCCTCCATCAGCGTGCCGCCCAGGTCGTTGACGCCCCAGCGCAGCGACTCGGTGGCGGCGTCGAGGCCCATCTTGACCCAGCTGGCCTGGAGGTTGCGCACGGTCTTCCCCAGGGCGAGGCGGAACGCCGCGGTGTGCTTGAGGTTCTCCTCGGCCGAGATCTCCTCCACCCCGTGCGTGCGCCCGAGCAGCGTGTGGAACGGGATGAACGAGAGCGGCACGAACTCGGTGAACCCCCCGGTGCGCTCCTGCAGCTCGCGCACCACCCGCATGTGCTCGGCCAGCTCCCAGGGTTCCTCGACGTGGCCGAACATGACGGTCACGGTCGAGCGGATCCCCTCGGCGTGCGAGGCCTCGATGATCTCCACCCAGCGCGCCACCGGCAGCTTGTTGGGCGAGATCCGCTGGCGCACCCCGTCGTGCAGGACCTCGGCGGCGGTCCCGGGCGTCGAGCCCAGTCCCGCCTCCCGCAGCCGATCGAACACCGCCCGGGGAGCCAGTCCGCTCACGTCGCACATGTGCGCGATCTCCATCGGCGAGTAGGCATGCAGGTGGATCTCGGGAGCGACTGACTTGGCCACCCGCAGCCAGTGCAAGTAATCGTCGAGGCCCCAGTCGGGGTGGATGCCCGACTGCATGCAGATCTCGGTGGCCCCGAACTCGACCGCTTCGTTTACCCGCCGGATGAACTCCTCCTCGGAGTGCTCGTAGGCATCGGGCGAGCGGCGCGACTGGCCGAACCCGCAGAACGCGCAGCCGACCGTGCAGATGTTCGAGACGTTGATATTGCGGTTCACGACGAAGGTGACGGTGTCGCCGGCGAGCGAAGCCCGCAGCTCGTCGGCCGCGGCCCGCATGTCCTCGATCACCGCCGGCCGGCGCTCGGCGAACAGCGCGGTCAGCTCCTCGGCGCTCAGCGCGAGCCCATCTCGCGCCCGCTCGACCGCCCGGGGCGCCGCGTCGTCGGCCACGTTCAGCTCGGTCCGTCGCCCCGACCCCTGGCGGGGGATGAACGACCAGTAGTGGGCTTTGATCACGTCCATGACCGGTCGCGAGATCCACTCGGGGTCGATGTACTCCGGGTATACGCAAAGCCGCTCGGTCAGCGCCAGACCGTCGGTCCGCAGCCGCTTTCGCACCTCGCTGGGCGACGGGAAGGGATGCTCTGGCGAGATGTGATCGCCGTTGGCGCTCAGCCCACCCAGGTCGGTGGCGCCGGCACGCACCAGGTCGAGCCACCAGTCGCTCAGGTTCGGCGGGACCTGGATCCCGATCCCCGGCATCAGACGGCGGGCTTCCCCGACCAGCCGCTTCATGTCCTCAAGCGTGACCGGGCACGCCCACGCCGGCGCGTCGCGTTGCGGGCCGTCCCACACCCCGGTGCGCCAGTACTCGCGGGTGGCCGCGTCGGCGATCTGGGCCGGCTCGCGCCCGTAGTACTTCTCGTGCGGGACATAGTTCTGGAGGATCACCTCCTGGATGTGGCCGTGGCGCTCGTGGAGCTCCGCGATCGCCTCCAGAGCCGCGACCCGCTCCTCCTCGGTCTCGCCGATCCCGACCAGGATCCCGCTCGTGAACGGGATCTTGAGCTCTCCGGCCAGGGCGATCGTCTCGAGCCGCCGGGCCGGGTGCTTGGTCGGGGACCCCTGATGGACCACCAGGTCGGGGTTGATCGACTCGAGCATCAGTCCCTGCGAGGCGGTCACGTCGCGCAGCCGGGCCAGGTCCTCTCGGCTCAGCACGCCCAGATTCGTGTGTGGGAGCAGGCCCCGCTCCAGCGCCTGCTCGCACGCCCACACCACGTAGGAGGTGAAGTCGGCATGGCCGTAGGCGCTGAGCCGCTCGGCCACGCCAGGGTTCACCTCGGGCATCTCGCCGGTCAGGATCAGCAGCTCCTTGACGTGGTGGCGCGAGACCGCCCGGTCGAGGATCTCCACCACCTCATCGGGGGAATACAGGTGCGCCTGATGCGTCGCGAACGCGCAGTACTTGCAGTAACAGCGACAGGTCCGCGACAGCGACAGGGTTAAGTTTCGGCTGAACGTGACCCGGCGGCGCATGCGCGCGGACCATTCTACGAACCGCATATCCTGGCCCGGCACATGCGCGCTGCCACGCTCGCGACGGCGCTGATCGCCTGCCTCCTCGCGGCGTGCGGCTCGGGTGCCTCCCAGACCGCTACCCGGCCGTCCGAGCGCCAGGCCACGCTGATGCTCGACTTCACGCCAAACGCGGTCCACGCCGGCATCTACTCCGCGGTCGCCCGGGGCTACGACCGGGCCGTGGGGGTTCGCCTGCACGTGATCGCCCCCGGCGCCTCGGCCGTCCCGATCAAGCTGCTCGAGGCCGGACGGGTGAACTTCGCGATCCTCGACATCCACGACCTGGCCATCGCCCGCCAGCGCGGCCAGGACGTCGTGGGGATCATGGCGATCGTCGAGCGGCCGCTGTCCGCGGTGATCGCCGCTCCAGGCATCCGCTCGCCGAGGGCGCTCGAGGGCCAGACCGTGGGGATCACCGGCGTGCTCAGCGACACCGCGGTGCTGCACTCGGTGGTAGCGGGCTCGAGCGGCGATCCCGCCAGGGTGAAGACGATCACGATCGGCTTCAACGCGGTGGCCGACCTGCTGGCCGGTCGCGTGGCCGCCGCCACGGCGTTCTGGAACGATGAAGGACAGGCGATCCAGAGCAAGCGGCCCGGTTTTCACATCTTCCGGGTCGACGACTACGGCGCCCCGTCCTACCCCGAGCTGGTCCTGTGCGCCACTGCCCAGACGGTGCGCCGCGAACCGGCGCTGGCGGGACACGTGGTGGCCGCACTCGTGCGTGGCTATCGGTTCGCCCTGTCGGACCCGGCGGCGGGAGCACGCGACCTCGAGCGTCTCGTCCCCGGCCTCGATCCGAAGCTGGTCTCCACGCAGTTGACCGCGCTGCTGCCCGCCTTCCGGGCGCCCGACCATCGGGTCGGCGAGCTCGATTTGCGGAGCCTGCGCACCTGGGCGACGTGGGAGGCGCGGTTCGGGATCGTCAGCCGCCCGCCGGACGTGGCGAGCACGTTCGACCCCGCGTTTGCCTCCGCCGCGGGTTGACCGGGAAGATGCCGGGATGAGATCGCGGGCCGGGCTGGTCACCGGGGTGCTCGTCGCGGTGGCCACGGGGGCCGTTGCGGTCGCGCTCGGGGTCACGCTGCTACTGACTCACATCGTCGACCTGCGCAGGAGCGCGAATGCCACCCTGCGCACCAACGACTACCTGAGCGCGGTTATCACCCTCGAGCGCCAGGTTGTCGACGCCGAGACGGGCCTGCGCGGCTATGTCATCACCGGCGATCGCGGCTTCCTGGCCCCCGAGCGCTCCGCGGTGGCCGCCATGCCCGGCGCCGCGACCGCGCTTGAGCGCGCCGCGGCCAGCGATGGGGCGTACGTGACGCAGGCGGCGCAGCTCGCCGCCTCCGCGCGCTCCTACCTCGACACCTACGTGCGTCAGGTGATCCGCCAGGTGATCACCGATCCGGCCGGCGCCCGCTCGGTGACCACCACGGCACTCGGGAAGCGGCTGGTCGACGCGACCCGGCTCAGGTCCGCCGCGCTCGAGCGCCAGATCTCGGCCCGCCAGGCGGCGCGCCAACGTGCCGCCCGCGCCTCCGCGAACAATGCGGTCGACGAGGCGATCGTCGTGCTGATCGCGCTCACCTTGCTCACGCTGGCGATCGGCAGCGTCCTGGGCTGGCTGCTCGTGGGGCGCGAGCGCGCGCGCCAGCGGACCGAGGAGCTCTATCGCCGCACCGAGCAGACTGCCCGGACCCTGCAAGAGAGCCTTCTCCCCGCCCGGATCCCGGATGTCCCGTCGTGCGAGCTGGCCATCCGCTTCACGCCGGCCGGCGCCGAGGACCTGGTAGGGGGCGATTTCTACGACGTGTTCGCGGTGGGGCCCGACCACTGGGCGATCGTGGTGGGCGACGTCTGCGGCAAGGGCGCCGGAGCGGCCGCGGTCACGGCGATGGCCCGCTGGACGCTCCGCACGCTCGCGGATTCGGCCCTCCCCCCGGCCGAGATCCTGCGCCTGCTCAACGACGTGATGCGCCACCAGGCCTCGGAGCAGCGGTTCATCACGATCATCTACGCGCTGCTCGAGGTGCAGGACGGGGCCGCGCACGTGCGGATCGCCTGCGCCGGGCACCCGCCGGCGATCGCGGTCTCGGCCTCGGGGGAGCCGGCGGCGGTGCCGGCCTCCGGCGATTTGCTCGCGGTCTGGCCGGACATCCGGCTGCACGAGGTCGAGGTGACCCTCCAGCCCGGCGCAAGCCTGGTCTTCTACACCGACGGCGTCACCGATCAGGGCCCGGGCGTCGAGCGCTCGCCGGAACGCGTTGCGCTACGTCCCCGCCCAGGAAGATCTGGAGCCCGGGTTGACCGTCGGGCCGGCCGCCGCTTAGGGTAGGCGCGCGGGACCGGAGGCTTCGGCACGCTGAAAGGAGCGTGGACATCGTGAAAGGTCGAGTGATCGGCGCGCTTGCCGTGGTCATGGTGTGGACGGCGGCGATGGCCGGCGCGAATGCCTCCGCGGCACCCTCCTCAGCCGTTGGCCCCGCTCCCGCGGGCACCGCACCCGGGAGCGAGAGCTACTTCGACCTGGCCCGCAAGGACTGCGTCGGCACGGCTCGCAACACCACCTCCAAGGTGTGGTTCACGGTCGCCGACGGCGTCCTGTCGGACACCTACTGGCCGACCGTCGACGCCACCAACGTCCACACGCTCCAGTACCTGGTCACCGATGGCCGCACGTTCACCGACCTCCAGGCCCGGGACATGACCTACCGGGTGCTTCCGGACTTCACCGGCATGAGCTGCACGGTGATCGCGACCCCCGCCCACGCGGCCCGCGGCTACCGCATCACGACGACCTACATCGCCGACCCGTCCGCCAATGCGGTGCTCATGCGCACCCGCTTCGAAGCGCCGCGCGGCGATCAGCTGTACGTCCGGCTCGATCCGCTGGCCGGCGGCACCGGCGGCGGCGGATCGCAGAACGCCGGCGGGAACTCCGCCGTCCTGACCACTCAGGGCGTGCCCGTCGCGTTCAACACGAACACCACGACGCAGGCGAGCAACCGCGACTACGCGGTCCCCACCTACATCGCCCTCGAGTCATCGGACGGCTTCTCGAGCGCGAGCGTCGGCTACGCCGACAGCGCCAGCGACGGCCTGACCATGCTCGACTCGGCCCGCTCGCTCACCCCCTACAACTCCGCGCCGAACGGCCACGTCACCCTCACCGCCGGTCTCGCGGTACCTCACGACCGCACCGTGGACCTCGCTCTCGGCTTTGGGCAGACACAGTCTCAGGCGCTCTCGACCGCCGGGGCCGCGGTGGCTCACCGCTTCGGCGAGGCATGGTCGCACTACGAGGCCCAGTGGCTGCGCTACGACTCCGGCCTGCGCCGCCCGTCGCTGCGGCTAGGAGCCGCGGCCGTCCGCGAGTACTACGAGTCGGTCAACGTGGTCAAGGCCAGCGAGGACAAGACGTTCCCGGGCGCGATCGCCGCCGGGCTGGCCTCCCCCTGGGGTCAGGCGATTCCGGCCGGCAACCTCACCAACGGCCAACCGACCTACTTCGGCTCCTACCGCGAGGTGTTCGCACGCGACCTCTACGAGGCGTTCGCCGGGCTGCTCGTGGCCGGCGACATCGGCACCGCCCAGGACGCCACCCGGTTCCTGTTCGAGCGCCAGCAACAGCCCGACGGGTCGATGCCGCGCAACTCGCTCGAGAACGGCAAGGTCGCCCCCGACACGGGCGGGCTGCAGCTCGACGAGACCTCTTATCCGATCCTCATGGCCTGGCAGTCCGGGCTTGCGGGCGACTCAACCCTCTACCGGAAGCACGTGATCCCCGCTGCTGACTTCCTGGTGGCCCACGGACCGTCGGACGGGGTCGAGCGCTGGGAGGAGCAGTCGGGCTTCTCACCCTCGACGATCGCGGCCGAGATTGCCGGCCTGACCGCCGCCGCGCACATCGCCAGGGTCAACGGCGACCCGACTCACGCGGACATCTACCAGGCCACCGCGGACTACTTCGCGCGCAACATCAAGGCCTGGACCGTGACCACGACCGGCCCGTACAGCACCGCCCCCTACTTCATCCGGCTCTCCAAGACGGGTGACCCGGACGCACCGATCACCTACAACCTGGGCAACGGGAGCATCAGCGCCGACCAGCGCGCGATCGTCGACCAGGGGTTCCTCGAGCTCGTGCGGCTCGGCGTGCTGCCCGCCGGCGACCCGGACGTCCAGGCCTCGCTAAAGGTCGTCGACGCCACGATCAAGGTCACCATCCGCGGCACCGGCTCGGGGTTCTACCGCTACGGCACGAGCGCGCCGGGATCCGAGGACGGCTACGGCGACTGCCACGTGGACGACGCGACGAACTGCACCATCGAGGGCAAGCCGTGGCCCACTTTCGATCCCGGGGCCAACGCGAGCAACGTCGGCTCGGGCCATCTCTGGCCGGTGCTCGGCGGTGAGCGCGGCGAGTACGACGTCGCCGCCGGCGACCGCGCGGGCGCGAGCACCTTCCTGACCGCGATGCGCAACATGACCTCCGGCCAGGGCCTCGAGCCCGAGCAGGTCTGGGAGGACCCGCACGTCGACGCCTCGCCGTACGGGACCGACCCGACCGTTGCCTCGATCGGCTTCGACCCCGGCAAGCCGGCCGGCTCGGCCAGCCCGCTCACCTGGGCCCAGTCCCAGTACGCCCGGCTGGCGCTGGCCGTGAGCGCCGGACGCGATCTCGAGACGCCCGGGATCGTCACCCGCCGCTACGTCACCCGCGGTATGCCCGGGTCGCTCCCGCTCACGATTTCCTCGCCCTCCAACCACGAGATCATCGACACTTCGAGCGTCTCCGTCACCGGGACCACGACGCCCGGGGCGGAGGTCGTGGTAGAGGCCGTGGGCGGCGCCGGCGGAGCAGCATCGGTGAAATCCACGACCGCCGGCTCATCTGGGAACTGGTCGGTGACTGTCCCGACCGGGCTCGGGGGCACCACGATCACCGCCACGGCCACGCTGGGCCGCAGCACCGGCTACGACCAGGTCGGGGTGGACAATGTGGCGCTCCCGGGGACGCAAGTGCTCGACGTCTCCGATCCCACGGGCGATGACAACGGGCCGGGGACCTACGCCTACCCCACCAATTCAGTGTTCGTCCCCGGGGCGTTCGACATCACCCACCTGCGCATCAGCGAGACCGGCACCGACGTGTACATCCAGACCACGATCCGAAACCTCGTGAACACGTTCGGGAGCGACTTCGGCGCGCAGTTGCTCGACATCTACGTCCACGCGCCGAACGCCTCGAACACCTCGACGGCGCCGGCTTATCCCGGCAACATGAACTACACGATCGGCTCGCCGTGGAGCCAGCGGCTGGAGCTCCAGGGCTTCGCCTCACCGGTCTGGCAAGACGCGTCGGGCAACTCGCTTGGCAACCCGCAGTTCGTCGTCGACGACCCCAGCGGCACGGCGCTGGTGATCCTCCCTCAGGCAGTGTTCGGCACACCCGGCCCCGGGTGGACCTTCACGGTGGCGCTAACCGGACAGGACGGGACGCACTCCCCGCCGACGCGCGACTTCGCGAAGACGCCCGATCAGTACATCTTCGGCGAGTGCGGGCCAGGCGTGTCCAGCCCGATCTGCGCGCTGGATCCGAACTCGGTGCCCAAGGTCATGGACACGATCACCCCGACGGGTGTCTCCCAGGCCACAGAGCTCAATCCGACGCTCGGGCCGGTCCAGCTCCAGGGGGTCTCGCCCTAGTCGGTCTAGTCGCTCGAGTCGAGCAGGCGGGCCAGAACGGCCGCGCCCTCGCGGGCCATCCGCGAGCGCGGGATGACCAGGTCGAAGCCGGCCTGCTCGGCCTGGGTGCGAACGTCCTGCTCGACGTGCGAATAGAAGGCCAGCGTCTTGACGTCGTGATGCGGGATCGCGCTCACCTGCTCGATGCGGGCCGTCGAATCGGTGGTCAGGTCAACCACGAGCGCCTGCGCGTCGGGCAGTTCCCGGCGCGCCGCCTCGGCGTCCGGGACGAGCACGGTCTCGTGCCCGGCGGCGCCGAGGGCGCCGACAACGTTGGAGCCGAACAGAAGATCGGGGATCAACGCGACGACTCGCGCCATGGACCCCTACTGGGCGCGGAGCTGGCGGAACTCCTGGCGCACCGACTCGGGCCGGCCCCACATCGGGTTCAGCTCGGTGCGCCCGGTCCGGGTCTCCCGGACGGCTATCTCGCCCTCGATCCCGGCCTCGTCGAGCAGCTTGAAAGCCGTGCGCACGGCGGGCACAGCGGCTGCGTGGCCGAACCGGTGGGCGATCAGCAGCCGCCAGTGCCAGTCGCTCTTCGAGTACGGCTGCGCGTTGCAGGTGACCAGGAGCACCGCGGCGTCGATGTACCGGCGCTCGTCGGCGAGGCGCAGGTCGAGCTCGAGGTCGGTCCAGTCGTCGGGCAGCGAGTCGACGATCTGGTGAAAGGTGTCCGCGAGAGCCATCTGCCGGCGAAGCGTAGCGGCCCGGCCCTACCCGAAGAACTGCTGGTAGAGCAGGAACAGGTTGAGCCCGGTGATCAGGATCGCGCACCCCCAGGCCAGCACGGTGGTCAGCGGACGGTTCACGTGTACGCCCATCACGTCGCGCCGGCCGGTCAGCATGACCAGCGGGATCACCGCCAGCGGGATGCCGAACGACAGCACCACCTGACTCAGCACGAGCGCGTCGGTGGGGTTCATCCCCAGGGCGAGGATGGTCAGCGCGGGGAGCATCGTCAGTGCACGCCGCACTAGCACGGGGATCCGGACGTTGATGAAGCCCGACATCACCACCTGACCAGCGAACGTCCCAACGCTCGAGGACGACGCCCCGGACGCGAGCAGCGCGACCGCGAAGGCCAGGGCGGCGCCGCCGCCGACCAGCCGGCCGAACTCCGCGTGGGCCTGGGGAATCGTGGTCAGCCCCGACAGCGCCGGGGTGTGGAACAGCTTGGCGGCGATGGCCAGCATGGCCAGGTTGACCAGGCCGGCCAGCCCGAGGGCGATGATCACGTCGACCCGCTCGAAGCGCAGCAGGCGGCTGCGCTCGCGATCGTTGACCGCCTGCACGCGACCCTGGGTCAGCGCCGAGTGCAGGTAGATCACGTGCGGCATCACGGTCGCGCCGATGATCCCGACGGCCAGGTACACCGAGCTCGAGCCGCTCAGTCCGGGAATCAGCCCGTGCAGCGCGTCGTGCCCGGACGGCCCGATCTTCAACGTCTCGTACAGCAGCCCGAGGAAGATGATCCCGAGCAGCGCGGTGATCGCGAGCTCGAAGCGCCGGAAGCCGCGGCTCTGAAGCTCGAGCATGGCGAACGCGATCGCACCGGTGATGATCCCCGCCGGGAGCAGGGGGACGTTGAACAACAGGTTGAGGCCCAGCGCGGCGCCGAGGAACTCCGCGATGTCGGTGGCCATGGCCATCACCTCGGCCTGCACCCACATCCCCCAGGTGAGAGCCCGCGGCCACCGGGTCCGAATGTGCTGGGGCAGGTTCTGGCCGGTGACGATGCCCAGCTTGGCCGACAGGTACTGGATGAGCATCGCGATCAGGTTGGCCAGCAGGACCACCCATAGCAGCAGGTAGCCGTACCGCGCGCCGCCCTGGAGGTTGGTGGCGAAGTTGCCCGGGTCCACGTAGGCGATCGAGGCGACGAAGGCGGGCCCGAGCATGGCCAGCGTGGCGCGCAGGCGGCCCTTGGCCAGCAGCTGGTCGAGCGCGCTCTCTGAAGCCGCGCCCTCGCGCAGTGCCACCGAGGCGACGTCGGCCGCCGCGCCCTCGAGCGCCGGCTCCTGAATCGGTCCGCGCACCGGAGTCATCGGCTGACCTCCACCCGCATGGCCCGGGCCAGCGCGCCACCCAGCACCTGCACGTGGTCGCCGAACCGCACGAACAGGGGCCCGTCGAACGGCTGCTTGTCGATGATCTCGAGCGAGTCGCCGGGGGCGATCCCGCGCTCGGCCAGGAACCGGAGCATCTCGGGATCGGAGTCCGACACCCGGGCGAACGTGCCGCGGGCGCCGACCTCGAGCGCCTGGAGGCTTTGCGTGGCGCCCTCCTCGATCCGGAGGTCGCGAGTCGGGATCGGATCGCCGTGAGGATCGTGGGTGGGATCGCCCAGCTTGACCGCGATGAGCTCCTCGAGCTCCTCGGAGAGCACGTGCTCGAGCACCTCGGCCTCCTGATGGACCCGGTCCCAGGGCACGCCCAACGTCTCGACCAGATACAGCTCGAGCAGGCGATGGTGGCGCATGACCTCGAGCGCGACCCGCCGGCCGTCTTCGGTCAGCGACACGCCGTGATACGGCTGGTGCTCGACCAGCCCGAGCTCGCCTAGGCGCTTGACCATGCCCGAGGCGGACGCCGCGGTCACGCCCATCCGGTCGGCCAGCGCGTTGGTGCTGACCGTGTCGCCCTCGCGCAGCTCGAGGGCGTAGATCGCCTTCGCGTAGTCCTGAACCGCGGGGGAACAGATCGAAGTTGAGTCCCGGCTTGCCATGAGAGAAATTATGGTACGCCTAAATTTCAATTTTGCAAGGGGCATACGGCGGCGCTTCAGCTAGCTCGGCCCGAGCTCGCGGGCTGCCTATCCTGTTTTGAGATGACCTCGCTTGACACTCTGGCCACCGACTACCGGGCGATCACCGAGGCCTGCGGGCTTCTGGACCGCTCCGAGCGGGGCAAGCTCGCGCTGTCGGGTGCCGATGCGGCGACCTTCCTCCAGGGCCAGGTTTCGAACGAAGTGGAGGGCCTCGCGCCGGGCAGCGGCTGCTACGCCGCGTTCCTCACGCCCAAGGGCAAGATGCTCGGCGACGTCCGGATCCTCGCCACGGCCGAGGAGCTGCTCCTGGATACCGAGCGGGTCGCCCTACAGGCGCTGTTCAACATGATCCGGCGCTTCAGCCTGGGCTATCAGGTCGAGCTGCACAAGCGCACGCTCGAGCGCGGGCTGCTCTCGCTGATCGGGCCCGAGGCGGCCGCCCTGGCCGGCGCCGGCGATCTGGGGTCCGACGAGCATGCCCATGTCGTCGTCGCAGTGCCCGGCTCCGGGATCTCAGCACGGGCGATCCGCACCGACGTCGGGGTGGACCTACTGTGCGACGCGGCGGACACCGTCGCGGTGCGGGCCGCGCTGGAGGACGCGGGCGCGGTCGCAGTCGGCGAGCCGGCCGCGGAGTGCCTGCGGGTGGAGCGAGGGCGCCCGCGCTACGGGACCGACCTCGACGACACCGTGATCCCCCAGGAGGCCGGGCTCAACGAGCGCGCGGTGTCGTTCACCAAGGGCTGCTACGTGGGCCAGGAGACTGTCGCTCGCCTCTACTACCGCGGCAAGCCCAACCGGCAGCTGCGCGGGCTCAGGCTGTCGGGGCCGGCGGAGGCCGGCGAGGAGCTCGGGTTCGAGGGGCGCGTGATCGGGCGCGTGACCAGTGTGGCCACCTCGCCGCGCTTCGGGCAGATCGCGCTGGGATTCGTACGCCGCGAGGCCCCGGTCGGCTGCACCGTGTCGGTGGGGGCCGGCGGCGAGCTCACGGCCGAGGTCATCGAGCTGCCGTTTCGCTGAGCGGACGCTCGGCCGACTCGAGCACCAGCTCGCTCGTCTCGGGGTGCGCCGCCAGGTAGTTGGCGATGATCCGCAGCTCGTCGATCTCATCGGGCGGAACGTGCGCGCCGAGCTCGCCGACCCGCCCGCCGCGGGTCAGCGCCCATTGCGTGCGCTCCTCGAGGACTTGGGTGTCCTCGGGGATCGGGCCCCAGTCGACCAGGCGTCCGCCGACCAGCCAGAACGCGTCCTGTCTGGTCTCGTCGACGGGGTGCGAGACCAGGATCAGCCGGGAGCGGACGTGGGTGGCCTCGAGCGCCCCGCCCAGGCGCTCGAGGATCAACCCGAGCCGACGGAGCCGCCGGCGTAGCCAGGCGGCCCGCTCGTAGAGCTGCTGCGCCGCCGCCGCCCGCATCTGCGCCCGTACGTGGGCGAGCAGGCGCTGGCCGCCGTCGCCGCCGGCGGTGAACAGCCGGAGCGCCTCGTCGAGCCGGCGCCGATACAGGTTCGGATCCAGATCACCCAGGCACGGCGACAGGCAGCGGCCCATCTGCCCGTAGGCCGAGGGATGCTGGCGGATCTGCAGGCGCCGCCCGCAGTGGCGCAGCCCGAACAGCGAATCGAGTTGCTCGACCAGCTCGCCCGCCAAGCGCCGGCCGCGCAGCGGTCCGATCGTCACCGCGTGGCCGGCGGCGGGCTCGGAGGACACCTCGAGGATCGGGAACGGGATGTCCAGCCGGCAGCGGATGTAGCAGAGGCGGTCGTCCCGCTTGGCCAGCCGGATGTTCCCCGGCGGCCGGTGATGCTTGATCAGGCGGTTCTCGAGCACCAGCGCCCCGAGCTCGGAGTTGGTGCTCTGGTAGTCCACCACCGTGGCCTGCACCGTCCACGCGGCGGGGACGCTCGAGGGCGCAAAGTGGGCCCGGGCGCGGCTGCGGATCGAGACCGACTTGCCGACGTAAAGGACGCGCCCCGCGTCATCGCGGAACAGGTACACGCCCGGATCCTTGGGCAGATCGCCGAAGTCGAGCTGCGGCGGCGGGGTCATGGCCGGCGTGCGCCGCTTGCGAGTTGTGGTCCGGCGACGCCGCCGGCCGCTGGCGATCGCCACCGCGTCGGCGATGGTCAGGGCGTTGGCGCAGAGCCGGGGGAACATCGCGCACAGCACGCGCGCGCACGTCTCCGCGTCGGCCAGCGCCCGGTGCGCGGTGTCGACCTCGATGCCCAGGGCGTCGGCCAGCACGCCGAGGCCGCGGCGACGCTGAAGCGGGAGCAGCTGGCGGGCCAGGGCCGCGGTGCAGAGCACCGGCGGATTCGGCCACTCGAGCCCGATCAGCCCGAACGCCTGCTTGAGCACCCGGCGGTCGAACGGGGCGTTGTGGGCAACCAGTACGCGGTCTTCAAGAAGGTCTTTCAAGGGCGGGAGGACCGCCTCGAGCCCAGGGGCGTCGGCCAGCATCTCCTGCGTGATCCCGGTGAAGCGCTGGATCCCACGCCCCAGCGGCCGGTTGCAGCGCACCAAGGAGGACCAGCGGTCGTGGAGCTCGCCGCCGCCGACCAGCACCGCGCCGACCTCGGTCATCTCGCAGGCCTCCCCGCCCAGACCGTTGGTCTCGGTGTCGACCACCAGGAACTCCGCGGTGGCGATCGCGTGTTCGAGCAGGGGCACGATCTGCGTGATACGCCCGAGCCCGGACGGCAAGCAAGCAGGATTGCAGCGCTCTGCGGCGCATTTGTCTCGATGACCGGCCGCCCGGGTAGGATCGGCCTCACATCCTCGGGAAGGAGGTGAAGTGACCACTACCGCGCCTGACCTCGACAAGCTTCGTGAGCTCGACGAAGGCACCCGCCAAGCGTGGATGACCTACAACGATCGCCTGCGGGACCTCGCGGGAGATGAGTACGAGCGCACCGAGAGCGATTCATGGACGGAGCTCCAGCGCGAACTTCGGCGCCTCGAGCGCCGACGGGCCTCGTTGACCCAGAACTCGACCTGAGCCAGGTCGACAGTCCGGTTTGCGCCTTGGGCAGGCGCCCGCGGGGGCTTTCCCCTCGTCCTCCTGTCGCTCCACGCGTCCGAGTTGACACCATTTGGTGTTGCGTTTCTGCGCGTGCTCGCTAGGGTTCGCCGCGGGACACCCGCTGGTCTTGCAGAGGAGGACTCGAGGCATGGGCAGGAGGACGACGATCGGGATGCTCGCCGTCAGCGCCCTTGCCGTCTCCGCCTGCGGTTCGAACTCTGAGGGCGCGACCACGCCCCGCCCGCCCGCGCCGGTCAACCTGACCGTCTACATCAACAACAGCCGCGTATCGCTGTCCCCTTCCTCGGTGGGCGCAGGCCCGGTGGCGTTCATCATCACCAACCAGGCCAGCCAGGCCGAGTCGCTGGCCATCCTGCCCCGGGGCAGCGCGGCCGGCCAGCCGCTGGCCAACACCGGGCCCATTAATCCCCAGGCCACCGCTCAGGTCACGGTCAACTTCTCCAAGCCCGGCGACTATTCGCTGTCCACCGGCGGCGACGCCGGCAGCTCGGGCTCGGCCATCAAGGCCGCCACCCTGACCGTGGGCAAGGCCCGCGGCAACAGCAACGACCAGCTCCTGCAGCCGTAGGCCGCCGCCACTGCCAGCCGGGGACCGGGGTGCTTAGCGCCCGAAAGTCCCCGCGGTCGCGCCCACCTTCGGGACATAAACACCCGGGGAGCGCTTATTTCCCGGAAGCGCGGCGCGCTCAGGGCGGTTTCGGGCGTTGAGCACCGTGGCGGCGTGCTCAACGTGCCAAAGTCCCCGCGCTGGATCGACCGAGGCCAAATAAGCGTGCCCACCATGCTTATCTGTACTCAGCCGCCGAGCGACGGCCGGTTTGGCACGTTTTGCAGGGGTTGGCGCTCCGCGAAGACCGCCGGCGCCACGCTCCCGCCGGCCTTGCTCCCACGTTGCGTTTATGCAATACTTGCGTGTGTGCAAGCAATAGAAGTGGCGGACGCAACAATCTCTTCACAAGACACCGCCCTCGCCGCGGATCTCTACGCACTGATCGTGTTCGTGCACAAGCACTGCAACGCCGACCTGTTCGAGGCCCTCGGCGCGCTCGAGCTCACGCTGACCCAGGTGAAGCTGCTCCACCATCTCGAGGACCAGCCGCGCGAGCTCACGCTCAAGGAGGCCGCCGAGCGCGTCCACGTCTCGCTCCCCGCCGCCAGCCGCATGGTCGACGACCTGGTCCGCCGCGGTTTCGCCCAGCGGCGCGAGGACGAGGAGGATCGCCGGATGAAGCGCGTCTGCCTGACCGACGGCGGGCGCACCGTGATCCGGCGGCTGGGCGCGGCCCGGCTCAACGGGCTCGAGCAGTTCACCAAGACTTTGACCACCGCCGAGCGACGCTCGCTCGCCTCCGCGCTCTCCAAGCTGCTCGAGCGCGAGGACGTCGCCGCCTGCCGACCGGAGGCCCTCACTCCATGACCGAACGCCTGCTCGCCCACCGCCACCGCCTGATCACCGAAGAGAACAGCCGCTGGTGGACCCTGGCCGCGATGTGCTTCGCGCTGTTCATGCTGATGCTCGACAACACGGTCGTGAACGTGGCGCTGCCGTCGATCCAACGCGACCTGCACGCCTCGCTGGCCTCGCTCGAGTGGACGGTCAACGCCTACACGCTGACTCTGGCCGTGCTGCTGGTCACGGGGGGTCGCCTCGGCGACATCTTCGGCCGACGGCGGATGTTCCTGTTCGGCGTGGTCGTGTTCGGCCTGTCCAGCCTGGCCATCGGCTTCGCGCCCAGCGACGGCTTCCTGGTCGCCTTCCGGGCCGTCCAGGGCATCGGGGCGGCGTTCATGATGCCCGCCACCCTGTCGATCATCACCCAGGCGTTCCCGCCCGAGCAGCGCGGCACCGCGATCGGCACCTGGGCCGGGGTCAGCGCGATGGCGCTCGCGATCGGCCCGGTCGTGGGCGGTTTCCTTACCCAGGACGTCAGCTGGCGGGCGATCTTCTTCATCAACCCGCCGATCGCGGTCATCGCGGTGGCGGTGACCTTGTTCGCCACCCGCGAGTCGCGCGACGAGACGGTGGACCGGAAGGTCGACTACGCCGGGATCGCGACCATCACCGCCGGATTGACCGCGCTCGTGCTCGCGCTGGTCGAAGGCAACAGCTGGGGCTGGGGATCGGCGCGGATCATCGCGCTGTTCGCGGTCGCGGCCGTCGCCCTCCCGGCGTTCGTCACGATCGAGCGGCGGGCCGAGGCCCCGATGGTCAACTTCGCGTTCTTCCGGTCGCGGACGTTCGTGGGCGCCAACCTGGTCGCGTTCCTGATCTCGTTCGCGATGTTCGCGCAGTTCTTCTTCCTCACCCTGTACCTGCAGAACATCCTTCACTACACGCCGCTCGAGACCGGCGTCCGGTTCCTGCCCTCGACGATCGTGATCATCATCATGGGCCCGCTCGCCGGCCGCCTGACCGACCGAGTGGGCTCACGTCCGCTGATGACGGTCGGTCTCCTGATCGTCGCCGTCGCGGTCGGGATCGAGTCCCGCGTGAGCGTGCACAGCGGCTACGGGCTGCTGCTGCCCGGCTTCGTGCTGATGGGTCTCGGGATGGGCATGGTGATGTCGCCGATGAGCACGGCAGCCATGAACTCCGTCGACCGGACCAAGGCCGGCGCGGCTTCGGGCGTGCTGTCGATGATCCGCATGGTCGGGAGCACCTTCGGCGTCGCCGCGATGGGTGCCCTGGTCGCGACGATCGGTCGCTCGAAGATCGACTCCGGCCTCCCCCACGTCCCGGCCGCGACGCGCTCGGCGATCGCCAACGCCCTGGGCAGCGGCGGCACGATCGGCGGCCACCACGTGCCGACCCAGATCGTGTCGGTCGCCCGCGAGGCGTTCGTCTCGGCCCTGTCGACCGGGCTGACCGTCAGCGCCGTCGCGACCGTCGTCGGCGCGGTCGTGGCCTGGAAGCTGATCGCCCCGAGGATCAAGCAGCCCGCTCCCGCACCGGTCCAGGAGACCGGCGAGGAGCAGCCCGCCGAGATCAGTTTGGTCTGAGAACGCTCACACCTGATCCGGCCTGTACGACGGCCCTGACCGGCGCCGGCTGACGGGTCCTCGGAGATCTACACCCGAGTAGCATCCGGCCACGACCTCCGGACCCGACCTCAAGGAAGGTGCTGCACGAGTGGCCGTCCAATCAAGCCAAGTCGCCCACGTCGACACCGAGCCCGGCGAGCTCCCGCGCACGATGGCCGCGTGGGTGATTCGCGAGGAGCGCCAGGGCGAGCCGACCGAGGCCTTCCAGATCGAGGAGATCGAGGTCCCCGAGCCGGAAGCGTTCGAGGTGATCGTGCGGGTGATGGCTGCTGGGGTCAACTTCAACAACGTGTGGGCGGCGCTCGGTGAGCCGATCGGCGTGTGGCGCTACGGCGACCATCCGCGCTGGGGCCATCACATCGGCGGGTCGGACGCGTCCGGGGTGGTGTGGAAGGTCGGCCCGGGTGTGACCCGCTGGAAGCCCGGTGACGAGGTCGTGATCCACTGCAATCAGGCCTCCTACGAGGATCCCGAGGTGCACGGGTTCGACCCGCTGGCCGCCCCGAGCCAGCAGATCTGGGGCTACGAGACCACCTGGGGCTCGTTCGCCCAGTTTTGCAAGGTCCAGGCCCAGCAGCTCCTGCCCAAGCCGGCCCACCTGGCTTGGGAGGAGGCCGCCGCCTACGGCCTGACCTACTTCACCGCGTACCGCATGCTGATCGACCGCTGCCACCTTCAGGCCGGTCACCACGTGCTCATCTGGGGCGCGGCCGGCGGGCTCGGCGTGTTCGCCACCCAGCTGTGCGCGCTGACCGGGGCGGACGCCGTCGGCGTCGTCTCGAGCGAGGAGAAGGGCCAGTTGATCAAGCAGCTCGGCGCGGTCGACTACATCAACCGCTCCGAGTTCACCGGCATGATGCGCAAGGGGGACGAGACCGTCGACGAGGAGCGAGCCCGGTTCAAGGAGTCGCGGCGTTTCTGCAAGGCGGTCGAGGCAATCCTGGGCGAGCCGCCCGACATCGTGTTCGAGCACGTCGGCAAGGCCACGTTCCCGACCTCGGTGCTCGTGGTCAGGCCATTCGGCAAAGTGGTGATCTGCGGCGCCACCTCGGGCTACCAGCTCGATTTCGACGTCCGCTACCTGTGGATGCGCCAGAAGGAGATCATCGGCTCGCACTTCGCCAACGCTTGGGAGGCCACCAAGGCCAACCAGCTGATCGAGGAGTCCAAGGTGCGACCGGTGCTGTGGCAGACGATGGGATTCGAGAAGGTGGCCGAGGCGCACCAGCTGCTGCGCGACAACCAGCACCTGGGCAAGATCGCCATCCTCGTCGGCGCGACCGAAGAGGGTCAGGGCAAGCGGGGCGAGGGCCCCGGGGCGATTCGAGCGGAGGTAGGAGCCTAGTGGCCCCTCACGCAAATACGCTCGCATTCGAGACACGCCTGGCGGCGCCTGGCTTTGTCCTCGGATCCTCATGTAGCTCTGCTACACATCGGATCCTGCGTCCTCGCCCGGCATCCACCAGTCGTGCCCCTCGGTGCGACCGTACTTACGTGAGTGACCACTGATGGCCGGCGGCGTCGTACACATCGATTGGTACGCGACCGTCCTGCGGCGGGACGCGCTGGCCGCCGAGATCGCCTACGTGGCGCCGCTGGCGTTGCGCTACGGCGCGACCGAGTACGCGGTCCACCAGTCCCGCGACGATCGCTACAAGGTCATGCAGATGGCCTGGTTCCCGTCCAAGCAGGACTGGTACCGGTATTGGGAGGGTGTCGAGATGGTCGAGTTCCGCCGCCGGAACCTGGGCCACTACCAGATCCCGATCAACTACGTGTGGTACGACGAGCTGGTCGCCGGCGCGCTCGGACCCGAGGTTCCGACGGCCGAGCCCGAGCCCGAGCCCGAGCCGGCGCCGGCCCCGCCGGCGATTGCCTGAGTCGTCCGCGCGCAGGCGGGTAATAGCTGGGAACCGTGACGCGTCGCCGACGCGCCACGTCGCGAGAGATCCTATGCTTCGGAAGTCGTGAGCCGCGCGCACAAAATTGCCAACCTTGTAGGTGTCTCGATCCCTCCGATCGGCCTGATCGCGGCGATCGTGCTGCTGTGGAACCGGGCGGTCGGGCCGCTGGAGCTCGCGCTGATGGTGAGCCTGTACGTCGTGACCTGTCTCGGCGTGACCCTCGGCTACCACCGCATGTTCACCCATCGGGCGTTTGAGTCCAGCCGCGCCTTCCGGGCCATCATCGCCGTGCTCGGCTCGATGGCCGTGGAGGGCTCGGTCATCACCTGGGTGGCGGACCACCGCAAGCACCACACGTTCACCGATCAAGAAGGCGACCCCCATTCGCCCCACCTCGCGGGGCCCGGCTTCTGGGGCGCGATCAAGGGGTTGTGGCACGCGCACATCGGATGGCTCTTCGAGACCGTCGGCACCGCGGAGCGCGAGCGGTTCGCCTCCGACCTGCTCAAGGACGGCGTGCTGCGCGTGATCGACAAGCTGTTCTTCGTGTGGGTTGTGCTCAGCTTCGCGATCCCGTTCGCGCTCGGCTGGCTGATCGGTGGTGGACTCGGCGCCGCGCTCACCGCGCTCCTGTGGGGTGGCCTGGTACGCGTGTTCCTCCTGCACCACATCACCTGGTCAATCAACTCCGTCTGCCACTTCTTCGGGCGCAAGCGGTTCAACGTCGACGACGAGTCGCGCAACGTGTTCTGGCTCGCTCCGTTCTCGATGGGCGAGGCGTGGCACCACAACCATCACGCATTCCCCACCTCGGCCTTCCACGGCCTCAGCCGCTGGGAGCGCGTGGCCGACCCCACCGGGCTGCTCATCTGGCTGCTCGAGAAGCTCGGCATCGTCTGGAACGTCGTGCGGATCAGCCCGGAGCGCCAGGCAGCCAAGGCGCTGGCCGCGACCTCCGTGACCTCCGCGTCCTCGTCGACCGCGTCGGCCCCTCTCCCCCAGGGGTAAGTCCGAGCCGCCGGCTCAGCCGGCCTCGAGCGGCGCCATGGTCAACCCGGCGCTGTCGAGCTGCTCCCAGTACAGCTGGGCCTCGTCGCGCGGTCCGCTCCACACGATGGCCAGGCCGGTCTTGTGGATCTTGTCGGCCAGCCGGTAGCCCTGGGCGAGGCTCACCCCGGGGATGACTCGCGACAACGTCTCCGCGACGTGATCGAACGTGTTGTGGTCGTCGTTCAGGACTACCACGCGCCACAGCTCGCCCAGACCGCTGCCGGGACCGCCGACGCGCGGCAGCTCCACCGTCTGCGACATCGGGCCAGCATAGAGCGCGTTCGGCTTACACGGAGCCGACGGCGTCGGCCCGCTTGCGCCAGTAGCGCTCCAGACCCGCGTAGAGCTGCTTGGGCGGCGCGGCCTGCTCGTACGCTGCCGCCGTCTCCGAATCCACGTGCTCAGCGATCTCGCTGCGCACACCGGCGACGAACGCGTCGATTTCCTGTTCGCGGGCACGTCCAGCCCATTCGTCGAGACGCTCGGAGAGCTCGGCGAGCTGGGCGTCCACGTCCTCGCTCTCCCCGAAATGGGTCATGACCATGCGGCGCGGCTTCCACGCCCTGATCAACTCGATCGACGCATGCCATTTCTCGAGGTCGATGTCGGGCGGCGGGGTCGGCGGGATGGTCAGCCGGGCCCCGGCGATCCGGGCCCCGCCCACGTCACCGACGAACGCGGTGCCGTCGTGGAGGAACGAAACGTGGTGCGAGGCGTGACCCGGCGTGTAGGCGACCTCGAACTCGCCGTCGAGCAGCGTCTCCCCGCCCCCGAGCACGCGGATGTTCCCCTCGGGCACGGGCACCATCTCGCCCCACAGCCGGTCCATGTCATCGCCGTACAGCTGGCGGGCGCTGTCCATCAGCCGTTCAGGCGAAACCATGTGTCGCGCCCCCCGCTCGTGCACGTACACCTCGAGGTCGGGCCACCGCTCCACCAGCGAACCGCTCGCGCCGGCATGATCGAGATGGATGTGGGTGAGCAGCAGGGCGCGCGGACGCGCACCGTCCAGGCCCTCGAGCAGGGTGTCCAGGCACGAGGTCGGCCCGGGATCGATCACCACGTCGCCGACCAGCCACGCGCCGATCACGTGCGGGCGCCCCAGGTGCACCACGTCGATGAGCCGCATGTCTGCCATATGCGGCGCTACCGCGGCCGGTGGCCCTCCTCGGAGTCCGAGGCGTCCTCGGCGTCCCCAAAAACCGACTCGCCCGGCTTGTTCGGCTCAACCCATTCGGGCGGCTCGAACACCGGAAGAATCGCAGTGGGCTCGGCATCTTCGTCGGGTTCGGAGTCCGCACCGGATTCAGCACCAGGCTCCGCGGCGGATTCGTCGAGCGAGGCCGCCTCGCCCCCTGGGGGCACGGCGCCGATCCCCGCAGGCGGAACCGCCTCCAGCCCGGGCAGCGCCGAGTCCGCCCCCACCGGCGCATCGGGCGGGAACCGGTCGGCGGCCGAATCGGTCAGGGTCAGCAGCTCGCGGGCCAGCTCCCGCGTGTCCTCGACGATCCGATGGCGCTCGGCCCAGATCCGGTCGGTCTCGGCGTCCAGCTCACGGACCCGCTCCTCAGCGCGCGAGACGATCTGCGCGGCCTCCTGGCGGGCCGCCTCGAGCCGGTCCTCGGCCTCGCTACGCGACTGGGAGGTAATCCGGGAAGCGGTCTCATGGGCGCGCTGAAGAATTCCGGAGACCTCCTCCCCCACCCGCTCGAGCGCGCGGCGGACCGCCGCCTCGGGCGAGCGGGTGGTCTGCAGCTCGGCCATCAGTTGACTGGTCCGTTGCACGTAGTCGTCGACGGAGTCGCGGTCGTAACCGCGCAGGACGATCGCGAAGTCGGGGTCGGCCACGACCGGCACCGGATCGTCGGGCAGCGTCGACAGGGGCGCTGTGATCTCCTGCATCAGCGCGTGTTCGGTGGAGGCGGAGCTCTGATCGGGCATGCCTCGGACCTTACAGAGTGATCGCTCGACTCCCCATACAATCCGCACGCATGCCGGAGACGCCGTCCCCCCGCCTGCCCGAGCCCGACCGCCCGTGGATGATGCGGACCTACGCCGGGCACTCGGACGCCAAGCGCTCGAACGAGCTCTACCGCCGCAACCTCGAGAAGGGCCAGACCGGACTGTCGGTCGCCTTCGACCTGCCCACCCAGACCGGCTATGACCCCGGTCACGAGCTGGCCAGAGGCGAGGTCGGCAAGGTCGGGGTCTCGATCGCCCACGAGGGCGACATGGCCACCCTGCTCGACGGGATCCCGCTCGACCAGATGAACACCTCGATGACGATCAACGCCACCGCGGCCTGGCTGCTGGCGCTCTACATCGTCGCCGCCGAGGCCCAGGGAGTGCCAGAGGAAAAGCTCCAGGGCACCACCCAGAACGACATCCTCAAGGAGTACCTGAGCCGCGGCACGTACGCCTTCCCGCCCGGCCCGAGCATGCGGTTGATCGCCGACACGATCGCCTACACGGTCGAGCACATCCCCAAGTGGAACCCGATCAACATCTGCTCCTACCACCTCCAGGAGGCGGGCGCGACGCCCGTGCAGGAGATCGCCTTCACGATGTGCAACGCGATCGCCGTCCTCGACGCGGTGAGGCAACGCGTGCCGAGCGAGCTCATGGGCAGCGTGTTCGGGCGGATCTCGTTCTTCGTCAACGCCGGGGTGCGCTTCATCGAGGAGCACGCCAAGCTGCGGGCGATGGCCGTGCTGTGGGACGAGCTCGGCCGCGAGCGATACGGGGTCGAGGACGAGAAGCACCGCCGCCTGCGCTACGGCGTGCAGGTGAACTCGCTCGGCTTGACCGAGGCACAGCCGGAGAACAACGTCTACCGGATCGCGCTCGAGACGCTGGCGGTGACCCTGGGGCGCAACGTCCGCGCCCGGGCCATCCAGCTCCCGGCCTGGAACGAGGCTCTGGGCCTTCCCCGGCCCTGGGATCAGCAATGGTCGCTGAGGCTCCAGCAGATCCTCGCCTACGAGACCGATCTGCTCGAGTATCCGGACATCTTCGAGGGCTCGAAGGTGATGGAGGGGCTGGTCGAGGAGCTGCTCGAGGGCGCTCGGGCAGAAATCCAGAAGGTGGCCGAGCTGGGGGGCGCGGTCGAGGCCGTGGACTACATGAAGGCGGCGCTGGTCGAGTCGCACCGCAGGCGCTGGCAGCGGATCGAGTCGGGCGATCAGGTCGCTGTGGGGATGAACCGCTTCACGACGAGCGAGCCCTCTCCGCTCACCGCCGACGCCGACGGCGGGATCCTCGTCGTCGATCCCGAGGTCGAGGCCGAGCAGCGCACCGCCCTCCAGAGCTGGCGTGCCAAGCGCGACGACGAAGCCGTCGATAGAGCACTGCGAGGCCTGGCCGAGGCGGCCCGCGACGACGCAACCAACATCATGCCGGCGACCATCGCCGCCGCCCGGGCCGGCGTGACCACCGGCGAGTGGGCCGAGACCCTGCGCGACGCGTTCGGCGAGTACCGCGCCCCGACCGGGGTGACCGACGCCGCCGCGGTGGCCAGCGAGGAGGTCTCGGCGCTCCGGACCGAGATCGAACAGCTCTCGGAGACGCTCGGACGGCGCCTGAAGTTCCTGGTCGGCAAGCCGGGACTGGACGGCCATTCCAACGGTGCCGAGCAGATCGCCGTTCGGGCGCGAGACGCCGGCATGGACGTGGTGTATGAGGGGATCCGCCTCACCCCCACGCAGATCGCCAACTCGGCTGCCCAGGAGGGCGTGCACGTGATCGGCCTGTCGATCCTGTCGGGCTCGCACCGCGAGCTGATCCCCTCGGTGATCGAGGCGCTGCGCGAGGCCGGCGTGGAGGACGTGCCGGTCGTGGTCGGCGGGATCATCCCCGAGTCCGATGCCGAGGCGCTGCGCCAGGCCGGGATCGCCGCCGTCTATACGCCGAAGGACTGGAACCTGAACGGGATGATGCGCGACATCATCGAGCTGGTCGCGGAGCGGCACGGCATCAGGACGGCCGTCGGGGCTTGACCCAGCGCACCCGGGCAAGCGGCCGCGACCTTGGGGCAAGACTTCGCGAGCGCGACCTGACCGCCGCGCCCGCCGCGCTGAACCTGATCGAGAGCCGCGCCCCCGATGCCCGGATCCAGACGGAAGAGCTGCTCGCCGAGGTGTCCCCGGCGGCCCTGAAGCGCGAGGCTCCCGGCCACGTCGTCGGAGTGACCGGCCCTCCCGGGGTCGGGAAGTCCTCGCTGCTCAGCCGGCTGGTCGCGGAATGGCGATCCCGCGAGCGCTCGGTCGCCGTGCTCGCGGTCGATCCGAGTTCCCGCCGCTCGGGCGGCAGCCTGTTGGGCGACCGGGCCCGGATCGACGTCGACCCGCGCGACCGCCAGGTGTTCATCCGCTCGACCGCGGCCGGCGACCGGCTCGGCGGGCTGGCGCCGCCGACCCGCAGCGCGGCCGCCGCGCTCGCCGCCGCATTCGACGTGGTCGTGATCGAAACCGTGGGGGTCGGTCAGTCCGAGGTCGAGGTGGCCGACGTGGCCGACACGGTCGCGGTGGTCGTACAGCCCGCCTCGGGCGACGTGCTCCAGTTCCTCAAGGCGGGGATCATGGAGGTGCCCGACGTGCTGGTCCTGACCAAAGCGGATCTCGAGACGGCGGCCCGGCGGGCGATCGCCGACCTCACCGCGGCGCTCGCCACCGTCGGGGCGTCGGACACCAGGCTGTGCCCGGTCTCCTCGGTGGCTCCGCCCACCGGAATCGCGGAACTCCTCGACGCGCTCGACGCGCACCGCAGAGGCCTCGATCTACCCGCGCGCCGGCTCCACACCAGGCGCCGCCACGCGCTCGACGAGTTCACCGCCGAGCACGGCGAGCGCGGGCTGCGGGCCCTCGGTGGGCGCCTGGCCGCCGAGCGCTGGCTGACCGAACAGGACGCCGCCCTCGACGTGCCCTCGCTCACCCGCGCCCTGGAGCAGCGGGCCCTCGAGCAGCGCACCCATGAGAGCGAGCGCCGATGAGGAGCGTCCGCCGCCGGTTCGCCACCGGCCCCCGGCGGATCGTGCTCCCCGGCGATCATCTGGTCGAGGGCGATACCGCGCTTCGCGCCTGGCGTGACTCCGATCTCGAGCCGCTGGTTCTCGCCTGCCAGGACCCCGAGATCTCGCGCTGGACGCGCGTCCCCTACCCGTACGGCACCGCCGATGCGCGGGCGTACCTGCTCCAGCGCCACGACAGCCTGCATGCCGGTATTGCCGCTCCGTTCGCGATCGTCTCGGCGGCCGACCGCGACCGTCTCCTCGGCTCGATCTCGCTGATGCGCTTCTCGTGGCAGCACGCCCGGGCCGAGGTCGGGTACTGGCTGGCCACGGAGGCGCGCGGGCAGGGGCACGTGACCCGCGCCGTGCGCCTGATCACCGCCTGGGGGTTCCGGAGCCTCGGCCTGCAGCGCATCGACCTGCTGGCCGCCACCGAGAACCCGGCCTCCCAGCGCGTCGCCGAGCGCTGCGGGTTCACCCGCGAGGCGGTCCTCCGGTCCTACCTCCAGGCCAAGGAGGGGCGACAGGACATGGTTGCCTACGGTCTCCTGGCCAGCGACCCGCGAGGCTGAGCACCGCTGTCAGCTAGGCTCTTAGTTCGATGGCGCTCGAACCACTGAAAGACGGACACGGCCGCCTGATCGGCGATCTGCGCGTGTCGGTCACCGACCGCTGCAACTTCCGCTGCCAGTACTGCATGCCGGCCGAGGGCCTGCCCTGGCTCGACCGCGAGGAGATCCTCACCTTCGAGGAGATCACCCGGCTGGTCACGCTGTTCGCGGCCATGGGGGTGCATGACCTGCGCCTGACCGGCGGCGAGCCGCTCGTCCGGCGCGAGTTCCCCCGGCTGGCGAAGATGCTCGCCGGTGTCGCGGAGGTCCACGACCTCAGCGTGACCACCAACGGCTACCTGCTCGAGCGCGACGCCGAGGCATTGGTGGCCGCCGGCATCAACCGCTTCAACGTCTCGATCGACTCCCTCCAGAAGGACCGGTTCTTCGAGCTCACCCGCCGCGACGCGCTGCCCCAGGTCCTCCGCGGCCTGGAGACGCTCGCCCAGTACCCCGACGCCCACCCGATCAAGATCAACGCGGTGGCCATGCGCGACTTCACCGAGGACGAGGCGATCCCGATGGCCGAGTTCGCTCGGCGCACACCCTACGAGGTGCGGTTCATCGAGTTCATGCCGCTCGACGCCGACCACGCGTGGTCAGAAGACCAGGTGCTGACCGGGGCCGAGATCCGTGCCGCGATCGATGCCGTGTATCCGCTCGAGGCCGAGCCACGCGAGCCCCACTCCACGGCGCGCGTCTACCGGTTCAAAGACGGCCACGGCAAGATCGGCTTCATCAACCCGGTGTCCGAGCCCTTCTGCGGTGACTGCAACCGCGTGCGGCTGACCGCCGACGGCCGCCTGCGCACATGCCTGTTCTCGCTGAACGAGACCGATCTGCGCACACCGATGCGCGCAGGGGCCGGCGAGGACGAGCTCGAGCAGATCATCCGCGATGCGGTGTGGCGCAAGGAGCTCAAGCACCACGTCGGCGAGCCCGGGTTCATCCAGCCGGCGCGGAGCATGTCGGCTATCGGCGGCTGACGGCGGCGCGAGCGCGAACGCGCAACAGGGCACCCGCGATCAAGAGCCCCCAAACGAGAAACCACGGGTCCCACAGGTAGGCGTGCCAGTCGAGCGCCCGCCAGTCGGCGTGTCGTGAGGTATGCACCACGCCGGCCTGGACGAGCAGGCCGACCACGGTAAGCACGAGCCCGTAAAGGATCAACACGCCGGCCGCCAGCCAGGCGAGGATCCAGACCGCCCGTCGACGGACGCCTCGCCTGAAGTCATACACCGCGAGCACGGGCGCGACCGCCGCAATCAGCTTGAGCACGACGGCAACCCACACGGCGGCGAGCACGCCGGCGCTTTGGTCGCGCCCGAGTCGCGCCAGCGAACCGCCGACGGTGTCCAGCAGCCATGTCCCACCGAGGCCCCAGTAGACGCTCACGGCGGCGTACAGAGCGCCTACAGCACATGCCGACCAGGCCAGGCCGCGGCCTGCGACCGGCGTGCGTACAGCCTGGCCCTCCACATGCCAATGCTAAGCAGCCGCCAATTAACCGTTTCGCAAGACGGGCCTAGCATCATTTAGCGCGCTGATGCTGCTGCTGATGCTGTTCGCCCTGATCGCCGGCGCGGGGACGGCTATCACGCCATGCGTCCTCCCAGTCGTACCGGCGCTCCTATCCGCGAGCGCGACGGGCGGCCGGCGCCGACCACTCGGGATCGTGATCGGCCTGGGCGCGACGTTCACGATCGCCATCGTCCTCCTGGCCCAGCTGGTCAACGGGGTCGGGCTGGCCAGCGGGGCGGCGCGGACGCTGGCCATCGTGGTGCTGATCGCGTTCGGGATCGCGATGCTCGTCCCCAGCCTGGCCGCCCGCGTGCAGGCCCCGCTCTCGAGGTTGGCCCGGTTCGGCCCGAAGACCCGCGGAGACGGCTTCTGGTCGGGCATCGGCGTGGGTGGCGCCCTGGGCTTCGTGTGCGCCCCGTGCGCTGGGCCGATCCTGGCCGCGGTCACGTCGGTCAGCGTCTCGAGCGGGGCGTCTGCCCGTGTCGTGCTCGTCGCGCTGTCCTACTCGGCTGGGCTGTGCGCGGTGATGCTCGTCTATGCGTTCGCGGGGCGGGCCGTGCTCGATCGCATCCGCCGCGCCGCCCACGGCCACATCGTCGAAGCGACCCTCGGCGTGGTCCTGATCCTCACCGGGGTGCTGATGGCGTTCAACCTCGACGTCCGCTTCGAGGAGGCGCTGGCCAAGGACACGAGCCTCCCCGCCGTCCTGGTCGATCCAACGAGATCGCTGGAGAACTCGAGCGCCGTTCAGAACCGCCTGGCCTCCCTGCGCGCGAGATCCCGGTTCCTCACCGCGCAAAAGGAGGCCTCGACCAGGGCCGTGCCAACCACCTCGGCCGAGCGTGAGGTGGCGATCCCCGGCGTGAAGACCCCGTCCCTCACCGCCCTGGGCGCCGCGCCCGAGTTCGCCAACACCCAGGACTGGTTCAACACCCCCGGCAACCGCTCGCTCACGCTGGCCGAATTGCGCGGCCACGTCGTGCTCATCGATTTCTGGACCTACACGTGCATCAACTGCCTGCGCACGCTGCCGTTCCTGGAGGGCCTGTACGCGAACTATCACCGCTACGGCCTCGAGATCGTCGGGGTGGAGACGCCCGAGTTCACCTTCGAGCAGGAGGCAGGGAACGTCTCGCAGGCGATCCACTCGGACGGGATCCACTATCCGGTCGTGCAGGACAACCGGTATGGCACGTGGAACGCCTGGGGCAACCAGTACTGGCCGGCCGAGTACCTGATCGACGCGAAGGGCCAGGTCCGCCACGTCCAGTTTGGGGAGGGTAACTACAAGGAGAGTGAGGCGGCCGTCCGCGCGCTGCTGGCCGACGCAGGCGCGCGCAGCCTGCCGACACCGATGACGGCGAGCGCGATCATGCCCTCGGCCGGATTGGGGACGCCCGAGACCTACCTCGACACCCAACGCCAGAGCAACTTCGTCGAGCCGCTGCGCCCCGGCATCCGCGAGTACCCGGGTGTCACGGGATCTCTCCCCCTCAACCACTTCGCGCTCAAGGGACCATGGAACGCCTCGAGTGAGTCGATCACCGCCGAAGGATCGGGCGGCTCGATCACCGGCACCGTGCAGGCGGCCAAGGTCTACCTGGTGCTGACCTCCAAGGGCAACGTTCCGCGCCAGGGCCGCATCCTGCTCGACGGCCGGCCGTTGCCCGCTGCCCACGCCGGCGCGGACGTCAAGAATGGCCTGGTCACGATCACCGGGCAGCGGCTCTACTCGCTGATCTCGTTCCCCGCCGCGGAGCAGTACACCTTCACGGTGCAGCTGCCGCCCGGGGTCACCGCCTACGACTTCACCTTCGGGTAAGGGCGGGTCGCGGCGGCCCAGAGCCGGATGCGGTTAACGGGGGGCAGGGTCTCGGCGCGCCGGCGGTCGAGCATCGCCGTGGCCAGCAGCAGGTCGTCTGGCGAGTCCACGTCGAACAGCTCATCGGGGTCGTCGACCTCGAGCCGGACGGGTTTGATCGCTGCCACCGCGTCCATCAACCGTCCGGTCCCCTCGCGCGCCGGAGCGGCCAACAACCCGAGCGCCCGTGGTTGATAGCACCCGAGCAGCGGCTGCATGCGCTCCTGCGCGCAGGCCACTACCGCCGGAGACCGTCCCGGATCGGCCTTGACCAGCCTCCGGATGAGCTCAGGCGTGACGAACGGCAGGTCGCCCGCGCAGACCAGGACGGGCCGCCCGCCGGCCAGGGCCAGCGCCTGGGTGATCCCGACCAGCGGGTGACGCGGGCTCTCGGGCTCGATCCACACCGCCACGCCGGGTAGCCGTGGGAGCCTGGTGCCGGTCTTGGCCAGGACCGCCACGCGGCTCAGCACCTCCTGGACGGCTTCCACCGGATAGCAGATCAACGGCTTTCCCTGGAGCTCCACGATGGCTTTCTCGCCACCGATCCGCCGGCCGTGCCCGCCCGCCAGGATCGCGCCGATCGGCTTAGATCGCAGCCGCATCAGACCCCTTCGGGTGCTCGCTCACACGGGGATCGTAGAATCAGGGCAATGGAGGGCTCAACCTCTGTTCGGAGTTGGCTGCGTTGCTACCGCTGTTGGTCGCAGAATCTCGAGGTGCAGGTGCACTACGAGGGCATCCACCGCATAGACCCCGAGACCGGCGAGCGGGGCGAGGTCGTGGACGAGATGCAGGAGGCGGTGGTGCAGTGCCTCGAGTGCATGCACGATCAGCCGCACCTGGGCTTCCACAACGGCCGGGTCGAGCCGATCGAGGACCGCTGGGAGCGGATGATCGCCGGCACGCCGTGGGTCGCCTCTTGCACGGTCACGGTCGACGCCGACGACGTCGAGACGTGCTCAGGGCCCGAGGCCGGTGACGCCCTCTCCTACGCGGCCTTTGGCGACCATGGGACGCGGGAGTTCTTCACCCACGTCCGTTTCCACAAGCACGACGACGACCGAATCGTGGTCCATCTCCTCGTCGAGCTGTATGCCCGCTCGGCCGACGAGGCGAGTGAGGTGCTCGAGGACGCTTCCCGCGGCACGCTGGCCATCACCTCGCTTGCCGAGGAATCGCGTCCGCCCGCATCGACGGGCGGCGGCGCTGACGCACAACACTGAGCCGCTCCCAGGCTTCCACCACGATCAGCGCCAGCGCCACCGGCACGGTGGCCGGGAGCTCTGAGATGACCAGGAACAGCAGGTCGAAGGCCGCCGCAATCGCGAAGGTGAGCAGGGCCGCCTGCCATTGCCGGCGCCACTGGGCGGCCAGCACGGCCCCGAGCAGGCCGGCCACGAACAGGTCGCCGTAGCCCATCGAGACCGACCCGAAGATCTCCGCCTGAAGCTGCGGAAGCCCGGCCGGCGGGTGCGCGGAGACCAGGACCGCGTTGGGCGACTGGAGCAGGTCCGAGACAACCAGCCAGCTGTCCGCGGCGGCCATGAGCACGATCCCCACCTTGAGCCAGCTCGGAGGCGTGACTGCGGCCAGCAACACGCCCAGCGTCACGCAGCTCAAAGCCGACAGCAGCGCGCCGGAGCCCTCCCCCACCAGTGAGTTCTTGTCAAGCCAGGCGAGCAGGAACAGCGGGATCACCAGCAGCCCGGCGGGTGGCCGGGAGCCCCGCATCGCCCAGCCGAGCGCCACCGCAGCCAGGATCGGCACCGCGATGAGCGCCAGCCAGGTCAGCCCGGTGGCGGTGTCCGACACGTAGCGGATCGCGAACACCACCACCACGATCGAGCCGATCGGCACGAGCGCCCAGCCTCGTCCGTGGAAGCGCTCCATCCAAGCCGGCCGCTCCACGGACCGCGGGGCGGCGACCACCGCGGCCTGCAGCGCGAGCAGGCCGGCATCCGACGGTATGAACGGCAGGGCCACGCCGATGAGAGTACGTGGCCGTTATGAAAGCTTGCGAAGAGCCCTCAGGCGCGCAGCCGGTCCTCGAGTCCCTTGAGCTGCGAACGTAGCTCGTCGGGCAACCGGTCGCCGAACTTCCCGTAGTGCTCGTGCATCTGCGGGAGCTGCTCGATCCAGGCCTCGTGATCGACCTCGAGCAGCTTCTCGACCGCTTCGCGATCGATGTCCAGCCCGCTTGTGTCGATGCCGCCGTCACCGACCGGCGGCACCAGCCCGATCGCGGTGTCGTTCGCCTCCGCGTTGCCTTCGAGCCGCCGGAAGATCCAGGCCAGCACGCGCGAGTTCTCGCCGAACCCTGGCCACAGGAACTTGCCATCGTCGTCCTTACGGAACCAGTTGACGTAGAAGATTCGCGGGAGCTCGGCCCCCTTGCGCCGGCCGATCTCGAGCCAGTGAGCGAAGTACTCGGCCATGTTGTAGCCGCAGAACGGCAGCATCGCCATCGGGTCGAAGCGGAGCTCGCCGACGTTCCCGGTGGCCGCCGCGGTCTTCTCCGAGGACATGGTCGAGCCGAGGAACACGCCGTGCTCCCAGTCGCGCGCCTCGGAGACCAGCGGCACGACCGTGGCGCGCCGGCCGCCGAACAGCATCGCGTCGATGGGCACGCCCGCGGGCGAGTCCCATTGCGGGTCGATCGAGGGGCACTGGGCGATCCGGACCGTGAAGCGCGCGTTCGGATGCGCCGCGGTCTTGTCCGACTCCGGAGTCCAGTCGTCGCCGCGCCAATCCGTGAGGTGCGCCGGCGGCTTGCCCATGCCCTCCCACCAGATGTCTCCGTCGTCGGTCTTGGCGCAGTTGGTGAACACCACGTCGTGCTCGAGCATCTTCAGCGCGTTCGGGTTCGTCTTCTGGCTCGTCCCCGGCGCCACGCCGAAGAAGCCCGCCTCGGGGTTGACCGCGTAGAGCCTGCCGTCCTTGCCGAACTTCATCCAGGCGATGTCGTCGCCGATCGTCTCGACCTTCCAGCCGGGCAGCGTGGGGATCATCATCGACAGGTTTGTCTTGCCGCAGGCGCTCGGGAACGCCCCCGCGATGTACTTCGACTCCCCCTCGGGTGAGGTCAGCTTGAGGATCAGCATGTGCTCGGCCAGCCAGCCCTCATCGCGGGCCATGACCGAGGCGATCCGCAGCGCGAAGCACTTCTTGCCGAGCAGCGCGTTGCCGCCGTAGCCCGAGCCGTACGACCAGATCTCGCGCACCTCGGGGAAGTGGACGATGTACTTGTTCTCGGCGTTGCACGGCCATGGCACGTCCTGCGCGCCGTCGACGAGCGGGGCGCCGACCGAATGCAGGCAGGGCACGAACTCTCCATCGTCACCGAGCTGATCGAGCGCGTCCTGCCCCATGCGGGTCATGATCCGCATCGACGCGGCCACGTACGCGGAGTCGGTCAGCTGAACGCCGATGTAGGAGATCGGCGAGCCGATCGGGCCCATCGAAAACGGCACGACGTACATCGTGCGTCCCCGCATCGAGCCCCGGAACAGCTCCGTGAGGGCCTTGCGCATCTCATCGGGGTCCGTCCAGTTGTTGGTCGGTCCGGCATCCTCCTCCTTCTCGGAGCAGATGAACGTCCGATCCTCGACCCGCGCCACGTCGGCCGGGTCGGACAGGGCCAGGTAGGAGTTGGCCCGCTTCTCGTCGGCGAGGCGATCGAACGTTCCCGCGGCGATCAGCGCCTGCGCGAGGTGGTCGTACTCCTCATCCGAGCCGTCGCACCAATGGACGTCGTCGGGCTGAGTGAGCGCCGCAACTTCCTCCACCCACTCATTCAGGCGGGGATGGCTGGAGCTCGCTTGGTGCGTCGGGGCAATGTGGGCCATGGTGGTTTCAGCAACTCCTAGGGTTCTCGATGGGGTTCTCAAGCCTACCCGGGCGACGGCGAATATGACCCGGTGCTAGCCGAATACTGTCCACTCGATGACTCATTCAACGTTGGCTTCGGCCGAGCGGCTCCCCACTCCCTGGTCCCCGGAATCCCGCCGCGGAACCAGCACGAGCCGCTTGAACTCGGCCACCAGAACACCGTCCTGGTTGAGCACCCGGGTGTGCACCCTGACCGTCCCCCGGTCGGGCTTTGACTGGGACGGGCGGACCTCCAGGACCTCGGACTCGCAGAACAGCGTGTCGCCGTGGAATACCGGGGCCGGGTGCTTGAGCTCCTCGGTGGCCAGGTTGGCGATCGCCTTGCCGCTCACGTCCGAGACGCTCATCCCGAGCGCCAGCGAATAGACCAGCGGCCCGACCACCACGTTGCGGCCCTGCTGGGACTGGGCGGCGTAGATGTCGTTGATGTGCAGCGGGTGGTGGTTCATGGTGATCAGGCAGAACAGGTGGTCGTCGGCCTCGGTGACGGTCTTGGCCGGCCAGTGCTTGTAGACGGCGCCCACCTCGAACTCCTCCAGGTAGCGCCCGTAGGGATGAGCGCCGCTGGCCTCGCGGACGGTCTGGTCAGTGTCGACTTGGTTCATGCCGCGGGAGGATGTCAGGTGGGTCGTCGAGAGTGCGCCGCCCCGCGCACCCAAACGCCCTAACGTTCCGCCGATGCGAAACCCCCGTGACTTTGCCAAGCCGCTGGCCATCGGCGCTCCCGCGCCGGTGCTCGAGATCCCGTTCCAGCCCTCCCGGATGATCCACTTCCTCGACTTCTCCAACGAGAAGATGGTCGCCAAGGTGCCCGATATCGCACCGACGGTCGACATCCTGCTGGGCAACCTCGAGGACGCCGTGCCGGTCGACCGCAAGGAAGCGGCGCGCGAGGGCTTGGTGCGCGTCGGAAAGGACATCGAGCTCGGGGAGACGCAGCTGTGGACTCGGGTGAACAGCCTCGAGTCACCGTGGGTGCTCGATGACATCACCACGCTGGTCAGTGAGATCGGCCCCAGACTCGACGTGATGATGATCCCCAAGGTCGAGGGCGCCTGGGACATTCACTACGTGGACCGGCTGCTCGCCCAGCTCGAGGCCAAGGCCGGGCTCGAGAAGCCGATCCTCATCCACGCCATCCTCGAGACCGGCCTGGGCGTGGTCAACCTCGAGGAGATCGCCACCGCCAGCCCCCGCATGCAGGGGATGAGCTTCGGCCCCGCCGACCTGGCCGCGTCGCGGCGGATGAAGACCACGAGAGTGGGCGGCGGTCACCCCGGCTACCGGGTGATGAACGATCCGAATCCGCACAACCCCGACGGCCGTCGGGACACCGCTCAGCAAGACCCTTGGCACTACTCGATCGCCCGCATGGTCGACGCATGCACCTCGGCCGGCATCCTCCCCTTCTACGGGCCCTACGGCGACATCCGCGACACCGCGGGCTGCGAGACCCAGTTCCGCGCCGCGTTCGTGCTCGGGTGCGTCGGCGCGTGGTCGCTGCACCCGGCGCAGATCGAGATCGCCAAGCGTGTGTTCAGTCCCGACCCCGAGGAGGTCAAGTTCGCCAAGAAGGTGCTCGAGGCGATTCCCGACGGCCGAGGCGTCCACGTGATCGACGGCAAGATGCAGGACGACGCGACCTGGAAGCAGTGCAAGGTGATGGTCACGCTGGCCGAGATGCTCGCCCACAAGGATCCCGAGCTGGCCGAGGCGTACGGATTCCAGGCCGCGGCGGCGGCATAGAGGGCAGTGGCGTGCGGATCTCGGCCAAGGCGGACTACGCGGTGCGCGCAGCGGTCGAGCTGGCCGCCGCCTCCGACGAGAAGCCGGTCAAGGCCGAGCGGATCGCCACTGCCCAGGGCATTCCCCTGAACTTCCTCGAGAACATCCTCGGCGAGCTGCGCCACGCGGGAATCGTGCGCAGCCACCGCGGGGCCGAGGGCGGCTTCCGGCTGGCCAAGCCGGCCGATCAGCTCACGGTGGCCGACGTGATCCGTGCCGTCGAGGGGCCGCTGGCCAGCGTGCGCGGCGGACCCCCCGAGGACGCCGTCTATCCTGGCGCGGCCGGCGCGCTGCCCCGCGTCTGGATCGCGGTCCGGGCCAACCTGCGCAAGGTGGTCGAGCACGTGACGCTGGCCGACGTGGCCGGCGGCAAGCTGCCCGCCAGCATCGACCGGCTGGCCGAGGATCCGGAGGCCTGGGTCACGCGGTAAGGGGTGGGGCCTCGCTGCGCTCGGCGTCCCTGGGGCCGGGCGGCCCCGTCCGGACGGTCCCGTTGCTCGGCAGGCGGACGTACACGATGTCTCCGCCGGCCAGCTCGAGCTCGTCGGCCTGGGCCCGCGTGAGCTGAGCCCGCGCAGCCTCGCCGGTCGACAGCTCGAGCTCGATGCGAACCTCGAACCCGAGGTGCACGACGCGCGTGACCCGAGCCTCCACCGCGCCGTCGACCGGCGCGAGGGTGATCGTCACGTCGTGCGGGCGCACGAGCTTGCCGGCGACCGTGCTCACCGGACCGAGGAAGCCCATCACGAACGGGCTGGCCGGGTTGTCGTAGACCTCGCGAGGCGCGCCCACCTGCTCGATTCGGGCCTTGTTCATGACCGCAATCGTGTCGGCGACCTCCATCGCCTCCTCCTGATCGTGGGTCACCAGCACCGTGGTCACCCCCTGCTCGTCGTGCAGGCGGCGCAGCCAGCGCCGCAGCTCGGCGCGCACCTTGGCGTCAAGCGCGCCGAACGGCTCGTCGAGCAGCAGCACCTGCGGCTCGACGGCCAGCGCCCGAGCCAGCGCCATGCGCTGCCGCTGCCCGCCCGAGAGCTGATGGGGCCGCTGCCCGGCCCACTGGGTCAGGCCGACGAGCGCCAGCAACTCCTCGACCTTGGCCCGGACCTCGGGAGCCTTGCGCTTGCGGATCTTGAGACCGAAGGCGACGTTGTCGAACACGCTCATGTGGGCGAACGCGGCGTAGTGCTGGAACACGAAGCCGATGCCGCGCTCCTGAGGCCGCGCCTGGGTGACTTCCTTGCCGGCGATCCGGACCGCGCCCTGGTCGGGCGCCTCGAGTCCGGCCACGATCCGCAGCAGGGTCGACTTCCCCGAGCCGCTGGGGCCGAGCAGCGCGGTCAGCCCGCCCTCGGGCACCTCGAGCGAAACGTCGTCGAGCGCGACGAAATCGCCGAACCGCTTGGAGATCGCTTCAACCTCGATCCTCATCGAACGTCCTTTGTCCTCGAGCCGAACATGGTCATCAGGAGCAGCACTGCGATCGAGAGCACGGCCAGCTCGGTCGCCGCCGCGTACACGCTGGTGGTCACCTGGCCGCCGATCTGCTCGTCGCGCTGGTAGACGAGCAGCGGGAGCGTCAGGGTCGAGCCGGCCACGTTCGAGGAGACCACGATCACCGCGCCGATCTCTCCCAGGGCACGCGCCGTGGTCAGGACCACGCCGTAGGCCACCCCCCACCGGATCGTGGGCAGCGTCACGCGCCAGAAGGTCTGCCAGGAGGAGGCGCCCAGGGTGGCCGCGGCCTGCTCCTGCTCATCGCCGACCTCGCGCAGGACCGGCGCGACCTCGCGCACCACGAACGGCAGCGACACGAACACGGTGGCGATCACCATGCCCGGCACCGCATAGATGATCCGGATGCCGTGGTCGACGAACAGGCCGCTGAACCAGCCGCCCGCGCCGTAGACGAGGATCAGCGCGAGCCCGATGATCACCGGCGAGACCACGAACGGCAGGTCGATCAGCGCGTCGAGAATTGATCGTCCCCGCGTCTTCGAGCGGGTCAGGACCAGCGCCGCGCCGACGCCGAAGATCGTGTTGAGGGGCACGGCGATCACCGCGATCAGCAGCGACAGCCACAACGCGCTGACCGCCGCCGGCGTGGTCATGAATGACCAGGCGGTTCCCACCCCGTGCTCGAACGTCCGGAAGAACACGACAGCGACCGGCAGCAACAAGAGCAGCGCGAGGTAGAGCAACGCCACCGCACGCAGCGACAGCGTGGATCGGCGGCTAATGACCAACTCGGGCTCCGATCCGCCGCAGCCCGAACAGGACGACCAGCGCCAAGACCATCAGCACGACCGACAGCGCGGCGGCCGATTGCTCAGAGCCGCTCTCGATGTCGGCGTAGATGACGATCGAGGCGATCTGCACCTTGCCGGCGATCAAAGCGAGCGAGCCGAACTCGCCGATCGACCGGGCGAAGGCGAGCGCAGCGCCCGAGAAGATCGCCGGCCGCAGGGCGGGCAGGATGATCCGGCGGAAGGTGGTCGAGTTGGCCGCGCCCAGGGAGGCCGCCGCCTCCTCGACCTCGCGGTCGAGCTCGATCAGCACCGGCTGCACCGACCGAACCACGAACGGCAGCGTCACGAACAGCAGCGCCACGAGCACCGCCGCCCGCGTGTAGGCCAGGTGGATCCCCACCGGGCTCCCCGGCCCGTACAGGGCGATCAGCGTCAACCCGGCCACGATCGTCGGCAACGCGAACGGGAGATCGATCAGCGCATTGACGAACCGCTTCCCGGGGAACGTGTCGCGTACCAGGACCCACGCGACCAGCGTGCCCATGACCGCGCCGATGCCGGCCACGATCAGCGACGCCGCGAGCGTGATCACGAGCGCGCGGATCGCCAGCGTGTTGTCGATCGAGGACCAGAAGGTGCCGAGGCCCGACGAGACCGCCTTGACCGCGACCGCGGCGAGCGGGATCAACACCATCACGCTCATGTAGAGCATCGCGACTCCGAGCCCGAGGCCGCCGCGGCCCGCGCGCACGCGAACGCGCGCGCGGGCCGCTCCCGGTGGGCGGAGAGGAGATGGTCCCGCCCCGGTCGCGATGCCCGGGGCGGTTTGCAGCTCAGCTGGCAGTGGGCACCCCCGCGGCTTGCTCGATCTTGGTCACCGAGCCGGTCGAAGGCGCGAAGAATGTCTTGGAGAGCTTCTTCCAGCCGCCCAGGTAGTCGATCGTGAACAGCTGCGGCGGGGTCGGGAACTTGCTCGCGAACTTGCTCGCCACCGACTGGAGCACCGGGCGGTAGCCCTGCTGTGCCCAGATGGTCTGGCCCGCCTCCGACCACTGCCAGTTGACGAACGCCTGCGCCTGGCTGGAGTGGGAGCTCTTCGTGGTGACCGCGATCGGCGTCTGGATCAGCAGCGTCTGCTTCGGATAGACGATCTGGATCGCGTCACCGGCCTTCTCGGCCGCCAGCGCGTCGGATTCGTAGTCGAGCAGCACGTCGCCCTTGCCGCCGGTGAAGGTCTGAAGCGCCGCGCTGGCGCTCGAGTCCTGCACGCTGACGTTCTTGGTCAGGAGCGTTTTGAGGTAGGCCAGCGCCTCGGCCGGGCTCTTGCCCTCCTTGAGCTCGGCGCCGTAGCCGGCCAGGATGTTCCACCGCGCGCTCCCCGAGGTCGACGGGTTCGGCGTGATCACGTCGACGCCCGGCTTGATCAGGTCATCCCAGCCGGTGATGCCCTTCGGATTGCCCTTGCGCACGACCAGCACCACCAACGAGTCGCTCGAGAAACCCTTGTACGGGTTGGCGTCCCAGCTCCCCGAGACGATCCCGTCCTTGACCAGGCGGGTCATGTCTGGCGTGGTCGAGAACGCCACCACGTCAGCCGGCTGCCCGGAGTCGACCGCGCGGCTCTGGGCGCCAGAGGCCGCGAACGACTGCCCGAACGTGACGCCCTTGCCCGTCGACGTCTGGCCAAACGCCGTGGTCAATGCGTCGTAGGCCTTCTTGGGGGTCGAGTAGGCGACCAGCTGGAGCTGGGTGCCCCCCGTGGTGGCTGCCGCGTTGCTCGTCCCCCCGCTGCTGCTACTGGCAGCGTCTGAGGACCCGCCGCAGCCGGCCACCGCGACTGCCAGTCCAGCCGTGGACAGCAGTCCGAGCGCGGTAAGTCGACGTGATCGTGTTCTCATTCAGGAAACCCCCTGGGCGACGTTCGGAGCAGCGATAACAACTGCACTTACTTTATCGACATTACCAGATTGATCGGATTAGTCGGCGAGGACCGCGTCCTCGCCCTGCGGCGAGGCACGCCCCTCCCGGCCGCGAAACTACGCCACCGTAGCCTTGACTCCGACCTGCGGTTGGTTCCGGTACCCTCCGGCGCCCCGATGCGGTTCTTCGAGTACGAGTCGCGAGCGATCGTGGCCAAGGCCGGCATCCCGGTCACCAAGCATGGTTTCGCCAAGACGGCCGAAGAGGCCCGCCAGGTTGCCGAGGACATCGGCGGACCTGTGGTGATCAAGTCCCAGGTCCTGAGCGGCGGAAGGATGAAGGCCGGCGGAGTCAAGTTCGCCGACACCCCCGACGAGGCCGCCCACCACGCCGAGCGGATCTTGGCGCTCGAGATCGGCGGGCACATGCCCCGGGGCGTGCTCGTCGACTCGAAAGCCGCGGTCAAGCACGAGTACTACGCCGGTGTGGTGTGGGACGGGATCCGCAAGCGCCCGGTGATGCTGTTCTCGGACATGGGCGGGATCAACATCGAGCAGGTGGCCGAGGAGCACCCCGACCATGTCGCGCGTCGGCACTTCTCGACCACTCGCCCGTTCTCGGACTGGCAGGCCAAGCAGCTGATCGCCTCGATCGGCGTGACCGGCAGCGCGCTGAACCGGCTGACCCCGATCGTCGCCCGGCTGGCGCGCCTGTTCCTGGAGTACGACATGACGCTGGCCGAGATCAACCCGCTGGGCGAGACCGAGGATGGAAAGTTCATCGCGCTCGACGCTCACATGGACATGGAGAACGAGGCTCGCCCGCGCCAGAACGCGCTGCTGGCCGAGCTCGGCGTCGGCGGCGAGGAGACCCGCCTGGCCCGCGATCCCACCCCGTTCGAGCTGGCCGGCGAGGAGGTCGACGCCCAGGATCACCGCGGCGTGGCCGGCAACGTCACCGAGTTCGACGGCAACCTCGGCCTGGTCATCGGGGCCGGCGGCGGCTCGCTCACGCTGTTCGATGCCGTGCGCGCCCATGGCGGCGATCCGGCCAACTACTGCGAGATCGGCGGCAATCCGAGCGTGCGCAAGGCCGCGGGTCTGGCCAAGCTCGTCCTCCAGAAGCCCGGCGTGGACAAGATCGCGGTGATGATGTCGATCGTCTCCAACACCCGCGTGGACATCGTGGCCCGCGGCGTGATCAAGGCGTGCGTCGAGCTCGGCTACGACCCGGCCGAGAAGGTCGCGATCTTCCGGATCCCGGGCGCCTGGGAGGAGGAGGGCTTCAAGATCCTTGACAAGTACGGCGTCGAGTACGCCAACCGCAGCGTGTCCCTGCACGAGGCGGCGCGCCGGGCGGTCGTGAAGATCCAGGGGAGCACGGACGACGCGCACGGTGCGGGGGCGGCCGGCGACGCCTTCCGCCAGACGACCGCCGAGGTCGGAGCGGAGACCGACGTCTGATGTCCATCCTGATCGACGAAACCACCAGGTTCATCGTCCAGGGCATCACCGGACGCGAGGCCGTGAACCTCACGCGCGAGTGCCTCGACTATGGTCGCGGGGCGAAGATCGTGGGCGGTGTGACCCCGGGGCGGCTCGGACGCGACGTGCACGGCGTGCCGGTGTTCGACACCGTGGCCCAGGCGGTCGAGCACCACGGTGGGCCGATCGACGGCTCGGTGGTCACCGTCCCCCCCGCGTTCACCAAGGACGCGGTGTTCGAGGCGATCGAGAACGGCGTCAAGCTGGTCGTGATCGTCACCGAGCGCATCCCGCGCGGAGACGTGGCCGAGATGGTCGAGCTGGCCGACGACCACGGCGCCCGGATCATCGGGCCCAACTGCCTGGGGATCATCGTGCCCGACGTGATCAAGATGGGCGGTATCGGCGGCCCGGCCAAGGACGCCGCCAAGTCCTACACGCCCGGGCCAGTCGGGGTCATCTCGCGCAGCGGCGGAATGACCACCGAGATGTCCTCGACCCTGACCGGGGCCGGCCTCGGCCAGTCGACCGCGGTGTCGATCGGCGGCGACGCGATCATCGGCTCGACCTACGCCGAGCTCATGCCGCTGTTCGAGGCCGACTCCCAGACCGAGGCGATCGTCATCTACACCGAGCCGGGCGGGCGGATGGAAGCCGAACTGGCCCGCTGGGTGACCGAGAACGACTCGCGTCTCCCGATCGTGGCGTTCATGGCCGGCCGGTTCATGGACGAGATGCCCGGCATGAGCTTCGGCCACGCCGGGACGATCGTCGAGGGCAAGGAGGACACCGCCGGCGAGAAGATCGCGCGCCTGGCCGAGGCGGGCATCGTGGTGGCCGAGGAGATCTCCGAGATCCCCCGGCTGGTCAAGGACCGGATCGGAGCCGCCGCGGTATGAGCGAGGCGCTGTTCATAGCCGTCGAGATCGACGAGTCGGTGGCCGGCGACTCGGCGCTGGCCGCGAAGCTCGAGGAGGTCTGCCCGGTCGACATCTTCCGGGCCACCAACGCGGGGGTCGAGATCGTCGATGAGAACCTCGACGAGTGCGTGCTCTGCGAGCTGTGCATCAACGCGGCCCCGGCCGGCACCGTGCGGGTGGTCAAGCTGTACTCGGGCGAGACGCTCCCGGCTTAGACATTCTCCGGCGTGCCGCCGCGCTGAGCGGCCGGTACTGCTCCCCGGACGCGTCCAGGTACCACGCCTGCGCTCCCTTCCCCGGTTCGGGTATGCCAGCTTCGCGCAGCTCATGGGAGCGCGGCCTGAACCAGGTGGTGACCGGGATGTGCTCGACCACGTGCACGATCGCCGGGCGCCCCTCGGGTTCGAGCGCCGATAGCGCCCGGCTCACCTCGCGCGCGGCGAGCTTGGTCCCGGCGCGCAGGGTCACGGCGGCCACGGCGAGCTCCGGGCCCCCGCGCTGCGGGGCGATGCCGTACGCGAGCGCCAGATCAACCGCGTCGAGGTCGCCCAGCGCGTCGCGGATCGGAGTCGAGAACACCGGTCCGTCCGCGGTGTGGATCACGTCGCCGACTCCGTCCACCCGCCAGTAGTCGCCGTCGGCGTCGCGGCGGAACAGATCGCCGGTGACCACCCAGGCGTCGTCGGGGGCGAACAGCGAGCGCAGCGGGGTGATGCTGAGCTGGTCGGTCGGGCTCACCCGGGCGAGCAGCATCCCGACCTCCTCGACGCCGCAGCGGCGCGCGAACCCGTCACGGTCGAGCACCAGGCCCTGCGCCGCGAGGTCGTACTGGGCGATCCGCACCTCGGCGCTTCCAGGCAACGGGCGCCCCATCGCACCCGGCTTGGTTCCGCGCAGGTTGACCAGGATCGCCCCCGCCTCGGTCGACGCATAGAACTCGACCACCCGCGCCGGCCGGAACCGGCGCTCCACGCGGTGCCACAGCCCTCGCGGCATCCCCGACCCGATGAACAGCCGAAGTGGATGGTGGCGCTCGCTGATCTGCGCCGGCGCCTCGACAACCTCGTCGAGCAGCGTCCACGTGTAGGACGCCACGGTCACCCCGTAGCGCCGCACCTCCTCCCAGAACGTGGACACGTCGAAATGGCGGGCCATGGCCAGCCGCGCGCCGCCCACGACTGCCCCGCCGATGCTCATCATCAGGCCCGAGGGGTGATGGATCGGGGTCACGCTGTAGACGGTGTCGGCTCGGGTGAGCGCGGCGGACGAGGCCGTCCCGAACGCCGACTGCGCCCAGCGGCGGTTGGTGATCCGGCTCATCCGGGTGTTCTCGCCCTCGCCGCTGAACACGACGAAAGCCAGATCGCCGGCGCGCCCGGGATTGGGCCGATACCAGCGCGGGAGGTTCACCGCGGACGGATCGATGCGCTCCATGTCGATGATGCCTTCGGCCGGCAGGTCACGTGGACCTCCGCCGCCGCCAAGCACGAACGTGTGCACGATGCCCAGATCGGCGACCAGCGGCGCGCGTTCGGGGTCGGTGATGATCCGCTCGACCTGCCCGAGCCGTGCCTCGCGGGCCAGGTCCCCGTCGGGACGCATCAGCACGGCCACCGCGCCAAGGCGGCTGATCGCCACCACAAGGGCGAGCGCGCTCGGGCGCGGGCCCATCATCACGCCGACGTGCTCGCCCTGACGCACCCCGATCGAGACCAGCCCGCGGACCACGTTGTCGATCCGCTCCCCCACGTCCCGAGCGTCGTAGGCGCGGTCCTGGTAGAGGAAGAAGACGTCGTCGGGCGCCCGCCTCCTGCGCTCCTCGACGACCAGCCCGAGCGAGATTCGGGTCCTCGGCTGGATCTGCTCCAAGCGGGCGAGCCGAGGGAGCTGGGCCGCGGCCTCTCGGCTCAGCTCGCGCACGCCCCGCACCGCGCGCCCCGCGGTGCCGGCCGCCGAGCGCGCCATCCCCGCGCTCACGCCGGCGGCCAGCTCGAGCCCGTAGCCGACGCGACCCAGGACCTGAGGCGATAGCTCCACCGACCCGTCGTCGGGAACCCGGGTCAGGTTTTCCGGCACCTTCTCGTCGCCGGCCTGCGAGTGCATCCATCCCGCCACCGCCGGCCAGGTCATGTCTCGGGCCGAGGATCCCACCACCAGCCCGAAGTGGCCGGCGCTCAGACACAGTTCGTACACGTCGGCCCGCGGGGCGGCCTGGCGAACCGCGCGAACGCCGGCAGCCGGCGCGATCTCGTCGACCGTGCCCAGGACGATCAGGATGGGCAGCGCCACGTCGGCCAGGCTGACCAGGCGGTCGCCGATCACGAAGCCGCCCTCGAGCATCCGGTTCGAGGCCACGAACTGGTTGACGAACTCGTTCAGCGCCGGACCGGGCCACGCCACCCACCCCTCCCCTTCCAGAAAGCGGCGCTGGCGCTCGCGCGGGAGCAGAGCCTCGCGGTCGTGGAGCTGGAGCAGGAACTCGAGCCGGTTGCGCACCGACTTGACCGGATCGAGCAGGCGGAAGCCGTAGCGGCTGAACCAGGGCGGCACTCCCCCGCCCCGGAACGCGAAGGCGATCACCTCCGCGAGCTCGACCGCCACCTGCTCGGGCAGCCCGAGCGGCATGCCCAAGCGGGTGTCGACCGGACTGCCGAACGTGATCAGGGATTCGAGGCCGTCGCCCAGCCGATACGCGGCCACCTGGTAACAGAACATGCCGCCCTGCGAGTATCCAGCCAGGTGGACATCGCGGCCGGTGTGCGCTCGCACGCGATCGACCACGTCGGAGACGGCCAGCACGTGGTCGGCCAGCGTCCGCTCGAGTCCGCCCCGCTCGCGTTCGGGCGCGCCGAAGTCGATCACCCAGGGGGCGATCGCGTGCTCGTGCAGGATGCTGACCGCGCTCGAGGTGGGCGACACGTCGTAGATCTCGGCTGCCAGCATGAGCGGCGGCACGAGCAGCACCTGGGGCGCCTGGTCGCTCGTCCCGTCCGGGAAGTAGCGCCGCAGCTGGAACATGCGCTGCTCGTCGGTGACCTCGTACGGCGAGGGCTCCTCGTCGGTGGTCAGGCCCCCGAAGCGGGCAACCTCGAGCGCGTTCTGGGCCAGCGCGCCGATCCGGCCCACGGGTGCGGTGATCGTCTTCGGCACAAGCGACATCGGCGCGCACATCTTCTCGGAACTGCCCCAAGCGCGCCACCGGCTATCGTCAGCCGGCCTTGAGCACCCAGGTCCGCATCCGCGACGCAGGTCCCGACGACGTCCAGCTCATCTTCGGCTGGATCGTCGAGCTGGCCGAGTACGAGCGTGCGCCCGAGCAGGTGAAGGGAACGCCCGAGCTGCTCCAGAGAGCCCTGTTCGGAGCCGAGCCCACCGCCGAAGCGGTGATCGCCGAGACGCGCGAGGACGATGCGGACTGGGAGCCGGCCGGCTTCGCGCTGTTTCACCTCACGTTCTCGACCTGGGAGTGCCGGCCCGGGATCTGGCTCGAGGACCTGTACGTGCCGCCGGCCCAGCGCCGGGCCGGCGTGGGCGGCGCGCTCATCTCCTACCTGGCCGGCGTCACCGTGAGGCGCGGTTACACGCGTCTGCAGTGGGCCGCGCTCGACTGGAACCGGTTGGCGCTCGATTTCTACGAGAAGATCGGCGCCGCGCGGCTGGACGAATGGAAGATCCACCGGCTCGACGGCGACGCGCTCGCCCGCGTGGCCGCCGGCGCGGCGGACTAGGGCGACTGATGCCGGGTCCCGCCGCGGAAGCCGTTCCGCTGCGGACGATCGGACTTCACTGGACCCGGATCGGAGTGACCGGGTTCGGCGGACCGCCCACGCACATCGCGCTGCTGCGCCGGCTGGTCGTCGACCAGCGTCAGTGGATCGATCAGCGCGAGTTCGAGGATGCGCTGGCTGCCTGCAACCTGCTGCCGGGTCCGGCCTCGACCCAGCTGGCCATCTTCCTGGCCCGCCGCCTCGGCGGCTCGCGTGGCGCCGTGGTCGGCGGGCTGGGGTTCGTCGTCCCGGCCGTGGTCCTGGTCGTCGCGCTCTCCGCGGTGTTCTTCGGAGAGACCCCGCCCACCTGGGTGCGGGGCGCCGGGGCCGGGGCGGGCGCCGCGGTGGCCGCGGTCGCGGTGCGCGCGGGGATCGACCTGGCCCGGCCCAGCCTCGACCGGACGCCGAGCCGCGCCCGCTGGCTCGCCTACGCCGTCCTCGGAGCTGCGGCCGCCGCCCTGATCGGCCGGTATCTGGTCCTCGTGCTGCTCGCCTGCGGACTCGTCGAGCTGGGCGTCGCCGGCGGGGCGATCGCCCGGGCACGCCTGAACGCATGGCTGCCGATCGCGGTCCCGGCGGTCGCGGCCGGGACGGGAGGTCTCGGTGCCGTGGCCTGGGTGGCATTCAAGGTCGGCGCGCTGTCCTACGGCGGGGGTTTCGTGATCATCCCGCTCATGCAGGGCGACGCCGTGCACACCTACCACTGGATGACCTCAGCGCAGTTCCTCGATGCGGTGGCGCTCGGCCAGGTGACGCCGGGTCCGGTGGTGGCCACGGTGGCGGCCGTGGGCTACGCCGCTCACCGAGTCGGTGGCGCGGCGCTGGCCGCCGCGGTGGCGTTCGCGCCCTCGTTCGCGTTCGTGCTCGTGGGCGGCGGTCAGTTCGAGCGGATCCGGACCAGCGCCCGCGCTCGGGCATTCCTGGCCGGAGCCGGGCCGGCCGCGATCGGCGCCATCCTCGGCGCGGCCATCCCGCTCGCCGCGGTCCTGCGCGAGGGGTGGCAGTTCGCGGTGCTGGCCGCGGCCGCGGTCGCGCTGCTCCTCGCGCGGCAGGGCATCGTGGTGGTCCTGCTCGGCGCGGGGATCGTCGGAACGGTGATCGCGCTGGCCGGCGGGCCGGTCCCCCGGTGAGACTCGGGAGCTGGTCCTACCCTTGGTGAGAGGGAAGGCGCCTACCACCTCGACGAGGGGAGTCAGCGATGGAAGAAGACCCCAAGGCCGCCGTGCAGGGACTCGATCCGGACGAGCTCGGCCAGCTGGCCGAGCACATCGAAGACCCCGAGCCTGAGGGCGCCGCGGCCGCGGCCAAGCCCGGCGGTCCCCTCCGCTTCGCCCGCATGACGGGCTCCTCGATCGCCGGTCGCGACGCCGCGGGGTGGGTCACCGACTTCCTGAACGCCGCGTACTACCGCCGGCCGGTAGCCGAGCGCGACGTTGACGACATGCGCCTGGCCTTCGCGATCCTGACCACGTACTGGTATGGGCAGGAGACGCCGCGCCGCCTGAGGCTGACCGACCTGCGCGCGTTTCACCGCGCCTACGGCGGGCACCGCTTCGATACCGAGATGTCCGGCCGCGGGCTGGTCAACCGAGAGCAGCTGCTCGACGGCGCCGCGCAGCTGATCGGCGATTGGTTCCCCGAGGCCTACGCCGACCCGACCCGCCGGGCCTGGGGCATCGCCTTTCCCTCGGTGCAGGAGCGAGATGCCTACGACCCCGATCGCCGAATGGCCGTGGCCCGACTGGGCAAGCTCACGCCCGAGTCCGGACCGGCGGACCGGCAGATGTGGCACACCTACCCACCGGTGGAGATGCCGTCGGTCGAAGGTACGGTGTCCGCGCTGACCCGCCCGGAGACGTGGCCCGACTACGCCTCAGAGCTCGGCCGCTTCACCCCGCTGCGGGCGGGCGGGCTGGACGGCCAGACGTTCGAGATCGAGGTGGCCGCCGGCACGGAGTCCGGACGGCCGATCTTCACCCGCGGCTACGTGTCGATCAACCGGCTGGTCACGCCCGACGATCCCGAGGCGCTGCGCGTCTACTTTGAGGAGCTCGAGGCCGGCTTGGCCCGGTACGGCGAGAACGAGCCGCGAGCCGTGCCCGAGGGCGGCGAGCCGGTCGTGGGCTTCGATCTCACCACCCACGAGGGCCACTTCATGGGCGCCGGCCACAACCGCCTGATTCTGTACACACATGAGGGTCGCGCATGGGTGCGGGCGGCCGGAACCTGGGATCCCATGCCGTGGCACGTCGAGCAGTCCTATCGGCGGGCCGGCCGCGCGGCGCAGCACGCGTTCTGGGGGCAGGGCGGCGTGGCGCGGCTGAGCATGCTCCACCAGCTCGCCCTTCAGATCCAATGACCCCTGCCTCCACCCGCCAGAGCCAATGAACGCCGTCGTCATCGGCGCTGGACCCAACGGCCTGGCCGCGGCGATCCGGCTCGCCGAAGCGGGTCAGCAGGTCACCGTGATCGAGGCCGCCGATCGCGCCGGCGGCGCGGTGCGCACCGACGAGCTGACCCTGCCCGGCTTCCGGCACGACACCTTCTCGTCGGTATATCCCGCCGGCGCCGCCTCTCCCGTCTTCGCCCGAATGCCGCTCGAGCGACACGGGCTGGTGTGGATCCATCCCGAGGCCTGCTACGCCCATCCTCTGCCGGGCGGTCGCGCGGTAGGGCTCTACCGGGAGCTCGAGGCGACCGAGGCGAGCCTGGAGCAAGCGCACGCGGGCGACGGGCGCAGCTGGCGGGCGTTCATCGAGCCGCTGCTCGAAGGGTTCGAGGCGATCCGCGCGACAATGCTCGCCGCGTTCCCGCCGGTGGCCGGATCGCTGCGCCTTCTGCGCGCCCTCGGGCCGAGCGGCGCCGCCCGGTTCGGTCTGCTCGTCCCCGGCTCGGCCCAGGGCCTGGGCCGGCGCCTGTTCCGCGGTGCGGGATCGCGGGCCTGGCTCTACGGCTCGGCCGGGCACGGCGACGTCCCGCCGACCGACGCCGGCAGCGCGGTGGCGGTCGCCTACCTGAACCTGATGGGCCACGCGGTCGGCTGGCCGAGCCCGGCCGGCGGGGCCGAGCGCCTCACCGAGGCGCTCGCGGGGTACCTGCGCGAGCTGGGCGGTGAGGTGCGGACGCAGGCCGCCGTCGAGGCGATCGAGTCGGCGAACGGGCGCGTCACCGGCGTGCGCACGGCCGGCGGGGAGCGGTTCGCCGCCGACGTGGCGATCGCCACCGTGATGCCCCACGCGCTGGTGGCCATGGCCGGTGACGCGCTCGCCAAGCCTTACCGGGCCCTCGCGTGCCGCTACCGGTACGGGCCGGCGACCGTCAAGGTCGACTGGGCGCTCGACGGGCCGATTCCGTGGGAGGCCCCCGAGCCCCGAAGCGCCGGCACGGTCCATGTGGCCGGCGACGAGGAGGAGCTGGTCCGGACGATCGCCGAGAGTCAGCGCCGACTGCCGGAGCGACCGTTCCTGCTGCTCGGGCAGCAGTCGCTCGCGGACCCCTCGCGGGCCCCCGAGGGCAAGCACACCGCGTGGGCCTACACGCACGGACCGCGCGAGGGGATCGATTGGCGCACGCAAATCGACGCTCACGCGGAGCGAATCGAGGCCCAGGTCGAGCGGTTCGCGCCGGGCTTCCGGGATCGCATACTCGCCCGCCACGTGATGGGTCCAGTCGAGCTCGAGCACCGCGACCGCAACCTGGTCGGTGGCGACGTCGGGGGTGGGAGCTACCGGCTGCGCCAAGTCGTGTTCCGCCCCGTGCCCGGGCTCTCGCCCTACCGCACGCCACTATCGGGGCTCTATTTCGGCAGTGCGGCCGCGTTTCCGGGTGGCGCGGTGCACGGCGTGCCCGGCGACGCCGCCGCCCAGGCGGCGCTGGCCGACATGTCAGGTCGAGGAGTCGCGCGGCTCCGCAGGCGACGGCCCGCAGCACGACCATGAAGCGCCATCCCGCCCTGGCTCCCCTCTCGCGCGATCACCACCACGCGCTGGTGCTCGCCCAGCGGCTGCGTCGGGCCGGCGAGGCGGATGCCGCCGACGCGGCCGCGGCCTTCCGTCAGCACTGGACCGAGGAGGAACGGCTGCACTTCCGCCTCGAAGAGGAGGTGCTCCTGCCCGCGTATGCCGCCTACGGCGATCCGGACCATCCCGCGATCGTCCGCACCCTGCTCGATCACGTGCGGATCCGTCGCGACGTCGAGCGGCTGGCCGACGGCGCCGGGCCGGATCTGCTCCACGAGCTCGGCGGCCGGCTGGCCGATCACGTGAGGCTCGAGGAGAACGAACTGTTTCCGCTCATCGAGCGCACGCTGCCGGAGCCGGCGCTGGCCGCGCTCGGAGAGCGCCTTCGCGACCACCACGCCTGACGGCCGCGCACCACCCACGCCCACCTTCGGGAAGAAACTCCGGGATAGCCACAGTTTCTTCTCAAGCGCTTTCTCCCGAGGGCCGTGCGGACCCCGCTGGCCACACAACTAGAAAGACCCCGCCGGGGCGGGGTCTTTCCGTAGGAGGCCTGTAAGCCGGATCCTGTCGAGAGCAGCCATCCATCTGAGCGGCCTACCCGGACCTTGGCGGGTCACCTCCGAACGGTCCTGCTTGGCCTAGCATCGGGTGGGGTTTACCTCGGCCGCCGCGTCACCGCGACGCCGGTGCGCTCTTACCGCACCATTTCACCCTTACCGGCCTGGAGCTCTGCAGCGGCCCCAGGCTTAGGCGGTGTCGTTTCTGTGGCACTTTCCCGCGGGTTTCCCCGGGTCGGGGTTACCGACCACCCTTCCCTGTGATGTCCGGACTTTCCTCGAAGGCTCATCACCTCCGCGACTGCTCAGCCTCCACGACGAAGCATAGCCCCCGCGACGCCGCTGACATGCAGGCGAGCATCCCGGCCCGCCGGCGGCCATCCCGGCCCGCGCGCCGGTCCCCGCGGGGGACCGCTGGGACCTACCGGACTAGCGCAGCGTCGACCCGCAGCTCACGCAGCGACCCCCGACCGCACGCGCGTGCGCCGCGTACTCCGGCTTCATCTCCGCTCCGCACACCGGACAGGCCACGCTCTGGTCCGAGTCGAGGGCCTCCCACAGGCCGGCGATCAGCTCGTCCAGCGTCCCCTCGTCGCGCAGCGGGTCGCGCGGCGACGGCGGCGCCATGACCGCGCTGGCGCTCACGTCAGACTCCTCATCACACCGACCACCCGCCCCAGGACGCGCACGTCGCGGCTGCGGATCGGCTCCATCGAGTCGTTCTCTGGCTGCAGCCGGATGTGATCGGTCTCCTGGAAGAACCGCTTCACGGTTGCCTCCTCCCCGACCAGGGCGACCACGATCTCACCGTCCTGCGCGGTGTCCTGCGGGCGCACCACGACCAGATCTCCCTCGAGGATCCCGGCGTCCTTCATCGACTCGCCCCGGACGCGAAGCAGGTACTCGCCCTCTGTGCCGCCGGCCACCGCCGGGGTCTGCACGTAGTCCTCGATGTTCTCCTCGGCCAGGATCGGCTGACCGGCCGCCACCTGCCCGACCAGCGGCAGACCCGGCCGCACCAGGCTCCGAACGCCCGCGGCGGCCTTGTCCAGCAGCTCGATCGCCCGCGGCTTGGACGGATCGCGCCGGAGCAGGCCGATCCGCTCCAGGTTGGCCAGATGGGCATGGACCGTCGACGACGAAGCCAGACCAACCGCCTTGCCGATATCCCGCACCGTCGGCGGATAGCCGTATTTCGCCGAGTAGCGCTTGATGAAGTCGAAGATCTCTTGCTGGCGTTTGGTCAAATCCATGGGTCCGCTCCTTGCTCGTTTGGCTCGGCGATCCGGAGACAGTCGAACATGTGTTCGGAACTGTAGCGCGGCCTCTGGACGGACTCAATCGGCGGCGTGCACCGAGGCGGGCAGCCGCTTCAAGCCCGCCCTCACGGGCCGGCCGAGAAGCCCTGTCCGGAACGGTGCCGGGCTATACTGGCCGCCCCCAGCGCCTGTGGCGGAATTGGTAGACGCGCAAGGTTGAGGGCCTTGTGGGCTGTAAGGCCCGTGGAGGTTCGAGTCCTCTCGGGCGCACTTCAGAAAGCCCCGCTCAGCGGGGCTTTCCTCGTGTTCGGGCGGACGATTGCGGCTCTCCGAGAACGTGGAATGCGTGTGAGCGTCCGGCTTGACGTGGCGGCTGGCGATGCGGACGGGCCGCGGCTACCTGCACCCCGGCGCGTGCCGGCACCCGCCTCACCTTGACATGTGACTAAAAGGTCACGTATCATGGCCGCATGGAGCGCGGCGAGGACGATCTCGTCTTCAAGGCCTTGGCCGATGCGACGCGCCGGCATCTGCTCGACCGGCTGTTCGAGCGCGACGGCCGAACGCTGACCGAGCTCGAGCAGGAGCTCGAGATGACCCGCTTCGGCGTGATGAAGCACCTGAAGGTGCTCGAGGCCGCCGGGCTTGTCGTCTATCGCCGCGAAGGCCGGGAGAAGCTCCACTACCTCAACCCCGTTCCCATCCGCCTGATCCACGACCGCTGGATCGACAAGTACACCGAGCGCCATGTCGCGGCGCTCAGCGACCTCAAGAACGAACTGGAGGGTTCCGCATGACGACCACGACCGAAGCAACGGCCACCCAGGTCTACCAGGTGTTCATCCGAGCCACGCCGGAGCAGATCTGGGAAGCCATCACCACCCCGGAGTTCACCGCGCGGTACTTCCACGGAGCGCGGATCACCGTGACGCCGGAACGTCTCCGCTCCGTCGGGACCGACGATTCGCTGTGGGGGGACGAGACGGTGTTCGAGTACAACCCGCCACGGCGTCTGGTGCATAGCTGGCGCTCGCTGTATGACCCGGACCTGGGAGCCGAGCCGGCGAGCCGAGTGACGTGGGAGATCGAGCCCGGCGACGGTGGTGTGTGCAGCCTGACCGTGGTCCACGATCAGCTCGAGCAATCGCCGAAGACCGCCGCCAGCGTCGCCGGGCCAGGCTGGATGTTCGTCCTCAGCGGCCTGAAGACGTTGCTGGAGACCGGCGAGCCGCTGAGCCGATGAGCACGTTCGTATTCAGGCTGAAGCCGCCTCGTCCGAACTTCGCGCTCGACATGAGTGACGAGGAGCGCGAGGTCATGGGCCGGCACGCGGCGCACTGGCAGCCCTACATCGAGGCGGGGCAGATGGTGATCTTTGGTCCCGTCCTCGACAGCACCGGGTCGTGGGGACTGGGCGTTGTCGAGTGTGACGACGAGGACGAGGTGCGCGAGTTCGCCGCCCGTGACCCGATCGTCACGACAGGGACGGGGAGCATCGAGCTCGGGAAAATGCTCCAGGGCTTCGTTCGACCGCAGCCCGGCGACTAGGTCACCCGGCCGCGCGCCCCCGGCCGCGCGTGCGTCTACTCGTCGGAGGCCGGCGCTACCTGTTGCCGCCGAAGAGCCCGCCGCGCTTCTCCGGAAGCGCAAACCCAGGAGGCGGCGTGGACGGCAGATGAACCGGCGGCTTCGGAGTTGAGGGCTTTTCGGGATTGGTCGAGGCCACGTGCGTAGCTTAACCGGCCAGGCTGACCGTCCAGAGGACGACTTCGACCGTCAGAAGCACGCAGCTGATGCTGAACCAGTCTGAAAGATCGCCGATGGTGTCGCGGTTCGAGTCGACCATCGGCTCGATCCAGATGCCCGCGGCACGGTAAGCCTCGGTGACATCGTCGATTCCCTCATGATCGCTCGCCGCGAGCAGGGCCTGGCCTCTGAACGCGAACACGAGCTTGTGCGGCAGCAGCACGTAGATGGCCGCGCCCACGCAGAGCACGAATGCGATCAACGCCAGCACCGACCAAACATCGAGGGACCCGTTGCTGACCTTCGTGCCCAGAAACGACCCGGAAACTGATGCGGCCGCCAGCACGGTTCCCGCACGGGTCCGCAACGCAGCGACCGCCCGCTCCTGTTCGCGAAGAGCGTCAGCCGTCAGCTGGTAGCTGAACTCCTCGATGGACGCTGCCACGCGCAGGTTGTAGCTCCGCGCGTGGACACACCGCCCGGACTTTGGCGATTGAGCTGCCGTATGCGTAGCTCCATCGCCATCGCCATCGCCATCGTCCGGGCGGACGCTCAGGATCGCGAAGCAATCAATGAAACCCGAGCCGTCAGTCCTCCGCGGGCTGGATGTTCTGGTTTACCCGGAACACGTTGTCGGGGTCGTACGCGCGCTTGATCCGAGCCAGCCGCTCGTAGTTGTCGCGGTAACTCGCGCGCACCCGGTCCTGCCCCTCGTCCATCATCATGTTCACGTAGGCACCGCCCGCTGAGTAGGGGTGCAGGGCCTCGTGGTAGTCGACGGCCCACCTGCGGATGGGCTCGGCGTTGGCCGGGTCGGGATCGACGCCGACGAACACCGACGCCCAGTTGGCGTCGCGGTAGCTCCAGGGGGTATCGGCCGAGTCGGCGTCGTGAGCCGCGCCGTCGATCGGATACATGTGCATGGTCGACTGCATCGTGGGCGGCTCCGAGCCGAAGCGAGCGTGGATGTTCACGGCCTCGTCCGGGATCTCGTTGACGAAGTCTGCGCGCCAATACCACTGGTGACCTGCCGGATAGAGCCCGTCGAACGCACCCTGGAGCATGGCGTGGGGAAGCGGGTGCGGCCCGTGCAGGAGCGGCTCGGGCAGGGAAGACATGAGCGGCGCCATGGCCTTGGCGGCTCCGTCCTCGGACCCGAGGTAGCACCACACGACGCCGCACACGTTGCGCAGGTGGATCGCCTCCGGAAACGGCGGCGCCGGCGGCACGACGGTGAAGGCGAAGAAGCCGTTCAGCTCGCGCGGGGCGGACGGGAGGAACTCGCGGTAGGCGGACAGCACCTCGACGGCGTCCTCGGCCGCCCAGAAGGTCGGCCCACCGATGACCGTGCCGGCCTCGTGGAGGCGAAAGGTGAACGAGGTAACCACGCCGAAGTTGCCGCCGCCGCCGCGGATCGCCCAGAACAGATCGGGATACTCGCTGCTGTTGGTGCGTACCACCTGCCCGTCAGCCAGGACCATCTCGGCTTCCAGCAGATTGTCGACGGTCAGCCCGTACTTGCGGGTGAGGTGGCCGACCCCGCCCCCAAGGGTCAGGCCACCCACCCCGGTGGTCGAGATGATTCCGCTCGGCGTGGCCAGCCCGTGCTCGCCGGTGGCCCGATCGACCTCGGCCCACGTGCATCCGCCGCCGACCCGGACCGTGCGCCCCGCCGGATCCACCTCGATCTGCCCCAGCAGCGAGAGGTCGATGACCACGCCGCCGTCGCAGGTGCCCAGCCCCGCACCGTTGTGTGCACCGCCTCGCACGGCGAGCACGAGCTCGTGATTGCGCGCGAACCGGATGGCCGCGGCGATGTCCGCCGCCCCGGCGCAGCGGGCGATCAGCGCGGGGCGCCGATCGATCATCGCGTTGAAAACCGGTCGGGCATCCTCGTACCCGGGGTCATCGGGTCCGATCAGCTGGCCCTGGAAGTCGCTCAGCTCGTCGCGCGCCGCGCCGGCCGGTGTGTCGATCGTGGTCATAGCCCCTTCTCTTCCGTTGAGGTCCCGTTTGTCTGGGGCCAGACTAGGTCTGGGCGGCGCCCCCGTCATGACCGAGACTGATCCATATTTCCCCGGGCACCGCCGGACCGCCGGGTTGCGCGACTGATCAGGTCTGACTATCGTGCGCCGCCGGGGCATCGTCGTGGATCACCTTCCGGCCTCTCTCCGGGTCTCAGCGCCGTTTCCGTTCGTCGGGCGGGCGGCCGAGCTCGGCGTGCTCCGAACGCTGCTGCCGCGAGCCGAGGGCGAAGGGCGGCGCGTCGTCCTGTTGGCCGGAGAATCCGGGGCCGGCAAGAGCCGTCTCGCCCGCGAGTTCGCGGCCGAAGCCGCTCGCGACGGAGCGCTGGTGCTGTTCGGGGAGTGCGATGCCGTGGTTCCCAGGCCCTACGGGCCGTTTGTTCCCGCACTCGGGGAGCTCGTCGGGGCGATCGATCCGACCGAGCTCCGGTCGATCCTGGGCACCGGCGCCGGGGAGCTCACCAGGCTGCTCCCGGATCTGGCCGACCACCTCGGCGAGCTCGCCCCCCCGGTCAAGGCGGATCCGGACACCGAGCGCCATCGGCTGCACGCGGCGGTCACCGATCTGCTGGCCGGGGTGAGCGAGCGGCGATCTCTATTGATCGTGCTCGAGGACGTCCATTGGGCGGACGCGCCCACCCTGCACTTGATTCGTCATCTCGCGCGCGCGCCGTGGGCTGGGCGCGTGCTGGTGTTCGCCACCTTCCGCGACACCGAAGCCGATCTGCCCGACCTCCTGTCGCAGACCCTGGCCGACCTGCGCCGCTCCGAGGACGTCGTGCGACTGCGCCTGGGCGCCCTCTCACCCGATGAGGTGAGCGAGCTGGTCACCCGAGCCGTGGAGGCTCGGGTCGGCGACCAGCTCCCCGAGGTGGCCGGGACGATCAGCGAGTTGACCGGTGGTAACGCGTTCCTGGTCTGCGAGCTGTGGCGGGCCTGGCTCGAGACGGGTGCCGTCGAGGTAGCCGACGGCGCGGTCAGGCTGACTCGTCCGCTCGTCGGGCTCGGCACGCCGGAGAGCGTTCGCGAGGTCGCTGGAGAACGGCTCGCGCGACTTGCGCCGTCGACCACCGCGCTGCTCGAGCTGGCCGCGACGGCGGGAGCCGAGTTCGAGCTGGATGTCGTGCGGCGCGGCGCCGGCCTCGCCGAGGACGAGTTCGTGTCTGCACTCGACGAGGCGATCCGCGGCGCGATGATCGAGGAGCTTCCCGGCCGGAGGCTCATGTACCGGTTCACGCACGAGCTGGTGCGCCGAGCCGTCTACGACCGACTGACCGCGGCCCGCAAGGCTCAGCTGCATCTTCGGGTCGGCGAGGCACGCGAAGCGCTGCCCGAACGCTCGGCGCGCACGCTCGCCGACCTCGCCCACCACTTCGCCGAGGCCGCGCCGCTCGGGGGGTCGGACAAGGCCGTCGAGTACAACCTGCTCGCCGCCCATGCCGCGATCGGCGCACTGGCCTTCGACGAGGCCGCCCAGCTGCTGCACGCCGCGCTCGAGCTCGGGATCAAGAACGACAGGCAGCGCACCGAGGCGCTGCTCGAGCTCGGTGCCGCCAGGCACCTCGGCGGGCACGCGGCCCGAGCGATGGAAGCGTTCGACGCGGCTGGCGATATCGCGCGGACGATCCACGACCCCGAACTGCTCGCGCGCGCCGCCATCGGCTACGAGGACGCGTCGTGGCGTCCTGCCATCTTCGGCCCCCGAACCGATCGGCTCGAGGAGGCCATCACCGTGCTCGGCGATGGCCATCCGCAGCTCCGCCTCGCGTTGCTGAGTGGGCTGGCTCGCGCGCTCAACCACGACGGCGAGCACACGCGCGGCGCAATCGTGCGCGAGAACGCGATCGAGCTCGCGCGTCGCCTCGACGATCCGCTTGGTCTGGCCGCGACCCTCACCCACTCCTACTGGGCACGCGGCACCACCCCGGACGAGGAGATCCTCGGGATGCTGACCGAGGCCAAGGAAATCGGCGAGCTGCTCGGGAACACCGAGATCCAAGCCGAGGCGATCGTTTGGCGCGTCCCGATGTTCGTGGCGTTGGCCGACATGCCCGCCGCCCGCCACGAGGTCTCGGTCCTGCGCGACATCGCGCAGGCGACCCGGCAGCCGTTCATGCTCCACGTCGCCGAGCAATACGGCGCGACCATCGCCCTGGGCGACGGTCGGCTCGACGCGGCGGAGACGATGATGCACGAGTCCGAGGAGGCCGGACGTCTGCTGACCGGACGCGACGCCACCGGCACGTTCGGTATCCAGATGTTCAGCCTTCGCCGCGAGCAGGGGCGGCTGGCCGATCTTGCACCGGTCATCCGGATCCTGGCCGCCGGCGAGCGGGACAACGGGCCGTGGCGGCCCGGTCTGGCCGCGCTGCTCGTAGAGCTCGGCATGGAGCTCGAGGCCAGGCGCGAGCTGGCGCGCGTCGCCGACGAGGGGCTCGAACCGATGCGCCAAACCCTGTGGCTCGCGGCGCTCACCTATCTGACCGACGCATGCTCGGCGCTCGGGGATGAGACGGTCGCCGCGCTCGTATACCCCGAGCTTGCGCAGCTCTCTGGGAAGAACGTGATGATCGGTCACGTGGTCGCGTGCTATGGCGCGGCCGACCGGTACCTGGGCATGCTGGCCTCGACCCTCGGGGAATGGGCCCGGGCCGAGGAGCACTTCGAGCGGGCGGCCGAGCTAAACCGGCGCATGGAATCCCCCGCTTGGCTCGCCCACACCAACTATGAGTACGCGCGGACGCTGCTGGCCAGCCGCCGCGACGAGCGCAGTCGAGCCGCGGCCCTTCTGGACGAAGCCGACCGGATCGCGACGGCCGCCGGGATGAGAGCCTTGCGAAGCCGGATCCGAGCGATCGGCGCGGCGGTCCCCCGCGCCGCCCCACCGGATCAGCTGTCCGCCCGCGAGGTGCAGATCCTCCAGCTCGTCGCCCGCGGCCTGAGCAACCGCCAGATCGGCCTCGAGCTGTTCATCAGCGAGCACACCGCGGCCAACCACATACGCAGCATCCTGCGCAAGACCGGCTGCGCCAACCGCACCGAGGCAGCCTCCTACGCCCACCGGCATGCGCTTGTCGGCGCGCAGACGCGCGGCTAGCATCGCAGTCATGCCCCTCTACGTGATCGAGCGCAGGTTCGCCGAGCAGCTCGAGCTCACCGACGACGACGTCAAGCTGATCGAGGAGGTCAACGCCGACGAGGGCGTGCGCTGGCTGTTCTCGTTCCTGAGCGCGGACCGCCGGCGTACGTATTGCCTGTACGAGGCGCCCTCAGCCGACGCGATCATGTCCGCCGCGAAACGCGCAGCCATCCCGGCCGACGCGATCGTCGAGGTCGAGCCGGACACCCTCGGCGTCGCCGGCCGGAGGGCCGAGTGGGCGACCGCCCGGATCGGCTGAAGCGCTCGCGATCAGGCGCGACGCGGACTAACTGGACCCAAACTGGACAAAAACGCGTAAAAGCGGCTTCACAACTAACATGAGCGAGCCGACGGCCGGTCGGCCGCTTGTCTGTTAGGTTATTTACCGTACATGCGCTTAGGGACCGGCTGGCGCACGTGGGGATCATGAAAGGAGTACGCATGCGTGTAAGGACTGCGGCCCTGGCCGCCGCATCTGTCATAACCGCCGGGGCGGTGGCGAGCGTCGCCAGCGCGGCGGGGCCTCCGCCCCCGCCGAAGGGCGTGGGAGGAGCGAAGGTTCAACTGGTCGCCTCCGGCCTGCACACCCCGACCTCGTTCGCATTCGGCGCGGGGACCCTGTTCGAAGGTGACGGCGGCGCCGAGACGGCGAAGCCGCCCAACGGTGGCGTGTTCGCGATCAAGAACGGCACCGGGACGCTGATCTCCGGATCGCCGCAGTTCGTCGCCGGGCTGGCTTGGCACAAGGGAGCCTTGTACGTCAGCGGCGGCACCGTCACCGGCCCGACCAGCGCCAGGTGGCAGCTGCTCAAGTGGAGCGGCTGGAACGGCACGACATTCACCAATCGCCGGGTGGTCTACACCGCACCGAAGGGCTTCCAGGGCTTCAACGGCATCGCGTTCGGCCCCGACGGACGGCTTTACGTCGGTGTCGACGTGGGCTTGCTCGAATGGCAACGACCACGGCCGGCCAAGACGCCGTTCGTGTACGACATCCTGTCGATCAAGCCGAACGGCAAGGGCCTCAAGGTCTTCGCCACCGGCATCCGTCAGCCGTGGCAGCTCGCGTTCCCGAAGGGGTCGTCATCGCCGTTCGTGTCCGACCTCGGGCAGGACAAGGGCGCCAAGAACCCGCCCGACTTCGTCCTCCGGGTGCATCAGGGAGACAACTACGGCTTCCCGGGCTGCAACCAGATCGTGCCCAGCAAGTGCGCGGGCTTGACCAAGCCGTTCCAGCAGTTCGGGCCGCACACCGACATCATGGGTATGGCCATCATCGGCAAGCGTCTGTACATGACGTCGTTCCTCGGCGCCACGGGCAAGGGCCCGGGTGGTGAGGTCCTGTCGATGCCGCTAAGCGGCGGCACCGCCAAGCCGGTGGTCAAGGGCTTCGTCGCCCCGACCGTGGGCCTGGGCGTGAACGGCAAGTCGCTGTACGTGGGCGAGGTCGGGACCGGCCTCGTGTTCAAGGTCACTCCGTAGTACTCGAGTTCACGCTTGGATGTCCCGGCGCCTGAGCCAAGGCGCCGGGATGTCCACCCGGGTGACGCGTTCGGCCCTGACCATGGGGTTCAATGTGCGTCATCGTTAAGCGTGAGACTGCAATCAGCACGTGGCGGTAGCAGCAAGAACCAGCTTCTCCGGCAGGACCGCCCCGTTCGGCCTGCTCGGCGACGAGCGCTTGGCGCGGTTGGCGGCCGCGGGGCACGAGCGCGCCTTCGCGGTGGTCTACGAGCGCCACCACCACGGGCTGTATCGCTATTGCCGATCGATCCTGCACAACGACGCCGATGCGCAGGACGCGCTCCAGTCGACCTTCACAGCCGCGTTCGCGGCGCTCGGGCGGGGCGGCCCCGATGCTCCTATCCGTCCGTGGCTCTACCGGATCGCCCACAACGAGTCGGTGTCGACGCTGCGGCGCCGGCGTCCGACCGTCGAGCTCTCGGACGCGACCGACTACTGCATGACCTCGGTCGACGACCAGGTCGAGGATCGAGGCCGGTTGGACCTGCTCCTGCGCGATCTGCGCGAGCTGCACGATCGCCAGCGCGCGGCGCTCGTCATGCGCGAGCTGAGCGGCCTCTCCCACGAGGAGATCGCGCTCGCACTCGAAACGTCGGTCGGAGCTGCCAAGCAGGCCATATACGAAGCGCGCCGGTCGCTGTTCGAGTTCGCGGAGGGTCGAGCGATGGCCTGCGATGAGATCTGCCGAACCATCTCCGACGCCGACGGACGCCTGCTTCGCAGCCGCCGGGTGCGGGCCCACCTGCGCGAGTGCTCGGCCTGCGCCGGGTTCGCCGCCGCCATTTCGAAGCGTCAGGGGGAGCTGCGCGCACTTGTCCCGACCTTGCCGGCGGCGACCGCCGCCGGACTGTTGGGCCGCGCCGCCGCAGCGGGCTCAGCCCACGGGACGGGCGGCGGCCTGGCTGGGCCGGCCGTCGGCGGGGTGGGCAAGACAGCCGGCGCCGCGCTCGCCGCGAATGCCCTGGCCGGGGTCGCCGTCGTGGCCACCGCCACCGTCGGGGTCACGGTTGGCGTGGACCGGCTGGCGCACGGGAGCCCGCACGCCGGAGCCGGTCGCCATGGAACGCCGGTCACCCGACCGGTGGCCGCACCGCGCCCGACGCAGGCGCGCGCGGTTTCGCCCGGGCGCCACGGCCCCATGCACCGGCGCGCCGTTTCCGCTCGGCTGCGGACAAGCCCTCGGCCCCGGCGCACACCGCCATTCACAAGGGGACAGTTGGGCGAACTCCACGCCCGGCCGCGCACCGCCTCGGCTCCGCCTCGACGAAGGCGGTTCCGGCACCCACGACCCCCTCTTTGAGCCCAAGCTCCAGCCGCCCCGGACACTCGGGTGCCGCGCCCGGCCACGCGCCCACCACTTCCACAAGCCCCGGGCACTCGGGTGCCGCGCCCGGCCATACGTCCACCACCTCCACCAGCCCCGGACACTCCGGCGCCGCACCCGGCCACTCGAGTTCGGTCCCGAGCAGCCGAGGCCACTCCAGCTCGGCGCCTGGCCACGTGAAGTCAACCTCTACCAGCCCCGGGAACTCCGCCAACGCTCCCGGTCATTCGACCTCGCGATCGGCGGACACACCGGAAACGGCATCGTCACGGTGCCCGCCGCCCCAGCGGTGCCCCTGCCGGTCGACCAGACGGCCACTCACGGGGCGTCCGCAACCGCGCCCGGCCATCTCAAATAGATCCTGACTCTCGCCCCGCCCGGGCGTCGGTGGTCTCAGAGGACACGCACCGCAGTGAGGCCGCGCCGGCTCGGGATCGGACGGCGAGGCCTCACGCGGCGACGAAACCGATCGCAGGAGGAACCATGACCAGGCTGGTCGTGACCGGCAGAGGCACGGAAGGTGGGAGGCGAGGTGACCGCTGAGGCTGCTGCGGTGCTGCTCGGAACGAGCACCACGATCCTGGGCATCTGGGAGCAGCGTTTCGGGTTGTCGGTGGCCTCGGCGATCACCGAGGCCCGCCGGATGCAGCCAGGCAGCCACCGACCCCGAGTGGTCAGACCAGCATCCGCGATCGCTTGGGCATGTCGTCGCAGAAACCAGAGGAGGCGCGGTGAGACTCCAACCTAAGCTCGCGGTGCTCGCCGGGACCATGGTGCTGGGGATATCCCCGGCCGTGGCCCTTGGCAACCCCGGTGGGCACCCGAACAAGTCCAACTCACCCACCACGGCGAGCAAGAGCAAGGCCAAGGCCTACGGAAAGGTCTGTCAGGGTGAGAGCAAGAAGCACGTCGCGGGCACACCGGGAACCCAGTTCTCCAAGTGCGTGACCGACATGGCAAAGGTGGCCAACGGCTCGGCTACCAACCCGGCCAAGGCGTGCGCGAACGAGAGCAAGAAGCACGTGGCAGAACAGCGCGGGACGCCGTACAGCGTGTGCGTCTCGGGCGCCAAGAAGCTGCTCAAGCAGCAGGCCGGCGGTTAGCCGGCTCGAACTGCGCGCTGCCCCCTCGCGCAGTAGCTGATCGGTCGGTGGCGCCGCCGGCGGGTGCGCATCCCCGCTGGTGGCGCCGCCGGCGGATACGCGGGGCGGAAGCTACTTGCGTCGATCGACGGCCCGCTGGAGCTGCGCCTTGTTCATGCTCGAACGGCCCTCGATCCCGAGCTGCTTGGCCTCGTTGTAGAGCTGGTCCCGGGTGCGTCCCTTCTCCCGGTTCGTCCCCGAGCGCTGTCCGCCGCGGCGACCCGACGATATGTCGTTGGTCGACGTCTTCGAGCGCGTGCGGGACTCGCCGGAGCGAGCCTTCTCCTTGTTGACGGTGCGCGCGGCGATCTCCTCGGCGCGACCCTCGCTGGCCCCACGCTCCTTCTGACTCTCCTTGATGTGCTCGTACTGTCGAGCGCGCTTGGTTCCCTTCTGAACTCCGCGAGGTGGCATCTGGGTCCTCCTTTGAATCGCTCGTCACCCATGCGTTTACCCGGGTGCAGCACGTCAAAAGCGGTGCCGAGCCAACCGAAGCGGCTTGCGATGCTGGTCGTTCCCGGCCAGCGCCGGGACCATCTCGCTGGTCACCAGCCCCGCCTGATCGGTCAGCTCGTCGACGACGGCGAACCAGTCGGCGATGCGGGTCGGCGAGTCGACCACGACGGTCACGATCGGCACGCGGCGCCGGAGCTGGAGCAGACGATCGCCGTGTGGCGCATGCTCACCGTGGAAGCCCCAGGTTCCCCGCAGGCACGTCGCGCCGGAGGCACCGCCGGCCTGCAGGCGCCGCACCAGCGTCAGGTGCAGGGGGCTGCGCCCGTGGCGCGCCTGCTCGGAGGTGTAGATCATCAGCTTCTGCCACAGGGGCAGGCCCCGCTCGTCAGTGGCGGGAAGCGCATCGGGTCGAGCCAGCAGCCGGCCGTCGCGCTTGCAGACCCGCACCCGCTCGAGCGTCAGCAGGGGACGGCGCAGGAGCGCGCCGAGCTCCGGCAACACGCGCGCGATGCTCGGTCCGGATCCCACCGCGATGATCATCAGCGGAACGTCGGCGTTGCGACCGAAGAACCGCGCCCGCTCGCGGACCCCGTGCGCGGTCCCGTCGACCCCCAGTAACACGGTGGCGCCGGCGACGTGACGTCGGTGCAGCAGATCGCACACCGCGACGAAAGCGGGCACGCCATAGATCCGCTCGTCGCGTCCGACGTACACGGTCAGCTTGGTCTCCTCGTCGAGCTCCTGGGGAAGCATCGCCGGCACGATTTCGCCGGTGAGCATCCGCGCACGCTCCAGCGTCACGAGACCGCGCCCGTCGATCGCCATGACTTCCCCGAGCAGGCCCTCGATCCGAGTGCGCGTGTCGACCGCCACCGATACGAGCGGCAGATCCTCCGAAAGCGTGAGCAGGCGATCGGTGCGCCGATGCTGCCGGGCGCCGAAGCCCTCGGTCCCGCGCAGCATCACGCTCACCTCGACCTCGCGGCGGCCGTACAGATCGAGCAGCGCGTCGGCGACGAAGCGATCCCCGGTGCGATGACGCTCGCCGAAGTACGTGGTCAGCTTCAGGCAGTCCTCGTTCACAGATGCCCTCCGATCAGCCGCCCCAGCGCTGCCGCGCCCAGGCCCACGGCCAGGCTGATGACCAGGTTGCTGACGGCGCCGCCGAACTGCCCGTCCTCGGCCAGGCGCTGAGTCTCGAACATCCACGTCGAGAACGTCGTGTACGAACCGAGCGTGGCCGTTCCCTCCAACAGGAACTGATCGCCCCCAACTCCCAGGCCGACCAACACGCCGAGCACCAGCGCGCCGGACACGTTGACGAGCAGCGTCCCGAACGGGAAGTCCCTCCCCGCGCGACTCGCTATCAGTCCATCCACGTAGAAGCGAAGCAGTGCGCCCCCCGCCCCGAGCCCGGCCACGCCCACCCAGACCAGCGGGCTCATGCCACGGTCCTCGTTCGGCGAGCGAACGCCGACCCCAGCTGGACGCTCGCGTAGCCGAGCACGAGGCTCGCCGCCGCGTAGCCGGCGGCCATGCCGTACCGGTTCGCGTCGAGCATCTTGAGCAGCTCCACCTGCATGGTCGAGAACGTCGTGAACGCCCCGCAGAAACCGGTCCCGAGAAGCGGCCGCCGATACGCCGACAACGGCAGCCGCTCCTGCAGCCGGGTCACGAAGTACCCGAGGAGAAAAGCGCCGAGGATGTTGACCGAGAAGGTGATCCACGGCCAGCTTGGAGCGGTTGCCACGCCGGTCTGGAGAAGGGCGACGCGGGCCAGCGCTCCGACAGCGCCGCCGGCGGAGATTGCCGCAAGCTCTCGTCTGTCCGGAAGGGTTCGGATCTCAGCTGACCTCCACGAGCCGGGGGCTTTACTCGGGTAGAGGCCATCAGCGACCATCGGTCGCGGTTGGAGCGAGCCTCATCGCTCGCGGCGGAGCATAGCGATGCTCTGGTTACCTTCGACCGGTGAGCGCCAACCAGCAATGGCTCGAGACAGCGTGGTCGATGGTTCGATCGCATCTGCCGCCGCCCCCGGCGATGGTCGTCGAGCTGGGCTGCGGCTCGCTCGGAGGCACCGTCCCGGCCTTGCTGGCCGACGGCTACCAGGCGCTCGGCATCGACCCCCAGGCCCCGGAGGGAGTCAGCTACCGCCGCATCGAGTTCGAGCGCAGCGAGCTGCCCAACGCTGTGGATGCCGTGGTGGCGTCGGTGTCGCTTCACCATGTGGCCGATCCAGGCGAGGTGCTCGACCGGGTGGCCGCCGCGCTGAAGCCGGGCGGCGCGGTCGTGGTCATCGAGTGGGACTGGGAGAGCTTCGACGAGGCGAGCGCCCGCTGGGGCTTCGAGCGCCTGGACTTGGAGGCGGAGCCGAAGGGGTGGCTTCACGGCGCCCGCGAGCGCTGGCTGGCCTCAGGGCGGCCGTGGGACGACTACCTGCGCGATTGGGCCACCGGGCATGGCCTGCACAGCGCCCGCGCGCTGGTCGAGGCGCTCGACGAGCGGTTCGAGCGCGTGAGCTGCGAACGCGCCGGCTACCTGTTCCCCGAGCTCCCCGGAATCACCGAGGCCGACGAGCGGCAGGCAATCGAGGCAGGGACGATCCGCGCCTTACGCATCGACTACGTGGGGCGCGTGCCCGACCTCACCTAGCGTGCGCGAGCGCCTGGAACACGATTGCCTCACCCAGCTCCGAGCGATAGCCGCCGATCGACTCGAGCGCGGCGGCAAACGTCTCCGCGGTCAGATCAGCCGCGAGCTCGGAGGACCGGGGGGTGTAGCGAAAGAACGACAGCACCTCGCGCTCGTGGCGCCGATACCAGGCACCGAACGCCGCGGGATCCTGTGGCGTGCCCGCCAGCAGCTGCGCGTCCGACCAGTTCTCGAACGACCTCATCCCTCGCTTCCTCGCGTCCAAGACTGTCATTTGTGACCGCCCGGTAGAACTTTCGTCATGACTCCCGTACCGGAGACGATCCTCGAGGCCGGCGGGCGCGATCTGCGCGTGTCCAATCCGGACCGGGTGATCTTCCCCCCCACCGAGCGCACCGCGCCGGTCACCAAGCTCGACATCGTCAACTACTACGTGTCGGTCGGCGAGGGGATCATGCGCGCGCTCGACCGGCGCCCGACCACGCTCGAGCGCTGGCCCAAAGGCGTCTTTCCGGGGATGGTGTTATCGACCCGCGAGGGCCGGCAGGGCGACGCCTTCTACCAGAAGCGGATCCCCAAGGGAGCCCCGGACTACGTGCAGACCGCGACGATCCAGTTCCCCTCAGGCCGGACCGCCGACGAGGTCTGCCCGACCGAGGTGGCGGTGGCCGGCTGGGCGGCGCAGATGGGGACGATCACCTTCCACCCGTGGCCCGTGCGCCGCGAGGACGTCGACCACCCCGACGAGCTACGCCTCGACCTCGACCCCCAGCCGGGCACTGACTACGCGGACGCCGTCCCGGTGGCCACCGCGGCGCGCGCGCTGCTCGAGGAGCTCGGGATGGCCGGCTTCCCCAAGACCTCGGGGGGCCGCGGGATCCACATCTACGTGCGGATCGAGCCACGGTGGAGCTTCACGGACGTCCGCCACGCGGCAATCGCGTTCGGGCGCGAGCTCGAGCGTCGACTCCCCGAGCAGGTGACGACCAGCTGGTGGAAGGAGCAGCGCGGCGAGCGGATCTTCATCGACTACAACCAGAACGCCCGCGACCGCACGATCGCCTCCGCGTACAGCATCCGTCCCAAGCCCGGCGCCACGGTGTCGGCGCCGCTTCACTGGGACGAGCTGGCCGGCGTCGCCCCCGAGGACTTCACCGCGGCGACGATGCCGACCCGGTTCGCCCAGCTCGGCGACCGGCACGCGGACATCGACGACCAGGCGTATCCCCTCCAACCGTTGCTGGAGCTGTATGAGGCGGATCTCGCCAGGGGGCAAGGCGACATGCCTTATCCGCCCGACTATCCGAAGATGCCGGGTGAGCCCAAGCGCGTTCAACCCTCGCGCGACCGCGACCGACCCCGGCCGTGATGGATTTTCCGCCAGGAGCCCGGAAAATCCATCACACCCTCAGGGCGACTGGGGCAGCTTGACCTTCTTCTTGCCGGCGCCGCGCCGGGCCGGAGCGCTCGGCGGAGGCACAACCGGGCCGATGTCGCCGTCGGGCGCCTCGTCGAGGTCGACGATCACCGGCGCGTGATCGCTTGGCCCCGTGCCCTTGCGGGCGTGGCGGTCGACCCAGGCCGCCTGCACCCGATCGGCCACCGGGCCGCTGGCCAGGATCAGGTCGATCCGCATCCCCAGGTCCTGATGGAACATGCCGGCCCGGTAGTCCCAGTAGGTGAACACCCGCTCGCTCGGCCACCGGTCGCGGACCACGTCGCGGAGCCCGAGCGCCTGGAGCTCGGCCAGGGCCCCTCGCTCCGGCGGCGTGACGTGGGTCTGGCCGATGTAGGCCTCCGGGTCGAAGACGTCCTCGTCGGTCGGCGCGATGTTCATGTCCCCGCACACCACCGCGGCGTCGGGGCCGGCCGCCACGGCATCGCGCAGCGAATCCAGCCAGGCCAGCTTGTAGTGATAGTGATCCGACTCCGGCGTCCGGCCGTTCGGCACGTACACCGAGGTCACCCGGATCCCGCCGCACGTCGCCGCCACCGCTCGGGCCTCCGGATTGGGGAACCCGGGAGCGCCCTCCAAGCCCCGCATCACGTCGTCCAGCCCCACGCGCGAGAGGATCGCCACCCCGTTCCACGCCGCCTCGCCGTGGGCGGCCACCACGTAGCCGCGCGTGGACAGCTCGTCACCCAGCAGCTCGGCGAACGCCGCGTCGGCGAGCTTGGTCTCCTGCAGGCACACCACCTCGGGCCGGCGCTGGTCCAGCCAAGGCAGCAGTCGCGGCAGGCGCTGCTTGAGTGAGTTGACGTTCCAGGTGGCGATCCGCATCGAGGGCTACGGTAGCGCCGCGAGCGCACGGAACTCCGGATCGTCGCGCAGACCGGCGAAGTCCTCGTCTTCGCGCGCCAGACCGGCCACGCTCGGTCGAAGCTCGACCGCGCGGCGCAGCGCGGCCAGCGCCGCCTCCCGGTTGCCCTGGACCGCCTCGAGGCAAGCCATGGCGTAGTACAGCCCGCCTGACTCAGGGTGGACCTCGAGCCCCTCGGCGAGAATCTCCCGGGCGCGCGCCGGATCGCTGCGCATCAACGGATCGGCCTGGAAGGTCCACTCCCAGGCCGAGGGCTGGAACGTCGGCGGGCCGCCGAAGCTGAGCACGGTGGTCCCTGCCTCGGCCGCCACCGCATGGCGGTGCGAGGCCGGATCGGGGATGAACACGTACGTTCCGGCCGGCGCGTCGTGGGACTCCCCGTCGATCGTGAAGGTGGCCCGCCCCCGCGCCACGAAGTAGAGCTCCTCGTGGGCCAGCTTCGGATCCTCGGTGTGGGGCTCGACCACGTCGTCCCCGGCCGCACCGGCGGTATAGGCGTTACAGCCGAACGCGCGCACCCCGAGCGTCAACCGGACCGGTCGCCATGTAAGGCTCCCCGGCCCGGGGATCGGCTCGATCTGATCAAGCTGAATGATCTTGGGGGGCTGAGGCGTCGTGGCATGGGCAAGCCTAACTTCGCACGTCAAACGATGAATCTCGCGCGTGGGCGCGGTCTTTAGTGGCGAGCGATTCGATAACAGGAGACAAGCCATGCTTACGACCCCCATCCGCGAACTGGATCACCGAAACACCGACGGCATCGACGTGAGCTTGCTGTGGAATGCGCTCACCGACCGCGTCTCGGTGTCCGTGCACGACCACCGCTCGGGCGAGATCTTCGTCGTTGAGGTCCCCGGAGCCGACGCGCTCGAGGCCTTCAACCACCCGTACGCCTACGCGCTGCGCGATCACGAAGACCGCGTGGCCGCCTGAGCTGCATGCAGACATAATCGGCCGCGTGAGCCCAGGCGAGATCCCGCTGCGGGAAGAGGACGTCGACCCCGACCCGTTCCGCCAGTTCGAGCGCTGGTTCGAGGCGGCGGTCGGCGTGGGCGCAAGCCAGCCCGAGGCGGCGGCGGTGGCCACCGCCACCCCCGACGGAGCGCCGTCGGTCCGAATGGTCCTGGTCAAGCGGGTCGAACGCGACGGGTTCGTCTTCTACTCGAACTACGAGAGCCGCAAGGGGCGCGAGCTGGCGGCGAACCCGCGAGCGTCGCTGATGTTCCACTGGGAGCCGCTCGGGCGCGTCGTCAGGGTCGAGGGCCCGGTGCAGCGGACCAGCCGCGAGGACTCGCTCGCCTATGCCCACAGCCGCGGGCGCGGCAGCCAGCTGAGCGCGGCCGCCTCACCCCAGAGCCGCCCGGTGCCCGATCGCACGTGGCTCGAACGCCGGGTGGCAGAGCTCGAGAACCAGTACTCCGGCACTGAGGTGCCGTTGAGCGAGTCCTGGGGCGGCTTCCGCATCGCGCCCAGGCGGTTCGAGTTCTGGCAGCACCGTGAGAGCCGGCTCCACGACCGGCTCGTGTACACCCCGGACGCTGATGGAAGCTGGAGGATCGAGCGCCTTGCCCCCTGAACCAGGCATGCCCCGCGGGCGACTCGGACAGTCCGAGCTGCAGGTCTCGCGCCTGGCGCTCGGGTCGTGGCGGACGTTCGAGCGCATCCCCCGCGAGGACGGACTTGCCGTGATGCGGGCGGCCCGGGAGCGCGGCTTCAACTTCCTCGACGACGCCCGCTACGACGACGAGACCGGCACCGCGCCGATCCCCACCGGCTATTCCGAGATCCTGTTCGGCGAGCTGTTCCGCGCGGCCGGGTGGGACCGCGACGACACCGTCGTCGCCAACAAGCTCTGGTGGGAGTTCTGGCCCGAGCAGAGCGCCGACGCCGAGATCACCGCCTCGCTCGATCGCATGGGACTCGAGTACGTCGATCTGATCTACGCTAACCCCCCGCCCGAGCTCCTGTCGGTGCCCGACATGGTCGCCGCGGTGGGCGGGCTGATCAGGTCGGGCAAGGCCCGCGCCTGGGGCATCGTCAACTGGCAGGCCGCCCCGTTCCTGGAGGCGATCCGGGCCGCCGAGGCGCAGGGCGTTCCCGCGCCGTGCGCGGCCCAGCTCCCGTACAGCCTGATCGGCCGCGACTGGGTGGAGAGCGACGAAATGGGCGACGCATTGGCGGCCTCGGGCGCCGGACTCGTCGCGTCCTACGTGATGGCCGGTGGCGTGCTCACCGGCAAGTACGACGCCGGGGGTAGCGGCCGGGCCACCGGGCAGCTCGACGACCCGCGCTACCGGCCCGGGCGCGAGCTCGGCCGGCGCGTCCATGCGCTCGCCACCGAGGCCGGAGTGAGCGCCGCGGCCCTGGCTATCGCGTTCACGCTGGCCAATCCCGCGGTCGCGAGTGTGCTGTTCGGCGCCACCTCCCCGGCCCAGATCGCCGAGAACGTCGCCGCCCTTGACGTCGACCCGGGTGTCGTCGAGCGGCTCCTCGAGCTCTAGAGCCCGCATGGAGGTCGACCTCGTCGAAGGTCGCGCCGGCCAGGATCCGGCCCTGGACGTGGCGCTGCCCCACGCCCTGCTCGACCGTCTCGCCGCGCGGCAGCGGCGGCCCGTGCTGCGCTGCTACCGCCCCGCCCCCACCGTCGCCTTCGGGCGCCGCGACGCGTTCCTGCCCGGGTTCGCGGCCGCGGGCGCCGCGGCTCGCCGGCACGGCTACACGCCGGTGGTCCGGGGGGCCGGGGGCCGGGCCGCCGCCTACGACGAGGGCAGCCTGATCTTCGACGAGGTCATGCCCGCCGACGGGTCGGCGATTCGCGAGCGGTTCGCCGGCGACGCGGATCGGCAGGCCCGCGCGCTACGGAGCCTAGGGGTGGACGCCCGGGTGGGCGAGGTGCCAGGGGAGTACTGCCCGGGCGAGTTCAGCGTCAACGCGCGCGGGCGCGTGAAGCTGATCGGCGCCGCTGAGCGGATCGTCCGCGGCGCCTGGCTGCACTCGAGCGTGGTCGTGGTCGACGGCGCATCGCGTCTTCGGGCCGTGCTCGAGGCCGTGTATGAGGCGCTCGGCCTCGCGTGGAACCCGGCCAGCGTCGGCGCGGTGACCGACGAGGCGCCGGGCGCGGGGCTCGAGGACGTTCGCCGCGCGGTGCTCGCGCAGTACGAGACCCGCTATGCGCTCACGCCGGCATCGCTCACCTCGGATGACCTGGCGCGCGCCGCAGAGCTGATCGCGCGCCACCAGGTGGATCAGGAGGAGTGATGGACCTCCTGTAGCCCGTAGACCGGCGTGTCGATCCCTTCCGCGCGCGCCTTCAGCTGGAGGGCGAGGTAGAGCGAGTAGTGACGTGACTGGTGCAGGTTCCCGCCGTGGAACCACAGGCCTTCCTGCCGGGTCGGCTTCCACATGTTGCGCTGCTCGCCCTCCCACGGCCCCGGATCCTTGCTCGTCCCCGATCCGAGGCCCCACACCTTGCCCACCTTGTCGGCCACCTCCGGCGAGATCAGGTCCGCGACGAACCCGTTCATCGAGTCGTAGCCGGTGGCGTACACCACCAGGTCGGCCGGCAGCTCGGTCCCGTCCTCCATCACCACCGCGTCCTCGGTCAGGTGGTCGACCTGGCCGGGCTGCAGCTTGATCTGACCGCTCGCCACCAGCTCCGAGGCGCCGACGTCGATGTAGTAACCCGACGCGCGGCGCAGGTACTTCATGAACAGGCCGGAGTTGTCCTCGCCCCAATCGTGCTGGAACCCGGCGGCTTCGAGCCGAGCATAGAAATCAGCGTCTCGCTCGCGGATCTGTTCGTAGACCGGAACCTGGAGGCCGGCCATGACCCGGTAGGGGATCGACGCGAATGTCATGTCGGCCTTCTCGGTGGTCATGCCCCCGGCCACCGCCTCCTCGGAGTAGAGCGCGCCGAGGGCGATGTCCATCAGCGTGTCCGACCTGACCACGTGAGTGGAGGAACGCTGCACCATCGTGACGTCGGCGCCGTGCTCCCACAGTGCGGCGCAGATGTCGTGAGCCGAGTTGTTCGACCCGATCACGATCGCCTTCTTGCCGCGGTAGGCGTCGGGCCCCGGATGCGCAGAAGAATGGTGCTGGTCGCCCTTGAAGCGCTCCGCGCCCGGGAAATGCGGCGTGTGCGGCCGTCCCGACATGCCCGTGGCCATCACCAGCTGCTTGGGGCGGAGCGTGATCTCCTCGCCGTCGCGCTCGACCAGGAGCTCCCACTCGCCGGCGGCGTCGTCATAGCTCGCGCGCTTCGCGGTGCTGGAGCCCCAGTAGCCCAGCTCCATCACCCGCGTGTACATCTCCAGCCAGTCGGCGATCTTGTCCTTGGGTGAGAAGACCGGCCAGTTGGGCGGGAACTTCACGTAGGGCAGGTGGTCGTACCAGACCGGGTCGTGCAGGCACAGCGACTTGTAGCGGTTGCGCCAGGAGTCTCCCGGGCGGCCGTTGCGCTCGACGATGATCGTCGGCACCCGCAGCTGGCGAAGGCGTGCGCCGAGCGCGATCCCTCCCTGACCGCCTCCGACGATCACCACGTAAGGCTGCTTCGTGGTTCCGAGCTCCTCGGCCTCCCGCCGGCGATCCTCGAGCCAGGTATGGCGCTCGGGGTTCGCTCCGTGCTCGACCCCCTTCGGCCGGCGCGCGCCCAGGCGCTCCTCGTGCCCCTTGAGCTCGTCCAGCGCGGTCAGGAGCGTCCACGCATTGCCGTCGATCAGCCGCACGTGACCGCTGCACCGCCCCACCTCGGTCTCGAAGGCAAGCCACGCCTCGCTGACGCCGTCGGCCTCGGTCGCCTCCCCGACCACCCGCCATCCCCGGGGCTTGGCGGCCGCGAGCACGTGCTCGAGCATGTCCTTGACGCCGCCGGGACCCTCGACCGTCTTGATGTTCCAGGTGAAGGCGACCAGGTCTCGCCAGTAGCTCTCGGGCGCGAACAACTCGGCCGCGGCGGCCGGGTCGCCGCGCGTGAGCGCCTCATCGAAGCGCGTGAGCCACTGGTCGATCTCGGCCGCAACGAGACTGCGGATGGCGGTGCTCGACATGCTCTCTCCTCGGTGCCGGTGGCGGAAGCTCATTCTCGCGGGTTCGCGGGGTTGTCCGAGCGCGCATCAACGCTCTCAGAGCTGCCCGTGCCCCTCACCTAACATTGCGTCGGTGCACGAGGCTGGGGCGATCGTTCTGGCCGGCGGGCGATCCTCGCGGATGGGTTCGCCGAAGGCGGCTTTGGACTGGCATGGGTCGACGCTGCTGCGCCGGGTCACCGGAATCATGGCGCGATCGATCGGTGGCCCGGTGGTCGTGGTATCCGCGCCGGGCCAGTCGCTACCCGCGCTCGACCGGGCAGTCGAGGTGTTGGCGGATGAGCGGGAGGGTCGGGGTCCGCTGCAGGGAATCGCCGCGGGCCTCGGTGCGATCGGAGATCGGGCCCCGGTGGCGTATGTGTCCTCGACCGACGTTCCGCTGCTGCATCCGGCGTTCGTCCGCCGGGTCCTCGGCGCATTCGACGACCACGTCGACGTGGTCCTCCCCGAGGTCGGCGGCTACCGTCAGCCGCTGGCCGCGGCCTACCGAGTCGCCCTGCTGCCCACCGTCGAGGCGCTGATCGCCGCGGACCGGATGCGGCCGGCGTTCCTGTTCGAGGAGTCGCGGGTCCTCCATCTTGACGACACCGACCTGCTTCGAGAAACCGCCCTCGCCCGGCTCGACCCCGAGCTCGCATCCGTGCGGAACCTGAACGAGCCTGCGGACTATCAGCAGGCGCTCGAGTCGCCCGCGCCGGAGATCCGGGTCGAGAAGTTCGGGCCGCTGGCTACCCGGACCGAGTCAGGCGCACGCCGCCAAATCGTGCGCGCCTGGTCGCTGGGTGAGGCGGCACGGGCCGTCGAGATCGCGCTTGACGAGCACGTCGTGGCCGCGCTCAACGGCGACCAGATCACCCGCGACCCGGAACTCCCGTTGGTCCGCGGGGACACGATTGCGTTCATGGCCGCTGACGCCGGCGGCTAGCATGATTTCCATGCCACCCGGCGGGTATTTCGGGCAGGCCCTGCTCGTCGATCTGGGCTCCGGCTCGGGCAGCACGCTGTCGCTCGAGGAGCCAGTGCTGCGCTCCTACATCGGCGGCGCCGGCCTCGGCACCTGGCTCATGCATCGCTTGAGCCCCCCCGGCGTCGAGCCGCTCGATCCGCGCGCGCCGCTGATGTTCGTGTTCTCGCCGCTGGTTGGCACGCCATTGACCACCAGTGCCAAGTTCGCGGTGGTGGCGAAGTCGCCGCTCACCGGACGACTCACCGATGCCCTCGCCTCGAGCCACTTCGCGATCGCCGGCAAGCTCACCGGCCACGACGCAATCGTCCTGCACGGGTCCTGTCCGGAGCCCTCGGTCGTGATGATCGACGGCGACGGCATCGAAACCCGACCCGCCCACGATCTGTGGGGTCTCTCCGCGGCGGAGGCCGAGGCGCGCCTGCGCAACCGTCACGGCCCGGCGTGGCGGGTCGCCGCGATCGGTCCCGCCGGCGAGCGCGGGGTGCGCTACGCGACGATCTCCCACGACGGACGTCACGCCGGCCGCGGCGGGCTTGGAGCCGTGATGGGCTCCAAGTGGTGCAAGGCGGTCATGGTTCGGGCGCACGCCAAGGCCGCCTCGGCCGATCCCGCCGGCGTACTGGCCGCCGCCAAGGCGCTTCGCGAGCGCTCGTTCGGCGCGGCCACGGCCAAGTACCGCGAGCTCGGCACGATGGCCAACCTGCTCGCCTTCAACGCGATCTCGACGCTGCCCACGCGGAACTTCTCGGCCGTCAAGTTCGAGGGAGCCGAGGCGCTGGGCGCCGAGGACATCGCCAAGCTCCGTCAGGTGGCCCGCAACTCGTGCGCCTCGTGCTCGATCGGCTGCGAGCACATTTACCGGTCCGGTCCCGCCTCGGGCGGCAAGCAGGCCCGGATGGAGTACGAGAACGTATTCGCGCTCGGTCCGCTGTGTGGCGTGAGCGACCCCGACGCGGTGATCGCGGCGAGCTCGCGCTGCGACGAGCTCGGCCTGGACACGATCTCCACTGGCGGCACGATCGCCTGGGCGATGGAATGCGTCGAGAAGGGCCTGATCGACGCGCCCTGGCTCCGCTTCGGCGACCCCGACGCGCTGCTCCGGGCGATTGACGAGATCGGCGCACGCGCGGGGCTTGGCGACCTGCTGGCCGAGGGCTCGCGCGCGGCCGCGCGCGCAACCGGTCAGGGCTCCGACAAATTCGCCCCTCACGTGAAGGGCCTCGAGCTACCCGGCTACGAGCCGCGTACGCTCCAGGCCATGGCGCTTGGTCTGGCCGTCAACGCCCGGGGGGCCGACCACAACCGCTCAGGGGCCTACGAAGCCGACCTGTCGGGCGCCCATGACCGCCTACAAGGCGGCGAACCGCACGTCGCTGGCGCGATCGAGACCGAGAACCGCGCGGCGGTCATGGACTCGCTGATTCTGTGCAAGTTCCTGCGCGGCGTATTCGCGGATCCGTTCCCCGAATGGTCGGCGCTGCTGAATCTGGTCACCGGCTGGGACGTCGACGCCGACGAGCTCGCCACCACAGCGCGGCGGATCGTCGTGGCCAAGCGCCTGTTCAACCTCCGCGAGGGGTGGACCCGGGAGGAGGACTGGCTACCGGATCGCTTCCTGTCCGAGTCGCTCGAGCTCGAGTCGGGCCGCACGGCGACGTTGACCCCGGACCGACTCGACGGGATGATCACCGCCTACTACCGCCGACGGGGTCTGGAGGAGACCGGCGTTCCGAGCCCGGGGACGATGCGGGAGCTCGAGTTGGAGGAGTTCGTGCCGGAGACGGAGACAAAAAGTGGGATAGTGGAGAGGTCTGTACAGATAGTGGAGGGTCTCTAGATGGCGACGACAACGACAGCCCCGGCGATCACGAAGAACGTCACGCTGCAGATCGACGGTCGCGAGGTGACCGTCCCGGACGGGACCACGATCCTCGACGCGGCCAAGGAGCTCGGGATCGAGATCCCGGTCCTGTGCCATGACGACCGCTACGACCCGGTCGGCGTGTGCCGGATGTGCGTGGTCGACGTCGGCGCCCGCGTCTACGCCGCAGCCTGCGTGCGGCCATGCGAGGACGGCATGGAGGTCACGACCACGAGCGAGCAGATCGAGGCCCAGCGCGCGACGCTGACCGAGCTGCTGTTCTCGGACCAACCCGACCCTGAGCACGATCCCAAAGAGACGACCACGGCCGACAACGAGCTGCTCGTGCTCGTGCGGCAGTACGGGCTAGAGCAGCAGAACGGCATCCCGCAGGGTCACGGGCGTGGCGTCGATTACTCGAATCCCGTCATCGCGGTCAACCACGACGCGTGCATTCTCTGTGACCGCTGCGTGCGCGCCTGCGACGACATCCAGGGCAACGACGTGATCGGGCGTAGCGGCAAGGGCTACACGTCCCGGATCGCTTTCGACCTGAACGATCCTATGGGCGAGTCCACGTGCGTGACGTGCGGCGAGTGCGTGGCTGCGTGCCCGACCGGGGCGATCACCAACAAGCCGATCCGCGGGGTCCCGATCCAACCGCGCGAGAGCCTGCGCCAGGTCGACACCGTATGTCCGTACTGCGGCGTGGGGTGCGCGCTCACCTACCACGTCGACGACGAGCGCAAGGCGATCTCGTTCGCCGAGGGCCGCGCGCAGCCCGGCTCACAGGGCCGACTGTGCGTCAAGGGCCGATACGGCTGGGATTACGCCGCCTCCCCCCAGCGGCTCACCAAGCCGCTGATCCGGCGCGAGGACGCCTACCCGAAGGGTCCGCTCTCGACCGACGTCCGCGGCGACTCCGAGAACGGCGGACGCAGCGAGCGCCGGCGCAAGCCGGGAGGCCTGGTCGACTACGACCAGGTGCTGCCGTCATTCCGTGAGGCCAGCTGGGAGGAGGCGCTGGATCTGGTGGCGCGCCGCCTGAAGGAGATCCACGCCGAGGGCGGACCGTCCGCGATCGCGGGGTTCGGCTCGGCGAAGTGCTCCAACGAGGAGGCCTACCTCTTCCAGAAGCTGATTCGTACCGGCTTCCACACCAACAACGTCGACCACTGCACGCGCCTGTGCCACGCCTCGAGCGTGGCCGCGCTGTTCGAGGGGATCGGCTCAGGCGCGGTTTCGACCACATACGGCGACGTCGCCAACGCGGACGCGATCATCATCACCGGCTCCAACGCGACCGCGAACCACCCCGTCGCGTCGTCGTTCTTCAAGCAGGCGCGCCGGCGTGGCACGACGATCATCTACGTCGACCCGCGCGCCGACAAGATCGCGGACCACGCCGACATCTACTGCCAGCTCAAGCCCGGCACCGACGTCGCGTTCTACAACTCGGTGATGCACGAGGTCATCCGTCTCGGGCTCGTCGACGAGGAGTTCGTGCGCGACCGGACCTCGAACTTCGAGGCTCTGGCCGAGACCGTCAAGGACTACCCGCCCGAGCGCGGCGAGCAGATCACCGGCGTGAGCGCCGAGCTGATCCGCCGGGTCGCGCGAACCTGGGGCGAGGCGAAGGCCGCGATCATCTTCTGGGGCATGGGGATCTCCCAGCACACGACCGGCACCGACAACTCGCGCTGCCTGATCGCGATGTGCTCGATCACCGGCAACGTCGGCCGACCGGGCACCGGCCTGCACCCGCTGCGCGGCCAGAACAACGTCCAGGGGGCCTCGGACGTCGGCCTGATCCCGATGTTCTATCCGGACTACAAGGGCGTCGAGGACGAGGCCACCCGTGAGCGCTTCGAGAAGGCCTGGGGCGACACCGAACTAGACCGCAAGAAGGGCCTGACCGTGACCGAGATCATCGGCTCGGCCCTGAAGGGCGGCGTGCGCGGGATGTACATGATGGGCGAGAACCCGTTCCTGTCGGACCCCAACATCAACAAGGTCCGTAAGGCGCTGTCCGCGCTCGAGTTCCTCGTCGTGCAGGACATTTTCCTGACCGAGACCTCCGAGTTCGCCGATGTAATCCTGCCCGCCTCCTCCTACATGGAGAAGGAGGGGACATACACCAACACCGACCGCCGGGTGCAGCTCGGCCGCAAGGTGCTCGATCCACCCGGCGAGGCGCGCGTGGACTACGAGGTCGTGCAGGACATCGCCAACCGGATCGGCCTGGACTGGCATTACGAGTCGGCCCGAGAGATCTTCGAGGAGATGGTCTCGGTGATGCCGAGCTACGCCAACCTCAGCTACGACAACCTCGGGCTGACCGGCAAGCTGTACCCGAACCCGGACCCCGAGAACTCCGACGGCACCGTCGTCATGTTCGGCGAGAGGTTCAACACCGACGACGGGCTGGCCCACCTCGTGCCGGCCGAGTGGCTGCCGGCCAAAGAGCTGCCCAACGACGAGTACCCGTTCATCCTGAATACCGGGCGGCTGCTCGAGCACTGGCACACCGGCTCGATGACCCGGCGCTCGTTTGCGCTGGACACGATCCAACCGCGTGCGCAGGTGTATATGCACCCGGCCGACGCGGCCGAGTGCGGACTGACCGACGGGGCGATGGCGCGGGTGAGCTCGCGTCGCGGGACGATCGAGATCGAGGTCAAGGTCTCGCACAAGGAGGCGCGGGGCAACGTCTTCATCGCGTTCCACTTCCGCGAGGCGGCCGCCAATCTGCTGACGATCGACGAGATCGACCCGGTCGGCAAGATCCCCGAGTTCAAGTTCTGCGCGGTGCGAGTCGAACCGGCCGGAGTGCCCGCGAGCGCGGAGGCATCATGATGCCCATCGTCCAGCGCACGGTGCCGGGCGTCGAGGCCCGCGCCGGCAAGTTCCCGGGCCCGAGCCTGATCCCGGCCCTGAACGCGATCCAGGCCGAGCACGGCTGGCTCCCGCGCGAGGAGCTCGTAGCGCTCGCGCGCGAGGTGCACCGGCCGCTGTACGAGATCGAGGGACTGATCTCGTTCTATCCCCACTACCGCACCGAGCCCCCGGCCAGGGTGGCGCTCCACGTCTGCCACGACCTCTCGTGCTGGCTGCACGGCGCCGAGGACCGGATCGCCGAGCTGCGCGCTCGCTATGGCGGTGACGTGGAGGTCGAACTGGTTGAGGTCTCGTGCCTGGGCCGCTGCGACACCGCGCCGGCGATCGCCGTCGACGAGCGGCCGGCCGCGGTCGGCGAGGCCGATGCGCTGATCGCCGCCGCGCTGGGCGGGGGCGTGGGGCGCGCGCCGGCCACGCCATCGGGGCGCGAGGAGCCGTGGCCCAACGACCCGTATGCCGCGGGCTCCGAGCGCTACGGCGTGCTGCGCCGCGTGCTGCGCGGCGAGCTGTCGACGGCCGACGTCATCAGCGCGCTGAGTGACTCGGGCCTGCGCGGCATGGGCGGCGCGGGGTTCCCGACCGGAAGGAAATGGCAGCTCGTGGCCGACCAGGAGTCGGCGCCGAAGTACGCGATCTGCAACGCCGACGAGTCCGAGCCGGGCACGTTCAAGGACCGCCAGATCCTGGCGGATCAAGCCCACCTGGTGCTCGAGGGCCTGCTCCTCGGCATGGTCGCGTGCGGGGCGGAGGACGGGTGGGTGTTCATCCGCCACGAGTACGGACCCGAAGAGGCGATCATCCGCGACGAGATCGAAGCCCTGCGAGGCGAGGGCCTGATCGGCGAGCGCGTGCTCGGGACCGACCGGCGGCTGACCGTCGAGGTGTTCACCTCCCCGGGCGGCTACATCCTCGGGGAGGAGTCGGCGCTGATCGAGTGCATGGAGGGCCACCGCGGCGAGCCGCGCAACAAGCCGCCGTTCCCGGGCATCTACGGTCTGCACGGCCTGCCCACGCTGATGAACTCGGTCGAGACGTTCGCGGACGTGCCGGCGATCGTGGCTCGCGGCGCCGAGTGGTGGAAGGCCCAGGGCGTGCGCGGCTCCACCGGGCTGAAGTTCTTTGCCGTGTCGGGCGACGTGGTGCGACCGGGCGTCTACTGCGTGCCGCTCGGCACAACCACTCGCGAGTTGATCGAGCACGCCGGCGGTCTCCCGGAGGGAGTCGAGCTTCAGGCCTTCCAGCCCGGCGGGGCGTCGTCAAACTTCCTGGGCCCCGATCAGCTCGACGTGCCGCTCGATTTCAAGCCGCTGGCCGACGCCGGTTCGATGCTGGGCTCCGGCGCGCTGGTGGTGCTCGGAGCCCACCGGAACCTGCTCGCCGCCGCCACCAACGTGCTGCGCTTCTTCCGCAACGAGTCATGTGGCAAGTGCGTGCCGTGCCGAGTGGGTTCCCACAAGGCCCACCAGATCCTGACCGACGCACTCGCGCGGGACGGCGACGCCGACGGCGTCGATGGCCAGATCGCCCGGCTCGAGGAGACACTCCGTCTCACGTCGATATGCGGGCTCGGTCAGGTGGCGCTTGGCCCCGTCATGAGCGTCCTCGGCCGGCAGCGCGGTGGGAGCAGCGCCCGGCCGCATCCTCGGCCCAAGCCAGAGGACCAGCCGCCCGGCACGACTGGTTGACGTGGCCGCCACCGGGCGGGAATTCTTCACCGTCAAGACGGTGTCCGACGCCCTGACCTCGTTCCAGCCACGTCATCGGACCGCGACCGAGACCATCGGCTTGGACGCCGTCTTCGGACGAATTCCCGCCGGCGATGTTCGGGCGGCGGAGCCGCTCCCGGGCTTCGACCGCGGAAGCGTCGACGGGTACGCGGTCCGCGCGCGCGATACGTTTGGCGCCTCGGAGTCGATCCCTGCCTACCTGCGCGTGACCGGCGCGGTGCGGATGGGCGCCGCCGCGGAGGACCCGGTCGATGCCGGCGCCGCGGTGGCGATCCCCACCGGCGGAATGCTGCCCCCGGGCGCCGACGCGGTCGTGATGATCGAGCACACCCAGGAGGCGATGCCGGGCACGATCGAGGTGGTCCGTCCCGTCGCCCCTGGCGAGAACGTGGTCCGATTCGACGAGGACGTGGCGGCCGGAGGCGCCATCGCCGCTGCCGGACGCCCGCTGCGCGCGCAAGATGTGGCGATGCTCGCGGCCGCCGGGGTGGACGAGGTCGCCGTCCACGCCCAGCCGCTGGTGACGATCCTCGCCACCGGCGACGAGGTCGACCCGCCGGACACGCCGGCGCTCCGGCCTGGACACGTCCGAGACGCGCTCAGTGCGTCGATCGGCGCGCTCGTGCGCGAGGCGGGAGGCCGGCCCGCGCCACCGCAGATCGTCCCCGACGAGGGCAGCGCCCTACGCGATGCCCTCCACGCCACCCTGAAAAGCAGCGACGTCGTCGTCGTGTGCGCCGGTTCCTCGGTCGGGGCGCGCGACGAGACCGCCGGCGCGATCACCGCGCTGCCGGGCGCGGAGATGTGGTGCCACGGCCTGGCCATTAAGCCGGGCAAGCCGACGCTGCTCGCCCACGCCGACGGTATCCCGATCATCGGGCTGCCCGGTAACCCGCGCTCGGCGCTCGTGGTCTTCCGCCTGATCGGGATGCCGCTCGTGCGCCGGGTGGGCGGCTGGACGGTGCAGCCGCGCCCGGGATCGCTCAGCGCGGTCCTTAGCCGGGACCTGCCATCGGCCGCGGGCAGGCTCGATGTGGTGCAGGTTCGGCTTGGAGCCGATGGCGCGGCCGAGCCGATCTTCGGGCCCTCGGCGCTGCTGTCGGTCCTCACGGCCGCCGACGGCTTCGTGATCGTGCCCGAGGATGCCAACGGCCTGTCCGCCGGCGAGCCGGTCGAGGTCGTCCTGTATGGCTAGCCGAACGACGTCGTTCCTGCGCGACGTGCCGCTGGCCAGCGCGCTGCAGGCGTGGCGGGAGTGCCGTGCCGCCGCCGGGTGCCCGGAGCGGACGGAGACCATCACGCTCTCGGTGAAGGCCTCGATCGGGCGGGTCACCGCCGAGCCGATCTGGGCCCGGCGTTCCTCTCCCCCGTTCGACGCCGCGGCCATGGACGGCATCGCGGTCAGGGCCGCGGACACCGTGGGCGCCGGCGAGAGCACCCCGCTTCGGCTTGGCACGGATTCGTTCACCGTGCTCGACACCGGCGATCCGATCCCCGAAGGGTTCGACGCCGTGGTCATGCGCGAGCATGTCCATTACGTCGACGGCCGCGCCGAGCTGCGGGCGGCCGTCGCTCCGTATCAGCACGTCCGTTCGATCGGCGAGGACATCAGCGCCACCGAGCTGCTGCTCCCGGCCGGCCACCGCCTGCGCCCGGTCGACGCGGCCGCGGCAGCCGCGGCCGGCGTGACCGAGATCCGGGCGCGCCGCGCGCCCGTGGTGGCGATCCTGCCCACCGGTGATGAGATGCGGCCGGTGGGCTCAGAGCTCGCCCCGGGTGAGCTGCTCGAGACGAACTCGCTGATGCTGGCCGGCCAGGCCCGCGACGTCGGTTGCGAGGTCGTCATGCTGCCGATCGAGCCCGACGACGAGGCGCGGATCGCCGAGGCGATCCGTGGGGCCCTGCCGACGTGCGACCTGCTGATCGTGATCGCCGGCTCGAGCGCGGGGCGCGACGACTACACCGCCGCGCTCGTCGACCGCCTGGGAGACCTGGCCGTCCACGGCGTCGCGGTGAAGCCGGGCCACCCGGTCGTGCTCGGCGCGATCGGCTCGACGCCGGTGCTCGGCGCGCCGGGCTATCCCGTCTCCGCCTCGCTGACCTTCGATATCTTCGCCGCGCCGCTGCTTGCCGAGCTCGAGGGAGTCGCGGCCCGACCGCGGCCGACCGTCGGGGCCCGGCTGGCCCGCAAGCTGGCCTCGACGATCGGGATGGACGACTGGGTCCGGGTCCGGCTCGGTCGCGTCGGCGGCTTGCTGGTCGCCTCGCCGCTGCCGCGCGGCGCCGGCGTGCTGACCTCACTCGTCCGCGCCGACGGGTTGCTGATCGTGCCGGCGGACGTCGAAGGTCATCACGCCGGCCAGGAGGTGCAGATCGAGCTCCTGCACGACCTGAGCCAGATCGAGCGGACGATCGTGGCGATCGGCTCGCATGACCTGATCCTCGACCTGGCCGCCTCGAGGCTGCGCGCGGAGGATCCGAACGTGACGCTGGCGTCGAGCAACGTCGGCTCGATGGGCGGCCTGATCGCGCTGCGGGACGGGCTGTGCCACCTGGCGGGGTCGCATCTGCTCGACCCCGAGTCGGGCGCATACACGCTGCCGTACGTGGACCGCATCCTGCCCGGCCGGGAGATCGCCGTGGTTCGCCTGGTCCACCGCGAGCAGGGCCTATTGGTCGCGCCCGGCAACCCGCTCGGCCTCACCAGCGTCGAGGACCTCGCCCGCCCCGGGCTGCGGTACGTCAACCGCCAGCGCGGCTCGGGCACGCGCGTGCTCCTCGACCACGAGCTCATCCGCGCGGGCATCGACGCGGACGCAATCGCCGGCTATGGGCGCGAGGAGCCGACCCACCTGGCCGTGGCGGCGGCGATCGCGGCGGGCCGCGCCGACTGCGGGATGGCGGTGCGCGCGGCCGCGCGAGCGTTCGAACTCGATTTCGTGCCGGTCACGAGCGAGCCGTATGACCTCGTGCTTGACCCGGAGTCGGTCGAATTGCCGGGACTCGAGCCCCTGTGGCGGCTGCTCGACTCGGAGACGTTCCGGGCGGAGGTCGAGCAACTCGGCGGCTACGACACCGCCGAAATGGGGCGCCGGGTCCGCTAACCGCCGCCCTTGGCGATTGCCAGAATGACCTCCTCGGCGTCGACCGGCAGCTGCTCACCGCTCACCGGCGCGAAGTGCGCGCCGTCGTCGCTGCGAGTCGCCACGTAACCCTGGTCGAGCCAGCGCCGATATTCCCGCTCGGCGCTGTCGATCGAGGTCGGGTCGGACGGGTCCCACTCTGCGAGCACTTCGCTGCCGTCGATCAGGTCCCGCAGTAGCTTTCCCACGCCTACATCGTAGGCAATCGACCCTCAGCCGCGCGCACGCCTCGGCTGGGGGTCCGGGAGCGTGGTGATCGCGCCGGCGCGTTCGGTGTCGTATCCGCCGAGCCCGGTGATCCTGCGCTGGATGGCCGGACTGCGCAGCGCGGCGATCAGGGGCTGGGCGGAGCCGAGGGCGTCGGCGGGGAGTGCGATGTCGTACTGCTCCCAGACGAGCGGGATGAAGTCGAGGTCAAGCGCGGCGGCGGCGGCGCGCAGTCCGAGACCGGCGTCGGCGACGCCTGAGGCGATCGCGAGCGCGACCTCGAGGTGCGAGGCGCTCTCAGGCCCGGGCACGGCGTGGGGGGCTATGCCGGCGTCGATCAGCACGCGGTCGAGCAGAACTCGGGTGCCCGCCCCGAACTCGCGTTTGGCGACGCGAAGGTCGCGCAGGTCGCCGGCGGTGGTGATGCGGTTCGGGTTCCCGGGCGCGACGAGCAGCCCCTGCTCACGGCGCCACAGGTGAATCAACGTCGGCCGGCGCCCGCGCAGGAGCGCGGTGGCATACGGGGCGTTATACACGTCCGAGCGGTGCAGGAGGTGGATCGCCGCGCCGTCCGCGGTTCCTCGCCACAGCGCGGTGAGGCCCTGAAAGCTCCCGGTGGTGCCAACCCGGACGATCGATCGCCCGGCCTCGCGCAGCACCAAGTCCAGCGCCGGGTCATCGCTGCCCGCCAGGCGGAAATCGCGCTCGGTCCCCAATACTCGGCGTGCCGCCAGGGCGCCCTCCGGCGCGATCCGGGCACGTCGCCGGTCACCTTGCGCGATCACCCCCGCGTCGGCGAGGTGGCGATACGCCCGGCTGACCGTCGTGGCCGTCGTGTGCTGCTCGTGCGCGAGCTCGCGGATGCTCGGCAGCTCAGCGCCGGCTTCCAGCTCGCCGGCGAGCACACGCCCGGCGATTTCCCGAGAGATGTCCAGGTAGCGGGTCACGGCCTCCGCTAGGCTTTCGTTCCGATCTGAATCATCACAGAAAGGAACAGGGTGGCGGTACGGCGAACGCGTCTCTGCAGGCTGACGGTGGCGGTTTCGTGCGTGCTGCTGACCGTCGCGGGCTGTGGTTTGTCGTCGAAGTCAAGCACCAGCGCCGGCGCCGCGAAGGGGAAGACCCTCATCGTGTTCGGCGCCGGAACGCTGGCGAATCCGTTCTCGCAGGAGATCGCGGCATTCAAGGCCAGCCATCCCGGGATCACCGTGCACTCGGAGTTCGGGGCCAGCGGCGACCGGGTCAAGGCGATCACCGAGCTGGGACAGCCTGCCGACGTGCTCGGCGTCGCCGACTACTCGCTGATCCCGAAGGAGATGTTCGGATCGGGCGGGGAGCGGTTCGCGACGTGGTACGTCGGGTTCGTGTCCAATAAGATCACGTTTGCCTACACCGCCCGCGGCAAGGGCGCGGGCCGACTCACGCCTGACAATTGGTACCGCGTGCTGGCCCAGCCCGGGGTGCACATCGGGCGCTCGAACCCGTCGGCGGATCCGTCCGGGTACCAAACCCTGCAGATGCTGGAACTCGCGAACCGGTACTACCACGACCCGTCGATCTCGGCCTCGGTGCTTAAGAACTCGCCGGTTTCCTCGGTGGCCGAAACCGAGACCTCCCTGATCGGAGCGCTTCAGAGCGGCCAACTCGATTACCTCGCGATCTACCGCTCGGACGCGCGGCAGCATCACTTCAAGTACATCGATCTCCCGCCGCAGATAAGCCTGTCGGACCCGGCACTGGCGAAAACCTACGCGACCGTGAGCACCCCCGGAGCGACCGGCGCCAACGTCAAGGCCAAGCCGATCATCTACGGACTGACCGTCCCCACCAACGCGCCCGATGCGGCGCTTGCCGATCAGTTCGTCGCGTTCGTGCTCAGCCCCCAGGGGCAGGCGGTCATGCGGGGGAACGGCTTTGTCGTGATCTCACCGGCGCTGGCCAGCGACCAGAGCGCGCTGCCCAGGGCGCTTCGTCCGCTGACCAGGAGCTGGACTGGCTAGCACCACGACCAGACGCGCCGTCCGGGCCGTCCGCCGCCCGCGGTCCTGGGGTGGCTTCCAGGTACTGACGTGGCTACTCAGCGGCCTGTTGATCGCGTTCGTGCTGCTGCCGCTGGTGCGACTCGCGGCGAGCACGCCGCCCGGGAGTCTCCATGCCGCGGCGGCCAGCGGCGAGGTTCGCGACGCGATCCTCCAGAGCCTCAAGGACGCCGCGATCACCGCGGGGATCGCTACCGTGCTAGGCGTCCCGCTGGCCTACCTCCTCGCCCGGCGGCGCCTGCCCGCCCCGGCGCTCGTTCAGGCCATTGTCGATCTGCCGCTGGCCGTGCCCCACACGGTCGCGGGGATCGCGCTGCTGTTCGTGTTCGGACGCACCGGGTGGATCGGCTCACCGGCGAGTCACATCGGCGTGTCCTTCTACGGCACGCAGTGGGGGATCATCGCCGCGATGCTGTTCGTCAGCGTGCCGTTCGCGGTCAACAGCGCCCGCGTCGGCTTCGAGGCAATCGACCCGAGCTACGAGCGTGCGGCGCGCAGCCTCGGCGCAACCCCCGGATACATGTTCAGGCGTGTCACGCTGCCGCTCGCGGCGCGCGGCGTCCTCACCGGCACGGTGCTGGTCTATGCGCGCTCGATCAGCGAGTTTGGCGCCGTTGTGATCATCGCCTACTACCCGGCCACGGCCCCCGTCGAGATCTACAACCTGTTCCTGCGCAGCGGCCTGACCGACGCAGCGTCCGCCGCGGTCTTGCTGCTGCTTGTCTCGCTGGCGACGTTCCTGGTGCTGCGGACGCTCGCGCTCGGCTGGGGATCCGGGGCGATTGACCGTGACGGGCACTGAGGGACAGCTCGTCCTCGAGGGCCTGACGACCACCGCGGGCTCGTTTCGCCTCGGCCCCATCGACCTTCGGGTGGGCGCCGGAGAGGTGCTTGTCGTGCTCGGGCCTTCGGGCGCCGGCAAGACGACCCTGCTCGACACCATCGCCGGATTCCGCCCGCCAGTCTCCGGTCTCATCCAACTTGCCGGCCGCGACATCACCGGCGCGCCCCCGGAACAGCGGGGGATCGGCGTCGTGTTCCAGCACGCGGCATTGTTCCCTCACCTCTCGGTGCGCGACAACATCCGCTTCGGGCCCAGGGCACGCGGCGAGAACCGCGAGAAGCAACTCGAGGACCTCCTCGCACGATTTGGCCTGGTCGATCACGCCGATCGCCGCCCCCGGTCGCTCAGCGGCGGCGAGCGCCAACGCGCCGCGCTCGCCCGCGCGCTGGCCGGGGAACCAGAGCTGCTGCTGCTCGACGAGCCTCTCTCAGCCCTCGACCAGCCAACCCGCGAAGACCTCCGCGGCGTCCTGCAGCACCTTCTATCCGATCTTCGCATCCCGGCCGTTCACGTCACCCACGACCGCGAGGAAGCCCTGATCCTCGGCGACGAGATCGCGGTCATCGTCAACGGAGAACTGCGGCAGGTTCAGGCCGCGAGCGAGATCGTCTCTTGTCCGGGCGACGCGGATGTCGCCAGGATCCTCGGCTGGGCCGAACTCGGCACCGGCACGATCCGGCACGGGACGATCGCGCTCGGAGATCTCCGGCTCCCCACCTCCGAGGAGTCCGGAACCGGCACGGCGTTCTACCGCCCCGAGAGCATCGCGCTCGCACCGGCTCAGCCCAGCAGCTCACCCACCATAAGGCGGACCATCGAGCAGATCCGTCCCACCGTGCCGCTCGCGCGCATGCTCCTGGCCGGCGACCCGCCACTCAGCGCCCTGGTGCTCCACCGCGACCTAGACCGAGTCGACGCCCGCCCGGGCCAAGCGATCGAGATCGAACTCCCCCTACAAGCGGTCAGGACGTTCGGCATGTAGTAAGCCCAACCTTATCAGGCTAGACTTACAACTATGGTGCAGGACACCGGCACGCTCGCGACCCAGCTCCGTCTCAGCATCGGCCTGCTGCTCCGGCGCCTCCGACAGGTCCCGACCGGGGATGAGCTGACGCTGTCCGAGAGCGCGGCGCTCGCTCGCCTGGACCGGGGTGGCCCGGCCACGGCGGCCGGGCTGGCCAGGGCCGAGCAGATCAGCCCACAGTCGATGGGGGCGACGCTTGGCACCCTCCAAGAGCGAGGGCTGATCGCAAAGAGGCCCGACCCCGAGGACGGCCGGCGAATGATTCTGTCGATCACCGAACCCGGTCTCGAGGTCCTGCGACACAGGCGTACCCAGCGGACCGAACAGCTCGCCACCGCACTCGCGGCCGGCTTCACCGCGACCGAGCTCGCACAACTGGCGGCCGCGGCGCCGCTGCTCGAACGGCTGGCCAACAGCATCTGATGCCGGCACGCCCGCCGCCCGCCGACAGCGACGGATACAGATGGGTCGCGCTGTCGAACACCACGATGGCGGTGTTCATGTCAGCGCTCGACGGGTCGATTGTGATCATCGCCCTGCCGGCGATCTTCCGCGGCATCCACCTTGATCCACTGGCCGCCGGAAACATCAGCTACCTGCTCTGGATGATCATGGGCTACCGGCTCGTCCAGGCCGTGCTGGTGGTCACCGTCGGACGGCTCGGCGACATGTACGGCCGGGTGAAGATCTACAACAGCGGCTTCGCGGTGTTCACGGCGGCATCGATCCTGCTGTCGTTCGATCCGTTCAGGGGCGCCCACGGAGCCCAGTGGCTGATCGGCTGGCGGGTGGTCCAGGCGCTCGGCGGCTCGATGCTCACGGCGAACTCGGCCGCGATCCTTACCGACGCGTTCCCGGCCGACCAGCGCGGCTTCGCCCTCGGGGTCAACCAGGTCGCGGCGATCGCCGGCCAGTTCATCGGGCTGGTGGCCGGCGGACTGCTCGCCGCCATCGACTGGCGCGCGGTGTTCTGGGTCAACGTCCCGGTCGGGGTGTTCGGGACCTTCTGGGCCTACTTGAAGCTGCGCGAGACGGGCGAGCGGCATCCCGGCCGCATCGACTGGTGGGGCAACATCACCTTCGCGGTCGGCCTCAGCGCGATCCTGATCGGCGTCACCAATGCCGTCAAGCCTTACGGCGGTCACGCCATGGGCTGGACCAACCCCGCCGTGATTGGCTCGATCGCCGGCGGCCCGGCCATTCTCGCCGCGTTCATCATGATCGAGCTCCGCGTAGCCGAGCCGATGTTCCAGCTCGCCCTGTTCCGGATCCGAGCCTTTGCCGCAGGCAGCGCCGCGGGCCTGATCGCGGCCGCGGCGCGCGGCGGTCTGCAGTTCATGCTGATCATCTGGCTGCAGGGGATCTGGCTCCCGCTGCACGGCTACAACTACTCCGAGACGCCGTTGTGGGCGGGCATCTACCTGCTGCCGCTGACCACCGCCTTCCTGATCTCCGGGCCGCTGTGCGGGTATCTGTCCGACCGCTTCGGCGCGCGGGGCTTCGCCACCGCCGGGATGCTCGTGTTCGCCGCGAGCTTCGTCGGGCTGATGCTGCTCCCGGTCGACTTTCCCTACTGGGCGTTCGCCGCGTTGATCACCCTCAACGGGATCGGCGTGGGGATGTTCAGCGCGCCCAACTCAGCGTCGATCATGAGCAGTGTGCCCGCGCGCCAACGCGGCGCGGCGTCCGGCATGCGTTCGACGTTCCAGAACTCGGGCACGGCACTCTCGATCGGGGTGTTCTTCTCGCTGATGATTGCCGGGCTGGCCACGAGCCTGCCCGGGCATCTGCTCGCCGGCCTGACCCAGCAGGGCGTCCCGCACACTGTCGCCCAGCACGTGGCGGGCCTCCCGCCGGTTTCCTCCATGTTCGCCGCGGTGCTCGGCGAGAACCCCGTGGCACACCTGCTCGGGCCCACCGGCGCGCTGTCGTCCCTCTCCCCCGTGCACCAGCAAGTGCTGACCGGCACCGAGTTCTTCCCGCGGCTGATCGCGGCCGCGTTCCACGACGGCCTGGTCATCGTGTTCAGCGTCGCGGCCGGCCTGTCGGTGCTCGCCGCGCTCGCGTCGCTGATGCGCGGCGGCCGCTACGTCCACACCGACACACTCCACCCGAACCCAGGAGCCCAACATGACCGACCAGATCGACCCCCGACGCGCGGCGCTGCTTGTGATGGACTATCAGAACGCAATCGTCGGCATGCTCGGCGAGCCTGACGATCTGCTCTCGCGTGCCGCCGACGCGATCGCGATCGCCCGCGCCCGCGGCGCGCAGGTCGGCTACGTCCGAGTCGCATTCACCGACGCCGACTTCGAGGCGATCCCGCCGACCAGCAGGATAGGCGCGCGCGTGGGCACGTCCGCCCAACCGTTCCACGACGACTCCCCCGCCACCGCAGTTCACGCGAGCGTCGCGCCGAACGACGGTGACATCGTCGTGCGCAAGACGCGCGTCGGCGCGTTCTCGACCACCGACCTCGACGAGCAGTTGCGCGGTCGCGGCGTCGATACCGTGATCCTGGCTGGCATCAGCACCAGCGGCGTGGTGCTGTCAACCGTGCGCGACGCCAGCGACCGCGACTACCGCGTCGCGGTGCTCGCCGACGCCACCGCCGATCCCGATGCCGAGGTACACGAGTTCCTCATCGAGCGGATCTTCCCCCGTCAGGCCGACGTGATCACGACCGCACAGCTCGAGGATCTGCTGTCGCCCGCGTAGGAGAGGACCGGACCAAGTTGGCCACGGCCACCGGCCCCAGCACGAGCACGGCCGTGGCCTCGGCGACTATCGCGATCCACATCACGGTCTCGAGCGTTCCCTCGGAGAACCCGAACAGCGTGCTGGTCTCCGCGACGTAGAGCGAGATCAACGCTCCGAGTCCGATCGCAACCCCGCCTAGCGCCAGCAGGCCGACGGCGACCTCGCCGCGGCGCGCCCCGAACCACCGCTCCACCGGAAGCAGCAAGCCGACCGCGACCGCTCCGGCCCCGATCGCATTGAGGAGAAACAACGGACCGATTGTCGGAATCGACTGGTAGTCACCCAGGTATTGCTGAAGATGCACGGCGCCAGTGACGGCAATCGCTACGACTCCGATACGGCGCATTATTTGCAACGTCATGAGTAAGGACCTCCTTGTTGTTCGTGTCCTTGCCTAAAGCGACGCTGCTGCCTTCCGATCCTTCCCAGAGCCACTCCGTTTTGCGGTGACTTCGATCTCGATCTTCATCCGCGGATCGGCCAGCCCGACGACGAGCATCGTGCTCGCCGGCCGGATCTCGCCGAAGTACTCGCGCAGGACGGGCCAGCAAGCCGGGAAGTCCGCTGCGCTCGGCAGGTAGTACGTCGCCCGGACCACGTCTGCGAGCACAAACCCGGCGTCCGACAGCGCCGAGCTGATGTTCCGAAGCGTCTGACGGGTCTGCTCGGCGACGTCGTCGGAGATCGTCATCGCGGCGTAGTCGAATCCCGTTGTTCCCGCGACGAATGCCCATTCGCCGTCGACGACCACCCGCGAATATCCGACGTCGCGCTCGAACTGCGAACCGCTGGAGATCAGACGGCGAGCCATCCCAGCATGGTGTCAGGCCGGCTCAACCGAGCGTGGCCAGGCGCTGTGCCGCCTCGGCGATCACCTCCGCGCGCTTGCAGAAGGCGAACCGGACGAGCCCCCGCGCTGCGTCCTTGTCGTCATAGAACACGCTGGTCGGGATGGCCACCACCCCGCAGCGCTCCGGCAGCGCCGTGCAGAACTCGACCGCGTCGGTGCCCACGTCGGCGTTGATGAAGTAGGTCCCGGCCGACAGGTACGGTCGCAGACCGGCCGCCTTAAGCCCGGCGCACAGCTGATCGCGCTTGGTCCGCAGATCGTCGGCCAGGGCGGCGATCTCCGCGGAGGGCAATCGCAGGGCGGCTGCCGCCGCGTGCTGAAGCGGAGTGCCGCCGGCGAACGTGAGGTATTGCTTGACCAAGCGGGTCGCGGCGACAAGCGGAGCCGGCCCCGAGCACCAGCCGATCTTCCAGCCGGTGAACGAGAACGACTTCCCGACGCTCGAGATCGTCAGGGTGCGCGAAGCCATCCCGGGGAGCGTGGCGATCGGAATGTGCTCGCCGTCGTAGACGAGATGCTCGTAGACCTCGTCGGTCACGCAGATCAGGTCGTGCTCGACGCATGCGGTCGCCAGCATCTCGAGCTCACTCCGGGTCAGCACGCGCCCGGTCGGGTTGTGGGGCGAGTTCAGCAGCAGCAGCCGTGCGCGCGGACCGATTGCGCCGCGCAGGGCATCAGGATCCACCTCGAAGCCCGGCGGGCGCAGCGTCACCGGCTGCCGAACCGCACCGGCGAACGCGATGCACGCCGCATACGAGTCGTAGTAGGGCTCGAGCACGACGACCTCGTCGCCCGGATCGCACAACCCGAGCAACGCAGCGGCGATCGCCTCGGTGGCCCCGAATGTGACCAGCACGTCCTCGGGCTCCAACCCATACCAGTCACGCTGATGAGACAGAACAGCCTCGCGCAGCGCCGGCACGCCCGGCAGCGGTGCGTACTGGTTCTCCCCGCCGCGCAGAGCGCTCACCGCCGCCTCGATGACCGACGCCGGTCCATCGATGTCGGGGAACCCCTGGCCGAGGTTGATCGCGCCTGTCCGCAGCGCCAACGCGCTCATCTCGGTGAAGATGGTCGTGCCAAGCCCGGCGACGCGCGCGGCGCTCCTCATGCCGGATCCGCGGCTCCCCACACGCCGGGCCCGCGCCGGTGCTCGTAGATCAGCGAGGTCTCGGCGTGCGAGACCGACGGATGGGTGGCCAGGTGGTCGACCACAAACTCCCGCAGGTCCTGCGCGTCGGCCGCCGCCACCCACACCAGGTAGTCGGTCACGCCGGTCAGGTGAAACACCATCAGCACGCCCGGGAGCTGACGGACCGCGTTGGTGAAATCGTCGATCTGGTCGCGGGCGTGCACTGCCAGTCGCACCGCGATCAGCGCTTGGAGCGGACGACCGAGCGCGGCCAGGTCGACCTCGGCGTGAAAGCCGCGGATCACCCCGCGCTCGCGCAGGGAACGCAGCCGCGCCACCGCGGTCGACGGCGCGATTCCCACCCGCTCGGCCATGCGCTGGTTGGGGATTCGCGCGTCCTTGGCCAGCAACTCGAGCATCGCTCGATCTACGGCGTCGACCAGGGACTGCGGATCATTCGGTGTCGAGCGGGCCATTAGGTCCTAAGTCGAAGAATATCCGACAAAGCGGCAAAATACCGCACGATCTTCGGCGACTTGTCAATCAGCCGAAGCATCATCAGACTGAAGGTATGTCGATCACCGCCATCACGCCGATTGTGCACGACTCTATTCTCGACACGATCGGCGACACGCCACTGGTCCGCCTGTCGCGGATCGGCGCGGGCCTCAAGCCTCGTCTGGTGGCGAAGGTCGAATCGTTCAACCCGGGGGGCTCGATCAAGGACCGCGTCGCGGTCGCGCTGATCGAGGCGGCCGAGCGCGACGGGCACCTGCAGCCCGGCGGCACGATCGTCGAGCCCACCTCGGGGAACACCGGCACCGGCCTGGCCATCGCCGCGCGGCTCAAGGGATACCGCGTCATCGCCGTGATGCCGGACAAGATGTCGCGGGAGAAGATAGATCTCCTTCGCGCCTACGGGGCGGACGTCGTGTTGGCGCCCACCGACGTCTCCCCCGAATCGCCCCAGTCGTACTACCGCGTGGCCGACCGGCTGACCGCCGAGATACCCGGGGCGTTCCAGCCAAACCAGTACTTCAACCCAGCCAACCCGCAGGCCCACTACGACTCGACCGGCCCGGAGATCTGGGAGCAGACTGCGGGTCAGATCACCCATCTGGTGGCCGGGGTGGGCACCGGCGGCACGATCACCGGCATCGCCCGCTACCTGCGCGAGCGCCAGCCGGATCTGACCGTGATCGGCGCCGACCCCGAGGGCTCGATCTACTCCGGCGGACCCGACAACGTGCGGCCGTATCTGGTCGAGGGGGTCGGCGAGGACTTCTGGCCGGAGACCTTCGACCCGACCGTGGTGGACCGGTGGGTGACGGTGTCCGACCAGGACGCGTTCCTGACCACCCGCAGGCTCGCCCAGCTCGAAGGCATCCTGGCCGGCGGCTCGGGCGGACTGGCCCTCCATGCCGCGCTCCACGTCGCCGCCGAGACAGAAGATCCCGACGCGCTGATCGTCGTCATCCTGCCCGACGGCGGGCGCTCCTACCTGTCCAAGATCTACTCCGATGCCTGGATGCGCCAGTACGGGTTCCTGGCCCGCGACTCCAAGCTGCGCGTCGGCGACGTCCTGGCTCGCAAGCGCGAAGCGGGCGAGATCCCGCCCCTGGTCACGGTTCAGAGCCACTTCCGGGTGCGTGACGCGGTGGCCCTCCTGCACGAGCACCGCGTCTCCCAGCTGCCGGTGGTGAGCGCGCACGATCCAGCCACCATGGTAGGAGCGATCGGCGAGCGGGGCCTGCTGAGGCGCGCCGCCGAGGATCCGAGCGCGCTCGACGCGGAGGTCGTCGAGGTGATGGAAGCCCCCTTCCCGGCCGTGTCGATCGACGATCCCGTACGCGACGCGGTCGAGCTGCTGGTGGGCGATCAGCAGGCCCTGCTGGTCACCCGCGACGGCCGGGCGGAGGGTATCGTCACTCGCACGGACCTCCTTGAAGCCCTCGCATCGTGAGTGACCGCGAGCCGCAGGACGGCCGGCGGGATGCCTTCGCCACCCGCGCGGTGCACGCGGGGCTGACGCCCGATCCGAGCTACGGCTCGGTCATCCCGGCCATCCACCAGACCTCGACCTACGCCCAGCCCCGGCCCGGGGAGTTCATCGGCGACTACGACTACGCCCGCACGGCCAATCCCACGCGGAGCGCGCTGGAAATCGCGCTCGGCGAACTGGAGGGCGGACTGGCCGTCGCCTTCGCGTCCGGCCTGGCCGCCGAGCACGCCCTGCTCACGGCGATGTGTAAAACCGGCTCGCACATCGTGCTGCCGGCCGACCTGTACGGCGGAACGTACCGCCTGGTCGACAAGGTCATGTCCGATTGGGGGCTGGCCTACGACCTGGTCGACCAGACCGACCCGGATGCCGTGGCCCGGGCGATCCGCCCGGAGACCCGTCTGATCTGGGTCGAGTCGCCGACCAACCCCAAGCTCGACGTGATCGACATCCGGGCTGTCGTGGCGGCGAGCCGAGACGCGATGGTCGTGGTCGACAACACGTTCGCCACGCCGGCCAACCAGCGCCCGCTGGAGCTCGGCGCCGATTTCGTCGTTCACTCGACGACCAAGTACCTCGGCGGCCACTCCGACGTCGTGGGCGGTGCGGTCATCACCCGCAGCCCCGAATGGCACGAGCGCGTGCGCTTCGTCCAGAACGCCGCGGGCGCCATCCCCGCCCCGTTCGATTGCTTCCTGTTGCACCGCGGGCTGCGCACGCTGCACCTGCGCATGGATGCCCACGCGCGCAGCGCCGCCGCCGTGGTGGAGTTCCTGCGCTCCGCCCCCGGAGTCCAGGACGTGCGCTGGCCCGGGTTCAGCGGCATGGTCAGCTTCCGCCACCCCTACGCACATGCGATCGCCTCCCGGACCCGCCTGTTCACGCTGGCCGAGTCGCTCGGCGGGGTCGAGTCGCTGATCGAGGTGCCGCAGGCCATGACCCACCAGACCGTCGAGGGCTCGGCGGCCGCCGTCCCACCCGATCTGATCCGGCTGAGCTGCGGGATCGAGGACCCCGCCGACCTCGTAGCGGACCTCCGCCGGGCGCTCGGCTCGCGGCAGGGTTCGACGACACGCTCCGCGGCGCCGGCGAGGGTCGGCTAGCGCCGCTTCTCGCTTCCGCCGGCGGCGGCCAGGTTGCCGATGCCGCGCCGGCGCTGGGCGCCCCACCCCTGCTTCCGGCGAGCCAAGTCAAACAGCGCGAAGACCCGGAACAGGTCGTTGAGCTGGCGGTAGCCGAAGTTCTCGATCACGCTGTAGAGCACCATCGCCACCACGTCCCGCGTGCGCTGGTGGCGGCGGAAGTTGAATTTCCTCCAGGGCGAGCGCGGCGATCGAAAGCACGACCCCGACCAGGAAAGCGAGCAGCAGGAAGCCGACGAACGATGTGAGCGACAGGTCGCCGACCGCGAACGCGACCACGGTCAGTGCCGCCCCCAGGGTCTCGACCACCCGACCGAGGAACTCGAACAGCACGAAGTACGGCAACGCAAGGAGCCCGAACGCGCCGTAGCGCGGATTGCCCACCGCGCGGCGGTGACGCCACAGCGTCTGGCCGAGTGCTCGGTGCCAGCGCCGCCGTTGACGCGAGAGGTTGCCGAGATCCTCGGGAACCTCGGTCCAGCACACCGGGTCGGCCACGAACTCGATTCGGTAAGGGAGGCCACGGGCGCGGAAATGCCGATGCAGGCGGACCACGAGTTCCATGTCCTCTCCCACGGTGTCGGTCGCGAAGCCGCCGACCTCCTGGACGGCCTCGCGCTGGAACAGGCCGAACGCGCCCGAGATGATCAGCAACGCGTTTGCGGGTCCAGCCCACACGGCCGACCAGGAACGCCCGATTGAGCGCGCTCACCGGATCCCCACCAGATCGACGGCCTCGCGCAGGTGATCCGAGCCCGAGCCCCGGGCGTTGGCGGCGGTCGCCGCCGGCGCCTGGATGCTGCTCGCTCAGCACGCCGCCGCACTGTTCGGCTGAAGCCGGGCCCCGATGTCAGACTCGGCGTGTGCCCCGCCACCGTCGCGCTGACGCCTCCACGCATCCCGAGCCCCGTTCGCGGCGGTACGTCTCGCTGTTTCAGCGCGTCGCGGCGATCAACGCGCTGCTTCTGCTGCTGGCCGTCGCGCTGACCATCGTCATCCTCGTCCCCGGCCACGAGTCCTCATACCGGATCGACGAGGAAGGTCTGGTGTTGATCGCCGCGCTCGTCCTCGTCGTCCTCCTGAACCTCGCCCTGCTCCAACGAGTGGTGGGACCGGTGCAGCGTCTCACCGTCCTGGCGCGGGGCGTCGACCTCACCGATCCGATGCCGGCCGTAGCCGACGCTGAGCCGAGCTCGGAGGCCGGCGAACTGGCCCACACCTTCCACCACATGCTCCTGCGGCTCCAGGCCGAGCGACGCGAGGCGACCGGCCGGGTCCTGGCCGGACAGGAAGCGGAGCGCCTGCGCATCGCGCAGGAGCTGCACGACCAGGTTGGCCAGGAGCTCACCGCCGTCCTGCTGCTCCTCTCGCGTCTCCACGCGCGCGCGCCCGAGGAGCTGCACCCGGCCGTGCTCGAGGTTCAGAGCTCGGTGCGGACAGGCCTCGAGGACCTCCGGCGCATCGCCATTGAGCTGCGTCCCGAAGCCCTCGACGATCTCGGGCTGCCCAGTGCGCTGTCCGTCCTGTGCGACCGCTTCGCGCAGCAGTCCGGTCTGGAGGTGTCGTGTGCCGTCGCCGAAGTGCTGCCCGAGCTGCCGGCGAGCACCGAGCTGGTCATCTACCGCGTGGCCCAAGAGGCGCTCACCAACGTGGCCCGGCACTCCGGTAGCGACCGGGCCGAGCTCAGCCTCCAGCCACACGACCGCGTTCTCATCCTGACCGTCCGCGATCACGGCCGAGGCCTGCCCGCCGGACAACCCACCGGAAGCGGGATGCGCGGCATGCGCGAGCGCGCCGGCCTGGTCGGAGCGGCGCTCGAGATCCACGACGCTCAGCCGGGCCCGGGAACCGAGGTGTCCCTCCGCGTGCCGATCGGGGCCGGGTGATGATCCCGCTGACCACGCGCATCCTCCTAGCCGACGATCACGCGGTGGTTCGCCACGGTCTGCACATGGTGCTCGACGCGCAGCCGGACATGCACGTGGTCGCCGAAGTCGGGGACGGGGCGCAGGCAGTGCAGCGCGGCCTCCAGGACGACGTCGATCTGGCCGTGATCGACATCACGATGCCGCGGATGACCGGCCTGCATGCCGCGCGCGAGCTTCACCGCCGCCGGCCCGAGCTTCGGATCCTGATGCTCTCGATGCACGAGAACGAGCGGTACCTGTACGAGGCGCTCAAAGCCGGCGCCTCGGGATACGTGCTGAAAACGGTCGCCGACCGCGACCTCGTCGAGGCCGTCCGGGCGGCAATGCGCGGCGAGAAGTTCCTGTATCCGGGCGCCCGGACACCGCTGATCGAGGACTTCCTGCATCGAGCCCGGCAGGACCTGCCGCTCCGTGAGGACCCGCTCACGCTGCGGGAGCAGGAGGTGGTCAAGCTGGTCGCCGAGGGCTACACCAATAAGCAGATTGCCGAGACGCTGGTCATCTCCCAGAAGACCGTCGAGCGCCACCGCGCCAACATCCTCGACAAGCTCGGCATGCGCGATCGCGTCGAGCTCACTCGGTACGCGATCCGCCAGGGCCTGATCGAGCCCTAACCCCTCCGGCCGAGAAATGGGGGCTGGACACCATGGTGTGAACGACGTTCGTCGCGCAAGCTGGGTCCATCCAGTCGCTCTCACACCTCTCAGGAGGACCGATGACCTGCCTCGCCCAGCCCCCCACTGCCGAGCATGACACGTCGCGCGATGACCCGCTCGCGCCCACGCGCCTGCTCGTGGTCGACGATCACCCGGCCGTCCGCGCGGGCCTGCGCGAGCTTCTGGCCGACGAGGCCGACTTCCACGTGGTCGCCGCCGTGGCTACCGCCGAGGCGGGGGTGGACATCGCCAAGCGCGAGCCGGTCGACGTCGCGGTGGTCGACTACCAGCTCGGCGGGCGCAATGGGCTCTGGCTGAGCCGCAAGCTCAAGCGGCTCGCCGACCCGCCGGCCGTGCTCATCTACTCGGCCTACACCGACGGTGTGCTGGCCGCAGCGGCGGTGGTCGCGGAGGCCGACGCGATCGTCAGCAAGGGCAGGATCGGATCCGACCTGTGCCATGAGATCCGCTGCGCGGCGTCCGGCGCGCGCCATCTGCCCGCGATCCCACCCCGGCTCGGAGAGAGCCTCCGCCGACGGCTGGACCATGAGGAGCAGGCGATATTCGGGCTTCTGCTCGCCGGCTTCGATCCCGCCGAGGTCGCCGGCACCCTGGGTCTGTCGCCCGCGGCCATGGAGTCCCGGCTCTGGGAGCTGCTCAGGCGGCTCGAAGGACTCCCGACCCCACCGCGCGCATGAGTCAGCCCCGCTACGTTCCGCTGCTCTACCGGGTCGCGGCGATCAACGCCCTGCTGCTGGCCGCCGCGGTCACGCTGACGGTCGCCCTCCTCGCCCCCGGCAAGGTGTCCGCGCTCGCGCTCGATGAGGAGCTCCTGGTCGTCCTCGGCACGGTGGCGCTCGTCGTGATCGTAAACGTCTACCTGCTGCGTCACGTGGTCGGACCCGTCCAGGCGTTGACCGCCTTCGCTCGCCAGGTCGACTACTCGACGCTCGGTCACCGCATCCCCGACGCCGAGCCGACCTCGGAGGCCGGCGAGCTCGCGCTCACCTTCAATCAGATGCTCGAGCGCCTCCAGGCCGAGCGGCGCGAGGCGACCGGCCGCGTGCTGCGCGCCCAGGAGGCCGAGCGGCTCCGGATCGCCCAGGAGCTACACGACCAGGTCGGCCAGGAGCTCACGGCCGTGCTGCTCGGGCTCTCGCGCCTCTCCGCACAGGCGCCAACCAGGCTGGAGGAGAACGTGCTAGCCGTCCAGGACGTCGTGCGTGACAGCCTGGAGGATGTCCGGCGGATCGCCATCGAGCTGCGACCCGAGGCGCTCGACGATCTCGGTCTGCCCAGCGCCTTGGCCGTGCTGGCCGACCGGTTCGCTCAGCAACTGGGGCTGGAGATCGACGAGGACCTCCCGCTGTCGCTTCCCCCGCTCGCACCGGAGGTTGAGCTGGTCGCCTATCGGGTCGCGCAAGAGGCACTGACCAACGTCGCGCGCCATTCGGCGTCGAGCCGGGCCGAGCTGACGCTTACGTGCGATCTCGATCGCGTGCTCCTGATCGTGCGTGACAACGGCCTCGGGTTGGCGCCTGGACACAGCCCCGGCACCGGAATGCGGGGCATGCGCGAGCGTGCGGCGCTGATCGGCGCGCAACTCGAAATCGACAACCGGCGCTCGGGCTCGGGCTGCGAAGTCCGGCTCGAGGTGCCACTGGAGGCATGACCATGACCATGCACACGACACTGCCAGCCGATCCCGGGACGCTCGACGGAGCCGCCCCGATCCACGTCCTGCTCGTCGATGACCACCCGGCGGTCAGGCACGAGATACGACAGCTGATCACCGACCAACCAGACATGGTCATGATCGCCGAACACGGCAGCGCGTCACGCGACACCAGCGCAGTGGCCCGCTGGGCCGACGTGGCGATCATCGACTACCACCTCGGCGACCGAGACGGGCTATGGCTGACCCGGCAGATCAAGCAGGATCCGGACGCACCACCGGTGTTGATCTACTCCGCGTTCGCCGACACCACGCTGGCCGTCGCGGCCATCGTCGCCGGGGCGGACGGCATGCTCCCGAAGGCGACGCTGGGCGAGGAGCTGACCATCGCCGTGCGCCGTCTGGTCCACGGCCGCCAGTACTTCCCGGCCATTCCGGCATCGGTCGCGGGCGCGCTCTCGGCTCGCCTGGCACCGCACGACCAGGCGATCGTCGCGATGCTCATCCACGGCGTCCCGGCCGGCGAGCTCGCCTTACGCCTCGGGATGCCGACGGGCGAGCTCGAGACCCGGCGGCAGCTGATCGTGCGGGCGATCGCCCCGAAGGGGACGCGGACCGGGGTGCCGCCCGGATCGGGATCGGTGCTCGACTATGACCGGCCGCTGCGCCGGCGGCGCTACCGCTCACGGCGCGGCGTAAATCCGCTCGGCGATTAGGACCACCGTGGCGTAGCGCATCATGAAGCTGCCTCCGTCCCTGTCGATCGCCTCACCCAGGCCGGCAAGCAGCTCGTCGAGCATAGCCGGCGGGAACCGGCTGTGGCCGCCGGCGGTGGGGACCTGGTCCAGCCACTCATCTCGGGTGTAGACCTGCTCGGAGTCGAACTGCCATCGCTCGGGGTGGCCGAACCTCCCGTCCGCCTGGATGCCCTCCGCCGCGTTGCCGACGAGCCTGGAGTAGGCGGCAGAGCCGGGGGTGGTTTGGGCGGCGGCGAACACAGAGCCGGGCAGCAGCCGGCGGTAGACGGCGGAGAATTCCTCGGCCAGGCCCGCGGGCGGTTGCTGCACGTTCCAGAACAGCGCCAGCCGACCAGCTGGCCGAAGCACCTCCGCCGCCTTGGCCGCCCCGGCGACGGGATCCACCCAGTGCCACGTCTGCCCGGAGACGACCGCGTCGAACGTCCGCCCGGCGGGGTCCCAGTCCTCGAACCTGGCGACCTCTACCTCGATCCCGCTCTCGTGCGCGAACTCCGCCATGCGCGGGTCGACCTCGACGCCGAGCACTCGGCATCCGGCCGCCTGGAACTGGCGCGCGGCGATGCCGGTCCCGCAGCCGACGTCGAGGACGTTCGGTCCGGGGATGGCAGCCGCCACGCGCTCGACCATCGCGGTGGGGTAGCTGGGCCGCGTCCGGTCATAGCGCTCGGGATCGGAGCCGAACGACTCCGCCATCTCGCGGGCTTGATGCGACTGTCGATCTGCGCCGAAGCTCATGGCATCGCACCGATCATGGTGACGCAGCGCGCGGCTGCTTCGATCGCGAGCTCGGGACCTCCCACGAGGTAACCGGCCGCCAGGGCATCCCCGGCGCCGGTCGTGTCCACCGCATCGACCGGCGGCGCGGGATAAAGGCCCTCAGGGAACTCCGCACCGCGGGCGCCGAGCTTGGTCACCCAGGTGCCGTCGAAGTCCGGGACCGCGGCGCGCTCGCCTTCGGTGGCGAACGCGAGGTCGGGCGCCAGGGCCCTCAGGCGAGCGGCGAACTGCCGGGAGCCGGCTAGCTCGATGTCATGCGCCGAGGCCAGATCGACGCTCACCCGGGGGGCCAGCCGGGCCGCCTCGATGGCCGCCTCGGCCATCGGGTCGCGCAGCAGGCAATAGCCCGAGACGTGGAGCACGTCGCACGAGCGCGCCCAGGCCGGATCGAGCTCGGCCGGTTCGAGCCCCGAGGCCACGCCCCGATCCGAGGCCATCGTCCGCCCGCCGGACGTGTCGCGCGTGGACACGACCACACCCCCGCGACCGGAGACCACCGGCCCGAGGATCTCGACGCCGTGACGCGCGAGCTCTTCGGCCGCCAGCTGGCTCGCGGCGTCGTCTCCCCGCTTGCAGATCAGCCGGCTCCGCGCCCCTAGCGCGCTCGCCCACGCGGCCACGTTCGCCGCCTGGCCGCCGGCGAGCACACGGATAGCGGCCGGCGTGTCGCCGTCCGCGGCCAGTGGCCCGTGCGGCACCACTACCACGTCCAGGATCAGGTCCCCGATCGTGCAGATCGAGGGCGGCGAGTCGCTGGGTCGGTCGGCCCCCATGCTGACATGATCACTCGTCCGTGAGCCGCGTTGTCCATTCCGAGACGGTCGCCCGGGCGCTCGCCGCCGGTGATCCGGTCGTCGCGCTCGAGTCGACGATCATCACCCACGGCCTGCCGCGGCCCGAGAACCTCGAGGCCGCCCGCGAATTCGAGCGCACGGTGGCCGACCGCGGCGCGGTGCCGGCCACCATCGCCGTGCTCGAGGGAGTCCCCCACATCGGCCTCGAGCCCGACGAGCTCGAGCGACTGGTCGGGACCGACGACGCCCTCAAGCTGAGCGCCCGTGACCTGCCGGTGGCGATGGCCAAAGGCGCCACCGGAGGGACTACCGTCGCCGCCACCACCCTGCTCGCCTCGCGCGCCGGGATCCGCGTGTTCGCGACGGGCGGGATCGGCGGCGTGCACCGGGGCGCGACCGCCACCTTCGACGAATCGGCCGACCTCGGGATCCTCGGCACCTGCCCGATCACGGTCATCTCGGGCGGCGTCAAGTCGATCCTCGACATCGGCGCCACGCTCGAGCGGCTCGAGACACTCAGCGTCACCGTGCTCGTGTTCGGCTCGGAGCGCTTCCCGGCCTTCTACCTCGCTGACAGCGGCTTCTCGGTCGAGCACTCGGTCAGCAGCCCCGACGAGATCGCCGAGATCATGCACGCGGCGGACGCGCTGGGCCGGGAAAGCGGGATCCTCGTGGCGAACCCACTGCCGGAGTCCGAGCAGCTCGATCCCGCCCTGCACGACCGGCTGCTCGCCGAGGCACTCGGTGCGGCCGAGGCCGGCGCGGTCCGGGGCAAGGAGATCACCCCGTTCCTGCTCGACTACATCCACCAGCACACCGAGCGCACGAGCGTGGCGGTCAACCTCGAGATCGTCCGGGGCAACTGCCGCCTCGGCGCCGACATCGCCCGCGCGTGGTCCGCCCTGACCTCCTAGGGATGAACTTGATGGGGTCTTTGCCTCATTGGCGTGGCGAGCCAACCGGAGCACGATCAACAACACGTGTTCCAGGCGACGATCATGGGCTGGGCGGCGACGGTCGCGGCGATCGCGTGCCTGATCGCCTTCGATCTGTGGCAGGGGCGTAGCCCGCATCCCGTCGGCCTGCGCGAGGCCGCTGGATGGTCGCTGTTCTACGTCGCGGTGGCGCTGCTGTTCGGCGGCGTGCTTGGCCTCGTCGCGGGTTGGGACATCGGAGCGCAGTACTTCGCCGGCTACGTCGTCGAACGCAGCCTGTCGATCGACAACCTGTTCGTGTTCGTGATCATCATGAGCACGTTCGCCGTGCCGGCGGCGCAGCAGCCGCGCCTCTTGACGATCGGGATCGCGGGCGCACTGGCGCTGCGCACCGCGTTCATCGCGCTCGGAGCGGTGATGCTCGACGCGTTCTCGTTCACCTACCTGCTGTTCGGGCTGGGGCTCACCGCGACCGCGGTGCAGCTGTTTCGCCAGCGCGACGCCGACCCGTCGATCGAGGACAACCCGGTGATGGCCGCGGCGCGGCGGCGTGGCCTGGCGCCGATGCTCCTCGCGCTGCTCGCCATCGCCACCACCGACGTCGTGTTCGCCCTTGACTCGATTCCGGCCGTGTTCGGGGTCACCCCGCACGCCTACGTCGTGTTCGCTGCCAACGCGTTCGCGCTGCTCGGACTTCGGGCCCTGTACTTCCTGGTCGCCGACTTACTCGACCGGCTGGTCTACCTGTCGAGCGGGCTGGCCGTCGTACTCGGGTTCATCGGCGTGAAGCTCGTCCTCGAGTTCTTCCACCTGCACATTTCGACCGCGGTTTCGCTCGGGGTCATCGCGCTCGTCCTCGCGATCACCACGATCGCCAGCCTGACGCGAGCGCGGCGTCGAGTAGCCTGCCGACAGTGACCGCACTCAACGCTCAGTGGCGACTGGCCGCCCGGCCGGTCGGTTTGCCGAAAGACTCCGACTGGGAGTACGTCGAGGAGCCGGCGGCGGAGCCCGGCGAGGGACAGTTCGGAGTGAAGCTCGAATACGTCTCGCTCGATCCGGCCATGCGCGGGTGGATGAACGAGGCTCGCTCGTACGTAGCGCCGGTGGGCATCGGCGAGGTGATGCGGGCCGGCGCGATCGGGCAGGTGACCGAGTCCAGGCATCCGGACTTCAAGGCCGGGGAGCTGGTGACCGGGATGTTCGGCGTGCAGCGCTACGCCGTGTCCGACGGCCAGGCCGTGCGCAAGGTCGACACCTCCCTGGCTCCGGCTCCGGTCCATCTCGGCGTGCTCGGGATGACCGGGCTGACCGCCTACTTCGGGCTGCTCGACATCGGGAGGCCCGAGCCCGGACAGACCGTGGTCGTGTCGGGCGCCGCCGGCGCGGTGGGCAGCGTGGTCGGACAGATCGCGCGCAGCAAGGGCTGCCGCACGCTGGGCATCGCCGGCGGCCCCGAGAAGTGCGCGTGGGTGGTCGAGGAGCTCGGGTTCGACGCCGCGATCGACTACAAGCGCGGCGAACTGCGCTCCGAGCTTCGCCGCCACACGCCCGACGGCATCGACGTGTACTTCGACAACGTCGGCGGCGAGACCCTCGACGAGGTCCTGCGCCGCATCGCCCGGGGCGCCCGAATCGTGATCTGCGGCGCGATCTCGCAGTACAACGCGGAGCAGCCGCCGCGCGGACCGGCCAACTACATGCAGCTGCTCGTGCAGCGAGCCACGATGACCGGGTTTCTCGTGTTCGACTTCGCGAAGCGCTACCCGGAGGCGATCGCGCAGCTGGCCGAATGGCTCAGCGCCGGCGAGCTGCAATCCCGCGAGGACGTCATACGCGGCGGGCTCGAGCAGTTCCCCGAGGTCTTCCTCCGGCTGTTCCGCGGCGAGAACACCGGCAAGCTGATCCTTCAGCTGACCGACTCTCCGTAGATGACGCCCGGCGGCTGGATTCCGGTGTGGTCGGTTCCCGCCGCGCTGCGTGCGGTTCGCGCGGTGCTCGTCGTGTGCGGGCTGTTCGCGCTGACCGACAAGGCGATCGGGAACCTCCAGATCGCCACCTTCGCCGCGTTCGGCGGCTTCGCCACGCTGGTGCTGGCCGGGTTCGGTGGCACGCGGCGCGACAAGCTGCTCGCCCACACCGCGCTGGCGCTCGCCGGCAGCGCGCTGCTCACCGTCGGAACCGTCGTGAGCTCCTCGACCGCGCTTGCCGCGCTGGTCACCGTGCCGGTCACCTTCGCCGTGTTCTTCGCCGGCATCGCCGGGCCGAACGCGGCGGCGGGAGTGACCGCCGCGCTGCTCGCCTACATCCTCCCCGCCGCGTCGCTCGGCACGATCTCGATGGTCCCCGACCGGCTCCTGGGCTGGGGGATGGCCTCGGTGGCCGGAACCGCGGCGGTGCTGCTCCTCTCGCCCCGGCTCGACGAGAACGCGCTACGCGGCGATGCGTCCAAGCTGGCGACCGCGCTGGCCGACGAACTCGACGCGGCGCTGGCGGGAGAGGCGGCCGAGGACCGGATGGCCGCCTCGCTCGAGGCCAAGCGCGGACTGCTGGCGCGATTCACCGCGACGCCGTACCGGCCGACCGGCCTCGCTGCGGCCGACCAGGCGCTCGCCAATGCCGTCGAGCTGCTCGAGTGGTGCACGGCGCTCAGCGCCGACGCCGTGCGCGAGCGGGCCGACCTGAGCGACGCGTCGCCGGCAACGCGCCAGCTCGTCTCGACCACCTGTCAGGTCCTCCGCGACTGTGCGGCGCTGCTGACGGGCGGCTCTGCCCGTCCCGACGTCGAACTGCTCGAGCGCTGCCAGGCCCAGGCCGTGGCCGGACTCGACGAGCGCCCGCCGGTGCGCGACGGCGCCTGGCAGGCCGCGCAGACCTCCTTCCATGCCCACGCGATCGCCGTGGCCGTCCTGGCGTTCGCCGTCGAGACCCTCGTCGCGGCGCGAGTGGTCGACCCGGTCTGGCTGGAGGTCCGGCGGCGGCGCTGGTACGGCGGCTCCACCGCGGCCGCGCGGGCCGGCCGGCGGGTGTCGAGCGTCGTGTCGGCCGCCCACACCCACGCCAGCGTCCGGTCGGTCTGGTTCGTCAACAGCCTGCGCGGCGCGGTGGCGCTCGGCGCGGCCGTGGCGGTCGCCGACCTGGGGAGCCTTCAGCACGGCTTCTGGGTCGTGCTGGGGACGCTCTCGGTGCTGCGCACGAACGCCGCCTCGACCGGCGCCACCGCGTTGCGCGCGCTGGCCGGCACGGCGCTCGGCTTCGTGGTCGGCGGGGCTCTGCTGCTGGCCATCGGCAGCGGGTCGACCGCCCTGTGGGTTGTGTTGCCGGTGTCCGTGCTGGTGGCTTCCTACGCACCCGGGACGGCGCCGTTTGTGGTCGGCCAGGCCGCGTTCACCGTGACCGTGGCCATCCTGTTCAACCTGCTCGCTCCGGTCGGCTGGAAGGTCGGCGTGGTGCGGATCGAGGATGTCGCCATCGGGTGCGCGGTCAGCGTGGCCGTCGGGGCCCTGTTCTGGCCCCGCGGTGTGGCCGCGGTGGTCGGCGACGACCTGGCCGACGCGTATCGCGCGGGAGCGGCCTACCTGAGACAGGCCGTGGACTGGGCGGCCGGCTTGCGCGGCACCGCACCGGACACCGCGGCGGCGGCTGCCGCGGCGGGGGCGCGTCTGGACGAAGCGCTGCGCGGGTTGCTGACCGAGCAGGGCACCAAGCACATCGGCCGGCAGGAGCTGTGGCGCCTCGTCGGCGGCTCACTGCGGCTGCGACTCACCGCCCACGCAATCGCCGAGCTTCCGGGCGACGCCAGAGCCATCGACACTGTGCGAGACACCCTCGAACGGCGCACCGAGACCCTGGCGACGTGGTACGAGCAGCTCGCCGCGCTGGTCGCCCCACCGAACCACGTCACCCCCCGTGAGCTTCAGCCGCCCTCGCTTGGGCCGTCCGAGAACAAGGACGCGCCGGCGTCCTACTACGGCGTCTGGCTGTGCGAGCACCTCAGCCATCTCGGAGAACACCTCGCGGAGCTCGTCACGCCGGCCGCGCAGGTCGCCCAGATCCGGCGCCGGCCGTGGTGGCGTTGACCCCGGCCCGGGGACCGCTGCCCGCGCTCACGCTCGGAAGCTGAGAACTTCGTAGGCGAGCTGGCGCAAGCGCACGCTGACCCGCGAGGTCGAAGCGGCGGGCTTGGCCGGCACGATGCTCATGGCGATTCCAGCCAGCACGGCGGCGACTCCGGCGAGCTGGCCTATTCCGGCCGGCTCACCCAGCGCCAGCCAGCCCGCGGCGGCCCCGACCACCGGCTCGAGATTCAGGAACGCGCCGGCCAGTTCGGCGGGAACCCGGGCCTGGCCGAAGGCGAACAGCCAGAACGGCAGCGGCGTGCCCGCCAGCGCGAGCGCCGCCAGGGCGAGCGCGGGAACCATTGCCGTCGGCCCGTGGGGCATTCCGCCGGTGAGCACGGCAACCGGGAAGGCGACCAGCGCGCCCCCGGCGAACTGCACGGCGGTCACCGCCGCCGCGTCGCGGTCGGCCAGCAGGCGCGGCTGAATCCCGATGAAGCCGGCCGACACCACGGCCGACCCCAGCACGAGCAGGTCGCCGCGAGGACTGCCGCCGCCGCCGCCCGCGCCGGCGACGAAGGCGATGCCCATGAGCGCCACCGCATAGCCGGCCCAGGCGAGCGGGCGCGTCGCGGCCTCACCGAGCCCGGCGGCGATCAGCGCCACCAGCACGGGGATGGCGCCGACGATCATCGCGGCGTGGCTCACGCTGGTCCGTTCGATGCCGGCGTTCTGGAGAACGATCACCACGCCGAAGCCAACCGCCCCGGAGGCCAGGATTCGGGGGGTCAACGCCTCGCGCAGGCCGCGCCGCCCGATCACGCCGAGCACCGGCGCGGCCACCAGGAAGCGGGCCACCGTGAGCCACCCCGGGCCGAGCCAACCGAGCGCGAGCTTGGTCAGCGGCACGTTGAGGCCCCACAGCGTTCCAGCCGCGGCCAGGGCAAACAGAGCGGATCGGTTCTGCGACTTCATATGAACGAGGATCGGCCAGCAACCGCAGAAATCCACTTAGATTTGACATCTAGGCCCTAAGACGATGGAATATTTTGTGAAGTGCCTGGTTCGCTTGATTTGATTGATGTGAGGCTGCTCGAAGAGCTCCAGGCCGACGCGGATCGGTCGAACGTCGAGCTCGCGCGCCTGGTCGGGCTATCTCCTGCCGCGACCCTGCATCGCGTGCGCCGGCTGAAGGAGTCCGGCATCGTGCGCAGCGTGGTGGCCAGGCTCGATCCGGCCGAGGCGGGATTCCCGCTTCAGGTGTACGTCGCGGTGACTCTCGAGCGGCACGGCGATACCGCGTACCGCCGCTTCCGCGAAACGATTCGCGACATGCCCGAGGTCATCTCGGCCGACTGGGTCACCGGCGAGACCGACGCGATGCTGCTGGTCGTCGCCCGCGAGGTCGCACAGCTCCAGCGCGTGCTCGTCCGCCTCTCGACTCGAGGCGGCGCGGCACGCGCGCAGACGCTGCTGCGACTCGAGGAGCTCAAGCCGGCCTCGCCGCTCCCGCTCGGGCCGGCGACCTGATCCCGCCGGAGTAACGTGAAGTGAGATGTCGCGCACCTCGGCGCTGATGGCGGTGATCTCCAGCGACCCGGCGAGCACCTCGGACCTCTACGACCGGATCGGCTACGCGACCCTGGCCCGCCTCGGGCTGATCCCCTACCACGCCTTCCGAGCGGAGCTGGCGGCGCTCGAGGCGACCGGGGCCATCGAGAGTGCGACGGCGCCCGACGGGTCGACGGTGTGGCGTCGCGCCTCCGAAGACGGGGCTCCGGACGAATCTATAATCGACTGACGATGCTGGTCTTCGGCCTCGTGCACGACGGCGGATGGGAACCGCCCGAGCACGCCTGGGAGCCGCCCGAGGACGAGCCGCCTGAGCGCCGGCCCTGGACGTGGCGAGCGCCCTGGAGACCTCTGGCTTGGTTCGCGGTCTGGTGCTGGCTGATGGCGCTCGTCCCCGTGGTCAACGGCGCGTTCGGGGGCCTCGCCGGGTTCGGCGTGCTGATGCTCGCCTTCGCCCTGGTTTGCTGGCGCCTCGAGCGCTTCTGCGCCCGCGCCTACTGGCACGGTCTGCGCGAATACAAGTACTAGCCCGATCTTGCGGGACACCCACCACCGCCTCCGGTCCCTCCGGAGGCGACGGGCTCAGTAGCCCTGGTTCGTGATGCTGTAGCCGCCGGTGTTGTTGCCGCTCTTGCTCTTGTTCTGGGAGCTGTTCTGCTTGGTGCTCCCGCCCGTGGGCTTCGGGGCGGCAACGACAGGCGCTGGGCTCGACGTGGTCGTCACGGGCGCTGGCGCGGAATGCGTGGTGACCGGGGCCGCGCTCGTCGTCGCCGGCGGCGAGGAGGTCCCCGCGGTCGACGTGGTCGCCTTGGCCTGGTGCGCGATCGTCTTCTTGTGGGTGACCTTCTTGTGCGCGGTCGCCTTCTTGGGCTTGGCCGCGGTGGTGGTCTGAGCCGCGGGCTGGGTCTGCGGCGTGGACGCGGCCGGCGTGGAGCTCGACTGCGAGCTGGACGTGCCGCCACAGCCGGCCACCAGTACGGCGGCCGTAATCGTGCTCAGCAGCGCTTTCTTCATAGTCCCCGCTCCATGATCGCTTCTAAGGGCGTGCTCACCAGGGTACAAGACACCCGCGACGCCCCATGGTTGCGCGGGTGGCACCGGGAAATAACGCCGGACGCTCGGCGGACTTCCTCCCCCGGCGGCGCCGCGTACTCCTCCGATCCGGGTCCGGCAACCCGGGTGGGTAAAGTCTCGGCGCGGATGGAGGCATCGGGCACCGGGTCTATCCCCCAGGACACGGAGGGCGTCGCACCGAGCAGTGACGCGGTTGCCGGCGCCGCCGGAACCGCCGCCCCGGCCGCGCTCACGGCCGAACCGCTGCCCACTGCGAACGGCGAGGAGACCCGTCGCCGCCGTTCCCGCGCGTTCAGGCTCGCGCCAGACCCTGATTCTCACCGTGTGCTGCGTGGCCCAGTTCATGGTGATCCTCGACTTGAGCATCGTCAACGTGGCGCTGCCCTCGATCCAGTCGAGCCTGAACTTCACCTCGGCGGACCTGCAGTGGGTCGTGGACGCGTACGCGATTGCGTTTGCCGGGTTCCTCATGCTGGGCGGCCGGGCGGCCGACCAGCTCGGGCAGCGACGCGTGTTCGTCGCGGCACTGATCCTGTTCTCGATCACCTCGCTGGTCGGTGGCGCCGCAGTCAACCGGCAGATGCTGGTCGTCGCCCGCGGCGTCCAGGGCTTCAGCTGCGCGTTCATGGCCGCCTCCTCGCTGGCCATCATCACCTCCTCGTTCCAGCCCGGTCCGCAGCTCCATCGGGCGATCGGCCTGTGGGCGGCGATGAACGGGCTCGGCGGGGCGGCCGGAACCCTGTTCGGCGGCATCATCACCGAGGAGCTCAGCTGGCGCTGGGTCCTGCTCATCAATCCCCCGATCGGCGTGGCCACCGCGCTCATCGCCTGGGCCGTGGTGGCCGACCGCCGGCGGGGCGAAGGTTCTCGGAGCTTCGACATCCCCGGCGCGGTGACCCTGACGCTCGGTCAGATGGTGCTGGTCTACGGCGTCGTCCAGGCCGGGCTCCGGGGATGGCACGACGCGCTGGCACTCGGGCCGATCCTCGTCGGCCTGGCGCTGCTCGCGGCGTTCTGCTTCATCGAGACCGTCGCCAGGGATCCGCTCATCCCGTTCAAGGACCTGACCAAGCCGCTCAACGTGGCCAACGGAATCGTCGTGCTGTTCAGCGCCGCGCTGTTCCCGATGTGGTACCTCAGCTCGCTCTACCTCCAGCAGGTGCTCGGGCTCTCTCCCCTCCACGCCGGCCTGACCTTCCTGCCGATGGCGCTGACGATCATGTTCGTGGCGCGGAGCGCCGGCAAGCTGGTCACCCGCTTCGGCGTGCGCGCGGTCCTCAGCTCCGGCCTGCTGATGATGACCGCAGGGATGCTGCTGTTCACCAAGATCGCCGCCAGCGGCAGCTCGGTGGTCTACGTGATCGTCCCCGGCGTCCTCACCGCGGCCGGGATCGGCATGTCGATCGTCCCGTCCACGATCGCCGCCACCCAAGGCGCCAAGCAGGGCCAGCAGGGCCTGGCCTCGGGCCTGGTCAACACCTCGCGCCAGGTCGGGGGCGGGCTCGGGATCGCGGTCCTGATCACGCTCGCCACCTCCCTGTCCAGCCACCTGATCGGCAAAGGGCACCCGGTTCTCCCGGCGCTCACGGACGGCTTCCGGCTCGGCTACTTCATCGCTGCCGGTCTGTGCGCGGCCGCCGCGATTGTGACCTTCACGCTCATCCCGGACCAGACGCCGACCGGCCAGGCCCCCGCGCGGCGCCGTCCGACGATCCTGATCGCGGTCATGGGAGTCATCGCGGCGTTCGTCGTGCTCGCCTTCGCGGTCGGTGGCTCGCACGGCGCCCCACTCGGCTCATACACGACGAGTGACACCTACAGCTATCCCTCCGCGCCCGATCTTCGGCCCCCGATCATCCGCAACACGATTCCGAGCCACAGCAGCGAGCTCGCGCCCGGCTACATCTTCACGGCGAACTTCTACGACCTGAACCATCCGCCGATGCAGGGTCAGAGCGGTCCGCTGATCCTCGACAACCAACTGCAGCCGGTGTGGTTCAGGCCGGTGCCCGTCCAGGACGTGGCCGGAAACCTCAGCCTCCAGGTCTATATCGGAAAGCCGGTCCTCGCCTGGTGGCAGGGCACGATCACCACCACCGGCGACATCGAGACCGGCGAGGACGTGATCGTCGACCAGCACTATCGCCCGGTGGCCACGCTCCGAGCGACCGGCGGCTGGGTCCTCACCCTGCACGAGATCCTGATTCGGGGCCACTACGCCTGGGTCACGGCCAACAAGAACCTCCCCCGCAACCTCTCGCGCTACGGCGGCGCCTTCAACGGCGCGCTGATCGATTCGGCGGTCCAGGAATACGACCTGCGCACCGGCAAGCTCGTGTATACGTGGGACGCGCTCCAGCACATCCCGCTGAGCGACTCGCGCGCCTCGCTGCCCACCAACGGCTTCCCGTGGGACGCCTACCACGTCAACTCGATCAACTTCCCCGGCGACGGCACATTCGTAGTCTCGATGCGCAACACGTGGGCGGCCTACAAGGTGAACATCGCCTCGGGCAAGATCGATTGGACGCTGGGCGGACGGCATTCGAGCTTCAAGCTCGGCAAGTCAGCCGATTTCCAGTGGCAGCACGATGTCGCCGTATATCCCGGCTCGCCGCTCGTCACGCTGTTCGACGACCACTGCTGTCAGCTCACCGGGGGCGGCACGTATGTCAACCCGACGTCGTACTCGCGGGGGCTCGTCCTGAAGATCAATCCGGGCAGGCACACCGCGAGCCTGGCCGGCCAGTACACCCATGGCGCGAACTTCAACGCCGAGTACATGGGCAGCCTCGAGCCGCTTGCCAACGGCAACGAGTTCGTGGGCTGGGGCTCGGCCCCGTTCTTCACCGAGTACGACTCCTCGGGCAACATGCTGCTCGACGCGCGCCTGCCCGGCCACGACCTCAGCTATCGGGCCACGGTGGAGCCGTGGGTCGGCGCGCCGCTCTACCCACCCTCCGGCGCGGCACGGCAGACCGGCGGACGAACCGTCGTTTACGCCAGCTGGAACGGCGCCACCCGGGTTCGCTCCTGGCGAGTGCTGGGCGACGGGCGCACGCCGGTGGCCTCGGCGGCCAGGTCCGGCTTCGAGACCGCGATCCCGGTGACCCAGGGTTCCAAGACGTTCCGCGTTCAGGCGCTCGACGCGCACGGCCGCGCGCTCGGCACCTCGAAGTCCTTCGGCGTCACCGGCTGAGCTCACCCGCCGGCCCGGGCGAGCGCACGTACAGCGTGCCGCCGGGACCCGACGCCCGAATCCGCACCCGCGCCGCGCCGGCCGGAGGCAGCCAGCCGGGCGGCTCGATCACCTGGCTGGCGAACGCGCCGCCACCCTCTACGTCCACGACCACGCCGGGCGGCACCAGGACCGTGGCCGTGCCGAACAGGTTGTAGATCTCGAGCTCGACCTCCGGTCCTTCCAGCCGCGCCTGACGCAGGTCGAGCACGATCGTGCCAAACAGCGAGCGCCACGAGGACCGGGCGGGCAGCTCGAACGCCCCCCGGCGAACCAGCTTGGAGAACAGCGCCCGATGCCGCGCCGCGGGGATGGCCGGGACAGCGGGCGCGGCCGACGGAAGATCGACCGTCAACGCCGCCAGATCCCGGTCGGTGCGTGCCACCTGGGCCCGGCCCACGCGATCCGAGAACTCCTCGAGCGTAAGCCGGCCGCTGGTCACCGCGTCGCGCAACAGCACGATGCTCTGCTCGCGCTCGCCGTCGCTGGCCAGGATCGGCGACTCCTCACCCATGCGCGTTCAAGGTAGCGAAGGGACGGGCTCATAAACTCCCGGCGTGGGGCAGGATGATCCTCGCACTCCGGCGTCCGGCCGGCGGCCGACCTCCCGGGACGTGGCCGCCGCGGCCGGCGTCTCGCGCGCCACCGTCAGCTACGTCCTCAACGGCGCCGACCAGAAGCACCGAATCACGCCGGCCACTCGCGACCGGGTGCTCCAGGCCGCGCAGCGGCTCGGGTACGAGCCCAACGCGGTGGCGCTGGCCCTCCGGGCCGGGCGCACCGAGATCGTGCTGGTGGAGATGCCGAACTGGCCGCTCGGGCCGCCGGTGGCCGAGGCGATCGACACGATCGTCGAGTCCCTCGAGGAGCTCGGCTACACCCCGCTGGTGCATTTCCGGCGCGCCGACCCGCGCAGCCTGACCCGGGCAAGCCAGCGCGTTCACCCGGTCGCGGTGATCGCGCCCGGGACGGAGCTCACGCTCGAGGTCACCGAGCGGCTGCGCGCGCTGGGCGCCCGCGGCCTGGTCGCCTTCGCCGATCGGCCCCTCCCCCACGTGTACACCTACGTGATCGATCAGGCCCGGATCGGACGGCTGGCCGTCGAGCACCTGGCGCGCCGGGGGCACCGTCGGGTGCTGGCCCTGATGCCCGACGAGACGGTGCTCCGCGGGCTGGCGCAGGAGCGATTGTCGGGCGCGCGGGAGGCGGCCGGCGAGCACGACGTCGCGTTGCGGTCGGTCGAGGTCGCGGTGCGGCGCGACGCGATCGACCAGGTGCTCACGAGCGAGCTCAGCCGGAGCGGCCGGGCAACCGCGATCTACGCCTTCAACGACGAGCTGGCTCTGGTGGCGCTCGAGCTCATGCGCGAGCGCGGCATTTCGCTTCCCGACCAGATGGCGCTGATCGGCTGCGACGACAGTCCGGCCGCTGAGCAGATGCGGCCGCGTCTCACCACGCTGCGATTCGACCAGCACGGACGCTGGCGCGAGGTCGCCGGCCATCTGCACACGATGATCTCGGGGGATGGACGAGCCCCCAAGGTGATCGTCTCCGAGCCCGCCGTGGTCCTCGGCGACACCACGTAGACGTCCTCGGGAGCGCATGAAAACGACCAGCAGGAAGCCTAATACCGGCTTGCTTGACACGAGTCAGCGCGACTGGTAGGACTGCCGCCCGTTTCACCGACGAGGAGGAGAAGGATGTTTGCGCTTCGACGCCGCCGCGCGGCGGCCGTGCTAGCTGTCGCCGTGGTGGCCCTGCTCGCTGCATCCGGCCTCTCGTCGGCCGCGTCCGGCCAGCCCTGGCAGGACCCGAGCCAGCCGCCGCTCACCCGGGCCAACGAGCTGCTGGCGGTGATGAGCAACGCTCAGAAGATCGAGCTCGTCACCGGAAACTTCGCGGCGCTCCAGAGCCTCGGGATCCCGGCGCTCAGCTCCGACGACGGTCCGGACGGCCTGCGCAACCCGGGCACGACCGCCATGCCGTCCGGTCAGGCTCTGGCCGCCAGCTTCGACCGGGCGCTCGCGCGCGCCTACGGCGAGGTCGTGGGGTCCGAGGCGCGGGCCGAGGGATTCAACGAATGGCTCGGCCCGGCCGTGGACATCGCCCGCACTCCGCTGGCCGGCCGCCAGCCCGAGGCCGAGGGCGAGGATCCGTTCCTGGCCGGCAACACCTCTGCGCAGGTGATTCTCGGCGCCCAGAGCCAGCACGTCATCTCGACGCTCAAGCACTACACCGCCTACAACCAGGACTTCGGCCGGATCGGCTTCGCGGCCATCGGGGCGCCGGCCGTGAACGACCAGGTCTCCGAGCGCGCGCTCCAGGAGATATACGAGACGCCTTTCCGGATCGCCGTACAGCGGGGCGGGGTCGACTCGGTGATGTGCTCCTACAACCAGATCAACGGTGTGCCGAGCTGCGAGAACCCGACCACGCTCGGCGACCTCAAGCAGGGCGATGGGTTCAAGGGGTTCGTGGTCCCGGACTTCGGGTTCGCGGTGAGGAACCCGACGGCCGCTGCCCTGGCCGGTGTGGACCTCGGGCAGTTGGCCGGCGCTCCTCCCCAGACCCCGGACTTCACTCAGATCCCGGCCTCGCGGCTCGACGATATGGCGCGCCGCATCCTGTTCGCGATGTTCGACTCGGGCGTGTTCGACAACCCGCTTCCGAGCACGCCGGCCACCGAGGCTTCCACACCGCAGCACCAGCAGGTGGCCACCCAGGTGGCCGAGGCGGGAACGGTGCTGCTCAAGAACGATCACGCTGCGCTTCCGATATCCAGGCACACCCACTCGCTCGCGCTGATCGGGCCGACCGGGAACGACGCGATGTTCGTGACCGGCGGCTCGGCGGGCGTTCCGCTCGCCCCCGGGCAGGCGATCACTCCCGCGGCGGGCATCACCGCGCGCGCGGCCCAGACAGGCGTCAGTGTCACCACGGTGCAGGGCTCGGCCGGCGATGTGGCCTCGCCGAACCTGGTCGACCCGGCGGTCCTGACTCCGTCCTCCGGCACCGGCCCCGGGCTGCTCGGGCAGTACTGGAGCAACGGGACGTTCAGCGGTGCACCGGCCGTGACCCAGGTCGATCAGCACGTCGACGCCACGGCGTTCCCGACCAACCCCCAGCCCCCGGTCTGGTCGGCCAAGTGGACGGGCAAGCTGACGCCGACCGAGTCGGGGCTGTACCGGTTTACGCTCTCTGAGGCCGGTATCGCATCGATGACGATCGCCGGGCAGACGTTCGGGCCGGCGTATCGCGAGGCGACGCAGTTCATCGTCGGGCCACACTACGTGGTCCAGGGGACCGTCCCGCTGATCGCCGGCCAGTCGGTGCCGGTGGAGATCGACTACTCGAGCCGCAGCGGCCTGTTCAGCCACGAGATCCACTTCGGCTGGCAGAAGCCGTCGGAGTCGGGGATCCCGGCCGCGGTGGCGGCCGCCCGCAACGCCGACATGGCCGTGGTGTTCGCCAACGACGCGCAGGGCGAGGGCATGGACCGCTATTCGCTCTCGCTGCCCGGCGATCAGAACCAGCTGATCGACGCGGTCGCCCATGCCAACCGCCACACCGTCGTGGTGCTCAACACCGGCGGGCCGGTGCTCATGCCGTGGCTGAACGAGGTCTCCGGCGTGCTCGAGGCCTGGTACCCGGGCCAGCAGTTCGGCCCCGCGATCGCGGCCGTGCTATTCGGCGACGCGAGCCCGGGCGGGCGGCTCCCGGTTACCTTCCCGGCCAACGAGAGCCAGGGCCCGGCGGCGGCGAATCCGCCGAGCACCTACCCGGGGGATGCGAACGGCAACGAGAGCTATCAGGAGGGGCTCGATGTCGGGTACCGCTGGTACGACGCGACCGGTCAGCGGCCGCTGTTCCCGTTCGGCTACGGACTCTCGTATGCGAGCTTCCGGGTCTCGGACGTGCGCGCGTTCTACAACCCCTTCGCGGGCGGCGCGTTCGCGTTCGCCAGGGTCACCAACACCTCCCGACAGGCCGGGCCGGCCACGGTCGAGCTGTTCCTGCACTCGCCGGCCGCCGCCCAGGAACCGCCCAAGCAGCTCAAGGGCTACACCAACCTGACCCTCGCCCCCGGACAGACGAAGTTCGTCCTGTTCCGTCTGACCCCCAGTGACCTCGCCTACTACGACGCCACGAGCGGGCGGTGGACCGTGGCGCCGGGCCGCTACACGGTCCTGCTCGGGACCTCCTCCACCGAGCTCGACCACGCGGCCAGCTTCGACGTCGGCCGCTTCGGGCATCGCTGACGCAGGCGTAGGCGAGCGAACAAAAGCAGAGAGCGGCGGCCTGCCGGTGGCCGCCGCTCTCTGTGATCCGGGCTGGACTGACTAGTCGCCGTCGTTGTCGTTATCGCCGCTGGACGACGGCGACGAAGCGGTCACCAGCTCGACCTTGTCCCACGTGGCGCCGGCACCCGAGAGGCTCAGCCGGGCCTCGTGCACGACGGTGCCGGGGGTCAAGCTGCTCGTGTCGCAGCTTTGGCCGGCGTTGTTGTCGTCGCCCTGGCCGTGGTCGTCGCCCTGGTCGTTGCCGCCCTGGTCGTTGCCGCCCTGGTCGTTGCCGCCCGACCCTCCGCGGTCGCCGTCGTCGTGGCCGCCCATGGTGCTCGACGTCTCGGCCGCCTGGCACTCGATCTCGGTGTCACTCGTGACGTTTCCACTGACGGTCTGGCCGTTGCCCAGCGTGATCGTCAGCACGCCACCGGTGAACGACGTGACGGTCCCAGCGTTCTGGTCGGAGCTCGTGCTCGTGCCCGAGGTGCCCGAGCTGCCCGACTGGCTCCAGTCATGGCCGAACGTCCGGTGGTGAAGCCGTGCGTGGTGGTGGCGGCTGTGATGCCGACCGTGGGCCAGCGCGCTCGCCGGAACGATCGCGATCACCGCGCAGCACGCTACGACTGACGGCACGATTTTCCGCATGTGTACCTCCTTGCGCCGCGGTCCCTGCGTGGCTTGCGGCGCTTCGTGTGCTCTTGTGAGGGGGAAGAGACGCGACGACGCAAAAGGTCACGCGACCCCGGCGGAAACCTCAGCCGCCCGAGGTTCCGCCCCCGTCGCTCCCGTCGCCCGAGCCGGATAGACCCCCGCCGCTCGAGCCGGAAACGCGCCCGTCGCTCGAAACCGAGCCGTGGACGGAGTCGGACCCGGAACCAGAGCCATGGCGGGAGCCCGAGCCGTCGACGCCCAGGTTCAGCGCCTGCGGAGCGGAGGCCATCTGCGTGGCGCCGTCGCCCGAGCCGATTCCCGATCCAGAGTTGCCGCCGGAGCCGTCGTGCCCGCTGGTGCTGGTCCCTTTGCTACCAGTCCGGTCGGCACCGGTCCGGCTGCTCGGTCCGCTGTCCTGGCCATGGCCATCGGAGCCGGCGCCGTCACCGCCACCGGTCTCGCGCGAGCCCCGCGAACCGGTCCGGTCACCGCGGCCGTCGTCGTGGCCGCCCGTCCGGGGGCCATCGGATCGCGACGCCGGCCCCGGGGGCCCTCCTTCGTGCCGGTCGTGGCGCACGGTCCTGGGCGGCGCGCCGACGTGCGCGACCGGATGAGACAGCGCGTGCGACGCCACAATCGATCGGAACTCTGACGTGCTCTGGCGGGCGAGCAGGGGTGACGCGACCGAGGCCACCGCCACCGTGTGGGCGCGAGCAACCGCGCGGTGCCCCCGGACCGAGGTCGCGGCGCGCAGATTACCGTGGTGAGCCGGGCGCTCTTGGAGATGGACCGCCGCGCCCGTGAGGAACGTCCCGGAGGCCAGCAGCGCGCCGAGCTTGAGCGCCAGCCCGCCCGAGGACGCCGCGCCGGCGCCCGCGGCCAGCTCGGCCGGCCCCGGCGCGTCCGGGCTCGCGGCGGCGATCCATCGGACCAGCGGCCACGGCGTGATCGCGGTCACCGCGCCCCGCAGGGTCGCCCGGGCTCGGTGGACCAGCTGTCGGACCGCTCCCTCGGACAGACCCATCGAGCTGGCGATCTCGGCCCGGGGGCGACCGTCGAGGGCGGTGCCGATCATCGCCTCGCGCTGGCGCGACGGCAGCCGCGCGATCTCCGACAGCGCGCTCATGGCCAGCGCGCGCTGCTGCACGATGTCCTCGACCACGTTGCCACTCGCGGTGGTTCCGTCGAGGGGCACGAAGGTCGCGGGCTCCGAGCGACCGGCCGCATTGCGCAGGATCTGGTAGAGCCAGCCCCGCAGGTGCCTGACCTCGCAGCCCGAGCGCAGGGCCGCGAACGCGCTCAGGAATGCCTGCTGAACGACGTCCTCGCTGCGCCCGTCCGAGCAGAGCCGCCGGGCCATGGCCTGGAGCTCGGGCCGGTATCGCTCGACGATCACCGCAAACGCGCGCTGGTGCCCCGCACGGGCCAGGCTGACCAGCCGCTCGTCGGACTGGGAGCTCAGCAACAGGTCCGATAGCCGCGGGCTCACGCTTGCCTCGACGCCCCGGCGGCGACGAACCTTCCCGTCGCGTGGGGAGCGGATCGGTGTGGACGGGCACCGAGGACCACGGCGGGCATGATGCTACCCGCCCCGCGTCTGGGCGCCGGTGGCTTTTCCACCGGGGAACGAATTCCCGCGGGCGTGCGTCCTACCTGGTGACTCCGTCATCCGCTCAAGGGATTCCACCGTGGCTCCGTACCGCTCGGCTCGCGTGCTGATCGTGGCGCGCCGGACCGCCGACAGTCCCCAGCTGCTCGAGGCGGTCGCCCGCCGCGCCCGGGAGGGACCCTGCAACTTCACCCTACTGGTCCCGGCCTTTCCGAACGGCCTGCGGCGGGTGTGGGACCAGACCGATCCGGGGCAGCGCGCTGCCGAGCAGCGGATCACCGCCGCCGTGCCCCTGCTCTCCCGCGCCGCCGGGTCCGAGGTGGTGGCGGTGATCGGCGCCCATGAGCCGTTCGCCGCCGTGCGCGACGCGCTTCAGCTGATGGCCTTCGACGAGGTGATCGTCTCGATGCTGCCGCCGCGCGTCTCGCGCTGGCTGCATATCGAGCTCCCAGCCAGGGTGCGGGCCCTTGGCGTGCCGGTCACCGAGGTGGTCGGCGCGGACGTGCCCTCCTCACCCCTCCCAGCCGCCTGACCGGGCCCTGACCGGCCCGGTAGCGTAGGCGCCCTGGCCGCCCCGAACCTCCTCGAGCGTGTCGGCATCACCGTCCCGGTGCTCCAAGCCGGGATGGGCGGTGGCGTGGCCGGGGCCGACCTGGCCGCCGCCGTGTCGGAGGCCGGCGGCCTGGGGACGATCGGGATCCTCCCGGCGCCGTACCTGAAGCGCGCGCTGGCGCGGGCGCGAGAACTCACCGGTCGGCCGATCGCGGTCAACCTGCTCCTCCCGTTCACCCGGGCCGAGCATTGGGAGGTGGCCGGCGAGGCGGACGTCGTCGTGACCTTCTGGGGTGCTCCGGTTCGCCGCACGCCCCGGATCTGGATCCATCAGTGCGGCTCGGTCGCCGAGGCGCACGCGGCGCACGTCGCGGGTGCCGACGCGGTGATCGCCCAGGGCGTCCAGGCCGGCGGCCACGTGCGGGGCACGCTGCCCGCGCTCCGTCTGCTCGAGCAGGTCCGTGCCGCCCTGCCGGACGTCCCGGTCCTGCTGGCCGGCGGCGTGGCGGACGCCGGCGACGTCCGGGTGGCCCTCGAGGCCGGTGCCGTCGGCGTGGTGTCCGGCACCCGCTTCCTGCTCAGCGAGGAGTCAGCCGCTCATCCCGAGTACAAGCGCCGCGCGCTGGCCAGCGATCGCACGGTGCTCACCGGACTGTTCGGCTTCGGCTGGCCGGCCCCGCACCGCGTGCTTCCCAACGCCGCCACCGCGCGCTGGCTGCGCCGGGACTCGCGGGGTCCCGTCCTGGTCCGGGCCGCGCTGCAGCTGAGCGGCTCGATCGGGCCCCGCCTTCCGATAAACGTGGGAGACCGGCTTGCTCGCAACGCCCGGCTTGCCGTTCCCTTGTACGGCCCGGCCGCCCCACTCGTGAGCTGGCCCGAGCACCTGCTCGACACTGCGCCGCTGTACGCCGGCGAGAGCGTCGCGCGGATCACCGACATCCGCCCGGCAGCCGAGATCGTCTCGATGCTCGCCAAGGGGTCATAACCCCGCACTCGACCACCCGCCGGAGCCGAGCGCGGATCCTGAGCCACATACGCGTCACAAGGCCGCTCTCGGCTGACGCGCGGTGCCGAGTGCGGGGTTATGACCCACCGCGGTGCGCGTCGCGGCCCGCCCGCGCCGCCGGCCCAACCCCACACTCGACGCTCGCGCGGTGGCGAGTGTGAGCGTGCGTATAGCGGCCCAGACCGCACTCTCGAGCTCGCGCAGATGGCGAGCGTGCGGTATGGCCGACCGGAACCTGAACGGCTCAGGCGACCTCGACCAGTTCGTTGGTCTCGACGGGCTCGGTCGGCTCTTCCAGGTGGTAGTACTTGCCGCCGCGCATCCACGACGCCACCGCCGCCACCACGCAGCACCCGGCCGCGAAGTAGAACACCGTGTGAATTCCGCTGGCGAACGGCTGGGAGACGAGCGACGGGAAGAACTTGTGGCCGGTCAGATAGGCCGCGGTCGCATGGTGCAGGTGCGGAAGGGTGCCCCCGAGCAGCGTGCCCACCGGGTTGTAGCCGAGGAACGAGGCGAACAGGCTTCCGACGGGTGGCAGGTGCGAAATCTGGGCTGCGGCGCCGGAAGGAACGCCGTGCGACGCGAGCCCGTGGAACAAAACCGCCGGCAGCGTCGACGACAGCCCGACGATGATCAAGCTGAAGAACACGCCGATCGAGAGCACGGACGCCGAGTTCTGGAACGTCGCGGCCATCCCGGCGCCCGATCCCCGCTGGTCGGGAGGCAGGCTGTTCATGATCCCGGTCAGGTTGGGCGCGGCGAACAGCCCCATCGCCGCGCCGATCAGGAAGATCACGAGCCCGAACTCCCAGTAGGTGAAGTTGATCGGGAGCGCGATCAGCAACAGGAATCCGATCGCCGACGCGATCATCCCGCCCGTGGCGAACGGCCGCGCGCCGAAGTGGTCGGAGAGCCGACCGGAAATCGGCCCGGCGACCAGGAAGCCGACCGACAGCGGCAGCATGTAGATGCCCGCCCACAGCGGGGTGTCGGCGAAGCTGTAGCCGTGCAGCGGCAGCCAGATCCCCTGAAGCCAGAGGATCAGCATGAACATCAGGCCGCCGCGGGACAGCGCCGCCAGGAACGTGGCCACGCTCCCGCCGCTGAAGGCGCGAATCTTGAACAGGTCGAGCCGGAACATGGGCGCGGGAACGCGACGCTCGATGATCACGAACGCGAGCAGCAGCACGATGCCGCCGGCCAGCGCGGCGATCACGCCCGGAGCCGTCCAGCCCATGTTGTGGCCGCCGTAGGGCAGGATCCCGTAGGTGATTCCCGCCAGCACGGCGATCAGCCCAAGGCCGAAGGTGATGTTGCCCCACCAATCGATCTTCGCCGGCGTCCGGATGCCCCGATCCTCGAGCTTGAGATAGGCCCAAACGGTTCCGAACAGCCCGAACGGCACCGACACCAGGAACACGAGCCGCCACGCCACCGGCGCGAGCACACCGCCGAGGACCAGCCCGATGAACGAGCCCGCGATCGCCGCGACCATGTTGATCCCGAGCGCCAGCCCCCGCTCCTCGGCCGGGAACGCATCGGTCAGGATCGCCGACGAGTTGGCCATCAGGAACGCCGCGCCAATTCCCTGAACGACGCGCATCACGATCATCCACATCGCGCCGGCGCTTCCGTCAAGCCAGGTCACCGACAGAAGGATCGAGCCGACCGTGAAGATCGCGAAGCCGAGGTTGTACATCCGCACGCGACCGAACATGTCCCCCACCCGGCCCAGGCTCACGACCAGCACGGCCATCACCACCATGAACCCGAGCAGCATCCACAGCAGGTAGCTCGTGTTCGACGGGACCAGCGGGTTCAGGTTGATGCCGCGGAAGATCGCCGGCAGCGCGATGATCACGATCGACTGGTTGATCACCGCCATCGAGATTCCCAGCGTGGTGTTCGACAGCGCGATCCACTTGTAGTTGTCTGACTTCATGTCTCGCGCTCCTTCAGTCGGTCGATCAGGTTGTCCAGGATCTCCACCGCCGCGGCAAGCGTCGCCACTTCGCTGTCGTCCAATGCCGCCATCTCCTCATGCAGGAGCGCCCTGTACTCGGCGCGTAGGCGTGCGAACACCTCTTCGCCGGCCGCAGTCAGGCTGACCAGCACGGCCCGGCCGTCGGTCGGGTCGGGAATCCGCTGCAGCCAACCGCGTTCGGCCAGCCGGTTGACCAGCAGCGTGATCGCCGGCTGGGTGACACGCTCCTCGGCTGCCAGCTCGGTGATCCGGCGCGGTCCAGCGTGCAACACCCTCAACACGCCGACCTCGGTGCGGGACACGCACACGCTGGTCCGGGTGAGGAACAGCCGCGCCAGCGCCGCGCTGCGTTGCGGCAGCGACTCCGCGATCTCGTCGAGCTGGGAACTGCGGCGATCCACCCCCGCCTTCTGCATGAGCGGTTTATATTAGCTACTAATGCGATTGCGCGGCCCGAGCTGCTGACCGCGCCGGCCCAGCTCGTCGCGTCGCGGCATGTCGGCTCGGTTGCCCAGGCGCGCAAACACCTCGGTGTGGAGATCATGGATCTCGTCGGTGATCCGCCGCAGTGCGGCCTGCGGGTCCTCGATGGTCGACTCCTCGCGCCACTCGAGCGCCTCGCGCACCAGGGGTCGGTGGCGCGCGTCGGCCAACTGGAGGTAGTGATCCACGGCGGCGGCGTTGCCGGTGGCGTGACCGGTGTCGCACACGTGTTGGAGGCGAACCGGCCAGAGCACGATCTTGGTCGCGTCGTGAACCGTGACGCCGCCGCGTTCGAGCTCGCGCAGATCGGCCGCGAGTTGCGCCCGGGTCACGTGGCTGAGCGCATACACCACAGCCTGCTCTCGGATCGCCGCAGCGGTCGGAGAAACGGCGTACTCACCGCGCAGATCGGTCCCGGCGACGAGGATCCCGAAGTGGACCAGGTCGTAGCGGTCGATCGGGGGAAGCCGGGCGTCGGCCGGCGGATCTCGGGACGGAACCCGCCGTGGGCCAGGCTGCCGATCGCGTAGGCCGACAGCAGCCCGGCGCCAAGCCGATCGCGAGCACTGCGCACCGCGGCCTCGACGACCAGCCACCCTGCCTTGGTCCCGGGCTCGATCGGCAAACCCGCGCGTGCTCAGCGCCGGGCTGAAAGCTCGGCGTAGCGCTTGGCGAACTCGTCGGCCGCGCGGTCCGGCGACCATGGGGTGAGCTTAAGCTCGAGCGGCTCGACGTCCTTAAGCTCGGGCCAGTTCCAGACCTCGGCGCTGAACGCGCGCCGCTCGGTGGCCAGCAGCGCGCGGTCGACGGCCTTGATCTCGGGGACGTTCGCCTTGATCCCGAACCGCCCGCGAATGGCTTCCTCGAGCCGGGCCTCGGCGTCACGAAACGCCGCGCCGAGCGCACTGCGGTGCTTGAGCGGATGCGGCATGTCGCCAGGTACGCCTCGCCGGCGTCGTGCATGAGCGCGGCAAATACGTCCTCGACGTCGCCGCCCCGCTCCTCGACGACGCGCGAGACGATCACTGAGTGCTGGGCGACCGAGTAGAAGACGCGACTGTGGCCGCCGAACCGGCACTGGTTGGCCAGGGCACGCGCGATGTCGCCCGGGTCGAGTTGCGCGAGGTCGGGATCGAACGGGTTCACCCACCGCCCCGAGACGGTCTGCAAGTACGGACCCGCGGCGGGCGGCGCGTCGCCGGAAGACGTAGACACGTGGGCCAGGCTATCGCGAGGCAGCGCCGATTCTCGAGACCCATCCTCCGTGGGCTACCGTGGCGCCTCACAACTCGATGGTCCGATTTGACGAACGCCTGCGGGATGCGCTCACCGCAAACCTCGCGGCTCACCAGCGCCGCGCGACGCCACTCGACGGGCGGCGCCACGCCGCGGTGGCAGTGGTGCTCGTGGACAGCGATCCCGTCCGTCACGGCGGTGAAGCCATGTTCGGCGTGCCCGGCGGAGCGGCGTTTCTTCTCTGCCAGCGTGCCGCCGGCATGAGCCGGCACGCCGGCCAGTGGGCCCTCCCCGGCGGCCGAGTCGACGTGGGTGAGACTCCGCTCGAGGCCGCACTGCGCGAGCTCGACGAGGAGCTCGACGTCCGCCTCGGCCCGCAGGCCGTGATCGGCTGGCTTGACGATTACCCGACTCGCTCTGGGTACGTGATCACGCCGGTGGTGCTGTGGGGCGGCAGCGACCCAGCGCTGAAACCCGCGCCGGACGAGGTGTTTGCGGTGTACCGCGTCAGCCTCGAGACCCTCGCCGGCACCGAACCACGGTTCATCGCGATCCCGGAAAGCGATCGCCCGGTGCTGCAACTACCACTCGAGGGCCATGTGCTCCATGCCCCCACCGGCGCGATCCTCTACCAGCTCCGCCAGGTCGGAATTCTCGGTCGGTCCGGCGAACGCGTGGACCACCTGGAGCAGCCGGTGTTCGCGTGGTCGTGAAGGCGCCGCGGCGCTACCCCGCGGCGCGGCGCTCGCCCAGATAGCTCGCGGTGAGCAATGCGCTGTCGGCGCGCAGCCGCTCGGCGCTGTCGGTCGCGACCAGCTCACCGTGCGAGAGGACGTACCCGCGGTCGGCGATCTCGAGCGCCAGATGCACGTGCTGCTCGACCAGCAGCACGGCGGTCCCGCGCGTCGAGGCGAACTCCCGTACGACCGGGAGCAGGCGCTCGACGATGACCGGGGCGAGCCCCAGGCTGAGCTCGTCGAGCAACAGCACCCGGGGCTCGCGAACCAGAGCCCGGACGATGGCGAGCATCTGCTGCTCGCCTCCGGACAGCAACCCCGCCCGCCGGTCGGTCAGGTCGCGCAGCGCCGGGAAGTGGACGAATGCCGCCTCGGGGTCGCGCACGCCGTCGAGCCGGAGGTGCTCGCCGACCGTCAACCCGAAGAAGATCCCGCGGCCCTGCGGCACGTGCACGATTCCCCGCCGCACCCGTGCCGTGGGCGAGACTCCGGCCAGATCCTCGCCGCCGAGCCGGATGAAACCCTCCATCGGCTTGACCAGCCCCGAGATGGTCCGCAGCGTGGTCGTCTTGCCGGCGCCGTTGGCGCCGATCAGCGCCACCACCTCGCCCGGGTCGACGGTCAGGCTCAGGTCGCGAATCACCGCGGCGCGGTCGTAGCCCGCACTCAGCCGGTGAAGGGCAAGCGCCGGTGGCTCGGCGACCTCGGCTTCGCTCTGCGCCGTGTCGGTCACGCGTCGTGGCGCGCCATCGATTTCCACCCGGCCGCCCACGGCTCGCCGTGGTCGAGCGGCCACGAGGCCGGCGGCCGGACCGGCTCTGAGACCTCCATCGCCGTGTCCGTGTCCGCCGTCCGGGCGGCACGCTGGCGGAACTGGCGCGGCGAGCACCCGTACGCCTTACGGAACAGGCGGCTGAAGTGCGGCGCGCTGGGCAGTCCCCACCGGGTCGCGATCACCGAGATGGGCTGGTCGCCGAAGGCCGGATCGATCAGGTCGCGGCGGCAGCGGTCGAGCCGCGCCGAGCGGATGAAGTCGCACACGCTCAGTCCAGCCGTCTCGAACACCCGGTGGAGGTAGCGGGTGGAGATGAAGCAGGCCCGGGCGAGTTCCTCGGGATTCAGGTCGGGATCGCCCAGCCGAGCGTCGATGTGCGCCTGGGCGTGGATCAGTAGCTCGGCGGTCGAGCGCGGGCGGGGCGGCCGCGAGGCGTCGAGATCGACGTACAGCCGGCGGACCAGGTCGATCACGTGCTCGGCCAGGCCGATGTCATCGCGCGCGATGCTGCCGTCGGCCAGCCCCGTGGCCGCCTCACAGCAGAACCGGGCGGCGAGCCGCGGGAGCCCGGCATCGCCCGGGATCCGCAAGGCGGTGAGCCGCGAGACCTTCCCGGCGTGCTTGCCCAGGGCCGACTTGGGCAGGCGCATGACCAGCAGGTCGAACGGGGCGTCGGCGCGGAAGATGGCCGGTTGCGAGGTGTCGTAGCTGGTGATGTCACCCGGCCCGATCGTCGTGGCCCGATGCTGCTGGGCCCCGTGCAGACGCCCGCGCAAGGCGATCTGGAAGTGCAGGCACTCGGGGTCCCCGGCCACGATGTCCTTGGGCGTGCGCTGCATCGTGTTCGGGCCGGCCGCGATCCGATACACGCCGATCGAGCCCAGCCGGTCGGCCCACATCCGCGCCCAGAACCGATCGGTCCCGTCGGTGCCGATGTGCAGAGGGTGAAATGCGTCCCGGGAGGACTTGGCCCAGAACTCGACTCGATGCGGTGCGGCCACCGCGCTGGTGTCGATCATCAACGTCATGCGCCAGACCTCTCCGTGTCCTAAGCCCGTCTCTCTCCCTGGCCGGCATTCCCAGCCGAGCGGCACTCTATCGACGGTCCGAGGACGTGTCGAGGCTGCAAACGAAGCACTAACGCAGGCCACTTGTCGCTGAGCGCACAGCCTCCCCACGCCCTTTGCGCATGCGCGCACTGATCCGAACGCTCCGTAATCCGGGGCGCCGGGCCGGGCCTAGCATCGCGTGGCCTTCATAAGTTTCAACCGGGCCGATAACGGACCCATGCGGGGGAGGAGTGCACATGGACCGAATCCTTGCGACCCATACGGGGAGTCTGATCCGACCGCCTGAGCTTCTGGCGTTCCTGGCGGCCAAGGAACGCGGCCAGGACGTCGACGAAGCCGAGTACCAGCGCACGCTCCAGCAAGCGGTCAAGGACGTCGTCCGCCAGCAGGTCGAGCTGGGAATCAACGTTCCGGACGACGGTGAGATGGGCAAGGCGAGTTGGATCACCTACCTGTACGAGCGGGTCAGCGGGCTCGAGCTGCGAACGGTCGACCTCGAGGGCGGGACCATGTATCCCCCCAGTCGAGATCGTCAGGCGTTCCCGGGCGCCTATGCCGCGATGGACGCGCTCGAGAACCCCAGCGTCAACGAGTCCAACGCGGCCGCAGCGAACGAGATGCCCGACGAGGAGGCCACGGCCTCCGGCCAGGGCGTGGCCTGGGTGTGCACCGGCCCACTCAAGTACGATCGCGCCGCGGTCGACCGCGACATCGCCAACTTCAAGGCGGCGCTCGAGGGCCAGGACGTGGTCGACGGCTTCATGCCGGTGGTGGCGCCGGCCAGCGCCTACTGGCTCCAGAACGAGCACTACGACAGCGAGGAGGAGTTCGTCTTCGCGCTGGCCGACGCGCTGCGCGAGGAGTACCGCGCGATCGTCGACGCCGGATTGCTGGTGCAGGTCGACGACGCGGTGATGATGCACGAGGCGGACACGATGATGTCGCGCGGGCAGTCGTGGGAGGACTACCGCCGCTGGGCCGACCTGCGCGTCCGCGCGCTCAACCACGCGCTCGAGGGTCTGCCCGAGGACCGCGTGCGCTACCACGTGTGCTGGGGCAGCTGGCACGGCCCGCATGTCTTCGACCCGGAGCTCAAGGACGTGGTCGACCTGATCCTGGCAGTGAACGCCGGCACCTATGTCATGGAGCAGGCGAACCCCCGGCACGAGCACGAGTGGCGCGTGTGGGAGGAGGTGCCGCTGCCCGAGGGCAAGAAGCTGATCCCGGGCGTGGTCACCCACCACACCAACGTCGTCGAGCACCCCGAACTGGTCGCGCAACGGCTGGTCCGCCTGGCCAATGTCGTCGGCCGCGAGAACGTACAGGCGGGCACCGACTGCGGCTTCGCGCAGGGGGCCTTCATCGAGCGCGTCCACCCCGAGATCCAGTGGGCCAAGCTCGCGGCGCTCGCGGAGGGCGCCCGGCTCGCCTCAAAGGAGCTTTGGGGCGCCAAAGCGGCCGTGTGACCGCATCGAAACTTTCACCAGAGGAGGAGACCGTGAGAACGCGCAAAGGATGGTTCGGGGTGGCGACACTCCTGGCCACCGTGATCGTCGCCGCCGGCTGTGGCAGCAGCAAGAGCAGCAGCAGTACCTCGAGTGCGTCGGCGCCCGCCGCGAGCTCGAGCTCGTCCACCAGCACGACCACGGCGGCGCCCAGCAGCAGCAGCGGGAGCGGCGGCGCCGGTTCCCAGTCGGTGACCAACTACCTGAGCTACGTGGGCGGCAAGGCCGGCAAGGCCAACGCGTCGCTCCCACCCGTGACGATCGGCTTCGTGAACCAGCAGGGCGGCCAGCAGCAGATCGGACCGCTGGCGACCACCGGAGCGCAGATCGCGGTCAAGTACATCAACACCGAGCTCGGCGGCATCGACGGCCATCCGCTCGTGCTCAAGACCTGCTTCATCCGGTCGGCCGAGGAGGAAGGCACCACCTGCGCTCAGGGCTTCCTGGCCAACAAGTCGATCTCGGTGATCGACGAGGGCGCGGTGGCGATCGGCGACCAGTCGTTCCAGTCGACGATCGGCACGGCCAAGCCGGTGATCGTGGGCGTCGCGGTCACCCCGCTCGACGGCGTCAAGGCGAGCAACGTGGTGTTGTTCGGCGACGCCACCCACGTGCTCGGCCCGTTCGGAACGTACGCCAAGAACGTTCTGCACGCCAAGACGGCGGCGCTCGTGTACCCGAACATCGCGGGCATCACCCAGGGCGCGACGGCGATCGCGGACTCGCTGAAAGCGGTCGGGGTCAACGTCAAGAAGGTCGGCTACGACGAAAGCCAGACCGATCTGATCGGGCCGCTGACCAGCGCCGGCGCCCAGAGTGCCGACCTGGTGATCCCGTACAGCGACTCCTCGGGCTGCGTGAACCTGGCCAAGGGGCTCAAGCAGCTGGGCATCACCGACACGAAGAAGATCCTGTCTGCGCCTCTGTGCCTCAATGGCCAGGTGGCGGCCGGCCTGGGCGGCGACTTCCCGATCTGGACCTACGCGATCGCCAGCTCTCTGTTCGGCGATCCGACCGACCCGGGGATGCCCGCGTACATGAAGGTGATGGGCACCTACGGGACTCCGGCCGTGGCCCCCGACCCGTGGACCATCGTCACCTTCGGCCAGGTCCTGACCACCGCCCGGTTCCTGAACGAGGTCGGCTACGGCAAGATCACCCCACAGTCGGTCCTGGCGAAGGCCAAGGCGTTCACCGGGCCGGTCGCGCTCGGGGCGCCGGCGCTGCAGTGCGGCAAGTACCCGTCCGCGCCGGGCATCTGCAACGACCGGACGCAGTTCTTCCTGTACAAGGGCAAGCATGCGTTCGTCAAGACCGCGGGATGGCTGCAGCCTCCGTCGTAAACGCGGCGAGGGACACCTAAAAGCGTCCGTGACCGAGCCCGGGATTTAGACCGTGCAGCAGATCCTGCTGTTCAGCCTTCTCGGGCTCGGCTCCGGGGCGCTGATCGCCGGCATCGCGCTCGGCGTGGTGCTGACCTACCGCGGATCGGGGATCATCAACCTGGCCACCGGCGGCATGGCGATGGTCGCCGGTTACGCGTTCTGGGCGCTGCGGATCGACCTCCTGCATTGGTCGACCGCGCCGGCGCTCGTCGCCGCCCTCCTGATCGCCATGATCATCGGCACGCTGACCGAACTGGTCGCGTTCCGCCCGCTGCGCGCCGCGCCGCCGCTGGCCAAGATGGTCTCCTCGCTGGGCGTGCTCCTGGTCCTCCAGGCCTCGATGCTCCTGGCCTTCGGGACCACGGCTCAGCCCGAGCCGACGGTGCTCCCGCAGAACACGGTCAAGCTGCTCGGCGCGGTGATCCCGGAGGACCGGTTCATCCTCACCGGGATCGTAATCGTGCTGGCCGTGGCTCTCGCGGCCCTCTACCGCTTCACCCGCTTCGGGCTGGCCACCCGCGCGGCCTCGGAGAACGAGGTCGTGGCGATGCTCGGCGGCCTCTCCCCCAACCGGCTGGCGATCCTGAACACGTTGCTCGCGTCGCTGATCGCCGGTGGCGTCGGGATCCTCGCTGCCTCGATCACCCAGCTCGACACCGAGACGCTCCCGCTCCAGATCGTCCCGGCGCTCGCGGCCGCGCTGCTGGCCCGCTTCACGTCCTTCGGGATCGCCTGCGCCGCCGGAATCGGCCTGGGAATCGTCGGCTCGCTGATCGAGTACGTCACGAGCCTCTCGTGGTTCCCCACCGCCGGCGGCGTCGCCTTGCCGGGCGTGTACGAGCTGATCGTGTTCGTCCTGATCGTGATGTTCATGTATCTGCGCGGTGCCAATCTGCCCACGCGCGGCGAGTTGGTCGAACAGCGCCTGCCCGAGGCGCCGCGTCCTCGTAACCTGGCCGTGACCGCGCCGGTCGTGGCCGTGGTGTGCGCGGTCGCCCTCGTGGTGCTGCCGTTCGACTTCCGCGAGGCGCTCGTGAACACGATGATCGGCACGCTGATCGCGCTGTCACTGGTCGTGATCACCGGGTTCGTGGGCCAGATCTCGGTCGTCCAACTCACGCTGGCCGGCGTGTCGGGCTTCACGATCTCGCACCTCGCGGTGAACGCGGGCATCGCCTTCCCGATTGCCCCGCTCCTGGGCGCCGGCGTCGCGCTCCTGCTCGGCCTGATCACCGCGGCCTCGGCGCTGCGCGTGCGGGGGGTGAGCCTGGCCGTGGTGACGCTCGCCGCGGTGGTTGCCATCACGAACTTCGGGTTCGTCAACACGACCTGGGGCGGCGGGCAGACCGGCTCGCCGGTTCCCGAGCCGCGGCTGCTCGGACTCGACCTCGGTCCGCGCGCGGCGTTCCGCGGGCTCGACGGCAACCTCCCCAGCCCGATCTACGGCTGGCTCGTGCTGGCCGTGACCATCGGGCTGTGCGTGCTGGTCGGGGTGCTGCGACGCGGCACGCTCGGCCAGCGGATGCTGGCGGTCCGCTCCAACGAGCGCGCCGCGGCGGCGGCGGCGATCGACCCACGTCGCATCAAGTTGATCGCGTTCGGGATCAGCTCGGTGATCGCCGGCCTGGCCGGCGCCCTCTACGCCTACAACTTCGGCTCGGTGAGCGCGGACCGCTTCGATCCGTTCACCGCACTCAGCCTGATCGCGTTCGCCTACGCCGGCGGGATCACGCTGATCTCCGGCGCGGCTTTCGCGGGGCTCATCTCCACCCAGGCCCTGTTCCCCTACGCGCTCGACAAGTGGTTCGGGATCAACGGCAACTGGTTCCTCTTGTTCGGCGGCGCGATCCTGATCATCACGCTGATCCAGAACCCTGAGGGTGTCGCCGGCGCGTTCTACAAGCGCACTCACAAGCGCCAGCCGGTGCGCCAGCCGGATTCTGCATCACGGGGTCTCGCTTCGCTCGACGTCCGTGGGGCCGGGGAACCCCATCCGGACACCGCCGCGGCCCCCGCCGGCGTGCCCGTCCTCGCCGTCCACGGACTGTCGGTCGCCTTCGGCGGCGTGCACGCGCTCGAGCAGGTCGAGCTCCAGGTGTGCGAGGGCGAGCTGGTCGGCCTGATCGGGCCCAACGGCGCCGGCAAGACCACGCTGATCGACGCCGTGACCGGCTTCGTTCCGTTCACCGGACAGGTCAAGCTCGACGGCCAGGACATCGGGCGCATGGCGGCATACGAGCGCGCCCGCCTCGGGCTGGCGCGAACCTGGCAGAACACCGATCTGTTCGACGACCTCGAGGTCGGCGAGAACGTGGCCGTGGCCGGCGGCAGCCCCCAGGTCCTCGATCTCGTCGACTTGGGCTGGGCCGCCCCCGCCATGCCCGACCAGCTCCCCGAGGGGACGCGCAAGCTGGTCGGCGTGGCTCGCGCGCTGGCCGGGCAGCCTCGCCTGCTGTGCCTCGACGAGCCGGCGGCCGGCCTCGACGCGCGGGAAAGCGAAGAGCTCGGCCGCTCGCTGCGCGAGCTCGCCGACCGCGGGCAGTCCACGCTGCTGATCGACCACGACATGGGGCTCGTGCTGAGCATCTGCGATCGCGTGGTCGTGCTCGAGTTCGGCCGGGTAATCGCTGACGGCCCGCCCGAGGCGGTACGACAGAACGAGCGGGTCATCGCCGCCTACCTCGGAGGCGGCGGGGCGGGCGGGGTTCAAATAAAGGAGACCACACCATGACTCATCGCAACCTGGAGGAACTTCTCCGCAGCGTCCCCTCGACGGTCGGCATGCTGCGCAACGCGCAGGTCGGACCGAACGTGTATCCGGGTGTCCCCGCCGAGTACACGAACTGGCGCGACGAACAGTGGGCGTGGCAGCACACCTGCGTGCTCTTCAACCAGTCCTTCCACATGGCCGAGCTCGCCGTGCAGGGCGCAGACGCGATGGCGCTGCTCTCGCACCTGGGCGTCAACACGTTTGGCAACTTCGCCGTCGACAAGGCCAAGCAGTTCGTGCCGTGTACCCCGGCCGGTCACGTGATCGGCGACGTGATCCTGTTCCACCTGACCGATCACGAGTTCAACCTGGTCGGCCGCGCGCCGGTGCTCAACTGGGTTACCTATCACGCGCAGACCGGCGGCTACGACGTGGAGGTAACACTCGACCAGCGATCCGCGCTGCGCTCCGACGGTGCTCGCAAGCACTACCGCTTCCAGGTGCAGGGTCCGGGCGCGATGGAGGTCATCGCGCGCGCGCTGGGGTCAGAGCCGCCGGACCTCAAGTTCTTCAACCTGACCACCACCGAGATCGGCGGGGTCTCGGTGCGTGCGCTCCGCCACGGCATGGCCGGCCAGCCGGGATGGGAGCTGTTCGGCCCGTGGGAAGACTACGACGCGGTCCACTCGGCACTCGTTGCGGCCGGACAAGAGTCCGGGATGCGACTGGTGGGCGGCCGCGCGTACTCGTCCAACGCGCTCGAGTCGGGCTGGATCCCCTCGCCACTGCCCGCCGTCTACACCGGCGATGAGTTGCGCGCGTACCGCGAGTGGCTGCCCGCCACCGGGTACGAGGGCTCGGCTTCGATCGGTGGCAGCTTCGTGTCCGAAAACGTCGAGGACTACTACTTCACGCCATGGGATCTCGGCTACGGGCACCTGATCAAGCTCGATCACGACTTCATCGGCCGGGAAGCGCTCGAGCGCATGGTCGACGACGAGCATCGTCACAAGGTCACGCTCGCGCTCGAGGACTCAGATGTCGCCGACACCATCGCGACGATGTTCAACAAGACCGACCGCGCCAAGTTCATCGACTGGCCCTCGGGCGTGTACTCGATGCATCCGTTCGACCGCGTGATTGCGGGCGGCGAGACGGTCGGCGTGTCGACCTGGTTCGGCTACAGCTCCAACGAGGCCACGATGCTGACGCTCGCCATAGTCGACGCCGCGCACGCTGCACCGGGCACGGAGGTGACGCTCGTGTGGGGAGAGGAGGACGGCGGTACGTCCAAGCCAACCGTCGAGCCGCACGTGCAGCGCGAAATCCGGGCGGTGGTCAGCCCGGTGCCGTACGTCGAAGTGGTGCGGAAGGCCTATGCGCCGGATAGCTGGCGCTCGACGACCGCATGAGCGCGCGCTAAGACTCTGACGTCACCTGCGACGGCACCGGCTGTTCGGCCTGTTGCAGCAGGGTGCGCTTGATGTGCGCCCGGTTCTTCGCCAGCTGCGAGGAGATCTTGGTCTTGTGGATCCCGTGCAGGTAGCCGATGCACCAGTCCAGCTGCTCGAGAGCATCTTGCGCCGCCTGCTTGTAACGCTCGGTCTCGTCGTCGTCGCGGGCCATAGGGCCTCCTTGGCTTGCACGTTTAACGGGTAGCTACCCTACGGATTACCCGCATCGATCGGTCATCCGTCGAGCAACGCATCTTGCAGGGCATCGAACATTTGTCCACTCTGCGTGGTAATCGCTAGTTTTGCGGGGTAGAGCCAACCCAGACCCGCTCCCGCCGAGTTCGTCTGAACGTGGGAGTCGAACAGCAGGAGGTGGACGATGTCCGCAACAAGTGGACGGGGCTCTTCGAGCCGTTCGAGTAGCGGCCGCTCGTCAAGCAGCGGCAGTGGAACCCGCAAGCAACCAACGCGGGGAAGAACACGTAACCAAGGCGCAGACGCAGACAAATCGAGTAGCGGCAGCAGCGAAAGCAGCGGCAGCAGCCGAAGCGCAAGCGCTTCCCGCAGCACGCGCGCAAGCTCATCGAGCGGCCGCAGCGCGAGCGGAAGCGGGCGCAGTTCAAGCGGCCGCGCCGCAAGTTCAGGCGGCGGCAGCGCAAGTTCAAGCGGCCGCAGCGCAAAGTCAAGTGGCCGCAGCGCGAGTTCAAGTGGCCGCAGTTCGAGCGCACGCAGCTCGAGCGGACGCAGCGGCAGCTCGTCGAGCCGGCCGAGCAGTTCCGGGCGCCAGAGCGCGAGCCGGCGCAGCAGCGCAAACGGCCAGAGGGCGAGCGCTCGCAGCCAGGCGAGCGACGGCGGCTCGACGGCCAGCCAGCAGGCGAGCTCGTCGAGCAACGGCCGCTCCTCTGACGAGAACGGCGGCCGCTCCGCGATCACCCGCATCGTCGCCCCGGCCGTGACCGGCGCCGTCGGTATCGCCGGCGGTGTCCTCCTCGGGCGCACCGCGCTCAAGCAGCAAAAGAAGGTGCTCGGCATCCCGATCAAGACCACGAAGCTGGATCTGAGCGCCGTCACCGAGGAGATCGGCAAGGCCGGGAAGCAATTCGGCAAGCTTGCCAGCGAGGTTCGCAACATGACCGGCGAGGTCCGCGGCGTCAAGGAGAAGGCCGAGCAGATCGGCAAGATCCTCGGCTGACACAGGGCGATGGCGAAATCAGCTACGCCGGCGCGCACCAGCGCGAAGCGGCGCACCAAGCCGCCGACCCCGGTCCGCGGTGCCAAGAAAGTGGCGGAGGCCGCCAAGTCGGTCGGGCACGACTCCGGTCCCAATCTCCCGATCCCGAAGCCCGTCGTCAAGAAAGTCGCCAAGACGGCGGCCAAGAAGGCGGCCAAGACGATGGTTCGCAAGACCGTCGAAATGGGCGCGAGCGCGGTTCGCCACGCGGCGGATCGCGCGACCGAGGTCAGTCGGAACGCCTACGAGGCGGGAACCAGCCGGCTCGTTCCAATCCAGCTCTCGATCGACGTCGCGGTGCCGATCCACTTCGCGTGGGAGGAATGGCGCTCGTGGGGATGCCTACCGGAGGGTGTGCACCGCATCGTCGACGTAGAGCGGGACGGCGACTCGCTGATGGGACGCACGGCCGGACCGCGTGAAGTGGATTGGGAAGCCGAGATCAAGGACGAACGCGAGGATGAGAGTTTCGCCTGGTTGTCGGTGGAAGGGACTGACGTTGCCGGCTTGGCCACGTTTCATCAGCTAAGCGAAAGACTGACTCGGATCGAGCTAGACCTCGACGTGGTCCCCACCAATCCGTCGGAGGCGATGACGCTCGCGCTGCACGTGGCGCATCGCCGCGCCGAGGCGGACCTGCGCCGCTTCAAGGCACATGTCGAGTTCATCAGTCCGGACGCCTACGACGAGGACAGCCACCGGAACGGCGACGGCCAAGGCGATGGCAATGGCAGTGGCCGTAGGGGAAAACGACCAGCTCGTAAGCAATAAGGGAGGAATTATGTCGGCATCAAACTTTCCACGCTCGGGGTACGTGGCCCGGAGCAGCTCTAGCGGGCTCGCCGATGTGCTCGACGTGCTCCTCGACAAGGGTCTTGTCATCGATATCTTCCTGCGGGTCTCGCTGGTCGGCATCGAGCTGCTCACGGTCGACGCGCGGATCGTGATCGCGAGCGTCGACACCTACCTGCGCTTCGCCGAGGCAGTCAACCGGCTCGACATCGGCGGGTCGGAGAGCGAGGGGCTCCCCCAGCTGATCGAGAACATGACCGAGAGCGGCGCCTCGAGCAAGACCAAGGGCATCCTCGAGGGCGCCAAAGAGTCGCTGTTCGGGTCCTCCGGTGACGATGAGGGCGAGGAGGACAGCGACGACAGCGGCAGCTCCTCGCGCCGGTCACGCTCGAGCTCCGGCTCGGGCTCGGGGTCGCGCTCGCGTTCCCGTTCGCGCTCGAGCGGCAGCTCGAGCCGCGGCCGCAGCAGCTGACATCTTGGAGGTCTGAGGCAGCGTGGCGCAGTATGTCTACGGGATCGTCGAAGCGACGGTCACGAAACCCCGGGGTCGGGGCATCGCTGGCGCCCCCCTGCGCCTGATCATCGGCCAGGACGCCGCCGCGCTGGTCAGCGAGCTTCCCTCGGGTCGCCTGCGCATGGGACGCGAGGAGGTCATGCTCCACGCCCAGGTGCTCGATCGCGCGCTCGCCCGCGGGCCCGTGCTGCCCATGCGCTTCGGCGTGGTCATGGACGACGAGGAGGATGTCCGTGCCCGTCTGCTCGACGAACACGGCCCCGACCTGAGAGCCCAGCTCGCCGAGATGCAAGGCAAGGTGGAGATACGGATCCGCGCCACCTACGATGAACAGGCGTTGTATCGAGACGTCGTCCGCGAGCATCCCCAGATCGCGTCGCTGCGCACCTCAGTAGCCGGGCGGCCCGCAGACGCGGGCTATTACGACCGCATCCGCCTCGGGGAGCTGGTGGCCGCCGCCGTGGAGCGCCGGCGCGAGCTCGACGCACACGCCATCATCGACGCGCTCGGTGAACATGCGCAGGCCGTCGAGGCGGGCGAGGTCAGCCACGAGCGGGTCGTCGCACAGGCGTCGTTCCTGGTCGAGCGCAGCCGCCTGGCCGAGTTCAACGCGAGTGTCGACCAGGTGGCCGAGTCGTACGGCGGGAAGATCCGCTTCAAGTACACGGGGCCGCTTCCGCCCCACTCCTTCGTCGAACTGGCCGGGAGCGCTAACTGATGGGGTTGTTCACCGGGTTGATCACGCTTCCGCTTGCCCCCGTGCGGGGCGTGGCGTGGATCGCCGAACAGGTGATGGAGGAAGTGGAACGCGAGCTCTACGACGAGGACAGCATCCGCCGTGACCTCGTGCAGCTGGAGCTGGACTTCGAGGACGGACTGATCGATGAGGGGGAGCGCCAGATGAGGGAAGACGCGCTGTTGGAGAGGCTGGCTGTCGGCGCATACCAGCAAGAGGAGGAGGAGACCGATGGCTGAGCAGCGCTCAAGGCGCAGCCAGAACGGCTCACGCGGCCGGATGTCTGGCCGTGAGGCGATTCAGCGCGTGCGCCGTGACCTGCCCGAGCTGCTCGGCCATCCGGTCGATGCGGTGCTCGGGCTCGAGCCCGGCGATGGCCCGGGTTGGAACGTGACCATCCAGGTCGTAGAGCTGTCGCGCATCCCGCACTCCACCGACGTCCTCGGTACCTACGAGGTGATCCTGGACAAGGACGGCGAGGTGCAGTCGTACAAGCGCCGCCGGCGCTACTACCGCAACCAGGCAGACGAGGACTGACGGCCATGGCACTCGACCCCGCAGGCCGCCGGCCCTCCCAGCGCATGTATGGCGATGCGCTCCATCCGCAGATGGCGCCGTCGAACCTGGCCGACATCCTCGAGCGCGTCCTCGATAAGGGCATCGTGATCGCCGGCGACATCCAGCTGAACCTGCTCGACATCGAGCTGATCACGATCAAGATCCGCCTGCTGATCGCCTCGGTCGACCGTGCCCGGGAGATGGGCATCAACTGGTGGGAGTCCGACCCGACCCTCGTTCAACCGACAGAAGAGAAGGTCTCCTTCCGCGCCGAGTTCGAGAGCGACGATGACCGCGAGGAGCTCGAGGCGCGCATCGAGCGGCTCGAGCGCCTGCTCGAGAGCGGAAGCGGCAAGAGCGAGGGCGACACAGGCGGCACCACGACGCGCAAGACCGGAGGTGCGACGCGTAAGCCCGCGAGCCGTCCCGCCAGCGCGAGACGCGCGACCGGGTCGCGGGGCGGCAATGCCCAAAAACGATGATCCCTTCGACCGCCTCCGGGCGGCCATCGACGAGTTGGCGGCCGCAGACGCAGCCGATTTGGTGGCCGAGGCGCGCATCGAGGCGCGTGCTCGCATCCGGGCCACGCTGACCGACGCGCTCGCGCACTCGATGCTCGAGCGACTGCACGAGCAGCTGCCGTCAAGCGCGGACGAGCGGCCTGAACCGGTCGAGCGGGTCGAGAAGCCGGCGCCGGCCAGGCGCAAGACGCGTCCCGCCCCGGCGCCACGCCGCGCCGCGGCTCCGGACGAGCCGGCGTGGTACGTCTACGGCGTCGTCAGCTCCGGCGCCGAGTTGGACGGTGAGCTGAACGGCATCGATCCCTCTCGTCCGGTGACGATCTTGAGGGAGGACGCGCTGGCGGCCGTCACGAGCCAGGTCCCGCTCGAAGAGTTCGACGAGGAGCGCCTTCGCGAGCATCTCGCGGATATGAGCTGGGTCGAGGCGACCGCCCGCGCCCATGAACGCGTGCTCGAGCGCGTTCAGGCGCAGACTGCTTTGGTCCCGATGCGGATGTGCACCGTGTACCGCACCGAGGGAGGTGTGCGCGAGATGCTCCACCGCGAGGCCGACGCGTTCGAGGAGGCGATCGATCATCTCGCGGGAAAGGCCGAGTGGGGCGTCAAGGCGTTCGTCTCCCTCGAGGCCGACGTGCCCGACGCCGACGCCGACGCGAGCCCCGCGCGCGGCGCCGCGTACATGGAGCGCAAGCGGACCGAACGTGAGCGCCGCCAGCACGCGCTGGACATAGCCGAGGACGCAGCAGGCGCCATCCACGAGCGGCTGAGCCCGCTGGCCGACGATGCGCAGATGATCCCGCTGCAGCGCCCCGAAGCCAGCGGCCACGGCGGCGCGATGATCCTCAACGGCGTCTACCTGGTCGCCGATGACGCGCTCGAGCGCTTTCACGAGGAGGTGCGTGCGCTCCAAACCGAGTTCGGTCCACAGGGCATCGAGTCCGTCTGTACCGGCCCGTGGCCGGCCTATAACTTCGTCCCCGGGACGATCGGAGCGGCGTGGTGAGCGAGCCGCGCACCCTGTACGCCTCCTCGACTGGCGCCTCGGTGGCCCGGTCGCAGCCGGTCGCGCTGGTGGATCTGCTCGACCGCCTGCTGTCGGGTGGCGTCGTTGTCCACGGCCATGTGACGCTCGCCGTGGCGGACATCGACCTGATCAACGTCGACGTGGCGCTCCTGGTGGCCGCCACGGCCAAGCTGGCGGAGCGATGAGCCTGCTCGTCTACGGCATCGTCGAGGCCGGCGACCTTGACCCGTCGGATCTCGGACTGGACGACCAGCCGCTGTTCGGGCTGACCGAAGGGCCGCTCGAGGCGATCGTGTCCGACCACGAGGGCCGGGCTCCGGAGCCGAGCGCCGCCGCGCTGCGCGAGTACGAGCGCACGGTGAGAGTCCTCATGGACCGCGGCGCGATCCTGCCCGCTCAGTTTGGCAGCGTGCTGCCCGACGAGGAGGCGGTGCGGGCGCTCCTTCGCGGCCGTCACCGGGATCTGCTGGCCAGGCTGCGCCAGGTCCGCGGCGCGGTCGAGATCGGCCTGCGAGCCAGCTGGAGCGACGACGCCGGCGCCGTGCTCGATCCCCGGCCGCCGTCGGGCTCCTCCTACCTGCGCGAGCGCCTCGAGGCTCGCCAGAGCGCCCGGCGCGTGGCCACCGAGCTCGACGCGCTGACCGCGCTGGCCCGGGGCAGCCGGCGCGCGTTGGCCCCCCGGCCCGATCTGCCCGTGCTCGACGCCTACCTGGTCGACCGCGGCCGGGTCCGCGAGTTCGTGGCCCTGGTCGAGCAGCTCGACAACCGCCTGGACGAGGTGGAGCTCGTCTGCACCGGACCGTGGCCCCCGTACAGCTTCGCCGAGGGAGCGCCGGTATGAGCGAAGACTTGTTCGCGAACACCGCCGGCACGCTCGAGCGCCTCGAGGCGGCGCTGCCACGGCGTCTGAACGCCGACCCGGAGGGGCTCGAGAAGGGTCTCGCCCAGCTCGTGCTCACCCTGGTCGAGCTGCTCCGCGAGCTGATGGAACGCCAGGCCCTGCGCCGGATCGAGGCCGGGACGCTGAGCGATGAGGAGGTCGAACGCCTCGGACGGACCTTCATGGCCCTGAAGGAGCGGATGGACGAGCTCAAGGACGTGTTCGGGCTCGCCGACGAGGACCTCAACCTGAACCTGGGTCCCCTGGGGAACCTGTTGTAGGCGATGTAGGAAGGAGGAAGGGATGGCGACAGTCCAGCAGCACTACTTCGACGTACTGATGCACCGAGTACGCAACGACAAGTACCCGAGCCATCAGCTGATGGATCGGATCGAAGTGGCCCTGTCCACCTCGGATCAGGTCGCGGAGTACGTCGACATGCTGATCTCCAAGGTCGACGAGACCTGGTATCCGAGCCACCAGATGCTCGACCGCATCCAGCGCATGCTCGAGCGCTCCGCGGTGGCGCGATGAAAGGTGCCGCGATCCGCAGCATCGGCACGACCGTGCTCGAGCGCGCGATGGGTCGTCAGCCCGGCCGCGTCCGAGCCATCACGGCCGCGGTGGTCGCCGGCGCAGCCACGGCGGCAGCCACCTACAAGCTGCTCCGCAGCGCAGATAGCGGCGACGACGACGACGACGAATAGCCCGCGCTTATCAGGCGACCGGGATCCGCTCGACGTCCTCGCCGCGGCCGACCACCACCTCGGACACCATCGACGGCGGGAACAGCCCGTGCTCGACCACGCCCGGCATGGCCGACAGCCAGCTCGCGAGCTCGGCCGGATCGTCGAACTCGCCCGTGTAGTCGGCGATCACGCCCCCGTCCGGGCTGTGCGTGACGTCGCGCAGGCGGACCGAGCCAAGGCGCGTCAGCGTCGCCGATAGCCCGAACTCGGCGAGCTCGAGCGGGATCGGCGGCGTCAGCCGCTCGACCAGCTTGTTGGCCGAGACGATCACGATGAAGCGCTCGCTGGCCGCGGCCACCGCCTTCTCACGGGTGTGCGCGCCGCCGCCGCCCTTGACCAGCCATCCGGAAGGGTCGACCTCGTCCGCGCCGTCGATCGTCACGTCCAGCCGCGCCGGCGACTCGAGTCCGGCGAACGAGAGCACCTCGATCCCCAGGGCCTGCGCGGCCTGGGAGGTGGCCGGCGAGGTCGCCACGCAGCGGATACTGAGGTTGCGCGCGGCCAGCGGCGGCAGCAGGTACGCGGCGGTCGACCCCGTCCCCAACCCCACCGTCATGCCGTCCTCCACCAGTTCGGCAGCCGCCTCCGCCGCGCGCTGCTTCTCGCGCTCGATGTCCTCGGTGGCGCTCAAGCTAGTGCACCATCCGGCAAATAGGGCACACTACGGCTTCTCCCGGTGCCCGCCGAATCCGTAGCGCATCGCGGACAGGACGCGGTTGGCGTAATTGTCGAGGCCTCGCGAGGCGAACCGCGACTGAAGCGCGGTGGTCAGGACCGGCGCGGGCACCCCCTCATCGATCGCGGCGATCGACGTCCAGCGCCCCTCCCCGGAGTCCGAAACACGCCCCGAGAAGTCCTCGAGCGTCGGCGACTCGAACAGCGCCTGGGCCGTCAGGTCGAGCAGCCAGGAGCTGATCACGCTCCCGCGCCGCCACACCTCGGCCACCTCACGCGTGTCGATGTCGTACTGGTAGTACTCGGGATGCTCCATCGGGGCGGTCTCGGCATCGCCCTCGAGCACTTCCTTGCCGATGTTCGCGCTGTGGATGATGTTCAGCCCCTCGGCGTACGCGGCCATGATCCCGTACTCGATCCCGTTGTGGACCATCTTCACGAAGTGCCCGGCACCGTTCGGCCCGCAGTGCAGAAACCCGCTCTCCGACGGCGATGGATCACCCGAGCGCCCCGGCGTACGCTCCGCCGCCGGGAACCCAGGCGCGATCGATCCGAACAGCGGATAGAGCCGCTCCACCACGTCGTCCTCGCCGCCGATCATCAGGCAGAACCCGCGCTCGAGGCCGTAGACGCCGCCGCTCGTGCCGACGTCGACGTGGTGGATGCCCTTCTCGCGCAGCTCGCCCGCGTGGCGGATGTCGTCGTGGTAGTGCGTGTTGCCCCCGTCGATGATCACGTCGCCGGCCTCGAACGCTTCGGCCACGGCACGGATCGTGCGACTCGTGATCTCGCCCGCGGGCACCATCACCCACGCCGTCCGCGGCTTCTCGAGCTTGGCCGCGAACTCCTCCAGCGAGGTCGCGCCGGCGATCCCCTCGCCCTCGAGCGCCTTGACCGTGTCGGCGTTCACGTCGTACCCGACGCACTGGTGTCCATCGCGCCTCAGGCGGCGGACGATGCCGGCCCCCATCCGTCCCAATCCGACCATTCCCAGCTGCATCGGCTTGTCCGTCGGCATGTGATTCGCTCTCCTGACTGTCTGTGCTTGTCTGATCGTCAGCGCATCGCGCGGTAGCGGCGGATCAGCGCGTTGGTCGAGCTGTCGTGCGCCAAGTCGGGCTCGGTCTGGCTCTCGAGCTCGGGAATGATCCGGACCGCCAGCGCCTTGCCGAGCTCAACTCCCCATTGGTCGAACGAGTCGATCTCCCAGACCACACCCTGGGTGAACACCAGGTGCTCGTACAGCGCCACCAGGCTGCCCAGCGTGTGCGGCTCGAGGCGCTCGGCGAGGAGAACGTTGGTCGGGCGGTTGCCCTCCATCACGCGGTGCGGGGCGATGTGATCCGGAGTTCCCTCGGCGCGAACCTCGTCCTCGGTCTTGCCGAACGCCAGCGCCTCGGCCTGGGCAAACACGTTCGACATCAGCAGGTCGTGATGGTCGCGCAGCGGGTTGAGCGTCTTGGCGAACGCGATCAGGTCGACCGGGATAAGCCGGGTGCCCTGGTGGATCAGCTGGTAGAAGCTGTGCTGGCCGTTGGTGCCGGGCTCCCCCCAGAACACGGCGCCGGTGTCGTAGTCGACGTGGCGCCCGTCGAGCGTGACGTGCTTGCCGTTCGACTCCATGGTCAGCTGCTGGAGATAGGCGGGGAAGCGCTTGAGGTACTGCTCGTAGGGCATGACGCCAACGGTCTGGGCGCCGAAGAAGTCCGCGTACCAGATGCCGAGCATGCCCATCAGCATCGGCAGGTTCTGCTCGAATGGGGCGCTCCGGAAGTGCTCGTCGACAGCGTGGAAGCCGGCCAGCATCTCGTGGAAGTGCTCGGGTCCGATGGCCAGCATCGTCGAAAGGCCGATCGCCGAGTCCATCGAATAGCGACCGCCGACCCACTCCCAGAAGCCGAACATGTTGTCGGTGTCGATCCCGAACTCGGTCACCTTCTCGGCGTTGGTCGACACCGCCACGAAGTGCTTGGCGATCGCCTCCTCGTCACCCCCGAGCCCGGCCAGGGCCCATTCGCGCGCCGAGCGCGCGTTGGTCATCGTCTCCAGCGTGGTGAACGTCTTTGACGAGACGATGAACAGCGTCTCGGCCGGATCGAGGTCGTGGGTCGCCTCGACGATGTCGGTGGAGTCGACGTTGGAGACGAAGCGGAACGTCCGGTCGCGATCGCTGTAGTGCCTGAGCGCCTCGTAGGCCATCACCGGCCCGAGGTCCGAGCCGCCAATGCCGATGTTGACCACGTTGCGGATCGGCTTGCCCGTGTGGCCCTTCCATTCGCCGCTGCGCACCCGGTCGCTGAACGCGGACATCCGGTCGAGCACCTCGTGCACCTGCTTGACCACGTCGACCCCGTCGACGATCAGCGACGCGCTCTTCGGCATCCGCAGCGCGACGTGCAGCACCGAGCGGTTCTCGGAGACGTTGATCCGCTCGCCCGCGAACATCGCCTCGGTCCGGTCCGGCACGCCGGACTGCTCGGCCAGCGCCCCGAGCAGCTGGACCGTCTCGTCGTCGATCCGGTTCTTCGAGTAGTCGAGGAACAGCCCAGCCCCTTCGGCTACCAGGCGCTCGCCCCGTTGTGGGTCGGCGGCGAACAGCTCGCGCAGGTGCCTGCCCCGCACCTCCTCGTAGTGGCGCTCGAGGGCCTTCCAGGCCGGGCGGTCTCGTAGCGGTCGAACGCTCGGCATCACACGCGTGCTCATCAAGCCTCCGGATCGGATCGATGTCTGCCCGCGGATCCTGACAGAGAGGCGCCCCTCGGGGCCACCGCGACAGACCGCTAGTCGCCAGATCAGCATCCTCGGCGATCCACAGCCATAATATCTGCATACAGTTAGCCGTTCTGCGTATACTATGCCTACCACGACGAGGAGGAGCGCATGATTTCGCTGAGGTGCAAGCTGGGAGTGGTGCTGGGCTGCCTGGTCGCCGGAGCGGCCACGACGGCGCCCGCGGCCGTGGCCGACACCGGCCTTCGACAGATCACGGTCGACGCTTCCCGCCCGGTCGGAGCCATCCGCTCGCTCCAGGGCGTGTCAGGGACCCCGCTCCCGGGCGACTCGTCCCACCCGGACTTCACCTCGCAGTTCCACCAGCTCAGCGTCGACATCGTGCGCACGCACGACGTCGACTGTCGGGGTACGAGCGACATCGACGGCGCCGGCCCGAACCGGATCTTCCCCAACTGGAACGCCGATCCCAACGACCCGGCGAGCTACAACTTCGCTCCGACCGATCGTGCCGTTCTGAGCATCGTCCGCAGCGGCGCGCAGGTCGAATACAGCCTCGGACACAGCGACCTGACCTGCGCGGGCATCGCCACCAACAATGTGCCGCCGCCCGATCCGGCGCTCTACGCGATCGTCGCCCGACACGTCGCCGAGCATTACAACGACGGCTGGGACCGCGGCTACCACCTGCACATTCGCTACTGGGAGATCTGGAACGAGCCCGACCTGTCCCCGTTCTGGTCCGGGACCTCGGCGCAGTTCTACGCGCTTTACGCGGCCACCGCTCGCGCGTTGAAGTCGCTGCATCCGTGGATGGAAGTGGGCGGTCCCGCGCTGACCACCAACAACGACCTGACCGGTTACCGGGAGTCGCTATTGGCCTACATCCGCGCCAACCACCTCCCGCTCGACTTCTACTCAATCCATCACTACACGGACTTCACCGAGGACCCGATCGACTTCGTCCGCCTGGGCGAGGAGTACCGCCAGCTGCTCGACAGCTACGGCTTTACCCGCACCGGGCTCCAGCTGACCGAGTGGAACTACGGCCTGGTCGACAACCCGAGCGATACGCAACGGGCCGCGTTCGTCGCCGACTCACTGATCTACATGCAGGACGCGCCGCTCCGGCGCGCCTTCTACTACCGCGCCAACAACGCGTTCGCGCTGATCGGTCCGGATGGGACGCTGACCAAGACCGGTGACGCGTTCGCGGCGGCCGGCGCCATGAACGAGACGCCGCTGCGCCTGGCCACCACCGGCGCTGACACGAACGGTTTAGCCGTGGAGGCGGGCCGCTCGTGGCACGCCGGCGGACCGATCCAGGTGCTGATCTCCAACTACGAGATCCCGGCCGCCGACCAAGGGCCCTTCCCCGATCCGCCGATCGTGAACAACGTGTTCGCGATCCCCGGCATCGGCACGTTCACGCTCCTGCCGCGCCGCGCGGTGACCTATGGCGACAACGGGGGCTACCAGCTGACCGTCGAGCACATCCGCGGCGCGGTGACCGTCAGCCGCTATCGCGTGGACGACGCGCACAACCTGACGTTGATCGACCGCGGGCTCCAACGCGGCGGCACCGTGCACCTGTCGGCGGCGCTGCCGGCGCCAGGGCTCGAGCTCGTGACGATCTCACCCGTCCGCGCCGCGAGATGGTGAGGGTCTGAGGAGACCGTCGATCAGATCTCGGATCACGGCGCGGGCCTCTTCCCGCGCTTGGTCCGGATTCTCAGCGCGGGCCAGGTACATGGCGGCCTCCTCGAGCGCACCGAGCAGGACGAGCGCGAGCGGCCGCAGCGGCTGGGGCTTGAGCTGCCCGACCTCGATCGCGGCGTTCAGCAGCTGCTCGGCCCGCGCAACCGAATTTTGCTGGGACATCTCTCGGTACTCGGTCCAGCCGATCACGCTCGGCGCGTCCAGGAGCATGAGTTGGCGCACCTCCGGTTCCCGCGCGATGTCGAGCCAGGCATTCGCCATCACGTGCATGGTGTCGGCCGGGGTCTGGGGCTGTGCAGCGGCAACCGCTGCCTCGAGCCGCTCCAGGATCTCCTGGTCCATCGCCTCGACGACCGCGCGGAACAGCGCGGCCTTGTCGGAGTACTGGTGGTACATCGCCCCCCGGGTGACGCCGGCCGCCTCGGCGATCTCGGGCGTGCCGACCTCCGCGTAGCCGCGCTCTCCCCACAGGCGGCGAGCCGCGGCGACCAGGGCCTGCTGGGTTGCGGCCGATCGTTCAGCTTGCGTGCGTCGCATTTACATACATGCTGTCTGTTGGTATCTTACGTGCAGCCTGTACGCAACTGCTCGACCCTGGAGGCCTCTATGCCCGCCGTGACACTCAGCGCCGGAACGATCCATTATGAGGAGTATGGCTCCGTCGGGAGCCGCCCGATCGTGTTCATCCACGGCTACGGCATGGGCTCGTCGCTGTGGCGGCCGCTCGCCAAGCGACTCGGGGGTTGGGGCTCTCGGTGCCTGGTCCCCACCTGGCCGTTGGGCGCGCATTCCGAGCCGATGCGCGAGGGCGCCGACCAGACCATGGAGGGCATCGCCGCGCTGGTCGCCGAGTTCCTCGACGCGCTCGGCCTCGACGACGCGGTCCTCGTCGGCAACGACACGGGCGGGGCGATCGCCCAGATCGTGGCCACCACCGCTCCGCAGCGGCTGGGCGGGCTGGTGCTGACGAGCTGCGACGCCTTCGAGCACTTTCCGCCGCCGATCCTCAAGCCGTTGATCGCCGCCGCCAAGTTCGGTCCGGCCTTCCGAACCGCCGTCGAGCCGCTGCGGACCAGATTCGCGCGACGGAGGGCCTACGGGGCCCTCGCGCACGCCGACATCGATCATCTGGCCGCCGAGTGGGTCAGGCCTGTCGTGAGCGACGCGCGAATCCGTGAGGATCTGCGGCGATTCACGGCGTCGCTGAACACCCAGACGACGATCGACGCAGCCGCCCGGCTGCCTCGGTTCACCAAGCCCGCGCTGATCGCATGGTCGGCCGACGACGCATTCTTCCCGGTCGAGGACGGCCGTCGCCTGGCCGACGAACTCCCCGACTCACGGTTCGAGCTGATCGACGGCGCCCGCACGTTCTCGATGATCGACCAGCCCGACGTGCTGGCGGAGTTGATCGCCGAGTTCGCCGAGGCCGCCACAGAGCGCGCCCGGAGCCTGCCCCGTGGCGCGCTCCTCGCGGACACGGCTGCTTAGGCGCCGACGCCTGCCCCGACCGCCTGCTCGAGGCGCTCGCCGAGGTCCTGGTCGACGTTCTTCCAGTACTGGAACGCCCGTGCCAGCACCTTGTCCGAGACGCCCTGCAGGAGGTGCCCGGAGATGTTCGAGACGAGGCGCTCGCGTGCCTCGTCGTCGAGCACCTCCCGCACCATCGTGCCGGGCTGGCCGAAGTCGTCGTCCTCGGCCCGGAGAGCGTAGGCGGAGCGGACCATCTCCCCGTCCGCGGCCCACAGCCCTGCGTGATCGGTCGCGGCCGGATCGGCCTTGGGGCCGCCGTAGGAGTTCGGGGCGTACACGGGATCGGTGACGTTGACCGTGCGACCGACGCCGTCCTTGCTGTAGCTGTGCACCGGCACGTGCGGCGTGTTGACCGGGATCTGCTTGTAGTTGACCCCGAGGCGGGCCCGATGGGCGTCCGAGTAGGAGAAACCGCGGGCGAGCAACATCTTGTCCGGGCTCAGCCCGATGCCGGGCACCAGATTGTTGGGCTCGAACGCGGCCTGTTCCATCTCGGTATGGAAGTCGGTCACGTTGCGATTGAGCGTCATCTTCCCGACCTTGACCAGCGGGTAGTCGCCGTGCGGCCACACCTTGGTCAGGTCGAACGGATTGAACCGGTAGGACTTGGCCTCCTCGAATGGCATGATCTGCATGTAGAGCGTCCAGCTCGGGAAATCGCCGTCGCGGATCGCCTCGAACAGATCCTGGCGGTGGTAGTCGCCGTTCTCGCCGGCCAGCTGGTCGGCCTCGTCCTGGGTCAGGAAGTCGATCCCCTGATCGGTCTTGAAGTGATACTTGACCCAGAACTTGTCGCCCCCGGCATTGACCCACATGTAGGTGTGGCTCGAGTAGCCGTTCATGTGGCGGTAGGTCTTGGGGATGCCGCGGTCGCCCATCAGCCAGGTCACCTGGTGAGCGGACTCCGGTGACAGCGTCCAGAAGTCCCACTGCATGTCGTTGTCGCGCAGGCCGTTGTCGGCCCGGCGCTTCTGGCTGCGGATGAAGTGCTGGAACTTCATCGGGTCGCGGACGAAGAAGATCGGCGTGTTGTTGCCGACCATGTCGTAGTTGCCCTCGCTCGTATAGAACTTCAGCGCGAAGCCGCGAGGGTCGCGCCAGGTGTCAGGGCTGCCGCTCTCGCCGGCGACGGTCGAGAACCGGGCGAGCATCTCGGTCCTGACGCCGGGCTGGAACAGGCCGGCCCGCGTGTAGGCACTCACGTCCTCGGTCGTCTCGAACACGCCAAACGCGCCCGAGCCCTTGGCATGCGGCTGGCGCTCCGGAATCCGCTCGCGATTGAAGTTGGCCATCTGCTCGATCAGGTACTGGTCCTGGAGAACGATCGGCCCGTCCGGCCCGACCGTCAGCGAGAACTCATCGCTGGCGACCGGAGCGCCGCCGTCGCTTGTGGTGTGTGGTGGCCTGTCGGTCACGGGCTCTCCTTCTCGAGGGGGTTCGACGTTGTCTGACAGGTGGGACAGAGTCCCCAGAAAGTGACCTCGGCCTCGTCGATCACGAAGCCGCTCGTGTCGGTCGGCAGCACGCAGGGCGGCTCCCCGACCAGGCATTCGACGTCGCTGACGGCGCCGCAGGTGCGGCAGACGACGTGGTGATGGTTGTCCCCGACGCGCGTCTCGTAACGCGCTGCACTGCCGGCCGGCTCGATCCTGCGGGTCAAGCCGGCGCGGGTCAGGGCGCCCAGCACGTCGTAGACGGCCTGCGTCGAGATCGTGCCGACGCGGCTGCGCGCGGCCGCGGCGATCTGATCCGCGGTGAGGTGGGGCCCCTCACCCACCGCCGAAAGCACGGCCAGGCGCGAGGCGGTGACCCGCAATCCGGCATCTCGCAGGGCAGCGGATAGGTCGACACCGTTGGGCGCGGTCATGCGCCAACCCTAGCCTAATCTGGAATCATTCGACTTCTTGACTGATTTCCCAGAAAGCCGGTGCGGCTCAGGTCGCGACTAGGCGACGTGCGGCTCAGGACCGCGCCTAGGAACGACGTGTGCGACGAGCCGGCCCGGTCCGGCGCGGCAGCTCGCCCCCGACATCGAGCACCGCGGTGCGCAACGCCGCCGGGTCGTAGTTGGGCTCGAGCAGCTCGACCACCTCCAGCCCGATCCGGGCGAGGTGGCTGGCCAGCAGGCTGGCGCTCCGGTCTCGGTCGCCCGCCTCGCAGGCGTCAAGGATCTCCCGGTGACCCGCCGTGGCCCAGGGGGAAGGCCCCTGGCCGACGTGCAGCCGGCGGTAGCGTTCGGCGTGATCGAACAGCTGACCGAGCAGGTCGTTGATCCGCTCGCCCGCCGGGGCGGTCAGGGCACGGTGGAAGTTACGGTGCGGCATCGTCCAGCGCTTGTAGTCCTTGGCCTGTGCGTAGTGGGCCATCTCGGCCATGTACCCCTCCAGCCGAGCCAGGTTCTCCGGGGTCAGCCGGGACACCGACAGGCGTATCGCCTCGGCCTCGAGCGCGATCCGCGCGATGCACAGCTCCTCGAGGTCGGCGGCCGACATCGGCGCCACCCGGACGCGCCGGTTGGGCTCGGCCTCGACCAGCCGCTCGGACTGGAGCATGCGCAGCGCCTCGCGCAGGGGTGTGCGGCTGATGCCGAGCTCCTCGGCGAGCGCCACCTGCGACATCACCGCACCGGGGGCGAGCTCGCCGTCGAGGATCGCCTCGCGGACCCGTGCGTAGACGTCGTCGCCGTTCTGGCCGTTATCCGAAAGACTCATGGCGCTCACGCCCCCAGCATGCTGTAGCCGCCGTCGGCGATCATGTAAGAGCCCGTGATGTGGTGAGCATCGTCACTGGCCAGGAAAAGCGCCGCACCGGTCATCTCTTCCGGCTTGGGGATTTTGCCAGTCGGCGTCCCGGAAAGCACGACTTCGCGCCGTCCGGCCTTCCACTCGGGTCGGTTGAGCAGCGCCTCGGTCTCCATGAAGCCCGGCGCGAACGTGTTGACTCGCACGGTAGGGGCCAGCGCGTTGGCGTAGGACTTGGTTATGCCGAGCAAGCCGTACTTGCCGGCGGCGTACTGGGGCGCTCGTGGGCTGCCGCGCACGATCACCGTCGAGCCGACGTTGACTATCGCGCCACCGCCCCGCTGCACCATGCGCTGACCGAATTCGTGCACCATCAACATCGTGCCCTTGATGTCAACGGCCAACACATGGTCGATCGCCTCCTCGGTCACTTCGGTCCACGAGGCCTGACCGGACGCCATGTCGCCGACATTGTTGATCAACACGTCGATGCCGCCGGCCTCCTCGAACGCCCACGCCGCCATGCGCTGGATATCGGACCACGACGTGATGTCGCCCTGCACGATCATCGCCTCGGCGCCCGCTTCGCGCACGTGTTCGGCGGTGCGCTCGGCACCCGCGCTCGAGCTGCGGTAGTGAACGATCACCTTTCCGGCGCCTTCCTGCGCGGCCCGCAGCGAAAGCGCGGCTCCGAACCCGGTGCCGGCCCCAGTGACCATGAACGTCTTGCCGTCGAATCTTCGCTGCACCGCTCAGGATCTCCTAAATAATCGTACGTCCGCCATCGATGTAGAGCACCTGCCCGGTGATGAAGCTTGCCCGCGGAGAGCACAAAAAAAGCACGGGATCCACCACTTCCTGCAAGGTGCCGAACCGGCCGGCCGGAATCAGCTCGACCAGAGCCTGTCGTTTGTCGGGGTTGTCGGTCAGGTAACGACGCGTCAGCTCGGTGTCCATGTAACCCGGCGCCACCGCGTTAGCGGTAACCCCGTGTGCCGCATACTCGTGCGCGATCACCCGCATGAGCTGATTGATCGCGCCCTTGGTCGCCGCGTAGGGACCGTGCAGCTTGTGCCCGCTGCGCCCCGCCACCGAGGAGAAGAACACGATCCGACCACGCCCCTGCTCGCGCATGGCGACCGCTGCCTGCGAGGCGAGGTGAAACGCGCTTGTCAGGTTGACGCTGACGATCCGATCCCACTCAACCGAGGTGTACTCCTCGATCGGCTTGCGGTCATTGATTCCGACGCAGTGGATGAGCCCGTCGAGCCCGCCGAGCTTCTCGGTGATGCTCTGCAGCGAGCTGCGAGCCGCGTCACCGTCGCTCAGGTCGGCGCGGGCCGCCGCGTTCACGTGCTCGTCGACGTTCGAGACATCGAGGTCGATCACGCCGACGCTCGCGCCCGCATCGGCAAGCCCGGAGACGAGCGCCCTCCCGATAGTTCCGGCACCGCCGGCCACGACGACACGCTGGCCCTCCAGCCCCAGCCAGTCAGGCATCGGGCGCCTTCTCACGATGCGTGAACACGTTCAAGGTGACCGCGCCGCCCTCGGGAACCGTGGCCGAGTGCGGCGTGCCCCCCGGAAGCGCCGCGAGCTGGCCCGCCTCGAGCCGAACCGGCCGTCCGTCGACGACGAAGTCGACCGCGCCTTCGAGCACCGTGGTGATCTGGTCCTGCGGATGCTGGTGCTCCTCCCAGCTCGAGCCGCCGCCGTAGCGATATAGCGTCGCGGTCAGCTGCGGCGTGTGGACGGTCGCGCCGTAGATATTGGGGCGCACCTCCGTGAACTCCTGCTCAGCCCAGTCGATCTTCTGTGCGACGTCCATCTGCGCACCCGATTATTGCATACAGTTTGACGATACGTCTACAGTTACGACGGGATCCGCGCCGCCCGGCGATCTCCGGCGCAGCGCACGAACTCGCGCAGCAGCGGATGCAGCGGCCCGCCCGCGAGCGCACCGATGTGCGGCTGGAACAGCGTGAGCATGAAGAACCGGTTCGTTGGCAGCTCGAGCACCTCGGCGCCGGCATCATCGGCGGTGGCCTCAACCACCATCCCGCTCTCGACCAGCCGCTCCACCTCGTCGGGCCCCGGGCCGTAGCTGCAGTGGTGCATGCCGACGAACGGCTCGCCCTCGACCAGCTCCGAGAACCGCGTCCGCGGCACCGGCCGCACCACTCGCTCCTCGCCCTGCAGACGGCAGGCCAGCGCATGCACCACGTTGCTCGCGTCGCTTCCATCCGACTCGGCGTGGGAGGCACCGGAAACGCCGATGACGTTGCGGAAGTACTCGACCACGGCGTACTGGAGCCCCCCGCACGTGCCCAGGAACGGCACGTCGTGATCCCGCGCCCACCGAACCGCCTCGTAGGCGGCGGTGTCGTCCGCGTAGGGCGAGCCGGGGACCAGCCAGATCCCGTCGAACTCGCCAAGATCGCGGACCCGGTCGGAGTCGGTGGCGACCCACTCGGCCGTCACGTCCTCGCCGAGCCGATCGCGCACGGCGTCGAGCTCGCGATGACTGGGATGGGCCGGCTGGCGGTCGCCGACCAGGGCGATGGTCACGCTCACGATGGCAAGCGTAACCGGCGCCCTGGCGGCCGCGATCTTACGTCCGGCTCATTCCAGCACCGCGTTGGCGATCTCAGCGCAGACCGTGGCCTCTGGTCCCGCGATGCCCAGCCCCGCCACCACGCGATCGCCTTCGCTCACCGGTAGCCCACCGGGCACGCACAGCACGCGGTACGGGAGCACGGAGGTCAACGCCGGGTCGATCTCCGAGCTCGGACGCTGGAAGGTGACGGCGCCCGCGGCCACCGCCTCTGCCACGAACGGGGCCGCGGTGGGTGCACAGTCCATGGTGTCCTGCTGGATCGGCTCGCCCCGGACGTCGACCACGGCGACCGCGATCCGCGACCCGCGGGCACGAGCCTCGCCGATCGCCCGGTCGGCGAGGCCGAGCGCCCACTCGTGCTCGGGCTGCCTGGCCGATGGCGGGTGCTCGTAGCCGAAGCCCGGTTCAGAAGGGAGCTCGCCGAACGCCTCGAGCCATCGCTTCTCGTCGTCGCCGTGCTGACCCTGGTACGGCAGACCAAGCGTCCAGAGCACGATCAGGTCTTCGGAGTTGGTCGGCTTGCCCTCGACGATCAGCATGCGCCGGTCGATCCCGGGGATGTCGACGAACGGGCCGATCGTCGCGCCGGAGGCGCTGAAGCCGCCGACCACGACGTCGTCTGCGTACACGGGCATGCCGCCCGCGCCGGGGAACATCGCCTCAGGCGAGCAGGCCACGAACCCGGCCGCGATCGGCGGCGGCAGTGTGGCCATCCGCACGTGGTGCTCGGTGCTCGTGATCTGCTGGGTTGCCGCGATCCACGCCTTCGAACGCGCCCGGGCCATTCCGCCGGCACCGCCACGGTCCATGTTCGAGGCTGAGACGAGCACCCCGCTGCCTCCCACCACCGCGAACGCGCCGCGCACCCCGACGTGGGCCGCCTTGTCGATCGCGCGGGCGATGAGTCGGCGGGCCTCGTCGAGAGGAATATCAACTGTCGCGACCAAGAGAGGAGAGTATGGCCGTGAGCGCTGAACACTGGGGGCGACGTCCCCGCGACTGGGCCGAGCTGGCCGAGCCATCGAACGAGCCCCTGTTCGCGCAGGTGCTCGATCGCCTCGGAGTCGGCACAGACACCCGGCTGCTCGACATCGGATGCGGATCCGGTTACGCCGCGCGAATGGCGAGCGCGCGAGACGCCAGCGTGACCGGGATCGACATCACGCCGGAGCTGATCGAGATCGCCCGCGAACGGGTGCCGAGCGGCGACTTCATCATCGGCGGGATGGACGACCTGCCATTCGAAGACCGATCCTTCGACGCCGCCGTCGGCTTCAACGCTTTCCAGTTCGCCGATGACCCAACGCACGCGGTTCGCGAAGCGGCCCGGGTCGTCAGACCCGGCGGCCTGGTGGCGGCCACGACGTTCGCCGAGCCCGAGCGCAACGAGTCCACCGCGCTGCACCTGGCCCTCGAGCCGCTCCGGGCCGCTGCGCCGGCCGCCCCCGCGCATCTCCCGTACGGACTTTCAACCGCCGGCGGCCGCGAACGTCTGCTCGCCGAGGCCTCGCTCGAGCCCGTCGAGAGCGGCGAGGTGCCGCTTGTCTGGGCGCACGACAGCGTCGAGGAAGCAGTGCGCGCGGTGCTCGCCTCGGGAGGCGGCGCGATGGCCATCGAGGCGGCCGGCGAGGACGCGGCGCACGCGGCGCTCACCGAAGCGGCGGCCAAGTTGGCCCGCCCCGACGGGAGCGTCTCGATGCGAAACGTGTTCCGCTACGCGATCGCCCGGCGCGCGGGTTGAGGCGTGATCCGCCGGTCGAACTCGGTGTAGACGGCCGCCCGCCGCGCGATCTCCTCGGCCAGCGGACCCTGCGTCGCCGCGGTCTCCTGCACCTCTAGGAAATGCGCGCGCTTCTCGTCCAGCGTGGCCACCGACCGCGAAAGCCGGTCGAATTCAAACCGAGTCGCGCCATCCGACACCGTCAGCCGCCCGCCGGCGCCGCAGGTCGCGCACTCGATGTCCGAGCCGTCGACGACCACGACCGACAGGTGGCACAGAGGGCACAGTCCCGGCTCGCCCCGGTACTCGACCTCGTCGAACGCACGCCCGAGCTGCGAGCCGACGCTCCGCCCCACCCGCGCCGCGGCGACCAGAGCGCGCGCGTCGAGCATGACCGACCGCGGCATGCCGGCGCCCCCGACCAGGAGCTGGTCGGCCACGGCCATGTGCGTGGAGAACGTCATCTGGTGCAAAAGCGGGAGCGCCAGCGACTTCCATTGACTGGTCAGCGCCCCGCCCACGGCGATGAAGCCGGCCACCCGCGGGCGGAACACGCGCTCGTCATACGGGAACGCCACCGGCGGCGTTTCCCCCGCCTCGAGCATGCGCCGGTAGTTCTCAGCGAAGGCGACATCGGCCGCGGGACCCGCGAGCCGGTCGGCGACGAGCTTCAAGGTGCCGGCGATCGTCCGCGAGTAGATCGGCGTCGAGACGATCAGCCCGTCCGACTCCATCAGCTGATCCCAGAGCCAGGGCCCGTCGTCCGCGGCGGCCGAGTCGCTCGGCCCCACGGGCCGCGTGGGCAGCGAGAGGTCGTGCAGGCGAACCAGCGCAACCTGCGCTCCCTCGGTCTCGGCGGCCTGCAACGCGAGCTTCAAGAGAATCTCGGCGTTGCCGTCCGGGTTGCCTGCGCTCAGGCCGAGCACCCTCATACCGGCACCTCGCACTCGCGGCCGGACGGTCGCAGCCCGTGGGCGAGCGTGAGCCCGGCGATCCCACCTCCGGAGATCAAGACCTTCATCGGATCACCCCGCAAACGTGATGTCGAGCGCGCCCCCGGCCTTCTCGAGCTGGGCCTCGTCCACGGGCCCGGCAGACTCAGGGAAGATGCGTTGCTCGGCCACCTCGCCGGCGATCTCGTACAGCCGCTCCGGTCCCGCCGGACCGTACATGGTCACGAACCGCGTGAGGTGCGCCTCGCAGACCGCCCCATGCTCGACCGCCGGGGGCACGCTCATGAAGTCGCCGCGAGTGAGTACATGCTCCTCGCCCTCGGCGGTCACCTTGAGCCGGCCGTCCAGCACATAGATCCCCTCGTAGGTGCGCGCATGCCTGTGCGCCGGCACCGCGCTGCCCTTCGGACCTTCCGTGACGGTCATGCCCACGGCGCCGTCAGACTCGGCGCCGGTCAGCACCTGGAAGGCGATCTGGCCGAACAGCGTGTGGCGGGGGCCCTCGCCGGCGCGCAGGAAGTAAGCCGCGGGCTTACCCGGCAAGGTGTCATCGGGACCGGTGCTCGCCTCGGTGTAGGCCGCGTCGGGGAGGTACTTCATGGCGAACTTGCCCTCGGCGGCCCCGAACTTCTCGAACGGTGGCGGGCTCGGATCGACCTGGGGGTAGGCCGGACCCGCGTAGGGGGTGCCGGTGAAGTCGAAGAAGCGGTCCCAGCCGGCCGGCGCGATCGGACCCATGAACTGGCTGTAGTGGGAGTGGAACTGATAGGCGTGCACCACCCCCGGTGGAACGCTCGCCACGTCGCCGGGGTAGAGGATCCGGCTCTCCCCGTCGGCCCAGACCTGGATGCGCCCGCGCACGCAGAAGAAGTAGTCGTGTTCCTTCTCGTGGTAGTGCATCGGGATCGGGCGGTCGGCTGGGCCCAGCGCGGTCATGACCGACATCGCGCCCGCTGTCTGCTCCGCGCCGGCTAGCGCCCGACCGACCTGACCGAGCAACAGGTGGGCCCGGCCGTCTCCGTCAGTCAGCGAGTACGGCACGGCTTCGCCGGGAAGCTCGCGCACCGGCAGGGGGCTGTCAACTCGGTACGGCATGGTCTCTCCTTCCAACGATGCTGCGTGGGTCGTGGTTGAGCTTCGCGCCTGTGGCAACCAGGTACGAGCAGAACAGTTCGTCGGGGTCGCGCCGCCGGCGGATCTCCTGCAGACGGGCGAAATTCTCCTCGCTCAGGAATCGATCCGGCCGCCGGGTGAAGTCGGTGTCGCCCAGGTAAACGCCCTTGCCGACCGCGGCGGCCAGCCGCTCGGTGTGGCGGACGACCCAGTCGCGATGGCGCCCGTCGTCGGCCGCATCGGGCCAGATCGCGTAGGTGGCCAGATACGCGCGCCCCTCGATCGAGAAGGCCATATCCGGCAGCGGTCGAGTCGGCGACCAGCCGTACCAGATCGCGAACGAGTGCTCGGTGGGCAGCTCGCTCCACAGCGCGCGCAGATGGGGAGCGAGCTCAGAAGCCTGGGCGTCGGTCCACGTGCAGTCGACGGCGTAGCGGTGGTTCTCGGGGTTCTGGAGCGCCTGAGCCTCGTTCTCGGCCTCGATGCTCGTCGGCCCCCGGTCATGCACCAGCGCCCGATCGGCGATCGGGCAGGCGGCCAGTGGCGCCAGCACCCGCTCGGCCTCCTCGGCCGTATCGCACATCGCGGTCGTGTGCAGCAGGAGCACGGGAGGCCCCTGCGGGCGCGGCAACCGCGTGGCGGCGATCGACCGGCTCGACCACCGGATCGAGCGTCGGCAAGAGCTCGTCGATCCAGCCGAGCAGCCCGTCGAGCTCGTCGAGCTCGAACATCCATGTGTCCTGGGTCATCGCGCCCGGCCGGGGGAACGTGCGCACGTGAAAGCGGGTGATCACGCCAGGAAAGCCCGGGCCGGCGCCTCGCGCCGCCCACAGCAGGTCGGCGTTCTGATCCTCATCCGCGCGCAGCAACGAACCGTCCGCGGTGACCACGTCGATCCCCACCACGTTCTCGCACCCCCACCCGCAGCGGCGTGAGTTCCAGCCCTGTCCACCCTGGAGCAGGAAGCCGCCGAGCCCGACGCCCGGGCAATGGCCGCCGGTGAACACGCGCCCATGACCGGTGAGGAACGGAGTGAGCTCGGCGCCGCCCTTGACCGCCGGGCCGACCGTGGCGATCCCGGTGGCCGGATCGAAGGTCATCTCGCGCAGCCCGCCGAGGTCGATCAACAGCGCGTCGTCGCGTAGGCTCCACACCCCCCAGCTGTGCCCACCGGCGCGAACCGAGACGTGTAACCCCCGCTCGCGGGCCAGCCGCACGCCGGCAACCACGTCCTCCTCGGACGAAGCGAGCAGCACGCCGGCCGGGAACCGATCGGGACGCCGGGCGTTGAACACCCGCGCCACCCGAGCCTCCTCGTATCCGGGATCGCCACGCCAGAAGACCCGGCTCATGAGATCAGCGACTGGCCACCGTCGACCACGATGTCCACCGCGTTGAGATACGCCGCGTCCTCGGAGGCCAGGAACACCGCGACGCGAGCCACGTCCTCGGGCTCACCCAGCCGGCCAAGCGGGTGCGTGCGCAGCATCTCGTGCACGGGGTGGCCGGGCTCGTCGAGAAACGGGACGATCTGCGGGGTGACGATCAGGCCGGGACTGATCGAGTTGGCCCGGATCCCGTGTCGCGCACCCGAGGCGGCCAGGTGCCGGGTGATGGCCAGGACCCCGCCCTTGGCCGCTCCGTGCGCCGCCTGCTCGATGAACGTGGCACCGCGATGGGCCGACACCGACGCCGTGTTGATGATCACCCCGCCACCGCGCGCAACCAGATGGCGCCAGGCCGCGCGCGTGACCGTGTAGATCAGGTCGAGCTCGTTGCGCTGCGTGAAGCGCCAGTCCTCGAACGTCATCTCGTCGAACGGCCCGACGCGCGGAGCCGACGCGTTGTTGTAGAGGATGTCGAGCCGCCCGCGCGCACCACCGGCTCGGCGATCGCGCGCGCCGTCGAACATCGACCACGTCGGCTCGGCCGCAGCGCCCTGCCCGCCGGGCCGGCCCCGGTGATCAGCGCAACCCTGCCGGTCAACCGCCCCATCAGGCGAGCTCGACCAACTCGACCAGGTTGCCTTCAGGATCGGCCAGGAACGCGAAGCGCACACCGGGCTCGGGCGAGGGCCCGGGCGCCGTCACCGGGCGCGCCCCGGCCTCGAGCGCGTGGACGAACACCGCATCGATGGCGGGCGCCGCGAACGCGAAGTGGCCGTAGCCCCGAGTCGCCAGCGCCTCGATCGGTGTAACCCCCTGCACGCCCGGCGATGAGCCCTCCCGCTCGAACAGCTCCAGCCGCATGCCGGACTCGTGACGGAGCATCAGCCCGCGGATCGGGTGAGGCGCAAGCTCGAACTCGAGCTGGCGCGCGAATCCGAAGGCGCGGGCGTAGAACTCGCACGCGGCGTCGAGATCTCCGACCGAGAGGCCGACGTGATCCAGGCGAAGGGGCATACCGAACGCATGATTGCATACAGAACTACTTTTCGTCTACAGTTTGCCCGGAGATGATCCCGCCCATCCACCACATCGGCTACGTGGTAGACGACCTGCGCGCCGGCGCCGAGCAATTCGCCGCCACGCTCGGCGCCGGGCCGTTTTTCGGGATGGAGCACATCGAGTTCGAAGAGGTGACTTTCCAGGGCGAGCCGGCCGCGTACGACCACTCTTCGGCTTTCGGGCAGTGGGGGCCGATCATCGTCGAGCTCACCCAGGTGTACGACGCACAGCCGGCCGGGCTCCGCGAGTCGCTGGTCGCTCCGGGCGCCGGCACAGGACACGTCGCGTGGCTGGCCGACTCTCTCGAAGACGAGGTGGCGCGCCTACGGACGATGGGCCTCACGCCCTTCCACACTGGGCGGACCGGGCCGGCGGCCGCGGTGTGGTTCCGCGGTGGGTCGCTGTTCGGCCACCCGCTCGAGGTGCTCCAGCGCCGCGAGGAGCTCGAGGGCTTCTACGGGATGATCCGGGGAGCCTCGATCGGTTGGGAGGGAGCCGATCCGCTCCGGATCCTGACCGGACCGCCGGTATGAACCTGCCGGCCGAGGTCGGCGTCGTCGTCGTCGGCTTCGGAGCCGCCGGCGCCAGTGCCGCGATCGCCGCCCACGACGCCGGCGCCTCAGTGGCGGTGGTCGAGAAGACCGCCGCCGGCGCGGCCGGCTCGATCTGGGGCCATCTGACCGAGCATGGCGGCGGGCTGCCCGATGCGATTGTCTTTGGCCGGATCGCGGGCGCCGAGGCGGCGCGCGCCACCCAACCGACCACCGCAGGAGCTGCTCATGCCTGAGATGACGATCGAGGTCAAAACCCCGCGCGGCACCATGCCCGTCCACGTCAAGCGCCCGGACGCCGACAAGGCCGCGCCGGTCGTCGTGCTGTACATGGACGCGCCCGGGATCCGGCCGGCGCTCCATGGGCACGCCGAGCGGCTGGCCGCCGCCGGCTACACCGCCGTGCTGCCCGACCTCTATTACTGGATGGACCCAGCCGACCGCCCGAACGCGGAGAAGCTCGCCACCGGGGATTCCGAGGAGTCAGCCAAGATGCGTGCGGCGGTCACCCGGGTCCGGGACGACGACGTGCTCGAGGACACCCGGCTGTTGCTCGCGACGCTGCCCGACCGGCCCACCGGCACCTGGGGCTGCCTCGGTTTCTGCATGGGTGGCCGGATCGGCCTGCGAGCCGCCGAGACGTTCGGGTCCGAGCTGAGCGCGGCGTCCCTGCTGCATCCGGCCGGTCTGGTCACCGAGGGGCCCGAATCACCCCATCTGGCGGTCGACCAGGTCAAGGGCGGGCTCTACCTCGGCTTCGGCGAGCAGGATGAGGTGACCCCGGTCTCGAGCATCCCGCCCCTGCGCGAGCAACTCGAGCGGCACGCGGTCCCGCACCGCATCGACGTGCTGGCAGGCGCCGAGCACGGATACACGATGCCGGACCGACCCGCCTATCAGCGCGAGGCGGCCGAGCAGGCCTGGGCGCAGACACTCGAGCTGTTCGGCCAGCGCCTGTGAAACCGACGGCGTTCGAGTACCTCGCCCCCGGGAAGGTTGAGGAGGCGCTCGACGCGCTGGCCGAGCATGGAGAGGGCGCGGCGGGGTCAGAGCTTGTTGGCCCTGGGCGGATCCTGTTTGGCAGCGACTACCCCTACGTACCGATCGAGGCCACTGCGGGGGGCCTCCGCGCGCTCGGGCTCGACGACGGCGTCCTCGGCGGGATCGTCGGCCGCGATGCCCGTTCTCTGCTGGCGCGCTAGCGCTGCCGTCACTCGGTCCCTCGCTTTGAAGTACGCCACGGCAGGCCCCTTGCCCGTGCTGGTGCTCATCACTCCATCCGGGTTGGCGATCGCGGTGATGACGAGGAGGACCCCGGCGACGATCGTCTGGTACTTGCCGATCGAGAACCGCTCGTCGAGGAAGGTGACGAAGAAGCCGGTGGCGGACATCATGATCCCGGCGAACACCGCGCCCGAGATACGGCCGATCCCGGCCACGTAGACGATCGCCAAAAGGCCGAGTGAGACGAACACCGAGAACCCATCGGAGGTCAGCGTCCCCTGCTGGTAGCCGGTCAACGCGCCGCCGATCCCGGCGATGAACGCGGCAATCGCGAACGCCATCAGCTTGGCCTGAGCCACGTTGATGCCGACCGACGCAGCGGCGCGTTCGTTCGAGCGCACAGCGAGCAGCATCCGTCCCGCGGCGCCGTTGCGCAGCCGCGCCACGAGCAGCCCCATGAGGGTGACGATGGCGAGCACCACCAACCCGAAGATCACGCGCGGGTAGGCATGTCCGTGGGCGATCGACAGGTTCCACCCGAACAGGTGCGGCGGCTTGATCGGCAGCCCGGTCAGTCCGCCGGAGAAGCCCTGGCTGTTGAAGATCAGGGCGTCCGCGGTGAATGCGGCGCCGAGTGTCACGACGGCCAGGTTCACCCCCCGCAACCTGAGCGCCGGTAACCCGATCAAAACACCGATCGGCACCGCACACAGGCCGGCCACGATCAACGAGAACGGGAAGCCCAGGCCCCAGCCGTGGGAGATGTGCCCGAGCATGAAGCCGCCGACGCCGGCGAAGGTCATCTGTGCGAGAGACACCTGCCCGACGTATCCGGTCAGCAGCACCAGCGACAAAGCCACACACGTGAACGTCATCGAGGAGATGAACGCGTTGCGCAGTGAGCCCTGGAGTACGAACAGAATGATCGTCCCCGCGACGAGACAGAACAAGGCGCTGCCCAGCGGGTTGCGCGGCCGAGCGACGCTCGGGTTGCGCTGGGCGCTGGTCTCGCCGCGCGCCAGAGGGCTGCGCGCGCGCAGCGCCATCGTGACGATGATCAGGATGAACGGAAGCGCGTCAGCGACGTCACCCGTCGGGAACCAGGTCCAGCTGGCCTGGAACTTGACGATCTCCGACTGCCCCATGCCGAGCAGCACGCCGGCCAGGGCGACGATCCAGAACGATTCGAACCGACCCACCAGCGCGACGCCCAACGCCGGCACGATGAACAGCGTGTACGAGGTCGGATCGAGGTTGGCGATCGGCGCGATCAGGATGCCGGCGGCGCCGGCCATCACGGTCGCGATCACGTAGTTGGCCAGGGCCACCCGGTCGGCCGAGATACCGATCAACGCCGCGCCTCGCGAGTTCTCCGACCCCGCCCGCGTGGCCAAGCCGAACCGGGTATAGCGATAGACGAGCGCGAATGCGATCGCCATCGCGAGCACGATGGCGGTGAAGTAGATCCGGTCGCTCGGGAAGGTGATCCCACTAAGGGTGACCGGCGTGGTTGGCAGGATCGCCGGAGTCGTCTTCGACTGGGTGCCGAAATTGAGCACGGCGACCGCCTGGAACGCGAGCATCACCCCGACCGAGGCACAGATCCGCGTCAGCGGCGCGGCGAAGCGCAGCGGCCGGTAGACGATCACGTACAGGATCGCTCCTAACAGCGCGGCATACACCAACGAGATCACAATCGCCAGCGTGGCGTCCATCCCGGTCGAACTGATCGTGACCTGGTGCGGAATGACGATCCACGGCAGCGGGAGCACCCCATTGGTGCGCAGGTCGACGAACACGTACGCGATCCACATCGCCAGGGCGCCATGCGCGAAGTCGACGATGCCGCCGCTTCGGTACTTGAGCACGAGGCCCAAGCCGAGGACGGCGTACGTCGCGCCGGCGCCGAGGCCGAGGATCAGGAACAGGATGTAACTGGACATGTGATGGTGCTTTCAGGTGGTGCGGACCCGCCCGCGGCGAGACGGGTCCGCCGCATAGGTCAGCCCCCGAGGCCGTTGAAGTACCCCTTGGAGGTAACCCAGTCACTGGCGTTGGCGATGACCGGCTGACCGTTCTTGATCTGCTCCATCAGGTAGTAGTCATTACAGATCGACTTCGCCTTGGCGATCTGGTTTCCGTCACAGCTGTACGGATGCGACATGTAGTTCGGGTGGTTTGACCCCGACTGGAACGCGGCCAGGATGGTCTTGGTGGTCGGGGTGCCCTTCAGCGTGGCCAGGGCGTTACGCACGTTCAGCACGGTCGAGAACGAGACCTCGGAGATCCCGTCGATGGCCGTGTTCGGAGCCGCGTACTTCTTGAGCGCGGCCTGGAAGGTGCCGAACTGGCTGCTGGTCGTGTCGGCCGGAGTGGCGATGTACATGCCCTCCGCCCCGCCGGCAGCTGAGCCGATGGCCTGCGGAGAGGTGCACGGGTCGATCCCGATGATCTTGCCGCTGTAGCCGAGGCTCTTGAGGTCCTTGAGGACCACCCCGCAGTTGTTGGGGATGTCGACATACACCGCGTCCGGATGACTGCTGACCGCCTGGGCGACCTCCGGGGACGGATCCGGCGAGGTGGGCGGGATGCCGATCGGCTTGACCGTGGTGGCACCGGCCGCCTTCAGCGTCGGCGGAATGATGCCGAGGCCGGCGATCTTGCCCTGCGAGTTGTTGAAGTAGAGGACCGAGACATTCTTGGCGCCGAGCGTCTTCACGGCGTACACCGACGCCGCGGCGTTGTCGCCAAGGCTGAGCGACCAGAACTGGACCGAGTTCGGTGCGTTCTGCTCGACCGGCGTGAACGGAACGCCGCCCAGGTAGGCCAGACCGGCCCGCAGATACACGGGCTCGGAGCCGGGGGTACCGGTGTCGGCGGCGCCCAGGATGGCCAGCGGATGCTTCGAGATGAGCTCATTCGCGCAGCGCGCGCTGGTCGGCGCGGTGGCGTCCGAGATGCAGTCCACCAGCTGGATCGGGTGGCCGTTGATGCCGTTCAGGTAGTCGTTCGCGTACTGCGCGGCGGCGATCTCGGCCTGGCGCGACTCAGGGAAGGTCACCGGGCCCGTTTCGTCGTTGATCAGGCCGAACACGTACGGCGAACCGGTCGCCTTGTGAGGCGTGCCGAGGCTCGCGCCCGAGCCGGAGCTCGCGTTGGAGGCCGAGGTCGTCCCGGAGCTGGCGGATGCCGATCCGCCTCCTGAGCTCGACGAGCTAGAAGAGCTGCTCCCGCAGCCGGCAACAGCCAGCGCGGCAGCGCCGAGCACCGCGGCAGCGGCAAACGGCTTACGAAGTGGTCTCATGCGTTGTCCTTTGTGAGGCCGGCGTATCGCCGTGGTTGTCAGGGAGCCCAGTCGCCGTGTCGCCGAGGTAGCTCGCAGCGATCAGGTGCGGGTTTGCCCGCAGGTCGACGGCCGGTCCCTCGAGGACGATCCGGCCGTGTGTAAGTACGTAGGCCCGGTCGGCCACCTCGAGGGCCAGCGCGACGTGCTGCTCGACGAACAGCACCGCCGTGCCGAGCTCGTTGGCCACGCGCCTGAGAATCGGGAGCAGCCGCTCGACGATCACCGGCGCCAGACCCAGGCTCATCTCGTCGACGAGCAGGATCTTCGGCCGGCTGACCAGCGCACGGCCGACGGCGAGCATCTGCTGCTCACCGCCACTCAGCAAACCCGCCTTGCGCTCCAGGCACTTCTCGAGCTCGGGGAGCAGCTCGAGCAGTTCGCGCTCGGCCACGCCGCCCTTGCCCCGAGCCAGGCGCAGGTGCTCGCGGACGGTCAGCCCGAAGAACAGCGCCCGGCCCTCGGGAACCAGGGCGAGGCCTCCTCGCGCGAGCAGATGAGTAGCGCGGGACCCGATGCGTTCGCCGAACAGCGAGATCGAGCCGGCCATCGGCGTGTTCAATCCGGAGATCGTCTCGAGCGTGGTCGTCTTGCCTGCGCCGTTGGGCCCGAGCAGCGCGACCACCTCACCCGGCGCGACCGTGATCGAGATGTCGCGGATGACCGGACTGCCGAAATAGCCGGCGGCCAGGCCCTCGACCTCAAGCGCGGTGGCGAGCGCGGTGCTCATGCCCGCTGCACCTCGCGGTCGGCCGCACCCCGGCTCCCGAGATACGCCTCGAGCACGCGGGGGTCCTGCCGGATCTCGTCGGGAGCGCCGTCAGCGATCGTGCAACCGAAGTCGAGCACGCGCACGCGATCGCACACCCCGAGCACCAGCCCCATGTCGTGGTCGACGAGCAGCACCGACACGCCGTGCTCCTCGGGCAGCGAACGCAGCCGCCGGCCCAGCTCGAGGCTCTCGTCGGTGTCGAGTCCGGCGGCGGGCTCGTCCAGCAAGACCAGCCGCGGCTCCTGGGCCAGCGCGCGACCGACGCCGACAAGCTTGCGCTGTCCGTGCGAGATCTCGTGTGGATAGCGGTCGACGATGGGCTCGAGCTCGCATACCTCGATGGCCCAGTCGACCGCGCGGCGATCGATCGCCCGCCCCGGGAGGAACAGATCCTGCATGGCGTGGCGAACGCCCGCCCGCTCGGTCGCCACCAGCAGGTTCTCGTCGACCGTGAGGTCGTCGAACAGCTCTACCGATTGGAAGGTGCGGGCCAGGCCCAGGCGTGCCCGGCGGTGAGCGCGCATGCGGGTGATCTCCTGGCCGTCGAACACGACCGCGCCGGCCGATGGGCGCTGATAGCCGGTCAGCGCATCGATCATCGAGGTCTTACCGGCGCCGTTGGGTCCGATCAGGCCATACACCGTGCCCTCGACGAGCTGCAGATTGACGTCTGACACCGCAACCACCCCGCCGTAGGTGACCCGCAGGCCCTTCACGTCAAGCAGCGGAGCAGCTGTCTGTGTCCTGTCTGTCATGTCTCCTCGAACTGTGTGGGTTGTCCGCCAGTGACGTAACTGTACACAGTTTTAGTAGCTGTGTCCAGCACGGGCAACCCGCGGCGGGTTATGCCTCTGTTAGCGCCTCCGGCTGGGATTCGTCCACCCGGTGCGGCCGCCGGCCGCCGAACACCCCGAGATCGTGCGGTCCCCCACCCGCGGTCACCGGCAGCCAGCCCGGTCCCTTCCCATGCAGGAACGAGCCCCAGGTTTTCACCAGCGCAGCCGCGACCGGACCGGCTCCACGGGCGTGCCCGCCCAGGCGCTCGCCGGCGTCCCCATCGCGCCAGGTCCCGAACAGCAGCGGCACCTCGGCGGTGTGGGTGGCCCGCAGGCGCGGTCCCGCGCCGGGATGATCGAACCGATAGCGATAGACCCGCGACCCGGCACTGGCGCGCGCGCCGCACCACACGGCAAGCGGTCCCGCAACCATGGCCTCGGTGGCGATCGCCACGAGGTCGCCACCGAACCGGCGCAGCACCTCGCCCGGATCTCCGTCCGGGCAGAGGTGGGCGACGATGTCCGGGACGCGCTCGGGTGGCGGCGCCGGCCGCCAGGGAGCGTCGAAGAAGAAGGTGCCCTCGTGCGCGGTGTGGCCGGCCAGCACCTCGACCTCCGGGCTCGCGCCGGGCACCTCAACGGCCGACGTGGGCAGCGTCGCGGGCTCGAGCGTGGGGAGCGCTCCCCCACGCGTGCCGCGCCACTCCGGACCCTCGAGCAGCTCCTCGTGCCGGGCCACGATCCGCTCAGGCGCGAGCGACCGAACCTCGGCCGGATCTCCCAGGGCCTCCGCCCAGCGCTCCGCCACCGCGGCAGGCTGGATCAGGTCGACCAACGGCGGCGACTGCAGGATGGCCCGCCGGAACAGGCCACGCGCGGCGGGCGCCGCCAGCAGGTCGATCGCGCACAGCGCCCCGGCCGACTGTCCGGCCACGGTCACCCGGCCGGGGTCCCCGCCGAACGCCGAGATGTTCTCCCGCACCCACTCGAGCGCGGCGATCTGGTCGCGCAAACCCCAGTTCCCGCCCCCGAAAGCCGAGTGGCACAGCCAGCCGAGACTCCCGAGCCGGTAGTTCACGGTGACCACGACGACATCGGCCGCCGCGGCGAGCCACGCACCGTGGTAGAGGCTCGCGCCGGCGTGGCCGATTGCGAAGCCGCCGCCGTGCAGCCACACCATCACCGGCCGATTGCCCTCGAGCGAGGGAGTGAACACGTTGAGGTTGAGACAGTCCTGCTCGCTGGTCGCCGGCAGAGGCCCGTGCGTGAAACGCGCAGCCGGGCGATCGGGCTGCGGCGCCGCGAAACCGAACTGTGTCGCGTCGCGGACGCCACCCCACCCCGCCACCGGCGCTGGCGGGGCGAAGCGCTCGGCACGCGCGTACGGGATGGCCAGGAACTCGAAGCCGTCCGAACCCCGGGTCCCAGCCAGCGTCCCCCGGCCGATGTCTACCGTCGGCCGCCCTCGGACCGCCTGACCGTCCCCCACGATCAGCGCGCCGGGGCCGCCGGCTGGCTCGAGGCCGCCTCTGGGTGGCGTTCCGCCCACGAGATGACCGGATTGCGCAGCACGCCCACCCGCTCGATCTCGGCCTCGACCACGTCGCCGGGCTTCAGATACAGCGACGCGGCGTCCTCGCTGAACCCGGCCACTCCTGACACGGTCCCCGTGGAGATGATGTCGCCGGCGCTGAAGCCCATGGCCGAGTAGTGGCTGATGATCTCGGGCACGGTGACCGACATCCGGCTCATGTTCGAGCGCTGGCGAACCTCGCCATTGACGCGCAGCTCCATCGAGAGCTCATGCGGGTCGCCGACCTCATCCGGCGTGACGATCCACGGCCCGATCGGCACGAACGTGTCGATGCTCTTGGACAGGCAGAACACGCCCGACTTCATCTCCTCGCGCTGGATGTCGCGCGCGGTGATGTCGTTGAACACGATGTAGCCCGCGACGTACTCCTCGGCCTCCTCGGGCGAGAAGAACTTCCCGGACTTGCCGATGATCACGGCCAGCTCGAGCTCGTAGTCCATCTCGGAGGTCAGCGCCTCCGGATAGACGATCGGCTCGTCGGGACCGATGATCGCGTCGACGTTCTGGAAGAAGACGATCCACGGGAGCACCGGGTGCGACCAGTTGACCCGCGTGGACTCCTCGTGGTGCTCGCGGAAGTTGCCCGCGGTGTGGAAGAACTTCTTGGGAATGATCGGCGCGCGCAGCGTGACCTCGTCAAGCGGCGTGCTCCGTCCGGTCTGGGCGACCTGACCACCCAGCTCGAAGTAGCGGCGCATGTCGGGGACGTCGAGCTCGAGGACCTGGCCGTCGACCAGCTGCCCCACGCGACCATCGTTGTAGGTCACCAGCTTCATCTCAGCTCCTTCAGGCGGGTTCAGACGCGGCCCACACGACGCCGCGTGCCGCGAAGAGTATAGACAGAATCGAAAACTGTATGCAAGTTGGCAGATTGCCTACGCCCGTCGGCGAGCCGAGAGCGTCCTCGACGTGCCCCGGGCTGCGGCGCGCACGACCGGGGCCAGCCGGGCCGCCACGGTGTCGCCGGCCTTGGCCACCACGGACAGCGCCGCGATCACCTCGCCGGTCGCGTCAGTGACCGGCGCGGCCACCGACATCGCGTCGTCGGTGACCTGCCGCTCGGAGACCACCACCCCGTCCCGGCGCACCTGGGCGAGGATCCGCTCGAGCCGGCGCGGATCGGTGACCGTGTAGTCGGTGAACCGTTGGAGTGGCCGGTCGAGCACCTCCCGCTGCACGGCCTCGGGAGCATGGGCTAGCAGCACCAATCCGATGCCCGAGGCGTGGAGGGGAAACCGGCCACCGACCCGCGTCAGGACGCCGACCGCACGGCGCCCCGTGATCCGCTCGATGTAGAGGACCTCGTGCCCCTCGCGTACTCCGAGCTGAGCGTTCTCGTGGGTGACCTCGTAGAGATCCTCCAGGAAGGGCAGGGCGGCCTCGCGCAGAGGCACGCCGCGGGGGGCGAGCGAGGCGATCTCCCAGAGGCGCAGGCCGATCCGGTAGGTCCCGTCGGCGTCGCGTTCGAGCGCGCCGGCGCGCCGCAGCTCGGCCACCAGCCGATGCGCGGTGGTCAGCGGCAGGCCCGATCGACGGGCGATCTCAGACAGGGTCAGGGTCGGCGCGGACGGCGTGAAGGCATCGAGCACGCCGAACGCGCGCGCAGTGACTGACCTGTCCTCGGTGCGAGCGGGCATTTCCGCATTTTGGCAACTTCTTCCGCTCAGCGGAAGGGACTATTGCGGTTATCGAGCCACGGACCTACGCTCACTCATCAGGTGGGAGAGCAAGTTTGACGACGCCGTTTCGTGAATGCCTGCATGTTGCGGGGTCGTTCTCGATCGCGGTCGAGCTGGTGACGGCGCGCGGCGTGGTCACCGCCGAGCGCAGCCGGGCGCTGGTCGAGAAGGCCCGGGCGCTGGCCGACGATCCGCGCATCGACGTGCTCTCGATCACCGACAACCCGGGCGGGAACGCCATGCTCGCCCCGGACACCCTTGGTACGGACCTCGTCTCGCGCGGGCAAGAGGTGATCATCCACCTCGCCTGCAAGGACTGGAATCGCAACGCGCTCGAGAGCCGGGGCTGGAAGCTCGCCTCGGAGGGATTCGACAACGTCCTGTGCCTCTCGGGCGATTACCCGCTGGCCGGCTACGGCGGCACCGCGGCGCCGGTGTTCGACATCGACTCGGTCGGCCTGCTCAAGCTCTACAGCGACATGAACGCCGGCCTGCACGTGGGCCGCACCGGCGAGCGCCTGGAGCGGACGAACTTCTTCCTCGGTTGCGTGGTCACCAACCACAAGCTGCACGAGCGCGAGGTGGTCCCCCAGTACCAGAAGCTCGCCAAGAAGGTGAGAACTGGCGCGAGCTTCGTGATCAATCAGATCGGCTACAACGCGCGCAAGGACGACGAGCTGGTTCGCTACATCCGGCGCGAGCAGCTACCGGTTCGCGCGCTGGCCAACGTGTACCTGCTTTCGCGGCCGGCCGCGCGCGCGTTCAACGCCGGGAAGATCCCGGGAGTCATCGTCACCGACGAGCTGCTCGCGCTGGCCGAGCACCACGGTGCGAGCGAGGACAAAGGACGCGCGTTCTTCCTCGACCTGGCCGCCAAGCAGATGACCGTCGCACGAGGCCTCGGGTTTCAGGGCGCGTACCTGGGCGGCCACGCCACCGCCGAGACGTTCGGCGAGATCCTCGACCGGGCCCACGAGTACGAGGACGCGGATTGGCGCGAGCTCTCGCGTGAGCTGCGCTTCGGCCGGGCCGGCGAGTTCTACCTGTTCGAGCCGGACCCGGAAACCGGCCTGTCCTCGGATGAGCTCAGCCGCAGCTACGTGGAGTCCCGCCGTAAGCGGCGCACCGACCTGAGGGTCCCGCTCGTCTACCGGTTCAGCCGCCGCGTGCACGATGCCGTGTTCGACTCCGAGGGGCCGCTCCACGAACCCGCGCGCTCTTTCTACGAGAAGGTCGAGGCGGCGCCGAAGCCGGTCGGCCGCGCCGCGCACCTGCTCGAGCAGGCAGCCAAGGTCCCCATGTTCAAGTGCCGGGACTGCGGCGACTGCTCGCTCCCCGACATCGCCTACGTCTGCCCGGAGTCGATCTGCGCCAAGAACCAGCGCAACGGCCCCTGCGGCGGAACCCGCGACGGGATATGTGAGGTGTACGACACCGAGTGCATCTGGTCGCAGGCCTACGAGCGGCTGAAGGCTTACGGCGAGGAAACCGAGATGCTGAGCAACCCGGTCGTGGTCAAGGACAACGCGCTGGCCCGGACCAGCGCATGGGCAAATGATCTGCTCGGCCGCGATCATCACGCCAAATCCGGGGAATTCAGTGGATAAGCAATGAGCGAAGGAGAGACACCCATGGCGGCAAGCAATCTTCAGGAAGCACTCGACGAATCGGGCAACATCGCCGAGCGGCTGCGTAACTCGCAGATCGGCGCGTACATCTACCCGGTCGTGCCCTACGAGTTCTCCAACTGGCGCCGCGAGCAGCGCGCCTGGCGTGAGACCGCGGTCCTGTTCGACCAGACCCATCACATGGTGAACTTCTTCTTCAAGGGCCCCGACGCGCTGAAGCTGGTCTCCGATGTCGGAATCAACAGCGTGGCGAACTTCCCGGTCAACATGGCCAAGCAGTTCGTACCGTGTACGCCGGCCGGCCACGTGATCGGCGACGGCATCCTGTTCCACCTCGGCGAGGAGGAGTTCGTCTGGGTCGGGCGTAATCCGGCGGCCAACTGGCTTCAGTTCCACGCCGAGACCGGCGGCTACAAGCTCGAGTTCGACTACGACGACCGCTCGCCGGGCCGACCGTACGGCAAAGCGGTCACGCGCAACGTGTGGCGCTTCCAGATCCAGGGACCGAACGCCTGGCAGGTGATCGAGAAGCTCAACGGCGGACCGGTCGAGCAGCTCAAGTTCTTCCGCCTGGCCACCATGAACGTGTCCGGCCGTGAGGTGCGCACGCTGCGCCACGGCATGGCCGGCGAGCCCGGCCTCGAGCTGTGGGGACCGTACGAGGAATACGACGAAATCCGCGGCGCAATCCTCGAGGCCGGGCAGGAGTTCGGACTCGAGCCCTGCGGCGCCCGCGCCTACGCCTCGAACACGCTCGAGTCGGGCTGGATCCCCTCCCCCCTGCCCGCCATCTACACGGGCGAGGAACTGCGCGCGTATCGCGAGTGGCTCCCGGCCAACGGCTACGAAGCCGGCGCCTCCCTGTACGGGAGTTACGTGTCGGACAACATCGAGGATTACTACCTGAATCCGTGGGAGCTCGGCTACGGCCAGTTCGTCAAGTTCGACCACGACTTCATCGGCCGCGAGGCGCTCGAGCAGATCGAGGCCGACACCCAGCGCAAGAAGGTCACGCTGGCTTGGGAGGGCGAGGACGTGGCCAAGATCTTCGCCTCTATGTTCGAGACCGACGAGGATCCCTACCAGTTCTTCGACCTGCCGATCGCCAACTACGGCGCCGCCGGCTACGACTCGGTGCTCGATCCCGACGGCAACTGCGTGGGCTTCTCGATGTTCAGCGGCTACAGCGCGAACGAGCGGCGCGCCCTGTCGCTGGCCACGGTCGACCCGACGGTCGAGATCGGCAGCGAGGTGACGGTCGTGTGGGGCGAGCCGAACGGCGGCACGCGCAAGCTCACGGTCGAGCCGCACCGGCAGCTCGAGGTCCGCGCGCTGGTCAGCCCGGTGCCGTACTCCGAGCCGGCCCGCCTGTCCTACGCAGAGGGCTGGAGGACCACCGGACGCTAGGGAAGCTCGGTCAGCCTGCGCTCGAACAGCCGCCGCTCGACGTCGTCGCCGGTCAGCTCGATCGCGCGCTCGTAGGCGTGGCGCGCCTGGTCGGGCCGACCAGCGCGACGTAGGAGCTCCGCCCGGGTCGAATACAGATAGACGTAATCCTCGAGGCCGGTCAGGCGATCGACGATCGCCAGGCCGGCCTCGGGGCCTTCCGCCTCACCCACGGCGGCCGCCCGGTTGAGCTCGACGACCGGCGAGCCCGTGATGCGCGCGAGTTCGCCGTACAGCGCCGCGATCTGCGGCCAGTCGTGCGGCTCGTCCAGGTGCAGCGAGGCAATCGCCGCCTGCACGACGTACGGACCCCGGCCGCGCAGGGCGAACGCGCGGTCGAGCCTGGTCCGTCCACGCGCGATCTCCTCGGCGTCCCACAGCGAGCGATCCTGGTCGGCCAGCAGGACCACCTCGCCCTCGCGAAAGCGCGCGCGCCGCCGCGAGTCGTGGAGCAGCATCAGCGCCACCAGTCCATGAACCTCGGGCTCGTCTGGCATCAGCTCGGCCAGGGCGCCGGCCAGCCGCAGCGCCTCGGCGGACAGCTCGCCGCGGCCGCCGTACCCCTGGTTGAAGATCAGGTAGACCACAGCGAGCACGGCCACCAGCCGGTCGGGCAGCAGATGGTCGGGAGGCACCCGGAACGGAATCCCAGCCGCCTTGATCTTGCGCTTGGCCCGCACCAGCCGCTGGGCCATGGTGGCTTCGGGGACCAGGAAGGCCCGCGCGATCTCCTCGGTGGTGAGGCCCCCGAGCGTACGCAGCGTGAGGGCGACCTGTGCCTCGGTGGCCAGCGCCGGGTGGCAGCAGGTGAACACCAGCTCGAGCCGCTCGTCGCGAAACGTCGTCGGGTCGTCCAAAGCGTCCTCGTCGTCCTCGGTTTCACGCACCTCGAGCATCCGGGTCTTGGCCTCGAGCACCCGCTGGCGCCGGATCCGGTCGATCGCCCGCCGGCGGGCGGTGGTGATCAGCCAGCTCCCCGGCGCGGACGGGATGCCGTCGCGCGGCCAGCGCTCGGCGGCAATCGCGAACGCCTCCTGAGCGGCCTCCTCGGCGAGGTCGAAGTCGCCGAGGAAGCCGATCAGCGCAGCGAGGACGTAGCCCCACTGGTCGCGGAACACGCGCTCGAGGTCGAGGATCGCTACCACTCCTTGATCGGCCGTACCTCGATCGCGCCACCCAGCCGCGCCGCCGGGATGCGGGCGGCCAGCTCGATCGCCGCGTCGAGATCGTCGGCCTCGTAGATCAGGTAGCCGGCAAGCGCCTCCTTGGTGTCGACGAACGGGCCGTCGGTGGTGAGCGTCTTCCCGTCCTGCACGCGCACGGTGGTCGCCGCATCCGGCGTCTCGAGACCCTGACCCGGAGTCACGCCCGGCGTCTGGTTGACCGCCTGGTAGTCGGCGAACACCTGCTGCTGCTCGGCTTCGGAGAGCCGGCCCCACGCCTCGGCATCGAGCGGGGTGGGAGTGTCGCCCTGGTGGATCAACAGCATGTACTTCATGGCTTGCACCTCCGAATTGGGAATGGTCGCCGCTTAGACGAACGGGACGCCCCGAAATCGACACCCAGTTACGCAACGTATCCGGCGAGCATCCGGGAACCCGACGCGCGAACCCCGTCCGGGGTCAGCTCGGCCAGGATGCGGACGGCTCGCTCGAGCTGCTCAGGCGCCAGCGTGAAGGGCAGCCGGAGGTGATGCTCGAGGACCCCGGCGGCGGCGAACCGGGGGCCCGGCGTGAGCTGGAGATCCCGGCGGCTGGCCCCGAGCGCGAGGCTGGTGCTGATCGGCTCCGGCAGCCGCGCCCAGATGAACAGTCCGCCGGCCGGGAGCGTGTAGCTCCAGTCGGGCAGGTACTCGTCGAGGGCTCGAGCCAGGGCCGCCCGGCGAATCCGGATCACCTCCCGCCGCTCGAGGAGGATGTCGTCCAGACGCTCGAGCGTATGGGTGGCCACGATCTGCTCGAACAGCGGGCTCGCCAGGTCGATCGCCGCGCGCGCCGTGGCCAGGCGGTGGATGACGGCGGGCTCGGCCCGCACCCACCCCACCCGGAGACCGCCCCACACCGATTTGCTCAGCGAGCCGAGCGTGATCGTCCGCTCGCCCCCGAACGCAGCCATCGGGGCCGGCATCGCCACGCCGTCCAGGTTGAGCTCCACGAACGTCTCGTCGATGACGGTGGTCGTGCCGGCCTCCTCGAGCCCGCGCATCACCCGTTGCCGGGCCGCGAGGTCCATCAGCCCGCCGGTCGGATTGTGGAAGTCGGGGATCAGGTACGCCAGCACCGGGGGTTGGCTGCGGACGGAGGCCTCGAGCGCCTCGATATCCCACACGCGTTCGTCCATCGGCACTGGGACCAGGCGCGCCCCCGCCGCTCGGAGCGCGTCTAGCGCGACCGGGTAGCTCGGGAGCTCCACCAGCGCGCGGCGGCCTCGCGGGAGCGTCGCCCGGATGCTCAGATCAAGGGCGTGCAGCGCGCCGTTGGTGACCAGGATCTGCTCGGGCCGCGTGGGCAGTCCGCGTGTGCGGTACCGCGCGGCGATCGCCTCGCGCAGCGGCGGCAGGCCCAGCGGGTCATAACCGTGGTGGTCGAGCCAGTGGGTCAGCTCCCGGGCCGCCGCCTCGAACACGTCCGCGAGCACGGCCGGCGCGGGCATCGCCGAGATCCGCAGGTCGAGCCCGGTCCCGCCGACGATCGCGTCCGACGGAGCTGCCCTGTGGCCGGCGGGAAGTGTGACCCAGCTGCCGGCCCCCTGGCGGCTGGCCACGTAGCCCTCCTCGCGGAGCTGATCGTAGGCGCCGGTAACGGTGGCGCGACTCACCCCGAGCGCGGCGGCCAATGCCCGCTCGGCCGGCAGCCGGCTCTCGACGGCCATCCGGCCCTCCAGAACCAGCGAACGCAGGGCAGCGGCCAGGCGCTCGCGGCTCGTGCCGCCGCGCCGCCACGGTCCCAGCAGCTCGACCACGCGGTGCGCGGGGGTGATCGCCACGGGCCACTTCTAGCAAATTGGCCTGCGATTGCATAGGCCATTTTTGGCACACTCCTGGTGTGCGTCCGCCTCGCCTGCGCCGTCTCGCCCAGCTCTACGCCGGTCTCCTCCTGTACGGGATCAGCGATTCGATGCTGCTCCTGGCCGGACTGGGCGTCGACCCCTGGGACGTACTGCACCAGGGGCTCTCGCGGCGGCTGGGACTGGGCGTCGGCACCTGGGCGGTGATCGTCGGGGTGCTCGTCCTGCTGATGTGGATTCCCCTGCGTCAGCGGCCGGGCTTCGGGACGCTCTCGAACGTGATCATCGTCGGGTTCGTGATCGACGCGATGCTGGTCATCGTGCCCCCGGTGCACGGCCTCGCCCTGAGGCTCGCCGTGATGTTCTGCGGCGTGGTCCTGAACGGCATCGCCACCGGCGCCTACATCGGCGCCGGGCTCGGTCCCGGCCCGCGCGACGGACTCATGACCGGCATGGCCGCTCGCGGGCACTCGATCCGGGTGGTGCGCACGTGTATCGAAGTGACCGTCCTGATCACCGGCTGGCTGCTCGGCGGCACGGTCGGACTCGGCACGGTCGTGTACGCACTGGGGATCGGTCCGATCGCTCACTTTGCGATTCCGTTGCTGGAGATTCGAGTGTCAGCGGTCGAACCAACGACCGCGAGCTCGTCGCAACTCTCGCCCCTGCCTCCCTGTTAGGGGTTGAACTGAACAGACACGAAGGGAGGCAGCATGCGCAAAATGCGCGTCGCCGCGGCAATCGTGCTGGTGGGCTGCGGCCTGCTCACACTGGCCATCGTCTCGGCTGGACATCCGACGACGGCTTCGGCCGCGGCCAGTCCACCCGCGGTCACCACGAGCTCGGCGAGTGAGCTCAGCAACACGACCGCGACGCTCAGCGGAACGGTAAATCCAAACGGACAGGCGACGACGTACTTCTTCGAGTACGGAACGACGACGTCATATGGGACTCAGACCAGCCCCGCCAACGTGGGATCCGGCAATACGCCCGTCGGGGTCCATCAGGCGATCTTCGGACTGACCCCGAACACCACCTACCACTACCGGCTGGTGGCCACGAACTCGGCGGGGACCACCAACGGCACCGATCAGACGTTCACCACCCCGACGACCACCACCAGCCAGACTGTCGTCCTCGGCCACGAGGGATTCGTCTCCCCCGGCTCGATCGTCGGCGCTGAGGTCGGTTGCTTCCACGGAACGACCACTTGCACCGGTCACCTCACGATGTCGCACGGTGGAGTCACCATCGCGCAGCGCGACTACTCGATCCCGGCCGACTCCGGCGGCTTCCAGAACATGGAGCTGAACTCGACCGGACAGCAGGACCTGAAGTCCAATGGCGTGTTCAACCTGCTCGGCGTGACCGTGACGGCCGCTCCGACGGGTGGGCAGCCATCAACCTGGACGATCCATTTGGCCCGCTGGGTCTGGCACTAAGACCTAGTCTCGGGGCCTTTGAGTTAGGGGGCAGGGCGCGCCGGCGCATTCCGGCCGGCGCGCCCCTCACTCCGGCTAGGCGCCGGTCGGACGCCGGAGCCTGTCTTGGAAGCTCGGCCGGACCAACACGAAGAGCAACACCAGTAGCGGCAGCGCCACGCCCGGCACGACATACAGCAGCTTGCGGGTCGTGTGCTTGGGCTTCGCGGTCGTCGTCTGCGCCACCGCCGCTTTGGCCTTTGGCGGCGTCGTCAGGCGCACCTGGGCGACGTTGAAGCCGTAAACGCCGGAGCAGTCGAGGCCCTTGGCGCAGCCGGCGAAGTTGGCCGACCACTTGAGCCACAGGGTGCGACCGTCAGGGCTGATCCACTGGGACGGGAAGCCGGCGCCGTAGCCATTGGACGGGCCAAACTCGCGGGACGCGGCCACGAACGAGAACGGTCCCCACGGCGACCCCGATTCGGCGATCACGAGCTCCGCCCCGCCCTTCCACACGCCCGGTGGCTTGGACTAGTACGAGTAGGTCCAGGTGAGCAGGTAGCGGTGCAGACCCGGGTCGTAGGCCATCTGGGGATAGCTGATGTGCGAGTTCCAATTGAGCACGGGCTGCGCGGCGCTCACGGTGCCCGACCACCGAGGAGTGCCGCCGGCGTCCGTGCCGGTGAACCACTGCCATTGGCTCGGATTGGTCACGTTGGCCACCCCGGTGCTGACCCGGCCGAGGATCAGGCCCGACGCGTTGAACTCGCGTTCGGTGCCGATCGCGTACATGTAGCCGTCGGGATAGGCGCCGCCGGCTCCGCCGCCATCGATGAACGACAGGTTGCCGAGCGGGGCCGGGAACGACTGCTTCGGGGTGCTCCAGGTCTTGCCATGGTTCTTCGAGTAGGCGATTCCGACCAGCCCGGTGAACAGGCCGTTCGCTCGCCCAGTTCCAGTTGCGCTGCTGGGTCGCGTAGAAGATCCCCCCGGCCTCGGCGAACCCGATGCTGTAGTACGGGCCGAGCGGGCCGTCGTCGTTGTCGGGGTTGCCGCCGATCTGGGACCAGGTCTTGGGCCCGGGCGCGGCCGGGTCGCCCACGTGGCGGAAGCGCAGGTTCGGTGGCGTCCCCGTCACCTTGGCCAGCGACTGGCGCCACAGTCCGCCTGACCGGGGCACATCCGTTCCGCCGTCGTCCATCAGCACGTATGTCGACCCGTCGTCGCTCCAGACCGTTGGAAGGATGTCGCCCCATTGGTTGCCGGGCGGGTCATAGCGCCCGGTGAGCCAGCGCGCCCCGGTGATCGCTCGGCTGGTCGGCAGCGGCGTTGGGTTGGCGCGCGTAAGCACGCCGCCGGGTGGCGGCCGTTTCGTGACTGTGCGCTTCGCCGCGGCCCCACCGGTCGTCGCCACGTACGCGACCAGCGCAATGAGACCGCCGAGCGCGAGCGTGACCAGGCGAATCCTTATGCGCTCAGGGTACTTACCGGCCGTAACGCCCGGCATAAGCTGCCCGCTCTTCACCGGCGGCGAGCCCTGAGTTCCCGGTTCTTCAGCCGGTTGCCGCACACGGCCATGTCGCACCAGTTCCCCTGCTGATTCCGGGAGCGGTCGAAGAACGCCCACTGGCACTCGTCGTTGGCGCACATCTTCAGCCGCGACCAGGTCCCGTCCTGCTGCGCGCGGTGGATGATCAGCAGAAGCTCGAACAGCCCATCGTCAAGTCCGCCTCGCCGGCTGTTCTCAAGCGCGATCGCCCCGTCTTCGGCCAGTGTCAGCTCCGCGCGATGGCTCGCGGCCAGCTGCCGGAGTGGCTCGATCGCGGTGCCGTTCGCGGCGGCCTCGGCCTCGATCAACGCCCGGATGGCCTCGCGGACCGCCCGTGCCCGCTCCAGGTCGGACTCGCTCAGCTCGGACGCGCCATCGAGCAGGCCGGCCTCGAGAAGCCATGCGCGGGCAGTGGCTGGAACATCGAGCAGGTCGGCGGCGTCTTCGAGATCGCGGGTGTTCACGAACCCCTGCACAAGCAGAAGCGGCATCGGTGCCGGCTTGGCCTCGGTGCCGGGATACCAGGAAGGCAGCTCGCCCACCGGCTCGATTCTATTCACGTGACCAGCAAAATGGCTTGACAGGTCATGATGACCGGCGTAACCTGTTCAGTGGTCATGCTCAGCGACATGTTCAGCCACACGTCGATCGTGCTTTTGACCCGCGGGCGAGCGGGCCAGGTGGTGGTGGAGCGACCGCGCCTGCGCGACCGCCTGGCGGCGCACTGGCTGGCCTACCGACTCGACTTGGCACTGGCCGGCGGCGTCTCGCCGGAGACGAGCGCGCCGCTCGCCCTGCGCGCCCAGCGGCTGACCGAACCGGACCGGCGCTGGTCGATCGCCGGCGCGCTGCGCCGCATCGTCCGCGAGGCCCACGACGGGCGCCGCGGGCGGATCGGTCGTGTCCGGGCCAACCCGAACGCCGTGAACGCGGCCAGCGGCGCGCTGAGCGAGCTCGCCGACACGTTGGCCGACCCGGGGCCGGTGGCCGCGGGCGGCGTCGCGCTGGCCCGGCTGCTCCTCACGGACGGGACCGGCCCGCTCTACACACCGGACTGCGGGAACCTGCTGTCCGCCCGCGCCACCCAGGCCGCGCAGCAACTGCGCCCCTGGGCCGGCTGAGCACCCGCCCGCCGGGCGGACTACTCCGCGGTCGGGGGTGGATACACGTCGCGCACGTACTCGTCGACCTTATGCTCTGGCAGGCGGCTCGCCAGGGCCCAGAAGTAGATCACCAGGCTGAACAGCCCCGAGGCGATGATTCCGCCCCACAGGCCGATGGCGTCGGTGCCGCCCTGGTCGAGGACGTGCTTGAAGAACCCGATGCCACCGATGATCCCGCCGGCGCCGAAATCGCTCAGGTAGCTGATCACGCCCATGCCGATGATCCACGTGATGATCCACGGCGCGGCCTGCCAATCCATGGCCGGGGCACGCGGGTTCAGCTTGAACGCGTAGCTGAGGTAGATCAGCGCGTAGCCGAGCAGCAGGGCCAGGACCAGCGTGCTGTACGTCTGCCACCCGGAGAACAGGATCACCCAGCCCGCGCCGACAAAGGCAAACGGTGCGAGGATCTCGGCCGCCGGCAGCCGGTAGCTCCGCGGTAGGTCCGGCTTCTGCCGGCGCATCGCACCGAGCGCGACCGGCGCTCCCGCGTACATGAACACCGAGGCGCTCGTGACGATCCCCACGAGCTTGGCCCAGCTCGGGAACGGGAGCAGGAACAGGACCCCGACCAGCGTCGCGATGATCACGCCGAACACCGGAACCTTCGCCGAGTTCGTGCGCTCGAAGGCGGTTGGGACGTAACCGTTCTTGCTAAGGCCGTACGTCAGCCGTGCGGACGCCGTCTCGTACATGAGCCCGGTGCCCCCGGGCGAGACCACCGCGTCGATCCTCAACACCGTGGCCAGCCAGGCGATTCCCGCGATGCTGACCAGCGTGAAGAACGGACCGGCCGCGAGTTGCTTGGCTTCCGTGCTCGAGCTTGCCCCCAGCCCGAGCCACCCGCCGTTGGCGTGCAGCACGCTCGGCTTCAGCGCGCCGATGAAGGAGATCTGGATGAGGATGTAGATCGCCGCGCCGATGAGGATCGAGAGGATCACCGCGCGGGGTAGGTCGCGACCCGGGTTGGCCGACTCGCCCCCTAGCTGCACCGCCTGTTCGAAGCCCAGCAGCGAGAAGATGATCCCGGCCGGCAGCGTTAGCAGGATCGCCTTGATCGCGCTGTGTTGCGGGAAGAAGCCGCCGCCGGCGTGCCCGAAGTTCGACGCGTGGAAGTGCCCAATTAGCAGGATCAGGATCGTGATAACGGGAATCGCCACCTTCCAGGTAGTGATCGCGTTGTTGATCCTGGCGAACTGACGGATGCCGTACATGTTGATGATCACGAACAGGAGCATGAGGATCGCCGCGGCCAGGTAGCCCCAGCCGTGCAACGTCCCGCCGGCGCTGCCCGCGGCCGGATCGACGTGGAAGAAGTTCCGGGCCCAGTGGGCGGTCGAGAGGTACTGGACGGCCGCCAGTACCTCGATCGGCGCCACGGTGGCCGCTTGCAGGTATGAGGCCCACCCGAACGTCGCGCCGGCGAAGCTGCCGAACGCGTAGTGCGGGAAGCGGCTCGTGCCGCCGCTGACCGGGAACAGCCCGCCCAGTTCGGCGTGGACCAGGGCCAGCACCAAGATGATGATCGACCCGAGGACCCAGCCGATGATCGCCGCCGGTCCGGCGAGGGTGGCGGCGCCGAGCGCTCCGAAGAGCCAACCGGACCCGATGATCGACGTCTCGGACGCCCACAGGAGCCCCAGGAAGCCGACTCCCCGGTCGAGCCCCTCGGCGTCCAGAGCCAGAGACGGTGATTCGCCTGGGTGCGTGACTACATCTGCCATGGACCCTCCTCGCGTTCCCTCTTTCGCGGGCGATCTTATCCCGTCACCCGGCGAAGGTCCATGGCGTAGCACAAGCCTGATGGCGCCCGGCCGCGCCCGTAGGCGCGGCCGGCGCTCGCGCTCAGGCGGCGCGCAGACGGCCCAGCTCGTCGAAGCCTCGACGGCTGCTGTCACGGTGCTTCGAGGTCCCCATCGGGACGCCGGTCCGCAGCTCCATCGAGCGCCGCTGCGCGTAGTCGAGTTCGGCCCAGATCCGCCTCGCACGGTCGATTCCACGCGGGGTACGGGAGGTTGTCGGTCGCATCGATCTGGCTCCTTTGTCGCGTTTGACCACGGAACCAGTCTGGGCTAAGCCCAGCTGCCCGACATCGGCAGTTTGCAGCCGATTAGGCGCCGGGCGGCCTTACTTTGCCGGGGGTACCCCTTAGCTGTTCGGAGGCTGCGGACGACGCCCTGGCGGCAGGGCGGGGCTGCTGTTATCGGCGGAGCTAGGCCCGCTGGCCAGATCGCCGATCATCACGCCGTCGCGGATCTGGGCCATCAGGTCCCCGACTGCACTTGGGGAGTGCGGGAGCAGGATCGTGTTGGTCTTGGCCCCCTCGCCCAGGGCTCGGATCATGTCCGTGTACTGAGTCAGCGCGACCAGCGCCATCGCCTCGCGTGGGTCGAGGCCGTGCTGGGCGATGATCTCGAGCGACTCGTGCAGCCCCTCGGCGATCGCCTTGCGCTCGGCGGCCACGCCCTCCCCCTGCAGGCGCATGGTCTCCCTCTCGCCCTCGGCCTTCTTGACCGCCAGGGTCTTCTGCGCGTCGCCCTGAGCGGCCGCCGCGATCTGGTTGCGCTGGGAGGCGTTGATGTTGTTCATCGCGTCCTTGACCCGCTGGTCAGGCTCGATGTTCGTTATCAGCGCCTTGACGATCTCATAGCCGTACTCGGCCATCTGGCGGTGCAGCGTGTCCTGGATGTGCATGGCGATCGTGTCCGCATCGGCGTACGCCTCGTCGAGATCCATGCTTGGGATGTGCGAGCGGACCACGTCGAACGCGTAGGACTGGATCTGGACCTCGGGATTGTCGAGCTTGTAGTAGGCGTCCTGCACCTGCTGCTCGGTCGTGCCGACCTTGTACTGCACGGCGAGCTTGACCTGGACGAACACGTTGTCCTTGGTCTTGGTCTCGATCTGGGAGTTCAGCTGCTCGACCTGCAGGCTCATCCGACCGGCCACCCGCTCGACGAACGGCGTCTTGGTCTGCAGCCCGGGGCCGGCGACCCGGACGAACTTGCCGAACCGTTCGACGATCGCCCGCTCCTGCTGCTCGACGGTGAAGAAAAACAACGGCATCGCTGCACGTAGTTAAGCACTCCCGGCACCTGCGGACGAGGGAGTACCTTGAGCGGAAATGACCGAGGTGTCGAATACCGCCGATTTGGTCGGGCTGAAACCGGACGAGCGGCTACTGGATCAGGACCTCGAGCAGCTCCCCGAGACCGTCGGACGACCGGAGACCATCGTGCCGAGCCGGACGCGCGGCCGGATTGTGGGAACCGGAGCCACCCTCACCGCGGTCTCGCTCATCGCCGGCGTGTTACTGGTGCTCCTCGGCGTCGTCGATGCGGTCTCGGGGGGCATCGACGTGGCCGGAGTACTCGCGCTGGTCCTCGGCGGTCTGTTGATCGCCACCCACTGGGGCTGGGTGCACGTGGCCGAGATCACCGCCAACTCGCTCGAGGGCCACAGCAATGCCGAGGTGCTCGAGCGCCGCCAACAATGGCTGTCGGCGATCGAGCCCTACCCGCGGCTCGAGGTCTCGACCGAGGTCCAGGACGACGGCTCGATCGCGATCTGCACGGTGCGCCACCGCCCGCTGCGTGTCGGCGAGGACCGGTTCACGTTCGCCCGCGAGCCTCAGCACCGCGAGGTGCATTCGGCCGACGAGCCCGCCGCCGCGGTCGCCGACCGAGCCGAGACCCTCCGCCGCGAGGCGGCGGTGGTCAACGAGGAGGAGCGCCGGCGCTACGAGATCGCCGCCGAGGCCTACGACGCCGCGTTGATCGGTCGCGCCGACGATGAGCAGCGGCGCCTGGCCCGGCGGGCCGCCTCCGAGGCGCTCTCGCATCAGATCAACTCGAACCTCCGCGATCCGCCGCTGGTCGAGTAGACGCCCGATGAGCGTCAGCACAGAGGCGACCCCGTTCGGCGGCCGAACCGCCTGGGCGCGCAACCTCGCGGCCCCGGTCCGGAGCTTTTTGAGCACCGAGACCGGAGGCGCGTTCGTCATGCTCGGGGCGGCGATCGCCGCCCTGCTGTGGGCGAACTCTCCCTGGTGGCATTCGTATGAGTCCGCGTGGACCACCGAGCTTTCGATCCACCTCGGACACACCGGGATCGCGGCCAATCTGCGCGCATGGGTCAACCAGGGCCTGATGACCCTGTTCTTCCTGGTCGTGGGACTCGAGGCCAAGCGGCAGCTCGACCTCGGTGAGCTCCGCGAGCGCCGGCGGCTGGCCATCCCGGTGTTCGCCGCGATGGGCGGAGTCGCGGTACCGATCATCATCTACCTGGCCTTCAACGCCGGACGCGCCGGCGGGCACGGCTGGGGCGCGGCCATGTCGACCGACACGGCGTTCGCGCTCGCCGCGGTGGCCCTCATCACCCCGCGGACCGCCACCCGCATCCGCGTGTTCCTGCTCACGCTCGCGGTCGTCGACGACCTGGCCGCCCTCGTGGTCATCGCCACCGTGTACACGACCCACGTCTCGGTGGTGGCGCTCGTCATCGCGATTGCCCTGTTCGGCGTGCTCGTGGCGCTCCGCTACGCGCCGTTCGGACGTACCCCGATCTCGATCGGCGTCGGGGTGGCGATCTGGGTGGCCATGTTCCGCTCCGGCATCGACCCGGTCATCTCCGGACTCGCCATCGGGCTGGGCACGAGCGCTTACCCGCCCGTCACGCGAGGATCTCGAGCGTGCCACGGCGTTGACCCGCTCGTTCCGCGAGCAGCCCACGCCCGAGCTCGCCCGCTCGGCCCAGCAGAGCCTCCAATCGGCGATCTCGCCCAACGAGCGCGTCCAGTACGAGCTGCACCCGTGGACCAGCTACGTGATCGTGCCGCTGTTCGCCCTGGCCAACGCCGGGATCCATCTGACCGGCTCACTGCTGAGCCGCGCGGCGTCCTCGACGATCACCTGGGGCATCCTCCTCGCGTACGTCATCGGCAAGCCGATCGGCGTGTTCTCCGGATCCTGGATCGCCTCGCGGCCCGCCCTGCACGGGCCTCGCTCCCCGATCAGCGAACCGGTGCTCCTGGCGGCCGGCGCCTGCGCGGGCATTGGCTTCACGGTCTCGCTGCTGGTCTCGAGCCTGGCCTTCAAGGGCACCGCGCTCAACGAGGCCCGGCTCGGCACACTGGCCAGCGTGGTGGTGGCGCCGGCGCTGGCCTGGGCGGTCACCCGCGGGATCCAGCGCCTTCCCGAGACCGTGCGGGCGCTTCAGGTCGGACGCACCGCCGAGGACATCCTCGACCTCGCCGTCGAGGTGGATCCCGAGTACGACCACATTCGCGGCCCGGACGACGCCCCGGTCACCCTGCTCGAGTACGGCGACTTCGAGTGTCCGTACTGCGGCCAGGCCGAGGGTGCGATCCGCGAGCTGCTCGCCGCGCATGGCGACGACGTCCGCTATGTGTGGCGACACCTGCCGCTGAGCGACGTTCACCCGAGCGCCCAGCTCGCCTCCGAAGCGGCCGAGGCGGCGGCCGCCCAGGGCCGGTTCTGGGATATGTACGACCGCCTGCTCTCCCACCAGGGCGAGCTGTCTGCCCGCGACCTCGTCCGCCACGCCAGCGAGCTCGGTCTCGACGTCGAGCGCTTCCGGGATGCGCTGCGGCGCCGCGAGTACGCCGCCCGGGTCAGCGAGGACGTGGCCAGCGCCGACGAGAGCGGCGTGTCGGGGACGCCGACTTTCTTCATCAACGGCCGGCGCCACTACGGCGTCTACGACCTCGGCGCGCTGACCGAGGCGGTCGGCGCGGCCAAGCGGCGCGCTCGGCAGCTCTCTTTGACGGCCGATGCGTTGGCCGAGACCCCGGCCCAATAGTTGTCCCCACAACTATCGTGCTATCCTCGTTCTCATGGAACTTGGACTCGCCACCTTCGCGGACCTCTCCTCCGGCGTGAGCCCCCAGGAGCGCATGCGCCAGCTGCTCGAGGAGGCCTCCTTGGCGGACCAGCTCGGGCTCGACGTGTTCGCCGTGGGCGAGCACCATCGCCCCGACTTCCTGGTCTCCTCGCCGGCCGTGGCGCTGGCCGCGATCGCCGCCCGCACCGAGCGGATTCGGCTGTCCAGCGCGGTTACGGTGTTGAGCTCCGACGATCCGGTGCGCGTGTTCCAGGAGTTCGCCGAGGTTGACCTGATCTCCGGCGGCCGGGCCGAGATCATGGCCGGTCGCGGCTCGTTCGTCGAGTCGTTTCCACTCTTCGGCTATGACCTCGAGGACTACGACGAGCTGTTCGCCGAGAAGCTCGAGCTGTTGTTGCGGATCCGCGAGTCTGAACGGGTGAGCTGGTCGGGCAAGCATCGCGCGCCGCTCAAGGACGCGGTCGTCTGGCCGCGACCCGTGCAGGACCGGCTGCCGGTGTGGGTGGCGGTGGGCGGCACGCCCCAGTCGGTGTTTCGCGCCGGCGGGCTCGGTCTGCCTCTGACCGTCGCGATCATCGGCGGCCAGCCCGAGCGGTTCGTGCCGCTGGTCGATCTCTACCGACAGGCCTTCGAGGCGGCCGGTCACGATCCGGTCGGCGCGCGAGTTGCCATCAACACGCACGCGTTCGTGGGCGAGACCGGGCGAGACGCCGACTCGGCGTTCGCCGCTCCGTATCTGGCCATGATGAATCGGATCGGCCGCGAGCGCGGCTGGCCACCGTCCGGGCGCGAGCAGTACGACGCGCTGCGCTCCCCGCGCGGCGCGCTGGCGGTCGGGTCTCCGGAGGAGGTCGCCGAGAAGATCCTGTTCGAGCACGAGCTGTTCGGCATGGACCGATACGTCGGGCAGATGAGCGTGGGCGCGGTCCAGCACGCGGACGTCATGCGCTCGATCGAGCTGTTCGGCACCCAGGTGGCGCCGGTCGTGCGGGCCGAGGTCGGCCGGCGCGAGGTCGGTCGCCGCGCCGCCTGACCTAGGCCGCGAGGGCCTGAGCGAGTAGTACGAGCACCCGCGGTCCTTGGTGCACCACGTGCGCGCGAGTCGGGCGCAACACGTCAAACCCGGCCGCCCTGAGCACCAGACCCTTCTCTCGATCACGCTGAAAGACGCCCGGGCCACTGTCATACGTCGCCGTGTCCAGCTCCACGATCACCCGCTGCTCACCACACACAAAATCCGCCTCAAACCGCCCGAACCTCACATTCGTCTCCGGCACCGGCAAACCCGCCTCCCTGATCAACCGCAACAGCGCCCGCCCCGCCTCCGACCGACTGATCGCCATGATCGTGTCATCCGCGAGCACCTCGGCCAGACGGCCCGCGCCACGACACGGCCGGTTACGGGCCAACACCAACCTCAAATCACCCGGGGTAAACCGGCGCTGCGCCAGGCCCGCATCGATCACATCGACCAACTCGTCTCTCACCCCCACCCCGGCGACCTCCAGCACCGCCCGCGCCGGCGAACTCACCCACAACCCCTCCTCCCCCAACTACGCGATGCTCACCAGATTCCGCTGCCGGCCGGCGATCCCCGTGACCGCCCCGATCCCGCGAGTAATCCGCCACTCGCCTACACCCCCACGCCGAAAGGCAGATCACTCGCGCCACACGCGAGTGAACCGCCATTCACCACGACAGACGCGGCGAATGGCGAAAAACTCGCAGTCGAACGGACGCACACGCCACCAGCGTCCACCCGAAACCCCATCCCCAGGCGAAAAGCCGTTCAGTTGTTGCAGAAAAGTTGCTCGCCCGTAACGAGCCCGCGCCACCGTGCGCGCACCGGGCATGATGCAGGGCAATGCGCGTCGCCCTGTTCGCCACCTGCCTGATCGACGCGCTCTTCCCCGACGCCGGCAAGGCGACCGTGCGGCTCCTCGAGCGGCTGGGCCAACGGGTCGAGTTCCCGCTCGAGCAGACGTGCTGTGGCCAGATGCACGCGAACTCGGGGTACTTCGAGCCGAAGCTCGTGCGGAGGTACGTCGAGACGTTCGAGCCCTACGACGCAATCGTCGCCCCGTCCGCCTCCTGCGTCGGGGCGATTCGCCACCAGCACGCGATGATCGCGAGAAGCGCCGGCGACGACGGCCTGGCCACCCGGGCCCAGCTCACGGCCGAGAAGACCTACGAGCTCTCGCAGTTCCTCACCGACGTCCTGCACGTCGACGACGTCGGCGCCTACTTCCCCCATCGGGTCACCTACCACCCGACCTGCCATTCCCTCCGGATGCTGAAGCTGGGCGACAGCCCGGTCCGCCTCCTCAACAACGTCCGCGGCCTCGAGCTCGTCGACCTGCCCCGCAGCGACGAGTGCTGCGGGTTCGGCGGCACGTTCTCGATCAAGAACCCCGACGTGTCGGCGGCCATGCTGGCCGACAAGATGGAAGCGGTGATCGAAACCAATGCCGAGGTGCTGTGCGCCGGCGACCGCTCGTGCCTCATGCACATCGGTGGCGGCCTTGACCGGATCCGGGCCGGCATCAGGACCCTCCACCTGGCCGAGATCCTGGCAAGTACCGACGGCGAGGCCGGCCGATGAACCCCTACGGCGAGGTCATCTGGACCGACGATCCGCCGTTCGCGCAGAACGCCAAGCAGGCGGTTGAGAACTCGCAGCTCCGTCGCAACGTCCGCAACGCCACGGCCACCATCAGGCAAAGACGGGCCGGTCTGGTCGCCGAGACGCCCGACTGGCAGGAGCTCCGCCACGCCGGCGCGGCGATCAAGGACGACGTCCTGCACCACCTCGACGCCTACCTGGCCGAATTCGAAAAGAACGCCACCGCCAACGGAGCGCACGTCCACTGGGCCAACAACGCAGACGAGGCCAACCAGATCGTGGCCGAGCTCATCAGGCAGACCGGTCAGACCGATGTGATCAAGGTCAAGTCGATGGCCACCCAGGAGATCGGGCTCGTGGAAGCGCTCGCCCGCCAACAAATCAAAGCCCACGAGACCGACCTGGCCGAGCTGATCATTCAGCTCTCGCACGACAAGCCGAGCCACATCGTCGTGCCGGCGCTTCATCGCAACCGGGCCGAGATCCGCCGCATCTTCCTCGACCACATGCCCGACGCACCCAAGGATCTCTCCGACGATCCCCACGAGCTCGCCGAGGCGGCGCGACTGCACCTGAGACGGCTCTTCCTGAAGACGAAGACAGCGATCAGCGGGGCGAACTTCGCGATCGCCGAGACCGGCGGCCTGCTGGTCGCCGAGTCCGAGGGCAACGGCCGCATGTGCCTGACGCTGCCGGACACGCTGATCAGCGTGGTCGGGATCGAGAAGCTGATCCCCACTTTCAGGGACCTCGAGGTGTTCCTCCAGCTGCTCCCCCGCTCGAGCACCGGCGAACGGATGAACCCGTACAACTCGATCTGGACAGGCGTCACAAACAACGATGGCCCGCAGAACGTCCACATCGTCCTCCTCGACAACGGCCGGACGAACGCCCTCGCAGACACCGTCGGGCGGCAGGCGCTCAGGTGCATCCGCTGCGCAGCCTGCCTGAACGTGTGTCCGGTGTACGAGCGGACCGGCGGCCACGCCTACGGCGCCACCTACCCGGGGCCGATCGGCGCGATCCTCACCCCGCTGCTCGTCGGCGTCGAGCACGCGCCCCAGCTGCCGTTCGCCTCCAGCCTGTGCGGCGCGTGCTACGAGGTGTGCCCGGTCGAGATCGACATCCCGACCGTGCTGGTCAAGCTGAGGCACGACGCGGTCAAGGCCAAGCCCCACAGAGCAGAAGACGCCACGTTCGCAGCAGCCGCCACCGCGATGAGCGGACGACGCAGATGGACGGCAGCGCTCAAGGCCGTCAAGCTGATGCGCTTCGTCCGCCACACGGCGCCTCCGCCGCTAAGCCGGTGGACCCGCACCCGCGACCTACCCACCCCCCCAGCCGCGCCGTTCCGCGACTGGTGGCGCAAACGATGAGCGCGCGCGAGCAGATTCTCACCAAGGTGGAAGCGGCCATTGGGACCGCGCCGGAGACCCGACCCATCCCCCGCAACTACCGGACGACCACCGACGAGGGCCTCGACACGTTCCTCGACCGCCTGGCCCACTACGACGCGGTCACCCACGTGGTCGACGCAGCCGACCTCGACGCCACGATCAAGTCAGCGCTCAAAGCCCGCACACGGGTCGTCGTCCCCGACGCCTGGACCACCGCCATCGAAGACCCCCTGACCGACGACCCGCCCCTCACCCACGACCAGATCGACCAATCACAAGGCGTGGTCACGACATGCGCGCTGGCGATCGCCCAGACCGGCACGATCGTCCTCGACGGCGGCCACGGGATGGGCCGGCGCGCCCTCACCCTCCTGCCCGACTATCACCTCTGCATCGTCAGACACGACCAGATCGTTTCGTCGGTACCCGAAGCGATCGCCAAGCTGCAAAGCCACCCCACTCGGCCGATCACCTTCGTCTCCGGGCCCTCCGCCACCGTCGACATCGAGATGACGCGCGTGCGCGGCGTACACGGCCCGCGCAACCTCGAGGTCATCGTCACTTAGACTCGCGGCCGTGCGCACCCAGATAGGCATCGTCGGCGCCGGTCCCGCGGGCCTAACCCTGGCGATGCTGCTGAACCGCGACGGCATCGACTGCGTGGTGCTCGAGTCGCGCGATCGCGCGTACGTGGAGAAGCGCGTCCGGGCCGGCCTGCTCGAGCAGAACACCGTCGACCTCTTGCGCGAGCTGAATGTCGGTGACCGCCTGAACGAGGAAGGCCTCGAGCACAACGGCATCTATCTGCGCCACGACGGCGAGAACCACTACATCGACATGGCCGCGCTGACCGGGCGCCACATCACGATCTACGGCCAGCAGGAAGTCGTCAAGGACCTCACGAACGCGCTGCTCGAGAAAGGCGTCCCGATCCACTTCGAAGTTCAAGACGTCGCGCTGCACGACATCGAGGGCGATTCCCCCCGCATCACCTACGAGCACGACGGCGAGAGCCACGAGCTGACCTGCGACGCGATCGCCGGATGCGACGGCTTCCACGGCGTCAGCCGGCCCACCATCGCCGAGCACATCACCGAATACGACTACACGTATCCGTTCGGCTGGCTGGGCATCCTGGCCGAGGCGCAGCCCGCCACCGACGAGCTCATCTACTCGTGGAACGAGCGCGGGTTCGCCCTGTACACGATGCGCTCGCAGAAGGTCAGCCGGCTCTACCTCCAGGTCCCGGCCGACGAGGAAATCGAGAACTGGCCCGACGAGCGCATCTGGGACGAGCTCGGCAAACGACTGGGCACGGTCAACGAGGGCAACATCTTCGAGAAGGGGATCACGCCGATGCGCTCCTACGTGGCCGAACCGATGCAGCACGGCCGCCTGTACCTGGCCGGCGACAGCGCCCACATCGTCCCCCCGACCGGCGCCAAGGGCCTGAACCTCGCGGTCAACGACGTACGGCTGCTCGCGCCGGCGCTCAGCGACCTCATCAAGGAGGGCAAGACCGAGCGCGCGGAGGGCTACACCACGGCCGCCCTGCACCGCGTCTGGCGCGCCCAGGACTTCTCGAACTACATGACCCAGATGCTCCACGACCTCGGCGGCGACCCGTTCCAGAGGCGGCTTCAGCTGGCCCGGCTCCAGTACGTCGCGCGCTCTGAAGCCGCCGCCCGCAGCCTGGCCGAGAACTACGTCGGCCTTCCCGCCGAGCCGGATTTCTAAAGACAAGTGGCGACGGTCGCCTACACGAAAGGACTGCACGAGCTGGGCGACGGGCTGTACGTCTACCTCCAGCCCGACGGCGGCTGGGGCTGGAGCAACGCCGGCCTGATCACCGCCGGCGGCACCTCGCTGCTCGTCGACACGCTGTTCGACCTCAACCTCACGAAAGCCATGCTCCAAGCGATGGAGCCGATCACCGATCAGCACCCGATCGGTCAGGCGTTCAACACGCACGGCAACGGCGACCACTGGTATGGGAACGAGCTGCTGCCCGACAACATCCCGATCGTGGCCAGCGCAGGCGCGGTCGAGGTGATGCAGGCCTCGCCACCGAACGCGGTTCACCTGCTGTTCAACGAGGTCGATCTCGGCCCCGAGTTCGAGGCCTTCGCCGAGCGGAACATGCGCCGGTTCGACTTCGCCTCGGTCACCCAGCGGCTGCCGACGACGACATTCCAACGCCGACACGACCTGACCGTGGGCGACCGGAACATAACCCTGATCGAGCTCGGGCCCGCCCACACGAACGGCGACGCGATCGCCTACGTCCCGGACGCGAACGCGGTGTTCACCGGAGACATCCTGTTCATCGAAGGCACCCCGATGATGTGGGCCGGGCCGATCTCGAACTGGGTCGCCGCCTGCGAGAAGATCATCGAGCTGAACGCGACCACCATCGTCCCGGGGCATGGCCCAGTCACCGATGCCTCGGGCGTCAAAGACGTCCAGCGCTACCTGACCTATATCGAGAGCGAATCGAGGCAGCGCTTCGACGCCGGCATGGACGATGAGGCGGCGGCCGACGACATCGACCTCGCCGACTTCCGGGACTGGGGCGATCCCGAGCGGATCGCCGCTAACGTCGCCAATCTCTACCGGGAGTTCGATCCGTCCCGTCCCACACTCTCCCCACCGGAGCTGTTCGTGAAGATGGCACGCTGGAGCGCCCGGCATTAGTGAACGAGAACTGACGGCACAAAGAGGTGAGTGATGGCAAGCGGAGGGGTGCAGGCGAGCAATCGGACGATCGCGCGGACGGCGGCCAACGCCGCTGACCGCTTCGCGGACCGCGTGGCCGTGCGGTCCAAGGATGGCGATGAGTGGCGAGACCGCACGTTCGCCGAGGTCTCGGAGATCGTCGATGAGATCGCCCTCGGCCTCCTGGAACTTGGCCTCGAGGCCGGCGACCGGGTCAGCCTGCTGTGCAACACCCGCCCGGAATGGACGTACTCGAGCCTGGCCATCTCGCGCGCCGGTGGCGTGGTCGTGCCGGTCTATCCGACCAACTCCGCCGAGGAGTGCGAGTGGGTGGTCGGCAATTCGGACTCGCGGATCGTGATCTGCGAGGACGCGGGTCAGGCGGCCAAGATCGAGGAGGTCCGCGAGCGCCTCGAGCACCTCGAGCACGTCGTGGTGATCGAAGACGGTCTCGAGCGGCTTCGCCAAAGCGGCAAGCACGGCGACAAAGCCGAGCTCGAGCGCCGCTGCGAGAGCGTCTCCCCAGAGGACCCGTACACGATCATCTACACCTCGGGCACCACCGGTCGCCCCAAGGGCGTCGTGCTCAGCCACGGCAACTGCGCCTCGGTCGGGGTCATGGTCGAGGAGATCGAGTTCATCACCGAGGGCGAGCTGACCTACCTGTACCTGCCGCTCGCCCACGCCTTTGCGCTGACCGTGCAGCTCGCTTCGTTCGACGTCGGCAGCGGGATCGTCTACTTCGGCGGCGATCCCCAGCAGATCGTCCCCGAGCTCATGCAGGTCAAGGCGACCTACATGCCGTCGGTTCCGCGGATCTTCGAGAAGATCTATGCGCTCGCGCAGTCGATGGCCGAGGACCCCGAGCAACTCAAGCAGGCGGTTGAGCTCGGCGTGAAGGTCCGCCGGCTGAACCAGAGCGGCCAGGACACCCCCGAGGAGCTGAAGCCCGCCGTCGATCGCGCCGAGGAGGCCCTGTACGGCAAGGTCCGCGGGCTGTTCGGCGACAGCCTGACCAAGGCCGTGTCCGGCGCCGCCCCGATCGCCAAGGAGATCCTCGAGTTCTTCTACGCGTGCGGCGTGCCCGTACTCGAGGGCTGGGGGATGACCGAGACCACCGCGGTGGGCGCGGTCAACAAGCTCGAGAGCCTCAAGTTCGGCACGGTCGGCCGCGCCATGCCGGGCGTCGAGTTCAAGATCGCCGACGACGGCGAGATTCTCACCAAGGGCCCCAACGTGTTCCGCGAGTACTGGCGCAACCCCGAGGCCACCAAGGACACGTTCACCGAGGACGGCTGGCTGATGACCGGCGACTTGGGATCGCTCGACGAGGACGGCTACCTGTCGATCACCGGCCGCAAGAAGGACATCATCATCACGGCGGGCGGCAAGAACCTCACGCCTTCGAATCTCGAGAACGACCTCAAGCAGTGCCGGTACATCTCCCAGGCGGTCATGTACGGCGACCGCCGCCCCTACCCGGTGGCGCTGATCACCCTCGACGCCGAGGAGATCATGCCGTGGGCCAAGGACAAAGGCCTCCCCGAGGACATGGCCGAGCTCGTGCAGACCGACGAGGTCCGCGACCTCGTCCAGAACGAGCTCGACCGGGCCAACGCCAAGTACGCCCGGGTCGAGCAGGTCAAGAAGTTCGCGCTGCTCGACCACGACCTCACCCAGGAGACCGGTGAGCTGACCCCCACGCTCAAGCTCAAGCGCAACGTGGTCAACGAGCGCTACGAGGATGTGTTCGAGTCGCTCTACGACAGCTGATGCGCCAGCTCACCGCGCTCGACCAGCAGTTCCTCGCGCTCGAGGACTCCCGCCACTACGGGCACGTCGAAGCGCTGTCGATCTATGACCCCTCGACCGCGCCGCGCCAAGAGCTGACGCTGCCACGGCTCCAGAGCCTGATCGCCGAGCGCCTTCCGCTAGTTCCCCCGTTCCGGTGGCGGCTGGCCGAGGTCCCGTTCAACCTCGACTTCGGCATCGTGGCCGACCGCGACCAGATGCCCGATCTCTGGTCGCTGATCGGCTGGCTGACCGAGGCGCTCGAGGAACTCAGGCCCCCCACGAGACCGCACGCCAAACCCAAGCCCGCCAAGATGAAAGCCGATGGCTGAGCAGTTCTGTGACATCGGCGGGGGGATCCGCCTCTGCTACGAGCGCTTCGGCGAGGAGTCCGACCCGCCCATGCTGCTGATCATGGGTCTCGGCACCCAGATGATCGCCTGGCCGGACGAGTTCTGTGCCCAGCTCGCCGAGCGCGGCTTCCACGTGGTCCGCTTCGACAATCGCGACATCGGACGCTCGACCCGGATCAATGGAGCGCCGCCCACCCCGCGCCAGCTCCTCACCCGCAAGATCGCCCCCGTCCTCTACACGCTCAGCGACATGGCCACCGACGCCGCCAACCTGCTCCGCGAGCTGAACCTCGCGCCGGCTCACGTCGTCGGCGCCTCGATGGGCGGGATGATCGCCCAGATGCTCGCCGCAGAGAAACCCGAAAGCGTCCGGTCACTGGTCTCGATCATGTCCAACACTGGGCACCGCTGGAAGGGGCAGCCGGCCTTCAGCATCTGGCGCTATCTGCTGCGGAGGTCTCCCAGTGACCGCGAGGGCTACATCGAGTACACGACCAGGGTGTTCGAGGCGATCGGGTCCCGCGGCCTGCCGTTCGACAAGGTCCGCGTGCGCGACATGGTGGCCCGCAGCTACGACCGCGGCCACGACCCGGCCGGACCGGGGCGCCAGCTGGGCGCGATCATCGCCTCAGGCGACCGGACGGCCGCGCTGAGAAACATCCGAGTTCCCACCCTGGTCATCCACGGTTCCAAGGACAAGATGGTGGCCCGCTCCGGGGGAGTGGCGACGGCGAAGGCAATCCCGAATGCCCGTCTGATGACCGTCGACGGGATGGGACACGATCTGCCCGAGGCGGCCTGGCCGCAACTCGTGCCGGCGATCGCCGACCACGCTCACGCGGCGGACCGAAGCGAGCGCAGCGCGCCGCTCAGCGCGTCTTGACGGCGAGGAGCGATGGCGAGCCCGTTCGCTTGCGCGACGGGTCGACCGTGGTCGTCCGCCCGATCGAGCCGGAAGACCACGACCTCCTCCGCGCCGGATTCGAGCACCTCTCCGAGCACAGCCGCTACATGCGCTTCCAGACACCACTGTCGGCGCTGTCAGAGAAGCAGCTGTCCTACCTGACCGAGGTCGACCACCACGACCACGAGGCGCTCGTGGCCGTCCGTGAAGCAGAGATCGTCGGCGTGGCGCGGTTTCGTGCGGGTCAACCACGACGTCGCCGAATGCGCGATCACGGTTGCCGACGAGTGGCAGGGCCGCGGCGTGGCGACCGAACTGCTCGACCGGCTGGTCGAGCGTGCTCGGGAGAAGGGCATCGAGCGGTTCACCGCGCTGGTGCTGGCCGGGAACGCGGAGGCGGTGCGGCTGCTCGAGCGCCTCGGCGACACCGAGCAGCGCCGAGTCGGCTCACAGGTCGAGCTCGATATCGAGCTGCCGAAGCCGCGCGAGACCAGCCCGCAGATGAAGCTCGTCCTGGCTAGCGCCGCGCGCGGACTGGTCGTGCCCGCGATCAGCATGTGGCGACAGGTCGCCGACTTCGCGCACGCCCGCCGACGGCGCGCCGCATCCGCCGAGCCGGCCAACGTGATCGTGGCCCATGCCCACATCGCCGGCGGCACCGCGCCGGCGATCAGCGTGGCGGCCGACCTGGCCGCCGCCCGCCACGCCCACCTGCACCTGGTCGAGACCTACTGGCCGGTGGTGTCGGATCGCGGCGAGATCGACCGCCGCCTGGCGGCAGCGGCCGACGAGCTGCGCGAGCGTGGCGTCGGGGTGAGCACCCATGTGATCGGCGGCGACACCGTGGACGCGGTGATCGACGTAGCCGAGCAGAACGATGCCGCGCTGATCGTGATCGACCCGCGCGCAACCAGCGCCGTCACGCCGTGGCGCGCGTACTCACTACCCGCTCGGGTGTGCGCACGCGCACCATGCGACGTGTTGCTCGCCAGATGATCTAGGCCGCTTCGCCCAGGCCTTCGAGCTCGGCCGTGGCGGCCAGGCGCCGGAGACCCTGCTCCTCGAGCTGACGGGCCCGCTCAGCGGTGATGCCGAGCTCCGATCCCGCCTGCCGGAGGGTCCGGGGCTCCTCGCCGGCCAGACCGAAGCGCAACCGGATCACGCTCTGCTCGGCCGCCGGCAGGCGCCGGACGGCTTCGCCCAAGCGTTGGTCACGCTCATTGACGGCCACCGCTTCGAGCGGCTCGGGGCGATCGCTGGCCAGCAGGTCGCCCAGTGCGGTCTCGCCGTCTTCGCTGACCGGCTGATCGAGGCTGGTCATCGCCCGGCTGAGCTCGCGGAGCTCGGAGATGTCCTCGAGCGGCAGCTCGGCCACCGCCGCGATTTCCTCGTCGGTCGGCTCACGCCCGAGCTTCGTGCTCAGGTCGGCTTCGATCTTGCGCACCTTCACCTGCCGCTGCGATACGTGCACCGGCACCCGGATGGTCCGGCCATGGTTCTGGAGTCCGCGCTGGATGGCCTGACGGATCCACAGCGTCCCGTAGGTCGAGAACTTGAACCCGCGCCGCCAGTCGAACTTCTCCACCGCGCGGATCAGGCCGAGCATGCCCTCCTGAACCAGGTCCTCCATCGGGAGGCCATGGCCCTGGTAGCGGCGGGCCTGGGAGACGACCAGCCGCAGGTTGGCATTGATCATGCGCTCCTTGGCCTCGAGGTCACCGCGCTCGATCCGCTTCGCCAGCTCGATCTCCTCCGCCGCGGTCAGCAGCGGATGCAGGCGAGCCCGCCGAAGGAACAGCTCGAGCGATTCGACGACCCCGCCGCTGGTCAGTTCCTCGCTCGCGCGCAGCTCGGCTCCGGCCTCGACCGGGGCACCGGCATGCGTACGACCCCGCCGGGTCTGGCGGCGGTTGCCGGTGCCGGCACGCTTGGTGCCGGTGCTCCGCACACGCCTAGCGGTTCCATGCTTGTCGGCTCGCTGGGGGGCGGCGGGTCGACGATCTACTTCAAAATTGTCCAATTCAGTCCTCATGTCGTCCATAGTTCGATACGGATCGAATTATAGCATTTGTTCGATGTTTGTCGAACCAATGACTACGACGTCGATCTCAGCGTCTGTCTCGTAGATATGGACTCCAAAGGCGGCAGATTGTTTCGCCCTGATCGCAGGTTCTTCTTGTTTCCTTACCTTCGGAGCGCAACGCGAGATGGCGCGACCATGCGCGGCTAGTTGCTCGACTGAGGCGAGCGCGCGTGTGGACGGGATCCCGCCCGCCTGCAGGGTGTTCGCCACTCGCTTGCATGATCGAGATACGTGCCCGCAGAGCGCACGTCACATGCCCCGCCTCATCGAATGTCCGAGACTGCCCACGGATCTGAGGCCTAAACCTCCACGGATGTTTGAGCGTTTCCCGACCGCGGGGCTGGGTACCGCTTGATCTCGATGAGTGTCGACGCCATCACCCGCGAGGCCAAGGACGCCTTTCAGAGCTACGCCGAACCCCAGGAGCGTCCCCCGTTCCGTGCCTACGCCGCGCTGACCGCGGTGTTCAATGCCGCGTTCGGCGGGGCCCTGGTGGCCGCCGGGCGCTCGGACCGGCTGCCCGAGTCCGTCGCCACGAAAGATGTCTTGCTGATCGGGACCGCCAGCCACAAGCTCTCCCGTCTGCTCGCCAAGGACAAGGTCACCACGTTCCTCCGCGCGCCGTTCACCGAGTACCAGGGCCGCGGCGGCCCGGCCGAGGTCGAGGAGCGCTCCCGGGACGGAGAGGTGCGAGGCGCCATCGGCGAGCTCCTGATCTGCCCCTACTGCCTCGGGCTGTGGAGCGCCGGGGCGTTCCACGTCGGCCTGCTGTTCGCGCCGCGTACCACTCGCGTGATCGCCTCCACGCTGACCGCGCTGACGCTCTCGGACTTCCTCCAGATCGCCTACAAGGCGGCGGAGGACCGCGGGCTGGGCGGCTCGTAGCCCAGCCCTCGCACCCCACGACCTAACCTTCGCGGCCATGCCCTACGTGATCGTGGGCGCCGGCGTCCTCGGGTTGGCCACCGCGCGGCAGCTCGCCCAGGACGGCAACACCGAGGTCGTGGTGCTCGAGAAGGAGCCCGAGATCGCCGGCCACCAGACCTCGCTCAACAGCGGCGTCGTCCACGCCAGGATCTACTACGGCCCGCGGATCGCTCAAGGCCAGGCTGTGCCGGCGCGGGCTGGGCCTGTTGCGCGACTTCTGCGCCGCGCACGATCTGCCCTACGACGCGTGCGGCAAGCTCGTCGTGGCAACCCGCGAGGCAGAGGTCGAGCCACTGAAGCGGCTGGCCGACCGCGCGCAAGCCAACGGCGTGCCGGGCCTCAGGTGGCTGGATGCCGCGACCTCATGCCTGGCCATCGCTGAGGAGCTACTCTCGCGCGCCGCCTGAACCGGCTCTGAACCGGCCCCGTAGTTCCCCGCAACCGCCCAGGAGAACTACGGGCTAAGGGTTTCGGACAACTACGCCGATAAACCAGCATGCTCTCCGATCGTGCGGCGCTTTCTCGGGCCAGTCACGAACTGCGGACCCCGCTGCACGCGATCCTGGGCTTCGGTCAGCTCCTGGCGCTCGACTCGCTCAACCCCGCCCAGCGCGAGAGCGTGGAGCAGATCATCGCCGGCGGACGTCATCTGCTCGCCCTGATCGAGGATCTGCTCGACCTGTCCCGCGTCGGCGAGCTGTCGACCGAGCCGGTCGAGGTCGGGAAGGAGATCGCTCACGCCGTCGCACTCTGCCGTCCGCTAATGGCCGAGCGCTCGCTCACCGTTCACCTCGAGCTGCCCGACGAGCCGATCCACGCGCTGGCCGACCGGCGGCGACTCAAGCAGATCCTGCTCAACCTGATTTCGAACGCGATCAAGTACAACCGCTCGGGTGGCACCCTGACCCTCCGCGCGAGCGCCGAGCCCGACCAGGGCGTGGGGATCGAGGTGATCGACACCGGCCGCGGCATGAGTCAGCCCGAGCTCGGCCGCCTGTTCATCCCGTTTGAGCGGCTCGACGCCGCGCGTCGCGGAATCGAGGGCAACGGGCTCGGGCTCGCGGTGTCCAAGGCCCTCGCCGAGGCCATGGGCGGGACGATCGAGGCCGCCTCCACCCCCGGCGAGGGGTCGGTGTTCAGCCTCCGTCTGCCGCTAGTGGCCGGGCAGGTGGAAGATGTCGAGCGTCCCGCTCGTCGCGTGATCGTTGGCATTGCCGACAGGAAGGATCACCCGGCCGCCCGTCACGATTGGGCTGTTCCAGTGGCCGCTGCCTGCGGGTAGCGAGACCAGCCGGTGCCCGCTGTCCGGCAGGTAGATGTCGAGCGAGCCACCGGGGTCGTAGACGTACAGCAGGCCGCCGGCGATCACCGGGCTGGTGCCGCCGCTTCCGGACTTCCACGCCACCCCCAGGTGCGGGTGCGCCGCCCCGCCGCTCAGCACGTAGGCCCATGTGCCGGCGCCGTCGCCGACGAACACCCAGATGCGCCCGCCGTGCGACCAGACCGCCGGGGCCGTCAATACCTCGTTGTGGCCGGGGCTCGAGATCTCCTGGATCTGGCCGCCGAGCCGGCCGCTCGCGCCGCCGGTCGTCCCGTCGAGCCGGTCGAGGTCGAGCAGGTCGAGCACGCCGGCCTTGCCACCTTGGACGGCCAGCCGGCGACCGTGATAGGTCGGCAGCACGGCCGGCGAAGTACTGCCCAGGTCGCTGTCGCTCGAATTCAGCTGCGCCTGGTTGGTCGGGGTCCAGTTGTGCAGCAGCCGCTTGCCGTCCGGACTCAGCTCGAGCACGGTGTCGCCCCAGTCGGTCGAGCCGTTGAACGGGGCATTGCCGGTTGCGACGAGGATCCGACCCGTGCCGGGCTCGATAACGGGCGCGTTACGACCCCAGATCGCCGAGTCGCTGGCCCCGCACGTCCGGGGCACGATCAGCTGGTGGCGGTCCGAGCACAGCGAGTTCCACACCGCGGTGATCCGGCCGGAGCTTCGGTCGATCATCACGACGTGGCCCTGATACGGCGGCGCGTCGCCGACGTAGCCGTCGGTGACCACCACCACCGAGTTGCCGCTGATGTTGAGCGGGGACGCGAGCTTCTCGTGCGTCGGATCGAAGGTGACGCTCACCGGCCAGCCGCCCGCCCGGACCTCGCGCCCACTGGAGATCGCCAGCTTGTAGATGCGCCCATCGGGCGCCGCCGCGTAGACGAACCGACGGTTCGGATCGGCGATCGGAGTCGTGTTGGTGATCCGGGCGCTGCCCTGATAGGACCCGATGTCGCGGGGGGTGAACTCCCACAGGATCCGACCGCGGCCCGGATCGACCGCGAGGGTACGTCCATACGTCGTGGTCATAACGAGCAGGTCGTGCTGTCGCCCGTGAACCACGATCCCGTGCAATGCGATCGCCGAGGCGTCGACCGTTCCCGGAAGTCTCCCCTTGCGCAGCCGCAGGGCCCCGACGTTGCGGGCGTTCAGCCCGGTGGCGGAGGGCCCGACACCGCTGCGCTGGGCGTCGAAGTTGAACTGGGACCAGTCAACCCCGGGCGGGATCTTGGCCTTGGCCAGCGCGGCCTGGGTCGGGACCGCGCTCGGGTCGATGCTCGCCGTGCGCGCGCCGCACCCGGAGAGTCCCAGCGCCAGCGCGCTCAGCGCAACGAGCGCACGCCTCATGGCAGCTTCAGTCCCTGCGCAGGCGGGCCCGAGCCGACGCCGGGCGGAAGCACGCCGTCGGCGGCGCTCCCGGCCGCCTGCACGGCCTGGGTAACCGCCGGACCGGCCGGCGCGGGGACCTGCTCGGTGATCGGCGTGATCGCGTTGACAATCTGATCCACCGGCGTCGGCCGCGGCTTCGGCGAAGGCGAGGGCCCGGACGACGAGGACGACGGCGACCCGGCCGGAGCGGGCTGGGGCGCCGCCGGCACCGGCTTACTCCCGACAGGCACCGGCTGACCCACGACCGGCACCGGCTGACTCACGACCGGCGCGGCGCCGCCGACCGCCCCACCGGTCTGACTCGGTCCACGCGAGAGGACCGGAGCCGAGGCCACCGGAACCACACCGGCGCGCCGCCGCGCGGATCTCGTGCCGGCGCCGCCGCCCGGACGCGCCGGATCGCGCAAAACCGTTGCGGCTGGGATCACCGGCAGCGGGCGAGCCGCGGTCCCGGCCCCACCGCCGGCGACGCTTGGCGCGGGCGGTCCGGCGAAGATCTGGCCGAGCACCCCGACCTGGCCGAACCCGCCCCCGAGGGCGAGTACGAGCAAGGCGGCCAGCATGGCGAACGGGACGATGAGGGCCGCGCTCGAGGCGCCGTAGAGCTGACGCCTCCAGGCCCGAGCAAGGCTCATGGCGATGATGGTAGCTGTGGACCTGACCGCGGCGACGCACTTGGCCGCGTTCGAACCAGCGCTAGACCCGTGGCGCCCGCGGGTACGATCCCGCCGGGTCTCCCCGACCCAAACTCCCCCGTATGCAGCGTCTTTCCATCGCCCGCTCGCTCCGCCTGGCGCTCGTCGTCATGACTCTCGCGCTCGCCGTCGTGGCAGCGCTGGGCATCGCCGCCCTGTACAACGCTCGCCAACGCTACGAGAACCGCTTGACCGCAACCGCCTCGCTGGCCACCGCCGGGGCGAACCTGGCCGGTGCCGGCGTCGCCGAGGAGGAGGTACTGCGCGACGCCGCCGGACCGAGCGCCGCAACCGACCGGCGCGAGATGACCGCCACCTATGACGCCGCCGCCGCCACGGCCGCTTCGCTGGCCCGCGGCGATCCGCCCAGCGAGCGGCTCGTGCGGGAGCAGCTGGCCGCCCAGGAAGCCGCCCGCGCCGCGGCCGCCCGCGGCAGCTTCTCGACCGCGGTCAGCGGCCCACTCGCCCGGGCCCGTAGCCTCGCTGCCGAGCTCCAGGGCCGCCAGGCCGCCCGCCAGACCCAGGCACGCCACCAGGCCCGATCCGACTCCCGCCGCGCCCTGCTGCTGGTCATCGTGGCCGGCGTGCTGGCCCTGGGCGGCGCGCTCGCGCTGATCACCGGCGTGGTGCGGGCGATGCGCCGCCCCCTCGACGACCTCGTTCAGGCCACCCACAGCCTGGCCGAGGGCAAGCTCGAGCAGCGGGTTTCGCCGTCCGGCCCGCGCGAGCTCCAGGACCTGGCCGGCGCGTTCAACGCGATGGGCGAGGACCTGGCCACCGCGCAGCGCCGGATCGAGGAAGAGCGCCGGCGCCTGGAGGTGACCATCGAGAGCCTGGGCGACGCCCTGCTCGTCACCGAGCCGGGATCGTCCACGATCGCCACGGTCAACCCGCGCGCCGCCGAACTGGTCCCCGAGCTCACCGTGGGCGGCCAAGTGGACGACGAGGCCAGCCCGCTTCCCCGCGAGGAGGCGGCACTGAGCAAAGAGACGTTGATCGAGCACCGCGGACGAACTCTGGCCGTCACTGCCGCCCGCCTCGGCAGCCCCGACGCCGGGATGGTGTGGACCGTGCGCGACATGAGCGAGCGGGCCCGGCTCGAGCGGGCCAAGAGCGACTTCGTGGCCACCGCCTCGCACGAGCTGCGCAGCCCCCTGACCTCGATCAAGGGCTTCGTCGAGCTGCTCGAGCACTCCTCTGAGGGCATGACCGACCGCCAGCGCGAGTTCATCGACATCATCCTCAAGTCGACCGACCGGCTGGTCGAGCTGGTCAATGACCTGCTCGACGTGGCGCGGATCGAGGCCGACCAGGTGGAGATCAGTCGCCGCCCGATCGACGTCGGGGAGGTCGTGGGCGAGGTCGTGGAGCTGATCACCCCGCGAATGGAGTCAAAGGGCCAGCGCCTGACCTCCTACGTGTCCCCCACCCTGCCCCCGGCGCTGGCCGATCCCGGCCGCGTGCGCCAGATCGTGGCCAACCTGCTGACCAACGCGCATCTCTACACCCCGGAGGGGGGCACCATCCACGTCCGGGTCGAGCCCGACCGCGCCTGGGTCCAGGTGACCGTCGCGGACTCCGGCGTGGGGATGACCAGAGAGGAGACCGAGCGGATCTTCGACCGCTTCTACCGCGCCGGCAATCGCAGCGGCTCGAATCCCGGCACCGGTCTCGGCCTGTCGATCGTCAAGTCGCTGGTCGACCTGCACGGTGGACAGATCGACGTCGAATCAGAGCCGGGCCTGGGCACGGTGTTCCGGGTCCGGCTGCCTGCCGCGGTGCCCGGCTTCGACTCGCCCGCGGCGCTCGACGCGATTCGCGGACGCAACGTCCTGGTGGTCGACGACGAGGGTGAGATCGCCGAGTTGATCGCCAGCCAGCTTTCCGCGCTCGACGTTCAGACCACGATCGCGCTGAGCGGCGAGGACGCGCTCGAGCGCCTGCGCACCGGTCAGTACGACGCGGTCACCCTCGACATTCTCATGCCGGACATGGACGGCTTCGAAGTGCTCAGGCAGATCCGCTCCGACCGCGAGCTGGCCAGCATCCCGATCGTGTTCGTCTCGGTGTTCTCGGGCCGTCAGGAGCTGGCCGGCGAGTGGGTAGTGGCCAAGCCGATCGACGCCGACGAGCTGCGCGACGTGCTCGGCGCCGCGGTCAGCTCGGGCCGCTCGCGGGTGCTGGTGGTCGGGCGCGAGACGCTTCAGGCACTGCTCGAGCCTGCGCTCGACGACATGGGCATCGAGTTCCAGTGGGAGGTGAACGGCGCCGCCGCTGCCCGGGTCTGCCGGGAGCGCCGCTTCGAGGTCGCGCTGGTCGACGTCGGCATCCGCAACCCGCAGATGGTCATCCAGGCGCTCGACCTGCGCGGGCGCCGGGTGCGACGCGCGGTGATCCTCGTCTCCGACGGCGCCACCCCCACCCCTCCGGGTGTCGACAAGCTCGGGATGGAGGTGGTTCCGGCCGACTACGCCGTGTCGGCCGTGCTTGCCGCCCTGCGGGGCGGGCGATAACTTTAGTGGTGGGACGGGTAGCCCATCCCGGGCAGGATGGTACGTGGATTGACGCTGCACAACCCCAGACAATTACTCTGAGGCCGGTATGGCGGTCCAGAGCGAGATTGGCCTGATCGACGAGCTCGTCCGGCTCCGCGCCGAGCTCCGGCGTCGCGAGCGCGAGGCGGCCGACAAGGAGCTCCAGCTCCAGCGGTACGCCGCTGACCTGCGCGAGACGTTCAAGCAGGAGCGAGCCCGCGCCCAGGAGCTGCGCCGGTCCTACATGGCCACCGTGCGTGCTCTGTCCAATGCGGTCGAGGCGCGAGATGCCTACACCGGCAAGCACGCCGAGCGCGTGGCCGCCTACGGACTGGAGATCGCCCGCAAGTTCCCCGAGGAGCTGATCCTCACCCCCGAGCTCGAGTTCGGCTTCCTGCTCCACGACGTGGGCAAAGTTGCCATTCCCGACGCAATCCTCTACAAGCCGGGCGCTCTCGACGACGATGAGCGCACGCTGATGTCCCGCCATCCGGTGATCGGCTCGGAGATCGTCCAGGGCATCGAGTTCCTCGCCGAGGCCGCTGACGTGGTCCGCTCGCACCACGAGCGGTGGGACGGCACCGGCTATCCCGATCACCTGGCCGGCCAGGACATCCCACTCGCCGCGCGGGTGTTCGCGGTCGCCGACGTGCTCGACGCGCTGACCACCGACCGCCCGTACCGGCCCGCCTGCTCGCTGCGCTACGCCCGCGCGATGATCACCGCCGACAGCGGCAAGCATTTCGACCCGCGCATGGTGGAGGCGTTCAACACGATCGACGACAGCGTCTTCGAACGGATCGCGGCCGAGATCCGATGATTCACGGAGTGCTGATCGTCGACGACGACCAGTTCATCCGCAAGCTGATCGCCACCACGCTCGAGGATGTCTCGGAGTTCGAGCTCCACGAGGCCGCCGACGGCGTCGAGGCGCTTGAGGTGGCACGCCAGGCGCGCCCCTCGCTGGTCTTCCTCGACGTCGACATGCCGCGCTTGAACGGGATCGAGACGTGCCGTCAACTCCGCCAGGACGAGATGACCGCCGGCGCGACGATCGTGATGCTCACCGCGTCCCACGGCGACAGCGTCGAAACCGACGCCGAGCAGGCCGGCGCCGACCTGTTCCTGACCAAGCCGTTCAGCCCGCTCGAGCTGCTGCGGCTGGTCGAGCGGCTCGGCGAGCGTCAGAGCCGCTGAGCAGCTCGCGCATAGACTCCGGAGCGCCATGACTCGCCGCGCCTGGACGGCCTTCGCGGTCGCCTCCGTCATCTGGGGCGTGCCGTATCTGTTCATCGAGATCGCCGTGCGCCACGGCGTGACCCCCGTGACCCTCGCCTGGGGACGGGTCACCCTCGGCGCCGCCGTGCTGCTTGTGCTGGCCTGGCGAGCCGGGACGCTGCCCAGCCTGCGCGGGCGCTGGCGCTGGCTGCTCGCCTACGCGGTGGCCGAGATCTGCATCCCGTTTCCGATGCTCGCGTTCGGCGAGTCGCGGGTTCCCTCCTCGCTGGCCGCGATCATGGTGGCCACGGTCCCGCTGATCGGCGCCATCCTGGCGATGCGCTTCGACCACTCCGAGCGGCCCACCCCCGTGCGGGCCCTCGGGCTGCTGATCGGGTTCTGCGGCGTGATCGCGCTGGTCGGCCTCGACGTGGCCGGGCACCGCGGCGAGCTGCTCGGCGTCGGCGCGATCATGCTGACCGCCACCGGCTATGCGATCGGCCCGATGCTGGTCAAGCACCGGATGGCCGGCCTCGATCCGCGCGCCAGCCAGGGCGCCGCGCTGGCCATCGCCGCGCTGCTGCTGGCGCCCGTGGCCGCCCTCGACCCGCCCCACCACGTCCCCACCGCGGGCGCGATCGGCGCGGTGGTCGCGCTCGGGCTGCTCTGCACGGCCGGCGGGTTCGTTGTCTACGCGATCCTGATCGGCGAGGCCGGCTCGAGCCGCGCCACCGTGATCACCTACGTCAACCCGGTGGTGGCGGTGACGCTCGGCGTACTGCTGCTCGGCGAGCAGCCCGGCGCCGGGGCGGTCGCCGGCCTGCTGCTGATCCTGGCCGGCGGCTGGCTGGCCACCGACGGCCGCCTGCCACCCGGGTTGTCGAGCTTCGCGGCCCGTCGCCGGCCGCGTGGCCCCAAAGCCGCACTCGACTCGCCGCGCGAGTCGAGAGCGGGCCTATGACCCACATACGGCTCACATTCCGCACTCGCCGCGGGGTTTCGGCCGAGTGCGGAGATATGACCCAGTATCGGCCTCGCTCCGCTCGCCGTCCGTGGGGCGGGCGGAGCGAGGCCCCTAAGAGATCTTGATCAGGACGATCGTGTTCAGCACGAACACGACCGCGAACCCGATCGTCCACCGGTTCAGGTTGCGCTCGACCGTCGAGCCGCCACCGAGCGGGCCGGCGCCGGTGCCCACGCCGAACGCGCCGGACAGGCCGGCGTCCTTGCCCGAGTGCATCAGGATCAGGAACACCAGCACGACCGAGATGAATACCTGGACGATGCCGAGGATCGTGCTCATGGCCCCGGCGATGGTAGCGCTTCGCCCGTGCGGTCCAGCGCACGGAGGATCTCGATCGCCTCGGCCCGCAACGCGTTGTCGAGCTCGGCGTAGTCCTCATCGGACAGCTTGCCGGTCTGGTGGTCGAGCTCGGCGTCGCGCAACTCGCGGTACTTGGCCTCGCGCGCGGCCTCGAGCTCGCCCACCCCGGCCGGATCCTCGGGCGCCGGGCTGAACCGGCGAAGCGGTGCCGAGATGAACAGCACCAGCGCGGCCACGACGGCAAGCACGATCAATAGTCCGACCAGGTTGGTCATCTCACGCCGGCTCGCGTACGGGGACCGGAGGCGGTCCGGACGGCCGAGCCGCCTTCGGCGCGGCGGCGCGTCGGCGGTGAAGCGCCGGCACCGGCCAGAGCGCGATCAGCCCGCCACCGCCGATGATCAACGCACCCAGCCAGATCCAGGTGACGAGCGGGTCGACGATCAGCAGGAACTCGGTCTTCCAGGGATGGGTGACGAACCGGTGCGCGATCTCGGCCACGGCCACGTCGCGCTCGGTCCACAGCGCGTTCATGGCCTGCTGGGCGCGCGCCGGCGGCAGCTTGGCCGCCTGGGTCATCACTTGCGGCGCGTAGTTCGCGAACACCGTGTTGCCCTGGTTGATCAGCCCCGCCAGCGGCGCGGTCTGCACGTTGATCACCGTCCAGATGTCCCGGCGCAGGCCGGCGTCCAGCCCCACCGCGCTGTCGGAGTTCGCCGTGTCGAAGAACTTCCCGATCAGCCCGTCGGAGAGATCCTGGGAGGGATAGAAGTTGCGCGTGGTGGTCACGGTCGTCACGTGCTTTCCGCCCTTGGTCACGTTCAGCACCGCGCCGAAGGCGATCTTCTGGTCGGTCACCGACTCGACCGGGCGCACGTAGCGGATCGTGTAGCCGTCGACGCGGGCCTGCTGGCCCGGCGAGAGCAGGACGTCCTGCGAATGCTGGAAGGACGAGGACGCGGCGACTCCGACCAGGAGCACGGCCAGCCCGGCGTGGACTGTATAGCCCCCGTAGCGCCGGCGGTTGCGCCGGATCAGCCCGACCAGAGCGACCGGCACCGCGTCGTGCGTGATCGCCCGGCGCGCCGCCACGCCACGCCACAGCTCCTGCGCCACGCCGGCCAGGACGAATCCGGCCAGCGCGAACATGATCAGTGCGAACGGCCGCGAGCTCGGGCCGCCCGGAACGACCAACAGGACGATCAGCGTGACCAGGCCGGCCGCCGCCGGCAGCGCGAAGCTCCGTCGCAGGTTGGCCACGGTCACCCGCCGCCAGGCGATGATCGGCCCGATCCCCGACAGCAGCACCAGGATCAGGGCCAGCGGCACGATGAACGGGCGGAACGCGGGCGGTCCCACCGACACCTTGGTGCCGGTCAGCGCCTCCGAGATCAGCGGGAAGAAGGTGATCCAGAAGACCACCAGCACCATCGCCACCAGCACCATGTTCTGGAACAGGAACACCGCCTCGCGCGACCACAGCGACTCGAGTCGCGCGTCCGAGCGCAGATGCTCGCGCCGCCACACGATCAGCCCGATCGAGCCGATCACCATCAGCCCGATCAGCGTCACGAACGGCACCCCGAGGGTCGATGCACCGAACGCGTGGATCGAGTTGAGGATCCCGCTGCGGACCAGGAACGTCCCCAGGATCGACAGCGTCCCGGCGCCCAGCACCAGCGAGGCGTTCCACACCTTGAGCATGCCCCGCTTCTCCTGAATCATGATCGAGTGGATGAACGCGGTGATGCACAGCCACGGCATCAGCGCGGCGTTCTCGACCGGATCCCAAGCCCAGTAGCCACCCCAGCCGAGCTCGGTGTAGGACCAGCGGGCGCCGAGCAGGATGCCGATCCCCAAGAACAGCCAAGCCGCCAGGGCGAAGCGCCGGGTGACCGAGATCCACTCGGCCCCCAGCCGCCCGGTGACCAGCGCCCCGACCGCGAACGCGAACGGGATCGTCAGCAGGGTGTACCCCGAGTACAGCATCGGGGGGTGGATCATCATGCTGGGGTGAAGCAGCAGGGGATCGAGGCCGGCACCCTCGGCCGGGGGCTGAGCGCTGGTCGCGAACGGGTTGGCGAAGAACACGGCGAGCGAGGTGAAGAACGCGCCGAAGCCGAGCAGCACCGCGGTCGCGTAGGGGGCGATCTCGCGCACCTTGCGGCGGGTCAGGAACAGGATCAGGCTCGACCACACCGACAGCAGGAACACCCACAGGAGTAGTGAGCCCTCCTGCGAGGACCAGGCGGCAGCCATCTTGTAGAAGGTCGGCGTGGTGGTCGAGGAGTGCTGGGCCACCACGTTGTAGGAGAAGTCCGAGCGCAGGAAGGCGGCCTCGAGAATCGCGAAGGCCAGCGTGGCCAGACCGGCCAGCGCATAGACGGCCCGGCGGCCGGAGTCGACCCATTCGCGCCGGCCGGTCCGCGCCCCGAACAGCGAGGCGCCGATGCCGTAAAGGGCGACCAGCAGGGCCAGGATCAGCAGCGCGCGGCCGACGAGCGCCATCAGCATTCGCCTCCGACCTGGGTCACGACGCGGCGGCCGCCTGGTACTTCGACGGACACTTGGTCGTGAGCGAGTTCTGCTGTCCGATGTACGTCGTGCCGGTCCCCGTGCGCACCGAGACCATCACCGCGCGCCCAGCCGCGAACGGGTCCGGGACGATGCCGGTGTAGCGCACCGGCACCGACACGTCGAGCTTCGGATCGCGGATCCGGAACAGCAGCGCGGTGCCCTCGTGACGGACCGACCCGGTGAGCACCGTCCCAGCCAGCTCATAGGTCTGGCCGGGCTTGCCCCGCGAGAGCAGCTGGGACGCGGTGAACTCCTTCGTGCCGGCGGCGAAGCTCTCATAGACGAGCGCCGTCGCCAGCAGCAGGGCGGCGGTGAGGGCAACGCTCAGCCGGATGACGCGCTTGCGGCTGGGATCCATCTGGGCTGATTCTCCCACACCCCGGCCGCCGATCCCGCCGTCGCTCACTCCCAGAGGGCCTCTGCCGATTAACGTCGTATTAGCGGGATGCGACTTCGCATCCATCCGAGAAACCAATCGCGTCCAAGAGCGTTATCACTAGAGATGTTGGTCAAGACCAAGCGAGAGCACAGCCTCAAGTGGCCCCGCCAGGGTCGCGGGCCTCACCAAGGCACCGAGCGCCACAGCCCGGCTGCCCTGAGCCAGGGCTCCTCGCCGCGCGAGCGGCGCCACGGCGGTCCCTCCCAGGATCGCGCCCTGTACACGTGCGAATGCGGCTACGCCTTCGAGGCACTTGTCACGACCTCGGTCGGGTGCCCGCACTGCGCGCGGACCCAGGCCTGGTAGTCGCCCCACTGTCCCCGGCCCGCCGCGGCAAGCCCAGCCAGCGCCGCGGGCCGACCGAGTGAGCGCCGCCCCCAGGCGCTCGCACGGCCAGCCCGCGCGTCGCTGATCCGGTCCGATAGGAGTGCCCCCGACACCCACTGGTCTGGCGAAATCGATGGTTCCAGAGGCCTCAGGCCGAGTCAAATACGTTCATAGGCGCCTGGTATAACGGACGCTTATGGCACGAACGGGGCTCTCCAAGCGCATCGGTGCAGGCGGCTGAGCGAGATCGACTTCAGGCAGCTGCGCTACTTCGTCGCGGTCGCGCAGGAAGGTCAGATGACTCGAGCCGCCCGGCGGCTCCGGCTGGCCCAGCCGGCTCTGTCCCAGGCCATGGCCCGCCTCGAGGCCCAGCTCGGCGTCAAGCTACTCGAGCGCAATCCGCGCGGGGTGTCGCTCACCCGCGCCGGCGAGGCGTTCCTGGACAAGGCCACCGCGACCCTCGCCGCCATGGACGAGATGCAGGCCACCGCGCGCTCCTGGGCCCGCCAGGCGGAGGGCCGGCTCCACGCCGGATTCATGAGCCTGACCCCGCCGATGATGGCCGGCGATCTCTTCCCCCGCTTCACCGCCGCGCACCCGGAGGTGACGATCGAGTGGCGGGAGCTCGGCTATCCCACCCTGACCCCGCGCGAGTGGCTCGGGGACGCCGACGCCGCGCTGATCTGGTTCTCCCCAACCGGGCCGGGGCTGAGCACCCAGCCGATCCGGTCGAGCCCGCTGGTCGTGGCCATGACCGAGACCCATCCGCTGGCCGGCCGCTCGCAGCTGAAGGTCGCCGACGTCCTCGACGAGATATTCCCGGGCATCGTCGACTGGTGCGATCCGGAATGGCTCGGCTACTGGGGGCTCGACGCCTACCGCGGAGGGCCGGCCCGCCGCACCGGCGACGGCGCCGTCACCCCGGAGGAGGTGGCGTCCATCGTCGCCTCGGGTCGCGCGATCACCACGGTTCCGGCGATCGTCGCGGTTCCCTTCGCCCATCTCGGCATCCGTGCGATCCCGCTGATCGACGCCGAACCGGCCGTGCTGACCCTGGTTTGGGCCGAAGGCGCGGCCACCCCGCTGGTCCAGGAGCTTGCCGGTCTGGCCGGGCAGGTCCATGCGGAGGTCGGCTAGGAAGAGCCGAAATCCGAGCGCGAATTCTGCATCTATGAGCCGTTGATCAAACGAGGAGAGCGTCGTCCCCCGGTGCTCTCCGTCCGGAGACGCGGTGGTGGTAGGCCCGCGCCCGGCGGATGCGCGGCCATGTACGAACTCTCGAACATCGACATCTCCATCTCGGACCACGACGGCGTGGTCGTCATCGCGCTCGAAGGCGAGGTCGATCTGTGCACCGCGCCCGAGCTGGAGGAGTCTCTGAACCGAGTGGCGGCCAGCCCCGCCTCGTCGATCGTCGTCGACCTCGACCGGGTCAGCTTCATGGACTCGGCCGGCGTGCACGTCCTGCTCCAGTTCTCCCTCGCCCACAGAACCGGCGCCCGGCTGGCGCTGACGCGCGGCTCGCGACAGGTCCAGCGATTGTTCGAGGTCACCGGAGTGGAGCGCTACCTGCCGTTCGTGCCCTCCCCCGGGCTCAGCTCCACCTGACGTCTTACAGCGACTCGAGCGCCTCGTTGAGGGTCTGGCTGGGGCGCATCGCCGCCCTGACCTTGTCCGGGTCCGGTCGGTAGTAGCCGTCGATCTCGACCGACGAGCCCTGGGCGCCGCTCAGCTCCTCGACGATCTTGTCCTCGTCTTCGGCCAGCCGCTCGGCCAGGGCACCGAAGCGCTCGGCCAATTCGCGGTCCTCATCCTGCTCGGCCAGCTCCCGGGCCCAGTAGAGCGCGAGGTAGAAGTGGCTACCCCGGTTGTCGAGCTCGCCGACCTCGCGCTTGGGCGAGCGGTCCTCCTCAAGGTGGCGCCCGATCGCGCGATCGAGCGTCTCGGCCAGCAGCTTGGCTCGTGGCTTGTCGTCCTTCTCGGCCAGCAGCTCGAGCGAGGGTCCGAACGCGAGGAACTCGCCGAGCGAGTCCCAGCGCAGGTGGTTCTCCTTGAGGAACTGCTGCACGTGCCGGGGCGCCGAGCCGCCGGCGCCGGTCTCGAACAGGCCCCCGCCGGCCATCAGCGGAACGATCGAGAGCATCTTGGCGCTCGTCCCGAGCTCGAGGATCGGGAACAGGTCGGTCAGGTAGTCCCGCAGAACGTTCCCGGTGACCGAGATCGTGTCCTGGTTCTCTCGCGCGCGCTCGAGCGTCCGCCGGGCAGCCTCGGCGACATCGAGGATCTCGATCTCGGCTCCTTCGGTGTCGATCTCCTCAAGCACCGCCCGCACCTTGCGGAGCACCTCGGCGTCGTGGGCCCGCGACTCGTCGAGCCAGAAGAACGCCGGCGTCCGGAGTTCACGCGAGCGCGATACGGCGAGCCGGATCCAGTCCTGGATCGGGGCGTCTTTGGTCTGGCACATGCGCCAGATGTCGCCGGCGTCGACCTCGTGCTCGAGCAGCGTCTCGCCGCCTGAGTCGACCACGCGGACCTTCCCCGGCTCCTCGATCTCGAAGGTCTTGTCGTGTGAGCCGTACTCCTCGGCCGACTGGGCCATCAGCCCGATGTTCGGAATAGAGCCCATCTTGGCCGGGTCGAACGCGCCGTGCCGCTTGCAGTGCTCGACCGCCTCGGCATACAGGGCGGCATACGAGTGGTCCGGGATCACGAACTTGGCGTCCTGGAGATCGCCGGCGGCGTTCCACATCCGGCCCGAGGAACGGATCGCGGCCGGCATCGAGGCGTCGATGATCACGTCGCTCGGGACGTGGAGGTTCGTGACCCCGCGGTCGGAGTCGACCATGGCCAACGGGGGTCCGTCCTCGTAGGCCTTCTCGATCGCCTGCTCGATCTCCTTGCGCTCGTCGTCGGGGAGGTCCTCGATCGCCTTGAGCAGCGCCCGCAGCCCGTCATTCGGGTTCACCCCGACCGACTTCAGCGCGTCGCCGTGCTGCTCGAACACGTCCTCGAAGTACGCCCGCACCGCATGCCCGAAGATGATCGGGTCCGCAACCCGCATCATCGTCGTCTTGAGGTGCACCGAGAACAGGACGCCGCGCTCCTGGGCGTCAGCGATCTGCTCGGCCAGGAACGACTGCAGCGACGCGCGGCGCATGACCGCGGCGTCGATGATCTCGCCTTCCTTCACCGCGATCTCCTCCTTGAGGACCGTGGTGTTGCCGTCAGGATCCACGTGCTCGATCCGGACGGTGTCCTCGCTCTGCACGGTGTGGGAGCGCTCGGTCGCGCGGAAGTCGTCGTCGCTCATGGTCGAGACGTGCGAGCCCGAGTCCGAGGACCATTCGCCCATCGACTGGGGGTGCTGGCGGGCGTACTCCTTCACCGACGCGGGCGCGCGGCGGTCGGAGTTGCCCTGGCGCAGCACGGGGTTGACCGCGCTGCCCTTGACCTTGTCATAGCGGCTGCGCAGCTCGCGCTGCTCGTCGTCGGCGGGCTCGTCCGGATAGTCGGGAATGTCGTAGCCCTTGCCCTGGAGCTCCTCGACCGCTTCCTTGAGCTGCGGCACCGAGGCGCTGATGTTGGGCAGCTTGATGATGTTTGCCTCGGGCTGGTTGGCCAGCTCTCCGAGCTCGGTCAGCGCGTCGGCCACTTGCTGCCCGTCGTCGAGGCGGTCGGGGAACTGGGCCAGGATCCGCCCGGCCAGCGAGATGTCGCGCTCCTCGATCTCGATGTCGGCCGCGCCGGTGAACGCCCGCAGGATCGGCAGCAGCGAGTGGGTGGCCAGTGCCGGCGCCTCGTCGGTGAGCGTGTAGACGATCTTCATCGCCTCGGCACCCTACCCACACATCACTGCTCTAGCGCCCGCGCCAGATCGGCCCACAGGTCCTCGACGGCCTCCAGGCCGACGCTCAGTCGGAGCAGACCCGGGGGCACGCGCTCCGGCTCCCAGCGCGCCCGGGCCTCGAGCGTCGACGCCACGCCGCCCAGGCTGGTCGCGTTCTCGATCACCATCAAGGCTCGCTCCACCCGCGCGGCCGCGGCGGCGTCGGCCACGTCGAACGAGAGCAGCGGCCCGAATGCCTCGACGTAGCGCGCGGCGATCGGATCCGGACCCAGGCCGGGGTAGCGGACCCGCTGCACCGCCGGATGGTCGGCCAGCCGCCGCGCGAGCTCCAGCGCGCTCGCGGATTGGCGCTCCACCCGCAGGGCCAGCGTCTTCATGCCACGCAGCATCAGCCAGGCCGGATCCGGCGCGGCCACGATGCCCGATGCGCCGCGGAACGCCTGGAGGCGCGCGTGGTCCTCGGCCCGGGCGCAGCTCACCACCCCGATCAGGGCGTCGTGGTGGCCGGCCAGGATCTTCGTTGCGCTGTGTATCACGAAGTCCGCACCGTGCTCCAGAGGACGAAGCAGAAGGGGGCTGAGCACGGTGTTGTCGACCACGACCAGCGCACCGGCCGCGTGGGCCTGGGCGATCGTCGCATCGAGGTCGGGAAAGCTCATCATCGGGTTCGCGCACGGCTCCAGCCATACGAGGTCGGCGTCCGGCGGCTCACCGGTCTGGTCGAAGCCGACCGTCCGAAGCCCCCAGCGGCCGAGCTCGCCCTTAAGCAGGGCGACCGTTCCCCAGTAGCCGCCGTCGGCCACCGCCACCGTCGCCCCCGGCTTCAGCAGGGCAAGGATCAGGGCGGTGAGGGCGCCGGTCCCCGATGAGAAGAGCAGTGCATGACCGCCCTCGAGCTCGCCCAGGACGCGCTCGGCCTCGGCTCCGACCGGATGCGCGCTACGTTGGTAATAGAAAGGCCCCGGCTTGGCGTCGACGTACGGCTCGACCGTGGCGCGAGACAGCGGCGGTACCGGGCCGCGGGCGAGTTGCGTCTCGCGCTCGGCCACGATTTCAGGCGGCGATCCGCGGCAACTCGATCGCCGGGCACCGGTTCATGACGACGAGCAGGCCGGCGTCGAGCGCCCGCTGGGCCGCCGCCTCGTCGATCACCCCGAGCTGCATCCACACGGCCCGGGCGCCGACGGCGATTGCCTCGTCGACGTGGACGCCGGCACGGTCGGCCCGGCGGAAGATGTCGACCACGTCGATGCGCTCGGCGTCCGGGATCGCGTCGAGGCTCGGGTAGCAGCGCTGGCCGAGGACCTCGGTCACGTTCGGATTGACCGGGACGACCCGGAACCCCCGATCCTGGAGCAGCCGCGCGATCCGGTGGGAGTCCCGCCCGGGGTGGGGCGAGCAGCCGATCACCGCCCAGGTGCGGGTCTCGGTGAGCAGCGGCCGGATCGTCTCGGGGGTGGAATGCGTGGCCACGCCCCCAGTATGCCCGGGTCCGATCTCACAGGTCGTGGCTCGTACCGTTCTACGCCGATCGCGAGCGCTCGCCGGGTGCGCTCGCGCTCGGGCGCCTGCTCGTGGGCAGCCTGGCCCTGGGGCTGCTCGTCCTGATCCGGCGCGAGCCGCTCCCCGGCCGCCGCCAGCTGGCCGGCATCGCGATCTTCGCCGGCGTGCTTCTCCGCGAGGGCTTCCCGTCGCGGTTGTTCGCCGGCTGCCTGGTCTCGTTCGCCGGCGCGGTGATCATCGGGGTGGCCACCTCGCGCCACGGCCTGCACGAGATCCTCGGCGCGATGCTGTGCGTGGTCGCCGCGTTCGCCTACGCCGGCGGGGTCGTGGCCCAGAAGCCCGTGCTGCGCTCCGCCTTACCCCTCATGGTCACATGGCTGGCCTGCACGGTCGGAGCGGTCAGCTGCCTCCCCTACGCTGGAACACTCGCCCGCACCATGGCCGGGCGGATGGGCTCGACAACCTATCTGGTCCCACCGCTCGCGTTGCTGTTCGGCTGGGTGTCCCTCGGCGAGGTGCCGCCTCTGCTCGTGCTGCCGGGCGGTGCACTGTGCCTGGCCGGCGTCGCCGTGG
>CAWICS010000006.1:0-160580 GCA_963834675.1 uncultured Solirubrobacterales bacterium
GGTAGCGGCTTGAACATGTTCGTAGCATGTCGAGGGTGAACTTTGTTCCCCCCGGGGGCGACCCCAGCCTCGAAGTGGCGGCAGCTCGGGAGAGAGAGCGCGAGCTCGAAATCAGGGCCGAGGCGTACTCACGGGCTGATGAGGACGATGACCGTCGCCGAAGGCCGGCCGGCGACATCCGTCGGGCGCTTGAGCGTGTTCGCGCCACCATGCGGCGCGGCGACTAGAAGACCGGCGTCTCGCGGTAGTCGCCCCACACGTCCTGCAGGGCGCGGACGATCTCGCCTTCGGAGGCGTGGACGCGCGCGGCGTCGAGGAGGAGCGGCATGAGGTTCCGGCGCTGGCTGCTCGCCGCCTGGCGGATTTTGCCCAGGGCGGCCTCGACCGCGGCGCCGTCCCGGCGGGCACGCACGCCGTCAAGGCGAGCGATCTGCTTGCGCTCGAGCGCGGGGTCGATCCTGAGTATCGGCGTGGGCGTCTCGTCGTGCTCGGTCAGCGCATTGACCCCCACCACGATCCGCCGGCCGGAGTCGATCTCCTGCTGCAGAGTGAACGCGGCGTCGGCGATCTCCCGCTGGGGAAAGCCTGCCTTCACGGCGTCGACCATACCCCCGAGCTCGTCGATCTTCTCGAAGTACGCGTACGCCTGCTCCTCCATCCGGTCGGTCAACGCCTCCACGAAGTACGACCCGCCGAGCGGATCGATCGTGTTCGCCACCCCGGTCTCGTGGGCGAAGATCTGCTGGGTGCGCAGGGCGATGCGAACCGCCTCCTCGGTCCCTCGCCCAGCGAGCGCGGATGGTCTGAGTCCAGGCCCATCAGCGAGGGCATGTCGAACGCCGTCGAGAGGCCGGTTTGCCCGTGTACAGCGGCGCGATCGGCTCTCCGGACAGGGTGGTGAACGGTACGTCACGCTCGGGTGTGAGCCCATACGCGGCGCACCACTCTTCCTCGGAGACGGGAACGTTGCCGTCAAGGACAGCCATGGCCGGTGATGATAGGTCCTCCGATACTAGGAAGCCAAACTAAATGAAATCGCCGGCTTCTCGGCGCGCGCGGGTGAGCACATCGGTCAGAGACCGAAGCTCGGCAGGGCGGAGCGGCTCGGTTCCGAAGCGGCTGTCATTCAGCGCGTCGGTGGCGGCGCCCGCCACCTCACGACCACGGTCGGTGATCGCCGCCAGCGTCGTTCGGCGATCGTCCGGATGCGGCGTCCGCTCCGCGTAGCCCAGCTTCTCGAGCCCGTCAATCAGGTTGGTGACGCTGGTGGGGTGTACCTGCAGGCGGGCACCGATCTTGCCCATCGGCAACGACCCGGCGCGGCTCAGGTACAACAGCATGAGCGCCTCGTAGCGCGCGAAGGTCAGCTCGAACGGGGCCAGCGTCTCGTTCAGCCGGGCCAGCCAGATCTGCTGAACCCGCATGACCGAGGTGACCGTCATCATTGGCACGGTCGCAGCCGGGCCCCAGCGCTTGCGCCACTGGCGACCCGCCTCTTCGATTGGGTCGAAGCCCAGGGGCGAGGACACCGCGACAGCTTGTCACGGGTGGCGGCTGCAATCAGCGACGAGATGCCGCGTGCTGGGCCGCCTCCCGCAGCGCCGCCCAGTCGGTGAGCTTCACGCGCGGACGGCCGGGGGCCGACGCCTCGCCGGCGGCGGTCTCCATTGCATCGATGGCCTGCCAGCCCTCCCAGGTGACCGCATGCTCGCAGTGGCGTTCGATCATGCCGTCGATGTCATCCGACACCGGCTGGTTCAAGCGGCCGGCCGCCGCATCCTCGAGGATCTTGGTCACGGTGTCCTGGGAGTCCTTCTTGTTGGTTCCGATCACGCCCGAGGGGCCACGCTTGATCCAGCCCGACACGTACTCCCCGATCTGCTGCGCTCCCTCGGCGTCGATCACGCGTCCGCCGTCGTTGCGAATCAGGCCGCGCCGATCGTCGAATTGAACGTCGCCGACCGGCTGTCCGGTGTAGCCGATCGAACGGAACACGAGCTGGGCCGGGATCTCTTCGAACGTTCCGGTGCCGCGCGCCGCCAGCGAGCCGTCGTCGCGCGCGACGATCGCGTTGTTCTCGACCTTGACCGCGCGGACGTGCACGTTCTCGTCGCCGAGCAACTCGATCGGCGAGGCCAGGAACCGGAAGCGAACCGTGATCGCCTTGCCCGACTTGGCTCGCGCGGCGTAATCCTGCATGATCTCGACGTTGCGCCGGCGGGTCTTGTCGGCGTCGGCCAGCGCGGCCGCCGAAAGCTCGTCGAGCTCTCCGCCGACCACCTCGAGGTCGGCGCGCTCGAGCTCACCCATCTCGAGCAGCTCGGGGTTCGTCCACGCGGCCTGCAGCGGGCCCCGGCGCGCCAGGATCGTGATCTCCTTGACGCCGCTGTCTCGCAGCACCTCCATCGCGTGGTCGGCCGTGTCGGTGATCTCGAGCTCGGACGGCGCTAGCGCGAGCATCCGCGCGACGTCGATGGCCACGTTGCCGGCGCCGACCACCACGACCTGCTCGGCCTGCAGGTCGACCTCCAGTCCACAGTGGTCGGGGTGGCCGTTGTACCAGGCCACGAACTCCGTGGCGGCGTGTGAGCCGCGCAGGTCCTCGCCCGGGATCCCGAGCCGCTTGTCGATCGAGGTGCCCAGCGTGTACATGACTACGTGGTAGTGCTCGAGCAGCTGAGCTCGGGTCACGTCGCCGCCCAGCTCCACGTGCCCGAAGAAGCGGAACCGCTCGTGCTGGGCGGTCTTGTCGTAGGCGCGAGTGACCGACTTGATCTTCGGGTGGTCGGGGGCGACGCCCGAGCGGACGAGCCCGTACGGAGTCGGCAGCCGGTCGTACAGGTCGACCGCGAACTGTGGCTCGTCAACCGCCAATAGCTGGCCGGCGGCATAGAAGCCGCTCGGCCCGGCGCCGATGATCGCGACGCGGAGAGGAGAGTCGTCGGTCATGTCTTCCAAGGGTAGGCGCTCAGGCTGCCGCGACCGGCGCGCCGAGCGCGGCCGGGTCGGCGGCGAGCTGGGTCCGCAGCTGGTCGAACGCCGGCGGATCCTCGAGCGCCAGGCGGTACGAGCCCAGGCGCCTGGCTGCGTTGATCGCGATGATCCCCACGAGACGACCATCCCGCGCGCCGCCGTAGACGCGCCGGGCGCCATCTGGCGTGGACTCGAGCAGCTCGACCCCGTCCGCTCGAGCCGGGAGGCCGAGCGACTGGATCTTCACCTCGTACTGGTCTGACCAGAAATAGGGCGGCGCCACGTACGGCTTGCGGTCCTCGGCCTCCAGTACGACGTTGCGGCCGGCCAGCTGTCCCTGCTCGGCGGCGACGGTCCAGTGCTCGATCCGAATCGTCTCCCCGTCCGCCAGCGGATGGGGCCAGGCCACGATGTCCCCGGCCCCGAGGATGTCAGGGTCACCGACCGCGGTCAGCGTCCCGTCGCATCGCAAGCCGGGGTCAACCGTGAGCCCGCTGCCGGCCAGCCACTCCGTGTTCGGCAGCGCGCCGAGGCCCACCACCACGATGTCGGCAGGCACGCGCACGCCGCCGACGAGCTCTACCGCCTCGACTCGGCCGTCGCCGACCAACCTGGCCACTCCGGTGCCGAGCCGCACGTCCACGCCATGGCTGCGGTGCAATTCCGCGCACCATCCGCCGAGCTCCGGGCCGAGCGGGAGCATCGGCGTCGCCGCGATATCGATCAGCGTGACCTCGAGGTCCTCCTTGCGGGCGGTCTGAGCCACCTCGCACCCGATGAACCCCGCGCCGACGATCGCGACGCGCGGCCGCTGGTCGAATGCCCTCCGGAGCGCGAGGGCGTCGTCGAGGTCGCGCAGCATGTAGACCCCATCGAGCTCTGCCCCGGGGCCCGGCCAGCGTCGCGGCGCCGACCCGGTGGCCAGGATCAGCCGGTGGTACTCGAGCTCGTCTCCGTCCCTGAGGACGACCCGTCGCCGTCCGCGATCCAGTGCCACGGCGGGCACGCCCAGGCGCCACTCGATGCCGAGCTCGTCGCAGGGGAGCGCAACCCGGTCGACCGTGTGCTCGCCGGCCAGCAGCTCCTTCGACAGCGGCGGGCGCGTGTACGGCAGGTGGCGCTCGCCGCCCACCATCGCCAGCTCGCCATCGAAGCCGGCTTTCCTCGCGGCCTGCGCAGCGCGCAGCCCGGCCAGTGAGGCCCCAACCACGACCAGGCGGTGCATCGGCCTAGTCGTCGATCAGGCTGATCGCGTTCTCGGGACAGCTGCCGACGACGTCCTCGGCGAGCTCACGCAGTTCTTCCGGCACCTCGATCGGGTCGCCGCCGGAGATCGTCACGTAACCCTCGTCGTCACTACTGAGCAGCTGCGGGGCCAGGGTGTAACAGCGCCCGTGGCCCTGGCATGCCGTACTGATCTGGAGCTTCACGACTGAACCTCCCAGCGCAGCGGCAGCGTGCTCAGCGACATCATCGCGCCACCGCCGCGCTCCATCAGCTGGGCGTCGGTGGCCAGCTCGAAGTCCGGGATCACCTTGAGCCACTCGTCGACGGCGATTGCCATCTCGCGCCGAGCCAGGTGCATGCCGAGGCACCGGTGCGGACCGCTGGCAAAGCCGAAGTGGTTGTTGCGCTTGCGGTCGATCACGAACTCGTCGGCCTGCTCCCAGTGCCGCGGGTCTCGGTTCGCACCGGACACCAGCCCATACACCATGTCGCCCTTCTTCAGCTGCACGCCGTGGAACTCGACGTCGCGGGTGACCTTACGGCCGTCGCCGAAGATGATCGTGTAGTAGCGCAGGGTCTCCTCGACGGCCAGCGGGATGATGTCCGGCTCGTCGATCAGCCGCTGGCGGTGCTCGGGATGCAGTGCGAGGTGGTGGAACATGTAGGCGAGCTCGGCCCGCGTCGTGTCGAGTCCCGCGAGCGTGAGCACGGTGCACATGTCGAGCAGCACTTCGTCGTCGAGTGGCTCGTCGTCGAATCGGGCGTCGAGCAAATAGGAGAAGAGATCTCCCTCGCGGTGACCTTCCTCGCGCCGATTGTCGAGCTGCTCTTTCCAGAACACGCGCATCTCGCCGAGCGCCGTCGCCATTCCCTGGGCGCCTTCGGGATCACCGCCGAAGCCGCCGAAGAACGCGTCGACCCACCCGACGAACAGGTCGGTGTAGGAGATCGGCACCCCGATCACGGTCAGGAACGCCGCGGTCGGGAAGCGCAGCGCGAACTCCTCGAAGAAGTCGCACTCGCCCTTGGGCACGATCGGCTCGATGAAGCCCCGGCAGGTCTCCCTGATCATCGGCGCCGCGGCTTCCATTGCCTTCGGCGAGAACCACGGGTTGAGGATGCGGCGGTACTTGATGTGGTCCGGGGCGTCGACCTGCGTGGGTACGAATCGGTAGATCGGATCGGGCTCCCACGGCGTGATCGACGCGCTGGAGAAGATCTCCGGGGTCTTGTAGATGTCGTTGACGGCATCGTGGCGTGTGAACACCCAATAGCCGCCGCCCGAGTACTTGTTGTAGAAATGCGGGCAGCTCTCGCGCAGTTCGTTGGCGAGCTCCCAGTACGCGCCCATCTCCCGCGTCTTGGAGAAGTCGTGATGCAAGACGGGACACCCTGTTACCTCGGTCCCGTTGCGCTCCGCGATGACACTCGATTCCATTGTTTCGGTTCCCTTTCTCGTCCAGTTCGGTTCATGCGCCGCCGTGGGCCGCCGCCAGGGCGGGAGGCGGAGTGGCCGAGCCCACCCGCTCGGCGATGTCGCGCCCTGCCTGGTAGCCAAAGACCATCGCCGGTCCGAGCGTGCCGCCCGCCCCGCCATAGGTCATTCCGAGTGGCGAGGCCATCGCGTTGCCGGCCGCGTACAGGCCCTCGATGATGTTGCCGTCGACGTCGATTACTCGCGAGTGCGTGTCGGTCAGCGGGCCGCCCTTCGTCCCGAGCGCTCCGCTGAACACCTGGATCGCGTAGTACGGCGGGTTCTCGACCGGCCCGAGCGACGCGCGCGCGGTCCCGTCGCGGAGCGTCGGATCCCCCCACCACTGATCCTGCGCGCTCCAACCGCGGTTGAAATCGGGATCGTGAACGTCACGCGCGTTGGCGTTGAATCGCTCGACCGTCTGCTCGAGGACGTCGCCATCGATGCCCAGCTTGTCGCCGAGGCCCTTGATCGTGTCCGAGGACGTGATCCAATCGGTGCGGGCCTTCTCGGTGCCGCCGAGGCCACCGGCGAAGCCGTACTTGTCGAGCCACTGCTGGTCGAAGATCAGCCAGCACGGCAGGTTCCGGTACACGCCCATGATCGTGTCCTGCTCGTGGAACGCGGCACCGAACGCGTTGTAGTTGGCGGCCTCGTTCGTGAAGCGCTTGGCCGAGCGGTTGACCATGATCGCCCCGGGCAGCGTCCGCTCGTAGGTCAGAAGCTGCTGTCCGGTCGGGACGATGTCGGTCGGCATCTCGATCATCGGCATCCACCACGCCTCGCGCATGTTCCCGAGCATCGCCCCGACGCGCATGGCCATCTTCAGGCCATCGCCCTCATTCGTCTCGACCGCGACCGTGTGCGTGCACGGCCCGCGCAGGAACGCCCGCTTGAGATCGGGGTTGCGCTCAAACCCGCCGGTGGCGATGACCACGTTCGGCGCGTGGACCTCCTTGCGTCCCTCCGGAGTCTCGAACACGACGCCGGCGACCTTGCCGTCCTCCATGATCAGCTCGACCCCGCGGTGCTCGGTCTGCGGCTCGACGCCGCGGTCAAGACACGCCTTGAGCAGCCTGCCGCCGAGGGCCAGCCCCATTCCGCGCTCGTCGTTGTCGGCGCGGCGCTGCATCTCCTCGGGGTCGAGTGGCTCCGGGATCGCCTGGCCAAGTGTGGTCTCGCCGATGGTCAGGTGGTAGCTCGGGTAGTACGGCGAGATGTGCACGCGGGGGCCCCACTCGCCGAGCTCGCCGTAGGGGTAGATCGCGGTCTCGAGCGACCGGCCGCCCTGCGGCAGGCCGCCGCGCTGCTCTGGGTGATAGTCGGGGAAGTCCGGGACGGCGCGGAACTTGACCGGGGTCCGCTCGTCGAGCCAGCGGACCATCTCGGGGCCGACGTCGAGGTAGGTGTCGGCCATCTCGTCGGTGATCGTGTCGTTCGAGAGCGCCTTGAGGTATTCCACAGCCTGCTCGCGCGTGTCGCCCTTCTCGGGCGGCTCGTGCATGTTGCCCGGAACCCAGATCATTCCCCCTGAGTAGACGGTCGTCCCGCCGATCAGCGCGCCCTTCTCGAACAGGCCGACCTTGGCGCCCAGTTCGGCAGCGGTCACCGCCGCGGTGAGTCCGGCGGCTCCGGTCCCCAACACGATGACGTCGTAGTCGGCCATTTGCGCTCCTCTTTCCGCTCTCAGGTAAATCGAACTAACTTCAGGTTGGGACAAGGTAGCAATCGCGCCTTGGAACTGTCAACATTTCGCTTCGAGTTGAGTTCACTTCGATAGCCGAGGCCCGTTGGGCCGAGTCCGAGAAAGGAAGGTGCCGCCCATGGCCGCAGGACCGCTCGAGGGAAAGGTCGCGATCGTCACCGGCGGCGCCATCGGCATGGGTGAGGCCACCGCCCAGGTGTTCGCCGGCGCGGGAGCCCGCGTGCTGGTCGCCGACGTGAACGCCGAGGCCGGCCAGGTGACCGTGGAGCAAATCGAGCGCGAGGGCGGCACGGCGTCGTTCTGCCGTACCGACGTCTCCAGGGCGGCCGACGCCGAGGCGATGGTGCACGCGGCGGTCGAGCGCTACGGCCGGCTCGACTGCGCGGTCAACAACGCCGCGGTTACGCCTGACACGCATCCGATCGCCGAGCTCGACGAGTCGGAATGGGACCGGATCCTCGCGGTCGATCTGAAGGGAGTCGTGCTCTGCCTCAAGTACGAGATCGCCCAGATGCTGGCACAGGGGGACGGCGGCGCGATCGTGAACATCGCCTCGGTGAGCGCGCACCGGCCCCAGCCCGCGAACGCGGCCTACGTCGCGGCCAAGCACGGCGTGCTCGGTCTCACGAAAGTCGCCTCGCTCGAGAACGCACCCCAGGGGATTCGCGTCAACACGGTCTCACCCGGGGCGATCGATACCCCGATGATCCGCGGCGCGCTCGAGACGGTCGGTTTGACCGAGGCCGAGTTCGCACCCGTGCTCAGCCTGTTCGGCCGCTTCGGGCGTCCCGAGGAGGTCGCGCAGGCCAGCCTGTGGCTGTGCTCGGACGCTGCCTCATACGTGACCGGCGCCATCCTCAACGTGGACGCCGGCTACACCTCGCGCTGAGCGCCCCGCTTGACGGCTCGGTCGATGTCTCGCTAGACTGAATCGAAGTCAACTCAAATCAGATGTGAAGAGCCTGTTCGAGGAGAGAGAACGCCATGACCGCCATCAACGAATCGTCCGTCGACACCGCGAGCCTGCAGGCTCTCCAGGACCGAACCGACATCGCCGAGGTCCTCTACCGGTACTCCTCAGCGGTCGATTCGTTCGACGCCGACGGGGTTCGCAGCACGCTCGCTGACGACATCTGGGCCCAGTACGGAAACGGCGATCCGGTCGAGGGAGGCGACAAGCTCGCAGACTGGATCGCGGGTGCCACGGCCACGGTGATCTGGCAGCACCACCTGCTCAACGTCTACCACATCAAGATCGACGGCGATCAGGCCAAGACGGTCTCGTATCTCACGTCGTATCAGGTGTTCAAGGAGAACCCGGATGCGGCGATCATCCTCGTTGCCCGCTACCACGACGAGCTGAAGCGCACGCCGGCGGGGTGGAAGATCAGTAAGCGGATCATGGAGTTGCTGTGGGGCGAGGAGAAGGCCGACGAGGGCTACCTGGCGAGCCTCGGCGGGCGCGGTCCCAAGGTCTGGGCCCGAAGCTGACAACCACCGTCCGAGGAGATAACCATGGCAACCGTCCGAACCGCCTGCACGATGACGCTGGACCGCAACGATCTCGACGAGGTCGTCGGCATCTTCGAGACCTTCATCAAGGACGTCAAGGAGAAGGACCACGGCGTGATCGCCTACCACTACTTCATCGACGAGGAGCCGCTCACGATTCACGTCATCGAGTGGTACGAAGGCCCGCAGGCGATGCTCGACCACTACGCCAAGCTCGATCTCGAGGCCGCCGGCCGACTCGTGCAGCTCGTCGAGCTCTCGCCGTTGCACTACTACGGCAGTCCGACGCCCGAGGAGGAAGCGCAGATGGCGGGCTTCGGCACCGTCCACGTACACCGTCCGCTGGTCAGCATCGAGGAGCCCGCCGCCGCGGCGTAGTGTCCTCGGCCTTTCGATCCGCGTGGCAGGCGGTCGCCGACGCCGCGGGGATCGGCCCCACAACCTCACTTCTCGATCTTGGGTGCGGAGACGGAGCGTTTTGTGCCTTCGCGGCTTGGCGCGGCGCCGCCGTGCACGGCCTCGACGTGGAGCCCGATGCGATTGCGCAGGCGCTCGAACGCGTACCGGACGGCGATTTTCGCCTGGGCTTGATGGAGTACCCGCCGTGGCCCGATGGTTCGTTCGACGTAGTGACGGCCTTCAATGCCGTGCAGTACGCGCTCGATTCCGAGCTCGCCCTGTCCGGAGCCGCTCGCGTCCTGCGCCCGGACGGACTTCTCGCGGTCTGCAAGTGGGGGCCTCCGGACGCGAACGAGTTCTTCGCGTTTCTGCTGTCGATTGGCGCCCGCGGCGTGGGTGACGGGCCGCTGCCATTCGCCGATCCGGTCGAGGATGCGATTCGAGTCACCCGCCTGAACGTGGTCGCGACGGGCGATGTTCCGGCGCCGATCGAGATCGCCGACGACGCGGCGCTTAAGGTCTCGCTCTCGCGCGCCGGGGTGAACGCCGCATCGACCGCTCGGGCGGCCGCGCCCTACCGGCAGGCCGACGGAACGTATCGGTTCGAGAACCGGCAGCGGTACTGGATCCTCGGGAGGGCGCGGTGAGCGTCCAGATCGCTCGCGGCGTTGGACCTGCTCGCATCGACGTCGCCTACGAGCGGTTCGGCGATCCCGGATTGCCTCCGGTTCTCCTTTTGATGGGCCTCGGGACGCAGATGCTCGGCTGGCCCGACGGGTTCTGCGATGCGCTGGTGGGGCGCGGGGTGCACGTGATCCGGTCCGACAATCGCGACATTGGCCTGTCGAGTCATCTGAGCGAGGCGCCGGCCCCCGACCTCCCCGCGATCTTTCGCGGGGACACCTCGACGGCGTCCTACACGCTGTCCGACATGGCCGGCGACACGGTGGGGTTGCTCGACGCCCTCGGTCTCGAGAGCGCGCACCTGGTCGGCGCGTCGATGGGCGGGATGATCGCCCAGACACTGGCGATCGAAGATCCGCGCCGGGTGCGGTCGTTGACCTCGATCATGTCGACCACCGGCAATCCCTCGGTCGGGCAGTCGACGCCCGAGGCCATGGCGGCGCTCCTCTCGCCCCCCGCCACCACGCGAGCCGAGGCGATCGACCGGACGGTGTCGATCCTGCGGGTCATCGGCTCGCCAGGATTCGAGCTCGACGAAGCGGACGTCCGCTGGCGGACCGGACTCGCGTTCGACCGTGCTCACGATCCGGTCGGCGTCACTCGCCAGCTCGCCGCGATCGCCGCCTCGGGCGACCGCACCTCCGCGCTGCGGTCGGTCTCGGTCCCCACCCTCGTGCTGCACGGGGCGGACGATCCGCTCGTGAACGTCAGCGGCGGCCGGGCCACCGCGCGCGCCATCCTCGGCGCAGAGCTCGTGGTGCTGGACGGCATGGGCCATCACCTCTCGCGCGAGCTCTGGGGGGAGATCGCCCGGCAGATCGGCGAACTCGTCGAGCGCGCGGAGGCCGACCCCGCGCTCAGACGGCCGTGACGAGGCCGCCGTTCGGGCTGATCGTCGCGCCGACGTAGAACGCGGCGTCGTCGGAGGCGAGGAAGGCCACCGTGGCCGCGACCTCCTCCGGGGTGCCCAGCCGGCCGATCGGCGTTCGCTGGACGTTCACCTCACGGGCCACACCGACATCGGCCTTGGTGCGCGTCGTGTCGATGAATCCGGGCGCCACCGCGTTGACCCTGATTCCCTGCACGATCACCTCTTTCGCCGTGGCCCGGGTGAACCCCAGCACGCCGGCCTTGGCGGCCGAGTAATGCGGGTGTCCGGTACATCCCTCGATCCCGCAAACCGAGGCCATGTTGACGATCGTGCCCGCGCCTCGCGGAGCCATCCGCTTCACCGCGGCGCGCGTGCCGTAGAACGTCCCGTCGAGGTGGACCGACATCACGAACCGCCACTCCTCGTCGGTCAGGCGCGCGAGCGCCTCGAGCGGGGTCCGGATCACGCCGTCCTCGCGTTGCTCGGCCTGCTGGCGCTCGATCTGCGGCTTTACCCGCGCCACGTGGGACATGGCCAGCGCGCCGGCGTTGTTGACCATGATCGACAGCGGGCCCAGCTCGCTCTCGACCTGGCTGAGCGCCTCCTCAACCGAGGCGCTGTCGCTCATGTCGGCGTGGACCGCGGTGGCGCCGGGCACATCCGAGATCACCTTCTCGGCTCGCTCGAGCGACAAGTCGAGCGCGGCGACGAGCGCCCCTTCCTCGCCCAGCCTCCGGCAGATCGCCGCGCCGATCCCCGACCCGCCTCCGGTGACCGCCGCCACCCTGCCCTCAAATCGCTTCGTCGCCATGTTCTCTCCTGGTCATCGGTCTGCGTCGCCACAACTCTGTCGCCGCCTGCCTGAACTTACATCAATTCAGTTTGGCCCGCAAGGATGTCCTGTGCCGGACAAGGCGTCACGAGCGACGGCCCGCCCGAAGCGTGACGACTTAGCCGTCTGGGGCGCGGATTAGTAGCCACGGTTTGTGCGCAGGCCCGCGGTGTGACGCGTTATCCGGCTTCGGCGGGGCCGGCGCCCGAGCGGACCAGAGCCCTACCGGGCGATCCGGGTCGTGCTGTAGAACGCAACGTAGCGCGCGATCTCACCCGCGCTGTCGATCTGGGCGGTGGAGAAGAACGTGCCTCCGTCGGGAATGCCCTCGATCACCCCCTCGACGAACACCCGCCCGCCGTGCTGCCAGAAGCCGGTGATGATCTGACGTGCCGGGCTGGGGCCGCGCTCGGTCTCGAAGCCGTGACGGAGCTCGTCCTGCCCCCGGAACAGGACACGCTTCCCGCCGCCGGCATACGGCGGGTGGGAGTAGAGCGTGTCCACCGTGAAATGAGCGGCCGCCTCGCGAAACCGCGACGCCATGAGTGCGTCGAAGTACCCCTCGAGGACCGGCCGCCCGTCCGGCACGCGGTCACCCACGTCGACCTCACAGGGCGGGACCAGCGGCGCGCGGAGCCATACGATCCGGGACACCCGGCCGTCGAGTTGCTGGGTGAGCCCGGCCAGGCAGGTCTCAGGCTCGACGTCGCCGTGACGAACGAGCTCAGCCCAGCAGGCTCGCTCCGCGCGGACGGTGGCGACCACGGTGAGGCGCGACGGCGACAGGCGGCCCAGGGCCTCAGCGCCGGCCTTCGGGCCGGCCGCACTTTCGATCTCCGCGGTCAGACCCTGCTCGGGGCCGGCGAGCCAGGTGCGCGCGTCGGGCGCCAGGCGGTTCGCGTGCGTCCGTCCCGACCCTTCCACCAGCGCGACGAGGTCACCCAGCGCGTCCAAGCGAGTGGCCTGAAGTGAAGTCATATAAGTAAGTTACAGGGCCCTGGCCAGGCTGAGCCGGGCTACGGAGCTACGAGGCGCAGGCCGATGCTCGGGATGAGAGGCCAGTGCGTCGCTGATCGCATCAGCCGCGCGGATCATGCGCCGACCCTGACGGCGGACCCTCTGCGCCTCCGGGGTGTTCCACCCCTGCGGATTGGCCAGTCGTTCATTGCCCCCCTCGAGGAGATCGCCGGCGATCTTCTCAAGGAGGAACCTCGGAGCCACCATCCGCACCTCGTCCGGCGGCTCTCCCCAGGCGAGAGTCTCGAGTTGGTCGACGCACAGATCGAGCACGCTGCGCAGGCGCGCCGCGTCCTCCCGGCTCGGAAGCGGTTCGGCGAAGGGCCGATCGAGTTCTGAGGCAAGCTGGATGCGCAGCGCCCGGGCGACCTCCCCGGCCAGCAGCGGGCTCAGCGTCACCGCAGCGCATTCCTCATCCCGTGGCCGAGACGGCGGTTCGTGCATCTCTCCCTCTCCTCTCTTCCCGGCTGCTCTTCCCGGCTGAGCTGGTCGCGGAGCTGAGCTCGTCAGCCAGGGCTGGGGATCGTAGTCCCGAGCCGGATTCAGGTCAAACCGGGGGTGTCGGCTCGGATCCGCTGACATGCGGACGCCGGCCTCGCGAGGTATCGGCGTCTGCGCCTATGATTCCGGCTTCCCGTTCGCTCCCGCGAGGAGAGACCTTGCCGCCCACGCGGTCCCGGCCCACATCCAGTCGAGGTAACGCCGCCACCGGTGCGTCGTCGCGCAGCAAGCGGGAGGAGATCCTGCGGACCGCGACCGCGTATTTCGGCGAGAACGGCTACGAGGCGACCAAGCTGGCCGATGTCGCGGCGGCGGTGGGGATCGGCTCGACCGCGCTGTACCACTACTTCGAGTCCAAGCTCCACTGCCTCTACGTGATCATGGCCGATGCCCTCGAGTTCTTTCGCACCGAGTTCGACCGCCAGACGGGCGCCCACGAGGACTACCTCGACGCGCTTCTAGCTGTGCTGGCCGGCTCTTATGAGCTGAGCGACCAGGACATCCTGCGCAACCGCGTGCTGGTCGCCGAGCAGGGACTCGTGGGGGTCCCGAGGACATCGCCGCGCGAGGAGGAGGCCCGGACCCTGGCTCGCGCCCGGATCCGGGACGTCGAGTTCGCCTGGGCGACGTTCCTCGTACGGGGCATGGAGCAGGGAATCCTGCCCGAGGCCGATCCCCGTCTGCTCACCCGCGCGCTGCTCGGCCTGTACAACAGCATCTGGCACTGGTACCGCCCACGCGGCTCGATCAGCCTTGACGAGGTCAAGGAGTTCTTCCTCCGCCGCCAACTCGCCCTGCTCGGTCTTCCGCCCGAGCTGGCGGACGGCGATCGATCGCTGCAGGCCGCTGGCGCCCGGAAGGCGGCGGCCACGTCGCGTGGATCGCGTCGGCGCCGCTAGCGACGCTCCCCTGTACGGCATGTCCGGAGATCGTGGCTCCCCGGAGGGGCACCACGATGGGATAGCTGAAATGGTGCTCAGTCATCGGATTGGCGCGGGGGAAGACTGGCCGCGACGGCCGCCGCCGCGGCCATTCGATCCGGTCGGTCAGGAAACGAGCTCGCGAACCGTGCTGGTGTAGGTGCGGGTCAGCTCGCGGGTGGCGTCGGCCTGCAGGCTGCCGATGCTGGCGACCCACTCGATCCTGCTCGCGCCGGTGGCCTTCTCGTACGTGTCGGCCAGCGCGACGACGGCCTTCTCGTATGACGACAGGTAAGCCTCGCTCGCCTTCCGGCTCGAGGCGAGAGACTTCTCGTGCAGGTCCGCGGCGCGCTCAGCCGCGGCTTGGACGGACTCGGTGATCGGATCGGATTTCGTGTGCGTGGCCATGACGGCTCCCTTGGCTTGTGGTGATCGACTTGTGCTAGCGAGTTAGCAAGATATAAGCTAGCACGCAACTGAGATGATGTCAATTCAGTTACGTGATAGGCTGGCGCGGTGCGTCCGCCCGTTCTATTCCTCACCGGCATGGATCTCACCGCGGCCGTCGCCCTGCGGTGTATCGCCGAGCTGCATACGCACTTCCGCGTCATCGAGGCAAACGCCGGCGTGCCCACGACCGAGAACGCACTCGCTTCGCTCGACGCGGCCGGCGCTCGGCGGGCGCATGTCGTCGGTCTGTCAGCCGGCGCCACCACCGCCCAGGAGATCGCCATCCGGCATCCCGACCGTGTCTGCGCGCTTGTCCTCGCCTCATCCACTGCGGGGGGCGAGCGCTACGTCCCGCCGGACCCGGCGGTCCGCGACTTCGTCTACAGCCTCGACGAGCTTCCGGCCGAAGAGGGGTTGTGGGCGTCGGTTCCGTACCTGTATGCCGGGAGGACCTGCAGCCGGCAGGCGGCGCTGATCGGCGAAGACATTGCGCAGCGGCTCCGCCGTCGTCTCGATCCCGCCGACTACCGCCACCAGCGTGCCGTCGCCCGCGCGCACGATACGGCGGCGCGCCTGACCGAGATCACCGCGCCGACGCTCGTCGTCCACGGCGAGGAGGACCGGATCCTGCCGCTCGAGAACGGCCGCCGTCTCGCCGAGGGCATCGCCGGAGCCCGCTTCATGCCACTACGCGGGGCCGCGCACGCCTTCCCCACGGACATGCCCGAGGCGAATCGCGAGCTGCTCAGTTTCCTGGAGGCGCACTCGCCGCGGCGGCGGGGGTCGCCGGCCCGACGTACCGGGCGCGCAACTCGCGCTTGAGCACCTTCCCAGCCGGGCTGTGCGGAAGCTCGGCGACGAACTCGACCGAGCGCGGCAGCTTGTAGCCGGCCAGGCGCTCCCGTGCGAATGCCACCAGATCGTCGGCTTCGGCCGCGGCTCCCGGCGCAAGAACGACGAGCGCCTTGACCGTCTCGCCCCACCGGTCGTGGGGCACGCCGATCACCGCGACCTCGACGACCGCCGGATGCTGGGAGATCACCTCCTCGACCTCGATCGGGTAAATGTTCTCCCCGCCGCTCACGATCATGTCCTTGATCCGGTCGGTGAGGAACAGGTAGCCCTCCTCGTCGCGGTACCCGCCGTCGCCGGTGCGCAGCCATCCGTCCGAGGTGAGCGCCGCGCCGGTCTCGGCGGGGCGGTTGTAGTAGCCGGCCATCACGTTCGGCGCCCGCAGCCACACCTCTCCGACCTGGCCCGCCCCGCAGTCTCCTCCAGAACCCGGATCGACGATCCGCATCTCGACCCACGGAAGCGGGTGCCCGGCCGAGCGCAGCAGATGCTGACGCGCGCCGTCGGCGTCGTGGTCCTCCGGGCGCAACTGGATGACGCCGCCGGTCGTCTCGGTCAGGCCGTAGACCCCGAAAAGCGGACAGCGGAACGTCCGCAGCGCGGCGCGCAGCACCGGCGTGGTGATCGGCGACGCGCCATAGGTGATCGAGCGGAGACTCGAGTAGTCGCGCTCCGCCGCGCCCGGCACGGCGGCCAGCATCTGCAGGATCGTGGGGACGAACACCGCATTGGTCACCCGCTCGCGCTCGAGCAGGTCGATCACCTGCGCCGCGTCGACCTCGCTGACCAGGATCGTCGTCGCACCGTTCACCAGCCCGAGGTAGGCCCACCCGATCCCGCCGATGTGGAACATCGGCAGCGGGGTCAGGCTCACAGATCGGGAGTCGAACAGCCAGACGTCGGCGCTGAGGTAAGCCGCGGCGAGGTTGCGCTGCGTGGTCAGCACACCCTTCGGTAGGCCGGTCGTGCCGGACGTGTACATCTGCACGGCCACATCACTCGCCGCACCGCGGTCGCCCGGGTCCACGGGCGAGGCCGTCTGCAGCCGCTGCTCGTAGTCATCGCCCGTGTCGATCACCTCGAGCCCCTGCGGGGCGGCTCGGGCGATGTCTCGCGCGACAGTGCGATAGCTGGGTCCGGCGATCATCACGCGGCAACCAGCGTCCGCGACGATCGTCTCGAGCTCGGCCGGTGCGAGTCGCCAGTTGAGCGGGACGGTGACCGCGCCGATCTTGCTCGTCGCGAACAGCAACTCGATGATCTCCGGCGCGGTGCGGTCGAGATGCGCCACGCGATCGCCGGCCCGCACGCCGGCCGAAAGCAATGCCTGGGCAAGCCGGTTCGAGCGATCGTGCAGCTCGGCGTAGGTGACCGTCCGCGCGCCGCACTGCACCGCGACGACATCCGGGCGCTTCGATGCGTGTTCGCGCACGACGTCCGCGACTCGGAGCTCGTCGAGAACCTGTACTGAGGTCAATTCAATCATGCCTGGTTGGCGAAGAACTCGCCGATCGCCTCGTCGACCGCCGGCTCCTCGGTCGGATACAGATGACCGGCGTCCTTGAGGATCGTCAACCGGGCGCCGGGAATCCGCTCCGCGGTCATGCGGGCGTTGGCCACGGGGATCATCCGGTCGCGGGCGCCGTGGACGACCAGCGTGGGCGCGCGGATCCGCTCGAGCCGGCTGAAGCAGTTGTGCAGGGAGGCCGCCAGCAGTTGCGCCCGGTAAGCCCGCTCGTTGAACGGGTTCGCCAGGCGCCGCTCGATGTCCTCGGCGATCCGATCGACGTGCTCGACCCGGCTCCGCGGACCGTAGTTGTAGGGAACCGACGCCCAGGTCGCCTGCTCGGAGGGCATGTGACCGCGCCGCCGAATGAACGCGATCACCTCGGCGTCCGGAGCGCTCGCCCGGCGGCCTCCTGAATGCGTCGCGCCGAGGACGAGTGAGCGAACTCGCGCCGGGTGGCGAAGGGCAATCTGCTGGGCGACCATGCCGCCGAGCGAGAACCCGTAGAGATGCACCTCCCCGATGGCCAGAGCGTCGAGGATCGAGACCGCGTCGTCGGCCAGGGCCTCGGTCGTGTAGGCATACGTCCACGACCGTGAGCGCCCAATCCCGCGATGGTCGAATGTGATCACCCGCATTCGGGGAGCGAGCGCATCGACGGTCCGCCACCACGCGCCGCCGCTCAGGCCGAGCCCGTGGACGAGCAGGACGGGAGCTCCGCGGCCCCTCGCCTCCCAATAGAGCCGCGTGTGTCCGTCCAGCCCGTGGACGATGCCGGACTGGGGGCTCACGCGTCGAGGATCCAGCGGACGCGTGAGAGGTGGGCGGCGCCGAGGTCCCGGGTCAGATGCGCGGAGGAGGCGAGGGCGGAGCGGAGCGGCTCGACCCCGATCGCGCGGGCCGCCTCGAGCTGGACATCGACGAGCGCCCGAAGCGCTGCCTCGTAGGCGTCGAGGCAAACCTCGGCTCCTCCCAACGGAGCCAGCGCGGTCCGACCGATCTTCCCCGCCGCGTCGAAGAGTCGCTCGAGCCCATCATCCGTGAATCCCATGTCCGAGAACCTCCGCTTCAGTTCACCCGAGCTGGTCGGCCACGCCGGCCGCGCTGAGCGCCGCGAATTGCTCATCGACCGAGTTGGCCAGGACGATCAGATCGCGCGTCCGTCCTGAGCGATCGCGGACGTGATCGGTCAGCAGCGCCTCGGGCTCGAAGCCCAGGCTGCGGAACATCGAGATCAACGCGCCCTGGTCGGAGATCACCTCGACGACCAGCTTTCCCAGCCCCATGTCGACCGCCTCCAGAACCGCCTGGCGCGCCAGTTGGCGCCCGATGCCCCGTCCGCGGTGATCGGGATCGACGACCAGACGGACCTCGCCCACGTGGCTCGACCAGCCGACCAGCGGTACGACCGCCAGCGCACCCAGGACCTGGTCGTCCTCCACGGCGATCGTCCGCCCCGTATCGGGCTGTATCCAATCGGCGAGCACCCGGGGATCGCCCACGTCCTCCTTGAGAAACGTCCGATCGCTCTCGGGAATGCGCTCGAAGAAGCGCGACAGCGCCGGGCTGTCGCCGGCCTCGATTGGTCGTATGTCCATGCGGTACCTCTCTCAGGACGGTGGGTCGCTGTGGTCGATGATCCAGCCGGTCAGCTTCGGCATCGTGTGCTTGAAGGCGGACCGGCCGGTTCCAAACGTGACGTGGCCGCCGGGAAGCCGAAGCTCCTCGCGCCGGGCCGGGTCTCCGATCAGCTGCATGACCGGCTCCACCGCGGGCGCGGGCACGACGTTGTCGCGCTCGGCCATCGCGTTCAAGACGTTGCCCTGCACCCGGGCCAGGTCGACCTGCCGGCCGCCGAGCGGCATCGAGCCGGTCATCAGGATGTTCTGACGGACCAGCAGCTCAACCAGTTGGCGGAAGGCGGCGCCCGGGAACGGCACGTGATCGCGCGACCAGGTGGCCATGGCCTGGAAGCCCTCCACGAACTCGTCGTTCCAGAGGTTCTCGAGAAGCGTCGCCTTCTGGGCCACCTCGACCGTGGGGGCGAGCATGTAGAAGCCGCTGTACAGGGCGTCGGCCGGGACGTTGCCGGTTTCGTCGATCAGCGCGTCGGGGTCGAGCCGCCCCTCGCGCAGCAGCGCGACCATCGCGCCCATCTCGCTGTAGTCGACCGGGGTGGCCATCAGGATCAGGTTGCGCACGTTCGCGTCCTCGTGCCCGGCCGCGTACAGCGCGGCGAGGACCCCGCCCAGGCAGTACCCGGCCAGCGTGACCTCCTCGTGACCACTCGCGCTGCGGGCCGCATCGAGCGCGCGCGGCAGGTACCAGTCGACGTAGCGCTCAAGGTCGTTGTCGGCGTCGAGCTCGTCGGGCACCCCCCAATCGAGCATGTACACGTCCAGGCCGGCGCCCGTGAGGTACTCGACCGTGCTGTTGCCCGGACGGAGATCGAGGATGTAGCTCCGGCTGACGAGGCTGTGCACGAACACCACCGGTGGCCCGTACCGGCGCTCGCCGCCCTGATAGCGCCAGAGCTCAGCCTTGTCGCGCTTCCACACGACCTCCTTCGGAGTCACGCCGAGGGCCGGTCGATGGCTGCCCCGCACGTAGCGGATCCCGTTGCGGGCGCGGAGGATCGAGCGCTCGACGTCGCGGTTGACCCGGGTCAGCAGGTCGGCCGGATTGAGCGTGGAGGGGATCCTGGGGTTCATCGCGCGTCGGGACCCGACCCGTCCTCGTCCAGCTCGGCGACGTCGTGGGAAAGCTGGTTGAGCCGCCGCTCCATGCGGGCGAGCTGCTGGCGCATGTTGCGAATGTCCGATCCGGCCGGCAGGTTCAGCAGGTGCAGGCAGCGCCGCGAGACGCCCTCGGCCGTCCCCGTGACCTTGCGGCGCACGCGAGTCGTCGTGCTGACCAGGCCGAAGTACGTTTCCGAACGGACCGCCGACTCGATCGGTTCGCCGATGGCACGTTCGAGCCGGATCACAGCGCGGAGCCACAGCGGCTGGTTGGCGGGCATGGCTCGACGCTACCCCTGGGATGAGTTGACTTCAAGTTGCGCATCCGGGGCGCCTTCCCCGGTTCCGGCCATGCTCCATTGCGCGCCTCCGTCGACGATCAGGATCGATCCGGTCGTGTACGTGGAGGCGTCGCTGGCCAGGTACAGCGCCGCGCCGACGATCTCGTCGGACTGGCCGGCGCGCCGCATGGGGAACGTCCTGGCCCGCTCGGCAAACAGCTCCATGTCCCAGTTTTGGGCGATCGTGGTCAGGAAGGGCCCGGGCATCACCGCGTTCACGCGCACGGTCGGGCCGAACGCGTGAGCCAGGCCGACCGTCATCGCGTTCACCCCGGCCTTCGCCGCCGCGTACGGCACGATGTCGCTGGTCGGCCGGATCGCGCCGGTGCTCGAGACGTTGATGATCGAGCCGCCGCCGGCGGCGACCATCCGCTCCCCGACCAGGGCGGCGAGGCGGAACGGCCCTTTGAGGTTGACCCCGATCACCTTGTCGAACAGCTCCTCGGTGACCTCGGAGAGCTTCCCGTACAGGGGTGAGATGCCGGCGTTGTTCACGAGCACGTCGATCCGGCCGTGATCGTCGTAGATCCGCTCGACCAGCGGCTCGAGCTCGTCCCAGTGCCCGACGTGGCAGGCGCAGCCGGCGGCTTTGACGCCCTCAGCGCGCAGCGTCGCCACGATCTCGTCGCAGGCGTCCGGCTTGCGGCTGACCACCACGACTTCGGCGCCGGCGGACGCGAAGGCGCGGACCATGGCCAGGCCGAGGCCGCGCGTGCCTCCGGTCACGACCGCGAGACGCCCGGTCAGGTCGAACAGATCGCGCGCGTCCCGGGGGGCGGCAGGGGTGTCACTCGAGTTCGACAGGGCGCTGCCCTCCTGGATAGAGAATTGACGTACCTGGTGCTCGCCCGTTCGGATCTCCGGCGCGGCTCGCGGCCTGCTCGCGCAGCCAGAACCACGCCTTTCCGTAGCGACTCCCGTCATCCAGGATCTGCTCGGCGACCGCGCCCTCGTCGAGGAGCAGGTCGAGATGGCCGAGCACCTCCCACACCACGAGCACCGGCTGCTCGGCCACGGTGCGCGCCGACCACAGGTGCTTGGCGATCCCGTACGCGTTGGCTGGACCCTCCTCGAGCACGGCCAGGATGCGCTGACAGCGCCGTCGATGTTCGGCGAAGCGGCGGCGCACCAGCCCGCGATGATCGGACACCGCGTCCCCGTGTCCGGTCAATAGCACCTCGAGCGGCATCGACGCGGTCCGCTCGAGGCTGTTCAGATACTGGACCCGGGCCTGCGGACGCGATCCGGTGGGCTCGGCCACCGGCACGATCTCGGCGTTCGAGGAGATGCCGGCCAGCAGGTGATCGCCGACGAAGGCGGTGGCGCTCTCCTCGTCGACGAGCAGCGCATCGGTCGTGCTGTGACCCGGCCGAGCCACGATCCGCAGGTTGCGCCCACCGGCGGTGATCACGTCGCCGTCGGAGAGCACCAAGTCGGTGCGGTACGGCTCGGACGTGTTGCGGATGTAATCCCAGAACCCCGTGTTGTCCTCGATCACTGACTCGGGGACCCCGTGATGGCGCATCAATTCGCGCGAGAACGAGCGATCGGCGTCGGAGCGCTCGACGTAGTGCGCGCCGTACTCGGCGGCGCGGTCGAGCGCGGCGACGCGAGCCCCCGAGCGAGCCACGATCGTCGCGATCAGGCCGGTGTGGTCGAGATGGTGGTGAGTGGGAATAACCTGCTCGATGTCCTCGATGCGCAGGCCTTCCCGCTGCAGACCGCCCTCGAGCGCGGCAAGCGCCTCGTCGCTGCGCGGACCCGTGTCGACGAGGGTGAGCGGCTCCCCGCGGAGCAGCCAGATGTTGACCGATTTGATGTGCGGCAGAGGTGCTTGGATCTGAACCGTGCGCTCCATGTCACTGGGGATCAGCCGCCGCTGACGGAGCGACGTGAACTGAACCGAGTTCAGTATGCCACACCCAGGCCGCGGCGTCGACCGATGCCCGTGGGACGTCGCGCATATGCCTTAGTAGCAGCGGAAACGTGGCAGGCTGGTCAAATCGGCCGTTACCCGATATGATCTGAATTCAGCTTAGGCAAATTCGAAGGAGAAGAGCGCGATGAGTGTTCAGGAGCAGGCCGCCCCGGGGACCAAGGAAGGCGCCGTCGAGTACGAGGTCAGCGATGGCATCGCCACGATCTGGCTGAACCGACCCCACGTCAGGAACTGCTTCAACTGGGAGCAGATCATCACCCTCGCCGCCGCCCTCGATCGCGCCGAGGAGGACGACGAGGTGCAGGTCGTCGTCATACGGGGCCGGGGCCACACCTTCTCGGCCGGCGCGGACCTGAACATGCTCGACTCCGAGTTCCTCGCCACCTCGGCCAACTCGATCAAGATCGCCCAGGTCTCCGCGCGCACCTTCGACCGCGCGTTCAACCTGGCCAAGCCGACGATCGCCGCAGTCGAGGGCTACGCCGTCGCGGGGGGCTTCGAGCTCTCGATCTCGTGCGACTTCCTGATCGCCGCCGACGATGCCAAGATCGGCGACTTCCACATCCGCCGCGCGCTGTTCGGCGGTGCCGGGCCGATCTATCGCCTGCCGCGCTACATCGGCCTGCGCAAGACCAAGGAGCTCCTGTTCACCGGCAAGCTCCTGTCCGGCCAGGAGTGCCTCGAGTGGGGGCTGGCCAACGTGTCCGTCCCGGCCGAGCAGATGGACCAGGCGATCATCGACTTCGCCGCGCCGATGCTCGACAAGAGCCGCTTCACGATGCGGATCACCAAGATGGCCGCCAACCGCGGCCTCGACGGCGACACCGAGACGCTGATCGCGCTCGAGAGCATGACCTGCAACGTCGCCCACCAGTCCGAGGACGCGAAGGAAGGCGTGCAGGCCTTCCTCGAGAAGCGCGACCCCGTGTGGAAGCACCGCTGAGCTACGTCGGCCATCAGCGATGGACTTCGCCTACGACGACACGACGGTCGAGCTCCAGCAGCGGCTGCACGCCTTCATGGACGAATGCGTGTACCCCGCCGAGGCCCGCTTTCGCGAGCAGGCGGAGTCACCCGATGATCGGTGGGGCACCCCGCCGGTCATCGAGGAGCTGAAGGTCGAAGCCCGCCGGCGCGGGCTGTGGAATCTGTTCCTCCCGCGCACGCATGAGTACGGCGCTGGGCTGACCAACCTCCAGTACGCGCCTCTGGCCGAGATCACCGGCCGCAACCCATGGATCGCTCCCGAGGCAATCAATTGCTCGGCGCCGGACACGGGCAACATGGAGCTGCTGTCCCTGTTCGGATCCGAGGCGCAGAAGGAGAGGTGGCTGGAGCCGCTGCTCGAGGGCGAGATTCGCTCCGCGTTCTCGATGACCGAACCCGAGGTCGCCTCGTCGGACGCGACCAACATCGCGACCCGGATCGAGCGCGATGGCGACGAGTACGTGATCAACGGGCGTAAGTGGTGGACGTCTGGGGCTATGTCGCCCCGCTGCACCCTGCTCATCGTGATGGGAGTGACCGACCCCGAGGCACATCGCTACCGGCGGCAGAGCATGATCCTGGTGCCCAAGGACGCGCCGGGGGTGAACATCCAGCGCTCGACGAGCCTGTTCGGCTACGACGACGGACCTCACGGGGGGCATGCAGAGATCGTCTACGACAATGTCCGCGTCCCCGCCGCGAGCCTTCTCGGCGACGAGGGCGACGGGTTCCGGATCGCCCAGGAGCGTCTTGGCCCGGGGCGCATCCATCACGCCATGCGGGCGATCGGGATGGCCGAGCGCGCGCTCGAGATGATGTGCGAGCGCACGGCGAGCCGCTCCACCTTCGGGCGGCCGATCATCGAGCACGGAGTGGTCCAGCGCTGGATATCCGAAGCCCGCGTGCGCATCGAGCAGGTCCGCCTGCTCGTGCTCAAGACCGCGTGGCTGATGGACACCGTCGGCAACCGCGGCGCGCGGATCGAGGTCTCCGCGATCAAGGTGGCCGCTCCCGAACTGGCCACCTGGGTCATCGACCGGGCCATCCAGGCCCACGGCGGACTCGGCGTGGCGCAGGACACCGTGCTCCCCGGGCTCTATGCCGTGGCGCGCATCCTGCAGATCGCCGACGGACCCGACGAGGTCCATCACATGGCGATCGCGCGGCGCGAATCCGCGCGCTACGAGCGTCAGCCCGTCGCAACGACCTGAGCCCACCGGCCCTCCCAGCTTTTCCAAGACGCGGGGCCGGTCGGGTCGGGTGGCGGTCGCGCGCCACGGGACCCGAAGGGGGAGCGGGGCCGGCAGTCCCTTTCGCCGGCACTCGCGGAACCCGCGTCCACGCTCCGAACGAGCGACCACGTGATCGCGGCCGGCGAAAGGGACGGCGGCCCAGATCAAGCTCAGGCCGGGCTGGCCGCCAGCTGCTGCCGGCCCGCCTCGACCAGCGGCGCCACCAGACGCTCCGCCTGGTCGAACCCTTCGCCGACCATCGATCCGCCGGCCGCGCGCGCGGCGATCCCCTGGCACACCACCGCGAGCTTGAAGTAGGCGAACGCCTGATACCAACCGATGTCGGACGGGTCGATGCCCGTCCTGCGCGCGTAGCGCTCGATGATCTCGGCACGCGTCGGGAATCCCTCGCAGGCGGTTACCGGCGCCATGATCCGCGCGCGCCGCAGGACATCGGAGTCGTTGGCCTCGCTCCAATAGGCGAGCATGGCTCCCAGGTCGGCCAGCGGATCGCCGAGCGTGCTCATCTCCCAGTCGAGCACCGCGACGATCGTGCCCACATCGGTGGGATGCAGGATCGTGTTGTCGAGGCGGTAGTCGCCGTGGACCACAGCGCTCGCGCGCTGCGCGGGCAGCGCGGCAGCGAGCTCGTCTCGCAGAGTGTCGAGCGCGGGCAACTCAGCAGTCTTCGAGGCGTCCCACTGCTTGGACCAGCGACGCAGCTGCCGCTCCATGAAGCCGGCGGGGCGGCCGAACTCGGCCAATCCGATCGCCGCGGGATCGACCGTGTGCAGATCGGCGAGCACATCGACGAGCGCCTCGCCGATCTTGCGGCACCCGTCCGGCGCGTCCGCGTACCCGGGCGGCAGGGCGTTGCGGCAGATGTGACCGACGACGCGCTCCATGAGGTAGAACGGCGTGCCGAGCGGAGTGTCTGCGTCACCGAGATGAAAAGTCCGTGGCACCGGCACCGCGGTTCCCGCCAGCGCCGTCATCACCCGGTACTCGCGGCCCATGTCGTGCGCGGTGGGAAGAATGTGGCCGAGGGGTGGACGCCGGAGGATGACCTCACCGGCATCGCAGGCGACCCGATAGGTCAGATTGGACTTGCCGCCCGAGACGAGCGCGACGTCGCACTCGAGCCAGCGAGGGTCGTGGAGGAGATCGGCGAGCATCGGCCCCACGATCTCCGGGTCGGCGCCGGTGGTGATCCGCTCCAGCTTCTGGGCGGTCGGATCGTTGAAGTTAAGCTCGTCGGTGGCGCTCACACCGGCGTCCGTTCTCGTAGGGCGCCGGCGGCCAGCGTGCGGCCGATCTCGCGCTCGTGGTGCGCGGCGTCACCGAACTGTTGCTCGCGGACGACGATCCTGCGCAGGAAACGATGGGCGGGATGCTCCTCGGTGAACGCGATGCCGCCGAACACCTGCATCGAGCCGTGCGCGACCTCGCGCGCGGCCCGCGAGACGTAGGCCTTGGCCACCGACGCGGTCTGCCCGGCACCCGGTATGCCATCGTCCAGGGCGGCCGCGGCGTACAGCGTGGTCGACCAGCCGCTGGCCTGCATGACATGGAGGTCAGCCAGGAGGTGACGCAGGGCCTGATTGCTGCCGATCGTCCGGCCGAACTGCCGGCGCTCGGCCGCGTAGCGCCGCGCCTCGTCGAAGATCGCCCGGGCGGCGCCGATCGCCTCGGCAGCCGCGAGCAGTCCGCCTACGCTGATTAGACGCTCGATGATCGGCTCGGCGAGTTCGCCGCTGAGGACCGCCTCCACCTCAGTATCGGTGAAGGTCACGCGGCCAAGCGGGACGGTCTCGTCGAGGCCTGTCTGCGGTACGAGCTCGAGCCCTGTCGTTCCCGTCCGCACCAGCGCCAGGCCCGGCTCCCCGTCAACCAGGGCCACGACGGCGAGGTAGTCGACGCTGGTCGCCTGCTCGACCGCGGCCTTGCTGCCGGTCAATCGGTTTGACTCCACCGTCGTGCGCGTGCTCGACACCGACCAGCCGCCACCGGGCTCGAGCAGCGCGATCGAGGCCCGCGCATCACTCTCGAGCATCGCGGTGAAGCCGGGCGACAGCTCCGCCGCGCACGGCGCCAGCGCATACCGAACGCCGACGCTGCCGAGCAGCGGGACCGAAGCCAGATGAGCGCCGACCGTTCTTGCCGCAAGGCACAGCTCGATCGCGCCGAGATCGCTACCAGCGCCGCTCAGCAGCCCAAATTCGACCAGGCTGTCCCACAGCCGGTTGCGCTCCGCGTCCCCGGCCTGCCATGCGTCCTGCGCCGGCGGCCACTGGCGCTCGAGCAGCGTGCCCAGGGACTCCTCGATCCAGACCTGCTCGTCGCTCAGCTCGAGATCCACGTCTACTCCTTGGGAAGGGCGAGGATTCGGTCGGCGATGATGTCCCGCTGGATCTGGCGTGCGCCGCCATAGACGCTGGCCGCTCGCGAGTACAGGTACGTCTCGTACCAGAAGTCGTTCTCGGGGATCTCGTCCGAATCGCCCGACAGCAGCGTCGGACCCAGCACGTCGAGGACGGTTGTGGCGAGCCGCTGCTCCGCCTCCGCCATCAGCAGCTTGACGCTCGAGCTCTCGGGGCCGACGGCACCGCCGCTCAGGAACTCGCCCACGGTCCGGTACGCGTGGTGGCGGAGCACCTCGACACCGATCAGGGCGCGAGCCAGCGCGGTCTGAACCTCCGGATCCTCGAGCACGGGGCGGCCGTCGAGCTCGCGCCGGGCCGCGGCCGAGACCGCGCGATCCAGCCAAGTCCGCAGCTTGACCTGCCGGGGGAGAGCAGCGGTTCCTCGCTCGTGCCCGAGCGTGTGCATGGCGATCTTCCAGCCGTCGCCGAGCTGCCCCAGCAGGTTTTCGCGCGGGACGACGACATCCTCAAGGAACAACTCGCTGAACTCCGCGTGACCGGTGATTTGCGTCATCGGCCGCACTTCGACGCCCGGCGACGACATGTCGACGATCAGCATCGAGATCCCGCGGTGGCGGGGCACCGAGTCGTCGGTGCGCGCGAGCAGCCCGCAAAACTTCGCGTACTGACCCCACGACACCCATGTCTTCTGGCCGTTGATGACGTAGCTGTCGCCGTCCTGCACGGCGCGGGTGCGCAGGCTGGCCAGATCCGACCCGGCCTCCGGCTCGGAGAAGCCCTGACACCAGATCTCCTCTGCCGCGAGGATCGGTGGGATGTAGCGCCGGCGCTGCTCGTCGTTGCCGAACCGCAGCAACGACGGGCCGAGCACGTCGAGCCCGACGACGTTCACGAACTCGGGTGCACTGCCCGCGGCCAGCATCTGATCGACGATGATCTGCTCAACCGGCGGACGTCCTCCGCCACCGAACTCCGATGGCCAGGCCCTTCCCACGAACCCGGCCTCGTAGCAGGCGCTCTGCCAGCGGCGCAGCGTCGCCATCCGGTCGTCGAGTCCGCGCGGCAGGTCCTCCGAGCGAAGGCTCGCGCCGGCGAGGAAGCCGCGAACCTTGTCGGCGAGCGCGCGTTCTGAAGCGGTCTCAGCGAGCTGCATCGAACTGACATCGTATCAGGCGATCGGTCCGATTCGTCACCTGCAATGCGCCAGGCGCGCGCAAATTCGGCAGAATCTGCGTTGTAATCGCGTGTTGGGGCGTGGTAACGTGTCGCTGACGTGAGTTCGAATCAGGCCCACAACGGTAGGCGCAGTCAGCCGACTCGGCGGTCCCGCGACGACGGCGTCAGGCGAGCCGAGATTCTCAACGCCGCCATCGACCGGTTCGGTCGCCAGGGCTACGAGAACACCAAATGGGCCGACATCGCCGATGACGTCGGCATCGGGCCGACTGCCCTGTATCACTACTTCGACTCCAAACAGCATTGCCTGTACGTGATTCTCGACGAGGCTCTGGGCGAGCTCCACGAGCGCTTCGACGCGATCACCGCCGAACACCCCGATCCGCGCGATGCGTTGCGCGCGGTGTGCGCCGACTGCTTCGCACTGTCCGAGCGCGAGGTGCTCCGCAATCGCGTCCTGGTCGCCGAGCAGGCGCTTCTCGGCGGGACGAGCACCTCCCAGAGGGAGGAGCAGGCACGCGTGGCGGGCCGCGACAAGACGCGCGCGCTCGAGGTCGCCTGGGCGCGCTTTCTGTCCGACGCGATGCGCCGGGGAGCGATCCCGGAGCGCGACCCACGAATGCTCGCCCGCGCCATCCTCGGCCTCTACAACAGCATCTGGCATTGGTACCGCCCCGACCAGACGCTCCTCTTGTCCACCCTCGCCGAGTTCTTCGGCGCGCGGATGCTGGCGGTAGCCGGCGTTCAGCCTGAACGCGCCCCGGCGGCTTGACCGGGCCGACCGAGATGCCATCAGCAGTCGAGCAGTCCCGGAGGTTTGTGCTGCCGGAGCTGACCGGCCGCGCCGCCCGCTCGCGTCCGGATCACCCCGCCGTCGTGTTCGGCGACGTGGTCCGAACCCAAGCCGAGCTTCACGAGCGTGCTGCACGCCTCGCAACTGTGCTCGCCTTGGGGGGCGTCAGGGCCGGCGACCGCGTTGCGTTGCTCCTGCACAACAGGATCGAGTTCGTCGAGGCGTTGCTGGCCTGTCACCGCTTGGCCGCCGTCGCCGTGCCGATCAACTTTCGCCTGGCGGCCGTCGAGATCGAGTACATCCTGGATGATTCGGGCGCAGTCGCGCTGATCTGCGATTCGGACGCGCCGGCGGCTCGGGTTGGCCTGGTGCTTGAGGTCGGACCGGACTACGACGACGCGATCGGCGACGCCCCTCCGTGGCGCGAGACCCCGGAGCTGCACGAGGACCACGTCGCCCTCATGTGTTACACGTCGGGCACGACCGGCCGCCCCAAGGGCGCGCTCCTCACGCACGGCAATCTCGTGGCCAGCACGCTGAGCTGGATCCACGAGATGCGCGCCGGTCAGGATGATGTGTGGCTCTCGGGTCAACCGCTGTTTCACATCGGCGGTATCAACGGCCTGCTGCCGTTTCTCGTGCTCGGGGCCACGGTGATCATCACTCCGAGCTCGACGTTCGATCCGGAGGCGATGCTTCGGCTCATCGCGGATCACGGCGTCACGATGTGCATCTTCGTGCCGACGCAATGGGCCGCGATCTGCGCCGGTGATTCGGTGGCGCACGTCGATCCCGAGCAGCTACGCGTGGCGATGTGGGGTGCATCGCCGGCTCCCTTGACCACGCTCCAGGCGATGGCGCACGCGTTTCCGCGCGCCGCGATCGTGAGCGCCTACGGCCAAACCGAGATGTCCGGCGCCACCACGCTGCTCAAAGGGCGCGACTCGACCCGCAAGATGGGCTCGGTCGGCCGGCCCATGCTCGGAGTCGAGATGCGCGTGGTCGATGACGACCTGCGCGACGTTCCGATCGGAGAGGTGGGCGAGGTCGTCTACCGCGGCCCGAACGTGATGGCCGGATACCACCGGCAGCCTGACGCCACGCGGGAGGCATTTGCCGGCGATTGGTTTCACAGCGGGGATTTGGCGCGGTTTGATGACGAGGGGTATTTGTGGCTCGTGGACCGCAAGAAGGACCTGATCGTGAGCGGTGGCGAGAACGTGTACCCGGCCGAGGTCGAGCGGGTCTTGCTCGATCATCCGGGCGTCTCCGACGCGGCCGTGATCGGCGTCCCCCATCCGCGGTGGGTCGAGACGCCGGTCGCGTTCGTCGTGCCGACGGGCGGCGGTGAGCTAGCCGAAGATGAGTTGATCGCGCACTGCCGCGAGTACCTGGCCGGCTACAAGAAGCCCTCGGCGATTGTCGTGGTCGCCGAGCTACCCCGCAACGCCGGCGGGAAGGTGCTCAGGCGCCGGCTGCGTGAAACCTACAGCGAGGGAGTGACCACATGCCATACGTCTACGCCAACGTGAAGGTGAAGTACGGGCAACTGCCCGCCTTCTTCGAGCAGATGGTGACGATCAAGCGGGTCATGGAGGAGAACGGGTGGAAGCTCGTGGGTGCCTGGAGCACGGTGATCGGTGACATACACGAGGTGCACGACCTGTGGGAGGTCGAGGACGCCAACACGGTGCCCACCGGCTTCGCCGGCGCCTTCGAGGATCCCGAGTTCGTCGCCGCATCGACGGCGCTGTCGGCGATCGCCGATCGCGAGGTGCTCTCGCTGATCACGAAGACGCCGTACAGCCCGTGACGTCGTCGGCTCAGTAAGCCTGCGACTGGCCGCCGTCGATGGCGACCACGGCACCGTTGATGAACGACGCCTCGTCGGACAGGAGAAATGCCACGAGGTTCGCCACCTCCTCGGGCTGGCCGAAGCGCTTCATCGGATTCACGCTCACGTACTCGCGACCGAACTCCTCCCAGCCGTCCTCGCCGGCGATCTTGACCAGCGACCCCTTGATCATCTCGGTCATGATCGCGCCCGGTGCGATGGCGTTGACGCGAACGCCGAACTGTCCGTAGTCGATCGCCGCCTGCTTGGTCATTCCGGCCACCGCGTGCTTGGCCGCGCCGTATCCGATCAGATTCGGCACCGCCCTGATGCCGCCAACCGACGCGGCATTGACGATGGCGCCTGACCCCTGGTCCCTGAGGTGGGGTAGTGCGTGCTTCATGCCGTAGAAGACGCCCTTCAAGTTGATCGACAGCACGCGGTCGAAGCCCTCGCTCGAGTAATCCGCGACCGGGTTCTGCTCGCCTTCGATCCCGGCGTTGTTGTAGAGCCCGTCGATTCGCCCGAAGTGCTCGACGGTCTGCTCGACGTAGCCGCGCACCTCGTCCTCCACCGACACGTCGGCGGTCACCGTGAGGATCTCGACCCCGTCTTGCGAAGCCTCGATCGTCGCGCGCGACCGCTCGAGGGCGGCCGCGTCGACGTCGAGCAGAGACAGCTTCGCGCCCTCCCGGGCGGAGCGGAGCGCGGCCGCGTGGCCGAGCCCGGTTCCGGCTCCGGTGACCAGGATGACCTTCCCATCCAGGCGCATCGCTCTACGCGTGAGCCGGAATGGCCTGGAGGAGCTGAAGGACCTCCTCGGGGAACTCCTGCGAGGGATCGATCGAGATCGTCTTGTCGAGCAGGTACTCGTCGATCGCGTACGGACCGTGCTCCCGGCCGATGCCCGACTCCTTGTATCCCCCGAACGACGAGTTGAAGTCCGCCGCCATCGTGTTGACCGAGAACGTGCCGGTGCGGATGCGTCGAGCGACGCCGAAGCCGCGGGCGGGATCGCCGGTGAACACCGAGCCCGAGAGGCCGAAGCGGCTGTCGTTGGCGATGCGGACCGCGTCGTCCTCGTCCTCGTACGGGATCAGCGCGATGACCGGTCCGAAGATCTCCTCCTGCGCGACGGTCATGTCGTTGCTGACGTTGGTGAGCAGGGTCGCCTCGACGTACCACCCCTTGTCGAGGTGCTCGGGGACGCCGCCCCCGGCGGCCACGGTCGCGCCCTCGTCGACCGCCCGGTAGATGTATCCGAGGACGCGCTCGCGGTGTGCCTCGGTGACCAGTGGACCGATCACCGTGTCGTCCTCGCGCGGGTCGCCTACCTTGAGGCTCTTGAACGCCTCGGTGAGCTTGCCGGCGATCTCGTCGTAGCGCGACTTGGGCGCGAGGATCCGGCTCATGCACACGCAGCTCTCGCCCTGGCTGGTGCCGGCGCTCGAGCCGACCAGGATCGGAAGCACGGCGTCGACGTCGGCATCGTCCAAGACGATCGCCGCGGACTTCCCGCCGAGCTCGAGCACGCACGGCTTGATCAGCTCGCCGCACGCCTTGCCGATCTGCTTGCCCACCTCGACCGAGCCGGTGAAGCTGACCATGTCGACGTCGGGGTGCGTCACTAGCCGCTTGGACCCCTCGCGGGTCGCGGCGACGATGTTGATCACGCCGGGCGGGAAGCCCGCCTCGCTCACCAGGTCGGCCATCGCGAACAGCGTGAGCGGATCGGGATCCGGCGTCTTGACCACCGCGGTGCAGCCGGCCACGATGGCCGGCGCGATCTTCTGCGCGATGCCCGAGATCGGGAAGTTGAACGCGGTCATGGCCGCGACAACGCCGACCGGCTCGCGCACGAGCAGGCTCTTTGACTCGTACTTCATGATCAGCCCGCCCGCGTTGCCGGCCAGCGGCGAGAGGTCGGCCTCGCGCACCTCGGCGAACGTGTGCTCCCGCCCCACCTTCGCGTAGTAGTTCCAGTGCAGCGTCGGCGCGACCGAGTGGTAGACCTCGGCGGTCAGCTTGGTATGTCCGAGCTCGTCGACGATCAGGTCGCGGATCTCGGCCTGATGCTCGGCGAGCAGCGCGGCCAGCCGCTCCATGCACTCCGCGCGCTCCTCGACCGGGCGGGTCGGCCAGTCGGTCTCGTAGAACGCCCTGCGGGCGGCCTCGACGGCGCGATCGATGTCGGTCGCGTTGGCCGCGGCGACGTAGCCGATCTTCTCGCCGGTGGCCGGGGAGATGACGTCGAAGCGCTCCTTCGAGTCGGGCTCCTGCCAGCGACCGTCGATGTAGAGGTTGGGATATTCGCGTGCCAGCATGGAAGAACTCTCCTCGAGCGCAGGTCCGTTGAGTTGAACTTGGTTCGATTATCCTAGCAAGGGAGCGTTGGGTCAAGCGGACCGCTTCTAGCGCGCGCCTGGCCACCCCGGCCTCCGTGTGATAGGGTTCGACCCGAATTCAACTCAGGAAGTCGCTCGTGTATCCGGCACCGCATGTCAACGACGAAAATCGAGCTTTCTGGACGGGCGGGCGCGAGGGCGAACTGCGGATCATCCGCTGCAACGACTGCGGCTACTACATCCACCCGCCCTCGCCGCGGTGCCCGAAGTGCCTGAGCGAGAACGTCGCGCCGAGTCCGGTCAGCGGGCGCGGGCGCGTGTACACATACACGATCAACCGACGCGCCTGGTCGCCCGGGCTCGAGGTTCCCTACGTCATCGCGATCGTCCAGCTCGACGAGCAGCCCGACCTGCGCTTGATGACGAACATCGTCGGCCGCCCGGCGGACGAGGTCGCGATCGACATGCCGGTTCGCGCCGAGTTCCGCGAGCAGGGCCACGCCTACGCACCCGTGTTCAGGCCTGTCTGAGGATGGCTGACAAGTTCGAGGACCGTTGCATCATCTCGGGGGTCGGCCAGTCCGAGGTCGGGCGCCGCATGGCCAAGGGCGTCCTCGCCCTCACGTTGGACGCGTGCCTCGAGGCGATCGCCGACGCCGGGCTGACCCCGGCCGACATCGACGGCGTGATCTCATGGCCGGGCGCGGTGAGCCGGGCCGAGGGCCTCGCACCCCCGGGTCCCGGCTCGTCCGGTCCTGGCCCACACGCGGTCATCGAAGCGCTGCGCCTGCAGACGACATGGCACTACGGCGGCCCGGAAACCCCGGGGATGTTCGCCTCGGTCATCCACGGATGCATGGCGGTTGCGACGGGCATGTGTCGTCACGTGCTCGTGTACCGAGCCCTGAACGAAGACACGGCCTGGCGCCAGAGCACCGAGCGGGTGGCCACCGATGCGGGCGGGGTGACCGGCGTGATGCAGTGGATCCTCCCGTTCGGCGCCTTCTCCGGGCCGAACTGGATGGGGCTCTACGCGCGGCGCCACATGCACGAGTACGGGACGACTCGCGAGCAGATCGCCCAGATCAGCCTGAACGCACGGCGCAACGCCAAGCTCAATCCGAAGGCGGTGCTGACCAAGGATCTGACCATGGAGGAGTACCTCGGGTCGACCATGATCAGCGATCCTCTCTGCCTGTACGACTGCGACATCGCGATCGACGGCGCGACCGCGGTCGTCATCTCGACCGCGGCGCACGCGCCTGACGCGCCGAACGGGCCGATCCACTTCGAGGCCGTGGGGAGCGCGCTGAACGGCCGCGCCTCCTGGGACCAGTGGGAGGACATGACCACGACCGCTGCGATCAACGCCGGGGCCCACATGTGGTCGAGGACCGACCTGAAGCCGAGCGATGTCGACACCGCCCAGCTCTACGACGGCTTCACCGTCCTCAGCCTGTACTGGCTCGAGGGCTTGCAGTTCTGCGGCCGCGGCGAGAGCGGCGCATTCGTCGAAGGCGGCGAGCGCATCGGCCTGACCGGCGAGCTGCCACTGGCCACCAGCGGCGGTCAGCTCTCGGCCGGCCGGCTGCACGGCTTCGGCCACCTCCACGAGGCCTGTCTTCAGCTGCGAGGAGCCGCCGGTCAGCGTCAGGTGCCGAATGCCAAGGTGGTGGCGGTGTCGGCGGGCGCGGGCCCGTTGGCGTCGTGCCTGCTGCTCAGAACATGAACCCACTCGACGTATGAGGGAGAGATGAACCTAGCGACACTTGCCGACCAGTACGCCGAGCGCTACGGCGACCGGGTGCTGGCGGTTTTCAACGACGACAGCGTCACCTATGCGCAGCTCCCCGAACGCGCCGGGCATGTCGCTGCGGGCCTCATGGACCTGGGAGTCAACGCCGGCGACCGGGTGGCGATCATGATGGGGAACCGGTCCGAGTTCCTCTACGCCTGGTTCGGGATCCTCAAGCTGGGCGCGATCGAGGTACCGATTCACGACGCCGCCCGCGGTCCCGGAATCTCGCATATCCTGAACACGACCGAGGCTCGCGTGGTGATCGTCGAGGACGTCTTCCTCGGCCATGTTCTGCCCTGGCTGGACGACTCGCCGAGTGTCGAGCACGTGGTGGTCGTCGGGACGCCCTCGGCGGACATCAACGGGGGCCGCCTGCTGCGGGACTTCGCCGACCTGCTGACCAACCCGGGGACGGTGGAGACGGTCGACGTCGATCCCGATCAGCCCGCCTCGATCCTGTTCACCGGGGGCACCACCGGTCCGCCCAAGGGCGTCGTGCTACCCCACAACCACAACATCAATTTGGGGGTCAGCACCGCCGAGGTCGCCGGCTACACCGAGGACGACGTCCTGCTGTCGGTCTTTCCCCTGTTCCACGCCAACGCCAAGTACATGACCGTGGTCGCGGCCATGGTTGCCGGCGCGAGGTCGATCGTCAACCGGCGCTTCTCGGCCAGCCGGTTCTGGGAGCAGTGCCGCCGCGAGGGCGTCACAGCATTCAACGGCATGGGCGAGATGCTGCGCATCCTCATGAAGCAGCCGGAGGGGGAGGCGGATGCCGACAACACGGTTCGCGTGGTGGTCGGCGCGGCCGCGCCGCGTGACCAGGTGCTCGAGTTCGAGAACCGCTACGGCCTGGCCATCCTCGACGTGTACGGGCTGACCGAGACCGGGCCGATCACCTTCAACACGTTCGACCAGCGCCGCGCCGGCTCGATGGGAGTTCCCGTGTCGTGGTACGAGGTCACCATTCTCGATGAGAACGACGAACGGGTTCCGGTCGGCGAGTCGGGGGAGATCTGCATCCGCCCCGCGCGCCCCAACGTGATGATGGCCGGCTATTGGAACAACGAGGCGGCGACGCTGAAGTCGATCCGCAACCTGTGGTTCCACACCGGCGACCACGGCTACCGGGACGCCGACGGCTTCTACTTCTTCAAGGCGCGGGAGACCGACTCGATCCGCCGCCGGGGCGAGAACGTCTCGGCGTGGGAGGTCGAGCGCGTGCTCGCGCTGCACGAGGAGGTGCTCGAGTCGGCGGTGTACGGGGTGCCCTCGCCGCTCGGGGGACAGGAGGTCATGGCGGCGATCGTGCTCAAGCCCGGCTCGGCACTTGGGCCCGAAGCCCTGCTCGACTTCTGCACCGAGCGGATGGCGCACTTCGCGGTTCCCCGGTACCTGCGCTTCGTGGACGAGCTGCCCAAGTCGCACGCTCAGCGAATTCTCAAGCAGGAGCTGAAGGCCGAGGGCGCCGAGGCCGACGGCGTGTGGGATCGCGAGTCCGTCGGCTACAAGGTGCGGCGATAGCTGTCATGGCTCGTAGCGCTCGACAGGTCCAGCTCGTCGAATATCCGTCGGGCGAGGTGACACCCGATCACTTCGTCACGGTCGAGGTCGAGGTTCCGGAACCGCAGCCCGGTCAGGTCCTCGTGCGCAACACGTTCACCTCGGTCGATCCCGGCATGCGGTTGCGATTGCGCGAGAGCGGTCCAGCCGGCTATTTCAATTCGTTCCCGCTCCGCGCCGCGATGGACGACATCTGGGCCGTGGGGGAGGTGATCGAGTCACGGGCCGATGGGTTCAAAGCGGGCGACGCCGTCTGGCACGCGAAGGGATGGCGCGACTACGCGATCGTGACCGCCGGCGAGCCGGCGCTGGCCGGCATCGCCACGCTGACTCGGATCGATACCTCGGTGGCCCCGGCGGAAAAGTATCTCGGGCCGCTGGGCGCGATGGGGGTCACCGCGTACGCCGGGCTGATCGACGCAGCGGAGCTCCGCGAGGGGGACATCGTCTGGATCTCCGCCGCCGCCGGCGCGGTCGGCTCGCTCGCGGCACAGATCGCCAAGCTGCGCGGTCACCGGGTCATCGGCAGCGCGGGATCGGAGGCCAAGGTCCGCCATCTGCTCGACGAGCTTTGTCTCGACGCGGCGTTCAACTACCGGGATGGGCCGGTCGTCGAGCGACTCCGAGAAGCCGCCCCCGACGGCATCGACGTGTACTTCGACAACGTCGGCGGAGATCACCTCGAGGCCGCGTTGGCCACGCTCCGGCCCTGGGGAAGGGTCGCGCTGTGCGGTGCGATATCCGAGTACGAGTCAACCGGTCCCACCGCCGGTCCGAGCAACCTGTTCCAGGCCACGGCGAACAACCTCACCCTGCGTGGCTTCCGCGGTAGCGCCTATCAGCACCGTCTGCCCGACGTCGTACGCGAGCTCGGCGGCTGGCTGGCCGAGGGCCGGCTGCGCTATCGCGAGACGATCATCGACGGACTCGAGCGGGCGCCCGAAGCGCTCATGCGGGTGCTGTCCGGCGACACCACCGGCAAGGCGCTCGTGCGCGTCGGCTAGGCCCGCTCGTGCGGGCAACCTTGGCCTAGGCCGCCTTGCGCGCGGCGCGCGGCTTACGCTTGGCCGGGACGGACCCCGGCAGCGCGTAACCGGCCACCGCGAGACACCGCTCCACAAAGAACTCGCGGATGTCGTCGAGCGACAGGCCGCCGCCCGGCCGGTACCAATGCCAGACGCTCTTGTACAGGCCGAGGATGGCGTGGGTGAGCAGCCGTGGATCGGCCTCCGGGATGACTCCCTGCTCCATTCCGCGGGTGAGGAACGCGGCCCAGGCGAACTCGATGTCGCGCATGCGGGCGCGCGCGGCGCGGCGCGCCTCCTCCTCCCGAGGCGACTTGCGCGGAACCGCGATGACGCCCTCCTCGGCCACCAGCACGCGATTGCGCAAGACATCATGCTCGCTCAGATCGAACAATCCATTCAGCAGGCGCTCGAGCGCGGGCCCGAACTCACTGTGATCCGCGGTGAGTCGGTCGAACCGCTCGCGCTCGGCCTCGAGCGCATCGGCGTGGATTTCGAACAGGCAGTGGAGTTTCGACTCGAAGTAGTGATACAGCGCTGTTGAGCCGAGACCCACATCGGCCGCGATATCCGCCCACTTCGTGTACTCATAGCCGTCGCGGCCGAAATGCTCGATCGCGGACGTCAGGATCTCCTGGCGCTTGCTGCGCGAGCTCGCCGGGCTTCCTGCCCGTCGAGTCGTCTGAGTCTGCACGTTCTTGGCCACGATGCCTCTTTCTATTGAAGTGATCCCAACTCTATCAACGGCAGTGGATGAGCCAGTTGGCATGGCCCGAACCCCCCAGAAGGGCGGGGCCTGAGCCGGATTGGGTTGCGCCCGGGACGTCCGCTCGATACAGTTGAACTGAGTTCAAGTGAACGAGTTCGGGAATCGTCTCGACGGCCACGTCGTCATCATCACGGGAGCCAGCTCCGGTCTGGGCGCCCAGCTCGCCCGCGCCATCGGCGAGGCGGGCGGAACTCCTGTCCTGGCCGCGCGTCGCGCCGAGCGGCTCGCCGCGCTGACCGAGGAGATCCCGAGCGCCGAGGCAGTTACCTGCGATGTGACCGACGAGTCTGACCGTGAGCGATTGATCGACGGCGTCATGGACCGGTACGGCAGGCTCGACGGGTTGATCAACAACGCCGGTGCCGGCGCCACCGCGCCGGCGCTTCGCACCACCGCGGAGACGTTTACCCGGGTGCTCGAGCTGAACCTGGTCGCGCCGTACGCCCTCTCGATCCTCGCCGCGCAGCGGATGCGCGACGGAGGCGGCCGCTCGATCGTCAACATCGCCTCGGTCATGGGGCTGCGCTCGATCGGGTCGATCCCGGACGCCGCCTACGTCGCCTCGAAGTCGGGCATGATCGGCTTGACCCGGGAGCTGGCGTCGCAGTGGGGCCGGTACGGGATCCGCGTGAACGCGGTCGCGCCCGGCTTCTTTGCCACCGAGATGAACGCTGAGGGGCTGGGCGACGATCCCGAGAAGTTCCCCGAGTTTCTGCTCTCGCGTACCCCGCTGGGTCGCGGCGGCCGGGCCGGTGAGCTCGACGACGCAGTGCTCTTCCTGCTCGGTCCCGGCTCGAGCTTCGTCACCGGGACGGTACTCAGCGTGGACGGAGGTATGGCCATTGCCTGAACGACTCGACAACATGCAAAGCGGAGGAAGGCGATGCCGACCCTGAAATTTCAGCCCGAAGCCGACCGCTACTACGCCGATGGGTATTGGCGGGATGGCGACCTGTGGAGCGACTTCGCCCGTCGCGCCGAAGAGAACCCGCAGAAGCCGGCCCTGATCCTCGACGATCGCACGTTCACCTTCGATCAGCTGCGGCGCGCGGCGGTCGGCGTGTCGAGCGCGCTCGACGACGGCGGCGTCGAGCCCGGCGAGGTGGTCATCCTGCTCGGGCGGCACTCGATCGAGGCCGCCGTGGCCATGCTCGGCTGCCTGCATCGCGGGGTCGTGATCGCACCGCTGCCGCCGATGTTCAACGAGACGCAGCTCTCGGCGCTGATCGCGCAGACCGGCGCCACCGGCCTGCTCGGCTTCGGCGGCGACCGCGAGCTCGGCAAGTGCCGGCAGGTGGCGGACCAGGTCCCGCTGTTTCTCGCTATCGAGCCCGAGCTTGTGGATCGTCTGGCCGAGGAGGAGCATCCTGGCGAGCGTGTCCCGCGCCATGCCGACGACCTGGCCATGGTGCTCCACTCCTCCGGGACGACCTCCACCCCCAAGGGCATCGCGCACTCCAACAACACCTTGCGCTACGCCACCGAGGGCATCTGCAAGCGCTGGGAGCTCACCGGCGATGACATCTACCTCGTGGTTTGCGAGTTCGGGTTCGTCGGCGGTCTCGTGTTCGGTTACTTTCCGCCGCTGTTCAACGGCGCGACGGGGGTCCTGGTCAACCGGTGGAACGCCGAGAACGCCCTGCGGCTGATCCAGGCCCATGAGTGCACCTACGTGCTTTCCATGCCCACGCATTCCGCCGACCTGATCGAGGCGAAGATCGAGACCCAGCTCGAGTTGCCCTCGATGCGCGTGCTCGCGGCGCCGGGTCTCACGCGCGAGCGTCGCATCGCGATGCAAAAGGCCTTCGGCGTCCCGCCGCTCGGCGACTACGGACTGTCCGAGGTTCCCGGGCACGCCGCGCACGGCCTTGACGAGCCCGAGGCGAAGATCGCCCTCACCGAGGGTCGCCCGTATGACGGCACCGAGATCCGGATCGTCGACGAGAACGAACAACCAGTGGCGCCGAACACGGTCGGCTCGGTGATCGTCAACGGCCCGAGTCGCTTCCTCGGCTTCCTGGGCAACGACGAGCTCACCCAACAGTCGCTCACCGCCTGGGGCGGCTACCGGACCGGCGACCTCGGCTATCTCGACGAGGACGGCCAGTTCATCTACGTAGGCCGCAGCAAGGACATCATCCGCCGCGGCGGAGTGACCATCGTGCCCGCGGAGGTCGAGCCGGTGATCATGCGCCACCCCGATGTCCGCGAGGTCGCGATCGTGCCGATCCCCGACGAGCGGCTGGGCGAGCGCGCGTGCGCCGCGATCATCGCGGTGGAGGGTAGGACGGTGCCGACGCTCGAGGAGCTCCAGCAGTTCCTCGCCCAGGAGGGCGTGGCGAAGTACACGTGGCCGGAGTCGGTCGAGGCGTTCGAGGAATTCCCGCGCACGCCGTCGCTCAAGGTGGTCAAGCGCGATGTCGTGGCCCGGATCCTCGAGCGTTCGGGAGTCACGGCCTAGAGCGGTTCGGGAGCTACGGCCTAGCCGCAACCACGCAGCGGCCATCCGATACCATTCGCTGAAATGACTTCACGTCAGACAGGTCCGACGGTGCGGCTGTCGCCCGAGAAGACGTTCTTCGAGCGATACTTCGAGTTGCTCGATGGTCCCGATCCCCATAGCTCGCTCGAGCTTGTGGCGGACGAATTGGAATTCTCCATCCAGTGGGCAGCTGACGGCACGCGCAAGAGCAGTCAGTTCACCGGCGGACGTGACGAGCTGCGCGGGTTCATCGATGCGGGTGACACCGCGGGCTGGGCTCACTATGTGTTGCACAGCGGTGTCAGCGGTGATGTGGAATTCGCGCTGGGGGAGACACGCTGGGATAACGGTGAACGTATCGGCACCTTCCTGGCCGTCGCCGAGCTCGACCAGGCCGGCCGCATGCGCCGCTACATGGTGGCGCGCTCTCCCGTGCTGGCCTTCCCGCACGTGCCATGACCGAGGCGCGTGAGTGCAATCTGATCGACCCCGAGGTGATCGGCGGCACCGAGCAGGACCCACGGCTCATCGGGTCGGCCTGCGCTCGGTGTGGCACGGTGACCTTTCCGCGCCAGCGCTCGTGTCCGCGGTGCACATCCGAGGACGTCGACCGGCGCGAGCTGGCCACGCGCGGTGAGCTTTGGAGTTGGACGATCCAGTGCTTCGCGCCCAAGGCGCCGCCGTACCTGCCGGGAGGAGTGGAAGAGTTCGAGCCCTACGGCGTCGGGTACGTCGAGCTCCCGGGTGAGGTGCGGGTCGAGGCTCGGCTCACCGAGAGCGATCCGACACGGTTGCGTATCGGAATGCTCATGGAGCTGACGCTGATCCCCGTGCCGGGCGCGGCGGACCAGCTCACGTTCGCCTTTCGGCCGGTCTCCGAGGAGGACGCGTGAGACGTCCTGTGTCAACCCTTGACGATGAGAAGTTGTTGTTGGAGGGCGTTGTGTTGGTCGGGGTTGTAGGGGACGTGGTCTTGTCAGCAGCGCCAGAGGACGCGGGTCCAGGCGCGTCCGACGGTTCGGATCGCGCGTGGGTGGTCGTGTTCGCGGGCTCGTGCGTCGGGGTAGTTTCGGTGTGCCCAGGGGTGCCAGTGACGCGTCGCGTCGGCGAGGGTGCTGGTCGCGTCGCGGAGGCGGTGGTCGCAGCCGCGGCGGAGGCAGGCGACCTTCTTGCGTCCGGATTCGACGGCGACGGGCGCCATGCCGGCGTCGGCGGCGAGGTGCTCGGCGGTGGGGTAGCGCGCGCGGCTGTCGCCGATTTCGGCGAGCAGGGTGGCGGCGGTGACGACGCTCTTGGGGTCGTTGAAGAAGGACAGGAAGATCTCGCCGTCTGGATGTGCGCGGAGGGCGTGCGCGATCTCGGAGGTGAGCAGGCGGGTCTGTTCGACGATCGGCTTGAGCGCGGCAACGAGCGCGAGCACGATGCCACGGCGGGCGTCGCTCTCGAAGGCCCCAGCCCGGCCGGTGGGGGCGTTTCGCAGGCGGGCGAGGAGCTCCTCGGCTGGGCGCCGGCCGCTGTATCCGTTGCGGGCGAGGAACTGCGCGAGACGTTTCTCTGCGAGCCCGCGGGCATCGGTCGGACTTGGGTAGCGCTCGAGGAACGCCAGGCTGATCGGGCTGTCGAGGTCGGCGAAGATTTCGACAGCGCCGGGCCAGAACCGTTCCAGCTCGGCGCGGAGCTGGTTGCACAGCGCGACGCGCTGCTCGACGAGGATCTCGCGACCGCGGGTCAGGGCTCTGAGCGCCTTGGTCTGGTCACTGTCGGGCACCAGCGCCGGGAAGCGGTGGCTGTCGGTGCGTGCCAGCTCGCAGAGCACGAACGCGTCGAAGCGGTCGGACTTGCCGCCGGCTGGGCGGAACCGGTCGCGGGCCGCGTCGACCTTGTTCGGGTGGATCGCCAGCACGGTCAGTCCCGCGTCCAGGAGCCGGTCGATCAGCAGCCCGTCCGGGCGCTCGACCGCGACACGCTGCACCTGGAACGAGCGCAGCGCGCTGCACAGCTTGCTCAGTCCCGCCTCGTCGTGGCTGACAGCGGCGGCCCACAGCCGCTCCCCGTCAGCATCGGCGATCAGCACCTCGTGGGTGTCCTTCGCCCAATCCACTCCCGCAACCACCCCCTCGGCCATCGGCGCTCCTTCTCGCGATCGACTCGACTCATCGCCGGCCGAGAGCTACCGTTGTGGGTGCTCATAGACGGGCCCTCAACGGGGCTACGTCCTGTTGCCGCTTCAGGCAGCCCCCACCGTCGGGAGAGGCAAGTCTCACGCGGGCCATCTCACTGGCAAGCACCGAGGGCCTTCTCCCGGCGGCGGCCGGCTGCGCGACCTAATCACAACGGCCGCAACGGGAAGGTTCACCTATGAGCGCCGGAGACGACGTCGCGGTCGTCGGCCTCGGCATCCACGCCTTCGGCCGGCATGACGGGGTCACCGGGCTCGAGATGGGCGCGATCGCCGCCCGCCGCGCGCTCGCCGACGCCGGCATCACCTGGCAGGACGTCGACTTCGCCGCGGGCGGGTCGGATGCCGCCGGCAACGCGGACACCTCGGTCTCGATCCTCGGTCTGACCGGCGTCCCGTTCATCAACGTCAAGAACGGCTGCGCGACGGGCGGAACGGCGCTGACCACTGCCCACGCGATGCTCGTCTCCGGTGCCGCTGAGGTCGCGCTCGTGGTCGGCTTCGACAAGCACCCACGGGGCGCGTTCAATCCGCTGCCCGAAGACTGGGGCATCGGCTCCTGGTACGGCGAGACCGGCCTGATGCTCACGACGCAGTTCTTCGCCCTCAAGATTCAGCGCTACATGGCGGACTACGGCATTTCTGATTCGACCCTCGCCAAGGTGGCGGCCAAGGCGTTCGCAAACGGCGCCCGCAACAAAAACGCGTGGCGGCGACATCCGCTCGGTGAGGAAGAGATCCTCTCCTCGCGGATGGTCAACCACCCGCTCACCCAATACATGTTCTGCTCGCCGGGGGAGGGTGCCGTCGCGCTGGTCCTGGCCCGGGGCAGCCGGATCCGCGAGCTCACGCGGACGCCGGTTTACCTGCGCTCAGTCGCCTTCCGTACGCGGCGGTTCGGCTCGTTCGAGGTGTTCAGTCCGTCGATCCCGATCGAGTCCGCCCCGTCGGCCACCACCGAGGCGGCCGCCGCCGCGTTCGACGAGGCCGGGATCGGACCCGGCGACGTCGACGTGGCGCAGATCCAGGACACCGAGTCAGGCGCCGAGGTCATGCACCTCGCGGAGACCGGTTTGTGCGAGCACGGAGAGCAGGAGTCACTCATCCAGAGCGGCGGCACCGAGCTCGATGGCCGGCTTCCGATCAATACCGACGGCGGATGCCTGGCCTGCGGCGAGCCAATCGGCGCATCAGGGCTGCGCCAGGTCCACGAGGTTGTGCTTCAGCTGCGCGGCCAGGCCGGCGAGCGTCAGGTGCCCAAGCCGTGCCGGGTCGGCTTCACGCAGGTATACGGAGCCCCCGGCGTGAGCGCCTGCACCGTGCTCACGGTGTGACCGCGCCGGCCGGCGGGATTGACGCCGGCCGGCCCACGCTCAGCCCCGTTACTTGACGATGTTGCCCGCGTCGATCGGGAGCGCGACGCCGGTGATGAACTTGGCCGCGTCCGAGCATAGGAAGAGCACAGCGTCCGAGACGTCCTCGGGCTCGATCCAGGCCACGCCGGGAAGGATGTTCAGGCCCTCGAACGGCTCGCGGACGTCATCCTCGCTCGGGTTCTCGAGATGCGGGGCGAAGAGCTCGAACGTCGCGTCGTTGATGACCAGCGGCGTGCGCACCGTCGTCGGACACACGGCGTTGACCCGGATGCGGTGCGCGCCGGCCTCCTGGGCGAGAACCTTCATCAGTCCAATGACGCCGTGCTTGGCGGCCGTGTAGTGAGCGGTGTTCGCGTACGCGCGCAGGCCTGCGGTCGAGCTCGTGAGCACGACGCTCCCGCCCTCGCCACGCTCGACCATCGAGGGAAGCGCCGCCCGTGTGGTGTTGAACACGCCGGTCAGGTTGATGTCGATCATGTCCTTCCACTGTTGCTCGGTCATCTCCCAGGCGACGCCCCAGGAGCCGATGCCGGCATTGGCGCAGACGATGTCGATCCTGCCGAGCTCCGACAGGCCGGCGTCGACCGCGGCCTGAAGGTCCGACAGCGAGCGGACGTCGGCGATGGCCTTGACGGCGCGTCGGCCCATGCCCTCGATCTCCTTGACCGTCGAGTCGAGGTCGGCCTCGCTGGCCAGCTCGTACGGGATGGTCTCGACCCGGCCGCCGCCGATGTCGACCGCGATCACGTCGGCGCCCTCCGAGGCGAGCTTCAGGGCGTGTGAGCGACCCTGTCCGCGCCCGGCACCGGTGACCAGGGCAACCTTTCCGTCAACGAGTCCCATCTGTCTCTCGGTCTCCTCGGCGGTTCTCAGAGCTTCCTACCGCGCGTAGACTAGCACGTGAAGTGAGGTCAGTTCAACTCGACCTCGCTGGGGCCAGATCAAGGCCCTACGGGCTCACGATCGACCGTGGGCACGATGACCGCGCGGCCGAGCACGTCTCCCTGCCGGAGCCTGCCGTAGGCGCTCACGGCATCGTCGAGCCCGTACACCTCGGCCTCCGAGTTGATCTTGCCCGCTGCGGCGAGCGCCACCACCTCGCCCAGCTCGGCAACTGTTCCCCAGGTCGGCATCCGCACGGTTGTCTCGTACGGGATCAGCCCGGGCGCCACGCGGAGCTCACCGCCGCCTCGGCCCACGAACGTGACATCCCCGCCCTGGGCCACCGACGCCGCGGCCAGCGCAAGCGTTGTGCTGTTGCCGACAAAATCGAGCACGACGCTCGCTCCGTCGGGGTCCGTCGTTCCACGGACCTGCTCGGCGGTGACGCCATCCGCCGACAAGGTTGCGTCGGCGCCCGCCGCGCGCGCCAGCCCGAGGGCGGCTTCGCGCAGGTCGACGGCGACGACCCGCGCCGGAGTGATCGCCTTGAGGACCTGGATCGCCATATGCCCGAGGCCGCCCACGCCGAGGACCACGGCCGTGCTTTCGGCGTGCAGTTGCCCCTGCGACAGCTTGACCGCGTGGTAGGAGGTGAGCGCGGCGTCGGCCAGGGGCGCGGCCCGCACTGGCTCGAGCCCGCGAGCCGGCACCAGGTAGCGCGCCGACGGAACCAGCAGGTACTCGGCCAATCCCCCGTCGCGCCCGAGGCCCCCGCCGTGCGGACCGTGCGGGGTCCGGACGCAGGCGTTGTCGCGGCCATGGGCGCATTGCCAGCAGCTGCCGCAACCCCAGCGGGCGTAGACCACGACTGGATCGCCGATCTCAAAACCCGAGGCCTCCGGGCCGAGCGCCGCAACCCGTCCGGCGGACTCGTGGCCGAGCGTGAACGGGAGCACGTAGGGATAGGCGCCGGCAGGGCTGCTCATGAGGTGGAGGTCGGTGCGACACAGCCCCGCCGCCGTCACCTCCACCAGGACCTCCCCGCCGCGCGGTTCGGGGACGGGCACCTCGGTGACTACCGGCTCGGACTCCCATTCGGTCAGGCGAAGCGCCCGCATCGTCGTCGTGCTCATGGCAGCTGCTCCCCAATATCGTTCGAACTGAACTCAGGTTGATTACGATAGACTACCGGGTCATGGAGCAGAAGTCATCTACTGCGAGCGCAGGACGCGTGGCGGGCAAGGTCGCGCTGATCACCGGTGCGGCCCGGGGGATGGGGGCCGCGCATGCCCGCGCACTCGCGCGCGAGGGGGCGAAGGTCGCGATCGCCGACATCGCCGCCGAAGCGGGCGAGCGCCTGGCCGCCGAGTTGCGCGACGGCGGCGCGAACAGCTCCTATCACGATCACGACGTGACGGACCCGGCCGCTTGGTCGGAGCTCGTGGCCGCCGTGGAACGGACCCACGGGCCGATCGACGTGCTCGTGAACAACGCCGGCGTCCAGGTCCGCTCGGTCGGCATCGAGGCCGACGACGATGAGTGGGCCAAGGTCACCGCGGTCAACCAGACTGGCGTCTTTTTCGGCATGCGCGCGGTGATCCCCGCCATGGTGGAGCGCGGCGGGGGCTCGATCATCAACGTCGCCTCGACCGCGGCGCTGGTCGGGATGCCCGGGTCGATTCCCTATCAGGCGAGCAAGGCGGCCGTGCTCGGGCTGACGCGGGGCGCCGCCGTCTCCTACGGGCGAAACAACATCCGCGTGAACGCGATCTGCCCCGGTCTGGTCGTGACCGGCATGACCGAGAGCGCATCTCCCGATGCGGTCGAGGCGATGAAGGCGCAGATCCCGCTGCGCCGCAACGGCCGGCCCGAGGAGATCTCGGCGGCAGTCGTGTTCCTGGCCTCGGACGAGTCCTCCTACATCACGGCCGCCGTGCTGCCGATCGACGGCGGCTTCGTCGCTCTGTAGGCGGAGTCAGCCGCTCGTCACATCGAGCGGGGCGTGCTCCTCGACCCGGAGGAGGTTGACGCCGGCCAGCGCGGGATCGCGCAGCGCGCCCTGCGCGGCGAGCGGCCCGAGGGCCTCCTCGCCCCAGCGGGCGTGGTCGAAGTAGGCCTCGATGTAGCCGACCCGGGTGGTGTCCTCGCGCAGGCCGATCGGACGCTGCCCCTCGACGTCCAGCGGCTCGCACTCGACCTCGTTCAGCGCGCGGTTGAGGATCAGCCGCCGCGCGCCGAAGGCGCAGTCGATCGCCCTGTGAGCGCGGTCGGCCAGCCGGGTGAACGCATTCCAGGCTGCGCCGGCCTCGACTCCGGGGGCCCGGTCGGCCTCGATCATGAACTTGGCCAGGGCAAGCTGGCGGTCGACGCGATCGAACAGCACCTGCTCCTCGACGTCGCCCTGGCGCAGCCGGTACAGGCAGTTGACATGGTCCTGAGCGACCATCTCGTTCTGCTCGGGGGTGAACGCGAGCGTTGCCCCGGGCGTGAAGCGCAGCACGACGAACCGCCAGGCACGCGGGCGCTGGCTCCAGCTGCCGTTGACGTCCGCTTGCGCCACTGCGCGATTCGTGTGGTAGCTGCGCAGCGAGGACATGGGCCTTAAGAGGTCCTGGGCCATGCGGACGTGGACCTGCGTGTAGTGACGCTCGCATTCCTCCGGCGTCCGTGACGGGGTCGGGTCGAAGCGCCCGATGGACTTGCCCACGGATCTCTAGTGCAGCGCTGCGCCGTTGGACGCCTCGGCGGGCACGGCGGCGATGGGCATGAACCGGCGGGTGATGTTGCCCTCGGTCAGCTCGGCGCCCCGGAGCTCCGCGCTGACGCGGCCGTCGACGATCACGAGAACGCGATCGCACAGTTCGGCGAGTTCCTCGAGATCGCTTGAGCTGACCACCACCGCCGCCCCGGCCTCCGCCGCGGTGGCGAGCTCGCGGTGCAGGTCGGCCTTAGCGCCCACGTCGACACCCTGGGTCGGCTCGTCGAGCAGGAACACCGATGGCTTCTGCGATAGCCACTTCCCGAACAGGATCTTCTGTTGGTTGCCTCCGCTGAAGATGCTGAGCGGCTCGTTGACGGCGTCGTTCGGCCTAACCGAAAGCCGGTCGAACCACTCCTTGGTCTTCGACGTCTCGGCCTTTCGACGGAGAAGCCCGCCCTTCCAGAACGGCTTGAGGTCCGGCAGGGTGAGGTTTTCCCGGGCGCTCATCGTCATGACCCCGCCGCCGATCTTGCGGTCGGGCGCCAGGTAGGCGATGCCGCGGCCGATGGCCACGTCCGGCCGTCCGGCCGGAAGTGACTGACCGGTGAGGGTCACCTCGCCGGCGGTTCGGGACAGGGCGCCAAAGCTGGCACCGAGCACGCTGTCGCGCCCGGAACCGGCCAGGCCGGCGATCCCGACGATCTCGCCCCGCTCGACGCTGAACGATACTCCGGCCAGAGCCCCGGCCCGCAGGTCCTTGACGTCGAACACGATCTCGTGCTCGCGCGTCGCCGCGCGCGCAGCCTTCTGCCGGCGTGACTCGGTCTCCTCGGCGAGCAACTCCTCGCCGGCCAGAAGCTCGACGATCGCCGCATGATCGAAGTTCTTGACCGGTCCGGCCCCCACGACCTTGCCGTCACGGAACACCGACACGTTGTGCGCGACGCGGAACACCTCGCCGAGGTGGTGGGTCACATACAGCACGCCGACGCCGGTGGCGGCCATGGCGCTGACCCGGTCGAGGAGCTGGTCGACCTCGTCGACTGGAAGGGTCGCCGTCGGCTCGTCGAGCACAAGCAGGCAGGCCGGATACTCCGGATCCTCGCGAAGGGCGCGCGCAATGGCCACCCCCGTGCGCTCCGAGGCGCTGAGAGTGGCGACCATCGCCTTGGGATCGATGTTGAGGCCCAGTCGCTCAAGGTCGTCCTTGGCCTGCTTGTAGGTCGCCTTCCCCCTGATCGTCCCGAACGAGGTGGGAAAGCCGGAGCCGAGCGACATATTGTCGAGGACTGACAACGTCGAAACCAGTCCGAGGTCCTGTTGCACGAACCGGCATCCGAGCCGGTAGGACCCCACGGGTGACTGAATTGGCAGCTCGTTCCCCTGGACCCGGATACCACCGCCCAGGTCGGGCGCGTGGTATCCGGAGAGGATCTTAATCAGGGTGGACTTCCCAGATCCGTTCTGCCCCAGGAGGGCGTGAACCTCGCCGGGCTCGATCGTCATGCTGACACCTGCCAGCGCCTTCGTGCGCGTGAATGTCTTCGACACGCTCTCTACTTCGAGCACGGCACTCATCGTGTCCTCCTGGTGTGAGTCACCTTGATTCGCTTACTGTGCCTGCAGATGCCAGAGCTTCAGGAACTGAGCCTCTGCATCGGTGGGCGCGGTCCAGTTGCTCGTAGTGCCGATGGTGTCCTTGGTCAGGAGCTGGGTCGGCTGCTGGGCCTCCTGGTCGACGGGGATCGTCACGCCTTCGGAATCGCGGAAAGCGATGTCCATGTTCTCAAGGGCCTGATAGCCGGGATCGAATCCGGTCCATGCGGCCTCCGTCCCATTCTTGAGGGCGGCGAGCCCGGCCTGATCGGCGGCCTCGCCGATGACCTTCACCTTGCTGAGGCCGGCCGCCGACAGCGCGGAGGTGATCCCGTCCGCGAAGGGACCGTCGTCGAACACGAGGTAGTTCGCGGACGAATTCGACCGCAGCGCTGACACGAGGGTGCTCGGGACCTTGCCGGCCGCAAGATCCGGGATGGTGATGTTGGTCGTGGAGGTCTTGCAGCCCGGGCACTGCGCCTTGACCTCGTTACCGAAGCCGGTTGTGAACCCGTCGAGGATCGGATACGAGGGGATGTGCTCGATCACCGCGTTGCCCTTGCCGCCGGAATCGGTGATGAAGTAGTCCGCGATGATCTTGCCCATCAGGGCGTCCTGGGCGTACGCATCGACCTGGCCGATGACCGGGTCCTTCACCTGGACCGGGTAGACCGAGTCGAGAATCCACTTGGCCCCAGCGTTCTTTGCCGTCGCGAGCTGCGCCGCGCTCAGCGGCAGTCCGGCCTCGACCAGATACTGCGGGTGCTTCGACAGCGCCGTGGTCTCCGCCTGGGTGAACGTCCCTGGATTGGCGGGGTCGTAGCTGGCCACTGAGAAACTCCAACCCGCGTCCTTGGCGAGCTTCGCCATCCCCTGCTGGATGATCACGTTCGACGGGTTGTTCGTCCCTAGCATCACGACCGTCTTGCCCTTAGGGGGCGCGGACTTGAGCGGGGTCGTAATGTTGATCTTCGTCGGCAGCGACTTGTACGGCGTGAGGGCCGCGCTCGCCGCGCTGACCGATCCCGAACCCGAGGACGCCGACGCGTTCGATGCGCTCGTGCCGGTCGAACCGGAGGAGCCGGCGGAACTGGCGGAGCTCGAGGAGCTGGAGGAACCGCAGGCCGCGAGCGCGAGAACGATCGCGAACATGCCGACGATCACCGCGAACCCGCGTACGCGCGGCCGTCCTCCGCGCCGGCGGTCGAGTTTCGAGTGGTGCGTCATGTGCGTCTCCTTTTGGTCTGCATTACGGGTCACGAGTTCGCCGAAGGCGGCGTCAGATCGCGCATCGCTGCGCGTGGGAACGGCGGTACTTCAGTGGGGTCCGGCGGCTTCGGATCCGACGGGAGCGCTGAGCGCTTCCAGATCTCCATCCGCCCCGGTGCCAGGCTGCTCAGGGCTCCCGGTTGCCCCCGGCGAACCAGGCCGCAGCCTGGCCCGGATCCGCTGTGCCAGCGCTGACGGTGAGCGCTTGATCGACAGCGCGACCGCGATGATCAGCGCCACGCCGTTGAACATGTCACTCAGCCAACTGGCCCCGGATACGAGTTGGAGCCCCTGCACACCGGTGGCCAGGACATAGATCGCGAGCAGCGTGCCCCAGACGTTGAACCGACCGGGAATCAGCTGCGTCGATCCGAGGAATGCCGCCGCGAATGCCGGCAGCAAGAGGGTCGAACCGAAGTCCAGCGAAGGCCCATTCAGCGACGAGAACATGACGCCGGCGAGCCCCGCGATGGTCGCGGACGACACCAGCGCAAACGTCGTGTAGCGCTCGATGCGCACGCCCGAAAGGCGCGCCGCCTCGTTGTTGCCCCCGATCGCGTACAGGTAGCGACCGACCGGCGTGTGGGCCGTCAGCCACCACAGCAGAAAGGCCAGGATGATCAGATACAGCACGACGATCTGGAATCCGCCGACCGTGGTCTGCGTGAGGTTGTTCCAGGCCGACGAAGACGGGGGGATCGGCTGGCTGTTCGACGAGATGATCACCTGCATCGCCGCGAGGATGGATCCCATGCCCAGCGTTGCAATGAACGAGTTCACGCCCAGCTTTACCACGATCAACGCGTTGGTCAGGCCGATCGCGACCGCGATGACGATGCCGGCGACGATCGCGGGCACCACCGCCCAGTGATCGTTGTTCATGAGGACGATGCTGAGGATCCCCGACACGTTCGCCGTCGCCCCGACCGACAGGTCGTAGAGACCGGCCGCGAGCGGGATCAGCACGGCGAGGCCGATCATCCCGGTGACCGCCTGCTGAGCGGCGACGCTGTGGAGCGTCGACGTGCTCAGGAAGCTCGAGGGGACCCAGAGTCCGAAGACGATGATGAACAGCGCCCATAGGTAGAGCCCGCTGAACCGGTCGAAACCGCTGTTGAACTTCCGGCGCCGCCCGCGCTGCGGACTCTGCTGCTCGCTAACGGTTACCACGACGCGTCCCCCCTAGATGGCGGACGAACGCCGCTCGATCGAACTGAAGCCAATTTGATCCGCGCACCGATGCGGCGCGGCAGCCATATCGCATGAAGCACCCTCTCCTCTGGGTGAATTGAACTCAGGTTGGGATCCTAGACAGGGATCGCTGCGAAGTCAAGTTGATGCGGCGTTAGGGCACGAAAAGCCCCATTGAAAGCCAGTTACGCTCGTTCAGGCGTGAGCCGGGGGCTCCCCCTGCAGGCCCGCCGTCAGAAGTGCCTTCACCTCAGCTGCGCCGTCGATGGCGCCTGGCAGGCTCCCCGCCTCAGCGACGAAGTTGAACCGCCGGCAGCCAACCGCCAGATACGGCGTGAGCGCCTCGGCGATCGTCGCGGCCGGTCCGTAGGCCACGTAGCGCTCGAATCGCTCGAACGGCACCGAGTAGGCGGCTTCCATCGCCGCGCTCAGCCGCTGCCGGGCCTCCGGCCGCGACACACCGAAACCGGCCCAGAGCTGAAGCGCGTGGCGCCACGCGACGTCGGCTCGGTTGCTCTCCGCGGCGGCGGTCTCGATCCGGTCGACCGCCTCCGCGAACCGCCGAGGCGAGATCCACAGCGCCAGCCAGCCGTCGCCCAGGCGTCCCGTGCGCACCAGGGCGGCGTCCGACCTACCGCCCACGAGGATTGGGATTGGGGGTTTCGGTGCGGGGCGAATCGCGCCATGGAGGCTGAAGAACCGACCCTCGAAGTCGACTTGCTCGCCGGTCATGAACAGGCGCAGGCAGCGCAGGGCCTCGTTGGTCCGAGCGCCGCGCTCGCGAGGGTCGATGCCGCACAACTCGAGCTCGCTCGGATCGTCCCCGCCGACGCCGACGCCGAACGTGAACCTGTCTGGTGCGAACTGTGCGATCGTCGCGAGCTGGCGCGCGACGACGGCCGGGTGGCGCAGCGCGAGCAGGTAGACGCCGGTCTGTACGTTGAGCTCGGGATGGGCCGACAGGAGTGCGGCGGCTTGGATCAGTCCATCCGCGCCGTGGCCGTCCGCGAAGCTCACGTGGTCGCCCACCGTGAGGTGATCGACGCCCGCCTCCGCGGCGCGGGCAGCGAGCGCGGGCAGGCGGCCCGCCCACGCGGTGAGATCCTGCTCACGGAGGACGATCCCGACGCGAACGGGGTCGCCGGTCATCGAGTCAGGCGGAGGCGGCGCGCTCAGCCATGGCGGTCGCCGCCGCCTGCAAGCCGAACACCAGGGCGCATGCGAGACCGCCGGCGTAGGCGCGGTTGAACACGCCGCCGGCGTCCGCGCCGGCGGCGAGCAGGCCGGGGATCACCTCGCCCGATTCGTCGAGCACCCGCGCCTGCGGATCGATCCGGAGGCCGCTGAACGTGAACGTGATGGCTGGTATGACCTCGATCACGTAGAAGGGCGGGTTGACCAGCGGGGCGGCGTCGAGCTTGCGGCTCGGGTTCGGCGCGCCGGCTTCGCACTGCCGGTTGAACTCGAGCAGCGTGTCCCTCGAGGCCTCCCCGGGATACCCCCATTCCTCGGGCAGCGCCTCGAACTCCTCGATCTCGTCCGCCACGGCGGCGCGAGCGCTCCGGCGGTAGGCGAGCTGGAACTTGTCGAGCGGCTCGACGCCCTCGACATACGGAGCCATCATCCACTCGTCGTGAACGCGCTGGTCGTAGACGAGCAGCGCCCGCGCCTGCGGCTGGTCGAGCACGTACAGCGTGTTGAGATGGTCGCCGATCGTCTCGTCGCAGAACCGCTTTCCCTCCAGGTTGAGCAGCACCCCGTGCTCGGAGTGGTAGAAGGTCAGGTCGGTGAACTCATAGGGGTTGGTGTAGGCGACCTTGGAGGGGATCAGATGGCCGTAGAAGCCGGCATCGGGCGGTCCGAAGGCGCCGCCCGCGGACTGCGCGAGCCGCAGGCCGTCGCCCACGCTGTTGGTGTTGGCCCGCAGCGGCAGGTTCTCGGCCAGCGGGTGAATGTGCTGGGCGCGCAGGGCGGGGTCGCCGCCGAAGCCGCCGGTGGCCAGCAGCGTCGATCGTGCGTGGATCACCCGCTGCTCACCGGAACCGTTCTGGATTTCGGCCCCGACCACGGCCCCGTCCTCGATCAGGAGTCGCTGGGCCGACCACCCCGTGAGGATCTCCCCGTGCTCGCGCACCTGGCGCTCACAGGCCATTAGATAGTTGGCCATGTCGGTCTGGGACCCGCGGCCGTAACCAAGCACGCTGACGGGATCGGCCACATGCACGCCGAGGGAGCGGACCCATTCGACCGCCTCGCCGTAGTGCTCGACCACCTGCGCCGACAGCGCAGGATCGGCGTCGGGGTTGACCTCGCGCATCACCTCGATCGTGGGCGCGGTCCAGATGAAACCCGCGTACATCGCCGAGCCGCCGATGCTCTGCCCCTTCTCGACGAGCACCACGCTCGCTCCGTCGCTGCTGGCGCGAGCCGCCGCGCTCATTCCCGCCATGCCACCGCCGAAGACGAGAAGGTCGACTGAATCTGATTCGGACATCGCCGGTTCTCCTTGAAGTTCCCTCGATCTGGACTGAGGGAAGCATAGCGCACCTGAGCTTACTTCAGTTCGGGAATTGCTCTTTGGGGGCGCTCGGCGTGGCGCGGTCAGGCGAGGGGCGTCATCCGACCGTGCGCCGGAGCATCTCGACGACGAGGAATGCGAGCTCGAGGGCCTGCTGGGTGTTCAGCCGCGGGTCGCACGCCGTCTCGTAGCGCGAGGAGAGCTCGCTGTGGGAGATCATCTGGGCGCCGCCGAGGCACTCGGTCACGTCCTCGCCGGTGTGCTCGATGTGGATGCCGCCCGGATGGGTGCCCAGTTGCTGGTGGACCTCGAAGAACCCCTCGACCTCGTCCATGATCCGGTCGAAGTGCCGAGTCTTGTGCCCGCTCGGCGATTCCTCGGTGTTGCCGTGCATCGGGTCGCACTGCCACACGACGCGGTGCCCGGAGCGCGTTACCGCCTCGATGATCGGCGGCAAGAGCTCCCGGACCGCCGCGTTGCCCATCCGCGAGACGAGGGTGACCCGGCCGTCGATCCGCGCCGGATCCAGACGCTCGACCAGCTCAACCGCCTCCTCGGGCGTGGCGGTCGGTCCCACCTTCACCTCGATCGGGTTGGCGATCAGCGCGCCGAGTGCGACGTGAGCCCCGTCACGCTGGCGGGTGCGGTCGCCGATCCACAGTTGATGGCCCGACAGCAGGTATAGACGCTCGCCTTCCGCCCGCAGCAGCGCGCGCTCGTAGTCGAGCACCAGCATCTCGTGGCTGCAGTACAGCTCCACCGTGCGCAGCGAGCTGTCCTCGACGCCGCAGGCCGACATGAATCGCAGGCTCCGGTCGATCTCGGTGGCGACCCGCTCGTAGCGCTCGCCGGCGCTCGAGCGGCGCACGAAGTCCATGTTCCACTCGTGCAGGTGGTGCAGATCCGCCAGCCCGGCCCCCGTGATCGCCCGGGCCAGGTTCATCGCCGCCGCCGCGTTGGCGTAGGCGCGCACCAGCCGGCTGGGATCCGGCCGCCGCGCCTCGGGCGTCGGCTCGAGTCCGTTGACCATGTCGCCGCGATACGACGGCAGTCCGGCCGAGTCCAGCTCCGCGCTCCGCGGCTTGGCGTACTGGCCCGCGATCCGCCCCACCTTGACGACCGGCATCGAGGTGCCATAGGTCAGCACCACCGCCATCTGCAACAGCGTCCGGATCGATCCCCGCAGATGCGACTCGGTGTTGTCGACGAACGTCTCCGCGCAATCCCCGCCCTGTAACAGGAACGCCTCGCCGCGCGCCACCATCCCCAGTCGCGCCTGGAGCCGGTCGATCTCCGCCGGCACCGCAATAGGCGGCACGTTCTCCAAAATCCCGCGCACGTGCGCGAGCAGGTCCGGATCCGGCCACGCCGGCTGCTGCGCGGCGGGGCGCGCGAGTGCCTCCTCCACCGCCGCAGCGGCCACGCCCGGCAGCGGCGCCGGCGTCCCGGGCGGGATCGCGGTCACGTCGACGGCCCAAGTCACACGACAAAGGCTATGGCACTGTCCGCTCGAGACCGGGGTTGACGACCCCGGGCGGGGTCACATGCCGGCAGGGTGGAACGGCTGGTACTGACCGCTGCTCAGGTACTGGTTGACTTCGCCCTGGTCCATCTGATGGACCCCGCCGCTGCCCGACGACTCGAAGTACTGGCCGAGGATCTCGATCCAGACGTGGCCCGCGTTGCCGGGGTTCGGGTTGTTCCAGATCGTGACGTACAAGCCGTTGCCGGGCTGCATGCCGGGCGCCGTCGGGATGCTCGGCGTGGCGTAGCTCTGCGACCAATCCCCGATCCCGTTCGGTCCCATCAGGTAGGAGACGAATCCTGAGCAGTCGGTCCCGAGCTGCTGGATCTGGCTGCCGGTGTCGGAGACCGCGTCGTGATTGGCCTGGCTGTAGGTGCCGCCCAGCGCCGCCTTCGCGGCCGCCAACATCCTGGCCGCGCCGGACAGTCCGGTCGCTGAGCCGACGTTCGACAGGCCCAGGGAGCTGGGGACCGCACCCGAGGTGAAAGGCGACAATCCGGTGTCGCCGGCTGCCGCCTCCGGTGCTGGCGATTGCGTGGCTTGTGCCGAGGCGAGCTGCGCGGCGAACCCGCTCGCGGGCGAACCCGACGAGGCAGCCGCCACCGACCCAGGGTCTAACAGGGCTTGCTGGTACGCCAAAATCTGGTCGACGCGGCCGATTGCGGCCTCGAGGCTCATCACCCCTTGGAATCGGCCCGGCCGGGCGGATCTTGACCGCCGGAGAGGCCCGCTGCCAGTGTTTAAAGGTCTCGCCGCTCGAACCCGACGATCGCTATGAGTGCCGCGATCACGAGATAGCCGGCCGACCAGATGTCGAAGGAAACGCTGCCGGCGTGGGACGAGCCGAACGGGCCGAGGTTGACGAGGACTCTGGTGACGCCCGTCTGGTTCGAGCCGAGCGCGTGCAGGGCGGCTTGGTAGAGCCCTTCGAACGGCAGCGCGATCGCTATGTCGTGAGCGATTGTGAGGAGGGTTTGCGCCCCGATCGCAGCGGCGATGCTGGCCAGGAGCCCGGACACCAGGCCGGCCCCGTAAAGCATGAATATGGCGATCCCGTTGGCGGTCGCCGACAGAAACACGGAGCCGAGCAGCGCCATGGCCACCAGAATGGTGATCGCGGCGTTGAGCGCGATGCCGGGACCGAGGACGTGGTCGGGCCAACGACCACCAGCTTGGTGAACGATCACCACCACCGCCGCGTACAGCGCCGTGAGGTATGTGACGCATACGGCGACCGCCCCGACGAATCTTCCCAGGAGGATCTCCGCGCGCCCGAGCGGACGCACGACGAGTGGCTGGAGGAGGCCACGCTCGGCATCGCCGCGAACGGCTCCGAGCGTGAGAAACACCGCGAGCACGGTCGCCAGGAACAGCGATGCGAACGCACCGAGTCCGAGCAGTGTGACCGTGGTGATCGAGGTGATCTGACCGGCATCGATGAGATTGCCGCTCCCGAACACGAACGGTGCCGGCCCAGCGAACGCCTTCACGGTTGCGAAGATGAACAGCCCCAGGAAGACCAGTGTCAGCAGGAACACGACCACAAACACCCGGCGGCGGACGCTCTCCTGCACGACGTGGCGCGCAATGATGAAGGTGGCCATCACGTCGGGTCCACCAGTCGCAGATACTCATCCTCGAGGGTGGATCGGATCACGGTCACCTCGTAAATCTCGACCCCGTCAGAGACCAGCTGCGCAACGATGCGTGGCACGTCCTCTCGGCGCGCATCGGGAAACCGGCGCGTGCCGTTCCCAGTTTGAATCTCCACGCCACCGCGCATGGTGAGCTCCTCGGGCCGCCCGGCGGTCACGACCTTCCCGCCCGCGAGGATTACAACCCGGTCGCAAACGCGCTCGACCTCGCCGAGCAGATGCGAGTTGAGCAACACAGCGATCCCGCGAGAACGTAGCTCGAGCAGCAGCGTTCGAATCGTGCGCCGGCCCGCCGGGTCGAGGGCGCTGGTTGGCTCGTCGAGCAGCAGGAGTCGCGGCTCGCCAACCAGTGCCTGGGCGATCCCGAGACGCTGCTGCATGCCTTTGGACATCTCCTCGACCCGCCGATTTGCGGCGTCACTTAGGCCCACGAGCTCGAGCAACTCATTTTGCTCGTGCCGGCCTCCCTGTGAACCGGATAACCGCTGATGCAGCGCGAGCACCTCTGACCCGGTGCACCAGCCCGGAAAGCGAAACAGCTCCGCGAGATACCCGAGTGTCCGACGGGCCTCCCGCGTATCCGAATGGGCTCCAAAGATCCGCGCCGTGCCCGTCGTCGGACGGACCAGGCCGCACGCGATCTTCATCAGCGTCGACTTGCCGGCTCCATTCGCGCCCACCAGCCCCACGAGCTCGCCCAGCCCCACCGATAGCTCCACCCCGTCGAGCGCGATCACCGAGCGATATCGCTTTCCTAGCCCGCTGACAGAAAGGGCCTGCGGTCCGCTTGCTGGCTCCGCCTCCGGGAGCGAATGTGCAGACAACGACCGTCCTGAAGTCCTGGGAGCGCTGCTCATGCGTGCAAAGTCTCAATAACAGGTGCCGGGTGACAGCCTCGTAACGGATCGTTCAGGCGCCCGTTGCAACACCTCCGTCGGGTTCTGCCTGTGGTGGCCACAGCTCAGCCGGTGCCCGCTCGATAAACAGATGGATGTCCGGGTTCGCCGGCGGCCTGAATCCGTGGCGGGCATAGAGGCCGTGGGCGTCGGCGGTCGCCAGTGCCCAGCGGCGGAGTCCCTTAAGCTCAGGATGGGCGACTACACAGGAGACCAGGAACTTGCCGAGCCCGTGACCGCGGTGGGCTGTCTCGACGTAGACATCGCCGAGATAGGCGTACGTCGCGCGATCGGTCACCACCCGTGCGAACCCGGCCTGCTCACCGGAGGGCGCATACAGCCCAAACGGCAGCGAGTTGGCGATCGAACGCCGAACTACGTCAAGCGGGATGCCCGTCGACCAGTAGGCGGTCGACAGGAAACGGTGGATGCGATCGACGTCAAGGCGACCCGGGTCCGTGGACACCACATACCCCGCCGGCGCAGCCCATTCGCAGGGACTCCCCATCTGCGGATTCTTCCAGAGCGAGGCTATGCGCCCGTCCGTCATTCGGACCAGCCGGGTCGCACGAGGCCGGACTCGTAGGCGATCACGACGAGTTGGGCGCGGTCCCGGGCGCCGAGCTTGATCATCGCTCGGCTGATGTGTGTCTTGGCCGTGGCGGAGCTGACGACGAGGCGCTCGGCGATCTGCTGGTTGGACAGGCCGGCGGCTGCGAGCGTCATCACCTCGCGCTCGCGGTCGGTCAGCTCCTCGAGCGCGGCTGATCGCGGCGGCTCCTTGGCACGCGCGGCGAACTCGCCGATCAGCCGGCGGGTGACCGACGGCGACAGCAGCGCTTCGCCGGCGGCCACGACTCGCACCGCGTCGATCAGGTCGCTCGGCTTGGTGTCCTTGACTAGGAAGCCGGCGGCCCCGGCGCGGATCGCGTCGAACACGTACTCGTCGAGTTCGAAGGTGGTCAGGATCATGATCCGGATGCCGGCGAGCGTCGGATCCGCGGCGATCGCGCTCGTGGCGCCGATTCCGTCGAGCGTCGGCATGCGTATGTCCATCAGCACCACGTCGGGCGTGAGCGCGCGCGCCAGGTCGACCGCCTCGCGTCCGTCCGCCGCCTCGCCGACGACCTCGATCCCGTCCTGCGCGTCCAGGAGCGCCCGGAACCCGGCGCGCACGAGCGCCTGGTCGTCGGCCAGCAGCACGCGGATCACGGCGGTCACGTCCCCGGCAGCGGGATTCGCGCCCGGACCCGGAACCCACCACTGGATCCGGGACCGGCGTCGAGCGTGCCGCCGAGCGCGACCGCGCGCTCACGCATCCCCGGGAGGCCGTTGCCACCGCCCTCGCCGTTCGGCGCCGACGCCTCGCGGCGGTCGCCTGGGGCTCCCGGGCCGTGTCCGTTGTCGTCTACCTGCACGGTCAGCTCGTCGGGTCCGTAAGTCAGCTCGATGGTGGCGGCGCTGGCCCCGGCGTGGCGGACGATGTTCGTCAGCGCCTCTTGCACGATCCGGAACGCTGCCAGATCGATGCTCGCCGGGAGCTGCCGGCGCTCGCCATGCATCTCGAGGGTGACCCTGACGCCAGCCGCGGTGGTGCGGGAGATGAGGTCGTCGAGGCCGTCCAGGCCCGCCGTCGGCGCTCGGGGCGCATGCTCGCGGTTGCCGCGCAGCACGCCCAGGACGGAGCGGACCTCGCGCAGCGCGTCGGCGCTCGCCGCGTTAATCGCTGTCAGTGCGATCCGCGCCTGCTCGGGCTTCTCGTCGATCAGGTGCAGGGCCACGCCGGACTGAACGTTGATCAGCGAGATGTTGTGCGCCAGCACGTCGTGCAACTCCCGGGCGATCCGCAGCCGCTCCTCGTCTGCCTGGCGGCGGGCCTGGAGCTCGCGCGCTCGCTTGGCCTGGGCGAAGCGGTCCCGGCGGCCGCGCATCCCTTCGGCGCTGGCCAGCGCCACGAGCAGCCAGGCAGCGATCGCCAGCGCCGCCAGCACCTTCGGCCCGCCCGAGTGCCCGAGCGCCCACGGCAGCCCGAGGAACACCACCCACCCGACTCCGACCGCGGCCCACGCGAGCACCCGCTCGCCGGCGAACACCGCCGAGACGACCGCGAAGCCAAGCGCCAGAAAGTTCGGGCCGAGCGGATAGCCACGCGCGACGTACGCCACCGTGACTGCGAACACGAACACAAGCACCTCGCCCACGTACCGCCGCCGCAGGACCAGCGCCAACGGACCGAGCGCCAGCAGCGCGTAGGCACCGGCATCAAGCTCCGTCGCAGGGTGGCACCCAGACGCCCACCAGCAGCTATGCGTGCGCGCCACGTGATTCGCCGCCCCCGTGGTGGCGGCGATCTGGATCACCCCGCACACCGCGGCGAGGCGCAGGTCGCTGCGGCGGATCCAGCCCCACGAGGTCACAGCCGCACGATAGCCCCACCCGCCTGCGTCGTCATCGCCTCCCGGACGCAGTCGCGACTACGCCGACGGGAGTACACGCGGCCGCTGCGGTCAGTCACCGGGAGCAGGACAGAAGCCGCCCCTCGCCCGACGACAAATCGCCCGCCGGAGAGCAACCTTCTCCCTGCAGCACGCGGACCGAACCACACAGACTGAAGGGAGCAGCGATGTACGGATACGACACGATCAGCGACATGATCCGAGACCCCAACCTGCGCGCAAGCGACGCCGACCGCGAGGCGACCGCCGACCGGCTGCGCCAGCACCACACCGACGGCCGGATTGACCCCGAGGAATTCCAGGAGCGCCTGGACAGGTGCTACGCGGCGAAGACCGTGGGCGAGTTGTCCGAACTCACGCGCGACCTGCCGGCCGATCCGGCACGGCGCGGCTCGGGCGCCCGCACCAGCTTCGGGCTGCTCGGCGGTCTGCGGATGATCCCGATCCTCCCGATCATCGTGGCCATCGTCGCCATTCACCTGATCGTCGGCGTGATCAGCGGCCTGTGGATCCTGATCCCGCTGTTCTTCCTGGCCCGCTTCGCGATCTGCCGGCGCGGACCCCGCGCCTGGACTGGGCGCCGCGGAGCCGCGCTGTAGCGGCCCGGCTCAACGGGGCCGTGATGGCCACGGTCCGGCTCCGAGGCTACGCGATCCGCAAGAATTTCCTCTCTTGATACAGCGAGTCCCTCGACCTGCCCAGCATCGCCGCCCGACCCGGTGACGGCCTGCATAGCCGTCGCCGGAGCGGGCGCAATCGCGCGGAAGGCGACGTTGGACGCGCCGGTACTCCCCGCGAATCGCTGCAGCCGTCGCCGCATCCAGCAGCCCGCCGCCCAAGCGATGAAACTTTTTCGCTATTGCCGCGGTCAAAGTTTCAGGCAAGCGATTTTCGACGGAGGTATCGATGGCGGAGGCCAGCACGAGCGCTGAACGCAAACCAGGGACCCAGGTGGATGCGGGCAGCTCGCAGACAACGCGGCAGCAAGGACCACTTCAGACCGAACGCGGTCAGACGACGATCGCCGACGCGGTGGTGACGAAGGTGGCGAGCGAGGCGGCGCGAGAGGTGCGCGGGGTCCATGAACTCGGTGGCGGCGTTACCCGGGCGATTGGAAGCGTTACGCAGCGGGTGGGGGTCGGAGACGAGCGCACCCAAGGCGTATCGGTCGAGGTCGGTGAACGTGAGGCAGCGGTCGACGTGACGTTGGTGATCGACTACGGCGAGTCGATTCCGAGGGTCTCGCAGGCCGTGCGCGACAATGTGATCAAGCGTCTCGAGGGCATCACTGGCCTAGCGGTGACAGAGGTCAACGTCACCGTGAACGACCTGTATTTCCCCGGCGACGAGGTGCCGGAGCAGCCTCGTGTTCAGTGAGCGCTGACGACCCAGCGGTGTCGTTTGATCGGCCTCGGGACGCTCGATCGGTTCGCGTGCGTGTCGCGGGGGCCGCTCTCGAGGCTGCATTGGAGGTGCCCGGTGTGCTCGGCTCTGATCCCGGTCCGAGTGGCGTGCGGGTGACCGCTGATCCGGCCTCCGGCCCGCTGATCGGGGTGTCGGCGACGGCGCAGTCCGATGATCGCTACGTAGTCGATCTGTCGCTGGTGGCCGACATGGTGCCCCTGCCAGCTTTGGCCGAGGCGGTGAGGGCTCGCGTGCGCAGGCGGGCGGACGACGAGCAGCTCGGGGCCGTGCTTGGCGCGGTCAACGTGGAGTTTGCCTCCGTCGTTACGGCGGAGGAGTTCGCGGTGGCCGCCGCCGAACAGCAGGTCGAGGGGGCGATCCTCGCCGAGGAGCTCGCGGCGGGCGCCGCCATAGCCGAGGAGGGGGCGCGCGGCTCTGGCTCGGTCAAGGGAGAAGCCCCGGTCGCTGCGCCGGCGCGCGCAGGGGGTGCCCCGGAGGGCGAGCCTCCTCTCGGCCCGCTCGCCGCCGGAGCGACGCCTCGCGGGCCGGAAGCCGACGCTGCGCTCGCCGTTCGACAGGCGGCGCTCGCCACCGATCAGGCCGCTCTGGCCGCCAAGCAGGCTGCCCTGGCCGCTGAACAGGCCGCGCTGGCCGCCGAACGGGCCGCGCTGGCCGGTGAACGGGCGGCGCTGGCGGCGAAGCCAGCCGCGCGGCTCCCCTCGCTGGCGGGCGAACAAGTCACCGGTTCGGCCGCTGAAGATAATGGGGAGCGGAAGAGGTGATTGTGCTAGCTCGCAGCCTGGCCCGGGTCGTCGGCTTCTTGGTGTGTGTGGTGTTGGCGTTGGGCGGGCTTCTGGTCGCGGTGTTCTGCATCGGGACAGGTACCCACGGCCCCAGCCTCGGAGGCCTGGCGAGGCTGCTGTCCCTGCCGTCGGTTCGGAACACGGTGGGGGCGTGGCTCGCGAGGGTGGAGGCGCCAGGGTCGGTGGCGGTGATCGCGGGCCTGTGCGGGTTGGGAGCGATCGCCTTGGGGCTTCTGCTCGTTGCCGGCGTGCTCGTACCCCGCCGTGAGCGGCTGGTCCAGCTCGCCGAAGACGACCGGGGGAAGCTCGCGGCCCGTCGCCGTCCCCTCGCCCAGATCGCTACCGCGCTGGTCGAACCGGTGCGAGGCGTGACCGTCGCACGGGTGAGGGTGCGGCCGTTCAGGCGCACCGGCGGTAGGCTGTCGGTGCGCGCTTCTCGCACCTCGCGCGCTGACGCAGATGAGGTGCGCCGCGCCGTCACCGAGCAGCTCGAGGCTTTGACTGGCCCGTTCAAGCTCAAGGCACGCGTAGACGTGCCCCGGCGCGGAGCCAGGGTGGAGTAGGTGCCCCGCCAGCGGCTACGTGAGCGACGTTCGTTCCTGCTCCTTGGAGGACGCCTGCTGGCGCTACTGGTCGGCCTGGCGCTGTTCTGGTACGGGCTGATGGTGCTGCTGCTTGCCGTGAAGGTGTCGCCGGGCACGGTGAACTCCTTGAGTGGCTATCGCACCGCGTATGACTGGATCAGCGGGCTCACCCCGTCCGATGTCGACGGGAGTGGCACCCGCGCGATCATTGCCGGGGCCGGCGTGGTTGCGTTCCTGCTCTTCGGCTACCTGGCGATCAAGCAGCTGCCGCGTCCTTACTTGGCGCGTCGCGAGCTGCCGCTTGCCAGTGATCCGCAGGGAGAGCTGAGGGTTGAGCCTCGAGCTCTGGAACGCCTGGCAGAGGTCGCCGCAACCAGCGAGGCGGGAATCACCGACGCTCGAGGGCGCTATTCGGTCGACGACCTCGCAGTCGAGGTGACCGTCCGTCGTGCGCGCAACGTCGCTGCGACGCTCAAAGCAGCTCAGGATCGCGTTATCGGCGCACTGGCCGAGCACGGCCTTCCGTCGATGCCCGTCAATGTCACTCTCAGCAGCTATGACCGCCGCGAAAGAAGGGAACTTCGATGATCACTCTCAAGCACTACCTTGGCCTGTTGGGCTTCCTGTTCGTTGCTGCGTGGATCGCGTTCGACTTCGGCCGCGCCGTCCTCTGCCTCGTCGGGGCGGTGGTCTTCTACCTCATCGGCGAGGTCGTGCAAGGCGATTTGGACCTCGGCGAGATGCAGGCGCGCATCAGGCGCCCGCCCAGCTCTTCGCGCTAGGCGACGCCCGGCACGGCGACACACGGGCGGACGTGCCCGAGAGCCTTTCCAACCGCAGACCGTGAATGGCGAGGTTCAGGACTCGATCCTCGTTCGGGCCGCCCAGAACGGTGACGTTGATGCGTTCGAGGAACTGGTGCGCCGGTATCAGTCCAGCATCTATCGGGTCGCCCTGCGGATGCTCGGATCGCGTGCCGACGCGCAGGACGCCGCCCAGGAGACCTTCGTCCGGGCGTGGCGAGCGCTGCCGCGCTTTCGCCACGACAGCGCCATCAGCACCTGGCTCTACCAAATCGTGACGCGCCGAGCTTTGGACAAGATCGCCAGCCGCCGGACAACCGGAACGCTTGACGAGCTGGAACTCGAGGCCGGCCCGGACCCAGCTCAGGCCGCCGAGCATCACGAGCGACTCCGCGCCGTCACGCGAGCGATCGCCAACCTGCCACCCGAGCAGCGAGCCGCTCTCGTCCTACGCGAGTTCGAGGGCCTCTCCTACCAGGATGTCGCCCAGGTGCTGGGCGCCAGCGTCCCCGCGATCAAAACGCGCATTCACCGCGCGCGGCTGACCGTCATTCAGCAAACCAGCTCATGGCAATGACGGAAGAGGCAGACAGGCTCCCGTGCGGGGTGCGACTGGAGGAGCTCCTCACTCAGGTCGCCGATGGCGCTGTACCTGCAGACGAAGCGCATCAGTCAGGCTGCCCGTATTGCCAAACTGCGCTTCGGCGGCTGCACCGCGGCTGGGCCGATGTCGCGGAACTCGCGCGGGAGCCGGTGAACGTACCCAGCCGGTTGACGGCCCAGATCATGGAGCGCGTCAAAGTTCTCGCAGCCCAGACAGCGGATTTCATTCTGCTGGGACATGGTCGCGGAGAGACACGCGTGAGCCATGCCGTGGTGGTTCGGATCACGCAGCGGCTGGCGCGCACGGTCCCGGGCGTGGTCTTCGCTTCAGCCCGAGTGGAGCCGCATAACCCCCCGCTGCCCGACCGCGTTGACCTTTCGATACGGCTCGTCGTGAGCTTCGGGCCGGTCCTTCGTCGCGTCGCCGATGCCGTCCGGACGATCGTGCGGCGCCAGACGCCGAGGCTGACCGGCGCGCACCTCGACCACATCGACATCAGGATCGATGACATAACCAGCTGACGGCGCACGTGTTGCTGCGACCCGAACATGTTCCCACGGTTGAACATGCCCGGGCGAGTACCAAGGCAGGTGTCACCCGCGCGCGTGCGCGCGTGGCAGGGAAGTCGGCGTTCGCGACCAACATGCTCCTCACGAAGGCGGGTCAGGTGTCGGACGACCGGGCGTTACTGCCTCGTCAGCACAGCAGATCCCCGCACGTCATGGGCATGAGCGAGGCGCGTCGGGGACGTCACCGCACGCGCAGCAACGCCCCCAAAAGGCGAACGTTATGCCGACAGCAGTCGCTGGAAGAACGAGCGATAGCGCTGGAGCGCTATTCGCAGATCTTCGGTCGATATGTCCTCTCCGCGGTCCCACTGCGCTTCCAGCCGCTCGCGCTCTTGGGCGAAGCCCTCGGCGAGTTGCTTCATGAGGTTCGCCACCAGCCCGTCGGCGTCCTGGACCGCTCCTCGAGGCTCGTCGACAAACCGCGTTTGCACCTCCTCCCAGCGCCGCTGGAAGCTCGAACTGGCTTCGGTTGACAGGAGTGGCCCAGCGTCGCCGGCGGAGCCCGTGCCCACCGCTCGAGCGTCGGGCGCCGTCACGCCAGCAGCCGCCGTTTCAGCCTGCGACGGCCTCATGGAATCGTCTCGGAGTGCCATGGATCCGGAAGTAGCCCCGAGGCCCGACGCCGTTGTCGCGCCGGCCTCATCTCGCGGTGCCGTAGGGCCATTGTCACCCTCATCACCGACGGCCGTCGCGGCGTTCTCGTCGCTCGTCGGCGTCACCTCGGCGGTACGGTCCTGCGCGTCGGCGCTGGTGGCGATGCCGGGTAGCTCGCGGGTCGAAGCCCCTCTCACGGGCTGATCCGGACTCTCTCGTGCCTGGTCGTACACCTGCTGGCCTTCCGCGTCGCCCGCTTGGGGGTCCGCCGCTACCTCCCGGTCAGTCGCCGGTTCGTTGGACTGGGCGAGATCCCGAGTACTCAGAGTTTCTTCGCTGTGCTCCATCGATCATCCCCTCCGAATCGTCTGATCTGAAACTGTGGCCGGTCCGGGTCGTTCCGGTGCGCTCGCCTGAGCAGCTTCGTCTCTGGTTTGACGCTCACTTGTCTGCTGGTCGCCCCCCCGGGAAAGCAGGTCGTCAAAAAGCGCGCGGAAGTGAACCATCGACTGACGCAGCTGCTCCGTGCTCGCCCCGCCATCGCGTGCCTGCACCGAGATTTGGTGCGCTGCCCGATAGTTTTCGACCACGGCGGGATGCTCGACCGAGATGTCGGCCGCCCGTTGCTCGAAGTCCTCCTCCACGGGATAGCCACGATCGCGCATGACCTCCTGCACCAGCGCGTGCGCTTGACCGACTGCCGCGGCGGGCTCGTCCACGAACTGGCGCTGGGTCGCGGACCATCGTTCGCCATAGCGTTCACGAGACGCCATATCCAGCGGCCGGATCTCGAACTTCTCGACCCGCCGACGGCGATCGGTCAGCTCCTTCTCGGCCGCGCGCTGATCGCCGTGCTCTGCCACCGTCCGGCGGTACTCAGGCCCGAAGTCCTGCTTGAGTTGTCGCGATCTGCGCTGACGGACGAGCAGCAGCCCGATAACCGCGAGCAGCACAACGATCACACCCACAAACACCCAGATCATGGGTCTCCTCTCCTGTTCATTTCCCTCGCTTGCGCGGGGTCGACTACCTCCCTGGCGGTTTTACTCCGATCCTCGACTCCTCACCGACCCTTGGTCTTGGTTAAGACGTCGGCGTCCGGACATGCTCGGCGACATCCCCGCGCCGCGGGGCCATGACGCACGCTTGACGTTGACCCGCTACGGATATGTGATTGATGAGCTCGAGGACGCGGCTCGGATCGAGGCCGAGCTGGCGATCGCAAATGTGACCAGTTGCCGCCGGATTACCAGGAAATTCCTCGCTATCTGGTCACAGATTTCGCGATCTGTGACCGGGCGCCCGGCTTGCCTCGAGCAAGCTGCTTAGCGGAGGTCAGCGGTCAGCCAGTGGGCCCAGTTGCCGGGCTGCGGGTTTGCCTTAGCCCAGCGATCGAGCGCGCTCGCCAAGCCGGTGGTCAGCGACGTGGACGGCCACCAGGCCTTCAGGACGAGCAGCACCGGGCATGCGCTTGTCGCGGCGAAGTCGCTCGCGTTCTCGGTGACGATGACTCGGTCCTCGGCGGCGGCCAGTTCCACGAGCACGTCGTCGGGAAGGTTGTGCGCTCCTAGCCGCGCCGGACTTGTCGCATCGTGCCCCAAGGCGGCCAGTCGCTGGGCCGTTTCGGGCGGGAGCATCGAGTCGATCAGGAACCTCACGCCAGAAGGCGCTGGCGCTCTGACGCGAGCCGCTCGGCATGCGCGAGCGCCTCGTCGTTGGCCGCCACCCGCGCCTCGATCTCAACGCGGTGCGCGGCGGCGTACTCGAGCGCGATCAGCACCTGGCGCTCGTGCAGGCCGAGCTGCTCGGCCACGGCGGCCACGCGCTCGGACTCCGACCCGGTCGTATCTCGTAGCGCTGCGACGACCTCCCAAACGTCCGGACCGCCGGCCAGCGCGGCACGCCGCCCCGCCGGGCCAGGCTTGAACACGATCCCGGTATGCGCAGCGCTCGCCAGTCCCTCGCGCACGAACCGTTCGATCAGCTCCGTCACCGTCGTGCCTTCCCCCGCGGCCTGCGCGACGAGTTGGCGGCGGAGGTCATCGTCGAGGCGGATGCTGGTCGTGGATCTTGTCATGGGCTGCGCCGATGCAATCAGCTGTAATCCATCATAGTACGTCCCCCCGGCTTGAACCTGTCCAGCAGGCCGGGCGCGTCTTGCGGATGCCTGGCCGACCTGCTCAGCCGACTCAATCGTCGCCATCCTGGGTGGCATTCCTATAGCCGGCCGGGCGGCCTCCCCGCCGGGAAAGCATCACGCGCCTCCTCCCACGACACGGCAACCGGCGTGATCCAGATGTCGCCATTCCGATCGCGCGGTCCGCGGCGACTCGGGCGCGGAAGCGAGCGTCGGCGACACATGCACTAGCCGATACCCCACTTGGGGGGATCGCGAGACGCGGCTTTTGCGATCCTCATGCCTGACATGTGGGATTCGTCAGGGATGCTGCCGATCTGCTCATACCGTCTGTGATCCGGGCCGGCTGGGGACCGCACGCGCGAGAGAGCGGGCGCGCTCCAGGCGGCGAGCTAGTCCGGTCAGGCCGGTGTCGATGCGCTCCTGTGCGATGAGTGACTCGCTCGATCGAGACACTGCGGTGCTCGAGGGGCTGCTCGGCGATGTGCTCGAGGAGCAGGAGGGTCGCGCTTTCCGCGACCGGGTGTTCTGGCTGCGCGATACGGCGGCGCGGGTCCGAGGCGGCGACGCCGGCGCAGCGGGGACCTTGGCCCGGTTCGTCCACGGCCAGGCCGACAACGCGCTCGAGCCGTTCGTGCGCGCCTGCTCGATCCAGCTGCAGCTCGCCAACATCGCGGAGGAGTTGGAGCGGCTGCGCCGGCGGCGGCACTACGAGTCCGACACGAGCGCTCCGCAGCGCGAGTCGCTGGCGGCCGCGGCGGGCGTGGCGGTCCAGCATCCGCCCGCCGAGGTGGCCGAGGCGCTTTGCCGGCTCGACGTGCGACTCACGATGACCGCGCATCCGACGGAGGCGACGCGACGGTCGGTGTTCGAACATCAGCAGTCGGTCTGGCGGGCGATGGAGCGACTCGATGACCCGCGATTAGGCCGTACCCAGCGGCGCGAGCTCGAGGGCGAGTTGCGCGAGGTTCTGACGGTGTGGTGGCAGACCGACGCGGTCCGGCACGTGCGCCCGGTGGTCGAGGACGAGGTGCGTCGGATCCTGTTCTTCTTCGAGGCGGTGCTGTTCGATGCGGCACCGCGGCTCGAGGCGGAGATCTCGCGCTCGTTCGAGCGGTCGTGGCCCCCGAGCGTTGCAGCGGTTCGGTTCGGCAGCTGGGCGGGCGGGGATATGGACGGCAATCCCGAGGTCACCCCGGATTCGGTGGTGCGCACGCTCGGACTGCACCGCACGACGGCGTTGCGGCTGCTTCGGGCGCAGGTGGACAGGCTCGCCGAGCGGTTCTCCCAATCGGAGCAGCGGCTGTTCGTTTCGCCCGCGCTCGACACGTCGCTCGAGTATGACGGCGAGGAAATGCCCGACGTGGCGTCCCGTCGGCCCAACAACCGGCAGGAGCCGTTTCGGCGCAAGCTGTCGTTCGTGTCGGCGCGGCTGGATGGCGCGCTGCGCGGGCTGCCGCACGGTTACCGTCAGCCTCGGCAGCTCGAGGATGATTTGGAGCTGCTGCGGGGGTCGTCGAGTTCGCGGCGGGTTGCGGATGGGGCTCTCGCGAGGCTGTTGTGCCAGGTGCGGACGTTCGGGTTCCATCTCGCGGCGCTCGACGTCAGGCTGTCGGCGCCCGATTTGCGCTCGGCGATCGAGCCGCTGGCGGTTGGCTTTGCCACCGCGCAAGAGGACGAGCGGACACGGCTGCTCAGTGCAGTACTCAAGAACGGCCCGGGGGAGCCTACGGAGGCGTTCGCCGCGATTGCCGCTGGCCTGCGCGCGTACGGCCTGCAGGCGCTCGGCGCCGTGATCATCTCGATGGTCGAGCGCCCGTCCGACGTTCTGGCCGCGCTCGTGCTGATGCGCCGCGCCGGGATCGGCGTAGGGAAGCTGCCGACGCTGCCGCTTGTGCCGCTGTTCGAGACCGTCGAGGATCTCGACCGGGCGCAGGCGACGATGGCCACGCTGTACGAGCAGCCGATGTACGCCGCGCAGCTGGCTGTGTGCGCGCACCGCCAAGAGATCATGCTCGGCTACTCGGACTCCGCGAAGGACGGCGGGTTCCTCGCCAGCCAATGGGAGCTTTACTCGGCGCAGGAGCGGCTGCTGGCTGACGCCGACGCGCGCGGAATCGAGCTGCGGTTCTTCCACGGCCGAGGCGGCTCGACGTCGAGAGGCGGAGCCCGGACTCATCGCGCCATCCTGGCGCAACCAAGCGGATCGATACGCGGGCGGATGCGGCTGACCGAGCAGGGAGAGGTGATCTCCCAGCGGTACTCACACCCCGAGCTGGCGCTGCGGTCACTCGAGCAGACGATCTCCGCGGTGCTGCTCGCGACCCTCGCGCCCGACCGCGAGGTGCCCCATGCTTACCGCGCCGAGGCCCAGCGATTCGCCGACCGGTCGCGAGTCATCTACCGGGCCTTGATCTACGAGGATGAGCGGTTCGCCGCGCTGCTGGACCTGGCCTCGCCGCTCGATGCGCTCACCAGATTGAACATCGGCTCGCGGCCCGCCTCTCGCTCGGGCATGTGGAGTGTGGGCGAGCTGCGCGCGATCCCGTGGGTGTTCGCCTGGATGCAGAACCGGCTGCTGCTCCCCGCCTGGTACGGGGCCGGCACGGCGCTTGAGGAAGGCGACCGCGGGCTGCAGCGTGAGATGACCGACCGCTGGCCGTTCTTCGCGATGCTCTGTTCGACGCTCGAGATGTCACTGTTCAAAAGCGACCTCGGGATCGCTGAGCGATACCTCGAGCTGCTCGGCGACGACCCCGCTCGCGAGCTGTGGGAGCCGATCCGCGCCGAGCACAACCGAGTCGTGCGAACCGTGCTCGAGATCTCCGGCACGGACGCGCTGCTCCAGAGCGCACCCGCGCTGATGGCGCGCCTCTCGCATCGCAACCCCTGGACCGACCCACTGTCCTACATGCAGATCGATCTTCTACGGCGGGCTCGCGCCGGCGACGACGACGCGGAGCGGCCGCTGCTGTTGACGATCAACGGCATCGCCGCCGGCATGCGCAACACCGGCTGACCGGGACTGGCCCGTTTGATCCCAACGGGATAACGCGGGCGCGCCGGAGCCAGGCATCAACCCTCGAGCACTGCAGCCTCTCATCACGCGTTCGACCCTCCGTGCGGCTGGCACGCGGAGCTTCGCAGCGATGGCGAGGCGGCGTCCCCGCTAGGAACACGACTCTTCAACGACTGCCGAGTTGGCCAAATGCGTGCTCGCGCCTGGACGGATCTGCTCGCCGACGATCACTGTCAGCCTGCTCGAATGCCCACGAGCAGTCGCCACTGGACACAGATCGCCCATGGGTTGCTGCGAGCGGAGAGCTCGGCTCATGCGACGGCATCAGCAGGGCGTGGCTGCTGCTCCGTCGCCGAAGCGCTCGTCCGCGTCGGGGACTGTGGTGATAATGAAAGCGCCGTCAGCGAGACGCATTTTCTGCTTCAAGCGGGGCGTGCGCGCGCGTACGATGCTCCCGTGAGCCTCGACTTTCCGGTACCCGGAACTGCGCCCGCCACGGTCGCGGTCCCTGCGCCCGGGACGGGATTCGGCGCTTGGGCGGGTGCTCCGAGCGCCGCGCTCGATACTGATCTGACGTTCGTGATCGCCTATCGCGTGCGCTTGCCGCAGAAGCGCGGTGCCGAGGTGGTGCTCGCGCGCTCGCACGATGGCGAGCGGCTCGAGACTGTGGCGCGGCTGGACAAGTCGCAGTTCGACGCCGAATCGCTCGAGCGGCCTGCCCTAGTGCGCACGAGTGAGCGCCGGTGGCGACTGTACCTGTCGTGTGCGACACCCGGTAGCAAGCACTGGTGGATCGCCGTGCTCGAGGCCGACGATCCCGGGGGTCTCGCCGCCTGCGAGGCGCGAGTCGCGTTCGCGGGCGACGAGCAAACCGGTGTCAAGGACCCGGTTATCCATCAGGGGCCACGGGGCTGGCGGGCGTGGATCTGCGCTCACCCGCTTGAGGACAAAGGCGAGGAGGACCGCATGAGCACCGCGTATGCCACGAGCGAGGATGGGTTAAGGTGGCGCTGGCGCGGCACTGTGTTCGCCGGGCGCCCCGGGACGTGGGACGCGCGCGGTGCGCGCGTGACCTCGGTGCTGAGCGACGGTCGCGCGAGTTACGACGGGCGGGCCGGCAAGGAGGAGAACTTCTTCGAGCGGACTGGTCTGGCCCGGTGGGATGAACGCTCGGGGCGTCTGGTCGCGGTCGGGATGGGGCCGGTCTCGAACGCCCGCTACCTGGACGTGGTGACGCTGCCGCAGGGGGGCCATCGTCTGTTCTACGAGGCTCCGCTGCCGGACGGCAGCCATGAGCTGCGGACCGAACTGGTGGCCAGCGGAGCCCGACGGCGCCCCAGACAGGGCGTAAACGAACTTCGACCTTAACGCAACGGCGGTCTCGGCTTGCTGGTCCTTGCTTGCATTCGGCCAGGCGAGTAGGTCATATCTGGCGGACGGAGGCCTTGACCCCCGGCAACCAGCTCAGCGATCGCCATGGTGGCTCGGGCGGCGTGAGCGGGGTCGTGGCGAACCAATGGCTGCCCTGCCAGGCGCCTGGACGGCCGAAGCAATCGTGCCCGCGAGCCAGCCCGACGATCGCTATCCCGGGCGTCGCCCCCGGGAACCACAAACGTCCCGGCATCGGAATGTCGGGTAGGCCCGGCGTCTTGCGGCGCCGGGCCCCCCTCAGAACCGGACGTGCCCGTTTCCGAGCATCCGGCTCAAGCGAGTCCTGTTGGCTGGTGGGTTGGGGTTGCAGTGGAGGTGGGTGAGGCGGGGTTCAGCCTTGTCCGTGCCTGGTGCCCAGACGACGTCGATCGTCTTGCGGGCGGTGCCCAGCCATGTCTCCTACTGATGTGGGGTTTGTGGCCGGTCCTCGTCGGCGACCAGGGTGCTCATGCAAATCGCGCAGCGTCCGGCTTGCTCGCGGTGGAGCCAGAGGGCGGTGCGGTTGATCGGCAGGGGCGCTTTGCGCCGTCGCCAGGCCCAGTAATCAGCGAGTGCCGGGTCGTCGGGTGACGCTCCGTGTCTCACGATCTGGTGTCGGACGATGTTGGTCCAGGAGAACTTGTGCAGGTAGGCGCCGCTTGGGCGGTCACCGAACACCCACCGGTCCTGCCTGGCCGTGTTGAACTTGCCGAAGTACCGGGCGAACACCCAGTGCGTCGGCTTGGTCGGGTGGCTGACCTTGGCCCTGTCAAGGCCGGTCGAAAAGTAGGCCACTCACGCCGGTTGAAAAGTAGGCCACTTGAGGGTTGAGGATGGCCCGTCCTGGGGGCTCCAGAGCTAGAGCGACCGTCGTCGCGAAGGCCGAGCCCGTAGGGCGAGGCGTGAAGCGGCGATGGTCGCTTTAACCGCTTCCCGACGCGGGGGTCCCGGTCAGAGCGGCGCGTTGTGCGGCGTTCTGCGGCCCTCGGCGAGGTGCCCGAGGGTGATCGGTCAGGCGATCTCGGCGGGTTTGGCGCCGATCCGAGTGTCGAGGTCCTTGCCGCGCAGGCGGTAGCTGTCGCCCTTCAGCGAGAGGATCTCTGAGTGGTGGATGAGGCGGTCGATCATCGCGGTCGCGGCCATGTCGTCACCGAAGATCTCACCCCACTTGCTGAACGGTTTGTTCGAGGTGACGATCATCGAGGCGCGCTCGTAGCGGTTGGAGACCAACGAGAACATCAGGTTCGCCGCCTCCGGATCGAACGGGATATAGCCGACCTCGTCCACGACGATCAGCGGCACGAACGAGAGTTTGCGGAGCTCGGCCTCGAGGTTCCCCTGACGCTTGGCCTCGCTCAGCCTGGCGACCCACTGGGTGGCCGTCGCGAACTGCACGCGCTGGCCGGCCAGGCAGGCGCGGATTGAGATCGCGATCGCCAGGTGTGTTTTGCCGGTCCCGGGCGGGCCGAGGAGGATCACGTTCTCGCGCGCGTGGAGAAAGTCGAGCTGCCCGAGATGCTCGACCACGGTCTTCTTCACGCTGCGTTGGAAGGTGAAGTCGAACTCCTCCAGCGTTTTGCGGGCTGGGAACCGGGCGGTCTTGATCCGCCCCTCACCACCATGGCTATCGCGAGCGCTCACCTCGGTGCCCAACAGCACCTCGGCGAAGTGCTCATAGCTCCAGCCGTCTTCGCGGGCCCGGTCTGCCAGCGTGGGCAGCGCCCTGGCGGCGGCCGGCGCTTTCAGCGCCCGGAACAGGTGCGCGAGCTCAGACGCCGGCTTGGTCATGCCGGGATCAGTTGGTCGTATCGGGACAGGGGCCGGATCTCGACCTCGATCTCGTGCCGCTGCCGGCGGCGCTCACGGAGCTGCTCAAGCTCGGTCTGATGCGCCGGATCGGTGATCGTGAGATTGCCCGCGAACACGCGCCGGTGTCGAGCGGCGAGCTCGCCGGTGTCCAACACGACCGCGATCACCTCCGACTGGGAGACGCGGACCTCGACGCGGCGACCAGCGAACCGCGGATCGATCGAGTAGTCGTTGCGGTCGAAGCGGACAAACGGCTGCGCCGGCACCCTGGTCACTTGCCGCCGATCGACATTCGGCATCCGCGCGGGCAGCGGCCGCATCCGCGCCTGCTCGTCGGCCAGCCGCTCGGCCGGAACCGCCCTGATCGTCCGGTGCACCCTGCAGTTGGCTTTGTCGGTCCAGGCGTCGAGCCGATCCTGGAAGTCAAGGTGGTTCGCGAACACGCGACCGGGTTCGAAGTTCGAGCGCATGAACCGGTGCGAGCGCTCAAGCGCTCCCTTCGCCTGTGGATCGCGCGCCTCGAGGATCACCCATCCCAGCTCCAGCTGACCGCAGAACGCGGCAAACGCCTCGGTCGCGCGGCCGCCCGCGGCGATCGCCGCCTCGCGATCCCACACCAGCTTCTCCGGCAGCGCTCCCAGTCGCGTGAGGTTGCGCGCCAGACCCCAGAGGATGTCCGGTGCCTCCTTTGAGAACACCAGCGTGCCGGCGATCACCCGCGACCAGCACACCTCGCAGGTCACCACCCAGCCACGGCGATGCTGACCATGACCAACCGCGATCAGCTCCCGCGGCTCCCACAAATCGCACTGCACCAGCTCACCCGGCCGGTAGATCGTCCGCTGGAACGTTCGCGGCCGCAGGTACCGCGGACGAACATCGCGGACGAAGTCGTCAAAGATCGACTTGCCACCGTCATAGCCGAGCTCCGTCGCCATCTCGCGCAGCCGCTGCGACTGGATCCGAGGATCAACAGCGAGCTGCTCGCAGATCCAATCCTTCAACGGATCCAGCTTCGACCCGTCCGGCTTGCGCGAGTACCTCGGCGGCTCCGACGCCGCCAACAACCGCGCGATCGTGTCACGGTGCAACCCCGTCCGCCGACTGATCTCCCGACCCGACAAGCCCTCGACCCGGTGCATCCGCCGCACCTCCGCCCACTGCTCCACACCGACCACCCGGCTTCCTCCTCGCCCGATCGCTAACCGAACGAGGGTCAAAGGCCGGCCGGACACGACCGACCCCACGCCAGAGCGGCCTAATTTTCAACCGGCGCAGGTGGCCCAGTTTTCAACCGGCGCCCACAGGCCCACCGGAGGGTGAGCCGCCACAGATAAGGTTCTGTCCCAGGAAGTGTGTAGTGCGCATGCACGCGGGCGTGCACCCCGTCGGATGAAAATGGCGCAGACTCGGCAGGTCCGTGCGATGAGGTCGTTTCAATGCCAGTGGTGCTGAGAGCCCGCGTGTAGTGAGACCCGGGAGCCTGGGTGGTACCCCGTACTGTGCCGAGAGCACGCAGAGCAGCTTCTGAACGATTTGGCTCCCCACGGACGCCTGGTGGTCAAACCCGATCGGAGGTGGGATGAAGCGTCTGTTGGAGCGCTGTGCAGCGCTCGACGTCCACAAGAAGCAGGTTGCTGCGTGCGTCCGGATCCTCGGCGCCGCGGGTGAGATCGAGGAGCTCAACGTCGAGTTCTCGACGATGACCTCGCAGTTGTTGGCGCTGCGCGATTGGCTGAAGGCGCTTGGCGTCACGCATGTTGCGATGGAGGCTACGGGCGTGTATTGGAAGCCGGTGTATTACGCGCTGGAGGACGAGTTCGAGTTGCTGTTGGTCAACGCTCAGCACGTCAAGAACGTTCCTGGCCGCAAGACCGATACCCGGGACGCGCAGTGGTTGTGCCAGTTGTTGGAGTGTGGCTTGTTGCGCGCGAGCTTCGTGCCGCCCAAGCCGATTCGCGAGCTGCGCGATCTGACCCGGTATCGCAAGTCGCTGATTCAGGAGCGCACCCGCGAGGCCAACCGGCTGCACAAGGTGCTCGAGGACGCCGGCGTCAAGCTGTCCTCGGTCGCCACCGACGTGCTCGGCGTCTCGGGCCGGCTGATGCTCGAGGCGTTGGTGTCGGGCACGACCGATCCCGAAGTGCTGGCCGACCTCGCGCGCGGGCTGCTTCGCAAGAAGCTGCCGTCGCTGAAAGAGGCGCTCACCGGCAACTTCCGCGCCCATCACGCGCTGATCGTCTCGCACATCCTCGCGCACCTGGACTACCTGGACGAGACGATCGCTGAGATCAGCCAAGAGGTCGAGCAACGTCTCGCCCCGTTCGGTCACAAGGCTGAGCTGTTGACCACGATCGATGGCGTCGCGGCTCGCAACGCCCAGGTCATCGTCGCCGAGCTCGGCCCCGACATGAGCCGCTTTCCGTCTGATCGGCACGCGGCCAGCTGGACAGCCATCTGCCCGGGCAACAACGAGTCTGCCGGCAAGCGCAAGACCGGCCGCACCCGCAAGGGCAACCAGCATCTCCGCGCCGCGCTGATCGAGTCCGCCAACGCAGCGATCCGCAAACGCGATACCTACCTGCGAGCACAATATGAACAGATCAAGCGGCGTCGCGGGCACAAGAAGGCCATCACCGCGGTCGCGCACTCGATCCTGATCGCCTGCTACCACGTCCTCAACGACGAGGTCCCCTACCACGATCTCGGCGGCGACTTCTTCGCTCGTCGCGCTGACCCCGCCCGGATCACCAAACGCCTCGTCGCACAGCTCGAACGTCTCGGTCACAGCGTCACGCTGCAAACGGCATTGACACCAATAGCGCCGACACCCTGAACGTATTTTCAGAGCAGGCATGAACGAAAGACAGCGTCATGCCTTCAACCAAAGAAGTAGTTCCTGTTTCAGCGACTGTCTCAGCACGGGGTGGCGCCGGCGGCGAGCCGCTAGGCGAGCCGCCGGCGCCCCCGCCTGGGGTCCTTGATGGCGTGCCGGATGAGATCCGCCGCCAGCTTCCGGACGAGGTCGTCGACGAGCTGCTGGCCGGCGCGAGAACCGAGGAGGAGATCTTCGGTCCGGGCGGGGTGTTCGGGCAGCTGACCAAGCGACTCGTCGAGCGGGCGCTCGAGGTCGAGCTGACCGATCATCTCGGCTACGAGCCGCATCAGGAGCCGCTGGGCGGGACCGGTGACACGCGCAACGGCAAGGGCAAACCCAAGACGCTGATCACCGAGCACGGGCCCGTTCCGATCAGGGCGCCTCGCGACCGCGACGGGAGCTTTGAGCCGCACCTCGTGCGCAAGCGCCAGCGACGGTTCGAGGGGTTTGACGAGAAGATCCTGGCGCTCTACAGCCGCGGCCTCTCAACCCGCGACATCGAGCGCTACCTGCGCGAGCTCTACGGCGTCGACGTCGGCCGCGAGTTGATCTCACGGGTGACCGACGCGGTGATGGACGACGCTCGCGCTTGGCAGCAGCGGCCGCTGGATGATGTCTACCCGGTCGTGTTCCTCGACGCGTTCGTGCTGAAGGTCAAGGAGGGCGGCTCAGTGCAGCGCAAGGCTTGCTACCTAGCGCTCGGGGTGCGGACCGGCGGCGAGCGCGACGTGCTCGGCATGTGGTTCCAGCAGACCGAGGGCGCCAAATTCTGGATGCAGGTACTCGGCGAGCTCAAGCAGCGCGGCGTCCAGGACATCCTGATCTGCTGCGTGGACGGCCTGACCGGCTTCCCTGAGGCGATCGAGGCGATCTTCCCCGACACGACCGTCCAAACCTGCATCGTGCACCTCATTCGACGGAGCCTGCGCTACGTCCCACGTCGCGAGTACGACCAGGTCGCCAAGGACCTCAAGCCGATCTACACCGCGATCGACCAAGACGCGGCCTGGCAGGCGCTTGAATCCTTCGATGAGAAATGGGGCCGGCGGTTCCCGCCGATCGTGCAGGCCTGGCAGGACGCCTGGGAACACGTCACTCCCTTCATGGCCTTCGAGCCCGAAGTCCGCCGCGTGATCTACACAACAAACGCGATCGAAGCCCTGAACCGGCAGTTGCGCAAGGCGATCAAGACCAAGGGGCATTTCCCGACCGAAGACTCAGCCCGCAAGCTGATCTACCTCGCGATCCACAACGCCGTCCCGCAATGGACCCGCACCCGCGCGTGGACCAAGGCACTACTCGCGTTCAAGATCCAGTTCGGCGACCGGCTCCCCGACACTGCAATCTGACAGTCAACACTAGACAACCCTCAACCCAAGGTTTACAGTTAACAACAGGTCAGCCGCCTACACACTTAACGGGACACCCTCACAGATAAGAATCCAGCGCTTTGAACGTCTCGCCGGAGATCTGTGTCCGGTAGTAGGCAGCCCAGCCGCGAATGATCGGGTTGAGCCGTTTGAGCACCGCTTGGGCGTTGCTCCCGCGCAGGGAGCGCAGCTCTGTGCGGAGCCTCTTCCGGATCCGTCTGACGGCCGCTTTGCTGGGTTTGATCAGTAGCTTGCCGCGGTATCGGCGGACGTTGAACCCCAGGAAGTCATAGCCGTCCGCGAGCGACACGACATGCGTCTTGTCGTCGTTGAAGGCCAGACCCCGGGGCGCCAGCCAGGCGGCGAGCCGCGCTTTGACCTCGAGCGCTTCCTGCCTGGTGTGGCAGTGAACGACGAAGTCATCGGCGTATCTGATCAGCACCGGCGAGCCCTTCATGGCGTGGTGGTCCGCGCCGTACCGGGCTCCGGCGGCCGTCTCCATCCCGTGCAGGGCGATGTTCAGAAGCAGGGGGCTTGCCACCCCGCCCTGAGGAGTTCCCTCCTCGGTGCGGGACAACCGGCCGTTCTCGACCACGCCCGCCTTCAACCAAGCGCGGATCATTCCCCTGGCGGGGAACGAGCCGATCTGGCTGAGGATGTGATCGTGGCCGATCCGGTCAAATGCCCCGGCCAGGTCCGCGTCGAGCACCCACATTCGCCTGGGATTCTGCTTGGCGACCTGGAAGATCGCTTCGATCGCGTCGTGGCAGCCACGGCCGGGCCGAAACCCATAGGACTTCGGCTCAAACCGCGCCTCCCACTCGGGCTCCAGCGCATTCACGACCCGCGCCTGATGCACACGGTCGAGAATCACCGGGATCCCGAGCGGGCGCCGCTTGCCGCCCGGCTTAGGGATGAACACCCGTCTGACCGGCAAGGCCTTGAACCCATCCGCGGGGTCGTGCACCCTTGAGACCAACTCTGTCTTGGCCTCATCGGTGAGCGCGACCTCGCCGTCAACGCCCGCGGTCAGACGACCCGCGTTGCGCTCGGTCACCCGCCGCACGCTCAGGAGCGTGTTGGAGCGCGACCGGAGCATCAACTTCTGCAACCGGCGGACCCTCACGAGGTCCCCCGACCTACTCGCCGTGAAGATCCGCTGCCGCAACCGCCGTACGTTCTCCTCAACTTGCCGCCAATCGATCTGGCGCCAGTCGAGCGAGGCGTCCTCTGGTCCACTCACCGCTCTCGCGGCGTCTAGCTTGTCCTCGGGTTCCGGGATCACGTCGTCTTCCTCTTCACAGACTCACCTGACCGCGTCAGCACGCTTTCGCGTCCGGGCACGAGGCGCGGTATCCGGCCAGTTCATCCACCGCGATCAGCTGGAGGACTGATCAGCCGCGATGGTTTCCTGCTGCCTTTCGGCCACCGGCATTCGCTTCTCGGTCATCCTGTTCCCGCCGGGGAGTTGGGCCCTCCTCACGGTCGGCTTACCGAACACGCCCAACGGCGTGCCCGGACCCCGACGGGGTTTCCCCGTTCCGCACACACGAGCTGCGACCGGTGAGGGCGCCCTCTAAACCCCGGGGACAACGGTGCTCACCCCGACCGAGGCGACTTCCGGCCGGGCGCCGGCCACATCTCAGCAGCCAGTCCCTGCACCCTGCCGCACTTCCCATCGACAGGGGTCGCATAACGAGGCACTCCGAGGGTTCACGCAATTCGCCCGCCCGGTCTTCCCCTCGCCTGTGGCCGCCCGGATGGAACGAGCCGCCCTTGGGCTTTCCCCCGGGCTTCGCACCCCGCCGGCCAGGAGCCGGACAACGCACACCAGGGTGGGGACAGGCCATCGAGCACGGGCCTGGAACTACACGCTCAACTCACATCGTCGATCTCCAATCCGGCAGTTCACTCGTTGTGTGCGACCTCGGGTCGCACGTCGCCGTTGCGATCGCGCGGTCAGGGGGTCCTGGGTGTAGAAGTGATCGTTTACCTGAGGCGCGCGCCGGTCGCTGTGCGAAGAGCAGTGGACTGCGGCGATTCCATCTGCTCATCGAAGCGCGTGAGGAGCGGCCCCGTCGGGCATGACCTCGGTATGCGTTTCCCTACAAGAGCGGGGGATGCCGCGAGGTCGTCCGGCAATCCGAGGCTGAGCTCACTCACGCATGGCCGGCTCGCGGAGAAGCGCAGAGCTCCGCTTCGCAAAGAAGGTGGGTCGGGGGAGGGTTACCGGCGAGACCGGAGGACGTGGGCCGCGTTCGGCGCGCTGTTCATATTCGGGTTTTTGAACGCGGTGTTGGGGCCGACGCTGCCGTACCTGCGCGCGGTCGAGCACATCTCCTATCTGGTGGGGGCGCTTCACCAGGCGGCATATGCGGTCGGTGGCGGATTCGCGGGGGTGCTCGCGGCACGCGGGCTGCGCTCGATCAGCCGGGCCGCGGTGATCGGCGTTGGGTTGTCCGGAGCGGCGCTCGCCGGGTTGGCGCTCGGATATGGCGGTATGCCAGCGGTCACGATCACCGCGGCCTTTCTGATGAGCCTGCTGGGTACCTCGGCACTGATCCGGATATGGGCAGCGCTCGCGGACATCCACGGCACCTGGCGCGCTGTGGCGATGAGCGAGGGGGAGGTGGCGGTCAGCCTGGCGGGGATCGTCACGCCGTTGCTGGTCGGGGCGCTGGCCGCCACCACGCTGAGCTGGCGCTTTGCGTTCGTGCTCGGCGCTGCCACAACGGGGTTGGCAGCCCTCTGGGTGTGGCGAGCGCGGATGCAGCCACCGGCCAAGGCCTACTCCCGGGCGGCGAGCGGGAACGCTGGGATCGCTCGGCGGTGGTTCCAGCCGACGCTGATCGTGATCGTCGCGATCGTCGCGCTTGAGTTCTCGCTCAGCTTCTGGCTGGCGAGCTATCTAAATGATGAGGTTGGCGTGGCCCGAGACGCGGCCGTGGCAGCGGTCAGCGGCCTGTACGCGTCAAGCCTGGTGGGGCGGCTGCTGGCCAGCCGTCTGGCGCGACGATCCAGCCCCGAGCGCCTTCTGGCCTTCGCGCTTGGCGTCGCGCTGCTCGGGCTGCCCGTTCTCCTGGTCGCCACCGACGCCCCGGTCGCCGCCGTAGGCATCGCGGTCGCCGGGATCGGGATCGGGGCGATGTTCCCGCTGACCTCCGCGCTGCACGTCAAGTCCAGCCCGCGGAGCGCCGACGGCGCGCTTGGTCAGGTTTTGGGCGTCGCGTCGATCGGCCAGCTCGCTGGGCCACTCACCGCCGGAGCGATCGCCCAAGCCGTCGGCTTACGCGCCGGACTGCTCATCCTCCCTGCCCTTACCCTCATCGCGGCGGCCGCGCTCTACCGCCACCACACCAGTTCAGACAGCAACAACTGAGCACAACTCAGTGCTTTGCCCAGCGCAGGGCGCCTGCTTTTGTTCTCGCGCCGGTGCGGGGAGTGTCCGAGGATCTGTGTAGTGCGCATGCACGCGGGCGTGCACCCCGTCGGATGAAAATGGCGCAGACTCGGCAGGTCCGTGCGATGAGGTCGTTTCAATGCCAGTGGTGCTGAGAGCCCGCGTGTAGTGAGACCCGGGAGCCTGGGTGGTACCCCGTACTGTGCCGAGAGCACGCAGAGCAGCTTCTGAACGATTTGGCTCCCCACGGACGCCTGGTGGTCAAACCCGATCGGAGGTGGGATGAAGCGTCTGTTGGAGCGCTGTGCAGCGCTCGACGTCCACAAGAAGCAGGTTGCTGCGTGCGTCCGGATCCTCGGCGCCGCGGGTGAGATCGAGGAGCTCAACGTCGAGTTCTCGACGATGACCTCGCAGTTGTTGGCGCTGCGCGATTGGCTGAAGGCGCTTGGCGTCACGCATGTTGCGATGGAGGCTACGGGCGTGTATTGGAAGCCGGTGTATTACGCGCTGGAGGACGAGTTCGAGTTGCTGTTGGTCAACGCTCAGCACGTCAAGAACGTTCCTGGCCGCAAGACCGATACCCGGGACGCGCAGTGGTTGTGCCAGTTGTTGGAGTGTGGCTTGTTGCGCGCGAGCTTCGTGCCGCCCAAGCCGATTCGCGAGCTGCGCGATCTGACCCGGTATCGCAAGTCGCTGATTCAGGAGCGCACCCGCGAGGCCAACCGGCTGCACAAGGTGCTCGAGGACGCCGGCGTCAAGCTGTCCTCGGTCGCCACCGACGTGCTCGGCGTCTCGGGCCGGCTGATGCTCGAGGCGTTGGTGTCGGGCACGACCGATCCCGAAGTGCTGGCCGACCTCGCGCGCGGGCTGCTTCGCAAGAAGCTGCCGTCGCTGAAAGAGGCGCTCACCGGCAACTTCCGCGCCCATCACGCGCTGATCGTCTCGCACATCCTCGCGCACCTGGACTACCTGGACGAGACGATCGCTGAGATCAGCCAAGAGGTCGAGCAACGTCTCGCCCCGTTCGGTCACAAGGCTGAGCTGTTGACCACGATCGATGGCGTCGCGGCTCGCAACGCCCAGGTCATCGTCGCCGAGCTCGGCCCCGACATGAGCCGCTTTCCGTCTGATCGGCACGCGGCCAGCTGGACAGCCATCTGCCCGGGCAACAACGAGTCTGCCGGCAAGCGCAAGACCGGCCGCACCCGCAAGGGCAACCAGCATCTCCGCGCCGCGCTGATCGAGTCCGCCAACGCAGCGATCCGCAAACGCGATACCTACCTGCGAGCACAATATGAACAGATCAAGCGGCGTCGCGGGCACAAGAAGGCCATCACCGCGGTCGCGCACTCGATCCTGATCGCCTGCTACCACGTCCTCAACGACGAGGTCCCCTACCACGATCTCGGCGGCGACTTCTTCGCTCGTCGCGCTGACCCCGCCCGGATCACCAAACGCCTCGTCGCACAGCTCGAACGTCTCGGTCACAGCGTCACGCTGCAAACGGCATTGACACCAATAGCGCCGACACCCTGAACGTATTTTCAGAGCAGGCCTGAACGAAAGAGACGTTCATGCCTACAACCAAAGAGAAGAAGTTGTTCGAGTCAGCGAGGGTTCCTGACCGTACTGGCGCCGGCGAGCCGCCAGGCGAGCCGGCGCCCCCGCCTGGGATCCTTGACCGCGTGCCGGATGAGATCCGCCGTCAGCTGCCGGACGACGTTGTTGACGAGCTGCTGGCTGGGGCGAAGACGGAGGAGGAGATCTTCGGGCCCGGCGGTGTGTTCGGGCAGTTGACCAAGCGGCTGGTGGAGCGGGCGCTGGAGGTCGAGCTGACCGATCATCTCGGCTACGAGCCGCATGTCGAGCCGCCGGGCGGGACCGGGAACACGCGCAACGGCGGTACGCCGAAGACGTTGATGACCGAGCACGGGCCGGTTCCGATCAAGACGCCCAGGGATCGGGACGGGAGCTTTGAGCCGAAGCTGGTGCGCAAGCGCCAACGTCGGTTTGAGGGGTTCGACGAGAAGATCCTGGCGCTCTACAGCCGCGGCCTCTCGACCCGCGACATCGAGCGCTACCTGCGCGAGCTCTACGGCGTCAACGTCGGCCGCGATTTGATCTCGAGGGTGACCGACGCGGTGATGGAGGATGCGCGCGCCTGGCAGCAGCGGCCGTTGGACGACGTCTACCCGGTCATCTTCCTCGACGCGATGGTGCTCAAGATCAAGGAGGGCGGCAGTGTTCAGCGACGCGCCTGCTACCTCGCCTTGGGCGTTCGGATCGACGGCGAGCGCGACGTGCTCGGGATGTGGTTCCAGGAAACCGAAGGCGCGAAGTTCTGGATGCAGGCACTCGGCGAGCTCAAGCACCGCGGCGTGCGCGACATTCTGATCTGCTGCGTCGACGGGCTGACCGGCTTCCCCGAAGCGATCGAAGCGATCTTCCCGCTCACCACCGTCCAAACATGCATTGTTCACCTGATTCGCCGATCGATGCGCTATGTCCCGCGCCGCGAGTACGACCAGGTCGCCAAGGACCTCAAGCCGATCTACACCGCGGTTGACCAGGACGCCGCCTGGGCCGCACTGGAGGCGTTCGACGAGAAGTGGGGCAAGCGGTTCCCGCCGATCGTGCAGGCCTGGCAGGACGCCTGGGAGCACGTCACCCCGTTCCTGTCCTTCGAGCCCGAAGTCCGGCGCGTGATCTACACCACCAACGCGATCGAGGCGCTCAACCGCCAGCTGCGCAAAGCGATCAAGACCAAAGGCCACTTCCCGACCGAGGACTCCGCCCGCAAGCTGATCTACCTCGCGATACAGAACGCCGTCCCACAGTGGACCCGCACCCGGGCGTGGACCAAGGCGCTGCTCGCGTTCAAGATCCAGTTCGGCGACCGGCCCCCCGACATCGCAATCTGACAACCACCACTAGACAACCCTCAACCCAAGGTTTAGAGTTACGACAAGGTCAGCCGCCTACACAGAAGACGGGACACCCTCCCGGTGCGGACCGGACGATCCCAAAGGCGACGTCTCGATGGCTTGATGTCCCGTGGTTTGACGCTCCGTTGGTGGGGCGGCGGTTCTGCGCGTCAGTCCGGGGTCAGGTCTTTGGTTGCTTCTTGTCCGGCACCGACGGTGCGGCGCATGAAGTCGGCGATTAGCTCGAGTTCGTTATCGGTGTAGCCGGCGAGGAGCTTGTTCATCGAGCGGCTCAGTCCGGAGTAGAGGCGTAGGAGCTGGGCGTAGCGGTCGCGGACTGCTCGCACGAGCACGGCGCGGCGGTCGGCTGGGTCGCGTTCGCGAACGACCCAGCCGCCTTTCTCGAGTCGGTCGAGGATGCCGGTCATCGTCGCGGGGTGTACCCCGGCGTATGTGGCGAGCGCCGTGGGGCTGAGCGGGCCGCGGGCGTCGAGGATGTCCAAGCAGTCGAGATCGACGTCCTTGAGGTCGAGTTGTGAGCCGACGCGGTAGTTGAGCAGCGCAAGCTGGAGCCTCAGCTCTCGCAGGGAGTCTCTGATCTCGGTCGTCGCCTGCTGTCGGCGACGGATCGCCTCGGCGCGCTCAGGGGTTACGGAGTTCATGTAATCGCGTTTTCATAATGCTATGGTTTTCGTATTATATGTTTTTCGTTCAGACAAGAACCATAGTCCGAGAGGAAGAAAATGTCGACACTCACCCCTCAACCGTCGTTCCTGGCAACCCGCCACGGCAAGCTCACGCTTGCGTTGCTGTGCGCGGTCGCGTTCCTTGACTTCGTCGATGCATCGATCGTCAACATCGCGCTTCCCTCGATCCGCCGCTCGCTGCACTTCTCGGTGGCGGGCCTGCAATGGGTCCCTGCCGCCTACCTGCTGACGTACGGCGGGTTCATGCTCCTTGGCGGCCGTGCCGCCGACCTACTCGGCCGTCGCAGAGTGCTCGTCGCCGGAGTTGTGACGATCGGCGTCTCGTCGCTGATCGGCGGCTTTGCCAACAGCACCGGCGTGCTGATCGCCGCCCGTCTCGCCCAGGGCCTCGGCGCCGCGATGACGCTCCCTGCTGCGCTCTCGATCCTCACCACCAGCTTTAAGGAGGGCAAGGATCGCCACACCGCGCTCGGCGTCTGGGGGGGCGTGGCCGGAATCGCATCGGCGGTTGGTGTGCTGCTCGGCGGTCTGCTGACCGAGGGACCCGGCTGGCGGTGGGTGATGTTCGTCAACCCAATCGCCGTGGTGTTTGTGCTCACTGCGATCCTCCGGCTCATCCCAGGCGAGCGAGGCCGAGCCCGGTTTCAGAGCTTCGATGCGCTCGGAGCCATCCTCGCGACGGGCGGCATGCTGCTACTCGTCTACGCGCTCGTGAAAGCGCCCACCGTCGGCTGGGGCGCGACCCGCACAATCGGCGAGCTCGCCACCGCAGTCGTGCTGCTGGGCGCATTCGTCGTCAACGAGCAGCGCCACCGCAACCCGCTCGCGCCGCTGTCGATCTTCCGCATCAACGGCCTGGGCTTCTCCAACGTGACTCAGCTGATCGCGTTCGCCGGATTCCTGGCCGTGTTCTTCTACCTCACCCTGTACATGCAGAACGTCCTCGGTTACTCGGCGATCCAGACCGGCGCCGCCTACATCCCACTGTGCTTCGCGATCGGGATCGCCGCAGGCATCTCATCCCAGCTGCTCTCTCGCATCGGAACCAGGCCGGTGATCGTCGCCGGCGCCGTCATCGCCGCCGCCGGCATGTTCTGGCTCTCACGGATCCCCGTCCACGGATCCTTCCTCGCCGACCTGCTGCCCGGCATGCTCGTCCTCTCGATCGGCATCGGCCCCGTGTTCGTCGGTGTCACGACCGCGGCCAACGCGGGCGTCCCACCGGACAAAGCCGGGCTCGCCGCCTCGCTGCTCAACGCCTCACAACAGGTCGGCGGCGCACTCGGGCTGGCGATCTTCACCGCCATCGCCACCTCCCGCACCAACGACCTCCTGGCCGCTCACACGCCAATGGCAGACGCACTCACATCGGGCTTCCAACGCGCCCTGCTCGTCGGCAGCATCCTGATCCTCGCCGCCGCCCTAATCGGACTACGAGCCACCAACACCCGCGGCGAGGAACCCAACCCCACCGCAAACCCGCTCCCCGAGGCCGCCCGAGCATGAACCAATCAGCCCGAAAGGCCGCCTTGTCAACCAGCGACACGGCGGCCAGGGACCGCCCCAGGAAAGCGACGCGAGTAGCGCGGCCAGGAACCGGCCGCCAGGACGAGCGATACACGATCGCCTGCGATGGACACCGGAACACGAACGCCGCACCGGGCAACCTCATCCGCCCCACGCCGCCGATCGCCCAATCCAGAAGCGCCCCGGCGGTCGCACGATCCGGACGATCCCTTCGCCGTCATGCACCGTGTCGTCGCGTGGCTGCTCTGGCGACGAAACAGCACCTCAGCCGGCGGATCGATGACCGGCGCTCGTGATCCGAAGCGGCGGTCTTCAGTCGCTCAAGCGCGGGCGTGCCGGCCGCGTGCTGGACAGGCTACGGCGCGGAGGGACGCTCGTCCTTCGGCGCGTAGCGGTGGTGCAGCGACAGCGGGTTGCCGTCAGGGTCCAGGCAGATCGCCTGCCAGCAGACGCCAGAGTCAAACGTGTCGCTGACGAAGCGCACGCCCTTGGCCTCAAGTCGCTTCCGCGCGTCTGCCACGTCACCGACCTGCAGAGCGATCGGCATCGCGTTCCGTGAGAACGTGCCGCCGAAGTCCTCGGTGCGCATGATGGCGAGCGTGACGTTGCCGGCCTGGTACTCGGCTCCCGGCCGGATCCCGTAGCGCTTGACGAACGGCAGGCCGAGTGTCTCGCCGTAGAAGGCGGTCATCGCATCGAAGTCCTGCGCCGGGATGCAGACGAAGTCCACACCGGTGATGAGAGGGGTCGTATCAGTCATGGTGACTTAGATCGTCGCAGGCACCCCGACTCATCGGTCGACGGAAATCGAAGCCGCCCGACGCGGCGTGATCGCTTCCGTCCTCCTGCCCGCGCGAGTGCATCGGCGACGTAAGGATCTTGGTGGGTCCGGGCCCCTTAGCGGCGCGGCGGACCGTCGGACTCCGGTGCGGTCAGCTCGGCGAAGGCTCCCTAAACCCCGGACGCAAGGCTGCTAATCCGAAACTTCCGCAGCGTCGGCAGGACGCCGTCCTCGAACGCCAATCCCCAGTCGCACGAAGCGAAACGCAGCAATCGTCGCCACCACTCCGACGATAATCAGCACGACCTGCAACCACGTCGGCGCCCCGAGGATCGCGTCGCCGACGAAGTAGTACTCGAGCGTGATCAACGCCGACCACGCGAGAGCTGCGACCGCGCTGACCGCCAGGAACCGGCCGACGGGCACGCCACTCGCGCCCGCGACGAGCCCGGCAGCATTTCGTAAGCCGGTGATGAAGCGGGCGTCGTCTCGTCGCGGACGGTGCAACACCACTTCGCGCACGTGTATGACAAGACCGGGCGGCGCACTCGCGCCCGCAACGCCGTGTCGCAATGGAAACACAGGCTGCTCGAGATCGGCAGCGCGGGCAGATAGGCCATTCGGCCGATGCGAGCCCTGGACCTGCTTCGGCAGCATTCTCGCGAGTCCACAATCGGGTAAGGAGAACAATGTCAGCCGCCAACGAGGCGCTCGCCCGCCGCTTTTTCGAACAATTGTGCAACGCTCGCGACCACGCGGTCGCCGACGGGATTATCGCCGCCGACTACGTCGCCCACGGCCCGCAGGCACCGCCGGCCAAAGGACCCGACGGGGTCAAGCAGCGAATCGCGTAGGCCGCCCTGCCGTAGACCAGTGGCCTTGGCGAAGCTCCATCGCACGTCGCACGATGAACGCGTTTGCTCCACGCCGTCGCCGTCGGACTCCCGGCACCGTTCCCGCGGGTGGAAGGGTCCGCTCTGTGGCCGGGTCGCTGTGCTACCGCAGCTCCCGACCCGTCATCTTCATCACCCCGCACGAGCAGTATTCGTGCTAACGAGATTCAAGCGACCTCCGCCGCCTTATTTGTCGTAGCCGAACGGTGCCGCGGGACCGGCAGCGTGCTCGCCCCGCGAATTCAGCGTGTTGGGGGCGACGGGAACGGTCAACAGTGCGGCGCTCTCGCCTCTGACCGTCAGCACGTACGATCCGTCTCGAGTCGGCCTGATTTTCTCGAGTTGCGGCTTGCCCTGCCAATTTGCTTGATGGTTAAGGTGCTGGCCCTCCAGGGTCACACCCGAGGTTGATGACGCTGAGGATGCGAGCAGGCGCTCGACGAAGCCCCGGTTCCTCGTGGGTAGGTGCAGAGTGATTCGGGCCGATCCGGGGCCTTTGTTGATCAGCAGCACATTCAGCGGGTTGCGGATGAGTGACCCGCCGACGGCGGTGTTCCCAGGTCCAACGTCAGGCGACTCGTCCGCTCTCACCGCCCATGCCTTGAGGTTCAGCGATCGCCCCGTGCGCACGTCTACAGGGACCAGTCGCGCACCGCCCCCCAGCATCCTCTTGAACAGGATCAGACCGTAGAGCAGCGGGCGGGTCTCGAGCCCTTGCCGAGTGAAGGAGAACGGGCGGTTAATCGATGTCACACGTGCGTGCAGGTTGACTCCCGCCACGCCGGCGTTCAGCAGCTCGAACAGGGCATCCGGGGCCCAAAGCGCGGTGGCGAATGTGTTGCTCACGCCCAGCGTTCCGCCGCAGGTGACCGAGTTGATCTCCGTCAGCCGAACCGAGAGGCCGACCTTGTGGGCGAGCGCGACGGCCGGTGCGATCGTCTTTGCCATCCCGGCCGTAGCGTTGTCGCTGAGGACCTTCTGAATCGTCGGATATTTCGCTTGCCCGGGCTGGGCACAGGCCGAGTACGGGTAGATGTGGGCGCTGATCACCTTCAGATTCTTGGTTCGATAGCGCAGCAGCGTTTTGATCCATCCCAAGTGATCGGACGCCTCCGCGAGCGCGGGAGCCATCACCGGGACGGACGGTGCCACGGAATAGAGTGCGCGAGCGTACGCCCGGAAGTCCTTGGCAAAGCTCGTCGCCGTAATCCGTTTCGGCAGGTCCGCCGGGCACCGCTGCTTCGTATCGGACGAGTGATCGCTCGCCCTCAGCAGGCCGCCCGCCCACTGAGTGCAGCTATAGATGTCAGGCTCATTGCCGAGCTCGAATGCCGCGATTCTCCCCCCGAGAACGTTGTAGAGCGAATTCAACAGGAGCTTCATCCAGGTGGCCACCTGTCGCGGGCGGGCGGTGATCGTGTTGATGTCGATGGTGACCTGCAACTTCGACGCACTGATGACCTGGGCTGAGTCCTCGACCAGCTTGGGGGTCGGCGAGAAAACCTCCCATGGCGCGAACTGAGGTGGCTTCGTGCCATAGATCACGTGCTCGGCAGAGTCGCCCCCGACGCGCAGACTCTGCGCCGGAACGCTGCCGCCCTGGGCCAGGTTAAACAGCACTCTCCCCCATTCCACGGGGTGCTGCTCGACCAGCGGCAGCGTCGAGTATTCGGTCGAGAGCCCCAGGAACAGGTTCGGTATGTCCTTCATCGGCCCGGCGCCCGGGACGGTTACGTCGGCCTGGTTTGGTCTCAGCGCCGGTTTGTCCGCAGCGCGTGCAGGCACATCAGCCCTCGCGACCGCGTGTACCCCCAGCGAGCCGATGTCGCTGTGACCTGCGGTGGCGGCGAGCAACGACCCCACCCCCAGCGCCGCGAGCACGAACCGCAGCAGACCACGGCGTCCGCTCCAGGCCCTACGGTCAGGATCATTGCGCCCGGTCACCGCCACAGCCAACTCAGATCCCATTATGCCACGCCAGGTTCTGCGAAAACGTATGCGACCGGCATGAATCCGCTTGGATCTGCGATAACCACACGAAATTGCTCCGGGCGCCGCGACCAGCAGGCTGTCCGTCTTGGCCAAGAATGCTGCTCCCAGTCGGCCGCGATCAACGATCCAACCAGCGGCAGGTCGTCTTGTGCGAGCCCCGCGTCATGCCAGCGCCGTGACGGACCGTCTTCACGCCGCAGTACATGCGCCCGGGAGGACCGCAGCGGCGACTCGCGCATCTGAGGCAGGCCTCGTTCCGTCCCGTCTGTCTGCCGTGTCGATCGGTCACCGTAGCGGGCGGCGATGGCTCCCGCGGCGGGAGAATGGACCGGTTTGCCTGACGGCTCCATCCGCGTCAGCTCCCTTGCGGGCAGGGGGATTTTGGATCGACGTTTGACCTAGTGAGCGAAGGTGCGGTCGTTGCGTTTCGCGGCGCGGCCTGCGTTGGCGCGGCTGCGATGAGGGCTGAGTGATCGCCGGTTAGGTATTGGTCGAGCCAGTCGAGGATGTGGGTGTCGCGCTGTGCGCAGGCCAGCGGCTCGCAGTGATGCCCGGCACCGTTGTCGGCGTGGAAGCGGATGATGTCTTTGGGGCCGTTGAGGCGATCGTAAAGCTGTTGGGATTGGCCGGGCCAGAATTGCTCGCCCTCGGGGTCGGTGATCAGCACCGGCGTGGTGATCTGCTCGACTTCCGGGCCCAGGCGGTACGCGCGGACGGTCTCATACAGCGCGAACACCAAGCCTCTGGTTTCTCCGTAGGGCCTGCCGCGAAATCGCAGTGTGGCGGCGGTTTGCGGTGCGAATAGCCCGACGAGATGCATCGCGCGGTCAAACGCGGCGCGCTCGCCGTCCCGTAGTTGCTGGCGCATCGGTTCAGACAGGGGCGCGAGCCAGGAACTCGAGACATCGATCATTCCCGGGTCGAGGACCGCGGCGGCGAAACGGTGCTCGAACGCCAGCGCCCGGGTCACCCAGTATCCGGCCTGACTGATCCCGATCACCGCTACGCGCTCAAGGTCGACGTCCGGGCGGGCGAGCATCGCGTCGAGCACCGGCGTGAGGACCGCCTCCCAATCAGGGCGAAACGGGATTCCCTGCTCCACCAGAGTGGCCTGCTGGCCGGGGCCGTCGAAGGTCATCCAGTGATAACCGCGTTCGCTAGCCGCCGCGCCGCCGTGAACCCACATCTGCGAGGTCGCCCCGTCGCTGCCGTTGTTGACGATCACCAGTGGGCGGGGCTCACCGGGTGCCGCGTTAGGGGCGGGAAAGAAGTAAGCCGGCAGCGCGGTGTTCTCATAGGCGACTCAGACCCGCTCCCCAGGGATCGGCAAGCGCCTCGTGGCCGAACTGTAGGCGCCGGAGTCGTACCCGCGTTCATGCGGAAGCGCAACTCCGAGCTGAGCGGAGCCGCGGCCTGAGCGTCGACGACGCGGCGCGTCTCGAGTTTGCCGAACAGGAGGTCTGAGCCGATGTCGGCGAGGAAGCCCGTCGCGCAGTCAAAGCGGGGCCACCGGTCCTCCCGGTCATGAGCCGGCAGCGCGTACGCGCGGTGAATGGAAAGCAGGGTTTCAGCCCGACGGCCGTCGCGTCAGACGGGTTGCCGACGCGCCGGGTTGCGCAAGCGGCGAGAGGCAGGACGCGACCCAATTGCGGGTCCGGCCCTGCTTTCGGGTGCACACGGGTGTCGCATCGGCGTGCAATTTGAGCGGGTTGTGGATTGCCGCCGTTCCGTCCCAGGCCCGATGAGCGCGCGTTGTGCTGTCGGCGGCGGCGTTCGCGGGCTTCCGGCGGTCTTCGTTGACGCTAACGGAGGCGAGACGGGCCCGACCCGCCGATGGCTTCTCAGCTCGTTTGGCGCTATGGGCTGTCGGCCGCGATGGGGGGTACGGGCTCCCGGCGCGGGATCCGGAGGGCGATGCGCGTCCAGTTGGGCATCCACCAGTTGGCCTCGCCGAGCAGTCGCATGAGAGCGGGCACGAGTAGCGCGCGGATGACGGTGGCGTCGAGGATGATTCCGGCGGCGAGGCCGATCGCGAGCGGTTTGACCTCGTAGCCGGGGCTGGTGGAGAGGACCAGGAAGGCGAACATGAGGATCAGGGCGCCGCTGGTGACGAGCTTGCCGGTGCGGGCGAGTCCGAGTTCGATTGCCTTGTTGGTGGAGCGGGTCTCGTCGTAGGCCTCGCGCATGCGGGTGAGCATGAACACTTCGTAGTCCATCGAGAGTCCGAACAGGAAGGCGAAGATCATGACCGGAATCCAGGCGGTGATGGACTGGGTTGCGGCGATGTTCCACAGCGAGGAGCCGTGGCCTTGCTGGAAGACGAACACGACGATTCCGAAGGCAGCGGCGAGCGAGAGGAGGTTCAGCAGTACCGCCTTGATCGCCAGCACGATCGAGCGGAATGCCCGCGTGAGCAGGATCAGCGTCAGGGTCATGACGAGGGCGAGGACGTAGGGGAAGCTGCCGAACAGGGCGTGCAGGAAGTCGCGGTCGACCGCGGCGACGCCGGTCAGCGTGCCGCCTGTCCCTTTGAGCGTGGTGTTCGCGCGGTCGACGATCGCCTGGATGCCGGGTGCGGCGCCGTCGGTGGCGGCGAACGCCTCGACCAGCGAGTTCGGCCCGCGATGCCACGTCGGTGGCGCGGTCGCTCCGACCACTCCCGGCACCAGCCGCAGCTTGACCGCAATCTGCTGGGCGTTGCGACCGTGCTCGACGAGGACGTCAAGGGGCTTCATCACGCCGGGGCTGATCCGTGCCGCGGCGAGCTGGTCTCGACCGGCGATCGCGGTGCCGCTCCCGGGGAAGTTCTTCAGCTGCGCCTCGTTGGGATTCAGCTGCGTCCCCAGCCCCGCGAGCACCCCAACGATCACCAGGCCGACAGCCGCAGCCGCGACTGGGCGTCGCAGCACGACACGCGCCCAGCGCCCCCAGGCCCCGGCTTCGGGATGGCCGCGGTCGACGAATCGGCGCGGCATCACCCGCACGCTGTTGATCCGCTCACCGAGCACGGCGAGCAGCGCCGGCAGCAGGGTCAGCGAGGCAAGCACGGAGACGACGGGGATCAACATGCCACCGAGACCCATCGAGCGCAGCAACGGCAGCGGCAGCACGATCAGCGAGAGCAGACCGAGCGCGACCGTCGAGCCCGAGACGATCACCGCGCGTCCGGCATGGGTCATCGTCTCCACGAGCGCCGATTCGACATCGTTGCCTTCGCGGAGCTCATCGCGGAAGCGGAAGATCATCAGCAGCGCGTAGTCGATCGCGACACCGAGACCGACGAGCGCGATTAGGAACTGGACGATGATCGAAACATTGGTGACGTACGTCAGCGCCCACACAAGAGAGAAGGTGTTGAGGATCGCGGCGAGCGCGACGGCGATCGGCATCAGCACCGCCGGTAGCGTCCCGAATACGAACAGCAGGATCACGATCGCGCCGATCCCTCCGATCATTGCTTCCAGCAGGACGCTCGACCCGCCGCTCGAACCATGGGTACTTGCTTCCTCGAGCGGGTCGTGGCCCGTGACGTTGACGGTGGTGCCGGCCGGGAGGCCGGTGGCGGCGGCGGCGCGCATCTGCTCTGCGCCGCTCTTCTTGTCCAGTCCGCCTGGGCCGGGCGGGTAGACCTCTTCGAAGGTGGTGTGCCGGTCGCGGGAGACGTAGACGAGGCTTCGGGTCGAGAAGTACGAGCTCGTGCGAGCGCCGGGCATCGTGCCTGCGGCTCGCTGCATCGCCTGCTCGATCGCCCTGTTCTTGGTCGCGTCGCCGGTGGTGTGAAAGACGACGACGTTCGGTGCGCGGACCCCGACCCCGAGGGCCTTGAGCGTCCGCTGACTGGCCTCGTAGGCTGGCTTGCCGGGGACGGCGAGGCTCTGATACCAGCGCGAGGACAACTGGCCGGCGGCGACCGCGCCGAACAGCGTCAGCACGACCCACACGCCGATCACCCGCCAGCGGTGACGAGCGATGAAATGCGCGAGACGGCCGAGACGGCCCGGATCTGAACCGGCGCGGTGCTGGCCGGACGCCTTCATCGGGCTGATACCCGAGCCCCGGTCGCGAACGTGTTGCTGGCCGTCGCGGCGGTCATGAGGGCGCCGGCGCTGGCGTCGGTGGCACGGCGTCGGGTGCGCTCGTGGCTGCCGGTTCGTTTCCGCCCAAATCAAGCCGGAATGGCGGGTACTCGTCGGTCATCAGTGCGGCGTAGGCGGCGACGCGGAAGACCCAGCGGTTCATCCCGAGCACGAAGTCGTAGAGGGACTTCGGGTAGCGGCCGGTGAAGAGCAGCGTGATGCCGGCGAATAGGACCAGTAGGCCGACGAGGCCGCCCGAGCTCCAGATCCACTCGCTGCTGGCTCCCGTCGTGGCGGTCCAGGCGCCACCGACGAACACCGCGACGATCAGGTAGTGCGGCAGCGCGAGCAGCCACCACTTCACGAGCACGAGCCCGCGTGAGAGCGAGCCAGGGTAGTCGACCTCGAGGCGTGCGGGAAAGTCGCTCACGTCCTCGAGGGTGAAGGGTGGATAGCGGTCGGTGCCGAGCGCGCTGTAGGAGTAGAAGCCCACGCGCCAGGACCAGCGCAGCACGCCGACGTTGAACTCGAACAACCGTCGCGGGTAGCGGCCGGTGAAGAGGATCGCGAACAACGCGATCACGCTCACAATCAGGAACGCGATCCAGAGGAAGAAGAGCACGATGAAGTGGGGAATCACGAGCAGCCACTTGACCAGCCACAGCCCGCGGCTGAGCCGCGGCGAGAGCTCGCCCGTGAGTCGGAGCGGATATCGGAATGTCGTGCCTTTCATTACGGAACCTCTCTGTCGCCCCGAATCAGACGAACGGCTCGAGGGGCGATCTGGCTTATGATACACGAAAATAATGTCGCGTATTATCTTTCGCGTAAACTTGTTCGCAGATAGAGAGCGGACCGGAAGCGATGAAGATGCACACGCTCCACAGCAAGACACAGCCCACCGGCACCTGGGCCTTCCTGACCAACCACGCGCACGTGCTTCTCTGCATCGCACGCGATCCCCAATCCCGCGCCCGCGATATCGCCGAGGAGGTCGGCATCACCGAGCGCGCCGCCCAGCGGATCCTCGCCGACCTCATCGCCGACGGATACATCACCCGCTCCAAGATCGGGCGTCGCAACCTCTACAAGATCAACCACCAGGGCCATCTTCGCCACCCCGTTTTCCGCGACCTCTCGATCGGGTCGCTCATCGACGTCCTAAAGGGCGACGACCAGCCCAAACCCCGACAGATACCACGTCCGAGCCGCCAATCGTGACCGTGACTCGCGGTCACGACTATCTCCCATGGGCGCCATGACGCTTGCCCCAGCAGACAGCTCTCGCATGGATAGCGGGCACACGGCCGAACCGGCGTTAGCACTGCCCATCGCCCAAAACACCCTGGCTCTACTGTCGCACCGAGGCTTCCACGGGAAGCGTCGCGTTTCATCTTGAGCCGCTCGGCGGCGCCGGCCGACGCCGACACCCGCGTTGCCGACACCACGGGCCTCCGAACGGCGCTGAACGTCTGCCCTGCACCGCGCGGACACCAGGCCCGATGACCTAGCAGGCAGCCCTTGCTGCACCGGCTGCGTGTTCAGATAGCAGCTCAAGAACCCAGGCGATCGCAGTCGCCAAAACAGTCGTCAGCAGCTGCGACACCCCAGTCCACGTGAGCGGATCGCGCAGACGATGCCGCAAGGACGCGAGCATGGCCATACTCCCGAGCTACCCGCACCCACCTTCCGCCTGACATCAACCCACCAGCCGCAACGGCGAGGAGAAGGGAACCTCGCTCGGTGGGCGAGAGACCTTTTTTCGCCCGGGCGAGGTGCTCGGCCGAATGATTAGCGCAGCCATGCGGCGCGTTGCGGCATCGACATACGCCCGCGCGGCATGTCGCAAGCCGAGCGGCGAGGTGCGGCCCGCGGCTTTCCGACGTCAGTTAGTGGTTCGCGGCCGCGGCGTTTCCGCGCCTCAACATGCGGCCACCGGTGACCGCTACGGAGCACGGGCGCTTCGTTCTGTGCCAAGCGCTGGCTGCGACGCCTTGGGCGCGCTGATCGCTGCCGCGGCCACCAGGTGCCGGAGCTCGGGTCGATTCTGCCGAGCGAGCCGCGTGGCGGCGGCGAACGATCCGAGACGTCGGGCGCGTGGTCCGTGTCAGTCTGCTGGTGGGAGGTCGAGAGTGTCGGGCTCGGGCACCCCTTCGGCGATTGCCTGTGCGCGTTCGATCTCCGCGTTGACCTCGGCGCCGAACAGCAGGGCGACGTTGGTGAGCCAAAACCAGACGAGGAGGATGATCGCCGCCGCGAACGAGCCATAGGTCACATTGAAGCTCTTGAAGTTGGCCAGATAGGTGGAGAAGACAGCCGATCCCGCTAGCCACAGCGCCACTCCGACGAGCGCTCCTGGCAGGACCGATGGGAGCCCGCGCTGGCGCACGTCGGGCGTGACGTAGTAGATGTACGAGAACACGAGTAGCGCGCTCGCGAACGCGCCTGGCCAGCGGGCGATCCGCCACATCGAGGCTGCCTCCCCACCGAGCACGTCATGCGCCACGCCTCCACCCGCGAACATCAGCACCAGCGTGGTGAGCAACAGCGCCATCAGCACGAACGTCGAAGCGATGTCAATCAGCTTGCGCCGCGCGAAGCTGCGCCCCCGGCCCGCTTCGAAAACGACGTTGAGGGCGCGGCGCGCGGCTTCGAGGTAGCCAGTAGCTCCGTAGAGAGCGGTCAGGATCGAGATGACGAGGCCTGCCGCGGCGGTGCCCTTGCTCTTCAGCGCTGCTCGCACCGCGGCATTGAGCGGCGCCAACGTGACCGCGGGCACGACATGACGAAGGTGGCGGACTACCGCGTTGTAGGTGGCCGGAAACTCGCCCAACAATCCCAACAGCGAGACCGCCAGCAGCAGCGTCGGAAACAGCGACATCAGCGCGTAGTAGGTCAGCGCGGCAGCGTGGTGAGTGACCTGGTCGTCGTAGAAGGAGACCACCGAGCGCTTCGCCACCCGCCATGCGCGCTTCACGAACGAAAACGTATCGGCTGCTGCAGATTGCCCACGTCCGGCGACGCGAGCCGTCGATTCTCCATCCGTCCGCGGCAGGCCACGTCGGTGTAGCAGTCCGACCGGAAGACTTGACGGACGCGAAATCAGCGACGCCTTGCTGATCCCGACTGCAGCGGTCTCGACCTGAGGCGTCGTAATCGTCGTTGCCATCGCCGTCGTGCTGGTCGTGCTTGTGGTAACCGTCTCGATGCGCAGCCGTCCACGGCAAGCCGTGAAGCGCCGCGCCGAGATTCGGCGTGATCTCGCTGAGGCACACGAGCGAGCGGCACGCGCAGAGCGCGGTGACGGTGGCCATGAGAACCTCCCCGTAGGCGGCCGTCGAATCTCCCCGCTGGTGGCCACCGTTTCTCCCCATGGGTGGCCACGGTTTCTCCCCACGGTTCTGTCCTGAGCTGCCGGTACTCCGGCGCGTGTTGTCGGTGACGCGCGATCTGAGGAGGGCGGCTGTGAAGCAACCGGAGGAAGCGATGGAGATCTTGGAGGCGTATGACGCGACGGGGTCGTTGCGGGGAGCGGCGGCGCTGGCGGGGTGTGATCACAAGACGGTCGCGAGGTTGGTCGCTGCGCGCGACGCGGCGGGTGGTGGGCTGCCCGAACGGGCACGGCAGCGGCCGCTGGTTGACCCGTTCGCGGCGAAGATCGATGAGCTGGTCGATCGTTCCCGCGCGTTGGTGCGGGCTGATGTGGTGCATGGGATGTTGGTCGCGATGGGCTATCAGGGGTCGTATCGCACGACGCGGCGGGCGGTTGCGGAGGCGAAGCGGCGTTGGCGCAACAAGCACGGGCGCAGAACCAGGCCGTGGATTCCGCAGCCGGGGTTGTGGCTGCAGTGGGATTACGGTGAAGGGCCGGAGGTCGCCGGGTCGCGGACGGTGTTGTTCTGTGCGTGGCTGGCGTGGTCGCGGTTTCGGGTGGTGGTGCCGTTGCGCGACAAGACGCTGCCGTCGGTGGTGATTGGCCTGGATCGGACGCTGCGGGTGATCGATGGTGTTCCGACGTATGCGTTGACCGACAACGAGAAGACGGTGACGGTCGAGCACGTGTGCGGGATCGCGGTGCGCAACGCGACGATCGTCGAGGTTTCACGCCATTACGGGCTCACGATCGCGACCTGTGAGCCGGCAGACCCGCAGAGCAAGGGCGGCAGCGAGGCAACCGTGAAGATCGCGAAGGCCGATCTGGTCCCGACCGCGCACAACCTCCGCGACCAATACGCGGACTGGCAGGCGCTCGAGGACGCCTGCCAGCAATTCATGGCCGATGTCAACACGCGGGCGCACCGCGCGACGCGTCAGCCGCCGGTGGAGCTGCTCTCTCAGGAGCACGAGCATCTGCACCGGCTGCCGCGGCTGGGGCACACGCTGTGCTTCGGGCAGACCCGCAAGGTCGACCGCCAAGCAACCGTGTCAGTCGGCGATGCGATCTACTCCGTCCCGCACGCGCTGATCGGCGAGCAGGTGTGGGTCCGCGCCGAGGGTGAGCAGCTGGTGGTCGTGCACATCGATGCGCTGCAGGGACCGCGGGAGGTCGCCCGGCATCGGCTGACCATCCCGGGGCGCCCGAGCATCTGCGACGAGCACTATCCGCCGCGGCCGGCGGGCGCGCTGGAGCGCCGGCCCCGGGCCCGCAACAGCGAGGAGCGCGAGTTCCTGGCGATCGGCGAGGGTGCCGAGCGATGGCTCAAGCACGCGGCCGCGGAGGGCACCCAGCGGATCCGTCGCAAGATGGCCGAGGCCGTCGACTTGGCCAAGCTGCACGGCACCGGGCCGGTGAACGACGCGCTGGCGCGATGCGCCAGCTACGGCCGGTTCGCCGACGGGGACCTGGCCAGCATCCTCGCCCACCAGCAGACGGCGACCGTGATCGTGCTCCCTACGCGGGCGACCGAAGAGCGCTCGCTGCAGCGCTCGACCCGCTCCTGGGAGGGATTCGGAGCATGAATCTCCCGAATCTGACCCTCGCCACCAAGATCGAGGCGACCAGAGGCGTTCTGCGGCCCTCCGAGACGTTGCCGCGACCGATCCCCTGCCCGCCAGAGAACCAGATCGGCCCGATCGGAGGCGCGCGATGACCGTCAAGCCGCCCACGCCGCCGCCGTTACCCGATGAGCTCGACCGCCTGTTGCGCCGACTGCGCATGCCATACGTTCGCCGAGCGGCGCCGGAGGTGATCGCCACCGCCACCAGCCAACGCTGGGAACACGCCGAGGTCCTGCGCGTCCTCTTGGCCGAGGAGGCCGCCGGCCGCGACCACGCCACCATCTCGATGCGCCGACGCGCCTCGGGTCTGCCGGCCGGCAAGACGTTCCACGCCTGGGAGACGGCCGCCTCGGTGATCCCTGCCCAGACACAGAACGCGCTGCGGACCCTCGAATGGGTCAACCGTGCCGAAGTCCTCGTCGTCTGCGGCCCGAGCGGAAGCGGGAAATCGCACTTCATCGAAGCGCTCGGGCATCTCGCGATCGACAAAGGCCGCACCGTCTCCTGGCACACGCTCGACTCCCTCGCCGCCCTGTTTCGCCGCCACCGCGCCGACGACAGCATCAACAAAGCGATCACCAAACTGATCCGCTCAGACCTCATCCTGATCGACGATGTCGGACTGTTGCCGGTTTCCGCCGACGCCGCAGACGCGCTGTTTCGCGTCGTCGACGCCGCCTACGAGAAACGCTCGATCGCGATCAGCTCCAACATCCACCCCTCAGGGTTCGACGAACTGATGCCAAAGACCATGGCAACCGCGACCGTCGACCGGCTCCTGCATCACGCCCACGTGATCATCACCGACGGCCAGGAGAGCTACCGGCTTGCGCAAGCGACCGCCGGCAAGGGGGTCAAGCCCCTCGCCTGAACACCAACCCAACCCCCTGCTGGGGAGAAACGATGGCCACGGGTGGGGAGATCTGATGGCCACCAGTGGGGAGAAACGATGGCCGCCAATGGGGAATTAAGTGGCCGCCAGTGGGGAGAAACCGATGGCCATTGACACGCGGTCGCGACATCGCCGAAGAACAGGCTCGGCAACTAACGGGTCCAGATGGCTAGACGCTCTCTCGACCAGCGTTGCGCCAGCGACTCGTCATGGCTCCTGCTGCCGCCGCATTCCGACAGCGTGCCCCAGCTTGCTGAATTTAGGGACCGGCAGCAGTAGGAGCACCCGGCTCTCAGACACCCGTTATCGCCCATCAGGACGAGCCTCTCGCGATTCGGAACCCTGTCTCTGCTTGGCGCTCATCTGATGGAAGACACCGACGTCATAGGCTGGCCGGAGCTTCCCTGGATTTCGCCAGCAGCGCAACCGGCGCCGTCGTCGACCAGGTCGTCGTCGCGACCGTCGACCTGGAGTAGCGCGTTTTCATGAAACCAGGGAGCGCGGCACGGGTGTGGTCTCACGCGCATCGGCATCGGGGAGGAGCGCAAGGAGAAGGAACGGCCCCGGTCGCCAGGTGGGTGGGGTGCCGGCTGACAGGGGCAGGCTGGGGCGTCGGGTCCGGCGGCCGGGGCGGCGGGGGGCGAGTACGAGCGAATCGATCCGGTGCTCGCCGGCTGACAGTGGCACGGGCGCTGGGGGAAGGTCTCCGCGCACGGCAGGCGCGCCGCTCGCGGATACCGCCCTACGCGCACCGGCTTTGGTCTCCTGCCGTGAGTGCCATTGCGAGCCGGGGTCGCGGCGATCAACGACGATGGAGGTGGACGGTGTTATGCGCAGCGAAGCCCGCGGTACCCTTGATGGCATGTCGACGCTGGTGAAGGATCCCGCGCCGGTCGAGTTCGAAGCGCTGCTCGAGCGGCGCCACAAGCTGGGCCAGGATCGGTTCGACGAGGTGTGGGAGGGTGTGCTGCACATGAATCCTGCGCCGAGCTACGAGCATCAGCGGCTGAGCCAGCGCTTGGCGGTGATCCTGGATGCCCTCGCGAGCGCCGCTGGACTGGAGGCGGTGGTCGGTGGCGTCAACGTCGGTGATCCCCGCGACTACAGGATTCCCGACGGAAGCCTGCACCGCCCCGGGAGCGGCGGAACGTATCTGCCGAGCGCGGAGCTCGCGGTGGAGATCGTCTCCCCGGGTGACGACACCTGGAACAAGCTCGCCTTCTATGCCGCTCACCAGGTGGACGAGCTGCTGATCGTAGACCCGGAGAAGCGTCGTCTCGACTGGCTGGGGCTCGAGCCCGGCGGTGACTATGCGCCGATCGAGCGCAGCCGACTGATCGAGCTGGGGCCGGCGGAGCTGGCGCAGCGCCTCGAGTGGCCGCCGTCGGCGTCATAGACGGAGATCGGCACCGGCGGCGCGGATCGGGTAGCTGGGCTCTCCCGATCTCTTCTCCCCACGCCGGGGTCACGCAGTACCTGATAGCTCTTCGAGCGAACCACAGAAGTTCAGGCCACCAGGTATGAACTTGCTCCGGGTTGAACGCTCCGGGCGGTGCGGGCACGCATGGGGTGGCGGTCGGTCAAAGCGAGCGTTGGCGATCAGGATGGTGAGCGAGCCGGCGTGCACCCAGATCACCCGCCGCGCCCTCTCCAAGTCACGGACAGGCAGTGCTGTGCAGAGCGGGACAAACTAGGAGGAGGGGGGTTCCGGTCGACAGCGGCGGGGTCAGGTGCCGGCTGACAGCGGGAGAGGCTCGCCGCGGCACGGCAGACAGGCCACTCGACGAGACCGTGCCCCGACTCGACTCCTGCTGTGGGCGCAATTGGGACGCGCGGAGCCGACCCGCCCAACCAAGCTCGATACGGCCCGGAATGGTCGCCCGTGGCCGCCGGCAGGGAAATAGACGCTGAGCCTGAGCTGAGGTGACCATTGCGGCGCGGTCGGTGAGAGCTCAGGCGATGGGAGGCCGCCGGTCGGCCCACGGGCGCTCCGCCTCGAGCTCCGCGGCCAGGGCGAGGACCGTTCCGCTCATCTCCGGGCCGGCCCACGATCTGCACTGCGAGCGGCAGGCCTTCTCGGGAGAATCCGGCCGGGACCGAGGCCGCGGGCTGGCCGGTGATGTTCCAGAGGATGGTGAACGGGACCCAGCCGGTCTCCCAGAAGTAGGTGACGGTGGCGCCCCGCCCTTCCATGACGCCGGCCGGGGCGGCTGGGGCGACATCACGGGGGTGAGCAGTACATCGTGATCGTCGGACGCCGCCGTGAGGCGAGCGGCGATCGCGCGCTCGGCGTTCAGGAGACGCTCGGTGGTGCGCTCGGACAGGAGCGCTCCGGGTCGGGCGAAGGACCGGCTGCGCCGCTCGAGCCGCTGGGGTCGCTCCGCGGGTGCGACGAGGTCGCGGGCGCCCCGGAGAATCAGGCCGACGATGACCGGGACGTCACGCGGGCGGAGGTCGACCTTGCCCTCGACGACCGTGTGTCCGAGCGAGCGCAGCTGTGCCGCCGTCCCGTCGAGCGCGGCGGCGACGTCGTCGCTGAGACGGCCGCGCGTCCCGGCCGGAAGCCAGTCGCGACGGAGATCCGCAGGCGCTTGGGCCTAGTCTGGGCGGCCTGCTCGAAGCTCTGCCCGTGATCGCTGAGGACGTCGAGCATCAGGGCGGCGTCCCGGACCGAGCGCGTGAGCGCGCCGAACACGATCCAGTGGCTTCCGTCGCGGTCGTGGGGAGCCCGGGGAACTCGATCGCGGCCCGGCTTGAGTCCGAACAGCCCGCAGCAGGCGGCCGGGATCCGGATCGAACCCGCTCCATCGACGGCCAGGGCGGTGGGCACCATGCCGGCGGCTACCGCGGCGGCTGACCCGCCGCTCGATCCGCCGGGCGTGCGCTCGGGGTCCCACGGATTGCGCGTGACACCCCACGTCACGGACTCGGTGAAGGGCCACAGCCCGAACTCGGGCATCGTCGTCTTACCGACCACGATCGCTCCCGCCGCGCGGAGGCGCCGCACGACCTCGGCATCGACGGGGGCTTTCGAGACCATCGCGCCGGTTCCGTAGCTGGTGACCTCGCCGGCGATGTCGATCTCGTCCTTGACCGCGACCGGAACCCCGAGCAGGGGACGGCGCTCACCTGCCCGTGACCGCGCGTCGGCCTGATCCGCCTCGAGCAGCGCACGCTCGCCGTACACCGCGGCGAACGCGCTCAACTCCGGCTCGAGGCGCTCGATCCGCCTAAGCACCAACTCAACGAGCTCTCGCGCCGACACCTCACCGCGCTGGATCAGGCCAGCTTGGCCGGCCACCCCGGCGAACGCTACCTCGTCGTCGAGCACCAGGCGATCCTAAGGGCACCCGGCGTTGGAATCCAACGAGCCCGGGACTGAGTCGGAAGCGATGGCGAGCTGTCCGGCCGGACGCCAATCGCGAAAGAGTGGCTCAGAGCGGGCGTCTGAACGAGAGTGCCGAGCTGGATGCTGCTGTCGGCAAAGAGACAGGTGGCGCTCAGGTAACAGGCCTGCATTTGATGTTGGCTCGTACGCCGTGGCGTCGGCGCTTGCGGGCGGGGTGATGACGGTCACCATCCGTTCCCGGGGTGTGCGCACGTCTCGACCAGCCGGGTCAGAGGGGCGGTCGCGCTCGTGAGGGCGACCGCCGCCTCGTCGCAGCGTGCTTGATCGCGGGTGCCACCTCCTAATTGCCGTGCGAGCTGCTGATCGCGATCATGACCGCGACGTCTCGGCGGCGCCGGGCGAGCAGCGCGAAGCAGGCGGTGAGTACGACCAGGTCACGACGTTCCCAGTTGCCGGTGAGCTCGATGTCGAATCGGCGGCCGCTCAGGGCGGGCAGGAGTATCACGATCGTCTCGCTGCCTCGGGTGAGCGTGCCGTGGTACGCGCGCAGGTTCCGGGTGATCACCCAGCGCGCGTCCGGCTCGGGTCCGGGTACGACCGATGCTGCGCGCGAGAGGCGCACAAGCGGCTCGTCACCTTCTCCGGCGGTGACCTGCCGCCATCCGTGGCGAAGCACCGGCCAGCTGTCCTGCTCGTTGGAGATCTCTCCTCTCCTGGCCGCCCAGCCGACGCGCAAGGATGCGCAGACACGTCCGCGCTCATCTGTCAACTGGTACTCCCGTCCTGTTGCGCGGGTCACGGTGAGCGCGGTGACCGGTTGGGGGCTGGTTGTGGTGGTCATGACTGGCGCCGCAGGCTGGCGTGGACGGTGAGGGTCACGGGGGACTTGGTCATCCCGAGTGGGCTCCAGGTCATGCCGAGCTGTCGCTGATCGACCGTCGTCGTCACGTCGATCTCCAGCTGGTCGTTGGTCTGGCGGATCGTCGGCTCGAGCGTCGTCGCCACGCGCTCGCCGGCGGCTTCGAGCTCGCCGTCGACGCGGAGGCGGTTGTCGGCGATATCGCTCACGCTGGTTGAGCGGAAGCGCACCTCGGGGTGGTTCTGTGTGTCGAAGAACGCGGCGGCGCGCAAGTGCTTGTCGCGTTGTCTAATGCCGGTGTGAAGGCTGGCGGCGTCGATCGTGAGCGTCGTCTGGCGCTGCCCGCGGTCGTCGAGCTCGAGGTAGCCATCGAGACGCTCGAAGTGCCCCTTGACGGTTACCAGCCCCCAGAAATGCGGGATTCGGAACTCCGCGGTCGAGGCTGACGGGTCAAGCCGCCAGCGTGTGTCTGCGGGCGGTCTCTGAACTTGGTCGGTGCACGTATTGGCGTTCATGGTGTCTCCTTGGGGTTGGCGCTCGTGGTGGTTTGAGCGCTCGTTCTGGTGTGGTCAAACAGGGCTCGTCAACTCGCGAGCGATCGTGTAGCGGGCCGGCGTTGTCATGGGCTGCCGACCTCATTGCAAAGGCGGGGTGGGCGAGATCGGATGCCGGCCGGGGCGCGCCGGCTTGGTGGTCGAGCCGCCGGTCGGTGTCGGCTGCGGCGCTCTCAGGCGAGCGGGGTGCGGGGGTGATGGTGCGCGGTCGGAGCAGGGCGGTGAGCGTCGCGAGTGCGCCGGCGCCGCCGGCGAGCGCGAAGCCAGCGGTGGGCCCGGCACGGTCCACGAGGAGGCCGGCGCCGGCTGCCCCGACGGCTCCGCCGATTGCCATCGCGGTGGCGAGCCAGGCGAACGCCTCGGTCATGGTCGCGGCCGGGGTGGCGTGGTCGACCATCGCGTAGATGGTGGCTTCGGTCGGCGCGATCGCGGCGCCGGCGAGCAAGAGCACACCCGCGAGCAGGGCGACGCTGCCGGCCGCTGGGATGAGGGCTAGGTGCCCGGCGGTGAGCGCGGCAAGGACGAGCGCGAGGCCCGCCGCGGTGCGGGCTCCGCCGCCGAGGCGGGCGGCGAGGAGGCCGCCCGCGAACGACCCGACGCCCCAGATGGCGAGCAGCGGGGCGGCGGCCGTGGTGCTGTCAAGCGTCTTGGCGGCCGCGACGACGGCGACCTCGTCGGCGCCGAGCAGCACGCCGACGGCGATCAGGACGATCACCAGGGTGCGCATCGCCGGGGTGCGCAACGCGCCTCCGCGGGGGCGCTGTTGCCCCGGCGCCGGTCGCCAGCTGCGTGAGGCCGGTTGCGCGGCGAACGCCGCGGTCGCGAGCAGCAGGACGATCCCGCCAGCTGCGAGGGCCGCGCCGGTAGACCACAGCGCACCGATGCACAGCGCGAGCGGCGGCCCGAAGATAAACGTCAGCTCCACGACCGACGCCTCGAACGCGTAGGCGGCGCGGACCGCGCTGGGATCGGACAGAAGGGCTGGAAGGTGGGTGCGCAGGCAGGCGCCGACCGGCGGTTCGGCCAGCCCGATGCCCGCTGCGAGTGCGACAAGCAGGGCGAGCGAAGCGCCCACCGGCTGCACCGCGATCGCTACCAGCAGCGCGGCGGCCACGGTGGCGCTGGCCAGCAGCACCGAGGTTTGTCCACGCCGGTCGACGAGCTGCCCCAGCAGTGGGCCGCCGACGCCGAGCGCGATCGCGTAGGCGCTGGTGACGGCGCCGGCAGCGGCGAACGAGCCGGTCAGGTGCTGGGCGTGGACCAGGAGGCCGATGCTGAGCATCGCCAACGGCAACCGCGCGAGGATCGAAGTCGCGAACAGGCGTCGGACGCTGGCGGATGACGTTATCGAGTTCATGCCCCCGATGCTAGGGTTTACTGGTGCAGATGGAAGATCCACAATCGTGGCGTTAGACGAGTCCAGTCAGCCGTTAGAGCTGCTCCTCTCCGTGAGGCGCGATGGTTCCCGGACCCTGGGGGCACAGATCGAGGACCAGCTTCGGCGGGCGATCCGAGATGGCGCCTTGCGTCCGGGTGCGGGAGTGCCGTCCACACGTGATCTCGCGCGCCAGATCGGCGTTTCGCGGCGGGTGGTAGTGGACGCCTATGCCCAGCTATCTGCCGAGGGCTATCTGAGCCTTCGCCAAGGCGCCCGCCCCCGTGTCTCGGACGCCGCGGCGGTTGCGAGTGAGGCGAGGGCGGTGGTGGCGCCGGCGGCGCCGAACGCCCGTTTTGACTTCCGTCCCAGCATGCCGGACGTCTCGACATTCCCGCGTGCGGCATGGCTGCGCTCACTGCGCGAGGCGCTCGCGACGATGACCGACGCCGACCTAGGCTACGGCGACCCCCGCGGGGCGCAGGTACTGAGGTCCGCTCTGGCGGACTACCTCGGCCGCGTCCGTGGCGTGGTGGCCGATCCCGAGCACATCGTCGTCACCAACGGCTACACGCAGGGCCTGGGCGTCGTGTGTCACGCCCTCGCGGCAGCCGGCGCCAAACGGATTGCCCTAGAGGACCCGAGCAACCCCGAAGACGGCCTCGTCGCCGCGCGCGCCGGCCTGAAACCGGTGCTGATCGGGGTCGACGACGCCGGAACACGGGTCGACGAACTCGAGCACGCCGACCCCGACGCCGTCGTGTTGACGCCCGCTCACCAGCACCCCACCGGCGTCGTGCTCAGCGGCGAGCGGCGAACGGCCCTGCTGGCCTGGCTACGCACGAGCGACACGATCGCGATCGAGGACGACTACGACGCGGAGTACCGCTACGACCGGGCGGCCATCGGAGCGCTCCAGGGACTCGACCCCGACCGCGTCATCTACGCCGGCTCGGCGAGCAAGACCCTCGCGCCCGCGCTCCGCATCGGCTGGCTCGTCGTACCGCCGTCGCTCCTACAGGCCGTTAGCCACGAGAAGCTCCTCGCCGACCGAGGGACCGCCCGCATCGAACAGCACGCGTTCGCCGACTTCCTCACCCGCGGCGAACTCGACCGCCACCTACGCCGCATGCGAGCCCGCTACCGCAGCCGCCGCGACGCGCTCATCGACGCACTCAACCAAGCGCTCCCAGAAGCCGACGTCCGCGGCGTCGCCGCCGGCCAGCACGTCACCGTCCAGCTGCCCGACAACGACAACGAGCCGGCGATCCGGGGGGAGGCCCACGACCGCCGTATCCAGCTCGAAACGATGAGCGACTACCGACCCGCACCGAACGACTCCCCACCAACCCTCCTGCTCGGCTACGCGCAAATGGCCGAACCCGCCATCCGCGCCGGCGTCCACGAGCTGGCCAAAGCAGTGCGAGCAGCGAGGACCGCGCCTGGTAGTAGCCCCTGACCCGGGTGAAGGCGCCCCAAAGTCCAGGTCGCCGATCGGCGCCGCGAATTGGGCGACGGATCCGGGACCGACCCGCGTGCTCGACTCGATTGTCGACCTGGCGTCGCTCCTCCGCTGCCAGGTCGCAACCGCCCAGACGGCATCCTCGAGATGGGTCACGGCGTGCCGGCGACGCTCGAGCCGTGACCCCGAAGGCGTGCTCCGTGCACTCCAGTGACCCCTCTCACTGTCGGCCGGCACTCGATCCCGACCGGCACGGATGCTCCGCGAGGGCGAGCTCGAGGGGTCCGCCCGGCGGTGATCGCGGCCGCACGCGCGTTCCTGATCGGCGGATGACACCCGCGCTGAGCGCGGCGCGACCCGAAGGGTCGGCCGCGCACCGGATGCCTGGGCGTGGCCACCGTGGGCCTACGACGGCACGGCAAGTCGGGAACCGCTTCGACGACCCCGCCGGCGAGTACCGGGTGCTGTACGCGTCCTCCCAGCGGGTCGGGACGTTTCTAGAGACCCTGGCGCGTTATCGGACCGACCCGGCGCTCGTCGCCGCATTCCAGGAGATCGCGGACGACGAGGAGGACGCGGATCGCTATCCGACGATTCCGCCGGGCGTGGTGCCAACGCTGGTGTGAGTCGCGGAGAATCGGCGCGGCTAAACACGACGCCCCGTTCGCGGACATCGCGCGGTCGAGCTCAGTGGCACACATGCGGGCAGTGCTCGCCAGCCGGCTCGTCCACTACGGCCTCGAGGACCTGGACGTGGGCGAGCTACGTCGCCGCTTCCGCGCGAGCGTTCACGCAGGAGATCTCGCGCTACGTCTTCGAGCGCGGCGTCTTCGAGCGCGGCGTCGCCGAGCACGGCGAGCGGCTGCTCGGGATCCGCTACCTGTCCAGGCTCGGCGACGACATCGAGAACTGGGCGACCTTCGAGGGCAGTGAACCGCATGAGAAGACCTCCGAGGAGATCAGCCGCGACGACCCCGATGTTCTGCCGGCTCGGAGACCCTTGAGCTCGTAATGGCGTCTTAGGAGGCCTCCACGACGAAGCGTCAATCGCTTCCGCCTACCGCGCCATCGGGTCGGCGTGAGTCTCGGTGCCATCCCAGAATGCGGCGGCCTGGGGTGACGGCTCGTCGTTCGCGGTACGGCCGCTGACCAGCCGCTCGAAGTCCGAATTGAGCACCCGGACCCCCCGGCCGATGCGCACGCCGGTAGCGAGCCTTGCTCGATCCATTATCTGGACTTCCGGGTTATGCGGACTTGGTGCCGCCGAAGCCGTGCCGGCTAGGGAATCCGGCGCGGCGCGGGTTGGGATAATCCGAGCGCTTCTCCGCAGGCAATGACCGCGTCGGAGCGCTGATTGCGCGCTGCTGGAACTAGCCCAAAGCGGGGGCCAGATTACGCAGGTATTGACCCGTGGTCGTGCCAGGGGCGCTCGGGCCGTTTAGCCTCGACGCGCACGTGAAGGCGATCATCGACATCGGAACTATCGAAGTCCGGCGCTCACAACGAGACCTGTAGCGCGCGGGCGGCTTGATGCCGGAGTGGAAGCTGCGGATTCCCTGAGCTGTTCGATGAGCAGGACGTGGGCATCGCCGAAAACCAGCCCGACTACCACTTCTGGGAGTGGCTCGCGGCGATCGTGCTGTATCACGCGACGGGCTATCGAGCCCTGGTCGAAAAATACGCGTACGCGAACCACCCTAGGAAACAGGAGATGTCGCGAAGCTGCTTCCTGACGATGTGCTGCGGGTTCTCCGCGACCGGACTGAGCATGGTTCCATTCAGGGCCCCGACCTCCTGATGTATGCCCCGGACTTGTCGGACTGGTTCTTCTGCGAGGTCAAGGGCCGGGGGACCGCCTGCGGTCAGAACAGATGAGCAAGTTCGAGGCCCTCGCGACGGTGAGCGGGAAGCCTGTGCGGCTGCTGCATCTCAAATGGCCAGCAGACACGGGACGCACGCCCGCTGGACTGACAGTGCCGCCTTGATCGAGCAGCGGTAGGACCGAGCTGGCCTAGTTTTGAGGGCGAGCCCGTGCTTGCTGCCGCCGCTCTGTCGGGGTTGCGCTGCGTCGGAGCTGTCGGTCACGGATTGCGGTGTTGTTCGATATGCGTGTTGTGCGTTGGTCGGATGCCGATGATGCTGCGCTGTCGACCGCGGGCCGGTCGGAGCCTGATGCGTTCATGGCGTTCTATCGGCGCTACGAGTCTGCGGTGATCGGGTACTTGCGAGATCGCGCTCGACGGCGCGTTCAACCCCGGCCCGACCCACCAAGCGCTCGACGAGCACAACCTCACCCCAGAACGGGTGTTCATCGTCGGCCGCCAACAACCCGGCAGCCGCCGAATCCAACGACGGCTGCAGCGCTCCCGAACCGGCACCGAAGGACGGATCAGCCACCTCAAACGCCGCTACGGGCTGAACCGATCGCGCCTCAAAGGCGACGATGGCCGGCAGATCTGGACCGGATGGTCGATCCTGGCCTACAACGCTGACACCCTCGCCGTCGGGAACCGGTGAAACACTCCCGAGCAGCTCGACCTGAGCAAACCCACTGCGAACCGGCCGCGTGAGGTCACTCCGCGGCCGTTTCGTTTGCGCCCGACTCACGAGTTTTTCCTCGGCAAGTAACTAGCGCGAGCGGTAACGTCCGCTCCGTGGCGGTGAAGGCGTGCCTGAACGGCAGCCGTACGCGAACCGAGCATGGGTCGGTTCCGCTGACGCCGGCGGAGCTCGCTTCCGATGCGATCGCCGTCCGACAGGCCGGCGCATTTGCCGTGCACGTTCATCCGCGCGACGGCGGCGGTCAGCAGACGCTCAGCGTCCGTGCGTGCGACGCTGCAGTGGCGGCGATCCGCACAGCCGCTCCGGGACTGCCGGTGGGGCTCTCGACCGCGGAGGCGATCGATCGCGATCCGTTCGCGCGCGCGGCGGCGGTGCGGGCATGGCGCCAACCACCCGATTTCATCTCGGTAAACCTGGCGGAGCTTGGGTGGCAGGGCATCATGCGAGCTGCCGTCCACGCGGGTATCGGGATAGAGGCGGGCCTCGCCACCGGGGCTGACGCGGAGGAACTCGCGGGCAGCCCGTTTGTTCACCAGGTCGTGCGGGCTCTGGTCGAGGTGGACAGCGGCGCCCAGGATGCCCGTGCGATCGGGGAGCTGCTCCCCGCCGGCGTGTCCCAGCTCTGGCACGGCTACGGCGAGGGGACCTGGGAGGTGCTGGCCGCGGCCGCGGCTGCCGGTGTCGACACGCGCGTGGGCCTGGAGGACGTCCTGGTGTTGCCCGATGGCCGGGCGGCCGCCAACAACGCGGAGCTGGTCGCCGCCGCTGTGGCGCTGGCTTCCGGCGCCAGCCTCTGAGCGTCCGGTCGGCCCCCGGACCCGGCTAGTCCCGGCTCCCGAACCGCCGTCGTGACTGCAGTTGTCCGGAAGCGGCTGTCTCAGCGGTCGCGACGGTCCTCACGAGGCTGCTCCGTCCTCGTGCTAGCAGCAGTCTCGGCGCCGGTGGATGACGCCGGCGGTGCCGGTTACCGCCGGCCATACATGCTGACGGCGAGCACCAGGGATATTGCGACGAGCAGCCCGGGCGCGGTGAGTATGTTGAGGCCGGCGCGACTCTCGATACGGGTGGCGTAGACCAGGAACCCGATCGGGAGCAGGATGGATACCGCCAGTGCAGCGCCGTGGGCAACCTGACGTCGTGTCTGATGGCGTAGTTCGCTGGCGAGCTCACGTGGGCTTTTGGTGGGTGTGGCTTCGCCGGAGTAGTACTCGAGGGTGGTCCGGAACAGGCGGCGTGCGTGGGTGTGGCAGCCCCAGGCCATCGAGATCATGAAGGTCGCGGGAAAGATCCAGGTGATCACCCAGCCGGCTAGGCCGATCACTACGCCCAGGGCGTCGCGAAGCCAGGACAGCGGGCCGTGGTGCGGGGTCCCGCTCGGAGGCGACAGAAAGCCTCCGAAGACCAGGAGCCGGCGGATGCTTCGGATCCACACCCGAACCGGGCGGCGGGTTGTCGGCCGGGGCGGCAGCGGCTGGGCCTGTATGGCCAGCAGACCAGCCTCGGCTGCTTGGAGGTCGGGGTAGACGCCGCGTAACCAGAGCGCCTCGGTCGCGGTGCGTAGCGTCGCGGGGTCGTGGCCGTAGAGCGCGGCGAGCCGCAAGGTCATCCTGATCTCCTGCCAGAGATAGTTGATGTAGCCGGGAACGAGCGCGACGTAGAAGGGGGTCCCTGCGACCGCACCTTCGATCCGCGCGATCCGCGCGGACTGAGTTCCCAGGCTGTCCGCGATCTCGCGCAGGTCGGTCAGGGGATCGTCTGCTCGGGCTTGCTGAGCCCATTCGCGCGCGGGCTCGGCCAGTCGGTGCGACGCGAACAGGGTCATCCGCTCGCAGATGTGCTCGGGATCCCGGTAGACGATTCGGATCAACTCACGGGGAACGGATCTGGCCGCCGCGGCACGACCCCGACCCGGTGGCCGCGTGGGATCGGCCCCTGCTTGGCTGTCGGCGTCGTCTGACACAGACCGCGATTCTGACTGGCGCCCCATCCGCCCAGAGCTCCGGCGGCTCGGGGGGCGCGAGCCCGACGAACGGGTTGGACAGCAACGTGGCGAGATGGGGCGGCGGGCTTTCATCGCAGATATCCCGCGAGCCAGTCGTAGATCCGGGCGTCGCGCAGCGATCGCGCCATCGGCTCACAGTGGCGGTTGGCGCCCTCGGCAGCGGTAAACGTCACGAGCTTCTTGGTCGCGGGGAGGCGGTCGTAGAGCTGTTGGGCTTGGCCGGGCCAGAACTGCTCGTCCTCGGGGCTGGTGATCAGCAGAGGCGTGGTGATCTGTTCTATCTCGTCGCCGAGGCGGTACTCGGTCACGGTCTGAAAGAGCGCGAACCGCGAGTCGTTCTGTACGCCGTAGGGGTGGCCGCGGAAGGCGAGTGTCGTCTTGGTGTTGTGTTGGAGGAGCTCGGCGAGATGCATCTCGCGGTCAAACGCTGTCTGGTTGCCGTCGTGTAATTGCTTGCGCATCACGTGGGGGAGCGAGGCCGTCCACGAGGTCGAGACGTCGACGACCCCGGGGTCTGCGACCGCGGCGGCAAAGCGGTGCTCGAAGGCCAGGGCGCGCGGCACCCAGTATCCGGCCTGGCTGACCCCGATCACCGCGATTCGATCGCGGTCCACGTCGGGGCGCGCGAGCATCGCGTCCAGCACCGGGGTCAGCACGGCCTCCCAGTCGGGCCGGAACGGGATCCCCTGCTCGTAGAGCGCGGCCTGCTGGCCCGGCCCGTCGAAGGTCATCCAGTGATAGCCGCGCTCGGCCGCGCCCGCACCGCCGTCGACGAGCATCTGGGAGGTCGCACCGTCGGATCCGTTATTGACGATGACGAGCGGACGGACTTCTCCCGGTTCGGCGTCGGGTGCCCGGAAGACGTAGCCCGGCAGGGTCGTGTCCTCATACGGGATGGCCACGCGCTCGCCCGGGACCGAGTGCAGGTCGACGACCTTCTCCCAGCACGCCCGCTGACGTCGCCACAGGTCGAGCTGGCGCGAGGTCCAAGCGCCGCCGTTGCGATTGCCGTTGCCGTGGCTGTCGGTGGCGCCGGCGATCCGGTACAGCGCGGTCGCGTAGTACGTGGCCGCCCGGCGGTAGAAGGACGTTGCGGTCACCCGGTGGTCGGCCGCCTCCGCCTCCTGGGCGCTCGCCCAGCACGAGCCGGCCGTCGCGGTCCATTCGTGCACCCAGGCGTCGTCGTCTCCGTCCTTGATGCGCTCGGCGGTGGCCAGCACCTCGCCGACGTCCGACGCTTGGCGATAGGCGCAGCCCAGTGCGATCTCCAGGCCGAACTGGAAGTCGTCGTTGCCAAAGCGGGCGTTCATCGCGCCACCTCGGGCTGCTCGCCGCCGCTCACGGCGGTCGTCCGCTTGGCAGCCCACACGATCAGGACGATCGGGATGACCCAGTTAAAGATCGTGTTCGCCCGCCGGGTGTCGAGCGCGCCGGCGATGATGTGCGAGGGGACCATGGCGGTGAACACGCAGGCCCACATGAGCGTCAGCTGTCGGTTGATGGCCACGAAACGGGGCGAGGACCACAACCGGCGCGGGACCGACTCCCGGGCGTACTGTTCGGTGAACGGCGTCATGAGCAGCGAGCCGAAGGCGATCAGCGCGAGCAGCCCGGCGGCGATCGCCCGCGCATAGCGAGCCAGCCACGCGGCGGTCGACGCGTCGGCGGCGAACGCCACGACAGTGAACCCGGCGAACGCCGCGACGGCGCCGAGCTCGAGGAGCTTGGGTCGCCCGGCCAGCAGCGCCGGCAACGCGATCACCACCGCCCCGAGGAGCGCGACCACGGCCGCTGCCTTCAGTGTGTCGTGCTGGGTGATGAGGGTGAAGAGCACCCACGGAATGAAGGCGATATAGATCCCGAAACGACGGCCATCTTTCTCGATGGTCCCGTTTCCGGCGTTCTGTGTGGCTGAGAGCATCCTCTGTCCTTTCTCCAGACCGGCCGCCTCAGCGGCGGCGCGGCGATCTTCGATGTCTGAGGACAGCCTCGCGCCCGGGGGTACTCGGTGTCTTCAGTACCGGGCTACTGAAGTCGCGGTTAGGAGTTGCTGAGCGGCGACTTATAGTTGGCATGAGGCGGCACGAGGGAGGTGGTGCAAGCTGGCTTCGGTTTCGGCATTGAGTTGGCCGATCGTCGGGCGGGGTGAGGAGCTCGCGTTTATCGAGCGCGCCGGGGCTGCAGGGGCCAGCGCCGTCGTGCTGTTGGGTTCGGCGGGCGTCGGGAAGTCACGACTGGCGCGCGAGGCGCTGCGCCGAGCCGACGATGCAGGGCGGGTGACGCGGTGGGTTCAGGCAACCAGTAGCGCGGCGACCGTTCCTCTCGGAGCGTTCGCCGGTGTCATTCCCGATGCGGCTCGCTCCGAGGATCCGCTGGAGCTCTTGCGACTGAGCGCGACGGCTCTGCGCGAGCTCGGCGGCACCCGTCCGCTCGTGCTCGGGATCGACGACGCTCAGCTGCTCGACGACAGCTCGGCCGCGCTCGTGCTCGAGCTCACGCTCAGCGACGCTGCGTTCGTCGTCATCACCTTGCGAACCGGCGAGCCGGCCCCGGACGCGATCGTGTCGGTGTGGAAGGACGCGGGCGCCGCGCGCCTCGAGCTCGAGACGCTCGGCGCTGAGGAGACCGACGCGCTCGCCGAGACGATCGTCGGAGGACCGATCGAGGAGTCGGCGCTGCGGTGGATCTACGCGACGAGCCTGGGCAACCCGCTGTACGTCCGCGAGCTCACCCTCGGCGCGCTCGCGGGCGGCGCGCTCACCGAAGTCCACGGGCTGTGGCGCATGCCCGCGCGGCCGGCGGTGAGCGCGTCGCTCACTGAGCTGATCGCCGTTCGCATGACCGGGCTGTCTGACGCCGAGCAGCGGGCGCTCGAGCTGCTGGCGCTCGGCGAGCCGCTACGCGTGTGCGAGCTGATCTCGCTCACCGGCGCCAAGCCGGTGGCCGGAGTCGAGGCGCGCGGGCTGGTGAACCTCGGCGACGGTTCGCCGAGCGCGCAGGCCTCGCTCGCGCATCCGCTCTACGGGGAGACGATCCGAGCCGCGCTGCCGGCGTTTGCGGCGCGTCAGACCCGGCTCGCCCTGGCCGACACCGTAGCGGCGCGCGATGATCCCGAGACCGGAGACTCGCTGCGTATCGCCCGCTGGCTCCTCGATGCCGGCGAGCCGATCCCCGCCTCGACCCTGCTGCAGGCCGCCGCGGCGGCCAACCTGGCAGGCGACCCGCAGCTCGGCGTCCGCCTCGCGCGCAGAGCCTTGGACGCAGGCGCCGGGCTGCAGGCCTCGCTGCTGCTCGCCCGAGCGCACACGATCCAGAGCGAGTACGAACAGGCGGCCAAAGTCCTAGCCGCCGCCGAGCCCGAGATCGACAGCGAGGCCGACGCAGTCGACTACCTCGAGCAGCAAACGGCGGTTCTGTACTTCGGGCTTCGGCGCTCCGAGGAGCTACACCGGCTCTTGGATCGCGCGCACGTCTGGTGGGACTCCCCGGAATGGCATGACCGCCTGAGTCCCCTGCGCCTCGTGGGCGACGAGGCCACCCCGCCGAACCTCGCGGCTGCCGCCTCGGCCGAGATCCTCGCCGATCAGAGCGTGGATCCCGAGGTGCGCCGTCGGGTCGCGCCGCTGCACGCCGCCAACCTTCTTAACAGCGGAAGCGTGCGCGACGCGTTCGAGTTGGCCCGGCGGATCCGCCCGAGCGTGCCGCTGCGCGATCTCACCGATGAGATCGCATTCGTGCTCTGGAGCGCGATCGCCATCGAGAGCGGCCTGGGCTGGAGCGAGCTCGAGACGTGGGCCACGACGGCGCTCACCGATGGAGTGAGGCTCGGGTCCCGCGCCGCGGCTGGACGCGGGGCCCTTGCGCTCGGCGGCCTGCGGTTCTCGCAAGGCCGGTTCATCGAGGCGGGCCGGTGGCTGGCCGAGGCTGAGCTCCAGCTCGAACTGCACGACGCCGCCGGTCTGCTCGCGATCACCAACTCGATGCAGGTCGGCGTCGCCTACTTCACCAGTGACCACGAATCGGTTGCCCCGGCACTCGCCCGCTGCCGCACGGCGGTCGGCGACAACGAGCCCCTGCCCAACCAGCTCCCCTACTTCGCCCGCGCCGAGGCCTGGGCGGTGCTCGCCGGGGGCGACCCGCCTCGCGCCCAGCAGCTGTTCCTCACGGCCGCGGGACGGCTGCGCGAGCGGCCGCTCTACGCGGCGCGCCTCACCTACGAGGCTCTGCGCGCAGGCACGCCGGCTCGGCGCTTAGCGCGTGATCTCGAGGCGCTCGCCCAGCGCTGCGACGCCCCGCTCACCGCCGCCTACGCAGCCCACGCCACCGCCCTCGTCGCCGACGACGGCGACGCCCTAATGAGCGTCGCCGACGCGATGGAGGCCATCGGCGCATTGCGCTATGCGACCGAGATCGCCGCCGACGCCGCGGGCGCGTTTCACACGGCCGGGTATCAGGACTCGGCGCGCCGAGCGGCCACTCGCTGCCGCGAGCTGCACGCTCGGGGCCAAGGCGGGACGCTGCCGGCGATCGTGGGCGTAGACGACGCCGCGACCTCACTGACCTCCCGGGAGCGCCAACTCGTCGACCTCGCCTCCCGCGGACTCACCAACGCCGAGATCGCCGACCGTCTCGTCCTCTCGGTCCGGACCGTCGAGTCCCACCTCTACCACGCCATGCAGAAGCTCGGGGTCTCCAACCGCCAAGACCTCTAGCGCCCCCTTCGTCGCGTCCGGGCGATCAAGCCAGCAGCGAGGCTCGGTGATGGCCTGGCGGATTTCAGTAGTCGATTACTGACGACTGATCGTCGGTCGGTCGGGAGACTGACCGGGCACGGTGAATGAATCGACCGGGGAGGACCGCTGTTGGCGTCAGGTCAGCAGTTCGCCGGACCGTCGTGTGACCAAGACCAAGGAGAGCAACATGTTTGAGAAGTTCTTCACAGATCCGTCGTTTGACTTTGAGACGCGAACTCTGCTGGGAGGCATTCACTACGGAGCCGGTGACGCCGGGGAGATGTTGACCGCCGTTGCCAACATTCGCGATGGCGACGCTACGAGCTGGGTCAATGAGTACCGGACGCTGGCCGAACGTATCCAGGCGATCGGCAATGCATGCCTGAAGGCTGGGCACCGGGTCAGTGCGCGCGGGGCTTACCTGCGCGCCGCGGTGTACTACGCCGCCGCGTTCGTGTTCGTGGACGGGACCGAGAACCCCGACGCCCAGCTGACCGAATTGTTCGCCGCGCACCGCAGATGCTTTGACCAGCACGTTGGCCTGCTCGACCCGCCCGCGATCCCGATCACGGTCCCGTATGAAGACAGCGATCTGCCCGGCTACCTGTTCGTCCCGGCCGATGATGGCGTCGCGCGTCCGACCGTAATTCTGACCAACGGCAGCGACGGGGCGATGACGTTCCTTTGGCCAGGACTGGGTCAGCCCGGTCTGGATCGCGGCTACAACACCGTGATCTACGACGGTCCCGGTCAGCAGAGCATGCTGTTTGAGCGCGGGGTTCCGTTCCGACCTGACTGGGAGCACGTGATCACACCCCTGGTGGACTTCCTCAGCGATCGTCCCGAAGTCGACGCGTCCAAGATCGTGCTCTACGGCGCCAGCCAAGGGGGCTATTGGGCGCCCCGAGCGGCAGCGTTCGAGCACCGCCTGGCGGCAGTCATCGCCGACCCGGGCGTGGTCGACGTCTCAACCTCGTGGAAGGACCACATCCCCACCGAGATGGTCGCGCTGCTCGACGCCGACAACGAAACCGCGTTCAACGCCGCGATCGAGTCGGTGACCCAGGAGATGTCTCCGGCGATGCAGCAAGAGTTCGCCTGGCGCGCCAAGCCATACGGCCACCAGCCATCTATCTACGCGACGTTCAAGACCGCCGAGCAGTACCGCCTCGGCGACCTCATCAACAACATCAAAGCCCCGATCATGATCACCGCCCCCGAAGGAGAACAGTTCTGGCCCGGACAATCACAACAGCTCTACGACGCGCTGTCCGCAACCAAGGAGCTCGTGTCATTCACCAACGCCGAAGGGGCCGGCATGCACTGCGAACCGATGGGAAAGTCACTGCTCGAGCAACGAATGTACGACTGGCTCGACGAAACCCTCGCCCGCTAGCCGAGCTGCACCGATGCCGCCAGAGCTCCCGGCGACAACCAAACACCCCTAGAACTAACGACACCTCCCGCGCCGGACGAACCGACCGCCCGCTCGGCCGGAAAGCGACCTGCATGAACAGGTTCCCTCTTCCGCTTTGTGCCGAAGCAGCCACGGCGGCGAGACGTCTGCTTAAGGCGTAACGGGGCCACCTGCCTCGAGGACCGGGCGAACCCACGACTCCGAAGGCGATGTAGCCCCGGCCGCGCCTGGCCTGGTGGGTCGCTTCGGCCGGCCGGGAATGCCGCGCTCCTACCGCTCGCACGATTGCATTCGTCTTCTGGCCGCCGGGAATCAGCGTTCGCTTCAGACGATATGGAGGACCGGCTATCTCGGAGTCGAAGGTAAGTCGGTACCCCCGGCGTTGCTGGGGGTGATGTTCGCGTCGAAGATTGCAGCTTCGACGCGGGCCGACAACACAGGAGGTACCGACATGCCTGACGGTATCCGTTGGGTCGGTCTGGACGTGCACGCGCGCGAGTCGACGTTCGCGATCTTCGATCAGGACTCTGGCGAAGTGATCACGAAGCGAGTGGTCGGCCGTCCGCACGAGCTGTTGCCCTGGCTTGGTGGGATTGAGCGGCCGGCGCGGATGGTCTATGAGGCGGGCCCGACCGGGTACGGGCTCGCACGCCGGGCGCTCGTGGAAGGGATCGAGCTCGGCGTCTGCGCACCGAGCAAGACCGAGCGGCCGCCGGCGGACAGGATCAAGACCGACCAGCGCGACGCGATCCGCCTGGCGCGGTTGCTGGCCGCCGGCGAGCTGACTTTGGTCACGATCCCGTCGGTCGAGCGCGAGCAGCTCCGTGATCTGGTGCGCTGCCGCGAGGACATCCGCGCGGACTTGGTCCGTGCGCGCCACCGGATCGGGAACTTCCTGTTGCGCCGGGCGTAAGCCCGCGGCAGGCGACGTTCGAAGCGCCGGCACTCCCCGCGAATCGCCGCAGCCGCCGCCAACCCCCTGGCCGGACGAGGGACTCAACACCGCTCTCGGAGAACTACACCCCGATCCCGTCACCGGTTCCGGCGCCGGCCCGCTTGCGAGAGGCGACACCCCGAACCCCGCTCGTGCGGGCAGCTGCTTGGTCGTCGAACCCGCTCCCAACAGCGCTCGGACCGACCGCTCCTCAGATACGAGCGCCCGCCTCGCAACATCGGCCGGCGCTGGCGATCGCCAGTGGCCAATGCAGTCGTCCGGACGGGCGACTCCGCGCGAGTGCATCCGTGGCGAAGCGCTAGCTGGCGCCGGCGCCGGCGGAGTGCTGGATCGTCGCGAGGCTGGCTTGTGAATCCCCGGGCCTACGAATGCGGAGCCGAGCGCGCGGGATCGTGCACAGCAGCTCGACGATGTGCTGGTGCGGGGCGAGCACGAGTTCGATCCGCTGGCTGAGGTTCTCCAGCGCCGCGTCTAGGGTGTCGATGTGCGCGAGCAGCTGAGCGACCATGACGCCGTGATGCTCGATCGTGAAGCGGCTTTGGAGCGCCTCACGGAGCTGGGGGATCTTCAGGCGCATCCGGGCCTTGGCGAGGTCGGCGAGCTGTTCGGGATCGCTGACGCCACCGAGGAGCGCCTCGAGCATCGCCCGGGCCGATTTGGAGTAGGTATGCGACGCGACGCTTGAGAGCTTGATCCCGGCGTCCTGGAGCACCTTCTCCAGGCGTTGGATCGAGCGGCCCCGCTCGTTGGTCTGGGCCCGGCGCAGGCGGGTCAGATCACGCAGCCGACGGATCTCCGGCGGCGGGACGAAACTCGGCCGGACCAGCCCGTGCTGCACGAGCTGGCAGATCCATTCGGAATCTTTGACGTCGGTCTTGCGGCCGGGGACGTTGCGCATGTGATGCGCGTTGAGCAGCCAACACTCGAACCGCTCCTCGAGGGCTTGGAACACGGTCTTCCAGTACACACCGGTGGCCTCCATCCCGACCAATGTCACCCCAGCCTCGGCGAGCCAGGCGGCGAGTTCCGCGAGCCCGGCAAGCGTCGCGCGGAACGTCTTGGTCTGCTGATCCCAGCGGCGACGACCGCTGCCCGGCACCCGGACGGTCGCCACAACCTCGTCGCGATGCACATCGAGTCCGGCGCACCGCTCTACCATCACATCCACAGCTCAGCTCCCTTCGGACGGCAATTGACCCTGTCGCCCGGAGGGGGCCTCCCATGGATGAGTCTGTCCTACGCGCTCGCAGCAGCAATGATCGGTCCCACAGGTCCCCGCGCCACGCTGTCGCACGGGCTCTAACGCACCAAGCCTCGCCGGCGTCGATCCGGGCGCAACCGAAGTTCGACAACCGGATTCTCATTCCTGAAAGGTGGCCGGCAGGCCGGCCCGGCACGCTGTCGCGCAACCCTTCCCGTGGTGAGCGCCGTTGTGAATGGTCTGGCCTGGTTTTGGCGGTGTGAGGAGCTCGGGGCGGTTTTAGGCGCCTGCGGGGGTGAGCTGGTGGCGGTGGAGCTTGGTGAGGTTGTGGGTTGCCATCAGCAATCGCCACTCGGTGCGCACGGCCCCGCGGCCTCTGCGATGAAACCGGGTGATCGTGCGATTGTGCTTGGTGTGAGCGAACACGGGCTCGATCATCTGGATCCGTCTTCGGTAAAGCAGTTTGCCGTGGGCTGCCAGGACGGTTCGCATCCATGAGTAGCGCCCGCCGGTCCAGCCCGGCCTGGGGTCGGCCCGGCCGGCTGAGTCCGGCGGGATCAGCACCTGGACGTGCTTGTTGGCGATCACCTCGTCCATGTGCTGCTCGTTCCAGTACTGCGCGTCGGCGAGCGCAACCTCGGGCCGGCCGGTGACACCCGCCCGCTCGAGTTCGCCGAGCGCCGCTTCGATCATCGGGTCCAGGCTCGAGAAATCGGCCGGGGAGTTGGTGATCTCCGCGGCGATCACGACCTGGGACTCATCCACGACCGCCTGAGCGTTATACCCCTGCACGTACCCATGGCTGGCCTTCATCCGCTGGGTATCAGGGTCGGTCACACTCACCACCCCTTCGGGCAGATCCGGCGCGACCCACTCCTTCGGGCGGCGACCCAGCCGCCGGCCCTGCCTGTCACGACCGTTCTCCCGATAATCCTCATACGCCCGGTTGGCCGCAACCTGCGCGTCGCGCTCGGCCTCCAGGCGCTCACCGGCCAGCAGCAGCCGTTCCTCGCGCGCGCGAGGAACACGATCGGGCTGCTCCCAGCGCTGCTGCTCGAGCTGTCGATGCGCTTCCCGCGTCCACCCCTGGCGCCCCTGGTGGCGCGCCACGATCCGCTCGGTGTCGAACTCGAACGCGGCCTCCTCAGACACCGGCTCCGGCTCCAGCTCCGGCTGCTGACCTTTAGGCGTCTCGGCCGCTCGCCGCTCCCGCGCTTGACGAAAGAACTCGGCACGCCCCTCCCGGGTGCGCAACTGCTCGGGTAGCTCATCCCCGCGCTCATCGCCATACAACTCATCCTCAGCCTCATCAATCGCCTTCGCCTCGGCCAGGATCTCCCGGGCGATCTCCCCAAAGTCACGCGTTGACTCCCGACTCGCGTTGCCCGCCATCCGCGTCCCATCGATCGCGACGACTCCCGGCCTCACCAGACCCGCCTCATCACACAGCGCCAGCACCTGCCCGAACAGACCGGCCAGGGCCGCCTCATGTCGCGCCACGAACCGCGCGATCGTCGCGTGATCCGGCGTCTCCATCATCGCGATCATCTTGAACGCCACATCCTCCACGCACGCCCGCTCAATCCCCCGCGCCGACCGGACCCCACGCGAATAGCCATACAACAACAAGGCCACCAGCATCGCCGGGTCATACGCCCGCCGACCGACCCCATCGCTGCGATACGCCCCACAGAACTCGCCCAAATCCATGCCCGCGACCGCGTCCAGCACGAACCACGCGAGATGACCCTCAGGCAGCCAATCCCTCACGTCGGGCGGCAGCAAGAACGACTGATCACGATCAGCACCAATGAAGTTCTGAGCCATCCCGGAATAGTCATAAACCCGCCGAACGACACGGTAATTACGCGACATCCTCTCGCCAATGCAGAAGCGGAGGGTGTCCCGTTAAGTGTGTAGGCGGCTGACCTGTTGTTAACTGTAAACCTTGGGTTGAGGGTTGTCTAGTGTTGACTGTCAGATTGCAGTGTCGGGGAGCCGGTCGCCGAACTGGATCTTGAACGCGAGTAGTGCCTTGGTCCACGCGCGGGTGCGGGTCCATTGCGGGACGGCGTTGTGGATCGCGAGGTAGATCAGCTTGCGGGCTGAGTCTTCGGTCGGGAAATGCCCCTTGGTCTTGATCGCCTTGCGCAACTGCCGGTTCAGGGCTTCGATCGCGTTTGTTGTGTAGATCACGCGGCGGACTTCGGGCTCGAAGGCCATGAAGGGAGTGACGTGTTCCCAGGCGTCCTGCCAGGCCTGCACGATCGGCGGGAACCGCCGGCCCCATTTCTCATCGAAGGATTCAAGCGCCTGCCAGGCCGCGTCTTGGTCGATCGCGGTGTAGATCGGCTTGAGGTCCTTGGCGACCTGGTCGTACTCGCGACGTGGGACGTAGCGCAGGCTCCGTCGAATGAGGTGCACGATGCAGGTTTGGACGGTCGTGTCGGGGAAGATCGCCTCGATCGCCTCAGGGAAGCCGGTCAGGCCGTCCACGCAGCAGATCAGGATGTCCTGGACGCCGCGCTGCTTGAGCTCGCCGAGTACCTGCATCCAGAATTTGGCGCCCTCGGTCTGCTGGAACCACATGCCGAGCACGTCGCGCTCGCCGCCGGTCCGCACCCCGAGCGCTAGGTAGCAAGCCTTGCGCTGCACTGAGCCGCCCTCCTTGACCTTCAGCACGAACGCGTCGAGGAACACGACCGGGTAGACATCATCCAGCGGCCGCTGCTGCCAAGCGCGAGCGTCGTCCATCACCGCGTCGGTCACCCGTGAGATCAACTCGCGGCCGACGTCGACGCCGTAGAGCTCGCGCAGGTAGCGCTCGATGTCGCGGGTTGAGAGGCCGCGGCTGTAGAGCGCCAGGATCTTCTCGTCAAACCCCTCGAACCGTCGCTGGCGCTTGCGCACGAGCTGCGGCTCAAAGCTCCCGTCGCGGTCGCGAGGCGCCCTGATCGGAACGGGCCCGTGCTCGGTGATCAGCGTCTTGGGTTTGCCCTTGCCGTTGCGCGTGTCACCGGTCCCGCCCAGCGGCTCCTGATGCGGCTCGTAGCCGAGATGATCGGTCAGCTCGACCTCGAGCGCCCGCTCGACGAGTCGCTTGGTCAGCTGCCCGAACACCCCGCCCGGACCGAAGATCTCCTCCTCGGTTCTCGCGCCGGCCAGCAGCTCGTCGACGACCTCGTCCGGAAGCTGGCGGCGGATCTCATCCGGCACGCCATCAAGGACCCCAGGCGGGGGCGCCGGCGGCTCGCCTAGCGGCTCGCCGCCGGCGCCACCCCGTGCTGAGACAGTCGCTGAAACAGGAACTACTTCTTTGGTTGAAGGCATGACGCTGTCTTTCGTTCATGCCTACACACTTCCTGGGACAGAACCCAGAAGCGCGCATCGGGCTGGCGAAAAGAGCAAAGCAATCGTCCGACTCAGAGCGGCTCCACAGCTGAGGTTGCGCCGGTGGATCCCGTCGCGCGTCAGTTGGCGGCCAGCGTCAAAGGGCGACGAAGCTTCCGCAGGCGGGCGTCACCGCTGTGTTCGGGCTCCCTTACGCGCGGTCGCTGGTGGTGCGTGCCGGGCCAGCCAGTTGTAGATCGGCGTCCACACGAGTTGTTGTGCATCGCGTGCGTTGAAGAGGTCGACGTGGCCGAAGTCGAACGCGGCCTGGTCCGGCGGGTAGAAGCTGACGATGTGGCTGCTCACGTCCTGGCTGCCGAGCAGGGTGAGCGAGTACAGGCCCGCGCGGCCGAATCCGCCGCCGGCGCCAACGTAGAAGGCCGGTACGGTGACGTCGCTCAGATGGTCGTCGAACATGCCGGTCGGCCCGGGGCTGCAGGTAATGGCGTAGGTGTCGCGGATTAGCGTCGACGCCTCGAATGGACTCGCTGACGTCAGGAACGCATTCCAGCGCAAGACGCTGGTGTAGACCAGGCCAGTCGGGATTTGGTCGATGTCGTTGTTCGGGAACGTCCCCGCCACAAAGTGGTAGAAGGGTGTGAAGCTAGGTGGCGGTTCGAACGTGGCCGCACCGTAGGTGAGCGAGGCTTGGAGATTCGTGTACGGCGGCCCGAAGATCGGCGAAGGGTCGTTCGGTGCCTGGAGCGCTAGCGTGCCGAGCTGCGCCACGACGCTCTCGTCATATCCGTAGATCCCGTTCGCGAGATCGCTGTCGACCGCCTGCTCGAACGAGCAGATTGTCGAGCGAGTCGTCGGATCGTTGACCTTGAAGTAGTTGTCCACCGGTATGAACGCGCGTACCTGCCGCAGGATCTCGGGCTTCTGTGATTCCTCGTTGAGCAGCGCGTAGCCGATCCATCCGCCTCGGCTCCAGGCCATCAGCGTCAGCTTGTCAGCCGAGCTCCCGGTCAACGCGCGCACGGTACGAGCAAACGCGAGACCGGTCTCAACCTCGTCGATGTTGTGCTGCAGCCCCCAGCTGCGCATGAACGAAAGGTCCGCAGTGCCCGCCGAAACAAGCGTCCAGTCCAAGTCGATCCCCCACACATCGATCCCCTTGCTGGCCAGGTACACGGCGACCGACCGGCTCGGCGAGGTTCCGCCGACGAACGCGGCATCAAACTTCCAGATGTCTCCGTGAACGAAAAAGACGCCGTTCGAGGCCGCGACCGGCCGCCCGTCCCTGACCTGCACCACTCGGTGCACGCCCACTCGGTCATACGGCCCATTGCCGGTGGGGATCAGATAGTCGTACTCGTACACACTCCCGCTCAGACGGTGCACCGCGGTCGGCGCCGAGCTGACGGCAGCACGTGCCGTTTCCGCCCCCGGCAGGGTCATGACGCCCAGCACGGCCAGCACGACAGTCAGCGCTGTCGCCCAAGACACTCTCCTGGTTATCGCACCCGTTCTGGCACAGCGCGCCGCCCCATCGAGGCGATTCCAGATCACGCTCGTGGTCGAGTCAGTGTTCGGCGTATGCGCGAGCGGCGATCCCGCGACGCCGAGCGACCGCACCGCCACCGTCCTGCCTATGGTCGGCTTCATCTTATTTGCTCCCTTCTCGCGCGTCGGCAACGACTCAGGCGTGAGGATTGACAACGATCGCCGTCGTAATCGTTGCGCCAGCGATGTTGATCACGACGATGTGCGTGCCCGGCGTGAGCGGGTGCAGGAGCGCAACCCAGCCGTGCGCGGCCGACAACCCAGTCGAGCCGGCCGGCAAGCCGAAGATATTGTCCGGTGGTAGCACGAGATTCAGCGGGCCGGTCACCACCTCGGACATCTGGAGCGGTGTTCCATCGATGGTGACGGCCGGGGCGGCCTGAAGATCGTTCTGGCGTGCGCAGCTAAGCAACTGCGCGTACGTGGTGCCGTTTCCTTCGAACGTGCTGCATTCGAATGATGATCCGGTCACGAATGTTTTCGTGCCGGGTCGCACGGCGCACGATGGGACCCCGCTTGGTCCGAACGGTGCGAGGGCGTTCCCGAGCCCGAAGCAGCCGGACGCTGCGCCGCCCGAGCCAAACGGATTCTCCGCGTTCGGGGTCTCGAACACCTTCGTCCAGAGCGCACCGAGGTAAGCACTGTCTGTGCTGCTGGCGGGAGCGGAGGCGGCCGTGACAGGAATCACACTGAGTGCCACAACCGACAACACCAACGCACTAGCAAAGCGAAACATCGGCTCCCCCTCTCGCCCTAACAGGGTGCCTACCCCACACCGCAACCCCGACCCGTGGCGTGTCATCTCGAGGCGCGATCGCAGGTGCGACCCTTACGATTGGCGCCACCCATGCAGTCCGTCGTTCAGGAGAACATACACGGCTCCCGTCCCGCCGAGGGGTTTCTTCGTGAGCGTCCTCCCATGTCATCCATAACTAGGCAAACGTAGCAACGCGCCGCTCGGGCATCGCGGGCGCGCGTGATCGCCTGGTCGCCGAAGCACAGCTGCGGCCTTAGGCTGCGGGCGAACGAATGCAGTCGTGTCAGGCCGTGTCGCGTCGGTTGTTTGACGCGGGCTACGTCGTCCCGACTCGGGTCTCGCGCTTACCCCATTCACGCTCGCGTAGGGCGAATTTCTGGACCTTGCCGGTTGAGGTTTTCGGTAGTGGCCCGAATTCGATCGTGTCGGGGCACTTGTAGCTCGCGAGGCGCTGGCGGCAGAACGCGATGATCTCATCGGCGCTCGCGTTGGCTGTGCTGTTGAGCGTGACGAACGCCTTCGGTCGTTCGCCCCAGCGCTCGTGCGGAATGCCGATCACCGCGCACTCGAGAACGGCCGGATGGGCGCAGATCGACTGCTCGACCTCGATGCTCGAGATGTTCTCGCCACCGGAGATGATGATGTCCTTGCTTCGGTCGCGCAGCTCGATGTTGCCGTCCGGATGCCAGGCGGCCAGGTCGCCGGAATGAAACCAGCCACCGCGAAAGGCTTTCGCGGTGGCCGCTTCGTCGGCGTAGTAGCCGCTCATCACATTGTTGCCGCGCATGACCACCTCGCCCATCGCCTGGGCGTCCTGCGGGATGTCGTGCATGTCCTCGTCGACGACCCGGACCAGGTCGGCCGAGGGATAAGCCTGACCCTGACGCGCGAGCAGCTGCGCCCGCTCGCCAATAGGAAGCTCCTGCCACTCCTCCTGACCCGGACACACCGTGATCGGGCCGTAGGTTTCGGTCAGCCCGTAGACGTGCACGATGCGGAAGTTCAGCTCTGCCATCCGAGCCAGCAAGGTCGGCGAGGGTGGCGCGGCGGCAACCATCGCCGTCACTGGCTGCTCTAAGCGGTGCGCCTTCGGATGGTTGATGATCATCAGCTGAACCGTGGGCGCGCCGTTGTAGTGCGTCACCCCCTCCTCGTCGATCAGCTGCCACACCAGCCCAGGGTCCACCGCGCGCAGCGCCACATGGCGTCCCGCGACCGCGGTGACCGCCCACGGGAAACACCAGCCGTTGCAGTGAAACATCGGCAGGGTCCACAGGTACACCGACTCGGGGCTCATCCCGGCGACGATTACCTCGCTGAGCGCGTTCAGGTAGGCGCCGCGGTAGGTGTACTGCACCCCCTTCGGCTGCCCGGTCGTGCCCGAGGTGTAGTTGATCGAGATCGTCTCCTCCTCGTCCCCGAGCCAGCTCTCCGGCGCCACCGAGGTCGCCGCGCTGAGGAACGCCTCGTACTCATCGTGCGGATCACCGCTGTTGGCACACCGAATCACCTTGACGCCAGGCAGCTCCAGCCGGGCAACCAGCGGCTCGAGCTCGGCATCGAGCAGAAGGAAGCGGGCACCGCTGTGTCCAAGGATGTACCCCACCTCTGGACTCGCGAGGCGATGGTTGATCGCCACCAGGATCCCCCCGCCCGCCGGCACACCGAAATGCGCCTCGAGCATCGCCGCCGAGTTGAACAGCAACGTGGCCACCCGGTCTCCCTTGCTCAGCCCCGCCGACCGGAGCGCATTGGCCAATCGCCACGAGCGCTCCGCGAGCTGACCGTAGGAGTAGCGGCGGGCGCCATCCACCACCGCCGTCTTCTCGGGATACACGTAGGCAGCCCTCCCCAGGAAATCAACCGGGTTCAACTCCGAGCGAAACACCTTTCTCTCGACGCCCTCGCTCCCGTGGGCGCTCTCGGACCCAATCAGCGCGTCGGTCATGCCCCGTCTCCTTCAACTCGAATGTCGGCCGCCAACGAGCGCCGTCAGCGCTCTCGAGGTCGATTATCGCGGCCGCATCAAAACGAGCCAAGCGCACCGCGGGAGGCCTCCTGGCCCCACGATTGCATTCGTTCGCCCACAGCCTAAGGCCGCAGCTGTGCTTCGCCGACGATCCGCGCGTCAGGTGACGTTGGCGGGCGGCGAGAGCGAACGCGTTACTGGCGGGCCTGGCTGCGCGGGGGCCAGCGGATTGGCGGCGCCTGGATCGGGAGGCTACGGCGAATACCGGTAGTGGGTGTGCCGGCGGGGCTCCGCAGGCCGGTCGGTGTGAGGGTAGAGCGGCCAGATGCGAGCGCTGGTCGAGTCGGGCGGGCGGCCTGATCGACGATGATCCCCGCGTGCGGTCGTTCATCACGCTCGCAGTGCTCGTGGCGGCGCTGACGCTGGCCGCGGGCGCGTCCGGGCGGCCAGTTCGTCGGCCGGGCCGTTCGCCGCGGTCAGTCACGCTGGAGTGGGTCGGTGACATCGCGATCAGTACCGAGCGCGGGCTTCCGCCGGGCGGGCTGGACCGGGCGTTGGCGCCGGTCGCGCGTGACCTGCAGGCCACCGAGATCACGCTCGGCAACCTCGAAGGGACGCTGTCGACGGGCGGCGTGTCGAAATGCACGTCGCTGCCGAGCGGCGTGTGTTTCGCCTTCCAGGCACCGCCGAGCGACGCGTTCGCGCTGCGCAACCTTGGGTTTGACCTGGTCAACCAGGCGAACAACCACTCCATGGACTTCGGCGCCTCAGGCCGCGCGCAGACGGTCGCCGCGCTCGATCGTGCCGGGATCGCTCACACGGGCTTCCCGGGAGAGATCACCTACCTGCCCGCGAGCAGGGTCCGGGTGGCGTTCCTCGGCTTCGCTCCCTACGCCTTTGACTCGAACCTGCTCGACATTGCCGGCGCGCGAGCGCTCGTGCGCCGCGCGCGCAGGCGCGCGGCGATCGTCGTGGCGATCATCCATGCTGGTGCCGAGGGCGCCGATCAGCTGCACACGCCCTACGGTACGCGTCACCGGATCGGGCGTCGATGCTGGGCAGGTCGGGGGGACTCGCTCAATCAACAACGCCAACTTCTTGAACGTCGACCGCCAGCAAGGTCAGGCCGTCCGGCTTCGACAGCGAGCAACCAGGCCGAGGACGAAGAGTAGGAATGGCGAAGGGAGCTATCCGTGACGATCTGGCTCCGGTTGACCTAGGTCGATTAGTAAGGCAATGTCATGGCCACGAGGTCAAGCGCGCCACGACAGGTGAAGTCGTAAAAGACACTGACTTAGTGACTTGACGTCGACCGAACCGTCCGACCCGCGGTGTATTCTATTTACCTCAAGCAAATCAAAAAAGGTGACCCCGGCGGTGCTTGCGACACCCCGGGGTCTGGCCGAGACCCGTTGAGGAGGTCCCGACGATGCAAGCTTACTCCAGCGAGGCGCTGGCTCCCCTAACAGAAGCGTCTCCCGAATGGTCCCACTGTTCCTACCGCCAAGGCGCGGACAGCGTCGTAGCGAGCGGGCCTGTCGAGCTGCCGTTCGACGCGGCGACCGCGGCGCAGGCGTTGGCGTCTCTACTGCTCGAGGGACTGAGCGATCAAGACCTCGCCGTCCTCGCTCAGCGTCTGATGCCTCACATGGTGGAGGGGCATCTGGACCACGCACGAGCACATTCCGCCTATACCGTGGCTTCGCTGGCTGCGGAACTCGGTGTGTCGGCCAAGGCGGTCCGATGCGCCATCGCGCGGCACGAGTTGCGGGCCGTCAAGCGCGGGTCCCGTTGGATCATTTCGGCCGACGCAGTTGGCGAGTGGGCGACCGCGCCTCAGGCGCAGAACGCAACCGCCCGCCGGCGCCCTGCTCCGCTCCCTCCCGCTCCAAAGACTGCCGGTCCCTCGCTGCGGTCAGTTCTCTGTGGAGAGAGCCGAGCCGCACGCCGCGTAGTGCGTGGAGGCTCGCGATGAGCGTCGAGAAGGTGACACGATCTGGTGGCGAAGTCGTCTGGCGTGTGCGGTGGCGGCAGCACGGCCGGAACCGGGCGCGAACGTTCAGCACACGCCGCGATGCCCGCGACTTTGACGCGGAGGTCCGACGGCAACGACGGGCCGGAAGCCTCGCAACGCTTGACGCCGGCGCCGAGACTTTCGGCGAGTACGTGACCGGCACCTGGGCTGCTTCTCATGCCGCCACGCTCGCCGCAAAGACACGGCTGCACTACGCGAGCTTGTACGACTATCACCTGCGTGCGCATCTCGGATCGATCGCTCTGCGGGAGATCACGCCGGAAGTGGTCGGGCGCTGGCAGGCCAACCGTTTGGCGTCTGGGGCAGGGCCCATTGCGGTTCGCCATGCGATGGATCTGCTCGGCTCGATTCTGGAGCACGCATTCGTGGGTGGACATGTCTCGGCGAATCCTGTCCGGCGGGTGAAGAAGGCGAGGGCGCCCCGTCGGGAGGAGGTGCAACCTCTTTCACCTGGCAGGATCGAGGCGATGCGTGCAGCGCTCGGCACCCGCGACGCGACGCTCATCTCCGTCCTCGCGTATGCGGGGCTTCGTCCTGGTGAAGCGCTCGGTCTGCGTTGGGGAGATGTCCGTGAGCAGACCCTGCTCATTCAGCGCGCGATCTCGCTGGGGGAGGAGTCCGACACGAAGACGCGCCAGCACCGCACCGTCCGCCTGGTTGCGCCGCTTGCCACCGATCTGCGGTCCTGGCGCATGGCCTCCGGCAGGCCCGCCGATTCCGAGCTGGTGTTCCCCGGCAAGGAAGAGCAGCCCTGGACGCAGGCTGCATACCAGTCGTGGCGCCGGCGGGCGTTCAACCGGGCGACACGGGCAGCCGGCCTCGCGCACGCGCGCCCATACGATCTGCGGCACAGCTTCGCTTCGCTTCTCCTGCACGAGGGGCGGAGCGTGATCTACGTGGCGCGCCAGCTCGGTCACGACGCACGCCTGACATTGACCCGCTACGGCCACGTGATCGACGAGCTTGAGGACAGGCCGCGGATTGAGGCCGAGGCGGCGATTGCTGACGCGCGGCTCGCCGTGCGTGCGACCGCATCTGCGGTCATGAGGGACCTCGGTTCGTGAAAGAGTCGAGCTAACCCGGGTCGGCGAGGTGACCGGGCAGGTAGATCACCGATTCGCCGCCCCGCAGCGGCCTATATTTGAGGCGTGTCGACGCACGCACCGGACAACCGTGACGAGCATCTCGAGCTGCCAGTTGAGGAGCTCCTGCGCCGCGCTCGTCCGCTACCTCCACACGATGAGATGGTGATCGAGGATCTGAGCGAGGAGGAGGGCGCCGCCTTTCTGGCGGCCGTCGAGTCGTGAGCGCGCTCCGGTCGCGCGGACCGATTGTCATCGACACGGACGTCTTCAGCGCGGACCTCGTTCCCGGGTCGCGGCTTACAGAACGCTATGCCTCGCTCATCACGGGCCGGCCCGCGTTCATCTCTTTCCAGACGGCTGCTGAGCTGCGGTACGGCGGGATTCGTCGAGGCTGGGGCCACGCTCGGCTGCTCCGGCTGGAAACGAAGCTTCAACGGGTTGAGGTTGTTCACAGCGGTCCCGAGCTCGTTGCTGTCTACGCACAGCTTCGCGCCGACTGCGAGGCGGCCGGCCACGCCCTGGCCCAGAAGCCGCATACCGCCGACCGCTGGATCGCCGCCACCGCGATCCGCCTTGCGATCCCGCTCGTCTCGAACGACGGAATCTTCCGCGACGCACCTGGTCTCCAGCTCGAGACGCTCCCAGCCGGCTGAATGAACCGCATCCCGGATTCCGCACGTACCCGTTTGGTACCCGCGGCCGAGTGTGCCGCGGTGGCGGCGCACTCTCGGCCAAACAAAAAGGTCCCGCTTTGCAGGACCTTTAGGCAATGGAGCTAGCCGGACTCGAACCGGCGACCTCCTGGGTGCGATCCAGGCGCTCTCCCAACTGAGCTATAGCCCCGCGCGGCGGCAGATGCCGCTCGGTGCGGGACAGTTTAGCCCTGGTGCTGCCCGCGCACGGTGGGCCCATGGAGTCGCAAGAAGAGTGAGGTATGTGGCGGATCCGGCGCGATGGGCCGATAGCCTGATCAGCGGCCGGGAGACCCGATGAGCTTTCGAGCGCGCCTTCTCACCTTTTTCGTGTTGATCGTCGTGGTCCCGATGGTGGCCATCGGCGTGCTGATGTTCCGCCTCATCAGCGATAGTCAGCAGGGGAAGGCGGACGCTCGCGCGGGCGGTCTGGCGAGCGCGGCGGCCAGTCTCTACGAGACCGAGGCGGCTCTGGCCCGGGGCGATGCCGAGACGCTCGCCCGGGCGCTCGGACGTGCGCATGGCCAAGCGCTAACGGCTCGGTTCGAGGCGGTGGCGACGCAGGCCGGTTTGGCCCGTGCGACGCTGACGGCCGGCGGCCGGACGCTGGTCGACGTGGGTGACCGGACCGCGATTGCCCCCGGGTCGGCGCTTCTCGTGAAGCCGGGCTCCAACCGGACCACGACGGTGGCGGTATCCGAGCTCACCGCGTCTCAATACGCGCGCGAGCTCTCCGCTGCGGACGCGGCCGTCGTGGTGCGTAGCGGATCGGACATCCTCGGCGCGACGCTCGCCCACCCTCACGACGCGCAGCTGCCCAGCAGCGGGAACGTGACCCTGGGCGGCCACGGGTATCGGGTGGTCGGCCAGTCGTTTGCGGGCTTCGACCATGCGCCCGTCACGGTCACCACACTCTCGGCCCTCTCGGCGACCAGCGCCAGCCTGGGCGGCAGCCGGGTGGTCGCCGCCGCACTGCTTGTCGCGTTCCTGTTGCTGGCTCTGGCCTTCTCGATTCTCGCCACGCGCGCGCTTCAGAGCCGGCTGCGAGGATTTCTGCAGGCGGCGAGGCGCCTTGGCAGCGGCGACTTCTCCTCGCCGATCAAGGTCGAAGGACGGGACGAGTTCGCGGCTCTCGCGGAGGAGTTCAACAGCATGTCGACCGAGCTGTCGCGCCGGATGGATGAGCTGTCCAGGGAGCAGGCGCGTCTCCGGGAGGCGATCCGCCGCATCGGACACACATTCGCCTCTAGCCTCGATAGACCGGCGGTGCTCGAGCTCGCGCTGAAGACCGCAGTCGACGCTGTTCAAGCCAGCGGAGGGCGGCTGTGTGTTCTGTCCGCGGAGGATGGGCTGCTGGCCGAGACGCTTCATGAGGGGTCTCTGAAGGGTTTCGAGGATGCCGTAGACCAGGCCGAGAAGGCGGCGCTGCAGAACGGAGGGTTGGGCGAGGAGCAGGCGGTGGGCACGAGCGTCGCGGCGGTCACGCTCGGCGTGCCCGGATCTCGCGGCGAGACCCACGGCGTGATCGCGGTCGCGCGCCGGGGGCGGCCGTTCACCGACGACGACCGTGAGGTGCTGCGCTCCCTCGGTACCGAAGCGGCGCTCGCACTCGAGAACATCGCGCTCCACAAACAGGTCAGCCGGCAGGCGGTGACCGACGAGCTGACCGGTCTCGCGAACCATGGCCGGTTCCAGGCCCTGCTCAGCGCAGAGATCGAGCAGGTGCGTCGCTACCACCACCCGATCGGGTTGATCATGCTCGACATCGACGACTTCAAGGCGGTCAACGACACGTACGGCCACCAGCAGGGCGACGCGGTGCTCAGGCACGTAGCAAGCGTGTTGCGCGAGAACTCACGCGATGCTGACTCCCCAGCCCGCTACGGCGGTGAGGAGCTGTCGCTGATCCTGCCCCACACCGACCTCGAGGGGGCTTTTGCCATCGCCGAACGTATTCGCGAGGCGGTGGAGGGTCTCCGTGTGGCTCGGACCGACGGGGGCGGATTTCTCCGGATCACCACGAGCGTGGGGGTGACGTCGTCAACGGTCGGCGACAAGGACAGGCTGATCGCTGATGCGGACGGCGCGCTTTACGCAGCAAAGCGCCGCGGCAAGAACTGCACGGTCAGCGCGGCAACTCGAACCGCGGACGCGCCGGGGGGCGGGTACGCTTAAGGGCATGGGCCTACTCGACGATGCGATCCGAGAGCACCTGGACCTCAAGCGCCGACGTGGTGGGGACCCCACCGAGATCGAACGCGCCGAACGTGAAGCGCTCGGGCCGGTCCGCCGCGGTCCCGAGCTGATCGGGGAGGAGGAGATCGCCGCCCCTGAGCCGCCGTCCACCGCCGAGGCGGACTATCCGGCCGCCGCGCCTGAGGCGGACTACCCACCTGAGCCGGCTGAGGAATGGGAGCGGTTCAGCGAAGATCCCGAGTTCCGGGCGTTGGAGGAGTCAGATGAGCTCACTCCGCACGAGCCTGCGCGCGCCCCGGAGGGAGATCCGTTGATGCACGACGAACCGTTTTCCGGCGAGTCCCACCAGACGCTTCCGCCCGATCCGGCCGATGTCGCACCCGCACCGCCACTCGCACTCGAGGTCGAGCCTCCGCTGCCGCATCCCGCCGATCCGCCGCCCCGCCCCGCGGCGCACGATGACGAGTCCCGCGCACGCGTCGACCAGGAGACGGAGGAGTACGAACTCGAGCCTGAGGAAGAGGTCGGCGACGATGTCCTCGAGTCGACGCCGGAGTTCCTCCAGGACGCGCCTGAGCACGACCGACTCTGGTTCGAGCAGCGCCCGCCGCGCGACTTCGACTTCGACGGCTAACGCCTGCGGCGACCGCGCGATCCGCGGCCCCGGCCTTTAGACTCGATCCCGGATCGGGGCCATAGCTCAGTTGGGAGAGCGCCTGCTTTGCAAGCAGGAGGTCACGGGTTCGAATCCCGTTGGCTCCATCCCGAAAAGCCTCGCGTTTGCGGGGCTTTTCTTGTGGCTGAGTTGGCTGTGGGTCATCCTCGGGTGGGTGTTTGTTACTTGCGTGGACCAGAGCGTGGACCACGCGGACCAGCGGTGACTCCCGACGAGGCTGCCTCGGCTGCAGCCGAGGGCCGGATCGTTCGTCAACTGCGACATCTTGTCGCCGGCGATCGGTCGGAACCTCGATCGCGTCAGCGCTGCCTGCGCTCGCGAGCAGGTCATCGAACGCTCGGTGCACTTTCTTGCGGCTGAGTCGCTTCTGCACCTGGGCGTAGATCTCGAGTGTCGTCCTCGAGTCAGCGTGCCCGACCTGGCTCATGACGTAGGGCAACGGAGCGCCTGCCTCGATCATGAGGCTGATGTACGTGCGCCGGAGGGCGTGCGGTGTCACCTTCGGCAGCGGCGGGAGGTCCCGCTCTGCCCGGAGCTCGTTCACACGCTTTACGGTCGGTCCGAGAACGCGACGGGAGATGTTCTCCTTGTCACGCGGCCGGCCGCTCGCGGTCGCGAATACGTACTCGTCGGGTGAGGCGGGTTGCCGCTCGGCGCGCCACGCCATGAGCTCCTCCATCACGTCGAGACTCAGGTCGACGTGGCGGTTGCCCGCGTCGGTCTTTGCCTCTTCGATCACCAGGCGCTCGTGGTGCACGTCGACGTCGCGCCATCGGAGCCGGCACATCTCTGTGACGCGCAGCCCGGACTTCGCCATCGCCGCGATCATCGGCCGCCGACCGATCCGGTGACCTCGGTAGAGGTTCCGGTCCATCTCGCCGGCGACCGCGAGCAGCTCCTTGAGGTCGTCGGCCTCGAGCTGCCGCCGCACTGGTTTGACGACCTTGAGCCGGCGCCGCTTGCCCGCGAGCCGGGTTCGACTCCAGGAGGCCTCGCTCGACCGCACTGTCGAGGATCTGCGTGAGCGTGACGAGCGTCTTGTTGATGCTCTCGTTGCTCAGCGGAACGCGCCGCTGTCCGCGCCTGTCCCGTAGCGGCTCGCCGGCGGCGATCGCCTCGGCTACCCGCTCGCGCTCGATGACCTTGTGCTCGCGGTAGCGCTCGACGAGCGCGACGTCGATCTCCGAGATCGCGTAGTCGCAGAAGAACGGCAGCAGGTGCTTGCGCAGCCGCCACTCGTAGTTCTCGCGAGTGCGCGGCCGGAGCTCGCCCTTCCGCGCCGCCCACCACCGCGACGCGAACACATGGAACGTCTGGGCTCGATCGGCGTCGCGATCCGGCGGGGCGGGAGGTTCCCAGACGCCGGCTCGGATCCTGGCGAGCACGTCCTCGAGCTTGCGCTCGGCCTTTCGGAACGTCCAGCCCGTCAGTGTCGGTTCCGAGCGTGAGGATCTCGCGCTTGCCATTGACCCTGAAGCGCAGGCTGTACGTGACCTGGCCGTCTTTCCGTTCGTGCACGCGGATCTCGCCTCTCGCGCGCTTCTCCATCCGGACCTCCTGACTCGTGATGTCGGCCCGGCTGGCGGATCCGCGGCCCGGGCCGCGTGCGCCAAGTCTAAGTTCGGCGTGGCTCATGGCTCACGTTCGAACTCCAGGAGGAGGTCCTCGTCGTGCTGGTGGGTGGCGGGCCGCTCGACGAGGTCGTGATCGGCGCCGCTGGGGCCGTTCGGCAGGCAGCGCGCCGCCGATCTGGGCCCAGCGCGCTTGCACGGCGACTGGGTCGAAGCGCAGGCGCGCGCAGCTGCCGCCGCCGAGGCGGACGCAGCCGAGCTCGTCGGCGTGCTGGTAGACGAAGCTGAGACTGACGCCGTAGTGGGCCGCGACACGGCGAGCGCTCCACAGCTCGCGTGCGGGAGCCGGGTCAGTGGATGCGGCGAGACGGGTGAGCTGCGGGCCAAGCCGGAGCGCCACACGGTCTGCGATCTGGTCGGCGAGCGCCGCGATCGGATCCTCCGCTTGGTCGAAGCCTTCCACCGCAATCAGGTCCTCGGACGTGTTCGCAACGGGCCGTCGTAGCGCGGATAGTATCGGATAAGCGGCTACATGTCGGACTAGTCTCCCATCTATCCGATGTAAACCGCTATTATCCGTGTATGGAGTCGAGCGAGATGCGATACACACCGGCGATGCTCGCGCGCCTCACGTACTCCTATGCCGCGTACGAGTTGAGCGAGCGACTCGTGTCGGAGGCTGGCACGTACGGCGACGAGTACGGGCGCGGCGCGTTTCTCGCCGAGGAGGCGGCGACGATCGTGTCGGAAGCGATGGCCCTGCTCGAGGCGGCGGTCGTGGCCGACCGGCTGCGCGGCGTTTCGTGGCTCGCTGTCGCCGACGCTCTCGAGGTGTCTGCCGAGGGCGCGGAGGAGCGGTTCGCTCCAGCTGAGCGCCGGTTTCGCGACGCGTTGCTGTTCCCTTACCGCCATCCCGAGAACGGAGGCCTTGGGTACGCAGCCGCGCCGTACGCAGTCGAAGAGCCCGAGTCGCGTCCGTGAGCAGCTCGACGGCTGGGTCGTCGCAGCACCGTCGCAGCAGCGGACCAGATCGCGACGAGCTAGAGCGGTTTAGCCGCGGTGGCCAGGACCTGGCTGAGCAGGGATTCGGCGCGGCTCCCGGTCAAACACCGTGGCTGGCTCAGCCCTGCTGGCGGAGCCGCTCGGCTCGGATCGTTTCGGCCTCATCAGCGCCGCGCATGAGCTCGGCTCGTCTGCTCGCGTGGAAAAGCGTGAGCTCGGTGATCGACACCATGCCCGCAACAGACCACGCGAACAGGAACGTCGAGCAGGCGCAGACCAGCTTTGCCGAGAAGACGCCAAGGGCGGGGAGCGCAAGAGCTCCGATGATCCCGGCCGCTCCCGCCAGGGCTGAGATCACAGCCACGCTGATGTACGGCATCAGCGCGGAGCGGAATCCACCGGCTAGGTCAAGCACGCGCCGGTAGCTGGGGTCGTAGAAAGTCGCGAACACCGCGATCGCGCCGAACACGACCGCCAGCAGGCCGACACCGATCGCGGCCTCAGCCATCAAGACAGGAACCGCTGCGGCGCGCACCACCTTCGAGCCGCAGATGATGTACGCGGCGACACCGCAGACGACTGCGACGTAGAAGTCCCACGACCGGAACGTGCCACGACCGTATTTCCTCACCCACGCGCGCATCGTTTAGCTCGCCGGTGGGGCGCCGCCGCCGGCCGACGACTGATGACCGAGCTGCTCCCGAAGGCGCTCGGTCGGCACCTCCCCGGTCTCGGGATCAGCCTCAACGATCCTCTCTTCCGCAGCGGCCTCTTGGTCCGACCCCCAGGCGACCGGGCGACCCGCCCGCTCAGCGGAGGCCGCGTAGCTGCCGTAGTGCTCGGCATGGGTGATCGCCTCGCGGACGAATCCGTCGTTGACGTCGATACCGTCGAGGGCCTCGGGGTCCGCGCTCCACACAATCTGCGCCATCCGGGCGTTCGCGCCCTCGACCAGCTCTTGAACTCGCTGACGGTCCCCGTAGTGCGGGTTCGGACGGCGCACGCGAACTCTAAGCCGGACAATCCGGTCGATCGTCTCAACCCACCTCGTGAACGGAACCGCCTCAACCTCTTGAGACACGCGCCAGCGATTAACTGGGGACGCTGTGTTCATCAGCGCCTGCAGGGCGCCCGTGAATGACCAAACCCGGATCAATCCGGGCCGCAGCTGAAACGCCACGCGGCGGCGCTGTGGGTCAACCGCAAACGGCGAGGTAGTACCCGCGAGGAGCATGTCTTCGCGGAAGTCGTTCAAGCGCTCATCCCAGACCTCTGCGACGTTCGCAGCCTGAAACCCGATCCGCCCAACGATCGAGCTCCCTTCCCGCCGAACCTGCCCCATGAACCACGTCCTGCCATGTCGCTCGATCCGCGTCCCAGGCACGAGCGACTCGATGATCGCCTTGTCGAAATCCGAGGCTGCGAATAGCGTCAGGGCCTCGACGACCGCGAACGCGACGCGGCCCCTGCGCGGTGGCGCAATGTCCTCTACATCGACCTCGAGGTTCTCGTCGTCATCGGGCACGGCGCAATGCTACGCGTGATAGAGACGCCGCCGCAGAACTGGCGCCACCGACCTCGGGGGAATTGCGGTTCCGTTCGCCAGTGGCGGTACCGCGCTGCCACCACCGGCCGGAAAACGGTCATCGCCCGCTGCTGTCTGGGCGCCGCGAGTGACCGGAAACTTGACCGGGCGCAGCTTCGCTGGTGTCCCGACGCGCAATTGGGAGCGACCCGGCGCGGGTCGCAGCGGCCGAGACGCCGGAACGCACGTGCGATCAGGCTTGACCGACCCCCTTTCTCGCTCGGGAGGAAGCAGGCTTGACCGCGACTCGGGAGAGCCCGGGCTAGGGCCTCCAGCTGCTCGGCACCCGCGAGCAGCGTGGAAGCGCGGAGGGTGTAATGCTTCGTCCGCACCTGGTGTAACACTAGGTCCTCCACCCATGCGAACAGACGTTCGAGAGGAGTAGCATGGACCGACACGAGCAGCGTCGCGCTCTGCTCTCGTTGTGTGCAGTTCAAGGCGCAAATTGGAATGTGCTTGCGAGGGAGGCCCAGAGGCCCGACGGCCTCGACCGGCTCTTGAAAGGCCAACTGATCGAGAGATCCGCTGACGCGACCACGACGGCGAAGGCGCTGGCTGACGTCGCGACCGGACGGTCAAAGCATCTCGATCGAGCTGACGCCGCGCTCGAGGCAGCAGCCTCCGCAGGGGCGCATCTCGTGACCGTGCTCGACGACGACTACCCCGCGAACCTCAGGCTGATCTACAACCTGCCGCCGTTCCTCTTCTACCGCGGCAAGCTACGCCGCGACGACGCGCGATCTGTGGCCGTCGTCGGCACGCGTGAGGCAAGCAATGAGGGCCTCCGCCGCGCGGCCAAGCTCGCGCGCGCTCTCGCCGCGCGGAGCGTGGCTGTGTTGTCGGGCCTCGCGAGGGGCGTCGATACCGCGGCGCATGAGGCCACCCTCGAGGCCGGCGGGCGGACAATCGCGGTGCTTGGGACTGGCATCTTGCGTGCCTATCCCAAGGAGAACGCGGAGCTCGCCGATCGCATTGCCGAGCAAGGCGCGCTCGTCTCGCAGTTCTGGCCCGATCAGGCGCCGACCCGATACACGTTCCCGCGACGCAACGTCGTTACGTCGGGGCTGAGCCAGGGCACGGTCGTGATCGAGGCGAGCAGCACGTCGGGCGCGAAGATGCAGGCGCGGCTGGCACTTGAACACGGCAAGCAGGTGTTCCTCCTCCGGGCGCTCGTGACGTCACAGCCATGGGCGGAGAAGTACCTCGCGAGGGGGGCAGTCGAGGTTGCGGATGTCGAGGCCATCCTGGATCGGCTGCGGTCGTGGAAGAGCATTGAGGCGCTGTCTGAGGGTCGTCAGCAGCTCGCGCTCGGCCTGAGCTGAGGTCGGTTTGGTGCCGTCACGTCGCCAGCCTGAGCCCGCTGGGTTTGGCAGCTGCGGGTCGTGCGCGTACTTCCAGGGTGGTCCCGCGGTGGTGTGTTATCGCTGCGCTAGCGCCACGATGGAGCCGCTGTCACGGCATCGGTGCGATGCGTGCGACCAGGCCACCGGAGCAGACGGCGTGTGCGGCAACCCGCTGTGCAACCGGGACGTCGATGAGCGTGGCTGGGCTTACATCTACGCGATCGCGATGAAGACCGGGGTGCTGGACCGGGCGATCAAGTCGTACAAGTACGACAACAAGTGGGGCTGGGGATGGATCTTCGGTCGAGTCGTTGCGGGCTACCTCAGAGCGAACAACCACATCTTTGCTGAGTTCGACGCGATCATCCCTAGCCCGACTTACATCGGCCCGGGCGGGCGGCAAACCGATCACACTGCGGAAGTCCTACACCGAGCCGACGCCGAGGACGCGAGCTGGCCGTTCCGGTTCGATCTGATGACCAAGACGCAGAGAACCGATCATCTCGCGGGGGTGAGTCGGTTCTATGACCGGGCGTTGATCGCCGAGCGCCAGATCGGTCCTGCGCTTCGGGTCGAGAAGCCACGCGCGGTTGCCGGCAAGACGATCCTGGTCTATGACGACGTGTTCACGGATGGCCTCACGTTGAGAGAGGTCGCGTTCAAGCTGCGTGACGCTGGCGCGCGCATGGTGGCCGGTCTCGCGCTCGCCCGGCAGCCGTTCCGTCGCTGAGAGCCTCGCCCGAAGGCACAGCAGGGCAGCACGCGGCGGTGTCCTCCGCTCTGCGCGCTAGCGTTGGCGATCGGCCTTCGGCTGTCCGTCAGGCCCTCTGGACTTGCGGGTTTTCGACGGTAGGATTCCTACCCAGCAACCGAGCTGGAGGGACGGCGCGGTGAGCCGAGAGAAGGCCGTTCGCGTTCTAGTGGCGATCGTTGCGGTCAGCGTGATCGTTTGGGCCGCTGCGCTTTTCGTGCCGGTACACCACGGACCGCTTTACGTCGTTCTCGCGGTCAGCTTCTGGGTGGTAGTGGCGGCCGACTTCCTGCTGGTGGTGGCTGGCGTGATCCTCGCTGGCTTTATCGGCTGGATCGGCATTCCCGGCCTTTTCGAAGCGTTTGGCGGCTGGTATCGCGATACAAAGACCATCAACTTCGGTGACAAGCCGCTGTTTCACTGGCCGGGACCGCTCGTAGTCCTCGCCGTCCTAGCTCTTGTCTATGCGGCGGTGAGCCTCGAGGCCGCGGGTCGACAGAGCGGTGATGACAGGGCGCTGGTGCGGTTCTACTGCCAGGACGGCGCTGTCTCGCAGGCTCAGGCCAAGGGCTGCGAGACCCATGTCACCGCCGCGCGGGTCAACGAGCTCGCGAACGAGAACGACCAGACCGCGGTCGATGCCGAGAATCAGTTGAGCAATTGGGAAGACGCTGAAGACGGGCAGTGACGGTTCCGTTGACCACTCATGACCGACTATTGGTAGCGGCTCTCGTCACAGCAGCGCGGGCCGGAGGCGTCGCCATCGAGAACCATGGATGCAACGGCCACCCGTGCATCGGAAACCGATATTCGCGTCGGACGGCTGTGGCTGACACGGAGAGAGCGACGGCCTTGGCCGCTGGCCTGTAAGAGGCTGCGTCGACGTAGGAAGTGCCGATTACGGACCGATCCGAACACAGTGATGGGCGCGGGTTGGGCACGCGCACTACCGGCACGGGTAACCGGCGGCCGAGATGCCCGATCGCACGGGTGATCAGAGGCGACTGACCCCCTGCTCACCGGCCAGGGTGTCGGTCGAGACGGAGCACGGCCCGCGACCTCAATTACGCACCTCGCCTCGCTGGCCGATCAACTGGCTGCCGAGACGCCCGAAGGAACAACGCAAACGAACGCGATGATGCTGCTCGAGCCGGCGTCGTGATCGCTTGGACGCCCATCGGCGCTCGCGAGTCCGATCGCAATGGCGACATTCCCCTGGTTCGGCGGTTCTCGCACCGCGGAATGGTCGGGTCGCGTTTCGCGCGCGCCGGCCACTTGTCCCAGACATCGCATGGCGGAACCATCCCAAGAGGGACCCGCTTCGGGCCATACCCGTCCGGGAGTTTTGGAAGGATCGGGTGATGGCGCAGCGTCTCTCGGTCCTCGGTGATCGGCACGGGGACTACCTAAGGAACCCGACTTCATGGACCCGGCTTGCGTGGCGGCTTGGGAGGACCTGTTCGACGAGCTCGAGCTCAGCGACATGTCGCCATTAGAGGCAAAGCGCTCGTGTCTGGAGATCTCCGAGGTCCTGCTGCTGGCGCGGCTGCAGCTGGGCTTGGTCGGTGGCCGGGGAGCGGCGCCGATCGCCGTCCGGCGCGCAGCGGCGCTAGCCGACCGCGCTGAGCGGCACTCTTTGGCGGCGTGGGGAGCCCGGGCAGGTGGTGCCGTGAGTCAGTGTGCATCGGCTACGCGCGGGTATCGACCGACCAACAGAGCCTGGCATTGCAGATCGACGCGCTGGAAGCGCACGGGTGCGACCGGTGTTCCAGGACGGGGGCTCGGGCTCCTTGAAGCATCGCCCGCAGCCGGAGGCCGCGCCGTCTTTCAAGTAAGCCGCCGGTATATTTCGCCAGGCCGGCGGTCGAAGTTGAAGACGTCGAACGGAACCGCGCGACCATGCGGCGTGGCGACGCCGGTGTCGATTTGCCCGTCGATATTTTGCAGTGGGTGGACTATGCAGATCAGCCCCTGGCCCGTGTCGATCACTGGTACCAGTCCTGTGTCGAGCACCTGCCAGCCGAACGCCTGACTGACTCCCTTGAGGGCGGCGGCGCGAAGCCCGGCCCATCGGTCGCGCGTGATGCCGCCGTCGATCAGCAGGTCCAGCGTGTCGGCTGCGAGCCGCCAGTCAAGGATCGGGTGAAACCCAGTGTTGGACCAGTCTCGGAGGCAGGACGGGCACGACCCGTCGCACACGTGTCGGTTCACGTCCTCCCATTCCGCGGTCAGCGCCCGGGTGTCGCTCATCAGTTCGCTGAAGTGCTGCGGGTCGCACAACAAGGTGACGAACCCGGCGCCGTTCTCGATCGCGTCGGCGAGGAACAGCTCCGGCACGAACGCGCCCGACATCGTGGCAGCGGTTAGTCTGACGCCGGCCTCCAGCTCGCGGGGCTCGATGTCGATGGTGACGGCGGCGCGGGCGCGTATTGCGAACGCCAGCGACGCCCATGCGGCACGTCGTGCGGTCGACAGCAGTTGCGCTCGGCCTCCGCGCTGCGGATAGAGCAGGTGCGAATAGGCAGAGGTGTGCTCGGCCAACGGCCGAGCGACGAGAACGTCGGTGGTGTACATGGCGCCGAGCACGTAATTGGACGCGCCGCCAGCGGTCCAGCCGGGCGCGACGAGTTCCGGGACGAGCAGCCCACCGCCCAGCTGGTTCGACGGGGCGAGCGGGAAGCCGCCGCCGCCGTTGTCATTCACCTGCCAGATCTGGGTGTGGGCGCCGCGCACGTCGAGGCCGCGGGTCTGGTGCTGACGGTCCCACTGCACGCCCGCTGTCGCGAGCTTCGGCGAGGATGCCCGCGAGAGCTTCTGGCTGACGCCCTCGTACGGCTCTTGGTCCGTGACAGACCAGGATGTGCGGAATCCGGCAGGCCGGGACATCTGCTCGATCCGGAAGTCCGGAGCGCTCGCCTGGCATTCTCGGCAGGTCGCGCCCGGCACCGGGTCGATCGCGCCGCAGACATCGCACAGCCCGACCTGGCCCGTCGGCCCGAGCGCCACCACAGGCTGCGGCCGACCGCCGGTCGGTTTGAATGCGGCTAGTCCGACGGGGGTCAGCACCATTTTCTCGCGCACGATCTCATTTCCAGGCGCGAACTCGGAAACCGCGATCCGAAGGTCCCGGTCGACTGCTTCCTCCGGGGGCCACGGATGCGACCGCTGCGGCTGGCGCAGGAACAGAAACCGCTGGGAGGTTGGGAAGCCGTACATCGGCAGCAGGCCATGCTCGGCGAGGCGCTGAGACAGGTCTGGTTCCTCGTCGGCGAGCGACGCGATCTGGCCGACCAGGGTCGGCAGCCCTCGGAGCGCCGCGTCGGCCAGGTCAACTGCCGAGGCACTGACGCGCGTCATCGAGCGCAGCGCCTCGGTGAAGTCGACCACCTGCGGACGGGCGTTGGCGAGGTACTGCGTGATCTGCGATGCGAACTGCGGCCATGCGGCAGCTTCGCCGAAGTGGCCGTGCACGTTGACGCCGGGCGCGAATCCAGGCTCCGTGGCGGCGAGTCGGTTGTACGCGATCCGCAGCGCCTCCGCACGGATTACGCGCAAGAAGATCTGCTCGCGGTCCGTGGTCAGGTATGGAGCAGGGGGGGCCGAGCCCGTCATCTCTTGTGGATGCTCGAAGTAGTAGCTGTCGTGTGTGCGCTGCCGGCAGACTGTGAGGGCTACGGACAGCGGATCGCCGCGACGACCGGCGCGGCCTACCCGCTGCTGATAGTTGAAACGCTGCGGCGGCATGTTCCCGAGCAGCACCGCGAGCAGCGAGCCGACATCGACGCCCATCTCCATCGTCGTCGTCGCCGACAGAACATCGATACCGGACGGCAGCCACGGCTCGCCCTCGACGAAGATGTCCTGGAAGAGCGCCTGGCGCCGCTGGCCCCGCATCCTGCCGGTTTGCGCGGTCAGCTCCTCACACGCGAGCCGGGTGACAGGCCGGCCTGCGGCGGCGAGTTGCGCGTAGTAGTCCACCTCGATATCGGCGACGTCTGCGTTTGGCGTCGCCGACAGAGGGCTCAGGCAGTGTTGGCAGACGCCGGCGTCGGGGTGCAGGTGCGGCCACGAGCACCGCGGGCAGCGCCAAACGGCCTCTCCGGACATCCGAATCACGAGCCGACGCATGTCGAGCACCCAGCGAGGTACTGGCTGGTTGTTGTGCGGGAGCTCTTTAGACGCCCATGCGCGCAGGTCAGCCGGGTCGATCCCGTGGTGCGCGGCGATGCGGTCAAGCCATTGCAGGAGCGCTCGCGGCGGTGTGTCGAGCGGATCGCGGTCCTGCCGCCCGCCCTGGTAATAGCGCTGCAGATCCGAGCTTGCGGATCGAGCCCCAGACCACCTGCTCGGCGACGTCCGTGCTGAGCAAATGATCGGGCGGCGTGACCCCGTTCGCCGCGGCCGGGATGGCGAAGCCGATCCCGAGCGACTCGATGTCGCGCCCGGCACCCGAATACAACGCCTCGGCAAGCTGCGTGCGGACTTGGTCGCGGACGGTCGAGAGGTAGGCGGCAGCGGCCGGATCGCCGACCTTCTCCGTGATGGGCGTGCGCTGGCCTTCGCCAGGCCAGTCGTAGGCCTCCCACCACTCGTTGCGGGCAGCGAGCTGTTTACCGGCCGGACCGGCCGGGTCGCGGCCGATCCCGGCGAGGTCGCGGAACACGCGCTCGGCGATGTCGGCGAGCGGCGCCTGACCGGCGAGCGCCTGATCGAGCCGGTGCGGTGATCGCCGACTTCTCGACGTCGGTCAGCGAGCATCGGAGTCTGAATCAGGCGGATGATGTCGGCGGCCAGCGAGCTTGTGGCGACCTGCTCGCGGACTTGGTCGGTGAGGTCGGGTGTCCGCGGCCGGGTCCGACGCCCAGTCGCGTACCTGCGCGGATCCGACGCGCGTGACGTCTGAGGCTCGCTGGACCTCAGCAGACGACGAGTTGGCGGACCGTGTCCTTGTAATGGGAGGCGTCGAGGCCGCCGGCGAGCTTGGCGGCGTCCTGCCGACTGTCGGAGAAGCAGACCAGGCGCTGCGTCGGCGTGTCGCCGGGGTACACGTTGTGCAGCAGCTCCTCGGCGAGAACCTGGCTGACCCGGTCGGCGGCCGCGCGCATGTTCCAGATCGGCGTCCGCATCCGGCGCGGGCTCGTGACCGGCAGCGCCTGGCTTTGCCCGAACCCGACCCAGGTGCGCTCACGGAACTCGTTGCAGTTCGGGCAGCGGGTCGGGATCGCCGGGATCCGCCCCGAGTTGTCCGCGCCGCGTGCCGACTCGGCGGATCGAGTACTGGTAGCCGGTCGCGGTCTCGCCGACTGGTGCTTCGAGCCGCCCGCGCCGGGGCGCAGCACCCGCGGGGTGAACCGGAACTGGTAGTTCTGGAAGCTCCAGCTGGCCGTCAGCGGCGCCGCGCCCGGCTCGCACGGCCAGTAGATCTTGTAGTTGGCGTAGATCTGCTCGGCGAACGTGCGGTCAGGCGCCTGTTCGAGGTTTGGGAGGTCCGGCAGCAGGTACGCGCCGCCCATTCCGTCCGGCGGAGCTGTAGCCGCCGAGTAGGACCTCACCGCACGTCTGGCAGCAGAGCAGGTCAAGGCAGCGCGCGCCGCAGTCGCAGCGGATGGTGGACGTCGGGTAGAGCTTTCCGACGCGGCGGCGCGGATCGCTGGAACCGCGGCGGTCAAGCGCCGTGCAGTCCGGGTCAGAGCACGCCCACCAGCCCTCGATCTCGCGGAAGAAGTAGTGGGCGCGGACCGGGCGGGCGCCGGCTGCGCCGATTAGCTGTCAGCGCTCCTGTCAGCGTGTCGTAGTGCGCGGTCGGGGTCATGCGGGTCGAGGCGCGGCCGCGAGCTCGGACGGCCGGTTGTGCGAGCACGGGCCCGTCCGGAGTCGCGGCGGCACGGCGGCGGTAAGCGTGTCGGCGAGCGCAGCCGTGTCGATCCGGTCGATCGAGGTCTTGGGCGACCGTCTCGGCTGCCTGGTCCTCGCCGGCGGCGACGTGGGCGGCCAGCTGCGCGAGCCCACGGGCGGTCGCGTCGTTGATGCGCGGTCGGGTGCGAGCGGGTCGGGGAGCTTGCTGTGTGCCGGTGTAAAGACCGAACGTAGCTGGCGCGGACGGCCGAAGAATTGCTGCAGGTAGTCGCGGAGCTTTGTTTCGTCGTCGCTCAGCGATGCGGATGCGCCGATCACGACCAGCTGCTCTTCGGTGACTCCGATCCGGTGGAGCAGGTTCCGCAGCAGTAGCGCGATTTCGGTTCCTGCGGTGCCGCGGTACGCGTGGAGCTCGTCGACGATCAGGTGAAAGCGGTGACGTTCCCGGTCGGCGGCGAGCAAGTCGCGTGTCTGGTCGAAGATCGGCGCCTCGTTGCGCGCGCATCAGCATGATGTTGAGCATCGAGAAGTTGGTGATCAGGATGTCCGGCGCACGGAACGTCATTTCCTCGCGGCACGAGCTGCTCGGCACCCTCGGTGCGCTGGCACGTACGGGCGGTAGCGGCGGAGCGAGCCGTCCGGCAGTTGTTCACGCTGCTCGCGGGCAGCGGCGATGCGGTCGCGGGCAGCGGCGGCGTCGGCCCGGCGGGCGATGTCCGTGTAGACGCGGCGAAGGTTCGCTTCTTGCGTTCGGCGTCTGACCTGTGTAACGGCCGAAGCTGAACCGATGCCCGTGGCGGTGTGGTCTAGCCAGGCGAGCTGAGTCGGACCGTCGAGTGCGCGGCGGAGGCGGACGAGCTGGTCTTCGACGAGCGCGTTCATCGGGTACATGACCAGCGCGCGCATGCCCGGCATCCGGCCTGTCTCGCCCTGGCGTGCGGGAATCAAAGTCGCCTGTTGCGTCCACCACTGCTGCGGGGTCGCGCCCGACGGGAAGCCAGTCGGCAGATTCGACGACGAGATTCGCGATCACCGGCAGCCAGAACGCCTCGGTCTTCCCTGAGCCCGTGCCGCCGGATACCACCACGTCCTGGCGGGCGTGCGCGGTCTTGAGGGCCTGGAACTGGTGTTGGTACAGCTCGTGGCCCTCCATCAGCGCCGCCGCGAACTCGGCGACCGCGGCGGTGAGCGCGGGGGGCAGTCCCAGCTCGCGGGCGGCCTGGTCGATCGTTCGCGCCGGAGCTGAGGTAGCCGGGAACGGGTTCGATCATTGTTTCGGTCGCCAGTCCCCCTTGGCGGACCAAGAGCTCGGCGCGCTCGGCTGCGATCTTCGGGTGTGCAATCGCATACGCAGAGCTATAGAAACGTCTGTAGATCTCGATCAGCTTGTCGCCGAGCACGTTGGCGTTCGGAGGCAGCGTCAGCGTCTGCGGTGCCTGAACGGTGCTCATCTCAGCCCCTCCTCATCTCGATCGTCGTGCCCTACCCCCTGGATGTAACCCGCTGCACCGACGCTAGCGATTCCAGCGGACAGTGACGGGCCCGATGCCGTTAGGCTCGCGAGGATCAATCCGGCCGTTGCGTCATCGACGTTCACATAGTGGTCCTCGGCGATCCCTTCGGCCAGGTACTGGCGTAACGGCAGCCTGCCGGAGCAGAGCACGGCCGCACGCGCATGCAGCGCTGGCAACGGCGCAGCGCTGTCGACGATCAGCAGCTTGTGGGCCGGCTCGTAGCGGCATAGCGGCTCGCTGCCCTCTGGGCGGGATACTAAGTACGGCGCCCAGGCGCTTTCCGGGATGTACCACCACTGCCCGTCGCGTCGGAGGAACCGAGCGGATCGGCGCGCGAATGTCGCCCATGCCCACAATCCCTCGGCGCCTTCGGGGCCTTCGAGGTCCCACCGCTCCAACAGTGTCAGCGGGTCGATTAGACAGTGCGGGAATCGCAGATCGGGGGTGGCGGGCTCGGCGAGCAGCTCGATGTCCGCGGCCGGCAGCAGCGACGCAATGGCGATGTGGGCTGCGGGCTGGAACTCGATTCCACCGGCCGTCGCAAACGCGGCGCCGTCCGCGGCCGAGCCTTCAAGCAGAAGCGTGGCCGGGCCGCGCGCTGTTTGACGGATCGGCCCGGTTTCGACGACCACGTCAACCCGCTCGTGCTCCGCAACGAGTCGCAGATGCTCCATCAGACCGCTGGGACGCGCGCCGGAGAGCAGAAGCCGCCCAGGTAAGTGCGGGATCGTTGAGAGCGCCGTCGGCGCCACCGCCCATCGCCCGCGGCGGCGGTCGAACTCGACATGGGCGAGCGCCGAAAGAGCCGTCGATGCTTGAGCCACAGTGAGGCCGAGTTCCCGGCAGGCCTCGCCGAACTGCGCCCAGTTGCCTGAGCCGAGCTCGGAGCACCACCACAAGAGTTGGTCGTGCGCGTCCCGCGGGTCAGTCATCGCGGACCGACTCCTCAACCAGCGTGCGCCAGGTCCCGGCCGCGTCGGTGCCGCCGGACTGGTCGATAACAACCGTCTCGGCGAACGCGTAGGCGCAGTCCAATACGTCCTCGGTGATGCGGACGTCGAGATCGCGAACGCGAATCACGCGGGGGCGCTGTGGGTGCTCGGCGCAAAGCCACACGATCGTGCCGTCGTCGTCGATACCCCACGGCGCGCCCGGCCGGGCAAGGCCGGCTTGGCGCTGCCACGCAGAGGCCGGAGCCGGCGCGTGCGCTGTGACCGTGCCGTTCACCCGGATGGCGTGCACCGTTCCCGGTGTTCGGATCATGATCGGCGCATACCAGGCAAGCGGCACCCCGCCGCTCACGATCGCGCCTGTCACCGCCGCGCCACTGCCGCGTAACGGATGCTCGTCGCCGGTGGGGCTGTGCCGAGCGAGTGCCGGATGCCCGAGGTCCCACACGATCTCGCCGATGCCGTGTCGAGGCCCGCGTGCCGCGAGCTCGATCTCCGCGTCCCACACGTCGCCGACTTCGATCGTGTGCACGCCGGCGTCGTACGCGATCTCCGCCAGCGGCCGGATCTGCTCGGGCTCGATGTCGCCCTGCTCGGCGCGGTCGATCACGACCATCGCCGGTTCGGGTAGGTGACTTGACACGGACGGGGGATGGTCCACGAGCCATGCTCGATCGCCCAGCCGCAGGCCGCCGACGAGCTGTACGTCGGCGGCTGTGATGCTCGCGCCCGGGTCGGGTGCCGGGGCTATGAGTTCCGTCGGCAGCTCGTCCTCGGTTAGCGCTACGAGTAGCTTCCAGCCGACCGGGAGCTGCGCGCGATGCACCCGGTTGGGCGGCAACTGGAGGCTGGTCAAGGCCGGATCGCAGGTTAGTGCCCAGACGGGCGCGCTGGCCGCGAGCGGCACCCGGAGCAGGCCGACGTCGGTCATCTCGAACAGCATCGTCGGACTGTCGAGCACTTCGACCAGCTCGTCGTCGCTGCTCAGCGGCAGTCGCAGCGGCGCATCGGTCGCGTACGACAGCCAACCCGACGGGATGACCGTCTCCTGCGGATGGGCGGCCAATTGGAACGGCTGTTCGTCCGGCCCGATTAGCCGCACGTCGCCCGAGAGGCCTGGGAGGCTCGCGTGCAGCGCAACCCGGGTTGGGTTCGCACCCAACCGCAGCGCGACGGGGCGGATGACCCGGCCTCCTGAGTCGCGACGCGTGCCGTCCCAGGTGCGGTAGGCGGCGGCGACCGCGGCGGTCAGCGCGCGGTCGAGTCGCCGGTCGGCGATCCGCTGCTGTGCCGGGCCGGTGAGTTGGTGGCGCCCGCCCCACAGCCGCAGCAGCCTCGAAGGGCTGAATCCGGCGTCGAGCGAGCGGCGGTAGCGCCAGAAGAAATCACCGAGCAGGTGGCGGTCGCGCCCGCGCAGCACCGTCTGCGAAACGGGCACGGCGATATAGCGAGGCGACGGGTTCCCGGGCAGCAGCAGGCGTCCTCGAGCGCCGTCCTCATCGTCGGCGAGCCACTCAGCGAGGTAACGAAAGGTGTCGATCAGCTCATCGAATCGCGGAATGTGCGGCCATTGCGCAAGCAGCGGCACCCCGAGCAGGTCGCTGAGGTGTGTGTAATAGGCGCCGGTGGTGTGATCCTCGGTGTAGTCCATCCGGCTCGCGGCGAGAACGGTCAAGCACAGCGCAGCAAGGTGAGGCGGCGGCTCCGTCCGAGGCCGCCGAGCCACGGCGAACTCATGTGCGGCGGCAAGCGTCGTCCCAAACCCGTCTGTGTGGTTAACCGGCTGCTCCGCTTGCACCGTGGCGACGAGGGCAGCCGCGGCATCGTCGGGATCGAGATCGAGGCCGGCTGCGATCCTGGCCAACGCACCGTCGTCGCAGGCGAGAAGCGCCGGATGTCGTTGATCGCGAGTAGCTGGCAGCAACGCGTCGAGCAGCGCCTCGTTCCATTGGGCGAGAGTCAGGCGCGGCCCGGAATCCACGGCTCGCCGTTTCGCAGACTGCGGACGGTTGCCTCGGAAAGTTGATCGGTGAGGCGCTCAGCGAGCTCACGTTGCGCTTCGACGGTGCCGTGAACAAGCCCGATGTGAGCGGTGTCGCGGCCCTGGCTGAGCTCCCGGGCGAAACGTTCGAGGTCGAGGCTCGGCGCGTGCGCCGACAGTCCCACCTTCTCCCACCTGCATGCGATCGGGCGGTTTTCGCCGTCAAGACGCATTGTTGCGCCCTGATGGAGGTCTCGCAGGTTCGGGATGTTCCCCGCGTGCCTCGGCAGATATCCCGTGAACACGATCGCGTGGCGCGGATCTCCGACCATCGCATCTAGAAACGCGCGCGACCAGCCGGACGACATCATCGCCGGCGAGGCGATGATGTAACCCGGCTCGCTCTCGAGTACCTCCGCGACTACATCCTCAAACGTGTTGCCACCGGACAGCCATTTGCGGATCGAGGTGGTCTGCGGAAACTGGCCGGGGCGTCTCCACGGACCCCGAGGCCGGTCGAAGTTGTCGTAGATTTCGGTGATCTTCTCCCCCATACCAGCGACGTAGATCTTGCCCTCGGGCATGCTCCGGCCTCGCTCGTGCTGAATGATCATCGCGAGTTCCTGAGTGCGCCCGAGACTGAACGCCGGGAGCAGCATGTGGCCACCACCCTCGAGTGTCTTAGTCGCGACATCCCCGAGGATTGCGGTCGCTCGCTCACGCCCAGCCCCGGCACGCCGGCGTCCCTCGCGTTCCTCGGCGCGCAACTGCCCGTACGTCGACTCCATGATTACCACGTCGGCTTTGTCCAGCATTGATGTGCCACCGAAGTCGGGCAGCGTGATCTGCGGCTCAGAAAGCGGGCCGAGGTCGCCGGAATAAAGGAGCGTCGCGCCAGTCTGGCTGTTGTTGTCAGTGAGGTGGATCGCGCACGAGCCGAGCACATGGCTGACGGGCAAGAACCGCGCGATCAGACCGGTGCCCTCGATGGGAACTGGCTTGTACTGCTCCGCGATCACCAGATGCTCCTCGGACAAACAGGCCGCTACATCAGTGAAGCTGTACGCGGCGTCCATCGCGCCGTCTCCGAAGTCAGACTCGGCGAGGCTCGACAGAGTCTGCTCCCGGGCGTGCTGGATCTTCGCGGAGTCATTCAACATCACCTCGCCTAGCACGCGCGTCGGCTCGGTCATCACCACCGGCACCGCCTCCCCCTGCATCTCGGAATGAAGGCTGTGGATTAACGGCAGCGAGCCGATGTGGTCAATATGCGCGTGACTGACCAGGATCGCGTGTAGCTGCTCAACACCTGGGATCCCGTAATGGAATTGGTTAGTGGACTCAGCGCCGTACTCGCCCTTCACTCGCTGGCCCGCGTCCAGCAGCACAGTTGCGCCGCTCCGGCTGCTAACCAGCAGCGCCGAGCCGCCGACCTCCTCGGCGCCCCCAATCGGTCGCACTGTGAACTCGGGCAGCCGGCGATCCCGCCGGCGCCGGACTGTCGACCTCCGGGGCTCGGCGAGCGTCTCCTCGCTTTCGGTGTGTGGTGCGAGGTCCTGAGAAGGCTCAGGTGTGCTGTCCGAGCTGGCGTCCGCAACCGCCTCGACGGAAGCACCCTGTTCAGGTGGTGCCTCGGACTCGGCTGCTGGCGCCAGAGGTTCCTCGGTTGACTCGACCGGCGGTGGCATCTCGTCTGCGAAGGACGCCAACGTGCCGGCAAACACAAGAAGGTTCGCGTCTCCGGGCGCCGAGGCGCCCGCCGCCATACGCTCAGCGGCTTGGGCGGCAGCCTGCGCAAGGGGTTCTCGCAGCGCGGCGATCAGCGACGGACCATCGGAGACTGGCAGCGTCGGGGCGTGCGCGGCATCGCGCAGCTGGCGGGTGAGCTCGCCCACTTTGCGAATCTGCTGCTGCACCTCTTCCTCGGCGGTGATTCTGAGCGCTCGTTCTGAGTTTGCGCTAACGGACTCGTCCAACAATTGATCGCGCAGCGCCTCGAGCGCCTGCACCTGGCTCGTCAGCTCCTCCACACGGCCGGCATCCTCCCGAGCAGCGTCGAGCTCCACCTCAAGGTCGGCGATCCTGCGCAATGCCTCCTGAACGCGGGCCTGCTCGTCGGCGAGCTGCCTCTCCACCGATCCGGCCTCGCGCTCGACCGCGCGCAACCGCTCCAGGTTCGCATTGAGCGCATCCCGCTCCTTACGTACCTTCCCGATCTCCTTCTCAGCTTTCTTGAGCTGGTCGCGCAGGTCGGCTGACTCTGCAGCGATGTTCTCCGTCTCGAACCGACGCTTCTCCTCCGCAGACGAACGCTGCGAACCGTCGTCCGCGACGAAGTCGTCAGCGATCTCGCGCAGCGACGCCTCGTCCAAATCGAGCGCGATCCCCACCAGCAGAACAACCTCCGCTGGGACACCTTCAACGTACGCCTCAACCGGATCGTCAGCAATGTCAGGGATGTCGTCCGGCTGTAGGTCGCCGTTGCTGTCGTAGTACGAGATCGCCATACCAGCGACCGACTGCCAATGTGGCAAGGCCGTACTCACGAATTCGCCGAGTCCCCGAGCGGTCAGCGAGTCGGGACCGATGCTGCCCTTGCGCCGCACCCCGCAGCGCAACAACCGAGCTCGTTCGACCTTCGAGGCACGATCGAGACCTTGACGCCAATACGCGACGGCCGGAGGTGTCGTAGCCCACCTACTCAGGATCGGCTCCGGTATCCAATCCGGCGGAAGCTGTTCCGGCTCCCAGAGCCGGACGGTTGCGATGAGCCGAAGGTCATCAACGTCGCGGCGTGAGCTCCCGGTCCGCATGTCCTCCGGCAAGGCGGCAACCAGCTCGGCACCGAGAATCGCACCGAGCTCCTCGTCATCAAGCATCTGATCTACATGCTCGTCCGACCCCTCCAGTGCGTCCTCGGCGTCACCGGCGCCCTGCTCGTCGGACTCGCCGGGGAGCAGCTCCTCATCGCCATTGCGGCCACCCCGCGCCGCGATGTATTCCTCATAGCTGGCCGGGACGTGCTTAACGCTGGGCGAGTCGGTTCCACTGGTGGCGAAAACCTGCGGGTGCGCGACCGCCGCAGATCCATGCGCACCAAACGTCTCCTCGCGCAAGACGTTGCCGGCCTCGTCGACAAACGAGATCACCTTCCCCTCTGCCCACGCCTTTAGCAGCGCCTTGTGGATCCCCCCGAGCATCGAAGTCCTCTTGCACCTGTTCGGATGATCGAACTCGTCCGCGAGCGTTAGAGCACTCATCGTCCGCCTCTCGCCGTCAACTCGGCCGAGAAACGTCTCAAGCTGCGCCGGATAAGGGGTACTGCGCGTCCTTGCCACCGACGGTCAGACTACCGATGTTTTCGGCGCTCACCCCGCGTCCGTCAGATCGCTGACGCCGGAAAACCAGGCGCAGATCTGGCCGTCTCTGTTCCTTCATGATGATCGCTTTCACGATCCTGCCAGCCTCGGACAAACCATCAGTGCGGCGACCGAGGAGTCGCCCGGCCGGCGGAGCGTCAATATCCCTTATGAGGCGACCGGCACGACCGTGTCTATCGTCGACCACGGCTCCTCCGCGCTCGTCGCGATGAGTGTCGATCGGACCGACGACGAGGGATCAGCTCGAGGCGCTTGGGCTGTCGCTGCCCAGGCACGCGGCCACCAAGCACCTGGATACGGCTTGTGAAAAACCCTGATCAGGGTGACGTCTTCGGCTGGACACCCGCATCCTGCCGGGGGTTGGAAACGCGGAAGCGTTGATCGCACCCCTGTAGCCCGGCCCAATGGGTCAACTTTCATTCCCATTTCCCAGGATGGATTCGCAGATAGGTCGGCGATATCCTCGCCTCGATGGGTTAGGGAAATACAGTTCCCTAACGGCTTGTGCGACGCGGATGGCTCCGCTTAATCCTCCAGCGTGCTGGCGCCTCCCCTCCTGGCCGGGAGGAGACCGGGTTTAAGATCGACTGAGTGGCGAAGGGCTCGCGCTGGTTCTGGTTGCTTGGATCAAAGCATCCGTGCCCTTGGCGCTCGTTGTGGGAAGAGAGAACCGGATCGGCAGCGGCCACGACCGGCCGCGCGTGAATGGCCGCGCGACTCGCCGAGGGCAGGTTGTTGGATCACGCCTGAAGCAACGGCGCCGGTGCCGTGTCTGCTTTCGCGGGATACCGGCACTGCGCAGCCCGCGTCCGTGGGCGGCGCCAGCAGCTCCGACGCTCGTACTCCGACCGTTGCTTTGATGCATCCGCGGCGCGGGTCGGCCGCTTGCTCGGCGGGTCACCGAGCGCATCGGAGCTAGCGCAGTCGCATGCCACGGCCACTACTGCTGCGCCTGGAGGAGCGGGCGTGTCCCCGGCGGGCGGAGGGGTCGCGGATACATCGATTGCTGATCTGCCGGAACGATGCAGCAGTCGGCTGTCAAGGCCGCGCTTGCCACGAATACTGGTTGTCGTCCAAAGGGGCGGTCGCCGTTAGCTCGAATCCGGCAAGCACCGGCTCCTCCTTTCGCGGCAAAGGAGGGCCACCGACGGAGCCGGACGGCCGAGCCCGCCGACATGCGCACCTTTGACGAGGAGCAGGTCGCTCGGGTGACCAGAGCGTGAGCCCTGCTTCGGTGTGGGTACGAGCATCCCACCGGGCATGTTGGAGCGACTCGCCTCGCGCGAAAGGCGGCCCGACCGGCCGGCGTCGGCACGGTTGCCGGCACGCTGAAGAGATAGTTCTGCGGGGGTTTCGACAAACGAGTGTTTCGTGGTCTTGGGCTAGCGGTGTGTGGCCTGGACGAGTCCGGTCTGGTAGGCAGTCACGACGAGTTGGGCGCGGTCTCGGGCGCCGAGTTTGAGCATTGTGCGGCTGACGTGGGTCTTGGCGGTTGCGGGGCTGATCACTAGCCGCTCGGCGATTTCCTGGTTGGATAGCCCTTCGGCGACGAGGGTCATGACCTCCTGCTCGCGCGGGGTGAGTTCGTCAAGCTCGGTGGGTATGGCTTGCGTGGGCGTGGGCCGGGAGGCGTAGTCGGCGATCAGGCGGCGCGTGACGCTTGGGGCCAGTAGCGCCTCGCCGGCGGCGATGATGCGCACTGCGTGGATGAGCTGGGCTGGCTCGGTGTCCTTGAGCAGAAAGCCGCTCGCTCCCCCGCGAAGCGCTTCGAAGACGTACTCATCGCTCTCGAACGTCGTCAGGATCAGGACTCGCACGGCACTCAGCGACTGGTCGGCCGCGATCCGGCGGGTCGCCTCGAGCCCGTCGACTGACGGCATGCGGATATCCATCAGCACGAGGTCGGGGGTCAGTGCGCGGGCCTGGGAGACGGCTTGGTCGCCGTCGGTTGCCTCGCCGACGACTTCCAGGTCGGGCTCTGAGTCGAGCAGGAGGCGAAACCCGGCTCTGATCAGCGCTTGGTCGTCGGCGAGCAGGACGCGGATCACGGCAGCGGTTGGGTGGTGAGGGGCAGCGAGACGCTGACTTCAAAGCCGCCTCCCCGGACGTGGCGGGCGGTGAGTGTCCCGCCGAGCGCCTCGGCGCGTTCGCGCATCCCGAGGATGCCATGACCGCTGCCGTCTTCAAAGGGGGCGTCGGCCTGTCGGCGCGTGCCGTCGTCGCTGATGACCATATGGAGCTCGCCCGGGCGGTAGTCAATGGTGACGCGTGCTCGCGCAGCTCCGGCGTGGCGCATGACGTTGGTTAGCGCTTCTTGCACGATGCGGTAGGCCGCGAGGTCGACGGCGGTTGGCAGGTGGCGGCGCTCGCCGCCGATCTGCAGCTCGGTCTGAACGCCGGCTTCGCGTGTCGCCGACAGCAGCGCGTCGAGCTGATCCAGCCCGGCCGCCGGGCGGCGGGGCTGCTGCTCATCGACCCGACGGAGTAGGCCGAGGATCTCGCGCAGCTCACTGAGCGCTTGCTTGCTGGTTTGACGGATGACGCTGAGCGCTTTGCCGGCTGCCTCTGGCTGGCGCTCGATCACGTGCTCGGCGACCCCTGCCTGGACGTTGATCGTCTGGATGCTGTGCGCGACGACGTCGTGCAACTCGCGAGCGATCCGCAGGCGCTCGGCATCGACGCGGCGTTGAGCCTCTTGCTCGCGGGTGCGCTCGGCTTGCTCGGCGCGGTCGCGGATCTCGGCCACGAACGCGCGGCGGTTCGCGACCGCCCAGCCGAGAAATAGCGCTGCACCAATGTATCCGAGCGCATCCATGGCGGCGGTTCCGGCCGGCTCTGTGGTGAAGATCAGCCGTGACGCGGAGAGCGATAAGCCGATCAGCACTCCCGCCGCGAGCGAGCGCGAGCGAGACTCGAGCGTGGCAAGGGTGTAAAGCGCGGCCAGTGGAGCCAGCAGCGCCGGGCCGCCCTCGTAGCCGCGGGCTACGAACACGACCATCACGCCCAAGCTGGCGAGCAGGGTCCCCAGCGGCCGGCGTCGGCGGAAGACCAGCACCAGCGACGCGAGCGCCGCGAGCACGAGCGCCAGCGCATCCGCGTGACGGTAACCATGGTGCACCGGAACGGCTGGTGTCAGCGCGACGGCGAGGGTCGCCAGTCCCCCGGCGATCAGCGTGTCGAGGGTCGCAGGCGGGAGGTCGCGAAGCCAGCGTGACACCGTCTCCATGAGGTGGCGAGCGTAGGGCAAGCCGACCGCCGACCGCCTGGTACGGAGGGCTGGTAGGTGCGCTTTTGGGTCAAGCGTCATCGCACTTACCGACTGTTCGCCGCGTCACCTCGGGCTGCGGGCCTGGTGAGGGAGCGATACGCAGCAGCCGCGCGAGCCGGGATGGCAGCCACCAGTTCCAGCGCCCGAGTAGCGACACCAGCGCGGGCACCAGCAGCGCGCGCACGATCGTCGCGTCGAGCAGAATCCCTGCACCCAGCCCGGTGGCGAGGATCTTGATCTCCGTCTCTGGGCCCGTGGCCAGGGCGACGAACGAGAGGAACAGGATCAGCGCGGCGCTGGTCACGAGCCGCCCGGTGCGGGCGATGCCCTGAATCGCCGCCTCGGTGGTTGAGCCTGTGCGGTCGTACTCCTCGCGCGTGCGCGCCAGGATGAACACCTCGTAGTCCATTGAGAGCCCGAACAGGAATGCGAACATCATCAGCGGCACCCACTCGGTGATCGTGCCGGTGGCGGAGATCCCGAACAGCGCGCGCGATCCGATCCCGTCTTGCCAGATGAGCGTCATCACGCCCCACGCAGCCCCAACCGAGATGACGTTGAGCAGCACCGCCTTTAGCGGCAGCAGCAAAGAATGAAATGCGCGCGCCAGCAGCGCGAAGGTCACGAGCGCGATCAGCGCGATCATCAACGGGAAAGACCCGTACACCGCAGAGACGAAGTCGGCGCTGGACGCTTGCAAGCCACCGATCTCGACCTTCGCGCCAGCCGCCCCGCGGACGCGGTCAAGTGTCGCCGCGCCCTGATCGCTCGCCGCATCGGCTGACGGGAGCACGTCGACGATCCCCTCTCCACCGCGGCGCCACTGTTGTCCGGCGGGCGCGATCGCGGTGCGCACGCCGCTCACGCGCGCCAGCCGGGCGGCGGTCGCGTCCGCCTGGCCGGCGGGCGCGAGCGCCTCGATCGGCGACAAAGAACCAGCGCCGATGCCGGCGCGCTCGAGCGCGACCAACCCTGTGCGCGCCTCACCCTGCTTGGCCAGCGCGTCAGCCGCGGGATTGCCGAAATGGATCGACGTCGCGGCGACGAGCAGCGCTGCCAGCACCACCAGGCCAACGGCGGCGGCGAGCGCACGGTGACGCACGACCATCCGACCCCAGGCCAGCCAGCCACGGCTCGCCCGCTCCTCGTGACGGATACGTGGCCAGTCAAGCCGCGGGCCGACGCTCGAGAGGATCACCGGCAAAAGCGTCAACGCGACCGCTACCGAAATCAGCGGGATCAGCATTCCCGCAACACCGACCGAGCGGAGGAACGAGACCGGCAGCACCACCAGCGCCAGCAGGCCGACCGCGACGGTCAGGCCGCTGAACATCACAGCTCGGCCGGCGGTCTCCATGGCGCGGATGACCGCCTCCCCGTTCTCGAGCCCTTTCGCGCGCTCCTCACGCCAGCGCACGATTACCAGCAACGAGTAGTCGATCGCGACCCCGAGCCCGATCAGCGCGATCAGGAACTGCACGATGAACGAGACATTGCTGACCGCCGCGAGCCCGCGAACCACCAGGAGCGTGCTCATGATCGCAACCCCCGCTGTCAACAACGGCACCACCGCGATAAACGATGCGAACACGAACGTCAACACCAACAGAGCGCCACCCGCGCCCAGCAACGCCTCGACCAGGACGCCGGTGCCCTTGCTCGACGTGCCGGCCGTACGGAGCGGATCAAGACCAGTGACATGAACGGGCGAGCCCGCGACCGTGACCCCTTCGACGGCGCTCCTGGCCGCCGCGAGCGCTCGCGCGTCGAGCTGGCCGCGGGCTCCCGGGGCCGGGAACACGAGCGCATACTCGGTGTGATGGTCGGCCGAGAAGAACGCGCGATCTCCGGTC
>CAWICS010000007.1:0-596275 GCA_963834675.1 uncultured Solirubrobacterales bacterium
CGCTGAGGACGTAGCGTCCCCGCTCGGAGGACGGCGGGGGCGTGTAGAAGCAGTGATCGACCTTGTCCCAGATGAAGCGCGCCCGCGCCGGCTCGACCCCCACCTCTTCACGCAGGTAGCGCTCCTGTGGCTTGGAGAAGACAAGCGTAAGATCGATGCGACGGAGAAAGCGGGTGACCCGCTCGAGAGCCCGCTTCTGTCCCGAGGTCAGCAGATGCGCCACGAGCACGTGGGGAGTTGCGGGCCGCAGCATCGACAGCGGGATCCCGGCGCGCTCCGGACAGCGAGACGTAAACGGACGCACGAGCTCGCCGAGCACGCACCGCCTGGCTCATGTCCAATCTCGTGGCGCGTTCCGCCATGGCCAACGGATGGCTGCCCGGACCGGGGTAGAGGATCCGGCCGTGAAGGCGCTCCGATATCACCTCGAAGTCCGCTCGTGGCGCCGGGCCGGGAGCCGAGGTCGCCGCCGGGGAGCGACTCGACGTCAGGATGAACGACCCGCGGACCGAACGCCGATCACCTGATCGCCGGGACGGCTGGTGCAGGCGGCCTGGCCAGCGACGCCTCGGAGAGCTCGTCATGGCGGGATGGTCTTAGGGGGAGTGCGCCGGCCACGATCCCGGCAAACACCCAAACGACGTAGTTGTCGAATGCGTAGTCGAACGGCGTGAAGTTCGACTGCACGAACCACGCGGTGGCGATCGCGATCACGCCGAGCCGATAAGGCTCGATGTACGGTGGGCCCCGCCGGACGGCCGGCACGGCGATGCCCGCGATCAGGATCGTGATCCACAGCGCGAGTCCAAGCAGCCCGAGCTCGGCGGCGTTGGACAACGGGACGTTGTGGGCGTTGCTGACGCTCGTGAGGGGATAGGTCTTGGCCAGGCGGTAGTAGGGGACGCTGGCCTGGCCGAACGTGCCCCAGCCGAAGCCGAGTCCGGGTCTGGCCTCGATCATGCGCAGCGCCGCCGCATCGGAGTTCAGGCGATCCCACACGGGTCCCTGCGCCGCCGTCCGTTGGTGCACGCTGTTCGAGAGCCCGGGAACGAAGGCCAGCGAGAGGGCAACCACGATCGCCGTACCGGCGGCCACCGCCGGCAACCAGGCGCGCAGACGCCGGTCGGCGAGCATCGCCACGATGATTCCAGCCGCGCCGCCGGCCCAGACCTGCCGCGTAACGGTGTAGAGCATTCCGGCCGCGCACAGGATGACCACGGCGAACGCGGTGGCCCGGGCACGGCGATCCCGCCACAACGTCATCCCGATCGCCGCCGCCACTAGGCAAGAGAACATCGCCAGTCCGTTCGCTCCGGCCTCCAGGAACGGTCCGCGAGCCCGCTCGGCGTGGATGCCCAGGGCAGGATCTTCGATGTAGTGTGGAATCACGACGCCCTTGGCGCCCACCGCCTCGAACAGGGTGACCAATCCCAGATAGGCACCCAGGATGGTTAGCCCTCCGATGAGGATCTGGCGGTCCCGCTCCGTCGAGAACGCTGCCGGTGAAATCACATACAACAGGAACGGAACTAGCCCGAGCCGGTCGAGCAGTGCGAACAGCGGGCCGTGGCTGGTGAGGGTCTGCGACCAGGCGGCCGACCCGACGGCATACAAGATGAGCAGCGCCATCAGCCAGTGCACGCGGCGAAGTTCGAGCCGGGGCACGTTGTTGCTGAACAGCGATCTCAGAATCGTCGCGGCAATGCCGCCGAAGATCGCGATCCGATCCAGCGGAATGTGAATCCCGACGTTGCCCCAGTTACCGGAGAAGACCGACAGCAGCAGCCCCGCGGTGAGGACCATCGCCGGCTCGACCACGACCAGACACGCCGCGGCGCCGACCACGCCTGCCATGCTCAGAACAACTACCTCGAATGGGTCGAGCCGGTGAACGTGCGGCGCAGCCGCCAGCCCGATCGCCGCGCCGGCGATCAGGAGCAGCCCGCCGATGACAACCGGAGGAACGCGCTGCAGACGCGCGGCCACAGCCCGCTAGTAGGCCCGCCGGATCGCTCGGCGCTGTTCCAGCCCGCCCACAAGCGCGGCCAGGGCCAGGCCGACCAAGAGCCCTGCTACGGCACCAACACCGCGTACTTCTCGATGTTCGAGGTGCGGTTGCTCGTTGCGCTCATAGCGGGATCGAGCACGTCGAGCACTGGGGCGGCGCCGTTTTGCAGCAACGTGGTGTAGGCATTTCCATACGCTTGCGCTTGCAGATCGGCTGTTTGGGCGGCCACCTGACTCTTCGTGATCTCCGCCTGCGTGACGCCTCCAAGACCTGCCGATAGCTCCCCCTGCAGCTTGCCGGCCTTTGCATGCAGGCGATCCGCGGTCGCTTGTGCCTTCACGTATCGCGACAGCAGCTGAGACGGACTGCCTTGTTGGGTCTGCGACACATTGGAGAACTTGACTACCGCATTCTCGGCGGCATTTGCAAGGCTGATTGCTTGCTGAGCCGAGCTGCCCGTTGCCGTGATTGTGAACGTTGGCTCGCCGGGGATGGGGACCGCGGTCAAGTGGCTGCTGACGGTCCCGACCGGCTCGCCAAGCTTGTGGGCGACGGGAACGGAGACGTGCTGGCTCATGACGACGCGGCTGTAGCTGCTGGCCAGGACCTGCGCGGCCTGGACGTAGCCCGGAGTGGCCTGCGTGATGATGTCGGACTTCCCGACGTTGATCGTGGCGCTGGCGGAATAGATCGGGTGCTTCTTGGAGCCGGCAACGATCCCCGCAGCCAGCAGGAAGATCGCCGGAAGGATGGTGAGGAAAGGATGACGTGCGATTGCGCGCCCCAGGCTCGGCGAAGAGGTACGTCGGGCACCGTAGCCGGCGCCCGGGTTGCGGCGGCAGATCTGACGAGTAGGCGGCCGTGGGGCGATCTTCGACCGCCTGATTGCCGGAATTGGTGCTGTGGTCGTACTCGGACATGAAAGTGACGTTAGGGGAAGACCCGCGGTATCGGATGAATTGGTCGAGAAACAAACACCGTGCTAAATCAACAGTGCCTTGGACAGGTACGTTTGGCCAAACAAGCCGGCGTGGGAGGGGACCACGGCCAAAGCGAAGCTGCGGGCACACGGCCGAGGCCGGTCGGCGTCGTACTCGACGCAAAAGTGCCCGCCGCGCTCACCAACTCAGATCATCTCCCCACTGACGAAAGCGCCGAAACAGCCAAAACGCGCGTGTGCGAGCAAACCTTCATTAGTTGCGTCCGGAAACGCGGACGACGTCCGTTGGCGACTCTAGCGTCCGATCGCGCACGGGTGGCAAGTGATGAATGGCACAAGTGATTGGTCGGTAGTGATGACACGCAACCGAGTAGCTGCGTGGTGCGATGTTGATGCACCGCGATGGTTTGGTCGCACCACCACGAACGCCCCGACGTGGTACGCAGAGACGTCCGCGGCGGTGCTCAACCGTCATCCCGCCAGGGAAGACACGGAGACAGAATCAACCCGCCCCCTGATCCGCCTTCACAAGCTGCGCCAAATCGGCGCGAGGATGAGTCAGCTGGTATGCAGCGGCTGGCCGCTCAGGAAATCACCATCGCTAGGCGGGTTAACGCCTTGTTCCGGTCGAGCGTCAGATCGTGCAGTGAGCCGACTTGCCTGAGCACGGGTGGCTCATACGGCTTCTTGGGTGTGGACGGTTGCTTCATCGCGGGCACTATAGCGAGGGCGGCGAGCACCGCAACAACGTTACAAGCAACACAGAGTCGAGCGGCGGGCATGCTCAGTTATCAACGGGAATGGTGAAACATTTAGACGTGATCCATGGCGTCTACGGGCTCCGGCTCCCCGACCTGGCGTCCGATCGTCACCTATTCGTTCCGGCGCCGGCGGAGTGGCCGCCGTGGACGATCGTCCGGCGACGCGGCGCCGGAGAGGCCGTCGATGGGTCGATTGGCAGCGACTGCGCGCGTCTGCGGCTGGCGCCAGAAGGGAGCCTGGTGATCGACCGCGAGGCGCGAAGATCGGTGTTCACGATGCCCACGCCGCCATCGGACGCGGAATTGGCCCATCCCTACATGTCCGCCACCGCGGCCGTCGCGGCGCGGTGGGAGGGCCGGCAGAGCTTTCACGCCGGCGGTTTCGTGTCGGCGGCCGCGTCTGGGGCGTGCTGGGCGAGCGCGAGATCGGCAAGAGCACGCTGCTGGCCGGGCTCGCGGCATTGGAGATTCCAGTGGTCAGCGACGATGTGTTGTTCTCGCGACGGACGCGCGCTCGCCGGCCCGCGCTGCATCGATCTGCGCGAGCGATCAGCCGGCGGCTCGGAATCGGCGAGTCGATCGGTCAGGTAGGCACGCGGGAGAGGTGGCGGGTGCTCCTGCCTCCCGTTCGTGCCGAGTTACCCTTCGCGGGATGGATCACGCTGGAATGGGGAGAAAGCACGAGCTTTGATCGGGTTAAGCCGGGTGACCGCTTCCCGCGGCTACTCGACAACCTGACGGTGGTACTCGAGCCACCTGATCCCCGACGGTGCTCGGCCTGGCGGCGCTCCCGATGCTGACCCTACGCCGCCCCCGGCGCCTCGACGCGCTCGGCTGCGAGCGCCGAGTCGCTGGTCGCGCAGCTGCAACGACGCTGAGCCGAGCCACACCGACTGCAGCAACGCATAGACAAACGGTGTGGCCGGATCGCGTGACCATTCGCGACGCAGACCCGTCACATCGACCAGCGCCGGATCCACGCCCTCACCGTTCCAGCCACGCGCCGCCCGCCGGGCGTGACCGGTCCAGAAGACGCGATCAAACCACGACTTGTGGCGCGTTCACGCACGCTCGGTGGGAGGAGCCGCCCTCCGACCGACTCGAGCGCGGCACGCCGGCTGGGCGGACCGGTACGGCCCCAGGCGCGCGCCACCGAGGCCAGCACGTCCGGCTCGCACAGCGGGTGGAACATGTCGACATCCTCGGCGCGCCCCAAGACACGCTTTCCGGCACGATTGCACTGCAGCGTCCGGCTCCGCCACCACCACGAGCGCAGCGCCACATCCCAACGCCAGGGTCGCGCGATTCCCAGCCGGCATAGGCGAGAGCGATCCTCGCCGGGCGGTGGCGGTCAGCCAGCCGAAGGTTCTGAATATCGGCGCCGGCGAGCGATCACGGCGACTCGGACGGATGAGGGGAGAGCGCGAGCGCGAGTGGTGCAGGTCGCGGCGGCGAGGCGCTCGGCGACCCATCAGGACGGCCGCCGCGACGTCGCGGGAGACGGGGCGAGAACAGCTCGTCACCGCCGATCCCGGTGAGCATCGAGCCGCCGCGCGCGGCCTGGATCAGGGGCAGGTGGAAGTGCGAGTTGAACGGCGCGAGGATCCCGTGGCGGCGCAGCAGGAGCTGCGCGTATGGGCCGACCACGTCGAGCTCGTCCTCCACTCCATCCGCAGCCAGTCCTGGAGGCCGAGGTGTGACACAACAAGCTCTTGCCACGCCGTCTCGTCCGTCTCGGGGCGTCCCGGGAACTGGTTGGTGGCCGGAATCGGAAGGGGTAGACCATGCCGACTAGCGACGTCGGTGGCGAGCGCGAGCACGAGCGAGGAATCGCGCCCGCCGGAGAAGGACACGAGGCAAGGCGGCCGGGTCAGCGCCGGTAGGACGGCCGCTTCAAGTGCCGCGCGCGGGGAGCCATGCATCGGCGTGTCGGCCAGGGGGGGCGCGACCTCGTCGGGACCGAGCGGCATCCCCCACAGGAGCTCCAGGTCGTCAGCCGGTATCGCTCGTCGAGATCCTCGATCATCGCGGATCGAGTCGCACCAGCTCGGCGAACTCGTCGACATCGTCCGCGCGATCGTGCCCCTCGAGCCAGGCGTGAGCGACGAAGGGATCCTCGCCCGGGGCGGAACGCCGATGACCAACGTATGCCGGCGGCCGTGCGCGTACAGCCACTCCTGTAGGAGCAACGATCGCTCAAGGCATGTGGCGCGCAGGAGCCGGGCGGTCGCATCACGCCGCGGACCGCGGCGGGCGGCAGCGCGGGGGTGCGCGACCGGCCTGCAAGCCGTGCGCCTGCAGCTCGGATCGCAGCTCCGAATCGAGCACGCCGCCCACCATCCGCACGCAACGTCGGAAGATTCAGGCCACGAACTCGCCGCGCCCAGAGGCGGACCTGCGTGCGCAACAGCGACCGCCGTCGGTCGTCCGGGCGCACCGCCGGGAGCGCCGGAGCGAGCAGGTCGCGCTCTAAGAGCAGCGCCAGGAACGCGTCGACGTCCGTGCCGGCGCGCTACTCGTCGATGCCGTACTCGTCACCAGGAGCGACAGGAGCTCCGGCGGGTGGCACCCTTGACCAGCTCGTCCAAAGCAGCGTGCCCGCCTCGTTCACCGTCAGGTACTGCCAGTCGCCCGATGGAGAATCACGATCTCTTCCTCGACAGAACGCCACACGATGTCGGTGTCCTTCAGCCGCAGGACCTCACTTGACTGCGCCATGCCTTGCCTCGGTCGGGGACGGACCAAGGCTAGCGGACGATTTCTGCTGCAATAGACGGTGGATGTTCTTGCGTCGCCGCAGTGCTCGGGCATCGCGAAGCGCCGGCGTCCAGGGCCTCGCTGCGAGGTCCCTGACACGCTCGTTTCGCGATCGGCGCGTCCTCGACGAAGTTGACCTCGCCTGCCCGGCGGGTCACGTCGCCGTGATCTCGGGCGACAACGGCGCGGGCAAGACGACCCTGTTGCGAATCTTCGCCACCGTGCTCCATCCCGACTCAGGCGAGGCGTCAGTCCAGGGATACGACGTGGTTCGCGACGGCGCTGATGTCCGGGCGCGGATAGGGGTAGCGCTGGTCAACGAGCGCAGCCTGTTCTGGCGGCTTAACGGTCGGGACAACCTACGACTGTTCGCCGCGACCTCCGGCCTCCGACGTAACTTGCGCGATCACTACATCGATGACGTCCTCGACCAACTCGACCTCGAACAGATCGCCGAGCAGCGGGTGGCAAACCTGTCGGCGGGTCAACGTCAACGCCTGATCATCGCTCGAGCCGCGGTCGCCCGTCCTGCCGTGCTGCTGCTCGACGAACCGCTCCGCGGACTGGACCAGCGCGGCGTCGAGTCCGTCCTGCGGTTTATCTCCGGGCAGGCGGAACGAGGAACCACGGTGCTTGTCGGCGGCGCCGCTCATCCAGGAGCTCGGCAACGTGGCGGACCAGCTGCTCGAGCTGCGGGGCGGGCGGCTTGGCACGCCGTCGCTGGCGCTGGCGGAGGCGAAGGCGAAGGCGCGGTGACGCGCTACCTGGAGGTGGTTCGCGCGTTCGCGCGCAAGGACTTTCAGGTCGCCTGGTCCTACCGCGGCACGTTCATCGTGGGTGCGTTCGGGATCTTCTACCAGCTCGTGATCTTCCGGTTCGTCTCTCGGCTGATCGGCGGCGGGCATGTGATCGGAACGCCCAACGCGTATTTCCATTTCGTGGTGGTCGGGATCATTCTCACCGGCATCCTGCGCGCTGCGACCAGCTCGGCCGCCGCCAACGCGCGACGCGATCAGGTGGAGGGCACTCTGGAGGTGCTCGCCTCTCAGCCCATGCCGGTGGGAATGCTTGGGCTTGGCTGGTCGGCGTGGCCGGTGTGCGAGGCCCTCGTGGACGGTCTCATCACACTTGTGATCGCGATCCCGCTCGGCTTCACGCAGGTCTCGCCTGATTGGGTCCCGCTGATTGCTTGTCTGGTGCTTTCAGTCGCCGTGTTCCTCTCGATCGGGTTCGGCGCCGCTGCGGTGGTGCTGGCCACCCAGCAGGGCGGGCAGCTACCGGGCCTTGTCACTGCGGTGCTCATCCTGGTGAGCGGCGCGTTCTTCCCAATCGCCGTGCTGCCGGGTTGGCTGCAAACGATCGCCAACCTGTCGCCCCTGACCTATGCACTTCGGGCCATGAGGGCAGCGACGCTACCGGGACCGGACTCGGCCACCATCCTCCACGACCTCGCGATCGTGGCTGGCAGCGCGGTCGTCCTGCTCCCGATCTCGGTGCTGTGTCTGTCGCTGGCGCTCCAGCGGGCCCGGTCGATGGGCCGGCTCGCGACGTTCTAGCCCCGGTGGCACCGACGTCCATGGTCCCGCGCGAGGATGAGCTGGTCCTCGGTTTGGCCGGGACGGCCGCGCGGCGCAGGATCGCGGCGGCCTCGCTGATCGCGCTTGCTGGCAGAGTGGATCCGTCTCTGCTGATGGCCGGGCTCGGACGTCAGCGGCTAGTCCATCTCGGGGTCGCCAGACTGAGCGAGCTGGGAGCCGACGGGCTGGTGAACTCCATTGCGGATCGCCTGGAGCCGCGGCTTCGCGCCGTGCGCTGGAAAGCCGCCGAGCAGGAGATGCTCACCCATACTCTGGTCGGGATGCTCCGTGAGCATCACATCCAGGCAGTGCCGCTCAAGGGCGCCGTGCTTGGGCGCCGGCTGTTCGGCGATCCAGGACTACGCGAGTCCGAGGACGTCGACCTGCTGGTGTCGGTCGATCACCTCGAGCCGGCGGTCGCGATGCTACGTGAACGGGTCGGCTACGACGCTCCTCGCGACGCTCAGTGTGCCGACGGGCGACCGCTGCTGCACTATCGACTGAGCCACCCGGAGGGCCTGCCGATGGTCGAGCTGCACTGGCGCCTGCACTGGTACGAGGACCGCTCGGGGGCGGTGATGCTACGCCGCGCCGTCGTCGATCAAGGCCTTGCCCGTCTGGCTCCCACCGACGAGCTCGCCTGCCTGCTTCTGGTGTATGCGCGAGATGGCTTCGCCGGGATCAGGCCGCTGGCCGATCTGTCCGCTTGGTGGGATTGCTACGGCGGCCAGCTGTCCGAAGGCGGCCTCGGTCCGTTCGCGCGCGAGTTCCCCGAGCTCGCGCCCGCCCTACGGGTAGCGGCTGGGCTAGCCGACCGGCTTGCGGGAGTGCCGGCGGTGGAGCTGGGCCTGCCGTCGTTACCGACCTCATGGCGCGCGCGGCGGGCGTCGCGCCTGGCTAACTGGCGGCTGGCCGGGGAGGACGAGCAGATCTTCGCGGACATCGCCCTGGTGGACCTACTCCTCACCCCGCACGGTGACACCTGGACCTCGATCCGCCGCCAGGTTCTGCTGCCTCTGGACGTCGCTGCCGGTCGACTGCTCGAGTCGCCCGCGACGCGTTCGCAGCTGGCCCTCGCCACAGCCTTGCATGTTCCCCGGGTGCTGGGGCGATTCGTGCTCGCCCTGCTCGCGACGAGCGGCCGGCGCACCCGGAGCGCGCTGCCAGCGCGAGTACCCTCTGCGCGCAGTGCGGCTATCTCTTCTGATCGATGAAGCGCCCGCCGGCGCCGGCGACGTCGAAATCACAGGCCTGGCCTACGACAACCGCCTCGTGCAGCCCGGGACGCTGTTCTTCTGCGTCCCGGGGTTCACCCGTGACGGCCACGAGTTCGCGCCTGACGCGATCGCCCGCGGCGCGGTGGCGCTGGTCGTGGAGCGGCCGCTGAACCTGGGCGTTCCGGAGATCCAGGTCCCGAGCGTCCGGGCGGCCATGGCGCCGGCGGCCGCTGCGTTCTACGGCGATCCGACCGCGGAGCTTGACGTGGTGGGCGTGACCGGGACCAACGGCAAGACCACGACCGCGTTCCTGGTGCACGCCCTGCTCGAGGCCGACGGGCGCCAGACGGGCCTGCTGGGCACGGTCAAGAGCGTGATCGGCGGCGCCGAGCGGCCGGTCGAGCGGACCACCCCGGAGGCGATCGACCTGCAGCGCACGTTCCGGGAGATGCGCGACGCCGGCGATGAGGCCTGCGCGATGGAGGTCTCCTCGCACGCGCTCGAGCTCCACCGGGCCGACGCGATCCACTTCGCGGCGGCGATCTTCACGAACCTGACCCAGGACCACCTCGATTTCCACGGCACGATGGAGGACTACTACCTGGCCAAGCGGCGGCTGTTCGAGCCGGGGCGGGCGCGGCACTCGGTGGTCAACCTCGACGACCCCTACGGCGCCCGCCTGGCCGCCGAGCTGCCGGACGCGGTGACGTTCGCGGTCGACCGGGAGGCGGATTACCGCGGCACTGGCCTTCGTACAGATCTCATGGGGTCGCACTTCACCGCGCACTGCCCGGACGGGTCGATCGAGCTGCGCTCCCCGTTGCCCGGCCGGTTCAACGTCTACAACGTGCTCGGCGCGCTCGCCGCCGTCCGAGCCATTGGGGTTCCGCTAGAGGTCGCCGCCCGGGGGATCGAGACCGCCGGAACCGTGCCCGGCCGCTTCCAGCCGGTCGACGGCGGTCAGGACTTTGCCGTGCTGGTCGACTATGCCCATACGCCCGACTCGCTCGAGAACGTCTTGCGCTCGGCCAGGCAGCTCACCGACGGTCGGCTGCACGTCGTGTTCGGCTGCGGCGGAGACCGCGATCGGGGCAAGCGGCCGATGATGGGGGAGATCGCCGCCCGATTGGCCGACCGCGTGATCGTCACCTCCGACAATCCGCGTTCGGAGGATCCCGAGGCGATCATCCGCGAGATCCTGGCCGGCGCCGGGAACGGCGTTGAGCACGACGCCGACCGCCGGCGCGCGATCGCCACGGCGATCGGAGGTGCGCAACCCGGCGACGTGGTGGTCATCGCGGGCAAGGGACACGAGCAGGGGCAGGAGTTCGAGGCCGGGCGCAAGATTCCCTTCGACGATGTCACCGTGGCTCGCGAGGCCCTGGCCGGCGCGCCGGCCGCGCGCTGACGCGCTCCGTTTCGCTACCGCCCGACCCGCCAAGTACTCTCCGGCCCAGAGCATGAGGACCTGGACACCCGAGCAAGTTGCGGGGGCGGCGGGGGCGCGGCTCGTCGCCCCGCCACCCGCGGTCGGGGGTCCCGAGCGGGTCGTCATCGACTCGCGCCAGGCCGGGCCTGGGGCGCTGTTCGTCGGCCTGCCGGGCGAGCACGTGGACGGAGGCCGCTTCGCCCCGCACGCGCTGGCCGCCCGCGCCTGGGGGGTGCTGACCACCCCCGAGCACGCCGAGGCGGCGCGGTGCGCAGTCCCCGGCGCGCTGCTCGCGGCGCACGACCCTCTAAAGGCCATGCAGCGCCTGGCCACCGCCTGGCGGCGTGCCCTGGACGTCCAGGTGATCGGCGTGACCGGGTCCACGGGCAAGACGTCGACCAAGGACCTGCTGCTCGCCCTGCTCGCGCCGCACCGGCGCACGGTGGCGTCGCGGGCCAACTACAACACCGAGATCGGCGTCCCGCTCGAGATCCTGGCCGCTCCGGCCGACACCGAGGTGCTGGTGCTCGAGATGGCCATGCGGGGGTCGGGCCAGATCGCCGAGCTGGCCGCGGTGGCCGAGCCCGACGTGGGGGTCATCGTCAGCATCGGGCCCGTGCACCTGGAGCTGCTGGGCACGATCGAGGCGATCGCGGCGGCCAAGGCCGAGCTGATCGCCGCGCTGAAGCCCTCGGGGACCGCGGTCCTCCCGGCCGGCGAGTCCCTGCTCGAGCCGCACCGGCGGACCGATCTGACCACGATCACGTTCGGGGACGGCGGAGATGTCCGGTTCGTGCGATCCGAAGACGAGCACGAGGTCGAGATCGACCTGGCCGGCCGCCCGATCGTGCTTGAGGTGCCGTTCCGCCAGGCCCATTTGCGCCGCAACCTGCTGCCGGCGGCTACCGCCGCGCTCGCCGTCGGGGTGCTCCCGAGCGGCCGCGTCGGGCTCGAGCTCACCGCCGGCCGCGGACAGCACGTGGCCCTACCCGGCGGCGTGACCTTGATCGATGGCTGCTACAACGCCAACCCGATGTCGACGCGCGCCGCCCTTGAGGATCTCGAGCAGACCGCCACGCGGACTCCGGGTGCCCGTCGGGTGGCCGTGCTCGGCGACATGCTCGAGCTCGGGCCGACCGAGCGCGACTTCCACCTCCAGCTCGGCGAGACGGTCGCCCGGTCCGGCGTCGAGCTGCTGGTCACGGTCGGGCCGCGGGCCGCCGCGATGGCCGAGCGCTACGACGGCGAGGTGCGCACGCTGCCGGACGCCGCCGCGGCGGCCGACCTGGTGCCCGAGCTGGTTCGCCCTGGCGACGTGGTGCTGGTCAAGGGCTCGCTGGCCGTGGGGCTCGAGGCCGTGTGCCGCGCCCTCACGGCCCGGTCGGCGGCCGGAGTGTCGAGCCGGGCGAGCGCCTGATGGGCTCGGTTTCCGGACGCGTCCTGATCGCGGGCACCGCCGCGCTGCTCCTCTGCCTGTTCCTCAGCCCCAAGTTCATCGAGTTCCTGCGCCGGCGCGAGTTCGGTCAGAACATCCGCGAGGAGGGGCCCGAAGGCCACAAGACCAAAGCCGGTACGCCGACCATGGGCGGAATCATCATCATGCTCGCGTTCGCCATCCCGTACCTGATCCTGTCCACGCGCGACTGGCGGTCGATCGGGGTGCTGGGGGCGACGCTGGCCTGCGCGCTGCTCGGCTTCGCCGACGACTACACGAAGATCGTCAAGCGCCGCTCTCTCGGGCTGCGGGGCCGGACCAAGCTGATCATCACGATCGCGATCTCACTCGGCCTGTGGTGGGTGGCGACCCAGAAGGCGGGCGTCAGCGAGACGGTCAGCCTGCGCTTCGTCGACGCCAGCGTGGATCTCGGGCCGCTCTACCCGGTCCTGATCTACCTGGTGGTGGCCGGGACGACGAGCGCGGTCAACCTGACCGACGGGCTCGACGGGCTGGCCGCGGGGTGCGCTGCGATCGTGCTTCTGGCCTACATCGGAATCACGTTCATCACGTTCAACGAGGCCGACCTGTCGCTGCTGGCCTCGTGCCTGGTCGGCGCGTGCATCGGCTTTCTCTGGTTCAACAGCTTTCCGGCCAGCATCTTCATGGGCGACACCGGATCGCTGGGGATCGGCGGCGCGATCGCCGGCCTGGCCATCATGACCAACACCGAGGTACTGCTGATCCTGCTCGGCGGGATCTTCGTGATCGAAGCGCTGTCGGTGCTCATACAGGTCTTCTCTTTCCAGATGTTCCGCAAGCGGGTGTTCCTGATGGCGCCGATCCACCACCACTTCGAGCTGCAGGCCTGGTCGGAGACCAAGATCATCCTGCGCTTCTGGATCGTCGCCTCGGCCTGCGCGGCGATCGCCTTCACGGTGTACCGCCTGAGCATCAAGGGGTGAGCGCCACCAAGGCCAGGCCGCCGCTGCCGCCCGGGCCGTATCTGGTGGTCGGTCTGGCTCGCTCGGGAGTCGCGGCGGCGCTCGCGCTGCGGGCGCGCGGCGCGGAGGTGATCGGCGTCGACGCCGGCGGGGCCGGCCGGCCCGGGCTGGCCGATGCCGCGGGAAGGCTTCGCGAGGCGGGCGTCGAAGTACGGCTGGATGCGTCAGGCGTCGACCTTGCCGCCCGCGCCAGGACGCTCATCAAGAGCCCCGGCGTACCCCAGGACGCGCCCGCGGTCAGCGCGGCGCGATCCCGCGGGATCGCCGTGCTCGGTGAGCTCGAGCTGGCCTGGCGGCTCATCCCGGAAAACGAGTTCGTCGCGGTGACCGGCACGAACGGCAAGACCACGACGACCGAGTGGATCGGCCACGTGCACCGCGAGGCCGGCCTGCCGGTCGCGGTGGTCGGCAACGTCGGCACGGCCGCCTCGTCGCTGGCCCTCGGTTCCGGCGAGGGCCTGCCGGCCGAGGCCACCGTCGTGTGCGAGGCCTCGTCGTTCCAGCTCGAGGACACGCTCGCGTTCTCGCCGGAGGCCGCGGTCCTGCTCAACCTGTCCCCGGACCACCTCGATCGACATGGCACCTACGCGAACTACGTGTCGGCCAAGCTGCGCATCTTCGTCAATCAGGGCAACTACGACGTCGCGGTGGCGCCGGCCGCCCTGGACGGGGTCGATGATTTGGTCCCCGCCCTGCCCGGCTGCGCGCGGCGGGTGACCTTCGGACCCGGACCCGGTCCCGACATGTCCGAGCGGGCGGGTTATCTGTGGTGGGGCGAGGCGCCAGTGATCGCAGTCGACGAGCTCGCGCTCCCCGGCGCGCACAACGTCGAGAACGCGATGGCCACCGCCGCGGTGTGCCTGGCCCGCGGGGTCGACCCGGACGCCGTGGCCGCCGGGCTGCGGACGTTCGCCGGCGTCCGCCACCGCCTGGAGCAGATCGCCGTCCGCGACGGCGTGAGCTGGGTCAACGATTCCAAGGCCACCAACGTGGCCAGCACGATCGTCGCCCTGCGCGCGTTCGCCGGCGGCATTCACCTGATCGCCGGCGGCCGCGGCAAGCAGCAGGACTTCTCGCCGCTGGCGGGCGAGGTGGCCGAGCGCTGCCGGGCCGTGTACCTGATCGGCGAGGCGGCCGACGAAATGGCCGCGGCGCTCGAGCCCGCCGGGGTGCCGCTGCGCCAAGCCGGCGATCTAGAGCGCGCGGTGGCGCTGGCCGGCGCGGCCGCCGCGCCCGGCGAGGTCGTCCTGCTCTCGCCGGCCTGCGCCAGCTTCGATCAGTACGTGGACTTCGAGGCCCGCGGCGATCACTTCCGCGCCCTCGTGGAGGCCGCCTGATGGCCACCACCGCGGCGGCCCGGACGCGGGGGCGCACGCGTTCGACCTCCCGGCGCGTCCCCCCGCCGCTCGAGCATCGCATGCTGCTCACGGCCACGCTGTGCCTGCTGGCCTTCGGCGCGGTGATGGTCTACAGCGCCTCCTCGCCGCTGGGCGTGCTGTCCGCCCGCGGCGGCAACGGGGCCGGCGACTTCATCCGCTACCTGATGTTCGGCGGCGTCGGGCTGGTCGCCATGCAGGTGCTGTCCCGGCACGGTCTGGAGATCTTCACTCCCAGGCTGGTGACCATCCTGCTGCTCGGCTCCTTCGGGCTGCTCCTGCTCGTGCTGATACCCGGCTTCGGGGTGCAGGTCAACGGTGCCCGGCGCTGGTTCTCGGCCGGGCCGATCCAGTTCCAGCCCTCCGAGCCGATGAAGCTCGCGCTGGTCCTGTACGCCGCCCGCTACCTGGCCGACCACCCGAAGCGGATGCGGAGCTTCCGCCAGGCGGTGGCGCCGATCGCGGTGGTCTCGGGCCCGGCGTGCCTGTTGATCGTGGTCGAGCCCGACCTGGGGACCACGATCGTTGTGGCTCTGAGCATGGCTGCGCTGCTCATCGCCGCCGGGATGCCGATGCGCTATGTGGCCGCGCTGGCCGGGATCGTCGCTTTGTGCGTGATCCTGCTCGCCACCGCCCAGCCCTACGAACGGGCCCGCCTGACCTCGTTCCTGCACCCGTGGGCGAGCGCCACGAAGTCCGGCCCGGGCTACCAGGCCGTGCAGGGGCAGATCGCCCTCGGCTCGGGGGGCCTGTTCGGCGTCGGGCTGGGCCGCTCGGTGCAGAAGATCTTCTACCTGCCCGAGCCGCAGACCGACTTCATCCTCGCGGTGATCGGTGACGAACTCGGCGTGCTCGGCATCTTCGGTGTGGTCTGCTTGTACGGGATGCTCGCCTACTCCGGGCTGCGGACCGCGCGCCGCGCCGTGGACCGGTATGGCAAGCTGCTCGCCACCGGGCTGACCTCTCTGATTCTGTGCCAGGGGATCCTGAACATCTTCGTCGTGCTCGGGCTTGCCCCGCTCACCGGGGTGCCGCTGCCATTCATCTCCTACGCGCCGTCGAATCTGTGCGTCCTGCTGGCCGGGGTGGGGCTGCTGTTGAACGTCGCCCGCCCCGGGGCGCGGCTGAAAGTCGTCCGGAACCCTCCAGGTGACACCGCCGCGGATCGTGATCGGCGCCGGCGGGACCGCCGGGCACGTCGTGCCAGCGCTGGCGGTGGCCGACGCGCTGCGGGCTGAGGGCGCCGAGGTCGTCTTCGTCGGGGGCGACCGGGCCGAGCTCGAGCTCGTGCCGGCCGCCGGCTACGAGCTGCGCAGGCTCCGGGTGGCGCCGCTTCCCCGCCGGAGCCTGGTCAGGGCCGCGCGGGCCGGGCTGATCGCCGCCGGCGCGGTGCGGGAGGCCCGGCGCGTGGTTCGTGACGTCCGGCCGGGCGCGGTTCTCGGAGCCGGCGGGTATGTGGCCGGGCCGGTCGGGCTGTCCGCCGTCGCCTCCCGCGTGCCGCTCGTGCTGAGCGAGGCCGACAGCCACCTCGGCTTGACCAACCGGCTGCTCGCGCCGTTCGCCCGGCGGGTCTGCCTGGCCTTCCCGATCGACGGGCGCGATAGCTCGCGCTACGTGCTCACCGGGCGACCCGTGCCGCCACCCGCCACCGACTGGCGCGCCGCCCGGGCGCGGTTCGGGATCGGCCTGAACGAGTCCTGCGTGCTCGTGTTCGGCGGCTCCCAGGGGGCCCGATCGATCAACCGCGCCGCGGTGGAGGCGTTCGCCGGCGCGCGCTTCCGCGTCCTGCACGCCGCCGGCGAGCGCGACCTGCATGACCTGCGTTCCCCCGGACCGCATTACGACCTGCGCGGCTACGTCTCTCGCTTCGGCGAGGCGCTCCTGGCGAGCGATCTGGTGGTGGCGCGCGCCGGCGGCTCGATCTTCGAGATCGCCGCCCACGGCAAGCCCGCCGTGCTGGTTCCCTATCCGTACGCCACCGCCGATCACCAGACCGCCAACGCGCGCTTCATGGAACGGGCCGGCGCCGCCGTGGTGATTCCCGACGCCGAGCTCACGCCGGCGCGCCTGGCCGGGGAGGTAGGGAAGCTGCTGGCCGACCCGGGACGGCTGACCGCGATGGCCCGAGCCTCGGCCGCGCTGGCCCGGCCGGACGCCGCGCGGGACCTTGCGCACGAGGTCCTGGCCGCGGCCCGGGGCGGCTGACCCGGCGCCTTTCCAGGCGGCCTTGGCGCCGAAACATTCCGGGCACCCGCGAGCCGATGGCGATGGGGCTGACATATACGTCGCTCCAGCGCCATCGGCCGTACCCTCGGGCCGGTGCCGAAGCTCCGCGACATCGGCGGCCCGGGCCTGACCGTGCTGTTCGTCGGGATCAACCCGTCCCTGCGCTCGGCCGAGGTCGGCCACAACTTCGCGCGCCCCGGCAACCGGTTCTGGCCGACCCTGTACGCCGCCGGGTTCACGCCGCGCCTGCTCGCACCGGCCGAGGATGGGTTGCTGCCGTCGTTCGGGATCGGGCTGGTGAACTTCGTCTCGCGCCCGACCCGAGCGGCGTCGGAGTTGACCGTGTCCGAGCTCCGCGCCGGCGCCGCCGTGCTCGAGGACACCGTGCGCGCCTGGGCGCCCCGGCTGGTCGCGGTCGTGGGCGTTGTCGCCTACCGCGCGGCGTTCGCGCGCCCGCGCGCCGGCATGGGGCTCCAAAACGAACTGGTTGGCGACCGGCCGGTGTGGGTCCTGCCCAACCCGAGCGGCCTGAACGCGCATTACAAGCCGGCCGACTTCGCCCGCGTGTATGCCGAGGCGCGCGACTGCGCGATCTCGCTCACGTGACAGATACAGCCGCGCGCGTAAGCGTCAGTACGGACGGCTCTGATAATGCGGCCCGAGCCGAGCGTTGGCGTTACGCGCCTCGGTCAGCGCGCGGGCCAGCCAGAACGTTCCGGCCGGGGTGCCGCCGTTGCACGTGCCGCTGCTCGTCCCCGGCACGTGTACCCACATGAACGAGTCGATGGCCTGATTGCCCGTGTCGGTCGTGGTCGGGATGCCGGCACCGCGGCCGGGCGGGTTGCACAGGTCCTCGATCCCCTGCTTGACGGGATGCGGGTTGAGCAGCGGCCCATGGCCGTTGTCGGCAGTGTTGATGATGAAGTGCGCCCCGCCGGTCAGGGCCGAGACCTTGAGACCCCAGCGGATCTCGTTCGCGGTCCAGTTCAGGTGCGTGTCGTTGGTGAAGAACCCGCGGATGTGCTGCACGCCCACCGCGTTCAGCACCTGCGCGGTGTACCCGGGGGTGTTCGAGTCCGAATACCCGCCCTCGATGTACACGACGGTGTGGGGGAGGGACGACACGGCGTTGATCTCGTAGCGCATGTCGTTCTCCCACTCGGCCAGGCCCCCGTTGCGGACCAGGCAGCTCGAGGAGCCGATTGCGTCGAGTTCGAGCAGCATGACGGCCGGCCGGTTCTCTATCCCTTGCACCATCTCGTTGATCTGGCGCTCGAAGGTCGGGCGGTGGGCGACGATCTCGCTGCTCGTCTCGCAGTATCCGGCCTGGTAGAGGAAGAAGGTGTCGATGATCGGGACCGACCCGGGGTCCGCGGTCATGTTGTGACAGAAGATCTTCTGCACCTGGGCGAAGATCGCCCCGGGGCCTCCGCCGGCCGAGTACAGGCTGAAGCGCTGAGACTCGGGTTGATCGGCGATCTTCTCGAGCAGGTGGACTTTGTTGGCCAGCTTGCGGTTGTGGGCGAGCTTGCGGTGCAGCCGGCCGCTCGCGAGCTTGGCCTTGAAGCTCGCCCAGGAGAAGTCGTCCTGGTAGCGGGTCGGATCGATGCCCAGCAGCTGCGCGATCGCGCCCGCCGCCTCGCCGTGGCGAGGGCCGTCCACGAAGAAGTGCGCGCCGCTCAGCGGGTTGGGACCGGGTGCCGTGGGCAGGTCGAGCGGGTTGGACGGATCCCGCGTCGCCGGGTACGGATCGGCGCACTGCTGTGCGTCAGCCTGGTGGGCGCGCGGCGCCCGCGAAGCGGCGGCCGGCGCGCTCAGCCAGCTGGCCAAACCGGCGGAACCGACCAGCGCAAGGAGGCCGGCAAACCACACGGCAGCCCGAATTCGATCAAAGCATCCCCTGCTCATCGTGCGAAACCCTACCCGCCCAACACGGTCGGCATCGGATCGATGCGGCGTGCGCACGCTTTGTATAGCCTCGCGTCCGAGAACCTGCGAATCGAGGTGGAGGGATGCTGTTCGGCCAGGAGCACGTCAGGCGCTATCTACAAACCGACGGCGCCGAGGGACACGACTGGCAGGGCACGACTGTGCTGATCCTCACGACCACCGGCCGGCGTAGCGGCGAGGCGCGCTCGACGCCGCTGATCTACGGCAAGCGCGGAGAGGATCACGTGGTGGTGGCGTCAAAGGGAGGCGCCGAGGAACATCCGGCCTGGTATCTGAACCTGTCCGAGCAGCCGGAGGTGACCGTGCAGGTGCGCGGCGATCGCTTCAAGGCGCACGCCCGGACCGCGACCGCCGAGGAGAAGCCCGACCTGTGGCGGATGATGATCGAGCGCTGGCCGGCCTACGAGGAGTACCAGCGCAAGACCGGGCGGGAGATCCCCGTCGTGGTACTCGAGCGCGAGGAGTGAGCCGGCCCGCAGAGGACTGGTCCGCGCGGAGGCTTCACTTCGTCGGCATCGGCGGCGCCGGCATGAGCGGGCTGGCGCTGATCGCCCGCCGGCTCGGCGCCAGCGTCACCGGCTCAGATCGGGCGGACTCGACCTACACGGGCCTGCTTCGCGAGCACGGGATCGAGCCGGCGCTCGGGCACCGGGCCGAGAACGTTCCCCCCGGGGCCGAGGTGGTCTTCTCGACCGCGGTCCCGCCTGAGAATCCGGAACGGCGTGCGGCAGCCGGGAGGGAGCTGCACCGCGCCGAGCTGCTCGCGCAGATCGCGGCGACAAAGCGCTGCCTGGCCGTGACCGGCACGCACGGCAAGACGACCACCGCCGCGATGCTCGTCCACATCCTCCGGGCTTGCGGGCTCGACCCGGCCTACGTGGTCGGCGGCGAGCTGCGGGGCACCGGCGCCAACGCCGGCTGGGGCGAAGGCGATTGGATCGTGGTCGAGGCCGACGAGTCGGACCGCTCGCTGCTCCAGCTGCATCCCGATATCGCGGTGCTGACCAACGCCGAGCTCGACCATCACGCGACCTACAGCTCGCGGCTCGATCTCGAGGCCACGCTCAGCGAGTTCATGAGCCGGGCCGCGCTCGGCGCCGTGGTCTGGGACCGTCCGGGGCTGCGCGCTTTGTGTCCGCCGGACGCCCTCGGCTACGACGCCCCGGACACCGTGATGTCCCCGCAGGGATCGCGCCTGCGCTGGCGGGGGATCGAGGTCTCGCTGTCGGTGCCGGGGCATCACAACGCGATCAATGCGGCCGGCGCGCTCACCGCCGCCGCGCTGGCCGGGGCCGATCCGGCCCGGGCGGCGGCCGCGCTGGCGGACTTCCGTGGTGCCCGGCGCCGGTTCGAGCTGCTGGGAGCCACCGACCGCGGGATCCCGGTCTACGACGACTACGCCCACCACCCGACCGAGGTGGCCGCCACGATCGCCGCCGCCCGGACGCTGGCGCCCGCGCGCCTGGTGGCGATCTTCCAACCGCACCTTTACTCGCGCACGCGGGCGCTCGCGAGCGAGTTCGGCCGCGCGCTGGCCGGCGCGGACGTGGCCGTGGTGCTCGCCGTGTACCCGGCCCGCGAGAGGGCCGAGGACTTCCCCGGGGTCGACGGGCACCTGGTGGCGGCGGCCGCCGCGGACGCCGCCGAGGGACGCGTCGTGGCGTGGCTGCCGAGCTTCGACGACGCGCGCGCGTTCCTGGCGGGGACCCTGCGCGAAGGAGACCTCTGCCTGCTCATGGGGGCCGGCGACGTCGATCGCCTGGGGCGCTCGCTGGTGGCCTGACCGGGCCGATATCTACCCTGCTCGGCATGCCCGAGCTCCCGGAAGGAGTCCAGCGGGACTATCCGCTGTCCCGCCTGACCACGATCCGAACCGGCGGCGCGGCCGAGCTGTTCGCCCGTCCCGGCTCGCTCGATGAGCTCGAGCGCCTGCTGGCCTGGGCCAATGCCGAGGCCCTCGAGGTAGGGGTCGTCGGATCGGGGTCGAACCTCCTCGTGGCGGATGCGGGCGTCCGCGGACTGGTCCTCAAGCTGGACAAGGAGCTGAGCACGATCGAACTGGACGGAACCGAGATTCGCTGCGGGGGTGGGGCGCGCCTTCCGGCGGTGTCGGCGCGGGCCGCCCAGGCCGGCCTGAGCGGCATCGAGTTCGGCGTGAACATCCCCGGCACGGTCGGCGGCGCGGTGCGCATGAACGCCAATGCCTACGGCGGAGAGCTCGCGCGCGTGCTCCAGTGGGTCGACGTGGTCGGGCCGGCCGGGACCGAGCGGCGCCGCCCCGATCAGCTCGGCTTCGCCTACCGCCGCTCGAGCCTGCGGGCCGGCGAGGTCGTGGCGCGGGCGAGCTTCGCCCTGCACGAGGCGAGCAGCGACGAGGTCAAGGCCACGCTGGCCGACATGCGCACCCGCCGCAAGGCCGCGCAGCCCTCGGGCATCAAGACGTTCGGCTCGACATTCAAGAATCCCGCCGACCCCCGCGCCGAGGGCCGCACGGCGGGCCAGCTGCTCGAGGCGGCGGGCTGCCGGGGGCTCCAGATCGGCGGCGCCGGCTTCTCGGCCAAGCACGCGAACTTCATCGAGAACCGCGGCGAGGCGAGCACCGCCGACGTCGTGGCGGTCATGGCGGAGGGACGACGGCGGGTCAAGGAGCGCTTCGAGGTGACGCTCGAGCCGGAGGTGCAGGTGCTCGGTCCAGTCGAGCTGCCCGCCGAGTGGAGGGGGGAGTGATCACCCGGCGGCGGATGCCCCTCCGGGTGCGGGTCGCGCTGGCGGCGGTGGCCCTGGTGGCCCTGGTGGGGGGCGGGTGGCTGTGGCTGCGCGACTCGTCGCTGGTCGACGTCCGGAAGGTCACGATCAGTGGGGTGTACGGACCCGAGTCCGCCCAGATCCGCTCGGCCCTGACGCTGGCCGCGCGCAACATGACCACGCTCGACGTCCACGAGGGCCAGCTACGCACCGCGGTGGGCCCGTACCCGGTGGTCAAGGCCCTCAGGGTCAGCTCTCAGTTTCCCCACGGCCTGCGGATCCGGGTGATCGAGCAGCTGCCGGTCGGCGCCCTGTTCGCTGGCGGCCAAGCGGTCGCGGTGACCGGCGACGGCGTGCTGCTGCATGACGTGGCCGCCCGGTCGCTACCCGAGGTCCCGGTGCGGCTGCTGCCGGGCGGCGCGCAGGTCACCGACCGGCCCACGCTGGACGCGCTGGCGCTGCTCTCGGCCACCCCGGCCCGGCTACTTCCGCGGATCGCCCAGGTCACCGAAGGCTCCGCGCACGGGCTCGTCGCGCAGCTTCGCTCGGGCCCGAGCATCTACTTCGGCGACGGGACCGAGTTCGACGCGAAGTGGGCGGCGGCCACCGAGGTGCTGGCCGACCCGGCCTCGGCCGGGGCCGTCTACATCGACGTGACCGACCCGTCCCGACCGGTCGCGGGATCGAGTCCGCAGGCGGTCGCGGCGGCTGGGCTGACTCCCGGTCCGACGAGCACCACGACATCCGGGATCCCCTCGACCAGCGGGTCGGCCGCGTCCTCGAGCGCCGCGCAATCGGCGGCTTCGAGCTCCACTTCCGGAGGCTAACCCTCAACTAGAGCTTCAGAGTTCAAAATCGCCAACTCTGCGCCCCGGATCGAGAGTTCGGCGTTCTGCAACAGAGCTTGCGGCCGGGCCCTGGTCGTTGACTTCCCGCAAGTCCAGGGCCTAACGTGCGAAACTCCCGCTAAGAGCGACTGCTCCACAAAACGCTCAACGCTAACTCAAGGGTCGGACGGTCACGAATGGAAAGCGGTAGCTATCTCGCAGTCATCAAGGTCGTCGGTGTCGGCGGCGGAGGCACGAACGCGGTCAACCGCATGGTCGATGCCGGCCTGCGGGGGGTCGAGTTCATCGCCTGCAACACCGACGCCCAGGCGCTCGCGATGTGCGATGCCGACATCAAGCTCAACATCGGCCACGAGCTGACCAAGGGGCTCGGCGCCGGCGCCAACCCTGACATCGGTCAGGGCGCGGCGGCCGAGTCGCGCGACGAGATCAAGGAGGCGCTCAAGGGCGCCGACATGGTGTTCGTCACCGCGGGCGAGGGCGGCGGGACGGGAACCGGCGCGGCGCCGGTCATCGCCGAGATCGCCAAGAACGAGATCGGCGCCCTGACCGTGGGATGCGTGACGCGGCCGTTCGCGTTCGAGGGCACCCAGCGCGCGCGCCAGGCTCAGGAGGGGATCCAGAAGCTGCGCGAGCACGTCGACACGCTGATCACGATCCCGAACGAGAAGCTGCTGGCCATCGTCGAGCGGCGAACGACGATCCTCGACGCCTTCCGCGAGGCCGACAACGTCCTGCGTCAGGGCGTCCAGGGCATCACCGACCTGATCACGATCCCCGGGCTGATCAACCTCGACTTCGCCGACGTCCGCACGATCATGCACGATGCCGGGACCGCTCTGATGGGCATCGGCAACGCCGGCGGCGAGAACCGGGCCGCCGAGGCGGCCAAGGCGGCGATCTCCTCGCCGCTGCTCGAGGAGTCGGTCGAGGGGGCCACCGGGATCCTGCTCAACATCACCGGCGGCCACGACCTGGGGCTGTTCGAGGTCAACGAGGCAGCCGAGATCGTCCAGAGCGCCGCCGACCAGAACTCGAACATCATCTTCGGCGCCGTGATCGACGACTCGATGGGCGACGACGTGCGCGTCACCGTGATCGCCACGGGCTTCGACCAGCGCTACAGCCGCCCGAGCACGGCCCGGGAGACGACCCGCCGGGCGCGGCGCGACCGCGACGTCACGATGGACGACGACCAGCGCTCCTCGCTCGAGATCCGCGACGACGAGATCGACATCCCGTCGTTCCTTAAGGATCGTTGAACCTTCTCCTAACGCCGCAACCCTGCGGAAGCTGAGCTGTTGTAGGGCCGTAACCCGTCACGGCCGACAACCGATCCAGGGTCGAAGGCGGCGCGGCTGGCTGGCCGGCCTGCTCGCGCTGCTTGCCGCCGGTGTGCTCGCCTCGACGGCGCACGCGCAGCCGTCGCCCGCGCCGCCAACGGTGATCGATGGCCCGAACGTCGCGATCACCAGCCTGAACGGCCTTTCGGTGGCGCGGGACGGCTCGGGAGGGCTGGTCTACCTGAAGGGCGCTCACGTGTTCGTCTCGGCCCTGGCCGGAGGACAGTTCCAGACGCCGGCCGAGGTCGACGCGGCGCTGCCCGCCGGCTCCTCACAGCCGGTCATCGCGGCCGGGAACGGCGGGGTGCTGCTCATCGGGTTCATCAACTCGGGCCAGTTGTTCGTGGTCTCGCGAGCGAGCACCACCGCCCCGTACACCGCGCCGGCGGCACTGGCCGCCCCCGCGGCCAATCCGTCGCTTCAGATGAGCAACCTGGGCAAGGCCTACCTGGCCTTCACGGTTGCCGACGGGGCCGGCCAGGACGTCCGTGCGGCGTACTGGGCCGGCGGAACCTGGGCGCTCGAGCCCACAGCCCTGAACGCGGTCGCGCCGGCCGACGACGCCGGCACGGGCACCGGCCCGCCGGCGGTGGCCACCGCGGGAGACGGCGTGGCAATCGTGGCCTGGGGCGAGGCCGGGCACATCTACACCCGCCGGGTGTGGGGAACCGGGCCCAGCGTGATCGACGAGCAGGCCGACGTACCCTCGGTGGGGGGCTGCGGCGAGGTTTCGGTCGGCGACCCCTCGGTCGCGGCGGGCGGAGACTCCTCCTACGCTGACGTCGCGTTCCGGGAGGTCGTCTCCTGCCCGGGCGGCCGGCAGGGGCGCGTGCTGGTGAACCGGCTACGAGCCTCCCAGTTCGACGGCGCCGTGCCGGCCGATGGGCTCCCGCCCGGCGGCGAGAGCGCGAGCGATCCCCAGATCGCGATGGCCGAGTACGGGCAGGGATTCGTCACCTCGGAGGGCCAGACCTCGAACGGGGTGTTCGGGATGGAGCTCGGCAGCAACGGGGCACCCGGTGGCGTGCTCCAGATCGACAGCGCGGCGGGGTCCACACCGCCCGACCCGGTGCCCGGCATCGCCGGCCTGTTCTCCGACCTGGTGGCCTGGGAGCAGGACCCCGGTTCGGCCGGGCCGGCCGAGATCCGCGTCCGCTACGAGCCGCGCGGCTCCACCCTTGGGCCGGAGATGATCGTGTCGAATCCCGCCCAGGGCGCCGCCGACGCGGCTCGCGGTATCGCCGCCGCCGGCGACGCGGGCGGCGATGCGGCGATCGCCTGGGTCCAGGGCACCGGGACCTCCAGCCAGATCGTCGCCGAGCAGCTCTACCAGCCGCCCGGTGCGGCCACCCCGGCCAATTCGCTCGCCTACGTCCGGACCGCCCAACCGGTGCTGAGCTGGGCGCCCTCCGGCGGCCGCTGGGGGCCGATCATCTACACGGTGAGCGTGGACGGCACGCCGTCCGGTCAGACCGGCGGCGACACGCTCCAGGTTCCGAGCCCGCTGACCGACGGTCCGCACGTCTGGAGCGTGACCGCCCGCAATCCGGCCGGCCTGACCAGCGGCTCGAGGAGCGCCCGAGTGTTCGTCGACACCGTGGCGCCGAAGCTGCGGGCGACGCTGTCGGGCGCCCGCCGCCCCGGCGCTCGGCTGACCCTCCGCCTGACCTACCGCGACCTCCCGCCGGCCGGGCTGCCCTCGCGTGACGCCTCCGGCGTGGCGAGCCTGACCATCCACTGGGGCGACGGGACCACCACCACCGTCAAGCCGGGCACGCACCGGATCGTCCACAGCTATCGCCGCGCGGGTCGCGACAAGATCACGATCACGGTCCTCGATCGTGCGGGCAACCGGACCAGCGTGGTCAAGCGGGTGAAGATCGCCAAGCCCCGATCCGGGAAGAAACGGAAATGACCGTCCGGCGCGCGCTCGTCACGCTCCTCCTGACGGGCGCGACCGCGCTGGCCGGCGCCGGGGCCGCCCATGCCGCCACCCACGGGCCCGCCTACGCGGCTGATCCGCCCACGCCCGGCGCCTGGTACCGCGACGGCCAGAGCGGGCGCTACCTGCTCGGCGGCACGTGGCTCTACCGGGCCGACCCGAGCGACGTCGGCCTGGCCCAGGGGTTGTGGCGAGACGTCGCCTCGACCACCGGCTGGTCACCCGTCACGATCCCCAACGCCTACAACGCCGGCGACTTCTCGCAGACCAGCATGAACGGCTACGTCGGCTGGTACCGCCGGGACTTCACGCTCCCCGCCCACGCCTTCTCGCGCTACGTGTCGCGGGCCGACCGGCACTGGATCATTCGCTTCGAGTCGGTCAACTACCGGGCCACCGTGTGGCTGAACGGGCACGAGATCGGCAGCCACGCCGGCGCGTACGTCCCGTTCGAGTTCGATTTGAGCGGTGTGCACCCGGGGGTCAACCGCCTGGTCATCAGGGTCGACAACCGCCGGAGCGCGGCCGACTTGCCGCCGGGCCCGGGCGGCCAGTGGTGGAACTACGGCGGGATCCTCCGGGAGGTGTACCTTCGCGCGGTGCAGAGCGCCGACCTGCAGCGCCTGCAGATCCACACCCTTCACCCCTGCCCACACTGTGCGGCCACGATCCAGGAGCAGGTGCTCGTGCGCAACCTCACCGGCGCGCGCCAGAAGGTCCGGCTGGGGGGGACCTACGGGCGCGCCGGGTTGAGCTTCGGGTCGGCGACGATCGCCCCGCACGGCTCCTGGACGGCCAACGCGTCGGTCAAGGTCCCGCACCCGAGCCTGTGGGCGCCCGGCCATCCAAAGCTGTACGCGGCCACGCTGACGCTGTCGGACTCGCGAGGGCGTCGACTGGGCGGCTACTTCACCTACAGCGGGATCCGGACAATCACGCTCACGCACGATGGCCGCCTCGAGCTCAACGGGCGCCTGCTCGACCTGCGCGGCGTGAACATCCACGAGCAGACCCTCCAGGCCGGCGCGGCGATGACTCCGGCCCAGACCGACCAGGTCATGAGCTGGATCCAGGAGCTCGGCGCCACCGTGATCCGCGCGCACTACCCGGTGGGGCCCGAGATGGAGGAGATGGCCGACCGCGACGGGATCCTGATCTGGTCCGAGGTGCCCGTCTACCAGGTGGCGGCGCCGTACCTGGCCGACCCGGGCTGGCTGTCCCGCGCGCACGCCATGCTCGAGGACAACATCCTCTCCAACCAGGATCACCCCTCGATCCTGCTCTGGAGCATCGGCAACGAGCTGCCCTCGCCGCCCACCGGCGCCGAGGCGCGCTACATCACCGGCGCTACCGCGCTGGCCAAGCAGCTCGACCCGACGCGCCCGGTCGGCATGGCCGTGAGCAACTGGCCGGGCCTGGGCTGCCAGCCGGCCTGGGATCCGCTCGATGTGATCGGCGACAACGAGTACTTCGGCTGGTTCGACGCGGGTGGTGGCGGCGACGACGACCGCGATGCGCTCGGCCCGTTCCTCGACAGCGTGCGTGCCTGTTATCCGAACAAGGCGATCATGGTCACCGAGTTCGGGTTCGACGCCGGCCGGAACGGCCCGGTCGAGGAACGCGGCACCTACGCCTTCCAGGCCAACTCGGTGGCCTTCCATCTGAACGTTTTCGCCGGCAAGCCCTGGCTATCCGGCGCGATGTACTTCGCCCTGCAGGACTACGTGGCCTTCCCCCAGTACTCGGGCGGCGATCCCCGGCCCAACCCGCCCTACAACCAGAAGGGGCTGGTCGACTTGGCCGGCAATCAGAAGCCGTCGTTCGGGGTGGTGTCGCAGATCTACCACGCCACCCGCCAGATCGCCCCCTGATGTGGGGCCGCCTGCGGCGGCGTCCCTGGGGCCGGGCGCCCCCGTCCGGTCACGGATCGGAGGGCATGGCGCGGGCAAAACGCCCACAAGTAGCCGCGCGGTCCGACGCCTCCGGGACGTAAGCATCCCCGGGTGCTGGTATGTGAATTCCCGGGTCGCGATCGCGCCTGCGGGGACGGCGCTTCTGGGCGTTTTGGAGGGTAAGCCGCACCGACGGTCCGCAGCCGGCCCACGAGCACTGTCCGGACGGGGGACGCGGCCCCACGGACGCCGAGCGCAGCGAGGCCCAATCTCCACCGTGTACTAGCCTCCACAACCGGTGTCGTCCACCACCGAACTACGCCGAACTCCGCTGTATGACCGCCACGCCGCCGCCGGGGCCAAGCTGGTCCCGTTCGCGGGTTGGGAGATGCCGGTCCAGTACGCCGGGATCCGCGAGGAGCACATCGCGGTGCGGACCGGCGTGGGGATCTTCGACGTGTCGCACATGGGCCAGGTGCTCACACGGGGTCCCGACGCGACAAGATTCCTCCAGCGCGTGCTGTCCAACGACGTGCGCCGGATCCCCGAGGGCGGCGCCCAGTACAGCGTGCTGTGCCGCGAGGACGGTGGCGTCCTCGACGATCTGTTCACCTATCGGCTGGCCGAGTGCGAGTACGTGACGGTGACCAATGCCTCGAACCACGCGAAGGACTTCGCCTGGCTGCAGTCCCAGGCCGGGGAGTTCGACGTGGACGTGCTCGACCGCGCCGCGGACTTCGCGATGCTCGCCGTACAGGGGCCGCGGGCCCGTGCGCTCGTCCAAACGCTCAGCGACGGCTCGCTCCCGTCGCGCTTCCACGTCTGCCTGCGCCCGGTGGCGGGTGTGCCGATGCTCGTGTGCGGAACCGGCTATACGGGGGAGGACGGCGTCGAGTTGCTGCTCGACCCCGAGCACGCGCCGGCCGTGTGGGACGCGATCGTCGAGGCCGGCGCCACGCCGATCGGGCTGGGCGCCCGGGACACCCTGCGCCTCGAGGTGTGCTTTCACCTGTACGGCAACGACCTGAGCGAGGACCGGGGACCGATCGAGGCCGGGCTCGGATGGTGCTGCAAGGAGGCGACCGGCTTCATCGGGTCGGAGGCCATCGCGGCGGCGCGCCGGGACGGGACGGAAGAGAAGCTCGTCCCGTTCGTGATCGAGGGACAGGGGATCGCGCGCCAGGGCAATCTTGTGGTCGGCGGGGGCGAGGTGACCAGCGGCACGTTCTCACCCTGCCTGGAGCGCGGCATCGGGATGGCGTACGTTTCGAGCGCGCGTGCCGAGCCGGGCACGCAGATCGAGATCGACGTGCGGGGCCGGACCCGGCCCGCGGTGATCGAGCGCAAGCCTCTGTACCGAAAGGGAGCGTAAACCGACATGGCCGACCCGAGTTACCCGGACGACCTGAAGTACCACGCCGAGCACGACTGGGCCCGGATCGAAGGTGACAGCGCCACGTTCGGGATCACCTGGTACGCCCAGGACGCCCTGGGCGAGGTGGTGTTCTTCGACCCGCCCAAGGTCGGCGCGCAGGTGACCAAGGATCAGGCCTACACCGAGGTCGAGTCGGTCAAGGCGGTATCGGACGTGATCGCGCCGCTCTCGGGCGAGGTCACCGAGGTCAACGACGGCCTCGGCGACAAGCCCGAGACGATCAACGAGGACCCCTACGGTGAGGGTTGGCTGGTCAAGGTCAAGCTGTCCGATCCCTCGGAGGTCGAGTCGCTGATGGACTCGACGGAATATCAAGCGACACTCGAGTGACTCGTTACACCTCAGCCACCGACGACGATCGCCGCGAGATGCTCGCCGCGATCGGGGTGGGGTCGATCGAGGAGTTGTTCGCGGACATCCCGGCCGGCGTGCGGCTCGACCGCCCGCTCGCGGGCCTCGGCGAGGGCCTGTCCGAGCAGGAGGTGTTCGAGGAATTCCGCGGCCTGGCCGCTCGGAACGTCTCGGCCGAGGACGAGGTCAGCTTCCTGGGCGCGGGCATGTACGACCACTACGTGCCGGCGCTCGTCGACTCGATCATCATGCGCTCGGAGTTTCTGACGCCGTACACGCCCTATCAGCCAGAGATCTCCCAGGGCGGGCTGCAGGCGATGTTCGAGTACCAGACGGCGATCTCCGAGCTGACCGGGCTGCCGATCTCGAACGCGTCGGTGTACGAGGGACCGAGCGGAGTGGCCGCGGCCGGGTACGTCGCGAAGTACTCGAACAACCGCAAGCGCTTCGTGATCTCGCGCGGCGTCCACCCCCACTCGCGCGAGACGCTGCGCACCCACGCCCACGCCTGGGGGATGGAGGTGGTCGAGGCGCCACTGGACCAGGGCGCGACCGCGCTGCCCGATCTCACCGACGACGTGTCCGCGGTCATCGTCCAGCAGCCGAACTTCCTGGGTGGGGTCGAGGAGCTGACTCAGCTCGCCCAGGCCGCGCACGACGCCGGCGCGCTGCTGATCGCCGCGTGCGACCCGCTCCCGCTCGCCCTGCTCAAGACGCCCGGGGAGTGCGGGGTCGACATCGTGGTCGGCGAGGGCCAGTCGCTGGGCAACCGCCTCGACTTCGGGGGACCCTCGTTCGGCTTCTTCGCCGCCACCCAGGCCCTGATGCGCCGCATGCCGGGCCGGATCGCCGGCGAGACCAAGGACGTCGACGGCAAGCGCGGGTTCGTGCTCACCCTTCAGACCCGCGAGCAGCACATCCGTCGCGAGAAGGCCACCTCGAACATCTGCACCGCCCAGGCCCTGAACGCCCTGGCCGGAGTGATCTACCTGAGCTGGCTGGGCCGGCGCGGAGTCGTCGAGCTGGCCGAGCTGATGCTCCAGCGGACCGCGTACGCCCGCGAGCGCCTGACTGCGATCGACGGCGTCAGCGAGATCCACTCCCGGCCCGTCGTGCGCGAGTTCGCGATCGAGCTCGACACGCCCGTCGCACGCGTCCTCGCCCGGTGCCGGGAGCAGGGCATCAACCCCGGTTATCCCCTCGGGCGCGAGTACCCGGAGCACGAGAACGGATTGCTGGTGGCGATCACCGAGCAGCGCAGCAAGGCTGACATCGACCGGCTGGCCTCCGCGCTCGAGAGCGCGATCGGCGCCGAGGGCCGCGCGGCCGGCGCGGAAGCGGGAGCCAGGGCATGATCCGCGAGGCCGACGACACCCTGACCATCTTCGAGCGCTCACGGCCCGGGCGCCGCGCATTCGTCGCGCCGCCGCTCGACGTCCCCGAGCGCTCCCTGGACGACCTGCTCCCGCCCGAGCTGAGGCGCGCCGAGCCGCCGCGGCTGCCCGAGGTGGCCGAGCCCGAGATCGTGCGCCACTACAACCGGCTGTCCAAACGCAACTTCGATCTCGACACCGGCTTCTATCCGCTCGGATCGTGCACGATGAAGCACAACCCCAAACTCCACGAGCGGATCGCGGCGCTGCCCGGCCACGCCCGGATGCACCCGCTCCAGGACCCGAGCCGGGCGCAGGGCGCGCTCGAGCTGATGTGGCGCCTGCAGGAGGCGCTCGGGGAGATCGCGGGCCTGCCGCACGCGTCGCTTCAGCCCAGCGCCGGGTCCCAGGGCGAGCTGGCCGGCGTACTCCTCACCCGCGCCTACCACGAAGACCGCGGCGAGCACCGCACCAAGGTGCTGACGCCCGACACCGCGCACGGCACCAACCCGGCGACGGTCACCATGGGCGGCTACGAGGTGGTCAAGGTCCGGAGCGACGCCCACGGCAACGTGGACCTCGACGACCTCCGCGCCAAGGCCGACGAGGACGTGGCCTGCCTGATGCTCACGAACCCGTCGACGCTCGGCCTATTCGAGACCGGGATCGAGGAGATCGAGCGGATCGTCCACGGCGTCGGCGCCACCCTGTACTACGACGGCGCGAACCTCAACGCGATCATGGGCATCTGCCGGCCGGGCGACATGGGGTTCGACATCGTGCACTTCAACCTGCACAAGTCGTTCACCCAGCCCCACGGCGGCGGCGGCCCCGGGGCCGGCCCGGTGGCGGTGTCCGAGCGGATCGAGCCATATCTGCCGCGGCCGCAGGTCGTGCGCCGGGAGTCGAGCAGCAACGGCTCGGAGCCGTTCTACGACCTCGACTACGACCGGCCGAAGTCGATCGGCCGCCTGCGCGGCTTCCAGGGCAACTACGGCGTGTTCGTGCGCTCCTACGCCTACATCCGCTCGCTCGGCGCGCCCGGGCTCAAGGAAGCCTCCGAGACCGCGGTGCTGAACGCCAACTACCTGCTGGCCAAGCTTCGCGAGCGCGGCGTCGAGAAGCACCTTCCGGCGGCGTATGACCGCCTGTGCATGCACGAGTTCGTCCTCTCCGGCGAGCCCATGCGGCGCGAGCTCCAATCAAGACGCTCGACCTGGCCAAGCGGCTGCTCGACCACGGCGTCCACCCGCCGACCGTGTACTTCCCGCTGATCGTCGACGAGGCGCTGATGGTCGAGCCGACCGAGACCGAGACCAAGGAGACGCTCGACCGGTTCGCCCAGGTGGTGGCGGAGATCCTCAAGGAGGCGCGCGAGGATCCCGAGATCGCCAAGAGCGCCCCGCACACCACGCCGGTTCGCCGCCTGGACGAGGCGGGCGCGGCGCGGAACCCGGTCGTCCGGCAGGCGATGGACGCACGCTAAGTGCGGTTCGTGGTTTTCGGCGCCGGCGCGATCGGAGGCGTGGTCGGCGCATGCCTTCACCAGTCGGGACACGATGTCGCGCTGATCGCCCGGGGGGAGCACGGCCGGGAGATCGGCGAGCGCGGGTTGACCTTCGAGCGTCCGGGCGTGGCCCCGGTGACCCTGAGCATCCCGGTGGCGCCGTCCCCGGCCGAGCTCGAGTGGAGCGGCGGCGAGATCGTCCTGCTGGCCACCAAGAGCCAGGACACGACGGGCGCGCTGACCGACCTGCGGCGCGCCGCTCCGATCACCACGCCCGTGGTGTGCGTACAGAACGCGGTCGAGAACGAGCGCATCGCCCTGCGCCTGTTCCCCCGGGTGTACGGAGCGGTGGTGATGGCGCCGACCGGCCACCTCGAGCCGGGGATCGTCCAGGCCTACGGGACCAAGGGCGTCGGGGTGATCGACGTGGGGCGCTATCCATCCGGCGTGGACGAGGTGTGTGAGCAGGTGAGCGCCGCGCTTGACGCATCGGGCTTCAGCTCGAAGCCCCGCCCCGACATCCTGCGCTTCAAGTACGCCAAGCTGCTCGCCAACCTGGGCAACGCGGTCGACGCGATCTGCGAGCCGGATGACGCCGCCTCCGAGGTCGGTGCGCTGGCTCGGGAGGAGGGCCGGGCGGCGCTCGCGGCGGCTGGGATCGAGTTCGTGGCCGATGAGGTCAACGACGTCCATGCGCGCTGGGAGCGACTGGACGTGCAGCCGATCGAGGGGCGTCCCCGAGCCGGCTCCTCGACTCGCCAGAGCATCGTCCGGGGCACCCCGGTCGAGACCGACTACCTGAATGGTGAGATCGGGCTGATCGGGCGGCTGCACGGCGTCCCGACCCCGGTCAACGACGCGCTGTGCGAGCTGTCCGATCGCCACGTGCGCGAGCGCCGCGCGCCGGGCAGCGTGCCTGGCGAGGAGGTCCTGGCCCTCGCCCGCGCGGGACACTACGCGGATGGACCCGTTCGTCGCTGACGGCGCGACCGAGATCGCGTCGCGCGCGCAACGCGAGCTCGAGGCGCTGGTCGGCGTCTCCTCGCCCTCGGGCGACATCGACGGGGCCGAGGAGGCTCTCGCGGTGTGCGCCGCGCTGTTGCCCCCACAGGCCGAGATCGAGCGGGTGGAGTGCTCGACCCCAGGCAGCGCGCCCGATCTGATCGCCCGGATCGAGGGGCAGGGAACCGGCACGTTGTTGCTGCTCGGCCACGTCGACACGGTCATCGGGCACTCCTCACACACGCCACTGCGCCGCGACGGAGATCGGCTGTACGGACCGGGCACCGTCGACATGAAGGGCGGTGTGGTGCTGTCGCTCGGGGTGGCGCGGGCGCTCGCGGCCCGGCCCGAGACGTTCGCCGAGGTGTCGCTGCTGCTGGTCACCGACGAGGAGTGGCGGCGGCACCCGTTTCGCCACATCGAGCGGTTCGCCGGCTACCACGCGTGCCTGTGCTTCGAGGGCGGGCAGCTGAGCGCCGACGGGGACGAGGGCGTGGTCGTGAAGCGCAAGGCGGCCGGAACCATGCGGGTCGGGGCCACCGGGCGGGCTGCCCACTCCGGGAGCGCGCCCGATCAGGGACGAAACGCGCTGCTCGCCCTGGCCGCCGTCGCGATCGAGGCGGCCCGGCTGCACGATCCGGACGGGCCCGCGCGGTTGAGCGTCGTCCCGACGATCGTGCGCTCGGGCGACGCGTTCAACGTGGTGCCGGCGGAGGGCGAGCTGCTGTTCGACATGCGGGCGGACTCGAGCGACTCGTTCGAGGCCGTGCGCGCCGGCATCCCGACCGAGCGCGACGGCGTCACGCTTACGGCGGAAATGCAGCGGGTGTGGCCGGGGATGGACTCGGTGGACGCTACGCGCGAGTTGCTCGAGCGGGCCGGCGAGCGGCTGGGACGGGCGATCGTCGGGGTGTCCCGCGGTGGGGCCAGCGACGCCAGCCACTTCGCGCCGAGCATCGCCCTCACGGTCGACGGGCTCGGCCCGCGGGGCGGGGCGGCGCATAACCCCGGGGAGTTCGTGCTCGCGCCGTCGCTGCGCGGGCGCGCCGAGGTGGCGCTGGCGCTGGCCGCCCAGGTGCTCGCGGATTCTTAGCCATCGCTTCAGATCGCCGGTTTGGCACCTGCGATCCTTTGCGGCGTGAGCGTCAGTACCCCGTCGCACACCCGTACTCCAGTCCGCCGCGCCCAGACCCAGTTCGAGGGACTGGTCGTCCTGGCCGGAATCGTGTCGATCATGTGGATCCTCGAGGCGATCAATTCGCTCGACTCGAACCGGATCGCCCGGGGCGACGGCATCTACGCCCGCAACTTCGACCACATCTGGGGGATCTTCACCGCTCCGTTCCTTCACTTCAGCTTCCAGCACCTGATCGCGAACACGGTCCCGTTCCTGTTCATGGGCGTGATCATCGCCGTGCAGGGCGCCCGGCGGCTGTTGCTGGTGACGCTGGTGATCATCGTCGTGGGGGGCCTGGGCACGTGGCTGATCGCGCCGTCGGGCACCGACACGGCGGGGGCCAGCGGCGTGGTATTCGGCTACGCCACGTATCTGTTTGCCCGCGGGTTCTTCAATCGCAGCGCGCTCGAGCTGCTCACCGGCCTGGTCGTCGGCGTGGTGTGGGGCGGGGCGCTGCTCTCGAGCATCGTGCCCCACACCGGGGTCTCCTGGCAGGGACACGTGTGCGGGGCGATCGGCGGGGTGGTGGCGGCCTACCTGGTGCGGCGGGCGAGGCCGGCCAAGCCGGACTCTCGGCCCATGAGCCCGCTCGACCGCGCGCTGGCGTCCTAGGTCGCTAGCCTCCCGCCGAGTGCGGATCTTCTCGGGCATCCAGCCGACGGGCCGCAAGCACCTCGGCAACTACATCGGCGCGCTCGTCCAGTGGGTCGCCCTCCAGGAGCGCGGTGAGGCGATCTACTGCCTGGTCGATCTGCACGCGATGAGCGTGCCGTGGGAGCCGGCGGGTCTGCGCGAGGCCGTGTACGACACGGCGGCGACGCTCTTGGCCGCGGGCCTGGACCCGGACCGCTGCATCTTCTTCCGCCAGGGTGACGTGCACGAGCACACCGAGCTGACCTGGATGCTCTCGAGCGTCACCGCCTACGGCGACCTGACCCGGATGCACCAGTTCAAGGAGAAGTCGGCCTCCCAGCGCGAGCTGGTCTCAGCCGCGCTGCTTTACTACCCGGTGCTGATGGCGGCGGACGTGCTCGTCTACCGCGCCACCCACGTCCCGGTGGGCGACGACCAGCGCCAGCACATCGAGCTCATGCGTGACGTTGCCGAGCGGTTCAACGGCCGCTTCGGCGAGACGCTCGTCGTGCCCGAGGGGTACTACCCCGAGGTCGGGGCGCGGATCATGGATCTCCAGTTCCCCGAGCGGAAGATGTCCACCACCGGGGGCAGCCCCCAGGGCACGGTCTACATCCTCGACGACCCCGCCACCGTGACCAAGAAGTTTCGCTCGGCGGTCACCGATTCCGGATCCGAGGTCGTCCGGGCCCCCGACAAGGCCGGCATCTCCAACCTGATCGACATCATGGCCGCGGTTCGAGGCTCGAGCCCCGAGGAGGTCGAGGCGTCGTTTAACGGCTCGGGCTACGGCGCCTTCAAGCAGGCCGTCGCCGATGCCGTGGTCGAGTACCTGGCACCCGTCCGGGAGCGCTACGAGGAGCTGCGCGCCGACGAGTCGGAGCTCGAGCTAATTCTCGCCGCCGGGGCCGACAAGGCGCGTGACATCGCCTCGGACACGATGGTCGACGTCCGCGAGGCGATGGGCGTCGGACCGGTCCGAGCCCGGCAGTAGCCTGCCCACGATGCGGATCGCGGACCTGGAGCTGGACCTGGACGTGTTCGCGGGTCCGTTCGATCTGCTCCTCACGCTGGTTCTGCGCGAGGAGATAGACCTGCTCGAAGTCGATCTGGCGGAGGTGGTCATCTCCTACATCGATCACCTGGAACGGCGGGGAGAGCTCGATCTCGAGGCCGCCACCGAGTTCCTGGTCCTGATCGCCGCCCTGCTCGAGCTCAAGTCGCGGCTGCTCCTGCCGGGGGAGGAGGTCGAGGAGCTGATCGAGCTCGATCCGGGGGAGGCGGCCGAGGAGCTCTTGGCCAGGCTGCTCGATGCCCACCGCTACCGCTCCGCCGCCGAGTCCCTGCGCGAGCGGCTGGCCGGCCAGGAGGGCCACCGGTTCCGCTCGGCGCCCCTGCCACCCTCGATCCGCCGCGCCTCGCTGGATGAGGCCGGCGCGGTGTACGACCCGTCGCGGCTGGCGGCGGCGATCGGCGATCTCCTGCAGATCCCCGAGCCGGTCGACGTCCGCCACATGGTCGGCTCCCGGGTCACCGTGGCCGAGCGGCTCACCCACCTGCGGGCGCTGTTGCGCCGGGGCAGCTTCAACTTCGACGAGGCGGTGGCCCGGGCCGACCGGGTCACGGTCGCGGTCACCCTGTACGCCGTGCTCGAGCTCTACAAGCAGGGCGAGCTCAGCTGGACCCAGGAGGAGCCGTTCGCCGAGATCACCATCGAGCCCCGCCGCTCTTTACCCGTTGGGGAAAGGCTAAGTGCATGAGCCTCCCGCTCGAGAGCACGGTCGAGGCGCTGCTGTTCCTGAGCGCCGACCCGGTGGACGCCGAGGCGCTGGCCGCTGCCACCGGAGCCGAGCTGCACGAGGTGGTGTCCGCGCTCGAGCGGCTGCGCGAGTACTACGAGTTCGAGCGCCGGGGACTCGTGCTGCGCGAGCTGGCCGGCGGCTGGGTTTTGTCGACCCATCCCGAGACGGAGCCCGCGGCGCGGCGGCTGCTGGCCCGGCCCCGAACCCCGCCGCTCACGCCGGCGCAGGCGGAGACGCTGGCCATCGTGGCCTACCTGCAGCCGGTCTCCCGCCCCGAGATCGCCCGCATCCGCGGGGTCAACGCCGAATCGGCCGCGGCCACCCTGCTCGAGCGCGGCCTGGTCGAGGAGTCGGGCCGCTCCCAGTTCGGCGCGGTGCTCTACCGGACCAGCGAGCTGTTTCTGCGCCTGTTCGGGCTGAACTCGCTGGAAGAGCTGCCGGCGTCCGAGCGAGTTCGACCCTTCACCCGAGCTCGAGGCCGAGCTCCGCGAGCGGCTGCTCCAGGCCGGCGAGGCGCGCGCCGCGGGCTAACGGTGATCAGCTGACCTGAACCGGTGTGCCGGGCAGCCGGGCTGCGCCGATCGTCGCCACCAGCCAGTCGATCGAATCGTTCGACAGGCGGATGCAACCGTGACTGCGGGCGGATCCGAGCGGGTCGAGGAGGCTCGCGCCGCCGCGGCCATGGATCCCCACCGTCCCGTCGCCGCCATCGAAACGCTGCAGCACATCGCTGTGAGCCGTGAGCTCGAGGACCCAGCTGCCCAGGAAGTCGGTCGGGTGCCAGCGAATGGCCCACACGACCGCAAACAGGCCAACCGGCGTTGGGGTGCTCGGTTTGCCGACGACCACACTGATCGTGCGAATCGGGCGGCCGGCGCGCAGCAGCGTCAGCGTCCGCTGGGCAGTGGAGATCACGAGGCGCCAGCGAGTCTTCTCCACGACGACGTCGCGGGCGTTCACCCACCCAGCGGCATCATTGGGGCGCCACGGGAGCCGGACCTGGAGCCAGCAGCGGCCGGCTGCGGGATGCGGGCGCGCAATCACTAGGAGCCACGCGGTGGATCTGACGAGCAGGTATCAGGACACGTTGCACGATCACGAACGAGAGCACGAACTTCGGGGACCTGACCGTCATCAAGCATCTGCTGCCGGCATCTGACTCGGGGACGTTCACCTGCTCGTCAACGGCACCATAGAGAGGGAAAACGCCCGCGACGGCGACCGGGTGCACCTGGCCGCGATCCCGTTCGGCACCTACACGGTCAGCGAGGAGGCGGGCGCGGGTACGACGCTTGATCATTACGACATCAGCATCATCTGCATCAACGAGGAGACCGGCCACGCGATCGTTGACGACCCCCCGGACCAAGTCCCATTTCGGTGGATCTGAACCGAGCGGCCAACAACATCGTGTGCACGATCCAGAACAGGCGCGCGCGGGTTCCGGTGGCGCACCTGACAGTGGTCAAACACCTTGTGCCGAGCGGTGACGCGGGACTCTTCGATCTGCTCATCGGCGGCATTCCGTGGGCCTCTGAGGTGGGCGACCGTGGGTCGACGGGCCGGCTCGAGTTTGAGCTCGGCAGACGCACGGTCACCGAGCACGGGGCGGCTGGGACCCATCTCTCGGACTTCTCGATCAACACGACCTGCGTGGACAAAGCGCACGGCGGCCGCACGGTTGCCCACAACCCCAACGGGCCGTCCGTCTCGGTGGACCTGACCAGCGAGGCCGACGACATCGTGTGCACGATCACGAACCGACGCGACGCGCCCCGTTTCTGGGCGGGGGCGGGGGCGAGATCCCCCCGGACCCATGCGTTGACTCGACGCCCGCGATCCTCAATGCGGGCACGCGGCGGCCGCTCCGAACCTGGCGAGCAACAAGCGGATGCCCGTGGATGCACGGTCGGGGAGGTGGTGCCGATCACGATCACGGTGAAGAACGTCGGACATGAGACGGCGCAGCATGTCCGTGTGCGTGAGACCCCGCCCCACGGCGACCGGATCGTCGTGGCCGCAGACCACGGCGTCGTCCAGCGCGACGGTACGGTCCTATGGCACATCGGAAGCCTCGCGCCCGGGGAGGTGCGGACGGTTCGTGCCACCCTGCGCGTGGCGCGGACGGGGCCGCAGCTGAACCGGGCGGTCACAACCGCCCGCAACGCTGATCCCGCGCCATCACAGGCCACCCTGCGCGGCAGGGCCCGGCCTCCGGCACCGCCGCCTCCTGCGGTCACCGGCTGAGCTGAGGGCTAGCCGATCGCCACCCGCGCGTTCCCGCGGCGCGAGGCGCGCGCCGCGAGCTGACCGCACGCGGCGTCGATGTCGCGGCCCCGGGTGAGACGGACGGTGGCGTCCAGTCCGTGACGCTCGAGCTCGTCCTTGAACGCGGCGATCGCCTTGGGGCTCGAGCCGGTGAACCCCGAGTCCGGTCGGGTTGTAGGGGATCAGGTTGACCTTGAACATCCGCGGGTCGAGGATCTCGGCGAGCTGCGCCGCCTGGGCGAACGAGTCGTTGACGCCGGCCAGCATCACGTACTCGACGAACACCTTGCGGCGCTTGCGCTCGTAGTAGGCCTCGCACGCGGCGATCACGTCGGGCAGGGGGTAGCGCTCGTTGACCGGCATGAGCTCGCTTCGCAGGGCGGGGTCTGCCGCGTGGAGGGACAGCGCCAGCCGGATCGGCATCGGACCGGCGGCCAGGCGCTCGATCCCGGGGATCCAGCCGATCGTCGAGATCGCCGTGCGGCGGTGGGTGATACCGAGGTCCGGGAGGCGCTCGCAGGCGCCCAGCACGTTGTCGAGGTTCATCATCGGCTCGCCCATGCCCATGAACACCGCGTGGTCGACCTCGCCGAGACGGCGGAAGTGGAGCGCCTGGTCGAGGATCTCCGACGCGGTCAGGTTTCGCCCGAACTTCATCTGGCCGGTGGCGCAGAACGTGCAGGTGAGCGGGCAGCCCGACTGCGAGGAGAGGCAGATCGAGCGCCGGCCGTCCCGGTAGACCATCAGCACGGCCTCGACCGGTCGCCCGTCGTGCGTCCGGAACAGCGCCTTGACCGTGCCGTCGGAGGCGTGCGCCTCGCGCTCCACGGACGAGGGTCGAGAACGGGACGGTCTCGGCGAGCGAGCACGCGCAGCCCCAGCGGCAGATCGGACATGTCGGAGAAGCCGGCTGGCGCCACGTGCGGACCATCTCCAGACCTGACCGGCGCGGTAGCGCGGCTCGCCCGAGTTCGGCGAGCGTCGTCCTTGGAGCAGCTTCATATCCACGCTGACTATGGTGGCAGCGCAGATGCGACTGGCCAAGTACCTCGCCAGCGTCCGGCGTCGCCTCGCGGCGCGCGCTCCGAGGAGATCGTCCGCGCCGGCCGGGTCACCGTCGACGGCCAGACGATCACCGACCCGGCGCACGACGTCGCGGGCCAGAGCGCGGTGGCGCTCGACGGCCGGCGCGTGTCGACCGCCCGCGACCGGGTCGTCTACGCGCTCAACAAGCCGGCCGGAGTGGTCTCGACCGCACGCGACCCGCAGGGTCGCCCGACCGTGGTCACGATGGTCCCGCAGACCGAGCGGCTGTACCCGGTGGGGCGGCTGGACATCGACACCACCGGCCTGATCCTGCTCACCAACCAGGGCGAGCTCGCCCACCGTCTCACCCATCCGTCGTTCGAGGTCGAGAAGACCTACCGCGTGGTGGTGGGCGGCTCGGCGCTGCACGAGCGCACGCTTGAGTCGCTGCGAGGCGGGGTCGAGCTCGAGGACGGCCGCACCGCCCCGGCTCAGGTTCGGCGCGTGTCGGCCGACACGCTCGAGATCACCATCCACGAGGGCCGCAAGCGCCAGGTCAAGCGGATGTGCGAGGCGGTCGGCCATCCGGTCAAGCGCCTGGAGCGGATCCGCCTTGGTCCCTTGGAGCTCGGCGACCTACCGCGCGGCCGGTGGCGCCGGCTGACCGATGGCGAAATCGAGGCGCTGATGGCGGCCAGCGACCCGCCGTCACGTGCATAGCACGTCACTGAAGCGGCCGCCGGCGGACCGTGACGCGTTAAGCACGCTATTCGTGCATTAGTCGTCACGGCCAGCCGCGCGTGGCTCGCGTGACGTGTCATGCACGGTCGCCCCGCTCGAGCGCGAACGTGACCTCAACGGAGGCGAACACCTCGTGCTCTCCTGGATCGATCCGAGCAAAATCAAACCCGCCTCCCGCCGCCACGAGCCTGTCTTCCGGCTCGGCCAGCCGAAGTGCCGGTCCCAGCCGCATGCCGAGCCCCTCGGCGTACGCACGCGCCTTACGCTCGGCGTCGCGTGCGGCTTCGCGGGCCGCTTCCAGTCGGACGGGGTTGTCCGGCGCGATCCGCCATCGCGGCCCGTCGAGTCGCGCGTCGAGCTCTTCGGCGGCCCGCGACACCAGCTGGCCGACGTGCGAGGCGGTCGGCCATCCGGTCAAGCACCTCCAGCGTGTGGCGTTCCGTCCGTTGTCGCTGGGCGACCTGCCGCGTGGACGGTGGCGGCGGCTGACGGACGCCGAGGTCGAGGCGCCGGTGTCCGCGTCCAGCCAGGGCGTGTAACGCGTCACGCGCAGCCCGCGCCCGGCGCCGTGACGAGCTAGCCGCCCCCCACACGGCGAACACGTCACGATTCGAGCGATCCCGGCTCGCGTGAGGTGTTATCCGGCTCGCTGCGGCCGCTGGATCAGGAGCTCGTCGTTGCGAAAATTCGTCGTGGTCAGGACCGTCGAGACCGCGGTCGGTGTAAGGCGCACCGGATGCGAGGACACCATCCGGACGACCGTGAACTGCTGGGCGTGACGCGAGGAGACCGCGTGGAAGCCGGGCACGGGGTAGGAGGCCTGCACCTCGGACCCCCACAGGTTGCACGCCGAGCCCCACCAGCAGAATCCGGCGCTCACCGGCGAGCTGAACGAGACCACGTCGAGCTCGCGGACCCGGATGGCCGACCCCGACCGGCGGCCCGGCCAGAACCGAAGGCCCGGCTCGTACAGCGACAGCGGGAGCAGGTCGCGGTAGTGCTGGACGAGGATCGCGCGTCCGCCGGCGGGCGGATGTGGGCCGAGAGCGCCGGCCACGACCCGCCAGTCGGGTCGCTGAAGGCTGCGATCGAAGGCGACCGCCCCAGCGGTGATCACCCCGATCGCACACAGCACGACGGTCAACACCGGGCCGACGAACCGCGGGCGCGGCACCGCGAGCCCGCCCGCCACGAGCACCGCGGCCGGCGCCCAGATGGCCAGCAGGTTGCGGGCGAGGAAATCGTCGAACCCGACCACCACCAGGGCCAGGCTGATGAGCAACCCCGCCAGCGCGATCCCGCCGGCCAGAAGCGCGCCCCGGCGCGGCGATGTCTCCGAGCGCGTCACCAGGAGCACCAGCGCCAGGACCACGATCCCGATCGCGACCGGCTCGAGAACACCGTGCGCCGGGCCGGCGAATCCGGCTGCGAACTGGGGGACAACCTGACCCAGCCGGCGGCCGAACGGGGCGTGGGCGATCCAGTTGGCCCGACCCGTCGCGTGCTGAGAGATAGCCAGCGGAATCAGGCCGAGCCCGCACGCCGCCACCACGCCGAACGCGATCTGGACGCGCCGCGAACGGCGGTGCACCCAGAGCAGCCAGACCGCTTCGGGCACGACGACCAGTGCCGCGTAGTAATGGGTGGCGAGCGCGGCGGCCGAGGTAATTACCCACGCTCCGAGCACACGTGGCGTCGGCGCCAGACGCGCGTATGCGAAGCCAAAGAGCGACACGGCCGTGAGCAGCGCGAGCAGCTCGTAGGAGCGCGCCTCCTGCGAGTACCAGACCAGCAGCGGGCTGCATGCCGCCAGCGCCGCAGCGATCACCCCCGCGCGACGCGAGACCAACCGAGCCCCGGCGCCGTATACAACCGGCACGAGCAACACCCCGCAAACCGCCGAGAGCGAGCGTAGGCCGACCTCGCCGTAGCCGAACACCCGCGCCCAGACCCAGGCCACCGAGTAGTAGAGCGGGGGAGTGGACTCCGTCTGGGGGATCAGCCCGAGCATCTTTCCCGGCGCGAAGTGGACGAGCAGCGCCGTGTTGCCCTCGTCGAACCAGAAGCCTTGATGGCCGAGTCGGTATAGGCGCAGGACCGCGCCCAGCACGGTCAGGGCGGCGACCGCGGCCACGGCGGGATCGGCGAGCACGCTGCGGGCACCGGCTGGCGCCGTGACCGAACCGGGACGGCGGAGGTCTCCTGGCGCCGTGCCGACGCTCACGCGCCGCATGTTAATCGGCCCCCCGGCCCCTGCCGCTACCGTCTGATGAGAGCCGGGTCTCACCTCTTAACCAGATTTCAATCGGCACAGCCCCGGATCAACGCCGCCACCGGGCACTATTTCCGACCGATGCGAGAGGACTCAAGCCACGTCGACGCCTCGGTGCTCGCCTCGAGCACCGGAGGCCCGAGCGTGCTTGCCGCGACCGCCGCCGCCGACGCTCCGGTCACCCTTCCGCGCCTCTCCTCGCTGCGCCGGCCTGGCTGGCTCCGCTGGCCCCAGGCGGAGCTGGGGCCGCGGGCGGGGAGGATCGCCCTCGCCTCGATCACGCTCGGTGCGCTGGTCATGGTCCTGTTCTCGACCCACGGGCCCACGACGCTCGTCCCGCGGGCCAGCCAGATCTTCGCGCCCTGGGAAGCCGGGCCGCTCTATCACCTGATCCCTGGCTTCTCGGTCAGCGCCCGGGCGACCAACTACGCCCTGACCGGGCTGATCGTGATCCTGCTGGTCTCATACCTCGTCGCGTTGGGGGCGCTTCGCAACCTGTCGATGCGGGTCATCGCGGGCTGCATCGTCGCGGTGCACGTGATCCTGCTTCTGGGGCCGCCTTTCCAGCTCACGGACATGGGCAACTACCTCGGCTACGCGCGCCTCGGCGGTCTCCACGGGCTCAACCCTTACACGCACGTGATCGGGCAGGAGATGCACGACCCGATCTTCCACTTCGCGACGTGGCTCAACCTGCACAGCCCCTACGGCGAACTGTTCACCGCGCTCAGCTATCCGCTCGCGTTCGTGTCGATCCCGGTCGCCTACTGGATCGTCAAGCTCGTCACGGTCGCGCTCAGCCTGGCGCTGATCGCGATGGTGTGCGCGTGCGTCCGGCGTACAGGGCGCGACGCTCGCCACGCGGCCGTGCTGATCGGGCTGAACCCGATCTATCTCATCTACGCGGTCGGTGGGTTCCACAACGACTTCTTCATGCTCGTGCCGGCGATCGGCGCGGTCGTTCTGCTCCAGGGCCGCCGCGATCGATCCGCGGGCGCGGCCCTCATGCTGGCCGTGGGGATCAAGTTCACCGCCGTGCTGCTGCTGCCGTTCCTGCTCGCCGCCGCGTGGCCGGATCGCCGGCGCGTCCGTGACGTGATCCTCGGGGTGCTGGCGGCGGCGATCCCGCTGATCGTGATGAGCATCGTCCTGTTCGGGTTCTCGTTGCCCAACCTCTCCGACCAGAGCACGCTGCTCACGCCGTTCAGCTTCCCGAACCTGTTCGGCTACTTCATCGGGGTGGGGGGCGGCACCGCCGGGGTTCGGCTGTTGGCCAACCTCGCGCTGATCGTGACCGTCATATTGCTGTTGCGCCGGCGCGGGGACTGGATCGCCAACGCCGGCTGGGCGACGGTGGCGCTGATCGCGAGTCTGGCCTGGGTCATGCCGTGGTACGTGATCTGGGTGCTGCCGCTGGCCGCGCTCTCCTCGAGCGTGCGGCTCCGGCGGACCGCGCTGGCGCTGACCGTGTTCCTGGTCCTGGTGTTCCTGCCCTCGTCCGGGAAGGTCTGGGGCTTGATCCACTTCGATCCGTTGAGTGGCTCGGCCGGACAGGCCTCGCAAACGCTTCAGGGCAAGCTATCTTGGTATAGCTAGAGCGACCGTTCGGCGAGGCCCGCGACACGCGAGTCACCCCCGGACGGTCGAGTGTGGGAAGGGTCGTACCGCGGCCGGGCCGGATCCGCGGAGCCCCGAGCCCGTCCGCCGGAGCATCGAGATGTCCGCGTCCGGCGTCAGTCGACTTCCTCGATCCTTCGCTGGGTTTACGCCGTGATTATTAGAATCTTGTTAGCGTCCGCGCGCGATGCGACTTGAAATCGACCTGATCGACGGTGGTAGAGGCCCCGCGCCGGATCTGCCCCCGGTCAAGATCGAGCCCCGCCGCCAACGACTGGACCGGTTTGACTTCTCGGTGTTGGGCGTGTTCGCCGCGGTGTCGGTGTTCGTGCTCGCGGTCGACCTGTGGCGGGTCGTGTTCGACGGCGCGGTCTGGACCGGGACCGACGGCGTCTACATCGTCGATCAGATGCAGTACCTGGCCTGGATCAGGGACGCCTCGCATCACTTCCTGGTCTCGAACCTGTTCGTGCTGCGCTCGACGCCGGCCGACTACTTCCAGCCGGCCGTGGCCATCTCCGGGGGGCTGACCGCGCTGGGCATGGCCCCGTGGCTGGCCCTGCTGTTCTGGAAGCCGGTCGCCGTGCTCGCTTTCTTCTTCGCGGTGCGCGCGTACTGCGCCCGCAGCCTCACCGGCCTGTGGGCCCGCCGCGTGGCGCTCGTCCTGACCCTGTTCTTCGGCTCCTTTACGGTGGTCTACGGCCAGTGGAGCGTGCTCGGTGACCTGTTCCCGGGCTTCCTCACCTGGGGCTACGTGTTCGGGCTGATGGCACTTGCGGCGATGGTGTGGGCGCTGGTGATCTACCAGGACGCGCGCGGGAACGGGCGCCGGCTGTGGCTGCCCGGGCTGCTCGGTGGGCTGGCCACCCTGCTCCATCCCTGGAACGGTGAGCTGCTGATGGCCCTGGTGGTGGCCGCCGAGCTGGTCCTGCTGGCCGGCCGCCGGTATGGGCGCGAGCACATCCGGCTGACCGCGGTCACGCTGATCGGCACCGGAGTCCCGCTCATCTACTACGCGATTCTCGGGAAAGCCGACGTCGACTGGAAGCTCGCCCAGCTGGCCAGCAAGCACGCGTTCCCGTTCTGGTCGATCGCGCTCGCCGTCGTACCATTGCTCCTGCCCGCGCTCGTCGCCTACCGCAGGCCTCCCACCACGTTCGTGGCCGCCGCCACCCGCACCTGGCCACTGGCCGCCTTCGGCATCTTCCTGCTGTCTGGAACCAGCCTGGGCGCGACTCCGCTGCACGCGTTTCAGGGCATCACGCTCCCGCTCGCCGTGCTCGCGGTGGAGGGTTTCCAGATCCTGGGCTGGAGTCGCCTGCGGCGGCCCGTGCTGATCGGCGCGGTCGCGGTGGGGCTGTTCACGATCCCGGCCACGGTCAAGGAGTTGTCGGTCGCGCACGGTCTGGCCGCGCCGACGCAGGGCAACGCGAACTTCATCGCCAGCGACGAGCGCAGCGCGCTCGACTACCTGGCCCACAGCAAGCAGCCGGGCAGCGTCATGACCCAGCCCTACCTCGGCGCCACCGTGCCAGGCCGGACCGGCCGGCGCACGTACGTCGGCAACTGCCTGTGGGCAGAGCCGAACTGTTACGGCAAGTCTGCGACCTCGCAGGCGCTGTTCAACGGCTCGCTCACTCCGGCCGCGGCTCGCAGCTTCGTGCGGGCCAGCGGCGCCCGATTCGTGCTGGCCGATTGCACGACCCGCGTGGACATGCGAAAGCTGCTTGGCCCGCTCATTCGCTCGGCGCACGGCTTCGGCTGCGCGGCGGTGTATGAGGTCGCGTAGCCGGATCGTTCGCATACATCTCGCGCTGGCCGTCCTCGCCGCCACGCTGACGGGTCTGTCGCTCGAAGGCTGCGGGTCTGCCGGGGATCCGGTAGTGAGCGCGTTCCCGATCCCGGGCGGGCGAGTGGCCGCGCCGCAGACCCAGATCAGCCTCAGGGGCGTGGCCCGCGGTCACGTCGGTCGGGTGATCGTCACCGGCTCGAGCACCGGTCGCCACGCCGGCCGGGTGGTTTTCGATTCCGACGGGCAGGGCGCGAGCTTTCTGCCCAACAAGCCGTTCGCGCCCGGCGAGGTTGTCACCGTGAGGACGAATCTGCACATCCGCGGCGCCCGCGCCGGCACGTTTCACTTCACCGTCGCTCACCCGGCGGGAGCCATCCCGGCGACGCCGCTGGCTCTGGCGTCACGCGTGCCCGGGGACGAGTTCACCTTCCACTCGCGGCCTGATCTGACGCCGCCCGCGGTCGAGGTGACGGGGCAATCCGGAAGCGCCGCGTCCGGCGACATCTTCCTCACCCCACAGCAGGGACCGACCCAGAACGGAGTCATGATCCTCGACCGTCAGGGCGCCCTGCTCTGGTTCCAGCCGATCAAGCCCCCGAACATCGCCGCCGACCTGCGCGTGCAGCGCTACCAGGGCAAGCCGGTGCTGACCTGGTGGCAGGGGTACTCGGGGGCCGGCGTGGGCTCCGGTGAGGACGTCATCTACGACTCCTCCTACCGCCAGGTGGCCGTCGTGCGCGCCGGCAACGGGCTGACCGCCGACCTGCATGAGTTCCGCCTCTCCTCGCAGGACACCGCGCTGATCACCGCCTACTTCCCCGTGTACTGGGACGCCTCGGCGCTTCACGGCTCCAACCAGCAGATCGTGCTCGACTCAGTCGTGCAGGAGATCGACGTCAAGACCGGCCTGGTGCTCTATCAATGGGACAGCCTCGACCACGTCCCCCTCGCGGACAGCTATGAGGTGGTGCCGAAGTCGGCGACCAGTCCATTCGACTACTTCCACATCAACTCGGTCCAGGAGCAGCGCAGCGGCGACCTGCTGATCTCGGCTCGCAACACCTGGGCCGCCTATGACATCGACCGCCAGACCGGGGCGATCGTGTGGACCCTCGGGGGCAGGAACTCGAGCTACAAGCTCAGCTCCGGCGCGGGGTTCGCCTTCCAGCACGACGTTCGACTGCACACCGACACCGACCCGACCGTGACCCTGTTCGACGACGGTGGCGGGCCGCCACGCGTCCACAGCGAGTCGCGGGCCATCACCGTCCGACTCGACAGCTCGGGCAAGACCGCGACGCTGGTCAGCCAGGAACAGCATTCGCCGGCGCTGGCCGCCGCCTTCGAAGGCAACGTCCAGGCACTGGGGAACGGCGACCAATTCGTGGGGTGGGGCCAGCAGCCGTACTTCAGCGAGTACAACGCGCAGGGCCAGATGACGTTCGACGCCCGGTTCGTGGACGCCAATTCCAGCTACCGCGCCTACCGCTTCCCGTGGGTCGGCACACCCGCCGGCTCCCCGGCCGTGACCGCGTCGACGCAGGGCACCACCACCAACCTGTACGTGAGCTGGAACGGGGCGACCCGGGTCGCGTCGTGGCGGGTGCTGGCCGGCTCGGCCTCGGACGCCCTGCAGGCCGTGGTCACCGCGACCAGTCAGGGATTCGAGAGCCAGATCGCCATCGCGACGCAGCCGTACGTGGCGGTCCAGGCGCTCGACGCCGACGGGCGCACGCTGGGCACCTCGGGCGTCGTCCACGTCTCATAGCGGCCGCCCCGCGAGACGACTAGCTGACAGACTGCCGCTCCCATGCGGCTGTTCGCGCTCCGGGGCGCCAATCACGTGACCGCCAACCAGGCCGACGCGATCCTCGCGGCGACCGACGAGCTGATGCGCGAGCTGATGGAGCGCAACTCTCTCACGGCCGAGGCAATGGTGAGCTGCATCTTCACGCTGACCGACGATCTGAACGCGGAGTTCCCGGCCGTCGCGGCGCGCAACCTGGGGCTGAGTCGGGTCCCGCTGCTTTGCTCGCGGGAGGTGCCGGTGCCGGGCTCGTTGCCCCAGGTGATTCGGGTGCTCATTCACTACTACGCGCCCGAGGAGCACGAGCCCCGGCACGTGTACCTGGGCAAGGCCCAGGTGCTGCGCGCCGATCTGGACTCGGCCCAGTAGCAGGGGCCGCGCGGGGACGTTTACCCTAGGGGTCTCGATGCCGCTCGAGTTCGCCGCCCGCACCCGCCGTATCCCCGTCTACCCCTTGGCCGCGGGATATGACCTGGGCTCACACGTGGCCATGCTGGCCTCCAACGAGTCGTGCTTCGCGCCGCATCCGTCGGTCGTCGAGGCGGCGGCTCGCGTACTCGGCGGCGTGAACCGCTATCCCGATCCGTCGTACGCCCCGCTGAGGCGGGCGCTGGCCGACCGCTACGGCATCCCGCCCGGCCGGATCGCGCTCGGCAACGGCTCCTGCGACATCCTCCTGGCCGCCGGCGAGGCTCTGCTCGAGCCCGGGGCCGAGGTCGTCTACGCCTGGCCGGCGTTCAGCGTCTATCCGCATCTGGCCGCCGCGTCGGGCGCGCGGGCGATCGAGGTACCGCTCGACGACGAGGACCGTCACGATCTCGACGCGATCGCCACCGAGATCACCGTCGCCACCCGGCTGGTCATGGTCTGCAACCCGAACAACCCCACCGCGACGGCGCTCGGTCTCGACGAGATAGAGGCCTTCATGCGCCGCGTGCCCAGTCACGTTTGCGTGATCCTGGACGAGGCCTACTGCGAGTTCGCGCTGACCCTGGGCGACACCTACGCCTCGCTCGAGCTGCTGCGCAAATTCCCGAACCTGGTCCTGCTGCGCACGTTTTCGAAGGTCTACGGGCTGGCCGGCATGCGAGTCGGCTACGCGCTGTGCGGGGCCGAGGACTTCCGGATCGCGGTCGACCAGGTCCGCCAGCCGTTCTACCTGAACACGGCCGCCCAGGCCGCCGCGGCGGAGGCGTTGCGCTTCCAGGACGAGGTCGAGCGCCGGGTGACCGAGACCATCGCGGGCCGGATCGAGATGGCCGACGGGGTCCGCGCGCTGGGGCTATGGGTGGCCGAGTCCGACGCGAACTTCATCTGGCTGCACCTCCCGGAGGGGGTCGAGGAGGCCGACGTGATCGAGGGGCTGAAGGGCCGGGGGGTACTGGTCCGGGCCGGCGCCTCGCTCGGGCGCGAGGGCTCGATGCGCGTCACCGTCGGCACCTCGGCCGAGAACGAGCGGTTCGTGGACGCCCTGGGGGTGTGCTTGGCATCGCATACCTCGTCTGGTACAAAACGCGCACGATGAGTACCCGCAGCCGCGCTCTGTACGTCTTCCGCGGCTACGCGTACGCCTACGCCTGGCGATTTAGCTAGGCGCCCGGACCCCTGTCGCAGCCCGCGCACCTCGCGGGATTCCCACAGGCCGAGCGCCGAAAAACCCCCCGGTCGGGTGAAACCCGTCCCGCTCGCTTTCGTATCGTTTTCCAGGCACCAGAGAGGACAGCTGATGATGATCGTGATGAAACCGACGGCCACCGAGGAGGAGATCCAAGCCGTCATCGATCGGATCCAGAGCGTCGGCGCTCGGGCTCACCCCAGCCGAGGCGAGGAGGTCACCGTGATTGGCGCGATTGGGGACCGCGAGCACGTGGCCCGTCTCGAGCTCGAGGGCTCGCCGGGCGTCGAACGCGTGGTCCCGATCCTGAAGCCCTACAAGCTCTCTTCGACCCAGTTCAAGCACGGCGAGCGCACCGTGCTCGACATCGCCGGTCGCAAGATCGGGGGCTCGAGCTTCGCGATGATCGCCGGCCCCTGCACGGTGGAGTCGCGCGAGCAGACGCTCGAGACCGCCCGGGCGGTCCGGGACGCCGGCGCGGCCCTGTTCCGCGGCGGCGCCTACAAGCCCCGCACCTCGCCCTACGCCTTCCAGGGACTCGGCCAGGAGGGACTGCGGCTGCTCGCCGAGGCCAAGGCCGAGACCGGGCTGCCGATCGTCACCGAACTGATGGACCAGCGCGACATCGACCCGATCCTCGAGGTGGCCGACGTGATCCAGATCGGGGCGCGCAACATGCAGAACTACACGCTGCTGGCCGAGGTCGGGCGCAGCGGCCGTCCCGTGCTGCTCAAGCGCGGCTTCTCCTCGACGCTCGAGGAGCTCCTGATGGCCGCCGAGTACGTCCTCAAGGAGGGCAACCCCAACGTCATCCTGTGCGAGCGCGGCATCCGCACGTTCGAGACCGCATACCGCTTCACCCTCGACCTGATGGCCGTGCCCGTGCTCAAGGAGCTCAGCCATCTGCCGGTGATCGTCGACCCGAGCCACGCGGCCGGCCGGCGCGACCTGGTCCTGCCGCTGTCGCTGGCTGCCGCGGCGGCCGGGGCCGACGGGCTGATCGTCGAGGTGCACCCGCACCCTGAGACCGCGATCTGCGACGGGCCCCAGCAGCTGTATGCCGACGACTTCGCCGAGTACGTCGAGCGCGTGCAGGCCGCCGCGCAGGTCGCGGGCAAGGCGCTCGCGGCGGTTTAGCGGATCCTTGAGAATCGCGCTCGTCGGCGTCGGGCTGATCGGCGGCTCGATTGGGCTCGCCGCGCGCGAACGGCTCGGCGCCACCGTGGCCGGCTACGACACGAGCGATCAGGCGCTTACGGCGGCCCGGGAGCGGGGGGCGATCGATCGGGCGTGCGCCGAGATCGCCGACGCGGTGAGCGACGCCGAAGCGGTGTTCGTCGCGGTGCCGGTGGGAGCGCTCAAGCCGACCCTGGTGGCGGTCCTCGATGCCGCGACGGCGAACACCGTGGTCAGCGACGTGGGCTCGACCAAGCGCGCGATCGTCGCCGCGCTCGAGGACCCTCGTTTCGTCGGCGGGCACCCTCTCGCCGGGGCGGAGACGAGCGGCGTCGAGCACGCGCGCGGCGACCTGTTCGACGGGGCCACCTGGTATCTGACGCCGACGCCGACCACCTCGGGGATCCACTACGAGCGCCTGCACCGCTTCCTGCACAGCCTGGGAGCGCGGCCGGTGGCGATCGAGCCCGAGATCCACGACACGATCCTGGCCACGGTCTCGCACCTCCCGCACGTGCTGGCCAATGTGCTGGTCAGCCAGGCGGCCCGGACCCTGGCCGCCGGCGGCGAGCGCCTGCCCGCCACCGGCCCGAGCTTCCGTGACGCCACCCGCGTGGCCGGCGCCTCCAGCGGCATCTGGACCGACATCTACCTGTCGAACCGCGATGCGCTGATCGCCGGCATCGACGACACGATCGCGCGGCTGCACCGCGTGCGCGAAAGCCTCGACGCGGCCGACGCCTCCGGTATCACCGATTGGAACGACGCCGCGGCGGACGATCGCCGGCGGCTGCTCGAAGCCCAGCTGGCCGGGGGTCCGCTGTTCGAGCTGCGCGCGTCGGTGCCCAACCAGCCCGGCGTGGTCGCCCAGCTGGCGCTCGAGCTGGGCCGGGCGGGCGTCAACATCACCGACATGGCGCTCTATCCGGCTCTCGACATGAGCGAGGGCGTGATCGCCCTGTGGATCGCCGGCGAAGAGCAGGCCCGGCGGACCGAGGAGCTCGTGGCCAGCCTCGGATTCCCGGTGGCCCGGGCGTGAACGCTCGCTTCGATCCGGCCGGGCCGCTCCGAGGATCGCTACGCGTCCCGGCCGACAAGTCGATCTCGCACCGGGCGGCGCTGATCGGGGCGATGGCCTCCGAGCCGGTCCGGGTTCGCAACTACCTGGACGCCGCCGACACTCGCTCCACTCTGGCCGCGATCATGCGCCTGGGGGCGATCGTGGAAGACCGCGGCACCGAGCTGGTGATCCGCGGCTGCGGGTTGCGCAACGCCCTTTCGCCGACCAACCCGATCGACGTCGGGAACGCCGGGACGCTGATGCGGCTTCTGCCGGGGTGGCTGGCCTTCCAGCAGGGCCATAGCTTCATGCTCGACGGCGACGAGTCGATCCGCCGGCGCCCGGTCGACCGGATCGCCGGGCCGCTGCAACAGATGGGCGCGCGGATCGAAGCTCGCGAAGGGCGTTACCCGCCGTTCACGATCCACGGCGCCGCTCTGAAGGGGATCGACTACGAGTTGCCGGTGGCCAGCGCCCAGGTCAAGTCGTGCGTGCTCCTGGCCGGTCTGGTCACCGACCGAACCACCGTGGCCGAGCCCGTGCCGAGCCGCGACCACACCGAGCGGATGCTGGCCGCCGCGGGCGCCCCGGTCGAGCGGATCCAGGTCGAGCGCGGCGGTTACAGCACCACCGTGGGCAACGCGGACGAGTTGGAGCTCGAGCTGGTCGAAGTGCCCGGGGACCTGTCCTCGGCCGCGTTCCTGATCGCCGCCGGCGTCCTTGTGCGCGACTCCCGGCTGGTGCTCGAACGGGTCGGGGTCAACTGGACCCGCGCCGGGTTCTTGCGCATCCTCGAGCGCATGGGTGCGATCGTCCTGACCGACGGTGAAGAGCCCGGCTCGTTCCAGGCAGGCGAACCGGTGGCCGACATCGATGTCCGCAACGCACCGATCGAAGGCACCACGATCGAGGCCGAGGAGGTGCCGCTCGCCATCGACGAGCTGCCGCTGGTTGCGCTCCTGGGCTGCTTTGCGGAAGGGGAAACGCTCGTCCGCGGCGCGCAGGAGCTGCGGATCAAGGAGTCGGACCGGATCGCGACCGTGGTCGAGGGCCTCCGTGGGCTCGGCGCCGACATCGAGCCGCTGCCTGACGGGTTTGTCGTGCGCGGCACCGGCGGCCTGCGCGGCGGGCGGCTCGACGCCCACGGTGATCACCGGTTGGCGCTGCTCGGCGCGGTCGCGGGCCTGGCTTCGGAAACCGGGGTCGAGGTCGTGGGCATGGAGGCGGCCGAGGTGTCCTATCCGGGATTCGCCGACCACGTCGCGGAGCTGGTCGCGTGACCGTGGTGGCGATCGATGGGCCCGCCGGCGCCGGCAAGTCGAGCGTGGCCCGGGGGGTGGCCGCCGAGCTCGGATTCACCTACCTGGACACCGGCTCCATGTATCGCGCGGTGGCGCTCGCCGCGGCCGAGCGCGGCGTCGAACCGGCATCGATCGCGTCGTCGCTCGAGATCGAGCCCGGCGAACGGACGCTTCTCGACGGGCGCGACGTGACCGACCGGATCCGCGCGCCCGAGGTGTCGGAGGCGGCCTCGCGCGCGGCGGCCGATCCCGACGTCCGCCGAACCGTGGTCGAGCTGCAGCGGCGGCTGCTGGCCAGCGGCGACTGGGTGGCAGAGGGACGCGACATCGGCACGGTGGTGGCGCCGGACGCCGAGCTCAAGGTGTTCCTCACCGCCGACCCTGAGGAGCGGGCACGCCGGCGCGCGGCCGAACTGGGAATCGATCCGGCCCGCGTGCTGGCCGAGCAGGCCATCCGCGACGAGCGCGACCGCACCCGCGAGCACTCCCCGCTCGAGCCGGCGGCCGGCGCGGTTGTGGTCGACTCCACGCATATGACCCTCGCCGAGGTCGTGCGGCACATCGCCGGGCTCGTCCCTGGCACCCGCGGTTAGCGAGCGCCACGCGGACGCATGAGGATGGGCGCAGCGGGGTAAAAGGCAAGGCGGAGCTGGGAGGCTCCTCTTATCCACCGACACCCCGGCAGGGGACTCACACAAGAGGGTCATTAGATGAAGAGATGTTCGCTTCGTGCCGTCAGCACGGCGCTCGTAGTGACCGGCATCCTCGGCGCGACCGCGGTCGCCGCATCGGCCAAGCCGATTCTCATGCTCAACGCGAAGCGAGAGGCCCAGGCCCAGCGCGCGATCTGGCTGCAACACGTGTTCGCGCCCGTGGGCTCGCTCCAGCCGCCGGCGCCACCGTGCCCCGAGAGCGGCACGCTCCCCTCGCCGTTCTCCAACTGCGGCCTGCCGGAGTTCCCGGCCACGACGCTTCCGGTGCCAGGAAACATGGCCTACTACGGCGGCCACGTGCAGACGACGCCCAAGGAGTACATCGTGTTATGGGGCTGGGGCGAGAAGGGGGCGTTCCCGGCCAGCCAGACCTGCGCCTCGGAGAACCTGACCGAGGGCTCGTTCACGGCCACGCTGGCCTGCGATCCCGACGGCGCCGGGAAGTACATGGCCGACTTCGTCCAGCAGATGGGCGGGACCGACTGGGCCGGCGTACAGGACCAGTACTACAACACGGACGCGTCAGGCAACAAGGTCAATATCAGCAACCCGTCTGAGCAGCTGGCCGGCATCTGGGTCGATGACGCCAACGACGCCACCGGGCTGCCGAGCACCTCGTCGAGCAACCCGCCGGGGTCGACCAATACCTACACGGTGCTAGGCCAGGAGGCCGCGCGGGCGGTGACCCACTTCGGCATCACCGACCTGAACAACGCGAACATCATCATCGCGCAGCCGCCGAACCTCAGCGACCCGAACGCGGTATCGACCGGCTACTGCGCATTCCATGACTACACCGAGCCGAACCTCGAAGGCGGCATCTACAACGGGCTGCCCACGGGCATCTCGTGGACGAACATGCCCTACGCGCTCGCGATCAACTCCGGTGGCGCGAACGTGTGCGGCGAGAACGCGGTCAACAGCGACGCGCGTGGCAAGTTGGACGGCTTCTCGATCGTGCTCGGGCACGAGATCGAGGAGACGGTCACCGATCCGGGTGCTGAGGACGTCATCGGCAGCGGCACCAGCGCCCAGCAGATCGGCGGTTGGTATGACGCGCTCGACGCGAACGAGAACGGCGACAAGTGCGCCTGGGTGGGGGAGAACCTCCTCACCGCCCAGGGTCCGCCGGAGCCGGTTCCGGGCGCGCTGGGCAACACGACCGGCAACGCGGGAGACCGCTTTGCCGTGCAGTCCCTGTGGAGCAACGACTCCGCGGGCGGCGCCGGCTACTGCGCCGGGGCCGGGACCGACCTGCCGACAGGCTAACGGGGGTCAACTCCGAGTCACCGGACCTCAGGCGGACCCGCGGGGCAAGCTACCCTCGGGTCCGCCATGAAGGTCGCTGTGGTCGGCTATCCCAACGTCGGAAAGTCCTCGCTGGTCAATCGGCTCACCGAGTCGCGCGAGGCGGTCGTGCACGAGCGCCCCGGCGTGACGCGCGATCGCAAGGAGCTTCAGACCGACTGGAACGGACGGGCGCTGACCCTGATCGACACGGGCGGGGTCGACCTGGACGACCGGGCCGAGCTGGCCCGGTCGGTGCACGACCAGGTTCTGGCTGCTCTGGCCGACGCCCACGTCGCGGTGCTCGTGGTCGATGCCAAGGCCGGTCCCCGGCCCGGGGACCACGAGGTCGCCGACCTCTTGCGCCGCGCACCGCTACCCGTCCTGGTGGCGGCGAACAAGGTCGACGCGGCGCGCGACATCCCGCTCGCCTCCGAATTCCACGCGCTCGGGCTGGGTGAGCCGATTGCCGTCTCGGCCGCGCAGGGTCTTGGGACCGGCGACCTGCTCGACCGGATCGTCGAGCTCGTCCCGGCCGACCTGGCGGAGGCCGACGAGGCCGACTCAGACCTGGTGCGCCTGGCGGTGATCGGGCGCCCCAACGTCGGCAAGTCCTCGCTAGTCAACCGGTTTGCCGGGGCCGAGCGGGTGATCGTCTCGCCGATCGCCGGGACCACGCGCGACGCGATCGATCTTCCGATCGAGTTCGAAGGTCGCCGGATGGTCCTGGTCGACACCGCCGGGCTGCGCCGTCAGGCCAAGGTGGGGGAGTCGCTGGAGTACTACACCGCGCTGCGCTCACGCCGCGCCGCCGAGCGCGCCGACGTGGCGCTCGTCGTGTGCGACGCGACCGAAGGCATCACCGCCCAGGATCTCCGGGTGGCCGAGCTGGCCATGCGCAGCGGATGCGCCACTGCGCTGGTCCTCAACAAATGGGACCTCGCCGGCGCCGACGAGGTGGACCTTGACCACGAGCGCGCCCGCGCGCACCAGAAGCTCCGGCTGCGCCCCCGCGTCCTCACGGCCAGCGCCAAGACCGGGCGCAACGTGCAGCGGCTGCTCGCCGAGGCGATCGCGCTCTCGGACCGCAGCGCCGGACGCATCCCCACGCCGCAGCTCAACCGGTTCCTGTCCGACGTGGTCAGCGCCCGCCAGCCGCCGGCCGGCGGCCCGCGCCGGGGGGGTCATCGCCTACGACTGATCTACATGACCCAGACGGACGAGCGCCCGCCCCGGTTCAGTATCCAGGTCAACTCTCGCGCCCGGGTCACGCGCGACTACGCCTACTACGTCGAGAACCGTCTGCGCGAGCGCTACCACCTCGAGGGCGTGCCGGTGATCATCGACTTCGTCGAGCGCAACGAGCGGCGCGCCCCGGGCCGACGCACGGCCGCCTGAACCGGCGCAAAAACCGTCCGAAACTGATTCATTGCTTGCTGGGATGTCGACGGTCGCGCGCCCGCCTGCCCTTCTGCCCGATGCGTCGGTTCGGCGAAGCCCGCGCGTTCCCAAACGCAAGCCGTCGGAGACCCGGTCGTCACACTTCGTCCGCCGCCGGCTGGCCCTGGCCGGCGGGCTGCTCGCCGCCGCGCTCGCCCTCGCCGCCGCGGTCGTCCTGGCGACGGCCGGATCGGGCCCGGCCCCTCCGGCCACCGGCGCCGCCGCGCTCGTCCCGGCCAACGCGCTGGCCTACGTCAGCCTGTCCACCGACCCCGGCCGCTCGCCCGTCTCGGACGCCCGCAAGCTCGCCGCGCGGTTCCCCGACTGGCCGCTGCTCGAGACGGCGGCGCTGAACCGGCTGCACCCACTGGTGGCCGGGTCGAGCAGCGCCGACCTCGCCTCCGCGATTCGTCCGTGGCTCGGCGATCAGGCGTCGCTTGCGCTGATCGCGGGTCCGAACGGCGTGGCCCAACCGCTCGTCGTGCTCGACGTCGCCCGGGCGGCGCGGGCACGCGCGTTCGTGAAAAGCGCCGGCGCCGCCTCCGCCGGTGCGTACGACGGCGTCCGGATCATGACCTACCCCTTGGGCAGGGAGCTTGCCTTCGTCGGCCACTACCTGGTGGCCGGCCCCGACGCCGGAGTCCGGGCGGCGCTGCGCTCGGCCCGGGGACGAGGACGGACGCTGGCCCACGACCCGGCCTACGTGCGCGCCATCGCCGGGGAGCCGGCCGACCGCGTGCTCGACGCCTACCTGCCCGCGGCCGGCGTCCACCAGCTGCTCGCCACCCGCACCGGCGTCCTGGGTGCGATCGGAGCGCTGCTCGACCGGCCGGCACTCCAGGGCGCGTCGCTTTCGCTCTCGCCGGCCGCGAGCGGTGCGCGGGTGCAGGTGCACAGCGTCCTCGGGGGCGCCACGCCGCCGGCGGCCGGGCGCTCGTTCACGCCCACCCTCCAGTCCGTGCTTCCGTCGGGCTCGACGCTGATGCTCGACGTCAACGGCCTGGCCCGCTCGGCGCCCGGACTGCTGAGGGCCGCCGCCACCGCCGGAATCGCCGGCAACGTAGGTCCGCTGCTGCGCCGGGTGGGCACTGCGCTGACCGCCCAGGGCGTCAACGTCCGGCAAGTCCTCTCGCTGTTCGGTGGGGAGACCGCCGTGGCCCTTTCGCCCGGGCCCAGCCCTGCGCTCCTGATCGTCTCCCGCGTCGGCGACCAGGCCGCGGCGCGGAGCGAGCTGGCCGCCCTCGAGGGACCGGTCACTTCGCTGTTCTCGCCCTCGGGCTCGGCCGGCGGACAGGTCCCCGAGCTCGCCGACCGGGTGATCGGCGGCGTCACCGTCCATGAGGTCGGCCTGGGGCCCGGTCTCCAGCTCGACTACGCGGTGTTCAACGGGATGGTGGTCGTCTCGACCAGCGAGTCGGCGATCGAAGGCGTCGCGCAGCGCAGCCGCGCGCTGGCCTCCGACTCCGCCTACCGGGCCACGCTGCCCGACCAGCCGCCAAAGCTCTCGTCGCTAGTCTTTGGCGACGTCGGCCAGCTCCTGGCGCTCGGTGAGCAGACGGGTCTGACGGGTGGCGCGGGCACCCGCGTCTTCCTGCCCGACCTGTCGAAGCTCCGTGCCATCGGCCTGAGCTCCACGAGCGGCGACCACGACACGACCACGGAGCTGAGCCTCGAGATCCGATGAAGACGACGCCAGACAACGAATTTCTGTTCACGTCGGAGTCCGTCACCGAGGGTCACCCGGACAAGGTCGCGGACCAGATTTCGGATGGCGTGCTGGATGCGGTGCTCCGCGATGACCCGAACGGCCGGGTCGCGTGCGAGACGCTCGTGAACACGGGTCTCGTGGTGGTGTCGGGCGAGATCACCACGTCCACGTATGTGGACATCCAGGCTGTGGCCCGGGAGACGATCAAGCGGATCGGCTACACGGACGCGGAGTTCGGGTTCGACTATCACACGTGCGCGGTGATCAACGCGATCGACAAGCAGTCGCCGGACATCGCCCAGGGGGTCGACCGAGCGTACGAGTCACGCGTCGATCCCGGCGACGACGACGAAGTCGACCTGGCCGGCGCTGGGGATCAGGGGATGATGTTCGGCTACGCGTCGAGCGAGACCGAGGAGCTCATGCCGCTGCCGATCTCGTTGGCGCACAAGCTGGCCAAGCGTCTGGCCGATGTGCGCCGGGCGGAGATCCTTTCCTATCTGCGCCCGGACGGTAAGACCCAGGTCACGGTGCGCTACGTCGACGGGCGTCCGGTCGAGGTCGAGAAGGTGCTGATCTCCACCCAGCACCGCGACGGCGCCGAATCGCTGCTCCGAGATGACCTGTGGGAGCACGTCGTCCAACCGGTCGTCCCTGAGGAGCTCTACGACGCGCGCAAGCTGCACCGGGCCCTGCTGGTGAACCCGACTGGCCGGTTCGTGATCGGCGGTCCGATGGGGGACTGCGGACTGACCGGTCGGAAGATCATCGTCGACACGTATGGCGGGATGGCGCGGCATGGTGGCGGGGCGTTCAGCGGTAAGGACCCGAGCAAGGTCGACCGCAGCGCAGCGTATGCGGCGCGCTATGTGGCCAAGAACCTGGTCGCCGCCGGGCTGGCCGACCGACTCGAGGTGCAGGTGGCCTACGCGATCGGGGTGGCCCATCCGGTCTCGGTGATGGTCGAGACGTTCGGCACCGAGAAGATCGGGCGGGCGCGGATCCTCGAGCTGATCTCAGAGCACTTCGATCTCCGGCCGGGGGCGTTTCGCAAGTACCTGCGGCTGCACCGGCCGATCTATCAGAAGACCGCGGCGTACGGGCACTTCGGCCGCGACGATCACGACTTCACCTGGGAGCGGACCGACAAGGCAGACGCCCTGCGCGCCGCGGCCGGGATGGGCGCGGCGTCGGTCAGCGCTTAGGGGCTGGCGCCGGCGCTGACCACACGTCGGCACCCCCGCCACCCGTGGCCACGGTGACGTAGATGTGGCGGACGCTGAGCTCGACGTCGACCAGGTAGGAGTGGCCGGGCGGCGGCGCGATGGTGAACCGCCTGAGGCTGGGCAGGAACACGCCGCGCATGGGCCGGGTCGGTGTGGTCAGCCAGACGAGCGAGCCGGGGGCCGTGGCGACGTTGTCGGAGGGCACGGCAACCCGCAGATGCGTGCCGCACTTTTCGATGAACGTGCCGCTCGACCCCTCCGCGACCGCGTAGCGGCCGTCGAACGTCAGCTTTCCGTGCGGCGGCACCCGGAGTGGCGCGCAGACCGGCTGGGCGAGCACCGGGGAGTCGAGGTCCGGCAAGGTCGTCGCGTTCGTCGGATCTCCAACCACGGCTCCGGAGGCGATGTTCTGGAAGATGAACCGGTCGCCGAGGCGGACGCTCTGCTTGTCGTACTCGATCCAGTCGGTGCCGACGGCGAGCGGAATGCACCCCCCGGCGCTGCTCCTGTAGTTCCGGCAGGCCGCGGCGACCGTGACCCGGCGCCACCGATGGCCAGCCGGCGAGTACAGATCGACGCGCCCGCGGCTGCAGTCCGCCAGCAGCCACGTGTTCCCGAGGATCGGCGAGATTCGCCCTCCTGAGCGACAGCCGGGCGGCAGCAAGACGCGCACGTGCCGTCCGGTCCGCTCGTCGACGAACGTCCCCACCTCGCCTGCACGCCTGCCCCACAGCACGGTGTAGAGCCCGTCGGTCGCCATCCCATGGTGACCGACGATCCGGTAGTGAGGGGCGAACCCGGTCAGGGCCAGCAGCAGGACCGAAGCCAGAGCCGCCATTTACACCTGGGGGTGGGTCAGCCCGAGGTCCTCCAGGGCCGCGTTGACTGTCTGGACGATCCGACCGGGATCCTCGACGCCGCGGAACGAGAAGTCGTACGCCGCCCCGGCAGCGGTGTCGAAGTCGACCGTGCCGATGCCGAGCATGCGCTCGAGCAGCCGCTGGCGCGTGTTGACGTTCTGGACCCGCTCCAGGCGACACTCATGCAGCTCGCGCGCCAGCAGCCCGGATCGGATGGTCAGGCGGCGGTCGGTGATCGTGTAGGTGGTGGCGATCCGCCGGATCAGGCCCCAGGCGAGCACCACGACGAACACCACGAGCACCGCGGCGGCCACCCACGGCGCCCCGATGCTGCGGCCGGTCGCCCGCGTCACGATGCCCGCGATCACGCCGGCCAGCACGGCGACGAGCAGCCCACGCACGTAGAACGCGAGCATCGAGCGCCACGACGGATGGCCGTGGAAGAAGACCTGCTCTCCCGCGTCCGGATCCACCCGGGGGAGCGTATCGACCCGGGCTCAGAGCCCAAGGAGCAGAGCCAGCAGCCCAAGCGCGACAGCCAGCGCGGCCAGCAGCCCGGCCAGCGCGGCGGACTCGACCTCCGCCCAGCCTCCGCGACGTCGGAACGCGAACGACATCACGAATGGCGCGCCACCGATCGCACACGCAGCAGCCCAGCCCCGCTTGCCCGAGCGCGCCGCAGCAACCGTTCCGATCGCCCGCGAGCACGCCTCGAGCGCGATCGCGAAGCCGAGCATCACGCGGCCGGCGCTGAACGCCACCTGGACAACGCCGAGGTACACCTCGACGATCAGGATCACGGCCAGAGCCAGGCCTGCGAGGACGCCGAGCCCCTGCTCCATCGCTGGCGCCACCGCAGTGCGCTCGACCTTCACCGGGGTCCACGACGGCCCCGGCGCGTTGGTCGCCGGCGCCGGGCGCGGGACGTGCTCCAGATCGAAGATCCTGGCCGCGAGCGCCGCCTCGACCACCGCCTCGTCATCGCCCAGCACGTCCGGATCGAGCGTCAGCAGCCCGAGCCCGTGGGCGGAGACCTGCTCGCGGTAGAGCCGCTCGTGGGGTCCTGACGCGGAACGGCACATCACCACCAGCCGGGCCCGTGGGTAGTAGGCGTCGACCGGGAGCCACTCCTCAGAGGCCGCGCCCGGGACGCGCAGCCAGGAGAACATGTGCCGCCGGCGGCCCACCTCGCCGAGCAGGCGATCGCACATGGCGAGCATGGTCGCGGCGGGGATGCCGCGCCGCTCTCCGTCCGTTTCCTCCCCGGGCGAGCGCACGTCCTCAGCGAGATGCTCGGCCGTCATCCTGGTCTGACTTTACCCTCCGTTGCCCACATGCACGCCAACCTTGCAAGCTTGCGCCCACTGATCGCGCGCGTCGAACCGCTCACCCGGACCCGCGCGGTTCGCGGCCCGTTCGACTACCGGCTGCGCCCCGAGCAGGGGGACGTGGAGGTGGGGGCACTCCTGCGGGTCCCGTTCGGGCGGCAGACCACGCTGGGGGTCGTGCTCGAATTGGCCACCGAGTCGGCGCTGGCGCCGGAGCGGCTGGCCGAGCCCGACGGCGGTGCTGCCGCCGGGCGTGCCGGCCGACCTGGTCGCGCTGGCCGCCTGGATCGCCGAGCAGTACTGCTCAACCCCGGCCCGGGCGCTGTCGCTCCTGCTGCCACCCGGCGCAGCGGCCGGCGCGGGCCGGCCCAAGCCGATTCTGGTCGCTGAGCTGACCGAGGCCGGATCGCGCGCGCTGCGCGGCGAAGAGCGGCTGACCGAAGGCCAGCGGACCGCGCTGACCCTCCTGGAGACCGGGGGCCCGGCGCTGGCCACCGCGCTCGGGACGGCCACGCTGCGCCGCCTCGAGGGACGCGGCCTGGTCGCGCTTCACCCGCTCGAGCGGGCTTCGCGCCCGGATACGGTGGCCGTGGGACGCCGCCTCGACGGGCCGCCGCCGCTGACCGCCGACCAGCAACGGGCGCTCGAGACGATCCTCGGCGCGCTGGCCGGGGCGGGCGAGTCAGGGCCCGAGCGCTTCCTGCTCCACGGGGTCACCGGGTCGGGCAAGACCGAGGTGTACCTCCAGGCGGTCCAGGCGACGCTCGCCGCCGGACGCGGGGCGATCGTCCTGGTCCCCGAGATTGGGCTCACCCCCCAGACCGTGGGCCGCTTTCAGGCCCGCTTCGGCGACATCGTGGCCGTACTCCACTCCGGTCTCGGCCAGCGCGAGCGCCACGAGGAATGGCTGCGGCTGCGCACCGGCGAGGCCCTGGTGTGCATCGGCCCGCGCTCGGCGGTTTTCGCGCCGCTGCCCGACGTCGGGCTGATCGTGGTCGACGAGGAGCACGACGGCTCCTACAAGCACGAGGGCGACCCACGCTACGACGCCCGCGCGGTGGCCCAGCGCCGCGCCGAGCAGCATCGCGCCGTGCTGCTCGCCGGCAGCGCCACCCCGCGGCCGGAGAGCGTGGTCGGCCTGCGCCGCCTGCGCCTGCCGGAGCGGATCGACGGCCGCCCGCTGCCGCCGGTCGACGTGCTCGACATGCGCGGGCTGCACCATTCCCTTCACCCGGTGACCCGGATGGCGCTGGCCGACGTCCGCGCGGCTGCAGCGAAGGCGATCGTGCTGCTCAACCGCCGCGGCTGGTCGAACTTCCTCTCCTGCCGCGGCTGCGGTCACGTGTGGATGTGCCCGAACTGCGAGGTGGCGCTGGTCCTGCATCGGGCGCAGGGCTCGCTGGCCTGCCACCACTGCGGGCATCGCCGCCGGGCCCCCAGCCGCTGTCAGGAGTGCGGCTCGACCTCGGTGGCCCGTCACGGGGCGGGCACCGAGAGCATCGAGCAGGAACTGCACGAGGCGTTCGGGTCAGAGCTGCCGGTGTTCCGCCTCGACGCCGACGCGGCCGCCGGCAAGGGCCGCCTGGCCCAGACGCTGGCCCGGTTCGAGGCCGCGCCGGCCGGCGTCCTGGTCGGAACCCAGATGGTGGCCAAGGGCCACGATTTCGCCGAGGTCGCGCTCGGCGTGGTGCTCGACGCCGACCAGACGCTCCGCTTCCCGGACTTCCGGGCCGAGGAGCGAACGTTTGCGCTGCTCACCCAGCTCGCCGGCCGGGTCGGACGCGGCGAGGACGGCGGCCGCGTGCTCGTCCAGACCCTCGCGCCGGACGCGCGCTCGATCGAGCTGGCCGCCCACCACGACACGGATGGGTTCCTGGCCGTCGAGCTCCGCAGGCGCGAGGCGCTCGGATACCCGCCCTACGGGACGCTGATCCGCATCGTCTGCGCCTCGCCCGACGCCGGCGATGCGCTCGACCTGGCCGCACGGCTGCATGATCTGATCGTCCCCTCGGGCGCGACCGTGCTCGGTCCCGCCCCGCTGTTCAAGCTCCGCGGTCGGTTCCGGAGCCAGCTGGTCATCAAGTGCCACGACCGGCTGCCGACCCTGCGGGCGGTGGGCGCCGCGGTCGACGCCTGCGCCGCACACGCAGTCCGGCGCGGGGTCAGCGTGAGCGTCGACCCTGACCCGCAGTGATTAAGCTGACAGTGTGCCCACAGACGGCGCTCCCATCGAAACCGAACCCCAGCGCGAAACCGAGATCGAGCCCCAGCCCGAGGCCGGCGTCGAGCCCGAGCGCCCGGAGCCCGAGCTCGATCCCGAGACCGCGGCCCGGCGGGACGCGGCGCTAGCCCAGATCCGGAGCTTCGGCGACCCCGTGCTGCGCACCAAGGCGCGGCCGATCGCGCACTTCGACGACGCGCTGCGCGAGGAGGTCGAGCGCATGGGTCACCTCATGGATGACGCGCTCGGGGTGGGATTGGCCGCCACGCAGGTGGGGGTAGTGCATCGGCTGCTCGTCTATCGGGTCATGCAGGGCGGGCCGCTCGCTGCGCTGATCAACCCCGAGATCGAGTGGTCGGGCCGCGAGACCGAGGGGATGGACGAGGGCTGCCTCAGCCTGCCCGGCGTCCTGGTCGAGGTCGATCGGCCGATCCATGTCCGCGTGCGTGCGCTCAACGAGTACGGGGAACCGATCACGATCGAGGCCACCGGGCTCGAGGCGCGTGTGATCCAGCACGAGATGGACCACCTCGACGGAGTGCTGATCCTCGACCGGACCTCGCGCGAGGAGCGCAAGGAGGCGATGCGCATCCTGCGTGAGGGCGAGCAGGCCGCGTAGCGTCGCGACCCTAGTGCGTGCGCACCGTCTACCTCGGTACCTCTGAGTTCGCCGCGGCCGTGCTGCGGCGGCTGGCCGACTCGCCGCACCGCCCGGTGCTGGTCGTGACCCGCCCCGACCGGCCGCGGGGACGCGGGCGCAAGCTGGCCGCGCCACCCGTCGCCGAGGCCGCGCGCGAGCTCGGGATCGAGCTGGCCCAGCCCGAGACCGTCAACGAGGAGGCAGCGCTGGCCACGATCGGCGCCGCGCGTCCCGAGGCGGTGTGCGTGTGCGCGTTCGGCGCGCTGATCAAGGAACCGCTGCTGTCGGCCTACCCGACGCTGAACGTCCATCCCTCGCTGCTGCCCCGCTGGCGCGGCGCGGCGCCGATCGAGCGGGCGATCATGCATGGCGACGAGCGAACTGGGGTGTCGATCATGCAGCTCACCGAGGGCCTCGACTCAGGGCCGGTGTGCGCGCAGACGAGCGAGCCGATCGGGGCCGACGACACCTATGGCAGCCTGGCCGAGCGGCTCGAGGATCTCGGCGCCGACCTGCTCGTGCAGACGATCGATCAGGCGCCGCCGTGCGTCCCGCAGGACGACTCCCTGGCCACCTACGCGGCCAAGATCGCCGCCGAGGATCGTGGGCTCGATCCGGCCCGGCCCGCCGTCGAGCTCGAGCGCACGGTACGCGCCCTCACACCGCATATCGGGGCCCACGTGGTCCTGTCCGATGGGCAACGGCTCGGGGTGCGACAGGCCCGCGCGCTCGGGGATGGCCCACCGCCGGGCGAGCTGTCGCTCGACGGTCCCCTTCCGGTCCTCGGCTGCGCCGAGGGCGCACTTCAGCTGGTCGTGGTCCAGCCGGCCGGACGGCGCCCGATGAGCGGCGAGGACTATCTCCGGGGCCGGCGGCGGTAGGTCCACGCCATGCCGGTGAACAAGCTCCCCGCCCGACCGGCCGGCCGCATCTCGCCCGCCCGAGCCTGCGCGCTGCGGGTGATCCGCCGAGTGTTCGAGCAAGACGCGTACGCCGACCGGGCGTTCGCCGGCGAGGCCGCGGAGCTCGACCCGCGCGACCGGGCCCTGGCGATGGCCCTGAGCTACGGCACCGTCCAGCGGCGGGCGACGCTCGACCACGTCGCGGGCCGGCTCCTGGACCGCCGGCTCGAACGGCTCGAGGCGCCGGTGCTGGCGACGCTGCGGCTCGGTCTGTACGAGCTTCTGTTCTTGGGGGGTAGCGCCACGTACGCCGCGGTCAACGAGAGCGTCGAGCTGGCCAAGCGCTCCAGCCGCAGGGGCGCCGGCCTGGTCAACGCGGTCCTCCGGCGGGCAGTCCGAGAGGGGCCGGGGCTTCTGGCCGGCCTGGCCGACGAGACCCCCGAAGCCGCGGCGATCCTCCATTCCGTGCCTGGCTGGCTGGCCAGCCAATGGTGGGAAGAGCTGGGGCCTGAGGAGGCGCGGGCGCTGCTAGGCGTGATCAACCAGCCGGCCGAGTCGGCCCTGCGGGTCAACACGCTCATCGCCACCCCGGCGGAGGTGGGCGGCGCGGTCCCGGTCGCCAGCCGGCCCGCCCCGGGCATCCCCGAGGGACTCGTGCTGGACGGCCCGTTCGATGTCCAGAGCTCCGAGCTGTGGCGCGCCGGCGCGGTGCAGCCGCAGTCGCGCGGCTCGATGCTCGTTGCGCGCATCCTCGATCCCCAGGCCGGCCGGCGTGTGCTCGACCTGTGCGCCGCCCCCGGCGGCAAGACCACCCACCTGGCCGCCCTGATGGAGGGTCGGGGCGAGATCGTCGCGGTCGAGCGCCATCCGGGCCGGGCCGCGGCGCTCGAGCGGACAGCGGCGAGGCTGAGGACCGAGATCATCGGGGTGCAGGTGGGTGACGCGACACAGGCCCGCCCCGACGGACCGTTTGACGCAGTGCTGGTCGACCCGCCGTGCAGCGGCCTGGGAACCCTTCAGTCGCGCCCGGACCTGCGCTGGCGGGTCGGGCGGGCGGGGCCCGCTTCGATCGGAGAGCTGGCCGAGCTCCAGGGCCGGATCCTGGCCGCCGGCGCGGACGCCCTGGCGCCCGGAGGCGCTCTGGTCTACTCGGTTTGCACGATCTCCCGTGCAGAGGGGCCGGGCGTCGTCGAGCGGTTCCTGGCCGGGCACGACGACTTTGAGGCTGAATCGGTATCCGAGCGGCTTCCCGCCGGGCTTCGAGGCGCGGCGATGGGCCCGGGGGTCCAGTTGATGCCCCACCGCGACGGCACCGACGGGTTCTTCATCGCCCGGCTCCGGCGTTACCCTACGTCTCTACCTTGACCGAATCCCTGCCCAAGCTCGGCCCCGAGTGCCCGGGATGCGGCGAGCCGTGGCTCCGACCGACAGCGGCGCCGGGGCGCTATCGCTGCGTCTACTGCCTACAGCGGTACGAGCTGGTCTCGGTGTGTCCCCACTGCGGGGAGCACTCGACGATCGTGCGGATGTCAAGCACGGCGATCGTGACCTGCAACCACTGCCAGGGCAGCATGTTGCGGGCGGTATAGGCGGCCCGGATTTGGCCGATCGCTCCGGCGGACCCGCCGACGCCACGCTGCGCCTGCTGCGCGAGCCACGGATCGCCCCGTCGATCCTGTCGGCCGATTTCGCCCGCCTCGGCTCCGAGGTCGCCGAGGTGCTGGCAGCCGGCGCGCGGGTCATCCACGTCGACGTGATGGACGGCCATTTCGTGCCTGCGATCACCTTCGGCGCCCTGATGGTCGACGCGATCGCGGAGGAGGTCCACGGCGCGGGCGCCGTCCTCGACGTGCACCTGATGATCGAGCGGCCCGAGCGCTACGTGGCCGACATCGCCCGGGCCGGCGCGGACAGCATCACGATCCACGTCGAGGCCACCCCACACGTGCACTACACGCTGAGCGCCATCCACGACGCGGGATGCGCGGCCGGCGCCGCGATCACCCCGGGCACCCCCGCCGCAAGCCTGGACGAGATCGCGCACGAGCTGCTCGACCTGGCCCTGTGCATGAGCGTCAACCCTGGCTGGGGCGGTCAGGAGTTCATCCCGTGGTCGCTCGACAAGATGGCGCGGATGCGTCGCGCGCTGCCCGAGCACGTCGCCCTGGAGGTTGACGGCGGCGTCAACGAGAAAACCGCCCGCTCCTGTGTGGAGGCCGGCGCGAACCTGCTGGTCACCGGCTCGGCGGTGTTCGGGATGCCCGATCCGGCGGCCGCCTACAGGGCCATAGCCGCCGCCGCCGGCGTCGCCTGAGCGCGGGCGACGCTAGCCTGCAGTTGGTGCACTCAGCGAGCCTTCGCATCGCTCCGGCGCTGCTGATCGCCCTCTTGCTCTGCGCCGGCTGTGGATCGGGGGGATCCAAGATCAGCGCCGGTACCTACGTCAAGTCCGTGTGCTCGGCGATCTCGCCGCTCGAGCGCGACGTTTCGATCCGCTCGAGCGCGCTCAACGACTCGACCGCGTCGAACGCCACCGATGCCAAGCGGACCCTCCAGGGCTTCCTGAACGCGATCGAGCAGGACTCCGAGCACGCCGTGTCGCAGATCCGCGCGGCCGGGACGCCGGACATCTCGAACGGGAAGGCCGTGTCCGGCGCGATCGTCAGGGCGTTCAGCCAGCTGCGGGACGCCATGAAGGTCGCGGTGACCAAGTCGCATGCGCTTCCCACCGACTCGGCGTCCTCGTTCAACAGCGCCGCCCAGGCACTCACGACCAGCGTCCGCGGCTCGCTCAACGGCATCGACGCCAGCGGGTTGACCAACCCCGCGCTCGAGAAGGCCGCGAGCGCCGAGCCCGTCTGCAAGAGCCTGAACAGCTGATATCGCGCTGCGGCGAGCGCGCAGCGATCAGCGCGCGGGTGCGGGTCCGCGGCGGTAGATCGCCGTCAGCAGGCCGCACAGCACGAGCGCGGCGGTGAAGTAGGAAACCTCGACTCGAGTGACCTGGTTGCTAATCGCGCCGGAGAGCATGAATGCGACGAACAGCGCGGCGGCCGACAGCCAGGCCACCGCGGCCAGGGCGCTCCGCCCCCGGGCCAGGGCGGCCTGGTTGAGCGTGCCCGCGACCAGGTGGAGCCCCATCCCGAGCCCCACCACCGCCAGGCCCACGCGGCCGTAGGGAAAGCCCTTGTTGCCCAGAAACGCCGTCATCACGAACGGCCCGATGGCCAGCAGCCCGATCGCCACCGCGCCGGCAAAGGCGGCGATGACCAGGATCGTCGTGCGGATCGCGCGGTGGAACTCCTCGGGGCTCTCACGGGCCTCGAGGCCGGCCAGGTGGGGGAGGATCGAGGTCTGGATCGCCTGGAAGAGCTGTAGCGGGGCCCGGACGATCAGCAGCACGTTAAACACGAACCCGGTGATCCCGACGGTGAGCCCGGCTTTGCCTCCCGCCTTCGCCGCGACGATCAGCACGCCCGCGTTCATCAGCGTCTGCTCGGCCAGCATGATCCCGACCACCGAGATCGCGAAGCCCGCACCGTGACGCATGCTGAGATCCGTGGCGGCTTCCTCGACCTGGGCGTGAGCGGGGCCCTCGCGCGCCGCGTCAGCAGCGGGCACGTCGGCCGGCGCGCGGATGCGCAGGCGCGAGAACGCGAACGGGATCACGCACAGCGAGGCGAACGGCGCCACCGCCATCCCGAGGCCGACGATGCCCTGGCCAGAGCCGATCCCGACCGCCACCGCGAGTGCGAACAGGAAGCGCGAGGTCGACTCGAGGAACACCAGGCCGCCGTACAGCGCGAACCGCTGGTGGCCGGCCAGCCATCCGCGGGCGAAATAGCTGGCCGAGTAGGCGAGTACGCCGACGACCAGGATCCAGTAGAGCGCGCTCGAGCCGTCGAACATGCCCTGCTCGATCTCGTGGCGCATGATCAGCGCCACGGCCAGGAAGACCAGGGCGAAGCCGAACTGGATCGTCGCCGGGATGCGCAGCGGATGGCCGTGCAGACCGCGGGCCCGGCGGTCGGCGATCATCCGCGAGAGCAGCTGCTCGACCGGCCGGTAGATCACCGACAGGATCACGAACATGATCGACCAGCACAACGAGATGCGGCTGTAGGAGGCCTGGTCGAGCTCGTGGCTGGCCGTGGCCAGGTACAGGAAGGTGAAGATGCCGGTGGAGGCGATCCCGATCGACAGGATCCGCGCGCCCGACGCGTAGGACGGCTGCGGAGGGGCGTCCGGTGGTGTCCCGTTCGCGCCCGTGTCGGCGTCGGCACGTGATCGCGACGCGGTCGCCATCAGGACACTCGCACCAGCAGCATCGTCCACGGGAACGGCGAACGCGCCTCGATCACCTCGCCGTAGCGGCCGGCCGCCTGCACGAAGCTGCGCTTGGACCAGTGGTTGACATGGCCCGGGGTGTTGCCCAGCTCGCGCAGATAGGCGCCGCGAGCCACGTTGAGCGCGCGCCACAGCGGCTCGCGGGGCACCGAGACGAGCAGGTGGCGTGCGGCCACCCGGGCCATCTCGGCCAGCGTGCGCTCGGGATCGGGGACGTGCTCGAGCACCTCGATCGCCGCGGCCAGGTCGAACGATCCGCTCGTCAGCGAGCTCAGGCCGTCGACATCCATCGTCCGGAATTCGAGGTTGGCCCGGCGCCGAGTGCTCCAGTGCGCCTCGAGCTTGGGGTCGGGCAGGTCGATCCCCAGGACCGGCTTCTCGCCCAGCCGCTCGGCCCACCGCTCGGTCAGGACCCCCTCGCCGCAGCCCACGTCGAGGATCGACTGGGGATCGGCGCGGATGAACAGGCGCTCGAGCGTGCCCTCGAAGCCGGACATGAGCCGGCGGACGACCGGGTTCGCGGAGCCGTACTTGTCGAACGTGTTGCCGGTCGGAACGGTCACCGGAGCGTCGCCGGCCGGGGCCACGTCGGGGATGGGGCTCATACCTCGAGCGCCCGGCGGTCCGCGGGGTCCGGCCGGGCGCCGGCGTCCTTGGCCCCCGCGCCGGTCGGGCTCGGGGGGGTGGCACCTGTTTCGTAGTGGGAGGGCTCGACCCCGAGCTGGAGCTCGATCCGCCGCACCCGCTCGAACGTGCGCTGGGTGAGCGTGCGCTGGGCCGCCAACAGGTCGCCGATCACTCCGAGAGCGCCCAGCAGCATTGCGCCGAAGAACAGGACCGCGCCGAGGATCAGCGACTGCACGTGACCGGCCCGGCCGCCATGGATCACGAACAGGATCAGGAAGCGGGCGAACAGGGCGATCGCGGGCACACCGATGATCAGCGCCCCGCCCCAGAACAGCTTGAGCGGCTCGTACTGGGCCCACACCCGGAAGATGGTCAGCGCGTTGCGGCGCACGTACGCGCCGATCGACGGAAACAGCCGAGACTCGCGCGTCTTCGGGTTGGTCCGGATCGGCACGTGGTCGATCGCCACCTCGAGCTTGCCGGCCTGGATGATCGTCTCGAGCGTGTAGGTGAACTTGGAGACCACGTGGATCTGGAGCGCCGCCTCGCGGTTGTAGGCGCGGAAGCCCGAGGTGGTGTCCGGGATCCCGGTTGCCGAGGCATGGCGCACGACCCACGAGCCCAGCCGCTGGAGCAGCTTCTTGCCGGCCGAGAACTCGTCGATGGTCGAGACCTGCCGGTCGCCGACCACCATGTCGGCCTCGCCCCGCAGGATCGGCCCGACCAGCTTGGGAATGTCGCCTCCCTCGTACTGGTTGTCGGCGTCGGTGTTGACGATCACCTCGGCGCCCAGCTTCAGCCCGGCGTCGAGCCCGGCCTGGAAGGCGGCGGCCAGACCCTTGTGGTTGGTCAGGCGGACGACGTGGTCGACGCCGTGCGCGCGAGCGACCTCAACCGTCCGGTCGCTCGAGCCGTCGTCGATGATGAGCCATTCGACGGCCTCGAAGCCCGGGACCTCTCGCGGCAGCCGCGCAAGCGTCGTGGGGAGCTGGCGTTCCTCGTTGAAGCAGGGGATCTGGATGATGAGCTTCATGGCTTCGGGGCGCCCGCCTCGGCACAACGGTAGCGAGCCGGCGGTCGTCCGGGAGAGCCGATCAGAAGGGGGCGTTTAGGAGCGCGGCCTATCCTGCCGTCCACAAGCCATGTCCGCCACGACCGACATCGATCGCCGCCACCTCGCCCGCGCGATCGAGCTGGCCGAGGGCGGGCGGGGCCGGGTCAGCCCGAACCCGCTCGTCGGAGCGGTCATCGGCCGCCGCGACGAGGTCCTGGGCGAGGGCTTTCACCAGATGCTGGGCGGCCCGCATGCCGAGATCGAGGCGATCGAGGCGGCGGCCGGCCGCGACCTGGGCGGAGCCACGCTGTACGTGTCACTCGAGCCTTGCTGCCATCAGGGCCGCACCCCGCCCTGCACCGAGGCGATCCGTGCCGCGGGGATCGAGCGGGTCGTGGTCGCCTCCGACGATCCCTCAGAGCACGCCTCGGGGCGCGGCCTGGGCATCCTGCGCGACGAGGGGGTGGAGGTCGTGGTGGCCGACGGCGAGCTGGCCAGCCGGGCGCGGCTGATCAACCAGCCGTTTCGCAAGCACGCTCGGACCGGGCGACCCTGGGTGCTGTTCAAGTCGGCCATGACGCTCGACGGCAAAGTCGCCACGCGCGGCGGTGACTCGAAGTGGATCTCCGGCGAGGAGAGCCGCCGGCTGGCCCATCATTGGCGCGCCCAGTGCGACGCGGTGGCGGTGGGGATCGGCACCGCGCTGGCCGACGATCCGCAGCTCACCGCCCGCATCGACGGCGTGGTCAGACAGCCACGGCGGGTGGTGTTCGACTCGCTGGCCCGCCTGCCGCTGGGCTCACAGCTCGTGCGCGACGCCCGCAAGATCCCCGTGACCGTGGTGGTGTCCCGGGCCGCTCCGCGAACCGCCACCGACGCTCTGGCCACCCACGGCGCCGACGTCGTCGTGGCCCCGGGGGAGAACGAGACCGCTCGCGTGCGCTCAGCGCTCGACCAGCTCGGCGCCGACGGTGTCGGCTCGATCCTGCTCGAGGGTGGCCCGCACCTGGCCGGCGCCTTCCTCGACGCCGGCGAGGTCGACGAGATGCGCCTGTTTCTCGCGCCGATGGTGCTCGGGGGGCGGACCGCCCGCGATCCGCTCGAGGGTGAGGGCGTCGAGGCGATCGCCGACGCTGCGCGCGCGCTCACGCTCGGGTGCGACCGGGTGGGCGACGATCTGCTCGTGTCGGCTCGCATGCGGGAGTGGTGAGGCCCCTGTTCACGGGACTCGTACAGGAGCTGGGTCGGATCACGGCAGTTGACCGCACGGGGGACGGCGCTCGGGTGACAATCGAGACGTCCTTGGTGAGCGAACTGCACGAGGGGGATTCGGTCGCCGTCAACGGCGTGTGCCTGACCGCCACCTCGCTCCAGAACGGCTCGTTCGTAGCCGACGCCATGAACGAGACGCTCTCGCGGAGCTCGCTGGGCGCCCTGGAGCCCGGCGCGCAAGTCAACCTCGAGCTGCCGCTGCGCGCGGGCGATCGGCTGGGCGGGCACGTGGTGCAGGGCCACGTGGACGGCATCGGCGCGATCCTCGACGTCGCCGACGACGGATTCGCCCGCCGGATCCGGATCGAAGCTCCGCCCGAGTTGCTCCGTTATGTGATCGAGAAGGGATCGATCGCGGTGGACGGCGTGTCGTTGACCGTCGCGGAGTGCGACAGCCGATCGTTTACCGTCTCCCTCATACCCGAGACCTTGCAACGCACGAATCTCGGGCACGCGGGCAGTGGCGACAGAGTGAATCTGGAGGTCGATGTGCTGGCGAAATACGTGGAGAAGTTGATCGGGGCGACACGATGAGCTCGGTTCAGGCCCCGTTCGCGACCATCGAGGAGGCGATCGAGGACATCCGTCAGGGGAAGATGGTCGTGGTCGTCGATGACCCGAATCGCGAGAACGAGGGCGACCTGACCATGGCCGCCCAGTTCGTCACCCCCGAGGCGATCAACTTCATGGCCAAGGAGGGGAGGGGCCTGATCTGCTTGTCGCTCACGCCCGAGCGCTGCGACGAGCTGGGTCTCGACCTGATGGCGGCCAAGAACGAATCGGCCTTCGCCACCCCGTTCACGATCTCGATCGAGGCGCGCTCGGGAGTCAGCACAGGGATCTCGGCGGCCGACCGGGCCCGCACCATCCAGGTGGCGATCGACCCGCAGACCAGCCCTCGCGAGCTCGTGCAGCCGGGGCATGTGTTCCCTCTCAAGGCGAAGCCCGGTGGGGTGCTCGAGCGGGTTGGCCAGACCGAGGCGGCTGTCGACCTGGCGCGCCTGGCCGGCCTGATCCCGGCCGGGGTGATCTGCGAGGTCATGAACGACGACGGGACGATGGCGCGCGTGCCCGATCTTGCGCGCTACTGCGAGCGGCACGGGCTGAAGATGGTCACGGTCGCCGACCTGGTCGCCTACCGCCGCCGGCACGAGAAGCTGGTCGAGCGCGTCGTCTCGACCAAGCTCCCGACTGGATTCGGCGAGTTCGTCGCCGTCGGCTACCGCTCGCTGGTCGACAACAAGCACCACGTCGCGCTGGTCAAGGGCGACGTCGAGGGTCATGACGACGTGCTCGTGCGCGTTCATTCCGAGTGCCTGACCGGCGACGTGTTCCACTCGCTGCGCTGCGACTGCGGCGAGCAGCTCGAATCGGCGCTGTCGATGATCGAGTCCGAGGGGATCGGCGTGCTGCTGTACCTGAGTCAGGAGGGACGCGGCATCGGCCTGCTCAACAAGCTCCGCGCCTACAAGCTCCAGGAGGAGGGCCTTGACACCGTCGACGCCAACCTCAAGCTCGGTCTGCCTGCCGACCTGCGCGATTACGGAATCGGCGCCCAGATCCTCGTCGACCTCGGGCTGACCAGCATCCGGATCCTCACCAACAACCCCAAGAAGATCTCCGGCCTGGCGGGCTACGGGCTGTCGGTGACCGATCAGATCCCGATCCAGCACATGCCCAATCCCCACAACGAGGCCTACCTGCGCGCCAAGCGCGACCGTCTCGGCCACACCCTGCACCACCAGGGTCTCGCGCTCGACGAGGAGATGCTCCGGACCGAGCACGAGCACGACCGGCACCGGCACGACTCCGAAGGATGAGCGCGTCTGTGGCCGGCGGCCCCGTCGCGCTGTGCGTGGCGCGGTTCTACGCCAATCTGGCCGAGCGACTCGAGACCGGCGCCCGCGAGGCACTCGAGGAGGCTGGGGTGAGCGAGGTCGACGCGTTCGACGTGCCCGGCGCGTTCGAGCTGCCGATGGTGGCCAAGTTCGCCGCCGACTCGGGGCGCTACCGCGCGGTCGTCTGCCTGGGCGCGGTGATCCGCGGCGAGACCGACCACTACGACTACGTGTGCGGCGAGGCCGCCCGGGGGATTCAGCAGGTACAGCTCGAGACCGGCGTGCCCTGCGGATTCGGGCTGCTGACCGTCGACACCATGGAGCAGGCGCTCGACCGGGTTACCGGCGGCACCAAGCGCGACACGGGGCGGAGCGCGGTCGAAGCCGCGCTGGCCTCGCTGGCGGTGAAGGAAACCCTCGCGTCCGAGGCCGAGCGCGCGACTGAGCAGAGCCTGGACGCCGGGTCCGGCTAGTCGCCCTGGGTGACCGGGACGGGCTGCGCCGCGCCCGGCAGGAGCCCGCGCGCGCCGTGGCGGCGGTGCCGGTCGATCGCCCCGTGGGCCCCGTTATCGCCCGGGGCCGGGGTCGCGGTGCCTGCGCCACCGGTCTGGTTGGTCCGCTGCCCGAGCGCCTGCAGGGCCAGCTGCAGCTGCACACGGACCGTCTCGGTCTGGTTGGGGATCTGCAGGCGCTGGTAGAGCACGGCCACCGCGTCCTTCGGGTCACCCGCGAGCCGCAGGGAACGGCCCAGGTCGTACAGCGCGTAGGCGTAGGTCAGGCTGGAGTGGGGGGCGGAGGCCACCGCCTGGCGGAGAACCGGTATCGCGGCCGAGTAGCTGCCGCTGTCCATCAACTGGTGCCCGCGCGCCTCGAGCGTGTCGGCCACCGGCGCCGGCGTGGTGGCGGCGGCCGGCGTCGCGGTCACCGTCTTGGACTGGTGCTGCGCGGGGGCTGGCGCCGGCGCGGGCTTGTGCCGGGCCGGCGCGGCCTTGTGCGTCTTGGCCAGCGGTCGTTGCGCCGCCGCGGTCGAACCGGTCGAATGTCCTCCGCCGCTGCCGAGCGTGCCCGCCACGATCGCGGCCACGGCCACACCCGCGGCCAGCGCGGCCAGGGCGGGAACCCGGGCGCCCCGGCGTCGCGGCCGGCGTCCGGTGACCGGGGGCGGAACCGACGCCGTGCGCGGCGCGGCCGCGCCGCGTGAACTCCTTCGCTCCGCCGCCGGCGCAGCCGCCGCGACGGGAGCCGCCCGCCGGGAGGGACGGGTGGCGGCCGCTGCCCGGAACGGCCTTGTGGCCGGCTCGGTGAGCGCTGCCTCGAGCGCCTGGGCGAAAGCCTCCGCGGTCGGCCAGCGCTGCTCGGGCCGTTTGGCCATGCCGCGCGCGAGGACCGCGTCGACGGCCGGCGGCAGTGCCCGATTGCGCTCGCTCGCCGCCGGGGGCTGGTCCTCCACGTGCTGGCGAGCCTGTACGGCGAAGTGCGTGGCGGTAAACGGCCGTTCGCCGACCAGCAGCTCATAGGCCGCGACGGCGAGCGAATAACGGTCGCTGGCGTCCGTGGCCGGGCGGCCCATCGCGCGCTCGGGCGCCAGATAGGAGGCCGTGCCGAGCACCTGGCCGGTCCCGGTCATGGTGTCCTCGGTCCCGAGCCGAGCGATGCCGAAATCGGCCACGTGAAGCACGCGGTCGCGGTCCAGGAGCAGGTTGGCCGGCTTGATGTCGCGATGCAGAACGCCTCGGCTGTGGGCGTAATCGAGCGCCGAGGCGGCCTCGTGCACCCATTTGACCGCATGCACGCGCCGCACCGAGTCGACCCGCAGAGCATCGGCCACGGTGCCGCCGGCCAGATACTCCATGACGATGAACGCGCGTGAGGGCTCGGCGCCGGGACCGGTCTCGCCGACGTCGTAGATCATCACCACATTGGGGTGGCCGGACAGCCGTGCCGCAGCGCGTGCCTCGCGCATGAAGCGCTCCATCGCGTCCTCGTCATAGGCGAAGCGCTCGGCGAGCAGCTTGATCGCCACGCTCCGGCCGAGCGCGTGGTCCTGGGCGCACCACACCGACGCCATGCCCCCGGTCGCGATGTGGCGCACGGGCTCATAACGTTCCGGGAGCCGCACGTCCGGACGGACGCGTGCGTCCGCGGGGGATCGATCACCCATCGAAAGGCTCCATTACCCGTCTCCAAGAATACGAACCGTCGGGGACTGTCTCCACCTCCGCAAGGCCGCGACCATCGCGGCGCAACCCGCCTGCGTCTAAGACGCGGTCAGCGCACCAGAGTCAGGACCAGCGGTAAGGCTATACTCGCCGGCCATGGCCAAGGTCTGTCACGTGTGCCAGAAGGGCCCCTCGTTCGGCAACAGCCGCAGCCACTCGATGGTGGCCACGCGCCGGCGCTTCGACCCCAACCTCCAACGGGTTCGGATCGACGACAACGGAACGCCGCGTCGGGTCTACGTGTGCACGCGTTGCCTGAAGGCCGGCAAGGTCGCCAAAGCCCTGTGACGGACGAGGCTCGGGGACCGAGTCCCTCGCCTCCGCCCAACCCCGGGTCTGACCCCAGCCTGCTGCGCTTCCGCGTCGTGCTCGAGGCCGGCCTCGTGGCTCTCGAGGCGCGTCGCGAAGAGGTCAACGAACTGAACGTCTTCCCGGTGGCCGACGGCGACACCGGCGACAACATGGTGCTCACGCTCCGCGCGGTGCTCGACGAGCTCGATCGCCTCGCCACCGCGTCGGCCGACCGCAGGGCGCCGGAGGTGGGTCGGGATCAGATCGTCGCCTCGGTCGCCCGGGCTGCTCTACTCGGGGCTCGGGGTACCTCCGGCGTGATTCTCTCCCAGCTCATCCGCGGCGCGGCCGAGGAGCTGGCCAGCCGGCCCGGCGAGCTCGTGGACCCGGTCCTGATCAGCGCCGCTCTGGCGCGCGCGGTCGACCAGGCGTACGGCTCGGTCCGCGAGCCCGTCGAGGGGACGATCCTCACCGTGGTGCGGGAGATGGGGGTCCAGGTCGCCTCCGATCTGGCTCGGTTCCGTGACGCGCGCCTGCCGCCGGACGCCACGGCCGAGATGCAGAACGCGGTCATCGCCGCAGTCGTCGAGCGCGCGCTCGGAGCCGGTGAGAGCTCGGTGCGGCGCGGTCCCGATCTGCTGCCCGAGCTACGCGAGGCGGGTGTCGTAGACGCCGGCGGCTATGCCCTGACCGTGATGCTCGCCGGCATCCTGGGGGCCCTGCGGGGCGGCGCGCCGCCGATCCTCGCGCACCACGCGACCGCGCGCGTGACGCGCCCCCAGCACTCATCCGCGACCTACCGCTACTGCGTGAGCTTCGCGGTCACCGGTACGAGCCTCGAGGCGCGGCGTTTTCATCCCGGGCTCGAGCAGCTGGGCGACTCGCTGCTCGTCGTGGGCGACCAGACCACGCTCAAGGTGCACCTCCACACCGATGAGCCCGACCGCGCGACCGCGTTGTTTCAGTCGGCCGGAACGGTCTCGCACCTCGACGTGGCCGACATGCGCGCACAGGTCGAGCTGCGCGAGCGGCGGCTGGCCGCCGCGCAGTCCCCGGTCTGCGATGCCGTCGCGGTGGTCAGTGGCGCCGGTATGAAGGCGCTGTTCGAGAGCCTCGGTGTGCGCACCCTGTACGGCGGGCCGGCGCTAGCTCCGTCCAGCCTCGACCTCCTGGCCGCCCTGCACGCCTGCCGCGCCGAGCACGTCGTGGTCCTGCCCAACAGTCCCGTGGCTCTGACCGCGGCGCGCCGCGCGGCTGATCTGTCCGACAAGGCCGTGTCGGTCGTCGCTTCGCTCTCGCCCCAGGCCGGGCTGGCCGCGGCGGTAGCCCTCGATCCAACTCGCGACGCCGAGGCGAACGCGGCGGCCATGCGCGGCGCGCTCGAGCGTGTGCGCACCGGAGCGGTGGCCCCGGCCCGGCTCGACGACACCCAGGGGCGGTTCCGCGCCGGCGATGCGGTTGGCTACGTGGAGGAGGAGATCGTCGCCTGGGGCAAGCCCCGGGAGGCGCTCAGAGAGGTGCTCGAGCAGCTCGCGCAGGACGCCGAGCTGATCACCTGCCTGCGGGGCGCCGAAGCGCCGCTTGACGACGGGACGGTCCAGGCCCTAGCCCACGGAGATGTCGAATTCGAGCTATCTGACGGAGGTCAACCGGGTCAGTGGTGGCTTCTGTCGGCTGAGTAGCGACCGTGGGCGGGTCGGCCAGCAGCGCGGCCAGCTCGTCGGCCGCCAGCGGGCGGGCGAGGAGGAAACCCTGGACGCGCTCGCAATCGAGCAGGCGCAGGGCGATCAGCTGATCCTCGGTCTCGACCTCCTCGGCGGTCACCGCGCACCCGAGCGCCCGGGCGAGGCTGATCAGCGAGGCGACGATCGCCTGATCACGTGAGTCGCCGGCCAGTCCGGCCACGAAGCTGCCATCGATCTTGATCGCGTCCAGCGGATGCTCCTTGAGCCAGGCGAGCGACGAGTTGCCGGTGCCGAAGTCGTCCAGCGCGATCCGGATGCCCTGGGACTCGAGGTCGCGCAAGGTGTGCGCGGCGACCGTGTCGCAGCGCACCAGGGCGGTCTCGGTGATCTCGAGCACGAGCTGGTCGGCGGGGAACTCGGCGTGCGCGAGGGTCTGCTGCACGGACCGGGCGAAGCCGGGGTTCGCGAGCTGGTGGGCGGAGACGTTGACCGACAGCTCGAGCGGACGTCCGAGCTGGGCGCCGAGGCGGTGCATGGACTCGCAGCTCTCGCGCAGCACCCAGCCCCCGATCGAGACGATCAGACCGGCGTCCTCGGCCACCGGGATGAACTCCGCAGGGGGAACCGATCCCAGGGTCGGGCTGTTCCAGCGGGCCAGCGCCTCCACGCCGACCAAAGCGCCGCTCTCGACGTCGAACACCGGCTGGAACACGAGGCCGAGCTCGCCGCGCATCTCGGCGCCACGCAGCTCGCGGACCAGAGTCAGCCGGCGACCCTCCTGGCTGCGCCGGCTGCCGCCGAAGAACGTGATCCGATCCCGCCCGGTGCGCTTGGCCTCGTACATCGCGGCGTCGGCCTGGCGGAGCGCCTCGCGAGCATCGGATTCCGCGTCGTTCAGCAGGGTGATCCCGATGCTCGCCGTGACCACGCTCGAATCGACCCCGGGCAGCGGCTGGGATACCGCCTCGAGCAGGCGGTACCCGAGCCTGGCGGCCTGATCCTCGTCGGCGACCCCCTCGGCCACGACCACGAACTCATCGCCGCCGAACCGGCCCACGAAGTCGCTTCCGCGCACTACCCCGGAGAGGCGCTGACCGACCTCGCGGATCATCTCGTCGGCTCGGTCGTGCCCGAGCGTGTCGTTCAGCGTCTTCAGGCCGTCGAGGTCGACGAACAGCACGGCGACCGCCGAGCCCGGCTCGACCCGAACGAGCGCCTCGTCGAGCTGCTCGAAGATCGCCGTGCGGTTGGGCAGACCGGTCAGGCCATCGTGGCGGGCATCGTGGATCAGCCGCTCGAGCGCGCGGTGGCGCTCGATGGCGATTCCGGCCAGCCGCGCGCCGTCCTCCATCAGTGCGAGGTGCGCGGGCAGCGGCCGGCGGGCGTGCGGCCCGTACAGCGCGAGGGTCCCCAGCACCTCGCCGGCGGGAGCCTTGATCGGCATCGACCAGCAGTGTCCGAGCCCCGCCTCCAGGACGAAATCCCGGATCGGCGCCCACCTCGGATCGGTGGAGATGTCGTCAGAGATCGTCAGCTGGCCCGACCACGACGCCGAGCCGCAGGCGCCGACGTTCGGGCCGATCACCACGCCGTCGATCGCGGCCAGGTAGTGGAGCGGCAGCGAGGGGCCGGCCCCGGGATGCAGCGTGTTCGACTCGCGGTCGAGCAGGACCACACAGCCGATCACGGACGGATCGTGGTGCTCGATCCCCTCGATCAGCTCGACCAGGACGTCCTTGAGCGGGGCCCCGCCGGCGATCAACTCGTGTACCCGGTGCTGGGAGGCCACCAGGTCGTGAAAGCGCAGGGCCTCGTCGTTGGCCAGGCGCAGGCGGATCTCGGCGGCGATGGCGGTCACCGTGTGATCGAGGATCTCCCTGTCGTGATCGTCCCAGTCGCGCGGTGCGGCGTCAGTCACGGCGACCATGCAGATCTCGTGTCCGTCGATGATGACCGGCGCCTCGAGATAAGACTGGTGTCCGTCGGCCCAGAGCGGCGCCGGGACCTGGCCGGCAAGGAACTGCTCGAGTGACTCCGATGCCGAGATCTCCGCGGTCACCGGCTCGCTCGCCTCGCCGACCCACAGACATCTGATCAGGATGCGTCCGTCGTGCACGACCGCGAGCGCGGCAACTGCCGACCCGGTGCCGCGGCGCGCGACCGAGGTCCAGCGATCGAGCTCAGGCTGGGGCTCGGGCTCGAGCAACCCGCTGCGTTCCAGCAGCGATTGACGGACGTCTTCTTGTGGGCCGGGTTCGATGGGTGGCATGTCGGCGTTAACCTCGTCTCGTCCGTCCGGACCTTGATCATGCGGCGGGTCCGCTAGACGGATCTCCGGTTCTCGCCGCCGATGTCCGCCACCGCATTCGCCACGTCCAACCCGCTCGACCCGACCGCGCTGTCAGACGCGCCGGTGCACTATCCGCGGCCCTCTCGGCTGAGCGTGCGGTTGGAGGTCGAGGGGGCCAAGGCGCAGCGCGCGGCCGAGACGCTCGGCCTGGCGACCGTCGAAGACCTGCTCCTGCATCTGCCCCGCGACCGACGAGAGGCCCGCGCCGTGGCCGAGCTTGCACCCGGCGACAGCGCCACCGTGGTGGTTCAGGTCACGAGCATCTCGTCGCGATCGGTCCGGCGGCGGGGGATGCGGCCACTGGTCGAGGCCACTGTGGCCGACGAGACCGGGGTGATGAAGGCCACGTTCTTCAACCAGCCCTGGCTCGAGCAGCGCTACCCGGCGGGGACGCGGCTGGCCCTGCACGGCAAGTTCGAGGGGCGGCAGAGGTTCAGGGTCCAGGCCCACGCCAGGACCGGGGACGCGGTGACCGGTGACGGCGCCGCCGCGGTGGCCCACTACCCGGCCACCGACGGACTGTCCTCGACCCAGATCCTCAGCCTGGTCCGCGAGCACGCCGGGGCGCTCGGTGACATGGTCGAGCCGCTGCCGGCTCGGCTGCGGGCCCGCGAGCGCCTCCCGGAGCGCTCGGCCGCTCTGACCGAGGCGCATTTCGGCGGCGCCGAGTCCGACGCCGACGTGGCCCGCCGGCGGCTGGCCTTCGACGAGTTGCTGCTCGTACAGCTGGTCCTGCTGCGCCGGCGGCTGCAGCGGCGCGCATCGAACACCGCGCCGGTCCTGGCGCAGCCGCGCGAGCTGACCGGGCGCTGGCTCTCGGACATGCTGCCGTTCAGGCTGACCGGCGACCAGCAGCGCGCCCTGGAAGCGATCGACGGAGACCTGGCTCGGCCGCAACCCATGCAGCGCCTGCTGATGGGCGAGGTCGGCTCGGGCAAGACCGTGGTGGCCCTGTACGCGCTGCTCCGGGCGGTCGAGCACGGCTATCAGGGCGCGCTGATGGCGCCGACCGAGACCCTGGCCGAGCAGCATTTCGCCACCGTCCAGGCGCTGATGCCGGGCGCGGTGCTGCCGCTCGGCCTGCTAACCGGGTCCACGCCCGCCCGGCGCCGCTCCGAGCTCCTGGCGCGGCTCGCGACCGGCGAGCTACCGCTGATCGTCGGCACCCATGCCCTGATCGAGGAGCCGGTGCGGTTCGCCCGGCTGGCCGTCGCGGTGGTCGACGAGCAGCACCGCTTCGGGGTCCGCCAGCGCGCCGCGCTCGACGCGAAGGCGCAGCCGGGCGAGCGCCCCCACGTGCTGCACATGACCGCCACCCCGATCCCGCGCACGCTGGCGCTCTCGAACTACGGAGATCTGGACTCGACCCAGCTGCGAGAGCTGCCGGCCGGGCGGCGCCCGATCAAGACGTTCGTGTGCTCTTCGGCGGGTGAGCGGGAGCGCGCGTACGAGCGGATCCGCGAGGAGCTCCGGGCCGGGCGCCAGGCGTTCGTGGTCTGCCCTCTGGTCTCGGAGTCTGAGGTCTTGCAAGCCCGCGCCGCCACCGCTGAGTTCGAGCGGCTGCGCACCGGCGAGTTCCGCGACTTTCGTGTGGTGCTCATGCACGGGCAGCTGGCGACCGGCGCGAAGCAGGAGGCGATGGCGGAGTTCGCCTCTCAGGGCGCCGACGTGCTCGTCGCCACGTCGGTGATCGAGGTCGGGATCGACGTGCCCAACGCCACCGTGATGCTGGTCGAGGACGCCGACCGCTACGGGATCTCCCAGCTACATCAGCTCCGGGGGCGGATCGGGCGGGGCGCGCACGAGTCATTCTGCCTGCTGTTCGGCTCCAAGGACTCCTTGCGGCTCCGGGCTCTGGCCGGCCACAGCGACGGCTTCGAGCTGGCCGAGATCGACCTCGAGCTCCGCCGGGAGGGCGAACTGGTGGGGACGCGCCAGCACGGCGAGGCGATCTACCGGGTCGCCGAGCTGCCGCGCGACGGGGAGCTGCTCGAGCGGGCGCGTCGCTTTGCTCAGGAGGTGATCGGCGACGATCCCGAGCTGAGCGAGCCCGAGCACGCGCTGCTCGCCGATGCGCTCGTCGGGACGTTCGGCGCCGAGGCACTCGCCCCGATCCGGGCGTGAGGGCGGGAGGGCATGCGGGTCGTCGCGGGTCGGTTCGGCGGCCGCTCGTTGATCGCCCCCCGGGGGCAGGCCACTCGTCCGACGTCCGACCGGGTGCGCGAGGCGCTGTTCTCGATCCTTGGCTCGGACTTGGTCGAGGGCGTCCGAGTACTCGACCTGTTCGCCGGGTCGGGCGCGCTGGGGATCGAGGCGCTCTCGCGGGGGGCTGGTCAGGCCGCATTTGTCGACTCCTCGAGCGTCGCCATCGCCGCACTGCGCCGCAACCTCAGCGCGCTCGGGGCCGACGCCGAGGTCCGCCGTCAGGACGCGCTGGCCTATCTCCGCAGCGCATCTCGTGACGCTCGTCTTTACGATCTGGTGTTCCTCGATCCCCCATATCGCCAGGCGAGCGCCCTCGGGCCAGAGCTCTCGGCGGCGCTGGGACCGGTTCTCGCGCCTGCCGCTCGGGTAGTGGCCGAGAGCGATCGGCGGGCCCCGCTTAAGCTCGACCTGCCGCTGCTCGACGAGCGCCGCTACGGCGACACCTTGATCCGAATCCATGGCTCCCGATAACCGCATCGCGATCTGTCCCGGCACGTTCGACCCGGTCACCAACGGGCACCTCGACGTGATCGAGCGGGCCTCGGCCATGTACGACCGGGTCATCGTGGCGGTGGTCAACCTGCCCTGGCGGAAGGGGAAGACGGTGTTCAGTGCAGAGGAGCGGGTCGGCTTCCTGACCAAGGCGACGCGCGATCTCGGCAACGTCGACGTCGAGCCGTTCTCGACCCTGTTGGTCGATTTCGCGCGCGAACGCGGGGCGATGGCGATCGTGAAGGGTCTGCGCGCGATCTCGGACTTCGAGTACGAGCTCGAGATGAATCAGCTCAATCGCCGACAGGACCCCCAGATCGAGTCCGTTTACCTGATGGCGTCCGCCAAGTACAGTTTCCTTAGCTCGAGCGGCATCAAGGAGCTTGCCACCTTTGGCGGCGACATCGACGATCTTGTCCCTCAAGAGGTAGCCGGCGCCTTGAAGGAACGGCTCGGCCGCTAACGAACAAGAGGTTTTTGTATGGATGTCTTGGTACTGATCGACAAGCTGGACGACCTCGTGCACAACGCCCGAGCAGTGCCGCTGACCGATCAGGTTCGGGTCGACAAGGAAGAGATCTACGACATCCTCGATCAGATGCGGGCCACGATCCCCGAGGAGATCAAGCAGGCTCGCTGGATCGTCAAGGAGCGCCAGGAGATGCTGGCCGAGGCCAAGCGCGAGGCCGAGCGCATCGTCAAGGAAGCCCGCGAGCGCCAGGAGCGGATGGTCTCCGAGGAGGAGATCACCAAGCAGGCCGAGCGCGCGGCCGAGGACATCATCGAGGACGCTCGAGCCCGCGAGCGCGAGATCCGGCTGGGTGCCGAGGACTACGCGGACGAGATCCTCAACACGCTCGAGGTCAACCTCTCGAAGTTCATCGCGGCGGTCCGGCGCGGGCGCGAGCGGCTGGCCGGCAAGGAAGAACCGGCCGAGGTCTCCTAGCGCGGTCGTGTCCGGGATCGAAGTTCTCGATACCGACATCACCAAGCTTCAAGTCGACGCGATCGCCAACGCGGCCAATACGGAGCTGAAGCACGGCGGTGGCGTGGCCGGCGCGATCTCGCGTGCGGGCGGCCCGTCGATTCAGTCTGAGAGCTCTGCGCGAGCGCCGATCGGGCTGGGGGAAGCGGTTGAGACGACCGGGGGTGACATGCCCTGCCGGTGGGTGATCCACGCCGCGACGATGGAGCTGGGTGGCCCGACCTCCGCCGAGATCATCCAGGAGGCAACCGCCTCGACGCTGCGCAAGGCCGACGAGCTGGGCGCTCGGTCGCTGGCGCTGGTGGCCTTCGGTACCGGCGTGGGCCGCTTCCCGGTCGAGCAAGCAGCAGAGATCGAAGTCTCCGAGGTGCGGCGACATCTCGACGCCGGCGGTTCCAGGCTCGATCGCGTGGTCTTCGCCGTGCGCGGCGAGGCTGCGCTCCACGCGTTCGAAGCGGCGCTCGCAGGCTGAGCCTTGCGGGCGCTGGTCATCCAACATGACGAGGATGGCCCCGCCGGGCACGTGAGCGACTGGCTGCGCGAGCGCGGCGCCGAGCAGGATCTCTACCGGATCGGCGCCGATGACCGCGAGCGCAACGCTCATGACTACGACCTGATCGTCTCGCTCGGCTCCGAGCACTCGGCCTACGACGACGCTATCCCCTGGCTGGGGCTGGAGCGGCGCCTGCTGGCCGAGGCTGCGGCGGCCGACGTGACCGTGCTCGGCATCTGCTTCGGCAGTCAGCTGCTGGCCAGAGCGTTGGGGGGTGAGGCGATGCCGGCCGTGCGCGCCGAGATCGGCTGGGTGACGATCGAAACGTATGAGAGGTCGCTGGTCGACGCCGGGCCCTGGATGCAATGGCACTACGACACGTTCACGCTGCCGGCCGGCGCCGCGCTGCTGGCCAAGAGCCCGGCCGGCCCGCAGGCATTCACGCTCGGCCGCAGCCTCGGCGTGCAGTTCCATCCCGAGGTCACGCCCGAGATCGTCGGCTGGTGGGTCGAGGCCGGGCACGACAAGCTCGTCCGCGCGGGGCTCGACCCGGAGCGTGTGCTGGCCGACACTCGCGAACTGTCGGGCGAGAATCGCCTCCGAGCGTGGCAGCTGCTCGACGCGTTCATTGATCGCGTGGCCGGGGTCGGCGCCGCATGAGCGACGCCGGCCGTCCGGTGATCGGCATCTGCGCGGTCCGCGAGCGGGCGCGCTGGTCGTTCTGGAGCCAGGAGGCGCACCTGGTGGCGGATTCCTACGTCGCGCAGCTCCAGCGTGCCGGTGCGGTGGCGGTGCTGCTGGCCGTTGACACGCGCGCGCCGCTCGAACTGCTCGATCGGATCGACGGGCTGCTGCTGATCGGCGGAGCCGACGTCGATCCCGGGGCGTACGGCGCCGCGCGCGATCCGGCCACCGAGGCCACCTATCCGGAGCGTGACGCATTCGAGATCGCCCTCTTGGTCGCCGCGCTGGACCGCGGGCTCCCGGTTCTCGGTATCTGCCGTGGCATGCAGGTGCTCAACGCGGCGTTCGGCGGCACGCTCGTGCAGGATTTGGTGGCCGACGACGGGAGCCATCCGCACCGGCGGGTTCGGGGCACGTTCGAAGGCAACGACCACACGGTGACGCTGGAGGCGGGGTCGCTGGCGGCGCGGGCGGTGGGTGAGGAGGCGCACCTCGCCCATTGCCACCACCACCAGGCGGTTCTGGAGCTGGGCGACGGACTGATGGTCAGCGGGCGCGCCGAGGACGGCGTGATCGAGGCGATCGAGCTCGCCGACGGGCGCTGGGGGCTAGGGGTTCAGTGGCACCCGGAAGCCAACGACAAGAGCCGCCTGTTCGCCGCGCTGTGCGACGCGGCGGCTCAGCGGATCTCGGACGCGGCAGCTCAGCGGATCTCCGACGCGGCGGCTCAGCGGAGCTCCGACGCGGCGGCTCAGCGGATCTCGAATCCCGTGAGGCCCTCGGGGTCCTCTTCGCGCACGTCGACGCTGTCGACCTCCGCCTGACGCGGCCCGGTCTTCGCGAACTCCACCAGGCGCTCGACGTCTTCCGGTCTGCCTTCGAACACCGCCTCAACGGCGCCGTCGGTGCGATTGCACGCCCAACCGGCCACGTTGTGCGATTGCGCCCGCAGGCGAACTGAATCGCGGAAGAACACGCCCTGGACGCGGCCCTGGACGGTGACCCGCCTGCGAATCGCATCGTCTGCCATCCGCCGATTAATACCCATCCGTGTGCAGGACATTCGTTCCGTCCGACCGTCCCGCGATCCTGAACGAGTCATGCAAGCCATCTGGTTGTTGATCGGTCTGTTCGCCGGCGCAGGGATCGTGCTGGCCGCGCTTCGTCCCCGGCTCCGCGCGCTGTCCGCGGAGGCGGCCCGGGCGGGCGAACTCGAGCGCGACCTGGTCCGGGCCCGGGCCGAGGTCGAGCACGAGCGCGCGGTGGCCGCCGAGCGGCTGGCCGCGGTCACCGATGCCCAGGCGCGGTTGTCGGATTCGTTCAAGGCGCTGAGCGCCGAGGCGCTGCAGGCCAGCATGACCCAGCTCTCCGAGCTCGCCCGCGCGCAGCTGCGGACGGTGCAGGCGGAGGCCAAGGGCGATCTCGACAAGCGCCAGCAGGCCGTCGAGCAGTTGGTGGCCCCGCTGCGCGACCAGCTCGGCCGGGTCGACCAGCAGCTGCTCCGGCTCGACCAGGAGCGCCGCGAGTCCCGCGGGCGGCTCGAGGCGCAGATCAAGACGCTGGCTGAGACCGGCGAGCGCCTGCGCACCGAGACCGGCGCGCTGGTCACCGCGCTGCGCAAGCCGAACGCCCGCGGTCAGTGGGGCCAGATGCAGCTGCGCAACGTGGTCGAACTCGCCGGGATGGTGCGCTACTGCGACTTCTGCGAGCAGACGCCGGTGGCCGGGGAGGAGTCCGCCCTGCGGCCGGACCTGGTGGTCAGCCTGCCGGGCGGCAAGCACGTCGTAGTCGATGCCAAGGCGCCGCTGCAGGGCGTGCTCGACGCCTACCAGGCGCGCGACGAGGAGGAGCGCCAGCGACACCTGCGAGACCACGCGCGGCTGCTGCGCCGGCACGTCAAGTCGCTGGCCGACAAGGCCTACTGGGCCGGCCTCGACTCAGCGCCCGACATCGTCGTGATGTTCCTCCCCGGCGAGCACCTGTACGGCGCGGCCCTGGAGTCCGATCCGGCGCTGATCGAGGACGCGATGGCCCGGCGGGTGCTGATCGCCACCCCGACCACGCTGCTGGCCATGCTCCGCGCGGTGGCCTACGGGTGGCAGCAGGAGCGGGTGGCCGAGTCAGCCCAGGCGATCTCGGACCTGGGGCGCGAGCTGCACGGACGCCTGGTCAAGCTCTCCAGCCTGATGGCCACGCTCGGCACGCGCCTGAACAGCACGGTCCGCGCCTACAACGAGGCGGTCGGCTCCTACGAGGCCCGAGTGCTCCCGGCGGCCCGCCGGTTCGAGGATCACGGTTCGGTGGCCGGCGGACGCGAGCTCCCCGAGCTCGAGCCGGTCACGCTGAGCGCCCGGAGCGTGCATGCGCCGGAGCTCGCGGACGAGAAACCCGACCACCCACCGCCGGTGCCCGAGCAGCTGACCATGCGCAGGCTCCGCGCCGCCGACTAGGGCCATCGCCGCCCCGCCGGGCCCCCCGGGTCAGCCGAGCGCCACCGCCGCCCGGGCCCCTCGGCCCCTCGGCCCCTCGGCCCCCGGGTCCTTGGGAAATAACTCGCGGATAGTGCGAGTTATTTCCCAAGCGCACCCGGATCCGCGCGATCGGCCCACCACCGCCGCAGGTCCTCCCGCTGATGGGGCAGCGGATCGGCCGAGGGCTTGCGCAGCTGCACGTAGTCGAGCGCGTCATCGATCTCGCGCCCGGTCCGCACGGCAACCACGCCCGCGGCCACCGCGGCGGACCGCTGCCACCCGGCACGGCAGTGCAGATAGGTGCGGACGCCCTGGTCGAGCCAGGCGTTCACCTCCTCCACCGCGGCCTCCAGCGCGGCGGGGGGAAGACCGCCGTAGTCGGTCATATGCAGCCGCCGCTCCTCGATCCCGGCGCCGCTCAGCGCGCGCTGAACCTCCTCGCGGTCGCCGGGCCGGTACTCCTGGTCCTCGGTCAGGTTCAGCACGCGGCGCACGCCCAGCTGCTCGAGCGTGGCCACATCGTCCCGGTCGAGCGGATAGGCGCCGACGAGCAGGTCGTCGAGCACGTCGGCGAACCCGTAGGAGCGAAACCAGCGCGACACGTCGCAATGATGCACTCTGAGAGAGAGTCTCGCGCTCATCTCGTTCGACCGTCTTGGCCGGCGATAACCTCGAATGTGATGTCCCCGCTGCGCACCGACACGTTCGATCTCGGCGGTCTGAGGCTCACCTCCGGAGAGGGCCGCCGGCTCGATCTCTACGTGGCCATCGAGCCTTTCTCGCTCGGCGGCGAGCGCTATCCGGTGCAGCCGCAGCCACTGCCGGTTCGGCTCGACATCTCCCGCACCACCGGGGACGGGTACGCGCTGCGTCTGCGCTTCGAGGCGACGCTGGCCGGGCCGTGCATGCGCTGCCTGGAGCCGGCCACCCCGACCTTCGCGGTCGATGTGCGGGAGGTCTCACAACCGCCCGATCCCCGGGCCCACGCCCCGGGCCGCGGCCGGGGGAAGCCGGCGGATGAGGACGACGAGCTGAGCTCTCCGTACATCGAGGATGGGGTGCTCGACCTGCGCGCCTGGGCGCGCGACGCGCTCGCCCTCAGCGTGCCCGCGAACCTCCTCTGTCGCGAGGACTGCGCGGGACTGTGTCCGGTCTGCGGCATCGACCTGAACCAGGCCGGAGCAGAGCACCAGCACGAGCGTGCGCCCGATCCCCGCTGGGCGGCGCTGTCGGAGCTGCACTTCGAGTGACCCGGCCCGTGGCGGCCCGGCAGGCGTTTCGCCGACCGCGAGGCGGTTACACTGCCCGACATGGCCGTCCCCAAGCAGAAGCAGTCCCACGCGCGGACCGCACAGCGTCGCTCGCAGCACAAGGTCAGCACGCCGACCTACAACGCGTGCCCGCAGTGCCACAGCCCTCGCCTCCCGCATCGGGTCTGCCCCGTTTGCGGCAGCTATAAGGGGCGCGAGGTAATCGTCCCGGACCGGGACGAGCACATCGGCTGACACCTCAGTCGTGGTCACCGTCGCCGTGGACGCGGGCGGGGCGGACCTCGGCCCGGCCGAGGTCGCGGCTGGCGCTGCCCGGGCCGCCGCCCGGGGCACCCGCGTGCTGCTGTTCGGTCCGGCGCGTGAGATCGGCCGGGTTCCCGAAGGAGTCGAGGTCATCGACGCGCCGGTGTCGATCGCCAAGCAGGCCGATCCGGCCCACGCCGTGCGCACTACTCCGGAGGCCTCGATCGTCCAGGCCACCCGCGCGGTGGCCCAGGGGCGCGCCCAGGCGTTCGTGTCGGGCGGATCGACTGGGTCGGCCCTGGCCGCCGCGCTGTTCAACCTCCGGCGCGACCGCGGCGTGTACCGCCCGGCCCTGGCCCTCCCGCTTCCCAACCCCGGCGGCTCGCCGATCCTTCTGCTCGACGTGGGGGCCAATGCCACCTGCCGCCCCGAGCACCTGGTCCAGTTCGCCCACATGGGATCGGCCTTCTCCCAGGCCGTGCTGGGAATCCCCGCGCCGCGCATCGCGCTGCTCTCAAACGGCGAGGAGCCGGGCAAGGGCACGCCCGACCTGGTCGGAGTGCACGAGCAGCTCGCCGGCTCACGCGGCACCGGTCTGAACTTCGTCGGGAACATCGAGGGCACGCAGGTCGTGGAGGGCGTGGCCGACGTGGTGGTCATGGACGGCTTCACCGGCAACATCACGCTCAAGCTGATCGAGGGCGTATCCAGCCGCGCCATGCGCCTGGTCGGCGAGATGGCCCGCACCACGCCCCGCGGCCGGCTCGGCGACTGGCTGATCGCCCCGACGATGCGCCAACTGCGCGCCACGATCGACCCGGAGGGGCCCGGCGGCGCCTACATGCTCGGGCTGCGCCAGCTCGGCGTTGTCGCCCACGGTCGCTTCAGCGCCCGCGGGTTCGCGCAGGCGATCGACGTGGCCGCCCGCGGCGTGCAGCACGACGTGATCGGCCGCACCCGTGCCGCCCTGCTGGAGGCGGGCGCGCTCCGCCCGCCGCGGCTGGGATCGGCATCGGGCGACGATCCAGAAGCCGCGTCCGCGCCGGCGGCTACCGTTTCCACCTCGTGACCAGCATGAGCCGCGAGGAGATCTTCCAGGTGATCCGCGGGCACCTCGCCGACGAGCTCGAGGTGGACCCCGCCGCGATCTCCGAGTCGACGCGGTTCAAAGAGGACCTCGAGGCCGACTCGCTGGACCTCTACACGCTCGTGCAGGAGCTCGAGGACTCCTACGGCGTGCGCATCTCCGACGACCAGGCGGCCCAGATCCGCACGGTCGGTCAGGCCGTCGACTTCGTGCTGAGCGTGCGGGGAGAGGAGGCGCCGGCGTCGGCGCCGGCGAGCGCGGGCCACGATGCTGAGTGACCTCGAATCGACTTCCACGCTCGGGTGATTCCGCCGTGCTCCTCGGGGAGCTGCTCGACGAGCTGCCCGACGACCTCGCCGCGCCGGTCTTCACCCATGCCTCGTGGACCAGCCGGCGCTCGGAGTCGTACGAGCGCCTGGCCTTCCTGGGGGACAGCGTGCTGGCGCTCGCGGTGACCTCACATCTCTATCCCCGGCTCGAGGCCGACCGCTTCGGCCCGGGACGGTTGACCAAGATCCGGGCCCAGGCGGTCTCCGGTCGCTCCTGTCGCGTGGTCGCCGAGCGCCTCGGGGTGCCCGGCCGCCTGAGCGCGGCTGCCCCACCCGCGGTGGCCTCCACCGTCCCGGGCCTGGTCAGCACCGAGCGCGTGCTCGCCTCGGTGATCGAGGCGGTGATCGGCGCCTGCTTCTTGGCCTTCGGCTACGAGCGGACCGCGGCGGCGGTCGTCGACGCGTTCGCACCCGAGATCGAGGACGCGCTCGAGCACCCGGTCGACTTCAAGTCCGCGCTCCAGGAACGGCTGGCGCGCAAGGGCGCGCTGGTCACCTACGACGTGGTCGAGGAGGAGGGCCCGCCGCACGACCGGGTGTTCTCGGTCAGCGCCATGATCGGGGGCGTCGAGGTCGGTCGCGGCCGGGGCCGGAGCAAGAAGGACGCCGAGCAGGAGGCCGCGCAGGTGGCCCTGGAGGCACTCGAGTGAGCTCGCCGTGTACCTGAAATCGATCACCCTCAAGGGGTTCAAGTCGTTCCCGGAACGCACCCGGCTCGAGTTCGGCCCGGGAGTCAGCGTGATCGTCGGCCCGAACGGCTCGGGCAAGTCGAACGTGACCGACGCGGTGCTGTGGGCGCTCGGCGAGCAGTCTCCGCTGGCCGTGCGCGGACAGTCGATGCAGGACGTGATCTTCGCCGGCGCGCCCGGCCGCCAGGCCGCCCGGGGCGCCGAGGTCGAGCTCGTGCTCGACGACAGCGAGGGCCAACTCGGCCTGGGCGCGCCAGAGGTCTCGATCGTCCGCCGCCTCGACCGGGCCGGCGAGGGCGAGTACCGCCTGGCCGGAGCCCGCTGCAGGCTGGTCGACGTGATCGAGGTGCTCTCGGACACCGGGCTCGGCAAGGAGATGCACTCGGTGATCTCCCAGGGACGGGTCGAGTCGATCGTCACCTCCAAGCCACGCGACCGGCGCATGCTGATCGAGGAAGCCGCAGGCCTCGGCAAGCACCGCAAGCGCCGGCGGAGGGCCCAGCTGAAGTTGGCCCGCACCCAGGAGAACCTCGACCGGGCGCTCGACGTCGAGCGCGAAGCCCGCTCGCGACTGCGCCCGCTCAAGCGCCAGGCCGAGGCGGCTGAGCTGCACGCCCGCCTCGAGCGCCAGACGCTCGAGGCGCGCTGGGAGCTCGTCCGCGACGAGCTCAGGACTCACCACGCCGAGCGGGGGCAGGCCCAGGGTGCCGCCGAGGAGGCCCGCCGGCACCGCACCGAGCTCGAGCGAGCGCTCGACGAGGTCGCGGCCCGGCGCGAGGCGGCGGAGGAGGCGCTGGCCAGCCGCAGCGCGCACCGCGAGGAGCTCTCGCGCCGGTGCTTCCTCGCCCAGTCGGCCGGCGACCGCGTGGCCTATCGGGCCGACACGGTTCGCGGCGCCGGGCGCGACGCCGAACAGCGGTTGGCGCGTACGGAGGCGCAGCTGGCCGATCTCCGCCGCGCCGCCGAGACCGACCAGCCGGATCCCCAGGTGCAGACGCGGATCGTCGAGCTCGAGCAGGAGCTGGCCCGCCTCGACCGCGATCGTGAGGCCGAGCTGGCCCGCCAGCTGGCCGAGCTCGAGCAGCAGCTCACCGCGGCTCGAGCCGCCACGTCGGAGCAGGAGCGCACGGTCGAGCGCATCGCGGCTGCGCGGGAGCAGGCGCGCGAGCGCCTCGAGCGGGTCCGTGGCGAGTTGCGCGAGGCCGAACGGACGGTCGAGGCGGCCCGGCGCGAGGCCGCGCGCGTCGGTGGCGAGCTCGCGGTGTGCAACCAGTTCCTGCGCAGCCAGACCGCCGCTCCGGGCGGGGCGGCCGTCCTGGCCGACGAGCTCGAGGTCGATCCGGGCTACGAGGTGGCCGTCGCCGCCGCCCTGGACGGACGCCTGCGGGCCGCCGTCCTGTCCGACCGCGCCACCGCGGGCGAGCTGCTCGATCGAACCGGCGCGGATGGCGGTCGCGCTCTGGTGCTCACCGCCGAGGACGACCACGACCCCGCATCGCCGCCACCCATCGACGGAGCCGAGCGGCTGGCCGATCGCGTCCACGGACCGGGCCAGTCCGTGGCGGCGGCGCGCCGGCTGCTCCGAGATACCTGGGTGGTCGAGGGCTTCGACGCCCTGCCCGAGCGGTTCGCCGGCGTCGCGGTGACGCGTGCCGGCCGCGTGTGGTCCGCCGGGACGTGCGAGCTTCGCCAGGCGCCGGCGGTGGGGGAGGAGCGCGTCCTGGCCGAGCGCAACCGGCGTGAGACGCTGATCCGGGCCAGCGAGGCCGCCGTGCAGGCCGAGGTACAGGCGCGCGCGGGGCTCGAGCGGCTGACCGAGGAGATCGCTGAGGCCGACGCCCACAGCGCGCGGGAGATCGACGCGCACCGGGCCGCGGTCAACCAGCGCGACGAGGCGGCCGAGAGCGTGCGCCGGCTCGAGGCGATCATCGCGCGGCGCCGGAGCGCTCCCGACGACGGACCCGACGCCGGACGTCGCGCTGGGCTCGCCGCCGAGCTCGCCGGGACGCGAGCCGAGCGCGACCGGGGCGAGCGCGAGCGAACCGAGCGCTGGGCCCGCATAGAGCGCCTTGGCGCCGCTGCCGAGCGGGACCGGGCCCTGGTGCCGATCATCGAGCGGATGGTGTGCGCGCTCGAGGACGTCTCTCGGGCGATCGGCGAACGCCGTACCGAGTTCGAGACCGCGCTGCGCTCGGACCGTGAGGCCGGCGAGCACGTCGCGGCCGAGCTCAAGGAATGCGCCCAGCGCGAGGCCACGCTCCACGCCCAGCTCCGCCAGGCCGGCGAGCGCCTGACCGAGGCCGAGGTTCGCCTCCAGCGGGTGCACGACCGCGTCCGCGAGTCAGAGCACGAGCTGGGGCAGCTGGCGGCGCGGCTCGAGCTCGAGGCCGCGCCCGCCGACGCCGAGCTGAGCGAAGAGGAGCGGGAGGCGCTGCGCAGCCGGCTCGAGCGCCTGGCTCGGCGGCGTGAGCAGCTCGGGCCGGTCAACCCGCTGGCCCAGGCCGAGTACGAGGAGGCGCTCGCCCACGTCGAGGAGCTCGAGCGCCAGCGCGACGACCTCGAGACGGCTCTGCGCGAGCTGAACAAGCTGATCGCCGACACCGACCGCCAGATCCGCGAGAGCTTCGAGGAGATGTTCGAGGCCGCCGCGCGTAACTTCGAACAGGTGGCGGCACGCCTTTTCCCGGGCGGCCGAGGCCGCCTGCGGCTGGTCCGCGAGCACGAGGGGCCGGCCAGGGTGCTCGGCGGAGCTTCGGTCGCCTCCGAGGACGGCTCCGATGACGACGGCGAGCCCGACGAGTGCGAAGGCGTCGGCACGACCCCCGCGGCCGCGGCGGCCGAGGAGCCCGAGGAGGATCTGCTCGGGGTCGAGATCGAGATCACGCCGGCCGGCAAGGAGATGAAGCGGCTCACGCTGCTGTCCGGCGGGGAGAAGTCGATGACCGCTCTGGCCTTCCTGTTCGCGGTCTTCCTGGCCCGGCCGTGCCCGTTCTACATTCTCGACGAGGTCGAGGCCGCGCTCGACGATCTGAACATCGACCGGTTCCTCGAGCTGCTGCGCACCTACTCCACGCAGGCCCAGTTCATCGTGGTCACTCACCAGAAGCGCACGATGGAGGCGGCCGACTCGCTGTACGGCGTGTCGATGGGATCCGACGGGGTCTCGAAGGTGATCTCGCGCCGGCTGCCGACGGCGCAGGAAGCCGCCGCCTAGAGTCCGCCCCGGCTAGCCTGCTCGCCGTGGCCCGCGATTGGCGAGACCTGTTCATCGTCGACGGCGCGCTGCCGCCCACGGCGGACTCCGAAGCGGAGCCCGCCACCCAGGAGCGACGGCAGGGCATGTTCCGCCGGCTGCGCGAGAACCTGCGCAAGACCCGCCAGGCGCTCACCACCGAGATTCAGGCCACGCTGTTCGAGGACCTCTCAGACGAGACCTGGGAGCGGCTGGAGGAGGCGCTGATCTACGCGGACGTGGGCGCGCGGACGACCGCGCAGGTGGTCGAGCAGCTCGAGCGCGAGGCCACCGAGGGCGGGATCACCGGCGGCGAGGCGCTGACCGCTCGGCTCACCGAGCTGCTCGCCGGCATTGCCCGCACCGGCGAGGATCGCATCGATCTGCGGCCCCATCCGACCGTGATTCTCGTAGCCGGCGTGAACGGGACCGGGAAGACGACCACGGTCGGCAAGCTCGCCTGGCACCTGAGCAAGGAGCTCGGTCGCTCGGTCGTCCTCGGGGCCGGTGACACGTTCCGAGCTGCCGGCGTCGAGCAGCTCGAGATATGGGCCCAGCGCGCGGGCGTCGCCTTCGTCAAGGGCCGGCCCGACGCCGACCCCGGCGCCGTCGCCTTCGACACCATCGAGGCGGCCCAGCGCGACGGCGCCGACGTGGCGATCATCGACACCGCGGGGCGCCTGCACACCCAGGACAACCTGATGGCCGAGCTGGCAAAGGTCCGGCGGGTGATCGCCAAGCAGATCCCCGACGCACCGCACGAGACGCTGCTGACCGTCGACGCCACGACCGGGCAGAACGGGTTGCGCCAGGCCCGGCTGTTCTCGGAGGCGGTCGAGGTCGACGGCCTCGTCCTGACGAAGCTTGACGGCACCGCCAAGGGCGGCATCGCGCTCGCGATCGCCCACGAGCTCGGGATCCCGGTCAAGCTGATCGGCGTGGGCGAGCAGCTCGAGGATCTCAGGCCGTTCGACCCCAACGAATTCGCCCGGGCGCTGGTCCAGCAGTAGCCCCGTACGCAGTACGCTGGGGGCCGATGTTCGACTCCCTCGCCGAGAAGCTCCAGGCCACGCTGGCCGACGTCCGCGGTCGCGGCACGCTGACCGAGGACGACATCAACGCGGCCATGCGCGAGATCCGCCTCGCGCTGCTCGAGGCCGACGTCAACTTCAAGGTGGTCAAGAGCTTCACCAGCGCGGTCAAGGAGCAGGCGCTCGGTGCGGACATCGTCGGCAAGCTGAACCCGGGCCAGCAGGTGGTCAAGATCGTCTCCGACCAGCTCACCGAGCTGATGGGCGGAGCCGCCCGCGAGCTCTCGTTCTCGCCCCGGCCGCCCACCGTGGTGGTCATGGCCGGGCTCCAGGGCTCGGGCAAGACGACCGCGACGGCGAAGCTCGCGCGCTACCTACGCGAGCAGCACGGCTCGTCGGTGGCGGTCGCGGCCTGCGACGTGTACCGCCCGGCCGCGGTCGACCAGCTGATCAAGGTCGGCCGGCAGGCCGGCGCCGAGGTCTACGAGCAGGGCACCGACCGTGATCCGGTGAAGATCGCCGCCTGGGCCCGCGACCGCGCCCAGTCCGAAGGCAAGGACGTGCTGATCGTCGACACCAGCGGCCGTCTGCACGTCGACCAGGAGCTGATGGCCGAGCTGGCCAACATCAAGAAGGCGGTCAAGCCGCACGACGTGCTGCTCGTGGTCGACGCGATGACCGGCCAGGACGCCGTCCACGTGGCCGAGCAGTTCGCCGAGGTCGTCCAGTTCGACGGCGTGGTCATGACCAAGCTCGACGGCGACGCCCGCGGCGGCGCGGCGCTGTCGGTCAAGGCGATCACCGGCAAGCCGATCCTGTTCGCGTCGACCGGCGAGAAGCTCGACCAGTTCGAGCGCTTCCACCCCGATCGCATGTCCCAGCGCATCCTCGGCATGGGCGACGTGATGACGCTGATCGAGAAGGCCGAGTCGATCCACGACGAGGAGCAGGCGGCCGAGCTTGAGCGCAAGCTGCGCAAGTCGGAGTTCGGCCTCGACGACTTTCTCGACCAGATGCGCCAGATCCGCCGTCTGGGACCCCTGCAGTCGCTGCTCGGCATGCTCCCCGGCGTCGGCAAGGAGCTCCGCGGCGTCAAGGTGGACGAGAAGGAGTTCGACCGCATCCAGGCGATCATCCTGTCGATGACGCCACAGGAGCGCCGCCACCCCGAGCTGATCAAGGGCTCGCGCCGGCTACGGATCGCCCAAGGGTCGGGCACCAACGTCCACGCGGTCAAGCAGCTCATCAAGCAGTTCGAGCAGATGCGAAAGCTCATGCGCCAGGTCGCCCAGGGCAAGATGCCCGACCTCGGCGCGCTCATGCGCCAGGCCCGCTGATCCGCGCGCGACGCGACCGGGTCACGTCCAGGACGACCGGCTCAACTGCACACTCGACCGTGGGTTCGAGTCGAGTGTGGGTTTAGGCCGGTGGGTTCCCGACGGGGTCATAAGCCCGCACTCGGCGACCCGGCGCTGCCGAGATCGTGAATGTGACGCGTATGTGGCTCAGGATCCGCACTCGGCTCCGAGGCGGCGCCGAGTGCGCCCTTGTGACCCTGGGATTCGGCCGAATGAACCGGTCCGCGGCAAAGCACGCTAACCTCGTCGGCCGACATGTCAGTACGACTACGGCTAACGCGCATCGGCTCTCGCAAGAATCCTGTCTGGCGGGTGGTGGTGGCCGACCAGCGCGCCAAGCGGGACGGCCGCGTGATCGAGATCGTCGGTCACTACAACGCCCAGACCAACCCGTCCACGATCGTGCTCGACGAAGAGCGCGTTCGCGACTGGCTGGCGCGGGGCGCGCAGCCGACCGGCACGGTCAGCAAGCTGCTGCGCATCCAGGGCATCCAGTAGCCCCGCGGCGATGAAAGAGCTGCTCGAGTACCTGGCGCGTGGTCTGGTGGACCACCCCGATCAGGTGCGGGTCAACGAGCTGCACGAGGACGACGGGGCAATGGTGCTCGAGCTGTCGGTCGCCGACGACGACTACGGCAACGTGATCGGCCGGGGCGGGCGCACCGCCGCCGCGCTGCGCACGGTGGTCAAGACCGCGGCGGCCAAGAGCAAGCGCCGCGTGTTCGTCGACATCGTCGACGGCTGAGGGCTCCAAGATGGACTGGCTGCACGCCGGACGGGTGGGCCGCCCACACGGACTCGACGGCAGCTTCCACGTCACGCGGCCCAACGCCCCGCTGCTGCGCGACGCCACGCACGTGATGATCGAAGAGCACGAGCTCGAGGTCACCCGGCGGGCCGGGACCGACCGCAGCCCGATCCTCCGCGTGGCCGGTCACGACGACCGCACCGCGGCGGAGATGCTGCGGGGCAAGGACCTGATGGTCGCCCGGGCCGACGCGCCCGAGCTCGGCCCCGACGAGTGGTGGGCCGAGGACCTGACCGGCTGCCAGGTTCGCGACGGCGAGCGGGAGGTCGGCGTGGTCCGGCAACTGCTCGAGCTTCCCTCCTGCGAGGTGCTCGAGATCGAACGCGCCGGTGGGGGCGAGCTCCTGGTTCCGCTGGTCTCAGACGCCGTCCGTGAGGTCGATCTCGACCAGCGGGCGATCGACGTCGACCTGCGGTTTCTGGGCGAGGAGTAGCCGCTGCAGATTGACGTCTTCACGCTGTTTCCCGACGCCTTCGGGTGGTTCGAGCGCCAGCGCCACGTGTCCAACGCGCTCGCCGCGGGACACCTGATCGGGTATGTGAACTACCGCGACCACACGCCGCTGAGCGCCGGTCAGGTGGACGACACCCCGTTCGGCGGGGGTGCCGGAATGGTGCTCCGGGTGGACGTGGTCGAGGCCGCCTTGCGTGCCCACTACGCCGGCGATCCTGTCGAGCTTCGCGACACGCGGCGCGTGATCGCGCTGACCCCGGGCGGGAAGCTGCTCGACGACGCGCTGGTCGACGAGCTCGCCCGCGAGGAGGCCCTGACGCTGCTGTCCGGCCGCTACGAGGGGTTCGACCAGCGGATCATCGAGCACTTCGCCACCGACGAGATATCGATCGGACGCTACGTGCTGGCCGGCGGCGAGCTGGCCGCGATGGTGCTGGCGGACGCGGTGTTGCGCAAGCTGCCCGGCGCGCTCGGTCATCCCGACTCCGCGTTGGAGGAGTCCTTCAGCGATGCGCTGGGCGGGGCGCCCGAGTATCCGCACTACACCCGTCCGGCCGAATATCGCGGGTGGCGCGTCCCCGACGTGCTGCTCTCCGGCCACCACGCCCGGATCCGCGAATGGCGGCTGCAGCAGAGCGCCGCGCGAGGTCCGCTATCCTAGTCGCCGCCCGCCAACGTGCGCACCTGCGCCGTGGACTACGCCCGAATGCCGAGCACCGCAGGGTGCGGCAGGGACCTGCACCGCCATGAGCACCGTGATCGACAGCCTCGAGCGCGCCCAACTTCGTCGTGTACCGACGTTCGACGCCGGCGACCGCCTGCGCGTTCACTTCCAGGTCATCGAGGGGACGCGCCGCCGGACCCAGGTGTTCGAGGGCGTTGTGATCAAGCGCCAGGGCCACGGAGCCCGCGAGACGTTCACCGTACGCAAGCAGTCGTTCGGAGTTGGCGTGGAGCGGACCTTCCCGTTGCACTCGCCGAAGATCGAGCGCATCGAGGTGGCCTCGCGGGGCGACGTCCGCCGCGCCAAGCTGTACTACCTGCGAGGGCGGGTGGGCAAGCGCGCCCGTGTCCGCGAGCGGCGCAGCACGACGCCGGAGGTCGCGGTCGAGCGCGAGCTGCTGCACGGCACCGCACCCGAGGAGCCGGCGCCCGACGAGGAGCCGAGCGCCGAGGCGACCGAGACGGCCCCCGAGGCGGCCGCGACGGCCCCCGAGGCCGCCGCCGACACCGAGGCCAGCGCCGCGCCCGCAGCGGGCGAGGGCGCCGACGCCGAAGCGAGCGCTGAGGGCTCCGAGGAGCCCGCCTCCCCGACGGCGCCGCAGGACGCCGGTCCGGCCGCCGAGGAGGCATCCGCCGGCGACCCGCAGGAGTGACCAAGGCGAGGAAGTCGCCGGTAGGCACCCTGATCGAGCTGGCGGTGATCGTGGTCACCGCGCTGGCCCTCGCGCTGGGGATTCAGGCGTTCCTGGTCAAGCCCTACCGGATCCCCAGCGGGTCGATGCTGCCGACCGTTCGCATCGACCAGCGGGTGTTGGTCGATCGCCTCGCCATGGACTTCTCATCCCCGCACGTCGGCAACATCGTGGTGTTCCACCCGCCGAACAACTACGACCAGGGCTGCGCCGATCCGAGCGAGGGCGAGAACCAGAGCGGGCAGTACGCCGCCATGGCCTGTCAGGTCGCCTGGAAGCACCCCTCCTCGCAGACCTTCATCAAGCGTGTCGTCGGGCTACCCGGCGATCATCTCTCGATCCGCAACGGCCACGTCATCCGCAACGGCAAGCGCGAGCCCGACGCTTACATCGCGCCCTGCAACGGCGACGCGGCCTGCGACTTCCCGCAGACCATCACGGTCCCGCGCGGTGAGTACTACATGATGGGCGACAACCGCCCCGACTCGGAGGACAGCCGGTTCTGGGGCCCGGTCCCCCGGGCCTGGATCATCGGCAAGGCGTTCCTGACCTACTGGCCGCCCGACCGGATCGGATTCCTGTAGTGCCCGGGCACGGAGCTCGGGCGTGAAGGGGCTGATCGAACTGGTGGTCACCGTGGCCGTCGCGGTGGCGCTGGCACTGCTGATCCAGGCGTTCATCGTCAAGCCGTACCGGATCCCCAGCCCGTCGATGGTGCCCACCCTGGATGTCGGACAGCGGGTCCTGACCAATCGGCTGGCCGGGAATCCGAGCGTGGGGGACGTCGTCGTGTTCCATCCACCGCATGGGGCGGACTTCCCCAACCCGGCCTGTGGCGACTCGAGCGCAGGGACCGGCACCCCTCGGGCGTGCGACAAGCCCACCCCTCAGGAGTCCAGCCAGACGTTCATCAAGCGCGTGGTCGCCGGCCCGGGCGACACCGTCTCGATCGTCGACGGCCACGTCTACCGCAACGGCGTGCGCGAGAAGGACTCCTACATCATCCAGTGCAGTCCCGGCACTCCTGCCTGCAATTTCCGGACAGCGATCAAGATTCCGCCCGGCGAGTACTTCATGATGGGGGACAATCGTCCGGATTCGGAGGACAGCCGATACTGGGGCCCCGTGCCGGACAAGTGGATGATCGGTGTCGCTTTCTTCACCTACTGGCCGCCGAAACGGATCGGCTTCCTCTAACCGGGCGAACGGCCGGCGCAAGCCCGCCTCCCGCCCGGCTCGCCGGCTGTTCCGGTTCGACCGCGCGCTCGGCGTGAGGTTCGTGGCGGGCGCCGACGAGGCGGGGCGGGGGTGCCTCGCCGGCCCGCTCGTGGCCGCGGGCGTCCTGTTCGACCTGGAGCGGATCGGCCCGGGCGAGGTGCGCGCCCTGGGCGCCCTGAACGACTCCAAGCAGCAGACGCCGGAGGCGCGGGCCGAGCTCTTTCCGGTGATCCTGCGGATCGCCGCCAAGGTGGCGATCGTGTCGCGGTGCGCTCCGGGAATCGACGCACGGGGGCTGCACAAGACCAACCTGGCCGCCCTGCGCGACGCGCTCTCCAGGGTGGCCTGCCCGAGCTGCGTCTGCCTGAGCGACGGCTTCCCGGTGGGTCCGACCGGGCACGATCAGCGAGCGGTGATCGACGGCGATGCCAAGAGCGCCGCGATCGCCGCGGCGTCGGTAATCGCCAAGGAGACCCGCGACCGGTATATGCGCCGCGCCGATGCCGCCCATCCCGGGTGGGAGTTCGCCCAGCACGTGGGCTACTCGACGCCCGAGCATCGCGAGGCGATCGAGCGGCTTGGCGTCTCGCCGCTGCACCGGCTGTCGTTCCAGTCGATGGCCTACCAGCAGCTCGCGCTGACCGAGGCGGGCGCCCTCGTCGAGTCCCTCGCACTCGCGGACTAAAACGCCCCCTCCAGGTGATCGAGCCGCACGAGGCGGCCGGCGGTATCGAATGTCACGCCGATCGCGTCGAAGCGGATGTTCTCGGCGTACGGCCGGTCGGTCCGCTCGACCAGCCACCGGCCGGCCATCTTGCGGACCTTGGTCCGCTTGCGTGAATGGACCGACTCCAGAGGATCGCGCCCGGGCTCGCTCAGCCGCCGCGCCTTGACCTCGCAGAAGGCCAAGGTCCGCCCGTCGTAGGCGACGATGTCGAGCTCGCCCCATCGCGTGCGGTAGTTGCGATCGACGATCTGAAATCCGCGCCGGATCAGGTGCTCGGCGGCGAGCTGCTCACCGAGGCGACCGAGTTGGGGACGGCGGTCGGCGGACACGGCGATCACGCTACGGACGATCGTGTGACAGGTGGTTCACGCCGCGTCACAATTCTGCGCAACCGGGCTCGGCGGCCCTGAGCAGAATTGGAACGCGACGAGGACCACGTCTGACGCGCCGCCGCGTACGTTGGGGCGATGCTCGCGCGCATCGCCACATTCGCCATCGACGGGATCGATCCGCGGCACGTTGCGGTCGAGGTCGACATCCGCGCCGGCCTTCCGGCGTTCACGATCGTCGGGCTGGGTGACGCGGCGGTGCGCGAGTCGCGCGACCGGGTTCGCGCGGCGATCCTCAACTCGCGCTTCGAGTTCCCCCAGACCCGGATCACCGCCAATCTGGCCCCCGCCTTCCTGCGCAAGGTTGGCCCCGGCTTCGACGCGGCGCTCGCCCTGGCCGTCCTCGCGGCCAGCGGTCAGGTGCCTCCGGGGGTGCTCGACGAATACGCGGTGTTTGGCGAGCTGTCGCTGAGCGGCGAGCTCCGGGACTCGCCGGGCGCACTGGCGGTCGCCGAGGGAGCCCGCCGCGCCGGTCTGCGGCGCCTGATCGTGCCGCGGGAACGCGCCCGCGAGGCGGCGCTCGTGGAGGGGCTCGAGATCGCCGGCGTGTCGAGCCTGCGCGCCGCGGTGGAGGTGCTCACCGGAGCCGCGCCACCGCCCCTCCCGCGCGAACCGTTCGAGCCGACCCAGGCGACCGATGCATCCGAGCCCGACCTGGCCGACATCCGCGGCCACTCGGCACCGCTCCTGGCGCTCGAGATCGCCGCGGCCGGCGGGCACAACCTCCTCTTGGAGGGGGCGCCCGGCACCGGCAAGACGATGCTCGCGCGGCGGATGCCCTCGGTCCTGCCCGCGATGACCCGCGAGGAGGCGATCGAGGTCACCCGGATCCACAGCGTGGCCGGCCTGCACGCATCCGGGCTCGTCCGGGCTCGCCCGTTCCGGGCACCCCACCACACGATCTCGGCGTCCGGACTGGTCGGCGGGGGCGCGCCGCCGCGGCCCGGGGAGGCCACGCTTGCCCACCACGGCGTGCTGTTCCTCGACGAGCTGGCCGAGTTCCAGCGCTCGAGCCTCGACGCGCTGCGCCAGCCGCTCGAGGACGGCTGCGTGACGATCGTGCGCGCCCAGCGGGCGCTGAGGTTCCCGACCCGCTTCATGCTGGTCGCGGCCACCAACCCGTGCCCGTGTGGGTTCGCCGGCGTGGCGGACCGGTGCCGGTGCGGCGAGCCGGACCTGCGCCGCCACCAACGGCGCCTGAGCGGTCCGCTGCTCGATCGGATGGATCTCCTGATCGGCGTCGAGCGACCGAGCGAGCAGGAGCTGTGCGCCCCGCCGCACACCTCCTCGGCCCGCACGCGGGAGCGGGTCGCCACCGCTCGGGAGCGCCAGCGGCACCGGCTGGCCGGCACCGCGGCGAGCTGCAACGGGGAGATGGACGCCCGGGTGGTCCGCCGGCACGTCCGGCTCGAGGAGGCGGCCGAGCGGCTGCTCGCTCAGGCTTACGGGGTCGGCACCCTGAGCGCGCGCGGGCGCCACCGGGTGGTGCGGGTGGCCCAGACGGTCGCCGATCTCGAGGGGCGCGAACGGATCACCACCGACGACGTGCTCACCGCGCTAAGCCTGCGCCAGCGCAGCGCCGCCGATACGGCGCTCGCCGCATGACGCCAGCCACCTGTGACGCGTGCACGGCCCGGACGTGGCTGCTCGGCCGGATGGCCGGCCACATCGACCAGGTCCGCAGCCAGATCGAGTCGGTGCTGCTGCTGGACGACGATGAGCTGATCGCGGCCGTGGGGGGCCGCGAGCGAGATCGCCTGCGCGCCGAGCTCGACGAACTCGACCTCGCCGCGCTGAGGTCGCGCTCAGACGGGGCCGGCCTGGAGACGATCTGCGCCTGCGATCCGGCTTACCCGCCGGCGCTCCGGAGGCTCCCCGCGCCGCCGGCCGTGCTCCACGTCGCTGGTGGGCTGCCGCAGATGCTCGCGCTGGTGAGCGGCGACCCGGTCGCGATCGTCGGCTCGCGCCGGGCCACGGAATACGGTCGGGAGGTGGCCCGCTCGCTCGGGCGGGGATCGGGCCTCGCCGGCCTCACGGTGGTGAGCGGGATGGCTCTGGGGGTCGACTCGGCGGCCCACGCCGGCGCGCTCGAGGCGGGCGCTCCGACCGTGGCCGTGCTCCCCGGCCCGGCCGACCAGCCGTATCCCCCGGGCAAGCGGGTGCTGTACGGCCGCATCGTCGCCAACGGGGCGGCCGTGTCCGAGCTCGGCCCGAGCACGAATGTGCGGCGCTGGATGTTCCTGGCCCGCAATCGGATCATCGCCGCGCTGGCCGCGATGACCGTGGTGGTCGAGGCCAGCGAGTACTCAGGGGCGCTCGTCACCGCCCGGTTGGCCGAGGAGCTCGGGCGCCCGGTCGGCGCCGTTCCGGGCAGGGTCACGGCGCCCCAATCCGTCGGCACCAACTGGCTTCTGGCCAACCGCGCGCGACTGGTCCGCGGGCCCCAGGACGTCCTCGACCACCTGTTCGGCGCGGGCATGCGGCGCGCGGCCGACCTGCGACCGAAGCCGCCGGCCGAGCTACGCGCGCTGCTGGCGGCGGTGGCCGGCGGTCACGACACGCTCGCGGCGCTTGCCCGGGCCGGGTTCGATCCCGACCAGGGCCTGCGCGACCTCGCCGCCCTGGAGCTCGGCGGCTACGTCCGGCGCGCCGTGGGCGGCCGGTTCACGGTGGCGCCATGAGTCAGCGCGGGTACCCTCGGGGTCGTGTCGATCCCCCGCGTCCTCTCGATCGCAGGGTCGGACTCCGGCGCGGGCGCCGGCATCCAGGCCGACCTCAAGGCGTTCGCCGCCTGCCGCGTGCACGGGATGACCGCGATCACCGCGATCACGGCCCAGAACACCGTCGGAGTGACCGCGGTTCACCCGATCCCGCCCGACATCATCATTGCCCAGGTCCGTGCGGTGGCACAGGACATCGGCGTGGACGCGGTCAAGATCGGGATGTTGGGCGACAAGACCACCATCGAGGCGGTGGCCACCGCGCTGGACGAGCTGCCAGACGCCACGCCGGTCGTGCTCGACCCGGTGATGGTCGCCGAGTCGGGTGCCGAGCTGCTCGAGCCGGCCGCCCGTGACACGCTCATTCGGCTGCTCCTCCGGCGCGTCACCGTCGTCACCCCGAACGTGCCCGAGGCGCGCGCCCTCGTGGGGGACCCGGAAAAGAACGACGTGGAGGAGCTGGCCCGAGGCGTCCACGCCCTGGGCCCCGGCGCCGTGGTGATCACGGGCGGGCACCGCGAGGAGGCGGTCGACGTGTTCTTCGACGGCGAGCGGCTGGTCGAGCTGCCCGGTCCGCGCCATCCGGGCGGAGCCGCGCACGGGTCCGGATGCACGCACTCCTCGGTCCTGGCTGCCCGGCTCGCCCACGGCGACGACACGCTGAGCGCGGCCCGCGCGGCCAAGGAGCTCGCCTCCCAGGCGGTCGCCCAGGGCCTGACCGAGATCGGCTCCGGAGCCGGCCCGGTCGACATTCTCGGAATCGCCTCCAAACCGCACAAAACCCCCTCATCGGTGGGGTCAGGCGGGCGGGACGCCGGCAAGGTTCTGACATAATCGACCCGTGCGTTTCCTGAGGATGAAACCGGGTCATGGAGAGGTTCTGATCGCCGAGGGAGACGTGGAGCGGGCCGAGGACGAGCAGCGCCTGATCGAGGAGTTCCGGCGCCAGCTCGATGCCGGCCTGTGGGCGGCTGTGCCGGTCGCCGGCAAGGAAGGCCGACGCGAGTCGATCATGGTCCGCTCATTCGAAGAGATTCCCTGGGACGCCGACCGCGTGATCTTCTTCCCGCGCGCGGCGGGCGGCCGGTAGGGGCGCCCCCGCCGTGCTGCTGGCGCTCGCAGCGACCGCCCTCGTCGCGCTCGCGCTGCTCTCCGACCTGATCGTCCCGCGGATCGATGAGGTCTGGACCCGCCTGCGCTCTCACCGGGAACGCACGCCGACCTGGTCGTATGACCCCGGTCGCGAGCGTCGCGCCGAGCAGCGAGCCCGGGCGCTTTTGCGTTCGTGCGTCAACGAGGAGGAGTGGTCGATGTACCGCGACCTCGGCTTCCTCCGGGTGTGGGGCACGCTGGCCGACGGGCCTGACGACGCCGGTGGCACCGGGGGCGCTCCGTACGCCTACCTGATCTACCCCCACCGCCCGATCCTCGCCTACCTGGCCCAGACCCACCGGCTGCTCAACGAGTACTGCGTCACCTTCCCGGACGAGACCCGGCCCTACGGCTCGAGCCGGCTGCCCGACTCCGATGACGTGCTGGCCAAGTGGATGGCGCTGACCGGCGACGAGCGGCGGCTGATCTCCACCGCGAACATGCACCTGCCCGGTCGCCAGCTCGATCCCGCCCAGGTCAGGCGCGACCTCTGGCGCCTCTCGCAGTGGGAGCGGGCCCGGATGCGCCAGCTCGCAAGTGACGATGGGCAGGGCCCGCCGACCACGGGCGATCGGCAGTCAGCCGCCTAGGACCTCCCAAAGCGCGCCCGCTAAGGTTCGCGCGCCATGGACCTAAAGCACAAGAGCCGAGCGCTCACCGAAGGCCCCGAGCGGGCCGCCGCCCGGGCCTACCTGAAGGGCATCGGTTACGACGACGAGGCGTTGTCCAAGCCGATCATCGGCGTGGCCAACACGTGGACCGAGACGATGCCGTGCAACTTCCACCTGCGCGCGCTGGGCGCCAAGGTCAAGGAGGGGATCCGCGAGGCCGGCGGGACCCCGATGGAGCTCAACACGATCGCGATCTCCGACGGCATCACCATGGGCACCGAGGGGATGAAGGCCTCGCTCGTCAGCCGCGAGGTGATCGCCGACTCGATCGAGCTGGTCGCCTCGGCCCACGCCTTCGATGCGGTGATCGCGATCAGCGGTTGCGACAAGACGATCCCCGCCACCGTGATGGCCCTGTGCCGGCTGAACGTGCCGAGCTTGATGCTCTACGGCGGCTCGATCTACCCGGGTCAGTACAACGGCCAGCGGATCACCATCCAGGAGGTGTTCGAAGCCGTCGGCGCGCACGCCGCCGGGCGCATCACCGATGAGGAGCTGACCGCGATCGAAGAGGCGGCCTCGCCCGGCGCCGGCGCCTGCGGCGGTCAGTTCACCGCCAACACGATGGCGATGGCCTTCGAGGTGCTCGGGATCTCGCCGGCCAACTACTCGGGCGTCCCCGCCGAGGACGCCCACAAGGGCGACGTGGCCAAGCGAGCCGGTCAGCTGGTCATGGACGTCCTGAAGCGCGGCCAGAAGCCGAGCGACATCATCACCCGGGAGAGCCTCGAGAACGCGATCGCCGCGATCGCCTGCAGCGGCGGCTCGACCAACGGCGTCCTGCATCTACTGGCCGTGGCGAAGGAGATCGGCGTCGATCTGAACATCGACGACTTCGACCGGATCAGCGAGCGCACGCCGCTGCTCTGCGACCTCAAGCCGAGCGGGCGATACGTCGCGCCTGACTTGTACGCGGCCGGAGGGGTCCCGCTCGTCCTGAAGCGGCTGAAAGAGGCCGGGATCCTGCACGAATCCGCACAGACCGTGACGGGCAAGACGGTCGGCCAGCACGCCGACGAGGCCACCGAACAAGAAGGCCAGGAGGTTGTGCGCCCCCTGAGCAACCCGCTCAAGGACACCGGCGGCCTGGTCATCCTCAAGGGCAACCTCGCCCCCGAGGGGTGCGTGGTCAAGGTGGCCGGCTACGAGCGTCGGCGGCAGACCGGTCCGGCCCGGGTGTTCGAGTCCGAGGAGGACGCGATGGCCGCGGTGCGCACCCAGGGGATCAAGCCCGGTGACGTGGTTGTGATCCGAAACGAGGGGCCGGCCGGCGGCCCCGGTATGCGCGAGATGCTCGCGGTCACGGCGGCCCTGGTGGGCGAAGGACTCGGAGAACACGTGGCTCTCCTGACCGACGGCCGGTTCTCGGGCGCCACCCGCGGACTCATGGCCGGCCACGTCGCGCCCGAGTCGGTCCGCGGCGGCCCGATCGGGATCGTCCGCGACGGCGACGAGATCACCCTCGACGTCGACGCCCGTCGCCTGGACGTCGCCTTGAGCGACGAGGAGATCGCGGCCCGGACGAAGGACTACCGCGCGCCCGATCGCCCGGCCCCCGCCGCCGCGCTGGCCAAATACGCCAAGCTCGTCTCGAGCGCCTCGCTCGGCGCGGTTACAGGCTAGCCGGACGCATGGCGCGCCCCGGTGTGGGCGAGAGGTTTCGCGAGAGGAACCTGAAACGGGCGTTGCATTTCCGCCCAGAGACCGGTGATCGACAGGTATCCGGGGAGCGGACCGCTACGATTGCACGCGAGCAAAAGGGGTGATCACCGCTGGCCCGAGTTTCCTACCTACGCCCTGAGCGCAGTCCGGCAAGGCCGAGCCGCCGTCCAGGGCGCACGGCGCCGTTGCCGCCGCGCCGCCACGCCCGGCGCCGGTGGCCCTATGCGGTCGGAGTGGCCCTGCTGATCGTGGTCGCCGCGGCGGTCGCCGGCGGCGTGGCGCTCAAGACCTCCAAACCCAGCCTTTCCAGCGATCCGGTCGCGCTGGCCAAGATCGGTCTGCCGCTTGGCGGGGGGACGATCGAGAGCGTGAGCGCGGTGACCGGCCCGGCCAACGACCAGGTGCCGGTACACCGGACCGGTCGGCAGATCTGGCCGAGCAAGCGGATTCCGGCCGGTGAGACCCTGACCATCGACGTCGTGGTCAAGCGGCCGAGCTGGAATGCCTGGCTCACCGGCAAGACCCAGCGCCTGGAGGTCAAGGTCACCGCGCCGCGAGCCCACCTGGTCAACCACTTCCTGACCGTGCGCAACGGACAGCCGCTGCAACTGCAGTTCGCCCAGCCGGTGGCGACCTTCTCCTCGGGTTCCTCGCCGAACAGCCTGCACCGGCAGACCTTCGGTACGCCGCAGTCTCAGGTCACCCTGGCACGCACGGCCGCGGCCGGCACGATCTGGGTGGCCGCTGCGCCCCGTGCCTGGGAGAGCTCGAAGGCCGCGCTCGTGAGCTGGTTCCCGGGCGGCGCCGCCACCAGCGCGCTGGCCAGCCCGGCGGCCGGCTCGACGATCAAGGCCAGCACGCCGATCACGCTGACCTTCTCCAAGCCCTTCCGCGAGGCGCTCGGCGGCGTCATGCCGCAAGTCAATCCGTCGTCCCAGGGCACGTGGCATCGGGTCAACGACCGCACGATCGTGTTCCGCCCCGAGGGCTACGGCTACGGCCTCGGTGCCAAGGTGACCATCGGCCTGCCCAAGGGCGTCAACCTGGTTGGCTCCAAGCCGGTCGGCGACCCGACGTGGGGAACCTGGACGGTGCCGGGCGGCTCGACGACCCGGTTGCAGCAGCTCTTGGCGGTGCTCGGCTACCTGCCGCTGCGCTTCACGTACTCGGGCTCGTCGCCGGGCCACACGATCGCCGGTCAGGAGGCCGCGGCGGTCAAGGCGCCGGCTGGAACGTTCGATTGGCGCTATCCGAACACCCCGGCCACGCTCAGGAACATGTGGGCTCCCGGCACCTTCGGTGAGATGACCAAGGCCGCGATCATGGCCTTCCAGGACAACAACGGCCTCGCCGCCGACGGGGACCCGGGCCCGCTGCTGTGGAAGGCGCTGATCAACGCCGCGGTGCAGGATCACCACAACACGTTCGGCTACACGTTCGTGCAGGTGAGCGAGGGCAGCCCCGAGACCCAGTCGACTTGGCACGACGGCAGAACCGTCGTCTCCGGGGCCGTCAACACGGGCATTCCGGCCGCGCCGACCGCGAAGGGCGTCTTTGCCGTGTTCGAGCACCTCCCATCGACCACGATGAGCGGCACCAACCCTGACGGGAGCCACTACAGCGATCCCGGCGTCCCCTGGGTGAGCTACTTCAACGGGGGAGACGCCCTGCACGGCTTCCTGCGGGGCTCCTACGGGTCGGCCCAGAGCCTCGGCTGTGTCGAGATGCCGTACTCCGAGGCCCACGACGTCTACCAGTACACGCCGATCGGCACGCTGGTCTCCGTCAGCTGACCGACAAGCCGAGCAGGCTCGCCGCTCCCCGCGGCGAATATCGTGCCTCCATGTCAGCGATGCCGGCACCCGCAGCCTCCGCCTGGGACGCAGCTCTGGCTACCTTCGACGACGACCTGCGCCGCCGGGCGGTAGCTGAGAAGACGCGGACCGCGTACGCCGGCGACGCGGGTCACTTCGCGGCCTGGGCGCAGGAGCGCGGGGCCGATCCGGCCGACGTCGACGTCCGGACCCTGCGCCGGTACGCCGCCGGCCTGGCCGAGCGTGGGATCGCGCCGGCCACGATCGCCCGCCGGCTGGCCGCATTGCGGGGCCTGTTCCGGGCCCAGATCGAAGCCGGCGCCCGGATCGACAACCCGGCTGAGCTCCTGAGCTCGCCAAAGCGCCCCCAGCGCCTCCCGCACGTGCTGAAGACCACCGAGGTGGACGCACTGCTGGACTCGATCCCGGCCGCCACGCCGCTCGAGCTGCGCGACCGGGCCGTGTTCGAGCTCGCCTACGCCTGCGGGCTGCGCGCCGAGGAGCTCGTCTCGCTCGACCTCGAGTCGGTCGATTTCGACGCCGAGTCCGTCCGCGTCGAGGGCAAGGGGGGAAAGACCCGGCTGGTGCCGCTGGGCGAGCACGCGCGGCAGGCCATCGAGCGCTATCTGGCCCGGGGCCGGCCGCTGTTGCAGACCGGCGACGGCCATCCCGCACTATTCCTCTCCAAATCTGGTCGCCGGCTTTCCACTTCGGATATCAGGCGGCGGCTGAACGGCTGGGCCAGGGCCGCGGTGGCGCGCTCTCCGGGACTGGCCCGGGCTCATCCGCACGCGCTGCGGCACTCGTTCGCGACCCATCTGCTCGACGGCGGCGCGGACCTCAGAGCGATCCAGGAACTCCTTGGCCATGCGACTATTTCGACCACTCAGGTTTACACTCGCGTCGAGTCGGCCCGCCTAAGGTCCACGTATTCGCGCGCTCATCCCCGCGCCTGAGGCGCGGACTAATAACGTCGGGGGCACATTGGAGACGAACGTCAAAGCGATCGAGCTACAGGATCTGTGGAGGCGGTTCAAAGCGACCGGCGATGAACGCGCGCGCGAACGGCTGGTCGTCGCCTACTCGCCGCTGGTCAAGTACGTAGCCGGCCGGATGAGCTCGGGCCTGCCCGCCCACGTCGAGGAATCCGACCTGATCTCCTACGGCCTGGGCGGCCTTATCTCGGCCATCCAGCGCTTCGACCTGAGCCGGGAGATCAAGTTCGAGACCTACGCGATCACCCGGATCCGCGGGGCGATCATCGACGAGCTGCGCACGCTGGACTGGGTGCCCCGATCGGTCCGCGCCCGGGCCCGGGAGATCGAGCGGGCGAACATGAAGCTCGAGGCCCGCTTCCAGCGCGCCCCCAGCGACGAGGAGATGGCCAGCGAGCTGAACGTCTCGGTCGAGGACTTCCAGGACGCCCTGCTCCAGATCTCCAACTCGACGATCGTCGCCCTGGACGAGCTCTGGAGCGTGTCGGACTCGACCGGCGACGCGATCTCGCTGCTCGACACGCTGCCCGACCGGGGCGCCCCCGATCCCGAGCAGCTCATGGACCAGTCCGAGCTGCGCGACCGGATCGCCGACGCGATCGCCGCCCTGCCCGAGCGCGAGAAGCTGGTCGTCGCGCTCTACTACTACGAGAACCTGACCCTGCGGGAGATCGGCGAGGTGCTCGGGGTCACCGAGTCGCGCGTCTCCCAGCTGCACACCAAGGCAGTGCTGCGCCTCCGGGGCAAGCTGGCCGGCGAGCTGGACTGAGTCTGGGCCGCGTTCGCGCGCGGCCCGGTATCGTCGCGTTCCTGCACCATTCGAGGAGAGGAGCACGGCATGCACAAGGCCGCGGATCGCATCCGCAACGTGGCGCTCGTCGGCCACCGCGGTAGTGGAAAGACCTCGCTGCACGAGGCTCTGCTTTTCCAGGCCGGCACGACCAACCGGATGGGGTCGGTGGTCGACGGGACAACGGCGTCGGACAGCGATCCCGACGAGAAGTCGCGACAGATGTCGATCACGGCGGCGATGTCGACTTTCGAGTGGCAGGAGCGCAAGGTCAACCTGATCGACACCCCGGGCGATCCGAGCTTCATCGCCGACGCGCTGGGCGCCCTACGGGTATGCGAGTCCGCCGTGTTCGTGATCAACGGCGTGATGGGCGTCGAGGTGCACTCCAACCGCCTGTGGCAGCGCGCCGCCGAGCTCGACCTGGCCCGCCTGATCTTCGTCAACATGCTCGACCGCGAGCGGGCCGACTTCTTCCGCACGCTCGAGTCGCTCAAGTCCGCCTTCGGTCCCCACGTGGTGGCCACCGAGATTCCGATCGGCTCAGAGCACGAGATCCGGGGCGTGATCGACCTGGTCGACATGAAGGCCTACGAGTACGACGGCGCAGCGCGCGAGAGCTGCAAGGGGATCCCGATCCCCGACGAGCTGGCCGAGCAGGCGCAGGAGTACCGCGAGAAGCTCATGGACGAGGTGGCCGAGAACTCCGATGCGCTGATGGAGCGCTACCTGGAGGGCGAGGAGATCTCCCACGAGGAGATCGTCACCGCGCTCAAGGACGGGACCAACCATGGCGCGATGTTCCCGGTCACCTGCGGCGTGGCCACGCGCAACCTGGCCGTCAACCGGCTGCTCGACGCGATCGTCGACGACCTGCCCTCGCCGGTCAAGCACGGCGGTCTGGACGTCGGCGAGGTCACCCTCGAGCCGGTCGAGGACAAGGAGATGTTCGCCTACGTATTCAAGACCCGCGCCGACCCGTTCGCCGGCCGGATCAACCTGTTCCGCGTCTACCAGGGCACGATCAGGCAGGACACGCAGGTGCTGAACACCCGCACCCACACCAAGGAGCGGGTCGGCACGCTGCTCACCTTCGAGGGCACGAACACCGGGCATCCGAGCGAGTTCGGTCCCGGCGACATCGGCGCGGTGGCCAAGCTCAAGGAGACCAAGGCGGGTGACTGGCTGGCCGTGCGCGACGAGCCGATCGAAATGCCGAGCATCAAGCTGCCCGCGCCGGTGATGGCCTTCGCGGTCGAGCCCAAGAGCAAGGGCGACGAGGAGAAGGTGTTCACGGCGCTGCGCCGCCTCCAGGAGGAGGACCCCACGATCGATCTGCACCGCGACGAGCAGACCGGCGAGCAGATCGTGGCCGGGCTCTCCCAGGTCCACGTCGAGGTGATCGTCGAGCGGCTGAAGTCTCGCTTCGGGGCTGAGGTGATCCTCAACCAGCCTCACGTGCCCTACCAGGAGACGATCCGCAAGCCGGCCAAGGCCCACGGTCGCCACAAGAAGCAGACCGGCGGACGGGGACAGTTCGGCGACGTGCACATCGAGATCGAGCCTCTTCATGATGATGACCCCGCCCACCCCGGCTTCGAGTTCGTCGACGCGATCAAGGGCGGCGTGGTGCCCTCCGGATTCATCCCGGCGGTCGAGAAGGGCGTGCTCGAGGCGATGCGCGAGGGCGTCGTGGCCGGCTACCCGGTCAAGGGCGTCCGCGTGCGGCTCTACGACGGCTCGTATCACACGGTCGACTCCTCCGAGATGGCGTTCAAGCTGGCCGGCTCGCTGGCCATGAAGCAGGCCATGGAGCAGGCCGGGGCGGTGTTGCTCGAGCCGATCATGCTGGTCACCGTGTCGGTGCCCGAAGACGCCGTCGGCGACGTGATCGGCGACCTGAACTCCCGGCGCGGCCGTCCGCTCGGCATGGAGCCGGTGGGCGCCGGAATGACCGAGGTCAAATGCGAGGCGCCGATGGCCGAGATGCTCTCCTACGCGCCCGACCTGCGCTCGATCACCGGCGGCCAGGGCGAGTTCACGATGGAGTTCCTGCGCTACGAGGAGGTCCCGGGGCATCTGGCCGGCAAGGTGGTCGAAGAGGCCAGGGCCGAGAAAGAGGCCGTGAAGGCCTAGGGCACGTCCGATACAGTCGCTCGGCGTGGCAACGAAGGACATCAGGCCGTCGACGGCCATAACGGTCTGCGACGTATGCGGCAGGACCCTGCTGCGCGGCGAGCACGCCGAGGTCTATCTGGACAGCGGGGTGCGGCGCTCGGTGTGCGAGCTGTGCAAGTCCCGCGCCCTGCACGAGGGCTGGGTCAGGGAGGGCACGGTGCCCACCTACGACACCGGCCAGAGCACCTCGAACCGCCGCGGATCGCTTCTGAGCCGCCTGCGCCGGCGCCGGGAGAGCCCGCCGTCCGAGGCGCCGGAGCCGGAGATGGAGCCGATGCGAGCCGACGAGCCGGCGCCCGGGGCGGACGAGGAAGCCCCGCGGCCTCGGGCACCCCGTAAGCGCACGCGCGAGCCCGGCCGGGAGCCCCGCCACGTACGGGCGGTCCCAATGGGAGCGGGGCAGAAGATCGCCTCGGCGATCGAGCTGTTCAACAACTCAGAGCACCGGCGCACCGTGGCCGGGGTGTCGCGCTCGCTGGGAGCGCCGATCGTCTCGATACACCCGAATCAAGAGCATTCCAGCCGCGTCGATATCGTGGCCGCCTGGGAGCTCTGCTGGTATCGCTACGAGGTGGACCTGTCCGACGACGTCCCGCTCGTGCGCGAGGCCGGGCGAGGCTACGAGCTCGATGAGCTGAGCCCCCACGAACGCGAGCCGAATGCGGCCTACGACGAGCACGGGGCGCTCGCCGTCCCGTGAGCGCGCCCTGCCGCGGCATGGACAAAGGTTCGATGGTGGACCTCGCGCAGCGCCTCTAACCTCTCCCGAGTGATCTATTGCGTAGTACCGGAGGAACTGGCCGACGAGCTGCTCCCGCGGCTCGAGAGCTACTACTCCGACGATCCGAACGTCGAGGTGATCGTCGACCGCCGTAAGTCCTCCCGGCGCCGCGATTCGGCGGGCGGAGGCAACCGCGAGGTGCGGGATCGGCGCCGTCCGCGGGTCACCGGCGAGCTCCCGCAGCTGGCCACGGATTGAGTCTGAGTTCGCGCTCCTCGTGAAGGTCGTCCTCCACGTCGACGGCGGCGCGAGAGGTAACCCCGGGCCGGCGGCGATCGGCGTGGTCGTCTCGAGCCCCGATGGCGCCGTGCTGGACGAGCTGGCCGAGACGATCGGCGTGGCCACGAACAACGTGGCCGAGTACCAGGCACTCCTTCGAGGGGTGGAGCGCGCTCGCGCCCTCGGAGCCACCGAGGTCGAGATCGTCAACGACTCCGAGCTGGTCGCCAAGCAGCTGACCGGCGCCTACAAGGTCAAGCACCCGGTGATGAAGCCGCTCCACGCCGAGGCGATCGCGGCGCTGCGTCGATTCGACGCCTGGCGGGTACGCAGCGTGCCCCGGGCCGAGAACGCCCGAGCCGACGAGCTGGTCAACCAGGCGCTCGACGGACTCCTCTGACGCGGCGCCCGCTCATGGCACCGGTTTTCGGTGCGAATAGCGCGGGTAAGCCGGACGCGTGAGCGTCGCAGCTGATCCCGCTAGACGGCTCATCGAGCACCGCACCGGCCATCCGGTCATCAGCCTGTATCTGGACCTCGATCCCGAGCGGTTCGCCACCGCCCCCGCGCGGTCGGCCCAGATCCGGTCCCTGATCGACCAGGCCGCCCGCGAACTCGACGCTGCGGGTGGTCTCAGCCACGACGAGCTCGTCGGGCTCCGCTCCGATCTGCAGCGCGTCGACAGCTACCTGAGCTCCCGTGAGGGTGGCCGGGACCAATTTAAAGGCGCCGGCGCCCTCGGCGTGTTCTGCTCCGGGCAGGACGACCTGTTCGAGGTGATTCAGCTCTCGCGACCCACCCCGGGACGCGTGATCATCGGGCGCTCGGCCTATGTCGAGCCGCTGGTCTCGGCCCTGCAGCAGCGCCGGTGGCTGGTCGCCCTGGTCAGCCGGCGCGCCGGCCGGGTCCTGGGTGGACCGGTGGACGCCCTGGAGGAACACGCGAACATCTACGAGTACGTCCACGGCCAGCACGACCAGGGCGGTTGGTCGCAGGCGCGCTACGAGCGAAGCGTCGAGAAGGACACCGACGATCACCTGCGGCGGGTGGCCGAAGGCGTCAATCAGCGCTTCCGCGAGGAGCGCTTCCATCGAGTCGCGCTCGGCGGCCCAGTCGAGATCGTTCCCCGCCTGGAGACGTACCTGTCGGCCGAGGTGAGGGCGTGCCTGGCCCCGGGCCGGATCGAGGTCGACCTCTCGAGCGCCGGCGACGACGAGATCCGCGACGCGCTGGCCAAGCTTGTGCTTGAGGACGAGAAGGAGTGCGAACGCGACGCGCTCGAGCGGCTGGCCGCCGGGGTGGGCAGCGGCGGGCGCGGGGTCGGCGGACCCGAGGACACGCTCGAGGCGCTCAACGAGCGTCGCGTGCAGACCCTGCTGCTCGAGCCCGGCTTCGACCGCCGAGGCTCCCGGTGCCAGAGCTGCGGACTATTGATGCTGGAGGCGGGCGACGGCGGCCGCTGCCCGGCCGAGGGCGGGCCGCTCGAGGAGCTCGCGCACCTGCGCGAGGCAGCCATCGAGGCCGCCCTGGCCCAGGGCGGCGATGTGATGATCATCCGCCACCACCCGGATCTCGGGCCCTTCCAGGGCATCGCAGCCATATTGCGCTTCTGATGCACCGGTCATCTCGCTGACCCGGTCTAACCCTGCTTACCGCTACCCTCTTCGCCGTGAACGATCCCCTGACCGAGCTGAGCGCCCGGCTCGAGGAGGCGGCGCAGCGGCTCCGCGCCCCCGGACTCGAGGTGGACTCGGCGCTGGCCCTGATCGAGGAGTGCTCGCGGCTTGCCGGCGAGGCAAGCTCCCAAGTCGACCAGCGGATGCGAGCCGCCCTTGAGCCACTGCCGGATCTCCCCGGCCAGCTGCCTCTGCCGGCCGCGTAGTGGTCCCGACGGCGAGCGAGCAGGACCAGGTGCCGGGATCGGCCCAGGATCACGCCTACCCGGAGCACCTGCGCGCCGCGATCGAGGAGTACCTGAGCGCGCTGCGCTTCGACGTCGACCCCGAGTCGGCCGGCCTGGAGGAGGCCATGCGCTACTCCCTGCTCGCCGGGGGGAAGCGGATCCGGCCGGTGCTGGCGCTCGCGACCGCGTCGGCGATCGGCCGCGACCCGAAGACCGTCCTGCCGCTGGGCGCCGCGATCGAGCTGATCCACACCTACTCGCTGATCCACGACGACCTGCCCGCGATGGACGATGACGACCTGCGCCGCGGACGCCCCACCTGTCACCGCGCATTCGGCGAGGACGTGGCGATCCTGGCCGGCGACGGACTGTACGCGGAGGCGTTCGTCCTGCTGCTATCGCGCCAGAGCGGCTCGCCGGACCGGCTGCTCGCCGCCGCCCGCGCTCTGGCCCGGGCCACCGGCGCGCAGGGCATGGTGGCCGGCCAGTACATCGACGTGGCCGGAACCGCCCTGCCCGGACCGGACGGCCTGCGCCGGCTGCACGAGCTCAAGACCGGACGCCTCATCGCCGCGAGCGTCGAATGCGTGCTGCTCCTGGCCGGTCTCGAGGAGTCTGAGAGATTTCACAGCTTCACCGAGTTCGCCCGAGAGCTCGGGGTACTTTTCCAGATCGTCGACGACATCCTGGACGTCACGGGTTCGCCCGAGACGCTGGGTAAGCAGCAGGGGTCCGACGAGCGACTCGGGAAGCGGACATACGTGACAGAGTTCGGGGTACAGGGCGCCCGGGACCTCGCTGCCCAGTCGCACGCGCGGGCGAGAGCCGCGCTGGCCCAGGCAGCGGGGCGGGCGGGATCCCATTCAACCGTCGAGCTCGAGCAGATCACCGACTTCATCGCGACCCGATCTTTCTAGGACCAGATGGCGTCACTACTCAACCGAATCGACCAGCCACAGGACCTCCACGCCCTCACCGACGAGGAGCTCCAGCTCGTGGCCCAGGACGTGCGCGAGCACATCATCGACACGGTGGGGGAGATCGGGGGCCATTTCGGGGCCAACCTGGGCGCCTGCGAGATCGCCGTCGCGCTCCACTCGATGCTCGATTCCCCGCGGGACAAGATCCTCTGGGACGTCGGCCACCAGGCCTACCCGCACAAGATCCTCACCGGCCGCCGTGACCAGCTGCACACGATCCGCAAGTACCGCGGGCTGGCGCCGTTCTGCGCGATCCAGGAGTCCGAGCACGACATCATGGGCGCCGGGCACGCCTCCACCGCGATCGGCTATGCGGTCGGGATCAAGGAGGCGATGCGCCGCGGCCAGGGCGAGGACGGCCACGTGGTGGCAGTGGTGGGGGACGGCGCGCTGACCGGCGGGGTCGCGTTCGAGGCGGTGCACCAGGCCGGCGGCGAGGGTACCCCGATCGTCGTCGTCCTCAACGACAACGGGATGTCGATCGCCCCGAACGTGGGCGCGCTCTCGCGCCAGTTCAACCGGGTCCGGCTGAATCCGAAGCTGTGGCGGGCCCGCGAGGGGTTCGAGGAGGGCCTGACCAAGCTGCCGGCCGGCATCGGCGCCGCGTTCGAGCGAGTGGGACCCCACTTCAAGGAGTCGCTCAAGGCGTTCTGGGCCCCCGGCCTGTGGTGGGAGGAGCTCGACTTCGCCTACATCGGCGTGATCGACGGCCACGATGTGCGGGCCATCCGCCGCGCGCTGCGCGAGGCGCTGGCCGCCGAGCGACCGGTGGTCGTCCATTGCGCGACGGTCAAGGGCAAGGGCTTCGCCCCGGCGGAGGAGGGCGGGCTCGAGGGCATGGAGAAGTGGCATGCCGCCAAGCCTAAGTCGATCGCCAACGGACTCCCGGCGGTGGTCACCGGTAAGCCGTCCGGGAGCAAGCCGGCGGCCCCGCAATACACCGCGGTGTTCGGCAACGCCCTCCTCGACGAGTGCCGGCGCGACGAGCGGGTGATCGGGATCACCGCCGCGATGAACTCGGGGACCGGCCTGAACATCCTCCAGCGCGAGCTTCCCGACCGGTACTTCGACGTCGGCATCGCCGAGCAGCAGGCGATCCTGTTCGCCGCCGGACTGGCCCTGCAGGGCTGCAAGCCGGTGGCGGCGATCTACTCGACGTTCTTGCAGCGGGCCTACGACCAGATCGTGCACGACGTGTGCCTGCAGAAGCTGAACGTGGTGTTCGCCATGGACCGGGCCGGGCTGGTCGGCGACGACGGTCCGACCCACCACGGGGCGTTCGACATCGCCTACCTCCGCTGCCTGCCCAACATCGTGCTGATGGCCCCCCGCGACGAGGCGATGCTCGTCCACATGTTGCACACCGCGCTGGCCTATGACGATGGTCCGGTGGCGCTGCGCTACCCGCGGGGCGAGGGGGTCGGCGTGGAGCTGCCCGCGCGCCCGGAGACGATCGAGATCGGCACCGGGGAGATCCTCCGCGAGGGCTCGCGGGTCGCCCTGCTCGGGTACGGGACCGGGGTGGGCAAGGCCCTCGAGGCGGCCGACATCCTGGCCGAGCACGGCCTGGCGGTCACCGTGGCCGACGCGCGCTTCGCCAAGCCGATCGACGTGGGCCTGGCCGCCCAGTTGGCCGCCGAGCACGACCTGCTGGTGACCGTCGAGGAGGGAGTGCTGGCCGGCGGCTTTGGATCGGCCGTGTGGGAGCGCCTCTCGGATGCCGGATTGGCCCCTCGGATCCTGCGCGTCGGGCTCCCCGACCGCTACGTGACACACGGCTCGCCGAGGCTCCTGCACGAAGAGGTCGGCTTCACCGGCAAGCGGATCGCCGAACGGATCGAGTCCGCGGTGGCCGAATACAGCGACGTGCCCGCTGTCTGAGGGTTTTCGCCGTCCATCAAGCGTTGATCTGGGGGCCGCGATCTGGGGTCCGGCGGCTGGAAAGCCGACATATGCTCGATGGCAACCCGGGAGCTTGAAATCGGGCCCGACCGCCCGCAGGCGGCCCCGGAACTGTTCATCTCCCGTCAGCCCGTGGTGGACGGCGAGATGCGGGTCCGCGGCTACCGCGTGGCCTACTCGGCCGCGGACGGCTCCGAGCACGGCGTGCAGTCGGCCGCGCGGCTCCTCGGCGACGTCCTGAGCGGGGTCGGGCTGGAGGAGCTGGTCGGCGAGTCGCCGGGCCATCTGCCCCTTTCCCGCGAGGCGCTGGTGGCCCTCGGCGTGCCGCCCGTGCGACCCGACAAGGTCCTGCTGAGGATCGCCCACAACACCGCGCTCGACGCCGAGCTGGCGCAGACCATCGAGGCGCTGACCATGCGCGGCTACGCCCTGTCTCTGTACGAGCTGCCGGGCGCGCAATTCGACGCGGAGCTGCTCGAGCGCTTCGGGACCGTGGAGGTCGACTTCTCGCGGTGGGCGCCGGGCGAGGCGGCGCTGGCCGTCCCGCGTATCCAGGCGGGCAAGGCCACGCCGCTGGCCGCCGGCCTGGCCGACTACACCGCCTTCGAGCAGGCCAAGGCGCTCGGGTTCGAGCTGTTCGCGGGCCCGTTCTACGCCAGCCGCCACCGGGCCGCGGTTCGCAAGATCCCGGTCGGCGAGATGGGCACGCTGGTCTCGCTGGCCGCGATGCAGAGCGGGACCGCGACGATCGAGGAGCTCGAGCAGGTGATCGACCGCGACGTCGGACTGAGCGTCAAGCTCCTGCGCTACATCAACTCGGCCTACGTGGGCATGCGCGGCAACATCAGCTCGATCCGCCAGGCGGTGATGATGCTGGGCTCGCGCGGCGTGTCGCGCTGGGCGCTGCTGGTCGCGCTGACCGGCGGCCCGAGCACCCCGCGAGAGCTCTCGGTGGTGGGGCTGACCCGGGCCCGGATGTGCGAGCTGCTTGGATCCGATCGCGAGGACGTGGCCGGCGACCAGCTGTTCACCCTCGGCCTGCTGTCCGTAGCCGACGCGCTGCTCGAGGTGCCGCTCGAGACGATCGTCGAGGAGCTGCCGCTGGTCGACGAGGTGGGCGCGGCCCTGCTGAATCGGGATGGGCCGGCCGGCGCCATCCTCGACGCCGTGGTCAGCTACGAGCGCGGCGAGTTCGACGCGGCCAGCCTGCAGTCGCACAGCCGGGGCATCGCCACCTCGTATCGCGACGCGCTCGGTTGGGCTGTCGGGACTGTCTCCTCGCTCAGCTGAGTACCGTTCCGCGTCGTGATGGCGCGGGTACGCCTCGACACGCTGCTCTCAGAGCGCGGGCTGTTCGCCTCGCGCTCGGCCGCCGCTGCTTCGGTCCTGGCCGGGGACGTGCTCCTGCTCCCCGAGCGCCGGCGGGCCGAGAAGCCCGGCCAGCTCGTGCCCGACGACGCGGAGTTCGAGGTGGTGGCGCCGCCGCCGTTCGTCTCCCGAGGGGGTGTGAAGCTGCGAAATGCCCTGGACGCGTTCGGCGTGCCGGTGGCGGGAAGGCACGCGCTCGACGTGGGGGCGTCGACGGGCGGTTTCACCGACTGTCTGCTGCAATCCGGGGCCGCGCACGTGGTCGCGCTTGACGTGGCCTACGGCGAGCTTCACTGGCGGCTTCGCTCGGACTCGCGGGTGACCGTGATCGAGCGCTGTAACGCGCGCTCCGTTACGGCCGATCGGTTGCCCTACGCGCTCGATCTGATCGTGATCGACGTCTCGTTCATCTCGCTGGCCAAGGTGCTGCCCGCCGTGCTGGCCTGCGCGGCGGAGCGCTTCGACTGCCTGGCCCTGGTCAAGCCGCAGTTCGAGGTGGGGCGGGGTGAGGTCGGCAAGGGCGGGGTGGTGCGCAACGCCGCGGCCCGGCGAGCCGCGCTGGTGTCGGTGGGCGAGGCCGCGCTGAGGCTGGGCGCGTCCGTCCTCGGGTTTGCCAGCTCCGGACTGCCCGGCCCGAAGGGGAACCTGGAGACGTTCGTGTGGCTGGCCGAGGACGGGCGCGGCGCCGTGGTGGACCTCGAAGCCGCGGCGCGCGAGGTCGAGCCGTGAACCCGGTGCGGACGGCCACCATCCTCACCCACCGGCGGCCGTCGGAGACGCGGCCGGCGATCGAATCATTGGTCGGGCTTGCCCGGGCGGCGGGCGTGGTCCTTTACGTGGATCCTGAGGAAACGCGCAAGCACCGGCTCGAGCACGCCGAGGGACTCGAGGTCGACGTGGAGGGACGGATCGAGGCTGACATCTGCTTCGCGTTCGGGGGCGACGGCACGATCCTCACCGCCCTGCGCCGCTACGCGGGCACCGGCGTCCCGGTGTTCGCGGTCAACTTCGGGGAGATCGGCTTCCTGGCCACCGTCGATCGGGAAACCGCCGAGACCGGGATCGAGGAGGCCTTCGCGGGCAACTTCGAAGTGCTGTCGCTGCCCGGGATCGCGCTGACCGGCGACTCGGGGGAGTGGCTGGCCATCAACGACGTGTCCATGCACCGCCAGCCGGGCAACCGCGTGGCCGACCTGGCCTACGCGGTCGGGGCCGACGAGATCGGCCGGGTGCGCTGCGACGGGCTGGCCGTGGCCACCCCCGCCGGATCGACCGGCTACAACCTGGCCAACGGGGGTCCGGTGATGGCCTGGGGCGTGGCCGGCTTCGTGGTGTCGTTCATCGCGCCGCACTCGCTGACCGCCCGGGCCCTGGTCGTCGCCCCGACCGACGTTCTGACCGTCCACAACCGCTCCCGCGAGGAATCGGTCGACGTCACCGTGGACGGGCGCCCTGTGTGCACGCTGGCGCCGGCCGAGCAGATCGAGGCGAGGTTCGTTGATGACCAGGGCCACCTGGCCCAGGTCGCCGGGGCGAACTTCTACCACCGGCTTCGCGAGAAGTTCGGCCGGCTCTCCTCGATGCGCTAGAGGATCGGTTGGGAGATAACTCGCTCTATCCGCGAGTTATCTCCCAAGCCGGGTCGGTCAGGGCACCATGAAGGACAGGACGCCGGACTGGAGCAGCACGAGCACGGCCATCAGCAATACGAGGAAGATGCTCCAGGGGAGCACGCGTCTGAAGATGTCGCCCTCCTTGCCGCCGAGCCCGACCGCGGCCGCGCCGATGGCCAGGTTCTGGGGCGAGACCATCTTGGCCAGCACGCCGCCGGAGCTGTTCGCGCCGGCCAGCAGCGTGGGCGACAGGTTCGCCTTGTGCGCCGCGGTCACCTGGAGCGCGCCGAACAGTGAGTTGGTCGACGTGTCCGACCCGGTGACCGCGGTGCCGAACCAGCCGATCAGCGGAGAGAGGAACGCGAAGAATCCACCCGCGCCGGCAGCCCAGGTTCCCAGCGTGATGGTCTCGGCCGACATGTTCATCACGTAGGCGAGCGCGAGCACGGCGCAGACCGTGAGGATCGCCCACTTGAGCTGGTTCAGGGTCCGGCCGTAGATCCGCACCGAGTAGTTCGGGCGGACCCGGAGCACGATCGCGGTGAGGATGCCCGAGACGAACAGCCAGGTACCGGCGGCGGTCAACCAAGTCAACTTGAACGTCTCGCTCTTCGGGGCCTCTCCCTTGTGGTTCAGTACGTGCAACCCCGGCCACGAGAAGGCGCTGGTGGCCTTGTCGAGCTGGGTGGAGATGCCGTGGATGCTCGTGACGCCGAGTGCGACGATGATGATCACGTACGGCGCGAAGGCGAGGATCATGTCGCGCCGGGGTACCGGCTCGTCTTCGTCGGCCAGCCTGCGCCGCTCGAGTGTCGCGTCGGCGACGGCTCCCCCGGCGATCGCGGGGCGTCCCGCCGGCAGACCCGGACCGACGGGCGCGCCCGGCGACCACACCTGCAGCAAGGCCACCGCCGCGGCCGCCGAGCCGAGCGAAGCGATGATGTCGGTCAACCCGATCGACACGTAGTTGGAGATCGCAAACTGCAGAATCGCGAACGTCACGCCAACGGTCAGCGCCGCGGGCCAGGTCTCGCGCATGCCGCGGCGCCCATCGACCATGAACGCCAGCACGAACGGCACGATCAGGGCCAGGAACGGCGTCTGGCGGCCGACCATCTGGCCGAGGTCATGGGTAGGCAGGCCCGAGACCTGTCCGAGGGTGACAATCGGGATCGCGATCGCCCCGAAGGCGACCGGAGCGGTGTTGGCCACCAGAGCCACCGACACCGCACGTAGCGGCTTCAGCCCGATGCCCAGCAGCATCACGCTGCAGATCGCGACCGGCGTGCCGAACCCCGCCAGCGCCTCGAGCAGCGCTCCGAAGCAGAACGCGATCACGATGGCCTGGACACGGGTGTCGTCGGATATGTCGCGGAACGCTCGGCGCAGGACCGCGAAATGACCGGTGGCCTCGGTCATGTTGAAGATCCACAAGGCGTTGATGACGATCCACATGATCGGCCACAGCCCGAACGCCGCCCCCTCGAGGGCAGCGTCGCCGGCCTGCCCAATCGGCATCGAATAGACGATCAGGGCGACGAGGATCGAGACCGCTAGCGCGATCAGCGAGGCCCACTGGGCCTTCATCCTGAAGCCGCCGAGAAGAACGAACAGCACCACCAGCGGGAGAACGGCGAAGATGGCCGTCAGCCCCAGCGAGTGGGACACCGGATCGAGGACCTGCTTGTACACCTGGATGACCTCCCTCGCGCGTCCGGCGCGCCGGCGGGTCACAGTGACTCCCGCGGTCGCCGGAGCTCGTGTTCGGGCCCTACCTACCCACGGCGGCGTTCAGTTATGCAATCGGTTGCAGGCCGAGCGCCAGGACCTCGGCCGTGTGGAGGGCCCGGCGGCCCGTACCGGCCTCGATCTGCGTGCGGCAAGAGAACCCGTCGGCGACCAGGACGGTGTCCGAGTCGGCGCCGCGAACCGCGGGGAGCAGGACGCGCTCTCCGATCGCCATCGACACCTGGTAGCGCTCGCCCTCCTCGTAGCCGAACGACCCGGCCATCCCGCAGCAGCCGGCATTGGTGAGCTGGGCGTCGACGCCGGCTCGACTCAGCAGATCGCGCTGGCCGCCCGGGCCGATCAGCGCGTTGCGGTGGCAGTGCGGGTGGACGAGTGCCTTGCGGTCAATGTGTGGCGGCTCCCAGCCGGGCGCATGGCGCTCGAGGAACTCGTCGAGCGTCATGGTCTGGGCCACGAGACGGCGGGCGTGCTCGTCGTGGGGCATCAGCTTGCGCAGCTCATCTCGGAACACCGAGGCGCAGCTCGGCTCGAGCACGACGACCGGCCAGCCCTGCGCAATCGGTGTCGACATCTGGTCGAGGATCCGGCGCAGGGCCCGCTTGGCGATGCCGAGCATTCCGAAGTCGTACAGCGGCCGCCCGCAGCACAGGCCGGGCGGCGAGAGTTGGGGCGCGAAGCCGGCGGCGTCCAGGACCGACACGGCGGCTTTGCCGATGTCGGGCTCGAACAAGTTCGTGAACGTGTCCGCCCACAGGACGACCGGCTGCCGGGTCGTGTCCGGCTGGCGCGCTTGCCGCTTGCAATGCCAGTCGCGGAACGACTGGGTGGCGAAGCGGGGAACCTCGCGCTCGGGCGCGATGCCGGCCAGCCGCTTGCCCTGAGCCCCGATCCCCGGGGCGTGGGTGAGCGCGTTGACCAGGCGGGGCGCGCGTGCCGCCACCGGACCCCACCAGGGCAGCAGCCCGAGTACGTAGTGGTTGAGCGGCCGGCGGCGCCGGGCGTAGTAGTGGGCGAGGAACTCGGCCTTGTAGGTCGGGATGTCGACCTGGACGGGGCAATCGCCGGTGCACCCCTTGCAGGCCAGGCACAAATCGAGCGACTCCTTGACCGCCTCGTCGCGCCAGCCGTCGGATACCGGGTCGCCCTTCAGCATCTCGAACAGCAGCCTTGATCGGCCTCTCGTCGAGTGGCGCTCCTCCCGGGTCACGTGGAAGCTCGGGCACATGGTCAGGCTGCCGAGGTTGCGGCACTTGGCCATCCCGAAGCAGCGCTCGACCGCGGTCGCGAACGAGCCTTCGTCGTCTGGGAACGCGAAGTGGGTCTTCAGCTGCGGCGGGCGGTAGTCGGGGCCGAGCCGGAGGCCCTCGTCGAGCTTGACGTCGCCGATCAGCCGGTTGGGGTTCATCTTGACGTCGGGGTCCCAGATCCGCTTGAAGGCGTTGAAGGCGCCCATCAGCTCGGGGCCGAACATCTTGGGCAGGAGCTCGGCGCGGCCGTGACCCTCACCGTACTCGCCGGCCAGCGAGCCGCCGTACGACACGACCAGGTCCGCGCACTTCTCCATGAACGAGCGGAACGTCTTGACCCCGGCGGCGGACTTCAGGTCGAAGTCCATCCGGGTGTGCACGCACCCCTGGCCGAAGTGACCGTAGTAGACGCACCGGTAGCCGTGGTCGTCGAGGATCTGCTGGAAGTCGCGCAGGTAGGCCCCCAGCTTGTCTGGGTGCACCGCGGCGTCCTCCCAGTTGCCCTCGGCGTCCATGTAGCCGGGGGCGCGGCTGTCGCCGACCGCGCTCTCGCGCACCTTCCAGGCGCTGACCTGCTCGGCCTTGTCCCGGATCACCCTGGCCTCGAGCTGGGGCCCGCCCTCGGCTGCCTTCAGGGCCGCTTCGGCGAGCGCGGTCGCCTCGTCAGGATCGTCGTGGCCGAACTCGACGTACAGCCAGGCCCGGCCGTCAGGGAGCACCGCGCGCTCGGCGGCCAAGCGGTGCTTGGCGATCATGTTCTTGATCAGCTGGTCGTCGTAGCCCTCGAGCCCGATCGGGTTCGTCTGCAGGAGAGCGGGGACGTGGTCGGCGGCGTGGAACACGTCGGGGTAGCTCAGCACCAGCGTGCGGCGATGCTGGGGGCTCGGCACCAAGCGCACGGTGGCTTCGAGCACGTTCACGCAGGTGCCCTCCGAGCCGACCAGCGCGCGGGCCACGTGGAAGCCGTTCTCGGGCAGGAGCTGGTCGAGGTTGTAGCCGCTGACCCGGCGCGGGATGTCGGGAAACTCGGCTCGGACGCGGTCGGCCACCTCGTCGCGGAGGTCTTTCAGCTGTCTGTAGATCTCGCCCTGCCGGCCGCCGCCGGCAATGATCCGCTCGAGCTCGTCGTCCGGAGTGGCCCCGACCCGCATGCGCGTGCCGTCGTAGAGCAGCACGTCGAGCTCGATCACGTTGTCGCTGGTCTTGCCGGCCATCAGCGAGTGGGTGCCGCACGAGTTGTTGCCGAGCATCCCGCCGAACGTGCAGTACTCGTGGGTGGCCGGGTCGGGCCCGTAGGTCAGGTGATGCAGCTCGGCGGCATCCCGCAGCTGGTCGCAGATCACGCCAGGCTGGATCCTGGCTCTGCGGCCCTCCGGGTCGAGCTCGAGGATCTGGTTGTAGTACTTGGAGTAGTCGAACACCACGGCGACGTTGGTCGTCTGGCCGCTCGGGGCCGTGCCGGTTCCGCGGGGAAGCACGGGGGCGCCGTGCTCGCGACATACCGCCACGCCGGCGATCACGTCCTCGGGGCCTCTCGGAATCACCACGCCGATCGGGACCGCCCGGTAGATCGAGAAGTCGTTGGCGTACATCGCCCGCGTGCCGGCGTCGAAGCGCACCTCGCCGGAGACCGCGCCGGTCAGCGCGCGCTTGAGGCTCGAGACGTCGACGTCGCTTGCTCCCGTCGTGACGTGGCGCCGCTCGGGCTTCGACGCGGTGGTGGCCATCGCTCTCCTCCTCCTCGGTGGTGCGGGCCGTTACCGTACCTCAGGGGCCGCTCAGGTCGAGCTGAATCTCGTGATCGAGCTGCTGTGCGGACAGGAGTGCGGCCCCGAACGCGGCGATCAGCAGATCGCGCAGCTGCTCGCGCGGTAGGTCCCGCGCCTCGGTCCAATCGAGGATCGCGGCGTCCATGTAGCCGAGCCAGCCCTTGATCGCCATGCGCAGCGCCGGGCGCGGCTCGCCGCCGCCGGTCAGCCGCGCCAGCGCCATGTTCATCGTGCGCTGACGAAAGCCCTCCACGAGCTCGCGAGCCTCGGGCAGCGCGGCCGCGCTCTGCACGAGCTTTGACCACGTGAGAAGGTTGGCCTCGATCCAGGCCAGGTACGCGTCCAGGGTCCCGGACAGCTGCTCGAACGGCGTGCCCTCGTCGGCCGGCTCGATCACCCTCTGCAGCTCGGCGGCCTTCTCGGCGACGGCTGCCTTGAACAGGTCGATCTTCGACGGGAAGTAGTGGTAGAGCAGGGGCTTGGAGACGCCGGCCGCCTTGGCGATGTCGCGCATCGAGATCTCCTCGTAGGCGTGCTCGGCAAACAGCGCCGCGCCGGCATCGAGCAGCTGGCGGCGGCGCTCGTCGACCTGCAGGCGGGTGTAGGCGGGACCGGAGCTCATGGGACGCAGTCTACTTGACCACCGGTCGATAAGGCTGTAGGGTTATCGACCCGTGGTCAACAAGGAGGTCGAAATGAGGCCGCTCTTTCGTCGTGCCGCCGTGGCGCTCGGGGTCGCGCTATGCGTCGTCGCTGCAGTCGCGATCTGGACCTTGATCACCGGTCATCTCGACGCGACCGGCGCGCGGGTCCTGGCCAGCACGTTCATGGCCGCGCTCTGCGTCCTCACCGCACTTGTCGGCGCCGCCGGACTCGACCGCGTCAGGCCGCGCCGGTGGCTCGGGCTGGCCACGATCCTGGTGTCGGCGACCGGGTTCGTGCTGGGAATCGCCGTGATCTGGTCCGGGTTCGACGACGAAGGGCTGCTGCGTGCCCTCGGCGCGAGCAGCGTGCTCCTGCCGGCGTTCGTCCACGCCAGCCTGATGCTGGGGCGCCTGCGCCCGGAGGACGGACGGCTGGTCCGCGGCCTCACCGGGGCGGCCCTCACCCTTTCTGCGCTTCCCGCGGTCCTGGTGGCCGGTGGGCTCCTGCTCGCGGTCGGCTCGCCTGGCACCGGCGCCTGGCGGCTGCTTGGTGTCGACCTCGTGCTGGCCACGCTGAGCACCCTGCTCGTGCCGATCGTCCGGCGGCTGGCTCGCCACGGCGACGGGACGGCGCAACCGGGGCCCGCGGTGAGCGAGCCCAAGTCCGCTGCGAGCGCGTCGAAACGCGAGCGGCCGGACCGGACGACTCCGTTCCGTCGGAGCCTCCTGGTACACCGGGGCCATGCTGCATGAGCTGCGCATCGAGAACCTGCTGCTGATCGATCGCGCCGAGCTGCGCCTGGCGCCGGGCCTGAACGTGGTCACCGGCGAGACCGGCGCCGGCAAGACGCTGCTGGCCCAGTCGCTCGATCTGCTCCTCGGCGGACGAGCCGGGAGCGGGATCGTGCGCGGGGGCGCGGCCGAGGCATACGTCGAGGGTGTGTTCTCGCTCCCGGCGGAGCCGGCTTCGCTCGAGTTCCTGCCCGAGGGGGCCGAGGAGATCGTGCTGGCTCGGCGCGTGTGGCCGGACGGCCGCACTCGCGCCTACGTGTGCGGGCGCTCGGCCACCGTGGCCGACCTACGTGAGCTCGGTGGGGCGCTGATCGCGTTCTACGGGCAGCACGAGCACCGCCGGCTGATGCTCTCGGCCGTCCAGCTCGACGTCCTCGATGGCTGGTGCGGCGAAAAGGTCGCGTCGCTCCGGGCGCGCGTGGGAGAGGCCTACGCACGTGTGCGGGGCTTGGAGGCGCGCGTCGGTGAGCTCCGCGAGGTGGCGTCGGGGCGCGAGCGCGAGCTCGACCTGCTCGCCTTCGAGCTCGAGGAGATCGAGCGCGTGGCGCCGAGCGAGGGCGAGGCGGTCTCGCTGAGCGACGAGCGCGAGCGGCTCCGTCATCTGGAGGCGCTGCGGGGCGCGGCGTTTGCCGCCGCCGAGGCGGTGGCGGGCGAAGGCGCCGCGGCGGAGCTTCTGGCGGGCGGGGCCGGTCAGCTGCAGACAGTGGCGGGGATCGACGCACAGCTCGAGAGCCTGTCTGAGCGCGTGTCGGCGCTGGTGTACGAGGCCCAGGACGTGGGCGCGGGGTTGCGCGCGTATGCGGATGGGCTGGACGGCTCGCCCGGGCGCCTCGAGGAGGTGGAGGACCGCCTGGCCCAGTTCGCGCGCCTGGAACGCAAGCACGGCGGCTCGATCGCCGAGGTGCTGGCGCACGCCGCGCGCTGCCGCGAGCGGCGCGACGAGCTCGAACGAGCCGAGGTCTCGCTGGAGTCGGCCGAGGGCGAGCTGGCCGAGGCGCGCGCCGAGCTCGACCGCGTGGCCGGCGAGCTGTCCGAGCAGCGCCGCCGAGCAGCGCCGGCGCTGGCCGCCGCGGTGCGCGAGCGGCTGGCCGAGCTCGCCATGCCTGACGCGAAGTTCTCGGTCGACCTGGCTCCTCGGGAGGGCGGATGCGGGCCGCGGGGGGCGGACACCGTCGAGCTGATGATCGCCGCCAACCCGGGGCTGCCGGCGGGCCCGCTGCGCGAGATCGCCTCGGGGGGCGAGCTCTCCCGAGTGATGCTCGCCCTGCTGGGCGTGGCGCACGGCTCGGGCGGCGCAAGTGAGAGCTCCGGCCCGCTGCTCGTGTTCGACGAGATCGACGCCGGCATCGGGGGCCACACCGCCCGCGCGGTCGGCGAGCACCTGCGCACGCTGGCCGCCGGCCGCCAGATCCTCTGCATCACCCACCTGCCGCAGGTCGCGGCGATGGGCGCGCGGCATTTCACGATCGCCAAGGACTCGAGCGCCGTACCGGCCCGGACCACGGTGGCGGCCCTCGACTCGGCCGGGGTGGTCGGCGAGCTCGTCCGGATGCTCGGCGCCGACGCCGGCGACCGCGGGGCCACCCGCCACGCCCGCGAGCTGCTGCGCGCCGCCTGAAATTCGCGCAGCCTCCGGAGTGTCCGGGACGGCCGCTAACTTCAAATTCCCGAGACCCAACTAGACTCGGAGAGCGGACCCTATGGCTTCCGGCGAGACGCGCTTTATCTTCATCACTGGCGGGGTGGTGTCCTCACTGGGCAAGGGAATCGCCGCCTCCTCGATCGGGCGCCTCCTCGTCGCCCGCGGGCTCGACGTCCAGCTCCAGAAGTTCGATCCGTACATCAACGTCGACCCGGGGACGATGTCGCCCTACCAGCACGGCGAGGTGTTCGTGACCGAGGACGGTGCCGAGACCGATCTCGACCTCGGCCACTACGAGCGGTTCACCGACGCCAACACCAGCCGGGCGTCGAACGTGACCGCCGGCGGCATCTACAACACGGTGATCCGGCGCGAGCGCCGCGGGGACTACCTGGGCGCCACCGTCCAGGTCGTCCCGCACATCACCGACGAGATCAAGCAGCGGATCCGCCTGATGGCCGAGTCGACCGACGTCGACTTCGTGATCACCGAGATCGGCGGGACCGTGGGCGACATCGAGTCGCTGCCGTTCCTGGAGGCGATCCGTCAGTTCCCGGTCGACGTGGGCCGCCGCCGCTGCATGTTCATCCACCTCACGCTGGTCCCCTACATCGGGCATGCCGGCGAGCTCAAGACCAAGCCGACCCAGCACTCGGTCAACGAGCTGCGCCGCATCGGTATTGCGCCTGACATGGTCATCTGCCGCTCGGAGTCGATGCTCGGCACCGACATCCGCCGCAAGATCGCGCTGTTCGCCAGCCTCCCGGTCGAGGCCGTCGTGTCGGCTTACGACGTGCCCGACATCTACCGGGTCCCGCTCGTGTTCCGCACCGAGCGTGTGGATGACTTCATCCTCTCCGAGCACTTCGGGATCGAGGCCCCCGAGCCCGACCTGAGCGGCTGGGAGGCGATCACCGAGCGCGCCAAGGAGGCAACCCGGAGCGTGCGGATCGCCCTGGTCGGCAAGTATGTCCGGCTCGAGGACGCCTATCTATCGGTCGTCGAGGCGCTTCGCCACGCCGGCACCCACCACGACTGCAAGGTCGAGATCGACTGGGTCGACTCCGAGGACGTCGCCGACCCGGCGGTCGCGGCGCGCCTCGAGAAGGTGTCGGGGATCCTCATCCCCGGCGGGTTCGGCGGCCGCGGGATCGAGGGCAAGATCCGCGCCGCCCAGATCGCCCGGGAGAAGAAGATCCCGTACCTCGGTATCTGCCTGGGCATGCAGCTGGCGGTGGCCGAGTTCGCGCGCCACGTGACCGACATGGAGGGCGCGAACTCCACCGAGTTCGACCTCGAGACGCCGTTCCCGGTGATCGACCTGCTGCCAGAGCAGAAGGAGATCGCCGACATGGGCGGCACGATGCGGCTCGGCGCCGACCCGGTGAAGCTCCACGACGCCACGCGGATGCGCGAGCTGTACGGCGAGCCGGTGGTCTACGAGCGACACCGCCACCGTTACGAGGTCAACAACCACCTGCGTCGGCAGCTGGCGCGGGCCGGCCTCGTCTTCTCGGGCACGAGCCCGGACGATCGTCTCGTCGAGGCGATCGAGCTGCCGGCCGACCAGCACCCGTTCTTCATCGCCTCCCAGTACCACCCCGAGTTCAAGTCACGCCCCGAGCGGCCCGCGCCGATGTTCCGCGAGTTCGTGGGGGCGGCGCTGGAGCACGCGGGCGTTGGATCTCCCGCTTCGGCCGACGGGGCTCCCGTATCGGCCGACGGCGCCAGGAACGGCGTCGAGGCGTCCGCCCCCGCGTCCGCTCGGTGAGGCGCGCGACCGACGCAGAGCGCGAACGGCTTCACGACACGTTCGCCGCGCTGTGCCGGATCGAAAGCCCGTCGGGGCGCGAGCGCGAGGTGGCCGACTGGGTGACCCGCGAGCTGCGCGGCATGGGCCTCGAGGTCCAGGAGGACGATGTCGGGCCGCAGGTCGGGTCGGGCGCCGGCAACCTGCTAGCCCGCATTCCCGGCGCCGGGGGGGCGGGGTCGAACTCCATCCTGCTGTGCGCTCACATGGACACGGTCCCGCTCAGCGCGCCGGTCGAGCCCGTCCTGGTCGACGGCGGCTGGACGAACGCCGGCGACGGGATCCTCGGGGCTGACAACAAGACCGCGGTGGCGGTGATCGTCGAGCTGGCCCGGCGCCTGGTCCGCAGCGACGGCGCGGGCGCCCCGCCGGTGGGGGTGGAGATCCTGTTCACCGTGTGCGAGGAGATCTCGCTGCTCGGCGCTCGGGCGTTCGACGCCAGCCGCCTGGAAAGCCGGTTCGGCTACGTGTTCGACCACGCCACCCCGATCGGGGAAATCGTGCTCGCCGCTCCGACCCTGCACCGCATGGTGGCGGAGTTCCGGGGCCGCGCCGCCCACGCCGGCGTCCGACCCGAGGACGGGCGCAGCGCGATCGCCGCGGCCGCCCGCGCGATCGCGGCCATGCGCCTTGGTCGCCTCGATCCCGAGACGACCGCAAACGTCGGGATGATCGAGGGCGGGACGGCGATCAACGTGGTTCCCGAGCGCTGCCGGGTAGAGGCCGAGGTGCGAAGCGTCGACCACGCCCGCGCCGAGGCGCTCGCCACCGAGATGATCGACCACATGCAGGACGCCGCCGACGCCGCCGAATGCGACCTCGACATCACCGTGGAGCGGATGATCCAGGGCTTCAGGACGCGGGCGAAGGCCATGGAGGTCACGGTGGCCGAGCAGGCGTTGCGGGCGTGCGGATACGAGCCGAGGCACATCAGCACCGGCGGCGCCTCGGACGCCAATGCCTTCCGCGCGGCGGGATTCCCCTGCCTGAACCTGGCCGACGGGACCGAGCACAACCACGAGCCGACCGAGCGGATCAGCGTCGACGCGCTCGAGGGATTGTTCGAGCTGGCCATCGCGCTGGTCGAGGAGTCCGGCCGCGCGCTGGCTGGAGACGTGGCATGAGCGGCGCCAAGTTCGAACCCGTCGGGTCGGAGGTGAAGTTCGAGGGCGGGATCATCCGCGCCGGGTCGGAGCGCTTCCGCCATGCCGACGGCGACGAGGTGACACGCGACAAGGTCTGGCACCCGGGGGCGGTCGGGATCCTCGCCGTCGACGACGAGCACGTCTGGCTGACCCGCCAGCCGCGTGAGGTGATCGGGGACGCCGCCTCGCTCGAGATCCCCGCCGGCAAGCTCGACGTCGAGGATGAGCCCCCGCTCGAGACCGGCAAGCGTGAGCTGTTCGAGGAGATCGGCAAGCGTGCCGAGCGCTGGGAGGAGCTGTTGGCCTTCTACACCAGCCCCGGGTTCAGCGACGAGCGGGTGTGGCTGTATCTGGCCACCGATCTGACCGACGACCCCGAGCATGAGGCCGACCCCGGCGAGCGGATCGAGATCGTGCCCTGGCCGCTCGGGGACCTCGACGAGGCGATCGACCAATGTGAGGACTCCAAGTCGCTGATCGCGCTGCTGTGGCTGGCGTCGCGGCGTCAGGTCGCCTTCGGCGTCGCGTAGGCCGATGATGAGCATCCACGAGGAGGCGCGGCGCGGCTTCCAGGCCGGCGCGGCCGCCTACGAGCGTGGCCGGCCCGGATACCCGGCCGACGCCGTGGAGTGGTTGCGCGCCGAGCTCGGCCTGCGCCCGGGGCGGACCGTCGCGGACGTCGGCGCCGGAACGGGAAAGCTGACCCGCGAGTTGGTACCCAGCGGCGCCGAGGTGCTGGCGATCGAGCCGGTGCCCGGCATGCGCGTCGTGCTCGCGCGGGTCGTGCCCGAGGCCCGGGTGCTCGACGGCACGGCCGAGGCGATGCCCGTGGCCGATCGGTCGGTCGATGCGATCACGGTCGCGCAGGCGTTTCACTGGTTCGACGTGCCGCGGGCGCTGGTCGAGTTTCACCGGGTGCTGCGCCGAGGCGGCCGGTTCGCCGCAATCTGGAACAGCCGGCTGCGCGACGACCCACTGCACGAGGCGATCAACCGGATCATCGAGCCCTATCGCGGCGACACTCCGAGCCATCACGGCAGCCAGTGGCGCGAGTCGGTCGCGGCCGACGGCCGCTTCGCACCGGCCGGCGAGCTCAAGCTTCCGTTCGAGCAGCGGTTCGACGCCGACGGCCTGGTCGATCGCGTGGGCTCGATCAGCTTCGTGGCCGCGCTCGATGAGGAGGAGCGCGAGCAGGTGCTGGCCCGCATCCGCGCGCTGGCGCCCGGGGCCGGCGAGTCGCTCCGCCTCGGCTACACGACCGAGGCGTACGTGTACGAGTGTTCGTAGCGGGGCGCTGCGGACCAGCGGGAGGACCGGCGTCGGTGGCCGCGAATCACCGGGTATGGCCACGACACAAGCGCTCCCGGGCGCCCGTCCGATCACCGAGCTGACCTTCGACTTTCTCGGCCACCTGGAACTCGAGCGCGGGCTCTCGCGCAACACGCTCGAGGCCTATCGCTCGGATCTCCAGCAGTTCGGCGAGTTCCTCGAGCGCCACCGGCTCGATCCGCTCGCGGTCCACACCACCGATCTGAGCGCGTTCATCTCCGAGCTGGCCACCGGCACGCCCGAGCGGCCCGCCGCCGCGCCGGCCACCCTGCAGCGCAAGATCGCCTGCCTGCGCTCGTTCTACCGCCACCTGCGCCGCGAGCAGATCCTCGATCACGACCCGGCCGCCGACCTGCGCGGGCCGCGGTCGCGGGCCCGGCTGCCCAAGGTGCTGAGCCGCGACGAGGTGACCCGGCTGCTCGAGCAGCCCCGCGGGACCAGCCCGGCCGCGCTGCGGGACCGTGCCCTGCTCGAGACGATGTATGCGTGCGGGCTGCGGGCCTCCGAGGCGATCGGGCTCGAGCTGTCCGTGCTCGACCTCGAGGCCGGGATCCTGCGTGCCCGCGGCAAGGGCTCGAAGGAGCGGATCGTCCCGATCGGCGGCAAGGCGATCGACGCCCTGCGCGCCTACCTGGAGCACGGACGGCCCCAGCTCGTGGGCATCCGTCCCGAGCGCCGGGTGTTCGTGAACCTCCGGGGCGGCGGGCTCTCCCGGCAGGGCCTGTACAAGATCGTCCGCCGCCACGCCCGCACCGCCGGGCTGGAGCAGCGGATGAGCCCGCACACGCTGCGCCACACGTTCGCCACCCATCTGCTGACCGGGGGCTGCGACCTGCGCTCGCTGCAGGAGATGCTCGGCCACGCCGACATCGGCACGACCCAGATCTACACCCACCTGACCACCGAGCGGCTGCGCGACGTGTACTTCGACGCGCATCCGCGGGCTCAGATCAAGTCGCAGTAGCGTCTCGTAGAGTCCCCGCGGTGGGAATCGCGCGACTCGACGAGGGACGCCGCCGCGAGGTCGACCTCGGCCACCTTCAAAGCCGTTGGACGTACGCCGGCGAGGCGGCCGGCTGCGTGAAGGTTGGGGTGCGCCGGCTCGAGGTGCCGGCCGGCGGGTGGTCCACGCCGGCCCACCAGCACGGCGTCGACGAGGAGATCTTCTACGTGCTGAGCGGCCGCGGCCTGTCCTGGCAGGGCGGAGAGGTGTGCGAGGTCGGTCCGGGTGACTGCATCGTCTACCTGGCTCGCGGGGGAGCCCACACGCTCCACGCGCTCGAGCCGCTCGACGTGCTCACCTTCGGCGATCGCCACGAGGACGAGAGCGTGAGCTTCCCGCGCCTGGGCATGTCGTTCGTGGGCACCCGCATGGTCGATTCGATCCCGGGGATGACCGACGGCCTGCCCACCCAGTTCGTCCGCGAGTCCGAGCTCGGCCCCCCGCCGCTCCCCGACCTCCCTCCCGACCGCGCCCACCGTCCCGACCCGCCCGGGGCGGCGGGGCCACGGCCACCCACAGTGGTCAATGTAGAGGACGTCGAGGCGGTCACCGTGGAGCGCCATCGCGTGGCCCGCACCCGCCGCAACCTGGGCCGCGCCGCCGGCTCGGTCACCACCGGTATCCAGCACGTTCAGGTCGTCCCGGGTAAGGAGTCGGCACCCGCGCACTGCCACTCGCTCGAGGAGGAGATCTTCGTGATCCTCGACGGCGACGGCGTGGTCGTCCTCGGCGAGGAGGAGTTCCCGGTCCGGGCCGGCCACGTGGTCGCCCGCCCGGCGGGTACGGGAGTCGCGCACGTGTTCCGGGCCGGGGACGCCGGGCTCACCTATCTCGCCTACGGCATGCGCGACCCGGGCGACCTCTGCTACTACCCCCGCTCGCGGAAGATCGCCTTCCGCGGGCTGGGAGTGATCGCGCGAGTCGAGTCGCTCGACTACTGGGACGGTGAGGACTGATCCGCTGGGCTGAGGCAGACTCGTAGTCGCCATGCCCGAGCTGCCTGAAATCGAGACCATCCGCCGCCAGCTGGCCCCGCACCTGACCGGGCGCACGATCGCCCGGGCCCAGATCCTCGATCCGCGCTGGACGCGCCCGGACTCACCGGCTGCGATCGAGGCCTCGCTCCGGGGCGCGATCGTTGAGCGGCTGGACCGGGCCGGCAAGTACCTGATCTGGGTGCTCTCGGGCGAGCGCTACCTGCTGATGCACCTGCGCATGACTGGGACGCTGCTGTTCGATCCGGCCGCGGCCCCACCGCACACCCGGGTGCTGCTCGACCTCGACGACGGCCACCGCCTCGTGTACGTCGACCCGCGCCGGTTCGGCACCGGTCACCTGCTCGATAGCGCGCTCGGCCGAGCCGCCTATCTGGACGCCCGGATCGGGATCGAGCCGCTCACGCCCGAGTTCACCACCGAGCACCTACGCGCGCTGGGACGGGGCCGGGCTGCTCCGGTCAAGGCGTTCGTCCTCGACCAGAAGCGGATCGCCGGCGTCGGCAACATCTACGCTGACGAGGCGCTGTTCCGGGCGGGGATCCATCCACTGCGTCCCGCCGGCCGACTCACCGGCGCCGACTGGGCGCGGCTGCGGGAGGGGATCGAGGAGGCGCTGAGCGCCGGGATCGAGGCCAAGGGAGCGTCGATCGACGACTTCCGCCACATCGACGGCGCCCGCGGCTCCTTCCAGGATCGCTTCCTGGTCCATCGCCGGGCCGGCATGCCCTGCCCGCGTTGCGGCACCACGATCCGCAAGATCGTCGTGGGGGGGCGCGGAACGTACGTGTGCGAGCGCTGCCAGCCGAAACCCCGCCCGCGGCGGTCTCGCGCCGCGCCGCCCGCCGGCGCGGCGGCGGGGCGCCGTGCACCACTCGTCACGCCGCGCGATCGGGCGGAGGCGTGACGAGCTGTGCACGCTATTCGTGCATGAGTCGTCACGGCCAGCCGCTCGCGCTCGCGTGACGGGTTATGCACGCGTTCGGTCGCGCGGCTGGCTATGCGGCGAGCAGCTCGGAGAGCTTTCCCGCCCGGTCTGCGGCCAGCAGCTCGGTGAACCCGCCCAGGGCGTGCTCGCCGATCACGATCTGCGGGAAGGTGAACATCCCGGTCTTCTCCTGGAGCTTGGCGCGACTGTCCGGATCGCGTGCCAGATTGATCTCCTCATAGGCGATGCCGCGCTTGGCCAGCAGGGCCTTCGCGCTCGTGCAGAAGGGACAAGCCTCGGTGGTGTAGAGCGTGACTTGCGCCATAGCTTCAGAAAGTATAGCGGGTAATCGGTGCCGGGGTCGCTGAGGACCGAGGCGATCGTCCTGCGCTCGATTCGCTACGGCGAGGCGGATCGGATCCTCCACCTGTACACGCCCGGCTACGGGCGCCTGTCCGCGATCGCCAAGGGCGTGCGCCGGGCGCGCAGCCGGTTCGGGGCCCGGCTCGAGCCGTTCTTCCACATCCGCGCGATCCTGCACGAGGGCCGGGGCGATCTGCACACGGTCACTGGCGTCGACACGATCGCCCCCCACGGCGGCCTGCGCGAGCACGCCGCCACGCTCGACGCCGCGGCGCGGGCCTGCGACGCGGTGGCACGGCTGTTCGAGACCCCGGAGCCGCACCCCGAGGTGTTCCGGCTGCTCGCCAACGAGCTTTCTCTCCTCGACGCAAATACCGTGCACGCGCGGGCGGCCACCGGCCTGGCCTTCCGCCTCAAGCTGCTGCTGGCGGCCGGGATCGTGCCCCAGCTCGCCTCATGCGCCGGATGCGGCGAAACCGAGCATCTGCAGGGCTTCTCGCCCGCGGCGGGCGGCGTGGTGTGCAGCTCCTGCGAGGCCGCCGCGTTCCCGCTCGCCCAGGAGGGCCACGACTTCCTGGTCGGTGCGCTCGGGCGGCCGCTGGCCCAGGCCCCGGACGCGTCGGAGCTCGCGCTGGCCCAGGCCGAGCGGGCGATCACCGAGACCGCCGAGCACCACGCCCACGTCCACCTGCGCCCGCTCACACCCCGGCGGTAAGTCACGCCTTTGTCAAAACGCCTCGGGGCGGTCCCGACGGCTGTCAGAATCGAAGGGGATGAGCGGACAGATCCTCACTTCGGGCACCTCGGGCACCTCGGGCACCTCGGGCACCTCGGGCACCTCGGGCGCCGAGCACCCCACCGGCGCCGTCGCGCAGGCCTTCGCCGATCGCATCCGGGCCCGCGAGGAGCGCGACCTGTCCCCGCTGGCCACGCCCTCCTACCCGGCCGTCCGGCAGCGCGATGAGCCCGACTGCGGCCTGCGCACCCCGTTCCAGCGCGATCGCGACCGGATCGTCCACTGCAAGGCGTTCCGCCGGCTCAAGCACAAGACCCAGGTGTTCGTGTCCCCGGCCGGCGACCACTACCGCACCCGGCTGACCCACACGCTCGAGGTGACCCAGATCTCCCGCACGGTGGCGCGGGCGCTGCGCCTGAACGAGGACCTCGTCGAGGCGATCGGGCTTGGCCACGACCTCGGCCACCCGCCGTTCGGCCACGTCGGCGAGGACGCCCTGGACGTCTGCCTGTCCGAGCGCTTCGGCCTGTCGTTCATGCACCACGAGCAGTCGCTGCGGGTCGTCGACATCCTCGAGGGCGATGGGCGCGGCCTCAATCTGACCGGTCCGGTGCGGGACGGCATCGTCAGCCACTCGGGTCGATCACGGCAGCCGGCCACGCTCGAGGGCAAGATCGTGCGGCTGATGGACCGCGTGGCCTACATCAACCACGACATCGACGACGCGGTCCGCGCCGGCCTGCTTGCCCCGGCCGACCTGCCAAAGAGCCCGATCGAGATCCTCGGCACCACCGGACCACAGCGGATCGACACGCTCGTGCACGACCTGGTCGAGCAGTCCGAGCAGGACGGCGACATCGTTCAGGGGGAGCGCGTCGGCGCGGCGATGGCCGAGCTGCGGGAGTTCATGTTCGCGCGGGTGTACCTCGGTCCCGAGGCGACCCGCGAGCACGAGAAGATCCGCCTCGTCGTGCGCGCGCTGTTCGACCACTACTGTGCCCATCCCGGCGACATCCCCGCCTCGATCCCGCCGGGTGAGCTCCCGCGCCGGGTCACCGACTACCTGGCCGGGATGACCGACCGGTTCTGCATCCGCACGTTCGAGGCCCTGAGCGTGCCGGTGGCCTTCGCGCCGTGACCAGGTACACGGCCGACTCGCGCGACCGCGTACGCGACGCGGTCGACATGATCGCGCTGGTCTCCGAGCACACCGAGCTGCGTCGGGCCGGCGCCAGCGAATACGTCGGGCGCTGCCCGTTCCACGACGAGCGCACGCCGTCGTTCGGTGTCAACCCGATCGAGAAGGTCTACTACTGCTTCGGCTGTCAGGCCTCCGGCGACGTGTTCACGTTCGTGATGGAGACCGAGGGCCTCGACTTCGGCGGGGCGCTCGAGACGCTGGCCAGCCGCTTCGGCGTCGAGCTCCAGACCGAGCAGGAAGACCCCCAGGCCGCGCAGAGGCGCCAGCGCCGTGAACGGCTGCACAGCCTGCTGGGTCGCGCCGCCACCTACTACGCGCGATACCTGTGGGAGGCGCAGGAGGCCCAGCCGGCCCGGCAATACCTGGGGAGCCGCGGGCTGCGAGAGGACACCCTGCGCGAGTTCCGCGTCGGCTACGCCCCGAGCGCCTGGGACCGGATCCTCACCGCCTCGCGCCGGGCCGGCTTCCGCGACGAGGAGCTCCTCACCGTCGGCCTCGCCCAGCGCTCCCAGAACCGCCCGGGGCAGATCTACGACCGCTTCCGCGAGCGGATCATGTTCCCCTCCACCGACGCCCGGAGCAACGTGATCGGGTTCGGCGCCCGCGCCATGCGCGAGAACCAGCGTCCGAAGTATCTGAACACGGCCGAGGGCGAGCTCTACCACAAGCGCCGCGTGCTGTTCGGGCTCGACCGGGCCCGGGCGCCGGCGGCCAAGGTCGGCAGCGTGATCCTGGTCGAGGGCTACACCGACGTGCTCGCCCTGCACCAGGCCGGTCTCCACCACGCGGTGGGGATCATGGGGACGGCGCTGACCGACGAGCAGATCTCGGAGCTCCAGCGGGTGGCCAAGGTTCTCGTGCTGTGCCTGGACGCCGATGCCGCCGGCCAGGAAGCGATGCTCAAGGCCGCCAAGCTGACCGACGACCGCAACCTCGAGCTCCGCGTGGTGCCGCTGCCGAGCGGGGCCGACCCCGCCGAGCTGATCGAGCGCGCGGGCGCGGACGCGTTGCGCGAACGGGTGGACGCATCGGTGCCGTTCGTGGCCTTCCACGTCGAGCGGATACTCGAGCGCAACGATCTCCGCAGCGCGGAGGGGCGTGACCGCGCGTTCAAGCAGCTCGAGCCCGCGCTGAAGGGGCTGCGGCGCGGACTGTTCGGCGATGCGCTGCTCCGCCGCGTGGCGGCCCGGCTCGAGCTCACCGAGGCGCAGCTCGGATCCCTCATCGAGGGCGCCGCGCGCCAGAACGGCGCGCCCGCGGCCGGCCGCGAGCCAGTACCGGCGCCGGTCCTCGACCACGGTGAGCGCGCCGAGCGCGCCTTCCTGGCCTTGTGCATTGCCCTGCCGGACACTGGTGCGCGGATGCTCTACGAGATCGACACCGATGCGCTGATCACCAGCGAGGTGCTGCGACGGGCCGCGCGGCACATCGCGGGGCGGACCCACTCGCCGCTGGCCGACCTACCGCATGACGACGAGCCGTTGGCCCGCACGGTCGCCGACCTGGTGTCCCGGGCGGGGCGCGCTCAGGTGAGCGAGGACGAGCTCGAGCACGCTCGCCTGTTGCTCGAGCGCGATCGGTTGGATCGCGGCATTCGTCGAGCGCGAGCGGACGGACAGGCCGGCGTGGAGCTGGCGACCGAGCGAGAGGCAGTACTCGCGAGACTTCACGCGGTCACCACGCGTCTCCAGCGGGCGGTGTGATGCTCAGCGGCTCGTACGCGCGATCTCGGAGCGCAGGGCCGACAGCACCGCCCGGCGGAGCTGGGCCACGGTCACGCCGCGCGAGCGGGCGATCCTGCGCAGTGGCTCACCGGTGGCCAGCTCGCTGCTCAAAGCGTCCTGCGAAATCCCCAACCGCCGGGCGATCACGCCGAGCTCGAACGAGCGCAGGGCCCCGCTGTGAGGCAGCGCGAGCGTGCGCCCTGCGGCCCGCGCGCGTCGCGCGGCGCTTGCGGGGGCGATCAGGTCAGTAGGCGGGTTATCGGGCAGGATCACCGGCGCGATTGGCTGCTGGTTGAAGTCGAAGTCGGCGCTCAGATCCCCGAGCTCCGGCTCGTTCTCGCGTACGTCGGGACGCGGATCGGGGCGGCCGTCGGTTCTCGGGTCCAGGCGCTGCCCCCCCAGGAAGTCGTCCTCGATGAACTTCACATACGCGTCGAAGCTGAGGGTCTGGTGGTCGATGAAGCCCGGCTTGGCGTAGGGGCTGATGACCAGGCCGGGAACGCGCAGCCCGTAGCCCTGCTCGTCGACCTGGGGAGGCATCACGTGGTCATAGAAGCCGCCCCAGTCGTCCCAGGCCAGGAAGATCGCCGTACTGCTCCAGTCGGGGCTCTGCATGATCGTGTTGACCAGGCTGGTGACGTACGTCTCGCCGGTGCTGATCAACCCAGGGGGGTGCTCGGACACCCGCCCGTTCGGGGTGATCCACGACACCGCGGGGAGGTTCCCCGTCCTGGCGTCGGCGTAGAAGTTCGCCAGCGACTTGATGTTCCCGAGCTGATCGTCCTGCTGGACGGTCGTGAAGTACGGCAGCGGGTTCCAGATCCCCGGGGTCTTGGCGTTCTGGTTGACCGGGGCGCAGGTCAGGGCGGCGTTCGAGTCGCAGTCGGGCTCTGAGCCCTTGTACACGTAGTAGCCCCAGCTGACCCCGTTCTTGTGGAGCAGATAGGTGAGGTCGGTCCACGCATAGTTGGGCTCGGTCGGCACGGCAACGCCGAGTCGCCGGGCGAAATCGGGCGGATCGCCGGGACTCTCGACCGCGCTGCGGCAGCTGCGCGGATCGCCCTTGAGCGAGCAATAGGCCGACCAGGCGGACACCATGTACAGGTGGGAGGGCAGGCTCCAGGACGCGTCTGACTCGAACATGTGGTCCTGGAGCACGAAATCGTGCGCGTAGGCCCAGTAGTTCGGGATGTCGGACCCGTCGTGATACCCCATCACGTCGGGCGTGCCGCCGGAATTGCCGCAGTTCGGGTTGAACGTCTGGGCGCAGCCCGCCATGCCCCGCTCCTGCTCGCCCACGAACCCGTCCATCTTGCCGCCGGCCTCGTCGGCGATCGCCGCGGCATAGCTGTGGGGTCCACCCAGGCTGCGGTCCTGCCGGTCGTGGAACGGCCGGGCACAACTGCCGGTCCCAGGGTTGGGTACGCAGGGGACCGTGCCCGGGTTGCCGGACAGGCCCGGGATTCCGTCCGCTCCCGGATAGGTGCCGAAGTAGGTGTCGAACGAGCGGTTCTCCTGCATGATGATCACCACGTGGCGGATCTTGTGGATCCCCACCCCGGTTGGGCCGGGCGACACCGTGGTCGTGGTGGTCGCGCCGGAAGTCGTCGAGCCGGAGGTCGATCCGGAGGTCGATCCGGACGTCGACCGGGACGCGCCCGGGTTGCTCGACCCACCGCCGCAGCCCGCCAGGAGCAGGCAGACCACGATCAGGCCGGCCAGCCACCGACAAGGTCCGATCAACCGGTCGCGGATCTGTCCGGTCAAGACCGGCGTCCCTCCTCGCCAGACGAGCGTCGATCACGATCGGACAAGACCTCGCGATGCTAAGGGCCCGAAACCGACCGTGCGTCACGGCGTGGTGAAGGCCGGTGTGCGGACCGCTGTCCTAGGTTGACGGACGGTTAGGCTGGCTGAGGATCAGGTTGGCGCTCGGTTAGGGCAATGCGCTGCTATGACCGCGGTTCCCGCTAGAGTTGGCGGCCCCAAACCGGGGGCCGATCCGGGGTAGCTCAATCGGCAGAGCGTTCGGCTGTTAACCGAAATGTTGTGGGTTCGAGTCCCACCCCCGGAGCTGCGTCCGCCCGACCGCGGCCGGCGAGGATCACATGAAGCTGTACGTCTGCTACGGCACCTGGAAACCGGCTCCGCGTCCCGGGGGCCATCCGTGCGGCAACGCCTACCACGCGTTGCGCGACGCCGGCTACGACCCGGAGGTGATCCGCTCCTTTGGCCTTGGCGCGCTGCCGTCGTTCTTCCCGATGAATCAGACGTCGGGACGCCGGGAGGTCAAGCGCCTCACCGGCGATCATTGGGTCCCGGCGCTTATCACCGACGACGGAGCGGTGATCAGCGGCTCGCGTCCGATCATGGAGTGGGCGGCCGAGCACCCGGCCCCCGACCCGGCCACGGCGGACGCGGCGGTCTGACGTGCGCAGCGGGCTGACGATCGCCGAGCTCGAGGACTGGGAGCTTCACGGCGCGATCTGGCGCGCGCTCGAGGTGACCGACGAGCGCGCCGTGGTCGAGCTCTGCAGCTGCTCGGGCGAGCCGATGGATCTCGTCGAGGGTGAGTCGCCCGAATTGATCGAGTTCGTGCGCGAGCGCCGCGAGGACTGACCCGCCAGCGCCTCGACCAGATCCGCGGCTCGCGACGCGCCGTCGTGGCTCGCCGCCCACGCGGCCAGCCGGCCGGCCCGGGCCGTGAGCGCGCCGTCGGACAGTGCCCGGCGGACCGCGAGTCGTAGCGTCCCCGGGCCCAGCAGCCGCCAGGGCAGCCGGACGCCTACGCCGGCCCAGTCCGCCCGCGCGGCGTTCTCGGCCATGTCGCCGACGTGCGGCACCGCGAGCACGGGGCATCCGCAGGCCAGCGCTCGCGCCATGGTCCCGTAGCCGGCATGACAGATGACCAGCGAGCACGCCGGCATCGTCTTGGAGTACGACACCCATTCCACGAGTCGTGTGTTGCCGGGGACGGCCACCGGCTCCCCCGGCGGAAGCGGCCGTCGGTTCCAGGTCGCGAGCACGCGGATTGGCAGATCCCCCAGGCCGGCCAGCGCGGCCCGGAGCAGCCGGTGTTCGGGATCCTGTGCGGTGGAAGGGGCCACCAGTACCAACGGAGCATCGCCCGCGGGGGGATCGACGAAGCCGAACGGCGGTTCCCACATCAGCGGTCCGACCACGTGGACTCCCGCCGGCCAGCGCCGCGGGTATTCGAGCTGAGGGAACGTCCCGACCAGGCACAGCCGCTCGCTCAGCCCGCCATGAAAGCGCTCCAGCGGCGCCAGCCCGAGCTTGACCCGGGTTCGGTTGAGCTCCTCGCGCCCCTGACGCAGCCCGCCTCGCGTTCCGTGCGCGACGCCGTGCCACATCGCCCGGCCGAGCCTGGTGCGGGGATACCGTGCGCCCAGGGCGTAGGGCGGGAACCCCGGTCCTCCCACCGGGTACAGGTGCGGCACCAGCGTCGCCACGGGCACGCCCTGCAATTCCCCCGCCATTGCCGGGGCCAGCGTGAGGATGTCGTGCACGAGCGCGTGGGGCTTCAGTTCGGCCACCGCGCGCCGGGTCTCCCCGGTGGCCAGCACCACGGCCTCGTACATCTCCGACCCGATGCCAGAGCCGCCGAACAGTGGGTACTCCGGAGCGGGCAGGAACCGCATGCCCGCGTCCTCCACGTCCGAGCGCCACCGCGACCACGTCTCGAACGTGACTTCGTGGCCCCGTTCGGCCAGCCGCGCCCCGAGCGCGAGCATCGGGAAGGCGTGGCCCGGCTCCCCGAACGCCCCCAGGAAGAAGCGCTGCCGATCGCTCACGCGGCGGCGACTCAAGCCGCCAGCTCGGCCACCGCCCGCAGCTGCTCGATCCGCTCCTCGGTCGTCCACGCGGTCGGGCCGATGATCAGCGTGCCCACCCCGGCATCCCGGAAGGCGGCCAGGCGCTCGCGGACGACGTCGCGGGGTCCGCACAGCGTGATGAGGTCGATCAGCTCGTCGGGCAGCGCCGCGGCGGCCTCCTCCTTCTTGCCGTCGAGGTACAGGTTCTGGACCTTGACGGCCGCGTTCTCGAAGCCATAGCGCTGGACCAGCTGGTTGTAGAAGTTCTGCTCGCGCGAGCCCATACCGCCGATGTACAGGGCCAGGAAGGGGCGCATCCGATCGCGGGCGCCGGCCACGTCATCGGAGACGAAGGTGTTGACCGTGGGGGCCATGTCGAAGCCGTCAAGCGTGTGCCCCGACCTAGCGGCGCCCTCCTCGAGCGGTGCCCGGACCTCGGACACGTGCTCGGGAGAGAAGAAGATCGGAAGCCACCCGTCGGCGATCTCGCCGGCCAGCGCGGTGTTCTTGGGTCCGATCGCGGCCAGGTAGATCGGGATGCGCTCCTGGATCGGGGAGATCATCAGCTTCAGCGGCTTGCCCGGCCCGTCGGGCAGTGGCAGCTCGATCGTCTCGCCGTGGTACTCGACCCGCTCGCGGGCCAGCGCCATCCGCAGCACCTCGACGTACTCGCGGGTGCGCTTGAGCTGGCGACCGAAGCGCTGCCCGTGCCAGCCCTCGGCCACCTGCGGACCCGAGGTCCCGAGGCCGAGCCGCATCCGCCCGCCCGAGAGGACGTCGATCGTCGCCGCGGTCATCGCGGTCATGCCCGGGCTGCGGGCCGGGATCTGGAAGATCGCCGAGCCGAGCTTGATCCTGCTCGTGCCCGCGGCCAGCCAGGCCAGCACGGTGGCCGTATCCGATCCGTATGCCTCGGCCGCCCACACCGAGTCATACCCGAGGCCCTCGGCCTCCTGGACGACCTTCAGGTGGTCGGCGGGCTCGATGCCGGGAATCAGGTAACCGAGGGACAGGCCGAGCCGCACGCGCGGAACCCTATAGGCGAACGTGGCCGCCCGCGATACTGAGCCCGTGAGCGACACCGCTCTCGACATCGCCGAAGAGCGGCGGACCACCCCGGTCGAGCTGCTGTGGGATCTGGTGTTCGTGTTCGCGATCACCCAGGTCACCACGCTGCTCTCGCGCGACCTCACCTGGGGCGGATTCGGCCGCGCCATGCTCGTTCTCGCGCTGGTCTGGTGGGCCTGGTCGGCCTACGTGTGGGCGGCCAACGCGCAGACCGCGGCCTCGGGCGCGCTGCGAGCCTGCCTGCTCATCTCGGCGATCTCGATCTTCATCAGCGGCCTGGCGGTACCCCACGCGTTCGGCTCCGAGGGGACGCTGTTCGCCGCGACCTACACGGTGGTCCGCCTTCTGCACCTGGCCCTGTACGCCGACGCCTCGCGCCAGGGCAATGCCGCCTGGTCGGCGATCGCCGGATTCGCCCTCACCGTGGCGATCGGGATGGCCCTGCTCCTCGCCGGCTCGTTCGTAAGCGGGACGCTCAGGATCGTCCTGTGGGTGCTGGCCGCGGCTATCGACTACGCCGGTCCGGCCTGGCTGACCCGCGAGCGCCTGCGCGGCCTCCAGCGCGTCGCGGTGGCGCACTTCTCCGAGCGCTACAGCCTGTTCGTGATCATTTGCCTGGGCGAATCGATCGTCGCCGTCGGCGCGGGGGCACTCGGTCCGAGCGGGCGGGAGCTGAGCGCCGAGCTCGTGGTCGCGGTGGCGCTCGGCCTGCTGATCACCGTCGCGATGTGGTGGACGTACTTCGAAGGCTTCGCCGAGGCCGCCGCCGAGCGACTGCGCCGGCACCGGGACCCCGTGCTGGCCGCCGCCGACGCCTACAGCTACCTGCACCTGGTGATCGTCGCCGGGATCATCACGTTCGCCGTCGGGGTGAAGATCCTGGCTCGCGACTCGGTGGCGGCGCCCTTGCCCGGCCCAGCTCGGCTTGCTCTGTGCGGGGGCGTGGCCCTCTATCTGGTCGGGACCGCCGCCTTCTCGCTGCGGTTGCTCGGCGCGGTGCCACGCGGTCAGCTGGCCGTGGCCGGCGTCCTCCTGGTGCTCTACGCGGTCGGCGGCGGTATGGCCGCATGGGTGGTGGCGGCCGGGGTGGCGGCCCTGCTCGGGGTCCTGTGCGCCGCCGAGTCGGAGGCCGTGCGCCGGGTTATCAGCAGTCAGGCAGGGGAAGCATCAAGCACCGCGGATGAGAGGATGACGGGATGACCACACACGCGAAGCTCGAGCTCAACGGCCCGATGGAGGCGGGCTTCGAGGAGGTCCTGACTCCCGACGCGCTGGAGTTCGTGGCCGAGCTGGAGCGCCGCTTCGGTCCGCGCCGCCGGGAACTCCTGGACGCCCGCGCCCGCCGCCGCGAGCGCCTGAGAGCGGGGGGGATGCTCGACTTCCTGCCAGACACCCGCGAGATCCGCGAGGGCGACTGGACGGTCGCGCCGGTCGGAGCCGACATGCAGCAGCGCTGGGTGGAGATCACCGGGCCGACGGACCGGAAGATGACCATCAACGCGCTGAACTCGGGCGCCGACGGGTTCATGGCCGACTTCGAGGACGCCAACGCTCCGACCTGGCACAACATGGTCGACGGCCACCGCAACCTGCGCGACGCGATCGACGGCACGATCACCTACCGGGACTCCGAGGGCAAGCGCTATGAGCTCGGCGAGAACCCGGCCACGCTGTTGGTCCGCCCACGCGGCTGGCACCTGCCCGAGCGCCACCTGCTGGTCGACTCGGAGCCGGTCACCGGTGCCCTGTTCGACTTCGGTCTGTACGTCTTCCACTGTGCGCACCGCCTGGTCCGCAAAGGCTCGGGGCCCTACTTCTACCTGCCCAAAATGGAGTCTCACCTCGAGGCGCGGCTGTGGAACGACGTGTTCGCCTTCGCCCAGGAGTGCCTGGGCATGCCGAGCGGCACGATCAAGGCCACGGTGCTGATCGAAACGCTGCCGGCCGCGTTCGAGATGGACGAGATCCTCTACGAGCTGCGCGAGCACTCGGCCGGACTGAACGCCGGCCGCTGGGACTACATCTTCTCCTCGATCAAGTGCTTCCCCGAGCGGCGGGAGATGGTCCTGCCCGACCGCAGCGACGTGACCATGACCGTGCCGTTCATGCGCGCCTACACCGAGCTCCTGGCCGCCACCTGCCACCGGCGCGAGGCCCACGCGATGGGCGGCATGGCGGCGCTGATCCCCTCGCGCAAGGGGGATTCCGAGGCCAACGAGAAGGCCCTGGAGGGCGTTCGCAAGGACAAGGAGCGCGAGGTCTCACAGGGCTACGACGGCACCTGGGTGGCGCACCCCGACCTGGTGCCGATCGCCCGCGAGGTGTTCGAGAAGGGTCTCGAGGGCAAGCCGAACCAGGTCTCCCGCAAGCGCGACGACGTCCAGGTGAGCGCCGCCGAACTGCTCGATCTCGCCGCCACCCCGGGCAAGATCACCGAGAACGGACTGCGCACCGACGTCAACGTCGGCTTCCAGTACATCTCGTTCTGGCTCACCGGGCGGGGCGCCGCGGCGATCAACTCGCTGATGGAGGACGCCGCCACCGCGGAGATCTCCCGCTCGCAGATCTGGCAGTGGATCCACCACGGGGTCGAGCTCGATAACGGCCGGACGGTCACCGCCGATCTCGTACGTCAGGTGCTCGATGAGGAGACGGCCAAGATCCGCGAACAGGTCGGCGACGAGGTCTGGCAGTCGGGCCGGCCCGACGCCACGCGCGAGATCTTCGAGCTGGTGGCGCTGTCGCCCGAGCTGCTCGAGTTCCTGACCATCCCGGCGTACGAATACTTGGATTAGGCCTCGCTGCGCTCGGCGTCCGTGGGACCGGGCAGGCCCGTCCGGACCGGATCGCCGACCCGGATCGTCCCCTCGTCCAGGATGTCCGCCCGCAGGCCGCCCCGGTGCACGAGCGCGCGGAGCACCGGCTGCCCGGCGTGGCGCTGGACGACGGTGCACGGCTCGCATAGCCGCATGCCGCGGCAGAGCACCTCACCGACCATGAACTCGTGTCCCACCAGCGCGTTCAAATCGATTCCACGGGTGACCACGTTGCGCCGGTGCTGACTCGGCTCGAGCGGCGGATCGAACGACGCGCACACCTCGGCCGCGATCAGCGTGAGCGCGCTTCCCGGAGGTCCCGACGGGAACGTCCCCCGGCCGGTCACGTGTCGGTCGCCCTCGAGCCCCTTGCCGGGCAGCGCGCGGACCTGCTCGAGCAGCTGGGCCGGCTCCCCCGCGGACGGCGCCACCGCGATCGCCTCGACGGTGCCCGCGCCGGACGGCGGGGCGGTACGCGCCGGCATGGCCAGCGCTATGTCCGCGGCCGCGACCAGAAACCCGTCCTCGATCGAGTCCGGCTCGACCGCGCCCTCGCCACCGGGATCCCACACCACCCCCGACGGAACGCCGTACATGACCACGTAACGGTCGGGCGCGGACACGCGCGCGATCCACGGCCCGGGCCATGAGAATGACGCCGGCTCGGCGACGCGGGCCAGCCCGAGACCGAACCTTCCGAGCCACCGGCTCAGCCCCCAACCAGTCGCGGGATCCGCCCCGGGGGAGGGACGCGGCAGGTCCTCCGCCGGCAACTCGAGGATCGTGGCCAGGCAGGCGACGAACGACGCCGCCTCGAGCGGCAGATCAGATTCCGGCAGTCGAACCTCGCGCATCGCGCGAGATTCTGGCGCTCCGGCGGCGAAGACGCAGCCTCGAGCCGCAGGCCACGTGCAGCACTACCAGCGCGCCGACGAAGATGATCAGGTCGCCGACGCTCAGCACATTGCCGATCGGCCAGGGCCCGGGCACCGGAATGACGTCGCCCAGGAAAGCCACGTGCGGATGCGCGAGGACTGCCGAGTTGTCGAAGCCGGGCCGGCTGGCGATCCCGGAGATCCGCAGCGCGCTTGCATTGGCCGGCATCACGCCCCCGTTCGTCGTGATCGCCAGGACGTTGAGCGCGGCGCCGAGCGCGACTAAGGGAACCCCGGCCAGACGCCGGCTGGCGAACAGGAAGTACGCGTCGAGCACGTAGGAGAACACGTGAAGGGCGACGTGCAACTCGTGGCTTCCGCCGGCCATCTGCGTGATCGCCACCTGGATGGCGGCCGCGAGCAGGACCGCCCAGACCGCGCGCGGGCGGATCTCGGCCAGGGCGCTGAGACGGCCACCGGCGAGAGGGACGCTGGCAACCAGGGCCAGCGCGGTGATCACGAGCAGCATCAGGCCACGCTCAGCCGCGGGACGACGACCGGGCTCTCCGTGTGCGCGGCCGGCGCCTCGTGGACCTCTCGCCCGGCGTGGACATCCCACCAGTTGAGCAGGCCGCTGGCCGGGAGCGGCTTGGACATGTGGAAGCCCTGGGCGAGCTCGCAACCGAGCGCGCGCAGCCGTTCGAACGTGAACGCATCCTCGATCCCCTCGGCGACCGTGCGCAAGCCCAGGTTGTGAGCCAGCTCGATCGTCGAGCGGACCACGATCGCGTTGCGGCTGTCCGAGCTCATCGCGCGCACGAACGACTTGTCGATCTTGAGCTCCCCGATCGGCAGGTCGGTCAGATAGGCCAGCGAGGAGTAGCCGGTGCCGAAGTCGTCGATCGCCACCGACACGCCGAGCTCGGCCAGCTGGCGCATGGTCCGCTTGGCCAGCTCGGGGTCGACCATCAGAGAGCTCTCGGTCAGCTCCAGGGTCAGCGCGTGGCCGTCGACGCCGTGCTCCTCGAGCAGCCTCTGTACTTCGTCGGGGAAGCGCCGGTCGAGCAGGCTGCGGACGGACACGTTCAGAGACAGCGACAGGTGGCGACCTTCCTCGGTCCAGGTGCGCAGGTCGCGCAGTCCCAGGTCGAGCACCCGGTAGGTGAGATCCTTGATCACGCCGGTGCGCTCGGCCATGTCGATGAACTCGAGCGGCGCGAGCACGCCGCGCTCAGGGTGATGCCAGCGCACCAGGCCCTCGGCCGCCACCGGCTGGCCGTGGCCGAGCTCGACCTGAGGCTGGTAGTGGAGCACGAGCTGCTCGCCGGCCACCGCTCGGCGCAGGTCGGCGGCCATGCCCAGTCGCTCGGGGCTGTGGTCGTCGTCCTCGGAGCGGTAGACGACCAGGCCGTGGTGGGCCGCCTTGGCGCGGTACATGGCCACGTCGGCCCGCTGGAGCAGCGTGTCCACGTCGTCGCCATGCTCGGGATACCAGGCCAGGCCGATGCTCGCGTCGAGCGCGATGCTGATCCCGTCGACGTCGACGGGCGTGTGCAGCGCGTCCTGGAGCCGCCCGACCGCTGCCTGAGCCGCGCTGATGTCCGCCCCCGGCATGAACACGGCGAACTCGTCGCCGCCGAGCCGAGCCACCATGTCCTCGCCACGGAAGGCGTCGCGCAGCCGGGGGCCCACCTCCTGTAGGACGAGGTCACCGTGATGGTGGCCGAGCGTGTCGTTGACGTCCTTGAAGCCGTCGAGGTCGACCAGCAGGAGCCCGCCCGCATGCAGCGCGGCGTTCTCGATCGCGGCCCCGACCTCCTCCATGAACCAGCGCCGGTTGGGCAGCTCGGTCAGATGGTCGTGGCGCGCGAGGTGCTCGGCGGTGACCGTGCGCACGGTTTGCCGGCCGCTCACATACACGCCGACCAGCGGGACGAGAAGCAGCGGGTAGAGGATCGGGCTGAACTCGAACACTGTGTCGACGACCGGCGCCAGGCACAGCAGCACTGCGCTCACCGACAGGCCGAAGATCAGGTCGCTGCGGAGCGCCTCCGAGAACCGAATCCCCATGTACAGCGTCGTGGCGCGGGTGACCAGCAGCAGGTTCACGGCGAAATAGGCGGCTGCGGCGCCCACCACCGCGAAAAGATCGATGGGGCGGAACCCGGGGTTGCGCAGTGCCCCGTACGCGCCCAGCCACGACAGCACGCCCGCCGCCGCGGAGAGCGACAGGGTGTACTGGCCGATGTTGAAGCCGACCTGCCACCACGGCTTTCGCGCCGAGCAGTCCTGCACGATCGACGCGGTCAGCTGCGCGACCAGGGCAGGGACCAACCCCAGCCCTAGCAGCAGAGCGAACGAGAACATCACCGAGATGGTGATCTCGCCGTCTCCCGAGCGGCGCGGCGCCTCGATCGGGAAGAGCTCGCCGATCAACACGCTGATCGACAGCGCGCCAAACTCAACGATCTGGCTGGGATGCTCGAAGTCGAGCGAGTACCCCACGATCAGCGGAACGAGGAGTCCCGCGCCCACGAGTGCGATGAGCACGCAATAAACGCGAACTGACTCGAGGTTGCGGGATTTCATGGCTCGGTCCGGGCGCTCGGCGGGTTAGCCGGAGCGCCCGGCCCGCCGTAGGATTAGAACTTCCAGCTCGCCCCGGAGACCACGACGAGCGCGATCAGGGACAGAAGCGACAGCATCAGCTGCGCGTGACGGAACTTGAACCTGGACATCCTTGTCCTCCTATCGGTAGTGCATCGGAATCTCGAACACACTGAGCCGGTAGCCGAGCCATCTCTCCGTCAGAGACCTCTGGCTTTGCGTCTCCGTCTCGCGACGGGTTTGCCACTTGTCAACTCAATCCGGTGCTGTATCGGGTGCCGGAGCGAGCTGCTTTAGGCTTTGGACAGGGTTCGTCAGCGTTCGGACGCCTCGCGCCGCGTGACGGCGCGGCCGGCCGGGCGTAGTGTCGTCGTGGTGGTGCCGACGCCGACGTGGAGTCCATATCGCCGCCGCGCTCGCGGTTGGGCTTGCCCTCTTAGTCGGGGCGTCGGCGGTCGAGCCATCCGACCGCGCCTCGGGTTCGGTGGCTCGGCACCGCACGAGCGTCGCGGGCCGTCCGACGCGCGTGGAGCGTGCCAGACGATCCCGCATCCGTCTTGTCGTTTGTCCAGGCGCATCTGCCGCCGGGGTCGACAGTCTCGGGCAGCGGATCCGGCGGGTCGCACTTCACGCACCGCGGACGAAAACTGCAGTCGCCTGGTCGGGAACGTGATCGCACCCATCCAGCGCATGCTGCACGTCAAGCTCGCTCGGCGGTGAGCGCCCGGGCTACCTCGGCTGGCTGAGTCCCCTCGCGATTCGCGCTCAGCGCCCGGCGTCTACGTCGGCCGCCGCGGCGACCAGCCCACGACGGTGCGCGAGTGCGGCCGCCTGCACCCGGGCAACCGGCAGATCGCGATGGCCCTGCCAGGACTCGAACCTGGGCGCGACGGATTATGAGTCCGCTGCTCTACCGACTGAGCTACAGGGCCGCGATCGATCGTCCGAACGGCAATCGGGCGCGACGCTACCACCCGCGGTGGCTTCGGCGGCCCGCGCCGCATGGACGTCCGGTAGCCTCTGAGGGGCGATGTTGGCAATCGGTGGATTCCTCGGCCAGAGCCCCAGTGCCCTGGGGCAGACGATCGCGTTGCTGCTGACGTTTTTGGGGATCGGCGTGATCGCGAACGTGCTCATCGTTTACGTCGTCGGACAGGTCCTCGCCGAGCGGCGGGAGAACCAGCAGAGCCGGCAGCAGGACGTGTAGCGCCGGGGCGACGCGGCAAAATGCGTGAAGGACGCCGGCGGTGGGCGTCGAATCAGACGGCTGCCGATGAAGCAGCCAGCCGCTCCCACCGCGACCGCCCCGCCCACCGGCCATCAGGCCCTGTCCGCCTACATCCGGGCGCGGTTCGACGAGTTCTCCCGCTCGCAGAAGGACGTAGCCCAGTACATCGTGGACCACCTGGACGAGGCGGCGTTCCAGACCGCCGAGGAGCTCGCCCGGCGGGCCAACACCTCCTCGAGCACGGTTGTGCGCTTCTCGCAGGCGCTCGGCTTCGAAGGCTTCCCCGAGCTTCAGCAGGCCGCCCGCGACGAGTACCGGCGCCGGCCACCCGGTCTGGCGAACGGCTCGAGCACGGCCGCGGCACCGCTGTTCTCGCTCGACCACACGGAGTCCGAGGCCGCGCTGGCCGCCGACCACGTGAACCTTGAGGACACCGCGCACAAGCTCTCGCGCAGCGACCTCGAGGCGGCAATCGACGCGATCGTCTCGGCCGGCAAGGTGCTGATCGCCGGGTACCGACCAGATGGCGTTCTTCGCCAGCTACCTGCGCCACCTCCTGATGCTGCTCGACCTGCGGGCCGAGATCGTGGCCAGCCCCTCCCAGGAGGCGCTCGGGCGGCTCAGCCGGATCGACGAGCAGACGCTGGTCATCGGACTTTCGGCCGGTCGCCCGCATCCGTTGATTACCCGGACCATGAAGCTGGCCCGCCACCGCAAGGCCCCAACGCTGGCGATCACCGACGCGACCCTCTCCGAGGTGGCCCGGCTGGCCCGGATCCGCCTCTACTACTCGTCGAACACGCCGGCCTTCGTCCGCTCGCACACGGCGCTGCTGTCGCTGATCCAGGCGCTGGCCTACGGCGTGTACTCGCGGGACGCACAGCAGTACGACGTGCGGATCAAGGCGTTCCGGCTGAAGTAAGCCGGTGGCGCTCGTCCACCACGAGCTCTGCTTCGGCTGTGGGCGGGTCAACCTGTTCGGGCTGCTGCTCGAGCTCGAGCCTGCCGGCCCCGACGCGGTGGCCGGACGCGGCTTTCTCAAGCAGGATCACCAGGGAGCCGACCGCGGCCGGGCCCACGAGGGCGTCGTGGCGACGGCGCTCGTCGAGGCGATGGCTCTCGCGTGCGGCCCGGATGCGAGGGCGAGCACGTTCGAGATCTCGGTGAGCGAGCCGGCCCCGGTCGGGGCGTTCCTGGAGATCGAGGCGCGAGTGGAGCGACGCGACGGTCCGACCGCCGACGCCTCCGCCACCGCCCAGGCCGACCAGCGCATGGTCGCGCAGGCGCGGGGTAGGTTCTGGTTCTGACGACGGATCCGCCCGCGAGGAGGCACCGACATGCCGCAGAACCTGACCCGCCAGATCCTCTCCGAGCACCTCGAGGACGGGGAGCTGAAGCCGGGGCGCCCGATCTCGATCCGCATGGACCAGGCGCTGCTCCAGGACGCCACCGGGACCATGGCTCTGATGCAGTTCGAGGAGCTCGGCGAGCCGCGGATCAAGATCGAGCGCGCGGTCCAGTACGTCGACCACAACGTCGTCCAGCTCGACCACAAGAACCCCGACGACCACCGCATGCTCCAGGCGCTGGCGCGCAAGTACGGACTGCACTTCTCGCGCCCGGGGAACGGCATCAGCCACTACATCCACATGGAGCGCTTCGGCAAGCCCGGGCAGACGATGCTGGGCGCCGACTCCCACACCGTGCAGGCGGGGTGCCTGGGCATGATCGCGATCGGCGCCGGCGGGCTCGATGTGGCCGTCGTGCTGGGCGGGCACCCGTACGAGATTGCCTGCCCCGAGGTCGTCGAGGTGCGGCTGGAGAACGAATTGCAACGGCCCTGGGTCCAGGCCAAGGACATCATCCTCGAGCTGCTTCGCCGGCTGAGCGCGAGCGGGGGCAAGAACAAGGTGTTCGAGTTCACCGGGCCCGGAACGGAGGACCTGAGCATCCCCGAGCGCGCCACGATCGCCAACATGATCGCCGAGCTCGGCGCCACCGCGGCCGTGTTCCCGCCCGACGACCGGACACGCGACTGGCTGAAGCGCCAGGAGCGCGAGGACGACTTCGTCGACGTGGGTCCCGAGGACGGCGCGGAGTACGACGACCGCGTCGAGATCGACCTGGCCGAGCTCGGGCCGCTGGTGGCCAAGCCGCACAACCCGGACAACGTGGTGCCCGTCGAGGAGGTGGCCGGGACGGAGATCGCCCAGGTGTGCATCGGCTCGTCGGTGAACTCGGGGTACAACGATCTGGCCCTGGCCGGCGCGATCCTGGCCGACAAGGACGGGCAGATCGTGCACCCCTCGATCGCCGCCACCGCGACCCCGGGCTCCAGGCAGATCCTCGCCGCGATCGCGGAGTCGGGCGTCTACCGCCAGCTGTCGGACGGCGGGGTGCGAATGCTCGAGCCGGTGTGCGGCCCGTGCGTGGGCATGGGCCAGGCGCCGCCGTCGGATGCCAACTCGCTGCGCACGTTCAACCGCAACTTCCCGGGCCGCTCCGGCACCGCGGAGGACTCGGTGTTCCTGTGCTCACCGGCGGTGGCTGCGGTTTCGCTGCTCACCGGCAAGATCGAGGACCCTCGGGAGTACGGCGAGCCGCCCGAGCTCCTGCCGATGCCCGAGCTCAAGCCCTACCTCGTCGACGTCCACATCTTCGCGCCCGCCGATCCCGACGAGGCGGAGAGCATCGAGATCCCGCGGGGGCCCAACATCAAGCGGCCGCCGGAGCACAAGCCGCTCGGCGACTCGCTCGAGGCGTGTGTCGCCACGGTTCAGCCCGACGACATCTCGACCGGCGACCTAGCCCCCGACGGGGTCGAGGTCATGGCCTATCGCTCCAACGTCCCGGCCATCGCCGAGTTCACCCTGCGCCACCGTGACCCGGACTTCCGCAAGCGGCTCAAGGAATGGGGGAGTGGCTTCATCGTGGCCGGCGACAACTACGGACAGGGGTCCTCGCGCGAGCACGCGGCGCTCGCGCCGCTGCACCTCGGGGTCAAGGCGGTGATCGCCAAGTCCTTCGCCCGGATCCACCGCCGCAACCTGATCGCCCAGGGCATCGTGGCGCTCACCTTCTCCAACGAGTCCGACTACGACAAGGCCGAGGTGGGACAGAAGTGGTCGATGCCGAAGCTGCGTGAGGAGCTCGAGAGCGGCGCGGAGACGATCACGGCCAAGATCGACGACGGCGACGAGCTCACGCTCAGCCACGACTTCTCAGAGCACGAGCGCGAGATCCTCCTCGCCGGCGGCCTGCTGTCCTACCTGCGCGAGGGCGAGTCCGGTAACGGCGCCTCCGGGGAGGCCGAGGCCGGAGGCGGCCGGGCCGAGCAAAAGGACGCCGGCGAGCGCGCCGACCAGGGGGTCGGCGGGCACCACGAGTAGGCAGCGCGGTCGGGAGATAACTCGCGCTTTCCGCGAGTTATCTCCCAAGCGGCGTTAACGACGGGCGATGAGCAGCGCCTGCGTGGCGCGTCCGACCCGCCCGCGCGCGTCGTACAGCACGCTTTCGGCGAGCCCGACGCCGCCGTCTGCGATCCGCGTCTCTGACGACAGGCAGATCCACTCGCCGACCGGCTCGCGCTCCAGATAGAGCGTCATGTCGACGTTGATGAACAAGTACGCCTCCCGGGGGAGCGTGCTGCTGAGGCCCGCGCCGAAGTCGGCGGCCGCCGCCAGACGCTGCATCGGCGTCGCTTCCTCGGAGCCCACCAACGGGCGCGTGAGGCGAAACCAGGCCGTGCCGGGGCCGCCGCCAAACCCGCCGGAGATGAAGCGGACCTCGTTGGCATCGGTCGCGAACCGCGGACGGTGCAGACCCGGAAGCTCGCCGTCACGGCCCGACTCAGGGCCGGGAGGCGGCGCGATCCCGTCGGAAGCCGTGGCGCGTGCCGAGGCGCGCCGCACCCGCAACCCGCGGGCCCGGACCACCTCGACGCCGTCGGCCAGCATCGCCCCTTCGAGCAGCTGGATCCGACGTCCGTCCCGGGCGATCTCGGCCCGGATCGAGACCGGCCCGATCGGCGCCGGGCGGATGAAGTCAAACGTCAGCCGGCCCAGGACCAGCCCGTCGGCAGCCGGCAAAAGCTCGAACGCCCGCGCCAGCAGCGCCGCCGGCGCACCGCCGATCTGCGCGTTCGGATCCCACGGCCCGCTGGCCAGCTCCGTCGCCACGAACCGGCCATCGACGACGTCGAAGACCGGATCGGGCGACATCAGCGTGGCGCGACGAGGAGGGCCTGGGTGGCGCGGCCGACCCGGCCGCGCTGGTCGTAGAGCACGCTCTCGGCGATTCCGATCCCGTCGGGCGCGATCCGGGTCTGCGATTCCAGGCCGATCCATTCCCCGACGGGCGGCCGCTCGATGTACAGGGTCAGGTCGGGGTTGATGTAGAGGTACTCGTCCCAGGAAAGGGTCGCGCTGATGCCGTTGCCGAAGTCGCCGGCCGCGGCCAGACGCTGGAGCGGCGAGGGGGTCTCGTCGCCGACGATCGGGGAGCGCAGCCGAAACCACGCCGTGCACGGTCCGCCGCCCCAGGCGCCGGCCACGAACACGATCTCGATCGCATCGAGGGCAAACATCGGACGGTGGGGCGGGCGGATCTCCGCCGGCCGCCCGTGTTCGGGGCCCGGAGGCGGGCCGCCATCCTCCGCGCCGACACCGCCCGCATCGGCGCGCCGCACTTGCAGCCCCCGCGCCCGCACCACCTCGACGCCGTCGGCCAGCATCGAGGCCTCGAGCAGCTGCACCCGCTTGCCGGGGCGGACGATCTCCGCGCACAGCTCGACCGGGCCGACCGGCGCCGGACGGACGAACTCGTAGGTGACGCGGGCGAGACTGAGCCCGTCGGGCGTGGGCAGCTGCTCGAACGCGCGCACGATCAGGGCGGCCGGCGCGCCGCCGTGCTGAGCGTTCGGGTCCCACGGCCCCCGGGACAGCTCGGACGCGACGAATCGGCCATCGGCAACCGAAAACACTGGCGCTGTGGACATCGCGGGGAACGCTACCGCCCGGCTAAACTCAAACTCGGATGGACGAGAACTCCCAGACCCCGCGCGACGAGGCCACGTTCACCGTCAAGGCCGGTCTGGCCGAGATGCTCAAGGGCGGCGTGATCATGGACGTGGTCACCCCCGAGCAGGCCAAGATCGCCGAGGACGCCGGCGCGGCCGCGGTCATGGCGCTCGAGCGGGTGCCGGCCGACATCCGCCGCGACGGCGGAGTGGCCCGCATGTCCGACCCGGAGATGATCCAGGGCATCCAGGAAGCCGTGACGATTCCGGTGATGGCCAAGGCGAGGATCGGCCACTTCGTCGAGGCTCAGGTGCTCGAGGCGCTCGAGGTCGACTACATCGACGAGTCAGAGGTGCTGACGCCGGCCGACGAGGCCAACCACATCGACAAGTGGCCGTTCAGCGTCCCGTTCGTGTGCGGCGCGACCAACCTCGGCGAGGCGCTGCGGAGGATCGGCGAAGGGGCGGCGATGATCCGCTCCAAGGGCGAGGCCGGCACTGGCGACATCGTCGAGGCGGTGCGGCATCTCAGGGTGATCCGGGGCGAGATCCGCCGCCTGACGACCCTCGACGACACGGAGCTCGCCACCGCCGCCAAGAACCTTCAATCTCCCCTTCACCTGGTTCGCCAGATCGCCCACGACGGGCGGCTGCCGGTGGTGCTGTTCTGCGCCGGCGGGATCGCCACCCCGGCGGATGCCGCGCTGGTCATGCAGCTCGGCGCCGAGGGCGTGTTCGTCGGTTCGGGCATCTTCAAGTCCGAGGACCCGGAGCGCCGGGCCCGGGCGATCGTGGAGGCGACTACTCACTATCAGGACCCGGCCCGGATCGCGGCCGCCTCGACCGGTCTCGGCCAGCCCATGGTGAGCGTCGAGACCTCCAAGCTCGAGGCCGAGCAGCTGCTCGCCCCGCGCGGCTGGTAGCGGTGGCCAAACTCGTCGGCGTCCTGGCCCTGCAGGGAGACTTCGAGGCGCACGCCAAGATGATCCGGGCGCTCGGGGCGCAGCCGCGTGAAGTCCGCGTACCGGCGGACCTCGATGGCCTCGATGCGCTGATCATCCCGGGCGGCGAGTCGACCGTGATGACCCTCGGAATCGAGCGGGAAGGGCTGGCGGAGCCCCTCCGCGGCCTGATCCGAGCGGGCACCCCCGTGCTCGGCACATGCGCGGGGATGATCATGCTCGACCGCGAGCACCTCGGCCTCCTCGACGTCACTACCCGGCGCAACGCGTTCGGCCGCCAGGTCCGCTCCTTCGAAGCCGACCTCGACGTCGACGGGATCCCCGGCGGGCCCATGCACGCGGTGTTCATTCGCGCCCCCTGGGTGGCCGAACGCGGCCCCGAGGTGAAGGTGCTGGCCAGCGTCGAGGAGCACCCGGTGGCCATCCGCCAGGGCAACATGCTGGCGGTGTCGTTCCACCCGGAGCTATCCGGGGACGACCGGCTGCACGCGATGCTGCTGGCTATGAACGGGTCCGGTTAGCCGCTCAGCGCCCGAAGCCGGCCGGCTCGCGCCGGCGACTGGAGTAGGCCCGGAACTGGCGCTCGAACGCGGCCCAGTCGAACAGCGGCAGGCCGTCCGGATCGTCCGGGGGCGGACCCGGGTCGATGGGGTCCTCGCCGCCTCCGGGCGGGTCCTCCGAGTCACTACCGCGCGAGAGCCAGGCGGCCAGCGCGCAGGCCGCGATCCCGGACGCGTACACGACCCCGGCCAGAACCGCGTGGTGGGTCAGCGAGGCGAACACGCCGACCGCGTAGAGGCTCAGCGCGGCGAGCACAAGCCGGCGCAGTTCGGCGCGGGGGAGAGGCCGGCGGGGCGCCCGGGCGCACGCTGCGGCCATGATCCCGCCCACCAGGACCAGGACCAGCACCAGCTTCCACGCGATGGACGGCGGCAACGGCATCTCCAGGAAGATCATCGACCGCGGATGGGTCCGAATCAAGCCTAACCCTGCGATTTGTCGCGCTGCCCCCGCCGAATGGCGAGTTTTTACGGGCCTTACACCTCTAAGCCGTGCCGCATGGTGTTCTCGGTGACCACCCGCGGCTCGACGAACTGGCGCAGGTAGTCCGGGCCGCCGGCCTTGCTCCCGGTCCCGGACAGCCGGTTGCCCCCGAACGGCTGACGACCCACCATCGCCCCGGTGATGCCCCGGTTCACGTAGAGGTTGCCGACCGGCGAGCGCTCGCGAACGTAGCGGACTACCCCTGGGTCCCGAGCGAACAGCCCGCCGGTGAGCGCGTAGGGCAGTCCGTCGACCACGTCGCAGGCCTCCTCTACCCCGGAGACCCGGTCGATGGCCAGAAGCGGTCCGAAGATCTCCTCGTTCAGCACCGGCGAATCGCGGGGGAGCCCGGCTGCCACGGTCGGGGGACAGAACCACCCGTGCTCGGGGACGGCCTCGACCCGGGCCACGATCTGACCCTGCTCCCGGGCGATCGCCGCGTAGCGGTCGACCCGCTCCTGGGCGGTCTGCTCGATCACCGGCGGGACGTCGGTCCCGAGCTCGTCGGCCTGTCCGACGATCAGAACCTGCACCGCCCCGGCGACTCGCTCGATCAGCTGATCGGCGATCGCCTCATGGACCAGGACGCGGGCGGCAGCCGAGCACTTCTGCCCGGCGTAGACGAAGGCCGAGGCGACGATGCCAGGTACCGCCTCGTCGAGATCGGCGTCGGAGTCGACTATCACGCAGTTCTTGCCGCCCAGCTCGGACACCACGCGCTTGATGTGGCGCTGGCCGGTGGCGACGGTGCCGGCGGCGGCGTTGATCTGAAGCCCGACCGGGAGCGACCCGGTGAACGCGATCGTCTGCACCCGGGGATGCTCGACCAGCGCCGCCCCGACTTCCCCCTCGCCGGGCACCAGCGAGATCGCCGAGGCCGGCACGCCGCCCGCCCGCAACGCCTGAACCAGCATCAGCGCACACCCGGGGGACTGCTCGGCCGGCTTCAGCACCACCGCGTTGCCGGTGGCCAGCGCGCCGGCGGTCATGCCGCACGGGATGGCCAGCGGGAAGTTCCAGGGGGAGATGACCGCGGCCACGCCGCGGGGGGCGTAGCGCATCTCGTTTCGCTCGCCCGGGACCTGGAGCAACTCAGCGCCGGCGTCGAGCTCGATCGCTCCGCGGGCGTAGTACTCCAGGAAATCGATCGCCTCGCACACGTCGGCATCGGCCTCGGGCCAGGGCTTGGCGCACTCGCGGACCTCGAGCGCGGCGATCTCGAGGCGGCGCTCGCGCAGCCACGCCGCGGCTCTGATCAGGGCCGCCGCGCGCTCGTCGGCCCGCGTCGCGCGCCACGTGCGCAGGCCCCGCTCGGCCTCGTCGACCGCCGCCGTTACGTCCGTCTCGTTGGCTCGGGTCGCGACCGCCACCACGCGGTCGGGCGCGCCGGGATCGGTGCTCGGCAGCTCGGTGCCGGTGCGCTCGCCCGTGCCGATCATCACCGGCACGCGCAGAGGCAACCGGCCGGTCAGGTTGTGTAGGGCGTCCTGGAGCTGGGCCCGGACCGCGGCCCGCCGGAGCTCGAGCACAGGCTCGTTGGCAAACGGTGAGAGGGTCGACACGCGGTGCGACGTTAACAGGCGCTACTGGCCGGGCGAGCCGGGCTCCTCGCCGTGTCCGGTCGCCCAGGGCGGGGGCGGCGGCGTCTCGGCGTGAGGGACCGGAGGAGCTTGGGGCTCCGACGACACCTCGGGGGCCGGCGAGCCCTCGGGGCCGTAGGACATCTCGGGCTCCGGAGAGGGCTCGGAAGCCTGAGAAGACTCGGGCTCAGGCTCGGCGCTCTCGTCTCCCGGCGGAGCCTCGGCGGGCGCCGGCGGTTGGGGCCACTCGACGGGCGCCTCCGGGACCTCCGGCTGCTCGTGGGGCCAGCCCGCGAGCCCTCGTCTGCCCCTGGGCTCGGAGGTCTCACGGACCCACGCGGTCGGCTCCTGCGGCCACGCCCGGCGGACCGCCCCCTGGGCGGCCACGTCGAATCCGCTCGGCCAGGTCGTGGCATCGTCGTAGAGCGTGTTGAGCAGGACCGCCCCCCTGAGGTTGGCCCCCTGGAGGTTCGAGCCTTCGAGGTTGGCGCCCTCCAGGCCGGCGCCTTCGAGATTGGCTCCGGTCAGGTCGGCGCCGGTCAGCACCGCGCCGTGCAGGCCAGTGTCCTTGAGGTTGGCTCCGGTCAGGCCGGCATCCTTGAGGTTCGCGCCCTTGAGCGCCGCGCCCTCCAGGTTGGCGCCGTACAGCCGGGCTCCCTCCAGGTTGGCCCCCCACAGCACCGTGTCGTTGAGGTTGGCCAGCAGGAGGCCCGCGCCCCGCAGGCTGGCGCCTTCGAGGTCGGCGGCGTTCAGATGGGCCTTGAACAGATCGGCGCCGTCCAGGCTCGAGCCGCTGAGCAGGGCCCGCTCGAGGTGGGCTCCGGTGAGCGTGGCGCCGCTGAGCCCGGAGTAGGAGAGAAACAGCGGCGCGTCGGTGTCCTGCTCGAGCACCCGCCGGCCGAGGACCGTGAGCGCCGCCTGCACGTCGGTCGGGGGACGCGACCGCGCCTCGCTGCCGTGACCGGCGCCCGCGGCGGTGCCGGCCCCCGGGCGGGAGCCGTTGCCGCCGCGTCCGCTGCCCCGGGTCGGCCACGGCGCGTGCTCACGGACGTACGCGGCCAGGATCTCGACGATCGGCGGATGGTGCTCGGGCGACTCTCGGGCCAGGCGCTCGAGCGAATAGATGCCACCCAGTCGCACATCGAGCGCCGGATGCCCAAGCTGGTCGACCGCGCGCATGAAGCGCTCGATGAGCAGCCGCTCCTGGTTCTCCTCGCGGCGCTCGTGCACGGTGCTCCGCAGCAGGTAGAGCGCCACTGCGGCGGCCAGCGCGCCCAGGATGATCACGACCAAGGCAACCCGGACGCGGCTCAGCTCGTTCAGGCGCGCCGAGCCGGTCAGTCCCTTGGTCGAGACCAGCCAGGGCGGAGCGAAGCGGATTACGAGCGCGCTGACGCCGGCCAAGAGGACCAGGGCCAAGATGAGCAGCAGCAGTCGACCTAGCCGCCTCCTCCAGCGTGACGAGCGCTTCATGGCAGGGCTGGAACTATGGCCTATATCTGGCCGAACCCCCGCCAGTGCATCAGCTCTTGCATCGCCTCCCAGGGCGCTGTTAAATCGCTCTGTGGACCCCGGGGCGACAGCGCAGTCGGACTACGCCGAGCTGATCGAGAAGCTCGAAGCGGCCCAGGAGACCGACGTGGTCGAGCAGGCGCTCGCCGCCGCCCAACAGCACCTGGGGATGGACGCCTCGTACATTACGACCATCGACGCCCGCAACCAGACGATTCACGCGATCGTCGGCGACGCCGACGCGGCCGCCCGCTACACGGGCACGGTGTTCCCGCTCGAGCAGACCTACTGCATGCGGATGCTGAGCGGCGAGATCCCGAACATCGTCCCCGACACCCGCGCCGAGCCCTCGATCCGCGACCTCGAGGTGACCAAGGGGTTCCATGCCTACGTCGGCGTGCCGGTCACGCTGTCGGACGGCCGAGTACACGGCACCCTGTGCTGCGTGAGCCGCCGGCCGCGGACCGGGCTGGGGTCGGAGGAGCTCCGCTTCATGCAGACGCTCGCCGGAATCGTGGCCGCTCGGGTTGAGCGCGCCCGCGGCGACCTGGCCCGCTTGACCGACCGCTTCCGCACCGGCGGCTCAGGCGCCGGCAGCTAAGGCGCCGCGAGCAGCTGCTCGATCGGCACCCCGCGCGCCTGCTCGTGCAGGAACGACTCGTTGCTGGTGTTCTCGAGCAGCCGGCGCACCAGGTAGGCCATGCCCGCCACCAGGTCGCCGATCGGGCAGTACGCCCGAACGCGAAAGCCCCGGGAGGCGAGCGCGTCGGCGAGCTGATCGCCAAGCCCGCGGAGGATCTGCAGCTCGAGGTCGCGGTCCTCCGCTCCCGACAGCCGGCTGTAGGCGATCGCGTGCGAAACCGAGCGCAGGTTGTGCGAGGCGATCGCGACCCGGACGGCAGGGCGCGCGTCGAGCAGCCGGCGGGTCAGGGTCTCGAAGTTGCGGTCGCACTCGGCCTTGACCTCGAACACCGGCACGCCCCATCCGTGCTGCGAGGCCTGGACGAGCTCGTGATCCCAATAGGCGCCCTTGACCAGCCGGACCGTCAGCGGGGGAGTGCGCCCGGACGCAGAAGCCCACTCCAGCACCCGGTCGAGCTGCTCGGGCGAATCGCGCAGGTAGGCCTGGAGGACGAGTCCCGCGGACGGCCCACGCAGGAACTCCGCCTCGGAGAGCACCTCGAGCACGAGGTCGAGCACGGCCTCGCGGGAGTCGAGCGACTCCATGTCGATGTGGATGTGCGCCCCGAGCTGATCGGCCCGGCGCAGCAGCGGACGCAGGCGCTCGGCCGCGTCCCGGCGACCGCGCTCGGGCGCGTCCGGACGCAATAAAGGCGTCAACGCCGAGATCTTCACCGACACGTTCGCCCGCGGGATCGGCCCGGCGTTGTCACGCTCGAGTAGGTCCCGGGTCGGCCAGTCCGCCTGAACCCGAGCCAGGTCGGCCAGGGCCTCGTCGCACCGCGCGGCGTACCGGTCGGCTTCGGCCTGGGTCACGGTGGCCTCGCCGAGCAGGTCGACCGAGCTTGCCACCCCGTGATTCCACAGGTCCCGCAGCACACCAACCGCCGAAGCGGGCGTCTCGCCGACGATGAACCGGTGCGCCATGTGGCGCACGCCCGCGGCCGCGGCGGCGCCGATCGCGCGTCGCCCGGCCTTGTTGTCGGCCATGCGCATGGCCACGGCCAGCGGGGGCGGGGCCTCGGAGACCTCGCGCAGGAACTCTCGCAGGTGGCGGGCGAGGTCATCCAGCGAACGGCAGGCCGGGGTGACGTCGACGAATCGGAACAGCGCCGCCTTCAGCTCCTGGTCGCCGGAGGCCAGGTCCATCGCGCGCTGATCGATCGCCCGGAGCGGGTGGCGGGCGTTGGACGGGAAGGCCGAAGCCAGGTCGGTGCCGATCTCGCGGATCGAGCGCTCGAGGTCGTCCTCGTCGACCTCGGCGCGCGTCTCAGCAGATACGCCGCTCACAGGATGTTGACCGCGCGGGCGACCACCAGCCCGACCGTGACCAGCGAGGCGACCGACTGCGCGCTCATCAGCCACTTGGCCGTCGCGGTCAGCGGCATCGTGTCCGTGGGGCTGAAGGCGGTCGCGTTCGTGAGCGAAACGTACAGGTAGTCGATCAGCTTGGGCATCCAAGCCTTCGGCGCCCAGCGCGGATCGGTCATCTGCGGGAACAGGAAGTCGGGGAAGTCCCGCTCGTGCTGGGCGCGGGCGGCTGGGCCGCCCCGGTCGATCTCCCAGTACCACAGCCCGAAGAGCAGCACGTTCGTGCACCACAGCACGATCCCGGACAGGATCAGCTGATGCCCGTTCTGAGTACCGGGATGAAGCAGCCGGTTGCACAACCGTACGAGCGCGACGATGTTCGCCGCGCTGACGAACGCGATCATCGCGATCGCGAGGTGCCGGCGGAACCGCGAGTGGCGTACGTGGGGGTGGGGTGAGAGGACCACCAGCCCGAGCAACAGCGCGCCCTCCATCGCCGGAAGGAGCCAGTTCGGGCCAACCGTGACCTGCTCGGAGAGCGAGAGCTGGAGCGCGATCGCGCACGCCACGACCAGCTGCGGCTCCCAGAACGGCAGCCAACGCTCGACCATGCCGAGAAAGCCGCTACGCGGTCCGCCAGGCGTTCGTCGGAGCTCCTCGCTACGGTCCATGTCCGTCCGGATAGTGGCACGCGTCCCCAGCCGTGCCCATACCACCGTGCCATGAAGCGCCTGGCCCTGCTCACCCTTGTCTTACTGCTCGCTGCGTGCGGAAGCTCCGGCGGCGGTACGACGGCCTCGTCGAACAATGCTGCGACGAGTCCCACGACCACGACCACACCAGCGGTGACCAGTCCCACGACCGAAACTACGCCGACCAGCACGACCACCACGACCACCACGACCGCCGCGCCACCGACCGGCGCGAGCGCCGACAGATCCGGCTGTCGGGCGGCCAATCTCCGCCTGTCCTTCCTTGGCCAGCAGGGCGGGATGGGTCACGGCGAGATCGGCTTCGAGCTGCGCAACACGGGCGCCGGCAGCTGCCGAACCTACGGGTACCCGGGCATCCTGTTCCTCGGCCAGCACGGTGGCGCGCTGCCCACGATCCCGCACCACACGACCAACGACTTCTTCGGAAGCACTCCCGCGGTTCCGCTCGTCGTCGCCCCGGGCCACAGCGCCTCGTTCCGGCTCGACGTCGGCCACGGGGTGGCCACGGCGAACGGGTGCGCCACCGCGTACGGGATCCAGGTGATCCCGCCTAACGACACCGCGAAGCTGCACACGACGATTCCCAACGGCTCCTACGAGTGCCGGGATGCAAATGTGTCCCCGTTGCAGGCCGGCACGTCGGCCTTTCCGTAAGCCCCGGTCGGGTCAGGCTGCGTTGGGCAGCCACACCGGACCGTGCTCAAGAGCCCGGGTGATCTCCTCGGCGGGCACCGCGCGAGAGAAGTGAAAGCCCTGGGCCAGTCCGCAACCCAGACGGCTGAGCTCGCGGACGTGGTCGGGGGTCTCGACTCCCTCGGCGACCACGTCGAGCGACAGGGCGCGCGACATCGCAATGATCGTCTCGGTGATCGCGGTGTCCAGCGACTCCGAGCCGAGCCCGTCGACGAACGAGCGGTCGACCTTGAGGACGTCGAGCGGGAGCCGGGTCAAGTAGCTCAGAGACGAGTAGCCGGTCCCGAAGTCGTCCAGGACCAGGCGAACCCCCAGAGCCTTCAGCGCCTGCAGGACCTCCCCGAGCCCTTCGGCGTCGCGGACCATGACGGTCTCGGTGATCTCGAGGCTGAGGCAGGCCGGATCCAGGCCGGTGCTTCGCAGGACCGATTTGACCACGTCGGGCAGCGAGCGACGAACCTGGACGGCGGACAGGTTGACCGACATCGTGAGCGGCGCCGCGTCGGGGCGAGCCCCGTACCACTGGGCGGCCTGGCGGCAGGCGTGCTCGAGCACCCAGCGACCGATCGGCTCGATCAGGCCGTTCTCCTCCGCGATCGGGATGAACTCCGACGGGGGGACCTCACCGCGTTGGGGGTGACGCCAGCGCAACAGCGCTTCGACGCCCACGATCGAGAAGTTGCGCAGCGATACGACCGGCTGGTACTCCAGCCGCAACTCGCCTCGCTCGATCGCCCGACGCAGGTCGTTCTCGACCCGCAGGCGCTCGATCGCGCGGCCGCGCATCCCCTCGTCGAACACCTCGTAGCGGGCCCGGCCGCGGTCCTTGGCCCGGTACATCGCGGCATCGGCGTCCCGGATCAGCTCGTCGGCCTGCTCGCCGCCACGGGCCAGCGCGATGCCGATGCTGGTGGTCACAAAGTGCTCTGAGCCAGACAGCACGAACGGCCGGGCGAAGATCGACGCAATTCGCTCCGCGGTCTCGATCGCGTCGTGTTCGGAGGAGATGTCCTCGAGCAGGATCCCGAACTCGTCGCCGCCGAACCGGGCCACGGTGTCGCTCGATCGCAGGGCCTGCTTCAGGCGCGGGGCGGCCGCGGTCAACAGCTCGTCGCCCACTTGGTGGCCGAGGCTGTCGTTGACCAGCTTGAAGTGATCGAGATCGAGGAACAGGATCGCGGCCAGCGAGTCCTGGCGTCCCAGCCGGGCCACGGCGTGCTCGAGGCGGTCGACGAACAGGACGCGATTGGGCAGGCCGGTGAGCGGATCGTGCACGGCGCGCTCGCGGATAGCGTCCTCAATTGCCTGGCGCTCGAGCGCGTCGGCCAGCACGTTGGCCAGCGCCTGGAGGAAGTCGATGTCTCCGGGGGCGAAGCTCCGGGGCGTCATCGACTGGACGATCAGCACGCCGAACGGTTCGTGCGAGCGGCCCTCGATCTTGACCGACAGTCCGGCCCCGGTGCGCCGGCCGCCGAACCGCGGCTGCTCGAACCGGGTCTCTGCATCCCAGTCCTCGACCACCACGGGTGCGCCGGACAGCAGCGTGTACCCGGCCTGCGAACCCTCACCGGCCGGGTATCGAAGACTCCCAAAGGCCGAATCCGGCCAGCCGATCCCGGCACGCAGGACCAGGGCGTCCTCGGTGGGCAGGAACTCCCACACGGCAGAGATCTCGGCGCCCAGCATCTCCGCGGCGCTGTTCACTGCCTCCTGCATCAAATCCACGGTGCTCGCGCCCTCCAGGGCATGCTCCCCGAGCAGGGCCACGGCCGCCTGCTGGGCCGCGCGCCGCTCGAGCTCGGCCTCGACGTGCTTTCGCTCGGTGACGTCGGACAGGACGCCGTGCCAGCGCAACTCGCCGCTCTCGTCGTGGGTGAGCACGGCGTCATCACGGATCCAGACCACCCGCCCGTCCCGGTGAAGCATGCGGTACTCGAGGGCCGGGCTGTCGGGAGAAGCGCCGATCAGCGCCTCCTCGCGCGCCACCACCCAGTCGCGGTCGTCGGGGTGCAGCCGGTCGAGCCACAGCTTGGGGTCAGCGCACCACTCTGCGGGCGTGTAGCCGAGGATCTGCTCGATCTGCGGGCTGACGTAGCGCCAGCAGCCGGTCTCGCCGGCGTCGGCGACGTAGACGATCGCCGGGACGCGTGCGAGCAGCGCGGAATACCCGGCGCCGCCGGTATCGCCAGCCCCGAGCTCGCCCTTCCTCGCCCCGGGCACGCCGGGGCTGTCGCAGTCGCCGACCATGTCCCCTGCTAATCGGCAGAACCGCCCCATATCCGTACCCCGGGCCGGCGATGCTTGTCTGAGCGGTTACACCACCTCGAGGGCCTCGAACCGGGAGACGCCGTCGCCGTCGTGCTCGACCGCCTGGCCGCTCTCGACCAGCAGATCGAGGTGTCCGAGCACCTCGGACAGCGTCAGGTAGGCCTGGGTGACCGCCACATTTCCCCACATTTGCAGGGCAATCTCGTAGGCGGTGAGAGGTTGCGCGCCCAGGATCTGGTGGACCCGGGCCGCACGCCGGCGGTGCATCCGAAGCCGCTCGTCGATCAGTTCGACGTGCTCGAGAACCGGGTCTCCATGGCCGGGCAGGATGAGCCGCGCCGGCATCTCACGGGTCGCCCGCAACGAATCGATGTACTGCAGCAGAGCGTGGGGCCGAGGCTCAGAGGGGCCAGACAGCGGCCGCGAGACCAGTGGGTTCGACGAGATCTTGCCGAGCAGATGATCGCCGGCGATCAGGATCTCACGTTCCTCGTCCCAGAAGATCGTGTCCGACGGGCTGTGGCCGGGACGGTGGAAGATGCGCAGCGTCCGGTCGCGGAGCCGCAGATCCTCGCCGTCGCGCAGCGTGACGGTCACATGCCCGCTCGAGCCGAAGGCGCGGAAGGCGGCGGCCAGCGAGCCGAGCACGGTGGCGAGGTCATCGGGCACCCCGTGGCGGCGCATGATGACCTGGGCAAACTGGTCGTCGGCCGTCGCGCTGCGCGAGAAGCTCTCCAGATAGGGGCCCAGCAGGTGCAGCGCAGCCACCTGCGCCCCCGACCGACGGGCCAGGATCTCGAGCAGCCCGAGATGATCCATGTGCTGGTGGGTGAGCACGATCAGCCCGAGGTCTTCGATGCGATGCCCGTGCGCCTCGAGCGCGCGCTCGAGATCGTCGAGCGACTTGCCGGAGTTGGGACCGGTATCGATCAGGGTGAGCGGCTCGTCCTCGATCAGGTAGCAGTTGACCCGCCCGACCAGGAACGGCGTGGGTAGGGCAATCCGGTGGATGCCCGCCCGCTGCGCCAGAGCCAGCGCGTCCTCGGCGCTGGTGGCGCGGCGGTCCGGCGTGGTCACGAACGGATCACGGCCAGCACCTCGTCGCGCCGGCGCTCCATCTCCTCGCGCGAACGCAGCGACTCCAGGCACAGGCGCAGCAGCGGCTCGGTGTTGGACGGGCGCACGTTGAAGTGCCAGTCGTCATACTCGACCGAGAGGCCGTCCAGGCTGTACTGGTGCCCGTCCTCGTACTTCGAGGCCAGCTCTTCGATCTTGGCCTCTCCGTCAGAGACCTCGGAGTTGATCTCGCCCGAGATGAAGTACTTCGACCGGTACGGCTCGAGCAACTCGGACATCCGCTTGCCTCGCTTGGAGAGCAGCTCCAGGATGAGCAGGGCCGGGATCGTCCCCGAGTCGGCGCAGTAGAAGTCGTGGAAGTAGTAGTGGCCGGACACCTCGCCGCCGAACACCGCGTGCTCCTCGCGCATGCGGGTCTTGAAGAAGGCGTGGCCGACCCGGTTCATGAGCGCCTTACCGCCTGCCTGTTCGGCGACGTCCTTGACCGCGCGGCTCGCCCGCACGTCGTAGAGGATCGTCGCGCCCGGGTTCTTCTCCAACATCGACTCGGCGAGGAGCGCGGTCAGGAAGTCGCCGTCGACGAACTCGCCCTGGTCGTCGATGAAGAAGCAGCGGTCGGCGTCGCCGTCCCACGCGATGCCCAACTCGGCCTCCTTGCGAACCACCTCGCGCATGATGAACTCGCGGTTCTCGGGCAGCAGCGGGTTGGGCTCGTGGTCGGGAAAGCGGCCGTCCGGCACGAAGTAGGTCTCGACCAGTTCGAGCCCGAGGCGACGTAAGATCGGACCGACCATCGGCCCGGCCATGCCGTTGCCACCGTCGACGACCACCCGCATCGGCTTCACCACTGATGGGTCGATGAACTTCAGCGCCGCCTCCTGGAACTCCTCGTAGACCTGGACGCTCTCAACCGAGCCCCCGCCCGGCGCGCTGCCCAGGCCCTCGTCGAGCTTGGCTCGCACCTCGCCGATGCCGGAGTCGCCCGACAGCGCGATCGCGCCCCGCTTGACCAGCTTGGCCCCGGTGTAGCGCTGCGGGTTGTGCGAGGCGGTGCACATCAGCCCCCCGTCGAGCTCGCGCGAGCCGACCAGGTAATAGAGCATCTCGGTCCCGACCTCGCCGGCGTCGAGCACGCTGGCGCCTTCGGAGCACATGCCCTTGCAGTAGGCCTCGGCGAGCTCCGTCGCGGTCAGGCGCATGTCGCGCCCGAGCCCCAGGCGCAGCTCGTCGGTTGGCTTCTCCTCGAGCTCGGCGATCACCCGGGCGAACGCACGCCCGATCTGCTCGGCCAGGGCGGCGTCGATGTCGGAGCCGTACAGACCGCGGATGTCATAAGCCTTGAAGATCTCTGGATTGGCGACGCTCATCGCGGCGGATGCTACCCCGGTGGTTGTCGTCGTGGTCGCGAAGAGGGCCACCCAAGGGAGGGTCTGTGAATATGCGCCGCTCGTGAAGCCGACCGTGGTGATTCTGTGCGGCGGGCGCGGCACGCGCCTGCAGGAGCACTCGGCCGCCCTGCCCAAGCCACTGATCGAGGTCGGCGGCCGGCCGATCGTCTGGCACGTGATCAACATGTACCTGGCCCACGGCTTCCGGCGGTTCCTGCTGCTGACCGGCTACCGGGGCGCGCAGGTGGAGGCGTTCGCGTCGTCCGAGCCCTGGCCGGCGGGCGTGTCGGTCGCCTGTCTGGACACCGGCACCGACACGGCGACCGGCGAGCGCCTGCGTCAGGCGGCCCCGATCCTTGGCGCGCAGGAGCGCTTCTGCGTGGCCTACGCCGACGGCGTGGCCGACATCGATCTCGTCGCGCTGCTGGAGCACCACCGCGGGCATGGCGCGGCCGTCACCATGGCCGTGGTCCAGCCCCGGCTCCCCTTCGGCGTGGCGCGGCTCGACGGCGACGGCGCCGTACAGGGCTTCACCGAGAAGCCGCGCAGCGAGCTGTGGGTCAACGCCGGCTTCTTCTGCTTTGAGCGCTCGGCCCTGGATGTGGTCGAGCCCAACAGCGTGCTCGAGCGCGAGCCGCTCGAGCGTCTGGCCTCGACCGGTCAGCTGCGCGCATACCGCCACCGAGGCTTCTGGGAGTGCATGGACACTCACAAGGACTGGATCACGCTGAACGACCTGTGGACGGGCGGCCACGCGCCGTGGGTCCAGCCCAGCCCCAACTAAACTCCCATGCACATGTCTGGACATTCGAAATGGGCTTCGATCAAGCACAAGAAGGCCGTCGTCGACGCCCGGCGCGGTCAGCACTTCACCAAGCTGGCGCGCGCGATCCAGATCGCCGCGCGTGAGGGTGGCGGCGATCCGACCGGAAATTCGGCGCTGGCGCTGGCCATCCAGAAGGCCCGCGATGCGTCCATGCCCAAGGACAACATCGAGCGCGCGATCGCCAAGGGAACCGGCGAGGGAGCGGACGCCGATCAGATCGAGACCGTGCTCTATGAGGGCTACGGCCCAGGCGGCGTGGCGCTGCTGATCGAGGCGCTGACCGACAACCGCAACCGGACCGGCGCCGAGATGCGCCACCTGCTGGGCAAGCACGGCGGCAACCTCGGCGAGCCCGGATCGGTGTCCTATCTGTTCGACAAGCGCGGCGTGATCGTGGTCGACGCCAACCGTTACGGCGAGGACGATCTGATGCCGGCGATCGACGCCGGCGCCGAGGACATCGCGCTCGACGAGGACGTATTCGAGGTGATCACCGAGCCGTCCGACCTGGCCGCGGCTCGCGAGGCATTGGTCCAGGCCGGGGTCGAGATCGAGAGCGCCGACCTCACGCAGCGGCCGAAGGCTCGCGTGCCGGTCGACGAGGGCGACGCCGGCAAGCTGCTGAAGCTGATCGACGCGCTCGAAGAGAACGACGACGTCAACGCGGTGCACGCGAACTTCGACGTGGACAGCGCCGTGCTCGAGCGCGTCGCGCAATAAGCGTCCCTATTCGGGGCCGCTACCCTCGTTCGCTCGATGAAGACAAGAAGCTCAATCCTGCCCCTGCTCGCCCTCGCGATCGTCGCCCTCGTCGTGATCGTCGCGATCGCCGGCTGCGGCGGCTCGTCCAAGGCCAACGGCATCGTGGCCGCCCCCGACGCCGGCTCGACCCAGGCCTCGGTCCCGACCACGCCCAAGCCGCCCCCGGCCCTGGCCAAGAAGCCGACGGTCACCGTGCCCACCGGGCCTGCGCCGACCAAGCTGGTGACCAAGGACCTGGTCCCGGGGACCGGCCAGACCGTCCAGGCCGGCCAGACCGTCACCGTCAACTACGTCGGCGTGCTCTACAAGAACGGCAAGGAGTTCGACTCGTCCTGGAAGACCGGCCAGCCCGCGACCTTCCCGCTGACCGCGGGCGGCGTGATCCAAGGCTGGGTGCAGGGCATCCCGGGCATGAAGGTGGGAGGCCGCCGGGAGCTGATCATCCCGGCCAACCTGGCCTACGGCAAGGCCGGCCGTCCGCCGACGATCCCGGCTAACTCGCCGCTCGTGTTCGTCGTCGACTTGCTGTCGATTTCTTCTTAGGTTTTTCCTCGCCGTGCCGGCGGGCCCGATAGAGCGGCACCGGGTCGGACATGCCCTTCAACTTGTGTCTGCGGGCGAACGACCAGTCGTAGTCATCGGGCGCTGCGTCGCGCACCTCCTCGGTGCACAGCACGGCACCAGCCCGGGCCACACCGGTGACCCGGCTGGCCAGGTTCACCGCATGGCCGTAGAAGTCGCCCGCGCGCTGGAGCGCTGAGCCGCACGCCACCCCGGCGCGCATGCTCGGCAGATCGGCCTTCTCGACCGCCTCGAGCAGCGACAGGGCGGTCGAGACGAGCGGTCCGGGCTCGGAGCTGACGAACATCGCGGCATCGCCGATCGTCTTGACCAGGCGCACCGGAGGCTTGGTCACGTCATTGGCCAGCTCGGCCAGCCGGCTGGCCAGGCTGCCCAGCTCCCGGGCTTCGATCTGCGCGCCCAGGCGGGTGAACCCCACCATGTCGACGAAGCACACGTTGATCTCCTGGGCGCCACCGACCTCGCCTGACTCGCGCTCGGCCTGGCTCAGCATCCCTCGCCGGACCGCCTCGGCCAGGTGCTGCTTGTAGGCGGCGACGAGGACCGGGTCGATGGCGGGAATCAATTGCGCGGCAACACTTGCGAACCGCTGGGCGACCTCGTCCTCACTGTCTCCCGGCTCGAGGAACGCGTCAACGAACGCGGCGGCGGTGGTGGCGGCCAGGCGGACCATCCCCTCGCCGAGCACCCGGGTGATCTCGGCGATCGCCTCCTCACCCAGCCCGACGTCCAGGAACATCTTGGTGGAGCCGGCCGCCTCCACCTCCTCCTCGCCGAACACGCGATCGTCCGCGGCTGCCTCGGGGAGTCCGAGCAGTCGCCGGATCCGGAGCAGCTGGGACGCCTTCAGCCCGCTGCGCTTCTCGAGCTCGCGCGCTGTGTAGCGGCCACCGAGCACGCGGTCGACCAGCAGCAGCGGGAGCCGGTCCTCCTTCACCGCCTCCTTGAGCTCGTCGAGGGTGTAGCCCTCGTCGACGAGTTTGCGCAGCAGGCGCTCGCGGGCGGCGCGATCCTCGCCCTTAAGTCCATCGAGCAAGCCGGAGCCCTCGAAATCCACGCTGGGATGGTTGCGCATCCGTCGATGGTCCGGGCTATCGGCTAGCATCGAGCGTCCTCGCGGGCCCCGTCCCGGACGGCGCATGTCATCGCCGCCGGTGGACCCGCTCAGTCACCCCGGTCCTGCTTACACCTTCACATGCTTTCCATCCTCATGCCGGTCTACAACGAGCGCGAGCGCGTCGAGCGGGCCATCACCGAGGTGCTCGACACCCAGTTGCCGACGGAGTTCGAGCTGATCGTGGTCGACGACGGCTCCACCGACGGGACGCGGGACATCCTGCGGGGCGGAAGCTGGGACCCGCGCGTGCGGCTGTTCGAGCATCCCGAGAACCGGGGCAAGGGCGCCGCCATCCAGACCGCGCTGGCCGAGGCGCGCGGCGACTACTCGGCGATCTTCGACGCCGACCTCGAGTACGACCCGACCGACCTGGGTCTGCTCATGCCGCCGCTGCTCGACGGCCGCACCAACGCCTGCTTCGGCGTGCGAGCATTCGACGGGTACACCAGCCATTCGTTCCTGTTCGTGCTCGGGAACAAGGGCGTGACGTTCGCGTGCAACGTCCTGTTCAACGTGTACCTGCACGACATCATGACCTGCCACAAGATGATCCGGACCGACATCTTCCGCAGCCTGCCGCTGCGCTCCGCCGGCTTCGCGATCGAGCCCGAGATCACCGCGCGGCTCGTGCAGCACCGTGAGCGGATCTTCGAGGTGCCGGTGCACTACCGGGCGCGCGCCACCGATGAGGGCAAGAAGTTGACCGCGGTGGATGGCTTCCGGGTGCTGGGCACGCTGCTGCGCTGCCGTTTCTCGGATCCGTCCCGGCGGTGAGTTGAGCGCCACTCAGACACCCGTCCCGTCGCCCGCGCCGCCCGCGAGCGTTTCTGCGGACTCGGGGCGGGGAGACTGGCGAGCCTGGCCGCGGACTTATCCGTTCATCACCGCCACCGTCGTCTGCGTGGTGCTGGCGGCCCTGTCGGCTGCAGTGCTTCCGACCGTCCCGAGCTATGACCCCTGGTCCTGGATCTCCTGGGGGCGCGAGGTGGTCGACCCGCATCTGGGGTTCGCGATCGCCGGCGGACCCTCGTGGAAGCCGCTGCCGTGGTTCTTCACGACGGTCTACGCGCTGTCCGGCAGTGCGGCGGCGCCCACGTTGTGGGTGATCACCGGCCGCGCCGGTGGACTGCTCGGGCTGGTGGCCGCGTATCGGCTGGCCGCCCGGTTGGTCGGGGCGCCGCGATGGGCGGCCGTCACCGCCGGCGTGCTCGCGGCGGCCGGGGTGGTGGTAACCCAGGAGTGGTTCTACGAGATGTTCCGGGGGACCTCGGAGCCGATGCTGATCGCCTGCACGCTGTGGGCGATCGATCGGCACCTGGACGGCCGGCACGGCTGGGCGTTCGTCCTCGGGGTGGCCGCCGGGCTGATCCGGCCCGAGGCCTGGCCACTGCTGATCGTGTACGCAGGCTGGCTGTGGTTCCGTGAACCGCGGCTGCGGATCCTGCTCGTGCTGGGTCTCTTCTCGCTCCCGCTCTTCTGGTTCGCCCCGCCGTGGATCGGCTCGGGTCAGCCGCTGCTGGCCGCGACCCACGCCAAGGACTACAACGGCCAGCTCGGCTCCAGTCCCTTCTTCACCGTGCTGGGTCGGGGCCTCGACGTCCAGACCATCCCGGTGCTCGTGTTCGGCGTGCTGGCGGTGGCGCTCGCCTGGTTGCGCCGGCCGCGGGACTGGCTGATCCTCGCGCTGGGAGCCGGCGCGCTGGTGTGGTGGGTCGTGGTGGTCGGGATGACACTCGACGGCTATCCCGGCCTCGAGCGCTTCTACCTTCCGGCCGCCGGAGTGACCGCCGTTCTCGCCGGGGTCGGGATCGTGCGCCTGGCCGAGCTGGCCGGGCGCGGGCGCGCCCCGGTGGTGGCCGGCGTGGTGGTTGGTCTAGTCGCCCTGACCATCCCGTTCACCGGAGGGCGGTTGAACGAGGCCCGCCGGCAGGATCGGATCGCGAGTCGGGCCGTGACGCGCCTGGATCAGCTCTCGGCCGCGGTCGCGGCGGTCGGCGGGCATGCTCGCGTGTACCCGTGCCATACGAGCTTCGCCGCGGTCAACCACGGCGTGCAGACCGCGCTGGCCTACAAGCTCCACGTGACGCTCGGGCGCGTCGGTACCTCGATGCGCCACCAGGGCGTGATGTTCGTCGGGCCGCACGACACGATCGACGGGCAGGCCGCGCCGATCAACCGGCACCTGACCTCTCGGCAGCTGCTGGCCACGGTGGGCGTCTGGCGCGTCTACCGCATGACCAAGCCGGGCGCGGATCAGCGCTGCGTGGGGTCTTAGGGGCCTCGCTTCGCTCGGCGTCCGTCGGATGTGGCGCGGCAGGCCGCGTCTGTGAGGCATGGATGCCGAGCGCGGCCGTCGCCGCGACCGCCGGGGGAGCCCGTCCGGACGGTGATCGCGGGCCCCCGAACCTGCAGAACCGGCCATTCGATGCGACGGGCACCGACCCTGGCATGAGACGCATGCCCCACGTGCGGAACCTGCCAGGGTCGCTGGCTTGCGCCCCGATTGGCAGGTTCTGCAGGGGCGATCGCCGTGGCCGGGGAGGCGTCCGGGCCGCTACGCAGAATGGTGTCGGCATGATCGTCCTCGGTATCGATCCCGGCACCGCGAGCACCGGCTACGGCGTCATCGAGAGCGCCGGCTCGCGCCTGCGGGTGCTGGCCGCCGGCGTGATCGAGACCCGCGCCGGGACGCCGCTCGAGCGCCGGCTGGCCGAGATTCACGGGCACGTGGGGGATCTGCTTGACCGCCACCGCCCGCACGGGCTGGCCATCGAGGAGCTTTACTTCGGAGCCAACGTGAGAACCGCGTTCGCGGTCGGCCAGGCCCGGGGCGTGGTGCTGCTGGCCGCCGGCGAGCGCGGCGTGCCGTCGCGCTCCTACACTCCGCAGCAGGTCAAGGACGCGGTGTGCGGCCACGGGCGTGCCGGCAAGGACCAGGTCGGGCGGATGGTGGCGCGCCTCCTCGGCCTGTCCCGACCGCCGTCGCCCGATCATGCCGCCGACGCGCTGGCCGTGGCCATCTGCGACCTGAACCGCGCTCCGCTCGCAAATGCGGTGGCCGGGGTGCCGGCAGCATGATCGCGCTCGTTTCCGGCACGGTCGCGGTCCGCCGCGGCGACCACGTGGTCGTCGACTGCGGCGGGGTCGGCTATCGCCTGTCGGTGTCGGCCGAGACGCTCAGGCATGTGCCCGCGGTCGGCAAGCACGTGCTCCTGCACAGCCACATGGTCGTCCGCGACGACGCCCTGCTCCTGTACGGGTTCGCCACCGAGGAAGAGCGCGAGCTGTTCCTGATGCTGATCGGCGTGCAGTCGGTCGGCCCCAAGGTGGCGCTCGCCGTGCTCTCCGGCGGGCCGCCGCGGGAGCTGCTCAAGGCTGTGGCCGCGGGAGATACGGGCCGCCTGCAGGCGGCGCCCGGCGTCGGCAAGCGCACGGCCGAGCGGATCATCGTCGAGCTGCGCGAGAAGGTCGGCGCCACCGCGCCGGTGGCGGTCGGGGTGGTCGGGGCGGGGATCTCCGATGACCCGCGCGTCCTCGCCCGCGACGGTCTGCTCGGACTCGGCTATACGCCGATCGAGGCCGACGAGCTGCTCGACCGGGCCGAGGGCGAGCGGCCCGAGGACCTGATCGCCCACGCGCTCCGGATGGCCCGCCGATGAGCCCGGTCCGTGAGCTCCACGACGACCAACCGCCCCGGATTCAGGACCCCGCGTCGCTGCCCGAGGACGACTTCGACCGCTCGCTGCGCCCCCGCCGCCTGGAGGACTTCGTCGGCCAGGAAGCGATCAAGGACCAGCTCGCGGTGGCGATCGAGGCGGCGGCCAGCCGCGGCGAAGCGCTCGATCACGTGCTGCTGTCCGGGCCGCCCGGCCTGGGCAAGACCTCGCTGGCCCAGATCGTCGCCGCCGAGCTCGAGGTTCCGTTCGTCTACACCGCCGGACCGGCGCTCGAGCGCAAGGGCGACGTGGCCTCGTTCCTGACCGCGCTCGAGCCTCGTGCCGTGTTCTTCGTCGACGAGATCCACCGGCTGCCGCGGGCGCTCGAGGAGACCTTCTATCCGGCCATGGAGGACGGCACCCTGCCGATCACGGTCGGGCAGGGGGCCGGTGCCCGGGTGGTCACACTGCCGCTCCCGCCGTTCACGCTGGTCGGGGCGACCACTCGCGCCGGGCTCATCACCACGCCGCTGCGCGACCGCTTCGGGATCCAGCAGCGCCTCGAGCACTACGGCCTGGAGGACTTGGCCACGATCGTCCATCGCTCGGCCCGGCTGCTCGAGGTGGCGATCGAGGACCCGGGGGCCCGCGCCATCGCCGAGCGCAGCCGGGGAACCCCGCGGGTGGCCAACCGCTTGCTCAAGCGAGTGCGCGACTACGCCGAGGTGCGCGGCACCGGAGTCGTGACGGGCGAGCTCGCCATGCAGGCCCTCGACATGCTCCAGGTCGACCACGCCGGGCTCGACCGCCTGGACCGGCAGATCCTCTGGGCGATCTGCGAGAAATTCGGCGGCGGACCGGTCGGCCTCTCCACGCTCGCCGTGGCCGTGGGGGAGGAGCAGGACACGATTGAGGACGTTTACGAGCCTTACCTGCTCCAGCGAGGGTTGATCGAGCGCACCCCGCGGGGTCGGGCCGCCACCAAGCACGCGTTCGCACACCTCGGATTGGAGCCGCCCGGCCCGCTGTCGCTCCTGTAAGTGGCTCCCTTAAGTGTTCGTGAAGAGCCAGGGGAGCGCAGGGGGGACGACGGCTATCCTCAGGGCGCCCCGGCAATCCGCCGGGAGCGCAGCATGAGCCACGAGCACTACTTCATCTGTCCGCACTGCGGCAACCGGTCGATGGGCATCGATCGCAACGCCGGTTTCCGGCGCGAGGCCCGGGGCTGTGAGAAATGCGGCTTCGCCTACCTCTACGAGCTGCTCGATGACTATTACCCGGCGCCCAACGCGGCGTTCTTCGCCTGCGACGCCGGCGGCCGGATCATCGACTGCGGACGAGGCTCGTTCGAGTTGACCGGATTGAAGACCGAGCAGGTGATCGGGCGCCCGGTGGCCGACGTGCTGGGTCTGCGCTTCGACGACGGCAGCGACCACGTCCGCACCGCGCTCGAATGGGAGGTCCGCGTCAAGGGCAAGCCGGTCGAGGTCAACGCCGAGCGCGACCTCCCGGCCCGGGCCGTCGCCGACATCTTCCCCGCCTACGACGACGAGGAAGGTGGCGTCCTGGTCGTGCTCACGCCAACCAACCACGGGTGATCGCCCATCCGAGCGACCGCCGCACGTTCGTCCGGCATCGCGGGCGGACCGTTGAGATGAGAGCCACTAGCATCCAGCGAGAGCCATGACCGATCGTCAGCGCAATGGCTTCATCCTGCTCCTGGTCGTGGGGCTGGTTCTGGGCTCGTTGGTCGTGATCGCCGGGATCCCCGGCGCCGTCAAGCCCAAGAAGACCGTGCTCGGGCTCGACCTCAAGGGCGGCGTAGAGCTGGTGTATCAGGGCCAGCCCAGCGCCCAGACGCCGAAGGTGACGCCCGATGCGCTCCAGCGCGCGGTCGACATCATGCGCAGCCGCGTGGACCAGCTGGGCGTGGCCGAGCCTCAGATCCAGACCTCGAGCGGCAACCAGATCACGGTCGGGCTGCCCAACGTCAGCGACACGGCGCGCGCCGAGCGAGAGGTGGGCTCGACCGCCCAGCTCGCGCTCTACGACTGGGAGGCGAACGCGCTGACCCCGGACGGCAAGATCGTGGCCAACCTGCTCCAGGCCCAGGATCAGAACGCCACCACGATCAGCCAGGGCACCAACGTCGGCGGGCCGGGCAATCCCGGCGCGGGGAGCATGCCCCTATACCAGGCGGTTCAGCTCGCCTCCAAGCAGAAGGGTTGGCAGAGCACGGCGAACTCGCGTGTGAACCCGCAGTACTGGATGTTCGGGGCTCCCGGAAGCGCGGCCTGCGCTACCGCGGCTCGCGATCAGGGCACGGTGCCGGTCGCCGGCCAGCGCTGCCTGCTCTCCGGCCCTGACGAAAACCTGAACGACCTGCGTTCCGGCGTGCCGACCGGCGTGGACGCCTCGCAGGGGCAGATCCTGACCGTCCCCCGCGGCTGGGTCGTCCTCCAGGCGGTCCCATCGAGCTTCGCCCATCCGACCCCGATCGCGAACCCGAGTGCGCAGTTCTTCGTCCTCAAGGACAACATCGCGCTCCGCGGCAACGAAATCACCAATCCTCAGCAGAGCAGCGATCCCAACACCGGGCAGCCCGACGTCACGTTCGGTTTCACCTCCAAGGGCAAGAGCGCGTTCCAGAACACGACCGCGGCGATCGCCCGACGGGGCAGCCTGGTCAGCGGTCTGGGGCAGTCGCTCAACCAGCACTTCGCGGTGGCGCTGGACAACACGCTGATCACCGTCCCGTACATCGATTACAAGCAGTACCCGGACGGGATCAACGGCGACAACGGCGCCGACATCAGCGGCAACTTCACGATCAGCTCGGCGCAGGATCTGGCCAATGAGCTCCGCCTCGGCGCGCTGCCGATCCAGCTCAAGCTGATCTCCGAGTCACAGGTCTCGGCCACGCTCGGCAAGCAGGCGCTGCACTCCGGCCTGACCGCGGGTCTGGTCGGGCTGATCGTCGTCGCCATCTTCCTGATCGCCTACTACCGGGTGCTGGGCATCATCGCCGTGGCCGGCCTGGCCGTGTACGGCCTGTACTTCTACGCGCTGATCAAGCTGATCCCGATCACGCTGACCCTGCCGGGCATCGCGGGCCTGATCCTGACCATCGGCGTGGCGGCCGACGCCAACGTGGTGATCTTCGAACGCGTCAAGGAGGAGATCCGCGGCGGGCGCTCGATCCGCCAGGGCATCATCACCGGTTATCGCAAGGGCCTGACCGCGATCATCGACGCGAACGTGGTGACGATCATGACCGCGTTCATCCTGTTCGTGCTGGCCACCTCGGACGTCCAGGGCTTCGCGTTCACGCTGGGCATCGGCACGTTCGTCTCGCTGTTCACCGCGGTGATGGCCACCCAGGCGATCCTCACCACGATGGGCAGCTCGCGGCTCATCCACCGTCCCTCTGCGCTCGGGGCGGGAGGCGAGAAGCGCACGTGGCGCTTCGACTTCATGGGCGCGTCCAGGTACTTCTTCTCGATGTCGGGCGTGATCCTCGCCGTTGGAGCTCTCGCCATCGGTGGCCGCGGGCTGAACCTGGGAATCGACTTCACCTCTGGTAACCGAGTCACGGTCGGCTTGGAGCACGCCGCTACGCAACAGCAGATCTCCTCGGTGATGAGCTCGGTTGGGGTCTCGGACTCCTCGGTGCAGAAGGTCACCGGCGACAAGTCGCTCGGCCCGAACGCCTACCAGATCTCGTTCAAGAAGTCGCCCACCGGCGGACGAGCCGCAATCGAGAACGCGCTGCAGTCGAGGTTCGGCATCGCCAACAGCCAGAAGGCGTTCAACTACACGTCGGTCGGCCCGACGTTCGGAAAGACCGTGGCCAACAGCGCGATCGTCGCGATCATCGCCTCGCTGCTGGTGATCTCCGCCTACGTGGCCCTGCGCTTCGAGTGGAAGTTCTCGATCCCGGTCCTGATCGCCCTCGCGCACGACCTCCTGATCACCAGCGGCGTTTACGCGCTGACCGGCCGCCAGGTGACCACCGCAACCGTGGCCGCGCTGCTGACCATCCTCGGCTACTCGATGTACGACACGATCATCGTGTTCGACCGGGTGCGAGAAAACATCCCCCGAATGCCGCGCGCCGCGTTCTCGCAGATCGTCAACCGCTCCATGGCGGAGGTGCTGACCCGGTCGATCGCCACCACGGCATGCACGCTGATGCCGATCCTCGCGCTGCTGTTGTTCGGGGGGACGGCCGGCTCGACCGAGCTGACCGACTTCGCGTTCGCGCTGCTCATCGGCGTGGCCTCGGGTGCGTACTCGTCGATCTTCATCGCCTCGCCGGTGCTCACCCACTGGAAGGAGCGCGAGACCCAGTACCGCCACCGCCGGGCGCGGATCGAGTCCGAGCTCGGATACGTCCCCGCCTACGCGGCGGTCGGCGCCGACGTCGACCCGGCGCCGCGGCGCCGGAAGCGGCCCGCCCGGCTCACCACACCCGATGGCGACAACGTATCGGCGGCCGAGTTCGAGCAGATGAAGCGCGACATCGCCGAGGAGGAGCAGGAGGCGAAACAGGAGACGAGCCGCACCTCGACGCTGACCAAGCGCCTGGCCCACACGCGCTCGGGCGACGCACCCGCGCCCCGCACCCAGAAGACCCGTCCCAAGGCCACGCCCGCACGACGGGTTGAACCGACCACCGGCCCGACTCCGCAACCGCGCGACGGCGCCGGGAACGGCGCCCCGCGGACCGACGGCGAGACGCAGGCCCCCGACCAGGTGCGTCCGGCGCCGGACATCGCCGAGAACGAGGGCATGGCGCCGGCCCCCAAGCGGCCCAGCAAGCCGCGCAACCGTCGCCATGGGAGGCGGCGTTAGTCATGGGCTTACTCGCCTGGGTCATGATGGGCCTCGCCCTGTGGCACTTCACGATCTGGCTCCCCGATCGGTTCTGGGGCGGGATCGTCGGCGCGCTGCTGGGTGCGCTGATCGGCTCCGCGCTGTTCGGCTGGATCGTCAACGGCTTTGAGATCCCGGCTCGTCATGCCACCCATCTGGGCACCGCCGTCGAGGCGATTCCCGGAACGCTGATCGGCCTGGCTTTGGTCTGGTTCGAGGGCGTGCGCCGCGAGCGCGCGGACGCCCTCGGACCCGAGATGGCCTGAACGCTGCCGCGATCCCCGCGACTCCCCTGGGCTCCCCCGCGATCTTTGGCGCTGAAGCGACGTATATGTCAGTCCCATCGCCAAAGTCCGCTGAACCCGGGCCTTTCCGTCGGGACCGGTCCATACGCTGCCCGCGATGCCCGAAGCAGCCCTCCTTCGCGCAGAGCCCGCCGAGCTTGTCCCGGTCGGCCCGCCGGCGCCGCCGGATGCGACGCTCCGTGCCGTTCCCGCCGAGGGACCCGGACCGGCGCCGCGGCTGGAGATCCCCGCCTATGACCTGAACGCCGCCCTGAACCTGCGGCGGCAGCTCGGGGTGAGCCACGTGCTCGCGCAGATCCTCGTCCGGCGCGGTCTGTCGGACCCCGCCGCCGCGCGCGCATTCCTCGATCCTCGGGAGGCATACGACCCCAGCGCGTTCGCCGGGATCGACCGCGCGCTGGACGTGATCGAGCGCCACATCGCCCGGGGCAGCCGCATCGTCGTGCACGGCGACTACGACGTGGACGGCGTGTGCGCGACCGCGATCATGGTGCGCGCGCTGCGCGCGCGGGGCGCCGACGTCGGCTGGTATCTGCCCGACCGGCTTCTCGACGGGTACGGCCTGTCGCTGGGCACGGTGCACCGGCTGGCCGAGCGCGGCACCGGACTACTGGTCACGGTGGACTGCGCGATCACCGCGGTCGACGAGGTCGCGGCTGCCCGCGAGGCCGGACTCGACGTGGTGGTCTCCGATCACCACGCCCCGCGGGCGGACGGACGCCTGCCCGAGAGCGAGATCGTCCATCCGGGGGTGTGCGGATATCCCTGTCCCGAGCTGTGTGGCACCGGGGTGGCGTACAAGCTCGCCCAGGCGCTCGGTGCGCCGGGGATCGAGGACGAGCTCGAGCTGGTCGCGCTCGCGACGGTGGCCGACCTGATGCCGCTGGTCGGGGAGAACCGCCGGCTCGTCCGGGAGGGACTGCGGGGACTGGCCCGCACCTCGAGGCCCGGCCTGCGTGCGCTGATGAGCGCGTCCGGGGTCGACCCGAGCGCGCTCGACACCCATGCTCTGGCCTTCCGGCTGGCGCCGCGCATCAACGCCGCCGGCCGGCTGCGGCGAGCCGACGCCGGGCTCGAGCTGCTGCTGACCGGTGACGAGCGGCGAGCGGCGCAGATCGCCTCCGAGCTCGAGCGGGTCAACGCCGAGCGTCGCGCGGTGGAACAGCGGATCGTGTGGGAGGCCGAGGCGCAGGTGGCCGAGCAGGGCGAGCGTCACTCCTACGTCCTGGCCGGGGAAGGCTGGCATCCCGGCGTGGTCGGGATCGTCGCCTCGCGCGTGGTCGAGCGCCACCACCGCCCGACGGTCGTGGTCGGGCTCGACGGAGACCTGGGCTCGGGCTCGGGTCGCAGCATCCCCGGGTTCGATCTCCTGGGCGCCCTGCACGCGTCGGCCGAGCACCTCGATCGCTACGGCGGTCACCGAGCCGCGGCGGGCATGACGATCCAAGCCGACCGGCTCGAGGCATTTCGAGACGCGTTCGAGCGTCACGCGCAGGAGGTCCTGACTCCCGAGCTGCTCGTACCCCGGGAGAAGGTCGACGCGATCGCGTCGGGCTGCGAGCTCGGGCTCGAGCTGGCCGAGGAGCTCGAGCGCCTGGACCCCTGCGGCATGGGCAACCCGCGCCCACGCCTGCTCGTGCCCGGGGCGCGGCTACGCGACCTGCGCCCGATGGGGGAGGGACGTCATCTCCGCTTCTCGGTTGGGTCGGGTGGGATCAGCGCCCGGGCGGTCGCCTTCGGATGCGACGGGCAGCTCGGGGTCGAGGCCGACGAGCCGATCGACGCGACCTTCCGGCTCGAACGCAACTTCTGGAACGGCGCGGTCGAGCCGCGGCTGGTGCTCGGACACGCGCGGCCGTGCCGCCCGGAGACGATCGAGCTGCTCGGCGAGCCCGACGACTATCTGACCGCCGTGCTGGACGAGGTGGCGCGCGACCCGGCCGCGCCGGCGCCCGTGGTGGCGAGAACGAGGGTCGTGGTCGACCACCGCGGCCACAGCCCGCTGGCGGTGCTGCGTGACGCCACCGCGGTGGGCGGCGGGGTGCTCGCCGTGTGCGCGGATGCGCGTCGCCGCCTCGCCGGCCTGGGCCCGCGGACCGGCGGGTTTGCCCTGATCTCCTACCACGCGCTCGGGCTCGAGCCGTCGATCGCTGAGCGGTTTGAACAGCTCATTGCCCTCGATCCTCCCGCGATCCCGTCCGCGGGGGCGCTCCTCGACGCCGGACGTGGCTTTACCCGCTTGTCGTGGGGCGAGCCTGAGCTACGCTTTGCACAGCAGATGCACGAGCTGGAGTACGGTCTCCGTGCTTCACTCGCCGCCCTCTACCGGAGCCTGAGGCTGCGGGGGAAGGTGACTGGCGAGGAGCTCGAGCACTTGCTTCGCGGAGACGGTCCGCACGGTCGACCGGCACGTCTGGCGGCCAGGCTGATCCAGGTCCTCGCGGAGCTCGGGCTCGTCAGCCTCGACCGGGATCTGCCGGCCCTGGCGATCGCGGGCGCCGATCCCACCGAACTGGAGCGCTCGCCGGCGTACAGGGTCTACGCACAGCGGTACGAGGACGGTCGACGATTCCTGAGCAGCGCAAATCAACTTCCCGGAGGCTGAGCCGGACCCGCCAGAAGGACGGAGCCAATGCGCCCGCTCACGAGGACGGCTCCGCGTCGGCGGTGTCCGCCTCGCGGCCCCCGGTCGATCGGGTCGCCCAGCCGGATGCCCACGGCGACGTCGAACGCTCGGAGCTGACCGAGACCGAGCGGCGCCTGCTCGGCGACCTGTTCGCGATCGTCGAGGAGCATGCGCACGAGTCGGCCGCCGCGATCGACCGCGCGCGCGTCGAGGAGGCGTTCGTGTACGCCTGCGTGCACCACGCCGACCAGCGCCGCCAGTCGGGCGAGGACTTCATCGTGCACCCGGTGGGCGTGGCCAAGATCTGCGCCGGGATGCGCCTCGACACGGAGACGCTGTGCGCGGCGCTCCTGCACGACACGGTCGAGGACACCTCGGCCTCGCTCGAGGAGGTGCACGAGGCGTTCGGCGAGGAGATCGCCGGCCTGGTCGACGGCGTGACCAAGCTCACCGGCCTGACCTTCCAGTCCCGCGACGAGGCCCAGGCCGAGAACTACCGCAAGATGATGGTCGCGATGGCCACGGACATCCGGGTCATCCTGATCAAGCTGGCCGACCGGCTGCACAACATGCGCACGATCGGCGCCATGCCGAAGCAGAAGCAGATCGAAAAGGCGCGCGAGACGCTCGACATCTACGCCCCGATCGCTCATCGCCTCGGTATCCACGCGATCAAGTGGGAGCTCGAGGACCTGGCCTTCCAGACCCTGCACCCGCGCAAGTACAACGAGATCAAGGGGCTCGTCGCCCAGCAGCGCGCCGAGCGCGAGCGCTACGTCAACCAGGCCGCGGGCTACCTGAGCAAGGAGCTCGAGGAGATCGGCGTCCAAGCCGAGATCTCCGGCCGCGCCAAGCACTTCTACTCGATCTACGCCAAGATGACCAAGAAGGGGCGCGAGTTCAACGAGATCTACGACCTGACCGCGATGCGGGTGATCGTCGGCTCGGTCAAGGACTGCTACGGCGCGGTCGGAGTGATCCACTCGCTGTGGAAGCCACTCCCCGGTCGCTTCAAGGACTTCGTGGCCATGCCCAAGTTCAACATGTACCAGTCGCTCCATACGACGGTGATCGGGCCCGAGGGACGGCCGCTCGAGATCCAGATCCGCACCCGTGAGATGCACGATCTGGCCGAGTTCGGGATCGCCGCGCACTGGATGTACAAGGAGACCGGTGCTCGCGACGGCGCGGGCGGACCCAACGGATCGGACGGCAAGCTCAAGTGGCTGCGCTCGTTGCTCGACTGGCAGCAGGAGGAGGCCGACCCGCGCGAGTTCATGGAGACCCTCAAGGTCGACCTGTTCGAGGACGAGGTGTTCGTGTTCACGCCCAAGGGCGAGGTCAAGTCACTCGCCGCGGGGGCCACGCCGCTCGACTTCGCCTACGAGATCCACACCGACGTCGGGCACCGCTGCGTCGGGGCCAAGGTCAACGGCAAGATCGTCCCGCTGTCCTATCAGCTGCGCTCCGGCGACATCGTCGAGGTGCTGACGTCCAAGCGCGAGCGCGGTCCCTCCAGGGATTGGCTGGCGCTGGTGAAGACCACGCGGGCGCGCAACAAGATCAAGGCGTGGTTCAAGGCCGAATCGCGCAAGGACTCCGAGCACACCGGCCGCGAGCTGCTCCAGGACCACCTCCGCAAGCAGGGGCTACCCGCCCAGAAGATCGTCGGTTCCCCGCTTCTGGCCGACGTCATCCGCGAGATGGGCTTCCGCAAGGCCGACGACTTCTACATCGCCCTGGGTGGGGCCAAGATCTCGGCCAAGGTCGTCGTCAACAAGATCATGCAGCGCCTCAAGCAGGGCGAGGCCGCTGAGTCCGAGCCGACCGCTGCCGACGACCTGCTGAAGACCCGCCGGCGGCGCTCGCGCGCCACCACCTCGTCCTCGCGCTTCGGGATCTCGGTCGAGGGCATCGACGAGGTGATGCTCCGGATGGCCAAGTGCTGCCGGCCGGTGCCCGGCGACCCGATCGTCGGTTACATCTCGCTCGGCCGCGGGATCACCATTCACCGCGAGGACTGCCCGAACGTGGCCGTCCTGCGCAAGGATCCCGACCGGTTCACCCCGGTGTCCTGGGACGGCGACCCCGAGACCTCCTTCCGCGTCGAGATCGAGGTCGACGGGTGGGACCGCCACCGCCTGCTCGAGGACATGTCGCGGACGTTCGCCGAGGCCGGGATCAACATCCTCGAGGCCCGCTGCATCGTCAACCACCCGATGGTCAAGAACCGGTTCGTGGTCGAGGTCGGGGACACGCGCTCGCTCGACCAGGCGATCAACCGCCTGCGCAACATCGACGCGGTGTTCGACGCCTATCGGGTGACACCGGCCGCGGCGTAGCCCGCCATGGGCGTGATCCATCGGCGGTCTGGCGAGGGCGCCGGCTGGGATGGCGTCGCGCCGCAGGCCTACGAGGACCCTTCGCTCACCGGCGTTCGCAAGCACGAGCTGATCGGCGAAGCCGAGGGCGCGCGCCAGTACCGGATGCGCTACTTCGAAGTCCTCCCGGGCGGCCGCACCGCCCGCGAGCGCCATCCTTACGACCACGGGGTGATGATCGTCGCCGGGCGGGCCCGGGTGACCCTGGGCGAGAGCACGCACGAGGTGGGGGAGGGGGACGTGGTGTATGTGGCGGGCGACGAGCTGCACTGCTTCGAGGCGCTCGGCGACGCGCCGCTCGGGTTCGTGTGCGTGGTCGGACCGCGGTCACCGGCCCAGTGAGTCGGTCGGCGGCCGGCGCGAAGCCGAGGGGTGGCCCGCGGAACGCGAGCGCTGAGTTGCCGGCGGCCGGCGCGTCGGACGCGGCCGTTCGGACCGCGCCGGCTCGACCGTAGGTGACGGATCCAGCGGGTGCGGGGGCGACACGGCCCGCGGCGGGTCGACCCGCACGCGCTGCACCCCCTGCCTTCCCAGCCTGGAGATGACGATCGCCTCGCCCGTACGCAGCGACTGGATCTCGTTGGGGTGCACGATGAAGCGCTCGACCTGGCGGCGGGTGCCCCGCCCGGTGTCGTATCCGCCGAGCAGCCGGCCGGCGGTCTGACGCGTCTGCTCCCAGACCTGCTCGGTGCCCACCATGAGCGCGATCGTCCGGGCTGACTGCGGTACCTCCTGGCGATGGAAGATCTTGAGCGCGGTCACGCCGACGACCTGATCGCGCAGACCGGGCGCGGCGCGGTCGAGATCGGCGAGCTCCTGGGTGGCGACCAGCGCGGACATCCCGGACTCCCGGCCCCGGGCCAGCAGCGCGATCACGTGGTCGGCGCCCAGGGCGGAGAACTCGTCGATCGCGATCGTCGCCGCGGTGACCGGGACGCCGGGCCGGGCGTCGCCCAGCCGATCACCGGAGGCGCTGACCAGATCCTGGACCACCAGCGTGCCGAGCTGGGCAGCGAGCCGGCCGTAGCGCGCGGAGTTCAGGCTGAACAGGACCACCTCCGGGCCCCGGAGCGCCGCGCGCAGATCGATCGTCCCAGTCGCACCAGGCGCCAGGTACGGCGCGGTGTGCGACTCGGTCAGCACGGCGAGCCGCGTCTGCAGACCTCGCACCGCGCTCAGCTGATCGGGCGTGAGGCCGGACAGGTAGTCCCGCACCCGGTCGCGCAGGTCGGAGTCGAGCCCTCGCAGGGCGCCCGGCAGCCTCGCGGGATCCATGAGCGAGACCACCTCGCCGAGCACTCGAGCCCGGCCCGGACGCGCCGCGGCCAGGACCTGCAGGACGATCTGGGCATAGCGCTCGGCTGCGCGCTGGTAGTGAGGCTCGGTGAAGCGCTCGGTGGCCATCAGCTTGTCCTTGAGCTCGGTGGCGTTGCCGTGCTGGAGCGGGTTCCAGTGCGCCGGGCCGTCGATGCTCCAGACCGCGAAGGGACGTCCGGCCGCGCGGGCGGCCGCGCCGAGGACGTCGGCGAACGCCGGCGAGCCCTTCATGTCGATGGCCACCACGGGCCGGCCGCGGGCGATCTGCTCGGTGAGGATCCTCAGCAGCGTGGTCGACTTGCCGGCGCCGGAGGCGCCAAGGATGAGCCCGTGCGCCGATAGCTCGTCATCGGTGAGCACTGTTGCCCGCCCGCGCGGGTCGCGGCCGAGCGTGAACGCGTCCTGGCGATCGGCGGAGGACCGGCGGCGGGCGCCCGCCGACCGGGATATTCGCCAGCCGGTGGTCCCGACCGCGGCGGCCACGCCCAGCACGACGCCCCAGGGCGCGGGCGCGAGGAGCAGCCCGATGAACGCCGGCACCACCCAGTAGCGCTGCCACGGCCGAGCGCTCATCGTGACCTCTCCGGGCCACGGGCTGCCCGGCCGGGGGCGGTCCGCGCCGCGACTCTGTCCGGCGCGGCGGTCGGGCGCGCCACGGTGGAGCGGACGCGCTGGATGTGAACCAGGAACGAGATGCCCGCGCGGCGCGCCGCCGCCTCGACCGAGCGCGCCACCGATGCGCTCTGCACGAGGTACACCACCCCGTCGATCCGCGGATCGGCGGCGTATCCGGCCATGATCTTCTCTAGGCGGCGCCGTCCCTTGGAGGAGAGCTCGAGCTCGAGCGCGACCCGCCGCCCGTCGGCAGTCCGAAGCAGCAGGTCGGGGTAGTGCAGCGAATCGCGGCCCCGCGGCCCGAATCCGCCCAGCCTGACCGCGAACGGCTCGACGTCGGGATCGCGGCCGCCATCGTGCGAACGCATGCGCCGCTCGCCCAGGATCTCGCGCACTGGCCCGAACGTGCCGCGCTGCGCGCCGATCCACAGCCAGGCCACGCCCACGTCGTGCTCGTAGGCGTGGATGTCGCGCCGAGGCCTCGGCAGCGCGCTCCCGATCACGCCGAGGCCGTCTCGCGCGATCAGATACATGGCCGGCTGCCCGTGAAACAGCGGCTCCTTCACGACGTACTCGGCCTTGACCAGCTTGGCCAGGCGTGCCTTGGCCGCATCGACTGTGGTGCCGAGCAGCGCCGCTACGTGGTCGGGCAGTGCCATTCGGTGCTCGGCCAGGAACCACAGCAACTCGAGGTCCTGCGCGCCGAGCCGGACCCGGCGCGGCGGGCGAGAGATTGGCTTGGGAGGACGCCCCACGCCCTCCAGAGCCTCGAGCGCCCCCGATTCCTCCCCCCGCGGGGAGTCAGAGCCCGGGGTGCGGGAGCGAGCTCGTGTTGACGACCTCGAAGTCTCGGCCGGTCAGACGGTCGAGTAGGTGCAGGGCATCGTTGTTCCAGCCCCGGTTCGGGGCGCCCGAGATGAACCACGGCGAGCCGTTGTCGGCCAGGATCATCCCGTAGCGCTTGAGCGCCTGCGCGACCACGCGCGCCTGGTAGGGCAACCCCGAGATGTTCACGCTCGCCTTGAGCCGCACCCGCAGGCCCATGGGAGGCAGCCACGCACCGTGGCAGGTCGAGGCTTCGTGCCGCGCCGGGTACACGTACCGAGCTGCGGTGCAGGGAGCGGTGAAGCGCAGCGCATGGTCGATTCCTCCTGCGGCGAGCTCGTCATAGCGGGCCAACCCGGGGAGGATGGGCAGACCGGCGGCGTCGGCCGAGGTGAAGTCGGCCGGCCGCAGGTGGTCAGAGCGCAGGTTGAAGATCGCGCCCGAGCCGGCCGTCCAGCGCTTGCCGCCATCGTGTGGATAGGCGGCGAAGAGCTCGTAGTCCCGGCACGTGCTTCGGTCGACCACGATCAGGTGGCGATCGCCGCTCGAGCCGTAGCCGCCCTCGATCGGCACGCCCCGGGGCAGCGGATAGGGCCCGCGATCCGACTCGGAGGCGTACTGGAAGCTCACCGGGACCCGCCGCGTGTGCGACGAGACGACGTCAAACGGGATGCCGATCGGCTCGCCGGCGTACAGGCCCGATCCGAAATCCGGGTGGACCGGATCGCTCAGCCCGATCGTGGCGATCATACGAGTCGAGTTCTTGGCCACGGGGAGGCGGTCGACCCGCTGATTCCACGGGTTGTCTGCCGGGAACACCGGGCAGCTCGGGGCGCCCGGCAGCGAGTGCGCGGAGACCAGAGACGGCAGGGCGATGAGCGCCGCGAGCAAGGCCAGGATGATCACCGGGCGGCGCATTTAGCTCAGGAGACGACCGCGATCCCGTTCGCCCGCACGCTGAACACGGCCTCGTGCGACTCCCCGATGTAGTCGCCATCGACCTGGAGGGGCAGCGGACGATCGTCCCGCGAGCGGACCAGCAGTCCGGGGGCGCCCGAGAACGGGTGGACGTGCCGGTGGCGGCTCACCCGGAAGTGGCGCGAGAGCGCCCGGGTGATGATCGTCGGGATGTCGAACGGACGGGCGCGGTCGAGCACGATCCCGGCCAGATCGCCGCTGTTCAGCGCGGCGCCCTCGGCCATCTCCACCGGCCGGTCGCCGAAGAACGTGTACGGCGTGGCGTTCTGGACGATCACGGTCACGCCCGGGATCACCGTGCTTCCGAGCTGCGCCTCGAGCCGGGGTGGATGCACCAGGTAGCGCCGGGTGAACGTCCGCACGCCCGTCCACGTGTAGTACCACTCGCCGAAGCGGGCCTTCAGCTGCGGGTGCGCGTCGACCTGCTCGACCACGCTGGCGTCGAGCCCGGCGCCGGCCGAGAACAGGAACACGCGCTCGTTGACCGAGCCGAGGTCGACCCGCCGAGCGTGCCAGTCGTCGGCCATCAGCAGGAGATGCTCGGTGGCGTCGACCACGTCGGCCGGGATCCCGAGCATGCGGCAGTACACGTTGGCCCGACCGCCGGGCAGGCAGCAGAGCGGCGTGTCGGAGCCGACCAGGCCGTTGGCCGCCTCGTTGACCGTCCCGTCCCCGCCGAACGCGACCACCACGTCGTAGCCCTCGCGGGCCGCCTCGCGGGACAGCTCGGTGGCGTGCCCGCGGGCATCGGTGTCGATCGCGTCGACCTCGTAGCGGCCGCGCAGCGCGTACACGACCAGGTTCTTCAGGCGGTCCGAGACCGTGGTGGCGTACGGATTGACGATGATCAGCATGCGCCGGCTGGGCGCGCTGCGGCCGAGCGCCAGCGTCGCCTCGAGGCGCTCGAGCGGGTCAGAGGACGTGGCGGGCATGCTGGCGGCGGGACCCCGGGAAGCCACGGCTACCTGTCGAGTCGGAGGGCGATCGGCTCAAGGCTGCTCGAAGTCTGGCGAACCTGTGGGTATAATTCCCTGCACATAGCTGTACGCATCAAGAGGGGTGGAGGGACTGGCCCGTTGAAGCCCCGGCAACCTCCCGCAAGGGAAAGGTGCCAATTCCATCAGGCTCCAACGACAAGCCTGGGAGATGTGGATAAGGCGGTTTCCTTGACCTCCGACCACTGACCCCGGCGGAGGTTTTTCATATGCCGCCAGAGTCCCTTTGTTGCAAAGAATGTAAGACAACTTATCCGCTCGAGGCACAGTACGTCTGCGAGCGCTGCTTCGGCCCGCTCGAGGTGGCGTACGAATCGCGAGCGAACGCCGACCCGGCGGCGCTTCGCCGGAGGATCCAAGCCGGGCCGCATTCGCTGTGGCGCTATACCGACTTCCTGCCCGTGCAGTCGCCGCCCCGCGGGGTGCTGCCGGCCGGCTGGACCCCACTGCTGAAGGCGGACCGCCTGGCCGAGCAACTCGGCCTGCGGGAGGTCTGGGTCAAGAACGACGCCGCCAACCCGACGCACTCGTTCAAGGATCGAGTGGTGTCGATTGCGCTGGCCCGGGCCCGCGAGCTGGGCTTCACGACCGTGGCCTGCGCATCGACCGGCAACCTGGCCAACGCGGTGGCTGCGCACGCCTCGGCGGCCGGACTCGAGTCATACGTGTTCATCCCGTCCAATCTCGAGGAGCAGAAGGTGCTCGCCACCGGCGTGTACGGAGGCAACCTGGTCAAGGTGCGGGGCAACTACGACGACGTCAACCGCCTGTGCACCGAGCTCACGCACGAGCACGACTGGGCGTTCGTGAACATCAACATGAGGCCGTACTACTCGGAGGGATCCAAGACGCTCGCGTTCGAGACCGCCGAGCAGCTCGGGTTCGAGATTCCCGACCGGGTGGTGGCCCCGATCGCCTCCGGGTCGCTGTTCACGAAGATCGCGCGCGGCTTCGAGGAGTGGCTCGAGCTCGGGCTGCTCCAGGGCGAGCTGCCGATCTTCCACGGCGCCCAGGCTGCGGGCTGCTCTCCGGTGGCCACCGCGTATGAGGAGGGGCAGGACTTCTGCCGCCCGGTCAAGCCGGACACGATCGCCAAGTCGCTGGCCATCGGCAATCCGGCCGACGGTCCCTATGCGCTCGATCTCGCCCGCCGGACCCACGGCTCGATCGAAGCCGTGACCGACGACGAGATCCGCGACGGGATCAAGCTGCTGGCCCGGACGACCGGGATCTTCACCGAGACGGCGGGCGGCGTGACCGTGGCCGTGCTGGCCAAGCTCGCCGCACGCGGCGAGATCGATCCGGCCGACCGGGTCGTCGCCTACATCACCGGTGAGGGCTTGAAGACGCTCGACGTCGCCCGCGGCACGTTCGAGGCGTGGGAGATCGAGCCGAACCTCGAGTCCTTCGAGCAGGCCGCCGAGCATGCCGTCGCGGTGGCGTGATAAGACTGCCGGCGCATGTCAGTCAACGTCAAGATCCCCACGCAGCTCAGAGCGGCCACCGACGGCGACGCCACCGCGAGCGTCAACGGCTCCACGGTCGGCGAGGTGCTCGACGCCCTGTATGACCGCTACGGCGAGTTGCGCAGCCGGATCGCCGAGGACGGCGGGCTGCGCCGGTTCGTCAACGTGTACGTCGGCGGCGAGGACATCCGCTTCCTGAACGGCCTCGATACCCCTGTGTCCGACGGTGACGAGGTGACGATCCTCCCCGCGGTGGCCGGCGGCTGACCCCGCCCAATCCCGCGATACGAGCCTGCCCAGTCAGCGGCGGTGCATCAGGGTCACCGTCGGGGCGGGCCATGACCTCGAGCTGCAACGCCAGGTCGTCTAGTCGGCGGGTCCCGCCGTTTGCACCGCGGGGGCGCTCACGTCAATCCCGACCGGGCAGCTGACGCCGGTCCCGCCGAGCCCGCAGTATCCCCACGGGTTCTTCTCGAGGTACTGCTGGTGGTAGTCCTCGGCGTAGTAGAACGGGCCGGCCTGGGCGATCTCGGTCGTCACCTCGGGATAGCCCGCCGCCCGCAGGCGCTCCGAGAAGGCGGCACGCGTGGCCTCGGCCACCGCGCGCTGCTCCTCGGTGGTCCAGTAGACCGCCGAGCGGTACTGGGTGCCTACGTCGTTGCCCTGGCGCATCCCCTGGGTCGGGTCGTGGTTCTCCCAGAACAGCCGGAGGATCTCCTCGTACGAAGTCTTGGCCGGGTCGAATACGACCAACACCGCCTCGGTCTGGCCTGTGCGGCCCGAGCAGACCTCCTCGTAGGTCGGATTGGGCGTGGTCCCGCCCGCATAGCCGACCGCCGTCGTGTAAACGCCCGGGGCCTGCCAGAACACGCGCTCGGCGCCCCAGAAGCAGCCCATCCCGACGATCGCCTGCTCGTAACCCTCGGGGAACGGAGGCTTCAGCGGGTTCCCGAGCACGGCGTGGCGCGCCGGCACCGGCATCTCATTCTCGCGGCCGGGCAGGGCCTGCTCCGGCTCGACCATCGTCGTCTTGTTGCGCAAACCGAACATGAGAACAAGCGTAGCCGGAGCGCGCGGCCGAACTGTGAATTCCGGCGGAACGCTGCGCTACCTTTCGGTCATGGGCGAAGACGAGCAGGTCGGCCGGGGCGCGCGGCCGCGGCGCTGGTGGCTGCTCGCACCGATCGCGCTGATTCCGGCGATCCCGGTGATCATCGGGATCGTCCTCGGGCTCGGCCAATCGGATCCCGGCGCGTCCGCGGCGAACACCGCCGTCAATCTCACGCCGGTTCCGTCGCGCCCGAGCGCACCGCCCAAGCCCCGACCCTCAACCGCGCTGCCGGTGGCGCCCGGGCCGGGGGCGATCGTCGCGGTGCTGCTGCACTCGACCACGCTCCGAGTCGCGCCGCATGGCCGCAAGCTCGCCCGCCTGACCACCAAGACGTCGTTCGGCTCGCGCGAGACGGTGCTGGTCGTGCGCCACGCCCCGGGGTGGCTGGGGGTCGTGGCCACCCAGGCCGGCAACGACAAGGTGGGCTGGATCCCCCTGAGCGCGGCCTCGCTGACCCGGGTCGACTGGGAGCTCAAGGTGTCGCTGAAGGCACGCCGGCTCACTGTCCTGGAGGGCGGCAGGGTCCTGGAGCGCTACAAGGTGGCGATCGGCCAGCCCGGCGCCCCGACGCCGACCGGCCGCTTCGCGGTCACCGATCGCCTGACCACCGGTGACCCCAGCGGGCCCTACGGCTGCTGCATCCTGGCCCTGTCGGCGAAATCCCCGCACGCGATCCAGGGCTGGGACGGCGGGGACCGCATCGCCATCCACTCGACGCCCGAGGCGTGGAGCATCGGCGAGGCGGTCAGCCATGGCTGCCTGCGCCTGACCCTCGCCGAGGGACGCTGGCTGCTGGGCCACATCCCGCTCGGCACCCCGACCCTGATCAGCGCCTGAGCACCGTTTTTCCCCGCTCCGCTGGGGTAGCCAAGGTACAGCGGACCTGAACCAGCGAAGAAAGGAGCGGTTGCTATGGCTGATGAGCTCAAGGGCAAGCGCGTGGCATTCCTGTTCACCGAGGGCGCCGAGCAAGTGGAGGTGACCGAGCCCCTGGAGGCGGTCAAGAAGGCCGGTGCCGCCGTGGACATCGTCTCGCTCGAGAAGGGCGAGGTCGAGATGTGGAACCACTTCGACAAGGGCGACAAGATCAAGGCCGACAAGGCGGTAAAGGACGCCGACGCGTCCGATTACGACGCGCTGGTGCTGCCCGGTGGCGTGGCCAACCCCGACCTACTCCGCGGCGACGAGGATGCGGTCAAGTTCGTCCGCGCCTTCGTCGAGCAGGACAAGCCGGTTGGAGCGATCTGCCACGGTCCATGGATGCTCGTGGAGTCCGGCATCGCCAAGGGGCGCAAGGTCACCTCGTGGCCGAGCCTCCAGACCGACCTCAAGAACGCCGGCGCCGAGTGGGTCGACGAGGAGGTCGTCGTCGACAACGGCCTGGTCACGAGCCGCAAGCCCGATGACCTTAAGGCGTTCTGCTCCAAGATCGTCGAGGAGTTCGCCGAGGGCAAGCACGACCAGAAGGTCGCCGCCTAGGGCCTTCGCCGCGCCCGCCCCGCGCCCGCTCGCCGCGCGCCGTCAGCCGAACAGTGGCAGGCGGCGCCGGCGCGCCGGCGCGCCAGCGCGTCCATTCCGTCCTGGATGCTGGCGCACACCTCGCGGTACTTCGACTCGACGTACTGCTCGTCCTCGGCCCGCGACGGATCGCAGTCCGGTGCGATGGGGTCCTGGAATGCGGTGCGGATCTTGGTCGGCAGCGGGATCTCCGGCAGCAGTGCCGGCGAGACGCCCCAGGGCGCCTGCAGAGCGATCGGAAACATCTTCAAACGCGCAACCCGGTCGAGCTGACCGCTCCATGAACTGCCAGTCGGGACCGTCGAGCGACCACTGCCCGGCTCGGTCCGCCACCCAGCCGGCGGCGCCGGACTGCTTCTCGCGGCGCTCGGAGACTTTGCGCTTGGCCGCCTCGGCGTGGCGTTCGGCCTGGCTCGCGCGCTCGCGATCACCCGCGCGCGCGCCCGTGCGGCCGTTATGCCCGTTCGAGTGGGTTCGGCTCTGTCGCCTCTCCTGAAGCTCATCCATGTGCGATCGACTTCCTCCGGGGCTCTCGCGATTTGGTCTACCCATGCGCCTTGATTACAACCACGCGCCACTGGGGATAGGCGGGCGGACGTGAAGATCGGCTACTTCCTATCCAGCGAGGAATGGGGCCCGCGCGACCAGGTCGAGCTGGCCGCCGAGGCCCAGCGTGCAGAGTTCGAGGGCCTGTGGATATCGGACCACTACCACCCCTGGAACGACGAGCAGGGGCACAGCCCGTTCGTGTGGGCGGTTATCGGCGCGCTCGCTCAAGTCACCGACCAGAAAGTCACGACCGCGGTCACTTGTCCCATGGTGCGGACCCATCCCGCGATCATCGCCCAGGCCGCTGCCACGGCGAGCATCCTCCTGGACGGGCGGTTCTGCCTGGGCGTCGGGACCGGCGAGGCCCTCAACGAGCACATCCTCGGTGATCGCTGGCCGGAGGCCGACGAGCGGCTCGAGATGCTCGAGGAGGCCGTGCACGTGATCCGCACCCTGTGGAAGGGTGGCGTTCACAACCACCAGGGAAAGCACTATCGAGTCGAGCGCTGTCGCGTCTACGACCTGCCCGAGGAGCCGCCCCCGATCCTGGTCTCGGGGTTCGGGCCCAAGTCGATCGACGTGGCCGCCCGGATCGGCGACGGATACGTCACCGTGGGGCCGGACGCCGAGTCCGTGAAGCGGTTTCGCAACCAGGCCAAGAACAAAGACGCAGTCGTCCAGGGAGGCCTCAAGGTGTGCTGGGGACAGGACGAGGCGCAGGCCCGCAAGACCGCTCACCGGCTGTGGCCGAACGACGGGCTGCCCGGCGAGCTCGCCCAGATCCTGCCCACGCCCCAGCACTTCGAGCAGGCCAGTCAGCTCGTGACCGAGGAGATGATCGCGGAGCACACCCCGTGCGGGCCGGACCTCGAGCGGCACATCGAGACGATCCAGGAATACGTCGACGCCGGGTTCGATGAGCTCTACGTGCAGCAGATTGGGCCCGAGCAGGACGGCTTCTTCGAGGCGTACGCCCAGCATGTACTGCCCCGGTTCAGATAACGCAGGAGTTTCTCAGCCCTTCGAGAACCATCCGGAGATGCCGGAACCGTCGCGCCCACGGGTGCTGCTGCGCCGCGCTGCAGCCTGGAGCGCGGGCTTCGTGTTCGCTGGCGCGCTGTATCTGCTGCTGATCGACACGACCTCGTTGCCCGAGCTGATCGTGGCCGCCGGGGCCGCGGCGATCGCCGCGACCGGTTTCGAGCTTGCCCGCGAGCAGCACACGGCGGGAGGACTGACCGCACGTGTCCGCTGGCTGCGCACGGTTCACCGGCCGCTCCTCAAGGTGCCGTCGGACATCGCGACGGTCTCGCTGATGGCGCTGCGACAGCTGATCCGCCCCAAGCCGGTCAATGGCGTCTTCCGGGCCGTGCCGTTCCGCTGTGGCCCCGAGCACGACATCGAAGTCGGCCGGCGCGCACTGGCCGAGTCGCTCGGATCATTCGCTCCCAACACGATCATCGTCGGCGTCGACGTGGAGCGGGAGCTGATCCTCGGCCATCAGCTGCGGCCCGGGGGAGGCGCTGAGGCGATCGACGTCCTCGGTCTCGGAGACGGATGAGCGGAGCCCGGGCGTGAACGAGTGGCAGATCGCCGCCACGGTGCTGGGGTTCGCTCTGATCCCCTGCGTCGGCGTCGCCCTGCTTGCGCCGCCGGCGCATGGCCTGGCCGCGATGCAGGCGGCCTCAGTGCTCCTCTCGACGATCCTGGTGCTGCTGTCGGAAGGTTTTCACCGCCAGCCATTCATCGACTTGGCCGTGGTGTTCGCCCCCATGGCGCTGGTCGGCTCGCTCATATTCGCCCGACTGATGGAGCGACACCTGTGAGCTGGTACCAGGTGCTCGCCGCCATCCTGCTCATCGCCGGCGGGCTGCTGGAGCTGCTCGCCGTGCTCGGCATCTGCGTCATGCGCGATGCCTACGATCGCCTGCACTACCCCGGCCTGGCGGGGTATGGCGCGTTTCTGATGTGCCTGGCCGTCCTCGTTCGGGAGTCGTTCTCGCTGATCGGTGACAAGGCCCTCCTGGTCGGGGTGATCCTTGTGCTGACCGGTCCGATCCTGGTCCAGACCACCGTGCGCAGTCTGTTGATCCGCGAGCTCGGAGACTGGCGCACGAAGGCGCGGGAGCGCCGCGAGCAATGACACTGCTGCAGATCGCCGCTCTGTCCGCAGTGGCCATCGGCGGCAGCGCCGTGGTGCTGGCGCGCGATCCGCTGCGGCAGGTGCTCGTGCTCAGCGTGTTCGGCATGTCGCTGGCCATGCTGTTCTTCGTGTTCCAGGCCCCCGACGTGGCGCTGTCGGAGATCGTGGTCTCCACCGTCGGGCTGCCGGTGATGATCCTGCTCGCCCTGCGCAAGGTGCGAGAGAACGAGGAGGAGCGCCGGGAGGAAGAGGAATGAGCCGCAGGACGCGCTTGATGCTGTTCGCGGTGGCCGTTGCCGGCTTTGGCGTGGTGCTCGTCTACGGCCTGTCCGGGCTGAACGCGTTCGGCGATTACAAGGGCGTCTATGGCAACGTGATCGACGGGATCGGCGTGACCGAGCGTCATGCCACTGATCTGGTCACGGCGCTGAACTTCGACATCCGCGGCTTCGACACGCTCGGCGAGGAGTTCATCCTTTTCGCCTCCGTGCTCGGGGTCGTGCTGATCCTCCGGCAGATGCGCGGCGAACAAGATCGGCCCACCCAGCAAGAGGGCGAGGAGCACACCTTCGCCGGCGCCAGCGAGGCGCTCCGGGCGCTCAGCCTGATGCTGATCCCGGTGATCCTGGCCGTCGGCGTGTACATCGTCGTACACGGACAGATCACGCCGGGTGGCGGCTTCCAGGGCGGCGTCATCCTGGCTGCGGGGCCGCTCGCGGTGTTCCTGGCCGGGCGCTATCTGCGCATGAAGATCGTCGCACCCCACACGCTGGTCGAGCTCGGCGAGGCGGCAGGTGCGGTTGGGTACGCGCTGGTCGGGATGGGCGGACTGGTGTTCGCCGGTGTGTTCTTCAAGAACTTCCTACCGCTCGGCGCCACTGGGCATCTGCTCTCCGCCGGCCAGATGGACGTGGCCAGCGCCGCGGTGGGACTCGAGGTGAGCGGGGCGTTCCTGGTCGCCTTCAGCGAGTTCTTCGACCAGGCCATCGCGATTCAGTCCCCCGCACCGGGATCTGAGGAATGAGCTTCCTCCCGTTCGCGATCGCGGCGTGGCTGTTCCTCATCGGGCTGTACGGCATCGTCTCGGCCAACAACCTGATTCGGGCGATCCTGTCACTGACCATCGTCCAGTCCGCGACCTACCTGGTGCTGCTCGGGATCGGCTACAGCCAGGGCGGCCAGGCGCCGATCTTCGCCGACATCCCCGCGACCAGCAAGGCAGTCGACCCAGTCGTCCAGGTCCTCGTGCTGACCGACATCGTGATCGAGGCCACCGTGACCGCGATGCTGCTCGCGCTCGCTGTCCAGGCGCACAAGCGCTTCGGCAGCCTCGACCCGCAGGATCTCCGCGCCATGCGGGACTAGAGCGTTCGCCATGCACATCACCGCGCTACCCATCGTGGTACCGATGATCGGAGCCGCCGCGCTGGTCGCGGTGAGGCACTGGGCGCCCCGGCTCCTCAACGATTTCAGCGGTGCCGGCGTGGGTCTGGGAGTGGTCACCCTGCTGGCCATCCTGCTCGTCCGGGTCGCCCACCATCCGTTTGCCTACTGGATGGGGGGATGGCGTCCGAAGGACTTCGTGGCGATCGGAATCTCGCTCTCGCTCGATCCCCTGGGGGTCGGAATGGCCGCACTGGCCGCGGTGCTGGTGACCGCCGCGCTCATCTACTCGTGGCGCTACTTCGACGGCGCCGACGGTCTCTTCCACGCGCTGATGCTCGTGTTCATGGCCGCCATGGTCGGCTTTTGCCTCACCGGCGACCTGTTCAACATGGTCGTGTTCTTCGAGCTGATGGGCGCCGTGGCCTACGCGCTCACTGCATACCGGATCGAGGAGCGCGGCCCGATCCAGGGGGCGATCAACTTCGCGATCTCCAACAGCGTCGGCGCCTACGCGATCTTCGTGGGGATCGCGCTCCTCTACGGCCGGACGGGCGCCCTCAACATGGCTCAGATCGGTCATGCCCTCGACGGCCACCACCCCGACGCCCTGGTCGTCGTGGCCATGGTCCTCCTGTTCATGGGCTTCCTCACCAAGGCCGCGGCGGTTCCGGTTCACTTCTGGCTGGCCGACGCCCACGCTGTGGCGCCCACCCCGGTGTGCGTCCTGTTCTCGGGCGTGATGGCCGAGCTCGGGATCTACGCCGTGGCGCGCGTCTACTGGACGATCTTCGCCGGTGCACTCGGATCGCACGCCGCCGAGCTGCAGGCGATCCTGGTCGCGCTGGGCACGGTGACCGCCCTGTGGGGGGCAGTCATGTGCTACACGCAGCGCCACCTGAAGAGGCTGCTCGCGTTCTCGACCATCAGCCACATCGGCGTGTTCGTGTGCGGGATCGGGCTGCTGAGCGAGCACGGCCTCGCCGGCGTCGCCACCTGGGTGCTCGGGCATGGGCTGAACAAGGGCGCGCTGTTCATGCTCGTGGGTGTCCTGCTCCATCGCTTCGGAACCGTGGATGAGTTCGACCTACATGGCCGCGGACGGGAGGTTCGCGCGGCCGGTGTTCTGTTCGGCATCGGTGGGCTACTGCTGAGCGCCGTGCCCGGCGTCACGTCGTTCTTCGGCAAGTCGCTACTCGAGAGCGCGGCCCTGAAGGCGCACGATCCTTGGTTGCCGGCGGTGTTCGTGATCTCCTCGATACTCACCGGGGGCGCTGTCCTGCGGGTGACCGGTCGCGTGTTCCTCGGCTGGGGGGCAGCCCAGCGCGAGGACGATGTCCGACTGGCGGGGCCGGCGCGCGAGGAGGACGAGGAGACCACCGCGCGCGACTACACGCCGCCGCTCATGCTCGTGGTTCCCGCGGTGCTGCTCGCCGGCTCGATCGTGCTCGGGCTGATCCCCGGACTGGTCCCGGGCATCGAGCGGGCGGCAGCCCACTTCCACGACCACGCCGCGTATGCGCGCTGGGTTCTGCAGGGCGCGGCGCCGCATTTCGCGCCGGTCTCCACGAGTCATGTCGAGACGTTCGACTATTTCTATGCGGCGGGCGGCACACTGGGGGCGCTCGCGCTCGCGGGGCTCACTCTGTTCGCGCCCACCCTCCACCGCCGGTTCCCGCCGGCGGTGATCCAACCGCTGCGGGCTGCGCTTGCCGCCTTGCGCCAGCTTCACAGCGGTCACATCGGCGACTACATAGCGTGGTGGACGACCGCCGCCGCCATGCTCGGTGGCGCGTCGCTGATCCTGCTCACATGACCGTCGCCCCCGCCCTCAAGCGAATGCTCGCTGTGCCGGCCCTCGTCCTGCTCGTCGCGGCCTGTGGGGGATCGTCGTCCTCGGTACCGCTCAAGGAGGCCAAGAAGCTCAGCGTGTCCACCAGCGGGATCTCCACCGCGTGCGGTCTCGCCTTCCAAGCGACCGCCTTCCCAGGGGCGCACGAGAAGGATCTCGAGACGCTCGAGGCGACCGCCGCATCGAACGCGAAGAAACTGGCCTCGGTGTACGCGCGCAACCAGGCCTGGATCTACCAGGGCCAGACTGTCCGTCAGATCGTAGGTGAGTCGCTTTCGATGCTCAGTACCTGCGGCCTGACTAAGGCACAGAGCGCGCTTGCGCGCGCCACCACTAAGTCGGGCTAGGGACTCCCGCGGGCGCCGACCGTGGCCACGATCCGATCGGCTCGCGCCGCCACTGGGTCGATCATCGACGGCAGGCTCTGCTCGAGGCTCCCGGACAGGTGCCACTCGTCGCCACGGCCGGTGACGAACCCACCCTCGGCCAGACGGGCCAGGGCGTGAGACACCGAAGGGCGTTCGGCGCCGATCAGCTGTCCGAGCAGCTGATGGGTCAGCGGGAGAGGCAGGCGAACGCCGCCCGGCTCGACCTTTCCCCACCGTCCTGCCAGGTGCCAGAGAAGCAGCGCGAGGCGGATCTCGAGACGCGGCTGTGCGGCGATCGCCCGCTGCACGTCAAGGTTGCTTGACCGCCGGCAGGCCCGGCGCAGCAGACCCTGACCGATCTGCGGCCAGAACCGCACCCGTCTGGCGAACGCGCCATCCAGCACGGCGAAGCGCATCGGCGTGAGTGCCCGCCAGTCCACGTCGCAGGACAGCAGACGCTCGGCGGCGCCCCACAACGGCTGCAGCAGGTCGCCGTCCCCCACGAGCTCGCTCGCGATCCGGTCTCCAACGCGAGTGTTCAGCGCGAGGACGCCGTCGATCACCAGCACGCCGGGGCCCTCGCTCACCTGCTCGAGCCAGGACGCCATGGCCAGCGATCCCGGGTCGACCTCGAAGGTGAGTGCGGTAGCGGCAGCACGAGCCACCCGGCGAGATTCGGGGTCGAGCTCGTCGGCCAGATCGGAGTCGAGATCCAGCAGGCACCGAAAGGCGGCGGAGTGCGCCGGCGTGCCGTTCGACCGCCAGGCCGGTACTGCCTGGTCAACCCTCACCGTGCACACCCTACCTGGCGAAAAGCGACGTAACCCGGGTTACGTCACCTGAATTACCAGCGCCTCCTAACTCTGAGGAGCCCGGTGATATACCGGCGCGGCCGAGACCGAGGAAGCGGAGAAAACAGAGGCATGTGCTTGGCGATCCCAGGGCAGGTGGTAGAGCTCATCGACCCCGACAACCACATCGCCAAGGTCGACGTGGCGGGTGTCCGCCGCAGCGTGAACGTGGGGCTCCTGGTCGACGGCGAGGGCGGCGGGGTCGGGCCCGGAGACTGGGTGCTGATCCACGTCGGATTTGCGATCTCCCAGGTCGACGAGGCCGAGGCGCGCGCCACACGGGAGCTGCTCGAGGGGATGGGCCGGGAGTACGAGCAGGAGCTCGAGGAGCTGAAGGCGAGCGTGATCGAGTGAGCGGCTGCGACGGAGGGCACTGCATCACCTGCGGCGACGAGGGCGTGCCGATGACCGTGCTGCGGGTGGACCTCGACCGCGGCCTCGCCCTGTGCCTCGACGCCGAGGGCACGAAAACCAGCGTCGAGACCGCGCTGGTCGAGCCGGTCCATCCCGGCGACGCCGTCCTCGTCCACGCCGGCACGGCGATCGCGACCCTGGCCGCGGACCCCCGATGAGGTTCGTCGACGAGTTCCGCGACGCCGAGCTCGGCCGGGTGGTGGCCGGCGAGATCCTGGCCAAGGTCGAGCCAGGCCGGCACTACAAGTTCATGGAGGTGTGCGGCGGCCACACCCATTCGATCTACAAGTACGGGATCGACGACCTGCTCCCGGCCAACGTCGAGCTCGTCCACGGCCCCGGGTGCCCGGTGTGCGTGATCCCGATGGGTCGGGTCGACGACGGGATCGCGCTCGCCCACCACGAGAAGGTCATCTTCACCTGCTTCGGGGACATGATGCGGGTGCCGGGCTCGAACGGCAGTCTGCTCGACGCCAAGGCGGCCGGCGCGGACGTGCGGATGGTCTACTCGCCGCTCGACGCGCTGCGCATCGCCAAGCAGCATCCCGAGCGCGAGGTGGTGTTCTTCGCCATCGGGTTCGAGACGACCGCGCCGTCGACCGCGCTCACTCTGAAGCGCGCCCGCGCAGAAGGCGTCGCCAACTTCTCGTGCATGTGCAGCCACGTGACGATCGTGCCGCCGCTGCGCGCGCTGCTCGAATCCCCCGATCTGCGCCTGGACGGGTTCATCGGCCCCGGACATGTCTCCACGATCGTCGGCGCCCGGCCGTTCGAGTTCATCCCCGCCGACTACCGCAAGCCGGTGGTGATCGCCGGATTCGAACCGCTTGACATCCTGCACGCGGTCTCGATGATCCTCGACCAGCTGGCCGACGGCCGCAGCGAGGTCGAGAACCAATACACCCGAGTGGTCCCCTACGAGGGCAACCTGCGGGCGCTCGAGATCATGGCCGAGGTGTTCGAGCTCCGCCCGCACTTCGAGTGGCGGGGACTGGGATTCATCTCGCACAGCGGACTGAAGCTCTCGGAGGCCTACGCGGATCTCGACGCCGAACGGCGCTTCGATGTCCCCGGCGTGCGTGTGGCCGATCCCAAGGCCTGCCAGTGCGGCGAGGTGCTCAAGGGCGTGATCAAGCCGTGGGAGTGCAAGGTATTCGGGACGGCCTGCACGCCCGAGCGCCCGATCGGCACGTGCATGGTCTCGAGCGAAGGTGCCTGCGCGGCCTACTACAACTTCGGCCGCTTCGCCCGGGAACGCGAGGTCGTATGACCACGGTCTCCGATCGAGAGCAGAAGATCCTCGGCATCATCGAGACCGCCCGCGGCAAACGCGCGAAGTTCCGCGACGCGCAAATCAACATGGCCCACGGAGCGGGGGGCAAGGCCACCCAGAGCCTGATCGAGGGGATGTTCGTACCGGCTCTCGGGAACCCGAGGCTGGCGGCGATGAGCGATTCGGCCACGCTCCGCCTCGGCGGCCTGGGACTGGCCTTCACCACGGACTCCTACGTGGTCAGACCGCTGCGCTTCCCGGGCGGGTCGATCGGGGACCTCGCGGTCAACGGCACCGTCAACGACCTGGCCGTGGCCGGCGCGAGACCGATGGCGCTGAGCCTCGCGCTGATCCTCGAGGAGGGGCTCGAGGCGGAGGTCTTGCGCGCGGAGATCGAGACGATCGCCCGCGCGGCCTCCGCCGCCGAGGTCGAGATCGTCGCCGGCGACACCAAGGTGGTCGAGCGCGGCCATGCCGACGGGATGTACATCTGCACGGCCGGAGTGGGCGAGCTCGACCCGCGAGCGAGCATGTCTCCCGCAGCTCTCGAGCCGGGAGATAGGATCCTCTTGTCCGGGGGCATCGGCGAGCACGGCACGGCGATCATGCTGGCTCGCGACGAGTTCGAGCTCGATGCCTCGATCGAGTCCGACACGCGGTCCCTGTGGCCGGCCGTCGACGCTCTACTCGGAGCGGCCGGTCCTCAGCTGCGCTGCCTGCGCGACGCCACCCGCGGCGGCGTGGCCTCGGTTCTGAACGAGCTAGCCCGCGCCTCGTCCGTGGCGATGCTTGTCGACGAGAGCGCGGTCCCGGTTCACCCGGCGGTGGCCGGGGCGGCCGAGATCCTCGGCATCGACCCGATGTACGTCGCCAACGAGGGCAAGCTCGTGGCCTTCGTCGCCCCGGACGGCGCGGACCGTGCCCTGGCCGCGCTACGAGCCGTCCCCGGGTGCGAGGTGGCCGCCGACATCGGAGAGGTCAAGACCGAGCCGCCGGGCATGGTGCTCGTGCAGACCGGCTTCGGCGGGCGCCGGGTGATGGACCAGCTCGTGGGAGACCCACTTCCGAGGATCTGTTGAAGCGATGCACGAGCTCTCGATCGCCGAGGCCGTAATCGACATCGCGCTGGCGCACGCGAACGGGCGCCGGGTCCACAAGGTAGAGCTGAAGGTGGGGCACCTCCGACAGGTGGTGCCTTCGGCGCTCGAGTTCGCCTTCGAGCTGCTCTGCGACGGCACCCCGCTGGAGGGCGCGGAGCTGGCGATCGAGGACGTGCCCGCACGGGGACGCTGCCGCGCCTGCGGCGTCGAGACGACGATGAGGGCGTTCCCGCTGCAGTGCCGGGGGTGCGGCGGACTGGATCTGGAGCTCGAGGCCGGCGAGGAGCTGCTCGTCGACGCCCTCGAGCTGGATGACGACCTTGAGATGACGACCGGAGGGATAGCCCATGGCGGTTGAGGAAGTGCACATCCTGTGGATCTCGGAGGGGATGAGCTGCGACGGCGACACGGTGTCAATCACTGCTGCCGGCCAGCCGGCGATCGAGGACGTCCTCCTGGGGGCGATCCCGGGATTGCCCAAGGTTCATCTGCACAACAAGGTGCTGTCGCCCACCCTGGGAGGGGAGGAGTTCCTGGCGCCGTTCCGGGCCGCCGCGCGCGGTGAGCTCGACGCGCCGTTCGTACTGGTCATCGAGGGCTCGATCCCCAACGAGAAGATCAACGGCGAGGGCTACTGGACCTCGTTCGGGAACGACGAGGCGACCGGGGAGCCGCTCACGCTCAACTGGTGGCTCGACCGGCTGGCGCCGAAAGCCTGGGGGGTGGTGGCGGTCGGGACGTGCGCCACCTACGGCGGCATCCACGCCATGGCAGGCAACCCCACCGGCTGCATGGGCCTGGCCGACTACCTGGGCTGGGACTTCCGTTCGGCCGGCGGCCTGCCGATCGTCAACGTGCCCGGCTGCCCGGTCCAGCCGGAGAACTTCATGGAGACGCTGACCTGGCTGCTCTACCAGGCGGCCGGGCTGGCGCCCACGATCCCGCTTGACGAGGCGCTGCGCCCACAGTGGATCTTCGGCAAGACCGTCCACGAGGGCTGCGACCGCGCCGGCTACTACGAGCAGGGCGACTTCGCGCAGGACTACAACTCGCCCAAGTGCCAGGTGAAGATCGGGTGCTGGGGACCGGTGGTCAACTGCAACGTACCCAAGCGCGGCTGGATGGCGGGCATCGGCGGCTGTCCGAACGTGGGCGGCATCTGCATCGGGTGCACGATGCCGGGGTTCCCCGACAAGTTCATGCCGTTCATGGATGCCCCACCCGGCGGCGGGGTGTCCTCGGCGCTGACCGGCATGTACGGCCCGATGATCCGCAAGCTGCGTGGGATCACCAACAAGACGCTGAACCAGGAGCCCAAGTGGCGCCACAACCGGCCGGAGCTGACCACCGGCGCCGACCCGCGGTGGCGGGCGTGACGACCCCGTCGGCACTTAGCGAGAGGAGCAGGACATGGCGGTAAGGGAAAGCGTGAGGCCGGAGGCGGGCCGTCTCGTGGACATGGCGTGGGACCCGATCACCCGGATCGTCGGGAACCTCGGCATCTACACGAAGATCGACTTCGACAACCGCGAGGTCGTCTCGTGCAAGAGCACCTCCTCGCTGTTCCGCGGCTACAGCGTGTTCATGAAGGGCAAGGACCCGCGCGACGCGCACTTCATCACCAGCCGCATCTGCGGGATCTGCGGCGACAACCACGCGGTGTGCTCGTGTTATGCGCAGCAGATGGCCTACGGCGTCAAGCCGCCGCCGCTGGGCGAGTGGATCGTCAACCTGGGCGAGGCGGCCGAGTACATCTTCGACCACATCATCTTCCAGGACAACCTGGTGTTCGTGGACTTCTGCGAGCAGATGATCAAGGAGACCAACCCGAGCCTGCTCTCCCGAGCCGAGAAGACCGACGCCCCGCACTCCGAGCTGCATGGCTACCGCACGATCGCCGACATCATGCGCTCCTACAACCCGTTCACCGGCGAGACGTACAAGGAAGCGCTGCTGATGAGCCGGATCGGGCGCGAGATGATCTGCCTGATGGAGGGGCGCCACGTGCATCCGTCCACCGTCTATCCCGGCGGCGTGGGCACGGTGGCCACACCGACGCTGTTCACCGACTACCTGAGCCGGCTGCTGCGCTGCCTGGACTTCATCAAGAAGGCCGTGGCGATGAACGACGACGTGTTCGACTTCTTCTACGAGGCCCTGCCAGGCTACGAGGAGGTCGGCCGCCGGCGGATCCTCCTCGGCTGCTGGGGCGCCTGGAACAACCCCGACCACGTCGACTACCAGTACCGCACGATGAACGACTGGGGCAACGAGATGTTCGTCACCCCCGGCGTGGTCGTCGACGGCGAGCTGGTCACCACGAACCTGGTCGACATCAACCTCGGCATCCGGATCCTGCTCGGGTCCTCCTACTACGAGGACTGGGTGAGCGAGGAGACCTTCGTGCACCAGGATCCGCTCGGCAACCCGGTCGACAAGCGTCACCCCTGGAACCAGACCACGCTGCCCAAGCCACAGAAGCGCGACCTCGACGGAGGCAACTACTCCTGGGTGATGAGCCCCCGGTGGTATGACAAGCGCACCGAGCAGCACCTCGCGCTCGACACCGGCGGCGGCGCGCTGGCGCGCCTGTGGGTGACCGCGCTCGCCAACAAGGTCAAGACGCCGTTTGTCCAGTCCACCGGCAACTCGGTCCTGATCAACCTGCCGAAGACCCCGAACACGGCCGAGCAGACGCTCGAGTGGAAGATCCCCCAGTGGTCCAACGCGATCGAACGCGATCGGGCCCGGATCTACTTCGTGGCCTACTCCGCAGGCATGGCGCTCTACTTCCTCGACCGGGCCATGACCGAGCTTCGGGCCGGGCGCACCAAGGTGTTCGAGGACTTCGACGTCCCCGACGAGGCGATCGGATGCGGCTTCCACGAGGCGGTCCGGGGGGTGCTCTCGCACCATCTGGTGATCCGCGACGGCAAGATCGCGAACTATCACCCGTACCCACCCACCCCGTGGAACGGGAGCCCCACCGACTCGTTCGGCACCCCCGGCCCCTACGAGGACGCGGTCATGGGACAGCCGATCTTCGAGGAGAACGATCAGGACGGCTTCCGGGGAATCGACATCATGCGCGCGGTCCGGTCGTTCGACCCGTGTCTCCCCTGCGGCGTCCACATGTATCTCGGAAACGGGAAGACCCTGCGAACCGTGCACTCGCCGATGTTCGGCGAGCACAGCCAGAGCTGAGCCGTGGCCGCAACCGCGTCCCACGCCCTGGTCGGAGAGGTCGAGAGACTGCTCGAGGAACTCGAGGCGCTTCCCGACCCGTTCGCCCGCCAGACTGCCACCGCGGCCGTGCAGGCGCTCGTCGAGCTCTACGGCGCCGGGCTCGAGCGGATCGTGGAGGAAATCGCCGCGCGCGACGACGGCGAGCTCGCCGCGGCGCTGGCCGGGGACGAGATCGTGGCGCACGTGTTGCTCATCCACGGCCTGCATCCGGTGTCGGTTGAGGCTCGGGTCGGCGAGGCGCTCGATTCCGTGCGCCCGTATCTCGAGTCGCACGGCGGCAGCGTGCAGCTCCTCGGCGTGCAGGGAACCACAGTCCGGTTGCGGCTGCACGGCAGCTGCAGCGGGTGCCCGTCCTCGAGCATCACGCTCAAGCTGGCCATCGAGAACGCGATCCGCAAGAGCGCACCCGAGATCGAGCAGGTGATCGCCGAGGAGCCACGGGATCCCCCGCTGATACAGATCGAGCTCGCGACCCCGGGGCCGGGGCCCGAGCTCGACGGCACCTGGGAGATGGCCGGCGGGCTGCCCGAGCTCTCCTCGCACGCGGTGTTGGTCAAACCGGTGGCCGGGACCCAATTGCTGTTCCTGAGGGCCGGGGGGCGCATCTACGGCTACCGGCCGAGCTGCCCGGCGTGTCAGGGCTCGCTTGCGGACGCGTCGCTGACCGGCACGGAGCTCACCTGCACGGCCTGCGGGCAGCGCTACGACGTGATGCGCGCGGGGCGTGGCCTGGACCGGCCGCAGCTTCACCTCGAGCCCGTGCCACTGCTCGAGGGACAAGACGGACTGGTGCGAGTTGCCCTCCCCGTCGCCGCCTAGTCTGGCTTCGCCTCGGCTGCGGGCACTCGCCGCCGGGCGGGCTTCGCCGGCGCCGGCTCCCGAGCCGCAAGAGCGCTGCGAGCTGTGCGGCACGCCGCTGCCCGAGACGCACCGGCACCTCGCCGACCTCGACAGCCAGCAGCTGCTGTGCGCCTGCCGCCCGTGCGCGCTGCTGTTCGATCGCCGCGGCGCCGGCGGCGGACATCTGCGGCTCGTGCCCGACCGGCGCGTACGCCTGGACCGCTTCGAGCTGAGCGCGGCGGCATGGGACGAGCTCAGGGTTCCGGTCGACATGGCGTTCTTCTTCCGCAGCTCGCGAGCCGGCCGGGTGATGGCCTTCTATCCGAGTCCGATGGGCGCGACCGAGTCGCGCCTGGAGCTCGGGAGCTGGAGCGAGCTCGAGCGCATCAACCCGATCCTCGAGACGATGGAGGACGACGTCGAGGCGCTGCTCGTCGACCGCGCCCGGGGATCCGACCGTCAGTGGCTGGTCCCGATCGACGACTGCTACCGGCTGGTCGCGCTGATCAGGACCCGCTGGCGGGGGTTCACCGGCGGCAAGGAGGTGTGGACGGCGATCGGGTCGTTCTTCGACGAGCTCGACCGCCGCGCCCGTCCTCAGGACTCAAGAACCTCGACACGCAAGGAGACCAGATGGCCAAGCTGAAGCTGGGCGGGTTTCGAGTCAGCCACGACATGCCCGCGCACACGCCCGGCATCAACCAGGGCAACGCGAAGGGCAACTACGAGAAGATGGCCGGCCACAACCCCGACGGCACCTCCACCGCCGCCCGCTCGACCGGAATCAACCCGGACAGACACGGCCCCATCGATCCGAGCATGCCGAACCTCTCCCCGGGATAGGGACGCGTGTCCGCCGTCTCGAAAGCGCCCGCGCCGGCGCGGGACTCGGCGCCCGAGCTTCGCTTCGCGGTGGCCGCCGCGGACCCGCTCCGCCACGCGGCCGCGCCGACCCTGAAATTCGGCTTGGAGATCGAGGCCCCCGGCGGTCAGTCGATCCGCTCGCTGCTGCTGGACGTCCAGATCCAGATCGCCGCACGCCGCCGGGGTTACGCCGCCCCCGCCCAGGAGCAGCTGCTCGAGCTGTTCGGCACCCCCGAGCGGTGGACGAGCACGCTGCGCACGCTGCCGTGGCTAAGGGCCACCCTGGTCGTCCCGCCGTTCACCGGCGCGACCCGCGTCGAGCTGACCGTGCCGTGCACCTACGATCTCGAGGTTGCCGCCGCGCGCTACCTGGCCGCGCTCGACGATGGCGAGATCCCGCTCGAGTTCCTGTTCAGCGGCTCGGTGTTCTACGCCGCGCCCGACGGACGGCTCCAGATGGCCCGGATCCCTTGGGACCACGACGTGACCTTCGCCATGCCGGTCGACGTGTGGCGGCGGACCATGGACGCGCACTTTCCGGCCAGCGCGTGGATTCGGATGGGACGCGAGAGCTACGACGCGCTGTGCGCGTACAAGGCCCGGCACGCCTTCGAGGGCTGGGAGGCGACGATCGATGCCCTGCTGGGCGGTGTGGGCGGCGAGGCCAGGTGACCGGCGACCCCGTCCGAGCGATCGCCGACGCGGTCCTCTACGAGGGCTACATCCTGTGGCCCTACCGGCGCTCGGCGCTCAAGAACCAGCGCCGGTTCACATTCGGCGGCGTGTTCCCGCCGGCGCACGCACACAGCCATCCCGACGATCCGTGCAGCATGCGCGCCGAGGTGCTGATGTGGGGAGGAGGCGAGGTTGAGGTCACGGTGCGCTTCCTGCAGATCGTGCGGCGCACGGTGCTCGGGCCGGACGATGAGCCGGTCGACGAGAGGACCGTCGACGGTGCACGGTTTCAGTCCTGGGAGGAGGCTGTCGAACGCGAGGTCGAGGGGCCCGGCCCGATCGCCATACCCGCCGGCGTGCAGCGGGACGGGTTCATGCTGCGCTCCTGGGAGCGACTGGCCGGCGAGGTCGAGGTCCGCGCCACGCCCGCCCGCACCGCCGGACTGCAGCGGATCACGGTCAGCGTGCGCAACCTGACGCCATGCGCGGCCGGCAGCTCGCGCCAGGACGCGCTCATGCGCGCGTTCTGCTCGACGCACATGCTGCTGCGCAGGGCGCCGGGCGGCTCTTTCGTGTCGAGCACCGACCCGCCGACCGAGCTGGCCGACGAGGTGGCGGCGTGTCGCAACGTCGGCTGCTGGCCCGTGCTGGTCGGCGAACCCGGCCGGACCGACACCGTGCTGGCCTCGCCGATCATCCTTGAGGACCATCCCCGGATCGCCCCCGAGAGCCCCGGAGACATGTTCGACGGTGGCGAGATCGACCAGCTCCTGGTCCTGAACATACTGGCGCTGACCGACGAGGAGAAGGCCGAGATGGCGGCTTGCGATCCAAGGGCGGCGGAGATCCTGGCGCGGGTCGAGAGCCTCGAACCCGCGCAGCTGATGGCCCTGCACGGGAGGACGGCGCTCAGATGAGCGGGTATTGGGAGGAGCTCGAGCGCCCCGGCCCCGACGTGGTCGCCGTGCCCGGCGCCGAACTGCGTGCGGGGAGCCGCGTGCGCCTGCGCCCAGCGCCCGGAGGCGACGTGTTCGACCTCGTGCTGGCCGGCCGCACCGCCGTGGTCGAGGCGATCGAAGAGGACCTCGAGGGAAAGGTCACGCTGGCGGTGGTGGTGGAGGACGACCCCGGCCGCGACCTCGGCCTGGCTCGGCAGCCGGGGCATCGCTTCTTCTACTCGCCCGACGAGGTCGAGGTGCTCAAGGAGGCTCCCCAGCCGGAGCCACGAAGCCGGATCCTGGTCGCCGGGATCGGAAACGTGTTCCTCGGGGACGACGGCTTCGGCGTCGCGCTGGCCGATCGAATCGCCCGGCACGAGCTGCCGGCCGGCGTCGAGGTGCGCGACTTCGGCATCCGCGGCATGGACCTCGCGTTCGCGATGCAGGACGGCTACGACGCGGTCGTGCTGCTCGATGCCACTCCTCGCGGGGAGCCACCCGGCACGCTGTACGTGATCGAGGTCCACGACGCACCGGATGTGCAGACCACGCCCGACGGGCACGGAATGGACCCGGTCGCGGTGCTCGCACTGGTTCGCGCGTTCGGGAGCGTTCCGCCTCGCACGTACGTGGTCGGCTGCGAGCCGCAAACCCGGATGACCCCCGACGACGACGATCCCGTCGTCCAGCTTTCAGAACCGGTGCGAGCCGCGCTCGACCCGGCGATCGGACTGGTCAAGTCCCTGCTGCATGAAATCTGTTTGAAACAGGAGGTTCCGACGTGAGCTACATCCGTATCCCGGTGCCCCTCGTGATCGCGGTGCTTCTCGCCGTGATCCTCGCCGCGGTCGGCGCCCAGCTTCCCGAGCTTCAGCGCTACCTCAAGGTCAAGGCGATGTAGGGCCACGATGCACCGGACCAAGGTCAAGATCGTCGAGCACGCCCTCGACGCGAACAACACGATCGCCCGGGCTAACCGGGCCGACTTCGACAGCCACGGGGTGTCCGTGGTGAACCTGATGAGCGCGCCCGGCGCCGGGAAGACCTCGTTGCTCGAATGCGCGCTGGGCGAGCCGCTGGACGGCGTCCGCGTGGGCGTGCTGGAGGGCGACGTCCAGGGGTCCTACGACTCCGACCGGCTGGCCTGCCTGCCCGTCCCGGTGGCACAGCTCAACACCGACCCCGGGTTCGGCGGCGAGTGCCATCTCGACGCGAACATGGTCCGTTCGGCGGTGCCGGACCTACCGCTCGAGGAGATCGACCTGCTGGTGATCGAGAACGTCGGAAACCTGGTCTGCCCGGCCGAGTTCCGTGTGGGGGAGGACGCCCGGGCGATGGTCTGCTCGGTCACCGAGGGCGAGGACAAGCCGATGAAGTACCCGTTGATGTTCCGCACCTGCGAACTGGTGCTGATCAACAAGATCGACCTGCTGCCGCACCTGAATTTCGACCTCGGCCGCTTCCTGTACTACCTGGACCAGGTCAACCCGAGCGTCGAGCGGATCCTGGTCAGCGCGCGCACCGGGGAGGGCGTGGACGCCTGGAGGGAATGGCTGGTCGGCGTGACGCACCGGCAGGCGGCGGTGCTGTGAGCGGTGGCGTGCTGGCCGAGGCCGGCCAGGCCCGTCTGCACGAGCTGCTCGAGCTGCGCAGCGACGCCAACCGGCGGTTCTTCGCGGCCGAGGCGGACCGGCTCGCGCGCCTGTGCCACCGCATGGCCGAGCGATTCGCCCGCGGTGGACGTCTGATCGCCCTGGCGAGTTCCCCGGCGGCGCGGACCGACGCGCGTCACGTCGCGGTCGAGTTCGTGCATCCGGTGATCGTGGGCAAGCGTGCGCTGCCTGCGATCGCGCTGACCGGCGAGCGGACTGAGCTGGCCCGAGCGGCCGGGCTGCTCACGCGCCCCGAGGACATCGCGATCGCCTTCGGGACCGACGAGGACGGTGGCGCGGCCGCCGGCGCGCTCCGGTTCGCCCGTCGGCGAGGGTGCCTGACGCTCGCGTTCTCGCCCGCCGGGGCCGAGTGGGAATTCGAGCCGCCGGTCGACGACGGCCACGTCCGCCAGGAGCTGATCGAGACGCTCTATCACGTGCTGTGGGAGCTCGTCCACGTGTTCTTCGAGCATCGCGGGCTGCTGACCGGGCGCGAGCATCGACCCACGCACGACGCCGGCGCGTCGAGCTTCCTGTATCCGTTCCTCGCCGAGCAGGAGTCCGACTTGGAGCATGTGCTCGCGGACGTGGCGAACTCCGCCCGGTGCAAGAGCCAGGACATTGGCGCCCTGCGCGAGCAGACACTTACCGAGAACGCCGCGACGCTCGCCGCCGCCGCCGGCGCGCTGCGGGCAAGCCTGCACGCCGGGGGGTCGCTCCTGGCCCTGGGCAACGGGGGCTCGGCCACCGATGCGATGGACGTGGTGGCCGACTTCCGCGCCTTCGGCTGGGCGGCGATCGATCTGACCGAGGACCCCTCCATCCTGACCGCGATTGCCAACGACATCGGTACCGAGGCGATCTTCTCCCGCCAGGTCATCGCCTACGGCCGGCCCGGCGACGTGCTGCTGGCACTTTCGACCTCCGGCAACTCGGCCAACGTGATCGCCGCGCTCGGCCAGGCCCGGCGCCAGGACCTGCGCACGATTGCCATGGTCGGCTACGGCGGCGGCCGGATCGCCGAAGACGGCCTGGCCGACCACGTGATCGTCACGCGCTCGGAGCACATCCCTCGCATTCAGGAGGCGCAGGCCAGCGCCTACCACGTCCTGCATGCGCTGATCGAAGACGGCTCGTGAGCACCGCGCTCGCCTCGCGCCGCCGCCGCACCCGGGTGCGAGTGGCGGGCACCGTGCAGGGCGTGGGCTTCCGCCCGTTCGTGTACCGGCTGGCCCATGAGCTGGGGCTGGGCGGCTACGTGCTCAACGACGAGCGCGGGGTGCTGCTCGAGGTCGAGGGATCCGAGCCCGACGTGGCCGAATTCGTCCGCCGGCTGCAAACCGACGCGCCACCGCTCGCGGTGCTCGAGCGACTCGAGTGCGAGGAGCGCGAGCCGCTGCAAACCCCAACCGGCTTCGAGATCCGCCCGAGCGCGGCCGCGGGCCCGGCCGATGCGCCGGTCAGCCCGGACACCGCCACCTGCCCGGACTGCCTGAGCGAGCTGTTCGACCCGGACGACCGGCGGTACCGCTACCCGTTCATCAACTGCACGAATTGCGGCCCACGGTTCACCATCGTCCGCGGGGTTCCCTACGACCGGCCGCTGACCACGATGGCCGCGTTTGCCATGTGCCCGGCCTGCCAGGCGGAGTACGACGATCCGGAGAATCGCCGCTTTCACGCCCAGCCGAATGCCTGTCCGGCGTGCGGCCCGTCGCTGTCGCTGCGCGATGCCGCCGGCCGGGACATCGGCGGCGACCCGGTAAGCGCGGCCACGGCACTGCTCCGGGACGGACGGATCGTCGCGGTCAAGGGCATCGGCGGCTATCACCTGGCCTGCTTGGCCGCAAACGCTGCTGCCGTGGCCAAGCTGAGAGCCCGCAAGCACCGCGAGGACAAGCCGTTCGCGCTGATGGCGGCCGATCTGGAGGCGGCCACCAGGCTCGTGCAACTGAGCGAACCCGAGCGACGCGTGCTCGCCTCGCCCCACCGCCCGATCGTGCTGGCGACGCGCCGATCCGGTGCACGCGTGGCGGCCGCGGTCGCGCCGGGCGCTCCCGAGCTCGGGGTGATGCTGCCGTACTCACCGCTTCACCATCTGCTGCTCGCGGACGTCGGGGACACGCTGGTCCTGACCAGCGGCAACCGCTCTGAGGAGCCGATCGCCTACCGGGACGACGACGCGCTCGAACGCCTCGCCGGCATCGCCGACGCGTTCCTGGTTCACGACCGCGAAATCGAGAGGCGCACCGACGACTCGGTGATCCGGGTGCGCGGCGGACGTACGAGCTTCCTGCGCCGGTCGCGGGGATATGTGCCGGCGGCCGTGTCGCTTCCCGACGACGGCACGCCGGTCCCCGTCCTGGCCTGCGGCGCCGAGCTCAAGAACACCTTCTGCCTGGCCAAGGGGACCCGGGCCTGGGTCTCGCATCACATCGGCGACCTCGAGAACTACGAGACGCTGTGCTCGTTCACCACCGGCATCGAGCACTTCGAGCGGCTGTTCGACGTGCGCCCCGAGGTGGTCGCCCACGACCTGCACCCCGAGTATCTGTCGACCAAGTACGCGCTCGAACGCGAGGATGTGCGGTCGATCGCAGTCCAGCACCATCATGCGCATTTGGCCGCCTGCCTAGCCGAGCACGGCGAGGCCGGGCCGGCTGTGGGCGCGATCTTCGACGGAACCGGCTACGGCCCGGACGGAGCGATCTGGGGCGGGGAGATCCTGTCCGGCACGGTCCGCGGCTTCACTCGGGTCGGCCACCTGCTGCCGGTCCGGCTTCCCGGCGGCGCGCGGGCCGTACGCGAGCCTTGGCGGATGGCCTGTGCGTGGCTGGTGGCCAGCGGGATGGAGCCGCCGGCAAGCTGGCGAGCGATCACTCGGCTCGCCCGCTCTGGCCTGGCCTCGCCCTGGACGACCAGCATGGGGCGACTGTTCGATGCCGTGGCCGCGCTGTGCGGGATCAGAACCCGGGTCAACTACGAGGGGCAGGCGGCAATCGAACTCGAGGCATGGTGCGATCCCTCGGCGCGCGGGCGCTACCCGATCGCCGTGGACGCCGGTGTGATCGACCCGCGCGAGACGATCGGCGCGATCACGGCCGACCTCCGCCGCGGCGTCGCGGCCGGCGCGATCGCCGCACGCTTCCATGCCGCGATCGCGCATGCCACGGTCGAGGCCTGCGCCGCCGCGGCGGCCGCGCACGACACCGAGGTGGTCGTCCTGAGCGGCGGCGTGTTCGCCAACCGCCGGCTGCTCGGCGCCACCGAGGCCGGCCTGAGCGCCGCCGGGCTGCGGGTGCTGACGCCCGAGCGGCTGCCCGCCGGCGACGGGGGAGTCTCCTATGGCCAGGCGGCGGTGGCGGCCGCGGTCCTCGGCGAGGAGGTTGTGCGGCGATGCTGAGCCGGCTTCGCAGCTCACTCGACCCGGGCCAGTGGCGTTCCCTCTGGCTCATGGCGGCAACCGTGCTCGCGCTCCATCTGGCCGGTTTCGGGCTGCTCATCGCGGTCGTCCTGCCCCACCACTTCGAACTCGGCCGCTCGGGGGCGTTCGCGATCGGAACCGGCGTCACCGCGTACGTGCTCGGGCTGCGCCACGCCTTCGATGCCGACCATATCGCCGCGATCGACAACACCACCCGCAAGCTCATGGCCGAGGGCCGCCGCCCGATGAGCGTCGGCTTCTGGTTCTCGCTCGGTCACTCCACGATCGTGTTCGCGCTGGCCTTCATGTTCGCGATCGGGGTGCGTGGGCTGGGAGGTCAGGTGCGCACGGGCGGTTCGGCGCTGCGCAGCCTGGGCGACTGGGTCGGTACCGGCGTCTCGGGGACGTTCCTGTATGTGATCGCCGCGCTCAACCTGGCGGTCCTGTGGGGGATCGTCAAGGTGTTCCTTGAGATGCGCGCCGGGCGCTATGACGAGGAGGCGCTCGAGCAGCAGCTGCACCGGCGCGGGTTCATGAGCCGGCTGCTGGCCCGCTCGGCGGGTCCGATCGTCGCCCCGTGGCAGATGTATCCGCTGGGGCTCCTGTTCGGGCTGGGGTTCGACACGGCAACCGAGGTGGCCCTGCTGTTCCTGGCCGCGGGCGCGGCCGGAGCCGGTCTGCCGTTCTACGCGATCCTCTGCCTGCCGTTGCTGTTCGCGGCCGGGATGGTCCTGCTCGACACTCTGGACGGCTCGTTCATGAACTTCGCCTATGGGTGGGCGTTCTCGACGCCGGTGCGCAAGGTCTTCTACAACCTCACGATCACCGGGCTGTCGGTGGCGGTCGCGCTGGTGATCGGCACGATCGAGCTGGCGGGCCTGCTGGCGCGCAAGGTGGGAGCCCAGGGGTCGTTCTGGGCCTGGTGGGAGAACATAGATGTGAATACGTTGGGGCTGATCATCGCGGGCCTGTTCGCGGCCGCCTGGCTGTTCGCGCTCGCGGTTTGGCGGCTGGGCCGGATCGAGGAGCGCTGGGACCCAGGCGCGCCGGAAGGCTGAGCTCAGCGCAGCGCGGTCTGATCGAGCCGCTCGCACAGCTCGGTGACCGACTCGAATACGGCCTCGGCGCCGGCTTCCTTGAGCTCGTCCGCGCCGAATCCGCCGGTCCGGACCGTGATCGTCGGCACGCCTGCCTTCGCAGCCGCCTCGACGTCCCAGGTCGTGTCGCCCACCATCACCGCCTCGTCGGCCGAACTCCCGGCCTTCTCCAGCGCCGCGCTGACCAGGTCGGGCGCGGGCTTGGTCGACTCGACGTCGGCCGAGGTCGTCCAGTCGTCGGCCAGGTCGCGCGCGTCGAGCAGGTCGAGGTAGTGCTCGACCTCGTCCTGTTTCGCCGAGCTCGCCAGCACCACGGTGTGGCCCCGGGCTTTCAGCTGCTCGATCAGCTCGCGGGATCCCTTCATCGGCTGGACCTCGTCGATCAGCTGGAAGTACAGCGTCGTCTCGGACGCGCGGATGTCGTCGCCCTTTTCCTTTTCGGTTCGCTCGTCGGTCAGCGCCTCGACCATCTGGTCGCCGCCCATCCCGATGTGGCGGTGGATCAGCCAGAGCGGTAGCACGATGTCGTGCTGGCGAAACGCGCGGTACCAGGCGATCGCGTGGTGATAGTTGGTGTCGACGAGAGTTCCGTCGATGTCGAGGATGGCGACGCTCACGGGCTGGCTCCTACCCCTTCATCGCGCAGCGGAACCGCGCCGGCGATGAGGCGCGCCATCGTCTGCGGACGCGTGAGGCGCCCGGGGGAAGGGTCGGCGGCCGCCTTCGCGGCGATCCGATCGAGGTCAAGCGGCCGCGCCGAGCCGACAACGATCGTGTTGCCGGCGCGCGCTCCGAGCGCCCAGACCCGCGGATACGCACGGGCCAGCCCGGCGGCCACCGCGTGGAGGACCCTGCCGGCGCGGTCGTCCAGCACGTTGATCAAGGCCAGCGGCGCCACCCGAGCCAGGTCGGTCGCGGCCTCGACCGTGATCAGGTGCCGCGGCACCGTGGCAGCGACGAACGCGTCGATGACCACCGCGTCCCATCCCGCGTCGGGCTGGCGGGCGATGAACGAGCGTCCCTCCGCATGACGCACCCGTAGACCCGGAGTCCGGCGCAGGCCGAAATGATCGCGAGCCATCGCGAGCACGCCGGCGTCGACCTCGCACACCTCCTGGCGCCCGGCCGGATCCTCCGCGGCCAGCGCTCGGGCCAGCGCGCACGCCCCGCCGCCGATGTGGAGGACCCGGCGTGCGCCCGCCGCGCGCAGGACGATCCGCACCCAGCGCAAGTAATCGAACTCGAGGTGGGAAGGGTCGGCCAGGTCGACGTAGGACGCGTCCATGCCGGCCTGGCGCAGCAGGCGCCCGGAAGGTCGCAGCGGATCGCGCTCGGCGATCAGATCGCCCTGCTCGGCGATCGTCGGCGGCATGGATCGAGCCCGTCGCACCTCAAACAGGCTGCCAGGCATCCGCCGAGGCGATCCCTACGCTCGGCCGCCGTGACTGCGCTCAGAACCAGCAAGCTGAGCCTCGCCGCGGCCAGGCGGATCGCGCTGGCCGCTCAGGGCTTCGACCGCCCGCGGCCGGCCCGGCCGCCGAGCCTGAACCAGATCGCCCGGCTGGTGGAGCGACTCGGCGTGCTCCAGCTCGACTCGGTCAACGTGTTCCTGCGCGCGCACTACATGCCGGTCTTCTCGCGTCTCGGCCCCTACGACCGCACGCGCCTGGACCGCATTGCTGCACATGCGGATGGGGCGATCGACCGGCGGCTGATCGAGTACTGGGCGCACGAGGCATCGTTGATTCCGCTCGAGCTGCATCCTCTGCTGCGCTGGCGGATGGCCGACGTCGACACCGAGGCGTGGGGATCGATCTCGCGTGTGGCCCGCGAGCACCCGGAGGTGGTCGCCGAGACGCTCGCGCTGGTCGCCGAACAGGGACCTATCCGGGCCCGGGACACCGGCGCCGTCCGGGGCCCGCCGCGGCCCGGCCACATGTGGAACTGGCACCAGGGCAAGGTCGCGCTCGAGCACCTGTTCTACACCGGTCGGGTGGCCGCGGCCCGGCGGATCAACTTCGAGCGCTATTACGACACGGTCGAACGGGTGATCCCGGCCGAGATCCGCGAGCGACCGACCCCGACCCGGGCCGACGCCCAGCGCGAGCTCGTCCGGGTCGCCGCCCGCGCCCTCGGCGTGGCCGCCGAGCCCGACCTGGGTGACTACTTCCGGCTGCCGCGGCGGGACTCGAAAGCCCGCGTGGCCGAGCTCGTCGAGGCCGGGGAGCTCGTCCCGATCGCGGTCGAGGGCTGGAACACGCCCGCCTACCTGTGGCCCGACGCGCGGCGGCCGCGCAAGCTGAACGCCCGCGCCCTGCTCTCGCCGTTCGACTCGCTGATCTGGTTTCGCCAGCGCACCGAGCGGCTGTTCGGATTCCACTACCGCATCGAGATCTACACGCCGGCGCCCAAGCGGGTCTACGGCTACTACGTGCTGCCGTTCCTGCTCGGCGAGAGCCTGGTCGCCCGGGTCGACCTGAAGTCCGACCGCGCGCGGGGCGCCCTGCTCGTCCAGGGGGCGTTCGCCGAGCCGGGCGTCGACGCCGAGCAGGTGGCCGGCGAGCTCGCCGCCGAACTGCGCGAGGTCGCCGCCTGGCTGGGGTTCGACGGGGTCATCGTCGCCCGGAACGGAGATCTGGCCGGCGCCCTGGCAGCCGCCGCCCAATCCGGGTAAAGGGCGTGCACAGTCCGTTTAGCGGGCAGCCTTGAGCTAGAAATGACCGACTCGCGGATCACCCCTGGCGTCATCTACAAAGCGATCCTGCTCGCCTTCGGGCTGGTTGTCGCGGCGATGATCTTCCAGGCGCTGAGCACACTGGTTCTGGGTGTGCTGATCGTGGTGATCATCGCGACGCCGCTGGCCGCGTTCGCCGACCTGCTCGCTCGGTGGCACTGTCCCCGCGCCGTCGCGGCGACGCTCGGCCTGCTCATCGGTCTCTGCGCGATTGCCGGGCTGGTTTCGCTGATCGTGCCGGTGTTCACCAGCGAGGTCGACCATTTCGCCAAGGAACTGCCGAGCATCAGCGATTCACTGACCCGCCGGCTCGGCCGTTTGACGGGCTCCTCGCCGGCACACATCTCGAGCCAGATCCAGCACTTCGTCACCACCTACACGCACAACCCGTCGAAGCTGCTCGGTCCGGCGGCGTCGGTCGGCGAGAGTGTGGCCGCCGGGGTGGCGGCGATCATCGTGGTCCTGTTGACCGCGCTCTACACGGCGATCCATCCCGATCCGCTGCTGAGCGGGCTGATCCGCCTGTTCCCGGTTCCCCGGCGCCCCCAGGTCCACCACATCCTGATGCGGCTGCGGACGGCGTACCTGGCCTGGCTGCGAGGCCTGTTCGTCGGGATGGTGGTGCTCGGCAGCCTCACCTACCTGGGGCTGGTGCTGGTCGGGCTGAACTTCGCCGCCTTCTTCGCCGTGTTCACCGCGGTGGCGATGATCGTTCCGTACTTCGGTGCTCTCGCCAGCTCGATCCCGCCGATCCTCTACGCACTGACGATCTCACCCCAGAAGGCGATCCTCGTCGCGATCATCTACGTCGGTGCGCACCAGCTCGAGAGCAACATCATCCAGCCGCTCGTGGTCGCCCGCACGGTCAAGCTGCATCCCGCGGTCGTGGCCATCGGCGTGGTGGCGGTCGATCAGCTGTTCGGCTTCATCGGACTGCTCATCGCCGTGCCAATCATCGCCACGTTCACGATCCTGGTCGACGAGCTGTGGACGAAGCCGCTCGAACGCAGGGAGGATCGTGCTCCGGTCGAGCAGATTCGGCGCTCGGCGGACGAGGGGCTGGCCGTCCGCGTCCGCCGCTGAGCCGCCGTCTCAGGCGTCCGAGTGCTGGTCGGTGTCGCCGAGCGGCGAGTCGTCGTCGGCCGGCTGGCCCGGCAGCTTGTCGGCCGCCGGACTCCCGGCGCCGCCCTCAGCCCCGGGCTCTTCGGGATCGTTCTCGGGCGGCTGGTCGGGCTGTTCGCGTTCTTCACGTTCGGTCATGCCGCACCACTACCCGTCGCCCGGGCCGCAAACCGGGTCCGGTGTGCGGCGCGGGTCTGCCGGGTAGCCCGCGAGCATGGCCGAGACCGACCCGGACAAACTGGCGGACCACTTCGAAGAAGAGGCCGACGAGCTCGAGCAGCGCAGCGACAAGCTCGAGGAGCAAACCGACGATGTCGCCAAGGAGTGGGAGCGCAAGCGCTCTGACCCGGGCGTCCCGGGTGCCCCGCCTCCCGCGGGAGAGGACGATGACGCGCCCCCGACGGGGGCACCGTCAGGCAAGGGCGACGAAGAGGACGGCGACTAACCTTCCTTGAGCTTCGAGACCACGCCCTTCACGCCGGTCTCGTCCGCCTTGGCCGGGATTGCGGTATCCGCACCCTCGGCCGCGTCGTTCTGGCGCTCGGTGATCCACTCGCCGCTCGGCGTCCGGCGAATCGCGCCTACCCGGAGACCCGAGGATGAGTCGTGCAGGCCGCCGCCGTCATCGACGGTCAAGAGCGGTTCGCCCCCGAGCGCCTCGGTGACGGTCTCCTGGACGCGGCGGGTGTCGAAACCGTCGAGCTTCTGATCGTTGAGCGTTGCCGCGACCGCCGCGAGCGCCCGGCCGATCTCTACGTCGCTTGTCATGGGTAGCCCGTACCCCGACGGCGATCGGCAGAAGCAGGAGTGTTCGCGTGATTACTGCAAGCCGCATGTGTCCGCGCGATTACGGGCTTCGCCGTGGCGGTTTTGCCCCGGGCCGGCCGGGTAACGATCGGCAGCGATGGAGAAGCGCCGGTTGATCTTCCCCTTCCTGCGCCAGTTGGGTGGAGATCCGTATGGCCTCGGCCGCGCCGCGCAATCGGTCCGCTCCGAAAAGCTCGTCGCCCGGACCCGGACGGCCGACAAGGTAGTCCAGTCGATCTGCCCGTACTGCGCCGTCGGCTGCGGCCAGAAGGTCTACGTCAAGGACGAGAAGGTCATCCAGATCGAGGGCGATCCCGACTCGCCGATCTCCCGCGGGCGACTGTGCCCGAAGGGCTCGGCCTCCGAGAAGCTGGTCAATTCCCCGATGCGCGAGACCCGGGTCAAGTACCGCCGTCCGGGCGCCACCGACTGGGAGTACATCAGCCTCGAGCAGGCCACCGAGATGATCGCCGACCGGGTTATCAAGGCCCGCGAGGAGACTTGGGAGGAGGAGACCGAGGACGGCGAACCGCTCAAGCGCACGCTCGGCATGCATTTCCTCGGCGGGGCCACGCTCGACAGCGAGGAGAACTACCTGATCAAGAAGTTCTTCACCGCCGCCGGCGCGGTCTCGATCGAGAACCAGGCCCGGATATGACACAGCTCGACCGTCCCCGGTCTGGGGACCTCGTTCGGCCGTGGCGGCGCGACCAGCTTCCAGCAGGACCTGCAGAACTCCGACTGCATCCTGATCATGGGCTCGAACATGGCCGAGCAGCATCCGGTCGGCTTCCAGTGGGTGATCGAGGCGAAGGAGCGCGGCGCCAAGGTCATCCACGTCGACCCGCGCTTCACCCGAACCAGCGCGATGGCCGACCACTACGTCCCGCTCCGGCCCGGCACCGACATCGCGTTCCTGGGCGGGATCATCAACTACATCTTCGAGCACGACGCCTGGTTCAAGGAGTACGTCCAGCACTACACGAACGGCCCCGTCGTCATCAACCGCGACCTCCAGGACACCGAGGACGCGTCGGGGTTCTTCTCGGGCTGGAACCCGGCTCACAGCGCGTACGGGATCAAGACCTGGGGATACGACAAGGCCGGTGGCGAGGCCACCGCCGGCAAGTCCGAGCAACAGGCCGACGTGTCGGGCGAGCAGGCCCACGGCGCGCACGGCATGAAGCTGAAGGGCGGACAGCCGCCGGTGCTCGACGAGACCATGCAGGACGAATACTGCGTGCTCCGACTGGTCCGCCGTCACTTCTCGCGCTATACGCCCGAGGTGGTGGCCGACATATGCGGCTGTACGCCCGAGGACTTCATCAGGGTCGCCGCGGCGATGTGCGAGAACTCAGGACGCGAGCGCACCTCGGCGGTCGTCTACGCGGTCGGCTGGACCCAGCACACCGTGGGCGTCCAGAACATCCGCGCCGCGTCGATCATCCAGCTCCTGCTCGGCAACATCGGCCGGCCGGGCGGAGGCATCCTGGCGCTCCGGGGGCACGCGAACATCCAGGGCTCCACGGACATCCCGACGCTCTACAACATTCTTCCGGGGTACATCCCGATGCCCCACCCGCAGTCCCATCCGAGTCTCGACAAGTTCGTCGAGCTGAACGGACCGGACACCGGCGCGTGGGGGAACCTGCGGCCATACATGGTCTCCCTGCTCAAAGCATGGTGGGGCGACGCGGCGACCGAGGACAACGAGTTCTGCTTCCAGTACCTGCCGCGCATCAACGGCGATCACTCGCACTACGCGATGATGCTGAAGATGCTCGACGGCGGGGTGAAGGGCATGTTCTGCGTGGGCCAGAACCCGACGGTCGGCTCGGCCAACAACAAGCTGATTCGCCTCGCCCTGGCCAAGCTCGACTGGCTGGTCGTGCGCGACTTTCAACCCACCGAGAGCGGCTTGTTCTGGAAGGACTCGCCCGAGCACGAGTCCGGCGAGGTACGGGCGCAGGACATCCAGACCGAGGTGTTCTTCCTGCCCGCCGCCGCCCATACCGAGAAGGACGGGAACTTCACCAATACCCAGCGGCTGCTCCAGTGGCATCACAAGGCGTGCGAGCCGCCGGGCGAGTGTCGCTCGGAGCTGCACTGGATCTACCACCTGGGCAACCGGATCCGCGAGAAGCTGGCCGGCTCGGAGGATCCCAAGGATCGGCCGATCCTCGATCTGACGTGGGATTACCCGCTGGTCGGACCTTACGACGAGCCCGACGCCGAGCACGTGCTGATGGAGATCTCGGGCCGCAAGCCCGACGGGTCGTTCCTGGAGAGCTACGACGATCTCCAGGAGGACGGATCGACGACCTGCGGCTCCTGGATCCACTGCGGGATCTACAAGGACGGCGTCAACCAGGCGGCCCGCAAGAAGCCCCATACCGAGCAGAACTGGATTGCCCACGACTGGGGCTGGGCGTGGCCCAAGGACACCCGGATCATCTACAACCGCGCCTCGGCCGACCCCGAGGGCAAGCCATGGTCGGAGCGCAAGCGCTACGTGTGGTGGGACGAGGAGGAGGAGAAGTGGACGAGCCTTGGTGACTCGCCCGACTTCCCGCCGACCAAGGCGCCGGGCTACCGTCCCTCGGGCGACGAGAAGGCGATGGAGGGAATCGCCGGAGACAAGCCGTTCATCCTCCATCCCGACGGCCGGGGGTGGATCTACTCGCCCACGGGTCTCGTCGATGGCCCCCTGCCCGTCCACTACGAGCCGCAGGAGACGCCGTTCAAGAATCCGCTCTACGCCCAGCAGCAGAACCCGACGCGCCAGGTGTTCCACCGGCCCGAGAATCCCTACCACCCGGTGGACGGCGAGCCCGGCGCGGAGGTGTTCCCGTTCGTGCTCACCACCTACCGCCTGACCGAGCACCACACCGCCGGGGGCATGTCGCGCACCGTGCCCTATCTGGCCGAGCTCCAGCCCGAGTTCTTCTGCGAAGTCTCCCCCCAGCTCGCGAAGGAGCGCGGCCTCGAGCACGGCGACTGGGCCACGATCGTCACCGCCCGGCAGGCGGTCGAGGCGCGGGTGATGGTCACCGAGCGGATAAAGCCCCTGATCGTGCAGGGCCGTCAGATGCACCTGGTCGGCACGCCCTACCACTGGGGCGACGTGGGCATCGTCACGGGCGACTCGGCCAACGAACTGCTCCCACTCGCGCTCGACAACAACGTCCACATCAGCGAGTACAAGGTCGCGACCTGTGACATCCGCCCGGGACGGCGTCCGCGTGGCCCGGAGCGCCTGCAACTCGTGGAGCAGTACCGGCAGCGCGCGGGGGTGAAGGATTGATGGTGACGTGGCCGAACAGCGGAGCGGTCTCCCGCAATCAAGGAGCGGAGCTGTGAGGCCGGAAGCGAGCGCAGCGAGCGGTCTCGAAACCGTCTCTTGGCCGTCGAGCTACGGCGAGAAGGCCAAGGCTCGTAAAGGCTTCTTCACCGACACCTCGGTGTGCATCGGTTGCAAGGCCTGCGAGGTGGCCTGCAAGGAGTGGAACCAGATCCCGATGGCGATCGAGGGGTTCACCGGCAAGTCCTACGACAACAGCGTTGAGCTCGATGCCGATCGCTGGCGCCACGTGGCGTTCATCGAGCAGAAGCTCCCGGTGGACGTCACCGAGGGCGCGTCACTGGTCGAGGCGGCCGCGCGCGGCCAGGCCGTCGACGGCGGCGTGAGCACCTACCAGGAGGCCGACGGCTTCCGCTGGCTGATGGCCTCCGACGTGTGCAAGCACTGCACGCACGCGGCGTGCCTCGACGTATGTCCCACCGGGGCGCTGTTCCGCACCGAATTCGGCACGGTGGTGGTCCAGGAGGACGTCTGCAACGGGTGCGGCTACTGCGTGCCGGCCTGCCCGTTCGGCGTGCTCGACCAGCGCGAGGACGACGGGCGGGTGTGGAAGTGCACCCTGTGCTACGACCGGCTGAAGGACGACAAGGAGCCGGCGTGCGCCCAGGCCTGCCCGACCAACTCGATTCAGTTCGGCGATCTGGCCGAGCTCCACGAGCGCGCCGAGCACCGCCTGGCCCACCTCCAACAGGCCGGGCAGGACAAGGCCCAGCTGTACCTGGCCGACGCCGATGACGGAATCGGCGGGGCGGGCGCGTTCTTCCTTCTCCTCGACGAGCCCGAGGTGTACGGGCTACCGCCCGACCCGGTCGACACCCGGCGCGACGTGGGGGAGATCTGGGCCGCGGCGGGCGCTGCCGCGGTGGCCCTCGGCGTCGGCCTGGCGGCCGCGGTGTTCGGAGGCAAGCGATGACTGAGACCACGTCCTACCACGGCCAGCCGGTGCTCAAGGAGCCGATCTGGACGTCGGAGATCCCGATGTACTTCTTCACCGGTGGCCTGGCCGGTGCCTCGGCCGGGCTGGGCTACCTGTCGGGGCTGCGTGGCAACGACGTGCTGGCGCGCCGGGCCTGGACGGGCGCGATGGCGGGGATCGGGGTGAGCCCGCTGTTCCTGATCTCCGACCTGGGTCGGCCCATGCGGTTCCTGAACATGCTGCGGATGTTCAAGGTCACCTCGCCGATGAGCGTCGGCTCCTGGATTCTCAGCGTGAGCGGCGCGACCACCACCCTGGCCGCTCTGAACGCATGGACCGGATGGTTCCCTCGCTCGGCCCGCGTGGCTCGACCGGTCGCGGCGCTCGCCGGCCTCCCCCTCTCGACCTACACGGCGGCGCTGATCGCCAACACCGCCGTGCCGGTCTGGCACGAGTCCCGCCGGCTGCTGCCGTTCGTCTACGGCGCCGGGGCGGCGCAGACCGCGGCCGCCGTCGCTGTGGCCAGCACCCCGCCCGAACATGCCGCGCCGGCACGCCGTCTGGCGATCGCCGGCGCGCTGGTCGAGATTGGGGCCAAAGAGCTCATGCACCATCAGCTGGGTGACATCGGAGAGCCGTACAAGGAAGGCGCCGGCGCGAAGTTCGGCCACATCAGCCGCGCGTGCAACCTGGCCGGGGCGGCGCTTCTCGCGCGGCGCGGAGCGGACTCGCGAGCCGCGTCGGTCGCCGCCGGCGCGCTGCTGTGCGCGGGGGCGCTGGGCGCCCGGTGGAGCACCTTCAGGGCCGGGTTCCAGTCGGCCGCCGACCCGAAGTACGTGGTCGGGCCGCAGCGCCAGGCGATCGAACGCGGTGAGCGAAGGGGCGCAGCGCGCAGCGCGGCCAAGGTCGGTGAGATCAAACCCGCCGAGGGCTCGCCCGCCACGGCGCCGGTCGAGCTCTCCGCTCCGTGACCGGACTCGCGCTGCTCGCCCCGGCGCTGGTCAGCACCCGCGGGGAGTACAACCGGCTCGCCTCGGTTTACCTCCCGATCGCGATCGGAGTGTTCGTGCTGATCGCGCTCGTGGTGTTCGTGGTCGTGCTGGTGTTCCGTCGCCGTCCACCCGAGCGCGCGGCCCGCTGGCACGAGCACAACCCGATCGAGGGCACCTACGCGCTGCTGCTGGCGTGCACCGCCGCCTTCCTGCTCTACCTGACCTTCAGCGCCGAGCACCAGACCGACACCGTGGCCAACCGGCAGCGTCCGGCCCTGGTCATCAACGTCCTGGCCTCGAAGTGGGAGTGGACGTTTACGTATCAGGGTTACGGCTTCAGCACGCGCAGCGGGACGGTCGGGCGCCAGCCCCTGGTCGTGCCGGCGGGCGTTCCGGTACGGTTCAACCTGACCTCGCTCGACGTGATCCACTCGTTCTGGATCCCCGCCGAGCGCTACAAGCACGACGCGATCCCCGGATCGACCCAGGTCATCACGCTCAGCTTTGATCGGGGTGTCTTCCCCGGACAATGCGCGGAGTTCTGCGGGGTGCGCCACTCGGACATGGTGTTCACCACCTACGCGGTCAGCCCGTCTTCGTTCGCGACATGGGCCCGGAGCAAAGGAAAGGGAGCGGTGCCGTGAGCGTCGCCAGTCCTTCCGCCACGCGGATACCGCGGGCGAGCGGCTTGATCGGCGGGCTGACGAGCACCGATCACAAGCGGATCGGCCTCAACCTGGCCGTCTGCTCGTTGTTCTTCTTCCTGCTCGGTGGCGTGTTCGCCTTGCTCATGCGCACCCAGCTGGCGCAGCCGAACATGCAGTTCGTCTCGGACAACTCCTACAACGAGCTGTTCACGATGCACGGCTCGACGATGATCTACCTGTTCGTCACGCCGATGGCGGTCGCCCTGGCGACGTATCTAGTGCCGCTGCAGATCGGCGCCCTGCGACTGGCCGCGCCACGCCTGTCGGTTGCCGGTTTCTGGACCTGGCTGTGCGGAGGACTGATCATGCAGCAGGGCTGGTTCACCTCCGACGGTGCCGGACGCACCGCGTGGACATCGTTCACCCCGCTTTCGAACAGCAGCAACACACCGGGCGTCGGCCAGGACCTTTGGGTGGTGGGGGTGATTCTGGTATCGATGGGGCTCACCGCGATGGCCGTGTCGGTGGTCGCGACCGTAGCGCGGCGCCGGGCGCCCGGAATGGCGCTGCTGCGTATGCCCCCGTTCACCTGGACCGGGCTGGTCAGCATGCTGATGATCGTCGCGTCGTTCCCGATGCTGTTCCTGGTCATGGTGTTGCTGCTGATCGACCGCCATGGAGGACACATCTTCACGGGCTTCGCCGGCGCGATCGACTACCAGGACCTGTTCTGGTTCTTCGGCCACCCTGTGGTGTACGTGATGTTCTTCCCCTACCTCGGGGCGTCAGCCGAGGCGATCGCGGTCGGTGCCCACAAGCGCTGGTTCGGTTACACCGCGTTTGTCATCTCGATCATGATGTTCGCCGCATTGTCGATGGCGGTGTGGTCACACCACATGTACGTAACCGGCGGGGTGACCAACCAGTACTTCGCGTTCACCTCGACGGCACTGCTGATCCCGGCCGGAATCGAGTACTTCGACATGATCGGCACGCTGATCGGAGGCGCGATCGTCCTGCGCACCTCGATGCTGTTCGCGCTCACCTTCTTCCTCCAGTTCCTGGTTGGGGGCCTGACCGGGGTCTGGGTAGCCTCGCCGGTGCTCGACTACCACGCCTACGGGACCTACTTCGTGGTGGCGCACTTCCACTACACGCTGTTCGCCGGCAGCATCTTCGGCTTCTTCGCGGGCGTGTATCACTGGTTCCCGAAGGTGACCGGCGCACTGCTGCGTGAGAGCCTGGGGAAGCTTCAGCTGGCGATCATGGTGGTCGGCACCAACCTGACCTTCTTCCCGATGTTCTTCCTCGGGCAGGACGGGATGCCGCGCCGGATCTCGCGGTATCCCACGCATCCGAGCTGGGGGACGCTCAACCTGCTCGAGACGATCGGCGCCGGGATCATCGCACTCGGGGTGTTGACGTTCCTGATCAACGTGGCGGTCTCGCTGCGCCGCCGCGTGCCCGCCGGTGACGATCCGTGGCTCGGGCACACGCTCGAGTGGGCCACCTCATCGCCGCCCCCGCCGCTCAACTTCGAACGACCGCTCCCGCCCATCCGCTCCTATGCGCCGCTGCTCGACCTGCGCGAGGAGGAGATGGACCGGGCCCGGGAGCCCTCCGAGGCGACCGCGGCGCGATGAGGGGCGGCGCGATCCCGATCTTCGCCTGGGGCACGATCCTGCTGGTCCTGGCCATCGGCAATTGGGTGTGGGACGCCAAGCCGGTCAACGCCTCCGCGGCCAGCGCAGCGGTGGCGATCGTCTACCTGTTTGGCGTGGTGCTGTGGCTCTCGCGGCGAGAGGCGCTCCGCCGCGGGCCGCCCGAAGCCCGCCCCATGCTCGAGTCGGTGCCGCAAGCCAGCCTGGCCGCCGCCGGCGTCGGGGTATCGCTCGGGTGCATCCTGTTCGGGATCGCCTGGGCCCGGTTCCTGGTCGCCTTCGGCGCCGGGGTGCTCGTGCTCTCGCTCGGGCGCCTCGTCCTCGAGATGCGGGCTGAGCGCCGTAGCCGGGTCGATGCGCTGGGCCGGGAGGCACGCAAATGAGAGCGTCGCTGCTCATCTCCCACTGGCAACTCGATCCGAGCGTGCTGGCCCCCGTGGTGGTGGCGGCGGCGCTTTACCTTCTCGCCGCGGCGCGTGTGGGCGGCCGCTGGCCGTGGCGCCGGACCGCTTCGTTCCTGGCCGGACTGGCCTGCCTGGTGTTTGCCCTCCAGTCCGGGATCGACGCGTACGACGACCGACTGCTCTCGGTCCACATGGTGCAGCACATGATCATCCTCCTGCTCGCGCCGCTGCTGTTGCTGGGCGGCCGGCCGGTCGTGCTGGGGCTGGCCGCGCTGCCGCCGGCCCGTCGGGGCGGCCCCGCCCGTGCTCTGGCCCGGACCCGTGGGCTCGCCTCGCCGGGGTGGGCGCTCACGGTGTTCGCGGGCGTCGTCGTGCTCACCCACCTACCTGCCTTCTATGACGCCGCGTTGCGGCACGCCTGGATCCACTACGCCGAGCACGCGCTGTACGTGCTCGGCGGACTGCTCATGTGGTCCCCGCTCGTCGACGGCGATCCGGCGCCGCGACACCGGCTGAGCGGCCTGGGCCGCCTCGGCTACCTGATCGTGGCCATGCTCCCGATGGCGCTGGTCGGTGCCTACCTGAACCGGCAGGCCACGCTCGTCTATCCGGCCTACGGGTCGCCGGCGCACGCGTTGGGGATCTCCGCGGTGAACGACCAAGCCCAGGCGGGCGCGATCATGTGGGTGGTCGGCGACGTGATCATGGTGGCGGTCGGCCTGTGGGCTGCGGTGGCCGCCATGGTCGCCGAGGAGCGGCGACTGGTTGCCCGCGAGAACCGCCCCGGCTCGCTGGCCACGGGGGACGGAGGGCCGACGAGGTGAGGCGGGTACTGATGCGCTGGTTGACCCGCCGCTCGCGCGTGCCGGCGGTGCTCCGTCTGACCCTCGCAATGATCCTCGGCGCGGTCGCGGTGGTCGGTATCGCCGCGCCAAGCTCCTCCGGCCAGACGCCCTCCCCGCGTGTCCCGGGTGGATCGGTGAACGAGTTCAACCCGGCGACCAAGTCGCCCGAGCCACCTGGCCCGGGCGATCCCACCCGGTCGTTCCCGGACTCGCCCGCCCTGCGGGCGCAAGGTTTCAACCTGTATCAGTCGGGCTGCTCGTCGTGCCACGGGATCGCCCTTCAGGGGACCCCGGGGGTGGCGCCGTCGCTGCGCGGAGTGGGGGCGGGCCCGGTCGACTTCTATCTGTCGACCGGCCGGATGCCCCTGGAGCAGCCGCGCGCGCAGCCGCAACGCAACACCCCGCTCTACAGCCGCGCGAAGATCGACGCGCTGATCGCGTTCATCAGCTCGTTTGGCGGGCCGCCGGCGCCCACCGCCGACGCCGCCAAGGGCGACCTGCGCCTCGGCTTCCATCTGTTCACGCTCGACTGCGCCGGCTGCCATCAGAGTCTGGCCCGCGGCGGGATCACGGTCAACGCCCAAGTCCCCGACCTCCAGAGCGCCACCCCGCAGGAGATCGCCGAGGCGGTCCGCATGGGGCCCTACCTGATGCCGCACTTCGACGCCACCCAGATCGACCAGCACCAGCTGGACTCGCTCGCCCGCTACATCGTGTGGACGCGTCAGCCGGCGAACCTGGGTGGCTGGGGGCTCTACAACATCGGCCCGATCCCCGAGGGAATGGTCGCCTGGTTCATCGGCCTCGCCGCACTGGTACTCGTCGCGCGCCTGATCGGAGAAAGGATGGATGAGCGGGTATGAGCCCCGAGGACCCCAAGCCCGTTACGCGCGCAGCCAAGCTCCTCGGCGGCCTGGTCGCGCTCCGCGCGGCCGTCCGCGCGCTGGGTGACCGCACGCCGCGGCCGCCCGAGCCGGTGCCGGAGTCCGACTTCGACCCGAGCGAGCGGACCGTCCCGGCCAACCGGCTGGCCGAGACGCTGGTGGCCGGGCTGCTCCTCGTCGCGGGCGTCTTCGGCTTCGCCTTCACCGTGCTCTACGTCGTGCTCTCCGGTAACACCCAGTTGCTCGGCATCGCACTCGGTGGCGCGCTCTGCCTGCTCGCGGCCGCCTGCATCGTGGCCGGCCTGCTCGTCGTCCCGCAGGAGACGCACGTGGAGGACCGTGGTGTCCTGCTCGACGAGGAGCAGACCGAGGAAGTCGTCACGATGATCGAGGAGGGGGGAGAAGGGATCTCACGGCGGGTCCTGCTGATGGGCGCGGGAGGGGTGGCCGGGGCCGGGCTGGTCACCGCGGCGGTCACTCCGCTGGCCTCGCTCGGACCGACGCCGGGCTCCCTGCACCGCCAGCCCTGGGTCCGCGGGGTGCGGCTCGTCGACGACACGGGTCGGCCCTACTCGGTCGACGACATCCACGAGGGGGCGTTCTACACGGCGCTGCCCGAGCACGGCGACCCCGACTCGTTCGGCTCCGGCTTGCTCGTCGTCCGCCTGCCCGACGAGTTCCTGCACCTGCCGGCCGACCGGCGCGCCTGGGCTCCCGAGGGGATCCTCGCCTACTCGAAGATCTGCCCCCACGCGGGCTGCGCGATCTCGCTCTATCGCTATCCCACCTACGAGCCGACCAGTCAGCAGCCAGCTTTCACGTGCCCCTGCCACTACTCGACGTTCCTCCCCGGCGAGGGCGGCCGGCTCATCTTCGGTCCGGCCGGGCGAGCGCTCCCGCAACTGCCGCTGATGATCGACTCCGATCGCCACCTGAGAGCGGCCGGCCCGTTCCCCGGCGACATCGGGCCGTCGTGGTGGGGTGTACGCCGGGAGCCGGCGTGAATCTGCTCGAGCGCTATGCGCATCGCCGCTTCGTGCGAGCGGGCCGCGCGGCCGAGCAGCGGATGGGCATGGCCGGCGCGATCAAGTGGGCCATGCGTTACGTGTTCCCCGACCACTGGTCGTTCCTGCTCGGGGAGATCGCGCTCTACGCGTTCGTTGTGCTGGTCGGGACCGGCATCTTCCTGACCCTCTACTACATCCCGAGCGACTCACAGGTCATCTATCACGGCCCCTACACGCTTTTGCAGGGCGAGCAGATGTCCGAGGCCTACCGCTCGGTGCTGAACCTGTCGATCAGCGTGCCGGCGGGATTGTTGTTCCGCCAGGTCCACCACTGGGCCGCGGACGTGTTTGTCGCCGCGATCGTGCTGCACCTGGTGCGGATCTTCTTCACCGGCGCCTATCGCAAGCCGCGCGATCTGAACTACTTCATCGGCCTGACCATGCTGATGCTGGCGATCCTCGAGGGGTTCGCCGGCTATTCGCTGGTCGACGATCTGCTGTCGGGTATGGGTCTGGCCATCGCCTACGCGGTGGCGCTGGCGATTCCCGGCATCGGCGCCCAGCTGGCCAACTTGGTCTGGGGTGGCCCGTTCCCCGGCAACAGCACGTTCTGGCCGCGCCTGGAGATCGTACACGTGTTGATCATCCCGGCCGCTCTGGCCGTGCTGATCACGATGCATCTGGCCATGATCATGCGCCAGCACCACTCGCAGTTCCCGGGGCCCGGGCGGCGCGAGCGCAATGTCGTCGGCACGCCGATGTGGCCCGCCTACGCGCTGCGCTCGATCGGGCTGATGCTCGCCGTGGCCGGTGTGCTGTTTCTGATGGGCGGGCTCATCCAGATCAACCCGATCTGGCAGTGGGGCCCGTATCACCCCTACCTGTCGGAGAACGGCGCGCAGCCCGACTGGTACATCGGCTGGCTGATCGGAGCGCTGCGGCTGATGCCCAACTGGGAGCTGGTCATCGCCGGACGAACGGTGATTCCCAACCCGTTCTGGGGCGGAGCGGCGTTCCCGCTGTTCGTGTTCGCCGTGCTGTTCGCCTGGCCGGCGATCGAGCGGCGGATCACCGGCGATGTGCTGCGCCACGACCTGCTCGACCGCCCCCGCGACCGCCCTATCCGTACCGCGATCGGCGCGGCCTTCCTGAGCTGGGTGGTGATCGTGTTCGCGGTCGGTTCGACCGACCGGATCTTCTACCGCCTGGGCATCGCCTACACCACCCAGATCCACGTGTGGCGCGCCGGCATCTGGATCCTGCCGATCATCGTCTTCTTCATCACCCGCAGCGCGTGTCGTGGGCTGCAGCGCAGCGGCTCTCATCCGATGCGGGCATGGCAGGGGACGGTGGTCCGGCGCGCGCCCGACGGCGGACTCGAGATGCTCACGGACAGCCCCGACCGCGTCGAGCCGCCCGTTACCGAACCACCGGTCGGGACCGTGCCGGGAGAGTAGACGGTCGCGGGGGAAAGACCGAACCGGTGTCAGTCCTACTCGGCCGACCCGGGCTCAGGACGCGTTCTGCGTGGTGCTGCGGTCGTGCTGGTGATCTTTGACGACGATCCGCAACAGCTCCGAGCTGTCGATCGGCTCGCAGTCGATCTCGTCGGCCAGCCGCGCCACCGACGCCTCCAGGCGATCGGAGTCGCCCATCTCCCGAAGCTCTTCTGCGGCGCCGGCCCGAAGCGGGCCGATGGTCATGTCGATCCGCTGCTCGTCGGCCCCGAGGGCGAAGCTGATCCGGCCGCTCGAGGCAGCCGACTGCACGTGCGCGGCGATCGCCCGGGTGATGAGGTAGACGTCGGAGAACCGCTCGAGCGAGAAGCGCGAGCGGGCGGCCAGCGCGCTGATCAGCTGCTCGAGCACGCCGCCCAAGAGCTCCCGGGGCAGGAGCGTCGCGACCACGTCGCCCGAAAGTCCCCGCCGCCAGGGGGTCCACGCCTCGAGGTCCTCGCTGGCCTCGACGCGCGCGAGCAGGTCGTCGCGGCGCGAGTCGTGGCGGATGTCGAAGCCCATGCGCACCTCGGTGCCGCTGCCCGGCGCGGTCAGGAACTCGGCCCGATCGGCGAGCGCGTTGATCACCGGCAGGCCGACCCGCATGCGGTCACCGGCCGGCGCCAGGTGCTGGAAGCCGCCGCCCCAGTCGCGGACCGACACGTCCACGCTCTCGACCCCGACATCGACTTGAACCGCGATCGCCCCGCTCTGGCCGCGGTAGGCATGCTCGACGGCGTTGTTGCAGGCTTCGCTGATCGCAGTCTTTAGGTCGTTCACGAGCTCCTCACGCAACCGGAACGGCCCGGCGAGCCCGCCGAGCGCGGCGCGGACCAGCCCGGCGCTGTCCGGGCGGCTGTTCAGGCGCAGGCCAAGGATTGGAGGACGACCACCGACCATGCCTAACAGGGCTTCCCGCACTGGACGACCAGAAAACGGGCCACCCGGTCCGGTGTGTGTCAGGTGGTGGGGGAGGCGGGGGCGGCCAAGCCGCCGCGAGGCACTCCGAGGCGGCTGGCGGCGGGGATCCCGACCACCACGCACAGGATGCAGGCGAGCAACATCGCCCCATGCACGGTCGAGGCGTCAGTCCCGCCGGCCAGGACCAGGCCGCCCAGCCCGGCGCCGATCCCGGCGCCGAGGAGACGTCCAACCGAGAGGATGGCCGAGGTGCGGCCGTGCGAGGCGCGAGGTGTGGCGTTCAGCGCCGCGCGCGAGGTGGGGACGAACAGCATCCCGAGCCCGAGCCCTACCGGGATCAGCGGGAGGATGGTGACCAGGCTGGCCAATGGCAGCCCGGGAATGGCCAGCACGGCCAGGCCGCCGGCCGCCAGCACGAATCCGAGCACCGCCGGCATCCGTTCGCCGTGGTCGTCGACCAGCCGGCCGGCCACCGGCGCGGCCGCTCCGACGAGCAACGCGACGATGACCAGCGCCGCCGAGGCCCCGAGCGCGGAGTAGCCCGCGGAATGCTGCAGGTACTGCGAGGCCAGGTAGAAGCACCCGATCATCACCGCGAACGTGAGCGCCGCGACCAGCGTGGCGGCGAGTACCACCCCGTTGATGCGTGACTCCCGCAGGCCGGCCTCCTCGGCGTGCAGCACCGGCGGCATCTGGCGGGCGATGGCCACGGCCGCGATCACGGCGAGCGGCACGAGTGCCCACCAGTCGGCGCGCCAGCCCAGCCATACCGTGAGCAGGCCCCCGAGAAGCGGGCCGACCAGGTTCGAGACGCCGGCGCTTGCGCCCCAGATCCCCAGCGCGCTGCCCCGTCGCTCGGGCGGAAACCCGCTCACCGCCCCGGCCAGCGCGGCCGGGCTGACTAGTCCCGCGCCCATGCCCTGGACCACGCGCGTGGCCACTAGGGCGCCGATGCTCGACACGAGCGCGCCCAGACCGGCGCCCAGCGCGAACAGTCCCAGGCCGACCAGGGCCAGCCGCCGGGCCCCGAACCGATCGACCAGCTCGCCCCCGGGCAAAAGCACGATCGCGTACGCCCCGAAGTACGCGCTCAGGACGACCGCCGTCGAGGCGCTGGAAACCTTCAGCCCATGGGCCACGGACGGCAGCGCCACCGTGATCAGGGTGCCATCGAGCTGGAGCAGCGCCGCCGCGCCGGTGCACGCGGCCAAGCGCATCCACGCCGCGCGGGAAATCGGAGGTCCTTCGCTGTGGGAACGGCGCCGCGGCACGAAGCCCACAATAGCGGCGCCCGCGCGGACGATTCCGCGCAGGCGCTCGGTTACTCCTAAGCGGTCTTGCGCTCCAGGTTGGCGACTTCCTCGGCCTTGCGGTCGGCCTTCTCCTGGTCGCGCGCGAACTCGTCCGCAGCGAGATTTCGACACCGGTGTAGGTTGGGCTACTGCTGGACCCGGCGGGCGTCGACCAGCTCTTCGGGCCTGGTCGGCGAGGGGGCACCCTGCGGCGGGGTGTGGCGCAGGGGGGCCTGCTCGGTCTTAGAGCCTTGCGTCTGGCCGCCGCCACTGCCCTGCTGGGCGCGGTGCCACATCCCCATGAGCACCGCCACGACCAGCATGATCGCGGCGAGCGGGATGAAGATGATCGTGAAGATGCCGCCCGACAGCGCGCCCCCGATGAGCCCGACCAAGAGCAGAAACCCAGCGATCATGTAAAACCACATACACCCTGGCTATACCCGCGTGCAGGCACGGCAAACGACGCCGGACCGCCCTGCACGGTGATGTCCGAGCCCCCGGCAAATCGGGGTATCAGCCCTCCGTGACCGCCGGCTCCTATCTACCGATCGCCGACTATGCCCTGATTGGCGACTGCCACAGCGCGGCCCTGGTGTCCCGGGACGGGTCGATTGACTGGTGCTGCCTGCCTCGCTTCGACTCGGGCAGCGCGTTCGGACGCCTGCTCGACTCAGAGCACGGAGGGTGTTGCGAGGTCAGGCCCACCAGGAAGGGCGAGTGGCAGTTCGAGCGCCGCTACCTGGATGACTCACTCGTGCTCGAGACCACACTGAGCGGTCCGACCGGCGAAGCCAGGCTGGTTGATTGCTTCACGCTCCAGGGCGACCCCGTCGACACCGAGCGGCGACAGATCCTCCGCGTGGTGGAGGGGGTGCGCGGATCGGTAGAGCTTGCGGTGCGGGTCGCTCCCCGTTTCGACTACGGCCAGGTGCGGCCGTGGATCCGCCGCCATGGCCACCGGCTGCACAGCGCGATCGGCGGCAACGATGCGCTCGTGATCTGGTGCGAGCAGGAGCTCGAGGAGGATCCCGAGCACGAGCTGGCCGGCCGTTTCGGAGTGGGACCGGGCGACCGGGTGAGGCTCACCCTGACCTACGCCCCGCCCGAGCGCGTCGACGCCGAGCCTCCCGCCGAGCCCGACCCCCGGCAACTCGATCAGCTCCTGGACGAGACCGTCGCCTGGTGGCGAAAATGGGCCGAGTCGCTGCGGCTGGGCGGTCGCGACGACCCCGCCGCCCGTCGTTCGGGGATCGCCCTCAAGGCCCTGACCTACGCGCCCACCGGCGCGGTGGTGGCGGCTCCAACGACGTCGCTGCCCGAGGCCGTCGGGGCGTCGCGCAACTGGGACTATCGCTACGCCTGGGTGCGCGACTCGAGCTTCAGCTCACGCGCGTTCGCCGAGCTCGGTTGCGACAGCGAAGCCGACGCCTTCCGCGCGTTCATCATGCGCTCGGCGGCCGGCCACGCGGGGGACCTGCAGGTCCTCTACGGCGTGGGGGGCGAGCGGCGCCTGCGCGGCGATGTGGTGGAGCAGCTCGAGGGGTACCGCCAATCGAAGCCGGTCAACGTCGGCAACGACGCCTCCGAGCAGATGCAGCTCGATGCCTACGGGGAGCTGGTCAACCTGACCTGGCGCTGGCACCGCCGCGGCCACTCCCCGAGCGACGACGACTGGCGTTTCCTGGTCTCGCTGATCGACCACGCGGCCGAGCGCTGGTCAGAGCCCGACTGTGGAATCTGGGAGTGGCCGGGTAAGCCGGACCACTTCGTGCACTCAAAGGTGCTGTGCTGGTCCGCGCTCGATCGCGGGATCCGCCTGGCCGACGAATGCATGCGCCGCGCGCCGACCCGCCGGTGGAAGAGCGCCCGCGACGCACTGCGCGAGGCGATCGAAGACAAGGGCTACGACCGTAAGCGCGGGATCTACGTTCAGGCCTTCGGTCGCACCGACCTGGACGCCGCCCTGCTGCTGCTGCCGACCGTCGAGTACATCGCCTGGGACGACGAGCGGATGCTGCGCACGGTGGCGGCGATTCGCGAGGAGCTCGGAGCCGGCGAGGGGCTCCTGTATCGATACCGGCGCGACGACGGACTCGATGGCAAGGAGGGGGCGTTCCTCTGCTGCTCGTTCTGGCTCGCCGAATGCCTCGCGCAAGCGGGTGAGCTGGGCGAGGCGAGGACGGTCTTCGACCAGGCCGTCGCCCGCAGCAACGACCTTGGGCTGTTCTCCGAGGAGATCGATCCGAGCACCGGCGAACTGCTCGGCAACTTCCCGCAGGGATTGACCCATCTGGCTCACATCGATGCCGCCGTGGCCCTGTCCGAGGCCGAGGATCGACTGTAGCCACGCGGACGCCCCGCCGTTAGCCCCCATTCCCCCCTGGGTAGCGGGGATACGAGGCGGGCAGACGAGAAAGGAAACGAACGCGAATGAGTGACACGGTCGGCGACTACCTTCTGGAGCGCCTCTCCACCTGGGGCATCAAGCGGATCTATGGCTATCCCGGCGACGGAATCAACGGGATCCTCGGTGCCTTCGGCCGTTCGAGCAATGGCCAGCGTCCGGAGTTCATCCAGGTGCGCCACGAGGAGATGGCAGCGTTCATGGCCTGCGCTCACGCCAAGTTCACCGGCGAGCTGGGCGTCTGCCTGGCCACCTCGGGCCCCGGCGCCGTCCACCTCCTGAACGGGCTCTACGACGCCAAGCTCGATCACCAGCCGGTGCTGGCGATCGTCGGCCAGCAGGCGCGGGCCGGGATGGGGGGCAACTACCAGCAGGAGATCGACCTCACGACGCTGTTCAAGGACGTCGCCCACGAGTACGTCGAGATGGCGATGGTGCCGGCGCAGATCCGCCACCTGGTCGATCGGGCGTGCCGGATCGCACTGGCCGAGCGCACGGTCACCGCGCTGATCATCCCCAACGACCTCCAGGAGGCCGACGCGGTCCAGACGCCGCCCCATAAGCACGGCACAGTGCATTCGGGCCCCGGTTATCAGCGCCCGCGCGTGGTCCCCGCGGACGACGACCTCGATCGCGCCGCGTCGGTGCTCAACGCGGGAAGCAAGGTGGCGATGCTCGTCGGCCAAGGCGCGCTCCACGCCTCCGACGAGGTGGCCGAGGTCGCCGACGTGCTCGGCGCCGGCGTGGCCAAGGCGCTGCTCGGCAAGGCCGTGCTGCCCGACGATCTGCCATTCGTGACCGGCTCGATCGGCCTGCTTGGTACCAAGCCCAGCTGGGACTTGATGATGGGTTGCGACACGCTGCTGATGGTCGGCTCGAGCTTTCCCTACTCGGAGTTCCTACCCGAGGAGGGCAACGCCCGCGGCGTCCAGATCGACCTCGACGGCAAGATGCTCGGCATCCGTTATCCGATGGAGGTCAACCTGGTCGGCGACAGCGCCGAGACGTTGCGCGCGCTGCTGCCGCGCCTGGAGCGCAAGCAGGATCGCTCGTGGCGCGAGAAGATCGAAGGCGAGATCTCCGAGTGGTGGAACCTGATCGAGCATCGGGCGCAGCTCGGGGCCGATCCGATCAACCCGCAACTCGTCTTCCACGAGCTCTCCAAGCGGCTGCCGGACGGGGCGATCCTGGCGTCTGACTCGGGGTCGTCCGCCAACTGGTATGCGCGCGACATCAAGCTCCGGAAGGGAATGATGGCCTCGCTGTCGGGCACGCTGGCGACGATGGGCCCAGGCGTCCCGTACGCGATCGCGGCGAAGTTCGCCCATCCCCAGCGTCCGGTCATCGCGCTGGTCGGGGACGGGGCGATGCAGATGAACGGCATCAACGAGCTGATCACGATCGCCAAGTACCGCCACCGGTGGCCCGACCAGCGGTTGATCATCATGGTCCTGAACAACCGCGACCTCAACCAGGTCACCTGGGAGCAGCGGGCGATGGAGGGCAATCCCAAGTTCGAGGGCTCGCAGGATCTGCCGGATTTTCCGTACGCGCGGTATGCCGAGCTCCTCGGCTTGAAGGGCATCCGGGTGGACTCTCCCGAACAGGTCGGCCCGGCGTGGGACGAGGCGCTGAACAGCGACCGGCCGGTCGTGTACGAGGCGGTGACTGATCCCGAGGTCCCGCCGCTGCCGCCGCACATCACGATCGAGCAGGCCAAGGCACTCACCTCGGCGCTCCTGTCCGGCGATCCTGACGCCGGCCGGATCGTCAAGCAGTCGTTCTCGCAGAAGCTCCAGGAATTCCTGCCCGGGCGATGAGCACGACTGTGCGCTCGGAGGTGGCGGTCGGCGAGCTCGAGGTCGCGGCGTACACCATTCCCACCGACCAGCCCGAGGCGGACGGCACGCTTGCCTGGGACTCGACCACGATCGTCGTCGTGCACGCGCACGGCGGCGGGGAATGGGGGCTCGGCTACACCTACGCCGACGTCTCCACGGCCAAGCTGGTCGACTCCAAGCTGGCCGGGATCGTCTCCGGGGGTGACGCCTTCTCGCCTCAGGCGGCCTGGGAGAAGATGGTCGAGCAGACCCGCAACCTGGGACGTCCAGGCATCACCTCGATGGCCATCGCGGCGGTGGACACCGCACTGTGGGATCTGAAGGCGCGGCTGGTGGGTCTGCCCCTGTGCAAGCTGATGGGAATGGCGCACGAGGGCGTACCGGTGTACGGGTCGGGCGGTTTCACCGCCTACTCGGACGCCCGGCTCGCCGAGCAGCTGAGCGGCTGGGTCGAGCAGGGCATCCCCCGGGTCAAGATGAAGGTCGGCTCGGAGCCGGAGCGCGATCCGGAGCGGGTGAAGGTCGCGCGGACCGCGATCGGCCCGAACGCGCGCCTGTTCGTCGACGCCAACGGCGCCTACTCGCGCAAGCAGGCGCTCGATCTCGCCGGGCGATTCGCCGACGATGCCCGAGTCAGCTGGTTCGAAGAGCCGGTCTCCTCGGAGGACCTCGAGGGGCTGCGGCTGCTGCGTGACCGCGCGCCGGCCGGGATGGAGATCGCCGCCGGCGAGTACGGCGACGACGCGCCGTACTTCCGTCGCATGATCGAAGCGGGCGCGGTCGACGTGCTCCAGGCCGACGTCACCCGATGCGGCGGGATCACCGAGCTCCTGCGGGTGGGCGCACTCTGCCGGGCCCACAACCTCCCGCTCTCGCTGCACTGCGGCCCGGCCATCCACCTGCATCCGGCCACCGCACTCGAGCAGCTCATCCACCTCGAGTACTTCCACGACCACGTACGGATTGAGCACATGCTGTTCGACGGCGTGGTCGAGCCGGTGAATGGAGCGCTGCTCCCGGATCTGGAGCGGCCCGGAATCGGACTCGAGCTCAAGCGATCGGAGGCGGAGCGCTATGCGGCTTGACGTTCCTATGGTTCGCCGGACGACTCCCCCCGAGCGTGCCGCCACGCGGTGGTGGCGCAATTTCCGCAGTGGCCGCATGCAGCGCACGCTCGCTGCGGCCACCGCGTTCAGCGCGCTGCCGCTGGGGGTCGAGATCTATTTCGAGCACTTCCGCGGGTCCTTCGGTGACAAGTGGATGTGGACCCCGGTGGCGCTCTCGCCGGCGCTGACCGCCGCCGGCATCGCGGGCATCCGCTCGGAGCGGGCGGCCAAAACCGTGCTCCCGGCGGTGTCCGCGCTCTATTGCCTGGACGGTCTGATCGGCGTGATCACGCACGTGCGCGGGGTCGCGCGCAAGCCCGGCGGATTCGACGAGCCGCTGTTCAACATCGTGATGGGGCCGCCGCTGCTCGCCCCCGGTTCGCTGGCGCTGGTCGGCGGCATGGGCCTGGCCGCCGCCGCGCTCCGCCGCGAGAGCTGATGGCCAGCCGCGACTTCCGCAGCGCCGAGCATCTCCCGAACCTGCGGGAGGGAAGTCAGCCGGCCGACCCCGAGGAGCTGCCCCGCCAGCGCAACGGCGTCACGCCGCAGATGCATGGCCGCTATCCGGACTACAACGTGCTCGACGAGGCCGACCACTGGGACGAGACGACACGGCAACTGGTGTTCGAACGGGTCGAGCAGACTCCACCGATCCGCTTCTTCACGAAGGCCGAGGCGGACACGCTGGGGATCTTCTGCGACCTGGTCATGGCGCAGGACCGCGAGCCGAAGATCCCGGTGCTCAACATGATCGACGCCAAGCTGTTCGAAGGTCAGCTCGACGGCTTCCACTACGCCGACATGCCCGACGACCGCGAAACGTGGCGCCGGCTCGCGCTCGGCCTCGACGCCGCGGCGCGCCAGCACGGCGCGGCTGACTTCGCCGGCGCCTCGGAGGACGTTCAGATGCAGGTGGTGGACGCGCTGGCCAAGGGCACGCTGCACGGTGAGGTGTGGGACGAGATGCCGCCGAGCAAGTCCTGGAAGGTGGTGAGCCGCGCGATCCTCAGCGCGTTCTACTCGCATCCGTGGGCGTGGAACGAGATCGGCTTCGGTGGCCCGGCCTACCCGCGCGGCTACGCCCGGTTCGGCATCGGGCAGCGCGAGAGCTGGGAGGGAGCGCCGGCGTTCGAACGCGACCCCGTCAAGGACACCGAGGAGCGCGGGGTGCAGGGCACATGAGCCGCCGCCACGAGGTGCGCACGCTGCTGCGGGGAGCGTTGCGCCCGCCCGAGAACGACTCCGCATTCCTGCTCGACGTCCACCGCCGCGCGGTCCCGACCGAGCGCATGGCGCGCTACGACGACTCGTTCTCGGTCGACCTGGTGATCGTCGGCGCGGGCGCCGGCGGCGGCACGCTGGCCCAGCGGCTGGCCCGCCGCGGCTGGAAGGTGGTCGTGCTCGAATCCGGACCGTTCTGGGATCCCGACCGGGACTGGGTCTCCGATGAGGCGGGCTCGCACAGGCTCTACTGGACCGACGAGCGCATCACCGGCGGCAGCGACCCGGTCGAGCTCGGCAAGAACAACTCGGGCCATGGCGTCGGCGGCTCGATGGTTCACTACGCCGGCTACTGCCCGCGCTTCCATCCGTCCGACTTCGAGGTACGCACGCGCGACGGGGTGGGGGAGGACTGGCCGATCAGCTATTACGACCTCAAGCCGCATTACGAGCGGCTCGAGCTCGAGCTGCCGGTCTCCGGGGACTACTGGCCGTGGGGCGACCCGCATCGCTACCCGCACACGGCCCACCCGATCAACAGCGGTGCCGACGTGCTCCGCGAGGGTGCGCGCAAGCTCGGCATCGAGATGCTGGTCGGACCGGTGGGGATCACCAACGGCTCGTTCGGCAACCGACCGCACTGCATCTACCGCGGGTTCTGCCTGCAGGGCTGCAAGGTCAACGCCAAGGCCTCGCCGCTGGTCACCCACATCCCCGACGCGATCGAGCACGGAGCCGAGTTCCGCGCGGACTGCATGGTCACGCAGGTAGAGCTCGACGACTCGAGCGGCCGGGTGACCGGCGTGCGCTACATCCACGACGGCGCGGAACGGTTTCAGCGCGCCGACGCCGTGGCGGTCGCCGGCTATTCGATCGAGACGCCGCGGTTGCTGCTCAACTCGACGAGCAGGCGCTTCCCCCACGGCCTGGCCAACAACAACGATCAGGTGGGGCGGTGCGTGATGGTCCAGGGCGCTCCGCAGGTGGCGGGGCGATTCCCCGACGAGATGCGCATGTACAAGGCGCCGCCGCCGGAGATCTGCTCCGAGCAGTTCTACGAGACCGACGAGCGGCGGGGATTCGCACGCGGATTCTCGATCCAGACCGTGGGGCCGCTGCCCATCGAGCACGCCCAGCACGTGCTCGGCCACGGGCACTGGGGGCGCGCGCTGCGCGAATACATGCGCGACTACAACCACTGGTACACGCTGGGGATCCTGTCCGAGCTGCTGCCGCTGCCCGAGAATCGAGTCACGGTCGCCGCCGACGTCACCGACCAGAACGGGATCCCGGTGGCGCGCATGGACTACTCGCAATGCGAGAACGACCGCAAGAACATCGCATTCGCCGAGCAGACCCTGCACAACATCTTCGAGGCGGCCGGAGCCCAGGACACACTGGTCACCAGCCGGTATGCCCACCTGGTGGGCGGCTGCCGGATGGGTTCCGATCCCGAGCGCAGCGTGGTCGACTCCGATCACCAGGCGTGGGACGTGCCCAACCTGTTCGTCGCCGACGGCAGCGTGATGCCGACCCAGGGCTCGGCCAATCCGGCCCTGACCATCATGGCGCTCGCGTCGCGGCTGGCCGAGCGGCTGGTCCTCAAGCGGACCGGCGCCGCGCCAGGAACGCGCCGGTCGCGCCGGCTGCGCCGAGGGTCGCGGCCGCCAGCCCCGACGCCAGTCGATGCCGGCTGAGCCAGGCCTGGGGGCTGCGCCGGTGGGCCTGGTCGTCGAAGCCGCCGTGGGCACCCTCGTCGCGATCGTCGTCGGTCGGACCGAACAAGTTGGCGTTCTTGGTTCCGTCGTAAGGCTGATCGGTCTGCTGCCCGTCGACCCCGGTCCGGGCCAGGTAGCGCTCGGCCATCCACGGCGCCAGCTTGTTGCCGATGATCGTGTAGACGGTGGAGAAACCGACGTAGAGCTCGCGCCGCCGATTGTGAGCCGCCCAGTACACGGCGCGGGCGGCCACCTCGGGCTCGTAGATCGGCGGCACTGGCATCGGGTGATGCGGCATCTTGCTCAGGCAGTGATCGAACTGCGGGGTGTTCATCCCGGGCAGCTGGACCATCGTGGCGTGGACCTTCGATCCGCGGTTGCGAAGCTCGGTGCGCAGCGACTCGAACATCCCCTTCATCGCATGCTTGGCGCCGCAGTAGGGCGCCTGGAGCGGGATGCCGCGATAGGCGAGCGCCGAGCCGACCTGCACGATCGTTCCGCGGTCGCGAGGGAGCATGCGCTCAAGCGCGACCTTGGTTCCCCACACCGCGCCGAGATAGGTGACCCGCGTGGCCCGCTCGTACTCGGCCGGCTCGATGTCGTCGAGGAACGCGAACACCGTGGTCATCGCGTTGTTGATCCAGATGTCGATCGGGCCGAGGCGCTCCTCGATGGCCGTGGCGGCGGCCTGGACCTGGTCGAACTCGGCCACGTCGGTCGGGTGGGCATAGGCCGTTCCGCCGAGCTCGGTGACCTCCTGGGCGGCGGCGTCCAGTCCCGCGCCGCCGCGTGCGATCAGACCGACCGCGGCGCCGTGCTTTGCGAACTCGCGCGCGATCGCGCGACCCACGCCGCCCGACGCGCCGGTGACCGCGACTACCTCTCGCTCAGCCACTTCGCCACCTGTTTCAGATCGTCCACGAACTGCGCCATCGCCTGCTCGCGGTCCTCGTCCTCCGCGCGCAGGATGGCCGACGGATGGGTGGTCACCGTGACCAGCTCGGCCAGATCGGACTCGATCGGTCGGCCGCGATCCTTGCCAATCCGGATCTGCGACCCGAGCAGCTGCTGCCCCGCGGTGGCGCCCAGACACACCAGCGCGGCGGGCTTGACCACCGCGAGCTCGGCCTGGAGCCAGGGGAAGCAGGCCGCCACCTGCCAGCGGTCGGGCTTCTGGTGGATGCGGCGCTTGCCCCGGAGCTTGTAGCGGAAATGCTTGACCGCATTGGTGATGTAGACGTCATCTCGCGCGATTCCGGCGCGCTCGAGTCCCTGGTCGAGGATCTTGCCGGCGGGCCCCACGAACGGGTGGCCCTCGACGTCCTCGCGGTCGCCGGGCTGCTCGCCGACCAGCATCAGGTGTGCGTGCCGGGCACCCTCACCCATCACCGGCTGGGTGGCGCCCTCCCACAGGTCGCAGGCGCGGCAGTCGTGTACGGCCTCGTGCAGGCTCTTGAAGCTGGGCCGGTCCGGAACCGGGGCGGGGGGAAGGTCGATCGTCGACATCCACCTACGCGCTTACCCGGCTGATGAACGCGGTACGCATCGGCTGTTCGGGCTGGATGTATGACTCGTGGCGCGGACGCCTGTATCCCGAGATGTGCGCCAAGCGCCGCTGGCTCGAGGTCTACGCGCGCCACTTCGACACCGTCGAGGTGAACTCCACCTTCTACCGGCTGGCCCGACGCGAGGCGGTGGCCGGCTGGATCGAGCACAGCCCCCCGGAGTTTCTGTTCTCGGTCAAGGCCAGCCGCTACCTGACCCACATCAAGCGGCTGCTCGACGTGGCCGAGGGGATCAAGCGCTTCTACGCGCCGCTCGAGCCGATGATCGAGGCCGGCCGGCTCGGGCCCGTCCTGTGGCAACTGCCCGAGAACTTCCACCGCGACGACAGGCGTCTGGCGGGCTGGCTCGAGCTTCTGCCGTCCGGAAGGCACACGATCGAGTTTCGGCACGAGAGCTGGTTCGTCCCGCCCGTGATGGATGCGCTGCGGGCACGCGGGGTGGCGCTGACCATAGGCGACCATCCCTCGCGGCCGTTTCAGTCATACGAGGCCACCGCCGACTGGCGCTTCGTCCGCTTCCACTACGGCGCACGCGGGCGGCAGGGGAACTACTCGGTGACGGAGATCGCGGAGTGGGGGGAGCGGATCGCGGCGTGGCGCGCCCGCGAGGAGGTCTACGTCTACTACAACAACGACTGGAACAGCTACGCGCCGGCCAACGCCAAGGTGTTGCTCCGCCGCCTGGGAGAGCGGCCCTACACGGAGGCGTGATCGACCGGGCGGCCGAAGCGCTCGCCGATCTCGCGCTCGTCGAGATCCTCGCGGTAGCGCTGTTCCTCGCCACCGTGGGTGAACAGCACGATCCGATCGGCGTCGAAGGTCTTCAGCGCATCCTCGATCGCCGTGTACGGATCGGCCTCGCCGGTATCGCCGGTGGCCGAGACGCCCTCCCGGCCGAGCCGCTCGAGGCTCTGCTGGCGCACCTCCTCGGCGCGCGCGATCGCGTCGTCGGCGTCGGACATCCAGAACTTCATCGCGCTGTCAGCCAGCGCGGGCGCGACCACCATCACCTCGGTGGACGAGAGGTCCTCGCCGGCGCCGAGCGCGTCGCGCAGCTGCCCGGCGGTGATCGGTTCGCTGGCTAGGACTAGCACCTTCATCGTGACCGCTATACCCAGGCCAAGCCGGGTTCACTCGGTGGCGCCGATGACCCGCACGCGGGAGTGGGCCTCGCCGGCTGGGGCCTTGGGCGTGCGATCGGGCTGGGGCTGGGGCGCGATCCCGAGCTCCCGGACCAGCGCGATGAACGCCTTGGCATAGGGGGACCCGCTGGCCCGCCGGGCCAGGGCGGTCCAATCGATCTGCTCGCGCAGCGCCCGGGTGATGGCCAGCAGGCGCGAGTAGTCCAGGGCGTGCTCGTCGAGCGCGTAGAGCATGGTGACCAGCACGTCCTCGAGGGCCATCACGGGCGTGCCGATGGCCATGACCTGGATCGTCTCTGCGCGCGCGAACACATCGTCGGTCAGCTCCAGGCCGGACGGGTAGAAGATCAGATCGATCAATACTTCCTCATGCCACGCCTTGAAGAGCCATTCCTCGGGAGGCCGCTCGACCCGCATCCCGACGCCGACCAGCGCCCCCAGCGCGGCCTCGGCGTGATCTGGCTTGACCATCAGGTCGAGGTCGTTGTCGGGCTCGGGGCCGCCGCGCGCCCACGTCGCCATGCTCCCTCCGAGCATGAACTGAACCTCGGCGTCGCGCAACACGGCGACCGTGACTTTCATCGTTTCGATCAGGGGGTTGAAGGCGTCTCGGTGGCGCACGGTCCTATGGAAATACCCGCGGCTGGGTACTTGGACGCTTATATGCCAGAGGGCTCCGGCACCCATTGCCTGCGGATCGCCGCCGCCGGGGACATGCACTGCTCCGAGGCGCACCGCGACGAGATCCGCCGCTCGATCGCCGCGTTGAACGGCGTCGCCGACCTCGTGCTGCTGGCCGGCGATCTGACCACCCACGGCGAGCCCGAGCAAGGCGCCGTATTGGCCGATGCCTGCGCGGCCCTCGACGTCCCGGTATACGCCGTGCTCGGCAACCACGACTGGCACGTCAACCGCGCCGAGGAGCTGGTGGCCGTGCTGGAGGGGGGCGGCATCCACGTGCTGGACCGAACGTGGCACGTGTGCGAGGCGGGTGGCCTCGACGTCGGTATCGTCGGCCTCAAGGGCTTCGTGGGCGGCTTCCCCGGCTCGCACCTGCCCGATTTCGGCGAGCCGCTGTTGCGCTCCGTCTACCACGAGACGACCCTCGACGTGCAGGCGCTGGATCAGGGCCTACGCGACATCGCGCTGTGCCCGGCGCGCATCGTGCTGCTGCACTACGCGCCCACCGAGCAGACCATCGAGGGAGAGCCGCCCGGGATCTGGGGCTATCTGGGGACCGACCGGCTGGCGCCTCCGATCGCCGAGCACGAGCCCGATCTCGTCCTCCACGGTCACGCCCACGCGGGCACGTTCCAGGGTGCGATCGGCAAGGTCCCGGTCTACAACGTCTCGGTGCCGGTGATCGCCCGCGACTTCTGGCTGTTCGAGCTCGACATTCCGACCCCGGCGCACGCCCCGATCCACTGACCCCGGTTTGAGTCGCGTTTCCTGGGGCAAGCTGATCTGATCATGCCGAATGAGCCATCCGAGACCGGAAAGCCGCCCAGCGGCTTCCCCGAGCCGCCGGGCAAGGACCCCGAGGATCGAACCGGCGATCCCGACCCGCACCATGTCCTGAACAACCCGGCCAGCGATCCCGATCCGACCGAGTGGCCCGACCCGTACGACAAGCGGCCCGACCCGCGTGACCCTTCCGGCCCCGACGAGCAGCCCTTCGGCGACGAGGCGCGCGCTCCGACCGGCGCCACCAGCACCAGCGAGCCGCATCCGGACCAGGACATCGAGGCCGGCGAGACCAACCCGCCTCACCGCGACAAGATCGACTCCTGACGCGCGGCGCGGGCCGTCGTTAGCGGTGCTCGGCCGCGGGTAGCGGTGAGGCCATGACCAAGTTCGGCTACACGATGATGTGCGAGCAGTCGCGCCCCGACCAGCTGGTCAGGGACATCCAGAAGGCCGAGAAGGCAGGGTTCGACTTCTCGGTGATCAGCGATCACTACCAGCCGTGGCTGGCCTCCCAGGGTCACTCCGGCTACGCCTGGTCGATTCTCGGCGCCGCCGCCCAGGCCACCGAGCGGATCCCGCTCATGACCTACGTGACCTGCCCGATCCTTCGCTACCACCCGGCCGTGGTGGCGCACAAGGCGGCCACCGTGCAGATCCTCTCCGGCAACCGCTTCCGGCTCGGACTCGGTGGTGGCGAGAACCTCAACGAGCACGTCGTCGGCCAGCGTTGGCCGTCGGTCGGCGTACGCCACCAGATGCTCGGCGAGGCGGTCGACATCATCGCCGCGCTGTTCGACGCCGGCGAAGACGAGACGGTCAACTACCGCGGCAAGTACTACGACATCGAGTCCGCCCGCCTGTGGGACCTGCCCGACGAGCGCGTGCCGATCGGGGTCGCCGTCTCCGGCCCGGACTCGTGCCAGCTCGCCGGCCAGAAGGCCGACCTGATGGTCGCGGTCGAGCCCAAAGCCGAACTCGGAGAGATGTTCGACCGCGCCGGCGGCGGCGGAAAGTCGCGGGTCGGGCAGGTGGCCATCGCCTACGACACCGACAAGGACGCCGCGATCAAGCGCGCCCACGACCAATTCCGCTGGTTCGGGTTGGGCTGGAAGGTCAACGCCGACCTTCCCAACCCCGACTCGTTCGAGGCCGCCACGCAGTTCGTCTCGCCCGACCAGGTGGCCGAGGCGCTGTCCTGCGGCCCGGACCTCGAGGCGCACGTCGAGGCGGTCAAGGCGTTCGTCGACGCCGGGTTTGACGAGGTGGCGGTCGTGCAGATCGGCGCCGAGCATCAGGACGCGTTCACCACATGGTCCGAGAAGGAGTTCCTGCCGGCGCTCCGGTCGCTATAGGGCGTCGAGGAATCGAGCGATGCCCTCGACGATGCGGGCCAGGGCGTCCACCGATCCGTGCAGGTCGCCGGGCACCTGGACCGCGTGATCGACGCCGGGTAGCTCGAGCATCTCGATCGCCGGGTTGTCGGGGACGCGGTCGATCAGCCAGGTGGGATCGGCCTCGCCGCCCGCCAGCAGCGTCGCCTGCCGCGTCCGCGTGAGACCGTCGATCACGTTGGTTTCGTTCAGCAGCGGAGTCAGCCACACGGCGGCCAGGTCTCGCTCGGCGATCTCTCCGGCCAGCAGACTGGCCAGCGACTTGCCGATCACCAGCACCGTCCCGTCGCCCGCCACTTTATGGCCCGGTGCGCGCAATCGCGCTCCCACTCCAGCGGGTCGTCGTGCTCGCCGGGCTCGCCCAGGACCTCCAGGGCACTCCAGCCTTGGCTCATCGCGGCCTCCCGCGCGAACCACAGCGCCGGCGCCCGCGTGGGATAGAACTGCCCGGGCAGCACCACCACGCAGCGGTCCGGGTCGCCGGCGTGGCGGATCGCCCGGCCCGGTCCGAGTTCGATTCGCTCCTGCACGAACGCGAGTAAATCGACACTCGGCGACCCGTGCCGCTCGAGTGGCAGGAAACTCGCGCCAGAAGCGAGTGAATCCGCATTTCGGCGCCGCGGATGGGCCGAGTGGCAGGAAACTCGCGGCGCGGCGCGATCAGGTGTCGGCGGGGAGCATGGTGCGGGGGCCGAACTCCGACCAGGGCGCGCGGAGCGCCTGCATCTGATCCCACGGTCCCGCATTGAGCGCCGGCGCGATCAGGGGGCCGTCGTCGGCGCAGCTGACCCCCTGGCAGAGCACGTCGGCCCCGGTGCTCGCCCCGGCATACCACTGCGGGGTCACGAAGTCGGCCACGTACACGCCGTTCAGCCGGTAGCCGAGGCCCTCGACCGGATCGGCGATCTCGCGCTGCCAGGTCGAGCCGGCGTGCGAGTAGCGGACGTTCAACGTGGGGTCCTCGAGCATCTCGATCACCTCGTGCGAGAAGTCGCGCGACCACCCTTCGACGCTCGCGCCCGAGGTCCACAGCAGCGCGTAGGGCTGGCCATAGAAGTCGTGCTCGCCATGGGGCTCGGCGCCACCGATCTTCAGATACAGCTTCCAGCCGCCGGGCGCGAACTGCACGCACGGCGTGCCCCACGCGGCCCGCAACTGCAGGGACTGCGCAGCCACCGCGCGCTCGACCTTGGCCAGCGCCGCCGGCCGGATCTTGGCCTGGTTGATGACCGCGATCGCCTGTGTGGGGGCGCCGTCCGGGCAGGCGACCGCAGCGCGGGCCGGCGCGGCGCCGGCGAGGGCGACCAGCACGGTCCCGAGCACGATGAGCCTGCCCACCATGCCCCGGCAATCGGCCAACCGCCCCGAATCTGGACCTCTGGGGCGGGGCGGTCAACGGATGGACGACCGTCCTTGCTCGCGTGACCAGATCTCGGCGGTGACCGCTCGGCCTCGTCGTCGTTCGTGCGCTGGAAGTTCCGCCCCCCGCGGCAAACGTCTGCGCCACCGCGGGCGGGACCTCCTCCTCCGGGAACCCGGGGGGCAGCCATGTGGCCCGGCTTCACCGAGATCTACCCGAGCAGCTCGACGTGGACGTTCGCGGAGCCGGAGGCCCGGCGCTGGTGGGGCGAGCTGTGGGCCGAGCCGGTGACCTCGTCGTCTCTGGCCGAGCAGGCGGTGGCGTACGGGCTCAGTGGCCGCGACGAGCTCGAGGCGATCGCCGCGGCCTGGCGGAGATGTCTCGAGCACGACGACGCCTTCTTCGTCGTGCCGCACGGGGACCTGATCGCGCGGCGGTGGACGCGGTGATGCACCATCGATACCGCGGTCGGTAACGCGCCCGGCAAGATTCGAACTTGCGACCTTTCGCTCCGGAGGCGAACGCTCTATCCCCTGAGCTACGGGCGCGGGGCCTCAATGTTATTGGCGTACCCGCACGTCCGCCGCTCTGGATGCCGGGGTGGCGGTCGGGCGGTGGAGATCGCGATCAGCTGAACTCGGTCGGGCGCGGCCGCGCCGCGGCCTGTCGAATCCTCCTAAATCCTCCGATAAGGCACGCGTTTCCAGCGAGTTAACGCCGGGGTCCGCGCCGGCACCGGGTAGAGTTCCCGACTCTGCGGATAGGGGACGCTCGTCGAGGGCCTATGTGCCGAGAAGTGAGGAGATGGGGAGATGTGTCTCGTCGTCCACCCCGGACGAGTGGGCGGCGGACGACCGCCGGCCTGCGCGCCGCCGCAATCAGCTGATCGCAAATTTCCTGGCAGCCTTCCTGACCATAGGGGGCGTTGCGTACGGTCGAGCCTCCGGCTTCGCCGGCAATGCGGCGCGCGTCGAGCTTTGCGCACAGGCGGGAACCCGCGAGCTGCTGATTCCCTCGGTGCACGCCTGCGGTCCGCCCGACCGCAGCACGAGGATCGTCAAAGGCGGTCTCCTCCGCCCGCGCGATACCTATTTCGTCGCGAGCGTCGCCGCCCCGGCTGGACTGGTCGCACCCGTCGTCCAAGGTAGTCCCGCGGCGAGCGATTCCTTTGTCATCGGCGCTGCGTCTCCGGCGGGGCCGGGTGGGCCGGTGGGCTTGAATTGCTCAACGGCGACGGCCAGTCTGCCGGGCGGGATCGGACCTGCCGGCACCGACGGGCCGATCGCGTTGAACTGCCCGCCCGGGTCGTCGTCCGCCACCGGCGGAGCCGCCGTCACGGGCCCTCAGGGTCCGCGCGGCCCGGCCGGCGGCACCGGCCCCACCGGCGCCACCGGCGCGCCTGGTCCGGCAGGACCCGCGGGAGCCACGGGCTCGGCCGGCCTAGCCGGGCCTCAGGGGGCCACCGGAGCCCCGGGTGCTACGGGGGCACGCGGACCCGCCGGAGAAAAAGGTTTGACGGGCCCCCGAGGCCCGGCGGGCCCGGTGGGTGCGCGGGGCTTCCAGGGCGACACGGGCGGACCGGGGACGGCCGGTCCACAAGGCGCGACCGGCCCCGCGGGCGTTCAAGGGACAGCAGGCGTGGCAGGTCCCCAAGGGCCCGGCGGTCGACAGGGCGCGCAGGGCTTCCAGGGCACCGCCGGCGCTCAGGGCGGGACTGGGCCGCAGGGCGGCGTCGGGTCACAGGGTGCGCAGGGAGCGACCGGGTCTCAGGGCAGCCAGGGTGTTCAGGGCGGCCAGGGCGTGCAGGGCGCGACGGGAGCCCAGGGCCCTCAGGGCGCCGCCGGGCCGCAGGGGTTCCAGGGCGATGTCGGGGCGCAGGGTGCGACGGGTGCGCAGGGCGCCGCCGGTGCGCAGGGTGCCACGGGATCTCAGGGCGCCACTGGTGCGCAGGGTGCGATCGGTGCGCAGGGTTCGACGGGTGCGACGGGTGCGCAGGGGAACCAGGGGTTCCAGGGCGATGTTGGCGCGCAGGGTTCACAGGGTGCGACCGGCGCCCAGGGTGCGGTCGGGGCGCAGGGGTTCCAGGGTGCGACGGGCGCGCAGGGCGCCACGGGCGCGCAGGGTGCCACCGGGTCTCAGGGCGCAACTGGTGCGCAGGGTGCGACCGGTGCGCAGGGTTCGACGGGTGCGACGGGTGCGCAGGGGAGTCAGGGGTTCCAGGGCGGTGTTGGGGCGCAGGGTGCGACGGGTGCGCAGGGGAGTCAGGGGTTCCAGGGCGGTGTTGGGGCGCAGGGTGCGACGGGTGCGCAGGGGAGTCAGGGGTTCCAGGGCGGTGTTGGGGCGCAGGGTGCGACGGGTGCGCAGGGGAGTCAGGGGTTCCAGGGCGGTGTTGGGGCGCAGGGTGCGACGGGTGCGCAGGGGAGTCAGGGGTTCCAGGGCGGTGTTGGGGCGCAGGGTGCGACGGGTGCGCAGGGGAGTCAGGGGTTCCAGGGCGGTGTTGGGGCGCAGGGTGCGACGGGTGCGCAGGGGAGTCAGGGGTTCCAGGGCGATGTCGGGGCGCAGGGTTCGCAGGGGAGTCAGGGGTTCCAGGGCGATGTCGGGGCGCAGGGTTCGCAGGGGAGTCAGGGGTTCCAGGGCGATGTCGGGGCGCAGGGTTCGCAGGGGAGTCAGGGGTTCCAGGGCGATGTCGGGGCGCAGGGTTCGCAGGGGAGTCAGGGGTTCCAGGGCGATGTCGGGGCGCAGGGTTCGCAGGGGAGTCAGGGGTTCCAGGGCGATGTTGGCGCGCAGGGTTCGCAGGGGAGTCAGGGGTTCCAGGGCGATGTTGGCGCGCAGGGTTCGCAGGGTGCGACCGGCGCCCAGGGTGCGGTCGGGGCGCAGGGGTTCCAGGGTGCGACGGGCGCGCAGGGCGCCACGGGATCTCAGGGCGCCACTGGTGCGCAGGGCGCGACCGGTGCGCAGGGCGCCACTGGTGCGCAGGGCGCGACCGGTGCGCAGGGTTCGCAGGGTGCGACCGGCGCCCAAGGCGGGATTGGGCCGCAGGGACTCCAAGGGACGACTGGCGCGCAAGGCGCCACCGGTGCTCAGGGTGCGACGGGCGCGCAAGGTGCGCAGGGCACGCAAGGAGCCACCGGCACGCAGGGCGCCAAAGGTGCGCAGGGCACGCAAGGAGCCACCGGGACACAGGGGGCCAGAGGCGCGCAGGGCGCGACGGGCGCGACGGGCGCTCAGGGCGGTAGCGGTGCTCAGGGTGCTACGGGAGCGCAAGGTGCGCAGGGGACGCAGGGCGCTGTGGGGGCGCAGGGGCCGCAGGGTTTCCAGGGCGCCATCGGCGCTCAGGGCGCGACGGGCGCGCAGGGCGCGGCCGGCGCAACTGGCACTCAGGGTTCGCAGGGCGCGACGGGCGCTCAGGGGCCGCAGGGCTTCCAGGGCTCGACGGGCACGCAGGGCGCCACGGGTGCGCAGGGCGCTACCGGGTCTCAGGGTGCCACGGGCGCGCAGGGCGCCAGTGGTGCTCAGGGCTCGACGGGCGCGCAAGGTGCACAGGGGACGCAAGGTTTCCAGGGCTCGACGGGCGCGCAGGGCGCGACCGGGTCGCAGGGTGCGACCGGGTCTCAGGGCGCCACGGGCGCGCAGGGCGCCAGCGGTGCTCAGGGCTCGACGGGCGCGCAAGGTGCACAGGGGACGCAAGGTTTCCAGGGCTCGACGGGCGCGCAGGGCGCGACCGGGTCGCAGGGCGCGACCGGGTCTCAGGGCGCCACGGGCGCGCAGGGCGCGACGGGCGCTCAGGGCCCGCAGGGCTTCCAGGGCGCGACGGGCGCTACCGGATCACAGGGCGCAACCGGCGCGCAGGGCGCGACGGGATCTCAGGGCGCCAGCGGTGCTCAGGGTTCGACGGGCGCGCAAGGTGCACAGGGGACGCAGGGGGCCGCGGGGGCGCAGGGGTCGCAAGGTTTCCAGGGCTCGACGGGCGCGCAGGGTGCGACTGGGTCGCAGGGTGCCACCGGGTCACAGGGCAGCGGCGGCGCGCAGGGCGCGACAGGCGCTCAGGGCCCGCAGGGCTTCCAGGGCTCGACGGGCGCGCAGGGCGCCACGGGCGCGCAGGGTACGACCGGGTCACAGGGCGCCACCGGCGCGCAGGGTACCACCGGGTCACAGGGCAGCGCCGGCGCGCAGGGCGCCGCGGGCGCTCAGGGGCCGCAGGGCTTCCAGGGCGCAACCGGTGCTCAGGGTGCCACGGGGTCTCAGGGCGCCACGGGGTCTCAGGGCGCGACCGGGTCTCAGGGAAGCGCCGGCCCACCGGGCAGCCAGGGGATCCAGGGCCCGGTAGGCCCGCAGGGCTTCCAAGGGGCCACCGGCGCGGCCGGTGCCCAGGGCGCGCCCGGGGCGCAGGGCGCGGCCGGTAGCTCCGGCACGCAAGGTGTTCCGGGGCCCCAGGGCACCCAGGGCGCCGGGGGAGCTCAGGGAACCAATGGTGCCCAGGGCTCGCAGGGCGCTCAGGGCGCCGCGGGAACTCAGGGAGCCAAGGGTGCGCAGGGCCCGCAAGGCTTCCAGGGCCCGGCCGGGCCCCAGGGTTCGACCGGTGCCCAGGGGGCGCAGGGCTCGCAGGGTTCTCAGGGAGCGCCTCGTACCTTTAACGCGACCAGCATTTCGGGCACCGGCCCCACGGCGCCCGGGACTTCGAAGACCGTATCGGTCACCTGCTCCAGCGGCACGGCGGTTGGCGGGGGCGGCCAGGACACGCTCTCAAGCGGAGTGGCATTGTCGACATCGCAACCAGCCGCAAACGGATGGACGGTCACGTACTACGTCACCTCGGGGTCGACGGTCTCGGCAAACACGATCACCGCGTGGGTCGTCTGTGCCAGCTGAACCCTTCTACGCAAACCGGCGGACGGTGCGCATGCATGGCCGGATCAATCGCGGTCGCTGGATGACGTCACCGGCGGGGATCGTCTGCCTCGTCGCGATGGGCCTGGCCTTGACCGGCTGTGGCTCTGGCTCCAGCGATCTGTCGTCGTCGAGCAAGACGGCGCGGACATCGAGGCAATCGGCTGCGAGCTCGGTCGCCGCGCTGATCAACACGGGGATCGCGCAGGCGAACGCGAAGCAGTACCCGCAGGCCGAGACGACGTTCCGCGACGTGCTCGTGCTGAGCCCGCACAACAAGTTCGCGTGGTACAACCTCGGCCTCCTCGCCCAGGTGCAGAACCGGACAGGCTCCGCGCTGGCCGACTACGCGCAGGCGCTTTCGGCCGATCCGAAGTACACGCCGGCCATGTACAACAAGGCCATCCTGCTCGAGCGGACGAATCCCCGCGGCGCGCTGGCGCTCTACCAGCAGATCACATCGATCAACCCGAAGGCCGCCACCGCGTATCTGCGCGAGGGCTTCGTGTATGAGCGTCTCGGCGACAAGACGAGGGCGAAGCAGGCGAGGGCTCGCGCCATCGCGCTCGACAGCAGGCTGGCGGCGGTCACCACGCCCGCGCCGTAGCGCGCAGTGCCGACGGGATGAACACGACTCCCCGGGTCAGCGTCTTCACGGTTACGCATCATCCGCGGTTCCTGGACGAGTGCTTCGAGAGCCTTCTCGCGCAGACCTACGAAGACTGGGAATGGGTTGTGCTGCTCAATTCGGGGGCGCGCTGGCGACCAGCGCGTGAGGACAGCCGACTTCGGATCGTCGTCGACGACGCCGTCAGTGGGGTTGGCGCGGCGAAGCATCGCGCGTGCGCGCAGGCACGCGGAACGGTGCTCGTCGAGTTCGACCACGACGACATCCTGGCTTCGAATGCCCTCGCTGAGGTGACCCGGGCGTTTGACGAGAATCCGGGGGTGTCACTCGTCTACAGCCACACCGCGCAGATTCTGGAGGACGGGTCCCGCGACGAGTCGCGCTTCGACGTCTCCAACGGCTGGATCTACCACGACGCGACCATCGATGGACGCGATGTCCAATACGTCGGGGCGCTGGCGCCCACGCCGCACAACGTGTCCTACATCTGGTTCGCGCCCAATCACGTCCGGGCCTTCGATCGCGCCGCGTACGAGCAGGTCGGCGGTTACGACCCGATGCGACGGGTGCTCGACGACCAGGACCTGATGTGCAAGCTCTATCAGGTCGGTGACTTCCACCGCATCGACAAGTGCCTGTATCTCCAGCGGATGCACTCCAGGAACACCCAGAGCGAGACGGACACGAACGCGTTCATCCAATCGGAGACGGTCGCGCTGTACGACACGTACATCGAGGCCAACGCACGTGCGTGGGCGGCCCGCCAGGGGCTGCTGGCGCTCGACCTCGGCGCGGCGCACAACCGGCCTCCCGGTTATCTGGGCGTCGACCAGTACGCCGGCGAGAACGTCGACATCGTCGCCACGCTCCCGGAGCGAATGCCGGTCGACGACAACTCCGTAGGTGTGATCCGCGCCGTCGACTTCCTCGAGCACGTCGCCGACAAGGTCGGGCTGATCAACGAGCTCTACCGTGCGCTGGCGCCGGGCGGCCTGCTGCTGTCGCAGACGCCGAGCACCGACGGGCGCGGGGCCTATCAAGACCCCACACATGTCGCGTTCTACAACGAGAACTCGTTTTGGTACTACACCGAACGCCAGTACCGCAACTTCGTCCCCCAGATCAACGCCGCGTTTCAGGTCTCGCGGCTGGTCACCTACTTCCCGACCGAGTGGCATGAGCAGCACCGGATTCCCTACGTGACCGCCAACCTGATCGCGTTGAAGGACCCGATGCCGCGCAATGGCGGGCGGCTGTTGATTTGACCGAGCCACGCGGGAGGGCGCAGGCGAGAGCCGAGGGCTGCCCGACCGGCCGAGCGAGTGCGCGCATTTTGCCGCTGGCCGGCGGCTAGGATGTCGCCGTGAGCGACCGGACCGGCGCGATCGGAAGTATTCGCGGCAGGGCGCTGGGGCTCGTGCTCGCCGCTCTCGTCGCCGCGGCGGTCGTGGCGGGGGTCGTGATCCTGGTGACCTCGGGGTCCTCGTCGTCGCATTCCACAGCCTCGTCTGCCGCGGCAAGGCCGGGAACCTCCGGCGGCACGACCGTGCAGGCGACCTCGTTGGCCGCGCTCCGCGCGCTGCCCGCGACGATCGGCCATCCGGTGTATTGGGCCGGCCCCCGGGCTGGGGTGACCTATGAGCTGACGACGAGCCCGGACGGTCGCGTCTACGTGCGGTATCTGACCGGCGGAGCGAGCGTGGGTTCGCCGCTGCCGAACTTCCTGACGGTCGGCACCTACGTGGTGCCCAATGCCGAGGCGGCGGTTCGCACCGCGGCGGCGCAGCCCGGGGCGGTCAAGGTGCCGGTGGCGGGCGGCGTGGGGTTCTACAACCGCGCGCGTCCGACCAGCGTGTACTTCGCATACCCGGGCTCGAACGTCCAAGTCGAGACCTACGACCCGTCGCCGGCGACGGCGCGGCAACTCGTCGAGACCGGCGCGATCAGACCCGTCAGTTAGCTAAATCTGATGGCGCCGTCCACTCGGCGGTTCAGGTGTCCAGGTTTCTCTGTAGACGTCAGCAATCGGCCGCCGGGGCCGATGTTCTCGATGACGCACGATCTGCGCCACATCGCCATGCATCTATCCAAGACCATCCTCAGCCGTTGGCCAGCCCGCCTGCTGGCGCTCGTCGCACTGACCGTCCTCGCCTGGGGCGTCGCGGTAGCCGGGGGGTCGATCGCCCACGGGTCGGCGGCCAAGGCATCGCCGGCCCTCAGCCCCGGCCGTGCCGCGTCCGCCGCGCCGGCTGGACCACGGGGTCCAATCGCGTTGTCCTGCCTGTCGCGGGGCGGGCCTGCCGCGCTGACTTCCGGTGCTCCGGCGGGTCCGCAAGGGCCGGTTGGCGTGAGCTGCGCCTCCGCGCCGCGCCGCTGAGCCGCGCGGCCCACGCATCCCGCTCGCCAGATGACCGCTCATCCGCGGCCGTTGTTCGCGGGCAGCTACGGTGCCGGAGGAAGACGCGCCGTGCAGATCGCGATCATCGCCGACACCCACCTGCCGCGCGGAACCCGGCGGCTGCCTGGCGCCTGCGTGGAGCGCCTCAAGCGCGCTGATCTGATCGTCCACGCCGGCGACCTGATGACGATGGCGGTGCTGCGCGAGCTCGAGACCTACGGTCAGGTGGGGGCGGTGCACGGGAACGTCGACGACGCCGAGGTCCGGGCGGCGCTCCCCGCGAGCGCGACGATCGAGGCCGCCGGCGCGACGATCGCGGTCATCCACGACGCCGGGCCGGCCAAGGGACGCCTCGCCCGCATGCGCCGGCGCTTCCCCGAGGCGGACGCGGTCGTGTTCGGGCATTCGCACGTCCCGCTGCACGAGCGGAGCGAGGATGGCTTTCAGATCTTCAATCCCGGGAGCCCGACCGAGCGCCGACGTTCCCCCTCGCACACGATGGGAATCGCCCACGCAAACCACGGGCGTGTCAGCTTCGAGCTCATCGTGCTCGGCTGACAGACTGGCAGCGATGGATCTCTCGGTTTTCTTCGCCGGCACCGCCGGCTCGATCCCGACCCCGCGGCGTGGTCTGCCGGCCGTGCTGGCCCGCCGCGGCGGGGACCGCATCCTGTTCGACTGCGGCGAGGGAACCCAGCGCCAGCTCGTGCAGTCGGTCGGGCTGACCGAGCTGACCGAGGTGTTCCTGACCCACTTTCACGCCGACCACTGGCTCGGGCTGCCCGGCCTGCTCAAGACGTTCGACCTGCGCGCCCGCGAGCGGCCCCTGGCCGTCCACGGCCCGCCGGGCCTGCGCGACCTGGTCACGCTCGCGATGCGGGTGGCGGGACGGGTGCGGTTCGATCTCCAGCTCGTCGAGCTCGCCCCGGGCGACGTGCTCGACCGCGACGGATACAAGATCGCTCCGGTGCCGGTGGCCCACCGGGTCTCCAATGCGTTTGCCTACGTGATCTACGAGGACCCGCGGCCGGGCGAGTTCGACCCCGAGAGGGCCACCTCGCTCGGGGTCATGCCGGGACCCGAGTTCGGCCGCCTCCAACGCGGCGAGACCATCCGGGGGGTGCGCCCCGAGCAGGTGCTGGGCCCGCCGCGGGCCGGGCGCAAGATCGTGATCTCGGGCGACACGTCGCCATGCGAGACCCTGGCCATCGCCAGCCACGCCGCTGACCTGCTCGTGCACGAGGCCACGTTCGCCGAGGAGGAGCGCGAGCGCGCGGCCGAGACCGGCCATTCGACCGCCGGCCAGGCAGCCAGGCTGGCCCAGAACGCGGGCGTGACCATGCTTGCCCTCACGCACTTCTCGACCCGCTACTCGGTCGGGCTGCTCCGCGACGAGGCCCGGGCGATCTTCCCACGCACGGTGCTCCCGCGCGACTTCGACACGATCGAGATCCCGTTTCCGGAGCGGGGCGAGCCCGAGCTGATCCGATGGGAGGACCGCCAGGCAGCCGAGGCGGCCGCCGCGGCAACGGCCGCCGAGACGGTCGGCGGCACTGCCCGATGAGCACCGGCACGATCGACCGGGTCGAGACCGAGCGGATGACCCTCGAGCGCCTGCGGCTCGAGCACGCCTCCGAGCAGCTGCGGCTGCTCCTTGACCCGCGCGTCTCGGCGACGCTCTGGCCGCGACGCCAGCGCGTGACCGAGGCCGATGTGATCGACGGTCTGGCGGCCAAGGTCGATCACTGGGACCGCCACGGCTTCGGCATGTGGATGGTGCGCGACCGCGAGACCGGCGAGATGGTCGGGCGCGGCGGTCTTCAGTACACGTACACCGCGGGGCTGAATGACGTCGAGGCGGGGTGGGCGATCGCCCCCGAGAGGTGGGGGCAGGGCCTGGCCACCGAGCTGGCCCACGCCTGCGTCGAGACCGCCTTCGGACCGCTCGGGCTTCTCGAGCTCGTGGCCTTCACGCTCCCGGACAACATCGCCTCGCGCCGAGTCATGGAAAAAGCCGGCTTCAGCTACGCACGCGACATCCTCCACGCCGGCCTCCCGCACGTGCTGTACCGCTGCCACCGATAGAGCCTGGGCGAGAAACGGGAAAATACGGCCGGTTTCTCGACCAGGCCCCGTCCGCCGCACCGATTGTTACCCTCAGTCGAGTCGGCCCCTTTAACCCGGTCCAGTGAGGCCAGGAAGGAGCGCGTAGAGGTGACGGTCGTGCTCGACCGCGATGACATGCGCCGCACGCTGGTGCGGATCGCTCATGAGATAGTCGAGAAGAACCCGGACGGGGCGATTGCCCTGGTCGGGATCCATCGGCGCGGCGCGGTGCTCGCGCACCGGCTGCAGACGCTGACGAGTGAGCTGCTCGAGCCGGCGGTGCCGCTCGGCGATCTCGACATCTCCTTCTACCGCGACGACTACGCGATCCGTCCGAGCGCGCCCGTCGTCCACGCCACCCATCTCGAGTTCCCGGTCGACGGCCGGACCATCGTGATCGTCGACGACGTCCTGTACACCGGACGCACGGTGCGGGCGGCCATCGACGCGACCTTCGACTATGGCCGCCCGGCGCGGGTGCAGCTTGCCGTGCTGGTCGACCGCGGCCACCGCGAGCTGCCGATCCGCCCCGACTACGTGGGCAAGAACATCCCAACCTCCCAGGAGGAGCGCGTGAACGTGTGCGTCGAGGAGATCGACGGCTTCGATGAAGTGACCATCGGCCCGGCCCCAACCCCGAGCCGGGTGGCGGCATGACCCGCGGCATCGGGCGCCACCTGCTCTCAATCGAGGACCTCGACCGGCCGGGCATCGAGCGGATCCTCGACCGCGCCGAGTCCTTCGACGAGGTGTCGGGCCGGGAGATCAAAAAGGTCCCGGCGCTGCGGGGCCGCACGATCGTCAACCTGTTCTACGAGTCGAGCACCCGGACCAGCTCGAGCTTCGAGCTCGCGGCCAAGCGCCTGAGCGCGGACGTGGTCTCGATCCGCTCCCAGGGCTCATCGGTCGACAAGGGCGAGTCGCTCAAGGACACCGTGCAGACGCTCTCGGCCTACGACCCGGCGGCGATCGTGATCCGCTCGCCCCACGCGGGCGCCGCCGCGCTGGTCGCCGGCTGGACACCAGCGTCGGTGATCAACGCTGGCGACGGCAAGCACGAGCACCCCACCCAGGCCCTGCTCGACGTGTTCACCCTGCGCCGCAGGCTCGGGTCGCTCGACGACACCCGGATCTGGATCGTCGGCGACGTCATGCACTCGCGGGTGGCCCGCTCGAACATCCTCGCGTTCACCCAGATGGGGGCTGCAGTCACCGTGTGCGGGCCGCCCACGCTGATCCCCCGGGAGATCGAGGCGCTCGGCTGCGACGCCGCGACCACGCTCGACGGGCTCGAGACCGCCGACGTCGTGTACGTGCTGCGCATGCAGCAGGAGCGGATGAGCGACTCGTTCGTGCCCTCGCTGCGCGAGTATGCGGCGCGCTACCAGATCAACGCGGCTCGGCTGAACCCGAACCAGTTGCTCATGCATCCGGGGCCGGTCAACCGCGGGGTCGAACTGAGCGGTGAGGCGATCGACTCCCCCCAGGCGCTGATCGGCGCGCAGGTCCGGGCCGGGGTGGCGGTGCGGATGGCGGTCCTCTACGAGCTCCTGGTCGGCGCCCCGGCGCTGGCGGCGGTGGCGTGATGGCCGAGCAGCCCAAGCGACTGTTCCAACGCCGCGACCTCGCTCGGGCTGAGCTTCTGATCAAGAACGCGCACGTCCTCGATCCACGCGCCGATCTCGACGAGCGCCACGACGTCCTCATCCGCGACGGTCACATCGCCGAGCTCGGCTCGCCCGGATCGCTGACCGAAGCAGCCGACGGCGCGGAGACGATCAACGCAGACGGCAAGCACCTGTTCCCCGGCTTCGTCGACCCGCACGTTCATCTGCGTACGCCCGGCCAGGAGTACAAGGAGGACCTCGAGACCGGCACCGCCGCCGCGGCGGCCGGGGGGTTCTGCGCGGTGATCGCGATGCCGAACACCGCGCCCGTTGTCGATGACGCGGCCATCCTCAGGTCGCTGACCGAGGCGGCCCGTCGGCAGGCAACGATCCCCGTCGGGTTCCTGGCCGCGATTACGAAAAACCTCAAAGGCCACGAGCTCACCGAGATGGCCGAGCTCCGCGACGCCGGGGCGCTCGGGTTCACCGACGACGGCAAGCCGGTGGTCTCGGCCGGCACGCTGCGCAAGGCACTCCAGTACCAGCGGCTGTGCGGCGGGGTGATCGCGCTGCACGAGGAGGACCCGGAGCTGTCGCGGGACGGCGTCATGCACGAGGGCGCGGTGTCGGCCCGGCTCGGCATCGCCGGCATCCCGTCGCTGTCGGAGTCGACCATGGTCGCCCGCGATGCGGCGCTCGCGGCCTATGAGGGGGCCCGGATGCATTTCCAACACCTCTCGTGCATCGAATCGGTGGACGCCCTGAGCCACGCCAAGGCAGCCGGCGCCAACGTCACCGCCGAGGTCTGCGCGCATCACCTGACGCTGACCGACGACGTGGTCCGCACGCTCGACAGCCGCTTCAAGATGAACCCGCCGCTGCGAGCCGAGCGAGACCGCCGTGCGCTCGTCGAAGCGCTCAAGTCCGGCCTGATCGACTGCGTGGCCACCGACCACGCGCCCCACGCGGCCCACGAGAAGGAGGTGCCGTTCGAGCAGGCGCCGATGGGCACCACCGGGCTCGAGACGGCGTTCCCGGCCCTGTTCACCGAGCTCGTCCTGAGCGGGGAGATAGAGCTCGCCACGGTGATCGAGCGCATGACCGCCGGCGCGGCGCTGTACGGCCTGGCGATTCCGCGCATCGCTCCCGGCGAGCCCGCCAACCTGACCCTGATCGACCTCGAGGCGCGCTTCGAGGTGGGCGCCGAGGGCTACGCGAGCCGCTCGGCCAACTGCTGCTTCCACGGACGCACGCTCCAGGGCAAGGTGCTGCTTACGGTGGCGGCCGGGACGGTGGCGTACGCGGCCCGGATGCAAACCGAGGCTCCGGTGGCTCGATGAGCGAGCCGACCGCCTACGTCCTGCTCCAGGACGGCGCCCGCTTCGACGGCCTGGCGTGTGGCGCGGACGCGCCCGCGGTCGGCGAGGTCGTGTTCACCACCTCGATGTCCGGCTACCAGGAGGCGATGACCGACCCGAGCTACGCGGGGCAGCTGCTCACGTTCACCTACCCGCAGATCGGCAACTACGGCGTCTCGCCCCAGGCCATGGAGTCAGATCGGGTGCACGCCCGGGCGGCGATCATGCGCGCCGCGGTCGACCACGACGCCGGCCCGCGAGCCGAGCAGGGCTGGCTGACCTGGCTGAAGGAAAACGGGATCCCGGCGATCACCGACCTCGACACCCGGGCGCTGGTTCGCCACATCCGCGACCGGGGGGCGATGCGCGGCGGTGTGTTCCCCGCGGCGATGCCGCAGGCCCAGGCCCGCGAGTTGATCGAGCAGGAGCCCGACATGGCAGGGCGCGACCTCGTCCGCGACGTGACTCCACAAGAGCGGTTCGTCCTGGGCGAGAACAACGCCGGCCCGCGGATCGCCATGATCGACACCGGGGTCAAGCGCTCGATCACCCGCAACCTGCTCGAGCGCGGCGCGATCGTCGAGCTTCATCCCTGCACGGCCACGCCCGAAGAGCTCCTGAAGCACGACCCGGACGCGATCTTCCTGGCCAATGGCCCCGGCGACCCGGCCTCGCTCGACTACGTCGTCAACACCGTGAGGCGCCTGATCGGCCAGCGCCCGGTGTACGGCATCTGCCTTGGCCACCAGCTGCTCTGCCGCGCGGTCGGTCTCGACACCTACAAGCTGCCGTTCGGTCACCACGGCGCCAACCATCCGGTCAAGGACCTGACCACTCAGGTCGTCGAGATCACCAGCCAGAACCACGGCTTCGCCGTGCTCGGCCCGGACGGCGCGAAGACGATCGACACCGACGAGGCGATCCGCTGGGAGACCGACTTCGGCGCCGCCGAGCTAACCCACATCAACCTGTACGACCGCACCGTGGAGGGGCTGGCCCTCAAAGACGTCCAGGGCGCCACCGTCCAGTATCACCCCGAGGCCGGTCCCGGACCCAACGACGCGCTTCACCTGTTCGACCGCTTCGTCACCGAGATCAGAGAGGCGGCATAGCCGGTGCCCCGGCGCGATGACCTCCACAAGATCCTCCTGATCGGCTCGGGCCCGATCGTGATCGGCCAGGCCGCCGAGTTCGACTACTCGGGCACCCAGGCCTGCCGGGTGCTGATGGACGAGGGCTACGAGGTGGTGCTGGTCAACTCCAACCCGGCCACGATCATGACCGACCCCGAGGTGGCCACCACGACCTACGTCGAGCCGCTCCTGGTCGGTCCGGTGCGCCAGGTGATCGAGCGCGAGCGTCCCGACGCGCTGCTGCCCACGCTGGGCGGCCAGACCGCGCTCAACCTGGCCAAGGCCCTGTCCGAGGACGGCACGCTCGAGGAGTACGGCGTCGAGCTGATCGGAGCCGACTACGAGGCGATCGACCGCGCCGAGGACCGCGAGCGCTTCCGCGAGACCATGACCGACGCCGGGCTGCGCGTGCCGCGCAGCGCGATCGCCCACACGATCGAGGAGGCCGAGGCCGCCGTCGGGGACATCGGCCTGCCGTTCATCGTGCGGCCCGCCTTCACGCTCGGCGGCAAGGGCGGTGGGGTTGTGTACACGGTCGACGACGTGCGCCGCGTGGTCGGCCGGGGCCTCAAGGCCTCGCCGATCTCCCAGGTCCTGCTCGAGGAGTCGGTGCTCGGGTGGGGCGAGTTCGAGCTCGAGGTGATGCGCGACCGGGCGGACAACGTGGTGATCGTCTGCTCGATCGAGAATCTCGACCCGATGGGCGTGCACACCGGCGACAGCGTGTGCGTGGCCCCGCAGCAGACGCTCACCGACAGGCAGTACCAGACGCTCCGCGACCAGGCGATCGCCGCAATCCGCGCGGTCGGCGTCGAGACCGGCGGGTCCAACGTGCAGTTCGCGGTCAACCGGGACACCGACGAGATCGTGGTCATCGAGATGAATCCACGCGTCTCGCGCTCGAGCGCGCTGGCCAGTAAGGCAACCGGATTCCCGATCGCGAAGATCGCCGCTCGCCTGGCCGTCGGCTACACGCTGCAGGAGATCCCCAACGACATCACCAAGGCCACGCCGGCCAGCTTCGAGCCCGCGATCGACTACTGCGTGGTCAAGTGGCCGCGGTTCGCGTTCGAGAAGTTCCCCGGCGCCGAGGCAGGGCTGACCACCCACATGAAGTCGGTGGGGGAGGCCATGGCGATCGGGCGGACGTTCAAGCAGGCGTTCGCCAAGGCGCTGCGCTCCCGCGAGCTCGACTCGCGCCCGCGCCCGCCGCACGAAGACGAGGCCCTGCTCGAGGCGCTCGAACAAGGCGGCGCCGAACGCTTCGACCACCTGCTCGAAGCGCTGCGCCGCGGACACACCATCGACGAGCTTCACCGCCGAACCAGCATCGACCCGTGGTTCCTGCGCGAGCTGTCGGAGCTGGTCGCGGAGCGTGACACGCCGCCGCGGGGCGAGCGCACGTACAAGTCGGTTGACACCTGCGCGGCCGAGTTCGCCGCCCGCACGCCCTACTACTACTCCTCGCTCGAGCGCAGCGGCGAGCACGAGGTCGACCGAGGCGACCGTCCGAGCGTGGTCATCCTAGGCTCGGGGCCGAACCGGATCGGCCAGGGGATCGAGTTCGACTACTGCTGCGTGCACGCGGCGCAGACCGTCCGCGAGCAGGGCCGCGACGCGGTGATGATCAACTGCAACCCGGAAACGGTCTCGACCGATTACGACACCTCGGATCGGCTGTACTTCGAGCCGCTCACGCTCGAGGACGTGCTCGCGGTGTGCGAGGTCGAGAAGCCCGAGGGCGTGGTGGTGCAGTTCGGTGGCCAGACGCCGCTCAAGCTCGCCGACGGGCTGACCCGCGCCGGCGTTCCGATCCTCGGCACGAGCGTCGATGCGATCGACCTGGCCGAGGACCGCGGGCGGTTCGGCGCCCTGCTCGACTCGCTCGGCTACCAGGCACCCCCGTATGCCACCGCGACGTCGCCTGAGGAGGCGGTGCGCAAAGCGGGCACGGTGGGATTCCCGCTGCTCGTGCGGCCGAGCTACGTGCTCGGCGGGCGGGCCATGGAGATCGTCTACAGCGGCTCGGGTCTGGAGGATTACCTGCAGCGGGTCATCCCGGAGGAGGGGACGACGATTTACCTCGATCGCTTCCTCGAGGACTCGATCGAGGTCGACGTCGACGCGATCTGCGACGGCACCGACGTGTGGATCGCCGGGATCATGCAGCACGTCGAGGAGGCCGGGATCCACTCCGGCGACTCAGCCTGTGTGTTGCCGCCTCACACGCTGGGCGAGGAGATGCTCACCCAACTCCGGGTCCAGACCGAGGGGATCGCCAGGGCGCTCGGAGTCGTGGGACTGCTCAACGTACAGTTCGCGATCCATGACGACGTCCTGTACGTGATCGAAGCCAACCCGCGCGCCTCGCGCACGGTCCCGTTCGTGTCGAAGGCGATCGGGCTGCCGGTGGCCAAGCTGGCCTGCCGCGTGCTGCTCGGCGAGCGCCTCGCCGACATGCACCTGCCGGCCGACACCTCGAACGGACACGTGTGCGTCAAGGAAGTGGTGCTGCCGTTCGACCGATTCGCCGGGGCCGACTCGCTGCTCGGACCCGAGATGCGCTCGACCGGCGAGGTGATGGGCATCGCGCACGACTTCCCGACCGCGTTCGCCAAGGCCCAGGCGGCCGCCGGCTCCACACTGCCCAACCACGGCCGGGTGTTCATCACGGTTGCCGACGGCGACAAGCCGGCCGCGACCGGGATCGCCACCGTCCTGCACGACCTCGGCTTCGAGATCATCGCCACCCGCGGCACCGCGCGGGCGATGCGCCGCATGGGCATTCCGGCCGAGACCCTCAACAAGATCGGCGAGGGCTCGCCGCACGTGGTCGACTGGATCGAGCGCGGTGAGGTCGACCTGGTCATCAATACCCCGGTCGGCACCGGCGCCCGCACCGACGGCTATGAGATCCGCTCGGCTGCGATCGCCCGCGGGATCCCGTGCATCACCACGATGGCCGGCGGCATGGCGGCCGCCCGGGCGATCGCCGCCGCCCGGCGCGGCGAGGCCGAGGTCCTCTCGCTCCAGGAGATCCACGGCACCCGGCCGGCGGCGCAGAGCGCGCGGCCATCTGAGGTGGCATGACCGCCCCGTTCGGCCGCCGAGCGGCCACGGTCACGGCGCGCGAGGCGCACGGCGCGTACGTGGTCATCCGCTGCAACGACCCAGGTGGCCCCCTGCCACGACCCGGCCAGTTCTACATGCTCCGGGCGGCCGAGCGCTGGGGCGGGGGAGAGGGCGAGCGCCCGTTCCTCCCGCGTGCGTTCAGCGTGCTGCGCGCACGCGGCCGCGAGCTCCACTTCCTGGTCGAGGACGTTGGCCCGGGTACGAAGCGCCTGTGCGAGCTCGAGCCCGGCGAGGAGCTGCTGTTGGTGGGCCCGCTCGGCAATGGCTTCTCGCCGCCCCGCGAGGGCCGCGACTCACTGCTCGTGGCCGGGGGGGTCGGGATCGCGCCGCTGGCCATCTGGCAGGACGAGCTCGGAACTGGCACGCCGGCGCTGCTCGGTTTCCGCGACCGCGCGCATGCGGCCGGCGCAGTCCTTGTGAACGACGCGACCGTGGCCACCGATGACGGCAGCGTCGGCCACCACGGTCTGGTCACCGAGCTGCTGGAGGCGGAGCTCGATGAGCGCGGGGAGCAGCTCGAGGTCTACGCCTGCGGACCGCCCGCGATGCTCGAAGCGGTCAGGGCGATGTGCGTCGAGCGCGGCGTGCCGGCCCAGCTGGCCCTCGAATCGGGCATGGCCTGCGGGTTCGGCGCGTGCTTCGGCTGCGTGGTCCCCACAGTGGACGGTTATGTGCGGCTGTGCCTGGACGGTCCGGTCCTGGACGCCCAGATCCTGCGCACCGCGGCGCCGGCGGGGGCGGGACATTGACGGTGGAGTTCTGCGGGCTCGAGCTCGCGCACCCGATCATCAACGGGTCGGGCACGTTCGACGCGATCGCCGCGCGGCGAGCGTTCGGCGAGGCGCTGATCGAGCGCTTCCCGTTTGCCGCGTTCGTGTCCAAGACCGTGACGCTCGAGCCGCGTCAGGGCAACCCCCCTCCGCGCCTGTGGGAGGTACCTGGCGGGCTGATCAACTCGATCGGCCTGCCCAACAAGGGCCTGGACGGCTACCTGAGGCACGATCTGCCCGAGCTCGCCAGGCTGCCGGTGCCGCTGATCGTCAACGTGATGGGGTCGAGCCGCGATCAGGTGGCCGAGCTGGTCGCCGGCTTCGCCGAGCGCCACGAGGTGGCGGCGCTCGAGCTGAATGTCTCGTGTCCGAACGTCGAGACGGGGCTGCTCATGGGTGCCGATCCGGCCGAGATCGAGGCGCTGCTCCGCCGAATCAGGCCGCTGACCGACAAGCCGCTGATCGTCAAGTTGACGCCGAACGCCACCGACGTGCCGGCTGTCGCCCGCGCGGCCGAGCACGCCGGCGCCGATGCCGTCTCGCTGATCAACACCCTCCGGGGCATGGCGCTTGACCCGAGGAGCGGGCAGGCCTGGCTGGGTGGCGTGACCGGCGGAGTGTCCGGACAGGCGGTTCGGGCGATCGCGCTGGGCCAGGTGCACGCGGTGGCGCAAGCCGTGGAGATCCCGATCGTCGGGATGGGCGGGGTGGCTCGCGGCGCTGACGCACTAGATCTGATGCGCGCCGGCGCAAGTCTCGTCGCCGTCGGAACCGAGTCCTTCCGCGACCCGGCCGCCGGCCTCCGGATCGCCGCTGAGCTCTCAGAACTTCTCGCAAATACCGCCGTGTGACCGGCTCCTCGGAGGCGTGGGAACGGCAACCTCAGGCAAGCATTGTTCGCACTGTGAACATTTTGGGACCGTCTATAAAACCCCCTGCAAACTCAGGGTATTGCCCGAACCATCCTCGACAATGCTCTAGCTCAGCTTGAGGTCTAGTCGAATTGGGCCGTTTTAGCTTGATCGCCTCCTCTCAAGATGTATAGTCGCCGCCCATGTCGCCGGTCAGCGAATCGCCCACCAAGCCCACAGCTGCACCGGAGCGCTCCCTAATGCAACGCATGGAAGCGCTTCAGCGGGCCAACGATATCCGGACCCGCCGGGCGCAGCTCAAGCGCGACCTCAAGGCGGGCCGTCAGCCGATCGACAGGCTCCTGCTCGAGCCGCCGGACTACCTCGCCACCGCCAAGGTGTTCGACCTCCTGCTTGCCGTCCCCAAGTACGGCCGGGTGAAGGTGAACAAGATCCTGGGTCAGTGCAAGATCTCGCCGAGCAAGACGGTCGGCGGTCTGTCCGAGCGCCAGCGGCGCGAGCTGGTCGCGCTTATGCGGCGGCGCTAGCAGCTCGGCGTCGCCGCGGGCCCGCCCTCGGTGCCAGGCACTCCCAAAGTCTTCGTGATCACCGGCCCGTCCGGGGTCGGTAAGGGCACGCTCATCCGCGGCCTGCTCGAGCGGGTGCCCGAGCTCGAGCTGTCGGTGTCGGCCACCACGCGGGCGCCGCGGCCGGGCGAGGCGGATGGCGCCGAGTACCACTTCCTCACCCCCGAGCAGTTCGAGGGCCGCGTCGCGAACGGCGCCTTCGTCGAGCACGCCACGTACTCGGGCAACCGTTACGGCACGCTCCGGTCCGAGCTCGCGCGGCGGTTGCAGTCCGGCGCCGGCGTGGTCCTCGAGATCGAGGTCCAGGGAGCGCGTCAGGTTCGCCAGGCGATGCCCGACGCCGTCGCGGTGTTCATCGCGCCGCCGTCCAGCGAGGCCCTCCGCGCGCGGCTGATTGGCCGCGGCACCGACAGCGCCGAGCAGGTCGACGAACGCCTGCGCACGGCCGAGCGCGAGCTGGAGGCCCAGCCGGAATTCCGGCACGTCGTGATCAACGATCGGCTGGAGGAGGCAACCGACGCGCTCGTCTCGATCGTCCGCGCCGAGATGAATAGTGCGGGCCCCCAGGCGTCCCCCCGCTAACCTTTGGCCAACACTTTCCCCGAAGGACGGAACCCGCCTTGATCTCACCCCGCATCGACAAGCTGCTCGAGCACGTCGACTCTGATTACGCCAGCGTGATCGTCGCCGCCAAGCGCGCGCGCCAGATCAACTCCTACTACCACAACCTCGGCGAGGGCACGTTCGACGAGTTCCCGCCGCCCATGGTGGAGACCCGCTCGAAGAACTACCTGACGATCGCCCTCGAAGAGGTCGCTCAGGGCAAGCTCAAGTACCACTATCGGTAGGCCTACGCCGTGGCCCGATTGCTCCTTGGCGTGAGCGGCGGGATCGCGGCTTACAAAGCGCTGGAGGCGGCTCGGCTGGCGGTGAAGCGTGGCCACTCGGTTCGGGTCATCCAGACTCCGACCGCCGAGCGCTTCGTCGGCCGGGCCTCGTTTGAGGCGATCACCGGCGCGCCCGTGCTGATCAGCGAGTTCGAGTCCGATCCCGCCCGCGGCTCCTATCCGGGTGAGCCGTTCCCGGAGCGGGCGCCGATCAGCCACCTGGGGCTGGTCGAGCGGGCCGAGCTCTACCTGATCGCGCCGGCCACGGCCAACACGCTGGCCAAGCTCGCGCACGGCCACGCCGACAACCTGCTTACCGCCGCGGCGCTGGCCGCCGCCTGCCCGGTGGCGGTGGCGCCCGCGATGAACAACCGGATGTACCTGAACCCGGCCACCCGGGCCAACCTCGATCTGCTCGAGCGGCGCGGCGTGACGGTGATCGGACCCAACGAGGGTCCGCTGGCCTCGCACGGCGAGCAGGGGATCGGACGGCTGGCCGAGCCGGCGGAACTGCTCGACGCATGCGAGGCGCTGCTCACCCCGCCGACCTACGCCGGTCTGAGGGTGCTCATCACCGCGGGCGGCACCCGCGAACCGATCGACAGCGTCCGCTTCGTGGGCAACCGGTCCTCGGGCCGGATGGGTTACGCGCTCGCGCGCGAGGCGGTGCGCCGCGGCGCCGAGGTGACGGTGATCGCCGCCAATGTGGGACTGGAGGCCCCCTCGGGCGCACGCGTCGTGAACGTCCGGACCGCGGCCGAGCTGGCCGACGCGTGCGGGAACGAATTGGACGCCTGCGACGTATTGCTGATGAGCGCCGCCGTGGCCGACTTCCGGCCGGCCGGGCCGGTGAACCGCAAGCTCAAGAAGGACCAGGGAATTCCCCAGCTTCAGCTCGAACCGACGGAGGACGTGCTTAGTCTCCTGGTCGAGCGCAGGCGCCCCGATCAGGTAATCGTCGGGTTCGCCGCCGAGCACGGCGACGGGGCGGTCGAGCTGGGGCGGCGCAAGCTCGAGCGCAAACGACTGGACGCGATCGTGGTCAACGACATCTCGCGCGCGGGCATCGGGTTCGAGTCAGAGGAAAACGAGGTCACGATCCTCACGGCGGACGGCGGGGAGCGGCACGTTCCGCGCTCCCGGAAGGAACTGGTCGCTCACGCGGTCCTCGATGAAGTGGAGCGACTTCGGACAAGGAAGGGGGGGACGGATGGAGCCCGAGCAGGCACCCGTAGCCCCGCACGAGTCTGAGGCTCACGCCGCGCTGGCGCGGCGGATCGCGGGCAACATCGCGAGCGCCGTGCAGGTGCGCTCGGAGACGCTGACGCATCTGATGGTCGCCCTGTTATCCGAGGGACATGTCCTGATCGAGGACTATCCGGGCGTCGGCAAGACCGCGCTGGCCCGCGCGCTCGCCCGCTCGATCGACTGCCAGTTCGCGCGCGTGCAGTGCACCTCGGACCTACTCCCCGCCGACGTGGTCGGCACCAACATCTACCTCCAGCGCGAGCAGCGCTTCGAGTTCCGCCCGGGTCCGGTGTTCGCCAACGTGGTGCTGGTCGACGAGATCAACCGGGCCTCGCCGAAGACCCAGTCCGGCCTGCTCGAGTGCATGCAGGAGCGCCGCGTGACCGTCGATGTGACCACCCACGAGCTGGCCCGCCCGTTCCTGGTGCTGGCCACCCAGAACCCGATCGAGTACGAGGGGACCTATCCGCTGCCCGAGGCCCAGGTCGACCGGTTCATGACCCGGCTCTCGCTCGGCTACCCGTCGCGTGGCGCGGAGAGTGGGATGCTGGCCGACCACGAGTCGGGCGACCGCGTGCTGACGCTGAGCGCGGTGGCCACGGCCGCCGACGTGCTGAGCGCCCAGGACGCCGCCAAGCGCGTGCGCGCCTCCGAGCCGCTGCGCGACTACATCGTGCGACTGCTGTGGCGCACCCGCGAGGATCCCCGAGTCGATCTCGGGGCCAGCCCGCGGGCCGGCCTGCTGCTGCTCCGCGCCGCCAAGGCCTATGCGATGATGCAGGGCCGCGACCACGCACTGCCTGATGATGTCCAGGCGCTCGCCCAACCGGTGCTGGCGCATCGCCTGCTACTCGCGCCCGAGTCCCCGCGACGGGCCGCGGCCGACGTGGTGAGCGACGCCGTGTCCTCAGTGAGGGCGTTGTGAGGGCCCGCCGGAGCGAGCTGGAGGAGCGCCGAGGGTGAGCCGAGCGGGGGCGGTCGGGGTCGCCGGGCTGGCGTTGATCCTGGTCGCCCTGCTGTTCGACGCCGGGCCGCTGTTCGTCCCCGGGGTGGCGCTCGTCGCGCTCGCTGTCGTCGCGCCGGTGTGGGTCCTGCTCGCCGCACGTAGCGCCCGAATCGAGCGGCACATGGAGTCAGACCGGGTCGTCGAGGAGGAGCCGATCGAGGCGACGATCGAGGTCAGCCGCGGCCACTGGGGCCTGCCCGGCGCGGCCGTGATCGATTCGCTGGCCGGAAAGCCGGTGCCGATCCACGCACAGATGTCGCTGATCTCGGGCGGGCCCACCGCGAGCGTGCGCATCGTGGCCTCGTTTCCGCGCCGCGGGATCCGGCGGATCGGCCCGCCCTCTCTGGTCGTCTCCGACGCGCTCGAGCTCGCCCGCGTCGTCCGGGTCAGCGCGTCGCCGCCCCAGGAGATCCTGGTGCTTCCGCGCACCGAACGGGTCCGATGGGTGCCCGGAGCGGGGGAGAAGTGGCGGCGGGTGGCGGGGGCCACCGCGATCGAGCCGTTGGGCGCCACCGAAGTCGACGGGCTGCGCCCATACCGGCCGGGCACGCCGGCCTCGCGGATCCATTGGCCGGCGCTGGCTCGCGGGGCGGGGCTGCTCGAGCGTCGGCTGCGCGCGGACACCGACAGCCGTCCGCTCGTCGTGCTCGACGCGCGCCAGTATGGCGAGGACGCCGAGCCCGAGCATCTCGACGCGGCGGTCAGGGCCGCTGCCTCGCTCGTGCTCGAGCTCGGTGGGCGCACCGGCTGCGGTCTGCTCCTGCCCGGGGAGCATCGCCCGCTCGAGGTCGAGCCGGATCTGGGCGCCTGGCCGGTCGCGCACGCTCGGCTGGCCATGGTCGAGGGGGGCCCCGAGACCCGGGCCCCCGGGCTGGCTCCGGGCGCCCGCTCCGCGCAGGTTCTCTACGTCGCCGCCACACCGATGGCGCGGCTGCCCACCGGGCTCATCGGCGCCGGCGTCCGGGCCGCGGTCCTCGTCGTCCCCATGGCGCTCGTGAACAAGCAGCCGCAGGACGCCACCTTCGAGGTGTCCGGATGCCTCGGCTTCGTGGTCGGCGTCGGGCGCCGCCCGAGAGAGCGGGCGGTGGCATGAGCGGGGCCACGCAGGTCGCGGTCCTCGCCCCGCTCGGGACCGATGCCGGTCCCAGCCATGCGGCGACCCGCGGCCGAGACCGGCCGTTCGTGCGGCTGACCGCGTTCGCCGCGCTCGGGCTGTACGGCGTGCTGCGGTGGGGAACCCTGATGCAGCCGGCGCCCACCTGGCGGCTGCTCGGCCTGCTCGCGGTGGCGGTGGGGCTGGCCGGCATCGGCCCGGCCCTGTTCGAGCGCGAGCGCGCAGTGGCCGCGCGCGGCGGCCACGGCGAGCCGATCAGCGTGCTGGGCGCGCCGTTGGCACTGGTCGCCGTGCTCCTCGTCTTCCCGATCGCGGGCATCCCGTTCTCCTGGATCATCCACCTGCGCGTCGCCGTGACCGTGGACGGGATCAACCAGGGCCTCTCGGCGCTTCCCGGCATCCTCGTCCCGTACAGCGGGGCCAACGAGTGGGCGCGCGTCGTGATGCTCCTGGGCGCGGCCGTGCTGCTGCTCGACGCCGGGATGCTGCTGGCGTTCGCCCCGCCCGCGCTCGGCGACGTCCGCCGCGCCGGCGCCGCGTTGCCGCTGATCGCGCTCGTGGTGGTGCCGGCCACGCTCGTGCATCCGCACCTGGCCTATCTGCAGGGGCTGGTGCTGTTTGGTCTGCTGGCCTTCTTCATGTGGGGCGAGCGGGTAGCGCCGGACCGCTGGGGCAGCGTGGTGCTGGCCTGCGCGGCCACCGGGGCGATCGGGATGATCGTCGCCCCGGCGCTCGACCAGCACTCACCCTGGATCGACTACGAGGCGCTGACCCGCGGGTTCACCCCTGCCCACGTCGAGCGATTCGACTGGACGCAGCGCTACGGGCCACTGGTGTGGCCGCGGACGGGCAAGGACGTGCTCGAGGTGAAGGCCTCCCCCAAGGCGTTCCCCGGGGAGTACTGGAAGACCGAGAACCTCGACACGTTCGACGGCCGGGGCTGGACATCCGGCAGCAGCGGGGGGTCCCCGCCCGAGGCGGTGAGCAGCGCGACGCTCCGCAAGTACACGCAGACGCTGACGGTGACGATCCGCGCGATGAGCATCAACGAGGTGATCGCCGCGGGGTTCGCCGACCAGCCCACCCAGCTGCCCAGCCCGCCACTCCCGGGCTCGAGCACCGGGACGTGGGCGGCGACCACCCCGCTCGGTCCAGGTGACGCGTACACGGTCGGCGTCTACGTGCCACACCCCAGCCCGCGCGACCTGGCGCGCGCCGGTGAGAACTATCCGTCCGAAGCGACCGACAGCGACCTCGCCCTCGCGTTGCCCCAGCGGCAGGAGCCCGGCGCGCCGGCACCGCAATCGGTGCAGTTCCCCGCGTTCGGCTCGAGCGCCGCGCCCCAGAACCAGAGCACTCCGGATGGGCTGAGCGGATTCAAGGCCATCCTGAACTCGCCATACGCGCCGGCGTACGCGCTCTCCCAGCGGCTGTCCCGGGGCGCCCACACGCCCTACGCATACGTCCGGAACGTCATGCGGTATCTGGCGGGCGGCTACACCTACGACGAGAACCCGCCGCCCACCGCCTATCCCCTCGAGGCCTTCCTGTTCCGCAACCGCATCGGCTACTGCCAGCAGTTCGCCGGCGCGATGGCCATGTTGCTGCGGATGGGCGGCGTCCCGGCCCGGGTTTCCACCGGCTTCACCACCGGCGCCTATGACACGGCGACCAAGAGCTGGCTGGTCTCGGACATCGATGCCCACGCCTGGGTCGAGGCGTGGTTCCCGGGCTACGGCTGGGTGACCTTCGATCCCACACCCGCGGCGGCCCCGGCCCGCGGCGGCCGCGCGGCGATCAACTCGAACAACCTGCTCGGCGGCGCCGGCGGCCTGAACAAACTCGGTGGCCGCGACTCCGGCGCGCCGTCGGGGACGGTAAGGGGCACCACGCACGTCCGGGCGAGCGGCTCGGGCGCGCCAATCCTGCTCGGCATATTCGGGGTGCTCGCCGTTCTCCTGGTACTCGCCGTCCTGGCCTGGAGCCGTACCAGTCCACTCGACGCCGACGGCCAACTGGCCGAGCTCGAGCGCGCGCTGGCCCGCAGCGGGCGCCCGATCTCCGACGGGGTCACGCTGGCCGCGCTCGAGCGTCGGTTCCGCACCTCCCCCGACGCCGTCGGCTACGTGCACGCGCTGCGCATGGCGCGCTTCGGCGGCAACGAGATCCTGCCGACGCTCCGTCAGCGTCGCGCGTTGCGGGCCCAGCTCCGCGCCGGACTCGGCCTGGGCGGTGCCCTGCGTGCCCTGTGGGCGCTCCCGCCGCGACCCAAGCGCGCGCTCCGTCGGCCTCGCCGGACTGCCTGACCCCCGCTCTACACTTCGAGGGGATGGAAGACGTCTACGAGCTGTACGTCCGCGGCACCGAGCTGCTCGAGGCCGGGCACAACCACCAGGCCACGATCCCACTCGCGCGGGCCCGCGATCTCGCCCCCGACAAGACCTCGATCCGCGAGGCGCTGGGCCGCGCCCTGTTCGGCGCCCAGCGCTACGAGCAGGCCGCCGAGGAGTTCCAGGCCGTGATCGACCGCGCGCCAACCAACGACTACGCGCTGTTCTGCCTGGGCCGTTCGCTGCAGATGCTCGGCCGCCACGCCGAGGCGCGCCAGCCTCTGGCCCAAGCCGCGGGCCTGCAGCCCGGCCGGCGCGACTACCGCATCTACCGCGACCGCGCCCGCGCCCGCGCCGACGCGTCGGACTCCTAGCTTTTCGAAGCCCACTGGTGGGTATGCCGGGGCGTCCCGGCGCGCGGACGACGAGCAAGAGCACGGAGGCGGGCCTGGCCACGCACTGGGCCTCCGTCGCGTGAAGCGCGCCACGCATACGGCTCTAATCGAACGGAGCCCGGGAGGCCCAGGGCGTGTCAGGCCCGCCTCACGGTGCTAATCTGAAACCTGAAGTTGAGCGCCGGGTTCTGCCCGGTGGCAGTACCCGAAGTGGGCGCTGGCCCGCTTTTTTTATGAGTTTTACGGACGGAGGAGACCGAGAGTGAGTGCCGGCAGTAGCGACCTTCAGGCCGAGATCGAAGCGCGGCTCGCCGCCAGCGAGCCGGACGTCGAGGTCCTTCTGGCCGAGGTCGCCTCCAACGGGATTCTGCGACTGTTCATCGATCATCCCGACGGCGTGACGCTCGCGCTGTGCGAGCGCGTCTCGACCCTGCTGGGCGAGTATCGCGACCGGTACTCGCTCGAGGTGTCCTCTCCCGGACAGGACCGTCCCCTGACCAAGCCGCAGCACTACACGCGCTTCCTGGGCCGCCATGCTCGGGTGCGCCTGCGGGACTCCCGGGACGGACACCGGAGCGTGACCGGCGAGCTGGTCGGCGCATCGGACAACGATGTGACGATCGCCGCGCAGGAGGGCGTGGTCACGATCCCTTACGAGCACATCGCCCGCTCCAACCTCGTACCTGGAGACTGAAGTCATGTCGAGAGAGATCGTCGAGGCCGTCCGCGGTCTTGCCGCCGAAAAGAACATCTCCTCCGAGAAGCTGATGGAGGCGCTCGAAGACGCCCTCTTGTCGGCGTACAAGAAGACGCCCGACGCGGCCCGCTACGCCAAGGTCGAGATGGACCGCGACAGCGGCGACTTCAAGGTGTGGGAGCTGAAGATCCCGCCCGAGCTCGAGGAGCAACTGCTGGTCGAGGCCACCCCGGCCGAGCAGCCGACCGTCGACCCCGAGACCGGCGAGATGCGCGAGCCGCCCGAGCCCGAGATCGATCTGGAGAAGCTCAAGGAGTACGAGGACCAGATCGAGACCGAGGATGTAACCCCACACGACTTTGGCCGGATCGCCGCGCAGACCGCCAAGCAGGTGATCCTCCAGCGGATCCGCGAGGCCGAGCGCGACATGATGTTCGAGGAGTACCGCGATCGCGTCGGCGAGCTCATCACCGGCATCGTCCAGCAGTCCGACTCGCGCTACACGCTGGTCCAGCTGCGTGAGCGGGTCGAGGCGCTGCTGCCCAAGTCAGAGCAGGTCGAAGGCGAGCGGTACGACCACTCGCAGCGGATCAAGGCGGTGATCAAGGACGTCTCGAACTCGACCAAGGGCCCGAGCATCATCGTCTCCCGGCGCGATCCCGAGCTGATCAAGCAGCTGTTCGAGCTCGAGGTACCCGAGATCGCCGACGGCCTGGTCGAGATCACCAACGTGGCCCGTGAGCCCGGTTACCGCTCGAAGATCGCCGTCGTCTCCCATGTCGACGGGGTCGACCCGGTCGGCGCCTGCGTCGGCCCGCGCGGCTCGCGGGTGCGCATGGTTGTCTCCGAGTTGCGCGGCGAGAAGATCGACATCATCCCCTACAACGACGAGCCCGCCCGGTTCGTGGCCAAGGCGCTCTCGCCCGCGCGCGTGCGCGAGGTGCTGGTCGACGACGCCGGCAAGCAGGCCACGGTGATCGTCCCCGACGACCAGCTCTCGCTGGCCATCGGTCGCGAGGGTCAGAACGCGCGATTGGCCGCTCGCCTGACCGGGTGGCGGATCGACATCCGCTCGGAGACCGAGTTTGCCGCCGAGGAGGCGCAGCACGGTTACGAGGAGGAGGAGACGCAGGGCCGCTGCCACGCGATCCTCTCCAACGGGCGGCGCTGTCCGAATGCCGCCCTTCCGGGCTCGCATTACTGCGGCATCGAGGCCCACCAGGCGCTCGAAGGTAAGGACACCAACCAAGTCCAGGCCGCCTCGGGCCCCGGGGAGTAGGGTCCTACACTGGAGCGCCTTAGATGAGTAAACGTGTACACGAGATCGCCAAGGAGCGCGGGCTTGCGCCGAAGGAGGTGCTCGCCCAGCTGCAGGCGGCCGGCCTGAAGGTCAAGGCGGTGTCCTCCTCGGTTGACGAGGCCGAGGCCAGCCGCGTGCTCGGGAACGGCGGCGGCGACGGAGCCGGGACCGCAAAGGCCGCGCCGTCGGCGCCGGCGGACGGCGGGCGCCAGCCGCGAGGCGCCCAGCGAACCGACGGTGGCGGCGAGCGTGCCCAGCGCCCGCGTCAGGGTCGGCCCGAGGCACCCGCCGCTCGCGCCGAAGCACCCGCCCCGCGCTCGGAAGCGGCCGCCCCGCGCTCGGAAGCGCCCGCCCCGCGTCCCGAGGGCCGCGGCGACGCCGCGCCGCGCTCCGGATCCGACGCCCCGCCGCGCCGCAACGAGAGCGATACCGGTCACAAGCGCCCAACCCGCGACTCGCTTCAGGGCGAACGCGCGCCCGGCAGCGCCGGCGGGCGCCGCCGCGTGGTGATCGACTCACAAGCTTCGCGTCGCGCGACCACCGGCGGCGGACCCCCGCAGTCCAATCAGCCGCCGCGCCGTCAGCGCCGCGGCCGTCGCCGCCGAGGCGTCTACGACGAGGAAGCCGAGTCGCGTCCGTCGCAGACCGCGCTGGCCGAGCCGGACGCAATCCGCATCGCGAGCGGCTCGACGGTCAAGGACGTCGCCGAGTATCTCGATGTCCCGGTGCCCGAGATCATGAAGAAGCTGATGGCGCTGGGCGAGATGAAGACGCTCACCCAGACCCTGTCCGATGAAGCCGTCCAGGTGCTCGCGGCCGAGCTCGGCAAGGACGTCGAGGTCATCCACTCCGAGGACGAGACGACGGCCGAGCCGGTGTTCGACGACGCCGAGGAGGAGCTGGTCGAGCGCCCGCCGGTGGTCACGATCATGGGTCACGTCGACCACGGCAAGACTTCGCTGCTCGACGCCATCCGCTCCACGCACGTGGCCGCGGGCGAGGCGGGCGGCATCACCCAGCACATCGGTGCCTACCAGGTCGATCACGACGGCAGGGAGATCACCTTCCTGGACACCCCGGGGCACGAGGCGTTCACCGCCATGCGTGCCCGCGGCGCCAAGGTCACCGACATCGCAGTGATCGTGGTCGCGGCCGACGACGGCGTGAAGCCCCAGACCCAGGAGGCCGTCGACCACGCCAAGGAAGCCGGAGTGCCGATGCTGGTCGCGGTCAACAAGATCGACAAGGAGGGCGCGCAGCCCGACCGCGTGCGCGCCGAGATGTCCCAACTCGGGCTCCAGCCGGTCGAGTGGGGTGGGGACACCGAGTTCGTCAACGTGTCGGCCAAGACTCGCGAGGGACTCGACGACCTGCTCGACACGATCCTGGTCATGGCCGAGGTCGAGGAGCTCCGGGCCAATCCCGAAGCGGCCGCCTCCGGCACGGTGATCGAGTCTAAGCTCGACCCCGGGCGCGGCCCGGTGGTGACGATCCTGATCGGGCGGGGGACGCTCGAGGTGGGCGACTCGCTGGTGGCCGGCGCCGACTGGGGCCGGGTGCGGGCGATGAACGACTTCACGGGCAACCGCGTCGGCCAGGCCCTGCCGGGCGAGCCGGTCGAGGTGCTGGGCTTCAACGGCGTGCCCGAGGCCGGCGAACACGTGCGCGCGGTCGAGAACGAGCGCCGCGCTCGCCAGCTGGCCACCGAGCGGGCCACCCGACTGAAGGCCGAGGCTCTGGCCCGCCGCAGCAGCAAGAAGGTCTCGCTCGAGGACATCTTCAAGGCCGGCGTGCAGGAGCTCAACCTGGTGATGAAGTCGGACGTGGCCGGGTCGCTGGAGGCGATCGAGGACGAGATCGCCAAGCTCCCGCAGGACGAGGTGTCAGTCAACGTGATCCGCGGCGCGGTGGGTGGCGTGACCGAGTCCGACGTGATGCTGGCCGCCGCTTCCGATGCGGTCATCCTGGCCTTCAACGTCCGACCGGTCGGCGACGCCCGGGCCGTGGCCGAGCGCGAGGGCGTCGAGATCCGTCACTACTCGGTGATCTACCGCGCGATCGAGGAACTGCGCGACGCCATGCAGGGCATGCTCGCCCCCGAGGAGGTCGAGGAGACGCTCGGCACGGTCGAGGTGCGCCAGATCTTCCGCGCCTCCCGGGTGGGCACGATCGCCGGCTGCCACGTGACCGACGGTCGCGTGACCCGTGGCTCGAAGGTCCGCCTGGTCCGCGACGGCACGGTGATCTACGACGGGGAGATCCAGAGCCTGCGCCGGTTCAACGAGGACGTCCGCGAGGTCGCGTCGGGCTACGACTGCGGGGTGGTGCTCCGGGACTTCGCCGACATCAAGGAAGGCGATGTGCTCGAGGCGTACGCCACTCGTCAGGTCGAGCGCGAGCTCGTGTAGTCGGCGGATGGGCTGCCGATGTCGGGCAGCAGCGGCTTCGTGGCGGTGCTGGTGATCGACTTGCATTTCCCCGACGCCGGGAGCCTCAAGTCCAAGCGCAAGGAGCTGTCCTCGATCAAGGCTCAGCTTCACGGCCGCCTGGGCGTGGCGGTCGCCGAGGTGGACCACCAGGACCTGTGGCAGCGGGCCAGGCTGACCGCGGCGTTGACCGGCGGGTCGCTGGCTGTCCTGGCCGCGGCGGCCGACAACGTCGAGCGCTGGATCGAGGCGCGCTGGCCGGACAACGTCCGGATCCAGCGCATCGTCACATCGGTCGAGGAGCTGACGGAGTGAGCGATACCGCGCGCCGCACACGATTGCAGTGGAGCGGATAGGATGGGCGACGGCCGGATGCGGCGTGTCGACGAGGCTGTGCGCGCAGTGCTCAGCGATGCGATCGCCAAAGATCTGCAGGACCCGCGAGTTGGCTTCGTGACCGTCACCGCTGTCAAGACAAGTCCCGACCTGCGCCACGCGCGGGTATACGTGAGCGTCCTCGGGGATGAGCAGACGCGGGCGGAGACGCTGGACGGCTTGCGCTCGGCGCACGGCTTCCTCCAGGCGCGGGTGGCGGCTGAGCTGACGCTCAAGCACACGCCGATGCTCACCTTCGAATACGACGAATCGGTCGTTCGCGGCATGCGGATCACGCAGCTGATTAATGAGATCCCCACCCGCCCCGGGGGGCCCGAGCCGGATGGGTGAGAACGGTGCGGGGGCGGCGAGCAGAGACGAGGTCCTCGACGAGCTTCGCTCGGCCGGCAAGCTGATCGTCGTCACCCACGAGAACCTCGACGGCGACGCGCTGGGCTCGCTGATCGCCATGCAGGAGATCCTGACCGCCGAGGGTCGCGACAGCCTGATGTTCATCGACGCGGGCGAGTTCCCCCTGCCCAACGAGTACGAGTTCTTCCCTCTCTCCGGGCTGGTCAGCGCCCCGCCCGAGGACCTCGAGGAGCGCACGATTGTGTTCCTGGACTGTGGCAACCTCGAGCGCAACCCGGCCGAGGCATTCCGGCGGCCGGGCGCCCGCATCGTGAACATCGATCACCACCACGACAACACCCGGTTCGGCACGGTCAACTACGTCCTCCCCGAGGCGTCGTGCACGGCCGAGATCGTATGGGACCTGATGCGCGGTCTCGGGGTGAAGGCCACCGTGAACATCGCCGAGGCGTTGTACGTGGGGCTGATCACCGACACCGGCCGCTTCATGTACGAGAACACCGGCCCGCGCGCGCACGAGATGGCCGCCGACCTGATCGCCGCCGGGGTCGACGTGCACGAGATCTACCGCCGGGTCTACGAGGGGATTCCGTTCGGCAAGCTCGCTCTCCTGGCCCGGGGACTGTCCAAGGTCGCACGCTACGACGACGGCCGCCTGACCATCACCGAGCTCGACGCGGTCGACTTCGCCGAGTCGGGCGCGGAGGAGAGCTACTCGGAGGGGGTCATCGACCACCTCCGCGCCGTCGAGGGCACCGCGGTGGCCGCGCTGGTCCGCGAGCGTCTCTCCGACAACGGCGGCCCGCCGCGCAAGGTCTCGCTGCGGGCCAGCGACGAGCGCGTCGACGTGTCCGCGATCGCACGCGCCCAGGGCGGCGGCGGACACCGCCAGGCCGCCGGCTTCTCCACCGCGATGGGCCACGACGAGCTGGTCGCGTTCCTGCGCGAGGAAGTCGCGCAGCAGCTTTCGGGCTACCGCGCCGCCACTACGTGACCGACGGCGTCGTCCTGTACGACAAGCCGGCGGGGGTCACCTCACACGACGTGGTCGCCCGGATGCGCCGCTCCCTGGGGGGCGCACGCGCGGTCGGGGGCACTTGCGGGTCGGTCACGCCGGGACGCTCGACCCGTTCGCCACCGGGCTGCTTCTGGTCCTGGTCGGCCGCGCCACCCGGGTCCAGCGCTTCCTGATGGCGCTGCCCAAGTCCTACGAGGTGACCGCACGGTTCGGAGCGATCTCCACGACCGGCGATCCCGAGGGGGAGATCACGGTCACCGGGGTCGTGCCCGAGGGCGAGCTGAACCTCCCCACCGGCATCGTCCGCCAGCGCCCCCCGGCGTTCTCGGCCGTGAAGGTCGGCGGCCGGCGGGCCTACGTGCTGGCCCGAGCCGGGGAGACAGTCGAGCTCCACGCCCGGGAGGTCACGGTGTACCGCTTCGAGGAGCGCTGGCGGGATCTCGATCGCCGCGGCTTTGCGATCGAGTGCTCGTCCGGGACCTACGTGCGAAGCCTGATCGCCGACCTGGGCGATGCCTACTGCGAGGCGCTCCGCCGCACTCGGATCGGGCCGTTCGCGGTGAGTGACGCCGATCCCGAGCGGATCGTCGCGCTGGGCGACGCGCTCAACTTCCTGCCCGAGATCCGCCTGGACGCCGAGCAGGCGCGCCGCGCCGGACATGGCGGGACGGTCCCCGGGGCGGCGACTTCCGCCCCGGTGCTCCGGCTGACCGACGAAAACGGCCTGGTCGCCCTCGCCGAGCCTCGCCCCGGCGGGCGACTGGCCCCGATCGTCGGGCTGCGAACCACCGCGGACCACTAAGTGGGTCTCACCTCACCGTTCCACCCGTAATGCCGGCCCGGATGACCGCCAGGCTTTGTCCTCGGATCCTCGCGTAGCTCTGCTACGCGTCGGATCCTGCGTCCTCGCCTGACGGCCCCCGGCCACGGCCTTCCGGGCGAAACGTCTCGGCTCAACCCACTAGCCTTCCGCGCCGTGCGTGTGACGATGCTCTCCGAGGTCCGGGGACGGCCGCGGCGAGTGGCTGTCGGCGACTTCGACGGCGTTCACCTGGGCCACCGCGAGGTGATCCGGGGCAGCGACACCGTGCTCACGTTCGAGCCTCATCCCCGGCGCGTGGTTCGCCCCGAGGCCGCCCCCAAGCTACTGACCAGCCTCGAGGTCAAGGCCGAGCTGATCGGCGCGCTGGGGGTCGACGAGCTCGTAGTGATCCCGTTCGACCAGGGCTTCGCTCATCAGAGCCCGCAGGAGTTCATCGACCACATCCTGGTCGAGCGCCTCCAGGCCACGCGGGTGGCGGTGGGGGAGAACTTCCGCTTCGGTCACAAGGCGGCCGGCGACCCGGCGCTTCTGGCGGCGGACCGCCGGTTCGAGACCCGGGTGGTGCCGCTGGTGGAGGTCGAGGGCGAGATCGTCTCCTCGAGCCACATTCGCGGGCTGGTCCTGGCCGGCGAGGTGGAGCTCGCGGCTCGCTTCCTGGGTGCCCCGTTTCAGCTCCGCGGCGAGGTCGTCAAGGGCGACCAGCGCGGACGTACGCTCGGCTTCCCGACCGCGAACCTGGTGCCCGACGAGGCCCTGGTGTGCCCCGGGCACGGAATCTACGCCGCCCGCACCGCGGAGGCGTGCGCGGCGGTGAGCATCGGCGTGCGGCCGACCTTCGGGGCCGGTCGGTCGTTGCTCGTCGAGGCCTACCTGCTCGACTGGGACAAGGACCTGTACGGCACCGAGCTCCGGATCGACTTCCTGGCCCGGCTGCGCGGGGAGCGGCGCTTCGACTCGCCGGAGGCGCTGATCGAGCAGATGCGGACCGACGTGGACCGGACCCGCGCGCTCTGCCGGGACTCCGGCCGATCGTGAGCCGCAGACGCGCGGCCTGCTAGCCTCACGAAGCCGATGGCCATCACCCAGGAACGCAAGCAGGAGCTGATCTCGCAGTTCGGCGACGGACCGGCCGACACCGGCAAGACCGAGGTCCAGATCGCCCTGCTCACGGCACGCATCAACGACCTCAACGAGCACCTGCGCGAGCACCGCAAGGACCACCACTCGCGCCGCGGCCTGCTCATGCTCGTCGGCCGCCGCCGGCGACTGCTCAATTACCTGCGGGACAGCGACCTCGAGCGCTACCGCACGCTGCTGCGCGAGCTCGGCCTGCGCCGATGACCGGCGCCGCGGGGGAGGGACCGATCCCCGCCGGGACGCCCGCTCCGGAGTTCACGCTGGTGCGCGAGGACGGCAGCGAGTTCACCCGCGCCGACCTCGAGGGCAAGACCACCGTGCTGGTGTTCTACCCATTCGCGTTCAGCCCGGTGTGCACCGATCAGATCGGCCTCTACGAGGACGTCCTCGGCGACTACCTGGCCAAGCGCGACGTGACCATGTACGGCGTGTCCTGCGACGCGCGCTGGTCCCAGACGGCGTTTCGGGAGAAGCTCGGGGTGAGCATCGAGCAGCTCTCGGACTTCGAGCCCAAGGGCGAGGTCTGCCGAGCCTTCGGCGTGTATCACCCGGGCGGCTTTCCCCAGCGGGCACTGGTGATCGTCGGGCCGGACGCCGTGGTGGCCTGGAGCTACCAGGCCCCGGCCGTGACCGACCTTCCCGGCGCCAACCTGATCTTCGACGGTCTGGACGCGGTCACCGCGGGTTCCGCGCAGACGTAGCCTGAGCGGCATCCAGCTTGACCGATCTGCGCTCGGCGCCCCTACCGGGACCGTCTGAGGAGGATCACGTCCGCGGTCCGGCGCGCTCGCCGATCGTGATCGTCTATGCCGACTTCGAGTGCCCGTACTGCGCCGTCGCCGCCCGCCAGATGGAGGGGGTGCCGCTGCGCACGGTGTTTCGCCACTTTCCCGTCCGGACCAGCCACCCGCGGGCTTGGGCGGCGGCCGGCGCGGCCGAGGCGGCCGGGCTCCAGGGGCGGTTCTGGGAGATGCACGACCTGCTGTTCGCCGACCAGGGCCGACTCGAGGATCCCCATCTTTGGGCGCGGGCCCGCACGCTCGGGCTCGACCTCGAGCGCTTCGACGCCGACCGGCGCGGCGAAGCGGTACTGGCGCGAATCCGCCGGGACTTCGAGTCAGGCGTCAAGGGCGGGGTCGTCACGACCCCCACCGTGATCGCGGGGAGCGCACGCTACGCCGGGCGGATCGACCCTCAGGTGCTCGAGGAGCTCAGCTCGGGCAGGCGCTGAGCGGACCGGGCGGGCACGCCCGCCGGAAGCTCGAGGCCGAAGACCGATCCGTGGCCGGTGTTGCGCGCCCTGCAGCGACCGCCGTGGGCCTTGGCGATCGCATCGACGATGGCCAGCCCGAGCCCAACCCCGCCCGTGGAGCGTGTCCGCGCGGCGTCGGCTCGGGCGAAGCGCTCGAAGATCCGCGCCAGCGCATCCTCCTGCACGCCGGAGCCCTCGTCCTCGACCTCGATCAGCACCCGGCTCGGGCCGGCCCGGCGCGCCCGCAGTTCGATCGCGTCGCGCTCGTCGGTGTATTTGATGGCGTTCTCGATCAGCGCATCGAGAGCTGCGCGGAGCCGGTCGGGGTCGACCAGTAGCGTCACGTCGGCCAGCGGGCCGAGCCGCCAGGCGCGCGGCGCCACCTCCGGCCAGCGCATGAACACGTCCTCGAGGAACGGCTCGAGCGCCACCGCCTCGGTCCGCAGGAAGTCGGGTTGCTCGGCCGCGGCGAGGAGCAGGAGCCGTTCGATGATCGCGTCGATTCGGCCCAGCTCGTCGAGGGCCACATCGAGGCCGCCCGACGGGCCGTGGGCGGCCAGCAGCTCGAGGTGCCCTCTCGCGATGGTCAGCGGCGTACGCAGCTCGTGCGAGGCGTCATGGATGAACCGCTCCTGGCTCTCGAGCAGCGCGCGGCGTTCCTCGGCCTCGGCCTCGGCCACGAGCAGCGCGTCGACGCGGCGGCGGGCATGCCACACCATGGCCAGGAACATCGCCGACATCAAGGGGACTTCGAACAACTCGCCCCACAGCTGAATTCCCTCGAAGGCGTCGAGCATGATCGACGCTCCGGTGAACGCGACCACGAAGGCGAGCACGATGAGCGTGGCCCGCATCGGCCAGACGCGAAAGCCGTATAGCAGTGTGAGGCTGATCCAAACGAAATGAAACGGGATCGTCTCCCAGGACGGCCAAGCGACCATCGCCGCGTAGTTCGCCGCGGCGAAAAACCCCCACAGCAGCTCTACGCGGTAGCGCCGGGCCGTGTTCCGGACATCGCGCAGAAAGCCACCGCCATCCCAAGCGGCGGCGATCGCGTCAGGCGGCTGCGCGATAACCCGCATTGCGCACTGTCTCGATCGGGGCGTCCGGGCCCAGCCGCCGGCGCAGGCGGCGCACGCACACGTCGACCACGTTCGACCGGGGGTCGAAGTCGTACCCCCACACCTCGGAGAGAAGGCGCTCGCGGCTGATCACCTCGCCGACGTGCTGCATGAGGAAATGGAGCAGGCGAAACTCCCGGTCGGACAGGTCGGCGACGCTCTCCCCGACGCGGGCCTGCCGTCGGGCGAGGTCGAGCGCGAGGCGCCCAACCCGGATCTCGCTGGTGGCGTCGGCGACGCGCGCGCGGCGCAGCTGCACGCGAGCGCGGGCCAGAAGCTCGTCGAGCGAAAACGGCTTGGCCACGTAGTCGACCGCGCCGAGCTCGAAGCTGCGCAGCTTGAGCGGCAGCTCGGTGCGCGCCGAGAGGATCAACACCGGGAGATCCGACCGCTCCCGGTGTAGCTCGCGGAGGGCGTCCAGCCCGCTGCGTCCCGGCAGCAGGAGGTCCAGGATGACCAGGTCGTAGTTCCCCGACAACGCGCGTGAGAGGCCCTGCTCGCCGTCCCCGACCACGTCGACCACAAAGCCCTCGGCCTCGAAGGCGTGCGCCAGGAAGGCGCGGATCCGCGCCTCGTCCTCGACAATCAATATGCGCATTTGCTCTTTCGAGCCCCCACGTCTGTTTGGGACGATACCTCCGAGCAGATGACCTGTAAATGACGCCAGGATGACATCCCTGTCATCTGCCGGTTTGTCGTCGCGGGGGCACTGTATAACACCGCGCCGAGGAGAGATGAGCGCGTCTGGGAAGCGACTAGCGGGTATTGCGGTTGCAGCCGCAATCGTTTGCGTAGCGATCGGCCTGTACATCGGCCTATACCTGACGAACGTCCCCGGGTCGGCCAACGCGGTCGAGACCTCGAGCGGCACGAACCTGTACCTGTCCGTGGTCGCCGCGGCCGCCGGCAACGATCCGCATCCGACGTGGGTCTCCTACTACGCGGTCGACGCCAAGGATGAGAACTGGCGCCACGTCACGACGTACGTCCTACCGGCCAACACGCTGGTGCACGTCACGATCTTCCAGTTCGACTCGCAGACCGGCCTGCGCAACCCGTTTATCGGACAGGCCACGGGGACGGTCGGTGGGACGTTCACGCTCAACGGCAAGACGACGCAGGCGATCGACCCGGACGCTGCCTCGCACGTGTTCGCGATCCCCGCGATCGGGCTATCGGTGCCGCTCGAGGGCACCCCGGACAGCGCCAAGAACCCGTGCGCGAACGCTCCCTGCCCGCTGAGCACCGATCACGAGACGATCGGATTCACGTTCCGCACACCGGCCAAGGGCCTGTACCGCTGGCAGTGCTTCGTGCCGTGCGCGGCCGGCTTCATCCAGGGCTTCGGCGGGCCTATGCAGACCGTCGGCTACATGGACGGCTTCATCAAGGTGGTCTGAGAGGTTGTCCGAGGTAAACGAGCCGAACCACTTCCTGCGCATCGTCCTGTGGTGGCTGGTCGTCAGCGTGATCGGGACGGCGCTGGTCGTGTTCGTGCTGGGCCCCGGCCTGCCGCCTGGCAACGGGTCGGTCGAGGCCTCCGGCCAGGTGACGGACAACATCGTCCTGATGGCGCTGTCGGTGCCGGTGGCCGCCGCCGTGCTCGTGTACATGACCTACGCGTTGATCGTCTTCCGTGAGCGCGAGCCCGACGTCTACGTCGACGGGCCGCCGATCCGCGGCCACGCCGGCATCCAGCTGTGGTGGCTGGTCATCACGAGCGTGATCGTCCTCATCCTGGCCGGCTACGGCTCGATTCGTCTACTCGCCGACGGTTCGGGCGGCGGCCAGGGCCCGAACCCCATCGCCGTTCCGACCGCCTCGAAGGCCGACCCTCCGCTCCAGGTCCAGGTGATCGCCCAGCAGTGGGAGTTCACCTATCGCTTTCCGGGCTACGGCGGCGTGGAGACGCCGCACCTCGAGCTCCCGGCCAACACACTCGTCGAGTTCCACGTCACCTCGCTCGACGTGATCCACTCGTTCTGGGCCTACCAGCTCGGCGTCAAGGCCGACGCCAACCCGGGAGTGGACAACATCGCCTACGTCACGACCAAGGGCCCGCTCACCGTGAACATCCGCTGCGCCGAGCTGTGCGGCGTCTGGCACGGCTACATGTTCGAGACCGCGCACGTGGTCAGCAAGGCCGATTTCGCCAGCTGGATCCGGACCCAGGAGACGCAGTACGCGCCGTCGACCAAGGCGCTGGGCCCGTACTCCAAGACCTACTTCCCGGACCCGCAAAGGAGGGGTGGATGAGCACGATCGCCGTTTCCGTCGCCCGACCGCCGCTCTGGCGCCGCCTGTTCGGCTTCAACCTGGTCGCCGGCATCGTGCTCGGGATCATCGGCTACGCCGTCGGCTACCGCATCGGCATCGGGATCCACGGCGCCAACCTCGACTATTACTCAACCCAGGCGGGGCAGAACGACGTCGCGATCATGCTCGGGTACTTCCTCGGGGTGGTCGGCTTCCTGATCGGGATGGGGTTCGCCAACTATCCGATCAGGCGGATGCTCGGCTACCCGCCGACCCTGGCCGAGCACGAGGCCCTCGAGGAGGGGGTCGGGCGCTACTTCCGCCTGTGCACCGATCACAAGGTCGTGGCGATCCAGTACCTGGTCGGCATCGGCGTCTTCTTCTTCATCGGCGGCCTCAACGCGATGCTGATCCGGACCGAGCTGCTTCAGCCCAACACGCACGTGTTCGGCGCCAACCAGTACCTGACCCTGGTCGGCATGCACGGCACGATGATGATGGGGATGATGACCTCAGGAATCCTGGGGCCATTCGCCAACTGGGTGGTTCCGCCGATGATCGGCGCACGCCGGATGGCCTTCCCCCGGATCGAGTCGTTCACGTTCTGGCTGTTGATGGCGGCCGGCGTGGTCCTGATCACCACGATCTTCTTCGGCGGCTTCCAGACCGGCTGGACCGGCTATCAGCCGCTCGGGGACCAGAACACGGCCGGTTACGACGCCTACATCGGCTTCTTCGCGCTGGTCGGCGTGTCGATGACGTTGCTCGGGCTGAACATCGCCGTGACGATCATCACGATGCGCGCGCCGGGCATGACCTGGACGCGGCTGCCGATCTTCTGCTGGGCCGTGCTCGCGACCTGCGTCCTGATGTTCCTGGCCGCACCGATGCTGATCGCCGCACTGTTGATGGGCGCCATGGACCGGACCATCCAGACCGCGTTCTACGTGGCCGGCCAGGGCGGAAGCTCCTACCTGTTCCAGAACCTGTTCTGGGTGTTCGGGCACCCCGAGGTGTACATCGTGGCCCTGCCTGGATTCGGCATCGTGCTCGAGCTTCTGCCGGTGTTCGCGCGCAAGCCGCTGTGGGGCTATCGCCTGGCCGTCGCCGGCATGCTCGGGGTTGGGCTGCTGAGCTTCTTCGTCTGGCAGCACCACCTGTTCGTGAGCGGCATCAATGCCGACCTGCGCCCGTTCTACATGCTCTCCACCGAGCTGATCTCGCTGCCCACCGGGTTCACCTTCCTGTGCTTCATGGGGACGCTATGGCGCGGGCGAATACGGTTCACGGTCCCGATGCTGTTCTGCCTGGCGTGGGCGTTCAACTTCCTGTTCGGCGGTATCTCGGGCGTGTTCCTGTCCGACGTGCCCAGCGACGTCACCACGCACGGCAGCTTCTTCTCGATGGCCCACTTCCACTACACGATCATGGGCGGGCTGGTGTTCACCTTCTTCGCCGCGATCTACTACTGGGTGCCGAAGATGACCGGGTTCACGCTGAGCGAGCGGCTCGGCAAGATCCACTTCTGGTCGATGTTCCTGGCCTTCAACTCGACCTTCGCGCCGCTGTTCGCGCTCGGGTTCATGGGCATGCCGCGACGAGCGGTCACCTACAACCCGAGCTTCCAGGTGTTGAACGACTGGGCATCGGTGTCGGCCTTCGTCCTCGGCCTCTCGATGCTGATCTTCCTCTACAACGTGGTGTGGTCGCTGCTCATCAAGCGCGAGCCGGCCGAGGCCAACCCGTGGCATTCGAAGTCCCCCGAGTGGCAGCTGGCCACGCCGGTGCCCGTGTACGACTTCGAGCGAACGCCCGTGTTCGATCCCGATCCGTACCCGTACGGAGTGGAACCGGTTCCCGTGGGCAGGCCGGCCGTGGCTCCCGCCGGCGGGTCGGCATAGAGAAGGGTGAGGTAGGACATGGAAGCATCAGCCTCAGCACCGCTCGCCGGCCACGTCGAGCCCGAGCCCCCCGATTGGCAGCTACGGGCCGTGTGGGTTGCGATCCGCTTGTGGGTGGGGTCGGCCTCGTTCTTCTTCCTGTCGTTCGTATTCGCCTACTTCTATCTGCGCTCGATCGACTCAAACCACTCGTGGAAGATCGGCGCGGTCGACCCATCGCTCGGGTTGGGGCTGGCGATCGCGGCGCTGCTCGCCCTGAGCGCGATCGTGTTCCGGCTTGGGGCCCTGCGACCCAGCGACACGCTCGGGGCCGGCCTCGCGGCGCTGATCATGGCGTTCGCGGCGATCGTGCTCCAGTTCATCGAGTACACCCAGCTCGACTTCGGCGCCTCCCAGGGCGGCTACGCGGCGGTCTTCTTCGGCTGGACCGCCCTGTATGCGGTGTTGGGCGTCGGTTGTCTCTACTGGATCGAAACCCAACTCGCCACGCTGTGGCGGGCCCGGCGGGAGGGGCTCAACCGCCCCGTGCGTGAGGGGGTGCCGACCGAGGACATCGCGCTGACGCGGGCCAACATCGACGCCTGCTCGTTCTTCTGGGCGTACTACGCCGGCGTCGGCGTCCTGATGTTCATCATCCTCTACCTGGTGTAGGCGTGAACCTGGGGGGCTGGACGATCCAGGCGGCGCTCGTTTACGTCGTCATCGCCGGGCTCCTCTACTGGCTGGGCGGGCGTGGCTGGCGCCGGCAGGAGCGATTGCGCACCGTGGCCTTCGCGGCCGGTCTGGTCACGATCGTCGTGTCCCTGGACGGACCGATCGACAACTACGCCGATCAGCTGTTCTGGGTGCACATGCTCCAGCACGTGCTGCTGCTGACCGTCGCGCCCCCGCTGATCCTGCTCGGACGCCCATGGCCGCGGATGTGGCGGGCGCTGCCGATTCGCACGCGCACCAAGGTGGGACGCACGATCGCCCGGGCCCGGTGGACCGCGCCCCTGCGCGCACTGGCCCGGCCGCTGCCGGCCTGGGTTCTGTTCAACGCGACGTTCGTGCTCTGGCACCTCCCGGCGGCCTACAACGCCACGCTGACCAACCAGACCATCCACAACTGCGAGCACGCCCTGTTCTTCTTCACCGGCCTGCTGTTCTGGGCCCGCGTGATCGATCCCGGCCCGCTGCGCCCGCGTCTGCAGTGGCCGGCGCGCGTGGCCTACGTGGTCGGAGGCATGGTCGTCGGCTGGATCCTGGCCATAACGCTGGTGCTGGTGCCGCACCCGCTGTACACGCACTACGCCGACCTGGCCACCCGGCCCGGCGGAATCTCGGCCATGACCGATCAGCAGATCGCGGGCGGCGTGATGTGGGTGCTCGGATCGATCTCGTTCACGGTCGCCATGCTTGTCGGCTTCTATCGCTGGCTTGAGCCCGAGAGCTACCCACCACCGGCGCCGGTGCTCGCCTCCGAGCCTCCACCGCCGTTTGCCCCCGGCCCCGGGCCGGATACCACGCCGCATCCCACACCCGTGCTCACCCCATGAGAAAGAGAGAGAGGACATGGCGTCGACCCTGGTCCTAGGCAGCTTCCTGGCCGCCTCGCTCCTCACCCTCCTGCTTCCGATCGGGCTGCTGATCGCGCTCCTGCTCTGGCACACCCGCGCGATCATCCGCGTCCCCGACGATCCGTCGAAGGCCGCGGTGCACGCGGCGGGGGCAGCCGAGCGGGAGGGCCGCGCCGACGCGGACGAGGGCGGCGCGCCGTCGACGCAGGCCTGATGGAAGCGGGGGCGGGCACCGTCGTTGCGCGCCGCCTCCGCGTGGCGCGTGCGGCCGCGGTGCTGCTCGCGGCCGGGGTGATCGGCGGCGCGGCGGGCTTGGCCGGGCACCTGATGCTCGGCGCCTCGCACTCGGCGAGCGTGGTCACCGCGCGCTTCGGGATGGACGGGCAGGCGGCCTGGGCGGCCGGCACCCGCGTTGCGCCAGCCATCGACACCCTGCCCGACCAGACCGGCCGTCGCTTCTCGCTGGCCTCGCTGCGCGGGCACCCGGTCGCGCTCGTGTTCTTCGACTCCCACTGCAACCAGGAGTGCCCGCTCGAGGGCCGGGAGCTGGCCGCGGCCGAGTCCTCGCTGCCCGCGGCGCAGCGCCCGATCCTGGTCGCGGTCAGCGTCAACCCGCTCGACACGCCGGCCAGCGCGGCCAAGGCGGCCCGGGCCTGGAACCTGGCCGGAGTCGCTCCCTGGCACTGGCTGATGGGCACTCGGGCCCGGCTCGCGCCGGTCTGGCGCAAGTACAACGTCTACGTGGGGCAGGCCAAGGACGGCGACATTCCCCACACCGAGGCGCTCATCCTTATCGACCGCCGCGGCTATGAGCGCTCGGCCTACCTGTATCCGTTCGGCCAGCCGTTCGTCACCCACGACCTCGGCGTGCTCGGTCGCGAGCCCGCCCGGAGGACAACGTGATGTCCGCCGACACCGCCCAGGCTCTACGCAACCCGGCGATCGCGCCCCGCGTCGCCCTTCCGGCGGCGGCCGCGACCTGGCGCGACTACGTGACGCTGACCAAGCCGCGGATCATGTCGCTGCTCGTGCTGACCTCGGTCTGCGCGATGATCGGCGCCGCGCACGGGGCACCCGAGGTGGCCTCGCTGGCCGGGCTGGTCGTCGGCGGGGCGCTGGCCTGCGGCGGGGCGAGCGCGCTCAACCACGTGCTCGACCGCGACATCGACCAGCTGATGGGTCCGCGCACGGCGTCGCGCCCCGTGGCCGCCGGGCGCATCTCGCCGGCCCGCGCCACCGCGTTCGGGCTGCTCCTCACCGTCCTGGCCTTCGCGGTGATGGTCGTGTTCACGAACCTCCTGGCTGCGCTGTTGTCACTCGCCGGGGGCGCGTTCTACGTGGGCATCTACACCTACTGGCTGAAGCGCACCACGGCGCAGAACATCGTGATCGGCGGAGCTGCCGGCGCGATCCCCCCGCTGGCCGGCTGGGCCGCGGCACACGGCAGCCTCGGCGTGGGCGCCGGGTTGCTGTTCTTGATCGTCCTTCTCTGGACGCCGCCTCACTTCTGGGCGCTGGCGCTCTTGCTCGTGCGCCACTACGCGGCGGCGGACGTGCCGATGATGCCGGTCCTCCGCGGCCCCGACGCCACCGCACGCCTGGTGCTGGGCTACTCGATCCTGCTCGTCGCCGTCACGCTGGTGCCCGGCGCGATCGGAACCTTCGGGCTGTTCTACCTCGCTGCGGCGGTTGTGCTCGGCGGCGCGTTGGTGGTGCTCGCCTGGCGGCTGTGGCGCGAGAGCTCACCGGCCCGCGCCGGCGTGCTGTTCCATTTCTCTTTGCTCTATCTCGCGCTGCTGTTCGTCGCCGTGGCGATCGACGCGGCCGTGCGCTGAGACCGGCGGCGGAATGGGCCGCGCCAGTCAGCGCGGCCCTCCTCGTCTGCTGCATCTGACGATGAGCGCAGCACGAGTACCGCGGTGGCCACGAGTACCGGCATCGCCGGCACGAACATGGCCAGGTTGAGCATGATTGCCAACGTCGTCATGGTGCGCCATTACCCCCGGGAGGCCATGGGACGCATCGGCGAATCCGACTGAGCGCTGCTCAAAGCTCGGCTCTCCGACGTTCCTCTTACGTTCCTCCGACGTTCGGCTTGCGCAGTCGGGGAAGGGTGCAGGCAGTCCTCTAATCAGTCCCGAAAGGAGACGCCGAATGCCGACCATCATGGTCATCCTGAACATCGTCTTCATCGCGGGCGTCGTAGTCGGGATGCTTGGCCTGCTTGGCTGGGGCATCGTCTCCGACCGTCCGTTCGCAACGTTTCTCTCGCACCGCGCCGTCGCCCGGGCGAATCGGATCCCGGAACGTCGCCAGACCCCGCGCGAGCGCTCGGCCTATCGCGGGCCCAACCGCCGCGTGATCGATGTCGGCGCGTAGCCTGTTCTCGCGTAGTACGTAGTACCTCTTCAGCCGATCAGCCGCCGAGCGCGTTGGCCTCGATCTCGGCGTCCAGCGTTCCCTGGGCGTCGTACTGGCCGGTGTGCACGGCGGCGATCCGGCCGGATCGGTTGATGAAGATCGTGGTCGGGGTTCCCAGCAGCCCCTGCGGGACGATCCGGGTCGCCCGACTGGTCGCGAACTGGTAGCTCGGATAGCTGACCGGATGCCCAGCCAGGAAGGCCCGAGCGTCCGAGGAGTCGTCGCCGATGTCGGCGCCGAGGAACGCAACGCGCCGCCCGTACTCGGCCGCCGCGCCGGCCAGCAACCCGAACTCGGCCCGGCAAGGCGGGCACCATGAGCCCCAGAAGTTGATGACGATCGGGTAGCCGCGCAGCGCCCGGATCCTGGCCGCCAGCGCCGTCTCGTCGCCGAGCAGCTGATCGGCCTGGTCATGCACCGCCACCAGGGGGGGCGGTGAGCCGGTCAGCTGCGCCTTGACCGCGGCGGCGTTCAGCGCGCCCTTCGGGGCACGAGACAGGGCCGCGCGGACCTGGCGCACCAGAGCCGATCGGCTCAGCCAGCCCGACGTCGAGGCGTCGTGGTACCAGAGGATGCGCCCGCTCGCCGACGTGAGCACGAACCACGGCTCGTCCTGCACGCCGTAGCCGTCGGCCAGCCGCCCCGTGCGGTCGATCGCCACAGGGTAGGAGAGCGGGTGGGGGAGCTTGCCCAGGAAGTCGGGCAGTGCCTGCGCCGAGGGCTCGACGGTGCCTTCGTCGACCGCGGTGAGCTTCGGCAGCCTGGCCGCGTTGGCCGCCGATTGGTAGCCGTTCAGCGTGTCGAGCGCACCGGCCAGATTGGTGACCTGGCTGTCCCACGTGGCGAAGAACAGATACAGACGCGGGGCCCGGCCGGGGCCCAGCGTCAGGCCGCCGCCACCGGCCCGCGCCACCACCTCGGTTGCGCTCGGGCTCACCCCGGCGATCTGCGCATAGGACAGATTCGAGTGCACCGCGGGATGATCGGGCAGCAGGCGCGAGGCTTCCTGGGCCAGGAGCTGACCGAGCTGTCCGACGGCGGCGTAGGACTGCTGGGTCAGGTACAGCCGGGCCAGGCTCCCGTCGGGACCGATCATGAACAGCGCCGGGGTGTGGTCGATCTGGCCCTGTTCGATCGCCACGTCGATCTTGTAGGCCTTCCAGACCTGCTCGAGGGCGGAAAGACCGCCGGTCAGGAAATGCCACTGGTGCACCATGCCGTGCAGCTCCGAGTACGTGCGCACGTCCTTGACCTGGGTGGCGGTGGGGTTCGCGTCGATGCCCAGGAGTTGCACACGGGGGCCGGCTGAGCCGAGCATCGCCTTGGCGTCGACCATCGCGGAGGTGGTGAGCGGGCAGATGGTCGTGCACTCGGAGTCGTTGAAGGCCAGCATCACGACCTTGCCACGGAACGAGCGCAGGGACACCGGCGCGTCGAATTGGTCGGTCAGCCGGAAGTCAGGCGCGGGGCCCGAGAGACGGGTGCCCGGGTCCAGGTAGGGGTTGCTCTGGAGCGTGTCGCTGGCCGAGCGCGGATTGCTCGCGGTCAGCTCGACCCCGCCGATCAGGATCACCGCCAGCGCCACCGCGCTCAGTCCGATCCACACGGCGCTCGGAACCCGCCTGGCTCTCCTGAGGTGGCGCTTGATGTTCATGGTCGGGCCGCGGTGCCTCGCCGGCGCCGCGTCCGCTCATCGTAAGGAACGCGCGGGTGCGGCGGTCAGCCGGACTCGACCGCGCCCACCCCGGGGACCGGCAGTCCACGCTCGATGTCCTCCAGCGTGGGGGGCCGGCCGCGCAGCGGCCGCTGGGCATCGCTCGCGCTGATCGCGGCCCGGACCAGGTCGAGCTGGCGCGGCACGATGGCCGGGTCCGAGCCCGCGAATGCCGTGGCCGCCTCGCACACCCCCTTGAGGAGCATCAGGACGTCCATCGCGCCGACGTCGGAGCGGACCGCGCCGGCATCCTTGGCGCGGGTCAGGAGCTCCTCGAGCCCGCCCACGATCTCGGCGTGGGCGGCGCGAATGTCCTGGTTGGCCAGGAACGCGTCGGCCACCGCGTCGAACAGGCAACGGTCGAGCTGCTGGCGTCCCACCACCTCCTCGAGGAAGCTGAACAGCGCCTCGCCGGCGTCGGGAGCGTCGAGCAGCTTGCGGCCGTATTCGGTGGCCTCGCCCATTCGGTCGATCACGATCGCCGCGATCAGGTCCTGCTTGGTGGGGAAGTTGCGAAACAGCGTGCCCCGGCCGACCCCCGCCGTCTGAGCGATCTCGGCGACTCCGACGTCGAGGCCTCGCTCGCGGAACAGCGCCTGAGCCGCGTCCAGGAGCCGCCTGCGGTTTCGCTCCGCGTCGGCCCTGAGCGCACGATCGGCGGGGGTCATGCTCGTGGATTCTCCTACGCCGCGACCGCGGAGGGCGCCAGCTCCTCCAGATTGAGCTTCTCCACGTCTCGCTGGCGCACCGCTACCGCCATGATGATGGCGCCTGCGCCCAGCATGACCGCGGCCGCGATGAACGCGACGTGATAGCCCGAAACCTTTGCGGCGGTGCTCGCGGCAGACAGCGCGGCGCCGTGCAATCCGGTCAGCAGGTGGGTCGTCCGGCTCGCGGCCAGAGTGGAGAGGATGGCCAGCCCGAGCGAGCCGCCCACCTGCTGGGCGGTGTTGAACAGCCCCGAGGCCAGGCCGGCGTCGTTCTCGCCCACGCCACCGGTGGCCATCAGCGTGATCGGCACGAAGGTCAGGCCCATCCCGATGCTCATCACCACGAGGCCGGGCAGCAGATCGCCGGCATAGGTGCCGTGCACCGGCACGCCGGCCAACAGCACGAGCCCGGCTGTGGCCATGCCGACCCCGACCAGGGACACGTTCCGAACGCCGGCCCGCCGGATCAGCTGCTGGGCGATTCCGGCGCCGACGACGATCCCGCCGGTCACCGGCAGGAAGGCCAGGCCTGCCCTCAGCGGGCTGTAGCCGAGGATCTCCTGCACGTAGAGCGAGGCGAAGAAGAACATCCCGAACAGGCCAGAGGCGACCAGCAGCAGCACCACGTTCGCCACCGTCAGCGTCTTGACCCGGAAGATGTCCAGCCGGATCAGCGGCGCCTTACTGCGGCGCTCGATGGCCACGAACGCCGCGAGGAGGACCAGCGCGGCGGCGATCAACCCGACCGTGCGCGCCGAGCCCCAGCCGAACGACTGGGCCTTGACGATCGCGTAGACGAGGACGACCAGGCCGGCCGTGACCGTGACCGCGCCGGCCAGGTCGAACGTGCGGTGCTCCAGATCGGCACGAGACTCGGGGACGAACCGCAGGGTGGCCAGCAACGTGGCGATCCCCACCGGGACGTTGACGATGAAGATCCACTCCCACGATGCCAGCTGGGTGAGCGCGCCACCGAGGATCAGGCCAACCGCGCCACCGCCCGCGGCGATCGCGCTCCACACGCCTAGCGCCTTGGTGCGCTCACTCTGCTCGGTGAACGTGGTGGTGATAATCGACAGGGCGGCCGGCGAGAGCAGCGCGGCGCCGAGACCCTGGAGGCCCCGGCCGACGATCAGCATACCCGACGACTGGGCCAGGCCGTTCAGCAGCGAGGCGGCGGAGAACAGAGCAACGCCGGCCATGAACAGCCGCTTGCGGCCGATCAGGTCACCGGCCCGGCCGCCCAGCAGCAGGAAGCCGCCGAAGATCAGCGTGTACGCGTTGACCACCCACTGCAGGCTCGAGGGGGAGAAGTGCAGGCCGTGCTGGATAGACGGCAGCGCCACGTTCACGATCGTCGCGTCGAGCACGACCATGAATTGGGCCAGGCAGGCGATCACCAGGATCAGCCACCGGTTGGTGGCCCGGGATGTGGGTGGGGCGGAGGGGGCGAGAGCTTCGGTCATCTGGCGACTCCTGAAAGGGCGGCGTTTCGGTTGGCCTGGCGCACGTCGGGTGGTAATGTGGACTGCGCGGTCCACTTAGACTACCACAAGCGGACCGAGCGGTCCGGTTATTTTCTTGTGAACGCACCGCCGACCGGACATCGGGCCCCGGGCCAAAACCCCCGGAACCGCCCCGCCGCGCCACCGCACCGGGACATAAGTGGGCTTGGCCGCGTTCGCGCGGGCGCCTGTGCGGCGTGAGAATTCTCGGCGTTGGTCGTTGCCCGGACTGACGCCGACCGTGCTTGGTGCGGCCGAGCCCGTACATAAGTATGGCGCGGGGACCTGTGGTGCCTTTGACTGCTGCCTTGAGCGCGAATACCAGACTCATCTCGGCAGGCCCCCTCCGGGCAACGTTGTTCGTTGTCGGCCTGAGGAGGTCTCGATGGAGGTCTATGCGGAGCGGTGCGCGGGGTTGGACGTGCACCGTGACAACGTGGTGGCCACGGTTCGCGTCCCCAGCGGGGACGGCGGCCGGTTTGAGCGTCAGACGCGGACGTTCAGCACGACGCTGAGCGGGCTGGGCACGCTGGCGCAGTGGCTGGCCAGCTACGCGGTCACGCTGGTGGGGATGGAAGCCACGGGCGTGTACTGGCGCACGGTATTTGACGAGCTGGAGCCGCGGTTTACCGGCTGGCTTTTGAACGCCCAGCATCTGCGCAACGTCCCCGGGCGCAAGACCGATGTCAAGGACTCGGAGTGGATCTGCGAGTTGGTCGCGCACGGCTTGGTCAGGCCGAGTTTCGTCCCGCCGCGAGAGATCCGCGAGCTGCGGGACCTGACTCGGTTTCGCAAGGCGCAGATCCGCGAGCGGACGCGGGCGCTGCAGCGGCTGGAGAAGGTGCTCCAGCAGGCCGGGATCAAGCTCACCAGCGTCGCCTCGGGGGTGTACTCGAAGTCCTCGCGGGCGATGCTCGAGGCGATGCTGGCCGGGGTCAGCGATCCTGAGGTGCTGGCCGATCTGGCCAAGAAGCGGATGCGGGAGAAGATCCCGCAGCTGCGCGAGGCGCTCCAGGGACGCTTCAAGCTCGAGCACCACGGGATCATCGTCGCGCACCTGCTGGCGCACATCGACACGCTCGATCAGGCGATCGCGGCGCTGGACGAGAAGATCGAGCAGACGCTCGCCCCGCACACCAAGATCATCGAGCTGTTGCTCACGATCCCGGGGGTGGCGCTACGCACCGCCCAGGTGCTGGTCGCCGAGTGCGGCATGGATATGAGCCAGTTCCCGACTGCCCGGCACTTCGCCTCGTGGGCCGGGATCTGCCCCGGACACCACGAATCCGCCGGACGACGACGTTCCGGACGCAGACGCCCCGGACCGAAATGGCTAATCGAGGCCCTCACTGAGTCCGCGCACGCCGCTGCCCGCACGAAGGAGACCTACCTGGCCGCGCATCACGCCCAGCTCAAAAGGCCGCCGCGGAGGACCCAAAGCGATCGGCGCCACCCGCCACGACCTCCTCATCGCCTACTACTACATCGTCCGCGACCACGTCCCCTACCGAGACCTCGGCCCTGACTGGCTCAGGCGGCGCTACTCGCCCCAACACCGCGCCCGCCGCCTCATCCAGCAGATCGAAAAGCTCGGCTTCAAGGTCGACATCCACCCGCGCAACCCCGAACAGGAGACAGCCACCACCTAACACCCCACAACCGCAGCCGGCCTACCGACCCCCACCCGGCGGGTCAAACGCCCGCTGCCCGAAACGCGATCGCGACCCGGGAATTCACATACCAGCACCGGGCGGGTGCTGGTATGTGAATTCGGCGGCGCGATGCGGGAGAATGTGCGGCACTTATGAGAAGTCCAGGCGGTTTCCTGCGGGAGCCGTTGCGGAGCTAGCCCTTTCCGCAGAAAAACTGGCGTCTGGGGCGCGGTCGTCCCTGCCCGAGTTCTCACGCCGCACAGGCGGCCGCGGCCGAGCGGCCACACCCCACTTATGTCCCGCTTGTCGCCGCCGCCGGGGGGCTTTCGGGCGTTTTGCACCGGGTGCGGGGGAGGTAGCGTCAAGTTGCGCATCCGGCAAGATTTCGCCGCATGGGCGCAGGCTGGACGTGCGTGGTGATAGGCGATCACGGCGACATCCGGCTCGAGCAGCTCGACGAAGGCGCCGTCGAGTGGTTCCGCGACGGTCCCGGGCGGTGAGCATCTCGGCCAACCTCGAGCTCGTGCGACCGGCCCGAAGCTCCGGCTGACGAGGGTGGGCGTGCACGGCCGCCCCCGCGCCCGATCCGGTCCGCCAACCAGCACAGAACGCTGGTGCACAGGGCGGCCAGACGCGCATGCCTCCACCAATCCCCCGCTACCATCACGGGCGTTCGGAACTAAATGATGAGAACGAGAAGCACTCCGCCGACCGAAGGGCGGAGCAGGAAGGGAACTGAATATGTCTGACGCCGTTACGCGCGTGTCCGTCGAGATCGAGGGGAAGGAGATCTCGTTCGAGACCGGCAAGCTGGCCAAGCAGGCCTCCGGCGCCGTCGTCGTCCGTGCGGGCGACACCATGGTCCTCTGTACGGCCACCGCCGGCAATCTGCGCGACGTTGACTTTCTTCCGCTGACGGTCGACGTCGAGGAGCGGATGTACGCAGCCGGGAAGATTCCCGGCTCTTTCTTTAAGCGCGAGGGACGCGCGGGGGAGAAGGCCACGCTGACCGCCCGCATGATCGATCGACCGATCCGGCCGCTGTTCCCCAAGGGCTGGCGGTATGAGACCCAGCTGGTCGCGCTGCCGATCAGCGTCGACCACGTCAACCCATACGAGATCCTGGCCATGAACGGCGCGTCGGCCGCGCTGATGGTCTCGGACATCCCGTTCCCGACGCCGGTCGGCGCGGTCCGGATCGGCAAGGTCGATGGCAACTTCGTCGTCAATCCGTCCGAGGAGGACCTGGTCGACAACACCGACCTCGATCTGATCGTGGCCGGCACCGACGAGGCGATCCTGATGGTCGAGGCCGGGGCGAACGAGATCCCCGAGGCCGAGATCCTCGACGCGCTCGACATCGCCCACGGCGAGATCAAGAAGCTGTGCGCGCTCCAGCGCGAGCTCGCCGAGCGCGCCGGCAAGGAGAAGACAGTCGTCGAGATCCCCGAGGTCAGCTCCGAGCTGTACGAGCAGATCAAGGCCTCGCATGGCGCCGCGCTCGACGCCGCCACCCAGGTTGAGGAGAAGCTCGAGCGCCAGGACGCCTGCAAGGCGGTCGAGGAGCAGGTGCTCACGCAGTACTCGGGCGACCCCGAGGCCGAGACCTACGCCGAGTACCGCGCGAACGCCCAGCGCGCGTTCGACAAGCTCGAGAAGACGCTGATCCGCGAGCGGATCGCCGTCCAGAAGAAGCGTCCCGACGGCCGCACCTCCGACGAGATCCGCCCGATCTCGATCGAGGTCGGCGTGTCGCCTCGTGCGCACGGTTCCGCCCTCTTCACCAGAGGCCAGACACAGGCGCTGTCGGTCGTGGCCCTGGGCACAACGCGCGAGGAGATGCGGCTGGACACTCTGGGCCTGGAGACCGCCAAGCGTTACTTCCACCACTACAACTTCCCCGGGTTCTCGGTCGGTGAGGCCGGGCCGATGCGCGGTCCCAAGCGCCGCGACATCGGGCACGGGGCGCTGGCCGAGCGTGCGCTCGTCCCGATGATCCCGAGCCAGGAGGAGTTCCCCTACACGATCCGTGTCGTGTCCGACATCCTGGAGTCAAACGGCTCGTCGAGCATGGCGAGCGTTTGCGGATCCTCCCTCTCCCTCATGGACGCCGGGGTCCCGCTGCCGCGGCCCGTCGCCGGTATCGCCATGGGCCTGATCAAGGAGGGCGACGACTACATCGTGCTCACCGACATCGCGGGGGTCGAGGACCATCTCGGCGACATGGACTTCAAGGTCGCCGGCACCGAGAACGGGATCACCGCGCTCCAGATGGACATCAAGATCACCGGCGTGACCTTCGAGATCATGCGCGACGCGCTGACCCAGGCCAAGACCGCCCGGACATTCATCCTGGGCGAGATGGCCAAGGTGATCGACACGCCGCGGAGCGAGCTCTCCAAGTACGCCCCGGGCATCTCCTCGGTCCAGATCGATCCCGAGAAGATCGGCCTGCTGATCGGCAAGGGCGGCGAGACGATTCGCGCGCTGCAGGAGGAGTTCGAGTCCCAGATCGACGTCAACGACGAGGGCATGGTCCTGGTCTATGCCGCTGACCGCGAGCGCGGCGACGCGCTCGTCGAGCGGATCCGGTCGATGACCAAGGAGGTCGAGGTCGGCGACGAGTTCACCGGCAAGGTGGTCAAGACCACCGCGTTCGGCGCCTTCGTCGAGCTGGCCAAGGGCACCGATGGTCTGCTGCACATCTCGAACGTGGCGCCCGGCCGCCGGATCGCCTCGGTCGAGGAGGTCCTCAACAAGGGCGACGAGCTGCAGGTCCGCGTGGTCGAGGTCGACCGCGAGCGCGGACGGATCGGGCTCCGGCTGGCCGACGATCCGGAGATCGCCGGAAAGTCGGTCGAGGAGCTGGCGTCCGTCGGCACCGGCGACAGCGGCCCGCCGCGCCGCGACCGTGGTGATCGAGGCGGACGTGACGGCCGCGACCGTGACCGTGGGCGCGGCCCGCGCGACCGGGACCGCGACCGCGACCGCGGGCGTGACGGTGACCGGGGTGGCCGCGTGCGCGACCGCGACCCCGAGCGTCCCCGCTCGTAGCGCCGCAGGCCCAGGCGCGTGCTCCAAAAACACCGGCTGACCACTCTGGACTCGGGCGTCCGGGTCGTGACCGAGGCGATGCCCTCGGTCCGATCCGTGTCGCTCGGGTTCTGGATCGGCACCGGGTCGCGCAACGAAGACGACGACCACGCCGGCCTGTCGCACCTGCTCGAGCATCTCCTGTTCAAGGGCTCCGAGAAGTACGGCTCGCTGGAGATCGACCAGATCTTCGACGGCATGGGAGCCGAGCTGAACGCCGGCACCGGCAAGGAGACCACCTCGGTCTACGCGCGGGTGATCGACGAGCACGTACCCGAGGCGTTCGACGTGATGGCCGACATGGTGTTCCGCCCGGCGCTCCGCGACATCGAGTCCGAGCGTGCGGTGATCCTCGAGGAGATCGCCATGTACGAGGACGACCCCCAGGAGAAGGTGTTCGACCTGTTCGGCGAGGCGGTGTTCGGCGAGCATCCGCTGGGCCGCGCGATCATCGGCCGCGCCGAGGTCATCGCTCAGACCCCGGCCGACGAGATCGGCCACTTCCACGCGGCGCGCTACCGGCCCGAGAACATCGTGATCGCGGCCGCTGGAGCGATCGAGCACGACGCGTTCGTCGAGCTGGCCGCGCGCGCGGTGGCGGCCGCCGCGGGCGATGGCGCGGCACCGAGCGCGCCGCCCGCGCCGGCAATCGGGGCCCCGCGCCGGCGCTTCGAGCGCAAGGACACCGAGCAGTACCACGTGTGTCTGGGCGGCCCGGGCCTGCCCCGCTACGACGAGCGCCGGTTCGCGCTGCGCGTGCTCGACAACGTGTTCGGCGGGACGTCCTCCTCGCGCCTGTTCCAGGAGGTGCGCGAGCGCCGAGGGCTGGCCTACGCGGTGTACTCGTTCACCAGCGCCTATCAGGACACCGGCCAGGTCGGGCTCTATCTCGGCACCCGACCCGACAACGTCCGCGAAGGACTTTCGGTGATCGCCTCCGAGCTTGCCCGGATGCGCGAAGAGCCCGCCACGCCCGAGGAGCTCGAGCGGGCCAAGGAGAATCTCAAGGGCCGGGTGGTGCTGGCCCTCGAGTCGACCGGCGCGCGCATGAACCGGCTGGGGTCCGAGATCCTCGCCGAGATGCCGCTGCTCTCGCTCGACGAGACCGTCGAGCGGATCGACGCGGTCACGCTCGACGACCTCGCCGGTCTGGTCGACGAGCTATGGGCCCCCGAGCGGCTCTCAGCCGCCGGCATAGGCCCCGACGAGACGCGCTTTGAGGAGGCGCTCGGCTCGCTGGCGCCGGCCCTCGTGGAGACGCCCTGACATGGCGAAGATCCGCGTCGCCGTGGCGGGCGCGGCCGGCCGGATGGGGCAGACCGTGTGCCACGCGGTCGAGGGTGCGGAGGATCTCCAGCTCACCGGGCGCGCCGACCCCGCGCTGAACGCCCCCCTCGCGGACGTCCTAAAGGACGCCGACGTGCTGGTCGACTTCACGATCCCGGCCAGCGCGGTGGCCAACGCGCGAGAGGCGGTGGCCGCCGGCGTGCACGTGGTGATCGGGACCACCGGCTTCGACCCGGCTGAACTCGGCAACCTGGCCGACGCCGGCGCGAACGTGTTCGTCGCCCCCAACTTCGCGATCGGTGCCGTCCTGATGATGCAGTTCGCCGCGCAGGCGGCCCGGCACATGGCCAAGGCCGAGATCATCGAGCTGCACCACGACACCAAGCTCGACGCGCCCAGCGGCACGGCGGCCCGGACTGCGGCGCTCATGGCGGACGCGTCGAGAACGGGCGCCACCCCGCCGATCCACTCGGTCCGCCTGCCCGGCCTGGTCGCCCACCAGGAGGTCATCCTGGGCGACGTGGGTCAGACGCTCACGATCAGACACGACTCGACCGACCGCGAGTCGTTCATGCCCGGCGTCCTGCTGGCGATCCGTCGCGTCGGGGACCTGACCGAGTCGCCGACGGTCGGGCTCGAGAAGCTGCTCTAAGAGCCGGCGCCGGCCACGACCGCCTGCACCACGTCGTAATACCAGGCAGCGACCTGGGCGCGCGGTATCTCGGGATGGTCGAGCCACCAATTGGCCAGCGATTCGCCGGCCCCGACCAGGGCATGGGCGATCGCGTCAGCGGCCGGCGGCGGATAGCCGGGGCAACCGTCCTCGACCATGCGCCGAATCGCCGCGGCGATCCGCTCGCGCAGCTCGGCCACTCGCTCGGCGAACGGGCGGGTCGATCCCAGCTCGCGGAACAGCACCAGCCAACCGTCCCGGTGCTCCTCGACGAACGAGAGGAACTCGGTGATCCGGGCTCGGAGCACCGAGGCGGGGGAGCCGTCGGTGGGCTTGGCGCTTACCAGCCGCTCGACCAACTCGCCGCCGGCGCGCTCGATGTAGGCCAGGTACAGGCCCTCCTTCGACCCGAAGTACGTGTACAGCATCGGCTTGGACACCCCGGCGCGATCGGCGATGTCGTCCATCGAGGCCGACTCGTATCCGGCCCGGGCGAACGCCTGCCCGGCCACGTCGAGGATCAGCTGTTCGCGGCGCTCCCGCGGCATCCCGCGGGTCCCGCCACGCTGACGAGGGTGCTCCCCTGACCCCGCATTCCCGGCTGTTGAGAGATTTTCTGGCACGAACCGTTAGGAATCGTCCGGGCTGGATATTACTGGCGAGTAGATATGCCCGAGAAAGGTGCCCCCCCAAACGTCCATCCCGTCCAGCGGCGGGTGCTCAAGGCACTCGGCTCGCTGAGCTCGCCGCTCCTGCCCGACGATTACCTCGAGCTGGTCAACCCCCTCTGGTCGACGCGGGAGCTCCGCGGTCGGATCGAGAAGGTCCGCCGAGAGGCCGGAACCGCCGCGACGATCATGATCAAGCCGGGCTATCGGTGGCCTGGCCACAAGCCCGGCCAGTACGTCCGGATCGGTGTCGACATCGACGGTGTTCGCCACTGGCGAGCCTACTCGCTGACCTCGGACCCCTACCGCGAGGATGGGCTGCTCAGCATCACGCCCAAGAAGGTCGACGAGGGCAAGGTGTCGCCGTACCTGGTCGAGGAGGCCAAGCAGGGCACGATCGTCTCGCTCTCGAACATCGAAGGTGAGTTCGTGCTGAGCGACCCGCCGCCCGAAAAGCTGCTGTTCATCAGCGCTGGCAGCGGGGTCACGCCGATCATGAGCATGCTCCGTCACCTCGATCACTATGACCAGTTGAACGACGCGGTGCTGCTGCACTCGGCGCGGCGTACCGACGAGGTGATCTTCGGTCAGGACCTGCGCGAGCTGGCCGACCGGCGCGAGGGCTTTCGCCTGCACGAGCAGATCACAGGCGAGGAGGGCCGGATGGGGCCCGACGATCTCGACCGGCTGTGCCCGGACTGGCGCGAGCGCGAGGTCTACATCTCGGGTCCCAACGAGATGCTCGACGCGTTCACCGAGTACTTCGAGCGCGAGCACAACTGCGATTGCCTGCACATGGAGCGCTTCCAGCCCAAGCTCGGCCTGGGAGAGAACGGCTCCGGCGAGGGCGGCGCGATCAAGTTCCTGTCCTCCGATTGCCAGGGCGAGTCCGACGGCAAGACACCGATCCTCGTGGCCGGCGAGGAGAAGGGCCTCGACTTGCCCTACGGGTGCCGCGAGGGCATCTGCCACACCTGCGTGGGCGAGCTTCGCTCAGGCCGGGTGCGCGACCTGCGCAACGGCGAGGTCTACGGGCAGGAGGGCGAGGTCATCCGGACCTGCATAAGCGCGCCCGAAGGCCCGATCGAGATCGATCTGTAACCCGATTACGACTCAGGGAGAGCCCCGAAACATGGCGAACGCGACCCACAACGGACACCAGACCAACGGCCGCGTCACGATCGACGAAGAGCCCGAGAACCCCCTGCACCGCCTGACCTCGGAGCAGATCGAAGCCCTCGGCCGCGAGTTCGACGAGCTGCACGAGGAGGTCAAGGACAGTCTGGGCGACCGCGACGCGCGTTATATCCGCTCGATCATCGCGCTCCAGCGCCGGCTGGCCCTGCTCGGGCGCCTCGAGCTGATCGCGTCCCGGTGGCGGATCCCCTGGATCCTGGGTGCCTCGACGCTCGGCATGGCCAAGATCCTCGAGAACATGGAGATCGGCCACAACGTCCTGCACGGCCAGTGGGATTGGATGAATGACCCGGTGATCAACTCCCGGGCCTGGGACTGGGACACCGCCTCGACCGCGGAGGCGTGGCGGCACTCGCACAACTACATCCACCACACGTACACCAACATCATCGGCAAGGACCGCGACCTCGGCTACGAGATCATGCGGATCGACCCCAACCAGAAGTGGCACCCGGTCTACCTGCTCCAGCCCATCTACAACATCCTGCTGATGATGCTGTTCGAGTGGGGGGTGGCCGTCCACGACCTCAACTTCGAAGCGATCCGCAAGGGCGAGAAGGACGCCGATCAGCTGCGCAAGGAGCTCAAGGGCATCGCCGGCAAGGCCCGGACGCAGATCCAGAAGGACTACATCGCCTGGCCGCTGATCTCCGGCATCGTGATGACGCTGGCCGAGCTGGCCTACTTCGCCGCTCGGGCCGAGGCCGAACGCCGGCGTGAGAGCCGCTTCTCGATCTCCTACGGGATGAAGAAGCTCCGCTGGGGGCGCGAGAAGCCGACCGGGAACGTCATCACGCAGCTGATCGAGCGCCGATCGTTCCGCGAGCCGTTCATGCGCACGCTGACTGCGGATGTCGCGGCCAACATCATCCGCAACGTGTGGTCCTACGCGATCATCTTCTGCGGCCACTTTCCCGATCAGACCTACACGTTCACCCAGGAGGAGACCGAGGACGAGAGCCGCGGCGCCTGGTACGTGCGTCAGCTGATCGGCGCCGCGAACATCGACGGCGGTCCGCTGTTTCACGTGATCAGCGGCAACCTCGGCTACCAGGTCGAGCACCACCTGTACCCGGACATGCCGAGCACCCGCTACGGCGAGATCGCCCCCAAGGTGCGCCAGATCTGCCAGCGCTACGGCCTGCCCTACAACTCGGGACCGTTCCACCAGCAGCTCGGGATGGTGCAGCGCACGATCCTCCGCCTGGCCTTCCCGGGCGGCGAGGTGCGGGAGAAGCCGGGCGCCTACGAGGGCCCGCTGATCCGCGGCAAGGGCGAACGTCCCGTCCCGGACGTCGCCGGCGTCAATTAGTGCCGCGGGCTGTCCGGACGGGGTACCGGGACCCAAGGACGCCGCCGCAGGCGGCCCCTGAACAGACGCCCCAACGCGCGCTATCTTCACTGTTAGCGCTAACGGACTAGGAGGTCGGTCATGACGTGGAAACGGAGCTTTCTCGTGGTGGCGAACGTGACGGCGACCTCCGACGAGCTGATCGAGGCGCTCAAGTCGCGCGCACCCGCGAGCTTCACGTTCGTGGTCCCGGCCAGCCCGTTCAGCGGCGGGCGCGAGGCGGCCGAGCAGAAGCTGGCCGAGGCGCTCCATGAGCTGCGGTCGGCCGGGCTGAACGCGGAGGGGAGCGTGGGGAACGCCGACCCGATCCTCGCCGTGACCGACGCCTGGGACCCCAAGAAATACGACGAGATCATCGTCTCGACCCTGCCCATGCGGTTCTCGAAGTGGCTCCACGCGGGTCTCCCCGAGCGGATCGGGAAGCTGACCGACGCCCCGGTCACCCACATTGTCTCCCAGCCTCCCAAGCCCGAGCCCGAGGTGGCGCCTCCGCCGCCGCACCCCGACAAGGCCATGGGGCCGCTGTCGGTCCTGGCCTGGGGCGCACGCAAAGATCACTAGTCGCGGCCGGAGCGGTCTGCCGCAGGTTCGCCTGCGATAATCGACCGATGCCTGCCGAGCTCGGCACGATCCTGACCGCGATGGTGACCCCCTTCGACGCCGACGGCCATGTCGACGAGGAGGCGGCCGTCGCGCTGATGCACCACCTGGCCGAGCATGGCTCCGACGGCCTGGTCATCTGCGGCACGACCGGCGAGGCGTCGACGCTGAACGACGAGGAGCACCTCGGCTTCATCCGCCTGGCCGTCGAGGAGATGCGCGGCACCGGCACCACGATCGTGGCCGGCGTGGGATCCAACGACACCCGTCACGCGGTCCACATGACCGAGCGGGCCAGCGAGCTCGGTCCGGACGCGCTCCTGCACGTCAACCCCTATTACAACCGGCCGAGCCGGCGCGGGGTCGTGCGCCACTACGAGGAGGTCTGCCGGGCCACCGATCTGCCGATCGTGCTCTACAACATCCCCCAGCGCACCGGATCGGACATGCCCAACGACCTGCTGGCCGAGTTGGCCCAGCTCGAGAACATCTTCGCGGTGAAGCAGGCCAACGCGGCCAACCTGGCCAAGATCGATGGCTTGCGGATCTACGCCGGCAACGACGACCTGCTGGCCGATGTGCTCGACTTGGGGGAGGCCGGGGGGATCCTGGTCGCCGCGCACCTGTTCGGCGAGGAGATGCACCGGATGGCCGACGAGCCCGATCGCCGGCGCGAGATCGATCAAAGCCTGAGCGACGTGTATCGCGACATGCCGATCGCCCCACTGGCCTGCGCCACCAAGGCGGCGCTCCACATGGTCGGGCTCCTGCCGAACGCCACGCCGCGCCTGCCCTACGTGGAGCTCGACGAGCAGGAGCTTGGCGTGATCCGGTCGATGCTCGAGCGCCACGGGCTGCTGCAAGCATCTCGCGCGTGAGTAACGGGACTCTCCGGGTCCTGCCGCTGGGCGGGCTGGGCGAGATCGGCAAGAACATGACCGTCGTCGAGTACGACGGTCGGATCGTCGTGGTCGACACCGGGCTGCGGTTCCCGACCGCCGACATGCTCGGGATCGATCTGGTCCTCCCCGACTTCAGCTATCTCCGCGACCGGGTCGACGACATCGAGGCGTTCGTGATCACCCATGGTCACGAGGATCACCTCGGCGCACTGCCCTGGGTCATGCGCGAGCTCGGTCAGGCCTCGCCGGTGTACGGCGGCCGGCTCACGGTGGCCATGGCCCGGTCCAAGCTCGACGAGCACAAGCTGCGCGAAGTCGAGCTCGAGGACGTGCGACCCGGTGAGCAGCTCGATCTCGGGCCATTCCGCCTCGAGCTCGTGCACATGACCCACTCGATTCCCGACTCGTGCGCGGTCGCGCTCACCACCGAGCTCGGCACGGTGCTGCTCACCGGCGACTACAAGTTCGACCAGACCCCGGTGGACGGGATGCCGGCCGACGTCTCGCGGCTGGCCGAGCTCGGGCGAGAGGGTGTTCTGCTCTTGTGCGGGGACTCGACCAACGCCGACCGACCGGGCTTCTCGCCCTCCGAGCGTGGCGTCGGACCCCACCTGCAGGAGGTGTTCGCGCGGGTTGAAGGACGGATCATCGTGACCAGCTTCGCCTCGAACATCCATCGCGTGCAACAGGTCATCGACGCGGCCGCCGGCCTCGGGCGGAAGGTTTCGCTGGTCGGCCGCTCGATGCGCAAGAACGTCAACATCGGGCGCTCGCTCGGCCACATCGAGTTTCCCGAGGGAACGTTGATCCCGCCCCAGGAGGTCGAGGACTGGCCGGACGAGAAGATCGTGGTGATCTCGACCGGATCCCAGGGCGAGCCCCTCTCGGCGCTGCGCCGGATGGCCCACAACGACCATCGCATGATCAAGCTGCACCGCGGTGACACCGTGGTGTTCTCGGCCACTCCTATCCCCGGCAACGAGCGGGCGGTCAACGAGACGGTCGACCGTTTGTTCCACATCGGCTGCCACGTGATCACTCCCCGGGAGGCCCCGATCCACGCCTCGGGCCACGGCTACGCCGAGGAGCTCAAGCTCATGCTGAACCTGGTCAGACCGCGCTACGTGATGCCTGTCCACGGCGATTACAAGCGAATCGGCCTGCACGCCGAGCTGGCTGCCGCCGTGGGGATGGACGCCGAGGACGTGTTCCGGGGGGAGAATGGGCTGCCTCTGGAGCTCGACGAACGCGGCGCACGCTACGGCGAGCCAGAGCAGTCGGGCATGATCTTCGTCGACGGGGTCGACATCGGGGACCCGGCCGACGTGGCCCTGCGCGACCGCCGGATGCTGTCGGGTGACGGCATCTTCATCGTGGTGGCCACGGTGTCCGAGCAGAGCGGCGAGTCGGTCGTCCCGCCCGAGGTGATCTTCCGCGGAGTGCCATTCGTCGAGCAGGCCGACAGCCTGGTCGAGGACATCCGCGATGAGGTGGAGCGATCGCTCTCGCGGGCGGCGCACGACGGCATCCGCGAGATCGACATCCTCCAGCAGGAGCTACACGACGACCTGGCCGCGTTCGTCTACGACCGGCTGCGGCGCCGGCCGATGGTGCTGCCGGTGGTCGTCGAGGTGTGAGCGCACGCGCAGGCGGTAGAGCGCGGTCAGCCCACCCAGGGCGACCACGACGCATGTGACCGTGGCAATCCCCAGGCCGGCGCGGGCGCCCGCCACCGCCATCAGCCAGCCGACGAGCGGCCCGCCGATCGGCGTCGAGCCCTGGAAGGCCACGAACCACAGCGACATCACCCGGCCGCGCATCTCCGGCGCGGCCGTCAGCTGCAGCGTCGAGTTGCCCATCGACATGAACGAGATGCTGCCCCAGCCGACGAAGGCCAGCGCCACAAGCTCGAGTGGGAGGATCGGGGCGATCGTGGCGAGCCCTAGGGCGATGCCGAACCCCCCTGCGGCGACCGTCAGCGCTCGCAGGCCGATCTTGCCGCGAGCGGCGACCAGGAGGCCGCCGAGGACGGCGCCCAGGCCCATCGCCGCGGTCATGAACCCGAAGCCGGCCGAGCCGACGTGCAGGCCGCGACTGGCCATGACCGGCAAGGTCACCTGAAACTCATAGGTCAGACAGCCGGCGAGCCCCATCATGATCAGCGGGATCAAGAGCTCGGGCGTCCCGCGCACGTAGCGGAACCCCTCGCGGAGCTGCCCGCGAGCGCGGGGCGTCGGCATTGTGGGGTTCAGCGCACTGCGGTCCATGGCCAAGAGCGATCCGATCACCGCCACGAAGCTGGCCGCGTTGATCAGGAAGCACTCTCCGATGCCCACCGTGGCGATCAGGATCCCGGCGATCGCCGGGCCGACCACGCGGGCCGTGTTCGCCATGACCGAGTTCAGGCTGACCGCGTTGCGCAGGTGCTCGGGCCCGACCATCTCGAGCATGAACGACTGGCGCGCCGGGTTCTCGAACGCGTTGTTCAGCCCGAGCAGGGCGGCGAGCACTCCGATCTGCCAATAGCGAACCTCGCCGGTCACCGTGAGCACGCCGAGGATGAGCGCCTGCACGCCCATGGCGCTCTGGAGAATCATCGACAGGCGGCGCTTGTCGACCCGGTCGGCGATCACCCCGCCGTAGGGACCGAGCAAAAGGACCGGCAGCGTCTGGAGCCCGATCACCACCCCGAGCGCTGTGCTCGAGTGGGTCAGGGTGAGCACCAGCCACGACTGGGCGGTCATCTGCATCCAGGTCCCGGCCAGCGAGGTCGCCTGACCGGCGGCGTAGAGGCGGTAGTTCGGAACCGAGAGTGCGGCGAAGGTCACGCGGCCGGCGCGGATGACCCGCGTCACGACCGGCCCTGCAAGATGTCGGCCAGCCGCTCGAGCGCGGGCACGGCGTCTTCGATCCGCCGGCGCTCATCCGGCCCCAGGTCGGCCAGCGCCAGGTTCAGGGCATCAGTCCGCTCGCGGCGGATCTTGTCGGCAAGGCGGCGTCCGGTGGCCGTCGGCTTGACCCAGGCGGCACGGCGATCGCCCTGGTCGCTCGCGCGCTCGACCGCGCCGATATCAACCAGATGGGCGACCGACCGCGAGAGCTGAGTCGGGTTGATCGCCTCCGCAACGGCCAGCTCCGACAGTCGGATCGGGCCCTGGCGCGCGATGTTCAGCAGCAGCGATATCTGCGTTGGCGTCAACCCGGCCGCGATCGCGGCGGGTGCCGGGCGCAGGCGGCGCGAAAGCTTGCCGATCGCCATCCGCAGTCGGGGCGCGGTCTCGAGGTCGACAGGTGTGAGGGTGGGGGACATCAATCTGGTTATCGGCAGATACTTGCCTGCCGATAAGCAATTTTAGCATCAGCAGGGCCACCGCGGACTCCGCGCTGCCGCGTGCGCAGCCGTCAGTAGCCGCAGTTCACGCGAGGAGTCCGCGTCGTCCCCCGCTGGTTGCCTCAGCAGCGTTGATCGCCACCGGTGCGCGGGGGATGGTGATCACGAAGCGGGTACCACTGCTCGTGGGTGGATCTTCCAGCGCGACCGTGCCCCCGTGGGACTCGGCGACGGCGCGGACGATCGCGAGGCCGAGCCCGGAGCCGCGGTTCCCGGTTCCGGGACCTCGCACGAAGCGGTCGAACACGCGCGCGCCGAGCTCGGGCGGGATGCCCGGCCCGTCGTCCTCCACGGTCAGCACCGCGCTGCCGTTCTCGACCGCGGTCGAGGCGCGGATGTGCGTGCCGGGCGGTGTGTGGCGGGCGGCGTTCTCGATCAGGTTCAGGGTGAGCCGATGAAGGTCGTCTTTGACCCCGGGGACAACCGCCGGTTGAGCGTCGATCGACAGCTCGTGGTCCTCGGCCATCGGCCCGAGCTCGGACGCCGCCTCGAGCAGCACGTCGGCCAGGTCGGTGGGGCCGCGGGACTGGGACCGGCGGGCGTCGGCGCGAGCAAGCAGCAGGAGGTCGCCGACGAGACGTCGCATCCGGCGGGCCGAGCGCAGAGCGGCCTGGGCGGTGTCGGCCTGCTCGCCCCCGAGCTCCTCGGCCAGCAACTCTAGGTTGGCCAGCAGGCTGGTCAGCGGCGTGCGCAGCTCGTGCGAGGCGTCGGCCACGAACTCACGCTGACGCTCGAGCGCGTCGTGCGTATCGGCCCGAGCCGCCTCGAGCGCGCCGAGCATTCCGTCCACCGTCCCGGCCAGCTCGGCCACCTCGTCGTCCGACGCGGGCAGCGGCACACGCAGCGTCGGGTCGCGGGTCCGCTCGATCTCGCGGGCGGCCTCGGTCAGCTGCTTGATCGGGCGCATGGCGCGGGCCGCGGTGGCCAGGCCGCCGAGCAGCGCGAGCACGGTGCCCCCGAGCACCCCGAGGAGCAGGATCACCCGTACGCGCGCCAGCGTGTGGTCGATGTCGGACAGCGGCCGGGCATAGAGCAGCCAGGCCGGAAAGCCCTCCACGTCGAGCTGCTGCGCCACGACCCAGTAGCCCTCCTCCGCGTAGGACCCTTCGCGGGCGGGCATCCCCAGGTTTGGCGTGGCGGGCAGGAACTTGACCCCTTTGACCCTCACGTCCTTCTGGGTGCACAGCAGCGAGCCCGCCTGGTTGAAGATCCGGATCTGAACGTGCTCGGCGCTCGTGTAGTCCCGGAGCGAGACCTCCTGCTTGTTGCAGTTCAGGTTGCCGCTGTTGGAGATCCACCTCAGGTGGAGCGCCTGGCCGAGCTGCTCGGCGTTGGTGCGCACCTCGTCGTTGAACTGGCCGCGCAGCTGCCGGTCGGTCAGCACTCCGACGAGCGCCGCGAACGAGGCCAGGATCACGCAGGTGAGCATCGCCGAGCCACCGGCGAGCCGCCATTTGATCGGGATCCGCCTATACGCGGAGAACGTAGCCCGCGCCGCGGATCGTGTGAAGGAGCCTGGGCTCGCCACCCGCTTCCAGCTTTCTCCGAAGGTTCGACACGAACACTTCGATCGTGTTGGTCATCGAGAACGGGTCGTATCCCCACACCTCGTCCAGCAGGCGCTGGCGTGAGATCACGATCCGTTCGTTGCGCATCAGATACTCGAGCAGCTCGAACTCGCGCTGGGTGAGGTCGACCGGGCGATCGTTCCGGGTCACCTCGTGTGTGTCGGGGTTCAGCCTCAGGTCGGCGATGGCCAGCGCCGCCTGGCCCCGCGGAGGGCGGCGCCGGAGCAGGGCCCGCAGGCGGGCCAGCAGCTCCTGGCGCTCGAATGGCTTGACCAGGTAGTCGTCGGCGCCGGCATCGAGTCCCTCGACCCTGGCCTCGACGCCGTCGCGGGCGGTGAGCACCAGGATCGGCACGTCGTCGCCGTTCCGGCGCAGCGTCTTGGCGACGTCGACGCCGTCCAGCCGCGGCAGCCCCAGGTCGAGGATGACCAGATCGGGCAGGAAGGCGCTCGCCTCGTCGAGCGCGTCGACGCCGTCGTCGGCGATCCTCACCTCGTAGCCCTCCATGCGCAGGGAGCGCTGGAGGACCTGGGCGATCGCGTCGTCGTCCTCGACGACCAGCACCCGTGGTGTCCGCTCGTAGTCGGTCATTTGCGCCCTTAAGATGGTACGTCGGCCGGTTGGAGTGGGCCAGGGCTGGCAGGAAGCCGTCTACGCGCGTCGAAGGCATGTGTCCCGAGATGGCCGCCCGCAAGCGCTCAAAGACGCCGCCCAAGCGCGCGACGCGCTCGCTGCTGGCTGCCCGGCCATCCTGGCGGGTCAGTCGCCCCGAGCTCGCGCCGCATCACATGGACATCCTGGCCCTCGGGCTGATCGCACTCGGCATCCTGATCGGCGGCGTGGCCTACGCGGGCTGGGATGGCGGCACGCTCGGCAACGGAGCCGTGACCGCGATGCGTTTCGTGTTCGGCGCACTCGGCTACGTGGTCCCGGCCGCGCTGGTCCTCTCCGGCGTGCTCCTGCTGGCCCGCGAGCTTCGACCGCCGGTTCGGCCTCTGCGCACCGGGTCGGTGTGTCTCACCGCCTCGATCACGCTCGCGCTGGCCGCGGGGACGCTCGGAGTCGGCCCGGGCGCGGCGTCCGCCGACGAGTTCTGGCGGGCCTCGGTGTTCGAGGATCGCGGAGGCGTGGTCGGGCAGGCGGAGCTGTGGGTGAGCTCGCACCTGATCTCCACCCTGGGGGCGGACATCCTCGCCGTGTTCCTGTTCGTGGCCGGACTGATCCTGGTTACCGGCGCCGGAGTGGCCGGCGTGGTCCGGGCCACGGGTGCTCGCGTGGCCGGGACGACGCGGGTGATCCGGCGCTCGACTGAGGGGATGACTGCCTCGGTTACCCGGCGGCCCGCCACGGCGGCCGGACGGGCCCGCGCCGGCGTCGCGGCGGAACCCGCCGACTCGGTGGTCGAGCCGCTGCTGCCGCCGGAGCCCGACACCTCCGAGCTCGTCGTGCGAGCAACCCATGTCGAGGCGCCGCCGATTTCCGAGGATCCGATCGACGCCGAGGAGCCCGAGGAGAACTCGTTCCCCGAGCCCGAGCCTCCCTCGGAGTCTCCAGTTCCCGTTGCCGCGGAGGACCTCACCCCGCAGGGCCGCTACCGGGCGAGCATCACCGATGACCCCAGCTTCGTCTGGCGCGTCCCCTCGTCCCGGTTCCTGGTCCGCTCCACCGGCGAGGCGGCCAAGCCGGACACGGCCGGCCAGGAGCAGGTGGCGGCCACGCTCATCGAGACCCTCGGGCATTTCGGGATCCAGGCCAAGGTGATCGGGCGCGTGACCGGGCCCCACATCACCCGCTACGAGCTTCGCCTGGCGCCGGGCACCAAGGTCTCCAAGGTCGCGCAGCTCAAGGACGACCTGGCCTACGCGCTGGCCGCCACCGAGATCCGGATCCTGGCGCCCATCCCGGGCAAGCAGGCGATCGGCGTCGAGGTCCCCAATGCCCGCCGGCGGATCGTCCACCTGGGCGATGTGTTCCAGGAGCCGCCGGAAGATTGGTCGCCGCTCACCGTGTGGCTCGGCAAGGACATCGCCGGCCGGGCGATCGGTGCCGACCTGGCCAAGATGCCCCACCTCCTGGTCGCCGGCACGACCGGGGCCGGCAAGTCCGCGTGTGTGAACGCGATGCTGTCCAGCGTGCTGATGCGCGCCACCCCGCACGAGGCTCGCGTCGTGCTGGTCGACCCCAAGCAGGTCGAGCTCAACCACTACGAGGGCATCCCGCACCTGCTCACGCCGGTCATCACCAGCCCGCGGATGGCCGCCAACGCGCTGCAGAACCTGGTGCGCGAGATGGAGCAGCGCTACGGGACGATGTCGCTGGCCCGGACGCGGTCGCTGCCGGAGCTCAATCGGGCGCGCGAGAAGCGCGGCGAGCCGCCGCTCCCCTACATCCTGTGCGTCATCGACGAGTTGGCCGACCTGATGATGGTCGCTCCCGCCGACGTGGAGGACTCGATCATCCGCCTGGCCCAGAAGGCGAGGGCGGTGGGCATCCACCTGGTGCTGGCCACCCAGTCCCCCCGCGTCGACGTGATCACCGGGATGATCAAGGCCAACGTTCCCTCGCGGATCGCCTTCGCGGTGAGCTCCCAGACCGACTCGCGCGTGATCCTCGATCACAACGGCGCCGAGTCGCTGCTCGGTCAGGGGGACATGCTGTTCTCGCCGGTCGGCTCGAGCAAGCTCCAGCGGATCCAGGGCGCCTATATCGACGAGGAGCAGATCGCCGAGCTCACCGAGGCCTGGCGCCGGCAGGGCGAGCCCGAGTTCCACGAGGAGCTGCTTAAGGAGGTCGAGTCCGCGGACGGTGGGTCCTCGTCCGACGACCCTGAGTTCAGTCCCGACGAGGATCCACTGCTCGAAGAGGCGATCGCTCTGGTCGCCCAGATGGGGACCGCCTCGACCTCGATGCTCCAGCGCCGGCTGCGGCTCGGCTACACCCGCGCGGGCCGGTTGATCGACATGCTCGAGCGCCGGGGAATCATCTCCGGCTACGAGGGCTCAAAGCCGCGCCAGGTGCTGATCGGCGAGGCCGACGTGCCGCGGATCCTCGCCCACCTGGCCGAGGCGGACGGGTCCGGCGGTCCCGCGCCGGTGCGCGTTCCCGACGACGCCGACGCGCAGCCGTGAGGCCTAGTGCGGGACCGTCGCGAGCGAGGCAGACCCGCGCCGGTCGCCAGCGCTTCCGCCGCTAGCCTTCGCAGGCGGATGGCGGACATCGGCACCACGTTGCGCGAAGCGCGCATCCGCGCGCGGATCGACATCAGCGAGGTCGAGGCGCGGACCAAGATCCGCGCCAAGTACCTGCGCGCGATCGAAAACGAGGAATGGGACCTGCTCCCCGGGCCGGTCTACGTCAAGAGCTTCCTGCGCACCTATGGCGACTTTCTCGGAGTCGACAGCCGGCTGCTGGTTGACGAGTTCAAGCGCCGCTACGAGCGTCCGGCCGACCAGGACCTGCGTCCGATCAGCTCGCTCGGCCGTGAGCGCGAGCGCCGACGCCGTCGTCCTCGGCTCGGCCCGGTTGGGGTGATCGTGCTCGCTCTGCTCGTGGTGGCCGGGGCGCTGTACGTCGTGGGAAGCAACAACAACAGCAGCACCACCACATCGACGCCGGCGAGCTCGGCGGCGTCGCGTTCCTCGACCTCGGCCACCTCGCCAACGACCACCGCGCACAAGCCCCCGGCCAAGCATCACCATCCGGCGCCCCCGCCCAGGCCCACCACGGTGACTGTGAAGCTCACCCCGACCACGAGCCCGGTGTACGTATGCGTGGAGGACGGCAACGGCAAGCGGTTGATTCCGGGTCAGACCTTCGCGCCGGGCCAGACCATTCCCACCCAGACCGGGAAGAAGCTCCTGATGACGTTCGGCAACAGCACGGTGCAGATGAAGGTCAACGGCAAGACCGTGCCGGTCGGGCCGGGCGCGCCGGTTGGCTACGAGGTGACCCCGGGTAAGACCAGCGTGCTTCCGGCGGCCCGACTCCCCACCTGCGCATGAGCCCCGGTCGACCCTCTACTGCTCCGGTTCGGGCGGGAATCCTGGTCACCGGCACCGAGGTGCTGACCGGGATCATCTCCGACCGCAACGGCCCCTGGCTGTCCGAGCGCCTGGTCGAGCTCGGGGTGGACGCGGCGATGATTCACATCGTCGGCGATCGCCCCGAGGACCTGATGGGCGCGCTGCGCTTCATGGCCGACTCCGGGATGGCCCTGGTCGTGACCAGCGGCGGGCTCGGGCCGACCGCGGACGATCTCACCGCGGAGATCGTCGGCCAGTTCTGCGGGCGCGAGATGGTGCTCGACGCCGATCTCGAGGAGCGGATCGCCGAGATCCTGCGGCCCTTGATGAGTCGCTGGCCGGGTCTCGACGAGGCGGCCATCCGCGCGTCGAACCGCAAGCAGGCGATCGTGCCGGCCGGCGCAACCGTGTTGGATCCGGTCGGCACGGCTCCCGGTCTGGTGGTTGTGCCCGCCGAGGGTTCCGGACCGACGGTCGTGGTCATGCCCGGACCGCCACGCGAGCTGCACGAGATGTGGGAGAAGGCGGTGTTGACCGAGGCGTTCCGGGCCGCGATCGCGGGCGCCACCGAGTATCGGCGCGGGATCGTGCGGCTGTACGGCATCCCGGAGTCCGAGATCGCCAACACGCTGCGGGCCGCCGAGGAGGACGGTCTGGCGCTGGAGCCGCTCGAGATCACCACCTGCCTGCGGCGCGGCGAGATCGAGGTCGCCACGCGCTACGAGCCCTCGGCCGAGGCGGACTACGAGGCGTTCGTCGAGTTCATCGCCCGGCGCCACCATAGTGAGCTCTTCTCGCCGGATGGCGCGACCGTCGACGAGCAGGTGGCTTCGCTGCTGGTCGGGTCCGGTCGGACCGTGGCGGTCGCCGAGTCGTGCACGGGCGGCCTGATGTCGGCGCGCCTGACCGAGCGCGGCGGGTCCTCGGAGTACTTCCTGGGCGGCGCGGTCGTCTACTCCAATGAGGCCAAGGTGTCCATGGCCGGAGTCGATGCCGAGCTGATCGAGCGCTTCGGCGCGGTATCGGTCGAGGTGGCCGAGGCGCTGGCGTTCGGTGCGGCTGCCGCGTTCGGCACGGATTTCGGGATCGGGATCACCGGGATCGCCGGCCCCGGCGGGGGCAGCGAGGACAAGCCGGTCGGCACCGTCTGCTTCTCGGTGTCCTCGCGGGACGGCGCGCGGCTGACCCGGCGCGTGCGCCTGCCGGGCAACCGCTCGGACATCCGGGAGCGCTCGACGACCGTCGCCATGCATCTGCTGCGCCGGGTGCTGCTCGGCGAGAGGCTGGACGCGATGCCGTCGGAGGCCGGCGCCGGCGGCGAGCGAGGATGAGCACCGGCGGCACGCGCGGATGAGCGCCGGCGCGGAGCGGGCTCGCCTGTTCCTGGCGCTCGAGCTCCCGGCATCCGCGCGCGACATTCTCGCCCGGTGGCGGGCGTCGACTCTGCGAGAGAACTCCGCGCTGCGTCCCGTCCCGGTCGAGCACCTGCACGCGACGCTGTGCTTTCTCGGGTCGCGCCCTTCGTCGCAGATCGAGGAGATCGCCGCCGCGTGCGGCGTGGTGGCTGGTGAGCCGGTGCTCGAGCCGCGCCTCGGCGAACCTGTGTGGCTGCCAGCGCGCCGTCCCCGCGTGCTCGCGGTGCGCCTCGACGACGTCTCCGGTGACCTGGCTCGGGTCCAGGCGACGCTGGGGACGGCGTTGGCCGCCGGCGGCTGGTACGCGCCCGAGTCACGGCCCTATCTGGCCCACGTCACCGTGGCCCGGATGGCCAAGGATGCGAAGGTCAAGCCGGCGCGACTGGAGGCGCCGCCGGCCGTCGGGGTCCGTTGCTCGCGGGTGACGCTTTACCGGTCGCGGCTCGGCTCCTCGGGCGCCCGGTATGAGCCGCTGAGCGCGGTGGAGCTCGGGTCGGCGCCCGGCGCGGCCGACCCGCTTTCGGTCGTGCGCCGGTTCCATGCCGAGCAGGCCCGGCTGTACGCCGGGAGCGAGGCTGACGGCGTACGCGACCTGTTGGCCGAGGATGTCGTCTGGCACGTGCCGGGCGCGAGCGCGATCGCCGGCGAGCACCGCGGGGTGGAGGCCGTGCTCGCCTACATGGATACGCGCCGGCGGATCATGGATGGGACGTTTCGGGTGGCGGTCCACGGCGCCGCGCTGATCGCCGGTCGGGTCGTCCAGCTGGCGGGGGGCGTTGCGGTGCGAGACGGTCGCGAAGTCGCCTGGGAGACCGTCGGCGTGTTCAGGGTGGCCGGCGGCCGGATCGCCGAATGCTGGCTGGTCCCGTTCGATCAGGCGGCGTTCGACTCGATCTGGTCCTAGCCGCACGCCGCGGCCCGCGCCCGCGCGACGCTCCGCGGCCCGATCCGCGATTCTTGTGGCCATGCGCGTAGTGGTCACCGGCGCCACCGGGCTCATCGGCCGAGCCCTGGTTGGCGCTCTGAACGAGCGAGGCGACCAGGTCGTGGCGCTCTCGCGCGACGCGGACCGGGCCCGCGAGGCCCTCGGCGACCGCATTGAAGCCCACGCCTGGCCGAACCCGACCGCCGCGCCGCCCCCTGAGGCCGCGCTGGCCGGCGCCGACGCGGTCGTGCACCTGCTCGGGGAGCCGGTGGCGCAACGCTGGACCACGCAGGCCAAGCAGAGCATCCGCCGCTCGCGGGTCGACGGGACGCGGTCGCTGGTTCAGGGTCTTCTCGCGCTTTCCCCCGACCGGCGGCCCAAGGCGCTGATCTCCCAATCCGCCAGCGGCTTCTACGGGCCCCGCAGCGACGAGCCACTCACCGAAGACGCGCCGGCCGGCGATGACTTCCTGGCCGGCGTCGTGGTCGGCTGGGAGGGCGAGGCCATGCGCGCCGCCTCAGAGCTCCGGGTCGCGATGACGCGTACCGGCGTGGTCCTCTCGCCCGACGGCGGGGCGCTGGCCAAGATGCTCCCGTTCTTTCGCCTGGGCATCGGGGGTCCGGTGGCCGGCGGCCGCCAGTACGTCCCCTGGATCCATCTCGACGACGTGGTTGGGGGAATCCTCTTCGCCCTGGACAACGCCAACGCGTCCGGGCCGATCAACCTCACCGCGCCCAACCCGGTCACCAACGCCGAGCTTTCGCGCACGCTTGGTCGCGTGCTGGGGCGGCCCGCGGTGCTGCCGGTGCCGGCGCTCGCGCTGAAGCTGCTCTACGGCGAGATGGCGCAGATCGTGATCACCGGCCAGCGCGTCCTACCCGACCGCCTGAACCAGCTCGGCTACGCCTTCCACTATCCCGACCTCGAGGCCGCGCTCCGCGACGTCCTCGGGCGCAGCTGAGCTCGGCGCTCCCGCCCGCCCTCCGCATGTCGGACCTGACCGAACTGACGCCGCTGCGGCCACGCGAGTTCTTCGCGCACACATGGTCCGGCGGAGGCGAATGGATCGCCGCACCGTGGCTGCGCCGGCTCGCCCGGTGTCCTCGCGGCTTCTCGTTCACCACCTCGACGACCTGGCTGACCGACGAGGTCTGGCTCGTGCACGACACGCTTACCTGGGAGAACGGGCGCGCGGAGAACCGCGGCGGCATCGCCCGGCTCATCGCCCCGGATCGGATCAGCCTGCACTACGACGACATGCTCGGAGGCACCGACCTGTTGCTACGGGCGGATGGCTTCACGTTCGAGCCCTACCAGATCATGGTCGCGATGCCGCCGCTGCCCTTCCCGTTCGTGATCGGCGTGACGGACGGCTGCCAGTGGAATGCCGCCAGCCGTGAGGTGACCGACACGATGCGGCTGCGGCTGTTCGGCGTGCCGGTCGGACGGATGGTCATGCGTCTGCAACCGGTGCCGCCGACCGGCTGAGCACAATTGGCACACACTTGTTGCCGTTCGGCGACAAACGCGTCTTGTTCCGTCGCAGGGCGCGCCCCTAGCGTCCCGGTTCCGTCCGCCACCCCGCCTACCGTGGTGGATCAAAGCGTGTGAGACAAGGAGCCGAACGTCAGATGAGCGAGAACGACAAGCCCGGTGTGAGGAACGGGGCGACATCCGATCCGAAGGCGGATGCCAAGCGGCAGGCTGCGCTCCAGGGCGCCCTGACGCAGATCGAGCGCCAGTTCGGCAAAGGCACCGTCATGCGCATGGGGGACCCGGGCGCGCGCGTGGCCGTGGACGCGATTCCGACCGGCGCGCTGGCACTCGATATCGCGCTCGGGATCGGCGGCGTGCCCCGCGGCCGGATCGTCGAGATCTTCGGCCCCGAGTCGTCCGGTAAGACCACGCTCGTCTACCACATCCTCGCCGAGGCCCAGAAGCTCGGCGGGGTGTGCGCGTTCATCGACGCCGAGCACGCCATGGACCCGCTGTACGCCCAGCAGATCGGCGTGAACATCGACGAGTTGCTCGTCTCCCAGCCCGACTACGGCGAGCAGGCGCTCGAGATCGTCGACATGCTGATCCGCTCGGGCGCGGTCGACGTGATCTCGATCGACTCGGTGGCCGCGCTGACCCCGCGCGCCGAGCTCGAGGGCCAGATGGGCGACCAGTCCGTCGGCGTGCAGGCCCGCATGATGTCCCAGGCGATGCGCAAGATCACCGGTGGGCTCAACCGCACCCAGACCCTGTGCGTGTTCACCAACCAGATCCGGGAGAAGGTGGGCGTGATGTTCGGCTCGCCCGAGACCCAGCCCGGCGGCCGGGCGCTGAAGTTCTATTCCTCCCAGCGCCTGGACATCCGCCGCATCGAGACGCTCAAGGACGGTACCGAGGCGGTCGGGAACCGGGTCCGCGTCAAGGTGGTCAAGAACAAGGTTGCGGCGCCGTTCAAGCAGGCCGAGTTCGATATCGAGTTCGGCAAGGGCATCTCGACCTCGGGCTGCCTGATCGACTACGGCATCGAGCACAACATCATCACCAAGTCGGGTTCGTTCTTCTCCTACGGCGAGGAGCGGCTCGGCCAGGGGCGCGGCAACGCGAAGGCATTTCTCGACGAGCATCAGGACGTGGCCAAGGAGATCGAAGCCAAGATCTACGCCGCGCTGGACATCAACCGCGATCTGGTCAAGACGATCGAGCGTGAAGAGCCGGCGCTCCAGGCGGTGGGAGCTGCGGCCGCGGAGGGTCGCGCCGCCTGACGTCCGGCCACCCGCCATCGACGCTGAGAGGCTCTGACGTGCGCGCCGGGCTCGACCGGGCGCTCGCCATCGCCTATCGCCATCTGAACCGTCGCGAGTGCACCGAGTCCGAGATGCGCACGCGCCTCGAGCGGAGCGGCGTCGAGTTGCCCGACGCCGAGCAGGCGATCGCCATCCTGCTCGAGCAGGGCAGCCTCGACGACACCCGGTTCGCGCGTCTGTTCGCCCAGGACAAGCGCGAGCTCGAGCAATGGGGCAGCGACCGGATCAGACAGGCCCTGCGCACGCGCGGTATGGCCTCCGAGCTCATCGAGGATGTGCTCGGCGCAGCGGACGGCGAGCCCGAGATAGATCGTGCCCTCGAACTGCTTCGCCGCCGATTTCCCACCCCGGTGGGCGACCGACGCGAGCGCGAGCGCGCCCTCGGGATGCTGCTTCGCAAGGGCTACGACTCAGAGCTCGCTCTGGATGCGATCACCGCTCACGCTCGGGAGGCCATCCCCGGCCATGCCGGGGATCCGGACGGCGTTTAGCGCTCCCTCGCAGCCGGGAGTGGGCAGGCATTGTGCGTCGTTGCGCCGACCGCCCGCCGGTACTACGATCCTGTCAGCGAACGAATGGCCCGCGGGCCAAAAGAACACCAGCAAACTGCGTATATCTTGGATTCCGGACTTAGTGTTGACGGCAATCATCATCGGGCCACCTGGTCCATTCAGACAAGGCTCAGAACCCGCCACATAGCCGCCGACTGAAGGCAGGCGCCAGTCGCCTTGCCGGCAATCCGTTCGTGCAGCCCTGCACGGGCCTCGGTCGCTCCAAAAACTAAAGCTTTGAGGCGGTTCCGGCCGTTCGGCTGGGGCTTCAGGAGGATCGACCATGGACATCATCGGTGCCGCAGCGCTGATCGCGGTGGGAATCGTGGTCGCCGCCGTCGTCTACGGCCGGATGCACGGGGCCCGGACGGCGCTCGGTGGCAATCCGGCGCTCACCGCGCCGGTCGTCGAGGTGGTGCCGCCCGATCCGGTGCGTCGCGACGCCGACGTGCTGGAGCGGACCGCGGCGGTGACTCGTCGGGAGGAGGCACTGGCTCGCAAGGAGGCGGACCTCGAGAAGGAGCGTGCCGAGTTGGTCCAGGCCCGCCAGGAGGTCGAGCGCTCGCTCGAGCAGATCTCCGGTCTGTCGGCTGGTCGCGCCAAGCAGCTCCTGCTCAAGGAAGTCGAGGAGCAGACCAGGCACGACGCGGCCCGGCGGATTCGTCAGATCGAGGAGGAGACCAAGCGCGAGGCCGAGCGCCGGGTCCGCAACATCCTCTCGGTCTGCATGCAGCGTCTCGCCGCCGGACACGCCGCCGAGACCACCGTGTCCGTGGTGCAGCTCTCGGCCGACGACATGAAGGGTCGGATCATCGGCCGGGAGGGTCGCAACATCCGCGCCCTGGAGAACCTCACCGGCGTCGACTTCATCATCGACGACACCCCGGGAGCGGTCGTCCTGTCCGGGTTCGACGGGGTCCGCCGGGAGATCGCCCGCCTCACCCTCGAGAAGCTGCTCCAGGACGGTCGCATTCACCCGGCCCGGATCGAAGAGATGTACTACCAGGCGAAGTCCGAGCTCGAGAACCACATCGTCGAGCTCGGCGAGCAGGCCGTGTTCGAGGCCGGGGTGCAGGGACTGCATCCCGAGCTCGTCAAGACGCTCGGACGCCTGAAGTTCCGCACCAGCTACGGGCAGAACGTCCTCGCCCACTCGATCGAGGTGTCGCAACTGGCTGCGATGATGGCCCAGGAGCTCGGCGCCAGCCCCAAGACCGGCCGTCGCGCGGCCCTCCTGCACGACATCGGCAAGGCGGTCACCCATGAGGTGGAGGGGCCGCATGCGCTGGTCGGCGGCCAGCTGGCGCGGAAATACGGCGAATCCGAGGCTGTGGCGCACGCGATGGAGGCGCACCACAACGAGGTCGAGCCGCAGACGATCGAGGCGGTGATCGTGCAGGCCGCCGACGCGCTGTCTGGCGCCCGCCCGGGCGCCCGCGGCGAGTCGCTCGAGCAGTACGTCAAGCGGCTGCGCGACCTCGAGCAGCTCGCCACCCGGCACAAGGGCGTCGACAAGGTGTACGCGATGCAGGCCGGACGCGAGATCCGCGTGATGGTCGCGCCAGGCGACATCGACGACGACGCCGCCACCGCGCTCTCCTACGAGATCGCCCGGGAGATCGAGAAGGAGCTCGAGTATCCCGGCCAGATAAAAGTGACTGTGATCCGTGAGTCGCGCGCCGTCGAATACGCCCGCTGACCGCCGCTGACGCCGGCGCACGCGATCAAGATCTCGCGTCCCGGGGTATACGTCGCCTAGCGGGCCTCACTGGCAGAGAGGCTGGCGGCTACGGCCGGGGGCGCGCGGTGAGCCGTTCTGCTGTCGGGCTCGACTGCCGCGGTTCACCCGTGGTGGTGATGGTGCACGAACACTCCGTGCGCCATCCAGGCCGAGAAATCCGGGATCAGCACGAGGGCCAGGATGAGTCCGGCCACCAGTGCCCCGCTGACCGCGATCCACCGCCCGCGCCGTGCCGGACGCGGCGCCGGCCAGCTGCTCTTGGCCCTTACGGCCCATGCCGAGCGCACGTGCCACCGCGGGCAGGTGCATCAGGACGTGGAGGCTCATGAAGACCACCCACACGATGAAGGTGACCTTGTGCAGCTCCACCCATGGATTCCGGTGGCTCGGCCCGAGGATGAGGAGGACGACGCCGGTGGCGAACACGGCGACGGTGGTGAGCACGACGATCGGCCCGATCACGCGCAGAACGAGCTCGGGCGGCCCCTTGCGGCGGTACTCGACGTTGCCGGTGTAGTAGCGGACGAACCGGTACCCCGTACTCGCCATCTTGAGCAGGACCGGCCCGATCAGCAGCATCCCGACGAACAGATGCACGGTGACGAACTGGCGCAGCTGCGGGATCGTGAATCCGATCACCGCGAGCAGCACGATCAGGATCGCGCCGGTGACGGTGGTCAGCTGCTCGTTGCCGTCGGTGCCCCCTCCGGTGAGCGCGGTGGCGCGTGCCCGCCGGCCCCGCACGAGGGGTGCCGCGCGCTCGGGCCGCTGCACGATGACATCGTCGCTCGCACCCACGGCGCTAATCCTGGACGCTCGGTGCAAGTCGCGCGTGAGCACTAGATGAGAATGCTCTTCTCCGTGTGAGTACGCTAGCCGGAGCCGGCTTTATGATCGACGGCTCCTTGCCGGAGGCGCCGGACGTGGGCATGCCTGTGATTCTTGTAATTGAAGACGAGCCGGGGATCGTCGACTTCCTGGAACGCGGGTTGCGTGCCCAGGGCTTCGACGTGATCTCGGCCATGGACGGAAGCGCCGGCACCGCCGCGGCGGCCGAGAACGAGGTTGATCTCGTGGTGCTCGATCTGATGCTGCCGGGGAAGAGCGGACTGGACGTCCTCGCCAACCTGCGCGAGGACAAGCCGGGATTGCCGGTGATCGTGCTCACCGCGCTCGGGGAGGTCGAGCATCGCGTGGCCGGGCTCGACGCCGGCGCCGTCGACTATCTCACCAAGCCGTTCTCGCTGACCGAGTTGGCCGCACGGATCCGCGCCCAGCTCCGGGCCGCCTCCCACGCGCCACGCACGACGCTCATAGCGGGCGACATCGAGGTGAACCTGATCACCCGCGAGGTGCGCCGCGGGGGGGACCTGGTTCGGCTCTCGACCACCGAGTTCGAGTTGCTCGCCTATCTGATGCACAACCGCGGTCATGTTCTCTCGCGCGAGCAGATCCTCCGCGCGGTCTGGGGATACGAGTACGACCCAGGCACAAACGTGGTCGACGTGTACATCGGATACCTGCGTCGCAAGCTGCGCGGGCACGGGACCAACCCACCGATCGTGACCGTACGCTCGGTCGGCTACCGCCTGGATGCGAGCAACTAGCGCCCGGTCCCGGCGGACCTCGAACTCGGCTCGCGAACCACGACTGGCTGTTTCCCTGCCGGCGGGGCTTCGCTGGCGGTTGACCGCCTGGGTCGCCGGCGTGTTGCTCGTGTCGGCGGCGGTGGTGTTCCTCGTCGTCTACCAGGACACCGGGTCAACGCTGGAAAGCGAGATAGACCGCGACATCAGCGGAGACACGAGCCAGATCGTCCAGTCCGTGGGTGGGCTGAAGGGGCAGCCCGCATCCCAGATTCGTGCTGCCGCGATCGGCTATGTGCGCGGGCAGTCCTTCACGGCGACTTCGACGATTCTGTTCGTGTTGATGCCGGACGGCGAGACGGCCAGCAACCACCCTGAGCTGTTCGGCTCCTCGCGTCCCCAGCCGGGCGAGAGCAAAGCCGAGCAGCTCGTCGAGAATGGCGAGGGCCGCCAGCTCGAGGTCCCCCGGCTCGGATACTCGGTGGCGCCGGTGCCGGACGTCGGCCGGATGCGGATCTACGAGCGGCGGGCCAATCTGGGCACGGTGCAGTTGGTCGCCGGCGCGGGCGAGCCGCTTTCGCTGGTGGAACGTGCGCAGCACGGCGTGGCCCGCGCGTTCGTCCTGGCCATCTTCGTCGTTCTGGTCCTCGCGCTGCTCGCCTCCTATCTCGCGGGCGCGCGCGTGTCCGCGCCGCTCAGGCGGATGGCCGGGGTCGCCACGCGCGTCGACGCCGGCGATCTCGGGCCCCGCATGGAGATCTCCGGTGGCCGGCTTGACGAGGTGCGGGTCTTGGCCGAGGCGTTCAACCGCATGCTCGACCGGCTGTCCGAGGCGTTCGCCAGCCAGCGCGAGTTCGTGGCCGACGCATCCCATGAGCTGCGCACGCCGTTGACCGTGATCAGCGGCCAGCTCGAGGTTCTGGCCGCCCAGGAGAACCCATCGAGCGAGGAAGTCAGTCGCGTGGAGCGTCTGGTCCGAGCCGAGATCACGCGCATCAGCCGGCTGGTCGACGATCTGCTGGTTCTTGCTCAGGCCGAGCGGACCGACTTCCTGCGCGTCGAGCACGTCGATCTGCGCCCGTTTGTCACCGACCTGTGGGACGGTCTGACCCTGACCGCGGAGCGGCGCTTCGAGCTCGGAACGATCGTGGACGGCTCGCTGCAGGCCGACCCCGATCGCGTGGCACAGGCGCTGCGCAACCTCGCGCGCAACGCGATCGAGCACACGGCCGAGCCCGACGGTCTGGTCCGCCTCGACGTCAAGGCGCTCGCGCCCGACCGGATCCGCTTCGAGGTCAGCGACGACGGTCCGGGCATCCCGGTGCACGAGCGCGAGCGGGTGTTCGAGCGCTTTCACCGCACCGACACCGGCCGCACGCGGGCCACCGGCGGCGCGGGCCTTGGACTGGCCATCGTCCGCGCGATCGCCGAAGCCCACAAGGGCACGGTGCGGGTGGGCGACGCCTCGAACGAACACGGAGCCTCGGTCGAGCTGGTCCTGCCGGGCTTTCGCGCCCTCTGATCGGGCGATACGCAGCGGCCTCGATACCCTTGCCCGCAGTGAAGCGCTACCACGTCACGACGTTCGGCTGCCAGATGAACGAGCACGACTCCGAGCGGATGAAGGGAATGCTCGACTCGCTCGGATACGCCGAGGCGCCGGGTCGCGATCAGGCCGATCTGATCCTGTTCAACACGTGCTCGATCCGCGAGAAGGCCGACAGCCGGTTTGTCGCCCACCTCGGCGAAGCCAAGCGCGTGAAGTCCGAGCGTCCCGGGGTGATCGTCGGGGTCGGGGGGTGCTGGGCGCAGTCGGTCAAGGAGGAGGTGTTCGCGCGCTTCCCGTTCGTCGACGTCGCTTTCGGGCCCGGCCAGGTGCATAAGCTGGCCGAGTTCCTGGTCAGCGACTCACTTACCGCACAGGGTTACTTCGAGTTCGAGGGCTTCACCGGCCACCTGCCGGCCAAGCGAGCCCGCGACCACCACGCGTGGGTGCAGATCAGCGTGGGATGCAATTGCGTGTGCTCGTACTGCATCGTCCCGTCTACGCGCGGCCGCGAGGTCAGCCGGCCGTCCGACGAGTTGGTTGCCGAAATTCAGGCGCTCGCCGCTGATGGCGTGCGCGAGGTCACGCTGCTCGGTCAGAACGTCAACTCCTACGGACGCGACCTGCCCCGCGAGCAGCGCATGACATTCGCGGAGCTGCTCACTCGGGTCGATGCCGTGGACGGGATCGACCGGATCCGCTACACGAGTCCCCATCCCAAGGACATGCGCGAGGACGTGATCCGGGCCCACGCCGAGCTGCCGGCGCTGTGCGAGCACATCCATCTGCCGTTGCAGTCCGGTTCGAGCGCGGTGCTCAAGCGCATGCGGCGCACGTACACCCGCGAGCGCTATCTCGACCGGGTGGCGATGATCCGCGAGCACGTCCCGGACTGCGCCCTGACCACCGACATCATCGTCGGGTTTCCCGGCGAGACCGAGGCCGACTTTGAGCAGACGCTTTCGCTGGTCGACGAGGTCGCCTATGACGGCGCGTTCACGTTCATCTACTCGCCGAGGCGCGGCACCGAGGCCGCCAACCTGCCCGATCAGGTTCCTCACGAGATCAAGGTGGCGCGGATGCAGCGGCTTGTGGAGGTGGTGCAGCGCCGGGCCCACGAGCGCGCGGCGCGGTTCGTCGGGCGGACCCTGGAGGTGCTCGTGGAGGGGCCGTCCCGCACCGATCCCTCTCGCCTCCGCGGCCGCTCCCGGCACAACAAAGTGGTGAATTTCACCGGCCTCGGTGGCCCCGGCGAGCTCGCCGAGGTCGAGATTCTCGAGGCCACCAGCCAGACGCTGAGCGGCCAGGAATCGATCCTGAGCCGCGCCGCGGGCTGACCCGCGACCGACATCCGTCCAGTTGCTCCGATTCGGTCAAGCGGACATCCGTCCAGAGGCCGATTGCGCGCAAGGTTCGGGGTCTGAGGCCGCCGACACGCTGTATGTGGGAGTAATCCGCGGACACGTGGAGCGCTGATGGCCACCCTGGCGGCGGTCACGAATATTCCTGCCCTGGGGCTGGTGGCCGAGGACGGCCGCCTTGAGCGCAGCACCGACTCCTTCCGGCGCTGGTACGCGGACAAGGAGGAGCTCTGCCGCGAGTCGCCCGAGCTCAGGCGCGTCCTCGAGGGCCAGGCCAACGCAGCGGTGCTGAAGCTCGACGGCGTCGCCGTCGACATCGCCGCGATGGCCGACCGGGACGGCGGCCGCCACATCCTGCTGACCCTGCCCACGAGCGCGCTGCCTTCGATCGGTGATGCCGGTGAGGCCCTCCTCGACGGGGCGCTCGATGACAGCCCGGCGCTGGTCTGGCTGAAGGACCTCGAAGGTCGCTACGTCCGGGTCAACTCGCGATTCACCTCGTTCCTGAGCACGACCGAGGACCGCTTGCTCGGCCGGACCGACGCCGAGGTGCCGCCGGCGGAGACCGTCGACGGCCCCCGCGCCGAGGAGCGCGAAGACGGCGTCGAGGAGCCCCTGCAGCTCGAATATTTCGTCGGGCCCTACCAGGGACGGGAGTCGCTCGTCGTCCTGCGCTTCCCGGTCGGCGACCGCCAGGGCACGCCGACGCTCGTATGCGGAGTGGCTGCGCCGTCATCCGAGGCGCAGGTGGCGCGCAGCGAGGCCGCCCGGCTGCTCCGGGTCGAGCGCTGGAGCCGACTCGACGCCGAGAGCGTCCGGGCGGAGCTGCTCGCCGACTGGGGCCTCCTCCCCGATGCCCGAGGCCGGATCGCCGCGGCGCCGGCCGGCGACTGCGCTCCCGCCTCCGCTGAGCAGGAGGCGGCCGTAGCCGAGGCCCGAGCCGAACGCGCCACCGCGGTGGCCGAGCGCGACACCGCGTTGAGCGCCAACGAGAAGCTGGCCATCGAGCTCGAAGCCGCCACGGCACGGGTCGCCGAGCTCGAGAGGGCGTTGCAGGCCGCCCGAGCCGGCGGGAACGCAGAGTGACGCCGAGGCGAAGCTCGCCGAACAGGCGGCCGAGCTTGACCGGGCCCTGACCCGGGAGCGGGAGCGCGCCGAGGAGCTCGAGCGCACGCTCGCCATGGTGCGCCAGCGGCTCGGCGACGACGCGGAGGCCGCCCGGGCCGAGGTCCAGCGGGCGCGGGCCGATGCGGAGGCGGCCCGTACCGAGGTCCAGCGGGCCCGGGCCGACGCCCAGGCCGCCCGCACCGATCTCGAGAAGGCCCGTGCCGCCGCCGAGAAGGCTCGGATCGGTGCCGAGGCCGCCCTGTCCGACGCCGCCGCCGAGCGCGATGCCGCGCTCAAGGCTCGGGCGGCGCTCGAGGGCGAGCTCGGGCAGGAGCGTCAGCAGGTTGCCGCTCTACGCGACGGCGTCGCCACCGTGGAGGAGCGTCTGCGCGAGCTGACCGGCGAGCTCGAGCGCGAGCGCGTCCGAGCGGCCGGGCTCGAGTCCGCGCAGGCCCGGGTCCAGGAGCTCGACCGCGAGCTTCGAACCACCGTCATGCGGGCCGACAAGGCCGAGGTGGCGGTCGAGCAATGGCAGGCTTGGGCCAAGCAGGTCGAGCCCGAGCTCGAGCGGAGCCGCGCTCGTCTCGCGGGGCTCGAGGACAAGCTCGAGCAGGAGCGCGCGCGAGCGGCCGAGCTCGAGGGTCAGCGGACGCAGGATCGAGTCCGGATCGAGGAACTGGAGGGAGCGCGCAAGCTCGATCGGGCGCGGATCGAGGAACTCGAGGGCGAGCTCGAGCGCGCGCGGGCCCCGGCCGAGGAGCCCGTTTTGCCCGTGGAGTCCAACCCGGAAGCGGCCACTCCCACGGTTGCCGAGCTGGCCCGGCTCGAGGCGCCGGTGGACACACCCGCCGGCCCGGTCGCGGGCGGGGTCAGCTGGCGGCCGACCGCCAAGCGGACGCTTTCCGCCTCGCTGGCGCGCGAGTCGGTGTGGCGCAACGTCCTGAAGGAGACCGTCGAGGTGCTCGGCTCGGAGGGAGGCTGGGACACGGTGACGGCGTGGCTGCCGGACGACGCCAACAACCTCGGGTGCGCGGCCACCTGGACCGCACACGGCGGCCTCGACCGGTTCGAGTCCCTCACCTGGGAGGTGCCGGTCGACCGCGAGGGCTCGCTGCTCGATCAGGCTCTCCAGGCCCCGCACCTGACCTGGCTCACCGACATCGACGCGGTCGACGACGCCCGCCTCCAGACCGCCGCGGCGCACGGCATGAGCTCCGCGCTGCTGCTGCCGGTGCGCAGCGGCACGAGCACAATCGGCCTGCTCGAGCTGCTCACCCACGACCGCGTCGAGCCCGACGCCCAGATTGCCCTGTCGCTCGAGGCCTCAGCGTTGCAGCTGGGCCGGTTCGGGCATCTCCTGAGCCTCGGCAAGTCGTCGTAAGCGGTCCATCCGAAAGGTGTGCGAACATGTGTTCGTATGCGCTGGAGCAACCTGGAGATCGGTGAGGAGGAGCGGGCTCGGCTGCCGGGTTACCGCGAAGAGGCGGTCGTGCGGCATTTCGACGCACCGGAGGCGATCGAGACGAGGTTCTACGAGGTCCGGGCCAAGTCGATCCTCAACCGGGTGCCCGAAGCGTCGCAGGTTCCGTTCCGGTGGACGATCAATGTTTTTCGCGGCTGCACTCACGCTTGTACTTATTGCAGCCATGCTGAGACGCCCATTCTGATGGCCGACGGGCGCCACAAGCCGATCGCCGAACTGGACATAGGAGATGCCATATATGGCACGCAAGTGGCGGACTCGGGCTACCGGCGCTATGCGCGGACAACGGTGCTCGACAAATGGATCACGATCAAGCCGGCCTACCGCGTCACCCTCGAGGACGGAACCGAGTTGGTCCTCAGCGGCGACCATCGGCTCCTGAGCAACCGGGGCTGGAAGCACGTCATGAACAGCGAGCCGGGCGAGCCAGACCGCCCGCATCTGACTGTGCGCAACAGCCTCGTGGGTACCGGGGCGTTCGCGGAGCAGCCGGTGAAGGACCTCGATTACCGCCGCGGTTACCTGTGCGGCATCGCCTGCGGTGACGGCACCCTTCGGTCATCCTTCCGACTGGCGCTGACGGACCTGGAGGCACAGCGCCGGGCGCGAGCGTTCCTCGCCGCGGCGGCGGTTGACACCGGAGAGCGAGTGTTCCAGCGCGCAGCCGGCGAGCACCGCGAGATGACCGCCATCTCGGCTCAGAGCGCGTCCTCATTCGAGCGGATCAGCGAGCTGATCGAGTGGCCCGTGATGCCGAGCCTTCAGTGGTGTCGCGGGTTCCTCGCCGGGATCTTCGATGCCGAGGGCTGCCGCAGCGCGTTCGCCCTGCGGATCGCCAATACCGACCCGCTGATCTTGGCATGGACGGAAGCATGCGCTCGCAGGTGTGGCTTCGACACCGCCGTCGATCGGACGGGCAACGCGAACGGTGTTAGCTCCATACGCATCCGCGGTGGTCTATCCGAGCACCTGCGGTTCTTCCACCTGACCGACCCCGCGATCACTCGCAAGCGCGACATCGAGGGCCAGATGGTCAAGACGTTCGCGAAGCTGCGGGTGACGGAGATCGAGCCCCTGGGACGGGCACTGCCGCTGTACGACATCACGACCGGCACCGGCGACTTCATCGCCAACGGCGTGGTCAGCCACAACTGCTTCGCGCGGCCGACGCACAAGTATCTGGACTTCGACGCCGGGCGGGACTTCGAGCGCGAGATCGTGGTCAAGGTCAACGCGCCGGAACTGCTGCGGGCCGAATTGGCGCGACCGTCGTGGAAGGGCGAGCACGTCGCGCTCGGCACGAACACCGATCCCTATCAATGGGTCGAGGGGCGCTACAAGCTGATGCCCGGGATCTGGGAGGCCATGCGCGACGCCGGCAATCCGTGCTCGGTGCTCACGAAGTCTCCGCTTCTGTTGCGAGACCTCGAGTTGATGAAGCAGATCGCCGAACGGACGGAGTTCAGCGCCGCGCTGTCGGTGCCGACGCTCGACGAGCGGGCGTGGCGAGCCACCGAACCGCGCTCGCCGAATCCGCGGGCGCGTTTGGAGGCAGTCGCGGAACTGACCCGGGCGGGGATCCGGACCGGCGTGCTCGTGGCCCCGCTCATGCCGGGGATCAATGACGCGCCCGAGCAGGTCGCCCCGATCCTCGAGATGGCCTCCGAGGCCGGGGCGGCTTATGTGACCGGGATCGCACTGCATCTGCGTGGGGACGTGAAGAACCTGTTCTTCGAATGGCTCCGCGAGCACAGGCCCGACCTCATCCCGCTTTACCAGCGCCTGTACCAGCGAGGCGCGTACATGCATCCGGACGAGCGCAGGCGGATCAGCCAACTCGTGAAGGGCCCGGAGCTGTCGCCGGGCGAGCGGATGCGGGGCACGCTCATGTCCCGGAACGGGAGCCGGCAATACGGCGTCGACGCGACGGAACACCCCGGGGGTTGGCTGGGCGCGGTCAGGCCGGGCAGCGCGGATCGCGGGACCGATCCGGACGCTCCGGTACGGTCGGGTGAGGCCGATCGGTCCGGTTGGCTACCGGATCAGGGACGCCTATTCTGAATCTCGACGTGAAACCTCAGCCGACGGGCGGTGATACCTAACAGCGTGAGCGACGAGGAAAACAAGCCAAGGCAGATGCGAGATCGCTTCAGGCCGGGGCGGCCCGACTTCCGCCTGGACCAGATGTTCGAGACCCACAGCGACGCCTGGGAGCGGGTCGGACTGGCCGTGGACGTGAACCAGCGCAGCGTGCAGAACGCTCGGCGGCGTGCCGTTGTCGAGATCGCGCTGTTCGTGGCCGTGATCGTGGTCTTCGACAACTACGAGACCTGGTTCCACCTTCTGAACAGCGAGGGTAAGGACACCCACACCGGCCTCGTGACCGCCGTCCAGATCGCGACCGTCCTCGCGCTGCTCGGGCTGGGCTGGGCGATCGCCCGCGACATCGGGCGCATCGCGGGGCCGACGTTCTTCCGGCGGATGGATCCGGGAACCGCCGGAACCGTCGGCTTCCTCGTCCGCCTGCTAACCGTCGGGATCGTCGTCCTGGTGGTGCTCGGCGTCGCCGGGGTGAGCGCATCGTCGATCGTGGCCGGGAGCGCATTCACCGCGGTGATCGTCGGTCTGGCCGCGCAGCAGACGCTCGGCAACCTGTTCGCCGGGATGGTTCTGCTGAGCGCGCGTCCGTTCAGGGTGGGCGAGCGGGTGCGGCTTCAGGCCGGCGCGGTGGGCGGGCAACTCGAGGGCGTTGTCAGCTCGCTCGGTCTGCTCTATACGACGCTGGCGCGTGGCGAGGACCGGATCATGGTGCCGAATAACGTCGTGCTGTCGGCTGCCGTGCTCCCGCTACGTGAGCCGGCTCCGGTTGATGTCCGGGTCCGCCTCGAACGCGGCATCCGGCCGAGTCAGGTGCAGTCCATCCTTGACGATCGCATCAGGACGCCCACTCGACGGTCGGCTGAAGTCGTATTGGAACAGGTCGACGGAGACGAGGTCGTGGTCAGGGTTCAGGCGACGCCGGACCGCGCCGATGACGGAGCCCGCCTGGCTGATGAGGTGGTCGACGCCCTGTCCAGCGTTACCGGGGAGCACCCGATCGAGAGCGACGTAAAACCTCCGGACGCCGAGGACGGAAACGGACTCGGACAGCAGGAAGCGGGCGCCGGCGCGCGACGGCACTGGTCGCCGGGTGGTCCCGACGACGTGACCACCAGCCAAGGGGTCTGATCGCGGCCGCCGCGGAAGGGGCCTGATCGCGGCGCCGGGTTAGTCGCCGGCGCCGGCCGGCGCCCGGACCAGCTGGCCTGCCGCGTCGACGATCGCGTCGGCGTCGATCCCGCTCTCGTGGATCAGTTCCTCCGGCTTGCCCGACGTCGGCATGTCCTTGACCGCCAGCTTGTGCACGCGGACGCCTTCGACTTCGGCCAGTGCGGACAGCACGGCGTCTCCGAGGCCGCCCTCGGGCCAGTGATCCTCGACCGTGACGATCGCGCCGGTGTCCGCCGCCGCCTGGCGCAGCGTCTCCTCGTCCACGGGCTTGACCGAATAGAGGTCGATCACCCGGGCGGCGATGCCCTGCTCGCCCAGGCGGTCGGCCGCCTTCACCGCCTCGTGCAGCGTCACCCCGGCGCCGACCAGCGTGATCTGGTCGTCGTCCGATGAGCGCAGGACCCGGGAGCCGCCGATCTCGAAGCGATCGTCGGGCTGGTAGATCGTGGGCGTCGCACCCCGGTGGGTGCGCATGTACGCGATGCCCGGATGGTCGGCCATCAGGCGCACCAGCGACGCGGCCTGGTTGGGATCGGAGGGATAGAGGACGATGCTCGAGTGCACCGCGCGGAATGCGGCCAGGTCCTCGAGCGCCATCTGTGACGGCCCGTCCTCGCCGATCGAGGAGCCCGCGTGGGAGCCGGCCAGGCAGATGTGCGCCTGGCTGATCGCGGCCATTCGCACGAAGTCGTAAGCCCGGCTGAAGAACGCGGCGAACGTCGAAGCGAACGGCCGGAATCCGCGCACCTGCATCCCCACCGCCGCGGCGATCATCTGCTGCTCGGCGATGAACATCTCGAAGTAGCGCTCGGGATGGGCCTTGGCGAAGATCTCCGAGTAGGTCGAGTTAGAGACCTCGCCGTCGAGTGCCACCACGTCCCCCCGCTCGGCGCCCAGCGCGGCCAGGGCCTCGCCGTAGGCCCGGCGCGTGGCCACCTCGTCGTCGGGCCCCCAGCGCGGCCACTCCACGCCGTGGCCGGGATCGACCTGGTGCGGTGCGGCGTCGCCCTGAGGCTTGGCCACCTCGACCGTGAGCTTGCGATCCCCGCCCAGCTCCTCGATCGCCTTCTTCGCGTCCGACAACGGTTTGCCGTGTTTGCCGGGCTGGTCCTCGACCTCGCTGGCGCCCTTGCCCTTCTTGGTCTTGGCCACGATCAGCGTGGGCCGGCCCTCGGTGTGGACCGCTTCGGCGTAGGCGCCGTCGATCGCCTCCACGTCGTGTCCGTCGATCTCGATCGCGTGCCAGCCGAACGCCCGCGCCCGGTTGGCGTAGGAGTCGAGATCCCAGCCATGCATGGTCTCGCGGGTCTGCCCGAGGCGGTTGACGTCGATGATCGCGGTCAGGTTGTCCAGGTCGTTGAAGGCGGCGTGCTCGAACGCCTCCCACATCGAGCCCTCGGCCATCTCGCTGTCGCCGCACAGCACCCACACGCGGTAGGGCAGCTGGTCGAGGCGCTTGCCGGCCAGCGCGACACCCACGCCGATCGGCAGGCCCTGTCCCAGCGAACCGGTGGCCACGTCGACCCACGGCAGCACCGGGGTGGGATGGCCCTCCAGACGGCTGCCCAGCTTGCGGAACGTGAGCAGCTCGTCGTCGGTAATCGCGCCGGCGGCCTTGAGCACGCTGTAGTACAGGGGTGAGGCGTGGCCCTTGGAGAAGATCAGGTGGTCGTTACGGGGATCATCCGCTCGGCCGAAGTCGTAGTGCAGGTACTTGGCAAGCAGCACCGCCAGCAGGTCGGCGGCGGACATCGATGAGGTGGGATGGCCCGAGCCGGCGGCGTCGCTCGAGCGAATCGAGTCGACGCGCAACTGCTGACCGAGCTCGCGCCAGAAAGCGGCATCGTCCATGAGGCGAACCTACCCATGGATCCCGGCGTGGAACCGGTCGCCGGCTGTCGCTACTGGTTCGCCCGCTGACCCGCCACGATCTGCGCCGCGATGCGCTCGCTGCCCAGCCGGCGGCTCACCGCGGCACTGAGCGCGGGCGCCACCGCCGCGACCGCCGTCCCAAGCCGCAGGCCGACCGGCGCCACTTCCACCTCCGCGCGATTTCCCTCGATCGCCGACACGACCGCTTCGGCGACGTCCTGCGGGGAGCGGGTGCCGACCCCCACAGGCAGCTCAACGCGCGAGTCGGCGAACATCCCGGCGTCGCGGATGAACCCCGGGAGCACCACCGAGACCCCGACGCCGTGGCGGCGGAGATCCTCGCGCAGCGCCAGCGCGAAGCCACGGAGGCCGAACTTCGCCGCACAGTAGATCGAGGCGACCGGCGTCGAGGCCTTGCCCTGGAGCGAGGACATGAACACCACGTGTCCGCGCCGGCGTTCGACCATGCCCGGCGTGAGCGCACGCGCGAGTGCGATCGGCGCCCTTAGGTTGACCTCGAGCATCTGATCGATCTGCTCCTGGCTGAATTCGTCGAGCAGGCCTCCGGACCGAAGCGCCGCGTTGGCGATCAGGACGTCCACCGGGCCGGCCTGCTCGGCCAGCCGCGCGACGTCCTCGCGCACGGCGAGATCAGCGGCGATCACGCGCGCCCCGAGCTCACCGGCGAGGGGCTCGAGTACATCGGTCCGGCGGCCGCTCAGCACGAGCTCCCCGGCCGTCGGGGCCACGGCGCGAGCGATCGCGCGCCCGATGCCGCCGCTGGCGCCGGTCAGCAGCACGGTGCCCGAGACTGGTGTCACGAGCCCTGGGGGAAGACCGCCAGCGTCGCCGTGAAGCCGTGCAGAAAGCTCCGGCCGCCGACCGGGCCGATCTCACCGGCTGCGAAGAACCCGGCCGACGGGGCCCCGCCCAGCTCGAAGTCGATTGCCTCGACGTCGTGGTCGGGAATCCCGAACATGGCACTCCCGCGCCCGTTACAGGTGAACACCAGCGCGCCGGCGGGCTGCTCCCCGGCCAGTGCCTGAACGCGAAGCTTGAGCGCCTGGTGAAGATCCTCGTCCGCGGAGCGGGCGTCGCGCGCATGCAAGCGGACGACCTGCCCGGGCTCCACCGGGGCCCCGACCACCAGCGACCCGGACTCGGACTCGGCGCCCAGGACGCCGCGGACCAGGAAGTCGCCCTGCTCGTAGTCGGGCTTGCCCCCGTCGATCACCACGCCGATCAGGAGTCCACCGGCCACCAGGCCGCGCTCACGCGCCGACAGCTCGGAGATGATCACCTGCAGCGTCTCGAGCGCGGGCCGCCCGGCCAGCTCGTGGATGACGTTTCCCTCCGCCGCGGTGATCGTGACCTCGCGACCGACCGGCGCGGCGCCCTGCGACACGCACGGCAGCATCTCCACGCCGCTCAGGCTCACCCCGACCGCCCCGTCGTCGCACACGGCATCGTCGAGGAACAGCGCGGCATCGCCGGTGGCGGTTCGAGCGCTGGCGATCCCGCCGAGCACGGGGACCGCCGGCGACTGCACCGCGATCTCGTCGAGCACGGCGTCGGTGGGAAACGAGTACGGATCGGACAGCAGGAGCACGCCGCTCGAACTCTCGAGGCTGGGTAACCCGACCACCTGATACTCGGGCTCTTCGCCGACCACCGAGGCGTGGAACGGGGTTGCCTGACCCTCGTCGAAGGAGGCCGCCCACACGGCCACCGCCGTGCCCTGCTCGACCTCGCGACCGCGTCCCAGGACGCCCCCGGCGCCACACCCGATCAGGGCGTGTGGGGCCAGCGCGCCGTGCACGCCCTCGAGCGTGGCCTCCGGGGCGATCAGATGTGAGCCGCTGGCGAACACCAGGGCCAGGTCGGCCGGCGCACCACCCAGGGCTTCGGCCGCCGAGCGGGCCGCCGCGGTGCCGGCCTGGAGCGGGTCGGGGTCGGTCGAGACTCCGGTCCCGATCCGAGTGCTCACGCGATCGCTCCAAGCGGCATCGCTCCACGATACTGCGGGTCATGCCGCGCACGGATGTGATCGCCCTGTTCGGTCCGACCGGCGTGGGGAAGACCGATGTCGCAATCGAGCTGGCGGGACGACTCCAGGCGCTCGGGGAGCAACCGGTCGCGGTCTCCGCCGACGCCCTGCAGGTCTACCACGGGCTCGAGACGCTGACCGGAGCGGCCGGGCCGCAGGAGCGAGCCCAGCTCGAGCACCGGCTGATCTCGTTCCTCCCCGTCGACGCGAGCTTCAGCGCCGGGCAATACGCCGAGCTCGCGCACGCCGAGATCGACGGGCTGCTGGACGCCGGCGCCAGGCCGATCGTGGTTGGCGGCACCGGCCTCTACCTCCGGGCCGCGCTGGCCGAGCTCAGCCTGCGGCCGGCGCCCCCGGAAGGCGCACGCGAGCGCTGGCTGGCGGAGCTCGAGCGGCGCGGGGCTCCGGCGCTGCACGCCGTGCTGCGCGAACGCGCCCCGTGGGCCGCCGAAGAGATCGAGCCCGGCGACCGCCAGCGCATCGTCAGGGCACTCGAGCTGCTCGACGCCGGCGAGCTCGAGCCCCACGCCGAGGACTCCGAGCTGTGGACGGACGAGATGCGCCGCAGCACGCTGCTGGTTGGGCTGGTGATGGAGCGCGAGCAGCTCTACGAGCGGATCGATGCCCGGGTCGACGCCATGATCGCCGCCGGCGCCGAGGAGGAGGTGCGCAGCGCCTACGGCGCCGGCGCGTCGGTGACCGCCCGCAAGGCCCTGGGCTTCGAGGAGCTGCTGGCCGGGGACGTCGAGGCGATGAAGCGCCGGACCCGAAACTACGCCCGGCGCCAGCTCACCTGGATGCGCAAGCTGGGCGCCGTACACACGATCGACACGACGGGGCGCCCGCCGGCAGACGTCGCCGGCGAGGTGATCGCGCTCTGGCTTGCGCCCTGAGGTGTCACAACGCCCGGGGCTCGCGCAAAGTCTCTTAGCGAGATGACGAAAGCCTCTCAGGCGACCGACGGCGAGCTGCTGACCGCGGTGGTGGCCGGTGATGGGCAGGCGTTCGCCTCGTTCTACCGCCGGCATCTTCCGGGCGTGGTGGCCTTCTTGTTGCGCGAGACCGGCGATCGCGAAGCCACCGCCGACCTGACCGCGGAGGTGTTCGCCGCGGTCTTTCTGGTCGCGCGGCGGTTCCGCGCGCGCGGGGCGGGCTCGGCCCGGCCCTGGGTGCTCGGGATCGCCCGCAACAAGCTGCGGGAGAGCCGGCGCCGCGGACGGATCGAGGATCGGGCTCGCCGGCGGCTGGCCCTGGAGCCCGAGATCCTCGATGACGACGATCTGCTCCGCGTCGACGAGCTCGCGGCCGGAGCGGACCTACCCGTCCTCGAGCTCGTGGAGCAGCTCCCCGAGCGCCAGCGCGACGCGGTCCGGTCGAGGTTCGTGGAGGACCGCGAGTACGACGAGATCGCCCGCGAGCTGAAGTGCTCGGAGCTGGTGGTCCGCCAGCGGGTCAGCCGCGGGTTGTCCCGGCTGCGAAGTCAACTGACGGAGGGCGAGCGATGAGTGACTACTTCGACCGGGTCGAGCGTCAGATGGTCGAACGGGTCGAGCGTGGACGGCCGCGCTCGCCGCGGCTGGCCAGCCTCCCCGGATACCTCGCGATGGCGGCAGCAGTGGTCGTCGTGATCGTGGTCGCCGGTGTGTTTCTCCTCGCACGCGGTCGCAGCGGCCCGACCCAGCCGCCCGCCGGCCACGGCGGTGTCAGCGTGGTGCTCAGCACCACACCGGCTCGTCCGCCCGCCGCCGTCCTCGACCGCGCCGTCCGGATCCTGCGCGAGCGGATGCACGTGGTCTTCCCTGACGTCGAGGTCACCCGCGCCGGCGAGCAGATCGTGGTCGACCTCCGGAACGCCCCCGCCGGCGCCCGGAGCGAGATCCTTGCCTTGGCCGCGCCCGGTCGGCTCGCCTTCTACGACTGGGAGGGCTCTGCCGTCGCGCCCGACGGCAAGCTCGTCGCGAGTCAGCTCGGCACGAGCAATCAGGCGGCGCTCGAGATCAGCCAGGGCAACGGCACCGCCGCGCCGGGCGAGCCGGGAGCCGGTGGCCTGCCGGTCCGAAAGGCATTGGCCGTGGTCCGGAAGGCGCCGAGAGGTGGCCGGTACGCGCTCGTTCAGGCGGCCAACCCCGACCCGCGTCACCCCACGCCAGTCGGCGCGCCGAACGCGAGGTTCTACGTGCTCCGAAACCCGCCAGGGGTGTCCGGTGCCGACGTCAGAGATCCACATGCGGGCAGAGATCCGAACACCGGGGTCTCGATCGTCACGTTCGACTTCACGACTCCCGGCCGGCGCGCGTTCCAGCGCCTGACCGCGAGAGTCGCTCGCCGGGGCTCGTTCGTCAGCGGACTGGAGCAGACGCTCAACCAGCACTTCGCGATCGCGCTGGACAACCAGTTGCTCACGGTCCCGTTCATCGATTTCAAGCAATACCCGGATGGAATCAACGGCGACGAGGGCGCCGACATCGCCGGTAATCTGACGCCCCGATCGGCGAGAGACCTGGCCATCCTGCTGCGTTTCGGTCCGCTCCCGGCGGACTTCAGGGCAATGGGGTGAACGGGTACAGCACGACCGCGGCGGCCACGACGCTGCCCATCCAGAGCAGCACCAGCTTGCGCTCCGGGCCGATCCGGGCGATCAGGTCGGCCACCACCAGGTAGATCCCGGGCATCACGATGACCATGTAGTACAGGTAGCTGGTGCGGCTCTCGATCAGGCTGGCCGCCACGAACGGCAGATACGTGCCCATGAACCAGGCGAGCCCGACCAGCCCGACCTCGTTCTGGTGACGGGCGTGGCGTCGCACGACCCCGACCGCGGCTAGGAGCAACGCGGGCACCGCGAGCAGGAGGATCGGCGGGTTGATCAGGCCGAGGAAATGAACCGCGGGGCCGACCCGGTTGAGCGCGGCGGTCGGGTGAGCCGGGTTGATCTGGAGGTAGGTGATCGGCTTGATGTCGATCAACCACGCCCACGGATAGGAGGCGATGCCACGAGGTCCATGGGGGCTGGTCTGATGCGCCGCGTAGCTCAGCATGTGCGCCACGTGCCCGAACGGTCCGTTCGGGACGAGCTTGCCGGTCTGCGGGCTGTAGGGCGGGGCGATCCAGCCCATCACGGTGAGCGCGGCGAGGAAGGTGACCGCACAGGCGGCCACGCAGGTGGCCAGGCGTCCCAGCCGCGCGGGCGCGGCGTCGCGGGTGCGCCACCAGCGCAGGAGCTCGAGCACGGCCAGCGAGAGCAGCACATACGGCGCGACCTCCTTGCCACTCGTCCCCAGCCCGATCACCACCCCGGCCCATAAGGGACGGCGGCGCAGGTAGAGCGCGGCCCCCCAGATCATCCCGGCTACGGCGTAGATGTCGAGCGTGCCGATCCGGCCGTGTACCAGCAGCAGGTTGTCGCACGCCATCAACGCCGCGGCGCCCAATCCCAGCCACGGCCCACCGCCGGCCGCTCGCACGAGCGCGAAGATCCCCAGCATGGCCACCGTGCCCAGGAGCACGCTGGGCAGCCGCCAGGCCAGCGGCCCGTCGCCGAACAGCTTGATCCCTCCCGCGATCAACAGCTTGGCGAGCTGGGGGTGCTCGGAGTTGGCGTCCACGCCGAGTGGCGCGTTGGCGTACGGTGCGCCGGCCGGGGGGCGAATCCCGGCGATCACCCGCGCGGCGTTGACGTAGTAGTCCTCGTCGAACACCAGCAGGTGATCGTCCGACGTACGGCAGGGTTTGTGGCACGGCTCCGCGATCCACGCCAGGCGGGAGAGGAGAGAGACCAGCAACACCCCGGCGAGCAGCCAGTGGACGAGGGGCCGGCCGCGCACGGTCCGTTCGTGCAGGCGCGTCACCATTGCGCGCGCGACGGTACACATACACTGGCGCCCCGTGGAGTTCGAGAAGTGGCAGGCGCTGGGCAACGACTACGTGATCCTCGAGGCGGCCGACCTCCCGTTCGAGCTGACCTCGCCCCGGATCCAGGCGATCTGCGCCCCGCACACGGGCGTCTCGGCCGACGGCATCCTGCTCCTGTCAAAGCCCGAACAGGACGGATACGTCGCCCGGCTTCGCATCTTCAACCCCGACGGTTCCGAGGCCGAGCTGTCCGGAAACGGCGCCCGTGAAGCCGTTCTGTACCTGCGCCGGCGCGGGTGGACCGACGCGGACGCGTTCGTGATCCAGACCGCCGCGGGGGATATCCACCCCCGGATCGTGTCCGAGACCGAGTGCGCGGTCGACATGGGCAAGGCGCGCCTGCGGAGCCCCGACTTCCCCTCGGGCGGCTCGGACGGTCGCGGCGAGCTGAGCGCTGCCGGCCGCACCTGGCGCTTTCAACACGTGCAGGTCGGCAACCCGCAGTGTGCGATCCGCGTCGAGGACGCGGCGGAGCTGACCGTGCTCGACCTGAAAACGATCGGCCCGGAGATCGAGCACCACGAGCTGTTCCCCAACCGGACCAACGTGTCGTGGTTCACCGAACTGGAGCCCAGCCGGATCCGGGCGCGGATCTTCGAGCGCGGGGTGGGGGAGACCACGGCCAGCGGGACGGGCGCCAGCGGGGCCGCCGTGGCCTACGTGATCGACGGCGGGGCCTCGCCGGTCACCGTGGTGCTCGACGGCGGCGAGCTCGAGGTCGAGGTGGGAGAGGACCTTCAGATCAAGCTCTCTGGCTGGGCCGTGCCGGTTTACCGCGGCATCCTGGCCGAGGCCTTCCTCGAGGAGTTACATGCGACGCAGTAGCCGTCTGGACCTGATTCCGCCGTACATGTTCGCCGAGCTCGAGCGCAAGGTTCGCGTCAAGCGGGCTGCCGGCGTGGATGTCATCAGCCTGGGGATCGGAGATCCGGACACCCCGACCTATCCGGAGATCGTCGAAGCCATGCAGCGCGCGGTGGCGGACCCGAGCACGCACCAGTACCCGAGCAACCGCGGCCGGCAGGAGTTCCGCGAGGCGGTCGCCGCCTTCTACGCCCGGCGCTTCGGCGTGGAGCTCGATCCGGAGACCGAGGTGATGGCGGCGATCGGCGCCAAGGAATGCATCTTCAACCTGAACCTGGCCTTTCTCGACCCCGGCGACGTCGCGCTGGCCTCCGATCCCGGCTATCCGGTCTACACCGGCGGCCCGCTGCTGGCCGGCGGCCGGCCGGTGCTGATGCCGTTGCTGGCCGAGCGTGCGTTCGCTCCCGATCTCGGCGCGATCCAGCGCGAGGACCTCGAGCGGGCACGGTTGATGTTCATCAACTATCCGAACAACCCAACCGGCGCGATCGTCGCGCCCGGGTTCTTCGAGGAGGTGGTCGCGTTCGCGCGCGAGCACAACATCCTCGCCGTGCACGACAACGCCTACAGCGAGACGACCTACGACGGCTACGTGGCACCCTCGTTCCTCCAGACCCCCGGGGCCAAGGAGGTCGGGGTCGAGGTGTTCTCGCTGTCCAAGGGCTACAACATGACCGGCTGGCGCTGCGCGGCGATCGTGGGCAACGCCGAGGCGATCGAGAGCTACTGGCATCTGAAGTCGAACATCGACTCGGGCAACTTCGAGGCGGTCCAGCTCGCCGGCGCGGCGGCGCTCGGTCCCGAGCTCGAGGACGCGAAGCGGGCCATGAACGCCGTGTACCAGCGCCGGCGCGACCTGGTCTGTGACGCGCTCGCGCAGGCCGGCGTCGAGGTCATCCCGCCGAAGGGGACGATCTACATCTGGGCTCCGATCCCGGCCGGCTTCGAGTCCTCGGCGGCCTACTGCGAGCACGTGCTCGAAGAGGCCGCGGTGATCATCTCGCCCGGCGGCGCCTACGGCGCGAGCGGCGAGGGCTACTTCAGGATCTCGCTGACCACGCCCGACGACCGCCTGCTCGAGGCGGTCGAGCGGATCCGGCGGCTGTAGGCCCGGGGGCGGCCATGACCGGCCGCCCCCGAGACCCAGGTCGCCTAGCCGACGATCCGGAAGGACCCGATTCGGCTGGGCAAAATGCCGACGACGCCCTTCGGGTAGTAGAAGGCCTGCCAGTAGTACTTCCCGTCCGTGTCCTGCCAGTTGCCGGTGAAGTGATAGGGATCGACGTAGGAGTAGAGGTGCTTGGATCCCTTCACCCGCTTGAACTCGCCGATGTTGCAGTGGAAGCCACAGTGCTTGGGGATGCCAAGGACGCCGTGCTTGACGATGCGCTTGGTCGAGACAGTCAGGAAGACCTTCCCCCCGTTGATGATGTTGCTGGGATCCGGCACGTAGACGGTCAGCTTCACGTGACTCTTCCGCACCGCCTTGCCCTGCTTCGGTGCACGCAGCTGCGGCGCAAGGCCGCTCGCGGCCAGCGCCACGCCTGAGAACGCGAGCAAGCACGCCAGCGCGACCGCGCCGAACGCGGCAGACCGTCGACGGACGTTCCTCATATTTCTGCCTCCTTGGTTTGCGGTTTTCCAGACCGCCTTAACACCATTTCTACTGAGATCGATGCCCTGGCCGGATAGAAGAGGGTGGTCTACCCCCGCAGCTACCATCAGCTTTGTGCAGCGAGACCACAAGCCGAGCACCCAGACGGCCCTGAACGGGCGCCGGGCGCGCCAGCGGGCCTACCTGGTCGCGGTCGTCCCGGACGGGGATGAGGAGCAGCTCGCCGAGCTACGCGAGCTGCTGCGCACCGCCGGCGTGGCCGGGGTCGGCGAGCTGATCCAGCGCCGCGATCACCCGCATCCCAACACCTATCTGGGTCCCGGCAAGCTCGAAGAGCTGAAGGCCGATCTGGCTCGCTCGGACGCGAACCTGGTGGCCTGCGACGACGAGCTGTCTCCTCGTCAGGAGCGCAACCTCGAGGCGGCGCTCGGCATCCCGGTGATCGATCGCACCGCGATCATCCTCGACATCTTCGCCTCCCACGCCCACACCGCGGAGGGCAAGCTCCAGGTCGAGCTCGCCCAGCTCGAGTACAACCTGGCCCGGATGCGCGGCCTGTGGTCGCACCTCGAGCGTCTCGGCGCGGGCCGCATCGACGGCGGTATCGGGACGCGCGGACCGGGCGAGACGCAGATCGAGACCGACCGCCGGCTGGCCCGCGACCGGATCTCCGCCCTGAAGCGAAAGCTTGGCCACGTCCGCTCGACTCGGTCGGTTATGCGAGCCGAGCGCGAGCGTGCCCATCTGCCCTCGGTGGCGCTGGCCGGCTACACGAACGCCGGGAAGTCAACGCTCCTGAACGCGATCACCGGCTCGACCGTCGGCGTCCGCGACCGGCTGTTCCACACGCTCGACCCGACCACCCGGCTGCTCCGCGCGGGCGGGCGCGACTACCTGCTCACCGACACGGTCGGGTTCATCCGCAAGCTTCCCCACCAGCTGGTGGAGGCGTTCGGCGCCACGCTCGACGAGACCCGAGTGGCCGACCTGATCCTGCACGTGGTCGACGCGTCGGTGCCCGAGGACGAGCTGCTGGCCATGGCCGCGGCGGTCGAGGACGTTCTGCACGAGATCGGGGCCGACTCGGTCACCGAGATCCTCGTCCTGGCCAAGGCCGACCGGATCGACGACGAACGCCGGGCCGAGCTCCAGCGCCGGCATCCCGGCGCCGTGCTGGTCTCTGCGATCACCGGCGAAGGGGTCGACACTCTCATCCAGCGCATCGAGGACGAGTTCGCCCGCAGGCTCGAGGACGTCGAGCTGCTCATCCCCTACGAATCGGGCTCGCGGCTGGCCGAGCTGCATCACCTCGCTGGAGATCTCGAGCGCGAGGACACCCCCGACGGGGTGCGCGTGCTGGCCCGGCTGCCCGCGCCGGTGGCCGCCCGCTACCAAGAGTTCGCGCTCAGCCGGCCCTACGCATGACGCTCAAGGTGCGGCGCCTGGACGCCCGCGCCCGGCTGCCGACCAGGGCCTACCCGGGCGACGCGGGGCTCGATCTCTATGCGCTCGAAGACGGCGTGCTCGATCCCGGAGACCGCGCCTCGGTCCGGACCGGGATCGCGGTCGAGATCCCCCAGGGGGAGGCCGGGCTGGTGCTGCCGCGCTCGGGGCTGGCCGCCCGGCATGGAATCGCACTCGTCAACGCGCCCGGCCTGATCGACGCGGGTTACCGCGGTGAGATTCTCGTGCTGGTGCTGAACACCGACCGCGACGCGGCGTTCATCATCGAGGCCGGGGACCGGATCGCCCAGCTCGTACTGGTCAAGGTGCAGACGCCCGAGGTGGTCGAGGTCGAGGAGCTCGCGGCATCGGAGCGCGGTGCCGGCGGGTTTGGGTCCAGCGGCTAGCCCCCGGCCCGCTCAGCCGCCGTTGGGGGTGGGCGGAGGGAGGATGCCGTGCTGTTGGAGGAACTGCTGGGCGACGGTGGCCGGGTCCTGGTTGTAGAGAACGACCTGGGCGTTCAGCTCGCGCATCGTGTCGAGCGAGAGCAGCGCGCTGACCCGATTGATCGTGTCGATGAACACGGGGCCCTCGGCATCGAGTGCCTTGGTTGAGGCGACCGGGACGACGTTGCCCCAGCTGAACACGTTCGCCGGGTCGTGCAGTAGCGGATAGCTCCCACTCAGCAGCTGGGGATCGGTCGTGTTGACCACGGCCGCCTGGACGGAGCCCTGGTCGAGCGCCTGGTACTGGGCGCCGATCTCGAGCGGCTTGAATCCGGCCGGGACCATCCCATAGGTGTCCTCGACCAGAGGCAGGCCGGTGGCGCTCTGCTGAAACTGCGGCGGACCGCCGAGCGTGAGCTGGGGCGAGACCTTGATCAGATCGGAGATCGACTGCACCTGGTTCTCGACCGCGTAGTCGAAGGCCACCGCGATCGCGTTGGTGTCGCTGAACGGGGTGGGATCGAGGAGCTCAAGGCCATGCTTGAGCGCGTAGCGCTGCCCGGCGGCATAGGCGGTCGCGCGGCTGTGGAACTGATCCTTGAGGCCGGCCACCTGCTGGTCCCAGGTGTTCAGGTATTCCGGGTACATGGCCAGCTGACCGGTGGCCAGCGCCTGCATGACGACCTGGGGTGGACCGATGCTCTGGTTGAGGGTGACCTGGAAGCCCTGGGACTTCAGGGCCTGGTAGTACAGCTGCCCGAGGAGGAATTGCTCGGGCAGGTTCTCGTCGCCGATCGTGACCGGCGGCTTGCCCACGCCCGGGAGCGTGATCGTCGTGGTGGCCGTGGTGGTGGCGGTGGCCGTCGTCGTGACCGTGGTGGTGGAGACCGACGGGGTGCTCGACGCCCCGGCGGTCGCGGCGGGTGAGCCGCTTCCGCATGCGCTCAGGCCGAGCACGGCGAGCCCGGCCCCGACCGCGAGGCCAAGCCGTGCAACCGCTGAGCGTGCCCCGCGCATCGCACGCAGGGTCTCACACTCCGGCGGCGTGGCGCGCCTCGGTGTGGGCGGCAGCCTCGAGCCGATCCTCGAGCGGCTCGAGCGGCTCGCGGCGATCGAGCGCCGTCTGGATCAGCCAGTCGGCGAACCACACGTTCTTGGGCAGCAGCGGGCCGTGCAGATAGGTCCCGATCACGCTGTCGCGACGAACGCCCTCGTGCCCATCCTCGCCGTTGTTCCCGTGTCCCTTGAGCACTCGACCCAACGGCGTTTCGCCCGATCCGAGCCGCGTTCGGCCGCCGTGGTTCTCGAATCCGGCCAGGACGCGTCGGGCGCCCGGCTCGAGCTCGACCTCGATCGCCACGTTGCCGATCAGCCGAGGGGCCTCCGAGCGGACCGTGACCAGATCGACCAGGCCGACCCCGGGCAGGGTCTCCTCGCCGAGCTGGTAGGAGTGGCCGAGGAGCTGGTAGCCGCCGCACACGGCGAGGATGACCGCCCCGCGCCCGGCCGCCGCGTGCAGCGCGTCGCGCTTGATATCCGCCATGTCCAGCGCGCACAGCTTCTGGTCGCGGTCCTGACCGCCGCCCAGGTAGAAGAGGTCGCCGGCGTCCGGGTCGAGGCGATCGCCGACGCTGCTGGCGGTCAGGCTGAAGTCGATCCCGCGCCAGCGGCAGCGTCGTTCGAGCACGAGCAGGTTTCCCCGATCGGCGTAGATGTTCATCAGTTCGGGGTACAGCGCGCACACGCGAAGCTCAGGCACGGAGGACCACCACCTCGCTGCCCGAGTAGTCCTCGGTGGCGGGCACGTGGGCTCGCCCGCCCCGCTCGAATCCCGCCGCCACCCCCTCGCGCTCGAGTCCCCGCACAGTGAGGCGGTCGAGTCGGATCACGTTGTCCTCGACGGTCATGTCGCCCTCCAGACCGACGATCTCGCGGCGGCGCTCGAGCACGAACCCGCCGTGGTCCGCGCGGACCGCGGTGGGCTGGCTCGAATACACGATCCCGTCGACCTCGCGGACGTCGGGCATCGGCATCGGCATCCCGTCGACGACCTCGTACAGGTCGAGCACCTCGGCGATCGCCACCGCCAAGGCGCCACCCGGCGTCATGTGCCGGCGGGCGCAGCGCAGGAACGCCGCCCTGCCATCCGTTCCTCCGAGCAACTGGATCGTCTGCATGGGCACGATCACCAGGGGGAACCGGCGTTCGCCGAGATCGAAGTCGCGGGCGTCCGCGACCACTTGGGAGATAACTCGCGCTATTCGCGAGTTTCTTCCCAACGCCCGGTGTTCGAGGGCGGCGATTAGCTCTGGATCTCGATCGAGCGCGGTGACCCTGATATCCGGCGCGGGCGAGATCCAGAGCTACCCGGCCGGTACCCGCGCCCACGTCGAGGACGGGATCACCATGCGAAGCGGCCAGCGAGCGCCACAGCGGCAGGTCCTCGACGTAGCTCGCGCATTCGACGTCGTGCCAGATCACCACGCTCATACCGACGCCGGCTCCCAGAACGGCACGGCCTGGCCCCGGTCGGCCAGCACACCGCGCAACTCGAGCAGCGCCGTGTACGTGGGCAGCGCGTACAACCGCCCCGAGGGCGCGTCGGCCACCGCCTCATCGAGCGCGGCGGACACGCCCGGGACGACGTGCAGCCGATCCTCGGGCACGCCGGCGTACTTGAGCCGGACCGCGAGCTCGGCGGCGCGGGTGCCGGCGCAGGTAACCCGTCGCACCCGCCCGGCGAGCATCTCGAAGTCGGCGTCCCACACCCAGGAGACGTCGTGCCCGTCGGCCGTCCGGTCGTTCAGCACCGCCAGCACGTCGAGCGAGTCGGGCTCGATCGCCAGCGTGCGGAGGATCTCGTTGGCGCCGGCCGGGTTCTTGATCAACAGCACCTGGAGCTCGACGTCGCCGATGGCGATCCGTTCGGCCCGGCCGAACGCGGCCCGCACCTCGCGAAGCCCGGCCACCACGACCTCCAGCGGCAGCGAAAGCGACAGGCACAGCGCGGCGGCGCCGAGCGCGTTGTAGACGTTGTAGAGCCCGGGCAGCGGTAGCTCGACCCGCGCGCGGCCAAGCGGCGTCACGAGCGAGAACGACGATCCCCGCGTACCGTCGAGCGCGATCCCCTCGGCCGCCACCGACGGCTCCGGCCGCTGCGCCCCGCACGACGGGCAGCGGTACACGCCCAGATGCCCCAGGTACACCACGTCGTAGACGTACGCCGCGCCGCAGCGGCGGCAGTGCTTGGAGTCCGAGGCGTGCTGCATCTCGGGGATCGCCACGGACGGGTCCTCGACCCCGAAGTAGGTCACCGACGGAGCGTCTCGCCCCAGGTCGGCGATCAGCGGATCGTCGGCGTTCAGGACCAGCCGGGCGCCACGGTCCGCAGCAGATGACGCTCACGGCCGCCCATCGATCGGCGATCGTGTCGAGCTCGCCGTAGCGGTCGAGCTGGTCGCGAAACAGGTTTGCGAGCAGGATCCCCCGCGGCTCGAGCTGCGGCACGACCCGGTCGAGCCAGAACTCGTCGAGCTCGAACAGCCCGAGCTCTCCGGCGATCCCGCCGCCCGGGCGTGCCGCGGAAACCAGCGTGGAGGCGACGCCCCCGGCCATGTTGGCGCCCGCCCGGTTGTGCACGACAGGGATGCCGGCGCGGGCCAGCACCGACGCGACCATGGCTGCGCTGGTCGTCTTGCCGTTCGTCGCCGAGATCACCACCGACCCGCGCGACAGCCGTGCCGAGAGCTCCCGGATCGCATCGGGCTCCAGCGCGAGCAGCACCTTGCCCGGCAGGCTGGTGCCCCCGCCGCGCCCGGCCCGCCGCGCGAGCGAACCCACGGCGCGGGCCGCGGCGATCTTGGCCGCGAGCATCGTCATGCCGGCACGATCATCCGGACGGCGGCCGGGAGCACGCGCACGGTCACCGGCAACGAGGCGATCGCCTCACCGTCGGCATACAGCGTGAAGGACTCGGTGGCGCTGATGTGCACCTCGCGCGCCCGGACCACCGAGACCTCGCGGTAGCGAAGATGCCGGCCACTGAACACGGTGGGGGCGAGGCGCAGGAAGCGGGGCTTCGGCATGTCCTCGATGATGACCACGTCGAGTAAGCCGTCGGTCAGCGAGGCGTCCGGGGCAAGCCGCATCCCGCCGCCGAACTGCCGCGAGTTGGCGGCGGCGACCGAGTACCCGCTGAACCGCCGGACCTCACCGCCGTCGACCGTGACCTCGAAGCCGGCAGCCTGCCAGCTCGGCAGCGCCCGGAGCAGGGCCAGCCCGTAGACCGGGCTTCCACGCACCACGGTGGTCTCGTTGGCGATCCGGTTGACCACCGAGTCGAAGCCGCAGCTGGCGATGCCCGCGAACGTCCGCCCGCCCGCCTCTCCGAGGTCCAGCCGGCGCTCGACCCCGGAGGCCAGCACGCCACACGCCGCGACCGGCTTCAACGGGATGCCCAGCACCCGGCACAGGTCGTTGCCCGCGTCCGCCGGGCAAGACACCCACGGGGCGTCGGAGTGCTTCAGCGCACCCGCCACCGCGCTGATCAGCCCGTCGCCGCCGAACGCCACCGCCACCTCGCCGCCCGCGGCCGCCTCGAGCGCCAGCTCGCGCGCGTGGGCGAGGCTCTTCGTGTACTCGAAGCGCTGCTCGAAGCCGCGCGCCCGCAGCTCGGCCTGGACCTGCGGGTAGGGCGCGCGCGGGCCGGCCTCCGCCGGCCACGGGATTGACGATCAGGGCGAGCCTGCGCACCGCCTGATCATGCCGAAACCGACCCTGATACGCTTGCCCAAGCGCATGGCACTCAGCCTCGACCTTCGACTTCTTCTCCTCCCCCCTCGGGGGGAATAGCGCGTGGGCGGCCGCACGTAGCCGCGAGACCAGCACCGAGAAGAAGCGAATTTCGAGCCAGTCAGGAGTGACATGACCAAACCAGAGGACCCAAGTCGAGTACTGATCTTCGACACCACGCTGCGCGACGGCGAGCAGTCGCCCGGCATCTCGCTGAACACCCAGGAGAAGCTCGAGATCGCGCAGCAGCTCGCCCGGCTGGGCGTCGACGTGATCGAGGCGGGCTTCCCGATCACCTCGCCCGGTGATTTCGAGGCGGTGCAGACGATCTCGCGCACGGTCGAGGGACCGATCATCGCCGGGCTGGCCCGCACTCACGTGGCGGACATCGATGCCGCCTACAACGCCGTCAGGGATGCTCAGCGACCTCGCATCCACACGTTCATCTCGACCTCGGACATCCACATCCACTACCAGCTGCAGACCACTCGCGAGGACGTCAAGGGTCAGGCGCGGGCCGCCGTCGCCCACGCCAAGCAGTACGTGGACGACGTGGAGTTCTCGCCGATGGACGCCACCCGAGCCGACATCGAGTTCACCGCCGAGGTGTGCCAGATCGCGATCGACGAGGGCGCGACCACGATCAACATCCCCGACACGGTCGGCTACACCATGCCTCACGAATTCACCGAGTATCTGCAGAGGCTCTACGAGTTCGTCCCCGATCTCCGAAACGTCGTGCTCTCCGTCCACTGCCACGACGACCTGGGGCTGGCGGTGGCCAACTCGTTCGCGGGACTCCTGGCCGGGGCTCGCCAGGTGGAGTGCGCGATCAACGGGATCGGGGAGCGGGCCGGCAACGCCTCGCTCGAGGAGATCGTCATGCTGCTCCACACCCGCGAGCCGGACGTGGGCCTGAAGACCGGCGTGGCCACTCGGGAGATCGCGCGCACCAGCCGGCTCGTCTCCCGCCTGACCGGCTATCCGGTTCAGCCCAACAAGGCGATCATCGGGCGAAACGCTTTCGCGCACGAGTCAGGCATCCACCAGGACGGCGTGCTCAAGGAGCGCACGACCTACGAGATCATGGACGCCACCACGGTCGGTCTGGAGGCCAACTCGATCGTGCTCGGCAAGCACTCCGGCCGTCACGCGCTCCAGCAGGCCCTCTCGGAGCTTGGGTTCGAGATCAGCGGCCAGGGCCTGAACACGGCCTTCAAGCGCTTCAAGGAGATCGCGGACAAGAAGAAGAGCGTGACCGCGATGGATCTGGAGGCGCTGGTCACCGACGAGCTGCGCGAGGAGGTGACGGGCTACCAACTCGAATGGTTCGACGTCGAGGCGTCGACCCGGCGCCCGCCGCATGCGACGGTGGGGATCCGGACGCCTGACGGCGAGGAGGTCACCGGGTCGTTCACCGGCGACGGCCCGGTCGACGCGATCTTCCGCGCGATCAACTCCGCCATCGGCGCCGACGCGCGGTTGCGCGAGTTTCGGGTCGACGCGGTGACCGGCGGCCAGGACGCGCTGGGCGAGACCTCGGTGGTGCTCGAGGTCGCCGGGATCAGCGGCTCGGGTCAGGGCGTTTCGACCGACATCCTCGAGGCGGCCGCTCGCGCTTACGTGCGCGCGCTCTCGAATGCGCTCCGCCGCGGGATTCTCACCGAGGCCGAGGAAGCGACGGCTGTGGCGGCGTCGGGCTCACCTGTGCGGACGCCGTGACGAACGCCAGGCCCTGCCGGTAGCCGGCGGCGAGCACCTTGCCGCGGGGCGCGCGGTCCATGAAGTTGGTGCCCATGACCTCCGCGCACGCGCGGCTCGGGGCGAGCACCTGGACCGCGGCGCCGCGGCGGCGCACGGCGAGCGCCTCGACCGAAACCGCCGTGCGCGAGACGCCGCGCACCACGGTCATCAGGCTGTTCGAGCCCTCGATGCTCGCGGTGGGGTTCAGGCAGAGCACGTGCGTGTCGCGTCCGGCCGGCGCGGCGTCAAGGTTGGTCGGGCTCCACACGCCGCCGTCGACGTACTCGCGCCCGCCGATGGTCACCGGCGCGAACAGCCACGGGACCGTGCACGACGCGGCCACCGCATCGGGCACGCTGGCCCGCGGCGAACCGGGGCTGCCGAACACCACCCGGCGGCCGTTGCGCCGATCGACCGCGGCGACGCGCAGCCGGCCGTCGAAGCGCGGCGCGAGCCGCTCGATGTTGCGGTGCAGGTCGGTCAACGTCTGGCTGGGGCGGGGGAGACGGCGGAGCAGGACCGCCCGCGCGACCGCGCCGCCCGGGGCGGCCAGTCCGAGGGCGAGCGGGGCGAACGTCGCCGCGGTGGCCATCGCCCAGGCCCCGGCCCGCCGTGCCGCGGCCAGGCCGGCGGCGGCCAGGCCGTCGACCGGGCGGGCACCGTTTGAAGCCGTGACGTCCTCGTCGCCGTCGAACGACGACGGGCGCCGAGGGGACTGGCCGGCGACCAGGTGGGCGGCGACGATCGAGCCGGCCGAGGTGCCCACGTAGTAGTCGCAGTCGCGCAGGTCAAAGCCGGTGGCGTCCTCGATCCCGGCCAGGACGCCCATCATCCAGGCCTCGCCGAGGACTCCGCCGCCGCCCAGCACCAGCACATCGGGACGCGATCGCATCATGAGCACCCAGGCTACCCACGGGGCGCGCGTACGTGATAACGTACGGATGTATGTCGAACAGCGCGGTGATCCAAAACGGCGTGGGAACCAGGATCCGGGCGCTGCGCGAGGCGATGGACCTGTCTCTGCGAGACCTGGCCGAGCGCTCCGGCGTGAGCGCGCCGATGCTCTCGCAGGTCGAGCGCGGCGAGACCAGCCCAACCCTCCAGGTGGCCACGCGGATCGCCGCCGGCCTGGAGCTGCGGCTCTCGCAGCTCCTGCGGCTTGACGAGGACGGGGCGGTCACGATCGTCCGACACGCAGAGCGACGCGCCGGCCCCAGCGCGATCCCCGGCCACAGCTACGAGATCCTCACGCCGCCGCTGCCGGGACAGCGAGCCGAGCTCTCGCGCCACACGCTGGCCCCCGGTGCGGTGACCGGCGGACCCGGCGACCCGCCGATGCACGAGCCGGGGAGCCGCGAGACCGCACTGGTCGAGCGCGGGAAGGTGGTCCTGTTTTGCGACCGCCAGCGGCACGAGTTGCTCGATGGCGACTGCGTCACGTTCGACGCGGACTTGAATCATCATTTTGAAAATCCAGGCCCGGAGGAAGCCGTGTTGCTGGCGGTGCTGAGCGCCGGCCTACGGAGGAGCTAACCAATGCCGAAGACCCTGTTCGACAAGATCTGGGACGCGCACGAGGTGCAGCGCGGGCTCATCTACATCGACCTGCACCTGGTTCACGAGGTCACCAGTCCGCAGGCCTTCGACGGGCTGCGGCTGGCCGGGCGGAAGGTGCGTAGGCCCGACCGCACGCTGGCCACGGCCGACCACAACGTGCCCACGGACGGCACGCCCGTGGCGGCCCGGATCCGCGATGAGCTGTCGCGCAAGCAGGTCGAGACGCTCGAGCGCAACTGCGAGGAGTTCGGGATCCCGATCTATTCGCTGGGCTCCGACCGGCAGGGCATCGTGCACATCATCGGGCCCGAGCTCGGAGTCACCCAGCCCGGGATGACCATCGTGTGCGGCGACTCGCACACCGCCACGCACGGGGCGTTCGGGGCGCTCGCGTTCGGGATAGGCACCAGCGAGGTCGAGCACGTGCTGGCCACGCAGTGCCTGGTCCAGTCCAAGCCGCGCTCGATGCGGATCCGCTACACCGGAGAGCTTGGGTTCGGCGTGACCGCCAAGGACCTGATCCTGGCCACGATCGGCCAGATGGGCGTGGACGGGGCGGCCGGCCACGTGGTCGAGTACGCCGGCTCGGCGATCGAGTCGCTCTCGATGGAGGGCCGGATGACGATCTGCAACATGACGATCGAGGGCGGCGGTCGCGCGGGGATGATCGCTCCGGACGACACCACCTTCGAGTGGGTGATCGGACGCCCGGCCGCGCCCGACTCGGTTCCGGACGCATGGCGGGACCTGCACACTGACGACGGCGCGTCGTTCGACAAGGAGATCGACGTCGACGCGGCCGCGCTCAGCCCGATGGTCACCTGGGGGACCACGCCCGGCATGGTCGTACCGGTCACCGAGTCGGTACCTGAGCCGCATTCCGACCAGGATGAGCGCGCGCTCGACTACATGGGCCTCGAGCCCGGAACGCCGATCGAGGAGCTCAAGCTCGACCGCGTGTTCATCGGCTCGTGCACGAACTCGCGGATCGGTGACTTGCGCGCCGCGGCCCAGGTGGTCAACGGGCACCGGGTGGCCGAGGGCGTCTACGCGATGGTCGTCCCCGGCTCCCAGCAGGTCAAGATCCAGGCCGAGCAGGAAGGGCTCGACGAGGTGTTCAAGCGCGCCGGTTTCGACTGGCGCGGCGCGGGCTGCTCGATGTGCCTGGGCATGAACCCGGACATCGCGGCCCCCGGCGAGCGGGTGGCCTCGACTTCGAACCGCAACTTCGAGGGGCGCCAGGGCCGGGGCGCGCGATCGCATCTGGTCTCGCCGCAGATGGCCGCCGCGGCCGCCATCGAAGGGCACTTCGTCGACATCCGGGAGTGGGACGCGTAATGAAAGCCATCGAGACGATCACCGGCCGCGTTTCGGTGCTCAACCGCGACGACGTCGACACCGACCAGATCATCCCCAAGCAGTTCCTCAAGCGGATCGAGCGGACCGGCTTCGGAGAGTTCCTGTTCTACGACTGGGCCAAGCAGCCGGACTGGGATCTCCCGCGCAACCCGATCCTGGTGGCCGGGCGGAACTTCGGGTGCGGCTCGAGCCGCGAGCACGCCCCCTGGGCGCTCGAGGACTACGGCTTCAAGGCGATAATCGCGCCGAGCTTCGCCGACATCTTCCGCTCGAACTGCACGAAGATCGGTCTGCTTCCGGTGCAGCTGAGCACCGAGGAGTGCGCGTCGATTCGCGAGTCCGGGGAGGCCCAGGTGGACCTGGCCGCGCAGGAGGTTCGGTGGCCGGGCGGCACGGCGAAGTTCGAGATCGACCCGGACACCAAGCACCGGCTCCTGAACGGTCTCGATGACATCGGGCTCACGCTCGGCGAGGAGGACGCGATCGTCGCGTATGAGAGCGAGCGGGAGCGTCCCGGTCCCGTGACGACCGCGATCTGACCATGGCCGCCGCTGGAGCCAGCCGCGACTGGGACGCCGCGAGCTACGACCGCGTGTCCGATCCCCAGCTCGGCTGGGCGCGCGAGCAGCTCGAGCGGCTGACCTTGCACGGCGACGAGGTCGTCGCCGATGCGGGCTGCGGGTCGGGCCGGGTCACCGCGTTGCTCGTCGACATGGTGCCCCGCGGTCGCGTGTACGCGGTCGACGTGGCGCCCTCGATGGTGGAGCACACCGCCGCGGCGCTCGGCGACCGGGTCACCGCGCTGTGCCAGGACCTGGTCGAGCTGTCGCTCCCCGAGCCCGTCGACGCGGTTTTCTCGAACGCCACGTTCCACTGGATCCACGACCATGAGGCGCTGTTCGCGGCGATCCACGCCGCATTGACGCCCGGTGGACAGCTCGTGGCCCAGTGCGGCGGCCGCGGCAACATCGACGCGTTCCGGACGCTCGCCGACGCGGTGGCGGCGGAGGAGCCGTTTGCCGAGCACTTCACCGACTGGAAGCGGCCGTGGAACTACGCCACCGATGTCGAGACCGCCGAGCGGTTGAGACGGGCCGGGTTCAGCGAGGTCGAAACCTGGCTCGAGCCCAAGTCAGTCACCCCGGCCGATCCCCGCGCGTTCGTCCAGACCGTCTGCCTGGTCCGGCATCTGGACCCGCTGCCCGAGGAGCTGCGCCGCCCGTTCGTCGACCGGGTGCTCGAGCAGTGGGGCGAGCCGTTCGTGCTCGACTACGTGCGGCTCAACATGACCGCGCGGCGAGGATCGTGAGGCGCGCGCGCTGCGTGCTCCTGACCGTGAGGCACGTTGCGCAGGGGCTGTGCACGTCGCAGTGAGCTCGACGCTGCTCTCCTGGAACGTCGCCGGCCGGCTCAGGCGCCAGCCCGAGCAGGCCGAGCTGATCGCCGAGCTCGCGCCTGACCTCGTCTGCCTCCAGGAGGTCAGGCCGACGACCGCCAGGGCATGGACGCTGACGCTCCACGATGCCGGATACGAGCACGTCGCGATCGCCCGCTCAGACGCGCCCCCCGCCGACACCGACCGCCGGCTCAGCGTCCTCACCGCGGCGCGGCACCCGCTCACCGAGCTCGACATCGACCACGACGTGCCCTGGCCGGAGCGGGTGCTCGCGACCGAGACCGAGGGCCTGCGCCTGGTCAACTTCCACTCGCCGATCAGCCCGAAGCCGAACCTGGTGAAGGTCCGTGCCCACGAGGCGCTTCACGCCTATCTGGCCGACGGCTCCGGGCCCCGGGCGCTGTGCGGCGACCTCAACACGCCCCGCCGCGAACACGCCGACGGCCGCGTATGGACGTTCGCCCGAACGAACCGCGGCAAGCTCAGGCCCGAGCGCGGGCAGCGCTGGGACCAGGCCGAGCTGGCCTTGATCAAGGGCCTCGAGCCGGTGGGCTTCCGCGACGCCTTCCGGGCCCTCTACGGCTACGAGCGCCGGGAGCTCAGCTGGCAGTGGCAGCAGTGGGGAGGCGGCTACCGCCTCGACCATCTCATCGTCTCGAGCGAAGTCGAGGTCGAAGCCGTCGAGTACCTGCACGCGTGGCGTCAGGAGTCGGGGCTGTCAGACCACTCACCGTTGCTCGCCGACCTGCGCTGGTAGCGTCCGGGCCCGCCATGGCTCCGAACATCGTCCTCCTGCCCGGCGACGGCATCGGCCCCGAGATCATGCCGCCCGCCCTTGAAGTCCTGAACGCCGTCGGCGCCGAGCTCGACACCGAGGAGCACCCGTTCGGCGGCGCCTCGATCGACGCCCACGGTACCGCCCTGACCGACGAGACCCTCCAAGCCTGCAAACAGGCCGACGCCGTCCTCCTCGCCGCGGTCGGAGGCCCCAAGTGGGACACCACCGACCCCGACAAGCCGCGCCCCGAGCAGGGCCTCCTCGGACTGCGCAAGGGCCTCGAGCTGTTCGCCAACCTGCGCCCGGTCAAGCCGATCCCCGCCCTGTACGACGCCAGCCCGCTCAAGCGCGAGCTGATCGAGCGCACGAACATGATCGTCGTGCGCGAGTTGACTGGCGGTATCTACTTCGGTGAGAAGACCCGCACCGCCGATCGCGCCTCAGACGACTGCGTCTACACGCGGACCGAGATCGAGCGGATCGCGCGGGTGGCCTTCAACACGGCCCAGTCGAGGGTCACCAGCGTCGACAAGGCCAACGTGCTCGAGACCAGCCGGCTCTGGCGCGAGGTGGTCCGGGACCTCCACAGCCAGGAGTTCCCCCACATCGAGCTCGAGCACATCCTGGTCGACAACGCCGCGATGAAGCTGATCGCCGCCCCCCGCCATTTCGAGGTGATCCTCACCGAGAACATGTTCGGGGACATCCTGAGCGACGAGTCCGCCATGCTCACAGGATCGATCGGGATGCTCCCGAGCGCCTCCCTCGGAGAACATGCGCCCGGCCTGTTCGAGCCCGTGCACGGCTCGGCCCCGGATATCGCCGGCACCGGCCAGGCCAACCCGCTGGCCATGATCCTGTCCGCGGCGCTGATGCTCCGGCACGGACTCGGCCAAGAGGCCCAGGCGGCGGCGGTAGAATCGGCCGTCGAGCAAGCGCTGGCCGAGGGGTTGCGCACACCCGACCTGGGGGGCACGGCAACTACGAAAGAGGCCACCCAGGCAGTCCTCAAACACCTCTAAGGAGCAGTCGTGGAACAAGCGGACCTCATCTGGCACAACGGTGAAATGGTTGCCTGGGAGGACGCGAAGGTCCACGTACTGACGCACGGGCTCCATTACGGGACCGGAGTGTTCGAGGGAATCCGCGCCTACGAGACCCCCAAGGGCACGGCGATCTTCCGCCACCACGACCACCTCGACCGCCTGTTCAAGTCGGCCGAGCTGTACTACATGCCGATCCCGTACACGCTCGAGGAGCTGCGCCAGGCCACCCACGAGCTGATTGCGGCAAACGAGTTGCGCGAGTGCTACATCCGCCCGATCGTCTTCCGCGGTTACGGCCAGATGGGGCTCTACCCGCTGGACGCGCCGGTCGAGGTGTCGATCGCGGTGTGGCCGTGGGGGGCATACCTGGGTGAAGAGGGCAAGCTCGGCGGCATCCGGGCGAAGGTGGCGAGCTGGCGGCGCATCCCCCATGACGCGCTGATCCCCCATGCGAAGGCCTCGGGCCAGTACCTGAACAGCGTCCTGGCCAAGATCGAGGCCTCCAAGGCCGGCTACCAGGAGGCGATCCTGCTCGACTCGCACGGCTTCGTGTGCGAGGGCTCGGGCGAGAACATCTACATCGTCCGCGAGGGGATCGTTTACACGCCACCCCAGACCGCCGGCATCCTCGACGGGATCAACCGCAAGTCCGTGATCCAGATCGCCAAGGATCTCGGCTATGAGGTGGTCGAGCGCGATCTCGCCCGCGCGGAGCTCTACCTGGCCGACGAGGTGTTCATGACCGGCACCGCGGCCGAGCTCGTGCCGGTGCGCGAGGTCGACGACCATGCGATCGGCGGCGGCGAGCCCGGCCCGATCACCCGTGAGCTCCAGCGCGTGTTCGATGACGCGCTCCATGGCCGTGACGCGCGCTACACCGAGTGGCTCGACCTGGTCGCGGTCCCGACCAAGACGGCAGCCGGGTGAGTCACGCGGCCTCCATAAGGCGAGGCCGGATGCCGAGCGGAGGCCTGGCGTGACCCGTATCGAGCTCTACGACACCACCCTCCGCGATGGGATGCAGGGGGAGGGGATGTCGCTGTCTGCGGAGGAGAAGCTGCGGGTGGCGCACCGTCTGGACGAGCTCGGCATCGACCTGATCGAGGCGGGATTCCCGAGCTCGAACCCCAAGGAGATCGAGCTGTTCGACCTGCTGACCCATGAGTCGTTCGGCCACGCCCAGATCGCCGCGTTCGGGATGACCCGTCGCCGCGGGACCCGCGCCGACGCCGACCCGGGACTGAAGGTGCTGGCCGACTCGGGCGCGCCGGTATGCACGATCGTCGGCAAGACCTGGGGGCTACACCTGGAGAAGGTCGTCAAGGTCGACCGCGACGAGAACCTGCGGATGATCGCCGAGTCGGTCGCGTTCCTGGTGGCCCAGGGCAAGCGGGTGATCTACGACGCCGAGCACTTCTTCGACGGCTGGGCCGACGACCCGGGATACGCGGTCCGCTGCATCAAGGCCGCAACCGCCGCTGGGGCCGACACGGTCACGCTGTGCGACACCAACGGCGGCACGCTTCCGCACGACATCGCCTCGACGGTCGGGACGGTCGTGGCCGGCCTCGAGCCAACCGGCGTGCGGATCGGGATTCACTGCCACGACGACTCCGGATGCGGCGTGGCCTGTTCGCTGGCCGCGGTCGAGCAGGGGGCCACCCACGTGCAGGGAACGATCAACGGCTACGGCGAGCGGTGCGGCAACGCCAACCTGGTCACGATCATCCCGAACCTCCAGCTCAAGCTCGGGTACGAGTGCGTGACCGACGAGCAGCTCGCGTCGCTCACCCCGGCGGCGCACTTCCTCGACGAGCTCCTGAACTTCACCCCCGACCCCGATCAGCCCTATGTGGGGCGCAACGCGTTCGCCCACAAGGGCGGCATGCACGTCGCCGGAGTCAACGTCGACCCCGCCACCTTCGAGCACGTCGAGCCCGACGTGGTCGGAAACCGGCGCGAGCTCCTGATCTCCGAGCTGTCGGGCAAGGGCACCGTGCACGCCCGTGCGCGCGACGCCGGAATCCCGCTCGGGGATGAGCAGGCCGCGCACCTGGTCGAGCGGGTCAAGGAGCTCGAGCATCGCGGTTACCACTTCGAGGCGGCCGACGGGTCGTTCGAGCTGCTGATCCGCAAGGAGACCGGCGAGTACGAGCCGCTGTTCCGCCTGGAGTCCTGGCGGGCGATCGTGGAGAAGCGGGCCGACGGGCGCGTCGAGACCGAGGCGACGATCAAGATCTGGGTCGACGGCGAGCGCTACGTGCGCACCGCCGAGGGCAACGGACCGGTTCACGCGCTCGACCGCGCCCTGCGCGACGCCCTGGTCGAGATCCATCCCCACCTGCGCGACATCGACCTGGTCAACTTCAAGGTCCGCATACTCGACGAGACCAAGGGCACCGGCGCGATCACCCGGGTGTTGCTCGATGCCTCCGACGGTGATCAGGTGTGGGGCTCGATCGGGGTGTCGGAGAACGTCATCGAGGCATCCTGGGAGGCGCTCGTCGACTCGCTCGAGTTCGGGATGCGCGTGGCCGGGCGCCACCCCCGCGACCAGGCCGCCTCCACCCAGCGCTCGTGAGCGTTCGCCAGGTGAGCGAAGCGATTCCGCTCGCCCGGCCCGTGCTGGGCGACCTCGAGGAAGAGCGTGTAATCGAGGTGCTCCGCTCCGGGCGGCTGTCGCTCGGTCCGCTGCTTGGCGAGTTCGAGCGCGCGTTCGCGTCGAAGCTCGGCGCGGTCCACGCCAGCGCGGTGTCGAGCGGGACCGCCGGGCTCCATCTGGCGCTGCGAGCCGTCGGCGTCACCGACGGCGACGAGGTGATCACCACGCCGTTCTCGTTCGTGGCCAGCGCCAACGTCATGGTCTACGAGCGCGCCCGCCCGGTGTTCGCCGATATCGACCCGGTCACGCTGAATCTTGACCCTGAGGCCGCCGCCGCGGCGGTGACCGAGCGCACGACTGCGGTGATGCCTGTGCACATCTTCGGGTATCCCGCCGATCTGACCGCGTTCGAACAGCTTGGTCTCCCGATTGTCGAGGACGCCTGCGAGGCGCTTGGCTCCGTCGACCCCGACGGCATCACGGTGGGCGCGCGAGGCCACCCCGCCGTGTTCGCCTTCTACGCCAACAAGCAGCTGACCACCGGCGAGGGGGGCATGGTCACGGTCCGTGACGCCGCCGTGAAAGAGCGGATCGATTCCGAGCGCAATCAGGGCCGGGCGCCCAACATGGACTGGCTCGACCACGACCGGCTGGGCTTCAACTACCGGCTCTCGGACCTGGCCTGCGCGCTGGGCCTGGCTCAGCTCGAGCGCCTCGACGACATGCTGGCCGGCCGGGCGCGAGTCGCCGCGGCCTACGGCGAGGCGCTGAGCGGCATCGAGGGATTGCAGCTTCCCTGCCCGGACGCCGGCCAGGCGCGCCGTGGCTGGTTCGTCTACGTGGTCCAGCTTCCGGGCGGCTTTGATCGTGACGGCGTCATCCGGGCCCTGTCCGAGCGCGCCATCCCAAGCAAGCCGTACTTCCCGGCGGTTCACCTGATGAGTTACTACCGCAAGAAGTTCGGCCACCGCGAGGGCGAGTTCCCGGTGTGCGAGGACGTCGCGGCGCGCTCGATCGCGCTGCCGTTCTTCCCCGAGATGACCGAGGGGCAGGTAGACCGGGTGGCCGAGGCGCTGCGCGACGTGCTCGGGCGATAATCGGCGGCGCATGTCCCGCTTCTCCGAGCCGCAGGACGCCGCGTTTCGCGCGCTGAACGACTCGCTGTCGTTCGACTGGCGCCTGGGCCCGTACGACGTCGAGCAGTCACGCGCGCACGCCACGATGCTGGCGGCCCGGGAGATCATCACCACCGACGAGCGCGACGAGCTGCTCCGCGCGCTCGACCAGGTGGGCCGGGAGCTGGCCGACGGGGCCTTCCCGTACGCCGAGGGCGACGAGGACATCCACATGGCGATCGAGCGCCGGGTCACCGAGCTGGCCGGGCGGGTCGGGGGTAAGCTCCACACGGCCCGCTCGCGCAACGACCAGGTGGCCACAGACGTGGCCATGTTCGTTCGGGCCCACGCGTACCGGGCGGTCGAGCAGGTCGAGCGGGCGGCGAGGACGCTTATCGACGTCGCCGAGGCGCACATCGACTGGCCGATGCCCGGCTACACGCATCTCCAGCGTGCTCAGCCGGTGTACCTGAGCCACCACCTGCTCGCCTACGCCTGGATGCTGATCCGCGACCGCGACCGGTTCCTGGCCGTGGTGTCGAACACGGCAGCGCTCCCGCTGGGCGCCGGCGCCCTCGCCGGGGTCAATTTCGAAACCGACCGTTCGCTCGTGGCCAGGGAGCTTGGCTTCCCCTCGGTGGCCGAGAACTCGATCGACGCGGTCTCGAACCGCGACTTCGTGCTCGACTACCTGTCGGCCGCGGCCACCTGCGCCACCCACCTCTCGCGCCTCGGCGCCGAGCTCGTGCTGTGGTCGAGCGAGGAGTTCGGCTACTGCGAGGTGTCCGACGCCTGGGCCTCGGGTTCCTCGATCATGCCGCAGAAGAAGAACCCGGACGCGGCCGAGCTCCTGCGTGCCAAGGCGCCGCGGGTGACCGGTCACCTGGTTGCCCTGCACGGCGTCCTCCACGGGCTGCCCCTGACCTACAACAAGGACATGCAGGAGGACAAGGAGCACCTGTTCGACGCGGCCGACACGATCGAGCTGTGCCTCGATGCGGCCGCCGGAATGCTCGGGTCGATTAGCTTCAGCCGCGAGAACCTGGCCGCTGCCGCCGCGGACGAGATGCTCGCGGCCACCGACGTGGCCGACCTGCTGGTTCGGCGCGGCTTGCCGTTCCGGGAGGCGCACGGGGTGGTGGCCGGGGTCGTGCGAAGCGCCATCGACCAGGACAAGGCCCTGTCGGACCTCACGCCCGAGGAGCTGACCCGGGTCTCTCCGCTGCTGGACGACGAGTTCTACGCGCTGCTGCGCGACGGCGCGTGGCTCGAGAGCAAGGTCTCGGAGGGCGGAACCAGCCTGGCCCGCGTGCGCGAGCAGCTCGAGCGGGCCCGAGCCGCCCTTTAGATGAAGCCGGCCTTCTACGCGCGCCCGGTGCTCGAGGTGGCGCGAGATCTGATCGGGCACGTGGTGTCTCACAAGGGCTGCTCGGGGGTGATCGTCGAGACCGAGGCCTACCACGACTCCGAGCCGGCGTGCCATGCGTTCGTCGGGCTGACCCCGCGCACCCGGGTGCTGTTCGGGCCCCCCGGACATGCGTACGTCTACCGCTCCTACGGCATTCACGCCTGTCTAAACGCCGTCTGCGAGCCGGTCGGGGTCGGGGCGGCGGTGCTGATCCGGGCGCTCGAGCCGGTGGAGGGGATCGAGTTGATGCGCGAGCGGCGCGGGTCAGAGCGGGTAGAGGATCTCTGCTCGGGACCGGGCAAGCTCACCCAGGCGCTTGGTATCGAGCTTGCGGACAACGGCTGCGATCTGGCTCGGGGGCCGGTCGTGATCTCCCGCAGGCCCCGAGTGTGGCGCGATGCGCCCGTGGCCGCGAGCCGCCGGATCGGGATCACCAAGGCTGCCGAGCTCGAGTGGCGCTTCTGTGCGGTGGGCAGCCGGTGCCTGTCTCGGCCGGCGCTCTCCCGCGCTTAGCTCTCAGCCCCCGCCGCCGATGCCCGCGCCACCAGAACCACCGCCGCCGGAGCCGCCACCACCTCCGCCGGTCGACCCACCAGCGCCGCCGCCCGCGGTGCCGCCACCGCCCCCGGTCGTCCCGCCGGCGCCGCCCGCGCCGCCGCCCGCGGTGCCGCCGGCGCCACCACCGCCGCCGGTCGTCCCGCCTGCGCCGCCGCCCGCGGTGCCGCCGGCGCCAGTCGCGCCGCCGCCGTTCTGAGTGCCGCCGCCGGCGTTGGCGCCTCCCGTGCCCGCGCCGCCCGGGGTCGGAGTGGTCGCCGTCGAGCTGGTGCTCACGCCGGAGCCGGTTGACGAGCTCGCCCCGGTGGTGTCGGTCAGGGTGCTCGAGCTGTTGCTCGTCTTGCTCGCGTTCGGGTTCTCGGCGGCGAGGATCTGCAGCGCCTGGACCATGAAGTTGTGCCAGATGATGGCCGGGTATGTACCGCCCTCGACGGGGGCGCCGTTGTAGTCGCTGGTCATCGGCACGAGCTTGTTCGGGAAGCCCACCCACACCGCGGTGGTGATCTGCGGGGTCCATCCCACGAACCACGCATCGGCGTAATTGGTCGTCGTGCCGGTCTTACCGGCCACGTCGACGCCCGAGATCTGTGCCTCGGTTCCGGTCCCGTGCTGAACCACTCCGGTCAGCATGTCGTGCACCGTCTGCGCCACCGGGGCCGGTAGGACGCGCTGATAGTCCGGATGGTCGACGAGGTTCTTGACCGGGCAGACCGACGGGCAGTAGATCTGGGCGATCCCGGTCGGCCCCCGGTGCGGGGCGCCCAGCACCTTGTCATAGACCTTCCGGCCGCCCTCGGCGAACGTCTCGTAGGCGTGCGCCATGTCCAGCGGGGAGACGCCGACCTTCAGGCCGCCGAGAATCATCGCGTAGTTGTGCGAGACCGGCGACCGGATTCCCGCCCGGCGTGCGAAGGCGGCGATCTTCTGGGTGCCGGTGTGGATTCCCACCTGCGCATACACCGTGTTGTCCGAGATGTCGGTGGCGGCGGCCAGCGTGATCGGCCCCGAATAGGTGTTCCCGAAGTTGCGCACCGGGAAGTGCTCCTTGCCGCCGCTGTGCGGCACGATGAAGTCCTGGGGCGCGGAGTCGATTACCGAGTCCGGGCCGTACCCGCCGTATTGGAGCGCCGTCGCCAGCGTGAACGGCTTGAACGACGAGCCGGGCTGCCGGTGACCCTGGGTGGCCAGGTTGAACGGGTATTGGCTGTAATCCTCCTCGCCCTTGACGATGGGTCCTCCGACCATCGCGCGCACCTCGCCGGTCTTGTTGTCGATCGCCACCAGCGACGCGCCCGGCAGGTTCTCGCCGGTCGGCAGCTCCTGTGAGATGGCCTGATCGGCGGCCTGCTGAAGCTTCATGTCGAGCGTCGTGCGGATCTTCAGCCCACCGTAGTAAGCCCGGTACTCCGCGACGTTCGCCGGGACGCCTCGATCTAAACCCATCGCGTCGAGGATCTGGGGCCGCAGCCAGCTCGTGAAGTAAGGCGCGGCGGCCGGCTCCTGGGGCCGCTGGAGGGAGGCATCGGTCGGCAGCGGCGCGCTCAGGTACTTCTCGTAACCGGCCCGCGACAAGTCGTGCAGCTGGAGCATGTCCCTGAGGACGATCTTGCGCCGTGCCAACGCCGCCCCCGGATGGGCCAGCGGATCGAATGCGCTCGGGTCGGCGACCATGCCGGCCAGCAACGCCGCCTCTGGGGGCGTCAGCTTCGACGCGCAGGACGGCTCCGGCGGATCGCCGCAACCCGAGCTGCCCTGGCCTGGCGTGACGGCCGAGTCATAGCCGTGGACCTTGCCGAAGTACACGCGGGCGGCCGACTCGACTCCATACGCGCCGTTGCCGAAATAGATCGAGTTCAGATACTGCTCCATGATCTTCTGCTTGGACCACCGGCGCGTGAGGTGGTAGGCCAGGGCCGCCTCGCGCAGCTTCTCGAAGATCGTTCGGTTGCCCTGTTCGGACAGGGCGTTCTTGACGAACTGCTGGGCGATCGTCGAGGCGCCCTGATGGGACCCTCCGGTGACGTCCGACAGGGCCGCCCGCGCTATGCCGCGCAAGTCCACGCCGGGATCGCTCCAGAAGCGCCTGTCCTCCACAGCCACGATCGCCTGTCTCATCGGGCGCGAGATTTGCTGGAACTTGTCGATGACCTCGTGGTGCGGAGGCGCGAACAGCCCGATCAGGTGCCAGTGGTCGTCGTACAGGTACGAGTTGGCCGCGGCCGCGTACTGCCGGTTGTTCTCGATCTGGGGCAGATCGGAGGCGACCGCCATCATCATCCCGAAGACGGTCGAGATCACGGCCAGGATCCCGAGCCCGAGAAGGATCAGCAACAACCGCAGCTTCTTGACCCGCGGCTTGCCGGGGTGGCGAAGCCGGCGGCGCCACCGCCAGGGCACGCGCGGCCCGCCCCCGCCGTTGCGACCGTTCCCGCGCGAGCCCCGCGGGACGGGGGCTTGCGGACGATCACCGTGGGTCGGTATTTCGACGTCGTCGATCATGCGATCGCAGGGGAAGCCGATCATGCCCTCGGCGGTGCGGATGGCCGCTCCGGCCGGGCAGCGGGACGCGGCGGCGAAGGGGTCCCGTCGGCCGCGAGAGTCTAGCATTGGGCCGGATGGAGCCAGAGGCCAGTTCCGAGGCGCCCGCGGCGTTTTCAGCACCCGGATGAACGCCCATGAGGCAGCCGCGTGGCTGACCCGGAACGCGGTCGACAGCCTGCCCGACGGCGAGCTCGAGCGCAAGCTGACTCTCGGCCGTCCGCTGCGCGTGAAGCTCGGAATCGATCCGACCGCGCCCGACATCCATCTGGGGTTCACCGTCGTGCTGCAGAAGCTCCGGGAGTTTCAGGACCTCGGCCACGTCGTGGTGCTGATCATCGGCGACTACACCGCGCGCGTGGGGGATCCCAGCGGCCGCTCCGCGACCCGACCGGTTCTGTCCTCAGAGGAGATCGACGCAAACGCGCAGACCTTCCAGGAGCAGGCGCTCACGGTGCTCGACCCCGAGCGGCTCGAGGTCCGCTTCAACGGCGAGTGGCTCGACATGTCGATGGAGGACCTGTTCAAGCTGGCCCGCATCCCCACGGTGGCCCAGCTACTCGAGCGCGACGACTTCGCCAAGCGCTTCGCGGCGCACCAGCCAATCTCGGTGCTCGAGCTGCTCTACCCGCTGCTTCAGGGCTACGACTCGGTCGCCACCCGGGCCGACCTCGAGCTCGGTGGAACCGATCAGAAGTTCAACCTCCTGCTCGGGCGTGACATCCAGCGGGCCTACGGCGTGCCCGAGCAGGCCATCCTCACGATGCCGCTGCTGACCGGCACCGACGGCAAGCTGAAGATGTCGAAGTCGGTCGGCAACTACATCGGGGTGACCGACCCGCCTGACGAGATGTACGGCAAGACGCTGAGCATCCCGGACGAGTCGCTCGAACCCTGGTACCGGCTATTGCTCGGCTCAGAGCCTCCGGCCGGCGCCGCCCCGCGCGACGTCAAGCGAGCGCTGGCCCGAGCGCTGGTGGATCGTTTCCACGGCGCCGACGCCGGTCTGAGCGCCGAGCAGGAGTTCGACCGGATCCACATCCGCCGTCAGGCCCCGGAGGACATGCCGACCGTGACCTGGCCCGCCGACCGCCCCGAGGTTCACCTGCCCGCCCTTCTGGCTGACGCGTTCGGGATCTCGACCTCCGAGGCCCGGCGCAGCCTCGTCCAGGGCGGGGTCAAGCTCGACGGGGCGGTGGTCGACAACGGCCGCCTCGACCTGCCCGCCTCGGACGTCGACGGCAAGGTGCTCCAGCTCGGCAAGCGCCGCTTCGTCCGGGTGCAGGTCGCGCCGTGACGGTCCACGGCGGGCTGCTGCGCCTCGAGACGCCCGGCAGCGGTCACATCGTCGACATCACGCCCGGCGTGGAGAGCGTTGTCGGAACCTCCGGGGTGCAGCGGGGCGTCGCCACGGTGTTCGCCACCGGCTCGACCGTCGCGGTCACGACCATGGAGTACGAGCCCGGCGGCGTACACGACCTGCAGGCCCTGCTCGACCGGCTGATCCCGCCGGGCCGGGAGTACGAGCACAACCGCCGAAACCACGACACCAACGCCCACGCCCACCTGCGCGCCGCCGTGGTCGGTCCCTCAGAGTCGATCCCCGTGGTAGACGGCCGGCTGGCCCTGGGGACCTGGCAGCAGGTGGTGCTGATCGACTTCGACGATCGACCGCGGCAGAGGTCCGTGACCGTCCACGTGGTCTCCTAGGCGCCTGCTCCGAGGCGCGGATCGAACCAGGTGGCTGCGGCCCCGGGCCAGACCTGCCATGATCCCGAGCCGCGGACCCCGTCGAGGCGCCATCTGGGCGCTATACTTACCGGTCCGCTCCGGAATCGGAGAAGGTTTCGGACGCCCCCCTGGGAGGAAGCCCCTTCCGAAGAGGTGCGACGGTCTTTGAAAACTCAACAGCATGCACACTCTTCGACCGACCCTCGGTCGAGAGTTGTGTCCAGGTTCGACGCCGTCGCTCGATCAGCCCCTCGGGGCCTCGGCCGACGGTGCCAGATTGACCCCGTCATGCGTCCCGGGCCCGTGGTGTACACGGACCCCTCGTGAGGACGCGTGGGCCTGTTCCGTCCAGCGGGCAGGCCCTGGGTCCACCACCATGCTTGGTGGGAGCGTCCGCTCCGGCGGACCGGACCTTGACGACTCTTTGTGAAGCGGGTCGCCTCCGGGCGGCTCGTCTCAGCAGTTCTTCACGGAGAGTTTGATCCTGGCTCAGGACGAACGCTGGCGGCGTGCCTAACACATGCAAGTGGAGCGACGAACCAGGCTTCGGCCTGGGGCAAAGCCGCGAACGGGTGAGTAACACGTGGGTAACCTGCCCCGATGATTGGGACAACCCGAGGAAACTCGGGCTAATACCGAATGTGCCCTCCGGCCATAAGGCCACTGGGGAAAGGAAGCTTCGGCCTCCGCATCGGGATGGGCCCGCGGCCCATTAGCTTGTTGGTGAGGTAACGGCTCACCAAGGCTGCGATGGGTAGCTGGTCTGAGAGGACGATCAGCCACACTGGGACTGAGACACGGCCCAGACTCCTACGGGAGGCAGCAGTGGGGAATCTTGCGCAATGCGCGAAAGCGTGACGCAGCAACGCCGCGTGGGGGAAGAAGGCCTTCGGGTTGTAAACCCCTTTCAGTTGGGACGAAGCTTCGCCGGTGAATAGCCGGCTGGAGTGACGGTACCTTCAGAAGAAGCCCCGGCTAACTACGTGCCAGCAGCCGCGGTAATACGTAGGGGGCAAGCGTTGTCCGGAATCATTGGGCGTAAAGAGCGTGTAGGCGGCTCGGTAAGTCCGCTGTAAAAGTCCAGGGCTCAACCCTGGAAAGCCGGTGGAAACTGTCGAGCTAGAGTCCGGAAGAGGCGAGTGGAATTCCTGGTGTAGCGGTGAAATGCGCAGATATCAGGAGGAACACCAATGGCGAAGGCAGCTCGCTGGGACGGTACTGACGCTGAGACGCGAAAGCGTGGGGAGCAAACAGGATTAGATACCCTGGTAGTCCACGCCGTAAACGATGGGCACTAGGTGTGGGGGGTGTCGACTCCCTCCGTGCCGACGCTAACGCATTAAGTGCCCCGCCTGGGGAGTACGGCCGCAAGGCTAAAACTCAAAGGAATTGACGGGGGCCCGCACAAGCAGCGGAGCATGTGGTTTAATTCGACGCAACGCGAAGAACCTTACCTGGGCTTGACATGTTCCTGACAACCGTGGAAACACGGTCTCCCTTCGGGGCAGGATCACAGGTGGTGCATGGCTGTCGTCAGCTCGTGTCGTGAGATGTTGGGTTAAGTCCCGCAACGAGCGCAACCCCCGTCGCATGTTGCCAGCATTTAGTTGGGGACTCATGCGAGACCGCCGGTGACAAACCGGAGGAAGGTGGGGATGACGTCAAGTCATCATGCCCCTTATGTCCAGGGCTACACACGTGCTACATTGGCGCGTACAGAGGGTTGCGATACCGCGAGGTGGAGCGAATCCCTTAAAGCGCGTCTCGGTTCGGATTGCAGGCTGAAACCCGCCTGCATGAAGGCGGAGTTGCTAGTAATCGCGGATCAGCACTGCCGCGGTGAATACGTTCCCGGGCCTTGTACACACCGCCCGTCACACCATGGGAGTGAGCAACACCCGAAGCCGGTGGCCTAACCCTTTGGGGAGGGAGCCGTCGAAGGTGGGGCTCGCGACTGGGGTGAAGTCGTAACAAGGTAGCCGTAGCGGAAGCTGCGGCTGGATCACCTCCTTTCTAGGGAGCCCTTATTGGGCAGCGATCGCCTCGAGCGATCGCCCTAGCAATGTCGACCGAACCGGCAAGCCGCACGCATGGGCAAGCGCCCGTCGCGAGGTGGCTGCATGCTGTTGAGTTTTGAGAGACCGGCTCGCCGCCGGCACTCACGGACACTGTCCAGGAGCCCTGCGTGCGAGCTGTACCTCTTCCCGGACCTTGAAAACTGCACAGTAGCCAATGAAACGGGTATCACCGGGCGAAGCCGTAAGGCTTCTCCCGTGGAATCTCGTCAGAGATTCCTCAAGATCACCGTCAAGATAGTAAGGGCACATGGTGGATGCCTTGGCACCAAGAGTCGAAGAAGGGCGTGAACGGCTGCGATAAGCCGCGGTGAGGCGCTGAATAGCCATTGACCCGCGGATGCCCGAATGGGGAAACCCAACGTCGGTAATGCGGCGTTATCCCACGCTGAACACATAGGCGTGGCGAAGACAAGCGGGGGAAGTGAAACATCTCAGTACCCCGAGGAAAGGAAATCAACCGAGACTCCCTGAGTAGTGGCGAGCGAAAAGGGATCAGCCTAAACCCGGCACGTGTAAGCGGTCACGCGTTGCGTGTTGGGGGTTGTAGGGCGCCTATCCGGATCGTGACCGGTCCGGCGGAAGTTACAAAATCGTGTGATAGTCGAAGCGTGTGGAACCACGCACCACAGAGGGCAATCGTCCCGTAGACGAAATCGCACGGTCTTCTGCAGGCGTTCCTGAGTAAGTCCGCACCCGTGAAACGCGGACTGAATCTAGGGGGACCACCCTCTAAGGCTAAGTACTCCTTGGTGACCGATAGCGGACTAGTACCGTGAGGGAAAGGTGAAAAGTACCCCGGAAGGGGAGTGAAATAGTACCTGAAACCGCGTGCCTACAAGCGGTGGGAGCGGCCTCGTGCCGTGACCGCGTGCTTTTTGCATAACGAGCCGGCGAGTTACTCGTCTGCGGCAAGGTTAAGCGATGAGCGGAGCCGTAGCGAAAGCGAGTCCGAATAGGGCGACATAGTCGTAGGCGGTAGACCCGAAGCTGAGCGAGCTACCCATGGGCAGGTTGAAGCGGGGGTAAGACCTCGTGGAGGACCGAACCGACCTAGGTTGAAAACTGGGCGGATGACCTGTGGGTCGGAGTGAAAGGCTAATCAAGCTCAGTGATATCTGGTTCTCTCCGAAATATATTTAGGTATAGCCTCGGATCAATTCCGTGGCGGCCGTAGAGCACTGTTTGGACTAGGGGCCCTACCAGGTTACCGACTTCAGGCAAACTCCGAAGACCGTCACGGTTACTCCGGGAGTCAGTTGCTGGGGGATAAACTTCAGCGTCAAGAGGGAAACAGCCCAGACCGCCAGCTAAGGTCCCTAAGTACTAGCTAAGTGGGAAACGATGTTCGAATGCAGAGACAACCAGGAGGTTGGCTTAGAGGCAGCCATCCTTGAAAGAATGCGTAACAGCTCACTGGTCAAGTGTTCGAGCGCGGACAATGTAACGGGGCTCAAGCTAGTCACCGAAGCTGCGGGTGTGAGAGATCTTCGGATCTCTTACGCGGTAGGAGAGCGTTCCGGCGCCAGCGAAGCGGCGGCGTAAGCCAGCCGTGGAGGCGGCGGAAGTGAGAATGCCGGCATGAGTAACGAAAGAGGGGTGAGAATCCCCTCCACCGATTGCCCAAGGTTTCCTGAGTAAAGTTCGTCTGCTCAGGGTCAGTCGGGACCTAAGGCGAGGCCGAAAGGCGTAGTCGATGGCCAACGGGTTGATATTCCCGTACCACGTCGCTTTCGTTTGACCGATGGGGGGACGAGGAAGGCTATGGGATCCCAGGCGATGGTTGTCCTGGGCTAAGCATGTAGGGGTGGCTCTAGGTAAATCCGGAGCCGCATAACCTGAGGTGCGAATGCAGCTGGCTCTAAGCCGGCGAGTCCCGGAAGCCCTGCCTCCAAGAAAAGCCTCTAGGGAGAAAGCGCGTGCCCGTACCAAAACCGACACAGGTGGGCAAGTGGAGAACACTAAGGTGATCGAGATAACCCTCGTTAAGGAACTCGGCAAAATCGCCCCGTAACTTCGGGATAAGGGGCGCCCCAGTAGGGTGAACCTCCTCGCGAGGGGAGCCCGAGAGGGCCGCAGTGAATAGGTTCAAGCGACTGTTTACCAAAAACACAGGTCTCTGCTAAGTCGTAAGACGACGTATAGGGGCTGACGCCTGCCCGGTGCCGGAAGGTTACGTGGAGGTGTTAGGGCTTCGGCCCGAAGCACCAAAGCTAAGCCCCGGTAAACGGCGGCCGTAACTATAACGGTCCTAAGGTAAATCGTTGCCCACCACACTGGTAACAGTGTGGATTGCATTCGGCTATATGCTGGAAAACCCGAGTATCCGTCCGGTACTCGTCCTAGACTTCGGTCGTGGGCAGTGACAATCCGAACGGTGCGGAAAACCAGCAGGAAAGGCTGAGGCAGCAAGGCTGGGTTATTGGTTTTGTAGACGGAGAAGGATGCTTCTCGATCGGCTTCGTCCGCCAAAGCGGCGGCGCGGGTCGAAGCGGCTACAGAACCGGCTATCAGGTGGCTCATGAGTTCGCCGTTACGCAGGGCGCGCAAAGCGTGTCTTGCCTGCACGAGCTCGAGAGCTTCTTCGGGGTGGGTCAAGTACTCGCGAACAAGCGGTACGACAACCACCGCGAGCACCTGTATCGCTACGTGGTGCGACGGCGGGCGGATCTGATCTCGACGATCATTCCCTTCTTCCGCGGACACCCAATGCATTCGTCAAAGCAGCGCAACTTCGAGAAGTTCGCGCAGTGCGTCGAGATGATCGGCACGGGCCATCACCTCACTTTTGAGGGGCTCGCCGAGATCGTCGCGATCGCTGAGACGATGAACCGCCAAAAGCCCAGGACTGAACTGCTCAGAATCCTCAGAGGCCATACGCCGAACATCCATGACACTGGATGATGAGATGGTCCCGTCTGCATGGCGACATGCAGGGAAGGCGTGCGTGCACCACGAGGACGCGCCATCCGCCACCGACTATTGGTGGTAAGAGCTCAAGCGAAATTCCTTGTCGGGTAAGTTCCGACCTGCACGAATGGCGTAACGACTTGAACGCTGTCTCAACGAGGGGCTCGGTGAAATTGCAGTCTCGGTGAAGATGCCGAGTACCCGCGGCTAGACGGAAAGACCCCGTGAACCTTTACTACAACTTGGTATTGGGGTTCGATGCATCTCGCTCAGGATAGGTGGGAGCCTTGGAAGCGCCGGCTGCGGCTGGCGTGGAGGCAACCTTGAGATACCACCCTTGGTGTATTGGATCTCTAACAGCACGCCGTGAATCCGGGTGCTGGACAGTGACAGGTGGGTAGTTTGACTGGGGCGGTCGCCTCCCAAAATGTAACGGAGGCGCGCAAAGGTTCCCTCAGCACGGTCGGAAATCGTGCGTAGAGTGTAAAGGCAGCAAGGGAGCTTGACTGCGAGACTGACAGGTCGAGCAGGTGCGAAAGCAGGCCTTAGTGATCCGGCGGTAGCAAGTGGAAGCGCCGTCGCTCAACGGACAAAAGGTACTCCGGGGATAACAGGCTTATCGGGCCCAAGAGTCCACATCGACGGCCCGGTTTGGCACCTCGATGTCGGCTCGTCGCATCCTGGGGCTGAAGTAGGTCCCAAGGGTTGGGCTGTTCGCCCATTAAAGCGGTACGCGAGCTGGGTTCAGAACGTCGTGAGACAGTTCGGTCCCTATCTGCCGTGGGCGTTGGAGAGTTGAGAGGATTCGTCCCTAGTACGAGAGGACCGGGACGAACGGACCTCTGGTGTATCTGTTGTCCTGCCAAGGGCACCGCAGGTTAGCTACGTCCGGATCGGATAACCGCTGAAAGCATCTAAGCGGGAAGCCGGCCTCAAGATGAGCTCTCCCATCTCCTTGAGAGAGTAAGACCCCTGGAAGATCACCAGGTTGATAGGCCGGATCTGGAAGAGTGGTGACACTCGTAGGAGACCGGTACTAATGGGTCGAGGGCTTGACGGATATTTTGATATCCGTTCATTGGCACTGTGCGGTTTTGAAGGCCCGGGGAGGGGGCTGGTCTCTACCAGTTTCCGGTGGCTATGGCGAGGGGGAAACACCTCTTCCCATTCCGAACAGAGCCGTTAAGCCCCTCAGCGCCGATGGTACTTGGCCCGCAAGGGCCTGGGAGAGTAGGTCGCCGCCGGTTTATCTTCACAGCGCGAATGACAGGACGGACACCATGACGGACGCCCGGAGCGGACAAGCACATCCGGGCGCCCGCGGCACGGGGGAGCAACCCGCGCGCCATCCTGTCACCGCGTTCTTCCGCGCAAACCCGCAGGCGTTCGTCCTGCTGATCGTGTGCCTCGTGCTCGGCCTGGGCACCTTCCTGGCCGTCCTCTTCGGCCTGGTCACCGCCGGCTCCGACCAGACGACCGGCGAGCCCAGCGGTGCGATCCTGGCCGCCCACGCGACGCTCACGGCCGCTCGCTGGCTGCCGCTCTGATCGCGTAGAGCGAGCTTGTGGCCGGGCGCAGCGCGGAGAGCTGGCCCTAGACGGCTATTCAGTTGGTTAGTGCGCGTCCGCCGTGGTGCCGCGACGGTCGCTCGCGGAGATCGCTCTGTGCCGAGCGCACCGGGCACAGGCAACGGGCCGGCGCCTTCGGCACGCTGCCGCCCCGCCGCACGCGCTGCGAGCGCAGCGGCCGACGGTGAGGATGCGTCGCCCAGACAGGCGGCTCCGCGTGCGCGTCAACCGGCGGATCGCCGACGAGCATGTCGTCGACTACGTCCAACCAGGCGCGCAGACGCTTCTTGGAAGACTGGAACATATGTTCGGTAGCCTAGAACGGGGTCCGGACGGAATGGAATCCGAGCCATTGTGGCGGGGCGAGGCGCCGCCGTCAGCGCGGCGGGGTCGGATGCCGGGCCTCATAGAGCCCGAGCTCGCCTCCGCCCGGCAGGCTGATCGCGGTGACCAGTCCCCAGCGCTCCTCGGCGATCGGGCGGGTGAACTCGACGCCCTTGTTCCCGGAGCTCTTCCACGGTGGCATGGATGTCGTCGCACATCAGGTAGAGCTCATGGCGGCCGGCGCCGGCGGCCGGATGTGCCGCCAGCTCGGCCGGCGGCAGGGCAAAGATCAACCAGCCGTGGCCTGCGTCAACCGACGCGAGCTCGAGGACGTCCCGGAAGAAGGCCCGGACGCCGTCCGGGTCGGAGCTGTAGATGATCGAGTGCGCGCCGGTGATCACCGAGACCGCCTGAAGACGCCCCGACCGATGGAACACCTGACCCCCGGGAGCGCGCGGACGGGCCGGGCTCGTGGCACGACGCTCGGTCTCAGGCCGCCGAGCCGAGCGACGACCACACCTCGATTTTGGTCGCGACGCGGTTGACCACCTCGGTGGTGAACTCGCTCGTGCCGGCCGCGCCCCCCAGGTCCGGGGTCTTGATCCCCGAGGCGATCGTTTCGAGAGCCGCCTCGTAGACGGCGCGCGAGGCACGCTCAGCGGCGGCGCCATGGTGGTCGGCCGCGTGGCGCAGCAGCGCGCCACAGGCCAGGATCATGGCCAGAGGGTTGGCCACGTCCTTGCCCTCGAGTGCGGGTGCCGTGCCGTGCGGTGCCTCGGCCATCGCCACCGTGTTCTCGTACTCGTCGTTGAAGGCCAGCAGGACGGATTCGGCCCCCGCGATCGACCCGAACATCGGCAGCACCAGGTCCGAGAGGCAGTCGCCGTCGCGGTTCAGGGCGGGGATCACCAGCGGCGCGTCGGTGGCGCCGGACACCAGGCCGGCGTAGGTGGCGTCGATCAGGACCGGCTCGTACGCGATGCTCGGGTGGCGAGCCGCGGCCTGGTCGAGCTCCTCCTTGAGCATCCCCTCGTAGACCGGCGAGACCGTCCACTTCGGTCCGCCGTACACGCGGGCGTTCATCTTCTCGGCCGTCCGGAACGCGTACTCGGCGACGGCGCGACAGGTCGAACGGGTGATCTTCTCGGTGCGGTAGGCGATCTCCGAGGAGGAGCCGGCGTCGCCGTCGCGCCACTGCTTGGCGCCGTAGGCATCGTCCACGGCCATGCGCACCACCGAGATCGGATAGTGGACGCCGGCGATGGGCTGGACGCCGGGTAGGCGCCGGCCGGTGCGGACGATCACCTTGCCGTCCACCTCCTCGCGGAGGATCCGGTTGGGGGACCCGACGTCGTCAGCTCCCTCCGGGGTGATCGTGGCCGCCTTGAGCCCCAGCCCGGCCTCGCGCATCGCCTGGGCGGCCTCGGTCACGACCTGGTTGTCCGTGGTCCGGCGGTGCTCGAGCGAAAGGTCGAATCGCTGGATCTCGAGCTCGAAGCCGAGCAGCTTGGGGTCGAGCAGGCGCACGGCCTGATCGAGCAGCTCCTGCCCGGTCTGGTCGCCCTCCAACACGACGATCTTGACCGCCTCGGCCATGCCGGCGGACCATAGCCGACGGCGCGGATCGGCCCCCGCGGCGACGACCGGCGCGCCGGCCACGACGAGCAAAGGCCCGAGGTTTGCCTGCCCCGCCTTGGGGAAAATGGAAGTCAGACCGGGACCCACGGATGCGCAGGGGAAACGGGGCCGCACAAGTGCCGACGGTGCAACGATGTACGGAGCGCCGGTGGCGACCCTCCTGAATGCAATGAGAAGATCCCCCGACGACCCGACTCTGGGTGGCTCGCTCCGCCCCCGTGGCCCTATCCAGCTTGCGCTGACGACGCGCTTCGAAGGGCGCGCGACCGTCATCGGCGTGGCCGGCGAGCTCGACATCCTGACGGTGTCCAAGCTGATCGCCCGGCTCGACGATGCGATCCACCGACGCCGCGGCGACGTCGTGATCGACCTGAGCGAGGCCGAGTTCATCGACTCGATGGGCCTGCACGCCCTGCTGAACGTCCAGCGGCGCCTTATCCGTCAGGCCCGGACGCTGACCGTGATCTGCCCGCCCGGGGCGGTGCGAACCGCCATCGACCTGTCCCGGCTGGCCGAGGCGCTCGGCGTCGTCTCCTCCATGGAGGACTACCGGCTACGACCCGCCGGGCACTGAGCCAGCTATTCGGAGGAGCCCGGGGGCATGAGCTCGTTCTGCTTCTCGGCCAGCGCGGCAATCACGATCGACAGATGCTCGTCGAAGTCGACACCGAGCTTCTCGGCTCCCTCTCGGAGCTCGTCGCGGTGCACCGCTGCCGCGAAGCTCGGTTGCTTGAGCTTCTTCTTGACCGACTTCGGCGTCATACCCTGCAGGCGCTCGGGCCGGACGTAGGCAACCGCCAACACGAAGCCGCACAGCTCGTCCACCGCGAACAGGGCCTTCTCCATCGGGGAATCGCGCGATACCCCGAGAAAGTCGGCGTGTGAGGCCACGGCGCGCACCAGCTCGGGCGGATAGCCCCGCGCCTCGAGCTCACGCAGTGCGTAGCGAGGGTGCCCGTCCTCGAGGTTCGGATACCTCTCGTAATCCAAGTCGTGGAGCAGACCGGTCAGTCCCCACAGCTCGACGTCGCCGCCGAAGCGAGGCGCGTAGGCGCGCATGGCCGCCTCCACGGCCAGCATATGCCGGCGCAGGGAGTCAGAAGATGTCCATTCGCAAAGAAGGTCCCACGCCTCTTTGCGCGAAGTCTGAACTTGCATGGACGGGAGCCTAGCTGAGCGCCTGCAGGCCGACGGTGGTGCGCCGGCGGACGCAGAGATCGTGGTTAGACGCACAAAGGCGCCACGCCGCCGGGGACCGGATGCGCCGACCCGACGAGGTACCCTCAGCCCACCCATGCAAAAGTTCGTGATCGAAGGCGGGGTGCCCCTGTCGGGCACGATCGTCCCCGCCGGCAACAAGAACGGTGCGCTCCCAATCCTGGCCGCGTGCCTGCTCACCGACGATGAGGTGATCCTCCGCAACGTCCCGCGAATCCGGGACGTGGAGGCGATGACCCTGCTGCTCGAGCAGCTCGGGGCCCGGGTCCAATGGCTCGGACCCGGCGAGATCTCGATCGACGCCTCGAGCGTCGACAGCACCGAGGTCGACCGAGAGCTCGCGGAGCGGATCCGGGCCTCGTTCCTGCTCGCCGGCCCGCTGCTGGCCCGGTTCGGACGAGCCCACATGCCACCTCCGGGCGGGGATGTGATCGGCCGCCGGCGACTGGATCCACACCTGGACGCCTTCCGAGCGCTCGGCGCCTCGGTCGACGACGACCGCCGCGACATCAAGCTCGATGCCCCGCTCGGACTGAGGCCGTGCGACTTCCTGATGGACGAGCCCTCGGTGATGGCCACCGAGAACGCATTGATGGCCGCCGCGCTCACGCGGGGGCCGACCGTGATCCGCAACGCGGCCTCCGAGCCGCACGTCCAGGACCTGGCGCGGATGCTGGTCGCGATGGGCGCTCAGATTGACGGCATCGGCTCGAACGTGATGACCGTCCACGGCGTTGCCAGTCTGCGTGGCTGCACGCACAGCATCGCCCCCGATCACATCGAGATCGGCTCATTCATGGCCCTGGCCGGCGTGACCGGCGGTGAGCTGATCGTCAAGGACACGGTCCCCGAGGACCTCCGGATGATCCGCCTGGTATTCGAGCGCCTCGGGCTGCGCACCGAGGAGCGGGCCGGCGACATCATCGTTCCCGGCAACCAGGAGCTCGTGATCCGCAACGACAAGGGCGACCACACGCCCAAGGTGCAGGACGGCCCCTGGCCCGCCTTCCCGGCCGACTTGACCAGCGTCGCCACCGCGCTGGCCACTCAGGCCGCGGGCTCGGTGATGATCCACGAGTGGATGTTCGAGAACCGGCTGTTCTTCGTGGACAAGCTCGTCTTGATGGGCGCGTCGATCACGATCTGCGACCCGCACCGCGCGATGGTGGTGGGGCCCCGCCGGCTCACGGGCCAGCGGGTCGACTCGCCGGACATCCGCGCCGGGATGGCCATGCTGATCGCCGCGCTGGCCGCCGAGGGCGTCACCGAGATCGGCAACGTCCGCCACATCGACCGGGGCTACGAGCGCATCGACGAGCGGTTGCGCGACCTCGGCGCGCGCATCGAGCGCGAAGACGACGTGCCTGTCTCGGTCTGACGGGCACCCCCCGCCAAGCGTTAGCTGACACATTCTGGGGCGATGGCCGATCGTCTGCCCAGCGGAACGCGGGACTTCCTGCCCGACGAGATGCGCGAGCTGCGCGCGATGACCGACCGTGTCCGCGCCGTGTTCGAGCGTGCCGGCTACGGCGAGGTGTACACCCCGGCCCTGGAATACGAGGCCACGTTCACCCGGGCGCACATGGACTCAGGCCGGCCGGCCTACCGCGTATTCGACGAGCACGGGAACGTGCTCGTGCTCCGCTCGGACATGACCGTGCCGATTGCCCGCTTGGTGTCCACGCGCTACCACGACGTCGAGCCGCCCCTGCGCTTCTGCTATTTCGCCCATGCCTACCGCGGGGTACGGCCGCAGCGCGGCCAGTCGCGCGAGTTCCTCCAGGCCGGGATCGAGCTGATCGGCGCCGACAGCCCGGACGGGACGGCCGAGGTCCTGACCATCCTGTGCGACGCGCTCGACGCGGCGGGCTTGCAGAGCTACCGGGTCGGCTTGGGCGATGCCGCGCTCTATCCGACCCTGCTCGACCGCCTGAATGTTGCCGACCCTGACCGGCGCGAGCGGATCCTCACCGAGCTGGCGGACGGCGACTTCGTCGGGCTCCAACGTGAGGTGACAGCGCTCGGGCTCAGCGACGCCGACGCGGCGCTGCTCCTGACCGTGCCCCAGACTCGCGGGGGCCCCGACGTGCTGCACGCTCTCGAAGGCCCGCTCGAGCATGCCGCCACCGGGATGCGCGCCGTCCACGCCCTGCTCGCGCCGAACGTGGCCGACCGGATCATCTTCGACCTCGGCCTGGTTCGCGGCCTCGGTTACTACACCGGCGCGGTGTTCCAGGTCTACGACCCCGCCTACGGCGTCCCGATCGGGATCGGCGGGCGCTACGACGATCTGCTCGGCCAGTTCGGCCGACCGCTTACCGCGGTCGGGTTCTCGCTGAATGTCGAACGGCTGCACATCGCGTTGACCAGCGAGGAGCGGGGGAGACCGACGTGAGCGACCTGCGCATCGCGGTCCCGAGAGGCGCGCTCTTCAAGCCGACGCTCGACCTTCTCGACCGCCTCGGCATCGCCACGGGCGAGGTGCGAACCAACGACCGCAAGCTGCTGTTCGACGAGGCCGGCATCATCACCATGCGCCCCTCCGACGTCCCGACCTACGTCGAAGCCGGCGCCGCCGACCTCGGGATCACCGGCAAGGACGTCCTGCTCGAGCAGTCAGAGCGCGACCTCTATGAGCTGGTCGACCTCGGCTACGGCGAGTGCATGATGGTGCTGGCCACGGTGGCCGGGGCGGATCCGGCCGCCGAGGCCCTCCGGCGCCTGGGCGTGATGCGGATCGCCACCAAGTATCCGCGGATCGCCACCCGCCACTTCCTCGAGACCGGCCGCCAGGCCGAGATCGTCGAGGTCAAGGGATCGGTTGAGCTCGCTCCCCTGGCCGGGCTTGCCGAGGGCATCGTCGACCTGACGGCCAGCGGGACGACGCTCAGGGAGAACGGGCTTGGTCGTGCGGGAGGAGATCGTGCGGAGCACTGCCCGGCTGGTCGCCAACCCGGTTTCGCACAAGCTCAAGGCCCGGGCGATCGACGCGTTGCTGGAGCGGCTCGATGCGGTGTGAGCGGTTCAGCGCAACAGATGATCCCGTGCAGACCGCGGCAGGGCTCCGAGGACTGATCCCCGCCCCAGATTCGATCAGCGACGCCGTCGCCGAGATCATCGCCGCGGTCAGATCGCACGGGGACGCGGCCCTGCTCGAGCACGTCCGCCGGTTCGACACCGCCGGCAACGATCCGCGCGCGATCGCGGTCGAGCTCGACGAGCTCGCGGCCGCCGCCGGCCGCCTCGACCCGCTGGTCCGCCACGGGATCGAGCGCGCGATCGAGAACCTCGAGGCGGTGCTCGTCTGCACCCGCAACAGCAAAGACGTCTCGGTCGATCTCGGGTCGCACCGGGTCACCCAGCGCCACGCCCCCGTCGCTCGTGCCGCCGTGTACGTGCCGGGCGGTCGCGCGCCCTACCCGAGCACGGTGGTGATGGGCGTCGTTCCGGCACGACTCGCCGGGGTCGAGCACATCGCGCTGTGCGCACCTCCGCAGCCCAGCGGCGACATCGATCCGGTGATCCTGGCCGCCGCCGCGCTCACCGGCGCGTCCTCCGTGTATCGCATGGGGGGAGCCCACGCGATTGCCGCGCTCGCGTACGGGACGGAGACCATCCAGCCGGTCGACGTAATCGTCGGCCCGGGCAACCTGTTCGTGCAGGAGGCCAAGCGCCAGGTGTTCGGGCAGGTCGGGATCGACGGCTTCGCCGGCCCCAGCGACCTGGTGGCCGTTGCCACGCGCGGCGCGGACGCCGACACGCTCGCCCTGGACCTCCTCGCCCAGGCCGAGCACGGTCCGGGTACGCTGGTGATCGCGCTCTCGGACGACGAGAGGATTCTCGACGCCCTCGAGCGTCAGCTACAAAGCGCCACCGATACCGGAGCGGTGACCGCCCTGGTCCACGCGCACGACCCCGGGCACGCGCTCGCCCTCGCCGAGGCCTTCGCGCCGGAGCACCTGCAACTGATCGGTCCGGCGGCCGAGGCGCTCAGCGACCGGGTCACCCAAGCCGGATGCCTGTTCGTCGGGGCGGGGGCGGGGACCGCGTTCGGCGACTACATCGCCGGCTCGAACCACATCCTCCCGACCAACGGCGCCGCCCGGTTTGGCTCCGGTCTCAGCCCCGAGCATTTCATGCGCCGCTTCAGCGAAGTCCGCATCGGCGACCCGAACGAGCTGGCCACGTCGGCCGCGCCGCTGGCCGAGGCGGAGGGATTCGAGCTGCACGCCAAATCGATGCAGGCACGCATCCGGGAGAATGGCTCGCGATGACCCGCACCGTTCAGATCGACCGTGAGACGAAGGAGACCGAGATCCATGTCAGCCTCGGGCTGGACGGCGAGGGCGCCGGCGAGCGCGCCACCGGAGTCGGCTTCTTCGACCACATGCTCGACCTGCTGGCCCGCCACGGCCACTTCGACCTGATCGTGCGCGCGAGCGGCGACCTCGACACCGGTGCGCACCACACTGTCGAGGACGTCGGGATCTGCATCGGCCAGGCTCTCGACCAGGCGCTCGGCGACCGCGCCGGAATCGCGCGCTACGGCCAGGCCACGATCCCCATGGACGAGGCGCTCGCCTCGTGCGCGATCGACGTCTCCGGCCGGGGCCTGTGCGTGTTCGAAGCCGGGCTGCCACCCGGCGCGATCGGCAACTTCGATCACGAGCTGGTGGAGGAGTTCCTGCGCGCGCTGGCCCTGAACGCCAAGCTGACCCTGCATCTCACCGTCGAGCGCGGCACGAACGCCCACCACGTGATCGAGGCGTCGTTCAAGGCGCTGGCCAGGGCGCTCCGCTCCGCGACGGCGCTCGACGCGACCGAGCGCGGCGTGCCGAGCACCAAGGGAACGCTGGTGTGACCCGCATCGGGGTGATCGACTACGGGATGGGGAACCGCCGCTCGGTCGAGAAGGCGCTCGAGCACGTGGGCGCGCAGGCGCAGATCACCGCCGACCACGACGAGCTTCGAAGCGCCGACGGCCTGGTTCTGCCCGGTGTGGGTGCGTTCCCGCGGGCCATGCGCAACCTCGACGCGCTCGGGCTGCCCGAGCTGATCCGCGAGCTCGCCGGACACGGGACCCCGCTGCTCGGCATCTGCCTGGGCATGCAACTGCTGTTCGACACCTCGGAGGAGATGGGCGGCGCGGCGGGACTCGGCCTGATTGCCGGGGAGGTCACCCATCTGAACGCCGGCGGTCTGCGCATCCCGCACATCGGATGGAACGAGGTCCGGTTCGAGCGCCCCTCGCCACTGACGACCGAGCTCCCGAGCCAGGGCTGCCCCTTCTACCACGTGCACTCATTCGCGGCGCGCCCGCGCGAGCCCGGCCACGTCGTCGGCAGCACCGAGTACGGCGAGCGGTTCGCCACCATCGCCGCGCGCGAGAACGTGCTCGGCGTCCAGTTCCACCCCGAGAAGTCCTCGTGGCACGGGCTGCGGATGCTCCACGCGTTCGTCGGACTGTGCGCGAGCCGATCCTCGCGCGTGGCCGCATGATCCTGCTCCCGGCCGTCGACATCCTCGAGGGGAAGGCGGTCCGCCTGACCCGCGGCGAGTTCGACCAGAGCACGGTGTATGACGCGGAGCCATTGGACGCCGCCCGCCGATGGGTGGACCAAGGCGCGCGCAGCCTCCACGTGGTCGACCTCGATGGCGCGCGCAGCGGCGCGCCGGTCAACCTCGAGCAGGTCCGGCGGATCACCGCGCAAGCCGACGTCCCGGTGCAGGTGGGGGGTGGGCTGCGAACGATCGAAGCCGTGCGGGACGCGATCGGCGCCGGCGCGGCGCGGGTGCTGCTCGGCACGGCGGCCTATGTCGACGTCGACTTTCTCGACCAGGCGATCGCCGAGTTCGACGACCGAGTGGTGGTATCGGTCGACGTGCGCGGCGGCCGGCTGGCCGCTGCCGGATGGACACAGCAGACCGACATTCCGCTCGAGGCGGTGATCGAGCACCTCAACGCTCGCGGCGTGCGGCGGTTCGTGTACTCGAGCATCGACCGCGACGGGATGCTGGCCGGGCCGGACCTCGACGGGGCGCGCCGGGTCGCCGAGGCCGTGCGCGGCAGCTATACGTACTCGGGCGGCGTGTCCTCGCTCGACGACCTGAGGGCGCTGGTCGATCTGCGCCAGGTCAACCTCAACGGTGTGATCGTCGGCAAGGCCCTGTACGAGGGCAAGTTCGCCGTCGGCGAGGCGCAGGCCGTCCTGGACGGTCACTGACCGATGCACTACAAGCGGGTGATCCCCTGCCTGGATGTCGACGGCGGCCGGGTGGTCAAGGGCGTCGGGTTCGTCGACCTCCGCGATGCCGGCGATCCGGTACAGCTGGCGTGTCGCTACGACGCTGCGGGCGCCGACGAGCTCGTGTTCCTCGACATCACCGCGACCTCCGACAAGCGCGAGACGGTGGTCGAGCTCGCCCGCCGGACCGCCGACGACGTGTTCATCCCGTTCACGATCGGCGGTGGCATCCGCTCGGTGGCCGACGCGCAGGCGGTGCTCGACGCCGGCGCCGACAAGGTATCGGTCAACTCCGCCGCGCTGGCCGAGCCCGAGCTGATCGATGAGCTGGCCGCCACGTTCGGCGCCCAGTGTGTGGTGCTGGCGATCGACGCGAAGTCACGTGGGGACGGGAGCTGGGAGGCATACGTGGCCGGGGGGCGAACGCCGACCGGCCGTGACGCGGTCGCATGGGCGCGTGAGGGGGTGGAGCGCGGGGCAGGGGAGATCCTGCTCACCAGCATGGACCGCGACGGGACCAACGCCGGTTACGACCTCGCGCTCACCTGGGCCGTTGCGGACGCCGTCGAAGTGCCGGTGATCGCATCAGGCGGCGCAGGCCGGCTCGAACACCTGACCGAGGCGCTCGAGGCGGGCGCCGACGCCGTGCTGATCGCCTCGATCCTCCACTACGGACAGCACACGGTGCCCGAGATCAAGGCGCACTTGGCCCAAGCGGGCGCGCCCATTCGGCCCGTCGAGTAGCGCCCGACGGACGGTTATGCAGCCGAAGCAAGGCCGTGGAATCCCACGGCCTGCCCGGCAATCCTTTTGTGTCTATGTTGGCCCGGGTGATTCGGCCGCGGTCAGGCGGCCTCTTCCACGTATCCGGCGGCGGCGCATGCATCGCAATACGCGGCGGGCGGGACGCGGGGCTCATAACAGCCAGGACGACAGCACGTCGACGACCGCTTCGGCCGACCTCGGCCGATTCGAGCTGCTGCGGCGTCCTTGAGCTCCTCGCGCATGCGATCAAGCTCCGCCGCGTGCTCGGCGCAGAACCGACGGCCCGGAAGGACCGGCTCCTGGCAATGGCTTCCACTACGACAACGCATAGAAGGACAAGGATAGCAGGAAGCTCTCGAACGCACGTTCCCTGCGAGCCTCTTTGCACGCCGTATGCGGGGATTTCTTGAGCGCTTCGTTTAGTCGCTGCGAGCGCTGTGTAGGGATTAAGTTAGCGCGCCGTCTCCTTCGGCGTTCAGCGGTTCGCGGGAAGCATCTGGTAGAGCATCGAGTAGCCGCTCAGATACATCGTCCCGGTATCGTCGGCGACGATCGGATTGAACGCCCCATCCGGGAACGAGAACACCTGGTGGCCGGTGCGCACGTTGAGGCCGGCCGTGGTCTTGGTGCGCAGGTTCGAGTAGTAGACGACGTCGCCGACGATCGTCGCCGAGCCGGAGATCTTGCCGCCGGCGGGATGCTTCCAGCGGATCGCCCCCGAGCGGGCGTCGAAGGCGTAGAAGTTGCCGTCGTAGGAGCCGAGATACACGGTCGGCCCGAGGCCGGGAGTGTCCTCCACGGCCGCCGAGGCATACACATAGGCGCCGGTTCCGGTCGCCCAGGCGAGCTGGCCGGTCTTGGAGGCGAACGAATAGACGCGTCCGTCGGTGTTGCCCATGTACACGCGACCAAAGGCCACGGCCGGCGTCGAGTAGAAGTTGCCCGAGCCCAACCCGAAGTGAGCCCCGTTGGTGCTGACGGCCCAGACCTGATGGCCGGTCGCGGCATTGACCGCATATGCCCGCCCGCCGTAGTCCCCGAAGTACAGGACGCCGTCGGACAGCGCCGGGCCGCCCTTGACCGCGCTGCTCGCGTGGTAGCGCCAGTTGACCTGGCCGGTGGTCGCGTTCAGCGAATACACCGTCCCGCCCTGGTCGCCGAAATAGACCGCGTTGCCGAAGGCGATCGGGGAGGACTCGGTGCCGGCGGGGATGACCTTCGACCAGACCACCCGCCCGGTGCTCATCGACAGTGCCTCGAAGCGACCGTTACCGGGTGATTTCCCGCGGAAGGAGAGCACCGCGAAGTACACGAGTCCCTGACTGATTCCGAGCGCCGGGGAGGCGGCCGCCAGCGACCCGATCTTGGTCTCCCACAGCTTGTGTCCGGTGCGCTTGTCGAGCGCCTTGGCCGAGCCGTTGTCGTCGACCAGGTACAGCCGGTTCTGGTAGATGACCGGCGGGAACTCGAGCAGCGCAAAGTCCTGGAAGCGCCATCCGACGTGGAAGGGAGGCTCGGGGGCGTTGGCCGGCGCGAACGTCCGAGTGCGCTCCGCGTCGAACCCGTAGCGCGGCCAGGAGAAGTTGTCGACCGCGGCCGGCTTCGGCGCCGTCGTCGCCGTGGTCGTGGGTTGGGTGAACTCCACGTTCGGGTGTGAGACGTTGTGCGGGGCGTGGGCGAGGACGAACGCCACCGCGCCTCCGGCCAAGACGAGCAGGACGGCGACGGCGACGAGCCCCCACCGCAGCCAGCGCCGCGAACCGAGACTCGGCATGGCAGCCATGCTAGCCAGGCGCCCTCGGAAGGCGCTTGGGAAGAAACTATGTCCATGGTGAAGTTTCTTCCCGAGCGCATCCACGCCCTGCCCGCGGCCCAGCCGCTGCTGGCCCGGCTGCCTGACGGCGGGCCGCCGGTCTATCTCGTCGGCGGCGCGGTTCGGGACGTGCTGCTGGGCGGGACACCCTTCGATCTCGACCTGGCGGTCGAGGGCGACGCGGCGGCGTTCGCGGCGTCGTTGGGGGGGAGGCTCAAGGTGTACGACCGCTTCGGCACCTCGACGGTGGTGCTCGACGGGTTCGCCTACGACATCGCGAGGTCGCGGCGCGAGACCTACGCCCGGCCGGGTGCGCTCCCCGACGTCGAGCCGGCGCCGCTGGCTGAGGATCTTCTCCGGCGCGATTTCACGGCCAACGCGATCGCCGTGGCGCTGGACTCGGGCGAGCTGAGCGCGGCGCCGCACGCCCTGGAGGATCTCGAGGCGCGCCGGCTGCGCGTCATGCACGACGGGAGCTTCATCGACGATCCCACCCGGCTGCTGCGCCTCGTGCGGTACGCCAGCCGTTTGGGCTTCGAGGTAGAACCGCGCACCCGGGAGCTGGCATCCACCGCGGTCCAGGCCGGCGCCCTGCGGACGGTCAGCGGCTCGCGTCTCGGCGCCGAGCTGCGCCTGCTGGCCCGCGAGGACGATCCGCTCAGGGCGCTGCGCGCGCTGGCCGACCTCGGGCTCGCCCAGGCGCTTCACCCGGGGTTCGGGCTCCACGACGAGGCGCTGGCCCGCCGGGCAGTCGCCCTGCTGCCGGCCAACGCCCGCCGGGACCGACTCGCGCTCGCGCTCGCCTCGCGGGACCTGAGCGCCGCCGAGTTGCCCGGGTTGCTCGACGCTCTCGGGTTCGAGGCCGAGGATCGCGACGCGATCGTGGCTACCGCGACTCGTGCTGACGCGACCGCGCGCGCGCTCGACGCCGCGCATGCACCCTCGGCGATCGCTGACTCGGTGGCCGGCGCACCGCCTGAGCTGGTGGCACTGGCCGGTGCCCTCGGTCCCGAGACCCAGGCCCGCGAGTGGCTCGAGCGCCTGCGCCACATCCGGCCCTCGATCGACGGGCGCGACCTGATCGCGGGCGGGGTGCCGCAGGGCCCGGCGATCGGACGCGGCTTGCGCGCGGCGCTCGCGGCCAAGCTGGACGGCCGCGCCCTGGACCGCAATGCCGAGCTGCTCGAGGCGCTGAGAGCCGCCCGCGAGCCGCAGTAGCCTGACGCGGATGGAGTTGAAGCTGCCCGCGCCGTTCTACGCCCGCGGCGAGCACGTTGGAATCGACTTGCCGGGCGCCCAGGCCATGTTCACCACTCGTCGCGGCGGTTTTTCCGAGGGACCGTACGCGAGCCTCAACCTCGGGCGGCTGACCGACGATCAGCCCGAGGCGGTGCAGCGCAACCGGGCCAGCGTGCACGAACAGGTGGGGGTCCCGCCTGCGCTGATCCGGCAGGTTCACGGCACGACCGTGCGGAGGATCGCCGCGCTTCCGGTCGACGGCATGATGCCGCTCCCGGACGAGGGGCTCGAGCTGCCCGAAGCCGACGGGCAGGCGACACCGGTGCGCGAAGTGGCCCCGATGGTCATGACCGCGGACTGCCTTCCCATCGCGCTCGCCGGAGAGGGAGCGGTCGCCATGCTCCACGCCGGCTGGCGGGGGCTGGCCGGCGGCATCGTGGCCCGGGGGGTGCAGGCGCTCCGTGAACTCGGCGTCGACGGCCCGATCGAAGCGGCGATCGGACCGGGGGCGGGACCGTGCTGCTACGAAGTCGGCGAGGAGGTGCACGCCGAGTTCGCGCACCTCGGTTCCGGCGTCCGACAGGGGCGCAACCTCGACCTCAAGGCGATCGCCCGCGACGAACTCGTGCGCGCCGGCGCGAGTGCCGTGCACGACGTCGGGCTGTGCACGATCTGCTCGGACGAGTCCCTGTTCTTCTCCCATCGCCGGGATCGCGGCGTCACCGGGCGGCAGGCCGGCCTCGCGTGGTTGAGCTGATCACCGGGTTGCGGGCCGACGTGGTCCGCGAGAACCTGCAGCGGGTTCGCACCCAGATCGCCGAGGCGGGCCGCGACCCCGAGAGCGTCCAGGTCCTGGCCGCCGTCAAGTACGTGCCGGTCGAAGAGCTGGGGGTGCTGGCCGAGGCCGGCGTGACCCTGGTGGGGGAGAACCGGGCCCAAGACCTGGTGGCGAAGGCCGAGGCATATCCGGGCGTCTTCACCTGGGATTTCATCGGGAATCTCCAGAGCCGCAAGGTGCGCCAGGTCCTGCCGCATGTGCGCTACATCGAGACGGTGGCCAGCGACTCGGCGCTCGAGCAACTGGGCCGACACGGCACGCCGACGACCGAGATCCTGGTCGAGGTCAACGTGGCCGGCGAGAAGGGCAAGAGCGGAATCGCGCCTGAGCAGCTGCCCGAGGTCCTCAAACGCTGTCCGGTGAAGGTGGTGGGACTCATGACGATGCCGCCCCTGGCCCCTGAGCCGGAGGCCAGCCGGCCGTATTTCTCGGCTCTCCGGGACCTCGCCACCAAGCACGAGCTGCCCGAGGTCTCGATGGGCACGAGCCAGGACTACGTTGTGGCGGTGCAGGAGGGGGCCACGATCATCCGGCTTGGAAGCACCCTATACCGCCCAACCGGGCAGTCGAGAGCGTCATAATCACGGCAGGGAAACTGCGCCTAGGAGCGAAAGACCGAACCCAAGATGGCCATACGAGACACCTGGCACCGCACGCTGATGTACTTCGGTCTGGCGGACGACGAGGACTACGAGGATGACCTCGAGCCCTACACCGAGCCCGAAGCCGAAGCTCAGCACGCCTACAGCGACCGTCCGAATGTCCGCCGGCTGAGCTCGCGTCGCCGGCGCGACGAGTTCGACGATATCTTCGCCGACGATCCGGAGACGGAGCGTCGCACCACCTCGCTGCGCCCGGTGGGCAGTGGCAGCCGCGGCAATGGACGTGGGGGAGCCGACCGGGTGCATTTCGTCGCCCCCAAGAACTTCAACGAGGTCCAGGACGTGGCGGACAAGTTCAAGGACGCGATCCCGGTGATCCTGAATTTGCAGAACACCGACCACGATCTCTCCAAGCGCCTGATCGATTTCTCGAGCGGGCTCACCTACGCCCTCGACGGCGGCATGCAGCGGATCGCCGACAAGGTTTTCCTCCTCACTCCGCGCAACGTCGAGGTGTCCGCGGAGGAGCGCGCGCGACTGCTCGAGAAGGGCTTCTTCAACCAGAGCTGAGCCCCGCGTCCCTGGCGGGCTGCGCGCCAGCGATAGATTTACCTACCAATGCAGGTTGGACTGATCGGGGCTGGGAACATGGCACGCGCGATGGCGCGCGGCTGGGGGGACCCTGTGCTGTGCTCCGATGGCGGGTCGGGCCGGGCTCGAGAGCTGGCGCGAGAGCTCGGGGGAAAGGCGCTGCGCTCCAACCGCGCCGTGGCCGAACGGTCCGATCTCGTCGTGCTCTGTCACAAGCCGGCGCAGTTCATGTCCGTGTCCCGTGAGCTGGGCGGGCGCGCGAAAGCCGTGGCCTCGGTGCTGGGTGGCGTGACGAGCGCGCAGCTTCGCGAGGCCTACGGCGTGCCGGTGTTCCGCTTCATGCCGAACACGCCGGTCGAGGTCCGGCAAGGCGTCGTCTGCTACTCGCCCGAGCAGGAAGTCGACGAGGTGCTCGAGGCGCAGGTCCTCGAGTACTTCGGGCGCCTGGGGAGCGTGGTCACGGTCCCCGAGACGCTGATCGATGCGGCCAGCGCGGTCATGGGCGTCGGCCCGGCCTACCAGGCGCTGCTCGCCGAGGCGCAGGTCGACGCCGCCGTCCGACACGGCCTGAAGCCGGGCCTGGCGAGCCGGCTGGTCGCTGAGACGATGGCCGGGACCGCTGCGTTGCTGCACAAGCGCGAGTACGACACGCTTGCCGTGCGCCGCGAGGTCACCTCGCCCGGGGGCACGACCGCGCGGGGGCTGGCCGCACTCGAGCGGGCGGGCGTGCGTCCGGCCTTCCAGGAAGCCTTCGACGCCGTGGTGGGGGTGGCCCACTGATGGTGCTGGCGGCGCTCACCCGTGGCGACATCGCCAACTACGTGCAGGCGTTGTTCCTCGTCTACATCCTGCTGATCTTCGTCTACATCCTGCTCAACATGATGTTCTCGCTCGGCCTGCGCCCGCCGTACTCCCGCTGGACGGAGGCGGTGATGAACTTCCTGCGCGACGTGTGTGAGCCGTACCTGAGGATCTTCCGGCGCTTCATTCCCCCGATCGGCATGTTCGACCTCACCCCGATGATCGCGATCATCCTTCTCTACGTCGTGGAGACCATCGTGGTCAACGCGATCAGGGGCTGATGAGCGCTCTCCCGACAACGGGGTGACCAAGGAGAAGGCATCGATTCGCGCCGCGGCGATCGCCCGGGCGGCGCTCGTTGCGGCGGTCGTGCTCGCCCTGGATCAGGTGACCAAGCACACCATTGCCAGCGGGATCGCCGTCGGCCAGGAGAAGAAGTTCCTCCCCGGCGTCACCCTGGTCCACTATCGCAACACGGGGGTGGCGTTCAGCATGTTCTCGAGCGGTGGAACGCTCGTGCTGGTGTTCACCCTGGCCGCCCTGGCGCTGCTGCTCGGCTACTTCGCCCTGCACCCGGACCGGCCCTGGCTGTGGATCCCCACCGGCATGCTCGTCGGTGGTGCGCTCGGCAATCTGATCGACCGGATCGCCAGTGGGGCCGTGACCGACTTCATCAAGCTGCCGCATTGGCCGGCGTTCAACGTGGCGGACATGTCGATCACCTTCGGGGTGCTCGCGCTGCTGTGGGTGCTCGAGGGACCTAGGCAGCGCCGAGACCCCGACTCCAGGTGACTCCGGTCGAGCTGCAAGTTCCCGATGAGGCGGCCGGCACCCGTCTGGATCGCTTCCTCGCCGCCCCACTCGGGTCGCGGGCCCGGGCCCAGTCGCTGATCGACGACGGCCGGGTCCGGGTCGACGGGGCGGTCCGGCCCAAGCGACATCTGGTGGCGGCGGGCGAGGCCATCGAGGTCGACGATGCGATCGTCGAACCCGGTCCGGTGCCGGACGAGCCCGCCCCGTTCGATATTGCCTACGAGGATGAGCATCTGCTTGTGGTGGACAAGCCTGCGGGCGTGGTCGTTCACCCGGCCCGCGGTCACTCGGCCGGCACGCTGGCCCAGGCCCTGGCCGGCCGGGCGGCCGGTGGCGAGGAGCCGTGGCGGGCCGGCATCGTGCACCGCCTCGACCGCGACACATCGGGCCTGCTGGTCGTGGCCAAGAGCGACTCCGTGCACCGCGCGCTGAAGGCCCTGCTGGCTTCGCGGCGCCTGCGTCGCGAGTACCTGGCCATGGTCGACGGCCACCCGCCCGCCCGGACCGGGACGATCGACGCTCCGATCGGCCGCCACCGGCGCGACCGCAAGCTGATGTCGATCGACTCAGACGACCCTCGCGAGTCCCGCACTCATTTCGAAATCGAGCAGCTGCTCCCGGCCGCCGCTCTCCTACGCGTCGTGCTCGAGACCGGCCGCACCCACCAGATCCGGGTCCACCTGGCCGCGATCGGCCACCCGGTCTGCGGCGACCCTCAGTACGGCACCAAGGGCAGATACGGGCTGGAGCGACAGTTCCTCCACGCCACCCGCCTGGCCTTCAAGCACCCGGTGACCGGCGCGGACGTGGACGCGCGCTCGGAGTTGCCACCGGACCTAGTCGCGGCTTTGGAGCGAGCGACCCACGGAGAACCGGCCTAACCGCACACTCGCCGCATCCCGCTCGCCGAGAGTGGACTTAGTACCGCTATACGGCACCGAACCCCACTTTCGACCGAACCCGCGCTCGAGTGTGGCATTGGGCCGCCGAGCTGCCTAGGGGTGGGCGGTGCACGTCTGGCACCCCTTGAGGAACCCTCGTGAACTGCGGCTCGCCCGCCACATTCACGGCAGGCACCCTGGTTGGCCAATCGGAGGGGTGCCAGACGGGCACCGCCCACCCAAATAGAAGGCGGGGCGGCCCGTCCACAGCCGCCCCGCCTGACGTTGCGAACCGAGCCACCGGAGGTAGGGGAAGGGAGGTTCGGCCCGCGCACGAGCCACCGCTGAAGGTAGGGGAAGCGATAGCCCGCTACACCTGAAAACGTAGTGGGGAACGAAAACTTGCGTAAACTGATCCGGACCGTCCCCGATCCCGTCCCTGCGGATCGTGCCCTGCCTCGTCACCGAGGTCCACGAGTACGCGCGAGCGGGCTGTAAGCAACACAATCCAAGGGAGCAGACCGTGGCTCAGATCGGTATCAAGGAGCTGCTGGAGGCCGGCGTCCACTTCGGCCACCAGACCCGTCGCTGGAATCCCAAGATGCGCCGCTTCATCTTCGGCGAGCGCGACGGGAACTACATCATCGACCTCCTCCAGACGCAGGCTCTGCTGGAGGATGCCCGCCAGTTCGCCGCCGAGGTCTCGCGCCGCGGCGGGACCGTGCTGTTCGTCGGCACCAAGAAGCAGGCTCGGGACACCATCCGCGAGAACGCGGAGGCGGCCGACATGCCCTACGTCAACCACCGCTGGCTGGGCGGCCTGTTGACCAACTTCCAGACGATCTCGCTACGCATCAGGCGACTGCACGACCTCGAGCGCTACGAATCGGAGGGCCAGCTCCAGCTGCTCCCGACCCGCGAGCGCATGGCGGCCCAGGCCGACCTCGAGAAGCTGCGCGCCAACCTCGGCGGCGTCAAGAACATGCAGCGCATCCCCGACGCCGTGTTCGTGATCGACCTGAAGACCGAGGCGATCGCCGTGCGCGAGGCCCAGCGCCTGCGCATACCGATCATCGGGTTGGTCGACACCAACTGCGATCCGGATGGGATCGACTACGTGGTGCCCGGCAACGACGACGCAATCCGCTCGTGCGCCCTGATCACGCGTGCGGTCGGCGACGTGGTCTCGCAGGGCCATAACGTCTTTCGCGAGGAGGAGGAGCGCGCGCGGCTCGAGCGTGAGCGCCAGGAGGCCGAGCAGCGCGCCCGCCAGGAGGCCGAACAGCGCGCCCGCCAGGAAGCCGAGGAACGGGCCCGTCAGGAGGCCGAGGAGCGCGCCCGCCAGGAAGCTGCGGATGCGGAGCGCCAGGAGGCCGAACAGCGCGCTCGCGAGCAGGCGGCCGCCGCCCAAGAGGAGCAGGCCACCGCGACGACTGCCGATCCCCCCGCCCCAGCGGCGGAGGCCGAGGCCGCGCCCGCGCCGCCTGCTGCAGAGCCGACTCCGGAACCCGCGCCGCCTGCTGCAGAGCCCACTCCCGAACCCGAGCCGCCGGCTGCCGAAACCGCCGCCGAGCCGGTGCCGGCCGAGACGGCCGAGGAGCCGGCCGAGCCCGAGGCCGCGGCGCCTGAGCCGCCACCGGCGGAGCCGCCTCCCGCCGAGGCTCAGGCCGAATCCGCCCCCGAGCCCGACGAGGCCGAGCCCGAAGCCGCCGGCGAACCCGAATCGCCGACCCCCGAGCAGCCGTCCGGAAAGGAGAACGCATGAGTGCCATCAGCGCAAAGGAAGTCAAGGCTCTCCGCGACCGCACCGGCGCGGGAGTGCTCGCCTGCCGTGAGGCCCTGTCCGAGGCATCCGGCGACGTGGATCGGGCGGTAGAGATCCTGCGCGCCCGGGGACAGGCCCAGGCGGCCAAGCGCGCCGGCGCCGAGGCCAGCGAGGGCGTGGTCCAGAGCTACATCCACGCGGGCAACAAGATCGGCGTGCTGGTAGAGGTCGACTGCGAGACCGACTTCGTCGCCCGCAACGACAACTTCGTGGAGTTCGCGCGCGACCTGGCGTTGCACATCGCGGCGGCTGCGCCTCTGGCCATAGCCGACGACGACGTCCCGGCCGAGGATCGCGGGCGCGAGGAGCGGATCGCGGTCGAGCAGGCAGCCGATCGCCCCGAGAACGTCCGCGACCGGATCGTGCAGGGCAAGCTCGACAAGTGGCTCGACGATGTCGTCCTGCTCCGCCAGAAGCACGTCAACGAGGACAAGCACGGCGGAAAGACGATCGAGGAGCTGCGGGCCGGGCTGGCCTCGGAGACGGGCGAGAACGTGGTGATCCGGCGCTTCACCCGGTTCGCCGTGGGCGCTTGACCACTTCGGCTGAGCCGAGGGGCGGCGTGAGCACGACGCAGAGCGAGGAGCACGACGGGCGCCCGCCCGTCTACCAGCGCGTCCTGCTCAAGCTCTCCGGCGAGGCGCTCATGGGAGACCTCGAGTACGGCACCGATCCCGACCGCGTCCACGCCATCGCGCTGCAGATCGCCGCCGTGCATCGGCGCGGGGTCGAGGTCGCGATCGTGGTCGGGGGCGGCAACATCTATCGCGGGCTCGCCGAGGCCGCCAAGGGGATGGATCGGGCGACCGGCGACTACATGGGCATGCTGGCCACCGTCCTGAACGCCCTGGCCCTCCAGGATGCGCTCGAGAAGGAGGACGTCCAGACCCGCGTGCAGTCCGCGATCACGATCTCCGAGGTGGCCGAGCCTTACATCCGCCGGCGGGCCATGCGCCACCTGGAGAAGGGGCGGATCGTGATCTTCGCCGCAGGCACCGGAAACCCGTTCTTCACCACCGACACCGCGGCGGCGTTGCGCGCCGCCGAGCTGCACGCCGAGATCATCCTGATGGCCAAGAACCGGGTCGAGGGCGTCTACACCGCGGACCCGAGGACAGATCCGGACGCCAAGTTCATCCCCGAGATCACCCACAAGGATGCCCTCACGCGCGGACTCCAGGTCATGGACTCGACCGCGTTTGCGCTGTGCATGGACAACAATCTCCCGATCGTCGTGTTCAACATGGCCGACGAGCGCAACATCGACAAGATAGTGTCCGGAGAACGAGTCGGGACGCTGGTGAGAACATGACCACGGACATGATCGACGAGCTCCTTGCCGACGCGCGGGAGCGGATGCACAAGTCGGTTGACGCGATGCGCAACGAATTCGGATCGGTGCGGACCGGCCGGGCCAGTCCGGCACTGCTCGATCGCATTCAGGTCGACTATTACGGAGCCACCACGCCGCTGAAGCAGCTCGCGACGATCAGCGCGCCCGAGGCCCGGCTCCTCACCATCCAGCCCTACGACAAGACCTCGATCAAGGCGATCGAGCGGGCGATCCTCGAGTCCGACGTCGGCCTCACCCCGAACAACGACGGAAACCTGATCCGTCTCGGCGTGCCCGAGCTGACCGAGGAGCGCCGCAAGCAGCTGGTCAAGGTGGTTCGCCACATCGCCGAGGAAGGCCGCGTGGCGATCCGCAACATCCGCCGGGACGTGATGCACGACCTGCGCGAGCTCAAGGAAGCCGGCGAGGCCGGCTCAGACGACGAGCACCGCGCCGAGGTCGAGCTTCAGAAGGTCACCGACGGCCGGATCGCCGAGCTCGACGAGCTGCTCAAGCACAAGGAAGCCGAGATCCTGGAGGTTTAGTGGTTGCTCGCGCTGAGCGGGGAACCGCCCCAACCGACGGCGATCATGCCCGCTACGTCGCGATCATCACCGACGGCAACGGCCGGTGGGCCCAGCAGCGCGGGCTGCCCGCCCTGGCCGGCCACGAGGCAGGCGCGGACACGGTCAAGGCCAGGCTGCGCGATGCGGTCGACCTGGGCATCGCCGAGCTGACCGTGTACTCGTTCTCCACCGAGAACTGGTCCCGGCCGAAGGCCGAGGTCGACGGGCTGATGGCGATGATGGCGCGCCGGATCGAGGTCGAGACGCCTGAGCTCCACGAAGAGGGGGTCCGCATGCGGTTCATCGGACGCCGGAGCGACCCGGTCCCGCCCCACCTGATCGACCGCATGGCCTGGGCCGAGGACCTGACCAAGGACAACCAGCGGATCACCCTGTTCGTGGCCTTCAACTACGGCGGGCGAGCGGAGATCGTCGACGCAGCGCGAACCTTTAGCTCCGGCACCGAGGACGATTTCCGCTCCCTGCTCTACGCCCCCGACATGCACGATCCGGACATGATCATCCGCACCAGCGGCGAGCAGCGCATTTCGAACTACCTGCTCTGGCAGGGCGCATATGCCGAGCTGGTGTTCCGCGACGAACTGTGGCCGGACTTCTCCCGGGAAGCGCTCGAGCAGAGCCTCGAGGACTTCACCGCGCGCAGCCGCCGCTTCGGAGGGCGGTAGCGGTGCCGGCGGCCCGGGCACGTGCGGCGCCGCGGCAGCGTCGAGCGCGCCGTGAGCCGCCGGCCAAGAAGCCCCGCCGGCGCTCCGACCTGGTCTCCCGGGTGCTCGTGGCGATCCCGCTGGCCGTCGCCACGATCATCTTCATCAACCTGGGCGGCCTGGCCTTCCAGCTGTTCATCATCGCCGCCGGGCTGATCTGCGTACACGAGTGCTACCGGCTGCTGGGAGCGTGGCGGCCGGTTTCCGTGGTCGGGTTCGCCGCGCTGGCCGGAATGGTGTTCGCCGCCCGCTCGGGAGGGCAGGGCGGTGTGCTGGAGGTGGCGATGGCCGCCGTGCCGGTCACACTGATCCTGGTCCTGACGCGTGAGCAGGCCCGCCCGACGGTCGCCATCGGTGGGACGCTCCTCGGCGTCTACTGGATCGGCCTGTGCTTCGCACACGTCGAGCTGTTGCGCGAGCTGCCGCACGGCGCCAGCGTGCTGATCGACGTGCTGGTCGGCACGTTCGTCGGCGACACCGCTGCCTACGCCGGCGGACGGCTGTTCGGTCGCCGCCAGCTCGCACCGACGATCTCGCCGGGCAAGACCGTCGAGGGGCTGGTGTGCGGCATTCTCGGCGCGGTCCTCGCGGTGTTCATCGCCGGCCTCTACCAGACCTGGCTGACCCAGGGCGACGCGCTGCTCCTGGGGGTCGCGGTGGCGCTCCTCGCCCCGCTTGGGGATCTGTTCGAGTCGCTGGTCAAGCGCGACGCCGGCGTGAAGGACGCGGGAACGTTGTTCGGGGCCCACGGCGGTGCGCTCGACCGGCTGGACGCCGCGCTGTTCACGGTCGTGGTCGGCTTCTACGTCTGGCAGGCCGTCCTCCACTGACTCGCCAGTCCTAGACTGGAGCGTCGTGCCCCGCCGCATCGCGATCCTCGGCTCCACCGGCTCGATCGGCTCCCAGGCGCTCGACGTCATCTCCCGGTCGCGCGATGAGCTGTCGGTGGTGGCGCTGAGCGCTGCCGGGTCGTGGGAGACCCTGCTCGAGCAGGCCCGCCGCCACGGCGTGCGCACGGTGGCGATCGCCGACCCCGATGCGGCCGCCCAGGCCAGCGAGGCCTGGACGGGGGGAGAGGTGCTGTCCGGGCCGGAGGGGGTGGTGCGCCTGATCGCCGAGTGCGAGTGCGACATGGTGCTGAACGCGATCGTCGGCTCGGCCGGGCTGCTGCCGACGGTGGCCACCCTGACCGAGGGAATCGACCTGGCGCTGGCCAACAAGGAGTCGCTGGTCGTCGGCGGCGAGCTGGTCACCGCGCTCTCGCAGGCCACCGGCGCCGCGATCATGCCGGTCGACTCCGAGCACTCGGCCCTTCACCAGCTGCTCGCCTCCGAGCCCCCGGGCACCGTCGATCGACTGATCCTGACCGCATCGGGCGGCCCGTTCCGCGGCCGGGGGCGCGAGGATCTCGCGCAAGCCACCATCGAGCAGGCGCTCGCTCATCCCACCTGGGCGATGGGCGGAAAGATCACGATCGACTCGGCCACGCTGATGAACAAGGGCCTCGAGCTGATCGAGGCCCACCACCTGTTCGGCACGCCCTACGAGCAGATCGACATCGTGGTCCATCCGCAGTCGATCGTGCACAGCTTCGTACAGCTGTGCGACGGGGCCACGCTGGCTCACCTCGGCTATCCCGACATGCGGGTACCGATCTCCTATGCGCTGCACCATCCCGACCGGGTCGACGTCCCGGTCCGTCCGCTGAACCTGGTCGAGGTGGGTGCGCTGACCTTCGAGCCGGTCGACGAGGAGACGTTCAGCTGCGTGCGGCTGGCCCGGGAGGCCGCCAACGCGGGCGGCACCGCCCCGTGCACGCTGAACGCGGCCAACGAGGTCGCGGTGCACGCCTTCCTGCAGGGCAGGCTGCGCTTCCTGGACATCGCCGCGGTGATCGAGGAGACCCTGACCATGTTGCCGCCACAGCCCGTCCACTCGTTCGAGTCGCTCGGGGAGGCCGATGCCGAGGCGCGCCGGGTGGCCGGCGGGCTGGTGGCCGAGCGGGCGGCTGCGTAGCCGGCCCGCAACGGCCGCCCGCACGACAAATGTCCGGATTTGGGCTCCTCAGCTGGCTCTTAACGGAGTCTCATCCGAGACTGCCACACTGAGCCTGCATGTCGTACGTCCTCGCCTTCCTCGGCTTCGTCGCCCTGATCATCCTCCACGAGTTCGGCCACTTCGCCGCCGCCAAGGCGGTGGGGATGCGGGTCGAGCGCTTCTCGTTGTTCATGGGCCCGCTGCTGGTCAAGGTCCGCCGGGGGGAGACCGAGTACGGCATCGGCCCGCTCCCGCTGGGTGGTTACGTGCGGATCACCGGCATGAACCCCCACGAGGACATCCCACCCGAGGTCGTGCCACGCGCCTACTACAACCAGGCGGTCTGGAAGCGGGTCGTGGTGATCTTGGCCGGCCCGGCGATGAACCTGCTGATCGCGTTCGGGATCGTCTACGCGCTGGTTCTCTCGCAGGGTCAGACGGCGACTAAGCACGGTCAGCCCGTACTCAACAAGGACGTGTCCGCGATCGTGGCCGGCGCCCCGGCGGCGAAGGTGCTGCAGGTCGGCGACCAGATCATCTCGGTCGACGGCGTGAGCGGCTCCCCCGAGGCCATCCGCGCGCAGCTGGGGACCCACCGCTGCGCGGGCGCTCAGGTGAACGGGTGCCTGTCCGCCACCGCGGCCCAGGTCGTCGTCCGCCGCGACGGCCAGCTTCACACCTTCGACATCCACACCCGCTACAACGCCGCGGACAAGCGCCCCGAGCTCGGCTTCGGCTTCGGAGTCGAGACGGAGCGGGTGGGCGCCCTGCACGCTGCCTCGATCACGGTCAGCAACCTGTGGTCGGTGACCACCCGCACCGTCTCGACCGTGGCGCGCATCTTCGAGCCCCAGGAGCGCAAGCAGCTGCACAGCATCGTCTACGGCTACACCGCCACGCAGGAGTCGTTCGCCACCAGCACCAGCCAGGCACTGACGGTTCTGGCGCTGATCTCGCTATCGCTGGCGATCATCAATCTGTTCCCGTTCCTGCCGCTCGACGGCGGGCACGTGTTCTGGGCCGTGGCCGAGAAGGTCCGGGGCAAGCGGATCCCGTTCGAGATCATGGAGCGGGCCGGCGTGGTCGGGTTCGTGCTCATCCTGATGATCTTCGTGATAGGGCTTACGAACGACATCTCGACGCTGTCTGGTCCCGGGATTGGGCTGAGGTAGCCTCACGCCCCGCTGGTAGCGTTCGCCTCGAACCGGGTCAACCCGGAAAAGCTGAGAGGAGGAGCATGGAGAGCAGCGTGATCTCGCCGGCGGTGGGGCGGGCGGTCGACGCCCCGACGGTGAGCGAGGCGCTCCGGCGCACGGCCGCCAACCACCCCGACATCGTCGCGGTCCGTACGGTCGACGACAGCGTGTCGCTGACCTGGTCGGAGCTGCTGAGGCGCGTGGACGACGTGGCCGGGGGGCTCGCCAAGCTGGGGATAGCCCACGGGGACACGGTGGCGATCATGCTGGGCAACCGCCCGGAGTTCCACATCGTCGACCTGGCCGCGGCGACGCTCGGCGCGACTCCGTTCTCGATCTACCTGACCTATCCGCCCGAGGAGATTCGGTACCTGATCGAGGACGCCGGCGCGACCGTGGCGATCGTCGAGCAGGCCTACCTCGAGCCGCTGCTGAAGGCCCGCCGAGACCTGCCGAACCTGACCCACGTGATCGTGGTCGACGGCACCGCGCCGGAAGCGACCATCCCGCTCAGCGACGTCGAGGCCTCCAATCCCGGCTTCGACGCCGGCGCCGCGAGCGCTCGAGATCCGCCCTGACGACCTGGTCACGCTGATCTACACCTCGGGCACGACCGGGCCGCCCAAGGGCGTGCAGCTGACCCACCGCAGCATCATGGCCGCAGCGGAAACCGTCGATCACGTAATCCAGTTCGACCCCGGCGCCCGGGTGATCTCATGGCTGCCGGCCGCGCACATCGCCGAGCGGATGGCCCACCACTACATCCCGGTGGTGCACGCCGGCACCGTCACCTGCTGTCCCAACCCGCGCGAGGTGCTCTCGTACCTGCCCCAGGTCCGGCCGACCTGGTTCTTCGCCGTCCCGCGAATCTGGGAGAAGCTCAAGGCGGGGCTCGAGACCATGCAGGCCGCCCAGCCCGAGGAGCAGCGCCGCCCGGTCCAGGAGGCCATGGACGCCTCACTCGAGCGTGTCCGCCTGAGGCAGCGGGGCGAGCCCGTGCCCGCCGAGCTCGAGGCCAAGGTGGCCAAGGCCGACGAGGAGATCTTCTCCAAGCTCCGGGCAATGCTCGGCCTCGATCAGTTGCTCGCGGTCAACGTCGGCGCGGCGCCCACGCCGGTCGAGGTGCTCGAGTTCTTCCACGCGCTGGGGATCGAGCTGGGCGAGCTGTGGGGAATGTCCGAGACATGCGGCGCCGGGACGTCGAATCGGCCCGGCGAGGTCAAGATCGGCACGGTCGGTCCCGCCCACCCGGGGGTCGAGCTGAAGATCGCCGACGACGGCGAGTTGCTCGTTCGCGGTGACTGCGTCATGAGCGGCTACCGCAACTCCCCCGAGAAGACCGCCGAGGCGCTCGATGCCGACGGCTGGCTGCACACCGGGGACATCGGTCGCCTCGACGAGGACGGGTTCCTGACCATCGTCGACCGCAAGAAGGAGCTGATCATCAACGCGGCGGGCAAGAACATGTCGCCGGCCAACATCGAGGCCAGGATCAAGACGGCCAGCCCGCTGATCGGCCAGGCCATCTGCATCGGCGACAGCCGGCCCTATAACACAGCGCTGATCGTGCTCGACGCCGACTTCGCCCCGCAATGGGCGTCCCAGCAGGGCATCGAGGCCACTACGCTCGACGACCTCGCGCACGACCCAAAGGTCAGGGCGGCCGTCGAGGCCGCGATCGAGCAGGCCAACCAGCACCTCTCGCGGGTCGAGCAGATCAAGCAGCTCACGATCGTCCCGGGCGACTGGCTGCCCGGCGGCGACGAGCTGACGCCGACCATGAAGCTCAAGCGGCGCCCGATCGCGGCCAAGTACGCAGCCGAGATCGACGCGATGTACGCCGGTAGTTCGTAGTGCCCCTAGTGCCGTCCGGTCGCACACCGTGGCACGCCACCGCCCGCGAAGCGGCCCAGCGGGTCGGCGTCGATCCTCGTTCGCTGCGACGGCTCCGGTGGGTGCACAAGGCCCGAGCGGTGCGGCGCAGCGGACACCACGTCCGCCGGCACTGGCAGTTCGTGCTCGCCTCGCCCGAACCCGACAACTACACCTTTCAGATCGAGAACGAGGGCGAGCTCGCCGCCTGGGTGGCGGGCGTGGCGCGGTGCGACGAGGCGGCGGCTCGCGCGCTGGTCCAGGAGCCTTCGCACGACGACGAGCTCGCGAGGAGGCTGCGGAGCGCCACCGCCGAGCACTGGCTCTGGACGAAGCCCGCGCCCCCGTTCGGCAAGCGGCTTGGCTGGTACGCGCTCGCCCGCGCTCTGCGTCCCCGGCGCGTGATCGAGATCGGCGCTCACGACGGCCTCGGGTCACTGCTGCTGCTGCGCGCGCTCGAGCTCAACGACCGCGAGGGGTTTTCCGGCACGCTCGTGTCCTTCGATGTGAACCCCGCCGCCGGATGGCTGGTCGGGGAGCATCCGCTGTGGAAGCTCAGGATCCAGTCATCCGACCAAGGGCTGCCCGCGGTCATCTCTCCGACGGAGCCGGTGGACATGCTGGTCTACGACGGATGGCACACGTTCGAGGCCGAGTACGCGGATCTCCGCGTGGCGGCCGAGAACCTGTCTTCAGGTGGCGTGCTGGTGAGCGACGACGCGCAGGTGACGCGTGCGCTGGCGCGCCTCTGCGAGGAGCGCGGCTTTGCCTACTCCGAGTTCCAGGAGGTGCCGGTAGACCACTTCTATCCCGGCGCGATGCTGGCCGCCGGCCGCCCACGCGCCTGACTCGCTATCTGTGGATCGTCACCCGAGCCGTGCGTCCCGTCACCGTGGTTCCGGCAAGCGATGACGACGGATACGTGTAGGCGAGCCGCACCAGGCCGCTGCCCGGAAACCGGATCCGCACGTCGAAGTAACAATCGTCCGGGTCAGCGATCGTGATCGTCCGCACGGTCGTGAACCGAGTCGATGGCGAGCGCGCGAACTGGATCTGGGCCGTCTGCGGCTGTCCCGAGTCGAGGATCGCGTAGCGGCTCGGGCGCACGCAGCCCCACACCGCGAGGGCATGACCAAGCCGGCTGGTGCTGACCGGCAGGAAGAGCGGGAGCTGGTAGGCGGCGTAGGCCGCCTTGGCCCGGCCATCGGAGAACTGAAGGCCGGTGGCAAACCCGCCGCCTCCCGCAAAGCCGGGGCCGAGCGAGGGATCGGTCAGCAGGTATTGCATGGTCGAGGCGATCCGTGGCTGCCGCCAGCTCAGGTATTCGGCCCAGTTGAGGTAGTAGGCGGCGGTGGCCGGCGAGACGAACGTGCCCCGGTTGGGTGGGTGGGTGATGTAGCCGTACTCGGTGTTGTAGATGGGCAGGCGCCGCTGAGATCCGTACACGCGCTGCACGCGGTCGATCGTGTGCCAGAGGTTCGCCAACCGCGGAAACGGGGCGATGTCGGGATCGCTCGAGGTCTCGACCGTCGGAGGTTGATCGTCCGAATACGGATGGTCGGCCAGCCCGGACATCTGGAACAGCCCGGGGTTGCTTTGCCGAAACCGGCGCGACCCGGCGGCGGTCGTCGGGCAGCCCACCGCGCGCGCCGCCGCGCCCCGCAGCTCCCGGTAGTTCGAATCCACGCAGTACAGCGTGCGCAGGAACTGGAGAGGCTTTGTCTGGGCGAACTGTCCCGGGAGCCCTTGTGGACGCTGGCGGCTCCCGCGAGCGCTCATGCCGCGTGGGGCGAACTCGCCGATCAGGATGCGGTCGCGACGGTGGCCGGTCGCCTGGAGCGCGCTCCAGGCCTGCCCGACCAGGTTGCGGTACATGCCCGGCGCGACCGACACGGTCGAGCCGTTGATTGCCTGGGGACCCAGGTCCTCGCCGAAGTTCGGCTCGTTCCAGATCGACCAGAAGCTGACCCGTGGCAGCGGATCGGTCTGCCCGGGCGGTACGTAGCTACCGCTGTAGCGCTCTCCCACCGCCCGGACGAACTGCCCGAAGGCGCTGGCCGACGGGCGCCAGGCCCAGTACGGGTTGTCGAGCGCCGCGAGCGGGATTCCCGGCCCCTCGGCCCAGCGAGGCGCGCCGCCGCTCAAAGTGAGATCGACGGCGATCCCATCGGCTGTGGCCTGCTTGACAATTGCGTCGTAGGGAGCCCAGTTGGCGTTCGGGTAGGTGGCCGGATCGGACGCGTCGAACGCGCGAGGCGGCGTGCGACCCTCCCAATCGGGCGCGATCTGCGCCCACACCACGATGACCCTCACCGTGTTCACGCCGAGCGCACGGAACGTGGCCAGCGTGCCGGACGGATCGGCCAGGAGCCCCGTCGGGTCCTGAATGATCGACAGCTGGTCGACCGAGGCCGACGCCGGCGGAGCGATCTCCGCGATCGCCGCAAGCGAGAGGACCGCGGCCATCCCCGCCGCCAGCGTCCTCAGGCGGCACCTTCTCATACCAGCCACCAACGTCCAATCCCGCCCGAAGTTGCGGGTAAGAGCCTCTCTCAGCGGATCGTCACCGCGACCGTCCGGCTGAGCACCGTCGCGCCGTTGCCGAGCAGCGTGTCGCCTGGCGGGTAGGTGTACGCGAGCCGCACGTTTCCGCTCGACGGGAAGACCGTGCGCACGTCGAAGTAGCAGCTGCCGCCCTGGTTGATCGTCACGGTCTGCACCGTGGTGTACTGGCCACTCCCTCGGGGCGCGAACTGAATCTGCGCGGTCTGCGGCGCGCCGGCGTCGAGAGCTCCGAACCGGGCCGGGCGAATGCATCCCCACACCTCGAGCGCGTGGCCAGGGCGGGCTTTCGTGACCGGCAGATACAGCGGCAGCCTCCAGGCGTAGTAGGTCGCCTTCTGGGCGCCGGTCCACGTCAGTAGACCGCTGGCGAAGCCGCCCCAGTTGTTCTTCCGGGTCGGACGCAGCGGGTCGTAGATCAGATACTGCTCGAATGAGCGAATCCGCGGGTTGCGCCAGCTCAGGTACTCAGACCAGTTCATGTAGTCGGCCGCGATCGTGGGGGAGAGGTAGATCACACGGACGCTCGTGGTCGGATCGGGACTGTGCTTGGGCGGGCTGGTGATGTAGCCGAACTCGGTGCTGTAGATCGGGAATCGAGTTCCCGATCCGTACACCCGCTGGAGGCGATCGAGGGCACCGGTCAGGTGTCCGATCACGCCGAGCGAGGCGTAGTCGGCGGTCGAGGAGCGATTCACGGGATCGGGATTCGGCTCGTGGTCGGGCTTGTACCACCGCATGTACGGGTGATCGGACACGCCGCTGGCCTGAAAAAGGCCGGGATTCTGAGCGCGGAAGCGCCTGGACGCGGCCGGCGTTGCCGGGCAGCCTCGGATTCGAGCCGCTTCACCGCGAAGCGGGTGGTACGACGAGTCCACGCAGTACATGGCGCGCAAGAACGTGAGCGGCTTCATGCCCGAAAAGACGCCCCAGAAGCTCTCTCCGCGCGGTGCCAGCTCGCCGAAGGCGATCGTGTCGGTGGCCGTGCGGTGTCCCGTGGCCTGGAGCGAGCGCCATGCGGCTCCGAGCAGATTCCGATACATCCGCGGGCTGTTCTCGACCGTGAGGTGCCCCGGGACGCCCTGCGGAGCCAGGCTCGGGCCGTAGTCGGGCTCGTTCCAGATCGTCCAGAAGTCGACCCGCGGCAGCGGCGTGGTCTGCCCAGGCGGGACGTAGGTGCCGCTGTAGCGGGTTGCGATCGCGTGCACGAACGCCCCGAACGCGCCGGCCGAGGGCTCCCAGTTCTCGTTGGTGCTGCCGGCGGGCTGACCGGGGCCAAGCGCCCAGCGCGGCGCGCCCCCCATCAGGTCGAAGTCGACCCTGATCCCGGCCTGCTGCGCGTCGATGACGATCGTGTCCCACAGTCCCCAGTTCGCGGCCGGATACGAGGCCGGATCGGACGGGTTGAAATGCCGCGGCATCTTCTTCGCGTTCGACGCCGGCGTGATCCAGTTCCAATGCACGGAGACCCGCATCGCATCGGCCCCGAGCAGGCGGGCGCGCGCCACGGTGCCGGCCGGATCGACATCCAACCGGGGGTCGTCCTGGATGATCGAGACCAGCTGTGACGAGGCCATGGCGTGTCCGGCCGAAACCGCGATCACCATCGACGCGAGCAGCGCGAGGCGCAGGACCGGCGGAGCGTACAGCCGAAACCGGCGCATCTACTTGACCGTCACCCTGGCGGTCCGGCTGTACACCGTGGCGCTCTCAGACGGCTTGACCTGTCCCGCGCGCAGGAGCGGGTCGTCCTTGGGATAGCTCCAGGCCAGCCTGACCGAGCCGCTCGCCGGAAACGTCATGTGCAGGTCGAAGTAGCCGCGCGAGCTATTGATGGCCACCGTGCGCAGCGTAGTGAACGCTCCGTGGGAGCCGCGCTGGAACTGGATCTGCACTCGCTGCGGTGCTCCCACATCGAGCTGCGCGTAATGCGCCGGGCGCACGCAGCCCCATACCTCGAGGCTCTGGCGGCGGGACCGCGCGGTGGTGGTCGGTATGAACAGCGGCAGCCGGTAGGCGTCGTAGGCCGGCTTACGGGTCCCGTTGTAGAAGATCAAGCCGCTGGCGAACCCGCCGAATTCGGGCGCCAAACGCGGATTCGGGTCATACAGCAGGTACTGCGTGGTCGAGGCGATCCGCGGGTTGCGCCACGACAGGTACTCGGCCCAGTTGATGTAGAACGCGGCGGTCGAAGGCGACACGAACTGTCCATGCGGGTTCAGCGGCGTCAAGCTGCTGTTGGGGGGGTTGGTGATGTAGCCGTACTCGTTGTTGTAGATCGGGAAATGCTTGCCGGAGCCGTAGATCCGCTGGATGCGGTCGAGCGTCGTGGCGAAACGGGGCAGGTCGGCGAACTCCGTGTAATCCGGATCCTGCGAGCTGACCTTGGTCGGCGGCAGGTTGACCGGGTAGGGGTGGGTCGCGAACCCGGTGGCCTGAAACAGCGCGGGGTGAGCGGCCCGGAACCGGCGCGAGGCAGCGGCATTGGTCGGACACCCAATGAGCGCCGCCGTGCCGCCCCGCAGCTCCCTGTAGCTCGAGCTGACGCAATAGAGCGCGCGGACGAACTGCTGCGGTTTGGTGGCCGCGAAATTGCCGGGAAATCCCTGCGGAGCACCGGGCCCCGGCCGTCCGCTTTGTCCGCGAGCGTCGAGGTTGCCGATCAGGATCGTGTCGCGCCCGTGGCCGGTGCTGTGCAGCGCACCCCAGCCCGCATCGAGCAGGCCGCGGTACAGCCCCGCCGCCGTGAACACGGTGGAGCCCCTGGTCGCCTGCGGGGCGAGCTCCATCCCAAAGTTGGGCTCGTTCCAGATCTCCCAGAAGTTCACCCGCGGCAGGTCGGTCGGGTCGCCCGGCACAGACGTGTTCAGCGTCGGGTCATACGTGCCGCTGTAGCGCCTGCCCACCGCCTGTGCGAATTGCTTGAAGTCGGGCGCCAACGGCTTCCATCCGCCGAACCCGCCGGGAGACGGCTGACCGCTCCCGGTGGCCCATGGGGGCGCGGGACCGGAGAGGGAGAAGTCGACCACGATCCCGTCCTTTTGTGCGTCCTCGACGATCTGGTCGTAGATGCCCCACCCTGGGTAGGACGCCGGATCGGTGGGGTCGAAGTTCGCCGGGCGCTTCACCGGCGCGACGAGGTTCCAGTGAACCGCGGCGCGGACGACGCGACCGCCGAGGTCGCGGATCTGCTGGAGGGTGGGACCGGGATCTACCAGCAGGTGGCCGTCGTCCTGGAACATCTCGATCTGGCCGGAGCTGGCGTAGGCACGCGAGGGCGCGCGCACCAGCCAGGCCCCGGCTACTACCAGAGCGAGGCCCACCGCCAGGCAGGCTCGGGTGATCGATGGCATTGCAGAAGACAACAGACCGAGTCAGGGGAAGTTGCGCCCTGCCGAGGCCGGGACACGAACCGCGCCGCCACCGCGTGCAAGTACGACTGATCGCGACCAGCCGGGTCGCGGAGCCGGGAACCTTAGCGGCTCTAGCGGATGGTCACCTGGACCGTGCGGCTGTGGATTTGCTCCCCGCCCGCGCTCCGCGGATAGGACCAAGTGATGCGGACGAGACCGCTCGACGGGAAGGTCACCCGCGTGTCGAAGTAACCGTAGGGGTCGGTCAGGATCACGCGCTTGACGGTCCTGAACGCTCCGCCGGATGCCGGGCTCCACTCGACGCTGGCGACCTGCGGCTTGCGCGAGTGCACGTAGTGGACGGGCCGCACGCAACCCCAGACGTCGAGGGCATGCCCCGATCCCGCCGTCTCGGAAGGCAGGTACACGGGCATCCGGAATGCGTCGAACAGCACCTTGTGCGCGCCGGTGTGGAAGTTCAGGCCGGTGTCGAAGTTGCTCTGGCCGGTCGGCGGGTCGTTCAGGAGATATTGATCCCAAGACGCCACTCGGGGATCGCGCCAGCTGATCCACTCGGCCAGGTTCGCCCAGGCCGCGGCCTGCGCCGGAGACACGGCGCGGGCAATCCCAGTCTCGGGTGGATTCGTCTGATAGCCGAATTCGGTGTCATAGAGCGGCAGCTGAGCGTGCGAGCCGTAGGCGGCCATCGCGCCGTCCAGCGTGCGCCCCAGCGCTCCGAGCTGGGGAAGGTCGGCATAGTCGGGCTCGTCGGGCGTGCGCACATCCGGCGCGAAGCCCTGCGGGTAGGGATGGAAGCCAAATCCGCCAGCCTCGAACAGGGCCGGGTGCTCATGCACGAACGCGTCGGAGCCGGCGATGGTCGGCGGGCAGCTTCGCTCCGTCGCGGCAGTCCCGCGGAGCGGACGGAACGAGCCGTCGACGCAGTAGAGCGCCCGGATGAAGCGCAGCGGCACCATGCCCGAGAAGTTGCCCGGCTGGTCGCCCACTGTCTGGCCCCGCGGCGCGATCTCACCGATAAGAACCGTGTCGTGCTGATGGCCGGTCGCCTGCAGCGCGCTCCATGCCGCATCGAGCATCCGGCGGTACAGGGCGGGGGAGACCTCGATGGTCGAACCGTCGATCGCCTGCGGGGCCAGCTGCTGGCCGTAGTTCGGCTCGTTCCAGATCGACCAGAAATCGACCCTGGGCAGCGGGCGTCCTCCGCCGGGCGGCGTGTAGTGGCCGCTGTAGCGCGTCGCGACCGCGTGCACGAACATCCCGAATTGCTTGGGTGACGGCTGCCACGCGCCCAGGAATGACGGCCCGGTGCCATGCGGAAGACCGGGTCCGGTGGCCCAGAGCGGCGCGGGCGCCGCGAGCGCGACGTCGAGGCCGATCCGCCGGGCCGCCGCCTCGCGAAAGATCCGGTCGAAGACGCCCCAGTTTGCGGCGGGGTATGCAGCTGGGGAGGCGGCGTCGAAGTGCGGTCGAGTGTACGACAGCGGGTCAGGCGCCAGGGAGCTCCAGAGCATGAACACCTTCACGCGATCGACGCCCAGGCGTTTCAGCGTCTCGAGCGTCGGCCCGGGGCTCGCAAACAGCTCCGGCTGGGCCTCGAAGATCGTCTCGAGTGGGCGGGTCCGGGGCGGCACCTGCGCGGTTGCTGGGGTGCTGTGTCCCGCGCACCCGCCGACGGCGACCGCCACGGCCGCGGCCCCGATCAGGGCGACCAGGACCCCGAGGCCGAGCGCACGGCGGCGCTGGGTTAGAAAACGCGACATCGGCGGGTTAACGTTTGAATCGGCTCGGAAGACCTGAATAGGCGGGGGGGTCAGCGTTCAGCGCCCGCTCTACAATGCGCGCGGATGCTCGTCCCGGCCCGCTCGGACGCCGCTGTGGCGGCCCGGACCTCCAGGGCGGTGAGGGTAGCAAGCGTATCTACCGAAACCTGGCTGGTCGGCGGGCTGATCGTCCTCGGAGCGGTGCTCAGGTTCTCCACGCTGGGGGCTCAGAGCTACTGGTACGACGAGGCCCAGGCCGCGCACGAGCTGAACCTCTCGCTCGGCTCGATGCTCCACTCGATGGCCGCCGTCGAGACGGCGCCGCCGCTCTACTTCGTGCTCGGCTGGGTGTGGGTGCATCTGTTTGGAGCCGGAGAGGTCGCGCTCCGCTCGCTCTCGGCTCTGGCCGGAACATCTCTCATCGCGATCGCGTACCTGTGCGGCCGCGAGCTGGTCTCACGCCGCGCCGGCCTCCTCGCGGCTGCCTTCGTGGCCGTGAACCCGTTCATGGTCTGGTACTCACAGGAGGCCCGCGAGTACATGCTGGTAGCCGCCCTGTGCGGCGCGTCGCTGCTCTTTTTCGTGCGCTCGCGGCGCGATCCCTCGCCGCGCAACATCGCGTGGTGGACGCTGTTCTCGGTGCTAGCGCTGTTGACGTACTACTTCGCGGGGTTCCTGGTCGCGCCGGAGGCGCTGTGGCTGCTCTACACCGCGCGCACCCGGGCAAGCCTGGTGGCGGTGGGCGTCGTTGGCTTAGTCGAGCTGTCGCTGATTCCCTTGCTGGCAGGGCACACGACGGCCTTCGTCACCGGGACCCATCTGAGTACCCGTCTCCAGGAGGTCCCGGTTGGCTTCATGCTCGGGCCGCCGTTCGAGACCTCACTGCTGAGCTATGGGCTGATCGGCGCAGCCGTCCTCATCGCAGTCGTGATCGTGCTGGTGATCGGCGGGGCCGAGACGGACGAGCTGCGCGGCATCGGAATGGCTGCCGCGCTCGCCGGCGTTGTCGTGCTGGTGCCGCTCGTGCTCGCCGTGCTCGGTAGCGACTATTACGTCGACCGCGCCCTGATTCCGGCGTGGCTGCCGCTGGCGATCGTCGTGGCAGGGGCCTGCACAACGCGGCGGCTATGGCCTCTGTCCGCTGTGCTGGCCGCCGTCCTGCTTGGGGCATTTGCCTACGGCGTAATCAGGATCGACACCGACACCGCCTACCAGCGCCCCGACTGGCGCGCCGTCGCCGAGGCCCTCGGCTCGCCATCGAGCCAGCGCGCGATCGTGGTCTACGACGAGCTGGGCACCGACCCCCTCGTCCTCTACCTGCACGGCGTGCCTTGGACCGGGCCGGCCGGCGAGGTGGCGATCAGAGAGATCGACGTGGTCGGCTACTCCTGGCAGGTGCCAAGCCACCCGCTTCCGCCAACGCTGAAGCTCATAGCCACGAGGCGGGTCGGCGACTCGCTGGTGGCCCGCTTCGCGCTCGCGCACGAATGGCGGCTTACGCGGGCGCGGATCGGCTCCCTCGCGCCGAGCCTGCTCGGACCAGGCCCGACGGGCCCCACCGTGCTCGTTCAGCGCGCATACACGTCCGGCTGACTCCAGCTCGGCGCGTGATCCTCGTCCTCCACAACCGCTACCGCGCGGCCGGCGGGGAGGAGCGCGCGGTGGCCGATCTGGTCGAGCTGCTGTCCCGGCGCGGGCATGAGGTCGAGCTGCTCGAGCGCTCGAGCCAGGGGATCGGACGGGCCAGGGCGGCGGCCGGTCTGCTGGCGGGCGGGCTCGACCCAGGCGAGATCGCGCGGCTCGTCCGCCGGCGCGGCGTGCGGGTCGTCCATGCCCACAATCTCCATCCGTCGTTCGGCTGGCGGGCGCTCGCCGCCGCCAGAGAAGCCGGCGCCCGCACGCTGCTCCATCTCCACAACTACCGGCTGTTCTGCGCAATAGGCATCGCCTACCGCGACGGGGCGCCGTGCTTTCGCTGCCGGCTCGATCACACCCGCCCTGGTCTGCGCTTGCGCTGTCGCGGCTCGCTCCCCGAGGCCGCCGTTTACGCAGTGGCGCTCCTCCGGCAGCAGCCCCGGCTACTTCAGCACGTTGACCAGTTCATCGCGGTCAGCGACGCGCTGGCGGCGCATTTGCGCGACTTGGGTCTGCCGGCCTCGTTAACCGCCACGTTGCCCAACTTCATGCCCACTGCCGAGTTCGCGACGGAGTCCCGCGCTGGGGAGGGCGAGTTTGCCCTCGCCGCCGGCCGGCTGACCGAGGAGAAAGGATTCGACACCGCGATCGCCGCCGCCCGAGGCGCCGGGGTGCCGCTCGTAGTTGCCGGCGCGGGCCCGGACGAGCCGCGCCTGCGCAGCTTGGCCGACGGCGCCGACGTCCGCTTCGCCGGCCGGCTCGCCCACACAGATCTGGCCGAACTGCGCCGCCGCGCCGCGGTGGTCCTGGCCCCCTCGCGCTGGGAGGAGCCGTGCCCGTATTCGGTGCTCGAGGCAATGGCCGCGGGCGTGCCGGTCCTGGCCTCCGCCCGTGGCGGTCTGCCCGAGATGGTGGGTGGCGAGTCCGCGCTGCCCGCCGGCGACCCGCCGGCCTGGCGCGCGGCGTTGTCTGAGCTATGGCAGAACCCGCGGCTGCGCTCGCAGCGAGGCAACGAAGCGATCGCCCGGGCGCGCGCCGGACACGGTGAAGACCAGTACTACGAGCGGCTGACGCGGCTATACGACGGGGTTTCCCCATAAGCTTGCGGCCATGACGCGACGGGCGATCACGGTCCTCGCGCTCGGCTGCGCCCTGTCCGTCGGCGCACCGGCGCTTGCGGTGGCGGCTGCCGGCGGCACTGCCGCCCAGGCGATCACCGACTGCAACGACCACGGACGGCTCACACAGACCTACTCCTCGCCGGTGCTACGTCAGGCGCTTGCGCAGATGCCTGCCGACGTCCGCGAGTACACCGACTGCTTCGATGTGATCGAGCGCCAGCTGTTCAAGCAGTTGGGCCAATCGGGGGCCGCGGGGGGCGGAAACAGCTCGAGCAGTTCCGGAGGCTCGGGTCTGCCGACCTGGCTGATCGTGGTGATCGTCGTGCTCGCGCTGGCCGCGATCACGTTTGGCGCGCTCGCGCTCCGGCGGCGGCGTACGCCGCCAGGACCCGGAGCACCGGAAGGTCCCGATGGACCCGCGCAGCCGCCGCCGGGCGAGCCGGGCCCGACCCCGCGCGAGCCCGGCGACTCCGAAGGCCCGCCGGCCGGAGCGTCTCAAGAGGCGGCCGGACTGCCGGATGATCATCGCGGATACGGCCCCGTCCGGCTCCGTAGCGCTGCTACGCCACGGCGCCGCCCGACATCCAGGCTCGCGCCACTATAGACCGTGACGCTCACCGTGCGGCTGTAGACCGTGCCGCCGCCAAGCAGCTGGTCGGCAGCCGGGTAGGACCAGGCAAGCCTGACCGCACCGCTGGCGGGCAGAGCCAGGTGAACGTCGACATACCCCTTTGAGTTCGTGATGGTGACCGTGTCGAGGGTCTGCCAGGCGCCGCGCGACCCGCGCTGGAACTCGATCCGCACGCTCTGAGACTGGCCGGAGTCGAGCCGGGCGTAGCCGGCTGGACGGGCGCCACCCCAGATCTCGATCTTGCGCCCGGCGCGCGTGCTGGTGGTTGGGAGGAACAGCGGCATCCGGTAGGCGTCGTAGCCGGGCTTGTGGCTGCCGTTCGGGTTTTCCAGACCGGTGTCGAACGACGCAGGCGGCGGCGCGTCGAGCAGCTGGTACTGCGAGTAGCTGAGCAGTCGCGGCTGGCGGTAGCTCAGGTACTCCGCGTCGTTCATGTAGTCGGCGGCAGCCGACTGGCTGACGCCCAGTCGCGGGTCGGGCGGCTTGGTCCGGAAGCCGTACTCAGTGCTCCACACCGAGAAGTGTGTGCGCGACCCATACACGCCATTCAGCCGGTCAAGCGTGCCGATGAGCCGCGGGATCTCCGGCAGGTCGGCGAAGTCCGGGTCGCTGGGCGCCCCGACACACAGCTTGTTCCCGCACAGGTGCGTCGGCTGGCTCGGTGACGACGCCTCCTCGTAGGGATGGTCGGCGAAGCCGCTGGCGCCGAACAGCGCGGGGTTCTGCTTGCGGAAGCTGCGCGAGCCGGACGCCGTGGTCGGGCAGCCCTGGGCCGCGGCGGTCGAGCCGCGCAGCTCGCGATAGCGCGAGTCGACGCAGTACAGCGAGCGCAGGAAGATCAGCGGCTTCATGTTCGAGAACACGCCGAATGTGTTGACGCCGTGTGGCGTCACCTCGCCGAACAGGATCCGGTCGGTCCGCGTGCCGTGGCCGGTGGCCTGCAGCGAGCCCCAGGCCGCGGCGACCAGGTTGCGGTAGACGTGCGGGCTGTTCGGGGTCGACTGGTGCGAGCCCGTCCCCTGGGGTGCGATGTCGAAGCCGTAGTTGGGCTCGTTCCAGATCGACCAGAAGTTCACCCGGGGAAGCGCCGTGCCAGATCCGCGCGGCTTGTAGGTGCCGCTGTATCGGGTGCCCACCGCCCGGACGAAATACCCGAACTCCTTCGCCGACGGCTGCCATGCAAGCAGGAAGTCACCGGTGGTGCCCCTCGGCGCCCCCGAGCCAACCGCCCACAGGGGGGCGGGGCCGTCGAGGGTGAAATCGATCTCCACCCCGTAGGCGGCGCCGGCGCGGACGATCGCGTCGTAGGGAGCCCAGCCCCCGGACGGATAGGCGGCCGGATCGACGGCGTTGAAGCGCTTGGGCTTCTTGCTCGAGTTGGCCCCTGGCGCCACCGTGTTCCAGGTCATGTTCACCCGGACGCGCTGGACGCCCAGATCGCGCAGCGTCTGCATCGTGCCGGACGGGTTGGCCTTGAGCTGGTTGTCGTCCTGGAAGATCGACTCCTGGGTGGCCGAGGCACGGGCGGTGGCGGCGTGCAGCACCGCGAGACTCAGGAGGGCCGCGACGCTCAACAGGGCGGCGGCGAGAGGGAGTTTGCGTGTGATCGATGGCACGGGGGTTGCAACTACGCGGGCCAGCCGAAGTTGCGCCGAGCGTTCCCTGGGTGACCGCCTCTACACTCGGAGGCATGGCATCTGAGCGCCAGATTCACGTGGGCGGAGTGCCGATCGGCGGTGGCGCCCCGGTCGCGGTCCAGACCATGACCAAGACCGAGACGGCCGATCTCACCGCCACGATGGCTCAGATCCGCCGTGTGGCCGAGGCCGGCGCCGACATCGTCCGCTGCGCGGTTCCGCGCGAGAAGGACGTCGAGGCGCTGAAGACGATCGTCGCCGAGTCGCCGATCCCGGTCATCGCCGACATCCACTTCAACTACACACTGGCACTGAAGGCGCTTGACGCGGGCGCCCACTGCGTGCGACTGAACCCCGGAAACATCGGCGGGCCCGACAAGGTCGCGCTGGTGACCCAGCGGGCCAACGAGCTCGGGACCCCGCTGCGGATCGGCGTCAACTCGGGTTCGCTACCGGCGCATCTGCGCGACCTCGAGTTCGAGAACCCGGTCGAGGCGCTGGTCACCGCCGCGGTCGAGTTCGTCGAGCTCATGGAGCGCCTGGACTTCACGAACTTCAAGGTCTCGATGAAGTCGACCAGCGTGCCGAACACGATCGCCTCCAATCGGCTGCTCTCGGAGCGGATCCCGTATCCGCTGCACCTGGGGGTGACCGAGGCCGGGACCAAGTGGTCGGGGTCTTTGAAGTCCGCGGTGGGTCTCGGCACGCTGCTGGCCGACGGCATCGGCGACACGATCCGGATCTCGCTCTCGACCTTCCACGCCGAGGAGGAGGTCAAGGTCGCCTGGGAGATTCTCAAGGCCCTGAAGCTGCGAGACCGCGGCCCCGTCCTGATCGCCTGCCCGACCTGCGGCCGTCTCCAGTTCGACATGGACTCCGTGGTGGCGGAGGTCGAGCGGCGCCTCGAGCAGTACGACGACCCGATCGAGGTGTCGGTGCTCGGCTGCGCGGTCAACGGCATCGGCGAGGCCCGGCATGCCGACTTCGGGATCACCGGGGCCAAGGACGCCGGCGCGATCTACTCCAAGGGCAAGATGATCCGCAAGGTCAAGACCGAGAACCTGGTCGACGAGCTGTTCGCCGAGATCGACAAGTACTACGCGGCCGGAAAGCGCGTCGTCCGTGACGAGCGCGCCGCCGCCGAGGCCGAGGAGTGGCTGGCTGAGAACGAGGACGCCACCGCGATGACGCCCGAGCGGCTGGCCGCGATGGAAGCGGCGGCGACGCAGCTCGACGAAGAGACCTCGCCGGTCGCCGGCCGGCGGTTCACCCGGGCCTGAGCGGATTTTGGGCCGGCTTCGCCGGCGTCCGTGGGGCCGAGTTCCCCCGTCCGGACGGGGTCGCATGGTCCCAGGGACGCCGAGCGCAGCGAGGCCCTAAGAAACCTTCGCGAACCCCTCAGCCACCTTGGGCCAGTTGACCACGTTCCACCACGCGTCCAGGTAATCCGGGCGCCGGTTCTGATAGGTCAGGTAGTAGGCGTGCTCCCACACGTCGACGCCGAGCAGCGGCGTCTTGCCGTCCGAGATCGGGTTGTCCTGGTTGGCCGTCGAGACGATCGTCAGCCCCGAGCCGTCGTGCACGAGCCACGACCAGCCGGATCCGAATCGCTTGACGCCGGCGTCCTTGAGCTGGGCCTTGAATTCGTCGAAAGATCCGAACGCCGAATTGATCGCATCGGCCAGCGCACCCTCGGGTGAACCGCCGCCGTTCGGCGACATCCACTCCCAGAACAGCGAGTGGTTGTAGTGGCCGCCGGCCTGGTTGCGGACACCGGTCTGCTTGTCGCTGGGCAGCGAACTCAGGTTCTTCAACACTTCCTCGACCGGCTTGTCGGCCCATTCGGTGCCCTCGAGCAGCCCGTTGGCCGCGTTCACGTAAGCCTGGTGATGCTTGTCGTGGTGCAGGTGCATCGTCTGCTCGTCGATGGTCGGCTCGAGCGCGTTGTAGTCATACGGCAGCGGCGGAACTTCGTAAGCCATGCGCGTGCTCCTTGCATCTAGATCTAGAGAACGGCCTCTTCTATCACGCCCGGGTACGCTGCGGTTCTCATGACCCGCCTTTCCACCTACTTCCTGCCCACCGAACGCGAGCCGCCCGCCGACGCAGAGGCGCTTTCACACAAGCTGATGGTCCGAGCCGGCCTGATCCGCCAGGTCGGCGCCGGGTTGTGGTCCTGGCTGCCCGCCGGGTGGCGGGTGCACCAGCAGGTCGTCCAGATCGTGCGCGAGGAGATGGACGCGATCGGCGGGCAGGAGATGCTGATGCCGGTGCTTCAGCCCGCCGAGCTCTGGCGGCGCAGCGGCCGCTACGGCATCGAGGAGCTGTTCAAGCTCAAGGATCGCCGCGAGGCCGACCTGGTGCTGGCCATGACCAGCGAGGAGGCCGTGACCACCCACGTCGCGGCCGCGGTGCGGTCCTACCGCGACCTGCCGCTGATCCTCTACCACTTCCAGACCAAGGAGCGCGACGAGCCGCGGCCCCGCGCCGGCGTCCTGCGCACCCGCGAGTTCATCATGAAGGACTCCTACACGTTCGACCGTGATGCCGAAGGCCTCGAGGCGGCCTACCAGAAGCACGTCACCGCGTATGACCGGATGCTCGACCGCTGCGGGCTCGAGTGGTACCGGGTCGAGGCCGACGTCGGGATGATGGGCGGGAGCGGCGCCCACGAGTACATGGCCCCGTGCCCGGCCGGCGAGAACGACGTGGTGCTCGCCCCCGGCTACGCGGCCAACGTCGAGGTGGCCAGCGCCGAGCCCCAGCCGGTCCAGCTCGAACCGCACCGAGACGCGCCCGAGAGCGTGCCCACACCCGGGATGACCACGATCGAGGCGGTGGCTACCGAGCTGAATCTCCCGGCAGGCGCGTTGCTGAAGGCCTTCCCGATCGTGCTCGACGGCGACGAGATGCGGCTGGTCGTGGTCCGGGGCGACCATCGGGTCAACGAGGTCAAGCTGCGCACGCTGCTCGGGACGGACTTCCGCCCGGCTCACCCCGACGAGATCACCACGCGGCTCGGCCCACCCGGCTACATCGGCCCGGTCGGAGCCCAGATGCCGATCCTGCTCGATTCCGGGGTGGCCGACGGCGCCTACGTGGTCGGAGCCAATCAGCCCGATGCCCACCTGCGGGGCGTCGAGCCCGGGCGCGACTTCCCGTACAAGCGCGCCGACATCCGCACGGTGCTCGCCGGCGACACGGTCAACGGGAGCGCGATCCGGATCGAGCCGGCGATCGAGGTCGGCAACATCTTCAAGCTGGGCACTCGTTACTCCCTTCCCCTCGGCGCACGCTATCTCGACGAGGCCGGCAGCGAGCAGCTGATCTTCATGGGGTGTTACGGATTCGGCCCGGCCCGGGCCGCGGCGGCCGCGGTCGAGCAGTACGCCGACGAAGCGGGCATCTCGTGGCCGCGCGCGATTGCCCCGTTCGACGTCGAGGTCGTGACCCTGGGCAAGGAGGGCAGCGAGGAGCGGGCCTTCTCCGATCGCCTGTACAACGAGCTGACCGAGATCGGGCTCGACGTCCTCTACGACGACCGCGACGCCGGCCCGGGCGAGAAGTTCATCGACGCCGAGCTGCTCGGGTGTCCGCTGCGGGTCACGGTGGGGCGGCGCACGATGGGCGCCGGCGAGGTCGAGGTGCAGATCCGGCGGGGGAGAGAGAAGACCTCCGTGCTGCTCGACGACGCCGCCGAGCAGATCGCAGCGCTGTGGCGCGGGTTGCCGTGAGCCCCGATCCCCCGGACCGGTGAGTCCAGGGATCAGCAAGCGCCGGCTGACCGGCATCGACCGCTCGGGCCCGCCGCCCGAGGCCACCATGTCCGGGCATCCGCTGAACCCGTGGACGATCCCCAACGCGATCGATTACCTGCGCCTGGCCGGGATACCCGTGTTCCTGCTCGTCGCGTTCGGGAGCAAGGACGGACACGACGCCCTCGCCGTGGTCCTGTTCGCGGTGATCGGCTGGTCGGACTACCTGGACGGGTTCCTGGCCCGCCTGACCGGGCAGTACAGCCGCCTCGGGGCGCTCCTCGATCCGGTCGTCGATCGGCTCCTGATCGTGTCGGGGATGGTCGTGTGCTGGCACTTTTCGCTGCTGCCTCGGTGGGCCATCGCAATCGTGATCGCGCGGGAGCTGTTCATGCTTCTGGCCAGCCGCTACGGCCTGAGTCGCGGGGTGGACATCCAGATCAACTGGGCGGGCCGGCTGGGGGTAGCGCCGATCGCCGGCGCGCCGTTCTTCGCGATGGCCGGGGTGCACTGGCTGGCCCTGATCATGTTGTACGTGGGGATGACTCTCGGGCTGCTCGCCGCGGTTCTCTACGTACGGCGCGGCTCGCGCGAGATTCGCGCCCGCAACGAGCGAACCGGCGCCCGCAAGGAGCGAACCAAACTCTCAAGCTGAGATTGAGCCTAGGTCTGAGCCAGGCTATACTCGCTCCCTCCCCGCACTCCGACCCGGAAGCACCCGGAGGATCTGATCTACATGGATACGTTTCCCGATCTGGGCTCATTGACCGACCAGGAGCTGAAGGAGCTGATCAAGCAGCTCACCGATGAGGAGATGGAGATCTCCTACCGGCGGCGCATCCTGCACGGGAAGATCGACATTCTCCGCGCCGAGCTGGTCAACCGGCTGCGCAAGAAGGACGAGACCGGGGAGCTCGTTATCACCGGGGCCGACGTACAGCAGCTGACCGACATCCTGGCCGGCCGCGTTCCCGGATCCGAGTCCGAATAGTCGGCAGTTTTGGCCCAGCACTGCCCAGAGTGCGGCTTTGCCAACGACGACGGGGCTAACTACTGTCAGCGGTGTGGCGCGTTCCTGGCCCACTCCGATCCCCCGCCCGGGACGACCACCGCGACCTACAAGCTGGGCGAGACCGGTGAGCTCGAGGAGATCACGTTGGACGACGTCGCCGAACGGGGACCCGCGCTGGTGATCCGCGCGGGCGGCGGACGCGCGGGGGAGAGCTTCCCGCTCGGCACCGGGCGGGTGACCATCGGTCGCCGCCCGGTCTCGGACATCTTCCTGGACGATGTGACGGTCTCGCGCGATCACGCGATCCTGGTCCGGCGCGGCAGCGAGTACTACCTCGACGACTGCGGCTCTCTGAACGGGACCTACGTCAACCGCCGCCGAATCGAGTCGCACCGCCTGACGCACGGCGACGAGCTCCAGGTCGGCAAGTACAAGCTCGCGTTTCTCAGCCGCTGATGGCCAGTCCCGATACCCGCGAACCCACCGTCGAGCTTCCCGACCCGGCCGCCGACCAGGAGTCGCAGCGCCCCCGTCAGAAGGCCGTCACGATCGGCACGGTGTGCAAAGCGCTCACGCAGGAGTTCCCCGATATCTCGATCTCCAAGATCCGCTATCTCGAGGACCAGAAGCTGCTCACGCCGCGGCGCACGCAGGGCGGTTACCGGCTCTACACCCAGTCCGACATCCAGCGCCTGCGCACGATTCTCCGGCTGCAGCGCGACGAGTTCCTCCCGCTCCGGGTCATTCGCCAGGAGCTGGCGGGCGGGCGGGCCGAACGCGAGGTGGCAGCCGCCCCGGCCAGCGACGGGCGCTCCCTGCGTCGCGCGCAGGCGCTCGTCTCCACGCGCGACCCGGGCGCGCTGTACTCGCTGGAGGACGTGGTCGAGGAGACCGGTGCGGACGCCGGCCTGGTGCGCGAGCTGGTCGACTTCGGGGTGATCAAGGGCGAGATGCGCGCCGGCGCACGGTACTTCGACGAGACCGAGCGGGAGATCGTCCGGGCGGTGTCCGAGCTGGCGCGCTACGGGGTGGGGGGCCGCAACCTCCGGGTGTTCCGCAGCTCGGCGGACCGGGAGGCCCAGCTCCTGCAGAGCATCCTGGCCCCGGCCCTGCGCTCGCGCAACCCAGAGCGCCGGCGGGAGGCCATCGAGGCACTCGAGAACCTGGCCTCGGTCACCACCCATCTCAAGCACCTTCTGCTGATCCGCGATCTGCGCAAGATCGCCACGTAGTGGCCGAGGGCGACGAGGCGCCGTGAGCGCAGTCGACCTGCGCGCGCTGATCCGCGAGATCCCGGACTTCCCCAAGGCCGGGATCGTGTTCAAGGACATCACCCCGTTGCTGCTCGACCCGACGGCGTTGAAGCTGGCCGTCGGGGAGCTGGCGTCCTTCGCCCGCCCGCTGGGGGTCGATCTGGTGATCGCGGCGGAAGCCCGCGGGTTCATCCTGGGGGGCGCGCTGGCCCGCGAGCTGGGAGCCGGATTCGTGCCCGCCCGCAAGCCGGGCCGCCTGCCGTCCGAGACGGTCAGCGTGGAGTACATCCTCGAGTACGGGATCGACGCGCTCGAGGTTCACGCCGACGCGCTCGCCCACGGCGCGCGGGTGCTCGTGCACGACGATCTCCTGGCCACCGGCGGCACCGCGCGCGGCGTGTGCGACCTGGTGGCCGGACTCGGCGCGGAGATCGCCGGCTGCGCGTTTCTGGTCGAGCTGAGCTTCCTCCACGGCCGGGCTCGGCTGGACCCGTATCCGGTGCACGCCGTGCTCGAGTACGACTCATGAGCTTCCTCCCGTTCCGGATCGGCGCGGGCCGGCGCAACCTGTCGAGCGCGACCCGGAGCCGGGTCCTGGCCGCGCCGGTGGCCGACGTGTGGAAGGTGATCGAGGATCCCCATCAGATGCCCCGCTGGTGGCCGGCGGTAGAGCGGATGGAAGGGGTGGAGGAGGATCGCTTCACCCAGGTGTTCAAGACCCGCCGCCGGCGGACGGTGCGTGCCGACTTCCGGGTGCTCGCCTCCGAGCCACCCGAGGGCGAGTACACGAGCGGGCACCGGAGCTGGACGCAGGAGGTGGCGGGGACGCCGTTCGAGCCCGTGCTGCACGAGTCGATCACCGAGATCGTGGTCGAGCCGGAGGGCGCGGCCACGAAGGTGACGATCGCTCAGCGCCAGCGCCTGCGCGGCTACTCGAAGACCGGCGCGCTGGCCATGCGCTCGGCGACCGCCAAGCGGCTCGACGAGGCCCTGGACGGACTCGAGCGGATCCTCGGCTGAGGTCCGCTCATCCCGGGTCGAGGCTCTACCCGGTGGTCGACGTGAGCGAGAACGGCCCCTGGAGAACGACCGTCCCCGGGGACTTCGGATTGCTCTGCGTCTCGAGCGACAGCAGCAGCTGCTTGTAGTGGGAGGCGTTGGTGGGCAGCGGGCTGCCGACCTGCAGCTGCCCGGTCTTGCCCACCGCCGGACTGACGAAGCCGAGCCGGTAGGCGTCGGTGGAGGAGTTGTACAGCCACGCCGCGTACGCGTTGTGGCTGTTCGGAGCGACGTGTGCGGCCTCGATTACGACCCCGTACGCGCTCCCCTCCTTGACCACGAATGCGACTCCCTTGGCCTGACCCTTGCCACCCGGCGGGTTCAGGTTGCTCTGGCCCACGACTTGGGCCTTCGGCGTGGTGGAGGTTCCGGTTCCCGATGGTCCAGTCCCCGAGGTGGACGTGGCGCTCGACGGGCTGGTGGCGCTCGTCGATGACGCCGCCGCGGTGCCCGAGGAATGCTTGGAGGATCCGCTTCCCAGGACCGCGATCAGGACCACCACGACCGCGATCACAACGAGCACGCCGACACCCAGCATGATCGCGCCGCCCAGGCGGGAGCTCGGACGGTCGGACAGGCGGGGCCGGCGCGGGCCGCCGTCGCGCGATCGAGCCGGTCGGGACGGCCGGGACGGTTCCGTGCCGGGAGTTGAGCCGTCCGTGGGCGGCGGGGCGCCGTCGACCGCCGACGCCGCCGCGGCTCGGGACCCGTCGGGTATCTCGGGGAGGGGATTGCTCGCCACCTGACCGAGCTCCGAGGCGAGCACGCGCGCCCAGGCACGGTCGTACGGTGAGTCCGCCAGGCGCTCGCGAGTCTGCTCGGCCACCCGGTCGGGAAGCTGACCGAGCAGGTAATCGGTGATCAGGGCACGGCTCTCGGGCGAGATCCCGGTCTCGGGGCCAATCGCCTCGAACGCGGCCAGCGCGCGGGTGCGCACGGCGGCGCGATCGATCGCGAGCAGACGCGCGATGTCGTCGTAGCTGCGGCCGCGTTGCAGCACCAGATCGATGACCGCGCGTTGATCGGGTGGCAGCGTCTCGATCGAGGCCATGGAGCCTTTCAGAGTAGTAGGGGCGTCGGCGCAGTGCGGAGCCTTATCGAGCCGCTAACGTGCCGCGGCCGATGGCCGTGCCGCCTCCCATCGACGGGCGAGGATTCGACGGGCTCTACGGGCTCGAGCTGACCGAGTGCTCCGAGGAGGTCGCGAAAGGCCGCCTTGAGATTCGAGCCGAGCACAGACAGTCCGGCGGACCCGTCCACGGCGGGATCTATGGCGCGATCGCCGACGCGCTGGCCGTCCGCGGCACCGACGCGGGCGTCCGGGACGAGAACAAGCTGGCGGTCGGCCTGACCAACCAGATCACCGTGCTTCACCCGATCGAGTCCGGCACCGTGCACGGGACCGGGACACGCCGGCACCGCGGTCGCACCACGTGGGTGTGGGAGGTCGAGCTGGCCGACGACGCAGGGCGCGTGTGCGTGGCCGGCCGGGTCACGGTCTCGGTAAGGGATCGTTAGTGAGGTCCTACCAGGCCACGGGTAGCTCTCCAGCCATGCGCCGAACCGTCCTCGCGCTGCTCCTCTCGGTCGTGGCCCTGCCGGCGAGCGCGAGCGCTCAGCGGCTGCAGTCCCATGTCCCGATCCCAGCCGGCTGGCCCCACCATCTCGCCGTCGGCGCGGCTGACTCACCGGGCGACGCTCAGGCGCTCCGCGCCCACGCGAGCGTCGACATGCGCTACCAGTATCTGGCCGGCGGCGTCAACACCGGCCACGGCTGGACGACCTGGAACCCCAACGGGAGCTTCGTCTCGATGTACGTGCGCGAATCGTTCGCGGCGCACACGATCCCGGTCTTCACCTACTACCAGCTGCTCCAGTCCGCGCCGTCGACCGGCTCGAGCGAGCAGGCCAGAGACCTCTCGAACCTCCGCAACCGAGCGACCATGCAGGCGTACTGGGCCGACTACGAACTGCTGCTGCGGCGGGTGAACGCGGCTGCCGGCTCGCGTCTGGTGGTCATTCACGTGGAGCCTGATCTCTGGGGCTACCTTCAGCAGGCCCACGCCGCCCGCCTGGCTCGCTCGTTCGCCCATCGGCTGATCGCGCTACGCAACCGGCTCGCCCCGCACGCGCTGCTCGCCTGGCACCTCAGCGTATGGGGCACCGACGAGGACCCGACCTACTCCAAGCCCTCGCTGGCGCACATGGACCGGCTGGCGGCCGTCTCAGCGGCTTTCTACGAGTCGCTGCACGCCCACTTCGACCTGGTGTTCAACGACGTCACCGATCGAGATGCGGACTTCTACAAGGACATCGAGGGCAACCCGCACACCTGGTGGGGCCCGGCCGACTTCGTGCGCCACGACCGCTACATCGCCGGGTTCACCCGCCGAACCCACACCGCGGTGGTGCTGTGGCAGCTGCCGGTCGGTGACACCCATGAGGACGACACCTGGAACCACTTCCGAGACGACCGCCTGCAGTGGTGGCTGGGGGCGAACTCCGCCGCCCACCTGCGGGCCACCCGCGACGCGGGCGTGATCGGGCTGCTGTTCGGGGCTGGCGCCGACGGCAACACCACGCCGCAGACCGACGGCGGCTTCTTCGACCGGTTGTCCCACCGGTACGAGGCGCACCCGCTCGGCCTGGGCGGGTAGTCCCCGATCGCGTGGCAGCGCGAGTTTTCCGCCACTCGCCCGGCCGCCCAGGGTGAATGGAGGTTCACTCGCGTCTGGCGCGAGTGATCTGCCTTTCGGCCGCGGCGATTCGTCGACTGGCAGATCCCTCGCGCCGGCGCTACGCGGGCGCCCCGCGGCCCAGCCAGAACCACACGAACTGCCGCAGGAGCGGATCCGAGGCCTGCGGCACGTGCAGCATGTGCGCCCAGGCCAGCGCCAGCACCCCCGTCGTCCCGGGCCGTTGGGCGAGGATCACCGCATCGCCGGTGGCGGCGAGCTCGGGAGTGAACGGCGGCGCCACCGAGCGTGCGAACTGCGCCAGGCCGGCCGGGGGACGGCTCCCGCCATAGAGGATCACCACGTCGCCCGCCTGAAGCGCGCTCAGCAGCTGGTCGACGTTCAGCGACGCGCCGGCCCGGGGGATCGCCCGGGTGACGTGGGGGCCGCTGGTCGGCGGGTCCGAGTCATACGCCGGCCGGGGCTCCCCGGGCCGCAGCGCGGCGTGACCGAGGTCGGCGAAGGCCTGGCCTGGGCCGGTCTCGGTGCCGGACACGCCGGCCTGGTCGCGCCCAGCGAAGAACCCGGACAGCAGGATGATCAGCCCGACCGACAGGGCCAGCGAGGCAAGCAGGATGGTCAGGCGCTCGAGCCAACGGGCGAGCCGGGACCCGGAGGCGGAGGTCCGCCCCCGAGAGGCCGCTCTCATCACCGGGCGGCGCGTGCGCGTGCCCCGGAAGCGCGTGTGCCCGCCTCCTTGGACGGCGGCGACGGGGCAGGTACGCCCGCCGCCTCGGCCAGCTCCTCGATCGAGGCGCGCAGCTCGTCGGCCAGCACCTCGACGTCGGCCAACGCGTCGTAATCCGCCACCAGACCGAAGTTGAGCTGGCCGTTGTAGCTGAGGATGGCGATCCCCAACGCAGTGTTCTCGGCCAACGGGACCATCGGGTAGATCTCCTCGAGCTCCCGGCCCAGCAGGTAGAGGGGGAACTGGGGCCCCGGCACGTTGGTCACGACCAGGTTGAACAGGCGCTGGCGGGCCTGAAGCCGCGCGGCCTGGGCCATGATCGTCGGTGGCGCAAACCCGGACAGGCGGGTGAGGATCTCCGCACCGACCGCCTGGCCGGACTGCTTGACCCCGAGCATCTCCTCGCTGACCTGGTTCAGGCGCGCCACCGGGTCGGTGACTCCGACCGGGAGGCCCGCCCACATCGCCGCGACCCGGTTTCCGAGCGCGCCGCGCTCGATGTCGGCGCGGATCGACACCGGGACCATCGCCCTCAAGTCGACGTCGGTGGGCTGCCCGTGCCGTCGCATGTAGCGGCCGAGCGCGCCGGCCACGGCGGCGAGCACCACGTCGTTGACCGTTCCGCCGAGCGAGTTCTTGATCGCCTTGAACTGACCGAGGTCGGCGCGTACCCAGGTGAATCGCCGGTGGGGCCCGATTCGGACGTTGAACGGGCTGGAAGGCGCGGCCTGGAGACCCGTCCGGGCCAGTGCGCCGACGCTGCCGAGCGCTCGGCCGGCGCGGGACGCCACCGCCCGCGGCCCGCGGAGGGTGGCCCGGACCCCTCGCACCACCTCAGCCGGCACCGTCGTCCGCTCGAGCAGGGCGTCGGCGAGCAACTGGACCGGCGTCGGGAGGGGTCTCGCCACCCAGTCATGCTCTGGCGCGGCGACCGGGAGGGGCTCGGGCGAAGTGTCGAACAGCACGGTGGCGATGTCCACCCCGGAGATCCCGTCGACCAGCGCGTGATGGGTCTTGGACAGCACCGCAAAGCGCCCCTCGGACAGACCTTCGACCAGCCACAGCTCCCAGAGCGGGCGGCTTCGGTCGAGCGCCTGGGAGAACACGCGGCCGGCCAAACGCTTGAGCTCGGCATCCCCACCCGGGCGGGGAAGCGCGCTGTGCCTGACGTGGTAGCGGACCTTGAAGTGAGGATCGTCCACCCACACGGGCCGTCCCTGGTTCAGGGGGACGAAGGCGAGGCGCTGGCGATAGCGCGGCACCAGGTGAAGCCGCGATTCGATCGCTTCGATCAGCTCGTCGTATCCCGGGGCCTGGCCGGCAAACACCGAGCACCCCGCAACGTGCATGTGCGCCGAATCGCGCTCCAGATGCAGAAACGAGCTGTCGAGCCCGGTCAGCCGGTCCTGGTTTGCCACCGCCTGCATAGTAATCCGAGCCCCCGGCGTGCGGGGCGCAGCCCACTCGTGGCCGGTTGTTACGCACCAACGTCTGTGACCGACCTCACAGTCAAAACCTACAGAAGCTGCCTAACCTGCCCGACTTATTGACTGACCTGCCGAGTCGTCCTCGTCCGGTACGAGGGCGAACGGGGGACCCACTGCCAGGCGATGGTCAGCCTGGCCGGGGCGAATCGACTTGCCCGGCGCACAACAGCCGGCTGCAGTCGTAGCACCCAGGACAGCGCGCTCAGCGCGCGGTCTGCGGGTCGCGAGCCCGACAGCTAACCCCGTAGGCGCCCGGTCGTAATCGAACAGGAGGTCCTCGCCTTGAGGCCCGACATTGCCATGAGACCATGGCGCCGCTCCCGGCTGGGTGCAGGCGCTTTGATGATTGCCGTTCCCTTGAGCGCCGCGGCGCTCGTCGCAAGCCAGGCCCTGGCCGCGCCCGCGCAACAGGCGCTCCAGATCACCCCGCGCTCGGTGCGCATCCCCTACGGGCACGACGTGGTCGTGCGGGGGGCCGCGCCAAGCGCCGCCGGTCACACCGTCGTACTCGAGTTCGCGCGGCGCGGCAGCACCGCCTGGCGCCGGCTGAGCTCCTCGACCGTCGCCGGCGACGGCAGCTTCCGCCTGGCCGTCGCGCTCGCCCAGTCCGGCGCGTTGCGCGCGCTCGACACCGCGACCGGCTCCGAGACGCCGCTGCTGGCCCGGACGAGCAGCGGCGCGGTTGCCTCGACCAGCTCACCCGTGCCGGTGGAGGTCGTCGCCCGGATGCGGGTTCGCCCCCGGCCGATCTCCATCCTGGGTGGCCAGGCCATCCAGGTCCGTGGGCGCCTGCTCCCCGGCCTGGCCGGGCGCAAGGTCAGCCTCCAGGGCCTGAGTAGCGGCCGCTGGGAAGCGCTGACCAGCACCCGGACTCGCGCCGCTGGCCGCTTTGTGCTCCGCTACGTCGCGGACGTGGCTCGCCAGGAACCGATCCGCGTGAAGTTCGCCGGAGACCGGCAGAACGGCCGATCGACCGCATCCGTTGGTCAGATGACCGTGTATCGGGAGGCGGGAGCCTCCTGGTATTCCGACGGCGGGACCACGGCCTGCGGGTTTCACGCCCACTACGGCGTGGCCAACCGCACGCTCCCCTGCGGGACCAAGGTCGCCCTGCGGTACAACGGGCGCTCGGTGACCGCGACCGTCGACGACCGCGGCCCCTTCGTCGGCGGCCGTGACTGGGATCTCAACCAGAACACCGCCTCGGCACTCGGCTTCGGCGGCGTCGGGACCGTCTGGTCGAGCCAGTAGCTTTGAGGCCGGACCACCGGGCCGGGGCAGGGTCCCGGCCCGGCTGGCCTCGGCGGTCGTTCGTAGTCGGGCGGACGTCCGCGGCGTGGCCTAGCCTGGGTTCGGATGGCGGGTCGCTGCGTCGCGCATCTGGACATGGACGCGTTCTATGTGTCCGTAGAGCTTCGCCGGCGTCCGGAGCTGCGGGGCCGGCCGGTGATCGTCGCCGGTACCGGCCCCCGTTCGGTCGTGACCACCGCCTCCTACGAGGCGCGGCGCTTCGGGGTGGGCTCGGCGATACCCGCGGCACGGGCCAGACGGCTGTGCCCGCAGGGCGTGTTCCTGGCTCCCGACTTCGCGTACTACCGCGAGGCCTCTCGCCAGGTCATGTCCGCGGTCCGAGCCGCCGCGGAGACGGTGGAGGTGGTGGGACTCGACGAGGCCTACCTCGAGCTGACCGGGCTGGCGGACCCCGCCGTCGCCATGCGCCGGCTGGTGGCGGAAATCGAGCGAACCGCCGGGCTCGGCTGCTCGATCGGGATCGGCCCGAACAAGCTCGTGGCCAAAGTGGCCTCAGACGCCGATAAGCCGCGTGGATTCGTCGTGCTGAGCAGCGAGCAGGCCTGCCAGCGGTTCGGCGCTTCCCCGTGCGGCTTGGTCCCGGGCATCGGGCCGAAGACCGCCGAGCGGCTGCGGGCCCTCGGGGTCGACACGCTGGCCGCGCTGGCCGCCGCGCCGCACCCCCGGCTGGCGGAGCGCTTCGGAGCACGCTTCGCGGCCGAGCTCCAGCGCCGCGCCCGGTTCGAGGACGATTCTCCGGTGACCCAGGAGCGCAAGGTGGTCTCGGAGTCGCGAGAGGTCACCTTCGACGAGGACATCCGCGACCCTGAGCGTCTCGAGGCGATCCTTGGTCAGCTCGTCGAGCGGCTGTGTGCCGGGCTCCTCGCCCAGCGCCGCCGTGGCCGGACGATCGGCATCAAGGTCAGGCTCGACGACTTCTCCACCCACACCCGTGCCCGCACGCTGGTCGAGGCGGTGGCGTCGGCCGAGCGAATCGGACCGATCGCGCTCGAGCTGCTGCGTCGATTCGCGCCCCCGCGACCGGTCCGCCTGCTCGGCGTGCGGGTCGCCGGCCTCGAGCTGGCCGACCCCGCCGACGACGAGCAGCTCCAGTTGGTTCTCTAGGCAGGCCCGTGCCACTCACTGGCGTCGGGCCGCCCGGCGTGAGAGGATTTTGCACCGTGGAGGGCAAGAAGCAGCGGCGCGCGGCGGCCAACGAGGCGACGATCCGCGATGTCAACGAGGGCATCGAGCGCGGGCAGTGGCCCGGGGAGGAGGACACTCCGGTCGGCTTCCGCTGTGAGTGCGCCCGGCTCGGTTGCAACCAGCTGGTCGAGCTGACCGTGCGCGAGTACGAGGAGATCAGGGCCAATCCCCGCCGCTTCGTGGTGATCCCCGGCCACGAGTTCCCCGACGTCGAGACTCTGGTCGAGTCCCGGGGCGGCTACGTCATCGTCGAGAAGCTAGATCAGGCCGCAGAGGTTGCCGAACGGCACGATCCGCGAGGGTGACGTCCGGCGTGCCGGCTGGGCTCTGCGTGAGATCGAAGCGCATCTGAACCTCGGTCCCACCCGAGGCGCGGGTGACGATCGCGAAGTCGTCGCTCAGCCCTGAGATCAGCGAGAGCCCGATGCCCAGCCCGCGGCTGTCGTTCCAGGCGTGCAGACCGCGACCGTCGTCGCCGATCAGCACCCACAGCTCTCCGGACGCGACCGCGGCCGTCACGTGGAAGTGGCCGATGTCGTCGCCGCGGTAGGCGTGCACCACCGCATTGGTGAGCGCCTCGGAAACGGCCAGGCGGATCTCCTCGAGCCGCTCGCCGCCCGCTCCGGCCGCGGCCGCGACGTCGGTCAGCGCACGGCGAGCCAGCGGCACCGCTTCGGCCACCGCCGGATAGGACTGGTTAAGCGCATCACCCCGGCACATGTCGATTCATCGAATACCCACATGACGACTAGATCATTCGCACAAAATCGCACGGATATCGGCGGAGAAATCCGCGCCAAAGTCGTACCCGGAGCAGCGGCAGTCTCGCGCCGGTCCTGCGCGGCCCCCGACGGGGTGTAGATCCAAGTCCCGGCTTCAGTACAGCGCGGAGGCGAGCCGGCGCCGGGCCGATCGGGCCAGCGGATGCTCCACGCCGAGCTCGTCCAGCACACCGACGACCACCCGGCGCACGTCGTCGCGCGCCCCGTCGGCGTTGGGCAGGGCCTCGAGCAGCAGGTCGAGGGCCCGTTCGTGGTCACCTGCGTCAAGCGCGACGAACGCCTCGCTGAGGTCTGGCACCGGCGGCTGAGCGGCGTTGCGCGAGGCGGATTCGAGCGCGATGCGGGCGGCCAGCCCGTCGGCGGCGAAGCTTCCGGGAACCCGCGCGAGGACGGTCAGCGCCTCGTCGATCTCACCCCGGTTCTTGAGGATGCGGGCCAGCGGAACCGCGGCGTCGGCACGCGCCGGCTCGAGCTCATGCGCGCGGCGCAGTGAATCCTCGTCGCCCTTCTCGACCAGTCCGTCGGCTTCGGAGGGGAGCAGGGAGTCGAGGAACTGCTCGACCGCGGTCGGAGGCTGCGCGCCGATGAACTCGGCCACCACCCGTCCGTCGCGGAATGCCTTGACCGCCGGGATGCTCTGGATCCGAAATGCCTGGGCGACCCGGGGATTGGCGTCGACATCGACCTTTACCAGGTCGAGCTGGCCGGCGCGAGCTGACGCGCCGCGCTCGAGCACGGGACCGAGCTGCCGGCACGGACCGCACCATTCGGCCCAGAAGTCGACGACCACCGGGACCGTGGCGGAGCGATCGAGGACCGCAGTCTGGAAGTTGCTCTCGGAGACGTCCACGTATCTGATGGTAGTAAGCCGCTCTTGCCGAGGATCTCGTCATCCTGTACGCCTGAATGGCCGAAATCGCGGTTCACAATGCCGGTGTCGAGCTGGCCGGCGAGGAGGCGGGGGAGGGGATCCCGGTCGTGCTCCTGCACGGGCTGACCGCGACCCGCCGCTACGTGGTGATGGGCTCTCGCGCGCTGGAGCGATCGGGGCACCGCGTGATCACCTACGACGCCCGTGGCCACGGACGCTCATCGCCGGCGGCGGCGCGGGACGCGTACGCGTATGACGACCTCGGCGGCGATTTGATCGCCGTGTTGGATGACCGGGGAATCGAGCAAGCGGTGCTGGCCGGCGCCTCGATGGGAGCCCACACGCTGCTGTGGGCCGCGTTGCGCGTCCCCGAGCGGGTGGCCGGACTGGTCGTCATAACGCCGGCATACGAACCGGCGACCCAGGAGGACGAGGCGCGGCTGAAGCGCTGGGATGCGCTGGCCGACGGCCTCGAGCAGGGTGGCGTCGAGGGGTTCATCGCCGCCCAGGGGCGCCCGGACGTGCCCGAGTCCTGGCAGGCGACGGTGGAGAAGGTGACCCGCCAGCGACTCTCGCAGCACGAGCATCCGTCGGCGGTCGCCGACGCGTTGCGAGCGGTGCCGCGCTCGCGGCCGTTCGGCACGGTCGATGAGCTTTCCTCGATCTCGGTGCCGGTCGCCGTCGTGGCGAGCTCGGACGAGCCCGACCCTGGGCATCCGCAGGCGGTGGGGGAGGCCTACGCGTCGGCGATCCCCGGCGCCCGGCTGGTGCTCGACGAGCCTGGGCGCTCGCCGATTGCCTGGCAGGGCAGCCAGCTCTCCAAGGTCATCGCCGAGGTGGCCGAGCAGGCGGGCGTGCGGTGAGCTTCCCAGCGTCACCGGCCGGATCGGCGGGCTATTCGGGGACTCCGCTGGTGCGCAAGCTGGGCATCAACCCCGACGCGCGGCTTGGCCTGATCGGCGCGCCGGACGGATTCGACGAGACGCTGGGTGGGCTGCCGCCCGGTGTGCATGTCCGACGGCGCCTCGGCGGCCGGCCGTTCGACGTGATCGTGGCCTTCTTTGATCGGCGGGATGCATTTGAGCGTCGCTTGACCGCCCTCGCCAACGCTCTCGACCCGGCCGGAGGGCTGTGGATCGCGTGGCCCAAGCGGGCCTCGGGCGTGCCCACCGACGTCACCGAGACCGTCGTCCGCGACCTGGGCCTGGCCGCCGGGCTGGTCGACAACAAGGTGTGCGCGATAGACCAGGTGTGGTCCGGGCTACGCCTGGTCTACCGCTTACGCGATCGTCCCCGCTAACCCTCGCTGACCGCTTCGGGCGCGGCCTTCCTCGGCGTCAGATAGCCGTTCCCGGCGTAGCGAACCAATACGGTCAACCGCGCCGGCCGGGGCAGGTGGCCGTTGTGCGGCAGGTGGTTGAACACGGTCTGGCCGCTGAACTTGCAGTTCGCCTGGACGGGCAGGAGCGTGGAGCCGATGCGCCTTCCGCCGAGGAGGAACTTCACGCTCACGTTCCCTCGGCAGTCGTAGATCGCCGGGATGAAGTTGGGTCCCTTGATCTGCCCCGAGGTCGTAAACGTGAACGGCTTGTGCGCCGCATGGGCGGGGGTCGTCCGGGCCTTGATGCTGGGCACCGGCCGGTGGCGCGGCAGGGTCATGAACGATGCGTCCAAGCCGGGCTGCGGGGCGGTGTTGCCATGGAACGCGACCAGGCGGTAGTGGAAGATCGTGCGCGCCTCGAGGCCGGTGAGCGTCGTCGAGACGGTGACCGAGGTCGCGCCGGCAGGTACCACGAGGGCGCCCGTCTGCTGGCCGTAGCTCGTCGAGGTGCCCCACTGGAAGTAATAGGTGGTCGCCTGGTTGTTCGGGCTGATCACCCCGGTCACGGTGACCGTGTTCTTGCCGACCTGGGTGGCCGGCCCGGTGGCCACGACGGGAGGCGGATTACCGGTCGTCTTGAAGGTTCGATCCACACCGATTGACTCGCCGGAGCCGTTCGTCGCCACCACCCGGTAGTGGTACGTCGTCCCCGGGATGAGTCCGGTCGCCGTCGTGCTCACCGCCACCGAGTGAGTGCCGTGCCCCGCCGAGTGCGCCACGCTGTTGACGCCGTACTCGGTCGTCAGACCCCATTGGAAGTAGTAGGTCGTGGCCTTCCCGTTCGGGTTGACCGCGCCGTGCAGTACGGCGCTGGTGTCGGTCACGTGCGAGGTGGTACCGGTGGTGACCGTAGGTGACGATGCGGCCATCGCGACACCGGCGATGGCCAGGACCACCGACACCATCACTGCCGGCACCAGCAATGCGAGTGTGCGCTTCATCCCTGCCTCCCTGATTGGCCGAATGTGCCCGTTCTATACCCGACGCCCCGCGGAAGTTGCGCCGTGAACCGCCGGTTGCGCCTTGGGTGATTGGGGGTAAGAAACCGGCTCTGCCCGCACGCGCCAACATCAAAGAAGCACCGCGCACTCAAGCGCCCGCCCGCCGCGGTCGGCTGCGCCGATCGGATTGCTCCGGCCCAGGGGTTCGACGGGTTCGCCGGGGCCGCGGCTTCAGCTACGTCGACGACCAGGGACGTCGAGTCGAGTCGACCGAGGAACTCGCGCGCATCCGTGATCTGGTCATCCCGCCGGCCTGGGAGGACGTGTGGATCTGCTCCGATCCGTTTGGCCATCTCCAGGCCACCGGCGTGGACGCCGCCGGCCGGCGGCAGTACCTGTACCACGCACGGTGGCGCGAACACCGCGACCGCGCGAAGTTCGAGCGGATGCTCAGGTTCGCCGACCTGTTGCCGAAGCTCCGACGCCGCCTGGCCCGCACACTGAAGGACGCCCACGACCCCGAGCGAGAGATCGTGCTGGCCGCGGCGGTTCGGCTACTCGACATCGGAATGTTCCGCGTTGGTAGCGAGCAGTACGCCGACGAGGATCACGGCATCGGGCTGGCCACGGTGCGCAAGGAGCACGTCCAAGTGCACAAGGACACGGTCGAGTTCGACTACCCGGGCAAGGGCGGGCTCCGCCGCCAGCAGGTGATCGAGGACCCGGTCACGCATGAGCTGATCGCGACACTCAAACGGCGGCGTGGCGGGCCTGAAGAGCTGCTCGCCTGGCGCGATGAACGCAGGTGGCGCGATGTGCGCTCCGACGACATCAACGAGTACCTCAAGGAGCAGTTGGGGGAGGACTTCAGCGCCAAGGACTTCCGGACGTGGAACGCAACCGTGATGGCCGCGGTCACCCTGGCTGTCGACGGGCGTGACGCCACCACCAAGGCCGCGCGCAAGCGAGCGATCAATCGCTCGGTCAAGGCAGTCTCCGAGCTACTCGGCAACACGCCTGCGGTAGCGCGGCGCTCCTACATCGATCCTCGTGTGTTCGACCGCTACCTCTCGGGCTGGACGATCGGGGCGGCCCTGGAGCGGATACCCGACCTCGACGTGGCCGATGATCGCGTGCGCACGCAGGTGGAGCGAGCCGTAGTCGATCTCCTGCTCGAGAAGACCGACGCGCCGACGATCGAGGCGATCACCGATGAACCGCCCGCGCAGAAGAAAGCAGCCCGCGCTAGTCGCGGTGGAACTGCCAGAGAAGGCCGGCGATCCGGAACCCGAGTCGTCCGTAAAGCAGCTTCGGCCAGTCGGCGTCGTCGGCGACGATGAACGTCATGTCGTGGCCGCCTTCACCAGCCAGCTCGACCGCTCGGGTGATCAGGGCGCGCGCGAACCCGCGCCCGCGTGCCTCCGGCGCCGTGTAGACGTCCTCGACCTGCGCCGTTCGCCCGTCGGAGCGCAGCTTGGTGATCGCCATCAGCTGGCCGTCGCCGCCGCGGACCCCGAGCAGCCGGTCGCCGAGCGCCCGGATCTCGCGGCGGCCGTAGCCCACGAGCTGATCGATCTCGGTCGCGGTCGGCTCGTCGTCCTCATACCAGCGCCGCATGACCTCAAGCACTTCGTCTTCGCCCGCGTCGACGACGACGCTCGCGTCGCCGGGACGGTCGGGCGATCCGGCCAGAACCATCACCACGTCGCGCTCCACCTTCCAGCCCGCCGCCCGGAATGCTTGCTCGAGTTCCGGGCCCGCCGCCTGATCCTCGACCGCGACCTGGCGGTAGTCGCACCAGGCCATCTCGTCGTCGGCCAGATCGACCAGCTCCTCGAACGTGCGCGCTTCGGCAACCCGCACGTGGTTGGCTGCCCATACCGCAGACAGCGACGGCGTGCTCACGACGATTCCCGCCTCGATCGACCGGAACTCGTCGGCGGTGGCGGCCATGCCGGCCCGCATGAATGCCAGCGCCCGCTCGAGTGGGTGTATCGCGGTTGACCGTGCTTTCTCCATCGACATCGCGTCCGTATGATGCCCGCCGCGCGAGAATCGGAGGGCGCGGGTCGTTACGCTTCTTACCGGGCAAACCGGGATGGGACCATGAGAAAGATTTTTCATCGGGGCATCACGCTGGGCTACGCATTGGCGCTGCTTCTGGGCGGGGCGGCCTGGCTTGCCTCGGCCGCCGATGCCTCCGACTCGATTTATTGGTCGAGCTACACGAGTTCGGGCGGGCTCCTGTTCGGAGACCTCGGCGGATCGGGCGCCCAGAGCCTCTTCGCGGGTGAGAGCAGTCCCGAGGGTGTCGCCATCGACGCGGCGACCGGAAAGATCTATTGGGCCGACACGACGACGGGCGCGATCCGCGTCGGCAACCTGGATGGCACGGGCGCGCAGGACCTGTACACGGGGGAGAGCCAACCGTCGGGCGTAGCGATCGATCCGGCGAGCGGCTTGATCTACTGGGCCGACGCGGTGTCCCGATCCGGCTCGATCCGGGTCGCGAACCTGGACGGCACCGGCACCGCCCGCACCCTGTTCGCCGGGGAGTCGTATCCGGTCGGCGTGACGATCGATCGAACCGACGGAAAGCTCTACTGGGGGAGCTACGACACGTTCGTAATCCGCGCTGGGAACCTCGATGGGACCGGCGCCCAGACCTTGTTCACCAACGAGAACTATCCCACCCAGTTGGCCGTTGACCCCGCCGCGGGAAAGCTCTACTGGACCAACGAGTTCGGTGGCAACGTCCGGGTGGGGAATCTCAACGGGACCGGCGCGACCAGCCTCTACACGGGCGAGGGCGATGTCGGTGGGGTTGCCATCGACCCGGCGGCCGGAAAGATCTATTGGACCAACTGGAATCTCGGGACGGTCCGGGCCGGCAGCCTCGACGGCTCCGCGCCGGCCCAGAGCCTCTACTCGGGCCAGACCGACCCGTGGATGCTCGCTCTCCTGCACGCCCCACTCGGGACCGGCGCGCCGCAGGCCTCGGGAGGCGTCGGCGTCGGCCAGACGCTGACGTGCAGCCCAGGCACCTGGGCGTCGGATCTGCTCGGCGCTTTCTTGTACCGCGCGCCGCAGAGCGTCCGGTATCAGTGGACGCTGGGCGGCGCTGCGATCGCCGGCGCCACCACGAGGACGGTGCTCGCGAGCTCGCCCGGCGACTATCGCTGCGCGGAGATCGCCAGCAACCACGCCGGCTCGACCACGCAGACAAGCGCTCCCATCACGATCTCGACGACGACGACGGGCCCGCCGGCGCCGCCGCTAGTGGGGAGGCTGGTGAACGCCAAGCCGGTCAGCGGCAAGGTGTTCGAGGTCATCAAGGGCCGCTTGGTGCCGGTGACCGGCGAGACGCAGATTCGTTCCGGTGCCGTGGTCGACGCGCTTCACGGGACGGTTTCGCTGACCTCGGCGACGGGGCGCGGCAAGGAGACCCAGACCGGAACGTTCGGCGGTGCCGTGTTCAAGGTCACGCAGGCCAGGACGGGCAAGAACAAGGGCCTGACCACGCTGGCGTTGGTCGAGGGAGCGTCATTCAAGGGCGCGCCGACCTATGGCATCTGCAAGGCACGTAGGAAGGCTCTCGCCGCATCAGCGGCCGCCTCCTCGAGCAAGACGCTTCAGCTGCTCCACTCGAGTGCCCATGGCAAGTTCCGCACCACGGGCCGCTACAGCGCCGCGACGGTCCGCGGCACCAAGTGGACGGTCGCCGACCGGTGCGACGGGACGCTGACCCACGACATCACGCATTCGGTTGTCGTGACCGACTTCGTCCGCCACAAGACGATCATCCTGCGCGCCGGCCAGAGCTACCTGGCCAAGAAGCCGAAGTAGACCTCGCCGGCGCTTAGCGGCGGCACACCGCCGTTCGGTGCTCCAGCCTGGGCGCTTGGGATAAAACCCGCACTATCCGCGAGTTTTATCCCAAACGCCGGCCGCGCACGGGCACCCGGGACTACACCCGGAGGGACGTTCGCTCCACATGATGGAGTCTCGCACTGAACGCCTGCGATGCCCGCTTCTAACGCTCGATAATCGATCTTATGTCCACTACTGAGTTCGCAGCTGGGCGTCGAAGGTGGATGGCTGTAGCCGGCAACGCCGTCAGTGGTGGCGAGCTGTTTGCCTCGGAGCCGGAGGCACTGGCCGACCACTGCGACAAGCCGGGCGATCTTTGCGCACCTGCGCAGCTTGGGCGAGTTCATCGATGAGCTGGAGCGGCGTTGTCGACAAGACGTAGCTGCTTGCTGCTGGTGGTGCGTTGTGGGCGGGTGAGTGTGACGGCGCCGTCGAAGATCTCGGGCTCGAGGAACGCCTGCATGAGCCTGTGGTGGGCGCGGTGGCGAAGCGCCTGCGCTTCGTGGCGGACGGCGGCCGCATAATCGCGGGGGTCTGACGGGCGCTCCTCTCGCAGGCGACGGGCGAGGATCTGATCGGCGGCCCAGTCGTACACGGCGTTCGCGGCGGCTTCGACCTCGAGCATCCGGTATGGGACATACTCGGGCGCGCGCTTCTTGCTGTAGCCCGCGCGGCGGGCGGCGCGCTCGAGCTCGCGGAATTCACGCCTACCTTGGTATACCGTGACCACGCCGGTTTCGGGGTCGAACTCCGCCTCGACCAGCTGGTCCTCGTTCTTGCGGGCGATCTCGCGCACCCACCCCGAGGCGCGATGGCGAACGATCACGACCTCGAGCTCGGCGGTGTGCTCGCCGGCGGCCGCGAGCACGACCAGCCGCGAGCCCGATTCGACGGTCACTCGCGCGCGGATGTTCACCGCGATCGCGCACGTGCCGCGGGCGCTCGGCTGCGGGACGGTCCCGCCGCGCAGCGTCACCGTCAGGCCCGGGTCGGCCTCGATCTCGACTGCGGCACCGGGCCGGACGCGGTCTGGGTCGGCGAACAGCGTGACCGTGCGCTTCTCGCCAGGATGAAGGCGAACCGGCGACTGCTTGAACCACAACGCCTGCGCGGGAGCTGTCGGCTCACCGGGAGCCCGCTCCTCCGCAGCGCGGGGTTCCCCCGGCTCCTCCTCTGGCCCGGCCGGCTGTGCCGGCGACTTCTCGGCCGGACTGCCGCCCGGCTCGACGGCAGCGCTGCCAGGCTGATCGAACGCGGCCTTGAGCAGGTCGTTGAGCGCGCGCAGCCCGACTTGGTCACGGGCGGTCACGGCTCGGGGTGCGCCGATCAGGTGAGCGCCGGCGCGGCGCTCCTCCGCCGCCACGATCGGTCCCAGTACCCGATCGATCGCCGCGTACAAGCGGACGACGACCGGGTGGTGCTCGTTGAGCCCGGAGCGATCGACCTTTACGACCAACTCTGGCCGGAGTCGGTCGAGCGCCCCGCGCTGAAGCTGCTCGATCGACTCGCAATACACCACGCCATGAAGATGTCGAGCGCCAGGTCGGCCCTCGAATCCGGCGAGCGTGGTCTCATGCGCAGCCCGGCCGGAGCGGATCACCAGCCCTCCACGGCGGGTCGCACGCGAGAACCCCTGCGAGAGCGGCTCCTTCGAGCGCCTGACCACCACCCTTGCCACCACGCTCGGGGCGACCTGGACCTCGCCATCGAACAGCACCGGTCGTTCCGGGTCGGGCTCAGGCGAGGGGTAGGTGATCAGCTGCGGCGTCTGCCCGGGCTGCTCCAAGTACAGCGCCCGCGCTGGGTCCTCGAGCACCGGCCGCAGCTGCACCAACTGCGCGACAAGCGCGCGCAGCCGCCCCGCCGGCGGGAGCCGTGCGGCCGCCAACGGCACCGTCACCCGAGTCCCCGACATCGACACGCCGAGCGCCTTCAGGTCAGCGGACGTGGCGGCCGCGTCGTGGACGTGCGCGAACGCATAGGGCTCCTCGCCCGGCGCAGGGAAGAACCACGACTCGACCGCCCTGCCGCCGCGAACTCCCTCGATCCTGCCAGCCCCCTGCGCCAGCCACACATCCCGCAGACCGCGGCCGAACAGTCCGCGCTGCCCCGACCGCGGCGGTTCGACCCCGAGCGCACCGAGGCGGCGGTCGATCAGATCAGCGTCGACGCCCTCGCCGTCATCGGTGCAGCGCAACTCGTGCCTCCAGGAGAGCAGCGCTGGCGAGCGCAGCGATCGCATCCGTGCGCGCCAGACGGAAAGGAACTCGGGATCGGGCGTGCCGACCATGAGCACGATCCGCCCCGCCGAGCGTCCCGACGCCGCGATCGCCGCGTCAGCATTGGTCACTAACTCCGGGATGATCTGCACCAGGTCCACCCCGCCCTGCGCGAAGTTCTCCCGGAAATACCGGCCGCGCGCCTGGCCGAACCGCACCGCCGAAGGATCAACCACCGCCGCAGGACTCATTCGAGCCGAAGTGTCGCCGACAGCGCGGACAGAATGCCGACGCCACCGTCACAGGTCCGTCCGAAGCTGTCCCTATCGTCTCGATCTGCGATGAGCGAACCACCGCGGAGCGTCCGAGTCACAAACGCCGAACTCGCCACCGTCCGCGAAGCGATGCGCGAACTCCACCGCCTGCTCGACCAGCTCGAACAAGGCGACCTCGAGAAGGTGGTGCTCACCCAGCGCAACCAAATGCGCGCCGTCCTGCTCACGCTCGAGCGCTACACCGAACTCGAGCGAGACGCCGCGTAAGCCTTATCCCAATCGGCGGCCGAGCGCACCGAGCGCGCGCCAGCCACTGTCATTCGACCGACGTTTTACAGCAGTCGAGGGCCGATATGCCGTATCAGGTATATTCACTTCTGTGAACCCAGGACGCTTGATCAGGGATCGCCGCCTGGCGAACGGGCTGACGCAGGCCCAGCTCGCGCTGCGGGCTGGCTCCACACAGGCGGCGATCAGCCGCTTGGAACGCGGCGAGCTTTCGCCGACGACCGAGACGATCGACCGGCTGCTGGCGGTTATGGGCGAAGAGTCCGAGATTGTCGTGCGGCGGAGTCCCCTCGAGTGCGATCGGAACCGTCTCCGAGCGTTGCGCGCACGCGCACCGAAGGACCGCTTGGCCCAAGCAATCGCGTGGAACCGGCTCGCTGCGGAGTTCTCCATCGCCGGCAAGCGGGCTCGAACCAAGACTTCGTGACACGGCGCGACGTTCCGATCGACGCGGCCGCGATGTTCCGCGTGCTCGCCGCGCACCGGGTCGAATACGTCGTGATCGGCGGGCTTGCCGTCCAGGCCCACGGCCACCCACGCACTACGCAGGACCTTGACCTGATTCCCGAGCCAACCCCCGAGAATCGCGGCCGCCTACTGGCCGCCCTGACCGAGCTCGGCGCACGACGGGTCGCTGCTCGCGCCGCGGGACCGATGTCGATTCCCGAAACCGGCGTGCTCGAGCTCGACACGGACGCTGGCGGCATCGACGTCCACGCAGCTCCCTCCGGGGCTGCGCCGTACGCCGATCTCCGAGCGCGAGCGCTGGTGATCGAACTCGACGTGCCGGTCGCAGTGGTCGGCCAGGACGACCTGATCGCGATGAAGCGCGCCAGCGGCCGGCCGATCGATCGCAGCGACATCATCGCGCTCACGGAACCCTGAACGTCCGACTTCCGGCCAACGCTAGGCTGACCACGCGGTGCTGATCGAAACCGACCGATTGCACCTGCGGCCGCTGACGTCGGCCGATCTCGACGAGGTCGTCGAGATGCACGCCATGCCCGAGGTCAAGCGAAGGATGGGAGCGTTCGACCGCCGCGCCGCATTGGCCCGCCTCGAGCGCAACGAGCTCGAATGGAAAGAGCGCGGGCACGGCCTGGTGGCGATCGTCGAAAGAGCCAGTGGCCGCTTCCTGGGCCGCAGCGGGCTGAAGTACTGGCCTCAGTTCGACGAGACCGAGGTCGGCTGGGTGCTCCGACCGGATGTCTGGGGGCACGGCTACGCGACCGAAGCCGGGCGTGCCTGCCTCGACTGGGGCTTCCGGGATCTACCCGTGCCCTACTTGACGGCCATGATCCTCCCTGACAACCACCGCTCGATCGCCGTGGCCGACCGGCTTGGCATGGAGCCGCTTCGCACTGACTCGCTGATGGATCTGCCCGTCACGGTGTACGCGATCGAGCGCCCGGGACCACCCGAAGAAGCGTGACGAGCACCCCGCAGCTCCGCAGCCGAGCGCGGAGCTAGACTCATCTGGCCATGCCCAAGCAGCAGCGGATCATGCGGATCGAGCAGCGCGGCCAGATGGCCGCGATGCAGCAGCTCGAGAGCAAGTCCGACGAGGAACTCGAGGCCGAGACCCGCCATAAGGCCGCCGCCCAGGCGATCCTCGGCTACCGCGCCGCCGAGCGTTACGACGCCAAGGCGGCCCGCGCGCACTTCCAGCGGGCACTCGCGGCGGCTCGGGGTGCGCAGGAGCGAGCCGGCATTCGGAAGATGGCCGACGCATCGCTCGCACTGGCGGAGCGCCGAGCCGACGACCTCAAGCGAGCAACGGAGCGGCTCGGCGTCGAGGCGCCGACCACGCGGCAGCTGCGCAGCCTCAGGTTCATCGGGCTGATCGCCCCGCCGGCCAGCGCCGGCGTCGTGGCTCGGATTCGCGGGATCCTCATCGCGCTCGTTCTGGTCGTCGCGATCCTCGCCATTGCCTTCGGAATCGTTTACGGGATCGCCGCGATCTTCGGTGGGATGTCGGTCGACCTCTCGATCTTCTGGGCCTTCGTGCTGGTGGCCGTCGTGGTGGCCGTGCTGGCCGTCTTCGGCCGACGGCGCCAGAAGCGCGCTCAAGCCGAGCGCGCCGAGCAGGTCGCCGCGCGATCTCGCTGACCCAACGCCGTGTGCGGGCGCTACACGCTGGCCGCGCCGAACCCTGCTGAGGTTCACGGGCGCTTCCCGATCGGCGAGTCGATCGAAGTCCGGCAGCGCTTCAACGTGGCTCCGGGCGACGAGGTCCTGGCCGTGACGACGGACCGCGACGGCAAGCCGCGGGGCGACCTGTTGCGGTGGGGGCTCGTCCCATCGTGGGCCAAGCAGCCGGACACCGGGCTCAAGATGATCAACGCCCGGGTTGAGACCGTCGCGGAACGTCCCGCCTTCAAGCGCGCGTTCGAGCGCTACCGCTGCCTGATCATCGCCGACGGCTTCTACGAGTGGCGGCGCCTGCCCACCGGCCCCAAGCAGGCGTTCCACATCACTTGCTCAGACGGTGGGCTCTTTGCCTTCGCCGGCCTGTGGTCGGTCTGGTACGGCGAGAACGATCAGAAGCTCCGGAGCTGCACGATCCTCACCACCGCGGCCAGTAGCGCGATCGCGCCGCTCCACGACCGGATGCCGGTGATCCTCGACCGAGACGCCGAATCGGCCTGGCTCGAGCCCGGTCAACCGACGACGCGCCTGCACGAGCTGCTCGGCGGGCTCAGCCCCGGTGACACCACACTGCGTCCCGTCGGGCCGGCCGTCAACGACGCTCGCTACGACGGACCCGAGTGCCTGGCGCCGGCGACCGACGAGCTCCAGACGGCGCTGTTTTAGACGTGGCCGGTAATGCCTCGAAATCCGAGACCGCATTCGTCCTGGGAGGCGGCGGAGTGCTCGGGGCCCACGAGGTCGGGATGCTCCGCGCGCTGGCCGAGCGAGACATCAAGCCCGACATGATCTTCGGCACCTCGGTCGGCGCGATCAACGGCGCATTCTTCGCTGCCGATCCCACTCTCGAGGGCGTCGAGCGGCTCAGCGAGCTCTGGCAAGAGTCGAACTGGTCAGAACGTTCGCCGGGCGCCGCGCTGCGGCGCGTGACCACGCTCGCACGGAGCGGCACCCACCTCGAGTCGCTGTCGGAGATGCGCGAGCGATTGCTAGAGCTGCTCCCGGTGCAGCGGGTCGAGGACCTCCAGGTTCCGTTTCAGTGCGTGGCCGCGTCAATCGAGCGCGCTGCCGAGCATTGGTTCGAGACGGGCCCGTTGGCAGACGTGGTGCTCGCCTCTTGCGCGGTCCCCGGCATCCTGCCCCCGGTGCCGATCGACGGTGAGCACTTCATCGACGGCGGGATCGTCAACTCGATTCCGGTCAGCCGCGCGGTTGCCCTGGGCGCCGGCAAGATCTACGTGCTTCAGGTCGGTCGCCTCGAGCAGTCGCTGAAGCCCCCGCGCCGTCCCTGGGAAGTCGGCCTGGTCGCCTTCGAGGTGGCCCGCCGCCACCGGTTCGCCCACGACCTGCACAACCTGCCTGATGGCATCGAGCTCCACGTCCTCCCCACCGGCGGCTCCGCGGCTCCGGCCTACAACGATCTCTCGGGCCAGTTGCGGGTAAGGAGGATGATCCGCACCGTCCAGCAACAGATCGATTCGGCCTACGAGGCGTCGCTGCACTACCTGGACCAGACATGATGCCGCCCACCGCGATCCGCAGGCCGGTGACGGTCACGGTGTGGCTGGTGGTTTCGACGGCTTGCCTGATCACCTCCCCCCTACTGCTCGGTCTCGCCCGGGTTGCGAGCGCGCTCACCGGCCGTCGCCAGCCTATGGTCATCGCGCGTCTGATCGTCACGTACTTTGCCCACGAGCTCGGTGCCCTCGTGGCCTGCGGCGTGCTCTGGGTCGTTGCCGGCGCCGGATGGCGGATCGATGCGCCGCGATCGCAAGAGCTGCACTGGCGCCTCGTTCGCTGGTTCTTCGGCGGACTGGCAACGTCTGCCCGCCGCGTTCTCGATATCGACGTGGATCCGGACCCCTCGCCCGAAGCTGTGCACGCGCTCGCGTCAGAGCGGCCGCTAATCGTGTTCAGCCGGCACGCCGGCCCGGGAGACACGCTCTTCATCGTCGATGAGCTCGTGTCGCGGTTTCAGCGGCGACCCAGCGTCGTGTTCAAACAGACGCTTGCCATCGACCCATCGGTGGACCTAGTCGCCCACCGTCTGCCGCAGGCCATGATCGACACTTCGGACCGGGAGGCGTGCGAGGCGCGCATCGGCGAGCTCACCGCCGAGCTGGGGCCACGCAGGACGCTCCTGCTGTTCCCCGAGGGCGGCAACTTCACATCGGAGCGGCGCCAGTCGGCGATCCGGAGCCTGCGGCGCAAGGGACGGCGCCGGTCGGCCGAGCGCGCCGAACGCATGCCCCACGTCCTGCCACCTCAACCCGGAGGAGCGCTGGCCGCACTGCGTGCGGGTGGCCAGAACGACGTCGTGTTCGCCGCGCATACCGGCCTCGGTCTGGCCGCCTACCCACGCCAGTTCTGGCGCGACATGCCGATCGGCCGCACATTGCGCACGCGCATGTGGCTGGTGTCGGCGGCCGACATCCCCGCCACCGACGACGAGCGCGTCGACTGGCTCTTTGAGTGGTGGAAGCGCATCGACGACTGGATCGCCGAACAGCAGCTCGGCGACGGTGACGCCGGCTGACGCTTGCCCGACCTCACCCCGGGGTATGCCCGTCACCGGGTACGACGGCGACTAACGGAGGCTCGATGCCACAGACGAAGGCGGATCGCTCGGCAGCGGCAAAGAAGGGAGCGGCGACGCGCAAGCGTAACCAGCAGAAGGCAGAGTCCGCGACCGCGGGCAAGAAGGGGGCCGCTACCCGTCAGGGACGTACCGCTGGAGCGGCGGCAGGCCAGGCCAAGCGCGCGGCCGGCGGTGTCGTCGGTGGAGCCAAGTCAGCCGCGCGGGCGGCTGGAAGCGCCGCCAAGCAGGCGGGCAAGGCTGCGACGACGCGCGCGAGCGCCTCGCGCTCCGGCGCCAAGAAGAAGTAACTACCTCAGGCCGCGGCGGGCTGCTCGGAGCGTCCGCCGCGAGCCGGGAGGATCACCGCGGAGGCCTCGTCGCTCAGGCCGATCCACTGGTTGAACGCGTCGGGCGCGAGCGGCTTGGAGAAGTGGTAGCCCTGTGCGAGGTCGCAACCCAGGCCGGCTAGGCGGTGCAACGTCGCCTCGTCCTCGACGCCTTCGGCGACGACTTTGAGGCCGAGGTCATGACCCAGGTTGATGGTCGAGCGCACGATGATCAGATCACTCTCGTCACTCAGCATCGGCGAGACGAACGAGCGGTCGATCTTGAGCTCGTTGATCGGCAGGCGCCGGAGGTTGGCCAGCGACGAGTAGCCGGTCCCGTAGTCGTCCACCGACAATCCCACACCGAGCTGGTTCAGACGCGTGAGCGTGACCAGCGACCGGTCCGGGTCGGACATCAGCATGCTCTCGGTGATCTCGAGCTGAAGCGCCTCGGGGGTCAGGCTGTAGAGCGTGAGCAGGTCGCCGATCAGTGACGGAAGGTCGGGATCAAGCAAATTGCGCACCGACAAGTTGACGGACACGGTGAGTTCCCTGCCGGCGTGACGCCACGCCGCGCACTGCGCCACCGCCTGCTCGAGCACGTGCCGCGTGAGGGGTCCGATCAGGCCGGTCTGCTCGACGATCGGTATGAAGTCAGACGGCGGCAGCAGCCCAAGCTCCGGGTGCTGCCATCGCACCAGGGCCTCCGCTCCGTGCACCGTCGTCCCGTCCATGTCCACGAGCGGCTGGTAGAAGACCACGATCTCGTCCGAGTCGACCGCACGCCGGAACTCGCTCAGCACGCTCAGGCGGCGCACCGAATGGCGGTCGAGCGCCGCGGCGTACACCTTGCAGCCCGAGTGCGCCTCCTTGGCCGCATACATGGCGACGTCGGCGCTGCGCAGCAGCGAGTGTGGATCGGCGCCGTCGCGGGGGAATCGTGCCACACCGATGCTGACCCCGACCTCGAGCGTCATCTCGTCGACTGCCACGGGCTCCTGAACGCACCGGATGAGGCGGCCCGCGATCGCCTCGAGCTCGTCGATGTCGCCAGTCGCCTCCGCGGGCAGGACCGCGAACTCGTCCCCCCCAGGCGCGCCACCAGGCCATCCGGACCGATCACTTCCGCCAGGCGCGGCCCGAGGTCGCGCAGCAGCTCGTCACCGTAGTGATGGCCCAGAGTGTCGTTGACCTCCTTGAACCGATCGAGGTCCAGCAACATGACCGCGAAGTTCTGTTCGGTGCCCTTCGCCGCCACGATGCGCTGGTCCAGACGCGCGCGGAACCGCTCGCGGTTGGCGAGACCGGTCAGCTCGTCGGTGGTGGCGACCCGGTGAAGCTGCTCGCCGCGTGCCTTGGACTTGAGGAGCTCGCCGACGAGGTACTGGAAGATCAGGAGCACCAACGCGACAAGCATGATCCCGATGGTCCCGGCCTGGATCGCGACATACACCGCCGTCATCGTCAGCAGCGCCGAGAACAGCTGCGCCGACATCACCGGGATCACAGCCTCGCGCGCCTTCTGCGCTAGCGACGAGCCATCCAGATAGCAGACGTAGCCGAACACCCCGACGAAGTTCACAAGGAGGGCCACGATGAAGGTCAGAAACACCACCAGGTAGTACGCGACGGCATGTGGCCCGACGCCCGTAAGCGCTATGACTGCATGGAAGAACGCGCCGGCGGCCAAGCGGGAACCACGTGAAGACGATCAGGTTGTTCCGCAGCGAGTGGGAGGAGGCGCGCGTGCGCACCCCAGAAATTGCCATCGTGCTTGCGCTGAGCAGCGCCGCTGGTCCGGGGCCTAGCAAAACGATGCCCACCATGAGGCCAATCAGGACCCCGGAGATCCGGACCCGGCTCGCACCCGTAACCACGTCGGTGAGGATGCTCACGGTAGTGAACGCGCCGAGCACCAGCAGGTTTTCCAGCGTCCAGCGGTCTTGCCCGGCCGTCAGCCAGCCAACCGCGCCAGCGCCTGCTAGTGCGGCTAAATGGAATAGCGCAAGACCACGGCCAGGTTGCCGTGGGCGCCCGTTGCCAGCCTTGGCAGGTGTCGCGGTCCATCGCCTTCTATTCATCGGTCGCAATAACGGATCCCTCAATGCCAAAAGTGTCCAGACCTCTCTGGACACCACTAAAGCTTCCGCGCTTGACAGCCGATGAGCTTGATGCAACCCACAGAAACGAAAACGGAGGGGTCGCATCAGCGAGCCCCTCCGGAATGCGCTCAGCTCGTGTGCCAGACCATGAGACTGAAGCTCCTTTCTCGATGGCAACGGCCCTTCGCCGGCAGCCTCACCTTCCACAGCGCGCTGCCTGCAACCCTGCCGTTGTCTTTTATCCCCTTGGGGACTGTGCCCCCGTGTGCCGAAAGGCTATCGGGAGTCGCAGTTCCTGCAATAGGACGTTCGTCCAGGTTTGGAACTTCCGCTCAAGTCGGGGATTCGCCCGTTGCGGTGGTCGCTCAGGCGGCCGTGGCCTCGGCGGCGAGGCCGATGAACGCGTCGAACTCGTCCGACGGGAGCGGCTTGGAGAAGTAGTAGCCGTCCTCGACGCCCTCTGCGACGAGGGGCACTCAGGTACTTCGCCAGCATCGGCTCGGTGGCCTGGGCGTGCACGTTGCAGTCAACCAGCTCGACCGCCCACGGCCCATGACGTCGGCACCCGGTCTGCGCCTCAGCTTGCGACGTCGTTCAGCTTGCTAAGCATGCAGCACGACGTATTCGTCTTCGACGCTGACCTCGAACGTCTCGGCGACATAGGGCCCGGGCACCCGCTCGCCGGGACTCGCCAAGGCCTCCTCGAGCAGCGAGCCACCGGGCTCCCGGCCCACGCCGTAGCTCCGCACGCCGGCCATGGCGCCACCCATGAACGACTGTCCCGAGTCCAGGTCGTACTCCCACCCATGCCACGGACAGGCGATTCGCAGCGGATCGGCGGAGATCCGCGCGGCACCGGGCGTGTCGGCGACCGCGTCGCCCAGCACGTGGCCCAGACAAAGCGGACCGCCCTGGTGCGGACAGCGGTTGCGGATCCCGTAGAAGCGATCTCCCACCCGGAACACGCCGATAGAGCGCCCTCCGACCGAGACGATCCGCCGCTCACCATCCCCGAACGCGCTGACCGGGGCGACGACGACGCGCCTCATGAACGCCACTCGGGAAGAAACTTCAGCATGGCACCAGTTTTATCCCACGCGCCCGCAGATCACACGGGATCCGGGCCCCGGTGGGCCAATAAGCCGCCAGGGATCAAAACCACCGCCAGCCCCGCGGCCAGGAGCAGGCACCCGCCGGACACGAGAACGGCACGATGTAGGCCGTCGACGAACGCTCCCGCCGAGGCGCCGACGAGCCGTCCGCCGCCGGCCTGACCGCCGACCACGCCCGCGTATACCAGCGACCCGAGCACGGCCACTCCTAGCGCCTGCCCGACCTGGCGCATCGAATTGTGGATCGCCGAGGCCATGCCGGCCCGCTCGGCGCGGACGGTGGCCATCGCCACCGCGGTCATCGGGGTCAAGCTGAGTCCGCCGCCCAGACCGACCGCGGCGAGGTCCCACCAGACCGCCCCGATCGAGGAGCCCGGGCGCAACCTGACCAGCGCCACCATGGCCGCGCCGCACAACACCAGCCCAAACACCATCGGAGATCGCGGGCCGAACCGCCCGACCAGCCGCCCCGAGAGCTGCGCGCCACAGAAGAAGCCCAGCCCGATCGGCAACACGGCGAGACCGGCACCCAACGCGGAGCGGCCCTGGACCTGCTGGAAGTACGCGCTCAGGTAGACGATCGCGCCGATGAACGCGAAGAACACGATCAGCCCGGCCAGGTTGGCCACCGTGAACGGCGCGCGCGAGAACAGGGTCACGTCGATCAGGGGCGCCTCTTGCCGGCGCTCCCAGAACACGAACACGACCAGCGCGGACACCGCCACCACGAATGCAACGAGGATCAGGCCAGAGCCCCACCCGCGCGATGGTCCCTCGATCAGCCCGAACGTCAGCACCCCCACACCGGCCGTGGTCAGCACCGCGCCGACCGAGTCGAAGCGCCGGAGCGCCCGCGCCCGCGGAATCACCGGGATGAACCGCACCCCCAACACAACCACTGCGACGGCCAGGGGAACGTTGAGCAGGAACACCGAGCGCCAGCCGATCGCGTCGGTGAGCAGCCCGCCCACGGCCGGTCCGACTGCCAGCGCCATCCCCGAGCCCGACGACCACACTCCGATCGCGGCGGCGCGCTCACGTGGGGCGTCGAACGTCGCCGAGATGATGGCCAGGCTGGTCGGGGTCACGATCGCCGGCCCCAGGCCCTGGATCACCCGGCCCGCGAGCAGCCATCCGACCGAAGGTGCCACCCCGGCGAGCAGCGAACCGCTGGCGAACAGCGTCACCCCGGTCATGAACATGCCCTTGCGCCCCCGGCGGTCGCTCAGCACGCCGCCGGCGACCAGCAGGCTGGCGAACACGATCACGTAGGCGTCGACGATCCACTCGAGCGACGTGCTCGATGCGTGCAGGTCGCGCCCGATCGTCGGCAGGGCGACACTCACCACCGAGGTCGTCATGACCGCCATGAACTGCGCCAGCGTCACGGCGAGGACCGTCAGCGCGCGATCCCCGGGCCGGCGCGGCAACGAACTACAGCGTCACGGCGCGACCGGCCTCGAACCCGTCGAGGTCGACGATCTCCGCGATCACGGACGGCGGCACCGCGGCGTCGGTGGTGATCACCATCACCGCCTCGAGACCCTCGCCGAGGTCCGCGGCATCCGGATGGCGCCCCACCGCCGCCGAGACGATGTTGATGCCGCGCTCGCCGAAATGCGTACCGACCCGGCCGATCATGCCCGGCATGTCGCGGTAGCGGAACATCGTGACGTGATCCTCGAGCTGGATGTTGAAGCGCTGGCCCCACACCTCGAGCAGGTGCGCCCGGTTGCGCCGACCGAGCAGCGTCCCCGCGACCAGCACGCTCTCATCGCCGCTCTCCACGGTCACCCGGACCAGATCGGAGTAGTCGCGCACGGACGAGCGCTTCATCTCGACCACCTCGATACCGCGCTCCCGCGCCAGGGCGGGTGCGTTGACCTCGTTGACCTCCTCCTCAGTGTGCCCGCGGAGCACGCCGAGCAGCACCTGGATCGAGAGCAGCCGGGTGTCGCGCTCCGCGATCCGGCCCAGGAACTCGGTCCTGAGCAGGTCGATCGAGGAACCCTCGGCGATCTCCACGGCCATCCGCCCGAGCGCGCGGCACAGGAACACGAACGGCCCGAGCACGTCCATGTCCTCTGGCGAGATCGCCGGGACGTTCACCGCGCTCGTCACGACGCCCCCGGTCAGCGCGGCCACGACCTGCTCGGCCGCCTGGTAGCCGGCGCGATCGGTGGCTTCGGCGGTGGAGGCGCCCAGGTGAGGTGTGACGATCACGTTCGGATATCCGAACAGCGGATGGTCGGTCACCGGCTCGCTCGTGAACACGTCGAGGGCCGCGCCGCCGACCTTACCGGAATCGAGCGCCGCCTCCAGGTCCGCGTCGACGACCAGCGGTCCGCGCGCGACGTTCAACACGCGGACGCCGTCCTTGCACTTCGACAGCGCCTCGGCGTCTAGCCAGCCCTTGGTGTCGGGCGTGTTCGGCAGGTGCAGCGTGATGAAGTCCGCGGTGGCGTACAGGGCGTCCGAGGATTCCGCCTTCTCGACGCCCAGCTCGCGGTAGCGCTCGGCCGCGATGTACGGGTCGTAGGCGACCACGTGCATTCCGAAGGCAAGCGCACGCTGGGCGACGAGCTGCCCGATCCGGCCGAAGCCGAGAATCCCCAGCGTCTTCTCGTACAACTCAATGCCGGAGAACTTCGAGCGCTCCCACTTCCCGCCGGTCAGCGACGCGTGGGCCTGGGGCACGTTGCGCGCGAGCGACAGCAGCAGCGCCATCGTGTGCTCGGCGGCGGTGATCACGTTCGACTGCGGCGCGTTGGCCACCACGATCCCGCGCATGGTGGCCGCCTCGACATCGACGTTGTCCACCCCCACCCCGGCGCGGCCGACGACTCGCAGTCGCGCCGCGCGCTCCAGCAGCTCGGCGTCGAGCTTGGTCGCCGACCGGATCAGGATCCCGTCGAACTCACCGATCCGATCGGCCAGCTCCTCGCGCGACCAGCCCACGCCGAGCTCGACGTCAAAGCGCTCGCGGAGCAACTCGACGCCCGAGTCGCCGATCTTCTCCGCCACCAGGACCCGGGCCCGCCCACCCTGCGGGCTCACGCGCTCTCCGGGGCCGACTCGGTGGCGCTCACAGCGTTCGCTCCAGGACCCAATCGATGCAGGCGGTGAGCGCCCGCACGTCGCTCGGGTCGGTGGCGGGGAACATCGCGACGCGCAGCTGGTTGCGCCCCAGCTTGCGGTAGGGCTCGACGTCGACGATCCCGTTCGCGCGCAGCGTGGCGGCCAGATCCGCGGCGTCGACCTCGGAGCCGAAGTCGATCGTCCCCACGACCAGCGAGCGCTTGGTCGGATCGCGCACGAACGGCTCGGCATGCTCGTGCTGGTTCGCCCACTCGTACAGGTGGCCCGAGGACTCGGACGTACGGGCGACCATCCCGTCGAGTCCGCCGTGCCCGAGCATCCACTCGAGCTGGTCGGCCAGCAGCAGCAGCGTGGCCAGGGCCGGCGTGTTGTAGGTCTGGTCCTTGATCGAGTTCCCGAGCGCGATCGACAGCGACAGGAACTCCGGGATCCAGCGGCCGGAGCCGGGACCAGACGCGATCTCCGAGATGCGTTCCAACGCCTCAGGGCTCATCAGCGCCAGCCACAGGCCGCCGTCGGAGGCGAATCCCTTCTGCGGCGCGAAGTAGTAGACGTCGGCCTGCGCGACATCGACCGGCAGTCCCCCGGCGCCCGACGTCGCGTCGATCAGGACCAGCGAGTCATCCGAGGCGTCGGCCGGCCGCGCCACCGGCACCATGACGCCGGTCGAGGTCTCGTTGTGCGCCCAGGCAATGACGTCCGCGCTCGGGTCGCCGCGCGGCGTGGGCGCATCCCCGGGATCGGACTCGACCACGATCGGGTCGGCCAGGAACGGCGCGCCCCGCGTGCACGCGGCGAACTTGGACGAGAACTCTCCAAACACGCAATGCAGCGCGCGCTCGCGGACCAGACAGGCCGCCGCAGCATCCCAGAACGCGGTCGTGCCGCCGTTGCCGAGGACGACCTCGTAGCCCTCGGGCAGGGCGAACAGTTCCCGCAAGCCGGCTCGGACCTGTGCCACCACGCCCCGGACGGGGGCCTGGCGGTGCGAGGTTCCCATAATCGCCGCGCCTTCCTCGGCCAACCGGGCCAGCTGCTCGGGTCGCACTCGCGACGGCCCCGAGCCGAACCGCCCGTCGGCCGGCTTGAGCGAGTCAGGAATGTGCAGAGCTGTGTCGGTTTGTGCCATGCGGGCCGTATTGACGGTAACGAACTACCCCGCCGGGCAAGGTCACGCGCCGCGGATGCGCGCTCGCACGGACCTACTCGTTGAACTCGGTGTCGATCCAGTCCATGTTCGCGCGCAGCTCGCGGCCGACCACCTCCACCTGGTGTCCCCCCTGCTCCTCGCGCATGCGCTTGAAGTTCTCCTGGCCGGCGCGGTTCTCGGCGATCCACTCGCGGGCGAAATCCCCCGACTGAATCTCGGCCAGAACCTGCTTCATGGCCTCGCGCGTCTCGCTGGAGATGATCCGCTTGCCGCGGGTCATGTCGCCGTACTCGGCCGTATTCGAGATCGAATATCGCATCCCGGCGATGCCCTTCTCGTACATCAAATCAACGATCAACTTGAGTTCGTGGAGAACCTCGAAGTAGGCCAGCCGCGGGTCGTAGCCGGCCTCGGTCAGCGTGTCGTAACCGGCCCGGACCAGCTCGGTGACCCCGCCGCACAGGACCGCCTGCTCCCCGAATAGGTCGGTCTCGGTCTCGTCTTTGAACGTGGTCTCGATCACGCCGCCGCGGGTGCAGCCGATTCCCTTCGCGTAGGCGAGCGCAAGCGCGAGCGCATTCCCGCTCGGGTCCTGCTGCACGGCCACGAGCCCCGGCACCCCTGAACCTTCCAGGTATTGCCGGCGGACCAGGTGGCCCGGTCCCTTGGGCGCGACCAGCGCGACATCGACATCGGGCGGCGGGACGACCTCGCCGTAGTGGATGGAGAACCCGTGTCCGAACATCACGAGGTTGCCGGGAGCCACCCCGTCACGCACGCCGGACTCCCACACGCTGCGATGCAGCTCGTCGGGCACCAGCATCATCACGATGTCGCCCTCGCTGGCGGCGTCGGCGGGCTCGGCCACGCGCAGGCCGTGCTCCTCGGCCTTGGCGACGCTGGCGGACTCGGGCCGCAGCCCGACCACCACCGAGACACCCGAGTCCTTGAGGTTCAGCGAGTGAGCGTGCCCCTGGGAGCCGTAGCCGATGATGGCCACGGTCTTGCCGTCCAGGAGCGAGAGGTCAGCGTCTTTGTCGTAGAACATCGGCCCGGAGCGTACAGAGGTACGGCTCCGGGCCGAGGTCCGGCCACACGATCACATCATCCGCCGCCGCCGAACTGGTGCTCGAGGGAGAGCACGTTCTGGACATAGCGCTGGGTGTCCGGATACAGCCCGTGCTGCTGGACCGAGGGCAGGCCCTGGTAGTAGCCCGCCGCGGCCATCGCCGGGTCGCCGCCGGTCGCGTCGAGCAGCGAGTGCAGCATGAGCACGCCGCCACGCACGTTGTCGGCCGCGGAGGCCGGGGCCAGCGGCGCGCCGGTGTCGAGCGAGTGCTGGATCCAGTCCCACGTCCCGGGCAGGATCTGCATCACGCCGCGCGCGTCGGCGCTCGAGACCAGATCGTTGTTGAAGCCGCTCTCTTGCCAGGCGATCGCGTCGGCCAGCGAGGCCGGGACGCCGTTGGCGGCGGCGATCGAGCCGACCTGCGGCGCGGTGACCCGCTCGGGGGTCGGATACGGCGGGTCGGTAGGAGTACCCTCGGCGGCCGTCCCGACCGGCTGGGAAACCGCCGGTGACGCCGAGGAGACCATGGCCGGGCTGCCCGACAGGTGAAGCACGGTGCCCGAGACCAGGACACGGTTCGGGTCAAGGCCGTTGGCGGCGGCCAGCGACGCCGTGCTCACGCCGGCGCGGGTGGCGATCGCGGTCAGCGTGTCGCCGGGCTGCACAACGTATGCCCCCGAACCGCTCGAGCTCGTCGTGCTCACCGGCACCGCGGTGCTCACCGGGACCGCGGCCGAGCCTCCGGACAGGTGCAGCACCGTGCCCGAGATCAGCACGCCGTTCACGTGAAGGCCATTGGCCGCAGCCAGCGAGTCGGGGCTAAGGCCGGCCCGGGAGGCGATCCCGGTCAAGGTGTCCCCGGGCTGGACTACGTACGCACCCCCGCTGCTCGCGGGAACGGTCGCAGTCGACGTGGTCGACCCGAGGTCGTCGGAGTCGCTGTCGCCGTCGCCCGGGGAGGGCGCGGACGTCGAGCTCGCGCCCGAGGCCGAGCTCGTGCCCGCAGAGCTCGCGACCGTCGTCGCGGATCCCTGCGGCGGGATCTGCAGGGACGATCCGACTATCAGCTGCGAGGTCGGAGACAGGCCGTTGGCGGCGGCGAGCTGGTCGACGGTGAGGCCGTCCGCAGCAGCGATCGAGAACAGCGACTCACCGGGAGCGACGACGTGGACAAAGTAGGCGGAGGCCGTCGCGGGCATCAGCAGCAACGCGCCGGCCAGGGCAGTAATCAGCAGAGAAAGTCGCAATTGCATGCGCCCCAGTGTCGTCAACACTCGCGTCAACCGGAATCACTGCAATCAGCCTTGCTTCCTGCAAGTCCGCGTTCAACTGTTTGATTGGCCGTGACCTTTACGCGTCGGCCGCCGCGACCAGCGATCGGCCGGTGAAGCTCACCGATCCGTCCGCGGCGATGTACGGCTGCGAGAGGTCGGCGATCTTCTGCGTCACTTGCTCGCGCTGGTCCGCCGGCAACGGATCGAACGTCGCGCCGAAGAAGCTCGAGATCTCGCGGGTCTCGGCGACGTACTGCTCGACGCTTCCGAACCCCCGGGGTGTCGGAACCGAATCGACGACCACGTCCACGAAGCCGGCCGACTCGAGCAGATCCTGCAATCGACCGGGCGCGGACAGGATGAACATGCCCGGTGCATCGGGATCCGGAGGCTCCATGTGCCCCAGCTCGACCATCGCCCGGGTCGGGATCGTCGCCCAGTCGTTCAACGGAGGCTCGTCCCACGCGGCCAGCGCGATGCGACCGCCGGGCCGCAGGACGCGGCGCGTCTCGCGGAGCGCGGCCTCGGGGTCGATGCTGAACATCAAGCCCCACTTGCAGAGCACGGCGTCCACGCTGGCGGTGTCGACGTCGATCCACTCGAGCTCGATCCGCTTGAACTCGACGTTGTGGATCCCCAGCTCGGCGGCGCGGGCGCGCGCCACCTCGAGCATCGTCTCGGCCGCGTCGGTGGAGATCAGCGTCCCGCCCGGCCGGATCAGCTCGGCAGCGAGGAACCCCGTGTCCCCCGGTCCGGCCGCCAGCTCGAGCACTCGCTGACCCGGCTGGAGTCTCGCCTCGTCGATCATCCAACTCGACACGGGCATCCCGAACTCGCGCATGCGCTCGGCGTGCTTGCCCCAGCCGGTGGCGGCGTGCTCCCAGCGCTCGAGCATCTCGGACCGGAGCGCGTCGGGATCAGAGCCGGCCATGTCTATTCGCCGCCCGGTTCGGAAGTGCGCTCGGCCACCCGGCGCGTGATCTCCTCGAAGGCGCCCTCGAGCCGGACGCGCAAGCGACGCTGGAAGATCGCCATCAGCGCCTCGGACGCCACCGGTCCGAGCCGGTCCACCGCCTGCTCGATTTCCGGCCAGCGCTCGGCCGGCATGTCCGCCTGAGCGAACGGCTTCCAGATCTCGTGGACGAACAGCTCGACCAGCGAGCGCGAGACCGAGTCGCAGTGCCGATCGATGTCCTCGAGCACGGCCAGCGCGCTCGGCAGCGAGATGCCGCGCCCGACGATCTCCTCGGCGATGGCCAGCAGCGACGGGCTGGGGACCCGGTAGCGCCCGTCCCCGGTCGGGACGAGCACGCCCAGCCGCTCGGCCTCGGCCAGGACCTCGGGTGCCTCCTGCGCGCTCACCCGGAACCGTTGCCCGAGCTCCTCGAGGGTCAGGGTCTGACCGCGCTCGGGCGTCGCCACCGCGCTCAAAGCCTGGCCGAAGCGCTGGAGCCGCTCCGCGGTCCCCTGCGTGTCGTCGATCAGCCGCTTGATCGCGCCCAGGTTGAAGCCGTCCTCCTGGAGGTCGCGGATCAGCCGGAGCTGCTCGACGTGCTCCGGGCCGTAATAGCCGACCCGCGCCCGCACCTCGGGCGGGTCGAGCAGGCCCCGCGCCTGATGGGCGCGGATGTTGCGCACGGTCATGCCCGACTCGGCGGCCAGCTGCTCGATCGTGAGCTGCTTGGGGGAATCATCGGAGGAGGGCGCGAAGTGAGGCGCGGATGACATCCCCGATTAAAGCTGGCGCCGGAGCAGCTTGCCCGACGGCGTCCGCGGCAGTCCTTCGGCGAACTCGACCGCCTTGGGCACCTTGAACGACGCGAGCCGCGCCGCGCAATGGGCTCGGAGCTCCTCGGGGGCCACCGACAGCCCGTTGCGCAACACCACGGTGGCCACCACCGCCTCCCCCCACTCCGGGTCCAGTCGGGCATGCACGGCCGCATCCGCCACCGCTGGGTGCTCGAGCAGGACCGCCTCGACCTCGGCGGGCGCCACGTTCTCGCCGCCGCTCACGATCGTGTCCGACTTGCGACCGATGATCTCCAGACGGTTTCGCTCGTCGAAGCGCCCCAGATCGCCGGTGTGCAACCAGCCGTCGCCGGAGACGGCGCCCGCGGAAACGATCGGCCCACGGACGAGAACCTCGTCGTCGTCGGCAACCCGCACATCGACGCCGGCGAGCGGCCAGCCAAACGTGGCGATCTGCGAGCAGGCCTCGGTCATCCCGTAGGTCGGCGCGACCGGCACCCCGGCCGCCAACGCCCGCTCGAGCAGCGCCGGCGCGATGGGACCGCCCCCCAGCAGCGCCCACCGCAGCGCCGGCGGCTTCCGAAGGCCCGCGTCGAGCAGCCGGGCGAGCATCGTCGGCACCAGCGAGACCAGCGTAATCCGGCGATCCGGTGCCATCAGCTCGGAGAGCACCGCCTCGGTATCGAACCGGCCATGCAGGACCGCCGTGGTCGCGTAGATCGCGCTGCGGATCGGGATCGACAGCCCGCCCACATGGGTCAACGGCATCGGGCACAGCCAGCGCTCGGCCGGGTCCAGGCCGAGTGCCACCGCCGATCCGAGCGCGCTGGCCACGAAATTTCCACCGCTCAGGACCACCGGCTTGGGCGCGGCCGTGGTGCCCGAGGTGTGCATCACCGCCACGGGGACGTCCCCGCCCGGCACCGAGCCGCCGCCCACATCCGCGGCGGCCCGCCGCTGCTCCTGCTCGGCCGGGGTCAGCCGCAGGTCGATCGGGACGACCGCGGCGCCCGCCAGCAGGCAGGCGTGCAGCTCGATCACGAAGTCCCCGCCGGGCGGAAGGGCCAGAGCGACCCGGCGGCCGCGCACCACCCGGGCGCGCGCTGCGGCGGCGTCGCGCAGCTCCGCATACGTGAGGTTCCGCTCGGGTCCCTCGATCGCGATCCGGTCGGGGTGCTTGGCCGCAGCGGCCGTGATCCAGTCGGGCACGACGGACACGGTAGTCTCGCCCGCGTGCCAACGACCTGGACGCCCGCCGCCGAGTACGAAGACATCCGCTACGAGATCGGGCAGGAAGACGCTGCCGGCATCGCCAAGATCACGATCAACCGCCCCGAGGTGCACAACGCCTTCCGCCCCGAGACCGTGGTCGAGATGTCCGATGCGTTCACCCGCGCGCGCGAGGACCAGGACGTCGGGGTGATCATCCTGACCGGCGAGGGTCCCAACGCCTTCTGCTCGGGCGGCGACCAGCGGGTCCGGGGCCAGCGCGGCGGCTACGTGACCGGCGCCGACCCGACGCAGGCCGGCCGGCACGAGGCGGTGGGGCGCTTCGAGGTCACCGACCTGCACATCCAGATCCGCCGGCTCCCCAAGCCGGTCGTGGCCATGGTGGCGGGCTACGCGGTCGGCGGCGGACACGTGCTGCACGTGGTCTGCGACCTCACGATCGCGGCCGACAACGCGCGCTTTGGCCAGGCCGGGCCGCGCGTCGGCTCGTTCGACGGGGGCTTCGGCGCGACCGTGCTCTCGCGCCTGGTCGGACCCAAGAAGGCCAAGGAGATCTGGTTCCTGTGCCGGCAGTACGGCGCCCAGGAGGCCCTCCAGATGGGGCTGATCAATACGGTCGTGCCGCTCGACGAGCTCGAGCAGGAAACCGTCCAGTGGTGCCGCGAGATGCTCGCCATGTCGCCGTTCGCGCTGCGCATGCTCAAGGCGAGCTTCAACGCCGACGAAGACGGCCTGGCCGGCATCCAGCAACTCGCGCACGACGCCAATCTCCTCTTCTACATGAGCGAAGAGGCGCAGGAGGGCCGCAACGCCTACCTCGAGAAGCGCAAGCCGGACTTCTCGAAGTTCCCGCGCCGGGCGTGATGCGATGACCACGACGCGGGAGGCTACGCGTCCGAGCGGAGTGCGCATCTGGCTGATGGCCGCGCGGGTGCGGACGCTGCCCGCGGCGGTGGCCCCTGTTCTGGTCGGCACCGCGCTCGCCGGCTACCTGCACGTGTTCCATCCCCTGCGCTTCATCGCCGCCCTGATCGGGGCGATGTTCATCCAGATCGGCACCAACCTGTCCAACGACTACTCCGACGCGCGGCGCGGCGCCGACACCGAGGACCGGCTCGGGCCGGTGCGGGTGACCGCGGGCGGACTCGTCCCGCCCCGCCAGGTGCTGATCGCCACCTACCTGACCTTCGGGATCGCGGTGCTGGCCGGCGTCTACCTGATCGTCGTGGCGGGCTGGCAGCTGCTGCTGGTAGGCGCGGCCTCGATCCTGGCCGGCGTGCTCTACACAGGCGGCCCGCGGCCGTACGGCTATGAGGGCCTGGGCGAGGTGTTCGTGTTCCTGTTCTTCGGGATCGTCGCGGTGGCCGGGTCGTTCTTCGTTCAGGTCAAGCACCTTGACTGGGAGGCATTCGCCCTGGCCGTCCCGGTCGGGCTGATCGCCGCCGGGCTGCTCGTAGTGAATAACGTGCGCGACATCGACACCGACCGTCGCGCCGGCAAGCGGACGCTGGCCGTCCGCCTGGGGCGCGCCCGGACCCGCGGCATGTTCGCGGTGATCATCTACCTGGCGTACCTGCTCACCCCGGTGACCTGGATCTTCGGACCGACGAGGGCCTGGCTGCTCCTCCCCTGGCTGACCCTCCCGATCGCCGCCCGCGTCGTCCGGATCGTCCGCAACCACACCGATGGTGCCTCGCTCAACGGCGCCCTGGCCCAGACCGGCCTGCTCCAGCTGACCTTCTGCACGCTGCTGGCGGCGGGCCTGCTGCTCAGTCGGTGAGGCTCGAGGTCGAGTTGATCAGGGCGCGGCTGCGCGTGCCTTTCGTCTCCGCCCACGGATCACTGGAGGATCGTCCTCTCGTGCTTGTGCGAGTCGAGGACGAGGACGGCTTCGTCGGCCGCGGCGAGGCGGCGCCCCTGGCCGACTACCACGGTGTGAACGCCGACGACGTTCTCGAGGCACTCGAGGCCTGCCGCGACATCCTGGCGGGTGCGGCCCCCGGCGCCGACTACGAGGTGCGTCTGTCCGAGTGGCGGCGGATCGCGGTCCTCCCGGCGGTGGCCGCGCTCGACATGGCCTTGTGGGACCTCAAGGGCCGGCGGGCCGGAGAGCCGGTCTGGCGGCTGCTGGGCGCGGCCGAGGCCGAGCCGGTCGAGGTGAACTACACGATCGCGGCTGCCGATCGCGCGGGCGCCGCGGCCGAGGCGGGCGCGGCGCGGGCCGCCGGCTTTCGCTGCGTCAAGGTCAAGGTCGGGCTCGGCGACGACGCCGGACGGGTCGCCGCGGTGCGCGCGGTCCTGGGTCCAGAGGTGGCGCTTCGGCTGGATGCCAACGGCGCCTGGGCCGTGGATGAGGCCGTCGCGGCGCTGAGAGTTCTCGTCCCGGCTGGGATCGAGCTCTGCGAGGAGGCGGTCCACGGCCTCGAACAGACGCGCAGCCTGGCCGCCGCGGTCCCCGACGTAGCACTCGCCCTGGACGAGACCGCGTCAGGAGCCGGCGCGCTCGAGGATCGGGTTTGCCAGGCGGTGTGTCTGAAGGTCGCCGCGTCCGGGGGGATCACCGGCCTCGTCGAGGCGGCTCGCCGGGCACGCGCCGCGGGCTATGAGGTCTACCTGGCCTCCACCCTGGACGGGCCGCTCGGGATCGCCGCGGCGCTGCACGCGGCGGCGACCATCCGGCCGGATCATCCCTGCGGCCTGGCCACGCTCGCGCTGTTCGCCGACCGCGAGGACCCGCTTTCGCCCCGCGGCGGCCGGATCGAGGCCCCGCCCGGCGCGGGCCTGGGCGACGGCATAGCCGACTGGTACCGGCTCCGTTAGCCCCGGGTCCGCGGCAAACGTGACCGACGTCACGCTTGGAGCCGTTCGCGCCCGGGTACAACCCGCCGGCGGAGAAATTTGGCCAAAGGGCTAAAGGCCGGGATTCAAATGCCGACGATGATGCCTAATACAGAGCCGACCGCTCGACAGGAGAACGAAGATGAGTCCTGAACGCTCCAACGCATATCGCCGGGTGATGAAGACCCTCGAGGACATCGGACCGAGCAAGCTGCTCGAGTCCGAGCAGCAGCGGATTCGCTACGCCGCCGACAACCTGATCTTCGCCGGTGACCTGTCGAGCGACATCGAGGCTCAGGAAGCTCTGGCCGATGTCGAGGCGCTGTGCGCCGCGCTGGTTGAGAGCGGTCGCTGGGAGCAGATCTCGGCCGGCCGTCTGGCCGCGGACGTCTACGAGTGCGGGCCGGTCTCGCCGGCCATCCTCCAAGCCGCCTAGTCGGGATCGATAGCTGCCGCCACCGCGCCGGGCGCCTCCAGGTGCACCGCGTGCCCGGCCGCCGGCACCACGATCACCTCGCCCGCAGGCAGCGCCGAGGCCATCTGCGCCGCGATCTCCCGGAACTTTTCGTCGCGCTCCCCCACCAGCAGCGATACTGGCATGCCGACCGCGCCCAGCCTGTCCCACAGGGACGACAGTGCGCCGGTCCCAAATCCGCGCAGCGCTCTCGCTAGCCCAGCCGGCCGGTTGCGCACGCGGTCGGCGTGAACGGCGGCGGTCACCTCGGAGGGTTGCCCGGCCAGCACCGGGGTCTTGGCCCAGCGCAGCGCGAAGTCGTCGATGCTCATGCGCTCAATCTCGCCGGCCAGCTGTTCGTCGGCCGCGCGGCGGGCCTTGCGCTCTTTCGGATCAGCCAGACCCGGGCTTGCGCCGATCAGCACGAGCCGGTCGATCCGATCGCCAAAGGCCAGCGCGGCGTGCAACGCGATCCGGCCACCCATCGAGTAACCCACGAGCGTGAACCGCTCAGGCGCCATCCCGGCGAGGTCGGCGAGCATCGCCGTGAGGGTGACCGGCTCGAGCTCCGCCGCCGCTCCATGGCCGCGGATGTCGGGCGCGAGCGCGCGATAGCGTTCCCCGAGCGCCGCGACCACGGGGTCCCAGCTCGCCCCGGTGTGGGTGAAGCCATGCAGGAAGACGATCTCGCGCGCCATCGCACCAGATCATGACCGCCATCGATACCTACTTGCTGCTGCGCGCGTTCTGCGACGAGCTCGCCCGCTGCGGGATGCAGCACGCCTGCACCTCGCCTGGATCGCGCAACACCCCACTCGTGCTCTCGCTCGTCCGCACCAACCGCATCCGCACCTGGTCGCACCTCGACGAGCGCTGTGCCGGGTTCTTCGCGCTCGGTGCGGCCAAGCGGTCCAGCCGGCCGGTCGCCGTAACCTGCACAAGCGGGACTGCTGCGGCCAACCTTGTCCCGGCGGTGATCGAAGCCCGCCACGCCAGGGTGCCCCTGATCGTGCTGACCGCCGACCGCCCGCCCGAGCTGCGCGAGGTGGGCGCCGGGCAGACCGTCGACCAGCTCAAGCTCTACGGCGACTCGGTCAAGTGGTTCTTCGAGGTCGGCGTGGACACCGCCACCCTCGAGTCGCTGCGCTGGATCCGCACACTGGCCTGCCGCGCGTACTGGACCGCGCTGCACGGTCCCCCGGGGCCCGTCCACCTCAACTTTCCGCTCCGCGAGCCGCTTGTCCTCAACGGTCCTCTGCCCGAGGACGACAGCGGGCGGGACGACGACCGACCATACGTCGCGTTCGACGCGCCACCGGTAAGCGCCCCAAGCGGTGGCGACCATCCGTTCGGCCGGATCGTGATCGTGGCCGGCGCCGAGCGCGACGCCGGCGCAGCCCGCGAGCTGGCCGGCTTCACCGCGCGCGCCGGCATCCCGCTGTTGGCCGATCCGCTGTCGGGCTCGCGCCATGGCCCCGCCGCCATCGCCCATTACGACCTGCTGCTCCGCGATCCGCGGTTCGCCGACGCGCACCGGCCGGAGTTCGTGATCCGTACCGGCGACCTCCCGACCTCCAAGCCGCTGCGCGCGTGGCTGGCCGGCCTCGACGCCGCTCAGATCGCGATCGATGCCGACACGGTCTGGCACGACCCGGCCGCGGTCGTCGGCCTGCGTGTTGGAGCGCCCACCCGGGCCCTGCTCGAAGGGATGAGGGCCGGCCAGGTCATACCCGCTCCGCCCGAGTGGCTGGCCTCGTGGCGGGCCGCGGACGACGCGGCCGGCGAGGCCCTGACCCGAACACTCGGCGAGGAGCTGTCCGAGCCGCTCGTGGCGAGCCGTCTCGGTGAGTGGCTGGACGCGCGCGCCACGCTATACGTGGCCTCCTCGATGCCGATCCGCGACGTCGAGCTGTATCTGCCGGCGCGCGAGGACGGCCCACGCGTGCTCGCCAACCGGGGCGCCAACGGGATCGACGGCACGGTCTCGAGCGCGTTCGGCGCCGCCGCCGCGGACGATGGCCCGGTCGTCCTGCTGATCGGCGACGTCGCGCTCGCCCACGACATCGGCGGCCTGCTGGCCGGCCGCCGGCTCGGCCTGCCCCTGACCATCGTGCTGCTCAACAACGACGGCGGCGGGATCTTCCACTTCCTCCCGGTGGCCGGCGAGACCGACGCGTTCGAGGAGCACGTCGCCACGCCACACGGCCTCGACTTCGCCCACGCCGCGGCACTCTACGACTGCGGGTTCGAACGACCGGAAACCCTCCCCGAGTTCCGCGCCGCAGTCGAGGCCTCCGTAAGCGCAACCAAGACCACGATCATCGAGGTCCGCACCAACCGGGTCGAGAACCTCGAGCTGCACCGCCGCGCCGCCGACGCGGCGCTGCGCGCTATCCCGACAGCACAGGTAGCAACGCGCCCAGCTTGACCTCGGTCTCGGCCAGTTCGGCCGACGGCTCTGAGTCGCGGACGATTCCGCCGCCGGCATACAACGTCGCCAGCCGTCCCCGGAGCAGCGCGCAGCGCAGGGCCACGCAGAACTCGCCGTCGCCGGCGCCGTCGCTCCACCCCACGGTACCGGCGTACCACCCTCGGTCGAGGCCCTCGAGCGCCGGGATCAGCTTCTCGACCACATCCAGCGGCTCGCCGCCCACGGCGGGCGTCGGATGCAGGACCCCGGCCAATTCCACAGCGCTAAGCGGCGCCGCCAGCTGCGCCCGGATCGGCGTGCCGAGGTGCTGGATGTTGGCCACCCGCACGAGCGCGGGCTCCGGCGCCGCAGTAACCCAGACCGAGTGCGGCCGCAAGGCCCGGGCGATCCGGCGGACCACGATCTCGTTCTCCGAGCGGTCCTTGTCGCTCTGAAGCAGCTGCTCGCCCAGATGGTCGTCGATGCTCGGGTCCGCGCTGCGGCGCGCCGAGCCCGCCAGCGCCACCGTGGAGGCCCGCTGGCCCTCTCGGCGCACCAGCAGCTCCGGGCTGGCGGCGACAAAAGCGGCATCCCCCCGCCCCACCGCGAACACGTAGCAGGACGCGAACGCCTCGCGCAGCAGCCCGAGCACCGCCCCGATGTCGTGGTCGATCGGCGCGTGCACCTCGACATCGCGGGCCAGCACGATCTTCTCGAACTCGCCGCCCCGGATCCGCTGCACCGCGCGCGCCACCGCCTCCTCGAAGTGCGAGGGCGGCATCGGGCTCAGCACCCGGTAGGCGCCGGCCGGCGCCGGGTCGAGCAGCGGCAGCGAGGCCGTCGAGAGCTCAGACAGCCGCTCCCCCACCCGCCGGCGAAGGTCCTCGAGCGTGTCGTCCGGCGCCACCTCAACGTTCACGGTCAGCGACACCCGAGGCCCGCGCCGGGCCAGCGACACCTCGGGCACGATCATCGAGGCCGGCGCGAACCCCTCCCAGCGGGTCGAGGCGCCCCCGTCGCCGGCAAACGCGAAGCCCCCCACCGCGACGAGTCCCGATCCCGGCGGGCCGTCCAAAGCGTCGGCCAGCGCGTCCGAAGCCGCCGAAGACCACCGACGCGCCACCGAATCGAACCGGTCGGCCCCGCGCGCCTCGAGCGCCCGCACGCACCCCATTGCCGCCACCGCATACCCATCGCGGTCTGGCTGCTCAAAGCAGAACCAGTGCTCGCCGGGCCGTCTCGACGCCTCCGCAACCGCGGTCGGGTCGACCGCCGGGTCGACGCCCGCGGTCACGCTGGCCAACACAGCGGTCCCGGTCGTACGCGCGCGACGGAGCGCCGTCTCAAGCCGCCGTTCGAGCCGGCCAACGGCATCGGCGTCGAGCCAGCCCCAGGCGGGCGCAACACCGGAGGCGGGCAAGGTCACGCCCGGAGGCTACCCGGACCCGGCGGCAAATTCCCTACGTCTCGCTGCGTCCGCGGGCGATCGCGATCTCGCCGGTCCGCGCCATCTCGATCAGCCCGAACGGCCGGACCAGCTGCTCGAACGCGTCGACCTTGTCGCACGTGCCGGTGAGCTCGATGACCAGCGATCGCTTGGTCACGTCCACCACCTTGCCGCGGAAGATCTCGCAGATCTGCATGACCTCCGCCCGGCTGGCGCCGTCGGCCGACACCTTGAACATCGCCAGCTCGCGGGCCAGCGTCTCGCGCGGCTCCAGATCCCGGATCTTCAACACGTTGACCAGCTTGTGGAGCTGTTTGGTCACCTGGTCGATCGGGTGCAGTGCCCCATCCAGCGTCAAGGTGATGCGCGAGATCCGCTCGTCGTCGGTCGGCCCGACGGCCAGCGTGTCGATGTTGAATCCGCGGCGGGCGAACAGCCCGGCGATCCGGGTCAGGACGCCCGGCTTGTTCTCGACCAGGATCGACAGGACGTGCTTGCGCCCGGTGCGCAGGCCGGCGACCGCCTCGAGCTCGTCGAGCGAGAGGACTTCTTTGGTTCCCGGCTCACCCATGACGCCTCACCCCACCATGTTCCGCGCCGGCTGGCCGGCCGGGATCATCGGGTAGGTGTTCTCCTCGCGGGTCACCCGCACGTCGACCAGCACCGGCCCGTCCATGGCGAGCGCCTCCTTCATGTCGTCAACCAGCGTCCGCTTGTCCTGCAAGCGGATCCCCTTGGCTCCATAGGCCTCGGCCAGCTTGACGAAATCCGGCCACTGGCCCATGTCGACCTGGCTGTAGCGCTTGTCCCAGAACAGCTCCTGCCACTGGCGGACCATGCCCAGATAGCCGTTGTTCATGATGAACACCTTGATCGCGATGCCCTCCTGGGTGCAGGTGGCGAGCTCCTGCATGTTCATCTGGACCGAGCCGTCGCCGGCGATGCAGACGACGGTCTGATCGGGGCAACCGACCTTGGCGCCCATCGCGGCCGGGAGCCCGAAGCCCATCGTGCCCAGGCCGCCCGAGTTGATCCACCGGCGCGGCTGGGGGAAGCGGTAGTACTGCGCGGCCCACATCTGGTGCTGGCCCACGTCGCTGGTCACGATCGCGTCGCCCCCCGTCGCTTCGTACAGCGACTGGATCATGTACTGCGGCTTGATCTCGGAGTCGGTCGAGTCCTCGTAGCGCAGCGGGTGGCGCTCCTGCCACACCCGAATGCGCGACCACCACTCCTCCAGCCGGCCCGGATCGGCGGCCAGCGCGCGGTACTCGGCGGTCAGCCGCGGGAGGATGTTCTTGGCGTCACCGACGATCGGGATATGGGCCGGGACGTTCTTGGAGATCTCGGCCGGATCGATGTCGATGTGGATGAACTTGGCCCGCGGAGCGAACTCCGAGAGCTTGCCGGTCACCCGGTCGTCGAAGCGCGCCCCGATCGCGCAGATCAGGTCGGCCTCGTCCATCGCGTAGTTCGCCGCCCGGGTGCCGTGCATCCCGAGCATCCCGAGCCATTGGTCGTGCGTCCCCGGGAAACCGCCGAGGCCCATCACCGTGCAGGTCACCGGGAAGCGGTCGGAGGTAGCAAGCTCGGTCAGCTCGGCCGCCGCCCCCGCCGACACCACGCCGCCGCCGGCGTAGATGATCGGGCGCCGCGCGTTGGCCAGCGCCTTGGCCGCGATCCGGATCTGCTTCTGGTTGCCCTCGGTGGTCGGCTGATAGCCGGGGAGGCGGATGTCGGTGACCGGCTCATACGGGATGTCGGCCCGGCTCAGATCCTGCGGGATGTCGACCACCACCGGGCCGGGACGTCCGGTCCTGGCCAGATGAAACGCCTCGTGGATCGAGCGCGGGATCTCCAGCGGGTCTTGGATCATGAAGCTGTGCTTCACGACCGGCATGCTGATGCCGATCATGTCGGCCTCCTGGAAGCCGTCGGTGCCCAGCAGCTCGGTGCGCACCTGGCCGGTGATGAACACCACCGGGACCGAGTCCATCATCGCGTCGCAGATCGGCGTGATCAGGTTGGTGGCCCCGGGGCCGCTTGTGGCCAGCGACACCCCGACCTTGCCCGTCGCCTTGGCGTAGCCCTCGGCGGCGTGCCCACCGCCGGCTTCGTGGCGGACCAGGATGTGGCGGATGCCGGCATCGTAGAACGCGTCGTAGGTGGGCAGGTTGGCTCCGCCCGGAAGCCCGAATACGACATCGACGCCCTCGGCCTTCAGACATTCCATCAGGGCGTCGACTGCGCGCATATTCGCTGCCTCCTTCGGGGGTCCACCATCCGGGAAACGCGAGTGTAACAGCGGGTTTTTGGCGATCCAGGGGGCCTCGGGGCGATCAGCCGGAGGCCGCCGCGCGCCGCTGCCGGACCTGCATCTCCGAGGCGATCGCCACCTCGGGGAACTCGAGCTCCTCCCCGCACCGGACGCACACCGCGTCGTGCAGCTTCACCACCCGACCGCAGCCAGGGCACTGGCGCCGGAGCTCCTGGTTGTCCCATCGGTAGAAGATCGCGGTCAGGAGCCCGACGAACGGCACGCAGGCAGAGATCAGGAACCAGAGCAGGAACGAGCTGCCCTTCAAGCGCCCCACTACCCCGCCGGCCAGGCCAAAGAAGAACAGGATTACGACCAGGCCCATGTCACCACGGGCCTGGCGTCACCAAACCAGCGTTTTGACGGCCCAGATAACGGCCAGCACCGCGGCGATCACGACTACGGTCCAGAAGATCGCGATCACGAACCCGATCACGATCTTGAGGATGAGCGCGGCCGCCACGACCAGCACCACGCCCGCGGCCGCTTTCCGCACCACCGGCGGACGCCCCCGATGGGCCTCGACTTGAGTTTGCATACTCAAAGCGTACTCCCGCGGCCAGGCGGCTCGATGAAGGAGTGGCTAAGAGTCAGTCAGTCGTAGACGCGCTTGAGGTAATCGAAGCGTGACTCGCCTTCACTGCGACCCGAGTCGAAGCGCAGGCGGGCGAGGCGGTAGCGCCGGATCGGTGTGTCCCGGCGGGTGGCGGGGGCGATCCGCCGGTCCTCCACGAGCAGGACCTTGGACGTTGTGATTGGGCGGGTCATGGCAAGCATGATCGGCATTTGCGCTCGTACCCACATTGGCCCTGGGGACAAACTTTCGGGCATGCGGATGATCCGCGGGGCCCGCTTAGAGAGCGCGCGCCTGCCCGGCCGCGGCGTCGAGGGCCACGCGGGCGGGCGCGCCCAGGCGCCGGCGGACCCGCCACCGCGCGCCCGCGAAGGCCAGGTTCGCCAGCGTGACAAAGCCCAGCTCGTCGCTCCGCAAGGCCAGCAGGAGATGCGCCAGGCGATCGCTGGGCGGGAGGTCGGGATCGGTCGTCCGCACGCAGTAGCAGTGCACGCGCCGCCCACCCGGCCTGACCAGCATCGCTCCGGCCTCCCCCACCAGCCAGACGCCGAGCTTCCCGGGCTCGAGCATCAAGCCGCTGCGTCCATGCAGCTCGCGTGCCTGGTGGTCGACGAGGTCGCCGAGCAGACCGAGCGCCACCCGCTCGGATCCGCCGCGCTCGGCTCCCACCCGCTTCACTACCCGGGCGCCGCGGGCGGCGTAGAGCTCGGGGATCGCCCAAGCGTGAACCAGGCAAAGCAGGGCGAACGGGATCAGGACCGGAGCGGCCAGCCCCAGCACCACCGCCGCAACCACGAACGGCACCGTGTGGGCGACGGTCGAAAGGGTCCACAAGCGCCCGGCCCGGCGCAGGGAGTCCTCATCGGCACGCCGGCGCCAGTGAACGTTAGCCAGCTCCGGTAGCGGGCCGCCGGGCTCGACGGGCGCGAGCGAGCTCAGGGCTAGCCTCCGGCGATCGGGCGGCGCAGAATGACCAGGTCGGCGTCGAGGGGAAGCTCGCGCACCTGCTCGGCGCTCCCGGCGCCGTGAGACACGAGCGCGTAGTAGCCCTGATCGAGCTCGGCGCGAAACGCGACGGCAGCTGCCTCGATGCTCTGGGGGTCGCCGGCTGCCCATTCCGCAACCGTCGTGTGGCCGCTCCCGTCCATCCTGATGAGTCGCGACATACGGAGACCCTCCTCTATCGAGCGTTTGTCGCTTCGAATCCTACGCGCAGGGGCCAAGGGCATCCAAGACCCGCCAAAAACCAAAAGCGCCGAAAACCGTTGGTTTGAATCGTCAGACCTACCGTTTTTGGCTGGTATGATGCGTTCTTAGTAGGGATAAGTAACGGACTACGAAACAGAGGATCGGCCTTCCATTGTGGGGACAAGGAAACGGAAAGTGGCCCGAAATAGAGGATGGAACCGCTAGCGGGTCGACGATGCGACCGGGCGGGGGCCGGCAATGACGCCGCACGCCGCATCCCATGTAGAGCGCGCGGAGTCGATCCAGCTCCCGATCGCGCGTTCCGAGCTGGTCGCCGCCGGCGTAGGCCGGCTGCTCGACGGGCGGCTCTGGTCTCAAGCGCGCCTGCTGATGGATGCGCTGGTGCTCTGCCTTGCGGCCACGGCCGCGTTCTACGCGGCGCCGATCCCTCGCTGGGGCGGAGCCGGATGGCTGGCCGCCGTCTTCCCGGCTCTGACGCTGGTCATCCTGCGGGCGCGTCAAGACCCTGACGAGCGACTAGGACGGACGGTCCTCGACACCGCGGGCCACGTGATCGGAGCAGCGTCGCTGTCGGCCATGATGATGGTCGCCGCCGGCTCGATCATCGGCGGCACACACCCGGTCGGCCTCGCGCTGAGGCTGTGGCTGTTCGCCGCCGTGTACCTCAGCGTGGCCCGGATCGTGCTGGCCTCGGTTCGCGTCCAAGCGCGGCGCAACCACGCGCTGGCCACGCCCACGCTGATCCTTGGCTCAGGGGTCGTCGCGGAGCGTCTGGTCAAGCGCCTGACCAGCGACCGCGGCTACGGGCTGCGTCCGGTCGGCTTCCTCGACTCAGACCCGATGCCCACGCTCGACTATCCGCCCGCTTCGGGGATCCCGGACCTGGGCGGTCTCGACGATCTCGGCGAGGCGATCCGCCAGACCGGCGCGCGCCGCCTGATCCTCGCCTTCTCCGCCGAGCCCGATCACGTCCTCCTGGAGAAGGTGAGGGAGTGCGAGAAGCTCGGCGTCGAGGTTTCGCTCGTCCCGCGAATGTTCGAGGCAATCAACGACCGCGCGGTGCTCGATCACCTGGGCGGCCTGCCCCTCATCTCGCTGCATCCCACCGACCCCCGCGGCTGGCAGTTCGCCGTCAAGCATGGCCTCGATCGGGGCATCGCGCTGATCGTCCTGACCGCGATGGCGCCGGTGCTCGGAGCGGTCGCCGTCGCGGTTCGACTCACCTCGCCCGGACCGGCGCTGTTTCGCCAGCGTCGCGTCGGCCGCGACGGTCGGGTGTTCGACGTACTGAAGTTCCGCACCATGCGCGAGCCGAACCCGCGCCGCGACGACGAATTCGTTCCCCCCGAGGGCTGCGCGCCGGGCGGGATCGAGGGCGAGGACCGCACGACGCCGCTCGGGCGGTGGCTGCGCGCCACCTCGCTCGACGAGGTCCCCCAGCTGATCAATGTCCTGCGCGGCGAGATGAGCGTCGTCGGGCCGCGGCCGGAGCGCCCGCAGTTCGCCGCGCTCTTCGGTGCCGAGGTGAACGGTTACGAGGACCGTCTGCGCGTGAAGTCGGGCATCACCGGCTGGGCGCAGGTGAACGGGTTGCGCGGCCAGACCTCGATCGCCGACCGGGTCGAGTGGGACAACCACTACATCCGCAACTGGTCACTCGGCTTCGACCTCAAGATCATGATGCTCACGGTGGCTGAGATCCTGCGCCTGCGCGACAGCCAGGGGGCTCGCGAGCACGCGGCCGACTCCGGCGGGCTCCGCTGACCGCCTACATCAGGCTGAGCAGCGCGCCGAGCTGACGCACCAACTCGCCGATCGGAGCGAGCGCGGGGGCGACATCGCGCGTCGTATGGCGGCGCGGCGGGAGGATGATCCGCAGCGTGCTGTTGAACGCGTGCTTGCCGCCGGCGCTGTCGAGCAGGATCGACTGCAGGCGGTAGGACCCCGGGACGAGCGTCCGAAGCGCCACGAAGGCGCCGAGGCGCAGCCGGACGGCTCCTGCGTGGTCACGATGAGTGAAGCTCTTGACCGTGACGTAGCGCGTGCAGGTGCGCCGCGAGCGGTTTCGAGCGGTGGTGGCGACACACCCGTGGCCGCTCCGACGGCCGACCACCGCACGCTGGAGCACGAAGTGGCTCACGCCGGCCGCCTTCGCCGTGTATGTGATGTAGATGCTCCGCAGGTGCGAGGTGCTCGCCACGCCGGGCACCAGCTTGGGCGCGACCGGCAGCGACGGCTTCTTGGCGGGAGGCGGCGGGGTTGTCCCGGTTCCTCCCCCGGTCGAGGGGATCACGCCGGTGCCGCTCAACTGGACCTGATGGGCCCCTGTCGTGTCGTCGCCGGTTATCGGCCAGACACTGCTCGCCGCGCCGATGGCCGTCGGCGAGAACGTCACGGTCTCGGTGACGGTCTGGCCGGGCGCGAGCGAGGTGCCTTCCGGCAGGCTGGTCGTCGCGGCGAACGCCCCCCCGAACGGTGGCTTGGACTTGTTGATGTGGACCGCCGTTCCGCCGGCGTTGGTGATCGTGAAGCTCCTGGTCGCCGTGGTGCCGACCGGGGTCGCTCCGAAGTCGATCGCCTGACTGGAGAATTGAAGGTCGCCGGGGGTTCCCGCCGTGGCCGACAGCCCGACGCTCACGGGACCGCCCGTGCTGTCGAACCCAATCGTGTACTTGTCGGGGGTGAACTGGCCGGGCGATGTCGGATCGAACGAGATGTCGACGCTAATGCTTTTGCCCGGATCGATCGTGCCGCTGGAGGGGGCGTCCGTGGACGAGAAGGGCGCGCCGGGTGCGTGCAGGCCTTGAATCGTGAGCGTCTGGCTGCCCTGGTTGGTCAACACGAAGCTTCCGGTCAGATGCCCGCCCACGGAGGTTCCGCCCAGCGAGAGGACCGCCGTGCTCGCGGCCAGGCTGGGCCCATTGACCTGGCCGCTGCCCGAGAGCGAGAACGAGACGTCGCCGGCGTTCGTGCTCGCGGTCACCTGCCCGCCGATCTGGCCCGGGTGGTTCGGGCGGAACGTGACCGGGACCGAGATCTGCTCCCCAGTGCTGAGCGTGGCCGGCAGCGACTGGGACGGCGTCCCGAGGCTGAACTGGCTCGGGTCAGACGAGGTCAGGCTGTTGATCGTCACGACACGGTTGGCCGTGAGCGTGAGCGTCTGTTGATCGGTTGACCCGATCGTCGTCCTCGGGAAGGACAGCCCGGATCCGCCCAGCGGCGAGGCGACCGGCGAGCCGTACGCGAGCACCTTCCCGTCCCGGGTGCCCACGTAGAGCCGCCCGGCGCCCACGCCGGGCGTGCTGTAGTTGGTCGCGTTGCCGATCGATGCGCTCCAGCGCAGGACTGGCTGACCGTTGACCGGTATCGGGTCATAAGCCCGCAGCTGCCCGCCGTTGCCCATTCGGTTAGCCGCCCAGATGATCCAAACGAGTGCGCTGCCCGACGTCGTCCCATTCGAGGTGACGACGGGCGAACCGCTGCCAAATCCGAACACGTCGGATGAGCTCGCCACCTCCGACAGCGACGGATCACCCGAGGCGGTCTGGCCGTACTGATAGACGTCGAGATTTCCGCCGCCGTTCTGGCAGCACGAGGTCGGGATGTACAGGTAGCCACCGTCGCCCGGCCACACGCCAGGACGGCCGAACACCGCGCCCGATGGCCCGAGCCGCTGGACCACTTCGTCCCCCTGACCGGTGCCCTGCTGGTAGCCGCCGAGATCGTCGCGGTTGAGCAGGTACACATAGCCCTCCTTGCCCACGGCGATGGCGAGGTGGGGCACCGAGGCGGTGCCGAAGTACTGGTCGGGCAGCCCTTCCACGCCGCCCGAGCCGAAGTCGGAGTCGAACTGGTCGAGCTGCGCGGCGTCGAACGGGGCGAAGAAGTCGACGGGCTTAAGCGTGCCGTCAGGCTGGACGTCGAGCCGGATGACGCATTCGCCGCACGAAGACGGAGGAGAACTCCCCGGCGCAGGCGTGCTCGGCGCGCCGCCGTTGCCGGTCGCGAGCAGGATCGAGCCTGGGCGGTCGGAGCTGAGCCCGACTCCCGCTTGCCATACGCCGCCGCCGTCGCCGTTCGTGACCGAAGCCCAGCGTGCCTTGATCTGACCGGAGGTGGAGACGCCGAACACCCACCCCTGGAACGGCGAGGTGTCGCAAACTGAGCCGAAGCCGGCGTACACCACGCCGTTCATCAAGAGCAGGCCGGCCCGCTGATCCTGGTCCTCGGCCCCGAACGTCAGCGAGGGGTCGTTGTCCGCCGGTCCGCTCAGCTGCACCGGGAAGCCGGATCGCTCCTGGCCGGACGCGACGTCCAGGGCGTCCATCCACCACACGGCGTGGTCGTGGTTGGCGTCGTCGTAGGTCTTGTGGGTCAGGTAGACGGTGTTCGTCGAGGTGTCGATCACCGGCGTGGCTGTGCTGCCCCTCGACGGCACGAGGTCCGAGCAGCCGACGTCGGCCGGGTCCCACGGACCGTTGGGGGCCAGGTCCTGCCCCCACTTCTGGTTGCCGGTGGCTGGATCGAGCCCGTAGACATGGTCGGTCTCCGTGGTGATGATCAGCGTCCCGCTCGGCGCCAGCAACGGTTGGGCGTACACCTGTCCGTCGACCGGGGCGGACCACAGCCGGCCCCATGTCGATCCGCTGACCAGGCTCGGGGTGATCGAGCCCTCGTCCGGGTACCAGCCTGTGCGCAGTGTGTCGTTGGCGTTGGTGACGCCGTCGGCCCACGCCGTCCCGGCGAGCGCGAAGCTGGCTGCGCCGAGCAGCGCGACGACTAAGCCGACCCGAAGCAGTCTCTCCTTAACCCTTGCTCGGGGAGCACATCCCACTGGGTGTCTCAGCTTTCCTACGAAGCCCTCACTAGCGCGGTGGATTCCATCCCTGGCGCGCCGGTGACTTGCACATATTTACGCGCGAAATGCGGCACATCTTGCGTACCGGCGAACAGGTGTTTCGCGGGTCGGGCAGCCTCGATGACCTATTGAGCACCGTCCCTAGCGCCCCAGCGCTGCGTTTCAGATCCAGTCGGGCGGCGCGGTAGCGGCCAGCACAGCGCCGAGCCCGCCCCTCTGGGCCGAGTGCTGGTCCCTGCCTGCAATGCCCGCGAGCCGGCCCGGATCGAACCGAAGTCTTCGGGGCGCCCCGTGTCACCGCCATGCGCCGATCCCCCCTTTTCGGACAGTTACCGCGTCGTGCGAACAAAGATCCAGTTTACGAAGCTTTAACACTCCTACCCGGGCCGGGAACGATCCATCCGTCCAGTTTTCCGGTCGGACATCCGTCCGGTCCGAAAACTGACATCAAAAACCGCTCGGCCTGGTCGAGGACATGGGATGTGACCCGCCGCATCACGTTGATCCTCACCGCGATCCTCGCGCTCGCCATTGCCCTCGGGGGCGCCGCGTCCGCTTCGGCGAGCCCAGAGTCAAGTAAGCACCGCACCTGTCCGACCGCGAAGGCTCGCCGCGCCCGTCATGCCCGCCTGCGCCGCTGCCGGGGCCGGAATCGGCGCCACACGATTCGCCACTCGACGCGCCAGAGCGTCGACAACTCGCCCGGCTTGGTCGTCGGTCTGAACGCCTCGGTGGCGGGCTGGACGGACACCATGGCGCCTCGTCTCGGCCAGGTCCTCTCGGCAAGCGGGACCAAATGGCTGCGCGAGGACTTCGAGTGGAGCGAGATCGAGCCCCAGCCCGGCGTGTTTGACTTCTCCCGCTTCGACCAGTACATGCTGCTGACCGCCGAGCGCGGCGTCCACGTGCTGCCGCTGCTGTATTCCACCCCGTCCTGGGCGGGGCCGACCGACAACTCGATCCCGGCCGATCCCTCGGCCTACGCCGCATACGTCGCGGCCGTCGTCGGGCGCTATGGGCCGCACGGCAGCTTCTGGAATCAGCACCCCGGCCTGGCGGGCTATGCGATCCAGACCTTCGAGCTGTGGAACGAGCCGTATTACGACAACGGCGACAACGGCGACTACGACCCCGGGCGCTACGCCAGGCTGGTCAAGGCCGCCGCCATCGCCGGACGCCAGGCCGACCCGGGCGCCCGCTTCCTGCTCGCCGCCGAGAACCAGTCCCAGCACGTCGGTAACGCCTGGGTCTGGTGGATCAACGCGCTGTACCAGGCCGTCCCGGACCTGAACAACTACTTCGATGGCGTCGCCGTGCACCCCTACGGCACCAACCTCACCAACCTCAGCTTCCCCAGGATCGGACGGGCTTACGACGGCTACGACCAGATTCGCCGTGTCCAGGCGATCCACGCCGAGTTCGCCGCCAACGGCGCCGCGAACAAGCCGCTGTGGATCACCGAGATCGGCTGGCCGACCTGCACGAGCGGCAGCGTCCGCTGCACCACCCCGGCCGGACAAGCCGCCGACCTGACGACGGTCTTCAACGATGCCCACACGACCTGGAGGAGCTTCGTCCACGGCGTATTCGTCTACAGCTACGACGACTCACACCCAGACTCCAGCGACCCCGAGAACGACTACGGGCTGGCCTACCACGATGGGACCCCCAAGCCCGCGCTCGCCGTCTTCAAGGCGAATTCCTGATCCGCATCGAACGACGGTCCACCTTTAACCGGTGAGTTTGGACTAAACCGCCGGATCGTTCCGATCTCACTTGTATGGGAGGCTCGGTTCGACTCGCCAGATACCTGGTCGTCACCGCGGTATTTATCGCCTTCTCGGCGACGACCGGGACGGTCCTCGCCGCGACCCCCAAAAGCGCCCGCCGCTCCTCCTGCGCCGAGCGGACGACCCGCACGAATCACGGCAAGCGCGGCTGCCCGCGGCCTCGCCGTCACGTCCCCAACCGTAAGGGAATCTTCGGCCGCAACCCAGTGCCCGCGCGGACGAGCACGGCGAGTGCTCCGACGAGCACGCCCCCCGCGCGGGCCACCCCGGGCCCCACGGCCACCCCGGCGCCCCGTCCGGCGACATCCCCCACCCCCATTCCTACTCCTAACGGCGCGAACACCAGCCCCGTACCGGACTCGGCGACGGGTGCAGTCCAGGGCTCGCTCCACGTCGGCCTGGATGCCTCGGCGGTGCATTGGAGCTACATGAACAACCGACTCGACCAGATCGAGTCGCAGACCGGGACGAAGTGGATCCGCGAGGACTTCGACTGGAACGACATCGAGCCCCAGCCCGGCGTGTTCGACTTCTCGCTCTATGACCGGTTCGTCCTCGAGTCGGCCCAGCACGGCATTCACCTCCTCCCCCTCCTGTTCGACGTCCCGAGCTGGGCCGGCCCGAGCGACAGCGCCATCCCCGCCGACCCGACCATGTTCGCCGGCTATGTCGCCGCGGTCGTGCGCCGATACGGCCCACACGGCACCTTCTGGAGCCAGAATCCGGCGCTTTCGACCTACGCGATCCAGACCTTTGAGCTGTGGAACGAGCCGTATTACGACAACGGCAACAATGGCGACTACGACCCCGCCAGCTACGCCAGGCTGGTCAAGGCCGTCGCCATCGCCGGGCGCCAGGCCGACCCCGACGCGCGCTTCCTGCTGGCCGCCGAGAACCAGTCCCAGCACGTCGGCGACGCGTGGGTGTGGTGGATCGACGCTCTCTACCAGGCCGTCCCCGACCTCAACGACTACTTCGACGGCGTCGCCGTGCACCCCTACGGCACCGACCTGACCGATCTCAGCTTCCCCACCCCCGGACTCCCCTATGACGGCTATGAGCAGATCCGCCGCGTCGAAGCGATCCATGACGAGTTCGCCGCCCACGGCGCCGCGAACAAGCCGCTGTGGATCACCGAGATCGGCTGGCCCACGTGCACGAGCGGCAGCGTCCGCTGCACCACCCCGGCCGGACAGGCCGCCGATCTGACCACGGTCTTCGACTACGCCCGAACCACCTGGAAGAGCTTCGTCCAAGCCGTGTTCGTCTACAGCTACGACGACTCACACCCAGACCCCAGCAATCCCGAGAACGACTACGGGCTCGCATACAACGACGGCACCCCCAAACCCGGCCTGGCCGTGTTCAAGGCGCAGGCCACCGAGGGCTGAGCCCGCCGCAGCGGGAGGCTCCTACCAGCCGGAGGTCGCCGGAGACAGCGCGGCGAACGCCCGGAACGCGGGCAGAGCCAGCTTGGGCCGGTGGTTGAAGTAGGTTAGGCCGTAGTCGTTGTCCGGATTGGCCGAGTTGCGTCCGACGTCGTCGAAGTAGAACACGAACACGGCCCGGACATAGCTCTGCCAACGGGTCTCCGCGTAGCGGATGATCGTGCTCAGGCTCCGGCGCTGGCCGGCCAGGCTGACGCATCGAGTGGTCCCGTGCGTGCACGTCGGCCATCCGACCTCGGTGGCCCAGAACGGCTTGTCCGACGCTCCGTGGTTGACGAACTGCTTTCGAATCAGCTCGATACGGCGCATCTGGTCATATCCGTAGTAGGGCCGGCCGGGGATGGCCGGCGAGCGGTGGGTGATGTCGTGGCCGTAGGGATGCACGGAGACGCCATCGAAGTAGTTGTTGAGGTCGGGAACGGCCTGGTACATGGCGTCGACCCACCAGACCCAGTTATGCCGGGCGCCTGCCCCGACGAATTCGCCCTGCATCTCGGCGCCGATCAAAAACCGTGCGGCCGGACTGGCCGCACGGCCCGCGGTGACCGCCGCCTGCACGAGACGTGCATAGCGACCCGGGTCGTACCGACCGCCGTTGCCGTTGGGGTAATAGGCCTCGTTCCAGATTTCGAACGTCTGGACGGCGTAGGCGGCCAGATTCGGATGCGCAGCCCAGAACGTCCCGCCCGGTCCGTACCGGCCGACCACGGCGGCGACGAAGGCAGCGTACGCAGCGGGATCGGCCGGAACCGCCGTCGGGGTCTTCGCCGCCCACCGAGGAGCCATGTACAACAGCCCGAGGATGTGCACCTCGTGCTGCGCCGCGAGCAAGACCATGTGGTCGTAGTGGGAGAAGTCGAAAACGCCGGCCTTCGGCTCGATTCGGCTCCAATAGAAGCCTTCGCGAAGCCACTTGGTATGGCTGGTCGAGATGACCTGGCGGGCACGGTTGGCCATGCCGACGTCCCGCCACTGCGACATTCCATCGATCAGGCCGAGAATCGGGCTGGGGCCCGTGGTCGCTGCGGCACTTCGCGCCGTCTTCGGTCGCTGCGCCGCGCTCAGCGGAGCGAGCACAACGAGCACCGAACAAGCGGCGACGAGCACCGCAAAAGGCGCGACAAATCGTGGAAAGCGTCTCGGCATAATCGTCCTTTCGGAGGCCGGCCTCCCCGCCCGCGGCTCGGCAGCCTACCAACTTGTGGTGCGCAAGGTTTGGTCAGCTTATGGTCGGGTGCGGATGCTCTCATGCGTGTAACGCTTCAGATCAACCTCGCGCCGCCGGACGTCCAGCACGCGGTGCACGTCGCCCCGCATCAGTTGCGGGTGTGGGGAGAGCAGGTGGACGAGATCCTGTTCACCCTTGATGCCGTCCGCCCATCGGCCGGCCGCTTTGCCCAGCGCTGGAACGACCTGCTTCCGGCGATGAACGAACTGCTGGAGCGGCTGGAGAGCGCGTATCCCCACGCTCGCATCGATGTCGTCGATCCGTCGCCGGCTGCCGTGAGGCGGGTCGCCGCCGGGTTCTTCGCGACCGAGCACATTCCGATGAAGGACAGCCGCGGTGGCCCCCTGTACGCCTACTTCTACGGCCTGCACCAGGCCGAGAATGACTTGGTTCTCCACGTCGACTCCGACATGCTGTTCGGCGGCCACAGCCAAACCTGGGTCCAGGAGGCGGTGGCCGCGATCGGGGCGGATGAAAGCGTGTTGCTGGCAACCCCGCTGCCGGGGCCTCCACGCGCCGACGGTCGACTGTGCGGGCAGCCGGACGCGCGGCCGGAGCCTGGACTGCGCCTGGGCTTCCGATTTCACTCGATGAGCACGCGTGTGTTCCTGCTCGATCGCGCCCGATTGCGTGAGCGGATCGGAGCGCTGACGCTCGCGCCGCCGCTGCTCGCTCGAAGCCGCGTCAAGGCGCTGATCAACCGCAATCCGATGGTTGCCATGCCCGAGCAGATCCTGACCCGTGAGATGCGCAGGCACCGGCTCGCCCGTCTCGACTTCCTCGGCGAGGATCCCGGGATGTGGTCTCTGCACCCCCCTTACCGCTCACCGGAGTTCTACCGAGCACTACCGAGCCTGATCGCGCGCGTCGAGGCCGAGGATGTGCCTGAAGAGCAGCGCGGGCACTACGACTTCGTCGATGAGCTGTTCGACTTCTCAGAGGTCCGCGCGAAGCTTCGTCGCTCGCCGCTGGCGCGATGAGCTTCGGGTCAACACCCTTTTCAGGAGGCAAGCAGACGCGCAAGCGCCTGCGTCGAGTAGCTCCTTTCCACGAGCTCGCGGCCGGCTGCGGCCAGTCTCGCGCCCACCGTCGGCTCGTCCAGTAGCCGCTCCACCGCGGCGGCGAACTCCTGCGGTCCGCCCGCGCTGAGGAAGTGCGCACCGGGCTCCCCCGCCTCGATCAGGCGGGCAGCATGGTCGGTGGCAACCACCGGCAGTCCATACGCGAGCGCTTCGACGAACTTCAGCGGCGACCCGCCGCCGTGCAGCAGCGGAACGACCGCGAGATCAGCGCCGCCGTACGCGCTGCGCAGGTCGGCCAGGAACCCGAGGATCTCGATCCGCTCGTCGAGGACCAGGTCCTCCGTCCCGCGGCCCACCACCGCGAGCCGGAGCTTCGGTCGCCGCTCCCATATCCGCGGAAGGACCTGGTCGGCGAGGAACGCCAGCGCCTCAAGGTTGAACTCGTAGGTGAAGTCGCCCACGAACACCGCGCGCTCGCCTCCAGTCCGCCGAACCGGTTCGATCGCGGCGACGTCGACGACATTCGGTACGTATCTCGTTCGCGCGTCTTCCCCGGCGAGTTCGATCGCGCCTCGCTCGTCTGCCCGGGTCGCCATCCAGGATTCCGAGAACGTGCGCAGGAGGCCGCGCTCGAATCGCGGCAACCCACCTCCTCGATCCCGCCGGAAGCTCGACTCGAGGTTGTGCGCCAGGTACACGACGGGGCGCCGTCGCGCCAGCGGCAGCAGCGCCGCCGCCACCGTCGGGCCGTCGGCGATAACCCGAACCTGCGGGGGCTCGCCCTCTGCCGCCCGCGCCAGCTCCGGCGAGACCCCCCGCGCGAAGCCGCTCGGAACCCCGCGCAGCCGCGCGCGAACGTACTCCGCCGCGCGCGCGATGCCGCGTGAGACCTCGAGCGGACGAAACGTCACGTTCGGGAGGGCCGCGTACTCCGGCGCCGGCTCCGGCCAGTCAAACACCGCGTACGCGACCTCGACTTGCCCGAGCTGGGCCAGCGCGGCGGTCACGCCGTAGGTTCTGACACCGCGTCCGGTCTTCAGATTCGGCGTCACCGAGGTGACGATCAGGTCTGGCACCGGGTCAGCGCTACGTCGATCTCGGCCAGCCGCGCGTCCCACGAATGCGCCTGTGCCGCTTGGCTACGCGACGACCGCAGCGCGGGCGAGTCCTCGGCCAGAAGTCGCTCCAACGCCGCAACCGTCTCCCCGACGCCGTCCGCCACCGTGAGCTCCGTCAGTCCTTCGAGCGCCGGCAGCGGTGACGTGACGACCGGGAGGCCCGCGGCGAGGTATTCGTAGACCTTCATCGGGAAGATGCTTGCGGTCAGCCGCGTGCGCACATACGGGATCAATCCCGCGGCGGCGCCGCGGAGCAGGTCCGGAAGCTCGTCCTGACTGCGGGGACCAAGGAGATGGATGTTCGGCTCAGAGACGAGCGCGGAGATGTCCGTGCCCGGGTCTCCCAGCCCGACCGGGCCGACCAGCGCGATCGTCCAATCCCTCCGTGCAGCCGCGAGACCCCGCAGGATCTCGAAGTCGAGCTTTGCCGAGCTGATCGCCCCGACGAACACGATGCGAGGCTCCGGCAATGCGGCGAGCGCGGGGTCGACGGGCCCGTCCTCGAGCGCGCGCGAGAAATGCCCGGTATCAGCGACGTTGGGGACATAGAGAACGCTGTCGGTGAGGTGGCGCATCCGCTCCGCTAGGCTCGGCGCACTCGCGAGGACCAGGTCGGCACGTTGCGCGAAGCGTCGCTCCGCGGCCGCGAAGCTGACCGCGTCGATGCGCTCCTGCGCGCCAATATCGTCCACGCAGTGGTACACGACGAGCCGAGGGTCGAGCGCCTCGATCAGGGTCTGAGCTTGGGGGACGTACCCCCACAGGATCGGGCGAGCGAAGCCCAGGCGGCGGACGGACCGGCTGACCTGGGAACGGAGCAGCGCGGCGTTGAGCCGGCTGACGGCTCGGTGACCGTGGACCGGAAGGACCAGCGGCGAGAGCACAGCCACGCCGTCCTGGTGTCGCGGCCCCACCAGGCCGCGCCGGAGGCGCCGGCCAATCCGCCGCAGGTCCCGGGCCGAGCCGAGCTGCGGCCTGCGCAGGCCGAGCGACTCGATGAACAGCACGCGGTTGCCGGCGGCCGCGATGCGAGCCATCAGGTGATGCTGGTTTGTCCAGACCTCGTTGTCCCAGTCGTTGAAGCCGACGCAGACGAAGTCGCGACTGCGCAGCGACGTCAAATACGGGCGCTCCGATGGTGCCGGCATGGCTGCGAGGATCGGCAGATCAGGACGAGCATCCGACTCACCGCGCGAAGGTTACCCCGAGAGCCCGTGGCGCCCGTCGATCCAACTGCTACCGTCGCGCAGGTCGTGGTGGGTGTCACGAGCACGAGGCAACCGACCCACAGCACGCCAGGCAGGACCTGAATCGAGGGGCTTAACCGCTGATGAGCGTCATACCCGTGGTGAGACCGAACCGGCGGCGGTTTGCTCGTGCCGGAGGGCGCTTGATCTGGGCAGCCGGGCTCGCCGCCGTCCTCGCCGGCGTCACGTACAAGGTCGGCGTGGTTCCGGCGTTGCTCGCACTCGCCGGGCTCCTCGCGGTGCCTCTGCTCCTGAACAACTCACGTGCGGCGTTCGCCGTGTGGATCACCGTGATCGTGATCGCGGAGAACACGGAGGACTGGAACATCTCGCTGTTCGCGAAGCTCTACCTGAAGACGCCGGCGTACTTCTCGGTCATTTTCCTTTTGCTGCTCGTGGCCGCCGTCGCCGCGCTCCTGGACGTGATCAGGCCCGGACGGGAGGCGCGCATACCGGAGGCATTCGCTCCCGCCCTCGCGCTCGTCGCGATCGCGATCGCGTTCGGCTTCGCCACCGCTGCGCTCGGACCAGGCATCGCGAAATACGCCGTCCTCGGCTCGGTTCAGAACTACGGCTTCTTGCTGCTGCCCCCGCTGATCCTGGTCAACGTCATCCGCACGACGGGTGAACTCCGCCGATTGGTCGGCTATGTCGCCGCCCTGACTGTCGTGAAGTCTGCCGCCGGGGTCGTCGCCGCGCTGGGTCACTTCACGACACCTGAGGTTGGCCTGGGACATCTCAGCTACCTCGCACCCGCGGTCAACTGGATGGAGATGGTCTACCTGCTCGCCGTCGCTGGGGCGTCGGTGTCGGGAACCCGCCTGCCTCGCTGGATGCTGTGGTCGACTCCCGTGGTCCTTGCGTCATTCGTGCTGGGCCAGCGACGCTCGTTCTGGCTGGCCGCCGCGTTCGCGCTGGTTGTCATCGTGGTGATCGCAAGCCGGCGAACGAACCGTCGCCTTCTGCTCCCGGCCGTGGGGTTATCCGTGGTGATCGTCTACCTGGTCGCGGCGACCGGCGTGACCGGGCCGGTGCAAGGGACGCTGATCACCAGGGCGACGTCGGTCACCCCGACCAAGGTCGCGACCAGCAAGGAGGACCGTTACCGACTGGCCGAGTTGAAGAACGTGTGGCCGGCGATCCAGCGCCAGCCCCTGGAGGGTCTGGGTATCGGTGTCCCCTGGCCCGAGCGATCGCCGCTGCCGTTCGAGTATCAGTTCAACCACTACTTCACCCACTACGCCGTCCTCTACTGGTGGATGACCTGCGGCCTGATCGGCCTGGCCGCCTACCTGCTGCTGATGGGGACCACTATCGCCGTCGGCCTGCGGCTGTGGTGGCGAGCCCGGGAGCCGATCGAGCGACTCACCGCGCTCACCTTGGGGCTCGGCACGGTTGGGCTGGTCATCGTCGAGCTCACGACCACTGTCGTTCCCGCCGACCCGCGGGGCACCGCGATATTCGCGACGTCGATAGGCATCCTGGCCGTGATCCACAAGCTCGCTCGCGAGCGGCACCCTGCGTTTTCCTCGCCATCTAACTCTAAGATGGGGCAATGAGTTTCGACGGCCAGGACGCCGCCGCGGGCCCACCCTCAGCCCTGCTCAACGGACTTCAGACGATCAAAGATCGCTGGTGGATGGTGGCGGTCGCGATGATCGGCGGCGCCGCGATCGCGTTTGCGGTGGCGGCCACGAGCACGAAGCAGTACACGGCCGAATCGAGCCTGCTCATCCGCCAGTCCAACCTTCAGACGTTGATCGACCCCAACGCCGCGCAGAATTCAGAGGACCCGGCCCGGCTCGCCGCGACGAACCTCCTGCTCGTCACCTCGACCGCGGTGGCCCGAAACGTTCAGCTCGCCCTCGGAACCAAGGAGTCGGCCTCCGACCTGACCGGACAGGTTTCGGCGTCCGCCAACCCCGACGCGGACATCATCACGATCCAGGCGACCGACCCAAGCCCGGCCCGAGCCGCGCGGCTGGCCAACACGTTTGCCGAGCAGTTCGTGGCCTTCGAGCGCGCGCAATCCCAACAGCAGGCCGGCGCCGGCGCCACGCGCCTGCGCAGCGAGATCGCCGCGCTCCCGACCACCGCCACGGCAGAGCGCGACCAGCTCGCCCAGGCGCTGCGCAACGTGCTCGCGCTGCAGGCGGTGACCACCGGCGACGCAACCCTCATCGATACGGCCGCGGTCCCGTCGAGCGCGTCCTCGCCCAACCTCAAGCGAGCCCCGGTCCTCGGCCTGCTTGCCGGCCTGGCGATCGGCCTGGCCGCCGTCTTCCTCAGCGATCTGTTCGACCGGCGGATCAAGACGATCGAGGAATTCGAGACCGCGTACGGCCTGCGGGCGATCGGCAGCGTCCCGCGTCTGACCCGCCCGCGCCCGGCCACGAATCCGGAGTTCCTCGAGTCCTTCCGGATCCTGCGCAGCGCTCTGAGCTACCTGTCGGGCGACTCGGACTTACGCACCGTGTTGGTCACGAGCGCGGTGAGCGGCGAAGGCAAGACGACGGTGGCCGCCGGGCTGGCCTATGCCACGGCACTGGCCGGTCAGCAGGTCGTGCTGGTCGAGGCCGACCTACGGCGCCCGTCGTTCCAGAAGCAGTTCGCCTCCGAGAAGCGGGCCGACCTCGAGCCGTACAAGGCCGGACTCACCAACGTGCTGATCGGAGACGCCTCCCTCGACGAGGTACTGCACGCTCCGATCGAAGGTCTGAACACGCTGAGAATCCTCCCGGCCGGACCGTTCTCGCCGCATCCGAGCGACATGCTGCTGAGACCGGAGATGGCGCTGCTGATCGAAGACCTGGCTCGGCAGGCGGACCTGGTGGTCATCGACACGCCGCCGCTGCTGCCGGTCGCCGACACGCAGGTACTGCTCACCCAACCCATGATCGACGCCAGCTTGATCGTCGGCCGCACGTACCTGACCACGCGCGATCAGGCACGCCGGTGCCGGGCGGTGCTCGACCGCGAACGTGTGAGGAAAGCGGCGCTCGTGGTCGTGGGTGGTCACGAGTCGGCCGAGTACTCCTACGAGCCGATCGTCAACGGGCGCCGGCGCGGCCGCAAGCGCGTCGCCGGCCCGATGACTGGCGGCTGACCCCAGGATCAGGCCGCCCGGCCGCTCAAGAGGCCGCGCAGCTCGGCGACCGGCCATGGCCGCAGCACCAGCCACGCGCCGGCCGTCGCCATCAACCAAGCCGCGCCGATTGGCACGAGTGGCAACCCTGCTTCCCGAGCGATGAGCGCGGCGACCGCGCCGGCGGCGGACACGCCGATGATCCGGCTGATGCGGGCGAGCCGGAGGCGCTGGTCGATCGTGGTGAACACGGCACGCAGGGCCAACCCGATCACCAGTACCTCGGTGAACAGGCCGACCCAGGCGGCAGCTATGAAGCCGTAAGACGGGATGAGTGCCACGTTCAGCGCCACGTTCACAATCAGCCCCACGGTGGCGTACACGATGTAGCGGCGCTGGAGGCGCAACACGATCACGAGATCGCCCGCCACGTAACTGAAGGCCGAGATCGCGAACGTGATCATCAACACGCTGAGGGCGGGGCCCGCGGGCGCGAACTCCGCGCCGAACAGGAGCCGCATCAGCGGCCGGCCGATGACCGCCACCAGGGAGACGACCGGCAAGGTCGCGACGAGCAGGACCTCCACCGAGGTTTGGACGAGCGCCCGCATCCGCACGAGGTCCTCCCTATAGGCCGCGGCGATCAGCGGGAACATCGTCGCCAGGATGCTTCCGGGTATGACCAGTGCGCGGTCGAACACCTTGCTGGCCGCCCCGTAAAGGCCGGCGGCACGCCGTCCGGCGAGCTCGAACACGAGCACCTGGTCGATCTGCGTGTAGGAGAGATACAGCAGGCTGGCGATCGCAAACGGGACCCCGATCCTCAGCAGATGGACTCGAGCCGCTCCTCCGCCCCGCAGGCGGAGCGGTATCTGCCGGCGGGCGAGCGCGACCTGCGCGAGGTTCACCACGGCGCTCGCGGCCAGAAAGGCCGCGGCGAACGCCGCTATTCCCGCGCCGGCCGCGGCGATCGCGAACACGCCGATCGCCCACAGCAGCCCGTTGAACAACTCGAAGCCCGCCGTCCAGCGGTTGCGGATCCGCAGCTGAAACACCGCGCGGACCGAGCCGAGCGCCGCGAACAAGCACGTGAATGAGAGCAGGGCCGCAGCCACTCGCGTCGGGCCGTCGTGCGCGATCAGCAGCGTCACTACGAGCGCGGCGATCGTCACCGGCACGCTTATCAGCAGCTGCAGCGACAGCAACGCGGACATCCACGTGCTCTCCTGCGGACGGTCCATCGCCGCCTGGCGAACCGCGACCTCGTCCAGGCCCAGGCTGGTCAGATACCCGACGATCGAGATCACGGCCAGCAGGGCCGCCCAGTCGCCGTATCCGCGCGGGCCGAGCCCACGAACCAGGGCGATCGTGACCCCGACACCGAGGAGGGCGTTCAGGCCGCGAGCAACGACCTGCCCTACGACGTCACGCGCGGCTCTGCGGGCGGGTGGCGCGCTGTGCGGAATATCGGTCGCGCCGGGCGCCGGGGACTCGATCGAGTTTCCAGGTGCACTCATGGATCAGGGTCGCTGTCTCGGCGGCGTCCTCGCCCCCACGGCGAGGGTAGGGCTCGGCGGGCTTGCTCGCTACGGTGAGCCCATGACTGAGCCGGGGCCGGAGATATCGGTGGTCATCCCGACCTACAACCGTGCCGCCGCGCTCCGTCGCAATTTTCCCTACGTGCTGGCGATGGAGGGCGTCGGCGAGATCGTCGTGGTCATCGACGGGTCTACCGACGAGACAGCCCAGTTGCTCGCCGGCTTCGGCGACGAACGGGTCCGCGTGATCACGCATGGACAGCGCCGCGGGTCGCAGGCGGCTCGGAAGACGGGCGTCACAGCCGCCCGCGGGGAGTGGCTGCTGATGCTCGACGACGACTGCGGTGCATTCCCCGATTTCGCCCGCGCCCTGCTCGATGCCGCCCGGCGATGCAGAGCCGACATCGTCGCCGCGCCGTGGCTCCACCTCGACCCTGGCACCGATCCACGAGAGGCATATACGCGCGCCAGGGGCGCCCCCACCGCATTGATCGGCCTGAGCACGAGCCCGAGTGCATTTCCCACCCGCGATCTCGAGACGCCCTTCCTACCCGGCAACGTGCTCATCCACCGGCGGGTGTTCGACCGCGTGAGCTACGACGAGGGCCTCACGCGGAACGCGTGGCGCGAGGAGACGAGCTTCTATCTCGACGCGTGCGCGGCCGGGTTCCGCTGCGTCATCACGCCCGACACGGCCTCCTTCCAGCAGGATCAATGGCAGGGGGGCCAACGACTCCCCACGGCCGCGTACGAGTTCCACGCGCTGCGCAACAACTGGCGTTTCCTGCGCCGGCATGAGGACGATCTGCGCGCTCGCGGCGAGATACGCAGCGCGTCCAGTAGCGAGCTGCGTTTCGCTTGGGAGCGAGCGTCGAAGTTGGTGAAGGGCGCGATCGGCGCCCGTCTCGGACGCAGATGAACCCTGCTATCGGGCCCGGCGCAGCCGGCGGCGGAGCGAGAAGCGCGGGGCGTGCCGCTCGGCGACCTGCGGCGGCCGAGGGACCCGGGCCCCGCTGATGATCGCCTCCGGCGAGGAAAACGCGAAGTACTCGATCTGCGCGTCGCTCAGTCCGGCGCGATTCAGCGCGGGGGCAAGATCAGGCGGACGGCCGTGCGCATCGTGAGCGTCCGAGGCGATCGCGTGGACCTGACGGGCAGCCAGCAGGTCCCACGCATAGGTCCGCGCGCGCGATCCAAAGTCGCCGGTCAGCGACCGGGCGGTGATGCAAGACAGCATCCCGATCGCGGTCAGCGCCGGGAGCAGGCGCGGGTTGGATTGGAAGACCGGGCACCGCTCGGGGTGCGCCAGCAGGATCGAGCGTCCGCTTGCGGAGAACTGCCGCAACATCTGCTCGACCGCGGCCGGCGCACCCCCTTGGTGCGGACACTCGATCAGCAAGTACGGCCCCTCGCCCAGGCGCAGGAGGGAGATCTCGGCATCGGACATGTCCCCGATACGGGACAACGCGATCTCCGCACCGGCCTCGACGTCGAGGTCGATCGACGCATCGCGAAGTGCGGCGTTGACCGCGTGCACGCCCGCGCCGATGCTCGCTGCGTCGACGACCGGATAGGTCCAGTTGACATGCGGGGTCGCGATGATCGTGTGCGTGCCGGCCGCGCGGGCGGCCCGGCACAGCGCCAACGCATCCTCGATCGTGTCGGGACCGTCGTCCAGATCCGGAATGACGTGGCAGTGGAGATCGATCACGGCCCCTACCCTAAGGCCCCGCGATGATGCTCGGCGCCGGCGCTGAACGGATACAGGAGCTGCACCGGCGCGGCGTGCTGATCGTCGAGCAAGGGGGCCGCGGCGGCGTCGCCGACTACACCGGGTGCCTGTCCCGGGCGCTCGCGACGCGCGGGGTTCCCATCACGCTCGCCACGGCCGACGACCATCTGTACGGCACGATCGCGGGCGTGTCGATCGTCTCGGCGTTCGGATATGTCCGCGGCCACTCGTCACTCGCCCGCCGGGCCCGGGACCTCGGGCTCGGCCGACTCCTCAACGGCCTGCGTTTCCTGCTTGCCCTGCCGCGCCTCGCCCGGCTGGCGCGTGGACGAGCCGTGGTTCACGTACAGGGGTGGGAGCGGACCTCGCTGGGACTGGTGGGCACGGCGATTTTGCTGGCCTGCGGGGCCCGGATCGTCTTCACCGCGCACAACACGTTCGAGCGGCGGCGCGGAGCGCTCGACGGTACGTGGTTGTTCTCGCGCCTGGCCCGCCACACGATCGTGCACACGGGCGGGGACCGCCAGCGGGTCAGCGGACCGGCGAGCGTGATCGCACACGGGCACTACGGCGGGGTGGCCGACGGGGCGCGGCCGGTCTCGCCGGAGGCGGCCCGGGCCGCCCTCGGGCTGCCGTCCGAGCCACCGGTCGTGCTGCTGTTTGGGGTGCTCCGGCCCGACAAGGGGCTCAATGATCTTCTCGCCGCGGCGTCGGAGGCGCCGCGCTGGCAGGTTCTCGTGGCCGGCAAGGAGGATGGCGCGCTGCAGGCCGCCCGCGCCGGCCTGGGGCGACCCGAGCTTGCCGGCCGCGTCACGATCCGCGAGGGGTTCCACGCCATCGACGAGGTGGCCGGGTTCTTCGCGGCTGCCGACCTCGTCGCGCTTCCGTATCACCGGGTCAGCCAGAGCGGCGTGCTGCAGCTCGCCTACGGCTTCGGCCGCCCGGTGGTGGCCTACCCGGTGGGCGGGCTGCCCGAGGCGGTCATCGAGGGAGAGACCGGCTGGCTGTGCGCGCGGGCGACGCCGTCGGCGCTGGCGGCGGCCCTCCGCGAGGCGGACTCGGCCGGGCGCAAGGAACTGCGCCGGCGCGGCGAGGCCGGACGAAAGTGGGCCGCTGAGACGCTTGACTGGGACACGATCGCCACGGCCACCGAAGCCGTCTATGCATCGGTGCTGCGGTCCGGACAGCGGGTGAGGCGCGGCTGATGCCCGGCTCAGATCAGCTCGTCAGCATCGAGGCGCTGCGCGAGCGCTTCCCCCGGGTGGCAGTCGTCCACGAGTGGCTGACCATTCCCGGCGGATCCGAGAAGGTCCTCGAGGCGATCCTCGGGCTAGTGCCGCACGCGGAGCTGTTCACGTCGGTCTACGACCCCGCGCCGTGGCCGCCGGTGATCAGCGATCGTCCCGTTCACCCGTCGTTCTTGAACCGTGTGCCGGGCGCGCGCGTTCATTACACGCGGTTCCTTCCGTTCATGGATCTCGCGTTTCGCGCGTTCGATCTGTCGCGGTTCGACCTCGTGATCTCCTCCAACCACGCCTGCGCCAAGAACGTCCGCACGCCGGCCGGGGTCCCCCACGTCTGCTACTGCCACACGCCAATGCGCTACGCCTGGGATCCCTCGATGCTCGAGGGCGAGGCGATGGGACGCCTGGCCCGCAGGCTGGCACCGCTTGGCACGGCCTGGCTTCGCCGCGTCGACCGCAGGCGAGCGTCGGGACCCGATGTGTTCGTGGCGAATTCGAGCTTCGTCGCTGCCCGGATCGCCAGCGCGTACGGTCGCTCGAGCCAGGTGATCCATCCCCCGGTGCACGCCGACGGCATGCTGAGCATCGAGCGTGATGAGCGCGACGGCTATCTCGTGTTCGGTCGAGTAGTCCCCTACAAGCGCGTCGGCGTGGCGGTGGAGGCGTGCGAGCGGCTTGGCCGGCGGCTGCTCGTGGCCGGGTCAGGACGCGACCTGGAGCGGGTGCGGCGGCTGGCCGGTCGCCACACCGAGATCCTCGGGCACGTTCCGGACGCCGACGTTCCGCGGCTCTTCGCCCAGGCTCGAGCTCTGCTGTTCCCCGGCCCCGAGGACTTCGGGATCGTCGCCGTGGAGGCTCAGGCGGCCGGCCTTCCGGTGGTGGCCTTCGACGCCGGGGGCGTCCGCGATTCGGTGCTCGACGGCGAGACCGGCGTCCTCTACGAGCCGGGGACGGTCGAGGGGCTGATCGACGGGATCCGGCGCTTCGAGTCGCTGAGCTTCGACCATCAGAGGATCCGCGAGAACGCGCTCCGGTTCGGCCCGGACCGGTTCGCCGCGGCGTTCGCCGATCTGCTCATGGCGCTGCCGAAGCCGGATGCGCGGAGATGAAGATCGTGAGCGTCATGACCAGCGATGCCGCAGGCGGCGCGGAATTCGCCGCGGTCAACATGCTCGAGGCGCTCAGCCGGCGTGGCCACGAGACCGTCCTGTTGACCAACCACGCCGAGGTGGCGGACGGACGCGCCGTGGACGTCCGGTCGGTTGAGCTCGGTCCCAAGCTGTCTGGCGCCTCCTACCGGTCGCTGGCCGCGCGCTCGAGCACGCTGTGGGCGCGACTGCGGCGTGAGCTCGAGCGCGAGTCGCCCTACGACGTGCTGGTCGCGCACTTCAAGAAGGAGCAGCTGCTCAGCGCGGTGCTCCCGCGCCGGCTCAGAGCCAAGCTGCTCTGGGCGGAGTGGGGCCCGGTGCCGAAGCAGATGCGCTCCGGCCCAGGACGCTGGGCCTACCGGAGCGCTGCCCGCCGCGCCGAGCTGATCCTGGCGGTGTCCGACGGCACCCGCGATTCGGTCTGCGCCATGGGGGTTCCCGCCGGCCGGGTGCACGTCGTCCCGAACGCGCTTCCGGTGCCCGAGTCGTACTTCAGCGAGACCGGCCGGGTGCGCGTGCGCCGGGAGCATGGAATCCCCCTCGATGCGCCGGTCGTCGGGTGCGTGTCCCGTCTTCATGCCGAGAAGCGCAACGACGTGGCGGTCGACGCCGTGGTTCGGCTTGGACGCGACGACGTTCACCTGGTCGTCGCCGGCGACGGGGAAGCCGAGGCGGATCTGCGTCGGCGGGCGAGCCCGCTCGGGGAGCGGGCGCACTTTCTGCCCACTCCCGGCCGGGACATCGCCGGCGTGTGCTCGTCGTTCGACGTCTCGGTGTTCTGCCCGAGCCCGACCGAGGGAGCCCCGCTCGCGGTAATCCACTCCATGCTCGCCTCGCGTCCGTGCCTGTCGACCGGCCACGAGGGCGTGGCCGGCCTGATCGTCCCCGGAGCCGGCGCGATCAGCTCGCCCGAGCACGACCCGGCCGCCCTGGCGGGGCTGCTGCGCGACTACCTCGACGATCCGGACCGCCGGGCCCGAGAGGGGGCCACGGCCCACTCGATCGCCGATCGCCGGTTCGCTGCGCCGACAGTCGCGGCCCAGATCGAGGCGCTGATCAGCCGGTGATGCCCGCGCTGGCCGCCTGACGACTCGCATCGACGTCGGCCAGGAAGTCCTCCCAGGAGGCCGCGAACGGAGCGATCCGGTGGGCGAGCCTGCGCAGCGCGGCAAAGCCGTCGGCGGTCTCCCATCCGCTGTGGAGCACGATCGGGATCCACGTCCCGACGCGGGCGTCGATCAGCACCTCGACCGCCTGCTGCACGGCTGCGGCCCGGTCGTAGAGCGGCGGGTAACACGGCAGGTACACCGCGTCGCCCCGCCACTGGGGGCCGCCGTGAAAGCCGATCTGAGCGACGCTCTCCGGACCGCCGGTGACCACGTCATAGCGAGAGGAGAGGACCGGCCACTGACCGCCGCCGAAGCGGTTGAACGGCGGCACGAGGATCCGCGGCTGGACACCGACCGCATCCAGGTTCTGACGTCCGCGATCGAGCAGCGCGCCGAGCGCCTCGTCGCTCAGCCCGGAGAGCTCGGAATGCCGCCGCGGGCTCGCGTAACGAGTCCGATGACTGCACCCGTGCTGGGCGAACACGACGCCGTCGGCGCGCATCCGGTCGAGCAGCGCCCGGTCGCGGTCGTCGAGCGCGCGGCCACCGGATCCGCGTGGATTGAGCGGATCGTGGGTCCACCGAGTGACCACCGACATCAGGTGTGGGACGCGCTCCTCCGCCATCACCGCGTGAAAGCGCTCGGACGCCTCGAAGCCGAACCGCGGATGGTCGAACCCGGAGTAGTACGGGAACTCGTCCACGCGGACCAGGAAGCGCGGCGGGCCCTCGGCCTCCGCCCCGAGCGCCTCGCGACGGGCGGCCTGGAGCGGGTGCAACCAGGCGTCCCCGTAGCGCAGGCGGCCAGCCTTCATGAGCAGCCGCTGGGCGCTGCGAACCGGTGCCGAGGGGATCGGCCGCTCGCGCAGTGCACGCAGGACCGCAGGCGTCGGCGGCGCGTGGTGAAGGGCCGCGCTCCGGCGTGCGCTGTCGGTACTCGATCTCACGGGCGATACAGTTGCAGAGTCCGCCTGGGCAGCTGGTGGGGGCGGCAGAACGTATGCAAGCCGCTGAGGTAGCCGAGGAGCCGATCCGCCCAGCCGTGGACGTGCGCGCCCGCGTGGTCGCCGCGTACGCCTGGACGATCCCGGGCCTCGTCCTGGTGGCGTTGATGCTCGTGTGGGCCGTCCACGACGGCGGCTACGACGCCGACACCTGGTATTGGGGCGCGTTGGTCGTGCTGGGGGTCCTCGCCTCGGTCCTGATCGCCCGCGGGTGGCGGGCCATCGAGCTCTCCACGACGGCCAAGGTGGCCCTGGCCGCGTTCGCGCTGTACGTCGCCTGGTCGTATCTGTCGATCAGCTGGGCCGCGTCGCCGGGGGACGCGCTCACCGGCAGCAACCGGGCCCTGCTCTACTTCCTGGTCTTCGCGACGATGCTGGTTCTCCCATGGACGGCTCGGGGGGCGCTGGTCGCGCTGCTGACCTTCGCGCTCGGCATCGGGGTGGTGGCGATCGTGCTCCTGGTTCGGCTGGGCTCGGCGGATCACGTCGGGGCCCTGGTGATCTCCGGACGGCTGGCGGCTCCGACCGGCTATTTCAACTCGACCGCGGCGCTGTTCCTCATCGGAGCCCTCATCTCGACGGCGCTGGCCGCCCGGCGCGAGCTCCCCGGGCTCCTGCGCGGCGCGCTGATCGCCTTCGCCTGCGCCGGGGTGCAGCTCGGGGTGATCGTGCAGAGCCGAGGCTGGCTGTTCACGCTGCCGCTGGTCTTGATCGCGGCGATCTGCCTGCTGCCGGATCGTTTGCGTGTCGCGGGCGCTGCCGTGCTGCCGGCGGCGGCCGCGCTTGCCGTGGTGCATCCCCTGCTGCACGTCTACCAGGCCTCGAGCGCCGCCGCGCTCAACCACGCCTCGACCCAGGCCGGCCACTCGGGGCTGCGCGTGTGCTTGATCGTCGTCGTGCTGGGCACGCTGATCGCCTGGGGCGAGTCACTCCTGCCGGCGCCTCGCCTAAGCGCGGTGCGCCGGCGCGTTCTCGGCACGGTGGCGGTGCTGCTGGCCGTCGGCGCGGGGATCGCCGGCGGGTTGGCCGTGTCCCACGGTCATCCGTTCAGCTACATCTCTCGGCAGTGGCACGGCTTCAGCCATCAGGGCGGCGTTCACTCAGGCTCGCACTTCACCGACCTCGGCAGCGGGCGCTACGACTTCTGGCGCGTGGCCCTGGACGCGTTCGTCGCGCATCCCGTGGGCGGCCTGGGCCAGGACAACTTCTACAACTACTACGTGCCGCGCCGGCGCACCGGCGAAGAGCCGAGCTGGACGCATAGCCTCGAGTTGCGGCTGCTCGCTCACACCGGCCTGGTTGGCACCGCGCTGTTCGCGGTATTCCTGATCGCCGGGATCGCCGCCGGATTGCGCGGACGGCGGCGAAGGCAGTCCGCCGCGGCTGAATTGCGCCACCGCGGCCCGACCCCACCCGCGGCGGCCCTCGCCGCCACCGCCCTGCTCCCGCTCGTCGTGTGGTTGATCTATGGCTCGGTCGACTGGTTCTGGGAGGTCCCCGCGGTGAGCGGCCCGGCGCTCGGGTTCCTGGGCATGGCGGCGGCCCTGCGCGCACGATCGCCCGCGCCCGAGGCCACGCCGCAAGCCGCGACCGGCGCTGGCAGGCCGCCCACCGGGCGGATGCCCCGAGCCGGCGGACGCCTCCTCGGCGCGTGCGGCGTAATCATCCTTCTGGCGGCGGTGGTCGTCCTCGGATTCCCGTACCTGTCGGTGCGGGAGACCTCGATCGGGAGCGACCTGGGCCACACCGATCCGGCCAAGGCCCTCCATGCGCTGAGCACCGCGGCCGACCTCGATCCGCTGAGCGCCACCCCGGGCCGTCTCGCCGGATACATCGCGCTGAGGAGTCGGAGCTACGGCACCGCCCGGGGACGGTTCGAGCAGGTCATCTCGCGAGATCCTCGCGGGTGGTTTGCGTGGCTCGGGGCGGGCCTCGCCGCGTCGGCGCTTGGGAACCGGGCGCAGGCACGCCGGGATTTTCAGGTTGCAGCCTCGATCAACCCCAAGAACGCCCTGATTGCCAGTGCCCTGGCGGGGCTCTACACAAGCCGTCCCCTGACTCCTGCGGCGGCGCTCCAAGTCCTGCCAGTTCCCTTCTGAGTCGAGACCACCGGGCCGGAAATTGTCCTGCTAATGGCCCATGTTTCGGTTGGAGCCTTTTATCGCTTTGGTTATAACTTGTGCCGGGTTGGTAGGTTCATGTACGATTCACCACCTCTTGGGGTTCCGCGACGATCGAAGGGATTCATGAAACGCATTTCAGCGCTGGTAGGGGTTCTCGGAGTGCTTGTTCTCGCTCTGTTGGCGCCCACGGCGGCGATGGCCGCCAGCTCGTCCTCGTGTCAGACGTACCACAACTGCGCACCGACGACCGTGACGACGGGCACCACTTCGTCGGGCACGCTGCCGTTCACCGGGCTTGACGTCGTCTTGCTCGTGGCCGGGGGCGGCACGCTGCTGGCCGCCGGTTTTGTGGTCCGCCGCCTTTCGCGCCGGCTCGACTGACCAGAACTAGCTTCCTAGGCGCTCACGAATCAGGCGAGTGATCTCGCCACCGTCCGCGCGTCCCTTCGTCTCGCGCATCACGGAGCCGACCAGCGGGCCGATCGCCTTCATGTTCCCGGCGCGGACCTTCTCAGCCGCGTCAGGGTCGGCGGCGATCGCCCGATCGACGATTTCGGCCAGGCCGTCGTCCTCGGCCGTGATCGCGCCCAGGCCCTCTCGCTCCACGATCCGGCGGGGGTCGCCGCCCTCCTGGACGAGCATGGTCAGCACCTCGCGGGCGGCGTCGCGGCTGACCTCCTTGGTCTTGACCATGGTGGCCAGCGTGGCCAGGCTCTCCGGACTCACGTTGCTGCTCGCCGGGTCGGCGTCCGAGCCGATCCGCTCGACCAGCGGCCCGATCCAGTTGGACAGCTCGGCCGGCTCCAGCTCGGCCCCGCCGTTGGCGCCGGCGGCCGCCAGCGCCTGCTCGAAGTAGTCGCCGAGCTCGGCCCGGAACGCGAACAGGCGAGCCGTGTCGGCATGTAGGCCCAGCTCCTGCTCGAACCGGGTCGCCCGCTCGGCCGGGAGCTCGGCTGGCAGCGCGGCCCGCGCGGCAGCGAGCATCTCCTCGGTGGCCAGCAGCGGCACCAGGTCGGGCTCGGGGAAGTAGCGGTAGTCGTGCGCCTCCTCCTTGGAGCGCAGCGGCGTGAGGCTGCCGGTGACCGGATCGAAATGGAGGGTCTCCTGGACGACCTCCTGGCCCGCGCCCAGCAACCGCTTCTGGCGCTCGATCTCGGCCTCGATCCCCTTCGCCACGAACGCGAACGAGTTCATGTTCTTGAGCTCGGTCTTGGTCCCGAGCTCGGTCGAGCCGACCGGGCGGATCGACACGTTCGCGTCACAGCGCAACGACCCCTGGGACATGTCGACGTCCGAGACCCCGAGCTGGCGCAGCGTGGTGCGCAGAAGGATCAGCCATCCGCGGGCCTGCTCGGCTGTGTGGATATCAGGCTCGGTGACGATCTCGACCAGTGGCGTTCCGCACCGGTTGAAGTCGACCCAGCTGCGGTCCGAGCCATGGATCCGGCCGCTCTTGCCAAGATGGTTGAGCTTGGCCGCATCCTCCTCGACGTGGACGCGGTGGATGCGCACCTCACCCAGATGTCCACCCACGCAAAGGGGCACGTCGTACTGGGAGATCTGGTACGCCTTGGGTGAGTCGGGATAGAAGTAGTTCTTGCGGTGAAACAGCGAGCGCTCGGCGATCTCGCAGCCGAGGGCCAGCCCGATCATGATCGCGAAGTGGATCGCCTGCTGGTTGGCCACCGGCAGCGCGCCGGGCAGGCCCAGGCAGGTCGGACACGTGTGGACGTTCGGCGGATCGCCCGACGAGAGCTCGCACCCACAGAACATCTTGGTCCGGGTGCTCAGCTGGACGTGGATCTCGAGGCCGATTACCGGCTCGTAGTCGGTCGGGCTCATCGGCGCGCGGAGCTCCCATCGAAGTTGATCGCGCGCTCGAGCGCGTAGGCCGCGTCGAGCAGCCGGCTCTCGCTGAAAGCGGGCCCGGCGAGCTGGAATCCCACTGGCAGGCCCTCGCTCAGGCCCGAGGGGATCGAGATCGCCGGGATGCCGGCCAGCGACATCGGCACGGCCAGGAAGTCGTTCAGGTACATGGCCAGCGGGTCGTCCAGCTTGGCCCCCAGCTCGAACGCGATGCACGGGCTGGTCGGCAGGACGATGAAGTCGAAGCGCTCGAACGCCGTGCGGAAGTCCTCGGCGATCTTCGTGCGCACCTTTTGAGCCGTCCCGTAGTACGCGTCGTAGTAGCCGCTCGACAGCGCGTAGGTGCCGAGCATGATCCGTCGCTTCACCTCGGGTCCGAAGCCGACCTCGCGCGTGCGGCTGTACATCGTGACCAGGTCCTTGTCGCCGTCGACTCGCAGTCCGTAGCGCACGCCGTCGAACCGGGCCAGGTTCGCCGAGGCCTCGGCCGGTGCGATCAGGTAGTAGGCCGACAACGCCTGCGGCGCGTGCGGCAGCCGGCACGGCTCGATCGAGGCTCCGAGACTCTCGGCCACCTTGATCGTCGCGTCATAGTTCTCGCGCACCCCGGGCTCGATTCCACCCTCGGCGCCCGTGAGGTCCTCCGGCACGCCAAGCCGTAGGCCCTTCAGGTCCTCGCGTTTCGGCAGCTCGATCGCCCCGGGGAACTCCAGCGACGTCGAGTCGTGCCGGTCGCGTCCGACCATGTGCCCGAACAACAGGGCGGCGTCGGTCACGTCCCGCGTGAACGGCCCGGCCTGATCGAGCGAGGACGCGAACGCGATCATCCCGTAGCGCGAGCAGGCACCGTAGGTGGGCTTGAGCCCCACGATTCCGCATAGCGCCGCCGGCTGGCGGATCGAACCGCCGGTGTCGGTGCCGATCGCCCAGGGGGCCAGGCCGGCCGCCACGGCCGCGGCGCTCCCGCCCGAGGAGCCGCCGGGCACCCGCTTTCGGTCCCAGGGGTTGAGCACCGGCCCGAAGGCCGAGTTCTCGTTTGACGACCCCATCGCGAACTCGTCCTGGTTGGTCTTCCCCAACAGCGGAGCGCCCGCGTCAGCGAGCTTCTTGACCACCGTGGCGCTATATGGCGGGCGATATCCCTCGAGGATCTTGGAGCCTGACTGGCTCGGCACGCCCTCGGTGCAGAACAGGTCCTTGACCGCGAGCGGCACCCCGCCGAGCGGCGTGGTCGCTTCCCCGTTGCTTTCGGGGGCCGACTGCGCCACCCACGTGAACGCGTTCAGCTCGTCGGCGGCCGCGCGCTGCCGGTAAGCGTCGAACAGCTCCGCCGCGGCCAGGTCCCCGGCACGGATGCGCTCGGCCGCCTGGGCCGCGGTGAGGTCGATCAGCTCGCTCACGCCGCGCCGGGACTGGGTACGCCGAAGCCGTCGTTCAGGGGCTCGGGTGCGGCCGCCAGGATCGCCTCGCGCGGCAGCGAGGCGGTTGGCTCATCCGCTCGTAGGACGTTGGTCACGTCGATCACGTGCGAGGTGGGCGCCACCCCCTGCAGGTTGAGCTCGCGGATCGTCTCGATGTGGTCGAGCACGTTGGACAGCTCGTCGGCCATCCGGTCGACTTCCTCGTCGGTCAGCTGGAGCCGGGCCAGCCGGGCCACATGGAGAACCTGTTCGCGATCAAGCATCTACGAGCCATTCTACGAGTGGTTCTGCGCGCCCGGCCGTACGACCGGGATCTCCCGGGGGGCGTCCCGCCGGGCGATGCCCTCCTCCCGGAACGAGAGGTAGCCGCCGTACGCGATCGCGACCGCGCTGAGCAGGCCCAGGTACGCGCCGGCCTGCTCATGGGCGGGCGCGTTGATCAGCACGCGGTAGATCAGCGCCAGCACGCTGATCGGGCCGAGCAGGGCGACGAGCAGGCTGAGCGTGACCGGGACCGCGGGCGAGCGCCGCGTGATCTGGGCGAGGACCAGTGCGAACGCGGCTGCGATCGTGACCACGAGCAGCCACCGCAGGGTGGTCAGGGCCTCCCAGCCCGTCCGGGAGGTGCCCCGGTGCCCGAACCACTTCCCGGCCAGCATGAAGATCAGAAGCAGGACGGCGCCGGTCCCGGCGAGCAGTTCGCCGCGGCGCAGCCGCCCTGGGTCGAAGTCCATCAGGCAGTCGAGCCAGGCTCTGGGGCCGGCTCGGCGGCCGACGAGGGCACTGCACGTGGAAGCTCCCGGCTCCGCCGGGTCAGCGCCACCAACCCGCCGACAAGCAGCACGGCAAGCCAGAACCCGAGGGCGAGCTCACCGAACCGCCCGATGTGGAACAGGAACTTCAGCCCGATCAGCCCGGCCGCCACGCAGGCCAGGACGTAGCGGGTCGTCTTGCGGTCCGAGGCGATCGACGGCACCCGCGTCTCCGGCGAGAGGCGCTCGAAGCCGAGATCGGCGACCAGGAACGCGCACGACAGCAGGGCCAGGACGCCGAGCCACGCGTCCGGAGCGTCCACCGCGGTGAGCGATCCGCCGATCGAAACAGTGGCCGAGCCGACGTTGATCGTGGCGCCGAACGAGAACCACGGCAGCACGAGCAGATCGAGAATCAATACGACGCCCACGATGACGAGAACCCAGTCCTCGCGCGAGAAACGCTCGAGGTGCAGCCGCCGAATCTGGTCCTCCACGGCTACTGGTTCGCGGTCCGGCGTCCTTCTCCTGCCCGGTTCGCTCACGACTGAAGCTTGGCCGCCGTGACCGTGTTGCGAAGCAGCATCGCGATCGTCATCGGCCCAACCCCGCCGGGAACCGGCGTGATCAGCCCGGCCCGCTCGGCCACCGCGTCGAACGCCACGTCGCCCTTCAGGCCGTCCTCCGTGCGGTTGATCCCGACATCGATCACCGTGGCGCCCGGCTTGACGTAGTCGGCGCTGATCATCTCGGCCCGCCCCACCGCGGCGATCAGCACGTCCGCTCGCGCGCACACGGCCGGCAAGTCGCGCGTGCGGGAGTGGCACATGGTCACGGTCGCATTGCGCTCGAGCAGCAGGAACGCAACCGGCTTGCCGACCAGGTCGGAGCGTCCCACCACCACCGCCTCGGCCCCCTTAAGCGCCACGTCGTGGGCGTCGAGCAGCTCGATCACGCCCAGCGGCGTGCAGGGTCGCAGACCGGGCGCGCCCTGCATGAGGCGCCCGGCGCTGACAGGGGTCAGGCCGTCGACGTCCTTGTCGGCCGAGATCAACGCGGTGAGCTCCTTTCCATCCAGTCCCTTGGGAACCGGCAGCTGCAGCAGGATCCCGCTCACCTCGGGATTCGCGTTGGCCTGCTCGATCACCGACGCGACCTCCGCCTGGCTCGCGTCGGCCGGCAGGTGCTGGTGGTGATCGGCGATTCCCGCCTCGGTGCAGGCCTTCCGCTTGTTTCGGACGTAGACCTCGGAGGCCGGATCGTCGCCGACCAGGATCGTGGCCAGGCCCGGCGCACGGCCCGTGCGCTCGCGCAGCTCGGCGACCTCCTGCGCCACCTCGGCGCGGACGCGCGCCGCCACCTCCTTGCCGTCGACGATCGTCGCGCTCATGGTCGGGCGGGACCCTAGTAGATGGACCGGCGCGATCGCGGCCTCCCCTACCGCCGCGAGATCGGGGCCAGGTCGGCGACCATCTTGCGCTCGGAGGCGTCGCGGCTGAACCGGATGACCACGATCCCGCCGGGCTCGAGACCAGTCACCACGCCCTCGCCGAACTTCGGATGGGTGACGTCCTCGCCCAGCCGGAACGACGGGGCGGCCTGCGCCGAGGCCTCCCATGAGACGCCGTTGTCGTCGCCGGGACGAGCCCACGAGGTGGCCCGGGCGCGGATACCGGCCAGCCCCCGGGGCTGCTGCTGGTCGCGGTCGGTCAGCTCGGCGGGGATCTCGGAGATGAAGCGGCTGGGGGCGCCGAAGTTGCGTGCTCCGAACACGTTGCGGGTCCGGGCGTAGGTCAGGTACAGATCGCGCTCGGCGCGGGTGATCCCCACGTAACACAGCCGGCGCTCCTCCTCCACATCGCCCTCGTCCAGCGCGCGCGAGTGCGGGAACATCCCCTCCTCGAGCCCGATCATGAACACGATCGGGTACTCCAGGCCCTTGGCGTTGTGCAGGGTCATCAGGGTGACCAGGCCCTGGTCATCGCTGCGGTCATCGGCGTCGGAGCGAAGCGCGGTCTGCTCCAGGAAGTCCGCGAGCGACGCCTCCCGTTCCGGCTCGCCCCCGGTCCGCACGTCGTACTCGGCCGCCACGTTGACCAGCTCCTCCAGGTTCTCGATCCGGCCCTGGGCCTCGATCGTCCGCTCGGCTTGGAGCGCCTCGAGATATCCCGTCTCCTGCAGCACCTCCTTCAGCAACTCCGCGATGGGCGGGTTGCTCTCCGCGCGCTCTCGGAGCAGGTGCATGGTGGCCATGAACCGCCGGAACGCCTTCACCGCGGCCGGTCCGAGCCCCGGTACCTGCTCGGGCTCCGACGCCGCGTCCCAGATCGAGGCGCCTGTCGTGTTCGTGTAGGACAGCAGGCGCGACATCGAGGTCGAGCCGATTCCCCGCTTTGGCGAGTTGACGATCCGACTGAAAGAGCCGGCATCCTGGGGATTGACCATGGCGATCAGATACGCGATCGCATCCTTGATCTCGGCCCGGTCGTAGAACTTGGGTCCCCCGATCACCTGGTAGGGAATGTCTCCGCGCACCAGCGTGTCCTGGAGCACGCGCGACTGCGCGTTGGTCCGGTAGAAGATCGCGATCTCGGCCCGCGCGATCCCCTCGTCGAGCAGCCGCTGCACCTCGCCGGTCACGTACCGCGCCTCGGCGTGCTCGTCCTCGAGCTCGCGCACCTTGATCGGGTCGCCCTGCCCCAGCTCGGTCCACAGCGACTTGGGCTTCTGGGCTCGGTTGTTGCGGATCACCGCGTTGGCCGCGTCCAGGATGGTCTGGGTCGACCGGTAGTTCTGTTCCAGCTTGACCACGTGCGAGTCCGGGAACGTGTCCTCGAACTCCAGGATGTTGCGGATGTCCGCGCCCCTGAACCCGTAGATCGACTGGGCGTCGTCGCCGACGACCATCAGGTTGCGCCGCTCCTCGGCCAGCAGCTGCAGCCAGCGGTACTGGGCGTGGTTGGTGTCCTGGTACTCGTCGACCAGGACGTGCCGGAACCCGGTGGCGTACTGGTCGCGGACCTCCTGGAAGAGCTGGAGCACGTCGACAGCGCGGACGAGCAGGTCGTCGAAGTCCATCGCGTTCATGCGGTGGAGCTCGCGCTCGTACATCCGGAACACGTCGGCCACCGTCTGCTCGAAGTAGGACCCGACCATCCGCCCGTACGCATCCGCGTCCCGAAGCCGGTTCTTGGCGTCGGAGATCTGGTTGTGGATCGCCGACGGCGTGAACCGCTTGGGATCGATCCCCAGCTCGTCAAGGCAGCGCTTGACCAGACGCCGCGCGTCGGCCTGGTCGTAGATCGTGAACCGGCGGGTGTACCCGAGCTTGTCGGCGTGGGCGCGCAGCATCCGGGCGCAGGCGGCGTGGAACGTCATCACCCACATCGCGCGGACCCGGCGCCCGACCAGCAGCTCGGCCCGGTCGCGCATCTCCCCCGCCGCCTTGTTCGTGAACGTGATGGCCAGGATCTCGTTGGGTTTGGCCCGATCGGTGGCGACCAGATAGGCGATCCGATGGGTGAGCACCCGGGTCTTGCCGGAACCCGCGCCGGCCAGGATCAGCAGGGGTCCGTCGCCGTAGGTGACGGCCTCGCGCTGGGGCTCGTTGAGCCCCGAGAGCAGGGTTTCAAGCTCGGTGGCGGTGTCTGTCATCGGACCCTGATCAACGGTAGCGGGGGCAGTGGTCGTCGCCGTCTGGGACGCTTCCCGATCGTGACCGACCTCCTCACCGGTCTCCGGGCGGCCTGCGAGCTCGTCGCCGGGCGCGCTACCCACGTACGAATCGAGCACGATCGCATCCCCGGCTACGTGGGCACGCTGCCGATCGACGTACCGATGTCCGGCCCCGACCCGGAAGCCCACCTGACCGACGCCCCGCGGGAGGAGCTGGCCGCCTACTGGCTCACCCTGGACGCAATCAACTTCGGCTCAGGCTGGTTCCCGACCCTGCGCAAGCCCGGCGGTCGCTCCGGCTACTTCACCATCGCCACCGCGTTGACCGAGCGGTTCGTGGACCGTGGCTCGTGGTCGGCGGCGCGCCTGGCTGACATCGACGCGGTCGAGGTCGCGGCGACCTTCAAGCAGGATCCCGACCACGAGCTCATGGCCTTATTCGCCGCCAGCCTCAACGACCTCGGTCGCCACGTGGGCGACGAGCACGATGGGCGCTTCGCCGACGTGGTCGACGCGGCCGCGAGCTCGGCCGTGGCCCTCGTGCAGACCCTGAGCGGCTGGGAGTCGTTCGCCGACACCTCGCGTTACGACGGCCTCGAGATCTCCTTCCTCAAGCGCGCCCAGATCGCCGCCGCCGATCTCTCCCGGGCCGGGGTGGGCGCGTTCCGCGACCTGGACTGCCTGACCATGTTCGCCGACAACCTGGTCCCCCACGTCCTGCGGCTCGACGGCCTGCTCAACTACGAGGACGCCCTGTTGGAGCGAATCGACCGCGGCGAGCTGATCGAGCACGGGTCGCCCGAGGAGGTCGAGATCCGCGCCTGCGCCGTGCACGTGGTGGGGCTGATCGCCGCCGAGCGGGCCGGCGCCCGCGAGGCCGACGTCGACTCGCTGCTCTGGCACCGCGGCCGGGAACAGCGCTACAAGTCAGTTCCCCGCCACCGCTCGCGCTGCACGGCGTACTGATATGGGGGAACGGTTGGAGTGGCGGTCACGGTCGGTCTTCGGCAGTGCGGGGCGTAAGCTCGGCTGAGGGGGCGGCAGGCATGGCGGGTGCGCGACGCGCGGTCAGACTGATATTCGCGGGTTGGGTACCGCAGGACCGGGTTTCGTCGTGAGAGCTCACTGTCTAGGATCGAGCGTGACCGGCGGACCGGCTGCTCATAGTACGAGCGTGGGTGCTCTCGCGCGTGGGGGCCAGGCGTCTGCCGCCTCCTCAGCCGAGTGTCGTTGGTGGGTTGGGGGGTCACTGCTCGTGTGGTGTGGAGACGATCGCCCAGCAGAACCCGGCGAGGTGCCGGGCGACGGCGACCGCGACGATCGTGCGGCGCTTGCCGCGCGTGCCGTCGAGTCGGCGCCAGAGCTGGTGCAGGCGCTGCTGGGCCTTCCAGGAGATCGCGACCGCTGCCGTCGGTTGGCCTTCCTGGCGGCGGCGCAGGGTGGTGCCGCGGCGGGGCGCTCGGCGGTAATGCCAGGCGGCTTCGACCAACAGTCGGCGGGCGTGCCGGGAGCCGGTCTTGGTGATCGCGCCTTGCCGACGCGCCTCCCCGCTGGTGTGCTCGGAGGGCACCAGCCCGAGGTAGCTCATCAGCTGCGCCGGGCGCTTGAACCGGGCGAAGTCGCCGATCTCGGCGGCCAGGCCGACGGCGGAGAGCGTGTCGATCCCACGCAGGCAGCGCAACCGGGCGACCGTCTGCTCGAGCGGCGAGCCGGGGATCAACTGGCTGATCGTCTGCTCGAGCGTGTCGCGGCGGATGACCAGCCCGTCGATCGCACCCATGTAGTCGATCAGGGTCGCTTGCGCGCCGCGCTCGGGCAGCTGTACGCCGGCGAGCCAGCGGCGGTGCCGGTCAGTCCAGGCGCTGGCGGTGTCCTCGTAGCGGACGTCGTGGCGCAACTGCAGCTTCGAGAGCCGATGCCGGGCGCGCATCAGATCGCCGCGGACATCCTCTCGGGCTCGAACCAAGTCGCGGATCGCCTCCTCTTCGTCGCTGGGGACACGGACCGCGACGAGCGCATCGATCATCATCAGCCGCACGAGCCGCTCGGCATCGCGCCGGTCGGTCTTGACCCGATCGGCCGCGGGCCGCTCGATCTTCCCCGGGCGCCGCGACCACGCACCCGACCCCGGCCGCGGTCAGCGCCCTGGCGAGGCCGAACCCGGTCGGTCCGGCCTCGTAGGCAACCCGCGTCGGGCCGGACAGCCCGGCGCAGAACGCCACGAGTTGGCCCGTCGCGCCAGACAAACGATGAACGGTCATCTCGCCCGTGTGTGCATCAACCACGCACGCGATCACCTTCGCGGCGTGAACATCCAGACCGGCCCAGGTGCGAACCTTGGTCATGGTCGGCTCCTCCTATGCGGTTGTGGGGCCGCCGCGCAGGTTCCAGCTGCGCGGCTAATCAACGTCCCCGCGACCGCACGGGGGACCGGCCAGCTTCCACCACCCCGGCCGGACGCCAACCCCCATACGGTCTAGGCCGTGTCTAGGCCTCGAGCGTCTCGATGCGCGCCCGGGCGATCGCCTCGGCCCCGGCCTGGCCGACCAGGAGCTCCGCTCGGATCGTCCAGCTGGCCAGCAGGTCCACGGCCGGGAAGCGGCCGGTGCTCGCCAGCACCGGGTCCAGCGCGATCACCGTGGTCTCGCCGCCCAGCGGCTCGGGCGCGGTGGCGATCACCGTGAGCGAGCCGCCGCCGGCGACATTGCGCGCGGCGGCCAGCAACTTCCGGGCGGCATGCGGCTGCAGACTGCCCAGGGTGTCGATCAGGACCACGGCGTGCGACCCCCGGGCCGCCAGCCGGCGGCCCTGGTCCACCACGCGCTCGATGGTCTGTGCCTGGGCGTCCGCGGAGGCGGCGAAGCTGATGCCGGCGGCCGGAGTCACCGGGCCGAGCTGCCATTCGGCGATCTCCTCGGGCCGGACGCCGGCCAGCACCACCGAAAGCTGGATGTCGGGCACGGACGAGAGCGCCTCGGCCAGGCGCCGCAGGGCTTCGGTCTTGCCGGCGCGGGCCGGGCCGGCGATGGTCACCCGCGACCCCTGGCCGAACGGGGTGAGCCATTCGATCGCCTTGATCGTCGGATCGTCTGACCCGAGCCGGAAGCGCTCGCTCGGGAAGGCCGCGGGGAGGTCCTCGAACCGCGTGCTGTCGGCCACCTCGTCGGCCGGCCGGCCGTTGATCGTGTCGATCCGGACCAGCGACGCAAAGCGCTCGGAGCGCCGCGGCGGCCGGCGCGGACCGGAGATCCGGTCGCCCGGGACCAGCTCGCAGCGCTTGACCTGCGCGGCCGATACGTACACGTCGTCGTCGGAGGGCTCGGGCGGGCTTACCCGCAGAAAGCCAGATCCGTTGGGCAGCAACTCGACCTCGCCCTCGACGATCTCCTCCTCGCGCTCGGGCGCGGCGCGTCCGCCACGGGCTGCGCCGTCCGCCGGCTCCTCGGCCTCCTCGAGAGTCTCCGGCGCGTCCTCTGGCGCCTCCTCTGGCGTGTCCTCGGGCGCGGCCTCCTCGGGCGCGGCCTCCTCGGACGAGCCCGCCTCGCCGTCGTCCTCGCGCGCGCCGCTCCGGCCCCGGCCGCCGCGACGGCCCCGCCGGCGCCGGGTTGACGGACGATCGTCCTCATCTGCTTCGGAGGGCTCCGCGGGCTCAGAGCGCTCCGAGGGCTCCCCACCCTGGCGGGTGATGATCGCGTCGATCAGGTCGGCCTTGCGCAGACGGCGGTAGCCGTCGATCGACAGTTCGGACGCCAGTGCGTGTAGGTCGGCCAGCGGGCTCGCGGCCAGCGCGTCACGGTCCAGGATCGACATGCGGTGCCTCCTATGGATTGGATCGGTGGGCTCCGGTCGCGTTGCGTCAGTGACCGGCGATTCCCGACTGAGGCTAGAACACCTCGCGGCCGGACGTGGCCGACTGCGGCTCCCGGCGAAGGTCCACCGGCAGGTTCAGGCCGGAATCGACGGGCGCGTCGCCGGCCAGCGCGGCGCGCACGGCGAGGAAGTCGGCCACCTCGCCAATGTCGTGGACGCGCAGGATGTGGGCCCCCGCGTCCACTCCCTGGCCGATCGCCGCGAGCGTCCCGGCCAGCCGCTCTCGCGGCGGGCGGAGCGTGATCGCGCCGATGAAGTCCTTGCGCGAGACGGCCAGCAGCAGCGGTCGCCCGAGTGCATGCAGCCCGGGCAGCGCCCGCAGCACCTCGACCGTCTGGGCCGGCGTCTTGCCGAAGTCCGGACCCGGGTCGAGCACGATCTGCTCGAATCCCACTCCCCGCTCCAGCGCGAGAGCGATCCGCTCGCTCAGGAACCGCTCGACGTCGGCCACCATCCGCCCGTCCATTCCCGGGTCGAGCAGCTTGTGCTTGGGCGCCGCCCGGGTATGCATGAGCACCAGGCCGGCACCGGTCTCGGCGCACACGTCGGCCAGATCGGGATCGCGCAGCCCGCTCACGTCGTTGACGATGGCCGCCCCGGCGGCCACCGCGGCCCGCGCCACCTGAGGCTTGTAGGTATCGACCGAGACGAGCGCGCCGAGTTCACCCCTAATCCGCTCGATCAACGGCACCACCCGCGAGATCTCCTCCTCAGGCGCGACCGCGGGCACCCCGGTGACGCCCGACTCGCCACCGATGTCGATCATGTCGGCGCCGGCCGCGAGCAACTCGGCGGCCAGCGCGACGCGCTCCTCGAGCGTGCGGTGCAGGCCCGCGTCGGAGAACGAGTCCGGAGTGGCGTTGACGATCCCCATCAGCCAGGGGCGCTCGCCCAGTTCGAACGTCCCGGCCGATGTCCGGAGCGGCACCCGCGGCGTCGCCACGAGATCTCGGTTGCCCATGGATCCGGAGGTTAGTGACGCCGGCTAAAGCGCGCCGATCTGCGGCCAGCGGTAGTAGCTGACCATCTTCAGATTCGGCGAGTGGGCCTTCATTCCCGCCACCAGTGCGTTCCAGCGCGACGGCGAGTCCTGGATCAACCACGGATGCGGCGAGCGTCGGGGTGAGTCGCTCATCTCCGAGCACCAGAGGGGAAGGTGCTTGCCGGCCGCCCACGCGGCCACTTGCGGGACGACGCGCAGCCCGCCGTACCTGACGTCATAGCAGTGAAAGGCGATCGCCTGGACGCCCCGGGGCCGGCCAGGCTGGAAGCTCTGCTGGAGAAACGGGAATCCGAACGGGGACGTCTCTCCGTACACGCGTATCGCGCGCGGAGCGAGGAGTGCGAGCACCGGTTCGACCGCGTTCCACACCGCACGGTACGTGGCGCCCTTGGCGGTCTCGCCCTGAACGGCGAGATCCTGCTCGTTGCCGACGGACACGGCCCACGCATAGGGCGCGTACTCCGGCAGCGCCCGTCGGAAGTATGCGGCGACACGCCCCGGACCCCAGGCGTTGTCGTACTGGAGCGACACGTACACGCGATAGCCCTGGGCGGCGGCCCGACTCGCGCAGGCGACCCCGTTCGAGGGACCCTGGTAGGGCACGATGAGCCGCAGCACCGTCGCGTGATGGGAGCGCAGGAACGGGCTGACGTCGCCGCCGTTGACCACGCAGGTGAGCTGATCGTCGGCCTGCATCATCATCATCGCGCCCGCGGGCGCCGCGAACAGCAGTACACCCACCGCGACGACCAGCCAGGCGGCTGCGCGGCGACGCAGGGGCAACCCATCGAGAGAACGCACGTCCTGGTGATCGGCAGCGGCCGACCACCGCTTTAGCCGCTGGTCCGGCTAGTGACCGCCGGCCTTCGTAAACAGGTTGAGCACGATGTCGTACATGGCCGGCGAGGTCTCCTGATAGCCGGGGCAGCACACCGGGCCGCCCACATCGCTGATCCCGATCTCGAGATGCGGCGAGTCGGAGATGCCGACCTGGCCGCACCCGACATCGGCGATCGGCTCGCCGGCGGTCACCTGCGTCCCGACCGGCACGAGCGCCGGCTTGGCATGGCCGTAGTAGATGTAGCGGCCGGCGTAGGAGCCACTGGAAACCTTGAGCACCGGCGCGGCGGGACCGAATCCGTCGATGCCCTCCTGGACGATCGTCCCCGCGGTCACCGCGACCTCGACCGCCTTCGGGCCGCACAGATTGCCTTGCATCCCGATGTCGATCCCCTGGTCGAGCGTCCACGAGCTCGAGGCCAGGACCTGCGAGACGGGCTGGAGCGGGAACACCCAACCGCTCGTATCGCCGGGCGACAGGCCCGGTGCGTCGAGTACACCAGAGCCCTTGGCGGTCTGCCTGACCCGGGCCAGCAGGGCCGCCGCGGTCGCCCGCCCCACCACGCCGGTGATCGGGGAGAGGCCCGTCGCGGTCTGGAACTGCCTCACCGCGGCCCTGGTCATCGTTCCGAAGTAGCCGGTGGCGGGCACCGTGTAGCCGATGTCGGAGAGCCACGTCTGAAGCGTCTTGACATCAGCCCCCGACTCACCTTTGCGCAGCGTCCGGGTGAACACCGCGCTCGATGCGCTGGCCGGGACGATGCTGTGGACGGGCTTCGGTTTGACCATCGCAGCGCCGCCCGAGGTGGGCGAGGCAACCGCTCCCGAGGCCGGCAGACCCAGGGTCACGACGAGCGCGCCGAGGAGTTTCCACATACGTCCCACTGCTCCTCGACGGTCGGCGTCGCAGGCGCCGGTGGTGCCCCGCGAGCTGTCGTTGCGCTGTCTCCGACGAGGAAAACTGCTGGAAACGAACACGGACAGCCCTCCGTGGGCGAGGCCTTGCAATTGGGGGCGCCTTGAGGCCTGCGGAGTTAGCTGACGGGCTCGCGCTCAGTTGGCAAGCGCTTCTCGCGGATCACCGCGAGACTCGCCCCGAGGAATTGGTTCCTCCGCTCCCCGATTTGGCTGGCCGGGGATTAGGCGCGCGGGAACCTATCACAAAGCACGGATAGGAATGCGTGCTCCAGCGCGGTGTGACGTAACCCCGGGGCGGGGTCAGTGCGCCGGGTCGGCGATGCCGTCCTCACGGCGCTTGTGCACGATCTGCTCTATCCGCTCGATCGTCTCATCGGACATGCGCCGGATCTCCCAGTGGGTCAGCTTCATCACCCGCATCGGAGAGGTGGCGATCACGTCCGCGTTGCGCGGCTCGCGCTCGAGCAGACCCATCTCCCCGATCAGGTCCCCCTCCTTGAGCGCCGCGATCTTCTCGCCGTCGCGAATCACGTCCGCGGTGCCCTCTTCGATCCCGATGAGCTCGGTCGAGTAGTCGCCCTGCTTCATCAGGATCTGCCCCTCGGCCACGCTGGTCTCGGTCGCGAATGCGGCCAGGCGCTTGGCCTCTTCGTCGGAGAGGTGGGAGAAGATCGGGATTGCCTTCAGCCGGTTGGGATCCATGGCTCCTCGTTTACCCGGAATCTAAAGCGCCTTGACCTCGGACGTGACGTCGCTCACAGACTGCTTGGCGTCGCCGAACAGCATCGCCGTCTTGGGGTCGTAGAACAGAGGGTTGTCGATGCCCGCGAAGCCGGACGCCATCGAGCGCTTGAGCACGATGACCGACCCGGACTCGTTGACCTCGAGGATCGGCATGCCGTAGATCGGTGACCCGGGCTCGTTCTTGGCCGCCGGGTTGGTCACGTCGTTCGCCCCGATGACCAGCGTCACGTCGGTGCGCGGGAACTCGGGGTTGATCTCGTCCATCTCGCGCAGCAGGTCGTACGGGACGTCGGCCTCGGCGAGGAGCACGTTCATGTGGCCGGGCATCCGCCCCGCCACCGGATGGATCGCGAACTTGACCGTGACTCCCTTGGCCTCGAGCGCCTTCTCGAGCTCGCGCACCGCGTGCTGGGCCTGGGCCACCGCCATTCCATACCCGGGCGCGATCACCACCTGGCGCGCGTAGGAGAGCTGAATCGCCACGTCCTGCGCCGAGGTAGAGCGGATCGTCCCCCCCGCCTCGCCGGCCGGACCCGCCGGGGCGGCGACCGCGCCGCCGAAGCCGCCTGCCACGATCGCCGGGACCGAGCGGTTCATCGCCTTCGCCATCAGGTTGGTCAGGATGGTTCCCGAGGCGCCCACGATCATGCCGGCCACGATCATCACCGGGTTCGACAGCGCGACCCCCGTGGCGGCCGCCGACAGACCTGTGAACGCGTTGAGCAGCGAGATCACCACCGGCATGTCGGCGCCGCCGATCGGCAGCACGACCATGTTCCCGAGGATCGCCGACGCGACCAGGATCCCGAGGATGAACAGCGCCTCGGAGTGGGTGCCCGCCGCCAGAACGATCGCGCTGACCACGCAGATCAGGAACAGCACGGCGTTGATGACGGCCTGCCCGGGCAGCTTGATCGGCCTCCCCGGGAGGATCTCCTGGAGCTTGCAGAACGCGATGTTCGAGCCCCAGAACGAGATCGAGCCGACGATCGCCCCGAACAGTTCGAAGATCTCCGAGCGCAACGGGTAATCGCCGCCGAAATGGTGGCGGTACTCCACCCACGCGATCAGCGCGACCGCCCCACCGCCCACGCCGTTGAACAGCGCCACCATCTGCGGCATCGCGGTCATCCGCACGTTGAGCGCGGCTGGGACCCCGATCGCCGTCCCGATCACGACACCGAGGATGATCAGCCAGACCGTGCCCGAGCCGTGAAACTCGCCCTGGCGCAGCAGAGTGGCGATCACCGCGATGGCCATGCCGGCCGCGGCGATCTTGTTGCCGCGGACCGCCGTGCGCGGCCCGGTGAGCCCCGTCATGCCGTAGATCAGCAACGAGAACGCGACGATGTACGCCGCGTCGATGAAGTTCGTGCTCTGAAGGAAGATCGTCGCGAGCACTGGTTAGGCCGCCTTGCCGTCGGAGTCCGCGTCGTCGTTCTTCGGCGGCTCCTTCGCCTTGAACATCCCGAGCATCCGGTCGGTGACCAGGAACCCACCGACCACGTTGATCGTGCCGAACGCCACCGCGATCACCAGCAGGACCTTTTCGAGGATCCCGCTCGCCTCCGACATCAGCAAAAGCCCGCCGAGCACGACGATGCCGTGGATCGCATTCGTGCCTGACATCAGCGGCGTATGCAGGGTGTTGGGCACCTTGGAGATCACCGTGTAGCCGACGAATCCGGCGAGCACCAGCACGGCGATGTCGATTACGAGACTGTCCAATGGTCCTCCCGGTCAGGAGCTTGCGGCGGGCGTGGCCCCGGCGGCGGCCTTGGCCGCTTCGTGGACGATCTCGCCGTCGCGGGTGATGCACGCGCCGGCGATCACCTCGTCGTCGAAGTCGAGTTCGAGGCTTCCGTCCTTGATCATCAGGCCGAGCAGGGACTCGATGTTGCGCGAGTAGAGCTGCGAGGCGTGCTCGGCCATCGTGCTGGCCACGTTCAGCGGCCCGAGGATCTTCACGTCGTGCCGGACCACGGTCTTCCCGGCCTCGGTCAGCTCGCAGTTCCCACCGGTCTCGGCCGCCAGATCGACGATCACCGATCCCGGCTTCATCAGCTCCACGGCCTTCTCGGTGACCAGCACCGGCGCGCGCCGCCCGGGCACCGCGGCCGTGGTGATCACCACGTCGACCTTCCCGATCGCCTCGGCCATCAGCTCCTGCTGGCGGGCCTGCTGCTCGGGCGTCAGCTCCTTGGCGTACCCCCCGGCGCCCTCGAGGTCGCCGCCGAGGTCGAACTCGAGGAAGTGCGCGCCGAGCGACTCGACCTGCTCCTTGACCGCCGCGCGCACGTCGAAGCCCTGCACCACCGCGCCGAGCCGCCGGGCTGTGGCGATCGCCTGCAGGCCGGCCACGCCCGCGCCCAGGACCAGCACGGTGGCCGGGCGGATCGTGCCGGCCGCGGTCATCAGCATCGGGAAGAACCGGCCGATTTCGGTCGAGGCGATCAGCACCGCCTTGTAGCCGGCGATGTTCGCCTGCGAGCTGAGCGCGTCCATCGACTGCGCCCGGCTGATCCGGGGGATCGCCTCCATCGCGAAGCTGGTCGCGCCGGTCTGGGCGATCGCTCGGACCGCCTCGCCCGCGGTCAGCGGCTGGAGGAACCCGATGAGCACGCTGTCCGACCGCAGGCGCCCGACTTCGTCGGTGCTCGGGGGCGCCACCTTGACGACGACCTCGGCGTCATAGACCCCGCCGGCGTCCTCGACCATCTGGGCGCCGGCCTCCTCGTAAAGCGCGTCGGGGATCAGTGCGCCGGCGCCGGCGCCGCGCTGCACGACGACCTCCAGGCCGCTCTCGCCGCCGGCGAGCTTGCGCACGATCTCGGGGACGAGCGCGACTCGCTGCTCGCCCTCGGCTGACTCCTTGGGCACTCCGATCCGCATGGGGCGGGCGGGAGGCTACACAGTTACGGGCTCAGGTCGCGCCAACTGTGGCCAGCGTCACAGCGGTCAGGATGCCGGCGTATCCGGCCAGGCGATCCAGGGCGGGGCTCGAGCCTCCCTCCGGGCTCGGAGCCCGAGCCGGGACCGCTCGGGCGCGCGCCGGTCGATGCCCGCGCGCCGCGTTCGGCCTTGTCCGCGGAGCCGCCGTCGCGCGCGCCGTGGCACTCACCGCGGCGTGCCGAGCAGGTGTCGCTCGCGGCCGCGCCACGGGCGCGAGCGGCAGCACCTTGCCGTCGAGCGCCATGAGCGCCTCGGCGGTGACCCACACCGGCGTCTGATCGGTGCCCCGCGAATAGCGCACGTGGCCGTCGGCGGCGATCAGCGAGCGCAGGTAATCGAGCGGCGACGGCCCGCGGCGGCGCACCGAGCCCGGGGCAACGCCGGCGGCCAGCAACCCCTGCACCGCGAACGCGGTCGATTGCGTGTTCGACCCGGCCCCAGGCAGGCTGGCAAACCCCCCGTCCGAGTCCTGCTGGGCGCGCAGGAACCGGACCGCGCGGGCCCGGGCCCGCGCGGCCACCGACCCTCCGGTTCCGGCCAGCGCCTCGAGCGCGGCGCCGGTGTCGTCGGGGTCACTCGTGCCGCCCCGCCCGCCGAAGTTGAAGCCGCCGTCGCCGTCCTGCTGGCGGATCAGCCAGCCGGTGCTCGCCGCCGGCGGCGCCGTCCCGGCCGCCCGCAGCGCGAGCACCGCGAACGCGGTCCAGTTGACCTGGTTCGACACCGAGCCGCTCGGGCGGATGTCGTGCTCAAGCGCGGCTACCAGGTTGTGGCCGGCGAAGCTGTAGGGCGAGAGCCCCGCGGCGCGCACGATCAGAATCGTCCGCTCGATCGACCCCGGATCGGTGGCCGAGCTCACACCACTGCCGACATAGCCGATCAGGCTGTGCCCGCCCCGGGCCACGTCTTGGGGGTTTTCCCCGGCCGCGGCCAGGCCGAGCGCGGCCCAGCCGGCATAGAGCTGCGAGGACCCGGCACCCGCGGACGGGCCGAAGCCCCCGTCGGGGTTCTGGGTGGCCAGCAGATAGCCGGCCGGCGTGCTCGCCGCGCGCGCCTCCCCACCGTTCAGCTCCGGCCGCGCGCCCCCCACCACCCCACCGAAAATGAGACTGAGAATCAGAATCGGTATCACCCGCGTGGTGGTGGCGGCAGACGGGTGGGCGGGGAACCAAGTCACCTGGAGCCGCGTGGCGAAGCGCTCGAGCGAATGGATCATCGCCGGACCGAGCGCGAGCGCGAACACCAGGCAGCCCGCCGCATGGATGGCGTCAAACCCGATCCCCTTGCCCACGTACACCCCGAGTTGGGCCAGGCTGTGGTCGCTGTAGGTGACCCAGTCCCCCACGTCCTGGAGCACGGTGTAGGCAAATCCGACCACCGTGCAGACGATGGCCAGCGACCAGCGGCCGATCCGGCGACCACTGACCACGGCCAGCCCGGCCCCGATCACTCCGGTCAGCCCCCACCCGGCCATCTGCCACGGCGTCCAGGGGCCCTGGCCGAAGAAGAAGTTCGAGGTCAGCCCGGCCAGCGCTCCCACCGCGAACCCCGGGCCGCCACCCAGCGCATAACCGGAGACGAGCACGATGTCGGTGGTCGGCTTGACGTTCGGAAGGGCCACGAAGGCGATCCGCCCGAGCGCCGCGAACGCCGCCAGCGTCCCGACCAGGGCGACGATCCGGGCGTCCGGCCGCATCCGCTCGTACCAGGCGAAGCCGCCGGCCAGGGCCACGGCGAGGATCGCGAATGCACCCACCTGCCAGGTCATGCGCTCACCTCTGCCGCCGCCTTCGCAAGAAGCGCAACACCCTCCTCGGGGCGTAGCGCACCGCCCGCGCCGCCCAGGATCCGCGCCGTCTCCGTGGCGAAGTAGGTCCCGCCGGCCAGCACCTCGCTCGGCGAGCCGTCGGCGATCGGCGCGCCATCGGCGAGCAGGATCACCCGCTGGGCGAACACCGCCGCGAACTCGGGGTCGTGGGTGGCCACCAGCACGCCCGCGTCGAGCTCGGACAACAGCGCGGCCAGCTCGTCCTTACGACGGCGATCCATCCCGCGGGTCGGCTCGTCCAGGCACACGACCGCCGCCTCGTGCTCATCCCCAGCCGCCCCGTCGAGCACGATGGCCAGCGCCAGTCGCTGTTTCTCGCCACCCGAGAGGTCGCGCGGGTGGCGTCCGCGGAGGGCGGGATCGCCGAGGCCGACGGTGGCCAGCGCGCCCGCGGAGGCCTCTTGTTCGACTCGGTCGTGCACCAGGTAGTCGTTGGGGTTCTGCAGGAGCAACGCCACCCGTCCCGAGGTTTCGACCTTTCCGCGCGTGGGGCGCATCAGGCCGGCCGCGTGGCGCAGCAGTGTCGACTTGCCGGCGCCGTTTCGCCCCATCAGCGCGATCCGTTCCCCGGCGCCGACCGAGAGGGACACGCCGCGGAGGATGGCGGGCCCGCGATCGAGCTCGTGCCACACGCGGTCGAATCTGAGCGCCTCGCGCGGGCGCCGGTTCACGCTGGTTGATCTCGGCGCTTCGGCGCCGGCGAGCAGGCCCCGGCTTCTCAGCGCCGATCGGGCCGCCTTCACCCCGGCGGCCGGCGCCACGCCCAAGCCGAAGAGCAGCCGGGCCCCCGGCGTGGCCAGCTCGGGCGCCTCGGCGCACGCCCAGGCGAGAAATTCTGCCGGCGAGCAGTCGCACGCGATGCGTGCGCCCCGCATCGCGACCGCACGGTCGGCGAACGGGAGGCAGCGCTCGAGCCGGTGCTCGGCCAGCACGATCGCGGTGTCGAAGTCCTCGCCCAGCCGCTTGAGCAGGGCGATCAGCTCATCGCCGGCCACGGGATCGAGCTGCGATGTGGGCTCGTCGAGCACGATGAGCTCGGGGCGTCCGACCAGCGCGGCGCCAAGCGCAACCCGCTGGAGCTCGCCGCCTGAGAGCTCGTCGGTTGGACGGTCGAGCAGCTGGGGGATCCCCAGCGCCAGCGCCACCTCTTCGACCCCACGCGCCACCGCCGCCGCCGGCTCGCCGCGGTTCTCGAGCGGGAGAGCGAGCTCGGCGCGGACCGTGCCCATCACCACCTGCGTCTCCGGGTCCTGGAACAGGGTGCCGACCGCCACGGCCAGCTCGCCCGGACCGTGCTCGCGCGTGTCCATGTCCGCGACGATGGCGCGTCCGGCGAACACGCCGCCGTGGAAGTGGGGCACCAGGCCGTTGGCCACGCGCAGCAGCGTGGACTTGCCCGACCCCGACCCGCCGGCCAACACGATCAGCTCGCCGGGGGCGACCTCGAGGCTCACGTCGACGAGCGCGGGCGTTGACGCGCCGGGATACGTGTAGGTGACGCGTTCCAGCGAGAGGACGCTCACCGGTCGATCCCCCTCCGATCGGCGAACGGGAGCAGCGCGCACACGAGTATCCCGGCCGCCACGGCGAGGCCGCCGGCGCTGACCGGCGCGTGCAGCGCGGGGTCGGAGCTGAACCGCTCGAGGCCGGCCAGGCGACCCCCGACGGCCAGCGTGACGATCGCCACCGCCGAGGCGGTGAAGGCCAGGTCGTGCCGCGACCACGGCGGTCTCGGTCCAGCTCCGCGAGGCGCACGGCGGGCCGACCCGTACCCGCGCACCTCGAGCGCCGCCGCCACGTCGAGCGCGCGGTCGAGCATGCCCGCCGTCGCCGCCCGTACGAGTCGCGCGCGCGAGGGCGGTGGACCGGGACGGCAGCGCTGGGCCTCGGCCAGCCGCCGGCTGTCGCGGGCCAGCACCGGAACCATGCGGGTGGCCAGGGTGGCGGTCAGCGCGGAGTGAAACGAGAAGCGCCGGAACAGACGGAGTACCTGGTCGGGATCGACCGCGCTCGTGTACAGCGCGCCGCATAGAACCAGCGCCACCGCGCGCGCCCCGAGCACGGCGCCGGACACCGTCGCCTCGAGCGTGACGTCGGTCTGGCCGAACACCGGCAGGTCGCCCAGCCGGGCGATCACCGTGAGCCCGTCGCGCACGACCAGCGCGTTGATCAGCATCACGGCCAGGCCGAGGCCGGTTGCAAACAGTGCCGCCCGGCGCATCTCCCCCCCACCTTCGCGCCCACACCGGCCCCTGCGATGGCCAGCAGCACTGCCCCGAGCGCGACCGGAGCCGACAGCACGAGGGCGGCGACCAGCAGCGACAGGCAGTACGCACATCCGGCCGCGGCGCGGGCCGCGTGCAAAGGGCTGGCCCGACGGCGGTAGCTCACGCGGACCCCTCCAGCGGGAGCGGGATGTCGGCGTTCCCGGCCACGGCGAGCGCGAAGTGATCGCGAAGCCGCGCCGGCGAGAGCGCGTTCGCCGCGGCCGACACGCCGGCCGGGTCGGTGCCGGTGATCATCCAGACCGTCCCGGTCGCGCTCTGGCCGGTGGCGGCGATCAGTCCCGCGCCCGGGCCCAGGGTGCGCACGACGCGGCCGCTCGGGTTCAGGAGTTGGAGCTTCGATCCGCCCGGGCCGACGAAACGGGCGTACACCCCGCTCGAGCCGGGGCCATGCTCGACCAGCGCGGCGGCGAGCTCTCCGTGCAGGTCGTGCCATGTCCCGACGACCACCGCCAGCGAGTCAGGCCCGGAGCCCGTCCCGATCAGGACGGTCGGCGTCGGAACGCCGGCCGCCTGGAACTCGTCCGCGACCTGCTTGCAGGCTGACTTGGCGTCGTCGGCGCACGCGAGCGTGGTCGGCAGACGCCGTCCCCCGGTGCCGTGGACGAACGGTTCGGGGAACGAGCCCACAACGGCCGGGATCGAGTCGGTGGCAGTCCAGTCGTGCAGGTCCCACCAGATCCGGTCGCCTTTGTGGACCGCGGTGCCGGCGGCGCCGAGAGACGCCTGGAGGCCGTTCACGTAGTAGAACCAGTCGCGGCGCCCGGTAGTGCCGGCGTGCCCGTCGATCGATTGCACGAACCCGCCGCCGAACCGCGTGGTCACCCGGAAGGATCGCTCGAGCAGCCGCATCACGGTCTGCGATCCGGGCGCGTGCGCCTCGTTGGCCGAGCCGAGCGACGCCGACCCGAAGTTGCTGGTGACGGTCACTGCGACATCCGAAGTTCCCTTGCCGGCGCCCAGGCCGCAGCCGGCGAGCGCGACCGCAACCGCGATCGCACCCGCCGTGACTGCCACCCGGAACGTCACTTGGCGATCTTGAACAACAGCTTCTCGCCGGCGTGCAGCCTGACCGCGCAGATTCCCTTGCTCGCGGGCTTGCCGTTGACCACCAGCTCCCAGAAGCTGCTGGATCTCGACGGCTTGACCCCGAGGATCGAGGACACGAAGATGCCGCCGACGCTGGAGAAGTACTTGCCGGTCCACTTGCCGTGGGTCGCCGCGTCCAGCGCACCGGCGGCGCTGTTGCCCGGGCACTTGCCCTTCGGCGTTCCGCCCTTGGTGATCGACCCCTTCTCTCCGTGTACCGCGGTCGGCTTGAGCAGGGTCCTGCCAGTCGACTTGACCTGAACGGTCACGGACGGGCCGGTGCCGGCGGCCAGTGCGATGCCCGAGGCCGCAAAGGCCATGACGAGCGCTCCGACCAGAGCGGCGAGGGTCTTGCGATGCATGAGGGCCACCCCTTTCCACGAGGGCTGTTGGCTTTGTGGCCGGAGGCTGGTCTCCTGGCTCTCGGGCCTACCGGCCGCGCCTTCCCGGCGACTTGACGTCGCCAGTGGCGGTATGCGAACGGCGTCCCCGATCACAGTGGCGGGTCCGCGCCGGATTCCAACCGGCTTCCCATGACCACCGACCTCGAACGAGCGGATGGTACCGCCGTCGTGGGCCACCGGTAGGTTGGCCGCATGACCGAGAGCTACGGAGCGGTGTTCGACACGGTGGCGGCCGAGTACGAACGCCACCGACCCACCTATCCGGACGAGCTGGTCGATCGAGCCTGCGAAGCCGGCGGGCTGGCCGCAGGGGACCGAGTGCTCGAGATCGGCTGCGGGACCGGCCAGCTCACCCGTAGCCTCGTGGCGCGAGGCCTGCGGGTTACCGCCGTCGAGCCGGGCCAGAACCTGGTAGCGCTCGCGCGGCGGATCGGGGCCGGAGTGGAGTTCGTGAATAGCCGGTTCGAGGACGCCGAGCTGGCCGACCCGTTCTCGGCCGTGTTCTGCGCCTCTGCCTTTCACTGGCTCGACCCCGACGTCAGCTGGGGAAAGGTCGCCCGGTCGCTCGCCCCCGGTGGGGTGCTGAGCCTGATCCAGTACTTCGGAGTGCGGGAGGAGCGGACCGACGACGACGCGTTCCTATCCACGCTGGCCGCCGGGGCCCCCGAGGTGGCCGCGGGCTGGCCGCCGCTCCGGGATCTGGGCACGATCCTCGCCGGCGTGGAGGAGCGTCGCGAGAACGTGTCGGAGGTGTGGGCCTGGCTGACCGGCGATGCGCTGGCGCGCGGCCACGCTGCTGGGCTGTTCGAGCACGTGGATGTCGCCGTGGTGCCGACGGTCGTGGAGCACACCGCGAAGCAGCTGAATGAGTTGTTCCGAACTACCTCGGTCCATCACCAGCGCTCGCCGGCCCAGCGAGCGGTAGTCGAGCGTGCAACCGTCGAGCTCGAGAAACGGCTCGGCCGGCCGATCCGCTCGACCATGCTCACGGTGCTGGTCACAGCCCAGCGCGCCTCTAGACTCGGACACGCAAAATGACCGTCAATCTGACCCGCATCTACACGCGCCTCGGCGACTCGGGCGAGACGCATCTGGGCGACATGAGCCGGGTCCCGAAGACCCATCCTCGGATCGAGGCGTACGGCACGGTGGACGAGCTGAACGCCCACGTCGGCCTGGCCCTCACGCTCGAGGACCTGCCGGCGGACTACGGCGAGTGGCTCCAGCGGATCCAGAACGACCTGTTCGACGTCGGAGCCGACATCTCTGTGCCCGAGGATCGCGACCGCGAACGCCTGCGGGTGATTCCCGAGCAGACCGCCTGGCTCGAAGAGCGGTGCGACGAGGTCAACGCGACACTCAAGCCCTTGAAGTCATTCGTGCTCCCCGGCGGCACCCGGGCGGCCGCCCAGCTCCACGTGTGCCGCACCGTGTGCCGGCGAGCCGAGCGGCTGGCCATCGCGTGCGGCGAGGAAGTGAACGCCGAGGTCGTGCGCTACCTGAATCGGCTCTCGGATCTGCTGTTCATCCTCAGCCGCGGCGCCAACGCGGGCGACGAGCCGCTCTGGGAACCCGGTCGCTACCGGTCGTAGCGCGCCAGCGCCTGGGCGAGTAGTACGAGCACCCGCGGTCCTTGGTGCACCACGTGCGCGCGAGTCGGGCGCAACACGTCAAACCCGGCCGCCCTGAGCACCAGACCCTTCTCTCGATCACGCTGAAAGACGCCCGGGCCACTGTGATACGTCGCCGTGTCCAGCTCCACGATCACCCGCTGCTCACGCCACACAAAATCCGCCTCAAACCGCCCGAACCTCACATTCGTCTCCGGCACCGAGGACCGACACCTCCACCTCAGGCGGCGGGGTCCTACGCATCCCCCACACAAACGCCGCCGACCGATGACTGACAAAGCTCCCCCGGCCACACGACATCAGCGCCGCCTGCTCAAGCCCCAACCGCGACAACTCACCCGACCCCACCGCGTAAACACCCTGGAACACCAGCCGCAACCACCCCGCCCGCACCCGCCGCGCCACCCGCATCCTTATCCAACCCACACTCCCCCAACTACGCCGATGCTCACCAGATTCCGCTGCCGGCCGGCGATCCCCGTGACCGCCCGATCCCGCGAGTAATCCGCCACTCGCCTACACCCCCACGCCGAAAGGCAGATCACTCGCGCCACACCCGAGTGAACCGCCATTCACCACGGCAGACGCGGCGAATGGCAGAAAACTCGCGCGCACTCATCCAGTGTCCACCCGCCCGGACCACCCCGGCGGAAAAGAAACTTATTTGTTGCAGACTCAGCGCCGGACGCTGAGCAGCACGGCGGTCGACACGGCCAGGCTGAGCGCGGCGATTCCCGCCGCCTCGAGCACGAACGCCTGGTGCGCCTGCGCGTAGGAGATCACGTCATGCGGGCGGCCGATCGCCATCCCCAGCCCCACGAGAACCGCGGCGCCGAGAACGGCGCCCGGTGCCCCGAGCACCGCGCGCAGCGAGACCGGCGGGCTGCCCGTGGTCCGGTTGATCGGCCACCGCTCCTCGGCGGCCAGGAGTCCACCGACTGCCGCGAGCGTCCAGGTCGCCGCCACCAGAAAGCCGCCGAGGACGTCGCTCGGGTAGTGCAGTCCGGCCGCGAGCATCGAGTAGCCGACCGCGATGGCCAGCACCGCACCGAGCGCCGCCACCGCCGGGCGCAGGCGGGCGGGAACCGCGAGCACCGAGGCGAGCACCAGCGACATGGCCGCGGTCGAGTGTCCGCTCGGCCAGGATGAGGACATCGGCGGGAAGCCGAAGAACGCCGACGCAGGGCGCGGGTCGGCAAGCATGTGCTTGAGCAGCTCGGTGGTCGCGTTCGCGCCGAGGACGATCGCGCCGATGGCCAGCACCACCCGGGGCCGGCCGCGCAGGAGCGCGACGACCAGGGGCACCAGGACCAGGTACACGTACGGATTGGGCTCGAACGCCCGAACCAGATGGCGCGTGACCCACGCGATGCTGCTGTGCTTCTGGAGGCTGGAGAACTGGCGGAAGCCGGACTCGTCGGCGTTCTGGAAGAAGCCCACGTGGGCGACGGCGAACCAGACCAGCACCAGCAGCACCAGGCAGGCCCCGGCGCCAAGCAGCGCGTTCCTGGGGCGCTTCGGCATGCACCCCAGGCTAGCGGCGCCTGCCGCCCGGAAACCCGGGCCTTAGGTCGAGTTTGCCTGCACCTCGTGCGGCGTGGCGCGCGTTATCCGCATTTCCGGAGCGTTGCCGGTGCGCCGCAGGTGCGCGTAGTGCTCGATGTCCTCGGGCGAGGCGACGTCGACGCTCAGGCCGGCGGCCAACTCGTAGCGACCGGCTTCGTAGAGCAGCTCCTGATAGCCGGGCGTCCCACTCGGCTGGCCCTCCACGTCCAGATAGTGCGGTCCGGTGCCGAGCATCCAGCGCTGAGAGCCGGGACGGGCGTCGGGGGACAGCTTCGACGGCCGGGTCTCGCGGCCGTCTTTGGCCCCGCCGTCGGGGCGAGGACGAGCCTGCGCGCCATCCAGCGCGCGCCACAGGCGCTCGAAGTTACGGCGATAGGGCGCCGGGACGATCGCGACGGGACCGGGCGAACCGGCGCCGCCGCGAATGGCCTCGGCCACCGGACCGACCAGCACGAACTCGACCTGGTTGGCTTTGAGCCATTTGAGCACCGTGATCGATCCATTCGACAGGTGCTCGAAGCCCTCGGAGGGCTCGACCGGGCGGCTGTCGATCTGCGGGGGGCGGCGTCTGAGCAGCATGGTCTGCGTTTCGCCGCACCGGCCCGGAGTCCTTCCGGTAAGTTGACCCACTGGGTGAGCCGGGAAGTCTGGTCGGCGCTGTCCTCGCCGACCGCACAACGCCCGATGCCGCCTCTCCTCGCAGCCCCCCTATTTGTCGTATCGCTACTCGTCACCCTGGCCGCGGCGCGTCTGTTCGCCCGCCGGCTCGACCGGCTCGGCGTGCGGTTCGGCTTCCCCGAGGCGCTGATCGGCCTGCTCACCGCGCTCGCCGCCGACGGCCCCGAGATCTCCTCGGCACTGTTCGCCCTGATCAAGGGGGCACATGACGTCGGGGTCGGCGTGCTGGTCGGATCTAACGGCTTCAACCTGGCGGCGATGATCGGCCTGAGCGCGCTGCTCACCGGACAGGTGCAGCTGTCCCGCGAAGTCCTCCTGCTCGAGGGGCTGGCCGGGTTACTGGTCACCGTCGTGGCCGGCGCGCTGCTCCTGGACTGGCTCACGCCCGGGGTCGCGGCCGGCGGCACCGCGCTCGTCCTGATCCCCTACCTGGTCCTCGTGCTCGCGGGAACGGGAACGGGAACGGGAGCGAGAGCGGACGATCAGCCTCACCAGCCTCCCGCACCCCACGCGCCGCCGGACCCGACTCACCACCTGCTCGCGCTGATCGTGCTCGACGTGGCGCTGATCGTTGCCGGCAGCTTCGGCATGGTGGAGACCGCGCTGTCCCTGGCCGGCCACTGGCATGTCTCGGGCGCGATCCTCGGCGTTCTGATCCTCGGCCCGCTCACCAGCATCCCGAACGCGGCCACCGCAGTCCGCCTCGGCATGGCCGGCCGCGGCGCGGCCCTGGTCGGCGAAACGTTCAACAGCAACACGATCAACCTGACCGCCGGCGTGGTCATCCCCTCGCTGTTCGTCACGCTGACCGCGATCCCGACGGTGGGCAAGCTCCAGCTCGCCTGGCTGCTGGCCGCCACGCTCATGACCCTGTCTCTGCTCGCCCGCCCCGGCGGCATGCGGCGCGCCGGCGCGGTCGCTCTGATCGTCATGTATTTCGCCTTCGCGGTGGGTACGCTCGTTGGCTCATGAACGAGCGGCAGACCCGCGAGCAGCAGATCCGCGCCCGGCGTCTGGCCCGGGAGCGTGAGCGACGCGCTCGTGCCCGCCGCGCTCGGCTGATCGCGCTCAGCGCCTTGACAATCGTGATCGTGGCGGCGGGGTCGATCGCATTCGCCGCCGCCGGCGGAGGCGGCTCGTCGCACTCCAAAACCGTCGCGTCGTCGTCGCAGGGGCTCACAAGAACGGTGAACATCCGCCGCACCCGACGCGCTTCGGGAGGTCAAGGCGTCCCGCGCTCCACCGTCCACGGCACCGCCACCGGCAAGCCGGGAACCGCCACCGTGCCGGTGCTGATGTATCACGTGATCAACCCGCCCCCGTCCGGCGCGCCGTTTCCGGGGCTGTACGTTCCCTCGGATGAGTTCGCCGCGCAGATGCAGGCGCTCAAGTCGGCCGGGTGGCATCCGGTGACCATGGACCAGCTCAGGGCCTACTGGACGCGAGGCGTCCCGCTCGGGCCGGGCAAGCCGATCGTCCTCACCTTCGACAATGGCTACGCCTCGCAGTACGTCAACGCCATGCCGATCCTCAAGCGCCTGGGCTGGGTGGGCGACGAGAACATCCAGCTGAGTGGCCTCCCCCCGTCGCAGGGCGGGCTGACCGATAGCCAGGTGCGCGGGCTGCTCGCGGCCGGCTGGGAGCTCGACACCCAGGGGATCAGCCACGCCGACCTGATCGCGCTCGACGCTTCCCAGTTGCACTACCAGGTGGCCACGGCGCGCCAGATGCTTCAGAGGCGCTACGGCGTCCCGGTGAACTGGTTCTGCTACCCCTCGGGTCACTACAACGCGACGGTGATCGCCGAGGTCAAGGCGGCGGGGTTCGTCGGCTCGACCACGGTCATCCCGGGCTGGGCCAACCCTAGCGAGGACCCCTATCGGCTCCCCCGCCTGCGGGTCCTCGGCGGCACGAGCCCCACGGCGCTGCTCCAGCAGATCGCGCAGTACGAGTCAGCCGCCTCACCGCCCACTTCCTACGGGGGCGCGGGCACCGCGTGAGCCTTGCGCGCGTCAAGGCCAAATCTCGGTCTGGGCGTCGTCGTGGCGCTGGCCTCGGTGGCGGCGGCGACTGCCGCGGTCTATGCGCTGAAAGACCTCGCTCCGGTCGTCTCGCTGAGCGTCGTCTATCTACCCCCGGTCCTGCTGGTCTCGGCCTACTGGGGGTTGTCGCTCGGACTCGCCACGTCCCTCCTGAGCGCGGCGGAGTTCAACTTCTTCCACCTGCCTCCCACCGGGCGCTTCACGATCGCCGACTCGCGCAACTGGGTCGCCCTCGGGGCGTTCACGGTCGTTGCCGTGGCGGTCAGCGCGATGGCGGACCTCGCCCGGAGCCGGGCTGCCGAGGCGGACCGGCGCCGCACCGAGGCTGACCTGGCGGCCGCGCTGGCCCGCGAGCTGTTGGCTGGCGGGCGAACGGCCGAAGCCCTGGCGGCAACGTCGCACCGGGTGGCCGCTGCGCTTGGGCTGAGCTCGGCGTCGATCGAGCTCGGCAGCACGCAGGGCGACGAGCGCCGGCGTGCGCTGGCCCTACACGGTGCAGACGGCTCGCAGGTGGGGACCCTGCTCGTGCCCCGCGAGCTGCCCGCCGAGGGCGATCATCGGCTGCGCTCGGATGTGGTGCCCGCACTGGAAGCCCTCGTGGCCATCGCCCTGCGGCGCGACGCGTTGCAGGCCGAGGCAGTCGAGACCGAGGCGCTGCGGCGTTCCGATGACGTGAAGACCGCGGTGCTGCGCGCGGTCTCGCACGACCTTCGGACACCGGTGACCGCGATCGTGGCCGCCGGCCACGCGCTGGGCACAGACTCGCTGACCGCCACCGAGCGGACCGAGCTGAGCGCCGCAGTCGTCCAGGAGGGCGAGCAGCTGGCCGGGCTGGTCGACAAGCTGCTCGACCTCTCGAGGCTCCAGGCCGGCCATGCCGAGCCGCGCCGTGACTGGGTTTCGCTCGAGGAGGTCATCCTGGCCGCCCGGGATGGCGTATCCGGAGCCGACGACCACGTGCGTCTCGCGATCGAAGCCGAGGTGCCGCCGGTGCGGGCCGACGCCGCCCATCTCGAGCGGGCATTCGCCAACCTGCTGGAGAACGCATTGCGCTACTCGGGCGGCCAGCCGGTCTCGGTGCACCTCCGCCGGAGCGGCGCGCGTGTGGTGGTGCGCGTCGTCGACCAGGGTCCCGGCATCGATCCGGCCGAGCGCACCCGCATTTTCGAGGCCTTCTATCGAGGCCCGGCCTCGGCCGGCGAGCGATGGGGCGGCTCGGGCCTGGGCTTAGCCATCGCTAAAGGCTTCGTCGAGGCCAACGGCGGGACGATCTCGGTCGAATCGTTGCCGGGCCAGGGGTCCAGTTTCGTGGTCTCGCTGCCCATCGAGCAGGCCGCGGTGCCCGAGTCCGTGACCGCGTGAGCGACCAGCCGCGACCACGTGTGCTCGTGGTTGACGACGAGCAGCAGATCCTGCGAGCGCTCCGGGTGATCCTGCGCGAGGCCGGGTTCGTGGCGCTGCCGGCCGGTACCGGCGAGGAGGCGCTTGATGTGGCCGCGGTCCAGCCTCCCGATGCGGCGATCATCGATCTCCTGCTCCCCGACATGGATGGTGTCGAGTTGTGCCGTCGGCTGCGCGAGTGGACCCAGATGCCGATGATCGTGCTCTCGGCCGTGGGGGACGAGGACGCCAAGGTCAGGGCTCTGGCCGCCGGTGCCGACGACTACGTGACCAAGCCATTCGGGCCGCGCGAGCTCGTGGCCCGTCTGCAGGCGAACCTGCGCCGGATCGCGCCCGGCCCCGAGGAGGCCCAAGTGCAGCTAGACGGGCTCGAGGTCGACCTGGCCCGCCGTATCGTGCGGGTCGAGGGCCAGGAGGTGCACCTGACCCCCACCGAATTCGACCTGCTTCGGCAGTTGGTCCGCAACCGCGGCCGACTGATGACGCACCGAGAGCTCCTGACGGCAGTGTGGGGACCCGGCTACGGCGAGGACACCCAGGTGCTGCGGGCGCACATCGCCAACCTGCGCCGCAAGATCGAGCCGCCGGACGGCCGGCGCTACATCCGCACCGATCCGGGCGTGGGCTACCGGTTCGCGGTCTGACGCACCCGGCGCGCGCCGTCGCCGGCCGCGGGACGAACCTGCGAAGCGGTCCGCCCGCTGCCCGCCCCGTTGCGCATCCCGTCCGCCGGCGGGGTCTCGATCACGACCCGGCACGGCCGGTGCGCGAGCAGGTACGCAGCGGTCGGGCCAAGCGCCCGCTCGGACGGCGGCGCGTGCGCGGTGCCCAGGTAGATGATCTCGGCGTTCTGTCGCTCGGCCTCCTCGACGATCGCCGCACCCGGGCTGCGCGTGCGGATCAGTTGCGTCTGCACCTTGAGGCCCGCCTTTCGGCCTGCGAGCCTGGCGCTTTCGAGCACACTCAGCCCGAGCTGTTCCTCGTCGTGCAGGCCGGCGTCGAGGGAAAGCTGGTTGGGCACCCGCAGGATGTACACGGCCTCGACGGTGGCGCCTTCGCCGACCAGCTTGGCCGCGGACCGCAGGGCCCGGGCGTCGACGTCGGTGCCGAAGATCGGAACGATCGCGGAGTGGTACTCGAGCTCGACGAAGAAGGCGGGCCGCTCACGGTGCTCGATCTTGTGCCGGCTGGTCAGGTCGAGCCCCTGGCTGCGGCGGTAGTACACGTATCCGATCAGCCCGACGACCATCCAGCCGCTCCCCACATAGCGGGCATCGACGTGCAAGGCCAGCACCGAGATCCAGGCGGCGAGTGTGCCGATTCCGCCGATCAGCGCACTGATCGGGATCGCCGCGCCTCTGAACCGGATGTTCACCCCGATCCGGTAGGGCCGCTCGCGGTCGGGGTCCTTGATGCGCAGCGCTATGACCGCGGCGTGCGCGGTGGTGAACGACAGCATCGCGCCATACGAGTAGAGGTTGCCGAGGAAGTCGGTCTTACCGGGGATGAGCAGGATCCCCGCGAACACCGAGAAGACCACGATCGTGAACCACGGCGTGCGGTGCTTGGGATGCAGCCGGGCGAAGATCCCGGGGATCTGACGGTGCTCGGCGAGCGACCACGACAGCCGCGAGATCCCGATCAGGCCGGCGTTGGTCGCGATGAACAGGATCGTCGCGGCCAGCACGCCGACGTAGTAGCGGAGCACGTGTGTGGCCCCGGTGGCGAGCCCGAGGTGCGAGATGATCCCCAGCACCGGGTCGTTCTGATAGCCGTGCGGCGGCGCCTGCCCGAGCAGCGTGTACGCCCCCGCTCCGTGCCCGAGCACAGGTAGCGCCGAGAGCGCCACCACGGTCATGCCGGCGTACACGCCGAGCACGGCGATGAGGATGTAGTTGACCGCCCGCGGCACGTCCCGGCCCGGATCGCGAGCCTCCTCGGCCATGTTCGAGACCGTCTCGATTCCCGTATAGGCGAGCATCGCCAGCGACAGCGCGAAGATCAGGTGCGAGTAGGTCGGTGTCGAGCCAAGCTCGACCTGGTGGACGAGCAGCGATGGGTTGAGCACAAGCACCGCGCCGATGCAGATGATCAGGACTTGGGTGGCCACGTCGAGAACGGCGAGAATGAGGTTGAGCTTGGCCGACTCGCCGATTCCCCGGATGTTCAGCCACGCGAGCAGCGCGATCACGATCAGGCCGCCGATCACGTCGCCGGGCGGATGGGTGAGGGCCGGCCAGAACGCGCCCAGGTAGTGGGGCACGAAGAAGGCCGAGATCGCGATCGTGAGGATGTAGTCGAGGCTCAGCGCCCAGCCGGCGAAGAACGAGACCAGCTCGTTGAACGCGTGCCGCGCGAACGATGACGATCCTCCCGCCTCGGGGAACATCGACGCTCCCTCGGCATACGTCTTGGCCGTGAGCGCGAATAGCCCGCCGGCCAGCATGAACACCACCGGAGTGAGGCCGAGCGCGTAGGCGGCGACCAGACCGAGCGCGTAGTAGATCGAGGAGCCCACGTTGCCGTAGGCGGTCGCGAACAGACCGCCCACCCCGACGCTCCGACGCAGTCCATGGGTCTCGATGCGCGCCATGTCCCGACGCCGACGTTAGGTCCAGGCGCATCAAGATCCCGCTAAGCATCTGCGGGCCGGCGTAGAGATTTCGCTAACGCGGCTAGGCCGACGGGTCGCGGAGCCGGTAACCAACTCCCGGCTCGGTGATCAGGTACTGCGGCCGTGAGGGATCGGGCTCGAGCTTGGCCCGGATGTGGGCCACGTGGACCCGCAGGTAGTGGGTCTCGGCCCCGTACTCCGGCCCCCATACGTCGCGCAGGAGCTGGCGCTGGGTGACCAGCCGCCCCTGGTGCTGGGCGAGCACCCGCAGCAGGTCGAACTCGATCGGCGTCAGATGAACGGCCTCGCCGTCACGAGTGACGAGACGGTCGGCCAAGTCGATCACGAGCGGGCCGATCTCGATCCGGGGACTCCCCCCGACGTCGACCGACCGGCGCAGAAGTGCCCGCAGCCGAGCCAGCAGCTCGTCGGTGCCGAACGGCTTGGTGACGTAGTCGTCGGCGCCGGCATCGAGCGCCCGTACCTTCTCGCGCTCGTCGCCCACCGCCGACAGCACCAGGATGGGCAGACGGCTCCAGCGCCTCACCTCCTCGCAGATCTCGACGCCGCGCCCGTCGGGTAGGACCAGATCGAGCACCAGGGCGTCGGGGGGTCGCGACACCAGCTCGACGAGCGCCTGCGCCTTGGTCTCCGCGGCGTCGACGGTGTAGCCGGCGGAGCGCAGGAGAATCTTCAGCCCCCGAACGATCTGCGGCTCGTCGTCCACGACCAATACACGCGGCGCCGTGGCGCTCATGTCAGGCGCCGACCGCGCTGGCCGGCCGCGAGGCGACCGGGAAGCTGACCGTGAAGATCGTCCCCGTGTCCCGCCCGGTCTGCAGGACGATCCGGCCGCCGTTGGCCTCCACGAAGCCGCGGCAGATCGCTAGCCCGAGCCCGGAGCCGCTGCTGCCGGACTCGGAGTCCCCGTCGCGCCCCCGGAAGAACGGCTCGAACACCTGCGAGCGGTACCGACGCGGGATCCCGCTGCCCTGGTCGGCCACCCGGACCGCGACTCGGCCGGCGCTCGCCCCGCCGGTGATCCGCACCGGCGCGCCCTCCGGCGAGAACTTGACCGCGTTCTCGATCAGGTTGGAGAACACCCGCTCGAGCTGCGCGGCGTCGGCGCGCACGAGCGGGAGCTCGGCCGGCAGCCGGAACTCGATCGGGTGCTCGCCGGACGAGTGGGCCGCCGCCGAAGCGACCACGTCGTGCAGGTCGCACCAATCGGCCTGTGGCGCCACGGCGCCGGACTCGATGCGCGACAGGTCGAGCAGGTCGTCGACGAGCTTGGCCAGCCGCGCGCTCTCGGTCTCGATCACCTCGATCAGCTCGGCCCGTTCGGCCTCGGATACGCCGAGGGCGAGCGCCGAGCCCGCAGTGGTGATCGCGGTAAGCGGCGAGCGCAGGTCATGCGAGATCGCGTGGAGAATCGCCGTCTTGGTCACCTCGGCACGCCGGGCCGCCTCGGTGTCGGCTGCACGCTCGGAGACGCGATCACGCTCCACGGCCACGTCGATCAGCCGCCCGATCGGCTCGGCCACGCGCTCGATCGCCTCCGGCTCCCACCCCACGTCGCGGGTCAGGTACAGCCAGGCGTTGCCGGCGCGGGCGTGCAGCGGCACCGTGATCTCGCCATCCGCGGGAGCGGGCACCGGGCCGAGGACCACGCGAGCCCGGCCCGCGCCCGTGGCCAGCGCGATCCGCTTGCCGATGCTCTCGAGCTGAGCGCCCACGCTCTCGCCGGCCAGGATCGCCGACGCGACCTCGGCCAGCAGCTTTGCCTCGCGCTCCCGGTCGGCGGCCAGCCAGGCCCGGGCCTCGGCCACCGCGGCGCGCTCGCGCGCCACCGCGGCCAGGCGCCCCACGACGACCGCCGCGATCAACAGAACGACCAGCTCGACCACGTCCTGGGAGTGCGCGATGGCCAGCTGGTGACGCGGGGGTAGGAAGAAGTAGTTGAACGTGAGCGAGCTGAGCACAGCGGTGATCAGCGCCGGCACCAACCCACGCCGGATCGCAATCGCCAGCACGGCGAGCAGATACAGGATGGCCAGCCCCTCGACCCCGGTGCTCGACTGAAGCGCGGCCACTCCGCCCGTGGCCGCGGCCACCGCGCCGACGATCTCCAGGGCGACCAGCGCGGTCCACCTTAGGCTCGCGCGTTCGAGCTCGCGCCGCGCCCGCGCCACCTCGCGCCCCGCCCGCAGGGCACCCGGTCCGACTCGCCAATTTCTCATCGACCCTGTAAAGGCTACGCCGCGACGGGAGACGGCGGCTTGCGTTGCGGCCGCGGCATTGACTCGACGATCACCCGGCAGGGTCGTTCACGGAGCACGGTGGCGAGCGCACGTCCGAAGCCACTGCCGTCCTGAGCCATCGGCATCACGATGGCCGCCGCGTGCATCTCCTTGGCTTCGTCGACGATCCGGCGTCCAGTCTGCCCGGCCCGGACCTTCTCCCAGTGACCGCTCACCCGCCGTCCCACCTGGACCTTGGCCTCCTCGATGATCGACTGGGCGAGCGCCTCCTGCTCGGGCAGGCTCGCGCTGATCGGACTGTTGGCGGGCACCGGGATCGTCACCATCACGTGGATCCCGCGGCGGCGCCGGGCGGCCAGCCGCGCCGCGGTGGCCATCACCTCGGGGACGTAGCCATGCTCGTCGAAGGCGACCAGCACCGCCTCGTACTCGGCCTCGGTCTCGGTGGCGGGCCGCGGGATCGCCACCTTCGTGGTCGTCGTGAGGTCGAGACCCTGGCGGTGGCGGTAGATCGGATACACGATCATCCCGACTGCCAGCCAGCCGATCCCCGCGATCGCCACGCTGGTGTGTAGCGCGGTTAGCACGCACAGCGAGGCAAACGTGCAGATGCCGCCTGCGATCGCGAACAACGGCAGGTCGTGACCGCGGAGGCGCAAGTTGCCCGCCGGCCGGTAGGGACGTTCGACGTTGGTCAAGGTGACCCGCATGCGCGTTACCGCCATGTGGGCGATCGTGAACGAGAGCATCGCGCCGAACGCGTACAGATTGCCTAGGAACTCGGCCTGTCCGGGGATCAGGGTCAGCGCGGCGATGAAGCTGAACAGGACGATCCCCACCCAAGGCGTGCGGTAGCGCGGGTGCAGCTGGCGCAGCCGGTCGGGAACCTGACGGTGGATACCCATCGAGTAGGTGAGCCGCGAGACGCCGAGGATCCCAGCGTTGGTCGCGATGAACAGAATCGTCGCGGCGAGCAGTCCGACATAGATCTCGGCGGCGTGCTGCAATGGCCCGAGGTGCAGGGCACGCACCACCCCCAGGACGGGGTCGCCGGCGTATCCGCCGTGCTGCTGGTCAAGGCCGAGCAGGGTCTGGTAGTGGCCACCGACGCGGTGCACCGGGAGCGCGGAGAGCGCGATGGCGGGGAGCAGTGCGTAGATCGCGAACACCGCGATCACCACGCGGTTGATCGCCTGCGGCACGGTCTTGCCCGGGTTCTTGGCCTCCTCGGACATGTTCGAGATCGTCTCGATTCCCGTGTAGGCGAGCATGCACAGCGGGATCGCGACAAAGAAGTCGCCCCAGCTGGGGGCCAGCCCCAGGTGCACGTTGTTGACGAGCGTCGACGGGGAGAACACCAGCACCAGGCCGACCAGAACGATCAGCACCTGGGTGCAGAAGTCGATCACGGCCAGCACCAGGTTCACCCCGACCGATTCCTCGACGCCGCGGATGTTGATCAGCGCGAGCACAACGATCGCCGCGATGCCCGCGATCACGTCGCCGGGAGGATGCTGAAGCGCCGACCAGAACAGCCCGCCGATGTAGTGCGGCACGAAGAACGCCGAGGTCGCGACGGTCAGCATGTAGTTGAGCATCTGGCCCCAGGCGGCGAAGAACGACCAGAACTCGTTGAACGCATGGCGGGCGAAGCTCGACGATCCGCCCGCCTCGGGGAACATCGCGGTGGCCTCGGCGTATGTCGAGGCGGTCAGGAAGAAGATGAAGCCGGAGATGATGAAGACGATCGGCGTCAGCCCGAGGGCCAGCGACGCCACCAGTCCGAGCGCGTAGTAGATCGATGATCCGACGTTTCCGTAGGCGCTCGAGGCGAGCGTGTAGACCCCGAGCACCCGCTGAAGCCCCTCGAGTCGTCGCTCGGCCATCAGCGCCCGCTTCCCGGGCTGCGGTCCTCGAGTTGGGCCAGCGTCTCCTCGGCCTCGGCGTCAAGCTCGTCCGCGGCAGCCGTGGGGGCCAGCGCCGGCTCCTCGTCGGCCGGCGGCGCGCCGACCTTCGGCTCCGGCCGGGCCCGCCAGCCGGCCGGCGGCGCGGTCAGGATCACCCGGCAGGGAGCCTTCGCGATCACGTACCGCGAGACGTCCCCTACGTAGTTCTCCAGCGGACCCCCCACGCCGCCGAACAACGACCCCCCGCGCACCCGGGAGGACTCCTCGGCGGCCAGAACGATCGCCTCGACCCCGCGTCGGCGCGCCTCCCGCACGATCGCCTCGCCGGCCCGGCGGGCCCGCACGATCGCGGTCGCCACCTCGACGCCCTCGTACTCCTCCCCCACCAGCTTGGCCCGGGCCAGCGCTTCGCGGGCCTGCTTGACCTGAGCGTCGGGTAGCGGGGCGTCCATGGGCAGCGCGAGCGGGATCTCGAATACCCAGATGGCCTCGATCACCGCGCCCTCGGACTCCAGGTCATCCCGAGTCTCCCCGGCCAGGCGACCCGCGGTCTGGATGATGTCGTCATCGAGCGCGGTCCCCAGGATGGGCACCAGGATCGAGCCGAACTCCGGCTCCAGCGCCTCGTAGCGCAGCGCGCGCTCGGGGATCGTCACCCGGCGCAGCAGGGGCTTCTGCTGGGTCTTGCGGTACACGACGTAGAGCACGAGTCCGCCGGCCAGCCAGGCCGACCCGATGTACCGCGCGCCGGAGTGGAACACGAGCAGCGCCAGCCAGCCGAAAGCCGACGCTACGCCTCCGACCACGGCCGGGATGGGCACGTCGACGCCGCTGATCGCGATCGAGAGCGGGACACGGTACGGCCGCTCGCGCTCACGCTCACGGAACCGCATCGCGACCACCGACGCGTGGGCGATCGTGAACGCGAGCATCGCGCCGAAGGCGTAGATGCCGACGAGGAAGTCGAGGTTGGTCGGCAACACGAGCGCGGCCGCGATCAGCGCGGCGGCGCCGATGACCACGTACGGAGTCCCCCATCGTCCGTGGAGTCGGCCGATCGCGCTGGGGATCTGGCGGTTGGTAGCCAGCGAGTAGCCCACTCGGGACACCCCGAGCATGGCCGAGCCGGCCGCGGCGAACAATCCGGCGGCGCCCCCGATGGCCACCGCATACTTGAGCACCTCGGCGAGCCAATGGGGATGGAAGGCTTCGACCACGCCGAGGACAGGAGCCTTGATGTGGCTGGTCCCGAGCTCTGTCATGCCGTTGTGGACGGGTAACGCCCCCACCCCGACCAGCGATATCCCGACGTAGATCAGGACGATCACCCAAGAGCCCGGGCCGACCAGGAACTTGACCTGCTTGCGGCTGACGTTCACCTCGCCCGCGATGCTGGCCGCCGCCTCGATCCCGGTGAAGGCGATGACCGCGATCGGCAGCGCGTAGGCCAGGTCGCGGACGGTCGGGGCAGTGCCTAAGTGGATGCTCGCGCTGAGCGCGTGCGGATCGAACACCAGGACCAGCCCAAGCACGATGATCAGCGCCTGCAGGATCAGGTCGGCGACCGTGATGAGCAGCCGCGGGCGCAGCCGCCGCGCACTGACCCCGGTCAGGTTGTCGACCGCCACGAGCGCGATCACCGCGAAGGCCACGGCGATCTCCAGGCCCCCACGTCCAATCGGCGCGGCGAACGCGGCCAGGTAGCTCGGGACGGTGAGCGCCGTGACCCCGATCAAGATCGTGTAGTCGAGGAAGATCGCCCAGCCGGCGACGAAGCTGACCAGCTCGTTGAACGCGTAGCGGGCGAACACGGCCGAGCCACCCCGTTCGGGATGGAGCGCCGCGCCCTCGGCGTAGGTCATCGCGGTGAGCCCGAAGAACAGCCCGGCCACCAGGAAGACCGCCGGGGTCAGGCCATTGGCGCGGTGGGCAACCACGCCGAGCGCGAAGTACACCGAGCTGACCGAGGTCGTGTAGACGACCGCGAACAGCGCGCGGTAGCTGAAGGGGCGATCTCTCACGACTTTTTCAGCGCTGCCACGGGTTCGCTACCCCCGAAGCTGTAGATACAAGCGGGCCGCACCCGCCAGCACGAACAGGACGCCCAGGACGATGCCGGTGGCGATCGCGCCACCACCCGCCGCGAGCGTTCGCACGATCAGCGCCAGCCCGATCACGATCATCGCGACCGACAGGACGCGGGTCGAGGACGAGTGGATCTGGCGCCGCCGCGGCATGCATCTCGAAGCGTAGTCGCAGCCGCGGGGGTCCGCAGCCGGACTGTCCGGCCGGTCGGCCTGCCCGCTGAGGCCCGGTCTTCACAACATCTGTATGCGGGAGTGCCGTTTCTGCACGGTCTCTTGATCTCACACCGACCACGATCTGTCCATGGACGTCGTCGCCATATTGATCGCAGTGGCCATGTTCGGCCTGCTGATCGCCCTCATCTACGGGATCGATGCGATATGAGCGGCGCTGATCTGTTCGGGCTGATCGCCTCGGCCCTGGTCGCCATCTACCTCCTCTACGCGCTCCTGCGAGGAGAGAAGTTCTGAGATGACGTTCCTCGGCTGGCTGACGATCTTCCTGTTCGTCGTCATCCTGACCGCGCTGGCCGTGCCGCTCGGGCGCTACATGGGTGCCGTCTACGCCGGCGAGCGGACGCTCCTCGATCCGCTGTTCCTGACCTCGGAGCGCCTCTTCTACAAGGTCATGCGGGTCGACCCAAGGCGCGAGCAGGACTGGAAGGCATACGCGAGGAGCCTGCTCGTCTTCTCGATCTTCGGATGGCTGCTTCTGTACCTCATCCTGCGTACCCAGACGCTGTGGAACTGGACCGGGCTGAACCCGCAGGGCTTTCACTCGGCGCCGTGGAACGTGACCTTCAACACCACCTCGTCGTTCGTGACCAACACGAACTGGCAGTTCTACGGGGGCGAGACGACGATGAGCTACTTCAGCCAGATGGCGGGGCTCACCGTCCAGAACTTCCTGTCGGCCGGCGTGGGCATCGCTGTGGCGGTGGCCCTGATCCGCGGGATCATCGGCCGCAGCGGCAAGAGCATCGGCAATTTCTGGTTCGACCTGATCCGCACCGTCCTCTGGATCCTGACCCCGATCTCGTTCGTGGTCGCGCTGATCCTGGTTTTCCAGGGCTCCATCCAGAACTTCTCGCACTACCTGAACTTCAACGGACCCACCGGTCTCGCCAACCAGCTGGCCATGGGCCCCGTGGCATCTCAGGAGGCGATCAAGAACCTGGGCACCAACGGCGGTGGGTTCTTCAACACGAACTCCGCCCACCCGTTCGAGAACCCGACTGGATTCACCAACCTGGTCGAGATGCTGTCGGTACTGATCATCCCGGCCGCGCTGGTCTTCGCCTACGGCAAGATGGTCGGCAACCGCCGGCAGGGCTACGCGATCTACGCCACGATGATGGTGATGTTCCTCGGCGGGGTGTGCGTCGCGTACATCGCCGAGGCGCACGGCTCACCCGCGCAGCACGCAGCGGGGCTGCACACGCATGTGGTCGCGGGTTCGACCGGCGGCAACATGGAGGGCAAGGAGCAGCGCTTCGGCATCGCCGGGTCGGCTCTGTTCGACGTGGTGACCACGGTCACGTCGTGCGGCGCGGTGAACAGCTCGCTCGAATCGTTCACCGGGATCGGCGGCGCTGTGCCGTTCGCGAACCTGTCCTCCAGCGAGGTGATCTTCGGCGGGGTCGGAACGGGGTTGTATTCGATCCTCCTGTACGTGCTGCTCGCGGTGTTCATCGGCGGGCTGATGGTGGGCCGAACCCCCGAATACCTCGGTAAGAAGATCGAGGCCCGGGAAATCAAGCTGGTCGCGGTCGGCCTGCTGATCACGCCTCTGGCCGCTCTCTTCGCGACGGCGCTGGCCACGGCAAGCGCGGCCGGGCGCGCTTCCATCTCCGCCGCCGCGACGGGCCCCCAGGGATTCTCCGAGTCTCTCTACGCCTATGTCAGCCAGGCGAACAACAACGGCTCCGCGTTTGCCGGTTACACCGGCTTCATCCAGCCGACCCCGGGCAGCATCGGCTCACACGGGATCACGTTCGCCAACCTGCTCGGTGGCGGCACGATGCTGTTCGCCCGCTTTGCCCCGATTCTGTTCGCTCTAGCCGTCGCCGGCGCGCTCGCCGGCAAGCGGGTGAGCGCCGCCGGGCTGGGCACGATGCGCACCGACAACCTCACCTTCGTCGTGCTGCTGATCGGCGTGATCGTGCTCGTCGGCGCGCTGACTTTCTTCCCCGCCCTGCTGCTCGGACCGATCGTGCAGGGCCTGACCAATCACCTGTACTGATGGCGATCAAGCGCGACATCATCAACGCTGGGATCGGGATCCTCGTGCTGACGCTGTTCCTCGGGATCCTGTACCCGCTGGCCATCACCGGCGTCAGCCAGGTCGCTTTCCCCGGCAACGCCAACGGCCAGAAGCTCTACGCGAACGACAAGCTGGTCGGCTCGAAGCTCATCGGGCAGACCTTTGGCGGTAAGCCCCGTTACTTCCAGTCACGGCCGTCGGCGACGACTCCGCCCAGCAACGCGGCTGCGACCACGTTCTCGAACCTCGGGCCAAACAGCATCGCCACCGAGCGGGCGATCTCCGCCAACCTGCGGGCGTATCTGAAGCTGAACGCGCCCTACGACCCGGGGCTGACCGCGGCGCACGTGCCGGTCGACGCCGCCAACACGTCGGCCTCCGGCATCGACCCGGACATCTCGGTGGCCGACGCGGACATCCAGTCCCACCGCGTCGCAGCCGTCCGTCACCTGCCGATGGCGACGGTCCTTCGCCTGATCTCGCAGTACACCGCCGGGCGAGGCCTCGGCTTCTCGGGCGAGCCCGGCGTCGACGTGCTCGAGCTGAACCTCGCCCTTGACCGCCTCACCGGAGGATCGCGATGACCGTTACCGCACCGCGCGAGGAGCGCCCCCGGCCGCGCCATTCCGAGCGCCGCGCGATCTCGCTGTTGCAGCGCGACATCGTCCGTGGCGCGCTCCTCAACAGCCTGATCAAGCTCGATCCCCGCGTGCAGATCCGCAACCCGGTCATGTTCGTGGTCGAGATCGGCGCCGCGATCACCACGGTGACCTGGCTCATCCAGGTGTTCGGCGGCCAGGCGCTGGGCGGGCACGACCCGGCCTGGTACACGTTCGTAATCTCGGTCTGGCTCTGGCTGACCGTGGTGTTCGCGAACCTGGCCGAGGCGTTCGCGGAGGGCCGCGGCCGCGCGCAGGCCGACACGCTGCGCGCGATGCGCCAGGAGACCGTCGCTCGCCTCGAGGACGGAACGATCAAACAGGCTTCGCAGCTCGTCAAGGGCGACGTGGTCGAGGTGACTGCCGGCGAGCTGATCCCCGGTGACGGGACGGTGATCGAGGGGATCGCCTCGGTCGACGAGTCCGCGATCACTGGCGAGTCCGCCCCGGTCATCCGCGAGTCGGGTGGCGACCGCAGCGCGGTCACCGGCGGAACCCGGGTGCTGTCCGATCGCATCCTGGTCGAGATCACCCAGGAGCCGGGGCAGTCGTTCCTGGACCGGATGATCGCCCTGGTCGAGGGCGCCGCGCGGCGCAAGACGCCGAACGAGATCGCGCTGAACATCTTGCTGGCCGGCCTGACGCTGATCTTCATGGTGGTGGTGGCGACTCTGCGCCCCTTTGGGCTGTTCTCCGACACCGTGATCTCGGAGACCACGCTGATCTCTCTGCTCGTGGCGTTGATTCCGACCACGATCGGGGCGCTGCTGTCGGCGATAGGAATCGCCGGGATGGACCGCCTGGTCCGCCGCAACGTGCTCGCGTTGAGCGGGCGGGCGGTCGAGGCGTCCGGAGACGTGGACGTGCTGCTGCTCGACAAGACCGGCACGATCACGATCGGCAATCGGCTGGCCAGCGACTTCATCCCGATGCCAGGCGTCTCGGAGGCCGAACTGGCCGAGGTGGCCCAGATGGCCTCGCTGGCCGACGAGACCCCCGAGGGACGCTCGATCGTGGTCCTGGCCAAGCAATACGGCATCCGCGAACACGACATGGCCGACCTGCACGCGGAGTTCGTCCCGTTCACCGCCCAGACCCGGATGAGCGGAGTCAACCTCGACGGCCGGCACCTGCGCAAAGGCGCGGGTGATGCGGTGATCGGGTTCGTCACCGAGGAGGGCGGCCGCCCCCCGGCCGAGCTCCAGCCCGTGCTCGACCGCATCGGCCGCGAGGGCGGCACGCCGCTGGCGGTGGCACGCGACTCGCAGGTGATGGGCGTGATCCACCTGAAGGACACGATCAAGGAAGGGATGCGCGAGCGCTTCGACCAGCTCCGCGCGATGGGCATCCGCACGATCATGATCACCGGCGACAACCGCCTCACCGCGGCCAAGATCGCCGAGGAGTCGGGGGTCGACGACTTCCTGGCCGAAGCGACGCCGGAGGCCAAGCTCGCGCTGATCAAAGAGCAACAGGCGCAGGGTCGCATGGTGGCGATGACGGGCGACGGGACCAACGACGCGCCCGCGCTGGCTCAGGCCGACGTGGGCGTGGCCATGAACACGGGGACCCAGGCCGCACGCGAGGCCGGGAACATGGTCGACCTGGACTCCAACCCGACCAAGCTCATCGAGATCGTCGAGGTCGGCAAGCAGCTCCTGATCACCCGCGGGTCGCTGACCACGTTCTCGATCGCCAACGACGTGGCCAAGTACTTCGCGATCCTGCCGGCGATCTTCGCCACGACGTACGCCACGACCAGGGGCGGTCTCGGGCCGCTGCACGTGCTCAACATCATGAACCTCGGCACCCCGCGCTCGGCCGTGATCTCGGCCATCGTCTTCAACGCGATCGTGATCCCGCTGCTGATCCCGATCTCACTGCGCGGCGTCCACTACCGCCCGATCGGAGCCAGCGCCCTGCTTCGGCGCAACCTGCTGATCTACGGGCTCGGGGGGATCATCGCTCCGTTCGTCGGAATCAAGCTGATCGACCTGGTGGTCCACAATCTCTTGGGGGCGTGACTCATCGCGGGCATCACAAGGTCTTCCTGGGCATGGCCGCGGGCGTCGGCAAGACCTACCAGATGCTCCGCGAGGGTCAGGTCGAGGCCGAGAACGGTCATGACGTCGTGATCGGGTACCTCGAGCCGCACGACCGCGCCGAGACGGCCGCCCAGGCCGAGGGCCTAGAGGTGCTGCCCCGGCGCCGGGTCGCTTACCGCGACTCGGTGATCGAAGAGATGGACCTCCCGGCGCTCCTGCGCCGCCAGCCCGAGCTTGCCCTGATCGACGAGCTCGCGCACACCAACGCCCCCGGGGTGGAGCACGAGAAGCGCTACCAGGACGTCGACGCCGTGCTGGGCTCGGGCATCGACGTGTTCTCGACGGTCAACGTGCAGCACCTCGAGAGCCTCAATGATCTCCTCGCCGAGCTGACCGGGACCCGGGTCCGGGAGACCGTCCCCGATGCCGTGCTGGGCGCCGCCGACGAGATCGTCCTGATCGACATCACACCGCAGTCGCTGATCGACCGGCTGATCGCCGGCAAGGTCTATCCCCGCGAGCGCGTCCCGGCTGCGCTCAACAACTTCTTCAAGATCGAGAACCTGGCAGCGCTGCGTGAGGTCGCCCTCCGGCAGGTTGCCGAGGAGGTCGAGGCCAAGCGCATCCCGGCCGAACCGAACCCCGCCCGAGCCGCGCGCCCCGGCGACGAGCGGCTCATCGAGCGCGCGGCGCCGGCCGCAATCGGTGAGCGCCTCCTCGCGCTGGTCACCCCGCAGGCGAGGTCCCAGCGGGTGGTGAGACGGGCCTGGCGCTCGGCGCAGCGGCTGGGCGCCGAGCTCGACGTGCTCTGGGTGGCCGATCACGAGCCGGCCGGGGCGGAGCAAGAGCAGCTCGACGCGCTGCGCCGGCTGGCCAGCGTGCTCGGGGCGCACCTCCTGATCGAGCACGGCGACGACGTCGCGGCGGTCGCCCAGCGCGTGGCCCGGGATCGCGGCACCACGTACGTACTCATGGGAACGCCCAAGCCGCGAGGGGCGCTTCGGCGGCTGACCCAGTCCGCGCTGCCCTACCGGTTGCTCGAGCTGCTTCCCGGAGTCGACCTGCGCATCGTCGCGGACCGGACCCAGCGAACGAAGGGGAACTCGACTTGATCGCCGCGCTGATCGCTTTCGGCACGATCCTCGTGGTCGGGGTTGCCATCGCCACGCTGGCTGGTGCAGGACCGCTTAGATCCCGCCGCCGTCCCTCCATGCCCCCGGCCGGTACCGATCGCCGGATCCTGTTCCCGTTCGTGGCCGAGGACCTCTCCCAGCGCGCGCTCGACGCCGCCCTGCGGCTGGCCGGCGCCGAATCCGCCACGCTGGTTCCGGTGTTCCTGGCCCGCGTCTCGCTCGACCTCCCCCTCGACGCCTCCCTCCCCAGCCAATGCTCCATGGCCGTTCCGCTGCTCGAGGCGATCGAGCAGCGCGCCACGGCGACCGGGGTACCGGTCGACTCCCGGATCGCCCGGGGGCGGAACCCTCGCCACGCACTGCGTGAGGCGATCGCCCAGGAGCGCTTCGACCGGATCGTGACGGCTGCCGCGTCGAACGGCGGACCCGGGTTCGACGCCGACGACATCGCGTGGCTGCTCGAGCACGCGCCCGGCGAGATCGTCGTGCTCCGTCCCGGCACGAGCGAGGGCGATTTGCTTGCGAGCGCCCGGCCGGCGCGCCCCCGCGCGGTCAGTCGTGTAGGTGAAATGGCAGGATCGCGATAACCACCTGGGTGCGCGCCTTCAGCACCGCGGCGAGCAGCCGCGCCCGTTGGTTGTGGAGGATCTCGTGCCGCCGCTTGCGCGGGATGATCTCCGGGATCAGCACGCAGATCGTGGCGTCCTCGTTCTCGACCGACTTCACGTACTTGAGGACGGTCCGGACCAGCGAGCGCTGAGGGTCGAGCAATACCTCGATCGGCACGCCGCAGCTCCAGTCATCCCAATCGCTCCTGATCCGCTCGGACTCCTCCTCGTTGCCCGCCACTGCGACGGCCACCACGGTCTCCCCAAGCGACAGCCCGGCGCTGACCGCCTTCTGGGTGAGCAGGTTGACCGTCGAAGCGGGCACGATCACCACGCTGTGGCGCTTGCGCGGCGGCGGCGGGGTCTTGCCCAGCTTGAGCTCCTTGGCGACCTGCGAGTAGTAGTGCTGGGTCTGGCCGAACAGCAGCATCAGCGCCGGGATAGCGATCACGACCACCCAGGCGCCGGCCAGGAACTTGGAGACGAGGAATACGACCACGGCGATCGCCGTCATCGCCGCTCCGGTGCCGTTGAGCATTGTCCGTAGTAGCCAGCGAGACGCGCGTTCGCTGACCCAGTGCTTGACCAACCCGATCTGGCTGATCGTGAACCCGATGAACACCCCGATCGCATACATCGGGATCAGGTCGTTGGTCTTGGCGTTGACCGCGACCAGAAGGAACGCGGCCGCGACCGCCAGGACCCCGATCCCGATCCGGTAGATCGGCTTCTCAGCCCGCAAGTAGAAGGCGTGAGGCAGGCGATGGTCCCGCGCCAACAGGCTCATCAGCACGGGCAGGCCTCCGAAGCTGGTGTTCGCCGCGAAGGCCAGCACCGCCGTGACCGCGAGGTTGGACACGTAGAACGGCCAGCCGGTCCCGAACGCCCCGGCGGTGAGCTGGGCCAGGACTGTGACGCCGCCGTGCGGCACCACGTGGTGGGCGCGGATCAGCGCACCCAGGCCGACCAGCATGATCCCCAGGAGCACGCCGAGCGAGATCTCGGTCCGCTGTGCGGTTCTCACCGCGGGCTCGCGGAAGGCGGGAACGCCGTTGGAGATCGCCTCGACCCCGGTCACCGCGGAGCACCCAGCCGCGAACGCCTTGAGGATCAGCACGATGCCGAGAGCCTCGCTGGCGTGGAAGGTCTGGCCCGAGCCGATCTGGGCGACCGGGTGCGAGCGGAGCAGCCCGATCACGATCGTGGCGAAGATGCTCAGCAGGAACACCGCCGCGGGAGCGATCAGCAGGCGGGCCGATTCGGTGATCCCGAACATGTTGACCGCCGTGAGCAGCAGCAGCCCGGCCAGCGAGACGAGGAGCAGGTGGTGCGACAGCGACGGGAACACACTGCCCAGGCTGGCCGCCCCGGCGGCCAGGCTGACCGCCACCGTCAGCACGTAGTCGACGACCACGGAGGCCGCCGCCAGCATGCTCGCCCAGCGGCCCAGGTTGGCCTTGGCCACCGCGTAGGCGCCGCCGCCTTCGGGATGTGCGGCGATCACCTGCGTGTAGGAGACGACCAGGATCGCCAGCATCGCGGTGATCACCGCGATGATCGGGAGCACAGCGCTCAGCGCGCCCGTGCCGGCCGCGATCAGCGCCAGCATGATCGCCTCGGGCCCGTAGGCGACACTCGACAGCGCGTCGAGGCTGAGCGCCGCCAACCCCTTGATCACCCCGAGCTCGTGACCCTCCTCGGCGTGCTTACCGGTGCGAGGAGGCTGGTCGCGCTGGACCCGGCGGTAAAGGCGCCTGTGGCTGGCCCGGCCGCCGACCGTGACGCCGGTCGTCTGCTCGGTCTCGGCGCTCACGGGCCTAACTGTGACACCCCAGGAGGCGTGGGTAGCATCGAACTGCATGGAGGAACGTCAGAACGGCGGCTCTGCGGCGGGGCTGAGTCGGAGCCGGCGGATCCTGGTCCTGGCGATCTGCTGCCTCAGCCTGCTGATCGTCGGCCTCGACACGACGATCGTCAACGTCGCCCTGCCGGCCATCCGGAGCTCCCTGCACGCCTCGGTGTCGGGACTGCAGTGGACGATCGACGCCTACACGCTGGTGCTGGCCAGCCTGCTCATGCTGGCCGGATCGACCGCGGACCGGATCGGACGCAAGCGGATCTTTCGCGCCGGGCTGGTCGTGTTCTCGCTCGGGTCGCTGCTCTGTGGGCTGGCCCCCAGCCTCGAGCTGCTGATCGCCGCCCGGGTCCTCCAGGCGATCGGCGGATCGATGCTCAACCCAGTGGCCATGTCGATCATCCGCAACGTGTTCGAGGACCCGCGCGAGCGCGCACAGGCGATCGGCGCCTGGGGAGCCGCGTTCGGCCTGAGCATGGCGCTCGGCCCGGTCGTGGGCGGAGCCCTGGTCGACTCGATCGGCTGGCGCGCCGTGTTCTTCGTCAACGTCCCGATCGGGGTGATTGCGTTCGTGCTGACCACGCTGTACGTGCCCCGCTCACGCGCGGCGCGGGCGAGGCGCCTGGACCCGTTCGGCCAGGTCCTGGTCATCGCGGCGCTGGCCTCGCTCACCTACGCGATCATCGAGGCTCCGCGGGCCGGCTGGACCTCGGGTGCCACGCTCGGGCTGTTCGCCTTCTCGCTCGTCTGCTTCACCGTGCTGGTGTTCTATGAGCTGCGCCGCTCGGAGCCCCTGGTCGAGATGCGCTTCTTCCGCAGCGTGCCGTTCGCCGGCGCCAACACGATCGCGCTCTGCGCATTTGCCGCCCAGGGCGGATTCCTGTTCCTGAACACGCTCTACCTCCAGGACGTCCGCCACCTCTCTCCCCTTCACGCCGGCCTGTACATGCTGCCGATGGCCGGGATGCTGCTGATCTTCGCCCCGGTCTCGGGTCGGCTGGTCAGCCGTCACGGCGCCCGGCCATCGCTGGTCAGCGCCGGCGCGGCCCTACTCGTCGCGTCGCTGCTGCTGACCCGGCTGACCCCGACGACGGCCATCGCCTACCTGCTCGGCGCCTACTTCCTGTTCGGCATCGGCGCCGGGTTGGTCAACCCCCCGATCACCAACACCGCGGTGTCCGGAATGCCTCCCTCCCAGGCCGGCGTGGCCGCGGCAATCGCCTCGACCAGCCGCCAGGTCGGCATGACCCTCGGGGTCGCCGTGCTCGGGGCGATCTCGGGCGGCATGCTCTCGGGGGCGCTCGGCCCGAGCTTTGCCGCCGCCACCCACGCCGGCTGGTGGATCTGCGCCGGGCTGGGAGTGGCGTGCCTGGTCCTTGGCGTACTGACCACCACCCGGTGGGCGGAGCACACCGCCCGGGAGACCGCCGAGCGCTTCCGCGAGACCGAGCCGGCGAGCGTCAGCGCTCCGCGCAGCCGCCACGAGCGGCGCGAGCTGGCCGCTCGGTAGCGCTCTTCACGAGATCTTCTTCGAGATGGTTGATTGCTGCGGCCAAGACCGCGATGATGGGCCCATCGCTCGGGGTGCGCCAAGCGAGTCGGACATACACGCCAGGAGGAGGTACCACATGCCACCGATCAGCTACCAGACGATCAAGCTCAGCAGAGGTCGGCATTCCTCGCCCGAGCATGGCGCCTGCGTGATGGAGCTGGCATCCATGCTGGCCGGGGAGAGCTTCAGCGATCATCCCCGATCGGTCTCGCGGCCGATCGCATCGTTCCTGCGCGGGTACAACGATCTACTCGACGACGGCCGCCGAGCCGACCTCTACCGCTACGCGGCCCTGACGGTGGGAACCGCGGCGTCGACCGAGATCGAGGAGGCCCGGGCAGCGCGCCTGCTGTCCTTCGGTGATCAGTGCTGGCGCCGCCGCTCGGCCCGCTCGCCGCTCGAGCGGATGCGGCTGCGCCGCGCCCGCAAGGAGCGCTCGAGCGACCCCGAGCCGGCCGGGACCTACGCGGTCCATGCCCTCGGCAAGCTCACCGACGAGACGCACGCAGCGGCGCTGGCGCTACTCGACTCGCTCATCGGCATGGGCGCGCCGGCGGTGGTCGATGCCCGCCCGGCGTCTATCGACGAGGTCGTCGTCTGAGAGGCTTAGGCAGCCGGTCGTAAAGCGTCGAGCTCGCGGCTCTCCGCCAGCTCGGCCAGAGCTTTGCGCTCGAGCCGGCGCACGGTGTCCTGCGAGATGCCGAGCCGTCGGCCGGTCTCCGACAGCGGCGTGGGATCGTCGCCGTTGATGCCGTAGCGCAGCTTGACCACCTCGCGCTCACGCTCGGGAAGCTGCTCGAGCGCGCGCCGCAGGGCGTCCTCGCGCAGGACGATGTCGACCTCCTCCTCGGGCCCCCGCTCGTCGCTGGCCAGCAGCGCCCCGAACGCGGTGTCCTCGCCCTCGCCGACCGGGCGGTCGAGGCTGGTCACCACCCGTGACGCCGCTCGCGCCTCGTCGAGCTCCTCCGGCGTGATCTCCGCCGCCGCGGCCAGCTCCTCGTCGGTCGGCTCGCGGCCCAGCTTCGCGGCGAGCTCCCGATGGGCGCGGGCGATCTTGCGCTCCCGCTGCCCCAGGTGCACCGGAATCCGGATCGTCCGGGCCCGGTTGTCCAACGCCCGCTGGATCGCCTGGCGGATCCAGAACGTGGCGTAGGTGGAGAACTTGTAGCCCTTGCGCCAGTCGAATTTCTCGGTCGCCCGGATCAACCCGAGGATCCCTTCCTGGATCAGATCGAGCAGCGGCAGCTCATGGCCCTGGTACTTGCGGGCGTTGGAGATGACCAGCCGCAGGTTGGAGTTGACCAGCTGACTCTTGGCTTCCAGATCGCCCCGTTCGATCCGCTTGGCCAGATCGACCTCCTGGGCTTTCGTGAGCAGGGGATAGCGACGCACCTCCTGGAGGAACAGCGACATTGCGTCGGTCGTGCGCTCGGCCATCTCGCCGTTGGCGTAGCTGGTCTGCTCGACCCCCTGGCGGCCGCAATCGTCGCGCACGTCGAGCCCCCGCTCCTGCAGCATGTCGTGCACCAGCTGGCCGTCGTCGTCGCTCAGAGCGGTCTCCTGGATAAGCTCGCTGAGCTCGGAGAGCTCGACGCAGGAGTCGCCTCGGGCCTCGGCTCGCGTCACGAGCTGGTCGACAAGCTCCTGGACCGACTCGGAAGCGACCAAATTCTCACTCTCGCTGGCCATGTTTCCTTCCTACCCGCCCCGGACACTATCGGCACACGATGAGCCCTGACTCGCTCCGCCCGTTCGGATCCCTCTACAGCCACGGATTCGCCCGCGTGGCCGCCGGCGTGCCGCACATGCGGATCGCCGAGCCGGCCTTCAACGCTGAGCGCACGCTGGCCCTGGCCACCCAGGCCTCCGAGGATCACGCGGTCCTGGCCGTCTTCCCCGAGCTCGGGCTGTCCGGCTACTCGATCGACGATCTGCTGCACCAGGGAGCGCTGCTCGACGGCGTCGAGGAGGCGATCGCACGGATCGCGGCCGAAAGCGCGGGGCTGCAGCCGATCATCCTGGTCGGGGCGCCGCTGCGCTGCGAGCACGGGGTGTTCAACTGCGCCATGGCGATTCACCGCGGACGGGTCCTCGGGGTGGTCCCGAAGAGCTACCTCCCTGAATACAAGGAGTACTACGAGAAGCGCCAGTTCCGGGCGGCCCGCGACGCCGTCGGCGACCGGATCCGCCTGGGCGACGAGCTGGTCCCGTTCGGCGCCGACCTGCTCTTCTGCGCCCGCGACCTGAACGGGTTCGTGCTGCACGTGGAGGTCTGCGAGGACCTATGGACGCCGATCCCTCCGAGCACTTACGGAGCGCTGGCCGGCGCCACCGTGCTGGCCAACCTGTCCGCGAGCAACATCACGATCGGCAAGGCTGTGTTCCGCCGCACGCTGTGCTCGGCTCAGTCCGGCCGGACGATTTCCGCCTACATCTACACCGCGGCCGGGATGGGCGAGTCGACCACCGACCTGGCCTGGGACGGTCAGGCCATCATCTTCGAGAACGGCGATCTCCTCACCGAGGCCGAGCGCTTCTCGACCGACGAGCAGCTGATCGCCTGCGACATCGACCTCGACCGCATCGTCGCCGACCGAGCCAGCACCTCGAGCTACGGCGACTCGATCCACGACCACCGGTACCGGCTCGCGTCGATGCGCCGGATCGACCTCGAGCTCGGGGTGTCCGGGGGTACGACGGTGCCGCTACGCCGCCGCGTGGAGCGCTTCCCCTACGTCCCGGCCGATCCGCGGGTCCGCAACGAGCGCTGCGAGGAGGTCTACAACATCCAGGTCCGGGGGCTCGAGACCCGCCTGGAGGCGACGCGCATCAAGAAGATCGTGATCGGCGTCTCGGGCGGACTCGACTCGACGCACGCGCTGATCGTCGCCGCCCGCGCCCTGGACCGCCTGGGCCTGTCCCGGGAGAACGTCCTGGCCTACACGATGCCCGGCTTCGCCACCGGTGAGCACACCCGGCACAACGCCCACCGGCTGATGGAGGCCCTCGGGGTGAGCTCCGAGGAGATGGACATCCGGCCTTCGGCCACCCAGATGCTGCGCGATCTGCATCATCCGGCGGCTGACGGGGCCGACCAGTACGACGTCACCTACGAAAACGTCCAGGCCGGCGAGCGCACCTCGCATCTGTTCCGCCTGGCCAACTACCACGGCGGCATCGTGCTCGGGACCGGCGACCTGTCAGAGCTGGCGCTGGGATGGGCCACCTACGGCGTCGGCGATCAGATGTCCCATTACGCCGTCAACGCGTCGGTCCCCAAGACCCTGATCCAGTTCATGATCCGCTGGGCGATCGACACCGATCAGTTCGGTGGCGAGACAAGCGAAGTGCTCGACTCGGTGCTGAACACCGAGATCTCGCCCGAGTTGGTTCCCTCGAGCAGCGAGAATGGCGACGAGCTCCAGGGCTCGGAGAAGGTCGTCGGGCCTTACGAGCTCCAGGACTTCTTCCTGTATTACATCCTGCGCTTCGGCTATTCCCCGGCCAAGGTGGCCTTCCTGGCCCTGCACGCATGGGGCGACCGCACGGCTGGGTCGTGGCCGGACCTGATCCCCGAGGAGCGGCGCAACGAGTACAGCCTCGAGGAGATCAAGCACTGGCTCGGGGTGTTCCTCGAGCGCTTCTTCCACATCAGCCAGTTCAAGCGCTCGGCCATACCCAACGCGCCGAAGGTCGGATCGGGCGGCTCGCTGTCGCCGCGCGGCGACTGGCGGGCGCCCAGCGACGCCTCTGCCACCACCTGGCTCGAGCAGCTAAAGGCCACCGTGCCTGATTCGCCCTGAGGACCTCGCGAGGGCGCGCAGCTCGACCGCCGGCCTCGACGCGTGATGCAGGTCTGGGGCGCGGACGCCCGGCGCGGCGGATGCGGATCAGCGCTGGCGGCGGACGGTGCGGCGCAGCTGCACGATCCGGGCGGTGCCAACTATCCCGACCAGCAACGCGCCACCGATCGCCGCCAGCAGCAGCGCCACGCCGAGCGGCAGGTGAAAGCCGGCGCCGAAGTAGCTGACCTTGACGCTCTCGGTGTTCTCGAGGATGAACACCAGGAGCAGGATCAACACGATCGCGCCGGCGATCAGGGCAGTGTGGGCGCGCGCGGTGCGGGTCTTGGGAATTCCTTCGGGCCGCTGCTCCTCGGACCGCTGCGCGCGAGAGATATCGGGCTGTGCACCGAGCGGTTCGGACGTCGGGAGGGCCTCGGTCTCCCCTGCGCGCTCCGGCGCATCTCCTGGAGTCTCAAAGCTCATTTGCCTACGGTTTTACCCGCTCACGATGGCGCGAAGCCGGGACCCGTTTGAACGTACCGCTCGCGGGCAGAAACCACCCGTGCCAGACCGCGGCGGCCCCAACTCCGCGATCCCGCTCGCGCAGCTTCCACCGGACGTGGCGGCGACGGTGGCTGACGCCGGCGTCAAGCAGGTCAACCTGTACCGCTCGCTCAGCCACGCGCCCGATCTGCTGCGCGCCTGGATCGACTTCGCCTGGGCGCTGCGCGGTCACGACACCACCTCACGCCGACTGCGCGAGCTGTGCATCCTGCGCACCGCCTCGCTCCATCACTCCCAATACGAGTGGCACCAGCACCGGCGCATGGCCCGCGAGGTCGGGGTCACCGACTACCAGGTGGCCGAGCTCGAGATGTGGCGCACCTCGGACGCGTTCGACGCCGAGGAGCGCGCGGCGCTCGCCCTCACCGATGCGATCATCGACAGCAACGTTCCCGACGAGGTGATCGGCGAGCTCGAGCGCCACTTCGACCACGCCCAGCGGGTCGAGTTGACCGTCACCGCCGCGTTCTACGCGATGGTGCCTCGCATCCTCGATGCGCTGCGCGTACCGGTCGAGGGCAAGGAGCTTGACCGCGACCTGCCCAAACCGCCGGCCGAGACGACCTGACGCCGGGGCTAGGGCTCCGTCCCCCGCTCGGCCGCACGCACGCGCGAGGCCCGGCGGGCGATCGCCCAACGGTGCGTCTCCGACGGCCCGTCGTAGATCCGAAACGGTCGGACCTCGTTCTGAAATCGCGCGAGCGGCAAGTCGCCGGTCACCCCATCGCCGCCGGTCAGCTGCAGCGAGCGGTCGATCACCCGCCACACCGCCTCGGCCACGAACACCTTGGCGACCGAGGTCTCGTGACGCCCCTGAGCGCCGGAATCGAGCACGCCGGCCGCCCAGCGGATCAGCGATCGGCTCGCCTCGATGTCGATCACCGAGTCGGCGATCAGCCCCTGAGCCAGACCGAGGTCCTCGAGCCGGCTGCCGAACACCTCCCGTTCAGCCGCGCGGTCCAGGGCGATGTCGAGCGCTCGCCTGGCCAGCCCGAGCCAGCGCATGCAGTGGGTGAGCCGGGCCGGCCCCAGCCTCACTTGGGCGTAGCGAAAGCCCTGACCGAGCTCGCCGAGCACCGCCTCCGGACCGACGAAGCACTCCCGGATCTCCACCTCGGAGTGCCCGCCGGCGAACACCGTGTCGGTCGTCTCCATGCGTCGGCCAACATGCCACCCCGGATTCTCGGCGTCGATCAGGAACATCGTGGCCCCTTCGTCGGCCCGGGCCATGCAGATCGAGAAGGCGGCGCCGTCGGCGCCCGAGATGAACCGCTTGGAACCGTCGATCAACCAGCCGTCGTCCACGCGTCGAGCCTGCGTCGAGAGCGCGGCGGGATCGGACCCCGCGCCCGGATGGGGCTCAGTCATGGCGAAGCATGAGCGGATCTCGCCGGCGGCCAGGGGACGCAGATAGCGCTCCTTCTGCTCCTCGGTGGCCACTACCTTAAGCAGGTGCATGTTGCCCTCGTCCGGCGCGGCGCAGTTCAGGGCCTGCGGCCCGAGCAGCGAATAGCCGGCCTCCTCGAACACCACGCTCCAGCCGCTGATGTCGAGCCCAAGGCCGCCGAACTCGGCCGGGACGTGCGGTGCTAACACCCCGGCCCGGCGAGCCGCCGCCTGCAACTCGGCGCGGAGCGCGGGATCGAGGTCAGGGCCACGGAATCGCTCCTCGGCCGGTAGGCAGACATCCCGCACGAACTCCCGCGTCCGCACGACGATCTCGGCGACGTCGGACGCCGCACCAGCGAATGTCAACTCTCCGACCTCCTATCTGTTGTCGCTGTGGCCGGCCAGCCAGTCACGGATCTGGGGCCGCGCCACCTTGGCCGCCTGGCGGCCGGCTACGAACCCGATGTGCCCGGACTCCAGGCGCAGCTCGCTCACGTCGTCGGAGCCGACCAGCCGGGTCAGCGGCTCCGAGGACGCTGCCGGCGTGATCGTATCCTGCTCGGCGTAGGCGTTCAGGAACGGGCAGCGGATGTCCTGCAGACGGACTTCGCCACGGCCGTGGGGGACCACCCCGCCGAGCAGCGCGTTCTGGCGGATCAGCCGGTCGACCGTCTGGCGGAATACGCCGCCCGGGAACGACACCTGGTCGCGAGCCCAGAACGCGATGGCCAGGAAGCCTTGCACGAACTCGTCGTTCCATAGGTTCTGGAAGAAGTTCATGCGCTGGGTCACGTACTCGGTCGGCTTGAGCGACTGAAAGCCCTCGTCCAGCGCGTTCGCCGGCACCAGCCCGGTTTCGTCGACGACGTCCTCGGGACTCAGCCGGTGCGCCCGGAACATGTTGCTCATGAACCCCATCTCGCGGTAGTCGCACGGGGTGGCCATGACCATCAGGTTGCGCACCGGCAGCTCCGGGTGGGCCGCCACCTCGAGCAGCGTGAGCACGCCGCCGAAGCAATAGCCGATCAGGGTGACTTCGTCCGCCTCGGCTTCGTCGAGCACCGCCCCGATCGCCTCGGGGATGTACTCGTCGACGTAGGTCTCGAGCGTGTTCTCGGCATCGGCCGGGTCGGGCGGTACCCAGTCGAGCAGGAACATGTCGAAGCCCTCGGACAGCAGGTACGCGATCAGGCTCGTTCCCGGGAGCAGGTCGAGGATGTAGCTCTTGGAGACCAGGCTATGAACGATCAGGATCGGGGGCGTGTATCGCCGTGCGTCCGACCGGTACCGCCACAGCCGCGCCTTGTCCCGCTTCCACACGAGGTCGCGCGGGGTCTGCGCCATGTCCGGCCGGTTGGCGCCGGCCAGGTAAGCCAGTCCGTTGCGCGTGCGCAGCAGCTGGCGCTCGAGCAGTGACGGCGTCATCGGCTGACTCCGCGGGAGGACGGCTGCCGCCGCGCAACCGGATGACGCCCGTTCAGCAGCGGGTGCTCGCGCTGCTCGGCCTCGCGCCGCATGTCGCGGAGCTGGCGCTCGAGACTCGCCACCTGGTTGGAGAGCCGCAGAACGTCGGCTCGGGAGACGAAGCCCCACAGGTGAAGCCAGCGCTCGGTACCCTGCTGAACCTCTCTGAGCATGCGCCGCTGGATTCGGATCGAGTGGGTGGCCAGGTCCATGAACGTCTCACTCTGGATCCAGGCCTCCGAGCCGGCAGCCAGTGGGCGTTCGATCGCGTCGTATGCCTTGCGCCAAAGCGGGGTCATCTGAGCTCACCTGCCTTTCAGATCGAGGTCCAGCCGCCGTCTACGGCGAGGACGTGACCGGTCACGTAGCTCGATGCGTCGCTGGCCAGGAACACCAGGGCGCCGTCGAGCTCGCCCTCGCGACCGTGCCGGCCGAGCGGTGCGCGGCGTGCCACCCAGTCCCGGCCCTTTCCCTCCTCCGAGAACATGGCGGCGGTCATCTCCGACTCGAACCACCCCGGGGCGATCGCGTTGACCCGGACGCCCTTGCGCGACCACTGGGCGGACAGCTCGCGGGTCAGGTTGACGATCCCGCCCTTCGACGCGGCGTAGCCGGCCTGCGGGATCTGTCCGACCCCGACCAGCCCCAGCACCGAGGCGACATTGACGATCACCCCGCCGTCGCCTGCATCCAGCATCGCCCGGGCGGCGCGTTGAGAGAGCGCGAACGGCGCCACCAGGTTGACGTCGATTACCTTGCGGAACTCCTCGAGCGGCTCCGTCTCGGCCGGGTACACGTCGACCATGCCGGCGTTGTTGACCAGTACGTCGACGCGGCCGTAGTGCTCGAGGGTGCGGTCGACCACGCTGCCCACCCCATCGAGCTCGGACAGGTCGGTTGGGACCGGTAGCGCGTCATCCAACTCGTCGGCCAGCTCCTCGAGCCGTTCCCGGCGCCGGGCCACCAGCACGACCTTGGCCCCGGCGGCGTTCAGGACGCGGGCGAACCGGGCACCCAGGCCCGAGCTCGCGCCGGTCACGATCGCGACCTTGCCGTCGATCCGGAATGGTGCCAGCGGGTCGAGGTCGGCGTCCGCCACTACCCGATCGCCTTCTCGCGACCCTGCCACTCCTTCTCGCGGAGAACAAACTTCTGGACCTTGCCGGTAGAGGTCCGTGGCAGCTCGCAGAACTCGACCTGGGCCGGGCACTTGAACTTGGCCAGGTTCTCACGACAGAACCCGATCAGATCCTCCTCGCTCGCCTCCTGGCCGGACTTGAGCTCCACGAAAGCTTTGGGCCGCTCGCCCCACTTCTCGTCGGGCGTGGCGACCACAGCCGCCTCGAGCACGGCCGGATGCTCGGAGAGGGCCTGCTCCACCTCGATGCTCGAGATGTTCTCCCCGCCCGAGATGATGATGTCCTTGGAGCGATCGCGCAGCTCGACGTAGCCGTCCGGGTGCCAGACGGCCAGGTCGCCCGAGTGGAACCAGCCGCCCCGGAAGGCCTCCTCGGTCTCCTCGGGCATGTTGTGGTAGCCGAGCATCACGCCGTTGCCGTGCATGACCACCTCGCCCACGGTCTTGCCGTCGCGCTGAACGTCCTGCATGTCGTCGTCGACCACGCGTACCTCGTTGGCACCGTTGTAGGTGTGGCCCTGGCGGGAGAGCAGCCGCGCCCGCTCCTCGAGGTCCTGCTCGTCCCACTGCGGCTGCCAGCTGCAGCCCATGATCGGCCCGTAGGTCTCGGTCAGGCCGTATAGGTGGATCGGATGCAGATTGAGCTCGCCCATCTTCCTGAGCAGCGCCGGCGTGGGCGGGGAGCCGCCGGTGGGGACGGTCACGTGCTGCGCGAGTGGGTGGGCCTTGTCGTGGTTGACGATGCTCATGTGGATGGTCGGCGCGCCGCTGTAGTGCGTCACGCCCTCGGAATCGAACAGGTCCCAGATCCGGCCGGGGTCGACCTTGCGCAGGCACACGTGGACCGCGCCGGCGCGAGTCACCCCCCAGGTCAAGCACCAGCCGTTGCAGTGGAACATGGGCAGCGTCCACAGGTGGACCGAGTCGTAGCTCAGCCCGACCTCATGGGCGACGCCGGCAGCATGGAGGTAGGCGCCGCGGTGGCTGTAGACCGCGCCCTTGGGCTTTCCGGTCGTCCCCGACGTGTAGTTGATCGAGATCGGCTCGGTCTCGTCCTCGAGCCAGCTCTTGGGCGCCTCGGGCGAGCCGCCGGCCAGGAGCTGCTCGTACGGGTCGTCGTCTTCGCCCGAATCCTCGATCACGATCGTCTGGAGATCCGGGGTGTCAGCCTCGTCTACCAGCTCCTTGAGCTGCGCGTCGACGATCAGGATCTTCGAGCCCGAGTCCTTGAGGATGTGCTCGATGTCGCCCTTGCTCAGGCGCGTGTTCATCGCCACCAGCACCCCGCCGGCGAGCGGGATGCCGTAGTGCGCTTCGAGCAGCGCCGGCGTGTTGGGGGCCAGAATGGCGACCCGGTCGTGCTTCTCGACGCCCATGTCCCGCAGCGCGGAGGCCAGGCGGTTGCAGCGCTCCTCGAGCTCGGCGTAGTTGAACCGGCGCTCGCCGTGCACCACGGCGGGACGCTGTCCGAGAGCCCGGGCGTTGCGTCTGAGAAAGTTGAGCGGAGTCAGCTCGATGCGCGATGGCGATGCGTCCACGGTGGTCCTCCCTCTCCATTCCCGGCGACGCGCGGGGCCACCGGGGTCCATCCTCCGGGTTATTTCCTACAGGTACCCAGCGGCCACTTCGAGCAACCTGGGCACACCGTCGCACAGCGAGGCCGACCATTCATCGGCGCGTTCTCCCCGCAGGTAGCGCTTGTAGATCGCCTCGCAGAACACGGACGCCTTCCACAGGGCGAACGACTGGTACCAGTCGATCCGGCTCGTGTCGCGGCCGGTCTTCTCGGCGTACCGGGCGATGAGCTCCTCACGGGTCGGGAAACCCGGCCCCTGCGTGACCGTGGTCAGGAGCAGCGGGTGCTCTTCCGAGCCCGGCTCGCACCACGTGGCGGTCAGATACCCGAGATCGGCCAGCGGATCGCCGATCGTCGCCATCTCCCAGTCCAGGATCGCCACCAGCCGTGCCGGCGCCTGATTGGAGATCATCACGTTCCCGAGCCGGTAGTCGCCGTGGACCACGGTCGCCGGGGGGCTCTCCGGCATGGTCGCGGCCAGGCGCTGTCCGATCTCGACGCACGCCTTCACCTCGCGCGTGGCGTTGATGTCCCACAGGCCGCTCCAGCGCCGCAGCTGGCGCTCGAGGTAGCCGGTGGGCTTGCCGATGGTCAGACCGCAGGCCTCCCAGTCGACCGCGTGGAGCTGGATGAGTCCGTCGAGCAGCTCCTCGCCCAGTCTCCGGCGCTGCTCAGGCGTATCCAGCACCGGGGGGAGCTCGTCGCCGGTCACCACTGTCCCGTCGAGTTCTTCCATCAGATAGAACGGGACACCGAGGATCGAGTCGTCCTCGCATACCGCGAGTACCTTCGGCACGCGGACGCCGACGGACGCAAGGCCCAGTTGAATCCGCGCCTCGCGAACCATGTCGTGGGCGGAGGGGGGGAGCGGCGGCGGCGGCGGGCGCCGGAGCACCAGGCGCGTTCCGCCCCGCTCGAGCCGGTAGGTCAGGTTCGATGCGCCGTCTCCGATCGGCGTGGCCGTGATCCGGCCGTCTCCGAGGCCTTCCCCGTCCAGATAGGACGCGAGCGCGTCGAAGGGCAGGGCGACAGTGGCTGGGGTCGACATCGGGGCATCATACGAACCGGCCTTTTGCGCGCCCATCGCGGTCGCGGTCTGGGTTCTGACAGGCGATCGAGGGGTCTCAGCGGCGCTCGAGCGCCAGCCGGATGCCGAATCCGATCAGGATCGCGCCGCTCACACGGTCGATCACGGCCTTGACCCGCGGGCGCTGTAGCACGGCCGATGCCTTCACCGCCACCAGCGTGTAGCCACACAGCCAGATAACCGTCATCAGCACGAACAGCCCGCCCAGGACCAGGAACGGGAGGAGCACCGAGTGACCGGCGCCGGCGAACTGCGGAAGCAGACCGGTGAAGAATGCGCCGATCTTGGGATTGGCCAGGTCGCTGAGCAGACCCTGGCGAAATCCTCTCCGTTCATCCAACGCGGCGCGCCGAGCGGGCTCCCGGTCCCCGTCCGAGCTGGCCCGTCCCGCCGCGCGCAGCGCCTGGATCCCGAGCCAGACCAGGTAGGCGGCGCCGATCAGCTTGAGCACCGTGAATGCGGCGTCCGAGGCGCGCACGATCGAGGCGACGCCGAGTGCCGAGGCCACCGTCCACACGGCCAAGCCGGTCGAGACCCCGAAGGAGGTGCCCAGCGCAGCCCGCCGCCCGTGCAGCAAAGCATTCTTGGTCACGATCGCGGTATCCGGCCCGGGGACGACGATCACGACCGCCGCGATGCCGACGAACAGCCACAGGTGGTGGATCACGAGGTGAGTCTGTCACTGTGCGGGCGTGCGGTCCAGCAATCCGCCGTCCGCCGGCGCCTCACCCACCCACCGCGAGCGCGCGTCCGGCAGCATGCGGGAGCCGCTCACGGCCGCTCTACTCACACTGACCTTCGCGAGCGGGATGGTCGATGCGGTGAGCTACCTCGGTCTGGGCCGGGTGTTCACCGCGAACATGACCGGCAACGTGGTGCTGCTCGGATTCGGCATCGCGCACAGCGGTGGGCTGCCGGTTCTCCCCCCGGTCGTCTCGCTGGGCTCGTTCGTCCTCGGCGCCGGGATCGGGGGCTTGCTGGGAACGAGGCTCGGTGGCCGGCATGCGATCCACGTGGGCGCGGCGTGGACCTTACAGGCGACGCTGATCACGTTCGCGACGATTCTCGCCGCGGCCGTGCATCTGCACGCGGACTCGGCAGCGCGCGACGTTGTGATCGGCACGCTCGCGTTCGCCATGGGCGTCCAGACGGGAACCGCGCGCCGGCTCGCCGTGCCCGACCTCCCCACCACGGTCGTCACCCAGACCTTGACCGGCCTGGTCGCCGATTCCCGGCTGTTCGGAGGCTCGGGCAAGGGCACGACACGCCGCGGGTCTGCGGTCGCCGCGATGCTCGGCGGAGCCGTGACCGGAGCGCTGTTGCTCAAAGCGAGTCTGGTGCTGGCCTTGGCGCTGACCGGCGGGCTCATCCTGCTCGTCCAGGTCGCGTACCTGCCGGCGGCCCGACGGTGAGGTAGCGTCCGCCCATGACTACCGACTGGCCCTCCGTCAATTACGAAGACTGGAGCGCGACGTGCGACACCCTGCACGCCCACACTCAGGTGCTGGGCAAGGTGGCCGCGGCGCTCGCACCGCCCGAGCCCCAGTTCCAGCACGTCGCCCTGCACCTCACCGCGCGAGGCTGGGAGACCGCGCCGCTGCCCGCGCCCGACGGGTCCGGCGCGATCGTGCTCACGCTCGATTTGCGTAACCATCAGGCGCTCGTCGAGCACACCGACGGGCGCTCGGCGCAGACGTCGCTCGTCCCGGATCGCCCTGTCAGCGAAGTCACGCGCTTCGTGCTCGAGGCTGTGCGCGACCTCGCCGGGCCGGTGCAGATCAGCCCGACGCCGCAGGAGGTGCCCTGGAGCATCCCGCTCGACCAGGACGATGAGCACGCCACGTACGACCCCGGCCAGGTGAAGGCCTACTTCGCCGCGGCGACGGAGGCGGCGCTCGTGCTGGGTGCGCTGCGCGCGCCGTACCGTGGCCGCTCCACCGCGGTGAACGCTTGGTGGGGGTCGTTCGATCTCGCCGTCAACCTGTTCTCGGGCGAGTCCGCCGACCCCCCGGCGCGCGACTACCTAATGCGCAACGCCATGGATTCCGAGGAGGTCGCCGTGGGCTGGTGGCCGGGCGACGGGCGTTACGCGAAGGCAGCGTTCTACGCCTACGCGCACCCGTCCCGCGACGGATTCGCCGGCGCGGACATGTCACCCGGTCGTTGGGACGCCGCGCTCGGCGAGTACGTGCTCGATTGGGACGACGTCGGCGCCGCCGCCGATCCGCGCGCCGTGGCGCTCGACTTTGCCCGCAGGGTGTTCCGTCACGCCTGCGCGATGTGCGATTGGGATCCGGCGCTGGCCGCCAGCGCGGAGGGAAACCCGCCGCCGCTGGCGTAGCACCGGTCGGTCAGGTTCTTACGCGGCCAGGCGACGACGCGCCTTCTGCACTGACGGCAGTGCGGCCTTGGCCTTCGCCAGCGCGCGGGCCCGCACGTCGACGCTCGCCGGCTTCGCCGCGATCGTGATCTCCTCGCCGGTGGCCGGATTGCGGCCCGCACGCTTCTTGGTGGCCGGCTTGACCCGGACGGTCAGCTGGACAATGCCGCCGATCCGGACCTTCTCGGCGTTCCCGAGCTGCTCGAGCACGATCTCGTCGAGGGCCTCGAGAGCCCGCTTGGCTTCGGCTTTGCTCATGTCTGCTCGGTCGGCGACGGCGGTCACCAGCTGGGCCTGTGTTAGCGGCACGGCACTCCTCCTGGGTTCGAAAGGTGTTGAGCGGATTCAATACGTCCCGGCGGACAGACGGGCGATTTTGTCGCCTGTTGGCCGCCGTCTCGTGTGATGAGCGCGGCCTTCCACGCGGGCAACAGGCCGCACATAGTCGCGCATCAGAGGAATCGATGCATGATGAGCAGGCCGACGTAGCCGTGCCGCGGATGCTCGAACGCCTCCGGAACCGTGGCCAGGACCTCGAATCCGAGCGACCGCCAGAGCGCGACCGCGCCCTCGTTGGTCTCGACCACGGCGTTGAACTGGATGGCTCGGAGCCCGCTGGTCCGCGCCCACTCGATCATGTGCTCACCGAGCGCCCGCCCGACCCCCCGGCCGGCCCGGTCGGGATCGACCATGAAGCTCGCCGACGCGACGTGCGAACCCGGACCGCCGCGGTTGGCGTACATGTTGGCCGTACCGAGCACGACCTCGTCGGCATCCGTCGCCACCACGGTTCGCCCCGGCGGAGCGATCATCCACAGCTTGCGGGCGTCGGCCTCGCTCATCTCGCGGTCGTAGGCGTACGTCTCCCCGGCCGCCACGATCCGGCGGAAAAACGGCCAGATGGCCTTCCAGTCCTCGGGCCGGGCGTCGCGGATCGTCACCGGCCGACCGGTCGGGACGGGCACCTGGTGGGCTAGTGCGCGGGGATCTGCGCGGTCGTCTTCTGGAGTTGGCGCTCGGGCGTGATCCGCACGACGTTCCACGCGAGCCCGACTCGCTCCAGGCCCGAGATGAACAGCCCCGAGAGGTCGAGCTCCCACCAGCGCAGCCCGTGGTAGGCCGAGCGCGGGAACGCGTGATGGTTGTGATGCCACGACTCGCCGAGGGAGAACACTGCCAGCCAGGCCACGTTGGTCGAGTGGTCCTCGATGTCGAAGCGCCGGCGCCCGAAGAAATGACAGATCGAGTTCACCGACCAGGTGACGTGGTGCACGAAGAAGATCCGGACCAGGCCGCCCCAGACGTAGCCCCGTAGGGCGCCTCCGAGCGTGAAGCCGTGCAGGACGAACCCGGCCGCGGTCGGAACGGCCAGCGAGAGCACCACCATCATCGGGAACCGCTTGCCGATTCGCCGCATTCGCTTGTCCTCGTAGAGCTCGCCGGCATAGCGCTTCCAGTCCGCCTGGCCCTGTGTCTCGAGCAGCCATCCGGTGTGGGCGTGCCAGAGTCCGGCCAGCCCGCTGCCATGGCCGACATGCGGGCTGTGCGGGTCGCCCTCCTTGTCGGCATGGGCGTGGTGCTTGCGGTGGTCGGCCACCCAATCCAGGACCGAGCCCTCGACGGCCAGCGAGCCCATCACGGCGAACACGCGCTCGAGCCACGGATAGGTCTGGAACGCGCGATGCGTGAGCAGCCGGTGGAAGCCGACCGTGATGCCCACGGCCGTGATCATGTACATCACGGCGAGGATCCCCAGGTCGGTCCAGTTCACGGCGCGGTTCCAGAGCAGAACGATCGCCGCGAGGACGCCGGCGAAGGGAACCACCACTCCGCCCAGGTTCGCGATGCGCTCAGTGCGGGTCATCTCACCTCAGCTTCCCACGAGTCGTCCACTCTCAACACTCCACACCTGATCAAACCCCCCGGGTGGCGGGACGTTACACATTGCATTCCGGCGCGGGCGGTCGGTTCCGGCATGATTGGCGCCGATGCGCGACGAGGTACGCCTGCCCGGCCTGATCACGGTCGAGCACACGTTCGAGATCCCGGTTGACCACGCCGACGACGCCGGCGAGCGAATCACCGTGTTCGCCCGCGAGCTCGCCCGGCCCGAGGGGCGCGAGCGGCCCTTCCTCGTGTACTTCCAGGGCGGTCCGGGTTTCGAGGCGGTTCGCCCGACCCGCAACCCGAACAACCCGGGATGGTTGGAGCGCGCGCTTGAGGACTTCCGCGTCCTGATGCTCGACCAGCGCGGCACAGGGCGCTCCTCGCCGATTGGGACGCTCCCCGGCCGCCCCCCCGCCGAACAGGCCGATTACCTCGCTCACTTCCGGGCCGACTCGATCGTGCGCGACGCCGAGTGGATCCGCGGCGAGCTCGGCGTCGAGCGGTGGAGCGTGCTCGGGCAGAGCTTCGGCGGCTTCTGCGTCACCACGTATCTGTCGCTCGCGCCCGATGGACTGCGCGAGGCCTTCCTGACCGGCGGCGTGCCCGCCCTCGGACCGCGCATCGACGAGATCTACGCGCACACGTACGCGCGAACGCTCGAGCGCAACCGCCGCTACTACGCGCGCTACCCGGCTGACCGCGAGCGCGTCCTGCGGATCCACGACATGGTGCGCGCCGGCGAGCTGACGCTGCCCTCCGGCGATCGTCTGACCTGGCGGCGCTTTCGCCAGATCGGTCGCGGGCTCGGGATGAGCGACGGCGCCGAGCGCCTCCACTACATACTCGAGCTCCCGCCTGATTCGCCGGGCTTCCTGCACGACGTCGAGAACGCGGAACCCTTTCCTCGCAATCCCCTGTACGCCATCCTGCATGAAGCTTCCTGGGCCGACGGCGGTGCGACCCGCTGGTCGGCCGAGCGCATGCTGCCGGAGGAGTACGCCTCGTCGCCCGAGCTGTTCACCGGCGAGCACGTGTATCCGTGGATGTTCGAGGACTATGGCGAGCTGGCCCCGCTGAACCAGGCGGCCCAGCTCCTCGCCGAGCGCGAGTGGCCGCGTCTGTATGACCCGGAGGTGCTCGCCGGCAACGAGATCCCGGTGATCGCCGCGATCTACGTGAACGACATGTACGTCGAGCGCACCTTCTCCGAGGAGACCGCGGCGCGGATCCGCGGCGCTCGCGCGTGGATCACCAACGAGTACGAGCACAACGGCCTGCGGGCCGACGGTGAACGGATTCTCGGGCGGCTGATCGAGCTGGCCCGCGGACCGGCATGACCAGCCGGCCGACGGTCGTCGTCCAGCTGAGCGACCCCCACATCGGCGCCACCTGGGGCGAGGGGGATCCGCTGGCCGGACTGGGCGCGGCGGTCTCCTCGATCCGCCGGATGCGCCCCGCGCCCGATGCGTTGGTGCTCACCGGCGATCTCGCCGACAATCTGGCCGATTCGGAGTACGCCTTCGTGGTGGCCTCGCTCGAGGGTATCGACGCCCCGTGCTACGCGCTGCCCGGCAACCACGACGACCGCGACAGGCTGCGGCGACACTTCGGGATCGCGGGCGAGTCGGGCAAGCCGGTCCAGTACGCCGTCCAGGTCGGGGCGCTGCGGATCCTCATGCTCGACAGCATCCGACCCGGCGCCGATGACGGCGAGTTCGACGCCGGCCGGCTGGCCTGGCTCGAGGGCGCATTGTCGGCCGACCCGCACACGCCCACGCTGCTCGCCATGCACCACCCGCCGCTCGTCACCCACGTGCCGGGAGTCGATGCGCTCGCGCTGGCCGCCGGCGACCGCGTGGCGCTCGGCGAGGTCGTCCGGCGTCACTCGAACGTGACGCTGATCATCGCCGGCCACGTGCACCGAGCGATCTCAGGCGAGCTCGCCGGTCGTCGCGTCCTCAGCGCGCCGAGCACATACGTCGGGTTCGAGCTTGACTTCGCGGCGGAGCAGATCGACGACGTCCCTACCCCACCCGGCTACGTCGTCCACGCGTTCCGCGACGGCGAGCTGGCCTCGCACGTCGTGGCGTTACCTTCACCCAGCTGAACCGTTTCCGCCTGCTCCCGGGTCTATATAGGCATGAATAGAGACACCACACGACACGACGAACTGGAGCTCGCGACCTTCGCGGCGGGATGCTTCTGGGGCATCGAGGCATCGTTCCGCGAGATCGAAGGCGTGATCGAGACGCGCGTCGGATACACCGGCGGCCACGCGGCCAACCCGAGCTACGAGCAAGTGTGTTCCGACGCCACCGGCCATGCCGAGGCGGTCGAGGTCTGGTTCGATCCTCGGCGGGTCAGCTACGACGAGTTGCTGAGCGTGTTCTGGTCCGTCCACGATCCGACCACGGCGAACCGCCAGGGCTGGGACTTCGGCAGCCAGTACCGCTCGGCGATCTTCTTCCACGACATCGAGCAGGAGCAGCTGGCGATCGCCTCGCGCGATGAGCGCCAGGGAGACCTGTCCCGCTCGATCGTGACCGAGATCGTCCCGGCGCCGGCGTTCTACGAGGCCGAGGACTACCACCAGCGCTACTTCGAGAAGCACGGCGGGGCGGTCTGCGCTACCACGCTGCGCGCTTAATCGATCGCTGAACGTCAGCCCTCCTCGAGCTTCAGGTATGGCTCGAGGAGGGCGCGCAGCTGCATCCGGCCGCGATGCAGCCGGCTCTTGAACGCCGCTTGACCGAGTCCGGCGATCTCCGCCGCCTCTTCGGTCGACAGGCCTTCGATGTCGCGGAGGAGAACCGCGGCTCGCCAGTCGGCGGGCAACTCGCCCAGGGCCCGCTCCAGCGTGCGCTCGAACTCACGGTCCAGCATCACCGCATCCGGCCCCAGCTCGGACGACTCCGCCAACGAAGCGATCGGGTCATCGCGCTCGGGGTCGGGTTCGGCCCGAGCACGCGGGCGGCGGGTCAAGCGTCGCTGCGCCTCGTTGAAGGCGATCCGGTAGAGCCAGGTCGAGAACCGCGCGCGTTCCTCGAACCCGCCCAGGCCACGCCACGCTCGCACGAAGACCTCCTGGGCGACCTCGTCGGCCTCGTCCGCGTCCAGCCCGAACCGCCGAAGCGCGGCGTACACGCGCTCGGCGTGCATCATGACCAGGTCCGCGAACGCGTCCTGATCGCCGGCGCGCGCTCTGCGAATCAGCTCATGCTCGGAGGCCAAGCGGCGGTTATACCGCGCGGCCGGCGGGCGTCCGCCTCACGACGACGCCCGCCAAATGCCGGCGATCAGCGCGGCTCGAGCTCGAGCGAGCAGGAATTGATGCAGTAGCGCTCACCGGTGGAGCCGGGGCCATCCGGGAACACGTGGCCGAGGTGCCCGCCACAGTTCGCGCAGGACACCTCGACTCGATGCATGCCATGGCTGAAGTCGTCATGCAGCTCGACCCTGGCGCGGTCGGCCGGCTCGGTGAAGCTCGGCCAGCCGGTTCCCGAATCGAACTTGGTCTCCGACGAGAACAGCTCGCTGCCACATCCGGCACAGCGATAGGCGCCGTCTCGCTGCTCATGCCAGTACTTGCCGGTGAACGGCGGCTCGGTTCCCTTTCCGCGCAGGACGGCGTACTGGTCGGGGGTGAGTTGCTCGTGCCACTCGTGATCGCTTTTGTCTCTTTTGTTCATGCCCCTTTGACCCGCCAACGCCTCGCGACGGTTCAGCTCAGGCGAGCGGTGGCTCACCGATCCGGACGCGAACCAAGGCGGCGAGGTGCGCGGGATCGAGAGCGCCCTGCTCGGCCGGCAGGTGATGCAGCGCCTCCACCACCGCGGTCAGGCTCCCGAAGACCCGTCGGCATTCGACGCACGCGCCAAGATGCCGCGCCATCCGGCCACGTTGCGCAGGCGGCAGCTCATCGTCGAGGTGTGCCGACATGCGATCGGGTGCCCACCGATGATCCAGGCGGAAGCGCATCCGGGCCAGGAACTCGCGCATTCGGCGTATGACCCCAGCATCCGCCGAAACGATTCAGCGCCGCGGCCGGGTCACCGGCCGTGCGTGTGTGCGCACTGCACGCGGCAGCCCGCAAATCAGCCAACCAGCAGCACAAGCTTGCCGCGTACATGGCCGTCCTGGCTCACCGCGTGAGCGTCGCCGATCTTCTGCAGCGGGAACGTCTGGGCCACCGGGAGCGACAATCTGCCGGACTCGATGAGCGGGGCGACGTCCCTGAGGGCGTGGATCGCGCGCTCGGTGCCCATCCCACCGCTGAACCGCGCTCCGGTCTCCTGGGCACCGGCGTAGTCGGCGATCGTCACCACGTGCTCGGGGCCGCCCGCGAGCTCCGCGAGCGCCGGCAGTGCCCCGCCGCCGGCGGCGTCGAGCGCAGCGTCCACTCCGCCGGGGGCGAGCTCGCGGACCCGGTCGGTGAGTTGATCGCCGTACGTCGTCGGCTCGGCGCCGAGGGAGCGCAGGTACTCGTGGTTGTTTGGGCTGGCGGTCCCAATCACACGGGCGCCCCGCAGCCGCGCGAGCTGGACCGCCGAGCTACCGACCGCGCCGGCAGCGCCGTTCACGAGCAACGTGGTGCCCTGTCCCACTTCGAGCAGATCCAGCGTCCGCGTGGCCGTCTCGACCGCCACCGGCAGCGCGGCGGCGCCCGCGAAGTCAAGCGAGGCAGGTATCGGGGCGTAGTCGGCGAGCAGAGCCAGCTCAGCGGCGCCGGCGCCGGTCACGAACCCGAATACACGATCCCCGGGCGCCACCCCCTCGACCCCCTCGCCGAGCTCGTCGACCACGCCCGCAGCCTCCCGGCCGGTGGTCTGAGGCAAATCTCCGTCCATCATCCCGCTGCGCATCTTCCAATCGATCGGGTTCACGCCCACGGCCCGGACCACGACGCGTACCTGACCTGGCCCGGGATGCGGATCGGGCAGCTCGACAAGCTCGAGTACCTCGGGGCCGCCGAACCGGCTGTACTGAATCGCTTTCATGACCGCTCCAATCTCGATGCTGCTAGGGACTCACGCTGCGATGGGTCGGCTCTGAACCTCATCCGCCGTTGCCGTCGGCATGCCAACCCGGCCCGGGAGCGCGAGCTCACGCCGGTCGATACTGACCAGATGCTTCCGCAGCCGAGCGTAGGCGAGCGTTCCGCCTAGGGTGGGGATCCAGAACGCGATCGCGTGGTACACGAGGACGGCGGCGGCGGCGTGGGTAACCGGCAATCCGTAGAGCGTGAGGGCGCCGACGAGGCCTGAGTCGAGGACTCCGACGCCTCCGGGGATCGGGATGGCGTTGGCGAGGTAGCCCGCGAGGTAGGCGACGATGAGCGGGGCAAGTGGCGGCAGGGGGCCGACCGCGGCGAACGTGATCCAGAGCACCGCGATGTCGAATAGCAGGTATCCGACGGCGCCCAGAAGGCGCCAGCTGGGCCGGGTCAGCGCCTGGCGGGCAGCGGGGATCCCGACGCTGACATCCTCCAGCCAGGCCGCCTTGGTGTGCCTGCCCGACACACGGCGCGTGACGTTTGGCAGCCCGAGGACCAGGAAGATCGCCGCGAGGGCGGCGAGGACGGGAAGCCCCGCGCGCAGCATGCCGTGGGGGCCGTCGGTGATTCCGAGCAGCAGCAGCAGGCCGGCGGCGGCGAGGGTGAAGACATTGATCGCGCTGGTGAGGAAGAACAGCCCGCTCGAGCGTCGCACGATCTGCTGTGCGGACATGCCGGCGAGGTGAAGCAGCCAGCCGCCGACGACGAGGGAGCCGACGCCGCCACCCGGCAGCAGCGCCCCCGAGCCCATCTGCGACCACGCCATCTCACGCGCGATCGTTCTTGGCACCGGCCTGAAGAACAGCCGGAAGATGACCACGAAGCTCAGACAGGATGCGAGCTCCAAGCCGACGGCCGCAGCGACCAAGGCCGGGTTCATGTCGGCGATCTCCCCGGCTACAGGGCGCAGATCGGGGACCGCGAGCAGCACGGTGATAACACACGCGCCGAGCACGAGGACGGTGAGAAGGCGCCGCGGCAGTCGGTGCCGGTCGACCGCCGACGCCTCCCGTGATCGCGTCGAAAGTCCTTGCGCCAGCCGCCTCATCCGGGCAACGACGGTCGCGCCGGCCGCGGCCGGCGAAGGCGTGTCTGACGTGGCCGACATGACCCGACCCGCCGGACCTATGTCGTCGAGGGGGGCGAGGGAACGGCGCGGGCAATCAGCTCGGCGACGGACCAGCGGCGCAGCCGTCGGGTCCCGCTCCCCGCCCCCGAGCTGCCCTCGAGGGGATGCGCGACGACGGCGTCACCGGTGTGCGTGGGGGCGGTCGGCGACCTACGCGGCCGCCCACCGAACACGGCGCGAACGGCATTCTCGGAGATGAAATTGCCGGCGGGAAAATCAGTCCTGGTCGGTTCTTTGCTCATCACGAGTGCTCCTTGGGTCGAGCGCGGGCCCACGGTCGGGGATTGGCGACCGCGGCTGTCGTCAGGGGTCATGTCGTTTCAAAGCTAAGGGCCAGCTCGTCGCGCGCCTGGGCTTGCGCCACCTGAGCACGCCGGGCGCCATCCGAGGGAAGGATCAGCAGCGCGACTAGCAGTCCGATTCCGAACAGTGCTGCTGCCCAGGCGAATGCGGTCGTGTAGCCGTGGATCGAGGCCGCGCCGGCCAGCGTGGCGGTCTTGGCGTGCGCGGACACGAAGCTGGCAGCGGCACTGGCGAAGATCGTGCTCAGCAGCGCCGTGCCGACCGAGCCACCGACCTGCTGGGAGGTGTTGACCATGGCGGAGGCGATGCCCGCGTCGTGGCTCTCAACTCCGAGCGTCGCGGTCGAGAAGGCAGGCGCGAAGATGCAGCCCATACCCACGCCGGTGAGCAGAAGCCCGGGCAGAACGTGGCTCGCGTACGCGCCGTCGGGCGTGAGCTGAGTGAACAGGATCATCGCGACCATCCCGAGCGTCATGCCGGTCACGACCAGAGGCTTCGCGCCGGTGCGGGGCAGAACCCGCGTCTGCACCGTGGTGGCCGTGAGGACGATCATCACGGTCATGGGCAGGAATGCCAGGCCGGTCTTCAGGGGCGCGTATCCGAGACTCTGCTGCAGGTAGTAGGTGAGGAACAAGAAGACGGCGAACACCGCCGAGCCGGCCAGGGCGATCGTCGCGTACGCCCCTCCGCGGGCTCGATCCCACACGATGTGCAGCGGGAGTAGTGGATGCTCGACGCGCCGCTCGAGCGCGATGAAGCCGATCAACAGCACGGCGCTGAGTCCGAGCGCGATGATCGTGGCCGGGTTCGTCCACGACGTTGTCTCGGCGTTGGAGAACCCGTACACGAGCGCGAACAGGCCACCCGACGCGAGCGCGACGCCGGGCAGATCAATTGGTGCCCGCGCCGGCTGGCGTTCGTTGCGCAGCAACCGGAGCGCCACGACCGCCGTCGGAACCGCGATCGCGAGGTTGACGTAGAGGCTCCAGCGCCAGGACAGCGCCTGGGTCAGCACGCCGCCGAGCAGAAGACCGACCGACGCTCCCCCGGCAGCGATCGCGCTGAAGACCCCGAACGCCTTGGGCCGATCGGGAGATCCCGCGAAGGTCACCGTGAGCAGCCCGAGCGCCGAGGGAGCGAGGATCGCGCCGAACGCGCCTTGCAGTGCGCGAGCGGCGACCAGCATCCCGAACGACTGCGCCAGTCCTCCGATCGCGGACGCGACCGCGAAGCCGGTCAATCCACCGATCAGCGTCCACTTGCGACCGAACAGATCGCCAAGCTTGCCGCCCAGCAACAGCAGACTGCCGAACGCGAGCGCGTAGGCGGTCACCACCCACTGGCGGCTGTCGGTCGAGAAGTGCAGCGCCCGCTGTGCCGACGGGAGCGCGATGTTCACGATCGTCGCGTCCAGCACGACCATCAGCTGGGCGACGCCGAGGACGGCGAGAACCGCCCATCGATTGGCGGGTGCGGCGGAGGTTCGGCTGGGAGTTCTGACGCTCATCGGGGGTCCTTCCAGGTCGCATACGTGGCGGGGATGAATCACAGTAGCAGAATCATCCATGCTGTATATATTACCGCGAAACCGTGATTACCCGCCCCACGCCAAAGATCCGCGATTTTGCGCTATACTGCTGCCGTGACCTCCGAGACCTACACAGCGAGCTCGATGGTGCTTCTGCCCCGACTGACGAAACAGGTCATGCGGCGCAGCAACCCCGAGCTACTCGGAATGGACCTCCGACTGCTGATGGCGCTGAGCTATCTCGCCGACCACGACGGCGCCCCTCAACAGGAGCTCGTCGACGCCCTGTGTATGGACGCCAAGAACGTCGTGCTGCTCCTCAACGAGCTCGAGGATTGCGGACACCTCGTCCGTCGTCGCGACGCCGAAGATCGCCGGCGCCACCGCGTCCACATCACGGCCGCCGGCCGCCAGGCGCTCGAGCGCGCCGCCCGAGCACAGGAGGACATCGAGGACGACGTCTTGCAAGCCCTCGACGCCGACGAGCGCGCCACCCTCTGGAAGCTGCTCACGCGTGCCGTGCGTGGTGCCGAACACGCCGCGGCTGACGCGTACACCCCGAGCCTGACGTAGCCGGCCGGGTGCCGATAACCGCCCTCGATGGGGGTCGAATGTGGCGCGACTGTGGCGCACCGAACGGTCGTATCCCGCCGCTCACCAACGTGGTGACGCCGGCCACGGAACGATCGGCCCCGGGGAGTCAGTTGATGTCCTGCCGAGCCGACAGGGCGATACCGATGACCGCCAGTGCGCCGGCCCAGGCGATCAACGTGATCACGCCGGCGCCTGGCGAGATCTGGTGGTGGACTCGGAGGCCCATGAGTGCGTCCGAAGCATGGGTTGGCGTGAACCGCCCTACCCAGGGGACGAGGCTGAACAGGAGGTTGTCGACGACGAGGCCCCAGGCGAGTAGCGTGATGACGCCGCCGACTTGGTTGTGGATGATCGCTCCAAGGCCCGCGCCGATCGCGCCCCACAGGGCCACGCCGGCGAGCCCTCCAAGCGCGAGCAGCAGTATGTCGCCGCTGCCGAGTACGACGGTGATGTCACGCCCGCCGAGGGTCGCGGATCCGACCGTCCAGCCGATTGCCTCGCCGAGGACCCCGAACGCGATTCCGGCCAGTGCACCGGCGAGGACCTTGGCGGCCAGGACGTGTGAGCGCTCGGGGTTGAACAGGATCGTCGGACGGATCGTGCCGAAGCGGTACTCGCTGGTCACGAGCAGCACCCCAGCCAGTGCTGAGAACACGCCTGCGAGACTCCCCACGCTCAGCAGCTGACGCTGGTCCTCTCTGCTGGCAAGCCCGCTTGGGTGGCTCAGCAGCCCGGTGAGCAGCGTGAAGATGAGGATCAGCGCGATCATCCCGAGGAGCAGCCCGAGCGTGGTCCGGGTCGAGCGGATCTTCAAAAACGATCAGCGCGTGGTCGGTACCCGCCGTCATCTGCAGCGCCTCGTCACGCAGCGCCGCAGTGAGCCGCTGCGGATCGCCGCTGCGGACGCGAATCGCGCCGCCGGCACGCGCGGTCAGCTCTGCCAGCGAGGACGAGAGCACGAGCCGCCCGCGATTGATGATCAGCACCCGGTCAACCGTCTGCGCGACCTCGGCGAGCACATGGCTTGAGATCAGCACGGTGCGGCCCTCTGAGGCCAGGCGGCGCAAGAAGTCCCTCAACCAGCGAACGCCCTCCGGATCAAGCCCATTGGCCGGCTCGTCGAGAATCAACAGCTCCGGGTCGCCAAGCAGCGCCACCGCGAGCCCAAGCCGCTGACGCATCCCAAGCGAATATCCCTTCACACGCCGCCGGGCGGCGTTACCCAGCTCCACCAGGCGCAACACCTCGTCCGCACGTGAGTCAGGAACCTCGACGGCTCGCCCGAGCATCCGCAGGTGATCGCGCCCCGAACGGCCGGGATGAAAATCGGTCGCCTCAAGCACGGCACCGATCCGCAACGCCGCACGTGGCAACTCCGCGTAAGGATGATCGAACACCAGCGCCCGTCCACTCGACGGCGCCGCCAGACCCAGGCTCATCCGCAACGTCGTCGTCTTGCCAGCGCCGTTCGGGCCGAGAAAGCCCGTGATCGTCCCCGCCTCCAACGCAATGACAGATCCGTGACCGCCGAGAGATCACCAAACCGCTTGGACAACGACTCGGCTTCCACGACCACCGTCATCCGAGTCACCGACCATTGAACCCAATCGCAAAGTCACTGAAGGTCTCCTGCGCGACGTCGTGTTCGAACGCCCGGCGCGAGTTCATCCCCAACACCCGGCCACGTCGTAGCGGATGCCCTTGAGCCTCATCGCCCGTCCCGCGCTTTTGGGCCGGCGATGGCTTCACCGAGGCGTGCGCCGACCGCAGCTCGGTCTACGTCGAGCGCGTCAAGCAGCGCCGCGGCCGGGTCGGGTGGCGCGAGCGACAGCAAAGCGATCAGCACCCGCTCGCGGGACCACCGGGGCGATGGATCCCACGGCGCCGCCGAACCACCACCGTGGCGTCGGTCCTTTCCGGCCTCCTCCATCGCGCGCTTGGCCACGGGCGTCATCGGCAGGTGGTCAGTCAAGACCGCCTTCAGTACGGCCCGCCGGCCGCCGAGCGCCGGTTCGCGGGTTGGCACCGGCGGCGCGTCAAGCGGCCTGTCGATTCCGATCGCCACAAGCGCGTCGCGATCCATCGCATCCAGCGCCTCACGCGCCGCGCCTAGATCGCAGCCCAGCACCTGCGCGACGTCGGGTTCGCGCAACAGCCCGAGCACCAGGTCCTCGGTGCCGACGCGCCTGTTACCACGCCGACGCGCCTCCTCGCGCGCATACACGGCTGTCGCCCACGGGTTAAACCCGCCGACCTTGTTCGCTTTCGCGGTCATCATGGAACCCACTTTCCATATTTGGCGTGTACCGATTGCCGGGTGATCCCCAGCGCATCGCCGATCTGCTGCCAGGACCACCCCTGACCGCGGGCGACCGCGACCTGGTGTGCCTCGACCCGCTCTGCGATCCGGTGCAGCGCCAAAGCGGCGCGCAGTCCCTGCGCCGGATCCTGAGACCCGATCGCTTCAGTGATCTCATCGACGTCCATCCTGTCAGTCTAGGCTGACAGCGATCGTCGTCTTGTCAAGTCAAACTGACATCAGAAGCGGGGCTATGCTCGGGTTGACCTCGCCGTGCTCCAAGGGAGCGACCTGGGACTGCTTCAACCTGAGGCGGTCGGCGAGCTGGCGCTGCGAGAAGTCGTGCTCGGCGCGGTGGCTCGCACGCGAGATGCCATAGGCGTCGACGAAGCACCCGATGCCGTCGTGGTCGAGCGAGCGCTGAATGCGTACTTGCTCGGCCGACTCCTCGACAGGCTCCAATCTCAGTCTGAGCTCTCGCCCGAAGAAGCCGAGCGGATTGCGGTCGAAGAGGTCCGGGCACACCGCCGCGAGCGCCGACTCGCGCAGTGACGCGTGTCGTCGTCGACACGAGCGTCTACGTATCCGCGCTGATCGGCAGGTCCGGGTCGGCATCTGACCTCGTTATTCGCGCGGTCGTCGGCGCTCGCGTCGAAGCGATCGTCAGTCCAGCGCTCGTTCGCGAACTCGAGAGCGAGCTCATCTCCCAATACCTCACCCCAGCCGCGCGCGATCGCGCTCCCCGTCCGCACAACGCCATCGTGGGTGCGTCGCGGGCCACCCGGACTGTGGTGCACTGCGGCGCACCGCCAGATGACAAAGCGAAACCCCAGGACACGCGGGCCTTTGCAGTACCGCTACCGGGATTCGAAGCCAGCCTCGGGAGAGTGAGTCAGGCCTGATTTACCTGCAAATCGATAATTACGAGGTCCGGGTCGACCGCTCTCAGGGGGCCCATAACCGCCCTGGATCTGGGTCGACTGTGGCGCAACTGTGGCGCAGCAAGCTTCCCGCGATTGTCACCGCTCATGTCCGCGGGCTGGAGGGTCTAGCCGGGCCAGCCACGTCGAACTCATGACCCCCTCGCTCCGCCAGCGGCGACGGGTCTACGCCAAGCGCGTGATCGCGGTCGTGGCAGAGTTGTCGCCCGGCGCCGGCGGCCGCGTCATCCAGATGTCGCCGAAGCGATGGTCCGCGCGAGATGATGCGAACGCTGAAAGCGATCGCGAGCCCGACCTAAGAACTGCCTCGCGGAGCCGAACTGGCCAAGCCTTAGCTGTCGACGGGTCAGACTGCGCCGCGAAGTGCCTCGAGCACATCGCCCCGAAGCTCATCATCCGAGATCCCCTCGAGCTCCATAAGGCGATGCAGAGTTTGGCCGAGGTCGGTCAGACGGACCTTGTTGGCTTCCACCCCCGCGAATCCGCCAGAGCTCGCCCAGGTTGCGCCAGCGCGCGCAACCCCGCCGGTGGCCGCGACGCCGAGTAGATTCGCGGCACCTAGCTCGTCCATCTCTGCAACGACGCTTTCGCGCGGTGTGTTACCGGGCTCGCCAGCGTGGACCGTCAGGTCCACGACAGCGTCGGGCGCAAAGCGACGCCCCGGGTTCTGTACGCGCTCCCAGAACGCCAATAATTCGACCTGCCGGTAGGTGAGTCGGTCGGCGAGTCGCAAGAAGTAGCTCGCCTCAGCTGGCGAGACGGACCAATCGAATGACACGCCAGCGAAGAGCCGACCGTAGTACGGAACCTTACGGCGCTCCCACTCGTCGGCCGCAGTTCTCAACGCGCCCTCGAGGAGTTCGTCGGCCGGAGCCTCGGCATCGTCGCTGAGGTCACCGAAGAATCCGTCCATACGCACTTCGCAGCCAGCGGCGCGATGATGGGCGATCGACGTGGCCGCGGCGTCTCCTGCGGTTTCGATGCGCAGCTTTTGTCGAGAGCTCAGAACCCAGTCTTGGATCTCAATGCCGGCCCGGCGCAGCACCCGAGCCACCAAGACGCCCGCCGATCCTCCCACGTAAGGGCCGGCCATCAAGGTCGCGGCAGAGCCGGCTAGCGCGCCACCCACATCGCTTAAGATCTCGACGAGCCCGGACGCTTCAGTTGGGTCATCGGGTCCCGGCATGTGTCGAGCCTAACCGGCGAGCAGACAGCAGCGGTTCGCGCGCTCGAATCGCAGTCAATTCGTACCGGCGACCGTCGGGGTCGCGAGCCGACACGTCGCCGACCCGATCGTGAGCTGTGCGTCGCCGCGGCGAGCGAAGCAATCGTGCCCTCCGGCAGACGGATTGCAGCGGCATTCCGGACGCCGGAGTTCGCGAGGCGTGACTCAAAGCTCGGGACATCCAAAGCAGCGGCCTACGAAGACGACGCTGGCTGGCGCGGCCTCTGGCTTGTGGGGCCGGCCCCACGTCGCGGCCGACGATCCGCGGGCCGGACGGGCAGCGCGCTGATACAGCTGGCGGGACACGTCCGCTTGCCTCGATCGCTGACGCATCAATCTTGCGATTTCGGCAGCTTCCGCGAAAGGTAGATTCTTCCGAATGTCCGAATTGCGCATCGAGATTGGCAATCGGTATGAGCCGATGTCGGATGAGCGCCGGGAAGCTGCGCAGGAGCTCGTCGACGAGTTGAGTGGGGATGGATTTGACGTCGAGTTGGAGATCGTCGGCTGTAAGCCTGGTCGACGAGCGCTGTCGCCGGTGGAGTGGACGTCGATCTTCATTGGTACGAATGTGGCGACGACCCTTGTCGTCAACATCACGACCGACGTCTACAACCGCATGAAACGCATGCTCCTGCAACGCAAGCGATCAAAGAGTGCCGACCTGTTCCCTGGTCGACCGTTGGGGTTTGTGATTTACGGCCCGCGCGGTGAGGAGCTGCGCCGTTGGACGACCGAGGAGGAGGTCGGCACTGACGGGAGCGACGAAGCTGACGGGGACGACGGTTCGGAGTGACCTGTGGGCAAGGGTGAACGCAACCGGCGAAAGCGGCGAGCGTCCACGTCTGAACCCTCCAAGGGCCTTCAGGTCGACGAGATCATCCAACAGCTCATGCAGCTAGAAAGCCTGGAGGCATTCGAGGAGCTCCTCGATCGTCAGCCTACGCTGCTTGATCCGCCGGTACTAGCTTGGTTTGCCCGAGTAGCGCAGGATCCTCATTACGGACCGCTCTTCGCGTCGCTCGCGCAGCTACTGAGCGATGCTCGAAGCAACGCCCACGATGCGTGGACGACGTATGAGGCGCGCAAGCGTGAAGCCACGGTCGACCTAGAACGAACGGAACGTCTTCAGAAGGAGGCTCACGCGGTCGATGCGCGCGAGTTCGACCGAGTCGTCCCTCTCGTCGATGAGGCGATCCCGCTTGCCGCGGCGGCTGGCCTGGGGCTGGCCGTCGCCACACTTGAAGACCTCAAAGGGCAGGCGCTGTTCCAGTCCTCGGGTCCGGATCGTGCAGAGCGCATCGAAGAGGCGATAGCTGGCTTCCACCGTGCGCTCGCTGCGCTTCCGGATGGTGACACTCGTGCTGGAGTGCTCATGGATTTAGGGCTCGCTCTGGGCGAACGGGTCGTTGGGGACCACGCTGACAACTTGGATGGGGCTGTCGATGCGCTCGATTCGGCGCTCGGCTTGTTGTCCGACTCCTCTGGGCCGTGGCGCTGGGCGATTGTCCGTACGAACCTTTCCTGGGCACTGCTTCGGCGGGAACGGGGTGACCGGCTCGCTGACCTTCAGCGCGCGGAGCGGTTGTGCGAGGAGGCCCTCGAGTATCGCTCGCTCGAGCGGAACCCCGAAGACTGGGCACACACGCAGTTGAATCTGGGTGAAGTCCGCGCCCGGCTTCTCGGACTTGGCGTCGGAGATCTCGAAGCCGTGGAGCAAACTTACGGCGCGGTGGTCGATGCTGCGGGCGAAGTCGAACCGTGGCTCGTGGGCGCGGCTGAATTCATGCTCGGCCGCATCCAGCGTCAGAGAGCTCACCTAACACCACAAGAGTTCGTGGCGCTTCGTCAGTCGGGCGGCGACGATGTCGAACTGATCGATACCGCCCTGGTCGAGTCTGCCTACAAGCATCTCAGGGAGGCCGTCCGTCTTGTCCCCGTCGACCGTGACGCGATCCGTCACGGACACACTCTGAGCGAGTTCTCCGCCGCGGCACAGGAGCTGGGGTTCGATACCGAGGCGATCGACGCGGCTCGCGAAGCGATCGAATTCCTTACGCCAGAATCCGATCTCCGTGGCTGCGCGGCAGTGGGCATGCGCCTTGGGTCGATGCTATGTGCACGCGGCGCCTACGAAGACGCTGCTGCTGCCTTCCGGGTGGCGATACGGGCAGTCGATCTGGGCTTCTTCAGCAGGCTCGATACAGAAGGGCGTGAAGTGGACATCAAATCTGCCGGCAACGTGTACCGGTGGGCATCGTTCGCTATCGCCAAGGCCGGCGAACCGCTGGAGGCTGCGCTCGTGCTCGAGACGGGCAGCGCGCGCGAACTTCGCCGGCGCTTGACCAGCTTGGACTTGGTCAAGAAGCTCGACGCGATGCCTGCAGAATTGCGCGATGAGTACGAGCAGTCTGCCCGGATGCTCGCTGCGGCACCGTTCGGCGCTATGAGCACTGACGCGGCGCGTCGCCTTCAGGAGGCCATCGAAGCCATCCGTGCTCAGCCCGAGATGGAGGGGTTCGCTTCAGCCGCGGCGCCAGCCGACTTGTTGGCTGCGACCGAACCTGGTTGGCCTCTTGCGTACGTGAATCCGACACCGTTCGGAACTGTAATCCTCGCCATCACTAACGAGGAAGGCGCGGCAAGCGTCGAATCGACCTTCCTTGATACGACGAGCATGGACGTCTTCAACCACCTGTCGTTGGGAGCGCATGCCGTCGAATCGACAGACACTGACGCTCCCGCCGGGTCCTACATCATGGGCGCAGGCGCGGCCGGTAACGCCGAGGTGGATGACCAGCTTGATCTGATCCTCCCGTGGCTAGGGCACAACCTCAGCGAAGCGATAGCTCAGATCGTCGACCGCGTAGACGCGAACGGTGTAACGGTCGTCCCGTACGGTCCATTGGCAACGGCGCCTCTACACGCTGCGGAGTGGTCAAACTCGACCCGTCTGCTGGATATCGTCCCGGTCCGGTATCGCCGTCCGCCGCGGCCATCGCCACAGCGCTCGATCGCCTCCGCACGCGAGCAGATACGGAGCGCTGTCTCGTTGCTGTCGCCGATCCGTTCGGAGATCTCCTAGGCGCGCGGCCCGAGGCAGAGTACATAGCGCAAGACGTCTTCGAAAACAGCATCGTCGCCTCCGGAAGCGACGCTACGACACCCTTCCTTGCGAAGCATGCCGAATGGCGACCGACCTTCACCTCGCTTGCCACGCGTACGGCGGTCTCTTCGACGAAAGGGAGACGGCGCTTCTGCTCTCCGACGGTCCCATGTCCCTTCTGACTTTGAGCGAGCTGCACCTGAGCTGCAGGGTGTGCGTGGCATCTGCCTGCCAGACCGCGCTGGCGTCGTTGACCGCACTGCCGCAAGAAGGGCTTTCACTAGCGACTGTGGTGCTGTCCGCTGGGAGTGCGTGCGCCGTCGCGAGTCTCTGGCCAGTCGACGATGGGGCGACAGCCGTGCTCATGGTTCTGTTGTACGAGCACATGCTCAGCAACGCGCTGCGTCCGCCAGAAGCACTACGCGCCGCCCAGCTGGCACTCCGTCGCCTAACATTCAGCGACCTTGAGGGAATTCTCGGCCGATACCCCGACCTTCGGCCTGCGCTTCGAATAAGCGGACACCTACCGGCGGATCTGTTTGATCCCGCGGATACCCCATTCGCCCACCCATTTCTCTGGGCAGGTTTCGTCGCCGTCGGCGTTTGACAGGCACCAGTACCGAGAACGGACTCGCTTCTTGGTCTTACCAGGAAAGTGACGCGCGCGATTGCTTCTGTCGGCGAGGAGAGGGTCGGGTCGCGATCGCATTGGCGACGTCTGGATGACGCGACCGCCGGCGCCGGGGCGATCGCTCTGCCACGGCTGCGATCCACCCGCGCGCCTTCCTGTCCGCGCAAACCGCGTCTGTCAGCCAGCGCGCGGACAAGTTATGTCGTGACATGAATGCAGGTCTCCGCCCGAGCGCGAATGGCCGCAAGCCTGGGGAGCGGGAGCCTGGGCGGCGAGCCGCGGATCGTGCGCCACGCCTGCTGTTTCGCGCAAGGCGGAGCGTCCGCACCCGGCCGGAGCGGGCCTTTGCTCCTGATGGTGACGCCGAGCGATGTCGTGCTCAGTGACTGCCGTAGTACCGCTGGCGCGCCATGGTTCCGAGCTGTCCAGCCCAAGTTCCCCGTCGCGCCCGGATTTACCCAGGCTGAGCCAACATGCCGCGAACCTCGCCGCTGAGCGGTGTACCGTGCCCGACGCATAGCCGTGTTGGCTCGAGCTCAAGCAGGCTGAGCGCGGTGCGCGCTGCCTGTTCGGGATCGATGTTGAACACGCCGGCGATCGGTTGTCCGTCGCGAGTGGCGAGCGCGTCCGCGGCGATCAACGTCCGGTGCTTCGGGATCCACACGGCGAGCTGGCCGGGGGTGTGTCCCGGAGCGCCGATGAGCTCGGCTCCGATCTCCCAGTCCAGTGCGTCGCCGGGCAGCAAGAGTCGATCGAGCTCAACTGGCTCCGGCAGGGGAACGTGAGGCATGGTCTGCTCGAACAACGGCTGTTCCCAGTCCCGGAGCCGTGGCGCTGCCAGCTGCGCGCGTCCCGCGAAGACGTCGGCTTCCTGCGCTGGTCCGAGCAATTCGGTGACCGTACGTAAGGCGATCTGGTGCGCAGACCCGTAGTGGTCGGCGTGAGCGTGGGTGAGCAGCAGTTGGCGGACCGGAACGGAACGGTTCGGTGCCCCGAGCCGGTCGGCGAGTGCGTCGAGGATCGCGTCGTGCTGGCCGGCGACGTTGGCGTCGACGAGGACGACGCCGTCGCGATCGCGTATGGCGTAACACGCGACAACCGGGGTGCGCAGGCACCACAGCCAATCGTCCAGCTCTTCGAACTCGAGGGGCAGCGAGGCCATTCCCTTCAGCGTGCCGCTACCCCGCGAATAGTGCAATTGGTCAGCTGACCGATCTTGCTCGACTGTCTGTGCGCACGAGGTCGTATCGGCTGGCTTTCACCGCCGCGGCCGTACGCGAAGCGACGTCCAGCTTCCGCAGAACGTGTTCGACGTGTCGGCGAACCGTCGAGCGCGAGATCGTCAGCATCTGGGCGATCTGCGGGTTGGTGTGGCCCTCCACGATCAAGCCGAGAACCTCTCGCTCGCGCGGTGTCAGCCCAAATGTGGGCGACCCGAGAGTCGGTGCCGGATCGCAGACGGCTACGCTCAGCGGCCGGGCGAGGAGCCCGAGCAGGTCACGGTGATCGTCGGTAAAGGTCCCGTTCCGAACCGCGTTGAGGGCAATGTGGCCCACGACACCGCCCGACGGGGACATCAGGGTCATCCCCATACCGTCGCGCAGCCCGGCCGGCCACGCCAGCTCTGTGACGGTAAACGAGGATCGCCCGCCGTTTGGCAGGTCGCGAAAACGCATCGGCGCGCTCGACAGATCCATGCCCAACGCCGTCTGCTCCCGCCGATACTCCTCTCGCCCGATGGCCGACCCGACCCGATCGCGATGCCCGATGGCGGCGGCGAGCGACAGCGAGCGGCCATCCGCGCGACATACCACGGCGCAGTCAAACGGAATCAATCCCGACAGGCCCTCCAACGCAGCACGCGCACGCGACTGATCCGAATGTGGCGCCTCGGCGATCGCTGACGAGAGCTCCGCGACCCTAGCGAGCGTTCTGTCGCTCCAGCGCTTCATCCGAGTCGGATTGTCCCATTCCGGGACGAGCCACTCCGCCAGCGATTCACCCTGCTTGTCGCGATCTGGGCAGTCTCGTCTGGACGGTCGCTCTCAGCCAAGCCCGGAAGTCTGCCCGACCTTGGGCGAGAGCAAGCAGGGCCAGGCTGGGAATGCCTGCGTTCCCGCTAATCACCACGGGCGCGACCGACGGCCTTGATCGCGGCGAAGTGCCGGTGAGCGCCTCGCTCGCCGGGTGTGGCAGGGCGGGCGCGATCGAGCCCGAGATGCTCGCCTCGACGGGCAGGCGGGTGCGGGCGCCATCAGCGGTCGAGGATTGCTGATGTTTGCACGGCTGGGGGAAGTCGGCAGGATCTGGATTCACGACCCCACCACGAATGCTCCTTGCATGCCCATCGCTGCGTGCCCGGGGACCGGACACTCGTAGCGGTAGGTGCCGCTCTGGGTTGCGCGGAACGTGATCGTGGTGGCCGGCTGGCCGGCGCTGGTGGGATCCCCGAGCAGCGCGAACGCGCCGGCGAAGGCGCGCGGACCGTGGACGATGTTGCCGATCCTCACGACCGGGTTGAGCAGTAGCCAGCCGTGGGCGCTGTCGCTGTCGCCGTTGACGAACTGGATCCTGACCAGCGCGCCATAAGTGACCATGATCGTCGGGTTCTCGAGCCCGGCCGCCCGGAAGCGCATGTCAGCGCCGTTGGGCGGGTTAGCCACGATCGCCAGCGCGGCGGTTCGGCCGAACAATCGGATCGAGTTGGTGCTCCGGTCGACCGTGGCACCCGTGGGCACGGCATCCGCCAGCGCCTCGGCACGAGCGAGCGACACGGTCTGCGGCGCACGGCCAGCCAGGGCGCGACCCATTGCCCGTCCGACGTCCTCCCGGCGATACGCGGATGGAGTGAGCGTCGGCTGTCCGAGCGATCTGCCGTTCGCGCTCGGGTGAGGGGTGGAGCCCGAGCGCAGGCTGCGGTCATCCCAGCGGCGGCCGCTGCTGCGCAACACGCTGTCAGCGCCAGCGCTCGCCACGGGCGCGACGCGATCATGTCCGATAGACGCGCTCGCCGGCTCGCGCCAGGCGTATCGGCCGATGGCAATCGGTTCATACTCCGTAGACCTCCACTGGTCTAACGCACTAGTTGAGATGAACTAATTTACGTCGAGGTGTTTAAGTGGCATCGAAGAATTCAGGGCGAGTCGCGCGGCTGTTCGTGCTCGGGACGCTTGCTGCTCAAGGACCGGTGCATGGGCACGAGATCCGCAGGCTCGCGGAACGGATCGACATCGAGAACTGGAGCGATGCCCACGTCGGCTCGATCTACAACGCGCTGCGTCGACTCGAGTCCGAAGGCCTCGTCGAAGCGGTTCGGACCGAACAGCAGGGACGGCGCCCGACACGGACGATCTACACGATCACCACGTCCGGGCGCGACGAGCTCGCATCCCTCCAGGACAAGCTCCTCTACGACATCACGCTGCCCAGCGACTCGTTCGACATCGCGCTTTGGGTCTGCGCGGCACAGCCCGGTCAAGACCTGGCGGCAGCGATCGATCGCCGTTCCAGATCGCTGCGAGAACTCAGCCGCCGCTTAGCCGACGAGCGCGCACGACTGACGGCAGCCGGCTACCTGCCCGCCGTCGGCGAACTGCTCTTTCGCCACGGAGAGCTCCGCGTCGAAGCCGAGCTGCGCTGGCACGAGGAGCTACGCGAGAAGTTGCCCCAGCTCACGTCCAGCCCGCCAGTCACTACCCGCCAAACAAGACGGCCGCCGGCAAAGTCGCGTGAAGAGCACAAGGTTCGGCACGCCCCCCGCGCTACCGCCGACGCGGGCAAAGCCCCGTCGGCCCGGCCGCCTCATCCCTCCCCCCAATCGGAGAGCAAGAGCAGAACGCTGTCGCCCGAGACCTCGACGGCATCATCCTCGCGGCCGCCGAGCGTCAAGCCCCAATCCGCGCGGATGCTGACTCCCTGCGGCCCTAGCGTCAGCTCGTAGTGGTGGGCCCGCCCCGTCCGTGAGTCGTTCTTCCAGACGCGATGATGAAGCTGTACCGTCGGCGGATCGTGATGCCGACGATTACAAAGACGACAAATACGCCTATCGCTACGACGCGCAGCAGCGTCCGGGTGCCGTCTCCGGTATGAAAAGAGAGGGCGAGGATGGGCGCCCAAACGGCTAGGAGTACGAGCAGCGCGATGCGCCTGTGTAAAAACCATGGCTCGTGTCGGAGGTTCATGTATGCAGTCCAGAAGCCCTTGGTGGTCGGAGGCCTGGGATCGGTTGGTGGTGTGGGGTGCATGTTCATCCGTTCGGGTAGGCCGGCTGATCGCCTTTCTTGGCGGGCCGGTGTAAGGGTTATTGCAACGACCCCGCAGCGGGCACCACGCCCCGCTGGGTGCGAACAGGCCGCCTCGCCCCGCCACCGCGCCCGTAGTGACCCTCGGACGCGGGGCTGAGGATCAGTGCCAGCGCGACGAGGGCGACGAGCCACAGCGCGGCGCCGACGATCAGGTCGGCCGGCGCGAGCGTCGCCACGTGCTGGCCGACCGCAGCGAGCAGGCTCACCGACGTCAGGGCGAACAGGACGCCGAACAGAAGGCCCGCGCCCACCGGTGGCCGTGGCCGTTGGCCCACGCCAGCCACAGCCAAGCGAGCGCGACGATGGGTGCCCCGATCGCGACACTGAGGAGGTGGCCATTCACCAACGTGTCAACGCGCGACATGGAGTAGGCCGGGAAGTGATGCGCGATCGCCGAGTTGAGATCTCCCCGGGTTGTCAGCACCGTCGCGAGCGCACCGAGTTCCAACAGGGCGCCGAGCGCCATCAGCCAGACCGCCCAGCAAGACCGTCGGCGTCGATCGAGGCGCACCTGCGCGAAAGCGCATCCGCAGCGCGTTGCCGATCAGGTACGCCGAGTCGGCCAGTCCAGGACGGCTCTGGCCAGGCTTGGCGCTCATCAGCAGCACGCCGAGCATCTCCTCGGCGTGCTCCTCGCGGAACGACCGCGGGTAGCACGCCATCACCCGCCGGTAGCGCTGCTCCAACGGTGCCTGACCGATCATGCCGTCACCTGCCCGGCGTTGAGGTCGAGTCGCGCCATCGCGACTGACGCGTGTGCGTGCCGACGGGCGGCCTCCTCGGCCAGGCGTTCCGCGCCTGCGGGAGCCAGCCGGTAGTAGCGCCGCAGTCGGCTCTCGACGACCTCCTCGCGCTCGACCTCGATCAGTCCGTCCTCACGCAGGCGATCAAGCGCCGTGTACAGAGTCCCGGCGCGCAGCCGAACCTGGCCGTCGGAGATCCCGACGACATCGGTGATGATCCCGTAGCCGTGCTGACTGCCGGCGGCGAGCGCGGTGAGGATAAGGAACGACGCCTCCTGCATGGTCCGTTCCTTTCTCATAGATCCAGTATATATCGTTAATCTGACTATTGTCAAGGACGCGATCTATAGCAACGTGGTGAGCAGCAGCCCCGCCCGACGGGCAACCAGTCCCCGATCGGTTCACGGCGGCGCGCTTCCACCAAGGAGCGAGCAGGACCTAGTCGGCGATGGCGCTCTGCGGCCGGACGGCAGGGTCGGCCGGGCGAGTTGGCCGCCCTCGACGTCTCCGCGTCGGCGCCGAGCCGCGGTGCTGGTGCCACGCGACCATCGCGCTCGCGCCCTGAAAGACCTGCACTTCATCCGCGGCGTGCCTCGGCGGTCATCGCCCTAGAGACCCCCTACGCGCGGTCAGCAGGGGACGTCGCGGCGGCCGTCGGTTCCATTCGCTCGCTGGCTTGGCTCTCAATCAGGGAGTGGAGCAGGGCTGCTGTCGAATCCCCGGGCTCAGTTGCCGGCGCTATCGCTCCGATTCGCCGGTCGGTGATCGCCATGGGGCGGCTCGTCCGAGGTGGGCCAGCTTGTCTGGGTTGTTCTGCATAAGTAGATGGTCGATCCGGCGCGTGTCAGCGCGGGCCCCGCTTACGGCGCCCGATCGGCGGCAGCCCGATGCTCGGCGACGATGTCGGCTCGCGTGCTTGCAGTGGTGGAGGGCAAGCCCGCGAGGACGATGGTCCCGAATGGATCGTCGGCGGTTCGGGACCGGCTTACGTGCTCCAAGAGGCCTGGGCAGCGACATGCGCGCCGCGCAAGCCCGTAGCCGGCGACGGCGACGGCGCCGGACGTGTCTGCGAGCTTGATGGCAGAGTGGCGGTCGCCGGTGGCGGTTCGGGCGCTCATACCGTGCGCAACGCGTCGGTGGGCGAAAGGCGGGCTGCTCGCATCGACGGGTAGAGGCCGGCGACGGCGCCAATGACCAGGGCGGCGCCCACGCCGCCGTAGAGGGCTACGGCGGGGATCTGCACCGACCAGTGCTGACTGACCGCGTAGATGAGCGGTCGCCAGCGCGCCGATGATGGTACCGGCCACGCCGCCTAGGACCGAGAGGAGCAGCGCTTCGGCGAGGAATTGTTCGGCGACGTGACGGCGGGTGGCGCCGAGGGCGCGGCGCAGGCCGATTTCTGAGCGGCGTTCGAGGACCGAGATGACCATGACGTTGGCGATACCGACCCCGCCGACGAGGAGGGCGACGGCACCGAGACCGAGCAGCAGCCCGTTGTAGGCGCCTTTGGTGACCAGCTCGGCTTTGAGGATGTCCGACGGGAAGCTGACCGCCACGACCGAGGGGTTCGCCGGGTTCACGGTCGCGGGCAGCACGGCGGCCACCGCGCTGACCTGGCTGGGCACGGCGCGTAGGTACAGCCCGGTCGGGTGGCCGTCAAAGCCGAAGTACTGCTCGGCTATCGAGAACCCGATGAACGCCATGCTGTCCATCTGGGAGACCAGCTCCACCGGCTTCAAGATGCCCACCACCATGAACCAATGGCCGCCGACCCAGATCTGGGTCGGATTGGCCAGGTTGTTGATGCCGAGCAGGCTGGCCGTCTCGGCGCCGAGCACGACCGCCGGGTAGCGGGCCGTGGCCGCGTTAAAGGAAGGTGCCGTGGCCGAGGGTGGCGCCGAGGGCGGCGGGCAGGGCGGCGTCGGTCGCGGTCAGCGAGATGCCGTCGGTGTTGATCCTCGGGACGAGGGAGCTGCGGTACACGTAGATGTTTGAGATGGCGCCGATCTCGGTCACGTTGGTGACCGGTCCGACGCGCGAGACCATGCCTTCCGACGTCGTTGGCAGCTCGGTCTGCTGGCCGAAGGCGGTTTGCCCGGGCCCCACGGTCAGCAGGTTGCCGAGCCGGCCAAGCTCGTTCAGCAGACCGGACTTCGATGATTGGGAGATGCCGAGCACGCCAACGATCGCGGCGATGCCGATGCCGATACCGAGTACCGACAGCGACGCCCGCGCGCGGCGGCTGCGCAGCCCCAGGCTCCCGACCCGGAGCAGATCGAGGCGGGATAGGCGGAAGCCGCCGCTGTCGCTGTCAGGAAGGCGTCGGCGTGTCACGGATGATCCTTCCGTCGCGGATCTCGATGCGGCGGTTCGTCGATGCGGCGACGTCTTGGTCGTGGGTGATGACCACGATCGTCGTGCCTTCGCGGTGCAGCTCGCGGAGCAGTCCCAGGAGGGATCCCCGGTCGCGGTGTCCAGGTTCCCGGTCGGCTCGTCGGCCATGACCAGGGCCGGGCGCCCGACCAGCGCCCGGGCGATCGCGGTGCGCTGCTGCTCGCCGCCTGAGAGCTGGTTTGGCCGGTGCCCGAGTCGGTGGCTGAGCCCGACCCGATCGATCGCCGTCTCGGCCAGTAGGCGGCGATCGGCCACCCGCCCGCCCCGGTACAGCAGGCCGTCGGCGACGTTGTCGAGCAGATTGAGCGCGTCGAGCAGGAAGAACTGCTGGAACACGAAGCCCAGGCGCCGGGCCCGCAACCCCGACAGCTGCTTGTCGGACATCGTCGAGGTATCCTCTCCCGCGATCCGGACCACGCCCCGCGTCGGTCGCTCGAGGGTGCCCATCACATGCAGAAGGGTGGTCTTGCCCGACCCGGACGGGCCGACGATCGCGACCAGCTCGCCTTCGTCGATTCGCAGATCGACCCCGGCCAGGGCCACGACCGGCGGGTCGCCGGGATACTCTTTGACCACGTCGATCAGCTCCAGGACCGGCATCGGCGGGGCGGCCTCGCCGACCGCGGTGGGGACCGCGACGGTCACGACGACGGCACCTCGACCCGCATGCCGGCGGTGATTCCCGAGCCGCTGACCTGGACCAGGGTGTTGCTGTACAGACCGGTGCTGACCCCGACCAGATGGCTCGTGTTGCCGGTCACCACGTCCACCCCGAACCCGCCGCCCTGCAGGGCCAGCAGCGCGTTCACCGGCACGGCCAGGACGTGATCGGCTCGTTGCGTGGTGATGTTGACGTTCACAGGCGCCTGGTCCAGGGTGGCCCCCGGCGGCGTGCGGTCCAGTGTGATGGTGACCGTGACGGTCGGGGTGGACGTGCTGCCGCTCCCGCTCGAGGAGCATGGCGACTGATCGGCGGAGCCCCCACCGCTGGGGCTGCCGCTGCCGGTGCCGATGCCACCGCCCCCCGGCAGGTCGCCACGTTGCCGACCGTCTCGATCCGCCCGCCCACCGTCGAGGTGCCGTTGGGCAGCGCGATTGACACCGCGTCGCCGGGCTTGACCAGGTATTCCTGGGTCACGTTCAGCGCGACGCTGACGACGGGGGTGGCGCTGGTGGCCGTCAGCACAGTGCCGCCCCCACCGCCGCCGCTCCCGACCGAGGCCCCGCCACCTCCCCCCACGGACGAGCCGACCGAAGGCGTGACCGACGTGACCCGGGTCGGACCGGGCTCGAACACCACCTCGCCCAGCAGGATCTCGCCGCTCCCGGGCAGACCGAGCGCCCGCTGCCAACGTCTCACCGCCGTGGCCGTGGCCGACGAGTAATGGTTGCTCTGGGTCAAGCCGGCGCCGTAATCGAGGCTGATCAGGTCGTGGGACAGCTCGCCCACGTCGGCGCCGTTGGACATGCCGACGTGGAACGTCCGGTAGGCGGCGATCGAGCCGTACACGAGCGGGATCGGTTCGTTGCTGACCGAGTAGACGGGCTGGTCCTGCTTGATGATCTGACCTACCTTCGGCAGATAGGTGTAGGTCGTACCTGGGTTCACCGCGGTGGCTTGCAGCAACGCCAGGGTCGCCCGATCACCCTTGAAGCTTGGCCCGGTCGGAGGCGACCTTGGCGTGGTTCTGGTCGTGGTCCAGCACCGCGGTCGACTGGGCGGTGGCCAGCTGCTGCTTGGCCTGGGTTAGCTGGGTGTGGTCCAGGCTGATCGTCTGGGCGTCCTGGCGGCACGCCGCCGTGGACGCCCCCTTCCCGACGCAGCCTTAGTCTCCTTGGCCCGGTCGGAGCCGAGCGTGGCCGAGGCGGTGT
>CAWICS010000008.1:0-1031844 GCA_963834675.1 uncultured Solirubrobacterales bacterium
AGATCATGGCGCTCGTCGCACAGGGCCTGTCCAACGACGAGATCGCCGGACAACTGTTCCTCAGCCCGCTGACCGTGAAAACCCACGTGAGCCACGCGATGCTCAAGCTCGGCGCCCGCGACCGAGCACAGCTCGTGGTGATCGCCTACCAGAGCGGAATGGTGGCGCCAGGTGACAGCCCGAGCGTTTGATACGTCAGAGGACGCGGGGCAGGGGCAGCGCGCTCGCGGCGAGATCCGTATGGCGGGCCAGGTAGCAGCTCCCCGCCTCGTTGATGTTGAAGCCGTGGCGGTGCTCCCCAAGCGTTGGCTTGCGGGCACGATCTCCGACAGCAGGTTCGAGGCGGCGATCGGCGACCTTGAGCAGCTCGGCATTAGCCGCTATCCGACGCTGTCGCTGATGCGCCGCGCGTTCGAGTTGCGCGCAAACGTCACGGCGTACGACGCGAGCTAAAGCGCGCTGGCTGAGTTGTTGGGCTGCGAGCTGCTCACCGGCGACGGTCGCCTAGCCGGCGCATCGGGTCCGCGGTGCGCGATCCGGCTGCTTCGGTGATCCTGTTGCCGTGCCCGCGGAGGCGGGCTCAGTCCCGGTTGTGGTTGACCACCTCGACGTTGTGTCCGTCGGGGTCGAGCACGAACGCCCCGTAGTAGCCGGGGTGGTACACCACGCGCTCGCCCGGCGCGCCGTGGTCCTCGTAGCCTGCCGCGAGCGCGGCGGCGTGGAACGCGCGCACGGTGGCGTCCTCGCGCGCGGGGAACGCGAGGTGGACGTGCTCGGTGAGCGGCCGCTCGTCCCGGACGAGCGAGAAGCTGTAGTCGGGGCCGGATAGCTGCACGCGGGCGGGCGCGTCGTGGGTCACGCGGAGCCCGGCGTGCTGGGCGATCGTCGTGTAGAAGCGCCGGGAGGCCTGGAGGTCGCGGACGCGGATCCACAGGTGGTCGATGCATCCGTCGGGCACCGCGTCCTCGCGGTCGCTGTGAACCGCCTCGATGCTGTTGCCGTCCGGGTCGAGTAGGAAGGCGCCGTAGTACGTGGGGCTGTACTGCGCGCGTGGGCCGGGCGCGCCGTCGTCGCGGTACCCCGCGTCGAGGCCCGCCTGCCAGAACGCATCGACCTGCGCGCGGTCGCGGGCGCGGAAGCCGACGTGAAGCCCGCGGGTCAGCGCGTGCTCGCGGTCCGTCGGGCCGATGTCCCAGTCCTCCCACTCGACCAGCTCGGCGTCCGCATGGCTGGGCTCGATGCCCAGGACGCCGAGCACGGTCCGGTAGAAGCGCTCGGAGGCCGCGAGGTCCGAGACGGCGATGCCAACGTGATCGAACATCCGGCCGAGGCTACCGTCGCGGCGCGTCAAGCGCTGCGGGCGCGTTTCGGCAAATAAGCTGCACGATCGATGCAGGATGACTCGAGCCAGGCCATCGCCCGACTCGGGGTTGCTCTACGCGAGCCCAGGATGGACGACCTCGAGGCGTTCGTGACCATCCACGGCGATCCCCGGACCAACCAGCACAACCCCGCCGGCCCGGTCGAGGACGCTGCGGACGCAAGGCAGATGCTGGCCGGCTGGATCGAAGACTGGCGCGCCCGGGGCATCGGCTACTGGGCGATCGAGGACCCGGACAGCGGACGGGTGGTCGGCTTCGCCGGCATCCGCGCGATGCCGGCGGCGGACACGGTCGAGGTGTTCAACCTGTACTACCGGCTCTCCCCCGAGGTGTGGGGCCGAGGAATCGCCGGCGCCGTGGCACGCGAGGCGATCGACCGAGCGCACCGGGACTGGCCAGGCGTGGCGGTGATCGCGCGGATGCAGCCCGGTCACGTCGTCTCGGAACGGACCGCGGTGAGCGCTGGGCTGCACGAGGTGGGACGCGACCCGTGGGGCAGGATCGTGCTGGCCGATCGCGACCTGTCCACCGAGTTGCTGGCCTCGCTGCCCGGGACCGAGGCGGCCGCGCGGTCCTCCGCGGCCCGGCTGGAGCTGCCCGACCACGACATCGTCGGCATCCGCGCGGCGAATCCGGGGCCGTTCACGCTGAGCGGCACGAACTCGTGGCTCGTGGGACGCGCGCCCGCGTGGCTGGTCGACCCGGGGCCAGCACTAGACGAGCACCTGGCCGCGCTGGAAGCCGAGATCGACCTGCGTGGGGGGCTGGGCGGTGTGGCTCTCACCCACGGCCACGCCGACCACACCGAAGCGGTCCCGGCCATCCGCGCCCGCTATCCCGGCGCCACCCTAGCCGCGGCGCGTGGCGACGCGGACGTCGAGCTCACCGACGGCGACACGTTCGGACCGCTCCACGCGATCGCAACCCCCGGCCACGCTCCCGAGCACCTGGCCTTCGTGACCGGGACGGCCGCGCTGACGGGCGACGCGGTCCTCGGCGAGGGAAGCGTGTTCGTCTCGCCCTACCCGGGATCGCTGGCCGCCTACCTCGACGGTCTCGCGCGACTCAAGGACCGCGAGCTCACCGTGCTGTGTCCCGGGCACGGTCCCCTCGTGAAGGATCCGCACGCCAAGCTCGAGCAATACATCTCGCATCGCCTTGACCGCGAGCGCCGCCTCATAGCCGCTTTGAACGCCGGGAGACGCAGCGTCGACGAGCTGCTCGACGAGGCCTGGAGCGACGCGCCGGCGCAGTTGCGTCCAGCCGCCACCGTAACCCTGGCTGCCCACCTCGACAAGCTGGCCGACGAGGGGCGCCTGCCCGAAGGGGTGGAGCGCCCGACCCTGCGCTTTTAGACGGACGCGAGCCGGGCGTGCGCGAGATCCATCGCGGCCACGAGCGGCGTAACCGAACGGGCGTCGGCCCGGTCGAAGATCTCGAGCAGGATGTCTCCGATCCGGCGCACCCGCCGGCGGGCAGCGCCGGCGTCGTAGCCGTGCTGCTCCTCGGCGATGTTGATGATCCCGCCGGCGTTGACCACGAAATCGGGGGCCCACAGGATCTCCCGCGCGGACAAGACCTCGGCCACGGACTCGTCGGCCAACTGGTTGTTGGCGGCACCGGCGACGATCCGGCAGCGCAGGCGTGGCACGGTCTCGTGGTTGAGGACGGCGCCGAGCGCGCATGGGGCGACCACGTCGACCTTGGCTTCCAGAGCCTCCTCCGGCTCCAGCCAATCGGCGCCGAGCTCCTCGGCCAACCGGCGCTTGCCCACGTCGATGTCGCCGACCACGAGCCGGGCGCCGGCGCGGGCACAGCGCTTGGCCACTCTGGAGCCGACATGTCCGAGCCCGACCACCGCGATCGTTCGCGAGCGCAGCGAGCTCGAGCCGAAAACCCGCTCGCAGCAGGCCCGAATCGCCGACTCCACCCCGAGCGCGGTGAACGGACTGGGGTCTCCCGACCCCCCCATACGCGCCGGCAGGCCGGCTACGTGCCGGGTGCGCTCGGCGATCACCCGCATGTCGCGGCTCGAGGTGCCAACGTCCTCGGCGGTGATGTAGCGGCCGCCCAGCGACTCGACCGTGTCGCCGAAGTCGAGCAGGGCGGCGGTCCGCAGCTCCCCCGGCAGCACGGCCCCCGGCGCGGTCATGATCACGCCCTTGCCGCCGCCGAGCGGAAGGTCGGCGACCGCGGACTTGAACGTCATCGCGCGCGACAGCCGAAGCGCGTCCCGGAGCGCCTGGCGGGCATCCGAGTAGCCCCACATCCGGCAGCCGCCGAGAGAGGGACCGCGCACCGTCGAATGGACCGCGACGAACGTGTAGAGCCCCGAGCGCCGACCGCGCCGGACCACCACATCCTCGTGATCGAGGTTCTCGGGGTAGCTGTCGGTCCTGTCCGCTGCCGCCGCCGGGAGCGTGGTCACTGCGTGGGGGGCGTCGACCCGTCAGGCGCGGGACCCGTCGAGGATCCGGTCCCGCTGGTCGCGCCCGGCGACGAGCTGCCGGTGGATGTGCTCGACGACGACGTCGGCTGGGTCGTGGCCGTTGAGCTCGCCGAAGGGGTCGACAGGGAGTCGCCGGGCGTCTGGCTGGACGCCGTGGATGGAGTACCGGTCGAAGTCGGGGTCAGCGTCGGGGCGGTCGACGACCCGGACGTCCTGGTCGAGGTGGTGCTGTCCGAGGGCGCCGTCGGGCTGACGCCACCGCCGCTGATCGCGGTCGAAGCGCCGCCGGTTGGAGGCACCTTGATCTTGACCGGGGTGGTCGTGGTGATCGAGGTCGAGATCGGAGCCGGCGGGCCGGGCTCGTGAGCGGTCTTGGCGGCCTCGCCGCTGGTCACCCCGGAGGCGGGCTGCGGACGCGGGATCAGCGGCAAAGCGGGCACGATCGGCCCCTCGTCACTCAACGCGGCGCTCGACGCGACGATGTGCCGGGGGGCGGCCGTGGAGGCCGGGGCCACCATCGCCGCGCGCGCCTGGTGGTGATGGTGCGGGGGCGTCGGCAGCGTCTGTTGGAGCTCGACCGCGCCACCTGCCGTGACCACGGCGGCCGCGAGCAGGGTGGCGACGTGGCCGGCTCCGGCGCTCAGCGCGCCGACCGAGAGGACGGCGGTGGAGGTGCCGGCCGCGCCGCCCGCGGCCACCGCACCGCCGCCGGCTCCGCCGACGCCGAGCAGGTTGGCCAGCACGCCCAGCGGTCCGAGCGTCGGCACGATCGCCCCGAAGCGGCGGCTGACCCCGCGCAGCTGATGGCGGAACTCCCTGCACCCGCTGCAGTCGCGCATGTGCCGCCGCGCGGTGGCGCCGGGCCGCAGCCCGCGGTCGTGGGCCACGATCAGCTCCTCTCGGATATCCGAGCAGGCGGTGTCGCGAGCTACGGACGCCTGACCCAGCGCGAGCCGGGCGCGCACGAGCAGCGACTTGACCGCGGGGACGGTGACGCCGAGGGCGGCCGACAAATCGGCGTAGGACATCCCGCCCAGCTCGCGCATGAGCAGCGCCGAGCGCTGCTGGTCGGGCAGCCGGCGAACGTCGGCGATCAGGCGCCTGAGAGACTCACGCTGGTCGGCCTCGGCGATCGGATCGTGCACGGGGGCACGCAACAGCTGAATCACCTCGGGCGGCGGCGGGGCCGGGCGCCGCAGCTCGTCGATGCAGCGATTGTGGGCCACCCGGTAAAGCCAGGCGCGGAGCGCGAGCTCTCGGTGGTTGGCCCGCAGCCCCGAGTAGGCCCGGACGAAGATGTCCTGGAGGGCGTCCTCGGCGTCCGGCCGGCGCGGCAGCATCTGGCGCGTATAGGCGAACAGCCGCTGCCGGTAGCGGTCGTGGATCACCCGGAACGCCTCGTCGTGCCCGGCGCGGAAGAGAGCCACCAGCTGCTCGTCCGAGCGCAGCCGAAGCAATGGGGTGGGTGGGCGAGAGGGTGGGTGGGGCCCGGTTAACGCCCGAGGCCGAGCTGCTGCTGCTGGTGCGGGAAATGCGGAAGCTTCCACCTGAAAACCCTGACCACTCTAACGGGTCGCCCGGGTGAAGGTTTCGCAAGTTTGATCGGGCAGCGTCCGCAAAGTGCTGCCCCGAATACCGGAGCTCCGGTCAGGCCAACGACGCCATCACGTGCTTGACCTCGGTGTAGTCCTCGAGCGCATACATGCTGAGATCCTTGCCGTAGCCCGACTGCTTGAAGCCACCATGGGGCATCTCCGAGGCCAGCGGGATGTGGTCGTTGATCCACACGCAGCCGAAGCGCAGTGCGTTGGCCACGCGCAGGGCGCGCCCGACGTCACGGGTCCAAACCGACGATGCGAGTCCGTACGGAGTTCCGTTCGCCCACGCGATCGCCTCGGCCTCGTCCGAGAACGGCTGCACGGTGATCACCGGGCCGAAGATCTCGCGCTGGATCATCTCGTCGTCCTGGCGCAGCCCGGAGACCACGGTCGGCTCGAGGAAGAACCCGGGGCGGTCGGGCTCCACCCCGCCGGCGACGATCTCGACGTGGTTGGGCTTGCGCTCCAGGAATCCCTCCACCCGCTCGCGCTGACGCGCGGAATTGAGCGGCCCGAGCGTGGTATCAGCCGAGCGGGTGTCACCCAGCACCAGTCCCTTGGCCTGCTCGGCCAGTCCGTTGACCACGTCGTCCAGCACCCGTGAGCTGGCCAGCACCCGGGTCGCCGCGGTGCAGTCCTGGCCGGCGTTGTAGTAGCCGGTCCCGGCGATCGTCTCGAGCGCGGTCGCCATGTCGACGTCGTCGAACACGACCACCGGCGCCTTGCCGCCCAGCTCGAGGTGGACCCGCTTCAGCGTGTCGGCCGCGGCGCGGGCGATCCACTTGCCGGTCTCAACCGATCCGGTGAGCGACACCATGTTCACATCGTCATGCGTGACGAGCGCCTGGCCGGTCGGATCGCCGTGGCCGGTGATCACGTTGAGCACGCCCTTGGGGAAGATCTCCGACGCGTACTCGGCCAGCTTCAGCACGCTCAGCGGCGTGGTCTCGGCCGGCTTGAGCACGACCGTGTTCCCGGCCGCCAGCGCCGGGCCGAACTTCCACACCGCCATCATCAGCGGGTAGTTCCACGGTGCGATCTGCCCGATCACCCCGACCGGCTCGCGCCGGATGATCGAGGTGTAGCCGCTCACGTACTCGCCGGCGGCACGACCTTCCAGGCAGCGCGCCGCGCCGGCGAAGAAGCGCAGGTTGTCGGCCATGAACGGGATCTCGTCGTCACGGAAGGCGTTGATCGGCTTGCCGGCGTTGTCGGACTCGAGTTCTGAGAGCTCGTCCGCGTGGTCCTCGATCGCGTCGGCCAGCTTGAGCAGCGCCAGCGCACGCTCGCCCGGCGTGGTGGTGGCCCATCCGTCGTATGCGGCCTTCGCTGCGCCGACAGCACGATCAACGTCCGCGGCGCTTGACATGGGCGCCTCGGCGATCGCCTCGCCGGTGGCGGGATTGAGGATCGGCTCGGTCTGACCGTCCGCGGGATCGACGAATTCGCCGTCGATGAAGTTCTTGAGAGTGGTGATAGCTGTGGCCATGGGAGCCCAACGTACCACCGAGACGGGGCGCCGTCGGGGAAGATCCGGTCTAGCCGGGTTCTCCGCGACGGCGATAATCTCAGTTCCGGTACGCATGGACCCTGTCTCGGGTATTGGCATTCCGGTGGCGTTCGGCGCGGGGCTGATCTCGTTCCTGTCTCCGTGCGTGCTGCCGCTCGTCCCTGGCTACATCTCCGCGGTGGCCGGCGTGGCGCCGGCTGAGGTCCGGGCGCGTCGGGTGCTCGGTCCGAGCCTGGCCTTCGTGGCCAGCTTCTCGGCCATCTTCATCGCGCTCGGGCTGATCGGCCAACAGGCGCTGCACGGCGCCGTCACCGGACCCACCGCGCTGAGGGTGTGCGGTGCGATCGTCGTGGTGATGGGGGTGCTGTTCGTGCTTGCCCCGTTCGTGCCCCGGCTGTCTCGGGAGTGGCACGTCGGCCGGCTCATGCAGCGCGCCGGACGCGGCGGGCCGGTGCTCACCGGCGCGGCGTTTGCCCTGGCCTGGACCCCCTGCACAGGTCCAACCCTTGGGGCGATCCTTTCCGCCGCCAGCCTTTCGGGCTCGGCCGCGCACGGCGCCTTCCTGCTCGCGGTCTACTGCGCGGGGCTGGGCGTTCCGTTCTTGATCACCGGGCTGGCTTTCGGAAAAGTCACCTCGGCCCTCACCCTCGTCCGCCGTCACTACGCCGTGGTGATCGGAGCCGGAGGCCTGGTACTGATCGGGATGGGGGTGCTGATCTGGACCGGCGAGGTCCACCAGCTCAACACCACCGTCAACCACTGGCTGAACACGCTGGGGCTGCCGGACCTCAACTCCGACACGTGACGTTCGTCTCTCAGTTCGGCGGGAAGGGGCTGCTGAGTGGGTATATATAAGAGTGGATCTCCGACCCCCGCACTGGGACTTAGGGCACCCTAATCTGGTAGGCTCAAATCCCGGTCGGCGTTAGGGATCCCTAATCGTCTCGAGGTCACTTGTCGTTCGCACAGACCATCGCTCTTGGCGCACTCGCCGGCTTCACGATCTTTCTCGGGCTGCCGGTCGGACGGATGCAGCTTGTGGGCAGCCGGGCCCGTGTCGCGCTGGCGATGTTCGCGGTCGGGGTTCTCGCCTTCATCTTCGTCGACGTGCTGTCGAACGGGCTCTCGATCGTCAATGACACGCTCGATGCGGTCAAGCACCATCATCAGTCGCTGGGCTACCTGATCTGGCTGGTCGTTCTGCTGGCCGGCGGGTTCACCCTGGGGAGCGCCGGCCTGGCCATGCTCGAGCGGAGCCTGCGCCCGGTGGGGGCGCGTCGGCCGCCGATCGCCGGTGGCGCCGATGCCGCGACGCTCGACCCCGACCCACTGGTGGTCGAGCTCGATGCCGCCCGCCGCCGTGCGCTCCGCGTCGGGCTGACCATCGCCGCCGCGATCGGCGTGCACAACTTCGCCGAGGGCCTGGCCATCGGCGTCTCGGCGCGGGCCGGGGCGATCAGCCTGGCCACGGTCCTGATCATCGGGTTCGCCCTGCACAATGCGACCGAGGGCTTCGGGATCGTCGGCCCTCTGGGCGACGTCAAGCCCTCGTGGCGCTGGATCGTGCTGGCCGGGCTGATCGGTGGCGGGCCGACCTTCCTGGGTTCACTGGTCGGCTACGCGGTGACCAGCCATCCGCTCGAGCTCGTGTTCTACGCCGCGGCCGGGGGAGCGATCCTCTACGTGATCGGCGAGGTGTGGAACGGCATGCGCCGCTACGGCCACCGCGAGGTAGGTCTGCTGATGCTGTCCGCCGGCTTCCTGGTCGGCGTGCTCACCGACCTGATCGTCACCTACGGCGGCGGCTGAGATCTACTCGGAATCCTCGTCGGGCTGGCGCTCGCGCCAGCGCAGCGAGGCGGCTTCAGCACTTGCCGAGTGCCGATTGGGAACCTCGCCCTCGGGCTCAGGGACGTGGGACGGCGCGTCAAGATCGACATCCTCATCGGGATGCGCCTGCCGCCAACGGGTTGCCGCTGCCTCGGCGCTGCTCGAACGTCTCCGTGGCCGGTTTGGCTCGTCTGACACCACTCACCTCCGTCTGTCGAGACTGACAGGGTAGTCGCTGACAGTTAGGCTGCTCGCCCGAATGAGCCCCAGCATCCCGCTTCCGCCCCACGACGCGCCGCTCTCTGGCGGCTCCCCCTTCCCGCCGATCGCTGATTACGGGTTCCTGTCGGACTGCCACTCCGGCGCCCTGGTCGCCCCCGACGGAAGCATCGAGTGGATGTGCATCCCCCGGTTCGACTCGCCGAGCGTGTTCGGCTCGCTGCTCGACCGGCGGGCGGGGTCCTTCCGGCTCGGCCCCTACGGGATCCTGGTGCCCCTGTCGGTCCGCTACGTGCCGGGCACGATGATCCTCGAGACGACGTGGATGTGTCCGTCGGGCTGGATCGTCGTCCGCGACGGGCTGACCATCGGCCCCTGGCATGGCGAGCACGCCGACGAGACCACGCACACTCGGCCGCCCACCGACCACGATGCCGATCACATGCTGGTGCGCCTGGTCGAGTGCATCGAGGGCTCGGTTCAGATCGAGGCCGTGTGCGAGCCGATGTTCGACTACGGCCGCACGCCGGCCAAGTGGACGATGGTCGAGGACGACTGGTCGGCGGCCGAGGCCACCGACGGCGACACCGTCCTGCGGCTGATCACCGACCTGCGGATCGGTATCGAGGGCAATCGCGCCCGCGCTCGGCACACGCTGAACAAGGGCGAGGAGCGCTTCGTCGCACTCGGCTGGCGCCATGGTCTGCACGGACCCGAGCACTGTGCGAACGCCAAGGAGCGCATGCAGACGACGTTTCACTTCTGGCGCAGCTGGCTGGCGGGCGGCCGCTTCCCGGACCATCGCTGGCGCCAGCATCTCCAGCGCTCGGCGTTGACGCTGAAGGGACTGACCTACGCGCCGACCGGCTCGACCGTGGCCGCCGCCACCACGTCGCTGCCCGAGACGCCGCGGGGCGAGCGCAACTGGGACTACCGCTACTGCTGGATGCGCGATGCCACGTTCACGCTGTGGGGGCTGCACGCCCTCGGCCTGGACTGGGAGGCCGATGACTTCATGCAGTTCGTAGCCGATCTCGACCGCAACGGAGACGGCGCACTGCAGATCATGTATGGGCTCGGGGGCGAGCGCGACCTGCACGAGCAGGTTCTCTCGCATCTCAAGGGCTACGAGGGCGCCACGCCGGTCAGGATCGGCAACGGCGCCTACCAGCAGCACCAGAACGACGTGTACGGCGCTGTGCTCGACTCGGTGTACCTCCACACCAAGATGGGAGGCCACATCCCCCAGCGGCTGTGGCCGGTGATCCAGGATCAGGTCCGCTGCGCCCTCCGGGTGTGGCAGGAGCCCGACCAGGGGATCTGGGAGGCGCGGGGCGAGCCCAAGCACTATGTGTCGTCGAAGCTGATGTGCTGGGTCGCCCTGGACCGGGGCTCGAGGCTGGCCGAGATCGAGGGCGAGTTCGAGCTTGCGAAAGAGTGGCGGGCGGTCGCCGAGGAGATACGGGCCGACATCCTCGGACGCGGCGTGTCCGAGCGCGCCGTGTTCCGCCAGCACTACGACACCGACGCGCTCGACGCCTCGACCCTCCTGATTCCGCTCGTGCGGTTCCTCCCAGCGGACGACGAGCGGGTGCGCGCCACCGTGCTGGCGATCGCCTCCGAGCTCCAGGAGAACGGGTTCGTGCTCCGCTACCGCGTACAGGAGACCGACGACGGGCTGAGCGGCGAGGAGGGGACTTTCCTGATCTGCTCGTTCTGGATGGTCTCGGCGCTGTCGGAGATCGGCGAGGCCGACCGGGCGACGCAGCTGTGCGAGCGCCTCCTGGCCCACTCCTCATCGCTCGGGCTATACGCGGAGGAACTCGAGGCGCAGACCGGCCGGCACCTGGGCAACTTTCCGCAGGCGTTCACCCACCTGGCGCTGATCAACGCGGTGATGCACATCATCTCGCAGGAGGAAGCCGCCGCGTAGCCGGTGTCAGGCGCGTCGCCGAAGCTCGCGCTTGGCCCTTCCGTGGAAGCGGATCGCCTTGCCGGCGTTGGCGCGGATGAACTCGAGCTTCGACGCCGGCGCCTCGATGCCTCCGATGAGCTTGTGCGGAATCAGTGCCCAGCGGCCGTCTCGCGTCACGAGGTCGCCCCGGACGTGGAAGTTCTGCATCGCGCCGAAGCCCGGATCGTGCGCGTGAGCGGTCAGGCAGGCCAGCCCGGGCTGGAGGGGCGCGCCGGCGGGCGGGTCCTCGATCCGGATCTGGCGGTCGGCCTCGTGGGCGCGGGCGGCCACGCGCATGGCAAACGGGAACCCATCTGGACAGACGATCGAGAGGACCGCGGTCGGATAGGTCGTCCCGAGCTCGTTCAGGCGTGGATGCCAGGTGATCGCGCCGCCCTCCGGGCCGGCGTGGAATCGCTCAGGCTCTTCCGAGTACCCCGAGCGGACCTCCTCCATGTGCGCGTCGAACAGCTCGGGTTCGGAGTCGGCCGAGCGCCACACGTAGATGCGCTCGGGGCGCACGTGGATATAGATGCGCGTGAAGTACCAGCTGAAGAGTCGCTGGACGCGTTCCGGCGCTGGGCGCCCGTTCATCGACGGGAGCTTCTCGGCCGCCTCCCGCGCGTAGCGCCGGCGGTTGGCCTCGAGGTCTCGGTCGTCGACGTCGGCCGAACCCTGGACGAGCACTGTCGGCGGGTGCTCGAGCATGCTCCCGGTCGGGTCCGAGAACAGCAGGGAGACGAGCGGGTTGGCCTGGGCGTCGTTGGCCTTCTTGGGGTACCCCAGCCCGGTGGTCACGTCGATGCACGGATCCCCGGGCCGGTAGTAGGGATTCACCGGCCAGGTGATGGGCTGGCCGGCGCGATCGACGGTGGTCAGCTCGGTCGTGATGAACCGGTCGAAGACCGCCTGTACCTCAGGTGGGAGGGATGCCGTCACGGAACCTCAATCAGCGTATCCCGGTTCGCCGGGCAGCACGATCCGGGCAGTTTCGCCCTGTAGGAACACGCGGGGCTGGACCGGATGGATCTCCCGGCCGCGGGCGTGCGCGAGCAGCTCTTCGGCCGAGGCAAACCCCGACAGCTGCTCGAGGTGCTTGATCGTCGGGAAGACGAGGAACAGCTCCCCCCGCTGGCGTGCCTCGAGCGCCGCGGCCGGTGCATACCAGCGCGCATCGACCACTTCGCTGCCGTCCGGCCGGGCCTCCGCGCCCGGCGGCGCCGGCGCCAGGTAGAACCAGGTGTCGAAGCGGATCTTGACCTCGGCCGGCGTGATCCAGCGCGAGAACGCGACCAGCTGGGCGTCGTCGATGGCGATTGCCGCCTCCTCGGCGAGCTCGCGGACCGCTGCGGACCGGAGGGCATGGTCGCCCTGGCCTTCGGTTCGGTCGACGGACCCGCCCGGAAACACCCAGGCGCCGCCCATGAAGCGGGCGCTCGGGTTGCGGCGCACGAGCAGCACCTCGAGCCCGGTGGCGCCCCCGCGCAGCAGGATCACCGTCCCCGCCGGGCGAGGCTCGGTGACCTGGCCGAAATTGAGCGCCTCCCCGGCCGGGCCGGGCCGGTCCGTGGTCACTGCGGTCCGTTTCGCATCGGAGCGCATTCTCCCCGACGCGCAGCTAGCCTTCGGAACGTGAAGTGGATCTGCGGCTCGTGCGGCTTCATCTACGACCCGGCGGATGGCGATCCCGACGGCGGCATACCCTCGGGGACCGCGTTCGAGGACATCCCCGAGACCTGGTTCTGCCCTGTGTGCGGGGCGCGCAAGCGGGACTTCGAGCCCTACGACGGATAGTCCGGGGGGCCGCGCGCGGCGAGGACCCGGCGCGAGCGACCGAGGACTCAGGCGGCGCGAGCGACCCGCTCGTGCTCGTAGTCAAACGGACCGCTGTGCTCGACCTCGTAGGCCTCGGCGGACTCGGTCTCGTAGACCTCCTCACCGGCTTCCTCGAAGGCCAGCGAGGCCCGTGGGTCGAAGCCGACCGCCCGGGCGACCTGCCCCAGGATCCCTGCGGCGGCGCGGAGCTCCTCGACGCGATGCGAGGCCATCACGGTCAGCCGCACGCGTGAGTCGGCGGCCGGGACGGCCGGAGCCGTGAGGGCGTGGGCGAACACGCCGCGTCCGAGTGCCTGCTCGCAAATGCGCACGGTGAACTCGGGATCGCCGACGACGATCGACAGTATGGGGGTGGTGCTGGCGCGCATGTCGAAGCCCTCGGCCTCGAGTCCGTCGCGCATCGCCGCCGCGTTGACGCGGAGCTTCTCGACCAGGCGCGGACGATCCTCCAGCAGGTCGAGCGCGGCCAGTGCGCCGGCCACCGCGGGCGGCGGCGGTGCGGTCGAGAAGGTGAGCGTGCGAGCCGCGTTCAGGAGGTAGTGGGTCATCACCCGGTCGCAGGCCACGAACCCGCCGTGCGAGCCGAGCGCCTTGCCGAGTGTTCCGACGATCACGTCGACCTGATCCTCGAGACCGAGCTCGGCAAGCGCGCCGCGACCGCCCGGGCCGAACGTGCCGATGCCATGGGCCTCGTCGACCAGCAGGCGCACCCTGCGGTGCTGGGCGAGCTCGACGATGTCCTCCAGCGGCGCCACGTCGCCGTCGAGTGAGAAGACGCTTTCGGTGGCGATCAGCACCCCGCGTCCCTCGGCCTGCGACAACCCCCAGGCCAGGTGCTCGACGTCGCAGTGGTCGTAGACGAACACCTCGGCGCGGGACAGCCGGCAGCCGTCGATCACCGAGGCGTGGTTGGCCTCGTCGGAGAACACCAGATCGCCGGGGCGGGCCAGGGCTGCGATCACTCCGGCGTTCGCGTGCCAGCGCGATCCGAACAGCAGCGCGCTGTCGCGCCGGGCGAATGCCCCGAGCCGCTCCTCCAGACGACGGTGCAGGGTCATCGTGCCCGAGGTCAGCCGCGAGGCGCCCGCGCCGACTCCCCAGCGCATGGCGGCGTCCGCGGCGGCTTCGCGTACGCGTGGATGGTCGGCCAGACCGAGGTAGTTGTCCGAGCACAGCAGCAGCACCGGCTTGCCGTCGAGTACCACGTGCGGCCCTTGCGGCCCGCTGACGAGGCGGATGCGGCGCTGAAGACCCATCGCGCGCAGCTCGCTTAGACGGGCTTCGATCTCGATCATGCGGTCCCCCTACGGGTCAACCTGCGGCGGCTTGGGCAGCTTCAGCGTAAGTGTGACGCCGGACGGATCAGCGGCCCAGCCAGCGCGGCGCGCGCTTCTCGGAAAATGCGCGAACACCTTCGCGGAAGTCCTCGGAGGCGAAGCAGGCCCGGCGAAGTTCGACCAGTTCGCGCTCGACATCGGGGTCCATCGCCGCCCGTGCGCTGAGCACGGCGTTGATGACTCGCTTGATGCCGCGTTGGGCGAGTGGTGCGTTGCCGGCGATCTCCTCCGCCAGCGCAAGTGCTTCCTCGCCGATCCGCCCCTCTTCGGCGATCGCGTTGATGAGGCCCCACTCACGCGCGGTCCGCGCGTCGATCCGCCGCCCCACGAGGAACAACTCGCGCGTGCGGGGCGCGCCGATCGTCTCGATGAACTTGAGGATCCCGGTGTGCGAGTAGACCAGGCCGAGCTTGGCCGGCGGCATGCCGAGGGCGATCGTGCCGGCGGCGATGCGAAGGTCGCAGGCCAGGGCAAGCTCGAGCCCGCCCCCGATGGTGTGCCCGTTGAGCGCGGCCAGGGTGGGGAACGGATACGCCTCCACCGCCTCGAGCGCGGCGGTGAACGGATGGGCCACGAGCCGCTCGGCCTCGATCTGGAAGCTGCCGTCGCGCAGGTCGCCGATGTCATAGCCGGCCGAGAACGTCTGCTCCTCGCCGGTGATGATCACGCAGCGGGCGTCGAGGTTGGGCAGGGTGGACGTGAAGCCGTCGAGGATCGGATGGTCGAGCGCGCCGCGCTTGCCCGGATTGGAGATGGTCAGCCGGGCCACGCCCGGCGCCGGCTCGTCCACGAGCAGCCGGCCGCCCGACGGTGCCTCACTCGAGGACAACTAGCGCGTCCCCCTCGGAGACCGACTGACCCTCCTCGACGAGAATCTGCTTGACCACGCCCGGATCCTCGGCCTCGACGGGCATCTCCATCTTCATCGACTCGAGGATCACCACCGTGTCACCCTCCTGCACGCTGTCGCCGACCTCGACCTCGATCTTCCACACGGTTCCGGTGATGTGCGCCTCGACGTCCGGCACCTGGCAACCCTCCTGTCGTGCTCGTGGGGACGGGCGGAGGATAAGGGGTGTGATGGATTTGGCCCCGATAGGGGGCCTTTTCCATCACACCCCGATAGCCTGAATCCCCGTGTCATCCGACAACGCTGGAGTCGACCTGGACCTGCTCGCCGCCTCGCTGCGGGCCGACTCGAGCGATTTGAGCGCGTTCGTGGAGAGCATGGCCGCCAAGCTCGAGGAGGCGATTCCCTCGCGCGTCCGGGTGGACCGGCGCAGGGCGGGGATGTTCGGGCCCAAGGCGGTGCGAAGCGTGTTGGTCGACCTCGGGGACCAGCGGCTCGAGCTGCGCCACGAGGGCGGAGCCGTTCAGACTCGGTGCGCGAGACTCTCGGCTGGGATCGTCCTCAAGAACGAGGAGCTCGAGATGGATGCCTGGCTGGCCATGCTGAGCGAGGCGTTGGCTGCCGAGGCAAACCGCAGCGAAGCCACCCGCAGGGCCCTCGAGCGCCTGCTGATCCAGTGACGTGAAGGAGAGACGATGGGATTTCTGAGACGAGACGACGACGACGCGCAACCGGAAACGCAGGCGCAGCCCGACGCCACGACGCTCGCCCAGGCCGAGGCGCCGCACCAGGCCAGCTACGAGGCAGGCTCGCTCGCGGGCATCCCCAACTCGGGCCGGGAGCGCATCGCGCGGATGAAGCAGGAGGTCGCGCGCGGGTTCTTCACCAGCGACCTCTCGGTCAATGAGTTCCTGCTGGTCAAGCAGTCCGGGTTCGAGCCGCTCGGCCTGGTGCTGGGCAGCTCGATCTACCACATCGGCTGGCAGCAGGCGGGCTGGAACCAGAGTCAGGAGCTCGCGGTGTTGACCCAGGCCATGTACCACGCGCGCGAGCTGGCCATGACCCGCATGGAGGAGGAGGCCGACCAGCTCGGCGCGGACGGGATCGTCGGGGTGCGGCTGGACATCGGCCGCTACGAATGGGGAGCCGACCTGGCCGAGTTCATCGCGGTGGGCACGGCGGTCAAGCATCGCGGCGGCGAGCTTCATCGCGCGCCGAGCGGCCGTCCGTTCACCAGCGACCTGAACGGTCAGGACTTCGCCACCCTACTCCGGGCCGGATACCGACCGGCCGGCCTCGTGATGGGCAACTGCGTCTATCACGTGGGCCGCCAGGGGATGCTCGCGTCCATGAAGCAGATGGGGCGCAACGTCGAGATGCCGAACTACACCCAGGCGCTGTACGAGGCGCGCGAGCTGGCCATGGAGCGCATGCAGCGCGAGGCCGACGAGCTGCAGTCCGGCGGGATCGTGGGCGCGCGGATCGTCGAGCGCAGCCACGGCTGGGGTTCGCACGTGATCGAGTTCTTCGCGATTGGCACCGCGGTGGTGGCGACGAGCGACGAGCACGAGATCGAGAAGCCGACCATGGTGCTCCCGCTCAGCGGATAGCGAGGAGCCAAGAGGGACCGTGCCCGATGTCGAGCTCAAGCCCCAGGTCTACAAGGACCCGCGGCCCAAGGAGGCGTTCGATCGCTACCACGCGATCGTGCGCGACCACGAGCCCGAGGCCAAGGTGTACGAGATCGTCCGGGCGGCCACGGTGACGTGGGCGCTGCTTGCCTACCGGGCCCGCGGATTCGGCGCCGAGCGCGTGCCCAACGGCCCGGTGATCCTCGCTCCAAACCACGCGTCGTTCATGGACCACTTCTTCACCGGCGCGTTCATCCGCCGCCGCGTGCAGTTCATGGGCAAGTCGCAGCTGTTCAAAGGCATCGGCGCCTGGGTGTTCAGTCACGGCGGCGTGTTCCCGGTGCGACGCGGCCATCACGACGAGGAGGCGTTCGTCACCGCGTTCCGGATCCTGGCCCGGGGCGGCGCGGTGGTCATGTACTGCGAGGGCGGGCGATCGCGGACCGGCCAACTCGCCGCCGAGGCGCGCCCGGGGATCGGCCGCCTGGCGCTCGAGTCCGGCGTCCCCGTCGTCCCGGTGGCGATCCTGGGGTCCTACCAGGTACGCAACTGGAAGCGCCTGCGGTTCCCCAAGGTGACCGTGCAGTTCGGCGACCCGTTTCGATTCGAGACGGTGAAGAGCGCAACGCGAGAGCAGCAGCAGGAGGCCGCGACCTACATCCTCGAGCGGATCCGGGAGCTCCACACCGAGCTCTCGCGAGTCGGCAGGCGCGGGGCGCGGCGGGCGGCGCGGGCAGGTTTCACGACCCTTTCACAGGGATAGAAAGGGTTCCGAAGCGCGCTGGCGTGGCGGGCAGGACGAGCCGCCACGCCGGAGCCGCGCTCGGAGCCGTCCGTTACGCCGTGGCGATCGCCGCGGCCTCGCTGAGACCGAGCTCCTCGGTGGCCAGCTCGCGCATCTTGAACTTCTGCACCTTGCCGGTCACGGTCATCGGGAAGGAGTCGACGAACTTCACGTAGCGCGGGATCTTGTAATGGGCGATCTGCCCCTTGCAGAACTCGCGCACCTCGTCCTCGGTTGCCGACGCGCCGGGACGCAGGATGATCCACGCCATCAGCTCCTCCCCGTAGCGCTCGTCGGGGACCCCGATCACCTGGACGTCGGCGATCTGGGGATGGGTGTAGAGGAACTCCTCGATCTCGCGCGGGTACACGTTCTCGCCGCCCCGGATCACCATGTCCTTGATCCGCCCGACGATGCGCACCAGCCCGTGCTCGTCCATCGTGGCCAGGTCGCCGGTGTGCATCCAGCGTTGGGCGTCGATCGCGTCGGCCGTGCGCTCTGGGTCGTTCCAGTAGCCCTGCATGACCACGTAGCCGCGGGCCAGGAACTCGCCGGGCTCGCCGCGGGGGACGGTGGCGCCTGTCTCGGGGTCGACGATCTTGATCTCGACGTGAGGGTGGACCTGGCCCACTGTGGCGCAGCGGTTCTCGAGCGTCTCGTCGCGCAGGGTTTGGGTCGTGACCGGCGAGGTCTCGGTCATGCCGAACGCGATGCCGACCTCGGCGATGCCCATGTCGGCGCTCACCCGCTTCATCACCTCGATCGGGCAGGGCGATCCGGCCATGATCCCGGTGCGCAGCGGACCGTAGTCGAACTCGGAGAAGCGCTCGTGGCCCAGCTCGGCGATGAACATGGTCGGCACCCCGTACAGGCTCGTGCAGCGCTCCTCATCGCACGCCTGCAGCGTGGCCACCGGCTCGAAGATCTCGGCCGGGTAGACCATGCACGATCCGTGCGTGGTGGCGGCCAGGTTGCCGAGCACCATCCCGAAGCAGTGGTAGAGGGGCACCGGGATGCAGACGCGGTCGCGTTCGGTGTATCCGAGGAGCTCGCCCACGAAGTAGCCGTTGTTGAGGATGTTGTGGTGGGTGAGCGTGGCGCCCTTCGGGAACCCGGTCGTGCCGCTCGTGTACTGGATGTTGATCGGTTCGTCGAAGTCGAGCTCGTCCCCGAGCGCGCGCAAGTCGCCGGTGAATCCCTGGCCCGAGGCCACCTCCTCCCACTCCGGCGTATCGAAGAACACCGCCCGCTCCAGCGCGGGCAGCTCGCCCCGGGCCTGGTCGACCATCGCGACGAAGTCAGAGCCCCTGAGCGCCTGCGTGGAGAAGATCCAGCGGCAGCCCGACTGCCCGAGCGCGTACTGGAGCTCCGAGACCCGGTACGCCGGGTTGATGTTGACCAGGATCAGCCCGGCCTTGGCCGTGGCGTACTGGACGAGCGTCCACTCGGCCCGGTTCGGTCCCCACACGCCGACGCGGTCGCCCCGCTGCAGACCGGCCGCGAGCATCCCGCCGGCGAGCCGGTCGACGGCCTCGCCGAACTCGGCGTAGGTGTAGCGCAGCCCCTGGTGACAGGAGACGAGCGCCTCGGCATCGGGGACACGGGCGATCGTGCGCTCGAGGTTGTGGCCGATCGTCTCGCCGAGCAGCGGCTCAGCCCAGGCGCCGTGTGCGTAGGACAGCATCGTTTGCTTCGCTCCTTCCTCGATCCGAGGCTCCCGATCCTACTGGCCAACCGCGCCGGCGTCAGGAGATACGGTGTGCCCCGTGACAGTGCTGAGGTCCGGACTTCTGAACGGTCGCGCGGTGGCGCTGGCCGGCGGCGTGACGCCCGTGGTCAGCCGGTCGCTGTCCGGGCTCGGTGCGACGGTACATGAGCTCGACCCCGCGTTCGACGAGGAGGGCGCGCATGACTGGGCGGCCGGCATCGCTCCGGTCAGCGCGCTCGTGTTCGACGCGACGCCCACGTTCGCCGATGGGGGGCAGGCTCACCTCGGAGCCGCGCTCGAGGCCGCCTGGGTGGCCACCCGGGGCGTGGCCACCGGGGCCCTGATCCCGGCCGGCGCCGGCAAGGTGCTGCTGATCGTGCCGCGCTCGGCCGGCGCTTCGTTCGCGGGCGCGGCCCGCGCCGCGCTCGAGAACCTGGCGCGAACGCTGTCGGTGGAGTGGGCCCGCTACGGGGTGACCGCGGTCGCGATCGCCCCGGGCGCCCGGACGACCGATGACGAACTCGCCGAGCTCGTGTGCTTCCTGGTCTCGGTGGCGGGCGGCTACTTCAGCGGTTGCGCGTTCGAGCTCGGCAAGGGCGGCCCGCAGCTCATACAGACCTCTTAGTCCTCGCCTACGTCGTTGATACGCCGCGGGACGAAGCTGATCCCATGGAACCAATCAACGACAGCAAACAGACGGCGCGGGCCCGCGGCCAGGCGCTGCGTGGCGAGCGGGTGGCCCGGGCGAGCAAGATTCGCCGGCGGGTTATCTCCGGCGCAGTGGCGCTGTTCGTCGCCGCCTGGCTGATGATCACGATCGTGCTCGTCTCCGGGCACGATCCTGCGCTGGCCCGGAAGACCCCGACCGGCTCGTCGGCGACGACGGTCGCGTCGACGCCCGCCGCGACCACGACCACGACTCCAACCACCACAACGACGACTCCGACCACCACCACGACCCCCACCACGGCGACGACGACGAGCAGCAGCTCCGGCGTGAGCAGCGTGACCACGAGCCAGTCATGAGCGCCGCCACGATCTCCCCACCGATCGAGCAGCGCGACACGTTCGCGTGCTTCGGCTCGAGCTGCACGATCATCGTGGCAGACGCGTCCGAGGCTGAGGCGGCGCGTGCGGTGGCCACCGCGCGCCGCCGGCTCGAGGGCTGGCATGAGCAGTTCTCGCGCTTTCGCTCAGACAGCGAGCTGACCCGGCTGAATCGAGACCCGGCGGAGACGGTTCTGGTCAGCCCGCTGATGCGGCGCGTGGTCGAGGCCGGTGTTCAGGCCGCGCGGGCCACCGACGGGCTGGTCGATCCGACACTGCTCAGCGAGATCGAGCAAGCCGGCTACCGGTCGCACTACGAAGGTCCCGGCGTGCCGCTCCGGGGCGCCCTGGCGATGGCGCCGGCGCGCCGAGCCGGCCGGCCGGCGCCCGAGGCGCACTGGCGCGTGGTCAGCACCGATCGCCGCGCCAGCTCGGTGACCCGGCCGGCCGGAGTGCAGGTCGATCCGGGCGGCATCGCCAAAGGCGTGTTCGCCGACGAGCTCGCCGCGATCCTCGCGCGCCACGACGCGTTCGTGGTCGACTGCGGCGGCGACCTGCGCCTGGGCGGGTGCTACGCGCCCGACCGCGAGGTGCACGTGGCGAGCCCGTTCGAGGACGCCGTCCTGCACACGTTCAAGTTGCGCTCGGGTGGCGTCGCGACGAGCGGCATCGGCAAGCGCAGCTGGTTCGACGCGGACGGGCACATCTCGCACCATCTGCTCGACCCGGGGACCGGGCGGCCGGCGTTCACCGGCATCGTCCAGGTCACCGCGCTGGCCCCCACCGCCACCGAAGCGGAGATGCTGAGCAAGGCGGCGCTCCTGCGAGGACCGCGGCACGCCGGGGAGGTGCTGGTCCACGGCGGCGTGTTCGTCCTCGACGACGGCGACCACGTGGTGCTCGACCCGGGCTACTCGGGCTAGACGAGGCTCTGGCCGGGCGCCTCGGCCCACGGGACGATCACGGCGTCCTCCAGCGGTGAGTCGCGTGCGACCACGTACTCGGCCGGCTCGGAGTCCGACACGTTCTCGAGCACGTGGGTCTCACGCGGAGGTACGTACACCAGATCGCGCGGCTCGAGCGTCACCTCGTGCTCCAGCCGATCGCCCCACTTAACGCGGAGCGACCCCGACAGCATGTAGACCGCGCTCTCGCAGTTCTCGTGGTAGTGCGGGCGTGACTGGGCGCCGGGCGGAACGCGGAACACCGCCATGTAGATGTTCTGGGCGCCGGTGGTGGCTTGGGAGATCTCACTGCCTCCGACCACGCCGCGCGGAACGTCCCGATCTGCGCCCGGCTTGACGACCTTCATGGCGCCACGCTCATGGGCGCGAGTCTACCGCCGCTCGCTGTGGCCGCCGGGCGCTCCAGGTACCTCTATCTGCAGCGGCGCCGGCTCGTGGTCGACCTGAAGCGTCGTGTGGCGCATGCCGAAGCGCTCCTCGAGCAGCTGCTGCAGCGAGCGCCGCAGCTCGTGGCAGTCGTCGCCGGCCCGGACGACCACATGCGCCGACAGGGCGGCGAACCCGGAGGTGACCTCCCATACGTGCAGGTCATGAACCTCGACCACCCCGGTCTGGCCGGCCAGGGCGTTGCCGATCTCGTTGGGATCGAGGCCCGCGGGCGCCGCCTCCATGAACACGCGTCCCGAGGCCTTGAGGAGCCCGTACCCCGCCTGAAGCATCAGCCCGGCGATCAGGAGCGAGGCGATCGCGTCGGCTCGGTCGAACCCGGTGGCGAGGATCACGGCGGCAGCGATCGCCGTCGCGATGAAGCCGTACAGGTCGGTGAGGATGTGCCGGTAGGAGCCTTCGACGTTCAGGCTTCGCTCCCCGTCACGGCCGCCGGCGAGGATTCGGGCCGCCAGCAGGTTGACCGGAATACCGACCAGCGCCACGGCCAGCACGAGGCCGCCGGTCACCTCTGGCGGGGAAATCAGGTGCACGATCGCGCCGTAGACGATCAGCGCGGACAGGACGAGCAAGGTGAGCCCGTTGGCCTGCGCGCTCAGGATCTCGGCCCGTCCCAGCCCGTAGGTCATCGCGCCATAGGCCGGGCGGGCGGCCAGCCGCGCCGCGGCGATCGACATACCGAGGGCAGCGGCGTCGGTCAGCATGTGCCCGGCGTCGGAGAGCAGCGCCAGCGAGGAGCCGATCAGTCCGGCGACGATTTCCACGGCCATGAACGCGACGATCAGGACCAGCGCGGCGACCAGCGACCCCAGCTCGGCATCGCGGCTTACGTGCGCGTGCGCGTGGCCATGCGCGTGTGTGTGGTCGTGCGCGATGGGCTGATCGTAGACCCGGCGGCCGATTAGGACCGCAGGAGAATTAGGTTGCGGAATTGGCGAGTGGCTGGGCGTGTCTGGCGGGGGGCGGGGAACCAAGTCGTACTGGTGGTCCGGCGGGTTCGCCGCCACCCGCCAGGCGCGTCCAGACGCCGCCAAAACGCAGGATAATTCTCCTGCGGTCCTTAGTTCATCGACGGGTCGGCCGGCATCCGAGCGACCAGGGCATAGCTTCCGCCCTTGCGGGTCAGCACCTCGGACCACAGGGCGCGCGCCTCGCTCGAGAACGCGTCCTCGAGCTTGGCCGGCTCGAGGATCCAGTCGCCCCGCTCGAGCTCGCCGTCGAGCTGACCGGGGCCCCAGCCGGCGTGGCCGAGAAACGCCCGACCGGCGCGAATCCCGGCGGTGAGCTCCTCCTCGGTGGGTCCGGTGCCGAGCACACCGACGTCGTCGAACGCGATCAGGGCCGCGTCGCTGGGATCCTCGAATTCGGCCAGGACGATCACCGCCGACGGCTGTACGGGGCCACCGATGAACAGGTGCTGGGTGGGATCGAGCAGCTCGCCAAGCTGCGGGACGGCCTCGCCGACACTGGTCTCGGACGGGCGGTTCAGGACCAGGCCGAGCGCGCCCTCGTCGTTGTGCTCGACGATCAGCACCACGGTGCGCCAGAAGTTCGGATCGAGCAGCGCCGGCCCGGCCACCAGCAGCTGTCCGCGTATCGAGTCCATCAGGACCCGTTGTTACCCGGATTCAGGGCCGACGGTGGCTGGGCAGTGAGGACAGGCGCTGGCGCGCGTCGCCGGCCAGGCGGGTGGCCTCGTCGCACTGCTCCTCGTCCTCGAGATCCAGTCCGGCGAGCTCGGCGACCACCTCGAAGAGGTCGACGCCCAGACAGACCTGCGCCTCCTCGCTGCCGCCGGCCCGCAAGGCGGCGAACATGTCCTCCTCGCGCCACACGAGGATCTTCGCACCAGTGCTTGCTGTCAGGGTCACGGTCATGGGGCTATTGCCGTGCCTTCGCGGCTGTTTCTAGCCGGTCCCGGAGAAACGGTAAGTCCTCCGGACACGTGGCAGACCTCCGGAGTGGACCCGAGCCTAACACAATGACACCACAAAACGGTGTTTCGGCGTTGATCAGGTATCGGTAAAGATAATCAGGCTGCCCGCCGAGTGGCGTCCGAGGGGTGAATCTAAGACTCAGCGGTGCCCGGGACCAGCGCCGGCGCGAGACGCGGCGCCGGAACCGGCACCGCGGCGGCCACGCCGGCCTGGGCGAAGTCCGGCTCGTTGGCGGGCACGACGAGCCGGACGAATGCGTCCAGCACGTGCGGATCGAACTGCTTGCCGGCGTTGGAGAGCAACTCCGCGATCGCCACGTCGACCCCGAGGGCCCTGCGGTAGGGGCGGTCGGTGCACATCGCGTTCCAGGTGTCGCAGCAGGAGATGATTCGCGACTCGATTGGGATCTGCTCGCCGGCCAGGCCGTCGGGATAGCCGCCGCCGTCCCAGCGCTCGTGATGCGAGCGGACGATCATCCCGACCTCGCGCATGAACCCGCCGACCCGGTCGAGCATCTTCTGGCCTTCGAGCGTGTGCGTCTTGATGATCGTCCACTCGTGGGGGTCGAGCTTGCCGGGCTTGTTGATGATCTCCTTGGGGATGGCGATCTTGCCCACGTCGTGCAGGAGTGCGGCGAACTCGAGGTTGCGCCGACGCTCGGCGGGCAGGTCCAGATGCTCGGCGAGGTCGAGCGTGAGCGCGACGACGCTCTTGCAGTGCTCGCCGGTGTAGCCGTCGTCGGCCTCGATCACGTCGCCGAGGACCAGGGCGGTGCCGCGGTAGGCGCTCGAGAGCTCGAGCATGCTCTCCAGGCGCCGGCGCCGCTCGTGGGCGAAGATGGCCAGCAGGCCGAGCAGCGGCACCAGCGCAAGCGCGGCCAGGGGAGTTCCGGCGATGTCCTTGGCCACGACCAGCGCGACTCCGGAGAGAGCGGCGTCGATCACATAGACCCAGCTTCCGCGCAGGACCCACGAGACGCTTGCGCCGCGGAGCATCAGCACCCGTCCGGACGAGACCAGGAAATCAGTCGCAAATTGTGCGCCCAACGCCGCGAGTAGCAGCAGGGCGCCCGCGTGGCTTGGCCCGGAATGCGAGGTCGCCAGCACCGCGACTGCCCCGATGGCAAACCAGGAGTTGGATGCCAGGTGAAGCAGTCTTTCGGGGCGAAGCTCGCCGGAGAAGAGATCCGGAAGCCATGCGACCGCCATCGCGATCGCCACGGCGATGGGAACGAGGGCCAGCGGGACGGCGAACACGAGGGGGACGAAGCCGAGTTGGGTGGCGCGAGCCTGGCCGAACGGCGTGTCGAAGCCCACGAGCATCGCCAGCACGAGGACGACCAGGGAGAGCAGCGCGGGTGCAAGCGCGAACGAGCTTGGTGCTCGAACCAGCCACAAGCCAACCACGGCGGCGATGAACGTCGCGGCGAGGAGCCCTCCCGTGGCGAGCTCACGCACGCTCATTCGCGCGCTCTCGCGTACGGAGGTCTCGGCAAGGAGCGTCTGGTCTTCGAAGCTCGGTTCGAACGACATCTCGCCCCCCATATCGAGCCGAGCCCTCGCGCGCGTTAGCGATCGAACCAGAACCTGCATATTCCTCGTACAGGTGTCCACAAATTCCGCACACCGCTCCGCCGCCCGGCCGACGGAACCGATGAACCGGGCGTAACCCAACTGAAAAGGGCAAACCTGGCGCGAGTCGGGGACGCAAAGCAAGAGGTCTCACCGGGGTGAGATGGCTCGGCTGCCAGTAAAGCCAAGGAGGGCTCTACTTGTTCGGTTCTCTTGCGTTCCCACGTACCCCGCGCGGCCTGCTCCCGTTGGGACTGTTCTGCGCGCTTGCGGTCGCGATCATTCCCGCCGCCTCAGCGAAGGCGACGCCGCTGATCGACACCGACGCATGCGACAACGCGACTCTGACGCAGCCGTTCCTGCCGTTCGCCGATTCCCGTGTCTACAAGCTGGTTCCCGGGGGGGACTTCGAGGGCAGCCTTGCCGGCTGGACGCTCAGCCACGGCGCAGCCCAAAAGGCGGGCAGCGAGCCGTTCGGCGCCACCGGCGCCATCGGCAAGTCGTCGCTGTACCTGCCGGCCGGCGCCAGCGCGCAGTCCCCGTATACGTGCGTCGATGCCGCGTATCCGATATTCCGCCTGTTCAGCCACAACACCGGCTTGTTGTCGACCGTCGCGGTTTCGATCGTCTACAAGGAGCCGCTGCTCGGGGCGACGGCCGTCCCGATCGGGACGATCGTGCTGAACAAGAGCTGGGCGCCGTCAGCCACCATGTTCACGCTGGCCGCGGCCCAGGGAATCGTCAACGGTCTTCTCACCGGACAAGCGCCGCAGGTGGCGCTTCGCTTCACGGCGCTGACCGGCTCTTCGCAGATCGACGACGTATTCCTCGACCCCCGCGAGATTCGCTGAGCTGCAGCGGGCCCGCGGTAAGAAAGGGCTGAAAAACCAACAAGGCCCGCCTCGCGCCTGAGTGCGCGAGCTCCGAACTCGAGTCACCTGTGTTCGCGTAACACGAGTTCGCCCTGCCCTACAGGCAGCAACGACAGCGTGCCACCGTTGCTTTTACCGGTAACGCGGGATTCGACGGCTAGGCGGTCAGAGCCCGTACGAGCGCCCGATGACCTCGAGCATGATCTCGTCGCTTCCTGCGCCGATGCGGTTCAGCCGGAGATCGCGCCAGGAGCGCTCGATCCCGTACTCCCTCATGTAGCCGTTTCCGCCGTGGATCTGGATGCACTCGTCGGCCACCTCGACGGCGATCCGAGCCGAGTAGAGCTTGGCCATGGTGATCTCGCGCACCGGGTACTCGCCGTTCTGGAAACGCCAGGCGGTCGTATAGACCATCTGCCGCGCCGTCTCGATCTTGGTCGCCATCTCGGCGAACTTGTGGCGGATGGCCTGGAAGTGCCCGATCGCGCGCCCGAACGCCGTGCGCTCCTTGGCGTAGGCCAGGGTGCGGTCGAACACGTGCTGGGCGCCGGCCACCGAGCCGGCGGCGCCGATCAACCGCTCGCCCTGGAGCTCCCACATGATGTGGTAGAAGCCCTTGCCGACCTGGCCGAGCACGGCGGACTCCGGAACCCGGACGTCCTGGAAGGCCAGCAGCGCGGTGTCGGAGGCATGCATGCCGAGCTTCTTCAGGCGCTTCTCGCGGATCACGCCGGGCGAGTCCATCGGCACCAGCAACAGCGTGAACCCGTCATACCCGGCATCCGGATCGGTCTTGGTCACGAGCACGATCCCGTGCGCGCGATGGCCGTTGGTGATGAAGGTCTTCGAGCCGTTGATCACGTATTCACCGCTCGAGTCGTCGCGGACCGCGCGGGTCTTGATCCCGGAAACGTCGGAGCCGGCGTCCGGCTCGGTGATCCCGAGGCAGAGGATCTTGCGGCCGGCGATCGCGGGCACTGCCCACTGGAGCTTCTGCTCCTCGGTGCCGAACTTGAGAATCGGAGGGATGGTCATGTCGGTCTGCACCGCGACGCCCATCCCGAGGCCTCCGCAGTGGGCGTGCACGAGTTCTTCGGCCAGCACCAGCGTGGTGTAGTAGTCGCCGCCCTGGCCGCCGTACTCCACGGGCTTGTCCAGCCCCAGGAACCCGAGCTCGCCCATCCGCTCGAACACCCAGTCGGGGAACGTCGTTTCCTCCCACTCCTCGGCGTGGGGCTGGAGCTCCTTGATCACGAACCGGCGGATCGAGTCGCGAAGCTGGTCGTGATCGTCGGTGAAGATGAAGTGATTGCGCCGGGTGGCGAAGTCGGGCTTGAGGACGTCTGCGGTGGCCATGGTGCTGGACGCTACCGCAGCGCCCTAGGCTTCCACGCCATGCCCTACGCCACCCTGCGCTATGAGAACTCCGAGAGCGGCGTCGCGACGATCGCGCTCGACCAGCCGGAAACCCGCAACGCGCTCTCGAACGAACTCCTCGACGAGCTCATCTCGGCGCTCGAGTCGGCGCGGGACGACCCCGCCGTCCACTGTGTGGTCCTGACCTCCACCCATGAGCGGGTGTTCTCGGCGGGCGCGAATCTGGGTGGGTTCGCCGGGGACACGTCGCTCGTCGAGAAGCACCTGGGCACCGAGCGGTTCCCCCGCATGTTCCGGCTGATCGGCGAGCTCGGCAAGCCGACCATCTGCGCCGCCAACGGGCATGTGCTGGCCGGCGCGCTGGGGATCGCGCTGGCCTGCGATCTGATCCTGGCCCGGGAGGGCGCCCGATTCGGCACGCCAGAGATCAACGTAGGCGTGTTCCCGTTCATGATCATGGCGCTGATCTACCGCAACGTGCCGCGCAAGCACGCCACCGAACTGCTGCTGCTCGGCGAGCAGATCTCCGCTGAGGAGGCGGCGCGGATCGGCATCGTCAACCGGGTGTTCGCGCCCGATGAATTCGAGGCCGGCGTGCGCGAGTGGGCCGAGAAGCTGGCCGGCAAGTCGCCGCTGATCATGAAGCTCGGCAAGGACGCGATCTTCCGCCAGCAGGACATGGCTTTCCTCGACGCGCTCGACTTCCTGCGGGCTCAGCTCACGATCGCGTTCTCGACCGACGACATCCAGGAGGGCGTCCGCGCGTTCTTCGAGAAGCGCGCGCCGGAGTGGAAGGGCCGTTGAAAACTCGCGACTACGCCGTCGGCCCGCAGGTGCCGGGCTTGTAGTTCTTCAGCGTCTTGACCAGGAGTGGCGTGAGGTCGTAGGCGTCGGAGGGCGCGGGTGGCCCGGGAACCGTCTGCTGTCCGTAGTCCGAGAGGTGCATGGTCATGGCCAGCGCCAGCCGGTGGGACTGAACGCACTCGGCGAACGAGAAGCTCATCCGCCGGAGCAGGGCGCTGGGAGGCGATCCAGGCATCCATCGGAATCGTGTGGCTCCCGATCGCGCTCTCCAGCGTGGACACGCCGCGGGCCGCGGCGGCACGCTGCGCCGGTGGCACCAGCTTCGCGTAGCTGTCGAGGTTGACCACCACGTGGTAGTGAGTCGTCTGCGCGCCGTCGACGGTCTCGGTTCCGACCCGCTTGGGCTTGTCGCCGGCCGCGCGAAGGTAGTCGATGAACTGCCCCGGGTTGGTGCTCTGGGTGGGCAGGCCCCCGAGCCCGAACGCCCCGAGCGCGCGGCTGAAGTCCAGCTTGAGCCACGGCTTGCCGCCGGTCACGGAAGCGAGGGCCGCCTGGTTTGGGAGCTTCATGTAGATCGACGTACCGGACTGGCGCTCGAGGATCGAGATCGCGTGGCCGGCGACCGTCTCGTGCAACGTGAAGGCACCCGTGTGCGTGGCGGTGTCGATCGCGCCGGTCATGATGCCGCGGACCGTGGTCCCCGCGCCGGTCGCCTCGGTTGTCACCGACATGCGATAGCCGGCGGCGTGCGAGGTGGTCACGGCGGCCTGGGCGACCGGATCGACGGCTCCGCTGATCGCTTTGGTAGCGCCGCATCCGCTCAGCGCGACGGCCATTGCGATCGTCGTCAACATCACTGCCGCCGTGGCGAGCTTCCGGCTCACGCTTCCGACGATACCCGAGCCGTCCGCGTGCCAATCTTCCTGCCGTGACAACCGACACCCCCACCAGCCTCCTGCGCCCACTGGCCGAGGACCTGCGCGAGCGACGAGAGCGCATCAAGCTTGGCGGCGGGCCGGAGAAGATCGCCGCCCAGCACGCCGCCGAGAAGCTCACGGCGCGCGAGCGGATCGAGGAGCTGATCGACGAGGGTACGTTCGTGGAGCTCGGCATCCACGCCCGGCCGCACTTTTCCCAGCGCGCGATGGACGGTAAGGAGGCGCCCGCGGACGGGGTCGTGACCGGCTACGGCAAGATCGACGGACGGCTGGCCGCGGTGGCCGCCTATGACTTCACCGTGATGGCCGGGTCGATGGGGATGACCGGCGAGCTCAAGGTCAGCCGGCTCAGGGAGCTGGCCCTGACCAAGCGGATCCCGATGATCTGGCTGCTCGATTCGGCGGGCGCCCGGATCCAGGAGGCGGTCGGGTCACTGTTCGCCGGCTCGGGTCACCTGTTCCGCGAGGAGGTCATCAACTCCGGAGTGATCCCGCAGGTCGCCGCCCTGATGGGTCCGTGCGCGGCCGGTACGGCGTACATCCCCGGCCTGGCCGATTTCGTGCCGATGGTGCGCGGCCGGGGCTCGATGGCCCTGGCCGGACCACATCTGGTTCGGGCCGCGGTGGGCGAGGACGTCACCCAGGAGGAGCTCGGCGGCTCGCGGGTGCACTGCCGCAAGTCCGGGGTGGGCGACCTCGAGGTCGAGTCCGACGAGGCATGCATCGACGCGATCAAGTCGTATCTGAGCTACTTCCCGCAGCACTGCGAGGAGCCGCCGCCGGTCGCTTCGAGCCGCGATCCGGTCGACCGGGGCGACGAGGATCTCCTCGACGTCCTGCCGGAATCCAATCGCAAGCCCTACGACATGTACGAGGTGATCCGCCGGATCGTCGATGACGGGGTCTACTTCGACCTGAAGCCGCAATGGGCCAAGACGATCATCACTTGTCTGGCCCGGTTCGGGGGACGCCCGGCGGGGATCGTGGCCAACCAGCCGCGTCAGCTCGGCGGGATCCTCGACAACGACTCGGCCGACAAGGCCGCCAGGTTCATCAACCTGTGCAACGCCTACGGCATCCCGCTGGTGTTCCTGATGGACGTCCCTGGATTCATGGTGGGAACCAAGGTCGAGCAGGCCGGAATCATCCGCCACGGAGCCAAGATGCTCTACGCCACGGCCAACGCCACCGTCCCCAAGATCACTGTGGTGCTGCGCAAGGCCTACGGCGCCGGCTACTACGTGATGTGCGGGCGGGCATACGAGCCCGACCTGATCGTGGCCTGGCCCTCCGCGGAGATCAGCGTGATGGGGGCCGAGGGTGCGGTTGAGATCATCTTCCGCAAGCAAGTCCAGGACGCCGAGGACCCGGCGGCCAAGCGCCAGGAGCTGATCGAGAACTTCCGGCAGATCATCGACGTGTACGTGGCGGCCGGCAACGACATGATCGACGACGTGATCGACCCGCGCGAGACACGGCCGACGATCTGCCGCGCGCTCGAGATGGCCGCGGGCAAGCGGGTCGAGAGACCGTGGAAGCGACACGGCGTGGTGCCGGTATGAGTGCCGCATGAGCCTCGACGATCCCGTCGTCATCACCTGCGCGATCTCGGGCGCGATCGCCAATCGCGACCAGTGCCCAGCGATCCCGTACACGCCCGAGGAGTACGGCGCCGAGGCGCGGCGGATCGTCGACGAAGGCGGCGTGCACATCCACATCCACGCACGGCGTCCGGATGGGACGCCGTCGTACGAGATCGAGGATTTCGTGGCGATTCGTGACGCGATCCGTTCCGAGGTCGGCGACGCCGCGATCATCAACTTCTCGACCGGCACGGTCGGCGTGCCCGTGGATAAGCGGATCGCCTACCTGGAGGCGGGCAGGCCCGAGGTCGCGGCTCTGAACATGGGCTCGATGAACTACGCCAAGTACTCGCGCAGCCGCAAGGACTTCGTGTTCAAGTTCGTGTTCACCAACCCGTTCGACGAGATCATCGAGCTGCTCGAGGCGATGCGCCGGCTCGGCGTCAAGCCCGAGCACGAGTGCTTCGACCTCGGCCACGTGGGGTCGCTGGCACCGTTGGTCGACATGGGCTTGCTGGATGCGCCGCTGCACGCCGATTTCGTCATGGGCGTGGTGGGGGGTGTGCCGGCGAGTGCCCGCAATCTGGCCGCGATGGCCGACAACCTGCCGCCCGGCAAGCACCACTGGGGCGTGATCGGGATCGGGCGGGACCAGTGGATGCTGGTCGCGGCGGCTTTGACGCTTGGCGGTTCGATCCGCGTGGGCCTCGAGGACAACTTCTATCTGCCGGACGGCGAGATGGCGCGCTCGAACGGGGAGCTGATCGCGACGGCGCGGCGGCTCACCGAAGAGCTGGGGCGCCGGCCGGCTTCGGTCGACGAAGCCCGGGCGCTCCTCGGGATCAAGTCGCATGAGCCTGCCGCTTGAGGGACTGAAGGTCCTCGACCTGACCCGCCTGCTTCCCGGCGGGTTCTGCTCGATGCTGCTGGCCGACTTCGGAGCGGACGTGATCAAGGTCGAGGACACCGGCCTGGGCGACTACGTCCGCTGGGCGCCCCCGTTCTACGAGGGCGTCGAGGCAAGCGCCGGCAGCGCGCTGTTCCTCTCGCTCAACCGGGGCAAGCGCTCGATCCGGATCGATCTGAAGTCGGCCGCCGGCAAAGAGGTCCTGTTGCGGCTGGTTCGAGAGGCCGACGTGCTGCTCGAGTCGTTCCGGCCCGGAGTGCTGGATCGCCTCGGCGTCGGATACGAACGGTTGAGGGCCGAGAATCCGCGGCTCGTCTATTGCGCGATCACCGGTTACGGGCAGGACGGGCCGGGACGCGAGCGCTCGGGCCACGACCTCAACTACCTCGGGCTGAACGGCATCCTCGGGTTGAGCGGAGAGGCGGACGGGCCTCCGGTGTCCTCCTCGGCCCAGATCGCCGACCTGGGCGGCGGGGCGCTGATGGCGGTGGTTGGCGTTCTGATCGCCTTGCGCGAGCGCGATCGGTCGGGCCAGGGGCAGCTCGTCGACTGCTCGATGCTCGACGGGTCGCTGTCGTTGCTGGCCATGCTGGCCGCCGAGATGCTGGCCGGCGGTCCGGTGCCCCAGCGGGGCGAGCTGCGGCTGTCCGGGGGGATCGTCTGCTATCGCCCGTATCGCTGCGCCGACGGCTACGTCACGCTGGGCGCGCTCGAGCCGAAGTTCTGGGCCGCGTTCTGCCGTGGGGTGGGCCGCGAGGACCTGGCCGAGCATGCCTTCGACCCACCCGGCTCTGAGGCGCACCGTTCGCTGGAGGCGATCTTCGCCGAGCGCACGCGCGAGCAGTGGCGGGCGTTCGCCGCCGAGCACGACTGTTGCCTCGAGCCCGTGCTGGGGTTGGACGAGGCCCTGGACAGCGAGCTGGTCGCGGCGCGGGAGATGGTGGTCTCACTGGACCAGCCGGGGGCGGAGCGGCCGGTCCGGCTGCTCGGGCTGCCGTTCAAGTTGAGCCGCACGCCCGGGGATCCGGCCCGCGCGCCGGGCCCGGTGCTCGGGGAGCACACCCGGGAGGTTCTGACCGAAGCCGGGTTCGCCGGGGCCGAGGTCGATGCGCTGCTCGAGTCCGGCGCGGTGGCGGGGCCCGCAGACGCGGTGCAGAGTGGCACGTTCATGGCCTGATCGGAGGCTGAGCGGCCCTTCCCCCGGGTAAACTGGCTGACTGACTGGTCAATCGACTTACGAGGGGAGGCGCCGTGCGCGTAGGCGCCGTTCAGCTCAACGCCACCGAGGACACCGACCGCAATCTCGAGATCGCCGATCGGCTGGTTCGGCAAGCGGCAGGCCTTGGGGCCGAGGTTGTCGTGCTTCCCGAGAAGTGGAGCGTACTCGGGACTGATGAGCAGATGCAGCGGGCCGCGCAGCCGCTCGACGGGCCGTGCATCTCCTGGGCGCGATCGGCCGCGCGCGAGCTCGGGATCGATCTCGTGGCCGGATCGATCGTGGAGCGAGTCGATGGCCGTGAGAAGTCGGCCAACACCAGCGTCCATGTCGGCGCTGACGGCGACGTGCGGGCGGTGTACCGCAAGCTCCACATGTTCGACGTCGAGGTGGACGGGGACGTCTACGCCGAGTCGGCGAGCGAAGAGCCGGGCGACGACGTCGTCGTGTCCGAGCTTCCCGGCGGCGTCAAGCTCGGGATGAGCATCTGCTACGACGTCCGCTTCCCGGAGCTCTACCGCATCCTCGCCGTTCGTGGCGCGCTTCTCGTGACGGTTCCGGCGGCGTTCACGCTGGCCACCACGCGCGACCACTGGGAGATCCTGCTGCGCGCTCGTGCGATCGAGAACCAGTGCTTCGTGATCGCGCCCAACCAGATCGGCGCCCATCCGCCGGGTCACCGCGCGGGCGGACGTTCGCTGATCATCGACCCCTGGGGTCTCGTGCTCGCCAGTGCCCCCGACATCGAGACGGCGATCGTGGCCGATCTCGACTTCGCCACGCTTGACAGCGTCCGTCGAAGGATCCCGGCGCTGCAGCATCGCCGGCCGGACGTATACGACTGGAAGGTGTGATGGCCGCCTCCGGGACCGCAGCGGTCGACAAGCGCCGGATGATCCTCGACGCGGCGATGCGGGTGTTCGCCCGCCAGGGTTTCCACACGTGCCGGGTGTCGGACATCGCCGACGAGGCCGGCGTCGCCTATGGGCTCGTCTACCACTACTTCTCCTCCAAGGATGAGATCCTCGACACGCTGTTCCTCGAGCGCTGGAACGTGATGCTCCAGGCGATCGCCGAAGCCGATCGTTTGCACCCCTCGCCGCGCGAGAAGCTCCGGGCGATCGCCGGGTTCATCGTGGACTCCTACCGGCACGAGCCCGAGCTCATGAAGGTGATCGTGGTCGAGGTGACCCGGGCGGCCAATACGTTCGGCCGCACCCATCTGGCCAAGATCCGCGAGGCGTACGCGCAGATCGCGGGCATCGTGGCCCGGGCCCAGGCCGAGGGCGTGTTCCGCCCCGAGATCACCCCCGAGTTCGGGGCGCTGGCCTTCTACGGCTCGATCGAGCAGGTTCTCACCCGTTGGATCTTCGACCGAGACGCGGTCGGCGACGACGAGCTCGAAGGCGCCAAGACGATGATCGTGGAGACGATCTGCCGGGGCCTGGAGCGCGACAGCGGGGGTGCGCCGGCGGCCGCCGCCTCCCAGTCTGCTTGAATCCTCTGGCGATGACTGAGAGCCCCTTGATCAAGCGCCTGCTCTGGTCGGGCTTGCTCGCCGGAACCGGCGCACTTGCGACGCTCGTGTCCACGCGCGTGGCCACCATGATCTGGACGCGCGTGTTCGGCGAAGAACCGCCCGAGTGACCGACGACAGAGATTCCATCGAGACCCCAACGGCCGCCGCCGGCTCCTCGGTGCCGGAGCGGGCGGCTCAGGTTGCCAATGAACGCCCCGAAGTCGCCGTGGGAGCAGCCTTCGGCGGCGGACTTCTGCTCGCCCTGATCCTCAAGCGCCTTGCCCGCTAACAACGGTAAGACAGACAATCTCGCCACCGCGGTGAGCGAGGTCTCAGATCGCGTCTCGAACCTGATCCGCGAGGAGATCGAGCTGGCCAAGGCCGAGGTCGGCCGGAAGGCGTCGAGCCTGCTCAAGGGCACGGTCGCGATTGTGGCCGGCGCGGTGTTCGGGGTGTTCGCGCTCGTGATCGGACTCGAGGCGGCGGCCTGGGGACTTAACGCGGTGCTCGTCCCGGGCGCAGGGGACATCTGGGAGGGCTTCCTGATCGTGTTCGGGGTGCTGGCCATCCTGGCCGTCCTGGCCTTCGCCACGGCCACCCGTCTACTCAAGCGCGGCTCGCCGCCCACCCCGACGATGGCGATCGACGAGGCCAAGCGAATCCGCGAGACAGTGGCCGCCAAGAGCGAGGTCGAGGACTGATGCCGACCCGCAGCCCAGAGGAGATCCGCGCCTCGATCGAGCACAACCGCCAGGAGCTCGGAACCTCGCTCGAGAAGCTCCGGCGCGAGGTCGGCGAGCTGACCGACTGGCGTGGTCAGCTTCGCCAACACCAGCGCCAGGTGCTGATCGGCGCGGGAATCGCCGGGTTCGTGCTGGGCGGGGGGATTGCCGCGCTCGGCGCGCTCGCCTTCGGAGGGCGCCGCCGGCGGCAGGACGGTCGCTGAGCCGCACGCTGGTCACCGGGGCGACCGGCTTCCTCGGAGGCCACCTCACGCGTTTGCTGCTCGAGCGGGGAGACGCGGTGCGGGCGCTGGTCCGGCCGAGCTCGGGCCTGGAGCGGCTCGCGGAAATCGGGGTCGAGACCGTGAAGGGCGACGTGGGCGACCGGCGCGCCGTGCGCCGCGCACTGCGCGGCGTCGACCGCGTGTTTCATCTCGCCGGCACGACCAACCTGCGGCTGTCCCGGGCGGAGGTGTTCGCCTTGAACGTCGAAGGGACCCGCACCGTGCTCGAGGTGGCGCTGCGCGCCGGCACCGAGCGCGTCGTCTACACCTCGTCCGTGGCCGCGGTCGGCCCGACCCGGAAGGGGTCGGTGGCCACCGAGACCCATCGGTGGGACGCGGCGCGCTACGGGATCTCCTATGCGGACGCCAAGCACGAGGCCGGAGCGGTGGCGCTCGGCCTGGCCGGCCAGGGACTCCCGGTCGTGATCGTCAACCCGGCCCACGTGCTGGGCGCCGGCGACCGGGGGCGCTCCTCCACCGTGCTGGTCCGGCGCTTCCTGCGCCGGCAGATCCCGGCCTACGTGGATGGGACGCTGAACGTGGTCGGCGCGGAGGACGTGGCCCGCGGGCACCTGCTGGCCGACGAGCGGGGAGTGCCGGGCGAGCGCTACATCCCCGGTGCACCGGTCCCCAACCCCGCCGAGGTCAGGGCCGCCTCGCTGCACTGGGCGTTCTCGAGCGCGAAGGCCAAGCGCGAGCTCGGCTGGCGGACCTCGCCGCACGAGGACTGCCTGGAGGAGACGATCGCCTGGTACCGCGAGCTCGACGGTTCGCGTCTGGCCCCGCCCGGCTCGCGCCAGCCGGTGGCGCTGCGGATGGCCGGGGCGTTGGTACGCCGCTCGCCGCTCGGGTGGCGCTAGGCCGTGGCCACGCTGTACCGCTGCACGACCCCGACCAACTGGCTGTGCCCATGTGGCAAGGTGGCGCGAGCGCTGGGCCGGGAAGGGATCGAATTCAGCGAGGTCCGGGTGCCGCAGCGGCGCTCACGCAGGCCAGAGGTCGAGGCGCTCACCGGGCAGCGGCGGGTGCCGGTGCTGGTGATCGAGGGGGAGGCGATCTGCGACTCCCGGCGGATCGTCGAGCACCTGCGGTACCGCCGGGCCGCGGGCCAAGCATCGGCTAGCGCCGGGGATCCACCACCCACTTGACGGCGGGGCCGCCGTTCGGCGCGGCCAGCGCTCCCGGGAGCTCTTCCAGCGAGATCATGTCCCCGAGCAGCGTCTCCCAGGGGACGGTGCCGTCGGCCAGCGCGGCCAGGGCTCGATCGACGTCGTCCCGGTCGTGGTGGAAGGTGCCTCGCAGCTCGAGCTCCTCGTAGTGGAGTGGCCCCGGATCGAGGGTGACCTCGGTTCCGCTCGGGCACCCGCCCACGAGCACGACCACGGCGCCCGGCGACGCGGCCTCGGCAGCGGCGCGCCAGGCCTCGGGGCGGCCCACGGCTTCGAACACCAACTCGTGCCGGCTCAGTCGCTCGCCTGCGCCGGCGCCGAGCTCGGCCGCCTGGGCGCGCCGCTCCGGGTGGGGATCGGCCACGGCCACCGAGCGGCCCTGGGCGATCAGCAGCGCGGCGAGCATCAGGCCCATCGAACCGCCACCGACGACGCCGACGTCCGTCGCGTCGCTGCCACGGTCCACGGCGTGTACGGCGGCGGCGAGCGGCTCGGCCATGGCCGCCGCGTGAGCCGGCAGGCCGTCGGGGATGGGGTGGAGGGCGTCTTCGGGGGCCTGGATGTATTCGGCGAACCCGCCGAGGATCCAAGTCGGGTCGCGGCAGATCTGCGCGCGCCCGGCCCGGCACGGCGCGCAGGCGCCGCAGGCGACCGAGTCCGAGACCAGCACCCGCTCGCCGGTGTCGGCGCGCACGCCGGCGGTCTCGTGTCCGAACGCGCACGGATAGGGCCCGAGCACGCGGTGGCCGTGGCGCCACATCTTGGCGTCGGTGCCGCATGTGGTGGCCGCCTCGACCTGCACGATCACCTCGCCCTCGGGGGCGGGGACCTCCTCGACCCGCAAGTCCTCCGGGCCGTACAGCAGCGCCGCCCTCACGGTTGAACGACCACCTTGAGTGCCGTCCCTCGCCGTTGGAGGTCGAGCGCCTCGCCGGTGGCCGCCAGGGGAAGCCGGTGCGAGATCAGTGCGGTCGGGTCGATCCGCCCGCTCGAGATCAGTTCGAGTGCGGCCCGCATGTCGCCGGGACCGGCCGAGTAGCTGGCCGTGACCGTGAGCTCGCGTAGGAACACATCGGCGCCGTCGAGCGGCAGCGGCGCCCCGGGGGCCGGCGGCGCGTACAGGCACAGCGTGCCGCCGGGGGCGGTGGCCTGGGCGGCCGCGGCGATCGCGTCCGGCTTGGGGGTGCAGACGATCGCCACGTCGACCAGCTCGTTGCCGTGGTGCTCGGCGCCCCATGCCTCGGCCAGTTCGAGGCGCTCGCGGCGGGGCTCGCGGACCCACACGGCCTCGACGCCCCGGGCGTGCGCGGCGGCGATCTGGAGCAGGCCGTTCACTCCCGTGCCGACCACGAGCAGGCTGTCGCCGGCCTGCAGCCCGGCCCGGTCCTGGGCGCGCAGCACGCAGCCGAGCGGCTCGATGAACGTCGCGGTGAGCGGATCCAGGTGGTCGGGGAGCTCGAGCAACTCCGGCGTGAGCTCGGCGCTGACCCGTACCTTTTCGGCGAACCCGCCGGGATCCAGGCGCGTGGCCCGGAAGCGCTCGCACAGCGTCTCGTGGCCGCGCCGGCAGCGCCGGCACTCGCCGCACGGCGTGTGGTGGTGGATGGCCACGGTGGTGCCTGGTTCCGGCGCGCTCGCGCCGGGCCCGAGCACACTGATCGTCCCGACCAGCTCGTGCCCGAGCACGGCCGGCAGCCGAGGGCCCACGTACCAGTCGGTGACGTCGGAGGCGCACACGCCACAGGCGATGACCTCGCATACGACCTCGCCGGCGCCGGGCTCAGGGTCGGGGTCCTCCTCGATCCGGACGTCGTCGGCGGCGAACGACCGCGCCACCCTCATGGCTTGGAAATGACCCCGCGTTCGGTGACCAGAGCCGTGACCAGCGCGGCCGGAGTGACATCGAACGCCGGGTTGCGCGTGCGGGTGGCCGGGAGGGTGAGAATCTGTCCGGCGGCCGAGCGGACCTCGTCGGGATCGCGCTCCTCGAGCGCGATGTCGGCCCCGGTCGGCGTGGCGGGGTCGATCGTGCTGGTCGGTCCGGCGACCACGAACGGGATGCCGGCCGCTCGGGCGGCCAGGGCCAGGCCGTAGGTGCCGACCTTGTTGGCCACGTCGCCGTTGGCGGCCACGCGGTCGCACCCGACGATCACGGCGTCCACCGCGCCCGCGGCGATCAGCCCGGCCGCGGCCGAGTCGACGATGAGCTCGTGGGGGATGCCCAGCTGCCTCAGCTCGTAGACCGTCAGGCGGGCGCCTTGGAGCAACGGCCTGGACTCGGTGGCGATCGCCAGCTCGAGGACGCCGCGGTCGGCCAGCTCGGCGATCACCGCCAGCGCGGTGCCGCGCCCGGGGGCGGCCAGCGCGCCGGTGTTGCAGTGGGTGAGGATCCGCCGGGCGCCGGCGCCGGCGAGCAGGTCGGCGCCGTGGCCGGCGATGGCGGCGCTGGCCGCCTCCTCCTCGGCCTCGATCGCGCGCGCCTCCTCCAGGGCAGCGGCGGCCGGGTCGGCGCCGCCGGCGTTCTGGACCGCGGTTTGCACCCGGTCGACCGCGGCGGACAGATTGACCGCGGTGGGACGGGCGGTCCGGAGGGTCTGACACGCGCGCTCGCGGCTCTCGGGCGACGGGTCGCGGGCCAGCTCGAGCGCCACCCCGTAGGCGGCGGCCACGCCGATCAGGGGCGCACCCCGGATGGCCAGGCGGCGGATGGCCTCGGCAACCTCGTCAGCGGTGTGCAGCGCCAACGCGCGCTCGTGCCACGGGAGCTCGGTCTGGTCGATCGCGTGGAGCACGCCGGGCTCGAAGCGAAGCGCGACCACACGGGCCACGTCGGTCTTGGCTGGCGCCATGGCGCGATGTTATGCTCTCGCGCGCACTGGCCAGGGACCGGCTGGTGAACAGTTTTGTCGGCGGCGCCTGACGGCGGCGCCTTGGGGCAACCATTGCGCCTGCGACTCCTCACCTTCCTCGCCGCGACGGGCTCTTGGTGACCGCGGCTGCCGCCCGGGCTGACGGCGGCGAGACCCTGTCTCTATCGCAGGTCTCGGCCGGGATGAGCTGCACCGGCGAGACGTGGTCCAGGGGACCACGATCTCGTCGTTCGACGTGCACGTGATCTCGGTCGTCCAGGCGCCCGGCGAAGGTCCACGGATCCTCGTCCAGGTGTCGGGGCCGGCGGTCGACTCGACCGGGGTGGCCGAGGGCTTCTCGGGCTCGCCGGTCTACTGCCCCGACGGGTTCGGGGGCCAGGGCAACATCGGCGCGATCTCCGAGGGCATAGGGCAGTACGGCAACAACGTGGTGCTGGTCACTCCGATCGACCAGATGCTCGGAGAGCCGGTCACCCCGCCCGCAGCGGCGCCGCGACTCGCGGTCAAGCAGCGGCCGCTGCTCGGACCACTGACCGTGGGCGGTCTCTCGCCGGCTGTGTTCGGCGTGCTCCAACGCGCAGCCACCGCGGCCGGCCGGGTCGTACTCGCCTCGCCTGTACGCCGACTTCTCGGGACACGGCAAACGGCCGGTCTACCGCAACCGCTCGCTGCTGATCACGGGCCGGGCGACGGTGCCGTTCGTGGTGGCGGGCTGATCGGCGGCAACCGCGAGCGCGAGCGCGAGAAGCTCGCCACTCGACGTCCCACCGCGGCCGAGTGGCGGATCACTCGCGCTATCCGCGAGTGAACGGCCGTTCACCTCCGAGGCAGGGGCCGAGTGGCGGATCAGTCGCGGTAGTGGCCTGGCCCGCGCTTCCGGCTGCTCGGCCCGCGACCCCGGCCGCCGGGCATGGATGCCCGGCGGAACGGCCCCACGGACGCCGAGCGCAGCGAGGCCCAGTACCCCCTGCTTACAGGCGGTTTTCGATGGTGAGCGGCGCGGCCTCGGGAGCCTGGGGCTCAGGGGCGGCATGTGTCGACGCGGTCTCGGCCCCGAGGGCCTGGTGCAGCTCGCCCGACTCGTACATCTCGGTGACGATGTCGCAGCCGCCGACGAACTCGCCCTCGATGAACAGCTGGGGGATCGTCGGCCAGTTGGACACGGCCGAGAGCTCCTGGCGGATCCGGGGGTCGGGCAGGATGTTGACCGCGGCGAACGGCTGGCCGACCGACTGGAGGATCGCCACCGTGCGGGCGGAGAAGCCGCACATCGGCTGCTCGGGCGTCCCCTTCATGAACAGGATCACCGGGTTCTCGTCGATCGCGGTCTGAATCTGGTCGCGCAGCGTGTTGGTCTCGTCGGTCATGCGATGCTCTCCGGATGGGAATTGTCGGCGGCGCCTGACGGCGGCGCCTTGGTCTGGATTGAGAGGGCGTGGATGCGGTCCCCGACCTCGGCCCCGAACACGTCGTAGACGAGCCGGTGCTGGGCGATGCGGGACAGGCCCTGGAAGGCCGGCGCGCTCACAACCGCGTTGAAGTGGTGGCCGTCGCCGGTTACCTCGGCGGTCGCGCCGGGAATTCCTACCTCGATGCGTTGCTTCAGCTCGTCCGGCGTGGCGGCCGCTCCACTGGCTGACATGCTTCTTAGCGTAGCGAGATGCTGTCGCTATACTGAATGAAGCGAGGAGCCGATATGGATCCCATAATCACACTCACCGACAAGGGCGCTGAGAAGGTCCGCGAGTTTCTATCCGCGCAGGCGGCGGTGGCCGAAACCGCCGGGTTGCGCGTGGGCGTGCGCGGCGGCGGCTGCTCGGGCTTCCAGTACGCGCTGGCGTTCGACGAGCAGCGTGAGAACGACGCCGTGTTCGAGGACAAGGGCATCCGCCTGCTGGTCGACCATCCCAGCCTCCCCTACGTGCGGGGCTCGGTCATCGACTTCGTGGAAGGCCTCCAGGGCGCCGGCTTCAAGGTCGACAACCCGAACGTGATCGCGGCCTGCGGGTGCGGGTCGTCGTTCCGGGTCGCCGAAGAAGAAGAAGTCTCCGCGGTCTAGACCGGCGTCGCCTGTAGCGATCGCCACAGGTAGATGCACGCGAGCGTCCGGTGCGGGCGCCACGGCTCGGCGATCTCGGTCAGCTCGGCCGGCGTGGGCAGCTCGGGCAGTCCGTAGTGGATCTTGACGGCTCGGCGGATCCCGAGGTCCCCGACCGGGAGCACATCGGGGCGGTGCAGGTGGAACATGAGAAACATGTGGGCGCTCCACTCGCCGATGCCCTTGACCGCGGTCAGCTCGGTGACAACCTCGTCGTCGGAGAGGTCGGGGAGACGATCGAGCTCGAGCGAGCCGTCGAGGACGTGCTCGGCCAGCGAGCGCAGGTAACGGACCTTGGCGTGGCTCAGGCCGGCGGCGGCGCGCAGCGCCTCGGGATCGTCGGCCAAGACCTCGTCCGGGGTGGGCGCTCGACCGCCGAAACGCTCGAGCAACCGTGCGTGGATCGACGCGGCGGCCTTGGTGGAGAGCTGCTGGCCGACGATCGAGCGGACCAGCGTGCCGTAGTGGTCGGTGGGGCGGCCGGCGAAGAAGTCCCCGAGCGGCCCGACCGCGTCGATCACCCGGCCCATGACCGGGTCGGCCTTGCGCAGCGCCGTGGCGTCGTTCAAGTAGCGCTCTCGGTGTGCGTCAGCGCGGCGCCGTCGAGGGCGCCCAGGGCTCGCTGCACCGAGCACGAGATGCACGTGAAGGTGGGGGTGTCGCGCAGCGTGTACGAGCTCGACTCGGTGGTTCGCAGGCGCTGGACCAGGTCGAGGAAGTCGGCCGGGTTGTCGGTCTCGAAGGCGACCAGGAACTCCTGGTCGTCGAGCCCGAACGAATAGCTGGTGTTCAGATCCACCGACGGATACTCGCGCCCCACCTTGATGTGCTCCTGCATGATCCGCCAGCGCTCGTCGGCGGGCAGGGCGTACCAGGCGCGGGTCTTCACGAACGGATAGACGAACAGGTACTTCCCGTGTGCCGCGCGGACCTCCAGGCGGGACTCGTCCGAGTACTCGGACGGCTTGGTCATGGCCAGGTACGAGTAGGGAATCTCGCACCACTTCATCAGCCCGCTCTGGGCCAGAACCACGTGGAACTCGTGGATCCGCTCGAGGTTCTGGGCCTGGCTCAGCAGCATCAGATCGGCGTCGCCGCGGGTCCCGACGAGCGAGAACGCCCGCAGCAGGTGGCCGTCGGAAAAGTCCTCGCACGCGGCGATGAACTCGCGCTTGTCCTCCGCCCGCCGCTCGTCGTCCAGCCGGCGCCAGGCAGGATCCACCTTGAGGAAGGTGTATTTGACGAAGTGGCGTGTCGGCATGGACTCGACGGATGATAAACGCGGCCCCAGGCCCGCCCTCTCAACCTCTACCATGTAGGGGCATGCGAGTAGCGATCCTGTCGCCGTACTCGTGGACGTATCCGGGGGGCGTCACGAGGCATATCGAAGCGCTCGCGGAGCAGTTCATCGCGGACGGCCACCACGTCCGGGTCCTGGCTCCGTACGACCCGCCTGACCGCTTCTCGGGCGCGCTGCATCGGGGGGCCCGGCCGCAGCAGATGGACGCCCCTGACTACCTGGTCCCGCTCGGCCGGACGCTGGGGCTCAACGCCAACCAGGCCGTTTCTAACATCTCGATCACCGGATTCGCGCTCGCCACCGCCCAGCACGAGCTGCGCACCGGCGGCTACGACGTGGTCCACGTCCACGAGCCCCTCGCTCCTCTGGCGCCCTGGTGCATCACCGACTGGACGCGCCTGCCGCTCGTCGCGACGTTCCACACCTACAACGAGAATCGCGTCTCGAACGGGATCGCCAACGCGCTCGGGGCTCGGCGCATGCTCAACCGCCTGCACGTCCGGATCGCCGTGTCCGAGGCCGCCGCGTGGACCGCCCGCCGGTTCTTCGGCGGCCACTACCGGGTGATCCCCAACGGGGTCCATGTCGATCCCGGGGAGGCCGCGCTGGCCGCCCTGCGCCCTCAGACCGACCGGCTCAAGCTCGTGTTCGTCGGGCAGGCGGTGGAGCGCAAGGGCCTGCCGCTGCTCCTGCGCGCCTTCGAGGCTCTGCGCGAGCACATCCCGACCGAGCTGACCGTGATCGGGCCGTCCTACGAGGAGCTTTCGCCGTTGATGCTCGATATGCGCGACGTCCGGGTGCTCGGCAAGGTCGACGACGAGACCAAGCGGGCCGAGCTCGAGCGCGGCGACGTCCTGTGCGCTCCCTCGCTCGGAGGCGAGAGCTTCGGCATGGTGCTGACCGAGGCGTTCGCGGCCGGAACGCCGGTGGTCGCGTCCGACATCGCCGGCTATCGCGACGTGGTGCGCGACGGCGTGGACGGCGTGCTGGTCCCGCGCGGGGACGCGCAGTCCCTGGCCGAGGCCCTGCGGGATCTGTGGGAGGAGCCCGAGCGACGCGCGGCGATGGCCCGGGCCGCCGCGCTCGGCGTCGAGCGGTTCGCCTGGCCGCGGGTGGCCGAGCAGGTCATGGAGGCCTACGAGGACGCGGTCGCCACGCCCGCGCCGGTGGGAGCCGTGCAACGGACGGCCGTCCGAGTCGGCGCCCGCGCCGCCGATCTGAAGCCGCGCGTGCCGGCCCAGCGCCTGGCCAGCCTCGAGCCTCCGCTCACGCCCAAGCAGCGCCACGGCAAGGCGCTGGCCGCCGCCCGCCGCGCCGGTCTGGCCACGGTTTCGCTGGGAGGCGCGGTGCTCGCCTTCTTCGCGCTGCAGAAGATCGGCCTGCCCAACATCGCCAAGGCGCTGATCACCGCGAGTCCCACGTTGATCCTGCTCGGTCTCGCCGTGATGTGCAGCGCGATGGTGATGCGCGCCTTCTCCTGGCACGCGATCCTGCGCGCAGCGCTGCCGAAAGCCCGGGTGCGGCTGGCCGACGCTGCCCAGGGCACGTTCATCGGCGTGCTCATGTCCTCGACCCTGCCGGCTCGCCTGGGCGAGCCCTCGCGTGCGCTGGTGGTCGCCCGGCGGACCGGCCGCCCGCGCGAGAACCTGCCGATCGTGCTGGGCACCGTGGTGTCGCAGACGCTGCTGAACATCGTCGCGCTGATCATCCTCGGCGCGATCATGTTCTCCTCGGTCGACCTGTTCAACGGCCACCAGAACGCGCTGGTCGTGGCGGCCGTCGCGCCGGCCGTGCTGCTGATCCTGGTCCTGCTGGCGCCCATGCTGCTGCGCGACACCGGCCGGGGGTCGCGCTCCTCGCGCGCGCAGGCGCTGGCCGTTCAGATCCGCGGCGCGCTGGCCCGGGTGCGCGCCGGCCTGATCGTGTTCCGCCGCCCGCAGCTGGGTCTCCAGGCCACCCTGGCGCAATTGTCCGCATGGGCGCTCCAGTGCCTGTCGTGCTGGATCCTCCTGGTCGCGCTCGGACTCGACAACCGGGCCGGCTTCGGCGCCGCCGCGGCCGTGCTGTTCGCGGTCAACATCACCGCGGTGCTCCCGGCCACGCCGGCCAACCTCGGCGTGTTCCAGGCCGCCTGCGTCGCCGTGCTCCACACCGGCTGGCACATCGGCTACGGCGACGGCGTCGCCTACGGGGTGATCCTCCAGGCGGTCGAGGTGACCACGGCGATCGTCATGGGCATGCCGGCGCTGCTCAAGGAGGGCATGTCCTGGCGCGAGGTCAGGCTCCGGGCCATGCACACCACGCCGGTCAAGCTGCCGGCGAGGCCGAGTTCACGCACCGCCCGCGCGGCCGCTGACGCGGTCCGCGCTCGGTCCTGAGCGACGGCTAGGAGACGGGCGCTAAGCCTCGGCCATCGCCGGCTCGCCCTCGTCGACGAGCTCGGGCTCGGCGTCGGTGAGCTCGGTCAACCGGGTCGGATCGCGCTCGGTGCCGGCGATCACCTCGTCCTTGGCCTGGCGGTCGCTCTTGGGCAGGAAGCCGGACTTCATCCCGAAGTAGACGGCCTGGGGGTGGTGGGCGACGATCGCCAGCGTGGACTGCTCGGGCTCGACGGCGTACCCGCCCGAGAGTTGAAGGCCGATCGAGGGAGCGTCGAGCAGATCGAACACCTTCTCGTGCTCTGACTGCTCGGGGCAGGCCGGGTAGCCCCAGGAGTAACGGCGGCCCTGGGCGGGCTCGATGCCCAGGTCGGCGCGGACCCGAGAGTGCAGCCACTCGGCCATCCCCTCGGCCGTCTGGGTGCCGAGCCCGTGCACGAACAGCTGCTCGGCGAACTCGCCTTCGGCCTCGAGCTTCTCCATGAGCGGGGTGACGGCATCACCGGCGGTGACGGCCTGCAGGGCGACAACGTCGACCTCGCCCGAGCCAACCGGGCGATAGAAGTCGGCCAGGCAGATCCGGTCGTGCCTGGGCTGGCGGGGGAACACCAGACGGTGCAGCTCACGCTCGCCGGGGGCCTCGGGATCCCACACGATCAGCTCGTTGCCGTCCGAGTTGCACGGGAAGTAGCCGAGCACCGCGCGCGGATGCAGGTAGGTCTGCTCGCGCCACATGCGCTCGAGGCGCGGCTTGAAGTCCTCGGAGACCAGCTTCCGCCACGCCTCGCCCTTCACGCCCCGGCCCCCCCAGTGGAGCTTGAACAGGACGTGCGTGTCGAGGTGGTGGTAGACCGCGTCCATGTCGACCTCGATCTCGCGCGCGCCCCAGTAGGGCGGCTCGGGGATCGGGTTGTCGGTCGGGGCAGCGCTGCGGACCGAAGCGTCGGTTACCGGCGGCGCATCGTCGTCGGTCTGCTCGGGCTGTTCGCGCAGGCGCTTGGCCGCCTCGCGGGTCTTGGCGATCAGCGCCTGGCGCGCCTCGCCGTCGACCAACTGGTCCATCTTGGCCAGGCCCTCGAACGCGTCCTTGCAGTAGAACACGCCGGCCTCGTAGACCTCGTCGGACTCGGTGCCGTTCGGATAGAGGATCCGGTAGCCGAAGTTGCGATTGATCGCCGCGCCGCCGATCAGCAGCGGGAACTCGTGTCCGTGGGAGTGCAGCTCCTGCACGCACGCGGGCATCTGCTTGGAGGTCGAGACGAGCAGCGCGCTCAGCCCGATCGCGGTGGCCTCGTGCTCGACCGCGGCGTCGATGATCGTCTGGATCGGAACCTGCTTGCCCAGGTCGACGACGCTGTAGCCGTTGTTGGTCAGGATCGTGTTGACCAGCGACTTCCCGATGTCGTGCACGTCTCCGAACACCGTCGCGAGCACGACCGTGCCCTTCGTGTAGCCCTCGATCTTGTCCAGGTAGTGCTCGAGCTGGGCGACCGCGCGCTTCATGACCTCGGCCGACTGGAGCACGAACGGCAGGATCAGCTCGCCGGCGCCGAACTTGTCGCCGACCTCCTTCATGGCCGGAAGCAGCACGTCGTTGAGGGTCGGGACCGCGCCGATCTTCTCGACGCTCTTGTCGATCCAGTCCTCGACGCCCTCCTTCTTGCGGCGGAGGATCTGGTAGTGCAGGGCCTCCTCGGGCTCCATGCCGGCCGTGGGGTCGGCCTTCTCGGCCTCGGCCTCGGACTCGCCCTTGGACTCGAAGTGGGCGATGAACCGCTCGAGGGCGTCGTCGCGCCGGTTGAACACCAGGTCGTCGGCCAGCTCGCGCTCGTTCTCGGGGATCTCGCCGTACGGGGTGATGTGGTTCGGGTTGACCATGGCCAGGTCGAGTCCGGCCTCCACGCAGTGGTGCAGGAACACGCTGTTGAGCACGCTGCGCGCGGTCATGCTCACCCCGAAGGACACGTTGGAGACGCCGAGAGAAGTCTTGACGCCGGGGATCTGCTCCTTGATCGCGCGGATCCCCTCGATCGTGGCCACCGCGCTCGGCCGCCACTCCTCGTCACCGGTGGTCAGCGTGAACGTGAGGCAGTCGAAGATCAGCAGATCCCGATCGAAGCCGTGCTCCTCGCAGCAGAGCTGGGTGATCCGCTGGGCGATCTCGAGCTTGCGCTCGGCCGTCTTGGCCATCCCGACCTCGTCGATCGTCAGCGCGATGAGAGCGGCGCCGTGGGCTTTCGCGAGCGGGACGACTCTGTCGAGCTTGGCGCGGCCGGCCTCGAGGTTGATCGAGTTGACGATCGCCCGGCCCGGGATCTGCTGGAGCGCGGTCTCGATGACTTCGGGCTCGGTCGAGTCGACCTGGATCGGCGCGGGCTGGGTGAGCGAGATCCGCTTGACCACCTGGCGCATCTGCTCGTCCTCGTCCTGGCGCTCGGTCAGCGCCACGCACACGTCGAGGACGTGGGCGCCACCCTGGACCTGGTCCTCGGCCACGGTGAGCAGGCCGTCGTAGTCGTCGCCAAGCAACATCTCCTTGGCCTTGCGCGAGCCCTGCGAGTTGACCCGCTCGCCGACCAGGGTGGGGGAGGGGTCCTGGACCAGCGGCGTGGCCGCGATCATGCTCGAGACGTGCGGCGGGCGCTTGGCCGGGCGCTCGGCCGGCGAGTGGGTCCGGGCCCGCTCGGCGATCGCCGCGATGTGCGCCGGCGTGGTTCCGCAGCAGCCGCCCACGATCGAGATGCCGTAGCGCTCGATGAACTCGTTGAGCACGTCGGCGAGCGGCTCGGGCTCCTCGGGGAAGATCGTCTCGCCGTTCGGGCCCTGGAGCGGCAGACCCGCGTTCGGGATGCAGTGGACGGGGGTTGAAGCGTTCTCGCCAAGGAAGCGGATCGCGTCGCGCATGTCCTCTGGGCCGGTTGAGCAGTTCAGGCCGATCACGTCGACTTCGAGCGCCTCGAGCGTGGTCAGCACGGCGCTGATGTCGGTGCCGAGGAGCATCTTGCCGCCCTGGGGCAGGAGCGAGACGCTGCACTGGATCGGCACGGTCCGCCCGGTGACCTTGAACGCCTCGCGCGCGCCCAGAATGGCGGCCTTGACCTCGAGGATGTCCTGGGCGGTCTCGATGATGATCAGATCGACGCCGCCCTTGACCAGCGCGTGGGCCTGCTCCTGGAAGACGTCGAACAGCTCGGGGAAGCGGATCTGGCCGAGCGACGGGTCGTCGCTGGCCGGCAGGAAGCCGGTGGGGCCGATCGAGCCGGCCACGAAGCGGTGCTCGCCGGCCGCCTTGCGGGCGATCTCGGCTGCCTTCTGGTTGATCTCGACCGTATGTTCCTCGAGCCCCCACTCGGAGAGCTTCAGCCGTGAGGCCTGAAAGGTGTCGGTCTCGAGCACCTCGGCCCCGGCGTCGAGCATCGCGGTGTGCACGCCCTCGATAACGTCGGGCCGGTTGAGCACCAGGACCTCGTGGCAGCGACCGGGGAGCCGGTAGTCCTCTTCGAGGCTGAGGTCGAACTGCTCGAGCGTGGCGCCCATCCCGCCGTCGTAGACGATGACGCGGTCGCGCGTGGCGGCAAGGAAATCGCGCATGGGCCGCACTGTAGCAAACCTTGACAAGCTCATGTCAAGGTTAACGCCGACGGGACCTGTGGACTTGTGGCCTCGCTTCGCTCGGCGTCCCTGGGACCCGGTACCCCGTCCGGTCAGGACGCGCGACCCCGCCGGGCACGGACGCCCGGCGGAACGGCCCCATGGACGCCGCCGAAGGCGGCCCCTCAATCACGCTCCGGCGCGCGACACCAGCCGAGACAGCACAACCTGGGAGCGGGTGCGTTGGACCAGACCGTCACGCTGAAGGTCCATGATCAGGCGCTCGAGGTCGGCGTTGTCCTGGGTGCGTACCCGGGCGATCGCGTCGGCCTCGCCGGTCACGCTCCACGCCTCCACGACCTCGGCGTGCCGGCGCAGGGTTTCGGTGACCTGGTCGAGCAGGGTGCCCGGAGCGTAGAACAGCTCGATCAACGCCTCGGTCTGATCGCCGAGCGCGCCCCGGTCGACCACCGCGGTGAAGCCCTGGAGGGCGCCGCGCTGGCGAAGGCGATCGACGCGGCGCTTGACCGCCGGTGCGCTCAGCGACACGCGACGGGCGATGTCGTCGTAGGTGCGCCGGCCGTCCTCGACGAGCAGCGCAAGAATCTGACGATCTTGGGCATCCATATGGCGATTCATTGCAGAGATTACATCGATTCGGCATCGACAACCGCCGGATCCGGGGGTAGCGTTCTCGATATGAACGCTTCCGGAACTCTTGCCCGCGTCGTCTTCGACGAGTCCCATAACGAGGCGTGGACGATTCGCCCGGAGCTGGCGCGCACGATGCAGCCGGCCCATCCGGGCGATTCTTCGTACGCCCGCGCCGCCGCCGCGCTCGCAGCGCGCGATTTCCTGGTGATGCCGAACGTCGATCAGCCTTTGACCGCCGAGACGCTGCGTGACTGCGAGGTGCTGGTCATCGCCCATCCCTCCGATCCGAGGTGGGAGCGGACGACCGGCACTGGCTCGCCGCAGCTCTCAGGTGAGGAGCTCGATGCGATCGAGGCGTTCGTGGCCGCGGGCGGCGGGCTGGTCGTGCTCGGGGAGACCGAGCAGGAGAAATACGGCAACAACCTCAACGAGCTCCTGGCCCGGTTCCGCGTGCGACTGGAGAACGACACGGTGCAGGACTACGAGCACTACAGCGACGCGCCGAGCTGGATCCTGGCCGAGCTCGGGCAGGGAGAGCGGGGCCGTGCCGGCGACCTGCTGGCACGGGTCAAGGCGGCCTGCCTCTACCGGGCGACGACGATCTCCTGTTCGAACGGTGCGGCCGTGCTGGCCCGGACCCACCCCTCGGCGTCGGCGCCGAACCGGCCGCTGATCGTGGCCGCCAGGCATGGACATGGCCGGGTGGTCGTGCTGGCCGACTCGGACCTGTTCGGCGATGACTGCATCGACGCCCTCGATCACCGGGCTCTGTGGCTGAACATCTGTTACTGGGTTTCTCGCTCCGACGGGGGCGTGTGGCCGGTCGCCGAGCGCCAGCCGGGGGTCGAGCGCGAGCCGGCCTGGACGGCGCTCCGCGACGAGACCAACGCGCTGGCCGAGCTGCAATCTCCGGACGGGTCGCTGAGCGGCGATCCCGACGCGGCCCGGAGCCACGTGGAGCGGATGATCGCCTGCATCGAGGAGCTCCTGCCGCGTTTTCCGCACGACGTCGAGTACCTCGATGCGGTGGTCGCGGATCTCCGGCGGTGGGTCGACGGCGGGTTCGGCAAGCCTGACTTCACCCGGGCGCTCGAGTTGTTCCGCCCCGAGCTCCAGCGGGCCGACGGGACGCTGCACCTGGTCGTGTTCCCGATGTACAAGCAGAACGGCTCCCGGGACACCTGCTTCGAGGCGCTGATCGTGCGCGTGCCCTGGCCGGAGTGGATCGCGTCGCTCGAGCGGAATGGGTTCGACAACCCGAAGTTCGTCCCGGTCGAGCTGGTCGACGCGACGCGCGGTTATGACTCTGAATGCGCCGTCCTGTTCCCCGAGACGGTCTCCGTCGCCGGGCGCCCGGTGAGCAACTTCGGCGCGATCTTCTGCGATCGAGAGGCTGAGCGGTTGCGGCGGGTGGCCGGTGAGGCAGCCGACCTGCTGCGGCTGAACCTGCCGCCCGATGCCGCCTGCATGCTGGCCAGCCCGGCCATCTCCCAGCAGGCCTACATCCTGTGGGACCTGATCCACGACCGAAACCACAGTCATGGCGATCTGCCGTTCGACCCGTTCATGATCCGCCAGCGCGCGCCGTACTGGATGTACTCGCTCGAGGAGCTGCGCTGCGACCTGACCACCTTCGGGCAGGCCGTGGAGCTCGAGGCGGGGGGCGTGGCGTTCGCCCGCTACGTCCAGTACGCGATCCTGCTCGACCGCCTGCTGCGCTTCCCGATCACCGGCTCGCGCGTGCGTAACTACGACGGCCTCGGAGGCCAGCTGCTGTTCGCCTACCTGCATCGGCACGGCTACCTGCACTGGACCGACAACCAGCTGACGATCGAGTGGGATCGCGTGGCCGAGGGCGTGGCGGCTCTGCGCCGGGAGGTCGAGGAGCTCTACCGGCTCGGGATCGATCGGACCAAGCTCCAGCACTGGGCGGCGGCCCACGACCTGGTCGCCGCCAGCGTCGCGCCGGCCGCGGGGTCGCAGTGGACGGCCGGGGCGCGCGACTTCACCGACGTCGAGGATCCGCGACCGTACGTCGACCTGGTGCGCGACGACGAGTTCCCCCTGTCGATCTTCTACTCGTCGCTGAAAGCCAAGATCCTCTCTCAAGACGAGCGCGGCCTGGCTCTGGCCGGATGATCGTCGCGGATACGGCCCCGTTGATCGGCTCACGTAGCGCTGCTACGCGTCGCCGATCGCCGTGACCGTCCCGCTCGATCCCCGACCATCCCAGTCTCGCGCTCATCTTGTTCGAGTCTCTAAGCTCGCGGCGTGAGCTTGAACGGCGCGCGTGGCTTCGCCTCAGACAACTCGGCCACGATCCACCCCGACGTGCTGGCGGCGATCGCCCGCGTCAACGTCGGCCACGCGTTCGGCTATGGGCACGACGACTACACGCTCTCGGTCGAGTCGCGAGTGGCTGCCGCGTTCGGCGAGCAGGCCAGCGCGTTCTTCGTGTTCAACGGCACCGGCGCCAATGTGGTCTCGCTGCGTGCGGCCTGCCGGCGCTTCGAGGCGGTGATCTGCGCCGAGACCGCGCACCTCAACGTCGACGAGTGCGGCGCACCCGAGGTGATCGCCGGCGTGAAGGTCCTGACCGTTCCGGGGATCGACGGCAAACTGACCCCCGAGCTCGTGTCGAGCCGGATCGCCCGGGTCGGAGACGAGCACGCGGTGCAGCCGCACCTGGTGTCGATCTCCCAGTGCACCGAGCTCGGCACGCTGTACACGGTTTCGGAGGTGCGCGAACTGGCCGATGTCGCGCACTCGCACGGCCTCCTGCTCCACGTCGACGGAGCGCGCCTGTCGAACGCCGCCGCGGCCCTGGGGGTGGGGCTGCGCGAGGCCGCATCCGGCGCGGACGTGATCTCGTTCGGCGGCACCAAGAACGGCCTGCTCGGCGCCGAGGCGGTGGTCCTGCTGAACGCCGAGCTCGCGCAGGACTTCCTGTACGTCCGTAAGCAGTCCATGCAGCTGGCGTCCAAGATGCGCTTCCTGGCCGCCCAGTTCGACGCGCTGATCGCAGACGAGCTGTGGCTGCGCTGCGCCCGCCACGCCAACACGATGGCGGCGCGCCTGGCCGACGCGGTGAGCGACGTGCCCGGGGTCCAGATCACCCGGCCGGTCCAGGCCAACGCGGTGTTCGCGATCCTGCCCCCGAGCGTGATCGTCTCACTCCAGCGCGAGTATCCGTTCTACGTGTGGGACGAGGCAGCGGGGGAGGTGCGGTGGATGTGCTCATGGGACACCACCGAGGAGGACGTAGACGGATTCGCGACGGCGGTTCGGGACGCGCTCGCGAGCTACGTCTGATCGGCCACGCAGCGGTTCTCGATCCGGCCGACCTGATCGATCTCGACGACCACCACGTCGCCGTCGCCGAGCAGCAGCTGGGGATCGCGGCGGTAGCCGACTCCGCCCGGGGTGCCGGTCAGGATCAGATCGCCGGGCTCGATCGTGGCGAACTCCGACACCGTGCTGACCAGCGTGGCCACGTCGAAGATCATCAGCTCGGTCGTGGTGTCCTGAACCGTGTTCCCGTTGACGAAGGTCTTGAGCGTCAGCGGCTCGGTTACCTCCTCGCGCGTGACCAGGTCCGGACCCACCGGGGTGGAGGCATCCCACGCCTTGCCCTGGAGCCACTGGTGGGTCCTGTACTGGTAGTCGCGCATCGAGACGTCGTTGGCGATCGCGTACCCGGCCACGTGGTCCAAGGCGGATTCGGCGGGGATCCGCCGGCCGCGCTCCCCGATCACCACGACCAGCTCGCCCTCGTAGTCGATCGCCCGGCTCTCCGGGGGCAGCCGGATCTCGTCGTAGGGACCGGTGAGCGTGGTGGCGAGCTTGGCGAACAGCACCGGGTAGTCGGAGCGCTCGCGCTGGGTCTCCTCGATGTGGTCGGCGTAGTTCAGCCCTACGCAGATGACCTTGCCGGGGCGGGGCACGACGGCCCGGCGGTGCAGCTCGGCGATCGGGAGCGCGGAATCGTGGTCCAGCGGCGGGTCGCGCAACAGAGACAGGGGCGTGTCGACGCCGAGCTCGCGAATGCCCTCCAGGGGGATGGCCTGGTCGCCCTCGATGGCCACAGCCATCGGCGTGCCTTCGTGCAGGACCGAGGCGAAGCGCATGGCGCGGAACCCTACTGATCGGCTGCCGACGGTAACCGTACGGACCGCCAGCTACATTGCGAGCCGCAACGTTTGCGTGGCTCACGGGTTTGATCAGAGGTTGCAGGACGTTCTCAGACAGCTGAAGGCCAGGACCAGCAGGGCATTCGCCGTCACCTCCGTGGCGGCGTTCGTGTTGCTGATCGCGGCTCCCGCGGCCCTGGCTCAACCGCCGGCGGTCAGCGTGTACCCGTCGCCGAACACGAGCACCGCGCTGCCCCAGACCCAGATCACCTTCCGGGGCATCCCGGCCGGCCAGATCGGATCGGTCCAGGTGGTTGGCTCGAGCAGCGGGGCTCACAGCGGCACGATCCAGGCTGACTCCGACGGGCAGGGTGGGAGCTTCGTCCCGAGTCAGCCCTTCGCGCCCGGTGAGACGGTGACGGTGAGCACGGGGCTGAACGTCGTGGGCGGCACCAATGGGAGCTACCACTTCACCGTCATCACGCCGTTCGGGACGATCAACCCGATGCCGCTGCCGATGGTGCCGGCGGGCTCGGGCGGCGTGCAGCACTTCGTGACGCGCCCCGATCTCACGCCGGCCTCGATCACGATCAACCGGCGATCGAGCTCGATCTATAACGGGGACATCTTCGTCACGCCGCAGTTCGGCCCGCTCCAGAACGGCCCGATGATCCTCGACCCATCGGGCCGGATGATCTGGTTCCTGCCGCTGCCGGCCAACCAGCTCGCAACCGACTTCCGCGTCCAGCAATTGGGCTCACAGCCCGTGTTGACCTGGTGGCAGGGCTTTACGAACAACGGCTCGGGCCGCGGCGAGGGCGTCATCTACAACAGCTCCTATCAGCAGATCGCGACCGTGCAGGCCGGCAACGGGCTGCAGGGCATGGATCTGCACGAGTTCCTGGTCACGCCCCAGGGTGACGCGTACGTCGTCGGCGTGTCGCCCGTCCACTACGGGAGCTTGACCAAGCCGCTGATGGATGCGGTGGTTCAGGAGATCGACATCAAGACCGGCCTGGTGCTGTTCGAGTGGCACGCGCTTGACCACGTCCCGATCAGCGAGTCGTTCTTCAACACAAAGACGCCGGGGTTCGTGTATGACCCATACCACCTGAACTCGGTCGCGCTCGACCGCGCGGGCAACCTGCTCATCTCGATGCGCAACACGTGGGCGGTCTACAAGGTCAACCGGTCGACCGGCGGGATCATCTGGACGCTGGGTTCGAACCAGAGCAGCTTCAAGTGGGGGTCCGGCGCCGCCGTGGCCTTCCAGCACAGCGCGGTCGAGCAACCGGACGGATCGATCACGATGTTCGACGACGGGGGCGGGCCGCCGACGGTCCACAACGCACGGGCGGTTCGGATCTCGGTCAACCAGAGTCGGAAGACGGCGTCGCTGGTGCGCCAGTACGCCCACAGCCCGGCGCTCAGCACCCACTTCGAGGGTAATGCTCAGGTGCTCCCGAACGGCGACGTGTTCGTGGGGTGGGGACAGCAGCCCTACTTTTCCGAGTTCACCTCGTCGGGCAAGGAGATCTTCGACGCTCGCTTCACCTCGAACACCTCGACCTACCGCGCCTACCGGATGGCCTGGAGCGGGCAGCCGAACACTGCGCCGAACATCGGCGCGGCCCCAAACAACGACGGGACCACCGAGGTATGGGCGAGCTGGAACGGCGCCACCACGATCTCGTCATGGCGGGTGCTGGCCGGGCCGACTGCGGGCTCGCTGACGCCGCAGGCGGGCGGGGGTTGGGGCGGGTTCGAAACCGGGATCGCGGCGAACACCGGGATGCCGGTGTTCGAGGTGCAGGCGCTGGGATCGAATGGACAGGTGCTGGCCACATCGGGCACCACGTCGGTGGGGCCGCACATCGGGATCGAGGGGCGCAGCGCGTTTGTCTCCGGGACCGGCGTCGGCGGCCTTCCCGCGGTGTGCTTCAACTCGAGCACCTGCCACATCTCGGTGACGATCACCGCCGGACGCACCGTGATCGCCCACACCGGGACCGAGCACGTCCCCGCTCAGGGCGGCGGGCTCATCTACTTCACGCTGACCGGCGCGGGGCGCTCGATGCTCGCCCACGCCAGAGGCCATCGGCTGCTCGTGCACATGACCGGCCAGGATGTCTCGAAGCTGAGCTTCAGCCGCTACATCACGCTGGTTCCGTTTTCGACCAGCGGATCGGCGCCGGCGCGCTCGGCCAGCCAGTCTCCGTCGCTGCAACTGCTCGGCCTCTCCGACTTCGTCTCCCCCGGCGGCGTGGGCGGGATTCTCGCCCAGTGCCTGGCCAGTACCCCCTGTCACACGAAGACCACTGTTTCGGTGGGCAGGACCGTGATCGCCTCGACGGGCTCTGAGCTGCTGGGAGCGCGCAGCGTCGGGTATCTGATCTTCTCGCTCACCTCGGCCGGGCGCTCGATGCTCGCCCACGCGCACGGCAACCAGCTCGGCGTGTCGGTGACGATCTCCGACGGCCCCTCCACCGCGCGCGGTCAGATCGCACTCGTCAGGTTCCGCTGAGACCAGGCCGGGTACTCTGCCGCGAGTGCCCAAGCTGATGATCGTAATCGCCAGCACCCGTCCCGGCCGGGGCGGGGAACCCGTGGCTCAGTGGTTCATGCAGCGCGCCACCGATCACGGGGGCTTCGAGCTCACGGTCGTCGACCTGGCCGAGTTTCGGCTTCCGCTCCTGGACGAGCCGAACCACCCGCGTCTGCGCCGGTACACGAACCGCCACACCCACGAGTGGAGCGAGAAGGTCGATGCGGCGGATGCGTTCGTGTTCGTCACCCCCGAGTACAACCACGGTTATCCCGCGTCGCTGAAGAACGCGATCGACTACCTGCACCACGAATGGCGCTACAAGCCGGTCGGATTCGTCTCCTACGGCGGGGTGGCGGCCGGCACGCGCTCGGTCGAGCAGCTCCAGCAGGTCGTGACCGCGGTTCGGCTGACCCCGGTGATCGAGCAGGTCAACATCCCGTTCTACCAGCAGTTCATCGACGACAACGGGGTCGTCCAGGCCAACGAGGTCATGGAGCAGGCGTCAGACGCGATGCTCGACCAGCTGGTCCGGCTCGAGGAGATGCTGAGGCCGCTGCGCGCCGAGGTGGCCCAGGCGGGCTGACCGCCGTTACGGTCAGCGCGAGGTCCAGCCCTGGTCGAGGGTGACCGGGGATCCGGTGAACATCTTGCCGGCCGGGCTGACCAGGAAGGCGACGACGCCGGCCACCTCGGAGGGCTCGATCAGCTCCTTGATCGCGTGGGGCTGGAGGATCACCTTCTCGAGCACCTCGTCCTCGGGCAGGCCATGGGCGCGGGCCTGGTCGGCGATCTGCTTCTCGACCAGCGGGGTGCGCACGTAGGCGGGGCACACCGCGTTGGCGGTGATGCCGTGCTCGGCGCCCTCGAGCGCGAGCGTCTTGCACAGCCCGATCACGCCGTGCTTGGACGAGATGTACGCGGCCTTGTAGGGCGAAGCGACCAGGCCATGCACCGAGGCGATGGCCACGAACCGGCCCGCGCCGGAAGCTTTCAGCGCGGGCCACGAATATCTCGCGAGCAGGAACGGGCTGGTCAGGAGCAGCGCGACGATCGTGTTCCACTTCTCGACCGGGAACTCCTCGATCGGGGAGACGTGCTGGATACCGGCATTGGCCACCACGATGTCGATCCGGCCGAAGCGGTTCAGTGCTTCATTGACCGCGGCTTCGTTGGCGGCAGCGTCGGTCAGGTCGGCTTGGAATGGTGTCCCGGGCCCGGTTTGATCCGGATTGAGATCGACGGCCAGCACGTCCATGCCGTCGCTCTGCAGCCGCTCGGCCACCGCGCGGCCGATCCCGCTCGCGGCGCCCGTGACGATGGCCGCCCGGGCGCTAATGGGAGTTCCTCTTCCCGGTCGGCGACGAGGCCACGAAGGACTCGTAGATCTCGGCCAGCGCCTTGCGCTGGCGCGCGGTCAGGCGCGGATCGACGGCGATCGCCTCGAGGGTGGCGTTCGCCTCGGGCTCGGATCCCGGCGGCGCCATGCCGGCCTGCTCATAGAGCGCATCGGAGGACAGCTTCAGGGCCTTGGCGATCCCGTCGAGGACCTGCTGGGAGGGAGCCCTGAGTCCGCGCTCGATCTGGGAGAGATACGGGTTCGAGATGCCGGCGAGCTCGGCGAACTGCCGCACCGACAACTCGGCCAGCTCACGCTGCTGGCGGATGATCTCGCCCAGGGCGGCTGAGGCACGCGACGCCATCGCCTTCAGGATAGAGAGGCGACCGTGACCGCCTGGCCTGTGTCGGCGGCCCGGTACAGCGCGTCGATCGCACGGGCCTGCCCGGTGGCGTCTTGTCGGCTGAGGAGGGGCGTTGCGGCGCCCCGAATCGCGGCTGAGAAGTTCTCGGCCTCCAGGCCGTAGGAGTTCGCCTTTTCGATCGCGATCCGTTCGGTGGTGCCCTTGCGGGTGAGGTCGATGCCCGGGTTGCGGCAGTGCCAGGGGTCGTCGAGCCGCAGGGAGCCTCCGTCGCCGACGACCTCGAGCAGGTCGCGGCTGTCGAGGGCCAGGCCGCAGTCGAAGTGACTGATGACCTCGTTCGCGTGGCGCATGGTGGCGGCGAAGGCCACGTCCACGCCGTCGCCCCCGAGCGCCTGCTCGGCGCTGAGCCGCTCGGGCTCGCCGGCGATCAGCCGGACTGCGCTCACGCAGTAGCACCCCACGTCCATCAGCGCACCGCCGTCCAGGCCGGCCTGGAGGCGGACGTTGGCGGGGTCGTTCGTGACGAACCCGAACGCGGCGCGGATCATGCGGATCCGGCCGATTGCACCCTGGTGGAGGAGCTCGACGAGCTTGCCGGTCTGCGGGTTGTGGCGCCACATGAACGCCTCCATGAGCAGGCGCCCGGCTTGATCGGCCGCGTCGAACGCGCGCTCGACCTCTTGCGCCCGTCGGCTCAGTGGCTTCTCGCACAGAACGTGCTTGCCGGCTTGCAGGGCGCGGATGCTCCACTCGACGTGCAGCGAGTTGGGCAGCGAGATGTAGACCGCCTCTATTTGCGGGTCTTGCAGGAGCTCCTCGTAGCTCCCGTGGGCGGTGGCGATCTCGTTCTCCTGCGCGTACTGGTCTGCCTTGGCCTTGTCGCGGCTGGCCACGGCGGCGATCTCGACCCCGTTCGCGTCGCGCGCACCGTCAAGGAACAGGCGATTGATCTTCGCGGTCGAGATGATTCCCCACTTCACGGCTTCCATCGGACCGGCACACTAGTGAAATCGTGTCCTCCCACGTCACCGCGTTCGCGCCCGGTCGGGTCAACCTGATCGGCGAGCACACCGACTACAACCAGGGACTGGCGCTGCCGTTCGCGATTGCCGACGGGGTGACCGTGCGCGGCCGCGGTTTGGCCGACCGCCGGATCGAGGCCGTGGCGGTCGATTTGGACGAGCGCGACGGATTCTCGCTCGACGGGGTGTCGTCGGCCGAGGGCTGGCGAGGGTTCGTGCGAGGTGCGGCCGGCGAGTTGGGCCGCTCCGGGGTGTCGCTTCGCGGTGCCTCGCTCGAGATCGTCGGGACCGTGCCGCGCGGCGCGGGGCTGTCGTCTTCGGCCGCGCTGGAGGTCGCGTTGGTGCTGGCCCTGTTGGCCGTGGCCGAGGCGTCCGAGCCGGATCGATTGGAGCTGGCTCGGCTGTGCTCGCGGATCGAGAACGACTGGGTCGGCGCGCAGACCGGGCTGCTCGACCAGATCGCCTCGCTGTTCGGCTCAGCTGGTCATGCGCTCGTGGTCGACTTCCGCTCGCTCGACGTGCGCCCGGTGTCGCTCTCGCTCGAAGACTTCAAGTTGTTCGTGCTCGATTCGGGCGAGGAGCACACGCACGCGGGCTCGGGCTACAACGACCGGCGGGCGGAGTGCGCCGAGGCAGCTTCACGGCTGGGCCTGGACAGCCTGCGGGACGCGACGCTTGGGATGGCTTCGGAGCTGCCTTCGCCGTTGTCCCTGCGTGTCCGGCACGTGGTGAGCGAGAACGAGCGGGTGCGCGATGCGGTTGCGGCCCTCGAACGCGAGGATCTGGATGAGCTCGGCCGCCTGCTCGACGCCTCGCACGCCAGCCTGCGCGACTGCTACGAGGTGTCGACGGACGCGGTCGAAGACGCAGTGGCGCGCTGCAAACGGGCCGGCGCGGTGGGCGCGCGGATCATGGGGGGCGGGTTCGGGGGCAGCGTGCTCGCGCTGCTGCCAGCCGGATCTGTGCCTCCTGAGGGAGCGGTCGAGGTGCGCCCGGGCCCCGGCGCGCGGGTGCCCTCGTGAGCGGTGTCGTGGAGCTGACCCCGGAGGGGGTCTCGGCCGCCGAGGTGGTCGCGGTGGCGCGCGGCGACGCTCCGGTCGTGCTCGGTTCTGCCGCCCGGGCCGAGATGGAGCGGAGCGCCGCCGTGGTGGCGGCGCGGGCCGACGCTGAGGAGCCGGCCTACGGGATCTCGACCGGGTTCGGGTCGCTCGCGCTGGTCCGGATCCCGGCGTCGGCCCGGGTCGTTCTACAGCGTTCGCTGATCCGCTCGCATGCATCGGGGATGGGGCCGGCGATCGAGCGCGAAGTCGTGCGGGCGATGATGCTGCTCCGGGCTCGGAGTCTGGCGATGGGTCGATCCGGCGCGCGGCCGGTGGTGGTCGAGCGGATGCTCGCGCTGCTCGGCGCGGGGCTCACTCCGGTGGTCCCCGAGCACGGCTCGCTCGGGGCGAGCGGCGACCTGGCGCCCCTGGCTCACTGCGCGCTGGTCCTGACCGGCGAGGGGTGGGTGGTTGATGGTGCCGGGGTTCGGCGCCCGGCGGCTGACGCGCTGGCCTCGGCGGGTCTCGAGCCGCTCGAGTTGGGAGCCAAGGAGGGGCTCGCGCTGATCAACGGCACCGACGGAATGCTCGGGATGCTCGTGCTGGCGTGCTTCGACCTCGCCGCGCTGTTGCGCGTGGCCGACGTCGCGGCGGCGATGTCGGTCGAGGCGCTGCTCGGGACCGACCGGGCGTTCGCCGAGGACCTGATTTCTTTACGTCCCCAGCCCGGGCAGATCGACAGCGCTGCCAATCTGCGGGCGCTGCTGGCGGAATCGGCTGTGGTTGCGAGTCACCGGTATGGCGATCCGCGCGTGCAGGACGCCTACTCGCTGCGGTGTGCTCCGCAGGTGATCGGGGCGGCGCGGGATGCTCTCGCGTTTGCCTCCGGGGTGGCTTCCGTCGAGCTGCGCTCGGCGATCGACAACCCGATGGTCCTGCCCGACGGCCGCGTCGAGTCGTGCGGCAACTTCCACGGCGCACCGGTCGGGCTGGCGTGCGACTACCTGGCCATCGCCGCCGCCGAGGTGGGGGCGATCGCCGAGCGGCGAACCGACCGCTTGCTGGACGCGGGCCGGTCGCACGGGCTGCCGCCGTTCCTGGCCGCCGACCCCGGGGTCGACTCGGGGATGATGCTGGCCGGGTACACGCAGGCCGCGATGGTGGCCGAGAACCGCCGCCTGGCCGCGCCGGCCAGTGTCGACTCGCTGCCCACGAGCGCGATGCAGGAGGACCACGTGTCGATGGGCTGGGGGGCGGCGCGCAAGCTGCGGACCGTGGTGGCCAACCTGACCCGGATCGTCGCGGTCGAGCTGTGCTGCGCGGCGCGCGGGCTCGACCTACGGGCGCCGCTTCAGCCCGCGCCCGGGACGGGGGCGGCGCTGTCGGTGTTGCGCGCGCGCGTGCCAGGTCCCGGTCCCGACCGGTTCCTGGCCCCAGAGCTGGCCGTGGTCGAGGAGTTGGTCAGCTCCGGGGCGGTGCTCGAGGCGGTCGAGGCCGCGGTCGGCGCGCTGCGTTAGTTCACGCCCTGGACGTGCAGCTCCGAGATCGCCAGGTTGCCGGTGTTCGGGTCGTAGGGGGCGGCACTCGTCATGTCGAGCTTCAGCGCGGTGGTGCTCACCGGGTCGAAGGTGATCGTGGACGGCTGGTTCGAGGCGGTGGCGAAGCTCACGTGCTGGGCGCTTACCGGGATCCAGTCCTGGCCGCTTCGGTAGTACACGGTCACGGCGGCGGGTAGCTCGTCGTTCGCGTCGGTGATGAAGTTCGCCGCGAGCTGTCCGACCTGCTTGGCCGGGGCCCAGGTGAGGCTCACCCAGACGTGCGGTCGTGCGTTGGTGACCGCCGGGAGCGTCTGGGTGGCGACCTTGCTGTAGCGGTCTGACCAGAACGTCGAGGTGTCGTTGTCGAGCATGTTCGCCGGGAGCGTCGTGCTCACCCCGAAGTCCGAGCCGAAGCCGGGGAACACGCCGCCCGTGAAGCTCGCGTCGGCGGTCGGGGGGAGGCTGCTCGGCGCTGGCGCGCTCGGGCTGCGCGGCAGCTGAGTCTGCGTGGCCTGTCCGTGATCACGAGGATGCTCGCTCGAGCGGAGCGTGACCTCGGCACCCCTTAGCCCCGGGGATGTGACGCTGACGTGGATCGGGCCGGGGCGGTCGGCCGCCTGCACGATCGCCAGCATCAAGCCGTTGAACGCGTCGTGCGTGGTCGCCTTGTAGCCCTCGGCGTCGTCCTCCTTGCCGTTGTCCGCGCCGGCGAAGGTGCCGGCGCCGGTCACCGAAACGTGGATCGGATTGTCGGCGTGCGGAACCTCCACGCCGTGCGCGTCGTCGACCTGGACCGTGAGATAGGCCAGCGACTCGCCGTCCGCCCTGAGCGAGCTCTTGTCGGTGCTGATGTGCAGGGCGTCCGGGTGTCCCGCCGTGTCGAGAACGTCCTTGGCGACCGCGTGGCCGGCTGTGTCCTCGGCCACCGCGACCAGCCGCCCGGGCTCGAACGGCACGTTCCAGGTCAGGTGAAGCTTGCCCGAGCTGCCGTTCGGACTCTCATAGCTACCGGGGCAGGCGCCACCGGTGTAGTTCTTGTCGTCCCCGGGGCATTCGCTGGTCTCGAGGTAGGACTGACCGAACGTCGTGGTCTTGCGAGTGAACGACTTGGCGCCGAGCGACTTGCCGTTCAGGAACAGCTCGACCGTCGGCGTGTTGGCGTATGTCCAAACCTGAACGGTTTGTCCCGGCTTGTGGTCGGTCCAGTTCATCGGAACGATGTGGACCATCGGGGACGGGTTCCACTGGGACTTGAACAGGTAGTACTGATCCTTGGGGAAGCCCGCGGTGTCCTCGAGGCCGAAGAACGAGGTCTTCACCGGGAAGGTCGAATACGGGGTGGGCTCGCCGATGTAGTCCCAGCCCGACCACACGAACTCGCCGGCGAAGAACTGACGGTCGCGGTCGACCTTCAGGCTGTAGTCCCCGCTCAGCGTCCAGTCGTCGAGGTTGTTGTCGTAGGAGGACACCTCCTCCCTGCCCGGCGTGAAATTCTGGCCGGTGTTGAGCAGGGTCGGGTCCTGGTAGTAGCCACGGGTCGAGGTCTCCGACGAGGACTCCGAGGCGAAGAAGAACTTCGTCGGGTACTGGGCGTGCAGTCCGTCGATCGCCTTGGCCGTGTCGTAGTTGACCCCCAGGCCATCGAGGTTCTGGAGCATCTTGTCGGCTGTGGAGCCGGGTTTCGGAACGCTGCGGTAGCGATCAGAGCCGGCGACGACCGGACGGGTGGTGTCGATCGACCTGATGTCGGCGATCAGCCGTTGCTCGATCGGGAGCGCCTGCGGCGAGGTGAAGTCGGGGATCTCGTTGCCGATCGACCACATGATCACCGCTGGCGAGTTCTTGGCCTCGTCGACCATCTCCTTGATGTCGTAGTCGCTCCACTGGTTGAAGTACAGGTGATAGTCCTGGCTCAGCTTGCCGACGTCCCAGGCGTCGAACGCCTCAACCATCATCACGATGCCCAGCTTCTGGCAGACGTCGATCATCTCGGGCGAGGGCGGGTTGTGAGAGGTGCGGAACGCGTTGACGCCCATCGCCTTGAGCGCACTCATCTGGCGCCACAGCGCGTCGTAGTTGTCGACCGATCCGAGCGCTCCCTCGTCGTTGTGCAGGTCGACGCCGTACAGCTTCAAGGGCTTGCCGTTGAGCGCTATCCCCCTGTTCGGGTCGAAGGTGAGCCAGCGAATCCCGAACGCCGTGGTGGCGCGGTCGATCACCCGGTGCCTTCTGATCACCGTGGTGCGAAGCGAGTACAGGTTCGGCGTGGTCGTCGACCAGAGCCATGGGTGATCGACGCGGAGGTCGGTCGCGCCCGCGGGGTCGCCGGCCGATCGAGCCACGGTGCGGCCGGCCGGATCGACGACCGCGTAGGCGATGCGCACATTCTTCGCGTTGCCGATCAGCTGGGTGGCGATTTGGACGTCGGCGTAGCCGGACTTGATCGTGTTGGCCAGGTTCGGGGTGGTCACGAACGTCCCCCAGCGCGCGATGTGGACCTGATCCACCACGGTCAGGTGCACGTGCCGGGTGATCCCGCTTCCTGAGTACCAGCGGCTGCTCGGCTCCTGATTCTGGACGACCACCGCGAGCACGTTGCGGCCGTGGATGTGGACCAGGTTGGTGATGTCGTAGCTATAGCCCGTGTATCCGTACGGGTGGTTGCCCAGCAGCTGTCCGTTCAGGTACACGTAGGAGTTGTCGAACACGCCGTCGAAGTCGATCGAGATGTCCTTGTTTTTCATCCAGGCCGGCAGCGTGAAGCTCTTGCGGTACCAGCCGAGGCCGCCGGGGAAGTAACCGGTGGCGTTGGTCTGGTCGGGCTGGGGAAGCTGGGTGATGCTCCAGTCGTGAGGAAGCGTCACGCGCTCCCAGTCGGAGTCGGGGAAGCCGGGGGCGGCGGCCTTGGGGTCCGACGAGTTGCCGAAGATGCCGCTCGGATCGCTGGTGTCCTTGGTGTTGACCAGCTTGAACCGCCAGCCGTCGTCGAAGTTGAAGGTGCGGGCGTCCTGGTTGGCCACTCCCAGGTTCGGATCGCCCGGATTGGCGGGCAGCGACGCGGGGCCGACATCGCTCGGGGTGCTCGCCTGCGCGCCGGCGGTAGCCGCGGACGCGGCCATGAACGCGATCGCCGCGACGAGTGCGGCCATGGCCGCGCGAATCATCCTGAGGTCCATCGACCCCACCTCCCTCTTGCTACTGACGGGTTCGACCGAGCCGCGCATACCCCCGGTGAGCGGGGGCGAATCTTAATTTGTGAGCGCTAACAGCCCTTGAGCGCCGGGTACAGGGCGCGGTAGCGCTCGCGCTGCTCTGCGTAGGTCGCGACCCACTCCGGGACTGGATCGATCTTCCCCCGCGGGCGCACGGTGGCTTTGACTGCGGCGTGGACGTCGGGCCAGATCTCGGCGGCGACTCCCGCGAGGATCGCCGCGCCGAATGCCGCGCCCTCGTCGACCGCGATGCGCTCGAGGGGGAGGTCCAGGGTCGACGCGATGATCTTCGCCCACAGGTCGCTGCGGGCGCCGCCGCCCGACACGCGACCCAGCTGGGGTGTCTCACCGAGTTCGGAGATCAGATCGAAGGAGTCTCTGAGGCCGTAGGCGACGCCTTCGAGGACGGCCCGGACGAGCGCGCCGCGGTTGTGGCGGATGCTCAGGCCGGCAAATGCGCCGCGGGCGTCGGGGTCGGCGTGGGGGGTGCGTTCGCCGGCCAGGTAGGGGAGGAAGGTGAGCCCTTCGGTGCCCGGCGGCCAGTCGTCGGCCTCCTTGAGCAGCGTGTCGAAGGGCGCTTGTGGGTCGGTGGCGTTCCGCAGCCAGGAGAGCGAGCCGGCGGCCGAGAGCATCACGCCCATGGCGTGCCAGGCGTGAGGTACCGCGTGGCAGAACGCGTGGACGCGGGCCTCCGGGTCGGCGGCGAACTTTTCTAGTGCCGCGAACACCACGCCGGAGGTGCCGAGCGCCACCGACACCGGCCCGGGCTTGTCGACGCCGACGCCGAGCGCGCCGGCCGCCTGGTCGCCGGCGCCGCCCGCGACGGGTGTTCCGTCTTTCGTCTGGCCGGAGACAGCCGGGCTCTCGAGCGTTTTCGGCAGCCAGGCCGGGTCGATGTGCAGCGCCTCGAGCACCTCCTCGCTCCAGGTGCGGTTCGCGACGTCGAGCAGCAGGGTGCCGGAGGCGTCGGAGACGTCGGTGGCGTGCTCGCCGGTGAGCTTGAGTCGGACGTAGTCCTTGGGCAACGCGATCCGCGCGATGCGCTCGTAGGTGTCCGGCTCGTTGGCGCGCAGCCACAGGAGCTTGGGGGCGGTAAACCCGGTCAGCGCCCGGTTGCCGGTCAGTTGTATGAGGCGCTCGAGCCCGATCGTGTTCTCGATCTCCTCGCACTCGGCCTGGGTGCGCTGGTCGTTCCACAGAATCGCCGGGCGGAGGATGTCGTCGTTCGCGTCGAGCGCGACGAGACCGTGCATCTGCCCGCTCAGCCCGATGCCTCCTGGGTCGCCGACGGCCTTGGTCAGCTCGCGCAGGACCTTTTCGGTGGCGCGCCACCAATCCTCCGGGTCCTGCTCGGCCCAGCCGGCCCGGGGCGTGGACAGCGGGTACTCGGCCTCGGCCCGCGCGAGCACCTCGCCGTCCGGGTCGATCGCCACCCCCTTGGTGGCGCTCGTGCCGACGTCGATCCCGAAAAGAACGGTCATCGGAGGGGAGAAGAGGCCTTTCCTGCGGGCTCTGGGTGTACGTGACGTCCCCCGTCTTCGGGCCTTCGGGAGATAACTCGCGGAAAGCGCGAGTTATTTCCCACGCGATCGCCAGGGCGGCGGCGAAACAGGGTGGCAACGTCACCCGGGCACAGTTGCTCGAACTTGGAGTGACTGACGACGGGATCCGCCGCCGGGTCCAGGCGGGCCGCCTGTTCCGCGTCTACGCGGGCGTCTATTCGGTCGGCCGGCCACCGATCACGCCGCAGGAGTGGGCGAGCGCCTCGGTTCTCGCGTGCGGGCGAGGCGCCGCGCTCAGCCATAGCTCCGCGATGACGCTCTGGGGTTATTGGAGGCAGTGGGACCGGCCCTACGAGGTCACGGTCGTGCGCGACCGGCGCACGAAAGGGATCCGGGTGCACCGCAGCACCACCCTGCACCGGCGCGACGTGACCACCCATCTCGGCATCCGGGTGACCACGCCGGCTCGCACGGCTCTCGACTTGGCCCCGCGCCTCAACGTCAAGTCGCTCACGCGCTCGGTGAACAACATGCTGAACTCGTTCTGGGCGACCGAGGGACAGTTCGCGGAAACCCTCGCACGCCATCCGAGCGCGCCGGGCGCCCGCCGGATCGCCAAGTTGCTCGGTTTGCCCGGCACGCCGACCCGCTCGGGATGGGAGGACGAGTTCCCCGTCTTCTGCAAGCGCTACGGCCTGCCGATCCCCGTCATGGGTGCGCCGCTCCTCGGCTACATCGTCGACGCGCTGTTCGTCGCCGAGCGGGTGATCGTCGAACTCGACAGCTGGCCCTTCCACCAGGGCAAGCCCGCGTTTGAGACCGACCGCGAGCGCGACGCCGTCACCTTGTCGCACGGGTACGTAACCCTCCGGGTCACCGAGGAGCGCCTCGAGGAGCGCCCGCAGACGGAGGCCGACCGGCTGCACAAGATCCTCGCGGCTCACGCACCCAGAGCCGCGTAGACGATCTCGTAGGCGCGCACCGCATCCTTGGCCTGCTGGGCCTCGCGCAGCGCCGCATCGTCGATCCGCCCCGCCACCGAGTCGATGAACTGCCACTGCAGAACCGAGCGGCGGACCGCGCCGATCTGATCCTCGGTGTACGGGTACAGATCGAACCCCAGCCGCTCGCCGTTCGTGCCGTACCCACACCGCCGGAACTCGAGTGCCAGCTCGAGCGTTTCCATGAACGCGGTGGCGCCGACCATGTTGTCGTCGTCGAATGTGCCCCAGCCCGAATTGCCGTGCTGGTGGCCGAGCAGGCCCTCGGAGGCCAACAGCGCGGCGTACTCGGGCAGGTGTTCGCCGTTCATGATCAGGTGCTGCCAGTCCATGTTGATCTGGACGTTGTCGAGGCCCCGCTCGCGCAGCTTGTTCACGACGAACAGGCACATGCCGATGTTGCGCATCAGGATCTTCATCGCCGGCTCGGAGTTCTTGTGCTCGAGGAACAGCTTGACCCCGTGGTCACGGCACACCGACGCCGCCTCGCCGAGCCCGTCGATCAGCCAGCCCCACGACTCGACGTAGGGAGTCTGGAAGGGGTAGTTGTAGCCCTCGCCGCCGGGCCAGATGATCAGGTGAGCGCCGAGCGACCCGGCGAACGCGGCCGCATCGCGAACGACTCCGACCGCCTCCGCGCGCAGCGCCGGATCCGGGTTGACCAGCCCCCCGCGCCCAAACCGCGGATCCAGGTGCAAGCCCCCGGCGATGCAGTAGATGTCATGACTGCCCAACGCGGCGCGGACCTCGTCCAGGTTCTCGGGCGAGAGCTCGTTCGGATAGTGGAACTCATAGCCGTCGATCAGATCGCCCAGCCCCTCGACCGCGCGGTGCACCTTCTCGGCGACCGGCTCGGGTTCGTAGCTGTGCTCTGGCTGGTAGCCGACGGGGACGAACCGGGTGATCATCGGTCCGAACGCCCAGATACCCAGGCTGGTCTTCATCGGTGCTCCTTCGCGATCGACGTGTGCCGCGATCTTATTGCTGGGCGAGCAGTTAGCGCTAACATGCCGCGATCGAAGGGGGTGATCGTCGCGGTGGGCGAGCCGCGAGAGGAGCTCAGATGCAGTCTGGGGATGACATAGACGGATCGGACGCGAGCGGTGGTGGCGAGCACTGGCCCGACGGTGATGGCGACGGGGATGGCGGCCAGGCCCGGCCGCGCTCCCGAGCGCCGGTGATGTCCGACGTCGGCCGGCTGGCCGGCGTCTCTCACCAGACCGTCTCCCGGGTGATCAACGGCAGCCCGCACGTGCGGCCGGAGACCCGCAAACGGGTGATGGCGGCCATGCAGGAGCTGGGCTACCGGCCGAATCCGGTGGCGCGGGCGCTGGTCACCGGGCGCTCGAAGATGCTCGGCGTGGTCAGCTTCGACACCACGCTGTACGGCCCGGCCTCGACCCTGTTCGGGATCGAGCGCGCGGCCCACGAGGCCGGCTACTTCACCATCGTGGCCAGCCTGGAGGCACTGGACCGCTCATCGGTGGTCGACGCGGTCGAACGCCTGCGCCGGCAGGGGGTGGAGGGCATTCTGGTGATCGCGCCGCACGCGCAGGCCGGCGAGGCGCTGCTCCACGCGCCGAGCGACATGCCACTCGTGGCGGCCGAGGCGGGTCCCGAGCACGGTGCCCCAGTGGTGGCGGTCGACCAGGTGGCAGGCGCGGTGAGCGCGACCCGGCACCTGCTCGACCTCGGTCACAAGACCGTGCACCACATCACCGGACCGCGCGACTTCATCGAGGCCAGACAGCGTCGCGAGGGATGGCAGGCGACGCTGGAAAGCGGCGGCTTCGACATACCCGAGCCGCTCGAAGGCGACTGGAGCCCGCAGGCCGGCTACGACCTGGGGCGGCGGCTCAGCGCCGATCGAGAAGTCACCGCGGTGTTCGTGGCCAACGACCAGATGGCCCTGGGCGTGCTGCGCGCCATGCACGAGGCCGGCCGCGGGGTTCCCGACGACGTCAGCGTGGTGGGCTTCGACGACATCCCCGAGGCCGCGTACTTCCTTCCGCCGCTGACCACGGTGCGCCAGGACTTCATCGAAATGGGCCGGCGGAGCCTGCGGATGCTGCTGCGCACGATCGAGACCGGGCGGCGCGCCTCGGCCGAGCCGCTGGTGCCACCGGAGCTGGTAGTGCGGGGCAGCACCGGACCCGCGCCGGCACGGTGATGTTAGGAGCGTCTTGGGAGTGGGCGGGGCGCATTGACACCCGTCGCGTGTGATCGCTAACATGCCCGCCGCATCGAAGGCGAGAGGAGAGGTATCAAGCGTGGGTCGGGCCGTCGTGGACGGCGGCGTCGATCGCATCTCGAGGGCAAATGGGCGACGTATCCCTGGCGGAAGCGCGAGCGGTTCGCCCGGTTGTGAGGTACGCGACCGCGCGGTTAGAGTGGGCCGGTTCGTGGAGGCGTAGGTCGAGAATTGAACGGACCAGAGGAGGAGCACAGGTGTCACCAGAAGACGTAACGGGCGACGCAGTCGAGCGGCTCGAGTGGGATGAGCGCAAGCTGCCGGACAGCCCGTACAAGCGTTTGAAGCAGATCACCCGTCGGACCGCGCTGACCGGCGGCGCGGCGGCGATCGCGGCAACCGTGCTCGAGGCTTGCGGCGGGAGCAAGAGCTCGAGTTCGAGCGCGGCGACGACGCCCGCCAGCACCGGCGGCGGGACCTTCGGGAACAGCAAGAGCAACAAGTTCGTGATGGTCAACCATGTCACCACCAACTCCTTCTTCACCGCGACGATCTATGGATGCCAGGACGCGTGTGCACTGACAGGCTCCTCGTTCCAGTGGACGGGGTCCACTGACTCGATCGTCAGTCAGATGGTCTCGGCGTTCAACAGCGCACTCGCCGCAAACGCGAACGGGATCGGGTGCTGTCTGATCGACAACACCGCGTTCAACTCGCCCGTCGACCAGGCGCTGAGCAAGGGCGTTCCCGTGATCGCATACAACGCCGACGTCGCGGCGGGCTCCAAGAACAACCGGATGGCCTACATCGGCCAGAACAACCTCACCGCGGGCGCCGCGGTCGGGGAGGCGATTCTCAGCGCGGGCATTAAGTCGGGCGACCTCGTCGGCGGGATCATCGCGACTCCGGGGACGGGGAACATCCAGCCGCGGATCGACGGCGCGAAGCCCGTCCTGCAGAAGGCCGGAGTCAATTTCGTGGAGGTCGGGACCTCGGCGACCGAGGGCGCGCCGGAGTACAACAAGATCTCGGCGTGGTTTGCCGGGCACCAGAATGTGAAGTGGCTGATGGCCGTCGACAGCGGGGACAGCAACGCGGTCGCACAGTTCATCCAGAAGCAGGGTCTGAAGGGCAAGGTCGGCGCGTCGGTGTGGGATGTCGGATTGCCGGTCGTCCAGGCCATCCAGGCCGGCTACGTTACCGCCACGATCGACCAGCAGGCCTACTTGCAGGGCTTCCAGACGATCATGCAGCTGTTCCTATGGAACGTGTCCGGCGGTCTGATGAAGCCGACGAACACCGACACTGGACTCGGGATCGTCACCAAGAACAACGTGACGCCCTACCTCACGCCAAGCAGGTTCGAGGGAACGTCCAAGGAGAAGAAGGCCTTGCCGACGCCGTCCTCGATCGCCTAGTCTCCAGCGCGCGTGTCAACCGGCGCTCCAACGTCCACTGCTGCCCCGGAGGCCAGCCCGCCGGGGCAGCAGAGCGAAGCCGTCTCCATCGGGCGCCGGGTCCTACGCACCTTCCTGTACCAGCGCGAGCTGACTCCGGTTGTCATCACGATCGCGCTGTTCGTGTACTTCGCGATCAGGGCCGGGTCGAACTTCACCGGTACGCTCAGCCTGAGCTCGGCCGTCGGATTTGCGGGGCCGGTCGGCGCGATCGCGATCGGAGAGGTCCTGCTGCTCGTGCTGGCCGAGATCGACCTGTCCGCCGGCCAGGTCTTTTTGTTCTGCCCGTGGATCATGTACTGGATGCACAACGACGGCTTGCCGTTGGTGCTCGCGATCGTGATCGCGCTTCTCGTGGTCTCCGCCGTCGGCGCGATCAACGGACTGATCACCGTGCGCCTGAACGTGCCCTCGTTCGTCACCACGCTGGCGATGAACTTCATCCTCTACGGGGTCGTGCTGGTCGCCTCGAACAACCTGCAAGGCAGCCCGATCCCGCTGAGCGGGAAGACGAGCTTCATCGCACAGTTCATGGGGGTCTGGAAGTGGTCTGAGATCCTCTGGGTGATCGCGCTGACGATTCTGCTCGCCGTGATGCTCAACCGCACCCGCTTCGGCGTTCGGATCGTTGCCACAGGCGGCAACCTCATCGGCGCGGCCGAGGCCGGCGTGCCCACGGGGCGCGTCAAGGTGTGGTGCTTCGTGATCGTTTCCTTCGTGTCCGGTCTTGTGGGGATTGTCGACTCGATCAAGTACGGGACGCTTGACCCGGGCAACTTCGGCGTCGACTACATCCTGTACGCGATCGGCGCCTGCGTGATCGGCGGCACCGCGCTCACCGGCGGGCGCGGCACGGTGGTCGGGGCTTTCATCGGCGCGATCCTGCTCGGCGTCCTCCAGGACGGTCTGACCGTGGTTGGGATCAGCACCAACGACTTCTTCATCTATGTCGGCGTGGTGATCATCCTTGCGATGGCGCTGAATGTCCAGTTCGACCGCCTGATCGCCCGCTCGAGGTCCAGATGAGCAGCGGCGCTCTACCCGTCGAGTCCGAACCGCCCGTGCCGGCCGGCGCGCCCGTGCTCGAGGTACGCGGCGTGACCAAGAGCTTCGGCGCGCTCTCGGTCCTGCGGGGCATCGACCTCACCCTGCACCAGGGCGAGGTGCTCGGGCTCGTCGGGGACAACGGAGCCGGCAAGAGCACGCTGGTCAAGATCCTCAGCGGCTTCCATCCGCCGGACGGGGGAGACATCCTGATCGAGGGAGAACGGGCGAGCTTCAGCTCGGTCGAGTCCGCTCGATCTCATGGAGTCGAGACCGTCTACCAGGATCTCGCGTTGATTCCGCAGCTGTCCGTGTTCCAGAACCTGTTCTTGGGCCACGAGATCACGCGGCTCGGACCGCTTCGCCTCCTCGACAAGGGTGAGATGCGCAAGCTCGCGCGTCAGTACCTCGACGACATCAATGTGAACGTGCCGAGTGTGGAGGCGGAGGCCGAGCAGCTATCCGGTGGTCAACGGCAGGCCATCGCGGTTGCCAGGGCCGTCCGGGCGGCGAGGAAGATCCTGCTGCTCGACGAGCCGCTGTCGGCCATGGGCGCCCGCGAGTCACGCCTGATCATCGACCTCGTCAAGGACCTCTCCTCGAGCGGCCGAGTCTCGATCATCGTGATCGACCACAACTACGCTCACCTGTTCGAGCTGTGCGACCGCCTCAATGTCATGAACGGCGGTCGCGTCACCCTCGACGTGCAGGTGCACGAGACGTCGATTGAGCAGCTCACCGAGCTCATGGTCTCGGCCTATCGTCGTCAGCTCGCGGAGGTCCAGAGCGCCGGTGCCTGACCCCGGCCCGCGGTGAGCGACTCGCGGTACGCAATCGGCGTCGACTTCGGCACCGAATCGGGGCGGGCCGCGCTGGTCGACCTGAGCACCGGCGACGTGCTCGCCACGAACGCCGTGCGTTACCCGAGTGTGGTGATCGACCAGACGCTGCCCTCCACCGGCGAGCGGCTGCCCCACGATTACGCGCTCCAGGATCCCGACGACTGGGTTACGGTGCTCCAGCGGAGCATCCCCGCAGTGATGAAGGAGAGCGGGGTGGACGCCGGGCAGGTGGCCGGCCTGGGGATCGACTTCACCTCGTGCACGGTGCTGCCGACCACGGGCGACGGCACTCCGTTGTGCACGCTTGAGGAGTGGCGCGAGCGCAAGCACGCCTGGCCCAAGCTGTGGAAGCACCACGCGGCTCAACCCGTGGCCGATCGGCTGAATGAGGTCGCGCTCGAGCGTGGCGAGCCGTTCCTGGAGCGCTACGGGGGACGCATCTCCTCGGAGTGGTACTTCCCCAAGCTGATCGAGGTGTGGCTCGAGGACCGCGAGGTCTACGACGCGTGCGCCGCCTTCATCGAGGCGACCGACTGGATCGTCTGGTGGCTGACCGGCACCGAGTGTCGCCAGACCGCCACGGCCGGCTTCAAGGCCATGTGGTCGCCCGAGGAGGGCCTGCCATCGACCGAGTACTTCACCGCCGCCTACCCCGGCTTCGACAAGCCCGGCGAGAAGCTGGGCGACACGTTCGTCCCGCTGGGCAGTAGAGCCGGCACGCTCCGGCCCGAGGTGGCCAAGAAGCTGAAGCTGGCCGAGTCCACCGCAGTGGCGGTCGGCAACGTCGACGCCTGGGTGTCGCTTCCCGGGGTGGGTGTCGAGGATCCCGGCACGTTCGTGATCGTGATCGGGACCTCGATCTGCGACATGATCGTCCATCCGGAGGAGACACGGCTGCCAGGCGTCACCGGCGTGGTCAGGGACGGAATCCTCCCCGGCCTGTACGGCTATGAGGCGGGCCAGGCGGCGGTCGGCGACATGCTGGCCTGGTTCGTCAACGACCTCGCGCAAGTCCCGGACAGCTACGGCGCGCTGGAGAAGGGCGCCGCCCAGCTGGCTCCGGGGGAGACCGGACTCGTCGCGCTCGACTGGTGGAACGGCAACCGCACGATCCTGGCCGACGCGGACCTGACCGGCGCCATCTTCGGACTGACCCTGCAGACGACGCGCGAGGAGATCTACCGCGCACTGCTCGAGTCGATCGCGTTCGGGAGCCGCCGGATCATGGACAACTTCGAGGAGCACGGCCTGGTGCTGTCGGAGATCGTGGCCTGCGGGGGGATCGCCGAGCGCAGTCCGTTGATGATGCAGCTGCTGGCCGACACCAGCGGCCGCCGGGTCCATGTGCCCGAGGTGAGCGAGATTCCGGCCCGCGGGGCCGCGCTGTTCGGCGCGGTAGCCGCCGGCGTGTTCGACGACATCGGGGCGGCGATCGAGGCGACCAGGCCCAAGAAGGTGCGCACGTACGAGCCGGACCTGGAGGCCAAGAAGACCTACGACCGCGTGTACGAGATCTATCGGGCGCTGTACGAGTTCCTCGGCCGCTCCGACGCGCGGTTGATGCACGAGCTCAAGCGGATCGGTACCGAAAGGAGCTAGGCGTGAGCCGGAAACCCCGAATCGGACTGCTGGGCATCATGCAGGAGCTCTACGACGACATGATCCCGGGGATCACCGAGCGCCAGGGCCGATATGCGGCTGACGTGGCGAAGCGGTTGGGCGACGTCGCCGAGGTCACCTTCACCCGCCCGGCGCGCGACCGCGAGGACGTCGAGGCGATCAGCCGCGAGCTCGTCGTCGCGGAGGTCGACGGGATCATGATCGTGATGCTCACCTACGGCCCGGCGATGCGCACGGTGCGGGCCCTGCTCGACACCCCGGTGCCGATGATGCTGGCCAACATCCAGCCGGAGCGGAGCATCACGCCCGAGTGGGACATGTCCGATCTCACCTACAACCAGGGGATCCACGGCGCGCAGGACCAGGCCAACGCGCTCGTGCGCTGCGGGATCCCGTTCTCCGTGATCACCGGTGACTGGCAGTCGCCGGAGTTCGCGAGCGCGTTCGAGGACTGGGCGCGGGCGGCACAGACCGTGACCGCCATGCGGCGGATGCGGATCGGGCTGCTCGGCTACCCGATGAACGGCATGGGCGACATCCTCTACGACCCGCCGGCCATGCTCCGCCGGCTCGGGCCGATGATCGTGGCCGAGGACCTCGGGCCGATGGTGGAGCGCATCGAAGCCACCTCCGAGGCCGACGTGAACGCCGTGCTCCAGCGCCACCGCGAGCAGTTCGAGGTCGCGTCCGACCTGCCCGAGGAGCGCCACGCGTATGCCGCGCGCTTCGAGGTCGCGCTTCGAAACCTCATGGAGGAGAAGGGATACGCAGGCTTCTCGTTCCACTTCGACTCGATCGGTGGCGACGGGCGCTTCAAGCAGCTGCCATTGCTGGCCGCCTCGGCTCTGATGGCCGAGGGCTACGGGTTCGCGGCCGAGGGTGACACCAATACCGCCTCGCTGATGTGCGCCGCCCAGACCCTGATCGGCGACGCGCACTTCTCAGAGATGTATGCGATGGATTGGGAGCTCGACTCGGTGCTGATCAGCCACATGGGGGAAGGGAACTGGAAGATCGCCCGCCCGGATCGCCCGATCAAGCTGATCGATCGCCCGCTCGGCATCGGCCGCCTGGACAACCCGCCCACGCCGGTGTTCTCGGCCGTGCCCGGCCCCGCCACCACGGCGGCGCTCATCCCGCTCGAGGGCGAGCTCTATCGCATGGTGGTGGGCCGCGGCGAGGTCCTGGACACGCCCGAGTTGCCCAAAGTCGAGATGCATTACTTTCATTTCCGCCCAGAACGGGGTATGAGGGCGTTCATGGACGATTGGCTCACCCTGGGTGGACCACACCACTTCGTGTTGAACCTCGGCGAGCACGCCGACCGCTGGCGCCGGCTGGCCGAGCTGCTCGACCTCGAGTACGTGGAAATCTGAGCCGGTGCTCGTACCGGAGCTGGTGGAGGAAGTACTGACCGCCAACCGTGCCCTGGCCGAGCGTGGCCTGGCCGCGCTTACCTGGGGCAACGCCAGCGGGATCGACCGCGAGCAGGGCCTCGTCGCGATCAAGCCAAGTGGGGTCGCCTACGACGACCTGACCCCCGAGGACCTCGTCGTGCTCGACCTCGACGGAAACGTGGTGCAGAGCGAACGCCGGCCATCCACCGACACTCCGACGCACCTGGTGCTCTACCGGGCGTTCGACGAGATCGGCGGGATCATCCACACGCACTCCACCTGGAGCGTCGCCTGGGCTCAGGCGCAGCGCGAGATCCCGCTGTTCGGGACGACGCACGCAGACCTGTGCGCGCAGCCCATCCCGCTGACCCGGGCGCTCACCGAGGAAGAGATAGCCGAGGACTACGAGGGGGCCACGGGCACCGTGCTCGTGGAGACGATCTCCGAGCGCGGCGGGCCGTCGGAGGTCCCCTGCGCGCTCGCGCGCGGACACGCGCCGTTCTGCTGGGCCGCCAATGCCACCAAGGCGCTGGAGGTGGCGGTCACCCTCGAGGAGGTGGCGCGCATGGCGCTTCTGACCACCATGGTGGACCCGGACGCTCAGCCCCTCCAGGGCGCGGTGCGCGACAAGCACCACGAGCGCAAGCACGGCCCGCAGGCATACTACGGGCAACCGTGACCAATCAGGACGGCCTTCACGCGGCAGAGGAGAAGATGCGGAAGGCAGATCAGCCCGACGAGGCGATCCGCAGCTTCCGCAGCGCGTATGAACGACTGGTGGGCGGCGAATCGGCGATGCTGCCGAGCGCCGATCTCGAGCCGGTCGGCGACGTAGATATATTTGATCAACTGCCGGGCGGCGATCCGGAAATACTTGATCAGGTCGCGGTGATCAAGCTGAACGGCGGCCTCGCCACCACGATGGGCCTGCGCAGTCCGAAGTCGTTGGTCGAGGTGCGCGACGGGCGATCGTTCCTGGACGTCATCGTCGGCCAGACGCTGGCGCTGCGGAAGCGCCACGGCGTGCGCCTGCCGCTCGTGCTGATGAACAGCGAGGCCACGCGCAAGGAGACCCTGCGGGCGCTCGAGGCCTATCCCGACCTCGACGTCGGGCTGCCGCTCGACTTCCTCCAGAGCATGGTCCCCAAGCTCGAGGCGGCCGAGCTCGAGCCGATCAGCTGGGAGCAGGATCCCGGACTCGAATGGAACCCGCCCGGCCACGGCGACGTGTATCCGGCGCTGCGGGGCTCGGGGATGCTGGGCTCGTTGCTCGACCGAGGCTTTCGCTACGCGATGATCTCCAACGCGGACAACCTCGGCGCGACGACCGAGACGCGCATCGCCGGGCACATGGCCGAGAACGAGATCCCGTTCCTGATGGAGGTGGTGATCGGCACCGAGGCCGACCGGAAGGGCGGGCACATCGCCCGCCGCAAGGAAGACGGCCGGCTGGTCCTGCGCGAGACCGCGCAGACCCCGAAGGAGGACGAGGATTCCTTCCGCGACTATCGCCGTTGGCGTTACTACAACACCAACAGCCTGTGGGTGGACCTGCGCGTGCTGGCAGAGACTCTCGACGAGTCAGAGGGCGTGCTCGAGCTCCCGCTGATCGTCAACCGCAAGACGGTCGATCCGCGCGACAAGAGCTCCCCGGCGGTGATCCAGCTCGAGAGCGCGATGGGCGCAGCGATCGGCAGCTTCAAGGGCGCGCAGCTCCTGTGCGTGCCGCGCACCCGGTTCGCGCCGGTCAAGACGACCGACGATCTGCTCGTGCTCCGCTCGGACACCTACGCGCTGGACGAGGACGACATGGTCGTGGCCCCGGTCCCCGAGCGCGCGGAGAACCTGCCCTACGTTGAGCTCGACCCCGACTTCTACAAGCTGCTCGACGACTTCGAGCAGCGGTTCCCTGACGGAGCGCCGTCGCTGCGCGAGGCCGAGCGCCTGACCGTGCACGGCGACGTCACCTTCGGTCGCGGTGTGCGCGTCCGGGGCGCGGTCGAGCTCGACGCCCAGGAACCGACGCGCATCGACCCCGACACGACATTGGAGGGCTGACATGGCAGTGCCCACGGTGGCGCTCATCTCGCAGAGCAGCACGCTGTCCCAGCAGGATCTCGAGGCCTACGTCGCCCCGTACCAGGCCTACGTCGACGATTGGCTCCTCATGCAGTACCCGGATGTCGGGGCCACGGTAGTCGCGCCGGCCGATGGTCAGGTGCCGAGCGGGGCCTGGCCGATCTACTTTCAGGATGGCCTGAACCAGCCAGGCGCCGCCGGCTACCACGACGACAGCTCCGGCACCCCGGCCGCGTACATCGACACCGGACAGAACCCGCAGTTCACCGGCAGCCACGAGCTCGCCGAGATGCTGGTCGATCCGACCGGCGGCAAGCTGTACGCGGCGCCTTCACCCGACCCGGCCGACAACGGCAAGCAGGTGCAGATCCTCGACGAGGTGTGCGACCCGTGCGAGGACAGCTCGTTCGCGATCCAGGTGGACGGCGTGCCGCTGTCTGACTTCATCACGCCCAACTACGGCAACGGGACGTCGGGCCCGTATGACGTAGCCGACAAGCTGACCGCGCCTCGCGAGGTGGCCGTGAACGGCTACATCTCCTGGATCGACGAGCAACAGAACGTGTGGAAGCAGGCCACGAACTTCGCCGGGCAAGGCTTCCAGGTGAGGGTGCTGGGGCCGGCGAACCAGCCCCAGACCGAGGGGCAGAGCCCGCGCGAATGGGTCGATGCCCGGATCTACGAGCAGATGGACCGGCTCGGCATCAGGCTGTTTGGATGAGGTGGCGCTAGCTCTTCTTGGCCCGACTGCTCGAGGAGCGGGTGCCGGAGGAGCGGCTGGTGCTCGAGCGGCTGGTGCTCCGTGCGCCGCCCGCGCTCGAGCTTGCCTTGCTGGCAGTTGAGCGTGACTTGCTGGCGGCCGAGCGTGACTTGCTGGCAGTTGAGCGTGACTTGCTGGCAGCCGAGCGTGACTTGCCGGCAGCCGAGCGTGACTTGCCGGCAGTCGAGCGGGAGGCAGAAGCGCGGGCCTGCGTGAGCGCCTCGCGCAGCTTGTCGAAGTCCTTGAGCGTCTGCTTGTTGGTCTTGGCCGCATCGCGCCGAAGCGCGCGGAGCGCGGTGGTGACTTCCTTGTAGCTCGACTGCGCACCGCGACCGAGGTGCTTGCCGAGCGTCTGGAGCGCATCGTTGGCGTCATCCAGCCGCTTCTCGAAGCGCGTGATCGATTGCTCGACCTCGCGACGGGTGGCGGCCGATGTCGCGCTGGCGCGTGCGCGCACGCCACCACCGCTGCCGCTACCGCCGGAACGCGCGCGCGTTCCGCCGCCGGAACGCGCGGTGGATTTAGTGGCTGACCTACGGGCTGCAGGCATCGCTTCTCCCTGTTGGACTGGACGAGTGCGGTAAAGCTTTGCGTAATGCGCGTGCGCGTGCCAACTGCCAATGCGTCACGGCAAGAGATCGTGCGCGTCAGGCGTGCGACAACCGCTCAACGTTCCTTGTGCCATGCGCCCCACGCGAGCTATTGTGCCCCGGAATGGTGGAGGTCTCACCTGGGGGCCAGATCACGATCGTGCTGGCTGACGATCACCAGGTAGTCCGCGCCGGTCTGCGCTTGCTGCTCCAGGCCGAGGAGGATTTCGAGGTGCTGGCCGAGGCGGGTGACGTCGCGACGACCGAGCGCCGTGTGGCCGCGTATCACCCGCGTGTGCTGATCCTCGATCTGAATATGCCCGGCGAGTCGAGCCTCCCGGCCATCCCGCGGCTGCGCGAAGCCGCGCCCGAGACTCAGATCGTCGTGCTGACCATGCAGAACGATCCAGCGTTCGCGCGTGAGGCGCTCCGCGCCGGCGCGATCGGCTACGTGCTCAAGGAGGCCGCCGACTCGGAACTGGTCCAGGCCGTGCGGCTCGCCGCGCAGGCCCGCACGTATCTGAGCCCGGAGCTTGGGGCCCGCCTGGCGGCCGAGCCCCAGGACACTTCCGGGCCGCCCGATGATCTGTCGGCCCGCGAGCTCGAGGTGCTCAGGCTGATCGCGCTCGGCTACACGAACAGCGAGGTCGCCTCGCGGCTTTACCTGAGCGTGCGGACGGTCGAGTCACACCGCGCGCACATCCAGCAGAAGACCGGACGGACCTCGCGTGCGGCGCTGGTCGCGTACGCGCGCGAGAACGACCTAGTGTGAGCCGCCGGCGGCGGCGATCTCGTCGCGCTTGGCCGGCAGCGACGCCGACTTCGGCACGGCCAGGCGCAGCGTGCGCCCGGCCCGCGCGCGCTGTGCGTCGGCGGCCGAGGCCGCGACCGCGCCGGTGTGGGTCCAGCTCACGGGCGCCGGCGCGTATCGGAGCAGTGCTGCCCATGTAGAGGGACCGACGATTCCATCGACGGTGAGGCCACGCACGGCCTGGAATTGCTCGACCGCGGTCTGAGTCGAAGTCCCGAAGTCGCCGTCCACGGCGGTGGCATACCCGACGCTAACCAGGTGCTCCTGCAACCACACGACCAGGTCGCCGACCGAGTGGAGCTGGAGTACCGGGGTGCTCGGGGTGGGGGTGACCCCGGTGAGGTTGCCGGCGCCGATCGAGATCGCCTGCCAGCCCGCGGTGCTGGCCTGCTGCCAGTTCCACCAGCTGACCCCGGCCGCTCCATAGGTCCGGGAGAGCTGACGGAAACGGATGATCTGACCCATCGGGGGGTTCGCGTCGACCTGACCGAGTGGATCGATCGCTCGTCCGAAGACCCGGTTGTAGGCGTAGGTGTGCGCGTACACGTCGTTGACGCTCGTGCCGATGTCCTTCCAGTACATCTGTGGCGAGTTGTACTGAGCGCCGCCCGGACCCAGGAACACCGAATACGGAAACCCGGGGTGATAGTCGATGTACGGAAAGCCGGCCAGCGCGACGGGATAACTCGCACCGATCAGCTTGCGCAGCTGAGTTATGTAACTCTGCGCGGCGACGTACTTGCCCTGGTACTCACCTTCGGCGTCGATGACCAGGCAGTCGGCGCCGTCGTGCACCGCCTGGGCGCCAACCTGCGCCTCGAGCAGGGGATGGTTGCCGTACACGTACTGCCACGCGCACACCCGAAAGCCGCTGGCGTGAATGCTCGAGACCAGGCTCGAGTTGAACTGCGACCACATGGTGGGACCGTCACTCGACTTGATGATCAACGTGCTCACGCCATACCGGCGGGCGGTGGCGACCATCCCCGATACCGTGCCGCCCGATGAGCGCGACACGTACCAAATCCACATGCCGCGGCCGGCCAGCGAGTCCGCTGCCTTGTGCACCTTGATTCGAGCGGGCGCCGAAGCCGGCATGAACGCCAGCACGGTAACCATCAGCCCGACGACCAACGTCACCCAGCGCCCGCGGTGTCCCGTGATACGGCCTGCCACCAAAGCCACCGTAGCGTAGAACCCGGGACGCGCTCACAAGTTGCGTTGCGCGCCCCCGCGGGCGGGGGTGACCCGAGTGACTATTTGATGAACAGAATCTCTGAGTACTTCGGCAGGGGCCAGAGGTCGTCCGCGACCACCTTCTCCAGGCGGTCGGCGGACGCGCGGACCGCGGCCATGGCGGGGATCACGGTGTCGCGCATGAACTCGGCGTGCGGTTCGAGCTCCTCCGGCTGGTTCTCGGCCAGGTTGGCCGACTCCAGGCGCTTGATCGCCTCGGTGAGCTCCGCGATGAGATCCGAGGTCTCGCCGGCCAGCTCGCCGAGCTGGGCGTCGAGCAGCAGGGCCAGGTGACGGGCGGCTGCCGGCAGCAGCATCGTGCGCGCGATCGACGCCTGGGTCTCGGACTCGATGTTGAGCTTGGTCACGTACTGCTCGAGGAACACCTCGTGGCGCGACTCGAGCTCGCGACGCGAGAGGACGTTGTGGCTCTCGAACAGCCCCACGGTCTCATCGGAGATCAGGTACGGCAGCGCGTCGGGCGTGGCGCGAAGGTTCAGCAGGCCCCGGCGCTCGGCCTCGGCGTGCCATTCCTCGTCGTAGTTGTCCCCGCCGAACACGATCCGCTTGTTGTCCGCGTAGGTGCGCTGGAGGATCGGGCGCAGGGCATCCGCGAGCACCGCGTCGCGAAGCGGGTCGCCGGCCGGGGGCCCGTCCTTGACCGCCGCCTCGAGCTCGTCGGCGAGCTCGTCGATGGCCTCGGCCACGATCGTGTTCAGCACGGTGTTGGGCAGCGAGGGCGACTGGCTCGACCCGAGGGCGCGGAACTCGAACTTGTTGCCGGTGAACGCGAACGGGCTGGTGCGGTTCCGGTCGCCGCCATGCTTGGGCAGCTGCGGGAGCACCGGCGTGCCCAGGCCGAGGAACGACTGCGCTCGGGTGTCTGATGTCTCACCTCGCTCGAGCGCGCCAAGCACACGCTCGAGCTCGCCGCCCAGGAACACCGAGATGATCGCCGGCGGCGCCTCATTGGCGCCCAGGCGATGGTCCTGTCCGGCCGAGGCGATCGACGCCCGCAGCAGGCCCTGGTGCTCGTTGACCGCCTTGATGACCGCGGCGCAGAAGAACAGAAACTCGAGGTTGCGGTGTGGGGTGTCGCCCGGCTCCAGCAGGTTCTTGCCGGAGTCGGTGCCCATCGACCAGTTGTTGTGCTTGCCCGATCCGTTGACGCCGGCGAACGGCTTCTCGTGCAGCAGGCACACCAGCCCGTAGCGCCGGGCCACGTTCTGCATGATCTGCATGGTCAGCTGCTGATGGTCGGAGCCGACGTTCGAGTTCTCGAAGATCGGTGCGATCTCGTACTGGTTGGGCGCCACCTCGTTGTGGCGGGTCTTGACCGGGACGCCGAGCTTGGCCAGCTCGCGCTCGGTGTCGAGCATGTAGGCGAGGATCCGCTCGGGGATCGAACCGAAGTAGTGATCGTCGAGCTCGTGGCCCTTGGGCGGCTTGGCCCCGAACAGGGTGCGGCCGGTCGTGTAGAGATCCGGACGCTCGAAGTAGAACTGCTCGTCGATCAGGAAGTACTCCTGCTCGGGTCCGATCGTCGTGAACACGCGCTGGGCCGTGCCATCGCCGAACAGCCGCAGCGCCCGGATCGCCGAGCGAGAGAGGGCGTCCATCGAGCGCAGAAGCGGGATCTTGTGGTCGAGCGCTTCGCCGGTCCAGGAGGCGAACGCGGTCGGGATGCACAGCAGCGTCCCGTTCGGGTTCTCGAGGATGAAGGCCGGAGAGGTCGGGTCCCACGCGGTGTACCCGCGGGCCTCGAACGTCGCGCGGATGCCGCCGGTGGGGAACGAAGAGGCATCGGGCTCTCCCTGGATCAGCTCCTTGCCCGAGAACTCGGCCAAGGCGGTCCCCTCGCTGGTCGGCGAGTAGAACGAGTCGTGCTTCTCGGCGGTCGAGCCGGTGAGCGGCTGGAACCAGTGCGTGTAGTGGGTGGCCCCGCGCTCCAGGGCCCACTCCTTCATGGCCAGGGCCACGGCGTCGGCCAGCGAGGTGTCGAGCGCCTCGCCGCGAGCCAGGGTGTCCTGGAGGCGGTTGAACACATCGGTGGGCAGGCGCTGGCGCTGGACGGCGGGGCTGAACACGTTGGCCCCGAAGACCTGATTGTCGGGGACGGTCAGGTCGGGTGCGCCGAGCGCGCCCCCATTCGGGGCCCACTGTGCGGCGAGGACGTTCTGCTGGCGGATACGAGGCATGGGCGATCGGTTCCTTTTTCGGAGAGGCCCGAGATTAACGCGGGCGCCCGGAGGCGTCATTATCCGTTTGGCCAAAGCGGGTCTTCCATCTGACCAAAGTGCGACGTGGGATACTCGCGGGCCATGCCATTCAATCCCGAGCTCGGCTGGCAGGCCTACACACCCGACGACGGGCGCTACGAGCGTATGCCCTACCGCCGGTGTGGGCGCAGTGGTCTGAAGCTGCCGGCGATCACCCTCGGGCTGTGGCAGAACTTCGGGGACGATCGGCCGCTGGCCACCAGCCGGGCGATGATCCGCCGGGCCTTCGACCTGGGCATCACCCACTTCGACCTGGCCAACAACTACGGCCCCCCGTACGGGAGCGCCGAGATCAACTTCGGGCGGATCTTCGAGGAGGACCTCAAGCCATATCGCGACGAGCTGGTCATCTCCACCAAGGCCGGCTACGACATGTGGGCCGGGCCCTACGGTGAGTGGGGCTCGCGCAAGTACGTGCTGGGGAGCCTCGAGCAGAGCCTCAAGCGGATGCGCCTCGACTACGTCGACATCTTCTACTCACACCGGTTCGATCCCGATACGCCGCTTGAGGAGACCATGGGCGCGCTCGACACAGCGGTGCGCCAGGGCAAGGCGCGCTACGTGGGGATCTCGTCCTACAGCCCGCGACGGACCGAGGAGGCCGCGACGATCCTCCGCGAGCTGGGCACCCCGGTCCTGATCCACCAGCCCTCCTACTCGATGCTCAACCGCTGGATCGAGGAGGAGCTGCTCGAGGTGCTCGATCGCGAGGGCGTCGGCTGCATCGTGTTCTCGCCGCTGGCGCAGGGGCTGCTCACCAACCGCTACCTGAACGGCGTGCCCGAGGACTCGCGCGTGCGGCGGGGCAACTACCTGTCCGAAGACATGATCACCGAGGAGAACCTCGCGCGCGTGCGCTCGCTCCACGAGATGGCCGAGCAGCGTGGTCAGTCCCTGGCCCAGATGGCGATCGCCTGGGTGCTGCGCGATCCACGCATCACCTCGGCCCTGCTGGGGGCCTCGAGCGTCCAGCAGCTCGAGCAGAACGTGGCCGCCCTTGAGCGCCTGGACTTCGATCCCGGGGAGCTCGAGGAGATCGACCGCCACGCGACCGAGGGGTCGGTCAACATCTGGGCCGCGTCGTCAGAGGAGTAGACGCGTCGTGACCGGACGGGGCCGCCCGGTCCCAGGGACGCCGAGCGCAGCGAGGCCCAAAAGAGCTACTGCGGATTGCTCGACGACGTCGTGACGATCTGGCCGTTGTTGTTCACGTACGTCTCGGCCGGCGCGTTCGAGATGCTCACGCTGAACGTGCCACGGGGCGGCGATCCGTCGCCAAGAACCGCCTTGGCCTTGCCATTGAGGCCGGCGGCCACCTCCCAGGCGACGACGTGGTGGCCGGGCTTCACGGCGGTGACGCCGAAGTCGAACTTGGCCGTCTGCCCGGGTCCCAGCGCCCCGAGCGCCCACGTGTTGGCGTAGGCGGTGACCGCGCCGCCCGGACCGCCGTCGCCGCTTGACGAGTTCGTGGAGCAGCCGGAGTTGCACAGACCCGGCGGGTTGTCGACGACCCAGACCGGACGGGAAGGGTGGGCCAGGCCCTGCATCTGCAGGTTCTCGGCGAAGGCGGCGGCGCTCGTCCCCTCGCCGGGCGGAGCCGGGTAGGCACAGGTGACGTTGCAGATCGTCACCGCGACGTCGGGCAGGGTCCTGCCGCTGACGTTGTGCACGGCGAGCACGAGATGGGTGTGCTCGGAGAGGCGCTGCGAGGCGGGGAAGCTCGCGGTGGTCACCTGGACCTTGAACTTCCCGCTCGGCTCCTGGGCATCCTGGCGCTGCCCTCCGCCACACGCGGCCAGCAAGAGCGCTGCGCAGATCAGGCCGATGCTCCTGGAAATCACGGCGCGGCGAACATAGCAATTGGTCTCGGTGCGACGCGACGGTTCCCATTTGTCATTTCGATCGGTCGCACCGTAGGCTTAGTCGGGTCCAGGCGCACTGCTAGACCCGGGAGGACAAGCAGCTTTGATCAGAGCCGTCGCCGATCGAGGGTATGCGCCCGTCAAGGGCCTGCTCGAAGAGGTCGGCAACATGATGATCCTGACCGGCAAGACGCTGGTGTCGGCGATTCGCCCGCCGTACCCGTACGGCAGCGAGTTCGTCGGGCAGTTCATGTTCGCGCTGCGGCTGTGCTGGTTCCCGCTGCTGATCTCGACGATCGCGTTTGGGTACGAGGCGCCCGGACTGCAGGCGGCCAACTTCCTGGTCCTGTTCGGCGCGATCGATCGCCTGGGCGGCTTCTTCGTGCTGGCCTCGATCCGCGAGTTCGCCCCGTTCGTGGACGCGATCGTGCTGGCCGGCGTGGCCGGCACCGCGATCACCGCGGACCTCGGCGCGCGCAAGATCCGCGAGGAGCTCGACGCCCTCCAGGTGCTGGGCGTCGATCCGATCAAGAACCTCGTCGTGCCCCGGTTCCTGGCCCTGATGCTGGTCACCGGACTGTTCGACATCTACGCGCTGATCTTCGGCATCTTCGGCGGAATCCTGGCGACGATCGTCAACCACGCCCCGCTCGGACCCTTCTTCTCCACGTTCTTCAACAACGCCGAGACCACCGACCTGTGGGGATCGGTGGTCAAGACCACCCTGTTCGGCGCGATCATCGCCGTGGTCTGCTGTTACAAGGGGATGACCGCCTCGGGCGGTGCCGAGGGGGTGGGGCGCGCCGTCAACCAGGCTGTCGTCATCGCGTTCCTGGGCATCTTCGCGTTCAACTACGCGTTCACCCAGACGCTGCTCGCGACGCATCCCGAGATCACGACGATCCCGCGTTAAGTGCCCGCCCACGTAAACACGCCCGCATTCGAGTCGCATCCGGCGGCGGCTCGCTGCGTCCTCGGATCCTCGCGTAGCGCTGCTACGCCACGGATCCTGCGTCCTTGCGATCCATCCGCCGGTCGCGCCTCTCGGTGCGGCCGTGCTCACGCGGACGGACACTGATGAACGAGATCGTCGCCACACCCAAGGGCTGGATCGAGAGCTTCGGCGAGATCGCCAAGTTCTGCGCCCGGGTCATGGGCGAGGTGCTGCGTCTGCGGGTGTTCAAGTTCTTCGGCGAGGCGCTGCGGCAGGCCGGGATCCTGATCGTCGGCTCGGCGCTGGTCATCTGCACGCTGGTGTTCATCGTCGGCCTGTCGTGCGGGATCGAGGGCGCCTACCTGCTGCGCTCGCAGGGCGCGCCGGCGTTCAGTGGTGTGTTCTCGGCGTGGTGCGATCTGCGCGAGCTGGCACCGCTGGCCTTTGGCTACATGATGGCGGCCAAGGTGGGCACCGGAATCGTCGCCGAGCTCGGCTCGATGCGGATCTCCGACGAGATCGACGCGCTCGAGGTGATGGGCATCAGCGGCATGACGTTCCTGTGCGGGACCAAGCTGCTGGCCTCATGGCTGGTGCTGCCGTTCGTGTACCTGATCTCAATCGGCGCCGGCTTCCTGGCCAGCTACATCGCGGTCGTGCAGCAGATCGGCGACGTCTCGTCGGGGGGCTACTTCCTGATCTTCTGGGAGTTCCAGAACCCGCCCGACCTCTTATTCAGCTTGATCAAAGCGATGGCGATGGCCACGATGATCGTGCTCGTCGGTTGCTATTACGGCTACAACGCAAGCGGTGGGCCTGTAGGGGTGGGTACCGCCACCGCGAAGTCCATGGTGCTCAACCTGGTTGGGGTGCACCTCATCGGGATGCTCGGGACGCAGTTGTTCTGGGGAGCCAATCCCCGGGCGCCAATCGGAGGCTGAAACATGTGGTTTGACAGAGACGAAGACGACGAGCCGTACGACGACGACGACGAGTACGAGACCGGCCCCGCGCCCGGCGCCGGCGAGCGCGGTGAGGAACCGCCCGGACACCGCGCCGAGGGCGAGGAGTCCGGTGAGTCCGGGAACCGCGCTTCGGGCTCGGGCGACGAGTCCGGCTCGCGCGTCTCGGTGGTCGACGAGCAGCCTCCCCGTCCCGGTCCGCCGCCCGGCGCCGACCAGGACGAGTACCAGTGGCACACCTATCGGGTCTATCCGTCCGGGCGCCCCGACGCCGTCGAGTTCATCGACTGCTACAAGTCCTTCGGCCGTGCCCACATCCTGCGCGGGCTGAACATGGGCCTGCCCGAGGGGATGGTCTCGATGATCCTCGGGCCCTCCGGGACCGGCAAGTCGGTGTGCATCAAGCACATGGTCGGGCTTCTGTATCCGGACGAGGGCGACATCCTCGTGCACGGCGAGTCGGTGCCCAACATGCCCGACGACCGGCTGTTCGACATGCGCAAGAAGTTCGGGCTGCTGTTCCAGGACGGCGCGCTGTTCGGCTCGATGAACCTGTACGACAACGTGGCCTTCCCGCTGCGCCAGCACACCGAGAAGGGCGAGGACGAGGTCGAGGACATCGTCATGCGCCGGCTGAAGGAAGTCGGGCTGGCCGACGCGCGGACCAAGATGCCCAACGAGCTATCGGGCGGGATGCGCAAGCGCGCCGGGTTCGCGCGGGCGCTCGTGCTCGAGCCCGACATCGTGCTGTTCGACGAGCCCGACTCGGGCCTGGACCCGGTGCGCACAGCGCTGCTCGGCGAGCTGATCCTCGAGATCCACCGCGACATGATGGAAGAGGCCAAGCAGAAGGAGAAGGAGCACCTGCCGACCTTCTGCGTGATCACCCACGACATCATGAGCGCGCGGCGCGTGGCCGACTACATCAACGTCCTGTGGAAGGGCCGGATCGTCGAGGCCGGGCCGGCCGAGGACATGCTGAACTCGGACAACCCGTTCATCCGCCAGTTCCTGTCCGGGGAGTCGCAAGGCCCGTTGGCCATGGATTAAGACGCCGGAGCGATCGGCGCGGGTCCGGCTGGGCGGCGATAGCCTCAACGAGGCCATGAGGGTGCGCAGGATGTTGGAGCGGCTCGTGCGGGCAGCCGCGAGGAGGCCGGCGGTGACGCTGGGCATCGTGCTGGCGCTCGCGCTGGGCGGCGGCGCGCTGGCCCTGCGCCTGACCCCGAACACCAACACCGACACGTTCGTCAACCGCTCCTCGCCGAGCTACCAGGCCAGCCTGGACGACGAGCGTCACTTCGGTGGCGATCCCGTTGTGATCCTCATCCGCGAGCCGCTCACCGATCTGGTCGAGACCAAGGACCTGGGGATCGTCTCCGAGCTCGAGGCCTGCCTGGCCGGCGATGTGCTGGTGCCCAGCCAGCAGCTTCAGGCGTTCACGCCCGCGCCGGCCGGGAGCCAGACGCCGTACGGGGGCCAGAACAGCCCGTGCGGCAAGCTGGCCAGGGCGCAGGTGGCACAAGTGGTGTACGGCCCGGGCACGTTCCTGAACCGCGCGGTCGCGGCGGTGAATCAGGAGGTGCTGGCGCTGGAGACCGGCGCCCAGCAGGCCGTGGCGACCGCTCGCCGCAACGCCTACAACCTGGCGCTGGGCGAGCACATGTCGAAGAAGCAGGCGCTGGCCGAGGAGAACGCGGCCGGGCAGCTGGCCTCCGAGCAGCAGTACTCGCAGCTGATCCAGATGTATCTGAACTCGGGGATCTCCGGTCAGCCGAAGATCGACGATCCGCAGTTCATCCCCGAGATCGTGTTCGACCAGACCCGCGGGGTGAACCAGCCCAAGGCGCGCTTCGCGTACCTGTTCCCGACTAAGAACTCGGCGCTGATCCAGGTCCGGCTCAAGGCGTCGCTGAGCGCGTCCCAGCAGGCCCAGGCGATCTCGTGGATCCGCCAGGCGGTGCAGATGCCGATGTTCCGCTCGGGCTACGGCGGCACCTACACGGTCTCCGGGGTGCCGGTGGTGACCGACGACCTGGCCACCACGATCACCGGCTCGATCGCCGGGTTGCTGGCGGCGGCGCTGGTCGTGATGGCCGTGGTCCTGCTGCTGGTGTTCCGCAGCCGGCTGCGGCTGCTGCCGCTGGCCATCGCGCTGGTCGCGGTCGGCATCACGTTCGGCGCGGTGTCGCTGGTTGGCGGGTCGCTGACGATGGCCTCGATCGCCGTGCTGCCGATCCTGATCGGCTTGGCCGTCGACTATGCGGTGCAGTTCCAGGCTCGCGCGCGGGAGGGGTCCGGGTCCGGCTCCGGCGATGTGGTCGAGGCGATCATTGCCGCGGCGCCGACCATCGCCACCGCGGCGCTGGCCACGGCCGCCGGGTTCCTGGCCCTGCTGCTCTCGCCCGTGCCGATGGTCCGCGGTTTCGGGGAGCTGTTGATCGTGGGCATCGCGATCGCGCTGGCCTGCGCGCTGAGCGCCGGGACCGCGGCCATGGTGATGCGGCGGCGGGCACCGTCGGCCTCGGCGGCCGGGCGCAGTCGCGTGCACCGCCCGGTCCCGTCGCTCGGCATCCTCGGCGCCTCGGCGCGGGGCGCCGGCGAGATCCTCACCGAGGCGGGCGGGCGAATCGCTGCTCCGCTGGGGGCAGGCGCCCGGGGAGCGATCGCCGCGGCGGCCCGGCGGCCGGGGCGGGTGCTGGCGATCGGGCTCGTGCTGGCCGCGGCGGGCTGGGTGGCCGACACGCAGACCCCGGTTCAGTCCGACGTGACCAAGCTCGTGCCGTCGAGCATGCCCGCGCTTCAGAACCTGCGCACGCTCGAGCACGTAACCGGGGTGTCGGGCGAGATCGACGTGGTCGTGCACTCGCCCAACGTGGCGACGCCGAGAACGATCGGGTGGATGCTGCGCTATGAGGATGCGCTGCTCGCCCACTACGGCTACGTCGAGGCGAAGGGGTGCGCCAAGGCCACGCTGTGCCCGGCCCTGTCGCTGCCGGACCTCTTCTGCTCGGGTGGCCAGGTGGGGGGGAACGCGTGTAAGTCGCTGACCAGCGGCGCGATCTCCAATCTGCTGCGCGCGGTGCCGAGCTACTTCTCCCAGGCGGTGATCACCCGCGATCACCGGGAGGCCACGCTCGCCTTCGGCATCCGCCTGATGCCGCTTTCGCGCCAGCAGAAGGTGATCGACTACATGCGATCGCGGCTGCGCCCGCCGCCTGGGGTGACCGCGGAGCTGGCCGGACTGCCCGTGCTGGCCGCCCAGGCCGACGCCTCGCTGTCCTCCTCGCCGCGGCGACTGGTCATGCTGCTGGTGGGCCTGGCGGCCGTCGCGCTGGTGCTGCTGGCCGTCCTGCGCTCGCCCCAGCGCGCGCTGGTCCCGCTCGTTCCGATCATCCTGGCCACCGGCTGGTCCGCGCTGATCCTGTTCGCCACCCGGATCCCGCTCAACCCGATGTCGGCCACCCTGGGCGCGCTGGTCATCGCGATCTCGACCGAGTTCAGCGTGCTGCTCTCGGAGCGGTATCGGTCCGAGCGGCGCTTGGGTCTCGGCGCGGCGCAGGCGCTGGCCCGGACCTATCGGCACACCGGATCGGCGGTGCTCACTTCGGGGATCACCGCGATCGCCGGGTTCGGCGTGCTCAGCCTGTCCAGCATCACGATGCTCCGCGACTTCGGGCTGGTGACGCTGATCGATCTGACCGTCTCGCTACTCGGGGTGCTGCTGGTGCTGCCCGCGGTCCTGGCGCTGTCGGAGGAGGGTCACGGCGCGTGGCAGGGCGCCCGCGACCTGTCTCGCCGCGTCGCCGGCGGGCTGCCGCGGCGCCGCCGGGCCACGGTGGCGTGAGCGAGCGCGAGCCGTCAACCACCACCCCCGCGCCGATCAGCACCCGCCGCTACGGCTGGGCGGTCGGCATCCTGGCCCTGGCCCTGGTGATCGGGTTCGTCCTCTACACGCTCACCTCCCACAAGCCCGGAGCCGAGGGCGTGCCGGCCGGTGCCGCGTTGCATCTGTTCGCCGCGCCCCTCGCGGTCTCGACCCTGAATGGCGACGCCAACCTGAACCCGCCGTGCACGCTCGCCCGCCACGATCGGCGCGCGCTCAACGTGTGTCTGCTCACCAAGCAAGGCCCGCTGGTACTGGACTTCTTCGTGACCAACTCCGCGCAATGCGAGCGCCAGGTCGACACGATGCAGGCGCTGGAGAAGCGGCGGGCGTTTCGGCGGGTGCAGTGGGCCGCGGTGGCGGTGAACGGCTCGCACGCCGCCACGGCCAAGGCAGTCCGAGCCCACGGTTGGACGATCCCGGTCGCCTACGACGCCGACGGAGCCGTCGGAGGCCTTTACGGCGTTTCGGCCTGTCCCCTGCTCGAGCTCGTCGATCGCGGCGGAACGGTGGCCCAGCGGCTGATCGGCGAGCATTGGCTGAACCGGAGCGCGCTGGCCGCGCAGGTGCGGACCCTGCTGCGCCGATGAGCTTCGCCAGAGGGCTGATCGCGCCTGAGCTCACAGCCGAGTTCCCCGGCCTGCGCCTGCGATGGACCGCGCTCGAGGCCCAGGTCAGGGCCAGCCCGAGCGATCTGCGCCGGCGGCTCCGGGAGTTGTCGGACCGGGTGGCGGGCGCCGGTGTGGTGGCGATGCGCACCCAGCCGATCCCGCACGCCTACCGGGCCTTCTACCGCCAGGTCGGACTCGATCCCGACGCCGCCCGGATCCCCAGCGAAGAGGCGGCCGTGCGGCGTCTGCTCCAGGGCCGCTTCCAATCGCGTGACACGCTCAAGGACGCGCTGCTGATCGGACTGGTTGAGACCGGCGTCCCGGTGTGGGCGCTGGACGCGCGCCGGGTCGATGTTGACACGCTGGGGATTCGCATGGCCGTGAGCGGCGAGCGGCTTGGGAGCGCTCCGGACGGTCTCTCGCTGCCGGCGGGTCAACTGGTGGTGGCCGACGCCACGTGCGTGCACGCCTCGCTGTTCGGGGAGCCGGCGGCCGGCCACGTGCCCGGGCCGGGCCTCGGCGCGCAGCGGATCGTGCTCTACGCGGTGGCCGTCGAGGGCGTGCCGGCGATCCACGTCGAGGAGGCGCTCTGGGTGTGCGCGGACATCCTGCGGGCCGGGTAGATACCGGAGAGCGGGGTATCTCCTGTTAAGCTGGACTCGCTCCCGAACAGGAGGCAGCGTTGGAGCTCCTCGAATACCAGAGCAGAACAGGGATTGGTATTGGTTCGCCGTCGGCGCAGGGCGAGCTGGCGGCCCGCCGCACTTTGCGCGGGCAGATCGGCAAGCTCGAGCGCGAGCTGGCCGAGGCGTTCGTCACCGCGTACCCGATGGGCGGGCTCGAAGCCGAACCGGCGCGTTCGTGCGCAGCGCCGCGGATGCTCGATCTCGGAGAGCTCGAGCGGGTGCGGGACGACCTCGCCGCCCGGGTCCGAGCCGCGCGCGCCACGATCCGCGAGCGTGCCGATCGCCAGGCCGCCAGCCGGGTCCAGCTCGAGCGGATGCTGCTCGAGCCCGGCCGCTACCGCTTTGTCCGCATCTCGAACCGGGACATCGGCGAGCCGGGTTGCGGGGTCTGGCAGGTGCGCCCGCGCCTCGGGTTGATCGGGATGCTGATGGGCTGGTGGCAGGTCAAGCTTTCATCGGGCTGTCCGTTAGCCACCGGCCGCGGCGCTGCCGCGGCCCACTGAACCGCCCGGGTTCCGTCTGAGGGAATGCGCGACCTGCTCCGCACCGGCATGGGCGCGGCCCTGGTGCTGCTGATCATGATCATCGGCAGCCTGGTGCTGTGGATCGGGACCCCGCTGCTCTGGCTGTGGGTCGGATCCCAGATCCAGGGGGCCACCGCGTCGCTCGGCACCGCGCTGGGGGTGAGCTTCATCGGCGTGGTCGCCACGATCATGCTGCTGGCCGGGGTCCTGGCCAAGCTCTCGAACGTGTACCAGGCCAACCGGCGTGCCCGCGGACTCGAGGACACCGGCCACTACGTGCTCGAGACCGTGCTCGTGGTAAGCGCGGGACTCACCCTGGCCGCGTTCGTGGTCTGGTTCTTCCTGTTCGCCGGCGCGAGTCCGGTCCCGGTGGGAATCCAGCTCTGATCCCGGCGAGTCTGACTCGCCCCGCGCCACACGCCGAAGCGGGTGGCGCGGGCGAGACAGGACCTCTCAGCTAGACGAGCGCCAGGGTTCGCGCCGCGGCGCACGAAGTCTCGAGCTCATCGGCCAGCAGCCGGCGCTGCCGGTCGGTGAGTGCCCCCAACGTCTTGGTCTCGCTGATGTGATAGCGCGCGAGGAACTTCCGGCACCGGGTGGTTCCCCACCGGCGCTGGCTCATCAACAGCTCCCCAATGGCCCAACTGACCGCCGCGGCGGGCGGTTCCAAGATGACCTCCGCGGCGGAAGCATCTCCCTCCGCGATCCTTCGCTTCAGCTCCGCGCGGGCGAGCCTGACCGCGTTGGCTCGTTCCAGAGCTTGCAGTCGTTGCGGCGCTGGGCTCAAAGTGGCGGTCTCACTCATTTAGTGCTTCGCTTCCTCCCATTGGGTCCGCCCCGAGGCGGATGTTTTACAAATGGGCAAGGGGTCCTGGCGGGCCCCCTCCCGTGGGTCCTTACTCATCACTTCTATGCCGGCACGCAGATACGCACCGGGCCCTTTGTCACCCCCGATCCGACCTTCCCTACCCTCGCGGCCACCTTCTTTGTTGGCCGTTTCGGTAGGTCAAGAAGCTACGACATCGACGCGGGTAACAGCAACGTCACAACTGCAGGCCATGCGCTTAGAGCGTGTTTTTTATCCGCGTGCCGGTCTTGTGCGAGTGTGGACAAGCCGAGAACCCCTAACCAGCGCTCAAGCGCGGGTGGGCAGCGGCCCGTGCTCGGATTCGAACGCTCGCTTGGCCTGGGCGAAGAGCTCGAGTGCCCGGTCGAGGGTGTCGCGATCGTGGGTGGCCATGACGCTGCATCGGAGCAGCGCTCCGGCCGGCGGAACGGCCGGGTGCAGCGCGACGTTGACGTACACGCCGAGGTCATAGAGCGCCTTCCACAGGAAGGCCGCCTTCCAGTCGTCCTTGATCACGACCGGCACCACCGGGGTGACCACGTCGGTCCCGTCGGCCAGCTTGGTCGGCTCCACGACCATGAACCCGAGCTCGGCCAGGCCGGAATGGAGGTATGACGCGTTGTCGAGCACGCGGGCGAACAGCTGACGGCCCTCGGGCGAGCGGCAGATGCGGATCGCCTCGAGTGCGGCGCCCAGCGCGGCCGGCACGGCCGAGGCGGTGAACATGAACGGGCGCGAGGAGACGCGGAGGAACTCGATCACCTCGGCCGGACCGGCGATCACCCCACCGCACGAGGCGAGCGACTTGGAGAACGTGGCCATGCGGAGGTCGACCTGATCCTCGACCCCGAGCAGCTCGCAGGCGCCGGCCCCGCGCGCGCCCAGCACGCCGAGCGCGTGGGCCTCGTCGACCATCAGGCGCGCACCGTAGCGGTGGCTGAGCTCGGCGATCTCAGGCAGCGGGGCCACGTCCCCCTCCATCGAGAACACGCCGTCGACGACCACCAGCACACCGCCGCCGTCAGCCGCCGCCTTCTCGAGCGTGTGCTCGAGCCGGTCGATCCGGTTGTGCCGGAAGGGCCGGAGCTTGGCCCGCGAGAGGATGCAGCCGTCGAGGATCGATGCGTGGTCGCCCGAATCCACCACCACGGTGTCGCCCGGGCCCAGGATCGAACCCAGGGCACCCAAGTTGGCCTGGTGGCCGGTCGTGAACACCAGCGCGGCCTCGCTGCCGAACCAGTCGGCCAGCTCGCGCTCGAGTTCGAGGTGCAGGTCGGTCGTCCCGTTGAGGAAGCGCGATCCGGTGAGCCCGGTTCCATAGCGATGGAGCGCCTCGAGGGCGCCCTGCTTGACGCGCTCGTCGCCGGTCAGCCCCAGGTAGTTGTTGGAGCCGAGCATGATCCGGCGCTTGCCCTCCATCTCCACGACGGGCAGGGTGGGGCCCTCCAGCACGCGGAAGTACGGCACCAAGTCGAGCTCGCGCGCGGCTCGGAGCTGCTCCAAACGCTCGTGCTCGCGAGCCTTGGCGAAGACGTCGATTGAAGTTGACATATAACGTTCCGGCCAGATGGCGCTAGACGTGACCCTGCCGGCTCGTCGCGCGTTGGACGTTCGCCCTGTCGCGAGCAAGCGCGAGCTGAACACCTTCATCAAGCTGCCGTGGCGGCTCTATCGTAACGAGCCCAACTGGGTGCCGCCGCTCATCTTCGACCGCAAGCGGTTCCTCGACCGCTCGCGCAACCCGTTCTTCAAGCACGCCGAGGTCGAGCTGTTCCTGGCCTGGCGGGGTGATGAGCCGGTTGGTCGTGTGAGCGCCCAGATCGACCGGAACTTCAACGAGTTCCAGCACCACGAGTGGGGGATGTTCGGGTTCTTCGAGTGCGAGAACGATCCGGAGGTGGCCGGCGCGCTGTTGAATGCCGCTGCGGACTGGTTGAGAGCGCGGGGCCGAGACCGGATGGTGGGGCCGATGGACTTCACCACCAACGACGAGTGCGGCGTGTTGGTCGACGGCTATGACCGGCTCCCGACCGTGCTGACCAACTGGCATCACCCGTACTACCGGGGGCTGATCGAGGGCGCCGGGCTGACCAAGGCGATGGATCTCTACATGTGGTCGCTCGACGTGACCCAGCGCGAGCACGTGCATCCGGCGATCTGGCGTATCGCGGCGGAGGTCGAGAGCAAGTACGGGATCACCGTACGCAACATGCGAAAGAAGGACATGGAGGCCGAGATCGGGCGCTTCCTCGAGGTCTACAACTCCGCCTGGGAGCGCAACTGGGGGTTCGTCCCCCTGACCGAGGAGGAGGTCCGCCACTACGCCAAGGACCTCAAGCAGATCCTCGACGAGAACTGGGCGTTCATCGCCGAGAAGGACGGCGAGCCGGTGGGGGCTGCGCTGACCTTGCCCGACTACAACCAGGTGTTTCGGCGGTTGAACGGGCGTCTGCTGCCGTTCGGCTGGGCGAAGTTCCTCTGGTACAAGCGCAAGATCGACCGGGTGCGGGTGTTCGCGCTGGGCGTCAAGCCCGAGTATCAGCACACCGGCGCCGGGGCGAAGCTGTACGAGCGCCACTGGGAGGCCGGCGAGCGCACCCAGCAGGGGCGCGGCGAGACCGGCTGGACGCTCGAATCCAACAAGCCGATGAACCGCGCGATGGAGCGGATGGGGGGAAAGATCGTCCGCACCTACCGGGTCTACGAGCGGGTCCTTTGAAGATGACCGCTGGCGGTGTCACCATGTCCCGGCAGATGAATGATTCAGACTCCCCGGTCGGCGGGGTTCCATCCGCCGACCCTTTGTCGTCTCCGCCTGCGGAAGGCGCGTCTTCGCCTGCGGAAGGCACCTCCTCGCCTGAGGAGGGCACGTCCTCGCCGGAGGAAGGCGGGTTCTCGCCTGAGGAGCGCATGGCAGAGCCCGACGTCGAGGTCGTCGACGGGCTTCCGGTCCTGGCTGAGGTGCGTACGGTCGAGCGCGCGGCACCCGCCCCGCTGCCGGCGGTCCAGGTGGCCGCCGTCGCCGCCACCGGGTTCGTCGCCGGCGCCGCCACGGTGGCGCTGGTCAAGCGCCGCGCCACGCGGAAGATGGTCCGCAACGGCCGCGGCGGAGCGCGCCGGCCGGCCGACCTGCTGCCGATCGCCGCGACCCGGTCGTTCCTGGTCGACGTACACGTGATCGCCAAGCCCGAGTGACCGGGCTCTCGAGGCCGGGACCGGGCTCCGCGGGTCTGGGCCCCGGGATCGAGGTCCGGGTCGAGGTCAGGCCGCGCTGGCCGTTCGCGCTGCGGCTCCGCAACGGGCTGGACGGGTTGACCCGTGCGCGAGGAGGCGTGCTCCACCGGCTCGTGCACGCCGGCGATCGGCCCGTGCTCGTCCGGGTGGCCCAGATTTCCCGCGACCGGGTGCTGTTCGGCGCGCGCTCGTCGGATCGCGCCGCAGCCGAATGGGGCATCGAGCGGATGCGGGTGGCGCTTGGGGTCGACCAGGACCTCTCGGCGTTCTACGAGCGCTTCCGGTTCGATCCGCTCATCGGTGTGTCCGTGAGGACCACGCCCGGCCTGCGGGCGTCAGGCAAGCCGGATCCGTTCGAGGCGCTGGCCTGGGCGATCTGCGAGCAGCTGATCGAGTTCGGGCGGGCCGCGGCGATCCAGCGCCGGCTGATCTTTCGGCTGGGCCGGCACTGCGACTGGTGCTCGATGCGGGACTCGCCAACCGCGGTGGTGCTCGCGGGGGTTGCGCCTGCCCTGCTGCAGTCGATGGATCTGTCGGCCGGCCGGGCGGTGGCGCTCGTGCGGGCGGCGCGCGAGGTCGCGAGCGGGCGCGTCGACCTGCTCGACGCGGTGGCGCCCGAGCGAGGCTGGCGGCGCCTGCGGGCGATCCCCGGGGTCGGCAGCTGGACGATCCAGATGCTGGCGCTCACCGGGCAGGGTCGCCTCGACCAGCTCCCCGCCGGCGACCTCGCCTACGTGAAGCTGGTCGGCCGGCTGCGCTCGGGCGGCGACCCGTACGCGCGCGCCACCGAGGAGGAGGTGGCCGAGTTCTTCGCTCCGTACGCCCCGTGGGCCGGGCTGGCCGGGATGCACGCGCTGCGGGCAGGTGGGAGCTCGGCGGTCACGCGTGTGGCCGCATGAAGCGCAGCATCACCTTGTGCTCGTAGAAGTAGTTCAGATCAGCCGGGAAGCTGCGGGCATGACCGGATAGCGGGACGAACCCGAACTTGAGCCGCGAGGCGGCGGCCTCGAACCCGGCGGCGGTGAAGGTCCGGATCACGTCGTCGAGCGAGTACAGAGCCGGTAGGGCGAGCCGCTCGGCATTCTCGGCGTGCCAGTCGGCGATCCCGGGGGTGCCGGCGTGGACGCCCATCACCGCGTAGTAGGAGGCGCCGGGGGAGAGGGCGGCGTGGATCGCGGCAGCGTGCCCGGCGAGGTCATGGATCACGTACAGGACCTCGTGACTGAAGGCCACCTCGAAGCCATCCCATCCCGCCGGAACCGTCTCGGCGGCCTCGAAGGTGAGCGGGAGCTCGCCGGCCAAACGGCGGGCGTCGGCGATCGCTCCCGCGGCCGGGTCGTATCCGTACCCCGCCGCGATCCCGGAGCGGGCGGCCAGGAGCCGCAGGAACCCCCCGCGGTTGCAGCCGGCATCGAGCACGCGCCGGCCGGCCAGGTCGACGTCGATCGTGTCGAGCATGGCCTGCCAGATGAACGCATGCTCGTCCTGCATCTCGGCGTCCTCGTCCGCCGTCTGCCAGTAGGCCTCGGAGGTCATCGTGCCCGCCTCGCGTCAGCTGGGATGAAGCTCGGTCTATTTCAGAGTTCTATCCCACACGCGGAAGCGGCGTCCGGCGCGCAAGGCTTCGGTCCTCACTAGGATCCAGCCCGCGGGATGAGCTTCGAGCTGCAAGAGACCTCGATCCATGGGCATCGGGTCGCCTACCGGCTGGCCGGCAGCGGGCCGCCGATCGTCCTGATCCACGGGATCACCTCCTCCTCGGTGGTCTGGGAGGGGGTTGGCCCGCAGCTGGCCCGCCACCACACCGTGCTCGCTCCCGATCTGCTCGGCCACGGCCAGAGCGCCAAGCCCCGGGGCGACTACTCGATGGGAGCTTTCGCCTCGGGCATCCGCGATCTGACGTTGGCGCTCGGGTTCGGGCCGGTCACGGTCGTCGGCCACTCGCTCGGGGGAGGGGTGGCCATGCAGTTCGCCTACCAGTTCCCGGAGCGGACCGACCGACTGGCGCTGGTCTCGAGCGGCGGGCTGGGGCGCACCGTGCACGGCCTGCTCCGTGCGGCGACGCTCCCGGGCTCCGAGCTCGTGCTGCCCCTGCTGGCCGGCCGCCGCCTACTGGATGCCGGCCGGACGGTCGGACGTGGCCTGGGGCGGATTGGCATTCAGCTCGGCCACGACGCCGTGGAGATCGCCCGTGGGCACGCATCGTTGGGAGACCCCGAGAGTCGCGGCGCGTTCGTCCAGACCCTGCGGGCCAGCGTGGACGTGACCGGCCAGCGGGTGCAGGCGCTCGACCGCCTGTACCTGGCCGAGGAGCTACCGCTGCTGATTGTGTGGGGCGCCCGCGACCGGATCATCCCTCCGGGCCACGGGCGGCGTGCCCACAAGCTGGTGCAGGGCAGCCGGTTCGAGCTGTTCGAGGCCGCGGGCCACTTCCCCCATCTCGACGAGCCCGAGCGGTTCGTCGCCACGCTTCAGAACTGGATCGCAACGACCGAGCCCGGTCATTCCGACGACGCCCGGTTTCGCGACGCGGTCCGGCGCCGCGCGGCCTGACTTCGGGTAGCCGTCGATGATTTTTGCCAGCGCGGACAGTCATTGTCCGCATGGCCGCGTCACCGCCGATGACGATCACATTTGCCATCTGGGGCCCGATCGAGCGCGAGGACCTGCCCGGCCTGTGCGATCGGGTGTGCGCGCTGCTCGAACGCACCGGCGCGTCGGTGGTGCTGTGTGACGTGGGCGGCGTGGCCGCCGACGCAGTGACCGTCGATGCGCTGGCCCGGCTTCAGCTCGCCGCGCGCCGCCACCGCTGCGTGATCCGGCTGCGGGGCGCGTCGGATCGGCTGCGCGCCCTGGTCGCGTTCATGGGCCTCGACGACGTGTTGACGTCGTCTTAGTCCTCGAGCCGCGGCGGGAGGCCCCAAAGCGGGAACAGCCGCTCGGTCGACAGGAAGAACGTGATGTCCACGATCTTGCCGTCGACGATCTCGAGGACCTGCAGTGCCCACGGGTCATAGCCGCTGCCCGACTCGCTCGGCTTGTACTGACCGAAGGCGATCGAGCCGTTGGCCGACTCGACCGGGACGACGCGCGAGCCACGACACCCGATGCCCGGGCCGAACCACCACGTCAGCACGTCCTCGCGGCCCGACAGCCACATGTCGAACGGCGGCATCGACTGGCTGGCGTCTTCGCGAAGCAGCGCGGTCAGCGCCTCCAGGTCGTAGCGCTGGAACGCGTCGACGTAGCGTTCGAGGAACTCCCTCTGCTCGGGGTCCATCGGGGCGATCGCGTCCGTGGTCTCGATCTCCCGCTCCTCCAGCGTGGCCCGCGCTCGTTGCAGCGCGCTGTTGACCGAGGCGACGCTGGTGTCGAGCAGCTCGGCCACCTCGCTGGCCTTCCAGCGCAGGACCTCGCACAGGATCAGCACCGCCCGCTGGCGAGCCGGCAGATGCTGGAGCGCGGCTACGAAGGCCAGGCGGATGGTGTCGCGCTGCACGGCCACCTCGGCCGGATCGCTCTCGGCGCTGACCAGGCTGGTCGGGATCGGCTCGATGAAGGAGACCTCGGGCAGCGTGTTGAGGTTCGACTCCACCGGTTCCACGGCCGGGCCGAAGTCCATCGGCCGAGCCCGGCGGTTCCGGCTGTTCAGCATGTCCAGGCACACGTTGGTGGCGATCCGGTACAGCCAGGATCGGAACGCGGCGCGGCCCTCGAAGCGATCAAACCCGCGCCACGCGCGCAGAAAGGTGTCCTGAACGGCGTCCTCGGCCTCGAACGGAGAACCGAGCATCCGGTAGCAGTAGCCGACCAGCTCCGAACGGTGCTGGTCGAGCCGATGCTCGAGCTCGGGGGAAGCAACCGACATAAAGCTCATCGTATGGGATCAGACCGACGCGACCGTGAAAAATCATCGGCCGCGGCGATGAGGATTTGCCTACAGGCCCTGCCCGGCCAGGAGCTCGTTGGTCGAGGCGTCGACCACCGCGTTGGGGTTCGAGATCAGGTGGTGGCTGAGCATCCACTCCCCGTAGGCCGTCCATTGCTTGGGGTCCTGCCATCCCCACGGCTCGGACGAATTGGCCGGGAAGAACACCGGCAGGGTCGCCTGGACGCTCGCCAGCTGGAGCTTGGGGTCGAGGCCCGAGCTGGCGTGGACCAGGTTGTCGACCGCGGCCTGCGGGTTTTGCTTGACCGCCTCGTAGCCGCGGCCCAGCGCCTGGACGAAGCGCCGGACCACGTCGGAGTGGTTGACGATCGTGTCCTTGCGCACCACGACCACGAGCTCGTTGTAGTTTGGGACGCCGACCTGCTCCATGTGGATCACGTTGGGGTGCTTGTGGAGCTGCCCGAGCTGGATCGCCTCGTAGTTCCAGAACGCACCCAGGGTCGCGTCCACCCGCCCCGAGAGCATGGCCGGAACCAGATTGGAGCCCACGTTGATCTCCTTGACCGAGCTCGCCGGCACCCCTGCATGCGCCAGGATCGTGGTCAGGTAGGCATGCTGATACGGGATGCCGGCAGTTCCTATCCGCTTGCCCTTGAGGTTGGCCGGGGTCTTGATGTGCTTGGAGCCGATCGAGACGATCGAGGTGAGGGGCTTCTGCACGATCGCCGCGACGGACACCAGCGGGAGGTCCTGGTTGCGGGCCAGCAGCACCTCGGGCTCGTAGGAGATCGCGGCGTCGATCTTCCCGGCCGCAAGCAGCCGGAGCGGCGCGGCGGGGTCTGACGGGACCTGGACGTGGACGTCGAGACCCGCCTTGGTGAAGTCCTGCTCGGCCAGGGCCTGGTAGATGCCGACGTGGTCGGCGTTGGGGAACCAGTCGAGCATCAGCGTGAACGACCGGCTCGAGCCGGCGGCGCCGGTCACCGCCTCGGTCTTCTCGCCGCACCCGGCCAGCAAGGCGGCTAGGGCGATCCCGATCGCCGCCGCGACGACGCTGAAGCGTCTCATCAAGGTCGCTCCTCTCCGCCCCGATAAGCCCAGGGCAGCGCGAGCCGCTCGGCCAACGCGAGCAGCGAGAACAGCACGATTGCGAACACCCCGAGGATCACCACGGCCGCCACCCCCCGGGCCGCCAGCAGCTGCGGCAGGGACTGCAAGATCACGTAGCCAAGTCCAGAGTTGGAGCCGTTCCATTCGGCGAACACGGCCCCGATCACCGACACCGCGACGGCGATCTTGGCCCCGGTGAACACCCCGGGGAGGGCGGTCGGCAGCTCTACGTGCCAGAACGTGCGCAGGCGCGGGGCGTCGAATGTCCGCATTAGCTTGATCAGGTCGGGATCGACCGCCGCGAAGGCCGCCGTGGTGGTGACCACGATCGAGAAGAACGACACGAGCGCGATCACCACGAGCTTCGGCAACAGCCCGAAGCCGAGCCAGAAGGCGAGCACGGGCGCCAAGATCACCACCGGCACCGCCTGGGAGGCGACCAGCAGCGGGTAGGTGGGGCGGCGCACGGTGGGCGAGAGGTGGATCACCACGGCGAGCAGGAAGCCGACCACGGTGGCGAGCGCGATCCCGAGCAGGACCTCTTTCGCCGTGACCAGGAAGTTGCTCCAGAGCAGCCCGCGGTCGGTGTAGAGCGCCTTGCCCACCTGATGGGGGGAGGGCAGGATGAACGAGAACGTCTCGGCGTGCAGGTCGACGTACACCTCCCAGATCCCGATCAGTACGGCGAGCAGGAGGACGGCCGGCCCGAGCTGCCGGATGCGGCTCACGGCTCCACCCCGAGTGCGCCGAGAGCGTTCTCGCGAAGCTCCACCACGGCCGGGTCGGTACGCCGGCGCGGCCGAGGGAGCGCCACGTCGATATCGGCGAGCGCCCGGCCGGGACGGGGCGACATGACCACCACCCGGTCGGCCAGGATCACCGCCTCCTCCACGTCATGGGTGACCAGGATCACCGTGCGCGGCTCTGACTCGAGCACGTGCCCGAGCCAGCCGTGCATCTCCTGACGGGTGATCGCGTCGAGGGAGGCGAACGGCTCGTCCAGGGCCAGCACGGGCTTGCCGGCCAGCAGCGTGCGCAGGAAGGACACCCGCTGGCGCATCCCGCCCGAGAGCTCCGCCGGCCGGGTGTGCTCGAACGGTTGCAACCCGAAGCGCTCGAGCCAGGGGGCGGCGGCGCGGCGCGCCTCCTCGCGCGAGACGCCCCGGGCCCGCAGGGCGAGCCCGGCATTGTCGAGCGCGCTCAGCCAGGGGAGCAGCAGGTCGCGCTGGGGCATGAGCGCGGCCGCCGCGGCCTCCACGCGCCCGGCGTCGGGCTTCTGCAGGCCGCAGATCAGCTCGAGCAGCGTGGTCTTGCCGCACCCGCTCGGGCCGACCACGGCAACCACCTCGCGCGGCGCGGCGTGCAGGCTCATGCCCGCCAGGGCCTGCACGGGGCCGCGCCGAGTGGCAAATGTGCGGCTCACGAGCTCGACGCGGACAGAACCGTCGCCGCCATTAAGCTCGCGAGGCTCCTGTACAGGAGCCTCGATCATCTCGCTTGTCGCTCCCTTCGCGGGCATTACCCCACAGGTTCGAAGGGTCAGCGCCGGGTCGCGTTTGTCGCGCAGGGCGCTATCTCAGCCGGCCTGTCCCGCCAGCACCCCTGTTGTTCAGGTCTTGTGAATGCTACTGCGCACGGGGCCGGCGGGCGCTCGCGGTCCCGCCGGCCCCCGCTGCGGAGTCCTAGCTGACTGCGTCCTTGACCTTGCCGATCACGCCCTTGCCGTTGTTGGCCACGACGCCGGTCGGCTCCTTGGGGAGCCCCGCCGCCTGACGTAGCTTGGTCGCGATCTGGGCGATCTCCTCCGGCTCGGGTGCGGGTGCGAACACGGCCGGCTGCGCGGGCAGGTCGAACGGGGGCGCCCCCTCGGGGTGGATCTCGTCGGCGATCTGGAGGTCCTCGCCGGTCTCGGGATGCGGTCCGTTGAACACCGCGGCGATCTCCTTGAAGTCGTCCGGCGAGAAGCGGTACAGCTTGAGGTGCTCACCGCGCTTGATGTGCGGCTGGCACTCGGGGATCTTGTCGGTGGGGATCCGGGGCGAGGGGAACATCTTCATCAGGTCCGCGCCGGTGAGTCGCTCGATCGCCCGGGCATAGGCGACCTGGTGGACGCCGCCGCGGACGAGCAGGTATCCGGTCAGCGCCCGCGCCGCCGGGTGGTCGACCATCTCGTACACCTTCAGCTTGTTGTTGCGCGCCCCGGTCTCGAGGAAGAAGTTGAACGTGAGATCCTCGAGCAGGTCGCCGGTGGCGTTCACGTAGTCGCCGTTCCACGGCTTGCCCATGGAATCCTGGACCATCGTGCCGGCGCCACCCGCGATGAACTGCTGGGTGTTGCGGGTGCCCTTGACGCCGCTGAGGTCGCCGAGCTCGCCGGGCTTGCCGTCTGCCGCGCCGGTCAGCATCGTGTTGATCGCAGCCGAGACGAGCTCGATGTGCCCGAACTCCTCGGCCGCGATGCTCGCGACCAGGTCGTAGAACGGCCGGGCCCCCTGGCGGTTGCGGAAGTTGAACGACTGGTAGGTGTAGTTCATGAACGTCGACATCTCGCCGTACTTGCCGCCCAACAGCTCCTGAACGGCCGACGCCCCGACGGGATCGGGGTCCGACGGCGGCGGCAGCTCCGTCTGCAGACGGTCGATCCGCAGAATCATCGAATACCTCCTAGATAGGACACGGTCCGATCTACGTAGCCACCGCCCGTCCGGATAAACCCGGGGAGATGAGAAGTTCTTGTCCTCTGCTCTCAGCGCGTGATCGCGCGGCGCAGGTTGCGCGAGAACCGACCGGCGGTGCCGTGGCCGCGGCCGGTCAGCCCGGTCACGCCGATCACGGTCACGAACGTGCCCGCCAGCAGCGCGAGGCCCGAGAGCAGGACCGGCCAATGCCGCTGGAGGAGATCACGGCCGCGGCTCAGGATGCGCTCGGCCCGGTCGGGGGCGAAGGTAAGCGTGAGGATCATCAGGATCAGCGGCAGGACGAACGCGAGGTTGTAGAGCGCGAGGAGGATCAGCTGGCGGACCGGATCGAGCCCTGATCCCACCACCGCGGCGATCACCGCGAAGTACGGGAAGGCGGTGGGCAGCTCGACTGCGGTGATCGTCAGGCCGAGCAGGATGGCCGAGCGGCCCTCCGATGAAGGCTTGGGAAGCTCGCGCCGGGCGAGGGTGTGCCGGCGCCGCCACAACACCACCGCTGCGATCAGCATGACGACCCCCGCTACGGTTTCGAGGATGTAGCGGGCTGTGGCGTGCGGCTTGGGCACGATCGCGAGCAGCGCCTCTCCGGGTCCGAGCGCGATGGCCGCGCCGCCCACGAGGTTGACCACGAACACCGTGAGCGTGAACTGGATCACGTCGGCCCGAGCCCGCCGGCCGAGCGCCAGGTACAGGCCCGGGGCGATCGTGCTCGGGTTCATGGAGTCGGCGAGTCCGATGGAGACGGCGAGCCCGATCAAGCGCAGCATTGACCCAGTCCTTCCCGGTGCGGCCGCCCGGACACCCCCGGCCGGCGGGTCTTGAGCTTACGGCTTGGGCGCCTTGGCGAGGTAGCTCTGGCCGGCGTGAAGGATGATCGTCTTGTGGTGGACGAAGTCGGTGACCGCGACCGAGTCGGTGACGACACGGGTCAGGGTTCCGTCGCAGCGGTCGGCGACCGTCCAGATGGTGCCGCGAACGGTGGCGGCGCTGTAGCGGCCGCTGGTGCGGAACTTGCCGTGGGCGCTGGACTTCAGCAGCTGGAGGGTCTTGGTGGAGGCGATCGTGGCGTCGGCCGCCTTGTGGGCCTTGCAGAGCGCATAGGAGGGCGCGCCCTTGAACGCACCCTCGAGCAGCTTCAGCGTGACCAGCGCCGCTGTGCATCTGGGTGAGCTTGAAGATCGCGCCACCGAAGTGCGGATGCGCGGCCTTCGCCTTCGGGGCTTGCCCTTGGCCGAGCGTCACGAGCGCTGGCGCCGCCGGGAAGCGCCGTGGTGAGCTCGAGCGAGCCGTGGAGCGCATCGATCACGGTGCCGGACGGGATCTGGTGCGCGCCGGTCAGCGTGATGAACTGCCCGCTCCTGGTCCGGATGAACACGGTCCCTGCGACAGGCTTGACATCCTCGCTCTTGCCCAGGACGGGTCGGTGGGGCGCGGCCGTGGCGGCGGCGGTGAACGTCTGGTCGGGTCCGTGCGTGGTGCCGGCCGCATTGATCGCGACGAGCCGCAAGTGGTACAGCGCGCCCGGGATCAGCCCGGTGAGTGACGCGGTCACGTTGTGAGTACCGTCGAGTCAGCGCCAACCGGCTGGCTCGGGGTCGACTGGTTATAGAGGACGCTCGAGGCGCCCGGGCCGCGCTGGCTCAGATCGAGGCCGTACTCGAAGTACGCGCGTCGTGGCGCCGCCCTGGGGATTGACCGCTCCTGTTACCGCCGCGCCGGTGCCCGCCTCGCTGGTCGGCGCGCCGCCGGTCACGGTCGGCGCTGATGGCGTCGTGGTCGGGGTCGAGGGGGTCGATGGCGCGGACGGAGTGGAAGCCGTATACGTGTACTGATCGGCGCTCGACGTCGAACTCGTGGCCCCACCGCTGGTCACCGTGAGGTCGACCGTCCCCGCGGACCCGGCCGGCGCGATGGCCGTCATCCGAGTGTCGCCGTCGACCGTGAAGCTCGTGGCCGGGACCGAGCCGAAGTCGACGGCTGTGGCGTTGGTGAAGCCGGAGCCCGTGATCGTCACCGACGTCCCGCCGGTGGTCGGCCCCGAGGTGGGGGAGACGCCGGTCACCGAGGGCGAGGAGCCGCCGGAGATCTGGGCGTACTGGTCGACCGTCCCGCCCTCACCGTAGTCGATCTGGATGAGGTAGTGGCCCGGAGACGCGTAGGTGTGGGTGTCCCTCGTCGTGTAGTCGGTCTCATCACCCTGGCCGCTCATGCACGTGATCTGCGCGCTGTCCGGGCTGCTTCCATCACCCCAGTCGACGGTCGGAGCCGCGGGACAGCCGTACGTCGCGCCGCTGTCGGTGAGCGAGACCGGGCTGTCGGTGGTGCCGGTGACCTGCTCGTCGGTGGCGAAATTGTTGTCGCCGCTGTCGACACCATCGGGCGCGGCGCTGTTGGTCGCCACGACGTCGAAGTGGTAGGTGGCGCCCGGGGTGAGGCCGGTCAGAGTCGCCGTCAGCGCCTGACCGCCGGGAGTCGATCCGATATTGACCGGCTGCGTCTGCTCGCCGTAGTTCGTGTCGGCCCCGTACTTGATCACGTAGGTGGTGTCGGCGCCTTGGGGGTCGATCGAGAAGTCGAGCTTCGCGGTCGCGTCGGTGATGGATTCAACGCTCACGCTCGAGACGGTTGGCGGCCCGGCCGGGGTGGTGAACTGCTCGGTCGCACCGGTCGCGCTGCCGCTCGAGTTGTCGGCGACCGCGGCGTAGTAGTAGGTGGCTCCGGGGGAGATGCCGCTGATCGTCTCGGTTACGGTCGTGTCGTCGGACACGACACCGGCGGGCGCCTCCGCAGTGGACGTCCACGTAGCGGGGTCGCTCGAGGTGCCGTACAGGAAGTGAAACCCGCCGGCATCGCCCTTCAGGTTGATCGTCGCCCCGAGGTCCGCGCCCGTCTGAGTCACGTTCTGGGCTGCGTTCGCCGTCGGAGTAGCCGGCGCAAACGTGGGTTGGGCCTCGAATGCGCCGATGTCACAGATCCCGTCACCCCGGGGCCTGCCTCGCTGATCCTTGGGCGGGCAGTTGGTGGAGGCAGGGTCGCCCAGCGCCGGGCTGCCCAAGAGCAGCGCCTCGGTCTGGGTGGGACCGCCATTGTCGTAGAGCGGTACGAGCTTCGGATCGACGTTCGATTTGTCCCCGGCGGCGAGCAGGCCGCAGGAATTGTCCTGAGCGATGTTGTTGCCGAGGTCGCCGGTGATTGCGGGGCCGGTGGTCTGGTTGTTCAGAGAGTCGGATCGGCCAGAGGCAACGCATGCCGTTCCGCCCGGCTCGGTGGCCAGGATGGTGTTCTCCACCGTGGTCGTCGCGGACTGGTCGGTCTGGATGTCCGAGCCACTTTCCGACAGCGTAGTGTTGTCGAGGGTCAGGTTGGCTCCGCCGTTGGCAATCGCCCCGCCGCCGTCGAACCCGCCAGAGCTTGAGATCGTGGTGTTGACCAGCGTGACCGCGCCCCCCAGCAGATAGGCGGCACCGCCTTCACAGCACGTCGTGGCGTTGCCGGAGAACGTCACGCCGTTGCCGCTCACCGTGCCACTGCGCGTGAACAGCGCACCGCCGGCCCCTGCGGCGTTGTGCGTGAACGAGACATCGTGCATCGTGAGCGAGCCGCTGCCGTTGCTGACCGCCCCGCCCAGCGTGGTGGCGCTCGAGTAGTTATTCGTGAACGCGACGCCGTCGAGGGTCACGCTGCCTCCATTGTTGAACAGGTCGCCACCGCCGCTGGCGTTGATCGCGGAGCAGCCGCCCGAGCAGGTCTCGTCTTGCTCGTCGAAGCCGCCAGTGAAGGTGACGCCCTGGATGACGACGGTGGCGCCACTGTCGACGCGGAGGATGCGAGCCCAAGGGTTGAAGGGGGCGCTGCTGCGATTCTGAGAGCCGTCGATCGTGGTCGACGCGACGCCCGCGCCTTGGAGATCGAACGAGTTCGTCGCGATGATGTCGGTGCCCTGGGTCAGGGAATAGGTCCCCGAGCTGAGCACGATCGTGTCGCCGCCTGCCGGAGTGCCGTTCTCGGCGACGACGGCCTGACGGAGCGAGCACGACGTGTCGGCCCCCAGGCAATTCTGGTCGCCCGTCGGGTCATCGGTTCGGGTGACCGTGATTGTCGCCGCCTGCGCGGCCGCGGCAGACACCAGCAGGATCAGCATCGTCAGCAGTGGCGCGAGCAGTCCGCGCCTGAACAGGTCCCGATTCAAGATTCCCCCACGTTGCTCGTAAGACTTCTTTTAGATGAACGGCGAGCCTGGCGCGCGGCTTCCGCGCAGCCGTTCCGCCTACGGCTTGGGCGCCTTGGCGAGGTAGCTCTGGCCGCCGTGCAGGACGATCGTCTTGTGGCGGACGAAGTCCGTCACCGCGACGGAGTCGGTGATGACATGAGTCAAGGTCCCGTCGCAACGATCGGCCACCGTCCAGACGGTGCCGCGGACAGTAGCCGCGCTGTACCGGCCGCTGGTGCGGAACTTGCCGTGGGCGCTGGACTTCAGTAGCTGGAGGGTCTTCGTCGAGGCGATGGTCGCGTCGGCGGCCTTGTGGGCCTTGCAGAGCGCGTAGGAAGGCGCGCCGCTGAATGCGCCCTCGATCAGCGACAGATTGGTCAGCCCGCTGTGCGCCTGGGTGATCTTGAAGATCGCCCCACCGAAGTTGCCAGATTGTGTCTTGGCCTTCGCGTTCGGGTGCTTGCCCTTGGCCGCGGCATCGCGAGCGCCGGCGCTCCCGGGAAGCGCGGTGGTGATCTTGAGCGTGCCGCGGATGGCGTCGATCACCGCACCCGAGGGAATCTGCTGCGCGCCGGTGAGCCGCACGAACGCGCCCGACGCCGTCCGGATGAACACGGTTCCGCTCACCGGCTGCGCGTTCTCGGTCCGGCCGAGGATCGGCGGCGGTGGGGCGGCGGCCTTGGCCGTGGTGAACGTGTGGTCAGGTCCGAGCGTGGTGCCGGCCGAGTTCGTTGCGACCAACCGCACGTGGTACAGCGCGCCCGGGACGAGCCCGGTCAGGGAGGCGGACACGTTGTGGACCGCCGAGTCTGCGCCGATCTGCTGCGGCGGGGTCGACTGGTCGTACAGGGTGCTTGACGCGCCGGGACCGCGGAAGCTCGGATCCAGGCCGTACTCGAAGTAGGCCATGGTGGCAAGGCTCTCCGGGTTGACCGTGCCCGCCACGGTCGCCCCGTTGCCGGTACTGCTGCTCGGCGCGCCGCCGGAAACGGCGGGCGACGTGCTGGAGGGCGACGGTGGTGGTGTGGGAGCGGGCGGAGGCGGCGGTGGCGGTCCGCCCGGGCCGCCTTGAGACGTGCTAGGCAGGCCCGTATCGGACGTTGTCACCACGGATAGAACCGGGGATCCGGACGCGCTGGAGGGGTTGGTGACGCCGTCGAGCTCAACTGTCACCGTGGTGTTGGGAGCGATGGTGCTGGTGGAGCCGAGCGAGCAGATGGCGATGTTGTCGGAAGGGCCAATGCCGCAGTTCCCGAGGGAGGCACCGCCGCTGACGGTCACGCTGCTGTTGGTGTCGGTGCGCACGCTGGCGGTGCTCGGCAGGGTGATGGTGATCTGACTGTGCGCCCTACCCGACATCCCGCCGGTCGAGGACGTTGTGAATGAAATCGTGTAGTTAGCGCGCGCTCCCGGCGTGGAATTGCTGAGGACCACTGTGAGCGGCGATACCGACTGGGCGGGGACCATGGGGAAGTTGCCCGGGATGCTCGTCACGGTGTCGGAGGTGGTTGAGATCGTGAGGGTGTCGGTGCCCCCAGCCGGCGTGGAGGTTTCGTTGGTGACGCCGTCGAGTTCGACCGTGACGGCGGTGTTGGGGGCGATGGTGCTGGTGGAGCCGAGCGAGCAGATGGCGATGTTGTCGGAGGGACCGATGCCGCAGTTCCCGAGGGACGCGCCGCCGCCGACCGTGATGCTGCTGTTGATGTCGCTGCGGACGCTGGCGGTGCTCGGCAAGGTGATGGTGATCTGGCTGTGCGCCTTGCCCGACATCCCGCCGCCGGATCTGGACGTGGTGAAATCGATCACATAGTCGGTGCGGCCGCCGGCCGCGGGGGTCGGCGAGCTGTTGGTCACCGTCGGCTGCGACACCGACTGGGCGACGACGATCGGGAAGGTGGCGGGGATGCTCGTCACGGTGTCGGAGGTGGTTGAGACGGTGAGGGTGTCGGTGCCCCCAGCCGGCGTGGCGGTTTCGTTGGTGACGCCGTCGAGTTCGACCGTGACGGCGGTGTTGGGGGCGATGGTGCTGGTGGAGCCGAGCGAGCAGATGGCGATGTTGTCGGAGGGACCGATGCCGCAGTTCCCGAGGGACGCGCCGCCGCCGACCGTGATGCTGCTGTTGATGTCGCTGCGGACGCTGGCGGTGCTCGGCAAGGTGATGGTGATCTGGCTGTGCGCCTTGCCCGACATCCCGCCGCCGCTGCTAGATGTGGTGAAGCCGATCACGTAATCGGTGCGGCCCCCCGCCGCCGTCGTGGGCGGGGTGTTGGTCACCGCCGGCTGCGACACCGACTGGGCGACGACGATCGGGAAGGTGGCGGGGCTGCTCGTCACGGTGTCGGAGGTGGTGAAGACGGTCAGTTGATCGGCGTTCTTGACGGGCGCCGGTGATTCGTTGGTGACGCCGTCGAGTTCGATCGTGACGGCGGTGTTGGGGGCGATGGTGCTGGTGGAGCCGAGCGAGCAGATGGCGATGTTGTCGGAGGGACCGATGCCGCAGTTCCCGAGGGACGCGCCGCCGCCGACCGTGATGCTGCTGTTGATGTCGCTGCGGACGCTGGCGGTGCTCGGCAGGGTGATGGTGATCTGGCTGTGCGCCTTGCCCGACATCCCGCCGCCGCTGCTAGATGTGGTGAAGCCGATCACGTAATCGGTGCGGCCCCCCGCCGCCGTCGTGGGCGGGGTGTTGGTCACCGCCGGCTGCGACACCGGCGCGGCGGCCACGACCGTGTAGCTCGCAGACGCAGCCGTCGAATCCGTATCGGTCGCGACCATCAGGGTCTGCTGGGCGCCCGCCGGACTCGCCGCCGGATTGGTGGCGCCGTCGAGTTCGACGGTCACCGCGGTGCTGGCTCCTATCGACTTGCCCGAGCCGAGCGAGCAGATGGCGATGTTGTCGGAGGGGCCGATGCCGCAGCTCCCGAGGGAGGCCCCGCCGCCGACCGTGATGCTGCTATTGACGTCGCTGCGGACGCTGGCGCCGCTCGGCAGGGTGATCGTGATGTGCTGTCCGGCCGCCAGTGCGCTGGTGGTCGTGAAGTGGACGTTGTAGTCAGTCCGTGCGCCTCCGGCGGGGGACGGCGTCAGCGGGTCGACACTCACCCCGGTGACCGACGAGGCCTGGGCCGCTGCGGCGGACGTGGCCATCACGATCAGCGCGGCGATCGTGGCCAGGCCGAGCACGGGCAGCCGGAACAGGCGCTGGCCTTGCGCGCTGTCGTAGTGCGCGAGTCTTGCGTGAAACATCACCCGATCCCTTCGATCGCCCCTGGAGCCCCGTCCGGATGCGACTCCCCGGGCACGGCGACTCGTCGCCTGGTTGCCAACCTACCGACCAAGCAGCGGCAAGTCAACAATCCCTGCCGATTCCTTCATCCCGGCTTCACCTCCCGGGCTTGGCGAGGTAGCTCTGGCCGGCGTGGAGGATGATCGTCCTGTGGCGGACGAAGTCGGTGACCGCCACCGAGTGTGTGATGTCGTGAGTCAAGGTTCCGTCGCATCGGTCCGCGACGGTCCATTTCGTCCCGCGGACGGTGGCGGCGCTGTAGCGGCCCCGAGTGCTGAACTTGCCCTTGGCGCTCGCGTGCAGGAGCTGCAGCGTCTTGCTGGCGGAGGCTGTGGCGATCGGGTCGCCGGCCTTGTGCGCCTTGCACGTGCCTAAGCTGGGGCCGCCCTTGATCGCGCCCTCGACCAATGACAGGGTGGCTAGGCCGTTGCGTGCCTGGCGGATCTTGAAGACCGCGCCGCCGAAGGTGCCGCTCTGGGTCCTGACCTTCTTGTGCTTCTTGCCCTTAGCGGCCGCGTCGCGCGCGCCGCTGCCTCCACCGGGCAGGGCGGTGGTCAGCTGCAGCGTGCCGTGCAGGCCGTCGATCAGCGTGTTCTTGGGAATCTGTTGGAGCTCGGTGAGCGGGACGAGCTGACCGTGCAGCAGGATCAGCACCACGCCACTCACCGGCGCGATGTTGAACGTGCTGCCCAGCGTCGGCGGCTTGGGTGGTGCGGTCTTCAGCGTGGTGAAAGTCACGTCGGGCCCGAACGTGGTGCCGGCGCTGTTGGTCGCCACCAGCCTGACGTGATAGAGCGCGTGCGGCACCAGGCCGGTGACCGAGGCGGACACGGTGTGGCTGGTGAAGTCCGACCCAACCGACTGCACCGGCGTCGAGTTGGTGTAGACCAGCGGGCCGCCACCGGTGTACTTGGGGTCGAGCCCGTACTGGAAGAGCGCGGTCGTGGACAGACCGCCCGGGTTGACGGACCCGGTGAACGCGGCGGTCGTGCCTCCAACCGAGGGTGGGCTTCCCGTGAGGACGGGTGACGGGGCAAACTGCGCCGCAAACGTCGCGGTCACGGCGGTGTCGGCGTTCATGCTCACCTGACACGTTGCGGTCCCGGAGCATCCACCACCGCTCCAGCCGGCGAAGTCCGACCCGCTGCCCGGACTTGCCGTCAGCGTGACTACCGTTCCGATCGGGTAAGGGTGCGAGCACGTCGGGGCGCACGAGATCGCGCCGGACCCGTCCGACACCGTGCCGGCCCCGGAGCCGCCCAGTGACACGGTGAGCGTCGGGAGCAGCCGGGCGAACTCGGCGAGGGCCCCGGGGCTGGTACCCGTGACGTAGACGCTGTCGGACCCTGGCGAGACGGCCACCCCCGGCGGCGCGCCCGAGCTGAGTCCATGACCCGTCTCGTCCGCGCAATCGCCGTTGCTGTCGCCTTGCTCTTGGATGCAGTCGTTTGGGCTCGGCAGCTGCGTGAGCGATCCGCCGGGCTTGCGGGCAAACTCAGCCACTGCGTTGTGACATGGAGAGTTGCAGTCGTCGGTCGTCGCCGCTGCATAGAGGCTGGCTCCGTCGGGGCTGAGCGCGAGCGTTCCGCCTGAGCCGAGGCCGTGCCCGGTGTTGGTCCCGCAGCCTTCGGCTGGCTGTTGTGAGCTATCGCCCGAGGGGTTTTCCTCGATGCAGTTGTTAGCGCCACTGAGCTGGGTCAGCGAGCCGTCACCGTTGCGCGTGAACTCTGCGATCGCGCCTGTGTAGTCGCCCGCGGAGCTGTACAGGTTGTGCCCGTCTGGGCTCACATCGACCGACACGATCGAGCGCAGGCCCACGCCCGTCTCGGTCCCGCAATCGGCGTTGCCATGCTCCTGGATGCAGTTGTTTGCACCGATCAGTTGGGTCAGCGATCCGTCAGCGTTACGCGCGAGTTCGGCGACCGCATTGTCGCCACCGACATAGACGTTATGGCCATCCGGGCTGATCGAGAGGCTGCCCGCACCGGAGAGACCGTGCGCTGTCTCGGGATTGCAGTCGGCGCCGCTGGAACCGCTCTCCTGCAGGCAGTTGGCGGCGCCGCTACCGCTCTGAGTGAGGGTTCCGTCGGCCGCGCGCGCCAGCCAGGCCACGCTGTTCAGGACCGGGTCGGCGACGTACACGTCCTGGCCGTCGGGGCTGACCTGCAGCGCCGCGCCGTCGTACAGCCCATGTCCGGTGGATGCGCAAGTGGACCGGACCCCCTGTCCCGCGTCCTCGCCAATGCAGTCCACCGCCGACAGCGAGCCATTGGCGTTGCGGCTGAGCACGGCGATCGCCCCGACGCCGTTTGAGTCCTTCCCAGCGACGTAGACGTTCTTGCCGTCCGGACTGATCGCGATGGCCTGGGGGCCATTCACCCCGTTTGCGGTTTTGTTCCCGCAGCTCGTCGAGCCACCGCTCTGCGCGATGCAGTTGTTCGGGCTTGCGAGCTGCGTCAGCGATCCGTCGGCGTCGCGGGCGAACTCCGAGATCGAGCCATCGAGGCGGTCGGCCACATATACGTTCTTGCCGTCCGGGCTGACGACGACCGCTCCCGCTCCGTTGACACTCCCGATCGGCGCCGTTCCGCACTCAGGCGACGCACCGATGCAGTTGTTGGGGCTCGGTAGCTGCGACAGCGACCCCAACGGGGCGCCGAAAGCGGCGGCCGGCAGCGATACGCCGAGCGCAACCGCTACCGCGATCACGCCGGCGGCGAGCCGGGCTGATCGCGATAACGGTCCCATCACGTGTCTCACTGCCCCGAGGGCGGCCGCCTACGGTTTCTTGGCCAGGTAGCTCTGGCCGCCATGCAGGACGACGGTCTTGTGAAGGTGGAAGTCGGTCACAGCCACCGAGCCGCTGTTCACATGGACCTGGGTCCCGTTGCAGCGGTCTGCGGTCGTCCAGTTGGTGCCTCGGACGGTCGCGGCGGCGTACTTGCCCTTGGTGCTGAACTTGCCCTTGGCGCTTGACTTGAGCAGTTGGAGGGTTTTGCTGGACGCTGCGGAGGCGTCGCCTGCTTTGCCCTTGCACTTGGCGAACGACGGGCCACCCTTGACCGCGCCCTCGACGAGCGTGAGCGTCGCCAGGCCGTTGTGCGCCTGGGTGATCTTGAAGATCGCGCCGCCGAACCGGCCGCTCTGGGTCTTGACCTTTCCCTTGTGCTTCTTGCCCTTGGCGGCGGCGTCGCTAGCCGGATGGCCTCCGGCGGCGGTGATCACCTGAAGCGTCCCCTGGAGGGCGTTGATCAGCGTGTTCGCCGGGAACTGGCGGAGCTGGGTCAGCGGTACGAACACACCGTGGACCTTGATCAGCACGATGCCGCTGACCGGGGCGAGATTGAAGCTCCGTCCCAGTGTGGGGGGGCCGGGTGGTGCCGCGAGCTTGGTCTTGAACGTGACGTCCGGTCCGAACGTGGTGCCGCCGCCGTTGGTGGCCACCATCCGGGCGTGGTAGACCGCGTTCGGCACGAGGCCGCTGACGGTCGCCGCGATCAAATGGTCGGAGAAGTCCGAGCCAACGCTTTGGACCGGCGTTGTGTTCGTGTAGTTCGGTCCCGACGCTCCCCGCCTGGTGTAGCGGAGGTCAAGCCCATATTGGAAGTACGCGGTGGTGGGCGAGCCGTTCGCGTTGACGAAGCCCGAGAAGCTCGCGCCGGTGGCGGTCACCGTTGGCGGCGAAGCGAAGGCGAGGTCACCGGGGGACCCGCCGGCGGCCAGCGTTCCGATGGGTGGCTCCTCGAGACTGAAGTAGCTCGAGCCACCGGGTGGGATGGCCGGCGAGAAGTGGACGACGCCGGAATGCGTGTCGCTGGAGAGGTTGGTGAAGTAGCTGGTCGGCCCCTCATAGCCGTTCTGGGTGCTCGGGCTGAGCGCCCCCGGCTCGGTGTAGCCCGCGGGCTGGCCTGCGGGCTTCGGGAAAGCGCACACCGCCCCGGTGCCGCAGCCGCCAGTACCCGAGACAACGGCGCAACCGGCTGGGATCGGAGCAGAGCCGGGATCACACAGTCCGTCCGACTCGAAGCCGAACAGCCCCGGATCTGCGGACAGCGGTATCGAGGAGATGGGCGCCGAGCCGTTGTTCTGCACGCCGATCAGTGCGTCGTCGCCGCCGTCGTCGTAGGCGGTCTGGTTGGTGTCGACCTGAATCGTCGCGCCGCTGTTCGTCGCGACCACCAGGAACTGGCAGCCCGTATCTTGGTCGACCGCCGGGCACTGGGTGAACTGCGGTGGCGCGGGGCTGACAGTGGCGGTGAACAAGTCCGATGCGCCGCCAGAGCAGTTTGGTCCCGTGATGGTGACGGTGCCGGTGTAGGTGCCCTTAGCGGCATAGGTGTGAGTCCCACTCACGACGTTGCCGCTGATGGTCCCGGTGGACGTCCCGGTGGAGTCGCCCCAGTCGATCGTCGCGGTGCCCCCGGAGGCGGTGCCGCTACAGGACGTGGGGTTATCGACCACGCCCGAGAACGGAACCGTCGCCTGCGCCGTGATCGAGTCGCCGTTAGCCAGCGCCGCCGGCGCCGCCATCAGCGCCACCGCCGCCACCGCAGCAATCAGCCCAACCATGCGTCGAACCAAGCACCGACTCGTCCCGGTCATGTATTGCACCCCCGATTAGGTTGCCCCGCGTTTCCATGTCGCGCTCGTCGGCCCCGAGCACGTGCGGCACCCTACACCAGCATCGGTGAGGGCGCAAGCAACCGAATCGGCGTCTAGCCGAGGCGCGTCATGCCCAGGCTCGTGAACGAGTTGGGCGTGACGTCGAGCGCCTTGACCGCGAGGTCGGCGAACAGGCCGGCGGGCTCGAGGTCGTCGTTGCGGTAGGCCCGCCCGTCGCGACGATCGAGGATCGAGAGGGCGCCGATCGACCGGCCGGCCCGCTGGAGCGGGACGACCAGCATCGTGTACGGCACGTAGCCCGTGCCGGCGGCAATGCGGGCGGCGAAGCGCGGGTCGGTGCGGCAGTCGGGCACCGCCTCGGCGACGCCGCTGCCCACCACCTGGCCGGCGATCCCGGTGCGGGGCGGAAGCCGGACGCCGACGATCTCGCGGGCACCGGCGCCCCAGGCCGACTGGTAGACGAGCTCGCCGGTCGTCTCGTCGGTCAGGCAAATCGACGCGGCGGCGGCGCCGAAGACGCCGGCCGCGGTGTGCACGACGGCCTCCATGAGGCCGCGCGAGGCGTCCGGATCGTCGATCGACACCGCGAGGGAGACGCCGGTCTCCGTGCGCAGCGGGGCTCCCAGCGCCTTGGCGAAGGCGGCCACGGAGGCCACGCGGCGCTCGGGGATCATCTCCAGCCCGGCGGCAATGATGCTCTCGAGCTCCGGGGTGACGTCGGGGGCGACGCTAGAAAGCTTGGTCGGGTCGGCGTAAACGGGCGGGCGCCCCGCGATCAGGGTCCACAGGGTGGCCGCGACGCTGAACACGTCGGTCCGCGCCGAGACGTTGCCGCCGGCGAACACCTCGGGCGCCATGAACCGGGGGGTTCCGATGCCCACGGTGCCCTGCTGCTCGACCTCGTCGAGCAGGCGGGCGATCCCGAAGTCGACCAGGACGACCCCGCTCTCGCTCAAGATCAGGTTCTGCGGCTTGACGTCGCGATGCACGATCTGCTGGTCGTGCACGTACTGGAGCGCTTCGCAGGTCTGGCGCGTGTACTCGATCGCCTGGTCGACAGGCAGGCCGGGGGTTCCGCGCTGCTTGAGAAGTACGCCCAGGTCGATGCCGCGCACCAGATCCATGACCAGGTACTGACCGCTGGAGACCGCGAAGTGGTCGATGATCTGGACGACGCGAGGGTGTTGGAGGGCGGAGAGAAGCCTGGCCTCGGCCTCGAAGCGCTGGTCGTGGTGGGGGTTGGTGCACTGCTTGAGCGCCACCTCGACGTCGTTCTCGATGTCGATGGCGCGGTAGACCGCTCCCATCGCGCCAGCCGAGATCGGCTCGAGGACGCGGTAGCGTCCTCGCAGCGTCTTACCTAGTACCTGAGACGCCGTCCTTGGCTCGTTCACGCGATCGAGCGTCGCTGCAACTCCACCTTGTTCCTGCCCCATCTGCTACTACCCCCTGGCAGTGTAGACCCCGCCCTCACAGTCTAGCCAGGGTGTCTAAATCTCGCAAGACATGTCCAGCCTGGTCGACCGGGGGGTTGTCCCCTAGCCCGCTCGGGGATCTGGACCCCATCAATGGACGATCAGGCCGACCACGAAGCCGAGGGCGAACGCGGCCAGCGTGAGCGCCGCGACCAGCGCGAAAAGCCGGTTCGAGAGTCCGGTTGAGCCGGGCGTTACGGCCGGTGGCGCAGGCTCGGCGGTGACCTCGGGGCCGGTTTGGCCGCTGGCCACCCGATCATCCTCGACGACCGGCGTCTCGGCGCTCGGCGCCGCCGGCTCGAAGCGGGGCCGAGAGACCTGCCGGGTGACCCCGGCGCGCGCCCGGACGGCGGCGTCGCCAGATCTCTCCGAGGCCGCCCGCGCAGACCCGGACTCGGCCCCGACCGCGGGGACCTTCGTGGTCTGGACGCGTCGCTCGCGCTCCGCGGGAGCGCCGTCGTGCTGGGGCGCCGCACCCGGCGCGGGAATGCTCGAGGCGCTCGAGGACAGGGCTCGGGAGGCCGACTGAATCAGCTCCGCGGCCAACGACGGGCGCTGCCACGGGTCCTTGGCCATCCCTTGGGCGATGACCCCGTCGAGCGCGGCCGGCAGGTCGGGTCGGCGCTCGCTGAGGACGGGCGGCGGGTGCATCACGTGAGCGTGCAGGGTGGCCGCCTCTGACGGCTTGGGATACGGCACCTCGCCGGTCAGGCATTCGTAGAGCACCCCGGTCAGCGCATAGACGTCGCTGGCCGGAGTGGCCGGGTCGCCCTGGATCTGCTCCGGCGCGACGTAATCGATCGTGCCGATGAACTGGCCCGTACCGGTGAGCCGAGCCTCGTCCGGAGCCTTGATCAGGCCGAAGTCGGCGAGGTAGGCGTGGTCGCGGTCGCCGATCAGGATGTTCTGGGGCTTGATGTCGCGGTGGATCAACCCGGCTCGGTGGGCGGAATCGAGGGCCTGGGCGACCTGGGCCAGAAGGCGGACGCTGCGCCGGGGGTCGAGCTCTCCGTCGAGGATCAGGTGCTTGAGGGTCGGGCCCCGGATCAGGCGCATGGCGAGAAAAAGGCCGTACTCGCTCTGCCCGGCTTCGTAGACGGGGACGATGTGGTCGTGGTCGAGCCCGGCCTGGACCTGTCCTTCCCGCTCGAAACGGGCTCGGAAGCCGGGGTCGTCGCCGAGGTTCGCGGCCAGCAGCTTGAGCGCGACGACCCGGTTCAGGGACAGCTGGGTGGCTTGATAGACGGCGCCCATTCCCCCCTCTCCGAGTACTCCGTCGACGCGATACCCGGAAACGATCGTGCCCTCCTGTAGCAAAGCACGAGGATTCTACCGTTGGGTCGGGCCGCTACCCTCCGGCGTTAGGGGGTCGCCTACCAGCACCCGCTCGGGCCACCGAGCCGGGGGACCGCACGCTTTATTTGCGCCAGCCAATCCCATATCCTGAGGTGCATCGGAACGCGATGCTTGAATGTCGGGATGCGCGAGAGCTGCGTCGGGGGCGCCGGCAACCCACCGAATGGCTCTCCGGCAGTCGGGCAAGGACCTCCCCGGAGCACCGAGACAGAGCGTGAGTGAGCGATGAGCGTGAGCGACCCCCGCATCGGCAGCCAGATCGGCGACTACAACGTGGACTCCCTCATCGGAGAGGGGGGCATGGGCAAGGTCTACACCGCGACCGGCCCCGACGGCGGCCGGGTTGCTCTCAAGCTGGTCAAGGACGACTACGCGCGCGACGAGACGTTCCGGCGCCGCTTCTATCGGGAGGCGAGGATCGCCCAGACGGTCCAGCATCCGAACGTGGTCCCCGTGGTGGACACCGGCGAGCACGAGGGCCTGCCGTACATGGCCCAGCGGTTCATCGACGGCATGTCGCTCGACGACAAGCTCAAGCGCGACGGCCCGCTCGACGTGCCGACCGCGGTCCAGATCTGCACCGACGTGGCCGCCGGACTCGAGGCGCTGTGGGGCGCCGGCATGGTGCACCGCGACGTCAAACCGGCCAACATCCTGCTCGACGAGTCAGGCCGCGCCTACATCACCGACTTCGGGCTGGCCAAGGACACTCAGGGCAGCCTGCTCACATTGCCGGGCCAGGCGCTCGGCTCGATGGACTACATGGCCCCCGAGCAGATCCGCGGCGAGCAGGTCGGCGCCGCCACCGACATCTACGCGCTCGGCTGCGTGATGTACGAGTGCATGTGTGGCCGGCCGCCGTTTGCCGAGGTCCAGGGCATGCGGATCCTGTGGGCGCATCTGCAGGACCCGCCGCCCGATCCCCGCAGCGTGCGGGCGGACATCCCCGAGCGGTTCTCGCAGACACTGCTGGTGGCGCTCAACAAGGACGCGGCCGCACGTCCTCAGACGGCCGGCGAGTACGCGCGGATGCTCGCCGACGCCGCCTGACCCGGCTCCGGCGCGCTAGCGCCAGACGAGCGAGTAGACGACGTGCTCGCCGTGCAGTCCCTTGAAGTGGTACTCGCCGTGCTCTTCGAAGCGGAAGCTCGGATCGGTCTGCGTGTAGTCCCGCGCGGTCGACGAGACCAGGATCTCACCGCCCTTGGCCTGGCCGGCGATCCGTGACGCGAGCACCACATTGCGCCCCATCAGCTGCTCCGGATTGCCCATCACGAACCCGGAGTGAAGTCCGATCCGGATGGTCAGCGAGCGCTGATCGGCCGGCCCGGCGGCGAATGTCCGCTGGAGCTCGACGGCGGCGTGCAGGCCGGCGTGCGCGCTGTTGAACGAGGCGAGGAAGCCATCCTCCTGGAACTTCATCACCTGGCCGTCGTGGCTGGCCACCAGCCGCTCGACCAGGAGGTGGTGATCGCTGACGAGCTGCCGCCAGCGCTCGGCCCCCAGCGTCTCGGCCGCCGCGCCGGCGTCCGCGATGTCGCTCAGCATCAGCGTGACCGCGCCGTCGGGAGAGCTCATCCGACTCAGCGCCGGCGTGACCGGCTCGAGTGCCGAGGCGATCACGTCGATCGAGGTCATTTGAATGCGTGGTTGCATCGGCGGGCGAGGATACCTTGACACGTCCGGATGGCCGCAGGCAGAATCGGCACCAGGGATGTCGGGGGCTCAGACCGATCACGGGCTTCGGATCAGCGCGTTTCCGCCGATAGGCGACTACGCGTTCCTGTCCGACTGCGAAACCACAGCGCTGGTTGCGCCGAGCGGCAACGTGGAATGGCTTTGCCTGCCGAGAATGGACTCACCGAGCGTGTTCGCCTCGGTCCTCGACCGCGACGCCGGCAGCTTCCGGCTGGGCCCCGCGGACGTGAACGTGCCGGCCGGGCGGCGCTACATCCCGGGCACGATGGTGCTCGAGACGAGCTGGGAGACGCGGATGGGCTGGGTGATCGTGCGCGATGTGCTGTGCATCGGGCCGTGGCATCACCACGACGAGCGCTCGCACAGCCATCGTCGCTCGCCGACCGATCACGACGCCGACCACGTCCTGCTGCGGATGATCGAGTGCGTCCAGGGCTCGGCGGAGATAAAGCTCGAGTGCGAGCCCGCGTTCGACTACGGCGGATTGTCGGTCGACTGGGAGTACACCGGCGCGGGGTATGGCGAGGCGGTCGCTCGCTCCGAGGGCATGGACCTGCAGCTGCGCCTGGTGACCGACCTGCGGCTCGGATTCGAGGGCCCGCGGGCGCGGGCGCGCAGCACGCTGCGGGAAGGCGATGTGGCGTTCGTCGCACTCGGGTGGTCCGAGCACGCCATCCCGAGGAGCTATGAGGAAGCAGCCGAGCGGCTCGCGCGCACCCAGCGCTTCTGGCAGGAGTGGCTCAAGCACGGGACGTTTCCCGACCACCCCTGGCGCACCTACCTGCAGCGCAGCGCGCTGACCTTGAAGGGCCTCACCTACGCGCCGTCGGGCGCGCTGATCGCCGCGTCCACGACCTCACTGCCCGAGGCGCCGGGCGGCGACCGCAACTGGGACTACCGCTACAGCTGGATCCGCGACTCGACCTTCACGCTGTGGGCGCTCTACTCGCTCGGATTCGAGGAGGAGGCGAACGACTTCTTCTACTTCGTGGCCGACATGGCCGAGGCGGAGGAGGGGCAGCTCCAGATCATGTACGGGATCGGCGGAGAGTCGAAGCTCGAGGAGCAGCTGCTCGAGCATCTGTCGGGCTACGAGAACTCCCGCCCGGTACGGATCGGCAACGGCGCCTACGACCAGGACCAGCACGACGTGTGGGGCGCGGTGCTCGACTCGATCTACCTGCACACCCGCTCGCGCGACCAGCTGCCCGACCGGCTGTGGCCGATCATCAAGCGACAGGTGGAGCGCGCGCTCGAGCGCTGGCGCGAGCCGGACCGCGGGATCTGGGAGGTGCGAGGCGATCCCAAGCACTTCACCTCCTCGAAGCTGATGTGCTGGGTAGCGGCCGACCGCGGCGCCCGGCTGGCGCGGATTCGCAACGACGAGCGGATGGTCGCACGCTGGGAGGCGGCGGCGGCCGAGATCCACGCCGACATCTGCGAGCACGGCGTGGACGAGCGCGGAGTGTTCGTGCAGCACTACGGCACCACGGCCCTCGATGCGTCGCTGTTGATGATGCCGCTGGTGCGGTTCCTGCCCACGGATGACCCGCGCATCCGGGCAACCGTGCTGGCCATCGCCGACGAGCTGACCGAGAACGGGCTGGTGCTGCGCTACCGGGTGGGGGAGACCGACGACGGATTCGCCAGCGAGGAGGGCACGTTCACGATCTGCTCGTTCTGGCTGGTTTCGGCGCTGGTCGAAATCGGCGAGCTCGCCCGGGCCCGGGGGCTGTGCGAGCGGCTGCTGTCGTTCGCCAGCCCGCTTCACCTGTACGCCGAGGAGATCGACGCCGGCACCGGTCGCCACCTGGGCAACTTCCCGCAGGCGTTCACGCACCTGGCGCTGATCAACGCGGTCATGCACATCATCCGCGCCGAGGAACAGCTCGAGTTGGGCGTGGCGGCACACGATCGCGAGCTTGCCGGCCGGTGAGCACCGAAGCGCCGTAAGCATTTGGTCATCCTCCAGTGAGATAGGTTCTCAGCGATGCCCTGGGTCGAGGTGTTCGCGGTGTTCTTCGTGTCGCATCAGGTCGGCGACTATCTGCTGCAGACCGACTGGCAGGCGATGCACAAGCGCGGCGGGCTGTCCAGCCGCGGGGTGAGGCGACGGGCTCTGCTGTCGCACATCGCGACGTACACGCTGGCGTTCGTGCCGAGCCTGGTCTGGCTGTTCGACAGCCTGAGCTGGGGGGTGATCGGCGTGGCGGCACTGATCGCCATCCCGCACCTGATCCAGGACGACGGGCGGCTGCTCACCGAGTACGCCCGTGTGGTCAAGAAGGCCGATCTGCAAGCGAATCCATCCTTGGGCGCGGTGCTCGACCAGGCGTTTCACTTCGTGGCGCTGTTCCTCGTCGCCCTGCTGGCGGGCAGCTGATCGGGTCGTCAGCCCCACTCGCTTATTGCACAGCGAACCCTTAGGATCGACACCCAGGCTTCGAACAAGGAGATCGGGACATGAGCACCACAGAGCAGGAGCTGCCAGGCCCAGTCTTGGAGTATCTGAGCGCTCAGAACACGCTCACGCTGGCGACCGCGTCCCCGACGGGAACGCCGCACGCCGCAACCTTCCTGTACGTCAACGAGGGCCCGTCGCTGTACTTCTGGTCGAAGACCGCCACCGAGAGCGCCCGCCACATCGAGCAGAACCCGCTGGTCGCGTTCACGATCGATGAGTACACCGACGACCTCACTCAAACCCGCGGGGTTCAGGGGGTCGGCGAGTGCTCGCCGCTGCTGAGCGGAGAGCAGATCGCGCGGGTGGCGGACCTGTTCGGGCAGAAGTTCCCGTCGCTGTCGCCTGGCGCGACGATGAGCATCGCCTTCTACCGGATCACCCCGACCGAGATCCAGTTCATCGACAACCGCCGCAGCCGGAGCCTGTCATCCCCGGGTGTGTTCGGCGCCGAGTTCCATCGCGAGCGCTCCTACAGCGTATTCGGCGGCTTGCCCACCCAGACCGCGAAGACGATCTCGGCCGCGTTGCAGCTCGTGGACGCCGACCCGGACACGGTGGTGGCCCGTCAGGGTGGGCCGGCGGACAAGTTCTTCATCGTGGTCGACGGCGAGCTCGAGGTCACGCGCGAGGAGACGGGATCGACCGAGACGGTCGCGACGGTTGGCCCGGGCGATCTGTTCGGCGAGATGGCGATCCTGTTCGACAAGCCGCGCGGCACGAGCGCGCGAGCGACCAAGCCGACCAAGCTGCTGGTGCTCGACTCAGCGACCTTCCGCTCGGTGGTTGCGCAGTCGCTCGGGATCACGCCCGACTTCGACCAGATCATCCGGGACCGCATCGGCGCCGCGGCGAGCACGGCATAACGCCGGGAAAGGGGGCCGTTCGGTGCAGACGTTCTCAGGCAAGGAGTTCCGCTCGACCGTGGGGGCGTTCGCCACCGGGGTCACGGTCGTGACCACCCGTGGCGAAGAGCACGCCTACGGCATGACCGCGAACGCGTTCACGTCGGTGTCGCTCGATCCGCCGCTGATCCTGGTGTGCGTGATCAATCCATCCGATGGGGCCGAGCACATCACCCGTAACGGCGTGTTCGCGGTCAACATCCTCACCGTCGCTCAGGAACCGCTGTCCCGCTACTTCGCTTCGCGCGATCGCCCGAAGGGGCGCGACGCGTTCGCCGAGGTGCCGCACCGGTTCGCGGCCAGCGGCGCGCCCATCCTCGAGGGCTCGGCCGCGTTCCTGGACTGCCGGCTGCACACCGCGCACGAGGCGGGCGACCACCTGATCTTCATCGGCGAGGTACTCGAGCTCGAGGTCACGGACGGCCACGAGCCGCTGCTGTTCCACGGTGGCGGCTACCGGCTGCTTCAGCCGCCGATCGGCGCGTAGGCTCGTCAGGAATCGGCGGGGCGCCAGGCCTCGCCGTCGAACGTGAGACGGATCGGCTCGGCGCCTTCGCCGATGGCCACCGCGGCCTCGCGGGCGGCGAAATCGACGTGCAGGGTGAGCGACAGGTTCGCCTGCCCGCCGGCCGGCTCGGACTCGGCGTCCGCCGGCGAGGAACCCGGGGCGGGCGTGGGGCGGTCATCAGACGACCGCTCGGCCGGGTGCATCCCCCGCTGGGGACGACCCGATGGGCCGAGCGCGATCGCCGGCGTCTCCTGACTCGTCGACGACGAGCCCCTGGGCGGCACCGTGGGCTGCGGATGAACCGCCCTGAGCGCGCGCTCGCTGGTCGGGATTGGCAGCTCGCGGACGACCAGGGTCGTGCCGCCGACCTCGATCGTGTCGCCGACCGAGAGCGTCTGCGGACCCGTGATGCGCAGGCCGTTGACGAACGTCCCGTTGGTGGAGCCCAGGTCCTCGATCGCGCAGAAGCCGCTGCGGTCGAGGCTGAGCCGAGCATGGGAACGAGAGATCTCGTCGTCGTCGGCAAGACGTCCGGCGCCGTCGGCGTGGCGCCCGATGAGCAGCTCGTCGTCGAGCAGGATCGACATGCCGATCGCGCGTCCAGCCACCACCTCGAAGCGAGCCACCGCCCGACTCATGCCCGGACTGTACCGCGCGGCCTGCGCTCTCGGCGGGGGCTCGGTGCGCTTGCAGCAATCCGCTGCCATCGGTAGGCTGCCGGGCGCTATGGCACGGCTGCGTGTAGTGAGTGGGCCCGCCGCTGGGCAGACGGTGGATATCGAAGAGGAGGTGGTGATCGGTCGAGAGGACACCGACCTCGCCATCGACGACGTCGAGCTCTCCCGTCGCCACGCGGTGGTCAGGCGGCATGCCAACCGCCTTCAGGTCGAAGACCTGGGGTCGACCAACGGTACGTTCGTCGACGGAAACCGGATCGCCGAGCCCACGCTGCTCGGCGGTGGGGCTGAGATAAAAATCGGGACGACCGTGCTGGTCGTGGAGGGGGTGCTGCCGGTGGGATCATCGGAATCAGGACGTGAGCTTGGCGATGCGCGCAACGTGACGCGGGTCAGCCCCGCGATAGGGAGCCCGCAGGCGGCGGTCGCACCCAGCGCGCCGCCATCGTCGACGCCGGTGACCGCCCAGCCGGCGGCCCAGGCACAGCCGACACAGCCCGTCACTCCGTTCCACCCGCCCACGCAGCGGCGTCAGAAGGGTCTCGCCTCACGCTCGTGGCTGCCCGTGGCGCTGTCGTTCGGCACGGTCATCATCGTGGCCATCGCCCTAGTCATCTACTTCTCTCAGCACACGTAGGCGGCCGCACGTCCGATCGGCGTCCCGTGCGCCGGCCACGCGTTGCGGCCAGCCATCGTCCGCCGGCGCCCGGGACGGCGGCCGGGCACGCATCCGACGCGACCGCTACTTGATGCTGAAGTAGATGATGAGCGCGATGCAGATGAGCACGAGGAACGCCAGCGGTGCGAGCTGGGCGCGCCTGCGCACGCGCACGTCGAGGTACTTGTCGACCGTGGGATGTCCGGCCGGCGTGGCGGACGGCTGCTGCTCGACCTGCTCGACGCGGCGGACCTCGGGATTGACGTAGGTCGGAGTCTTCTCGGCCATCGCCAGGCCCGGCGGGAGCTGGATCACGCCCGAGCCGCGCGCCCGAAAGTCATCAACGCTGCGGACCTGGAGCACGCTCACTCCGAGCAGCAGTTCGTCCCCGGCCTCGAGGTGCGCCGGACCTTCCAGCTCGTTCTGGTTGATGAACGTGCCGTTGGTCGATTCGAGATCTTCGACCGTCGCGGAGCCGTCGGGCGACGGCGTGATGCGGGCGTGCTGCCCGGAGACTTCACCGTCCGCGAGCACGAGATCCGACTGGGCATCGCGGCCGATGACGATCGGGCGATCGATGATGATCTGCTTGCCCGCGTCCGGTCCCTCGATGACTTCCAGATTGATTTCGCCCGCCACGGGCGCGGAGAATAAGGGGTGCGTGCGACGCGCGTCAAGCGTTGGATGATGAACGGGGCCGAAACACCGCCAGGCGACTCTTGCAAGGCCCGCCGCTTTCCGGATAGGGTGCCCGGCCATGACAGCCAGCGCTCCGCGCGACTCCGTAATTGCCGTGGTGGGCGACGGCTTCGGGTCGCTACTCGTTCATGTAACGGCCCACTATCTCGGATTCACCAACGACCAGGTCACGGTCTTCGGACCGAGTGACAACCCGGTTGGCACCTACCAGCAGTACGCCTACAACCTCGGTCAGACCGTGCTGCGATCTGAGTCCGAGTCGCACTTCCTCGGCCCGGACTGGCCGACGTTCGCGCAGCTCGACGCCTGGTCGCACAAGTCGCTCAAGCCGCTGTGGCGCACGACACGGCGCAAGTACAACCCGGGCGTGCCCGAGATCCTCACCGAGGCCGCGGTGGTCGCGCAGCGGATCGGGTGGAACGACGTGCGCGTACCGACTCGCGTGGGATGGCTACAGCGTCAGACCCAGCCGGAACCACACTTCGTGATGTACGACGAACAGGCCAACTTCATCGGTCGCGCCAAGCATGTGATGTTGTCGCCTGGCCACGGCCCGCTGTCGTTTCCGCCAGTGCTGGCGAAGGCGCGCAAGGACCCGGCGATCGCCGACCGGATCGTGCAGGCCTACGAGCCCAAGCAGTACGCCCCGGGCGGCCGCTACATCGTGCTCGGCGCCGGTATCGCCTCGGTCAACGAGTGGGCGAACATCATCGACGCCGGCGCTTCGTGCCTGGCGCTGACGCGCAACCCGCAGCCCGAGACCCAGGATCTGAACGTCCCGCGCTGCCTGTTCGAATCGATCGGGATCGACGCCTATACGCAGCTGCCGTTCGATCAGCGGATCGAGTTCCTCGGCGAGGTGCTGCGCGGCACGCGGCCCGAGCGCCGGGAGTGGCACGCACGGATCAAGACCGGTCAGGACGAGGGACGCTTCGACGCGATCGTCGGTGAGATCGACAAGATCGAGCCGGGACGCGCCGGGCTGCGCGTATACGTCAAGAGCGCGCACGGCGAGGACCCCGGCTGGCTCGACCTGACCGGCGTGGTGGCCGGCACCGGCTTCAACAAGTCCGTGCTGACCCTCCCGCTCATGCGTCGCCTGGTCGAGTTCTACAACATCCCCGTGGTGAACGGAAAGATCAAACTGCAGACGAACTGCGGCGTGCCCGGCCTCGACCGGCCCGAGTCCCGTCTGTGTTGCAACGGGCTGATCGCCAACAACGTGATCCCCCACGGCGACACGATCGCCGGGCTGAAGTTCATCGCGCGACGGTTTGTCGCTGACTGCGCCCGCGCCGAGAAGCTGCGAAAGCGACCATTCCCGTCGCGGCTGTCGCTGCAGTTCTCGATGGGACGCGACGTCGCCGCGGCGCTACGCACCGTGACCCCGACCCAGCAGCTCGCGTAGAAGGGGGAGAGCAGCATGTGTCCGACCGTTCTGGGGCGCGTACAAACCCGCTGGGCGATCCTGATCATCCCGGCGATCATCTGGACGATCGTCTCGCTGATCAGCAGCAACCCGAGCTACATCGTGCTGATCGGGCTGTACTTCGTAATCGGCGTCGCGCTCGACACCGCGTTCTATCCGTTCATCATCCGCTGGCAGCCGCCGTGGTTGACGTTCACGCTGGCGGTGGGCGAGTTCATCGTGGTGTACCTGGCCGCCAACGTGCTCAAGGGCATCCATTTCAGCTCGCACATCGTGCCGATCCTCGTGTACTGGATCAGCTGGGTGATCGCGATCTGGACCAAGGTGGTGATCCTCCCGCTGCTTTCGCTCAGCTGGATCGAGAACGCGGGCGAGTTCCGCTCGACCGACTGGTCGGTGGCGCCCGAGTACCTGCCGCTACCGGTTCAGCCGTTCACGCCCGAGCTGGCCACGGGTGGTCCGCCGCCGCTGGCTCGCAAGTTCTCGGCCGCGGTCATCGAGATCCCCGAAGAGCTCCGGCGCGCGCCGAGCCCCTCGGGCGTATTCCAGATCCCCACCGGACCGCCTCCGGCGTAAGCGTCGGGCGGGGTGGCATGCGGAGCGCGGCTCGTCAGGCGGCGAGCCGCGCGATGACCTCGTCGCGGTCGGTGCCGTGGGCAGCAAGCACGCGGTCGAAGTCGGGGCCGTAGAAGCGCATCGCGGCGAGCAGGATGTCGCCGGTGCCGACGCTGGCCGCGGTCCGCTTGCGCGCCAGGCGCACCGCGAGCTCGCTGACCGCGTTGACCGCGTCGCGATCGTCGCACTCGGTCTCCGCGGCCGACTCGACAGCCTCTGAGCGGGCATCACCCAGCGGCGCCTCGCCGACCCCGAGCGCGCACAGCACGCGCGCCGCCTCGCCGTGCAGGCGCAGGATGCGCAGCCAGCGAAGGGCCTCGGCCCGTCGCGAGCTTGCGAACGGCATCGCGGTGGAGGCGAGGCCGAGCGCCATCGCGGCGTCGGTGCAGAACGGGAGCGTGTCGCCGGCGTGCGTGCTCAGCGCCTCGTCGAGCGAGGCGAAGCTGTCAAAGGCGGCGTCCAGCCCGGTCATCTCGAGCAGCTTGCGCTGCGTCTCGGGCAGGCAGGCCAGGGCAAGCCGAGCGGTGCCCTCGACGCGCTTGCGGAAGCCGACCAGAACACCGAGGCCCATCGAGTCCATGTAGGTGAGCTGCGAGAGATCGATCACGTACTGGGCGTAACCCTTGTCCAGCAGATCGACGAGGGTCCACTTCAGCTGGGGGGCGGAGGCGAGATCGAGGTCGCCCTCGACGGACACGACGCAGATGCGCTCATCGATGACGCGATGCGCGACGGCGAACGCGACCGGGCTCGGCTCCGGGGGAAGTATGTTGAGCGAGCTTTCCATGCTCTCTGATTGTCGGTCGTCCAGGCCGGTGCGTTACTCGGCCCGATCGGGCTCGACAAACGTTCGTATACCGAACACGTATGGGTGCGCGACCGCCTCCCGGCGGCACCCGCTAATCGTCCGGTGAGCGGCGGTGCGCGAGGGTCCCGCGAGGTGCCGGCGTGAGACGTCTCGCGCACCCCGGACGAGCTTGAACTCGCAGCCTTACGCGGGAGCCTGCGCTGCTGTCTCGGCCGTGGGCTCCGGCGACGGACCTTCGTCGAGGCCCCACAGCTTCATCCGCGCCACCCGGCCCCGGATCTCGACCTCGTCCACAAAGACCAGGTCATCGGCCGGCGTGACCAGGGCCTGCTTGGTCGAGTCGGACAGCAGCAGCTGATGCGGCGTCCCCTTGGTCATTGACTCGATCCGCGAGGCCGTGTTGGTCGTATCGCCGACGGCGGCGTACTCGACGCGCCGCTCGGAGCCGACGTGGCCCGACATCACGTTGCCGCTGTTCAGCCCGATCCCCATCCGGAACCCGTCGCCGAGACCCTGCGAGCGGATCCACTCGTTGAATCGGGGGAGGCGCACCTCGAGCATCTCGCGCGCGGTCCGCAGCGCGCGGTCGGCGTGATCGTCCTGCGCGAGCGGGGCGCCGAACACGGCAAAGATCCCGTCGCCCATGTAGGCGACCAGGGTGCCGCCGTTGTCGAGGATCGCGTCGGACATCTCGCTCAGGTAGTGGTTCAGGACCTCGATGACCTGGGCCGGGGTGAGCTTCTCCGAGAACGAGGTGAACCCGCGGAGGTCGGTGAACATCACGGTGCCCTCGCGCTGGATGCCCCCCAGGCGGAGGCCGTCGGCGCTCTTGAGGACCTCGTCCACGACGTTCTCGGGGACGAATCGGGCGAACAGGTCGACGGTGCGGATGCGCTCGAATGCCTCAGTCACCAGGCCCACGGCGAGCGAGCCGATTCCGCTCAGGATCAGCGCAAGCAGTGGGTAGACGAACGAGATGATCGTGCCCCCGTTGAACAGCAGCTGCGCGACGATCGCGAAGACGATCCCGATGGCGACCGCGATCCCGATCGACACGATCGGGCGCACGCGCAGGGCGGCGAGCGGCACCGTCACGCCGAACAGCACGATCAGGACCACGTTGACCCAGCCGGGCGCCACCGAGAGCGGGAACCCGCGCAGGACGGTGTCGATCGCGTTGGCCTGGACCTCGGCTCCCGGCATCGACGGATCGGTCGAGGTGGGGTGGACGTCCTGCAAAGAGGGCGCGGTCGGACCGATCAGCACGATCTTGCCCTTGAAGAAGCTTGGCGGAATCTTCCCGGAGTACACATCGCCGAAGGAGACGCTGTCGAAGGAGCCGGCGGGGCCGACGTAATCGATCCACTTCGTCCCGGTGAACGGCCGGATCCGCTTGCCCGTTGCCGTCTCGGCCGTGACGATCGGGAACGTTTTCAGGCTGTTGATCGAGTACGACATCCGGCGGATGTAGTTGCCGGGATCGAACTTGAACAGCGTGCTCCCGGGCTCAACCCCGGCCTGGCGCAAAGCCTTCTGTGTCTGCCCGAGGCCGAACAGGCGGACGTCGCCCTTGGCGTCGGTCTCCTGGAAGGAGAGCACGACGCGCCCGTTGACGTTGTCGCCGCCGAGGGCGTTCAGTAGCTTCACGTCGTCGTTTTGCCCGAGCGTGCTGGCGTCCGAGAACACGATGTCGAACGCCACGGCGGCGGGATGGCCGGCGCCGATCCGATTCAGCACCTTGGCTTCGACAGCGCGGGGGAACGGAAACTGCTTGTTGATGACTTGGAAGGTCGTGGAGTCGACGCCGACCACGACGATGTTCTTCGGGGCCTTCTCCGCCCCCCGTACCGAGAAGCGCGCGTTCACCGTGTTCAGATCGAGCGTGCGCAGCGCCCGCGCGGCGTACCCGCCAAGCGCCAGGCCGGTCGCCACGATCGCCACCAGCGCCAGCAGAAGCACCTTCAGGTTTCGGTTGCTCCCCAGTAGCCGCGTCCCATTCATGTGTCCATCACCCCTCGCGGTTCGCCCCCGTCCGCGCCGCCGGTGGGCAGCGCAAAACGCCCGGAGAAGTCTACGTGCTAGCCCCGTTCCCGACAACCCCGGGGTTGACGAGCGCCGGGGGCGCGCTCTACCGTCCCGAGGGGGACCGATCGTGGGACACGGACGACGAGGGATCATCTGGGCGGTTATTGCGATGTGCCTGGCGGGCGCACCGGCTGCTGCCCAGAACGCCGCGCCGCCAAAGCCCGTATTCGCGCGGACCGTCGTGGTTGCGCCGGTCGGCGGCCGCGTCTTCGTCGAAGTCGCCGGCGTCCGAGTGCGCCTGACGAGTCCACGCGCCGTGCCGGTTGGCACGCTGGTCGACACGACCGCCGGAACGGTCAGGCTCACTTCCGCGAACCCGAACCGAAAGACACAGAGCGGCCAGTTCTTCCGGGGCATCTTCCGGATCGAGCAGAGCCGGACCGCCGGCGGACTGGTCAACCTGGTGATCCGCGACAACCTCAACCGCTCATCGTGCGCGCCACCGGTCCACATCGCCGCGGTCAACCGAAAGGTGCTCGGGCTGCTCCGCGGTACGGCCAAGGGCCGCTTTCGCACCACCGGCCGGTTTGCCGCGGCAACCGTTCGCGGCACCGACTGGGGCGTCCGGGACCGCTGCGACGGGACGCTGACCGTCGTCCGCCGTGGTGTCGTGGTCGTCCGCGACTTTCACCTGCACAAGACAGTCGTCGTTCGCGCTGGGCAGACTTACCTCGCGAAAGCGGGCTGAAAGTGCCGACCGATCCCATCACGATCGTGATCGCCGACGACCACGCGGTGGTGCGGCAGGGGCTGCGCCTGCTGCTCGAAGCCGAGGAGGATCTGGCCGTGGTCGGCGAGGCGAGCGACATCGCCCGGACCGCCGAGCTGCTGCGGGAGTGCACGCCGGCCGTGGTCCTGCTCGATCTCCACATGGGACGCGACCTGAGCCTGAGCGCGCTGTTCGAGCTGCGCTCGGCCTCACCGGCGACCCGGGTGGTGATCTTGACCATGGATGACGATCCGGCCTTCGTCGGGCCGGCCTGGAACGCGGGCGCGGCGGGCTACGTGCTCAAAGAGGCCTCGCGGACCGACCTGGTGCGGGCCATCCGCACCGTTGCCAAGGGCGGGCGCTACCTCGATCCGGCGATCGGTGGGTGGGCGCTGACCAGCGACAGCGACGCGGCGCTCACCGACCGGGAGCTCGAGGTTCTCCGCTTGGTGGCGCTTGGCCACACCAACTCCGAGATCGCCACGCGCATGTACATCAGCCCCCGAACGGTCGAGACGCACCGCGCGAACCTCCAGGCCAAGCTGGGGATCAGCGGCCGGCCCGAGCTCGTGCGCTACGCGCTCGAGCACGGGGTGATCCATCGATGAGCGCGGGCGCGCGCGCGGACGAACCACCGCTGAGCGCGGGCGCGGCCAGAGCCCGCCAGATCGAGCTCGAGGCCGCCCAGCGCCGGGTCATAGAACGCCTCCGGGCGAGTGCGCCGCCCCCGCCCTCGGCTACCAAGCGCGCCCTGATCGTCCTGATCGCCGCGCTGCTGTTCGCCTTGGCGTTCACCGCGCGGGTGCTCATCGACGATCCCAACGCGCTGCTGGCCAACTTCTACATCATCCCGGTCGCGGTGCTGGCCATCGAGTTCGGCATCGCCGGCGGCCTGGTCGGCGCCGCCGTGGCGGAGGCGCTCGTGCCGGCGTGGAGCGTGATCAACGCCGTCCACGTCCACCCGCTCGGGTATGTCGCGCGCGGAGCCGCGTTCGTGATCACCGGCGTGGTGGTCGGTCGCTTCTCCGAGCGGCTGCGGGGCGACATGGCCGTCCGGCAGGGCGCCCAGCGCGACCTCGCCCTGTACGCCGATCAGCTCGAGGCGAGCAACCGGGGCCTGGCCCGTAGCGTCGAGCGGCTCGAGGCGTTCGCGGAGATCGCTCGGGCGGTGGGGGGCGAGACCGAGCTCGACCGAGTGCTGTCGTTGATCCTGGCCCAGGGGAGGGAGATCGTTTCCGCCCGAACGCTGGTGATGTACCTCCCGGAGGGGGACCAGCTGGCCGCGGTGAGCGGCAGCGCGATGCGCTCGGACTCCCAGCAGCAGCTGCCGTTGGACGGGTCGCTGGCCGGCCAGGTCCTGTTGTCCGGGCGCCCGCGGCGGGTCGGCCCCGAGGCCGACCCGGCCGAGCTCGAGCAGCTGGCTCCGGATGCCCGGGCCGCGATCCTGGTGCCGCTGGTGTTCCGTGGCGAGCCGCTCGGAGTTCTGGCCGGGATCAACGGCGAAGGCGAGCGCGCGTTCGTCGAGGAGGACGAACAGCTTTTGATGTCGGTGGCGGCGAGCGCGGCCACCGCGGTCGCCACCGCTCGGTCCGTGGCCGCTGCCCGCTTGCGCCTGAGCGTCGAGGCGGCCGATCAGGCCCGCGCGCGGTGGGCGCGCGAGCTCCACGACGAGACCCTGCAGGGGTTGACCGGGGCGCGAATGGTGCTCTCGGGCGGGATGGCGCGTGACGATCCGGCGGCACTCCGCCGCGCCGCCGAGGCGGCCGACGCCCACCTCGCCGAGGAGACGCGCAAGCTGCGTGACCTGATCGCCGAACTGCGTCCGGCGGCGCTCGACGATCTGGGCCTGGGTCCGGCGATCGAGTCGCTGGCCAAGCGCCAGGCGGCGATCGGCGGCTTTTCGGTCGAGCTAGACGTCGAGCTGGAATCCGACCGCCGGCTGAACCGCGACACCGAAACCGCGATCTACCGAATCGTGCAGGAAGCTCTGAGCAACGCGGTGAAGCACGCCCGCGCCGAGGCGGTCAGCCTGCGGGTCACCCAGCTGCCCGACCGGGTCCAGGTCGCGGTGGAGGACGACGGCGCCGGCTTCGAGCCCGATGGGGTGCGGGCCGGCTTCGGCCTGACCGGCATGCGCGAGCGCGCCCTGCTCGCCGGGGGCCGGCTGTGGATCAGCTCGGCAGAGGGCGGCCCCACGCGGGTGGCCGCCGTCCTGCCGTTGCCTCAGTAGCGCTCCTAGGAAACCGTGATGGGCGGTTCATCGGACGACGGACCGTCGGTGGTCGGAGTCGCGCCGGAGATCGAACGCGGCGAGAGCCCGAGCATCCCAGGCCCGCCGGCCATCGACCACTTGAACTGCGTGACGTTCTCCTTCGGAGCGAACAGCCCGGGCCGCGAGCCGCGTCGGACGAACAGCACCGGCGCGGGTGCCGCCTTGGCGATTGCCGAACGCGTCGGACCGAGGCCCTCCTTGCGCCACCGCTCGGATAGCCCGAGGACGAGCAGGCCCGCGGTTTCGGCCGCGGACACGATGCCCTCGCGCCCGCCGGCCACGACCAGCGGCTCGGTGGCGATTCCGGTGGCCTGCTGCACGAGCAGCCCGGCATCGGCCAGCAAGCGGGTGACCGACTTGTTCTCATCGGTCTGACCCGCGGCTCCGAGGAGCTTGAGCGGCGCCCCGGTGTTCGAGGCCAGCCACGAGCCGAGCTCGAGCGCCGCCCAGTCGTGCTCGGCACCGCCGAACGGGACCAGGATCGGCTTGTCGGGCCCGAGTTCGATCGGATCGCCTTCCTTGGCGACCAGCACCGCCACATCGGACACGGCCTGCTCCATGAGCTCGCCGACCTCGCCGAGGGGGACGCCCTCACCCACGAGCCGCCGGCGTCCGTCGGTGATGACCAGATCGACCGGCTCGTGATCGACGATGTGGGCCAGGTCCGACCCGGGGCTCGACGACGTCAACGCCACCCCTCTGGCCACGACGCCCTCGAGGGCCAGACGCTCACGCAGGTCGTTGATCGCCCGCGATGCGCGCTCGAGCGCGAGGTTCTCGGACTGCAGGCCGCCGCGCACGCCCGCACCCGCGCCCCTGGGCGGCTGCACCAGCCGCGCGATGATCAGCTCGCGCGCCGGCTCGGACCGCGCCAGCGGCTCGGCTAGCGCCACCAGCTGCCCGATGGCGTTGTCGGTTTGCGGAGCGACCAGGATCGACCGTTCCGGCACCGGGAGCTCCGGGTGCGCCTGTACCGCGGCGAGCGCGGCGTCGGCGAACTCGTCCTCGATGCCGCGGCCGTACTCGTTCTTCGGGTCGAGCAGCTTGAGCAGCGGCCCGGCCATAAGGGTCGTGACCACGGCCATGATCACCAGCATCGCGAACAGCACGTTCGAGATCGCGCCGACGTCCAGAGCCAGGTTGAGCACGATCAGCTCGGTCAGCCCGCGGGTGTTCATCAGCGTCCCGATAACCGAGGACTCCTTCCAGCCGTAGCCGGCGACCCGGGCGGCGATCGCCGCGCCCGCGAGCTTGCCGAGGATCGCCACCGCGATCAGCAGCAGCGTCAGCAGCCACAGCTCCGGACGGTCGAGCAGACCCACGTTGGTCCGCAGGCCGGTGTAGACGAAGAACACCGGCAACAGCAGCGTGACCACGAAGTCGTCGATCCGGCGGGTGATCTCCTCGTTAAGGCGCGCGTGCCGCGGCATGATCATGCCGAACACGAAGCCGCCGAAGATGAACGCGATGTTGATCTCCTCGGTGACGTAGGCCGACAGCAGCACGCCGATGACGATCGCCGCGAACCAGGCGCCCGGCATCCGGCCGACCTCGTCGAACGCGGTCGCCATGCGGGCGACAACACGCCTGACGATCAGCACCATGACCAGCGTGTACGCGGTCGCTTCGGCGATCGTCTTGGCGACGTCCCCGAACGTGCCCGACGCCGCGATGGTCACGGCGAGCGCGATCAGGAACCACGCGGTGACGTCGTCGACCGCCGCGCACGCGATGGCCAGCGAACCGATCGGTCGCTTGATCATCCGGCGCTCGGCCAGGATCCTGGCCAGCACCGGGAACGCGGTGATCGACATCGCCACGCCCATGAACAGCGCGAACGCGACGAACTTCTTGTCCGGGCCGACGAGCTTGTAGAGCGGCAGGGCCACGGCGATGCCGAGCAGCATCGGGACGGCGACGCTGGTGTTCGAGATCGCGGTGGCCTGGGCCACCTTGCCCTTCAGCGATCCGCGGTCGACCTCGAGCCCGACGAGGAACATGTAGAAGATCAACCCGAGGTTGGCCACCACGCCGAGCGCGGGCAGGACATCACTCGGGAAGAACGTCGCCTGGAGGTTCGGCGAGATCGCGCCCAGCAGCGACGGGCCGAGGCACAGGCCGGCGATCACCTCGCCCATCACGCGTGGCTGTCCGACCCTGGTCGCGACGGCCCCGAACAGGCGAGCGACGATCAGGACGAGCGCGATCGAGAGGAACACGGCCGCGACCAGCTTGTTGAAGTCGGCCCGCGCCTTGGTGGCGGTGAACCTCTCGCCGGCCGGCGACAGGCCGGAGGGAGCGGTCAGCGCCGGCTTGGCCTGCGACGCAGTCGAGGGGACCGGCGTGGCCACGTCGAGCGGGATCACGGTGACCTTCTGAAGCTGGAGGTCGTTGGCGCTCGCGGTGAGACGCGCGCTGCCGCCCTTGACGCACTTGATGTCGCCGAACACGCCGGCGGTCTTGCTCGAGTAGGTGACGGGTCCCAGAAGCTTGCCGCTCGAGGAGTAGAGCTGACCGGCGGCTCCGGTGCCGTGAATCGAGAACTTGCTACCGAAGCACGTCGAGGCGGTAGACAGCGCGTACGTGCCCTGAATGTTCGTCGGCGTCCGCGGCGCGGCCGCGCCCGCCGACGGCGGCGCGCTGGTGAAGCTTGCGTTGAAGGCCTGGCCGCCGAGCGTCCCGCTGATCGCCGCCTTGGCGCCCGGGGTGGCGATTGCGTCGAGGTGCTGCGACCCGCCGGACACGCAGTTGACGTCCCCGGTCAGGCGATGACCGCCGTTCGGGAGCGTCTTCTCGTTCAGGCGCAGTTGTCCACCCAGCGTGTTCTGGTTGTTGGTGAAGTTGACGAACTGCCCGGACTGGAGGAGGTTGAATGACGGACCCGAGGCCGGGACCTGCGTCGGTGCCGTCGCCGGAAGCGGTACGCCGCCCGCGGGCTTGGGCACTGGTCCGATGCACGGACTGGCGGCGGACAGGGTGTAGCCCCCGGCGATCGACGGCTGCGCCTTCTCGTTGCCGCCCTTGGAGACGACGAAGATCACAACCGCGACACCGATCGCTGCGATGATCGCGTAGAAGATGATCAGTCGCCTGGCAAGCTTGCCGCGCGGCATGTCCGTCTGTCCCGGCATCTAAGCCCCCTCAGGCTCGGTATGGAGTTTTCCCCCGGCCGTCGCACGCCCCGCCTCGACCCGGTCGCGCGGAAAAGTAGCTCATCGGCTGGCGCCGCACATCCGGCACGTGCCATCGAACTACATCCGTAAACCACCGCAATCTTGCTCCGGGAGGTGTCCCGCGGGCGCAGCTGTGGCGCTACAGGCCGAGCATCGAGGCGATCCGGACGCGCTGCGTCTCGTTCGTCCCCGAGTAGATCGGCGCGCCGATCGCGTCGCGCAGGCCCTTCTCGAGTCCGTACTCGCGCGTGTAGCCGCGGGCGCCGAAGATCTGAATGGCCGACAGCGCCGAGGCGACGTTGGCTTCGCTGGTGATCAGCTTGGCCATCGAGATCTCGGTGGTCACGCTGCGCCCCTTGGCGAAGCGCCGCGCGGTGTCGTACAGATGCTTGCGCGAGTTCTCCAGCCCGATCTTCATGTCGACGATCTTGCCCGCGATGTACTGGTTGGAGCCGATCGGCGCGCCAAAGGCCTGCCGGGTCTTCGCCCATTTGATACAGCGCTCCATGCGCTCCTGCATCTCACCGGCCATCATCATGAAGATGCACAGGATCTCGTAGTTCATGACGTGCTCGAGGATGAAGAAGCCGGCGCCCGGCTTGCCGAGCATGTTCTCCTTGGGCACGCGACAGTCGCGGAACTCGAGTTCGCAGAACGGGCAGGTGTTGAGCCCGAGCTTCTCGATCGGCTCGCCCACGTGGAAGCCGGGCGTGTCCGCGGGCACCAGGAACGCGGTGATGCCGGCCGCCCCGCCCTCAGTGCCCATCTTGGCGTACACCGTGATGATGTCGGCGAGCGGGCCGCTGGTGATCCAGATCTTCTTGCCGTCGAGGATGTACTCGTCGCCGTCCTCGGTGGCCGTGGTGATCATGGCCGTGGCATCCGAGCCGGCGTTCGGCTCGGAGATCGCGTGGGCGCTGAGGATTTCCCCGTCGATGAGTCGCGAGAGAAAACGTTCTTTCAGATCATCCGAGCCGAACTTCTGCAGCGGAATCGCCGCACTCACGACCTGAGTCGCCAGCGCGAACAGCAGACCGGTGTCGCGACATCCGTAGCCGAGGTTCTCGAGCACGTAGACGAGCGTCATCACGTCATGGCCTAGACCGCCCCACTGCTCGGCGAACGGGATCCGGATCACCCCGGAGTCACGGATCAGCTGCCACTTCTCGCGGTTGAACCGGTTCGCCGCGTCATCCTCGAGATGACCGGCGTTGAGCGCGTCGAAGTGCTGGCTCAGTGACTTGCGGAGCGATTTCTGCTCATCGGTCCATTCGCCGGTGGGGGCGGTCAGTGCCATCGCTAGTCGTTCTCCTCTCAGGTTCCTACGACTTCCCCGTACACGGACGGGTGGACGCCGGACTCACTGATGCGGTGGGCTTCGTCGCCGGTCAGCGCCGGGGTGAACATGCACACCAGGCGCAGGTCCTCGTCCTCGCCGCCGAGCAGCCAGTGCGTGTCGTGCTGGTCGAGTGCGTACATCCGGCCCGGGAAGATCTCGTGCTCGGTGCCGTCCATCGCGATCACCTTGCCGCGGCCCTCGATGCAGTAGCACGCCTCGAGATGGTTCGAGTACTCGATCAGCGTCTTGGTGCCCTTGCGGACTGTCGTGTCGGTGAGCGTGTAGCCCATGCCGTCGGCTTCGAGCAGGAAGCGACGGCTGAGCCCATTGCCCCACTCGACCGTCTTCACATCCTCGAGATCTCGAATGATCATGTTGGTATGGCCCCTTTGTTTGGTTTCTAATTGGCCGGGATCTGTCCCAGCTCTCCGAGTAGCCCCCGGAAGTCTTCGACCACATCGCGCCCGGCGTCGCGGGCCGCGGTCACTCGTGCCACGCAGGTTGAGCCGACGATCGCCGCATCGGCGCCCACGGAGCCGAGCCCGTCGATGTGGCTCTTGTCCTTGACGCCGAAGCCGACCGCGACTGGGACATCGGTTCGAGCCCGCAGCGTCTCCATGACCGGGATCAGCGCGCTGAGGTCGGGCGGACCCACCGTGCCGCTGCGTCCGTACGCTGCGACCAGGTAGATGTAGGCCGAGCCGTGATCGGCTGCCTCGTGCAACACGGGCTCCTCCGACGTGGCGTAGCAGGTGGTGACGATCGGCAGGTCGACCGTTCCCGCCGCCTCGTAGTACTCGGGCTTCAGCCGGGGCGGCAGCCCGTGGACGAGCAGCCCGTCCGCGCCGGCGGCCTGCACCCGCTGAAGGAACTCCTTCATCGGCGTGCGCTTGATCGAGTAGCTCCAGTCGGCGAGCAGCGCGATCTTGAGGTGACTGAGCTCCGGGCGGACCTGCGCGATGAAATCGAGGACTTTCTCCCGGTCGATGCCGTCCTCGAGCGCGCGGCTGGCCGAGGCACGAATCACCGGCCCGTCGCTGGCCGAGTTCGGGAACGGGATCGCCAGCTCGAGGCAATCCACGCGCGCCTCGTCGAGCATCAGCACGAGTTCGCGGAACGTGTCCAGCGGGGGGTCGCCCGCGTTCAAGAACAGCGCGAGCCCGGGCCGTCCGGGTTGGCGATCGGCAAAGAAACCGGAGGCCCCGGCGTGTGTCCGGTCTGCAGTGGTCATGCCTTCGCGGTCACCTGACCGTGTTCGCGCATGCGCTCGATCAACCGGGCGGGCTCGCCCGCGCTCATCGCGTCGGCGGCCATCTGCAGGCCCTCGGCCCAGTCGGACGCCGCCTCGCAATTGATGGCAAGGGCGGCCGCGTTCAGCCGGATGCTGTCGATTGCGCCGGCTGGGCCGTCACCGCCGATCAGGCCGAGGAAATGATCCACGGTCTGATCGATGTCAGCCACCGGGAGCAGATCGTCGAACGGTCGGTCGCCCAGTCCGAGCTCGTCCGGGCGGAGCATGTATTCCTCGCCCCGCGCGCTGTCGTACACGTGGCAGTCGACGACGCTCATCAGCTCGTCCACCCCCACCTCGTTCCAGACCACCCAGTAGTCCTTGCTGGGGTCCTCGGAGACGAGGCCGCGGAACGTGGGGAGCACGCTGTGGTCGGAGACCCCGGTGATCTGAAGCGACACCGGCACCTCAGCGAGGAACGGGCCGATCAGGTTGAAGAACCGCCCCACGGTCTTCATGTCGAACGGGAGGATCTGCCGCGCCAGCATCCGGAGCTCCTTGGGGTACACGAACGGGCCGGCGCAGGCCATCCCGAACGTGTCGAGCATCTCCTCGGTCTGCTCGTACGAGCTGGTCTGGCGGATGCCCAGGCGGTCGAGCAGGTCGACCGACCCGGTGCGGCTCGCGTACGCGCGCGAGCCGGTCTTGATCACCCGAGCGCCCATCGCCGCGGCCACGAACGCAGATGCCGTGCTCAGGTTGAACGTGCTCGGGCCGCCGCCGGTGCCGACGATGTTCACCGTTCGGCGCGACGGGGGTTCCGGGCGGGGATTGCGCTGCTTGAGCGAGCTGAGCAGGGTGGCCACCGAGGCGCCGTCGGGGATTCGCGTGGTCAACGACGACAGCACGGCGAGCGCCTCGCCCGGATGCAACTCCTTGACGGCAAGGCGGTCCCAGAAGTCGCCCCACACCTCCTCGGCGATCGGATAGCGCTGGGTGACCAGCGCCGCAAGTGCCTCGGAAGGTGTCTTACTCGGCATTCGCGGTCGAGCGTGCCTGGTCGACGTACTCCTTGATCGCGGCGACGGTGCGGAAGCTGTCGGGACCGAGCTCGGAATCGTCGACGCCGATGTCGAACTCGTCCTCCAGCCACGCCACCACCTTAAGCAGGCCGAGGCTGTCCACGACGCCGCCGGTCAGCAGATCGAAGTCGTCCTCGAGGTCCTCGACTGGGACGTCCGGCATGAACTCCTCGACGATGAATGCCTTGATCTTCGCGGTGGTCTCATCCATTGGCACGACTCCTCTCTAGTGCGGCTGCGACCGCCTTGCGGTCGACCTTTCCAGTTGATGTTTTGGGTAGAGGCTCGGTGACGATCTCGATCGTCGAAGGCATCTCGGTGCGCGCGAGACGTGTGGCGCAGTGCTGGCGGAGCATCAGGCTGTTGAGCTTGGCGTCGGCCTCGCGGCGGACCTGGGAGTGAAGCCGCGCGCCGGCCAGCTCGTCGGGGACCGCGATGACCGCGACCTCGACCACCGCCGGATGCTCCTGGATGGCCTGCTCGACGACCTGAGTGGAGACCCGCACACCGCGCACCTTGACGTAGAAGTCGGCGCGACCCTCGAGGGTCAGCGTTCCGTCCTCGTGGCGGCGGACGATGTCGCCCGACTTGTAATAGGTGCGCCCGTCGCCGCCGTTCTCTGAGAGCGTGACGAACTTGCCGTCGTTCAGCGATGCCTTCAGATAGCCGCGCGTCTGGAACGGAGTCCACACCATGAACTCCCCGGTCCCGCTGCCATCCAGCGCCGTGCCGTCCTCCTGTTGGACGCGGACGATCACGCCCGGGATGGGCTGCCCGACGGGGACCTGGCTCGGAACGTTGCCCTCGGCCAGGCCGAGGAACTCGTGGATCAGGCTGTCGTTGGTCTCCGTGCAGCCGTAGATGTTGTAGAAGCGCGCGTTCGGGAACAGCTTGGGCAGCTCGGCCAGCGAGGTGGCCGGGATCTTGTCTCCGGTGGTGATGACGTGCTTGACGCTCGGGAAGGTCCGCCCGTCCTCGCGGTTCACATCGATCAGCAGGCGATAGAGCATCGGCACCGCCTGGAGCACGTTCACCTGGTTGTCATTCACCAGGTCGGCCAGGTAAGCGCCCTGGGTGGCCCGATCCTGGTCGACCATGGCCACGGTGCCGCCGTGCTTGAGCGTGGTCCAGATGTCGAGCAGGCACAGGTCGAAGTTAAGCGGCGCATAGTTGGCCACCACGGTGCCGGGCTTGATCTCGAACTGGTCCGCCGCCCAGTCGGTGAACGCGTCAATCCCGCTGGCGGTGAGCGGGACGATCTTGGGCAGTCCCGTCGAGCCCGAGGTGGTCAGCATGAACGTCACGTCGTCGCCACCCCCGACCGGCGGCCACTCCGATGGCGCGGAGTCGTCGGTGCGCGCGTCGTCGACCAGCGCCCGCAGGCTGGCCGCGCTCTGGCTGCGTGGACCCTGCGGGGAGATGACCTGGCTCACGCCGGCCTGAGCGAACAGCTGAGCCAGGGTCTCGGGCGCGAGCTCGATCGAGGGCAGTAGGAAGGACTTGCCCTCGCGCAGGCAGGCCAGGATCAGCGCGATCGCCTCCGGCGACTTCTTGGCCCTCAGCCCGACCGGCCGATCCTCGGGCAGTCCGTCCAGCTCACCGCCGGCTCCGTCGGTCATCTGCTGGAGCTCGCCGTAGCTGATCGGCTCGCCGTCCCAGATCAGCGCCGGGGCGTCGGGCTGGCGCTGCGCCTGCTCCGCGAAGTGGTCGGCCAGCGCCTTGGAGATCGTGCTCATCGCGATCCCGTCACTCCCGCCGCCAGCTCCGCGCGGTGGCGCTCGAATTCCTCGACCCAGCCCGCGATGCTCTCGGCGCGCAACAGCCCGGTCCCGATGAGCAGCCCCTTGAAGCCGGCGTCGATCAGCTCGGCGCCGATCCGCGGATCGAGGATCGCGCTCGCGCTCACCGGGCACGGCGTGCCCGACCGGATTGTCGCCTCGAGCATCGAGCGGCTGGTGTCGATGTCGCCCGGCTCGCGCTCGCGGGTGTTGATGTCCTTGTTGTTGACCGCGATCACGCAGTCCTGCGGGTGGATCACGCTCTGAAGCTCGGCCTGGTCGACGACCTCGACGAACGGGGTGAGCCCATGCTGCAGGGCAAGCTCGATCAGGTGCTGGAAGGTCTTGGCGGGCAGGATCTTCGCCGTGAGCAGCACGGCCGAGGCGCCCATCTCCTTGGCGGCGACGAGCTGCTTCTCGCGCGTGATGAAGTCTTTCTTGAGCAGGGGCAGGTCGGTCAGCCCGGCCACCTCCGTAAGCATCGCGTCGTTGCCACCGAACCATTTCCCGGTGACCACCGAGATGCACGGCGCGCCGACGGCCACGTATTGGCTGACGATGTCGGCGATCGTGCGCTCGCCCATCAGGTCGGCGCCTTCGCCGTCGGAGCGCTTGACCTCCATGATGATCGGGAGCTGCCCGGCCAGGAGCGCCTCGATGAAGGGGCTAGGCATTGGCCTGCTCTTTCCACGCCCGCGCGATCGCCGCCACGTTGTCCTCGCTGATCCTTCCATCCGCGCCCCGGGCGTTCGTGTCTACGTCTATTCCGAGGAACAACGGATTGGCGGCGAGGTTCTCGTACTGCGTGCGATTGTCGGCTGAGATCCCACCGGCGAGCAGGAACGGACGCGTGAGCTTGTCGAGCAGCGGAGCGACCACGGCGGGGTCGAGCGCCTGGCCGGTGCTGCCCACGCGCCCGTCGTCACTGACCACATCGAACAGGAACACGTCGACGCCGGCCTTCTCATAGGAGCCGATCAACGACGCCTCGACGCACTCCCCGCCCTTGACGTGCAGGACCTTGATCACCTTGATGTCCGGGCCGATCGCCTTGACCTTGCGCACGAACCCCGGGGTGGGGTAGCCGTGCAGCTGCACCCATTGCACCGGGGCCGACTCGAGGGCGCTTCGCAGCACCTCGGCGTCCTTGGCGAAGGTGACCAGCACCGCCGCCGGACCGCCCTCGGTTTCGGCCGCGCGCTCGGCGAGCGCGCGCCAGCGGTCGAGCGGTAGATCGTGGGGACCCCCGGGCACGCTGAGCCACAGGCCCACGAGGTCGACTCGATGCGCGGCCAGGATGTCGATCTCGCCGGGCTCGACGATCCCACATACCTTCAGGCACGTTGTCCCGGTCCTACTCGCTTGCCCCGAGTGGCTCCCGCTAAGCAAGGCCACGTGATGATCCCCCTTTGCGATTGTGCGAGGCTGGCGACGTACGCGCCGGCCTCGCCCTGCCGGGACTTTAACCGGTTGCCGTCGGTGCTCGCAACCCCCGGCTAGATAACTATCGGCTTAACGATGCGGGGGCCGCGGTCCTTCGGCCGCGGCCCCCGCCATTCCTGAGTCGCTTCTCTAGCGGCTTCGCTTGAGGGTTACCACGCTCCGACGCCGGAGATGTTCGGCGGGTAGTTGCTGGGCGACGTGCTGGGCAGCGTCTGGATGCGGGTGAGGCTCCCGCCCTTGCCCAGCTTGTAGACCTCGATGTGGCTCCCACCCGGCACGATGATGCTCGGGTCGATGACATAGAGGTACTTGTCGTCGTGGCTGAACGCCTCGTCACCGGGGAAGCCGGGACTGGTGTCAGCCTGCTTGAGCACGTGCAGATGGCCGTTGGGGCTGATCGACAGGGTCGCCACGGCGCCATGGCCGCTCGTCGGTCCTCCGGCGGGCGGGGCCGGCGGGGGCCCGGACGAAAGCGTGTTCGTCGTGACCGCGGTCTTGCCGTCCTTGGTGACGATCAGCCAGCAAGCGGCACGGCCGCCCGACGAGGCGTTGCTTACGAAGCTCACCTTGCCGTTGGGCGACACCTTGTAGGTGGCCACGGTGCCGGTGAACTGCGTGAAGTCGCCCGGATTCGGCATCGCGCCGGACGGCGTCTTGACGAGGCCGGCATTGCTGACCAGCAGGTACTTGCCGGTGGCCGAGAACCCGAACGGATTGGCCACGCCCTTGGTCGCAAACGCATGCGCCGGTCCTGCCGCACCGCCGGGACGGAGGACGAACGTGTCGATCTCGCCGTAGGTGCGCGGCAGCCCACGCTCGGTGACCGCCACGACTTTGCCGTCGGAGGTGAAACCGATTCCGGCGGCGACGCCGACCTTGTCCTTCTTGCCCTTGGGGGTCACCGCGGTGAGCGCCTGGTTGGAACCGGCGATCGGATGCAGGACGCCGCTCGGCGTGAAGGTCCAACCGTAGATGTTCTTGCTGGCTTCGTTGACCACGTACAGCAGGTTGCCGCTGGACGCCAGGCTGATCGGAAGCTTCCCGTGCGTCGAGGCGACCGACACCCGGTGCACGCCCGAGCTCGTGACCCGGAACGAGGTGACCTGATTCGATCCGGCGTTGACCACGAAGATGAGCTTCCCGTCGGGGGTCGTGTTGATCGAGCCCGACGAGTCGACAATCGGGAAGCCGAACGGCGGTTCGCTGGCGATTCCCTTGCCTCCGGTCGAGACGCTTCCGGTCTGCGTGAGCTTGCCGTCGGCACCGCGCTTGTACACCCACAGCTTGTTGCCGTTCGGGTTGTTCGTCGCGGTTACGACCCAGCCTCCCGCGGCCTTTCCGCCTTGCTGTCCCTGTCCCTGCTGTCCTTGCTGCCCGTTGGAGGCGGCGTCCGCCACCCATGGTGTTAACAGCGCGCCGGCAGCGAGCGACACGCCCACCAGTCGCGCGCGCCTCATGGCATGTCTTCCCATCTAGCCCTCCGTTGAATGTAGTTAGCGCCCGGCCTGCGCCCCTCTCGGCGCAGCAGAGTACCGCATGGTCATGCCGACGTGACGATTTTGGGAACGCGATACGACGCTTGCAGTAGGGTCGGCGGTGCTGCCGATCACCGTCCGAACCGGAGGCATTTGTCATGGGGGAGGTCCACTCGCTGCCGCAGGCGGCGGTCCACACCGCGCTCCCGGCGGCCGACCTGGAGCGCGCCAAGGCGTTCTTCCGGGAGAAGCTGGGGCTGGCGCCCACCTCGGAGACTGAGGGCACCGCGCTCTATCGAGTCCGCGATGGTCAACTGGCGCTATTCGCAACCAGCGGGAAGCCCTCGGGCGACCACACCCAGATCGGCTGGACAGTTGAGGACATCGAGGCGACGGTGGCTGAGCTGCGTGGTCGAGGCGTGACGTTCGACGAATACGACTCGCCGGGCCTCAAGACCGTTAATGGAATCGTCACCTTTGGATCGACTCGCTTCGCGTGGTTTCGCGACAGCGAGGGCAACGTCCACAACCTTGCGCAATACGGGTAGCGACGGCTAACGTGGCGGGGCCGGAGCCCCGCCACGTGCGATTGCGGTTAGTTCGCGGCCAGGCCCGAGATGAGGACCGGGAGGGTCGCTCCCTGGGTAATCGGGGTCAGGCTTCCATCCCCGTTGATCGCGAACACGTCGATGTGGCTTGTCGCCGGCGGGGGCGGCACGTTGGGGTCGTTCACGTACAGGAACTTGCCGTCCGAGCTGATTGCCTCGTCGGTAGGGCTCCCCGGCCCGAGGTCGGTCTGTCCGAGCCGCGTCAACGCGCCATCGGATCCAACCCGATACGTGGTGAGACCACCTGCGCCGGTGCCGATCCCGTTTGGCGGGCCAAGGATCGGCGCGGTCGACAACGTGTTGGTCACGAAGGCGAACTTGCCGTCCTTGCTCAGCACGAGCCAGCATGCCCCACGACCACCGCTCAGCACCTCGGTGCTGATGGGCTCAGGCGTGCCGGCGCTCGACAGGCTGTACGACGAGGCCGACCCGGTGAACTGCGCCGGATCGAGGATCTGCGGGATGGGCAGGCTGCCCGCCGGGTATTCGAACGTGCCGTTGACCTGGCCGACGTTCGAGACCAGCAGAGTCCCTGAGCGGGTGAACGCGAATCCGAACGGATTCGGGTCAACACTGGCGGTGCGGTCGGCCTGCTCGAGGCTCACCGAACCGTTCGGATGCACCGCGAACGTGTCGATCGCGCCGACGGTGCTCGGCACGCCGCGTTCGGTGACTACCAGTTGGTGCCCGTCGGGGCTGAAGCCGATCTGCGCGGCCACGCCACCGGCGTTCGGAGGGGCGCTGCCCGAGGGGAACCCCGGCGAGATGAGCTGCTGGGACCCGGGAATCGACCATAGACGCCCGTCGTCGGAGAAGTAGTAGCCCGAGATGTTGCTGCTCTCCTCATTCACTACATAGAGCAGGTTGCCGTGAGTGGTCAGGCTGACCGGTAGGACCCCGCCCGAGCTGACCCGGTCAACGCGCCTCAGCCCGCCGTCGCTGGTCCGGAACGAGGTGATCGTGTTGTCGCCGTCGTTGACGACGAACAGCAGGCGCCCATCGTTGGCCAGAGCCATCGAGCCCGACGAGTCGACGATGGGGAAGGTGAACGGCGGCTGCGCGGCGATGCCAGTCCCGCCGGTGGGCACGGTCGGGCCCTGCGTCAGCGAGCCGTTCGAATTGCGCTTGAAGACTATGACCGCGTTCCCATTGGGGTCGTTCGTCGTGGTGTAGACGGCGCCCCTTCCAAAGTGCTCGTGGTGGTCGCCGTCGTGGTGCCTGGCATGGTGACGGCCCTTGGCGAGCGCGCTCGCCGGTAGCAAGAGCAGCGCGGCCGCCGCCAACGCTAGCCCGAGAAGCCGCATCAGTCGTACGGCATTAGGTCCCATATGTGCCCTCCGTTGATCGTTGCGCCCCGGCCGGCCCCCGGCCGTTTGGCGGTCACCCTAACCGGTCCGACTAACGGATGAGTGAACTTCCGGTTAAACGATGCTGGCCTGGCGCCGCGCCGCGACCAGGTCGATCGGGCGGCTGAGTGCCTGGAGCGCGGCGAGCTGCTCGTTCGCGGCGACGCGGCCGGCCTCCAGGAACAGATCGGCCTGCTGGAAGTCGCGCCATTCGGCGGGGCCGAAGCGTGGCGTGATCACCACGTCGCCGAGCGCCGCGTGGCGGGCGCTGGTGTCGAGCTGGCTCAGGTCCATCGCCTCGAGGATCGTGTCGAGCGGCCCGCGGCGCCGCGGCTTGGCCGGCTCGCCTTCGGGCTCGTCGGGTACGCCCGGCCAGCGCTCGAGCGTCTCGGTCCCGAGCAGGTTGACCGACACGACGATGTCGGCGCCGTCTTCGATCACCGCGGCGGTCGGCACCGGGACGAGCGCGATGGCATCGATCAGCCGGTGACCGTCGCGCTCCTGGGTGGGGAATACGCCTGCCACCGAGAGGGCCGCGAGCAGCGCCTCCCAGATCGGCCCGCGCCGTTGCGCCACCGGAGCGCGCGCGGTCAGGTCGACGGCCAGGATGACCAGCGGGACCCGAGCGTGGGAGAAGAAGGCTCCCTTGGTCGCCTCTTTGAGCAGGCCGGTCAGGACTTCCATTCCCGCCGCGCCGACGAGCGGGGACTTGAACAGCTGGGCGGTGTGCTCGGCGGAGAACGCCTCGCGGAAGCGGCCGTCGATCTCTTGCGCGTTGTATCCAAGCGCGAGCTGGCTGGCCACGAAGCCGCCGATGCTCGACCCGCCCACGTAGTCGACGGTGTACCCGGCCCGCTGCAGGGTCTCGATCACGCCGACGTGGGCGTAGCCCTTGGCTCCGCCCGCGCCGAGCGCAAGCCCGAGCTTGGTCCGGGTCAGATGGCGGGCCAGCCAGGCCGCGTCGGCGTCGGCCAGCGGGAAGTCGCGCTGGCGCGGGCACTCGCGCACGACGAGGTTGAGGGCCGCGGTCGGCCACATCTGGCTGGCCTGGCGCGCCTCGTCTGACACCAGCACGATTTCCAGTCGCCTTCCCTTGGAGGCCTGGGCGACGTTCCCGAGCCGCGCGGCCTCCTCTGCGTTGCCGACCAGCGCGACTACGCGGTCGGCCTCGTCGAGCAGCACGCCGACGGTGTCGGGATCGAACTCGCTCGGGATCAACACGGTTGCGTGCTCGCCGGCCAGCTCGTCGGACGCGGTCAGCGCGCCGGCGAACGACAGCGAGCGGTCGGCCACGGTGACCGGCTGCGCGCTGGCCATGCGCGCGGCGGCGACCAGCCCCGGGATCACGCCCTTGAGCGACGGCCCGGCGATCACCCCGATCTCCTCTCCGCGCGTGGAGCTACTGCGAACGCTGGCGCTGAACAGCGCCGCGCTGCGCGCGCTGGCCCGGAACAGCCGCTCGCGCTGGGTCTGGACCACGTTGATCAGGATGCGGGGAAACTGGCCGGCCAGCTCGAGCAGGGCGGTCGCATCGAGCTCGAACGTGTCGGTGATCGTGCTAGCCGACACGGTGGCGGTCCGCTCGGCTCCGGTGATCGCGTCCTGGGCGCCGATCACGTCGCCCTTGCGCATGCGCAGTTCGATCTCACCGCCGCCGGCGGTGGTACCGGCGCTCCAGATGACCAGCCCGCCGGTGATCAGCCAGATCCGGTCGCTCGGATCGCCGGCCGCGCAAAGCTGCTCGCCGGGCGCGAACTGGCGGGGGCGCATCCTCTGCGCCACGACCGCGAGTTCGTCCTCGGTGAGTCCCTCGAATAGCTGGCTGCCGGCGAGCTTCGGGTCACGAGCCATGGTCCGCGGCAGCGTAAGCGTCGCGCGCCGGGTGCGTCAAGCCGGGGGTGAACTCGGGCTTAAATCGTCACAGTCGTCCTCGCGAGCGTGTATAGACTCACCCCCGCAATGGAAGCGAGCGAGGCGCGGGCCGCATCTGGATCTCTGCCGATCGTCACCGGCAAGAAGCTGATGCTGTTCGCCGGGCGGGCCAACCCTGAGCTGGCCGGGGCGATCGCGCATAAGCTCGGAATCGAGCTCGGGCACATAACGCTGAAGACGTTCTCGGCCGGCGAGGTGTACTGCCGTTTCGACGAGTCGGTTCGTGGCGCCGACGTGTTCATCGTCCAGCCGACGTGCTCCAATCCCGAGACCGGAGTCACCGCCAACGACGCGATGATGGAGCTGCTGGTGATGATCGACGCGGCCGTCGGCGCCTCGGCCCACCGGGTGATCGCGGTGATGCCCTGGTACGGCTATTCGCGCCAGGACAAGAAGTCCGCGCTGCGTGAGCCGATCACCGCCCGGCTGGTCGCCCAGCTGCTCGAGACCGCCGGCGTCGACCGCATGCTGACGGTCGACCTGCACGCCGGCCAGGTCCAGGGATTCTTCCGCAAGCCGGTCGACCACATGACCGCGCTGCTGTTGATTGCCGATTACTTCCGGGAGCTCGAGCTCGACGATCTCGTGGTGGTCGCACCCGACGTCGGCCGCGTCAAGCTCAACCACAAGTTCGCCGACATGCTCGGCGCCGATCTGGCCCTCATGACCAAGGAGCGTCCCGCCCAGCAGGTGGCCGAGGTCGGCTACGTGATCGGCGACGTGCGGGGCAAGACCGCGGTGATCCTCGACGACATCATCGACACCGCCGGCACGTTGACCGCCGCCGGCCAGACCGTGCTCGACGAGGGCGCGCGGCGGGTATTCGCCGCCTGCACCCATCCCGTGTTCTCCGGGCCCGCCTACGAGCGCATTGCCAACTCAGCCTTCGAACAGGTCGTGGTCACCGACACGATCCCGCTGCGCGATGGCGCGCCCGACAAGGTGGTCGTCCTGTCGTGCGCCGGGCTGCTAGCCGACACGATTCGCCAGATCTTCACTGAGGGATCGGTGTCGGCCGTGTTCGGTGGCGAGAACCAGCTGTTCTGAGCCCATGAACGGGCCGTGAACGGTCCGCGGACGGGTTGCAGCGGGGTCGGGGTTCCGTCATGATGGGCCCCGTAAGTGGACCGACGAGGGGGTTGTAACCGGGGCTCGGACTCGCCGACGCGTGGCGTTCGGCGCGTCCGTCGATGCCGGACCAAGGCTCTTCGTCTGCGGCTGCGGGGGCGCACCCGGCCGAGTGGCACTCGCCGCAGGGCACGTGCAGCCGCGACTTGTGACCTGGACCAATCGAGGAGGAACTGATGGCAGACGAGCGTTCGGCGTCGATGCTGGAGTTGATGCCGATCGATGCACCGAGCGGCCACTACGACGTGGCGGTTCTCGGTGGGGGGCTGGCCGGCCTGACCATCGCCATCCAGCTCAAGCGCGAGCGCCCCGAAACCCGGGTGCTGGTCACCGACAAGCGGACCGAGCCGGCGCCCGAGGCGGCCTTCAAGGTCGGGGAGTCGAGCGTCGAGGTCGGCGCCTATTACTACCGCGAGATGATCGGGATGCGCGACCACCTCGAGCGCTACCAGCAGCGCAAGCTCGGGCTGCGGTTCTTCATGCCGGCGGGTGACAACTCCGACATCACCAAGCGTGTGGAGTTCTGCACCCCGGGTCACCTCGATGCGTTCACCCACCAGATCGATCGCGGCCGGTTCGAGAACGAGCTGTTCCGGCGCGCCCGCAAGGCCGGCGCTGACGCGTTCCGCGGCTGGCGCGTGCAGGACGTCAGTCTCGGCGAGGACCGGCACACGATCCTCATGTCCCAGGAGGGCGAAGAGTGCATCGCCACCGCTCGCTGGGTGGTCGACGCTTCCGGGCGCGCGAACATCATGCGCCGCAAGCTCGGGGTGGGTGAGGGTGTCGATACCGGGCATCACTGCAACGCCGCGTGGATCCGGCTGGCCGGCGGTATGGATTTCGAGGACTGGACCGATGACGAGGAATGGCTCGGCCGGATGCCCGAGAAGGGCCTGCGCATCCACTCCACCTCGCACCTGATCCAGCCCGGGTACTGGCTGTGGCTGATCCAGCTCGAGTCGGGGCCGATCTCGATCGGCGTGTGCGCGGACCCGCGCTTTCACCCGTGGGAGGAGATCTCGAGCTTCGACGCGTGGATGGACTGGATGAAGCGCAACGAGCCCCAGCTGCACGCCGCGATCGATGGGCGTCGCGCGGACGTGCTCGACTTCCTGCGCGTCCAGGACTACTCGTATGGGTCGACGCGGTTCTTCTCCCCGGACCGGTGGACGCTGGTCGGCGAGGCGGGAGCGTTCCTGGATGCCTTGTATTCGCCGGGGTCCGACTTCATCGCGTTCTCGAACACGTTCAGCTGCGAGCTGATCGAGCGGGACCTCGACGGTGATGACGTCTCTGAGCTGTGCGACTTCTACAACGACTTCTACCTGTCACTTTTCAACACGACAGCTCACCTGTACCGCGACAACTTCCAGCTGTTCGGCAATCCGCAGGTGATGGTGGCGAAGTTCGTGTTCGATTCCTCGACTTACTTCTCGGGGATCGGCAACGCGTGGTGCCACGAGCGGATGCGCAAGCCCGAGGACATCGACCGGCTGGGTCAGGTGCTTCGTCCCGCGATCGAGATGGTGCCCCGGATGCAGGAGCTGTTCCGCGACTGGAATGCGATGGAGAACACCCCGTTCGAGGGCGTCTCGGTGCTACCCAAGTCGCTCAAGCCCTACATCCAGGCCCAGGCCGACATGGCCCACCCGGCCGAAGGCGACGAGGTGTTCGAGAACTCGCGCAAGAACGTCGAGTACCTCAAGGCGCTCGCGGTGTGGATCTTCCACCGGGCCGCTCGAAACTTGCCCGATCCGCCGGATGAGAACCGGCGCATCAACCCGCTGGCGATCAGCCTGCACCCGGGGCGCTGGGACTCGGACGGACTGTATTCCGACGATGGCATCAGCCTGGCTGAGGCGCTCGAGGCGCTGCCCGGGATCGAGGAGATGGACCTCGAGAAGCGGGGCGCGGTGGTGGCCGCGCAGGCTTAAGCGTCACTCCTGAAAGCAACGAACTTCCGCGATGGACAAAGGAGACAAGATGGGGGATAGGCAGCCGGCAGACAGCTACGACGTGGCGATCCTGGGTGGCGGCCTGGCGGGGTTGACTCTCGGGATTCAGCTCAAGCAGGCACGTCCGGAGACGAGCATCTTCATCGCCGAGAAGCGCAAGGGCCCGGCGCCCGAGGCGGCGTTCAAGGTGGGCGAGTCGACGGTCGAGGTCTCGGCGCACTACTTCGCCGACGTGGTGGGCGCCCGCGAGCACATGGACAAGGACGAGCTGCACAAGTTCGGGCTGCGCTGGTGGTTCCCGGCTGCCGGGAACACGTCTCTCGCGGAGCGCATCGAGCGCGGCATCAACAAGCCGCTCCCCGAGCCGAGTTACCAGCTCGACCGCGGGCGGTTCGAGAACTACCTGGGCGATCGCGCCGTGGAGGTGGGCGTCGACCGGTTCGGCGACTGCCGCGTGCAGGAGGTCTCGATTGGTGACCCGCACGTGATCCGGGTGACTTTTGCAGGTGAGGATCGCGAGGTTCGTGCTCGCTGGGTGGTGGACGCCGCCGGTCGGTCGATGATCTTGAAGCGCAAGCTCGATCTGCTCGAGGACAACGGCCACGTGGTGAACTCGGCCTGGTTCCGGCTCGACGGCGGGCTCGACATCGAGTCGTGGGCCGACCCCGACGACGAGGAGTTCTTCGGGCGGATGTCCGAGCGCGGCCTGCGCAAGTACTCCACCAACCATCTGTGTGGTCAGGGCTACTGGGTGTGGATGATCCCGCTGTCCTCGGGTCCGATCTCGATCGGGATCGTGGCCGACCCGCGCTTCCATCCCTACGAGGAGATGAAGACGCTCGACGGCGCCTTGGACTGGATCCGCCGGCACGAGCCACAGCTCGGTGAGTCACTAGACGGGCGGCTCGACCAGGTCGAGGACTTCCTCAAGGTCTCGGACTTCTCGTATGGGTGCAAGCAGTGCTTCAACGGCGCCGATCGGTGGTCTCTGGTCGGTGAGGCGGGCGCATTCCTCGATCCGTTCTACTCGCCGGGGTCTGACTTCATCGCGATCTCGAACACGCTGACCACGGATCTCGTTTGCCGGTACCTGGACGGCGAGGACGTGGTTGATCGTGCGCGCGCCTTCGACGATCTGTATCTGAACACGTACCGGGTGAACCTGACCCAGTACGAGGGCCAGTACGAGTTCTGGCAGAACGCGATGGTCATGACGGTCAAGATCTGCGCGAACAACATCCTGTACTGGGGCACGGAGTGCCTACTGTTCTTCCACGACAAGTACGCGGACCTCGACTTCATGGCCTCGGTGCGTCCGGATCTGGAGCGGATCTGGGCGATCACGCGGCGTTTGGAGGCGATGTACCGCGAGTGGAATGCGTTGGAAGACCGCGAGTGGCGGCGGGCGATCGTACCCACCCAGGCCTTCCCGGGCATGTTCCAGCGCCACGTCGACATGGCCGGCAAGTTCGACGACGACGGCGTGCGGGCGCGGCTCGCCTCGACGGCGGACCTGATGGAGGCATTCGCGGTGCTTGCGTTCTCGCGCGCGGCGGTCAATCTCGGCGATGCCGCACCCGGCGAGGACGAGAAGATCAACCCCTACGCGGTGTCGCTGAATCCGGATCGCTGGGAGGCCGACGGCCTGTTCGACGGCAGCGGTATATCACTGGCCGAGGCACGGGAGAGCGAGGCCGCCGGGCTTCAGAACCTGTACCTCGAGGCGGTGGCCACGCCGGCTCCGTCCTCCGAGCCGGTGTCCTAGGGTCGGTGCTAACCGCCTGACACCACGGCGGCTGGAGAGGCGGAGCGGCTGGCTTGCCCAAAGGTGACGAGCCGGCCCGCCTCCTCATCCCACAGTTTCAAGCGGACGGCGCGTAGGCCGTCCCAGAGCGAGAGCGTCGGGACGGCGGCGAAGATGGGGTTGGCATCGTGCGCGCGCTGCAGGTTGTAGTTCGGAATGCGCGCGTTGAGGTGGTGGACGTGGTGAAGGCCGATGTTGCCGGTAAAGAATTGCAGCACCTTCGGTAGCTTCAGGTACGAGCTGCCCTGCATGGCGGCGTCGGCAAACGTCCAATCGGCGCCGCTCTGCCAGTAGGCGTCCTCGAACTGGTGTTGGACGTAGAACAGCCAGATGCCGACGGCTCCGGCCAACAGCGCCGCGGGTGCCCACATGATCAGGAAGTTCTCCCAGCCCATCAGCCAGCACAGCGCGCCGATCAGGATCAGGAGCGCGGCGTCGGTTCCGAGCACGCTGTTGCGCATCCTCGGCCGTGCGCCGCGCGCGACGATCCGCGGTCCGACGATCATGGCGAACACCGGTCCGAGCCCGAACATCACGAGCGGGTGACGAATAAGCCGGTAGCCGAGGCGAGCCCGGGGCGAACGCGCCCGATACTCGGCGACGGTCAGCGTGACGATGTCGCCCACGCCCCTGCGGTCGAGGTCTCCCGACGTCGCGTGGTGCACGGCGTGGTCGTGGCGCCAGCGGCGAAACGGCGAGAGCACCAGCAGGCCGAAGACCGTCCCGACTCGGGCGTTCGCGCGTTTCGACGGGAACAGTGAGCCATGCGAACAGTCGTGAAAGACGACGAACACCCGAACCAGAAACCCGGCCGCCGGAACCGCGAGCGCGAGCGTGACCAGGCGCGAGACACCGAGCATCAGGTACATCGCCACGCACAGCGCGATGTACGGCACCGCGGATGTGGCGACCTGGAACAGGCCGCTCTTCAATGATGGCCGAGCATAAGCGGCGAGGCTCTCACGCCACGGCGCAGAGTTGGGTGCGGGGGTCATCGCAGGCTCCGATAGAGGGGGTAACCGGTTGGAATGGTGTGCGCGGTCGAGGCGATCCGGTCCTGCCAACTGGCCGTCGGCGAGCTCCAACCAGCGGCTAATCCTACCCGGCGCGGGGGCGATCGAACCCGATGGTGTGCTAGGTGACGACGGGCTGGGTCAGCGCCTTGACGAAATCCTCGAGCTGGTCTGTGCGCCAGCATTCGAACGCCGTGCAGTGCTTCTCGTAGGCCGAGATCACGCTGTCGCCGTAGTTCCAGTACAGCCGCGGCTCGGGATTGAGCCAGAACGTGCGCCCCGCCTTGGCGGTGATCGCGGCAAAGACCTCGTCCCGGGGCGGACGTCCGTTGGTACGGGCGTCGCCGAGCACGATCACGGTGGCGCGGGGGTGGAGCTCGTCCTCGATCAGCGCGAGGAACTCCAGCCAGACCCGGCCGTAGTCGGTGTAGCCCGACACGTCGGCCACGCCGGCGTCCTTGGAGATCGCCTCGGATGCTGCGCGGAAGTCGCGCTCTTTTTCGAATACCTCGGTCACTTCCGAGATCCGCTCGATGAAGACGAAGCTCCGGAGCTTGCGGAAGGCGTCGTGCAGGGCGTGGAGGACGGATAGGAAGAACGTGCTCGCACTGGTGACGCTCGTCGATACGTCGCAGAGCACGAAGATCTCGGGCCTTCGTGGTCTTTTCGGTCGGTATTTGAGGGCGATCGGCACGCCGCCGGTCTGGAGGCTGGCGCGCATGGTTCTCCGGAAGTCGACGTGGGCGTGGCGCGTGTGCCCCTTCAACTCGTGGCCCTGAGTGGCGAGTCTTCGCTTCAGCTGGGCGACGACCTTGTGGACGGCGGCGAGGTCCTGGATCGGGCCGGTGGGGAGCGCGCGCTCGAGCTCGTTGAGCGGGCGCTTGGGGGGGAGGCTCGAGGTGCGCTCGATCAGGTTGCGCTCGAGCTCTCTTCGCAGGTGCTGCTCGAACTTGCGGAGTTGGTCGCGTGGCAGGCCGTCGTGCCGGGGGTCGTCCTCGGGCAGATCGGGCTGGGGCTCGGTCCTCAGTCCGAGGGCGCGTCGGATCCGCTGCACGTCGACCCCGAGGACCCCGGAGCCCTCGCCGCGGCCAAACGCGGCGATGGCCAGGCGGGCCAGGTCTCTCAGGGCATCGTCCGATCCGTCTCTGAGCGCAGCCGCGATCTGTTGTCTCAGCGTGTCGAGGTTGATGTCGCTATTGCTGGGTCCGGTCGAGCCGGGCGACTCGGTGATGTTCTTGCGCGCGGCCTGCGCCTCGGTGGCGCGGAAGAAGAAGCGGTCGAACACCAGCTCGAAGACTCTTCTGTCGTCGTTGGATTTGGCCAGCGTGGCCGCGAGCGCCTCCTTGAAGTCCTGCTGCTCGGTCCAGTCGACGTGCTGAAGCGCCTCGAAGGAGTCCAGGATCTCGGAGGTGCCGATGGCGATTCCCTCGGTCCGGAGGTCCTCGGCGAAGGCCAGGAGCTGGCCGTCGAGCGCGCCCGGCGGGTGGTCGGGGATGCCGCCATAGATCGCTTTGGCGTTAAGCGGCGGCATCTGCCTGCTGGAGCGCGACGCCGACCCGGGCCGCCACCGTATCCAGGTCGGTGCGGTGCTTGACGATCACGCTCATGGTTTGGGTGAACGTGTCGTGGTCGATGTCGCTGGCGCCGAGCAGGAGCAGCGTGCGGGCCCAGTCGATCGACTCGGCGATGCTGGGCGGCTTCTTGAGATCGAGCTGGCGGACCTGATGGATGACCTCGACCAGCTTCTTGGCAATCGTCTCGTCGAGGTCGGGGGAGTGCAGGCGGACGATCTGAAGCTCGTGCTCGAGGTCGGGGTAGTCGAGCCACAGGTAGAGGCAGCGGCGCTTGAGGGCTTCCGTGAGCTCGCGTGTGTTGTTGGAGGTGAGCAGGACCACGGGTCTTGTCTTCGCCTCGATCCGGCCGAGCTCGGGGATGCTGATCTGGAAGTCACTCAGTAGCTCCAGGAGCATGGCCTCGAACTCCTGGTCGGTCTTGTCGATCTCGTCGATCAGGAGGACGACGGGCTCTTGGCTTGCGATCGCCGTCATCAGGGGTCGGGGCAGGAGGAACTCCTCGCCGAAGATGTCCTCCTGGACGTCCTGCCAGCCTGCTTGTTGTGACTCGGTCTGGATCCGCAGCAGCTGCTTGCGGTAGTTCCACTCATACAGGGCCTTGGCTTCGTCGAGCCCCTCGTAGCACTGGAGCCTGACGAGGGTTCGGTTCAGGTGCGAGGCGAGCGCCTTGGCCAGCTCCGTCTTGCCCACGCCGGCCGGGCCCTCGACCAGCACCGGCTTGCCGAGCTTGATGGCCAGATACGAGACGAGGGCCGTCGAGGCCCCCGGCAGGTAGCCGACCTCCTTGAGGCCCTGGGCCAGGGTTTGCGGCGTGTCCGGTTCGGTCTGCATCAAGGTCGTTCAAATATAGGCGCCGGACTGCAAAAACCCGGGGTCGGGGGTCGGTGGCGGGTGGAAACTGGAGTCGATGCGGTACCCCTTCCGACGGCCGGATGCCACACTCGGCGCCCCCGGGACGTCGAGTGTGGCTGTTCGTGCGTATGACGGCCCGAACCGCACACTGGACTGGCCGTGCGCGCCGAATGTGGGATTTGGCCGTGGCGGGTGAGGCGGCAGACCGGCGAGCGGCTTCGGTTGCCGCACGCCAGAGGACGATGGTGACCTCGGCGCAGCTGCAGGGGTGCGGGCTCGGCCCGCGGGCGATTAAGTACCGCGTCGAGACAGGGCGTTTACACCCTGTGTTCCCAGGCGTCTATTCGTTCGGCTGCGGTGAGCTGCCGCCGTTGGCCCGCGAGCAGGCGGCGCTGCTCGCGTGTGGCGAGCGGGCGTTACTCAGCCACGAAACCGCGGCGGCCGTTTGGGGCCTTCTGCCCACGCTGCCCCAGGTGGTCGAGGTGTCGGTCGTTGGGCGCTACCGCGCGTCCAGCGAAGGCATCAAGGTCCATCGCATCAAGAAGCTCGACCGGCGGGAACTGCGTCGCCACCAAGACCTCTGGGTGAGCTCGCCGGCCCGCGCGGTGCTCGAGATCTCGGCCACCGCGTCGGCCAAGGACCTCACGCGCGCGATCGACGAGGGACTCGCCCGCCGGCGGTTCACGCCCCGGGAGCTGGACGACGTGCTGAAGCGCAATCGGCCTTGCCGCGGCGCCGCCCGGCTGGAGGCGATCCTGGGGGATCCGACGGCGACCGCAATAAGCCGATCCAGACGCGAGAAGCGCCTCCTCAAGCTGATCCGCGACGCGGGCCTGCCCACGCCCGAGACGAACGTCCCGTTCGGCCGCTTCGAGCTCGACTTCTTCTGGCGACGGGAGGGCCTCGTGGTGGAGCTCGATAGCGAAACCTTCCATCGTGCACCGGGTGCGGTCGGGCGCGACCGGGAGAAGGATCTCGCTGTGAAGGCCGCCCGCCTCGAGATGCGGCGCTTCACCGGCGAGCACGTCCTGAAGCGGTCGTGGATGGTGGTGGCCACGATCGCCGGCGAGCTCGCCCGCCTGGATGCGGGCGGCTAACGGTCGAGCGGGAGGGTGTCGTCCTCGCCGAGGCGGACGGTGGGGTCCTCGCCGAGGCGGACGGTGGGGTCCTCCCCGAGCGGCAGCGTCTCATCCTCGCTGGGCGGCCTCGACCTGCGGATCGTGATGTCGGTATCCGAGCGCTTGGCCCGGCCGAAGGGCATCGTGGGCGGATCGTCGGGGACAACGCGCTCGAAAAGATCGGACGGGGCAACGCGACGGCGCATGCGAACCGTCTCGGCCGCCGCGCTCGAGCCGACCGGCGGCCGATCCGCGCCGGGAAGCGGTGGCTCGGGCCGATGGGCGGCCCGGATCCGAGACCCGCTGTAGGCCAGGAACGCCGCGGCGGCGAGCGCGACAAAGATGCCCCACTCGATCCCGGACGTGGTGGCCGACGGGCCTCGAGTGATCGCGCCCTGCTTGTCGAAGATCCGCCACACGATCAGCAGGCAGGTCCACAGGCCGGCGGCGGTGATCACGCCGCCGTCGCCGCCGGGCAGATGGAAGGCACGCCCCTCGGCACGCTGGAACAGCAACGTGACCACGCCGGCGGCGACGAGCAGGACGGCGGCCTCGACGAACGAGAAGGCGCCCCACCCGGTGATCGTGGCGCTGGCCGATTGGAGCGCGGCGCTCCCCCTCGGGGCGATCAGCGTCACCTGATACCAGGGCAGGAACAGGGCCACGAACAGCGCCGCGCAGGCGAACGCCGCGAGCCGGGACTCATGGGGCAACGCCCGCCAGGCGCGGGCCACGCGAGTCGTGCCCGACCCCACCCGCCGCGCGGTGCCGGCGGCGCTCGGCCCATCGCTCATGGTCCGATTGTAAGGCGCGGGGCAGCGCTACAGGATCGGGATGTCCTGGACCTCGACCGCCTGCTCGCGGCGGTGCTCCACGCGCTCCAGATACCAGTCGATCAACGCGCGGAGAGCGAGCAGCAACTCACGGATGCCCGCGACCAGCCGCCGCTGGAGCTCGGGGGGAACGAGGTCGCGCAGGGCCTGGGCGAGGGCCACGAATGGATCCGGGTCCCGAGAGCCCGTGCCGGCGTCCTCGCGGATCTGCCAGCCCGAGGGTGGGGGCTTCCCGGGATCCCCCGCCCCCGCGGACGGCTCGCCGGCGGACGGATTTCCACCCGCGGTCGCCTCGGCGGCCTGAGCCATCAGCCGCTCGGCCACCTCGGATGCGCGGTCGAGGCGCTGCTCGAGTCGGCGGAGGGCGTCCTCGGCCGAACCGGGGGCAGGCCGGGGGCGATCTTCAGGCATTCGACGCTCCCTGGAACGTCACCTCGAGCGCCCCGTTCTCGAACGTGGCCGCCGTGGGCTGGAAGGCGCCCAGCGCCGAGGGCAGGATGATCGTCCGCCGCTGGCCGTCCACGCCGACGATCAGCTCGAGCCCGATCTTCTTGAGCGAGATGTCGCCCTTTTCTGCAAACGGGAGCGTCAGCCGCAACCGGGCGCCGTCCTCGGACACGTGCAGCTCCTGGGTGAGGCGGTCGTGGAGGATCGCGGCGGGATCAACCCCGTCGGAGCCGCCGAACAACTCCCCGGCCAGGCGATCGAGCATCTCGCCCCCGAGCACCTCGGACTCGAAGTACGGCGCGCATAGGACGGGCACCGGCGCGAACGCGGACCGCACGAGCGAGAGGTGCTCCTCCTGGACCCGTCGCCACCCCGCGAAGTAGTCGCCGACCTCCGACGGGAATATCCGGTTGACGATCACCGCGTCGGTCAGATACCCGTACAGGTTCAGGTAGGTGAACGTTCGCATGGCCTCCCCGATCACCATCTTGTCGGGGTTCATGACCAGGCGGACCGTGCAGCGCTCGCGGTCGCGGAGGATCTCGTTCATCTCGATCAGGTTCTGCGACAGGCGCTGGATGTCGGCGAACACCTCGGAGCTCGGCAGCTGGATATCGAGCAGCGAGCGGGCCAGCGGGCGCGCCGCGGCGAGCAACTGGCGCTCGAGCGGGAACACCTTCTCGATCCACCACCGCGCCACGTCCGGGAACGAGAGCAACCGAAGCGTCTCGCCGGTCGGCGCGCAGTCGACCACGATCGCGTCCCAGTCCGGCGATTGGTGCGCGGCCTGTAGGCGCAGCAGTGAGAACAGCTCGTCCATCCCGGGCGGCACGGTCAGCTCCTGGGCGGAGATGTGATCGATCCCGCGCTCGACGAACACCTCGCCGAGCCACTCCTGGACCCCGGACCAGTGGCGCTCCATCTCCTCCTGGGCATTGACCTCCTGACCCCACAACCGCTCGGACACCGCACTCGGCTCCGGACCCAGCGACGCGCCGAGCGACTCCGACAGGCTGTGCGCCGGGTCGGTCGAGATGATCAGCGTGCGCAGGCCCGAGGCCGCACACGCACGCGCCGTGCACGCCGCCACCGACGTCTTGCCGACGCCGCCCTTGCCCGTGTAGAGGATCGTGCGGGGGGCCATGATCGGGCGAGTCTAGACCGGCTCGCGGGCTCAGACCGACTGCTACATTCGCCTCAGGGGCTGACGCGATGCATCATCCGAGAACCGCATTCACGGGCTTGGCCCTGGTCGTACTGGCGAGCCTCGTGCTCGCCGCGTGCGGCAGCAGCAGCGGCAGCTCCTCGGGCAGCCCGAGCACGCTGCTCAGCCAGACGTTCACCGGCACGCACAAGGTGACCAGCGGCGTCCTCAACCTGACTCTGACCATCGATACGTCCGGCTCGAGCACGCTGAACGGCCCGATCACGCTCAGCTTCGGCGGTCCCTTCCAGACCCGGGGCGCCGGCAAGCTCCCCGAGTCCAACTTCACGGTCACCGCCAGTGCGCTCGGCCGAAACGGGTCGCTGGGGATCCTGTCCACCGGCACGACCGGCTACGTCACGCTCCAGAGCACCAGCTACCAGATGCCTCAGGCGACTTTCCAGAGGCTCGAGTCGAGCTTTGCACAGCTGGCGTCGAGCGCGGGGACGAGCCAGGGCTCGGGCGCGCTGGCCAAGCTGGGAATCCACCCGCTGCAGTGGCTGACCCATCCCACCACGGTCGGCACCGAGAACGTGGGTGGGGCTCAGACCACCCACATCCACGCCGGGATCAACGTGCCGGTGCTGCTGAACGACCTGAACACGTTCGTCGAGAAGGCCTCGTCGGCCAGCAGCAGCGCCATCGCGTCCACGCTGAAGTCAGGAATCCCGCCGGCAACCCGGCAGAAGATCGCGTCGGCCGTCCGCAACCCGAGCTTCGACGTGTGGACGGGGACGAGCGACAAGACGATCCGGCGGCTGACCATCGCGTTGACCCTGCCGATCACGGGGAGCCTGTCGACTCAGCTCGGAGGGGTCAAGTCGGCCGACATCGGTTTGACCATGCAGTACTCGGACATCAACCAGCCGCAGAAGATCTCCGCCCCGACCGTGGTGCGGCCCTACAGCGAGTTCCAGAGCAAGGTCAGCTCGTTCATCCAGAGCTTGCAGAGCGCGGCCGCCGGCGCGCTCGGCAGCGGTAGCTCGAGCTCGAGCGGTGGCTCGAGCAGCCCCGGGACGACCCCCGGCGGATCGGGTTCGTCGTCCAGCGTGACCAAGTACGGCCAGTGCATCCAGCAGGCCAACGGGGACGTGGCCAAGATGCAGAAGTGCGCCGCGCTGCTCGGGAGCAGCGGCGGCTAACTGCCTCAGCCGCGGCCGAGCTCCTCCTGCTCTTCCTCGTACTCCTCGGGCTCCTCGTCGGGGTCCGCCTCGAAGTCCTCTGCTCCGTGCCGCGTCTGGAAAGCCTGGAGCAGCTCGTCTCGGCGGTCCTCGTCGACCGGGACCTCGTCTGAGATCAGCACCCAGTCGGCGCCCTCGAACTCCTCCATGTTGAAGATCTCGGCGTCGAGCTCGGGCGAGTCGTCGACGATGACCAGCACCTCGGTCTGGGGGTTGAAGTAGGAGCCCGGGCGGTTGGTCAGTTCCTCGAGCTCAAACCGGCGGGGGTCTGCCATGGCGCGGCAGCCTAGCGCTTAGAGCTCGCCGAGGGCAGCGATCTCCCGTTCGATTTCTGACTCCACGTCGAGGGGCGGCTTGCCGGCGCGCACCCGGCGATGGTTACGGGCGACCACGAGCTGGCGGATCTCCTCACGCAGGGCCGGATCGATGGCCGGTGCGGTCAGGCGCGCGAGCTCAGAGTCGACATCGACCGGCGCCTCGCCCCGCCGGGCCCGGCGCTCGTTGCGGGCCTCGAGCAGCTGGCGGATCTCGTCGTCGCGCTCGGACACGTCGGCGTTCCGCGGCGTCTCGTGGTCCATCACGAAGCGGCCCTTGCCGTAGTCATCCCACGTCTTGCGGCTGGCGATCAGCGCTCCGAAGGCGACGACCACGGCAAGGATGCACACGACCCAGATGACGATGTTGAACGTCGAGTGCATGCGCTAAGTGTGGCGCAGGATTTGGGGCCTCGCTGCGCTCGGCGTCCGTGGGGCCTGGCGGCCCCGTCCGGTCAGGACGCGCGCGCCCGGCAAGGATGCCGGGCGCAACCGGCCCCAGGGACGTCGCCGAAGGCGACCCACATGCGAAATCGGGTTGGCGCGGCCCGTTCTTTGGGTAGCATTAGGGCATTGACTGACTAGTCAATCTACTTCGCCAAGGAGAACCCAAGTGGTTGATTTCACGCTCACCGACGAGCAGCGGAGCATGCGCGAGATGGCGCACGACTTCGCCGAGAAGGAGATCCGACCCGTCGCCTGGGAATACGACCGGGACGGGACCTGGCCGCAGGCGCTGGTCGAGAAGGCCTGGGAGCTCGGGCTGATGAACAACCACTTCCCGGCCGAATACGGCGGCGCGGGCCTTGGCTACCTTGACGGCTGCCTGATCGAGGAGGAGCTGGCCTGGGGCTGCTCGGGCATCAGCACCTCCCTGACCTGCAACGGCCTGGCCACGGCGCCGGTCATCCTGGCCGCCTCCGACGAGCTCAAGAAGGAGTACCTGGGTCGGTTGGCCGAGGCTCCGCTGCTCGCGTCCTTCTGCCTGACCGAGCCCGACGCCGGGTCCGACGTGTCCGGCATGAAGACCACGGCCACCCGTAAGGGCGACAAGTGGGTCATCAACGGCTCCAAGTGCTTCATCACCAACGGCGAGTACGCCAACTGGTACACGGTCTACGCGAAGACCGACAAGGAAGCTGGCCACCGGGGGATCTCCTGCTTCATCGTGCCGCGCGACGCCGGCGTGGTCGTCGACAAGCACGAGGACAAGATGGGCCAGCGGGCTTCGAACACCGCGACCATCACCTTCCCCGAGGTCGAGATCCCGCTCGACCACCTGGTCGGCGAGGAGAACAAGGGCTTCAAGATCGCGATGATGACGCTGGACCGCACGCGCCCGGGCGTGGCCGCCATGGCCACCGGCGTGGCCCGCGCGGCGATGGAGTTCGCGATCAGCTACTCCAAGGAGCGCTCGCAGTTCGGGGTGCCGATCGCGATGCACCAGGCGATCCAGTTCATCATCGCCGACATGGCGACCAAGGTGCACCTGTCGCGCCTGGCCACCTGGCACTCGGCAGTGCTCCTCGACCAGGGCAAGCGCAACACGCTCGAGTCCTCACACGCCAAGCGCTTCGCCGCCGACGCGGCAATGGAAGTGACAACTGACGCAGTCCAGGTCTACGGCGGGTACGGTTTCATCAAGGAGTACAAGGTCGAGAAGCTCATGCGCGACGCGAAAATCCTCCAGCTGTACGAGGGCACCGCCCAGATCCAGCGGCTGGTCATCGCGCGCGAGACGTTGCTGCCGCGGCGTGCGGAGGCGCCGGCACCGGCAGCGGCTTAGTTTGGTGGGGCTGGGCCAAGAGGCGCTGGGACGGCCACTGCAGGGGCGTCCCAGCGCCTCGTTTCGACTGCGCGGCGCTCGAGGCGACGGGCGGCGTTAGCCGCGGTCGTCCTCGCCGCCGCGGCGCCCGACCACGTCGAGCGCATCCCATGGTCGGATCGGCTCGTCCGGAGACGGACGGACGCTGCCATCGCACTTCTGACAGCGCTCGCGATCGGAAGCGTTGACCCACAGGCAGTTCGGGCACTGCCACTGTGCAGTGTTGACCCAGCGCCCTGTCGGCTCAGGCATCAGAACGGTTCGGAGGGGCGGCGGGAATGACCAGCGCCGCCGCCTTCGGCTTGGCAGGCTTCGATTTCGGTTTCTTGGTCATCGCGTAGACGCCGACAACGACTACCCCAAGGCATAGCACGCCGCACACGGCCGACAGCGCGTAGCCACCAAACCGAGATCCGCCGCCGGCGCTCCCGGACCGGTTGGCGATCTTCAGGCCGAGCAACAGGAATCCGAACGCGATCACGACCCCAGCCCCGGCGGTCAACGCGACGAGGAATATCTTCCACATCGCGTTCCAATCGACGATGGGTGTAGCGAGGACGAACGTCGCGCCCCTCACGCCATCGCCGGGCTGGCGACGCTCTCCGACCGCTTTGCCTCCAGCTCGGGCGTGATGCGCGTCCGGTCGAGGTCCTCGGCCCTGACACGGTTGCGCTTCGAGAGGGTCCACAGCCCGAATGCGACCGCGGCAGCGAGCGCGGCGATCACGATCGCGCCCGCCTCGCTGTTCTTGCCGAAAATGTTCGCGATGTCCCAAGCTGCGGCGCCGATCAGTCCGGCCGACGGCAGCGTGATCACCCACGCCGTCGCCATCTGTCCGACCACCGGCCAGTGCACGATTCCGCCCCGCTTGCCGAGGCCGGCACCCATGACCCCGCCCGAGACGACCTGTGTCGTCGACAGGGGGTAACCGTAATAGGACGAGGCCAGGATCGTGGCCGCGCTGGCGGACTCGGCCGCGAAGCCCTGCGGCGACTCGACCGTGGTGATCCGGTTGCCCATCGTGTTGATGATGCGCCAGCCTCCGCTGGCGGTGCCGAGCGCCATCGCGGTGGCGCAGATGAGCTTGACCCAGAACGGCACGGTGAAGTGGGTCGCGCTGAGGTGACCGGTGGAGATCAGGGCCAGGGCAATCACGCCCATCGTCTTCTGGGCGTCGTTGGTCCCGTGGGCCAGCGAGACGAGCGACGCCGACCCGATCTGGCCATATCGGTAACCGGCTCTGGCCTCGCCCTGACCGAGGCGGCGGATCAGCCGGTAGGCCGCGGTCGTGGCGAGGAAAGCGACGATGCCGCATGCCAAGATCGCCAGGATCCCCGGGGCGACGACCTTCTGCACGATGCCATGGATGCTCACGGCGCCGGTTCCCACGGACGCGATCGACGCTCCGATCAGCCCGCCGATCAGGGCGTGGCTCGAACTCGACGGAATCGTGAAGTACCAGGTGATCAGGTTCCAGGTCATCGCGCCGATCAGCGCCGCCTCCACGACGGCGAGCCCGTCGGCGCCGGCGGTGGCCGAAGCAGGCACGATCCCCTTGGCGATCGTGGTCGCGACACTGATCGAGATGAATGCGCCGAGGAAATTGAGCGCCGCCGACAGCAGGACGGCGGCTATCGGCTTGAGCGCGCCGGTAGCGATCGACGTCGCCATCGCGTTGGCCGTGTCGTGAAAGCCGTTCGTGAAGTCGAACGAGAGCGCCGCGACGATGACGATCACGAGGATCGGAGTCGAGCCCATGTAGGCGGGGAGCCTCGCAACTCGACCGGACGTTCGTGTAAACGTCTTGTGAAATTACTCGGTGCGGCTGAACTCCCAGATGGCGATGCTGAGCATCACCAGCCCGAGGCCCAGGACCACGGCCACCGAAACCAGCGTGGGCACCGGCCAGCCGAACCAGCTGACGCCCGGGTCGAGCACGTGGCGCGCCGCCGGCGAGACGTCGATGTTGCTGAACACCAGCCTCTTCATCGGGTCGACCGCGTAGGTCAGAGGGTCGATGCGGTTGAGGAAGGTGAGCCAGCCCGGCAGGTTGGCCACCGGGAACAGGGCGCCCGAGATGAAGAACATCGGCATCACGATCATCTGCATGACGCCGAAGAACGCCTGCATCTGCTTGATCCGCACCGCGATCATCACGCCGAAGGCGGTGATTGTGAACGCCAGGAGCAGCTGCAGCGCGAAGATCCCGACGATCAGCCCGAGGCTGTACGGAACGCCGACGAGCGGCGCGAGCAGGATCATGATCACGCCCTGCGTGCACGCCACGGTGGCTCCGCCGAAGCACTTGCCGATGACGATCGAGCTGCGCCGAACCGGCGCGACCAGCATCTCCCGGAGGAACCCGAACTCCCGATCCCAGACGATTGACGCGGCCGAGAACATCGCGGTGAACATCACCGAGATGCACAGGATGCCCGGGTAGATGAACGTCTTGAGGTTGACGCCGTGAGTGCTCGCGCTCGAGAGCTGCTGAAGCCCAGATCCGAGCACGAACAGGAACAGCAGCGGCTGCACCAGCGTGGAGATCATGCGGATGCGGTCGTTGAAGAACCGGATCAGATCGCGCCGCCAGACGATCCGGATCGCCCGCAGCTCGGAGAAGACGCTGTGCGGCGGGACCGCGACCTCGATCAGCGGTGTCTGCGCCCGCGGCTCCTCGGGCGCCCTGGCCGTGGTGGTGCTCATCGCCGACCCCCGTGCATCATCTGCATCATCATCCGGTTGCGGTTCTTACCTGCATCCTCCTCGGCGTCGCGGATCGTGGTCCCCGTGTAGGACATAAACACGTCGTCGAGCGTCGGACGCGAGACGTTGACGGCCTTGATCGGGACCCCAAGTTCGGCGAACAGGCGGGGGACAAACTCCTCGCCGCCGGGCACGCCGAACGTGACGGCACCCTCGGCCATGCGCGCCTCGACTCCGAAGCGCTCCTGCAGCGCCGCGATCGCCCCCTCGTCGTCGTCGGTGTGGATCATCACCCGGTCGGTTCCGACCTGCGCCTTCAGTGTGTCGGGCGCGTCGAGGGCGACGATCTGGCCGTGGTCCATGATCGCGATGCGGTCACACCACTCGGCTTCATCCATGTAATGCGTGGTCATGAAGATCGTGATCTCTTCGCGCTCCTTGAGCTCGGCGATATACGACCAGATCGACCGGCGGGTCTGAGGATCGAGACCGATCGTCGGCTCGTCAAGGAACAGCACCCTGGGGGAGTGCATCATGCCCCGGGCGATCTCGAGCCGCCGGCGCATGCCGCCCGAGAACGTACCCACGGGCGAGTCCTTGCGTTCCCACAGTCCCACCATCTCGAGCACCTGCCGCATCCGCGGCGCCACGACGTCCCGCTGCAGGCCGTACAACTCGGCGTGGAGGCGGAGGTTCTGGACGGCCGTGAGGTAGCTGTCGAGGGTCGGGTCCTGGAAGACCAGGCCGATGTTGCGGCGTACGTCGTCGCGCTCGCGCACCACGTCGTGGCCGGCCACGCTGGCCGAGCCGGCAGTCGGCTTGACCAGCGTGCACAGCATGTTGATCGTGGTGGTCTTGCCGGCGCCGTTGGGCCCGAGGAACCCGAACACCTCGCCGGCGGCCACCTCAAAGTCCACGCCGCGGACGGCCTGGACCTCGTCGTAGTTCTTGACCAGCCCGCGAACCTCGATCGCGGGCGGCCGATTTCCGTTGCCGCCGGTCATCCCTTTCCTGAGGTTAGACCTCGGCGCTTTCATCCTCGACGTCCTGCGCGAGGATCCGGTAGAGCGCCCGCCGCGTCTCGGCCAGCGTCTGGCAGGCCTTCTCGGTCTGGCGCTCATCGCCCTCCTGGGCGACCTGCCAGGCGGCCTTGCCGATCTGGATGACCAGCGAGGCGATCTCGGAAAGAGAATGAGTCTCAGAATCATCCTCATCTTCCTGGGCCCACGGCGCGGGGTCGGTCTTCGACTCGCTGAGGCGCTCGCGTCCGGTGTCGGTGATCTCGAGCAGCTTGGTCCCGTCCCGCTCGATCGAGCGGATCAGGCCCTCGTCCTCGAGCTGGGCCAGCGTCGGGTAGACCGAGCCGGGGCTCGGGCGCCACCGTCCGCCGCTTCGCTCCTCGATCGTCTGCATCACCTGGTAGCCATTGCGGGGCTCCTCGGCGAGCAGCATCAGGATCGCGGTGCGGACATCGCCCCGACGCCGGCGGCCGCGGCCGCCACCGAACGGACCGCCGCGCCCGGGTCCCCCGAACGGGGGCCGGTCACCCCACGGGCCGCCGCGGAACTCTCGCAGCGCGGCCAGCCGCTCCAGGTGATCCATGTGCGAATAGCGCCCGCGTCCGCGGCCTTCGCCCTTCATCATCGCCCAGCGGGCGAGTAGGGGCCAAGGGAGTGTCGTCTCGTCGTGACTCATGGTTTCTCCTTCCTTACGACTATCGACGATGTATAACGATATATCGTAAACATATCTTCTGTCAAGCGCTTTGGATGCATGGAGGGTCGGATGCTGAGCGCCGGGTAGGGAGTTGGCGATGCTCGTGTTCGATCTCAACGGCACGCTGACCGACCCTGGCGCGATCGGTCGTGCTTGGGATGCGCCGGATCTCGGCGTGGCCGTGCTGGCCGCCGCGGTCCAGAGCGCCATGGTGGACGCGATCCTGGGAACCACGCGGGCGTTCAGCGAGCACCTCGAGGCGGCACTGCGCGACGAGGTGGGCCGGCGCAGACTCGACCCGGCGAGGATCGAGCAGGCACTTGGCACGGCGGCCGCGCTTCCGGCCTATCCCGACAGCGCCGCGGGCCTCGAGGCGCTCGCCGGGGCCGGGCACCGACTGGCCGTGCTGACCAACTCCGGCGCGGACGCGGGCCGGCGCACGCTCGAGGCGAACGGGCTGGCCGAGCGGTTCGAGCGGATCCTTGGGGTCGACGCGGCCGGCAAGTTCAAGCCGCATCCGGACGTGTATCAGTACGCGCTCCAGGAACTGGGGTGTGAGGCGCGCGAGGTCACGTTCGTGAGCGCGCACGCCTGGGACCTGGCGGGCGCCGCGCACGCCGGAATGCGAACCGCGTTCGTGGCGCGCGACGAACCCCTGGCGTCGGCCTACCCACGCCCGGACATCACGGCGGCCGACCTACCCGCGCTGGCCGAGGCGCTCGGCTAGTCGTCTTCGCCGTCGCGCGGTCCGCCGCTGCGTGAGCGCAGCCAGTCGGCGACCTGCTCGGCGACGCCGCCGACCTGGTTGCCCATCTTCGTGACGTTTTCTCCGATGTCGCGGAAGATCGCCCGGAAGCGCTCGGCGTAGAACTCCATCGCGTCGCCGGCTTGCTGCTGGGCCGGTGGCTCTTCACCGCGTTTGACGTACTCGCCCCGCTGAATGCGGTCGTACTCGCCGCTCTGGACCCATTTCATGATCTCCGAGACCCGCCTGACCGCGTACGGATGGGTGCTGTTGATCTCGTAGAAGAACCGCCGCACGCGGTCGCTGGGGTCGTCCCAGTCCTCGTATTCGCGGGCTTGGGCCAGGAACGCATCGAGATTGAGCTTATCCGCGTGCATGCCGCCCGCCAGGGCCATGAGCCCGCGGCAGACGATTGTCGGATCGCGCACCACGAGCGCCTCTGCGCGGTCGCAGCTCAGCTCCGCGGCCCGAAACCATTCGAGCAGAACCGCCCGGACAGCCAGCGCCGGGATACCGAGTGGGAACGGCACGTTGCCGCCGAGGCGCAGAAGGATCGCGAGCGCCGTTGTGTACACCATGTGGTCGGAGAGGATGTGAGCGACCTCGTGGGCGAGCACGGCGCGCTGTTCGCCTTCTCCCAGGCGTCCGAGCAGCGGTGTGCCGAACACCACGATCGGATTCTGGGAGCCGATCGCCATCGCGTTGGCCACGACCGTGTCGGTCACGTAGAGGTCGTATGTGCGCGGCATGTCGAGGATCTTGCACACGGCGACGTGGTGGGCCCAGAGGTCCGGGAGCTGGCGCTCGCTGACGCGCACCGAGTTGCTGAGGAACATCTGTCTCATGGCGCGCTCGTACTGCCACTCGATCAGCTTGCGCACGACGGTGTCGAGCATTGGGACAGCCTTTAGCGCGGCGGTCGCGGCGCGGTCGGCCGGATGCTCGTAGGCCTTGGAGGAGATTCCGGGATACGGCTGGATTTCTTCGGGCAGCGTCTCGGGCATGTGCGGAGCCTACTGCCTAGACTCGCCCGGCAATGAGTGTCCCCGAGGCTGCGGCCGCCCGGTTGGCCGAACTGATACGGGAGGCCGACTCGGTCGTGGCGCTGACCGGCGCGGGGATCTCGGTGCCGTCGGGCATCCCCGACTTCCGCTCGGCCGGGACCGGGCTGTGGACGAAGGTCGACCCGATGAAGGTGGCCCACATCGACGCGTTCCGCCGCGACCCCGTGTCGTTCTGGAGCTTCTACGGTCAACGCTTCAACACGGTGGACGACAAGCAGCCGAACCGGGCCCACGCGGCGCTGGTGGAGCTCGAACGCGCCGGGTTGCTGAAGGCGGTGATCACCCAGAACATCGACCGGCTGCACGCCCGGGCGGGAACCGAGAACCTGATCGAGGTGCACGGCTCGATCGCCGAGTCCGTCTGTCTCGTCTGCGCTCTACGGTATGAATTGGAGGACGTGCGCCGGCGGCTGGCCGTGGACCCGGAGGGCGTGCCGCGGTGCGAGTGCGGGCAGCCGCTGAAGCCCGGGGTGGTGCTGTTTGGCGAGTACCTTCCCGTCGAGGCCATGGCGCGGGCCGAGACGCTCGCCGCGGGTGCGGAGCTGATGCTCTGCATCGGGTCCTCGCTCGAGGTCTATCCGGTGGCCGGGCTCCCCGAGACCACGCTGGCCGCCGGGGGGCAGATCGCGATCCTGACCCAGGGCCCGACGCCGTTCGACCACCGGGCCGCACTGCGGATGGGCGGCGACGTGGTGGAGGAGCTCGAGGCCGTACTGGCCGAGCTGGGCCTTTCGGCTACTGGGCGAGCGCCGCGGCTCGAGCCCTGAGGGCCGCCTCGAGGCGGGCCAGCGCGAGCGACAGCTCGTCTCGATCCGCAGCGGCGATGCCGGCGGACAGCGTCCGCAGCTCCTCGATGCGGTCGCCGAGCAGGGTCGCGCAGAGGTCGGCAGGGAGTTCCGCCAGCGCCGCATCGAACGCGATGCGCACTTGGAGTCGCGCCTCGCGGTCGCGGCCCTCGTCGAGATCGAGGCGGGCCCGCAGGGTCAGTTCCTCGCAGGCCAGGGACTGCTCACGCCCGGTCAGGAGCGCGGCCAACCGGGCCTGTGCGGTGGGGATACGCGAGCGGCGCCGGCGCGGAGCCGGATCGATCAGCTCCCGGGCGTCGGTCCATAGCCCGTCGGCCACCTCCTCGCCGGCCCCGTAGCCGATGCGGGCAACCACCGCGTCCGACCGCGAGACGCCGTGGGCAAGCGGATCGGCGGCGGCCACTCGGTGGGCGTGCAGTGCGCGGTTGAGCACAGCCAGGCCACCGGCCAGTTCGGGCTCGCCGGCGCGCCCCAGCCAGGCAGCGGCGCGCTCAGGGTCGGCCAACGGGTCGCCGACGTCGACGATCGTCGCCCGGGTGGTCTCTATCAACAATGGCTCAGGCTCAGGTTGAGCCTTACGTTGACGCCGGGATGGCCCACGGCGCCGGCGTTCGCGCGATCCCAGGCCGCTCAGCACCAGCACGTGCTCGGGAGCGGCGTCGGTGCCGTCGCCGACGCGCCGGATCAGGTAGCGGCCGGCGGGTGGGCCGAGGGCCCAGGGCAGCTCGAGCTGGCTGAAGCGGAAGAGCGGGGCGATCCGCGCAGGCTATTACGGCCGAGGCCGTACTACTGCGCGCCGGTCTTGATCGCGTACTTGCTCGGCGAGATCGGGACGATCGGCTCGTTGATCTGGCTGATCCGGTTGATCAGCTTGGTCCACTGGCCCGGCTGGAGGATGCTCCCGGCCACCTCGGCGAGCTTCTTGTTGGCGCCGTAGAGCTGGGTGTAGGCGATCTGGATCCGGTTGCCGTGGTCGGTCATCTTGATCGTCGTGGGCTGGCTCTTGTAGCTCATCTGCGAAACGATCTCGTCCGGGGCCAGCGAGCCCTGGAGGGTGAGCAGGCGGCGGATCGTGATGTCGGTGACCGAGCCTGGGCCCTGGTGGCCCAGGATCGGGATGTTGTTGATCGCCGAGATGTCCATGCTCGCGCCGGTGGCGCCGGCCGGATCGACCCCGTTGGCGCCGGTCGGCGTGCTGCCGCACTTCAGGCCGCTCACATCAGGCTTCAGGCCGGAGGCCGAGAGGAACTCGATGTCGGCCAGGATGCGCCGGTCGATCGCGCCCGACTGGACGTCGCGCCGTCCGCAGGGATAGACCTTGACGCTCGGGTCCTCGAGCACGCGGGTCTCGAGCTGCTCCTTGGACATGAGCAGGACCTGACCGATGGTCGGGTTCTTCGCCTTCGGGCCGAAGAACGGATCGACTCCGGCCGCGCGGTACACGGCGGTCGCCTCGAGCAGCTTCCAGCCGTCGAGGATCGGCTTGGGATCGATGTACGGCGCGCTCTTGCCGGCGGGCTGGATCATGAACTCGAGGTGCGAGGCGTTGGTCGGGGTGCCGGCGCCGAGCCGCCCGAGGATCGTGCCGGCCACGACGATCGAACCGACCTTGAGGGGCTCGAGCGTGTACTGGTTCTTGGCCAGGTGCAGCACGTCCGAGAAGTAGTCCTGGAAGTTCGAGATCTGCGGGCCGCCGGCCGTGATCTGGAGCTTGCCGCCGGCCGCGTAGGAGTTCGGGCGATGCGGGTTGGCGAACAGCCGCTCCTTGACCATCGGCGCCGAGATCGTGGGCGTCGAGGCGGGAGCCGCGGCGGGGGTGGCCGGCTGCGTGGTGGTGGCCGGCGTCACCGGCAGCGTCACCTTGTTGCTCTTCACCACGCTCGTCGCCTTTGACGTGCTGGGCGGCGCCGGGGCCTGCTGCGTACCGGCGGTAGCGGCCATGGTCGGAGCCGGACCGGCGGCCGGGGCGAGCAGCGCCTTGGCGATCGAGCTCGCGGTGACCTTCTGCGGCTTGGGCACCGGGTAGAGCTTCGGGATCGAACCCAGATTCGCGTACGTGTATGTGTTGCCGGTGGCGTCCTGGAGCTCGATGTAACGGCCGAGCTTCTGGCTCTGCCCGATCTTGACGATCTTGCCGTCGTTGACCGCGATCACCGGCGAGTCCTGGTTAGCGTAGATCGCGGTGCCCGTGGTGCCCGGGTTGGACTTGACCGTCACCGCCGCATTGGCGGTCTTCACCTTTGTCTTGGCGAGCTTGAGGACGGCGTCGTCGGCGTACTTGGCCGGCGCGGCGACCGGGAAGTGGCCCTGGACGAGATCGGCCAGCGAGTTGATGAAGCCCTTGGGCATCCCGCCGATCAGCTGGGCGCGGAGCATCACCGACTGGACGTACCAGCTGGCGTGGTTGTAGGCGAAGATCGCCTGCGGAATGCTCTTGGTGACGCCGGCCGCGTGCAGGTAGCGCGCGGCGCTGAAGATCGCGTCGGCGGGGTTGTACGGATCGGCGATGCCGTCGCCGTTCGCATCGACGCCGTAGCGCTTCCAGGTCGACGGCATGAACTGCATCCAGCCGACGGCTCCGGCGGTGGACACCGAGAGGTTGCGACCGTAGTCGGTCTCGATCTCGTTGATCGCGGCGAGGATCTGCCACGGCACGTCGTACTGGATGCCGGCGGCCTGGTAGATCGGGAGCAGGAAGGGCGGGATCTGGAAGCTGTCGATGAAGAAGTTCGGAACGCCGATCGGAGCCGGGCCGGGAAGAGCGAGCGAGAAGGTCGGGTTAGCCGGCGTCGGGACGCCGCCCTTGGTCGCGGGCGGCGGCGGGGTCGGCGCCTTGGCCTTCTTGTGCGACGCCTTCTTCTTTTTCTTCTTCTTGTTCTTGGCCGGGGACGCGGGCTGCGTGAGGTTGTTGCCAGCCTGCGAGGTCCCGGGGTTGAGCGTGGTCGGCTTCGACGTGTTCCCCTGACCGGAGCCCTTCGAGCCCGACTTGGGAGAGGGCTTCTTGGTCGTGGTCGAGGTCGTCGAGCTGGACGATCCCGATCCGGAGCCGGATCCCGACCGCTTCGGCTTGGACGTCGTCGAGGTCGAGGTGGAAGTTGAGGTTGAGGTCGTCGGCGGCGGCGGGCTCGTGGTGACCGTGGCGGCCGGCGTGGTGGCGGTGACCGGCGGGCAGGACCAGGAGACGTTGGTGATCGGCAGGCTCACCGGAAGCGGCAGCGAGCTCGGCGGCGTGTTCGGCGCAACGTTCTGGAACGTGAACGTCTGACCGCCGGCGACCGTGATGACGACCGTGCAGCCGTCCGCCGAGGCCTCGGGAAGCGCGGCCAGGCCAAGAACCGCGGCCATGGATGCCATGGTCACGGCGGCAATGGTTAGCTTCCGCCTAGTCAACACTGTGGCCTGCTCCTCCCGCGGAATGCCACGCGCAAAGTCGTCCCAGCTACGATCACAGTAAGGCTTGTCTGGACGCTACAAGCTGCCGTTGCGCTTTGCAATTGGGAACCGTCGGGTGTGGTGGATGTCTGTTCGGGTACCAGCGTCGTGAAGCAGTCGACTCACGAGGCGCCGGGCAACCCTTGAATCGGCAAGAACCCGCGGCCACTGTAGCGTGACGGCACTCTTGCTGACCGCAGCTAACCCTCAACTCGAGCCTTAGAGTAGTAGTTTCGAGCCAGATTTCACGATGACCAGCCGAGTCAAGCGAGGCGCGACATGAGCGAGGACAACAAGGGCCTGCGGGGCCGGATGGCGCGACAAGGTGAGGAGGCCCTCGGGAAGGTCGCCCAGGGGCTGCTCGAGAACCCCGCGTTCAGTCGCGCGCTGTCGGCCACGTTCGAGGCACGGGAGCGCGCCACCCGCGCGCAGGAGCTCGCCATGAACGCCCTGAATCTGCCCTCGGCGGGCGACCTGGAGCGGCTGACCCGGCGCCTGCGGAGCGTCTCCCAGCGGCTGGAGACGATCGAGGATGGGCTCGACCGGCTCGAGCAGCGGATCGACCAGCTGGGCTCGGCCAGTGCGATCGAGAAGCGGCTGACCGCGATCGAGGAGCTGCTCGCCCGGATGGAGGGTGCGCTCGCCGAGCAGGCGGCGATGCCCGCGGCGGTGGCGGCCGAGACGCCTCGGCCTCGGCGTGCGCGCCGGGCGGCGACCCGGGCACCCGGCGAGACGACGCCTTCTCAGGGCTGAGACGCCCGCGCCGGGCTGAGCGCTCGCAGCGCCGCCTGGCCCATGCGCCGCTCGGCCGCGCGCAGCTCGTCCTGACCGATCCGCACGCGCGCCGGGAGGACCAGGTCGGACACCACGAGCAGGGCAGCGGCGTCGAGCTCGCGCGCGGCGGCCAGCGCGTACAGCGTGGCGGCCTCCATCTCGACGGCCAGCGTGCCGGCCGCGCTCCACGCGCGCTCGAGACCGCGAGCGTCGTAGAACAGATCGGTCGAGACGACCGGGCCGAAGTGGACGTGAGGCTCGTCGGCGACCGAGGCGCTGACCGCGGCCAGCAGGCTCGCTCCGCCGGGAACCCGGTCGCCGGCTCCGAGCGCCCGGCTGGTGCCGTCGGCGGGGATCGCCTCGGTGGCCACGAGCAGATCGCCGAGCTCGAGACCGGCCTGCAGCGCGCCGCACGTCCCGACCCGGAGCAGCCACCGGGCGCCGAGGTCGGCCAGTTCGGAGATCACGATCGCCGCGCTCGGTCCGCCCACGCCGGTGCTCTGGATCGTGAGCGGATCGCCGTCCGGGGCCCGTCCCGTGTAGCCCCACAGACCTCGATGGTGGTTGAACATCTTGGGGGCGTCGAGCAGGAGCTCGGCCAGCAATAGGGCGCGGGCGGGGTCCCCCGGGAGCAGGACGCGCTCGGCGAGGTCGGCGGTCGGTTGGAGCCCGATAGGTGCGGCCATTGCGCACCTATTGTCATCTATGCCGTATTAGCTGACCTTGCCATTGACAGATCCGGCCGTGGCGAGTAGACCTACGAGGCAACCCAAAACAGGCAACAGGCCGGAGCGTGACGCGCTGCCCAGGCCACCTGGGGAGCACGCTCGCGAGGCGCCGCCGGAAACGTGACGAGCGCCAACGGCCGACGCAGCGGGCCGTTTCGCCCGCGGGCGGCGGGGCTTCGTGCTCGTCGAGGCCCCGCCGCCGATTTTGACCGCGGCGTGTTCGGGTGGCCGTGCGCAACCGGGGCAGTCCTGATGGGTAGGAGACTTACGTCAGGGATGTCGAGTGCAGCAGTGAAAACGCGTGGCGGCGGTCTTCCACTCCGGGAGGCGGCCGAAAGAGTCGGCGTAGCCCCGAGCACGCTGCAGCGGTGGACGCGCGAAGGATTGATCCCGCCGTACGACGGCAGCTGGTCGCCGGCCGCGGTCAGCCATGCCCGGATCGTGGCCAGGCTGCGGCAGCGCGGTCATTCGCTCCAGGACATCCGCACGGCCAGCGACGACGGGCGGCTGGCGTTCGGCTACGTCGAGGAGCTGTTCGACATCGGCGAGGAGGCGTACTCGCTCAAGGAGGCCTCACGCGAGACCGGGCTCGAGCCCGCGCTGATCGCGCGGGTGGTGAGCGCCCTGGGCACGACACCCGCCCATCCGGATTGCATCTCAACCGAGGACCTGCGCTTGCTGCGCTACGTCGCCACGGTACTCGAGGCCGGGTTCCCGCTGGTAGCGCTGCTCCAGCTCATGCGGGTGTACGGGCAGCCATGGCCCGGGTGGCCGACGCCGAGATGAGGCTGTTTCACCTCTACGTGCACGAGCCGCTGATGCGCTCCGGCGCCACCGGGCTCGAGACCGCCGACGAAATGCTCGAGCTCACCCGTCGGTTGCTGCCGCTGTCCTCGCCGGTCATGGATCAAGTTCACCAGCGATACCTCCAGCACTTCGTCGAACAGGACGTGGTCGGCCACATGGAGTCCGACCTGGGCGGCGACCTGGGCCGGATGCGCGTGGCGATCGCCTTCGCCGACCTGGCCGGCTACACGCGGCTGACCGAGGAGGCCGGCGAGCTCGAGGCGGTCGACGTCGTGGAGCGGTTCGTGGAGGCGGTCGAGGGATCGCTGCCCGGCGACGCGCGGGTGATCAAGACGATCGGCGACGAGGTGATGGTCGTGGGCAGCGAACCGGCGGCGCTGGCCGAGTGGGCCGTCGATTTCCAGCGGTGCGGTGCGGAGCGGACCCTGCCGCGGATCGCCGTGCACTACGGCAACGCGCTGTACCGCGAGGGCGACTACTACAGACGCGACGTGAACATCGCCTCGCGAGTGGCCGCTCGGGCGGCCGGCGGTGAGGTGCTGGTCACGCGTCCGGTGGTCGAGCGCGCGAAGGACGGCCTGGAGTTCGACCGGATCGCCGAGGTCCGCCTGAAGGGATTCAGCGAGTCGACCGAGGTGTTCATCGCGCGCGAGCGAAACGGACGCCACCCGCCTCGATGAACGAGCGCGGGATGGTCGCGCGCGTGCGCGCGCAAGGGTTGCTGGCGTCGGAGCGCAGGGTGGTGGTGCTGCTGTCGGGCGGGCGGGACTCGACGTGCCTGCTCGACCTGGCGGTCAGGGTCGCCGGCGCCGGCGCGGTAACCGCGCTCCACGTGAACTATGGGCTGCGGGGGGCCGCCTCGGACGAGGACGAGCGCCACTGCGGCGAGTTGTGTTCGCGGCTGGGGGTCGCGCTCGAGGTGCGGCGGCCGGCGCCTCGCGCGCGCGGGAACCTCCAGGGGTGGGCGCGTGAGGTGCGCTATCGCGAGGCAGCCGAGCTGGCGCGGGCACGGTCGGCCGACGTGGCCGCCGGGCATACCGCCACCGACCAGGTCGAGACGATCCTCTACCGGCTCGCCTCCTCGCCCAGCCGGCGGGCGCTCCTCGGCATGGAATCTCGCGACGGCTCGCTGGTGCGTCCGCTGTTGGGGTTCACGCGCGAGGAGACGGCCGAGTATTGCCGCGCGCGAGGACTCGCCTGGCGCGAGGACGAGAGCAACGCCACCGCCGCGTATGCGCGTAACCGCGTGCGGGCCGGGTTGCTCCCGGCGCTCACGGAAGCTCACCCTGCCGCGCTGCGCAACGTACTCGCGCTGACAGAGGTCCTGCGCGATGAAGCCGAGGTGCTCGACGGGCTGGTCGCTCAGGTGGTCGAGGGCGATCGCGTCTTGCTGCAGACCCTGCGGGAGCTCGAACCCGCGCTTCGCCGGCTGGTGGTCCAGCGGCTGGCCGACGAGGCCGCCGGCGGGGTCGCGCCGGGAGCCGGACGCCGCGCCGACGAGGTGGCCGCGTTGACCGATCGCGGCACCGCGATGCTCGACATCGGGTGCGGGCTGCGAGCGGTGGCCGAGTACGGCCGGCTGCGCATCGAGCGACTCGATCTTCCGGTCGCGGCGGCCCCGGAGGTCTCGGTGCTGGAGATTCCGGGCCAGGTCGCGTTCGGCACGCTGAAGGTCCGCTGTGAGGTGGGGGCGCCGTCCCATGAGCCCGGCGTGATCGATCGCGCCGCACTCGGGACCCAACTGCTCGTGCGCTCGTGGCGGCCCGGGGATCGGATGGCGCCACTCGGTCTCGGCGGCGCGACAAAGAGCCTCCAGGACCTGTTCACCGCGCGGCGCGTGCCCCGGCTCGAGCGCGCTCGGGTGCCGGTGGTCGAGTGCGGCGGCGAGATCGTGTGGGTCGCGGGGGTGGCGACGTCCGAACGCTTCAAGATCACGGCGGACACACGCGAGGCGGTCCGGCTCAGCTGCTCGTAAACGCGAGCTCGCGCCAGATGCGGCCCCCGTCGGTGGAGCGCAGGATGCTCGCGCGGTCCGCTCGGTCGACGCCCAGCGCGTACCCGACGGCTCGTGAGGGCCAGGCCAGGGCGCTGGGGACGAACGCTCGCCACACGTGAATCGGCTGCGAATGCGATCCGCCGAGCCGGTACAGCGCGGACGCCGGGCCGGCGCAGGCCTGGGAGTTGAACGACACGGCGACCATTTCGCCGGCGACGACGGCGCCGCCGTATCCGCACGCCATCCCCACGCCGCGTTCGAACCGGTCCCGCAGGCCCAGGGCGCGCCAGTGACGGCCGCCGTCCCCGCTCGACCAGGCACCGTCGACGCCGCAGCCGTGCATCGCGCAGGTTTCGGGGTCGCGCGCGGTCAGCCACAGACGCCCGGCCGGCGTGGCCAAGATGTCGGCCGCGACGTCGAGGCTGGCGCTCATCGACGGGTGGACGGCGCCCCGCACCGACCACGACCCGCCGCCGTCGCGGCTGGCGAGCGCGGTCAGGCTCGGCGGGTATGACCCGACGCCGACCTTGTCGCCCCCGGGACTGGCGGCGAGTGCCCACAGCCCGTCCCAGTCGGCGGCGACCGCCGCGATCGGCTCGGCCGACTTCATGTCCAGGTGCCAGTGCAGACCGCCGTCGCCGGTCTCGAGGATCCAGCCGGGGCACTGCGGCGGCGGGCCCGTGGCGCGATCGCGGCACGACGCGTCGCGCGCGGCGGCCAGCCCCAGGGTCGGCGAAGCGAACGCGACCTGGCTCACGTGCAGGGTCAGAGACGGGCTGCTGAACAGGGTCAGCGGCGCGAGCGTGGACCAGTGCCCGCCGGCGTCGCTCGTGCCGAGCAGGACGGACCCGCAGCGCTCGCCCGAGCAGCGCTGAGCGAGCACCCAGGCGTGGTCCGGGTCGGTCGCCGCCACCTGCGCGGGGACCAGGCTTCCGGCCCACTGGGTGATCCACGTCATGCCGGCGTCGCGGGTCGCCAGCACCTCGGCGCCGGATGGCCCGCGCCGGGCCAGGATCCAGCCGTCGTCCCGGTTGGGGAAGGCGACTGAGATCGGCGTGAGCGCTGCGGGAGCGCGCGCTTCCGGGGTCCGCCGACGGTCGGGCGAGGCACTCGAGGCGGCGCCGGCGCCGATCAGGGCCAGGACGACAAGGGCGGTCGCCGGTCTCAACGAAGGGTATTTGCGCCACCGGGTCGTTTCGTGACCGCGCCTTGGGCCGCCTCGCCCATAGAATCCGGCGGCGTGGAAGGCGACGACGCGATCGGGGAGATCCTCGTGCCGGCCGAGGATCTGACGCGCCGCATCCGAGAACTGGCCGCGGAGGTCTCGCGCGACTACGCCGGGAAGGATCTCCTGCTGGTGGGCGTGCTGAAGGGTGCGGTGCTCTTCCTGTCCGATCTCATGCGCCACCTCGAGGTCCCGTGCGAGGTCGATTTCATGGCCGTGGCGTCCTACGGATCGGCCACCAAGTCCTCGGGGGTCGTCCGGATCCTCAAGGACCTGGACATGGTGATCGAGGGGCGCAACGTCCTCATCGTCGAGGACATCGTCGATTCGGGCCTGACCTTGCAATATCTATTGCGCAACTTGGAGGGGCGAAACCCCCGATCTCTGGAGGTCTGCGCACTTCTGGTCAAGCCCGAGCGCCAGAAGGTCGATCTACGGACGAAGTATGTGGGGTTCGAGATTCCCAACCGATTCGTGATCGGCTATGGGCTGGACTTCGACGAGCGCTACCGCAACTTGCCCTACGTGGCCGAGTTGAAGGAGTGAACGGGCGATGAACAGCAGCCCATGCAGCGGTTTGGCGGCCCCTGACCAGATGCTACGCTTGACAGTCCCAGACTCCGAGTCCAGGCGCGGCGACCGCCGCATTTTCTCCTCATGAGCAGGTTTTTCAAGAGCGCCGCATTCCCGATCCTGATCGTGGTCGTGCTCGCGTTCTTCGCGCAGAAGCTGATCGGTAGTTCGAGTCACTCGCCCAGGCAGACCTACGGCGACCTCCTCTACCAGCTCGACCACGGGCAGGTGCAGAGCCTGTCCCTGCACCTGAAGGACAACACCGCCAACGTCACCACGACGTCCAACCAGAAGTACACGGTGGGCTTCCCGGACGGGGACGTCTCGCAGCTGACCAACAAGGCGCAGGCCGATCTTCAGCCGGGGAGCTTCGACGTCCTGCCCAAGACGTCCAACGGATGGCTGTCGCTGCTGACCTACATCCTGCCCTTCGTGATCTTCATCGGATTCTGGATCTTCCTGATGAACCAGGTCCAGGGCGGCGGGTCCAAGGTGATGTCGTTCGGCAAGTCACGCGCCAAGCGCATGTCGGTCGACTCGCCGAAGATCACCTTCCGCGACGTGGCCGGCGTAGACGAGGCGGTCGAGGAGCTGCACGAGATCAAGGAGTTCCTCGAGAACCCCAAGAAATTCCAGGCCCTTGGTGCGCGCATCCCCAAGGGCGTGCTCCTGTACGGCCCTCCAGGCACCGGTAAGACACTGCTGGCCCGCGCCGTCGCCGGCGAGGCAGGCGTGCCCTTCTTCAGCATCAGCGGCTCGGACTTCGTCGAGATGTTCGTCGGCGTGGGTGCCTCGCGCGTGCGCGACCTGTTCGAGCAGGCCAAGCAGAACTCGCCGTGCATCATCTTCATGGACGAGATCGACGCGGTCGGCCGCCATCGCGGCGCCGGTCTGGGCGGCGGTCACGACGAGCGCGAGCAGACGCTGAACCAGCTCCTGGTCGAGATGGACGGCTTCGAGATGAAGGACAACATCATCTTGATCGCCGCCACCAACCGCCCGGACATCCTCGACCCCGCGCTGCTGCGCCCCGGCCGCTTCGACCGCCAGATCGTGGTCGACCGGCCCGACCGCAACGGCCGCAGGAAGATCCTCGAGGTCCACACGCGGGGCAAGCCGCTGGCCCGGGAGATCGACATCGACGCCCTGGCCGGGCAGACCCCGGGCTTCACCGGCGCTGACCTGAGCAACCTCGTCAACGAGGCCGCCCTGCTCGCCGCGCGCAACGGAAAGCGCGAGATCACCCAGATCGAGCTCGAGGAGGGGATCATGCGAGTGATCGCCGGTCCCGAGAAGAAGACCCGCGTGATGTCCGACAAGGAGCGGCGGATCACCGCGTACCACGAGATGGGCCACGCACTGGTCGGGCATTTCCTGCCCAACAGCGACCCGATCCACAAGATCTCGGTGATCTCCCGCGGGCAGGCGCTCGGCTACACGATCTCGCTGCCGGGCGAGGACAAGTTCCTCACCACGCGCGCGGAGCTTCAGGACACCATGGCGATGACGCTGGGTGGCCGGGCGGCCGAGGAGACCGTGTTCGGCGAGGTCACCACCGGCGCGTCGAACGACCTCGAGAAGGTCACGGCCACGGCCAAGCAGATGGTCATGCGCTTCGGCATGTCCGAGAAGCTCGGCCCGCGGGTGTTCGGCCACGACCACGGCCAGCCGTTCCTGGGCCGCGAGTTCAGCGCCGAGCCGGACTACTCGGACGAGATCGCCCGCGAGATCGACGACGAGATCCGGCGCATCGTCGAGGCCGCCCACATTCAGGCCAAGGACATCCTGAGCTCGCACCGCGACTCGCTCACCAAGCTCTCCGAGATCCTCATCAAGCGCGAGACGATCGAGAAGGAGCAGTTCGAGGCTCTGCTCGACGGCCGCTCCGAGGCTGACGTGTTCGGCGCCGAGGCGCCCCCGCCGCCCGAGGTGCCGATTCCCGGCGCGCCCGCAGGTGAGCGCCGCGAAGGTCCGCGCCCCCTGCCGCGCCCCGGTTTGGCCGGCGGCACGGCTGAATAACGCGCCGCTGCGCTAGCTCAGCGGCGGGCTGAGCCCGGCCGCGTGGCACTTCGCCAGGCCGGGGCCGAGCTTCGGCGCGGCCGCCAGCTTCGGCGGCACGAGGAAGTGCGGCTTACGGAAGTCGAAGTAGTTGGTCATCGGGTGGGCGTTGGCGTCGCGTAGGGTCATCGCCGGCAGGTTCCATTTGCGCTCGACGAACGCGGTGATCGAGGTGTGGTCGTGGATGACCCGAGAGACGTAGTGAGGCCTGGCCCAGGGTGAGATCACCATCGTCGGCACGCGGAAGCCGTAGCGGTCGAAGGCGCCCGGGGGGTCGCCCGGCGAGAGGTCGGGCGGGATCGAGTCCGGCACGATCGCGGGCGGCGGAGGCACGTGGTCGTAGTAGCCGCCGTGCTCGTCGTAGGTCAAGAACAGCGCCGTGTGCTTCCAGGTCTTGGCGTGCATCAGCGCCTGGACGACCTGTGCGATGAACCGCTCGCCGAGCTGGATGTCCTGCGGGTTCTCCTCGGACGTCGTCGAGTAGTTCGGATCGAGGAAGCTGAACTGCGGCAGGTGGCCGGCGACCACGTCGGACAGGAAGCGGCTGAAATGGCGGACTCGCGAGGACTGGGCGGGAGCGCCCGGCACGAGCACGAGACTCGGGTAGTTCTGGTAGTAGACGGCCCAGTCGATGTTGTGGGCCTCGAGCCGGTCGAAGATCGTGCCGTTCGGCGGTGGGTTGTTCGGGTACGTGTCGTCGACCGTCCCGAACGAGGTGCCGGCGAACAGGAAGCGGCGGTTCGGGAAGGTCTGCCCGAGCACGGAGCAGAAGTGGCGCTCGCCGATCGGGAAGTGCTCGGCCAGCGAGTACGTGAACGGGATGTCGCGCTTGTCCCAGTAGTGCATGGCCACTGGGGCGCTGGCTTTCACGAACCCGTCGTTCAGGCCGTTGTCATAGGCGGCATGGCTCGCCGCCCACGACTGGCTGGGCTCGCCGTGAAGCTGGCAGGGGGAGCTCGCGTGCTGGGCCACCACCGGGATGCCGTTCGCGTCGGGGTTGGCGTCGATCGGCTTGCCGCCCCGCACCCGGAACCCGTCAACCCCCCGGCGCCCCGGCACCTGGTGCGAAACCATCCCGAGCAGGTTGTCGAACGAGTGGTTCTCCATCATCACCACGACGATGTGCTCGATCTTCGGTATGCTCGCGGCGCCCTCGGGATTGGCCGGGAACGGGAGGCTGCCGGGCTGGCGCAGGCCGGCCTGATGGACGACCGGGCGAGCCCAGGCGGGCAGCCCGCCGGTGGCGAGCAGGGCGGCCCCTCCCGCGGCGGCCCTCAACACGGTGCGGCGGGTGAAGGCGCCGGGCTCGGACGACGGGCTCGTCATGCTTGGCGAGACACTATCTCCTGCGCATGACCGAAGACGGCGATCAGCCCACCACGTTCGGCCGCATCATCCTGGGTGCCACCCGGGTCTGGGTCCCGGTGGCGATCGCCGTCGCCGGCGTGGTCGGGATCGTCATCGGCCACGGGAAGTCGGCGGCCGCGGGGGCGGGCGTGGGGCTGGTGATCGTCGCGCTGATCGTGTGGATGCTCAACTGGATGTTCCGGATGAGCGTCGACAGCAATCGCGAGCGAGACCGTGAGGAGGAGGCGCGCGAGTACTTCGACCGCCACGGGCGGTGGCCGGATGAGTGATCCGCCGTTCCGCATCATGGGCGTGGTCAACGTCACGCCGGACTCGTTCTCCGACGGCGGTCGCTATCTCGAGGCGGAGGCCGCGATCGAGCACGGGCTCGAGCTCGAGGCCGAGGGCGCGACGATCCTCGACGTCGGTGGCGAGTCGACCCGCCCGGGCGCCGACCCGGTGTCCGAGGCCGAGGAGCTTCGCCGGGTGATTCCCGTGATCGAGGGGCTGATCGCGCGCGGGGCCGGCGCCCGGATCTCGATCGACACCTCCAAGGCGGCCGTCGCCACGCGAGCGCTGGAGGCCGGGGCCACGCTGGTCAACGACGTCACCGCCCTGCGCGGGGATCCGGACATGGCCGGCGTGGTGGCGGCCAGCGGCGCCGATCTCTGCCTGATGCACATGCTGGGCGACCCCCGCACGATGCAGGACGACCCTCGCTATGACGACGTCGTGAACGACATCAAGTCGTTCTTGGAGGAGCGGATGTCGCTCGCGGCCGCGGCCGGGATCCCCGAGGAGCGCATCCTGCTCGACCCGGGGATCGGCTTTGGCAAGACGATCGACCACAACCTCGAGCTGCTGCGGCGGCTGGGCGAGTTCCTCGACCTCGGGCGCCCCGTGGTCATCGGCACCTCGCGCAAGTCGTTTCTCGGCCGGCTGACCGGGCGAGAGGCGCCCGACCGCGTCGCGGCGACAGTGGCCACCAACGTCCTCGCCTATGAGCGCGGGGCGCGCGTGTTCCGCGTCCACGACGTGGCTCCGGTCCACGACGCCCTGGTGGTCACGGCTGCTACGGTCACCCCGCCATGGACGACCCGGACGAGTACGACGAAGTAGGGGAGGACGACGAGGAGGAGGGTCACTCCGAGCCCGAGGTGGCCATCGAGGTCAGCGGGCTCTCGCTGTTCACCCACGTTGGCGTGACCGCGGCCGAACGGGAGATCGGCCAGCGCCTTCTGCTCGACCTCCGGCTCGACGTGGGGGAATGCGACGCCACGGTCACCGACCGGATCGAGGACACCGTCGACTACTCGCAGGTGTGCGAGATGGCCAACCTGGTCGCCCAGCAGCGCTCCTACAAGACGCTCGAGCGCCTGTGCACGGCGATCGCCGACCGCCTGCTCGAGCGCTACGACGCCAACGCGGTGTGGGTGAAGGCGGCCAAGCCCGAGCCACCGATGGCGCTGCCGGTCAGCGAGGTGTCGGTCGAGGTGTGGCGCGAGGCCGAGTGAGGCCCGCTTGACGTCGGGGTATCTCGGGCTGGGCTCGAACGTCGGCGACCGGCGGGCTCATCTGCTGGACGCGGTGGCCGCCCTACCCGAGCACGGGGTGCACGTCCTGGCCTCCTCGAGCGTGTACGAGACCGAGCCGGTGGGTTTGGTCCTTGATCAGCGCGAGTTCTTCAACGCCTGCCTGCGCGTGGAGACCGCCCACGGCCCCGAGGCGCTGCTCGACGCGTGCAAGGCGGTCGAGCGGTCGCTGGGCCGCGAACCCGGGGGTCAGCGCCACCGGCCGCGGCCGATCGACGTCGACGTGCTGCTGCTCGACGACGTCGCCTACACATCGGACCGGCTTACGCTTCCCCACCCCGAGGTCACCTCCCGGCGCTTCGTCCTCGTCCCGCTGCTCGAGCTCGACCCGGAGCTGGCACTGCCCGACGGGACGCGCCTGTCCGATGCCCTGGCGGCGCTCGGCCTCGGTCAGGAGGTCCGGCGCGCCGGCGAGCCGCTGCTCTAGGGTTCCCGGCCGATGCTGCTGGTCGTCGACGTCGGCAACACCCAGACCCACTTCGGCCTGTTTCCGAACGATGAGAGCGCCGTCTCCGAGCACTGGCGGTTCGCCACCGTGCGCGAGTCGACCAGCGATGAGCTCGGATCCAGGCTGTCGAACCTGCTCGAGCTGCGTGGACTCTCGTTCGGCGACATCGACGACTCGATCGTGTCCTCGACCGTCCCGCAGCTATCCGAGCAGTGGACGCAGATGGCCGGTCGGTACCTCGGTCACGAGATGCTCGTGGTCGGCCCGGCGATCAAGACCGGCATGCCGATCCGCTACGACAACCCGCACGAGGTCGGCGCCGATCGCCTGGCCAACGCGGTGGGGGCCTACGAGAAGGTGCACGAAACCTGCGTGATCGTCGACTTCGGCACGGCCATCACCTACGACATCGTGTCGGCTGCCGGCGAGTACCTGGGCGGCATCATCACCCCGGGCGCCGAGATCTCGATCGACGCGCTGTATGACCGGGCGGCCAAGCTGCCCAAGGTCGAGCTGGCCAAGCCGCGATCGCTGATCGGCAAGAACACCGTCGACGCGATTCGCAGCGGGATCGTCTACGGCTTCGCCGGTCAGGTCGAGGGCATCGTGCGCCGTCTGCGCGCCGAGCTGGGTCCAACCACCTGCGTGATCGCCACCGGTGGGCTGGCCGGCCTGCTCGTGCCGTTCATCCGGGAGACGATCGACGAGGTCGACGAACTACTCACCCTCAACGGGCTGCGGCTGATTTGGGAGCGGAATCGCGGTTGAGGACCGCGGCCGGGATCGGCGCGTCCGGGGTGCGGGCGACCGTCGCGGCCAGGATCAGGAACGTGATCCGCCGGCGCTCGTCGGGGTGCTCCGCCGCATAGGCCTCGTAGTCGTCGAGCAGCCCGAGGATGGCGGCGAACACCGGCGCGTCGTCGATCTCGTCAGGCACGTCGCAGGACAGCCTGGCCAGGGCGAGCATCTCGGTCGGGTCGACGCCGCGCATCGCGCCCATCGCGCTGAACAAGAGGAAGAAGGCGACCCGATCGAGCAGCAGGTGAGGGGCCTTCTCCCGCTCGCCGATCGCCGGGCCGGCCGCCTGAAGCGGCTCGCCTGCCGCGATGCGCAGCGACTGTTCGGCCGCGATCGAGCGAACCTGATCGGCCGAGAGCCCGAGCTGAAGCGCCCAGCGCATCTGGAAGGCGGCCGAGATCAGCGTGTTGCCGTACGGCGCATCGCTGGCGAACACGATCTGTCCGGGCGGGACCAGCGAGAACAGCGTCTCGAAGTCGGTGGGGATCCACCAGGCGGTGTCGAACAGGAGGTTGGGCAGATCGGCGGCCACGCGCCAGATCCAGGACAGGTCGCAGATGCCGGCGTGGGCCAGGATCAGCCGGGCGTTCGGGAACTGCTCGGCCAGCTGGACGGCATGAAGCCCGAGGGCGGGGATCCCCCGGCCGGCATGGATCAGGACGGGCAGGGAGCGCTCGTCGGCCAGCTCGATCAGCGGCTTCACGCCGGGGTGGTCGAGCGTGAACTCTTCGGCCCGAGGATGAAGCTTGATGCCCCGGGCGCCGGCGTCGAGCGCGCGCTTGGCCTCGGGAAGCGGATCGTCGTGCGGGTCGACGCGGCAAAACGGCACGAGCAGCCCATCGGGAGCCTGCCGGGCCGCTTCGATCACCGCGTCGTTCGCCTCCCGATAGCCGTCGGGCTCGTGGAACGGGAAGGTGAACGCCCCGCGGGCGCCGGCCGCCTGCAGCGAGCTCACGAGCTCCTCGGGAGTCTGCTTCATCCCGTCGGGGTCGTTGAAGCCCAGGTGGGTGTGGGCGTCGAACAGCTCGAGCTCCGGAACCTGCTCGAAGATGACCTTGGTCCAGGGCCGCAGCGCTTCGAACAGGTTCATCGCTGGATTCGTACCATGGATTCCCGATGTCCCGATCGCTCGCGGAACCCTGGCGCCTCGGCGGCGTCGCCATCCCCAACCGCGTCGTGCTGGCGCCGCTGGCCGGGATCGGCAACTGGTTCGTGCGCCTCCAGGCCAAGCGCCACGGCGCCGGGCTGGTGGTGTCGGAGATGGTTTCGAGCTACGCGGTTCACTACCGAAACGAGCGTACCTGCCGCGAGCTGCTGAGGATCCACCCCGAGGAGCACCCGGTGTCGGTGCAGCTGTTCGGCAACGACCCGGACGTGATGGCCTCGGCCGCCGAGCAGGTCGCCGCGGCCGGTGCCGACCTGATCGACATCAACATGGGCTGCCCGGTGCCCAAGGTGTGCAAGACCGGGGCCGGCGCCGCGCTCCTCGACGACCCGGCCCGGGCGGTGGCAGTGGCCCGGGCGGCGGCTTCCGGGAGCGGGCTGCCGGTGACCGTGAAGCTGCGTTCGGGCCAGCGGCCGGGCGATCTGAGCGGGCTCGAGGTGGCCCGCCGGCTCGTGTTCGACGGCGGCGTGGCCGGCATCTCGATCCACCCACGGCACGCCTCGCAGCGCCACAAGGGCGCGCCGCGATATGAGCTCGTGCGCGAGCTGGTCGAGGAGCTGCCGGTGCCCGTGCTGGTTTCGGGTGGGCTGCACTCGGTGGAGCAGGTGCACCGGGCGTTCGAGTCAACGGGTGCCGCTGCGGTGCTCCTGGCGCGCGGGTCGCTGGGCAATCCGTGGCTGTTCGAGCAGGTGCTGGGACGGCGCGTCTCGGAGCCGAGCCGCGAGGAGATCCTCGCCGAGGTCGAGTGGGTGATCGCCTCGGCGGTGCAGCACCTGGGCGAGGATCGCGCGACGCGTTACCTGCGCAAGTTCTACCCCTGGTACGTCGAGCGGCTGGGCGGCGGAAAGGCGTTGCAGGCGGCTCTTCAGACCGCGCCGACGCTGTCCGCCGCGCGGGAGCTGCTGAACGAGCCTGAACCGGCGCGCGCCGCCGCGGCGTAGTAGTACAAGGACCTGCGCGCCGTCCTCGGAGACAAGGTCGCCGGCCCGCTGAACCGGATCTACTGCGGCGGGGGGTCGCTGACCCGGTGCCGCGCCTCGCTCGAGGCGTCCCTGCAGCGGGGCCGTGGGCGAATCCGCGCAGCAGGTGTACCCGGCCGACAATGTCTGCTCCGCGGGCGATCAGATGTGCTTCGACTCGATCCGGTTCCGGCCGATCGGCGTGATCACCCAACCGCTAATCGAGTGGGTCAACCGCCCCACCTTGCAGCAGGCGGACGAGATCCAGGGCCACGGGTCCAGATAGCCGCTACCGGGCGTCTATACTCATCCGCCCACACGACCCAGGTCGTGTAGGAATTTCCCGCTGAGCAGGCGGGTTTTTTCTCGTCCAGACCGCCGGAGAAGTCCGGCGGCGCTCTCGAATACAGGTCTGCACCATGCCTAAGGACGTCATCATCACTCCCGAAGGGCTCGCCAACCTCAAGGCCGAGCTCGATCACCTGACCACCAACCGCCGCCGCGAGGTCGCCGCCCGGATCAAGGAGGCCCGCGAGTTCGGCGACATCTCGGAGAACGCCGAGTACGACGACGCCAAGAACGAGCAGGCAATGCTCGAGGCGCGTATCGCCTCGCTGGAGGAGAAGTTGCGCTCGGCGACGGTGATCGACCAGTCCGATCTCGGCACCGACCAGGTCAGAGTCGGCTCGGTGGTCCACGTCAAGGACGACGGTGGCAAGTCCGTCAAGTACACGATCGTCGGCTCGGCCGAGGCCAGTCCCGCCGAGGCCAAGCTGTCCAACGAGTCGCCGGTCGGCAAGGCGCTGCTCGGCCGCAAGCGCGGTGAAGAGGTCGTGATCACCACCCCCAGGGGCGAGCGGCGGCTGAAGATCACCAAGATCGACGTCGAGTCGAAGTAAGGGCGGCTGTGGCCGATCCGGCCGACCGGGTCGACGGCGCGGATGACCTGCTGGCGGCGCGCCGGGGCAAGCTCGAGTCGCTGCGAGCCGCCGGGGTCGACCCGTTCCCCCACGAGTTCGACGGAGTCGAGCCTATTGCCGGCGTGCGCGCCGCCCATGCTGGGTTGAGCGCCGGCGATGAGACTTCGGTTCGCCACCGTGTGGCCGGCCGGCTGGCGGCCCGGCGCGGCCAGGGGAAGATGGCGTTCCTCGACCTGGTCGACCGCTCGGGGCGGATTCAGCTCCAGGCGCGGGTCGACGAGCTCGGGACCGATGGGATGGACCGGCTGCTGGGGCTCGACCTGGGCGACCTGATCGGGGTCGACGGGGTGGCCTTCATGTCGCGGCGCGGTGAGCTCTCGCTCCGGGTCGAGGCTTACGAGCTGCTGGCCAAGTCGCTCCGGCCCCCGCCCGAGAAGCACCACGGGCTGACTGACGTCGAGACCCGGTTCCGGCGCCGCGAGCTCGACCTGATGGCCAACGATGAGGCCCGCGAGCTGTTCATCGTGCGTGCGCGCGTGATCTCGGCCGTGCGGCGCTTCCTCGACGCCGAAGGGTTCATCGAGGTCGAGACCCCGGTGCTGCAGCCGTTGTACGGCGGCGCGGCGGCCCGGCCGTTCACCACCCACCACAACGCGCTGAATCGCGAGTTCTACCTGCGCATCGCCACCGAGCTCTACCTGAAGAGACTGATCGTGGGCGGCCTGGAGCGGGTCTACGAGCTCGGCAAGGACTTCCGCAACGAGGGCGTCGACTCGACCCACAACCCCGAGTTCACGATGCTCGAGTGGTACGAGGCGTATGCGGACTACCTCGATGTGGCGCAGCGCTGCGAGCGGCTGGTGTCGAGTGTCGCGGCCGAGGTCGGCTATTCCGGGGAGGTCGACCTTTCGCCACCGTGGCGGCGCGAGACCCTCCCGCAGGCGATTGTCGATCGCACCGGGATCGACATCATGGCCGCGCCGGATCGCGACTCGCTGGCCGAGGCCATGCACGCCCGGGGTCTGCCCGTGCCCAAGGACGAGGGCTGGCCGAAGCTGGTCGACGAGCTCGTGTCCAAGCACGTCGAGCCGACGCTGATCGAGCCGACCTTCCTGATGGACTATCCGGTCGAGCTCTCGCCGTTCGCCAAGCGCCACCGTTCGGTCGATGGGTTGGTCGAGCGGTTCGAGGCCTACGTCGGCGGGATGGAGATCGCCAACGCGTTCACCGAGCTGAACGACCCCGACGAGCAGCGCCGGCGCTTCGAGGAGCAGCGGGCCCTGGCCGGAGCCGGGGATACGGAGGCCCAGCCGTACGACGAGGCCTTCGTGGAGGCGCTCGAGCAGGGGATGCCGCCGACCGGCGGAATCGGCATCGGGATCGACCGGCTCGTGATGGTGCTTACCGGTCGGCGTTCGATCCGCGAGGTCGTGCTGTTCCCGGCCATGCGGGACTGAGCGTTGTGAGACGCGCGGGGGGCCGTCTGGACCCCGTGCTCACGCACTCCCATCTTGCTGCGCGCTTCGGCGTTCGACCTGCAAAACGTGCCATTTTGTGCGCTCATGCCGGGCCGTGGCACGTTATGCATATTGCGGGCGATCCCGCGGGCGACCGGCCGGGCTCGGGTCCGCGCTCGGTCTACGCCGCGCCCCCTCTGCTCAACGGTTTGAGAAGGCCACCTGCAGCGTGCATAACTCGTCACGGCGCCCCGGGCGGGTGGAGCGTGACGAGTTAGGCCTCGATTTCGACGCATAATGCGTCACGCTCGCTGGTCCGCGTGCGGCGTGACGTGATATGCACGGCTCCGCATGCAGATCGGGATCGTGGTGTTCGAGCAGGTCGACCTGCTCGACGTGGGTGGGCCGTACGAGGTGTTTCTGACCGCGTCCCGGCTGGTTGAGCGGGACGGCGAGACGCCGCCGTTCGAGGTGCTCACGCTCGGGGTCACGCGGGAGCCGGTCGAGGCCTACGGGGGCCTCAGGCTGACCCCGCAGGCGACGCTGGCCGAGGCGGGGCGGCTCGATGTGATCGTCGTGCCGGGAGCCGTCCGGATCGACGAGGTGCTGGCCGACGCCGGGCTGGTGGAGGCGGTCGGAGCCGCGGCGCGAGATGCGTCGGTTGTGGCCTCTGTCTGCACCGGGGCGTTTGTGCTGCAATCGCTCGGTTTCCTGGAAGGTCGGCCGTGGACCACGCACTGGGAGGACGTCGACGACCTCGCGGCGCGGGCCGGAGATGCCGGCCACGCGTGGGTGCGCTGGGTCGACGCCGGCGAGCTGGTCACAGCCGGCGGCCTCAGCTCGGGAATCGCCATGGCACTGCACCTCGTGGACCGGTTCGCGGGGCGGGATCTGGCCCTCCGGACGGCCCGCCAGATCGAGTACGAATGGGACCCTGAAGCCGGCGGGCGAACATGAACAGGGTGTGAAGCGTGCGTTGCCGAGGGGTGAGCTGCGAAGTGACCCGCAGACCCGTTGGTAAACTGACCTATGGCTCCGTTAGATCGAGACCGTTTCGCTCATCAAATGTCGTATTGGTGCCGACAAGGTGGGTAGAACGGATTCGTCGGTGTCCCCGCAGTTGCGCGAACTACTATGTAACGCAGCAGGAGCGGAGGAGAGAGACCGGAAAACCATCCCGACCGAGTAGCCCGAGATCCACCGCACGCAGAGAGAAGAATCATGTTCGAGCGATTCACAGAGCGAGCCCGTCAGGTAGTTGTCCTGGCTCAAGAAGAAGCGCGGACGCTCAAGCACAACTACATCGGCACCGAGCACATCCTTCTCGGATTGCTGCGTGAGGAGGAGGGCCTTGCGGCCCGGGTACTCGAGTCGCTGGACATCACGGTCGAGCGCGTGCGCGCTCAGGTGGTCCGGATCGTCGGGTCGGGCGAGGAGGTCACCTCCGGCCAGATCCCGTTCACGCCGCGGGCCAAGAAAGTCCTGGAGCTGGCGCTGCGCGAAGCGCTGAGCCTGGGCCACAACTACATCGGCACCGAGCACATCCTGCTCGGCCTGGTGCGTGAGAACGAGGGCGTCGCCGCCCGGATCCTGCTCGATTTCGACGCAGATTCCGAGAAGATCCGCAACGAGGTGATCCGGATGCTGTCCGGCCCCGGCAGCCGTCAGCGCGGCGCCGGCGGCTCGGGCGCGGCAGCCGCCGCCCAAGGCGAGTCCAAGAAGTCTTCCAAGCTGCTGGACCAGTTCGGTCGCAACCTGACCAAGCTGGCCGCCGAGTCCAAGCTCGACCCCGTCGTGGGCCGGGAGACCGAGATCGAGCGGATCATGCAGATCCTCTCTCGGCGGACCAAGAACAACCCCGTGCTGGTCGGCGAGCCGGGCGTCGGCAAGACCGCCGTCGTCGAGGGGCTCGCCCAGCGGATCACCCACGGCGAGGTCCCCGAACTGCTCAAGGGCAAGCAGATCTACACGCTGGATCTGGCCGCCCTGGTCGCCGGCTCCAAGTACCGCGGCGAGTTCGAGGAGCGCCTCAAGAAGGTGATGAAGGAGATCACCCAGCGCGGCGACATCATCCTGTTCATCGACGAGCTGCACAACCTGGTCGGCGCCGGCGCCGCCGAGGGCGCGATCGACGCGGCCTCGATCCTCAAGCCGGCCCTGGCCCGGGGCGAGCTGCAGACGATCGGCGCGACCACGCTCGAGGAGTACCGCAAGTACCTCGAGCGCGACTCCGCCCTGGAGCGCCGCTTCCAGAAGATCACCGTCGACCAGCCCTCCACCGAGGAGACCGTGCAGATCCTCAAGGGCCTGCGCGACCGCTACGAGCAGCACCACAAGGTGAACATCACTGACGAGGCGCTCGAGGCGGCGGCCGAGCTGGCCGATCGCTACATCTCCGACCGGTTCCTGCCCGACAAGGCGATCGACCTGATCGACGAGGCCGCGTCGCGGATGCGGATCAAGTCGATGACCTCCCCGCCCGTGTACCGCGAGCTCGAGGACGAGATCGAGGAGACCCGCCGGGCCAAGGAGGAGGCGATCGAGAACCAGGAGTTCGAGAAGGCCGCCAACCTCCGCGACAAGGAGCGCCGGCTGACTCAGCGCAAGCGCGAGCTGGCCGAGCAGTGGGAGGCCGGAGAGTCGACCGAGCGCCCCTCGATCGGCGAGGAGGAGATAGCCGACATCGTCTCGATGTGGACCGGCATCCCGGTGTTCAAGCTGACCGAGGCCGAGACGGCCAAGCTGATGCGCATGGAGGAAGAGCTCCACAAGCGCGTGATCGGCCAGCACCCGGCGATCGAAGTCGTGTCGAAGGCCATCCGGCGCAGTAGGGCCGGCCTCAAGGACCCGAAGCGCCCGACCGGTTCGTTCATCTTCCTGGGCCCCTCGGGCGTGGGCAAGACCGAGCTGGCGCGGACCCTGGCGGAGTTCCTGTTCGGCGACGAGGACACCATGATCCGCATCGACATGTCCGAGTACATGGAGAAGCACGCGGTGTCGCGTCTGGTCGGGTCGCCTCCGGGCTACATCGGCTACGACGAGGGCGGCCAGCTGACCGAGGCCGTGCGGCGCAAGCCCTACAGCGTGCTGCTGTTGGACGAGATCGAGAAGGCCCACCCGGACGTGTTCAACATCCTCCTCCAGATCCTGGAGGACGGCCGGTTGACCGACGCCCAGGGCCGGACGGTCGACTTCCGTCACTGCATCGTGATCATGACCTCGAACATCGGCGCCTCCGAGATCTCGCGGCAGTTCAACATCGGGTTCTCGACCACCGAGGAAGAGACCGGCATCGGCTACGACGACATGAAGACCCGGATCATGGGCGAGCTCAAGAAGGTGTTCCGGCCCGAGTTCCTGAACCGGATCGACGAGGTCATCGTCTTCCACAAGCTGACCAAGGACGAGATCAAGCAGATCGTCGACCTGCTGCTGCGGCGGATCCGCGAGTCGATGGCCGAGCGCGAGCTACAGCTCGAGCTGTCCGAGCCGACCAAGGAGATGCTCGTCGACAAGGGCTGGGACCCGACGATGGGCGCGCGTCCGCTGCGTCGAGCCATCCAGCGCTATATCGAGGACCCGCTGGCCGACTTCGTTCTCCGCTCCCAGGTGCCGTCCGGCTCGACCGTGATGGTCGACTGGCCCGCTGGCCAGGACGCCGACGGCAAGGAAGGCGGGGGCGACGTCAAGCTGACCGTTATCGAGCCAGCCCCGAAGCCCCAGCCCGTGGCTGTGGGCGCCGGCGAGGGAGGCGAGGGCGGCAGCGAGGAGCCCGAGCCGGATCAGCCGGCCGGGCCCGCCGAGCCCGCCGAGACCGAGTAGCTTCGCACCGCCCGCTCCGGAGTGACGCGCGCGACGAGAACGGCGCGGCCAGCCGCCGTGGTGTGCCTCGCGCGAGTCACTCCGGACGGAGCGCCGGCTACGCAGCCTGAGCCGACCGAACGCAAACACCGACGCTCGGCGGTCCGAAGGCCGCAGCTCGCGGATGGTGATCTCACGGCCCATACGTCATGACCAGCGCGCGCGCCAGGGTGCGCTCGGTCTCGTAGACGTGGGGCACGTCGGTCGGGAACGACGCGTAGTCGCCCGCGGACAACTCGGTGACCCGCTCGACCGGGCCGGCGATCAGCTTGCCCTCGAGGACGTAGATACCGGCACGGGTCCCCGCCGCCGCCGGCTCCCCTTCCTCGAGCCGGTGCGGTTCCCACGCGCGCTCGGACAATCCCACGCCGGCTTCCTCCAGGTGGTCGAGCCGGCCCGCGCGGACGATGCGAATCTCCGCCAGCGGCGGCTCCTCCAGGAGCTCACCGAGCGGGACCCGCAGGGCGGCGGCCAGCGCGGCCAGGGTCTCGATGGTGGGGTTCGAGCGACCGCTCTCCACGCTCGACAGGGTCGCCTTGCTCATCCGGGTCGCTCGGGCCAGCTCCGACAGCGAAAGCCGCCGGGCGATGCGCATCCGGCGGAGGTTGGCGGCCAGTACATCCTGAGGGCGAGTCGCTAACATAGAGAACGTATCGTTCAGTTTATCGAACGCCCACCGTGATCACCTTTTACTTCGACGTTGGATCGCCCTACGCGTACCTCGCGGCGGAGCGGGTGGAAAGCGTGCTCCCCGAGCCGCCGCGCTGGCAGCCGGTCCTGCTGGGCGGGCTGTTCAAGCTGACCGGCCGGAGCTCGTGGGCGCTTGGCGACTATCGCCGCCGGCAGGCGGGGATGGCCGAGATCGAGCGCCGGGCGCGCGGTTACGGGCTGCCGCCGATCGTCTGGCCCGATCCGTGGCCGACCGACTACCTGGCCGCGATGCGAGCGGTGACCTGGGCGTCCGGGGTCGGTCAGGGACAGGCGGTGGCAAGACAGTTGTCCCGCGACGCATTCCAGCGCGGGTGTGAGCTCAGCATCGAGGCGCACGTGCTCGCCGCGGTCGCGTCCGTCGGGCTGGATCGCGGCGAGGCGCGGGACGCCATCCGGGATCCCGCGATCAAAGCGGCGCTGCGCAAGGCGACCGAGGCGGCGCACGCGCTCGGCGTGTTCGCGGTGCCGACCGTCGAGGTCGCCGGCGAGCTGTTCTGGGGCGATGATCGGCTCGAGGACGCCGCGGCGCACGCGGATTCCGTCGGGCGCGCCGCGTAGCCTCGGCAGCGACTTATGCCACGGCCCACTCAGGTCCACGTCTGCTCGGCCTGCGGACACGAGAGCCCCCGCTGGGCGGGGCAGTGCCCCGGCTGCGGTGAGTGGAACGCGCTGGTCGAGCAGCTCCGGAGACCCGCGCCATCCGGACGCGGCGCCGGGCCGGGTGGCGCGCGATCTAACGGGCGTGCCGCAACCGTGAAGCCGGTGGCCCTACGCGACGTGGCGGCGGCCGAGCGGGCGCGGCTGAGCACCGGGATCGGCGAGCTCGACAACGTGCTCGGCGGCGGGATCGTGCCCGGCTCACTGGTGCTGCTCGGCGGCTCGCCGGGGATCGGCAAGTCGACTCTCACCACGATGGTGCTGGCCAACCTGCACGAGGCGGGCCGGCGCACTCTGTACGTCTCGGCCGAGGAGTCGGCGGCCCAGATCCGCCTGCGGGCCGAGCGGCTGCGGGCCGGGGCGCTGGGCATCCCGGTGATCGCCGAGACCGATCTCGACGTCGTGCTGGCCACGCTCGAGCACGAGCGACCCGAGGTGTGCGTGATCGACTCGGTGCAGACGCTGCACACGATGGAGCTCTCGAGCGCCGCCGGATCGGTGGCGCAGGTCCGCGAGGTGGCGGGGGCGCTGATGCGGGTGGCCAAGGCGCTCAACATCGCGGTGCTCCTGGTCGGCCACGTGACCAAGGACGGCGCGCTGGCCGGCCCGCGGGTGCTCGAGCATCTGGTCGACTGCGTGCTCCAGTTCGAGGGCGAGCGCGAGCGCACCTACCGCACCGTGCGGGCGGTCAAGAACCGGTTCGGCTCGACCAATGAGGCCGGCGTGTTCGAGATGCGCGACGACGGGCTGGTCGAGGTCCTGGACGCCTCGGCGCGATTCGTGGGCGAGGCCACCCGGGCACCCGGCAGCGTGGTCCTATGCGCGATCGAGGGCTCTCGCCCGCTGCTGGTCGAGGTTCAGGCCCTGGTCTCGAGCTCGGAGCTGGTCCCGCCCCGTCGCGTCGCCTCGGGAATCGACCGAAACCGCCTGGCGCTGGTGCTTGCGGTGCTGGGGCGCCATGCCGGCATCGGAGCCGGCGCCTCCGACGTGTTCGTCAACGTGGTCGGCGGCGTGCGGGTCGATGAGCCCGGAGCCGACCTGGCCGTTGCCCTGGCGGTGGCCAGCGCCGTCCGCGGGGTGGCCCTGGGAGGCGCCGATGGCCAGCCGCTGGCCTGCTTCGGCGAGCTCGGATTGACCGGCGAGCTGCGTTCGGTGGCCCACGCCGACCGTCGCCTGGCCGAGGCGGCCAAGTTCGGGCTGGGTCCGGTGAGCCAGCCAGGGACGCACGGCACGCTCCGCGCCGCCCTCGCGGCCGCCCTCGGCGGGCACCCGCGCGGCGTCCGGGCGGCGTGAGCGTCGGTGTCTGCCGTCAACAAGCGGTAAAATCGGCCTTCATGCCGCCGCGTTCCGGGGAAGAGCTCAAGGGAGAGCTCGAATCTCGACAGGATTCGCGGCTAGTAAGGGCGCTCGAGATGGTCGCCCCCGGTACGGCGCTCCGGGAGGGGATCGACAACATCCTCCACGCGCACACCGGCGGTCTGATCGTGATCGGGGACGCCGACGAGCTGGCCTTCCTGTTCTCAGGCGGGATCAAGCTAGACCTCGAGTATTCGCCGGCGCTGCTCTACGAGCTGGCCAAGATGGACGGGGCGATCGTGCTGAGCTCGAACGCGACCAAGATCGCCCAGGTCAACGTTCAGCTGACCCCGGATCCGACCATTCTCACGTTCGAGACCGGTACCCGGCACCGTACGGCTGAACGCGTCTCCAAGCAGACCGACGCGCTGGTCGTGGCGATCTCCGAGCGCCGGGAGGTGGTCTCGCTCTACGTCGACGGGGTCAAGTACATCCTCGAGGACATCCCTGTGGTGCTGGCCAAGGCCAACCAGGCGCTGGCCACCCTCGACAAGTACCGCAGCCGGCTGGACCAGGTTTCGACCCGGCTGACCGCGCTCGAGTTCGAGGGCGGGGCGACGCTGCACGATGTGCTCACGGTCCTACAACGGGCCGAGCTGGTGACCAGGATGGCGGTGGAGATCGAGCGCTACATCGTCGAGCTGGGAACCGAGGGCCGGCTGATCGAGATGCAGCTGGACGAGACGATGGTGGGCGTGTCGGCCGACAAGGTCGCGCTCGTCCACGACTACTTGATGGAGGACACCGACGAGACATTCGCGGCGGCGTTCGACCAGCTCGTGCGGCTGCCGAACCAGGATCTCCTGGACTTCGGCCGCCTGGCCGAGCTGCTCGGCTACGACCGCAAGCTGAACACCCTCGACTACCCGACCTCGCCGCGAGGCTTCCGCATCCTGGGGCGGATCCCCAGGCTCCCCAAGCTGGTGGTGCAGCGGATCGTGACCGAGTTCGGCGGGCTCGAGGAATTGCTGGCCGCCACCGACGGCGAGCTAGAAACCGTCGACGGAGTCGGCGAGATCCGGGCGAAGGACATCCGCGAGGGACTTCGCCGCCAGCAGGAGATCAACCTGGTGGATAGGTACCTGCAGACGTGAAGGCCATCGGGACACGTAGTTCTCATGGGAGTGACAACCGCGGGAGGGTCTTCGGTCCCGCCCGTTCCGTAAAGAGGAGGACACCATCACAGAGCTAATGGAAGAGCACCTGGAGGACCTCGAGCTCGTCGAGGAAGTGGCGCACATCGAGTTCGAGATCGGCGACAACGTCGTGTACCCCCATCACGGGGCGGGGAAGGTCATCCGCAAGGAGCTCAAGGAGGTCTTGGGCGAACGGCGCGAGTACCTCACGATCAAGATCCTGCACAACGACATGACCGTCATGGTCCCGACCGAGAACGCAGCCCTGGCGGGACTGCGGCGCGTGATCGACGAGGAGACGGTCCAGAAAGTCCTCGCGGTGCTCCAGGACGAGTGTTCTGAGATGCCCAAGAACTGGAACCGCCGCTTTAAGTACAACCGCGACAAGATCAAGACCGGCGACATCTACGAGCTCGCCGAGGTCGTGCGCAACCTGGCGATTCGCGAGGCTCAGAAGGGTCTTTCCACGGGCGAGAAGCAGATGTTCACGCGGGCGAAGAAGATCCTCGCCTCTGAGCTCATGTACGCGCTCGAGATGGACGAGGACGAGGTCGAGGAGCACCTCCAGACGCTCCTGCTGGAGTCCTACAACGGGCGTGGCAAGAACGGCAAGGTAACCGTCGCCGCCAAGTAGGCCAACGCCACAGAGCACGTGGCGGTCGCGTTGATCGTGGCCGCAGGCCGTGGAGAGCGCCTTGGGTCGGACCGGCCCAAGGCGCTCGTCACGCTGGGGGGCAGGCCGATGCTCGCGTGGAGCGTCGAGGCTCTGGGCTCGGTGGCGGAGATCGAGCGAATCGTGGTCGCATTGCCGGCCGAAGCGCTGGCCGAGGCGCCGGAGGGGACGGTGGCCGTGGCCGGCGGGACGGTACGCTCCGCGTCCGTGCGCGAGGCGCTGCGAGCCTGCCCCGACGGAGATCCCGTGGTGGTCCACGACGCGGCCCGGCCCCTGGCCCCGGCGCGGCTGTTCGAGCGCGCGCTGGCGCAGCTCAAGCGCTCCGGCGCGGATGCGGTGATCGCCGCCGCGCCCGTGACGGACACGATCAAGGAGGTGGACGCTCCTGGCGGGCGCACGGTCACGCGGACGCTGGAGCGCGCGCGGCTGTGGGCCGCGCAGACGCCCCAGGTGTTCCGCCGCGCGGCCCTGGAGCGAGCGTTGATGGAAGCGGACGATGCCGTGCTCGCCGCCGCCACCGACGACGCCTGGCTGGTCGAACAGGCCGGCGGCGTGGTTGAGGTCGTGGAGTCCTCGCCGGCCAACCTGAAGATCACGACGCCGACCGATCTGACGCTGGCCGAGCTGATGCTGGCGGAGGCGCGGGCGTGATCGCGCGCCACGAGGAGCGGGGGATGGTCGTCTCCGGCCTCGGCTATGACTGCCACCGGTTCGATACGGGCCGGCGGCTCGTGCTGGGCGGCGTCGAGCTGCCGCACGATCGTGGGCTGGCCGGCCACTCCGATGCCGACGTGCTCACCCACGCGATCATCGACGCCCTGCTTGGGGCGGCCTCGCTGGGCGACATCGGCCAGCACTTTCCCGATACCGATGAGCAGTATCGCGGCGCCAGCTCGCTCGACCTGCTCCGGACCACGGTGGCCATGCTCACCCATCGCGGCATGTCGATCCTCCACGTCGACGCCACCGTGGTGATCGAGCGTCCGCACCTGGCTCCGGTCCGCGAGAGCATCCGCCGCTCGCTGGCCGAGGCGATCGGGATTTCCTCCGAGCATGTGAGCGTCAAGGCCACGCGGGGCGAGGGCATGGGCTTCGTTGGACGCGAGGAGGGCGTGGCCGCGCTGGCCATTGCTACGGTCGAGCGATGAACCGGGTCCACAACCTGCTCTGCTCGTCGGGCTGGTGGGCGCGCGTGGCCGAGAACGAGCTCGTGCCCTTCGGCGTCGACGGGGTCGAGCTGGGTGACGACGTGCTCGAGATCGGGCCGGGGTTCGGCGCCACCACTCGCGTGCTCGCGGAACGTTTGCCCCGTCTCAGCGTGCTCGAGCTCGATCCGGGCTACTGCGAGCGGCTGCGTGCGGCGCTCGATGGCGCGGTCGAGGTGACCGAGGGCGACGCCACGCGGCTGCCATATCCAGACGGCCGGTTCTCGGCCGTGCTGTGCTTCACGATGCTCCACCACATCCCGACGGTGGCGCAGCAGGACCAGGCGTTCGCGGAGATCGCCCGGGTGCTGCGGCCCTGCGGTACGTTCGCCGGCACCGACAGCATCGGCACGGGCCTGCGGTTCAAGGCGATCCACATCGGGGATACGTGCAACCTGATCGACCCGGACGAGCTGTCGCCGCGCCTGGCGCGCGCGGGTCTCGACGTGCGCGAGGTGAAGCGCCGCGGCCGGTCGTTTCGCTGGCGCGCGGCCAAGCCCTAAGACGCGAAGAGCGGCCGCTTGCGCGGCCGCTCATCACGCTTACGGTCGAGCCCTGATGGCTCGATACGACAGGGTGGGCTACCGGTCGCGTCCTTCGCCCACGTTGATCCTCTGGGCATACACCGGCCCGGCGCCGGCGCCCGGATAGGCGGATCCGACTCCGCTGAACAGCACGGCAGTCACCGTGTAGCTGCCCGGCCGCCAGTACGTGTGGGTCGGGTCGGGGCCCGAGCCGGTGGTTCCGTCACCGAACTCCCACATGTAGTTGATCACGGGCTGCCCGCTCACGGTCGTGAGCGCGCTGAAATGCACCGTACGGCCACCGCGGCCCCGGAAGCTGCGCTCCTGGGAGGCGGTGAACGCCGGCTGGAACCCGTTCTTGCCGGTCTGCACGATCCCGCCGGTTCCCGAAGACAGCCCATCGGGATTGAACACCGCCACCCCGGTAGAGTACTCACCCGGTGACGGGAACGTGTAGGTGATCGTCGGCGTCGTCTGCGCGACGGTCTCGGCGTTGGGAATGGCGTTGAACTGCCAGCTGAACTCGGCCGCGCCGCCCGGGACGAACGACCGGCTGGCGTCGAACGTCATGTCGGTCCCGCTGCCCGCCGTGACCTTTTCATTGACGAACGGCAGTCGCCGGGGGAGCGTCACCCGCTGCACGCAGCTGTGGGTGTAGTTGCTCCACTCCTCCTGGTACCAGTAGAAGTGACCGTTGATCACCTGGTTGTACGGGGAGCCGTTCGGGGCGGTCCCGAGCGGGGTGCCCATCTCGCCGTTCTCGCACTCGTCGCCGATCTCGAGGCCGTGGTTGGGGCCAGCGCCGTTCGTCCACGCGTCGTTGGGCAACGGATCGGTGACCGACTCCATGTGCTCGTGGCTGAGGCCGCCGTTGATCTCGCCATCCGAGATGAGGCCATTCGGATAGTTCCCGTCCTGGCAGAACGGGTTGTCGGCGTCATACGGCATGTTGGCGTACAGGATCATCGTCTGCGTCGCGGTGTTCTGGTGATAAGCGCAGTAAGCGGCGATGTTCGGCAGCGGCGGCGGGCCCGCCGGCTCTCCGGCCGAGCAGCCGCCGTAGTCCGGCGCTTGGTTCGTGAAGCAGCTCTCGACGTGTGGGGGCGTCAGGAGGAAGTACTCGTGGCTCCGATCGGTCGGCAGGTGGTGCCGGGTGACGAAGCTCTGGATCTCGTCCTGGATCTGAGTATCGGTGAGGCAGTTGGTCGCCGGGCCGGTCACGCCCGGCAGGCCAACCGGACACTGGCTTGCCGGATACGGGTCCGTGTCGACCAGCACGCCGCCGAATCTCACCTCGTAGTTCGCCACCGCGCCGGTCAGGTCGTTGTACTGCGGACCGACCGAGTCGACGTTCTGATTTCCGCCGCTGTCGCGTTGCAGGTCGGTGAAGTACCGGGCGATGCCGTACGTGAAGCCCTGCGGGTAGGCCCCGAGGCCTCCCGGGCTCCACATCAACATGTAGTCGGTGTTAGACGGCATGATCGGGCCGCCGTTGTAGTCCATGTTCTGGAACTCGGTGTCGAAATGGAGCCGTCGGTTGGCGGCTTTGGCCGCCGTCCGCAGCGGCATGTACGAGACCGTCTGCCCGTTCGGCAGAACCTTGATGATCGCCGAGGCACTTGACGCGGCGATCGCCGAGACTCCCAGTGTCCCGGCAAGGACCAACATCATCAGCAGCCGTCGCTGACGAACCGTCATACGCACTCCCTCCTATGTGGTGTTTAAGGCCCCCACCGCAGACCTTTCGGGTCTCTCCCGCCGGAGACCCTATACCTTTCCGCCTCGCGGGAGCGCGCCGAGACAACATCGCCAAAGTCGTCGATCTGAAGCGCGGAGCGGCCGCCCGAAGGCGGCCGCTCCAACAGCACCTCAAAGGGTTGGGGGTCAGCTACCTCTCGTCGTGACCGTGACCCACCCTGATCGTCTGCTGGTAGATCGGCCCCGCGCCCTGTCCGGGGAAGGCCGATCCGGTTCCGCTGAACAGCACCGCCGTCACCGTGTAGAACCCCGGGTGCCGATAGGTGTGACTCGGCGTCGGTCCGGAGCCGGTCGTGCCGTCTCCGAACTCCCACAGGTAGTTGATGACCGGCTGGCCGCTGACGGTCGTCAGCGCGCTGAACTGCACGGTTTCGCCGTCATGGCCGTGCCTGTCACCGCGCCGCTGCAGCGAGGCGGTGAAGGCCGGCTGGAACCCGTTCTGGCCTGTGATCACGATCCCGCCGGTTCCGGACGACAGACCGTCGGGGTTGAACACGGCCACGCCGGTCGAGTAAGCACCGGGCGCCGGGAACGTGTAGGTGATCGTCGGCGTGGTCTGCTCGACGGTCGGGGCGTTGGGAACCGCGTTGAACTGCCAGCTGAAGTCGGCCACGCCGCCCGGCGCGTTCGAGCGGCTGGCGTCGAACGTCATGTCGGTTCCGCTGCCCGCGGTCACGGTTTCCCGTGCCGTCGGCAGCCGCCGGGGCAGGTCCACACGCTGCACGCAGCTGTGGGTGTAGTTGCTCCACTCCTCCTGGTACCAGTAGAAGTGACCGTTGATCACCTGGTTGTACGGGGAGCCGTTCGGGGCGGTCCCAAGCGGATTGCCCCGCACGCGGTTGCACTGGTCGCCGACCTCCATTCCCTGATCGGCGCCGACGCCATTGGTCCAGGCGTCGTTGGGGATCGGGTCGGTGACCGACTCCATGTGCTCGTGGCTGAGTCCGCCGTTGATCTCACCATCCGAGATGAGGCCGTTCGGATAGTTGAAGTCCTGGCAGTGAGAGTTGTCGGCGTCGTACGGCATGTTTGCGTAGAAGATCATCGTCGGCGTGACGGTGTTCTGGTGATACGCGCAGTACGCCCTGTCCACCGGCTCGCCCGCCGAGCATCCACCGAACCCCTGGGTGGGGTCGTTGCTGAAGCAGCTCTCGACGTGAGGCGGCGTCAACAGGTAGTACTCATGGCTCAGATCCGTCGGGAGGTGGTGCGACGTGACGAAGTTCGTGATCTCGTTCTGGATCTGGGCGTCGGTCAGGCAGTTGGTCACCGTACCGGCGGGGCCCGCCCCGCCAACCGGACACTCGGTCGGCGGATATGGATCCCGGTCGACCAGGACCCCGCCGAATGTCACGTCGTAGTTCGCCGTCGCGCCGGTCAGGTCGTTGTATTGCGGACCGACCGAGTCGACGTTCTGATCTCCGCCGCTGTCACGTTGCAGATCATGGAAGTACTGAGCGATGCCGAACACGAACCCGTTCGGGTAGGCCGACAGGCCCGACGGGCTCCACATCAGCATGTAGTCAGTGTTCGACGGCATCACCGGACCGCCGTTGTAGTCCATGTTGTTGAACGCCTGGTCGAACGGAACGGGTCCCGTAGGCAGCAGCGGCTGGTAGGACACCGTCTGGCCGTTCGGCAGCCGTTTCAGAATCGCGGACGCACTCGAAGCGGCGATCGCCGAGACGGCCAGCGTCCCGGCAAGGACCATCGTCATCAGCAAGCGTCGCTGACGAACCGTCATACAGACTCCCTCCTCATGTGGTGTTTACGGCCCCACGCAGACCGTGTGGTCTTCTCCCGGCGGAGACCCTATCCGTTTTCGGCCCGGGCGAGAAGGGCACCGATCGCGGCGCTCTAGGCAATCCGCAGGGTTTGTGAGCTTTGTGAACGCAGCGTCAGCCGCGAGCCGAGGCGCGCCGCCGCACGGCGGCCGCGCGGAGCTGCTCGTGCTCGACCAGACGGGTCAGCTGCTGGAGCGTGCGGCGCACGTGCCCGGACACCGTCGGGGCGGCCACCCGCTCGGCGATCCAGCCGCTCAGGCCGGCACCCTCGACTACGTAGGACAGCCGTAGCTCGATCCGGGTACGTCCCCCGGGCGCCTCACGTAGGCGCCAGCGGCCCCGATGGTCGAGGCCGGTTACCGAGGTCCAGGCGAAGTCGCACGGTTCGTCGAACTCGACCACCTCGACCAGTCCGCCGACCTCGGCCGCCCCGACCCGGAACAGCATCCGGTAGCGGGCGCCCAAGCCGGTGGCGCGCTCGCCGAACACCTCCCAGCGGGTCACGCCGGACATGTAGCCCAGAACCCGCTCGGGATCGGTGACGATCGCCCACAGATCCTCGATCGGCGCCGCGAGCACGGTGGTGTGGTTGATCCTCATCCCAGCACCGGGAAGCGGCGCTCGGCGGCGAGCGAGCGCAGGGCGTCCTGCATCAGGCGGATGAGGTGGTCGTAGACGTCGTCGAGGTCGGGGTCGGGACCGAAATCGGCGCGCAGGTCGATGGCCGGCAGCGTCTCGATGGTGATCTTGGCCGGCAGCGGGATGTGTCCGAAGTCGCCGATGTTCACGATCCAGGGCAGCGAGATCGAGATCGGCAGGACCTTGAGGCGCAACAGGCGGTCGAGCGCGAGCAGGCGGGCCAGACGCTCGCCGCGGCTGAGGAACAGCGCGGTCTCCTGGCCGCCTATCGCCACCACGGGAACGACCGGGACGTCTTGCTCGAGAGCGAGGCGCAGGAAGCCCTTCCGGCCGCCGAAGTCGACGCGACTGCTCTGCCAGCTGGGTCGATGGACCTCGTAGTCCCCGCCGGGGTACACGAGGAGCGCGGCGCCCGAGGAAAGCGCCTTGCGGGCGTTCTCGGGCGAGGCCGCCACGGTGCCGAACTTACGCAGCCAACTCAGCCCGGGCAGCGAGAGGACCAGGTTGTGGGCGAGCTGGTAGAAGGGTCGCTCCACCCCGAAGTAGGTGCTGAAGGCAACCGTGAACACCATCGTGTCCGGGATCATGTTCCCCCCCGAGTGGTTGCCGACGAGCAGCACGGGTCCCTCGTCCGGGACGTTGCCCAGGCCCCGGACCTCGCCGCGGAACCACAGGCTCGAGAACAGCCAGAACAACGGGAGCTGCTCACGGATGTAGTCCGGATCGCGCTCGTCGAGGTCGGCTCGGGGGATGCGCCGCTGGACGAGGCCGCCGAGCTCTTGCCAGGCACGGCTGAGCAGCGACCCGGTCTCTGGCGAGCCGCTCGCGACCTCAGCATCAGGCTCGTGACCGTTCCGGTTCGCGGATCTGGTCGCGTGCGCCTGACTCATGAACCGAAGCGTGCCAGGCTCAGGCCGCCTCCGCGCCGGCGGCGAGCGTCCCACGGCGGCGCGGCGCGCCTTCGGTCCGCTCGGCGCGCTCGAAGAAGTCGAGCAGCAGCGCGTTGGTCTCCTCGGGGCGCTCGACCTGCGGCACGTGACCGCAGCAGTCGATCGTGACCTGCTCGGCCTGGGGCAGCCATTGGCGTACGTGGCGTGAGAACCCGGCGGGCACAAGCCGGTCATGAGTTCCCCACACGAACAGGGCGGGGGCCTGGAGATCGGACAGCCGGCGGTAGAACCCGCCTCGCCCGAACGGCGCCTCGAGATAGATGTTGCGGGCACTGGCGAGCAGCGCGTAGCGGGCGCCGGCGGTGTGGTAGATCCGCTGGAACTCGTCGACGACGAGGTCGGCCACGGCCGGGTCGATCAGGTCGCGGTCATAGAACATGGACCAGAACTGGGCCGCGACCGTGGAGCGGCGGAAAGTGTGGGGAAGCAGCCCGAACTCGGGACGGAGGAGGCGGACGATCGGGTGCAGCCCGCGCTTGATCCAGGCCACGGCCGGGCACAGCAGCCCGAGCGCGCGGATCCGCTCGGGCGCCACGAGACCGAGCTCGATGGCGATGCGGCCACCCATCGAGTTGCCGACCACGTGGGTGCGGTCGACCTCGAGCTGGTCGAGCAGGCCGAGCATGATCTCGGCGAACCAGGGCGCGTTGTAGGCGCCGAGTCTCGGCTTGCACGATGATCCGAAGCCCGGCAGGTCGGGGACATGCACGCGGTAGGAGCCGCTGAGCGCCGCAGCGGTCGCGAACAGTGAGGCCCGCGTCCCACCGAGCCCGTGGAGGAGGAGCACGTCGGGGCCCTGGCCCATGGTCAGGGTCGAGATGTGCTGGCGCCCGACCGGGATGTCATGGATCTCCAGCAGCGGCGGGCGGCCGCCGAGGAGTCTGAACATCCCCTCGAAGGCGATCGCGTGATCCAGATTGCCGCGCACGGCGAGGAGCCGGCGCTGGAAGGCCTCGATTCCGGAGAACTCGCCGCGGCGCAGGCGCATCCACGTCTCGGAGTCGGTCGACATGGTGACGTCGGGCTCCCGCCGGGTTCCGCCCTTGCGGACCCGCGCGGCCCGGCTCGTGCACCGAACCTCCCACGTGTGCCCTAGATCGCCCAACGTGATCTGGTAGGTGGTGTCGAACCCCGGATCGGCTCCCAGGTAGCGATCCGGCAGAGAGCGGAAAGCCTCATCGACGATGCGCAACCGCTCGATGTGCTCAGGCCTCCCAGCCACCGCCGGCACCCTACTGCCCGCCCCGGCCGGATGCGCCGCCCGGCTGTAGGGTTGCCGCATCATCGGACGAACCATTCGCCTGCACGACACCCGCACCGGCCAGGTGCTTCCGGTCGAGCCGCGCTCCGGCCATCGGGTTGGCATCTACGCGTGTGGGCCGACGGTGTACGGCCGGATCCACGTGGGCAATGCCCGTCCCTACGTGGTGTTCTCGCTGCTCAAGCGCTTGTTCGTCCATGAGGGCTACAACGTCACATTCGTTACAAACATAACGGACGTCAACGACAAGATTTACGCGGCTGCCCAGACCGCCGGCGTCCCCAGCGAGCAGCTGGCCAGGGAGATGATCGACGCCTACGTGGCCGACACCGACCGCCTCGGTCTCGGGCGCCCCGACCACGAGCCCCTGGCCAGCGCGACGATCGGGGAGATCGTCGAGTTGATCGAGACGCTGATCAAGGGCGGGCATGCCTATGCGGTGGAGGGAGCCGTCTACTTCTCGGTGCGCAGTTACCCGGAATATGGCGAGCTGTCGCACCGCGACCTCGACGAGCTCGACCAGGGCGAGGGCGTGGAGGGGGCGGAGCGAAAGCGGGACCCGGCCGACTTCGCGCTGTGGAAGGCGCAGAAGTCGGGGGAGGACACGGCCTGGGACGCGCCCTGGGGACGCGGAAGACCCGGCTGGCACATCGAGTGCTCGGCGATGGCCGAGAAGCTGCTCGGGGTCGGGTTCGAAATCCATGGCGGCGGCGCCGACCTGATCTTCCCCCACCACGAGAACGAGGCGGCGCAGACCACCGCGGCACGAGACGCCCCGCTCGCCCGCCTTTGGGTCCATAACGGGATGATCCGCCTCGACGACACGAAGATGTCCAAGTCGGTGGGGAACATCTTCCTCCTGCATCAGGCGCTCGACGCCCACGGGCGAGACGCCCTGATCATGTACTTCTGCGCCAGCGACTACCGCAAGCCGGTCGAGTTCGACGACGAGCGGCTGGAGGTGGCGCGCGCGGGCGTCGAGCGGATCCGCGAGGCGGCCCGGCGTCTGGCTCCGGGCCCTTCGCCCGAGTGGTCGGGGCCCCTTCACGAGCGGTTCTTCGACGCCCTGGCCGACGACTTCAAGACGCCCGAGGCAATGGCCGCGGCGTTTGACTGGGTCCGCGAGGCCAACCGGGCGTCGGCCGGCTCGGGCGACGGCGACCTGCGCGACATGCTGTCCGTGCTCGGGCTCGAGAACCTCCTCGACGTGGCCGACGCCCGGGCGCCGGCCGAGGTGACCGAGTTGCGCGACGCCCGGGAGAAGGCCCGCGCCGAGCGCGACTACGCGGAGGCCGACCGCCTGCGCGACGCGATCCGCGCCCGGGGGTGGGAAGTCCGCGACGGCCCGGACGGCCCCGAGCTGCTCCCCGCTGCTTGAGGCGAGGATCCGGCAGAGCTCGCAGGGGGCGCCCACAGCAGCCGCTTGACATCCGAGCAGTGCTATGTCACCCTGCCGCGCGGGAGAATAAGGGTGGAGTAAAGCTTTAGGTTTGCTCCAGATTCATATTCATCGGCGCCACCGGGAGGGGTGCGCCACGACTTCGGACCTCTTCGCCATAGGCAAGGTCGGGAAGGATATTCGTGGCTCGGCTTTCTCCGTACTCCAACCCTCAACTTCAGGTTGAGGATGGTTATCTGATCGCGCTCGCCAAGCAGGGAAACGCGATGGCGTACGACATGATCGTTCGTCGCTACTACGGGTTCGTGCGCCTGAAGGCGTCCTCCTACTTCCTGGCCGGAGGCGATTCCGACGATCTGATCCAGGAGGGGCTCGTTGGGCTCTACAAGGCGGTGCGGGACTACAGGACCGACCGCGAATCGAGCTTCCGGAACTTCGCGGAGCTCTGCATAACCCGCCAGATCATCACCGCCGTCAAGACCGCCACTCGCAACAAGCACACGCCGCTCAACCAGTACGTGTCGTTCAGTAGCTCGCCCACGCCGGCGGGCGAGGGGGAGCCCACCCTGGAAGAGGTCATCCCGGGCTCACCGGTCCATGATCCGGTCAACCAGGTGATCAGCTCGGAGGAGCTGCGGGCGCTGGTGGCGTGCATCTCGACCGCGCTTTCCGAGCTCGAGTCGCGCGTGCTCGCCCTGTACCTGGATGGCCATTCCTACGAGGAGGTCGGGCGCCGGATCGGCTGCGACTGCAAGACCGTCGACAATGCCCTGCAGCGGGTCAAGCGTAAGGTCGGACAGCATCTGGCGGAGCGGAGCGCGCTGGTGCCGGCGGTAGCCGGATAGTGAACTGCGCCCCGCCACCGGCGGGCACCGCCGCGTCGACGCTCCCACCCATCGCCGCCACGAGCTCCCGCACGATGGCCAGGCCGAGTCCCGAGCCGACCGGCCGCTCGCTGCGGTAACGCGCGTGTAGATAGAAGCGCTCGAACGCCCGGGGAAGGTCCTCGGCCTCGAGCCCCGGGCCGGTGTCTCGCACCGAGATCTCGCCGGCCTGGGCGCGGACCACTACGGCGCCACCCGCGGGCGTCAGGCGCAGCGCGTTCTCGATCAGGTTCGAGACCGCCTGGAGGATGCGGTCCTCGTCGCCGACGACGAGGCCGTCCGGCCCCGCCGATCCGGAAAGCTCAACCCCCAGCTCGCGGGCCTGGGGCAGGTGGCGCTCGACGCCTTGCCGGACCACGTCGGCCAGGTCGACCGGCTCGTGCGCGACCGCGAAATCCGCGCGCCCCACGCGCGCCAGGTCGAGCAGGTCGGCCACCAGTCGCTCCAGGCGCCGGGACTCGGTCCCGATCACGCGGGCGGCCTCCGTCGCGTCGATCGCGTGCTCTCCAAGCCCCTCGGCGTACCCGCGGATCGAGGTGAGCGGAGTCCGCAGCTCGTGGCTGACCGACTCGAGGAAGCGGGTCTGGGCCTCCCGCGCGCGCGCCAGCTCTGCGGACATCTCGTTGAAGGCGCCGCCCAGCTCGGCCAGCTCGTCTTGGCCGTGGATCGGCACGGCGACGTCGTCCGCGCCAGCAGCCAGCCGTCGCGTGGCGGCCGACAGCTCGCCGATCGGCCGGGTCAGGCGCCGGGCGAGGAGGTACGACAGGGCACCGGCCAGCAGCATCCCGCCAAGCCCGGCGAGGAGCAGGCTGCCGATGAACGGACGCCATTCCGCGAAGGCGATCTTGGCCGGGCGGATCAGAACGATCCGGCCGGCCGCCGTGGGACGCGAGGCGTACTGGATCGACCGGCCCTCGACGTCGGCCGTGCCCTGACTCGAGCCCGACGGTGCGATTGCGGCCAGCACGGCAGCGGCGACTCGCGGGCTGACCCGGCGGGCCCGGCTGGTCCCGACGCGGTAGACGTGATCGCCGGGGGTCAGCGCGGCCGGCGGTCCCCCGACCGTCGCGACCAGGTCGGCCTGGGCCTCGAGCGCGGTCAGCCGCTGCGCGGCGACCTGCCGCCGGACCAGGACCACTCCGACCGCGACGGTCAGAGCACACGAGGCGATCGCGGCGAGCGCCAGGTAGGCGAGCACCCGCCGCTGGAGCCTCATTCGGCTTCGGCCACCTTGTAGCCGAGGCCGCGTACCGTCTCGATCAGGTCCGGCGTGCCGAGCTTCTTGCGCAGCTGGGCGACATGGACCTCGACCGTGCGGGTCTCGCCTGGGGCAATGAATCCCCACACCGACTCGAGCAGTTCGTCGCGCGTCACCACCCGGCCGGCGCGGCGCACCAGGTAGTCCAGCAAGTCGAACTCTCGCTGGGTGAGCGCCACCCGGCGTCCGTCCACGTGGACCTCGCGCGCGCCACGCGCCACGGTCACCGGGCCGACCCGCGAGACGTCTTCGGGGAACGGTCCCGCCGTGGCGCGGCGCAGCACGGCCTTCACCCGGGCCATCACCTCGCGCGGCGAGAACGGCTTGGTGACGTAGTCGTCGGCCCCCATTTCCAGGCCGGCGACCCGGTCGGCCTCCTCGTCGCGCGCGGTCAGCATGATCACCGGCACACTGCCGCCGATCCGTCGGCACACCTCGAACCCGTCGATCCCGGGGAGGCGGATGTCGAGCAGCACCAGCTTGATCGGGTGGCGCCGGAGCTCAACCAGGGCGTCCTCTCCCCGCCGCACCCACACGACCTGATGGCCGTCGCGCTGCAGGTAGGTGCGCAGCAGCTCGCCGATGTTCGGCTCGTCCTCGACGACCAGCACCGTGGCTGCCATGGGGACATCGTAGGCACGCCTCAGCGCCCCCGAGCCGGACTTTTTACACCCCGCTGACCTTCAGCTGACCGGCGCCTTGCGCGCCGTCGCCAAGCTCTTGAGCGACAATCGGCCCATCGAACCCGAAAGAGGCGCAGATGACGTTCCTTCGTAGACATCTCAAGCTCCTGGCCGTCGGCGCGGCGTGCGCGGCGCTCGGCGCCGGCGCGAGCGCGATCGCCACCGCCGGGGCGGCCGGCACGACGACCGCGAAGAGCTCCACGGCGGCCAAGTCCGCGGCGAAGCATCCGGCCGCTCGGCGAGCCCTCGAGCGGCGCGCTGTTCAGGGCGATCTGGTCGTCGCCACCAAGACGGGCTTTGCGACGGTCACCTTCAGTCGCGGATTCGTCCAGTCGGTGAACGGCCAGCAGCTGACGATCCGGGAAGGCACCAAGAAGGCGACCTACAAGACCGTGACGCTCACCGTTCCGGCCGGCGCCAAGGTTCGGGACAACCGGCAGGCGGCATCGCTGGCTCAGCTCCGCGCGGGGCAGCGCGTCGCCGTCGTGCAGGCACCGAAGCGCACGCTCGTCATCGCTCGCGACGTTCGCCCCTGAACGCCACGGACGGCCGCCCCGGCGCGCTAGGGCCGGGGCGGCCCGTCTATTAAGCTCCGTTCGTAAACCCGGTACCGAGCGAAGGAGCCCGCCGATGAGTCACAGCGATCACGAGCACAACGGGCCGGGGTACGCCTCGCCCGAGGTGGCTCGCCAGCAGCCCCCGGAGCGCTTCGTATACGTCGCCTCGCTATACGAGGGGACCGGCATCAATCGGCCTGACTTCATCGCGGTGGTCGACGTCGATTCGGGCTCCGACACCTACGGCCAGATCGTGCATCGCACCGAGATGCCCGGCATCGGCGACGAGCTCCACCACTTCGGCTGGAACGCCTGCTCGTCGGCCTGCCACTCCCAGCTTCAGCGCGACACGATGGTGGTCCCCGGCCTGCGTTCCTCGAACATTCACATCGTCGACATCACCGAGCCCCGCGCGCCCCGGATCAAGAACGTGATCGAGGGCGAGGAGATCAAGGAGAAGCTCGGGCTGAGCGCTCCCCACACCGTGCACTGCATGCCCGGCGACATCGTCACGATCTCGATGCTGGGCGACGCGGACGGCAACACGCCGGGCGGCTTCGCGGTGCTCGACGCGCGCGACTTCTCGATCGCCGAGCGGTGGGAGCGCGACGCCGGAGGCATCGAGTTCATGTACGACTTCTGGTACCAGCCGCGCCAGAACACGCTGATCTCGAGCGAGTGGGGGGCGCCCAACACGTTCAAGGACGGGTTCAATCCCGCCGATGTGGCCGCCGGCAAGTACGGCCGCAAGCTCCACTTCTGGGATCTCGAGAAGCGGGCCAAGGTGCAGACCATCGATCTCGGCGACGAGGGCTGGATCCCGCTCGAGATCCGCTGGCAGCACGATCCCGATTCGGCCCAGGGCTTCGTCGGGGCGACCCTGTCGAGCAACATCATCCGGTTCAGCCGGGACAACGGCAGTTGGTCCACCGGCAAGGTGATCGACGTCGGCAACGAGGAGCTCCAGGGCTGGCCGCTGGAGGGTGGCGTGCCGGGGCTGATCACTGATCTGGTCCTCTCGCTCGACGACAAGGACCTGTTCTTCTCGAACTGGCTGCACGGCGACGTCCGCCACTACGACGTGTCGGACCCGACCAACCCGCAGCTGAAGTCACAGGTGTGGCTCGGCGGCCTCCTGGGCCGGGACGGCGGTCATCCCAAGGCTCGCGGGCCGCTGAACGGCGGCCCTCAGATGATCCAGAACTCGCTGGACGGCGATCGGGTGTACGTCACGAACTCGCTGTTCTCGACGTGGGACAACCAGTTCTATCCCGGGATCGAGGGCTGGCTGGTCAAGCTCGATCGTCAGTCCGACGGGACCTACCAGCTCGACCCGGACTTCTTCGTGGACTTCCACGAGCAGGCTGATGGGGCCCGCCCGCACGAGATCCACCTGCCCGGAGGCGACTGCACGACCGAGATCTTCCAGTGACCGCTTGACCTCGGCGCTTCGGTCAGAGCCGGTGGGGCGCGCGCTCGCGCGCCTGCGCCGGCACGCTGAGGTAGAGGATCCGCCGGCGAAAGCGCGGCTGCGCGCGCGGCAGCGCGAGCTCGGCCAGCGCGTTTACGGCCGCGAGCGTGCGGCCGCGTATGGCTCAGCGGCCTCGCTGGCGATCACGCCCGAGGTAGGGGAGTTGCTCTACGTGCTGGCCATGGCGCGCCGGCCTCGCACGATCGTCGAATTCGGCGCGTCACTCGGGTTCTCGACCATCCATCTCGCTGCCGCTGCCCGCGACCTCGGCGACGCCCGGGTGATCACTACCGAGATCGAGCCGGACAAGGCGGCGGCCGCCCGGGCGAACATCGTCGAGGCGGGGCTGGACGACCTGGTCGATCTCCGAGTGGGTGACGCACTCGAGACCCTCGCGGATGTGGCCGAGACCGACCTGCTGTTCCTCGACGGCTGGAACAACCTCTACCTGGCGGTCCTCGACCTGCTCGAGCCGGTGCTGAGCACGGGGGCGCTGGTCATCGCGGACCTGAGCGAGGACGATCCCGAGCAGATCCCGTTCTGCGAGCGCATGCACGATCCGGCCGGGGGCTATGTGTCCGTCACCATCCCCCTCGACGCCGGAGTGGTGGTGTCTAGCCGTGCGGGTGCGCGAGCCCGCCGCCCCGCGAGCGGCGGATGAAGTACAGGATCACGCTCGAGCAGGCCACCGACACCACGAGGCCCGGCACGTTGTGACCCCAGACCAGCCATACGATGATCCCGGCGATGAAGTTCCCGGCAAGTCCGAGGAGGATCGTCTGAGGGATCGTCATGGGGTCGGGGCCAGGCAGTGACAATCGCGCCAGCGCGCCCACGACCAGGCCCGACACGGCCAGGATGATCAGGTAGGCGAGAAGGCTCATCCTGGGCTCGAGGCTAGCACCGGGGTAAGCCGCTCAATCCACCCGCAGCCGCTGGTTTCCGAGCCCCAGCTCATCGCCCGGACGGAGCTGGCAGCGGCCCACGTATTGCCCGTTCAGGCGCGTGCCGTTGGTCGAGCTGAGGTCCCGGACGATCCAGCCGCCGTCGCGGAAGTTCAGCAGGGCATGCCGGCGGGAGACCGTCTCGTCGGTGACCACCACGTCGCAGCTGGGGTGGCGTCCGATCACCAGCTCCTCGCACCCGCCGGTCCAGTCCAGCGCGAGTAGGATTCGCGGCTCATCCGGGCCCGCGCCGACGAGGACCCGGCACCGGCGAGCGAGGACGGCCATCGTGTGGTCGATGGTCTCTCGGAGCGATCGGCGCGCCGCGCGCCGGGTCAGGTCGCCGACCAGCCTGGCCGGATCGATCAGGCCGCCGCCGAACAGCACGTCCAAGCGGTGCGCCAGCGTTCGCTCGCTGAGCAGTCCCTCGGCGTAGGCCGCGTTCAGGGTCCTGGCGAGTCGATGCCGGCGCGCTCCGGGTCCGAGCACCCGGAGAGTGTCCCGCAACCGGAGCGCGGTGTCCATGCCCTGGCGCCAGTGAGACGCATCAGTGCGGCAGCGTGTCGCGCAGCGCCTCGAGCGCGGTGTGCTCAGGCCGCCACCCGAGCTCCCGCTTGGCCTTGGTCGTGTCCATGATCGCGGGGTGGGCGGCTGCCTCGACCCACTCGGTGGCCGGCGGGAGGAAGGGCAGCGGGGGGATGGCGGCGGCGGCTCGCGCCGCGCCGCTGCTCAGGCTGGCCGGGACCGGCACGGGGGTCAGGCCGAGCTCGCGGAGGACATCGGAGACCGTGAGCACGCCGTCCGCGGCGATGTTGTACGCACCCGGAGATCCCGCGCCCACCACGCAGGCGAGCAGGGCTCGACCGACGTCGTCCTCGTGGATGAACTGCATCGGCAGGTCCGGAGCGGGGACCGGGATGGGCACGGGTAGCCGCTTGGCGACCGCCAGCATCCGCCCGGCCGCGGCCGCCAGCGGACCCGGTAGGACATCTTTGGCGCCAACGGCGTGTGGCCCGAGCACGATCGGCGGACGGAGCAGGTACAGACCGACCTCGGGGTGCTCGTCCGCCTGATCGCGGAGCAGCCGCTCGAGCTCGGCCTTCCCCTGGGCGTAGAACAGGCGAGCCGCCGGGCGCGTCGGCCAGTCCTCGGTCATCCCAATCGGGTTATCGGGGTGGAAGCCGTAGGCGGCCACCGACGAGGCATACACGAACCGCTTGGCCTGGGCGGCTGCCGCGGCCGAGAACGCAGCCAGCGTGCCCTCCACGTTGATGGCCCGGATCGTCTGCCGCGACGCGGTCCCAGTGATCATGAAGGCCAGGTGGACGACCACGTCCGCTCCGGCGAACGCCTCGCGCAGCGCGTCCGGGTCGCGGACGTCGCCGCGCCGGTACTCCATCTTGCTCCAGCCATGGGCCGAGGGGTCGAAGGGCCGGCGGGCGATGCCGACGATTCGCTTGACGCGCTGCTCGGCCTGGAGCAGGGGGATCAGCCCGAATCCGAACGTGCCGGTCGGTCCGGTCACAGCCACGGTGAGCCCGTCGCTAGCCATCGAAGCCCCGCAGTCCGAACCGCTGCTCGATCAGCTCGCGGACCTCGTCGGGCTCTACCGGGCGGGTCGAGCCCCCGGCGGGGGTCTCCTCGCGCAGCGAGAGCCCGTGCCAATCGCTCAGCGAGACGCGGGCGCCGTCGGCGCGCTGGGCGCTCACGATCAGCCCGGTGACGAACGGGGAGCGGGGGTGCGTGCAGGTGAACCAGTTGCTGGTCTCGACGTCGACGAACGGGACGGGCTCGGGGACGAACCCGTAGAGATCGATCCATTCGCCTTCCTGGGCGGTTTGCAGGACGAGCTCCGGCCCCGCCTCCACCACCCGGAACTGCCAGCCCGACTGTGCGTAAGGCCCTCCCGGGCCGAACGGGATCGGCTCGAGCAGGGTGCCGTGCCCGAACCCGGCGTCGGCGTGCCAATCGGCACCGTCGGCGTGCACCCGGAGCACCAGGTGGGTGCGGGGGCGCGGGCGGCCCGGCGCGGACCCGGCTCGGACCCGGGCCAGCATCGGCTCGACCCGCGCGCCCACCGCCTCGAAGCCCGCCTGCAGGAGCAGGTTCTGCTCGAAGCAGTAGCCCCCGCGGCGGCCTCGGACGAGCTTGCGCTCGAGGTCCTCGGGCGCGAGCGACACCGGGACGCCACGCCGGGGATCGAGGTTCTCGAACGGGATCGAGGTGACGTGCGCGCGATGCAGTTCGGCCAGGCCGGGGCGGCCGGTCAGCCCGATCCGCTCGAGATAGGCCTCCAGATCGAGCATGGCGCCCGACTGTACCGTCGGGTGCTCGCGGCTCGGGTGCTCACGGCGCGGAGCACGCTCAACCGTGGTGCCCCGGCGGCGGGCATTTTCAGCCCCAGCCGCCGGGCTGACACCACAGCTGAGCACCTGGCTTCGAAGAGCCGAACTTACTTGGGGTTGTCGTCCGAATGCCCCTGCGACTTGAGCCGGATTGTTCGCAATCCGCACAATCCGTCTACCACGCGAACGGTGCCGACACGCTACCCAGCGGGTCGGATGGATGTCAAGGGGGTTGAGAACGGATACAGTCGCTGCCCGCCGGCCCATGAGCACGCCCGATCCAGACACTCTGCTCGCCGAGACTCGCGCCTTCAACGTGGAGCTCGAGCGGCTGCTGGCCACCCTCCCGCCGGTCAACACGGTGCCACCGGCCGAGAGCCGTCGCGCCCGGCGCGAGGGACGCGGCATATTTCCCGCGCCGGTGTACGTGCCTGAGGCGCGGACGATCGAGATCGAGGGGCCTGGGGGGGTCGTCCCGCTCCGGATCATCGCTCCCGAAGGAGAGCCGAAGGGGACGTTCCTGCACCTGCACGGCGGTGGCTGGACGCTCGGAGAAAGCGACGGCCAGGACCCTCGGCTGCAGCGCTTGGCCCGGGAGACCAGCCTCACGGTGGTCAGCGTGGACTATCGGCTGGCGCCCGAGAACCCGTATCCGGCCGGGCCGGACGACTGCGAGGCGGCGGCCTTGTGGCTGATCGGCGAGGAGGGTCAGGCCGCGCTGGGTGCTTCCGGGCCGCGCGGCATCGGGGGCGATTCGGCCGGAGGGCAGTTGGCCGCCGCGACCTTGCTGCGGCTGCGCGACCGTCACGGGATCACCGGCGCGTTTGGGGCCGCGGTGCTCCAGTACGGCTGCTTCGATCTGTCCATGACCCCGAGTCAGCGGCTGTGGGGCGAGCGCAACCTGATCCTCTCGGGACCGATCATGGTGTGGTTCGGCGACCAGTTCCTACCGGCGCATGACCGCGAGGCGCGCCGGGATCCCGACATCTCGCCGCTGTTCGCGGAGCTCAGCGACATGCCCCCGGCGATCTTCACGATCGGGACCGAGGACCCGCTGCTCGACGACACGCTGTTCATGGAGGCGCGCTGGCGCCAGGCCGGTCACCCCACCGAGCTGAGGATCTGGCCCGAGGCGCCGCACGGGTTCGTCTCGCTGCCGATGAGCGTGGCCGAGGTGGCCCTGGGCGCCGAGCACGAGTTCCTGCGCCGGACGCTGGGCGTCGCTCCCTCTTGATTCGCGCTTGATTTATATAAACGTTGCTTGATATCTTCGCGTGCCGATGCACGCGTTCGATGTCCTGGGCGACCCGGTCAGGCGGCGGATCCTCGAGCTGTTGGCCGACGGTGAGCGCACGGCGGGCGACGTCGGCGCCGTCGTGCAGGAGGAGTTCGGCATCTCCCAGCCGGGGGTGTCGGCCCACCTCAGGGTGCTGCGCGACGCGGGCTTCGCCAGCGTGCGACCCGAGGGCGCGCGACGCCTCTACGCGGTGAGCCCCGAGCCGCTGCGGGAGGCCGACGCCTGGCTCGAGCGCTTCCGGCGCTACTGGACGCCGCACCTCGCGGCGCTCGAGACCGAGCTCGCGCGCGGCGGGCGGACGCGTGATGGCGCGTCCACGAGCAAGCGACCGAAGGAGAGAAGATGACCCAGCTGGACGGCACCGAGCACATCAACGCGGCCATCCGGCGCGTGGGCAGTGAAGCGTTGCCCGGCGGTGAGGCGCAAACGGTGACGATCGACCGCACCTACGACGCACCCCTCACGGATGTTTGGGACGCGTGCACGAACCCGGAACGGATCCCGCGGTGGTTCCTGCCCGTCTCGGGCGATTTGCACGAGGGCGGTCGCTACCAGGTGCAGGGCAACGCGGGTGGGCTGATCGAGCAGTGCGAGCCGCCCCGTCGCTTCAGGGCCACGTGGGAGTTCGGCGGACAAGTGAGCTGGATCGAACTGCGCCTGACCGAGGCGGCCGGTGGTGGAACCCGGCTCGAGCTCGAGCACATCGCGCATGTGGACGACCACTGGACAAGGTTCGGGCCCGGTGCGGTCGGGGTCGGTTGGGACCTGGCCCTGCTCGGGCTCACGCGGCACCTGACCACCGGCGCGGCCGTGGACCGGGAGGCCGGCCTCGCCTTCCCGGCGTCCGAGGAGGGGCGGCGGTTCATCGAGGCGAGTAGCCGGGGCTGGTGCGAGGCGGCGATCGCCGCCGGAGCTGATGCCGCAGAGGCGACCGCCGCGGCCGATCGGACGTTCGCATTCTTCACCGGGACCGGACAGACCTAAGCCAGGCGGCCGTTGTCGCGCAGCCAGGTGAGCGCCCGGATCGTGACGATCCCGCGCCAGTCGGCGGTCTGGGCGGGCGACCAGGCGAGCCAGTCGAACATCCAGCCGCCGTCTGGTCGTTGCTCGGACTCGACGGTGTCGAGGTGGGTTTCGATGTGGGGTTCGGTCACCAGGGCGCGGCTGCGAGTGCCTGGCCGGGGCGAGAGATCGAGGGGCCGGAGCGCCTCTCCCTCGGTGCCGCCGACGGGCGCGAGTGCGGCGGGATCGAATCGGTCGGCGAGCGCGGCGATTGCCGTGCGGGCCCGGTCCTCTTCGGGAACCGCGTCGAGAAAGGCCAGGGCGAACTTCAGCCAGTAACCGCTCGGCTGATCGTTCGTCTCGATCGAGCGCCAGCACCAGTCGGTGGCGCGCTCAAGCCATTCGCCGCCCGCCGCGCCGCCCTCGTGGCAGGCGGCGACCAGAGCGAACGTGAGCATGGATCCGGGCTCCGCGGTGTACCAGGGTGCGTGCGGGTAGCCGTCGAAGTCGGGCAGGGCCGACGGGACGCTGCCATCCGCCCCAGCGATCTGAGCAAGCCAGGCGTGCGCGCTGGAGGCCAGCTCGCCATCCGCGGCGCCGGCCTCGCCGAGGATCTCGAGCGCGTAGAGCGTCGGCGAGGGCTGGCTGCTCGGGCAGCGCACGTCGGGCTCGAGCGCGTGGCCGAACCCGCCGTCGGGGTTCTGGTAGCCGCGGAGCGCCGCGATCACCGGGCCGGCCGGGCCGCCGGCGAACAGCATCGCGTAGCGGTGGCGGTCGAGCAGCCGGGCGGTGGACCAGATGAATGTCTCGGCGGCGGCGCGATCGACCGGCATGTCGGGCAGCCTAGGCTGCCGTCGGCGTGTGGTCTTTGAGAAATCGGACAGGCGAGAGACCGGCCAGGCGGGTGACCTCCGCGGTCATGTGCGCCTGGTCGGCGTAGCCGGCGTCGAGGGCCAGGTCGACCAGGACGGGATTGGACGACGCCAGCGCCTGGAGCCGGCGGAAGCGGAGCACGCGCGCGAGCGTCTTGGGGCCGTAGCCGACCGCCTCGGCCACCCGGCGCTGAAGCTGGCGGGCGCTCAGCCCGAGCTCGTCGGCGACCTCGGCCACACGGGCGCCGGGTCGATCGAGCGCGGTGATCGCGGCGCGCACCAGCGGATCGGGCATGCGCCGGGCCCGATGCTCGAGCGCGCGGCGCAGGCATGCGCGCGGATTGCCGCCGGCGTGCAGCTCGGCGAGCAATTCCTCGGCCGGGTCGCGCCCCAGCACCTCGTGGGCGTCGGGTGCCTCGTCGCACAGCTCGGTGGCGGACCGACCCAGCACCGCGCCGGCCACGCCGGGTCGCAACCGCGCGCCCACCATATGAGTCCCCGGTTCCAGCGCGACGAGCCGAGCCCGAGTGTCGGGTCCGGCGATGGTCAGCCGGTCGCCGGACCAGATCAGATCGACGCAGGCGTCGGGCACCACACGCTGTTCGTGGCGGGCGTCGATCCGCTGCTCCCACGTGCACGACACAAGCGGCGATGCGACCAGGTGCTCGACGTAGGTCACGCCGAGAACACTACGCCCCCGTTCGGGTCAGTCGTCGATCTCGAGCCAATCGGCCAGGCCGACCAGCGAGAAGACGCGCTCGAGCTGCTCGGTGGGCCGGCGCAGCACCAGCGTCCGGCCGTTGGTCTCGGCCCGCTGCTTTGCCTTGATCAGCACGCTGACCCCCGCGCTGTCCACGAAGCGCAGCCCGTTGAGGTCGAGCATCACGCGGGCATGCGGCTGCCCGAGGACGTCGCTCAGCATCTGCTCGAGGTCGGGCGCGGTAACCACGTCCAGCTCGCCGAACAGTGCGAGCACGACGCCCCGCTCGTCATCCCTGCGTTGGATCGAAAGGTCGGTCGAGACGGCCGGGATTCTAGTTGCGCGGGCACGCACCTGGCGGTAACAAGCCGGCCACATCCCTTATAGGATCCCCGCGGCAATCGGGCGCGCGGCTCGGCCGGACGCGCGCGAACCAGCAGCGTGGGGAAGTGAGGAATACGTATGAACGGTGCTGTCGGAGGTACGCGGCGCGTGCTGAAAACCGTAGTTGTGACGGTCTGCGCGCTCGGCCTGCTGTTCGCCATGAGCGGCACTGCGCTGGCCAAGAAGCACAAGCCCAAGCCCAAGAAGCCGACCATCACGCCGCATAGCGCGATCACCAAGGGGTCGGGGTACCTGGCCCTTGGCGACTCGGTCACGTTCGGCTATGAGGAGCAGCAGGTCGTGCCGCCCCCCAACTATGCGGACGCGTCGAGCTTCATCGCCTACCCCGGGCTGCTCGGCAGGAGGCTGCACCTGACCGTGGCCAACGCCGCCTGCTCGGGTGAGACCTCGTCGAGCCTGATCGACGCGACGGCGCCGAGCAACGGCTGTGAGAACAGCCCGGGCAACGGCCCCGCCTACCGGCAGCATTTCCCGCTGCACGTCAGCTATGGCGGGTCGCAGCTGGGCTACGCGGTCTCCTACCTGAAGAAGCATCACAACGTGCGGCTGGTCTCGCTGATGATCGGCGCCAACGACTTCTTCGTGTGTCAGGAGACCACGGCGGACAAATGCTCCAGCCTGGGCGAGCAGTCCGGGGTGATCAGCACGCTCGAGAAGAACGTCGCCACGATCCTCACGGCGATCCGCAAGAAGGCCAAGTACAACGGCCAGGTCGTGATCGTCAACTACTACGCGCTCAACTACGCGGACCAGACCGCCGTTGGCCAGTCCGCGCTGCTGAACCAGTCGATCGACGGCGCCGCTCGGCCGTTCCACGTCGAGGTCGCCGACGGATTCGGCCAGTTCGCGGCGGGCGCCGCGCACTCCGGCGGCAGCTCCTGCACCGCCGGGCTGCTCACCCAGTTGAGCGGCGCATCCACGCCGTGCGGAATCCATCCGAGCTACGCCGGGCAGTCGCTGCTCGCCCAGGCGGTCGAGAACGCGATCCGCATCGGCTAGGTGACGGCGGACATGGTGGGCCGGCTCAAACAAGTGAGCCGGCCCACTGGGAGCCGGCTCGGGAGGAGAGGAGAGGGTGATCGAGAGGCGAACGGTGAGGCGCCGAGTCTCACCCGCCAGAGCGTCCCTTCCAGCCTGGGCGCCCGCCCGGCGATCGCTTCTTATTTCGGCATCGGCGGCAAAATCCTTGAGGCACGGTTGACTTCTGAGATGACCTCTTAGGCAACCTTTTCGCGACGGCAACCCCTTAATGGGTCAGATGAGCCCACGCCGCGCCGACTTCGACCGCTTCGTCGCCGACAGCTCCGACACGCTGCTGCGCACGGCCTACCTGATCGTGTGGGACCTCGGTGAAGCCGAGGACCTCGTCCAGGAGACGCTGTTCGAGGTGGCGCGCCGGTGGCCGCGGATCCGTCGCATGGAGCGCCCGATTGCCTACGCACGACGGATCCTTGTCAACCGGGCGCTGAGCGGCTCCGCCCGGCGCACCCGGCGCCGGCAGGAGCTGATCGCCCCGACGGCACCCGAGCGCGTCGCCGGGGCGGACGTCGCCGCCGAGATCGATGGGCAGGACGAGCTCATCGCGGCGCTCGCGGCGCTGCCCCCGCGCCAGCGCACGGTGCTCGTGCTGCGCTACTTCCTGGACCTTCCCGAAGCCGAGGTCGCGGCCGCCCTGAAGTGCTCCCTCGGCACCGTCAAGAGCACCGCCTCTCGAGGACTCGCGCGGCTCGAGCAGGCGATGCGCCCGGCCAATGACCCAAGGAGCATCCCGACGTGAACGAACAACTCGAATCCGACCTGCGCGAGGCGCTAAGAGCCCGCGCGGACCAGGTCCCCGCGACGGCCGCGCTGCGCCTGAACCGTCTCGATTACCGGCCCCGAACGCGTCGCCTGCGCCCGCCGGTGGCGATCGGCGCGATGCTCAGCGCGGCCGGCGCGGCCGGCATCCTGGCTTTCGTCGTCTCACTCGGCGCCGGCGCGTCGAGCGCGTTCGCCGGCTGGAGCCCCAAGCCGACCAAGGCCGCGCCGGGACAGCTGGCCGCGGCGAGCGCCGCGTGCCGGCACTCTCAGTCCTCGGACGCGGGGCTGCCGCTGGCGCTCGCCGACACGCGCGGGCCGTTCACCTTCTCGGTATACGCGAACAGCGAGTCGACCATCTCGTGCATCCAGGGTCCCTCGTTCGTCGCGCTCTCGCGGAGCCAGTCGAGCAGTCCGGTCAACGTGCCGGCCGATCAGGTGCAGCTCGCCAGCATGCACCGCTCTGACCGGCATGGTCAGGCGTTCGGGTTCGCCTACGGCCGAGCCGGCACCGATGTGAGCGCGGTCACCCTCGTCCTCGACGACGGCACCAAGGTCCAGGCGACCGTGGCCAACGGTTGGTTCGTGGCCTGGTGGCCGGGCTCGCACGAGCTCGACTCCGCCGAGCTGACGACCCCGGCGGGCGCATCGACGCAGAAGTTCGATCTTCCCGCACGGCCAGGCGGGTGCAACACGAACAAGGACTGCCCGAACGGGACCTCGTCCGTCAACAGCATGGGCGGCGGCACCGGCGGCCAGCTCAAGGGCGAGAGCCTCAGCAGCTCCCAGTAAGGCGATCTGGTTTGCTTGGAGGCTGTGCGCCGAGCATGTCTTGCCCTCGCGATCGCTTTCGGGATAGCCGGTTGCGGCAGCAGCACGAGCCATAGCTCGTCAAGTGCCGGCGCCCGCACGGGAACCGCCACCACGGCGGCGACCACGAGCACCGCGACCTCCGGCGGCACCGCCCCCTCCGGCGGTGCCGCCCCCGCGGCCTGCCGGAACGTCGCGGCGCCGGCGCCCAAGGGGCCCCAGCACCTGTCGGCGCCGAAGATCAAGCTCGACCCGAGCCGCACCTACACGGTGACGGTGGCCACCAACTGCGGCACGTTCGCGTTCGCGCTCGACGTCAAGCACTCGCCCAAGACCTCGGCCTCCATCTACTCCCTGGTCAAGCACGGCTTCTTCGACGGGCTCACCTTCCACAGGGTGGCGGCGGGGTTCGTGATCCAGGGCGGCGATCCGCTCGGCAACGGCAGCGGCGGTCCCGGCTACAGGGTGGTCGAGGCCCCACCGCCGAGCACCCAATACGTGCGGGGAGTCGTGGCGATGGCGAAGACCCAGACCGATCCGTCGGGCGCATCCGGCAGTCAGTTCTTTGTCGTCACCGGCGCCAACGTCGGGCTCCCGCCCCAGTACGCGGTTGCCGGCAAGGTCGTCTCAGGGATCGCCGTGGTCGAGAAGATCGGCGCGCTGCCCACCAATCCGCCGGGCGACGGCGCGCCGACGCTGCCCGTGGTGATGTCGAAGGTCACGGTCTCGACGGGCTGAGCCCAGGGGGCCAGATGCCGGGGGAGATCGCCATCGACGATCCGCGCGCGCCGGATGTGCGGCGGCTCCTGGCCACGCACCTCGCGTTTGCGCGCGCGCCGACGCCGCCCGAGGATGCCCACGCGCTCGACGTAGACGGCCTGTGCGACCCCGCGGTGACGTTCTTCAGCTTCCGGCGCGACGGGACGCTGCTGGCGGTGGGCGCGCTCCAGCGGCTCGATGCCGACCACGCCGAGGTCAAGTCGATGCACACGGTCGAGGCGGCTCGGGGCCAGGGCATCGGGCGGCGGATGATCGAGCACCTGATCGCGGTGGCGCGGGAGGCGGGAGTCACGCGGGTCAGTCTGGAGACCGGATCGATGGTGGAGTTCGCCCCGGCCCGCGCGCTGTACGCGAGCGCGGGCTTCGAGCCCTGCGAGCCGTTCGCCAACTACCGCGCGACCCCCAACAGCACGTATATGACGCTGCGCCTCTAAAAAGGGCCGCGGGGCTCGTACCCGCCGCGGCGGGCACCGACCGCGAGGAACGTCATAGCGGGACCGTACCGATACCTTCGGGCCGGTGCCAGATGCCGTCATCGAGCGGGTCGTGGTCCGGGTGCTCGGGCGCACGCTGCGCCTGCGCGTTTGGTCACCCGGCGAGGGCGCGCTGCCGCTGCTGCTCGTCCACGACGGTCCGGAGTACGCGAAGCAGGCGGCGCTCATCCACTGGGCCGGCCGGGTGATCGAGAGCGAGGCGCTTACCCCGTTCCGCGTCGCGTTGCTGCCGCCCGGCGACCGGAACGAGTGGTACTCCGCTTCTGCCGCCTACGGACGCTCGCTGTGCCGGACGATTTTGCCCGCGCTGAGCGACCGGTTCCCCGTGGCGGAGCGTCCGGTCGGCGTGGGGGCCAGCCTCGGGGCGCTGGCCATGCTCCAGGCGCAACGGGCCTGGCCGGGCACGCTCGGGGGGCTGTTCCTGCAGTCCGGGAGCTACTTCGCGCCGCGATTTGACCGCCACGAGTCGGGCTTCCCCCGATATGCGCGCATCGTGCGCTTCGTCCGTGGCGTGCTTCGTGCCGCCGCCCACGAAGATCCCGTACCGGTGAGAATGAGCTGCGCCGGCGAAGAGGACAACATCCACAACAATCGTGCGATTGCCGCGGCGCTCTCAGGCCAGGGCTACGACGTGCAGTTGGCGGAGGTATCGGGTCGGCACGACTTTCCGACCTGGCGCGATGCTCTGGACCCGCACCTCACCGAGCTGCTGGCGACGGTGTGGCCGGCGCAATGAACGGGGTGGCGGCGTACGGACACTGGGGACGGCCGGTCCTCGCGTTTCCGACTGAGCGCGGCGACGCCGGCGAGTTCGAGCGCCACGGGATGGTCGGCGCGCTCGGCGACCTGCTGGGCACCGGACGCCTCAAGCTGTACTGCGTCGACTCCTTCGACCACGAGTCGTGGTCGAACCTCGGCGTCTCGCTCGAGGAGCGCGCCCGCCGCCACGGCGTCTACGAGGCGTGGATCCTCGACCAGGTCGTCCCGTTCATCCGCGACGATTGCGGGGGCGCGAGCGAGCTGATCGCCTGCGGCGCCAGCCTCGGCGCGTTCCACGCCGCCAACTTCGCGCTCAAGCGGGCCGACCTGTTTCCGCTGGCCATCTGCCTCTCGGGGAACTACGACTCGTCGAGCTGGAACGGTTGGGGCGAGCGCGGCGACGCCGCGTACTTCAACAATCCAATGGACTACGTGGGCCAGATGGACGGCGAGCACCTCGAATGGCTACGTTCCCGGCTGAGCATGCTCCTGGTGTGCGGTCAGGGAAGGTGGGAGGACACGACCGGCGCGCTCGAGTCGACCCGCCGGTTCGCGGCGCTCCTCACCGGCAAGGGGATCCGATGCGAACTCGACGTATGGGGACACGACGTCGCCCATGATTGGCCGTGGTGGCATGCGCAACTGGCCCACCACCTGCGAAGGTTCTGTTGATGTCGGAGACCACGCACCTCATCGGGCTGCTGCTCGGCACCGAGGAGGACTGGCCGCGCGCGTTCGAGACGCTGGTGGCGCGCCTCGGTCCGATCACCGACGCCTCGGGTCACCGCCACCGCATCGCCACCGAGCGGATCACCATCGAGCCGTTCGACCTGCGCGACCGGCCGGCCTATGAGCTGGTCATCGACCGCCTGGCCTACTGGTACTACGTGCCGCGCGAGTGGCTCAAGAAGGTCGCGCTGATGAACGACGTGTACCTGCTCAACAGTCCGTTCACGTTCCAGTCGATGGAGAAGCACGCGGCCTACTGCGCGATGATCCGCCTCGGCCTGAAGGTGCCGCCGACCGTGATGGTCCCGCACAAGGACCCGCCGGAGAACTCGCGCTTTCAGTACACGGCGGCGAGGTACAACCAGCCGTTCGACCTGGCCGCGATCGCCGAGCGGATCGGCTACCCGCTGTTCATGAAGCCCTACGACGGCGGGCAATGGATCGGGGTCAGCCGCATCCGCGACCCGGCCGAGCTTCAGCGCGCCTACGACGCGTCGGGGCGGCGGATCATGCATCTGCAGGCGTCGGTCGAGGACTTCGACGTGTTCGCCCGTTCGCTGTCGATCGGGGCCGAGACGATGGTGATGAAGTTCCGGCCCGAGAAACCCATGCACGACCGCTATGCCGTCGCCCACGACTTCTTGAGCGCCGAAGTGGGGGAGGAAGTGCTGACGATCAGCCGCCTGGTCAACGCGTTCTTTCGCTGGGAGTTCAACTCGTGCGAGTGCCTAGTCCGCGGCGCGGAGATCCACCCGATCGACTACGCCAACGCCTCGCCCGATGTGGCCCTGACCAGCCTGCACTACTACTTCCCCTGGGCGATGAAGGCGCTGCTCAAGTGGTGCACGTTCTGTCTGGTCAATGGCCGGCGCCCGCGGGTCGACCTCGACACGCGGAGCTACTTCGAGATCGGCGATCGGGAGGACCTGGGCTACGCCGAGAAGCTCGCCGCGTACCGCCGCCTGGCCGACGAGTACTTCGAGGCCGATCGCTACCACGACTTCTGTGCCAGCCGCCTGGCTCACGTCGACGAGCTAATGCTCGAGTGGGTCGACTCGGACGATTTCGACCGGCTGCTGGTGGACACGGTCAGGGCCACCTACCCCGCGCACGAGCACGAGCGGTTCGTCGCCCACCTGCGCGGGTTGGTCGGCCAATGGGTCCGCGAACAGGGGCGTGAGCCGGCCTGGGAACAACCCGCGTAATTCGTCACGGCCCGTCGCCGATCGCGGGTGTGACGACTTATCCGGGTCGATCCGGGCGGGCCCAGGCTTAGCCGTCGTCGACCAGTCCGACAAGCGGCCCAAGCAGCCGCCGGGAGCGCTTGGACACGCCCGGGAGCGCGAGCAGCCGGTGGCTCGGCGGCTCGCCGGCGCGCAGCCGCTCGAGCTGCTCGAAGGCGATCGGGCGCCAGCGTTCGTCGACGGTCCGGCACGGGTCCTCGTCCGCCAGGTCCTCGGCATCGACCCCGAGGTGTTCGGACCACAGGCGCAGCCGCGTGTCGCGGGCGAGCCGGACGTCATCGGTCACGACGTTCATCTCGGTGTCGTTGAGCAGGGAGTGCGCGTTGAGGTTGGCCGAGCCGACGGTCAGCCAGCGGTCGTCGACGATCCCGACCTTGGCGTGCACGTACAGCCGGTCGTCGCGGTGTCCCGACAGCGAGCGAATCGTGGTGGCCAGCAATCGGCCCGCGCCGTCGTCGGCCGCGACCAGCTGCCCGAGCTGGCCCTGCGTGTCGTCCTGCCCGTTGTTGGCTCGGGAGGGGAGGAGGATGACCAGGCGAAAGTCGGGGTGCGGCGGCCGGCGCAGCTTGTCGGCCAAGAGGTCGGCGATCTCGGGCGCCCACAGGAACTGGTTCTCGAGGTAGATCAAGCGCTCGGCGCCGCGGATCGCTCGGACATAGCTCTCGAGGATCCGGAAGTCTCCGCGCGGGACCGCCTCGTACATGTTCTCCGCGACGGTTCGGACGACCTGGACTGTGTGCTCACCGGCCGGCGCCGGCGCCGACGGGCGCTCTAGCCGCTCGCCGGTCAGCTCACGCCAGCGCAGCTCGAAGTGATCGTGAACGTCCTCGACCGCGGGGCCGCGCAGACGCGTGCCGACGTCGTGCCAGCCCAGTCGCCGGTGGGCCGGATGCTCGGGCACGTCGAACCGATCGCCGGCGTAGTCGGTCATGTCGATCCCGTTCACGAACGCGATCTCGCCGTCGACGATGAGGGTCTTCTCGTGGTGACAGTGGAACGGGTGCTCGCGCGGGTCGGGCTTGCAGCGAATCCGGGTGCCGCGGGTCAGCTCCTCGATCCCCTGAGAGACCTCCTTGCGCGTCGGGTGAAAGGCCGGGACGGGCGCTCCCGCCCACACCAGCACCCGTACGTCGACTCGCTCCGCCGCCTCGGCCAGCAGCTCGCCGATCGACCGGCCGCGTTCGCCGCGCACGAGCTCGAAGTACGGGGCGACGTGCCAGCCGGTCACGTGCACGTGGTCGCGCGCGTTCTCGATCGCCTCGGTGATCGCGGCGAACGCCTCGGCGCCGTCGATCAGCACCTCGAGCGAGCAGCCCTCGCGAGGCGGCGGGTCGCCCCGGGCCCACGCCGCGCCGTCCGGCGGCGACAGGGCGTGGGCCCAGCCGAGACGGCGCAGCCGCCAGGTGTGCTTGGCGCGCACCACCGCCTCGATGCTGTTGCCCACGACCGTGTCGATCCGTGAGCCTGCCTCGCCATTCGATCCCGACATGCATACGGATGCATACCGCATTCGGGGTGTGGTAAGCAGCTACCTACCGGCAGGAGCCGGCACGACCGCGGCGATTACCTCGGGCGGCTCGCGCTCGATCTCGTGCTCACGGACCAGCCAGGCCGCTACCGCCGCGCCGGCGAAGGCCAGGAGCGCGCCGAGCATCAGGATCGTGTTCAGCCCGCTCAGGAAGCCCTGACGCGCCGCGTTCTCGAGCGCGCCGTGGCCCGCGTGGGGGAGAAGGCCGCTGGAGGCCGCCTCGATCAGCCGGTGGGCGGGAGCGCCGGGCGCCAGCGAGGCGATCTTGTCGGCCCCGCGGGCCAGGAAGATCGCTCCCCAGGCGGCGACGCCGACGGCGATCGAGACCTGACGGAACGTGTCGTTGATCCCCGCCGCCATGCCGCTGCGGTCCTTCGACACGACGCTGACCGCCACATCGGCGATCACCGGGTTGAGCAAGCCGACGCCGATACCGGCCACGATGAACCCGGGGAGCAGGGCGGTCCACCCCGACTTCGCGCTCAGCCCGGTCATCAGAGCCAGCCCGGCGCCCACCCCGGCCAGCCCGATCGCCATCAGCGCGCGGGCGGGTATGCGACCCATGAGGGCGACGGCCAGCGGCGCGACCAGGAAGGGCACCAGGGTGATCGGCAGGTAGCGCAAGCCGGCCTGGAGCGGCGAGTAACCCAGGTAGTTCTGGAGATAGAGCGTCAGGTACAGGAACAGCGCGAACAGCGAGGCCGACACGGCGGCCGCGGCGATCTGGACGCCGGTGAAGGCCCCCCGCCGGAACAGATGCAGCGGGAGCATCGGCTCGGCGACGCGCTGCTCGATTGCGGCGAATGCGGAAAGCATCACGCCGGCCCCCGCGAGCAGGCCGACGATCAGCGGGCTTCCCCAGCCCTCATCGTTACCGCGAAGGAGCGCCAGCACGAACATGAACAGGGCGGAGCTGAAGCTGATCAGCCCGAGCCAGTCGATGCGGGTGGCGTTTGGATCACGCGATTCACGCAGCTTGGTCGCGGTCAGCGCGAGCGCCGCCGCGCCGACCGGAACGTTCACGAAGAACACCCAGCGCCAGCCGAGCCCGCTGGTGATCGCGCCGCCAACCAATGGCCCGATGGCCACCGAGATGCCGATCGTCGCGCCGTAGATGCCCATCGCGGTGGCCCGCTCCCGCCCGGCCGCGAACTCCTGGGCGACCAGCGCGAGGGATACCGCGAACATCGCCGCGCCGCCGATTCCCTGCACCGCGCGCGAGACGTTCAGGAATGTGGCATCGGGCGCCAGGCCGGCGGCCAGCGAGGCGAGCGAGAAGATGCCCAGCCCGACGGCGAAGACCGCCCGGCGGCCCAACCGGTCGGCCAGCGAGCCGGCGGTGAGCACGATCGCCGCCAGCGACAGCGTGTAGGCGTCGATCACCCATTGCACGTCGGTGAAGCCGGCCGACAGGTCCTTCTGGATTGACGGGAGCGCCGTGTTCACGACAGTGATGTCGAGCAGGAGCATGAACGTTCCGACGCTCACCGTGAGGAGGGTCCACCACTTTCTAGCCATTTGAGAATTCCTCCTGGTCGAGTGCTAAGCTAGTCAGGCAACCTTGTAAGGATTCCGAATAGTCTGGCCACCTTATCAGGAATCCTGACCAAATGTCAACCAGTTCTGAGAACCCAATGCGTTATCCGCTGATCCGACTGCTCGACGTCGGCCTCGGCGCCTTCAGCGAGGAGCTGACCCGGCGGGTCGCCGAGACGAGCTTCAGCGACATACGGATCACCCACGGGTGCGTCTTCGGCAACATCGACCCCGAGGGCACACGGCTGACCGACCTCGCGGAGCGCGCGTTCATGACCAAGCAGTCCGTCGGCGAGGTGGTGAGCGATCTGGAGCAGCGGGGCTACGTCGAACGCGTGCCCGACCCCAGCGACGGACGGGCCAAGATCATCCGCCTGACCGGTCGTGGGCAGGAGGCGATGGCGCTCGGGCGCCGGATCATCGACGAGCTCGAGCGGGAATGGGCCGAGCGCTACGGCGCCGAGCGAGTGGCCGCGCTGCGCGACGCGCTCGAAGCGATCACCGCCGAGCGCCTGGGCGCCGTGCCGGTGGCGTAGTCCGGCGGCGCTACGCGACCTTCGCCAGGAACGCGAGCAGGTGGGGCCAGAGCAGCGCACGCGCCTGCTCGTCGGCGGCAGCGCTCGGATCGGCCGCGCCGCTTTCCGGCTGGTCGGTGACGAAGACGCCGACGTCGTGCCCGGCGCCGGGATAGGCGTACCGCACGTGCAAGTAGCGGTCGTGGTGGGTGTTCAAGCGGGTCATGATCGCTTGCGAGTAGTCGCACGAATCCAGGTCTGGTCATCCTCGCCGCAGGCCACCAGCACCGGTCCGCGGATCGCTCGACCGGGATGACCGCGGCCGGGTTGGCGGCCGGATTCTCCGCGCGGGTGATGTAGGGCACCGGCTGGCCGTGGAAGGTCCAGGCCGGACCGAGGCAACCGGGAACGAGCAGATTGCCACGTGCTCGGCACCATGCCGATGACGGCGTGGACGAGCCGCGGGTAGTGCACGCCCATGAGCAGCGCGGCCTCGCTGCCGCGCGAGACCCCCAGCGTCACCAGGCGAGTCGGATCGCATCCGGGTTGGCGCGTGAGCCAGGTGAGCGCTCGCGCAAAATACTCGAGTGGGATGTGCGCCAGAGTGGGTGGAAGGCCCGGGTACTTGAAGTAGGCCACCGCCAGCGCGGGGTAGCCGGCGGCGGCCAGCGCGGTGGCCTGGAAGATGGGCAGCCCGCCGTCTGACCCGCCGATCACCACGATGGCGCCACGCCTGGCGCGGTGGGCCGGCGAGACCAGCTCGCCGGCGAATCCGGCCTGCGCGAGCGTCACCGTTCGCCCGGTCACGCTCGGTGGAGCGAGCCGGCGTGTGAAGGTCGCGGAGGCGACGGTCTGGCTGCTTACGCGGGCGGTGATGGTGAACCGGGGAGTAGGCCGCTTTCGCCAGATGTAGTACGGGTCGCCCGGCTTGGTCGCCGGCTGCATCGACCACAGCAGGCTCCGATCGGCGCCGGCGAGGTCGAGGAGCCCGCGCGAGTCAGCTCGGAAGGTGGTGGACGACGCCCAGGGCACGGAATTCGCGTCGGTCGATCTGAGCGCGATGGTCACCGCCTGCCCCGGATGCAGTCCGCCGACCATGACCGTGAATGGCTGATCGAACAACTGCGCTCGCGGAGCGACCTGGAGGGAGACGCCCTTCTGGACACCGGCGCCGCAGGCGGTGACCGTCGCGGCCGCGCCGAGGAGAGCCATCACTCTGCTTCCAGTCAACTGTCACAGCCCCGCGGGCTACCTCGTCAAGGCTCCTGTAACCAACGAAAAGGAGCCAGACATGAGAGTGTTCGTGGCAGGCGCCACCGGAGCGATGGGCAAGCAGCTGGTCCCGCGGCTGATCGAGGCGGGGCACCGGGTCATCGGGATGACCCGCACCGAGTCAAAGCAATCGGCGCTGTGGAATCTCGGCGCCGAGCCGGTCGTGGCCGATGCGCTCGACCCCGAGCAGGTCGCCGACGCGGTCGCCCGGACCCAGCCCGAGGTGATTGTCCACCAGCTGACCGCGATCGCCGCGCTCAACCCAAAGCACTTCGACCGCGACTTCGCGCTGACCAACCGGCTGCGCATCGAGGGCACCGATCACCTGCTGTCGGCCGGCCGGGCGGTCGGCGTGCGAGCGGTTCATCGCCCAGAGCTACGCCGCGCTGGCCGTATGCCCGCACGGGCGGCCCGGTCAAGAGCGAGGACGACCCGCTCGACCCGGCGCCGCGCGCGGGAGATGCGCGAGTCGCTGGCGGCGATCCGCCATCTGGAGGAGGCGGTCATGGGGGCGGACTGGACCGCCGGCATCGTCCTGCGCTACGGCGGGTTCTATGGTCCCGGGACGTCGATGTCCCCGGGTGGCGAGCAGTTCGAGATAGTCCGCAAGCGCAAGTTCCCGGTGGTCGGGAGCGGCGGCGGGATGTGGTCGTTCGTGCACATCGCCGACGCGGCCGAGGCCACGGTCGCGGCGGTCGAGCGCGGTGAGCGCGGGATCTACAACGTCGTCGACGACGAGCCGGCTCCGGTGGCCGAGTGGCTGCCGGCGCTGGCCCAGAGCTCGGACGCGCCGCAGCCGATGGCGCGTGCCGCAGGTGTCGGCCGGCTGGCCGCCGGCGAGGCCGGCGCGGTGATGATGACCGAGATCCGCGGCGCCTCGAACGCCAAGGCCAAGCGCGAGCTCGGGCTGGGCGCCCCGGCATCCAAGCTGGCGGCAAGGGTTTCGCCGCGTGAGCGCCTCGAGCACGACGATCTCCTGGCCGAGCTGCGTCCGACGTCGTTCGCGATCGCCTACCGGATGCTGGGCAGCGTGGCCGAGGCCGAGGACGTGGTGCAGGAGGCCCTGCTCCGAGTCCACCGCGCGCTCGAGCGCGGTCAGCCGATCGAGTCGCCCCGTGCGTTCATGGCAACCGTGACCACGCGACTGGCCATCGACGAGCTGCGCTCGGCCCGGGCGCGGCGCGAGCGCTACGTCGGGGAGTGGCTGCCCGAGCCGATCGTCACCGACGAGCGCGGACGATCCCGCCCGCCAGGCCGAGATGGCCGACTCGCTGTCGCTGGCCATGCTGCGTGCTGCTCGAGAGCCTCTCGCCGGAGCAGCGCGCCGTGCTGCTGCTGCGCGACGTGTTCGACTACGGCTACGACGAGATCGCGCGGATCGTCGGCAAGAGCGAGGCGAACGTCCGGCAGCTGGCCAGCCGGGCCCGGACCCACGTCGAGGAGCGGCGGCCTCGCTTTCAGACCTCGCGCGAGCAGCGCGAGGAGCTCGGCGCAGCGGTTCTTCGCCGCGGTCCAGGACGGCGACGTCGCCGGGCTGGAGGCGTTGCTGGCGCACGACGTCGTGCTGACCGGCGACGGCGGGGGCAAGGTGCCGGCGCTGGCCCGGCAGCTGCGCGGTCGCAGTCGCGTGGCACATGCCCTGCTCACCTGGGTCCGGCTGGGCGCGCGGATCCCGGGCGCGCGCTGCGGCCGGTCGAGATCAACGGCACGCCGGGCGCGCTCCTGCTCGACGGCGAGGGCCGCCTGGTCGGGGTGTGGGCGCTCGAGATCGCGGGCGGGGAGATCGTCGCCCTGAACTCGATCGTCAACCCGGACAAGCTCGGTCATCTCGGGACCGCTCGCGGACACCCGGGCCCTGCTACGACGCGCGGTCTCGCGGCGCGAGGACGTGTAGTAGGGTCGTTCCGGGACCGTCCCCCGGAGCGGAGTTGAGGAGATGTGGATGCGGAGACGTTCTGTTCTGGCCGGGGTGGCGGCGCTGGCGCTCGCCCTGGCCGCTCCGGGTGTGGCGTCGGCCGTCGGTCGGCCGGACTTCGGTCCGAGCGTGATCGTGTTCACGCCGAGCATGTCCCAGGCCGCAGGTCCAGTCGACCCTCGACGCGATCGCCACCCAGCAGGTGCCGAACCAGTTCGGCCCCCAGCGCGACGCGATCTTCTTCGAGCCCGGCAGCTACGGGTCAGCGACCAATCCCCTGATCTTCCAGGTCGGCTACTACACGCAGGTCGCAGGCCTGGGTGCGCAGCCCGGCGACGTCACGATCAATGGCGCGGTCGACGTGTTCAATCAGTGCCCGTCCGGCGGTGGACCCTGTGAGGGTCTCAACAACTTCTGGCGCTCACTCTCGAACCTGACGCTGAACGTCGCCTTGCCGAAGGACCCTCCGACCTACGTCCCCGACAACGGTGAGGCGGGCAGCTGCAAGGATCTGTTCGAGTACTGGGCGGTGTCGCAGGCGGCGCCGATGCGCCGGGTGGTCATGAACGAGACGCCCACCCAGCAGGTCTCGCTCCAGGACTACTGTAGTCAGGGCTTCGTCAGCGGCGGCTTCCTCGCCGACGACGAATTCAACGGCGGCGCGGTCATCAACGCCGGCCAGCAGCAGTTCTTCACCCGCAACAGCAACGTGAACAACAACTGGACCAACGGGGTATGGAACCAGGTGTTCCTGGGAGACAACGGAGCGCCGGCCACCAGCTTCGGGCCCGGAACCAACCAGTACACCACGCTGCCGACCACGCCGGTCTCACAGTCAGAGCCGTTCCTGTACACGGACGCGCGTGGGGACTACAACGTGTTCGTGCCGGCCACCCAGCACGACTCGGTGGGGCCGTCCTATGCCGGCAGCGACTCGGAGGCCGGCCGCTCGATCCCGATCCGGGACTTCTTCATCGCCAACCCGACGACGCCGGTGTGGGCGATCAACGCGGCCCTGGCCGTGGGGCGGAACCTGATCCTGACCCCCGGCGTGTACAACCTGCGCGCGCCGATCGTGGTCAGCCATCCCGGCACGGTGGTCATGGGACTCGGCTTCGCCACCCTGATCCCGCAGGATGGGAACGTCGCGATGGAAACCGCCGAGGTCCCGGGGATCAAGCTGTCGGGGATGATCTTCGACGCCGGCCCGCGCCGCTCGTACGCCCTGCTCGAGGTGGGTGCAGGACGCGAGCGCTTCCGCCACGGCTTCCGCGACCGGGACTGGTCGGGCGGCGCGGGCGATCCCACGCTGGTGCAGGACGTGTTCTTCCGGGTCGGCGGGGCCGAGTCCGAGCCCGTCCGGACACAGAACGCCTTGGTCGTAAACACCGACAACACGATCCTCGACGACGTGTGGGCCTGGCGGGCCGATCACGGCAACGCCGTCGGGTGGACGACCAACACGGCGGACACTGGCGTCCTGATCAACGGGGACGACGTCCACGCGTACGGGCTGTTCGTCGAGCACTTCCAGAAGTTCGAGGTGATCTGGAACGGGCAGCGCGGCGAGGACGTGTTCTTTCAGAACGAGATGCCCTACGACCCGCCGAGCCAGGCGGCCTGGATGTCGAGCCCGAGCACCGACGGCTACGCGGCCTTCCTCCTCACGCCGCGGGTGCGGAGCTTCGAGGGCTACGGGATGGGGAGCTACTCGTTCTTCAACCAGGGCATCCCGATCTTCGCCACCCAGGCGTTCCAGTCGCCGCCCGGCGCGCTCGGCGACCAGTTCCACGACATCTTCACGCTCTTCCTCAACGCCAACGGCGGAAGCGGCGGGATACGTAGCGTGATCAACGGGGTGGGCGGATCGTCGACCGCGGCGAACCCGGACATCCCGGTCGACGTAGCCAGCTATCCGTGACCCGTGCTGGTTGCGGTGACCGACCATGCCGCCGAGCGCTACCGGCAGCGCGTGCGCGGCACGCTCGATCCCAAGACCGAGGTGGCTGCCGCAGTGGCCCAGGCCTACGCTGCCGACCGGGTGGAGCGCGACCCGAACGGCACCGTGCGCGTGCGCGACGAGCGCCGGCGTGACCTGGTCTACGTCTGCCGCCCCGAGCGCGACGAGCTCGTGGTGATCACGCTGTGGGAAGAGGGGGAGGACCCCGCGGTCCCGCGCCAGTTCACCGACGCACTGCGTCGCGACGACCGCCGATTCCTGAGTTAGGTTGCGCTCGTCATGGTCCGACGCAGACCCGCTCAGCCCCGGGTCCTCGTGCGAGCGCCGACCCCGGATGATCGCGCGCCGTACCTCGACGCGATGCGCTCCAGTCGCCGCCTCCACGGCCGATGGGTGCCGCCGGCGAGCGATGAGTCCTTCGACCGGCTGCTCAAATGCGTCGAGGACGAGCGCTACGAGCCGGGTCTGGTGTGCCGGATCGAGGACGGGGCGATCGCCGGGTTCATCAACGTCAACGAGATCGTCCGCGGGCTGTTCCAGAGTGCCTACCTCGGCTACGCCGGGGTGGCCGCGTACGCGGGCCAGGGCTACATGCGCGAGGGGCTCGAGGTGGTGCTGGCGCGGGCGTTCACGGGGTGGGGCCTGCACCGGCTGGAGGCCAACATCCAGCCGGCCAACCAGGCGTCGATCGCGTTGGTGCGCGGCGCCGGGTTCGTCCGGGAGGGGTTCTCGGAGCGCTACCTGAAGATCGGCGGGCGCTGGCGCGACCACGAACGGTGGGCGATTCGCGTCGAGCAGTGGCGCGCCCGTCCGTAGCTAGGAGCCGATGTAGCGGGCGCCCAGGGTCGCGGCGAGCGTGCGGTGAGCCGCCGAGGTGCCGAGCAGGGTGCAGCGGGCTGGGTCGAGGCCATGGGCGTGCGCGAAGGCAAGCGGCAGGCCGGGCAGCGGGGGACGGCACCAGCAGCGAGGCGGCCCACCGCCGTGCGGACAGGTCATCGTCTCCACCGCGCCGGAGACCATAGCGGCGACCCGCACCGCCAGCGGCTCGAGGAGGTCCGGCGCGCCGTCCGGTCGCCAGTCGAAGACCAGCTGGGGCGCGCGCGGATCTGCCTCACTGAGTGTCCGCTCCCAGCCCGGGCGGTCCAGCACCGGGGCCGCCACGAACACACCCGTGCGATTCCGAGGGGGCGGCGGCACGGCCCGCGAGAACTCGATCACCTCGACCGCCGCGAAGCCCTCGTCGATCGACGGCGGCTCGAGCTCGCGTAACGCGCGCATCTGCTGGGTCGGGGCGAGCAGACCGGGCTCCCGGCGGGCCGCGGCTCTGAGGTCCTCGGCGGTGGGTAGCGAGCCGAAGCGCGCGAGGAGCCGCTGGACCAGATTGACCTGCGCCTGAGCGAGCGGCGTCTGGAGCCACACACAGCGGGTCGGGAGATCGTGCCGGCCGGCCGCGTCGATCACATAGCTGCGGGCGGCGCGGGTCAGATAGGTGTTGTCGAGGACGACCCGGCGAGCCCCGTCAGCGAGCCGCTGGTCGAGCTCCTCGGCCAGCGCGCGCAGGGCGCCGCCCCGCTCGTCGCGGTTCAGGCGGACGTAGCCGCGGGCGGCGTAGCCGTCCGCCAGATAGGTCTTGCCCGCGCCCGGGATGCCCATGATCAGGACCACGCCCGTGTCCGCAGACACGGAGGCGGACGCGCGCGCGGGTGCCCCGCCGGGCGACCGCCGGACCGGTCTGATCGCGGCCGCGAGCTCGTGGTCGACGGTCAGCCGCGCGGCGCGGGCGGCCGACCGTGCCGTGTCCGGCCGGCGCGCGCCGGGGATCGCCACGATCGCCGGCGAGAGTCCGAGCAGCCAGGCCAGGGCGACCTCGGCCGGGGTGGCGCGCTCGGCTCGGGCGGCTTCGGCCAGGGGCGCTCGGCGGGCCAGCCCGCTCGCCCGGCCCGGCCCACCAAGGGGAGAGTGGGCGATGACCGCGATGCCCGACTGCTCGGAGCGCTCGACGACGCCGCCGCGCAGCGCCCGGTCTTCGTGGAGGCTCAGGGCGACCTCCACCGCGGTGATCGGCACCACCTCGAGCGCTTCGTCGAGCTGGTGGCGATTCACGTTGGACAAGCCGACGCGGCGCACCATGCCCTCGTCGAGCAAGCGCGCGAGGGCGCGCAGCGAGGTGCGCCAGGGCGTCCGGGGATCGGGAGCATGAATCAGGTAGAGGTCGATGGGCATGCCGTCCAGCGCGGCCAGGCTCGCCTCGCAGTCGCCGAGGATCCGCTTGGCCCGGCCGTCAGGGACCCAAGCGCCGGCTGGTCGGGTCATCCCGCCCTTGGTGATAACTCGCGCGCGTGGGGCGGCGGCGCTGGCGGTCAGCGCGGCGGCCAGCAGACGCTCGCCCCGGCCCATGTCCGCCTCGTCCCGGCCGTAGGCGTGCGCGGTGTCGAACACCGTGATCCCGGCCTCGAGGGCGGCGGCGATCGTGCGCGTCGCCAGCGACTCGTCGCCCCCGGGCTCGGTCGACAAGCGCATGCAGCCGAGACCGATGCGGAGCTCCGAGGCGTCGAGCCAAGCGGACGAGGTCAGGCGCCGTAGCCTACGCAACTCGACTAGCCTTGCCGCCAGATGCGCGTTCGGAAGATGACCTGCCTAGCGGGGCTGGCTGTGGTGGTCGCCCTGGCCGGCTGCGGCGGTTCCTCGTCGGGCGGTGGCATCGCCTCCGAGCCGCCGCAGAAGATCCTGAACGACGCGCTGGCGGCGGCCAACGGCCTGAGGACGGTCCACGCCGCCGGGACCGTCAACTCCGCCGGCCAGCACATCTCGCTCGACATTCAGCTCGTCGGCGGTCAGGGCGGGCAGGGCCAGATCACCCTCGGCGGGCTGAGCTTCAAGCTGGTCGGCCTCAATCACTACGCGTACATGCAGGCGCCCCCCGCGGTCTGGGAGAAGGCCGGCGCGCCGGCATCGGCGGCCCGGCAGCTTCAGGGCAAATGGCTGCGCACGCCGGCCACCGGCCAGTTCGCCTCGATCGCCTCGCTGACCGACATCCACACGCTGTTCAGCCAGCTCCTGACCCGGCACGGGAAGAAGTTGACCACCGGCGCCGAGAGCACGGTGGCCGGCCGCAAGGTGGTCGCCGTGAAGAGCGATCAGGGCACGCTTTACGTCGCCGCCACCGGCAAGCCGTATCCGGTCGAGGTGGTCAAGCCAGGCTCCGACGGCGGGCGGATCGACTTTGACCGCTTCAACCAGGCGGTCACCCTGGCGGCGCCGACCAACACGATCAACCTGCCGTCGGCGGGGTAGAGCGGCGGTGCGGGTCAGCCCCGCGCTTCGCTGACCCGGCGGCCGAACACGGCCAGGCAGCGTGCCCACACGCGGCGGAAGAAGCCGGGCTGGGTGAGAAGCGCACCCTCGCCGACCGTGACACCGACGGACGCGCCGGGCGGCGGGGTGCTGGAGACGGGCTCGGCGGTGTGCCGCGGCCGCCAGCGCGTGGTGGGAGCGGTGCGCGGGCTTCCGGCCCGAGCCGGCGCCGTCCCGGGTCCGCCGAATAGCGACTCGGCGGCACTGTTGGCCCACATCAGCGCCTCGAGATACACGTCGCCGGCATCGGAGACGAACCCTGCGGCGGGCCCATCTTCGCCGGTCTCCAGGGCGTTGACGCATTTCAGCAGCTGGCCCATCTGTCCTTGGCGAGACACAAGCGCCTCGCGCATGTCGTCGGCCAGGGGGAGCGAGGCGACCACGTCATGCATGGGCGCGTCCATCATCCCGTCGATCACCGAGAACAGCCCGAGCGTGAACAGCTCGGCGGTGCTGGCGATCCCGCGATGCGCACCGGCCAGCTCGCAGAAGCGAGCGCGGATCAAAGCGGTCAGGGTCAGCTCGGTCGGCTTGTTGTCGACCGTGGCGAGGGTTGAGAGCGTGGCCCAGCGACGCACGTTCTCCAGGCCAAGCAGGGCGAGCGCCTGGCCGATCGAGCGGACGTCGCCGCGCAGCCCGAAGAAAGCGGAGTTCACGTAGCGCAGCAGCCGGAAGCTCAGGGCGACGTCGCGCGCCACCAGCTGCTCGATCTCCGCCAGCTCGATCGCCGGGTCGTTCAATGCCGCGACCACCTGGAGGAGCGCGAGCCGGTTGGCCGAGATGCCGCGGGTGCCGACCACCGCGGGGCGGCAGAAGAAATACCCCTGGAACAGATCGCAACCGGCGGCGATGCAAACCTCGTGCTCCGGACGCGTGCCCAGCTTGTCGGCCAGCACCAGGCCCGGATAGGGGCGCAGCTGCGCCGCGAGCTCGCGTATCTGCTGGCGGCCGAGCTCGGGCATGCTGAGCTTGACCACGTCGAACAGCTCGAGCACCGCGTCCGAACCCTCACGGGCGCGGAAGTCGTCCAGTGCGAGCTTGTAGCCGGCCTGCTTGAGCTCACGCAGCGCTTCGACCATCTCGCCGTCGAACTGCTCGGTCTCGGGAATCTCCAGGCCGACCACGCTGGGCGGCACGGCCTGAATCAGGTCGTCCAGGACGAACTCGCGTGAGACGTTGATCCAGGCCGTCTTGCCGGCCACGATCCGGTCCATGTCGAGCTCCGTCAGGGTGTTCAGCACGACCGTGGCGGTGGCGCGCTCGGCGTCGTCGATCAGCGCGCCGGCCGCATAGCCCCGCCCGCGAAACAGCAGCTCGTAGCCGACCACGTTGAGCTTGTGGTTGAAGATCGGCTGGCGGGCGATGAAGGCGGCTTGTGACACGGAGCGACTCTCTCAGCCCATATTCGGCACCTGGGCCCGCTCAATGAAGTCCCGCAGCCCAGTTTTCGACGGGTGGATGCAGGCGTGTGGCGCCAGCGTCCGACGCGCCCAGGCGCCACCGGCGCCGATGCGATAATCGGGCCGGTCGACATGGCTCCTGCGGATCGCACCCGCGTGCTGGTGGTGGCGCATCGGACGGCGGCCACCGCGCTGCTGGTGAACGCCGTGCGGGCCCGGTCGCGACGGTCGGAATGCTCCTTCGTCCTGCTCGTCCCCCGGCCCTACTGGGACCCCGACACCGACGAGGCCGCCGCCACGCTCGAGCTGGCCATCCCGCTGCTCGAGGACGCGGTGGGAGCACACGTGGAGGGCGTGATCGGCGACAGCGATCCGTTCGTCGCCGTCGAGGACGCGGTGACCCGCCTGTCCATCGACGAGATCATCATCTCGACCCTGCCCGCGCGCGTCTCGCAGTGGCTGCGCCGGGACCTGCCGCACCGCGTGCGGGCGTTCGGACTGCCGGTCACCGTGGTGACGGCCCGGCAGTCCGAACGTCCCGTGGGCGCGCGTTAGCGGTTAGCGCGCGGCGGCGTCGGCCTGTAGCTGCCAGGGGAGCACGACGGCCTCCCCGCCCCCGAAGCGCACCTGGGTGACGAACTGATGGGCGCCCGCGGGCTTTCCCGTCCGGCGACGGGTGATCTGCACGCGGAGGGGCTTGCGGTGATGCGATCGATCGAGCGATCGCCGAACCTGAACGGCGGTAACGGTGCTGGTCATGCTGCCTCCAGTTCAAAGTCGAGTGATTCGTGGTCGTCGATCCGGGTCACGTCGGACGTGACCTCATCGGGGCGAGCCGGCGGACGCAGCCACACGAGGGTGACCAGCGCGCCCACTGCGACCGCGCCGGCCCCGATCGCCCAGGCCAGGTGAAACCCGCCGGTGAGTGCCTGAAGAGGATGCTGCCCGATGCCGGCCAGCGTCTTGGTGCGCGCGGCCGCCACCGTGCTGAGCGCCGCCGTGCCGATCGCCCCCGAGATCTGCAGCGATGCGTTGACGATCCCGGAGGCCAGACCGGCGTCGCCGAGCGGCACCTCGGCCATCGCGATCGTGGTCAGGGGCAGGAACGCTAGCCCCGCTCCCAGGCCCAGCAGCGCGAACGGGCCGAAGATGGCCGGCAGGTAGCTTGTCTGCGCCGGGAGGCGAGACAACAGGATCAGCGCCGCGGTGATCGCGACCAACCCCGCCACCAGGACCCGAGATGGCCCGAACCGCTCCATCAACCGCGCGGTCACCCCGACCGACAGCAGGCCCAGGGCCACCGTCAGCGGCAGGAAGGCCAGGCCGGTGCGGAGCGCACCATACCCGTGCACGTGCTGGAGGTAGAGCACCCCGAGCAGGAAGGTCGAGAACATCCCGGTGACCAGGAACCCGCGGACCACGCTCGAGGCGGCCAGCCCCGGCACGCGCAGGATCCGCAGGGGGAACATGGGGTGGGCGAGCCGCGACTCGACCGCCACGAACACGCCGAGCAGCGCGATCGCGGCGCCGCCGAAGCCGAGCGTGTGGGCCGACACCCAGCCGTACTGGCTGGCCTTGACGATCGCGTAGACACCCAGCATCAGCGCCACGGTGACCAGCAAGGAGCCGATCACGTCGATGCCGTGGCCTCCCTCGAGGCGCTTGGTCTCGTTGATCAGGGCCCGGCCGAGCACGAAGGTCAGCGCGCCGATGGGGACGTTGATGAAGAAGATCCAGTGCCAGCTGACGGCCTGGGTGAGCACGCCGCCGGCGAGCAGGCCGATCGAGCCGCCGCTCGAGACGATGAACGTGTAGACGCTCATCGCGATCGCACGCTCGTGGGGCCGCGGGAACTCGGTGACCAGCAGGGCCAGCACCGCGGCCGACGCGACCGCTCCGCCCAGGCCCTGGAGGAACCGGGCTGCGATCAGCACGCCCTGTCCGTCGGCCAGGCCGCAGGCGACCGAGGCGAACGTGAACATGACCAGCCCGATCAGGAACATCCGCTTGCGGCCGAGCATGTCGCCAAGACGGCCGGCCAGGAGCAGGAAGCTCCCAAACGCGATCATGTACGCGTCGACGACCCAGGCGAGGTTGGCCTGCGAGAAGCCGAGGTCCCGCTGCATCGAGGGCAGCGCGACGTTAACGATGGTCGCATCGAGGACCATCATCAGCTGGCCCATGCACACCACTGCCAGCGCGACCCAGCGCCGGCGTTCTCCGCTGAGTAAGCTCGTGAAAATAGTGATCATCCTTCCGATATAGCTTTTCGCTTGCTCGTTGATGATCACTGTACCATGGACTATCATTCGATGCAAGATGATAATCCTGATACCATCTATCCCGGTATGGCGGTAGATACATCGCCCGGCACGGTCGTGATGCTCATGCGATTGGCCACGGCCATCAAGAAGCGGAGCACGGAAGAGCTCCTGGGGCTGAAGCTGCGGCAACTCATGCTGCTCGGCTACCTGAGCTCCGGCGCCCCGGCGCTCCAGCAGCACCTGTGCGAGTCACTGTGGCTGGACCCCAACAACTGCGTCCTGCTCCTCAACGAGCTCGAAGACCTCGGTTACGTCCAGCGCAAGCGGGACGCGGCGGACCGCCGGCGCCACGTCGTCGAGCTGACCGAGGCGGGCCGCACCGCGCTCGAGCGGGCTGAACAGGCCCAGGAGAGCCTCGGGGACGAGCTGTTCGGCGCGCTCAGCGACGAGGAGCGGGCCACGCTCCGCTCGCTCCTGAGCCGGGCGGCCGTCTAGGCGCCCAGGTCTACGGTCCGGCCGCGGCGCTGTATACAGTCGCCGACCGGGTGACGGTGCCCTGGGTGACCGTCGTCTTGGCCGCGACCCGATAGCCGTGCCCGAGGTATGCGGTTCTCGCGGTGCTCACCTTCGCGGGGTCGGCGGTGGTCGGCCCGGTCGACACGCACGAGCCGGAGACCGTGAACCACACGGAGCGTCCGCTGCTTCGATTGACGACCTGAACGCAGACGGTGACGCTGCGCACGGCGGCGGCGCGGCCGCAGGGGGTGTTGGCGCCGTAATCGACCACGTAGCTCCCGTTCACCAGCGTGAACGTGAGCCCGTCTTGAAGCAGCGTGCAAGAGGTGCCCGCCAGACGTACCGCGCTCGACGGCTGGGCCTGGAAGGTGTGCGACGGCGATATGCCGAGGCCGGGCACCGATCCCGTGCATCCCGAGCATACGGTGACGGCCGACGAGTGCCCGCTCGCCGAGGTGACCCGTCCGTAGACCAACAGCCGGTAGCTGTGGCTCGGAACGTAGGCCCGGCTGTCGGTCACGCGCAGCGGCTCGACCGGCGTAGGCCCCTGGTAGCGGCCGGCCAGCGTGATGTTGAACCAGCGCCGCTGGCCGGCGATCACATTCGATACCTGAGGCACGACGTCGATGGTCTTCTCGCCGCTCCGGCCGGTGCAGTGAATCGAGCCGCCATAGTTCATCGCCTTCGTCGCCCTGTCCAGGTGCAGGGTGGCGCTCACCGAGCACGGCAGCCCCGGTAGTTGCGCGGACACGACCGGCGCCGGCGAGGCCGCGGCCGCGTTCGCGGACAGCGCGAGTGAACCGAGCAGGACTGCGACCAGCGCTCTCATTGCCCCGGGAACTATGACGGGTCGCGGCTCACTCCCAGCGGAACAGGCGGGCGGCAGCCACGCTGCAGCCGATCGCCCAGCCGGCGAGAACGAGGAGCGGCTCGATGCCCGGGGAGTGCCCGAGGAAGGAGGCGTGGAGCGCGTTGAATCCCGCCCCGGTCGGGAGGACCTTGGCGATCGCGCTGACCACTGCCGAGTGGAGCTCCTGGATCGGGATGTACAGGCCCGAGAAGAAGGCCAGCGGGTAGAAGAACAACGCCTGGAACGCCCCCGCGACCTGTGGGCTCGAGGCCAGCGCGGCTGCGCACAGCCCGAGGCCGAGCGTTGCCGCGACGGTGAGAACGAGCGAGGCGAGCGCGACGAGACACCCGCCGATGCTCGGCGGAAACGCGAGCTGGAACGCGACGGCTCCGACGCCCAGGAGGATCACGATCCCGATGGTGGCCAGGATCAGGCTGACGGTCAGTTGGGCGGCCAGCAGCCAGGACGGCGGCACCGGGGTGGTCGAGAGCCGGCGCAGCACGCCCTGCTCCCGGTAGGCGGCCAGCTGCTGGGGGAGCCCGCCCAGCCCGACCGCGATCAGGATGAACACGAGCAGCGTCGGGACGTAGAGCGTGAAGAACGAGATGCCGCCCAACGCCGCCGACGGACGGGTGGTAGCCGGAATGCTTCCGAAGATCACCAGGAGGAGGAGCGGGATCGCGACGGCGACGAAGACCCCGATTGGGCGGCGGAGCCCGATCTTCATCTCGGTGGCGACGAGCAGGCCGAACGCGCGACGTCGCCGGGGGGTCAGGACAAGGGCCAGGGTGCTCATCGCGTCGTCTCCGGATTCGTGGTGGTGGCATGGGAGGTCTCGTCGGTAAGGGCGAGGAAGGCGTCCTCGAGGCTTGTCGTCTCGGTGCGGACGTCCTCGGCGCGCAGGCCCGCGCGGTCGAAGGCCAGTACGACCGCGGTCAACAGCTCTCCCGAGCCGAAGACGACGAGGTCCGGGCCATGTCGCTCCACCCGGTTGACCTCGGGCACCGATTGAAGGACCGTGTCGCCGAGCGAACCCGGTGAGCGCAGGCGAATCCGCTGGCTCGTGCTCGCCACCGCGCTCAGTCCCGCAGGCCGGTCGAGCGCGATCACGCGGCCGTGGTCGATCAGCGCCACGCGATCGCACAGCCGCTCGGCCTCCTCCATCAGGTGGGTGACCAGCACGATCGTGACGCCCCGGTCTCGTATCCCTTCGATCAGCTTCCAGGTATCACGACGGGCCTCGGGGTCGAGCCCGGTGGTCAGCTCGTCCAGGACGGCGATCTCGGGCTGTCCGATCAGCGCGAGCACGATCGACAGCCGCTGCTTCTGGCCGCCGGACAGCTTGCCGAAGTAATGACCGCGTGCCTGGTCGAGCCCGAGCGCGCTCAGTAGCTCGCGCCCATCCGCGGGGGCTCGATAGAACGATGCGTACAGCTCGACTGCCTCGCCGACCCGGATGCGATCGGGCAGGGCGCTGTGCTGGAGCTGCACGCCGACTCGCTCGTGAAGCTCGCGACCGTGGCGGCGGGGGTCGAGTCCGAGGACGCTGATCGAGCCGCGATCAGGAGGCCGCAAGCCGGTGATGCACTCGACCGTCGTGGTCTTACCGGCGCCGTTGCGGCCGAGGATTCCGAAGATCTCCCCGGCGTTGACCGTGAAGCTCACGTCGTCCACCGCGAGCGTCGTGCCGTATGCCTTGCGCAGGTGGGCGACGTCGATCACGCCCGCGCCCGAGAGCTCCTCCGCCGGATCCGGGAAGGCCGTGGGGGCCATCCGGATGAGTGGTTGAGTGGACATGGCTTTCTTCTTCCGTTTCGATGGGTGCGATAGCCATGTGATATCACGCTGGCGATGGCTATGCAATAGCTTTGTGATATCATGTCCGCCGTGGAGATACGATATGTCCGTGATATCGGATAGAGACGCGACGAGCCAGCCGCTCGATCGCAAGCCCCTCCCGGCGGCTCAGACGCATGAGCAGCGACGGGCATGGGGTGTCCCGGGCCTCCCGTTGTGCGTCGGCGTGTGGGTGATGTTCGCGGTAGGCGTCACGCTGCTCTTCTACGGCTCTGGCCCCAGGGTGCTCGGCATCGTCCTGCTGGTGATCTTCGGAATCGCCGCTGGAGGGTTCGTGGTCGTCCAGCCCAACGAGGGGCGTGTGCTGACCTTGTTCGGCCGCTACAACGGATCGGTCACGGAACCCGGCCTGTGGTGGTGCAACCCGTTCAACAAGCGCAAGAAGGTGTCGCTACGGGTGCGCAACTTCCAGAGCGAGCGGATCAAGGTCAACGACGCCAGCGGCAACCCGATCGAGATCGCCGCCGTCGTGGTGTGGCGCATCGTCGATACGGCCAAGGCGATGTTTGACGTTGCCGAATACGAGCAGTTCGTGGTAGTGCAGAGCGAGACCTCGCTGCGTCATCTGGCCAGCGAGTACCCCTACGACGACTACAAGCCGGAAACTGCGTCGCTGCGCGGCAATGTCGATGAGGTCCGCGGCGCCCTTCAGGCCGAGCTTCAGGCGCGGCTCGACCTGGCCGGGATCGAGATCCTCGAGGCCCGGCTCACCCATCTGGCCTACGCGCCCGAGATCGCCGAGGTGATGCTTCGCCGCCAGCAGGCCGAAGCGATCCTGGCCGCTCGTAGGACGATGGTCCAGGGAGCGGTCAGCCTCGTGCAGATGGCGCTGGCCCAGCTGGCCGATTCGGACCTAGTCGAGCTCGACACCGAACGCAAGGCCACGATGGTGTCGAACCTGATGATCGTGCTTTCCGGAGACCACTCCCCGATGCCCGTGATGAACACGGGCAGCCTCTACACGTAACGGCGAGCTTGGATGCCTGAGAGCAAGCGGTTTCTTCTCCGACTCGACCCTCGCCTGTTCGAGGTGCTTCGCCGCTGGGCGGACGAGGAGCTGCGCAGCATCAACGGCCAGATCGAGTATCTGCTCACCGAGCAGGCCCGCCGCGCGGGGCGGCTGCCCCGCCAGAGCCGACCGCGCCCCCAGCCCGACATCTCGACCGACGAGCTGACCGACCCGGAAGAAGTCGGCCGCTACCGGGCGTAGGCGGCGGTCGCCGGGGCGACGTCCTCAGAGGACGTTGAAGCAGCCGTAGACGATGAACAGCGGATTGGTGACGCTGTGTCCGGCCGCGTCGCGCATGGTCGCGCCGCCCAGGAAGGCCGGTGGCGACTGCGCCTTGTAGCAGCCGTTGTACTGGACGCTGACGTCGTACTCAACCGAGGTCAGCTGGTAGGGGACCGAATTCGGCTGGGGGAGATAGACGTAGATGTTGCAGTTCCAGTCGCCCGGGCCGATCGCCTTGGCCGCGCGCCGGTTGCACGACGGCTGGACGTAGAGCCGGGCGTTCGCCGGCACCTGGCGGCCGATCAGCTGCTGCTGCAGGAGCGTCACGTTGTTGAACTCACGGCCGATGGCGTACGCGACCCGATACGCGGTGACCCCGGTCGGGCCGACGCTGCAGCCCAGTGCGAACGCGGCGATCACGACGCCGCTGACCGCCACCACCTTGATCGGGGCGGTCCAGCTCGGTCCGCGTCCGCCGACCCCGGTGAGGAAGTCTCGCCGGCGCATGATGCGCCAGCTCATGGTCAGGCAGGCCGTGATCCAGGCCACCGAGACCAGGCTCCCGACGAGCACCTGGCCGAAGAACGGGCGACTTGTGAACAGGCCGTGCCAGCCGTCGAACGTTGAGCCGATCAGGAGCTCGTGGACGATCACGCCCTTGCCGATCAGGTCGAGCAGCTGGGTGATCAGCGCGACGAGCAGCGGCCCGAGCACGCCGAGGATCCCGTTGCGGGTGGCGACCGAGAACAGGATCGCGAGGCTCGTGTAGGCGAGCAAGGGCAGGAGGCAGACCAGCCAGCTCACCACGGTCAGCGCGAACATCCGGCCGGCCGAGGTGAGGACGCCGCTCAGGTTCACCAGCGCGTGCGGGCCGACCAGCGCGATGCCGGCGATCAGGCTCACCGCGGCCAGGACCAACATCAGTCCGACCGCGAACGTGCCCGCGGCGAGCAGCTTGCCGGCGAACACGTCCTCCCGGGTGCATGAGCGGGTGAGGATCGTCTTCCACGTCCCGTGGCGGTCCTCGGAGGAGAACAAGTCGCCGGCCAGGACGCCGGCGATGATCGGGAATCCCCAGGAACCCGCGAACCCCAGGATCACGAGCGAGACGGCGAATCCGGACGAGTGGACCCAGACGCCGAACAGCGCATCGGACGGCGTGCCGCTCTGGACCTTGAGGATCAGGGCAAAGGCGAGCGGGCCGATGGCGCAGACCAGGATCAGGATGCGCGTGGTCAGCTGCGCGATCAACTTCTGCAGCTCGGTCGCGTAGGCGAGGCCGACCCCGTCGGTGACCCTGGGTTCCGCTCGGGGTGCAGGCGCAGCGGACGCGAGTGCGCTCATGCCCCGGCCAGGATCGTGTCGGCGAGCTGCTGGGGCTCGAGTGCCTCGAGCGTCGCGGGCCCGTGGTCGGTGGTGAGCGCGAAGAACATGCTCTCGAGCGGGCTGACCACGAGCTCGAGGCGGCGGATCAGTACCCGGGCCTCGCCGAGGGCGGCCACGAGCTCGTCCATGCGCCCGGGCCGCGCGGCCACGGCGAGGCCTCCGCGCGCCGCGGGCTGCACGCGCACTCCGGCGATGTGTGACGACAGCTCGAGCGCCTGCCGGTCGTCGCTGGTCGAGAGCGCGTAGGCCGAGTGCGGCGCCTGCTTGTCGAGCTCGGCGGCGGTCCCGTCCCACACGACCCGCCCGTCGCGGAGCACGGTGTAGGAGTCGCACAGCTTCTCGAGCTCTCCGATGTGGTGGCTCGAGAGCAGGACCGCGACGCCGTCGGCGGCCAGCTCGCGCACGAGTGCCACGACGCCACGGGTCCCGGCCGGATCGAGCCCGCTGGTCGGTTCGTCGAGCAGGAGCAGCCGCGGGGTGCGCAAGAGCGCCGCCGCGAGGCCGAGTCGCTGGCGCATTCCGGTCGAGTAGCAGCTCACCCTGCCACCGGCGCGTTCACGCAGATCGACCCGCTCCAGGGCGTCGTCGATCTCGCGGGCCCCGGCGCGCCGTCCGTCGAGCTTGGCCAGCAGCGCGAGGTTCGAGCGGCCCGACATATACGGGTAGAAGCTGGGCTCCTCGACGAAGCCACCGACGGCATCCAGCATGTCGCCGCCGAGATGGTCGAGCCGATGACCGAGCAGCTCGACCGTGCCGCTGTCAGGCCGGATCAGACCGAACAGCATCCGCAGCAGTGTCGTCTTGCCGGCGCCGTTTGGGCCGAGCAGCCCGCGCACCTCGCCGGGGCCGATGCACATGTCGAGCCCGTCGACCGCGGTCGTCGCGCCGAAGCGCTTGACCAGCCCTGTCGCCCGGACAGCGTCCACGGCGCCAATATAGCCAGCGCCGAGGGGCCGAGTGATAGGGTGCGCCGGCGCGTCGTTCACCGCGCCAGCGCCCTCAGCAGGGCGAACAGCTCATACCATCTGTGGGGAGGGATAGGCCGTGAGAAATCTCGTGTCGAGACGGGCACGCGGGCGTCGGCGTGGTCGTGTCACCATCGCCATGGCCCTCGCAGCGTGCGTCGCCGTGGTGGGTGTCGCCTCCGCCGCGATCGTCGGGTTCAACCCGTTCCGCCACGAGAAGGTCGGTCACGCCTACGCCAACGGGATCCTTCTCCCCACCAACCAGTGGATCTCGCCGCTGGGCACCCGCATCCTCGACCATAACGCCCGGCTCGTGTCGAGCACGATCAGCCCTAACGGCACGTATCTGGCGGCCCTTGGCTGGAATGACTTCTCCGGTTTCCTAACCATCGTCAACTTGCGCACGAACGCGATCGTCTCCCAGACCGGGCTGGACAGTGGCTCCGGCACCGCCGAGGACTTCTCGGTCGCTCCGGATGGCCCGCTGTTCTCGGCCGACGGCGGCACCCTCTGGGTCCCTCAGTCGACCTGGCTCGACAAGTTCAGTTTCAACCCGGCGACCGGCGCGGCGACCAAGGCGGGTCAGGTCGCGCTGTGCGGCTCGGCTCTCACCTCATCGGCGTGCAACCCGAACATCGGTCCGAGTAATCCGAATGGGGCCTGGCTACCGTCGGGCATGGCTCTGTCCCCAGACGGCAACACGCTGTACGTGGCGCTCAACGGCAACAACACGCTCGGCGTGATCAACACGCAGACCGCCACTCTGACCAACCGGATCCCGGTCGGCAACGCGCCGCGTCAGGTCGTCCTCGCCGACCACGGGACGGTCGCCTACGTCTCCAACGAGGGCGGCCGCCCGGCGACGCACGGACAGTTCACCAACCTTTCCGATGGCACGCCGATCGTGTCTAGCCGGCAGACCGGCGGCGCGATCACCGGCACCGTGTCGGTCGTCAACCTCACGACCGGCAAGCAGACCCATGAGATCGCGGTCGGCCTGCAGCCAACCGCGCTCTTCCAGCACGGTAAGACGCTGTTCGTCGCCAACTCGAACGACGACACCCTTTCCTTGATCGATGAGCGCCACAACCGCGTCGCCCAGACCGTCCAGACCAATCCGGTGCCCGGCGCCAAGGTTGGCAGCTACGCGAACGCGATCAACATGTCGGACCCCAGCCACGTGCTGGTCAGCATCGGGCGCGACAACGCGATAGCCGTGTACCGGTACCGCGGCCTGCATTCGAGGATGAGGCTCGTCGGCCTGCTCCCGACCGACTGGTACCCCGTCCAGGTCCAACCCGATCGGGGTCTCGGCGCGGGCAAGATCGTGGTTACCAACGACAAGGGCATCGGCGCCCGGGGTCCTGAGTCGAAGATCAACGAGGGTCCCGACACGTCAGTCGCCACGGGCCACAACACCTACGACGACACGGGCAGCGTGACCAAGTTCACGATGCCGTCCGACAAGAAGATCCCGCGGTACACCCAGACCGTCTTCACCGATGACGACTGGTCGCAGATCAGGCCGATCAACCAGGGCCACTACGACACCGTGCCGAAAGTCATCCCGGCCCATCTCGGCGGAAGTTCGCCGATCAAGCACGTGGTCGTGATCGTCAAGGAGAACCGCGCCTATGACCAGGTGCTCGGTGACCTTCACGAAGGTAACGGTGACCCGGCCGACGCGCAGTTCGGCGCGCAGGTCAGCCCGAACTTCCACACACTGGCCAGGCGGTTCGGCGATCTCGACAACTTCTATGACGAGGGCACGCTGTCAGCCGACGGTCACAACTGGCTCGTCCAGGCCGAGGCCAACGACTACACCGAGAAGGAGTTCGGCGCGTTCTACCGGTCCTATCCGTCGCAGGGTGGGGACTCGCTCGCCTACCAGCGTGACGGCTTCCTCTGGAACGCCGCCGAGAAGGCGGGAGTGAGCGTGCAGAACTTCGGTGAGTACATCCACGATCCGTTCAGCCTGGCGGCGAACGCGCCCGTCTGGAATCAATGGTACGCGGAGTCGCAGTGGCTCGAGCACGGCCGGCAGGGCCCCGCGCCGATCAGCAACCCATGCCAGTGGGTGAGAGCGAAGGCGGACATCCCATCGCTCCAGAAGATCACTGAGGCCTGTTACCCGAACTTCCAGCTCTCGATCCCCGACCAATACCGGGTCGACCAGTGGATGCCGGTGTTCAAACGGCAAGAGCATCGCGGCCGCATGCCCAACCTGACGTTCATGTGGCTGATGACCGACCACACCGGAGCCACCGGCGTATCGAACAAGACCTCGGTCCCGATCCCGGTCGCCCAGGTCGCCGACAACGACCTCGCCGTCGGCCGCGTGGTCGACACGATCTCCCACAGCCGGTTCTGGAAGAGCACCGCGATCTTCATCGTGGAGGACGACACCCAGAACGGCGTCGATCACGTCGACGGCCACCGCGGTCCCGCCTTCGTGGTCAGCCCGTACTCCGCGCACGGGGTGGAGGACAGCTACTACACGCAGCTCAACATGGTCAAGACGATCGAGCAGATCCTCGGCATCCACCCGATGAATCAGGAGGACGAGGCGGCCGAGCCGATGTACGCCGCGTTCACGAACAAGTCGCGCGGCTGGAACTTCAAGCCGTACACGCTGCAGCCGAACAAGATCCCGCTCAACCTGGGTGCTCCGGGCGGTCCGACGACCCTCGGCTCTGCCAAGCGTCAGGCATCCAGGACACAGGGCGTCGTCCCGGCCAACATGCGGTCGGTCTACCAGGCCTGGCAGGCGTGGAGCGCGCAGCAGGCGGCCCAGCATCACTTCGATGGTCCGGACCGCGTCAACCCGCAGCTGCTGAACCGGTTCGACTGGTACTCGGCACACGACTGGCGCGTCGCGTATCCGGGCGATCCGAAGATCTACACGCCGGACCAGGTGCCCGGCCGGAACCTCCCGGCCGCCTATCTGGGCGACCAGTAGCCGTCTCCGGCCGCCGGGGCAAGCTCCGCTCCGACGTCTTCAAGCTGCTTGTGCGCCTCCCCGACGCCGACGCCGAGCAGCTCGGCCACCTCCGCCGTGGCCAGCGGGTAGCTCGCCCAGCTCAGTACCTCCTCGGCCGATTTGGGCGCCGGGCGTCGCTCGAGATCCGGAGTGACGTTCGCGACCGCCACCTCGTATACCGCGAACGGCTGAAAGCCGGGCATGACCACCTGTCGCTCACCGCGCTCGAACACCGCCGAACCGGTGGAGTAGCGCCAGCCGCCGTCGCTCTTGGAGAGCCGGTGCGCCAGCGCGAGCGCCTCGGGCGCCGGGGCGCGGGTGGCGGCCATGTCGTCGCGCAGGGCGGCCTCGACCTCCTCGTCGGCCATCCACGCCTCGAGCGCGTCGACCCCGATTCCCACCTCGGAGCCGGCGTCGTAGATCGTGTCGGGGTCATCGAGCCGTCGGCCCTCGGAGAACGCCCGCCGGCGCAGAGCGCGCAACAGCAGGTCTGCCCGGGCCGGATCGTGGATCCGCGCGGCGACATAGGCCCGACACGCCTCGATGGTCGCGGCGAGGCGATCCGGCGGATCTGTCGACATCGGCATGCCGTACGTGGACCGCAGGCGCTTCGCGTTGCCGGCGACCATCTCCCGGCTGAGCCCGCGCTCCTCGTACGACGAGCTCTTCTCGGTCAGGACGATCATCCGCCGGGTGATGTCCAGTCCGTGGCCGTAATGCCACACGAGCTGCGCTTCCTGGCGCTGGGCGTTGAAGCCGAACGGGCAGCCGGGGTCCGTGAAAATTGTGACGTTTACGCGCTCCATGCGCTCAGCGTAGCTGGGGGCCACGCGCTGGGCCTATTGCCTAGGCGGCGCGATCAGCGAAACGTCGACTGCGCTCGAAGGTCGGGGCTGTCGTCGATGTGCATGCTCACGATCAACATCCCGTGACGCAGGTTCGCCGGGCTCACGCCAAGCTGCCGGGTTCCGCGAAAAGCGAAGTCGCACCCCGCCCCGGAGACTCCGCCCTCGACATCAAGGCGGCCGGTGCAGCGGGTCGGACACCGTACGCGAGCGACGTACAGCGCTCCATTGGTGAGCACCGCCGGCCGGAGGAACCTCACGGTCGGCCGCGGTGGGCCGGTGATCCTGGCGAGCACCGGCGACCTGGCAACCGTCTGACCGACTCGCCACACCGGGAGATCCGCGTTCGCGTAGTAGCCGGTGCCGGCGCATGCGTCCCCCGTCGGGAGCCGGGCATCCAGCGCGAACAGATACCAACCCGTGAACCAACCGCGCAATCGGGGACGAGAGGTGTTGTCGGGGCAACCGAGCTCCCCGCCGCCGAGCATCCGGCAGCTAGTGCCGTTCGCGCGGGCGCACGCCTCGACACCGAGCTGGTCGGAGTCACCTTGCCAGCCGCCTGTCCACTGTGCCCGAAGGGGCGTGATTACGCTGCCCTCACGGGGGATGCCGGCGATTGCCGGGGCGCTGACCGCTTGCACCCTGCCCTGCCAGGTCACGGCGGCCGAGTAGGTCCGGCCGGCGTAACGTGCGGCGGCCACGAAGCGCGTGCCGGCAGGCTCGGGTCCCGGTTTGAGCTCCTGGTGCTTCGAGGCAGCAGGCGTGCAGGCATCCTGTGGAGCCGGCGGGCACATCGACCAATGCGGTGTGGCCAACGATCCGTCTGGAGTGAAATTGGCCACGAGCCATGGATCGCCGGCCGCGTTGAAGATCGCTTGAATGTCAACGCCGTAGGCCGGGGGCCGAGCGCGGTGCGTTGCCGGCACGAGCGACGCGCTGGCCGTCGCGAGGCCACAGAACACGAGCAGCGCGACAAGGGCCAGAACTCGGCGCCACCTGGCGAACACGCTGCCTACCCTACCGCCGCTCGCGCGCCTCGCTCACCGGGTGGAACTCGATGCGATAGACGAGCGTGTCCTCGTGGATCGGCCCCGCGTGGGCGGCGCGCTCGCGCAGCGTCTCACGGTCGGGCTCGCCGGCCCGTTGCACGTCCTCCTCGGTGATCGCCGCGAACGGGACGAGCTCGATGGCGTCGACCTCGATCTCGCCGAGGCCGACCGCGTATCGGCCGCCCTCCTTGACCCGCGGACGGGCCCACAGCCGGACCGAGAGCGTGATGTCTCCGGCCAGTACGTCGTTGCGCAGTTCGCGGCTGAACTCCACATTGGGGAACGGTAGCGGCCGGCGCGGCGCGATGTGAAAATTCACCCTTGCAAACCAACCAGGTGATGCTCAACTTGAAGAAGCTCTAACTGAATTTGAGGCCCCGTCTGAAAGAGAAAGGTCCTCACCGTGCGGTTCGGTAATTGCACCCTGAGATTCGGGTGTGCGGTTACACCGGCGTCGACACGCTCGTGATCTACACCGACTTGGAGACCGTGGTGGGTGGCATGGTCTCGAACGGCTTCTCGATCGCCGACGCGGCAGATGGCGGCATGCCCGACGTGGGCTTCGACATCGCGCCGCCGCATGACCCTGCACGACGAGGAGGAATCCCATGGCAAAGAACCGCAACGAATACGACCTGTACCCCGAGGACGAGTTCTCGTTTTGAGCCGACCAGCAAGCGTCGGCGCGGCTACCCGTCCGAAACCATGTGAAGCGCGGACCACGGTCGGTCAAGGCCGGCGAGGTCGAACTGATCGAGCGGCTCGGCAACAACGACCCGTGCCCATGCGGATCCGGCAGGCGCGAGCACGGCGGTTCGAGTTCCGAAACGATTCCGCGGAATCGCTCTCACGGAGATATGAGGCCCGCGTGCCGTCGTCTTACTCAAGACGAAGGGCACGTAGGCACGATGTGATTCCGCGGAATCGGCAACCGATGCGTTGCGCGTGCGTCTGCGCAAGGGACGCGTTACTTGCCGCTCGCGAACGGCAGGGAGTCGATGGTGTTGGTGAGCTCGAACACCTTTTGCACGTTCGGTGGCCCCGGCCAGATCGTCAGCACGCGTCCGGCATCGCGGCAGCGCTTGTCGGCTTGGAGAAGCGCGTACAGGCCGCTCGAGTCGATGAACGTGAGCCCACTGAGGTCGATGATCAGTCGTTCCCCTGGCTCACGCAACGCGCGCGCGAGGGCGTCTCGTACCAACGGCACGACGGGGAGGTCGAGCTCCCCGTCAAGCGCGATGACGACGGCCTCGGCCTCGCGCCCGATTTGGACGGCGAGTCCGCCGGGGGGGAGAACGACTCGAGATCGGGTGGCTTGAGTGGAGCGCCAGACAGGAACAAACCGACCGACGTAGCCGCGGATAAGTCCCTCCGCTTGGCCCTCCCAGGGTTCACTGCGCATGAGGATCACCGCCCGTCGAGGGCGAAGCCGTCCGCGTCGCTCAGCGTGCGTACGGTGAGCTGCGTTTGGCTGCCGAACTCATCGCCGCGATGCTCGCCGAACCGTACGACGATCACCTCGCGTCCCGGCTGCTGTTTGTGGATGTATTCCAGGATCGGGCGTACGTCCTGGGCCGACTCGCATGTGGCGAGTACCGCGTCGTCGGCGGCGTCGACGATCAGATAGCTCATCGCGCGCTCCGGATACCGCGGCTGCGGGCGCGTCCGATCACGTGGCCGCGTGGCCGGCCGGCGAGCGATGGGGGCGGGGCGCCGCCCACGGCGTGTCCGACGACATGACCACGCGGTCGCTTTGCACGCGACGCCCACGACGGAGGGCTGACTCGTCGCGACCCCGCGGTCGGCTGGTTCGTGCGCTCTTCGCTAGAGGCCAACTGGTGTTTGGTGCTTGGTTTGAACATCATGATCTTTCTTGTCCATTTGTAGGACGATCGTGGATGGTTATGAGACAATGATGTCCCATGCAGCCCACTGGTAAACTAGATATGAGACAACGATGTCTAATCCCTCTCCCCGGCCGGGCCTGCGCGAGCGCGTGGCCGCGGTAATCGTCGAAGCCGCCGCCGCGGTGCTCGCCGCGCACGGGGATGGTGCGAGCATGAGCGACGTGGCGAGCGCGGCGGGCGTTGCGCGCGCGACGCTGTATCGCTACTTCCCGAACCGCGAAGCGCTGCTAGAGGCCCTCGGGAGCGCAGCCGTCGAGGAGGCAGGCCAGGGCCTGGCAGCGGCACGACTCGATGAGGTCGCGATCGAGGAGGCATTCACCCGCGCCGTGCGCGCGCTGGTGGTCGTGGGGGACTACTTCGTCGTGCTGGCGCGTGAACGGGCCACAGTCGCTCCGAAGGAGTTCGATCAGCGCGTGAGCGGAGTCCTTGGCGCGCTTATCGAGCGCGGTCGCTCGCTCGGGGAGATCCGTGAGGACGTACCGGTAGGCTGGCTGGTGGAGGCGTTGATCGGCGTGATCGTCAGCGTGCTCGGCGGGGCGTCATCGGCGGGGGTGGAGGACAAGGTTGACGCGATCACGAGCCTGTTTCTCGACGGTGCTCGTAGGGCGTCGGCATGAAGCTGGATCGGCAAGAGTCTTCCGTCGCGGGTGCAGCGCGCCCGGTGGCGGTATTACGCAAAGGAGGTTGGAATGGAGACGGATTCGCCGCGGGTACCAGACGCCGCGACCAGCGCTGGTGCGCGAGAAGCGTCGCTGGAGGAGCTTGTCGCCTACCTGCGTCACAAACGCTCGGAGCTGCGCGAGCAGTGGGCGTCGCGGATCAGCGAGGCCCAGCTGCTCAGGGTGATGAGCCAGGAGGAGATCTTCTCCGAGGTCACCGCGGTGTATGACAACTACGTGGACGCGCTGGAGACCGGGAGCGTCGAGACCCTGCAGGCGTACGCGCGCGACCTGTCAGATCGGATCATCCCCCGTGGGGTGGAGACGCACGAGGTCCTGGGAATCGTCCTGTTGCTGCGCGACGTCCTGGCCCGTGAGCTGTTCGTCCGCTACCAGAGCGACCCCGACCAGCTGAATCGGGTCCTCGACATCTACGAGCCCGCGGCCAACCGCGTAGCCGTCACGGTCGGGGTGAGCTTCGTCGAGCAGCGAGAGCGGATCATCCGCGCGCAGCAGGCCGCGATCCGCGAGCTGTCCACCCCGGTCCTGCGGGTGCGAGACCGGCTGTTGATCTTGCCCATCATCGGCGGGCTCGAGACCCAGCGCGCGCGCCAGCTGACCACACAGCTCCTGAGCGCGATTCGCGAGACCCGGGCGCGGGTGGTCGTGATCGACATCACCGGCGTGGGGATGATCGATCTCACGGTTGCCAACCACCTCGTACAGACAGTCGAGGCGGCCCGGCTGATGGGGGCGCGCGCGATCATCACCGGGCTCTCCTCCGAAGTGGCGCAAACGCTCGTCGACCTCGGGGTCGATCTCAGCATGATGCAGACGGTCGGGGACCTCCAGGGCGGGTTGGAGGAGGCCGAACGGTTGCTTGGCTACACGGTGCTCCGCGTCGATGACACGCTGCGCACGGCCGATCGGTAGCGGCTCGTGAGCGTCGCGATCCTCAAACAGGGGGATCACCTCATCGCGTCCATCCAGTCGGCTCTCCGTGATGACGAGGTCCTCGAGCTACGCGACGAGCTCGCCGATCGGGTGGGCAGGCTGCGTGCCCAGGGCATCGTGATCGACGTCACGGCTCTGGACGTGATCGACTCGTTCGTGGCCAGGTCGCTGCGCACGATCGCGCTGACTGCAAAGCTCCGCGGGGCCGCGACGGTGATCGTCGGCATCCAGCCCGACGTCGCGGTGGCCATGGTGCAGTTCAAGCTCAACATCGAGCCACTGCACACGGCGCTCGACCTCGAGGAGGGGCTCGAGCTGCTGAGTGATCTGATGACGCGACCTCGTCAGAGCGATGAGTGACGAGGCGGTTCGGATGGAGGTGGTGTCGGACGCGGACATCGTGCCGGCGCGCGCCCGGGGTCGTGCCATCGCCAGCGAGCTCGGGTTCTCGCGCACCGACGCGACTCTGCTTGCCACTGCCATCTCGGAGATCGCTCGGAACATCGTCGTCCACGCCGGGCGCGGGGAGATCGAGCTCGCGCCTGCTTACGAGGCAGATCGACGCGGCGTCCTCGTCGTCGCCCGCGACCAGGGACCGGGCATCCGCGACGTCGATGCCGCCCTACGAGAAGGCGTCGGCAGCAAAGGCGGCCTGGGACTCGGGCTGCCGGGCGCACGCGGGATCATGGACGATTTCGCGATCGAGACCGTGGCCAACCAGGGCACTACCGTGACCATGCGGATGTGGCGCGATCTGCGCGACCTGGACGGGAAGGGACAATGAGCGTCCAGCCCGCGACCGATACGAACGGGGCGCTCGAGTGGGATACCGCCACCATGCCGATGCCGGGTGAGAGCGTCCTCGGCGACCGCGCGGTCGTGTGTCGCGGCGCGCGGCGTGTGCTGCTCGCGGCGATCGACGGGGTCGGGCACGGCCCCGAAGCAGCCGCCGCAGCGCTGATCGCGGCGGACAGTCTCAAAGCCTCCGATCAGGACGTCGCTGCCGCCGCGCTTGAATGCCACCGGGCGCTGGCCCAGACTCGCGGTGCCGCTCTGAGCCTGGCCATGATCGATTGCCGAGAACACACCCTCACCTGGTTGGGCATCGGGAACGTCGAGTCCCGTCTGTTGCACGGCGGCGCCCCGGTCCCGGTCAGCGAATCGCTGCTCTTGCACACCGGAGTGGTGGGGCACGCGCTTCCCCGCCTAGCTCCACAAACCCTGCCCTTGGCACACGGCGACGTCCTGATCTTCGCCACCGACGGGATCCGCCGCGACTTCGCCGACGACCTCATGCCGCGAGGATCGTGCCGGGAGATCGCCGATCGCATCCTCCACGACCACGGGGTTGGATCCGACGACGCCCTGGTGCTGGTCGCCCGCTATCTCTGTAGAAAATGACCGCGAACCGAGCCGACCTCGTTCAACGGTACCGCGAGGGCTTCGATGCATATCTGCGAGACCGCGACGAGCACGCGCTGAACCGCGCCTACGAGCTCGGCCGCTCAGCCGTCGCGCAGGACCTCAGCGTGCTGGACTTGGCGGTCGCGCATCAGGAGCTCATGCTCGACCGAGTCCGCCCGCCGAGCGACTCGGCGGGACACGAAGAGCTGATCCGAGCGGCCGGGGAGTTCTTTCTCGAGAGCGTGTCCGCGTTTGAGGTGCTCCAGCGCGCGTTGCGCGAAGTCCGCGAAACCGCACTCGTAGAGCGCCGCCACGCCACCATGCTCCGCCATCTCTCGAGCTTCCTGGCCGACGCTTCGCTCGCGTTCGACGCCTCCGGGTCGCTCGATGAGCTGCTGCAACTCGTCGCCGAACACGCGCGCGAGATAACCAACGCCGAGCGATGCGCCGTCCGGCTGATGCTCGACGAGCGTGCGCCAACCGTCGAGGCGCTGGCGGTCGAGCACCACGAAGCCCTCGGATCCCAGCTCGACGACCTCGCCGCGCTCTACCGGGTGCTGGCGCCGCCAAGCGGCTCGCTCCGTATGACGGCCACCGAACTCGACCGCCGTCGCGCCGACCACGCGCTGCGCGAACCGGCGCCCGGGGCCTGGAAGCCGCGCGCATGGCTCGCCTCTCCGCTCACCGCCCTCGACGGTCGCCAGCTTGGACTGATCCAAGCATTCGACAAGCAGAGCGGCGAGTTCTCAGAGCTCGACGAGGCGACCCTGGTGCAGCTTGCGCAGATGGCATCCGCCGCCGTGGAACGAATCCAGCTCTACGGCCGGCGGTTATAGAGGCGGCGGGCCCAAAGGTAGCTGGCCAGTGCGATCCCCACGCTCCAGGCAATGGCCGGGAGGATGTCGCTCGCGAACGACGCGCCGCCGAACAGCAGGCCCCGAACGGCATCGGTGACCGGCGTGAAGGGCTGGTAGCGGGCGAACTGTCGCAGCGGGGTGGGCAGCGAGGCGATGGTGACGAACCCGCTGCTCAGAAAGGGCAGGAGGGTGAGGAACATCGGGGTGTTGCTGGCGGTCTCGACGCTGTTGGCGGCCAGTCCGAGCGCGGTTGACAGCCAGGCGAGCGCATTGGCGAACAGGGCCAGGATGGCGAGCGCGGCCAGCCAGTGAAGCGGGCTGCCCGTGGGCCGGAAGCCAAGGGCGAGCGCGATACCGCTGACCACGATGACGCCCAGGAGGGCCTGGATGACGCTGCCGAGCACGTGACCGGCCAGGACCGAGGCGCGGGCGATCGACATGGTGCGAAAGCGGGCGACGATGCCGCCGGTCATGTCCATGGCCACCAAGATCGCGGTGCCGTTGGCGGCGGCCGCGACGGTCATCAGCAGGATGCCGGGCACGACGAAGTTCAGGTAGGTGCCACGGCTGCCGTGGCCGGTGAGGTGCTGGTGAGTCAGGCCGGCGCCGAGCTGGCCGCCGAAGACGTAGACGAACAGGAGCAGGAAGACGACCGGCATGCCCAACAGGAGCACGGTCATCGACGGGTAGCGCAGGAGGTGCTTCAGCTGACGGCGCAGCATCGTGCGCGAGTCGGTGAGGGTGTAGGCGAGTGATGTCATGTCTGGGGCTCAGGCTCGTCGGGGGGATGTCCGGTGAGTGCAAGGAACACGTCGTCGAGGTCGGCGTCGTGGATCGACAGCCGGTCGGGTTCGATGCCGACTTCGCGCAGGCGACCGAGCAGAGCACGCAATGACGCGGGCGACCCGTCGCCGGGAACCTGCAAGGTGGCACTCTCGGCGCTGCGCATCGCCGTTCCCAGGACCTGAGCGGCTGTCTGACTGGTCTGCGGATCGGCGAAATGCAGGTTGATGTGGCCGCCCGGCACGCGCCGCTTGAGCTCATCCGGGGTGCCCTCGGCGACGATCCGGCCGTGATCGAGCACGGCGACGCGGTCGGCCAGGCGATCCGCCTCCTCGAGATACTGGGTGGTGAGGAAGATGGTCACCCCGGCGCTGACCAGTTCGCCGATGACGTCCCACATGCCGCGGCGGCTGCGCGGATCGAGTCCGGTGGTCGGCTCGTCGAGGAAGATGAGCTTGGGATCACCGAGCAGGGTCATCGCCAGGTCGAGCCGGCGCTTCATCCCGCCCGAATAGGTCGACACGGGCCTGCGGGCCGCGTCGGTCAAATCGAAGTGCATAAGCAGCTCGTTGACTCGTCGCCGGCCGTCCTCGCGGCCGAGGTGCCGCAGATCGGCGATCAACCGCAGGTTCTCCTCACCGGTCAGGAGATCGTCGACCGCCGAGAACTGGCCGGTCACCCCGATCGCGCTGCGCACGCCCTGGGGATCGCCGGCCAGGTCGTGGCCTGCGATCTGGACCTGACCCGCATCGGGCTCGAGTAGCGTGGCGAAGATATTCACCATCGTCGTCTTACCGGCACCGTTCGGTCCGAGCAGGGCGAACACCGTGCCGGGAGGGACGGTCAAGCCGACGCTGTCGAGCACGACGTTGCCGTCGAAGGACTTGCACAGGCCGGCGGCGGAGATCGCGGCTGGGGACGACATGGATTTAGGGGAGCTCGCCCCGCGCGCGCAGTGCGTCACGGTGCGTCTCCCACTCCTTTTGCATCCGGCGGGTCTGCTCGACCAGGAAGTCCGCGAACGCCGCCATCTCCAACGCGTCGGCCTTGCGCTCGGCGGGTGCGTCCTTGAGCACTTCGAGACCCTCACGGGCGAGGTCACCAAGCTCCTCGTACTCGGTGATGTCGAACCCCCGCGCTTCGGCCGACGAGAAGTCCAGGCGGACGCGATCCATGCGCTCCCCCGCTGCACGCGAACGATGGATAGCGTGCAGGCGCTCCAAGACTTCCAGAGCGCCCGTGATCGCGCTGCGGCTCGCCAGCAGCGCCTCGCTCAGCTCGGCGATCGACTGCTCTGGCGGCTCGCAGACCAGCAGATAGCCGAGCACCCGACCGACCATGGGCGGAAACGCGTACCGGCGAGCGTAGAACCGGCCGACGTGGTCGGCGAAGGTGATCTGTTCGTCGCGGAGCATGCCACAGTTATATCACACAGAACTGAGATCACACAAATTTGTGTTATCTCATGCATGGCTTGCGAGTCCGGCGTCGAGCATGGTCACCAGGTGGTCGTAGCTGTCGTCGACGTCGATCGGAAGACCGAAGCCGCCCTCGCGCTCGAGCGAGACGAAGCCGTGGAGCGCGCTGCGGATCGCCCGCACGGCGTGGATCGCCTGCTCGTCCTCGAGGGTGTAGCCGCGCAGCACGGCGACGATCGGCCCTACGACCTCGGCCGCGGCGGCTTCGAATTCTTCGCTGTCGGAACTGATCTGCATGGCCGCATAGGTCCCGGGGTGGGCATGGGCATACGCCCGGTAGGCCAACGCGATCGCACGTAGCGCCTCGCTGCGGGCACGCCCGGCCGCGGCAAGCTGGAGAGCGGCGGCCAGCTCTCGAGCGCCGCGCGCCCCCAGCCGAGTCCGCAGGTCGTCGAGCCCCTCGATGTGGGCATAAAGCGACGGAGTGCGGATCCCCAGGTCGGCGGCGAGCCGGGCAAGCGTCAGCTGGTGCAGGCCGCCGGCGTCGGCGAGCGTGGCCGCCGCCGCCACGACGGCCTCGGCGTCGAGACCGGCGCGGGGCATCAGCGGGTCGCCCGCGCGATCGCGGCATCCATTGCGTCGGTGGGGTTCGGGGTGGCCGGCCCGTGCCCGACGACGAGCAGCCGGGGGTCCAGAGCGCGCAGGGTGCGTGCGGAGCGCAGATCCTCGGCCTTGTCGTAGGTGGCCATCGCCGCGAGCGGGAAGCGCAGGTAGAAATGGTTGCTCACCGCGACCTTGCCATACGAGGTGAACACATCGCCGGCGATCAACGTGCGGTCACGCGTGTCGAGGAATGCGACGTGGCCGGGCGAGTGACCGGGACTGGGGACGACCTCGAGGCTACCGACGCGGTCGCCCGCGGCCAGCCGCACGTCGGGCACCGTGGCGAGCTTGGGCCAACTGCCGGTCAGTTTGCCCTCGACGACGGTCTCGCCGGCGTGAATTCGGGCATCGAGCTCAGGCATCAGAACGGGGACGTCGTCGCCCAGCGTGCGCTTGAGCTCGTCGACGGAGCCGACGTGGTCGCCGTGACCGTGGGTGAGCGCGATACGGCGAATCGGGGCGCCCGCGGCGGTGGCGGCGGCGATCAGGGCAGCGCTCGTACGGGGCATGGTGGTATCGACCAGCGTGTAGCCGTCGTCCTCGCGCACGAGGTAGGCGTTGACGAAGCCGTACCTGGTGAGCTGGATGAGATGGTCGTTGAGCGTCGTGGTCTTCATGATCTGATCTCCATGGTGATAGATTCCTAATTCCATTAGGAATCTACCTAATCAGATTAGGCTTGTCAAGAGCTCTACGCGGAACGGAGGACGCAGATGGCGAGTTCGGCTGGGAACCCCGCAGTACGCACCGGCGACGGGTGGGCGGCGGCGCACATCGACGCGATCGATCTGGACGCCGCTCATTCCTTCCACGATGCCTGAGGAGAAGGTCGAGAGCTTCGGCAGCAGAGCCCTGTCGGGCGCCCCGGTCAGCCAGCCGAGCTGGCTGTGCGGGGTGCGTGGGAACTAGATTTCCCCTCCGTGACGGCGACCGACTTGACAAGCGTCGGGGGCGAGCAACCGGCCGGCTCGGTTCGGGCACTGGTTGGCGGTGCGTCGTGGCGTCCTCGTCCTCTACTTCATCTCGCTCGGGGTCTGGAGCGCTCATTACGGGATTCCCGTGCAGCGCGAGCTGGTCGTCGCCTGGGTGTGCGGGGCGCTCGCCTGCGCGTCGCTCGGCCGGCCGTGGCGCGAGGTACTCCGGCTTGTGCGCGACTGGCTGCCGATGATGATCCTTCTGAGTGCCTACGACTTCACCCGCGGCGCGGCGCACTCCCTCGGGGTCGGCGTGCACGTCGACCCGATGATCGACTTCGACCGCTTCCTGTTCTTCGGCACGACGCCAACCCAGTGGCTGCAGGCGAACGTGAACGACCCGACGGTCGTGAACTGGCTCGACGTCGCATTCACGCTGATCTACACGTCCTACTTCATCGTCCCGTTCGCCGTCGCAGGGTTCCTTTGGGCGCGCGACCGGCTCGAATTCCTACGCTTCTCCCGGCGGATCGTCACCCTGTTCGCCGCCGGCCTCGCCACCTATGTCGCGTTCCCCGCCGCTCCGCCGTGGATGGCCGCCAACATGGGGCTGCTGCACGGCGTCGCCCGCACCACGTCGGATGGCTGGCAGGTGATCGGCGGCCGGACGGTCGAGTTGTTCGACGAGGGCCAGGCGACCGTGAACCTCGTCGCCGCGGTGCCGTCGCTTCACTCGGCGGTTACGATGATGTTGGCGCTGTTCCTCTGGCCTCGCGTTCGCCGCTCGCTGCGGCCGTTGCTTGCGCTCTATCCGCTTGCCATGGCAGTGACCCTGATCGCCACAGGCGAGCACTACTTCTTCGACGTCTTGGTTGGGTGGACGTACGCCGGCGGCGTGATGGTCGCATGGGCGCGGTGGGAACGCCGGCCCATCTGGGGGTCACGATTCCGCGGAATCGTGACGGTGAAACAACCGAACCGCCCGATTAGCGGCTACTTCGCAGAGCCCGCCGGGGGACTCGAACCCCCAACCCCTTGATTACAAACAAGGAGCGGAGCTTTCGGGGTGTTGCGGCCATCGTACGTTTCTCCTGCTCAGGCGGACATTTCCGCCGAATCAATAGGGACGGGATTTGCGGACGCTTGCGGATCTTCACTTGCCCAGGCGTTGCCCACATCCAGGAAGGACAAGTCCCGATCCGAGTCCTTCAACTTGTGCGCGTACACCGCTTGCACGGTCGCCACGTCATCGCCCAGACGGTGGGCAACATCCGTGATCGGCCAGCCCCGATCCAGCAGCATCGACCCGTGCGCGTGGCGCAGCGTATGCGGGCTCGCATGCGGCACGCCACCGACTTCGGCGGCCCGCGCGAGTACCCGGCTCATATGGCGGGACGAGAGTCGCAAACCGGCCTTGGTGGCGAACATCGACCCTGTCTGGTCCGCGTAGGCGGCCCAGAGCCTACGCCCAAGCTCTGGGGGCAGTGAGATGGTCCGCTGCCCGTTCTTGCTCTTGGTGTAGTCCTTGAGGCTGCCGCGGTAATGCTGGCGCTGAATTGTGATCGTCCTTCCGTCCTGGCCTAGATCCTCACAGTCCAGGCCACACGCCTCGCTCACCCGCATGCCCGTTGCGGCGATTAGCTCGAAGAACGTACGGTCCCGACCCTGAGGCACAGCGGCGATCAGTGCCGACAGCTCCGCCCGTGTCAGCGACTTGGCACGCTTGCGCGGTTGCTTCGGCTTGGCTTTCGTGTCGATGTCGAGGGCCGTGGCCGGGTTCGTGGGCAATTGCCCCTTCGCTACTAGGAGCGAGAACATCCGCCGCACGGGAGCCATGTACGCCTCGATACTGGCCGGGGACAGGCCCTCTCGCTGCATCTTCGCAACCAGCGCTTCGATGTCGGTCCGGTCAATGTCTCGTAGTGGTGTCGCGCGGAAATGAGGAATTGCCCAGAGCTCGAGCGCGCGCTTGTAGCCAGCGCGTGTGTCCGGATCGACGCCACGTTTCCCCCGCCCTTGGTAGGAGTCGATCCACGCGAGCGCGTAGGTGTCGAACGGCTCGCGGGCGCGCGGCGCTTGCTTCACGGTCCCGGTTCGGTCGCTCCGTGCCTCCCTGGCCAGCGTGATCGTGTCGTGGAATGACTTGACCTGCCGGCCTCGGTAGACCGTGACGACGACATACCGGCCGCCGCGCGAGTAGATACCCGGCTCGCGCTTGCCTTTCGCCGTCTCGTAGGGAATGAGAGTTGTCTTGTGGGCCCGACATGCGGCAAGCATGCGGGGGGCGACTGGTGCCCCGCATCGGCGCGGCTGCGTCCGCGTCCCCACGTTGGCTCCGCAAAACCTGTTGGCATCCTTGGCAGCCATCAGCGTGTGCTCCTCCTGCCGCCGTAGCGGCGCTGGGCGGTTGTCTTGTCGACTCCGATGGCCCTTGCGACGCCGCGGACGCCGAGTCCGCGGTCGAGTGCCTGCCGGGCGAGGTCGTCCCGCTCGCGTTCCGCGTCCTCGACCTTCCGCTGGGCCTGTCTCAACGTATCCACCCAATGCTGGCCATCGGGCGTGCTGTCTCCTGGTCTGCGCGGCATCTGTTCTGTATGCATACCACATACGGTAGATGAGCACATTCCGTATGTCAAGCGCACACGCTACGGGGCGGGCTCCGAAACGCCGTCGATCCAACGGCAACGTCCGCCCAACCGGCCATAATCCACCCTCTATGACGACAACGCCCTCGAAGGGAAAGAAGCGCTGATGGCCGGGTCTGGTGGCGCAGGGTTGCCGTCGTTCGCTCCGGGCCGCGCCGCGCCCCCAAGGGGTCCGGCTCCCGCGAAGCCCGCGAGGCCTGCGGCAAGCCCGCATGCGCCCGTACGGCATCAGCGCGAACAACCCGCTCCTGAACCCTAACCAGCAGCTGTCCGGTCCGGCGCTCCTCCAGGCCGCGCAGGGATTGGCGCAGGCGCAGACGCAGCCGTCGATCGATCAGGTTCTTCAGGAGATCGGGCAGAACCAGCAGCAGACGCAGGGCGCGGAGAAACTGACCGGCGGATACTTCACCCAGTTGGGCCAGCAGGCGCAGCAGGGACTGAACGCCGAACAGGGCATCTCGAGCAACCTCGCGCAGCAGCTTGCCGCGCTTCAGGGGCAGGAGAACACGGCACTCCAGGGGATCGGCTCGGACGCGCAGGCGTCCCTCGCGAAGTACGCGCCGCAGGACGACGCGTCCCATAGCCTTGCGCAGCCGGCGATGTCGAGCTTGGCGTCGGAGATGGCTCGGCAGCAGGGTTTGGCGGCTCAGCAGCAGGGCGCGATGGGCGCGTTCGGCGCGAACCAGGGCGCGAACTATCAAGGGTTGGCCGCGTCGAACCTGGGGAGTCTCGCGTCCCGTGGCCAGGAGGATTTGAATCAGATCGCTCAGGCTGGGCAGATCAAGAATCAGCCGCTGACCGGGAAGCTTGCCGCGTTGAATCAGACGTACGGGGCGAATTTCGTGACGGCGCTCGGGAAGCTTCGCCAGCAGGAGATCTCAAATAAGATCGCCGATCAGGGGTTGGGGATCAAGCAGGCTGCGGTTGCCGCGACGGTCGGGGACAACATCCGCACGAACCAGACCTCCGCAGCGAACAATCAGCGGACGACGTCAACGAGCGCCGCGAACAACGCCGCGCACGAACGCGCAGTCGAACCTGAACAATCAGCGGACGACGTCGACATCGGCGGCGAACAACGCTGCGAGTAACGCGAACCGCATCGCGATCGCGAACATGAAGAACGGCGTGGGAGGTTCCCGGCCGCTGACGCCGGCGCAGAACAACACGCAGCTGACGCAGCTCAACCAGATTCAGACGGCGATTCAGACGTGGCAGAAGCAGGGAATCAAGACGGGCATCAAGCAGGTGATCAACGGGAAAACGTACAGGCCCGGCGACGTGATCGAGCCGCACCCGACAGACGCGCAGATGCGGCAGGTGCTCGGAGGAAGCGGCAAGTACAACCCTGTGCTGATCCAGGCTGCGTTCGAGCTGTTGGGGTGGGGTCACATCACGCCGCAGACGGCAGCGGCGATGCACAACTCGGGTATTCGCGGCGGGACGTACAAGAACGCGCCGATTCAGGTCGCGCCTCCCCCGCAGCCGCCCGGGCCGCTTCCGAACACCCCGGCTGGTAACACGGTCAGCAACATCCCGGGTGTCGGCGGAGTGCTCTAAACGCCCGCGAGCGACCACGAGCGCCAGCTTCTCCCGGTCGATCCGGGGCGGTACGCGCCCGTCTTGTCACGCGCCGCTCCGGACTCTGGCCTCCTAGCTCAAAGCGGCTCAGCCGAACTGGCCGCCGGAGAGTTGCACCACAGTGACACCCGGAGTCGAATCGAGCCAGAACGGCGTCGTGAACGTTTGCTGGTTCCCCACAGTGATCGTGCCGCTACCGCCAGCATCGAGATAGTAGGTAAGCGTGGCGCCCGCCGGTGCTCCCGTCACCGCTGGTCCCCGACCGAGGTTCTGGACGGTGATCGTCGCGGTCCCGCCAGACGGGCCGACAGGCACCACGCGATACAGGTACGGGTTGGGGACCGTCACCGAGCCGATCATCGCGGGAGAACTCCCGTTGCCGATCGTGATTGTCGTGCTCACGGGTATCACCATTCGTTTCTGTATGGGGTCATCGTGCCATGCATCCTAGGGCTTGAGGCGGACGGTCCGCGACCGTGGTCTATCGGCCAAAGCGCCTGCAAACGGCCCGGTTTCCGTCCCCCCGATCTTTGGCGTAATGGCGTGGTTACTGCATAGCCAGCGAAACCGCGAGAGGCTTCGGCGGACACGTCCGCCACCTGAACGGTCAGCGTTGCCATCACGCGGCCTCGTGGAAGCGGCGCTCGAGGTCCGCGACCTCCGGCGACAGCGACGGGTGCGTCCGGAAGTAGCGAAACACCACGCGTCCCGACCCGGGGTGCTTAGGCTCGGACACCCGGTCGACCTCGCCTGCCTCGGCAAGCGCCTTGATCCAGGGTGCGAGGTGATTGTCGAACACCACGCAGGGCTCCCCCCAGCCAAAACGATCATTGATGCGATCCGCGATCTCCTGGGCGCTCAAACGGTCCGTTCCGAGTACATCCAGGATCAGGTTCTGGCGGTAGGACCTCGGCCGCTGGCGCCACCACAGCCGGCGCTCCCGGTGTCGGAGCCCCGTGTCCGGCACCTTCAGCTTCTCGCGCCCACGTGCGACCGCGTCGCGGGTCTCGCGCAGTTCGTTCCCAAGTTGCTCCAGTCGGTCCCGGCGTTCCTCGTCGTGAATCGCCTGGCGGATCTCGCGCAGGCCGGTGCGCAAGCCGATCCACGACTCCTCGGCGCTCTCGGCAAGCAGCGCGCGGATTGCCTCCTCAGCGCCGTTGATCAGCGCGAGGTATTCGTCGTCATAAGCCATCTGGGGCTCCTTCCCGGGAGGTGCCCCGAACAAGCACATCGCGCCGGGCGCCGTCAAGACCAGTCCAAAACGGCCAGGCAAGGCGGTAGCGTGCTCTAAACACGCGTCCGCTCCATCAGTCCTCCTCAATGCGCCAGCCGAGCCGGTCGGCTCGCCCTAGTAGCGCCTCGACCCTCAGACGGTCTGGTGAGCCCGGCTCCAGCTGGGTCACGCGCATCGCGAAATAGTCCAACACGAGCCCGAGCCTAGGCGAGTTGATCGGACCCTCTAAGCGCCCGGGAAAGTCGATGACCGTGCCCATCACGCCACCTGCTCGCCACCGTCGTCGTGGTGGTACAACCGCTCGAGGTACTCCTCGTCATAAGCCATCGTGCGCCCTCCTCATAGTCGCGGCACCAACCAGCGTCCGCCCAAGCGCGCGACAACGCGTCAACCGCCTTCCCCAAACGGACATGCACGCGATACCGTCAAAGCGCATCGGGAGGTCAGATCTCCTCGGTGCCATGCCCCCGGCCTGTCAACGCAGGTGCGGGGGCGATTTACATTGGCGCCGATCCTACTCCGAGCCAGCCCCCACGGCAAGCCCCAGCCGCGGGCGATGCTTCCGCGCCGTCGCCCGCACACCCTCAACCGTCACAGAAAAGCCACCGGAACCGAGAGGCTCAACGCGACCTTTCCACAAAAGGGGCAACCCCCATCACGAGGCCGCTGAAATGTGAGAGGGAGAGGGGAGGACCCCACGACCTTTTCGCTCAGCTCTGCGCCTACCCCCCGTGCCTGCTTGCCTGCTTGCTGCCTGTTGTGCCGGCTGGGGTGGGCGGCCTAGCCACATCGGCTCGAGCTCATCAATCAGCGCTTGTGGTGAGGGGAAGGCTCCGCGGTCGGCGCCGCTAGCGCGGCGGGTCACGCTCAGCACGCGGATCGTCGCTGCTAGTAACGCCTGCCGCTGGTAAAGCGCCCGCCGAACGCGGGCGCTTCGCTTCGCAGCACCAACACGCGGCCGATCGCTCTTCATAACGAATAAAGGGGTACGCGCGAATCGGGCGCACGGACGGGCGATTTTGACGTCTGGGCAATTCGTGGGCAAACGGCTGCGACTGCGGTTCCACGACTCCGGCTCAGGCCTTCGGGCTCCTCATGCCCCAGGCTGGGCGCTGGTGTGTACCTGCCCGGCGGGGTCTGGCCTGCTCGGCGAGACGGTTTCCTCGACCTCCGGACTGGGTTCGGTGCTCGCGGGCTCCTGGGTCGCCTGCGGTGCGGTCCGGGGGGCAGCCTTGGCGAGTTCGATCCTGCCCCAGTTCGGAGAGGCATTCGGGATCGTCGGCGTCGGGCAACAGCCGACGCTCCTGCTCGTAGAGCCGCTCCAGGGTGCTCGCGGCGTCAGCCCGGACGGCGTCGCGTTCAGACTCCGCGCGGCGCGCTTGCACTCCAGGATGTACCGGACGAACCCCGCCGTTGTGCTCAGCCATACAGGCCGCCGGAAAGCTGAATGGTGGAGACGCCCTGGGACTGAATCCACGTCGGGACGGTCACGTTCACGTTCGACCCGGCGGTCAGCGTGCTCGCGGCGCCGTCGATGCCGTTCGTGAAGTAGTTCAGCGTCGAGCCGCCCGCGAGGTTCGAGATGTTCACGGTGTCACCCTGGCGGACGGCGAGCGTCACGATGTTCTGGACGGCGGTCGACCCGTCGCCAATGCCGATCTGCCGCATCAAGCTCCGCGGCGCTGCGCGTTCCCTCTCTCCAGGAACTCTCGCGCACTCTCGCGCAGCTTCGGGTCGTGAAGCCCAGCGAAATGCTGAGGTTCGCTCGGCTCGCCCTGCTCGCCGTAGTGCGACTCCAGCCAGCCCTTGAAGGATTCGTACAGCGCCTCGTCGCGGTAAAGCTCCGCGACCAGAGAGTCCCCAAACTTCAGCCACTCAGGATCGCGCCCCCAGTGCTGCTCCGGGAGCCCAGGATCGGCCGTGAACTCGCCCCCGTCGCCCTCGGGGGCGTACTCGTCGTAGGCCTGGTTGTCGTAGGCCTGGTCGTCGTAGGCGTACTCATCATCCATCGAAATCATCCTCCTGCCCAAATCGAAGCTGGTTGCGTATCGCTGCGTGCTCGGTCCCGAGCGCCTTCTCCTCGCACTGACCCGCTAGGCGTTCGCCGGCGAGCGTGAGCGCCCGCAGCGCATCCCGCGCCTTGGCCGGCGCCTCGCGCGCAGCCTCGAGCTCAGCGGCCGTCTCGGGAGACTCGTCGCCGACCGCGGAGCGGATCATCGCCCACTCTTGAAACTGGGCATCCCTGAACGTCCGGAGCGCTTCCGCGTGCGAGGAGGCCCACCGCTGGACGCTCGCCCGCAATCGCTCCTGCGTGTCGCGCGTCGCCTCCAGATCAGCCAGCCGCTTCTCAGCGTCCTTGATTTCGGCTTGGACTCCGCGCCGGCGCTTCGCGATGGCCGCGATCTCGTTGCGTAGGCGCTGCTGCTCCTCCGCGGCCTTCTCCCGCACTGCGCGCCCCGGATGCGGATCGATCTGAAGTGCCGCCTCAAAGCAGCATTCACCACAGAGGACAAGGTCGTCGAAGGGCTCGACGGGCGCGGCGCTGATCTTGTCGATGATCCGGCCGCGATGGAGGAGCGCGCCGAAGCTCACCATCGGAACCGCCGGCCCGAGCAGCGACGCCGGCCAGCCGCACCCAGAGCAGCGCAACCCCCGCCGCTCCTCATCGCCGGCCCTTTCGATCTGGCCAAGCATCAAGCCGCCCCGCCCGCGTCGAAGCGCTTCAGGACAGCCGCCAGCTCCATGTTCGCGGCGTCGAGCTGCTCGGTCGCCGCCGCGTGATCCTTCACGAGCTGCTGAACGTCCGGATCCTCATGCGGCTCCCGGAACAGGCCGAGGCGCCTCGCCGCGGTCGACACGCACGCCGGGCACAGGGTGAGCGGCTCGGCCTCATCCACGATGATCGTCGCGCCATCGCCCACCGGCGGGACCCCGAGCATCTCGATCCGAAGGTAGCGGTCAGGATCGCTTGAGCGGCAGGCCGAGCAGTAGTCCGCGCCGGTCCAGCGGACGCGGGCCTTGGCTAGCCGGGTGGAGGTACCCGCGGTCGTCACGCGACCTCCATCCCGAGCAGGGCCAGGTGTGCGCGCACGGCGCCCATCCTCCGCTCGAGCACGTCCACGCGCCCCACGAGCTCCTCGGGACTTTCTAGGCCGCGCTCAACCAGGAAGCGCGTGCGGGACATTCCCCGATCGCGCGCCCGCCGATCGAGCTCCTCGAGATCCTCCCGGGCCAGCCTCAGCGTCGTCTTTGCCGTTTTCTCCGCCATTGCGCCATACACGCTACTCCCGTTGGCGGACGTTCTGTCACCGAGTGCCAAAACCACGGATCGCGCGAACTACGGCACGATCCGTGCGACTAGCGGAGTTGTTGTTGTTGTTGGTGGGGTGGTTGTTTGTGTGTGGCGCGGGGGGGTGTGTTGGCTGGCGTGCGGCTTTGCCCCCCGTGCGTCGTGCGCCGACGGAAGTGGGAGGGATGGGAGGAGGGTCGTTTGTCGCCGGCGGTCTGCGGCGCGTTTGGGGGTGCCGGGGCGGGCGCGACCGGCTCCGGCCAGGCGCTTCCGGCTAGGCGAATACTGCGTCCGGCATGTCGACGTGTTCCTGCTTCGGAAGCGTCACGCCGAGTTCGCCGTGGCCTTCCTCCCAGATGCGGCGAGCGTCGACGAGCGTGATGCCGTAGAACCGACCCTCATCGTCGAATCGGAGGAAATGGCCTTCCGGGGTTTCCTCGCCATAGCCCTCCCGTGGCGGACCAATGCTTAGGTACAGCACGTCGGCGTCCGCGTCGTACCGGTGCCAATCAAACGCCCAATCGCCAATATGGATGCTGCTCATATCAATTCTCCTGCTCGCGGGTCCTTCGTGTGAGCCATCGCGGTCTTCACGCGGCCTACCCGGCCTTCATAGGCTACAACCACTACGAACCACCTCGCCGGGCCGAGCCCTCGTGCCCATAGTTTTTCTGTATCAACGAATCGACCCCTCGTCCACTTTTCGGCCGTTTCCACGGCGCGCTTGAGGTCGGGTAAGCGAATCTCGGGATGCCCTTCCCGAGTGTGGTCCCATGCGCCCTGCGTAAGCCAGACCGTTCTTCCTTGCGGATCGGTCAGTGTCGCGATCAGATCGTCGGGAACCTCCGTCATTTCGATGCCCGTTGTGATGTTCCCAGACGCCCAATCAGTGCCGCCAGACCAGCTCGAACCGGTTGGGGTCGAATCGGTTGAAGCCGCGGCGCCCGGGCCGCACAAGCACATGGGAGAGGACGGAGGAAACGATCGCGTGGCGCCGATCGAGGCCGAGCTCGGCGTCGCGCCGCTGCGCGAGGACTGGCAGGAGGTGCTCAGCGAGACGCAAACTGCGCACGAGACCTGGCGGACCTGGCCAACTCCTGGCGCTCCTCCCGAGCAGGGGTGATCCGATGGGCGAGGCGAGCCGCGGGACGGGCAGCGTGCGGCGCTTCGAAGCACCCTCCCGCGTCACCCCCGCTAGAAGCGCAACAAGCAAAACATCCGCAACATCCCAATGTTCACGGGGGTTTTCGTGTTGCGGAATCGGCCGATGTTGCGGTGCCTGGGCTGCGCGGTCCCATTGACTCGCGGGGTCGTCGTTGACACCGCGTACCATGCAGCGAGTCCGACGCTCCACACGCGGCCTCGGTCCTTCATCTCGGCACTCCGGCGGTCCTTGCAGGGCCGCCGGTTTTGCGCCTGCGGTCAGTCCGTCGGGAGCACCTCGTACTCTCCACGGCGAGATGCTGGACAAGATGAGACCGGACGTGAGATGCGCGGCGAGCATGAGCTAGGCGCCCCAGCCGAGACGTGGGACCAGCCGGAGCCCGGCGCGATCGCCTGGACCAGGGTCGAGAGGCTCCGCCGTTCGGGCGCGCCGCAGCCGGCGGAACAGGAAGCGCAGCGGCAGACGTCCCACGCGTCCCTGTGGGCGAGCATCAGTGCGCGGACCTCTCGTGGCTCGTATCAGCTTCAAGCCCGGCAAAGGCGGCGCGACCACGTTGTCTGCGACGCGGACGAGGCTCCTGCGTATCTAGAGGTTGCCTCCCGCAGGGCGCTCCGGTACGTCCGCACGCACGACGTGCGGACGGGTCGTCCTCGCGCCTCGGTGCTCGTCGGGCGTCCTCGCGCCTCGGTGCTCGTCGGGCGTCCTCGCGCCTCCGCGCCTGTCGGCCGCTCGCGCGGCCCGCGTGGCCCGGTACGTCGCCCCGCTGGACGCAGACGCGTCACCAGGTCTCGCGCGCCAGCTGGCGACAGCTCAGGCGAACCCGGCCCCGGTCCGTTAGGGCCGGGGTATAGAGCGCACGCCGACTTCCGCTACGGCGTCCTGCGTCTCGCCGACGTGTTTGCGAACGGGGTGAGTCCCGCCGCATTCCACGCCGCGGTCGACCGCCACCTTGGGGCGGACCTGACCGGAGGCGCCAGGTGGCAGATCTTCATGAGGCTCGGCGACGAGCCACGAGCGGCGTTCTGGCGCACGCCGCGACCCGACCTGGACGACTGGTGCGTGCAGGCCGATCTTCCGCACGAACCGCTGGAGGAGGCGGCGTGAAGCGCGAGGACGACCGAAGCGAGCTTCTTGCCGCAACCGACCTCCGTGCGCTGCTGGTCGAGCTGACCGGCACCGACGCGCGCGGCACCGCATACCCCTGCCCGAGCCCGGAGCACGACCAGACCGGCAGGACGCCGCCGGTCACGGTCGGCGAAAGGGGCGGGTACGAGGTTTGGAAGTGCCACGCCTGCGGCTTGGGGGGCACCGCGATCGACGCCCTGATGCTCGCTCGCGGGCTCGACACTGCTGGCGCATTCGCCGATCTCCGGCAGCGCACCGGCAAGACAAACGCGCCGCAGAGGAACACAAGACGCGAGCGCGCTCCCGATCCGCTGCCAACTGAGCAACAGTTTGCCGATTGGTCACAGCGCCTAGTCGACGACGGGCGTCTCGTCGGGCTTGCGTTTCAGCGCCGCGGCTGGACGCGCACGGCGCTCGCGACGCTGGGCGTCGGCGTCGATTCCGAGGCCAAGAGGCTGACCCTGCCGATCCGGGATCGACATGCCGTACTCGTGAACGTCTGCCGGTACCAGCCGACTCCGAAGGGTGGAGAGCGCAAGATGATCTCGCTGGCGGGGCGTCCTCGCGATCTGTTCCCTGCGCCGGAGACGCTCGAGGGTGGCGAGGTTTGGCTTGTGGAGGGTGAGCCGGATGCGATCGCAGCGGCGAGCCTTGGGCTGCCGGCGGTCGGGATACCCGGAGTCGAGTTCGCGAAGCGGCTGGACGTCGAGCGGTTCCGTCGCTTCCGTCGTGTGAACGTGTTGCTCGACTGTGACACGCAGGGTCGGAACGCTGCGGCCACTGTCGGGGCACGTTTCGCCGAGGCTGGCATCGCCGCTCGAGTGCTCGACCTCGACCCGAGTCGCTGCGACGGCTATGACCTGGGCGACCTGGTGCGCGACGCCAGTCAAGACGGCGAGGACGCTCTTAGAAGCGTGGCGCGGATGCTCGAGCGGATGGCCCAGGACGCCGCTCCCGTCGAGCGCGAACCCGCTCCAGAGACGGGACGGCTACTCGCGGATGTCATCGACTTCGTGCGGCAGTACGTCGTTCTGCCCGGCGATGCCGAGGCCGCCGCTGTGGCGTTGTTCGTGCTTCATACGTGGGCGCTCGACGGCGCGCACGCCACGCCGTACCTGCTCGTCGTGAGCCCCGAGAAGCGCTCAGGAAAGACGCGGCTCCTTGAAGTCCTCGCGCTCCTGGTGCGCTCGCCGTGGCACACAAACAGCACGAGCGAAGCCGCGATGTTCCGAAAGATCGAGCGCGACGCTCCGACTCTCCTCCTAGACGAGATCGACGCGGTATTCGGATCGGCCTCTGAGAGGACGGAGCCGCTGCGGGCGATCCTGAACAGCGGCAATCGCCGCGGCGTGACGGTAACCCGATGCGCCGGCAAGGAGCACGAGGTCGCCGAGTTCTCCGTGTGGTGCCCGAAGGTTCTCGCTGGCATCGATAAGGACCGCCGCCTGCCTGAGACGATCCGGGACCGCGCAATCTCGATCCGGATGCGCCGCCGGCACGACGGGGAGAACGTCATCCGATTCCGAGAACGCAAGGCGCAGGCGCTCGCGGCGCCGATCCGCGAAGCCGCAGCGGCGTGGGCAGCGGCAACAACGAACACTCTCTACAACGCGGAGCCGGACCTTCCCGGCGAACTCGGAGACCGTGCGGCGGACGCATGGGAGCCACTCTTCGCGATAGCCGACCTCGCAGGCACTTCGTGGTCCGCCCGCGCCCGCACCGCGGCGATAGCACTCGGAGGCAACGGAGAGGCCGACGAGACAAGCCTCGGCACGATCCTCCTCGCGGCGCTGCATCGCCTGATGAACGGAAGAGCGGCGGCATCGTCGCACGAACTCCTTGAGGAGATCAACGCTGACGACGAGCTGCCATTCGGCGGCTGGAATGACGGTAAGGGCCTCGACAATCGCGCGCTAGCCAGGCTGCTCAAGCCATACGGAGTCAGGCCGCGCACCGTCAGGATCGGAGAGGACACCCCGAGGGGCTACCGGGCCGAAGATCTCCGCGATACGTGGAAGCGGTATGTACCCGCCGAGTGTGGCGCGGGACGGGCCGACAACAGCGGCGAGAAGGTGCAACACGCCGGCTCCCCGCAACACGAAAAGCCCCGGCACTACGGCGATGTTGCGGATGTTGCGGATGTTGCGCCCCCAGCCAGCATGGGTGACGGACCCCATGCGACGTCCAGGGACGGCTGCCGTTCCGGCGATCCGACTACTGGCAGCAACGGCAGCGCCCGGATGGTTGCGGATCTCGGCGACGACGAGCTGCTCGCGATCTTTCCCGGCGCGTCGCTCGAGCACGTCCCCACGAAATCCCGGCGCCTCGAGGCCACTGCGCGTGCGTCGACCAACGGTCACGTCACGGAGGACCTCGCGCTTGTAGGCGAGCGGATCATCCGCGACCACGGGGAGAGGCTGTGAGCGGCATCGCGGACCGCGACCCGCTTGCGTACGCAGCACTGGGTTTCCTGAGGACGATCGACCACCTCCGGCTGCCAGTCGTGGGCGACCATGTGACGCTTGAGCAGCTGCAAGCCGCGGCGGCCGCGAACGACGAGGCCTGGGCCGTGTCGATGCTCGAGCGCGAGAAGTGGATCGGCCACTCGCTCAAACGGCTCAAGCGGGGCGCCGTCGAGTACGGCGAGCGCTCATTCACGCGGCCCGTTGTAGAGCTGCTCGACGAGCTAGCCGAGGCGGCGGCTGACCTCGGCGCTTGGGCGGCGATCGCAAGCCACGCGCTCGCAGGACGTGACGACCTTGAGGCCGACGTGCGAGCACTGGTCGGTCAGGCGCTCCGTGATGCCGCAGCCGGCGGCGCCCGGGCGTGGGCACGCATCGACCAGGTGAGGGCGCTGCTCACTGTGAGCGAAGGCGAGACCTCGTGAGCGCGATCATTGACGCGCTGCTCGCCGAGCTCGATGACAACGCGCTCGCAACCCTCGCCGAAAAGCTTGCGCCACTGCTCGCCGAGCGGCTCTGCGACGCGTCGGCTGCTGACGGCTGGCTCCGAGGAGCGGAGGCGATAGCTGCCTTTCTCGGCTGCCCCCAGAGCCGCGTTTACGCGCTCTCAAGCGCTGGGCGCATTCCCGTCCACCGCGACGGCACAAACCTGTGTGCTCGCAAATCCGAGTTGTCTGACTGGCTGCGCGCCGGCGGGGCGCGTCGGCCATGAATAACTACGCAACATAAGGAGACGAAATGGGTCTGATCACTTACTCCATTCCCACTGCGGGCTCAACGCTAAACAGCATCGCGGATCCCGAGCTCGCGACAGCCCTCCAAACCATCCTCACATGGGCGAACGGGAACATCGACACGACCAACCTGTCCGCAGCAGCTCTCGCGCAGCTCGGGTTGTCCTACGCGCCGATCAGTGTGAGCACCACGATCGCCGGCGGCCAGGCCGCACTCGCGGCTGCCGGCATCACCGTCACGCTACCCGGCCCCGTGGCCGGAACGATGTGCGCGGTGATCGCGAACACGTCGGTAACGGCCGGTGGTCCTGTCACGGTTTCGGGAGGCGCCGCCCCAATCTTCGGAGTGGGACTCAGCCTGTCGGGGGCAACTAGCTTCCCGCTCGGAATGCCGCTCGCGAGCGTGGTGCTGTTCGGCGATGGCTCGGCGTGGCTGATGCTGTCGGGGCAATCCGACACGGGATGGGCGCCGCTTTCCTACGCGACTGGGTTTTCGTCCGGTGCCGGCGCCGGGTTTTTCGTCCCTGCATATCGCCGGGTCGGCAACACCGTTCGGCTACGTGGCGGAGTGGAGAACACTAGCGGCAGCACGCAGAATGGTGTCGTGTCGATGTGTACCGGGGCGCCGGTCCCCCCGGGGGTTGTTTCGTTTGCGAGCATCATCCCCACGGTTGGCGGCGCAACCGGGTTTCAAGTTTCGACCGGCGGTGTGGTCAGCCAGGCGACCGGCTATTCGATTCTGAATGGTCAGATCATGGCGCTTGATGGCGCCGAGTACGATCTCAGCTAGTTCCGTTCGGCTACGCGGTCTATGAACGTGCACGTGCCCCAAGCGTTGCGTGGGCGAACGCTTGGCGGTTGAGCGTCCGCCGGCGCGGCGAGAGCGAGGGCGAGGGGAACAATCGCGACCGCCAGCAGGCGACGTCGCCGCGGGGTGTTGCCCAATCCGTTGCCCACACGGCCGAAAGCGACCCGGTATGGCTTGCGTGCCCCCCCTGGAAGTGGCCTATATGCAGGGGAGTCGGGTAGAGCCCGCCGGGGGACTCGAACCCCCAACCCCTTGATTACAAATCAAGTGCTCTACCAGTTGAGCTAGGCGGGCGAGTGCGCTCAGGTGCTCAGTCTCGCACGGCGGAGACGGCGCGTTCCAGCGAGCCGTGGCCGTTGGAGGCGTAATCGGGCGGCGGCCCGGGCGGGGTGGCCCGGCCCGCGTTCAGGCGAGCCTCGAGCTCGCCTAACACGTACCCGAAGAGCAGGTGACGCCAGGTGGCCTGCGCGAAGGCGCGGCGGCTGCCGCTCAGCGTGGGCAGCTGGTCGCGCGCGGGGTGAAAGCGGTCGGTCACGCCGACCAGAGGCCAGAAGGCGAAGTGCTCGGCCAGGCCGGCGGCGGGACCACGAAGCGCGGGCGCGATCGGCAATCCCGGGGCGATGTTGGCGTAGAGCGCCCCGAACAGGGCGCCGTTCTGGAGGTGCAGCACGAGCCCGATGCGATACCAGCCGGGGCCGGGTCGAACGGCCCGGCCGAGGAGCTCGACGTCGTCGTAGCGGCTGCGGAAGATCAGCTTGTCGAGCGGCTGCTGGAAGGCCCAGGCCGCGGCGGCAAGCGCACCGGCGAGGCCACCGTTGAGCGTCCGGGTGGTGACATGGCCGTTGCCCAAGGGTGCCCAACTGTAACGGGCAGGGCGGGAGCGGGTACGCAAGGTGCCATGGATTACGAAGCGCTGCACCGCCGCGCCCGGGTGAAGGGCGTCAATCGGCTGGTGCTCCTCATCGTCAGGGTCATCCTGACGACGTTCTTCTGGACCTACCTGCGGATGAGGCGGATGGGCCGGGAGCACATCCCGGCGCGGGGGCCGGTGATCCTCGCGGCCAACCACCGGAGCTTCTTCGATCCGTTCGTGATCGGCACGATGACCCGGCGGCCCGTGTACTACGTGGCCAAGAAGGAGCTGTTCGGCTACAGCCGGGTCCTGAGCTGGCTGTTGAACGCCCTGGGCGCGTTTCCGGTCGACCGCGGGGCCAGCGATCAGGAGACGATCGAGACGGCCCGGCAAATCCTGAACCGGGGCGACATCGTGCTGATGTTCCCCGAGGGCACCCGCACCCGTCCCGGCTCGCTGGGCAGGCCCAAGCGCGGGGTGGGACGGCTGGCGCTGGAGACCGGCGCCCCGGTGGTCCCGATCGCGATCATCGGCACCGAAGACATCCGCCGGAGCTGGCGGATCCGCCCGCGCAAGGTGCGAGTCCGAGCCGGTCGCGCCCTGAACTTCCCCAGGATCGACAACCCTTCCCCGACGCTCGCCGGCGCGGTCACCGACCGGATCTGGCCGATGGTCATGCTGCAGTGGGAGTGGCTGGGCGGTATGCCGCCGATCCGGCGTGCCGCGGTGATCGGCGCCGGCGCGGCCGGGACCAGCCTCGCCGTGCTGCTGGCCCGGGCCGGGTTCGAGGTCGACCTCGGCACGCACACGCGCGACCAGGCCGGCGTACTGACCGCCGAGAGGGTCAACCACACGCACCTGCCCGGGATCGAGCTGCCGACCGGCGTTCACATAACCGCGGGGACTGAACTCGAGCTCGGAACCCACGACCTGATCTGTCTGGCCGTCCCCGCCCGAGCGCTCCCCGCGGTGATGGCTGCCCACGGCGAGCGGATCCCCCGCCGGGCCGGCGTCCTGGTGCTGTCGAAGGGACTCGTGCCGCCGCTCGGCACGCTGCCCTCGGCGTTCGTGGCCGAGCGGTGCGCGGCTCGCGCGGTCGCCGCCCTCGGCGGCCCGGCCGATGCGGCCGACGTGCTCGAGCACGGCGCGTCGGTGGTGCTCGCCTCGGTCGACAGAGCCTTCAGTCGCCAGCTGGGGGACACCCTCACCGCCGCCGGATTCGAGGTGGCCACCACGCCCGACGTGACCGGCGTGGAGCTGGCCGGAGCGGCCAAGAACGTCGCCGTGCTGGCCGCCGCGGTGGCCTCGATCGCCGGCCCGAACCTGGCCGGGGCGGCCGCCGGCAAGGTGTTCGCCGAGGTCGACGCGCTCGCCCGCGCCCATGGTGGCCGGCCGGAGACGTTTGCCGGCCTGGCCGGCGCCGGAGACCTGGTGGCGAGCGCGGTCTCGCCGAACGAGCGCAACCGGAAGGCCGGCGAGCTGCTCGCCCAGGGCGTGCCGGCCGCCGAGATCCCGAGCGCGCTCGGCCAGGCCGCCGAAGCAGTCGACTCGGCCCCGCTGCTGGCCACGGTGGCGCACAACGCGCAGCTCGAGACCCCGGCCCTCGACAGCCTGACCGCGCTGATCGAGGGGCGGATCGAGCCCGAGCAGTGGACCGCCACGGTGACCGACCCTCCTCGCCCCACGCGCAAGTCTTCTATCCAGGCGGCGTAACTGAGGCTAGGCTCCGCGTGTGGTGGAAGAGGGATTACCCAGCGGCAAGGCGGAGGTCGATGCCCGCTTCACGGAGCTGTACAAAACACACCTCCGGGACGTTTATTCCTACAGCTACTACCGCGTGGGAAACCACCACGATGCCGAGGATCTCACCGAGCAGACGTTCCTGCAGGCGTATCGCCACTTCGAGCGGGCGCTGCGCGAAGCCGACGGCCGGCCGCTGCGCCCGTGGCTCATCCGCATCGCCCACAACCTGGCGGCGAACTTCTATCGGGACCGCTCGCGCAAGCCGGAATCGGGGATCGAGGACGCTGACATGATCTCCGCCCCGCACACCACGGAGTCCCTGGTGGAGGGTCGCGAGCAGCTCAAGGCGATCCTCGAGGGCGTTCAGCAGCTGCCCGATGATCGGCGCGAGGCGCTGATCATGCGCTTCGCGCTCGGCATGGACAACCGGGAGATAGCTCGCGCGCTCGGGCGCACCGACGGCGCGACCAAGGTGCTGCTGCACCGGGCGATCCGCCAGCTCGAGGGCATGGTCTCCGAGCCCGCTCCCAGCGAAGGCGAGGAAGCCAGGACATGAGCAGCGGCGCCGCCGACTTCGAGGCTCTCCTTCGCCAGGCGCTGGCGCCGATCGAGCCGCCGGATCATCTCGTGGACCGGGTCGAGTCCACTCTGGTCAGCCTGACCGAGCTGGCCCAGGAGGAGCTCGACGCCTGGGAGCTCGGCGCCATGCGCGACCCGCGCAACTGGGTCAGGCCGGCCGCCGCGGCAGTGGTCGGGGTGAGCGCGGGAACCGCGCTCGTGGTGCTGCGGGTCAGATCGCGCCATCGGGCCCGTAAGCAGCGCTCGCGCAACGTCGTGGAGCTGGTCGAGCGGACCTTCCAGGACGCCGCCGAAGAGGCCCGGCGGATCGTCCGGCGTCGCTAGGTCGCGCGCCCGCCTGCGCCGGCGGTTCCCCGGAAACCGGTTCGGCCGCTGATAGCGTGATCGCCGTGAGGATCTGATGGACGTCTGCTACCGCCACCCGAATCGTGAGACCGGCGTCTCGTGCTCATCATGCGGGCGCCCGATCTGCCCCGACTGCATGACCCCGACCCCGGTCGGCATGCGCTGCCCGGAATGCTCGCGCGAGCGGACCCGGGTGACCCGCGGCGTACGCTCCGCACCGGCCCTGCCCCGCGCCGTCCAGGCCCTGATCGCCATCAACGTGATCGTGTTCCTGGCCGAGACGGGAGCCGGCGCGCCGCTCGGCGGAGGGGGTGGCGGGACGGTGTGGTTTCACGGCGCGCTGTACGGCCCGGCGCTGACCGGCCAGAACCTCAACCCGTTCTACACCGGCACCCACGAGTTCTGGCGGCTTCTCACCAGCGCGTTCCTGCACGACGGGCTCATCCACATCGGGATCAACATGCTGTCCCTGTACTTCGTGGGAGCGGCGCTCGAGCCTGCGATCGGGAGCCGGAACTTCGTCGTCGTGTACATGACCTCGCTGCTCGCCGGGTCGTTCGGCGCGCTGCTGTTCCAGCCCGCCTATCCGTCGATCGGCGCATCCGGAGCCATCTTCGGGATCTTCGGCGCGCTGATCGTCGTCGCCCACTACCGCGGTATCCCGTTCTGGCAGAGCGGACTCGGCTTCGTCCTCCTGCTGAACATCGTGTTCTCGCTGAGCGTGCGCGGCATCTCGATCGGCGCGCACCTGGGCGGCCTGGTCGGCGGCCTGATCGCGGGCTGGCTGATCCTGGAGCTCGACGAGCGGCGGCGCAAGCCGGCGCTGGCCATGGCGGGCTGCCTGATCATCGCGGTGGCCAGCGTGATCGGCGCGCTGGCCGTGGCCGGGAGCACCGGGCTCACGCCCCAGGGGCTGACGATCTAGTGCCCCGAGTCAGACACTAGACCGGGGCGAGCTCGACGGTGAACGCCCGCGCGCCCTCGGGCGGGTCGGGGAACAGCTCGGGGTGCAGGATGTGGGTCAGCAACTCGAGCCCGTCGATGATCCGCGGTCCGGGCCGCGAGAAGTAGGCCGCCGCGTCGACCGCCACGACCTCGCCGGCGCCGACCCGGACCAGCTCGTCGCGATGCATCTCGGCCTCGCGATGGGCGATCTCGGCGTCGAAGCCACAGGCCATGACAATCACGACATCGGGCTGAGCCGCCTCGACTGCCGGCCAGCTCGTCTCCTCGGACTTCTCGCCCGCGAACCCGAGGACGTCCTCACCGCCGGCGTACTGGATCAGCTGCGGGGTCCAGTGGCCGGCTGCGAACGGGGGATCGAGCCACTCCAAGGCCGCCACCCGGGGTCGGCGGGCGCCACGCACGGCCAGCCGGACCCGGTCGATTCGCGCCGAGGCATCGCGGACGAGGTCGACCGCCTGATCCTTGCGGTCGGTGAGCTGGGCCAGCGTGCGGACGTCGCCCAGCACCTCACCCACCGTATGGGGGTCGAGCGAGACCACCCGGGGGCGACTCTCGATCTCCTCGGCCAGGGCGCGGACCTCGTCGTAGGACACCGCGCACACAGCACAGAGCTCCTGGGTGACGATCAGGTCGGGCCGCAGGTCGTGCAGGAGCTCGTGGTCGAGCTCGTAGATCGACTCCCCGGCCAGCGTGCGCTCCTTGACCGCGGCATCGATCTCGCGCGGGCTGAGGCCGGGTTCGAGCACGTCGCGGGTGATCTTGGGTAGCTCGCGCGCGGCCGGCGGGTAGTCGCACTCGTGGGTCACGGCGATCACGTCGGGCCCGAGCCCGAGCGCGAACAGCGTCTCGGTGGCGGAGGGGATCAGGCTGACGATGCGCACGATGCTCAGGATAGGTGTGATGGTGCTGCTACCGTTTGCGCGTCGCTGCATGAACGACGACGACCCATCCCGAAGTAGCAGCTCTCAGAGCTGTCCAGCGAGGGCGGACGGGGCTTTGCGGGCCGGTGACGGGGTAGCCCGCTCTCGGCAGTGAAGGCCCTGTTCATCATCCTCACCGGGCTCCTGGTCCTGGTCAACGCGTTCTTCGTGATCGGCGAGTACGCGCTGGTCCGCTCGAGCCGGGCCCGGCTCGAGTCGATGGTCGACGAGGGCCTCCGCGGGGCACGGCTCGCACTCCGGCAGGTGTCGGACATCGGCGACTACATCGCCGCCTGCCAGGTCGGGATCACCATGGCCTCGATCGGCATCGGCGCGCTCGGCGAGCCGGCCATCGCCCACTTGCTCGAGCCGCTCCTGGGCAGCCCGATCGGCCACACCGCGGCGGTCGCGGTGTCGGTGGTGATCGCCTACCTGTTGATCACGGTCGCCCAGAGCATCATCGGGGAGATCGTTCCCAAGCTGTACACGATCCAGCACGCCGAGGGGCTGGCCCGCCGGATCGCCCCGCCGATGCAGTTCTTCCGGTGGCTGTTCAACCCGTTCATCATCGTGTTGAACTCGGCCTCGGAGTCGATCCTCCGCATGCTCGGCACCGATCCTGACGCCGAGGCCGAGGGCGGCACGCCCGACGAGCTCAAGCGGCTGATCGCCCAGTCGAGCACCGGCGGCCAAATCGACGCGGGCGAGGCCAACATGCTGACCGGCGTGTTCCACCTGCACGAGCAGGAGGCTCGGCAGATCATGACCCCGATCCCGGCCGTGGTCACGGTCGACGTCTCGGAAACCGTCGAGGACGCGCTCAAGCGTTGCGTGTCGACCGGTCACTCGCGCCTGGTGGTGACCGAGGACGACAACCAGGACCGAGTCAAGGGCATCGTGCACGTCAACCAGCTGGTCAAGAAGATGCTGAACGCAGGCATGGACGCGGACCTCGAATCGCTGGTCCGGCAGGCTCCGATCGTCCCCGAGACCAAGCCGCTCGACGACCTGCTGGCCGACTTGCAGCGCGAGCGCACCGAGCTGGCCGTCGTGGTCGACGAGTACGGCCGGACGGCCGGAATCGTGACCCTCGAGGACATCATCGAGGAGGTCGTGGGGGAGATCTCAGACGAGACCGATCCGGCCGGTGGGGCGGTGCGCCGCCTCGCCAACGGCGACTGGTTCGTGCGCGGACACGTGTCCGTAGCCGACCTCGAGGACTACGGGCTCGAGCTCCCGGTCGACACCGATGCCTACAACTCGGTGGGCGGGTTCGTGTTCGCCGAGCTCGGCCGGCTGCCCAAACGCGGCGACACGATCTCAGCGAACGGCTTTTCGATCCGAGTGGAGTCGGTCCGACAGAACCGGATCGAGGCGGTGCGAATCCGGCAGCGACGAGGAGCTGCCGAGCGTCCGGCGACGGGCTAGCGGCAGCGCGTACCAGAGCACCGAGCAGGCGCTCACGGCGAGCGAGGTGACCAGCACGGTGAGCCAGGTCGGGAACGCGAGGTCGCTGAGCAGCATCACCACGCCGACCATCGTGAGCCCGAGCGTGGCGAGACCGACGACCATGAATCGGTTGGCCACCTCAACCAGGTGCTCCTTGTCGCCTTGGCGGAAGAGGATCCGGTGCCACGAGCTGGGCGCCGTGATCATGATCAGGGTGCTCGCCGCGAACACCAGCGTGCCCAGGTAGTCGGCCTTCTGAAAGCTCGAGAGCTTCTCGAACTTCGGCTGAAAGGCGATCGTGAGCAGGAAGCCGAAGAGGATCTGTACGCCGGTCTGGACCACGCGGGCCTCCTGCAGGAGCTCGACCAGGTTGCGGTCGTTGCGCTCGGCCTCGGTCTCGTGGCGGCGATTGTCCACACATGCGTTCTACCCCTGGGCAGCGTGCTGACAACGATCCGCCACGACTTCGCGGCATTCGTTACATTTCCCGCCAAGGCAACGGCCGGAGACCTCAATCTCCCGGTGGTTGAGAGGAGAGATGAAGCCGGCCCCAGCTTGGGCCGGCTTCTCCAACTCAGGGCCGGCCCAAAAAGAAACCGGCCCGCTGGGGACGGGCCGGTTCCGTACTTCTGGGGAGGAGGTGCTGCTATGAGGTACGTCGCGTACGGAGTGTGCGCCTCGCAGATGAACGGGCCCTAAATACTTCCTCTTAGGTTGGTCAGGGTCCAGATTGGGGCCCTAATAGCTGTAGAAACCGGCGCCTGTCTTGCGCCCCAGCGACCCGGCGTCGACCAGCTCGACCAGGCGTTTCGGTACGGTCGCGCCGATCGACTCGCCGATCGCCTTGGAGACGTCGAGCCCCACGTAGTCGAGCAGCGCGATCGGCCCCATCGGCATGCCGGCGCCCAGCGTCATGCAGTTGTCGATGTCCTCGGGCGCCAGGCCGGTGTCGGTCAGCAGCTCGACCGCGCTGAACAGGTACGGGAACAGCAGCCGGTTGACCACGAAGCCGGGGATGTCCGGGACCTCGACCGGCGTCTTACCGAGCGCCTTGCACAGCCGGCGGGCGCGCTCGCGGGTCTCCTCGCTGGCCTGGGGAGGGAAGGCGAGCTCGACCAGCTGCATCTTCAGAACCGGATTGAACGGGTGAAGGCCGACGAAGTTCTCCGGGTGGCCGCTCGCCTGCGCCAGCTCGGTGATCGACAGCGAAGAGGTGGTGGTGGCGAGCACGGCGCCGGCTCCGGCGTGGCTGGCCAGCTCGCCGAGGTCGGCCAGGATCGCCGATTTGGAGCCGTGGTGCTCGACCACCGCCTCGACCAGGAAGGTCGCGCTGGCCAGCTCATCCAGATCGGTGACGATCCGGACCCGCTCGGGGTCGAAGCCCTCGAGCTTGGCGCACGTCTTGGTGACTCGCGCGCGGGCGCGGTCGGCCGAATCGTCGGACCGGGCCCACAGCAGAACCTCGTTCTGCTCCGCCGCCGCGACGGCCAGGCCGCAGGCGATCACACCCGAGCCGGCGATTCCCACTCGTTCCCGCAAATGAGCTCCTGTCTCGTCGAAGGACTCCCGGAAAGCTTCAGTACAGTAGTAACGAAAAGGAGCCGTGCATGCCGCAGTCTGGTCGCGAGGTAGTCATCGTCGAAGCCGCCCGCACGCCGATCGGTCGCGGGCACAAGGAGAAGGGCTACTACAAGGACACCCACCCGAACGAGCTGCTCGGGCGCTGCTACAGCGAGGTGATCGAGCGGTCCGGAATCGACGCGAGCGAGGTCGAGGACGTCGTGGCCGGGTGCGTCCAGCAGTACGGCGAGCAGATGTTCAACGTGGGCCGGAACGCCTGGCTCCAGGCCGGGCTGCCGATCGAGACGCCGGCCACCACGGTCGATCGCCAGTGCGGCTCGGCCCAGCAGGCGGTCAACTTCGCGGCGGCGCTGATCGCCGCCGGCGTGCACGACGTGGCGATCGGTTCGGGCGTAGAGCACATGGCCCACGTCCCGATGGGGGTCGGCTTCAAGTGGGTCGACGAGGTCGGCTCGCCCTGGCCGCAGGAGCTGATGGATCGCTACAACCTGATCCCCCAGGGACTGTCGGCCGAGATGATCGCCGACCAGTGGGAGATTCCGCGCTCGGAGCTCGACGAGCTCGCGCTGCGCTCCCACCAGCTCGCAGCTCGCGCCACGGAGGAAGGCCGGTTCGAGCGGGAGACGATCCCGTTCAAGGTCAACGGGTCCACCTACGTGAGCGATCAGGGCATCCGCGCCGACACCTCGATCGACGCCCTCTCGCAGCTCAAGCCCGCGTTCAAGCCCGACGGCAAGGTCACCGCCGGCAACAGCTCGCAGATCTCCGACGGCGCCGCCGCCGTGCTCCTCATGGCGCGCGAGAAGGCCGACGCCCTGGGGCTGAAGCCGCGGGCGAAGATCGTCGATCAGACGACGGTCGGCGTCGACCCGGTGATCATGCTCACCGGCCCGATCCCGGCCACCCAGAAGCTGCTCGAGCGCAACGGCATGACCATGGACGACATCGACCTGGTCGAGATCAACGAGGCGTTCGCACCGGTCGTGGCCGCCTGGCGGCGCGAGCTCGAGCCCGACATGGACCGGGTCAACGTCAACGGTGGCGCGATGGCGCTCGGGCACCCGCTCGGCTCGACCGGCGCCCGCCTGATCACCACGCTGCTGCACGAGCTCGAGCGCTCCGACAAGGAGGTCGGGCTCGTGACCATGTGCTGCGGTGGCGGGCTCGGGACCGGGACGCTGATCCAGCGGGTCTAGGCGCCCCAGCGAAAACCGACAGCGGACGGCGCCGGCGGCAGCGGGCTCACCGGGAGCCCCGCCGGCGGGTCGTTCTCGTTGTAGCCGACCGGCGCGAGGTCGTTCGGCGTATCCGGATGGAACAGCGAGGCCAGGTACTGCGCCTGGCCTCGCCCCGGGCCGAGCTCGAACTGGCCGCCGCTGTAGGCCTGGATCCCGTGCTCGGCGCAGTAGTCGTAGGTCGCGCAGAGCTTCGGGAGCCCGCCGATGCGGGATGGCTTGAGGTTGACCATGCGCGGCGGGAACGGCAGCGCCTCGATGTCGTCGATCGAGTGGATCGAGGCGTCCCAGGTGATCCGGTCGTGATGGTCGGCGAGGACCGCAGCGGTCTCGGGAGTAACCACGTCGGGATCCTCGATCCATGCGTCAGGGAACGCGTCGACCACGCGCTGGTAGAGCACCGGGTCGGGCGGCTGGTCGACGACCGTCCCCTTGTACAGGCTCTTGAAGTCGACCGAGTCGACGGCGCCGGTCGCCACCAGCGCCGCGATCAGCTCCGGCGTCCACGAACTGGTCGGGTCGAGCTTGAAGTGCAGCGACGGGTAGCGGGCCAGCCGGCGCTCGATCGGGTCGAGGGTCGGCGGCTCGCCGAGGCGCAGCGAGGCCACGAACGTGACCGGCCGGGGCTCGCGGCCGAGGCGCGTGTGCAGCGGCTGCCCGGCCTGGGCGAGCGCTAGGTCGAGCGCGGCGCTGTGGAACGTCCAGCGCCGGTACAGCCGCGAAACGTCGCGGACGGGCTCCACCGGGAATAGATCGAGCGTGTCGACCAGCTCGCAGAACTCGCCGAGGGTGTGGCGTCCCGACAGGGCCGTGGCATGGAGGGGACCGGCGTCTTGGAAGGCGATGTGGTCCAGGGCGTCGTAGACGACGTCCTCGCCGACGCCCTCGAGGCCGCCGCCGGATAGGTGGACGACCGTGCTCAGGCGCTCGAAGCCGCTCGAGACCTCGGCACGGAGACCGCTGAGCGCGTAGCCGTCGACCTCGATCGGGAGGTCGGCCAGGAGGTCGAACGTGCTCATGCCGGCCGGCTCGCCCCTTCGAGCCGGTGGATCAGCTCGTCGAGGCGAAGCTCCTCGAGCCCGCGGCTGACCGCCTCGAGCTCGCCGGCGCAGAACTCGACCAGGTCCCGGCCCTCCTGCACCAGCGCGAGCGTCTCGCGCAGGCCGGCCTCGCCCGAGTCCAGGCGCCGGATGATCACCTCGATCCGCGCCACCGCGGTCTCGTACGTGGGCGCCGGCTCGGGCGTGCTCATCGCGAGACCTCCGCGTCGACGGCGCCGTCGTGGAAGCGCAGGCGCACGTCGCGCGCGGCCCGGACGGTGGCGGCCGATCCCAGCGCCTGACCGTCGCGGTCCGCGACCAGCGCATATCCGCGGGCCAGCGTCCGGGCTGGGTCGTGGGCGCCCAGCGCGAGCGCGAGCCGCTCGAGCTCGCGTCCGCGAGCCGCCCGGTCAGAGGTGTGGGCGCGCTCGGTGGCGCGGCCGAGCACCTTGGCATGGACGCCGGCTCGCTCGCGGCCCTTGGCCACGCCGCGCCGGGCACTCGCGCGCAGCTCGCGCAGGAGCTGGTGGAGCTGCCGGCGCTGGCGGGCGACGTGGTGGCCGGGGGCGGCGGCCAGGCGCTCGAGCGCGCGGGCACGGTCGGTGATCGCTCGGCGGCTGTGGTTGTGCAAGCGACGGGCGGCTGCGCCCAGGTTCTCCTGAGCCGCGGCGCAGTCGACTGGGACGGCGGCCTCGGCGGCGTGGGTCGGAGTCGAGCAGCACACGGCGGCGACATCGTCGATCAGCGTGCGGTCGGTGTGGTGGCCGACACTCGAGATCACGGGCACGCGGAGCAGCGCCACCGTGCGGCACAGGGCCTCGTCGCAGAACGCGAACAGGTCGGCCAGCGACCCGCCGCCGCGCGCCACGATCACCACCTCGACCTCGGGGATCGCGGCCAGGTCACGCAGCGCCGTGGCGATCACCGGGGCGGCCAGGCGGTCCTGGACCGGGGCGAACCCCCAGATCAGCCGGCCGGCCCAGCCGCGGCGCTTCAGGCCGGCCAGAACGTCGTCCCGGGCCTTGCCGCGCTCGCCCGTCACCACCCCGATCGTGCGGGGCAGGAGCGGTCGCGGGAGGCGCTTCTGCGGCTCGAACAGCCCATCCGCCTCGAGCCGCCGGCGCAGGCGCTCGAGCTGGATGAGCAGGTCCCCCTCGCCGGCTATCCGCAGCTCGCTCACCGCGAAGGTGAACGACGGGGAGGAGGAAGCGCTGCCCGGGTAGTAGTCGCAGCCGCCCCCGATCACCACCTTGACGCCGTCGGACAGGCGGACGCCCAGCGCCTCGAAGTCAGACAGCCACATCGAGCAGGGCAGCGCGCCACGCGCGTCACGCAGCTCGAAGTACACCCGGGCGCGGCTGGTCCGGCAGCCCCAGACCTCGCCGACCAGCTGGACGCGGGCGAACTCGAGCAGTCTCTGCTTGAGCCGGGCGGCGTAGCTGCCCACCTCGTAGGGGCCGGGCAGGTCACTTTCCAGTGCGGGGGCGGCGATCGCGGGCTGACTCATCTCGGGTATCGAGGCTACCGGCCGGTCCCCACGGATAGGATGAGCGGCCGTGGACCTGACGCTCTCACCCGCCGAGGAGGCCTTCCGCGACGAGCTGCGCGGCTGGTTGGCCGACCACAACCCGGGCCGCGAGCCGGCCGGCGACGAGGCGGCGTTCGAGTTCCGGCGATCCTGGCAGCGCCAGCTGCACGACGCCGGCTGGGCGGGCCTGTCGTGGCCCAAGGAGTACGGGGGGCGCGGGGCGACGCTGGTCGAGCAGGCGATCTTCAACGAGGAGATGGTCCGGGCCCGCACTCCCTCGGTGGCCAACGTGCTCGGGCTGGCGATGGGCGGCCCCACGGTGATCGCCCACGGGACCGAGGAGCAACGCAAGCGCTACCTGCCGGCCATCCTGTCGGCCGAGGAGATCTGGTGTCAGGGATTCTCCGAGCCGGGCGCCGGTTCCGACCTGGCCTCGGTCAAGACGCGCGCGGTGCGCCACGGCGACGAGTGGGTGGTCACCGGCCAGAAGGTGTGGACGACGTTCGCCCACCACGCCAAGTGGTGCATGCTGGTGGCCCGCACCGACCCCGATGCGCCCAAGCACAAGGGCCTCACCTACTTCCTCATGGACATGGACCAGGACGCCGTGCAGGTCCGGCCGCTGCGCCAGATCACCGGCGAATCCGAGTTCAACGAGCTGTTCATCGAGGAGGCGCGGATCCCCCACGAGAACATCGTCGGGGCCGAGGGCGAGGGCTGGGCCGTGGCCATCACGACGCTCATGCACGAGCGGGCCACGCTCGCGTTCGGGCTGCAGGTCAGCGTCCAGATCGCCCTGCGCGAGCTGATCGAGTCCGCGACCTCGGCCCGCGGGCTCAACGGCGCCGTCGCCACCGACGATCCGGTCATCCGTCAGCGCCTGGCGCAGCTCATGATCGAGTCCGAGGTTTTGCGCCTCAACGCCTACCGCGGTCTGAGCGCGATCATGCGCAGCGGCGTCCCCGGCCCCGAGGGATCGCTGGGCAAGTGGCATTGGTCGGAGGTCAACCAGTCGCTGACCGAGTTGGCCATGGAGATCGCCGGCCCAAGGGCGATGCTCAGCGAGTCCGAGCACAACTGGAGCTACCGGTTCCTGCGCGCGCGCGCCAACTCGATCGAGGGCGGCACGACCGAGATCCTCAAGAACATCGTGGCCGAGCGGGTGCTCGGGCTCCCACGGATGCGCTGAGGCCGCCGAGCGCGCGATGAACTTCGGCTTCACCGACGACCAGCAGGCGATCAAGCGCACCGCCCGCGAGTTCCTCGAGGCCCGGTACCCAGCCGCCACCGTGCGCCGGCTGGCCGAGGATGAGCGCGGCTTCACCGACGAGCAGTGGCAGGAGCTCGTCGAGCTCGGGTGGGCCGGCGTGATCGTGCCCGAGGAGTCCGACGGCCTCGGCCTCGGCCCGGTCGAGCTGGTGGTGATCGCCGAGGAGATGGGCTACACGCTGGCTCCCAGCCCCTGGTTCTCGACCACCTGCGCGGCCCTCATGCTGGTCGCCGCGGGTACCGACGAGCAGCGCGAGCGCTGGCTCGGGCCACTGGCCCGGGGCGAGGCGCGCGGGACACTGGCCGTGTGGGACGAAAAGGCCGGGTGGGCGCCGGATCACTCCGAGGTCGAGCCCGATTCGGACGGCAAGCTGTCGTGCGTGAAGATCGCCGTACCGGACGCGGCATCGGCGGACTTCGTGATCGTGTCGGGCGCCGACGGGCGCCACTATCTCGCCGAGCACGACGTGTCGGATCCGGGGATAACGCTCGTCGCGGAACCCGCGATCGATCCGACGCGCAAGCTGTTCCGGGTCGAACTCTCGGGCGTGCCCGTGACCCCGCTCCAGGGCGCGCCCGAAGCCATTGCGCGGGCCTACGCCACGATCGTCACCCTCCTCGCGGCCGAGAACGTCGGCGCCGCCCAGCGCGCGATGGAGATGGCCGTCGCCTACGCCAAGGACCGCACGCAGTTCGAGCGGCCGATCGGCGCCTACCAGGCGGTCTCGCACCGATGCGCGCAGATGCTGCTCGAGGTCGAGGGGGCACGGTCACTCTGCTACTGGGCCGCCTGGGCACTCGACAACGAGCCCGAGACCGCGCCGCGCGCCGCCTCGATGGCCAAGGCCTACGCGGGCGACGCCGGCTTCCGGGTGACCGCCTCGGCGCTCCAGGTGCACGGCGGGATCGGCTTCACCTACGAGCACGACCTGCACTTCTTCCTGAAGCGGGCGCACGCCAACGGCCACGCGTTCGGCGACTCGCGCTGGCACCGCGACCGCGTCGCGGACCTGGCCGGCGTGTAGCCGCGACGGGGCAGCGCGCCCGCGAGCGGGGCCAACGCAGCCGGCGGTGACGGTCACGGGCGTGCATAGTTCGACGATCGAAGACCCGCTGCGAGACCGTGCCGAGTAGTGCACGACTATCGTGCGCGAGTCGGCAGGGTTGGCCGCCGGCGCAAGGCGTGTCGAGTTGTGCACGCGCTAGCGCGGCGCCGGCGCCGCGGACCGATCCCGCCGACGCCGGTTGACCGCTACACGATCAGGACCGCTTATGCGGGCTGGAGGCGCAGTTGTTGGGCATTACCGGGCCCGAACTCCGGATAGCCGAGCGTGGCCTCATGGTTGGTTCCGTACTGAGCGTCCTTGCCGAAGTCGTTCACGCCAGCCGCGCACTGACGTTGCCGAATTCGATCTTCCGTCGGTCGCTGGGTACCCGGCTCCAGTACGGATAGAACTCCTCGGGTGCGTTGGCCGGCGGAACGGCACAGCCTGCAGTGTCCCGCCCGGGGCGACCGAGTTGGCCAGACAAGTCGACTCGCTCAGGCTTTTCGGCCACGAGGCTCGGCGGCGGCGAGCCGGGCGCGCGCCGAACTTATCGGCGCGCGCCCTGCAGCCATAGAGAACTACGGCACTACGTAGTTGACCGAAGTTCCCCAGTTGGCGAGGCCGTCCCGGGTCCCGCCGCAGGTTCCGATGGTCAGCGTGAACGCGCTGCCGGTGCAGTTGGGGAACTGGATGTACTCGTTGGCGAAGTACAACCGGTCACTGCCGCCGGGCAGGTAGATCCCCCAGCTGTAGTCGCCCCACCGCGGCCGGGGCGGGTCACCTGCTGCGGGGAACGGCTGGTACTCGGTGAATCCGTCCTGCGGCGAGCGCCCCGCGTCCGCGATGTTGATCACCGACCCGGTCAGGCCGAGCGAGCCGGCGGTCAGCCGGCCGTAGGCGGTGCTCGGGAAGAATCCACCACGATCGGCGTGGCCTGGCCCACCGTCGCCGTTCAGCGTGAACAGCATGATCGCCTTGCCGTTGCCGTCCGTGCCTTCCGCTGCCATCGCCGGCATCTCCAGGTCCTCGTGGGCCGCCGAGGCGTACCCCTGGTTGGTGATGGTGAACAGCCCGGTCTTGTCGAACGACTTGGTGTCGATCACCCAGTAGGCCGCGCCGTTGTGGATCTCGGCCGTGGTCGCGAACCTCTGGTTGACCTCGGTCGGCAGAGCGCTCCACAGCTGATCCTGGCCCTGCGAGACCTGGGTCATGTTGTCGGCGTTGGGATTGATGCCGCCTTCGGGGCAAGGCTGGCTCGGGGCTCCGACGAGGGGGTTCGCGCATTGCTGAGCCAGCGGAATCGGCCCGGCCTTCTGGGGAGACAGGTTGCCAACCCCGAAGATGTTCTCCGGGCCGTAGTACGGCTCCTGGCCGGTGAACACCTGGCCGCCGAAATTCACGCCGCTGCAGCTGCCGCAGCCGGCGCTCTTCAGGTTGCTGAGCCCAGTCCAATCCCAGGCCGCCACTCGGTTGTCACCGGGTGAGGGGTTCCCGAAGAAGCTCTCAAAGTCGAGAGCGCTCACCATGAACCCGGACCCGCCGTATCTGTTGTCCCACTCGCCGGAATCGGCTGGCTGCGCGGGGATGACCGCCGACCAGCAGTCGACGCCCGCACTGCCGGCACACGTTCCGTCCGGGGTGGGGAGCAGCCCCATGTTCTCGATTGCCACGTTGAAGTTGGGGTTGGGTCCGCCGTTTGCCAGCGTGACCCGACGTCCGTTTTCGAGCGCGGTCTTGTTGAACGCGAACTCCTGGGCGCCATTGAAGCCGCCACCGCCGAACCCGCCTCCCTGGAGCGGGAACTCGTCGTAGAACAACAGGAAGGCGTCCCGGGTCATGCCGATCTTCGCGAAGTCGTTGAGCAAGAAGGGGTAGCCGGGCTCGCTCGGGTTGTAGTTGGCGTTGAGGTAGTACACGTTGTAGGGACCGAACGGGCTCGAGCCCTGGCTCACCGCGATGCCCTCGTAGCACGTGTTGGCGATGGCCGCGAAACAGCCAGTGAACGGGCCTTGGTTGGCCTCCGAGCTCGCCGAGACGATCTCGGTGAAGAACCAGTGCCCGCCGTTGCTCGAGTCGAACTCGCAAGACGGATCGCCGCCGCTGCTCCATGCCCGGCTCGTGAGTCCCATGATGCTGTCGAGCGGGATCGCGCCGGACTGGCGCTGGAGTGCGGTGTTGAAGACCATGATCTCGCCGATGTTGTTGGTCTCGACGACGTTGCCGTTGCCGGCGCACAGCCCCTGATCAGGCGGCTCGATGTCGCCGACGGCGACGTTGGTCGGTAGCGAGGCGCTATCGACGGCGTTCAAACCCTTGACTCCGGTGGCGCCGCCGGCCGCGGTGCTGATGTTGTCGCAGCCCGCGCCGATCGGCTGGCACCGGACGATCGGGATGGTCGGGGTGGGGGCGGCCGCGGCTGCCCGTGCGCGCAGGGACGCGCGTTCGTGGCTCGCGGGAGTCAGGAGCGGCATCGCGTGGGGGCCGGCCAATATGGCCGCGTTGGGGTTCACCGGCGCCTTCGTCGATGCAGACGAGGACGCGGTGGAGGGCGTGACGAACGGGCCGGTCAGCAGCGAGCAGCCGCTCGCGCAGCCGGTGGCCACGGGGCCGACGAACGTGGGCGCGGAGGGGCCAATCGTGGTCGTGCTCGCTGCGTGCGCGCGGAGCTTGGCATTCCCGGTGTCTGCAGATGCGAGGGTGATCAGCAACGCGGTGACAACCGCAGGCATCACCCACCGGAGCGTCATACGACGGTTGCAGAGCGGTACCCACGTACTCATCTGCGTCCTCCCCAGTAGTGGCCCACCCCACCGGGCCGGGTTGTCATGCGGAGGGGGGAACCTATTCCTCGAGCCGCTGTTCGGCAAGTGCTGAACAGCGGCCGCTGTCCGCCGGGTTACGGGAAGTGGCGGCGGTCCGGGTCTGGCTCGGGAGGCTCGTCCGGAACGAGTGGCGCGGGCTCGTAGTTGGCGTCGGCCTCGAGCACGGCGGGATTGGCCGACTCCCACCAGCGCCGGCTGAAGTAACCGGTGAAGAACGGCCACGAGGCGAACATCAGGATGACCCCCAGGATCAGCCCGCCGACGCCGACGAAGATCGGCACCTCGATGCCGAGGAACGGCTTGGAGTAGTTGTTGCCGGAGGTGTTGTAGTAGCCGTAGGCCTTGATCGCCACGTAGCCCATCATCAGTCCGCCAACCACCGGGACCACGCCGGCGAAGAAGAAGTTCCTGACGCTCTTGAACAGGTCGTGGCGGAAGTACACCGCGCAGGCCAGCCCGGTGAACCCGTAGTAGAAGCAGACCGAGAACCCGAGTGCCGAGATCGTGTCGCCGAGCACGTCCTGGTTGGGGTTGAAGGCGACCAGCGCGATCGTCCAGAGGATCGACAGCGCGCCCATCAACAGCGTCGAGAAGGTCGGGGTGAAGAACCGCGGGTGAACGCGCCCGAACGAGGACGGGATCGCTCCCCAGCGCGCCATCGACAGCGTGGTGCGGGCGGTGGGCAGGATCGTCGTCTGAGTCGAGGCCGAGGCCGAGGTGAGCACGCAGATGATCAGCAGGATGTGGAAGGGGCCGAGCACCCCGTGGGCCAGCGGGCTGAGCACGTCGTTGGCGTTGTCGGAGAGGAACTTCGTTCCGTGATAGGACTGCGCCGCTGTGGTGACCACGAGGTAGATGGCGAGCAGGAGCAGGGTCGAGATGACCGCCGCCTTGCCCGGGCCACGGTGGCGATCGCGCGATTCCTCGTTCACCGCCACGCCCGAGTCCCAGCCCCAGTAGATGAACACGCCGAGCAGCACGCCATCGATCAGTGCGCTCCAGCTCAGGTCGAACGGGTTGAACCACGACGCCGAAATCCTGATCGATCCGGCTGGGTGCCCGCTGTAGACCTTGATCAGCGCGACGACCGAGAACAGGACCAGAGTGAAGATCTCGAGCCCGAGCAGCATCGTCTGGATGCGCGCCGAGAGCTCGATGCCGCGGTAGCAGATCCAGGTCATCACGGCGATCCAGATCACCGCCCCGACGATGATCGCCCAGGTGTGGGGATGGCCGTTCCAGAGCAGGAACGTGTACTGGCTGGCGATCACCGCCAGCGAGGCCATCACGATGATGTCGGCCAGGAAGATGGCCCAGCCGTTGACCCACCCGATCTGCGGCCCGAAGGCGCGCGTGGTCCAGGCGAACGTGGTGCCGGCGTCCGGGTCGGCCAGGTTCATGAACCGGTAGCCGACCGACACGAACAGGATCGGAATGAACGAGACGATCAGAACGGCCGGTGAGTGGGTCCCCACGCCGGCCACGGCGACGATGAAGCCGAGCGTGGCGGCCAGGCTGTAGGCCGGCGCGGTCGAGGCGACCGCGATGACCAGGTTCGAGATGTATCCGATCGCGTCCGGCTTGAGCCCCTTGGCCCCCGGGGCGGTCGGGTCCAGCGTGCGCGGCGCGGATTCAGTAGCGGTCGTGGACTCCAAGGCGATGCGAAACCTATGCACGCGGGCGTGGCGCGGGTGGATCACAAACTACCGGCTCTTTGGCCGGTTCGTCCAAACGGGGCGCCGATACGGTGCATCGGAATGGCTGAGGCCCAGGTTTCGGTGGCCGTTCTCGGGGCGGCGGGAACGATCGCGCCGGCGATCGTCCACGACCTCGCCCGGTCCGAGGAGGTGGCGCGAATGGCGCTGCTCGACCTCGACCCGGGCAAGGCCGGCGCGGTGGCCGAGGAGCACGGCGCCGGCAAGGCGAGCGCATCGGGCATCGACGCGCGCGACATCGAGGCGCTCGCGGGCGCCATCGCCGACGCGGGCGCCGACGTGCTCCTCAACACGGCGTCCTACCGGATCAACCTGGAGGCGATGCAGGCTTGCCTGAAGGCCGGTTGCCACTACCTCGACCTCGGCGGCCTCTATCGGATGACGCTTCGCCAGCTTGAGCTCACGGCCGAATTCGAGCGGGCGGGGCGGCTGGCGGTGCTGGGGATCGGGTCGAGCCCGGGCAAGACCAACCTGATGGCGGCCGAGGCCGTGCGCCGGTTCGGTGACGCTCCCGACTCGATCGACGTGTTCGCCGCCGGACGCGACCCGGCGGCGCCGGCCGACGGGCGGCTGCGCCCGCCCTACGCGATCCAGACGCTGATCGACGAGCTCACGCTCGAACCCGTCGTGCTTCGGGACGGAAAACCCGAGCACATCGCGCCGCTCAGCGAAGGCGGCACGGTCGACTACGGAGAGCCGATCGGCGAGGGCGAGACGATCTACACCCTGCACTCCGAGCTGGCCACGTTCGGCGAGAGCTTCGGGTGCCGGCGCGCGAGCTTCCGCCTGTCGCTCGCTCCGGCGCTGCTGGCGCGCCTGCAGGAGCTCGCCGAGGCGCCCGCCGAGGACGTGGCGGCCGCGGCGCGCGAGGCGGCTTCCCCGTCGGTCCAGACCGTCTCGGTTCACCTGGTCAAGGTCGCCAGGACCGACGGGGGCGCGCTCACCGCGCGCGCCATCACGCGGCCTCACTTCGGCATGGGCGGTTCGGTCATCTCGACTGCCACGCCGGCTGCCGCGTGTGTGCGCCTGTTCGCCCGTGGAGCGCTTACCGCCACCGGCGTGCACCCGCCCGAGCGCTGCATCGAGCCGGGTCTGATGTTCGCCGAGTTAGAGGCTCGGGGCTGCGAGTTCAGCTTCACGTAGCGGCTACGAGCTGACCGCGTCCTCGCGCTCGATCCCCCGCAGCCACGCGACGGTGTGGGCGATCCCATCGTGCAGGTCGACCTGGGCCTCCCAGCCGAGCAGCCGCCGTGCCTTCTCGACCGACGGCCAGCGCCGCTGCACGTCGACCTCGAAGGTCGGGAGGTGCCTGAGCTCGAATTCCTCCGGGTCGTTGCCGCACGCCTCCCAGATGATCCGGGCCAGCTCGGCCACGGTCAGCTCCTGCGAGGCGGACACGTTGAAGTCCTCGTTCTCCCCCGCCGACGCGGCCATCGCGGTGACGATGCCGTCGGCGATGTCGTCGACGTGGGTGATCGTCCGGGTCTGCTCGCCGGAGCCGAAGATCTCGAGCGGGCGGCGTCCGGTCAGGGCCTTGTGGATCAGATCGGGGATGGCGTGGGCGATTCCGGGCTCGTCGGGCTCGGGGAGCTCGCCGGGACCGTACGCGTTGAAGGGGCGGCAGATCGTGTAGGGCAGCCCGTGCTCGTCGTGGGCCGCCCGGGCGTACACCTCGCCGGCCAGCTTGGAGAACCCGTAAGCCGAGTGCGGGGCGGGACAGACCTCGACGTGCTCCTCGGTAGTCGGGAACTCGGTGGCGCGCTCGAACACCATCGAGGAGGAGACGTAGACGAATCGCTCGACGTCGTGGGCGACCGACGCCTGCGTCATCGCGCCGGTCAGTGCGTTGTTGACGCCGAGCAGCGTGAACGGGAGCTTGTGGAAGTTGGCGATCCCCCCCACTATCGCCGCGAGATGGATCACGTGCGAGCAGCCGTGCACGGCGGCGCCGGCGGCCAGTGGCTCACGCAGGTCGCTGGTTCGGATCTCGCAGCTCTCGCGCATCCACTGCGGCGCCTCGCGGTGATCGGCTACCCGGATCTCCCACCGGCTGTCTGACAGCAGGCGCCGGACGACGGCCGAGCCGATCGTGCCGGCGCCGCCGGTGACCAGCACCCGGTTCATGCCTGCTGGGGGGTGCCGCCGGCGGTCGCCTCGCCGACCAGCGCGGCCGACTCCGCGGCGAACAGGAACACCTGCCCGGTGCCGAGGGCGTTCCACGGGTCGACCAGCAGGCAATCCGCGGCCGCCCGGGAGACGATCTCCGAGCGCACGTCCGGACCCTCGAACTCGGAGTGGTTGGTCGCCACGATCACCGCGTCGGCGTCCTGTACGGCCTGCTCGAGCGGCTGGGTGGGCGAATGGGCGTGCGGGTCGCACACGGCCACGTCGGCCAGCTCGCGCTCGAGCAAGCGGATCAGCTTGGGCGACAGGGAGTCGCGCTCGTCGTCGGTGTCGCGCTTGAAAGTCAGGCCGAGCACGGCGATCTTCCGGCTGGAGAGCGATCCGATCCGCCGCTTGATCCCCTCGACCAGGAACAGCGGCACCGACTCATGCACGCGGGAGACCGCGAGCAGCATGCCCGGTGCGTTGGAGCGCTCCTCCGAGAAGGCGAAGTCCTTGCGCAGGCAAGTGCCGGCGGTCATCCCGGGCCTGCCGATCCCGCCTCTCGGGTAGTCCCGGTTGATCAGGTCGATGACCTCGAACACGTTGGCCCCGTAGCGGTCGCAGTCCATCATCAGCAGGTTGGGCAGCGCGAAGGTCGCGTAGCGCAGGATGTTGGTCCAGATCTTGGCCAGCTCGGCCTGGACCGGGGTGGTCTTGACGATCGGGGCGCCGAACACCGAGAAGGTGGCGGCCGCGCGGTCGGTCGAGGCTTCGTCGACGCCACCGACGATGCAGGGAAGGGTCGAGATCTCCTCCAGGAACCGTCCGGCTGCGATCCGCTCCGGGGCATGGGCCACGAACAGGTCCTCGCCCACCCGCAAGCCCCGCTGCTTCTCCAGGTAGCCGGCCACGAACTCGGTCGTCCCGGGCGCGATCGTCGAGCGGAGGATCAGCGCATGCCCGGGCCCGAGCATCGGGAGCAGGTCGTCCACGGCGGCCCGCACCTGGCGCAGGTCGGATTCGATGTGGGAGAACGACGGAGTCCCGATCGTGATCACGATGTCCCGCGCCCGGGCGGCGTCGACCGCGCGCTCGGCCAGCTCCAGGCGGCCCGAGGCCAGGACCCGCTCGAGCAGCTCCTGGGTGCCGGACTCCTCAAAGGGCATCCGGCCGGCGCGCACCGCCGCGAGCACCGCCGGGTCGTGGTCGATCCCGATCACGTCGATTCCGCGGTCGGCGAACGACAGCGCGAGCGGCAGGCCCACGCGCCCGAGACCGATCACCGAAACCGACCGCGAGGAGCTCATTGCTGACCTCAGGCGTCAGCGTCGGCGGTGACGCTGCGCAGCGGATCGAGTCCCGGCTCGGCCTGATGCCCGCGCACCTCGCCGACGAACGCGATCCGGTCCAGCCGGGCGATCTCGCGCTCACCCTCGACCCGGGCCGGGTGTTCGGGCGGCAATGTCTGGATGAGGGTGCGGATGCGATTGCGCAGCTGGAGCGCGAAGTGGGGGGTGGAGGCGCCCATCAGCTGGCGTACGTCCTCGATCGTCACCTCGTGCTCGGGTTGGAGTCGATCTGGATGCTCGGCCTGGCTCATTTCTGCGGCACCACCTCGAGAAGGCTATCCATCTCGGCCTGAACCGAGACCGAGACCGTGCTCGGGTCCCCGATCACCCACCCGTGGTTGTAGACCGCCGCGGTGGGTCCTTCCTGCGTGTAGCCGGGGGTGGCGTAGTCGAGGAAGAAGTTCAGCACCGGGGTCGGCAGTTGGTTCGCCGTGTTCAGCACGAGCTGCGGCCCGTAGGAGCCGCTGGCCGAGAGGGGGGCCGACGCGGCGGCGTCGAGCGGCTGGTTGCCGTTGAGCAGCGTGTAGCCGTGGCCGGGGCTTCGCATGGCCCAGCCGAAGCTGCCCGGGACGTGGGCGCACGGTTGGTTGGACACGCACGGCGGATCGCGGTAGATGGCAAACGCCACCGAGTTCGCCGCCGGGTCCTGGGCGCCCACCCGCGCGACCTTGCCGTACTTGCCGAGCTGGGTGAGAACGCTGTCGGGGATCACGCTGGACGGACCGAGGACGTAGATGTGGGGGCGCTGGTGGGCGATCAGCGCCTGCACCGTGGGCGCGGGGACACCGGAGGAGGACACGAACAGGACCGGGTCGCCGCTCTCGGCCGCCCAGCCGGCCGCCGGCATCGCGTAGGCGGGGTCGGACGTCGAGGCGATCACCACATCGGCGCTCGGCTTGCCCGCCGCGGCGGTGGCGAACCGGTCGATCGCGGCGGCCAGCGCGTATGGGTCGCTGCCCGGGATGCTCGCCGTCCGCATGCCCTTAATCGCGGCCACGTTGCCAACCCGGATGATCTGGGCGCCGGCGATCTGGCCGGCGCCGGTGGGCCGGAGCGCGTTCAGGGCGTTGGCGCTGGCGGCCGGGAGCGCGCCGGCGCCGGAGAGCAGGATCGGCGCCCGGATCGGGGCGGACATCAACACGGAGGAGGCGATCGCGGCTTCCCAGTCGTCGCTCGGGGCGATCGTCACCGCGGTCGGATGCGTGCCGGCGACGGTCGAGGGGAAGACCGCGATGGCCACGCCGGCGGCCACGGCCGTCGGGTCCGCGAACGACACCCGGGTGGTGTTCTTGGTGGCCAGCACGGGAAAGCCGATCCCCCCGCTGGCCGAGACCGGGCTCTGGGCGGCGCTCTCGGTCTTGATCTTGATCAGCGTGGTTGCGCGTCCACCGCAACCGGCAACCACGGCGGCGAGGCAGGCGGCGAGCAGCGCGATCGAGCAGGTGCGGTGCATCGCGCCTTGACAGTAGCGCCGGCCGTCGCGGTTCGGCGCACCTTGCGGGAACTGAACGGCGGCCGGCAGGAGGGGCGAAGCGGGTGGCGAAGCTACTCCGCACCCACCTCGTATATATTGCCGCGACGCCGAATCCGCGGGCCTCGACATCCGCGGAGCGGGGGACCCAAGTTCGTTGGGGCGAGTTCCGCGGTGAAGCCGCGGAAGGCGCAGGCTCTTTTAGCGCCAGCCCGTCAGCTAACCCCGCAGGCCCACGAAAGAGAAGACTTGCGGGTAGCCCATTTCATACTTCCGAGCTTGGCCGCGTTGGCGCTGGCCGGAGCGACCAGCGCGAGCGCCAGCACGGGAGGCGGGGCCACCCTCTCGGCCGGCGGCGGCGCCCCGAGTGCCGGAGCACCACCCAGCACCACCGGCTCTACCGGCCCGACCGTCACGCCGCAGCCCAGCTACACCGGCCCGACGCAGGCACCCGGTGACTGCACCGCCACGCCGACCGCCACCGCGACCTCGGGCGGCGTCAGCATGGGGGGTTCGCAAGCGACTACGGCTGCGCTCCCCTGCGCCCACCCGACCGTGCCAGGCGACACGGCCGAGATCATCCACGGCCTGGCCTACGCGCCGGCCGACGCCCCGATCCAGGTGCAACGGGCGATCTGGGCGGGTGACCGCATCCGCCTGAAGCCCTACCGCACAGGCGGCGGGCACGGCAAGTGGAACGACTCCGCCTACGACTGCTCGGGCACGGTCTCCTACGTCCTGCACGCGGCGGGCCTGCTGAAGATCTCCGAGGACTCGGGCCAGATGATGAGCTGGGACAACGGCGGTCAAGGGCAGTGGATGACCGTCTACACGAACCCCGGCCATGCCTTCATCGAGATCGCGGGAATCCGCCTCGACACCTCGGCCGAGCAGGACCCGCACCCCGCTCCGGGCAGCGGACCGCGCTGGCGCCCCCTGATGACCAGCACGTCTGGTTACGTGGCCCGCCATCCCGCCGGGCTCTAAGCCCGACTCACTAACCTCGCTCGCCCCTCGCGCCTCGCTACGCTTGCAGGGCTAGCAAAGCAACCCGCCAAGGAGGATGCGATGCCGGGTCTTTCCGGGCGCATGTCGACCGTCATCAAAGCGAAGATCTCGAAGCTTCTCGACCGCGCCGAGGACCCCGCGGAGACGCTCGAGTACAGCTACCAGAAGCAGATCGAGCTGCTCCAGAACGTCAAGAAGGGCATTGCCGACGTAGTCACCTCGAAGAAGCGCCTGCAGATGCAGGAGCAGAAGCTGCGCGACCAGGTGGTCAAGCTCGACACTCAGGCACGGCAGGCGCTGTCGGCCGGCAACGAGGAGCTGGCGCGGACCGCGCTCGAGCGCAAGAACGTGGCCCAGACCGAGCTCCAGTCGCTGGACACCCAGGTCGCCCAGCTCGAGCAGCAGCAGGAGCAGCTGACCGCCTCCGAGCAGAAGCTGAAGACCAAGATCGAGCAGTTCCGCTCGCGCAAGGAGGTCATCAAGGCCCAGTACTCGGCCGCCGAGGCCCAGGTGCGGATCTCCGAGGCCGCCAGTGGCGTGGGCGAGGAGATGGCCGACATCGGCCTGGCCATGCAGCGCGCGCTGGACAAGACCGAGAACATGAAGGCCCGGGCCGACGCCGTGCAGGAGCTCGAGGCCGCCGGCACCTTCGACGATCTCACCCAACTAGGAGCCGGCGAGGACGACATCGACCGTCAGCTGCGCCAGCTCTCGAGCAACAGCGAGGTCGACTCCGAGCTGGCCAAGATGAAGGCCGAGCTCGGCGCCGGGTCGTCGCCGAGCGCCGGCGAGCTGGGCGCGGGCTCGGGCTCGGGCTCTGGGGAGAGCGCTGGGCAGGGGCAGGCGTCGTGATCGTCCGGATCTCCACCGAGGGGCAGTACGAGCTCACCGAAAGCGACGCCGAGGTACTCAACGAGCTCGACAACCAGGCGGTCGTCGCGTGCGAATCGGGAGACGAGGAGGCGTTCAATAACGCGTTCCAGGAGCTGATCGGGTTCGTGCGCAAGAACGGGCAACCCGTGCCAGAGGATCGCCTCGATCCCTCGGACGTGATCATCCCACCGCCCGATGTCTCCTTTAAGGAGGCTCAGGCCGAGTTCAGCGGCGAGGGCCTGATCCCCGGCTGATCCGGGCGCCGCTCTGGCGGCGACTTCAACCTGCATACCCGGGCACACGGCGGCGTCGTCGTGCGTCCCGACGACCGCGGTTCAGTTTCAGCCGACCGAGGCGGGGAAGTCTCCGGACAACCCCGAAGGAGGAGGTAAAGGAAATGTCGACCGTGTTGATCGTCGTCATTGTTGTCGTGGTCATCATTCTGTTGGCCGGGCTGTTTCTTGGTCTTTCGCGCGGCCGCCAGCGCGCCGCCGAGCGTCGCCAGCAGAAGGAGCTGGAGCAGCGCCGTGAGCAGGCCGTGACCGAGCATCGTGAGGCCGCTGAGGCCCGGACCGGCAGGGCCGAGGAAGCCGAGCATCGAGCTCGAGTCGCCGAAGCCGTGGCGGAGCGCGAGCGGGCCGAGGCCAGGCTGCACGAGGAACGGGCTCGGGCGCACGAGATGGGACTGGGCGACCAGCAGCTCATGCGGGAGGAGCGGACCACGCGCGAGGAGACCGCCACGCGCGAGGAGACCGCCACGCGCGAGGAGACCTCCACCGAGAGCGCTGGTGCTACGCGCACCGACGTTGAGTCGAACCCTCGCGGGCGCAACGGGGATCGCTGAGGCACAGCGAGGAGGGACGATATGTCGAGCACGACCGAGCGAGGTACCGGCGCTTCTCCGGAGGCGCCGCTTGCCGAGCTGATCAAGCAGCTCTCCGAACAGTCGAGCCGGCTGGCCCGTCAGGAGGTTGAGCTGGCCAAGGCCGAGTTGGCCTACAAGGGCAAGCGGGCCGGCATCGGCGCCGGGATGTTCGGTGGCGCCGGCGTCTTCGGCTTCTACGGCCTGGGCGCGCTGGTGGCTGCCGCGATCCTGGCCTTGGCCACCGCGGTGACGGCTTGGCTGTCGGCCCTGATCATCGCCGTGGTGCTCGCCGCGATCGCCGGGGTCCTGGCCCTGCAGGGCAAGACCAAGGTGCAGCAGGCGACCCCGCCGGTACCCGAGCAGGCGACCGAGAGCGTGAAGGAGGACGTGCAATGGGCCAAGACCAAGGCACGGCAGGGGCGCCAGTGAGCGAGGCCAAGGATCCGGAGCAGCTCCGGGAGGAGATCGACGAGACCCGGCGCGAGCTGGGCGACACCGTCGAGGCCCTGGCTGCCAAGGCTGACGTCAAGTCCCGGATGAAGGAAAAGGTCGACGCGACCAAGGAGTCGGCGGCCCAGAAGAAGGATGAGCTGCTCGGCAAGGCCCGCGGGGCCTCGCCGGACAGCGTCAGCGCCGGCGCGTCCCAGGCGACGCAGAAGGCCAAGGAGAACCCCACGCCGGTGGCTGCCTTCGGCGCTTTCGTCGGAGGCTTCCTACTCGGTCGGCTGACCAAGCGGAGCTAGTGGCCCGAGCCAGAAATTTGGGTGCATTCGAGGCATCCCTGGGCGGCGCCGGACGGCGTCCTCGTGGCCTCGTGTAGCGCTGCTACACGTCGGCTCCTGCGTCCTGGCCCGGCATCCACCAGTGGCACCTCTCGGTGCTCACGAATCTGCCTCGCGACACCACGCTCTCCCGGCTAGATCGGGATTCCCCAGAGCGGGAACCAGCGCTCTAGCTCCGGCTCCACCGGCAGCTCCCGTCCGAGCTGAGCCTTGAGGACGAGCTCCCGCTCGCTGTCGCGCTGCTCGGCTCCGCCGGCCGGCGCGAACGGATAGAACGCCCCGCGCTTGTAGTTGTAGATCCAGTACACGCGCCGCTTCTGTGAGTCCTCGAAGGCGAACACCGCGCACAGGACCCGATCGCCGTAGCCGCCGGCCTCGAGCGCGCCGCTGACCGCGTTGATTCCGACCACCAGGTCGTCGAAGTCGCCGCCGCGGAGGATCAGCCAGCGAAAGCGGTAGCTGTCGTCCTGGCTGGTCACCGTGGTGCCGCTGTCGGCGGCGGTCGCCCGAACCACCTCTTCCATATCGCGCACGATCGACTCGAAGTCGGCCGTGGCCAGGGGCTGGAAGACGATCGCCGCGCTCCCGCGGGAGTTCATCCCGAGCCCGGTCTGCATGGTCACGTAGGCGGTCGACATCGCGAACAGCCGATCCGGCGCTGGCTGGGCCAGCTTGCGGCGGCCGGTCAGGATGTCGAGAAAGCCCAAGTGATCAGGCGGTGCCCTGGAGCTGGGCCTCGAGCCGCTCCAGACGCGCGATCCGGGCCTCGAGCGGCGGGTGGGTCGAGAACAGCGTGGCCACGGTCTGCTTGGCCTTGGGCGGGAAGATGTAGAACGCGGCCAGCTCGCCGGGCGCGGCGCGCAGGTCGCGCGTGGGGATGCGGGCCATGCCGCCGTCGATCTTCCTCAGCGCCATGATCAGGGCGCTGGGCCGGCCGGTCAGGATGGCCGAGCCACGATCGGCGGCGAACTCGCGGTAGCGCGACAGCGCCTGCAGGAGCAGGAACGAGATCACGTACACCGCGGCGGAGACCAGGATCACGACGAAGAACCCATTGTTGTTGCTGTTGTTGTTGTCGCGGTTCCCGCCGAAGCCGCCGCCGAAGAGGAAGCCCCACTGGGTGATGAAGGCGGCGATCGAGGCGAAGAAGCTGGCCACGGTCATGACCATCACGTCGCGGTTGATGACGTGGGTGATCTCGTGGCCCAGTACCGCCTCGAGCTCGCCGGGGGTGAGCAGGTCCATGATCCCGGTCGTCGCGCACACCGTGGCCGTCTTCGGCGAGCGGCCGATCGCGAAAGCGTTCGGCATCGGGGTCGCGGCGACGGCGACCCGCGGCTTGGGCAGGTTGGCCTGGATGCACAGGCGCTCGATCATCGCGTGCAGTTGGGGCGCCTGTTGCGGGGAGACCTCCTTGGCGCCCATCGAGTACAGGGCGATCTTGTCCGAGGTGAACAGCTGGAGGCCAAACAGCACGGCGGCGACCACCACAATCGTCACCGCGCCCGCGCCGGCGGCGATGAGCACGGCGACCAGCACCGCGTAGACGAGGCCGAGCAGGAACAGCGTGAGCAGCATTCGGGTCTGAAGGCCGGTGTCGCGGCCGAATGACTTAGGGCGAGCCATGGTCCATTAATCTTGACAGACCGGCTAAGACGTCCCTGAACGGGAAATATGAGCCGTAGAAGTGCACGCGCCGCGGGACATGCCTAGTCGACTGGTCGGGTGGCTGCGGTCGCTGCGTACGTATCTACCGGGTTTCGGGACGTCGGGGTCGCTTCTGGCCGGCGCAGTGCTCATGTTCATCGTGGCCAGCGCCCTCGTCGCCTTCCGCGGCTGGCCTCACGTCGGCGCGCAACCGTCGCCGGGCGAGGTGGTCGTCTCGCCGGCTCCGACCGCCGCCAGCGGGTCCACCTCAGGCCGGCGCCTGGCCGTGGTCGCCGCCGGCCCAGGAGCCGGTGTAGCCGCCGTAGCCGCTGCCCCCGCGCGGGCCGCGGGCCGTGCGCCGGGCGCGGGACCGACCCGCACGGCCGGGCCGCACCACTCGGTCGGCCGCCCGGTGACGGCTCCCAGGCCGGTCCCGGTGGCGCCGCCGGCAGCACGCGCGGGCGGGGGCACTGCAAGCGGTTGCTCGGCCGGCTGCGGACCCACTGCGGTGACGGCGCAGCCGGGTGGTACGGCCTCGGCGCCGACCCCGCCGGTCGCGCCGGTCCCGCCGGTCCCGCCGGTCCCGCCGGTCATCAAGCAGACCACCGGCGCGCTCGGCGCCGTGGTAGCGGGGACCGGCAACCAGGTAGGCTCGGTCGTCCAGCAGAACACCGGAGCCGTGGCCGGGGCCGTACAGCCGGTGAGCGCTCCCGCAGCCGGGGTGGTCAACGGCGCCGGTTCCGGCGCTGCCGAGACGGTCACCGGCGTGACCCAGACGATCGCCGGCGCGCTCTCGGGGCTTACGCACCACTAGTAGCCGCCGCCCGAGCCGGTGGCGCCGTCGGAACCCGCCGGGTAGCACGAGTAATTCGCCACTCGTCGCCCGCCCGCCGGCGAATGGCAGTTCGTTCGCGCATGGCGCGAGTTCTCCGCCATTCGACACCAGCCGCGCCGCGAGTGGCGTTTTGATCGGACCGGAAAATGGGGCATAAGGGATAGGGTGGCGGTACCCGATCGATCAGGAATCAAGAAGCGCCGGCGTTGGACCGGGCCTAGATTGGCGGTCGTGGAGTTCAACCCCCTTCGACCCAAGGAGTGACCGTGACGACCCAGGGAATCAAGGTCGTGCTGCACCCCGTCTCCGATCTGGAGCGGGCCAAGCCGCTGTACACCGCGCTGCTCGGCGCGCCGCCGACGGCCGACTCGGCCTACTACGTCGGCTTCGACGCCGGCGGCCAGCACATCGGGCTCGTGCCGGGCGGTGGCCCGCAGGGCATGACCGCGCCGGTGACCTTCTGGGAGGTCTCGGACATCGAGGCCAAGCTCGCCGAGCTGACCGGCGCGGGCGCCACCGTCAGGGAGGCCGCTCACGACGTCGGCGGCGGGCGCTTGGTGGCCACCGTCACCGACGCCGACGGCAACGATCTCGGGCTGCTCCAGGACCCATGAGCGCCACGAAGACACGGACGCGGCCCGCGCTGCACGCAGCCGACAGCCACGAGAAGATCCGCGTGCACGGCGCCCGGGTGAACAACCTCAAGGACGTCAGCATCGAAATTCCCAAGCGCCGGCTGACCGTGTTCACCGGCGTCTCTGGCTCGGGCAAGAGCTCGCTGGTGTTCGACACGATCGCCGCGGAGTCGCAGCGGCTGATCAACGAGACCTACAGCACGTTCGTCCAGGGGTTCATGCCGACGCTGGCGCGGCCCGAGGTCGATGTGCTCGAGGGGCTAACCACCGCGATCAGCGTCGATCAGGAGCCGATGGGATCCAATCCCCGCTCGACGGTCGGGACCGCCACGGACGCCGACGCGATGCTCCGGATCCTGTTCAGCCGGCTCGGGCAGCCGCACATCGGCCCGCCGAGCGCCTACTCGTTCAACGTCGCCTCGGCGCACGGGAGCGGCGGGATCACCGTCGAGCGCGGCGAGAAGACGATCACCCAGAGTGCGAGCTTCAGCCGTACCGGCGGCATGTGCCCGCGCTGCGAGGGCCGCGGCTCGGTGAGCGACTTCGATCTGTCGGCCCTCTACGACGAGAGCAAGTCGCTCAGTCAGGGCGCCCTGACCATCCCCGGCTTCAGCATGGACGGCTGGTACGGCCGGATCTTCCGCGGCTCCGGCTTCTTCGACATGGACAAGCCGATCAAGAAGTTCAACAAGCGGGAGCTCCACGACCTGCTCTACAAGGAGCCGACCAAGATCAAGGTCGAGGGCATCAACCTGACCTACGACGGTCTGATCCCGAAGATCCAGAAGTCGATGCTGTCCAAGGACGTCGAGGCGATGCAGCCGCACGTTCGCGCGTTCGTGGAGCGGGCGGTGGTGTTCGCCACGTGCCCCGAGTGCGACGGCACGCGCCTCAGCGAGGCGGCGCGATCGTCGAAGATCGCCGGCGCCAGCATCGCCGACCTTTCCGCAATGCAGATCTCAGACCTGGCCGATTGGGTCCGCGAACTCGACGAGCCGTCGGTCGCCCCCCTGCTCGCGGCCCTCCGGGACACCCTCGACTCGTTCGTCGAGATCGGGCTGGGCTATCTGTCGCTCAACCGGCCATCGGGCACGCTGTCGGGCGGCGAGGCCCAGCGGACCAAGATGATCCGCCACCTCGGCTCTTCGCTCACCGACGTCACCTACGTGTTCGATGAGCCCAGCATCGGCATGCACCCGCACGACATCCAGCGGATGAACAACCTGCTGCTGGAGCTGCGCGACAAGGGCAACACCGTGCTCGTGGTCGAGCACAAGCCGGAGATGATCGAGATCGCCGACCACGTCGTCGACCTCGGCCCGGGTGCCGGCGCGGGGGGCGGCGAGGTGGTGTTCGAGGGGACCGTCGAGAGGCTGCGGGAGAGCGACACGGTCACCGGCCATCACCTGGATGACCGCGCCGGGTTGAAGCCCTCGACGCGCACGTCCTCGGGATCTCTGGACGTGCGCGGGGCGAGCACCAACAACCTCCAGGACGTCGACGTCGACATCCCCCTCGGCCTGCTGGTCGTGGTGACCGGGGTGGCGGGGTCGGGCAAGAGCTCGCTGATCGACGGCTCGGTCTCCGGCCGGGACGGGGTGGTGACGATCAACCAGGGCGCAATCCACGGCTCGCGACGGAGCTCGCCGGCGACTTACACCGGGCTGCTCGAGCCGATCCGCAAGGCGTTCGCGAAGGCCAACGGCGTCAAGCCGGCGCTGTTCAGCGCGAACTCCGAGGGCGCTTGCCCGGCCTGCAACGGCGCCGGAGTCATCTACACCGAGCTGACGATCATGGCCAGCGTCGCCTCCACCTGCGAGGAATGCGAGGGCAAGCGGTTCGACGCATCCGTGCTCGAGTACAAGCTCGCGGGCCGCGACATCAGCGAGGTGCTGGAGATGCCGGTGACCGAGGCGGTGGAGTTCTTCGGCGCGGGCGCGGGCGCGGGTGAGGCGGCGGTGCCGGCCGCGCACAAGATCCTCCTGCGACTCGCCGACGTCGGTCTCGGCTACCTCAGCCTGGGTCAGCCGCTGACCACGCTGTCCGGCGGCGAGCGCCAGCGCCTCAAGCTGGGCGCTCAGATGGGCCAGAAAGGCGACATCTACGTCCTCGACGAGCCGACCACCGGCCTGCACCTGGCCGACATCGAGCAGCTGCTCGAATTGCTCGACCGGCTCGTGGACGGCGGCAAGTCGGTGATCGTGATCGAGCACCATCAGGCGGTGATGGCCCACGCCGACTGGATCATCGACCTCGGGCCGGGTGCCGGACACGACGGCGGCCGGATCGTGTTCGAGGGCACGCCCGCAGACCTCGTCGCCTCCCGGTCCACGCTCACCGGCGAGCACCTGGCGGCCTACGTAGGCGCCTGACGCGTGTGCCGCCGGACGGGGCTGGGGACGCGGGGTGGCATGATCTGGCGGGTGACGGGCAAAGCCGCGGCGGATCACCACCTGCGTGACCTCGCGCTGCTGCGCCGCGTTCGCGACCGGATCGACCGCGAGTACGCCCAGCCGCTCGATGTCGAGGCGCTGGCCCGCGACGCGCACATGTCAGCCGGACATCTCAGCCGCCAGTTTCGGCTCGCCTACGGCGAATCCCCGTACAGCTACCTGATGACCCGGCGGATCGAGCGCGCGATGGCGCTGCTGCGTCGCGGCGAGTTGAGCGTCACCGAGGTCTGCTTCGAGGTCGGCTGCTCGTCGCTCGGGACGTTCAGCACCCGCTTCACCGAACTGGTCGGCATGCCGCCGTCCGCCTACCGGCGCGAGCAGGCCGGCGCCACGGCCGGGATGGCGCCCTGCGTGGCCAAGCAGGTGACCAGGCCGATCAGGAATCGGGAAGCCTCGGCGGTCGGTCGCTGACTGTGGACGCGTCCGCAAGTCCTACGGCATTCGAGCGGCCCCTGGCGGCGCTGCGCTTTGTCCTCGGACCCTCGTGTGGCGCTGCCACACGTCGGGTCCTGCGTCCTCGCGCAGCATCCGCAGTGACCCCTCTCGGTGCCGCATGACTTACGGACGCGCCCACTAGGCTGCCGGCCATGGACATCAGCATTCACTCGAGCATGCTCCCGCACGAGGACCCGGATGCCTCGACGGCCTTCTATCGGGACACGCTCGGCTTCGAGATCCGGGGCGACGTCGAATACGGCGGGATGCACTGGCTGACGGTGGGCCCACCCAACCAGCCCGACACGTCGATCGTCCTGTACCCGCCGGCCGCCACCCCCGGCCTGACCGACGACGAGCGCCGCATGGTCGCCGAGATGATGGCCAAGGGCACGTTCGCCAGCATCAACCTGGCCACTCCCGACCTCGATGGGGCGTTCGAGCGGCTGCAGGCGGGCGACGCCGAGGTCGTTCAGGAGCCGACCGAGCAGCCCTACGGGATTCGCGACTGCTCCGTGCGCGACCCGGCGGGCAACCTGATCCGGATCCAGGAGCTGCGCTAGCCGCCCGGCGAGGCGAGGCACCGCTCGATGAAGCGGACGCTGACCGCCCGGAGGTCCGGGTCGTGCTGGACCGAGCGGTGGTGGCCGCCGGGCACGGCGATCAGCCGGCTTCGGGGCGAACGGGTGAGCGCCGCAAGCTCGCGCGAGTGCTCAACCGGGACCTGCTCGTCGCCCTCGGCGTGTAGCACGAGGACCGGCGCCTGGAGCGAGGCGATCGCCTCGCGCTCGTCGTGTGCGGCGAGGAATGCGTCGAGGGCGGGCGCGTCCGCCTCGAAGCTGAACCGGCCCTCGGCCAGGCCCCGTCGCAGGCCATCGGCGCTGGCCGGGCAGATCGCCACCACCGCCGAAGCCTGCGCAGCGGCCGCGGACACCAGGGAGAGATAGCCGCCCATGCTCGAGCCCCGCAGGGCGATCGGCGCGCTCGGGTCGCCCAGGCGCTCGCGCAGGAAGACGGCCATGCCGGCCACATCGTCGAGCGCTCTAGCGTCCATCGGGCCCGGGCTGGCCCCGTGGCCGCGCTGGTCGAAGGCGATCGCCGCCAGACCGGCGCCGAGCACGGCCCGGGCGAAGTCGTGATGGTTCTCCTTGCACGAGCCGGCGCCGTGCAGCACGACCACGCCACCGCGGGGGCCGGTGCCGGTGGCGGCGCGGGCGTTGGGCAGCCATAGCGAGTAGGCCAGGCCGTCGTGGACGCCGATCTCGCTCGGGAGGTCGACCGTGACCGGGCGCGGGCGAGGCACGCGTCGATGATGGCAGGCAGGGCACGGCATTTGGCATGATCGGCCGCCGGAAGTGAGCGCCATCACGTCGACGATCTCCCATGTGTTCCCGATCGGCTCGCGGGTGAACGACCGCGGGCATCTCGAGATCGGCGGGTGCGACGCGGTCGAGCTGGCCCGCGAGTTCGGGACGCCGGCCTATGTGGTGGCCGAGGACGACGTCCGGGCGCGGGCTCGCGCGTTCATGGACGCCATGAGCGCCCGCCACGACGATTTCGACGTGCTGTTCGCGTCCAAGGCGTTTCCCTGCACCGCGGTGTACCGGCTGCTGGCCGAGGAGGGCCTGGCCTGCGACGTGGCCTCGGGGGGCGAGCTGTTCCTGGCTCTGCGGGGCGGCTTCGACCCGGCCCGGATCTACTTCCACGGCAACGCCAAGTCGTCGGTCGAGCTGCGCGAGGCGCTCGAGGCCGGGGTGGGGCACATCGTGATCGACTCGATGCATGAGCTGGACCGGCTCGAAGCCGTCGCGGCTGAGCTGGGCCGCCGCCAGGAGGTGCTGATCAGGATCACGCCCGGCGTGGCCGGCGAAACCCACCACGCGATCTCGACCGGGCAGACCGACTCCAAGTTCGGCTTCGCGCCCGTGGATGCCCGGGTGGCCATCGAGCGGCTGGCCGGCGCTCCGCACCTGGAGCTGGTCGGGCTGCACTTCCACATCGGATCGCAGCTCTTGGCGCTCGAGCCATTCCGAGCTGCGGTGCGGACGCTGGCCGCCCTGGGCGACTTCCCGGTCTACAACGTGGGCGGCGGCCTGGGGGTCGCGTACGGGGCCTCCGACCAGCCGCCCGCCGTGGCTGACTACGTCGACGCGATCGTGTCGACCGTCCACGAAGAGCTGGGCCGCGAGGTGCGGCTGCTGCTCGAGCCCGGGCGGGCCCTGGTGGCCAACTCGGCGGTCACGCTGTACACGGTGCAGACGGTCAAGCGCAACGTGTCCACCTGGGTGGCGGTGGACGGCGGGATGTCCGACAACCTGCGCCCGATGCTCTACGGCTCCAAGTACGAGGCTCTGGTCGCCGACCGGCCGCTCGCCGAGGCCGGTGAGCCCTGCCGGATCGCCGGCAAGCACTGCGAGTCCGGCGACCTGATCATCCGCGACGCTTCGCTGGCCGACCCGGCTCCGGGCGACGTGATCGCCACGCCGGTCACCGGCGCGTACGGGTATTCGCTGGCCAACAACTACAACGGCGTTCCGCGCCCGCCGGTGATCTTCTGCCATGCCGGCGAGGCCCGGGTGGTCGTGCGCCGCGAGACCTACGAGGATCTGGCCGCCCGTGATGTCTAGTTCGAGCCACGGCGTCTTCCGGGTCGGTCTTCTCGGCCACGGCACGGTCGGCGCGGCCTTCGCCCGTCTGTTGCCGGAGCGTGCCGAGCGGATCGAGCGCCTCACCGGACTGCGGCCGGAGCTGTCCGGGGTGATGACGCGGCGGTCGGGGTCGTTCGAGAAGATCCTTTCCGGATCGGATCTCATCGTCGAGCTGATGGGCGGAATCGACCCAACGCGCGAGTACCTGCTCCGGGCGATGCAGTCGGGCCGTCATGTCGTGACCGCGAACAAGCAGCTGCTCTCGCAATACGGCGAGGAGCTGTGGGAGTGCGCCAGAGTCAACGGGGTCCAGCTGCGCTTCGAGGGCGCGGTGGCCGGCGTTGTCCCGGTGATCCGCGTGCTTCAGGAGGCGCTCGCCGGGGCGGTCATCGACCGGGTGCACGGGATCGTCAACGGCACGACCAACTTCATCCTGACCGAGATGGCGCGCGTCGGGACGACCTTCCCGGAGGCGCTGGCCGAGGCGCAGCGCCTTGGCTATGCCGAGGCCGACCCGTCCGAGGATGTGGACGGACGCGACGCCGCGGCCAAGATGGCGATCCTGGCCCGGCTGGCCTTCGACACGCCGGTTCATCTGGACCAGGTTCGCTACGAGGGCATCGAGCACATCCAGCCCGATGACATCGAGTATGCCCACGAGCTGGGCCTGCATCTCAAGCTGATCGGCACCGCCGAGCGGGTGGGGGATGGGCTGAACGTGCGGGTTCACCCCGCCTTCCTGTACCCCGGACACCCGCTGGCCTCGGTCAGCGGGCCGTTCAACGCGGTCACGGTCGAATCCGAGGCGATCACCGAGATCACCATGTCCGGGCCCGGCGCGGGCGGCCCCCAGACGGCCAGCGCGGTGCTGGGCGACGTGATCAGCGCGATGATCCCGCCCGCCTCGACCCCGCCCGCTTCGCGGGTGCTGGAAATCGTCGGCGACGTGGTGTCTGCCTTCTATCTGCACCTCGAGGTGGCCGACCAGCCCGGGGTGCTGGCCTCGGTGGCCCAGGTTCTGGCCGAGTCGGAGGTGTCGGTCAAGTCGGTCGTCCAGCGCGGGCTGGGCGCGCAGGCGCGGCTGGTCATGGTCGTTCATCCGGTGCTCGAGTCGCGCTTCTCGGCGGCCATGGAGGCGCTGGCCGGGCTCGACGTCCTGCGGGCGCCGCCGCGGGCGATCCGGGTGCTCGAAGAAGAATTTGGCTAGGGTGCCGCCTCGATGAAGGCGGTCCAGATCGTTGAGCTGAGCGGCCCCCGGGATGCGCTGCGCGTCGTCGACGTCGCGGAGCCCGAGGCGAGTCACCCGGCGACGCCCGGGTCGGGCGTGGTGGTCGAGGTCCACGCAGCCGGGGTGTCGTTCCCCGAGGTGCTCCAGACCCGCGGCCAGTACCAGGTCAAACCCGAGGTCCCGTTCACCCCCGGCAGTGAGGTGGGGGGCGTGGTGCGCTCGGCCCCCGACGGCGCGACCGTCAAGGCGGGCGACCGCGTGGCCGCGTTCTGCATGCTGGGCGGCTGGGCGCAGGTTGCGGTGGCTCCGGCGTTCTTCGCCTTCAAGCTGCCCGACGAGCTCGACTTCGCCCAAGGCGCCGGCCTGGTCCTCAACTACCACACCGCGTACTTCTCGCTGAAGACGCGCGGCCGGCTGGCCGAGGGCGAGACCGTGCTCGTGCACGGGGCGGCCGGCGGCGTGGGGACCGCATCGCTGCAGATCGCGCGCGGGCTCGGCGCGCGGACGATCGCGGTCGTCTCGAGCGATGACAAGGAGCGGGTGGCGCGCGAGGCCGGAGCCGACGAGGTGGTGCGCAGCGACGGGCCCTGGAAGGACGAGGCCAAGGAGATCTCAGGCGGCGGCGTCGACGTGGTCGTCGACCCGGTCGGGGGCGACCGCTTCACCGACAGCCTGCGCTCGCTGCGCGAGGGCGGCCGGGTGATCGTGGTCGGCTTCACCGGCGGCTCGATCCCGGAGGTCCGCGTCAACCGGCTGCTGTTGAACAACACCGAGGTGATCGGCGCGGGGTGGGGAGCCTACGTGCTGTCCAAGCCCGGGCTCAACGTCGAGATCGGGGACGCGATCGACGCGTTGATCGCCGGCGGGTTTGTCCGTCCGATCGTGGGGGCCAGCTTCCCGCTCGAGCAGGCTGCCGACGCGCTCGAGCTGATCGACGGCCGCGGCGCGACCGGCAAGGTCGTGCTCGACGTGGCGCCGTAGCGCGAGCGCCGGCTCTGACATTCTCCCCACGACCATGCCGGGGATCATCGAGCGATACCGCGAGCGCCTGCCCTTCGGGCCGGAGGATCCGGTGGTGTCGCTCGAGGAGGGCTCCACCCCGCTGATCCTGGCCGAGCGGCTCTCGGAGAAGGCCGGGGTTGAGGTGTGGCTGAAGATCGAGGGCGCCAACCCGACCGGCTCGTTCAAGGACCGGGGCATGACCTGTGCGGTTTCGGCCGCGGTCCGGGAGGGCGCGGAGGCGGTGATCTGCGCCTCGACCGGCAACACGGCGGCGTCGGCGGCCGCTTACGCGGCCCGGGCCGGGCTGCGCGGGGCGGTGATCGTCCCCGAGGGTAAGATCGCCACCGGCAAGCTGGCCCAGGCGCTCATGCACGGGGCCCGGGTGGTCGCCCTGCGGGGGAACTTCGACGAGGCGCTGAAGCTCGTCCGTGAGCTGGTCGGCCGCCACCCGATCTCGCTGGTCAACTCGGTCAACGACTTCCGGATCGAGGGCCAGAAGACCGCCGCGTTCGAGATCGCCGAGACGCTGCCCGGCGAGCTCGACGCGCTGTGCATCCCGGTCGGCAACGCGGGGAACATCACGTCGTTCTGGAAGGGGTTCAACGAGGTCGGGCTACGTCCGCGCATGCTGGGCTTCCAGGCCGCCGGCGCGGCGCCGCTCGTCCACGGCAAGCCGGTCGAGCACCCCGAGACGGTGGCCAGCGCGATCCGGATCGGCAATCCGGCGCGCTGGGAGGAGGCCATGAACGCGATGACCTCGAGCGGTGGCGCGGTCAAGGCGGTGACCGACGCCGAGATCCTCGCCGCCTACCGGTTCCTCGCCGCCACCGAAGGGGTGTTCTGCGAGCCCGCCTCGGCCGCCAGCGTGGCCGGGCTGCTCACCCACGGCGTTCCCGATGGCGTTCACCGAGTGGTGTGTGTGCTCACCGGGCACGGCCTCAAGGATCCGCAGACCGCGCTCGAGCACGCCGGCGCCGTGGTGCCGTGCGACCCCGAGTTGAGTGCGATCGAGCGCGCGGTGCTCGAGTGAGCACCGGCCTGACGCGCCGGCGCGTGGTTCGCGTGCCGGCCTCATCCGCCAACCTTGGCCCGGGGTTCGACGTGCTCGCGGCCGCGCTCTCGCTGCATCTCGAGCTCGAGGTGGTGGAGACCGGCACGTTCGCTGTGAAGACCGACCTCGACGTCCCCCGCGACCACACGAACCTGGTCGTCAGCGCGTTCGAGCGCCTGCACTCCGCCGACGGGTTCGAGTTCCGAATCGGGTCCGACATCCCATTGAGCGGCGGGCTCGGCTCGAGCGCCGCCGCCGTGGTCGCGGGGCTGCTCGCCGCGGACCACCTGTTCGAGCTCGACGCCGACGTGTTCGCCCACGCCGCCGAGCTCGAGGGCCATCCCGACAACGTCGGGGCCGCGCTCGCCGGCGGCTTCGTGGTCTGCAACGGGGCCCGGGCCCACCGCTTCGACGCGCCGATGGGCCTGGAGGCGGTGCTGGTCGTTCCCGACGAGGGGCCTCCGACCGACGAGGCCCGCGAGGCGCTGCCCGCGACCGTCCCGATCGAGGCCGCGGTCTTCAACATGTCGCACGTGGCGATGCTGACCCTGGGGCTGGCAACCGCGGACTGGGATCTGATCTCCGCCGGCCTCCGGGATCGGCTGCATCAACCGCACCGCGCGCACCTGTACCCGCGCTCGGCCGAGCTGCTCGAACGCGCGTCAGCGTTAGGTGCGCTCGGTGCGACGATCTCCGGCGCAGGGCCGACCGTGCTCGTGTGGTGCCGGTATGACCAGACCGGCGCCGTGGTCGACGCGGTGCGGCGTGAGACCGATGGCTGGGCGACGGTGATGCGCGCCGGGTTCGAGCCTCAGGGCGCCGACGTGCGCTCGCTCTGATCTTTCAGCCGCTCGCGCAGCCAATCGGCGTGGCGCTCCTGGAGCTCGCGTCCCTCCCGGGTGAACTCGATGATCAGCCGTAGCTGCTCGTCGCTATAGCGCTCCGCCATGGGCTGGTAGAGCCTCCTCATCGGCTCGACCATCAGCTCGGTCGCCCGCGCGTAGGCCTTGGGCGTCAACTCGACGAGCACCCGGCGGCGATCGGCCGGGTCGGGGACGCGGTGGGCGAGCCCGGCCCGGTCGAGGCGATCGATCACCGCGGTGATCGCGCCGGTGCTCAGGCGGCTCGCCTCGGCGAGATCGCCCGCGCTCATGCTGCCGTGCTGGTCGAGGATGTCCAGGCAGCGGGCGTCGGTGCGGTTGATCCCGAGCAGCTGGCAGATGAGCTCATCGACCACGTCAGTAGCGCGCTGGCTGGCCCGAACCTCGTCGCCGAGCTCGGCATATATCTGCTCGCGTTCTCCATGTTCTCTTGACATCTAAATTTCTTAGCTACTAAGATATCCGACGCGTAAGCGAATTCTAAAGCTCTTGGAGGTTGTTGAAGTGGAGCATGCGATCGGGGCCGAGGGCCTCGTCAAGAACTACCCCAAGGACGTGAGGGCCCTGGACGGCCTGTCGTTCGCGGTGGCGCCCGGCAGCGTGTTCGCCCTGCTCGGCCCCAACGGCGCGGGCAAGTCGACCGCGGTCAAGATCCTCACCACGCTGACCACCCCGGACGCCGGCCGCGCCACCGTGGCCGGGGACGACGTCCTCGCTCGGCCCGACGCCGTGCGCCGGACGATCGGCGTAGTCGCCCAGGGGTCAGGGGTGGACATCCAGGCCACTGGCCGCGAGAACCTTCGGCTCCAGGGCCAGATCCACGGAATCCGCGGGCAGGCCGTCGAGGAGCGGGCCCAGGAGCTGCTCTCACGGTTTGGATTGGCCGAGGCGGCGGACCGCGTGGCGCGCGGCTACAGCGGTGGCATGCAGCGCCGTCTCGACATCGCGATGGCGCTGGTCCACGACCCGGCCGTGCTGTTCCTCGACGAGCCGACCACCGGCCTGGATCCCGAGGTCCGGGCCGACATGTGGTCGGAGATCGCCGGGCTGGCCCGCGAGCGCGGCAAGACCATACTGCTCACGACGCACTACCTGGAGGAGGCCGACCAGCTCGCCGAGCGGGTGGCGATCGTCGACCGCGGCACAGTGGTGGCCGAGGGAACGCCTGAGGAGCTCAAGCGCGAGCTGCGCGGCGACGCCATCCATGTCGACCTCGCCGCCGACCACGACGGGGCGGTCAGCCGGGCGCTGTCCGGCCTGGCGCTCGTCCGCGACGTGGCCGTCGACGGCCGCGTCCTGCGCGCCCGGGCGGACGACGGCGCGCGTGCGGTGCCGCTGGTGCTGCAGGCGCTCGAGAGCCACGGCGTGTCGGTGGCCTCGGTGCGCGTGGCCCGGCCCTCGCTGGATGACGTCTACCTGAAATACACCGGCCGCACGTTCGACGCGGCCGAGGCCGAGCAAGCGGAGGCACCTCGATGACCCTGATCAAGCACACCCTGTACATGACCCTGCGCCACCTGCGCGAGCTGTGGCGCCAGCCCTGGTTCGTCGCGGTGACGCTCGTGCAACCGGTGATCTGGCTGCTGCTGTTCGGCGCGCTGTTCAAGCGCGTGATCGAGATCCCGGGATTCCACAGCCACTCCTACATCGCCTTCCTCGCGCCCGGGGTGGTCGTGATGACCGCGCTGTTCAACTCGGCCTGGAGCGGCATGGCGCTGATCGATGACCTGAACCGAGGGGTCACCGCGCGCTTCCTCGTCTCGCCGGTGCGCCGCGAGGCGCTGATCGCCGGGCGGATCCTCAAGGAGGCCGTGGTGGTCGTGATCCAGTCGCTGATCATCGTGGCGCTGGCCCTGATCGTCGGGGCCTCGTTCCCCGGCGGGGTCGGGGGTGTGGCCGCGCTGTTCGTGGTCTCGGCGCTGCTCGGGGCGACATTCGGGGCACTGTCCAACGGCTTCGGGTTGATCATGCGCCAGGAGGAGGCGCTGATCGGGGCGGTCCAGTTCATCGTGCTCCCGCTGACGTTCCTCTCCACCACGTTCCTGGCCGCGAACCTGATCCCGTCGTGGATGCGGACGGTGTCGGACTTCAACCCGGTCAACTGGGCGGTGGTGGCGGGCCGCACGGCCACCTCGGCCCACCCCGACTGGGGGCTCGCAGCGTCGCGCGCGGGGTTCCTGGCCGCGCTGCTCGCGGTGTGCCTGGCCTTCGCGACGAACGCGTTCCGCTCGTATCAGCGCTCGGTGTGAGCGGCCGGCGCATCCCGTGCGGCAGCGACCAAGGCGTCGATCACACAGGCGGCCCCGGCATCGAGCGGCCCGGGCCGCCGGGCGACGACAACGCGCCGCGTCTCCTGCGGCTCGCCCCGCACGGCGACCATCCTGACGCCCTCGGGCAGCACGTCGGTCATGACCGGGGCGATCGTCGTGATGGCCAGGCCCGCGGCAACGATCTGGAGCTTGGCCAGCCAGTCGCGTACGACGTAGCGGATGTCGGGCCGCTCGGCCAGGCCGGGCCAAACTCCGAGCAGCGTGTCGCCGGTCTCGGAGCGGCTCGCGACCCAGACCTGCCCCACGAGCTCCGCGGTCTCGATCGATCGGGCCCGAGCGAGCGGGTGGTTCGCCGGGACGCCGAGGGCGAGCTCGCGCTCGGACAGCGTGGTCAGCTCCAGGGCGGGCGTCTCGGCGTCCGGCGGACGGTACGGTGGCGTACGGGCGAGGACGGCGAGGTCGAGCGTGCCGGCGCGGAGCGAACGGGTGAGCGCCGGGGTGGTGGCCTCGCGCAGAGTGACGTTCAGGTCCGGCGGCAGCGCTGCGAGCGCCTGGGGAACCAGCCCCGCCGCGGCGGCGGCGAACGCCCCGAGCCGTATCGGCCGCACGGCGACGAGCTCGCCGCTCAGCTCGCGCCGCGCCGAGTCGAGCTCGTCGAGGACTCGGGTTGCGCTTCTCAACAGGCGCGCCCCGGGCGGGGTGAGCGTGACGCCGTGCCGAGCCCGATCGAACAGCCGGTGGCCCGCCGCCGCCTCGAGCGCCGCCACCTGCCGCGAGACGGCGGACTGCGTGTACCCCAGCGAGAACGCCGCCGCGGAGAAGGAACCCGTCTGCGCGACCTCGCGCAGGACGCGCAGCCCGGTGGGCGAGAAGTCCGTAGCCATGCTATTTGCGCATGGTAGCTCTGCATCATTCTCGTTTGCGGCATGCGTTTCGCTGGCTAGGTTGGAGCTATGACGACTCCAAGAATCGCTCTCATCACAGGCGCTAACCAGGGACTCGGTCGCGCGCTGGCCGAACGGCTCGCCGCAGGCATGGCGCCGCCTGACCGAGTCCTGCTCACCGGCCGAGATCCAGGCCGCGTGGCCGCCGCCGCGGCGGCGGTCGCGGACGGACCGGCGATCGCCCGCGTCGAGGGCCGCGTGCTCGACGTGCGCGACGGCGACGGGATCGCGGCACTGGCCGCCGAGCTCGACGAGGTCGACATCGTGTTCTCGAACGCGACATCGCGCATGAGCCCGCAGGCCGATCCCGCCGACGAGGTCGACGCCGTCGCGGAGACCAACAACCTCGCGGCGACCCGAATGCTTCGTGCCTTCGCTCCCCGGCTGCGCCCCGGGGGCCGGCTGATCATCGTCGCGAGCGCCCTGGGCACGCTCGACAAGCTCGATCCCCGAGTCGCGGGCCGGTTCGCGCAGGCCGCCGAGGAGGACCTCGACGCCGTCGATGCCCTGATCGCCGAGTGGCGCCAGGCCGTCCACGACGGACGCGCCGAGGCGCACGGCTATGGAGCCTGGCTGAACATCCCCTCGAAGGTCGGTCAGGTGGCCGCGGTGCGCGCGCTGGCCCGCCGGCGGCGCGCGGCCGATCTGGCCGAGAACAAGCTGCTCATGGCCCTCTGCCCGGGATTGATCGACACCGACGCCTCCCGCCCCTGGTTCGACGACATGAGCAACGCCCAGACGCCGGCCGAGGCGGCCCGCTGGCCGGTCGAGCTCGTGCTCGGCTCGAGCTTCGATCCCGCGTTCTACGGTGAGCTCGTCCAGTTCGGCAGGGTCCTACCGTGGGAGACCGGCATTCCCGTGGCGCACAATGCGGCCTGACCGGCCCTCAGAGCCTCGGTCTCAGGCGTTGGCGCCGACTACCTCGCTGGCCAGCGAGCGGGCGCGCCGGCGGGGACCATCCATGCCGAGGCGCTTCAGGAGCTCCTCGGCGACGGCCAGGTAGTCGGCGGCCAGGTCCGGGCGGTAGTCGAGGATCGACACGGCCCGTTCGGCCGACTCGGCGTAGGCGATCGAGGAGCGGATCGTGGTGTCGAGCAGCTTCTCACCGAAGTGCTGGCGCAGGGAGTCGAACGCCTCGCGCGAGTGGCGGGTGCGCATGTCGGCGATGTTCAGGACCACGCCCAGCCACTCCAGGTCGGGGTTGAGGTTCTCGCGGGCCAGCTCGATCACCTCGAGCGCCTGCTCGACCCCCTGAAGCGAGAAGTACTGCGCCTCCGCCGAGATCAGCGCGTGGTCGGAGGCGACCAGCGCGTTGACGGTCAGCAGGCCCAGCGCCGGGGGGCAGTCGATGAGGATCAGGTCGTAGTCGTTCTTGACCTCGCGCAGAGCCTTCTTGAGCGCGAGCTCGCGGCCCATCTTGCCGCCCAGCGCCAGCTCGGCCTCGGCGAGCCCGAGGTTGGCCGGGATGATCCCGTCGTGCACGGCCCCGCGGGCCTTGGCCCGCCCCGAGAGCACGTCGCCGATCGTCGGGGAGGCCTCGGGATCGACGTCCAGGTAGTCGGACAGGTTGCCCTGCGGATCGAGGTCGACGGCCAGCACGCGAAGCCCGACGCGCCGGAACACATCGGTCAGCGTGCGGGTGGCCGTGGTCTTGCCCGTGCCGCCCTTCTGGGAGAGAACCGCAATCGTCGACGCCATACCCGGGGCGGGACTATAGGCCAGCGGCACCGAGGCCGCTGGTCTCCATAATCCGCGCGCTCAGATCAGCCAGCCTGCGCGGTCGCGCCGTGGCTGTAGCGCATCCCGGTCACCACCGGGATGTCGACGAAGTGCAGGTGGTGGCGACCGATCACGATCTCGTCGCCGTCCGCCAGCGTGCTCCATTCGACCCGCTCGCCGTTGACGAACACGCCGTTCAGGCTGCGGTCGTCGAGCACCCGCAGGCCGTCCGGCTGGCGCACGATCAGCGCGTGCCGGCGCGACACCGTGGGATCGTCGAAGCGGATGTCGGCAGCCAGGCTGCGGCCGATCCGCGTCCATTCACGCTGGAGCGCGTAGGCCACGGGGCTCTCGCCCTCGGTCCGATAGGCGAGGTATTGCCCGGGCTCGTGCAGCCCGTCTCGCACGTCCTCGAGCCAGCCCTGATCGTCGTCCTCGCCACTCATCTCGAGAATGCTGGTCTGAGCCGTGGTGAACAGGGAGGCACGCACGAACTCCGTGCCGCCACAGTTCGGGCAGGTCGGCAACTCGTCAACCGCGTCGAGCGACACGGGGTAGTCGCAATCCGTGCATCTGAAGGTTCCGGTCCCCGCAACATTGCCCGACATCCAAGCTTTCATAGACGGCGCTTTCTCCTTGTTACGGGCTGAGGACTTGCCGACTTGGACAAGCCAGTTCAGCCATGATATCCCCCGAGTCAAAGGTGCCGCGCCGGTTCTGGACGGATGGCGGAGGCTTGCAACGGTGTTTAGCAACGGCACTCAAGGGGTCTCTCAACGCGCACGGCAGGAACCCCCTGCACAACGCCGAAACATCGATCCGTGGCGGATTGGGATTGGGATCAGTTCGACGACGTCGCGCCCGAGCTGCAGGTTGCGCTGGTGCGCCGGGCGGTGGATCACGGCGATGCGGTGCGCGAGCGGTGCCAGGGCTGCCGCCGCACGCCACTGGTCGGAGAGCGGGTGTACGTCGACCAGGGCGGGTCGGTCTACTGCGAGCTGTGCCGTGCCCTCGATCCCGAGCTCGGCCTGCGCTCCCATCTCGTGCACGGGCCCGAGTTCGGCCACACGATGCGGCTGACCGACCGTCGCGTCGCCTGACCCCGGGCGAACCTAGAATCCTTGGGCGTGGACCCGTTCACCGTCGAGTCGACGATCTCGAGACCTCGCGAGGAGGTGTTCGAGTATCTGGCCGACATCGCAAACCACGCCGAGTTCACCGATCACTACCGGACCGACTGGCGGCTGACCCGGGAGGACTCCTACGGGGCGGGCGCCGGGGCGCGGTTCCGGGTGAAGGCGCCGTTCAGCCGGTTCTCCTGGGCCGACATGAGCTTCGCCGAGGTCCAGCCTCCGTTCCGGATCGTCGAGCGGGGCCGAGGTGGCAAGTACAACCGGATCCGGATGCTCGGCACCTACACGCTGACCCCCGGCCCGGGCGGCTCCACGCGGGTCGAGTACACGCTGGAGACGGTGCCGGTGATGCCGTCGGATCGTCTGCTCGACGCCCTCGGGGGTGGTGCGTCGATGCGGCGCAACACCCGTAAGGCGATGCGCCGGCTGCGCACGATCCTCGAAGAGGGGCGCGACCGGGGACGGCGCACGACGGTGGCGGGCCGCTGATCTACACTTCCGCCCCCGTGAGCGCCCGCCGTCTGTGGATCATCGCCTGCGCCCTGGGGTTGGCCATCGGGCTCGCCGCCTGCGGTCAGAACTCTCAGCCCACCAGCGTGCTGAACAACGGCGTGTACGTCGACGCCGGGCCGATCACTTACCAGCTCCAGGTGTCCCGGGAGCTGAACCCGTTCACGGTTGAGGACAAGCAGTACCTGGAAGGGCTGCCCGCCGGGACCGCCTCACCGTCCGCCGACGAGCTCTGGTACGGCGTGTTCCTGTGGGCCAAGAACCAGACCAAGCGTCCCGAGCCCACGGCGGACAACTTCTCGATCGTCGACTCAAACGGCGACCACTTCTCTCCCATCAGGCTCGACCCGGCGGTCAATGGCTACGCCTGGACGCAGCAGACGCTGGGGCCCTCGGGCATAGAGCCGGGGCTCAACTCGACCGCGAGCTTCGGACCCACGCAGGGTGGCCTGCTGCTGTTCAAGCTGCCGACCTCGGTCTACTCCAATCGACCGCTGACGCTTCAGATCATCCCCCAGAGCGGCAGCAAGGGCGAGATCTCGCTCGACCTCTGAGTCGCGGCGCCTGGTGGCGCTCGGCGGTGCGCGGTGGCGCTCAGTGCGTCGCCTGGAGACCCGCGATCAGGACCTCGCGGACCGCCGGAGCGGCGGTCGCCCCGCCGGCACCTTGGTTGGGGAACAGCCCGCCGGCCACGATTTTGGGCCCACCCGCCGAGCCCACGGGGGCGTAGCCGACGAACCAGGCGTCGGTCAGCTGGTTGGCGTTCGCGACGTTGGCGCCGCTGGTCGTGGCCGTGTTCTGGAGCTCTGCCGTGCCGGTCTTGCCGGCGACCGTGACCCCCGGGATGGCGGCCGAGACGCCGGTGCCGAACTGCACCACCGCGATCATCATCTTTTGAAGCAGCCCGGCGACGTGCCGGCTCGTCACGTGAACGAACCGCGGCGGCAGGTGGGCCTGGAGCGTGGGTAACGGGCGCCGGCCGCCCTCCGCGATGGTGGCCGCCACGTCGGTCATCTCGAGCACGGTCGCCTGCACGCGGCCCTGGCCTATCGCCGAGGAGCCCACGGCCAGATCGCCGCCGATCGTGCTCGCCGACGGGATCGTCGGCTCGGCCGCGCCGGGGATGCCGGGAGGCTGGTTGAAGCCGTAGCGCTCGGCCACGTCGACCAGCCGCTTTCCCCCGAGCTTGGCGCCAAGCGGCGCGAAGACCGAGTTACACGAGACCGCGAACGCGTTCAGGAGAGTCCCGCCGCACGCCTCGCCGCTCGCGTTGTGCAGGATGTAGCCCTCGAGGTTCGCGCTCGTGGCGATCGGGAAGGTCGATGACAGCTTGACGATCCCGGCCTCGAGCGCGCCGGTCGTGGTAATGATCTTCATGGTCGAGCCCGGTGGCTGCAGGGCCGAGAAGGCGACGCCGGCCAGGGCGAGCAGCGCGCCGGTGCGCGGGTTCATGGCCGCGATCCCGCCGAAGCGACCCGCCAGGGCGGCGATCGCGGCCCGCTCGACCGACGGCACGATCGTGGTGGTCACGCCGTGTCCGGGCGTGGGGGCGACCTGGGCCAGGACCCGGTGGCCGGCCCGGAGCACGCCGCCGGGCGTGCCGGCCAGCTGGGTCTGGAAAGCGCGCTCGAGTCCGTCCTGGCCGACCTTGGCGTCTGGGGGATACCCCTGCGCGGCGTACTGGCTCGCGTCCGCGGACGGGATTCGCCCGAGCACACCGGCGATCTGAATGGCGACGTCGGCGATCGGCGAGGTTCGGTCCGGTCCCTCGGCCAGCGGGGTGCCGTCGGCGGCGAACAACGCGGCGCGGGGTGCCAGCGCCATGTGGCGGGAGAGTCGCTCGTGCCCCGCCAGACCGGGGAACAGGAGCGAGGGGATGAAGTGCACGGTCGCACCGGAGCCGCTGCCCTCGAGCGGTACCTCGAGCGTCTCGTGCAGCGTGCCGAACAGCCGGGTGGCTACGAGCATCCGCACCGGGATGAACTCGCCGCGCCGCTTCCCGACGCGCTGTGCAGTGAGCTTTACGGTCGTGGCCGTCGTGGCGTCGCGACGGTAGGCGGCGGCGAACCGGCGCTCGCTCATGGCCTGTTGGGAGGCGGGGCTGAGCCGCGAGTACATCTGGTGGTAGTCGCCGGCGGCCCAGTCGTGCACGTAGCTCGTGACCAGCTGGCGCTCCGCCGGGCCCGGACCACCGCGCAGCAAGAGCACCACCGCGACGGCCGCCCCCGTCACGACGGCCACCGGAATCAACAGGCGCAATCGCCGGCGCCACCGCCGGCGTCTGCCTCTCCGCCTTCCTCGTCCTACCCCCTCAGTAAGAACCCCATGAGCCACCTCAAATGGAACGGTAGAAGAACGCTCGCCCTAACCTCCCACCGGTGACCAAAGTCGACTGGCTGATCGTGGCCTTCACGGTGCTGCTGGCCATGTACGGCTACGCCCAGGGCTTCATCGTCGGCGCCCTGTCGCTGGTCGGTTTTGGCATCGGCGCGTTCCTCGGGACCCGGCTCGCGCCGCTGGTCCTCCCCGGCGGTTCGCACTCCCAATACGCGCCCCTGTTCGGGCTGCTCGGCGCGCTGCTGGCCGGCGCGGTGCTGGCCAGTGGCTTCGAGGGATTGGGGGCACGGGCCAGGGCGTTCCTGCGCATCCCCGGGCTGCGCACCGTCGACGGGCTGCTCGGCGGGGTCCTGACCGCGTCGGTGGCGCTCGGCATCGCCTGGATCGTCGGCGCGATCGCCTTCCAGTCGACGAACTCACTGGTGCTCAAGCGAGACATCCAGAGCTCGGCGATCTTGAATGGACTGGACGAGCTGCTCCCTCCGTCGGGCCCGATCCTGCACGCGCTGGCCAGGATCGACCCGCTTCCTTCGGTGCGCGGCCCGGCGGCCGACGTGTCGCCGCCGCCTCCCGGCATCGCCCGGGCTCCGGCCGTCAAGGGAGTCGGCGGGAGCGTGGTCAAGGTGCTCGGCACGGCCTGCGGCCTAGGGATCGAGGGCAGCGGCTGGGTGGCCGCTCCTCACCTGGTGGTGACCAACGCCCACGTCGTGGCCGGCGAGTCCGACACCACGGTCCAGGTCGGCGGCACGCCGCCCGGCCTGGACGCCGACGTGATCGACTTCGATTCGCACGACGACGTGGCCGTCCTGCGCGTCCCCGGCCTCCAGGCGCCCCCGCTGCGAATTGCCGCCAACCCCAAGGCCGGCACGCCGGCGGCGATCCTCGGCTACCCGCTCGACGGCTCCTTCGACGTCGAGCCGGGCCGGATCGGCCAAACCGAGACCGTGAGCACCGAGGACGCGTACGGCAACGGCCCCGTCCTGCGCAGCATCACCGCCCTGCGCGGCCGAGTACGCCCCGGCAACTCCGGAGGCCCGATGGTCGACTCGACCGGCCACGTAGTCGCCACCGTGTTCGCCGCGATCACCGGCTCCCCCACAGGCGAGGGCGGCTTCGCCGTCCCCAACGTCCTAGTGGGCAGACAGCTGGCCAAAGCCCGCGCCCAGGTCCACTCCGTCCCCACCGGCCCATGCGCCGGATAACAGGCACACCCCTAGGAGGCGGGCGGTGGTCTGCACACCGCCCGCCTCTAGGTGCATTGCCCCCGGGGGGACTTTCCGTGGTGCTATTGCCCCCCGACGCTCTCGGCCATTTGACTCACCATCCGAGGTCCCAGTGCCCCCAGCAGCTGGGGATGGTGGTGAGCGAGGTGCCGCTGAGCCGCTGAAAAGAGCTCATGCTCGTCGTCGCCCGCGAGTTGCGCCCCGCACTCGCAGTAGGCGATCCGCTTGTGCCCTCCATTGATTGTGGTCGTGTGGCCGTTATCGGTGCGACCCTGCGGTTCCTCTGACTGCGCCCCGCCGAGAACGTCGCTGCATTTCACCTCGGTGTCCACTGATCGCAAGATGCCGCGTTGACGTTGTCGATACGTTTCCAAAACGTTGCCGCAGGCAGAGCGCCCGCCCGAGATGACTCGCATCCAGCTCTGTGGACGGCTGTCCGTGGAGATCGATGGCGTGCAGCTGGCCGAGCGTCTGCGCGGCAAGCAGGTACCGCTGCTGCTCGCGTATTTGGTGCTGAACCGGGGTCGTCACGTCGGCCGCGATGAGCTGATCGGCGCCCTCTGGCCCAATCAGGCCCCGGTCTCCCAGGACGCCGCGCTCCGCACGCTGCTCTCGCGGCTGCGCTCCTCGCTGGGCGCGTCCAGGGTGGCCGGGCGCGATGAGGTGATCCTGGACCTGCCCGCGCCGATTTGGATCGACATCGAGGCCGCCGCGGCCGAGGTGCCCCGGTCGCTGGAGGCGCTTCAGCAGGGCGACGCGCGCCGGGCCTGGGCGCTGGCCCAGGTGCCGCTGAACATCGCCAGCCGCGGCCTGCTGCCCGGCTCGCAGGCCAGCTGGCTCGAACCGCCCCGGCGCGAGCTCGAGGAGGTCCACCTGACCGCGCTCGAGGTGATCGGCCGTGCCGGCCTTGTCATGGGCGGCACCCAGCTCCAGTCGGCCGAGCGGGCGGCCCGCAGCCTGATCGAGTCAGAGCCCTACCGCGAATCGGGCTATGTGCTCCTGATGGAGGCGCTCGCCGCCCGGGGAAACGTGGCCGAGGCGATGCGCGTGTTCGACAGCCTGCGGACCTTGCTGCGCGACGAGCTCGGGACGACGCCGTCCGGCGAGGCGATCGCGGTCCACGAGCGCCTGCTGCGTCCCCGAGGGCACCGCGACCTGGAGGCACAACCGGCCGAGCCCGGCGCCCCGTCGATCCCATTGCCCGCCGAGCTGCGCCAACGCGCCCAGGGCGCGGTGATCGGACGCGAGCAGGAGCTGGCCCAGCTCGAGGAGCTGTGGCAGATGGCCAGCGGCCAGGAGGGTTCGGGGCGGTTGGTGTTCCTGGCCGGCGACGCCGGGATAGGCAAGACCACGCTCACTGCCGACGTGGCTCGCCGGGTGCACGACGCCGGGGCGATCGTGCTGGCCGGGCGCTCCCCGCGGGAGACCGTGGTCCCCTACCAGCCGATCCTGGAGGCACTTCGCCACTGGGCGTTGAACGCGCCGGCCCGCGAGTTGAGCAGCACCGCCCGCGAGTACGGCTCCGAGCTCTCGCGCCTCATCCCCGAGCTTCGCCGGCGGGCGCCCGACCTGCCGCCGCCGCCCACCGACGAGCCGGAGACTGAGCGCTACCGGCTGTTCGAGGCGGTGGTCGGCCTGCTCACTGAGCTCTCCCGCGCCGCGCCGGTCCTGCTCGTCCTCGACGACCTGCAGTGGGCCGACCGCCCGACCTTGCTGCTCCTGCGCCACCTCGCCCGGGTGACCAACCCGGCCCGGGTGCTGATCATGGGGGCCTATCGCTCGACCGAGCGCGGGGACACGTTCACCAACGCGATGAGCGAGCTGCTTCGCGACCGGCTCGCTTCGCAGATAGAGATACGCGGGCTCAGCGAGACCAACACCGCGGAGCTGGTCCGGCTTCGCGCCGGGGAGACCCCGTCGCGGTCGTTCGCCCACGCCCTGTACGAGGAAACCGAGGGGAACCCGTTCTTCGTCGAGGAGATCGTCCGCCACCTGCTCGAGGCGGGAGTGCGCGCCGGCAGCGCGAGCGCGTCCGTGCTCCAGCGCTTCGGGCTCCCCGAGGGCGTCAAGCAGGTCATCGCCTGGCGGCTCGGACGGCTCGAGGCGCCCGCGATCGAGCTCTTGCGAGTCGCCGCCGTGATCGGGCCCGAGGTGGACGCCACCCTGCTCGAGCGGGTCGTGCTGCTGGCCGAGGACGAGTTCCTGAGCGCGCTCGACGAGGCGCTGGCCGCCGGGCTGCTGGTCGAGTCCGACGAGAAGGCCGGCTCCTACGTGTTCTCTCACGCGCTGATTCGGGAGACCCTGTACGAGGGGATGTCGGTGCCCCGCCGGGCGCGCATCCACAAGCGGGTGGGGGAGGCGATCGAGGCCACCCAGGGTCGCCGGCAGGCCCGGTACCTGCCCGAGCTGGCGCATCACTTCACCCGCGGGGTGGTCGATGCCGAGGACGCCGAGGAGGCGATCGCCTACGCGCTGCGCGCCGCCGAGCAGGCGACGACGATGCTCGCTCACGAGGAGGCGGCCGAGCACTACGCACGGGCGCTCGACGTGCAGGGACGCTTCGAGCCCGAGGCGACCCGTCGCCGCCTCGAGCTGCTGCTCGCCCTCGGCGAGGCCCGGGTGCGCGGTGGGGAGCGGGCCCAGGCCTCCTCGGCATTCCGGGAGGCGGCCGCGCTGGCCGAACAGCTCGACGAGGGTGCGGCGCTGGCCCGCGCGGCGGTCGGGGCCTCGCGGCGCTACGTGCAGCCGCCCGGGGTGGTCGACACCGAGTTGATCGCGATGATCGAGCGCGCGCTCGAGCTCGAGCCGGGGCGCACGCTGATGCGGGTGCGCCTGCTGGCCTGCCTGTGCGGGGCGATCTACTATTCGCCCGACCGCGACCGGATGTCAGCGCTCAGCCAGGAGGCGATCGACATCGCCACGGAGCTTGTCGACCCAGAGGCTCGAGCCCATGCCTGCGGGGCGCGCCGGTGTGTGCTCTGGGATGCCCCGCACCTCCAGGACCGGATCGAGGCCTCGACCGAGATGCTCACGCTGGCCCGCCAGATCGGCAACCTCGAGCTCCAGTTGCAGGCCCATGCCTGGCTCGTGGTCGATCTGCTCGAGCGAGGCGACCGCGACGCGGTCGACGCCCAGATGGAGGCGTTCGCGGCGGGCGCGGATCGCCTGCGCCAGTCGCTGTTCGAGTGGACCGGGATCGTGTGGCGCGCGATGCGCGCGCTCCTGGCCGGCGCCCTGGACCGGGCCGACCGACTGGCCGCCGAGGCGCTGGCCGCCGGAGCGCCGGCCGAGGCGGTGACCGCCTCGCAGTACTACGCGATCCAGGTCCTGGCCATCCGTCGCGACCAGGGGCGGATGGGCGAGCTCGAGCAGGTCACCCGAAAGGCCGTGGCCGAGAATCCGGGACGTCCGGCCTGGCGGGCCGCGCTGGTCACCATGCTCTGCGAGGAGGGCAGGGTGGAGGAGGCTCGCGAGGAGTTCGAGCGGCTGGCCGCCCACGACTTCGAGGACGTGCCCAAGGATCTCGACTGGATGATCGCCATGACTCTGCTCAGTGATGTCTGCGCGGACTTGGGCGACGCCGAGCGCGCCGAGCTGCTCTACGATCGGCTCGAGCCGTATGCCGACCTCAACGTTGTGATCGGGCTGGCCGCGGCGTGCCTCGGCTCGGCGGCCGGGTTCCTGGGCAAGCTCGCCGCCACCATGGGCCGCACCGAGGTTGCGGTGGAGCATTTCGAGCGGGCCATCGCGGCCAACCACGCTCTGCAGGCGCCGGGGTGCCTGGCTCGCGTTCAGGTCGACTACGCGCGGGCGCTGTGGAGCGCCGGTGACCCGCGGGCCGGGGAGCTGCTGGCCGCGGCGGCCGCGGCGGCCGAGCGGCATGGGCTGGGGGCGGTCGCGCGCAAGGTCGCTGCCCTGCGTGCAGAGTCTGGCTCGCCTGTCTAGGCAAGAGGCTGCGTCGGCGGCGCCGTTTGACGCGAGCGCTACCCTCGCGAACTCATGGGCAAGACGCTGGTCATCGCGGAGAAGCCATCGGTCGGACGCGACCTGGTGCGCGTGCTGCCCGGACCCTTCACCAAGCACGAGGGCTACCTCGAGGGGCCCGATCACATCGTGACCTGGGCGGTCGGCCATCTGGTGCAGCTCGCCGACCCCGACGAGTACGACGATCGCTTCAAGAAGTGGCGGATGGCCGACCTGCCGATCGTGCCCGACCGCTTCAAGCTGGTCGTCCGCGACGAGCGCTCCAAGAAGCAGATGAACGTGGTCAAGCGCCAGCTCGACAACCGCGACGTCGATCTCGTCGTGAACGCATGCGACGCCGGGCGCGAGGGCGAGCTGATCTTCGCCTACCTGTACGAGAAGGCCGGATCGAAGAAGCCCGTCCAGCGGCTGTGGCTGAACTCAATGACCACCGAGGCGATCAAGAGCGCGTTCGGCGAACTTCGGCCCGGTGCCGATCTCGCCGCGCTCGAGGCGGCTGCCCGCTCGCGCTCGGAGGCGGACTGGATCGTCGGCATGAACGCCACGCGCGCGGCGACGATTCGCCTGCGCTCGAGCTTTGATGGCGCGGTCTCGCTGGGCCGAGTGCAGACGCCGACGCTGGCCATCCTTGCCCGCCGCGAGCAGGAGATCCGTGATTTCAAGCCCGAGCCCTACTGGGTGGTCGATGCGACGTTCGATCCGGTGGAGGAGCGCCCGCGCCGGTATGAAGGTCGCTACCACGACGGGGCCAACCCGCGGGTGGCCAGCGCCGAGGCGGCGCGCGCGGTGGTCGAGGCATGCCAGGGCCAGACCGGCGAGATCACCAAGCTCGACAAGTCCGAGCGCAAGGAGCGCCCCGAGCTCCTTTACGACCTGACGTCTTTGCAGCGCCACGCCAACCGGCGCTACGGCTTCACCGCCCGCCGCACGCTCGCCGCCGCCCAGCGGCTCTACGAGGAGCACAAGGCGCTCACCTATCCGCGGACCAACTCGCGCTTCCTGACCTCCGACATGATCACCGAGATCAAGCCGATCGCCCGGCTGGTCGGCACCCAGTCCGAGTACGCCAAGGCCTCGCAGTACGTCCTCGGGCTCGACGTGCTCCCGCTCGGGCGGGTGATCAACGACGCCAAGGTCTCAGACCACCACGCGATCATCCCGACCCGGGCCGAGCGCCACCCGGTCGACAAGATGTCTGACGACGACCGCCGGATCTATGACCTGGTCGTGCGGCGGTTTCTCGCGATCTTCCATCCCGACGCGGTGTTCGAGAACACGCGCGTCGAGACCACGGTCGCCGAGCACGTGTTCAGGACCCGAGGCAAGGTGCTGCTGGTGGCCGGGTGGCGCGCGGTCTATGGCGAGCAGCCCGACGCCGAGCAGTCCGACGATGACGAGGGCCGCGAGCAGCAGCTTCCCAAGCTGGCTCGTGGCGAGCAGGTCGAGGTCGCTGACATCGGCTCGGAGGAGAAGGAGACCAAGCCGCCGGCCCGCTACAACGACAACTCGCTGCTCGGCGCGATGGAGACGGCCGGCAAGCTGGTCGACGACGAGGAGCTCCGCGAGGCCATGAAGGAGTCGGGGATCGGCACCCCGGCCACTCGCGCGGCGATCATCGAGCGCCTTATCCAGGTCGGCTACGTCGAGCGCGATGGCCGCGCGCTGGTCGTGACCGAGAAGGGCCTGAACGTGATCCGCCTGCTCGGCGAGCACGTCCTGACCTCGCCCGGGCTGACCGGCGACTGGGAGCGGCGGCTCGCCCTGATTGAGACCGGCGCGGACTCCCGCGAGGCGTTCATGGGCGACATCGTCAAGTTCACCGAGGAGACGGTCGGCGAGCTCGACCGTAATCTGAAGGACGTCCGGATCCCCCGCGCGAACCTCGGCCCGTGTCCGGTGTGCGGCCGGGACATCAACGAGAACCGCAAGGGCTACTCGTGCTGGTCGCGCGAGGACCCGGGGTGCGGCTTCGTGATCTGGAAGTCCAAGGCCGGCAAGCAGCTACCGGTGTCGGTGGCGCGAGAGCTGATCAAGACCGGTCGCACCGAGAAGGCGGTCACCGGCTTCAAGGGCCGATCGGGCAAGAGCTTCCGGGCCCGGCTCGCCTTGCAGCAGACCGAGGACGGCAAGTGGCGCGTGGAGTTCGACGAGCCGTGGGCGAAGGAGGGCGCGAAGCCGCCCGAGTCCGAAGAGGCCGAGGCGACGACCGACGCCGCCGCCGAGCAGCAGCCCGAAGCGGCGTAGTCCAGGGCGGCGGGTTTTCACCCCGTCCGTCGCGGGCGGCAGTATGAGAGGCGATGCCTTTGACCCTCGTCCTCGGACCCGCGAATTCGGCTAAGGCCGGAGAGGTGCTCGGTGCGTTTGCGGCGGCGGCGAGCCGTGGCGCGATTCTGGTGGTCCCCACCAGCGCGGACGCCGCCCACTACGGACGCGAGCTGGCCGAGAGCGGTGCGGTCCTCGGGTCCGTCCTGACGTTCAGTGGCCTGGCGGGCGAGATCGCCGTTCGGGCCGGCTACAACGGGCGGCGGCTGACCTCTCTGCAACGCGAGCGGTCGATCGTGCAGGCACTCCAGAGCGCATCGTTCGAAGCGTTGCGCAGTGCGGCCGGGACGGCCGGGTTTCCGACCGCAGCCGGCGAGCTGATCGCCGAACTGCAGCGCTCCCTGGTCACGCCCGCGCGGTTCAAACAGGCGATGGAGAGCTGGGCCCGGCAGGACCCGCGGCGAGCCGGATATGCCCGCGACGTCGCGGCGATCTACGAGGTGTATGCGGCCCGGCTCGCCGAGCTCGGACGCGTCGACGCCGAGCTCTACGCCTGGCGTGCGCTGGACGCCCTGCGCGCCGCGCCGGGGCGGTGGGGATCAGAGCCCGTGTTCTTCTACGGCTTCGACGACCTGCACCCCCTTGAGCGCGACGCGATCGAGACGCTGGCCCGGATCGTCGAGACCGAGGTGACCGTCTCGCTGACCTACGAGCCGGGTCGGCCCGCGCTCTCGGCTCGGGCCGAGACCGTGGAGGAGCTGCGGCCGCTCGCCCAGCGGGTGCTCGAGCTTCCGGCGTCCGACGAGCACTACGAGGCCGAGTCGCGAGTCGCGCTGCATCAGCTGGAACGGAGGCTGTTCGAGCCGGGGCCCGCACCTGAGCGCGTCGACCCCGGCAAAGCGGTCTCGCTGCTCGAAGCAGGGGGGGAGCTGGCCGAGGCCGAGCTCGTCGCCGCTGAGGTGCTCGACCTGCTCCGCGCGGGCGTTCCGGGCGAGGAGATCGCGGTCGTCTATCGCTCGCCGGAGCGGAACGGAGCCCTCATAGAGCGGGTCTTCAAACGCTACGGGATCCCGGTCGCCTTCAACCGGCGGATCCGGCTTGCCAGCACTCCGCTCGGGCGGGCGGTGCTCGCTCTGGCCCGCTGCGCGCTGCTCGGCCCGGAGAAGGCCGGGGCGGACGATCTGCTCGATTACCTGCGCGCGACCGGACATTCCGACGAGATCGACCGCCTCGAGGCTGAAGTCCGCCGGGAAGGCCTGCGCACCGCCACCCAGGCCCGAGCCCGGGCGAGGGGACGGTTCGAGTCCGAGCTGGTCGAGATCGACAATCTCCGCTCGGCCGAGGATCCCGGAGCAAAGCTCGCCGAGCAGACCCGGAAACTCCTCACCGCACCTCACCGCGCAGCGGCTCCGGTGCTCGACCCCTCCGAGGAGCTAGACGCGCGTGCGCTCGCGGCGCTCGAGCGCGCTCTGGACGAGCTTGAGGAGGTCGCGGCCCGGCCTGACGGCCAAGAGCTGATCGAGCTGCTGGCGACGCTCGAGGTCAGATCCCCGGGCGGATCGGGCTCGCCCGGCGCGGTGCTGGTCTCCGATCCGCTGTCCATCCGCGCGCGGCGCTTTCGAGCCGTGCTGGTGTGCGGCCTTCAGGAGAACGAGTTCCCGCTGGCCGCCTCCCCGGAGCCGTTCCTGTCCGACGAGCTGCGCCGCGAGCTGGCCGCCTGCAGCGGCCTGCGGCTGCGCCCGCGCGAGGACGCCCTGGCTCGCGAGCGCTACCTGTTCTACACGAGCGTGTCGCGCGCCACCGAACGGGTGATCCTCAGCTATCGGAGCTCCGACGAGGAGGGCAACCTGGCGCTCCCCTCGCCGTTCGTCGCGGACGTCTCCGAGCTGCTGGCCGAGGATTGGCCCGAACAAAGGCGACGGCGGATGCTGGCCGACGTGGTGTGGCCGGCCGAGCTCGCCCCCACCGAGCGTGAGCTCGCCCGCGCCCGAGCGGCCGCCGCGGCGCCCGCGGCGGGTGAGGTCCCGTCGCCGATCGGCTCGCTGGGTCCCGCCGCGCTGGCCCAAGTCCGTCATTCGCAGATCCTCTCCGCGGGGGCGCTCGAGACCTATGCCGACTGCCCGGTCAAGTGGCTGGTCGACCGCGAGCTCCAGCCCACTCCGCTGGAGCCCGACCCCGATGCGCTGGCCAGGGGCAGCTACATGCACGCCGTGCTCGAGCAGGTGCTCCGGCGCCTGGGCGCTCCGGTGACGCCTGACCTGCTGCCGCGAGCGCTCGAGCTGCTCGACGATGTCCTGGCCGAGACCGCCCACCGCATCGCGGTGGGGCGGGGCGAGGCGGTCCGCAAAGCCTGGAGCCGATCGGTCCAGGCCGACCTGCGGCGCTACCTGACCTACGAGGCCCGCGGCGGCTCAGACTGGCCTCTCGCTGGGGTGGAGCAGCGCTTCGGCTTCGACCAGCACGACGACCCGGATTCGCTGCCCGCGCTCGAGCTGAGCGAGAACGTCCGCCTGCGCGGGATCATCGACCGAGTCGACGCCGACGCATCCGGCCACGCCATCGTGCGCGACTACAAGAGCGGCTCGGCCCGTCCCGAGCACCAGGGGGCGCGGTGGGAGACCGACCGCCAGCTCCAGGTGGCGCTGTACATGATCGCGGTGCGTGAGTTGCTGGGGCTCGAGCCGGTGGCCGGCTTCTACCAGCCGCTGGGCGGCGGGGACATGCGCGCGCGGGGGGTGTTCCTGAACGACGCCGCCCCGGGTGATCGCCTGGTGGGCAACGACGGCCGTGACCCGGAGGAGCTCCAGGAGGTTCTCGACGGCGCCCGCGCCCGCGCGCTTGCGCTCGCCGCGCGCCTTCAGGCCGGCTCGCTCGAGCCGTGTCCGTCCACCTGCTCGCGCGACGGCTGCAAGTACCCCGGGATCTGCCGTGCTTGATCTCTCGGAGACCGACACGGAATCGCCCGCGTTCACCGACGAGCAGGTCGTGGCCATCGAGCGCCGCGAGGGCGACCTCCTGCTCGACGCCGGCGCGGGCAGCGGCAAGACCTCGGTGCTGGTCGAGCGGTTCGTGCGCTCCGTGCTCGACGACGAGATCGAGGTGGGGGCGATCCTCACGATCACCTTCACCGAGAAGGCGGCGGCGGAGATGCGCGAGCGGATCCGCCGGCGGTTGCGCGAGCTCGACGCCGACGAGGCGGCCCGCGCCACCGAGGGCGCGTTCATCTCGACCATCCACGGTTTCTGCGCCCGCCTGCTGCGCGCCCACGCGCTGGCCGCCGGGCTGGACCCGGGCTTCACGGTGCTCGATGCGCCCGACGCCGAGCGCCTGGCCGACATCGCCTTCGACGACGCGCTCGAAGAGCTGGCCCGGCGCGCCCCCGAAGCGATCGACCTGATCGCGGCGTACGGCGCCGGCGGGCTGCGCGGCGCGATCCTCCAGATCCACGACGAGCTGCGCTCCCGGGGGGAGCGCCACCCGCGTCTCCCGGCGCTGCCCCCACCGCCCGACCTCGAAGGGGCACGCCGCGAGCTGACCAGCGCGGCGGCGGCGGCCGCCCGGGAGCTGGGCGCGATCGGCGAGCCGGGGGCAAAGGTGATCGAGGCGCTGGCCCGGCTCGAGCGCTGTCCCGACGTGATCGCGGCCGAGGAGCCCTGGCCGGGGGACCTGTGGGCGGTAGGGCTGCCCGGGGGCAACGGCGCCGCACTCTCGACCGAGACCTGCCTGCGCTACACCGAGGCGCTCACCGCCTTCCGCGTGGCCTGCGAGCACCGCCGGTCGATCCGTGTCCGCGACCTGCTGGACCGCCTGCTCGAGTTGTTCGGCGAGCGCTACGCGGGCGCCAAGCGCGAGGTCTCGGGTCTCGACTTCGAGGATCTCGAGCTCGAGGCTCGCGAGCTCCTTCGCACGGACTCCGAGCTGCGCGAGCGATACCGCACCCGCTTCGACCGGATCATGGTCGACGAGCTCCAGGACACCAACCGGGTCCAGCTCGACCTGATCGAGTCGATAGCGCGGGGCAACCTGTTCACGGTCGGCGACGCCCAGCAGTCGATCTACGGGTTCCGGCACGCCGACGTGGAGCTGTTCGAAAAGCGCGGCGCGGCGCTCGCCGAACACGGGGCACGGGCGACGCTCGACACGAACTTCCGCTCGCGTCCGGAGATCCTGGACGTGATCAACGGCGTGTTCGAGCGGGCGCTGGGCGAGCGCTTCCGATCGCTACAGGCGGGACGAGACCCCGCGCGATCGCCCGAGCCCCTTGTCGAGGTGCTGATCGCCGACAAGGGTGCGGACTGGGCGATGGAAGGTCTTGGTGCCCCGTGGCGGGTGGCCGAGGCGCGCGCGTTGGCCGCGCGGCTCGATCGGCTGCTGGCGGACGAAGGGGTCGCCGCACGCGAGGTGGTCCTGTTGACCCGCGCGACCACCGACCTGCGCGTGTACGAGCGGGCACTCGAGGAGCGCGGGATTCCCACCTATGTGATCGGTGGGCGGGGCTACTGGGCCCATCCGCAGGTCATCGACATGGTCAGCTACCTCGAGGCGCTGGCCAACCCGCGCGCGGAGGAGGCGCTCTACACCGTGCTGGCTTCGCCGCTGGTCGGCGTGCGCGGCGACGCGCTGGTGATCCTGGCCGCGGTGGCGCGCGAGCGCGGCGTGGATCCGTGGGCGGTGCTCCGCGAGCCCGACGGCGCGTTCGACGGGCTGGCCGCCCCGGAGCGCGAGCGGCTGACCGCGTTTGCGGGCTGGTTCGCAGCAGAGCGGGGATTGGCCGGGCGAACCCCGGTCGAGTCGTTGATCGACCGGGTGATCGAGCTGACCGGGTACGACCTGGCCGTGCTGGGGATGCCGGGCGGTCCGCGGCGGCTGGCGAACGTTCGCAAGCTCATGCGCCTGGCCCGCGAGCACGAAGCAGCGCACGGCTCGGATCTGCACGACTTCCTGGCGTTGGTCACCCGGCGCGCCCGGTCGGCCGGTGGCGCCGGCCTGGAGGCGCGCGAGTCCGAGGCGCCGGTGGAGGGCGAGGCGCTCGACGCCGTGCGTTTGATGACGATCCACAGGGCCAAGGGACTCGAGTTCGGCGTGGTGTGCGTGGCCGACCTGGGGCGGGGCCCGCGCTGGCGCACCGAGCTCGTACGGGTCGGCCGCGATGGGCGCATCGGGCTGCGGCTGGCCGAGCCGGGCACCGGGCGGCGGGAGTCGGCGCTCGAGTACCGCACGCTCGGCGAGGAGCGCCAGGCGGCCGAGGCGCTCGAGGAGCGGCGCCTGTTCTACGTGGCGATGACCCGGGCTCGCGAGCGGCTGATCCTGAGCGGGGCGGCCAAGCTCGAGGCGTGGCCCGACCTCGAGCGGAACGGAGGCGGGGGCGGGCCGATCGCCTGGATCGGGCCCGCCGTGGCCGAGCGCGACGACGTCACCGTGGGATTCGTCCAGCCGGCGGACCTGGCGGTGCCCGAGCCCGAGGTGCGGATCGAGGATCGCCGCGACCTTGTGGCCGGGCTCGACGTGGACGTGCCCGCACCCCCGCCACCGAGCTCGCCCGGGCCACCCGTGGCCGCGCTCAGCTACACGTCGCTGGCCGAGTACCAGCGCTGCGGCTATCGCTTCTACGCCGAGCGGGTCCTGAGGCTCCCGGCGGCCCCGGGCCGGGGCGCCACCGCCGGTGCCGGGATCGAGCTTCCGCTCGGGACGCTCAGCGCCACCGAGCGCGGGTCGCTCGTGCACGCCCTGCTCGAGCATCTGGACTTCCGCCGGCCCGCCGTGGTCACGGAGGCCGCGGTGGCCGCCGCCGCGGCGCGCTTCGGGCTGAGCGTCGCTCCCGGCGGTGCTGACGCGGCGCAGATCATCGAGCTGGTCGACCGGTTCGCCGGCGGGGAGCTGTGCCGGCGTCTCGGGCAGGCGACCGGGGTCAGGCGTGAGGAGCGGTTCCGCTTCCTGCTCGGGTCCGGCCCGGGGGTGCTGATCGGCGGTGTGTTCGACGTGATCGCCCGCGAGCCTGGTGGCCGGACCCTGATCGTCGATTACAAGACCGACCGGCTCGACGGCGCCGACCCGCAGACGCTCGCCGACACCGCGTACGGCACCCAGCGGCTGGTCTACGCGCTCGCTGCGCTGAAGGCCGGCGCCGACAGCGTCGAGGTCGTGCACACGTTCCTCGAGCTTCCCCAACGGCCCGCGGTGGCGCAATTCACGCGTGATCAGCTGCCGGCGCTCGAGGCGTCGCTCAGCGCTATGGCCGGCGGCGTGCTCCGTCGCGAGTTCGCGGTCACCGACGCGCCGCACCGCGGCGTGTGCGACGGCTGCCCGGCCGAGGGCGGGCTGTGCTCGTGGCCGCTCGAGATGACCCGGCGCGAGGCGCCGGACCGCCTGTTCTGAGCGGTGGTAGGCTGGCGCGCGGGCCGGACCCGGCGGTCGAGCGTGGGAGGTTGGGATATGCGCAGGTTTTCGCGCGCCGCGGCGGCGGTAACGTTCGTAGTCGCCAGCGCGATGCCGGGCGTGGCGCTGGGTGCCGCGACGTCGCCGGGCGCTCCGGTCAACCTGGCCATGCCGGTCGACTTCGGCGCCGCCCGGGCGAGTCAGCCGGCCACCGTGCTCGCCGGCGACGCGCGCTTCGAGGTTCTCGGCGACGGTCTGATCCGAATGGAGTACTCGCCGAGCGGCACCTTCGAGGACGCTCCGACCGTCAACGTCCTGAACCGGCGGTTCGCCGTCACCCGGCACAGGGTCACACGGTCGGGGGGATGGCTCACGATCCGGACTTCCGAGGCAACGCTGCGCTACCGGCTGGGCTCAGGCCCGTTCGGTCCCGATAACACCTCGGTGCAGCTCGCTAACGGGAGCGAGGTGAGCCCGCAATGGGAGAACGAGTGCCCGTTCGACCAGGTGTGCGACGCCGGCGCCGCGCAGCTGATCACTCCCGCGAGCATCCAGACCGACCACACCGGCCATCAGAGCATCGCCGGCTTCATCGCCAACCTCGGCCAGGGCAACCAGGCCGGCGCGAACTGGTCGGTGCTCGGAGCGCCGGCCGGCCAGGCGGTGGTCACGCTGCGCTACGCGAACTACATCGGCACGCTCGGCGGGCCCGCCCCGCGCACGATCGACCTGACCGTAAACGGCACCGACGTGCAGACGCTGACGCTGCCGGCCACCCGCAGCTGGGACGACTGGTCAAGCGTCACGGCCACGGTGAACCTGACCGCCGGAACCAACACGGTCGGCGTCAAGTGCGCCGCCTCCGACAGCTGCACGGTCAACGTGGACACACTGTCGGTCTCGCCGGTGAACGCATCCGCCCCCGTGGAGCCGAACCTGCAGTACCTCGGCGGCTACACGCGCGGCTTCGACACCGCAACGTACGGCCCCGGGTACAGCTGCCCGGCCGGGACGCCGACCGCCGCCCAGTGCACCGCTGCCCTGCCCGAGATGCATCCCGGCCTGCTCGACCAGGCCGGCTACCGCCTGCTGGACGACAGCGACAGCGCCGTGTGGACCGCGGACGGCTGGGTGGCGCAGCGCCCCGCGAACGGTGACGTGGAGGACGGCTACCTGTTCGTCTACGGTCGCGACTACGCCCAGGCGTTGACCGAGATGAACCGCCTCACCGGACCCTCGCCTTTGCTGCCCGAGTACACGTTCGGCGTGTGGTTCTCGCGTTACTTCGCGTACAGCGCGTCCGACTACGAGAACTCGCTCGTCCCGGCCTTCCGGGCCAATCGCGTCCCACTCGACACACTGTCGGTGGACACCGACTGGAAGTCACCCAACAGCTGGGACGGCTGGGAGTGGAATTCCTCGCTGTTCCCCGATCCGCAGGGATTCCTCGACTACGCCAAGCAGAAGGGAATCCACGTCACGCTGAACGTCCACGCGAGCATCGCTGACAACGATCCCAAGCTGCCGGCCACCCAAGCGCTCGCCGGCAGTTCCCTCGCCGATGACAACGCATGCTTCACGCCCAGCGGCACCTGCAAGGTGTGGGACTGGAGCAGCGTGCCCCAGGCCGAGTCGTACTTCGCCCTGCACCAGCCGTTCGAGTCGCAGGGGGTGTCGTTCTGGTGGCTGGACTGGTGCTGTGACTCTTCGACGGCGTCGAACCCCGGCGTCACCCCGGACGCCTGGATCAACCACCTGTATGCCCAGGAGCAGGCCAACAAGGGCGAGCGCGGCTTCGTGCTCTCGCGCACCGGTAGCTCCTACCAAAACCCGGACGAGGTCTATCCGGCCGGGCCATGGGCCGGCCACACCTCGACGCTGGCGTTCACCGGCGACACGTGGGGCACGTGGAACACGCTCGCCTTCCAGGCACAGCTCTCGCAGGACGAGTCGAGCATCGACGAGCCATATGTGAGCGACGACATCGGCAGCTTCCTCGGCCAGCCGCCGGGAATCCCGTCCGGCGGACCCCCGTCGGACGACGCCGACATCTATGCCCGCTGGGTGCAGCTGGGCGCGTTCCAGCCGATCCTCCGCCTGCATTCCTCCCACGGCAACCGATTGCCCTGGGACTATCCGCAGCCGGCCAACGGGATTGCGGCGAACTTCCTGCGCCTGCGCGAGGCGCTCGTTCCCTATACCTACACGCTGGCTGCGAACTCCGCCGCCGGCGGCTTGCCGATCACGCGTCCGCTGTACCTCGACTATCCCGGTCAGGCGGCGGCGTACTCGAACCCGACCGAGTACCTGTACGGCCCCGACGTTCTCGTCGCGCCGGTGACCACGCCCGGAAATGTGAGCACGGAGTCGGTGTGGTTCCCGCCCGGCCGCTGGACTGACTGGTTCACCGGAGCCACATTCACCGGCCCGTCCGAGCACACGCTCACCGTGCCGCTTGACCGGATGCCGGTGTTCGTCAAGGACGGCGGCATCGTCCCGGAGCAGGCGCCGATGAACCACGTCGGTGCGCGACCCGACGCGCCGAGAACCCTGCGCGTGTACGCGGGAGCGCCCGGCCGCTTCTCGCTCTATCAAGACGCGGGCTCGGGGAACGGGTATCTGCACGGCCAGGCCAGCCGCACTCAGATCTTCACGTGGCCCTCGCACGGCGGACGCGACGCCGACGTGGCGATCGGGCCCGCCGAGGGCCGCTACCCGGGCCAGCCGAGCACGCGGAGCTTCAAGGTCGAGGTCGAGGACGTGAGCGCACCCGACCGCGTGCTGCTGAACGGCCGGCACCTGCCAGCGGATGCTTGGCACTACGACCGCGCCGGGCAGGCGGTGATCGTCACTATCAGCGACCTGCCGCTGCGCTCCGGCGCGCTCATCACGCTGCGGGGCGCGACGCCGCTGAGCTCGGCCGAGCCCGCGGCGGTCGATCTGACGATCGACCCGTCGGCGCCGCTCAGCCTGCCCGCCGGCGGCTCCACGACGGTCACCACGACCGAGCGCGACGCCGGACCGGGCACCGTCGCCGCACTCTCGGTCGCGCTCGAAGCGCCGGCCGGGTGGACGGTCAAGCCGGCCTCTCCGGTCCGCGCCGGCGATCTCGCCGACGGGGCGTCCGAGAGCCAGACCTGGACGGTGACCGCACCGAGCGGCGGGACCTCTCCAGTGACGGGCACGATCGTGGCGACGGCGTCCTATCGCAGTGCCGGCAAGACCGAAACCGTGACCGCCGGCCAGCAGGGCCCGCCCGCGCCGGCGCCGCTCCCGCCCCCGACCATCACCTCGACCTCACCGCCGAATCCGGCGCCGGGCGACTCGGTCACCCTGACCGGGCAGAACCTCGGGGCCACGCAGGGATCGAGCTATCTGACGCTGGCCCAGGGCGGCACCAGTTGGGGCGCGCCATACGACGGCGCCAAGCTCACGATCACCAACTGGAGCGACACGTCGATCACGTTCGACCTGCCGCCGGACAGCGGACCGTTCCCGCTCGCCCCGGGACAGGCCACGATCACGGTCACCGTCGACGGGCAGACCTCGCCGGCCGCGACGCTGAACATCGCCGGCACGACGCCCCGACGCCGGCGATCGCCTCGGTCTCGCCCTCGAGCACGCCGGCTGGGAGCACGGTCACCCTGGCCGGGACGCACTTCGGTGCGACCCAGGGCTCCTCGAGCTATCTGACGCTGGCCCAGGGCGGGATCAGCTGGGGTGCACCGTACGATGGGGCGAAGCTCACGATCACCAGCTGGAGTGACACGTCGATCACGTTCCAGCTTCCGCCCGGCAGCGGCTCGTTCCCGCTGCAACCCGGGTCCGCGACGGTGACGGTCACGGTCGGCGGGCAGACCTCAAACCCGCAGACCATCACGATCACGTCCTAACCGTTGGTGAAGTGAACGTCGACCTGCTCGGTTTCGTGGCGCTCTTCGACCTTGGCCAGCGCGGCCAGGGTCTCATGGTCGGCAGCGGCCTCGGGCGGCCCGAGCAGGCTGCGCGGCCATAGCTTGCGCACCACCACCACGTTGATCTCGGCGGCATACAGTGTCATCTGCGCGAGCAGGTGCAGCCACACGAGCAGCCCGATGACGGTGGCGAACACGCCGTAGGTGTTCGACGCGTGGCTGACGTGACGGATGTAGATGCTGCCCACCAGCGTGAGGATCTCGAGGAACACCGCGGCGATCCCGGCCCCCAGCCACAGGCAGCGGGTGGGGATCGCGGCCGCGGTGAGGAAACGGAACGAAGCGACGTACAACCCGAAGTTCAGCGCCAGCGAGATCGCGTAGCCGCCGATCCTGGCCAGGACACCGCTGAACAGGCTGGTCACGATTCCGGTGACCGCGGAGGAGGCGATGAACAGGGCGCCCAGGGAGACCAGCAGAAGGAGCCCACGCAGGCGCGAGTGGATGAAGTCCGGCCGGTCCTTGAACGGCACCGCCCACACCCGGTCGAACGCGTTCTGGGCGGCGTTGGTCACTCCGAGCCCCCCCACAGCGAGCCGAGCACGCCGATGATCAGCGCGGGCACGCTCCCGGTCAGCTTGTGGGTCTGCAGGCCGATTCCCGGGAAGTGCCCGAGCACCGAGTTCTGGACGTCGTTGTAGAGCGTGGTGTTGCCCTGCAGCACGAACCCCAGGATCGTGGTGAACACCAGAAGCAACGGGAAGATCGAGAAGAACCCGTAGTAGGCCATCAGCGCGGCCAGGTTGCCGGCCTGATCGTTGCCGAACTTCCGGATCACGGCCATTGGGATCGCCCACGCCTTGTGCTTCTGCTGGAAGGCGTCGAAGCGCCGGACGGGTTTGAGCAGATCCACGCTCACTAATTATCCAACAAGGTGAGTGAGAATTCCCGACCGTCGTATAGTCGCGGAGGTGGCGGCGGTACGTGCGAGCGGGCTCGTAAAGCGCTTCGAGACGACGTGCGCCGTGGACGGCGTCGATCTACTCCTCGCCGAAGGCGAGGTGCGGGGGCTGCTCGGACCGAATGGGGCCGGCAAGACCACGCTGCTGCGTCTGCTGTTCGGCCTGCTGACGCCCGACACAGGCGAGGTGGAGCTGTTCGACCGTCCGCTCGGTGCGGCCGACGCGATCAACCTGGACGGGGTGGCCGGCTTCGTCGAGGAGCCCGCGTTCTACCCGTACCTGTCCGGGCGGGTAAACCTCGAGCTGCTGGCCGAGCTCGACCGCTCGCCCCAGGCGCGCACCCGGGTGGATGAGGTGCTCGAGCAGGTGGACCTGGCGGGGCGGGCCGGCGATCGGGTGAGCGGCTATTCGACCGGCATGCGCCAGCGACTGGGGATCGCCGCCGCCCTGCTGCGGGCACCGGCGCTCCTGTTGCTCGACGAACCGACCAGCGGTCTCGACCCGGCCGGGGTGCGCGAGGTGGGCGCACTGCTCCGCCGCTTGGCCTCCGAGGGGACCGCGGTCCTGCTGAGCAGTCATCTGATCGGCGCGACCGAGGATGTGTGCGACTCCTACACCGTGCTGCGCTGCGGGCGGGTGGTCTGGAACGGGAGCGCCGCGCAGCTGCGCGAGCAGGCCCCCGGGTCGGCGTACCGGCTGCAGACCAGCGATGACGAACGAGCGCGGGGGCTCGCCGCGCAGCACCCTGGTGTCGAGGTGCTGCACGGCGCGCCGGGCTCCGAGCTGCGGATCGCCGTGGTGAGCGGAGCGCTCGATCCGTTCGTGCTCGAGCTCGGGCGCGCGGGCGTGGCCGTGCGACGGCTCGAGCTGCTGCTCAGCCCGCTCGAGTCGATGTTCTTCGCGCTGACCGGCGAGGCCGACGCCGGCTCCGCTGACCTGGCCGACCTGGCCGATGCGGTGCTGGCCGGGGCATGAGCGCGGTCGCCGCAGACATCGCGGTGGCCGGGCGCCCGGCGCGGCGGACCGGCGGGGTGCGCGCCGCCTTCCGGGTCGAGCGGCGCAAGCTGGCCAGCCAGCTCGCCCCTCGGCTGCTCGCCCTGATCTGCGTGCTCGGGCCGTTCGCGTTCGCCGGCGTGCTCAAGGTGCAGAGCGGCAGCCCGGCGGACTCGCTCTACGGCGTGTGGGTGCACTCGTCCGGTTTCGCGATGTCGCTGGTCGTGCTCGGCTTCGCCGGCCAGTGGGGGCTGCCGCTGATGGCGGGGGTCCTGGCCGGCGACCTGTTCGGCTCCGAGGACCGACACGGCACGTGGAAGACCGTGCTGACGCGCTCGTGCACCCGCCGGCACCTGTTCGCCGGCAAGCTGCTCGCGGTGGCGGCGTTCGCCGCCGGACTGCTCGCGGTCCTGTCTCTGGCCAGTGTCCTGGCCGGCGTGCTGCTGATCGGGGCGCACCCGCTGGTGGGCCTGAGCGGCACGGTGCTCTCGGCCGGTCACGCCCTGGGGCTGGTGGCGCTGGCCTGGCTGCTCTGCCTGCTGCCGATGCTCGCGTTCGTGAGCCTGGCGGTGCTGTTCTCGGTGGCCACCCGCAACGGGATCGTCGGCGTGCTCGGCCCGGCCGTCGTCGACCTCGCCATGCAGCTGCTGGCCCTGGTCGGAACCGGCGTGTGGCTGCATTCGCTACTGGTCTCCTCAGCGTTCGACACCTGGCATCCGCTGTTCATCACCTCGCACCGCTACTACGGGTCGCTGATCATCGGCGAGGCGGTGAGCGTGGTCTGGATCGCGGCCTGTCTGGCCGGCTCGTGGTGGCTGTTGCGCCGGCGCGACTTCACCGGCGCCACGGTCAGCCGGCGTCCGGGGTGGGTCGTCCCGGTGCGCGTGGCGGTTGGATCGGCGGCCGTGATCGCGTTGTTGGCCATCGCCGGCAACTGGGGGCCGGCCGGTGTGACCGCCAAGCGCCTGAACGCCAGCATCACCCCGACGTTCAACAACCTGACGCTGCTCCAGCAGCGCGAGCTCGGGCGCCCGGTGGCGCCGGGCGCGCGGTTGAACGTGCTGCCGAGCTGCAGCCGGCGGGCTTCGACACCGTCCGGCCCGGGGGACTGGATCTGCACGCTGACCGTGCTGATCCCCCAACCCGGCGCCGTCCCGTTCCAGTCCACGCCGGTCACCTACGACGTGACCGTGCAGTCCAACGGTTGCTACAAGGCGCAGTCGCCACCGTCATTCGTGGGTCAGCAGACCATGCGCGACGCGGACGGCCACCAGGTGGTCAACCCGCTGTTCGTGCTCTACGGCTGCTTCAACGTGCTGTAGCCCTCCACCCCGAGTAGCAGTCGCTTCTTGTCGACACCGCCGGTGTAGCCACCGAGCCCGCCCCCCGAGTGGAGGATGCGGTGGCAGGGCACGACGATCGGAATCGGGTTGGAGCCGAGCGCGTTGCCGGCCGCGCGGGAAGCGAGGGCGTTCCCGGCTTCGCTCGCCACTTGCTTGTACGTGGCCGTGGCGCCAAACGGGATCTTTGCGGTCGCCTGCAGGACCCGGCGGGCGAACCCGCGGGTGAGCTGCCAGTCGACGGGGAGATCGAAGCTGCGCCGAGCGCCGGCGAAGTACTCCTCGAGCTCGCGGCGGGGCTCGTCCAGGCGGCGCGGGGCGGCCAGGATCCGGGGCGAGACGTGGGCGGCAAGGTGCTCGAGCACGGTGTCCTCGTCGGAGTAGTCGACGTAGGCGAGCCGGACGAGGCCGCGCGGGGTGGTGGCCACCAGCAACGGGCCCAGGGGGGAGTCGAGCGTCGCGTAGGCGACGTCGAGCAGGCCGGCGGCGGCGGCCGCCTGGCTCAGGTCGGGAAGGTCCGCGGCCTCGGGCGTCGTTCGCCTGAGGTCGGACTCGATGTCGGTCATGGTCGGTACTCCGTTCGCAGTCGTTTCAAGGCTTCGTGGACGTTTCGCCTCGCCGCGTCCTCGCTGGTGCCCATCACCGAGGAGATCTCGTCGTAGCCGGCGTCGGCGACGTAACGCAGGGCGAGGGCGGTGCGCTGCTTGTCGGGCAGCTCGCGGATGCGGGTCCACAACTCGTCGTCGTGAATCGGGGGCGCCTCGACGGCGCTCACCGGCTCGGGTACGTCGCCGACCGGCACCGCGACTCGGCGCCTGCCCCGGGCGTGATCGATCACCTTGCGGTGAGCCACCGTGAAGATCCAGCTGCGCAGGTTCGAGGCGTCACGCAGCTTCGGGTAGGCGCGCAGCGCGGCCAGCCACGTTTCCTGGTAACAGTCGTCGGCGTCGATCCGGCCGACGCTGGCCACCAGGAAGCGGTGGACGTCGCGGCCGTGGGCGTCGAGCAGGGTCTGGAAGGGCGGCAGGCGCACTGAGGATGGAACGCTGCGGGGCGGCACCACGTGAGATGGTGGCGCAGCGGTCGGGTGGACCATGGTGGGACGTCCCGGGTGCAAAACGCCCGAAACCGCCGCCCGGCCAGAAGGGGTTCGGGACATAAGCGCATCCCAGGTGCTTATGTCCCGGTGGCGGTGGCGCGGGAGGGGATTTCGGGGCTTGTGCACGCCGACCGATGAGTTCGCGGCTCGTGCGGCGTCGTACCACATGGCAAGACGGCGCTCAGCCCTTGCCACGAACCCCCGTTCGCTATACAAGGACAACTATGGCTCGAGCAATTTGGTCAGGCGCGATCAGCTTTGGGCTGGTCAACGTGCCGGTGAAGCTGTACACGGCGACCTCGCCCAAGACCGTCCGCTTCAACCAGCTCTCGGCGAAGACCGGGGCGCGGATCCGCCAGAAGCGGGTCGACCCGACGACCGATGAGGAAGTCCCGTACGAGGACATCGTCAAGGGCTACGAGATCACGCCGGACCGCTTCGTGACGATCACCAACGAGGAGCTCGAGGCGCTCGACCCCAAGGCGACCCGGACGGTCGACATCGAGGAGTTCGTCGACCTGGCGGACATCGACCCGATCTACTACGACCACAACTATTACCTGGCGCCGACGGCGGGCGGGGCCAAGGCGTACCGGCTGCTGCTCGACGCGATGCGCGAGGCGGGCAAGGTCGGGATCGGCAAGGTCGTGCTGCGCTCCAAGCAGCAGCTGTGCGCGCTGCGGCCGACCGGCGACGTGCTCGCGCTGACCACGATGCTGTGGGGCGACGAGGTGCTCTCGCCCGACCGCCTGGACGAGATCGGCGAGATCGAGGAGGCCCAGGCCACCGATCGGGAGCTCAAGATGGCCGAGCAGCTGATCGACTCGCTGTCCGCCGATTTCGAGCCGACCAAGTTCCACGACGAGTACCGCGAACAGGTGCTGGCGCTGATCGAGGCCAAGGCCAACGGCGAGGAGATCGCCGTGCAGCCGCAGGTGGAGGAGCCCGCCGCGGCTCCCGACCTGATGGCCGCGCTCGAGGCCAGCCTGGCCGCCGTACGCTCCGGCGATTCCGACGAGTCGGCGCCGACGCCGAAGCCGCGCCGCCGCACCCCGGCCAAGAGCGCCGACGGCGACGGCGCTCCCCGGCGGAGCCGCGCGAAGGCGAAGAGCTAGCGGTCCCTGTCCGGACGGGGCACCTGGCCCCAGGGACGTCGAGCGCAGCGAGACCCACTGGTACTCTTCCGGGACCGCCCATCGTGCGCCTGTCTGCATCCTCTCCCCATGTACCGACGTTTCACCCCACCAGGGGCCATTGGCCTCTACGACCCTGCCAACGAGCACGATGGCTGTGGCATCGCGCTCGTGGCCAAGCTGTGGGGGGAGGCCAGCCATGCCGTGGTGGAGAAGGCGCTGGATGCGCTGGAAAACCTCGAGCACCGCGGCGCTGAGGGCGCGGACCCGAACACCGGCGACGGCGCCGGGATCCTGCTCCAGATCCCCGACGGCTTCCTGAGGGCGGCGGTCGCCGGGGTCGAGTTGCCCCCGGCCGGCCGCTACGGCGTCGGGGTCTGCTATCTGCCGACCGACCCCGAGCGCCGCTCGGTGCTCGAGCAGCTGATCGAGGAGACGATCGAGGCCGAGGGCCAGCGCGTGCTGTGGTGGCGCGACGTGCCGGTCGACGATCGCCACGTGGGGGAGACGGCCCGGGCCTCGGCGCCGGTCATCCGCCAGGTGATCATCGGCGCCTCCGAGGAGATCGAGGGCCAGGACGACTTCGAGCGCCGGCTGTACGTGATCCGCCGCGTGATCGAGCGCGCCGCCGGGCGCGATCTGGCCCTGCCCAGCTTCTCCGGCCGGACCATGATCTACAAGGGGATGCTGACCGCACCGCAGCTCCCGCGCTACTTCACCGACCTCCGAGACCCGCGGGTGGCGTCGAGGCTCGCGCTCGTCCACTCGCGGTTCAGCACCAACACGTTCCCGAGCTGGGAGCTCGCCCACCCCTACCGGATGATCGCCCACAACGGCGAGGTCAACACGCTGCGCGGCAACGTCAACTGGATGCGCGCCCGCGAGTCCCAGCTGGCCTCCGAGCTGTTCGGCGACGACCTCGAGAAGGTGATCCCGGTGGTCCGCGAGGGCGGCTCTGACTCGGCCATCTTCGACAACGTGCTCGAGCTGCTCGTGCTGAGCGGCCGCTCGATCGAGCACGCGGTGATGATGATGGTCCCCGAGGCCTACCGGACGCGCAAAGACCTCGACCCGGACGTCAAGGGCTTCTACGACTTCCACTCCTGCCTGATGGAGCCGTGGGACGGCCCGGCCGCGGTGGTGTTCACCGACGGGCGGGTGGCCGGCGCCGTGCTCGACCGCAACGGGCTGCGCCCCGGCCGCTGGATCCAGGACACCGAGGGCTATGTCGTGCTGGCCTCGGAGACCGGGGTGATGACGGTCGCCCCCGAGCACGTCCAGCGCAAGGGCCGGCTGGCCCCGGGCAAGGTGTTCCTGGTCGACCTCGAGGAGGGCAAGATCGTCGAGGACGAGGACGTCAAGCGCCGGGTGGCCCGCAAGCAGCCATACGGCGATTGGTACGAGCGCTCGGTCGTCCACATCGACGACCTGCCCGAGCGCGACCCGCGCACGCCGCGGATCGAGCCGCTGCGCTCCAAGCAGCTGGCCTTCGGCTACTCGCAGGAGGACCTGCGGATGATCATCGCGCCGATGGCCACCAAGGCCGAGGAGCCGACCGCCAGCATGGGCAACGACGCCGCGCTGGCGGTGCTCTCAGACCGCCAGCCGCCGCTGTTCGCCTACTTCAAGCAGCTGTTCGCCCAGGTCACCAACCCGCCGATCGACCCGATCCGCGAATCGGTGGTCATGAGCCTCCAGGCCGGGGTCGGGGCCGAGGTCAACCTGCTCTCGGAGAGCCCCGAGCATGCCCACCAGCTGGTCATGGACACACCCATCCTGCGCAACCACGAGCTCGAGAAGCTCCGGCAGGTCTCGCACGAGATCTTCGACGCGGCCACCCTCGACATCACGTGGCCGATCGAGCAGGGGCACGAGGGAATGGAGGCGCGCCTCGAGGCCCTGTGCGAGGAGGCGGCCCGTTACGTCGACAACGGGGCGAACATCCTGATCCTGTCCGACCGAAACCTGGGGGCCGAGCGCGTGGCCATGCCCTCGCTGCTGGCGGTGGCGGCGGTGCACCACCACCTGGTGCGCCGCGGGACCCGCCTTCGCACCGGCCTGGTGATCGAGTCGGGCGAGCCGCGCGACATCCACCACATGGCGACGCTGACCGGCTACGGCGCGGCGGCGATCAACCCGTACGTGATGTTCGAGTCACTCGACGAGCTGGCGGACCGTAGCCTCCTCCCCGAGGACCTCACCCGGGAGGAGGCCGAGAAGCGGATCGTCAAGGCGATCGGCAAGGGCCTGCTCAAGACCATCTCCAAGATGGGGATCTCGACCATCCAGTCGTACGGCGGCGCGCAGATCTTCGAGGCGGTCGGGCTCGAGCGCGAGTTGATCGACAAGCACTTCACCGGCACCGCGTCGCGGATCGGCGGGGTGGGCATCGAGCAGCTGGCCCAGGAGGCGCTCGAGCGCCACTTCCGGGCCTATCCGCGCACCGACCGCGAGGTGCTGCCGGTGGGCGGAGTGCTCCAGTGGCGCCGCCACGGCGAGCGGCACGTGTGGAACCCGGACACGATCGCCACCATGCAGCACGCCGTGCAGGGCCGCAACGGCGATCCGCGCGAGACCTACAACGATTTCGCCCGGATGGCCAACCAGGAGTCGGTGCGACATGCCCTGCTGCGCGGCCTGATGACGCTCCGGCCCGCCGGCGATCCCGTCCCGTTGGACGAGGTCGAGCCGGCCACCTCGATCGTCAAGCGCTTCACCACCGGTGCGATGAGCCTGGGCGCGCTCGGCCGCGAGGCGCACGAGACGCTGGCCATCGCGATGAACCGCCTGGGCGCCCGCTCGAACACCGGCGAGGGCGGCGAGGATCCGAGTCGGTACACGCCGGATCCGAGCGGAGACCTGCGGCGCTCGGCGATCAAGCAGGTCGCGTCCGGACGGTTCGGCGTCACCGTTCACTACCTGGTCAACTGCGACCAGCTGCAGATCAAGATGGCCCAGGGCGCCAAGCCCGGCGAGGGCGGCCAGCTCCCGGGTCACAAGGTCGACGACTACATCGCCTGGCTGCGCAACTCGACCCCGGGTGTGGGCCTGATCTCACCGCCGCCGCACCACGACATCTACTCGATCGAGGACCTCAAGCAGCTGATCTACGACCTGCGCTGCGCGAACCCCACCAGTTCGGTGTCGGTCAAGCTGGTATCCGAGGTCGGGGTGGGCACGGTGGCGGCCGGGGTGGCCAAGGCCAACGCCGACCATGTGACGATCGCCGGCCACGACGGCGGCACCGGCGCCTCGCCGCAGTCCTCGATCCAGGGGGCGGGCATCCCGTGGGAGATCGGGCTGGCGGAGACCCAGCAGACGCTGCTGTTGAACGACTTGCGCTCTCGGATCGTCGTCGAGGTCGACGGGGGCATGCGGACCGGGCGCGACGTGGTGGTGGCGGCGTTGCTCGGCGCCGACGAGTTCGGGTTCTCCACCGCGCCGCTGGTCGCGATGGGCTGCATCATGATGCGCGTCTGTCATCTGAACACCTGTCCGGTGGGAATCGCCACCCAGGATCCCGAGCTGCGCAACCGCTTCCGCGGCACCCCCGAGCAGGTGGTCAACTATCTGATGCTGGTGGCCGAGGACGTCCGCTCGATCATGGCCTCGCTGGGGATACGACGCCTTCAGGACATGATCGGGCGGACCGAGCTGCTCGACATGGACGAGGCGATCGACCACTGGAAGGCCAGCCGGGTCGATCTCTCGATGGTGCTCACCTCTCCCGACCTGCCTCCGGACGCGCCGCGGCGGCGGACTCGCGCCCAGCAACCCGTGCTCGACGACGCGCTCGACTGGGAGCTTCTGCGCCGTTGTACCCCGGCCCTCGAGCACCGCGAGACGGTGAAGCTGGGCCCGATCCCGGTCCGCAACGTCAACCGAACCGTCGGCGGCATCCTGTCGGGCGAGATTGCCCGCCGACACGGCGCCAGCGGACTCCCCGAAGGGACGATCGAAATCTCCTTCACCGGCTCGGCCGGCCAGAGCTTCGCCGCCTGGTTGGCCCCCGGGGTGACCTTCTCCCTGCGCGGGGAGACCAACGACTACGCCGGCAAGGGCCTGTCGGGGGGCGTGGTGTCGGTGCGGCCGCCCGAGAAGCACCGCTTCCGGGCCGAGGAGAACATGATCGTCGGCAACACCGTGCTGTACGGGGCCACCGCCGGCCGGGCGTTCTTCCGCGGGCTGGCCGGCGAGCGCTTCGCGGTGCGCAACTCGGGGGCGTGCGCGGTGGTCGAGGGCCTGGGCGATCACGGGTGCGAGTACATGACCGGCGGGCGGGTCGTCGTGCTCGGCCGCACGGGCCGGAACTTCGCGGCGGGGATGAGCGGCGGGATAGCCTACGTGTACGACGTGGACCGCCGGTTCGAAGGTCGCTGCAACCTCGAGCTGGTCGAGCTCGAGGAGCTCACGGCCGACGACGAGACCGAGGTCCGCGAGCTGATCGCCGAGCACGCCGCGCGGACCGGTTCGCTGGTTGCCCGCAACGTGCTGGCATCGTGGGATCGCGCAGCGCGCGAGCGGTTCGTCAAGGTGATGCCCCGCGATTACAAGCGAGCGCTGGCCGAGGCGGCGGCCGCGGCGGGCGAGACGGTCGAGGCGTAAACGGACATGGGCGAGCTGGGAGCGTTCCTCAAGATCCATCGGGTCGGCTTCGACAAGCGCGACCCGGAGCAGCGTGTTACCGACTACGAGCCGTACTTCGGGCTGCAGCCCGAGGAGGAGCTCCGCCGGCAGGGCGCGCGCTGTATGGACTGCGGCGTCCCGTTCTGCCACGAGGGTTGCCCGCTCGGCAACCTGATCCCGGACTGGAACGACCTCGTGTACCGCGGCAAGTGGCGCGAGGCGATCGACCAGCTCCACGCGACCAACAACTTCCCCGAGTTCACCGGGCGCATCTGCCCGGCCCCGTGCGAGTCGGCATGTGTCCTGGCCGTCAACGACGACCCGGTGACCATCGAGCAGATCGAGATGGCGATCGCCGAGCGTGCCTTCGCGGAGGGCTGGGTGTTGCCCGAGCCGCCGGACCGGCGGACCGACAAGCGGGTGGCGGTGGTCGGCTCGGGCCCGGCTGGGTTGGCCGTGGCTGCCGAGCTCAACCGCTGCGGTCACTCGGTCACCGTGTTCGAGCGTGACGAGGGCCCCGGGGGCATGCTCCGCTTCGGCGTGCCCGACGCCAAGCTCGAGAAGCGGATCATCGACCGCCGGGTCAACGTCCTGGCCGCGGAGGGGATCGAGTTCGTCTACAACACCGACGTCGGGCGCACCGTCACCGCCCAGGAGATCCGCGAGCGGCACGACGCCGTGGTGCTCGCTACCGGCTCGCGGGTCCAGCGCGACCTCGACGCCCCCGGCCGCTCGCTGCAGGGGATCCATCCCGCGATGGAATATCTGTACCAGCGCAATCGGTGGGTGGCCAAAGAGGAGGGGCGGCCCTCCCGCGACCCGGAACCGGGTCGGGAGATCACCGCGGCGGGCAAGCGCGTGATCGTCGTGGGGGGCGGCGACACGGGAATGGACTGCATCTCGAACTCCCACCGCGAGGGCGCGCAGTCGGTGGTCATGCTCGACGTGTACATGGCGCTTCCCGAGAGCGGCCGCGACGCCCGCCACCCCTGGCCGCTTCCGCCCAAGCGGACGCTCACCACGTACGCGCTGGAGGAGGGCGGCAAGCGCCGCTGGGGCACCGAGGTCACCGGCTTCGGCGGCCGTGACGGGCATGTCAGTCACGTCTACGCCCGCAAGGTCACCGGTACCTCCTCGCGCGACCTCACCCCGGTGCCGGGCAGCGAGTTCGTGCTCGAGGCTGACCTGGTGCTGATCGCGATCGGGTTCGAGGGGCCGGAGCGCGAAGGAGCGGTCGAGCAGATCGGTCTCGAGCTCGACCGGCGCGGCAACATCCGCACCGAGATGACCTACCGGAGCTCCACCCCCGGGGTGTACGCATGCGGCGATGCCCGCATCGGCCAGTCGCTGGTGGTCACCGCGATCGCGGAGGGCCGGAAGTGCGCTCGCGTCGTCAACAAGGACCTGGGGGGGAGCCCGATGGACGCCGATCGAGAGATGCTGGCCATCGGCGCCTGGAGCGGCGAGGCCGATCGTACGCTGCGCCACGAGGCCGAGGCGGCCGGGACCGTGCGTGCCGGTGAGGAATTCTTCACCGGTCCGGGCGCACAGGGCCGCTGAGACACACTCGCGGCTAAGAATTCCTTTACGGATGCCCTGAACCAGCTCGTGGCGCAGTTCAAAACCAACGCCGTCTGAGCGCTCGCGCGAGTCTGTGCTCGGCACCGCGCCAAGGACAGAATTCGTGCAAATGCTGCCGGAGTTTGGCCCGGCTGGGACAGGGGAATGCTAAGGTTGCGCCGGAATCCGCGGGCGGAGCGGCCTGCCGGAGGCCGGGCGAGAAACTTTCGGTTTAGAGAGAGCGTGGGACGGGGAAACTCGCCCCTGTCGGTCAGGGAACTGCGCCCCCACTTCCCTGACTCTCCGGGGGGTCCAGATGGATCTGGGCCCTCCGGGCTTTTTAAGGGCCTGACCACCGCGAGTAGACCCAGTTTCTCGTGGCGAGGGCCGTTTAATTCGCTCATGACCACGCTCGTGGCAGCATTGGTGGCTGGCGCCATGGGTGGCAGTTCCTCGATTGGCTCGACGGTCGACAGCCTGCTCGACTCGGCCGGGAAGTTCGTCAGCCAGTTCACCGGCCTGAGCTGGGGGTCGCTGTTGCTGGGCCTGGCCCTGTACGCCCTGTACCTGCTCTTGCGCTCGCGGGCGTTGTTCGCAGCGCTCCGAGCGGCGTACCCACGCGAGCGGATCCGGTGGCGGGACGTATGGGGCGCGTACATGGTCGGCTACGCGATCAACAACGTGTTCCCGCTCGGGGGCGGAAACCTGGCGCAGTTGTTCCTGACCCGGATGGCGATCCCGCCCGCGAGCTATCCGACGGTGGCGGCGAGCCTGGCCACGGGGGCGATCTTCGATTGGTTCATGGGGCTGCTGGTGATGTGCTTCGCGTTCACCCAGGGGGTGTTTCCCAAGCCGCCCGACTTCTCCAAGCTCCCGGCGTTCGACATCAGCTTCTTCGCCGGGAATCCGCGGTTCACGCTGTTCGTGCTGACCGTGGCCGGGACCAGCTTCCTGGTCGCCTTCGCCCTGCTCTCGGCGCGGGTCAAGGCGTTCTGGGAGCGCGTGCGTCAGGGGCTCACGATCGTCCGCGACTTCCCGCGCTACCGCCGGGAGATGGCCAGCTGGCAGCTCGCCAGCTGGGTCGCACGGTTCGCCTCGTATTGGGCGCTGCTCGACGCGTTTCACATCGGCGGGTCGGTTCGGAACGTCCTGCTCGTGCTCGGCGTCCAGGTGGTGGCCTCGGTGTTCCCGTTCACCCCCGGCGGGGCGGGCGTCCAGCAGGCGCTCCTGCTGACGATCTTCGCCGGGAGCCCGGACGTGGCGTCGTTCTCGGTCGGCCAGCAGATCGCCACTGCGGGGCTGACCACGGCGTGTGGTTTCGCGGCCTTGGTGCTGATCTTCCGGCTGCGCAGCTTCCGCGAGGTGATCGCCCGGGGCAAGGCGCACCGGCGCGAGGAGGCGGCGGTGGCCGAGCCGGCCCCCGGCGAGCAGCGCTTGGTACGGTCGCCCGGTGGCTGACCTACCGAGCGCATGCGTGGTCGGGGCCGGCTCGTCCGGCATCGCCGCGCTGGCCGGCGACCGGGTGCGGTTCGCGGACGACAGCGAGGAGCCGATCGACGTGATCGTGTGGGCCACCGGCTACAAGGTCAGCTTCCCGTTCTTCGCCCCCGAGCTCATCTGCGCCCCGGACAACGAGCTTTTGCTCTATCGGCGCGTGTTCATGCCAGCGATGGACAACGTCTTCTTCGTCGGGCTTCTCCAGCCGCTCGGGGCGCTTATGCCCCTTGCCGAGGCGCAGGGTCGCTGGATCGCCTCCTACCTGCGCGGCGAGTATCGCCTGCCGCCCCGGGCCGAGATGGAGGCTGACATGCGACGCGAGCACGACCGGATGCGCCGCCGTTACGTGGCCTCCAAGCGCCACACGATGGAGGTCGACTTCGACGACTACCTGTTCGCCCTGCGCCGCGAAGCGCGCGCCGGGGCGCGCCGGGCGCGCGACTGCGGTTTCCGCCTCCCGGTGGCGCCGCGAGCGCACGCGCTGGCTCCCGCGACGTCCCATGGATGATCAGGGTTCCGCATCCGTGCCCTCCGCTACGGTCGGCGCCATGACGTCGAGCAGCGCGGGGCAGACCATGGCCGCGATTGCCGAGCAGACGCAGGCGAGTGCGCTGCTGCGCCTGGTCATAACGGGCTCGGTCGACGATGGGAAGAGCACGCTGATCGGGCGGCTGCTCTACGACTCCAAGCAGATCCTGACCGACCAGCTCGAGGCGATACGGGCGGCATCGGAGCGGCGCAGCGGCATGCATGTGCTCGATCTGTCGCTGCTCACCGACGGGCTGCGGGCCGAGCGCGAACAGGGCATCACGATCGACGTCGCGTACCGCTACTTCCAGACGCCGTACCGGAAGTTCATCATCGCCGACGCGCCCGGGCACGAGCGCTATACGCGCAACATGGTCACCGGCGCCTCTACGGCCGACCTGGCGGTGATCCTGATCGACGCCCGTCAGGGCGTCGTCGAGCAGACCCGACGGCACGCGTTCATCGCATCGCTGCTCGGCATCCGGCACCTGGTGGTGTGCGTGAACAAGATGGACCTGGTCGACTACTCGCAGGACGCGTTCCAGCAGGTCGAGCAGGACTTCCGCGAGTTCTGCGCGCGCCTGGAGACGACCGACGTGACGTTCATCCCGATCTCCGCCATGCACGGGGAGAACGTGGTGGAGCGCTCCGAGCGCATGGAGTGGTACCAGGGGCCCGCGCTGCTCTACCACCTCGAGCACGTGCACATCGCCTCGGATCGCAACCTGATCGACTGCCGCCTACCGGTCCAGTGGGTGATCAGGCCGGGGTCGGCGTCCGGACCGGGGAGCGATCCGGCGAAGTGGCCCGGAGCGGGGCTGGGAGGGAAATCGGCCCGGCGCCCGGACGATCATGACTACCGCGCGTACGCGGGGCAGATTGCCGCCGGCGTGTTCCGCCCGGGCGACGCCGTGCTCGTGCTCCCATCGGCGGAGGAGACGCGGATCGCGGGCGTGGACACCTTCGACGGGCCGCTGCCGGAAGCCTGCGCTCCGATGTCGGTCGCGCTGCGCCTCGAGGACGACCTCGACATCTCGCGGGGAGACATGATCTGCCGCCCGCACAACCGGCCCACCGTCGATCGCCACATCGAGGCGATCGTGTGCTGGATGGCCGACGACCCGGTAGTGGCGGGCGGGCTCTACGCGATCAAGCACACCACCCGGATGGCGCGCGCGGTGGTCGAGGACGTGCGCTACCGGATCGATGTCAACTCGCTGCACCGCGACGAGCACGCCCGCCAGCTCGGGTTGAACGACATCGGCCGGATTCGCCTGCGCACGACCGTGCCGCTGATCTTCGATGAGTACCGGCGCAACCGGACCACTGGCAGCTTCATCCTGATCGACGAGGCGACCAACAGCACGGTCGGGGCGGGCATGATCATCGAGGCGCACATGGAGCGGCCCGACGTGCAGCCGCTCGACGTCACCTGGGATCGGCGCGGTCTGGCGCGCCATGCGCGCTGGGCGCTGCTCGGGCAGCGCGGCGCCACCTTGTGGCTGACCGGGCTGCCGGCCTCCGGCAAGTCGACCATCGCCGCGGCGCTCGAGGAGCGGCTGGCCCGCGACGGCTACCGCGCGTATCGCCTGGACGGCGACAACCTGCGCCACGGCCTGAACAGCGATCTCGGCTTCGATCCCGGCGATCGCGCGGAGAACATCCGGCGGGTGGCGCACGTGGCCAGCCTGTTCGCCGACTCGGGGACGATCGCGATCGTCAGTGCGATCAGCCCCTATGCGGTCGACCGAGCGCTCGCGCGCAGCGTCCACGTGCGGGGTGAGCTCGCGTTCGTGGAGGTGTATGTGGACACGCCGCTGACCGAGTGCGAGCGGCGCGATCCCAAGGGCCTGTACGCCCGCGCGCGGAGCGGCAAGCTGCACGGGATGACCGGGGTGGACGCCCCCTACGAGGTCCCGCGAGACCCCGACGTGGAGCTCCGGCCCACCGAGCACGAGCTCGACGAGCTGGTCGAGGCACTGATGGCGGAGCTACGGGCGCGCGGGATTCTCGGCACACCGCGGTAGCCGGTCCGTTCACCCGGCGATGGGCCCGAGCGCCGGCGTTCGCCCGTACGTGCTGAACGCGCGGAAGCGCGAGAACAGGCGGTGCTTCGGTCCATGGAAATCCGAGGAGCCGGTGCTCAGCAACCCCTCCGACGCACAGCGATCGGCGAGCAGCTCGGCCTGCTCGCGGGTGTGGGTGGCGTAGAAGCATTCCACTCCGTCGAGGCCCCAGGCGCGGAAGCGATCGATGGCCTTGAGCACCGCGTCGGGTTCCTTTACGTCCCAGAACGGGTGAGCCCAGATCGCCACGCCGCCGGCCGCGTGGATCGTCTCGATCGACTCGGCCACGGTGGGCTTGGTGCGGGGTCGGAAGGCGGGCCGACCGTCGATCAGATAGGCCTCGAGGAAGGCCGAGCGCTCGCCCAGCCCCTCGTCGCGTAGTCGCTCGGCGTTGGCGGGGTGGGCCACCACGGCGTCGGCCAGATGCGGGCGCCCGATCGACTGACCCTTGGCGCGCCGGCGGGCCAGCTCGGAGTCGTCGAGCTCATAGCCGAGCTCGCGCAGGGCGGCGCCCATCGCTTCGGCCCGGTGCTCGCGATCCTCGCGCCAGGCGGCGAGGCGCTCGCGCAGCGCGGCGTCGTGGTGATCGACCATGTAGCCAAGCACGTGTAGGTCCTGCCGGCTGCCGTCGACCGAGGAGATCTCGACCGCCGGCGCCAGCCGCACGCCGAGCTCCGCGGCCGCGTCGGCGGCCGCCTGGACGCCCTCGACGCTGTCGTGGTCGCTCAGCGCGAGCAGCTCGACGCCCGCCTCGGCGGCGGCCGCCACGACCTCCGGGGGCTCGAGCGAGCCGTCGGAGTGCAGCGAGTGGCTTTGCAGATCGAAGGTCGGCGGATCGGCGCTCAAGCGCCGAGAGGGTAGTGGTTGGGCCGCCCGCGCGCGTCGATCCGGGACGCACTAGGCTGGGTTGCGGTGCCCAGCTTCTGCCGCCACAACCGGCTGATCCAAAACTGTCCGATCTGCACCCGCGAGCAGGCGGTGGAGATGCGGCCGATCGTCACCTCGAGCGCCCCGCGAACCGGCCAGGCCCGTCCGAGCACGCCCAGCCCGGGCCGGTCCCGCAGCGCCGGGTCGAGCTCGAGAGCGGCCGGCAACTCGGGCCGCGTCGTCGTGCGCCGGGTGGCCCGAGGGGCCGACGACGGCTACCGCAACTCGCTCGTGCTCGGGCTGAAGTCGAGCGCCGATGCCGGGCGGCTTGCCGAGGAGATCGCCTTCGCCGAGTACCGCCGGCGCGTCCTCGCGCACGATCCGCCCGGGCTCTACGCCGAGGTGGCCGACCCGGCCGGCCCGGTCGAGGAGCGCAGCTGGCTGGCCTTCCTGATCGCGTACCTCTGCCCGCTGGAGGAGGACGATCCGTTCGCCGAGATCGCGCGCGTGCGCACATCATGGGCGTCGGGCGAGATCCCGGACCTCGACCAGGTCCGCACCGGCCCGCGCACCGCGCACGACTCCGCTCGCGGGGATCGCACGCTCGAGGCCTACCGCACCTGGGCGGCCCGGTCCGGCGCCCAGGCCGCCGCGTTCACCGGCGACGCGGCGTGGGCCCCGGAGCGACGATTCGCGCGCGCGTTCGAGCGCCTCGCGCTGCCCGGCCTGCATCGCGACGCCCGGTTCGATCTGCTCGTCACCCTGGGCCGGCTGGGCGTGTACGACCTGGAGGCCGGATCGCTCGCGCTCGGTGGCGCGAACGACGTCACCGTGGGGGCCAAGCGGGCGCTCGGGATCGGTGACCCGCTGCTGCTCGAGCGACGGGCCTCGGATCTGGCCCAGGCCTGCGGGGTGGCCCTCGAGGCACTCGACGTCGGCCTGCACAACTGGCAGCGCGCCGAGCGCTCCACGCTCGGGCTGGGACCCGATGCGGAGCCCGATCCGGAGACGCTCGATCCGGTGGTGGCAGCGCTCGATTTGTGAAAAAGGGCTAGGCTTTGCTTTCGAGGTTTCGCCCCCGCTTTTGATCGCGATGCGACGCTCGATCGTCTTCTCGTCTCTCCTGGTTGCCGCCTCCGTGGCCGCGATCTGGATCCTGGCCGTAGCCGGGCCGGCCGGCGCCCGGTCGCACATCATCTGCCCACAGCAGCAGCAGCTGAGCCCAAGCGTGGTCCCGCCGTGCTGCCCGCTGCCGCCCGCGCGCGATGCCGCCCAGCCGGCGCAGCCGATCTGCTGCACGAACAACGCCCAGTGCTGTCAGACCACCTGCTGTCAGACGACGTGCTGTCAGACGACGTGCTGCCCGTCGACGGGCGCGACATGCTGCGCGCCGACGCCGTGTCCCGCGGCCACCCCGACCATCACCGCCTCGCCGAATCCCTCCAAGGCCGGCCAGAAGGTGGTGATCTCCGGTACGGCCAGCTCGGGCGCCACCGTCGCGCTGTGGCGCAAGGTCGCCCAGCAATCGAACTTCCAGCAGGTCTCGACGACCACGGCCGACAGCTCGGGCAAGTACACGTTCACGCTCAAGCGCGGGACCGTGATGACCGACCAGCAGTGGTACGTCACCTCGGACGGAGCGCATAGCACCACGTTCGCCCAGCTGGTCGACGCGGTGGTCGGCCTGGCCTCGTCGGCCCGCTCGACCGCGGTAGGGCGAGCGGTCGTACTGAGCGGCCACGTGACGCCGTCGCATACCGGCCAGGTGGTGCTGATCGAGGTCGCCCACGGCGGTGCATGGCAGGTCATCGCTCGTCCGCGGCTCGGACACGGGTCGCGTTACTCGGTGTCCCATCGGTTCGTCAAGTCCGGCGCGGTCAGGGCTAGAGTGGTGCTCGCGGCCGATAGCCGTAACGGCCGGTCGACTTCGAGCACGCTCAGGCTCACGGTCAGGCCCTAGCGCGCGTTTCGGCCCGTTACGTCCGGTCGACCGCCTACCTTCTGCGGCGTTCGCATTCCCGGACCGGAGCCGCAATGTCACTCTGCTTCATCGAACCGCAGGACGCCATCCGCGTGATCGCCGAGTCGGTGGGACGCGAGGCGCGCCGCCAGATCCTCGGAGAGGTGGTGCGGGCATGGGTGGATGAGATTCCCGAGTCCGAGCTCGAGTCGCACTACGCCAAGGCGCTCGCCGACCTCGATGAGCACGATCTGTCGCTGCTGGCCGCCTGGCACGCGTCGCTCGAGGTGGGCCACCCGCTGCCCAACCGCGAGTTCCTGGTCAACGTGTTCCCCTCGCTCGGGGACCACCGGCGCGAGGCGCTGAAGATCGCCGCGGGGTTCCGCGGCGAGGAGGCGTTCGAGGCCGGCGTGGGAGAAGACCAGGCGTTCGACACCGTGCTGCCGTGGCTGTCGGAGGCCCGCTGTGTCGAGCTGGCCAAGGAGTGCCTGGAGCTGTACTGCTGGGATCGGTTGGGCGTCGAGAACTGATCTAACGCCGCGATCGGGAACGTCAGCCCTCGGCCGCCACCGAGGGCTCGGCCGGTTCAGCCTCGTGAAGTTCGCCGGCCTCGTGAAGTTCGCCGGCCTCGTGAAGTTCGCCGGCGTCCTCGTTGCTCAGGTCGAGTTCGAGCCACACGCAGAACCCGCCCGCGGGGCCCGTGCGGGTGGTTCCCCACCGGTTCGAGAGCCCGTCGACCACGACGAGGCCATGGCCGCCGAAGTCGCGGGGCCGTGGCGGCAGGTTGCCGAGCTCGAACCCAAACCCGGGATCGGTCACCTCGATCCGGACGCGGCCGGGATACCTGATGATCCGCAAGCCGACCGTGTCACCCGCATCGGGGACCGAATGGATCACCGCGTTGGTCACCAGCTCGGAGGTGAGCAGGGTAAGCGTGGCGCGGTCGGTCTCGCCCACGCCCTCGGCGAGCGTCTCACGGAGCTCGGCTCGGGCTCGGGCCGGGGCGTTCGGATCGCGGGCCAGCTCGAGCTCGACCCGCTCGTCGAAGGGGGCCGCCGGAGGCGGCTCGTCAACCCTGGGTGAGAGCTCGACGTGCTCGCGGATGCCGGTGAGCTGGAGCAGGTCGGCCACCGGACCGGTTGGTGTGCGGATCGCCACCACCATGCCGCGCTCGCGTGCGGCGCGTTCGATCACGATGATCGCCCGCAGCCCGGCGGAGTCGATGAACGTGACCTCGTCCAAGTCGACCGCGATCTCGCCGGAGTCCTCGGCCAAGAGCTGCTCGAAGCGGGCGACCAGCTCACCGCAGGTCGCACTATCGAGCTCTCCCGCCAGCTTGATCGTGGTTCCGGCTTCAGTGGGCGACGTATCGATCCGGAAGTTGGGCAGCCCGGTCACGCGACCCCTCCGTTTCAGTGCACAGGAAGAGTACGGGCTCGGTCGCCCGAATGGGTGCGTCGCTGCTCGAGCTCGTTCGGCGGGGAGCCGGGGCGCAGCGCGAGCGCGGCCGTGTCGTCGGCCTGGGCACCCACCTGGAACTGCTCGAGCGCGGCGTCCAGATGAGAGAGGAGCTCCCGAGGTGGCAGACCCGCCGCGTCACGGAGCGCTCGCTTCAACCGCTCCACGCCGAAGCGCTCGTGCTCGCCCTGGGTGTCGATCACGCCGTCGGTGTAGACGAACAGCGTCTCGTCTAGGCCGATCGACACCGGTCGGTCGATCGAGTCCTCTCCGGTCCAGGCGCCGAGGATCGGCCCCACCCCCCCGATCTCGCGCACCCGGCCGTCGTCGCGGACGACCAGTGCCGGTGGATGCCCCGCCGAGGCGATCACGGCCTCGCCCGACAGCAGGCGTGCGCACAGGGCCGTGCACAGCCACAGGCCCGGTTGCTCGCGCAGGGCGTCGTTGAGGCCGGCCAGGATCCGGCCCGGGCTGCGCTCATAGCGGCTGAGGAACCGGCCCCCGTGCCGCACCAGCGACGTGAGCGTGGCCGCTTCGACACCCTTGCCGGTGACGTCGCCGAGCAACACGAGCCAGCCGTCGTCGCTGCGGAAGAAGTCGTAGAAGTCGCCACCGACCTCGACCTCGGCCGCCGCGCGGGCCGCCCGGTACAGCGTGCCGACGCTCCAGCCCTCGATCTCCGGGACGGCGTCGGGCAACAGGCTGCGCTGAAGAGTTGTCGCCGTCTGACGGCGGGCGGTGGCCAAGCGGGCGTTCTCGACCGCGATCGCCGCACGCGCCGCCACGTGCTCGGCGAACTCCCGGTCGTCGTCGTTGAAGCGGCGCATGGACTCGGCGTTGACCAGCGTCATGACGCCCAGGGCGCGTCCGCCGACGGTGAGCGGCGCCATGATGACCGATCGGAACCCGACCGACCGCAGCAGGTCGAGGTGCTCGTCGCTCACCGCGGCCTGTACGAGGACCTCATCGGAGATGTCCTGATAGAGCTCGGAGCGGCCGGTCAGCAGGACCCGGCCGACGCCGCGATCGGGGCGCAGCTCCTGTGGTTCGAACTGTCGCAGGCGCGAGGCCAGCTCAAGCTTGGCCGGATCGCGGTGGGCGACCCCGATCTGCTGTCGCGTGCCGCCCTCGCCGATCAGCTCGACCGCGCACCAGTCCGCGATCTCCGGTACGGCCAGCCAGGCCACGTTGCGCAGCGTCTCCTCGTAGTCGAGCGAGGACATCAGCGTCTCGGAGGCGTGCGCCATGAACCGGTCGCGGAGCTCGGCCAGTCGCTCGCGCGTGATGTCCTCGATGATCGTCACGGCGGCGACCGCCCGGCCATCGGCGTCGTGCAGTGCCGATGACTTCAAGATCTCCCAACGGAGCACCCCGGTCGTACGGTGGATCGTGCGCAGGACTAGTGGGTCGCCGGACTTGCCGGCGAGCAGCCGGACCGAGGGGATCTGCTCCATGGTCAGCTCCCGGCCGTGCTCGTCGTGCACCAGGTAGTCCGCGAAGATCGCCGAGGGAGGCTGGCGCTGTATGTCGGCCAGCGAGGCGAAGCCCATCTGGTTCAGCGCGGCCCGGTTGGCATACAGGATGTGGTGGTGGGGGTCGCGGATCGTCACGGCCTCGGCCAGCGCGTCGAGGATCTCGCCGAACCCGGGTCGTTCGCCGCGTAGCTGCGCCTCGAGATCGTGGAGCAGCTGGGTGCGTTCGGACACGTCGCGGATCCAGGCGTGGATCACCGGTCGCCCGCCCTCGCGCACCAGGGTTGCCGAGACTTCGACGGGCAGCTCGGTGCCGTCGCGGCGCCTGGCCTCCATCGCTACCTGGCGGCGGTAGGGCCCCGCCAGCTCGCCGGCGCGCGCCCGCTCGAGCCCGGCCAGGTGAAACTCGCGGTGACGGTCGGGGATGATCAGGTCCGCCAGCGTGGCGTCCAGCGCCTCCTGCCGCGAGTATCCGAACAGCTGCTCCGAGCGAGCATTCCACTCGAGTACGCGCCCGTCGCCATCGAGGCTGACGAAGGCGCTGTCGGCGATCTCGAGAATCGGCTGGATCGCGGCGATGCTCACGCGCCCAGAGCTGCCTCGATCGCCTCGATCGCCTGGTCGGTCGAGCGGAAATGGATCGCCTGCATTCCGAGCTCCCGGGCGGCCTCACAGTTGATCTCGACGTCGTCGATGAACAGGGTCGCCTCGGGCGCGCTGCCGAGCCGCTCGAGCGTGATCTCGTAGATCCGCCGCTCGGGCTTGCGCGCGCCCACGAACGCGGAATCGACGACCACGTCGAAGATCTCGTCGACCGGGAGCATGGCCCGCCAGCGCCCCTCCCACTCGCGCACGTTGTTGGTGCAGATGGCCAGCCGGTAGCCGCGGTCGGCGAGCTCGCGCATGTACTCGATCAGCCGCTCATTCGGCTCCAGATGACGGAAATAGCGCTCCCCGAACCCGTCGAGCTCGACCCGGCTGCCGCGTCGGGCCGACAGCTCGTCGGCCAGCGCCCCCATGAACCGGGCTTCGCTCAGCCGGCCGGTCTCGAGCTCGAACAGCGGGTTGGATCCCTCGCGCTCGGCCAGCGCCGCCATCGCCTTGCCGAGCTCCTCGAGCGAGACGCCGGAGGAGTCGAGCACTCCGACGAACGAATCGACCAGCGCGGACGTGAGCACGCCGCCGAAATCCGAGACGATCGCCTCGATGCGGGTGCCGGCGCGCGGCGCGGGCGGATCGGCGCTCATCGCCGACGGGCCAGGAGGTACATGCCGGCGCCGACGCGACCGCGGCTGTGCCAGCGAAACGGCTCGGCTTTCAACTCGAGCTCGCCGGCCACGGTCTGCGCCCGGGGCCCGACGGCCTCTCCCGAGGCCCGGCGCGGGTACTGTTGGTCGGGCTCTGAGGCGGCCACCCACAACTCGAGGCCGGCCCGCGCCGGCCAGCCGTCGGCGGCGTAGGTAGTGGACAGCCGCGGATCCTCGGCCGCCGCCGAGCGGTCCGGGGCGATCACCACGGCAGCCAGCAGGTCGCCGTCGTGGCCCTTGGACTTGCGGGGGCGGAACGCGGTCAGCGCAAACGCCTCGTCGGGCTCGAACCAGACCGACACGGCGCGGATCGATTCCAGCCGGGCCAGGTCGACGTCGTCCGAGAACGAGGAACGAACCCCCAGGCAATCGACCTCGGTGCCCCCGAACCGGCCGGTGACGCGGCACAGCTGGTCCCACCCGGCGAGACCGTCCTGCGCGGCCTGCACGTCGACGAGCTCACTCACTGGCGCGGCGAGGAGCGCGACGCCGTCGGCCTTCAGATCCCACTCGTCGGCCGCGCCGGAGCCGGGGAGGCGCGCGTCGCCCACGACGCTCACGTCCGCGCCGCTGCCCAGCGCCGTCAGCCCCGCACCGGCCGCGTCCGCGGACAGGACGGCGCCCCACACCGAGCCATCGCCGAAGGCCAGCGTCCGCACTGCCGTCATGCCGAGAGCTGAGACTGGTCGACGTCGGTGGCGGTTGAATCGACGTCGTAGGCGTGCCTGGCGCCACCGAAGCGAGCGGCGCTGGTCACGAAGCGGCCGTGCAGGTGGCGGGCGAGCCGGCCGCGCAGAAGCGAACGGGTGGGCGGGAACAAGGCGCAGACGCCGACCAGGTCAGACAGGAAGCCCGGCAAGATCAGTAGCAAGCCGCCGATCAGCACGAGCGCGCCGTCGAGCACCTCGCGACCGGGCGAGCGGCCGGCGGACGCCGCAGCGCTCAGCCGGCGCCAGGCAGCGCGGCCCTGCAAGCGTAGAGCCCACCCGCCGAGCGGCCAGCTGACGATCAGCAGCAGGAGCATGTAGCCCACGCCGATGGCGTGCGCGACCTGCACCGCCACGAACAGTTCGGCGAGCAGCCACACGATGGGAAGGAAGGCGAGGACCACGTGAATAAGGCTACCTCGCGGCCGTCCTGGACCGGCCTCGAAACCTCTTGACCGAAGCGCTAGCTTGATGCTGGGAGCTCGTGGCATTTGCCACGGGCGGGCGCGACCAGCCATAAGCGAGGAAGGGAGCTTGAGCGATGGGGCGTTCGGACAGGAACGAGACCGGGAGGGGCGCCGAGGGCGGGATCTCGCCGGAGGTCGAGGACCAGGCGGCAGAGCTCCTCAGCGCCCGCAGCAAGGAGGAAGACCGTGCCGGCCGGCGGTTCGGAGCCAGCCGCGTGCTGAGCGCGGCCGATCGCGATCGCATCCTCCAGGACGCGCGGTCGGTCGAGTTCTCAGTGGCTCTGCGCGGCTACGACCGCGACCAGGTCGATCGCTACGTCGAGAAGATGAGCCGGCTGATCACCGAACTCGAGATGTCCTCCTCGCCCGAGGCGGCGGTCCGCCACGCGCTGGACGAGGTCAGCGACGAGACCCGCGACATCCTCCAGCGCGCGCACCAGACCGCTGAGGAGATCACCGCGCGCTCGCGGGCCAAGGCCGACGATCGCCTGCAGACCGCCGAGCGCGAGAGCCAGGAGTTGCGTGAGGCGGCCGAGGGCCAGGCCGCTCAGGCGCGCGACGCTGCCCGGCAAGAGGCGAGCCGGCTGCGTGAGAGCGCCGAGCGCGAGGTTGCCGAGCTGCGCGACACCGCCATCCGCGAGGTGGCCGAGATGCGTGAGGCGGCCGAGCGCGAGACCCAGCAGCTGCGGGCGACCGCCCGGCGCGATACCGACGAGCTGCGCGCGGATGCTCGGCGCGATGCCGAGGAGACGATCGAGGCGGCCGAGACACGGGCGCGCGAGCTGGCCCGGAGTGCTGAGACGGTCTGGCGCGAGCGGCGCCGCCTGCTCGACGATATGCGAGCGGTGGGCGAGCAACTGGTGGCGATCGGCGAGGCCGAGGGCAAGCGCTTCCCGCGCTTCGGCGAGGAGGCCTCCGAGGTCACCGAGCTGCTGCGCGATCCGGGCGCCGCGGTGGCCGCCGGGCTCCGGCAGGACCCGGCCGGGGTCGACGAGCAGACGAACGGCAGCCCCGAGGTCGTACCCGGTTAGGCGAACGCGGGCGCCGGCTCGAGCCGGATCGCCGGCAGGCGGTGGAGACCCACCTGCTTGATCAGCGCCATGACCTGGGGCTGGGCGCCACGGACCAAAATCTCACGTCCCCGGGCGCGCAGGCGCCGGGCCAGCACCGCGAGGTCGAGCATGACCGACGAGTCGGCGAACGCGAGCTCGCTCAGGTCGACGACGACGTTGGTCTGCGAGCGAAGCGCAAGGACCATCGCGCGTCGCCGGCACCCCTGCGTGGACCGGTCCTCGTCTCCGCAGCAACGCAGGATCGCGGACTGTTCATCGAAGTCGACGATCTCCGAAACCTATACAAAATGGTGCACTGGGGCAAGTGAGAACATTCGCCAACCTCCTAAACTGAGCGCAGGATGGCAACTGTCGAAGATGTGACCGACGTCCTGCGCGACGTCATCGACCCGGAACTGGGGCTCGATTTCGTCGAGCTGGGCCTGATCTACGACGTCGAGGTCGAGGGTCCCACGGTGCGGGTCACCTACACCCTGACGAGTCCCGGCTGTCCGATCGGACCCCAGGTCTCCGAGCAGATCGAAGAGTTCGTCAGCGAGCTGGAAGGGGTCGAAGAGGTTCATCCGGTGATGACCTTCTCCCCGCCCTGGACGCCCGAGCGGATGAGCGAGGACGCCAAGTTCGCGCTCGGGTTCTGAGCCCGGGCGGCTAGCTCACTCTGCGGCGGGGCCGCGGAGCTCGCGGTTCAGATCGATCGCCCGGATCTCGTGCTCGCCGGGCAGCTTGGCCAGCACGGCCTGCACGACCTGCTTGACGTCGTGCTCCTCGTGGCCGAGGCCGTCGAACAGCGACTTCAGCGCGGTGTGCACGATCTTGAGCTGCGCGGCGGTCAGCTCGAGCCGGAACGCGGTCTCGTCCGGTGCGATGAGATCGCTCATATCAAGGCAAACGGTAGCCCTGTGCAGGCGAAACGGCAAGCCGTTCCAGGATGGTCAACCCTCGCGCCGCTTGCGTGCCGACCCTGAGCGGGCGCGCTTGGCCATGTCGGCGGCCGGGCCGCGCTTGGGGCGCGCGCTGGTCGAGGGGAGGATCGGCGCCGGCGCTCCGTTACGTTCATCGCCGTTCCGCCGGGCGGGGGTTGCCTTCTGCTCACGGGCTCGTGGCTCGCGGGGCACCGCTTCGAGCAGCTCGTGCAACGCGGCGTCGATCCCATCGGCGATCACATCGATGTCGGGCAGTGCGTCGTAGTCGGCCAGCAGCCCGTAGTCGATCCCGCCGTCGTAGGACATGATCGCCACGGCCAGCGCGTGATTCTTGGGCAGGAAGGCGAGCGGGAACAGATCCTCGAGCCGGCGGCCCAGGACGTAAAGCGGGAATTGGGGCCCCGGGATGTTCGTCACGATCAGGTTGAACAGCCGCGTGGAGAAGTTCAGGCGTGACGCCTGGGCGAGGACCGTGGGAGGCGCCAGGTTGTTGACCGCGGCCAGCGTGGCCGCACCCACGGCCTGCTTCGACTCCTTGAGGCCGTCCATGGCGCGGCGCACGAAGCGCAGCCGAGCCACCGGGTCGCGGATGTAGACCGGCAGGGGACCGCGCATCACCGCGAGCTGATTGCCCAGGGTGTTCTTGTGGGCGGCGGTGCGGACCGAGACCGGCACGAGCGCTCGCATCTCGAGGCCCTCGGTGCGCACCCCACGCTCGTGCAGCCAGCGCGCCAGGGCTCCCGACACGACGGTCAGCACCACGTCGTTGACCGTCCCGCCGAAGGCGTTCTTGACCGTCTTGTAGTCGTCGAGCTGGTGGCGGACCACCGCGTAGCGGCGGTGGGGGCCGATCTCGACGTTCAGCGGCGTCTCCGGGGCCGGGTTCAAGCCGGCCCACACGATCTCGCCGACGCCCTCGGCGGCGTCGCGCAGCGCGCCGAGCGATGTGGCCGGCCGGCTGGCCGCGTCCACGGCGCGCGTGACGAGGTCGCCGGCCACGCCGACCATCCCGCGCAGACCCGCCGCGACCAGCTCTGCCGGCGAGGGCTCGCGCTCGGGCCGCCATGGCTCGAGGTCCTCGGCGGGTCGCTGCGGCGAGCGCTCGACGTCGAGCAGAACCGAGGCCAGGTCGACCCCGGAGACCCCGTCGACCAGGGCGTGATGGGTCTTGGAGATCAGCGCGAAGCGGTCGCCTTCGAGGCCCTCGATCAGCCAGTTCTCCCACAGCGGCTTGGAGCGGTCGAGCGGCTGGGAGGCGATCCGACCGGCGAGCAGGAACAGCTGCTCCTCTGTGCCGGGTGGGGGGAGCGCGGTGTGGCGGACGTGGTACTCGAGGTTGAAGTCCGGGTCGTCGACCCAGAGGGGGCGGCCGGTCTCGAGCGGCGGCGTGGTGAGCTTCTGGCGGTAGCGCGGGACCAGGTGCAGCCGGCCCCGGACGTGGTCGAGATAGTCGTCGAACTCCGGCGGCGGCCCCTGGAACACCAGCACGCCGCCGATGTGCATGTGCGAGGTCGGCCCCTCCTGGTGAAGGAACGAGGCGTCGATTGAGCTGAGGCGGTCGAGATGGCGCTGCGGCACGGGGAGGGGCCAAGGCTACACTCCGGGCGGTGGGGTCAACGCCAGAAAAGCTCCTGCTCGCGGCGCCGCGCGGCTATTGCGCGGGCGTCGATCGGGCCGTGCAGACCGTCGAGCGGGCGCTCGAGCTGCACGGCGCTCCGGTGTACGTCCGCAAGGAGATCGTCCACAACAAGACCGTGGTCGAGCAGCTGCGCGCGCGCGGCGCGGTGTTCGTCGAGTCGGTGGCCGACATCCCCGAGGGCGCCACGGTGGTGTTCTCGGCCCATGGCGTGGCTCCCAGCGTGCACGCCAAGGCTCGGGCCCGGTCGCTGGCCACGATCGACGCGACCTGTCCGCTGGTCACCAAGGTGCACGTCGAGGCCAAGAAGTTCGCCGCCGACGGGTACACGATCGTGCTGATCGGCCACGCCGGCCACGAGGAGGTGGAGGGCACGATGGGTGAAGCGCCGGAGAACATCGTGCTGGTCCAGACCGAGGACGACGTCGAGGAGCTCGAGGTCGAGGACCCGGAGCGGATCGCCTACATCTCGCAGACCACCCTGTCGGTGGACGAGACGCGGGCGATCATCAACCGGCTGCGCCGGCGTTTCCCGGCCATCATCGGGCCCCGCACCGACGACATCTGCTACGCGACGACCAACCGCCAGGCGGCGGTCAAGCAGCTGGCCGAGCGCTGCGACCTGGTGCTGGTGATCGGCTCACGCAACTCCTCGAACTCCAACCGGCTGGTCGAGGTGGCGCGCGAGCACGGTGCCGATTCGTACCTCATCGACTCCGAGTCCGAGGTCCGCGAGGAGTGGCTCGAGGGCAAGCCGGTGGTCGGCATCACTTCGGGCGCGAGCGCGCCGGAGTCGCTCGTCCAGAGGCTGGTCGAGTTCTTCCGCTCGCGCGGCACGAGCGACGTGCAGGAGCTCGAGGTGGTCCAGGAGGACGTTCGCTTCATGCTCCCCAAGGTGATCCGCCAGCGCCTGGCGAGCGCCGGCGCGTAGAGGCTCTCCGGACCGCTGCGCACGCTCGTCGTCTCGGACCTGCATCTGGGCGCGCGCGGCGGCCAGGACGTGCTGCGGCGCGACGGCGAGCGAACCGCCCTGCTGGGCGCGCTGGCGGGGGTTGACCGCCTGGTCCTGCTCGGCGACGTGCTCGAGCTCCGCCACGGTCCGCTGCGCGCCGCGCTGGCCGACGCCACGCCGGTCCTGCGAGAGCTGGGTGCGGCGATCGGTCCGGAGGGCGAGGTCGTGGTCGTGGCGGGCAACCACGACCACGGGCTGCTGCGGGGCTGGCTCGAGCGGCGGGATGCGACGCCATTCGGCCTGGAGTCCGTCGTCGAGCCCGAGCCCCGCGAGCCGCTCGGCGCCGTGGTCGAGGCGCTGGGGCCGGCTCGGGTGCGCGTCGCCTACCCGGGCGTGTGGCTGCGCGAGGACGTCTACGCGATCCACGGCCACTACCTCGACCGCCACCACACCGTCCCGATCGTCGAGCGGCTGGGTGCCGGGCTGACCGTGCGACTGGCGGGCGAGGCATCGGGTGGGCCGCGCCGGGCGGAGGACTACGAGGCGGCGCTGGCGCCGATGTACGCGTGGATCGACGCGGTGGCGCAGACCGGCGGGCTGCGGGGCAGCGGCGGCGACGGCAGCTTCCAGGTGCGGGCGTGGCGCGCGGTGCGTCGCGACGACGGGGCCGGCGGGCTGCGCCGGCGCGCGATCGCCACTTTGTTCCCGGCGGTGGTCGCGGGGCTCAACCGGGCCGGCTTCGGCCCGCTTCACGCCGACGTGTCGGCGATCGAGCTGCGGCGGGCCGGCCTGCGCGCGTTCGAGGAGGTGCTGGATCGCCTCGACGTGCCTGCAGGCGTCCACGTGATGTTCGGGCACACGCATCGCGCCGGCCCGCTCCCGGACGACGATCGGGGCGAGTGGGGACGGGTGGTGAATACCGGGAGCTGGGTGCACGACCCCGCGTGGGTCGGCGCCTCGCCGGGTCAGAGCCCCTACCGGCCGGGGTTCGCCGCGATCGTCGGCGACAGCGGTCCGCCGGAGCTGATCAACCTGCTAGACCGGGCGTGAAGCACACGGCGTGGCACGTGACGCCGGGGCCGATCTCGAGCGCGAGCTCACCCGCGGTCGACTTCGGGTGGACGACGAGCTCGTAGCAACCGGGGTGATCGACGGTCGTGGTCTGACCGTTCGCGCTCACGGTGCCCGTTCCGGCCAGAACCGCCCACACCGCGCCGGCCCGGTACGGGCCCGAGTATGGGCCCTCCACATCGTCCGACTGGGGCTCGAGTTGGGCGTCGGGGGCCTCCTCGGGACGGAGCGGCTCGAGCAGCGGCTGCTCTGACCCGAGGAGCTCCTGGATGGCCTCCTCGGTCTCCGCGTAGCCGCCCTCCCCGTAGTGGTAGTGGAGCAGCATGCCGCGCTGGTCGAACAGGTACCGCGCCGGCCAGCCGAGGTTGCCGTACAGGTTCCACACCTCGTATTCGGCATCGATCGCCACCGGGTAGGGGATGTCCAGGCGCTCGACCGCTTCGCGTATGGCGTCCGGATCCTGCGACGGCGGGAAGCCTGCGGCGTGCACGCCGATCATCTTGAGGTCCGGATAGCGCGTGCGCCACGCCTTCATGTAGGCGAGCGTCCGGATCGACTGGGGACGGCAGAAGTCCCAGAACTCGACCAGCATCGGCCGGCCCGGCTCGAGCTGCTGCGGGCCCGCCGAGTTCAGCCAGGTGAGGTTCCTTGGGAAGGGGGGAGCGGCGATGTGGTAGACGGGCGCGCGCACCGCGCCGATGCTAGTGCGGGCGTGGGTCGCCACGGCGAGTGTGCATAAGGCCCGAAAGTCCCCTGCTCGCCCGCCACCATCGGGACATGAGCATCTGCTGGGTGCTTATGTCCCGGACGGGATATCCGCCGGGCCGGTTTCGGGGGTTAAGCACACGACCGGACGGCCAGGAGCGGGTTCGCCGTCAGGACGGGGCCCGCATGGCCCGCACGGATGCCGAGCGAAGCGAGCCCCAAATCGCCCTAGGCCTCCACGAGCCCGCGCCGGATCGCATAGCGCACGAGCTCGACGCGGTCGCGCATGCCGAGCTTGCGCAGCACGTTGGCCCGGTGCGACTCGACGGTCTTCTCGGCCAGGTGGAGGATCTGGGCGATCTGCGCGTTGGTGTAGGCCTCGGCGATCAGCTTGACCACTTCCTCCTCGCGCGGGGTGAGCGACACGGCCGGGCCGCCGTCGCCGTCCTCCATCCAGCGGCGGATGATCTCGCGCTCGGCCGCGTTGGTCAGGAAGGCCTCGCCCCGGCCGACCGCCTGGACCGCGCCGACCAGGTCCTGGTCGGCCTCGCGCTTGAGCACGTAGCCGGACGCGCCCGCCTTCAAAGCCTCGAACAGATAGTGCTCGTCGTCGTGCATCGAGAGCATCAGCACGGTCACGTCCTTGATGTGCGAGCGGATCTCGCGGGCGGCCTGCAGGCCGGTCATCCGCGGCATCCCGACGTCGAGAATGCAGAGATCCGGGCGGGTGGCGAGCGCCTGCTCGACCGCCTCGACCCCGTCGGACGCCTCGGCCACCACGTTGAGCCCGGGCTGGCGCTCGAGCAGCAGCTTGATCCCCGATCGCACGATCCCGTGATCGTCGGCTACCAGAATTCGCATCAGAGTCCTTTCGTTTTCATGCGAGGGTGAGCTCCACTCGCGTTCCCCGGCCCTGCCCTGACAAGATCGACAGCTGCCCGCCGGCGAGGAGCGCGCGCTCCCGCATCCCTGAGAGGCCGAACCCGCCGTCGCGCCGCTCGACGAACCCGCATCCGTCATCGGCGATGCGGAGCTTTATGCCGTCCTCCTCGAAGGACAGCTCGACGTCCACCGTGCCCGCGCCCGAGTGCTGGGCCACGTTGGACAGGCTCTCCTGGGTCACCCGGTAGACGACCAGCTGCCGGTCGGGGGCGAGCTCGGGGACGGAGCCGCGCACGTTGAAGGCGGCCTGAATGCCGGTCTGGTCGGCGAAATCGCGCACCTGGGTCTTCAGCGCGGGGAGGAGGCCCAGGTCGTCGAGCACGGCGGGCCTGAGCTGGCGGGCCAGCGCGAGCAGCTCCTCCATGGCCTGGCCGGCGAGGCGCTTGGTCTCGGTCAGCTCGTGGCGCAGCTCCTCGGGCGCGTGCTCGATCGAGGCCTGGAGACGCAGCGAGACCGCGGTCAGCGCCTGGTTGACCTCGTCGTGCAGGTCCCGGGCGATCCGGCGCCGCTCGCGCTCCTGGGCCTGGACGGCGGCCCGGCCGGCCTCGCGGCGCGATGCCTCGAGCCGGGTCAGCATTCGGTTGATCGCCGCCTCCAGGCGGTGGGCCTCCGCGCTGTCGACCCGGTCGCAGGCGGCGAGTTGCTGGTTGACCGAGGCCAGGTCGACCTGCTCCATGGCCGAGATCAGCCGGTCGAGCGGGATGAACCGGCGGTGCAGGAGCAGCCAGTTGCCCAGCAGGGTGGCTACCAGGGCCAGGCCGAGCACGACCATCTCGCGTCCGCCCAGCGCGCTGCCGATGCGGGGCTCGAGGGCGATCGCGGCGACGACCGCGGTCCCGCTCACCAGGAGCAGGTTCACGAACAGGACTTGGACGAGCAGCGAGCGCGATTTCATGGTCATAGGGCCATCCCGGGAATGATCGGCCGGGACGGGCTCCGAGCAAGATGGGGTCTTCGCCCGATATCGACCAAATCGGGCCAGGCCGATAACCGGTACTGCAAGCTCTCCACAACCGTTGAGACTGCGAATTGGGTCTGAGTTTTGCGGGGCGTTCCGTTAGGGGTTTCGGAACGCCCCGCCCCCCGGACGTTTGGGAAGAAATCAGGACTATCTCCGAGTTACTTCCCGAGCTCGCGCTTCATGACCTTGCCCATGGCGTTTCTCGGCAGGGCGTCGACGAAGTGGATCTCGCGGGGGCGCTTGTGGCGGGTCAGGAGGGTCGCGACGTGGTCGGATAACTCCGCGGGTTGCGCCGCCCGGCCGTCCTCCAGCACGACCCAGGCGACGATTCGCTCGCCTAGATCCTCGTCGGGCTTGGCGGCCACCGCCACCTCGGCCACGGCCGGGTGCTCCAGAAGCGCGCCCTCGATCTCGCCGGCGCCGATCCGGTAGCCGCCCGACTTGATCATGTCGGTGCTCTTGCGGCCGACCAGGCGCAGAGAGCCTTCCTCGTTGCGGGTGGCCATGTCGCCGGTCATGAACCACCCGTCGCGCATCGCCTCGTCGGTGGCGTCGGGCCGGTTCAGATAGCCCTTGAACAGGTTGGGCCCACGCACCGCGACCTCGCCGATCGTCTCGTCGTCGGTGGCGTCGATCTCGGAGGCATCCTCGCCGAGGAGCTTGAGGTCCACGCCAGGGAGGGGCGGCCCGACCCGCCCGGGGACGATCGGGGATCCCAGCCGTACGCCGGCGTTCATCAGCGTCTCAGTCAGGCCGTAGCGCTCCAGTATGTCCTGGCCAGTGAGCTGCTTGATCCGCTCGTGGACCGTCGTCGGGAGCGCGGCCGACCCCGAGATGAGCAGCCGGGCCTTGCCGAACGCCTCGGCCACGGCGCGGTCCTCGGCCGCCTGGCGGGCGATCCGCGTGTACATGGTGGGTACGCCGAACACCATCGTGGCGCCCCGGTCAACGGCCCCGGCGAGGGCTTCGGGCGAGAAGCGGCCGACATGCTCGAACGAGCCACCCCGGCGCAGTGGCCCGAGCATGCCGAGGATCAGGCCGTGCACGTGGAACACGGGGAGGGCGTGGGCCACCCGGTCCTCGGCCGTCCACTGCCAGATCTCGGCCAGCGCATCGAGGTTCGAGGCGAGCGCCCGGCGCGGGATCTGGACCCCCTTGGGCGGTCCCGTGGTTCCCGACGTGTACATCACGAACGCTACGTCCTCGTCGCCGGGCGCGCCGCCCGGAAGGCCGGGGGCGGGATCGCCGGCGGTGTCGAGGTCGACGTCGATCCGATCCAGGGCGGCCAGTTGCTCGGGCGCATCCACGCCGGCCCAGGCGATGAGTCGGTCCGGAGCGCTGTCCTCCACGATGTGCCCGAGCTCGCGGGAGCCGAGACCCGGGTTGATCGGAACGATCGGGACGCCGGCGCCGAGGGCGCCGAGCACCGCGACGCATAGCTCGAGCGTGGGCTCGGCCCACACCGCGACACGCCTGGAGCCGGCCAGCCGAGCGGCCACGGTGGCGCCCACACGGCTCAGCTCGGGGTAGCTGAGTACCCGGTCACCGATGCGCATCGCCTCGCGATCACGGGGGTCGTGCAAAGCGGGAAAAAGACGCTCGCTCATACGTGTCACTCGCTATACTTGCTGAAGTATTGAATCCATACCGCATTTGAGGAGTTTTCTCTGATGAGCCCGTCCGGAGCCGAAGTTCTCCGCCAGATCAAGAGCAGGATCGATGAGGTCGATCCCGCCGCCGTGCGCGAGCAGGTCGGCAACGGCGCGGTGATCGTCGACGTCCGCGAGCCCGAGGAGTGGTCGGCCGGTCACATTCCCGGCGCGATCCACGTCCCGAAGAGCTACCTCGAGTCGCGGATCGAGGGCGCGATCCCCGATCGCGAGAAGCACGTCGTCCTGTATTGCGCCTCCGGAAACCGCTCGGCCTGGGCGGCCCGGACGCTGATCGAGGATCTCGGCTATGAGCACGTCGAGTCGATGACCGGTGGGTTCACGCTCTGGAAGGATCGCGGTTATGAGGTCGAGACGCCGCGCTCGCTGACCGCCGAGCAGCGCGAGCGCTATTCGCGCCACCTGCTCCTGCCCGAGGTGGGCATGGACGGCCAGCAGAAGCTCCTCGATGCTCGGGTGCTGTTGCTCGGCGCGGGCGGACTGGGTTCCCCGGCCGCCCTGTACCTGGCCGCGGCCGGCGTCGGCACGCTCGGCATCGTCGACAACGACGAGGTCGACCTGTCCAACCTCCAGCGCCAGGTCATTCACTCGAGCGAGCGGATCGGCGTCCACAAGGTCGACTCGGCCGAGCAGACCATCAACGCGCTCAACCCGGACGTCAAGGTCGAGAAGTACCCGGTCCGGCTCGGCGCTGAGAACATCGTCGAGATCATCTCGGGCTACGACGTGATCGTCGACGGGCTGGACAACTTCCCCACCCGGTATCTGCTGAACGACGCCTCGGTGCGGCTGGGCATCCCGGTCGTGTCGGCCGCGATCCTCGGCTTCGAGGGCCAGCTGTCGGTGTTCAAGCCCTACGACGGGCCGTGCTACCGCTGCCTGTTCCCGGTGCCGCCGCCGGCCGAGCTCGCGCCCTCGTGCGGCGCCAACGGCGTCCTCGGCGTGCTGCCCGGCACGATGGGGCTGCTCCAGGCCACCGAGGTGATCAAGCTGATCCTGGGTGAGGGCGAGCCGCTCATCGGCCGGCTGCTGATGTACGACGCGCTGGCCGCGCGGGTCACCGAGGTCAAGGTGCGCCGCGATCCGGACTGCCCGATCTGCTCTCGTCATCCCGAGGAGATCGCCGACGAGGAGCTCGGCGTGTTCCCGGACTACGAAGCGTTTTGCGCCGGCGCCCACTAGGGTTCGCACCCCCATGGCCACCGTCCGCATCCCACCCGTTCTGCGCCCGTCGGTCGGCGGCGAGAAGGAGCTGAGCGCCCCCGGGTCCTCGGTGGGGGAGATCCTGCGCTCGGTGGCTGACGCCCATCCCGACACCCACTCGCAGCTGTTCTCGTCGGACGGCGGGTTGAACCGCTACGTCAACGTGTACCTCAACGACGAGGACGTGCGAGTGCTCGACGGGCTCGACACCAGCGTCGGTGAGGGCGACACGCTGGTCATCCTGCCGGCCATGGCGGGCGGCGCCTAGCCCGTCAGCTGGTCCCCGAGGTTCGTGCGGCGGTAGAGGACCTGCCGTCCATCGCGGGCCCGGGTGAGCAGGCCGTTGTCGTGCAGCACCTTGAGGTGCTGTGAGACCGCGCTCGGAGTGACCTTCAGGCGGCGGGCGAGCTCGACCGTGGGCTGCGGCTCGGCGAGCATCTCGAGCAGCTGGGCGCGGGGAGCGCCGAGCAGTGAGGCGAGGACTGCGGTTGGGTGCGGGGGCGCCGGGGCCCACAACGTGGCGATGCCGCGACTCGGGTAGGTCAGCGAAGGAGGCTCCTCGGGCACGAGCGGCGGCGCCGGCTTGACCGCGAAGATCGACGGCATCAACTGAAGGCCCCGCCCGGCCGCCTTGACGGTGTGCTCGCTGATCATCTCCTCGATCTCCAGGACGCCGCTGCGCCACCGCAGGTTCGGGTGCATATCGGCGAACAGGAGCCGGGCGCCGCCGAGGGCCAGCTGGCGGGCGCGATAGGTGGTGTCGGCCTCGAGCACCAGGCGCATGTCCGGCCAGCTGGGGGCCAGGACCAGCTCGTGATAGCGCTCGAGCTCGTCGCAGATGCGATCCCGGAGCGCGACGATCGCTTTGTTGCCCCGTTGGGTGACGGCGGCCAACCCGTCGGGGACCGGATCGGGCGCATGCGTGGCCAGCAGGTCGCGGCGGACGATGCCGGGCGTGGTGGCCCGGACGATGGCCAACTCGTCCTCGAACCGAGGGACGAACCGGGTGGGCCGTGGGGTGAGGAAATCGGCCAAGGCCCGGCTCGGGCCGCTCACGAAGCGCTCGCGGCCGCGGGTGGGACCGACCAGCGAGAGCAGCAGCGGGGTGTCGAGGACGTCCAGACGGGGCCGCACCGAGCGCAGCCACGGCAGGTGCAGCGCGTGAAAGCTGGGATCCGAGACGGCCAGCAGGCTGTGCACCGTCTCGGCCAGCGGCGAGATCGAGAAGCGCGTCCAGGCGAGGTCTTCCACGCCGAGCTCGAACCTGACCATTTAGCTCCAGGCTACATCTATTTGCCTACCGCCGATCGAGCGATGAGATCTGCGCACGTCGACGGTCTAACCCCACGAACCCCCGAGCCCAGTCCCCCGAGGAGCCCACCATGTATTCGCAGCAACTTCTTCGAGTCCATCACGACGAGTGGCTTCGCGCCGCCGAGAGCCACCGGATGGTCAAGCAGGCGCGGGCCGAGGCGCGCGAGACCGCGCCGTCGCATCGGCGCACCCGCCCGCAGCGCGTCCGGTTCGGCGCGCTGGGCCTGCGCCGCCCGCTTCGACACGCCTGAGCAACGACTCACTCGCACCTCTGCGCCCGGCGGGAAGGCTTCGGCCCCGCCGGGCGTCCCTTCGTAGTGGCCGGACCCGTATTCACAATCGAAGGGAGCCAGAGGGAATGCGTAACCGACTCGTCAAGGCGGTCGCCTGCCACCGCCGCCGGTCGTCCGCGGCTGCCATTGGGGCCGCCGCCAGCATCATCGTCATCGCGATCGCGGGCATGGCGGTCGCCAAGTCGTTCACACTCAAGGTGACCAAGAACGTCCACGTCACCAACACGCCGACCAAGGCCTTCCGGGTCAAGGCGGTCGACACGCACGAGGCGGTCGCCGTCGGGCCATCCGGCTTTGCGGTCTACACGTTCCAGGGCGAGACGACCCACCGCCTCATCTGCAAGAAGACGGCCAGCTCGAGCACGAACTGCTGGGCGTTCTGGCCCCCGGTCTCGCCGTCGGGGAGCGGCGCAGTCAGCAAGCAGTCGGGGATCAACGGCAAGCTCGGGACGTTCAAGAACCACGGCGTGACCCAGCTCACGCTGAACGGGCAGCCGCTGTACTACTTCACCCCGGACATCCAGTCCCACAACAAGCACCAGGCCACGGGTGATCAGCTGAAGACGTTCGGCTCGATCTGGCACATCGTCAAGGCGGCCGGCGCGTCGGGCCAATCCAGCCAGCCGGCGCCGATGCAGACCACGTCGACCGGGACGTCGACGAACCCGTATCCGCAGGGCTACTAGGCGCAATCGCGTCACGAGGCGGGCCTCCGGACCCGGGAGACCCGCCTCCCTATACTTCGTAAAGCAATGGCCGCCGAGCGCCTCGAGAACAAGCCCTGCGGGGGTCGATACGGCGACATCGTCCAATCGATCGGCCACACCCCGCTGATCGAGCTCAAGCGCCTCAGTCCCAAGGCGGGAGTGCGCGTGTGGGCCAAGCTCGAGTCGCGCAACCCCACCGGCTCGGTCAAGGACCGGGTGGCTCGCGCGATGATCGAGGACGCCGAGGAGAAGGGACTGATTCGCCCCGGGCAGACGATCCTCGAGCCGACGTCGGGCAACACGGGCATCTCGCTGGCCATGATCTGCCGGCGCAAGGGCTATCCGATCAAGGTCGTGATGCCCGAGAACGTGACCCGGGAGCGCACCGAGCTGCTGCGCATGTACGGCGCGGATATCGTCTACTCCGAGGGCGCCAAGGGCTCCAACGGCGCGGTCGAGATGGCCCTGGACATGGCCGAGAAGGACGCCTCGTACTACATGCCCTATCAGTACGGCAACCAGGCCAATCCGGAGGCGCACTACAACGGGACCGCGTTGGAGATCCTCGAGGAGCTCGACGAGATCTCCGCCTTCGTGGCCGGCCTGGGCACCGGGGGCACGCTGATGGGCAACGGGCGCCGGCTCAAGGAGGAGCTGGGAGATCAGGTCAAGATCGTGGCCGCCGAGCCGATGCAGGGCGAGCCCGTACAGGGGCTGCGCTCGCTCGAGGACGGGTTCATCCCGCCGATCATCGACCTGTCGCTGCTCGACCGCAAGATCTTCGTGACCAACAGCGACGCGATCGTGTTCACGCGCCGGCTGCTCGACGAGGAGGGCCTGTTCGTGGGCGTCTCCTCGGGGGCGATCGCGCGGGTGGCGGTGCGGATCGCCGGCGAGCTCGACGAGGGCAACGTCGTGTTCCTGGTCGCCGACGACGGCTGGAGGTACCTCTCGTCGGGCATCTACACGCGGCCGCTGGAGGAGATCGAGAACCTGGACTCCACCGTCTGGTGGTGACCGAGGAAGGTTCGGAGGCCGACGCCTCCTCACGCCGCGGGTGGTTCCGGGCAACCGCCGCCGGTTTCGCGGGGCTGGTGGTCGCGGGCTGCGGCAAGACCACGCTGCGCGCCCAGGTCCACAACTCGGCACCGGTCCTCGACACGGACGTCGAGCTGCTCAACCGGCTGCTCCACCTCGAGCACGTCGGGATCGCGGCCTACACAGCCGGCACGCCGCTCCTGGCGCCGGCCACGGTCAAGGCGGGGAAGCTGTTTCTCAACGACGAGCTCTCGCATGCCGGCGCGCTCGCCGGTCTGATCAGGGCGGCCGGAGCCAAGCCGATCAAGCCCGCCCCGAGCTACGACCTCGGCCACCCGAGGACCAGCCAGGAGGTGCTGGCGCTGCTGCACAGGATCGAGTCCGAGCAGATCGCGGCCTACCTGGCGGCGCTGCCGCGACTCGAGCCGGCCTTCGTCAAGCAGTCGGTGGCCTCGATCCTGGCCAACGACGCACAGCACGTGGCGGTCGTGCGGGCCGCGCTCGGCCAGCCGGCGGTGCCGACCGCGTTCGTGAGCGGCCGGGAATGACCATTCGACCCACGCGGCGGGAACTGATCGTCGGCGCGGCCGGCGCGGCCATGGCCGGGAGCGTGGCGGCGGACGACGCTCTGGCCGACGCGCCCGCCCCGAGCGACGCCGAGCTGCTGGGGCAGTCGCTTCAGGTCGAGCGGCTGATCGTGCTCGGCTACCGCCGGGTGCTCGCCTCCGGTCTCCTAACCGCCGCCATCCAGCGTGCGATCGCGCCCCATCTCGACCACGAGCTCGCGCACCTCGCGGCACTCGCCGCCCGGCTGAAGTCACTCGGCGCCCCGGCTGCCACGGGTCCGCTGACCGACAAGGCCGCCGGGGACGTGATGGCGCAGCACCACGTGCCAGGGAGCCTGACCGCTCTGCACAACCAGAACGACGGCCTGAAGCTGCTGGTCGACCTCGAGTCCGCGGCCGAGGGCGCTCACTACACCGCGCTCAAGGACCTGCGCGACCCCGCCCTGCAGCACCTCAGCGCCCAGATCATGTCCTGCGAGGCGCAGCACTGGACGGTGCTGAGCGGGCTGCGCCACCCCGGCCAATACGTCAAGGCCGTCCCCTGGCCGTTCGTGTTCGGCACCAAATGAGCGGCTGGTAGGCTCGAAGCGGCTATGAGGATCGCCCGGGAGCTGCTCGAGGAGATGGTCGCCCACGCCCGCGAGGAGGCGCCGAACGAGTGCTGCGGGATGGTCGGCTCGGACGACGGCACGGCGGCCGAGGTCTACCGGGCGGTCAACGCAGAGGCCAGCCCGCTGCGCTTCCGGATCGATCCCGAGGAGCAGCTTGAGCTGCACAACCGGATCGAGGACGCCGGCCTCCAGCTCGGGGCGATCTACCACTCGCACACCCGTACCGAGCCGCGGCCCTCCCAGACCGACATCAACTTCGCCAAGCTGTGGCCCGGCGTCCTCTGGATCATCGTCGGGCTGAACGGACACCAAGCCGACGTCCGCACCTGGCGCATCGAAGACGGAAAGGTGTCGGACGCCGAGCTGGTCGTGGAGTGAGCGATGCCCGGCCGAACCGCCGCGGGGGACGAGCTCCACTGCCCGGCGTGCGGAGCGGCGTACGGCGAGCCTGAGCGCTTCTGCCCGGATTGCAAGCTGCCGCTGGTCCACGGCGAAGGCGTGCTCGAGGCAGTCGGGGAGCGCCACGAGCGGGCTCGGAAGATCAAGCCGCAGTTCACCGAAGGCCGGCTGGTCCGCGTGGCCGGGGCGCGCAACCAGGCCGAGGCCGAGTTCATCCAGGGGCTGCTGCTCGAGGAGGGCGTGCCCAGCATGCAGCGGCGCAGCGCCGGCTTCGACGTCCCCGATTTCCTGGCCGCCGGGCCCCGCGACATCCTGGTGACCGAGGCGGCGCTCCTCACCGCCCGCGAGGTGCTCCTCCAGGGTGAGCTGATCTCCGGCGAGCCGCCGCAACGAGTGGTCTCTCCGGGGCCGCTGCTCGCCGGTCTGCTCCTCGCCCTGCTCCTCGGCGCGTTGCTGGTCTGGTTGCTCAGCCGGATCTGAAGCTCTCAGGCGGCGGTGCTCAGGCGCCCCAGGTGCTCGCGCCAGGCTTCCTCGGTGCGTCCGGGCGCGCGCCCTCCGAACGCCTCGCGCAGCGCGCCGCGCGGTCCGTGCGGATGCAGATGGCAGGCGAGCTCTGCCGCGGCCGGCTCGTCGCGCTCGCACACGAGCAGGTCGATCACCGTCCCGCCGAGCAGCGGTGCGTCACGCAGACCGGGCGGGAAGGCCGGGCGGCGTCCCTCGCGCAGCCGGCGGGCGATGGCCGGTCGGGCGTGGGCGGTCTGACCACCGAACCAGCGCGCCGCTCCCTCGAGCAGCCACGCCCAGCGCGCCACGACCTCCATTCGCCGCGGGCTGAGCCGCCCCGGCAGGTCCTGGTTGTTCTCCACGATCACTCGGCGCGCGTACAGGGCAGGGATGGCTCGGGCCAGCATCTCGCGCGAGCCGGGCACGCTCGAGGCGCGGGCCTCCAACGCCTCGGGCAGCAGGACGTGCAGCTCATGCGGGCCGGCCCATCCCGCCACGTAGCGGCGGCCGGCCGGGGAGGTGGCCATCCAGCTCAGTGGCAGCAGTGGACGCGCCATCGACAGCGACGCGACGCTCGGATGAAACACCACCGAGAGGCCCTCGACAGTGCGCGGGAAGTACGCGGCCAGGTACTCGCGGGTCCGTTCCAGCGAGTACAGGACGCGGTCGGCGTCATCGGCATGGGCCGCGCCGTGCCTCGCCGTAAACGACGGCGACGCCGACTCGACCCATGCCACTGACGTCTACGCTTCGAGGTTCAGGCGAACACCGGAACGCGATCGGAGGCGATCGAGGCGATCTCCTCGGAGGCGCGCTCGAACTCCTCGTCGGAGAGCACGGGGGTGCCCTCGAACGGAAGCTCGCGGGTCAGCTCGAGCCACGACCGGCAACCGCCGTACTCATCGCGCACCTTGACGGTCACCGGCCGCGGGATCCGATAGGTCCGCAGCAGGATCACGTGGAGCGGATGACGGCGCTTCCAGGCCAGTCGCTTCTCGGCGTAATCGGTGGTCCAGACATAGAACGGCGACAGTGCGTCGACTGCTCGCCGGTCGGTGATCGTGTAGTGCGCGGCCACCTCGGCCCAGGCCCGGATGCGGACGCGATCCGGCTGCGGGATCTCGGTCCCGCGGCGGAACGCATGCGGCGAAGGCTCGCCGTCGCTCCACACGCCTTCTTCGAGGGCGCGTGAGAGCTCGGGCTGATGCGACTCGCGCACCAGGTCAGCGCATTGGTGGTCGAACGTCGGGTACAGGAAGAATCGCTCGTAGTCGAGCTTGAAGTGCCTACCGGGCTCGCGGATGCCGCCCTTGCGGAGCGTGAGAAGTTGCTCGCCCTCGGCAAGGGCCCGCACGGTCACGGCCCATTCTTTGAAAGCAATCGGCATTTAGTAGATGAGGGAACGGGGGTTAGAAACGAAACGAATTCCCGTGCGCGGCACGCAGTGCATCTGCAGCACGGGAAGAGGCGATTGTACGCGAGGTTTCGCAAATCGCCAAATGTCACCGCAAATCGGTGGGTTTGCCGCGGACAGGCCGGCCGAAGCCGGGCTGGGCTTCCACGAGCCACGCCGAATGTGTGCCTTAAGCCACTTTTTCCTGGGTCGGAGCACGTTCAAGCGTGCGGATCGACACATGCGGAAGAGCGGCATAAACGTCATGCGCATATCCGGCCCATGGTTGCCTCAAACCGTATGTCGAACTTTTATTCGTATCGCGAACGCCGACCCGTGCGTTAACGCGGCTTGCCGAATCCACCGCCCCCGGGGGTCTCGATGCGGAGCCGTTGACCGGCCTCGAGCTTGCCTATCGCCTTGGACGGGAGCTCCTCGCCGTCGAGCAGGTTGCGTCCGGGCGCTCCGTCCTCGCCTCCGTCGGCGCCGGACGGGGCATGACGGCGGCGCTCGGTGATCAGCGAGTAGCTGAGCGGCGCGAGCGCTTCGAGCTCGCGGATCACGCCGTCGCCACCGTGGTGCTTGCCCGCCCCGCCCGAGCCGCGGCGCACCGCGTACTCGATCATGCGCATGGGGAACTCCAGCTCGAGCGCCTCGATCGGGGTGTTGAGCGTGTTGCTCATCGCCACGTGCACGGCGCTCGGTCCGTCGGCATCCGGGCAGGCGCCCTGACCGCCGCCGATCGTCTCGTAGTAGACGACCTCGTCAGAGCCGAGGGTCACGTTGTTCATCGTCCCCTGCCCGAGCGCGCGCCCGAAGGCGCGGAGGACCACGTCGGCCACGCGCGAGGAAGTCTCGACGTTGCCGCCCACGACCGCGGCGGGGGAGCGGGCGTTCAGCAGGCATCCGTGGGGCGCGATCACCTGGATCGGACGGTACGCGCCGGCGCTCGGCGGGATGTCGGGATCGGTCAGCACTCGGATGGCGAAGTAGCAGGCTGACCGGGTGACCGCCACCGGACAGTTCAGGTTGCCCTCGTGCTGCCGGGCGGTGTCCGAGAAGTCGAGCGTCATGCGGTCCCCCTCGACGGTGGCGTTCAGCACGATCTGAAGGTCGCCCTCACGCGCCTCGAGTACGTCGCTCGCGGTGTAGGAGCCGTCCTCAAGTTCCTCGATGCAGGCCCGCGTGCGCCGCTCGGCGTAGTCGAGGACCTCGCTGAACGCCTGGGTCAGTTTCTCGGCGCCGAATCGTTCGTACAACTCGAGCAGGCGCCGCCCGCCGACCCGTCCGGCGGCCAGCTGGGCGCGCAGGTCGGCGCGGCGCTGCTCAGGCTGGCGCATCTGCTCGGCGAGCTCGGCGATCGCCTCGTCGTCGAGCACCCGGGGCGAGATCACGACGCCCTCGTCTTCGAGGGTACGGCTGTCGGCCGGCATCGAGCCCGGCGTCGGCCCGCCCACGTCGGCATGGTGGGCGCGGCTGGCTGCGAACGCGATCAGCTCATCGTCGGCGAACAGCGGGGTGATCACCGTGATGTCGGGGAGATGGGTGCCCCCGGCGTACGGATCGTTGAGGATCCAGGAGCGGTCCGGCGCGTGATCTTCGTCAAGTACGGCGGCGACGGCGGCCGGCATCGCGCCGAGGTGCACCGGGATGTGCTCGGCCTGCATGACCATCTCCCCGTGGCGGTCGAACAGCGCGGTCGAGGCGTCCCGGCGCTCCTTGATGTTCGCCGAGTGGGCCGAGCGGATAAGGACCGCCCCCATCTCGTCGCACACCGCGCGCAGTGCGCCGGTCAGGACCTGGAGCTCGACCGGGTCGATGCTCATGCGGATCGATCGCGCTCCATCTTGATCGTGCCCGTTTGATCGACTTCGGCGGCCCAGCCGGACGGGATCAGCAACGTGGACTCGGGCAGCTCGATCACGGCCGGGCCTTCGACCTTGGTGTCCGGCGCCGGTATACCGCGCAGCACCTCGAGATCGACCTGCTCGCCGTCCAGGGTGGCCTCGCGCGAAGACCGGTCGAGCTCGTCGGTTTCCTCGTCGCGGGCCGCGAGCTCGACGTCGGTGCCCTGCGCTGTGGCGGTCACCCGGATCGTGACCAGCTCGAGCTCCTGCTCGGAGTCCCGGTAGCCGTAGCGCTCCTCGTGCTCATGCTCGAAGCCCTCGCGGAGCTCTTCGGGCGTCGCCTCTTCGCCCCCGGGGATCGCCAGCTCGAACGACTGGCCCGCGTATCGGAGCTCATACACCACGTGTAGCTCCGCCTTCGGCTCGTGCATGGCGTCGCGGGCGCGGTCGCCGAGCTCGTTGACGGCGTCTGCGATCGCGCCGGCGGTCAGCGAGTCGCCACGCCACAGGACGCTGCGCTGGACGTCACGCCGGCGCGGGGAGACGACCAGGCCGAGCGCGGCGAGCACACCGGACGCCCGCGGGCACAGGACCGTGTCGATCCCGAGCTCGTCGGCGATCTGGGCCGCGTGGAGCCCCCCGGCGCCGCCGAAGGCCATCAGCGCATAACGGCGGGGGTCGATCCCGCGCTGGACGGTGACCACCCGCAGGGCGCGGATCATCTCGGCGCCGGCCACCCGCCGGATCCCTTCGGCACAGGCCAGGACGGCCAGGTCTAGCTGCTCCGCCAGCTCGCGAACCGCCTGGTCGGCGGCGTCGCGGTCGAGCTCGACGCCGCCGCCCAGCGGGGAGTCCGAGGAGAGGTAGCCGAGCAGCAGGTTGGCGTCGGTCACCGTCGGCTCGGTCCCGCCGCGGCCGTAGCAGGCCGGTCCGGGGTCGGCGCCCGCCGAGCGTGGACCGACCCGGAGCGCGCCGCCGGCGTCGCGCCAGGCGATCGACCCGCCGCCCGCGCCGACCGTGTGAACGGCGAGCATCGGCAGGGCCAGGGGCCGGCCGGCCACCTCGCCGCTCGAGCGCTCCTGCACGGCGCCGTCGTCGACCACGCACACGTCGCACGAGGTGCCGCCCATGTCGAGGCACAGCGCGTTCTCCGCCCCGGCCTGGCGCACCACGTATGCGGCACCGGCGGCGCCGCCGGCCGGTCCGGACAGCACGGTCCAGGAGGCGTGGCCGGCCGCCGCCGCGATGTCGATCAGCCCGCCGTTGGACTGCATGATCGCCGGCTCGGGGATGCCCGCCTCGCGGGCTCGGTCCACCAGCCGGCGCAGGTAGCGGGCAAGGAGCGGGGTAAGCGCGGCATCGATCTCGGTCGTCGCCGCGCGCTCGAACTCGCGGAACGTGCCGACCACCTCGTGCGACAGCGAGACGTGGACCTCGTCGCCCAGCCTTTCGCGCATTGCCCGGCCGAGCGCCTGCTCGTGCTCGGGGTGGCGGTAGGAGTGCAGCAGCGCGACCGCGACCGCCTCGGGCTCGGCCTCGCCGACGCGCTCGGCGAGCTCGTTTGCGGCGTCGTCGGTCAGCTCGGTGAGGGGTCCGTCCGGGGTCATCCGCTCGGGCGCCCCGAAGCGCAGATCGTCCCCGGCCAGCGGTGCCGGCCGGCCCGCGCACAGCCGGTAGAGCGCGGGCCGGTCCTGGCGTCCGAGCGCGATCAGATCGGTGAACCCCTCGGTGGCCACGAACGCGGTCCGCGCTCCGCGACCCTCGAGCAGCGCGTTCGTCGCCACGGTCATCCCGTGGGAGAACTCCTCGATCTTCTCGGCCGACGCGCCGGCCTTCTGGAGCGCGGCGTCGATCGCGGCAATGACGCCCTCGGATTGGTCCTCGGGCGTGGTGGGTGCCTTGGCGGTGACCAGGCGGCCGTCGAGCGCCAGGACGGCGTCGGTGAAGGTGCCGCCCACGTCGACGCCGATCAGCATGGCGCGACGTTATCCAGTTCAGATGCCCCCGGCAGTCCGGCTGCGCGCGGCCCTCCCGCGGCCGCGCGCAGACCGGTACGGCTACGCCGCGACGAGCGGCGGGACCTCGATCTCCTCGGTCTCGGCCAGATGCTGATGCGACGGGCAGTACCCGTTATGGGGCAGCGGCATCCGCTGGCACGGCGTGCCCTTGCGCGTGCTGGCGCGGCACTGCAAGGGATTTCCGTAAGCGTCAAATCCGTTCTGCGGCAGCCGGCGCAGGAACTCGTCGGCGAGTCCCAGGTAACGCTGGATGACGCGCAGCACGCGCAGCTGTGCAGTCATCGGGAAGTAGATCCGGATGTCCTTGAACAGCGTGCGTGCGGGATGGGCGAAGTAGTGCCGGTCGGTGGCGAGGCGCTCGACGGCGGCTTCGCAGGAACGGAGAACTCGCTCGTGGTTGATCAGCGGACCCTCGTGAGGGTCCGAGATGATGTCATCGGCAAGTTCGCGGTAGATCGCTCGACTGAACCGGTACATGCAACACACCACTCCCTTCCGTACGCCCCAGCCAGGGCACGTCCTGATTTGGCGGACCGTGGCTACCCGGGGTGTGTGAAGTTCGACCCGCAGCAATTATTAAGTTGGTGTTAGGTAGCTACTCGCGAGTACCGCCCGGAATACCGGTTTATCGGAAAGGCGGTGCGTTGAGAACGTTCACATCCAGCGCTCGATCACCGGATCGCCGTCGAGTACCCGATCGCCGTCGGACGACACGCCGGACAAGATCGTGACGTGACGCCCGTCGAGCCCGGGGTCGCGCTCGGGAAAATCACGGCGCTGGTGGGCACCCCGGCTCTCGTCCCGGGCCAGCGCGCTGACCGCGATCAGCCGGACCAGCGGATGCTCGTCCTGGGCCAGCTGCCGTAGGCCCTCGCCGTCGCGTTCCAACCCGGCATGACGCCACAGGGCCTGGCGACTGGCCGGTGAGATCGGCCGCACGGTCACGGCTCGCGCCGCGCGGTCTCTGGCGCGCGCGTCCTCCGGAACCCGGTCCGGGGCCGGCTCGGTCAGCGCCGAGCGCGCCGCCCGCGCGCCGAACACGAAGCATTCGGTGAGCGAGTTCGAGGCCAGGCGGTTGGCGCCGTGGAGGCCGGTGCACGAGCACTCGCCCACCGCGTACAGGCCGGGGAGCGAGGCGCGGCCGTGGAGGTCAGTGGCGATGCCGCCCATCACGTAATGAGCGGCCGGCGCGACCGGGATGAGCTCGCGCTCGGGGTCGATCCCAGCCTGCCGGAGCGCGCTGACCACGTTGGGGAACAGCGCCGGATCGACGTCGCGCATGTCGAGGCCAACCGACGAGGCGCCGGTCGACGCCATCCGTCGCTGGACCGCGCGGGCGACCTCGTCGCGCGGGGCGAGCTCGTCGACGAACCGCTCGCCGCTCGAGTCCAGCAGCCGGGCGCCCTCGCCGCGCACCGCCTCGGTGACCAGCATGCCGTCGGCGCCGTTGGCTCCCACCACCGCGGTGGGATGGAATTGCACGAACTCGAGGTCGGCCAGGGCTGCGCCCGCGACGAAGGCCAGGAGCAGCCCGCCGCCGACCGCGCCGGCCGGGTTGGTCGTGCGCGACCAAAGGGCGGCTGCGCCTCCGGTCGCGAGCACGACGGCGGCGCTGGCGATCAGACGTCCGTCGTCGAGGCGAACCCCTACGCAGCGCTCGTCGGCGACCAGCAGCTCGACCACGCGGCGGTCCTCGACCACCTCGATGCCCGGCTGCTGCGCCGCCACCGCGCTGAGTTGCCTGACCAGGCGCCGGCCGGTCGCCGCCCCGCCCGCGTGCACGATCCGTCGAACCGAATGGCCGCCCTCGAGGCCGAGCGCGACGTGGCCGTCGCGGTCGGCGTCGAAGCGCATGCCCAGCCGGGTGAGCTCGCTCACCGCGTCGGGGGCCTCCTCGCACAGCACGCGAGCGGCCGATTCGCGCACCGCGTCGCGGCCGGCCGCGATCGTGTCGCGCAGGTGGCGCTCGGGGCTGTCCTGCGCGGACATCGCCGCGGCCAGCCCGCCCTGGGCCCACCAGCTCGAGGACTCGGCCAGCGGGGTGGCCGACACCAGCATCACCCGCGCCCCGTCGCGGGCCGCGCGCACGGCCGTGTACAGCCCGGCCGCACCGGCGCCTACGACCGTGACATCCGCGCTCAGGAGCTCCACGTGGCCCGATACCGTACCCCGATGGCTTCCGCGCCCGTGTGGCTCGAGCACCCGTCCTCGCTGCGCCACGACACGGGCGAGCATCCCGAGCGCGCCGCGCGGATGCACGCGATCGAGCGCGAGCTGTCATCCCGCGACTGGCTCGGCTTCGAGCGAGTGGAGTCGCCGGCGGTCGACCGGGCGGTGCTCGAGGCCGTCCATCCCGCCGAATACGTGGCCTCGATCGAGCGCGCGTGCGAGCTCGGTGGCGGTTTCCTCGACCTCGACACGGTGATCAGCCGGGACTCGTTCGAGGCCGCCTTGCACGCGGCCGGCGGCGCCGTGCGCATGGTCGACCTGCTGCTCGACGGCTCAGCGCCGTACGCGTTCAGCGCCCACCGCCCACCCGGACATCACGCCACGCAGGCGCGGGCGATGGGGTTCTGCCTGTTCAACAGCGTCGCGGTCGCGGCGCGCCACGCGCTCGATGCGGGTGGCCTCGAGCGCGTGATGATCCTCGACTGGGACGTGCACCACGGTAACGGGACCAACGACATCTTCCACGCGTCCGACGACGTGCTGTTCGTCTCGATCCACCAGTCGCCGCTGTATCCGGGGACCGGCCCGGCGAGCGACGTGGGCTCGGGCGACGGACGCGGTTTCACGGTCAACCTCCCGGTTCCACCCGGCGCGGACGATGAAGTGTTCTGCGCGCTGGTCGACCACGTGGCGATCCCGCTGGCCCGGGAGTTCGGGCCACAGCTCGTGCTGGTCTCGGCCGGCTACGACGCTCATCGCGAAGACCCGCTCGGGCAGTGCGAGGTGACCGAGCAGGGATACGCCGCGATGACCCGTTCGGTACGCCGCGCCGGCGAGGAGCTGCAGGCGCCGGTCGGATGCGTGCTCGAGGGGGGCTACGGGCTCGGGGCACTGGCCCGCTCCGTCGCCGCCACCCTAGCCGCACTCCAGGAACCGGTGGTGCCCGACGGGGCCGACGGCGCCCGGGATTCGGCCGCCCAGCCGGCAGTGCACGCGGCCCTCGAACGGCTCTCGGAATGGTGGCCGGCGCTGCGGTGATGCGGTACAGTTGGTCTCAGATGGATCCCAGGACTCTGAAGCGCTGACTTTCGCCCGTCGCTCTGCGACGGCGCCGCTGCTCTTCTTCGTCGTTCCCTGGAGGTCCCTTGTCGTTTCTCTCAACCAGCCGTAGCACCACGCCTCACCCGGCGATGCCGGGCGACTGCGCCGTGTCGATGCGCGGGGTGGTCAAACGCTTCGGCTCGGTTCTCGCGCTGAACGGGTTGGAGCTAAGCGTTCCCAGTGGGATCTGTTACGGGCTGCTCGGCCCCAACGGCGCCGGCAAGTCGACCGCGATGCGGATCCTCACCGGTCAGGCGGTGGCCGACGCCGGCCGCATCGAGGTGCTCGGCTTCCAGCTGCCGGCCGAGTCGAAGCTGGCCCGCGCTCGCATGGGCGTCTGTCCGCAGGAGAGCAATTTGGACGTCGACCTGCGCGTGCGCGACGTCCTGTCGGTGTTCGCGCGGCTGTACCGGGTGCCCGCGGCGCAGCGCGAGCGTGCGGTGCAGAGCGCGCTGGAACTGGCCGGCCTACAGGCACGGGCGCTCGACCGAGCGGTCACTTTGTCGGGCGGGATGCAGCGCCGCCTGCTGATTGCGCGTGCGCTCATTCACCAACCCGATCTCGTGCTGCTCGACGAGCCGACGGTAGGACTCGATCCCCAGATCCGCACCGAGCTGTGGTCGCTGATCCTCTCGCTGCGTGAGCAGGGCGCGACCGTGTTGATGTCGACCCACTACATCGAGGAGGCCGAGCGCCTGGCCGACCGGGTGGCGATCGTGTCGGCCGGCCGCGTGGTGGCCGAGGGGACGCCGGGCGAACTGGTTCGCAGCCACGCCGGGCGCGAGGTGATCGACGTGCACGGCTCGGTCGCCGAGCTGCGCGCGCTGCGCGAGTGCGCGCGAGCCGACGGGTTGCCCACGCGGCAGTCGGGCCCCGCGCTCACCTACCTGCGTGCCGAGGATGGAGACGGGCGCGTGCCGGCCGGGCGCCGGCGCGCCCCGACGCTCGAGGACGTGTTCGTCCATCTGACGGGGGACTACGTCGAATGACCGCGAGATCTGTATCTATGAGGCGCGTCGAGCTGCCCGCGCTGTCGGCGGTGTGGATCCGCGAGTGGACCGTGTTCGTCTATTACTGGCGAACCCGCACGTTCGCGGCGGTGGTCGAGCCGGTGATCATGCTGGTTGCGTTCGGCTTGGGCTTCGGGAGGCTCGTCTCGCACGTCGAGGGGATCCCGTACATCCAGTTCGTGGGAACCGGCGCGGTGGCCACCGCCGTGCTGTTCAGCGCGGTGTTCTCGGCCATGTTCGACTCGCTGTACAAGCGCCGTTACCAGCGCGTGTACGACGCGATGCTGTCCGCTCCGGTCGACGTCGACGAGGTCGTCACCGGCGAGGTGCTGTTCCTGGGCATGCGCGCCGGCCTGTACGGCGTGGCCCCGCTGCTGGTCGCGTTCTGCTTCGGCCTGCCGCCCGAGCCGGCCATGTTGCTCGTGCCGCTGGTCGGCGTGCTCACCGGCGTCGGCTTCGCCGCGCTCGGCATGCTGTTCTCGGCCGCGGCGACCACGTTCGACGACCTGAGCTACGTGATCAGCGGGGTGATCACGCCGCTGTTCCTGGTCGCCGGCACGTTCTTCCCGCTGAACCGGCTGCCGGACTGGCTGCGTACGGCCGCGCTGTTCAACCCGCTGTATCACTGCGTCGAGCTGGTGCGCCATTGCGCGTTCGGACTGCGGCCGGGAGCCGACCTCGTGCATGTGGGCGCGCTCGCGCTGTTCGCGCTGCTGGCCTGGCGGCTGGCGGTGTGGCGGACCCGCTCGCGGTTGATCGTCTAGAGGGCGCGCCACGCGGCGAGCACCTGCGCGGCCATGCGGTCGGTGCTGAATGGCTCGGCGCGGGCGCGGCCTTCGATCCGCGGGTCTTCGGCGTCCAGGTGCGGCTCGAGCGCGGCGCGCCAGGTGCGCGCGTCGAACTCGGCGCACAGCGTGCCGGGAAGGTTCTTCAGGGCGTTTGGCGCGATGCCCACGGGCGTGGCCAGGACCGGCACGTTGCAGGCCAGCGCCTCGAGCACGGCCAGCCCGAAGCTCTCGCGCTCGGACGGGACGAGCACCGCGTTGGCTGCGTTGACGTAGAGCGGGACCTGCTTCGGCTCGACGTTCCCGAGCGTGATGAGGTTGGCTCCCGTCCCGGCGGCGGCCGCGAGCGCGCGGTCGTGGCGCTTCTCGGGTCTTTTCGGGTCGGCTGCAAACAGCAGGTAGCGCTCGGTTGGTGACAGGTCCAGCGCGGCCCGGGCCTCGGCGCGCGGCATCGGCTTGAAGCGCTCGAGATCGACGCCGCACGGCAGGATCGCTTTCGCACCGTGCACGGCCCAGCTGGGTACGTGGGCGGCCAGCGGCTCCGACACCGTGGCCACCAGGTCCTCGAATGGGAGCGCGGCCAGCGTGATCGGCCGAGAGCGCCGGTGCACCAGGTCGGTGCCGTGCAGCGTGACTGCATACGCGGCGCCGCGCGCGGCCAGCGCCGGCCACGCGGTGAGCCCGAAGTGGGCGTGGACGACGTCGTAGCGCACGGCACGGTGGCTGCGGAAGAGCTCCCGCGCCGCGTTCATGTATGTCCCGGCGCCACCCGGCGCAAACGCGAACAGCTCGACCTGCACCCCCTCGATCCGGCGCAGCGCCTCGACCTGGTCGCGCACGAAGCTCCCCAGCGCGGGGCGGGCGGGGGTCGGATACATGTTCGTGACGATCAGCGCACGCATGCGGGGGGCGAGCGTACCGCCGCCCACCTCTGGCACCATCCCGCGCGATGACGCGCACCGCCCGCCAGCCCATCGGCGTATTCGACTCAGGCGTCGGCGGGCTGACCGTCCTGCATGAGTTGCTCGTCTCGCTGCCCGCCGAGGACTACCTGTACCTCGGCGACACCGCACGCTTCCCGTACGGCGCTCGTACTCAGGACGAGCTGCGGGCGTTCTCGATCGAGATCGCCGAGCACCTGCTGGCGGCCGGGGCGAAGCTGTTGGTGATCGCGTGCAACGCGGCCAGCTCGGCGGCGCTGGGTGCCGTCGAGGAGCTGCTCCGGCGCACCGGGCGCGACATCGACGTGATCGGTGTGGTCGGTCCAGCCACGCAGCTGGCGGTGGCCGGGAGCCGCAGCGGCCGCATCGGGCTGTTGGCCACGCCGGCGACGGTGGCGTCGGGCGCGTATGACCGGGCCGTCGCGGCGGCCGATCCGCACGTTCACCTGGACAGCGTCGCGTGCGCCGATCTGGCGCCGATCATCCAGGGCGGCTTTCCGTTCGACTCGCATGTCGTGGAGACCGTGCGCGGTTACTGCGTGCCGCTGCGAGACGCCGCGGTAGACACCGTGATCCTTGGCTGCACCCACTATCCGCTCGTCGCGCCGATGCTCCAGCGCTCGCTCGGACGGGGCGTGACGCTGGTCACGTCGGGCGCCGGCGTCGCGCGCAGCGTGGAGCGCGCGCTCGCCTCGCGAGACCTGCTCAATCCACAGTCCGGAGAGGGGGCGTATCGGTTCATGTGCACCGCCGACGTCGAGTCGTTCCGCGCGGTTGGGACGCGCTTTCTGCAGATGCCGTTGGGCGAGGTCGCGCACGTGGAGCTGTCGGCCAAGGTCGCGGCATGAGCGCCGCGCCTCCGTCTCGCAGCTACGATCGCGCCCCCGACGCGCTTCGTCCGGTGTCGATCGAGCCGGGCTTCGTGCGCACGGCGACGGGCTCGGCGCTCATCTCGATGGGCGAGACGCGAGTGATCTGCACCGCCTCAGTGCAGGACAGCGTTCCGCGCTGGCTGGCCGGGTCCGGGCGGGGGTGGGTTACTGCCGAGTACGGCATGCTGCCCGCCTCCACCGGCGAGCGCAAGCAGCGCGACGTCAGCCGGGGCCGGCCCGACGGTCGCACGGTCGAGATCCAGCGGCTGATCGGCCGTTCGCTGCGCGGCGTGATCGATTTCGCCGGGTTGGGCGAGCGGACCGTGTACGTGGACTGCGACGTGTTGCAGGCCGACGGCGGCACGCGCTGCGCTTCGATCACCGGCGGGATGGTGGCGCTCCAGCTGGCCTGCTCGCGGTTGATCTCCGAGGGATCGCTCGAGCGCTCGCCGCTGACCGGCACCGTCGCGGCGGTTTCCTGCGGGATCGTGAACGGCGTGCCGCTGCTCGACCTCGACTACAGCGAAGACTCCACCGCCGAGGTCGACGCCAACGTGGTCATGACCGGCGACGGGGGACTGGTCGAGGTCCAGGCGACCGCGGAACGCACCCCGCTGTCCCGCGCCCATCTCGACGACCTCCTGGCGCTTGCCGCCGGCGGGATCGTTGAGCTGCGCGCGCGTCAAGAAGCCGCGGTGGCATGACGTCACTCGTCCTCGCCACGCGCAACCCCCACAAGGTGAAGGAGATGCAGCGGCTGTTCGAGCCGATGGGGGTCTCGGTGGAGCCGCTCCCCGACGAGGTCGAACTGCCGCCCGAAGACGGCGTCACCTTCGCCGACAACGCCCTGCCCAAGGCGCTGACCGCGGCGAGCGCCACCGGCCGGCCCGCCATCGCCGACGACTCGGGGATCGAGGCCAGCGCGCTGTCCGGCGCGCCCGGTGTGCGCTCGGCCCGGTTCGCCGGCCCGGAAGCCACCGACGAGGAGAACCTTTCCAAGTTCGTGGACGACGTTCCGGCCGACAGCCGCCTGCGCTACGTGTGCGCGCTGGCCTACGTGAACCCCTCGACCGGCGAGGAGCGAGTGTTCTTCGGCGATTGCCGCGGCCGAATGGCGCGGGAGCGGGCAGGCTCGAACGGTTTCGGCTACGACCCCGTATTCGTTCCGGACGCGACCGGGGACAATCGGACCATGGCCGAGCTCACGGATGCCGAGAAGGACGCGATCAGCCATCGCGGCCACGCGGTGCGCGCGCTGCTGAGATGGATCCGGCTCTGATACCTGACGGCGCGCCCGGGACCCCGCAGATCAAGCAGAGAACGGCTGCCCTTTCGGTCGTCTCCAATACCTGCCTGATCCTGTTGAAAGTTGTGGCCGGGTCGATCACCGGCTCGGTGGCGATCCTGACCGAGGCGGTGCACTCGAGCATCGACCTGGTCGCCTCGATGGTCGCCTTCTTCTCTGTGCGCAAGGCGGGCGAGCCGGCCGACGAGAGCCACCGCTACGGGCACGAGAAGCTCGAGAACCTGGCCGCGGCGATCGAGGGCGTGCTGATCCTGGTCGGGTCGGCGGCCATCGCCTTCCAGGCCATCCGCCACCTGACCGGCGGGGGGCACGTGCAGCGGCTGGGGGTCGGCATCGCGGTCGTGGCCTTCTCGCTGGTGGCCAACCTGGTCGTCTCGACGGTGATCGCGCGCAACGCCCGCAAGACATCCTCGCCTGCTTTGGAGGGCGACGCCGCCCACCTGCGTACGGACGCCCTGACCTCGCTCGCCGTGCTCGTCGGGCTGGCCTTGGTCGCCATCACAGGCGCCCAATGGCTCGATCCGGTGGTCGCTCTGATCGTGGCGGCATCGATTGTGGTCACCGGCGTGCGGCTGCTCGCGCGGTCGGGTCGGGTGCTCGTCGACGAGGCTCTGCCCGCCGACGAGGTCGCCGCCATCCGCGGCGCGATCGAGCAGTTCGGGGAACGCGGGGTGGTCGGCTACCACGAGCTGCGCACGCGCCAGGCCGGCGCCCGCCGCTACGTCGACCTGCACGTCCAGTTCCGCCGCGGCACTTCGCTCGAGGACGCCCACCGCACCGCCCACGAGCTCCAGGACGTCATCGGGGCGCACCTCGGCGGGGCGGACGTTCTGATCCACCTGGAGCCCCAGGATCGCGTCCGGCCGGGCGAGGAGCTCCGCCGCGCCACCGCCGGCTCCGCTCCCGACCGCGAGTGAGCCCGCCACTCGAGCCCCCGGACGGTGGTGAATGCGAATTCACTCGCGCCTAGCGCGAGCGTTCCGCCACTCGGCGCCGGCGGATCGCCGAATGGCAGCTTTCTCGCGCTCGCGGTCCGCTTGCGCCGGGCCCTAGAGCAGGTTGATGAAGGCTGCTACGGCCACCGCGAACGTCACGCCTGCGTAGCCGTAATAGCCCTCGAGCACGAGGATCAGCACGGCGATCAGGCACGCCCCGACGGTGCCCAACCAAGCGAGTCGAGCCAGGTTCACAACCGCATTCTGGTCCTTGTCCCCGACGGCTGAGGATTCGGCCTCGGAGGGCTCGGCATGTTCTGCCTGGCTGATCATGGGAGGGGAATTGCGCAAATTCCGAAAAACTGAGCTATGGCTTGATGCGGCGCGTCTGGCTCAGCCGAGACAATTCCCGGGCCCGAAGCCACGGCGCACTCGGCTGTCCGCCGCTCGTGTTAGCTTCGGCAATTCCTACCACCTCGAAGGAGGGAGCAAGTGACCAAACAAGAATTCGTGGACCAAGTCGCCGATCGTGCCGGACTGAGCAAGAAGGACGCGGCGGGTGCGGTCGACGCTTTCCTGGATACGGTCGAGGATGCGCTCAAGCGGGGGAGCGAAGTGTCGTTCTCTGGCTTCGGCAAGTTCAGCGTCTCGGCCCGCTCCGCTCGCGAGGGCCGCAATCCCGCGACGGGCGAGCGAATCCAGATCGCGGCTTCCAACGTACCGCGCTTCACGGCTGGCGCCGGGCTGAAGAAGTCGGTCAACTAGCCGTCGAACTCCGTGTCCGAGCCGGATGCCGCGGTCGCGAGCGGGATGCCGTGACCGTGGCGTCCATCGAAGGCGCATCCGCGACCATCGGGGCACACACGACCACCAGCTTCGGCGATCGGCTGGCTGAGCGGGTCGAGGAGCGCGAGTCTCAGCTCGTGCTCGGGCTCGATCCCGACCCGGCGCGGTTGTGGCCGCAGGCGCTCGCCGGCTCCGCGGCTCAAAGCGGTGCGGACTCGCCGGCGGTGCGCGCCGCCGGGGCGGTGGCCGCGCATTGCGCGCTCCTCATCGCCGCGGCGGCCGAGCACTGCGTCGCGGTCAAGCCGCAGGTCGCCTGCTTCGAGCGGCTCGGCGCGCCGGGCTGGGCCGCGCTCGCCGAGACGGTTGCGAACGCCCGCGAGCACGGCCTACTCGTGATCGCCGACGCCAAGCGCGGCGACGTCGAGGTCACCGCCGCGGCGTACGCCCAGGCGTTCCTCGGGCAGACCCCCACGCCGTTCGGGCCGGTGCCCGGCCTGGGCGCCGATGCCCTGACCGTGAACCCGCTGCTCGGTGGCGACTCGCTCGAACCGTTGGTGTCCACCGCCCGGGCAGGCGGCGCGGGCCTGTTCGTCCTGGTTCGCACGTCCAATCCGGGCGCCGCCGACATCCAGGAGCGGGCGCTGGCGGACGGCCGCTCGGTCAGCGACCGGCTGGCCGACCTGGTCGACGAGCTCGGGTCGGATGGGATCGGGCGACGCGGCCTCTCGGACGTCGGCGCGGTGGTCGGCGCCACCGCTCCGGGCCGGCTGGGCGCGCTACGCGAGCGCATGCCCCACGCGGTGTTTCTGCTTCCCGGCGTGGGGGCTCAGGGCGGCCGGGTCGAGGAGCTCGCCGCGGCCTTCGCTCCCGGCCGGGCCAGCGGGCTGGTCTCCGCCTCGCGCGGGATCGTCACCGCGCACGAGCGCACCGGCGGCGACCCCGCCGACGCCGCGGCTCGCGAGGCCAGCCGTCTGCGCGAGTTGGCCTGGCGCCTGGCGGCGTGAGCCCGCCGCCGCCAACGCGACCGCGGCTATCGGATCAGTGCTTGCCGAAACCCGTTGCGCGGGCGCGTGGTCGGCCCCGCGGGCGCTTGTATGATCGCCGTCGGGATGGAGGGGTGGAGGAATCCAGCGCGCTACCTGGCCCCGCTTGCGATCGCCGCGGTGGCGGTGGTCAGCTACGTGATCGTCCACCGGGCGATCATCGGAAAGCACAGCACGACATCCACCTCGATCGTCCAGACCGCCACCACCCCCGCCGCGCGGACCAATCACAAGGTGTCCAGCAAGGCGAAGTTCTACTTCGTCAAGCCGAACGACACGCTGTCGAGGATCGCGTCCAAGACCGGGGTGTCGCTGAGCACGTTGGAGGGCCTGAACCCCAACGTGACTCCCGACTCCCTACACCCGCAGCAGCGCCTCCGGCTGCGGCGATGAGGTAGGGATGAGACGGGCGAGAGGCGGACTGCGGTCCGTCTGGTGGCTGCTCGCGGTGACCCTGGCGCTGAGCGCACTGATGGCGGCATCGCTCGGGGTCGCGGACGCCTCGGCCGCAGGTCCACCCCTACCCGGCGTCCGCGCGGCCGCCCTGATCGACGAGGGCAGCGGGGAGCAGCTGTTCGGGCGGGACCAGAACGCCGAGCGCGCGATCGCCAGCACGACCAAGCTGATGACCGCGCTCGTCACGCTGAACCACGCGCGGCTGAGCGACATGTTCGCCGACCCGGACTTCTTCTTCGCCGCGGAGGACTCGCAGATCCATCTGGTGCCGGGCGAGCGGATGAGCGTGCACGACCTGTTGATTGCGCTGATGCTGCCGAGTGCCGACGACGCCGCGGAGGACCTCGCCTACAACGTCGGGCACGGATCGGTTTCGCGCTTCGTGGCCATGATGAACGCCCGCGCCCGGGCGCTGCACCTGACCCACACCCACTACACGACCCCGAGCGGGCTCGATACGCCGGGCAACTACTCGAGTGCCCACGATCTCGTGACGCTCGCCCGCTTTCTGCTGCGCTCGGAGCCGTTCATGCGGGCCGTGGTGAGCAAGAAGAGCGCGGTGCTGCGGACCGGCAACCACGTCCGTCACGTAACCAACCTGAATGACCTCGTCGCTCGCTACCCGTGGGTCAACGGCGTCAAGACCGGCCATACGCTCCAGGCCGGCTACGTGCTCATGGCGTCGGGCACGCGGGACGGTATGACGCTGATCGACGTGGTCCTCGGCACCCCGAGCGAGGCGGCCCGGGACGCGTCCGCGCTCGCGCTCCTCGGCTACGGCTTCGAGAACTTCGGACTAAAGACGCCGGTCCACGCCGGCGAGGTGCTCGGGCGTCTCGGAGTGAAGGGCCAGCCGACTCTGCACCCGCGGATATTCGCGACCACCAGCTACACGCATGTGGTCCCGCGCTCGGCGCGCATCCGGGTCCGGGTACACGCGCCCGCGCAACTGGCCGGCCCCTTGCCGGCACATGCCGTGGTCGGCTGGGCAGCGGTCCTGGTGGGGGGTCGGGTGCAGGCTCGGATCCCGCTCGAGCTGGTCTCGGCGGTGCCGAAGCTCCGCACCTCGAAGGGCCCCGGAAGGGTCGTGGTGCTATCGGCTACGCTGTCGGGACTCGTGCTGGCAGCCTGCGCGGCTATTGGGCTGCGAATGTTCTGGCGCGAATTGACCAGGGGATAAGCCGCGGCGGGTAACTCAAGTGCCGCCATGATCATCACCGTCACGCTCAACGCCGCCCTCGACAAAACGCTCGAGGTTCCGAACTTCCGGGTCGGGCGCCGGCATCGCTCGGTGGAGCAGACCACGATGCCGGGCGGCAAGGGAGTCAACATCGCCCGGGCGCTCAAGCGACTCGGCGCGCCGGTGATCGCGACCGGCCTGGCCGGCGGCGCGACCGGCAACATGATCGTCGAGGCGCTGGGCGACGAGGCAATCCTCAACGGCTTCGTGCGCATCCGCGAGGAGTCGCGCACCAACACCGCCGTGCTCGACCCGACGACCGGCGTGCACACCGAGATCAACGAGCGCGGGCCGGCGGTGTCCGCCCACGACCTCGAGCTGTTTCGCGACAAGCTCCTGTACCTGGCCAAGGGCGCGAGCATGTGCGTGTTCGCCGGCAGCCTGCCCCGCGGCGTGCCGCCCGACGTGTACGCCGGCCTGATCCGCGATCTCAAGAAGCAGAACGTGATCACGATCGTCGACACCGAGGGTGAGCCGCTGCGCCTGGCCGCGCGCGCCGAGCCCGACATCGTCTCGCCCAACGAGCTCGAGTCCGAGGAGCTGGTCGGCCACGAGTTCAACGACTCGAGCGACCGCGCCGAGGCGGTGGTCGAGATGACCCGCCTGGGTCCGGCCGAGGCGATCATGACGGTCTCCGACGGCTGCTACGCCTACGTCGCCGACGGCGGTAACCATGGGCTTTACCGGGTGCGGGTCGAGGAGCAGGAGGCGCGCTCGACGATCGGCTCAGGCGATGCCTTCCTGGCCGGGTTCATCGCCGCCCGCTACCAGGCCCGCTCGCCGATCGAGTGCCTGCGCTACGGCGTGGCCTGCGGCGCCGAGTCGGTACAGCACTTCGGCGCCGGTCTGATCGATCCGGCCGCGGTGGATCGCCTGCTCGGCGAGGTCGAGCTCGAGCACCTGCACACCGGCGCGGAAATCGGCTGAACGAAACCCCGCAGTTTGGAGGGATGGAGCGCCTTGAGGCTCCATAACCCGCTGCTACGATCGACGGCCCGATGACCGACGCCCCGCTGCCGTCCGCCTCGACTCATACGATGCCGCAATGGAAGTAGAGATCGGACGCGGCAAGAAGGCCCGGCGGGCGTATGGATTCGACGAGATCGCCATCGTGCCATCGCGGCGCACGCGCGATCCGGACGACGTCGACATCTCGTGGACCCTCGGTCCATACCGGTTCGAGCTCCCGCTGGTCGGCGCCGCGCTGGACGGCGTGGTCTCGCCCGAGACGGCCGGGATCATCGGCAAGCTCGGCGGGCTGGCGGTGCTCAATCTCGAGGGGATCTTCTGCCGCTATGAGGACGCGGACTCCGAGCTCGAGCGGATCTCGACCTTCTCCAAGGACATCGCCACGCGGGAGATGCAGGACATCTACCGCGAGCCGGTCAAGCCGGAGCTGATCGCCGAGCGGATCAAGGAGATCAAGTCTCACGGCGTGGTCGCCGCCGCGTCGCTGACCCCGCAGAAGGTCCGCAAGTACTACGAGGTGGCACTCGAGGCGGGCCTCGACATCCTGGTCATCCAGGGCACGGTGGTGTCGGCCGAGCACGTCTCTCGCGACGAGAGCCGACCACCGCTGAACCTCAAGGAGTTCATCCGCGAGCTGGCCCCGACCCCGGTGATCGTGGGCGGCTGCGCCTCCTACCACACCGGCCTTCACCTCATGCGCACCGGCGCCGAGGGTGTGCTGGTCGGCGTCGGCCCGGGCGCGATCTGCACAACCCGCGGAGTGCTGGGGATCGGCGTGCCCCAGGCCACCGCGATCGCCGACGTGGCGGCGGCGCGCTCGCAGCACATGCTGGAGAGCGGCGACTACGTCAAGGTTATCGCCGACGGCGGCATGCGCAACGGCGGCGACATCGCCAAGGCGATCGCGTGCGGCGCCGACGCGGTGATGCTCGGCTCCGCCCTGGCCCGGGCCTACGAGGCGCCCGGGCGCGGCTACAACTGGGGCATGGCGACCTTCCATCCCTCGCTTCCGCGCGGCGCGCGCGTGCAGACCACGCCGAACGGCAGCCTCGAGGAGATCATCAAGGGCCCGGCCCGCGAGAACGACGGCACGTTCAACCTGATGGGCGCGCTGCGCACGTCGATGGCCACCTGCGGCTACCGGGATATCGCCGAGTTCAACCGGGCGGAGTTGGCGGTGGCGCCGGCCCTCCAGACCGAGGGCAAGCACCTCCAGCGTGAGCAGGGTGTGGGCATGGGCGCCAAACCGACCGCCGCCGCGGTCAGTGTCGAATAACCTGGCGGCTGCAAACCGTCGCCGGCCGCCGTCCTCGGTCGCTCGCGTGCTGGCGCACGCCATGCTCTCTGCGTCCTCGGCCGACTCGGTTTTCGCTCGCCAGGGGGTGCGCGCGTGAGCGCGACCACCGTCCGGACGGGCCCGCACGGCCTTGCGGCTACGGCCCGCTCAGCATCCATGCCTCGCCAATCTGGCCTGCCGCAAGATCATCCGGAGGATGCCGCGGAGCGGCCCCCCATCCAGGAAGAGGTCGTCGTCCTCGACTTCGGAGGGCAGTACTCGCAGCTGATCGCCCGCCGCGTGCGCGAATGCGGGGTGTTCTCCGAGTTGCTCCCGCACCACATGGGTCTGGAGGAGGTGCGCCGCCGGCGGCCCAAGGGCGTGATCCTGTCCGGCGGCCCGGCCTCGGTGTACGAGGACGGCGCGCCGGCGCTCGATCCCGAGCTGCTCGAGCTGGGCATCCCGGTGCTGGGCATCTGCTACGGGATGCAGCTGCTCGCGCTCGCGCTGGGCGGGCGGATCGAGGGCGCCGAGGTCGGCGAGTTCGGCCGCTCGCAGCTGACCGTGGGGGATGCGGGCAGGCTGCTGGCCGGTACCCCGGCGGAGCAGACCTGCTGGATGTCCCATCGCGACACGGTGTTCGCCCCACCGCCCGGGTTCAGCGCTCTGGCCGCCTCGAGCGCCTCGCCGGTCGCGGCGTTCGAGTCCGTGGAGCGCGGCGTGTACGGCATCCAGTTCCACCCCGAGGTGGTCCACACGCCGTACGGGAACCAGGTCCTGACCAACTTCCTGGCCGACGTGTGCGGCTGCGAGCGGACCTGGAGCGCGACCTCGGTGATCGAGGACCAGATCGAGCGGATCCGGGCCCAGGTCGGGGACGGCCGGGCGATCTGCGGCCTCTCGGGCGGAGTCGACTCGAGCGTGGCCGCGCTGCTCGTGCACCGCGCGATCGGCGACCGGCTGACCTGCGTGTTCGTCGACCACGGGCTGATGCGCAAAGACGAGGGCGCCCAGGTGATCAAGGCGTTCCGCGATTACTTCCACGTGCCGCTGATCGCCGTCGAGGCCTCTGAGCGGTTCCTGGCCCGCCTGAAGGGCGTCACCGACCCCGAGGAGAAGCGCAAGCGGATCGGCACCGAGTTCATCCGGGTGTTCGAGGAGGAGGCTCGTCGGCTCGACGACGTGCACTTCCTCGTCCAGGGCACGCTGTACTCGGACGTGATCGAATCGGGTGGGAGCACCGGCGCGGCGACGATCAAGTCCCACCACAACGTGGGCGGTCTGCCCGAAGATCTCGACTTCGGGCTGGTCGAGCCCCTGCGCGCCCTGTTCAAGGACGAGGTGCGCGCGGTGGGGGCCGAGCTCGGACTCCCCGAGCGTCTGGTGTGGCGCCAGCCGTTCCCCGGTCCCGGTCTGGCCATCCGGATCGTCGGCGGCGAGGCCACGCGCGAGCGCCTCGAGACCCTCCGTGAGGCCGACGCGATCCTTCAGGACGAGATCCGCAAGGCCGGGCTCTACCGCGAGCTGTGGCAGTCCTTCTGCGTGCTCCCCGACATCCGCACGGTGGGGGTCCAGGGCGACGTGCGGACGTACGGGAACGTGATCGCGATCCGCGCCGTGACCAGCGACGACGCGATGACCGCCGACTGGGCCAGGCTGCCCTACGACCTGCTCGAGAAGATCGCGGCCAGGATGATCGGCGAGATCCGATCGGTCGGACGCGTGGTGCTCGACATCACGAGCAAGCCGCCAGGGACGATCGAGTGGGAGTAGACTGACTCACCGTTGGTGGCTGTGAGGTGGGCGACTCGGGGGATTGTGGCGGTGCTGGTTGCGCTCGGCTTCGCCGTGCCGGCGGCGCGCGCGTCGCTCGGCGTGCCGACCGGTGGGCCGCCGACCACATACTTGAACATCGCGGCCTTTGAGGCGGCCGCGGGCGGTGCCGACAACGGCACGACGGCCGGGGAGCAGGGCGCTGGGTTCCGTCACGTCGACTGGGACGCGATTCGGGTCGACGGCAGCGACCCGGGATCGACGGTGATCGAGGCCGGCGATGTGGTCGCGCCCGCACGCAGCCGCCTTGAGCCCTGGGGGCTCGAGCTCGGGCCGGAGATCGCGGTCGCGGCCAACAATGGCTTCCACTCCCTCAACTCGAGCGCGAGCTTCTCCCCGTTCAGCGCGCCGAACGTGTGGGCACCGTTCAACTCCGCCACGGCCCAATTCGACGTCCTGGCTCCGGGCGACCAGGCAACCACACCGACCCCGGCGGAGGCGAGAGGACTCGGCGTTGTGTTCTTGAACGTGACTGCCGCGAACCAGACGGAGGTGCAGTACTACAACGGCGACATCCTCCTCGGGCATGTGTTCGCGCCGGTGAACGCCGGTGGCCCCTCGTTCGCTGGGCTGCTGTTCCCTGATCCGGTCGTGACCCGGGTCGTGGTCACCCTCGGTACCGGGGAGATCTTCGACTTCGATGGCGGCACAGCCTCGCCGGGGCCATCCACGAGCGACCTCGTCGCCGGCGATGACGTCGTCCTGGCCGAGCCCGCGCCGGCGCGCGGGGCGCTCGCGGCCACGGCGGGGATGCCGGTCACCTCCGCGCTTGACACCTTCACCGAGTCGAACCCGAGCGCCCGCCCCAAGGCGGTGATCGATTGGGGCGACGGGAGCAGTAGCGCCGGCACGATCACGCCCGGCGCGGGCGGGACGTTCCTGGTCGCCGGCAACCACGCCTACGCCCACACCGGTAGCTACGTCGCCCAGGTGACGGTCGACGACTCGAGTGGCGCGGAGCAGACCAAGCAGGTCGAAATCGCGGTCGGGCCGCGGGCGACCACGACCGCCGTGACGTGCTCCCCGGCTTCGGTCGCGGTGTCGGCCGGCACGACCTGCACGGCCACCGTCTCGGACGCCGCCGGCGGGAGCCCGACCGCACCGACGGGCGTGGTCTCGTTCGCCTCGCCGACCCCCGCGGCCGCGTTCCCCCAGAGCGGCGCGTGCCTGCTCGGGCCGAGGGCGGCGGCCGGTGTGTCCTCGTGCGCGGTGCAGTTCTCGCCCGGGCAGCTGCCTCCGAGTCAGGCGCGGATCACCGCGGCCTATCCCGGAGACAACGACCACGCGGCGAGCACCTCCACGGCCGCGATCGGCGTGCACGCGCAGCGCTGCACGGTCAAGGCGCTCACCCGGCGGCTGCGTTCCCAGGGCATGGGCGTGCTCGTGACCTGCGACGCCCGGGCCAACGTGCAGCTCGTCGTCCAGGCGCGGGTGGCCAGAAAGGGGCGGCTCAGGCCATTCCAGCTCCGGTTCGGCACGCTTCATGGCGCGGTCACCGCAGGCCGTCCGACCGTGCTCGTGGTCAAGCCGGCGGCCGGCGTCTTGCCGGCGCTACGCGGCGCCCTTCACCGCCACCAGCGCATCTCGCTGAAGCTGACGCTGACCGCCAGCTCGCACAGCACGACCCGGACCACGACGACGCGCGCATCCGCGCTCCGGGTCTCCTAGACCTCGACGCGTTTCAGGATCGCGCGCACGTAGCGAGCCAGTTCCGTGGGCAGGGAGTCGCGGGGAAACCAGGCCGCCTCGGACAGCTCGGTCAGGTTCAGATCGAGCTCGCGCTCCGCGATCCGCGCCTGGAACAGGTGGAGGTTGTCGTCGTGGTGGTTGTTGTTGACGAACAGCTCGCCGAGCGCCGTCCAGTCCTCGATTCGACGGCCGAGCTCCTCGTGCATCTCGCGCTCGGCGGTGTGGCGCGGCAGTTCGCGGCGTCTCACCGTGCCGCCCGGGATGTCCCATGCGCGGTTCCCGTATGTGTGGCGGACGAGCAGCACGTCGTTGCCGTGGATCAGCACGCACTTGACCCCGACGATCCGGGGCCGGAGCACGAACCAGTACGTGCGTCGCCCGGCATACGCCACGCGCATCGCCGCCCGGCGAAGCTGCAGGGAAAGCCGCATGAGCTGAGATTAGGGCCCGATCGGGGCGTGCGAATTCAGTCACGGACCGTTTGCCGCGGATCGCCTATCATTGCCTGAAGCCGCGCGGCCTTCGCGCGGCTTGTGCGTGCCATGAAGACCTACGTAGCCACACCTGCCGATCGCGAACGAAACTGGCTGCTCGTCGACGCCGACGGGCAGACGCTCGGGCGCCTGGCCACCCAGATCGCCGACACGCTGCGGGGCAAGCGCAAGCCGACCTACACCCCGCACGTCGACACCGGCGACTTCGTGATCGTCGTCAACGCCGAGAAGATCGCGGTGACCGGCAACAAGCGCTCGGACAAGATGTACTACCGGCACTCCGGCTATCCCGGCGGGCTGAAGTCCCGCACCTTGAACGACATGCTCGAGCGCCGGCCCGAGGAGGTCATCCGCCTCGCCGTCAAGGGCATGCTTCCGCGCAACCGGCTGGCCCGCAAGCAGCTGACCAAGCTGAAGGTCTACGCCGGTCCCGAGCATCCGCACGCCGCCCAACAGCCGCAACCGATGGAGATCGAGCAGTGAGCGAACGGCCCGAGGACGAGCAGCGCGACGAGGAGCTTCAGGGCACCGGCGCGGAGGCGCAGGCCGAGCCGGAGGCGCAGGCCGAACCGGAGCCGGTGGCCGAGGCCCGAGGAGCCGCCGACCCTCGGAGGAGCCGGTCGCCGAAGCCCCGGCTGAGGAGGCGTCGAGGCCGCACCGAGGAGCCGCTCGCCGAGCGCCGCCGAGGCGCCGGCTGCTGCCGAGGCACCGGCTGCTGCCGAGGCGCCGGCTGCTGCCGAGGCACCGGCTGCTGCCGAGGCGCCGGCCGGCGAGGAGGAGGCAGGCGAGAACGAGGAGCTCGAGGACCTCACCCCGCGCCAGAAACCCGAGATCCCCGGCGCGGACCTGATTCCCGACATCATCCCCGAGGGCGAGCAGTTCCTCGACGCCGAGGCCCAGGCTGCGGCCGAGGCCGAGGCGGAGGCTCTGGCCGCCCGCGAACGCGCCGAGGCCGACGAGGACGAGGCCCGGCCGATCGCCGACGCCGCCATCGATCTGGCCGCCGGTGCGCGCTACACGTCGACCGGCAAGCGCAAGACCGCCGTCGCGCGGGTAATCCTCAAGCCCGGGAGCGGCACCTACGTGATCAACGGCAAGACGCTCGAGGCGTTCTTCCCGCGCGAGACCCTTCAGCGGATCATCCGCCAGCCGCTCGAGACCGTCGGCTACGAGTCGCGGATGGACGTGGTCGCCCGGATGCACGGCGGCGGCGTGTCCGCCCAGGCCGGCGCACTGCGCCACGGGATCTCCCGCGCGCTCATCGTGGCCGACCCGAACCTGCGCGGCGAGCTCAAGCGCCGTGGCTTCCTGACCCGCGATCCGCGCGTCAAGGAGCGTAAGAAGGCCGGGCTCAAGAAGGCGCGCAAGCGGCCGCAGTTCTCCAAGCGCTGACGGTGGCGCGCGAGCTTTTCGGCACGGACGGCGTCCGCGGCCGGGCGGGACACTTTCTCACCGCTGAGCTGGCGCTCAAGCTGGCCCGCACGGCGGTCACCCGGATCGAGGCCGCTCGTCCTCAGGTTCTGATCATCCGGGACACCCGGGAGTCTGGCGCGATGCTCGAGTCGGCCATCGCGGCCGGCGTGGCCGCGGCCGGCGGCGACGCCTGGCTGGCCGGCGTGCTGCCCACGCCGGCCGCACCGCTGCTCGTGCGCGGGCATAGCCTGGACCTCGCCGCGGTGATCTCGGCCTCGCACAACCCCTACGAGGACAACGGCATCAAGCTGTTCGCCTCCGACGGATTCAAGCTCGACGACGACACGGAGCACGAGATCGAGGCCGAGCTCGAGACCCCGCCGCCCGCCCCGCCGCACATCGGCCATATCAAGCCGTTCGAGGGCGCGCTCGAGGATTACCTGGGCCGCCTGCAGCGGCGCTTTTCCGGACTCGACCTGAGCGGGATGCGGATGCTCCTGGACTGCGCCAATGGCGCCACGTTCGAGGCCGCACCGGAGATCTTCCGCCGCCTGGGAGCGGACGTGACCGTGGTCGCCAACCAGCCGGACGGCGTGAACATCAACCTGCGGTGCGGCTCGACCCATCTCGATGGGCTGGTCGAACGGATCTCGGGGGGCGGGCACGACGTCGCCTTCGCCTTCGACGGCGACGGCGATCGAGTGCTCGCGGTGGACCGGGGCGGGGCCGTGGTCGACGGCGACGAGTTGGTCGCCCTGGCCGCGATCCATCTGCGCTCGCTGGGTCGTCTCCCCGGCAACGGCGTCGTGGTCACGGTCATGACCAACTACGGCTTTCACCGGGCCATGGAGGCGGCCGGGATCGAGGTGGCCACCACCGCCGTCGGGGACCGTTATGTGCTCGACGAGCTCCGCAAGCGGGGCTGGGCGCTCGGCGGCGAGCAATCCGGCCACATCATCGATCTGGACATCGGCCCCTCGGGTGACGGGATCGCCAGTGCGCTCCTCACGCTCGAGGCGCTGGGAGGACGCGACCTGGCCGACCGCGACGCGATGGACAAGCTGCCGCAGCGCCTGGTCAACATTCGAGCCAGCGATCGGGCCGGATTGGCCGCCGCGCTCGCCGATCCCGGCGTGGAGGAGGCGATCGCCCGCGAGCACGAGGGGCTGAGCGGACGAGGGCGGGTGCTGGTCCGGCCGTCGGGCACCGAGCCGCTCATCCGGGTCATGGTCGAAGCTCCCAGCCAGCAGGAGACCGACGAGATCTGCGACCGGCTGCGCGAGGTCGTGGAGACCGCCCTGCCCTGACGTCTGACCAGGAAATGGCCGGCGGCGCGCGAACTCCCGCCTGATCGGCCGTTATTTCATCGAGAAAACTTGCGGCTAAGATCCCTGGCTGCGTACGCCGGGGACCGGAAGAGTCGTGCGGTTTGACCGACACGAAAGGGGAAGCTAGGACGGATGTGTGGAATCGTCGGGTACGTGGGTCCACGCCAGGCACGCCCACTTCTGCTCGCCGGGCTCGAGAAGCTCGAGTATCGCGGCTATGACAGTGCTGGCATCTCGGTGCTCGACGGCGACCGCATCGACGCGGTCCGCGCGGTCGGCAACCTGAGCGCACTGCGGGGCGCGATCGAGGCCGGTGGCGGCTTTGAACAAAATTCCGGTGCAGTGGCGGTCGCCGAGCGTCCCCAGCCGGGCACCGGCATCGGCCACACCCGGTGGGCCACCCACGGCGGCGTGACCGAGGAGAACGCCCACCCGCATTTCGACACCACCGACCGCGTCCACATCGTGGTCAACGGGATCGTCGAGAACTACGTCTCGCTCAAGCGCCGCCTGCAGGCCGAGGGCGCCGAGTTCACCTCCGAGACCGACGCCGAGGTGATCGCCCACCTGGTCGCCCACTACGACGAGGGGGATCTGGTCGAGGCCGTGCGCCGCGCCTATCACGACCTCCGCGGCCACTACGCGTTCGTCGCGATGACCGCTGATCAGCCCAGCGTGCTTGTCGGCGCGCGCAAGGAATGCCCGCTGATCGTGGGTCGCGGTGAGGGCGAGCAGTTCATCGCCTCGGCCATCCCCGCCTTCCTGCGTCACACGCACCACGTCCAGTACATCGAGAACAACGAGATCGTGGTCCTGCGCCCCGAAGGCGTCGAGTTCTTCACCCCCGAGGGCACGCCGGTGGATCGCGAGGTCGTCGAGATCGACTGGGACACCGAGACGGCCGAGAAGCAGGGCTTCGAGACGTTCATGCTCAAGGAGATCCACGAGCAGGCCAGTGCGGTGGCCGAGACGATCGGCGAGCGCGCCGCCCGCGGTGTGGGCATCGATCTGGGCGATCTCGGCGTGATCGACGACGAGCTACTGCGCACGGCCCGCCGTGTCGTGATTGTGGCCTGCGGCACCTCCTATCACGCCGGTCTGATCGGCCGCTACGCGATCGAGGAGTTCTCTCGCGTGCCGGTGGAAGTAGAGATCGCCTCCGAGTACCGCTACCGCAACCCGGTGGTCGGGCCCGGCGACGTGGTGATCGGGATCTCGCAGTCCGGCGAGACGGCCGACACGCTGGCCGCGATGCGCACGGCGCGCGAGCGCGGCGCTCGCGTCCTGGCGATCACGAACATCATGGGCTCCCAAGCCACCCGGGACGCCGACGCCGTCCTCTACACCCGCGCAGGCCTCGAGATCGGGGTGGCGGCGACCAAGACGTTCGTCAGCCAGGTGGTGGCGCTGTACCTGTTCGCGCTCCGGCTGGCCGAGCTGCGCGGCACGATGGACGGGCAAGTTCTGTGGGAGACGATCGGCGAGGTCAAGCGACTCCCGCACCGGATCACCGAGATGTTCGAGCGCGGCATGGCCGGCGTGGAGGCGATCGCCGACCGCGTCGCCGACGCGGACTTCTTCCTGTATCTCGGCCGCCACGTTGGGCTGCCGGTCGCGCTCGAGGGGGCGCTCAAGCTCAAGGAGATCTCCTACATCGCGACCGACGCGTATGCGGCCGGTGAGATGAAGCACGGGCCGATCGCCCTGCTCGACAAGAGCACGCCGGTGGTCGTCGTGGCCACCGAGTCCCCGGTGCTCGGGAAGGTGATCTCGAACATCCAGGAGGTCCGGGCCCGCGGCGCCAGCGTGATCGCGGTGGCCACCGAGGGCGACGAGGAGATCCGGCAGCACGCCGATGACGTGATCGAGGTGCCGCGCACCGAGTGGATGCTCGCGCCGGTGCTGGCGGTGATCCCGCTCCAGCTCCTCGCGTACCACATCGCCCGCCGGCGCGGCCTGAACGTCGACCAGCCTCGCAACCTGGCCAAGACCGTCACGGTGGAGTAAGCGCTTGCCCGGGGCGGGTCTCCGCGTTGGGATCGACCTGCTCGAGATCGACCGGCTCGAGCGCGCGCTGGAGCGGACTCCGCGCCTGGCCGAGCGGTTGTTCACCGACGCCGAGCGCGAGTACGCCGCGGGACGGGGAAGGCCCGGGCAGCATCTCGCGGCGCGGTTCTGCGCCAAGGAAGCCGTGGCCAAGGCGCTGGGCATCGAGTCGTGGAACTTCCGCGACGTCGAAGTCCTGGGGACCGGCGGGCCGCCCGTGCTGCGCCTCCACGGGGCCGCGGCCGCCCGCGCGGCCGAGCTCGGCGTTTCGGTCGAGATCTCGCTGACCCACACGGGGCGCGAAGCGGCGGCGGTGGCAATCGCGGGCTGACGGGAGGACCGTCTAGCCTCCCGGCGATGGCGAGGCTTCCCGACTGGCTGGACCCGCTTCCCGATGCCGGCGAGCAGCGCGCGCTCGACGGGTGGGCGATCGGCGAGCGCGGGATCCCGGGCATCGAGCTGATGGAGCGGGCCGGCACCGGGCTGGCCGAGCTGGTGGGGGCGCTCGCGCCGTCGGGGCGGATCGTCGTCGTGTGCGGCAAGGGCAACAACGGCGGCGACGGCCTGGTGGCCGCGCGGGTCCTCCGGGATCGGGGACGTGCGGTGGACGTGCTGCTGCTGGGAGCGGCCGAGGAGTTACGCGGTGATGCGACGGCCAACCTGGAGCGGCTCCCCGGCTCGCCGCCGGAGGCGTTTTCCGCGGGTGCCCTGGCCGGCGCCGCGGCGATCGTGGACGCGATCCTGGGCACGGGGTTCGCCGGTGAGCCGCGCGAGCCGGCCGTCGGCGCGATCTCGGCGATCAACTCGGCCGGGTCCGGCGGAGCGGTGATCGTGGCCTGCGACGTCCCAAGCGGAGTCGATGCCTCGACCGGGGAGATCGCCGGGGCGGCAGTTTGCGCGCGGGCGACGGCGACGTTCAATGCCGGCAAGCCGGGGTTGTGGATCGCTCCGGGCAAGGCGCACGCCGGCGAGGTGCGGGTGATCGACATCGGGATCCCGGCCGGCGGTCCAGCCGATCCGTCGATCGGGCTCATCTCCGAGTGCGTCGTCAAGCGCGTTCCGCGGCGAGGCCGGGAGTCGACCAAGTTCGCCTCCGGCAGCGTGCTGGTGTGCGGCGGGTCGCGCGGGTTGACCGGCGCTCCGTGCCTGGCCTCGGAGTCGGCCCTGCGCGCCGGCGCGGGCTACGTGACCGCGTTCGTACCCGCCTCCCTGAATCTTATCTTCGAAACGCGGCTGCTCGAGGTGATGACCGCGCCCCTGCCCGATGACGACGGGGCGCTCGAGCCGACCGGTGTCTCGCAGGTGGTGGAGCGCGCCGAGCGGGCCGACGCGTTCGTGCTCGGTCCGGGGCTGGGGCGCGCGCCGGACGCGCTCGAGTTCGCCCGGACGGCGGCCCGCGAGGTGAAGCTGCCGATGCTCCTCGACGCGGACGGCCTGAACGCCCACGCCGGCCGGCTGGCGTCGCTAGCCTCGCGCGAGGCGCCCACGGTGTTGACTCCGCACGCCGGTGAGCTCGCGCGGCTGCTCGACTCTGACAGCGCTTCGGTCGGGGCCCGGCGGCTCGACAGCGTGCGACGGGCGGCCTCCGAGGCCGGAGCGATCGTCGTGCTGAAGGGCGACGACACCCTGATCGCCGAACCCGAGGGGGGCCGGGTGGCGGTGAACCGGGGCGGGGCGTCCACGCTGGCCACCGCGGGCACCGGCGACGTGCTCTCGGGGGTGATAGGGGCGTTCCTGGCCAAGCGGATGGACCCGTTCGAGGCGGCGTGCGCGGGCGTGCTGGTGCACGCGCGCGCCGGGCAGTTGACCGCGTGCGAGATCGGTGCCGAGGGCGTGATCGCCAGCGACGTGATCGCGGCCCTGCCGCGGGCGCGGGCGTCGCTGGAGGACTGACCGTGGCCGTCCGGGCGCTGGCGCGAGTCAACCTCGCGGCGATCGAGCGCAACACGGCTCGACTGTGCGCCGAGTTGACGGGCGGCGCAGGGCTGTGCGCGGTAGTGAAGGCGAACGGCTACGGACACGGCGCGGCGGCGGCGGCTCGGGCCGCGCTGGCCGGGGGCGCGCGTTCGCTGGCCGTGGCCACGGCGGTCGAGGCCGCTTCGTTGCGCGCCGCGGGGATCGAGGGACCGGTTCTGATCATGGGCGCGCTCAGCGACGAGGAGCTGCCGGTGGCGCTCGAGGCAGGGGCCGAGGTGGTGGCGTGGAGCGATCGGTTCGTGCGCTCGCTGCACGCGGCGCGGGGCGGGCTGACCGGTTTGACGCCCGTTCGGGTACACGTGAAGCTCGACACCGGGATGGGGCGCCTGGGTACGCGAGTGCTGAGCCAGGCGCTGCAGGTGGCCGATCGGATCTCCGCGGCCGAGGGCGCCGGGCTGGAGCTGGCCGGGGCGATGACCCACTTCGCCAGCGCGGACGAGGACCCCGAGTTCACCGCCGTCCAGCTGTCGCGGTTCGAGCCGTTCGTGGTCACGCTGCGCGGCCGCCATCCGGAGATCGTCGTGCACGCCGCCAACAGCGCCGGCACGCTGCGCTTTCCCGACAGCCACTTCGATCTCGTTCGTTGCGGGATCGCCGTGTACGGCTGCGATCCGATGAACGAGGATCCCGCCGCTCACAGCCTCGAGCCCGCACTCGAGCTGACCTCCTACGTCGCCGCGGTGAAGGCGGCCGCCCCGGGGGACAGCGCGGGGTACGGGCGCAAGTGGGTGGCGGCCTCCGAGACGTGGCTGGCCACGGTGCCGATCGGCTACGGCGACGGGTTCCGACGGGCGCTGACCAACAACTGCGAGGTGCTGATCGGGGGACGGCGCTATCCGCTGGTGGGGACGGTCAGCATGGACAACATCACGGTCGAGGTGGGCGCGCCCCACGCGGTGCGATGCGGCGATCCCGTGACGATCATCGGCGCGGACGGTTCGGAGCGCGTGACCGCGGAGGAGCTCGCCCGGCGGATCGGCACGATCAACTACGAGATCACCTGCGGCTTGTCGGCCCGCGTGCCGCGCGTGCATCACCGCGACGGGGCGCCGGCGTGAACGCATTGGGCGGTCCGCTCGATGCGCTGGCGGCGGTGGTCGACGAGCCGGCGTGGCTGGTGGGTGGGGTGGTGCGCGACCGGGCCCTCAGGAGGCCCACCGACGACTACGACGTGGCGGTCGCCGGCGACGCGCGCCGGCTGGCTCGCGAGCTGGCGCGGTCGGTCGACGGGCACGTGTTCGCGCTCTCGGAGGCGTTCGGCGTGTGGCGAGTCGTGGCTCGCGACCACGGCTGGCAGGTCGACGTGCTGCCGGTGGGCGGGGGCTCGATCGAGGCCGATCTGGCCGGGCGCGACTTCACGATCAACGCGATGGCCGAGCCGCTCGGTGGCGGGCCGCATGTCGACCCGTTCGGCGGCATGCGAGATCTGCAGGAGCGGCAGCTGCGCATGGTCTCTGACAGCGCGTTCGCCGACGATCCGTTGCGGGTCATGCGCCTGGTGCGGCTGGCCTGCGAGCTCGGTTTCTCGGTCGACACCGCGACCGCCAGCGCGGCCGGCGCGAGCGCGCCCGAGCTCGCCCAGGTCGCGCCCGAGCGCGTATTTGCCGAGCTCAAGCGGATCGTGGTCGCCGATCGGGCCCTGGACGGCCTGGCGCTGATGGACGGGATCGGCGCGACCGAAATCGTCCTGCCCGAGCTCGCCGGGATGCACGGCGTGGAGCAGAGCCCGTACCACCATCTCGACGTGTACGAGCACACGCAGTCGGTGCTTGCCGCCACGATCGAGCTCGCGCGAAGCCCGGGCGAGTGGCTGGGCGCACACGCCGAGGCGGTCGCGGCGTTCCTGGCGGAGCCCCTGGCCAACGAGCTGAACCGGGGGCAGGCCCTGCGCTTCGGGGCGCTGCTGCACGATGTGGCCAAGCCGGCGACCCGGCGGGTCACCGCCGAGGGACGGATCACGTTCATCGGGCACGACTCCCAGGGCGCCCAGATGGCGAGCGCGGTGCTGACCCGCCTGCGCGCCAGCGAGCGCCTGCGTGAGTACGTGGCCGCGCTGACCCGTCATCACCTGCGCCTGGGCTTCCTCGTGCATGAGACGCCGCTCGGGCGGCGAGCCATCTACCGCTACCTGCGCTCATGCGACCCGGTGCAGGTCGATGTCACGCTCCTGAGCGTGGCCGATCGGCTGGCCACCCGCGGGCGCGGCTCCGATGAGGCGATCCGCCGGCACCTGGAGCTGGCGGGGGAGTTGCTCGGTGAGGCCCTGGCCTGGCGCCAGGCCAGGCCGCGACCGCCCTTGCGCGGCGACGAGCTGGCCCGCGAGGTGGGTCTGCAACCCGGCCGCCGGCTCGGCAGCATCCTCAAGGAGCTCGAGGAGGCCAGCTTTGCGGGAGAGATCAGCTCGCGCGAGCAGGCGATCGAGCGGGCGCGGGAGCTGGCCGCCGCGGCGGAGTCGCCCCGGCCCGACCGGTAGGCTGGTCGCCGTGAGCGACCCAGACTGCATCTTCTGCAAGATCGTCGCCGGCGAGCTACCCGGGCAGATCGTCGAGGAGGACGAGCGGACGATCGCCTTCATGGACGTCAACCCGGCCACGCGGGGACATCTCCTGGTTATCCCCCGTACGCACGCGCGGAACCTGCTCGAGATCTCGCCCGAGGATCTCGGCGCCACGATAGCGGCCGCGCAACGGATGGCCCAGCGGGTCAACGAACGACTCGCCCCCGCCGGCATCAACCTGATCAACGCGTGTGGCTCGGCGGCCTGGCAGACCGTGTTCCACTTCCACGTTCACGTGATCCCGCGCTACCAGGACGATCCGCTGAAGCTGCCCTGGGTGCCCGAGCCGGGCGATTCGGACGAGATCGCGGCCGTCGCGCGCGAGCTTCGCTGACCCCGCCCCGGTAAGGAGCCGCGGGTTTGAATCCGGACCGGGGGTCTGCCCGAATCGGTCAAAAAACCCACGCGCTGCCCTTCCTTGGTACCTTTCCGCGGTCGGTTGGGTCCCCCCGGGCACCGAGACCGGCGTATGCGTGTCCGAAAGCAGGCATCGAAGGGGAGTACATGGCAACGGGTACCGTCAAGTGGTTCAGCGACGACAAGGGCTTCGGCTTCATCACGCCCGACGACGGCGGACGTGACTTGTTCGTTCATTTCACTGGCATCGTGGGGGACGGCTATCGCTCGCTGTCCGAGGGTGTGAAGGTGGCCTACGAGGAGGAAGCCGGCCCCAAGGGGCCGAAAGCAGTAAACGTGAGCAAGCTCTGAGCGGCGTTCGGGCCGGCCGATCGAGCCCCGTGCTCGATCGATCGGCGCCGCACCGTCGCGCCCATTCATTCGGGCATTGGCGCAACTGGCGCCGCGACGTCGTGTTGAATCTGAGCATGAAACGTTCTTTGTTGGTTCTCGCCGGCGCGGTCGCGCTGTGCGCGGCCGTACCGGCCACCGCAGGCGCGACGACCGTCGAGCTTGGCGTCTCCACGACGCCGCTGGTCGCTCCGAGCTGCCCCAAGGGAGTCTCGCCCTCCCAGTGCACGATCATCCTGACTCGCGCCACCGCGCTCGAGACGATCAGGGACAACGTCGCCTACCCGTCCACGGTCAAGCAGGCCGGGCGCCTCGTGGCGTTCACGGTCGGCCTGTCTTCGCTGTCCAGCAACGCCACCACGGCGCAAAAGGACATCAAGTTCCTGGACACCACCTACGGCGGCGACGCCCAGGTCCAGCTGACCGTGCTCAAGCCGGTCGGAAACAAGAACCTCCGCAACTGGCAGGTCGTCGAGTCGAGCCCCGTCGTGGACGTACAGCCCTACTTGGGTCAGGTCGTCCAGTTCCCACTCACCACGAGTCTTCCGGTGACCCGGGGCGAGACGATCGCCCTGACCACGCCGACCTGGGCCCCGGTCCTGTCGATCGATCTGTCCACCACGCACTTCGCCTACCGGCAGAGTCGCAGCCGCAACTGCAACAACCCACCGTCGACCAGTCAGGCCCAGGCCCAGGTGGGGCAGAACGCGCGGTATGTGTGCGACTACCCGGGCACACGGGTCGAGTACAGCGCCACCGAGATCACCAATCCGGTGCCGACCGGTACCACGACGACGCCGACGACCACGAAGAAGAACAAGATCCGGCGCTGATCTGAGGCGCGGAGTCTGACGCGCGGGGCGGTGGCGGCTGGCGGTCCGGTCCGGCGGCTACGGGAGGCCGGTGCCGCCGCTGCCCGAACCGGAGTTGCCGCCGCCCGAGTGCGAGGTCGCGCCGTTAGGGGTCGCGCCCCCGCCGGTCGGACCGGACGCGCCACCGGAGCCGGTTGCGCCGGTTCCGCCGCCGCCGGCTGCTCCGGTGTTCGCCGTCCCGCTGGACGCACCCGACGTGCCCGAGGAGGCGGTCCCCGACGAAGCCGAGCCCGAAGAGGAGGAGGACGGGGAGCCGGTGGAGGACGAGGAGGTCGTGGTCTGCGTGGTCGACGTGCTGCTGGAGTTCGTCGAGGCGGGAGCCTGAGCGGCCACGGTCCCCGTCGGTACGGTCAGCGCGGGCGCGCCGGCCGTGTCGGTCGGAGGCGAGCTGCCGCCGCATGCGGCCAGAGCCGCACACAGGGCCAGGCCGGAGAGCGCCCAGGCCTTGCGCCTTGGCCCTCCGGTACGCGTTAGCACTCGACTGCGCGGCACAACCCGAACCCTCAGATGTCGAGGGGCTCCAGGCGTCGTGCACAGTGCGGGCAGTCGTTCAGGTCCTTCTGGCAGAGCTGGTCGCACCAGTTGCAGAAGCGCAGATTCTCGACCGCCCAGGGAAGCTCCGAGGGCGTGGGGGCGAGGGGAAGGAGCTGAGCCACCACCTCGAGCGGCTCGCCGGTCTCCCGGTCGACGTACACACGCCCGGGCTCGGCTTCGATCACGAGCTCCCGCCCGGTGGATGGCGCCCTCATCCGATACCTCTGACGGATCCTCATCCTCAGCCATCGTATAGCAGGACTCGGCGCGCCGCCCCCTCCCCCTCCGGGGTGGGTCGGTGAGGCCCCCTGCCGACGGCTTGGATAGAGTGCCGCCCGTCGAGGTATGGCTAAATCGCTGGGACGCATCTCCACGCTCATGGCCGCCGCCCTGATCGTGGTCAGTCTGGGTGGGTGTGCGCTCAAGCACCCTACCTCCAACCTGGTCACGGGCAAGAAGCTGTTCGCCTCCAACTGCGCCTCGTGTCACACGCTCAGCCACGCCAACTCGACCGGGACGGTCGGGCCCAACCTGGACGACGCGTTCCGCCAGGACCGCGCGGACGGCGTGAAGAGCACCTCGATCGAGGGCCTCGTCTCCTATTGGATCCAGTACCCGAACACGCAGGGCGCGATGCCGGCGATGCTGCTCAAGGGGCAGGATGCCCAGAATGTGGCCGCCTATGTGGCTCGCGTGGCCGCCGTGCCCGGCCAGGACACGGGCGCGCTGGCCGCCGCGGTGGCGGAGAAGGTCAATCCCACCCCGGCGGTGGGCAAGACGATCTTCACCGGCGTAGGAGGCTGCGGCGGCTGTCACACGCTGTCCGCCGCCGCCACGAGCGGCACGGTCGGACCCAACCTGAACACGTTGAAGCAAGCCTGCGCGGCGCCGGCGTCCCAGCAGGCCCGCGGGTCGACGTTGCAGAAGTGCATCCACACCGCGATCGTCTCCCCGTACAAGTACATCCCGCCGGGCTACAAGGCCGGCATCATGCCGGACACCTTCTCCAAGACCCTGAGCCCCACCCAGATCCAGGCGCTGGTGGCGTTCCTGTCCTCCGCGGCGCATTAAGGGTCGCTTCGGCGAAGACGTGAGGCTCGGAGCGGCCTCCGCGACGCGGATATCTCGTCACGGCAGCGCGACGTGCATAGCGCGTCACGGGAGCGGACTTCGCGGAACCCTGACGTGTAGTGCACGCTATAGGTGCGTAAGTCGTCACGGCCCGAGCGAAGCGAGCCGCGTGACGCGTTGTGCACGCGCTCCGCGGCGTTCCCTGTAGTGGAAGCTCAGGCGAGTCCCTCGCGGGCGCCGAGGCGAGGCCAAGAGCGGCCTCCTCCACACGGATATCTCGTCACGACAGTCCGACCTCCGGAGTCGTGACGAGTAATCCGTGCCCCAGACGGCTAATCCGTCACGCCGCGCGGGGAGCGGGCCGCGTGACGCGTTATCCGCGCGGGTGGCGGCGCTTGGGACGCCCTGGGGCGTCAGGACGGCCCGTGGCTGGCAGTGGGATGCCCAGAGGCGCCGTTTCCGGCCGTCAGGCGCTCCCAGAGCTCCTGTCCGCGCCCGGCGGCCACCGCCCGGGCCGCGCGCTGCTCGTCGAGCTCGAGCCCGCGCTCGGCGGCGGCGTCGAGCAGCTGCTGGCGCTCGTCGGCTTCGCGGGCGACCTTCAGGAACAGCCAGCAGAACAGGCCGATGGTCAGCAGGCTCTCCTCGACCATCATCACGCCGGCGGCGGCGATCTGGTCGCCCATCGGGCTGATGTGCCACTTCGCGTCGCCGGCCCGGTAGATCGGATAGAGCACGGTGCCGGAGAAGATCAGCACGTTGGCCAGGATGGTGCCGGCGAGGCGGACCACGACGATGTAGGCAAGGCGGGCGGCGTTGCCGAACCACGCCGGCTTGGGCAGCGGCCCGAGGAGCGCCATCCACATCGCGATCCCAAAAACCAGGAAGCAGATGTGCTGGAGGCCGTGGATCAGGTCGTGGCGAAGGGCCGCCTGATACAGGACCGGCAGGTGCCAGACGTAGAAGCTGATCATCCATGCGGGCAGAGCGACCAGCGGGTGGGCGAAGGCCCTCAGGGGCGCCAGCCAGCGCACGCGGAGCAGCGGGGCCAGCAGTGGCCCGGTGAAGCCGAGGACGATCAGCAGCGCCGAGATGTCCCCGATCACCAGGTGCTCGATCATGTGGGCGACCAGGAGCTCGTCGGCCAGCGAGTCGACCGGGGCGCTCAGCGAGATCGCCAGCGTGACCAGCCCGGCGGCGAAGCAGGCCTGGCGCCATGCCGGGACCGCCCGCCGGTGCTCAGCCAGGGCCCGCACGCGGGCGCGGTAGGGAAGCCAGACCAGCAGCACCACTACCGACGGGACGATCCCGTTGATCGGGCTCGCGTCGGCGATCGGGAGCGCGCTCAGGGGCACGTGATCAATAGTGCCACCGACACGTCCCGGCTACGTCAGCGCTCGAATGATCACCGTGAGCACCACGATCACTGCGAGGGTCACGACGACGCGCACGAGGATGCGAAAGGCGCGGGCTTCTGTGAACACGGCTCCGCTGAACGAAGGTCTTTACAGGACGTAGACCGACGTGTAGACGATCACCCACATGATGTCGACGAAGTGCCAGTAGATCCCCGGCACTTCCATGCCCTCGTGGTGCTCGGGCGAGTAGTGGCCGCGGAACGCGCGGATGTTGACGATCAAGAGCGCGCACAGGCCGATGAACACGTGGGCGCCGTGCAGGCCGGTCAGCGAGTAGAAGACGGTGGCCTGGGCCGAGTCATGCGGCGCCCAGCCGAGGTGGATGTACTCGTTGACCTGGACGAACAGGAAGGTCAGACCGAGGAGGAACGTGGCGACCATCCCGGCCCTCAGGCCGAAGCGGTTGCCGTGACGGACCGAAACGAGCGCCCAGTGCAGGGTCAGCGAGGAGGACAGCAGGATCAGCGTGTTGACGCCGGCCACCGCCTCGGGCACGGTCGTGCCGTGGGCCGGCCAGGGGTTGTGGGTGACGATCCGGATGAAGAAGTAGGCGGTGAAGAACGCGCCGAAGATCATCACCTCGGACATGATGAAAAGGAGCATCCCGAGCGTCGGCGCGTGCACCCGCGAGGAGCGGTGGGCGGGCGGCGGTCCGTGGTGTTCGCCGTGGGCGATCGAGGCGGCTTCCATGCTGGCTCCTAGGTGGTGGGCGTCGGTACGTCCTCGTGGACCACGTGATCGACCGGCTTGCCGCTGGCCCGCCGGACGCGCTCGATCAGGTCCGAGCGCAGCCAGCCGGACTTGGTCTCGGCGAAGGTCGAGATCACGATGTCGTCGACCCGGAAGTTCTGGAGCGCGTTGGTGATCGCGGTGAACGGATCCGGGTCGCCGATCATGCCGGCGGCGAACAGCCCGCGCACGTGCAGGCGATCGAGCACGAGCTTCAGCCGCGTGCGGGCGCGCTGCACGGCGGTGCCCTGCCCGCCCTCGGCGGGGACGACAACGATGAACAGCTGCCGAAGGCTGTCGTGGGAGAACGACTCGGCCTTGGCCTGGAGCGCCTCGAGCAGCTCATCGCCCGACGCGGTGCGGTTGGCCACGGCCAGAGTCACGTGGAACGGCAGGCCTTCGCCGTCGATATCGTTGATCACGTGGGTCACCGGGAGGGCGGTGGCGTCGCGCACCCGGTCGACGAGGTCGCGGCGCATCCAGCCCGAGCGGGTCTCCGGGTAGGTGGAGATGATGATCTCCTGGGGGTGGTACTCGCGGGCGGCGTCGAGGGTGGCGCTGAACGGATCGGAGTCGCCGACCTCGCCGATGGCCCGGATGTCCATGCTCCGGACCACCTCGAGCGCGAGGTCGAGCCGCACCTGGGCGGCGTCGAACATGGCGTCCTGGTAGACCACGAGGCCGGCCCCGGGCTTGGTCTGGGGCACGCAGATGACGAACCGGGTGTCCCGGTCGGCCCGCTCGCGGACCGCGTCGAGCAGATCCTTCCCGCCGAGCGTCTCGTTACCGACGACCAGGATCGTCTTCGACGCGATGTTCGGGCTGTCGCCAGAGCTCACTCGTGCGCCTCGACGCTGGGCGGGGTGGTGAACGTGCCGGCGGTGACCTTCTCGGCCTCGGCAGGCGACTTGAAGATCCCGTGCACCGCGCCGGGCACGCCGTACTCGTACGGGCCGCCGACGACCGTCGGCACCGCGTCGAAGTTGAACACGGGCGGCGGGGAGGAGACCTGCCACTCGAGCGTCAGCGCCCGCCACGGGTTGGCCGCCGCGCGTGGCCCGCCTCGCCAGCTGACGACGATGTTGTAGAGGAAGACCAGCGTGCTCGCGCCCAGGATGAACGCCGAGATCGAGATGAACAGGTTCCAGGCGGCGAACTGGGACGCGTACTCGGCTACGCGTCGCGGCATGCCCTGGATTCCGATCAGGTGCATCGGGCCGAAGGTCAGGTTGAAGAAGACGAACGTCAGCCAGAAGTGCAGCTTGCCCAGCCGGTCGTCGAACATCCGGCCGGTCATCTTCGGGAACCAGTAGTAGACGCCGGCGAAGATCGTGAACAGCGAGCCGCCGAACAGCACGTAATGGATGTGGGCGACTATGAAGTAGGTCTGGCTGACGTGGATGTCGAACGGGATCATGGCCAGCATCACGCCGCTGATCCCGCCCAGCGTGAACATGGTCAGGAAGCCGAGCGCGAACAGCATCGGCGTGTCGAGGTGGAGCACCCCTCGCCACAGCGTGGCCAGCCAGGAGAAGATCTTGATCCCGGTGGGAACGGCGATGATCGCGGTGGTGATCATCATCGGGATCCGGATCCAGGGCTGCATACCCGAGACGAACATGTGGTGTGCCCACACCGTGAATCCGAGCACGACGATGGCCAGCAGCGAGAAGGCCATCATGCGGTATCCGAAGATCGGTTTTCGCGACTTGACCGCGATGATCTCGGAGATGATCCCGAACCCGGGCAACATCATGATGTAGACCGCGGGGTGGGAGTAGAACCAGAACACGTGCTGGTACATGAGCACGTTGCCGTTCTTGTTCGGCCCGACGAACGCGTCGAAGAAGTGGAAGTGGAGCGCCGTATCGAGCAGGACGAAGAACTGCGATGCGGCGATGAACGGGGTGGCGATGACCACCAGCAGCGAGGTCGAGAAGTTCGCCCAGACCAGCAGCGGCATGCGGAAGAAGCTCATTCCGGGTGCGCGCATCGTGATGATCGTCACGAGGAAGTTCAGCGCGGTGAAGATCGACGAGAACCCCAGGAACTGCACGCCGATCGAAAAGAACAGCTGGCCGATCGGCATCGTCGTCGATAGCGGCGCGTAGGCCGTCCAGCCGGCGGCGAACGAGCCGCCGGGGGCCAGGAAGCTCATCAGCATGACTACGCCGCCCAGGGGCAGCAGCCAGAACGACAGCGCGTTCAGGCGCGGGAACGCCATGTCCGGCGCGCCGATCATCAGCGGCAGGACGAAGTTCGCCAGCCCGGCGAACACCGGGATCACGAACGCGAAGATCAGCAAGCTGGCGTGGACTGAGAACACGCCGTTGTACTGCTCGGGGGTGAGGAACTGCATGCCCGGCTTGGCCAGCTGGGCCCGGATCAGCATCGCCAGCATGCCGCCCACGAGCAGGAAGAAGAACGAGGTGACCGTGTACTGGATCCCGATCACCTTGTGGTCGGTGTTGACCCGGAAGTAGTCGCGCCAGCTATAGGCGCCGTGGCCGGAGTGGTCCTCGGGCCGGGTGGGGCGCCCGACTGCCCAGTAGATCCAGTAGTCGCAGGTGCCGATGCCGACCAGGAAGAAGATCGGAACCGAGAACAGCTCCACGATCGTGATCGCGTGCCCGTCCACGATCGGGTGGTTGTGCATGAGCCAGCGGATCAGCACGACGATCCCGAACCCGAAGGCGAAGCCCAGCACCTCGAACAGCGCGGCCCGGTACCACCCGGGGGCGCGCAGCCTCGGTGGGAGCGGGACTCGGGTGGGGCGCGCGACCGGCGCCTCGTGAGCTGCGGTTGCCGTGACTGCCATCAGTCGACCTCCTGATCAAGCCAGGCCCGGAGCGGGCGACTCGAAAATCCCGGAGCGGGCACCAGACGGGGACCGCCATCCATCGTCTGGACGATACCTACTCGCCTGGCCATCGTCGCTGCCTCATTTGGCTGCACTGGCCAGGAAGCTGACCAGCGCCTGGATCTGGTCAGAAGTCAGACGCTGACTGAAGTTCGGGGGCATGATCCCGGCGCTGTAGCCGCTGGGAAGGAAGGCGTACGGCTTGGTGATAGCGGTCTGGATGCATTGCTGAAGGGTGCTGCCGCGGGCCTTCTTGGAGGCCGCGAGGGCGCAATCGGCCTTCAGGCGGGTGTCGAGGTCGGGCCCGACCGTCCCGGTGGACGCGGCCGCGGCCAGGGTGTGGCATCCGGAGCAGCCGGCCGAGCCGGTGAACACCGTCTTGCCGGCGGCCGCGCTCGTGCTCGAGGACGACGAACTCGAGGAGGAAGAGCCGGAGGAACTGGAGGATGACGACGAGCTCGAGGACGACGACGAGCCTCCCGAACTGGACCCGTACCCGGGGACGGCGTTACTCACGTTCGGCGGCGTTGCGCCGACCGGCGGTGGGCCGTTGGCCGGTTGGCGGCGCAGCCAGCTCGCGAAGTCGGCCGCGCTCACCACTCGCACGCCGGTGCGCATCAGCGAGTGCCCGGCGCCGCACAGCTCGGTGCACTCGACCGGATAGTTGCCGATCGCGTTCGGGGTGACCCGCAGGGTGGTGACGATGCCCGGGACCGCATCGAGCTTCTCGGAGAAGCTCGGGACGAAGAAGCTGTGGATCACGTCGAGGGAGCGGAGCTTGAACACCACGGGCCGGTCGACGGGCAGGTACAGCACAGACGAGACGACGTTCTTGCCGCCGGGGTAGGAGAACTCGAAGGCGAACTGGCGGGTGGTCACGTTCACGGTCATCGCGTTCGCCTTGCTGGCCTCGTTGGACCGCAGGATCGTGTAGGCGTAGGTGCACATGCCGATCAGCAGACAGGCCGGTAGGGCCGTCCACAGCACTTCCAGCCGGGTGTTGCCGTGGATCGGCGGACCGTCCATGTCCTCCTGGCCCGGTCGCATCCGGAACTTCCACACCGAGAACAGCACCACGGTCTCGACCAGCACGAAGATCGGGACGGTGGCGATCAGCAGGACGGTGTAGAGCGTCCTGACGTTGCCGGCCTGGACCGAGCCCTTGGTCGGGAACCAGGGGATGAGTAGGGCGAGGACGATCCCGATCGCCGAGCCGACGACCACGAACACGACCATCTGCAGGATTGGACGGTTACGCATCAATATGCGGGCCCGCGGGCGTCACCGGCCGCATCCTAAGCGTTCTGGGCGACGAAGGACGCCACGCGCGAGGCCACGGCGAATTCTGCGCGAGCCTGGCCCTCGGACTATGATTGAGGCAATTGTTGCAAGCGAGCCAGGGAGCCGCGAATGCAGGTACGCGAAGGGATGTCCGAGTCCGTCCTGACCATCGGCCCGCGCCACACCCTGCGGGATGCCGCTCAGGCCATGTGCCGCCGCAACGTGGGCGCCGCGGTCGTCCTCGATCCCGAGGCCCAGGGCCCGGGCGTGATCACCGAGCGCGACATCCTGCGCGCGATCGGCACCGGCGAGGATCCCGACCGCGAGCTGGTGGCCGATTACCTGACCGCGGATCTGACCTTCGCCTCGCCTGACTGGTCGCTCGAGCAGGCCGCCGCGGCGATGGTTCGGGGTAGCTTCCGGCACCTCGTCGTAGTCGACTCCGGAGAGCTCGCGGGCATCCTTTCGATGCGCGACATCGTGCGCTGCTGGACCAAGGACGGCGCCAGCTGCGAGGTGCCTGCCGCCTAGGGCTAGTGGTGTGACTCCGGCAGCTCGGCCACGTCGCGGCGCGTGTCGGCCACCCACCGGATCACGATGATGACCACGAGCACCACGCCGACGATGCTGACGATCAGGCTGATCGTGGTCCCGACGACGACCAGCGTGATGGCGATCGCGGCCAGGAACGGCAGCAGACTGGGCCCGGGGAGGTGGAGCTCCTCGCCGGACGGCGGGGCGGGAGCCGGGTGATCGGCCTCGCTCACGGGTGGACGTAGATCGCGGCCGCCACGAACGTGATCCCGAACATGACGAGGCAGAGCGCGCCGGCGATCACGCCGGAGCGGATGTTCTTGCGGGCAAGCCTTCGGTCCATGGTCGAGAAATCTACAGCTTCGCGTCGGCGACCATCGCGCCGAACAGCAGCGCCAGGTAGGCGAGCGAGAACAGGTACAGGCGCAGGGCGGTCCGGCGGTCGGCCCGGCGGTAGAGCAGCACCGCACCGCCGATGAACGCCAGCCCGAGCACGATCGAGCCGATCAGGTAGGCGGCCCCGAACTCCCCGGCGCAGAACGGCAGCTGCGAGATCGCGTAGAGCAGGAGCGTGTAGAGGAGGATCTGCCGGCGGGTCTCATGCTCGCCGCGGACCACCGGCATCATCGGCACGCCCACCTGTGCGTACTCGTCCTTCATCAGCAGGCTGAGCGACCAGAAGTGGGGCGGGGTCCAGTAGAACACGATCGCGAACAGGTACACCGCGGTCCAGGACAGCGAGCCGCGGGTGGCCGCCCAGCCGACCAGCGGCGGCACGGCGCCGGCCGCCCCGCCGATCACGATGTTCTGAGCCGTGCGGCGCTTGAGCCACATCGTGTAGATGCCGACGTAGCCGACGAACCCGCCGAGCGCCAGCGCCGCGGACAGGAGGTTGACGGTCAGAGACAGCAGCAGGAACGACAGCGTGCACAGCACGAACCCGAACACGAGCGCGGCCCGGGGCGGGATCCGGCCGGCGGGGATCGGGCGCGAGGCGGTCCGCTTCATCTGGGCGTCGATGTCGCGGTCGTAGTAGTGGTTGACCGCGCCCGCGCCGCCCGCGGACAGGTAGCCGCCCAGGCAGGTCAGGGCGATCTTCGACACCGGCGGGCTGCCGGCGATCTCCATCGTGGTGATCGTCGTGAACAGCAGCAGCGTCTGGACCTTCGGCTTGGTCAGCTCGAAGTAGTCGGCCAGCAGCTGGCGGGCCGCCGCGAGTGCGGGCGCCGAGCGGACCTGGCTTACCGACGAGGCATCCATGCCGGACAGACTACGACTACGACTACGCCCGCGCGAACCGTTCGCTGCCGCCGGTCTTCTGGGTGACCCCGGTCGAGCGCTCCACCTGGCGGCGGATGTCGCGCATCGGCTCGACCGAGCGCACGCGCGGGATCACGTCGAAGTTGTTGACCGGCGGGGGCGAGGTCACGAACCACTCGAGCGTGTTCCCCTTCCAGGGGTCGGGCCCGGCGAGGGCACCGCGCTTGTAGTTGATCGCCACGTTGATCACCGTGAGGATGATGCCCGCGGCGAGGATGAACGCGCCGATGGTCGAGATCAGGTTGTAGGTCGTCCACCCCCATCCCGGCTGGTAGGTGTAGATCCGCCGCACCATGCCGGACAGGCCGAGCGCGTGCTGGACGAAGAACGTCATGTTGAAGCCGATGAACGAGAGCCAGAACGAGATCTTGCCCATCCGCTCGTTGAGCAGCCGCCCGGTCATCTTCGGGAACCAGTAGTAGAGGCCGGCCATCACCGGGAACACCGCGCCGCCGAAGATCGTGTAGTGGAAATGGGCGACGACGAAGTAGGTGTCGTTGAGCTGCCAGTCGACCGGGAACACGGCCAGGAAGATCCCGGTGATCCCGCCGAGCAGGAAGATCGCGATCATCCCCGCCGCCCAGTAGAGCGACGCGGTCATGACCAGCGACCCCCGCCACATGGTCGAGATCCAGTTGAAGATCTTGACTCCGGTAGGAACTCCGATCAGGAACGAGCTGAGCATGAAGAATCCGAGCACGACGATCGGGACCGGCGAGGCGAACATGTGGTGGGCCCAGACCAGCGTGGCCAGGAAGGCGATCACGGCGGTCGATGCGGCGATCGCCTTGTAGCCGAAGATCGGCTTGCGCGAGAACACCGGGATGACCTCGGAGATCATCCCGAACCCCGGCAGGACCATGATGTACACCTCGGGGTGCCCGAAGAACCAGAACAGGTGCTGCCAGAGGACCGGCGAGCCATGGGCGGTGGCATCGAACCAGTGGGTCCCGAAGTGGCGGTCCGTGAGGAGCATGGTGACCGCTGCGGCCACCACCGGCAGCGCGATGATCAGCAGGATCGCGTAGACGAGAATCGCCCAGACGAACAGCGGCAGCCGGCCCCAGCTCATCCCGGGAGCGCGCATGTTGACGATCGTGGCGTAGAAGTTGATCGCGCCGAGCAGCGAGGAGAGGCCGGTCAGGTGGATGAGGAAGATCCAGGCGTCCTGACCGCCGCTCGGCGAGTACTGGATGCTCGACGAGCGGCGGATAGCTCCACCAGCCGGCCTCGGGCGGGTGGTAGAAGAGCGTGATGTAGAACACGATGCCGCCGGCCAGCAGCAGCCAGTAGGAGAGCGCGTTCAGCCGCGGGAAGGCCATGTCCCGCGCCCCGATCATCAGCGGCACGAAGTAGTTGCCGAACCCGGCCATCACCGGCACCACGAACAGGAAGACCATGGTCGTGCCGTGCAGGGTGAGCAGCTGGTTGTAGCGCTCGCCGCCCAGCAGCGTGTTGTTCGGCTGCGCGAGCTGGAGGCGCATCAGCAGCGCCTCGATGCCGCCCAGCATGAAGAACACGAACGTGGTGACCAGGTACATGATCCCGATCTTCTTGTGATCGGTGGTCGTCACCCAATCGATCCAGCGCTTGGTCTGGCGCGGCGCGGTCACCGCGCGCGTGGTCACCTGAGGGACCGCTCTGGCCGCCGGGGCTGTTGTCACGGACATGCGCAGTCTCCTAGAGGTTTCCGGTCCGTTGCAGGTACTGACGCAGCTGGGTCACCCGGGAGTTTGCGGTGGTGATCTGCTGCTTGAGCTGAGCGATCTGAGCCTGGTAATCGCGCGGAGACATGACGTCGACCTGGGCGGTCATGAAGGCGTGCTGGCGGCCGCAGAGCTGCGCGCACTGGCCGTGGTAGAGCGCCGGCCCCCTCGCCTTGAACCATGTGAAGGTGACGTTGCCCGGCACTGCGTCGACCTTGCCGCCCAGCGACGGCACCCACCACGAGTGAATCACGTCGACCGAGGTGATGCTGAGCACGACCGTGGTGTCGGCCGGGACATACATCTCCTGGTAGGAGTAGGGCAGCCCGGGTTTGAAGGGATCGCTCTGGCAGGCGGCGCCGTAAACGTAGCGCCAGATGAACTGCCGGCCCTGAACGCAGATCACCAGCCGCTTGCCGTTCGGGGGAACGGGCTCGCTCACGGCCGACTCGAGGAACGGCGCGGTGGTGTTCGGCGGGTTGATGATGCTCGGCAGCTTGACGAACGTGACGACGGTGAGGATCACCAGGATCAGCGCCGCCCCGATCGTCCAGCCGATCTCCAGGCGGGTGTTGCCGTGGATCTGGGCCGCCACCCGCACCTTCTTGGCGCGGAACTTGTAGACCGAGTAGATCAGGGCGCCTTCCACGCCCACGAACACGAACGCCGCGACGATCAGGATGATCACGTACAGCGAGTGGATCTGATCCGCGTTTGGCGAGCCGCCCGCCTTCGGGGTGATGAAGTTGGCCAGGGCAGCCGGGGCCAGGACCAGCGATCCGAACACGGCGGACGCGAGCGCCCAGCACATCAGCCGGAGCGTGCCGCGGCGGCGCTTGGCGTCGGAGGCGTCGGTTCGCAAGGCGCGGGATTCTAGCCAGGCTGCCCCTGGCTTTGATCTGCCCCGGCGGCCGGGCCCGCCCGGCGGTGAGCCCGGACCGGCGGCGCCATATACTCGCCGCCCTTGCGCGCAACGAGGGGCATTCGACGGGCGGCTTGGGTCCTCGTCGCGACCGGGGTCGCCCTGCCCGCGCTGCGCCGGCGAGCCAGGATTCCTCCGGGCGTGGTCCTGGCCGGGGCGGCGCTCACCCCGGCCGCCCTGTGCGTGGCCGTGCCGCGCTCCCGGGCTCGGGACGCCGGCGTGGTGCTGCTGAACATGTGGGCCTACCTGGCTGCGTACGAGATGCCCCACGACGACCCCGAGAGGCTCGCCGCCCGGGTGCGGGTCGACTATCCCATCGCCGTCGACCGGGCACTCGGGCTGGGGACCCCGCCCACGTTGCGGCTGCAACGAGCGTTCTCGACCCCGGGTCAGATCAACCGGTTCGAGCGGGTGCTCGTGTGGTGCCACTGGATGTGGTTCGCGGTGCCTCACGCCACCGTGGCGTACATCTGGTCGCGCGCGCCGGAGCGCTTTCCAACGGCCGCGGCGACTCGCATGTACGCGGTGTTCGATGTCGGGGCGGTGTTCTACTGGGCGGTCCCGACCGCTCCGCCGTGGTATGCGGCCGCCCAGGGGCGTCTCGACGACGGCCGGCCGCTGCGCGTGCGGCGCATGATGATCGAGTACGGAGAGCAGTTCTGGGGAGAACGCTGGGAGGCGCTTTACGATGTCCTAGGAGGAAATCCGCTTGCCGCCATGCCGTCGCTGCACTTCGCCACGTCCCTCATGGGCGCGCACCTGCTGTCCGAGGTCGACCCGGTGGCCGGCGCGGTTGGATGGACATACGCGCTGACCCTCGGTCTGGCTCTCGTCTACCTCGGCGAGCACTACGCGGTCGACCTGATCGCCGGGGCGGCGCTGGCCGAGAGCGTCCGGTATGGGGCGCCCCGTCTGACCCCGCTCTACCGCCGCGTCTCGGCGGCGTTCCAAGCCCTCGAAGCCCTCGCGGCGGAGTAGGGTGAGGGTGCCCCGGCTGAGGCCGGCATCACCGCGGCAGAGCACCCGCGAATCCAGTCGCCCCCGCGACACCGGGGAGGAGATGCCGCGCATTCGCCTGACCCGTGGGCGGGTCCTCGGGACGCTCGTGTTCGTGGCCTCGGCGCTGGCCTTCCTGTACCTGGTGCTGCCCAAGCTGCTCGGCCTGAACCAGACGTGGAACCGCATCCAGCACGGCAACGCGTGGTGGCTGGCGCTGGCGGCGGTGCTCGAGGTGTGCTCGTTCCTCGGCTACGTGTGGCTGTTCCGCGGGGTGTTCATCCGGGGCGAGTCGCGGATCGACTGGTCCGAGAGCTACCAGATCACGATGGCCAGCCTGGCCGCCACGCGGCTGTTCGCGGCGGCCGGAGCGGGCGGGATCGCGCTGACCGCGTGGGCGCTGCGGCGCTCCGGGATGGGGACCCGCACGGTGGCCTGCCGGATGATCGCGTTCATGGCCCTCCTGTACGGGGTGTACATGGTCACGCTGGTGGTGGTCGGGGTGGGCCTGTACGTGGGGCTGATCCCGGGGCAGGCACCGTTTGCGATCACGATCGTCCCGGCCATCTTCGGCTTCGTGGTCATCGTGGTGTTCCTGGGCATCTCGATGCTGCCCGGCGACGTCACCCGGATGGTGGGCTCGTGGGCCGCCGGGCCGCGACGGACCACGCGGCTCGCCGTGCGGCTGGCCGACGCCTCGGCCACGGCGGCGCGGGGCATTCGCACCGCGATCGATCTGCTGCGGGCGCGCCACCCCAGCCTGCTCGGGGCGGTGGCCTGGTGGGGATTCGACATCGCCGTGCTGTGGGCGACGTTCCATGCCTTCGGAGGCTCTCCGCCCAAGGGCGTGATCGTGATGTCCTACTTCGTCGGGATGCTCGCCAACACGCTGCCCCTGCCGGGCGGGATCGGGGGCGTCGACGGCGGGATGATCGGAGCGTTCACCGCGTTCGGGGTCGACGTCGAGCTGTCGGTGGTCGCGGTCCTCGCCTACCGGGCGTTTGCCTTCTGGCTGCCCACGCTGCCCGGGGCGGTGGCCTATCTGCAGCTGCGCCGGACCGTGCAGCGCTGGAGTGCCGAGCCCCCGGGAATCCTTCGAGGTGCTTCCGAAGTGACGTCCTGAAACGGCCGCCGGGCGACTATACTTTATGAAGTGACCGATCAACGCGTAGAGAACGTGATCATCGTGGGCAGCGGCCCGGCCGGCTATACGGCCGCGCTGTACACCGCGCGGGCGAACCTCGAGCCGTTCCTGATCGAGGGATTCGCCTGGGGCGGCCTGCTCCAGCAGACCACCGACGTCGAGAATTACCCGGGGTTCCCCGAGGGGATCATGGGGCCGGAGATGATGCAGCGCTTCCGCGACCAGGCCGAGCGCTTCGGCGCCCGCCTGGAGACCGACGACGCGACGCAGATCGAGGTTTCACAGGAAGGTGGGCTGCACAAGGTATGGACCGGCGATCAGGTTCACGTGACCCGGGCGCTGATCCTGGCCATGGGCGCGCAGCACCGCAAGCTTGGTGTCCCCGGCGAGCAGGAGCTGTCCGGGCGCGGCGTGAGCTACTGCGCGACATGCGACGCGGCTTTCTTCCGCGAGGCCCCTACGCTGATCGTCGGCGGCGGCGACTCGGCCATGGAGGAGGCCATGTTCTTGTCGAAGTTCGCCGCCAAGGTGGGGATCGTGCATCGCCGGGACGAGTTCCGCGCCTCGAAGATCATGCTCGAGCGCGCCCGGGCGATCCCGAACATCGAGTGGATCACACCGTATGAGGTCGAGGAGTTCACGGGCGAGAATGGCTCGCTGACCGTCGCGCGCCTGCGCAACACCGTGGATGGGTCGACCCGTGATCTCGAGGTCACCGGCGCGTTCATCGCGGTCGGCCACGAGCCGCAGTCCCAGCTGGTCGAGGGACAGGTCGAGACCGATCCCGCCGGCTACGTGGTCACCAAGGGCCGCTCGACGCTGACCGGCATCCCCGGCGTGTTCGCGGCCGGGGATCTCGTCGACCACACCTACCGTCAGGCGATCACCGCGGCGGGCTCGGGCTGCCAGGCCGCACTTGACGCCGAGTGGTATCTGCGCGACACGCCGTTCCCGCTGGAAGATCCGGCCGGCGCGGCCGCTACGGCCTAGTACGGGCAGCCGTTCATCGGGCCGGTGTTGCCCGACGGCGGCGAGGAGTGCATACCGAGTGCGAAGTCCTGCGTCCAGGTACCCGCTCCGGTGGCATAGCCCTTGACGGGCCGGTTGCTGACCCCGGTGCCGATGTTGCGGAAGGTCGGGTTGAGGATGTTCTCGCAGTGACCGGTGCTGCCCATCCAGGCGTGCACCACTCCCCGGGGGGTGGCAAAGCCAGTGGCGATGTTCTCGCCCGCGGAACGCCACACGTACCCGACCGCGCTGATTCGCGAGGCGAAGTTCGTGCCGTGGGTGAACTGGTCGCTCGAGACCATCGCGTTCGTCCAGCCCTGGGCCGAGCGGTTGAGCAGCGGCGAGGCCTGGAGCGGCGGCAGGTGGTGAAGCGAGCGCTCCTGGTTGATCAGGCAGACAACGGCGGAGCGGAGAAGCTGGGGGGAGGCGTGTCCGACGCTGGCATCGGCGCCTGCGCAGGCACGGTCGACCCCGGCGTGGTGGTGCCGGCGGCGGTGGTGCTTGTGGCTCGCGGTGGTCGCGGTCGCGGCCGGGACCACGGCGAGCGCCGCGCTTCCGACGAAGATCAGGGCGGCGAGCAAGCTGCGGAGGGGGCGGCGGGGCCGGTCGGGGCCGGATGCATAACCATCGTGAGGGATCGGCATAGCCTGAGTAATCGGTCATCCGACGCAAACCTGCACACCGGAGACAGGTTAAATAGCCAATTCGTCCAGAGAACCGCTGCGAAACTGGTCGCTAATTAGTCGCAATTGCGGAAATCGGCGGCGCCAGGGTCGGCCCCGCGACCCCGCGGTCAGTCCTCGTAGCCGAAGAATCCCTCGCCGGTGAGCCGGCCCAGCCGTCCGGACATGGCCAGCGAGCGCAGCAGCGGAGCGGCCCGGTAGCGCTCCTCGCGGCGCTCCTCGTACAGGCCGTCGACCACGGCCAGAACGTGGTCGAGGCCGATCTCATCGCCCCAGCGCAGGATCCCGCGCGGGTAGTTCAGGCCGTGGACCATCCCGGCGTCCACATCATCGGCGCTGCCCACGCCCTCGGCCAGCGCGAACGCCGCCTCATTGATGACCTGGCAGACGATCCGGCCAAGCACCAGCCCCGGGGCATCGCCGACCCAGACGGTGTGCTTGCCGAGGGTAGCGAAGAACCGCTCGGCGGCCAACGCCGCGGACTGGGCGCTGTCCGGTCCCCGGGTCAGCTCCACCAGCCCGGACTCCTCGAATGGCGGGAGGGCGTGGAAGCCGACCGCGCCCCCGCCGGGATCGAGCACGGACAGTGAGCCGGCAGCGCAGCAGATGGCCTGCGGTCCGCCCTGCAGCGGCGCGTCGACGTCCTCGCCGAGGCCGAGGTCGAGGATCAGGAACGGCGGCTCGCGGTCCTGCGCCGCCTCCGGACGGACGACCTCCCAGCCTGCGTCCGACGCGGCGCCGGCCAGCGCACGGGTCAGCGCCGAGTGCCCGGCGATCACGATCAGGCCGTCGCCGCCACCCGGGGACGGCGGCTCAGGATCGGGCGGGCGGTGCTCGCCGCCGGCCGGGTACTCGTAGTAGCCGCGTCCGGACTTCCGTCCGAGGCGTCCAGCGGCGACCGTCCTGACGCTGATCGGGGAAGGGCGCCAGCGCGGCTCGCCGAAGCTCTGCTCGTAGAACGAGCGTGAGACATCCAGCCCCACGTCGACCCCGACCAGGTCCATGAGCTCGAACGGCCCCATGCGGAAGCCGCCGGCCATCCGGCAGATGCGGTCGATCTCCTTTAGCGAAGCCGCTCCCTCCTGCATGAGCTTGAGCGCCTCCAGCGCGAATGGCCGGTTGCAGCGGTTCACCAGGAAGCCGGGTCCGTCGGCGGCGACGATCACGTGCTTCCCCATCGCTTCTCCGGCCGCCCGGGCCCGGGCCACCGCGGTCTCCGAGGACTGCTCGCCGGCCACCACCTCGAGCAGCCGCATCACCGGGGGCGGGTTGAAGAAGTGCATCCCGACCACGCGCTCGGGGCGCCTCGCGGCCGAGGCCACCGCGGTGACCAGCAGGGAGGAGGTGTTGGTGGCCAGCACGCAGTCCTCGCCGACGATGCCGTCGGAGAGCTTGGCGAACAGATCGCGCTTGGTCTCGAGCCGCTCGGGTGCGGCCTCGATCACCAGCTCGGCTTCGGACAGGGCCTCGAGTGCCGGCGCGGCCGCCAGGCGGGCGCTCGCCGCCTCGGCCTGCTCGGCGCTCAGGCGTCCTCGCTGCACGCCGCGCTCAAGCTGAGCCCTGATTCGCTGCAGCCCGCGCTCGAGTGCCTCCGGGATCGGGTCGTGCAGCAGCGTCCGCGCGCCGGACAGGCAGGCGAGCTGCGCGATCCCGGCGCCCATCGTGCCGGCGCCGGCGACTCCGATCGTCTGCGGGGGGTCGGTGCCCGCGCTCACGCAGGCACGAGCGCGTTGACGCCGGTCAACGCGCGCCCGATGATCAGCTTCTGGATCTGCGAGGTCCCCTCGTAGAGCGTGGTGACCCGCGCGTCGCGCAGGTAGCGCTCGACCGGGTAGTCGTCGACGTAGCCCGAGCCGCCGTGGACCTGGATGGCGGCGTTGGCGCAGCGGACCGCGGCCTCGGTGGCGAACAGCTTGGCGACCGACGTCTCGGTGCCGTTCGGCCTGCCGTTGTCCTTCAAGTAGGCGGCGCGCCAGACGAGCATCCGGGCCGCGTCGGTCTCGAGCGCCATGTCGGCAATCATCTCCTGGACGAGCTGGAATGCCGCGATCGGACGGCCGAACTGCCGGCGCTCCTTGGAATAGCGGATCGAGGCGTCCAGGCAGCCCTGGCAGATGCCCACGCAGCCGGAGGCGACGCTGTAGCGACCGGACTCGAGCGCGCTCATCGCGACCTTGAAGCCGTCGCCGATCTCGCCGAGGATCGAATCATCGGCTGCCTCGACGTCGTCGAGCGAGATCGCCGCGGTGTCCGAGCCGCGCAGCCCGAGCTTGTGGTGGATCTCCTGGGGCTGGTAGCCCGGCTGGTCGGTCTCTACCAGGAAGCAGGCAAGGCCCCGATTACCCTGCTCGGGATCGGTCTGCGCGAACACCAGCGCGAGCTTGGCGTGGCTGCCCATCGAGATGAACATCTTGGCGCCGTTGATCAACCACCCAGAATCTGTGCGCATCGCCCGAGTGCGCTGGTTGGCGGCGTCCGACCCGGTGTCGGGCTCGGTCAGGGCGAAGCAGGCGAGCCACTCGCCCGAGCAGAGCTTGGGCAGGTAGCGCTGCTTCTGCTCCTCGGTGCCCCAGCGCAGGATGGCCGAGCACACCAGCGAGGTCTGTACCGACACCACCGTGCGCATCGCCGAGTCGCCGCGGCCGATCTGCTCGACGATCAGGCCATAGGTCAGATAGTCGAGGCCGGCGCCGCCGTACTCGTTCGGGACGATCGCCCCCAGGTAGCCCTGCGCGGCGATCTTGGCCACCAGGTCAAGGTCGAAGTGCTCGTTGCGATCGTTCTCGCGCGCACGCTCGACGATCTCGTTGTCGACGAACTCTCGCGCGGTCTCGCGGACCAGGCGCTGCTCGTCGGTCAGCTCGAAGTCCATGGGGCCGGGGACGCTACCGGACCGACCCCCGTCGCGTTGCGGCGACGAGGGCCGGCCGGAGCTCCGGAGTGCTAGGAAGCCGGAGGCAGCGCCGACGGGTTAGTCGTCGGCGCGACCTGAATGGTCACCGGCGCCGATGCGCCGCCGATGTTCCCGTCGCCACCGGTGATGCGGGCGCGGAACTGGTAGGTCCCGGCCTTGCCGAACGTCCATCCGAACTGGAACGTGGAGGCGTTTGTGACGAACCTGATCTCCTCGCTGTGCCAGTCACCGTCAGCGCCGAGGCGCTGCAGGTAGACGACGTGGCCGGCCTTGTCCGGGAGGACCGTGCCGGTGAACGTCACGTGCCCGCCGACCTGCGAGGTGGTCGAGCTCGGCGTCAGGGTCAGCACGTCCTGGACGCCCTCGAACAGCACCGCGCTGTGACGGCGCGGAGCCAGGGTGGTGCGCACCTGGTAGACGGTGTTGGACGCGGGCGTCTGCGCCGCGAACATGTAACTCCCGTCAGAGTCGGTGGTCGTGTCGGCAATCGGAACGAACTGACCCTGATCGGCGCTGCGCGCCCATAGGGTCACCGGGGTGCTCGCCGGCGCGTGGTCTAGTACGCCGGAGATGATGACCGACTGACCATAGGAGATCAGCTGATCCGAGCTGGCGATGGTGAATCCCGGTACTTGCTTCTGCTGGACCGCCACCGTGACCGGATCTGCGACACCCCGGATGTTCCGGGCGTCACTGGGGAAGAGAACCCGGACCGTGTGATCGCCGGCGAAGCGCCACCGGTGGACGATCGAGTAGTTCGATGCGGCGTCGAGGCGGCCGCCCTTCACCGAGCGCCAATCGCCGGATGCCGTCTCCTCCTGGAGCACGACGCGTTCGCCGGCGTGATTGGGGTCCACGTGACCGGTGAAGGTGACCGGCTGGCCGGTCACGGCGGTCGACGTGCTGGCGCTCAGGCTGACCAGCGCGGCAACCCGCTCGAACATGGTGCGGCTGTGGATCTGGTGGATCCCGCCCTCGCGCACGAACCAGCTGCGATTCGTCGTCACCACGTCCTCGGCACGAGTGAACTCGTAGAAGCCGTGTGAGTCGGTCTTGGTCTCACCGACTCGCGTGTAACCCCGTCCCGAGCCGGCGAGGTGGTGATAGAGCACGATCGTCTGATTCGCTACCGGCGGGACATTGAGGTGACCGTATATGAACACCCCCTCGCCCGAGTCGATGGGATTGGGAATTGCGTTGATGGTCAAACCGCGATTGTGCCTAGGCGCAGCGGTGACTACGCTCGGTACGACGACAGCCACGAGCGTTGTCACCACCATCGCAAGCACGGCAAGGCGTGGGCGCATGCGCGCTCCTTTCCAAGCGTGGAGAGTGTGTGGTGCCTCCGCTGGATTCCCGGCTCCCTACCAGGCGGTGGCGATGAACGTTCCTGAAAACACCGCTTCGACGGCGAAGTTGCGCTCAAGTTCTAGACTTCGTGCCGGTGGACTCCTTTACCCTCGTGGTGGTTGGTGGCCTCGGCGCGTTAGTGCTCGTGTTCTGGCTGCTGGGGCGCTATTACCCGGGCTCCGGGCTCGAGCAGCTTGGTCTCCAGTCGGCGCGCGAGCTGACCGAGCGCCGCGAGGAGCTCGAGGCCGAGGACCTCGATCAGATGCTCTCGGCCCACAACGAGCGCAAGCGCGCGCGGGGGGAGCCCGAGGTCACCGCCGAGGAGATCGAGGCCAAGGTGCTGCGCGAGCGCGACCAGGCGCAGCGGCGGCGTTGGCCCGCTGCCTGATCATCGGCTGTGGCTGCCGAGGACGCTCGCTGGCCGGCGAGCTGATCGCACGCGGGCATGCCGTCCGGGGGACCACGCGCGACCCGGCCTCGCAGGCGGCGATCGAGGAGAGTGGGGCGGAGGCGTTTGTGGGCGATCCTGATCGGATCGCGACGCTGGTACCCGCGCTTGACCAGGTGACCGTCGCCTGCGTTCTCCTCGGCTCGGCGGTCGGGGCGCCGGCCGGGCTCGCGGCGCTGCACGGCACCCGTCTGGAGATGCTGCTCACCAAGATGGTGGACACCACGGTGCGGGCGGTCGTCTACGAGTCGGCGGGCACGGTCGATCCAGAGGTGCTGGCGGCCGGCGCCGGGCTCGTGCGCGCTTATTGCACGGACTCCCGCATCCCGTACGCGCTGCTGGCGGCGGACCCGGCCGACCATAGCGCGTGGACCCTGGATGCGTCGGCCGCCGTGGACAGTGCGCTCGCCGGCGACCCGGCTGGCTCACGGTAAACTGGAAATCAAAATAGATAAAAGACGATCGGAAATAGATGGAGGCACGCCATGGCTGACTACGCCAATGACGTATTGGTCGAGCCGGAGTGGCTGGAGCAGCACCTGAACGACGACACGATTCGGATCGTCGAGGTCGACGAGAATCCCGCGCTGTACAAGGAGGCGCACATTCCCGGGGCGATCGGGTTCGACTGGCGGCTGGATCTTCAGGACCAGGTCAAGCGCGACTTCCTCGGCCCGGAGGACTTCGGCAAGCTGTTCGGCGCCCGCGGCGTCTCGAACGAGCACCAGGTGATCCTCTACGGCGACCGCAACAACTGGTTTGCCGCCTACACCTACTGGTACCTGAAGTACTACGGGCACCAGAACGTCAGGTTGCTGAACGGCCCGCGCGAGCGCTGGATCGCCGAGGGTCGTCCCACCACCACCGATCTCCCGAACCATCCGTCGGCCAGCTTCAGCGCGAACCCCGGCGATGACTCGATCCGGGCCAAGCGCGACGAGGTGCTGGCCGCCCTGCACGACCACAAGCAGCTGGTCGACGTCCGCTCGCCGCAGGAGTTCTCGGGCGAGCTGATCGCGATGCCGGGCTACGAGACCGAGGGCGCCCAGCGCGCCGGTCACATCCCGGGCGCCAAGTCGATCCCCTGGGCCCAGGCGGTCAAGGAGGACGGGACGTTCAAGTCAGCCGACGAGCTGCGCGACCTGTACGGCGGCAAGGGCGTCCTCTCGGGCGAGCCGATCATCGCCTACTGCCGGATCGGCGAGCGCTCGGCCCACACCTGGTTTGTGCTGCACGAGCTGCTCGGGCAGCAGGACGTCAAGAACTACGACGGATCCTGGACCGAGTGGGGCAACCTGGTCAACGTCCCGATCGAGAAGGGCTGACCGGCGCTTTGGAATTGCCGCTCTTCAGCCACGGCCCGATTCGGTCGAACAGATCGGCCAGGATCCGGGCCGTGGCGCCCCAGATCAGGTTCTCGCCGACCACGTAGGTGTCGGTGCGGATCGGGACGCCGCGCCGGACCAGGCGCCGGCGCGCGTAGCCGGATAGCAGCTCGTCGAGCGGCAGCTCGAGCACCTCGGCCACCTCGTTTGCGCTGGGAGTCCAGGTGCGTCCCGCCTCGATCAGCCCCACGAACGGGTAGACCGCGTACCCGGTGGCGATGGTCTGGGTGGGCTGGAGGGCCCCGACGATCTCGACCGCGTCTTTCGGGAGGCCGATCTCCTCGTTCGCTTCGCGGAGCGCGGTCGCCCTGAGGTCCGGCTCGCCCTCGTCGTAGCGGCCGCCCGGAAACGAGATCTCGCCCGGGTGCCGGCGCAGATCGTCCTGGCGGCGGGTGAATACGGCGTGCAGCCGGCCCCGATCCAGGTACAGCGGCACGAGGACGGCGGCGTTGGTGGCGCCGCGGACCTCGAGCCCGAGCGCATCCTCGGGGTCGAGCAGCACCTGGCTCAGGTTCTCGGCCAGGTGGTTGTTGCCGGACGGCATCGCGTGACTATATTCGGGTGCCGTGCGGGCTCTGATCGTGGTCGACGTGCAGAACGACTTCTGCCCGGGCGGCGCGCTGGCCGTCCCCGACGGCGACGCCGTGGTCGAGGGTGTGAACCGGCTGGCGGCTCAGTCGGAGTTCGTGGTCGCCACGCGAGACTGGCATCCGGCCGACCACGGCTCGTTCGTCGAGCAGGGCGGTCCGTGGCCGGTGCACTGCGTGGCCGGCACGTCGGGGGCGGAGCTGCACGCCGGGATCGACGCTGATTTGATCGACGCGGTGGTGGACAAGGGGCAGGCGGCCGACCGCGAGGGATACTCGGGCTTCGAGGGCACCGATCTCGAGCGGCTCCTGCGCGAGCACGACGTCGACGCGGTGGACGTGGCCGGGCTTGCGCTCGACTACTGCGTGAAGGCGACCGCGCTCGATGCCCGGCAGGCGGGCCTGGCGGTGACGGTGCACCGAGGCGCCACGCGCGCGGTCGAGGTGCAACCGGGCGACGGGGAGCGCGCGGTGGCGGAGCTGCGCGCCGCCGGCGTCGAGGTCGTCGACTAGCCTGGCGCCCGGCTAAGCGGCTGCGGCGGACTCGACGAGCTCGATCCGCTCGTCGAAGTTGACCTCGCCGTCGAGTGTCCGGTGGACCGGGCACTTCGCGGCGATGATGCGCAACTTCTCGACCTGCTCCTCGGTGCAGGTGCTGGGGAGCCGGAGCACGAGCTTGAAGTTGGTCAGGCACCCCCGGTCGGCCGGGGAGTATTCGCACTGGACCTCGACCGGACCGATGTCCCAGCCCTTGCGCTTGGCGTACATCTCCATCGTGACCGCGGTACAGGAGGCCAGGCTCGCGGCCAGCAGCTCCTGCGGGCTCGGACCCTCGTCGGATCCGCCGTGCTCGCTCGGCTCATCGGTGGTGAGCTGGTGTTTGCGTACGTCTATGCGATGGGTGAATGCAGTCCGTGCGGTGCGGCGCGCGATGGCCTTCATCTGCGGTGATCCTCGTTGGTCGAAGTGTGCTCGTTATCCATGCTAGTGGGTGTTTTCAGATCCGCCCCCGGTCATTCGGCGAGGGGGTTGAAAAGCAGGCCGGTGGGGACCTTGGGGAAGAAATACGTCGATTTGGGGGGCATGCTCTCCCCGGCGGCCGCGACCGCGCGCACCTCCTCGATCGGGGTGGGTGCGACGAAGAAGGCCGCGTCGCGCTCCCCGCTCTCGACCAGCCCAAGCGCGTGTTCGAAGTCGCGCGCGTAGTCGAGGCCGGTCATGTGATCGATGTCCTCGTCGGTCATCTGCAGCGCCCCTTTCAGGATCAGGGCCTCGAGCACGGCGGTGTCGAGCCGGCGATAGGGCTCGGCGTGATCGGCGAGGGCGTCGTCTGCGATCGCTTGGTCCTTGAGCGTGAGCATCCAGGGCTGGCGGAAGTGGGCATCGATGTAGCCGAAGCGGACCGGCTGTCCATAGGCGGGGGCGAGCTCGTCGGTGCTGTCGAGGCGCTCGAGTTCGAAGTTCTCCCGGAGGGCGTTGGCCAGCGTCTCGTGCTGATCGGGGCGGAGGTCCCGGAGCAGGCGGTGGGTGGGGAACACGGTCAGCCCGGGGTCCTCGAGCGCCACCAGGCACATCAGGACATACCGCTCAGGGCCATCGCCGCCGATCTCCTCCGCGTACACGCGGGCGGTCTCGTAGCGATGGTGGCCGTCGGCGATCAGCAGCTCGGCGGCTTTCGTGGCGCCGGTGATCTCGGCGACCTGATCGGGGTCGGTGATCCGCCAGACCCGGTTCACGGTCCCGTCCTCGTCGGTGGCCTGGCCCCAAGGCTCGGTCTGCGTGATCGGCTCGAGCCCTTTCGTGACGATGTCGTCCGGGTCGTCGAACAGGCTGAAGATCGGGGACAGGTTGGCTTTGGTGGCGCGGGTCAGGTTGAGGCGGTCCTCTTTGGGGCCGGGATGGGTGCGCTCGTGCGGCCGGATCCGTCCGGGGCCGTATTCGTCCACGCGCACGCGCGCGAGGAAACCACGGCGCTGCCGGAGCGCCCCATCGGGCCCGGTGTAGTCCTGCTCGAGCACCCAGATCGCGGGCTGCTCGTCACGGACGATCACCCCTTGCTTCCGCCAGGCGGCGAGCTGCTCGGCGGCCACGTTGTACGGGTCCTCTCCGACCGGGAGGTCGATGCGCACGACGTTGTAGGGCGAGCGAGCCTCGAGCTCGGTCCGGTCCTCGGAGCTGATCACGTCATAGGGCGGCGCGATGACCTCCTGGAGGCCTCCGGTTCGCTCCAGGTCGTAGTGCAGCGCGCGCAGCGGTTCGACATCGGCCATCGACGCAGCGGGAGGCTACTCGACGGTGGCGATGGACGGGCGGGTTGGGCGGGTGGGCCGGGCTCATCGGGCGCGAGCAGGGTGTGGGGGCGGGCGTGGGCCGGGGACCGTGGCCTCTACACTCGGCCGTCAGTCGGGGCGTAGCGCAGCCTGGTTAGCGCGCAAGCTTTGGGTGCTTGAGGTCCCCGGTTCGAATCCGGGCGCCCCGATGTCGTTTCTTTGGCTTGCCGGTCGGGAGGCCGCGGAGCAGGCGCGCGAAGATGCCCTTCAGCGTGTCCTTGCCGTAGGCGTGCGAGCCGTCGTGCATGGTCAGCACCGCGATCGAGACGCGTGCGCACCCGCGGATTAGCAGCGCCACCTGGTGGTCGACCAGGCCGGTCCCGTATCCCCACCCGCCCTTGAAGTAGAGCTTCCAGCCTCGCGGCGCGACCTCGCCGATACCCCAGCGCTGAGAGGGCACGATGCCGGCCAGGAGCGACATCGCGTAGGCGCGGTGCCGGGCGGGGATGAAGCTGTCGATGTGCAGGAAGAACCGAGTCTGGTCGGAGGCGGTGACCTCGGTCTCGCCCCAGATCGGCGAGGTGGCGAAGTGAGTCATGCCCACGCGGTGGGCGAGGGCTCGGAGTGCGGGTTGTCCCACGGTGTCGAAGACGATCTGCGCGTCGTCGTTGTCGGACTCGGTGATCATTGGGGTGAGCAGTTGCCGGTCGTGGGCGGTGAGATCTCGGTCGCGCGCCCATGGCTCGTTCAGGTAGGCGACCATCAGCATCGCCTTGACCACGCTGGCCGACCACTCCTCGTGGTCGGGCCGGTAGCTGTAGAAGCGGCGATCGGTGCGGACCGCGAACGCGACGTCGCCGGCCCGCGTGTCCGTATAGCCGATGGCGGCCAGCATGTGCGGGTGCCAGAGTTGGTCGAGCGGTTTGCCCGTGCCGGGGACCAGGCACTGGGGCGTGCGGGCGTCGCCCGGGCTGCTGGTGATCGCGAGCGCGCCGATGGCCGCCGCTACGAGCGCGGCAACCCGGCGTTGGGAGAGGCGGCGGCGGAGCACGCCGGCATTGTGACGAGATGCCCTACTACTGTTTCTACCAGCGTCGCCCCCGTAGCTCAGCTGGATAGAGCGGCGGCCTTCTAAGCCGCGGGTCGCAGGTTCGAGTCCTGCCGGGGGCGCTGTAGGTGAGCGCTGTAAAAGACCGTCAGGATCATCGCCGGCTCCAACCGATGATCGCTCGGCGCCCGGTCAGCCTACGATGCTTGGCGAAACCGACGATCACAAACTTTTCTCGTCGGCCCGGGTCTGGTCCCGACCCGGGTCGTCGAGGCGCCCGAGGTCACCCACATTCGCTATACCGTCACCGGGCGCGCGAAGCTGGTGCTGGACGATCGCGGCGCCAGCGGCGACCTGGTCGGAGCGGCCCAGCCGGCGCAGTGAGAGAGGAGCGAGCTGTGAAGTACATGCTGCTGATCTACGGCAATGAGGAAGTGTTCAGCTCGGTGGGCGCGGAGACCCTCGCCGAGATCATCCGCGAGACCGATGCCCTCAACCAGGAGCTGTTCGAGTCGGGTGAGCTGGTCGGCGCCTATGGCATGTCCGACCAGGTGAACGCCAAGGTGGTCCGGGTCACCGGCGGGACGCCGGTGGTGACCGACGGCCCCTACGCCGAGGCCAAGGAGTATCTGGGCAGCTTCACGATCGTCGACTGTGACGGCCCGGAACGGGCCCTGGAGATTGCGGCTCGCACCCCGTCGGCGCGCTACTGGGGTGTCGAGGTCTGGCCACTCATGCACGAGGCCAACGTCGGACCGTGACCGACTGGCGGGCCGTCCGGCCGCTGGTCCCGGAGGTGCTCGGTGCGCTGGTGCGTCGCTACGGCCACTTCGCCACGTGCGAGGACGCCGTCCAGGAGGCGCTGGTGGCGGCCGCGGCTCAGTGGCCGGTGCAGGGGTGGCCGGAGAATCCCCGAGGGTGGTTGGTGACGGTGGCGTCGCGTCGCGTCGTCGACCAGCTGCGCAGCGACGCCGCCCGCCGCCGGCGGGAGGAGGCCGATGCCATCCGCACTCCGCCTCCCCCTGCCGGTGGCGAGGTGTACCCCGACCCCGACCTCGAAGCCCGGGGCCCCACCGGCGACGACACCCTCACGCTGCTGTTCCTGTGCTGCCACCCGGCGCTGACGCCCCCGTCGCAGGTCGCCCTGACCCTGCGGGCCGTCGGCGGCCTGTCGACCGCCGAGATCGCCCGGGCCTTCCTCGTGCCCGAGGCGACCATGGCGCAGCGCATCAGCCGGGCGAAGCAACGCATCAAGGCGGCCGGAGCCAGCTTCGACATGCCGCCGCCCGCTGAGCAGGCGAAGCGGCTCGGCGTTGTGCTCCATGTCGTCTACCTCGTTTTCAACGAGGGCTACACGGCCACATCGGGCGCGCGGCTGGTGCGGGCCGAGCTGACGGCCGAGGCCATCCGGCTGGCCCGCGAGCTCTATCGGCTGGTCCCCGGCGACGGCGAGGTGGCCGGGCTCCTGGCGCTTCTGCTGCTGACCGACGCCCGCCGCCAGGCCCGCACGGCCGCGGACGGGTCCCTGGTGCCGCTGAGCGAGCAGGACCGGGCGCTCTGGAACACCGAAGCCATCGCCGAGGGCGTGGCCCTCGTGACCGACACCCTGTCGAGGGGCCCGATCGGCCCGTACCAGCTCCAGGCCGCCATCGCCGCCGTCCACGACGAGGCACCCACCGCCGACGTCACCGACTGGCCGCAGATTCTGGCCCTCTACACGGTTCTGGAGCGGGTGGCGCCCAACCCGACAGTGACGCTCAATCGGGCGGTGGCGGTGGCCAAGGTACAAGGACCCGCGGCCGGGCTGGCCCTGCTCGACGCCCTCTCGGCCGACGAGCACATTTCCGCGTCCCACCACCTCGTGTCCGTGCGAGCCCACCTGCTGGAGATGGCCGGCGACCACGACGCGGCGCGCGCCAGCTACCAAGAGGCGGCCAGACGCACCACCAGCGAACCCGAAAGGCGCCACCTCCTGACCCGCGCCGCGCGGTGCGGCGACTGACCGTGGGCACGTCCGGGCTGCAGCGTCCGGAACGGGGCGGTCGGGAAACGCCAGCGCCGGACAGCGGGGAAGCGGCGACGGCCCCTCCAGCGAGGGTCAGCCCTTGAGCTTGGAGACCGACTTGCAGGCGGCGGTCAGACCGTGGGCGGTGCTGCTCGAGCCGATCGCCGTGCCGCCGAACACCAGCGTGTCTTTGCCGGTGACCCCGGTCTGCTTGAACTTGATCGTTCCGGTCCAGTGCGCCGCTTGACCGGTTCCGCCGACGATCGCCATCGACCCGGTCGCCTTCAGGTACCCAAGCGCGGGGTTGTACGTGCCCGCCTTGGCGCTGTACTTGACGCACGCGGTGCCCAGCGTGCGATCGGAGAACTTGACCACGGCGAGGCCTCCGCCGCCGGTCACCTTCGCCAGGTAGGTGCCGCCCTTGGCGATGTCCGGATATGGCACCCCGGTGACCGCGGCCAGCACGGCCGCGAGGTCGCGCGCGCCGGCCGAGAGCTTCGCCGAGAAGTGACCCTTTGCGCCCTCGGAGCCGAAGTCGGTATTGACGACCTTGACGGAGAATCCAGTGTGCGAAGAGGCGGACGTAGCCGTTGCGATGGTTCGGGCCTGGGCGGAGAACGTGCCGGTCAGGACCAGAACCAGCGCGATGGTGGACGCGGTCGCCGACAGGCCGGCCAGCCCGATTCGGATGGGCAGACGGGAGATCCTCACGGCCGAAACCCTATCCGACGCCAAGCGAGGCCGGTCGTTTCGGGCCCGGAGCGATACCGAGTACCTCGCGCACATGTACGGCAGAAGCGCGGCGATTCCGCGGAATCGGCAACCTCGAGGTTGCGCGTCGTTCGGAGCGTCGAACCGCTCGACACCCGCTTCGCGATCAAATGGGGCAGGAGAACTCGCGCACGACCGTCCGCCAGACCCGTCGTACCGTCAGGGCGTTCTGCGGAACCGTCCGGACGACACGATGGGCCGACGTGCGCAGTGCGGGTCGCGTACTCGCACAAAGCTGAGCGTACGACTGTTGAAGTGGTAAACGCCAACTCCTCGACAGTCCATGACGGCAACACAGCCGCGTGATGCCTTCATGGACGAACAGGGTGCGCTCATCTCTTTGAACGTGAGTCCGTGCCTCAGCGGTTCGAATAGCGGCCAGAAATGATCACGTTCGTGGCGGTCTTGCCGGTGAATTTGAATGTGTAGAAGCCGCCACGCAACCTCAGGCGTTGTGTATTCCCGCTCGGACGTGCCGCTGCGGAGGGACCAGCCACTCCGGGCTGACAGCGACACTGCGGGCGGGGTGTTGATGTCCGCTTCCGGACGATGATCGTGCTGACAGAGGCGGTACTCTGGGCGCTTGTGACGGAGACGGTGCAGGTGCTCAGGGACGGGCAGGCACGCGCGTACGTCCTCGCCGAGGAGCATGAAGACGGTTCGCTGCTGCTGGTGCCCGAGCCGGTCCCGCGCGCCCCCGAGACAGTGCCGGCCGATGACGGCCGGGTCGCTGCCGTCGCGGTTGCTGAGGTCGCCGGGATCCTCCAGGTGCGCGACCTCAGCGTCGCGTACGGGCCCAAGACGGCAGTCGACGGGGTCAGCTTCGAGATCCGTCGGGGAGAGATCTTCGGCCTGCTGGGTCCGAACGGCGCGGGCAAGACGAGCACGCTGAGCGCGATTGAAGGGCTGCTCAAGCCGCAGGCTGGGACGATCCGCGTAGACGGCATCGACAGCAGGCGCCATCCCAACCAGGCCAGGGCCCGAATGGGCGTGCAGCTTCAGGCGACGAGCTTTCAGTCCGAGCTGAAGATCGGGGAGATCGTGCGGCTGTACGGCGGGCTGTATGGAGTCGAGCTGTCCGTCCAGGAGATCGCCGACGGCTTGCGCGTGATCGGGCTCGAGAGCGAGGCGCACAAGCCGTTCAAGCAGCTCTCGGGCGGACAGCAGCAACGCCTGTCCCTGTACATCGCGGTCGTGCACGACCCCGCGTTGCTGCTGCTGGACGAGCCGACCGCGGGCCTTGATCCGCAATCGCGGCGCCAGCTGTGGGGCCGGATCGAGCACATCCGCCAGGAGGGCGGGAGCATCCTTTTGACGACGCACTCGATGGAGGAGGCCCAGGCGGTGTGCGATCGGGTCGCGATCATCGATCACGGCAGGCTGCTGACGACCGAGACGCCGCGTGATCTGATCGAGAAGCACAAGAACGACCCCCGGGTCCGGGAGGTTGCGCACGGCGAGGTGACGCTGGAGGACGTATTCATCGGACTCACCGGAAGCGAGATCCGTGACTAGCTCCGGGGCCACGGCCGCGCCACGATTGCGCCTCGTGCTTCGCTCGCTGCTGCGCGCGGACTTCCTCGTGTTCCTCAAGCATCGCCGGGCGCTGGTCATCAGCCTGCTGCTGCCCGTCTTCGTTCTGGCCAGCACCAGCGGGAACAAGTCCACCCACCGCTTCGGCGGGGCGGAGTTCGTAATCGGGTTGGCGATCGCCTACGGGCTGCTCTCCACGTCGCTGATCGGCTACGCGTTGACGGTCGCGCGGGACCGGGAGAAGGGCGTCTTCCAGCGACTCCGCGTCACCCCGGTACCCACTTGGACGATCATGACCAGTCGCCTGGCAATGCAGGCGGTCGCGAATCTGATCATCGCGATCGCCGTGGTGATCATCGGCAGCCAGATCCATCACATCTCGCCGAGCATTGGGCAGTACGTACTGGTGTTGCTGGTCTCGATCCTGGCGGGGGCGGTGTTCCTCAGCATCGCCCAGGCGCTGGTTGGCCTGGTGAGGTCGGCCGACAGCGTCCAGGCCGTCGCTCGAGTGCTGTTCGCCATCCTCATCCTGCTCGGGCTTCTCGGCCAGAGCGGAGCGCTCGGGAGCTTTTGGAGCTCGATCGCGCGCTGGACTCCGGTGGGCGCGGTGATGACGCTGTTCGCCGGCGTGCTCAACCTGCATACCTGGTACAGCCGCGACACGTTTTCGCTGCTGGCCTGCCTTGGCTACATCGTCGTGTGCGCCGGGATCGGCATCCGCTGGTTCCAGTGGGACGCCCGGTGAGCGCCCGGTGAGCGCGGGTTCAACCGGTTAGCTGCATGTTCGCCGGCGTGGGACGGCTCTCGTCCTGGGCTGCGGATGCCGTCGAGCCTCATGATGGGCTCCGAGCGGTCACGAGTTGCGAGAGGGGTGCAGGCACCCGTGTCCGAGGCGAACGGATGGAGCGCGCCTACAGTGGTTCGGTCAGCCAGAGAGGCGCTGTGAGCGACACATCCCTCAGCTACGCGACGGTCGTGGCCACCCCGCTCCTGGTCTGCGCGTTCCTCGCGGCGGGATGCGGCTCGAACAGTCGCAGCCCGAAGCCCGCGCAGGGCCAAGCTCGGGCCCGGACGGTGGCGACGGACCCGGCCACCATCGAAGGTGGCGAGTTGGCGGCGATGCCGGGGCTGGGAAAGGCCGCCGGTGCCGGCCCCGCAGCGCCGCGAGTCGGCGCGACGACCGATGCCGCGTACCTGAAGATGATCTTCAACCAGACCCAGACAGCCTGGCAAGAGCAGTTCAAGGGGGCCGGCTTGGTGTACCACCCGGCGCAGTTGATGATCTTCTCCGAAGCTGCGCAGGTCACCGCGCCCTGCCGTGTTCAAGCTAAGGCCGGCCCGTTCTATTGCGGCACGGGTCAGATCGTCTATCTCGACCGGCGCTTTCTCCAGTCACTCGCCCCCCGCGTGGAAGGCAACGCCTTCGCCGGGGCCTATCTGGTCAGCCAGCTCGTCGGACGTCACGTTCAGCGGCTCGCCGGAATCGACGCGCGCGTGCGCACGGCCGACCGGAAGGATCCGAGCGGTCAACGAGCCCGTATCCAGGATCTCGAGCTCCAGGCCGACTGCCTGTCCGGTGTGTGGGCTCACGCGGCGTACACCCGTGCACATTTGACCATCCTCGACATCGACCAGACCCTCAAGGCGGTGAGCGACACGGGGGACGAGTTCCAGACCAAGGTCGGCGAGGTTCCACTCGACACCGGTCTGTGGAGCCAGGCGTGGCAGGTGCGCTCGAAGTGGCTCGACACCGGCTTCGAGTCCGGCAAGCCCGGCGGGTGCCACACGTTCTCGGCCCACTCGTAACCCTGGATCGTGGGCGACCTCCACCGCACTCTGTCAGCCCCCACCCGCCGGCGCCGCCGGGTGCGCCGGTGGCCGCTGCTCGGCGCCGTCCTCGCCACCATCCTCGTGCTGCTCGTCGGGATCTGGCTGGGCGGTCACCCGAGCGTCCTGCCGGCGCCGTTGCGCGCCAGCGTGTTCGAGAGTCGCCGGAACGACATCGCCACCGAGCAGGCGCTGAACATCCTCACCAGCCGGTACTTCCGCCCGCTCAGTCGCTCGACGCTGGTCGACCTCGCCCTGTCGGGGATGGTCGCCGGGCTCGAGGACCCCTACTCGCACTACCTCGATCGAAGCTCCTACGAGTCGAGGAACGAACCACAAACCCCCAGGATCGGCATCGGGGTCGATCTCGAGCACGAACCGGAGGGGCTGCGGATCACCGGCGTGGTCGAAGGCTCGCCGGCCGCCCAGGCCGGACTCATGCGGGGCGATCTGATCGTCAAGATCGGATCGACGTCGTTGGCCAACCGTGACGATGCCTTCGGCCTGGACCTGCTCCGCGGGGCGGCCGGTACGACGGTGACACTCACGGTTCTGCGTGACCGGGCTCAGCACGTCTTCTCGGTGGAGCGCAGAGAGTTTGTCGTGCCCGTCGCCACCTCGCGGATCCTCAGCCACGACGGCGTGCGCATCGGCTACCTGCGCCTGACCGGCTTCAGCGAGGGCTCGGGCGACAAGTTGCGGGCCGAGGTCCGGGCCGCGCTGCAGGGGCACGCCCAGGGATTGATCCTCGACCTGCGCGGCAACGGCGGGGGCCTGATCGACCAGGCGATCAACGTGACCAGCATCTTTCTCGCTCACGGCACGATCATGTCCGCCGAGGAGCGGGGTCAGCGGCCCCGGGTGTACAAGGCAAGCGGTGACGTGATCGCGCCAGACACCCCGCTCGTAGTGCTCGTCGATCAAGGTACGGCGTCGTCGTCCGAGATCGTCACCGCCGCGCTCCAGGATCACGGTCGCGCCAAGGTGGTGGGTACGCGCACCTATGGCAAGGGCGTTTTCCAGCAAACGCTTCGGCTTGTGAACGGCGGTGCCCTCGACATCACCATCGGTCAGTTCTTCGCCCCGGACGGGCGGAATCTGGGCGACGGCGTACACCAGGGGACGGGCATCGTTCCCAACGTCGATGTACCCGAGGACTCCCACTCCGCGGGCGATGAGGCGCTCGCCGTGGCCGAGCGCACGGTGGCGGCCGAGGTTCGGTGAGCCCGCGCGTTGATCCGGTTACGACGCGGGTTACGACCCTGACGGACGAGAGCCGAGCGTGATCGTGGCGGTCGCCTGGCTGCCGGCGCGCTCGTACTTCACCTCGACTCGGTCCCCGGGGCGTTCGGTCAAGGTGATCGCCATCAACTGATCGGTGCTCGTCGCCGGTTTGCCGGCGATCGACCTGATGATGTCGCCGTCTCGGAGTCCGGCGCTGGCCGCCGGCCCACCCGCGACCACCGAGACGACCCAAAGGCCCGCGCCCTGCCCTCCTTGTCCCGTGGCCGACGCGGCCAGCGGTTGGGTCTGAACTCCGATGAACGAGTGAGTCACGCTGCCGGTGGAGATGATCTCCTCGGCAATCGTCAGGGCTGAGTTCACCGGTATCGCGAAGCCCAGCCCGATGCTGCCGCCGGTCTCGCCCGTTGTCGCCCCTGCGGTGGGGATCCCCACGAGCGCACCGGAGCAGTTCACCAGTGCGCCACCGCTGTTGCCGGGGTTGATCGATGCGTCGGTCTGCACGGCGTCGACCAGGAGGGCCGAACCTGATCCCTCCCCGGGGACGTGGACGGTGCGCCCGAGCGCACTGACGATGCCGCTGGTCACCGTGCTCGACAGCCCGAGCGGCGCACCGAGGGCCACCACGGGCTGGCCGATCTTGAGATCGGAGGAGTTGCCGATCGAGATCGTCTGCAGGTTCGACTTGTCGACTCGGATGACGGCCAGGTCGGTGAGCGGGTCCCGGCCGACCAGTGTCGCGCGCGCCGACTCGCCGTTGTCGAACACGACGTCCAACGATCCGCCACCCGCCGCAGGAGCGATCACGTGGTTGTTGGTGAGGATGTATCCGTTCGCGCGGATCACCTCGCCCGAACCGACCCCACCACCACCACCACCGCCCGCCATGATCGTCACCACAGTCGGTAGCTGTTGCTCGGCGACCGAGGTGACATTGCATGCCGCGCTGGTCGAAGCCCCGCCGTTCGATCCCCCGCCAGACGGCGCCGCGGTGGTCCTAATCGTCGTCGAACCATTAGAGAGCACCACGATCACCACGAGGGCGGCGACCAGCACGACAACCGCCCCGATCAGCAGGGCAATGAGGCGGCGTGTCCGGTGTGAGGTGGGGCCAAGCATTGCCATCAACCCTTTCTGGTCACGTGTCCACCGCCATGCTGACAATCGGACCCTTCCCGGATCTTGGGACCTTGGCCCGGCCCGCCAAGCTAGCGCCGCCCATCGAGGACTCGACACATACGGATGCAGGCATCCGGATCCAGGTCGTGCCTGCCGTCAGGTTCGTGGGCTTGACCTCAGCCGGACCATCAGCGCGGATGCGGATAGCTACCGGGTCGAGTCGGTCCGGCCAGCAACACGGGCCGGTGATCCGCCTCGAGGACGCCGCGCGCGACCGAGCCCAGCACGAGCGTCCCGATGCCCGAGCGGTTACGTTGGCCCATCGTGATCAGGAGGGAGCCCTCAGCTTCGGCGGCCGAGGCGATGATCTCCGACGTCTTGCGCTCGGCAATCACCGGCAGCCCCTGGGCCTGGAACCCAGCCTCACGAGCCACGCGCAGGCCCTGCTCCATCACCACCTCGGCATCGGAGTGGCCCATGATCGGGGCGTCGGGGGCCGAGAATCCACCCAGGATCCCACGCGAGGACTCGGTGGGGACATGGGCGAACAGGACGGTGGCCTTACGAGCCGAGCCGACGATTGCGGCGGCATCGCCGACGGCACGAGCGGCCCCCTCGGAGCCATCCCAGCAGATCAGCACCGGACGGTCGGAATGATCGTTCCGCCCGCCCGGGGCCTCCACTGCCGGCGGTCCGTCGCCGGACCCGACCAGGATCACCGGTCGATGTTCAACGTTCAGGACCTCGCGCGCCACCGAGCCCAGGAGGTATCGACTGATCGCCGAGCGCCGCGCCTGCCCGAGGACGATCAGGCGCGCATCGTGCTGCTCCGCGGCATCCGAGATGGCCCGTGCCGCGGTGCCCGTCGAGGCGATTCGGAGCCCGGTCGCGTGGAAGCCGGCTTCACGCGCGGCGCGTAGCCCGCGCTCAAGGATCTCCTCGGCTTCGTCGTCGCTGACGATCGGGGTGCCGACGGCATCGGCTCCCGGAAGGGCAGCGCCCATGGGGAAATAGGCGAACACGACCACCGCCGTCCGCGGTCCGTCGAGCAGCGTCGCGGCGCCGCGCATCGCGCGCGCCCCGGCCTCCGAGTCGTCCCAGCACAGCAGCGCCGGTCCGGCTTGCGGAAGCGATGAAGTCATGCCCGCCTCCGCTCCGGTCAGGTCGTCTGACCTGCTCCGTCACCCTCGAGAACCTCACGCAGTCTGGCTTCGGCCTCGTCGTCCAACGAGGTCTGGAGTACCTCGCCGCCGAACTCGCTGATCTCGGGGAGGACCTTGTCGGGTGTCACCTTGCGTACCAGCACGATCAGGGCGGCTCCTCCGGGTTTGAGCTTCGCTCCGAGCTCCTTCATGAACTGATCGTTGACGCCCACGTCGACCATCGCTCCGGAGGCGCCGCCGGCGGCTGCCCCGATGAGCATTCCGAACAGCGGCGCGAGGAACAGCATTCCGATCAGGCCGCCCCACAGGGCGCCGCCCGCCGCGCCTCGGGCGGCCGGATTGTGGGCCTGGTGCAGCTTCACCTTGCCGTCATCGTCACGATCGACGACGACGGCGTCCTCGAGTTCGATCGCGTGCTCGAGCGTCAGCTTGGCAAGTTTCTGCCTCACCGCCTCGGCGGTCTCTCGGTCTGGGTACGCCACGGCAATCAGATCACTCACAGATCCTCCTATCGGGCTAGGGATTCCAACCGCGCCGAACGTACGCTATTCGGGGGTCGCGATCCAAACACGCATGCAGGCATCCCAATCACGGCAGCGGGATGTGACCGGTCACCGTCGTGCCGGCACCGGGAGACGAGGTGACGGTCCGCGTCGCCGCCAAGCGCATTGAGGCGATCGCGCAGGTTGATCAAGCCATACCCGGGTCGCGTGCCGTCTGGATCGAATCCGGCTCCGTCGTCGCGGACCGAGAAGCTCAGAAAGCCGCCCTCCATGCGCAGCTCGATGGCGGCTCGGGCGTCCGGGCCGGCGTGCTTGGTGGCGTTCTGGAGCGCCTCCAGGCAGCAAAAGTACGCCGTGCTCTCGATCGAGCGCGCGGCGCGGGCCATTCCGACAGCGTCGATGGTCACCGGGATGGCCGAACGCCGGGCCGTGGCGCCCAGAGCATCTACGAGCCCGTCGCTGGCGAGAAGCGGTGGGTAGAGACCATGAGCGAGCTCGCGGAGCTCCTCCACCGCTTCGTCGAGTTCGAGTCGCAGCCCGCTCAGCATGGCCGCGGCGCGCTTCGGATCGTCCCTGAAACGCTCCTCGAGCAGTCCCAGCTCGAGCCTTAGGGCCATCAACCGTTGCTGCGCACCGTCGTGTAGATCACGCTCGATCCGGCGCCGCTCCGCGTCGCCGGCCTCCGCCACGCGGCGCTGCGCTGCCTGCAAGTCCGTGAGGAGCGCCCGGAGCTCGCCTTCGTGACGCGCGCGTTCCTCGACCCGGCCCCGCGCCGCCGCGGCATCGCTCCGTCCGCGCGCGTTTCGAACCGCGGCGTGAACGGCCAGCACTCGGACGGTCGTCTCCTGGGTGATCAGGAGCACTCCGTCAACGCTGCCGTCATCGCTCGACCCTCCCCGCTCCACGACGGCCTCGAGCTGGGGACCGATGACGGGCCACGAATCCTCCAGCAGATCTCGCGCCGGCTGGCCCAGCGCGACCGGATGGAGCTTTCCGAGGACACCACGCTCCGCGTCGTTGTAGATGCAGTTGAGCTCAGGACCCCAGTAGATCGCCATCGGAAGCGGCGAGTGCAGACAGATCGCGACCGCTGCCTTCAGGCTCCGCGACCACGCCTCGAGCGGCCCGAGCGGCGTCGTGGACCAGTCGAAGGCGCGTACCCGCCGGCCCATTTCGGACATGCCAAGCCAACCCTGGTCTGTCTCAACCCCGATGTGAGCCAGATGACTGACGGACAACGCCAGAAAAAGGCTACCGGACCATCCCTGGCGGCCGGAACTGAACCGGATGCATTTGTACGGCTTCTCCGGCGGTTTCTGCGTCGGGCCCAGGCCCTCGACTCAGCTCGGAGCCGGCGTCCGCTGAACGCCGCGGTCGGCGAGATATAGGAGCGCTGCCTTCACTCGCGGGCTCACGTGAGTGGGGTCGCCCAGCTCCAATTTGGCGAAGATCGCGTTGACGTGCTTCTCGACCGCGCGCTTGGTGAGGACGAGCGCCTCGGCGATGTCGGCGTTGCTCCGTCCTTCGGCCACCAGCGCCAGCGTTTCGAGCTCGCGCGGCGTCAGCAGCTCAAGCGTAGAGCGCCGCATCTCGATCCGCGAGGAGACCAGCTCTTCGACGATGGTCGGATCGATGACCGACCCGCCGTCTGCGACGGTCATGACGGCTTGAAGGAGTTGCTGCCGGTCGCGGATCCGATCCTTGAGGAGGTACCCACGGCTGTCACAGCCACTCTCGAACAGCTTCAGGGCGTAGGCCACGTCGGCATACGTGCTGAGCACGATCACGCCGAGCGCCGGGTGGGTCTTCCTGAGCGAAGCCGCCAGCCGGATCCCCTCGTCCTGCCCGCTTGGCGGCATGCGGATGTCGGTGATCAGGAGGTCCGCCCGCTGCTTGTCGACCACTGACACGACCGACTTCCCATCGTCGCACTCGCTGACCACGAGCACGGACGGAACGCCCTCGAGAAGATGTCTGAGCGCGACCCGGACGAGGTAGGCATCGTCGGCCAGGACGACCCGTATCGGGGGCCGGCCCCGCGGCGGATACCTGGGGGATGACGGCGGACTCATCCTCTCGACGGTCGGTACACCACCGTCCATCGGTAGGCCGGCCATTGACAGGCCCCGGTCCAGGGCACGATGGTCATGTCGCAGCAACGCGCCCACCCGGGGCCGGAGCCCCCGATTCCTCAGACTCGACCATCAGCCAACCCACGGCGGCCATCGCCCCACCGCGGACGATGAGCGATATGCCGACCAGCAAGGCCAGGGTGGAGACCGCGATCCGCGGGCTCGAGATGATGACGATGCCGGCGGCGATCTCGATGACGGCGACCAGTGTCCACCATCCCCGGAGGTGCCCCTCGACCGCGAGCGCCGCCAGTCGGACCACGCCGGCGGCGATAAGCCATAACCCGAGCAGGAAGCCGATCGCCAGTACTCCATGAATCGGGTGCCGGATCAGGATCACCCCAATGAGAACGCTGATAACCGCGGCGAGCACGCCGAGGTGGCGACCCTCCACGTGCTCGAACAGTGACGCCGCGGTGGCGAAGATTCCGTCGAAGATGAGGAAGATCCCGGTCACCACGGCGAGCGTGGCCAGTGCGTTGGCCGGCTCGGCCAGGACGATGATCCCGGCGGCCACCCCCAGCAATCCGGCGACGACGAGAATCCAGCGAACCAAGCGGTCACCTCGGCCCCGGTTGGTGCCTGCGTCCATCCAATTCATCGCTCACCTGCCTTGCTTGGTTCGACGTCGCCCGACGAAACCTAAGTCATACCCGGTCGGGCTAACCGAAACGGGTGCCGGCACCCCGGCCCGGGGGGTGGCTTTACTCGAAGGGCGGAGGCTGCACCGACGCCTTGATTGTCGGCTCCCACGGCCCGGAGACGGTGAGCGCTTCATCCGCGCCCGGCCATGCTGGGATCGTGGCGCCGATCGCGGCCAGTGACTCCCCACTGCTCGCGCGGAACTGAAACGAGGTCCCGAGCGGGATCGTGACGCAGACAGCGGGCGATACGGGTACGACCTCCTCGGCCTCGGCCGATCTCCGCCACATCTCACCCTTCCCGCGCAGGAAGTACCAGATCTCCTCGACCGAGCGGTGCCGGACCGCGAGCGAAGTCTCACCGCCGGCCAGCTCGAAGTGAGCGAGGCTGCCGCCTCGGACCTGCAGCAGAACGCGGACATCGGATCCGTCCGGGGCGAGAACGTCTCGGTGGGTCGGCAACGGCTTTGTCTGGAAGGGCTCATGCCGCGCGGGTGGTGGCGCAGCGACTTCAGTCGTCGCCAGCGCCAGCTCGACGGCACGCTCTGCGTGCAGGCGGGTCGTGTCGAACACCGGCACCGGCGCGTCGTCCGGCCCGACGAGCAGGTCGATCTCGGTGCAACCGAACAGGATCGCCTCGGCGCCCGTGTCCCGGAGCCCCTGCATGATGCGCCGGTACTCCTCGCGGGAGCGCTCTCGGACCACGCCGACGCACAGCTCGTCGTAGATGACGTCGTGGACGATGCGGCGATCCGGCTCCTCCGGCACCAGCACCTCGAGTCCGTGGAGGTCGCGCAGGCGGCCGACGTAGAAGTCCTGCTCCATCGTGTAAGCGGTGGCGAGCAGCCCGACGCGGTCCAGACCCCGCGATCGGACCGCCTCCGCGGTCGCGTCGGCGATGTGGACGAGTGGGATCGAGACGGCGTCGCTGATCGCATCGGCGACCTTGTGCATCGTGTTGGTGCAGAGCACCAGCAGTTCGGCGCCGCCGGCGACGAGCGCCCTCGCCTCGGCGGCGAGCCGCTCGCCCGCCTGCACCCACGTCCCGGTGCGCTGGAGTTGCTCGATCTCGACGAAGTCGACCGATCTGAGTACGCAGTCGGCGGAGTGGAGGCCGCCGAGCCGGTCGCGGACGAGCTCGTTGACGATCCGGTAGTACTCGGCCGAGGATTCCCAGCTCATCCCGCCGAGGAGCCCGATGCGCTTCATGAAATCGACACTACCGCCACGGGCGGCCGATGCGTCACGGAAAGGCCCGGCCCGGTCCGGGCCGGCGAAGTCGCCAGACGTCCGATGTTTTTGTCACGAGCGACGCATTACCGGTATGATCGCCATGTGCAGCCAATGACCGACATCCGCGCGTTCGCCCTCGGTCTCATCCTGCTCGTAATCCCGCGCTAGGCGCGCGGGGCTCTCTCCGATCACCGCGTCCCTGGAGGCTGTCATGCCGTCACTCATTCTCGTACTCGTTTCTCGCTTCCGCCCGTGTTGCCGGAACGGAGGGAGCTACGGGTGCGTGCCGCCGATGCCCTGATCCAAGCAGTCGCCGACCGCGGCGTCGACACCGTCTTCGGTGTGCCCGGGGGCGCCGCGCTACCGCTGTATGACGCCCTTGCCGCAAGCCCGATCCGCCACGTCCTGACCCGCCATGAGGCCGCCGCCGGGCACGCCGCGGAAGGGTGGGCGCGCATCACCGGCCGGCCGGGAGTTGCCGTGGGGACGTCCGGCCCAGGAGCCGTCAACCTGCTCACCGCCGTGGCCGACGCGTGGATGGACTCCGTCCCGGTGGTGTTTTTGTGCGGTCAGGTGGCCACCCATCTGACCGGGACGATGGCCTTTCAGGAGACCGACGTCGCCGGCATGGCGATCCCGGTGGTGAAGCATTCGAGTACGGCACGGCACGGGGAGGCCCTGGGGTCGCTGTTCGATGCCGCCTTCGCGCTCGCGTCGAGCGGAAGGCCCGGGCCGGTCCTGCTGGAGATCCCGATCGACGTCGCGAAGGCTCCGGCCCCGCCCGGTCGGCGTCCGCCGGACCGACCGGCCGGCCCCTCGCGGCCTCGCGCGAAGACGGTCGCGGCCGCCGCCGAGTTGATCGAACGCTCCTCGCGACCGTTGGTGCTGGCGGGCGGCGGCGTCGTCGCTGCCCGTGCGCACGACCAGCTGGCCGACTTCACCCGGGCGGCCGATGTCCCGTACGTGACCACTCTCCACGGCCTCGAGTGCGGAGGCGGCCGGGGCTGGCTGGGAATGCCGGGCGTCTACGGCACGCGCGCGGGTAACTGGGCGTTGCACGAGGCCGATTGCATCCTCGCCGTCGGGGCCCGGTTCGACGACCGGCTGACCGGCCGTTTGGATGGGTTTGCCCGGCGAGCTCGGGTGATCCACGTCGATGCCGATCCAGCCGAGCTCGGCAAGCTCGTCGAGGCCGAGATCGCCATCTGCGCCGATGCGCGGATGACTCTCGAAGCGCTGGTTGCGGCGCTCGGCGCGGCGCCCGACCGCTCGGCCTGGTGGGCGAGCATCGACGAGCGGCTCGCGGTAGACCCCGTGCTGCCTTGCCCGGCCCACGAGGGCGAGGCCGAGCTAGACGAGCTGAACGCGATGCTCGATCGGGACGCGGTGATCACGACCGACGTGGGCCTGCACCAGATGTGGGCGGCCCACCGGCTCTCGGTAAGCGGCGGCCGTCGCTGGATCACCTCGGGCGGTGCGGGCACGATGGGCTTCGGGCTGCCCGCCGCGCTCGGCGCTCAGGCAGCAGCCGAGGACCGTCAGGTGGTGTGCGTCACCGGGGACGGGTCGCTGCTCATGAACCTGCAGGAGCTGGTCACCGCGGCGATCGAAGGGCTTCCGGTCAAGGTCCTGCTGCTCGACAACCAGTCGCTGGGGATGGTCCGCGCCCAGCAGGATCGCTTCTACGGAGGGGCGTATGCCGCCGGCCTGGGAGCACGTCCGGATTGGCCGGCGCTGGCCCACGCATGCGGTGTCGGCGTGGCCGATTCGATTGAGGAGCTGCTGGCCTCGCCGGGACCGGCGCTGTACCACGTCCCTATTCCCGGAGACGCGGAGTGCCTGCCTTTGGTCGCGCCCGGAACGTCCACCGCCGCGATGATCGGCTAAGTCACTCGACGCCCTCGAACAACTTGGTGACGAACATTGGGTCGACGGGGTCGATGAGCCCGCCGTCGATCGAGTCCTGATCCGGCCAGCCGGCGCCGAGCATGCGTCGGCCCGCGGCCGCGCCGTCGTAGACCGTGTGCCGAAGCTCGGGCGTGCCGTCAGAGATCCACGCCCACCGCGCGGCCGGGTCGCCCTCGTAGGGCAGGCCGACGCTGCCTGCGTTGACGAAGCGCACCGCGCCCACGGTCCGATCGTCCTGCTGATGGGTGTGGCCGCCGACGACCAGGGCCCGGTCGATGCCGCCAAGCGCCTCGGCCCAACGCTCGGCCGGCGAGATCCGGGTGAGCATCTCGTCGTCACGGCGTGGCGAGGCGTGGCAGTACAGGACACCGTCGAGCTCGACCGTGGTCGGAAGCGTCCCGAGCCATGCGGATAACTCAGGTCCGAGCGCTGCCGCGGTGAGCGCGGCCGTGAACCTCGCGAAATCGTCGGGGGAGACCTGTTCTGCCTGGACGCCGCTCGCGGCGGCCTCGGCCACCTCCCGCTCCCCATTCCCGCGCACCCAATGGACCGGGAGATCCTGGCCACGCAGCAGCGACAGGCACTCTTTTACGAAGGCTCCCGGTGCGACGTCGCCGCCGACCACAATCGCGTCCGGGTCGGCCGCGCGTGGGTCGGCCAGCACGGCCTCGAGCGCATCGAGGTTCCCGTGGATGTCATACAGCGCGAGAATGTTCATGCGCTGAACATAGCGCAACCGGATGGTTGCGCATGGCTCCGTCAGCCCCTCGCGGTCATCCGCTTGCTGACCGGCAGCACGAGCCACCGGGGCAGCCTGCGGTTGGGAGCGAGCGCAGCCTTGACCTGTGGACCGCCCGGGATCACCGAGATGCGGCCCCGATCGGCTGCCGCCAGGGCGTCGCGAGCCACGCGCTCGGGTGAGACGAAGGTGAACTTGGGCAGTCGCTCGGCGAAGTAGTTGGCGTCGCTGGCGTCCTGGAACCCGCTCGGAACCGGGCCGGGAGCGACCACCGTCACCGTCACCCCGTGCTCCTTGACCTCGGCATGAACGGCCTCGGACAGAGACAGCAGATACCCCTTGGCCGCCGAATACCCCGCGTTGAACGGGAGCGGCTGAAACCCGGCGGAGGAGGACATGTTGATGACCGCGCCGCGGCCGCGCCCGACCATCCCCGGCAGGTAGCGGGCCATCAGGTCGACCGGAGCCTCGACCAGCAGACGCAGCTGCTTGAGCTCGCTCTCGCGCCCCGACGCCACGAACGACTGGTAGATGCCGTAGCCGGCGTTGTTGACCAGGATCTCCACGGTGGCGCCGAGCTCCTCGAGCCGGCCGGCAAGCCGATCGCGGTCCTCGGGCACGGTCAGGTCGGCGACGATCGCCACCGCACGGTCGGGACCACCCAGCTCCTCGGCCAGCTTGCTCAGGCGGTCCTCCCGCCGGGCGACGATCGCCACCCGGTGACCGCGCTCGGACAGCTGGCGCGCGTATTGCTCGCCGATTCCGGACGAGGCTCCGGTCACGAGCGCGATCGAGTCGGGTGCCGGTGGGGGAAGGCTCATCTAGACCACGCTCCAATCGTCCAAGCTGTCCAAATCGAGATGCGCGGCAATGCTAGATTCAACACCCCGCGGTGGGCGTAGCTCAGCTGGTAGAGCTCCTGGTTGTGGTCCAGGCGGTCGGGGGTTCGAGTCCCCTCGCTCACCCTCGCGAATTCCCTGCTAACGGTAAATTCTCTGGATCCAGGGGCATAGTCGTGCCGGGCAGTGTCCATCAATTGCCCAATTAATTTTTGGGCTCAGCGACCACGCAACGAGGCGAACGCCTTGCGGAGTTCGGCGGCGAGCAACGCGGGCTCGGCGAGCGCCGGGAAGTGGCCTCCGCACTCGTGTTCGCGCCACGCACTGACCGTGTAGAAACGCTCAGCGAGCTCCCGTGGTGGTTTGGGAAACGGGACCCGCTCGCCGCCGAAGATCGAGACCGCGGTCGGCGTCGGTGAGGGGTCACCCGGTGGCAGCTGCGCTTCGGGGTGGCGGGAAAACGCCCAGTAAGGCAGCAGCGAGCCTGCGATCGTCCCGGTCGCCCAGTACAGCGTCAGCGTGTCGAGCATCCGTTCGCGCGTCAAAGCCGGCGAGCCGTCCGCGCGCATGCTGCTCCACGCGACGAGCTTCTCGCCGACCCACGCGGCAAGACCGGCCGGGCTGTCGGAGAGCGCGGCGGCCACCGTCGCCGGCTTGGTGGAGTGCTCATGCATATAGCCGCCTTCATGGCGGTTCCAGTGGGCGACTTCGTGGGCGAAGCGCTGTTCTTCATGGCTGCCCTCGACACTGCGAGGAAGGGCAAGTCCGGGTGTCGCGAGGTGGATCCCGAGCACGGCATCCCCGTGGTCACGAGCAAGCCAGCCGGTCACCCCGGCTCCAAGGTCGCTGCCGTGCGCGACGAACTGCTCGTGACCGAGGGCGTTCATCAGCCGGCGCCACAGACCGGCGGTCTCGCGGCTTGAGAGCGCGCTCGGCGGCGTGTGGCTGAAGCCAAACCCGGGGAGCGACGGTGTGACGACAACGAACGCGTCGTCAGGATCCGCTCCATGGCTGGCCGGGTCGGCGAGCAGGGGCACGAGCTCGGCATACTCCAGGAACGAGCCGGGCCAACCATGGGTGAGCACGAGCGGCAGCGGGCTGGGGCCCACGCCAGGAGTCTGGACGAGATGGATCGACAGGCCGTCGAGCTCGACGCGGCGGTGCTCCATGCGGTCGAGCCGTGTCTGGAGCCTGGCGGGCTCGTATCGCTGCCAGTCGGCGAGCAGCTCGGTCAGCCACGCGTGCGAGACGCCGTGCTCCCAATCGTCGCCGAGCCGCGGGCCGAGCTGAGCGTCAGCAAGCCGAGCGCGCAGACGGTCGAGCGCTGATGGGTCAAGCGCGATCTCCGCTCGGGTCCCCACGGCAAGTGCGCAGGCTACTCGTCCTCGACCAGTCGCGGACGGACCCCTGCGCGTGAGACACACCCGCCTTTGCACCGACGCAAAACCGGATCTGTGGAGAGACGCGCTCCTCGCCGTGGCTGTCGGGCAAAGGCGGCGGGGGTTGGGGCGCTAATCGGTTCTTTGCCGTTCGGATCGTGTGTCGAAGAATGCGGTGAGGTACTCGTTCACCGACAGGGGGCTGTCTCTGATTAGCGAGAACACTTCGGCGCCGTCGGCGGGCGGGTCGGAGAGCTGGTAGGCCTGTGCGAGCCCGGTGTATTGAGCGGGTTCGAGGTCGGTGGCGTAGGCGCCGGCGCGAGCAAGCAGCGCGGCCGATCGCGGTCACGGGCAGAGCGGCTGCTGGACGCCCGTGACCGGCTGGAGGAGAACCGCCTGGTCGAGATCCGGCACGGCACATCCCGGGCTTCTTCTCCTAGCGGCCCCCGCTACTCGTCTCGTAGCTCGATGCGCCGCGCGTGAATACGGCGAGGTGTGGATGTTCTGACGCCGTCTCGGCCAGGTCGTCGTCGCGCCGTCGAGCTGGAGTCGCGCGTTCTCATGAGTCGCCGTTCGCGCGAGCCTCGCCAAACCTCGCTTGGCTACGGTCAGGGCGCTTTGGTGATGCTGTAGCCGACTCCGGGGGTGGTGTGGATGACGTCGGGCTGACCGAGTTTGCGTCTGAGGCGGGCGATCGTGACCTTGACCGTGTTGGTGAATGGGTTGGCGTTCTCGTCCCAGGCCTGTTCGAGGAGCCTCTCTGCGCTGAGTGCGCCGGGACTGGCTTGGAGGAGGGCTTCGAGCACAGCGCGCCCTTTGTTGGTGAGCTCGATCGTTTGCCCGTCGCGGGTGACCGTGCCGGTGATTGGGTCGAGCTCGATTCCGGCTGCTTGAAGGGTCGGGCGGCGGGCGGTCGGTTTGCGGCGGGCGAGCGCGCGGATGCGCAGGACAAGCTCGGGGAAGTGGAAGGGTTTGGGCAGGTAGTCGTCGGCGCCGAGCGCGAGCCCTTCGACGCGGTCGGCAGGCCCGCCGGCGGCGGTCAGCATCAGGACCATCGGAGGATCTTCGGTGCCGGAGATGATCCGGCAGAGCTCATCGCCGTGGATCCCGGGAAGATCCCGGTCCAGGAGGACGACGTCATAGGGGTTGACGTTGACCTTCGAAATGGCTTCGTGACCGTCGTAGGCGACGTCGACGGGGATCCCCTGGTCGCGTAGCCCCTCCGCGATTCGGTTGGCGTGGCGGGGGATGTCCTCGACGACGAGAACTCTCATCCTATGGCCTGTGCGGGCGCCGGGACGGCTGCGCCCGGAAGGGTAATCTGAACGCGCAGCCCGCCTTCCGTGCGGGGATGGAGCTCGAGGTTGCCTTCGTGTGCGGCGGCGACCGCGGCGACGATCGAGAGCCCGAGTCCGTGGCCGTTCTGGGATCCGGTGCGCTCCTGGCTGAGGCGCTTGAACGGTTGCGCGAGTCGCGCGACGGCGGTCTGGTCGAGCATTGGGCCGCTGCTGTCGACGATGATTCGCACGAGCTGTCCGTCAACGGGCGCGAGTGTGAGTTCGACAGCGCCACCCGGGTGGTTGTGGCGCACCGCGTTCTCGATCACGTTGTCGATCATGCGCGCGAGCAGCGTGGCGCTGCCGGTGACTTCGACCGGGGCGAGGTGCTTCTCAACCGTCAGCTGCTTGGCGGCGATCTGGTCGGTGCGCGCACTCACGGCTGCAGTGACGATGGCCTCGAGTGCCACCGGGTTGTGCTCGTCGAGCTGGCCGCTTTCGGCGCGAGCGAGAGTGAGGAAGCTCTCTAGCAGTTGGTCGGCGTGCTCGAGATCCGTGCGCAGCTCCGCGTCCAGCTCACGGGTCTGCTCGGAAACGCCCCCGGGCTTGGCGATCGCGACGTCCAGGGTGGTGCGCATCATCGCCAGCGGCGTGCGCAGCTCATGGGAGGCGTTTGCGACGAACCGGCGTTGCGCGTCGAAGGCGGCCTCGAGGCGTGCCAGCAGCCGGTCGATCGTGTCGGCGAGCTGGCGCAGCTCGTCGCGTGGACCAGGCATTGCGAGGCGCTCGTTCAGGTCAGTTGCCGAGATCCGGTCGGTGGTCGCGGTGATCGTTCGCAGCGGTGCCAGCACCCGTCCGGCGACCACCCACCCGAGCACGCCTGAGACCACAGCCATGATCCCGAGTGCGACCCCCGACCCCACGAGCAGGCGGTGCAGGTAGCCGGTGCGCACGCGGGCGAGCGCCGCGTCGAGCGAAGCGAGGCTCGAATTCGTCGGACTTCCGTTGGGCCCGGCTGCCTTCGGCGGGTACGAGAAGGCGAACTTGATGAAGAACTCGTACGTGATCGCCAGCAGGGCCGTGCCGCAGATCAGAAACAGGACGCCGTAGAGCAGCGTCAGCCGCCAGCGGACGGTCGTGCGGGGACGGAGGACTCGCATGGTGGGCTGCTCGAACGTTCGGCCGATCTTCACGGCGCTGACGATCCCGCAAGGCGGGTTACAGGGGGATAACACGGTAACCGGGCTGCAACCCGCCCCGGCGCACGCTCCCCGTCGTCCTTCCCGGCCCGGATCCTGCTCTCGCTGAAAGGAACCGAAACACATGCGTTCCCGCACATCCATCACCAGAGTCTCCGCGGTGGCTGCCGTCGCGCTCGTCATGGCTGGCTGTGGCGGCGGCTCTTCCACAACTGCCGCGACCACGGCGCAGAACGGACTAGTCGCCTACTCGCACTGCATGCGCTCCCACGGGGTGCCGAACTTCCCCGACCCCACCGGCAGCGCAGGAATCCCCAAAGACAAGATCCCGGTCGGTAGTCCCCAGTTTCTTCAGGCCGCGAGCGCCTGCCATCACCTGATGCCGGCCAGCGGACTCGGACCAGAGACCACGCCCCCTCAGACGGGCACCCGGCGCGCGGACGCGCTGTCGTTCGCCAACTGCATGCGGGACCGCGGATTCCCGAACTTCCCGGACCCGACCGTCCACGGCCAGCTGACCCCGCAGATGGTCACTGCCGCGGGGATCGACCTGCACCAACCAGCGCTGCTGCGGGCCGGGCTAGCTTGTGCGCCGGTCACACACGGCCTGATCACTCGGGCCGCGGTCGAACGAGCGGTGAACGGCGGCTGACCCGGGCCGCGACCGCTCGACACCTCGGGTGCAGAATTCAAAACAGCCTTGGCAGCGAGTAGGGCGGCGACCTTCACGGAGCGGCCGCCCGGCCAGCGCCGGACGCCGTGGTCGCCACGCCTCCCTGCTGGCCGCGCAAATGATTGAATCGGGACCGAGCCCGCTCGTTGGCGAGCGGAAGCGGGTCTCAGTCACAGCAGGCGGGAGGACGGGCCTGTGCTATTCGAACCGGGCGAGTCGAGCGAGGAGCCGGTCTCGAACGGCGGGCCATTCGTTGTCGAGAATCGAGAAATACACCATGTCCCGGGCTCTTCCGCTGTCCGCAAGGAATTGCCTGCGGAGTGTGCCTTCCTCGGTCGCGCCGAGCGCGAGAATCGCCCGGCGTGATTGTTCGTTCAGAGTCTCGGTCTTGAGCACGACCTTCTGGACCCCCATGACATCGAACGTGTGTGTGAGCAGCAGCAGCTTGGCTTCCACGTTTGCGCCCGTTCGCTGATGGGCGCTGGTGATCCACGTCGACCCGATTTCCACGCGTTTGTGAGCGAGCGCGATGTCCATGAATCGAGTCGTGCCAATCACGGCGCCGGTGCGGTGCGAGACCAGCACGAAGCAAAGACTCAACCCTCGACGCTGGTCTTCAAGCGCGCTCGCGACGTAAGCCTCCATGTCGTCCAAGCAAGTGATCGCCTTCGGTTGCAGCCGCCACAGCTCTGGATCCAAACCGATCGCCGCAAGCTGGGGGGCGTGGGCTGCGAGGAGCGGCTCCAAGCGCACGATCGAGCCCGAGAGGGTTATGGGAGCGAGCTGCAGCTGATCCATTTCTAGCCCAAGTGACGGCGCCCACAGACGAACTACCGCCCGTCCTCGGAGGGTAGACGGATCGCCGATAGGCGACCAGCGGCAGGCTAGCCCCTTGTGCCCGCCGAACGCGCGGCGTTCGTTGGAAGCCCATCGGCCGTCACTTCCCTCGGCGAGGCGCTTGGACGCCACTCAGGCAGCCATCTCGAGCGCCCGACCGAGGGAGCTCCTTCCGATCGCAGGAAGCACGCCGTCCCGGTCAGGGCCGAACCCGCGCCAGGACAAGTGAGCGTCAGCACGGTGGCGAGGAACACGACGAGCGCCGAGACGACCAGGTGCGGGCGTGCGTGGCCCCTTGGGGTCGACGGTGGGGTGGGTTGGTCACGTTGAGAACGTTGGGCATTCATTGCTCCGTTCGTACGGGGTTGGGGATTGGCTTCAGCTGAAACGTCCCGGCTGCCACGGGAGCACGTACGCCCTGTACGTATTGACACCCGTGGGGAACTGCGCGTTGAACAGCAGTCGTCCGGAGCGCCCGAACTCCGAGAGGTACGGCAGCGAACCCCAGCCCACGAACAGGTCTCCGTTCCGCGTCGTCTGGGCGTTCCCCTGCGATGCGGCCAGGAGGCCCTCGGGCTGATCATCGGAGGCCACGAGGGTTGCGATGTGTGTGCGCGGGTCGAGCTTCACCGTGACCACTCGCGAGGTCGAGAACTCCGGCGTGCCCGTCGATTCGTTGTCGAAGAACGTGTACTCGTCGTGGCCGACCGCCTCTGGATCGTGCTGCCACGCGAAGATCTCGCCTGCGTTGTCGAGGGCCTGGCCCGGAGCCGCGCGGAGGGTGAAGCCGCTCGCCTTGCCCCCGAGCTGCCAGACGATCTGCCCGCTGAACCGATTGACGTTGTAGGCGGTCCAGGTGTTGCGGGCGTCGATCAGCAGGTTGCCGTCGGTGTCGAGGTGCACGGCGTTGATGTGGAACCAGTCCCAGGGCGTGGTCGATGAGGACGGCAGCGGTTGCTCGCTCTGGCTGTACGGAACGTGGTCGGCGCTGTTCCACTGGAACAGGACCCGGCCGGTCCTGATGTCGATCTCCTGCACGACGCCGTCGATGACCGTCTGATCTGCCGGTCCGCCGATCGAGGTCAGATCGGCCGTCGCGGTCGTGTAGGCGAGGATCAGGGCTGTGTTCTGAGGCGTGATCAGGAACTCGTGGCCGTCGGCGGAGAGGCCGTTTCCGGCGTTGACCGTGGCGACCGGCTGGTAGCGGTCGCTGTAGATGTAGTCGGCGCCGCTGGCCAGACCGCCCAATCCTGTTCCGTGCCAGAAGGTCAGGACGCGCCGGCCCCGGTAGGTCTGGGTGCGGAAGTCCGACGCGGTCTGACCCTGCGGGATGGCGTGGAACCAGACGATCCTGCCGTCGCGGGTGAGGATCTCTGGGCCGTTGGCGTACGTGGCCGAGTCACCCGTGGGGGTCAGGAAGATGTCTCCCGGACTGCCTTGGCCGGTCGAGCTGAGGATCGTGACGGGCGGGGGAGCGGTGGGCGTCGCGCCGAGGGCGGTCGCTGCCGCGGCCAGGATCGTGCCGGCGGCGAGGGCGATGGCCGCGGCCGATCGCCGCAGCCGCCGCGTGGCGGTGCGAGCTCGAAGCATCGGTGGGGTCCTTTCGAGAGTGGAGGTCAGGCGGCGTTCCGCGCGACCGAGTGGATGTAGGTGGACAGGAGGCGCCGGCCGGCGACCGACGCCGTGGCGAACTCACGCGAGGTCACCTCGAGCACCCCTTGGGCATCGAGGCTTTCGTCTTGCGCGCTGCGGACCCAGTCGGCGACGATCCCGGGGGTGATCTCGGGGTCGAACTGAACCCCGAGATGACGGCCGGCGCTGAACACCTGCGGTCCGAGCGCGTCGTGGGCGAGCACCTTGGCTCTGCTCGGCAGCCGGATCGTCTCATCCCGCCAGGCCAGCCATGGGCCGGTGGCGATCCAAGCGGGCGTGGCGCTCGATAGCCATACCCAGCCGTGTCTCGACTTCGGGGCTTGGTCCACACCGCCGCCGAGCGCCACGGCGAGCGCTTGCGCACCGGTTCCGAGCGCGAGCACCGCGGCGCGTGCACGGCAGGCCTTGCGCAGCCATTCGATCTCGTGGGCCGCGGTCTGGCCCCACGCGCTGACGCCGAGCGTGACCGCCGGCTCGATGCCCGCTGGGTCGGGGAACGGCTCGCCCAGATCGATCCGGATCGTTTTCGGCCGGAATCCGGCCTCGGCCAGCACGTCGGTCAACAGGCCGGCCGGCCCGTCGGCCCGGTGCTGGAGCACCACGGCCGGCGACCCGCTTGCCGCAGGTTCATCAGGCATCACATCCGCCTCGCTTGCAGTCGGAATTGGCCGCCGTTGGCGCCACTTCGGCCGCCGGCAGCATGGGAGAAGCGGTCACGGGGACGCCAGGTCGCCGTGGCCGTGAAATACGAGAGAGCAGTCGGAGCCGACCGCCAGAAAGCGATCGGGGTCCCGGGGGGAGGAGCGCCCTAAGCGCTACATCGCGCCGGCGCCACAAGCGCCGCGGCCAGTCGGGCCGCCGCGGAGATCTCCTTGCCGTCGCCGGTCAGGAGATAGATGTGGCGAAAAGGCAACAAAGTAAATTGAGTTTATCGAGTATTGCCTCGACGTGTCAACTCGTTTGCTCCGGCCCGAGCCTCGACGCCGCCGGCGGCGGCTTTCGGCTGGCCAGGGCTGCGGATGAGGTGACGGTGGGGGGCGGATGTCATCGGGGTGGTCGACGGAGCGTCGGCGTGGGTCACGCGGTAAGTCGGCCCGTGCGCGGCAGACCGACGGATCCGCTGACCTCTTCGATGGGCCGCGTCGGCTCCTCGGCAGAGCGCTGCGACTGGGAGTTGATGCGGGCCCCTACCGGCGGTGCGATCGGTCCGTGCAGGAGCGGGTCGTCCGTGCTGACCATCCACTCCTCGAGGCGTTCGCGCAGATCGGCGAGTACTCCGGCGTAGTCGTCGTTGTCGATGTAGTTGCGGCCTTCGCCGGGATTGAAGAACAGGTCGTGGAGCGACTCACGGGGGACGGGGCGGCTCGCCCAGCCGCGCTCGAGGTACGCGTTCTTGCTCGGGCTGTCGTCGCAGTTGGCCAGCACCGGGTACGGGTAGTCGTCGAACCGCCGGATGTACTTGTAGCGGTCCGTGCGTATGGCGCGCTGGGGCTCGTACGCAGCGTGGTAGGTCAGCTCGGAGAAGATCGTCGACCGCAGCCCGCGTTCCTCCTCGCCGGCGACCAGCCCGACCAGAGAGCGTCCGAGCGCCCACGGCGGCGTCTGTACGCCGGCCGCCTCGCAGACCGTCGGGAAGATGTCAAGGTGGGAGACGAGCTCATCGAGCGCCCGTCCGCCGGTGAACCCGGGGCCGCGGATGATCAGGCTGACGCCAATCCCGCGATCGAGCAGGCTCGCCTTGGCCGTCGGAAACGCAAGACCGTGGTCGGTGGTGAAGATCACCAGCGTGCGCTCGTCGAGCCCGGTCTCCTGGAGCGCGTTGAGGACGGTGCCGACGCCGTGATCGAGCGACCTGGCGCTTGCCTTGTACGCGGCGATGTCCTCACGGATCTCGGGCGTGTCGGGCAGGAACGGAGGCGGCAGCGAATAGACCCGATCGCGGACCGAGCTCGGCGCGAAGAAGCTGCGGTGGGTCTCGAAGAACCCGACCGACATGAAGAACGGCTCAGCGATGCCGCTGAGCAGCGTCTCGATCGCCGCCGGACCAACCGAGTTCACGTGCGTGTCAGGAATTTCGTGGACGACGTCGTAGCCCAGCACCTGCGGATCGGCGGAGATGTGCTGCTCGCCGATCAGCTCGGAGTGATAGCCGTGCGCCATCAGCACGCGGACAAGCTGGTGGTCGTAGTCGTTCAGCGTAAAGCCGCGGTGCGCCAGACCCATCATCCCGTTGGTGTGGCAGTACTCGCCGGTCAGAAGCGCGGCGCGGCTGCCCGAGCACGAAGGCGCGGCGCAGAAGGCGTTGCGGAACATGATCCCCTGGTCGGCGAGCCACTGGATATTCGGCGTCGGGATCGCGTGCCCGTACGGCTGCACGTAGCGGCCGGTGTCGTGGGAATGGATGTAGAGGATGTTGGCGGGCATCAACGGCGCAGCGAAGCGGTGGCATCACGATGGTAGGCGGCGAACCACTCCTCGTTCAGCTCGTCTGACTGCTGGGCCATTCCCGCGTCCGGCGTCCATCCCGGAGGCGGCTCGATCCCGATGTGCGCCAGGACGCGAGCCACCGCGCGGGCCGGTTGCGGGCTGACATCGTCCTCGTAGACCAGCTCGAGTGGCGCTATCAACGAGTGCAGGAAGAAGCGCTCCCACGCCTCGTCGTCGGCGCTCAAGCGCCGGCGCAGATGCTCGATACCCTCGAAGCTGTAGGACAGGCGGGGGTTATCGTCGCCGGCGGCCGGATGCTCCGCACGCCAGGTGCGAGTCTGTAGCGCCCGCCAAAGGCTGATCGCCTGGCGCACCTTGTCGCGCCGGCGTACCCACACGTACGTCGGATGCCCGAACAGCCCGTCGAGTAGGTCGGATCCGGTCAGACCGGCGAACTCTGGGACCGCCGCCGCGTGCTGCTCCATGTCGGGGAGCTGGTTCCACATCAGCTTGACCGCGAATACGTCGTTGCCGGTCGTCCCGAGCCGGAATGTGCGCTCCAAGTGGGCTTCCCACCCGTCGACGGTTCGCAGGTCCGAGTACTCCGGGGCATCGGTCGGGCGCCCATCGTCGCGGATCCCCACGCCCGTCCGCGGCAGCCCGGCCAGGAAATAGCCCGGGTGAGGCGGTGACCCGGTCTCGGCCCGTGCCTCGAAGTACTCCTGAGGGTTCCCGGCCACTCCAGTGCTGGCCAGAAGCCGGCACAGGAATGTGCTGCCGCTGCGCTGGGTTGAGCAAACGACGTAAGCACGTTTGGGATGGATCACGAAGGTCATGGCCTGGATTTCGCACAAGCTTGACTGAAATGGTGAACTTTAGCGATCACCGTGTTCGCGGCGCGGAGGATGCCGCCCCGGCCCTGCTATAAGCTTTTGTCGATTGATTTAGTGAGGTTTGATGCGAAACCGGGAATTTGCAGGCATATCTCCTTCGGGCATCTTTGCGTTTGATCGGCTCTCGCTGTGCTGGGTCGAGCGCGACAGGCGTCACTGGGGCGGGGCGGCATGAGCGCGACCACGCCACGTGTCTCCCAGCTTCGGGCACTCGAGTCCGAGGCCGTGTTCGTGATACGCGAGGTCGTGGCCGAGCTATCGAGGCCGGTGTTGCTCTTCAGCGGCGGCAAGGATTCGGTCGCGCTCCTGCGAGTTGCCGAGAAGGCTTTCCGTCCGCTGCCGTTGCCGTTCCCGGTATTGCACGTCGATACCGGCCACAACTTCCCTGAGGTGATCGGGTTCCGCGACCGGCATCTGCTCGAGGCGGGACATCGATTGATCGTGGCTTCCGTTCAGGCGTCGATCGACAACGGCCGTGTCAAGGAGGACAGCCGGAGCGGTTCTCGCAACCGGCTGCAGACGGTGACATTGCTCGACGCGCTCGAGGAGCACGGGTTCGATGCCGCGTTCGGCGGAGCCCGGCGTGACGAGGAGCGAGCGCGGGCGAAGGAGCGCGTGTTCTCGGTTCGCGACGAGTTCGGACAGTGGGAGCCGCGGGCGCAACGCGTGGAGCCGTGGACGCTGTACAACCCGCGCGTTCGGCGGGGCGAGCACATCCGCGTGTTCCCGCTGAGCAACTGGACGGAACTGGACGTGTGGCGCTACATCGAGGCCGAGGAGCTCGAGCTGCCTTCGATCTACTTCGCTCACCGGCGGCGGGTACTGACGCGCGACGGGATGCTGCTCGCCGAATCGCAATGGCTGCGTCCACGCGCGACTGAGCGGGTCGAAGAGGCGACGGTTCGGTATCGCACAGTTGGCGATCTCACCGTCACCGGCGCCGTGCGTTCGGAGGCGGCGGACGTTGCCGCGGTGATCGCCGAGACCGAGATGGCAACAGTCTCCGAGCGCGGCGAGACCAGGGCCGACGACCGAGCGTCGGAGGCGGCCATGGAGGACCGAAAGCGCGAGGGCTACTTCTAATGGGTCCCTCATCGTTGACCAGCACGCGTGAGCTGCTGCGCCTGGCGACGGCAGGTTCCGTCGACGACGGCAAGAGCACCCTGATCGGCCGGCTGCTGATTGACACGGGCTCGTTGCTTGCCGATCACCTGGAAGATCTCTCTAGCGGTGGAGCACTCGACCTCGCGGCGGTCACCGACGGTCTACGCGCCGAGCGCGAGCAGGGCATCACGATCGATGTCGCCTATCGGTTTTTCTCCACACCCCGGCGATCGTTCATCCTTGCCGACACTCCGGGGCACGAGCGCTACACCCGCAACATGTTCACTGGCGCGTCGACCGCGGACGTTGCACTCGTGCTCGTCGACGCTCGCGCCGGAGTCGTCACCCAGACGCGCCGCCACACCCAGATCGCCGCGCTGCTGGGAATCGAGCACATCGTGGTGTGTGTCAACAAGATGGATCTGGTGGACTGGGACACGGGACGATTCGACGAGATCGTGGACCAGGTTCACGATATGGTCAGACGCCTGGCTGTATCCGAGCTGACGGTGATCCCCGTTAGCGCGCTGCACGGGGACAACGTCGCGAATCGTTCCGACCGAATGCCGTTCTACGCGGGCCCGACGCTGCTCGAGTATCTGGAGGAACTCGACATCCAGGCGGATCGCGACCTGTCGCGGCTTCGCCTGCCCGTGCAGTGGGTGGGCAGACCGCGCAACAGAGACGCGCGGGTGTACATGGGGAGGATCGAGGCGGGCAAGCTCGCGGTCGGAGATGAGGTGCTCGTGCTGCCGGCAGGTGTGGCGACCACGATCACCGAGCTCGACACGCTCGACGGGGACGCGGACGCCGCCGTGCCGCCGATGTCGGCCACGTTCGGCATCGCCGATCGGCTCGACGTGGGCCGTGGCGATGTGCTGGTGACTCCCGGCGACCATCCGGTTGCCGCCCGAGAGCTCGATTGCACGCTGTGCTGGATGAGCGAGGAGCCCTTGCACCCAGGCCGGCGATACGCGCTGAAGCACACGACCCGCACCGTCCGCGCCACCGTGCAACAGATCACCGAGCGCAACGACCCGGAGACGCTCCAGCGCCGGCTCGAGCCAACCTCGCTGGCGGTTAACGACATCGGGCAGGTGAAGCTCCGCACGAGCGCCCCGGTGGTGGCCGATCCATACACGCTCAACCGGGTCACCGGGGCATTCATTCTGATTGACGAGGACAGCAACGACACTGTGGCGGCCGGTGTTATCCGGACGCCGCGCGCAAGCGAGCCCGGTCGCGAGCGGCGCCGCGACATCACCTGGCATCCGTCGACGCTCGACCGCGACGAGCGATGGTTAGCGATCGACCAGCGCGGCGCGACCGTGCTCCTCACCGGGCTGCCGGCATCGGGGAAGTCGACGATCGCCGTCGAGCTGGAGCGACGCCTCGTCGACAGCGGTCAATCGGCACCTCCTCGACGGCGACAACATCCGGCACGGACTGTCGGAGGATCTGGGCTTCTCCCCAGGCGACCGATCCGAACACATTCGTCGCGTTGGACAGGTGGCGCGCCTGATGGCCGACTCCGGGACCATCGCAGTCGTTTCGCTGATCTCGCCGCTGGCGGCTGATCGGGCCCACCTGCGCGAGGCCCACGAGCAGGCGAACCTGCCCTTTCTGGAGGTGTTCGTCGACACACCCGTGCAGGAATGCGAGCGGAGGGATCCCAAGGGGCTTTACGCGCGCGCACGCGCGGGGGAGATCACCGGGTTCACCGGCGTCGACGCTCCCTACGAGCGACCCGAGCGTGCCGATGTGCGGGTCGACACGTCCGCCACCACCGCCCAGCAGGCGGTCTCGCAAATCGTCGAACTACTCCGGACCCGCCCACGGGTTCTAGCCAAGGGGGCCACAATGCGGATCTCCGCCAAGGCGGACTACGCGGTACGAGCCGCCATCGAATTGGCGGCTGCGCCTAATGGCAAAGCGGTGCCGGCCGAGCGAATCGCGACCTCACAGGGAATGCCGGTCAACTTCCTCGAGCACATCCTCTCCGAGCTCCGGATCGCCGGAGTGGTGCGCAGCCAGCGCGGTACCGACGGCGGCTACCGGCTGGCCAGGGATCCGGGGCTCATCACGATCGCCGACATCATCCGAGCCGTCGAAGGCCCGCTGGCCACCGTCCGCGGCGGCAGGCCCGAGCACGCCGACTACCCGGGCGTGGCCAGCCAGCTACCTCGCGTGTGGATCGCGGTTCGCAAGAACCTCCGCAGCGTCGTCGAACAGGTGACCGTCGCCGACGTCGCCAACGCCAGTCTGCCCGACGCGATCAACCTGCTCGCCGACGACCCTGAGGCGTGGGTGACCCGGTAGGACGAATCCGGGGTTTTCGGGGTTAGAAGATGTCGGGCGCTGGTCCGGGCGTTGGCTCGCCGAACGACGCGTACACCTCGCTCACCGAGGCCGACGCGTCGGGCACGCCGGTGCCGTGGGCAATAGCCACCGGCTCGACCGGATAGCGCGCGCTTCCCTTCTCCTTTCGCGCACCCACGGCGAGGATCAGCGCAGGCTGGCTAGCGGTGACGATCGTATGCGCGGTCCGAGGTGGACAGTGCACGAAATCCCATTGCCGGAGTGGGCGCTCTTGGCCTTCCACGAGCAGTGTGCACTCACCGCGGAGAACCAGGAAGTCCTCCTGGCCCGCCTCGTAGTGATACAGGGACATCGACTGTCCCGGTTGCAGGTGGTACATGCTCACTCCGAGGTCGTCGAAGTGAGCCACACCCTCACCCCCGAAGCGGCAGACCGAGCGCATGCGGTTGTGTAACCAACGTGCGTGTCGCACGTTGAGAACGAACCACCCGGCGGTGACCGGGACGCCGTCTTGCAGCGATGCCTCACCCACCAAGGAGTCCGAGAACGGTCGCGAGAAATGTTGGGCGCGAGCGTGACACTGGAGCACGCATGGGTTAAGTCACTCAAAAGAGGACAAGCTGCGTGGCAGACCGCGGCTCCTGACGTCTGCGCTTCGCTTCGTCATCGGCTCGCGCCCAATGACAACCTATGACAAAGGGGGGCGGTCACGCAAGGGGGGCGGTGACGGCTCGCCCGCAATTAGCGACGAATGTCTTGCTGACGTTTCGAGTCTGGGGTCGCCGTGAACATGACGTCGTGCTCTCCGGCATCGGGGGCGGCGAAGGCGAGCAGGCGGGCGCCGTGTCTCCGGATCGCCTCCGCGTCGGTCAGCCGGTCGAACGGCTCGATACTGAGCGTCGCCGTGGCCCCGTGCCGGCGGATCGTCCAGATGGCCCGTGCGAATCCATCCACGAGCAAGGTTCCGGTGCGTGCGCCGAGTCCAGGGGGGAGGGGCACAGTCGTTCCGTCGGGGAGGAAGCGGCTGCGCTCCGCGTGGGAAAGCAGCAGGTTGTCGTACTCGGGCAGGAAGCGCGGCGGCGCGAGTGTGTCTGGATCCGGCCGCGGCGCATCCGGCAGGTCGAACAGCTCGGCGCCTCTCTCGTCGCGAAAGGTGCGTAGCTGGGGGCGGAGACCGTCGACGACCTCGGCCAGGCGGGTCAGGCCCGACCAGGTCTGGACGTCGCGAACGGTCGCCGGCCCGAAGGCCTGCAGGTAGCGGACGACGAGAGCCTCGGGAGAGGCGGCGCAGTCCGGCACGCTATCCAGCCACGTCTCCGCGGCGGCCCAGCGCGCCGCGCCGCTCGTGCGCCAGAGCGCGCGCGGGGGCACCTGCACGACCGGCACCAGGTACGTGATCGCCTGGGCCAGCGAGGCCAGATCGTGGTGGGGCCAGTGGCGCGCCAGGGCGGCGCCGAGCTCAGGACGGGTGAGCGGGCGATCCGCGAGCAGCGATCGGCCGGCCTCGAGCAGTTGGGGTATGTCGATCCCCTCGACGTCGAATGACGAGCCGGCAAACCCACGTTCGAGGACGGGCTGCACGACCGGTCGGAGCCGCAGGAAGTCGCGTGCGGTGACCAGGTGGATCGTGGCTCTCATCAGTGGTGCCCGCACGGCGCGACGCGAACTGAGCAGCTCGGACAGCTCCTCGGCGCGGAAGTTCTCGAGGCGCGCCCACAACCCGACGTACGGAGCATGGGGCGCCTGAGCCTGCATTCCAACCAGATGCTCCAGGGCCTCGGGCACGGGCACCCGGGCGGGCTCGAGCAGCATCTGCCGCGTCAGCGTGGCCCGGTTCAGGGCCCGCCGGTCGAGCAGTTCACCGCCGACTCGGGCCATCGATGCGATCGTCGCGAGGAATCCCGGCAGCGTAGTAACGCAATGGACACAGGGACGCGGTTCTCCCGCGGCTAGGGTGCCGCCGCGGCGCCGGGGCCCGCACTGCCGATCACTGCAAGGAGGACTTCTTCATTTCGACGACATCGCATCGCGGGCGCGGGATCGCTCGCCGGCGAGCACATCGATTGCTCGCGGGCGTGGGGTGCGCGATCGCCATGTGCGGCGGAGCTGCAAGCGCGCGGGCGGCATCACCGGCCGCGTGAACCGTGACGGCACCGCGACGATCTATGCGATCACCTCGACGGTGAGCGGAAGCGGCGACCAAGGCGCTGACCCGAACAGGCTGGTCGCGATCACCGATCGCCTTGCCGCGACCAGCCCGGGCGCCGCGACGTTCGAGACGGTTCGGATCGCGCACTTCGGCGAGATCCTCCGCGGCGTGTCGTTCGCCTCCGGGTTCTACGGCGGTCGGTAAGAACGTCCGTCCGGGCATGGCGCGAACATATGTTCGTGTCATGCCCGGCAGCCTCGATCCTCCACGCCGACCTCGACTCCTTCTACGCCTCGGTCGAGCAGCGCGACAACCCGCGTCTGCGCGGTCGTCCGGTGATCGTCGGGGCAGGCGTGGTGCTGGCGGCCAGCTACGAGGCCAAGGCGCGAGGGATCCGGACGGCAATGGGCGGGGGGCGTGCGCGGCAGCTCTGCCCGGAGGCGGTGGTCGTCTCTCCTCGGATGACCGCCTACTCGGAGGCCAGCAAGGCCGTGTTCGAAGTGTTCGAGGACACCGCACCGGTGGTCGAGGGGTTGTCGATCGACGAGGCGTTCCTCGACGTGCGGGGTCTGGATCACATCTCGGGCACGCCGGTCGAGATCGCGCGGCGCCTGCGCCGGCGGATCCGCGAGGAGGTCGGCCTGCCGATCACGGTCGGGGTCGCGCGCACGAAGTTCCTGGCCAAGGTGGCGAGCGCGGTGGCCAAGCCGGACGGGCTGCTGCTGGTGGCGCCGGATCGGGAGCTCGCGTTCTTACATCCTCTTCCGGTCGAACGCCTGTGGGGGGTCGGGCGAGTCACCGCCGAGAAGCTTCGCGCGCGTGGGATCACCACGGTCGGGCAGGTGGCGCTGGTGGCCGAGCGCGACCTGGTCATGATGCTCGGGCGCGCATCCGGCCGCCACCTCCACGCGCTGGCGAACAACTACGACCCCCGGCCGGTCGAGGTCCGCCGCCGGCGTCGCTCGATCGGGGCCCAGCGAGCCCTCGGGCGCCGCCGCCGCTCACCGGAGGAGTTGGCCACCTCGCTGCTCGCCCTGGTCGACCGGGTGACGAGACGCCTGCGCGCGGCCCACCGGGTGTCCCGGACGGTGATTCTGCGGATGCGCTTCGACGACTTCACGCGCGCGACCCGGTCCTACACGCTGCGCGAGGCGACCGATCAGACGCACACGATCCTCCAGGCCGCCACCGAGCTGCTGCGGGCGTCGCGGCCGATGATCGAGAGGCGCGGGCTGACGCTGATTGGGATAGCACTGACGAACCTGACCGACGCCGGTGCCGTGCAGCTCGTGCTCCCCTTCGATCGAGCGCGTGACCTCGACGCGGTCGTCGACCGGGTGCGCGACCGGTTCGGCTCCAAGTCGATCACGCGCGGGGTACTGGTCGGCCGCGACCCTGGGATCTGGGTGCCGCTGCTGCCTGACTGAGAAACCTCCGGGGACGAGCGGACGGGGCGGCCGGGTGAGTCGCCGCAGTCGGCCCGTCGGCGCGCGCCATCCGTCGGCGCAGCGCGATCCGTCGGCGCGCGCGGTTAGTCCGGGCGTGTCCGGGACTCGGCCAGCCGCGCCAGCGCGGCGCGTACGTCTGCGTCGCGCCGCTCCGCCTCCGGGTCGGTCCAGCGCCACCGCACGCCGGCGTCGATCGCGAACGTCGGCCGGTCGTGGTCCTGGACTTCCTCCACCTCGATCTCGACGGCCACCACGCCCTCGGCCAGCGCCTCATCCAGGACGCGCGCCTGCCCGTACGCGGTCACCGCGACATCCTCGGCGATGATCGCGAGCGACACGCGCGGGTTGGCGCGCAGCCGGGCCAACGAGCCGCGGCTGGCGGCCAGGCCGAGCAGTACGTGATGGGGCGCCGCCCGGACGACGGCGGAGACGGGGATCGCGTGCGGCGTCTCGCCGGCGGTGGCGAGAAGCGTTACGGTGCCGGGCGGCCAGTCGGGCAGCACGGCTTCACGCTACTGGGGGGACGCGCGCACCGTGCGCGGCTTGCCTCAAATCTGGCAGGGTCGGCTTGTGCCGCAAGCGGACCTCTAGCCGGGCGTCCCGGCGCGCTCTCGCCATTGGCGAGGCGCTGTTGTTGCCGTTCGTGCACGCTGGGCAGCCAACCAGGCCCATCTCGCGGCCACCAGCTCCTCGTAGCGCTAGGCAGTCCTGGCGCGGCGTTCGATCGCGCCCCGTGCATAGCTCGTCACGCGGCGCCCTCTGGCTGGGGCCGTGACGCACTATGCATCTGGGGCGTGCATAGTTCGGCACGGCGTCGCGAGCCGGGATGCCGTGACGTCTTATGCACGTCCGATGCCCGGGCGGCGCCGTCGTCCGCGCCACCTACCCGCATCGTGCAGAACCTGCCGCCGCGGCGCAAACCACGAGGCCGTGGCAGGTTCTGCGGGTGGTGGCGCCACCGCGCCCTCACGCCACCCCTCGCGCCACGCACAGCCGCTGCAGCCGCTCCATCGCCTCGCCGGCCCGCGCCGGCAAGTCGTCCAGCGCATGGGCCGCCAATCGCAGGTCCTCGATTGTGACGCCCCGCCCCTCCAGGGCGAACCGGCCCAGCCAGCGCACGGCGGCGCGCTCATAGCGGACCGGGTCGCCGCCCCGCAGCACCAGGCAGATCCGCAGGGCGTCGTCGAGCGAGACCTGGGGCAGCTCGCGGGCGGCCGCCACCACGAGCGTCTCGTTTCCGGTCTCGAGAGCCCGCCGAAACCGGGCGTAAGGATTCCCGTCGCTGGTCATGCGAACACATGTTCGCTTCCACCTCGGATGGATGCAAGCGCGACCCCGCACGACAGCGCGGATTCACGTTGTGCATGGGCATGTGGCGCGCGTTACGCTCCGTGTGGTGCGGTCGCCGGTCGCTGGTCGCCGAACGTGTCCGGTGGGCAACGGCAAACAAGTCGAAAACACGACGCCGAGGAGCGAACGCCGAGGAGTGCGCACAACTAACCGGGTCCGTCGATGAACAATCGCTTGCTGAGTCGCTCGAATGAGCGTCGCTTCGCTGCGTCCTCGGGACTTGACGTAGCTCTGCTACGCCTGCGCCCCAGCCTCCTTGACATGCTCGCTCCTCGAACGCCTCAACGGCGCCCTTGTTCATCTCCGGACCCTGAGGAGGTCTCGAAATGGCAGTAAAGGGGGCAGATCTCGAGTCCGAGCTGATCGACACGGTCTGCGAGCGGATACGCGAACGGCTGCCGGCGGAACAGCAGCAGCCGTGCGAGGCGTTCGTGCGGCAGTACTACCAGTGGGTGCCGCCCGAGGATCTGGCCGACCGCAACCCGCTCGACCTGTACGGGGCGGCGGTCGCGCACTGGAACCTGGCCCAGCAGCGAGCGCCGGGCGAGGCCAAGGTGCGCGTTTACAACCCTGAGTTCGAGCAGCACGGGTGGCAGTCGCCGCACACCGTGATCGAGATCGTCTCGGATGACATGCCGTTCATCGTCGACTCGGTGACGATGGACCTGACTCGCAAGGGCTACGGGATCCATTTGGTGATCCACCCCGTGGTGCGAATCAGACGCGACGAAAACGGCCACATCGTCGACGTCCACGATCCCGACACCGACGAAACCGAAGCCACCCCCGAATCGATCCTCCACGCCGAAGTCGGCCGCGAGCACGACCAAGCGCTGCTGGACGAGCTGCACCGGAGCGTCGAGAAGGTCCTCGACCAGGTGCGCGCCGCCACCGAGGACTGGCAGGCGATGCGCGCGCGCGCGATCGCGTTGACCGAGGAGCTCGACCAAAGCTCACCACCTGGCATCGATGAGGCCACCACCCGCGAGACGACCGCCTTCCTGGGCTGGCTGGCCAACGACAACTTCACCTTCCTCGGCTACCGGGAGTACGACCTGGTCGTGGAGGGCAACGACTCCCTTCTGAAGCCTGTCGAGGGCTCCGGGCTGGGGATCCTGAGACAAGCCTCGAACAAGCCTCCCAAGCGGCTCAGCCCCAGGGCCGTCGCCTACAGCCGCGAGGCCCAAATACTGCTGCTGACCAAGGCCAACTCGGCCTCACCGGTGCACCGCCCGGCCTATCTGGACTACATCGGGGTCAAGAAGTACGCCGAGGACGGGACGGTGATCGGCGAGCGACGCTTCCTCGGCCTGTACACGACCGCCGCCTACAAGGCCAGCCCGCGCACGATCCCGATCATCCGCGGCAAGGTGCAGGGGGTCGCCCAGCACGGGGGCTTCCCGCCGGCCAGCCACGACCGCAAAGCGCTCGAGGAGATTCTCGAGTCCTACCCCCGCGACTCGCTGTTCCAGATGGACACCGCGGAGCTGTTCAACGTGGCCATCGGCATTCTCGGCCTCGGCGAGCGCCAACGCCTGCGCCTGTTCATGTGGCGCGACCCGCTCGACCGCTTCGTCGAGTGCCTGGTCTGCATCCCGCGCGACCGCTTCAACACCGAGAACCGCGAGCGCGTCGGCCGCATCCTGCTCGATGCCCTCGGGGGCGTCGCCCTCGACTGGACCCTGCAGCTCAGCGAGTCGCGCCTCGCGCGCGTGCACTACATCATCCGCTGCGGCGAGGAGTCAGCCGCCGACTACGACGCCGCCACGATCGAGGCCCGCGTCACTCAAGCCGTCCGCGCCTGGACCGACGACCTGCGCGACGCGCTACTCGACGAACACGGCGAGGAGGACGGGACCAAGCTGTTCAAGCGCTACGAACGCGCTTTCCCGGCCGGCTATCAGGCCGACTGGGTGGCCCGTTCGGCGGTGGCCGACATCGCGCGCATCGAACAGCTGGCGACCACCGACGAACCGATCACCAGCCTGTACCGCCCGCTCGAGGCGCCCGAGGGACTGGTGCGCCTGAAGCTGTTCAGCTCGGGCGGCATCCTGCTCTCCGACGTCCTGCCCACGCTCGAGCACCTGGGCGCGAAGGTGGCCGACGAGCGCCCGTACGAGATCACCCCCGCGGGCCGCCAGCCGGCGTGGATCTATGACTTCGGCCTGCAGGCCGATCCCGAGAACACCGAGCGGGTCCGCGACCTGCTCCACGAGGCATTCCTCGGAGTGTGGCGCGGAGAGCTCGAAGATGACGGGCTCAACGGGCTCGTGATCCAGGCGACGCTCACCGGTCGCCAGGTCTCGATCGTCCGCGCCACCGTCAAGTACCTGCGCCAGGCCGGGCTCGGCTTCTCCGACGCCTATATCGAGCGCACGGTCATCGCGCACCCGGACATAGCCAGGCTCCTGGTCGAGCTGTTCAACGCCCGCCTCGATCCGAACCGCCACGACGAGGACCTCGCCACGAAGATCGCCACCGAGATCGAGGAGGCCCTCGACGCGATTCCCAGCCTCGACGAGGACCGCATCATGCGGAGCTTCCTGTCGGTCATCCGGGCCATCGTCCGCACCAACGCCTTCCAGCCTGGCAACGACGGCAAACCCCGTCCCTACCTGTCGTTCAAGCTCGACTCCGACCAGATCCCGGTCCTGCCCCTGCCAAGACCGCAGTACGAGATCTTCGTCTACTCGCCGCGGGTCGAGGCGGTCCACCTCCGGGGCGGCAAGGTCGCGCGCGGCGGCATCCGCTGGTCCGATCGCCGCGAGGACTTCCGCACTGAGGTCCTGGGCCTGATGAAGGCCCAGATGGTCAAGAACGCCCTGATCGTCCCGGTCGGCGCCAAGGGCGGCTTCGTGCTCAAGCGCCCTCCGCAGGACGGCGGCCGCGAAGCCCTCCAGCGAGAGGGAATCGCCTGCTACAAGCTGTTCCTGTCGGGCCTGCTCGACGTGACCGACAACATCGTCGACGGCGAGGTCGTGCCGCCCGAGAACGTGGTCCGCTACGACGAGGACGACCCCTACCTGGTCGTCGCGGCGGACAAGGGAACGGCGACGTTCTCCGACATCGCCAACGACGTCTCGAACGCCTACCACTTCTGGTTGGGCGACGCGTTCGCCTCCGGCGGCTCGCAGGGCTACGACCACAAGCAGATGGGCATCACCGCGCGCGGCGCATGGGAGTCGGTCAAGCGCCACTTCCGCGAGCTGGGCACGGACATCCAGACCACCGACTTCACCGTGGTCGGCATCGGTGACATGTCGGGGGACGTGTTCGGCAACGGGATGCTCCTCTCAGAGCACACCAAGCTCATCGCCGCGTTCAACCACGTGCACGTGTTCATCGATCCCGACCCGGACCCGCAAAAAAGCTATGAGGAGCGCAGGCGTCTGTTCGAGCTGCCCCGGTCGGCCTGGAGCGACTACGACCAGTCGCTGATCTCCGAGGGCGGGGGCGTCTACTCGCGCTCCGCCAAGTCGATCAAGCTGAGCCCGCAGGCCCGCGAAGCCCTGGACATCGAGGCCGAGAAGGTAACCCCCAACGAGCTGATCCAGGCGATCATCAAGGCGCCCGTCGACCTGTTCTACAACGGCGGGATCGGGACCTACGTCAAGGCCTCGACCGAGTCAAACGCCGACGTGGGGGACAAGGCCAACGACGCGCTGCGCATCGACGCCCGCGACCTGCAGTGCCGCGTCGTCGGCGAGGGCGGCAACCTCGGCTTCACGCAGAGAGCCCGCATCGAGTATGCGCTCATCGGAGGCCCCGAGCACAAGGGCGGGAGGATCAACACGGACGCGATCGACAACGCGGCCGGCGTGAACTGCTCAGACCACGAGGTCAACATCAAGATCCTGCTCGACGGGCTGGTCGCCGACGGCGACATGACCTTCAAGCAGCGCAACGAGCTGCTGGCCGAGATGACCGACGCGGTTGGCGAGCAGGTTCTCTACGGCAGCTACACCCAGACCCAGGCGGTCAGCCTGGCCATTGCCCAGGCGGCAGCGATGGTCGACGTGCACGCGCGCCTGATCCGCCACCTCGAGCAGACCGCCGGCCTGAACCGCAAGATCGAGTTCCTGCCGACCGACGAGACGATCGACGAGCGCAAGGCGGCCCACCAAGGGCTCGTCGCGCCGGAGCTCGGCGTGGTCATGGCCTACCAGAAGATCGACCTCTACAAGCAGCTGCTCGACTCCGACCTGCCTGAGGACGCGTTCCTGGCCCACGACCTCGAGCGCTACTTCCCGCCTCCGCTGCCCGAACGCTTCAGCGACCAGATGAAGAAGCACCGGCTGAAGCGCGAGATCATCGCCACGGTGGTGGCCAATCAGCTGGTCGACCGAGCCGGCACGACGTTCGCCTTCCGCCTGCTCGAGGAGACCGGCGCGCTGCCCGCGGTCCTCGCCCGCGCGTACGCGGCCGCGCGCGAGGTGCTCGACATGCGCTCTTACTGGGACGCCATCGAACAGCTCGACAACCAGGTCTCCGCGCAGACCCAGATCGAAATGCTGATCGAGGGTCGGCGGCTGGTCGAGCGCTCCACGCGCTGGCTGGTCCGCGGCAACCCCTACCAGGTGAGCATCGCCCCGACGATCCAACGCTTCAAGCCGGGCGCCGAGCTGCTGGCCGCCGCGCTTCCCGATGCGCTCGAAGGATCCGACCGCGAGGCGTTCGACGGGCGCGCGGCCGAGCTCGAGCACGCCGGAGTCCCGGCCGAACTGGCCCGCCGGGCGGCCGGCATGCAGTCGATGCTCGCGCTGTTCGACATCGTCGAGGTGGCATCGGCCACCGAGCGCGACCCCGAGGACGTGCTCAAGGTCTACTTCCGCCTGGGCTCGCGACTCGACCTGAACTGGCTCAGGGAACGGATCATCGACCTGCCCCGGGCCAACCGCTGGCAGGCGCTGGCCCGGGCGGCGCTGCGCGACGACCTGTTCAACCTCTACCGGGAGATGACCCGCAAGGTGCTGGAGACCGGCGGACCGGACGCCGACCCACAGGCGGCGATCGAGGCCTGGAGCGACCGCAACAGCGAGACACTCGACCGAGCCCTGGGCATGGTCGCCGACATCCGTGCCTCGCGGATCTACGACAACACGACGCTGCCGGTTGCCCTGCGCGAGATCCGCGCCCTGCTCCGGGGGACCAGCCGGACCGGGGCGCCGGTCGGGTCGGTCACCATGGGCGAGTAGACGCCCGGGCGGCCCGCCGCTGGGCCGTCCGCCAGCGCACGTAGAGCACGACCATCAACGCGACGTCGATCGCGCCGGCCACGAAAAAGGCCAGCGGCCCCGTCACCAGCCGTCCTGCGACCCGCGAAAGCACGCCGCCAAGCTATCGTCCCGAGCGCCACCATGGCCGACACCGTCACCACCACCGTCACCGAGCTACCCGAGTCCCGGGTGAGAGTCCAAGCCGAGGTCGCTCCCGAGGAGGTCGAGCGCCGCATCCAGAAGGCCGCGCGCGAGCTCGGGCGCCAGATGCGCATACCGGGCTTTCGCAAGGGCAAGGTCCCGCCCCCGGTGGTCATCCGCCGGCTGGGCCGTGAGGCCGTCCTCGACGAGGCGCTGCGCAGCGCACTGGGGGCCTGGTACGCCGACGCGATCGACGGGGCCGGGATCGCGCCGGTCGGCGAGCCCGACCTCGACGTTCCGTCAGAGCTCCCGGCCGAGGGACAGCCGCTTCAGTTCTCGATTGAGATCGGAGTCCGCCCGGCCGCCAAGCTCGGGCAATACAAAGGGCTCGAGGTCGGCCGGCGCGAGCCTGCCGTCGAGGAGGAGCAGATCGACGAGGAAATCGAGCGCCTGCGCGATCGCCTCGCCACGCTCGAGACGGTTGAGCGGGCCGCCCAGACCGGCGATCACGTGGTGATCGACTACGTCGGGTCGGTCGACGGCACCGAGTTCGAGGGCGGAACCGGACGCGACCAGCTGCTCGAGCTCGGCTCCGGGCGGCTCATCCCCGGCTTCGAGGAGCAGCTCGTCGGGGCCAGCGCCGGCGACGAGCGGACCGTCAACGTCACCTTCCCCGAGGACTATCAGGCCACCGAGCTGGCCGGCCAGGAGGCTCAGTTCGCGGTCACCGTCAACGAGGTCAAGGAGAAGCGGCTTCCTGAGATCAATGACGATTTCGCCTCCGAGGCGGCCGGCTTCGAGACCATGGCCGAGCTGCGCGACGACATCGGCCAGCGCCTACGCACGATCGATGAGCGCTCGCTGGAGCGCGAGTTCGAGGAGGCCGTTCTGCAGGCGGCGGTGGACGAGGCCGAAGTCGAGGTGCCCGACAGACTGGTTCACGCACGCGCGCACGAGCTGCTCGAGGACACCTTCTCGATGCTGGCCCGCCAGGGGATCTCCAAGGAGTCCTATCTGCGCTTCTCGGGCCGCGACGAGGAGACGCTGGCCCACGAGGCCGAGCCCGAGGCGGCCGCCGCGCTCAAGCGCGAAGCCGTCCTGGCCGCGGTCGTGGAAGCGGAGAACATCGAGCCGACCGACGAGCAGGTCACCGAGGCGCTCCAGCCGAGCGCCGAGCGCCAAAGCACCACGGTGGACAAGCTGCTCGAGAGCCTGCGCGAGACCGGGCGTCTCGATCGGATGCGCCAGGAGGTGGCCAGCCGTCAGGCGATCGAGCTGCTGGTGGCCGAGGCCACGCCGATCAGCGTCGAGCAGGCCAAGGCCCGCCAGAAGCTGTGGACCCCCGGCAAGGACAAGGAAGGGGCCGAGAGCGGGTCCGGACAGCTCTGGACCCCCGGTAGCTGAGCCGGCAACCGCCGGACGCGCGACCAGGTAGCCGCCGGGCGCGCGACCAGGCGAGCGCTGGACCTAAGTACGGCCACCCTTGCCAGACAGGCGTGGACGGTTGCTACAGTCGGCAGGATTCCGGCCGAGGAAGTGAAAGAAGCGAGGACGATGAGCCCACTCGTACCGATGGTTGTCGAGCAGACCTCCCGGGGGGAGCGCGCCTTCGACATATACAGCCGTCTACTCAACGAGCGAATCGTCTTCCTCGGCACCCCTGTAGACGATCAGATAGCCAACCTCATCGTGGCTCAGCTGCTGCATCTCGAATCAGAAGATCCCGACAAGGACATCTCGGTCTACATCAACTCGCCGGGCGGGTCGGTCTATGCCGGCCTGGCCATCTACGACACGATGCAGTTCATCAAGCCGGATGTCCAGACGATCTGCGTGGGCATCGCGATGTCGATGGGAGCCCTGCTCCTGGCCGGAGGGGCCAACGGCAAGCGGATGGCCCTTCCCAACGCCAAGATCCTGATCCACCAGGTTTCCTCGGCTTTCCAGGGGCAGGCGACCGATATCGAGATCCACGCGCGCGAGATCATCGACATCCGGCGGCGCCTGGACGAGATCATCGCTCACCACACCGGTCAGGCCCTTGAGAAAGTTAGGGCCGATACCGAACGTGATTACTTCATGAGCTCCGAAGAGGCCAAGGAGTACGGAATCATCGACCGCGTCATATCCCAGCACTGAGGGTCTACCCTTAGGGCTCGGATAGAGGCGGCGCGAGGAAACTCCCGGGAGAGGGCAATACATGGCACGTCCGACCGACTCCAACGAACAGCTGCTGTGCAGCTTCTGCGGCAAGTCCCAGAGGCAGGTCAAGAAGCTGATCGCGGGTCCAGGCGTCTACATCTGCGACGAGTGCATCGATCTCTGTAACGAGATCATTGATGAGGAGCTCACCACTCCGCCGAGTTTCGACATCGAGAATCTCCCCAAGCCGCGGGAGATCTACGATGTCCTGAACGAGTACGTGGTGGGCCAGGAACAGGCCAAGCGAAGCCTGTCGGTGGCCGTCTACAACCACTACAAGCGCGTTCAGATGATGCAGTCCGATGAGAACGACATCGAGCTGCAGAAGTCGAACATCCTCCTTCTCGGGCCCACGGGCTGCGGCAAGACCTTGCTCGCCCAGACCCTGGCCAAGATCCTCAACGTCCCGTTCGCGATCGCCGACGCCACCGCGCTGACCGAGGCCGGCTACGTGGGCGAGGACGTCGAGAACATCCTGCTCAAGCTGATCCAGGCCGCCGACTACGACGTCAAGAAGGCCGAGACCGGGATCATCTACATCGACGAGGTCGACAAGATCGCCCGCAAGGCCGACAACCCGTCGATCACCCGTGACGTGTCCGGCGAGGGCGTCCAGCAGGCGCTGCTGAAGATCCTCGAGGGCACGACCGCGTCGGTGCCGCCTCAGGGCGGGCGCAAGCACCCCCACCAGGAGTTCCTGTCGATCGACACGACCAACGTGCTGTTCATCTGCGGCGGGGCCTTTGCCCAGCTGGACAAGGTCATCGAGCGGCGGATCGGCCACCAGGGCGTCGGCTTCGGTGCCGCGATCCAGTCCAAGGACCAGCGCGACACCGGCGAGATCTTCGAGCACTGCCTGCCCGAGGACCTGATCCAGTACGGGCTGATCCCCGAGTTCATCGGGCGCCTGCCGGTCATGAGCGCAATCCATCAGCTGAGCCGCGAGGAGCTCATGCAGATCCTTACCGAGCCGCGCAACGCGCTGGTCAAGCAGTTCCAGCGCTTCTTCCAGTTCGACGGGATCGAGCTGGTGTTCGCCGACGAGGCGCTGAACTCGATCGCCGACCGCGCGCTCGAGCGCGAGACCGGTGCCCGCGGCCTGCGCTCGATCATCGAGGAGGTCCTCCTCGAGGTCCAGTTCGAGCTGCCCTCCCGGAGGGACGTGCGCAAGTGCGTCGTAACCCGGGACACGATCGAGAAGGGCACCGCGCCCACGCTCGTGACTGTCCCGGTCCCCGAAGAAGAGGCCGCGTAGGGCCCCTAGACTCACGGCGGCATGTCTGACGCCGCCCGCTCAGATCTAGAAGCCAAGACCCGCTACGACCCCTCCGAGGTCGAGCCGCGGATCGCCCAGGTGTGGCTGGACAGCGGCATCTCGCACCCCGAGCCGGCGGGCTCGCCCGAGGACAACTACTCGATCGCGATCCCGCTCCCCAACGTCACCGGCGTGCTCCACATGGGACACGCGCTGAACGACTCGATCCAGGACTGCCTGATCCGCTATCACCGGTTGCGCGGGCAGCGGACCAAGTGGATCCTGGGCACCGACCACGCCGGCATCGCCACACAGATCCAGGTCGAGCGGGCCGTGGTGGCCGAGGGCTCGAGCAAGGAGATCCTGGGGCGCGAGGCGTTCGTGGAGCGCGTCTGGGAATGGCGCGCCGACTACGGCGGGCAGATCATCGAGCAGCTCAAGCGGCTCGGCGCGTCGCTGGACTACGAGGATGAGCGCTTCACCCTCGACGAGGCCTACGCCCGCGCGGTTCAGAAGGTGTTCGTCGACCTCTACGAGAAGGGCTACATCTACCGCGACCGCTACATGGTCAACTGGGACCCGGGGGAGCGCTCGGCGATCTCCGACCTGGAGGTCGAGGACATCGGGGTCACCGACACGCTGTACTACATCGACTATCCGCTGGACGCGGGATCGGGCGCGATCACCGTGGCCACCGTGCGTCCCGAGACGATGCTCGCCGACACGGCGATCGCCGTGCACCCCGACGACGAGCGCTATGCGCGGCTGGTCGGCGAGAAGGCGATCCTGCCACTGGTCGGCCGCAAGCTGAAGATCATCGCCGACGCCTACGTCAAGCCCGAGTTCGGGACCGGCGCGCTCAAGATCACCCCCGGCCACGACCCCAACGACTTCGAGATCGGGCGCCGCCATGGCCTGGGCCAGATCAGCGTCATCGGCGAGGACGGGCTGATCACCGACGAGGCGCCCGAGCGCTTCCGCGGGATGACCGTCGAACAGGCTCGCGAGGCCGTCGTGGCCGAGTTGCGCGAGCAGGGCCTGATCGCACGCACCGAGCCCTACACCCACGAGGTGCCGTTCTCGCAGCGCTCGGGGGAGCGGATCGAGCCGCTGATCTCGCTGCAGTGGTTCATGCGCATGGACGAGCTCGCCGCGCCCGCGATCGACGTGGTGCGCAGCGGCCAGGTGCGGTTCTGGCCCGAGAACTACACGCGGGTTTACCTGAACTGGATGGAGAACATCCGGCCCTGGTGCATCTCGCGCCAGTTGTGGTGGGGTCACCAGATACCTGTCTGGTATCGCGGCGAGGAGGTGTATGCCGGAACGTCCGAGCCCGAGGGCGAGGGCTGGGAGCGAGACCCCGACGTGCTCGACACGTGGTTCAGCTCCGGTCTTTTCCCGTTCGCCGCGCTCGGCTGGCCAGAGGAAACCGCCTCGCTGCGCGCCTTCTATCCGACCGACGTGCTGGTCACCGGGCGGGACATCATCTTCCTGTGGGTGGCCCGGATGATCATGCTCGGGATCGAGTTCATGGACCACATCCCGTTCACCGACGTGTACGTGCACTCGATCATCCAGGCGCCCGACGGACGACGGATGTCGAAGTCGCTGGGCACGGGGATCGATCCGCTGGACCTGATCAATGGCGGCCCTCGGCCTCCGGTGTTCGAGGCCGGCGGCGAGTTCCCCGCCTACGGCTCCGATGCGGTCCGCTGGGGGCTGTACGTGATGTCCTCGGCGCAGGACGTCCGCTTCAGCGAGGAGCGGCTCGCCCAGGGCTTGCAGCTGACCAACAAGCTGTGGAACGCATCGCGACTGATCCTCCTCGGCGTGGAGCCGGGGGTCCGCGCCGCGCCCCGCCCGGCCGCCGTCGAGGACCGCTGGATCCTCTCGCGCCTGGAACGGGCTCGGGCCGACATCAACTCACGGATCGAGCGCTTCGACTTCGCCCACGCCGCGCTCGCTCTCTACGACTTCGTCTACGGCGAGCTGTGCGACTGGTACCTCGAGCTGGTCAAGCCGCGCCTGCGCGCCGGCGAGACCGAGCTCCAGGCCACCCTGTTGCACGTGCTGACCCAGACGCTGGCCATCGCCCACCCGATGATCCCGTTCGTCACCGAGGAGATCTACCGCTACGTGCCGGGGACCGAGGGCCTGCTTGCGGCCGGCCTGCACGAGGCGCCGGCAACTGGGGTCGACGAGGGGGCCGAGGTCGCGGTCGGTCGCGTGATCGAGGCGGTGCAGGCGCTGCGCGGCTGGCGTGACTTCGCCGGCGTGCGGGCGGCGGCCACAGTCCCCGCCCGGCTGGCCGCCGAGGGCTACGAGGAGACCGGCGAGCACCTGGCCCGGCTCGGCCGGGTCGCGTGGGCCGCCGCGCCGGACGGCGCGGAGCCGGTGGCCAGCATCCCCGTCCCCGGGGGCACGATCGAGATCCTCCCCTCCGAGGACGTCGACCTGGAGGGCGCTGAGCGCCGCCGGGCGTCGGCGCGGGCCAAGCTCGAGGCCGAGATCGAGCGAGCCGAGCGCAAGCTGGCGAATCAGGGGTTCGTGGCCAAGGCGCCTCCGGAGGTCGTCCAGGCCGAGCGGGAGAAGCTCGAGCGGCTGCGGGCCGAGCTGGAGGCGCTATGAGATTCGAGGAGGCCGAGCGCTACGTACTGTCGCGCGAGCTGTTCGGCATGCGGTTCGGGCTGGACCGCATGCGCCGGCTGATGACCGCTCTGGGCAACCCCCAGCTGCGCTTCCAGTCGGTCCACGTCGTCGGGACCAATGGCAAGTCCTCGACCGTGCGCATGACCGCGGCGATCCTGCGCCGCCATGGCCTGCGGACGGGCGCCTACCTGTCTCCGCACCTGGTCTCGTTCGCCGAGCGGATCCGCATCGAGGACGCCGATCTCGAGCCTGCCGAGTTCGCCGCGGCGATCCAGCGCGCCGCCCGCGCCGCCGAGCTGGTGGACCGCTCACTGGTCGGGGACGATCGGGTCACCCAGTTCGAGCTGCTGACCGCCGCCGCTTACTCCGAGCTGGGGCGGCGCGGGGTCGAGGTGGCGGTGGTCGAGGCCGGGCTGGGCGGCCGCTATGACGCCACCAACGTGATCCCCTCGCGCGTGCAGGTCCTGACCAGCGTGGGGCTCGAGCACACCCGGTGGCTCGGGCCGACGATCGAGGCCATCGCCACCGAGAAGCTCGACGTGGTGCAGCCCGGCGCGACGCTGGTGCTCGGCCACGGCCTGCATCCGGACGCGGTGGCCGTCGCCGAGCGGGTGGCCGGCGAGCGCGGGGCCACGATCGTGCACGCGGGGGCCGACCCGGGTGTGCCGCTGAGCGCGCTGGGCGCCTACCAGCGGCGGAATTTCGCGCTCGCCCGGGCAGCCGCCGAGGCGTATCTGGGCGAGCTCGACCCCGGCGGGGTGGCCACGGCGGCGGCCGAAACGCTCGTGCCCGGCCGGCTGCAGGTGGTCGACTCCGACCCGCTGACCGTCCTTGACGGCGCTCACAACCCGGAGGGCATGGCCGCTCTGGCCGAAGCGCTCGATGATCCGTTCGCGTCCGGCCGCCGGCCCGTGGTGGCGGTCATCTCGATCCTCGACGACAAGGACGCGGCGGGCATGCTGCGCACGTTGCTGGCCAGGTGCGACGCGCTCGTGCTGACCGCCAGCCAGAACCCGCGGGCCCTGCCTCCGCCCACCCTGGCCTCGCTGGCCGGACAGCTCGGCGGTCCGCCGGCCGAGGTCGTCCGCGACCCCCGCGCCGCGGTGGCCCGGGCGCGCGAGATCGCCGGGCCCGAGGGCCTCGTCGTCGCCACCGGCACGATCTACCTCGTGGCCGACCTGCTCCGCCCGGCCGGCGCCGGACGCGCCTCGATGCTGTGAACGAGGAGGAGAAGCAGCCCCGGTTCATCCTGATGATCGGCCTGGTGGCCCTGATCGTCGCCGTGGTGATCCTGGTGTTCTTCGGTATCGGATATCTGTTCGGCCGGGCCTACCTGTAAAGTCCGGACCGTCTGCCCCCCCGGAGCGATCGTGTGAAGACCCACACCAAGCCGCCCCCGGCGACCGCGACGTTCCGACTTCGGCTACCACTACACTCGCCACGTTAATGCTCGCCCTCGCGGTCTTTGGCATCAAGAACGGCTCGATCAACGCGGCCGTTGAGCTGATCTGCCTCTTCCTCGTGGTGATCTGGCTGGCGCTCCTTTACTGGACGTATGCCGACGCCCGGCGGCGGATCGCCGATCCGCTGCTCGTGGGCTGCGCCACCGCCGCCTCGCTCTTCCCGTTCGTGGGGACGATCGTGTACATGATCGTCCGACCGCCCGAGTACCTCGACGACGTGCGCGAACGCGAGCTCGAGATCCAGGCCGCCGAAGCGCGCCTGGCCGAGCTCGGCTACCAGGTCTGCCCGTACTGCGACTACGAGGTGGAGCGAGACTTCCTGCGCTGCCCGAACTGCATGCGCAAGCTCAAGGACCCGTGCACCTCGTGCGGCAAGCCGCTCGATCCGATGTGGAAGATCTGCCCGTTCTGCGAGGCCGAAGTCGGCTCCTCGGCCCCGCGGCGCAGCCGCCGCCGCCGCGACGCCGCGTCCGAGCAGCCGGTCGCGGGGGGGAGCGTGCGCGCGGAGCGAGCCGGCTCACCGGCGCCCACGCCGGCGCCCGCTGAGCGCGGCGGCCCGTCCGCGGGCTGATCGCGCGTAAAGTCCCGCCGCGCCGTCCCCGACCGGCGCGATGCGCCGCACCCAAGGAGACCCATGGAGCGAACGCTGATACTCGTCAAGCCCGATGCCTTCGCGCGCAACCTGACCGGCGAGATCATCGCCCGGTTCGAGCGCAAGGGCCTCAAGCTGGTCGCGATGAACCTGATGACGATGAGCCGCGATCTGGCCGCCCGCCACTACGCCGAGCACGAGGGCAAGGGCTTCTACGAGGAGCTTGTGACGTTCATCACCTCCGGGCCGCTCGTGGCCATGGTGCTCGAGGGCGAGCAGGCGGTGGTGGCCGCGCGCCAAGTCATCGGCGCGACCAATCCAGTCGAGGCGAACACAGGCTCGATCCGCGGCGACTACGCGATCAGCGTCGGGCAGAACATGGTCCACGGCTCGGATTCGCCCGAGTCCGCCGCCCGCGAGGTGGCGCTGTTCTTCCCGGACCTCTGAGCCGCCTTCGGTGAGCCGGCTCGTGCTCGCCTCAGGCTCGCCCCAGCGGCGGGCCATCCTCGAGCAGCTGGGCGTCGAGTTCTCGGTGCACGTGCCCGACGTCGAGGAGCTCGAGGCCGGGCCCCCGCACGAGGTGGCGCTCGAGAACGCCTACCGCAAGGCCTCGGCGATCGCCTCGGCCGCCCCCGACTCCGGAGCGCCGGTCCTCGGCGTCGACACCGTGGTGGCGCTGGGTGTCCGCCTGTACGGCAAGCCGGCCGACGCGGAGGAGGCGCGGAGCACCCTGACCGCGCTGGGCGGGCGGCGCCACGCGGTGGTCAGCGGGATCTGCCTGATCGAAGACGGCCGCTCGCGCACGGCCGCGGCCCAGACCGCGGTCGAGTTCCGGGCGCTGTCCGAGGAGTTCATCAACTGGTACGTGGCCAGCGAGGAGTGGCGCGGCCGGGCGGCCGGCTACGCCATCCAGGGGCGCGGTGCGGCGCTGGTGGCCGCGATCGAGGGCGACTATCTCAACGTGGTCGGGCTGCCCGTGGCGACCCTGCTCGAGCTCGCGCCCGACCTGCTGGGGGAATGAAGGGCCGGTTGCGAACCGGCCTGACGGGGATCGAGCCCGTACAATCGGTCCCGGACGGCGCTGGCAGCGTGGCGTGGCCTCCGGCACTCAGTACCCCGTCCGCTGCTCCCTCTTACCTGGGTTATCTATGGGCTTCTTCACGTACCTGACCGGTTTCGGCGGTCGCGACATGGCGGTCGATTTGGGGACCGCCAACACGCTCGTATACGTACGCGGGCGGGGAATCGTGCTGTCCGAGCCGAGCGTGGTCGCGGTCGACTCGCGGACCGGCGAGGTTCACGCGGTGGGGATCGAGGCCAAGCGGATGCTCGGGCGCACGCCGGGAACGATTCAGGCCATCCGCCCGCTCAAGGACGGGGTGATCGCGGACTTCGAGGTCACCGAGGAGATGCTCCGGCACTTCATCCAGAAGGTGCACCAGAACCGCTGGGCCCATCCCCGGGTCGTCGTGTGCGTCCCGTCCGGGGTGACCGGGGTCGAGAAGCGGGCCGTGGAAGAGGCCTGTCTTTCGGCCGGGGCGCGTCAGGCCTACCTGATCGAGGAGCCGATGGCGGCGGCGATCGGCGCCGGGCTTCCGGTCGGGGAGCCGACCGGCTCGATGGTGGTCGACATCGGCGGCGGAACCAGCGAGGTGGCGGTCATCTCGCTCGGCGGGATCGTGGTCTCGCAGTCGATTCGGGTCGGGGGCGACGAGCTCGACGAATCGATCATGAACTACGTCAAGCGCGAGTACAAGCTGCTGATCGGCCAGCAGACGGCCGAGGAGGTCAAGCTCGAGATCGGCTCGGCGTATCCGCTCGGCGAGGAGGTTCAGGCCGAGATCCGGGGCCGCGACATGGTGTCCGGCCTGCCCAAGACGGTGGTCCTGACCAGCGAGGAGATCCGCGGCGCACTCGAGGAGCCGGTCACCCAGATCATCGACGCGGTCAAGGAGACTCTCGACCGCACTCCGCCCGAGCTCGCCTCCGACATCATGGATCGTGGCATCATGCTGGCCGGAGGAGGCTCGCTGCTCCAGGGGCTCGACGAGCGCCTGCGTCACGAGACGCAGATGCCCGCGCACCTGGCAGAGTCACCGCTGACCTGCGTGGCGGTTGGCTCGGGGAGATCGTTGGAGGAATTCGAAGCGATCCACCGTTCGAGCAAGAATTCACGCAACAGACGCCGCCGGTACTAGGTTGCCGAGTTGGCTAGCGGCACGATCTTGGAGACTTACACCACGTGCATGACAAGCAAGTTCGGCGGCGACGGGTGGTCCTGGTACTACTCGTTGCGGTCTCCCTGATCCTGCTCACCGCATACTTCGGCGAAACGCCGTCGAGCCCGCTGCACAACGTGCAGCGCGGCGTCGTCGAGGTCCTCTCGCCGATCGAGCAGGGGGCCAGCAAGGTCCTCACGCCGGTCCGGTCCGTGGCCGGCTGGGTGTCGGACACCCTCCACGCCAAGTCCCAGGTCAAGCAGCTGCAGGCACAGGTGGCGGATCTGACCCGCAAGTACGCGCAGGCCAAGGGAGCCGCGCTCGAGAACCAGCAGCTGAAGGCCCAGCTGCATCTCGACGCGAGCCACGACATCAGCTCGTATCGCCCGGTGGCCGCCCAGGTGATCCTGCGCGATCCGACCCTGTGGTACCAGACGATCAACGTCGACAAGGGGACCGGGGACGGCGTGGGGCTGCACGATCCCGTCCTGGCCGACGGGGCCCTGGTCGGTGAGGTCACCGAGGTCACGGCCAACGCGTCGGTGGTGTCGCTGATCACCGACCACACCGTGTCCGTGACCGCGCGGGTGACCGACGCCAACAGCGACACCGGCGAGCTGGTGCCGGCCGTGGGCAACCCCAACTCCCTTGTGCTCCAGTACCTCCAGCCCCCCAACCCGGGCCAGATCCAGAACGGCCCGCAGTCGGGACAGCTGGTGGTGACCGCCGGCTTCAAGTCGAGCCCGCTCGAGTCCTACTTTCCGGCCAACATCCCGATCGGCTGGGTGGCTCCGGTCAACGAGAACCAGCTGTTCAACGACGGCCAGATCCAGATCACTCCGGCCGCCAATCTCCGCCGGTTCGACGTGGTCCAGATCCTGACCAGCCCCCAGCCGGGGACCGAGCGGGCATCGCTGCCGTGATCGAGGTTCCCAACACGGTCAAGCTCCCGCTGCGCCTTATCCTGCTCGGGTTCTTCGCGGTGGTCGTGCAGGAGTCGGCGGTCTCGCAGGTGTCGATCTTCGGCGTGAGCGCGGACATCACGCCGCTCGTGGCGATGTCGGTCGGCCTGTTGTGCGGCTCGCTGACCGGGGCCGTGTTCGGCTTCTTCACCGGGCTGATGATCGACCTGGTGCTGGTGCAGACGCTCGGCGTGACCTCGCTGCTCTACATCGCGATCGGCTACTGGGCCGGGCGCCTGCGTGAGCTGCGCGACCCCTCCCACGAGCTCGTTCCGCTGGCCGGCGCCGCGCTGGCCTCGGCCTTCGCCGGCCTGGGGATGGCGCTGATCCAGTTCCTGCTCGGGGTAGACGCGCCGGTCAGCCTGCTGCTCCTCCAGCAGATCGTCGTCGTCGTCCTGGTCAACACGCTGATCGCGCTGCCCGTGCATGCACTGGTCCGCCGGCTCATCCGCCCGGTGCTGCCCGACGATCCGCGCCGGCGCCGGCGCCGCGCCTACACCACCGGCGGCCTCAGCCCGCTCCAGCAGGGCGCGGCCCGCCGCGGTCCGATCTCCCGGCCCCAGACGCGATGAAAGAGCTTCCGGAAGACAAGCAGCTGCGCTTCGTCAAGCAAGAGGAGCGCTCCGCGATGAGCCCGCAGCTCGCGCGGCGGGTGGCCATCGTGGGGACCCTCTCGCTGGCCCTGTTCGCGATCCTGTTCTTCCGCCTGTGGTTCCTGCAGGTTCTGTCGACCAACCACTACGCGCTGGCCGCCACCGGGAACTTCATCCGCCCGGTCGAGGTCGCGGCGCCACGCGGCGAGATCCTCGACCGCAACGGAACGATTCTTGCCTCGAGCCAGCGCGCGTATGCGGTGATGATCTCCCCGCCCGAGCTGCCCGTGCCGATCACCAGCAAGAACCTGGCCCATCCGCCCAAGGCCGACGCGGGTCTCTACAACCTGCTCGCGCGTGTCGTGGGGATCCCCACGAAGCGCCAGCCGTGTCACGTCAACGGGCACGGCATCCTGCACATGGGCCAGATCGCCTGCGCGGTGGTCCAGGAGTACGTGCAGCTGCCCTACGCCGAGGCCACCGTGGCCACCGATATCACCCGCCAGCAGCTCTACTACCTGTCCGAGCGCCAGGGGTCGTTCCCGGGCGTGAGCGTCCAGCAGATCTACCAGCGGCACTATCCGCTCGACGACGTGGCCTCGCAGGTGCTGGGGATCGTCAGCCGGATTACCGGGAGCGAGGTCAAGAACCCGTTCTACAAGGGCGCCTCCCAGAACGACTCGGTCGGCCAGTCCGGCCTGGAGGCCTCCTACGACCGCTATCTGCGCGGGGTCGACGGGGCCGAGAAGGTCAAGGTCGATGCGCTCGGCAACTTCGTCGGGACGATGTCCGCGACGTCGCCGACGGCCGGCAACAACCTCAAGCTGTCGCTCGACTCCAAGCTCGAGGCGGTCGGCCAGCAGGCGCTGCAGCAATCGATCTCCTCGAACTACCCGTCCCAGGGCGGCGCGTTCGTGGCGCTGAACCCGGACAACGGCCAGGTCTACGCGATGGGCTCGCTGCCCACCTACAACGCCAACGTGTTCACCAAGCCGCTCACCCAGTCGGCCTATACCGCCCAGTTCGGCCCGAGCTCGGGCGATCCGCAGGTCAACCGCGCCTACCAGAGCGCGGGGCCGACCGGCTCGACGTTCAAGTCGATCACCGCCACCGCGGCGCTCGAATCGGGCGTGTGGGACACCAGCCGGATCTTCGACGACACCGGCCAGTTCTGCATCTCATCCCAGTGCCGGCACAACGCCGGCAACGCGGTCGACGGCGCGCTCGACCTCGAGACCGCGATCAAGGTCTCCTCGGACGACTTCTTCTACAACCTGGGCGCGTTGACCAACTCGCCGGCGCCGAACGGCGGGCCGCTCCAGCACTGGGCCCACCTATACGGGATCGGTCGCAAGACCGGCATCGACCTGCCCGACGAGGCCCCCGGGACGCTGCCCGACGAGCAATGGCGGGCGGAGCGCAACAACCTCGAGGCCGAGTGCGACAACGCGACCGGACCGTTCAAGGGCAAGCGCAAGCACTCGCCCGGCGGCTGCGGGATCGCCGACGGGACCAATCGCCCCTGGTCGATCGGTGACAACGAGAGCCTCGCGGTCGGCCAGGGGGACGTGCAGGTCACGCCGCTCCAGCTCGCCGTGGCGTACTCGGCGATCGCCAACGGCGGCACGGTCGTCACCCCGCATCTGGGCCTGGACGTGCAGTCCCCCGACGGCTTCGTCCAGCGGTCGTTCAACCCCGCGCCGCAACGGCACTTCAACATCAACCCGCTCTATCTCGAGACGATCCGGGCCGGGCTGCGCGCCGCCGCCTCGCAGCCGGGTGGGACCTCGGTCGACGTGTTCGGAAACTTCCCCCAGCAGGTGTACGGCAAGACCGGCACGGCTCAGTACAACGGCCAGCAGGACTACGCCTGGTACGCCTGCTTCGTGCCGTCCAGCGCGACCACCAAACCGATCGCCGTCGTGGTCACGGTCGAGCAGGGCGGGTTCGGCGCGGTCGGCGCGGCTCCGGTGGCGCGCCAGATCCTCTCCCAGTGGTTCTACGGCAACAAGGGCGCCTACGTGGTCGGGAGCTCGAAGACGCTGTGAGCGTGAGCGCGACCCCGATCCGCTCGGCCGAGGAAGTAGCACCGCCGCGGCCGCACATGCTGCTGCGCATGGATCCGCTGTTGCTGCTGGCCGCGCTCGGACTTGCCGCCTGCTCGCTGATCACGCTAAAGGGCGCGACCCGGACGCTTAATCCGGGCCACCCGATGTACTACGTCGAGCGCCAGGGGATCTACTTCGGGATCGGGCTGACGCTGGCGCTCGTCCTGGCCCGGCTCGACTACTCGCGGCTGCGCGAATTCAAGTACGGGCTTTACGGAGTGATGATCGCGCTGAACGTCGTGGTGCTCGGGATGCCCAAGGTCCAGGGAGCCGCCCGGTGGATCCCGCTTCCGTTCTTCCAGCTGCAGCCCTCGGAGTTCGGCAAGGTGCTGCTGGTCGTGTCGGTCTCCGCGTTCGCCGTGGACCGCTCGCGCCGGCTGCACGAGCGCCGGACGACGGCGCGGATCATGCTGCTGGCTCTCCTGCCGGCCATGATGGTGATCCCGCAGCCCGACCTGGGCACCGCGCTGGTCTACATCGCGGCCGGGTTCGCGATCCTGTTCTTCGCCGGCACCTCCTGGAAGCAGCTGACCGCGCTGGTGGTGCTGTTCCTGTTCGCGATCCTGGTCGTGCTGGTGATCGGGCCGGCCACCGGCCACCACCTGCTCAAGCCATACCAGATGCAGCGCCTCACCGGCTTCCTGCATCCCTCGCACGATCCGCGCAACCAGACCTACAACATCCTGCAGTCGCTGACCGCGATCGGATCGGGTGGGAAGACGGGCCTCGGCACGGCCGGGGCCACGCAGGTCAACCTGGGCTACCTGCCCGCGCCGAACACCGACTTCATCTTCGCGGTGGTCGGCGAGACATACGGCTTCGTGGGGGCCGCGGTCGTGCTGTCGCTGTACGCGCTCCTGATCTGGCGCTCGCTGAGGATCTTGACCATGGCCAAGAACCTGTACGGGACGCTGATCGCCGGGGGCATCCTGGCCATGTTGATGTTTCAGGTATTCATCAACGCGGGCATGACGATCGGCATCATGCCGATCACGGGAGTTCCCTTGCCGCTGATGAGCTACGGCGGCTCCTCGGTCCTCGTGACGTTTATCGCCATCGGCCTTCTACAGTCGATCTATATACAGGCACGGATGACAGCTGCGTCGAAGAGTCGAGGACTAGTTTGAGGGCCCGTCCGGGAACAATTGTTCGTCCGGCTGCGGCCGGGATGACGTCGCGGATGCGGCACGGTCGGACAGCTCGCGTAGCGCTGCTACGCGCCGTCCCCCCGCACCGCCCCGCTCGTCCCCCGACCGCCCCGATCCGATCACTTGTCCCGTCCGGACCCTCCGTGATGGTCTGCTGCACCGCCATGGGTGCGCGACCGCACGCTCAAAGCAGGCGCATTCGCCCGGAGGGCCTGGCTCCAAGAGCTGGGGTTACCTCCGCGAACGTGTCCAAATTTCACAAAGGACTGACAAGCATTGAAGAAGCAAGTTTTGGTGAGCGTCGACCGGGGCGAGACCCGGGTCGCGCTATTGGAGGCGACCGGACAGGTCGCCGCCCGTAAGAGCCCGCCCAAGTCGGGCGCGCGCAAGCGTCGTCGGCCGGCCAAGCCCGCCGCCGGCTATCACGTCGCAGAGCTTTACCTGGAGCGCCGCGGAGCGCGCTCCATCGTGGGCAACATCTACAAGGGCCGCGTAGACAACGTGCTCGGCGGCCTGGAGGCCGCATTCGTCGACATCGGCCTCGAGAAGAACGGTTTCCTGCACGTCGACGAGATCGTGCTGCCGGGAGTCGAGGCGCCCCGCCGGGGCCGCGGCTCGGGCCGCGATAACCGCCAGATCACCGACATGCTCAAGCCGGGCCAGGAGATCGTCGTCCAAGTGGTCAAGGACCCCCTGAAGACCAAGGGAGCCCGGCTCTCCATGGACCTGACCATCGCCGGTCGGTACATGGTGTTCGCGCCGTACGGCGAGGGCGTCGGGGTTTCGCGGCGGCTGGACGATTCCGAGCGCGAGCGGTTGCGCAAGGAAGCGGCGAAATTGGACTTGAAGGGCTCGGGCGCGATCATCCGCACGGCCGCCCAGGGCGCGACGCGCGCCGATCTGGAGCGCGAGCTCCTGTATCTGTTCAAGCTGAACGAGGTCTTGCAGAAGCGCGTGGCCGAGACAGCGGCGCCTGCCCTGGTCTTCCAGGAGGCCGACCTGTCGGTCCGCGTCGTGCGCGACATCTACTCCGCTTCGTTCGAGCGGGCGGTGGTCGATGACCCCAAGCAGCACCACCGCCTGCTCTCGTTCTTCTCCCGCACCGCGCCCGAGCTGGTCGACCACGTGGAGCTGTGGGAGGAGGATCAGCCGCTGTTCGAGGCATTCGGGGTCGAGGAGGTGCTGGACTCCACGCTTTCGCGCCGGGTGGACCTGCCAAGCGGCGGCTACCTGATGATCGACTACGCCGAGGCGCTAACCGTGATCGACGTCAACTCCGGCTCGTTCGTGGGCCGCGGCAAGGCGGCCCGCTTGGAGGACACGATCACCAAGACGAATCTGGAGGCGGCCGACGAGGTGGTTCGCCAGCTGAGGTTGCGCGACATCGGCGGGATCATCGTCATCGACTTCATCGACATGGCCCGGGCGCGCAACCGCGATGCGGTCTTGAAGACGCTGCGGAAAGCCTTGGATGAGGATCGGACCAAGACGTTCGTGGTCGAGATCTCGCCGCTCGGGCTGGTCGAGATGACCCGTCAGAACGTGACCGACGGCGTCCGGGAGATCATGACCCGGCCCTGCCCGACCTGCGACGGCGAGGGCGTGATCAGGTCCGAGGAGACGCTGGGGCTCGAGTTCGAGCGCCGGATGCGCGACCTGGCCAAGGAGACGGAATCCGAGGCGCTGCTGATCCAGATGAACCCCAGGGTCAGCGCCGAGTTCACCCGCGAGGACGCCCGGGTGCTTCGCCAGATCGAGGAGGAGACCGGCAAGTGGTTCACGTTCGAGGGCTCCGAGGGCCTGCCTCTGGACCACTTCGCGGTGATCCTCGAGTCGAGCCGGGAGAAGGTGCTGGAGCGCGCGGTGCCGTTCCGGGCCGGCGAGGAGGTCCACGTCGAGATCGTCGAGCCCCACATGTACAGCCCGGGCGACGCGGTGGCCAAGGTCGACGGCTACATGATCTCGATCACCGGCGCCGGCGACTACGTGGGCGAGAAGCACCTGGTCCGGATCGAGGAGGCGGGACGCACCTCGGCGGTGGCGACGCTGCTCGACGCGGATCCGTCGCCGGGTGAGTCCGAGCGCCGCGTCTGACGGGGATGGCTCGTCGGATGGCCTAGAATCGAAGCCTCGGCGTCGTGGCCGCAGAGGCGGACGGCGCCGTTCCGGTGCTAAGGCCGAGTCTGTGAGCTCTTCCGAATGACCTACGCGATTATCAAAACCGGCGGCAAGCAGTACCGCGTCCAGCAGGGCCAGACCCTGCTCGTGGAGCGGCTTTCGGTTGACGACGGCGAGGACGTCGTGCTGGAGCCGCTGCTGTTCGTGGACGGCTCCTCCGTGGTCGACGGCGAGGACTTGTCCGGCGTGTCGGTGACCGCCCGGGTGGTCGCCCACGAGCGCGGCCCCAAGCTGCGGGTGGTCAAGTTCAAGCCCAAGCGCGGCTACAAGCGGCGCACCGGGCACCGGCAGAACCTGACCCGGATCGAGGTTACGGAGGTGAAACGTGGCTCATAAAAAGGGACTTGGCTCCTCGCGCAACGGGCGCGACTCCCACTCCAAGCGGCTCGGCGTCAAGGTGTTCGCCGGTGAGGCGGTGACCGGCGGCGAGATCATCGTGCGCCAGCGCGGCACGCGGTTCAAGCCGGGCGACGGCGTCGGGATCGGCAAGGACGACACTCTGTTCGCGCGAGCCGCGGGCACCGTCGAGTTCACGCGCGGCCGGCGCGGCCGGGTGGTCTCGGTGCTGCCGGGTACCGGAAACTCGGACTAGCCCGGTCTCGGCTCGGCCCGCTCGGCATCCGGCCTCGCCTGATCGGGCCGGCCTCGACTCATCCGGCGGACGCCGGCGTAGCCGGCCCATAATCGGTCCCTAGCTGCGAGGTACAGAGCGGGCAGCGCCTTGCCTTGACCGGAATGGCGCTGTCGCACTCCGGGCACTGCTTGGTGTCCGGGTCCTCCCTGGCCCGGCGGGCCATCAGCGCGTTGATCGGCGTCACGACCAGGAAGAACATCGCGGCCGCCACGCTCAGGAACGTGATCAGGTTGTTGATGAAGTCGCCGTAGGCGAACGTGCTGTGGTGGATCGTGAACTTCAGCTGGCCGAAGTTGTGCGCGCCGAAGATCGCGGCGATCAGCGGCGTGAGGATGTCGGCGACCAGCGCCTTGACCACGGCCGTGAACGCGGTGCCGATGACCACCGCGACCGCGAGATCCATCACGTTGCCGCGGAACAGGAAGCGCTTGAGGTCGCGTAACAGTTTTGTCACGAACGCACCTTGTTTCGTTGCATGGGTACATGGTTCCTTTCGCCCACATGGTTCTTTGGCGATTCAGGTGACCTATGCCGAACCGCAGCGCCAAAGTCGCGCGGGTCGCGGGTCGTCAGAGCGGCCGCGTCACCTGGGCGCAGCTCGTGGCGCTGGGCGTCGCACATGCCACGATCGCGGACTGGGTGCAAGAGGGCTACCTCCACCGGGTGCTTCCCCGGGTGTATGCCGTTGGCCACCGCGCGCCGAGCGTCGAGGCGGACCTATGGACAGCGGTGCTGTATGCCGGCCCGGGTGCGATGCTCAGCCACGCGACCGCGCTCTGGTGGCGCGGCCTGATCGACAACTGGCCACTCCCTCTCCAGGTGACTACGCCGCGTCGCTGCCGATCCGAGACGGGGATCCGCGTGTACGGCCGGCGCACGTGCGAGCGAATCCTCCACAAGGGCCTGCCGACGACCACCGTCGAGCAGGCGCTGCTCGACTACGCGGCGACCGCCCCCATCGAGCGGGTGCGCTATGCGCTGGCCAACGCCGACTACCACAAGGTCCTCGACGTCCCGGCACTCCGGGTGATCGCCGGTAATGGCCGCGCAGGCAGCGTCAAGCTGCGCACCGCCCTCAAGCGCCACGAGCCGAAGCTCGCCCGCACGCGCAGCCCGCTCGAGCGCCTGTTCCTGCCACTCTGCGAGAAGTTCGGCGTACCGCTCCCGGACGACGTCAACGTCATGGTCGCCGGCGTCCTGGTCGACGCGGTGTGGTGGCAGCAGAAGCTGGTGGTCGAGCTCGACGGCAAGGACAACCACAGCTCCTGGGCCCAGATTCAGCGCGACCGGAGCAACGAGATGCGTTTGCGCGCCAACGGGTTCGACGCCCTCCGTTACGGCACGCTCCAGCTCGAGGAGCAGCCGGCGCTGGTTGCCGGCGACGTGGTCAGGCGCCTCAGTTGGCCTGCGCGGTCGGCCTGACCAGGATCTCGTTGATGTCCACGTGCGCGGGCTGCGAGACCGCGAACATGATCGTGCGGGCGACGTCGTCGGGCTCGAGGGCGTCCGACACCGGATTGTCGAAGAACGCCGTGTCGGTCATGCCCGGCTCGATCACGGTGACGCGCACGCCGGTGTCGTTCAGCTCCTGGCGCGCCGCCTCACCCATCGCGGTCACCGACCACTTGGTGGCCGAGTACAGCGAGCCCGGCAGCGCGCGTCGCCCGGCCACCGAGCCGGTCAGAATCAGATGGCCGCGGGACTCCTTGAGCGCCGGAAGCGTCGCCCGAATCGTCAGCGCGACGCCGTACACGTTCGTCAGCACCATCTCGCGCCAGTGCTCGGGTGTGTCGCCCAGAAAGCTCCGGGCTGCGCCGAAGCCGGCATTGGCGAACGCCACGTCGAGCCGGCCGAAGTGGCTGAGGGTGGTCTCGACGGCCGCCTGCTGCTGCTCCCACTCCATGACGTCGCAGGCGACGACGAGCGCGCGCTCGTCCCCGCCGAGCTCGCGGGCCAGATCGGTGAGGCGGTCGACCGAGCGGGCGGCCAGCACCAGCCGGTATCCGGCCGCGGAGGCCTGGCGAGCGGTGGCGGCGCCGATGCCGCTCGAGGCGCCGGTGATCAGGAAAACCGGATCGGACATGCCACGATGACTACCCATGCAGGACCGCGCTCGAATCCACGTAACCGCCGGAGGCGGCGGCGACGGCTGCCTGAGCTTCCGCCGCGAGGCGCACGTGCCGAAGGGCGGACCGAACGGCGGCGACGGGGGTCGCGGGGGAGATGTCGTGCTCGTGTGCGACGACTCGCTGCGCGATCTGGAGCGCTTCCGCCGCCAGTCTCACTTCAAGGCCGGCCGGGGCGGCCACGGCCAGGGGTCGCTGCGCCACGGACGCGATGGCGAGACGCTCACGATTGCCGTGCCGCCGGGTACCGAGGCGCACGTCGAGGCGGACGGCACCGTGCACGACCTGGTGCGTCCCGGTCAGCGGGCAGTGGTGGCGCGGGGTGGTCCTGGGGGACGCGGGAACAAGCGCTTCGCCGGCCCCACCCATCAGACGCCCCGATTCGCCGAACGCGGCCTCGCCGGTGACGAGACCTGGATCACGCTGCAGCTGAAGCTGCTGGCTGACGTCGGCCTGGTCGGCCTTCCCAACGCCGGCAAGTCGTCGCTGCTCGGCCGGCTCACGCGCGCGCACCCCAAGGTGGCCGACTATCCGTTCACCACGCTCGAGCCGGCGCTCGGCACGCTTCAGACCGACGATCGCCAGCTGGTCATCGCCGACATCCCGGGGCTGATCGAGGGAGCGAGCGGCGGCGCGGGGCTGGGGCACGACTTCCTCGCCCACATAGAGCGCACCCGGCTGCTCGTGCACGTGCTCGACCTCGCGCCGCTCGACGGCAGCGACCCGGGGCACAACCACGCCACGGTCGAACGCGAGCTCGACCTGCACAACCCGCGCCTGGCCGTGCTCCCGCGCGTGCTGGCTCTGTCCAAGGCCGACCTGGTCGACGACGAGACTCGCGAGGCGGCGCGCGCCGCCTGGGTGGCGAGGCTCGGCGCGGACGTGCCGGTGATCGTGACCTCCTCGGCAACCCGCCTGGGTCTCGATGAGCTCGCCGCCGAGCTGGTGCGCCGTGTGCCGGCGGTCGAGGCGCCCGAGGAGCCCATCGAGGTGACGATCCCCGATGAGGAGCTGGCCGAGCACCGCGTGTTCCGCCCCGCGGCCCAGCGCTCCTACCGGGTGGCCAAGGTGGGCGACCGGGTCTACCGGGTGAGCGGGAAGGGGATCGAGCGCCTGGTGGCGCGCTATGACCTGGACAATGCGGATGCGCTGGCCTACCTCGAGCGGCGGCTGCGCGGGATCGGGGTGATTCGGGCCCTCCAGGAGGAGGGGTTCGAGCCCGGTGACGAGGTCGAGATCGCCGGGATCGCATTCGACCTCGATCCGGAGTAGCACATGTAACATTCCGCACCCGGTCCAGGTCCGAGGAGGAGTGCAATGTCTGTCCGCCGGGCGCGAATTATCCGCGGCGCACGAGCGGGATCATGCACCCGCTCCCGAGTGGCCTGGCGACCATGCCCGATCCGTGCTCGGGCGTCCCGGCCAATCCGTGGTGCAGCAACCAGGCGCCGCCCATGCCGACCGCAGGCCGCTGCAGCGCCCGGTTCGTCACGGTCAGGCTGCGCCTGTCCAAGCGCGAGAAGTTCCGCTCGCTGTCGGTCAAGGTGGCGCGCAACAGATGGCACCGGCACAAGGCGCACGGACGGCGCGTCACGGTGCGGCTCGACCTGGGCCGCGGGCGGAGCCGGAACGTCTGGGTGCGGTTCATCGAGCGCATCACCGTGCGCGGACATCACGAATTCGTGAAATTTGCCAGGATCTACCGCCGGTGCTGAGGCGGATCGGATCTCGCGTGGCGGCGTTGACGCTGGCCACGCTGCTACTCGCGGCGGCGGGCGCGTCGGCGCGCGTGCTGGTCGTGACCCACCGGCACGTGTCCTACACGCACTTCGGCACGATTCAGGCAGCGGTCAACGCGGCGCATCCCGGCGACTGGATCCTCATCGACCGCGGTGTGTACGTCGGCCCGGTGCGGATCTCCACGCCGCGCCTGCACCTGCGCGGGGTCAACCGCAACGGCGTGATCGTCGATGGCCGCCACCACGCCGGCAACGGAATCACGATCACCGCCAACGGGGTGTGGGTCGAGAACCTCACCGTGCGCAACTTCGACCGGCGCACCCGGGACGACTCCGACAACGGCAACGAGGTGTGGTGGAAGGGCGGCGGTGAGAAGAGCACCAAGGTCGGCCTGCGCGGCTGGTGGGGCCAGTATCTGACCGCCTACGACACCGGCCTGCGCGGCGGGTATGGATTGTTCGCGAGCCACTCGGTGGACGGGTTCCTCAAGCACGTGTATGCGTCCGGCTTCAACGACTCCGGGCTCTACATCGGCGCGTGCCGGGATTGCCATGCGCTCGTGGACGACGCCCTGGTCGAGCGCAACGGGCTCGGCTGGTCGAGCACCAACGCTGGCGGGCACATGGTGATCGAGAACTCGACGTTCCGGAACAACGGCCTCGGCATCGCGCCCGACTCGGAGTCGGACTCCGACCTGCCGCCCCCCAGGACGGCGCCTGCAACGCCGGCGCCAATCGGTCGCCGATCCCGACCTTCGCCTCGACCAACATCAGTCGCTGCACGATCTTCCGCAACAACCAGATCGTCGACAACGGCAATCTGAACACACCGGCCAACTCGACGATCCTGGGCGCGCCCTGGGGAGTCGGCCTGATGCTGCCGGGTGACTCCGCCGATCTGGTCGAGAACAACACGATCCGGGGCAACCCCACGTTCGGCGTGCTCATCTTCGAGCAGCCATGGCCGTTCCCGCCGACGGCAAAGACCGTGTACTTCCAGGCGTCCGCGAACCGTGTCTCCGACAATCAGATCGTGACCAACGCGACGCAGCCGAACACCTTCGACATCGGTCTCGAGGGCGGCGTGTTCGGATCGATGAACTCGGTCAACAACTGCTTCGCGGGCAACACGTTCGGCACCTCCAGCCCGGCGGGGATCGAGGGCACCTGGGGCTGCCAGAACGCCACCACGCCCAACGGCGGCGTGGACCTGTTCGGCGAGATCCTCACGCTGGTCCAGCAGTCCGGCGCGCGGCATTCGCGGCCCCAGCCGGCCCCTCACCGCCAGCCGACGATGCCCAAGCCGTGCAAGGGCGTCCCGCGCAACCCGCTCTGTCGCTGAGCGCCCCCTAACCTCTCAATCGAGAACATGGGCGCGGTCGTGGTCAAGCTCGGCTCGAGCATCGTTGCTCGCGATCAGGGCGAGGTGCGGACCGAGGTGCTCGGTCGGCTCTGCGACGAGCTGGCCGAACTGCAGCACGCGGGCCGCCAGCCCGTCGTCGTGACCAGCGGCGCGATCGCGCGGGGAATGGGGGTGATGAAGCTGCCGCTGCGGCCCCGAGCGATGGACGAGCTGCAGGCGGCGAGCGCGGTCGGGCAGGGCAAGCTCTACCAGGTGTATGACGAGCTGTTGCGCGAGCGCGGCGTGCAGACCGCGCAGGTGCTCCTGACCTTCTTCGACGTGAGCGCGCGCAGCCACTACCTGAACGCGCGCCAGACGCTGCGCAAGCTGCTCGAGTGGGGCGTCGTCCCGGTGATCAACGAGAACGACACGACCACGACCGACGAGATCTCCTTCGGCGACAACGACTTCCTGGCCGCTCAGGTGGCGATCCTGATCGCTGCGGAGCTGCTCGTGCTGCTGACCGATGCCGAGGGCCTGTTCACGGCGGATCCGCGGCGCGATCCGGACGCTCGGCTGGTGGACGAGGTGCGGTCATTCGAGCAGCTGGATAGCATGGCGATCGGGCACGCGACCTCTCCGCTTGGGTCGGGCGGAATGCGCTCCAAGGTGGTGGCGGCCGAGATGGCCACCGCGGCGGGCATCCCCACGGTCATCGCGAGCGGCCTGACCCCGGGGGCTCTGCTGGGCGCCGCGGGGGGCGATCCGGTGGGAACTCGCTTCCCGGCGCGGCCGGGGCGCTACTCGAGCTTCAAGCTGTGGCTCAAGTACGCCAAGCCGACTCGCGGCCGGGTACTGGTCGATGCCGGCGCGGCGCGCGCGTTGCGGGAGGGGGGGACCAGCCTCCTGCCCGTGGGGGTCGTAGAGGTGTCAGGCGAGTTCGACGCGGGGGACGCGGTCGAGATCGCGTTCGACGGCGACGTGGTCGGCAAGGGGATCTGCAACTACTCGGCGACCGAGCTCCGGCAGGTTCGGGGGCTGAAGTCGCCCGAGGTCCGCTCGCGGCTGCCCCGAGCCACCGAAGAGGCCGTCCATCGGGACTATTTCGTGCTCGCGTAACCTGTTAACCCGAGTATGGCTGTCATCGCCACACCCTCCGTCGCTGAGACCTGCGCAGCCGCCAAGCGAGCGGCGGCGCAGCTCGCCTCGATGTCGTCCGGGGCCAAGGACGCCGCGCTCGAGGCGATCGCCGCGGCGCTGGTTGACCGCACGCCCGAGATCCTCGAGGCCAACGCCCGTGATCTCGAGGCCGGGCGCGAAGCTGGGCTGACCCCGACGCTGATGGACCGTCTCGCTCTGGACGCGCGCCGCATCGCGGTGATTGCGAGTCAGGTTCGCGACATCGCGGCCCTCCCGGATCCGGTCGGCGAGGTGATCGAGGGACGGCGGCTGGCCAATGGACTCGAGGTGCGCAAGGTACGGGTGCCGCTGGGCGTGGTCGCGGTCGTCTACGAGGCCCGACCGAACGTCACCATCGACGCGGCCGCGCTGTGCCTTAAGTCCGGTAACGCGATCGTCCTGCGCGGCTCGTCGATGGCCGCCCATTCGAACGCGGTGCTGGCCTCGGTGGCAATCGAGGCTGGTCTGGCCGCCGGCCTGCCCGAGGGCGCGATGTCGCTGGTGGCCGGCGGCGGTCATGACGAGTTGTCCGAGCTTGCCACCCAGGCGGGCGTGGTCGACCTGATCATTCCGAGGGGCGGCGAGGGGTTGAAGGCCGCGTTGAAGGGCGTGGCCACCGTGCCGGTCATGTACGCGGCGTCTGGAAACTGCCACGTCTACGTGGACGCCACCGCTTCGCTGGAAGAGGCGCTGGCGATCACCCTGAACGCCAAAGTCCAGCGCCCGAGCGTGTGCAACGCGGCCGAGACGCTGCTCGTACACGTGGCCGTGGCCGAGCAGTTCCTGCCCGTCGCGCTGAGCGCGCTGGCGGACTCCGGCGTCGAGTTGCGCGGAGACACGCCGACGCAGGCGCACGCCGGAGGCGTTCCGGTCGCGGACGCCACCGACGAGGACTGGGCCACCGAGTACCACGCGTTGACCCTGGCCGTCCGCGTCGTCGGCTCAACCGAGGAGGCGATCGAGCACATCAACCGCTGGGGCTCGGGGCATTCCGAGGCGATCGTCACGCGAGACACCGAATCAGCGCGAGCCTTCCAGCTCGGCGTGGACGCCGCCTGCGTGTACGTCAACGCGTCCACTCGGTTCACCGACGGTGGCGAGTTCGGCATGGGGGCGGAGATCGGCAACTCGACCCAGAAGCTCCACGCCCGGGGGCCGATCGGGCTGCGGGAGCTGTGCACGTTCAAGTACCTGATCGAGGGCGCCGGTCACGTTCGGCCCTGACGGGCTTAGAGTCTCGAACAAAATGAGCGCGAGACTGGGATGGTCGGGGATCGAGCGGGGCGGTCACGGTGATCGGCGTGGCGTAGCAGCGCTACGCGAGCCGATCGACGGGGCCGTATCCGCGACGATCATCCGGCCAGATCCAGGCCGCGTCTCATTTTGAGAGGGGCTCTTTAGCAGCCTGTGCGTATCGGCATCCTCGGCGGAACTTTCAATCCGCCACATCTTGGTCACCTCATCTGCGCCCAGGAGGCGTACCTTCAACTGGGATTGGACCGAGTGACGCTGATCCCGGCCCGAATACCGCCGCACAAGCCGGTCGAGGACGAGCCCGGTGCCGAGCATCGGCTCGAGCTTTGCCGGCTCGCCATCGGGGGCGATGAGCGGTTTGAGGTGTCCGATCTGGAGATCGCCCGGGACGGGCCGTCGTACACGGTCGATACCCTTGAGGAACTGCACTGCACTGGGCCAGACCACGAGCTGTTCTTGATCGTCGGGGGCGACATCGCAGCGGGCCTGCCCGAATGGCACGAGCCGGAGCGGGTCCTCTCGCTGGCCACGCTGGCCGTGGCCAAGCGCCGGGGCACCTCCCGGGCCGCGGTCGATTCGGCGCTCCGGACGCTGCGGGGCGCGGAGCGGACCCGGTTCTTCCGGATGCCGCGCATTGCGGTCTCCTCCACCATGCTCCGGGATCGGGTGCGCTCCGGTCAGCCGATCAGGTACTACGTCCCCGACCCGGTGGCGAGCTACGTCGAGCGCCATCGTCTGTACGCCGGAGTAGGCTCGGTTAGATGAGCCAGGCGGCCCGTGCCCGAGACGCCGACCCCATGACCCCCGAGGATCTCGCCGGGGCGATCGTCGAGTACGCGGAGGACCGCAAGGCCATCGACATCGTCCAGCTCGACCTGCGCGAGATGATCGGGTACACCGACTACTTCGTGATCTGCTCGGGCCGTAGCGAGCGGCAGACCAAGGGCATTCACGATGCCATCTACGAAGGCCTGAAGTCGACTTATCGTCGTCTCCCGGAGCGGGTGGAGGGTCTCCCGGGCGCCCGGTGGATCCTGATGGATTACCTCGACGTGGTCGTTCACGTGTTCGTTCCGGACACGCGCGAGTACTACCGCCTCGAGCAGCTGTGGGGCGAAGCGCCCGCGCTCGCGGTCGGCGCTGGATCCGCCACGTAGTCCTCACGCCACGGCCGTGGCCAGCCATTTCACGCTGCTGGCGGCCGTGCTCCTCGGCCTCCTGGGTTTCGGGGTGGGAGTGTTCGGGACGCTGGTCGGGGCCGGCGGCGGGTTCATCCTGACCCCGGTTCTGCTGCTCGTCTATCCGCACTCGACGCCGGCCCTGCTCACCGCGATCAGCCTGATCGTGGTGTTCTTCAACGCCGGCTCGGGCTCGCTCGCCTACGCCCGCCAGCGCCGGATCGACTACCGCTCGGGGGCCGTGTTCGCGCTCTGCACGCTCCCGGGCTCGGTGCTTGGGGTGCTGGTCGCGGACAGGGTGTCGCGTCCCGGCTTCGACGTGATTATGGGCGTCGCGCTGACCGGGCTGGCCTGGTGGCTGGTGCGGGGGCGCCGCCGGCCACCGGGGGGCGATCCGGACCGGGGGGTGGCGCGGACGATCATCGACCGCGAGGGCAAGCAATACCGCTACCACGTGAACGTGCGGCTGGGGGCGACGTTCAGCGTCGTCGTCGGCTTCGTGTCGAGCTTCCTGGGGATCGGGGGCGGGGTGGTTCACGTACCGCTGCTGGTCACGGTGCTCGGCTTCCCGACCCATGTCGCGACCGCCACCTCGCACTTCGTGCTGGCCTGGATGGCGCTGGTCGCGACGCTGACTCATGTCCTCGCCGGCACGTTTCACCATTTGGTGGGGCTGCGGCGGGCCGCCGCTCTGTCGGTGGGAGTCGTGTTCGGCGCGCAGCTGGGCGCGGTGCTCTCGCAGCGCCTGAGCAGCGCGATGATTCAGCGGTTGCTGGCGTTCGGGCTGCTTGCGCTGGGGTTGCGCCTCGTGCTGAGCGTCGTGCTCTAGGCGCTGGGTGCGGCGACTCGGCGCTACATCGCGGCGAGCAGCTGCGGCGCGACTTCCTTCTTGCGGCTCATCACTCCGGGCAGCTCGATGTGGCTGTCCTGGGCGGAGAGCCCGAACGCCCTGGCCACACCGTTGACATCGCCGGCGATCAGTAGGTCCGTGCCCTTGGTCAGGACGTCGGTGACCATCAGCGCGTAGAGCTGGAGGTCGCGGCTCTCCCGGGCCTTGCGCATGGCTTCGACGAGCTCCTGGCTGCGGTCCAGGAGCGCCTTGCCGACCACCTCGATCTGGGCGATGCAGATCTGATGACCGCTCGAGGCGTGGTATTGCTTGGCGTCACGGTTGATGATCTCCTCCGCACTCACCTCGGAGACGTCGGAGGTGGCCTCGAACATCTCGCGCCCGTACTCGGACCCGTCGAGGGCGAGCACCCGCTGCAGGTAGTCGACGACCTGTCGATCGCGATCGGTGGTGGTGGCCGAGTTGAGGATGATCGTGTCCGACATGACCGCGCCGAGCAGCATCATCGCGGTGGGCGGGCTCGGCTCCATCCCGCTCTGGCGGAAGCGCTCGACCACCAGGGTGGCGGTCGAGCCGACCGGGTCGAACGTGGCGGTGACCGGGATTCGGGTCTCGATCGACCCGATGTGGTGGTGGTCGAGGATCTCCACGATCTCCGCCTGCTCGACCCCGGACACGCTCTGGGCCTGCTCGGCGTGGTCGACCAGCAGCACACGCCGGCGGGGAGGGGACACCAGGTCGGAACGGGTGACCAGTCCGACCGGCCGGCGCTGCGGATCGATCACCACCGCCGCGCCGTAGTGGCTCTCCTTGATCTGCTCGGAGATCTCCTCGACCAGGAACTCGCTGGTGGCGGTCAGCGGCTCGCGCTCCATCAGCGCGCCACACGGTGCGGCCAATGTGATCATGCGGCCCGAGACGTAACTGTCGAGGGGCGAGACGATCACGGCGATCGCGTGCTCCCGGGCCAGCGCCAGGATCTCGTCGGAAGGCTCGGAGTCGTTGGACAGCACGAGCAGCTGGGCGCCGCGCTCGATGGCGAGGCGCTGGGCATCGGAGCGGTTGCCGACCACGACCACGTCGCCCGGGGAGGCGCCGCTGCGGGTCGGGTCCATCGAGTGAACCCAGACCCGGCCGGAGAGCGGCTTGTCCTCGCCGGTGAGCAGCCGGCCCCCGAGGACATCGACGATGGCCTCGACCCGGGTGGGGGCGTCCTCCAACGTCGAGGCCTCACGCGTCTCGCGGATGAACCGGCGGGCCAGCGCCCGCTCGGTCAGGACGCCGATCAGCGCGCCGTCGTCATCGACGACCGGAACGAGCTCCAGGCCGGCCCGGGCCATCTCGATCCCGGCCTGTCGGATCGGGTCCTGCACCCGTGCGACCGGGAACCTCGAGCTCATCACGTCGCAGGCGCGGACCATCACGTGGGGGAGGAACCGCGGGTGAGGGGCGCCGCTTCGCTCGAGCAGCCAGCGCGTCTGGGCGTTGGGGTCGCCGAGGCGGACCGGGACGTACGAGTTGCGGGAGTCCAGGCGTCCCTTGAGCTCGGCGTATCCGATGGCCGAGGCGATCGAGTCCGCATCCGGGTTGCGATGGCCGGTGACGTAGATCGTCGCCATTGCGGCGATTATCGCCGCTGACCGCGGTGGCGCGGTAGCGTCTGCGCCGAGCGCGAGCGCGAGGGCTGCGCCCCGCTGTGGTCAGACCAAACCCGAACGGAGAAAGACGATGCCGTCCGCACCCCAGATCCTTCCGACTCAGATCCAGCAGGGAAGCGCGCCGGGCGTGAGCTACCGCCTGGAGGGCGAGCTGGTTCCCGTCCTGCACATGGCGCTCGACGGCCGTGTGCCCGTCTACTTTGAGCACCACGTTCTGCTGTGGAAGTACCCGCAGCTCCAGATCGGGCTGCACCCGCTGGGCAAGGGCCTCAAGCGCCGCGTGTTCGGCGGGATGCCGCTGCTCTTGCTCGAGGCACAGTCGCCCGGTGAGCTCGCCTTCAGCCGCGACGCCCCGGGTCACATCGTCGCGCTCCATCTCCAGCCCGGCCAGGGCATCATGGCGCGCGAGCACCAGTTCCTGGCCGCGACCGACGGCGTGCAGTACGACTACAGCCGTCAGAAGGGCTTCTCGAACATGCTCTACGGCGGCGGGTTCTGGGTCGACCACTTCTTCGCCGGCGACCACGAGGGCGTGGTCTGGATGCACGGCTACGGGAACGTGTTCGAGAAGAACCTAGAGCCGGGCGAGTCGATCGACATCGAGCCGGGCGGCTGGCTCTACCGCGACCACTCGGTGCAGATGAGCCAGGAGATCTATGGGTTCAAGACCGGCCTCCTGAGCGGCGGCGGCAACCTCGTGTTCAACCGGTTCACCGGCCCGGGCCGGGTCGGCCTGCAGAGCGCCTACTACCACCCGCCCGTGTCGGAGGGTGCCGGTGGCAACTCGCAGCGCAGCGGTCGGGACGTTCTCGGGGGAATCGTCGGTGGCCTGCTCGACAACTGACCCTCGGGTGCGCGTCTCCGCCAGCCACGTCGGCGGCGGCCGGCGGCGGGCCGAGGACGTGTCGTCGATGAGCGGCGCGCCGAGGACCGGTCGTCGATGAGCTTCGCGCCGAGGACGTGCCGTCGATGAGCTTCTCACCGGGACATCTCGCCTCGAATCCGCTGCCGTCCGGGATCGTCGGCGCGCTCGGCCTGGGTGGCTACCAGCTCCTGGTCGACGTCGCCGGGGTCGGCGCCGGCCGGCTGGGATCGCACGGATTCCTGCTCGTGGCCGCCGAACCCGACCCCTCCCAGCCGGACGCGGGCACCCAGATCTCGCTCCACCAGCCGCGCCTCAAGGACGAGGCGGAGGCCTCGGCCTTCGTCCAGCTGGCCGCACAGCTCGGCTATTTACGTTTGTCGGGGTACCGCCTGGCGCTGGAGCGCGCGGGCCTGCGGAGCAAGATCAGCGTGGTCAACCCGGCCACCGGCGCGATCACTGCCGTGATCCCGGACAGGGCGCCCGGGCGTCTGTTCGGCGGCGGCGCGAGTGCCCCGCGGCTGCTCGCGTCCGTGCGAGCCCTCCCACCCGCGGGGCCTCCCCCGGACACCCAGAGTCCGGAGCTGTTGCGACAGGTCCTCCTGGCGCTCGCGCTGCGCGACGAGTCGGTCGGTGGCGCCGAGGCCGCCGAGCTCGCCGACCGTGCGCTCGACCTCGTGCTCCAACGCGGCGGCATGGATCCGCCGGCGGCGCTCGAGGCCGCGAAGTCAGAGGGGCGGTAGCCAAGGGCATCGGCGGCGGCCGGGCGCTACCTGGCTCCGACGCGGGTGCGGGAACGGCCGCGGACAGCCTGATGACGGGCGTTCCACGCCTGGTGACCACGACGTCCTGGCCCGCGCGGACGCGTTCGATCCAATAACCGAAACTGATCCGACAGGTGTCGGCGCTTACCGTTACCGGCGTCCGCGGCGAACTCGGTGAGTGGAGCTGGGGGGACTCGAACCCCCGGCCTCGTGACTGCCAGTCACGCGCTCTAGCCAACTGAGCTACAGCCCCTTCGAATGTGAAGTCGTCGGCAAGGTTAATGCATGTGTGCTGGCCGTTGCGCGCGGGAGTCAGGCGGAGACGAATTGCGTTCCGGCCTGCTAGAGGCGGTCCCGGCAAAAGGAAGCAGCGGTCGAGTTCACCGCGGTACACCGCGAACAGATCGACCTCGCCTTCACCATACGGCGCGCGAACGTGGCCCTTCGTCGTGCAGCGCGACGTGTAGAGCACGACGGTGACCGTGTCTCGCGCGGGGCTAAGGCGCCCCCACTTCACCTGAACACGCAGTAGCTTGCCGCCGATATCCAGGGCGAGATCGGTACGGCCGTGCTCGCTGACCGGCCGAAGGACGGGGACGCCAAGCCTCATAGCCGCGGGCACGACGGCCTGTTCGGCGATCGCCCCCTTCGTGTTGGAGTTCATCTCCATGACGAACGTATGTTCGCACGGGACTCGGACGGAAACGGCGCTATGCAGGAAAAACGACGACTAGCCGGGCGGGATGAACTCCGGTACCTCGAGGCCCTCGTCGTCGACCGGCGCGGGGATAGAACCGCTGGAGTCCGGCGGGTCCTCGCGCGCGCGCCGCCGGCCGCCCGGCCGAGAAGTCCCGCCGCCAGAACCGCCGGCAGCTCGCTCGGCCCGCTCGATCTGCGCCACCAGCCGCGAGTGGACCCGTTGCACGTCGCCGAGCAGGCGCTCGGCGTTTGAGCGCAGCGAGTTGCTCATCTCGCGGAGATTCGAGACGAGCTCGAGTCCCTCGGAGCGCACGCCCTCCGCGGTGGCGCGTGCGTCCTCGAGCAACCCGCGGGCGCGCTCCTCGGCTTCGGAACGACGCGTGGCGGCGGACTGCTGGGCCTCGGCCACGATCCCCGACGCGCTCTCCTCGGCGCGTGCGACCACGGCCAGCGCCTCGCTGGTGGCGGCCGTCTTCGCCGCCTCGGCCTCGCTGCGTCCCTCCTCGCGGAGGCGTGCCGCCTCGGCCTGCGCCATCCGCACGATCTCCTCGGCCTCCTCCTCGCCGGCGCGAACGCGGTTGTCGGCGGCGCGCTGGGCCTCGGCGATCCGCTCGGTGACGCGCTCCTCGGCCTCGCGGCGCAGCCGCGCGGCCGTCTCTTCGGCCGCGGCGACGATCGCGGCCACGCGTTCGGCTGCCAGCGCGGCGCCGGCGTGAGGAGACTCGGGCGACGGACGAGGCTCGGGGGGCGAGGTACCCGCGTTCTCAGCCACGCCCGGATGGTAAACGGGCCGGATGTCCCTGGTAGAGGGGCCGGATGTCCCTGGCAGGGCGGGCTGGATCTCCCTGGCAGGGCGGGCTGGATCTCCCTGGTATGGCGCAAATGACCACGTTCTGGGTCGCGCCGCCAACGGCGGCTCTCGAAGTAACCTCCCGATTGCCGTGTCCGAACGACGCTACGACCCCAAGGCGATAGAGCCCAAGTGGCAGGAGATATGGGAGCGCGAGCGCACCTGGGAGGTGCCCAACGACCCGGAGAACACCGACCACCGTGAGAAGTCCTACGTGCTCGAGATGCTGCCCTACCCGAGCGGCGAGCCGCACATCGGGCATCTGAAGAACTACGCGCTGGGCGACGCGATCGCGCATTTCCACAGGAGAATCGGGCGCCGGGTCCTTCACCCGATGGGCTACGACGCGTTTGGCCTCCCGGCCGAGAACAACGCGATCAAGACCGGGGTCCACCCCCGAACCGCGACGGACCGCTCGATCGCCTCCTACCGGCACTGGTTCCATCGCTGGGGCATCTCGATCGATTGGAGCCGGGAGCTCGGCACGCATCAGCCGTCGTATTACCGCTGGACCCAGTGGATCTTCCTCAAGCTGCTCGAGCGCGACCTGGCGTACAAGAAGACCGCGGCCGTCAACTGGTGCCCGAACGACCAGACGGTGCTGGCCAACGAGCAGGTGATCGACGGGCATTGCGAGCGGTGCGGGGCGAAGGTCGAGGTCCGCCAGCTCGAGCAGTGGTTCTTCCGCATCACCGACTACGCCGACCGGCTGCTCGACGATCTGGACACGATCGACTGGCCCGAGCACGTCAAGGCGATGCAGCGCAACTGGATCGGGCGCAGCGAGGGCGCCGAGGTGGTGTTCCGCTGCGCGGAGCTGGGGATCGACTACCCGGTGTTCACCACGCGCCCGGACACGCTGTTCGGCGCCACGTTCTTCGTGATGGCCCCCGAGCACCCGGACGTGTTCAAGCTCGCGGCCGGAACCGAGTACGAAGACCAGGTCCACGAGTACGTCAGCCGGTCGCTCACCGAGTCACCCGAGCTACGGGGCGACGCGGAGAAGCCCAAGACGGGCGTGCCGCTTGGCCGAACCGTCACCAATCCCGTGACCAATGAGCAGATCCCGATGTTCGTCTCCGACTACGTGCTGATGGAGTACGGCACCGGCGCGATCATGGCCGTACCCGCCCACGACCAGCGCGACTACGACTTCGCCAAGGCGTTCGACCTGCCGATCCGCCCCGTGGTGGTGCCCGCCGAGCAAGCCAACGATCCCGAGGCCATCGAGGCCGAACAAGGCGCGTTCACGGTCCACACCGAACACGAAGTCCTCATCAATTCGGGCCCGTTCGAAGGCATGAACTCGGTCGAGGGCCAGAGCGCAATCGTCGATTGGCTCGACCGCGAGGGCAAGGGCCACTCCTCCGTGAGCTACAAGCTCCGCGACTGGCTGGTCTCCCGCCAGCGCTATTGGGGCTGCCCGATCCCGGTCATCTACTGCGACCGCTGCGGCATGGTCCCGGTCCCCGAACAGGACCTGCCGGTAAAGCTGCCCGACATCGAGGACTACCAGCCGAAGGGCCGTTCACCCCTGGCCGCGGCCGAGGATTGGGTGAACACGACGTGCCCGCAATGCCACGGCCGGGCCCGGCGCGAGACCGACACCATGGACACCTTCGTCGACTCGAGCTGGTACTACATGCGCTACTGCGACGCCCACAACGATCAGGCCGCGTGGGACCGCCAAACCCTGGGCAGCTGGATGCCGGTCGACCAGTACATCGGCGGCGTCGAGCACGCGATCCTGCACCTGATGTACTCGCGCTTCTTCGTCAAGGCGCTGGCCGACATGGAGCTGATGGACGCCCAGGAGCCGTTCCGGGCCCTGTTCACGCAGGGGATGATCCTCGGCAACGACGGCAACAAGATGTCGAGCTCCAAGGGCAACGTGATCGCCCCGAGCGACATCATCGAGCGCTTCGGGGCCGACGCCGCGCGGTGCTACGTGCTGTTCATCGGGCCGGCCGACCAGGACGCCGCATGGTCTGACACCGGCATCGAGGGCGTGCACCGCCGGCTCCTGGGCCGCCTGTGGCGCCTGGCGGACGACCTCGCCCAGGATGACGCAAACCAAAGCGCGGACCAGCCGAACAACCCTCAGGGTGACGCCCTCGCGCTCGTTCGCAAAGCCAACTGGGCGATCGACAAGGTGACCCGCGACACCGCGACCCGGTTCGCGTTCAACACCGCGCTGTCGGCGATCATCGAGCTGATCAACGAGATCTACCGCTACGCGAACGCCGATCCTGCCGCTCGGCGCTTTGCCGCCGCCACCGCGGCCTCGCTTCTCTTCCCATTCGCGCCCCACCTGAGCGCCGAGGCGTACGAGATGCTGACCGGCCGGCGGGTGTGGGAGGAACCCTGGCCCGACGCCGACCCGGAGATGCTCACGGCCGAGACGTTCGAGCTGGTCTGCCAGGTCAACGGCAAGGTTCGCGACCGCGTTCACGCACCGACCGGAGCGCCAAAAGACGAGCTTGAACGCCTGTGCTTGGAAACCCGCGGCGTGCAGCAACACCTGGACGGCCAGGAGATCACCAAGGTGATCGTCGTGCCGGACAAGCTGGTAAACGTGGTCGTCCGCTGACGATGCCCAGCTTCAAGCCCGCCTACCTGATCCACGGCGACGACCACGGCCGGATCGCCGAGCGCCGCGCCCGGCTGCGCGCGATGGCCGAACAGGAGAGCGGCACCCAGGGCGTCGAGGTGTTCGAGGGCGACGCCGCCACCCCCGAGGCGGTGGCGAACGCGGTGAACGCGCTCACGTTCGCGCTCGGGCGCCGGTTCATCGTGGCTGACGGCGTAGAGCGCTGGACCGACAAGCAACTCGATCCACTCGTCACCGCGCTCGCGGACATCCCGCCCGACACCACCGTGGCCTTCTTCGCCCGCGAGGACGGACGCGCCAAGGCCCCCACGCGCCTGCACGACGCCGTCAAGAAGGCCGGCGGTGACATCGCCGCGGAGGCGAGCGTCAAGCCGTGGGAGCTGCCCAAGTGGGTGATCGCACGCGCTCGGGAGCTGAACCTGCAGATGGAGCCCGACACCGCCCGCGCGCTCATCGCCCAGGTCGGCGAGCGCCAGCAGCGGCTGCTCCGCGAGCTCGAGAAGCTGGCTCTCTACGCGGGCGCCGGTGCGCGCGTGGACGTAAGCCTGCTCGACGAGCTGGCCGCGCCCTCGGCCGAGCACCGCGCTTGGTCGCTGGCGGACACGATCGTGAGCGGCGACGCCCAGGCCGCCACCGCCCTTTACCTGAGCCTGCGATCGCAGGGCGAGCGCTTACCCGGCCTGCTCTACTGGATGAGCACGCGCGTCCGCACCGCCCACCAGGTCGCCACCGCCCTCGAACAGGGTACGCCACCGGCCCAGATCAAGCGCAGCCTGAGAATGCCCTCGCGCGCGGCCGACCGGCTGATCGCCGACGCCGGTCGCAGCGGCGCCGAGAACCTCCGGCGCACGATCGAGCAGCTGGCCGAGCTCGAGCTCGCCTCGCGGGGCGGCGGTAGCGGCGGTGCGGGCGAGGACACGGCCGCCCTGCTCGCGATCCAGCGGATCGGCTCCGCCTGATGCCTTCCAGACGTTCCTCAACGGCAAGGGGCCGTCTGGAAGGCATCCAGGCGTCCCCCTGCAGCTAGATCAGGTGCAGCAGCAGCGCCGCGACGAGCGCGATGACCACCACGACCAGCGCCGGCAGGAAGTGCAGCAGACGGTTGCCGTCGCGCCGATAGGCGGGCGGGGCGTTGGCGGCGTTGCGCATCACCAGCGCGGCACCGCGTGAGGCGACCGCCTCGTCACGCTCCGTCCGCAGCTGCTCGAGCGTGCTCTGAAGCGCGTCTCGCTCAGCTATGACGCGCTGAGAGGCTGACATCACGCCCTCGCGGTCGCGGACCACGTCGTCTCGCTCGTCGAGCACGGCGTCCCGCTCGGCCACCGCAGCGTCACGCTCGACCAGGGCAGCCTCCTGCGCGGACAGCGCGCTGGCCAGCCGGGCAGCGATGTCCTCGCGCTCATTGACCGCGGCGCGTCGCTCGGCCAGCGCCTCGTCGCGTGCGGCCAGGGCAGCGTCGCGCATCCGCACGGCCTCGTCGCGGGCCTGAACCGCCGCCTCGCGTTCGGCGGCCGCCGCGTCGCGCGATGCAAGAGCCTCACCCCGGGCGCGCATCAACCGCTCGCGTTCCTCGGCGGCGGCAGTGCCGGCCTCGCGCGCCGCGTCGCGTGCGCCGCTGATCTCCTCGAGCTTGGCGCCGCGCTTCTCAAGCTCGTCCGAGAGCTGGGCGATCTCGCCGTCCCGGCGCTCGAGCTCGCGTTGCAGCCGATGGATCTCGCGGCGCGCTTTGACCAGCTCCGCCGACGGTGCGTGGCTGCGCCGAGACGCGGTGCGAGCGGTGCCGGACGAGGACGGGGTGGCGGAGGTAGTGGATCCCGGACGCTTCCGCCGACCGCGCGAGGCGCCCGGAAGCGGCACGGTCACCGTAATGTCGGGCGCGACGTTCAGCTCGGCCTCGAGCCAGTCGCCGTCCTGCTCGTCATACGGGAAGCTGGCCAGCCACGGCTCGCCGTCCTCGGCCGCCCAGGGCTTGTGGTCGAGGTTGGCCAGCAGCCGGCGTTGCTCCTCGTCGGCCAGCAGCGTGAGGCTCGGGCGGATGAACCGCCGCCCGCGCACGCCAAACCAGCGACCGTTCACCTCGAGCCGATCCTCGCCTGCCATCGCGATTCGATCGAGCTCGAAAGCGACGCCGCCCGTTCCGGTGGTTACCGGTTCGACAGCCTCCGCCATCAGGAAGCCAAAGTTACCGGCTCGGCGCCGGGCACGCGCACTCGCAATCGTGCTTGCACGAAAGTGTGATTGCGCAGCGACTCAGCCCTGACGCAGACGCGCCGCACGCGACTTCTTGCGCGCGCCCGCATTGCGGTGCAGCGCGCCGCGCTTGACCGCTTTGTCGATCGTCTGCACGAGCTCGCGATGCTCGGTGTCCGCCTGCGTTCCATCGCCGTCGGCAACCGCGCGTTCGAGCCGGCGGAAGTACGTCTTGATCTTGGACGTGTAGCGCCGATTCTCGAGCCGCTCGCGCTCGGCACGCACAATCCGCTTCTTCTGTGACTTGATGTTGGCCATTGGGCGGGAGGGACGTAGATCGACCGCGGGCTTTCCGCCGCGACGCGGCCCTACTATAGCCGCCCTGGTCCAGATCGATACCCCACCCACCGGCGGCGACGGGTCAGAGCCGCCCGGGCCTCCCGGCGCGCGCCCACCGCGTGAGCCACCGTCGCGCGAGCCGCCTCGCCGGCGCATCGCGGTCAACACGGCGATCTTCGCGTTCGCCACCGCGCTCTCGCGGATCGCCGGGCTCGGACGCGAAGTCGCCGGAGCAGCGTTCTTCGGCACGACCGCCGCCTATTCGGCGTTCACGCTCGCCTCGCAGGTACCCAACCTGTTCAGCAACCTGTTCTCGCAGGCGGCGCTGTCGGCCGCGTTCGTGCCGGTGTTCACCGAGCTGCTGCAAAAGGGGCGCAAGCGCGAGGCGTTCCGCCTCGCCGCCACGCTGTTCTGGGTCATCCTGGTCGCGCTCGGCGCGCTGACGCTCGTGTGGCTCGGGATCGCCAATTTCATCACGCCCCTGTTCACGGGCCACGGGATCTCGTCGCCGCTGACGGCGGGCCTCTCCCGCGTGCTGTTCCCGGTCGTACTCCTGCTGAGCCTCACCGGGCTGCTCGTCGGGATTCTTCAGGCATACGACCAGTTCACGATTCCGGCCCTCGCGCCGGCGGTGTGGAACGTCGTGATCCTCGTGCTGCTGATCGTCCTGCGCGGGCAGTTCCATGGGCAGGACAAGGTTTACGCCTACGCGATCGGGTGGCTGGTGGCCACCGTGGTGCAGTTCCTGATGGTTGCGGCGGCGCTGCGAACGATCGAGTTCAGGCTCGCCTTCAGCTTCGACTGGCGCGACCCGCGAGTGCGCCAGGTGGCTCTGCTGTTCCTGCCGGTGACATTGAGCATCGGCATCATCAACCTCGACATCTTCATCAACGCCGGCTTCGGATCGCTGGTCGGCAGCTACGCGCCGGCGGCCATCAACCAGGCGTTCCGGATTTACATGCTGCCGCAGGGGATCTTCAGCGTGGCGGTCGCGACCGTGCTGTTCCCAACTCTCAGCCGGATGGCGGCGCGCCGCGACGCCTCGGGGATCCGCCGGTCCGTGGGCATCGGGATGCGCCAGATCAACCTCCTGCTGATCCCCTCCTCGGCGCTGATGCTCGTGCTGGCCACCCCGATCACGCGGCTCGTCTATCAGCACGCGGCCTTCGGCCCGACCTCCACGCACTACGTCTCGACGGCGCTGTTCTGGTTCGCGTTCAGCCTGCCGTTCGCCGGGGTGAACCTACTGCTCACGCGGACCTTCTTCGCGGTCCAGCGCCCTTGGATCCCGACCAAGCTCGCCGCGATGAACTTGGTCGTCGACGCGATCGTCTCGATCGCCTTGTACAAGCCCCTGGGCATCGCGGGTCTGGTGATTGGGACCGCGGTGGCCAACATCGTGATGACCGGGCTGCAGATCCACCGGCTGCGGATCGGGTTGAACGGCTACCTCGAGGGCGGGCAGACGATGATGATCACCGCGCGGATCTTGGTCGCCACCGTGATCGTGGGCGCGGTGGCGCGGGGGGTGTGGGTCCTGCTCGACGCCGGCCTCGGCCGCTCGCTACCCGCTCAGATCGTCTCGGTCGGGCTTGCATGTGTGGTGGCGTGCGCGCTGTACGGCTGGCTGACCCTGAAGATGCGGATCCCCGAGGCGCGCCAGATCCAGCAGCTGGTCGTCGGCCGCCTGCGCCGCGGCTAGCTGACCGTTTGAGGGGCCGCCTACGGCGGCGTCCATGGGGCCGGGCAGCCCCGTCCGGACGGGGAACAAGGCCTCGTGGCTCGGCCTGCTCGGCATCCGGCCTCGCCAATACCGGGCCGGCCACGAGTCATCCGGCTGGACGCCGAGCGCAGCGAGGCCCCAATACCCTCTCAGTACACATGGCCGATCAGGCTCACATCCGCAACTTCTCGGTCATCGCGCACATCGACCACGGCAAGTCGACGCTGGCCGACCGCATCCTCGAGCTGACCCACACGGTCGACCCGCGCGCGATGCGCGCCCAGGTGCTCGACTCGATGGAGCTCGAGCGCGAGCGCGGCATCACGATCAAGGCGCAGGCGGTCCGGGTGTTCTACACGTCCGAGCACGACGGGCAGACCTACCAGCTGCACCTGATCGACACGCCCGGGCACGTCGACTTCACCTACGAGGTGTCGCGCTCGCTGGCCGCCTGCGAGGGCGCGTTGCTGGTGGTCGACGCCAGTCAGGGCGTCGAGGCGCAGACCGTGGCCAACACCTACCTGGCGATCGATTCGGGGCTCGAGCTGATTCCATGCCTGAACAAGGTCGACCTGCCCGGGGCCGAGCCCGAACGCGTGGCCGAGGAGGTGGCCGAGCTGCTCGGCGAGCCGGCTGACAGCGTGCGCCGGATCAGCGCCAAGACCGGGGAGGGGGTGACCGAGGTGCTGGACGAGCTGATCGCGCGCGTCCCGCCACCCGAGGGGGACCCCGACAAGCCGCCCCGAGCGCTGATCTTCGACTCCGAGTTCGATCAGTACCGCGGCGTGATCGCGTATATCCGGGTGGTCGACGGCACGTTCACCAAGGGCGAGGCGATCCGGGCCATGCAGGCCGGCACCGAGGCCGAGATCGACGACATCGGCTTCTTCACCCCTTCGATGACCTCGGCCCCCGCCCTGCATGCCGGCGAGGTGGGGTTCCTGATCACGGGCATCAAGGACGTCACCAAGCTCCGCGTCGGCGACACGCTGACCACCAAGCGAAATCCGGCCAATGAGCCGCTGCCCGGCTATCGCGAGGTCAAGCCGATGGTGTTCTGCGGCCTGTTCCCGATCAACTCAGACGACTACCCCGATCTGCGCGACGCGCTCGAGAAGCTCAGCCTGAATGACGCGGCGCTGTCCTGGGAGCCGGAGACGAGCGACGCGCTGGGGTTCGGGTTCCGCTGCGGCTTCCTCGGACTCCTGCACATGGACATCGTGCGCGAACGGCTCGAGCGCGAGTACGACCTCGAGCTGCTGGCCACGATGCCGAGCGTCGAGTACGAGGTGACGCTGACCGACGGCAGCGTGCTCCCGGTGCACAGCCCGGCCGACATGCCAGACCCGGCGCGCGTGGCCAGCGTCCGCGAGCCCTACATCCGCGCGTCGATCCTCACCCCCAAGGAATACATCGGGCAGATCATGGAGCTCTGCCAGGACCGCCGCGGCGAGCACGCGGGCATGCACTACCTGAGCGCCGAGCGTGTGCAGCTGACATACGACCTGCCGCTGGCCGAGATCGTGCTCGACTTCTTCGACCAGCTCAAGTCGCGCACGCGCGGCTATGCCTCGCTCGACTACGAGCTGATCGGGCTGCGCGAGTCCGACCTGGTCAAGCTCGACATCCTCCTGGCCGGTGACGAAGTCGACGCACTGTCGATGCTCGTGCACAAGTCAAAGGCCTACGACGCTGGCCGCACGCTGGCCGAGAAGCTCCGCCAGACCATCCCCCGCCAGCAGTACGACGTCCCGATCCAGGCCGCGATCGGTTCGCGGATCGTCGCCCGCGAGACGATCAAGGCCTTCCGAAAGGACGTGACCGCCAAGTGCTACGGCGGTGACATCACCCGCAAGCGCAAGCTCCTCGAGCAGCAGAAGAAGGGCAAGCAGCGGATGAAGCAGGTGGGACGGATCGAGGTGCCCCAGGAGGCGTTCCTCGCCGTGCTCGAGCTGGGCGAGAAGACCCGGGCGTAACGACCCGGCGCGGCGGCGCCCCCCTCGCTACTAGGACTCGCCCCGCCGGTCGTGCCGCCGGAGCCAGTCGGCGAACTCGTCGAGGCCGTCGGCGACGATCTTCCCGAGGCTGTCGTCGGTCTTGATGTAGCCGAGCTCCTCGTCCGACGGACGATCGGAGCGCTTGGTCTTCGACGCGGCGGCCGCCGCGGCCTCGCGGGCGGCGCGCTGGGCGCGCTCGCGGGCGCCCCGGGCCTTCTCGCGCAGCTCGCGCTCGAGGTCGGCCAGGCGCTGCTCGACGTCGGGGCTGCTCGATGGCGGCGGTGAAGCCGAGCGGGGCGGCGTCGGCTGGCGCCGGCGCTCGCGCGTGATCGCCGCGTACGCGTCCTGAACCTCCTCGAAGCGGCGGGCGGACTCGAGCGAGCCGTTGTTGTGGTCGGGGTGGTGGAGCTGGACCAGCCGGCGGTAAGCCGCCCGGAGCTCCTCGTCGGATACACCGGGCCGGACGCCCAGAACCGTGTATGGGTCGGAGCGGCTCAGGGCGCTGCTAGATCCAGGGGCGTGGCGCGCGCCGGGCCGGCCACTGGCTGGCGGCTTGCACCGAGCGGCGATACGAGCCCCAATAGTGGCGTCGGCCGCGACCGAAGACGAACCAGCCGACGATCAGCAGCACACCCCAGGCCGAGAACAGGGTGGCCACGACGACCGCCGCGGCGACCATCAGCGCGATGATGACCGGGGCGAGGATGAACAGCGCGATCACGTGGACCGGGTTGAGCATCGGCGACTGGGGTCGCTCGTGCCGGCGCAGGGGGGCGTTCGGGAGATCGTCCACCACGGCGTCGAGCTCGCCGTAGGTGCGCGCTGAGAAGGTCGCCTCGAGACGCTCCTCGAGCTCTTCCGCCAACAGGCGCCCCTCACCGGTCGCCTTGCGCAGACGCTCGGCGATCGTCTCGCGATCCGCGTCCGATGCCCTCAGGGTCGCTCGCCTTGCCATATCCGTGTGCTCCTCGTCGCTGCCGCCAACGCCTGCTTGTGGCCACCGAGGCTACCGGGCGCCGTGACCGGTCACAAGACATGCTACCTGGCGTTTTGTATTACTTGACAGGCATATATCCAGATGGTTATATGAACGCATGACGTCGACGTGGGCCGCCCTGGCCGATCCCCACCGACGGGCCATGCTCGAGCTGCTGCGGGAATCCCCGCGGCCGGTCGGCGACCTGGTCGCGCGCACCGGGCTCAGCCAGCCCGGCACCTCCAAGCACCTGCGCGTGCTGCGCGACGCCGGCCTCGTGGTCGCCAGGACCGAGGCCCAGCGACGCATCTACGCGCTCGACGTCCGTCCGCTCGCCGAGCTCGACGCCTGGCTCGAGCCCTACCGGCGCAGGTGGGAGCGAAGCCTCGACGCGCTCGAGCGCCACCTGGACTCAAAGCCGTCCCCAACCCCCAAGGAGAACTGACCATGTACGGCGCCTACGACACGATCGAGAACCGGCCCGCGCTGCGCTTCGAGCGGCGCCTCGCGCATCCGGTGGAGGTGGTCTGGCAGGCGATCACCCAACCGGACCAGCTCGAGCACTGGTTTCCCTCGCGCGTGGAGGTCGACGAGCTGGTTCCCGGGGCCGAGATGACCTTCCGGTTCGAGAACATGCCGCTCGACGCGCCCTCGACGATGACCGGGCGCGTGACCGAGTTCGATCCGCCGCGGCGGTTCGAATTTACTTGGGGCCCACCCGACCATGAGGACCACCTTCGCTTCGAGCTCGAGCCGGCGGGGCGCTCCGAGGAGGAGACCCTGCTGCGGCTGACCGTGCTGCTCGACGAGCGGGAGAAGGCCGCGCGTGACAGCGCTGGGTGGCACGTGTGCCTGGACCGCCTGGGGCGGCAACTGGCGGGCGCGGAGCCCGGCGGTCGCGAGGACTGGAGCCGGCTCTACGAGGAGTACCGGCGCCGGGGCGCCCCCGCCGGCGCGCCGATTCCGGGCCAGTGAGGAACAATCATGTGCCATGGACCTCGGCCTGCGCGATCGAGCCTGTGTGGTCACGGGCGCCTCGGGCGGGATCGGCCGGGTGACCGCGGTAGACCTGGCCGGCGAAGGGGCCTCGGTCCTGCTGGTCGGTCGCCGCGCCGACGTGCTCGACGAGGTGGCGCGCGCGTGCTCGGAAGCGGGCGGCCGCGGAGAGTCGCTGGTTCTTGACGTCACCCACGCCGATGCCGGTGAACGCGCGCTCGAAGCGTGTCTGGACCGTTTCGGGCGGATCGACGCGCTGGTCAACGGCGCCGGCACGAGCGAGGTGCGCCCGATGGAGGAGCTGACCGACGAGGAGTGGCAGGCCCAGTGGGAGCTCCACGTGATGGGTCCGATGCGGTTGATGCGCGCGGCCGCGCCTGAGATGGCTCGGCGGGGGTGGGGCCGGATCGTCAACGTGTGCTCCTCGTCAGGGAAGCGTCCCTCGGGCACGAACATGGCCTATTCGGTGACCAAGGCGGCCGAGCTGTCGCTCTCGCGCGCGTTCGCCGACCTGTTCGCCGGCCGCGGGGTCCTGGTGAACTCGATCTCGCCCGGCCCGATCGGGGGCGATCTGTGGCTCGCGCCCGGCGGATTGGCCGACCAGCAGGCGGAGGCGCGGGGGGTGAGCCGCGAGGAGGTGCTCGAGTCGACCGCGTCGCGCGTGCCGATCGGCCGGCTCGGGACCGAGGCGGAGATCGCCGCGGTGATCGTGTTCCTGTGCTCGGAGCCGGCCTCGAACGTCGCCGGCGCGTCGTGGTCGGTCGACGGGGGAACCGTTCCCGTGATCATCTGAGAGACTGGCGCGCCGTGGCGGTCAAGACTGACGCGATCGGCAAGGCCTACCTCGCGGTCACCTATGCGGTGGGCCGCGAGAAGGTGCGCGAGTACGCCTGGGCGGTGGGGGAGACCAACCCGGTCTACGTCGACGTCGACGCGGCGCGGGCGGCGGGGTACGCGGATGTGGTCGCGCCCCCGATGTTCGCGGTCGTGTACGCCGGGCGGGCGGTGACGCCGGCGCTGTTCGATCCCGAGGTGGGGATCAACTTCTCGAACATGCTCCACGCCGGGCAGGAGTTCGAGTGGGGGCCGCTGGTCGTGGCCGGCGATGAGATCAGCACGACGACGACCGTGCGCGACATCTCTGAGCGCGGCGGGATGGGCTTCTACGAGCTCGTGACCGAGTCGCGCAACCAGCGCGAGGAGACGGTGTGCACGGGGATCTGGCGCCAGATCGTCCGGGGGGTCGATTCGTCATGAGCTTGGCCGCTGGGGATTCGCTGGAGCTGCGGGTCACGCCCGACCCGTACGTGACCGTGCGCTACGCCGGCGCGTCCGGGGACTTCAACCCGATCCACATCGACGAGGAGTTCGCCCAGCGCGTGGGCCTTCCCGGACGGATCCTCCACGGTCTGTGGACGATGGCCCAGGTGGCCCGCGCGCACACCGACGCGGCCGGGGGACCCGAGCATCTGAAGCGCCTGTCTGTGCAGTTTCGCGGCATGGGCCGGATCGGCGAGGAGATCGTGGTCAGCGGCACGGTCCGGTCGGTCGAGGACGGCGCGGCAACCGTGGACTCCCAGGCCGAGCAGGCCGGCAGCCGGCTGATCCGCAACGGCGTCGCCGAGATCGCGACCGGCTAGCTACGTCTTGCAGGCGACCGGCCCGCTGGGTCGGCGCGACGAAACATGGTCCTGACGGCCCCGTAGAGCCGTCGAGAACCCGACCTACAATCAACCCGGATGCTTACTTCCCGGCAGGAGCTCGTACTACGCAAGGTGGTCGAGGAGTACCTCGAGGGCGGTGCCCCGGTGGGCTCCAAGGCGCTGGCGGTCGAGGTCCAGTGGGGTCCGTCGACGATCCGCAACGAACTGGCCAGCCTCGAGGAGCTGGGGCTGCTCGCCCACCCGCACACCTCGGCGGGCCGCATCCCGACCGAGGCCGGCTACCGGTACTTCGTCGACCGGCTGCTGCCCTCGGAGGACATGACGCCGGTCCGCCCGCGACTGTCGCTGTCGCTCGTGCGCCGCGAGCTCGACGAGGCCATGCGCGTCACCACCGAGACGCTCTCGCAGGTCACCAACCTGCTCGCCATCGTCACGGCCCCGCCGATCGAGACCTCGACCATCCGCCACGTCGAGGTCCTCCGGCTCCAGCCCCAGGTGTTGATGGTGGTGGTCATCACCTCGACCGGCGGCGTGACCAAGCGCATGTTCACGTTCTCCCGCGCCGTCGATCCGGGTCTGGCCGACTGGGCGGCCAGCTACCTGAACGAGCGCCTGGTCGGGCTCGGGCTGGGCGCGCGGATGCTGCAGAAGCGCCTGCACGACCCGTCCCTGTCGCGCTCGGAGTCAGACTTCCTGGAGGCGCTCTCCCCGGTGTTCACCGAGCTCGAGGCCGGGGCTCACGACAGCCTCTACGTCGAGGGCACCTCGCGCCTGATGCGTGACGACCGGCTGGGCGAGGTGTCTGAGCTCAACGTGCTGATGGACATGCTCGAGCGCCGGGTGACGCTGATCGGGGTGCTCCAGGCGGCGCTCATCGAACGCGACGTGCTGGTCCGGATCGGGACCGAGAACGAGGCGCCGGGACTGCACTCGCTGGCGCTCGTGGCCGCCGGCTACGGCCTGCCCCAGCGGAGGCTGGGGACGGTGTCGGTGATCGGGCCGCTGCGGATGGACTACGGCCAGGCGATCCACGCCGTGCGTGACGCGGCCGCCCAGCTCTCGAGCTTCATCGCCGAGGTATACGACGAGCGATGAGCTCCACGCGCGACTACTACGAGATCCTCGGCGTCGAGCGCGGTGCCGACGAGGCCACGATCAAGAAGGCCTTCCGGCGCCTGGCCCGGGAGCTGCATCCCGACGTCAATCGCCACGACCCCGACGCCGAGGAGAAGTTCAAGGAGGCCGCCGAGGCCTACGAGGTCCTGTCGGACGCCGATCGCCGCGCCACCTATGACCGGTATGGACGTGAGGGGCTGCGCAGCGGCGGCTACGCGCCGAATTTCGACGCGGGCTCGATCGCCGACATCTTCGAGGCGTTCTTCGGCGGCGGCGGCGCGTTCGGCGACCTGTTCGGGATGAGCGGGGCCGCCCGGGCCGGGGGCGCGATCCAGGGCGGCGACGTGGCCGTCAGCGCCGAGATCGATCTTGCCGCGGCGGCCCAGGGCGCCGAGGTCGAGGTCAGCTACGAGGCGGTGGCGACGTGCGAGCACTGCCATGGCAACGGCGCCGAGCCCGGCACCCCGATCGAGACCTGCTCCCGCTGCCAGGGGACCGGTCAGCTGAGGGCGGTGTCGCGCACCCCGTTCGGGCAGGTCATGCGCACCGCGGTGTGCGACGTGTGCAACGGCGACGGGCGCGTGGCTCGCGATCCCTGCAAGGTGTGCCGCGGGCGCGGACGTCGCGTGGAGCGCGAGAAGGTCAAGGTCGACGTCCCGGCTGGGATCGCCGACGGACAGCGCATCCGGATCGCCGGGCGCGGCCACGCCGGCGAGCGGGGCGGTCCGCCCGGCGACCTCTACGTGCTGGTCCGCGTGCGCCAGGATCCGCGCTTCGTGCGCGACGGCGACGACCTGATCACGGTGGTCGACGTATCGGCGCCATTGGCTGCGCTGGGCACCGTCGTGGAGGTGCCGACCGTGCTCGATGAGTCGGTCGACGTCGACGTCCCGGCCGGAGTCCAGCCCAACGAGACGCTGATCGTCCGGGGCGCGGGGATGCCGGCGCTGCGCGGTCGGCGGACCGGCGATCTGCGGGTGGTGGTCAACGTGGTCGTGCCGCGGCATCTGAACCGCGAGCAGAGGGAGCTCTACGAGCAACTGGCCGAATCGATGACCGCGCACAACCTGCGCACCGAGGAAGGCGTGTTCGGCAAGCTCCGGCGCGCGTTCGGCGCGCACTGAGTTTCGAGCGCGGGTCCGGTGATTCGCCTCGCGGTCCGGGTCCGCCGGAAGGACGCGGAGATCGTCCTCGCCGAGCTGCTCTCGCTGGCGCCGGCCGGGGTGGAGGAGGTCGACCTGGGCGACGACGTCGTGGAGTACGCGGTCTACGGGGCGCCCGGTGAGCTGCCGGCGCTGCCCGCAGTGAGGGCGGTCGCGGGCGGGGGGCTGGTCGAGGTTGTGAGCCGCGAGGTGCCCGACGACTGGGACCAGCGGTGGCGCTCGTTCCACAAGCCGCTGGTCGTCTCCGGCGGCCGGCTGGGAGTGCGCCCGCCCTGGGAACCGCGACCGGACGCGGTCGAGATCGACCTGGTCATCGACCCGGGGCAGGCGTTCGGCACCGGCGCGCACGCCACCACCCGGCTGTGTCTGGAGCTCATGCTCGACATGCGTCCTGGCGGCGAGTTCCTCGACCTGGGCTGCGGCTCGGGCGTGCTGGCGATCGCGGCCGCCCGGCTCGGCTGGGGAGCGGTGGCGGCCGTCGACTTCGACCCGCTCGCGGTTGACGCCGCTTGTGAGAACGCCCGCGTCAACGGGGTCTCGATCGAGGTGCGCCGACACGACCTCCGGGTCGACCCGGTCGTGGTGGCGCCATTCGTGGCGGCAAACCTGCTCCGGCCCTTGCTGCTCACCTGGGCGAAGCGGCTGGCCGCCGACGCGCCCGCACTCCCCGACCGCGTGATCGCCAGCGGGCTGCTCGTCGGCGAGGCGGACGAGATCGCCGCCGCGTTCGCCGGCGCGGGCCTGCGCGAGGTCGACCGTCGCGAGTCCGGCGATTGGGCCGCCCTGCTCCTCGAACGAGTGGACAAGTAGACCGCGCCAGATCTTGTCCAGCGGGCCGATGGAACCGAGGCGCCACCAGCGCAGACTGTCGATCACGTTGCGAGACCGACCGTCATCAGAAGGAGGTGAACCCAGTTGCCCAACCCGCTTGCGATCGGCGTGACGCTCGGTGGCCTGCTCCTCGACGTGCTCGTCCCGCGGCCAAAGCCCCGGGCTGGATTTGCGCCTGAGCCGTTTCTCCTCTCCTCGCGCGCCGTCCCGAGGACACCGCGACACGAGGAGCACGAGCTTCCGCCCGCCGCGGGCGTGCGACTCAACTGAAATCCGAACGTCCACGGTGGCCGCGCTAACGTGCGGCCACCGTGGCGTCGTTCGCCGTCAAGTTTCTCGGCTGCAAGGTCTCGCAGGCTGATGCGATGCTCGCCCGCCAGGCGTTGCTGGCCGCCGGGCACAGCGAGGCGGCCGAGGACGAGGCCGATCTGCACGTGATCAACACGTGTTGCATCACCAGCGAGGCGGAGGCCAAGTCGCGCCAGGCGGTGCGGCGTTCGCTGAACACCGCCGACCGGGTGCTGGTGGCGGGGTGCGCGGTCAACCTGAACCAGGCGCAGTTCCGCGAGATCGACGACCGCGTGAGCGCGTTCGTCGGTGCCGCGGAGGAGGTGGCCAGGGCGATGGCGGCGGGTCTGGGCGCCTGCGCCGACCTAGAGCACGACGTCCTGGCTCGCCGCCCGGCCCAGACGCGCGCCTCGGATCGCACCCGGGGGTTCATCAAGGTCCAGGACGGCTGCGATTGCGAATGTGCGTACTGCATCATCCCCACGGTCCGGGGGTCGGCCCGCTCGCGTCCCGCCTCCGCGATCCTGAACGAGGCGAGGACGCGAGCGCAGCAGGGGCAGCCCGAGATGGTCATGACCGGCATCAGCGTGGGCGATTACCGCGACCCGGAAAATGGCCTCGAGCTAGGTGAGCTCATGACGAAAGTGGCGCAGGTCCCCGGAGTCGAGCGGGTGCGGCTCTCGAGCGTCGAGGTGATCCACGTCAAGGACTCACTGCTCACAGCGCTGGCCACCGAGCCCAAGGTGTGCCCGCATCTCCACGTCCCCATGCAGTCGGGCGACGATCAGATCCTGAAGGCCATGGGCCGCCACTACGACGCCGGCGAGTACCTAGATGCGATCGCGGCGCTCAGAAGAGCCGTGCCCCACGTCAATGTCACCACGGACGTGATCGTCGGCTTCCCGACCGAGACCGAGGCCGCATTCGAACGGACGCTGGAGGTCGTCAACCAGGCCGGCATCACCAGAGTCCACACGTTCTCGTACTCGCCGAGGCCGGGGACCAAAGCCGAACAGCTGGGCGACCTCATCCCGCCCCAGGAGAAGAAGCGCCGGTCGCAGACGCTGCGGGGCCTCTCCGAGGTGCGCTCGCGGCACCATCGCACGGCAAAGCTGGGCCGCCGCGACCGAGTCCTGATCGACAAGGTTGCCGACTCCCAATGCTCCGGTTACACGGCCGACTACACCCGCTGCTATCTACCGGCCGGAGCGGCCGCGCGGGGGCAGCTCGTGGACGTCTGGTGCGAGGAGCTACACGCGGACGGCATCCGGTGCGGGGCTATCCTGAAGGTGTGAGCGTGATCGAACAGGTGCATGGCGACATGACCAGCGCGATGAAAGCCGGCGAGAAGGACCGCGTCGGTGCGCTCCGCCTCGTCCTGTCCGAGCTGCAAAAGGCCGAAAAGGACGGCAACGCAGACGAGCTCGCCGTGCTGCGCCGCGAGCGCAAGCGCCGCCTGGAGGCGGCCGAGCAGTTCCGCGGCGGGGGGCGCCCCGAGCTGGCCGAGCAGGAGGAGGCCGAGGCGAAGCTGATCGAGGGCTACCTACCGGCCGAGCTCGACGACTCAGAGCTCGACGCGATCGTCCAAGCCGCCATCGCCGAGACCGGCGCGAGCGACGCCAAGGACATGGGACAGGTCATGAAGGTCGTGATGGCCAAGACCGGCGGACGGGCCGACGGCAAGCGGGCCTCGGCTCGCGTGCGGGAGGCTCTACAGAGCTGACACGGGACATGGTGGGTGCGTAGGCAGATCGAGCTCGAGAATCCGGTTGCGGCCGAGCTCGCGGGCAGCAAGGACGCCGTGCTCCGGGCGCTGGAAGGACATCTGGACTGTGAGGTGTTCCTGCGCGGCAACATGCTCACGCTGGACGGCGAGCCCGAGGCGGTCGACGCCGCCGCGGCGGTGGTGAACGAGCTGTCCGGGTTGATCGTCCAGGGCCACGAGATCGCCCCGGGGACGATCGAGGCGGTCAAGCGCGCGCTCGACGCGCACGAGTCGCCGGGGAAGATCCTCGAAGACGTGGTCTGGCGCCACCGCGCGACCAAGGTCTCGCCCAAGACGGTCAACCAGAAGCGCTACGTCGACTCGATCCGCAACAACACGATCACGTTCGGCATCGGCCCGGCCGGCACGGGCAAGACGTTCCTCGCGGTCGCGCTGGCCGCCGCCGCGCTCAGCCGGCGCGAGGTCAACCGGATCATCCTCACCCGGCCCGCGGTCGAGGCCGGCGAGCGGCTCGGGTTCCTGCCCGGCGACCTGATGGCCAAGGTCGACCCCTACCTGCGGCCGCTGTTCGACGCGCTGCACGACATGCTCGAGCCCGAGCGGGTCTCTCAGCATCTGGAGCGCGGCGTGATCGAGGTGGCGCCCCTCGCGTTCATGCGGGGCCGCTCCTTGAACGACAGCTTCATCATCCTCGACGAGGCGCAGAACACCAGTCCCGAGCAGATGAAGATGTTCCTCACCCGCCTCGGCTTCAACTCGAAGATGGTCGTGACCGGCGACATCACCCAGATCGATCTGCCGCGCGACCAGGGTTCCGGTCTGGTCATGGTGGCGGATGTCCTCAAGAACGTCGAGGGGATCGAGTTCGTGCGCTTCGGCGAGGAGGACGTGGTCCGCCACAAGCTGGTGCGCCGGATCGTCGCCGCCTACGACGAGCATGCGCAGCGCCTGGCGCCCGAGCTGCGTCCGCGCGCGGCCACTCCGCGAGGCTGACCGAAGGTCACTAGTCACGATGCTCGAGATCGAGGTCATCGGGATCGACCAGATCGCGCCGGACGGCGAGCGCGCGGTCGGGCTCGTGGTGCCGACGGCGGCCGAGCTCGAGCGGCTGTGCGCCCTGGCGATCGCCTCGGCCGGGATCGAAGACGGCCACGTGGCGATCGAGTTCGTCGATGCCGAGCGGATCCAGGCGCTCAATCGAGAACACCGGGACATCGACCAGCCGACCGACGTGCTGTCGTTCGCCGTCGACGGCGACGGGACCAGCGCCGGCCCGCGCGAGCTGGGCGACATCGTGATCTGCCCCGAACACACCGAGGACCTCAGGGAGGCCGTGATCCATGGGGCGCTGCACCTGACCGGGATGGACCACGAGACCGACGACGGCGAGATGCTTGCCCTCCAGGCCGAGTTGCTGCGCTGGGCGCGGTGAGCGCGCGAACTCGATCGGGCTTCATCGCGCTGGCCGGTCGCCCCAACGTGGGCAAATCGACGCTGGCCAACGCGATCGTCGGGGCCAAGGTGGCGATCGTGTCCGACAAGCCCCAGACCACGCGGCGGGCGATCCGCGGCGTGGCCACCGGGCCGGACTGGCAGCTCGTGCTGGTCGATCTGCCTGGCGTGCAGCGCCCTCGCGATGCCCTGACCACGCGTATGCAGCGCCGAGTCGAGCAGGAGCTCGAGGACGCCGACGGCTGCCTGTTCGTGCTCAACGCCCAGCAGCGCGTGGGGCCGGGGGACCGGTTCATCGCCCGACTCCTGGCCAGCGCCCCGGTGCCCGTCGTGATCGCGGTGAACAAGACCGACACGGCCGACCGGGCGGCGCTCGCGGCCGGCCTGCAGGCGGCCGCCGAGCTCGACGTGGGCGAGGAGATCTTCCCGGTCTCGGCGCGCACCGGCTCGGGCGTGCAAACCCTGGTCGACCACCTGGTCTCGCTCCTCCCCGACGGGCCGTTCTACTTCGAGCCCAGGCAGCTCACGGACCAGCCCGAGCAAGTGCTGCTCGCCGAGCTGGTTCGCGAGCAGGTTCTGGCCCGCACCCGCGAGGAGGTGCCGCACGCCGTGGAGGTGGTGGTCGAGGGGATCGAGCACGGGGACCCGATCCGGATAGAGGCGGTGATCCTGGCTGAGACAGAGTCACAGAAGCGGATCCTGATCGGGGCCGGCGGGCAGATGGTCAAGGTGATCGGGATCGCCGCCCGTCGCGCAATCGAACGCCATCTCGGCGCCCGCGTGCACCTCGACCTGCGGGTCCGCGTCCGCCGGCACTGGCGCGCCGACGAGCATCTGCTGGACCGCCTGGGGATCGAGTAGACCGGTAAGGCCCCTCGGCCGCGGGCTAAGGCCCCAGGCCCGCAGATCTGCACCGAACGCCCGATGTGGGGCGCGCCGGCGTAGCTCAGATTGACCTGAGTCGACGTACCGAACCCAGGAGATGAGAGTCATGCGCCAGACATCGTCCACCAGCACCGATCGCCGCCGATGGATCGCCCTCGTGGTCCTGTGCGCCGGCTTTTTGATGATCGTCCTCGACCAGACGATCGTGAACGTGGCGCTGCCGTCGATCCAGACCGATCTGCACTTCTCGCAGTCCGCGCTGGCCTGGGTGGTCAACGCCTACCTGATCGCATTCGGCGGGCTGCTCCTGCTGGCCGGCCGCCTCGGCGACATGATCGGCCGCCGGCGGGTGTTCCTGGCCGGCCTTACCGTGTTCACGCTGGCCTCGCTCGCCTGCGGTCTCGCCGACACCCGCGCGCTGCTGATCGGCGCGCGCTTCGTCCAGGGCGTGGGCGGTGCGATGACCGCGGCGGTGATCCTCGGGATGATCGTGACCATGTTCCAGAAGCCCGCGGAGCGGGCCCAGGCGCTTGGGGTCTACAGCTTCGTGGCCGCCGGCGGCGGGGCGATCGGGTTGCTGGCCGGCGGGGTGCTCACCGAGGCGATCAACTGGCACTGGATCTTCTTCGTCAACCTGCCGATCGGCATCGCCACCGCCGTGGCGGCGCTCCGGCTCCTGCCTGCCGACGCCGGGACGGGCCTGGACCGGACCGCCGACGCGCCCGGTGCGCTGCTGATCGTCGCCGCCTTGATGCTGGTCGTCTACGCGATCGTCGAGACCGGCAACTACGGCTGGGGATCAACCCGCACACTCTCGGTGGGCGGCGCCGGGATGGTGCTGCTGGCGGCGTTCGTGGTCCGCCAGGCCCGCGTGGCCAACCCGCTCGTTCCGCTACGTGTGTTCGCCTCCCGCACGGTGAGCGTGGCGAACGTGATGTTCGCGCTGGTGGTCGCGGGCGTGTTCGGGATGTTCTTCGTGGGCGCGCTCTACCTTCAGCGGGTCCTGCACTACACCGCGATCGAGGTTGGCCTGGCCTTCCTCCCGGTGGCGCTCGGGATCGCCGCGCTCGCCCTGGGGCTGGCTGCCAGGCTGATCATCCGCTTCGGCGCCAGGCCGACCCTGCTCGGCGGCCTCGCCCTTGTCGCAGCCGGCCTGATCGTGTTCCGGCGCGCGCCGGGGAACGCCAACTACCTGACCGACCTGCTGCCGGCGATGCTGCCGCTGGGCCTGGGCGCGGGGCTGGTGTTCCCGTCGGTGACCTCGCTGGCGATGTCGGCCGCCACGCCGGAGGACTCGGGCCTCGCCTCGGGCCTGGTGAACACCACACGACAGGTGGGCGGCGTCCTCGGCACCGCGATCCTGGCCACGCTGGCCACCGCGCACTCCGATGCCCTGCGCGCCCACGGAGCAGCCGGCCCGGTCGCCCTGCTCGGCGGCTACCGCCTCGCCTTCACGATCGCCGCGGCGCTGGTGCTCGGCGCGATCGTGATCGGTCTGGTCCTGCTTCGTCCGGAGTCCGACGTCAAGGCACTACGCGACAGTAAGGCCGCCGGAGTGCCCGGCCGGGAGGTCGAGCCGGCCTACCTGGAGGGAGCCGCCTAGCCGCCTAGCCGCCTAGCCGGCTAGCCGCCTGGCCATAGACCGTCCGTTGCCAGATCTTCTGCATGGCGAACTATCCTTGTGTTCATGGCCACAGACATCGTCGAGGCTCCGGCCCCACTCGCCTCCGACCTGTGTTGGCTGCTCTCGCGGGCCAGTCACGGGCTGACCACCGAGTTCACCGCTGCATTGGAGGATCTGGGAATCTCGCCGCGGGCCCACGCTGTCCTGACCACGGCGACGTGTGGGGAGCACACCCAGAGCGACATTGCCCGGCTGGTCGGGCTCGACAAGACCACCATGGTCGTGACCATGGACGAGCTCGAGGCCGCCGGCCTGGCCGAGCGGCGTCCCTCCAGCGCCGACCGCCGAGCGCGGGTGATCGCTGTCACCGACGCCGGCAAGCGCAAGGTCAAGCAGGCTGACAAGGTGCTCGACCGGGTCCGGGGCGACGTGCTGAGCGTGCTCGAGCCCGCAGAGCGCGAGGTCTTCCTGGGCGCGCTGGGCCGGCTTGCCTGCGGACGGCTGTCCGAGCCGGTGGCCTGCGCCCACACGGTTCGCCGCCCGCGCTAGCCGCGCCGCGTAAGGCCCACCGCACCCGCGGCTAAGGGCCGAGACCGCCAAGTCCGCACCAAACGCCCGATGTGACGGGCGCTGGCGCAGCCCAGACTACAGTGGGACCGTTCAAGATCGTCTACTAACAGACGATCTGCTACGGTTCTTTCTCGAACGGACCAAAGAAGCCTTGGAGATGACCTTATGAGCGAAACGCGCCTAGCCCCTGGCACCGACCGACAAAGATGGATCGCGCTGGTGGTCCTGTGCGCCGGCTTCCTGATGATCATCCTCGACCAGACGATCGTGAACGTCGCCCTGCCGTCGATCCAGACCGATCTGCACTTCTCGCAGTCCGCGCTGGCCTGGGTGGTCAACGCCTACCTGATCGCGTTCGGCGGTCTGCTGCTGCTCGTCGGCCGCCTAGGCGATCTGATCGGCCGGCGGCGGATCTTCCTGGCCGGCCTGACCGTGTTCACCGCCGCCTCGCTGGTGTGCGGCCTGGCCGACGACAAGAGCCTCCTGATCGGCGCGCGCTTCGTGCAGGGCGTCGGCGGTGCGATGACCTCTGCGGTGATCCTCGGGATGATCGTGACGATGTTCCCCAGGCCCTCCGAGCAGGCCAAGGCGATCGGCGTCTACAGCTTTGTCGCCGCGGCCGGCGGCGCGATCGGGCTGCTGGCCGGTGGCGTGCTCACCCAGGCGATCAACTGGCACTGGATCTTCTTCGTGAACCTCCCGATCGGGGTCGCCACCGGCATCCTGGCCACGCGGATGCTGCCGAACGACGTCGGCATCGGCCTCGAGCGGGGCGCGGACGCGCCGGGTGCGGTGCTGCTCGTGGCGTCGCTGATGCTCGCCGTGTACACGATCGTCGAGGCCAGCACGTATGGCTGGGCGAGTGCGCACACGCTGGGGTTCGGTGGTGTCGCGGTGGCGCTGCTGGCGGCATTCATCGCCCGCCAGGCCACCGCCGCCAACCCGCTGATTCCGCTGCGCATCTTCCGCTCGCGGACGGTCACGGTCGCGAACCTGATGCAGGCGCTGATGGTTGCCGGGATCTTCGGGATGTTCTTCCTGGGCGCCCTGTACCTCCAGCGGGTGCTCCGCTACGACGCGATCGAGGTCGGCCTGGCATTCCTGCCGGTGGCGCTCGGGATCGCTGGGATGTCGCTCCGCTTCACGGCGCAGCTGATGCTGCGGTTCGGCGCCAAGCGAACGCTGATCGCCGGCCTGGCCCTGGTGGCCGCGGGACTGCTCGTGTTCCGCAGCGCACCGGTGAACGCCTCCTACGTGACCGACCTGCTGCCGGTCATGCTGCTGCTTGGCGTGGGCGCGGGCCTGGTGTTCCCCGCGCTGATGACTCTCGCGATGTCGGGAGCCACACCCGAGGATTCGGGTCTCGCCTCCGGGCTCGTGAACACGACCCAGCAGGTGGGCGGAGCGCTCGGCCTGGCCGTGCTGGCCACGCTGGCCACCACGCGGACCGGCACGCTGCAGGCCCACGGCACGTCCACGGCGGCGGCACTCACCGGCGGCTACCACCTGGCGTTCACGATCGCAGCCGTGCTGGTGCTGTCGGCGATCGCGATCGGCGTCTTCCTCCTGGCACCCGACCGGGCGCTCCAAGCCGTTCCGGAGGCCACGTCGGAGGCGTTTGTCGACGAGGACAGGCTTCTCAAAGAGGCCGCATAGCGAGACTGGGCCGCCCGTCCGGCAGGGCGGGCGGCCTAGAATCGCCACCCGGTGAACGACTCGGACATCGCCTTCGACGAGCGCGGCCTGGTGCCGTGCATCGTGCAGGACTGGCACTCCGGCGAGGTGCTCACGCTCGCCTACATGAACGCCGAGGCCCTGCGCCTCACATGCGAGAGCGGCGAGATGCACTTCTTCAGCCGCTCCCGGCAGGAGCTGTGGCACAAGGGCGCCACCTCGGGCAACACCCAGACGGTAAGGGCGATTCGCTACGACTGCGACGCCGACGCGCTGCTGGCGCTGGTCGAGCCGACCGGGCCGGCCTGCCACACCGGCGAGCGCTCGTGCTTTCACCGGGGGGACCTGACCCCGGCCGCGCCGCATGAGGTGCTGCCCACACTCGAGCGCACGATTGCGGAGCGGGCGACCACCCGCCCGGAAACCTCCTATACGGCGAAGCTGCTCGACGATCCAGCCCTCGCCGGCGCCAAGGTCCGGGAGGAGGCCGAGGAGGTGGTCAGGGCGGCGCGCGAGGAATCCAACGAGCGGGTCGCCGAGGAGGCGGCCGACGTCATCTATCACCTGGCGGTGCTGCTCCGAGGGCGCGGGCTGTCGCTGGCCGACGCGGAGCAGGTCCTCGATGGCCGTCGCAATTCCTGACAGCACGCCCGCCGGCGTGACGCCGTCGCTGGCGGAGGCGAGAGCACTCGCCGCCGAGTACAACGTGATCCCGGTCCGCGAGACGTTCATCGACGACTGCCAGACGCCGGTCTCGGCGTTCCTCAAGCTGCGCGACAGCGGCCCGTCGTTCCTGCTCGAGTCGGCCGACCAGGGGCGCGTGGGGCGCTACTCGTTCATCGGCATCCGCCCACGCAAGGTGCTCCGCTGGTCGCTGGGCGACCCAGGTGACCCCTATCGGCTCGCCCAAGCCGAGCTGGCGCGTATCAATGCCGCCCCACTGCCCGACCTGCCGCCGTTCGCCGGCGGGGCGGTCGGCCTGTTCGCCTATGACCTGGTCCGCACGGTGGAGCCGCTGGGGGAACCCAATCCGGATCCGGTCGGTGTCCCCGACCTGGCCCTGATGCTGACCGACGCGCTGGTCGCCTTCGACCATCTCAAGCACACGGTCACGGTCATCGCCAACGCGTACGCCGACGACGACCTCGAGGCGTCCTACGCCCAGGCGCGCGAGACGATCGACGAGGTTCGCTGGCGGCTGGCCGGGCCGGTGCCGCGCCCGCCCAAGCCGCCGAGCGCCGCCCGTGCGGTGCCCCCACTGCAGGCCAACATGACCCGCGAGCAGTTCGAGGCCAACGTAGCCCGGATCATCGAGTACATCTACGCCGGCGACGCCTTCCAGGTCGTTCCCTCGCAACGCTGGTCGGGGCCGGTGCCGGTCGAGGCCTTCTCGATCTACCGCGGCCTGCGTGCGGTCAACCCGAGCCCGTACATGTACTTCCTGGACTTCGGCGACTTCGAGATCGCCGGGGCCAGCCCCGAGCCGTTGATCACGGTGGCCGGCCGGCGGGTCTCGACCCGCCCGATCGCGGGTACGCGCCCGCGCGGCGAAAACGCCGACGAGGACCGCCGGATTTCCGAGGAGCTGCTGGCCGACCCCAAGGAGCGGGCCGAGCACGTGATGCTGGTGGACCTCGGGCGCAACGACCTCGGGCGCGTGTGCGTCTACGGAAGCGTCGAGGTCGAGAGCTTCATGGCGGTTGAGAACTACAGCCACGTGATGCACATCGTCTCGAGCGTGACCGGCGAGTTGCGCGACGGCGTCGGCGCGCTCGACGCGCTGCGCTCGGTGCTCCCGGCCGGAACCCTGTCCGGCGCGCCCAAGGTGAGGGCCATGCAGATCATCGACGAGCTCGAGCCGGTCAAGCGCGGCGGCTACGGCGGCGCGATCGGCTACGCGAGCTACACCGGCGATCTCGACACCTGCATCCACATCCGCACGGTGGTGATCAAGGACGGCGTCGCTCACGTGCAGGCGGGCGGGGGCACGGTGGCCGACGCCAAGCCCGAGCTCGAGTACCGCGAGTCCGAGGCCAAAGCCAGAGGCGTGCTCAAGGCGATCGAGCTCGCGGCCGCCCAGCCCGAGTGGCCATAGGACGCCTGGAATCCGACCGGCTGGTCCTCGAGCCGCTCCGGGTCGAGCATGCCGACGAGCTCGTTCCAGTCCTGAACGATCCCGCCCTGCACGAGTTCATCGACGGCCGGCCGGCCGGCGCCGAGGAGCTGCGCGCGCGCTTCGGGCGTCAGGTCCGCGGTCACTCGCCCGACGGGTCCGAGCGCTGGCTGAATTGGGTGGTGCGGCTGCGGGCCACCGGCGCGCCGGTGGGAACGGTCCAGGCGACGGTCAGTTTCCAGCAGGCGAGCGCCATCGCCAACCTGGCCTGGGTGATCGGCACCGCGCACCAGGGCCAGGGCCTGGCCAAGGAGACGGCGGGGCTGGTGGCGGCGTGGCTGCGCGAGCAGGGGGTTGCGCGGCTTGGCGCCCGCGTCCATCCCCGGCACGCGGCGTCAAACGCGGTGGCGCGGTCGATCGGCCTCGCCCCCACGCGAGACATCGTGGACGGTGAGATCCAATGGCAATCGCAAAGGAGCCCCATGGAGTTCGAGCAGATAACCACCGAGCTGACCGACCACGTGCTGACGATCACGCTGAACCGGCCGGAGCGGCTCAACGCGTGGACCCAGACGATGTTCTCGGAGCTGCTGACGGCCTTCGACCGCGCCGATGCCGATGACGAGGTCCGGGCGGTGATCGTGACCGGGGCCGGCCGGGGGTTCTGCGCCGGCGCCGACCTCGAGCGCGGCGGCGAGACGTTCACCAAGCGCGATCACCAGGACGCCGACACGATCCCCCGCGACTCAGGCGGCCGGCTCACTCTGCGGATCTTCGACATGACCAAGCCGGTGATCGCGGCGATCAACGGTCCGGCGGTCGGGATCGGGGCCACCATGACGCTCCCCATGGATGTCCGGATCGCCGCCGACGACGCGCGGATCGGATTTGTGTTCGTGCGCCGCGGGATCGTGCCCGAGGCCTGTTCGAGCTGGTTTCTGCCCCGGGTGGTAGGGATCAGCCGGGCCATGGAATGGGTGGCCACCGGGCGGGTGTTCGACGCCCGGGAGGCCCTCGAGGGCGGCCTCGTCCGCAGTTTGCATCCCAAGGCCGAGCTGCTCGAGGCCGCGCAAACCCTCGCTCGCGAGATCGCCGAGAACGCCGCGCCGGTGTCGGTCGCGCTGGCCCGGCGGATGCTGTGGCGGATGCTCGGGACCGAGCACCCGATGCACGCCCACCGCACCGACTCGCGCGGGATGCTCTACCGGGGTCGCTCGGCTGACGCGGCCGAGGGCATCGCGGCGTTTCTCGAGAAGCGGGCGGCGGTCTTCCCGGACAAGGTCTCGGACGGGCTGCCCGACATCATGCCCGGGTGGACCGCCCCCGACTTCAGCTGACGAGCGCCGAACTCACTTGGGCGCTCAGGTGACCGGCGAGTCGATGTAGTCGTTCGTGCCGTTGTAGCTCACCTTGGTGATCCCGCCCGGAACCAGGAAGGTCAGGCAGTCGTCGTAGCCGGAGCCGGTTGCGATCGGCCTGGTCGACGCGCTGTCCGGGCACTTCGGGAAGTTGCCGATGAACGTCACACTCGACTGGTTGTTGCCGGTGTTGTCGACGCCCTCGATGGCCGCGGCTGAGCTGTCCACGTCGATGTTGGCCGGACCGAGATTGGTGACGTGGCCGAGCTCGACGTGGTCGCCGACGCTGCGTTCCTGGCGCTGGACGACGAGCTGCTGCCGCCGCAGGCCGCGACCAAAACAAGAGAAATGCGCCAACTGACGCGCACGTTTACCGTTTCGTAAGCATGCGCGTGCTCGTGTTGGACAACTACGACAGCTTCACCTACAACCTCGTCCAGTACCTGGGCGAGCTCGGAGCCGCGGTGGAGGTGGTCCGCAATGACCACACGTCGGTCGACGAGCTGCTGGTGCGTGGCTATGACCGCGTGGTCGTCTCGCCCGGTCCCTGTACGCCGAACGAGGCGGGTATCTCGCTCGAGGCGGTCAGGCGGTTCCCGGAAGCCAAGATTCCGACGCTCGGGGTGTGCCTGGGTCACCAGGCGCTGGTGCAGGCGTGGGGCGGGCGGGTCGTCCAGCACGAGCCGGTCCACGGCAAGACCACGGTGATCGATCACGACGCCCAGACGATCTTCCGTGGCCTGCGCCGGCCGCTCGAGGTCGGTCGCTACCACTCGCTGGTCGTCGACCCCGACCTGCCGGAGTGCTTCGAGGCGAGCGCCCATGGTGGCGAGGTGGTGATGGCGGTCCGGCACCGCACGCTGCCCGCCGAGGGCGTGCAGTTCCACCCCGAGTCGGTGCTCACCGAGCAGGGCCGCGAGCTCTTGGCCAACTTCATGGCCCGGACCCGATGAGCGGCGACGGCGACCTCCTCACCCGGGCGATCGACACGCTCGCCAACGGTCAGGACCTCGGGCTCGAGGAAGCCGCCGCGGTTCTCCAGGAGATCATGGGTGGCAACGCGACCGAGATCCAGATCGCGGCGTTCCTGATCGCCTTGCGCACCAAGGGCGAGACGGTCGAGGAGCTGGCCGGGCTGGCCCGGACCATGCGCGCGATGGCGGCGCGGGTGGCGGTCTCGAGCGACGACCTGCTGGACACCGCCGGGACCGGGGGAGGGCGGCGGACGTTCAACGTGTCGACCACCGCGGCCTTGATCGCGGCCGGCGCCGGTTGCACGGTGGCCAAGCACGGCAACCGCTCGGCCACCGGCCTGTCCGGCTCGGCCGACGTGCTCGAGGCGCTCGGCGCGCGGATCGACCTGGGGCCGCGCGAGGTGGCCCGCTGCATCGAGGAGGTGGGCTTCGGCTTCATGTTCGCCCCCGCGCACCACCAGGCCACCCGGTACGTGATCCCGGTCCGCCGTGAGCTCGCGGTCCGGACGATCTTCAACTTCCTCGGCCCGCTGACCAACCCGGCCGGGGCCACCCGCCAGCTGATCGGCGTATCGGACCCGGCATACCTGGAGACGATGGCGGGGGCGCTCCGGCTGCTCGGGACCAAGCACGCGCTGCTCGTCTCGAGCCAGGATGGGCTCGACGAGCTCAGCATCTCCGCGCCCACCCGGGTGGTCGAGGTGAAGGGCGAGGAGTTGCGCGACTACGAGGTCTCGCCCGAGGACGTGGGGCTGCCGGCGGCCTCCCCGCGGGCCGTCCCGGGAGGCGATCCGGCCCAGAACGCACAGACCGCACGCTCGATATTCGCCGGGGGACCCGGGGCCGCGCGCGATCTCGCCGTGCTGAACGCCGGCGCGGCGATCTACGCCGGCGGGGGTGCGGACACGCTCGAGGCCGGGGTGCGAGCGGCCGAACGGGCGATCGACGAGGGCGCGGCGGCGGCCGCGCTCGAGCGATTCGTGCAGCGAACCAACGAGCTCGCGCCGGCCAGGGCGTGAACCGGCTCGATCCGATCCTGGCCACCACGCGCGAGGAGCTGGCGCGGCGCCTGGAGACCACGCCGCCGGCCTTGCTCGAACGCGCCGTGGCCGCCCGGGCGCAGGCCGAAGAGCCGGTTCGCTCCTTTCACGCCGCTCTGGCCCGGCCCGGAGTGTCGGTGATCGCCGAGCACAAGCGCCGCTCACCGTCGGCCGGGCCGATCCGCGACGACCTCGAGCTGGAGGACGTGGTCGGCGCCTACGAGCGGGGCGGCGCCGCGGCAGTCTCGATCCTCACCGAGGGCCCCAGCTTCGGCGGCTCGCTCGACGATCTGCGCGCCGCCCGGCGGTCCGCCGGCCTGCCGCTGCTGCGCAAGGACTTCGTCGTCGACCCCTACCAGGTGCACGAGTCGTTCGCCGCGGGAGCCGACGCGATCCTGCTGATCGTGGCGGCGCTATCGACCAGCGAGCTGGCCTCGCTCCACGCGGCGGCGGCCGACCTCGGTCTCGCCGCACTCGTCGAAGTCCACGACGAGCGTGAGCTCGACGTGGCGCTCGAGCTCGGCGCCGCGATCATCGGGATCAACAACCGTGACCTGAAGACGCTCGAGGTCGACACCCGCCGCACGTTCGAGCTGCTTCCCCGCGCGGCCGGGCACGCGCTGGTCATCTCGGAGTCCGGGTTCAGCCGACCCGAGCAGATCGACGAGCTGGCGCAGGCCGGCGTCGACGGCGTGCTGATCGGTGAGGCGCTGATGCGCTCCCCCGATGTCGAGGCGGCCTGCCGGGCTCTTACCGCCCCCTGAGCAGCGCCGGTCCTACGATGTCGGTGTGGCCGCCACCGCAAATACATCCGCATTCGAGGCGCCCCTGACGGCGCTGCGCTCCGTCCTCGGGCCCTCATGTAGCGCTGCTACACATCGGGCCCTGCGTCCTTGCGCAGCATCCGTCAGTGACACCTCTCGGTGCGGGCGTACTTCCGGAGGCGACCACTCATGACCCGTTTCAAGTTCTGCGGCATCACCAACCTCGACGACGCCGAGCGGGCGGTGGCGGCCGGCGCGTGGGCGATCGGGCTGATCTTCTGGCCGCGCTCGCCGCGCCGGTGCGAGCTCGGCTCCGCGGTCGAGATCGCGGCTGCGGTGAAGCGACGAGCCGAGGTGGTCGGGGTGTTTGTCAACGCCACCCTGGATCACGTCGCCGGGACGGCCGAGGCGATCGGACTGACCATGCTCCAGCTCCACGGCGATGAGGGTCCCGCGTTCTGCGCCGAGGCCGCCCGGCGCACCGGCGCCAAGGTGATCAAGGCGGTCCGGGTGCGAAGCGGCGCCGATCTCCAGGCGCTGTCCTCGTTCCACACCGACTACCACCTGCTGGACAGCTACACGGCCGGGGTCCCGGGCGGCACCGGCGAGACGTTCGCCTGGGAGATCGCCCGCGCCCACCGCGGACGCACGCCGGTGATCCTGTCCGGCGGGCTGACCCCGGACAACGTGGCCGAGGCGATCGCGGTCGTGCGTCCCTACGCGGTCGATGTGGCCAGCGGCGTCGAGCTCAGGCCGGGTCGCAAGGACCCGCAGAAGCTTCAGGCGTTCGCCGACGCGGTGCGCTCCACCGTCCCGGTGGTCTCGTCATGACCACGGTCGAGCACCGCTTCGGGCCCTACGGCGGGCAGTACGTGCCTGAAACGCTGATGCCGGCGCTCGCCGAGCTCGAGGCAGCCTGGCTCCAGGCGCGGGACGACCCGGGTTTCCAGGCCGAGCTCGACGGCCTCCTGCGCGACTACATCGGCCGGCCTTCGCCGCTCTATCTGGCGCGGCGGTTGAGCGGCGCCGCCGGCCACCCGATCTATCTCAAGCGCGAGGACCTCAACCACACCGGCGCGCACAAGATCAACAACGCGCTCGGGCAGGCCCTGTTGGCCAAGCGCATGGGCAAGCGGCGGATCATCGCCGAGACCGGGGCCGGCCAGCACGGCGTCGCCGCGGCCACCGCCTGCGCGTTGCTCGAACTCGAGTGCGTGGTCTACATGGGGACCGAGGACATGCGCCGCCAGAAGCCCAACGTGGAGCGGATGGGGCTCCTGGGCGCGTGGGTCGAGCCGGTGGAGGCGGGGGCGCGAACGCTGAAGGAGGCGGTCTCGGCGGCCATCCGCGACTGGGTGGCGAGCGTCGAGACCAGCCACTACATCATCGGTTCCTGCGTGGGGCCGGCGCCGTACCCGGCGATGGTCCGGGACCTCCAGCGCGTGATCGGGGACGAGGCGCGCGCGCAGGTGCTCGAGCGGGCCGGCCGCCTGCCCGAGCGGGTGATCGCCTGCGTGGGTGGCGGCTCGAACTCGATCGGCGTGTTCAAGCCGTTCGTGGACGATCCCGAGGTCCAGCTGATCGGGGTCGAGGCGGCCGGCGATGGGATCGAGACCGGCCGGCACGGCGCCCCGCTGACCGCCGCCGGGCTGCCCGGCGTGCTCCATGGCGCGTACTCGGCGATCATGCAGGACGAGGACGGGCAGATCCTCGAGGCACACTCGATCTCGGCCGGGCTGGACTATCCCGGCACCGGGCCCGAGCACGCCTGGTTGCGCGACTCGGGCCGGGCGCGCTACGTGGCGATCACCGACCGCGAGGCGCTCGAGGCGTTCGCGACCTGCGCGCGCCTCGAGGGGATCATCCCGGCGCTCGAGAGCGCCCACGCGATCGCCTGGGCGATGGCCAACGGACCAAGCGAACTCGATCTGATCTGCCTGTCCGGGCGGGGGGACAAGGATCTGGCCGAGGCGCTCGACCACCTGGGCCGGCTGTCCGGAGCTGCATGACCGGCGTCGAACGGATCGCCGAGGCGTTCGAGTCGGCTCGGGCCAACGGCCGGCGAGCCGCGTTCATGCCGTATCTGATGGGCGGCTACCCGGACCTCGAGACATCACGGCGGATCGGCGTCGAATACGCGCGCGGCGGAGCCGACCTGGTCGAGCTCGGAGTTCCGTTCTCGGACCCGCTGGCCGACGGCCCGGTGATCCACGCTGCCGGGACCGTCGCGCTGCGGGCCGGGGTCACGCTGCCCGACGTCCTTGAGGTGGGGCGGGCCATCGCCGCGCACGTGCCCGTCGTGCTCATGTGTTACGCGAACCCCATCCTGGCCCGGGGCCTCGAGCGCTTCGCCGACGCCCTCGTGGCCGCGAACGCGAGCGGGCTGATCGTTCCGGACCTCCCACTCGAGGAGGCTCCGGCGGTGCGACAGGCGTGCGAGGAGCGCGGGCTGGCGCTGGTGCCGCTGGTGGCGCCGACCACCCCGGATGAGCGGCTTGCCCGGATCGGCGCCCAGGCCCGCGGGTTCGTCTACACGGTGTCGTTGACCGGCACGACGGGCGAGCGCACCGGTGCGTTGCGGGACGGCCTGGCCGGCGTGGTGACCCGGACCGCCGCCTGCACCTCCGTTCCCGTGGCGGTCGGCTTCGGCATCTCGACTCCCGAGCAGGCCGCGGCCGCCGCGGCCGCCGGAGCCGACGGGGTGATCGTCGGCAGTCGCCTGGTGCGGGCCGCCGGCGAGGACAACGACCCGGTCGCCGCCGTAGGCGCGTTGGTGCGCAACTTCTCCGCGGGGCTGGCCTCAGGGCCCGTCGATGAATAACCGCTTGTTGAGGCGTCCGAATGAGCGTCGCCTGGCTACGTCCTCGGGGCTTGACGTAGCGCTGCTACGCCTGCGCCCCTGCGTCCCTGCCATGCTCGCTCCTCGAACGCCTCACCGGCGCGCTTATTCACCTCCGGACCCTTTAGCATCTCTGCCGCGATGGGCGTGATCCTCACTGCCACCGCGGGCCTGTGCCTGTGGATCATCTTGTGGTCGCTCAACGTGAGCGGACTGGACGCGATCCTGATCGCCATCGTCATGGTGCTGATCGCGGTCGGCGTGCGCCAGCTGCTCCCGTTCCTGCCCGGCCGGCGGGAATAGCCGGAGGCGACCGTGTCAAGCCGGGTGCTCGCACGCGGACGGGCGGCCTGCGCGTGGGCTCTGCTCGCCGTCGCGGTCGCCGGTTGCACCTCGAACGGCTCCGGCAGTTCGGCGGTGACCGTCACCGGCAAGACGCTCACGATCTATGTGAGCGACGCGCCGACCAGTCAGCCCCAGGTCGCCCGGGACGTGTTGGGCGCCGAGCAGCTCGCGTTCAAGCAGGCTCAGCCGACGGTCAACGGCTTCACGGTCCAGATGAAGGTGCTGAGCGGCAAGATCTCCGATCAGGCACGGACGGCGATCCAGGACAAGACCGCGATCGCCTACCTGGGTGAGGTCGTCCCGCACTCCTCCTACGCCTCGCTGGGGATCACCAACGCGCTCGACCTGCTCCAGGTCAGTCCGACCGACAACGCGCTCGAGCTGACTCAGGCCAGCCCGGTCGTGCCCGGCTCGCCCGACACGTACTACCAATCGCGCAGCAGCTACAACCAGACGTTCGCCCGTGTGGTCCCGACCAGTGCGCTCGAGGCCAGGGCCCAGGTGCAGGAGATGCACGCCCTGGGCGTCACCAAGCTCTACGTGACCAACGACGGGGGGCCCTATGGCGCGGCGATCGCGAACGTGGTCAAGCAGGACGCCGCCGGCACGATCAGCGTGGTGGGCAGCCTGAGCGGCGCGGACGGAGCGTTCTACGGCGGCAACTCGCCGACCGCCGCGGCGCACTTCTTCCAGAGCGCCGCGTCCTCGAATCCTCAGATCAAGCTGTTCGCGCCCTCGGCCCTGGCCGACCCGACGATCGCCGGCCAGCTCTCCGCAACGGACCACCTGTACCTGTCCGCTCCGGGCTTTTTGAAGTCCGACCTGACGCCGGCCGCCGTCCAGTTCGTCTCCCAGTTCACCACGACCTACGGCCATGCGCCGGTGGTCCAGGCCATCTTCGGCTACGAGGCGATGTCGGCGGTGCTGGCCGTGCTCCACAAGGCGGGGACGGCGGTGAACAACCGCTCGACCGTCGTCAGCGACTTCCTGTCCCTCAAGAACCGCGACTCCGTCCTCGGCACCTACTCGATGAATTCGAGCGGGGACACGAGCATCGCGCCGTTCGTGTTCAGCCGCGTGCAGCAGGGCAAGCTGGTGCCGTTCGCGCAAATTCAGGGGTGAGACGGGCAACGCGGTCCAACCGGGCGGTGCGGTGGCGGGTCGCGGCCGCGATTCTCGCCCTGCTCGTGGCTCTTGCCGGATGCGGCGCAAAGGGCAAGGCCGACAAGCCCGACGGCCAGATCCGCGGCCGGGTCCTCACGATCTACGCGAGCATGCCGCTGAATGGCGCGTCCCGGGTGAGCGGCCTGGCCGTGGTGTCCGGCGCCCGGCTCGCCCTGTCTCAGGCGCACGACCGGATCGGCGATTACAAGATCGCGTTCAAGGTCCTCGACGACGCCACCGCAAAGCGCGGAGGCTGGGATCCGGGGCAGACCACGATCAACGCCCGGGCCGCGGTGCTCGATCCGACCACGATCGCGTATCTCGGCGAGCTGAACTCGGGCGCCAGTGCGGTGTCGATCCCGCCGCTCAACCGCGCCGGGATCCCCCAGGTGAGCCCGACCAGCACCGCGGTGGGGCTGACCTCGGCCGGGCCGAGCGCGTTCCCGGGCGAGCCCCAGAAGTACTACCCCACCGGGGTGCGGACGTTCGTCCGCATGGTGCCCAACGACACCGTGCAGTCGACCGCCCAGGTCCGCGCCCAGAAAGGACTGGGCTGTCGAGCGATCTACGTACTCGACGACGGCGAGGTCGACGGCGCCGACGCCGCCCGCAGCTTCGACGTGGCGGCCCAAAGGGCGGGCCTGAAGGTGCTCGCCGTCCAGTCCTTCCCGCACAACGCCCCCAGCTACCAGGCGCTGGCCGCCGGGGTGGCCCAGATGCACCCCGACTGCGTGCTGATCGCCGCCGACGCGGAATCCGGCGCGGTGGGGCTGACCACGCAACTCGCCGCGACCATGCCGGAGGTGAAGATCTTCGGGTCGGCGGGGCTGGCCGAGAGCACCTACACCGATCCGGCCCAGGGCGGCATCCCGGCGTCGATCGACTCCCGGGTGGTGCTCACCGCCCCGACGCTTGCCGCGAGCTTGTACCCGGCGTCGGCCAGCGCCTTCGTCGCCGCCTACCAGCGGCGCTACGGCGCGATCGAGCCCGACTCGATCTTCGGCTACGAGGCGATGAGCCTCGTGCTCAGCTCGATCGACCGGGCCACCAATCGCGGCACCGGGCCCGCGAAGCGCTCCGCGGTGCGCTCAGCGCTGTTCGCCACCCACGATCGCCACAGCGTGCTCGGGACCTACAGCGTGGACCGTGACGGAGACACCACGCTGCGGCGCTACGGGGTGTACGGGATCGCGGACGGGCGCCTCAGCTTCTGGCAGGCGATTGCCGCCTGAACGAAACGTCCCGGCCAGGCGCCCGTGGTGCGAGATAGCCTGAATTAAGTGCCACAGGACGAGCTCTTTCTGATCGACGGGAACAGCCTGGCGTACCGGGCGTTCTTCGCCCTGCCCGAGTCGATCGCCACCTCGACCGGGGTGCCCACCAACGCGATCTTCGGGTTCGCCTCGATGCTGGTCAAGATCCTCACCGACTACGGCCCCAAGGCGACAGTGGTGGTGTGGGACGCCGGCGACACCGGCCGCAAGCAGGTGTACGCCGAGTACAAGGCCCAGCGGAGCACCCGCCCCGACCTGCTCAAGGAACAGTGGCCGCATCTGGAGCCGCTGGTCGACGCGTTCGGATATCGGAACCTCAGGGTGGCCGGGTTCGAGGCCGATGACGTGATCGCCTCGATCGTGGAACAGGCACGCACCGCCGACCCGCCGATCCCGGTGATGGTGGTGACCGGCGATCGCGACGCCTACCAGCTGGTCGATGACGGCGTGGTCAAGATCATGACCACCTCGCGCGGGATCACGGACACGCGTGTGTACGACCGCCAGGACGTGATCGACCGATACGGGATCCCGCCCGAGCTGATCCCCGACTTCATCGGGCTCAAGGGCGACACCAGCGACAACATCCCGGGGGTCCCGGGGATCGGCGACAAGACCGCCGCCGATCTGCTGCAGCGCTTCGGGACGCTCGAGGCCGTGCTCGAGCACATCGACGACATCAGCGGGGCCAAGCGCAAGCAGAACCTGACCGAGCACGCCGAGGACGCACGCATCTCCAAGCAGCTGGCGACCGCGAAGCGCGACATCGACGTGGAGCTCGACCTCCAGACGTTCGCGACCACCGCTCCGGACCGCTCCAGGCTCCGCGACACCTTCCGCAAGTTCGAGCTGCGCGAGCCGCTGCGCCGGCTCGAGGAGGCGCTCGGCTCGGCCGACGCCGCCGCGCCCGCCCCGGAGGCCGAGCAGGCGCTGACCGCCCGGGTCCGCACCGGCGTCAAGGTCGAGGATCTCAGGCGACTGCCGGATCGCGAGGTGGCGATTGCGGTGCGGGCGCCCGAGGCGCCGCCCGACCAGCTGTTCTCGCCCGATCTCGGCTGGCGCTTCGCAGTGCACGCCGACGGGGCGGCCGAGGTCCTGGCCGGCGAGGCCGCGTCCGCGGAGGACGTCGTTCGCGCGGTGGGCCGGCGGCCGGTCATCGCCCACGACACCAAGACGCTAGGCGAGGTGCCCGCGGTGCTCGCCCACGACACCGAGGTGGCCGCCTACCTGCTCGAGCCGGCCCGGCGCGCCTACCCGTTCCGTGAGCTGACCGAGGAGCGGGGACTCGGGACCGATCTCGAGGATCCGGCCGCCGGCGACGCCCTGCTGCTCGGCGCGCTGGCCGCCTGGCAGCGCGAGGAGATCCGCGGGCGCGGGCTCACCGATCTGCTCCACGAGGTCGAGCTCCCGCTCGTGCGCGTCTTGCGCGAGATGGAGCTCGAGGGCTGCAAGCTCGACACCGAGCGGCTGCGCGAGATCTCGGACCGGGTCAAGGCCGAGGCCGACGAGCTCGAGCGCGAGATCTACGGCATGTGCGGCGTGGAGTTCACCCTCGGCTCGCCCAAGCAACTCGAGGAGGTGCTGTTCGGGACGCTCGGGCTGTCGCGAAAGCGCCGGGGTAAGACCGGATACTCCACCGACGCGCGCGTGCTCCAGGCCATCCGGCACGAGCATCCCGTGATCCCCAAGATCGAGCGCTGGCGCGAGCTGACCAAGCTCGCCCAGACCTACCTGGACGCGCTGCCGCTGTTGATCGACTCCGGCGGCCGGATCCACACCACGTTCAACCAGACCGCGGCGACCACGGGCCGGCTGTCCTCGAACAACCCCAATCTCCAGAACATCCCGATCCGCACCCCGCTGGGGCGCGAGATCCGGGCCTGCTTCGTCGCCGAGCCCGGAGATCTGCTGGTGTCGGCCGACTATTCCCAGGTCGAGCTCCGGTTGCTCGCCCACATCGCCGGCGAGGACGCGCTAAAGGAAATCTTCCGAAAGGGCGAAGATGTCCACACCGCTACGGCTTGTCGTGTGTTTGGGGTCACGCCGGAGCAAATCGATCCGGGCATGAGATCCAAATCGAAGATGATCAACTACGGCATCGTGTACGGGCTGTCGGCGTGGGGCATGGCCGATCGGCTCGACATCCCGCAGGAGGAGGCCGAGGAGTTCATCCAGCGATACATGTCGGGCTTCCCGGCGGTGGCCCGCTGGATCGAGGAGACGATCGAGCAGGGGACCGAGCACGGCTACGTCTCGACGCTGTTCGGCCGTCGCCGTCAGGTGCCGGAGCTCCGGGCCCGGCGCTGGGAGCTGCGCAAGCAGGGCGAGCGGTTCGCGGTCAACATGGTGATCCAGGGCACCGCCGCCGACATCATGAAGGTGGCCATGGTGCGCTGCGACCAGGCGCTCAAGCAGGCCGGGCTGCGCTCGCGCATGATTCTCCAGATCCACGACGAGCTGCTGTTCGAAGGCCCGCAGGAGGAAACCGAAGCGGTGCGGCGAATCGCGGTCGAGCAGATGGGGGCCGCGTTCGAGATGGATCCGCCGCTGGCGGTCGAGGTGGGCGTGGGCCCCGACTGGCTGGCCGCGAAGTGACAGGTTCAAGGCTCAGGGGTGCGGCGGCGCTGCTCGGCGCGGCGATCGGGCTGGGGCTGTTGGTGTCCCCGGCGGCGGCCGGGGCCAAGCAGTTCGGCGGGATGGCCCGCGACGTGCCCTCGGGGACGCGCCTGGAAGCCCAGATCGCCGCCGCCAGGCACGCCAACCTGCCCTACGGCGGCGGGCCGGTCCTGCACTCGAACCGCACCCACGTGATCTTCTGGTCCCCGAGCGGCTCGGGCCTGGCCTTCGACCCGGACTACCAGTCGCTGATCGAGACCTTCCTGATCGACGTGGCGGCCGACAGCCACCGGACCGGCAACGTCTACGGCCTGAGTGGGCAGTACACCGACGGAAGCGGGCCTGCGGCCTACGACTCGACCTACGGCGGCGAGGTGCCGGCCACTGACCCGCTCCCGCCCAACGGCTGCGCCGAGCCGCCGACCGGGCCCGGTTGGAGCGTGTGCCTGACCGACGACCAGCTCGAGACCGAGATCGAGCAAGTCATCGCCGCCGACCACCTGCCCACCACGAACCGGGACGTGTACTTCCTGGTCACACCGAACGGCTTGGGCAGCTGCACCGACGCGAGCTCGATGAGCTGTGCGCTGGGCGGCAGCGTGAACGGCTACTGCGGCTATCACTCCGACACGCCCAACGGGATCATGTATGCGGTGATCCCGTACAACGCAGTGGCCGGTCACTGCCAGTCCAACAACCCACGCCCGAACTCGAGCACGGCCGACCCGACCATCTCGACGATCAGCCACGAGCACAACGAGATGGTCACCGATCCGGATGGCGACGCCTGGATCGACTCCCGCGGCAACGAGGACGGCGATCTGTGCCTGACCAGCTTTGGACCCCCGCTTGGCGGCCCGGGCACCACGTGGAACGAGACCATTCACGGCGGGCACTTCTTCCTCCAGGAGGAGTGGAGCAATGCCAACTCGGATTGCGAGCCCAGGACGAAGCCGGACGCGGTGTCTATCGGCGTGACGCGTCCTCGGGGCCGAGCCCGGTTCGTTTCCTTCCTCGCGCGCGGGTCCGATCCCGAGGGCCGCATGGTCGGCTATCAGTGGTCCTTTGGCGACGGCCACGCGGACGCCGGCCACCGGGTCTCCCACACCTTCCGGATTCCGGGCACCTATCGGGTGATGCTCCGCGCCACCGACAGCTGGGGCAACTGGGCCTTCGCCTCCCGCACGGTCCGGATCAGGACAGGCTGACCTTGACCGCCGGACCGAGGGTGCCGGCGGCGACGAACCGCGGGTGTGCGATCTCCAGGTAATGGTTGAACGACCAGTCGAGGAAGCGGCGACTCTGCATGGCGCGCAGAGAGCCGCCCAGCAGACGGGGAGCTATGCGCGGGATCAGGCGCTGGACCCGCAGCAGCCATCGGTAGGCGGTGGCGTGGGAGGCGCTGAACGCGGAGTAGCGATGCAGCGCTTCGGGGGCGGACCGGCGTCCGGCTAGGACCTCGCGCAGCTCGCGCCCGGCGGCGAGCCCGAAGTAGAGCGCGGTCCGGATTCCCTCGGCGGTGAGCGGCAGGCAATGGCCGGCCGAGTCGCCCACGAAGTACACGCCGTCCTCGGCGGCCTCGCGCAGGGCATGGGGGATCCAGTTGCCCTGGTAGCGGACGGTCTCGGCGTTCAGGTCGTTGGCCAGGCGGACGGTCGGCTCCTTGACGTGGAAGCGCGGGTCGAACGAGCCCACGCCGATGCGGACCTCCTCGCCGGCCGGGAAGCTCCAGCCGTAACCGGCCGGGACGTAGGAGCGGTCGATCCAGATCTCCATGTCGTTCCCGGAGCCGCGCGGGTGGACCTCGAGGCCGCGGGAGAGCAGGGCGTCGGGAGGCTGGATGTTCTCGGCGCTACCGAGAATGCGCCGCCAGCCGAGCGCGTCGACGATGTGAGTGGCCGTGATGTCGCCGCGATCGGTGTGGACGGTGTTGGCCGTGCGACCGTCGACCTTGGCGGTCTCGAACCCGAACTGGGCGGGCGGGACCTGATCCCAGAGCAGGCCGCACAACGTGCGGTAGTCGAAGGTCGAGAAGGTCCAGGGGAGGCGGTAGTCGACCGTGGTGTAGGGGGTGTGGATGACCAGCTCGCCGAAGGTCTGCTGCAACGAGCCGTGCAGGTCGAGCTGGGTCAGCCAGCCGGTGGGGATCCCGCACGCTGAGGTCTGTCGCTCGCCGATCTCGTAGCGGTCGATCACCAGCACGTCGGCGCCGGATTCGCGCAGCTCGCGGGCCACGGCCAGGCCGGCGAAGCTCGCGCCACAGATCAGCACGTCGCAGTCTCGGTCCAGACGCGTGCGCTCAGCGCCGCGCTTGGTCGCTCTGATCGGCATCGGCAGCGGATGATAGGGAGGGCCCTTCAGACCGCTCATCCCTCCATCTGCGGCTATCCTCCGCTTCACGCATGTCTTCAACCACAACGCTTAATCCCGCTACCGATCATTCGAACGCCAAGGTCGTCGAGGGCTCCGACGGCCTGCTGCTCGAGATCGATGGCCAGATCGTTCCCAATTACGACGCGACCGTCCACCCGTTCCAGGAAGGCGACGTCGTTACCGGCCAGGTCGTCCGCATCGACAACGACGAGGTCCTCGTCGACATCGGCTACAAGTCCGAAGGGGTCATCCCCTCCTCGGAGCTCTCGATCCGCAAGTCGGTCGATCCGAGCGACGAGGTGTCCCTGGGCGAGGAGGTCGACGCGCTCGTTCTCACCAAGGAGGACCAGGACGGCCGCCTGATTCTTTCCAAGAAGCGCGCACGCTTCGAGAAGGCTTGGCGCCGCATCGAGGCCGCCGCCGAGTCTGGCGAACCGGTCGAGGGCGCCGTGATCGAGGTGGTCAAGGGCGGGCTGATAATCGATCTCGGGGTGCGCGGCTTCCTGCCGGCCTCGCTGGTCGATATCCGCCGGGTGCCCAACCTCGACGAGTACATGAGCCAGTCGATCGAGTGCAAGGTGATCGAGCTCAACCGCTCGCGCAACAACGTGGTCCTGTCTCGCCGCGCCGTGCTCGAGGAGCAGCGCAAGGAGGATCGCGAGCGGATCCTCGACCGCTTGCAGCCCGGCCAGGTCGTGGAGGGCACGATCTCCAACATCGTCGACTTCGGCGCGTTCGTCGACCTCGATGGGATCGACGGTCTGATCCACATCTCCGAGCTTTCGTGGTCGCACGTCAACCACCCGTCCGAGATCCTGTCCATCGGGGCCAAGGTCACGGTCAAGGTGCTCGACATCGATCGCCAGCGTCAGCGGATCTCTCTGGGTCTCAAGCAGACCCAGGAGGACCCGTGGCAGCGCGTGGTCGACACCTACAACGTGGGCGACGAGCTCGAGGGAACGGTCACCAAGGTGGTCACGTTCGGCGCGTTCGTCGAGATCCTCGACGGGGTCGAGGGCCTCGTGCACATCTCCGAGCTGGCCCAGCATCACGTCGAGAACCCGCGCGAGATCATCCAGCCGGGCGACCCGGTGCGGGTCAAGATCCTCGAGATCGACTCCGAGCGCCGGCGGCTCTCGCTGTCGATCAAGCGGGTCGAGGGCCAAGTGCTTCCGGTCCGGCCGATCACCGCGCCGGTGGACGGCGATGCTGGCGACCTGGACGACATGCCCGAGCTCGGCCTGTCCGAGGACGTGTTCGCCGGCGCCGACGAGGCTGCGCCCTCGGCCCCGGCCGAAGAGGTCGACGAGGGCGATGTCGACGCCTCGGCGACCAACACGGATTCGGACGCGGATTCGGACACGGATTCGGCGAGCGTCGACGAGCCCGCCGCGGCTGACCCAGAGGGCTGAACGCATCCCGTTCGTCGGACTGACGGGCGGAATCGGGGCGGGCAAGTCCACCGCGCTCGACGCGCTGGAGCGGGCGGGAGCGGCCGTCCTCTCGACCGACGCGGTCGTGCACGAGCTGTATTCGGATGATGATGTTGTTTCGGCGGTCGTTGGCCGTTTCGGGAACGCCATCGAGCGGAATGGGGTGATTGACCGGGCGGCTCTTGCTCGCGTCGCCTTCGCCACGGCCGAGGACCGCGCATGGCTTGAGGGATTGCTGTGGCCGCGGGTGGGGGACCGGATGGCGTCGTGGCGAGAATCGCTTCCCGAAGGCGTGCGCGCGGCCGTCGTGGAGGTGCCGCTCCTGTTCGAGTCGGGCATGGACGGGGCATTCGACGCCACGATTGCCGTGGTCGCGCGCGAGGACCTGCGCGCGGATCGGGCGGGGGCGCGAGGGCACGAGGCGCTCGACGCGCGTTCCGCCCGGCAGCTCACCCAGGAGGAAAAAGCGCACCGTGCGACGTACGTGGTGCTTAACGACGGTACGTTGGAGGAGCTCGAGTCGAAGTTGTCGTCGGTTCTTGAGATGCTGGGGTCGTGAGTCCGTCCACGCTGAGTGCCGGCCCGCGTTCGCGCGGTCGGAGCAACAACGCTGCTGCGACGCGAGCCGCGGCGGCCCGGCGCCGTCGGCGCGCGGCCCGGCGTCGACTGGGCCTGCTCGCGCTCGGGGTGGGGGTGCTGGCAGTGACCGTCGTGGTGCTGCTCTCGGTGCCGCTCGTGAAGAAGGCGGTCAACGAGCTCTCGCTCCCGCTCCGGTACTCCGACGTGATCCGCCAGCAGGCGGGCGCCAAGCACCTCGATCCGGCCCTGGTCGCGGCCGTGATCTACGCCGAGACCAAGTTCGAGCCCCGCGACTCGTCCGTCGGCGCGATCGGGCTGATGCAGGTCATGCCCCAGACGGCGTCGTTCCTCGCTCGCCGCTCGGGCGCCACCACCTTCACGACGGCCGACCTGGCCAATCCTCAGGTCAACATCGCCTACGGCAGCTACTACCTGCGCTACCTGCTCGACGAGTACCACGGCAACCTGTCGCTCGCCCTGGCCGCCTACAACGGTGGCGAGTCCAACGTCGACCGGTGGGTGGCCGACGCCCACGCGGACGGGCGGTCCCTGACGGTGGCCGACATCCCGTTCCCCGAGACCCGCGACTACGTGCAGAAGGTGCTGCACGCGGAGGGGCAGTACCGGCGCAAGTACGCCAATCAGCTGTACGGGTAGGGCGCGGCCCGGGCGGGTCCTCGCGGCCATTCCCTGACCGCAATTCGCGGCACCCTTTCCGCGTGGCGCCACCGCTACGCTAGACCGACATGCCGCAGTTCGAACTCGACGCCGCCTACAGCCCGACCGCCGACCAGCCGGCGGCGATCTCCTCGCTGGCCGAGGGCATCCTGGCCGGCGAGCCGAAGACGACGCTGCTGGGCGCCACCGGCACTGGCAAGACCATGACCATGGCCGCCACGATCGAGGCGGTGCAGAAGCCGGCGCTGATCATCGCGCACAACAAAACGCTGGCCGCCCAGCTGTGCAACGAGTTCCGCACCTATTTCCCGCGCAACGCGGTCGAGTACTTCGTCTCCTACTACGACTATTACCAGCCCGAGGCCTACGTCCCGAGCAAGGACCTTTACATCGAGAAGGACTCGGCGATCAACCAGGAGATCGACCGGCTGCGCCACTCGGCCACCGCGGCGCTGTTCGCCCGGCGCGACGTGGTGATCGTGGCCAGCGTCTCGTGCATCTACGGCCTGGGCTCGCCGCAGACCTACGACGAGAACCTCCAGACGCTGCGCAAGGGCGAGATGATCGACCGCGACGGCCTGCTCCGCAAGCTGGTCTCGATCCAGTACTCGCGTAACGACACCGCGCTGGCCCGCGGGAACTTCCGGGTGCGCGGCGAGACGCTCGAGATCTTCCCCGCCTACGCCGAGACCGCGTACCGGATCGTGCTGTTCGGCGACGAGGTCGAGCACCTGCAGGAGTTCGATCCGCTGACCGGCGAGGTCCTTCAGGACGACATCGAGCACGTCGGGATCTGGCCCGCCTCGCACTACAACGTCCGCGAGGGCATGATCGAGGACGCCGTCGCCGAGATCGGCCGGGAGCTGAATGATCGCTGCGCCGAGCTCGAGGCCCAGGGCAAGCTGCTCGAGTCCCATCGCCTGCGCCAGCGCACCCAGTACGACATGGAGATGCTCAAGGAGCTCGGTTTCTGCAGCGGGATCGAGAACTACTCGCGGATCCTGGACGGCCGCGCCCCCGGCTCGCGGCCCTACTGTCTGCTCGACTACTTCCCCGAGGACTTCGTCTGCTTCATCGACGAGTCCCACCAGACCGTGCCGCAGATCGGCGGCATGTACGAGGGTGACCGCTCGCGCAAGCAGACGCTGGTCGACTACGGGTTCCGCCTGCCGAGCGCGATGGACAACCGGCCGCAGACCTTCCAGGAGTTCCTCTCGATCACCCAGCAGATGGTGTTCGTGTCGGCCACCCCGGGTGAGTACGAGCGGACGAACTCCAAGCGGATCGTCGAGCAGATCGTCCGGCCGACCGGCATCGTCGATCCGGACGTCGAGGTCCGCGAGACGCGCAACCAGATCGACGACCTGATGAACGAGATCCGCGTCCGGGTCGATCGCGACGAGCGCACGCTGGTGACCACGCTGACCAAGAAGATGTCCGAGGACCTGACCGACTACCTGCTCGAGATGGGCTTCCGGGTGCGCTACCTGCACTCGGAGATCGACACGCTCGAGCGGATTCAGATCATCCGCCAGCTGCGCCTGGGCGAGTTCGACATCCTGGTCGGGGTCAATCTGCTTCGCGAGGGACTCGACCTGCCCGAGGTCTCACTCGTGGCGATCCTCGATGCTGACAAGGAGGGCTTCCTGCGCGGCGAGACCTCGCTGATCCAGACGATCGGCCGCGCCGCCCGGAACATCGAGGGCAAGGTGCTGATGTACGCCGACAAGGAGACGGCCGCGATGCGCGCCGCGCTCGGCGAGACCGACCGCCGCCGGGCGATCCAGGTCGCCTACAACGAGGAGCACGGGATCACCCCGGAGACGATCGTCAAGGGCATCTCGGACATCGCCGAGTTCCTCCAGTCCGAGTCCAAGGTGCCGAGGTCCCGCCGCCGGCGCCGCCCCGCGACCGACATGCCCCCGGCCGAGATCGAGAGGACGATCGTGGCGCTAGAGGAGGAGATGCTGGCCGCCGCCGAGGAGCTGCGCTTCGAGTACGCCGCCAAGCTCCGCGACGAAATCCGCGACCTCAAGCGACAGCTCGATCAGGCAATCGCCGAGGGTTACGCACCTACCGGCTAAATCCGGCCGCGCCTCCGATCAACCGCCTGCGCGTTCGGTACCCTGCGGACGCTTCCCCACCTCGAGACGGAGGTAGTTCCGTGGCGCTGGACCGACAGAGCATCGAGAAGAAAGACTTTCCCATCGGGCGCCGAGGCTACGACCCGGACGCGGTGGACGCCCACCTCAAGCTTCTTGCCGACGAAATCGATGAGCTCAAGCGCTCCGCGCGCCGGCGCAGCGAATCGCTCGCCGCGGCCGCCAGCGAGCAGGTGCGATCGATCGTCGAGGCCGCCGAGACCACTGCCGCGGACATTCAGCGCCAGGCCGAGGACGAGGCGCGCGACATCAAGGCCGAGGCCAGCAACGAGGCCGACGCCACGCGCGAGCACGCGACCAGCGAGGCGCGCGACTACGTGGGCAAGGTCTCCGAGTCGACCACCGGGATGCTCGAGCGGATCGACGCGATGGAGAACGAGCTGGGCGCGCTGATCGAATCGCTCCGGACCGGCTCGAACCGGCTGAATGCCGATCTCCAGCTGCTCGAGGGCAACCTCGCCGCGGTCAAGAACGCCGTGGTGCCCCGCCCGCAGTTCGAGCCCGAGGCAGGCTCGGCGGCCCAGCGGCCGGCGGCCGCCCCGCCGGAGGCGGTCGAGCAGGCAGCGCCCGCCATCCCCTCGGCCGAGCCGTTCGAGCCGTTCGAGCACTCGACGGACGTGGCCGGCGCCGCGGCCGGCGAGGTGCTGACCCCGCCCACGGCCGAGCCTCGGCACACCAACGGTGGCGACGACGAGAGCGCCCGGCTGATCGCCCTGAACATGGTCATGAACCGCACGCCGCGGGATGAGATCGACCGCTACCTGGCCGAGAACTTCCGGCTCACCGACCGGCGCGGATTGCTCGACGAGGTGTACTCCTCGTTCGAGAACTGACGCGCGCGTTCGAGGTCTGACGGTGTGACGCGCGGCCCTCCCGGCCGCGCGGTTCGGCGCGCGTTCCGGTGGTACTGTGAGCGCTCACACGGGCCGGCACTGCACATCGGGAGGAAGGTTGGCGCGCCACTAGCCGGCCTGGGAGGTATAGAGATGTTCCCCAAGCGCGTGATCGCGTTCGTCCTGGCAACCGCGGCGCTCGCACTCGTGGGCGGGGTGCCCGCCACCGCGAGCACGAGAGCGCCGGTATCGGCGGCGCGGCCGGCGAACGGATGCCCGAGCCCGACGCCGGCTCAAGCGGCGGCCGCGACTCCGGGCGCGCCCACGCGCGTCCGCGCGATCGCCGGCAACGGGTCGGTCACGGTCACGTGGTGCCCGCCGAAGCGGGGGGAGGGGAACGTCGTCTCGTACACGGTGACGTCGTCCGGCGGTGAGCAGGCGACCGCGCCCGTCCCGAACGCGTGGGCGATCGTCGACGGCCTGAGCAACGGCAGCGCGTACTCGTTCACGGTCCGCGCGAACACGGGCTCGGGAGCGGCGGGTCCGACGTCGCGGCCGTCGAACGCGGCCACCCCGGCGCCGATCGCGCCACCGCGCGACGTGCTCCGCGGCCAGCCGGCGAAGGTCACGTTCGACCAGTACTCGCTGACGATCGGCGGCAAGCGCACGGTGATCTACTCCGGTGAGTTCGATCCTTGGCGGCTGCCCTCTCCCTCGCTGTGGCTCGACCGGCTCGAGAAGATGAAGGCCGACGGGTTCAACGCGGTCACGCCGTACTTCGACTGGGACTACCACTCGCCGGCGCCCGGCGTGTACGACTTCTCCGGCGTAAGCGACGTCAACACGTTCCTGAACGACGCCCAGAAGGCGGGGCTGTACGTGATCGCGCGCCCCGGCCCCTACGTGAACGCCGAGACCGACGCGGGCGGCTTCCCGGGATGGCTCGTGACCCAGCAGGGCAAGGCGCGCACCGACGCGGCCGACTACGTCGCGGCCGCCCGGCAGTGGCTGTCGGAGATCGACCCGATCATCGCTGCCCACCAGATCACCCGCGGCGGCGACGTGATCCTGTACCAGGTCGAGAACGAGCTGTTCTGGAAGGACGCCTCGACGGTCAACTACATGCAGGAGCTCGAGGCCAAGATCCGCTCCGACGGGATCGACGTCCCGCTCACCGGCAACCACAGCGGGACGTTCCAGGCGACGCCCGGCGCGCCCGACATCGACGGGTTCGACTCCTACCCGCTCGGCTTCAACTGCGCCAACACGAGCTCGTTCGGCAATCCGCCGAGCTTCTCGCCGCTGCCCGGCCAGCCGCTGATGCTGCCGGAGTTCCAGGGCGGCTCGTACGACAGCTGGGGCGGCGCGGGCTACGACGCCTGTTATGAGCTGACCGGGCCGGACTTCGAGAACGTCTTCTACAAGAGCAACTTCGGCCAGGGCGTGACGATCGAGAGCAACTACATGACGGTCGGCGGCACCAACTGGGGCTGGCTGCCCGCGCCGTTCATGTACACCTCCTACGACTACGGCTCGGCCATCCGCGAGTCGGGCGAGATCGGCACCCCGAGCGATCCCGGCGAGATCGCGGGATCGAAGTACGGCGAGAACAAGCTGCTCGGCGATTTCGTCCAGGCCGTGCCGTCGCTGGCCAAGACCGAGGGTGTGGCGGCGCCCGGCGTGAGCAACCCCGCGGTCACCGCGATGGCGCGCGGAAACCCCGACGACGGGACCCAGTTCATCTACCTGCGCCAGGCGAACGCCTCCTCGACCGCGACCGTGAGCACCCACCTGTCGCTCGACGCCGCCCCGGCGTTCAGCTACACGTACGACGACGTCGATCCCGCCCTCACCTACACGGGGACCTGGTTCCACGCCAATTCGAGCAACTCCAACTACACCGGCGGCGACTACGACCGGACCGAGTCGTGGAGCGCCACCGCCGGCTCGAGCGTCAAGGTCACCTTCACCGGCACCGCCGTGCGCTGGATCGGCCCGACGAACACGAACGGCGGCATCGCCGACGTCCTGGTCGACGGCACCAAGGTAGCCACGGTCGACACCTACAGCCCGGCCGGCAAGCAGGTCCAGCAGGTCCTGTTCCAGACGAGCGGGCTCACGACCGGCAGCCACACGCTCGAGATCGACGTCACCGGCCAGAAGAACCCCGCCTCGAGCTCGGCCACCGTGGTCATCGACGCGATCGACGTTCCGAGCGCCGCGGAGCAGGCCGACTACTACTCGAGCGTCCCTCAGCAGCCCGGCACGTCGATCACGCTCCAGGGCCGCGACGCCCGGCTGCTGCTGAGCAACTACAGCTTCGACGGCGAGCACCTCCAGTACTCGACCTCCGAGCTGATGACCGAGGCGCCGATCGCGGGCCGCCCGACGGCGCTGCTCTATGGACCCGCCGGCACCGACGGCGAGACCGTGCTGCGGTATTCGGCGCGGCCGACGGTCAGGGTGCTTCGTGGGAGCGTCCAGACGACCTGGGATGCGACCCGTGGCGATGAGCGGCTCGATTACACCCATCAGGGCCTCGATGAGGTTCTGATCACGGGCGGCGGCCGGCCGCCGCTCCTGCTGATCGTGGCCGAGAAGACGCTGGCCGAGGACTTCTGGCCGGTCTCGACCGCGGGCGGCGCGGCGCTGGTGCGGGGCGCCTACCTGGTCCGCACCGCCCAGACGCGCGGGCGCACGCTCGTGCTCACGGGCGACACCAGCCGCTCGGGACTGGTAAGCGTCTGGGCGCCGGCCGGCGTCACCCGGGTGACCTGGAACGGATTCGCCGTCTACACCACGCGGCGGGTTGATGGCTCGTTGGCCGGGTCGCTGGCCGGCCCGGCCGCGCCTGCGCTGCCGTCACTTACGGGCTGGCGCTTCCGGTTCGAGACGCCCGAGGCCCAGCCGGGGTATGACGACAGCGCGTGGACGCTCGCCGATCACCCGGTCACGACGAACCCGACCGCTCCGGTCACGACGCCCGTGCTGTATGCCGACGACTACGGGTTCCACCACGGCTTCATCTGGTACCGAGGGCATTTCGCCACCGGCGGTGGCGTGACCGGGATCACGCTGACCGCGAACGGCGGGCAGCACGGGGCATTCAGCGTGTGGCTGAACGGGGCGTTCCTGGGGTCGAACTCCGCCGGCAACCAGCAGACCGAGACGTTCAGCTTCCCCGCGGCCGCGCTCCGGCGCGGCGCGGACAACGTCGTCGCCGTGCTCGTCCAGAGCTCGAGCCACGATGAGGACGGGGTCTACGGGTTCGCGCCCAACGACGCGCACAAGAGCCCGCGCGGGCTGATGGGCGCCAAGCTCGAGGGGTCCTCGGCCGCGGTGACGTGGCGCCTGGCCGGCAACCAGGGCGGCGATCGAGTCCAGCAGGATCCGGTCCGCGGTCCGCTCAACGCCACCGGCCTGTACGGCACCAACCACGGGTGGTCGTTGCCGGGCTACCCGGACCGCGACTGGCGGTCGGTCTCGCTCCCGGACGACTGGAGCGCACGCGGCGTGCCCGAGGGCATCGGCTGGTACCGCACCACGTTCCGGCTCGACATCCCGCGCCGGAGCTACGTGCCGATCGCGGTGCAGCTGGACAGCCTGCCGGGGGGCCAGACGGCGGATTCACGGGCGTTTGTGTTCGTCAACGGCTGGCTGATCGGCCAGTACGACAACCTGCTCGGCCCGCAGCACCAGTTCTACGTCCCGGCCGGCCTGCTCGACGAGCAGGGCCGAAACACGATCGTGATCGCCGAGTGGGGACTCGAGCCGAGCGGCGGCGGGCTCGGCCGCGTGCGTCTGGTCGCGCTCGGCAACCAGGCCGGCGGGATTCCCGTGGCGGCGGTCTTCAGCCCTGGTTACAGCGCGGCGACGTACGGCAGGCCGGTGGCCGGGCAGCCGACGCTCGCGCTCACGCCTTCGACGCCGCTGGCCCAGCCCGGCAAGGCGTTCAAAGTCCGGGCCACGCTGTTCAACGGTGGGCGCCGGCCGCTCGGCGGCGCGACCGTGCGGTTGAGCGCTCCGGCCGGCTGGACCGTCACGCCCGCCGGTCCGGTTGCGCTCGGCGACGTGGCCCCGGGCGGCTCGCGCCGGGTCACCTTCACGGTGACACCGCCGGGGTCGGGGCTGTCGGCCGGGTCGATCCCGTTGATCGCTCGCGTCACCTTCCGCCCGGGCCGGGCGCGGGGTCGTCGCGAGTCGCTGCTGGCCGGCGCCACCGTGCAGGTTCCCTACGCGTCGCTGGCCGACAGCTACGACAACATCGGCATCACCGACGACTCGAACCGCGGCGCGAGCTCGGGCTTCGACGGGTTCGACGGCCACGGGACGACCTACTCGGCGCAGGGACTGACCGGCGCCGGCCTCGCGCCCGGCGCCACCGTGCACGCCGACGGCCTGACTTTCACCTGGCCGAACGTGCCGGCGATGCAGCCGGACAACACGATGGCCCAGGGGCAGATCATCGCGCTGTCGGGATCGGGCTCCAAGCTCGGGTTCCTCACCGCGACCAACAACTCGCCGCTCAGCGGGACCGGCACCGTCGACTACACCGACGGCAGCACCTCGACGTTCAACCTGGACGTGGGGAACTTCTGGTATCCGTCCGGCCAGAACGGCAACCCGGCGAACACCCAGGTGGCGGCTGTCAACTACGCGAACTATCCGTCGGGATCGTCGGGACACACCGTATACGTGTTCGAGACCTCGGTGCCGATCGACTCGGGCAAGACGGTCGAGGCGGTGGCGCTTCCGCCGCTGGGGAGCGTGGCCGGATACAACCCGGCATTGCACGTGTTCGCGGTGGCGATCGGAGGCTGAGTCGCCGGCGCAAGGGCCACCCAGTTCGTCACAACGTCACAACTTCCGGAGACCAAGCCGAACTCGGGCGCGCGGGCGCGGATCGCCCGGGACGCGCGGGCGCCGATCACCCGGATAACTCGTCACGCGCCGCCCCAATCCGCGGGCGTGACGACTTAACCGTGCCCCACGCGGCCAGGTCGTCACGCCTCGCTCGGCATGGGTCGCGTGACGAGTTATCCGGGTCGGGCGTCCTCGGGCGCCCCGCGCCGATGTCGTCAGCCGAGGATGAGTTCGAACTCGAGCTCGTCGTGGATCGGGATGCCGTCCTCGCCGATCAGCGGGATGCTCGGCTTGATCCGCCGGGCCTCGTCCGCCGCGCCCGGGTGCACGGCGACCAGCCGCATGCCGCGGCGCTGGTAGAAGCGGATCGCATCCAGGTTGTCGTTGGTGGTGATCAGCCAGAGACGCCGGCAGCCCCGCCCGGCGGCCTCCTCCGCGACACGCGCGAGCAGCGCTGAGCCGATTCCCTGCCGCCGGCGGAGGGCGTCCAGCGTGACCAGCTCGCAAGCATCGCCGGCGAAGCGGAAGGTGGCCAGACCCACGATCTCGCCGCAGTCCACGGTCACGAGCGCCGGGAGGCTCGCGGCGTCGTGCGCGATGCCCCGGCTGACCACGGTCGTCGAGCCCCACGATTCGTTCAGATGGCGCTCGATCCAGGTCTTTTCCCCCGGCTCGGCGGCGCGGACGAGGACGGGCTCCGGGGGGCGCATCCGGCGGGAGGATGCCACCCGGCGATTTACCCGCAAACAGCGAACGACCGTCGACGGGAACGTCTGTTCGGTCCATTAGACTCGGTTACGTGGACAAGTTGGTCGTCTCGGGTGCGCGAGAGCACAATCTGAAGGACGTAACGGTCACGATCCCGCGGGATGCGCTGACCGTGATCACGGGCCTGTCGGGGTCGGGGAAGTCCTCGCTGGCCTTCGACACGATCTACGCCGAGGGGCAGCGGCGCTACGTCGAGTCGCTGTCGGCCTACGCGCGCCAGTTCCTCGGGCAGATGGACAAGCCCGACGTCGACTCGATCGAGGGACTCTCGCCGGCGATCTCAATCGACCAGAAGACGACGTCGCGGAACCCGCGCTCGACGGTGGGCACGGTGACCGAGATCTACGACTACCTGCGCCTGCTGTGGGCGCGGATCGGCCATCCGCACTGCCACATCTGCGGCCGGCCGATCACCGGCCAGTCGGCCGAGCAGATCATCGACCAGGTGATGGAGCTGCCCGAGGGAACCCGGTTCATGGTCATGGCGCCGATCGTCCGCGGCCGCAAGGGCGAGTACGGCAAGCAGCTCGAGGAGCTGCGGGGCGAGGGGTTCACCCGGGCCAAGGTCGACGGCGAGCTGCGCCGGCTCGACGAGGAGATCGTGCTCGACAAGAAGTACAAGCACGACATCGCGATCGTGGTCGACCGGCTGGTGATGAAGGGCGAGCTGCGCAAGCGGCTGGCCGACTCGGTCGAGACCGCGGTGGCGCTGGCCGACGGTCTGGTCGAGATCGAGCTGGTCGACACCGGCGAGATCCAGACCTATTCCGAGCGGTTCGCCTGTCCCGTGCACGGGCCGAGCCTGGTCGAGCTCGAGCCGCGCATCTTCAGCTTCAACTCGCCGCATGGGGCGTGCCTGCGATGTACCGGCCTCGGGTCTCAGATGGAGATCGATCCCGAGCTGGTCGTGCCCGATCCGACGCTGTCGATCGGCGAGGGCGCGATCGCGCCGTGGGCGGCCAGCGCGTCGGACTACTACGACCAGCTGATCCAGGCCATCGCCGAGCGCTACGACGTCGACCTCGAGACGCCGTGGGAAGACCTGCCCGACCAGGCCCGGGACTTCTTCCTGTACGGGACCAACGGCGACCGGGTGCAGGTCACCTACCGCAACCGGTTCGGCCGCCGCCGGTCGTACTCGACCAACTTCGACGGGATCATCCCCAACCTCGAGCGCCGCTACCGCGAGACCGAGTCCGAGCTCGCCCGCGAGAAGATCGAGGAGTACATGACCCTGCGTCCGTGCCCGGACTGCAAGGGCGCCCGGCTGCGGCCCGAGTCGCGGGCGGTCCTGGTCAACGGCACGGCGATCCACGACTTCACCGCGCTGTCAGCGCGGCGGGCGCTCGAGTGGGTGGACGGGCTCGAGCTGAGCGACCACGACCAGCGGATCTCGCGGCTGGTGCTGCGGGAGATCGAGGAGCGCCTGCGCTTCCTCGACAACGTCGGCGTTGGCTACCTGTCGATGAACCGCGCGGCGGCCACGCTGTCGGGTGGCGAGGCGCAGCGGATCCGGCTGGCCACGCAGATCGGTTCCTCGCTGGTCGGCGTGCTCTACATCCTCGACGAGCCGTCGATCGGCCTGCACCAGCGCGACAACAACCGGCTGATCGCCACGCTGGAGCGCCTGCGCGACCTGGGCAACACGGTGCTGGTGGTCGAGCACGACGAGGGCACGATGCGGGCGGCCGACCACCTCCTCGACATGGGGCCGGGCGCGGGCGAGCACGGCGGGCACGTGGTGGCGCAGGGGACGGCCGAGGAGGTGACCAAGGTCGCGGAATCGCTGACCGGTCAGTTCCTGGCCGGGACCCGGCGGATCGAGGTCCCGCGCCGGCGGCGCAAGCCGAGTGGTTACGTGTCGATCGAGGGCGCGTCGGAGAACAACCTGCAGAAGGTCGACGTGAAGATCCCGCTCGGAGTGCTCTGCTGCGTGACCGGAGTTTCGGGCTCGGGCAAGTCGACCCTGGTCAACGAGGTGCTCTACAAGGCGGTGGCCAACCGGCTGCACCGCACCCGGCAGAAGGCGGGCGCGCACCGACGGATCACCGGCCTCGAGCAGGTCGACAAGATCATCTCGGTCGACCAGTCGCCGATCGGACGCACGCCGCGGTCCAATCCGGCCACCTACATCGGGCTGTTCGACCAGATCCGCGATCTGTTCTCCAAGACCCAGGAGGCGCGGGCGCGGGGCTACAAGCCCGGGCGGTTCTCGTTCAACGTCAAGGGCGGCCGGTGCGAGGTGTGCCGGGGCGACGGGCAGATCAAGATCGAGATGCACTTCCTGCCCGACGTGTACGTGCCGTGCGAGCAATGCCACGGCAAGCGCTACAACCGGGAGACGCTCGACGTGCGGTTCAAGGGAAAGACGATCGCCGACGTGCTCGAGATGCCGATCGAGGAGGCACTCGAGTTCTTCGCGCACATCCCCAAGATCCGCCGCCGGGTCGAGGCGCTGCACGACGTCGGTCTCGGCTACATGCGGCTGGGCCAGCCGGCCACGACGCTGTCCGGCGGCGAGGCCCAGCGGGTGAAGCTGGCCGCCGAGCTGTCCAAGGTGGCCACCGGGCAGACGCTGTACATCCTCGATGAGCCGACCACGGGCCTCCACTTCGCCGACATCCAGCGCCTGCTCGAGGTGCTGATGCGCCTGGTCGACGCCGGCAACACGGTGGTGGTGATCGAGCACAACCTCGACGTGATCAAGGTGTCCGATCAGATCATCGACCTCGGGCCGGAAGGGGGAGAGGAAGGTGGTCGCCTGATCGCGACCGGCACGCCGGAGAAGGTGGCCACGGTGGACGGCTCCTACACCGGCACGTTCCTGGCCGACGTGTTGCCGGTGCGCGCAGCGAGGTCGGCGAACGGCACGGTGAAGAAGCGCGCGCCGTCGGCCAACGGCACGGCCAAGAAGCAGGCGCCTGCGCGCCGGCGGGCCGCGGCGGCCGCGGGCTGATCGGCGACAGGTGACCGACCCCGCGCCCCCGGGGCGGCCGGACGCCGCGGCGCTCAAGCTGTGGCTTCAGAAGTGGCGGTGGTACGAGCGCAACGCGCTGCCCTGGAACCGTGCCCGGATCCACTGGGAGTTCATGCGCCGGGGAGCCTTCGTCCGGTGGCCCGTGCACGGAAACGTGCTCGAGGCCCTGCTCGAGGGACGCCTCGAGATCGGTCCGCAGACGCTGTTCGAGCCCGGCGTCTGGATCACCGCGCCCGACCAGGCCCGCGTGCGCATCGGTGGCGGCACGTTCCTGAACCTCGGCGTGATGGTGGCCTCACTCGAGCTGGTGGAGATCGGAGAGCACTGCATGCTCGCCAACGGCTGCTACGTCACCGACTCCTCACACCGGTTCGACGATCCCGACCAACCGGTGACCTGGCAGGGCTTCACCAGCAAGGGCCCGACGCGGATCGGCGACAACGTCTGGTGTGGCACCAACGTCGTCGTGACCAGCGGTGTGACGATCGGCGATCGCTGCGTGATCGGCGCGAATTCCGTCGTGACGTCTGACATCCCGCCATTCTCGGTCGCCGCGGGCGTCCCGGCGCGCGTCCTTCGCACGATCACGTACTGAGGCGGTCGCAGGCCTCGCGCCACTCGGACGCCCCGTGCGCGGATCGCGTGCACTGTCGCGGCGCTAAGCGTGGCGTGGTCTCACTGCATCCGTGACCGCGCTTCGGCGAGGGGCGTCCGAGCGGCATCGAGGCCCGCTCTTGCTGCGTGCGGACCCATGCTCGGGTGACAGCTCTGCGCGAGCTCAAAGAGAGGCCAGGCGGTGCGCCGAGGGGGAGGGCTGGGCAGTCCGCATCTGCGGCACCTCGCGTTTCCAGCACCTTCCGCCCTGCGGCACCGGTCCGGAAAGCGCCGGTGCCGCAGAGGCGGGCGTCCAGCCCAGCCCCTAGCTCGAGGGGATACCGGTGGACGGAGGCGCTGGTTGGGTGCCCGTGAACGGGGTGATCGCGCTGCCGGCGGCCGGAGTGGTGGTCAGCGGCTTGCCGCTCAGGACGATCTTGCCGCCCTTCAGCATCCCGATCTCGGCGCCACCGTATCCGCCGTGGATGCTCGTCGAGTAGCGGAACGGGACCAGGCCGGGTCCGGTCCAGCTGCCGCCGTGCTGGTTGATCGCCTGGATCAGGGCCTGACGGGTCAGGTGCGGACCAGCGGCCTTGAGCGCCTGGACCAGGGTGTAGGCGTTGGCCATCCCGTACTCGACGTTGCCATCGAAGGGGGCCTTGGCGTCGTATTGGTCGTGGACCTTCATGAACAACTGGATCCACGGGTTCGAGGTGTCCGTGTTCGAAGGCAGGTACCCGTCGCTGATCGCGCCCTCGATCAGCGCGGTCCCCGACGCCTTGCCCTTGGAGATCGACTTGAGCAGGGCGCCGACGGTGGTCGGGTCGATCCCCACGTTCGAGACGACGAGCTGCGGCTTGTAGCCGAGGGTGAACGAGGTGAGCTGACCGATCGCCGTGTAGATCGGGACGGTGAAGTCGACCAGGACATCCGCCTTGGCCGACTTGATCGCGGTGATCTGCGGCGCCAGCGTGGTCACGCCGGGCTGGTAGGGCTGGGCGGAGACGATGCTGCCCGATGCCACCTCGTCCTTTATGCCGGCGAGGCCGCCCTGGCCGAAGTCGTCATCCTGGTAGAGGACGCCGATCTTCTTGCCGGCGAAATGCTGCTTGAGGTACTGGCCGAGGATCTTGCCCTCGATCGTGTAGTTGGGCTGCCAGCCGAACGTGTAGGGCTGGGTGGAGCCGTTGTCCCAGCACGGGCAGCCGGAGGCGACGAAGATGTCGGGGATCCGCGAGGCGTTCAGGAAGCCGACGACCTTGGTGTGGGTCGGCGTCCCGAGACCCTCGAAGATGCCGAACACGCTGCTCTGGAGGACGAGCTGGTGGACCACGTTGACCGTGTTGGTCGGGTTGTAGGCGTCGTCCTTGATGACCAGGTTGATCTTTCGGCCGTACACGCCGCCGTGGGCGTTGACGTAGTTGAAGAACGCCTGCGAGGCCGGGGCGATCTCGCTGTAGCCGGGTGCGGCCGGACCGGTGAGCGGCTGGTGGGTGCCGAACGTGATGCTCGTCGCGGTCACCCCCGGAGCCGTGCTGCCGCCGTTGTTTCCGCTGCTGCCACTGCTGCTACTGGTGCTGCTGCCGCCTCCGGCGGCACTGGCGCTACTGCTGCTCTTGGATGACCCGCAGGCGGCCACGGCCAGCGCGACCGCGACCACGACTCCCACGTAGCCCAACGATTTGGTGCCGCGAAGCCTCATTCCTCTCCTCCTCCTCCACACGTGGACCCGACTGGGACAGCGCGTTTAAGTTCGACGCGCGGAATCTAATTAGATACGTTTTCCCTCAGGTGTTTCAAATATTAATTTCCGTTGAGGGCCATCGCAATACGAACGGACACGAATCTCGGGACGACCGACGCGCCGGTCGAGCGGCCGGTCCGGTCGGGTAGGCGGGGCCGGCCGGCCACCGCTTCGCCCGACGACGTGCTCGCGCTGGTCACGGAGTTGTACCTGGAGGGCCAGCGGGTCGACATCACCGTGGTGGCGTCGCGGCTGGGCCTTGGGCGGGCCACCATCTACCGCTGGTTCGGCTCGCGCGAGGCGCTCCTGGGCGAGGTGATCGCGCGCCAGCTCGAGTTGCTGGTCGCCCGCAAGCGGGCCGAGGTACGCCGCCGCGGCGCGGCCGGGCTGCTCGAGGTGCTCGACCGGGTCAACCGCAGCCTGATCCGCTCGCTCGCCGTTCGCCGCCTGCTCGAGCAGGAGCGCACCGCGATGCGGATCTTCACCTCGAACGCGGGCGTGGTCGAGCCACGGGCCGTGGCGTGCGTCCAGGCGCTGATCGAGGAGGAGATGGCGGCCGGCGACTACGAGCCGCCGGCCGACCCGGCCACGCTCGCCTACGCCCTCGTGCACCTCCGACATGCCTTCCTGTGGAACGACGCGACGAACGGCGTGCGGGGCGACTACGAACGGCTGCACGACGTGACGGCGGCACTCCTGGGGATCCCGCGCAAGCCGGTGCGGCCGGTTGCGCGCAAGGCGCGCCGCGGCTAACCGTCCGCCGGGGTCTTCGCGCCGGCCCTCGGGCTCCGCTCGGCGTCGACGCCGGTCTCGGTAGCGCCGTCGAGTTCGGCCGAAGCGTTCTGCGGCTCGCCGGTCGCGGACTTGCTCCCGAGCCGGCCGCCGCGCCCGGCCACCACGGGCCGTACGGCCCGCCCGATCGCCCGGACCCCGCCCTGGATTCCGCTCGGCCATACGAGCATGGCCACGATCAACACGACCCCGTACACCGCGATCGGCAGGTTGTGGGACACGTTGGACGACAACGAGAACGAGTTGGCGATGTCGGTGGTCCAGTTGGGCAGCAGCACGAGCAGCGCGGCGCCCCACACGGCGCCGACCAGCGACCCGAGGCCGCCGATGACCACGCCGGCGAGCAGCGTGAGCGACAGCTGCAGCGGGAACGCTCCAGGGGCCACCGTGCCGCTCACCACGGCCAGCAGGCCGCCGCCCAGCCCGGCCGCGGCGGCGCTGAGCGCGAACGCCAGCGTCTGCCAGCGTCCGATGCGCAGGCCGGCGAGCGACGCCGCGATCTCGTCGTCTCGAACCGCGCGCATCGACCGCCCGATCCCGCTGTGGATCAGGTTGTAGAACACGAACACCACGATCAGGGCGCCGATGCAGGCGATCCAGGCCTGCCAGCGCTCGAGTGGGAAGCTAAGCCCGAGCGACGCCGGCGGGGTCGGTGGGTTGATGGCCAGGCCGTTCTCGCCGCCGAATGCCCCCGGGAACTTGTCGGCCAGCGCGGGCAGGCCGACGGCGAAGGCCAGCGTGGCGCCGGCCAGGTAGGGCCCGCGCAGGCGGCTGGCGGCGACCCCGACCGGGATCCCGATGATCAGGGTCACGGCCGCAGCGGCGGCGAGCTCGGGGGTCAGAGCCCAGCCGGCATTGGCGAGCTTGGCCACCGTGTACGCGCCGACCGCCATGAACGCGCCGTGCCCGAGCGAGATCTGACCGCTCGCGCCGGCCAGTACGGTCAGCCCGGCGAGCACGCAGAAGTAGTACGCGCCGTCTGCGAGCTGCAGGTCGCGGTAGGAGCTGAGCGTGTTGCTGAGCAGGAACAGCACCAGCCCGATCACGACCGCCAGCACGAGCGAGCGGAGCAGCGTGCTCGCCCGCAACAGGTCTCGCGTGCGCCCGATCACACCCGCCGCTCCCGTGTCGTCGCGAACAGGCCGGTCGGCCGGATCATCAGGACGATCACCAAGATGACCAGGGCGGCCAGCGGCACCAGCGCCGAGCCCTCGTAGCCCGAGACGTAAGACAGGGCCAGCCCGAGGACGAGTCCCCCGATGACCGCGCCGGGCGGGCTGTCGAGGCCGCCCAACACCGCGGCCACGAAACCGATGATCAGGATCGGGTCGAAGCTGTTCGGCCCGAGGAACACCGACGGCGCGACGAGCACCCCGGCCAGCGCCCCGGTCATCGCGGCCAGGGCCCACCCGAGCGTGAGCATGCGCCCGACCCGGACGCCGAGCAGCCGGGCCACCTCGGGTGCGAACGCAGCGCCTCGCATCCGCAGGCCCAGCGAGGTCCGTCGGAACAGGAGCGCGAGCGCCACCGCGACCGCGATCACCACCAGCACGATGAACGTGTCGTTGGGGGTGAACAACAGGTTCGTGCCCCCCACCCGGTAGCCGCGAAGCGAGAAGGCCGCGGGGAACGAGCGCGGCGTGTTGCCCCAGATCATCCCGGCGATCGCCACCAGGAGCGTGTACAGCCCCAGCGTCAGGATCACCGCATTCAGCGGCGGCGCGTTCTCGACCGGACGGACGATCGCCCGTTCGACCACCGCCCCCAGCACGAGCCCCGCGGCCAGCGCGACGACGAAGCCCAGCAAGTACGAGCCGCCACCGTTGATCACCGCCGAAGCGAGGAAAGTGGTGAACATCAGCATCGCGCCCTGAGCGAAGTTGACGATCCGGGTCGAACGCCAGATCAGGACCAGCGCGAGCGCCACCGCGGCGTAGATCGCCCCGGTGGATATCCCGTTCAGTGTGAGGTCGATGAACTTGGTCATGTGACGCGCCTCAGAAGCCCAGGTAGGCGTGAAGGAGACGGTCGTCGGCGGCCAGCTTGCCCGGATCCTGCTCGGCCACCACCCGGCCCAGGTTCAGCACGATGCCCCGGTTGGCGATCGACAGGGCGCTGCGGGCGTTCTGCTCGACCAGCAGCACGGCCAGCCCGAGCGTGTCGGCCAGCCGGCGAACCATGCTCATGATCTGGGCCACCAGGACCGGCGCGAGCCCGAGCGATGGCTCATCCAGCAGAAGCGCGCGCGGACGGCCCATCAGCGCACGGCCGATCGAGAGCATCTGGCGCTCCCCTCCCGACAACCGCGACGCGGGCTGATTCGCGCGTTCCTCGAGCCGCGGGAACATCTCGTAGACCTCCCGCAGCGGCAACGCGTCACGCCCGCGCCAGAGACCCCCGAGCCGGAGGTTCTCCGCCACGGTGAGCTCGGCGATCACGCCGCGGCCCTCGGGCACGTGAGCCACCCCGAAGCGGACGATCTCCTCGACCGCCCAGCGCGTGATGTCCTCGCCCTCGACTTTCACGCTCCCGGAGGTGGCGCGCTCGAGCCCGCAGATCGTGCGCAGCAGTGACGTCTTGCCGGCGCCGTTGGCCCCCAGGACCGCGGTGACCGATCCCTCGGGCACCTCGAACGAGACCCGGTCGACCGCGCGAATCGGCCCGTAGTCGGTGGTGAGTTCCTCAACTGTGAGCATCGTCGTCTCCCGCCTCGCGGCCGAGATAGGCCTCGAGCACGCGCGCATCCTGCTGAACGGCGTGCGGCTCGCCGTCTGCGATGACCCGACCGAAGTCCAGCACCACGACCCGGTCGCACACCGACACGACGAAGTCCATGTGATGGTCGACCAGCATCACCGCGACCGAGCTGCCCAGCGAGCCGATCAGCTCGCCGAGGCCGGCCAGCTCCCGCGTGTCGAGACCGCCGGCCGGCTCGTCGAGCATCAGCAGCTCGGGCTCGCAGGCCAGCGCCCGGGCCAGGGCCACACGCTTCTGCACCGCGTAGGGCAGCGTCCCGGGCAGCCGATCGAGAACGTCCTCGCAGCCCAGGCGGGCCAGCGCAGCCGTCGCGCGCTCACGCAGCCGGTGCTCGTCGAGGTCGGACCACGGCAGGCCGAACATCGCGCTGCCCAGTCTCGCGCGCCGGAATCGGTGCGCCCCGGTCATCACGTTCTCGAGCACGGTGAGCCCGCCAAACAGCCCCACGCCCTGCAGGGTCCGGGCGATCCCCAGCGCGGCCAGGCGATCGGGGTGAATGCGATCAAACGGCTTACCGCGCCAGGTGAGCGTCCCCGCCCGGGGCCTGACAAAGCCGCAGATCACGTTGAACAGCGTGGTCTTGCCGGCGCCGTTGGGACCGATCACCCCGAGGACCTCGCCGGGAGAGACGTCGACCGAAACTCCCTCCAGCGCGGTGATGCCGCCGAACGAGACGCCGATGTCGCGGACCGACAGCCCGGCGCCGGTGGGCGGCTCCCTCATCTCCACGCGCGCAAGCTACAACAGCGAACCGCCCGTGCCAATAGTGAGACACGTGCGGCTACGAGTTCTTAATGACGATCCCGTGCAGGATGTCGGCCACGTGCTCGGTCGAGTCGATGGCCGCCTCGAGCCGCTCGAAGATGTCCTTCCAGCGGATCACGACCATCGGGTCGATCCGTGCGTCGAACAGCGAGGCGACGGCTTCGCGGGTGATCCGGTCGCCCTCGTTCTCGAGCCGGTTCACCTCGACGGTGTGTTCGGAGATCTCCGGCCTGAAGCCCCGGAGCAGCGGGATCGCCTTGCCGATCTCCTGGCAGGACATGCTGAGCACGTGGGCCAGGCTAATCGCTTGATCCATCGGCGCCTCGATCCGGTACAGCCCGAGGTAGTCGGCCACTTCCTCGGTGTAATCGACGATGTCGTCCAGGGCCGAGGCCAGCGCGAGGATGTCCTCACGGTCGATTGGCGTGACGAACGTGTGGTTGAGGCGGTCGATGATGTCGTGGGTGATCCGATCGCCCTCGTGCTCACATTCGAGGATCTCGCCGGCCAGCTCCCGGCTGTCGGGAAAGTTCTCGAGCAGGCGCTCCAGCAGGCCGGCGGCCAGCGTGGCGTTACGGCCGGCCTCCTCGAACAGCTCGAAGTAAGCCCGGTCGCGCGGAGCGAACAGGTTTCCGAGGCGCGGCATTGCCTCGGATGGTATTGGCGATCAGCCGATGGCGGCGAGCCCCGCCTCGAACTCGCGCAGCTCGTCCTCGTCGATCGAGTAGGTGTGCTCGGGTGCGGGGAACGCGCCGCCGCGCACCTCGGCGGCGTAGGCAGCGACGCCGGCCACCATCTGGTCGCGCAGCTCGCCGTAGCGCTTGGCGAACCGCGGCGCGTGGCCGTCGTAGATGCCGAGCAGATCGTGGAAGACGAGGACCTGGCCGTCGGTGGCCGGGCCGGCGCCGATGCCGATCACCGGGATCTCCAGGTGCTCCATGACCCGCGCCGCCACCGCGGCGGGGATCGCCTCGAACACCAGCGAGAAGCAGCCCGCCTCCTGGAGCGCGAGCGCGTCACGGGCGACCCCCAGCGCGCGCTCGGCCGTGCGACCCTGGGCCCGATAGCCGCCGAGCGCGGTGGCGGTCTGCGGGGTCAGCCCGACGTGCCCCATCACTGGGATCCCGGCGTCGACGATCGCTCGGGCGCGCTGAACGCTCGAACCGCCGCGCTCGAGCTTGACCGCGTCACAGCCGGCCTCCTTGACGAAGCGCTGCGCGGTGACGATGGCCTGCTCATCGGAGGCCTCGTAGGAGCCGAACGGGAGGTCGCCGACCAGCAGCGGCGTCTGCAGCCCGCGGCGTGCGGCGGACGCCAGCATCAGCATCTCGTCGAGCGACACCGGCACGGTGGAGGAATAGCCGAGCACGGTCATCGCGCCGGAGTCGCCGACCAGCACCATGTCGACGCCGGCGGCCTGGGCCACCTGAGCCGACGGGTAGTCATAGGCGGTGACCATCACGATCGGCTCTCCGAGGCGCTTGCACTCGGCCAGCCGGGGCAGCGTCATGGGGAGCGGCGCGTCGAGGTTCTGCGGAATCGGGATGCGAGGGGTGGCAGACACGATCGGTTCTCTCCTTCACGCGGTGGTTGGCGCCCGCAGCGGGGTCGCCACCTCGTGGTTGTGGTTGAGGGACGGCTGGATCAGCTGGTTGTCGATCAGTCGGGTGCCGCCGACGTGGGCGGCGAGCAGGGCCAGGACGGCGCCGTCGATCCGGGTGACCGGGGCGAGCGTCTCGGCGGACACGAGCTCGAAGTAGTCGGGCTCGATCTCAGCGTCAGCAAGTTCGTCGTGAGCGCGGGCGCGCAGGGCGGCGGGGTCGCGCTCACCGGCGGCCACGGAGTCCTGTACGCCGGCCAGAGCCCGGTGAAGCGCGGTGGCGCGGACGCGGTTGGCCGGCGACAGGTGGGCGTTCCGGCTCGAGAGGGCCAGGCCGTCGGCCTCGCGCACGGTCGGGCAGACCTCGATCCGGACGGGCATGTCGAGGTCGCGCACGAGCCGGCGGATCACCAGCGCCTGCTGGGCGTCCTTCTGCCCGAAGTAGGCCACGTCGGGCCCGACAATGTTGAACAGCTTGGTCACCACCGTGGTCACGCCGTCGAAGTGGGCCCGGCCGCGATGGGCTCCCTCGAGCGTCTCGGTGATCCCGGCCACCGACACCGTGGTGGCGAAGCCCGGGGGATAGACCTCCTCGACCGCCGGGGCGAACAGGTGGTCGACACCGAGCTCGGCGGCCAGCGCCTCGTCGCGCTCGTGGTCGCGTGGGTAGCGCTCGAGGTCGGTCGGATCGTTGAACTGGGCCGGGTTGACGAACAGCGACACCACGACCACGTCGCAATCGCGGCGGGCCTGGCGCATCAGGGACAGGTGGCCCTCGTGGAAGGCCCCCATGGTCGGCACCAGCCCGATGGTTCGGCCGGCCCGGCGGGGCTCGAGCAGCGCGATACGCAGCTCGGCGACGGTGTGGACGACGTTCATGCCGGCTGAGCCTCCCGCAGCACCGCCAGCTCACGGGTGGCGCGTACGAGCGCGTCGAACAGGGAGAGCAACTCGGGCGCGGCGTCGGCCACCGCATCGCGCTGACGCTTGATGGTGGCCTCGTCTCCCCGGGCCACCGGGCCGGTCAGGGCTCGCTCGGGCCCCAGATTCGCCCAGTTCTCGACCGTCGCGCGGACCAGCGGTACGAGCTGCTCGCGCTCGAGCCCGACCGTGGCGCCGAGCCGCTCGGCCGCGGCCTCCAGCGTGATGAGGAAATTCGACGCGATCGAGGCCGCGGCGTGGTAGCCCGGGCGGTCGGCCTCGGCGATCTCGACCGGGCGCATGCCCAGGGCGTGGGCGAACTCGGTCGCCAGCCGGACAGCGCGCGGAGTGCCCCCGGCGATGGCCGCCCCGGCGCCGGCGAAGTGCGCACCCTCGGTGGTGACGGTCATCAGCGGGTGCAGCGAGAACGCCTCGTGGGGGGCGAGCACGTCGAGGCCGGTCGCGCCCGAGCAGTGGCCGACCAGCGGGCCGGTGTGGAGGCCGGCCGCGGCGCGGGCGATCTCCCCGTCGGGGACGCACAGCAACACCACCTCGGCCCCTGCGCCATCGGCGCCCCGGCCGAGCGGTCCGTTCACCTCGTAACCGGCGGCGCTCAGCGCATCGGCCAGCGCATGGCCCATGCGGCCCCGGCCGACGATGGCCAGCCGCCTACACGAAGGGGTGTCTGAGGTGGAGTCCCGTTCCAGTTCCCGCATGGGAGATACCGGTCGGCGTGTCGTGAAAGATGAAGTGGCGTCGAGGTCCATCCGCGGCGTTCGCGTGACGGCCTCACCAACAGGATACCCCTGGTCGGAGGCCAGTGACGCGTGCGCTACGTCACATCCGGCCCCCATGTACCCGGTTCTGACCCCCGCAAATACCGGGGATGAGCACGCGGGCCGTCCGTGACCGGGGTTAGCATCGCGTGCCAGTGAGGACTGCCGCGGAGCGTCGCGAGCTGTTGAAGGCCGTCTACGAGGAGGCGCGGGGGTGCGTGCGCTGCCCGCTGCACCAGACGCGCACCACGGTCGTGTTCGGCGCCGGCAACGCCGACGCCGAGCTGATGTTCGTCGGCGAGGCGCCGGGGGCCAACGAGGACCGGATGGGGCTCCCGTTCGTCGGGCAGGCCGGAAAGCTGCTCGACAAGCTGCTGGCCGAGATCGATCTCGATCGCAAGGACGTGTTTATTTGCAACACGATTAAATGCAGGCCCCCGGACAACCGCGACCCGCACCCCAACGAGATCGAGGCGTGCAACGACTATCTAGGCCGGCAGGTCGACCTGATCGAGCCGACGGTGATCTGCACGCTGGGCAACTTCTCGACGAAGCTGCTGCGGGCCGATACGACCGGGATCTCCCGCCTGCACGGTCGCGAGGAGGTGCGGATCATCGGCCCGCGTGCGGTGCGCCTGTACCCGCTGTATCACCCGGCCGCTGCGCTCTACACGCCCTCGATGCTCGAGGCGCTGCGGGCCGATTTCCATCGGATCCCCGAGCTGCTCGCGCTCGGGCCGCCCGAGCAGCCGCACACGTTCGAGCCCGTTCCCGAGGTGGAGGATCTCCGGGAACCCGAGGCCGCGGCGCCCGACGACGAGTTCGAGCCGGCGGCACAGCTCGGACTGTTCTGAGCTTCGCGAGCGCTATTCGCTGACGCGCTCGACCAGGAACGAGACGCGTACGTGCGCCCGCCACTGGTCCAGGTTCTCGCCCCGCAATCCGACCGAGACCACGTCGAGCGCCTTGATGTTGCGGAGCGTCGCGCGGGCCTCGGCCAGCGCGGCCTGGACCGCGTCGTCGGAGCTGGTGCTGGAGCTGCCGACCAGCTCGATGATCTTGGTGACCGCCATCTACGAGACCCCCGACGCGCCCACGAGCTCCGGCTCCGCGACCTCCTCCTTCGGCGCGGCTCGGCTCGTCTGCCGCTGGGCCGGGCGTAGGGCCAATCCGAAGGCGACCACCGCCGCGGCGAGCTGAACCCCGAGCACGACCACCGCGAACGGCTTGGGCTCGTGTGAGGCGTTGAGCAGGAGGATCGGCTCGGCGACGGCCACCGCGCCGAGCGGGAGCAAGAACCAGCTCCGCTTGAGCGCGAGCATGTACTGCACAGCGAGATACGTCCCGGCGAGCACGGTGAAGGCGACCCCGAGGATGAACAGCGCGTCGACGGCCAGCAGCCGGTCAGAACCGAAGGCCAGCTTGATCAGCAGGCGGGAGGCGACGGCGAAGATCAGCAGGCAGGGAATCGCCGCCACGCCGACGATCGCAAGGGACTTGCCCAGGACCGGGCGCGTGTCTTCGCCTTCGGCGTGGCGCCGCGAGACCTCGGGCACCAGGTAGAAGCCCGCTCCCATCGCCACCCAGATCAGGACCTTCGCCGCCACCGCGGTGGCGCTGTAGGAGCTGGCGAGGTCGGTTGAGAACTGGTGCTTGGCGGCGATGATGTCGATGTTCTGGAGCACCGCGATCACGCCCAACGCAGCGATCGCGGTCCACGCGTTACGGACGTGAGCCCACAGCGGGAGGATCGGCCGGCGTCCGGGCTCGGCCACACCGAGCCGGCGGCGCAGCGGCACGGCGCAGTAGAACATCATCGCCACGAAGGACAGGGGGGTGCCGATGTACGCGCCCGTGACCCCCAGGCCCACACCGGCCAGGATCCCGCCGATCGCCAGGCGCGTGACCTGCTCGCCGACCAGACTGATGCCGACGGCCTTGTAGTCGCCGAGTCCCTGGAGGAACCCGCGCAGCATGCAGAGCAGCACATACAGGCAGCCGGCCGGGATCCCTAGGGCGGCCGCCCAGTCTTGCTTGACCCCGACGGCGCTGGCGATTGGGTGACGAAGGAGCACCGAGACCACGGTCATGACCGCGGTGAAGACCAACAGCGAACGCGTCCAGCTACGGATGGTCGCGGCCAATCCGGCCCCGACGCCGAGGTGGCCGAGGACGGCCTCGCGGGCCGTGGCCAGCTGCATCGCGTAGCCCACCACGGCGAGGATCAGGAAGTAGCTGACCAGGGCGGCGAGCGAGCCGTAGTCGCTCAGCTCGCGCGAGAACACGATCGTGGAGCCCAGCGCGATGACGTTGTTGATCACCATCGCGCCGGCCAAACCGGCCGCCTTGGCGGTATCGGAGCCGCGCAGGCGCGAGAACTGAGCCTCGTAGCGTCGTCCCATTCTCATCGTGACGGTACCGAACCATTCGGAGCGTTGACGCCGAACGGCCTGCACTACATTGGCTTATGGCGATGTCGCGACGCCACCAGACCACCAGCTCCGAGCAGACCGAGGCGCTGGCCGCGGACCTGGCCGCTCGGCTGGAGCCCGGCGACGTGGTCCTGGTCGAGGGCGAGCTCGGGGCGGGAAAGACGACCTTCGTGCGGGGCGCCTGCCGGGCGCTCGGGGTCGAGGGCCTGGTCACCAGCCCGACATTCACGATCGGTCAGCGCTACCCAGGCCGGGTGCCGGTCGCCCATCTGGACCTGTATCGCGTGGCCGATCTCGACGAGGAAGATCCGGACCTGCTGTCCGACTACATCGGAGCGGACCGGATCGCGTTCGTCGAGTGGCCCGGCGGCGCGGTGGCGCGGATCGCCTGGCTCGCGCACGTGGCCGCGCGCGTGCTGATCGAGCACGCCGGGGGGGACGCGCGGACGGTGACGATCGAGGCACCGGCGGAGCTCGGTCTGGGTCCGGATGGGGTGCCCGGTCCCAGGGACGCTGCGCGAAGCGCAGCCCCAAGATCGTGATTCAGGGCCCGTGACGATCCTCGCCTTCGACACCGCGACCCCGGCCACCACGGTGGCCCTGTCCGGAGTCGGCGACGTGGTGTTCACCGCGCGGCACGATCCGCTGCCCGGCGAGCGCCCCGGCCACGCCACGCGGCTGCTGCCGCTGGTGGCGCGGGTGATGGAACGGGCCGGCGTCGAATGGGACGGGGTGGACCGCATCGCCGTCGGCGTCGGCCCCGGGACCTTCACCGGCCTCCGCATCGGGATCGCCACCGCTCGAGCCCTGGCCCGGGGAAGGTCCCTGCCGCTGAGCGGCGTCTCGACCCTGCAGTCGTTGGCCATGGGGCGTCCCGATCTCGACACGGTGCCCGCCGGACTGGACGCGGTGCTCGCCGTGCTCGACGCCCGCCGGGGCGAGGTGTTCGCGGCGGGCTGGCGGATCGACGAGGCCGGGGAATTCGACAGTGCCCTGCTGGCACCGCGCGCGGTGGCCCCCGAGGCGCTGGCCGAGCTCGTCACCCCGCTCGGCCCGTCCACGCTGGCGATCGGAGACGGGGCGATAGCATTCAGGGAAGCTCTCGAGCGCTCGGGATCCTTCATTCCAGAGGACGATTCCCCGCTCCACAAGGTCACGGCCGTGAACCACTGCCGGCTCGCTGACCGCCTGGAAGGGGACGTCCCCGACCAGGTCCGGCCGGAATACCTCCGCGCTCCCGACGCCGAGATCACCGCCAACCGCACGTCATGAGCACGCCCTCCATCACGATCCGCTCCCTCGGCTACTCCGACCTTCCGCAGGTCATCTCGATCGAGCGCCGCGCCTTCCCGACACCGTGGTCGCTGGCCATGTTCGTGCTCGAGCTGTCCAAGCCGTCGGGCGTGTGCCTGGCCGCGATCGAGGACCGCCGAATCGTCGGGTACCTGATCTGCTCGCGCTACGCGGACGTCTGGCACCTGATGAACATCGCGATCGACCCGCCGGCCCGGCGCCGCGGGCTCGCCACCGCGCTGCTCGAGGAGATGATCTCGCGGGCGGGTCAGGACGCCTCGTACACGCTCGAGGTGCGGCCGTCCAACAGCCCGGCGATCGCCTTGTACGAGCGCTTCGGCTTCCGGTCGGCCGGCACGCGGCGGCGCTACTACCAGGACACCGGTGAGGATGCCCTGATCATGTGGCGCACGGCCGAGACGGCTTCGACCTCGAGCGCTTCGGGGTGATCCTCGCCCTCGAGACGAGCTGTGACGACACCTGCGCGGCGGTCGTCACGTCGGCCGGTGAGATCCGATCGAACGTGATCTCCTCCCAGGGCGTACACGATCGGTTCGGCGGGGTCGTGCCGGAGATCGCCTCGCGTCACCATCTGGAGCTGATCGGCGACGTGGTCGACGACGCGCTGGCGCGGGCGGGTGTGTCGCTCCCCGACGTGGATCTGGTGGCGGTGACGCACGGACCCGGGCTCGTGGCGGCGCTTTTGGTCGGCGTGGCCACGGCGAAGGGGCTGGCCGCGGCGTTTGAGCTGCCGCTGGCCGGGGTCGATCACCTGCACGGGCACGTGGCGGCGGCGTTCCTCGGCCCGGAGCCGTTCGAGCCGCCGTTCCTCAGCCTGGTCGCCAGCGGGGGCCACACGCTGCTCGCCCGGGTCACCGACCACGGACCCGACTACGAGGTGCTCGGCCAGACCCTCGACGATGCCGCCGGCGAGGCGTTCGACAAGGGAGCGCGGCTGCTCGGGCTGGGCTACCCGGGCGGTCCGGCACTCGAACGGCTGGCGGCCGACGGGGATCCCGGCGCGTTCTCGTTTCCTACTGCGAAGCGACTCGGTGGCTTGGATTTCTCCTTCGCTGGGCTCAAGACCGCCCTGCTCTACAAGGTGCGCGATCTGGGCGAGGCCGAGGCTTCCGAGCGGCGTGCCGATCTCGCCGCCTCCTACCAGCACGCGATCGACGAGTCGCTGGCGATCCGGGTCGAGCGAGCGCTGGTCGAGACCGGGCTCGAGCGTCTGTCGATCGGTGGGGGTGTCGCGGCCAACGGCGCGGTCCGCTCGCGGATGGCCGGGCTCGGGGTGGAGCTGCACGTACCCGCGCGAGAGCTGTGCACCGACAACGCGGCGATGATCGCCAGCGCCGCGCGGTTCCTCGACGTGCAGCCGTATCCCGACTACCTAGGCCTCGATGTTTATGCGACGGGCGAACGGACACTGTTGGCGCGATGAGCACCGTGGTCCTGTACGGCCGGGAGGGGTGCTGCCTTTGCGACGACGCGCGTGAGGTGCTCGAGCGGGTCCGCCGGCGACGCGGGTTTTATTTGGAGGAGCGGGACATCGATCGCGACGAGTCGCTGCTCCGGACATATCTCGAGCGGATCCCGGTCGTTACGATCGACGGTGTCGAGGCGTTCGAGCTGTTCGTGGACGAATCCGAGCTAGAGCGCCGGCTCGATATGGTGCACACGGCATGAGCTACACGGTCGGGAGCGGGGCGGATGGGGCGCCGCCCGGCGTCGAGAAGCCGGGCGAGAAACTCGCGCTGGGCGTTGCCGCGCGGCTCTCGCGCTACCTCCAGGTCCTGATCCAGGCCCGCAAGATGGGCAAGGAGACGATCTCCTCGCAGGAGCTGGCCGACTACACCCACGTCAACTCCACCCAGATCCGCCGCGACCTGTCCGGGTTCGGCAAGTTCGGCAAGCGCGGGGTCGGCTACAACGTGGAGTCGCTGGTCAACCAGATCCGCAAGATCCTCCACACCTCTGGCCAGCACAACATCGCGCTGTTCGGCGCCGGTCACCTCGGGACCGCGATTGCCACCTCGGACATCTTCGCCGACCACGGCTTCCGCGTCGTGGCCATCTTCGACGTCGACCAGGGAAAGATGGGGGAGCGGATCGGGCCGCTTTCGGTTCGCCACAACTCCGAGCTGCGCGAGGTGATCGACGAGGAGGACATCGTCGTGGCCGTGCTGGCCGTGCCGTCCGCCGCCGCCCAGCGCCTGGCCGAGGAGCTCGTCGACGCCGGCGTGAAGATCATCTTCAACTACTCCGACGCCCTGCTTCAGGTGCCGCCCGAGGTGACCGTCCACACTTCGAGCCCGGCCGTCGACCTTCTGTACGCGCTGTACTTCTATCTGACCTGATCATCGCCTGATCTCGCGCCCTGAGGTGGTTTTCAAGTGAGCAGCAGTCTTGACCTGGAGTCTGCGTACGTCGCGTTCGAGGAGTCGACGGACTTCACCGTCGGTCTCGAGGAGGAGTTCGCGCTGCTCCACCCGAACTCGCTCGGGCTGGTCGCCCGGTTCGAGGACCTGCGGGACGGTGGGCAGGCGGATCCGGTGCTCGCCGAGTCGATCGCCGGCGAGCTGATCTCCTCGGAGATCGAGATCCGGTCGGGACGGGCTCTCGATCTGGGGGCCGCGTTCGCGGCGCAGCGGGATCGGCGCCGCCGGCTGTTCGCCCTGGCTGATTCGCATGGGGTGGCGCTCGGCGCGACCGGCACCCACCCCTGGTCGGATTACCGCGAGCAGAAGATCATCGACACCGAGCACTACCGCCGGGTCGAGGACGGGCTCAAGTACGTGGCCTGGCGCAACAACACGTTCTCGCTGCACGTGCACGTCGGCGTGCGCGGCGCCGATCGCGCCGTGCTCGTATGCGACCGCCTGCGGCCGGTGCTGCCCCTGCTCCTGGCCATCTCGGCCAATTCGCCGTTCCTCGACGGCCGCGACTCTGGGCTGCACAGTGCCCGCTCGCAGATCTTCACCAAGAGCTTCCCGCGCTGCGGGGTCCCGGACGCCTTTGGAAGCTGGGAGGCGTTTGCGACGTACATCGACTTCCTGGTGCGGACCCGTTCGATCGTGGAGTACACCCAGGTGTGGTGGTCGGTTCGTCCTCACTTCTCGTTCGGGACCGTCGAGGTAAGGATCTGCGACGCCCAGATGACCGCCGCGGAGTCGGAGGGGCTGGCCGGGCTGATCGTGGCCTGCGTCGCGCAGGCCGCCCGGGACATCGACGAGGGCGTGCCGTTCACCGATCTGCCGCGCCGGCTGATCGAGGAGAACGTCTGGCGGGCGATCCGCCACGGGCTCGACGGCGATCTGCTCGAGCTCGACAGCGGCGAGTCCTATCCGGCCGCGGAGGCTCTGGATCGGCTGCTCGCGTGGTCGGCGCCGGTACGCGCGGAGCTCGGCCTCGAGGTGGCGCTGCCCACGCTGAACGGCGCGCAGCGTCAGCGGCGGATGACGGACACCGGCGTCAGCCTGCCCGAGGCGTTCGCGGCGGTGGTGGCCGAGACGCGCGAGACTTATGCGGCCAGTGCAGCGGAGGTGACCCGCTAAGGCGCCGCCGTCAGGCGCCGCCGACTGATCCAATGACCAACGAACCCAGACAGCCCACCGAAGAAGAGCTACGCGCGGCCTACGAGGCGGAGCTCAAGCGGCTCCGTGTCGAGCACGTCCTGCTCGACAACGTCGCCGCGCTCGTCAACCTGGGCATGCGGCGAACCGGCTTGGTCCCCGGCACCGAGGAAGAGCGCGACCCGGCACAGGTTCGCCTGGCCATCGAGGCGGTGCGGGGCATGCTGCCGGTGCTCGAGCAGGCGGCGCCCGAGCAGATCGGCGCGATCCGCGACGCGGTGTCCCAGCTCCAGATCGCCTACGTGAAGATCGGGGGGCAGGAGACGACGACGCCTGCGGGCGGCGGTGGAGCGGGCGGTGGCGCGGAAGGGTCTGGCGGCGGAGCGGGAGGCCCCGGCGGGGCCGAGCCCTCGCCCGGGCCCGGGCCTGCGAAGCCTGGCGAGCCGGGGCCTGCTCAGCGAAGCGGGCGGCTCTGGATCCCCGGTCAGTAGTCCCCGCCGGCGCTCGACGGAGCGTTTGGGAAGAAACTCGCACTATGCAGTAGTTTCTTCCCAAGCGGCCGCGCTTGGAGCCCCGCCGCGGGCGCTGACGGGGCGTCGTTTCGGCGGCTCGCACGCTACACTCACCGCTTTCCGGGTCTCCCCCCGACGAGCACGGGTGGGTGGCCCTTTTCCAGTTTGTGTTGGCTGCGCTTGTTCGCGCCCTCTCTCTAACTCAAGACCTTCCCCGGAGGACCTCCTTGTCAAGCTTTCTTGCCCATCACGGCGTGATCATTGCGCTCGTCTGCGCGGCGGCCGCCGTCGCGTACGGCGTAGTCACCTCGCGGGCGCTCCTTGCGCTGTCGCCCGGCAACGAGGCCATGCGCACGATCTCCGCGGCGGTGCAGGAGGGCGCGCGTGCTTACCTCAATCGTCAGTACACGACGATCGCCGGGGTCGGGGTGATCCTGTTCATCGTGCTGATCCCGCTTCAGAACATCCGCGTGGCGATCGGGTTCCTGATCGGCGGCGTGTTCTCGGCGTCGGCCGGCTATATCGGGATGAACGTCTCAGTAAGGGCCAATGCGAGGGTGGCCGAATCCGCGCGGAGCGGTGTGTCCCGCGCGCTCGAGGTCGCCTTCCGCGGCGGCGCGGTCACCGGCCTGCTCGTGGTCGGACTGGCACTGCTGGGCGTCGCCGGCTACTACGGCGTGCTGACCTGGATCGCCGGCGAGAGCCAGAAGCACGCGGTTGACGCCCTGATCGGACTCGGGTTCGGCGGCTCGCTGATCTCGGTGTTCGCCCGTCTGGGAGGCGGCATCTTCACCAAGGCCGCCGACGTGGGCGCCGACCTGGTCGGCAAGATCGAAGCCGGCATCCCCGAGGACGATCCGCGCAACCCGGCGGTGATCGCCGACAACGTGGGCGACAACGTGGGTGACTGTGCCGGCATGGCCGCCGACCTGTTCGAGACCTACGCGGTCACCGCGGTGGCGGTCATGCTGCTCGGCGTCTTGCTGTTCACTCAGCAGTCCGCGGTCGCGCTCTACCCACTCGTCCTCGGCGCGGTCTCGATCATCGCTTCGATCATCGGCACGTTCGCGGTCAAGTCGAAGGCGGGGAACGTCGAGCGCGCGCTGTACCAGGGGCTGGTCGTCTCGGGCGTACTGGCCGCGCTCGCCTTCATCCCGATCACCTACTGGATGATGAACAAGCTCACCTTCCACGACGGCAGCGCGGCGCCGCACTGGTGGAAGTACTACCTGTGCGCGCTGATCGGCATCGGGGTGACCGCCTGCCTGTTCGTGATCACGGACTACTTCACCTCGACCCGCTTCGCGCCGGTCAAGAACACCGCGCGTGCCTCGCAGACCGGCCACGCCACGAACATCATCCAGGGCCTGGCCTCGGGCTTCCAGTCGACCGCACCGCCGGCCATCGTGCTCGCGCTCGGCATCCTCGGCTCCTGGAAGCTGGCCGGTGGCGGGACCACCAACGGGATCTACGGCATCGGCGTCGCCGTGATGGCGCAGCTGTCGCTCACCGGTCTGATCGTCGCGCTCGACGCGTTCGGGCCGATCACCGACAACGCCGGCGGCATCGCCGAGATGGCCAACCTGCCCGAGGAGGTCCGCAACGTCACCGACCCGCTCGACGCCGTCGGCAACACCACCAAGGCCGTCACCAAGGGATACGCGATCGGCTCCGCCGCGCTCGCCGCGCTGGTGCTGTTCAACGCGTTCGAGACCGAGCTTCACGACGCGGGGAAGAATCCGAACTTCTCGATCGGCAACCCGGCCGTGCTGATCGGCCTGCTGATCGGCGGGCTGATGGTCTACCTGTTCGCCTCGATGGCGATGGAGGCGGTGGGCCGCGCCGGCGGCGCTGTGGTCGAAGAGGTGCGCCGCCAGTTCCGCGAGAAGCCGGGGATCATGGATGGCACCGAGCAGCCCGAATACGGCGCCGCAGTTGCGCTGGTCACCCGGGCCGCCCAGCGCGAGATGATCCTCCCGTCGCTGATCCCGATCCTGATCCCGTTCATCGTCGGCCTGATCAGCATCGAGGCGCTCGGCGGCCTGCTCATGGGGGTGATCGTGGTGGGCCTGTTCATGGCGATCTCGATGACCTCCGGCGGTGGGGCCTGGGACAACGCCAAGAAGCTGATCGAGGACGGCGCGTTCGGCGGGAAGGGCTCCGAGGCCCACGCGGCCGCGGTGACCGGTGACACGGTCGGTGACCCCTACAAGGACACCGCCGGGCCGGCCATCAACCCAATGATCAAGGTGGCCAACATCGTGGCGCTGTTGATCATTCCGATTATTACGTGAGCGTGGTTGCGCGCCCTCTCGGGCGCCCGTGCGTGGATCGCGTCGTTCGGATTCGTCGCATGGGTTCCGCGAGGGCGCCCGGGAGGGCATCGCGGCCCACGCTCACTGCGTTCAGATGCTCCAACAGCTTGTGGAAGCTCTGTTAGCGCGGGGCTAGGGAATAGACGAATTCGTCTATTTTCCTGGCGCCTGAGGGCTGGTAGCGGTTAGCCTGCACCCGGTGGAAATGTCTCTAGAGTGGCGGGCATGTTCATCCTGATCGTTGGCTGTGGGCGGGTCGGGTCTGCGATTGCCAAGCGGTCGCTCGACGCCGGGCATGAGGTCTCGGTGCTCGACAGCGACCCGCTGTCCCATGAGCGGCTCGACAAGGATCAGCAGACGACCTGGGAGGACGCGGGTGGGCGGTTCACCGTGAGCACGGCGCTCGAGATCGACGGCCTGATCGAGGCGGGGATCGAGCAGGCCGACGTGTTCGTCGCCTCGACCTCCGGCGACAACACGAACCTGGTGATCTCCCAGATCGCCCAGCGGCGGTTCAAGGTCGGGCGCGTGGTCGTTCGCGTCGCCGATCCGGGACGCGCCGCCTGGTACGCCGAGCAGGGGTTGCTGACGATCTGTCCGACCCAGGTGGCAATCGACGAGGCCTCACGCGTGGTGCTGGCATGAGGGCTGAGCCATGTACGTGATCATCGCCGGAGCCGGCAAGGTCGGCTGGAACCTGGCGCGCGAGCTGATCGCCAAGGAGCGCGAGGTGACCCTGGTCGAGTCCGACCACGCCCGCTATCGCGTGGTCGAAGAGGAGCTCGAGCATGCCGTCCAGTACGGGGACGCCACCGAGCTGTGGGTGCTCGAGCGCGCGGGCATCCAGCGCGCCGACCTGGTCATCGCGGTCACCGGCGACGACGAGGACAACATCCTGATCTGCCAGATGGCCAAGGAGAAGTACGGCGTCCAGCGGATCGTCGCCCGGGTCAACAACCCGCGCAACCTCCAGCACTTCCGTCTGCTCGACGTGCAGCCCGCCGTGTCCGCCACCGATCTCATCCTGCGCCTGATCGAGCACGAGGTGCCCGAGTACGGGCTGGTTCAGCTGCTCGCGCTCGAGGACGAGCACCTGGAGATCATCGAGCTCGAGGTCGCCAAGGGGTCTGAGGCGGCCGGCCGGCGCGTGCAGGACGTCGAGCTCCCCGACGGCTCCCTGATCATCTCGGTCCTGCGCGGCGGGGCTGGGTTCGTCCCCAAGGCCGATTCGATCATTCAGCCCGGCGACCAGGTCCTGCTCATCCTCGATCCGGGGCTCGAGGCCGAGATCACGCCCCAGTTCGCCCCCAACGGCGCGAGCGCGTCCGCCTGATGGCCGACCGCCACGTCAACTACGTCCTGATCGGCGGGGGACTGGCCGCGGGTAACTGCGCGCGCTGGCTGCGCGAGTCCGGCGCCGACGGCTCGATCCTCCTGATCGGCCGTGAGTCGGATCTCCCCTACAACCGGCCTCCCTGCTCCAAGGGATACCTCCAGGGCAGTGAGTCGCGGGAAGACACCCTGTTCCGGCCGGCCGAGTGGTACGAGGAGCAGCAGGTCGAGGCGCTCACCCGCGTCTCGGTCAAGTCGCTCGATCTCTCCGAGCGCAGCCTCGAGCTGACCGACGGCCAGTCGGTGAGCTTCGACAAGGCGCTCGTCGCCACCGGCGCCGGCGTCCGCCGCCTCTCCGTCCCCGGAGCCGAGCTCGAGGGCATCCACTACCTGCGCACGCTCGGCAACAGCGACACGATCCGCGACGACGCCTCCGGCAAGCGGATCGTCCTGATCGGCGGCTCCTACATCGCCTCCGAGGTCGCCGCCTCGCTCACCGAGCGCGGCAGCTCCTGCTCGCTGGTCATGATGGAGCCGGTCGCGCTGAGCCGCACGTTCGGCGAGCAGGCCGGGCGGTTCTTCCAGGGTCGCCTCGAAGAGCACGGGATCGAGATCCATGGCGACGACGAGCTCGAGCGCTTCGAAGGCACCGGCGGTCGCGTCACCCGCGTGGTGACCAAGTCCGGCCTCCAGCTCGACGCCGACGCGGTCGTCATCGGCGCGGGCGCCGTGCCCGACGTCCGCCTCGCCCGAACCGCCGGCCTCGAGATCGGCGATCGCGGGGGCGTGGTCGTCGATGCCCGCCTCCAGACCGCCGTACCCGGCATCTTCGCGGCCGGCGACATCGCCGAATACGAGAGCGTCGTCCACGGCGGGCAGCGGCTACGGGTCGAGCACTGGGACGTCGCCTTCAACCAGGGCAAGACGGCCGCGCTCAACATGCTCGACCGCGACCAGCCCCACGACGTCATCCCCTACTTCTTCTCCGACCTCTCCGACTGGGCCTCGCTCGAGTACATCGGCCCCGCCTACGAGTGGGAGCAGGAGGTCGTCCGCGGCTCGATCGGCGACGGCGAATTCACGATCTTCTATCTGCGCGACGGCCGGGTGGCGGGGGCCTTGGCCGTGGGACGCTCCGACGACCTGGAGCACGCCCGCCGACTGCTGGCCGACGGGACGGACGTGGGCGATCGCGTGGGCGACCTTCAGGACGTCTCGAGCGACCTCGGATCGGTCTGAGCGAATCGGTCATCGGTCGTCCGTCGGATCACGGCGTTCACGACGATTGCGACCTGCGTAGTTCTCCGTCTGGCTGTGGCAGTTTGGACACAACAGCTCGAGGTTGTCCAGGCGATTGTCATCGCGCTCTCCGTTCACGTGGTGGAGCGCGAGCGTGAGCGGCTCGCCGCGCCACTCGGTGAGTCCACACCGCTCGCAGCGATTCTCCTTGAGTCCCTCCCGCAGCAGGCGCAGCTTTAGGTGATAGCGCCCTCGATACGTGCCTGGAGCTAGCAGCTCAGAGATCGGAACCGCGGCCGCACGCGCGACGATCGCGCCACGTTTCACGGCATCGAACCAACTCGCGGACGAGAAGCCGAACGCTTTGATGCATTCTCGGACGCTGTGTCCGTCGTCGTAATAGCGCTGGACCGTGTCCCAGTCGTAACGGCGCGCACAGCGCTCATCGATCGGATTGCCGAGACGGCGGAGGTGATAGCTGACGGTCGCCTTGGAGAGACCCAGCTGACGCGCGATCCCGGCGTGCGATAGGCCCTCCGCCACGAGTTCGGCCACCCTGGCGCGCGTACTGGAGACCCGGGAGGCGCTTTGCGGCTTCGCGGGCGATACCGGGAGGTCGACGTGTTCGCGGTCGAGCCGCCGAAGGTGGTAGGCGACGGTCGCCGGCGCGATCCCGAGTTCTCTCGCAATCGCACGCTGACCGAGCCCACTCTTCCTAAGTTCCGCAAGGTTGTCGTGGTTCAGGACCACGAACGTATGTTCGCATGCGGATCGGATGACACCAGTCCTGCAGACAGCCGGTATCGTGCGGTTCCTCACCTATACTCGGCGAACGAGGCCCAACAGCCACGCATAGCACTGGGGAATGGTGTAATGGCAGCACGCGACGCTCTGGACGTCGAAGTTGGGGTTCGAGTCCCTGTTCCCCAGTTCCACCACCGGTGGTCCTCCGGCGCTCTTTGGAACCTCGCCCAGGGCAAGCATCCGTTCGGGCGGCGAGTTCCCGCGCGGGCGATCCAGGCGTGGAGTTCTGAAGCGCTCCGTGCTGGCGCGCGGTAAAGAGGCACCCACTGCGCGCGGCCGCCGCAGGCGGGCTGGGCGTCGCTAAAGCGCCACCAAGTGTGGCGGCCTCGAGGGCGGGTGGCGGTTCGCGTGCGGCTTCAAAACCTCCAGCCCGCTCCCCACCAGAACGCGTGATTCAGCCGCCATGTGCTAGGTTCGCCCTGCGAATCGGGCATTTTTGACCGGTTCCCGTCCGAAAAATAAGGTCGAGCGCTGAGGGAGGCGCAAGATGCTTCATTTACGTGATCGTCGATCGGGCTGTCGATCTAGTCGGGGGACTTCCGGGCGATGGCGTCCACGTGCGCGTGCCGCCGCGACGATTGCCGGTGCGGCGGTCCTCGCGGCGGTGACGCTGGCGCTGCCGGCCGGGGCGGCGACCGTGCACCACAGCAGTCGGGCACACCAGTCGAACGCACGGTGCCCGTGGGTCGGCTCCAACCAGCCGATCGCACGGCGCGTCGCCGAGGTCATGAGCCGGATGACCGTGGCCGACGAGATCTTTCTGGTCGAGGGGCATGGCACGACGAACGAGGGGCCGAACCCGTCACCGAACCCGTACGTGTTCTGGATGCCGGGCTTGCAGGCATCGAGCGCGGGTGCGCCGCTGTGCATTCCGGCGCTCGGCGAGGAAGACGGGCCGGCCGGCGTGGCCGATGCGCTCACCGGCGTGACCCAGTTGCCGGCCGGAGTCGATCTCGCGGCCACGTTCGACCCGAGCCTGGCGCGCCAGTATGGCCAGGTGATCGGCTCCGAGGAGCTGGGCAAGGGCGCGGCGGTGAACCTCGGGCCGACGGTCAACATCGACCGCGACCCGCGGTGGGGCCGCTCGTTCGAGGCGTTCACCGAGGATCCGTTCTTGAACGCGTCGCTCGGCACGGGCGAGATCGACGGCGTGCAGAGCACGGGGGAGATGTCGCAGGTCAAGCACTTCGCGGTCTACAACCAGGAGACCAACCGCAACACCACCAATGACGACACGCTGGTGAGCGAGCGGGTGATGCACGAGATCTACTTCCCGGCCTTCGAGGCCGCGGTCAAGCAGGCTCAGGCCGCGTCGGCGATGTGCTCGTACGCGGTGGTGGACGGCGACTTCGCCTGCCAGAGCAAGTTCCTGCTGACCAAGGTGCTCAAGGAGGAGTGGGACTTCCCCGGCTTCGTGACCTCCGACTACGGCGCCCTGCACAGCACGGCGGGCGGCGCGTTCGCGGGCCTCGACCAGGAGCAGCCGTTCAACACGTACTTCGGGCAGCCGCTCGAGGACGCGGTGAACAACGGCACCATCCCGCAGGCGATCCTGAACACGATGGTGCAGCGGATGCTCACGGAGATGTTCCGCTTCGGCCTGTTCGACCATCCGCTCGCGCCCACCACGGGCGCCACGGTGACCACGGCCGCGCATCAGGCGGTCGGCACCCAGGTGGCCGACAGCGGCACGACGCTGCTGCAGAACAACGGCCACACGCTGCCGCTGTCAGCCAAGAACGGCGGCACGGTGGCGGTGATCGGGCCGTCGGCCTCGGACTCACCGACCTACGGCGGCGGGGGCAGCGCGTACGTCGTGCCGTCACAGACCGTGACGCCGCTCCAGGGCATCCAGTCCACGGCCGGCTCGGGGACGAACGTAACCTACACGCCGGGCTTGCCGACCGACTCATCGCTGCCGGACATCCCGTCCTCGGCGCTGAGCCCGGCCTACCCGAGCGGTGGTACGCCGTTCGGCGGTACGTACAACGGCACGCTGACCGCACCGGAGACCGGCACCTACGTGCTGGCCGTGACCAACCCGTGCGGTTGCTATACGTCCACGTACCTGTCGCTCAACGGCAAGCAGATCCTGGATGTGCCGAGCACGCCGCCGGTCCACGTCTACTCGGTGGCGGTGGATCTGACCGCCGGGCAGGCCTATCAGGTCCAGATCACCGGCGCCTCCAGCCACTTCAGCTGGGGGACCCCGTCGGCTCTCGCGCCCGGCATCACCGCTGCGGCCAACGCGGCCAAGTCGGCCGCCAACGCCGTGGTGGTCGTCTCCGACGACACCGAGACGGAGGCCGCCGACCGGCTCAGCCTCAACCTGCCCTCGGCGCAGGACGAGCTGATATCGGCCGTGGCCGCGGCCAACCCGCACACCACGGTGGTGATCAACGCCGGCGCGCCGGTGGCGATGCCGTGGCTTGGGCAGGTGGGGGCCGTGCTCGACGCGTGGTACCCGGGACAGACGAGTGGTACGTCGCTGGCCGACGTGCTGTTCGGCAAGGTCGATCCGAGCGGTCACCTTCCGGTGACGTTCCCGACCGACCTGTCGCACATCCCCACGGCCAGCCCACAGCAGTTCCCCGGCGTCAACGGGGAGGTGGAGTACTCCGAGGGCCTGCAGGTCGGCTACCGCTGGTATGACGCCACCAACGTCAAGCCGCTGTTCCCGTTTGGGTTCGGGCTGTCGTACACCCGCTTCCGCTACAGCGATCTGCGGGTCACGCCGGGCGCCACGAACGGCGTGCGCGACGTTCAGGTCACCGCCAAGGTCACCAACACCGGGGACCGCTCCGGTGCGGACGTGGCTCAGCTCTACCTCGGCGATCCATCGTCGGCGGGCGAGCCACCCCGGCAGCTGGTCGGCTTCCAGCGGGTGAGCCTCGATCCGGGACAGTCGACCCGCGTGCAGTTCACGATCACGCCACGTGACACCTGGTGGTGGGACCAGAACGCCGAGGGCTGGAGCCAGAGCACCGGGCGCTACGCGGTGTACGTGGGTGACTCCTCGGCACTGTCGGACCTGCCGTTGCGCGACGGGTTCTACATCTACGGCACGCCGGGAGACCGGCAGGTCGTGGTGACCGCGCCGGGCAGGATGCACCCGGGTGAGACCGCCAAGGTCAAGGTCAGGCTGACCAGGGGCGGCGACGAGACGCTGCGTGACGTGGAGATCGCGCTCCAGCTGCCGCAGGGCTGGACCGCCCGGCCGTTGGGCCGGACCTTCTTCCGTCACCTCGGTCCCGATCAAGTCGCCGCGGTCAAGTTCGCGGTGACCCCGCCCAGCTGGGCGCCGTCCACGAACTCGGTGGTGCACGCCACCGCCGATCTGGGTCCGGACGCCCAGCGCGAGGACGGTGTGACGGTAACCGTCGGATGACTACGCGACGCGGCGGGTCGCCACCGCGGCCCGCCGCGTCGTAATCACCCCACCGATCGGGCAACCGGTCGCCGGCGCCCCGAACCCGGGCAGACGGTTCGAGTAGGTCTGCACGACGGCCGAGCCGCAGACCGAGCTCGGCTGGCTCCCGGTGGCTCGGCAGATCTCGGCCGTGAAGATCTCGGCGCTCGCCGCGATCGCCTGCCCGGCCGAGGTGCGTGGCCGGCCGACCGACGCCGCCAGCTGCGACCACGACAGTCCGTGGGCGACATCGGGGGAGACGGTCGCGCCAACATCGGTGAACTGGTTCCCGACATCGACAAAGGGCGCGATCCCCCGGGCGTCGAGCCCTCGGAGCAGGCGGCCTTGAGCCGGGGTGAGCCGGTCGAGAGTCCGAAAGCCACCGCCCGGCGCGGGCAAATCGCTCGAGACCTCGACCGCGCCGAACGACAGGTACGGGCTTGCATAGCTCGCTCCCGAGAACGTGAACGATGGGACGAACGGAGGCCGGCCAGCCGCCGACTCGCCGAGACGCAGGTTGGTGAACGTCCCGAACTGCGACAGCGCGACGATCAGGCCCCACCGCTCGATCGCGCACGCCGGGCAGCTCTCCAGGCCGACGGACAACACCTCGGGCTTGCCGGCCAACTCCAGCGGCCCCCGCCCGGCCAGAACGTGCACTCCGGCCGGCCGGGTCCTGGAGCCGCCGGCCAGAGCGCGCGAGGCCCCGGACGCGATCGCGCCCGGCGAAACGAACGCGACACGCACGCGGACCAGCAGGTTCAGCGCCTGGAACGCCGCCTGCCAGCCGGCCCCGTATTGCTCGGCGGCGAGATCGGGACGGCTGGTCACGGACCATCGGTCGCCCGACAGGATCATGCCGCGCGCCCGGGAGAGCAGCCCTCCGGGCCCGCCCAGCGCCTGGAGGATCGAGCCCTCGGCCAGCCCGCGGTCGGCGGTCAGGACTTGATGCTCCACCGCTGCCACGCCACCGGCTGGCAGTGATCCGGTGCCAGCGCGCTCGAGGTCGAGGAGCGCGCCGCGACTCCCGGCGAACACGACGAGCCCGTAGCCCGGGGCGAGCACGTGCGCCGGGTCGATCCACAACGCCGGATCGGTGGCGCGCGCCACCTCAGCCTCGGCCGAGCGCGCCACCCTCGCCGCGCCGGACGAGCGGGCGGCCAGCACGAGCGCCCCCAGTTCCCGCCGCGCCTGGAGGAGTCCCTGACGCGGAGGCGCTGCCAGCGCGGCCGGCGAGGCGAACAGCGCGCACGCGAACACCGCCGCAACCACCATTGCGCGTTGACCCCAGGTGCCGGACAGACCGCGAGTCTAGGTTCGGCCACGGGCGGCCGTCAACCGCCGGTCCGCTTACACCGAGCTCAGCTCGGGTCGGTGAACTGGGCCGGCTCCTTGAGCATGCCGGCCCGCACAGCCTCGAGCTGATTGGGGGTGCCGAGCAGCCCGAGCTGGATATCGGCCTCGAGCTTCAGCGTCTCCTCGGCCGAGCCGGTCCACGCCTGGTTGAACAGCCGCTTCATGCCCCGCACGGCGTCGGGTGAGCGCCCCGCGATCTCGCCCGCGAGCGCCAACGCCGCGGCCAGCGGATCGTCCGCCACATGGGTCACGAGTCCGAGCGAAGCAGCCTCCGAACCGTTCACGATCCGGCCGGTGAAGGCAAGCTCCTTGGCCACGTCGATCCCGACCAGTCGCGGCAGCGTGCGGGTGATCGCCATGTCAGGGATCAGGCCCCACTTGACCTCGAGCACCGACAGCCGAGCGTCGGGAGCGGCGAACCGGATGTCGGCCCCCAGGGCGATCTGAAGTCCGCCGCCCAGGCAATGGCCGTGGATCGCCGCGATCACCGGCACCGGTACCTCGATCCAGTTGTGGGCCGGCCGCTGGAACCAGTTCGGGAACGGTCCGCGCAGGGGCGCCATCAGGTCATCGGAGTCCGTCTGACCCGCCATCACGCCGGCCACGTCGAGCCCCGAGCAGAAGCTCGGCCCCTCGCCGTGCAGGACAACCGCGCGCACCCCCGGCTCGCTCCCCACCCGCGAAGCCGCGTCGGCGATCGCCTCGAACATCGCCACATCGAGCGCGTTGTGCTTCTCGGGTCGCGTCAGCGTCACCACCGCGACGTGATCGGATACAGAGATCGCGACGCGCTGCTCGGTTGCCACACCGGGGGAGGAGGAGGTCATGCCCCCAGAACACTATCCATCGAGAGTGGACACCTCGTCCCCGACAGACACAGTCCCGGGCTCCACCACCCGACCCCACACGCCAAACGGCAGCGGCTCGGTGCTCTTGATCGCGCCCCGATAGGAGCCCAATAAATCGAGCGTGGGCACGTCGACGACGCCGCTGTCGGGATCGCGGCTGGTGATCAGGCACCGGCCCACGTGACCGGTGAACTCGACCACCGCGCCACCGAGCCGGACCGGACCGCCACCCACCCAGGCGTCCTCGGCGTGGGCATCCACGCCATCGATCTCGACCAGCATCCGGAACCGGCGCGCGTCAAGCAACTCCACGCCGCCGACCTCGGCCAGCCGGGCCAGCGACGCGCGCGAGATCAGCGACACCGCCCCGTCCGCGGCGCGATCCACCCCCCCGCCCGGCGAGGAGGGCTCGACCAGGCGCAGCGGCCGCCCGGCCACCTGGCTCAAAGCTTCGGACCATGGACCCGAGACCAGCCTGCCGACCCGCCGCGTGGAGAAGAACCGGACCTCGACCTCGTCGCCGAGCCGAACCTCATCCTCGATCACCTGTCCGTCCGAAAGGAGCAGCTTCAGCGTGCGATCGGCCTGCGAATATTCGGCGACCACGGTCTGGAGCTCACCGACGATCTTGCTGTTGATCATCCGGTTGCGGTCGTCGATCACGTAGAACCGGCGGTTCTCAAGAACGCCGTCCGGGCCCAGCTCAACAGACTCGACCACGTGCAGGCGCGTGGCCTTGACTGGCGTCATCGTGAGCCCTACGACCGTCGGCATGCCGACAGCCTACGCGGCGGAGGCCTGCTCGGCCCAGTCGCGATAGAGCTGCCAGTAGTGGCCCTGCGCCTCGAGCAGCTCGTCGTGCGTCCCGTCCTCGACGACCTGCCCGTGCTCGAGGACCAGGATCCGCCCGGCACCCCGGATCGTGGACAGCCGGTGGGCGATGACGATCGCGGTGCGGCCCGCCACCAGGCGGCGCAGACCCTGCTCGATCAGCGTCTCGGTGTGCACGTCGACGTTCGAGGTTGCCTCGTCCAAGACGAGAATCCGCGGATCGGCCACCAGCGCACGCGCGAACGCGACCAGCTGGCGCTGACCGGCCGACAGCTGCACGCCGCGCTCGCCGATCTGGGCGTCGTATCCGCCCTCGAGCTGGGAGATGAACGAATCGGCACCGACCGCCCGGGCGGCGGACCGGACCTCGTCGTCGCTCGCGCCCGGGTGGGCGAACGCGATGTTCTCGCGGATCGTGCCGCTGAACAGGAAGCCCTCCTGGGGCACGATGCCCATCTGGGAGCGCAGGGAGTTCGCGGTCACCGAGCGCAGGTCATGTCCGTCCAGCAACACGGCTCCGGACGTCGGGTCGTAGAAGCGCGCCACGAGCTTGGCGAAGGTCGACTTGCCGGCGCCCGTCGCGCCGACCAGCGCGACGGTCTGGCCGGGCGGGATCACGAGATCCACGTCGCGCAGCGCATACGCCGCATCGTCGCCCGCGCCGTACTGGAACGACACGTCGTCGAAGCGGAGCTCGCCCCGGATCGGCGGCAGCTCGACCGCGTCAACCGGATCCACGAGGTCGGGCTCCTCGTCGAGCAGCTCGAAGATCTTGTCGAGCGCGGCCATCCCGGACTGATAAGTGGTGTAGAGCTGGGAGAGCTGCTGGATCGGGTCGAAGAAGTTGTTGAGCGCGGCGATGAACGCGAACACGACGCCGGTCGTGGCGTGCCCGTTGATCGCCTCGATCCCGCCGACCACGAGGATCTCGACCGTGACCAGCGCGGAGAGGAACTCGACGGCGGGGAAGTAGACCGCGTTCAGCTTGACCGTGGTCATGTTCGCGGCGCGGTTCTCCTCGTTCAGCTCGCGGAACTGCTCGATGTGGCGGGGCTCCTGGCCGAACACGCGGACCACGCGGATGCCCGAGAGCGTCTCCTGCAGGTAGCCGGTGATCGTGGCGATCTTCTCGCGGGTCAGCCGGTAGGCGTCGGCCGAGGCGATCCGGAACGCCACCCCTCCCACGAACAGGATGGGGAGCGCGAGGAAGGTCAGCAGGGCCAGGTGGAAGTCGATCACGAGCAGGATCACCACCACGCCGATCAGCGTCAGGCCCGACTGGAAAAGGGTGGCCATTCCGTCCTCGACCAGCTGGTCGAGCGCCTCCACGTCGTTGGTGATCCGCGAGATGATCACGCCGGCCCGGTTGCGCGAGTAGAAGCCGATAGAGAGCTGCTGGAGGTGGGTGAACAGCTTCACCCGCAGGTCCTGGAGCGCGCGCTGCCCGACCCAGCCGACCAGGTACGTCTGGGCATATGAGGCCACCGCGTAGATCAATGCCGAGGCGAGGAAGGCCGCGACGATCACGTCGAGCGCGCCGACGTCGCCGCGGCGGATCCCGTCGTCGATGGCGAGCTTGGCCAGCGGCGCCGGCGCGAGCGCCGCGGCGGTGGCCGAGACCAATGCCACGAACATCGCGAGCACCCGCCAGCGATACGGCCCCAGCAGCTCGATCAGCCCGCGCAGCTTACGCGCGCGCCCGCGACCCTGGCGGAGCCGAGCCCTCACAGCCCCACCGCCTCGGCGGTCTTGCGGGTCATGAACACCTGGTCGGGCATGCCCTTCTCGACGATCTCGCGGTACAGATCGGACTCCTCGAGCAGCGCCTCATGGCTGCCGTGCGCGGCGACCCGACCGTCCTCGAGCACCACGATCTGGTCGGCCAAGGTGATCGTCGAGAGGCGGTGGGCGATCACAAACGTCGTCCGTCCTGCCATCACGTCGCGCAGCGCGGTCTTGATCTCCTGCTCGGTCGAGGCATCCACCGACGATGTCGCATCGTCCAGCACCAGGACCCGCGGGTCGGCCAGCACAGCGCGCGCGATCGCGATCCGCTGCCGCTGTCCGCCGGACAAAGTCAGGCCGCGCTCCCCAACCCGCGTCTCGTAACCCTTCGGAAGGCCGGAGATAAAGCCGTCGGCCTGGGCCACCTGAGCGGCCCGCACGACCTCCTCGCGGGTCGCCTCGGGGCGGCCGTAGGCGATGTTCTCGTGCACGGTGGCCGAGAACAGGAACGGGTCGTCGGTCACGACCGCGATCGCCCGCCGCAGCGAGACCAGGTCGACGTCGCGCACGTCGGCGCCGTCGATCCGCACCGATCCGGTGCTCGCCTCGTACAGCCGGGGGAGCAGCGAGACCAGCGCGGTCTTGCCTGAGCCCATCGCGCCGACCAGCGCCACGGTCGAGCCGGCCTCGATCTCGAGATCGATGTCGCGGAGCGCCGGCCGCGAGCTCCCCTCGAAGGTCAAGCCGACCCCCGACAGGGTGACACGACCGGAGCCGGCGGGCAGCGGCGGCGCGTCGGCCGGAGCGGCGATCCGCGGCGCACGATCGAGGATCTGGAAGATGCGGGCCCCCGAGGCGGTGGCGCGCTGCGCCGCGCTCAGCATGTAGCCGAGCGTGCGCATCGGGGAGATCAGCATCAGCAGGTAGGCGTAGAAGGCGGTGAACGCGCCGATGCTCAGCGATCCGTGGATCACCTGCCGGCCGCCGACCAGCAGGATCAGGGCCAGGCCGAGGTTCGGCAGGAAGCTGATCATCGGCGTGTAGCGCGCCTGGATCTTCGTCGCGTAGATCTGCTGGTCGAACACGCGCTGGACCGAGTGCCTGAACCGGTCGAGCTGGCGCTTCTCCTGGGCGAACGCCTTGACCACGCGCACGCCGGACACGTTCTCCTCGGCCTCCGCGGTGAGCTCGGCGATCCGCTGCTGGGCCTCCTGCAGCGCCGGGCGCGAGTGCTTGCCGTAGCGGTTGGCGATCAGCACGACAAACGGCACCGGGGCCAGCGCGAGTGCGGCCAGGCCCGGCTGGAGCACGAACATGGCCACTGCGGCCAGGGCGATCGTGAAGATCGACTGGGCGATGAAGATCAGCCCATAGCCGAGGTAGAAGCGCACGGACTGCAGGTCGACGGTCGCACGGGACATCAGCTGGCCCGTCTGCTGGCGGTCGAAGAAGCCGAGCTCGAGCCGCTGGAGTTGCCCGTAGAGCATGTTGCGCAGGTCGACCTCGACGCCGAGCGACACCCGTCCGGCGACCAGCCGCCGGGTCCCGCTCAGCAGCAGACGGAGAATGCCGGCGCCCCCGATGGCCACCGCGTACACGATCAGCTGGTGGCGATGATGCGCGCGCACCGAGTTGATCGCCTCGCCGGTGAGCAGCGGGATCAGGACGGTCATGACCATCGCGCCGCCCGCCAGCACGAACGACCAGACGACGGCTCTCCTATATGGGCGCAGGAAAGCTAGAAGTCGTCTGAAGATCGGCATGCTTCATAAAGTATAGTAAAGGAGCCGGATTTGGGCCTCGCTGGCGCTCGGCGTCCCTGGGACCGGGCTAGTCCGAGTGATCGAGGGGCGAGGCTACCGGGCACCCGACACGTCGTCTCGGGACGCGGCGCGGACGCCGCTCGCTCCCGCAGCGAGCAGCGCCGCCGCCACGACAAACCTGCGTGATCTCAGCGCAGGCGCTCCGCGATGTAGGCCCTCAGCATCGCCTTGCTCTCGGCGAGGACGACGGGGTCGCCGCTGCGGTCGCGCCGGAACGCCTCGCGCAGGAGCCCGTCGCCGGCCAGCACGGCCATCTCGGACACGCGGGCCAGCGTGGGGGCCGACGCCTCTGGCCAGTGGCGCGCCAGGACGCGCCCGATCGAGCCCGCGATCGCGGTCCGCGTGGGGCGGGTGGCGTCGCGCACGCGTTCGGTGCGCAGGCCGCCGAACCACAGGCCGAGAAAGCCCGGACGGGCCCGGAAGCCGGCCACCAGCACGTCGAGCACGGCGCCGACCGGATCGTCGATCGGCTGGGCCTGGTCGGCCTCGGCCACGCCGGCCACCAGGTCCTCGAAGTCGCTCCAGTAGCGCACCGCCAGCGCCTCGACGATCGCCTCCTTGTCGGGGAAGAACCGGTACACCGATCCGATCGAGACGCCAGCCACCTCGGCCAGGCGCGTGGTCGTGAAGGCCCCGGCCCCCTCGGCGGCCAGCACCTCGTCGGCCGCGTCGAGCACGCGGCGCAGGCGCTCCCGGCTGCGCGCCTGCGTGGGCGCGTTGCGAAGGCGATCGTTGGAGGAGGAGCGTGTCACGGTTCGAACTTGAAAGTGAGGTTCCCTTCACGTAATCATCTCAATCGTGCCTGGCGGGGACTTCGAGCGGGAGCGAGAGCGCGTGGCCGCGGCCGCGCGCCGTCTGGCGGCGGACGGCCTGGTGACCGGGACGGCCGGCAACGTGTCCGTGCGCGCCGGCGAGCTGGTGGCCGTGACGCCGACCGGCGCGCGGCTCGAGGACGTCACCACGGAGCAGGTCGCGGTGGTCGGACTCGACGGCGCGCAGGTGAAGGGCGAGTTGGCGCCGACCTCGGAGCTCGAGCTGCACCTCGGCATCTATCGCCGGCTCGAGGCAGGGGCAGTCGTGCACAGCCATGCGCGATTCGCCACCGCGGTGGCCTGCGTGCTCGACGAGCTGCCCGTGGTCCACTACCAGATGCTCGCGTTAGGTGGCCCGATTCGCGTGGCCCCGTACGCGACATTCGGCACGCCTGAGCTGGCCGAGCTGACCTTGAAGGCGCTGGAGGGCCGGAGTGCCGCACTGATGGCCAACCACGGAGCGATCGCCTACGGACCGGACCTGGACGCGGCCATGGAGCAGGCGCTGCTGCTCGAGTGGGCGTGCGAGCTGTACTGGCGGGCATCGGCCCTGGGCACGCCGCGCACGCTCGATCAGTCCGATCAGCTCGCGTTCGTGGAGACGGTCAGCCGCCGGGGCTACGGCATCACGCGCGGGAGCGAATCGTGAAGGTCGTCACGCTCGGCGTGCATGTGGTCGACGTGCTGGTGCGCCCGGTGGAGCAGATCCCCGAGGGTCAGGGCGGCGTCCTGGTCGAGCAGATCCGGATCACGCCGGCGGGCCCGGCCGGCGGGACCGCGGTCACGCTGGCCAAACTCGGCGCCGACGTGCGGACCGCCGGCGCGATCGGCACCGACGCCCTGGGCGACGTCCTGGTCGACCTGCTCGGCCGCTTCGGCGTCGACGCCTCGCTGCTCGTGCGCCGCAAGGACGTGCAGACCTCGGCGAGCGTGCTGCCGATCCGGCCCGACGGCTCGCGACCGGCCTTCCACGTGATCGGGGCGAACGCCACGTATGCGTCCTCGGACGCTCCGTTCGACGCGATCGCGGCCGCCGGCTACCTGCATCTGGGCGCGCCCGAGTTCATGGGCGGCGAGGAGGCGACCAAGATCCTGTCGTTTGCCCGCGGGCACGGCGTGGTCACCTCGGCCGACATCCTCGCCCCGGGAGAACAGGCGGCGGCGATCCTCGACTGGATCGCGCCTGCCTTCGCCCACCTCGACTACCTGCTGCCCAACGAGGAGCAGGTCCTGGCCTTGAGTGGGGCGTCCGACCTGGCCGAAGGCTGCCGCGCGCTGCTCGGCCACGGCGTCGGCTGCGTGGCGGCCACGTGCGGGGCCGAGGGCGCGGTGGTGGTGGACCGCGAATCGCAGACGCGCGTGCCCGCGTTCGCAGTCGACGTGGTCGACACGACCGGGTGCGGCGACGCGTTCTCGGCCGGGTTCCTGCGCGGCCTCGCGCTCGAGCGCCCGCGCATCGAGGCCGCGCGGCTCGGCTGCGCCGCAGCGGGGCTGGTAGCCCAGGGCCTGGGCTCCGACCACGGCGAGTTCGATCTGGCCTCGGCCGACGCACTCATCAATCAGGCGAACGAGGCGGGTTCCGGATGAACGACCAGGACAGGGTCACACGGCGACGATTCGTCACGGGTGGACTCGTGGCGGGTGCCGGCGCGGCATGGCCCGCGGCCGCCGAGGCCGCCAAGCACAAGCACCCCAAGCACAGGCACCCCAAGCACAGGCACCCCAAGCACAAGCACCACAAGAAGAAGGGCCACCACGCCGACGTGGTCGTCGTGGGCGCCGGGTTCGCGGGTCTCACCGCCGCCCGGCTGGTGGCCGGTGCCGGGCCCAGGCCGCCAATCCGACCGCGTACTTCGACACCAGCTGGTCTGAGGAGGTCTGGACCCGGGGGTGCCCGGTCGGCATCCGTCGCTAGGCACGCTGCTCGCCTACGGGCCCCTGATCCGCGAGCCGGTGGGGCGGATCACTGGGCCGGCACCTCGACGTACTGGAACGGCTACATGGACGGTGCCGTGCGATCGGGTGAGCGCGCGGCCGCCGAGGTGCTCTCAGCGTTATAGCCGGCGCTGGGGGCTGAACGGTGGTGCCCGCTCAGCCCCCGCTCAGCCCCCACTCGTCAAGTGCCGGTCGGCCTAGCTCACGGTGTCGGATCCGGGTAGGAGCCGCCGAATATGTCGGAGTTCCCGAACGTCAACGCTTCCGGCGCGCAGCCCTGTTCGGGCGCCGTGAGATGTTGCTCCTCCTAACGACGCCCGCGACGCCCGTAGGTCAGGAACTAGTCCGGTCGCCCCAGCGGGCTAGCCGACCAGCCGCTCGAGCGCCATCTTGAGCACGTCCGAGCGGCTGAACGGCCCGTGGTCGGCGGCGATGAAGCTGTTGGCGATGAACAGCGACATTACGAGCGTGCAGCGCACCTCGACCTCGTCTTCGTCGGCGCAGAAGGAGCCGAACAGCTGCCGCATGTAGTCCATCCGGCGGTTGTCCAGGCGCCGGAGGCGATCCGCCACGTGCGCGTCGCGCCGGGCCCAGTCGCGGATGGCCAGCTCGATCTTCCACACGTCGCCGAGCGATTCGGTCAGCGTGAACAGCCGGCGCAGCTTTGCCCTCGGGTCGCCGCCACCGGCGTCGACCCTAGCGATCGCCTCGTCGACCACCAGGCGCTCCCAGGTGTCGAGCATCTCCTCCAGCAGCGCGTTGCGGTCGTCGAAGTGCCAGTAGAAGCCGCCCTTGGTGACGCCGAGCGCTCCGGCGAGCTTCTCCACGCGCACCGCGTCGGGGCCGCCGACCCCGAGGGCGCGCAGTCCTTCCTCGACCCAGCTGGTGCGGGGGGTGCGGAGCGGAGCAGCCATGCGTTGACCGACGCGAAACTATACGGTAACGTATCGATACGTCACCGTATAGAAACGGAGGAGCAGATCCATGAGGCTCCCGAGCAGCGCCCATACCGCCCGGCCGTGGCGGATCCACGAGCTCACGCCCGACTTCCGGCTGGAGGACGTATGGGCCCTGCCGACCCCTGGCGACCCAGACGACTTCCCCGAGCTGGTTCGGCAGTTCGCGGCGGGGGATCCGGCAAAGCGCCTGCCCGGCATCGCCCGCCTGCTCTGGAACCTCCGCTTCGCGGTCGGAGGGCTGCTCGGCTGGGACGATGCGAAGACCGGCGTCGAGTCGAGGGTCCCGAGCCTCCGAGAGCGACTGCCGGCGGACCTGCGCGAGGTGCCGTCCGGCCCGACGTTCGACTCGTTGCCGTTCACGTCGCTCTACCTGCTCGCGAACGAGTTCGCCGCGGAGATCGCCAACCAGACCATGCACGGCGTTCTGCACCTCGGCTGGGTCGAGGACGAGCGTGGCGGCTACCGCGGGCAGATGGCGGTGCTGGTGAAGCCCAACGGCGTGCCGGGGCGGGCCTACATGGCGGCGATCAAGCCGTTCCGCTACCGGGTCGTGTACCCGGCGGCGATGCGGGACATCGAGGCGGTGTGGCGAGCCAGAGCGGTCCGTCGGGGGCAGACGCGGGCCGCCTCGACCTCAGCTTCGGTTTGACCGCGCCTCCTTGCGGCGGGCTGTGGCATCGAGCACCGCCTTGCGCAGCCTGACCGCCTGCGGCGTGACCTCTACGCATTCGTCTGAGCGCAGGAACTCGAGCGCCTGGTCCAGTGACAGCTCGCGCTTGGGGATCAATCGCACGAGCTGATCGGCCGTGGAGGAGCGCATGTTGGTGAGGTGCTTCTCCTTGCAGGCATTGACGTCGAGATCTTCGGCGCGTGAGCTTTCGCCGACGATCATTCCCTCGTACACCTCCTCGCCCGGCGCCACGAACAGGGTTCCGCGCTCCTGCAGGTTGAACAGGGCGAACGCCGCCACCGGGCCGCGCCGGTCGGCGACCAGTGAACCGGTCGGCCGGGCTCGCAGCTCGCCCTGCCACGGCTCCCAGCGCTCGAAGACGTGGTGCACGAGGCCCGTGCCGCGCGTCTCGGTGAGGAACTCGGTGCGAAACCCGATCAGCGCGCGGGCCGGCACGAGATACTCCATGCGCACCCAACCGGTGCCGTGGTTGACCATCTGCTCGAGCCGTCCCTTTCGCATCGCGAGCATCTGCGTGATCACGCCGACGTACTCCTCGGGCACGTCCACATTCATCCGCTCGAGCGGTTCACACACCTTGCCGTCGATCCTCCGGGTGACCACCTGTGGGTTCCCGACCGTCAGCTCGAAGCCCTCGCGTCGCATCAGTTCGACGAGCACGGCGAGTGCGAGCTCACCCCGGCCCTGAACCTCCCAGATGTCAGGGCGCTCGGTCTCGAGCACGCGCAGCGAAACGTTTCCCACCTGCTCGCGTTCGAGCCGGGCCCTGACCTGGCTCGCGGTCAGCTTGTCACCGTCGCGTCCGGCCAGCGGCGAGGTGTTGATCCCGATCGTGATCGACAACGACGGCTCGTCGACGGTGATCACCGGCAGCGGCCGCGGGTCATCGGCGGCGGCCAGGGTCTCGCCGATCATGATCTCGGGGATGCCCGCGACCCAGATGATCTCGCCGGCGGCGGCTTCTTCGGCGTCGACGCGCTCGAGCGCCTCGGTCACGTAGAGCTCGCTCACCTTCACGCGCTCGAGCAGTCCATCGGTGCGGCACCAGGCGACCGTCTCGCCGCGGCGGATGACCCCGTTGCGGACTCGACAGATCGCCAGCCGACCCACGTAGGGAGAGGCGTCGAGGTTGGTCACGTGCGCCTGAAGCGGACCTTCGGGATCGTGCTCGGGGGCGGGAACGCGCTCGACCAACAAGTCCAGCAGAGGCCCCAGGTCCTGACCCTCGGTGGCTGGATCGAGCGACGCGCGTCCAGCCTTGGCGTTGGTGTAGACGATCGGGAACTCGATCTGCGACTCATCGGCATCGAGATCGAGGAACAACTCGTACACCTCGTCGACCACCTCGCCGATCCGGGCATCCGGGCGGTCGATCTTGTTGATGACGAGAATCACCGGCAGCCTCGCCTCAAGTGCCTTGCGCAGAACGAACCTCGTCTGCGGAAGCGGTCCTTCGCTCGCATCGACGAGCAGCAGCACGCCGTCGACCATCGTCAACCCGCGCTCGACCTCGCCGCCGAAGTCGGCATGTCCGGGGGTGTCGACGATGTTGATCTTGACCCCGCCGTAACGAACCGCGGTGTTCTTGGCCAGGATCGTGATCCCCTTCTCGCGCTCGAGATCCATCGAGTCGAGCACGCGGTCGGCTACGTCCTGACCGGAGCGGAACGCGCCCGACTGCCACAGCAGAGCATCGACCAGCGTGGTCTTGCCGTGGTCGACGTGGGCGATGATCCCGACGTTACGAATGTCCTCGCGTGTCGCCATCGCCGATCACGATAGACACGCCGAGGCCCAGGCTCGCGTCAGCGCCGCGCGGTCAGCTCGCCGTGAACGACGATGAAGAAGCCGTCGTCCTGCTCGAGCCAACGCCGCCAGGCCGCGGCGATTGCCTCGAGCTCGTCGCGGCCGCTGAGCCCGTAATCCACCGCCTGCTCGGCAAAAGATGAGGAGATCATCCGGTCGGCCCATAGCTCGCCCCACCACCGTCGTGAGTCCGCCTCGGCGAACGTCCAGGTCGAGCTGCTCGGCCGAATGTCGGTGAAGCCCGCGCCCCGCGCCCAACCGAGCAGGCGCCGGCCGGCGTCGGCCTCGGCCCCGTTGTGGCGGCAGACGTTGTGGTAGAGCTCCGTCCAGCGGTCGAGCAGCGGGTCCGACGGTGCCCACACGAACCCGCCGTAGTCGCCATCGCGCACCGCGAGTACTCCGCCGGGCCTGAGCGCGCGGCGCATCTCCCGCAGCGCCGCGACGGGATCGGTCAGATGCTGGGCCAGTTGGTGGGCGTGGACGGCGTCGAATGACTCGTCCTCGAACTCCAGCGCGTAGGCGTCCGCGGTCCTGAACTCGACTGTGGCGATCGCGCGCGAGTCGGAGTCGAGCAGACTCTGAGCCTGCCGCCTGTACGTTATCACGTACAAACGTATTGACCCGTTTCGTCCGCTCGGCTGGTCACCATGTCCAGCCCGTGTCCAGGCGGTCCCCTCTCCAATCCATCCCCGCTCTGCGCCTCTGGCAGACCCGCGCGCTCGCGGCCATGGATCACTGGGAGCGCGGCTCGTTCCTGCTCTCGGCGGCGCCGGGCGCGGGCAAGACGCGGCCGGCACTGGAGCTGGCTCACGCGAGCTGGCCTCGGGGGCCTCCGGGTCCGTCCTGGTTGCGTGCCCGACCGGCCCGCTGACGCGGCAGTGGGCGCGGGCGGCGAGCCGCCTGGGCATCGAGCTCGCGGTCGATGCTCCCTCGCCCCGAGCGCCCAAGGGCTTCGATGGCGTGGCGGTGACCTATGCGCGGATCGCCAAGGCGCCGGCGGCATGGGGACGCGCGGCGAGAGCGCGGACGCTGGTGATCGCCGACGAGGCGCATCACCTGGGCGAGGAGCTGGCCTGGGGAGAGGCATTCACCAGGGCACTTGGTGGTTGCGAGCGGTGGCTGTTGTTGTCCGGGACTCCGTTTCGCTCCGATGCGACGCCGATTCCGGGCGTGCGCTACGACTCCGCCGGGCTGGCCGAACCTGACGTCTCCTACAGCTATGCCGATGCGGTGCTGGACGGCATCTGTCGGCCCGTGTGCTTCGTCGCCTACGACGGGACCCTGTCCTGGCGAAGCGGCGACGACGTGATCGAGTCGAGCTTCGAGACGGTGTTGAGCGGGCGCGAGGCCAGCCGCCGCTATCGCACCGCGATCTCGACCGAGCTGCCCGACGGGCTGCCGCGGATCCTGCGCGAAGCCGACGCCAAGCTCCGGACGCTGCGCCGCGACGGGCACCGTGACGCCGGCGGCCTGGTGATCGCCGCGGACTCCTCCCACGCCCGCAGGATCGCCGCCCTACTGCGCGAGGCGACCGGGCACAGCGCGCTGGTCGTCCTGCACAACGAGCCCAGGGCGGCCGAGAAGCTGGCCGGGTTCACCAACGCGCGCGACCCCTGGATCGTGGCGGTGAACATGGTCTCCGAAGGGGTCGACATACCCCGCCTGCGGGTCGGCGTGTACGCGACGGCGGCCAAGACACCGCTCGTGTTCAGGCAGATCGTCGGCCGCTTCGTGCGCACGATCTCGCGCCGGCCGCTCGAGCCGAGCTGGCTGTACATCCCCGCCGACCCCGTGCTGCGAGATCACGCAGCGGCCGTGCAGCAGGAGCTCCGCCACGCGCTGCGACGGCCCGAGGACGATCTGGCCGGCGAGTTCGACCGACCCGATGTGACGCAGACCGAGCGCGGCGAGACGCCGGCTTTCGAACCCTTGAGCGCCGATGTCGCCCCGCAGATGACGCTGTTCGGACCGCCCGGAGCCCCGGCAGCGCAGCGCTTCGTCCCGGGGGCGCACGATCTCGCTCCGGATCCGGCTCCCGAGATCCGGCGCCACGCCGCGCCGGCGTTCGAACAGCGCGCGCGGCTGCGAAACGAGCGCCACCGGCTGGTCGCCGAGCTGACCCGCCGCGACGGAAGCAGCCACCGCGAGATCAACGTCTGGATCAATCGCAAGCTCGGCATCGGGTCCGTCGAGCACGCCAGCCTCGACGAGCTGGAACGCTCGGTCGAGCTGCTCGTGAGCAAGCTCACCCGCGGTATTTGATCAGCGTGCCGCGTCGGCGGCTGTGTAGGGTGCCGCGAGCATGGCCACCGTTCGCGAGGCGACACTCGAGCTCTTCCGCGCCCACGGGATGACCACGATCTTCGGCAACCCCGGCTCGACCGAGCTGCCTATGCTCGCGAATCTGCCCGACGACTTCTCCTACGTCCTCGGGCTGCAGGAACAGGCGGTCGTGGGGATGGCAGACGGGTATGCCCAGGCGACCGGACTCCCAACCCACGTCAACCTGCACACGGCGCCTGGAGTGGGAAATGCAGTCGGCGCGATCTTCACCGCGAAGGCCAACAAGGCGCCGTTGGTGATCACGGCCGGCCAGCAGGTCCGAGCTCAGGTCACCCACGAGGCGCTGCTGACCAACCGCGACGCCACGGTCGGCCCGCAGCCCTACGTGAAGTGGAGCCACGAGCCGCCGCGCCCGCAGGATGTGCCGGGCGCCGTCGGGCGGGCCATCCATCACGCCACGCTCGCGCCGCGCGGTCCGGCCTTTGTGTCGATCCCGATGGACGATTGGAACGCCGAGGCCGACGAGGATCGCGTCGTGGCGGCCCGTCAGCGGGTGGTGAGCGGCCGGGCGGTGCCGGATCTGGCCCAGCTGGCCCAGTTGGCCAGCCTGCTCGAGTCGGCTCGGAACCCGGCGCTGGTCGCCGGGCCGGACGTGGACGCAAGCGGCGGCTGGAACGCGGCGGTGGCGCTGGCCGAGAAGCAGCGTCTGCCGGTGTGGGCTCCGCCTCCGACCGCGTCCAGCCGGATCGGGTTCCCGGAGCGCCACCCGAACTTCATGGGCATCCTGCCGCCGGCCATCGGGCCGATGGCCGAGGCTCTGAAGGGCCACGACCTCGTGCTCGTGGCCGGCACCTCGGTGTTCGCCTATTACCCCTACATCCCGGGGCCGCTGCTGCCGGAGGGAACCACGCTGGTCCTGGTGACCAGCGATCCGGACGAGGCGGCGCGAGCCCCGATGGGCGATGCGCTGGTCGGCGACGTGGCGCTGGCCCTGCAGGAGCTGACCGAGCTGGTCGGCGAGTCCGACCGGCACGCCCCGGACCCTCGCCCCGACCCGCCGGTGCCCGAGCCACAGGACCCGATGAGCGGGTCGCAGGCCATGGCCGTGCTCGCCGACGTGTGGCCGGCGGGTGGGATCGCGGTCGCCGAGACACCCTCGAGCTCCTCGGCGCTGCGCAACCGGCTCAGGCTGTCCGAGCCGGGAAGCTACTACCAGAGCGGAAGCGGCGGTCTGGGCTTCGCGATCTCGGCCGCGGTGGGGGTTCAGCTCGGCCAGCCCGAGCGGCCGGTGGTGTGCGTGGTGGGGGAGGGCTCGGCCCAGTACGGGATCACCGCGCTGTGGACGGCGGTCGCCTACAAGGTCCCGGTCACGTTCCTGGTCCTCCGCAATCAGGAGTACATGATCCTCAAGTGGTTTGCCGCCTTCGAGCAGGTTGAGGGCGCACCGGGGCTCGAGCTGCCCGGGCTCGACACGGCCGCGGTGGCCCGGGCCTACGGGATGCCGGCGGGCGACGTGTCGACGCCCGAGGAGCTCGCCGAGGCGCTCCGCGCCGGGATCGCCACGTCTGACGGCCCCCGGCTCGTGCAGGCCCGGATCGCGTCGGGCATGTGGGTCGAGTAGGTACCAGTGCCTCGGGGCACTAATGGGGGACGGCGTAGCCGTCGTGCACCTGCGCCGCTTCCTGGTCCTGCGCGGCTGACTCGCGGTCCTCGACCCGGTCCACCTGATCGCACAGGAGCGCCCATGCCGACTTGTCGTCCTTGCCGCGGTAGCGCTCGCGGCGCTGGAGGAACGCCCACATCTCGCTGCGCATTTCGAGCGCGGCGATGCCGCGACGGGTGGAGCGCTGCGCCGGCTTCAGCCACTGGCTGATGCTCTGCAGGAACCCGACGACCAGGCCGAGCACGATCGGCCACACCTTGGGGAAATCCAGGGCCGCGGACAGCGAGGCGCCGATCCCGGCCAGGATCGAGACGAGGTTCAGGAAGTTGTCCAGATAGCCGAAGCCCCGGGCTCCCCGCTCGTAGCGCGTCATCGGCCCGACGAACCGGTGGATGAGGAACGAACGCTGGATCTCGAGCTGGTCAAGCGCCTGGGAGTGGCTGCCCCAGTCGACCTGGGCGAGCCGGCGCTCGACCAGCCGGGCCAGGTCCTTGGCTTCGCCGCTCAGTTGCTGGCGCATGCCGAGGGCCTCGAGCAGGGCGTCGGCCTCGTCGTTGCCCTTGTGCATCAGCCGAGTGACGATGCTCTCGCCGCGTTTGCGCTCGGGCTTGGCCGGCGTTCCGGTCTCGATCTGATCGGTCAACTGGGGTTCCCCCTTCCCCTGCATCCCGGCGCCCCGGCAAACCGTAATCGGTTTGCGCCCCCGTGGGTGGGATTCCGCTTGCACCCGGCTGCGCCGGGTGGGCGCGGGCGGACTGTCTCCCTCAAGTCCAGCCCGCCCGCGCCCGTGGGCGGAGCCCCCTACAAGCCGGTCAATGCGGGCAGGTTCACCAGCTGCTGGACGATGTTCAGCAGGCCGGCAAGCGTCCCCGCGGGAAGTCCGGGATTCAGCAGGTTGGCCACGCCGCACAGCAGGTTGCCGAGCAGCTGGCCCGTCCCGGTGACCCCCGTGATGTTGAGCACCACCTGGTTGAGGTCAACATGGAGCCCGAGCAGGTTCAGATGCAGGGGTCCAAGTATCAGGTTCAGGATCTGGCACGTGGCAGCGGCATGAGCCGTCAGGCCGGTACTGCTGCCGCTGCCCATCGACACCGGGATGGCGACGTTCTGGCGGGTGACGCTCCGGTTGCCGACCTTGCCGGTCAGCGTGCCGAGCGCGAAGGCCTTCCCGTGACGCACGACGAACTGGGTCACGTTGAAGTGGCCGGTGAACGCCTTGCCGTTGGTGGCCTTCCCCGTCACCGGGATGTGTGAGAACGAGCTGACCGACACCGGGGTGGTCTGAGGCGTGGTCTGCGCACCGGCAGCGACCGGGACGACGAGCAGGGCCGCGCACACCGCAGCGAGAACGAGCCCTAGTTTGCGTACTGACATGGATCCTCCTGGATCTACTTCGAACTGATGAGTGGATTTCCCGGCCGTGAGAAATCGGGGGGTCCCTGCGCTTGGGGGTTTGCGGACAACATCAACCGACGTCCGCCGGCGCGGCCAGCCCGAACGGCCGCGCCGGCAAACGCGGTGGACCTCCCTTGCTCCTCCTACCTCCTTCGTGCGCGCTGCTGGCTTACCCGTCCATTAGCGCCCCTCCCGAACATTGGACGGATGTACTAGGCCCGTCAATCGCCGTTTACCAACGGATGTACTAGGACCACCCGCACACACGAAAACGGCCCCCGGAGGGGCCGTTCGCACGTCAGTATGGGGTGACGACGCGACTAGAGGTTCACGGCGACGTACTTCGTCTCCAGGTACTCCTCGATCCCCTCGGGACCGCCCTCGCGTCCGAAGCCGGATTGCTTGATGCCGCCGAACGGCGCGGCTGGGTTCGAGACCATGCCTTGGTTGAGACCGACCATCCCGGTCTCGAGCCGCTCGACCACGCGCAGCGCGCGCTTGAGGTTGTTCGTGTAGACGTACGCGACCAGGCCGTACTCGGTGTCGTTGGCGGCGGCGACCGCCTCGTCCTCGTCGGTGAAGCCCTTGACCGGCGCCACCGGCCCGAAGATCTCCTCCTTGAGGAGCTTGGCGTCGTCCGGAACGTCGGTGAGCACGGTGGGGTCATAGAAGTAGCCGGCGCCGTCGCGCGCATGCCCTCCGACCACCGCCTTGGCGCCGCGCCCGATGGCGTCCTCGACGAGTTCGGCGACCTTGCCGCGCTGGCCGTCGTCGATCAGCGGCCCGACCTGCACGCCTTCCTCGGTGCCCCGGCCGACCTTCATCGCGCCCATCTTCTCGGCCAGCTTCTCGGCGAACTGGTCGGCGACCTTCTCGGCGATGTGGAAGCGGTTGGCCGAGGTGCACGCTTCGCCGATGTTCCGCATCTTCGCGATCAGCGCGCCCTGCACGGCGGCGTCGATGTCGGCGTCCTCGAACACGATGAACGGGGCGTTCCCGCCCAGCTCCATCGACAGGCGAAGGAGGTTCTCGGAGGCCTGCTCCATGAGCTTGCGCCCGATCTCGGTCGAGCCGGTGAACGACAGCTTGCGCAGCCGGGGGTCGGAGATCAGCGGCGCCATCGTCTCGCTCGAGGACGACGCGGTGACCAGGTTGACCACGCCTCCGGGAAGACCAACCTCCTCGAGGATCTTCACCAGCATCAGCATCGACAGCGGCGTCTGCTGGGCGGGCTTGACCACCATCGTGCAGCCCGCCGCGATGGCCGGACCGATCTTCCGCGTGCCCATGGCCAGCGGGAAATTCCACGGCGTGATCAGCAGGCAGGCTCCCACCGGCTGCTTCATGGTCAGCAGGCGTCCCTGCCCGTTGGGCGCGGTGGCGTAGCGCCCGTCGATCCTGACCGCCTGCTCGGAGAACCAGCGCAAGAACTCGGCGCCGTAGGCGATCTCGGCCTTCGACTCGGCCAGCGGCTTGCCCATCTCGAGCGTCATCAGGAGCGCCAACTCGTCGGTGCGAGCGACGATCGCTTCGAATGCCCGGCGGAGGATCTCCCCGCGCTCGCGAGGGGCATGGTCGAACCACTCGGGGCCGGCATCGACCGCGGCGGTCAGCGCCGCCTTGGCGTCGTCGGTCGAGGCGTCGGCGACCTCACACAGCGACTCGCCGGTCGATGGATCCTCGACGGACAGCGTTCCCTTGGCGCCGTCGCGCCACTCACCCCCGATATACAGCTGCTTGGGGACCTCTTCGACGATCTTCTGTTCGGCTGGTGCGGTAGTCGTGCTCATGCTTGGAACCTACCACCGGTTCGGCGCCGTGTCCGGGTTCATGCGATGCGCCATGGCTAAACCGGGCGAGTACGCCGAACGCCTGCGCCGCGCCGTAGCCGCGATCACGGCCGTCCCGATCGCGGGCGCCAGGTCGCACGATCGATGTGCCGTCCTCACCGACGCCGAGCCGAGGTCTGGGAGCTGCCGATGCTCAGGTTGCACCTGAGGCTCTCGCGGCAGGCGTTCGCGGTCTCCAAGTAGAGATGAGTCCCGGCGGGCCTGCGTCAGGCCCGCCGGGACTCGATTAGCTGCTTACGCGGCCTGGCGGATCGCCGCCGGCTCGAGCGCCACGGCGAGCACCTCATCCACGGTCATCGCGAAGTGGAAGCTCATCGCGTCGCGGACCTCCTGGGGCACGTCGTCGAGGTCACCGCGGTTGCGCTCGGGGAGCACCACGTCGGTCAGGCCCGCCGCGTGCGCGGCCAGCACCTTCTGCTTGACGCCGCCGATCGGAAGCACCCGGCCCTGCAGGGTGACCTCGCCGGTCATCCCTACGGTGTGGCGGACCGGACGGCCCGAGAGCAGCGAGGTCAACGCGGTGACCATCGTCACCCCGGCGCTCGGCCCGTCCTTCGGGATCGCGCCGGCCGGCACGTGCACGTGGAACGAGCGCTCCTCGAAGCTCGCCGGATCGACGTCCAGCTCGCCCACGTGGCCGCGGACGTAGGACAGGGCGATCTGCGCCGATTCCTTCATCACGTCGCCGAGCTGGCCGGTCAGCGTGAGCCCCGGCTTGCCCTGCATCGCCGTTGCCTCGACGAACAGCACGTCGCCGCCGGTTCCGGTCACCGCCAGGCCGGTGGCCACGCCGGGCACCGCCGTCCGGATCGCCGACTCCTGGAAGTGGCGCTGGCGCCCGAGCGCGTCCCTGACCGCGTCGAGGTCGATGAGGACCGGCGCCTGTGCCTGCCCTGAGGCGATCTTCGTCGCGGTCTTGCGCAGTAGCGTTCCCAGCTCGCGCTCGAGCTGGCGGACGCCCGCCTCGCGGGTGTACTCGGTCGCGACCGTCTGCAACAGCTCGTCGTCGATCTCGACCTCCTCGGGCCGGAGACCGTTGCGCTCGAGCTGCCTCGGCCAGAGGTAACCGCGGGCGATCGCGGTCTTCTCCGAGCTGGTGTAGCCGTCGAAGCGGATGACCTCCATCCGGTCGAGCAGGGGCCCGGGGATCGTGTCGGCCATGTTGGCCGTGGCGATGAACATGACGCCCGACAGGTCGAGCTCGACATCCAGGTAGTGGTCGCGGAAGCTGTGGTTCTGCGCCGGGTCGAGCACTTCGAGCAGGGCCGAGCTGGGATCACCCCGCCAGTCGGCGCCGACCTTGTCGACCTCGTCGAGCATGATCACCGGGTTCATCGTCTCGGCGTCGCGCAGCGCCCGCACCAGGCGGCCCGGGAGGGCGCCGATGTAGGTGCGGCGGTGGCCCCGGATCTCGGCCTCGTCGCGGACGCCGCCGAGCGACATCCGGACGAACTTGCGGCCGGTGGCGCGGGCGATCGATTCGCCGATACTCGTCTTGCCGGTCCCCGGGGGGCCGATCAACGTCAGGATCGCGCCGGAGCGCTTGTCCTCGACGATCCCGCGCTCCTGGCGGAGCTTCTTGACCGCGATGTACTCGACGATGCGGTCCTTGACGTCCTCGAGCCCGGCGTGGTCGGCGTCCAGCACCTCACGCGCGTTCTCCGGATCGAGCCGCTCCTCGGAGCGCTTGCTCCACGGCACGGCGATCAGCCAATCGAGGTACGTACGGATCACGGTCGACTCGGCGCTCTGCTCGCCCATCCGCTCGAGGCGCCCGAGCTCCTTCTCGGCCTGCTGCCGGACCGCATCCGGCATGCCGGCCTCTTCGATCTTGGTCCGGTACTCCTCGAGGATCGACGCGTCGTCCTCGCCGAGCTCCTTGCGGATCGACTCCATCTGCTTGCGCAGGAAGTAATCGCGCTGCTGCTTCTCCGCGCCCGACTCGACGTCGTCGCGGATCCGCTTGCGGACCTGAAGCTCGGCCAGCCGCTCACGCTGGAAGCGCAGCGCGAGCTCGAGCCGCTCGGTCACGTCGAGCGTCTGGAGCAGCTTGACCTTCTCGTCGTAGCCGAGGTCGGGGGAGTATCCGCCCGTGTCGGCCAGCGCGCCGGGCTCAGTGATGCTGCGCAAAAACGAGGAGATCCGGCCGTCATCGCCGCGCAGCTCGAGGATCTCCTCGACCACCGCGCGGTACTCGCGCTCGAGGTTGCGGGTGCGACCGTCGACCGGCATCGGGTCGGGCCGCTCGTCGACCTCGACGAACAGGCGCCCGTCGGGCATGGTCTGAGCGGCGCCGGCGACCCCGCGGTGGAGGCCCTGGAGGGCCACCGCCCGGGCGCCACCGGGCAGGCGGACCCGGTCGGCAACCTGGGCGACGGTGCCGACGTTGGCAAATGCGTTTTCGTGTCGCGGAACGAGCAGGACCCGTTCCTCCTCGCCGGCGTCGACCGCGAGCGTCAGCGACATGCCCGGGAAAGCCACGACGTCGTCGAGCGGGATAAGTAGGAGGCGACTGGACATCTAAAGACGTTCGCTTTCGATAGTTGCTTACGAGAGGTAAGTAGAGGATACCAGGTGGTCTAGGCGGATCTCAGTCGGGGCGGCTGAGATCTTTGCGCCCGTGCCGCGCCCGCGCCGGCGACGCCAACGCTCCACATCTGGGATCATCCGAGGCCATGCCAGGACGGGAGACCCCGCCCAACGGAGATGCGCACGACGTGCTGGCGGCCGAGGCATTCGCCGTTCCATCCGCCGATCCATCCCTGCGCCACCGACCGATCACGCTTCCCGACGACCCCACCGGGATCGCCGAGCCCCACGACGTGCTCGCCGCCGAGGAGTTCGCCATGCCGGCGCCTCGCCAGGCGGCCGGGTCGGGCGGGCCGGGCGGGATCGCGGCCAAGGCGGCCAAGCCGGCCGGGGTCGGGGCCCTGGCCGCGGTGGCGCTGCTGATCGGCCGCGTCCTGCGCCGACGGCGGAGCTAGGCCTTCGCGCTCTCTCGGCGGCGCGGGGGCATCAGGTCGGTGATCGTGCCCTCGGCCATCTCGGACGCGAAGCCGATCGTCTCGCTCAGCGTGGGGTGGGGGTGGACGGTGAGGCCGATGTCCTCGGCGTCGGAGCCCATCTCGAGTGCGTGGACGGTCTCGGCGATCAGTTCGCCGGCGTTGACGCCGACGATTCCGGCGCCCAGCAGGCGACGGGACTCGGGCTCGAACAGCAGCTTGGTCATGCCCTCGTCCCGGCCGAGGGACAGCGCGCGCCCCGAGGCGGCCCAGGGGAACGCGGCCTTGTCGTACTCGACGCCCTGCTCTTTCGCCTCGGTCTCGGTCAGGCCCATCCAGGCCACCTCGGGGTCGGTGTAGGCCACCGAGGGGATCGTCCGCGCGTCAAATTCCACGTTGTGGCCGGCGATGACCTCGGCGGCAACCTTGCCCTCGTGCGAGGCCTTGTGCGCGAGCATCGGGCCGCCGACCACGTCGCCGATCGCGTAGATGTGCGGCACGTTGGTGCGCATCTGCCGGTCGACGCCGATGAACCCCTTCTCATCGACCTCGACCCCGGCCTCGGACGCGCCGACCGCCTGTCCGTTCGGCCGGCGGCCGATCGCGACCAGCACGCCGTCGAACTTCAGCGATTCGCCGTTCGAGAGCTTCACGGCCAGCGCCTTCTCGGACGCCTCGACCGACTCGACCTTCGTGCCCAGGTGGATCGCCTCGTAGCGGCCCGAGATCCGCTTCTGCAAGGGCTTGACCAGGTCGGGATCGCAGCCCGGGATCAGCTGATCGAGCAGCTCGACCATCGTCACCTTGGACCCCAGCGCGTGGTAGACGGTGGCCATCTCCAGGCCGATGATCCCGCAGCCGACCACGAGCAGCCGCTTGGGCACCGAGGGCAGCTCGAGTGCGCCGGTCGAGTCGATGATCCGCTCGTCGTCGGGCAAGTCCGGGAGCGTTGCCGCTTCGGAGCCTGCCGCGATGATGCAGTTGTCGAACGAGACCGTGCGGTCTCCGACCGACACCGTGTTGGGCCCGGTGAACGAGGCCACGCCGGTGATGACCTCGACCTTGCGCTGCTTGGCCAGCCCGGCCAGCCCGCCGGTCAGGCGCTTCACGACCGATTCCTTCCACGAGCGCAGCGCGTCCACGTCGAACTTGGGCTTGCCGAACTTGATCCCGTGGTCGGCCATCTCCTCGGCTTCGGACACCACCCGAGCGGCGTGCAGGAGCGCCTTGGAGGGGATGCAGCCGACGTTCAGGCACACCCCGCCGAGCGTGTCGTAGCGCTCGATCAGCGCGGACTTCAGCCCGAGATCGGCGGCCCGGAAGGCAGCGGTATAGCCACCCGGACCCGACCCGATGACCACCACCTGAAAATCGTGATCGCCGCCGGCGCCGTTGGACGAGGGCGGGGGAGGGGCGGGCTCGCGCTCCACCCGGGCCTCGGAAGAGGACGGTGCCTCGGAGCCCGCGCCGTCTTCACTCGGCCCCGCGCCGTCTGAGTCGAGCGTGAGCAGGACGCTGCCCTCCGACACGCGATCGCCGATCTTGACCCGGAGCTGAGCGACCGTTCCAGCCTCCGGGGCCGGCACGTCCATGGTGGCCTTGTCGGACTCGAGCGTGACCAGGGGATCCTCGGCGGACACCTCGTCGCCGGGCGAAACGTGGATCTCGATGATCGGGACGTCCTGGAAGTCGCCGATATCCGGGACGCGAACCTCGGTCACAGGAGCGCCCGCTTCAGATCGCTCAAGACCTTGACCAGGTGCACCGTGAACCGGGCGGCGGCCGCGCCGTCGATCACCCGGTGGTCGTAGGACAGCGACAGCGGCACCATCAACCGCGGGACGAACTCTCCGCGCGCGGCGTCCCACACAGGCTTCATCGCCGAGCGGGTCGCGCCGAGGATCGCCACCTCGGGCGCGTTGATGATCGGCGTGAAGCTGGTGCCGCCGATCCCCCCGAGCGAGGAGATCGTGAACGAGGCGCCCTGCATGTCGCCAGGCGCGAGCTTGCCCTCGCGCGCCTTGCCGGACAGCTCCGTCAGCTCGCGGGCGATGTCGAGCAGGCCCTTCTGGTCGGCGTCCTTGATCACCGGCACGACCAGCCCACCGGGCGTGTCGGCGGCGAACCCGATGTTGTAGTACCGCTTCAGGATCAGGTCCTCGCCGTCCAAAGACGCATTGAACGCTGGGAAGGCCTTCAACGTGGCCACCGACGCGACGATCAGGAACGAGACCATCGTGACCTTGACCCCTTCGCGGGAAAGCTCGTCGTTGAGCTGCTTGCGCCACGCCTCGAGGTCGGTGATGTCAGCCTCGTCGTTGTGGGTGACGTGGGGGATCATCACCCAGTTGCGGGCCAGCACCGGTCCGGAGATCCGCTGGATCCGCGAGCGCTGGACGCGCTCGATCTCGCCGAACTTCGCGAAGTCGATCTGCGGCCAAGCCGGCAGGTCGAGGCCAAGGCCGGGACCGCCGGGCGCCGGCGCGGCGGGCGCAGACGGGCCGCGTTCGGCGAAGGTCTGGACGTCCTCCTTGGTGATCCGGCCCTTGCGACCGCTGCCCGTGACCTGATGCAGGTCGACACCGAGCTCGCGAGCGATCCGGCGGACCGCAGGACTGGCGTAAACCGGGCCGCCCCCGTCGCCCGCCGCCGGTGGCGCGGGCTCTGCGCTGCCCTCGGCCTGCGGGGCCTCAGCCCGCTCCGCGCCAGCCTCGGCCTGCCGCGCCTCGTCCTGCGAGGCCTCGGCCTCCGAGGGCGCGGCCTCCGCCTCGGCCTGCGCCGCGCTCTCGGCCGAATCGGCCGCCTTCGTCCCGGTCGAGGGCCGGGGTCCCTCGTCGGGTGGTGACGCTCCATCTCCGTCCTCGCCCGACCGCGAGATCGTCAGCAGCTTGGCCCCCTGAGAGACCTTGTCTCCGACCTTCACCAGCAGCTCGCCGACCGTGCCCTCGAACGGGGCCGGCACATCCATCGTGGCCTTGTCGGACTCGAGCGTGAGCAGCGGATCGTCGACCGCCACGGTGTCGCCGGGCGAGACCAGGATCTCGATGATCGGGACCTCCTCGAAGTCGCCAATGTCGGGGACTTCGACGGCTACGGCATCCGACGTGGTGCTCATACGGTGGTGGGCATCGGGGCTTCGGCGTCGATCTCGTAGCGCTCGATCGCCTCCTGCACCCTACCCGGCTCCACCTGACCATCGTCGGCCAGTTCCTTCAGGGCGGCCACCGCGACGTAATGGCGGTTGACCTCGAAGAATTGCCGGAGCGCCCGACGCGAGTCGCTGCGCCCGAAGCCGTCCGTCCCCAGCACGCGGTAACGGTCGGGCACCCACTGGCGGATCTGGTCGGCGTACGTGCGGATGTAGTCGGTCGAGGCGACGACTGGGCCGCGTCCGTCGAGCTGCTCGGTGACATAGGCGCGGCCGGGCTCCTCGAGCGGATGCAACATGTTGCGGCGCTCAACCGCGATCCCGTCACGGCGCAGCTCGGTGAACGAGGTCACGCTCCACACGTCCGCCGCGACATCGAAGTCGTTTTCCAGCAGCTCGGCTGCGGCCAGCACCTCGTTCAGGATGGTCCCCGACCCGAGCAGTTGCACCCGCGGAACGTTCTTCCGCTTGCCCACCTTCCCCTCGCGCAGCAGATACATGCCGCGCAGGATCCCCTCGGGCGCGCCCTCGGGCATCGCCGGGTGGTGGTAGTTCTCGTTCATCAGGGTGATGTAGTAGAAGACGTCCTCCTGCTCACCGAACATCCGGCGCAGCCCGTCCTGGATGATCACCGCGACCTCATAGCCGAACGCGGGGTCGTAGGCGCGCACGTTGGGCACAACCGAGAACAGCACGTGGCTGTGGCCGTCCTCGTGCTGAAGCCCCTCGCCGTTCAGGGTGGTCCGCCCGGCCGTGCCCCCGAGCATGAACCCGCGCGTGCGCGAGTCGGCCGCCGCCCATACCAGGTCCCCGACGCGCTGGTAGCCGAACATCGAGTAGTAGATGTAGAACGGGATCATCGGCACGCCATGCGCGCTGTAGGAGGTGCCGGCGGCGATGAACGAGGAGATCGAGCCTGCCTCGGTGATCCCCTCCTCGAGGATCTGGCCGTGCTTGTCCTCCTTGTAGAACATGAGCTGCTCGGAGTCCTGGGGCTGGTAGAGCTGGCCCAGGGGGGAGTAGATCCCGACCTGGCGGAACATCCCCTCCATGCCGAACGTGCGTGACTCGTCGGGCACGATCGGGACGATGTTCTTGCTGATCTTCTTGTCGCGCAGAAGCGCGGCGAGCACGCGTACGAACGCCATCGTGGTCGAGATCTCCCGCTCGCCGGTGCCCTCGAGCTGACCCTTGAACGTCTCCAGCGGCGGCACCTCGAGCGGTTCGGCCTTGGGCCGGCGCACCGGGAGGCTGCCGCCCAGCTCGGCGCGGGATTCGCGCAGGAACTGCATCTCGGGCGAGTCGTCGGGCGGCTTGTAGTACTCCGCGGCGCGTACCTGTTCGTCGGACAGCGGCAGCTCGAACCGGTCCCGGAAGGCGAGCAGCGCGTCCTCGGTCATCTTCTTGGCCTGGTGGGTGATCATCTGGCCCTCGCCCGAGACGCCCATGCCGTAGCCCTTGATCGTCTTGGCCAGGATCACGGTCGGCTGACCGGTGTGACGGACCGCCTCGTGGTAGGCCGCGTACACCTTCTGCTGGTCGAGGCCGCCCCGGTTCAGCAACCAGATCTCCTCGTCGGACATGTGGGAGACGCGGTCGAGCAGCACGGGGTCCTTGCCGAAGAAGTGCTCGCGCACGTACGCGCCGTCGCGCGACTTGTAGGTCTGATACTCGCCGTCGACGGACTCCTCCATGACCTTGACCAGCCGCCCGTCGTGGTCCTCGGCGAGCAGCGGATCCCAGCGAGAGCCCCAGATCACCTTGATCACGTTCCAGCCCGCGCCGCGGAAGTCGGCCTCGAGCTCCTGAATGATCTTGCCGTTGCCGCGCACCGGGCCGTCGAGCCGCTGCAGGTTGCAGTTGACCACCCAGATCAGGTTGTCGAGGTGCTCGCGACCGGCCATCCCGATCGACCCCATCGTCTCGGGCTCGTCGACCTCGCCGTCGCCGATGAACGCCCACACCTTGCGGCTGTCGGTGTCCGACATTCCCCGCGCGGCGAGATATTTCATGAACCGCGCCTGGTAGATCGAGGTGATCGCCCCGATGCCCAGCGATACGGTCGGGAACTGCCAGAACTCCGGCATCAGCCACGGGTGCGGATACGAGCTGAGCCCACCGGGCGTCGAGACCTCCTGGCGGAAGCCGTCGAGCTGCTCCTTGGTCAGCCGTCCCTCCAGGAACGCGCGCGCGTAGTTGCCGGGCGACGAGTGGCCCTGGAAATAGACGAGATCGCCGCCGTGGTCGTCGGAGGGGGCGCGCCAGAAGTGGTTGTAGCCGACCTCGTACAGCGTGGCCAGCGACTGGAAGCTCGCGATGTGCCCGCCGAGCTCCGAGGAGGTCTTGTTGGCGCGGACGACCATCGCCATCGCGTTCCAGCGGATGATCGAGCGCAGGCGGCGTTCCAGCAACGGGTCGCCCGGCAGCTTGGCCTCACGTGGAGCCGGGATCGTGTTCACATAGGGCGTGGTGATGCTGGCGATCGGGCCGCTACCGGCCAGCTGCGCGCGCTGCACCGCCCGCGCGAGGATCTGGCGGGCGCGATCCGGCCCGTCGTGCTCGACGACCGCGTCGACCGCCTCGAGCCACTCGGTGGTCTCGGTGGCGTCGATGTCGGCGCCGGCGCCGTTTGAGCTTGTGCTCTGAAGCGAATCGGTCATGCGGGGGAGCCGTGTGGTTGGGAGGTCGGCCCGAAGTCTCAATATACCCTCGGGGATCGCGCCTAGATCGCACGCGCACCGCGTTTTCCCCTACGGTTGGGGGGTGTCGCTGAGAGAACTCGATGGCGTGGTCGGCGCGCCGTGGGCGCGCCCCTTGGCCGGGGCGCTCGACCAGCTCGTGGTCGAGTCAGACGCGCTCGCCGACAACCCCCTGGGCGACCCCGCGCGCCGGCCGCTGTACGTGTACCGGCCCCCCGGCGTGGAGCTCGACCATCCCAAGCCCCTCCCGAGCGTGTACGTGATCCAGGGGTTCACGGGCCAGATCGACATGTGGCTCTCGCGCTCGGCGTTCGAGCCGACCATGATCGAGCGCGTTGACGCCATGTTCGCCGCCCGCGCCTGTCCCGACGCGATCCTCGTGTTCGTCGACGCGTGGACTTCGCGAGGAGGTTCGCAGTACATCAACTCGGCCTCGATCGGTCGCTACCTCGACTACCTGTGCGACGAGGTCGTGCCGTTCATCGATGAGCGCTATCCGACGATCTCAAGCCGCGACCACCGGGGCCTGAACGGGAAGTCGTCGGGCGGCTACGGCGCGATGGTCGTCCCGATGCTCCGCCCCGACGTGTTCGGCGCGCTCGCCTCGCACGCCGGCGACGCCCTGTTCGAGTCTTGCTACCTCCCCAACTTCCGCGACGTCGCGCGCATCCTGCGCGACCACTACGACGCGTCCTACCAGGTGTTCTTCGAACGGCTGCCCACGGTCGAGCACTTCGAATACGAGCGCCACGGTCCACCGTTCGAGATGTACGGCTATGCCTGCGCGTACTCGCCGGACCTGTCGCAGCCGGGCGCCGCGCTGCTTCCGTTCGACCCCTCGACCGGACGGTTGGTCGACGACGTGTGGGCGCTCTGGCTCGAACATGATCCGGTGCGAATGGCACGAGACCACGCGGACGCGCTGCGAAGCATGCGCCGCATCTACCTGGATGCCGGCAAGAGCGACGAGTTCCACCTCGACCTCGGCGCGCAGGCGTTCGCCCAGGAGCTTTCCAAGATCGGCGCCGCCCATACGCTCGAGCTGTTCGACGGCAAGCACGGCGGCATCACCTATCGCTACCCCGGCGCGATCCGCGAGCTGGTGATGGCGCTCCAGGCATGACCGCGACTGCCGACCAGGATCTCGCGTTCGCCGGGCCGGCCGCGCTGGCCAAGCTCGTGCGGGAGCGACACCTGACGCCCCGCGAGCTGGTCGAGCTGTGCCTGAGCCGCATCGAGGCGATCGATCCGAAGCTGAATGCGTTCCGCGTGACGCTGGCCGATGAGGCCCTGGCCCAAGCCGACGCGGCGCAGTCATCGGACGGGCCGCTGGCCGGGGTCCCGATCGCGATCAAGGACGACATGCCGGTCCGGGGCCAGTCGATGACCCGCGGGTCGCGCTCCTACGGACCTCCGGAGCCGGCCGACGGCGAGGTGGTCCGCCGCCTGCGCGCCGCCGGCGCGATCCCGATCGGTATCACCAACGTCCCCGAGTTGATGATCTTCCCGTGGACGGCCACAGCGGCCAACGGCGTGACGCGAAACCCGTGGAACCCGGAGCGCACGCCCGGCGGGTCCTCGGGCGGCTCGGCCGCGGCGGTGGCGTCGGGAATGGTCCCATGTGCCACCGGCTCGGATGGGGGCGGCTCGATCCGCATTCCCGCGGCGTGCTGCGGTCTGGTCGGCATGAAGCCGACCCGGGGGCGGGTGTCCTCCCATCCCGCGCGCGAGGGCTGGCTCGGCCTGAGCGTGTACGGCGGGCTGGCGCGAACGGTCGCCGACAGCGCCCTGCTGCTGGGCGTGCTGCATGGCGCGCTTCCCGGGGACATTCACGAGGCGCCGCCGTTCACCGGAAGCTACGTCGAGGCCGCCGCGGCCCCGCCGGGCCGGCTGCGGATCGCGACCTCGCGCAAGCTCCCGCCCGGCTTTCTGGCTCGGCTGTCGGCCGACCAGCGCGGCGCCTGGGAGCGGACCGCGGCGCTGCTCTCAGAGCTCGGCCACGAGGTGATCGAGCGCGATCCGGCCTACGGACTGGCCGGCATCGAGTTCACCCAGATGTGGATGCGCGGGATCTACGAGGAGTCGCGCCACGTGCCGGATCACGCCCAGCTCGAGCGCTCGACCCGCCAGTTGATCGCCGCCGGCCGCCGGCTGGTCCCCGACCGCCGGCGCCAGGGGCTGCTGGCCGCGCGGGCAGCCCGGACCGCCCGCGTGCTCGAGCTGTGGCAGGAGGTCGACGTGCTGCTGATGCCGGTGCTCGCCACGACCGCGATCCGGGCCGAGGGTGGCTACGGCAAGTCCGCTCCGTTGGCGATCGATCGCTCGTCGCGCTTCATGCCGTTCAACCCGCTGTTCAACCTGACCGGCCAGCCGTCGATCGCCCTGCCAGCCGGGTTCGGAGCCGACGGGCTGCCGTTGAGCGTGCAGCTGGCGGGTCGCCCGGGCGCCGAGGATTTGCTGTATTCGCTCGCCGGGCAGATCGAGGCGGCCCGGCCGTGGGCGCGGCACCGGCCCCGCGGCTCTTAGCCGGCGTCGGGCGCGCTGAACAGTTCCTTGGAGAGCTCGAGGAACTCGGCGGCGGCGGGGGCGAGCCGGCGACCATCCCGGCAGGCCAGCGTGATGTCGCGTCGCAGCGACGGATCGGTCAGCACGGCCACCGCCACCTCGGTGCCCGGGCGGTCGGCATCCGAGCGGGGGAGGATCGCCACGCCCATGTCGCGGGCGACCAGCCGCTTGATCCGCTCACTCTCGTTTGACTCGAGCTTGATCTGAGGCTCGAAGCCGGCATGGTGCGCCGCGAAGGTCAAAAGCTCGCGGAGCCTGGCGCCCTCTCGGTAGCTGATGAAGTGCTCGCCGGCAAGCTCGGCCATGCGCAGCGTGCCCTGTCCAGCCAGGCGATGCGCGGCCGGGAGGACGACAACGAGCTCCTCGGACACGAGCTGGCGCAGGCCGAGACCGTGGCTCTCCATCCGGTCGGTCACCGACAGGAAGGCCAGGTCGAGCACGTCGTCGCGGAGCATCTCGGCCAGCTCCTCACTCGACTGCTCGCGGACCGTGAGCTCCACCGCCGGGTGGCGCTGATGGAACACGGCCAGCGCGTGCGACACGTCCACCGGACCCATCGTGTGCATGGTCCCGACCATCACGTGGCCGGTCCGCACGCCGGCCAGCGCCTGCATCTCGGCATTGGCGGCATCGAGCTCGGAGAGGATCCTCCGGGCGCGCGCAACCAGGGTCTGGCCGGCTTCGGTGACCGTCACCCGCCGGGTCGTGCGCTCGACCAGGGCGAGCCCGACCTCCTGCTCGAGTCGCCGGATCTGCTGCGAGAGGGCGGGTTGGGCGATGTGTTCGCGAGCCGCGGCGCGCGTGAAGTGCTGCTCGTCGGCAAGGGCAACCAGGTAGCGGAGCTGGCGCAGTTCCATAAGCGAAGCCTATATATACCCTCGAGTATCCGTCTTTGACATATCAAAGCGACGCCACCATGATGACGGCACACCCTCTCCTCCCTCAGAGCGCGTCCCGCAGATTTGGCCAGAAAGTTCCGCCGAATCCGGGGCGCGTCTCTCTTTAAGTCTCAGGTCAGCCGAGCAGAGAGGCCAACTCGCCCAGCCGTGCGACCTGCTCGACTTCGGGCTCCACGAACTGGTTGCACATCACCCGGCTGACCCCGGCCTCGCGCATCGGGGCGAGTTGCTCGGCGGCCTGCTCGAGCGTGCCCACGATCCAGCCTGGTGGAGGCTCGCGGACGAGGCCCTCGGCGTCCCATCCCGTGGCCGCGGCCACGACTCGGGCCCGCTGCTCGACCTCGGCGGAGTCCGCACCGAGCACCGCGCCGGCCATGACCGAGAACGGGATGGGTTCGCGCCCGGCGCGCTCGCAGGCACGCTCGATGTTCGCCTCTCGCTCCTTGATCTGCTCGAGCGCTGGGAAGGCCGTGTTGTATTCGTCGGCAAACCGGACCGCGAGTGCCGCGCTCCGGGGGCCCGCGTTGCCGCCCATGATGATCGGCGGCCGCGGACGCTGGACCGGCCTGGGCCGAGCGTTCAGGCCGGACAGCGTGTAGTGCGCGCCCTGAAACGAAAACTCGTCCTCGCCCCAATGGCCGAAGAGGATCTCCAGCTGCTCCTCGAGCACGTCGATGCGCTCGGACGCGCTCAGGAACGGATATCCGTAGGCCTCGTGCTCACGTTCGTGCCAGCCGGCGCCGATGCCGAGATCGATCCGCCCGTCCGAGACGTGGTCGGCGGTGACCACGAGCTTGGCCAGGACCGACGGATGCCGGAAGCTCGTCGGGGTCACCAGGGTCCCGAACCGGAGCTTGGTGGTCAGCGCCGCTAGCGCGATGGTTGTGCCCCAGGCGTCCAGCGAGCCGCGCTCGGGGTGCTGGCCGTCGAGGTTTTGCAGATGGTCGGAGCGAAACAGGGTGGAGATCCCGTGTTGCTCGCAGGCTTCGGCCAGGGCGCGCCACTGAGGCCAGGTGACGCCTTCTTGACCCTCGATCATCAGGCACAGGTCCACGCGGGCGGCTCCTTGATAGAAGGGGTCGCGATGGTATTCGTTCCGCGGCGCGCCGGACTGTTCGCGGTCACGCTTAGCCTGGCGGCGGTCGGGTTGATAGGCCCGAGCGGCTGCGGGTCGGGCACTCGGAAGCCCGCGTCCGCGGCGCTCACGCCCGTCACGGTGCAGGCCGACAGGCCCGAAAGGGCCGTGCCCTTCGGCTTCCTCGGCCTCTCGCTCGAGTACCGGGCGGTGGAGGCCTACGCCGGGTCTGACCCACGCGCGCTTGACCCCGTGTTCGTGCAGCTCGTGCGCAACCTGGTCCCCGGTCAGGCGCCCGTGCTCCGGATCGGCGGAGACAGCGCCGATCGGACGTGGTGGCCGACGCCGGGCATCGCGCGGCCGCTGGGGATCAAGTTCGAGATTACGTCTCGATGGCTCGCGGTCACCCGGGCGCTCTCCGGCACACTGCGCGCGCGCCTGATTCTCGGCCTGGACCTGGAGGCGAACGATCCCGGCCTGGCGGCGGCCGAGGCGGGCGCCCTGCTCCGCGGTCTCGGCCAGCGCCGGGTCCGGGCGTTCGAGCTCGGCAACGAGCCAGACCTGTACGCGAGCTTCCCCTGGTTCCGCACGCCCGCCGGCCGGCACGTCACCGGTCGGCCGTCCGACTACGATGTGTCGTCGCTGACCGCAGACTGGAAGCGCTTCGCCGCCGTTCTACCGCGACGCCCGCTGGCCGGCCCGAGCCTCGGAGCCCCCGGGTGGACCAGTCATCTCGGCTCGTTCCTGGCCGCCGAGCCACACGTCGGGCTGGTGACGCTGCACCGCTATCCGCTCCAGCTGTGCTTCACCTCGCGGCGCTCACCGCGCTATCCCACGGTGCCCCATCTGCTCGCGCCGTCGTCCTCGATCGGGTTGGCCGACAGCTTCGCTTCCTATGCCGCGGTGGCGCGGGCGCGCGGGATCGCGCTGCGCATCGATGAGCTCAACTCCGTGTCGTGTGGAGCCGATCCGGCGGTCAGCGACACGTTCGCATCCGCCCTCTGGGCGCTCAACACGCTGTTCGAGATGGCCCGGGTCGGAATCCATGGGGTCAACATCCACACCTTCCCGGGGGCGGGCTATGAGCTGTTCCGGTTCACCCGGCCGAACGGGCGCTGGCGGGCGGTGGTCACGCCCGAGTACTACGGCTTGCTCCTGTTCGCCCGTGCCGCCCCGGCCGGGTCGCGTCTGCTCGGGCTCACCGGCGCGGTAAGCGGCGCGGTCCGCACCTGGGCGACCCGTGCCCGGGACGGCACCGTCCGGGTGGTGCTGGTCAACTCGGGCGCCCGCGCCCGGCGACTGTCGGTCGGGGTGGTGGGCGCGCGTGTGGGGCCGGCGGCTCTTGATCGGCTGAGCGCCCCCGGCGCCCACGCGCGAGCCGGGATTTCGCTGAGCGGACAGAGCTTCGGTCCGAGCACGTTCACCGGCGCGCTGCCCGGCAGCTCGCGGCCGATCGCGCTGAGAGCAGTGCACGGGCGCTACTTCGTGACCCTGCCCGCCACCAGTGCCGCGATGCTCGTGCTGGCGCCGGCGAGCTGACAAGATGGCCGACGCCACGTCCGATGTACTCATCTGGGGCGACACCCTCCGCCACGCCGAGCTCGCCACGAGATCCCGCTGGATGTCCCCGATCCGTTCCTGTATGCCGAGGTTGATGGCCGGCGTCACGCCGTGGTCGCCTCGCTCGAGTGCGCTCGGATCGCCGCGCTGGGCGGCGGTGTGGAGGTCCATCCGTTCGAGGAGTACGGCCACGACGAGCTGATCTTCGGCGGCGCCGACCGGTCGCAAGCGTCGCTCGAGGTGATGTCGCGCGCGTGCCGCTCGCTCGGGCTCAGACATGCCGCCGTGCCGGCCGAGTTCCCGATCGAGCTGGCCGACCGACTGCGCGGCGACGGGATCGAGCTGGCGGTCGACCGCGGCCTGTTCGAGACGCGGCGCCGGGTCAAGAGCTCGTCCGAGCTGGCCGGGATCCGCCGCGCGCAGGCGGCCGCCGAGGCTGGGATGTGGGCCGCGGTCGAGCTGCTTCGTCAAGCCAGGCCAAACGGTCAAGGGTTGGTGTCCGGTGGGGAACCGCTCACCTGCGAGCGGGTCAAGGCGGCGATCCGGGAGGCTGTGGACCGCGCCGGCGCCAGCCCCGGCGAGACCATGATCGTCTCCCACGGAGCGCAGACCGCCTCCGGACACGATGCGGGGTCCGGGCCGATCCGGGCCGGCGAGCCGGTGGTCATCGACCTGTGGCCGCAGGATTTCGCGTCGGCCTGCTATGCCGACATGACCCGGACCTTCGTGGTCGGCGAGGTGCCCGCGGAACTGCGCCGGTATCATGAGCTCACGCGCGAGTCGCTGGCCCGCGCGCTTGCGGCCGTCCGGCCGGGGGCCGCGGGACGCGACGTCCACCGCATCTCGTGCGAGCCCTACGAAGAGGCCGGACTGCCGACGCAACTCAGCAAGACGCCGGCGACGTCGTCACGCTCGAACCCGGCTGCTACCGGCCGGGCTTCGGCGGGTGCCGGCTGGAGGATCTCCTCGTGGTGACCGATGACGGCGCAGAGGTCCTCACCGACTTCCCCCACGACCTCGAGCCCTGACCTGACGGCGCTCGCGCCGGGGCGCGAGTCCGCTGTCGGGGCGAGGTGGGTCAGAGTTCACGCCGTAGCGTTCCTCCACGCGCATCTGCGTGGGTTTGCCTGCCTGTCTCGGATCGCCCCGACCGGCGGCCCCGCAGCCGGTCCTACGGCTGCTTTGCCCAGAGAACGGTTTCTGGCGCGGGCTTCTTGCGGATCCTCAGGCGCTCGCAACCGCCAGAAGCCGCTCCGGCATGAGTCGGATGACAACTCGGTCCTGGGTGCCTTCGGCGTCGCGGGCCGAGCTGTACTTCTCGTCGATCCGCCGTGTCCAGGCTCCGCCGGTGTCGGAGAACAGCTCGGCGACGCCGACGGCGCGGACCTGAAGATTCGGTCGCTGACCGCCCTCCCGCGCGGGTCGCTCGACGTCGACGCACAGTCCCGCGCGCGGATTGCCGGCCAGGCGTCGCAGGTGGGGCCGGTCGGAGCAACTGGTCAGGTGAAACGCGCCGCCGTGCCACACGAACCACAACGGCGTCACGTGCGGAAAGCCATTCGCATCGATGGTGGCGAACCGAGCAGGTACGTCGAGTGCGAGCAGAGCTTCGGTCTCCTGGTCGGAGAGCGGGCGTGGTGGTCTGATCACGTGCGTACCCCTAGATCGCGTTGATGTGCATGACCTGGCTCTTACCCCACCACGCGGGCGCCGGCGATCCAGTTGTGTCCGCATACCGCTCTGGGTCCTAAATTTTCGTGGATTGCGGCCGATACACGCGACCGTGATCCGGACGAATCCGGCAGGGAGGCAGAGAGGGGACGGTGGCGCCACATTGGACGTCTCGGTTCTGCGCGCCGTCATCGAGGTGCAGCACGAACTGGCTGCGGTCGGCCTCGACCTCCAGGGGGTCATGCAGCGCATCGCGGACCGCACGCGCGAGCTGACCGGAGGCACATCCGCCGCGGTCCGTCTACTCGACGGCGACGCCTTGGTGTGCGGCGCGATCAGTGGCGCTCCCGAGATCGCCAAGCCGGACCGCCTGCCGCTCGGCAACAACCTGTCCGGCCACGCGATGCGCAGCGGCCGGTCCCTGCTGTGCGTGGACACCGAGAACGACGATCGCGTCGACGCGGCGCTGTCCCGCAGCCGCGGCGTGCGCTCGATGATCGCCACTCCGCTCCTGCACGGCGGGCAGGCGGTCGGTCTGCTGTTGCTCTACGGCGACAAGCCGGGCATCTTCGGTGAGCGCGAGCTGACCACGATGGAGCTGCTGTCGGTGATCCTGTCGGGCGCGATGGCGCACGCGGCCGAGTTCGAGGCCAAGCGCGATCAGGTGCAGGCGCTCGCGCGGTTCGAGGCGACGTTCGCAAACGCCCTGACCGGAATGGTCATGCTCGACCTCGAGGGTCGCGTCCTCGATTCGAACCCCGCCATTCAGCGGCTGCTCGGATATCCCCAGGAAGAGATCGCCGGCCACCCGCTGTCGAAGTTCGTCCACCGGGGGGATCGCCGCAAGACCCGCACGGCGTACCTGCGGATGGTCGCGTCGGGTGGCAACTCGCTGCGCATGCAACACCGCTTCGTGGGCCGGGAGGGACAGATCGTATGGGTTGACGCGGCCGCGTCGCTGGTGCACGACGCGACCGGTGAGGCGAGCTTCGCCATCGCGATGATCCAGGACATCACCCAAGCCAAGGAGGCCGAGGCGGCGCTGCTCTCCCAGGCGGCGCTCAACGAACATCAGGCCCACCACGACGCGCTGACCGGACTCGCCAATCGCACTCTGTTCCACGCGCGGATCGGGCACGTGGTCAACCCCCGCCGGCGCTCCGACGGCCGCGCGGCCGTGGTGGTGGTCGACCTCGACGGGTTCAAGGAGATCAACGACTCGCTCGGTCATGCGGCGGGCGACGAGCTGCTTGTGGTGCTGAGCGGCCGCCTCGAATCGGCCCTGCGCACATCGGACACGGTGGCGCGCCTGGGCGGCGACGAGTTCGGGATCCTGCTTCCCGAGACGCGGAGCAACGACGACGTGCTTCACGCGGTCGAGCGGATGAATGCCGCTATCGAGGAGCCGGTCTCGCTCCAGGGACTCTCGCTTTCGCTCGAGGCCTCGATCGGCATCTCCCTGTTTCCGGACGACGGGCAGGACGTCGAGACACTGCTGCGCTGCGCCGACGCGGCGATGTATCACGCCAAGGACGAGAAATGCGGCTGGGCCTTCTACGACGTCAACCGCATCCGGCACGGCACGCCTCGGGTCACGCTGATGGGCGAGCTGCGGCGCGCTCTCGACCAGCACGAGCTCGTTCTCTACTACCAGCCCAAGGCGGTGCTGGCCGACGGAGAAGTGCACGCCGTCGAGGCTCTGCTGCGCTGGCAGCATCCCGAGCGCGGCCTCGTCGGACCGGATGAGTTCATCCCGATGGCCCAGCAGACCGGGCTGATCAAGCCGCTGACCCTATACGTCATCGACGAGGCACTGCGGCAGTGCCGCGCGTGGCTCGAGGACGACCTCCGTCTGGCGATCGCCGTCAACCTGTCCGCGCGCAACCTGGTAGACGCCAACTTCCCCCTCCAAGTCGAAGGGCTGCTCGCGCGCTGGCAGGTCGAGCCCGAGCTGCTCGAGTTCGAGATCACCGAATCGGCCATGCTCACCGACCCGGGCCGGACCAAGCTGATCCTCGAGCAGCTGTCGGCCATGGGCATCCGCCTGTCCATCGACGATTTCGGCACCGGCTATTCGTCGCTGTCCTACCTCAAGCGCCTACCGGTCAACGAGATCAAGGTCGATCGCTCGTTCGTGATGAACATGGACGAGGACGAGGACGACGCCACGATCGTGCGCTCGACGATCGATCTCGGTCGCAACCTCGGTCTCGACGTGGTCGCCGAGGGCGTCGAGAACGAGCAGGTGTGGGATCGCCTGCGGGCCCTCGGCTGCACCGCTGCGCAGGGCTATTACCTGAGCCGCCCCGTGCCACCGGACCAGCTGGGCGCGTGGCTTCTGCAGCGCTGCGAGCGGCGACAGGCTAGAGGTCCAGCGTAAGCTCGGACACGGGCTGGCTGCAGCAGACGAGGAGCCGGCCGTCCGGAGGCGGTTCGAGTGGTTCCAGTGTGTAGTTGACCGCCCCCGCGAGAATGCCGCTCTCGCAGTTGTGACATGTGCCGTTCCGACAGCCGAACCCCACCGGTACGTCGCACGCTTCGGCGAAGTCGAGCAGGCTCGGGTATTGCGCGTCCCACTTGACGGTCAGGTTGCTGCGCACGAACGTGACGGCCGGCCCGGCACCGGGTGGGCCGTCGGGCGGATGCGGTGCCCGCTGCCCGGCGCCGACGATGCCCGAGGCGTGGGTGGCAATCGCGCCGAACGTCTCGGTGGCCACGCGCTCGGGCCGCACGCCCCACGCGGTGAGCCCGGCGCGGATTTCGCGCATGAAGCCCCCGGGTCCGCACAGGTAGTAGTCCGCGTCGCGCGGTACTTGCGCTGCCTCGATGGTCGTCAGTCCGAGTCGGCCCGAGACGTCGTGGTGGCCGTCGTGGGTGTCGGCGTCGGTCGGCTGGCTGTAGGCGACCAACCGGTGTCCGTGCGGCAGACCAGCGAGAAGCGCCTCGGCTTCATCGCGAAAGGCGTGCTCCTCGCCGTTGCGCGCCCCGTGCAGCCACCAGATCGGCCGGGGACTGCGCTCGCGCGCCAGCGCGTGGAGCATTGCCAGGACCGGGGTCGCGCCGACGCCGGCGCTGATCAGGACCACCGGGCCGTCCCCCTCACGCAGCGCGAAGCTGCCGCGAGGCGCGGCGACGTCGATTACATCCCCAACCTTCACCTGCTCGTGCATGTAGCGACTGCCGGGACCTTCGAGCTTGACGCTGATCCGGTACCCGTGCTCGTCGGGCAGGTCCGACATCGAGTAGCTGCGTACGAGCGACGGCGCGTCGGTGTTCGGTCGCAGCCGAACAGTGAGGTATTGGCCGGCCATGGCGGTCGGAACCGGAAACGTGTCCTCGGTCGGGACGAGCCGGAACGAGGTCACGCTCGCGCTCTCCGGGCGGACTTCCGCCACCCGCAGCGGCCGAAATCCCGTCCAGGCTGGGCCTGCGATCGCTCGACCGTCGGCCTTGGCCAGCAGGGCGCGGAAGCTCTCCTGCCAGCCCGCGCTGAGCGCCGAAACGCGGAGCGCTCGCTCGAGCAGCGCCTGGGGATGACCGGGCAGGTAGAGCAGCCCGTCGACCTGTGAGACCGTCAGCCGCTCCGGCCCGTCGGCGACCTTGACGATCTCATCTCCGGCCTGCACCTCGCCCTCCTCAAGGACTCGGAAGTAGAAGCCGGGGCGGTGATGGGCGACCAGCAGGGTCGGCATCGCCGGCTCATCCATCCGGATGCCGACGCGGTAGCACGTGACGCGGGGTTGGGTGACCTCGAACAGCGCTCCGCCGATCCGGAAGCGGTCGCCGATGCAGACCTCATCGTCGGCGAGTCCGTCGACGGTGAAGTTCTCGCCAAACTGGCCGTAGGTGAAGTCGGTCCGCCCGAGCTCGCGCTCCCAATAGCGGTACGAGCCGATTTGGTAGACGAAGACCGCGCGGTGCTCGCCCCCGTGGGCGAGCCGATCGGCCTGATCGTCGCCGTCGACGTTGATGCGCCTGACCATCCTTGGTCCGTCCATGGGCTCCTTCCAGATCGCGGTGCGGATGGTCTTGCCCCGCCACTTCACTTCGCGGGGGCGACCGACGTTGAGGGACAGCAGCCGGGCGGTCATCGTGTCATGAGTAGTCGACTGCGCGCCCGTCTTACCGTGGTCAGTCCGGCTCGAGATCGCCGAGGCGGCGCGCGGCCTCGAGCACGCCGTCATGATCGGTGCGGCAGCCCGGGCAGACACGAAGGTGGATGGCGGTACCCGGGAACCGCTCGCTGGGATCCTCGCCGCGCAGCTCGATCTCCACGTACTGGTCCATTATCGGAATGCCGGCCTCGCAGCCCGCGTCGCCCGCCTCGGCGCGAAGTAGCTCGTCGAGTGCGCGGGGATCGGTCATGCGCTTACCTCCTCCTCGCCGACCGGATGTCCGGCGGCCGCCAGGCGCTGCCGGAGCCTGAGCCTCGCGTCGAACAGATTCTTGTAGATGGCGTTGCGGTTGGAGTCGAGGTGGAGGGCCAGCACATCGATCGGAACGTCGTTCAAGGCGATCGCCACGAACACCTCCCGTTGCCGGGGGGTCAGCGTTTCTCTGATCGCCTCCGAAAGCGCGGCCAGCTGCTCGCGGCGCTCGGCCCGCGCCGCCGGCCCGGGCGCGCGCGTCTCGGGTAGTCGCTCCCAGGAAAGCGCCTCGGCGTTCGGTCGGTGGTGGCGCCACGCGTGCCGCGCGAGCTTGTTCGACACCTCGAAGACCGCGAACTTGTAGGCCCAGGTCGTAAACCGGCTGAGCCCCTGGAAGTCGTCGATCTTGGAGAGGACGTTCATGGTCGCGTCGTCGGCGCACTGCTGTGCGATGTCGTCGACCTCGGGGCCCGAGGCCGATCCGAGCTGCCCGCGCCTGCGGTGGAGCTCGTACCGTGCCGCACGCCGCATGATGTCGTGGAGCTTGGCCACCGCCTGGTCGTGGCGCGGGTGGTCGGCGTGCAGCTGCTCGACCCAGCGCAGCGAAACCGGATCGCCGGACGCCACTCGCCGGCCCGCCGTGTCCGACGTGGGTTCGAGGCTCACGACCGCATCGTAATCGCGATTGAAGTAGACGCCGGTAAGAACGACGCCCGCCGCGCGACCAACCGTCGAGATCGTTTCCTCCACCGAACTTTGGAGCGCAACATGGGACTTTCATGGCGGCAAGGGCCGCTGGGCCGCAATCCGAACGGGCAGTTCCTCGAGCCTCAAATGCCGGCGCGGGTGCTGTACGCCGAGCCGTTGCGGCGCAGGATGCGCGTCGAACTGGGCGGGCGCACGGTGGTGCAAAGCGACGACGCCGTTCTCCTGTTCGAGCCCGGGCGCTACCCCGTCGCGTATTTCCCGCTCAAGGACTTCGCCGATGATGCGCTGAGATCGACCGAACGCCGGACCCAGCACGCTGATCTCGGCGAAACGGCCTGGTTCGAAGTCCACGGCAACACCCGCGACGCGGCCCGCGGTGCCTGGCAACACGTCGCATTACCCGAACACGCGTCGATCCTTAAGGGCAAGGTCGCACTGGCCTGGGGCGCGATGGACGGCTTCTTCGAGGAGGACGACCGGATCCTCGGTCACGCCGCCGACCCCTATCACCGGATCGACATCCGCCACAGCACCCGTCACCTGGTGGTCCGCTCCGGCGATCGCGTGATCGCCGATACCTCCAGCCCACTGGTGCTGTACGAGTCAGGGTTCGCTCCGCGCTGGTACGTGCCCCGGGCCGACGCGGGTGGGGAGCTCACCCCTTCGGATCTGCAGACGTTCTGCCCGTACAAGGGCATCGCCTCCTACTACGACATCGACGGAACATCGAGGGCCGCCTGGTCTTACCGAGCCCCGCTCGACGAGATGGCGGCGATCGGCGATCTCGTCTCGTTCGAGCCCGACCGCGTCGAGGTCACGCTGGACGGCGAGCGTCTGGAGGCCGCGCCCGGGCAGACCGTGGTCCCGCACGGGATCGACCGCGACCTGACGGTCGGCGAGGCCGGCGCCCTGGTGAGCTGGGGCTACCAGCTGAGTTGACGCCCGAGCCCATGCTGGTTTAGGGTCGGCGGGAGGGCGCCTTCGCGGGCCGGTTGGAAGCTGGACAGACCCAACGCGAGCGACGAGGACCATAGTCGGGGTCAGCGAGGAGAGTGTGGTGCATGGATTGATGGGCGTTCCCGGAACAGTGTGCTCGTTGGTTGCCCGCGGCGGACGTCGGACCGCTGCGGTTATCGCCTGCTCGGCGCTTCTGTTGGGCGCGGGGCTGGGGTTGTCGGCAAGCGCCTCGGGTGGCCCGAGCGTTCCCCGCCTTGACCGTGTGTTCGTGATCATGATGGAGAACACGTCGTACTCGGACCTGCTCAACCCGGCGAACCCCAACACCAAGTTCATTCAGAGCTTGGCCGCGAATAACGGCCTTGCTACGAACTACTACGGCGTGACTCATCCGAGCCTGCCGAACTACGTCGCGGCGATCACTGGAAACAACTGGGGTTCCAACTCGGATGACGTTGCACAGGCCGACCAAGGCTATTTCAACCACCTCAGCCTCACCGATCAACTGAACGCGGCGGGCATCGGCTGGAAGGGGTACATGGAGTCCGCGCCGTCCGCCGGCTACACCGGTGACTTCGGCGACTGCACAACGTCGACGGGATCGTCGGATCCCACTTGCACGGCTGGCGGTGATACCGGATCGGCGCTCTACGTGCGCAAGCACAATCCGTTCATGCTCTTGCCGGACGTCTTCAATGACCCCCAGCAGGCCAATAACGTCGTCCCACTCACACAGCTGAGCGCTGACCTGAACTCCCGGCGAGCGCCGCAGTTCGTGTGGATCTCACCGAATATCTGCAACGACATGCACGGCGGCGCGCCGCAGTGTCCCTACGCGAACTCTCCGACCGACGCCAATCAGGCGGCGCTCTACCAGGACGGCGACAGCTTCCTGAAGACCTGGGTCACCGCAATCACGCACTCGCGCGCATGGACGGAGCACTCGGCGATCTTCGTCACCTGGGACGAGGGCGGCTACGACGACTCCGCGCCATACGGGCCAACCGACAACTCCGGATGTTGTGACTCGCCAGTGCTTCCGGCAACACCGCCCAATCCGGCCACAGCCGGCGGGGGTGACCTCGTGGGGGGCACGCTGTACGGCGGTGGTCACGTCCCGATGATCGTGATCGCCCCAGACGGCGCCAGGGGGGTCACGGATCCCACGCCGACCAACCACTACTCCCTACTTCAGACGATCGAGTTGAGCTGGCGGCTGCCGCTTCTCGGCAACGCAAGCGACACCAAGCAGGTCCCGTCGCTCCTCCCGCTACTTCAGACTCGACACGGTCACGAGAGGTGAAACCCGGGTAGTACCGGGCGCGCTGGACCCATCGGGGAGGGGTAAAGGGACCGTGGGAGCGCAACTCGGTGTCTGCGCAATTCTCCTGGGGCGCCCCTGAGTCGTCGCTTGGCCCCTGGTTATCTATCGGCGACTCAGGAGGCACCATGTCAGCTACCCGTCCGGGCGTGGATCAGCCACGCGCTAACGGCGCCTACGACGATCGTTCCGCCACCGTGCGGCGGTCAACTGAGACGAAGGCGTCATTCAAGACCACCGAGTTCTTCGCCTACATCGCGATCTTGGTGGAGCTCTTCGTCGCCGGCGCGGTCACCAAGGCGGGAAGTAACGGAACCGACGTATTTCGGGTGCACCAGGTATGGCTGTACGCCACCATCCTGAGCATCGGATACATGGTCAGTCGCGGCCTCGCCAAGGCGGGCAGCCGCGAGCGGTAGACGGACTAGGGCTAAGCCACGATGCGCTTTGCGCTCTGGGGCCTCGTGCTCGCCGCTGTCATCTTCATTGTCAGCGGCGGGCACGTCCTGTTGCTGCCGCTCTTCTTCCTGCTGCCACTCGGCGGACTGTTTGGCCATCGACGGCGTCATAGACGTTGGTGGTAGGCACAGGCCGCTTTCGGACCAGTCACAGTGACAGCGGCGTCCGTCGCGAGAGGGTCTACTCGGGAGGGCCCGTCCCGGGCAGGGCTTCGGTCGTCGAGAGTCCACGACGCCACCGCGCGATCGGCAGCCCCATGCCTTCCCACGATTCGAATCCGCCGATGACGTCACCTGCTCGATAGAAGCCAAGCTGGACGAGGTTGCTCGCCGCCAGAATCGACGAGTAGCCGTGGTCGCAGATGAGGATCAGCCGCTCGTCGAGGCCGCCCAGGTGCAGGTTGCGCCAAGGGCTGTCCACGGCGACCCGCCACTCGAGCACCGTCCTCGGGATGTGCAGGCTGCCGGGGATGACGCCGTGAAGCTCGCGGCTGTCCTGTGAGCGGATGTCGATGATGAGCCCGTCAGCTGCCGAGGCGGCGAACGCCTCGGGCGCGGAGAACCGGACGATCCGTTTGGTGGCCTCCTCGACCAGACGACCAAGCGAGCAACCGTGTCCTGCCCGCGATTTGTCCTCTGCTTCAGGGACTCGCTGGATGCCAACCACCGCGCCACCGTACCCAAATCGCCGTGGAAGCTCGTCCCCGGGCCCCCGATAATGGCGCTGTGGAGCGCACGGAGTGGGAAGTCCGTCGGCTTGACCGCGCAGATCAAGATCTGTCCCGGATCGTGGAGCAGATCAACGCCGCGAGTATGGAGATCGACGAGCCGTTCACGCAGGACTCGCTGACCGAGTTTCTGGCGGACGACCGAAACATCTACCTCACCGTCCACGCCGATGGTCGGCTGGCCGGGACCCTGCACGCAATCGGTTACGTGCATCCTGCCGGCCAACGCTACGTCTACGTGGATGAGGTCGACACCGATAAGGCGTTCCGACGACAAGGTGTCGCGACCGCGATGCTGCGGACGGCCTGCGAAATCGCCCGGCGCATGGGAGCCCATGCCCTCTGGCTCGGTGCCGACGAGGGGAACAATGCCGCGCACGCCCTCTATCGGTCGCTTGGGGCTCAAGAGGCCGAGCCCGGCGTGATCTACACGTACGAGATCGACAGGCGCGAGCAGCCAATCACCGCCGGCCGGGTCAGCTCGACATGACGCGCTTGCAGTGCGCCATCAACGCGTCGTAGTCCTCAGAGCCCGTGATCTCGACGTACTCCGCGTCGGTGACCGCCTCCAGGTTGTGGCCCGGCTCCCAGTAGTACGTCTCGCCCGGCTCATAGTCGCGCGCGCCGTCCGCGCTGTGCACCCGCATCGTCCCGCTGACGATGTAGCCCCAGTGGGCGCACTGACAGCGATCGTCAGGAAGCCCGGCGAACAGCGGGTCGGTCTTCACGCCGGCGTCCAGCCGGATGAGGCACACGGCCAGCCCGCCCCCGTCCATGCGCCGGATGCCGACGCCCGGCCCCTCCAACTCCGGCGTGAGGTCGTCCCACGCCAACCCATCCGCCATCTCTCATGACCTCCTCAGGACGAGTTCGTACCAGGATCCTTGCCGTCCGCCGATCTCGGCGGGGCCGGTGCCGACGAACCCGAGTTTGGTGAGCACCCTCCGGGAGGCGACGTTCTCGTTGCTCGCCGCCGCTCTAAGTGTCCGCACCCCATACTGCTCGCTCGCGATCCGGCACAGCTCCTGCAACGCGGAAGTCGCCACACCACGACCAGCGACCCGCCGTGACACGCGGAAACCGACCGTCGCGGTCCCATTGGCAAGGTCGTAGAGATTGAAGCGACCCACCACGTTCCCATCCTCCTCGACGAGCACATGAAATGCGCCGAGACCGGCCTCCTGGTCGGCCAGGAGTGCACCGTGTCGCTCAGCGAAGCGCTCGAAGAAATCGTCGCCCCGGTCGCTGATCGACTCGGCGAAGTAGTCCCGGTTGGCGCGCTCGAAAGCGAGGACCGCTGCTTCATGATCAGAGCGAAGACGCTGCAGTTCGAGCACCCGTCAAACCTACCGTGACCCAACGGGACCCGGCCGGTCGGTGTGCGCGTCAAGGAGAAGCGGTGATCATTTGCCGCTTGCGCGACGTGATCTATGAATCGGACCCGAACGCGGCGCCGGACGACGAGTACCTCATCGGCGCGATGCGGCACGCTGTGGCTGGCAATCACGGGCGCTTGCGCGACGCTCGGCGCACACCGCTGTCGATCACCTCAGTCGAGCCTGACCGAGGCGAGATCGAGGTCAGAATCGAGGACTTCGAGGATCGCGGCGCCAGATGGCGACTGCCCGTGTGGGAGATTGACCACATCCAATTCCCGGTTGGAAGCCGTGATGCTTCTAGCGACGTGGTCGCTGCTCTCGGCCGGGCCGTCGAACGATTTGACCGCCCGCTTCGATTGGAGGCCAGTCCGGACGCGGGCGCACATACCCGCGATCGCATCTCGCAGGGTCGCCGGGTCGCTCGCGAGATGTTGATGGGTGCGGTCTCGTCCATCGACCTTGCCGAGCTGGTCAGGGCCCGCGAGGGCGACGCCGGTTTGAGCGCCGTCGTCGAGGAATTCCTGGGTGAGCGGGGGCTGCTCGAGCTCGATCGGCAGTTCTCGGCCGCGATGGTCAGCAATCCTCATGCAGGGGAGTTGGTCAAAGGTCACGCGATCGTCCTTGCCGAGCTGGGCTTGTGCCCATTCTCCGGGACGGTGGTCCGCGACCCTCAGCTGTTCTCGGGCGCGTGGAGCCGTGAGCGGCGCGGCGAGCACCTGATCGCCCGAATGGCATTTGTTCAGGAGCTATGGCCAACGTGCGTTCGTCAACCCGCGACGCTGTATCGCGCTGCCGCGACCGAGGGACCCCTGCCCGCGCGGGGCGCCTCCTCCTTCGTGTCTTGCACCTTTTCGTCTGCCGTTGCCGAGGCGCATTTCGCCGGTGGACCGTCAACGACCTGTGCGGTCATATGGCGTCAGACTGTGAGCCCCGACCGGCTGTTCATGACCTTCCTTGAAACAGCTGCTATGAACCGACAGTTCAAAGAGGCCGAGGCCGTCCTGATCGGCGACCCGGCCAATCGTGCGTTCTAAGGGGCTCGCTCAACGCTGCTGACCAGGCCGGCAGGCTCCACGGCCTTGACTTTGGCGGTCCGCGGCTGAAAGACTCGACGCGACAGCAAGCCGCCACGGGACCGAGGATTGCAGCAACCGAGGGGGGAGTCTGGGATGAGACTTGGTTCGGTCTTGCTGCCAGGCGATGAGACTTGGTTCGGTCTTGCTGCCAGGCGCGCCCGTTGCTTCGGTATCCGTGGGAGTAAGGGTGGCGCAGGCGGCTCCGCCCGGTGTGCAGATCTGCGTGGTGCTACCCCCGAGGCACCGGGCCTGTGATCGGGCCTTCCGAAGAAGAGGATCCGAATGAGTACAAATCGGAGGACCGCGCTGATTTTCGGCGCGCTTTATCTCGCAACCTTCGCCTTCTCCATCGCCGGGGTGCTCCTCTACAACCCTGTACTGCACCCCGCGACGTTCATGGCCGGCATTGGAGGGGACACGCGCGTGCGCTTCGGCGCGGTCTGCGAGGTGCTTCTCATCATCGCGAACATCGGCACGGCGCTCGTGGTGTATCCGATCTTCAGGCGACAGCACGAAGTCCTCTCCCTCGGATACGTCACCGCGCGGGTGGCCGAGTGCACTTTCATCGCGATCGGCATCGTCAGCTACCTTGCCGTGGTCACCTTGCACCAGACGACCGCCGGTGGGGCCCCCGGCTCGCTGCTGGGCGAGGCGAAATCCCTCATTGCCGTCCGCAACTGGACGTTCGTCCTCGGCCCCGGCTTCGTCGCCGGCCTCGGGAACGGGCTGATCCTGGGCTACATGATGTATCGGTCTGGCCTCATGCCGCGAGGCTTGACGATCCTGGGGCTAGTCGGAGGCTCTCTCATCTGTATCACGGGGCTCGGAGTGGTGCTCGGCGTATTCGCCAGAGGCGGCACGGCGCAGGCCATCGCGACAGCCCCGGAGTTCTTCTGGGAGCTGTCGCTTGGGATCTATCCGATCGTGAAAGGGTTCAAGGCATCGCCAATCATCGATGACGGCTTGCCGACGTCACCGGTGGTGGCGGTTTCGTGAGGGTCGCCGTGACTTTGCGGCGATCGCGTGACGCTCGTCTGGCGAGCGGTCAAAATCAGCGCTGACGAGTGCTTGCCACCGACCCAGCGGTTTGATGGCTTCGCGGTACGAAGCCGCGGCGAGCCTCCACGTGACCCGGCAGGCCGACCTCCGTATTTGCGATGGCAGCATGAGGCGAGTACGAAACACCAGTTGAAGCCACCCCACCCGTCCACGAGCCCGAACTGTCGCGCGGCCGCCGAGTGCGTTTGGTCAGGCGTGTTGGCACTGCCCCTATTAGCCCAAACCAGAAGCGACCGTCAGACTTTCCAGCGAACGGTTGAGCCCGCGATTGGAGGATGGATGAGGGAGGCAGTCCTGGAGAACGGCGTCCCGGTGACCGCCGGGTGGTTCGTCGTCAGCGTGCGCGACGCGCGCTGGCTGCACAACCGTATGCGGTCGGTGTGTCGCTTCGGTGGCGAGGACGAGGCGCATTTCGACGATCTCGGCGTCAGCCTGTTCTGGTTGCAGCCGGAACAGTCGATGTCGCTTTATCACCACGAGGCCGGGCAGGAGGACTTCCTCGTTATCGCCGGTAATTGCACGCTGGTCATTGAAGGGGAGGAGCGTCGGCTTCACACTTGGGATTTCGTGCACTGCCCGCCTCGGACTGCCCACACAATCGTGGCCGCCGGGCAACAGCCCGCGCTCGTGCTCGCCGTCGGGGCGCGCAAGGAGAAGGGGAGCGCGCGCTACCCGGTCGATTCGGTCGCGATCGCCCACGGAGCCGGGGTGCCTGATGAGTCAACGACAGCGTCAGAGACTTACGCCTCCTTTGGCGAACCTACCCCGGGCCCCGCCCCAGACATCTTCTCCGGACGGCGTGAAGACATCCTGCCGCTTTGATCGAAGAGCAGTAGCGCGACGATTCCGCGGAATCGCAACCCTCTGGTTGCACAATGGTCGCGGGCGCATTTCATCCCAGACTTCCGCTTTTCGAGGCATGAAACTGCTCTCTGGAGGCCCCGTCCGGGTCTCGCCGTAAGTTCGGCCGATCCGGGACAGGGGCCTTCTTGGGAGAACGCGGACGGGTGGGCCTTTTTGATCGATGGGCTTCGAGCCCGCGCCTTTCGTTCGGCCGCCCCTGCGGCTTGCCTGGACTGAGGTGCGAGCTCGTATCGGTCTGTGTCGTTGTCCCGCTGGGTTCTCCCGCAGGTCGACAACCGAGTGGAGGTGAGTGTTGGGATTGCCCAGATGGGTCGGTCGCGCAGTCGGCCTGGACGTTCACCGCGACTTCTGTGCGGCCGCGATTTGCGAGGACGGGGTCGTTCGCTCGGCTGGCCGGGTGCCGAGCCGCCCTAGGGGATCAGGACGCTGGCGGAGAGCCTGCTCCCAACCGATCGGGTAGGCGCTCGAGGTCACGGGGAGCTGTTGGAGGTGGCACGGATCCTTGAGCGGTATGTGCAGCGCGTGGTGGTGGTTAGCCGCGATGACACGGTAATCGCCAGCGCTCGGGCCAAGACCGACAAGCTGGATGCTCGTGCGCTAGCGAGCCTTTTGTGGAAGCGTGAGCTTGAGGCGGTGTGGATGCCTGATGAGCGCTGCCGCGTGTTGCGTCGACGGCTCGCTCGTCGCGAGCAGCTCGTTCACTCCCGCTCGCGCGCGAAGAACGAGATCCACGCGGTGCTGCAGCGCCGGCTCCAGGGCAAGCCGCCGTGCTCGGATCTGTTCGGTGTCAAGGGCCGTCAATGGCTCGCCCGATCAAAGGGGCAGCCGGGGCTCAGGGCTTGTTGCGCAGCGTCGAGCCGTACGACTGCCGCCGCGCATCCTCGCCGCGTGGAAGATCATCAGACCTGATCCGTTTTTCGTTTGGTACCGGTTCGGCGCAAAGGAGAAGGTAGTGCGGAAGCTCTCAGTCGTCATCGCGGCAACGGCGCTGGCGCTGGCCGGTGTCGGTTGTGGCTCGCAGGCACATCAGTCGTCCACGACCACGACGACAACGGTCAGAGCTGCGCCCGCTCGCGCGGTCGCAGTCGTCGTGGCGCATCAGTCGTCCACGACGACGACGACAACGGTCGGAGCTGCGCCCGCTGGCCCGGTCGCCGTGGCAGGCCGCGTCAATGCGCCGCCCGCCACGTCGATCGTCGGCACCTGGAGCGGCTACCTCACGCCGCCGCCAGGGACTCACGCGTCGCGTCAGCGCTTCATGGTCGTAATCGATCCGCGCGAGCGGCGTGGCACGTGGCGGGCCAGTTCGACATGCGCTGGGACGCTGCGGCTGAAGGACATCTCGTCCGGATATCACCACTACTACCGAGTGGCGGGCGCGCATCCCGGGTGTGCCGCACCGGGCATCGACTGCCTCAAGCGCTCCGGTGCCCAGATGGTCGACGTGTTCGTCCCGAACGCTCGGGGAAGAGACATCGACGGCACGTTCCGCCGGGTCAGCTGACGCTACCGGGCCGGGTCCCGCGTATCGGGAATCATCAACTGCTCAGCCGCCTCTGCTGCATCGGGCTAATGGCGGCAGCGTTCGCGGCGCTCACGGCCGAACGTCGGCGCCGGCGGTGCCGGGCGATCTCATTCTTTCCAAGCCCGCCCCGCGTAGCGGGCGTTGGCGATCAGCCCCGCAGCTGCAGTCCCAGAACCGCCGAGGTTCTCGAGCTCACGCTCAGTCAGTCACTTCCCGGAAGCCGGGCAGAGTGGAGAGACCACGAAGATGGTCTCCGAAAAGCTGGGAACGTCGGGGACACATCCTGTCGCGCACGCGAAACCCTGAGACCGAAAATGCCGTCAGTTCCAGGCTGTTTCTCGTTGGACTGTTTTGTCAGCCAGCGAGCGGTTTGTGGCGGTTTGTAGCGGTCGCGCCTTACGGCCGTAAAGACGTAAAGATGCACGTATATAAAGGGCTTTTCGCTGCAAACGAAGATGCCGGAGGAGGGACTCGAACCCCCGACACGCGGATTATGATTCCGCTGCTCTAACCGACTGAGCTACTCCGGCGGGCGCCCGCGAGTGTAGCTTCGCTGAGGGGCGACGGCACCGCCGCGCCTATGATCCGCCGGCGATGAGCGAGCTTGGACCGGCCGTCGAGACCGTGGTGCGGCGCTGCCTGGACGTGAAGACGGGCGAGGAAGTGGTGGTCGTGGTCGACCCGGGCACGCGGCCGATCGGCGAGGCGCTCCGCGACGAGGCGCGCGCCGCGGGTGCGGACGCGGTGCTCATGGTCATGGACGAGCGAGCCAACGACGGCAACGAGCCGCCGGCGAGCGTGGCCGGGGCGCTGGCCGCGTGTGACGTGTTCATTGCACCGACCACGCGGTCGATCAGCCACACGCGCGCGCGTAAGCGCGCGAGCGACGGGGGCGCGCGGGGCGCGACGATGCCGGGCGTGACCGAGGACATGCTGGGCCGGGTCATGGCGGTCGACTTCGACACGATGGCCGCGCGCTCGGGGGCGGTCGCCGCCGCGCTCGACAGCGCGACCGCGGCGCACGTCACCTGTCCGCGCGGCACCGATCTGCGACTGGCCCTCGACGGCCGGGCCGCGATCTCGGACGACGGCGCGCTGACCACGCCGGGCGCGTTCGGCAACCTGCCGTGCGGCGAGGGCTTCGTCGCGCCGGCGTACGGCGAGGGCATCGTCGTGGCCGCGAGCTTGGCAGCGCTCGGGCTGAGCGACGAGCCGGCCCGGCTGACCGTGGCCGAGGGCCGGCTTGTGGCGGCCGACGGCGGGCTCGGCCCGCAGTTCATCGAGCTGCTGCTCGCCCATGGCGTGCCGGGGACCAATCTGGCCGAGCTCGGGGTCGGCACCAACGATCGAGCCCGGCTGACCGGCAATGTGCTCGAGGACGAGAAGATCCTCGGCACCGTGCATGTCGCGTTCGGCGCCAGCGCGGCGATCGGCGGGACGGTGTCGGTTCCCATCCACCTCGACGTGGTCATCGTCGACGCCAGCCTCGAGGTCGACGGGCGCCAGGTGCTCGATCGCGGCCGCTACGTGCTCGACCAGTAGTGCTGCTGGCCGTCCCGAACGTCTCGGAAGGGCGCGACCGGCGCGCGATCGAGGCGATCGGCGCCGCGTTCGACGCGCGCCTGCTCGATATCCACTCCGACCCCGATCACCATCGCAGTGTGTTCACGCTGGCTGGCGATCCCGGTGGCCTGGCTGGTGCCGTATGCAGCGGAGCGAATGAGGTCATCCGGCGAATCGACGTGTACCGCCACGAGGGGATTCACCCCCGGGTCGGAGCGATCGACGTGGCGCCGATCGTGTACCTCGACCCGGCGCAGCGCGGCGCCGCCTGCGCGGAAGCGCTGGTCCTCGGCGATCTTCTCGGGCAACAGCTCGGGCTGCCCGTTTTCCTGTATGGCGAGCTGGCCGCGGGACGGACGCGGGCTGAGCTGCGCCGAGGCGGGCCGGCCGCCCTCGCCGAGCGGATCGATGCCGGCGAGCTGCGCCCGGACTTCGGACCACGCCGGCTTCACCCGAGCGCCGGCGCCGTGCTCGTGGCCGCCCGCCCGCCGCTGGTCGCCTTCAACGTGGAGCTGGCCCCGCCGGCGACGGTGGAGGACGCCCGGGCGATCGCCGCGCGGATCCGCGACGGAGGGCCGGAAGGCCTGCCGGGCCTCCGCGCGATCGGGCTGTGGCTCGACGCCGGCGGGGTCGCGCAGGTGTCGACCAACGTCGAGGACCACCGGCGCGTGCCCCTGGCCGAGGTCGTCGCGGCGATCGCGCGTCACGCCAGGCCGAGCCGGGCCGAGCTGGTCGGGCTGGCGCCGCGGGCGGCGTTCGAGGGCTTTCCCGACGATCTGCCGGTGGCCAACCGGCGCACGGTCGAGGACGCGCTGGCCGAGCGCGGTGCATAAGTCCCGGGAGCGCCGGCGCGCCCAACCACTTCCGGGACATAAGCGTCCACCAGGTGCTTACGTCCCGGTGGCGGCCGGGGGGCGGGGGGATTTCGTGGGTTTTGCACCCAGCGTCCAAGCTCCGCGGTGGCGCACACGCGCCCTCGCCCACTAAGCTCCAATGCACCATGGCTCAGACCAGGCGCAAGCGCCGCACCAAGCATCGCGGGACGGCCGCGGGCACGATCGAGACCCGAGGCCGAACCGGGCGTCCGCCGTCAGCCGAGGAGCGCAAGAAGCAGACTCGGACGGACGCGCGCGAGCGGCGGCTGAACACGCCCCCGACCTGGAAGGGCGCGGCCACACGGGGCGCGCTGGCCGCGGTCCTCCTGTTCGTGCTGTTCGCGTTCCTGGGTCGCGGCAAGGACCCGATCGTGAGCGCCGCGATCTTCGCCGTGGTCGCGCTCGCCCTGTACATCCCCGGCGGCTATTACATGGAGACCTTCATGTACAACCGTCGCCAGCGGCGCAACCAGCAGTCGGCACCGCGGACCCGCAAGTGAGCGCGCTCGACGTCCGCATGTTCACGGTCGGGCCGGTGCAGGAGAACTGCTTCATCGTGCGCGGCCCAGATGCCCCGAACGCGGTGATCGTCGATCCGGGCGATGAGGCGAACAAGCTCCTCGAAGCCCTCGAGCGCTTGGGCATCGAAAAGGTGGACGCGATCCTCATCACCCACACGCACTTCGATCACGTCGGCGCGGTGGCGCCGGTGGCCGCGGCGACCAAGGCCCCGGTGTACTGCCCAGAGCTCGAGACCAAGGTCCTGGCCAACATCATGGAGTACGTCCCGTGGCCGGGCTTTGGGCCGTTCGAAAGCTACGACGCCGACCACACGGTGGCCGGCGGCGAGACGCTGCAAATCGGCGGCCTCACCGTCGATGTGATCTTCACCCCAGGGCACAGTCCCGGCCATGTCACCTACGCCCTTCCCGACCACGAGGCGCTGTTCTCGGGCGACGTGCTGTTCCAGGGCTCGGTCGGCCGGGTCGACCTCCCCGGGGGCGACTGGCCGACGCTCCTGGCCTCGATCGACAATCTGGTGAGCAGCTATCCGGCCGAGACCACCGTGTATCCCGGCCACATGGGCATCACCACGCTCGGGCGCGAGCGCGCGACCAATCCGTTCCTGCGCGAGCTCGCGGAGCGGTGAGCGCTCGGTGATTCAGGCCCCCCGAGGCACATTCGACATCCTGCCCGAGTCGGCGGCCCAACGCCGGGTCGTCGAGGAGCAGGTCGAGAAGATCCTCGGCGCCGCCGGCTACCGCCGGATCGAGACGCCGACCTTCGAGGCTACCGAGCTGTTCGCGCGCGGGGTGGGGGAGGCCACCGACATCGTCCAGAAGGAGATGTACACGTTCGACGACGGTGGCGGACGGTCGTTGACGTTGCGCCCGGAGGGGACTGCGCCCGTGTGCCGCGCGTATCTCGAGCACGGGATGCACAAGCTCGCGCAGCCGGTCAAGCTCTGGTACCTCTCGAGCTTCTTCCGCGCCGAGGCGCCGCAGCGTGGCCGCTACCGGCAGTTCTGGCAGGTGGGCGCCGAGGCGATCGGCTCGTCCGCGCCGGAGACCGACGCCGAGCTGATCGTGCTCCTGGCCGATCTACTCGAGGCGCTCGGCGTCAGACAGACGCGGCTTCGGCTTTCCAGTCTCGGCACACCCGAGACCCGCGCGAGCTACCGCGAGGAGCTCACGCAATACCTGCGAGCCCATGAGGACGACCTGTCCGAGGAGGTGCGCAGCCGCATCGACCTCAATCCGTTGCGCGCGTTCGACTCCGATGATCGCGGCACACGAGCGGTGATGCGCGACGCCCCGATCCTGCTCGACCGGCTGAACGACGATGACGCCGAGCACTTCGGCCAGGTCCGCGCTCTGCTCGACGACGCGGGCGTCCGCTACGAGCTCGATCCGACGCTCGTCCGGGGCCTCGACTATTACACCCGGACGGTGTGGGAGTTCACCAGCGACGCGCTTGGCGCCCAGTCGGGTGTCGGCGGGGGCGGCCGCTACGACGGGCTGATCGAGCTCCTCGACGGTCCGCCGACGCCCGGTGTCGGGTGGGCGGCGGGCATCGAGCGGATGCTCCTGGCGGCGCACGACCTCGCCGCCCCCGCCGAGTTCGTCGACCTGTACGTGGCGCTGGCCGCGCCCGAAGGGAACCGGACCGCGTTCGACCTGGCCCGAGCGGCCCGCCGGGCCGGCCTGCAGGCCCAGCTCGAGCTGGCCGGGCGGTCGCTCAAGGGGCAGCTCAAGCACGCGGATCGAATACGCGCCCGCTGGGTGGCGATCGTCGGCGAGAACGGCGTGGTCACGCTCAAGGACATGGAGTCCGGGGACCAGCGGGACGCACCGGTCCAGAACGTGATCCCGACCATCCTCCGGGGAGGGACGACGGCTTGAAGCGCGCGCCTCGTCCGAACCACTACCGCGACGCCTGGTGCGGCCAGCTGACCGCGGACCGAGCCGACACCGAGGCCCGCGTGGCCGGCTGGGTGCACCGGCGCCGCGATCACGGCGGGCTGATTTTCATCGACCTCCGCGACCGCTCGGGGATCGTCCAGCTCGTATTCCACCCCGAGAATGCGCCCGACGCGCACAAGCGGGCGCACGCGCTGCGCTCCGAGGACGTGGTCAGCGCCGCCGGCACGGTGGCCCGTCGCGACCCGAAGAACGTCAACCCGAACCTGATCACGGGTGAGATCGAGCTCGCGGTCACCGACCTCGAGATCCTCGCCGACGCCGAGACGCCCCCGTTCCCGGTCGACAACGGCTCGGATGTGGACGAGATCATCCGCCTGCGCCACCGCTCGCTCGACCTGCGCCGGGCGCAGCTCCAGCGCACGATCGCGCTGCGCCATCGAGCCATCGCAACCATGCGCGAGGTGCTCAACGAACGCGACTTCCTGGAGATCGAGACGCCCTACCTGACCCGCTCGACGCCGGAGGGCGCACGGGACTACCTGGTGCCGGCGCGCATCCAGCCGGGCTCGTTCTACGCGCTGCCGCAGTCGCCCCAGCTGTTCAAGCAGCTGCTGATGATCGGCGGGATGGAGCGCTACTACCAGATCGCGCGCTGCTTCCGCGACGAGGACACCCGCGCCGATCGCCAGCCTGAGTTCACCCAGCTCGACGTCGAGATGGCGTTCGTGGAGGAGGACGACGTGATCGACTGCATGGAGGCGGTGATGGGCGCCGTGTTCGAGCGGGAGGGGTTCGACGTGCCGGCGCCGCCCTGGCCGCGGATGACGTTCGCCGAGGCGGTCTCGCGCTACGGGATCGACCGTCCCGACACGCGCTTCGGGCTCGAGCTGCACGACCTCGGCGAGGCGGTGGCGGGCAGCGCGTTCAAGGTGTTCGCCGAGGTGCTGGGCTCGGGCGGGGTGGTGCGTGGGATCAACGCGGGGCCGCGGGAGCTGCCGCGGTCCGACCTCGAGGCGCTGACCGAGCTCGCCAAGCAGCATGGCGCGAAGGGACTGGTATGGGCGTTCGTCCAGGAGGAGGGGTGGCGCTCACCGATCGCCAAGTTCCTCTCCGAGGCCGAGGTCGCCGCGATCACCCAGCGGCTGAATGGCTCGCCCGGCGATCTGCTGCTGATCGTGGCCGACGAGCTCACCACGGTCGGGCAGGCGCTCAGCGCGCTTCGCATGGAGCTGGCCCGCCGCTTCGACCTGATCCCGGCCGGCCGTCACGACATCCTGTGGGTGGTCGAGTTCCCGGCCTTCTTCTGGGACGCCGACGTGCAGCGCTGGGACGCGGCGCACCATCCGTTCACCGCACCGTCCGGTGACCTGAGCGATCCGGCGAACTTGAGCTCTCGGGCGTACGACCTGGTGCTCGACGGCTCGGAGATCGGCGGTGGGTCGATCCGCATCAACCGGCTCGACATCCAGCAGCGGGTGTTCGAGCTTCTCGGAATCGGTCCCGAGGAGGCGAAGGCGCGGTTCGGCTTCTTCCTGGACGCGCTCCGCTACGGCGCGCCGCCGCACGGCGGGATCGCCATGGGCATCGACCGGATCGTCACCGCTCTGGCCGGGGTCGAGTCGATTCGCGACACGATCGCCTTCCCCAAGGCGGCCAGCGGCGCCGACCCGCTCACCGCCGCGCCGGCGCCGGTCGATCCGGCCCAGATGCGCGAGCTGGGGTTGCGGCCGGCCTGAGCACAGACCCGCCGCCCGAGCGTCCGTTTCGGGCAACTGGCGCTTAAAGAGCGGCCCTCATCTGCCGAACACTGGCTTGATGGGAACCCTGCCCAAACCTCTGATCGGCCTGCTGCTCGGCACCGTCGCGTTCTTCGCGATCTGGATGGTCGCGCTCAAGCCCAGTTCGTCATCGTCGAGCGGTGGCTCGCAGGGCGGCGTCGGTCAGTATCAGTCGGCGATCAACAAGGCCCATCAGGCGGTCACGACCTCGAATCAGGCCAACGCCAAGCTCGGGGCGCCCACCTCGACCACGCCGGCTCCGAAGCCGACCAAGCCGACCAAGACGGCCACTGCAACCGCCGCGAATGCTGCTCCGGTCACCAAGGCGAAGACCGCGGCCAAGGCCGCGCCCGCGGCCAAGCCGGCGGCGGTCTCAACTGCGGATCAGGTCACGACCGTCCAGGACGCGATCCGTGATCACAAGGTCCTGGCGGTGCTGTTCTACAACCCGGCCGGTTCCGATGACCAGTCGATGGTCAAGGAGCTCGCGGCCGTGAAGGCGCACGGCCTCCCGATCGTCAAGGTCGCGGTGCCGCTGAGCGCGCTAACCCAGTTCGGGATGATCACCACGCAGGTGTCGGTGGTCACCTCGCCGACGCTGGTGATCATCGATCCCCAGCATCAGGCCACCACGATCACCGGCTTTGCCTCCTCCGGCGAGATCGGCACTCGTATCGCCGACGCCGCGGGCGTCAACAAGTAGCCCGCCTCTATCCTCGCCGGCGATGGATGCCATCGCCTTCGAGCATCATCTGACCTCGCCGCAGGGCCATCGCCGGCAACCACGCGGCGCGTTCACGGCCTCCGCGGGCGGCTTCGCCTGCGGTGACGAGATCACCGTCGCGATGACCATCGACGCAGACCGCGTGACCGACGCCGGGTTCGAGGCGCACGGCTGCGGCGCGGCGACGGCGGCCGGGAGCGCTGCCGTAACGCTGACGCGGGGAGCCTCGATCTTCGACGCGGCCAAGGTCGGCCCGACCCAGATCGCCGAGGAGCTGGGCGGACTCAGCCCTGGGAAGCTGCACGCCGCCGAGCTGGCCGCCGACGCGCTCGCCCGCGCGCTGGGCGCCGCGGTGCGCGAGCGCGCGGTCCTCGCGGCACCACCGCACGGCCGGACGCTGGTGGCGATGAGCGGCGGAGTGGACAGCGCGGTGGCGGCGCTGCTCTGCGCGCGCGAGGGGGAGACCGTGGCGGTCACCCTCGAGCTCTGGTCGGACCCCGAGAACGACGGCGAGCGGAGCTGCTGCTCGGCCTCCGCGGTCGCCCAGGCGCGCACGCTGGCTCACGACATGGGCCTTGCCCACTTCACGATCGACCTCCGCGAGGAGTTCCGGGCCGGCGTGGTCGAGCCGTTCATCGCCGGCTTCGCCGCGGGGGAGACCCCGAACCCGTGCGTGGGCTGTAACGGGCACGTGCGCCTCGACGCCATGCTCGCCCTGGCCGACCGCCTCGGATGCGCGCGGCTGGCCACGGGCCACTACGCGCGGACCGCCGAACCAGACAACGCGCGCGGGCCCCTGCTGCGCGCGGCCGCCGATCCGGCCAAGGACCAGACCTACATGCTGGCCGCGCTTTCGCCGGCCTCGCTGGCTCGGCTGCGCTTCCCGCTGGGCGATCTGACCAAGCCCGAGGTCCGGGCGATCGCGGCGCAGGCCGGCCTGCCGGTGGCCGGCAAGCTCGACTCACAGGATCTGTGCTTCATGGCCGGCACCGAACGTTCCCGGTTCCTGGCCCGCCACGGCGGCATCGCCGGAGCACCCGGTGAGATCGTCGACACGAGCGGCTCGGTGCTTGGGCATCACGACGGCCAGCATCGCTTCACGGTCGGCCAGCGGCGCGGCCTCGGGATCCCCGCCGCGGGCGAGCCGCTCTACGTGCTCGACAGGGATGCGTCGGCCAACCGCGTAATCGTCGGTCCGCATGCCGCTCTACGGACGCGGCGAGTGTCGATTCGGTATGCCCGCCTGCACCGCGACGGCGCCCGGGTCGACCGGGTCAAGCTCCGCTACCGCTCCCGCCCGATCCCATGCGGCCTCGCCGGCGAGGCCGGCCCCGGGCGGCACGCCGAATTGACCATCGACCTGCACGAGCCCGTCGACGGCGCTGCGCCGGGTCAGCTGGCCTGTCTGATGGATGGAGATCTGGTGATCGGCTGGGGCACGATCTCGCGCCCGAGCGATGCCGAGCGCTACCGGACCTTGAAGTCAGCGTTCTGGACCAGCGACTTGGCGTAAGCCGGCCAATACTCGCCGGTGGGCGGCGCGCCCGCTCCGCAGAGCCCGCCGGATTCGCCGGGGTTACTGGTCCAGGCGAACATGTCGACGTTGCGATACCCGGTGCTCGCGGTGGGCAGCGGCCCGAGGCCGGCGCGCGGGTTGCACAGGATCTCCATGCCCTGGTGCACGATGTCGCGCGGGCGCTGGGGGCCGAGGCCGTTCTCGCCCGTGTTGACCACGAAATGCTTGCCGCCGGTCATGCGCGAGATCTGGTTGCCGTAGCGGATCTCGCTCGAGGTCCAGTCGAAGTGGGTCGAGTTCAGGAAGAAGCCCTGGATGCTCGCCACGCCGCTGGCGCGCAGGTACCGCGCCGCGTCGCGAGCGTGCAGCGCGTCGGCCGCGCCGGCGTCGAGGTAGATCACCAGGTGCGGACAGTCTGCGTTCAGGGTGTTGATCGCGTCGCGCAGCTCTTGCTCACGCACCGCCTTGCCGTGGCCCGAGAGGCAGGGCATCGTGATGATCGAATCCATCTCGAGGAACAGCACGGCGCGGTAGGAGCCGATCCCTTGAGCGAAGCCCTCGATGAAGTCGTGGTAGCTGGCCGCCTCGGCCGGTGAATCCGATGCGCGGTGCCCCGAGCAGAGCCCGTTGAGGATCCGGTAGGTGGCCAGCAGCGGGACCGTGCCGGGCGACTGGAGTGACGCGCGGGCCAGATACCGGGACACCGCGGTCTGGATGTCGGGGACTCCGTTCTTGCCGAAGCTGAACCGGCCGAACCGCGCGGTCCCCGGCTGGCGAGCGATCACGTTCAGGGTGGGATCGGCCTGCGCCGCATGGGCCGGCTCGCTCTGCGGATCGACGAAGAAGCTCGCTCCGAGAAGCGGATCGCCTGCGGGCGGGGCCGTCGGCAGAGCCAGCGGGTTGGCCGGATCGCGCGGCGTTACCGGATCGTCGTTGAGGATCGTCAGCACCGCCTTGTTCGGCGTGGCCATGCCGATCGGCGAGGGACCGAACAGCGAGACTTCGATTGTCTTGGGCACGCTCGACACGCCGCGGTCGACGATCGGCACGGTGAACGTCTCGGAGGCCACGCCGACCGGGAAATCGAGCATGCCCTTGACCGAGGAGAAGTCATAGGGGTCCACCGCCGTGCACTGGGCGGTACCGCACTGAACGCCCTGGCCGAGCGTGATGTAGCGGATCTGGGCGTCGACACTGGTGTTGCTTCGCGAGATCGTGATCACGGCCTGGCCGGCGTTCTCGTGCACGTACAGCGACGAGGAGTCCAGATGGAAGCCACCCGGATCGGTGGCGGCATCGGCGTGCGCGAGAGCCGGCGCGAGCAGCGCGCACAGCAGCGCGACGGGAGGGAGGGCGAGGCGGCGGAGAAGATGCATCGCCCTTACGTTCGGCTGCTGTGCCCGTCGGCTTTATGTCAGCGCCCAGACCTCAACGGTCCTCCGCCTACACTCCCGTAGTCCATGGCCATGACCTCCGACGAGATCCGGCGCACCTACCTCGAGTTCTTCGTCGAGCGCGATCATCGGCGGCTGCCCTCCGCGTCGCTGGTCCCGACCGAGCACGACCCCTCGGCGCTGTTCACGATCGCCGGGATGCATCCGCTCAAGCCCTACTTCCAGGGTCGCGAGCGACCGCCCCATCCCCGCGTGACCACCTGCCAGAAGACGTTCCGGACGGTCGACATCGACATCATCGGCACGACCAGCCGGCATCTCACGTTCTTCGAGATGCTGGGCAACTTCTCGTTCGGCGACTACTTCAAGCGCGAGGCCGCGCGCTTCGCCTGGGAGCTCTCGACCCAGGGCTTCGGGTTCCCGGCCGACGAAATCTGGATCACCGTGTTCGGCGGCGACGATGAGCTGGGTCTGGGCGCCGACGAGGAGGCGATCGAGGCGTGGCTGGAGATCGGGGTCCCGCGGGAGCGCATCGTCGAGTGTCCGCGCTCGGAGAACTTCTGGCAGGCCGGCCCGACCGGCCCGTGCGGCCCGTGCTCCGAGCTCTACCTCGATCGCGGCCTCGATTTCGGCAAGCCCGAGGATCTGCCCGGCGGCGACAACGAGCGCTTCCTCGAGTACTGGAACCTCGTGTTCATGGAGCTCGACCAGAACCCGGCAGGCACGCTGACGCCGCTACCGGCCAAGAACATCGACACGGGACTGGGGCTCAACCGGCTCGCGCTGATCCAGCAGGGCAAGCCCTCGATCTTCGAAACCGACCAGTTTGCTCCGCTGATCGAGCTGGGCGAGGAGCTCTCGGGCCGCCGCTACGGCCCGGACTATCCGACCGACCGGGCGCTGCGCCTGCTGGCCGATCACAGCCGCGCGATGACCTTTCTGATCGCCGACGGCGTGGTCCCCTCCAACGAGGACCGCGGCTACGTGCTGCGGCGGATCATGCGCCGGGCCATCCAGCATGGGCGTGCGCTCGAGCTTGCCCCCGGCTTCCTGACCGCCTACGCCGACGTGGTGACCGAGCTGATGGGCAGCGAGTACTCCGAGCTGCACTCAGAGCGCGACCTCGTCCGCAAGTGGCTCGAGTCCGAGGAGGAGAGCTTCGGCCGCACGCTCGAGCAGGGACTGGGGCGCCTCGACGAGCTGATCGAGCGGGCCCGCCAGTCGGGCGCGGAGGGGATCGCCGCCGCGGACGCCTTCCAGTTGCACGACACCTACGGGTTCCCGATCGACCTCACGCTCGAGCTGGTGGCCGAGCACGATCTGGGCGTCGACGAGGAGGGATTCGAGGCGCTCATGGAGGGCCAGCGCGAGCGGGCGCGCGCGAGCGCCGGCCGCTTCGGAAGCGGCGCCGAGGAGGTACGAGAGCGCGCGGTGTCGCTTGCCCAGCAGGCCGGCTTCGCCACCGACTTCGTCGGCTACGAGACCACCGACCGCGAGACCACGATCGGCGCGGCGGCGGTCGAGAACGGCAAGGTGCTGATCAAGCTCGTGGAGTCGCCGTTCTACGCCACCGGCGGCGGCCAGGTGGCCGACGCCGGTTACGTGGAGTGCCTGCAGGGCGACTGCCGCGCGCGCGTGGAGGACGTCCTGCGCCTCGGCGACGACCAGGTGGTCGCCGTGGTTCCCGAGCAGGGCACGATCGAGCCGGGCGAGCGGGTGCGCGCCCGCGTCGACCGCGCCGCCCGGCACGCCACCGAGTGCAACCACACCGCGACCCATCTGCTGCACGCCGCGCTCCGCGGGCGGCTGGGCACCCACGTGCGCCAGGCCGGCTCCTACGTCGGGCCCGACAAGCTGCGCTTCGACTTCACCCACGGCAAGGCGCTCGCGCCCGAGGAACTGCACGACATCGAGGAGCAGGTCAACGGGTGGATCCTCCAGGCCCAGCCCGTGCGGGCGCTCACCACGACGCTCGAGGAGGCCCGCCGGCTCGGCGCGATGGCCCTGTTCGGCGAGAAGTACGGCGACGTGGTGCGGATGGTCGAGGTGGGCGATGGATCCTTCTCGCGCGAGCTCTGCGGCGGCACTCATGTCAAGAACACGGCCGAGATCGGACTGTTCAAGGTGCAGAGCGAAGGGTCGAGTGCGGCCAACATGCGCCGGATCGAGGCGATCACCGGACCCGAGGCGGTCGGGCTGATGCGCCGCCACGACCGCGGGCTGGCCGACGCGGCCAAGACCCTGCGAGTTCCGCCCGAGCGGGTCGCCGAGGAGGTCGCCGAGCTCCGCGCCCGGGTGCGCGAGCTCGAGCGCGCCGAGCGCCGGGGGGCGACCGAGCAGGCGGTCGATGTGGATCAACTGGCCGCGTCGGCGATCGAGCGCGACGGTGCGCTCGTGTTGGTCAAGGAGGTCTCGGCCCTCGACGGAAAGGCGCTGCTCGACGTGGCCGACCGCCTCAAGAACAAGCTCGGCGACGCGGCGATCGTGCTCGGCTCGAGCGGCGAGAACCGGGTGGACCTGGTGGCCAGCGTGGCTCCGACGCTCGTCGAGCGTGGCGTCAAGGCGGGCGAGATCGTCAAGCTGGCCGCTGCCGAAGTGGGCGGTGGCGGGGGCGGTCGAGACACCCTGGCCCGCGCCGGCGGACGCGATCCGGCCGGGCTGCCACGCGCATTCGAGGTGGCCCGCGAGGCGATCGAGTCCGCGCTCGGAACGTGACTGCGCTCCGCGTCAACTTGTAAGGTCATGCGCGTGCTTGCGCTCGATTACGGCCGGGCGCGGTGTGGGTGTGCCGTGTCAGACCCCACCGGCGTGCTCGCGTCCCCGATCGAACCGGTCCGCGCACCGCAGTCCCGCCGCGGACTGGCGCGTCTGCGCACGCTGGTGCGCGTGCTCGGCGTGGAGCGCGTAGTGGTGGGCTTGCCGGTCTCGCTTTCCGGTGCAGATTCCACTCAGACCGCCGAGACGCGGGAGTTTGCGGCTCGGCTGGAGCAGGAGCTGCCGGTGCCGGTCGAGCTCTACGACGAGCGGTTCACCACGCGGCTGGCCGAGCGGATGGGAGGATCGGCGGCCGAGGACTCTCGCGCTGCGGCGCACTTGCTCGAAGGCTGGCTGGCTAGCCAGCCAGGTGCAAGAGAGGAAGGGCAGTCCCTTGCCTGACGGGTTCGAACGCACAGCCGAGGACCGTGAGCAGGCGCGGCGCGAACGCCAGCGCTACCGGTCCACCGACGGCGGGCCCCGGCCCCCCCGGGACGGCCGCGCGCGCCGCACGGCGCAGCCGCGCCGGCGCCCCACCCCGCATCCGCGCAAGAAGCACTCGTGGGTCGGACGGATCTTCGCCCTGCTCATGCTGGTGCTGGCGGCCGCGGTGATCTGGTTCGTGGTGCAGCTCTTCCAGCCGCTGCACGGATCGCCGCACGGCGAGGTCACCGTCACGATCCCGGATCACGCCAACGCGCGGCAGATAGGCGACCAGCTGGCCAAGGAGGGCGTGGTCTCCTCGGGATTCTTCTTCGAGCTACGCGCCACGCTCGCCGGCGAGCGAGGCGATCTGCGGGCGGGCACCTACCACCTGCAGCTCGGGATGAGTTACGGCTCGGTGCTGAAGGCCCTCACCACGGCGCCGCCGGCGGCCAAGACGACCAACATCACGATCACCGAGGGTCGGACCCGCACGCAGATCAACAGCCTGCTTCGCTCCCAGGGCATCAACGGCAGCTACTTCGCCGCCACCCGCCGCTCGCCGTTGATCAACTTCTCGGCTTACGGCGCGCCGCGCCACACCCCGGATCTCGAGGGCTTCCTGTTCCCGGACACGTATCAGCTGGTCGAGCCGATCAGCGTCGGGAAGCTGGTGCATGACCAGCTGACGACCTTCCGTCAGCAGTTCGGGCGGGTGAACCTCGGCTACGCGCGGAGCAAGCACCTGACGCCGTATGACGTGCTGATCATCGCATCGCTGGTCCAGGGCGAGGCCGCTACCGCGCACGACGAGCCGCTCGTCGCCTCGGTCATCTACAACCGGCTGGCCGACGGGATGCCGCTTCAGATCGACGCCACCGTCCGGTACGCGGTCGGGAACTACACGACGCCGATCACGGAGTCCCAGCTCCACAACGGCTCGCCCTGGAACACCTACGTCCACAAGGGGCTGCCGCCCACGCCGATCGACAACCCCGGGATGGCCGCGATTCAGGCGGCCGCCCACCCGGCACGCACCAACTTCCTGTACTTCGTGGCCAAGGTCTGCGGCAACGGCTCCAGCGTGTTCGAGTCCAACTACAAGCAGTTCCAGGCCGACGAGGCGAAGTACCAGCAGGCGCGCAGCGCCCGGGGCGGCAAATCGCCCGAACGCTGCAAGTAGTGCCGCCCTTGGCGACCCGCCTGGGCGTCGTCGGCTGGCCCGTGGCCCACAGCCGCTCGCCGGCCATCCAGAACGCGGCGCTCAAGGCCGTGGGCCTCACCGACTGGCGCTACCAGCTACTCCCGGTCCCGCCCGAGCTGTTCGCCGAGACGATCCCGGCGCTCCCCGACGCCGGCTTTCGGGGCGTCAACGTGACGATTCCCCACAAGGAGGCGGCGCTGGCCGTGGCCACCGATCCGACGCCCAGCGCCGCCGCGATCGGGGCCGCCAACACGCTGGTCTTCGAGCCGGACGGCCGGATCGTCGCCGACAACACAGACGCGCCCGGGCTGATCGCTGCGCTGCCGCTCGATCCGTCCGACAAGACCGCGCTAGTGCTCGGGGCCGGCGGGAGCGCTCGGGCGGTCGTCTGGGCGCTGATCGAGGCCGGGGCGCGGGAGGTTCGGGTGTGGAATCGAGCGCCCGAACGCGCCCGCGCGCTGGTCGCCGAGCTGGGCGGCGTGGCGGTGGAGCGCGCCGACGCCGCCGATTTGCTCGTCCACTGCACCGCCAGTGGCCTCGACCCCGGCCAGAACGCGTTCAAGACCCTGCCCGTTACTGCCGATGACGTGAACGGTTACGAATGCGTGGTTGATCTGGTGTACACGGATACTGAGACCCCGCTCGTGCAGGCGGCACGAGCTCGCCGCGTCCGCGTCGTTGGCGGGCGCGAACTACTCGTGCGCCAAGGCGCGCTCAGCTTCCGGCAGTTCACTGGTCGTGCGGCGCCGATCGACGTGATGCGCCGTGCGGTGGACGGGCGATGAGTATCAGCGAAGCGCAGCACCCTGAAACCTTCACCGGTGTGACACCGCCCACCCGCCGGGGCGGCTCGAGCCGGCAGCTGACCGACGTGGTGGTCGAGCTCGGCTTCGCCGACCAGGAGACCGTGGCCCGGGCCGTTGAGGCCGCCCGCGCGGCCGGCGTACCGCCCGAGCGCATGCTGCTCGACCAGCAGGCCGTCACTGCCGAGCAGCTCTCCCGCGCGATCGCCGAGCGCTACGGGCTCGATCACCTCGACCTCGGCGTCTTCCACGTCGACATGGCGGCGGCCAACCTCCTGAGCGCCGCCGCGGCCAAGCGCTACGCCGCCGTGCCGGTCTCCTACATCGACGAGCACACCCTGCTGCTCGCCATGTCGGACCCGGCCAACGTGCTGGCGGTCGACGACGTGGCCCTGCTGACCCACCTCGACGTCCGCCCGGCGGTCGCCTCGGCCGAGGACATCACCTCGCTGATCCAGCGCATGAACCGCTTCGAGGACGCGGTCGCCGAGGCGGTCGAGGAGGGCGAGGCGGTGGCGTACGAGGAAGTCGTCGATCTGAAAGAGACCGCTGACGATGCCCCGGTCATCAAGCTCGTTCACTCGATCATCGCCCAGGCGACCGAGCGCGGCGCCTCCGACATCCACTACGAGCCCCAGCCCGACCCGAGCGGCCGCGCCGCCCGCGAGATGCGCGTGCGCATGCGCGTCGACGGCGTGCTCACCGAGGCGACCACGGTGCCGAAGAAGATGGTCCCCGGGGTCGTCTCGCGCATCAAGATCATGGCCGACCTCGACATCGCCGAGCGCCGCATCCCGCAGGACGGTCGCGTCGGGCTGACCATCGACGGCCGTCACGTCGACGTGCGCGTGGTCACGATCCCGAGCGTTCACGGCGAGGGCGTGGTCATGCGAATCCTCGACAAGGAGAGCATCCGCCTCGAGCTCGACAAGCTCGGCTTCCAGGAGCAGGAGCTCGGGCGCTTCCGCAAGGCGTTCAGCCAGGCGTACGGGTGCGTGCTCACCACCGGTCCGACCGGCTCGGGTAAGTCGACGTCGCTGTACGGCGCGCTCCAGGAACTCAACACGCCCGAGAAGAACATCATCACGATCGAGGACCCGGTCGAGTACCAGATCGGCGGAATCACCCAGGTGCAGGTCAACAACAAGGCCGGACTGACGTTCTCCGCCGGGCTGCGCTCGATGATGCGCGCCGACCCGGACATCCTGATGGTCGGCGAGATCCGCGACCCCGAGACGGCCCAGATCGCCATCGAGGGTGCGCTGACCGGCCACATGGTGCTCTCGACCCTGCACACCAACGACGCGCCGTCGGCGATCACCCGCCTGGTCGAGATGGGCATTGAGCCGTTCCTGGTCGCCTCGGCGATCGACTGCGTGGTCGCCCAGCGACTGGCGCGAACGCTGTGCGCGCACTGCAAGCAGCGGACCCTGATTCCGGCCGAGGTGCTTCGCGACCACGGTTTCCCGGCCGAGTTCCCGATCGAGGCCTACGAGCCGGGCGGTTGCGTGCGCTGCGGCGGCATGGGCTACCGGGGCCGGATCGGGCTCTACGAGGTGATGGTGATGACCGAGGAGATCCGCTCGCTCGCTCTGCAGCGGGCCTCGGCCGACCAGCTCGGTCACGCGGCCGTGCGGGGCGGTATGCGCCGGCTGCGCGAGGACGGCCTGGACAAGGTCAAGCACGGGCTCACCTCGGTGGCCGAGATCGCCCGCGTCACCGGCACCGGCGGCCACTAAGCGTCCACCGGGGTAAACGGACCCGCCCCACCTGCCGATACATCCCTGAACTTTCGAACCCAAGGACGGATACGAATGCAACTCGATTTCGCTGACGTGTTGCTCGAGGTCATCGACCGCCGGGCCTCCGATCTGCACATCACGGCAGGCGCGCCGCCGACCGTGCGGGTCCGCGGTCGCCTGGTCCCGATGGAGGGCTTCCCGGTCCTCACCCCGAACGACACCCGCGAGATCGTCTACTCGATCCTGTCCGAGGGCCAGCGCCAGCGCTTCGAGAACAACTGGCAGATCGACTTCGCCTACCAGATCCCCGGGCGAGCTCGCTTCCGCGTCAACGCCTACATGCAGCGCTCCGCGGTCGGCGCGGCGCTGCGCCTGATCCCGTTCGACGTGGTGCCGCTCGAGCGCCTCGGCCTGCCGCCCGCGGTGGCCGAGTTCGCGAACCGGCCGCGCGGCCTGGTTCTGGTCACCGGTCCGACCGGTTCGGGGAAGTCGACCACGCTTGCCTCGCTGATCGATGTGATCAACGCGCAGCGCGAGGAGCACATCATGACGGTCGAGGACCCGATCGAGTTCCTGCACCAGCACAAGAAGTGCATCGTCAACCAGCGCGAGCTCGGCTCTGACGCAACCAGCTTCGCCGAGGCGCTCAAGGGCGCGCTCCGCCAGGACCCCGACGTGATCCTGGTCGGCGAAATGCGCGACATGGAGACGATCGGCACCGCGATCACCGCGGCCGAGACCGGCCACCTGGTGTTCGCCACGCTGCACACCCAGGACACACCGCAGACGATCGACCGCATCATCGACGTGTTCCCGGCCGAGCAGCAGGGCCAGGTTCGCGCGCAGCTGGCGGTCGCCCTGCAGGGGATCATGACCCAGATGCTCCTGCCGACCGCCGACGGCGCCGGGCGCTGCGTGGCCGCCGAGGTGCTCGTGCCGACACCGGCCGTGCGCAACCTGATCCGCGAGTCCAAGACCCACCAGATCTACTCGGTGCTGCAGACCGGCGCCTCGCACGGCATGCAGACCATGGACGCGGCGCTCGCCCAGCTGGTGCGCGCCGGCAAGGTCAACCGTCAGCTGGCCGAGACTCGCGCTCACGCGGTTGAAGAGTTCCGTCGCCTGATCGCCGGCGCCGGTGGCGGCGGCTACCAGATGGCGGCATAAGCCATGGCCACGTACGTATTCAAGGCGAAGGACTTCTCGGGCGTCCAGGCCAAGGGCGAGGTCGAGGCGGAGTCCAAGCAGGCGGTCGCCGAGCAACTCAAGGAGCGCGGGCTGGTCGTCACCGACATCGCCGCCAAGTACCGCTCCAAGGAGCTCAACATCGACCTGTTCTCGCGTGTGAATGCGAAGGACCTGGCGGTGGCCTCGCGTCAGCTGGCCACGATGGTCACCTCGGGCATGACGATCATGCGCGCGCTCCAGGTGCTGGAGTCCCAGACCCAGTCCAAGATGTTGAAGGAGGCGGTCGGGGGCGTGCGGCACGATGTGGAGGCCGGTCTGCTCCTGTCCGATGCGATGGCGCGCCATCCGCGCGTGTTCGGGCCGCTTTACGTCGCGATGGTCCGCGCGGGCGAGACCGGCGGTGTGCTCGAGGAGTGCCTGCTGCGGGTGGCCGACCAGCTCGAGAAGGACGCCGCGCTGCGGCGTCAGGTCCGCGCCGCGATGATCTATCCGGCGATCGTCATCACCTTCGCGGTCACCGTGCTCCTCGCACTGGTGGCGTTCCTGATCCCGGTGTTCGTCGGCGTGTTCAAGCAGTTCCCGGGCAAGCTTCCGACGCTCACCCAGTTCATGGTGAACTTCTCCCACCTGGTCACCCACCAGTGGTACCTGCTGATCCTGTTCCTGGTCGGCAGCATCGGCGGCTTCATCGCGATGAAGCGAAACCAGGCGGCCCGCGACAAGTGGGATGCATTCAAGTTGAGGATTCCGATGAAGATCGGCGAGGTCGTTCAGAAGGTGGCGATCGCGCGCTGGTCGCGCACGCTCTCGGCGCTCACCTCCGCCGGCGTGCCGATCATGCAGGCGATCGAGATCACCGGCAAGACGGCCGGCAACGCCGTGATCGAGCGCTCGATGGGCGACGTGATCACCTCGGTGAAGTCCGGCGGCACGATCGCCGCGCCGCTGAAGGACTGCCCGGCGTTCCCGCCGATGGTGGCCCAGATGGTCGGCGTTGGCGAGGAGACCGGCGCGCTCGACTCGATGCTGGCCAAGATCGCGGACTTCTATGACTCTGAAGTCGAGGCCGCCGTCAAGGCGCTGACCTCGATCATGGAGCCCGTGATGATCATCTTCGTCGGTGGCATCGTCGGCGTGATCGTCATCTCGATGTACCTGCCGCTGTTCTCGATCTACAACTCGATCAAGTAGACGGGCGGTCTATCGTTGGGGGATGTCCTCCGGCGATTCTCGGCAGCGGTCCGACGGCGAGCGCGCCGATCAAGAGACCTCCGCCGCCCGCGGCCGGGCGGGCGGATCACGGGGGACACAGCATCCGGCGCCGCCTGCCGAGGGGAAGTGGCGCGGCATCCTCGGCCAAGTCCGAGGGCTGCTCGCTCGTCGCGGCGATGCCCGGCGGCGCTCCGAGAATCCCTCGCCACCGGCGTAGCGAAGCCTCCCCTCGCGAGGTCTGGGTATCGTCCTCGGCGATGAGCGCCACCTCGGATGACTCCCGCGCGACCTGCACGCCCTGCCGGGGCACCGGCAAGCTGACCTCCGGACTGGGGGGAACCCCGCATGAGGTCACCTGCCCGTGGTGTGGCGGGAGCGGGGAGTTCCAGCCGGGACGCGACGCGCAGACGGCCCGTCCGGCTGAGGCGGGCGACGCGGACGACTAAACGTAAGTCGCACAAACGTCCAAACACATAATTCTTATCCGGCGGTATGTCGATACATGCCGGGCCAGAGTCACTGCGGTGCCAGGGGCAAACCGCCCGCGAGGGCGGGACGCAAAGCCACGGACCTCTCAACGGATAGAGAGGAAGCCGGGTTACCACCAATAGGGACGTGACGTTGTCATGGATGACCGATTGGGGCCTTGGATCTGGCGAACAGACCCAATCAAAATCCCAGGAGGGCTCCATGCTTCATTCGCTGCGCCGTCGCGCCGAGGACGAGAAGGGTTTCACCCTGATCGAGCTCCTCGTCGTGATCCTGATCATCGGCATCCTTGCCGCGATCGCCATCCCGACGTTCCTCAACCAGAAGAGCAAGGCCAATGATGCAGCGGCCGAGTCTCTGGCCCGGAACGCCGCCACCGCGATGGAGACGTACGCCACCAACAACAACGGTAGCTACGCCAACGTCAACCTCGCCGCGCTGAACTCCATCACGCCGGCGCTGAACATCACCTCGAACACGACGCAGGCTTACCTGTCGTCCGCCTCGGGTGACACCACCAGCTACACGATCACCGCTGCGTCGCCGACGGACACGGAGAGCTTCACGTACCAGAACGTGAACGGCGTCAACACCTTTGCCTGCTCGCCCGCGGGCAAGGGCGCCTGCTCCACCAACAGCACCTGGTAAACACACCTACCAACGCGTAGTACTCGTCGAGGCGGCCCTCCGGGGCCGCCTCGACACGTTAAGCGCCAGGCAGCCACAACGCGCGGTAAAGGCCGGCGTGCTGCCGGTCGATTACCCAGGGCATGCGGCGCCCGTTCCTGTTGCTCCTCTCTTTGATCATCGTCGCCTTCGCGGCCCTGCCGGCCGCGGCCAGCGCGGCCGCGGGTCCGCCACCGGATACCGAGGCGCCGTTGTTCGCGGCCACCAACCTGACCCAGACGCCGCCTGGCTTCAAGGTCAATCCCGCGCAGGCGGTCGCCATCGCCAAGCGTGCGCCGGCCATGCAGGCGATCCACCGTGCCCACCACCCGCTCCGGATCGCTCCGTACGTCTGGGTGGGGAACCACTACGAGATCTACTTCTTCTTCCACGGCAAGGTGATCGCCGACCAGCTCGTCGGCCGGGTCGGTCAGCTTGGCCCGACCTACACCGGACCGCTGATCCTCGGGCTGTACGGCCGCGGGCACTACGGCGGGATCTTCGACTCGCCCTGGCTTCTCGGCTCGTTCACCGCGATGTTCCTGATCCCGCTGCTGCTGTTGCGCCGGCGCTCCTGGCTCGACCGGCTCGACGTCGCGATGCTCCTCTCGTTCGGCGTCTCGTACGCGCTGTTCGACACCAGCCACCTACAGAGCGCCGTGTGGGCGGTTTATCCCCCGCTTCTCTACCTGCTCGTCAGGATGCTCATGCGGGGTGCCCGCGCCTCCCGAGCCCGCGAGCGGTTCGAGTGCCGGCTCCCGACGGCCGTGCTCGTGCTGGGTGTGGTGGCCCTGGCGGTCACGCGCATCATCGTGGCGCTGCACTCGTCCTCGGTGATCGACGTCGCCACGGCGTCGGCTCTGGGTGCGAGTCGCATCCTGCACGGACAGAGCATCTATTACTACTCGATCGGTCACGGTGACACGTACGGCCCGCTCGCGTATCTGGCCTACGTTCCGTTCGAGGCGATCTGGTCCGGCTCGTGGGTCTACCTCCCGGCGGCTCGTGCCGCGACGATCACCTTCGACCTGCTCACGATCGCCGCACTGATTCTGCTCGGCACGCGGCTGCGGGTCGGTCCGGACGGCCGCCGCCTCGGCCTGCTTCTCGCCTGGCTGTGGGCCGCGTGTCCGTTCAGCCTGCTCGGGATCGAGAAGAACACCAACGACGGACTGGTGGCGCTGACCGTCGTCCTCGTCATGCTTGTGCTGAGCGGCCCGATCAAGCGGGGCGTGTTGGTCGGCATAGGCGCGGCGTCCAAGTTCTTCCCGGCGATCCTGCTACCGCTCATGGCGGTCGGGCGCGGTCCCGGAGATCAGAAGACCGCGCGCAAGGTGTTCGCGGGCTTTGTGATCACGGTGGGTGCCTCGATCGCCTTCTTCCTGCCCTCGGGCGGTCTGAAGGAGATGTGGGATCACACGATCGGCTTCCAGCTCACCCGCACCGACATCTTCTCGATCTGGGCGTTGCATCCCGGGCTCGCGCCGATCAAGCTCGCCGTCGAGGCGTTCGCGGTGATCCTGTCCGTGGCGGTCGCCTTCCGGCCGCGTGGGACGCGCAGCCCGGCCCAGGTGGCGGCGCTGGCCGCGGCAGTGATCGTCGCGGTCCAACTGCCCGCCCTGCACTGGTTCTACCTGTACATCGTCTGGTTCCTGCCGCTGGTGCTGATCGCGGTACTGGCCGCCGACGCGCCTGCGCTGCCGGAGAGCGCTCCCGTCGCGGACGCGGCCGGTTTCGCGCACGGCGACCGGCAGCCCGTCCTGGCCGGGACGGTCTGAGATGCCGCTCGCTTTCGCAGCCACCTTCGCGGGCGTTCTGGGCGCGATGATCGGGTCGTTTCTGAACGTCGTTGCGTACCGGCTGCCGCGTGAGGAGTCGCTGGTGAGCCCGGGCTCGCGCTGCCCCGGCTGCGGTACCGACATCAAGCCCTACGACAACATCCCCGTTCTGGGGTGGCTGCTCCTGCGCGGGCGGTGCCGCAACTGCCGCACCGGCATCTCGCCGCGCTACCCGATCGTCGAGGCGACCACCGCTGCGCTCGCGGTGGCGGTCGTCCTCACCAAGCACTCGGCGGCGGAGTTCGTGCTCGGACTCGTGTTGGTCGGGGTCCTCGTGCCGATCGCGCTGATCGACCTCGATCACCGGATCATCCCCAACAAGATCACCCTCCCGGCCGCCGTGGCCGCTCTGGCGATCGGCGTGGCGCTGGATCTGCATGGCGTCCCCGAGCAGCTGGTCGCGGCAGCCGGCGCCGGCGGCTTCCTGCTGTTCTTCGCGCTCGCCTATCCGCGCGGGATGGGTATGGGAGACGTCAAGCTGGCGTTCGTCCTCGGCCTCTTCCTGGGCCGCAACGTGGCGGTCGCGATCCTCTCCGGCGTGCTTCTGGGCACGATCGTGGGGGCCGCGGTGATGGCCCGCCTCGGCGTCGAGAAGGGCCGCAAGACCGCCGTGCCGTTCGGGCCGTTCCTGGCCGTGGGTGGCCTGATCGGGCTGTTCGCGGGCCCGGCGATCGTTCACTGGTATCTGCACGCGGGCCTCTGATGCGACGCCCAGGACTGCGCGGGAAGCGTTCCAGCGCACGCGTGCCGCTCCTGGTCGGGATTGTCGTCGCCGTGGCTGTGGGCGGCCTGCTGACGACCTTTCACCACACCCAACGTCTGCTCGTTCCGTCGCGGGTCGCGATCGCCGCTGCGATGCACGGACCTGAGGCCTCTCAGGTCCTGACCCACGTGCACTGGGACCGCGTCGCGGTCACGCCGATCGACAACCAACTCGAGCATGTCAGCTTCCTCTCCCACGGCCAGCTCGTGGCCGAGGCGGCCATCGATCGGACCGGCCACGTCGCCTCCGAGAAGATCGACACCGAGCCGGTTCCGTATGGCAACTGGGTGGCCTACGAGCCAGCCGTGCTCGTGGGTCTGTGCCTGCTGTTCGCGCTGATGGGGGCCGTGACGCCGTGGCGGCGCCTTCGCAATCTCGACGTCCTCACCGCGCTGTCGTTCCTCCCCGCGGTGATCCTGTTCCAGCACCGGTACCTGAGCGCGAGCATGCTGGCCGCCGCCCCGCCGATGGCCTACCTGTTGCTGCGCTGCGGCTTCGTCGCCTTCGCACCGGACCGTCCACCCGCGCCCGCGCGGCCGTTGCTGGCCGCGCTCACTCCCGGCCTCGACCCGGCCCGCCGGGTCCGCTGGCTGCGCTGGCTGCTCGTCGTGGTGACGGTCGTGTTCGTGATGGTGGGGGCGGGCTCCCCGAACGCCGTCGACGTGCTCTATGGGGCGATGGAGGGTGCCACCCGCCTGGTTCACGGGGTCCTGCCCTACGGCCACCTGCCGCCCGGCGTGATTCACGGCGACACCTATCCGCTCCTGACCTACGTCCTCTACACGCCGCTGGCTTTAATCGCGCCGGTGAACACGACGTGGGACTCGGTGACCGGCGGTCTCGCCCTCGCGGTGCTCGCCGCACTCCTCGCGGCCGCCGCCGTGTTCCTGACCGTCGCCGGGCGCCGCCCCCGCGGCGCGCGCCGGCCGGTCGAGGTCGAGGAGGCCGGGCTGCGCGCGGCGCTCGCCTGGCTGGCCTTTCCTCCCTTGCTGATCACCGTGTCGACTGGGACCACCGATCCCGCGCTGGCGGCGATGCTGGCCGTCGCCGTGCTGCTCTGGCGCCGCCCGGCGCTCTGCACCGGAATGCTCGCGGTGGCCGGCTGGTTCAAGTTCGCGCCGTTCGTGCTGGTGCCGGTCGCGCTCGCGCCGCTGCGCGGCCGGCGCCTGGCCGCCGCGCTGGCGGCGATCGCGGTCGTGTCGCTCCCGCTGCTCGGACTGCTGGTGGCGCTGGGGGGCGTGGGCGGACCCGAGGCCATGCTCCACTCCGTCTCCTACCAATTCACACGCGGCTCGATGCAGTCGGTGTGGGGCGCCCTGGGCATCGCCGGCGCGCAGCCGTTCGGCCAGGCCTGCGTCCTCGGCCTGATCGCGACATCGGTCCTGTGGCTGCGCCAGCAGCCCCAGCGAGCCGCCGAGCGCCGCCGGATGGCCGCCCTGAGCGCCGCGATCCTGATCGGCCTTCAGCTCTCGGCCGATTACTGGGCCTTCTTGTACCTGGCCTGGGTGATGCCGCTGCTCGGTACCTCGGTGCTCGCGGGACCCGCCGCGGCCGAGGCGGTCGGCGAGCCGGCCGCGGTTGCCGTCGGCCGCCTGGAAGCGGCCGGGGCGCTCGCCGGGTGACCGTGGCCGCATCACGGCGTGACCGGCTCGCCGGCCTCGACGGCCTGCGCGCGCTCGCCGCGATCGCGGTGCTGAGCTACCACGTCGCGGAGTGGAGCGCCTACGGCTTCGCCGGCCGGTTCGCGTCCGTGCTGTGGGAGCTCAAAGGCGGAGTCGCCGTCTTCTTCGTGATCTCCGGGACGGTGCTCTACCTGCCGTACGCCCGCGCAATTCGCGATCAGGCGCCGCTGCCGGACTGGCGCACATATGCGCGACGCCGTGTCGTGCGGATCATCCCGGCCTACTGGCTCGCCCTGACCGTGTTCGCGGTCGGCCCGTTTTCCGCCGGCGTGTTCGGCGGAGGGTTGTGGCGCTACTACGGGCTGTCGCAGATCTACAGCTCCGACACGTTGCTGAGCGGCCTGGGCGGTGCCTGGAGCCTCTGCGTGGAGGTGAGCTTCTATGCAATGCTGCCCGTGTTCGCGCTCGCTGCGGCCCGCCTGGCGCGCCGAGCGGGCCCGCGCCTGGCGCCACGTGCGCAACTCGCGCTGTTCGTTGGTGCGGCCGTGGTCTCGATCGCAGTTCGAGGCTTGGTCGCAGGCTCGCTGACGGCGGCACCGCATGGTCAGGATCTCGGGCTGACGGTTGCCCTACCCGGCTTTCTCGACTGGTTCGCGATCGGGATGGGATTGGCCTTGTTCGCCGCGGCATGCGAGTCGGGGCGCGCCGGGGCCGGCCCGCTCAGGGTGCTGTTGCGCCATCCCGGCGCGTGCGTCTTGATCGCGATGTTGGCCTTTGCCGCGGGGATCCCCGCCGAGGGCGGGGACATGTTCCTGCCCTGGTATGGCCTGTGGACGCATCTCGCGCTCGGCGTCGGCTCGGGGCTCCTCGTGCTGGCCGCGATCGCGCCGCGGCCAGCGCGCGGCCCCGGCTGGTATGGGCGTCTGCTGCGCGGTCGCCAGCTCACTTGGCTGGGCACGATCTCCTACGGCATCTACCTGTGGAACCGGGTGGTGCTTCAGTTGATTCACCGCCACCCCGAATCTCGCGGTCTGCCCGGGACGATGCTGATTTGGCTGGCCGTCCTGGGCGGGACGATCGCCATCGGTGCCGCGAGCTGGTATCTGCTCGAGCGTCCCCTGCAGCGGGCGCTTCGGGCCGGCAAGAATCGGGCGCGCGCGGATGGACGCACTCCCGAAATCGACGGAGGCGTCCAAACACTCACGGACCGGCTCAACCCATCGGGGGTTGCGGTCGATCACTTGGCCTGAGCCCAATGGGATACGCCAAGTCAAAATCCATCGTCGGCCTCGATATCGAGCCCGGCTACGTCGCCGCCGTCGAGACCCGCCCGGGTCAGGTGACGGTCGAGCGCGCGGCCAGCACCCAGCTGCCCGCCGGGATCGTCCGCGACGGCGAGGTCGTCGACGTCGAGACTCTGGCCAGCTCGCTGCGCGACCTGTTCGCCGCGCACAAGCTCGGCAAGCGGGTTCGCCTCGGAGTGGCCAACCAGCGCATCGTCATGCGCACCCTGGACCTTCCGCCGCTCAAGGGCGTCAAGGAGATCGCCTCCGCCATCCGCTTCCAGGCCCCCGACCACATCCCGATGCCGCTCGAGCAGGCCGTGCTCGAGCACCATTCGCTCGGGATCATCGATACCCCGGACGGCCCGCGCACCCGGGTGGTCGTCGTCGCCGCCCGCCGCGACATGATCGACCGCCTGCTCGACGCGACCCGCAAGGCGGGGCTGCGTCCGGTCGGCGTGGACCTTTCGGCCTTCGCGATGATTCGTGCCCTCTACCGCCCCGAGCTGACCGGCGCCACGCTGTACACGAGCGTCGGCGGCCTGACCAACCTGGCGGTGGCCATCGACCAGACCTGCGCCTTCACGCGCGTTGCCGGCCAGGGCATCGAGTCGATCGCCGGCGAGCTTGCCGAGCGTCGCGCCCTGACCCTGGAGCACGCCCACGGGTGGCTGCGCCACGTCGGGCTGCTGACCCCGGTCGATGAGATCGAGGGCGACGCCGACATCGTGCTCGAGGCGCGCGAGGTGCTGGGCGACGGCGTCCGCCGCATCGCCGACGAGGTTCGCAACTCACTTGACTTCCTGGCCATGAGCGACGCCTCGGCGGTGGTCGAGCGCGTCGTGCTGACCGGCCCCGCCGTGGCCATCCCCGGCTTTCCCGAGCGGCTCGGCGAGCAGGTCGGCCTTCCGCTCGAGGTCGGCGTCGTGCAGGAAAGCCAGCCCGGCGGCTTCGGCGGCATCGACGCCGGACGCCTCGCGGTGGCTGCCGGCCTCACCGTGGAGGAGATCGCGGCATGAGGGCCGTCAACCTCATCCCGGCGGACTCCCGCGGCGGCTCCGGCTCCCGCGGTCCGTCGACCGGCATGCAGGTGCCGGTGTACGTGCTGCTCGGCTTCCTTGCCGCCGCGGTCGCTCTGGTCACGATCTACGTGCTGAGCAACAACTCGATCTCGGAGCGCCAGGCCAAGCTCAACAACCTCACCACCGAGGTGACGCAGGACCAGGCCGCGGTCGCTCGCCTGGGTGAGTTCACGAAGTTCACCCAGCTCGCGCAGACCCGGATCCTCACCGTCCGGTCGATCGCCTCCGCGCGGTTCGACTGGCAATCGGCGCTGTCCGATCTCTCGAAGGTGATTCCGTCCAACACCACCCTTCAGTCGATCGTCGGCACGGTCGTCCCCGGGGCCAGCTCCGGAGGCTCGGGCTCGGGAGGCACCGGCGGGCTGCGTGGCGATGTCACCGCCCCGGCGTTCGAGCTCAGCGGATGCACCAAGTCGCAGGATGACGTGGCCAAGCTGATGTCGCAGCTGCGGCTGATCAACGGCGTCACCCGCGTGACGATCAGCGACTCCCAGATGTCGAACACCGCCTCGGCGCCGACGACCGGGCCCGCGCAGGGCTGCGGCCGCAACACCCCGAGCTTCGACCTGGTCGTGTTCTTCCAGCCGGTGGCCAACGCCGGACCGTCCGGAGTGACCTCGGTCGCGGGCGCCGCCGCCACGACTACCAGCACCGGCGCCACCACGCCTGGGGCCACCACCACTGGAGCCACGACCACGACGACCACCGGAGGGACCCCGTGACCGCTCGCGATCGCATCGTGATCATGGTCGTGCTCGCGGTCGGCGCCGTGGTTGCCGGCTGGATGCTGATTGTCTCGCCCAAGCGCGACCAGGCCGCCGGCCTCAGCACGCAGATCAGCGCTCAGCAGAGCCAGCTCGACACCATCCGCACGCAGCTGAGCGCGGGGGAGACCGCGCGCGCGGCGTTCGCCGGGCAATACGCCCAGCTCGCCAGGCTCGGCCAGGCGGTTCCGCCGGACGACAACGTTCCGTCGCTCATCTACCAGGTCCAGAGCGCGGCGCAGGGCGCGGGCGTGAGCTTCCGTGGCCTGCAGTTGAGCAACGCCGTCGGCAGCAGCGCGCCCTCGGCGTCGAGCTCGAGCTCCAGCTCGAGCTCCGGCTCGAACTCGAGCAGCACCTCGGGCGCGAGCTCCGCGGCAGCCGCCGCCTCGCAGCTTCCGCCCGGTGCGGCGGTCGGTGCGGCTGGCCTTCCCACCGAGCAGTTCACCTTCACCCTGACCGGCAACTTCTTCCACCTCGCCGACTTCTTCAAGCGGCTGCAGAACTTCGTCATGAGCCGCGGAACCAACCTGCTGATCAGCGGCCGCCTGATGACCATCAACGGAATCAACCTTTCTCCGGCGGCCGCCGGGTTCCCCCAGATCAGCGCCAGCGTTTCCGCGACGACGTACATCGTCCCGGCCACGCAAGGCGCGTTCGGTGGGGCGACTCCGGCCGGCCCGGCCACTGCCCCGCAGGCTTCCACTTCCCCGTCCTCGTCCTCGACCGGCGCGCCCGCCGCCGCAATCACCTCTCCCATCCGATGAGCGTCCTGTCCAACATGATCAAAGAGCTGCGCGAGCGCAAGCTGTGGCCGATCGCCATCGTGCTGATCGTCGCCCTGGTCGCGGTGCCGCTGCTGCTCTCCAAGAAGGCCCCCACCAACCTGGTCACCCCGCCGACCGGCGGCGTGCCGTACTCGACCGGAACCGCGGTCCCCGCGATCTCGGTCCAGACCACGCCTTCCAACTCCAAGCTCGCCGGCAAGGGACGCAATCCGTTCAGCCCGCAGCACGTCGCGGCGACCGCGGCAACGGTAACGACCACGTCGGCCGTGGCCACCGCGCCGAGCTCCGGCTCCGGCGTGAGCACCGCCACCGGCTCCGCGGGATCCACAGGCTCCTCGAGCGCGTCGAGCAGCGGTGGCTCCACGAGCGCCAGCCCGGTCACGACTTCCCCGGCCACCACGCCGGCCACGACCACCACGCCGGTCGCCCCGACCAAGCCGGTGCCCCCCGCGCCAACCGGTCTGACAGCCAAGCAGTCCTACCAGGTCTCGCTGGCCATCACCACCTCGGGTGGTGGACTGAACACGATCGATCCGCTCGAGCGCCTGAGCGTCCTGCCCAGCCTGCAGCAGCCGCTGCTGGTCGAGCTCGGCGTGCTCCGGAGCACCAAGCGGGTGCTGTTCGCCGTCGAGCCCGGCGCGGCCGTCGGCGGCCCCGGTATCTGCACGCCCGGGCCGATCGACTGCGAGATCCTCTCGCTGGCGCCGGGTCAGACCGAGGGCGTCTCGAAGCAGACCGCGACCGGTTCGACTCCGGTGGCGCTGTTCTCGGTGAACTCGATCGGCGCGGTCGACCATCCGACGGTCGCCGCTGCTGACGCCGCTCGTCGCACGGCCTCGGAGGCCGGACGCGAGCTGCTCGCCAACACGCCGCTGAGCGCGGTGTCCCTGTTCCAATACGACCCGAGCGTCGGCGCCGTCGTCGACCTGCGCAATCTGACTGTTGGAGGTTGACCTGAGATGCGCCGTTATTCGCTCACCACCACCCGACGATTCATCCTGACGATCGCCTCGACGCTGATCGCGTCGCTGGGCGTCGCCACGACCGCCGCGCAGGCCATCGTGGTCACCGACGGCAGCGCCGAGGCCGGTGTCTCGATCGTGCCCAACGCGCGGACTGCTTCGCTGCCCGGCGGGGTGTCAGCCGTGACGGCCAGTGGCTCGTGCAACGACCCGTGGCTGTCGTCCGATCTCGGCGGGCCCGTGCTCCCCAACTCCGCCCTCTGCTACCGCGGTGGGCAAGTGATGCACAAGAACGAGACGTTCGCGCTGACCTGGGACCAGCAGCGCAGCTACTGGTCGCAGACGCGCGGTTACGTCGAGCAGTTCCTGCGCGACGTCGCCGACTCCAACGGCTCGCTCGGCTCCCCGTTCGCCGTGACCGCTCAGTACAACGACGGTGGCGGTCGCGCGCTGAACTCTTCCGTCTTCGGCGGTGGTTGCATCGACTACGGCGTCACCGGCTCCTCCTGGTGCAACTTCGGCAACCCGACCGGCGCCGGCCACGACTTCCCGGCCAACGGCTGCCCGGTGACCGGCGACTCGTTTGTCACCCCGGGCATCGTGGTCATGAACAACGTGTGCCTGACCGACGCCCAGCTGCAGGGCGAGGTCTCGACGATGGTCGCGCAGACGGGGATCCTCGGCCGGACCAAGCCGGGCTACACCCCGCTGGTGACCCTGCTGGTTCCGCCGCGGGTCAAGACCTGCCTGGACGCCGTCGGCGCATTCTGCGCGGTAAACGGCAACCTGACCCCGCCGCCGCCGAAGGTCACCTCGGCGAACACGGCCGCGGGCAAGATCCCGGCCGGCACCTACCACGTCGAGATCACCTACGACGTGTCCGGTAACGAGTCCGCGCCGAGCGCGTCGCAGACCGTCATCACCACCGACAGCAACTCGCAGAACTCGCAGATCGCGATCAGCGCGCCTCCGGTTGCGCCGGGCGAGACCGGCTGGAACGCTTACGTGACCGGGGCGGATGGCGAGACCTACTCGCTGCAGAACGGCAGCCCGACTGGGAACGCCACCGACCTCACGCTGACCCAGCTGACCAGCGGTGGCGCCACCCCGCCGGTCGAGAAGGCGTACTGCTCCTACCACTCCCAGGTCAACGTCGGCGGCACCGAGGTGGCGTACGTCGTGCAGCCGTGGTCGGCGGGAACCGCGTGCGACGAGCCTGATGCTCCGGTCATCCCGAACAACCCGACGGTCCAGCAGATGGCCGTGGGCGTCGGGCAGCGGTTGGTGAGCCCGCTCAGCCAGGCCGAGCTCGCCGCGATCGTAAACCCGGGCCTGAACGGCTGGGCTGGGCGCGACGGCTCGGAGATCGAGGACAACGAGGGCTGCGTTCCGCTCGGCAATCAGCTGGACAAGGTCGACCTGGGCACCAGCGGCCAGAACCCCTACTACCTCCAGCGGGAGTCCAACAACGCCGGCATCCTCGAGTTCGACCCGGTCACGTACTTCGGCTGCGCGCCGCAGGTGGACCTCAACCCCTCGTTCGTCGTCCCGAGCGCGGTCGATGAGGGCGACGTCGTGCAGTTCGACGGGTCCTCCACGGATTCCACGCTGATCGTCCCGAACCAGGGTTACGCCTGGAACTTCGGAGACGGCTCGACCGCCACTGGGCCGAGCGTCGTCCATGCCTACGCCGAGGGCGGCACGTACAAGGTCACCCTGACCGTGACCGACCGGGGTGGTTACGTCAACACGCTTTCTCAGAGCATCCAGGTGTTGGGTGCGGACGGTCTGACGGCAGTCACGCCGTCCCCACCGACCACGCCCGCGCCGACGACCGGCGGTGGCTCGGGGTCGACGACGTCCACCCCCGCGCTGACCGTGCATATGCAGATGCTGCCGCAGAGCCTGAAGGCTGTGCTGCAACACGGCATCGCGGTACGCGTCAGCTCGAGTGCGGCGGCCAACGGCATCGCCACCGTGTGGATCACCCGCGCCGCGGCCCGGCACGCGCACATCAAGACGGGCAAGGCCCCCGCGGTCCGGATCGGGCTCGGGACGGTCTCCTCGATCAGCAACGGCACGGTCACGCTCCGGCTGCACCTGTCGCCCGCGGTGGCCAAGAAGCTGCGTCACCTCCGGCACCTGGCGGTGACCGTCCGCCTGGCGCTCGTCGCCTCCGGCAACCACCGCATCTCGGTGGTCGCCGCCGGGCGCTATTAGCCGCTAGGCATCGCCTCTTCAAGCGACCCCGGTGGGCCCTCGGTCGGGCTCACCCGGGGTCGCTTTTTGTCGTCCGAGTTTCCCGACACTCGCCTGCCCCCGTGCGCCGGATAGGTGGCCAAGCCCGAACTCGGCTTTGGGTCATAAGTCCGCACTCGCCCCGCGCCTCGCGGCGAGGGCCGGATTGAGCGCCACATATGGCTCAGCATCCGCACTCGGCCCGAGTGATCTGCCGAGTGCGGAGTTAAGCCGCACGGCGGGTTGGGGCCGGGGGCTCGGGCGGCCGCGGCCCGCGCGAGCTGTCCGGACGGGGCCGCCCGGCCCCACGGACGCCGAGCGAAGCGAGGCCAATCATCGCGATCGGCCCAAACCCACACTCGGCGTCGCCCCGGTGGCGAGTGCGGCTGTGCGTGCGTAGGGCGGCCTGTTCCGCACACTCGAGGAGCGCGGAGGCGCGAGTGTGCGCTTGGGCCGAAGCCGGGTCCGGAGGTCGGCGTCAGACGGTCGGCGCGGCGGCCGCCCGGGCGGCGCGCAGGCGGCGCTCGAAGGCCGTGGGCGGCGAGAGGCGCTTGGGGGCACCGAAGTGGAAGCCCTGGGCGTAGTCGGCGCCGATGGCCTTCAGGACGCCAAGCGTATCGGCGTCCTGGACGCCCTCGGCGATCGTGCGCTTGTCGAGACAGCGGGCGATGCCGACGATCGACTTGACCACCTGGTGGTCGAGCTTGGAGGAGGCCAGCTCGCGGATGAAGCCCATGTCGATCTTCAGGTAGCGAGCCGGGATGTACTTCAGGAACGTAAAGGAGGAGAAGCCGGTGCCGAAGTCGTCGAGGGCCAGGTTGCAGCCAAGCCCGTACAGGAGGCCGGCGAACTGGCGGGTGGCCTCGAGCTTGCTCATGGCGGCCGCCTCGTTGACGTCGAAGATCACCTTGCCCGGGTCGACGCCGTCGGCGATCGCCGAGCGGATCTCGGCGACGATCAAGGGATCGCCAATCGAGTAGCCGGACAGGTTCACGGCCACGCCCTCGCCGTCGATGGCCAGGCGCAGGCCGGCGCTGGTCACCCAACGGTCGATCTCGCCGATCACGCCGAAGCGCTCGGCCATGGGCAGGAAGGCGGCGGGCGGGATGATGTCTCCGTCCTCGGAAAGCATGCGCACGAGCAGCTCGTGGTGGGTGATCCGGCCGGTCCTCAAATCCGCAATCGGCTGCCCGTACAGGACGAAGCGATCCTCGGCCAGCGCGGCGCGAATCCGCTGCACCCAGGTCAGGGCGCCGGTGGCCTCGCCGGTGAACACGCGGGCCTGGTCGCCGCCCAGCTCCTTGGCCTCGTAGCGCGCGATGTGCGCGCGGCCCAGGATGTCCTCGGCGCCGACCTCCTCGTCGCCGGTCAGGGGGGCGATCCCGATGCTGACGAGGATCGGCGGCCCGAGCGGGCGCTCGGCCAGGGCGGCGCGAATGTAGCGGGCGACGATCTGCGCCTCATCCTCGGTCGCCTCGGGCAGGATCACGGCAAACTCGTCGCTGCCCAGACGGGCCACCACGTCGGTGCTGCGGGCCCGGGCCCGGAGAATCTCGGATACGGCCTTGAGCATCACGTCGCCGGCCGCGCGGCCGTATGTGTCGTTGGCCAGCTTGAAGTTGTCGATGTCGAGCGAGAGCAGCGCTCCGGCCCGGGAGTACCGGGCCGAGTAGGAGAGCTGGCGGTCGAGCTCGGAGACCAGTCGTGACCGGCTGTAGAGGCCGGTCAGAAGGTCGTGCTCTGCAAGATGCTCGAGGGGATCGTCCATCGGGATCGCGTCACGGTAGGCGCAGCGTGCTGATCATCGAGACCACAGGGAACCAATCGGCCGATCCGCCCCGAACCTCGATCCGTAGAAATTACGGATTGGTCCGTAGCGACCGCGGACCTCGTCCAAACGGCAACCCTCCGTAACCTACATCGGCCATGTCGCTGCGGTTGACCACCGCCGGGGAGTCCCATGGCCCCGGCTTGACCTGCATCATCGAGGGGCTGCCCGCCGGCCTCGAGCTCGAGCGCGAGGCGCTGAACCGCGACCTCGCGCGGCGCCAGCTCGGCCACGGCCGGGGCGGGCGGATGAAGATCGAGCGCGACCAGGTCGAGGTCACCGGCGGGGTCCGGCACGGCCGGACGCTCGGCGGCCCGATCGCCCTCCAGGTCACCAACCGCGACTACGCCAACTGGGAGGAGCGGATGAACCCCTGGCCGGTCGAGGCGGCCGTCCCCGAGGTGCACCTCCCACGGCCCGGCCATGCCGACCTGGTCGGGACGCAGAAATTCAAGACCACCGACGTGAGAAACATCCTGGAGCGAGCGTCCGCCCGCGAGACCGCGGCGCGAGTGGCCGGCGGCGCCGTGGCCAAGGCATTCCTGAAAGCCCTGAACGTCGAGGTCTTCTCGCACGTGATCCAGATCACCAGCGTCCAGGCGCCGGGCAACGATGACCTAAGACCCGCGGACTTCGCCACCGTCGACGAGTCACCGGTCCGCTGTCTCGACCCCGATGCGACAAAACAGATGGTCGCGGAGATCGACCGCCTGAGAAAGGCCAACGAGTCATTGGGCGGCGTGTTCGAGGTGCAGGCGTTCGGGCTCGTACCGGGGCTTGGATCCCACGTCTCCTGGGAGGAGCGGCTCGACGGTCGCCTGGCCCAGGCCATCCTCTCGATCCAGGCGCTGAAGGCGGTCTCGATCGGGGACGGGATCGAGGTGGCCGGGCTCCCGGGCTCCCGTGCCCACGACGAGATCTTCTACGACGACGAAAAGGGCTACTACCGGAACACCAACCGCGCCGGCGGGCTCGAAGGGGGGATGACCACGGGCGCCCCGCTGATCGTCCGGGGCTCGATGAAGCCGCTCCCCACGCTGACCAAGCCGCTCAGATCGGTCGACATCGCCACCCACGCGCCGGCCGAGGCGCTCCGGGAGCGGACCGACTCGTGCACGGTGCCCGCGGCCGGCGTGGTGGGGGAGGCGATGGTGGCGTTCGTGCTCGCCGACGCGTACCGGAGCAAGTTCGGCGGGGACCACATCGATGACGTGACGGCTGCACTCACGGCCTACGAGGAGCGGATCGGGTGGCGCAGACCGCGCTGATCGGCTTCATGGGGGCGGGCAAGACGACCGCCGCCCGCGCTCTCGGCGAGGCCGCCGTCGACGTCGATGAGGTGATTGAGGCGCGGCGGGGGCGCCGGGTGCAGGACATCTTCGCCCAGGAGGGTGAGGCCGCGTTCCGCGAAGTCGAGGAGCAGGTCACCCTGGAACTGCTCGCCGACCCGGCCGTCGAGGTGGTGGCGCTCGGCGGGGGCGCGATCGGATCCGCGCGGGTCCGGGAGGCCCTGGCCGAAACCCGGGTGATCTGGCTCGAGACGGTCTGGGAGGACGCCTGGCAGCGGGTCGCGGGCAATGGGATTCGCCCGCTGGCGGCCGATCCGCGCCGGTTCAACGAGCTGCACGTGGAGCGACAGCCCGTTTACGAGTCGCTGGCCGACGTGATCGTCCCGGCCACGCACTCTAAGCAGATGCCGGCCATCCTCGAGGCGCTGGCCGACCTCCCGCACCCAGACACCAAGATGCTCTGGGCGACCAGCGCGTCCTCGGACTACCCGGTCTACATCGGCTCCGGCCTGGTGACCGAGCATGCGTTCTGGCCGGCCACAGTGAGCGGCCGGCGCCTCCAGGTGAGCGACTACAACGCCGGCCGGCTCTACGGGGAGCGATTCACGCCGCTCATCGGCGACGTTCGGATCATGCCGGGCGAGCAGTCGAAGACGATCGCCCACGCCGAGATCGTGTGGACCGAGATGGTCCGACACGGAGCCACCCGCTCCGATGTGATGGTCGCGCTGGGCGGTGGAGTGGTCGGCGACCTGGCCGGGTTCTGCGCCGCGACCTACCAGCGCGGGATGCGGGTCGTGCAGGTGCCGACGACGCTGGTGGCCCAGGTGGACTCGGCGATCGGCGGCAAGACCGGGGTCGATCTGCCGGAGGCCAAGAACTACGTGGGCGCCTTCCATCAGCCCAGCGCCGTGATCGCCGATCCGGCGACCCTCCAGACGCTTCCCCCGGAGGAGCTCGCGGCCGGCTACGCCGAGGTCGTGAAGACCGGCCTGATCTCGGGTGGCGCCCTCTGGGATCGCATAACGGCCGGGGCGCCGGCCAACGACCCAGAGGTGATCGCCGCCTGCGCCCACGTCAAGGTGCGGATCGTCTCCCAGGACGAGCTCGACCGCGGTCTGCGCCAGCTCCTGAACCTCGGTCACACGGTGGCGCACGCGATCGAGACCGCGACCGGGTACGCGCGCTACCGGCACGGCGAGGCGGTCGGGCTGGGGCTCCTGGCCGAACTGCGCCTGTCCGGGGCGGATGAGCTGCGGGCGCAGGTGCGGGAGATGCTGCGCGCCGCCGGGCTGCCGACCAAGCTCGAGGGCACCGACGTGGACGCCGTGATCTACGCCACCGGCCGCGACAAGAAGCGCACGGTCGCCGGGCCGGTGCCGTTCGTCCTGTGCGCTCAACCGGGGCGGCCGACCCCCGGCCAGGCCGTGGATCCGGGCGACCTGCGCGCCGCCGTGCAAGAGTTGATCGCGCCGTGAGCGTTATGCGCAACCGAGTCGAGGTCATGCACGGCGTCAATCTCGACCAGCTCGGTCGGCGCGACCCCAACCACTACGGCGGCCTCACCCTGGAGGAGCTCGAGCGGCAGATCAGCGAGACCGCGCGCGAGCTCGGGCTCGAGGTTCGCTTTTTCCAGACAAACCATGAGGGGAAGTTCGTCGAGCACCTGCACCGGCTGAACGGCCTGGCCGACGCGATCGTGCTGAACCCGGGCGCCTGGACGCACTACTCTTACGCGATCCGCGACGCGCTCGAGCTCACCCGTCTGCCCGCGGTCGAGGTGCACCTGTCGGACGTCGATTCGCGCGAGGAATGGCGCAGGACGTCCGTGATCACGGATCTGTGCATCGCCCGCGTGGCCGGGAAGGGCCCGGACGGCTATCGCGAAGCGCTCGAGCGCCTGCACGCGGAGATGGCCGAGTGAGCGCCCGGGCCGATCGGCTGGCCCAGAAGCTCGCCGGCGCCGAGGTCGACGCCGTGCTGATCACCGAACTGATCAACGTGCGATACCTGACCGGCTACACGGGAAGCAACGGCCTGGCGCTGATCGCCCCGAACACCCGGGCCTTCGTCACCGACTTCCGCTACGTCGAACAGGCAGCCGAGGAAGTGGAGCCGGATTTCGATCGCCTCAACGCCTCGGTCGACCTGCTCGACGCGATCAAGGACGCACTCCCGGGATCCGGAGAGCTGCGCCTCGGCTTCGAATCCGCCCATGTCAGCGTTAGAGAGCACGAGCGTCTGCGCGGCCTCCTGCCCGAGCGAGTCGAGTTGGTCGGGGTGCATGGACTGGTCGAGGGGCTGCGCGCGGTCAAGGAGCCCGACGAGGTCGCGGCCATCGCCGCCGCCACGGCGCTGGCCGATTCCGCGTTCGAGGCGCTGATCGCCGGTGGTCTGGTCGGCCGCACCGAGCACGAGCTGGCCCTCGAGCTCGAGTTCGACATGCGCCGCCGCGGGGCCGAGCAGCCGAGCTTCCCGCCGATCGTGGCCGGCGGGCCGCACGGCGCGCTGCCCCACGCCTCGCCGCGAGCGGTGGAGGTGCGCCCCGGCGACCTGGTGGTGATCGACTGGGGCGCGCAGCTCGACGGCTACTGCTCGGACTGCACGCGAACGGTCGCCGCCGGCGAGCCCAGCGACCACGCGCGCGAGATCTATCAGCTCGTGCTCGACGCCCAGCTCGCCGGCCTCGACGCAGTCAAGCCCGGCGCCGACGGACGGGACGTCGACAGCGTCGCCCGAGACAGGATCGAAGCCGCCGGACACGGGGCACACTTCGGCCACGGGCTGGGCCACGGCGTCGGCCTCGAGGTCCACGAAGCGCCGCGTCTCGCCCAGCGATCCGATTCCGTGCTCGCGCCGGGCAACGTGGTCACGGTCGAGCCCGGCGTATACCTGCCAGGCGAGCTCGGGGTGCGGATCGAAGACCTCGTGCTGGTCACCGACGACGCGCGCGACATCTTCACCGGACTGTCCAAGGAGCTCACGGTCGTCGGTTGAGTCCGTCGATCGCCCGTCTACACTCGTCGCCGTGCGTAGGACCGAGCAGCGCCGCGCTGCGATCTGGGCGCTGTATCAGAGCGATCTGCTCGGTCGGCCCCTGGAGCAGAGCTTTCCCCGGGATGCCCCCGGCTTCACCCGTGCCCTGGCCCACCTCGTGCGGGACCACCAGGACGCACTCGACGAGTTGATACGCAAGCACGCGACCGGCTGGTCGCTCGAGCGGATCGCGCCGCTCGAACGCTCGATCCTGAGGGTCGGGCTGGTCGAGATGCTGCACGGCCGCGAGCTGCCCGGCGAGCAGGCGATCCCGCCCGAAGGGGCGATCGACGAAGCGGTGGAGACGGCCAAGCGGTTCTGCGGTGCCGAGGCGCCCGCGTTCGTGAACGGCATACTGGGTGCCGTCCTGCGCGAGCTCGAAGGCGTAAGACCTTCGTAGGAGCCGCTCGTGAAACGTTCATCGACGGACGACAATTCAGTCAGATGAGACTGCTGGTAGTCGACGACGATCGCGCCCTCCGGGACGTCCTGCGCCGCGCCCTGTCTCTGGCCGGCTACGAGGTCCGGCTGACCGAGTCGGGCGCCGGCGCATTGTCGGAGATTAGCTCGAGCCTGCCCGACGCGGTGGTCCTCGACGTGGGGCTTCCCGACATCGACGGCCTCGAGGTGTGCCGGCTGCTCCGGAGCGAGGGCAACCGAGTCCCGGTGCTGATGCTCACCGCGCGGGACACGGTCAGCGATCGCATCGACGGGCTGGACGCCGGCGCCGACGACTACCTGATCAAGCCTTTCGACATCGACGAGCTGAAGGCCCGGTTGCGGGCTCTGCTGCGCCGGGCAGGCGGCGAGGCCAGCGTCGACGGCGCCCTCAGGTTCGGTGACCTGACGCTCGATTCGGCCCGCCACGGTGTGATGGTGGGCGAGAAGTTCGTCGAGCTCACCCGGACCGAGTACCTGCTCCTCGAGCTGCTGATGTTGAACCCGCGCCGGGTGCTGCCACACACGCTGATCTACGACCGGGTGTGGGGCTATGACTTTGGTCCGACCTCGAACGCCCTGCGCGTGTACGTCGGCTACCTGCGCCGCAAGCTCGAGGAGGCCGGCGCGCAGGCCCAGATCCACACCGTGCGCGGGGTGGGGTACGCCCTGCGGGAGCCACAGGAATGAGCCTGCGCACCCGCATGCTGCTGGTCGCGGGGGTGGCGGTGGCCATAGCGGTGGTGGCGGTTGCGGTGGCGTCGTACGAGGGGACCAGGTCTCAGCTGCAAGGACAGGTCGACCAGTCTCTGATCAGCCTGAGCCGGGCTCCCCTGGGCAACGTCGGGTTCGGTCCGGGCGGCGAGCCGTCGCCGCTGCCTCAGGGAGAGGCAGATCGGAGTCGCCAGGGCGGACGCGACCCCGACGAGGGGCTCGGGTTCGAGCGGCTGCCACCGCAGGCGTTCGGGGGAGCGTCGGGCACGTTCACGCTGTTCAAGCGCGATGGGCACACATACGTGCCGCCCGCCCAGGCTTACGAGATCCCATCGACCCCGGCGATCCAGGCGCTTGCCAGCACCGGCGATGGCCAGTTCTACACCAACATGCGAGTCAAGGGCACGCACATCCGCGTGCTCGTCGTCGGCATCGGGCCGAAGGGCGCGCTGGCGGTGGCCCTTCCCCTCACCACGGTCGACAACGCCCTGCGCAGTCAGCTCGTCCTGCTGCTGGTCATCGGCGGGGCCGGGATCCTGCTCGCGGCCCTGCTTGGCTTTCTGGTCGCCCGCACCGCGCTGGCCCCGATCGCCCGCTTCACCCGGCAGACCGAGTCGATCGCGGCGAATCCCGAGCGCCTCGAGCACCAGCGTCTCGACGTGCTCGGATCCGACGAGCTGTCCCGGCTGGCCACGACGTTCAACCGCACGCTCGACGCGCTCGAGCACTCGGTGGCGGCCCAGCGGAACCTGGTGGCCGACGCGTCCCACGAGCTGCGCACCCCGATCGCCACGATCCGAGCCAATCTCCAGCTGATGCGCGATGAGCAGCTGCTCACGCCCGAGGATCGGGCGGCACTCCGGGCGGACGTGATCGAGGAGCTCGACGAGCTCACCGCGCTGGTCGGCGACGTCGTCGAGCTGGCCCGAGGCAGCAAGCCAAGCGGCGAGCGAGGCGACGTGCGGCTCGACGCCGTGGTTCGCGACGCGATCGAGCGGGCCCGGCGACGCGCTCCGGGGCTGACCTTCCAGCAGGTGATCGAGCCGACCCTGGTGCGCGGCGAGGGCGACCGGGTCTCGCGCGCGGTGAACAACCTGCTGGACAACGCGGCCAAGTGGAGCCCGGAGGCCGGGATGGTCGAGGTGACCCTTCACGATGGCGTGGTGACGGTTCGCGACCACGGGCCGGGATTCAACGAGGAGGACCTGCCGTTCGTGTTCGATCGCTTCCACCGGGCTGCGGACGCGCGCTCCAAGCCCGGCTCGGGCCTCGGCCTGGCCATTGTCCGTCAGGCGGCCGAGGCCCACGATGGCTTCGCGGAGGCGGCCAACGCCCCGGACGGCGGCGCGATCCTGCGGGTCGGCTTCGGTCCGCGCCTCGAGCTCGAAGAGCTCCCCGAGGAGCTCCCGGTGGGCGCCCGCCAGGTCTAACCCGACCAGTCGTGGTAGCTGGCGAGGGTCAGGCCGAGCGCCTCGATTTGCGCGGCCAGCCCCGGCTCGGTGAGCGTCGCCACCTCGATCTCACGCTCGCCGGTGTAGCTCGAGTGCAGATCGTCGGTCACCCGCCCCGGGTGGCAGCCGACCTCGCTGAAACCGGGATCGGTTCCGATCTGTCCGAGCAGGCTGAGCAGAAACGGCCGGCGGATCCGGTCGTGGTCGATGACGCCGACCTCCGGGCGCGCAAAGAACGCGCCGAGGTAGCGCACCCGACCGTCGCCGCGCAGGGGCACGCCGAGCGGCTCGACCAATGGCGCGAACGTCGACATGCGGCTGACGTGGACGTGGTGGTGGGAGTCCACGTGCGAGGGCTCGCGGCCCATGAGCTCACGGAAGCGATCGAGCTGGCGTCCGAACTCGCGCGCGGCATGGCCGCCCTCGTCGAGCGCCGGGGTGTCGTCGACGAAGTGCAGGCCGATCGACAGCCTCGGGTGCTCGCGGGCGACCTCCACCGCGTATGTGGCCGCCGGCGCGTCGACCATCAGGCTGGTGCTGGTGACGACGCCCCGGACGTGCGCTTCCACGATGCCGTCGGTCACCCCGGCGGTCAGCCCGAAGTCATCCGCGTTGACGATCAGCCGGGGCACGGGTCAACCCCGGGCCAGCAGCGGCTGGAGCGAGGGCGTGCAGGCGCAGCCGGCTCCGCGCAACCGCCTCAGGCCGAGCACGTCCTCGATCGTCTGGAGCACCGAGTAGTGGTCGGTGGGAGTGGCTAGCCTCGAGCGCGCCCGCGCCCCGCCGCCGGCCACAATCGTCACGACGTGCCCCCCCGAGGCCAGGCGGCAGCACCCGTTGTCGCTCGACCCCTCGTCCCAGGTCAGGAACAGCAACCCGCGCGGGCCGAGCGCGTGGAGCAGGCCCGGCACCAGCCCGGCCAGGAACCGGTCTCCGGTCGACACCGAGCAGTCGTGCATGTCGTGGCACAAGTTCGGACTGATCCAGGTGTACCTCGGAAGCGCGCCGGCGCGCTCGTCGGCGGCCAGCCGGGTCAGCGGGACGATGTTTGCGCACCGGGCGTTCTCGCCGGTGATCCGGGTGTAGTACGCGAACGGGTCGTGCTTCTTGGCGTAGTCGCCTGCGCTCGCTCCGGTGAAGCACGGCCTGGGCAGGTCTTCCAGGTAGGCCCGCCAGGACAGGTGTGCCCGCCCGAGTTGGTCGGCGATGCTCGTCGCGCCGATGGAGCAGTCCGTGCAGTCGCTGTCGATCCCGAAGGTCGAGCCCCCGGTCAGGGCCAGGTAGTTGGGCAGCGAGGGGTGGGTGATCGCGTACATCCCTGTGGCCAGCCCATAGCGCCGGGCCAGCGAATTGATGTACGGCGCCGAGCGCGACCCGATGATGTCGCCGTACTCATGGTTCTCCATCAAGATCACCGCGACGTGGACGGGCGGTCCGGCCGCGGGGTGAACAACCGGCGAGGGCCGGGTCTGGATCGGCAGCGCATTGCTCGTGCTGCCGCAGCCGGTCAGCAGCACCAACAGCGCGCTGATCAGCCAGGTGATTGCCCGGGGTCGGCAACGGGACATGACGACTCGATTCTGTCGCCTGCGGGCGGGGTAACACATCGTCATGGCTCTGTGCTGCCCTCCCGGCCACGGCTGTAACGCCCCCGGCGGAGGGGAGCCGTGTGCCCTGGCCCTGTGCCGGGCGGCCGCGCAGGAGGAGGACGACGCCGCGCTGGCCCTGGCCCGCTGGGGCGCGTTCGAGGCCGCCGCGGAGGAGGATTGTGGCGACGGCGAGCGGCGGTTTCGCCGTCGGGCGTTCGAGCGGGCGCGCGACAAGGCCCTGATCGCGCTGACGATGACGGGTCAGGTGAACCGGCGGCGGGACACGCGTCCTCGGCGACCGCTGGCCGCCTGACGCCGCTGGCGGCCCCGCCGCCGCTAGGTCAGCGGGAGCTCGTAGGTCTGGCCGACCAGGTCGGCGCCGAAGCTGCGGTGGGGCTCTTCGGCGATCAGGCGAAAGCCTTGCTCCAGGTAGATGCGCCGCGCGGCGGCGAGCGGATGGTTGGTCCAGAGCCGGACGCGCTGGTAACCCGCCTCCCGGGCGAAGTTCAGGCACGTGCCGACGAGCCGGCGCCCGAGGTCTCGGCCGCGTCCTGCCGGGTGGACGAGCAGAATGCGCAGGAGCGCGGTGCCCTCACGAGCCGGGTCGGCCACGCAGAAGATGCAGCCGACGCGCTTGCCGCCGAGCTCGGCGATCCAGGCCGATTCGCGACTAGGGTCGTGGCCGGCACCGTAGTCGGCGACGATTCGGGCGACCAGCGCCTCGAAGCTCGTGTCCCACCCGAACTCCTCGGCGTAGAGAACGCCGTGGGCCATGACTACCCAGCCGAGATCGCCCGGAAGCCCCAGGCGGCGGATCGTGGCGGGGACGGTGGGCTCGTTCACTGAAACAGTCGTTTCAGTAGCCTACACTACAGCGCGATGACCGTCCTGGAGTCGCCCCGCCGAGAGGAGCTCCTCGAGCGCGCCTACCGATACGCTCTTAAGCACGGCGTGGCCGACATGTCGCTCCGGCCGCTCGCCACGGCGGTGGGCTCCAGCCCCCGGGTGCTCCTGTTCCTGTTCGGCTCGAAGGCCGGCCTGATCCAGGCGCTCCTGGCCCGGGCCCGGCGAGACGAGCTGGCTCTGCTCGATCGCGCGCGAGCGGCCCGGGCCGGCGACCGCGATCTGGTTGCCGTCGTGGCCGAGCTGTGGGGGTGGTTGGCGGCGGAGGAGCACCGGGGGCTGTTGAAGCTGTGGGTCGAGGGCTACGCGCGATCGTTGCTCGACGCCGATGGCCCGTGGGCGGGCTTCGCCCGGACCACGGTCGCCGACTGGCTCGAGCTGCTCGGCGAGGTGACCCCGGACGCCGCGGAACGCACGCTGGTGCTGGCCGTGCTTCGCGGGGCGTTGCTCGATCTCCTGGCCACCGGCGAGATCGACCGCGTCGGCGCGGCCGTCGAGCGCCACCTTCGGCTGTTGCGGCCGGCCCCGGCGAGATGAAGATGAGCGACCCCGGACGTCACGCGGTGCGGCGGGCCACGGCAGCCGACGCCCGCGACATCGGCCGCCTCCTGCACGACTTCAACACCGAGTACGACGACCCCACGCCCGGGCCGGAGCGCCTGGCCGAACGGATCAAGGCGCTCCTGGCCGGTGGCGACACGGTGGTTCTCCTCGGTGGCCCGGGGCCTGACGGGGTGGCCGTGCTGCGGTTCCGGGAGGCGATCTGGGCCGTGGCGCTCGAGTGCTACCTGGCCGAGCTGTACGTGGTGCCGGCGCGGCGCGGTCGCGGTCTCGGGCGGACGCTGATGAACGCGGCCATCGAGCTGGCTCGCGGTCGGGGCGCGGCTTGGATGGACCTGGGTACGAGCGAGGACGACGTGGTGGCGCGGGCCTTGTATGAGAGCCTTGGCTTCAGCAACCGCGAGGGCAAGCCCGAGGGGCCGGTCAACTACTGCTACGAGCGCGATCTCTGAGCGCCGTAAGGTTCCTATCTTCAACGAACCAAGGAGACTTCCGATGGCATTGCAGCTGGGTGAAACCGCGCCGGACTTCGAAGCCGACTCGACCGAGGGCAGGATCAGCTTCCACGACTGGATCGGCGATTCGTGGGCGGTCCTGTTCTCGCACCCCAAGTCGTTCACTCCGGTGTGCACGACCGAGCTCGGCTACATGGCCAGCATCAAGCCCGAGTTCGACCGCCGCGGCGTGAAGATCATCGGGCTGTCGGTCGATCCGACTGACGATCAGAACCGCTGGGCGGGCGACATCGCGGAGACGCAGGGCACGGCGCCCAACTACCCGATCATCAGCGACACCGACTTCAACGTGTCGAAGCTCTACGGGATGCTGCCGGCGGCCGTGTCCGGCGACCCAAAGGTGCGCACTCCAGCCGACAACCAGACCGTGCGCAACGTGTTCGTGATTGGACCGGACAAGAAGGTCAAGCTGATCCTGGTCTATCCGATGAGCACCGGGCGCAACTTCGACGAGGTACTGCGGGTGATCGACTCGCTGCAGCTCACCGCGAAGCACCAGGTGTCGACGCCGGCCCAGTGGAACCCGGGCGACGAGGTGATCATCTCGGGCTCGGTGTCCAACGATCAGGCGAAGGAGCGGTTCGGCGAGTGGAAGGAGCCCAAGCCCTACATCCGGATCGTGCCCCAGCCGAACTAGCGCTGGACGGCGCGCGCCTTGGTCCTGGAGCAGTACTACCTCGGCTGCCTGGCCCACGCCTCGTACCTGATCGCGGACGAGGCGAGCGGCCTGGCGGCCGTGGTCGATCCGCAGCGCGACGTCGAGCAGTACCTGGACGACTCCGCGCGGCTGGGCTGCCGGATCGCCCACGTGTTCCTGACCCATTTCCATGCCGATTTCGTGGCCGGTCACCTGGAGCTGCGCGAGCGGACGGGAGCGAGCATTCACCTGGGGGCCAGGGCCCAGGCCGAGTATCCGTTCGTGGCCATGGCCGACGGCGACGACTTGCACCTCGGGGCCGTGCGCCTGACCGTGCTGGAGACCCCGGGGCATTCGCCCGAGTCGATCTCGATCCTGGTCTACGACCCCGAGCATGGGACGGGCGTCCCGTTTGCGGTGCTGACCGGCGACACGCTGTTCATCGGGGACGTGGGCCGGCCCGACCTGCGCGGCGCGCTGGGTTGGAGCGCCGAGGACCTGGCCAGCCTCCTCTACGACTCGCTGCACGACAAGCTCGCGCGGCTCCCGGGCGACACGCTGGTCTATCCCGCGCACGGCGCCGGTTCGCTGTGCGGCAAGCACCTCTCGAGTGAGACGGTTTCGACGATCGGGGTCCAGCGCGCCTACAACTACGCGCTGGCGCCGATGAGCCGCGAGCGGTTCATCGAGACGGTGACGAGCGACCTGCCCGACGCCCCGGCCTACTTCACCTACGACGCGGTGCTCAATGCGCGCGAGCACCCGACGCTCGATCAGGCGTTGGAGCGCGAGCTCAAACCGCTGGCGCTCGAGCAGGTCCTCGAACTCGTCGCGAGCGGGGCACAGCTGCTCGACACCCGCGAGCCGGCCAAGTTCGAGGGCGCGCATCTGAAGGGGAGCCTGAACGTCGGGCTGGGCGGAAGCTACGCCACCTGGTGCGGCACGTTGCTCGATCCGGAGCGCCCGATCGTGGTGATTTCCGAGCCCGGCCGGGAGATCGAGGCGGCCACCCGGCTCGGCCGGATCGCCTTCGACACCGTGGCCGGCTACCTGACCGGCGGGATGCAGGCGCTGGATGCCGAGCCAGGGCTGCTCGACCGGATCGAGCGAATCACCGCGGGGTCGCTCGCCGAGCGGTTGCGTGCTGCCGATCGGCCCATGCTGATCGACGTGCGCGCGCCCGGTGAGTGGGCCGAAGGGCGGATCGAAGCTGCGGTCAACCTGCCCCTGTCGCGGTTTCCCGAGCAGATGGCCGCGCTGCCGCGCGATCGGCCGATCGTCGTGCACTGCGCAAGCGGCTACCGCTCGGCGATCGCGGCCAGTCTCCTCCAGCGCGAGGGATTCTCCGGCGTCGCCGACCTGGTGGGCGGTCTCCCGGCGTGGGAGTCAGCCGCCCAGGTCGAGCTTGCCGATCCCTAGCGCCTGGAGGACCCGCAGCCGCTGCGCGGTTCCGGAGCCTCCCCGGACGACCAGCCAGGCGTTGCCGATCCGGCGAGCGCTGAGGCTGGCCGCGGGGAAGTCGACGATTCCGGGGTCACCGGAGACCGGCGCGGCGCCGGGCAGAGTACCCAGGACCTGTCCGGGGCGGCGGGCGTCGAGCAGGACTCCGACCGCGAGCGGCCAGCCGTGCAGGTAGTACTCGGCGCCCACACATGACTCGAACAGCTCGCCGAGTGACCCGGCCGCCGGGGCGAACCGGCCGATCGTGTTCCCCCACACCGCCACGAGCCCGGGCAGGCCGTGTTGGTCGAGCTGACAGATGCCGCTCGGGCTCGGTCGGGTCGGCCCGTGGTACGGAGCCTCGTGGATGTTCGGGGTCAGCGCGGCCGGCGCCTGCCAGTACGACTGAAACGGCGTATCCGGATAGTTGAAGTTGGAGGAGAGGACGCGCCCGGACGCATCCAGCGGAAGCACGGCGCCTGAGGGGATTTTCGTCGGCTGGTGCGGCGGCGTCGCGGGCACGAAGTACACCGCCACCCGATCGCCGGTGGGCAGCTCTGGCGAAGTGAACGTGCGGATCGTGCGCTGGCCGACCCGCACGGCCGCCACCTGGGGGCCGGTCAATACGCTGGCCACGGTGTCGCCGGGGCTGCCGGCGGTTACTCCCCCGAACACCGGGTTCCGAGCGGTCGGGTAGGTCCCACCGGCCGACTCTCCGCCGGCGACCAAGCCGGAGGGCGAGGCGGCGTAGTCGACCCCCGTGGTCCATCCGGGCTGTCCGGGGGAGAGGCTCGGCGTGACCACGATCCGGTAGCGCTCGCCGGCCACCGACGGCGACCCGCCACGTGCCGGGCCCGTGATCGCGCCCGGCACGCGCCCGGAGAGTGGCTGCGACGGGCTGGCGGTGAGGGACAGCACCGCCGCGGTCGCCGAGCCGCAGATGACCAGCGCCGCGATCACCACTGCGAGCGGCCGCGGCCGTCGGTGCAGCCACTGCCACCGCCGTCCCGGCGAGGACAGCTCCGCTCGGGCGGCCGCCCGCACCAGCTCGGAACGCAGCACGTCGAATGGATCGCTCATGGTTCTCTCTCCAGATTCGCTCGCAGCGTCGACAGGCCGCGCGATAAGCGCTGCCGCACAACCTGCTCGGAGCAGCACAGATCGCGCGCCATCTCCGCGTAGGACTCGTCAAGCAGGACGCGCCGGATCACTCCCTCGCGCTGCTGGGCCGGTAGGGCCGCCAGGGCCTGGCGGAGGTCGGTCCGGCCACGCCGGGCGATGGATTCGAGCTGCTCGTCCTCGAGCTCGACCGGCGTCATGCCCATCCGGATCCGGGCGGCCGCCTCCACCTGCCCCCGCCGGAAGGAGTCGACGATCAGGTTGCGGGCGATCCCCAGCAGCCACGCGATCGCCGGGCCGCGGCGCGCGTCGTAACACGTGCGATTCTCGAGCGCCCGCGCGAACGTCTCGGCGACGAGATCGAAGATCAGCTCTGGCTGGCGAACCCGGCCGCCGACATACGAGGTCACCGCCCCGAGGTGCCGGTCATAGAACTCGCCGAAGTCGCCCGGCACGCCGCTCGCCAGGAGGCTTTCGTCGGAGCGCTCTGGGGTCGGCATACCAGTTCTACGGCCGGCCGCCTCAGTTGTGACCGGGGGAGCGCTCCTGGTGCGATCCGGGATTGCGGCGTCCCGAGGCGATCAGCACCGGGGGGCCGGTGATCCGGTTCCCGGAGTCGCGCAGGCACGCGCTTGCCTCCGCGATCTCTGCCTCGCTCGCACCCGCCGCGAGCAGCTCCTGGCGCAGCCGATCGAGCCCCGATGCGACGTGCTCCCATGCGGAGCCACCCGGTGCAGTGCGGCGGTACTCGAGGCCACGTCGGTCGATGAGGCCTGCGGCGCCCATGTGGCCGTGCAGAGCGCGACCGTAGGACGCCCTCCAGCCCACCCTCAGGCCGGCGCGCTCCCACTGGGGCGCCAACCGGTGAAACACGCCGGTCGGCGGATCTACCTCGACCTCGAGGCCGGCGGAATCCTCGAGCACGAGCACCCCGCCAGGCCGCAGGGCACGAGCCAGCCGGGAGACCGCTGCCTCCGGATCGGCGAGATGCTCGAGCACGAAGCGGGCGTGAACGAGGTCGAACTCATCGTCGGGAAGGGAATCGCGGGCGAGATCGTGGGACATGAACGTGACGTTGGCCGCGCCGGCGCTCGCGAACCAGCGATCGTCGAGATCCGTGGCCAGCACCCGGCCATGCGGGGCGACCACCTCGCCCAGCCAGTTCGCGATCGACCCGCGACCGGCGCCGACCTCCCAACAGCGCCAGCCGCCTTGCACCCCGGCCTCGCTCAGCGCGGCGCGCGACGGGGCGTCGAACGCCTGCTCGACCGCCGCCAGGCGCTCGGCCTCCCGCCGTCGATCCTCGCCGAACGAATATCCGCCGGCCACCATCGGCGTATGACATAGCAGAGACCGGGGCGCTCGCCGCCCGGAGCCTACTGGGTGGTTCTTCGCGCGTCAGGAGCCGTGGTGGGAAGCCACCGCCGGGGAGCCCCGAGCGAGGTCAACGCGGCGCCGGCCGCGAGCGCCGCGGCGATCGCCCAGCTCAGAGCTGGACCGCGAAGCGGGAGGCCCGTCCGTTCGGTCATGCTCGCGATGAGCACTGCGGCGGACACGCCCAGCGCCGTCCCGAGCTGCGCGGCGGTGTTCAGGACGCCGGCCGCGGCGCCCCGGTGCTCGTCGCGCACGTCGGTTCCCACCGTGTTGGCTGCCACCGAGGACAGGCCGATCCCCAGACCCGACACGCCGGCACAGAGCGGCAAGAGCACGCCGGTTCCCGGGAGGAGAAGAGCCGCGTCACCGGTAGCGATCAGACCGAGCCCGATCGCCGAGGTCAACCGGGGCTCGCCCGTCCCGCGCCACCGGCCGGCCACGCCGGCGCCGAGCACCACGCACAGGCTGAACGGCAATAGCATCAAGCCCGCGGCAGCCGGGCTGAAGTGGCGAGCGTTCTGGAGATAGAGCGTGGCCAAAGTGACGGCCGAGCTCGTGGTGGCGGTGTTCACGAACGCCGTGCCCGCGCCGGCGCGCAGGCGTCGCTCCCCTAACGCGCCGCGAGGCAGAAGCGGATTGCGGACGCTGCGCTGCGTTCGGGCAAACCCAGCCAGCAGGATGCAGCCGCCGGCGCCGAGCAGCGCGCCCCAGAAGCGCGACGGGCCCTTCTCGAGCAGCGACGCGGCGAGGATCAGGCTCATCATGCCCGAGGTCAGGAGCAACGCCCCGACCCAATCGAGCGGGGCGCGGTCGGTGCCGGGGGCGGCTGGGACGCTGCGCAGCACCGCGAGCATCAGCACGCCGGCCAGGGGCAGGTTGATCCAGAACACCGCCCGCCAGCCGACCAGGCTCGTGAGCAGTCCGCCGGCCAGCAGTCCGGTGGCGCCCGCCGCCGCCCCGGCCGCACTCCAGGCCGCGAGCGCGCGCCGCCGGCCGGCTTGGTCATGGACGACCACCGGCAGCAGACGGAGTGCCGCCGGCACCGACGCGGCCGCCGCTGCTCCCTGGGCGCAGCGCGCGGCGACGAGCAGGGCCACCGACGGCGCGGCGCCGGCCAGCGCCGATGCGGCGGCGAACGTCACCAAGCCGCCTATCAGGACCCGGCGTGGTCCAATCCGGTCGCCCAGTCTCGCGCCGAGCATCAGCAGACCGCCGAACGTCATCGCGTAGCTAGTGGCCAGGACGCCGGCCATCGCGGGCGACGCGCCGAGGCTGGCGAGGATCGAGGGGAGCGCCGCGATCAGCGCGGTGACCCCGAGCACGTCGACCGCCTGAACCAGGCACAACGATGCCACCGCTGCCCGGGGCCGGCCGGCGGTGGGGATTCCCGGCGTTGACGATGCGTGCTTCTTCAACGTTGAAGTAACCTTAGCGCGATGACCGGGGCCAATCCTCGACGTCCGACGCTGAATGACATCGCGGCCGAGCTGGGGGTCTCGGCCAAGACCGTGTCCAACGCATACCGGCATCCCGAGCAGCTCTCGGAGCGCTTGCGCAAGCGCGTGCTGGCCACGGCCGCACAAGTCGGCTTCACCGGGCCCGACCCCGTGGCGGCCGGGCTGCGGCGCGGACGGGTCGGAACGTTCGGATTCGCCTACGCCAACCGGCTCTCGTACGCCTTCGAGGATCCCGTCGCGGTAGAAGTGCTGGCCGGCATCGCCGCGGCGGCCGAGGGCGCCGGCGCCGGCCTGGCCCTCCTTCCGGGGTCGGCGACCGCCAGCAGCAGGGTCGCCGCGCTGACCGGGGCGCTGATCGACGGGCTGATCGTCAACTCGCTGGCCGCCGACGACCCGCTGCTGATGACAGCGATCGCCAGGAAGCTGCCCCTGGCGGTGATCGACCAGCCGGGGCCCGACACGCTCGCCGAGCTCGGGGCATCCGACACCGCCTGGATCGGCATCGCCGACCGGGCGGCCGCCGCCGCGGTAGCCGAGCACGTGCTCTCGCTCGGGCACCGCCGGCTGGCCGTGGTGTCGTTCGGGCTGCATCGCCGGCCCCGCCGTGGCCCGGTCGACGAGCGCGCCCAGGCGGCGGCGACCTACACGGTGACCAGGGATCGACTGGCCGGCTATCGCGACGCGGTCCTGTGCGCCGGGCTCGACTGGAGCCGGGTGCCGGTCATCCAGGGCACCGACAGCACGATCGCCGAAGGCAGGGCGGCGGCCGCCACGGCGCTAGCCGCCGATCCACGCCCCACCGCGCTGCTGTGCCTGAGCGATCGTCTGGCCGAAGGGGCGCTGCGCGCCGCCGCCGGACTTGGTCTGTCGGTGCCCGAGGATCTCTCAGTCGCCGGCTTCGACGACGCGCTGCCCGCCGCCGGGTTGAACCTCACCACGGTCCGCCACCCCCACCGGCGGAAGGGAGCGCTCGCCGCCCGCGCCCTCCTACGCGTCCTCGACGGGTCGCCGGCCGAGAACCCGCGGACGCTCCCCGCCGAGCTCATCGTCCGGGGCTCCACCTCCCCGGTGTCATACATCGGCGCATGAGCTGCCAGACTTTCCCGTCGTGTTTCACACACCTCAGACGACGGCCCGCCGGTGCGCGGCGATCGCCGTGACGATCATCGGCCTGGCCTGTGGCGTCCTTGCGCAGTCCGCGTGGGCCGGCGTGGCGAACCGCGGCTTGCCCCACGCGTCGCGCTCGAACCCGCTGGCCGGAATGCAGTGGGGGGTGTACACGGGCCCGTTCTACAACAGCATTTATCCCGCGTATCAGCAGGCCCGGGGTCGCAACCGGCAGCTGCTGGGCAAGATCGCGCTGCGCCCGCTGATGTTCACATTCGGTGACTGGTTCTCGGACTCCACAGCCGAGAGTGTCGCGCGGGACTTTGTCGCGCAATCGACGCACGGCAATCCGGCGGTGCTCAGCCAGGCGACGATCTTCCGGCTCGATCCCTGGGAAGGGGCGGCCTGCCCCAATGGGATATGGAATGCGGCCGATCAGCAGAGCTACAAGACCTGGGTCGACAACTTCGCCGCCGGGATCGGCACGGCGCGGATCGCGCTGATCATCCAGCCCGACCTGCCGTTCGCCGAGTGCGCCCATTCGCCGGTGCCGCTCGAGCTGGTCAACTACGCGGCGCGCAAATTCAACGCCCTGCCTCACGCCACGGTCTACGTCGACGGCGGCGCGCTCTACTTCCCGTCGTTCACCCAGGCGGTGTCGATGCTCGAGCAGGGCGGCGTCCGGTATGTGCGCGGGTTCTCGCTGAACACCAGCGAGTACGACACGACCAGCAGCGAGATCGAGTACGGCGCCCGCCTCGTCCAGGCACTGGCCAAGGCCGGCATTCCGGGCAAGCACTTCGTGGTCAACACGGCCGAGAATGGTGCCGGCTTCCTCAACGGCGACTACCCCGGCGACATCAACGATCCGAGGGTGTGCAGCAGTCCCCACGACAAGCTCTGCGTGACGCTCGGCATTCCACCGACCACGCAGGTCGCCAGCCCGCGCTGGCATCTGTCAGGCGGCGACGCGAGCCTCGCCTCCCGCTACGTCGACGCATACGTGTGGGCGGGGCGGCCGTGGCTGGGCGGTTCCGGCCAGCTCGAATTCCAGCGAGCACTCGGACTCGCCGCCTCGACGCCGTTCTAGTTGCCCCGAAGCCTTGCGCGGGCCCCGCGGTCACCTCCAGACCCGTCGCACCCTGACCTGACGCTCGCGCGGCGGCTACACGGTGATCCAGCTGGTCTCCACCACCGGACCAGCGCGCTCCTCACCGCCCAGGACCCGAAGGCGGATCGGTCCGCCGGCCGGCAGTCGCACGCGGAAGCGGCCGAGGTCATCGGTCTGCACCCGGAGTGGCGCCTCGGCTGTTGTCTGGATCTCGAGCCTGGCGGGGGCCGCCGGCGCGAGCTGACCGAGCAGCGTGCGGTTTTGATCGTCCGCGTGGACCTCGATGTCGATGGTCAGCGCAGCGGAGCCGAACGTCACCGATCTCACCGGTGCCGGACCGCCACGGGTCAGGGCGAAGGGCTCTTCCGCCAGCGCCGAATCGGTGAGGAGCTCCGCGAGATCGGCGTCGAGGCGTCGCCATCCAAGCGACGCCTTGGCCGTCTCGGTGACCATTGGCGGCACCGGATCGACCTCGGCAAAGAACCCCCGCAGCTCGCCCATCAACTGCTCGTCCGGATCTGGATCCGCGCCCATGTGCCGCCCCTACCCGCCCTGGAGTGCGGCGAGCTCAGGGGTCCGACGAAGCTGATCGAGGCACCGGGCGCGGGTCGGGCCGATCGCGCCGATCGGCATGCCGAGCGCTGCGGCGATCTCCTCGTAGCTGAGGGCCTCCGGCGCGGCCAGCAACCGCAGAAGTTCCTGGCAGCGTTCGCTGATCCTCGCGAAGGCTCGGCGCAGCGCAGCATTCCGCTCGCGGGTGATCAGGCCCTGCGCGGCGCGATCCTCCGAGGGCGCCTCGAACATCGCGTCCTCGGCCGTGGGGAGCTCACGACTGCGCAGCCGGATGTTGCGCAGGCATTCACGTCGCGCGGTCGTCGCCAGCCACGCACCGAGCCGCTCTGGATCGTTTATCCGATCGAGGTTCTCGACTAGGCGCAGCCAGGTGGTCTGGGCGACATCCGCCGCCTCGGCCGGTGCAAGCCGATGGGCGCGCGCGGTCGCCCACACGAGGCCGGAGAAGCGCTCGACGATCGCTCCCCACGCCACCTCGTCCCCACCGTTCGCGGCGCGTATCAAGGCTTCCAGGCTTGGCGTGGTGGCGATTATGTCCGACTCCTATCGGATCTGCAGGTAAGGGAGTGCGATGCCGGGCGCCCCTGACAGGGTTGCGTCGGTGACGGTTGTGACCGGCACGTCGGCTGTCCCGGCGATCAGCGCTTCCCCGATGTCCGCGGGCGCGCCCTCGCCTTCCACGTACAGGCGGGCGATCTCGGCCGACACCTTCGGCGCGGCGAACGATGTTCCATCCCATCTGGCCCAGCCGTCGAAGTCCTCGATATCGGATAACGGCTCTCCCTCCACCGGCCCGTCCCAACGGATGAACGTCGAGTAGACGTACTCGCCGCGGGCGCAGCAGTCGCACCAGTCCCCCCAGTTCGAGAACCACGCGCGGGCATTGCCGCGCCGGTTGGTCGAGGCGACGCCGATCACGTCGGGCAGCGCTGCCGGCCAGTACCGCTGACGCGACTGCTCGTTGCCCGCCGGCGCGACCACCGCCACCCGCCCGGCGTGTGGCGCGGTCGCCTGTCGCAGCTGGGCCATGACGGCCGCGAACGGAAGCGAGGGGTAGTCGTCCAGGGTTGGGAACGCGAAGCCGCACTGGATCACGTCGGTGTCGCAGCGCAGCAGCATCGCGTGGGCGATTGCCACTTCCGTCTCGAACAGACCCAACTCGGTCCCGGGGTCGAGGCCCGGAATCTCCACCTCCTGGTTACGCAATCCCACGACTTCGAGCCGAGTTCGCGGAGCGATGTGTGAGATCAGCCCGGCGATGAACGTGCCATGCCCGGAAATCCCGTCGAGCTGACCGTCCGGGTCGGTGTACACACCGTCGGGCTCGTCGGGTACCCACGCCCCGCTCGGGTCCAGACGCTGACCTGGGACGACAGTTACTCGCTCGTCAAGATCGCGGTTCGGCGGGTCGATCCAGATGTACCCACTGTCAAGGATGGTCACCTTGGCTGTCGATTCGCTGGTCGGTGGCTTGACGAACGGCTCGCGACGCGATGGGGCCGGCTTGGGCGGGGCAGCCGGACAGCCACCGGCGGCCGGACACAGGATCGCCACGTGGTTGGGCGAGATAGCCGGCACCTCATGACCCCCGGGCATTGGTGCGGCCTCGTGCTTGACGAGCGCGCGCAATCGTCGTGCCTCGTCGATCGAGTTTCGAGTCTCCGGGTCCTTCAGGCGCCAGATCTCGAGCTCCGCGAGCAGAGGGTGCAGTGGGTTCCGGCGGAAGTCGTAGTCCTCGAGCTTTTCGGGCTCACTCTCCTCCGAGGAGGTGGAATCGCGAGTCACCACCGTGGTCTGGGGTCCCTCGATGTCCACGATAGTCCCGACCCGGTCGGCCACTTCCTTGAGCGCCTCGTGGAACCGGGACTCTGTGTTGAACAGGGTGCCTCGCACGATCAGCTCCGCCTTCACCGCGATCACGATGCCGTCCTTGCCGTATTCGTGGGTGAGGCTCGGGACCTTCAGCACGCGCTCGGCGATTGGGTTGAGGGCGCCATTCTCTACCGGAATCACCTGGTTGGGGCTCACGTCGGGTCCTTTCCTATGTGCCTGTGAGTGGGGGTAATCCTATGAGTACTCAGAGCACGAAGTGAGCCTCTTGATACATGTACCGGAATGCCAGTGAAAATCGGTGTGCAAGCTCCCCTCGAACTCGCGCAGTCCGCGTTCGACCTGGTCGAGGCTGACCCATCGGCTGCGGCTGCGCTGGCCGAACGTGCCCGCCGGGTCGCCCGTGGACAACGCGATCGGGAGGCCGAGGTCGCGGCGCTGCACGCGCTGAGCTTCGCCCAGCACGAGCTAGGCGACAGCCGAGCGATTCGCACGATTCGCGCCGCCGTCCGACTGGGTGAACGTCACGGCTTGACCCGGCGCACCGCGCTGGCTCGACGCCGTCTCGCGCTTGACCTGGCCGGTCGCGGCGCGATCACCGCGGCGATTCGTGAACTGGAGCTGGCCAGCGCCGCGTTGGACTCCCATGAGCGCGCCCGCTCCGAGGTGTTCCGGATCGGCGTGCTCTGGTACGCCGGGACGAGCACCGAGCCGCTGACCGGCACCGATCAGGCGCTCGCCGAGCTGCGTAAGCATGGAGACGCCTTCTGGGAGGCGCAGTTGCTCCGCAACCGGGGCGGCCTGCTCGCGGAGCGTGGCGAGACGGTCGCAGCGGAACAGGATCTGACCCGCGCGCGTGAGCTGTTCGCGAGCCTTGGCGCGACCGCGGCAGCCTTCGCGACCGAAGTCGAGCTGGCGGGCAACGCGCTGATCAGGGGTGACCTGCCGCAGTGCCTGGCCCGGCTCGACGCGATTGACGATCGCGATGTCTCGCCGCGCATCGCTGCCGAGTTGGCGCTGATGCGGGCGCAGGCCACGGCGGCCGCGCACCTGCGCGGCGAGTCGCTGCGGGCGCTGAGCGAAGCCGAGGCGGGCTGGACGCGCGCGGCGCGCGAGGACCACGGAGGCCGCCTGCAGGCGATCCGGCTCACGCTGCTGGCCGGCGACGCCAACGGCGCGCGCACCCTCGCGCTCCAGACCCAGCGATCGTTTGCTGCCAGGGGACGTCGCGTGTACAGCGCCCGGGCCGCCGCCCTGGCCCTGGCGGCGTCGATCTCGGCCGGCAATGTGCGCTGGTCGGACTTGCGCTCGGGGCGTCGTGCCGCCGAGATCCTCGACGGCGCCGGATGGCACGGAGAGGCGCGACGCGCCCAGCTCATGGTGGCTCGCGCCGCGCTCGAGCTTGGCTCCCCGAGGGTGGCTCGGCGCGAGTTCGCCGCCTGTTCGCTGCTCATGCGTCGCGGTCCGGTTGCCGACCGAATCGAGGCCTGGCACGTGGAGGCACTCCTGCGACTGGACCGGGGCGATCGAGCGGGTGCCCAGCGAGCGCTCCGGACCGGTCTGCGGTTGCTCGAGAGCTACCGGGAGACCCTCGGCGCCTCAGAACTGCGCGCCACCGCCTCGGAGATCGGCGTCGAGCTTGCCCGGCTCGGCCTCCGGATCGCGCTTGCCGGCGCGGACTCGGACACCCTGTTGGGCTGGGCCGATCGGCTGCGCGCCAGCGCTCTCAGGCTGCCGCCGGTCACCCCGCCGGACGTTCCCGAGCTCCGAGACCGTGCGGCCGAGCTGCGCCTCCTCAGCGCCGAGATCTGGCGCGCGGAGCGAACCGGACGCACGGCTCGCACGCTGCTCGCCCGGCAGGCCGCGCTCGAGGCATCGATCCGTCGTCTCTCGCGGCACGCCGCCGGCGCGGCGGCCCCAGACAGTGATCCGCCCGTCCGGCGGGACATCGGCAGGTTGCTGGGGGCCGCCGCCCTCGTGGAGCTGATCGAGCTCGACGGCAGGCTCACCGCGCTGACGCTGGTGGACGGGCGGCTCGTCCGCCATGACCTCGGAGCGGCGCAGCCGGTGACCGAAGAGCTCGAGTGGTTGCGCTTCGCGCTCGTGCGGCTGGTCCGGCGCGGCCACGGATCGGCCCAACGAGCCGCGATGCTCCAGGGCGCCAGGGCTTCTGCTGAGCGGCTCGGCGAGCGGCTGATCGCCCCGCTGACCCAGAGCCTGGAGGGTCGCCCCCTGGTGATCGTGCCCACCGGCTCCCTGCACGGGCTGCCCTGGCCGATGCTGACGGAGCTGCACGGCCGTCCGATCGTGGTCGCGCCGTCGGCGGCTACGTGGTCGCGGTTGCAGGCTCGTCGCTCCCCTCGCCGGAAGAAAATCGTGCTGGTGGCGGGCCCGCGCCTGCGCCACGCGACGGCCGAGCTCGGCGAGCTCGGCGGTCTCTACCGCGAACCGGTCACGCTGGCCGGCAGTCGGGCGACCGTGGCAGCGGTGATGCGGGCGCTCGACGGCGCGGCGATCGCACACCTGGCCTGCCATGGACACTTTCGGGCCGACAGCCCGCTGTTCTCCTCGCTCGAGCTCGCCGATGGTCCGCTGAACGCGTACGAGCTACAGCGTCTGCGGCGTCCCCCGGAGCTGATCGTGCTCTCGGCGTGCGACCTCGGCACGTCCGACACCCGTCCCGGAGATGAGCTGCTCGGGTTCGCCGCCGCTCTGATCGGCATGGGGACGCGCACGATCATCGCCAGCGTCGTACCGGTGCCCGACTCCGGAGCCAAGCGGCTGACGATTGCTCTGCACCGGCACCTTCTGGCCGGCGATTCGCCTTCCGCGGCGCTCGCCAAGGCCCAGGCGGGGATGAGCCCGCGCAACTACGGCCTGGCCGGGTTTATCTGCCTGGGCACCGGATAACGCCCGTTGTATCAGCGCGCGGCCATCGCGCTCTCAACGCGTAACGCCCGACCGGGCGGGATTCGAACTTCTCAAAGTCCCGGAGGTAGGGAACATGAGCGCACGGCAGGATTCATTTCGATCTGGATCTGGGGTGACACGCAACCGGCCTGGCCGCCGTCACGAGCTGGCCGAGATCGGGATCCGCCTGCTCGACGATGCCCATTTCGCGTGGCAGCGGGCCGAGCTCGAGTGCGAGCAGGCCCTACGGGCGTGGTACGACGGGCCGCCACGCACGAGCGCTGAGCGTTACCTGTCCTACCGGGCGGCGCTTGATCGCGAGCAGGCTGCGGCCCGCGATCTCGGGCGGCTGTGGGAGCTGGCTCGGTTCGGGCACGATGCCCTCGCCGCGGCGTCGTCATGCGCCGACAGGTGAGAACCTAATCGATGTATCAGGCTGGGGCCCGAGGCCTCTTATAGCCAGACGCGAGCTGACATCCGGAACCGCCAAGACACGTTGTCAGCTCAGGTTGGGGGCGCATTCCACGGGGCAAACAGGGCGGGAGCATCGCCAAGGTAGGCAATGCTCCCGCCCACGCTTGCAGCCAGTCCGATGGCGCGCGGCGGCTAACCGCCGGCCGGGTCCGACCGGGCCGGCTCCAGGGACGGCGAGCCGGTAGCGTGCGAGCATGGCGGTCTCGGAGCGGGCGGACGTGGTGGTGGTCGGGCTGGGCGCGATGGGAAGCGCCGTGTGCGCCCAGCTTGCCGCTCGTGGCACATCGGTGATCGGTATCGACCAGTACGACCCGCCTCACCCGTACGGCTCGACGCATGGCGAGACGCGGATGACGCGTCTGGCGGTGGGGGAGGGCGCCGAGTACGTGCCGCTGGTCCGGCGCTCGCATGAGCTCTGGCGCGAGATCGAGGCACAGACCGGGACTCGACTCCTGACCCAGCCGGGCGGGCTGATCATGTCGCGCCCGGGAAGCTGGTTCTTCGAAGGGACGCGTGAGCTCGCGCGGCGGTTCGAGATCGAGCACGAGGTTCTGTCCCCGGCCGAATTGCGCGAACGCTTTCCCGTGTTCGCCGTGGATGAGGAGACCGAGGGCTACTACGAGCCGGAAGCCGGTTTCGTGCGGCCTGAGGAGGCGGTGCGGGCCCAACTCGGGCTGGCCCGGCGCGACGGGGCGGAGCTCCGGTTAGGGGAGCGCGTGCTCAGCTGGTCGGCGTCCCGGCAGGGTGTGACCGTGGTCACCGACCGGGGGGGATGCGCGGCCGAGCACCTGATTCTGTGCGCCGGCCCCTGGCTTCCCGGGCTGTTCCCGGAGGGCCGCGACCTGTTCGCAGTGCACCGCCAGCTCCAGTTCTGGTTCCCGATCCGGGAGGGGTACGAACAGCTCCGGAGCATGCCGGTGTTCGTTTGGGACTTCGGCGGCGAACGGGAGGGGTTCGTCCACTTCGACGGCTTCTACGGCTTCCCGGCCGTAGACGGCCCGGCCGGAGGCGTCAAGCTCGCCACCGAGACCTACGAGACCACGACCGAGCCCGACGGGTGCCAGCACCCCCCGACGCCGGCCGAGACCGCCCGCATGTACCACCACTGCATCGAGCACCGGCTCCCGTGGCTGGGTCCAGATCCGGTGCGGACCGTGTCGTGCCTTTACACCTGCACGCGGGGGAGCCGGTTCGTCATCGACCGCCACCCCGAGCACGAAGCGGTCCTGATCGTCTCGCCCTGCTCGGGACATGGGTTCAAGCATTCAGCGGCGATCGGCGAGGCAGTTGCCCAGTGGGTGACCGACGGTGCGCCGGCGCTCGATCTGAGCCCCTTCGGCTTGCCGTCCGACGCGCCATAGCGCGGGCTCGTATTGCGCGCCCCAGGTTGTTTGATGGAGCAGCGCGAACCAATCAGCAACGGGTCCGCGCGCAAGATCCCGTTCGCGCTGGAAGCCGGCTGAGCAGTAGAGTCACGCCTCCACATTCCCTGTGAGCCCACGTGTCGTCCGAGGAGAGCTTTGAGGTCCAATCGATATATCTCAGATCCGCAGATCGCCAAGGCGCTCACGCATCCGCTTCGCGTATCGATTCTCGGCATCCTCGAGGAGCGCACCGCCAGTCCGCGGGAGATCTCCGAAGAGCTCGACGCACCCCTTGGCGTGGTCAGCTATCACGTGCGGCAGCTTGCCCGGTCGGGGCTGGCCAGGCTCGAGCGGACCCGGCAGCGGCGTGGCGCTCTCGAGCACTACTACAGCGCCCAGGAGCGCCCGATCATCACCAGCGAGGCCTGGGCGAACGTGCCGACCATCGTCAAGCAGGCGACGATCCGCGCGGCGCTGTCGAAGATCTCCGGACAGGTCAACCGGGCCGCCGAGGCGGGCGGGTTCGAGGACCCGAGCATCCATTTGACCAGGACGTCGATCACGCTCGATCGAAAGGGCTGGGAGCAGCTATCGGTGAAGATGGACCGCCTGGTGGAGGACTTCGAGCGGATCCAGGCGGCGGCCGCCAAGCGGCTCGCGGCAGCCGATCACGCGGAGGAGATCAACGCGGTTGCCGTGCTCATGCTGTTCGAGGCGGCGACGCAGACTGCGTCTTCGTCTTCGGACGCCGGGCACAAGGACGGTCACCGGCGGGCTCGGAAGGCGACCACGCGGGCCAAATGACGCGCGGTGAGCTCCTCAGGAGCTGTCCTCCAGCAGGCGTCGCTCAGCAGTGTTAGCGCGCGGGTCACGTCGAGGCGGATGACGGTCCGGTCGGGCTCGTGAAGCGCCCGTTCGTCTGCGAGCTCTGATCCCGCCTCCAGCGGCTCCACGGCGCCGGCCATGGGTTTGATTACTCAAACGATTCGGCAGGGCCACCGTCTAGAGCTCCATGGTGAAGATCTGGCCTTGCCAGCCGTTCAACTCGAAGCGGCTTGAGCGGATGAACCCCTGCTTCTCGTACCAGCGCACCAGCCCCGGCGCGTGGGCCCAGCAATCCACCCGCAACACCTCGGCACCTCGCTCGTAGCCGAGCTCGATGGCCTTGTTGACCAGTGCGCCTCCGATGCCCTGACCGATTGCCTGCCGCGAGCTCAGCAACAGGATGACGTACAGCTCCGGGAGCGGGACGGGTGGCGCGTAAGCCGGAGCGGGTCCGACGACCAGCACCCCGACCGGGACGCCGTCGCGCTCGGCGATGTACAGACCGCCACCGATCCTGAACCCGTGGACGCGGTCGCGGATACCCGGGCGCTCATCGAAGGGCGTCGCGCCCCATTGCCCGGTCTGGCCGCGCTCCACGAGCCAGGCCACCGCCTCGTCGAACAGCGCCACGACGGTTGGCCCGTCGGCCTCGTCGCCCGGGCGGATGGTCACAGGGCTCGCGGACATCGCCGGAGCCATTATCTTGCGCAGGCTGACCGGGCGGCCCGCCATCGGTGGGGCGCGTGGCCGAAGACGTCGAGAGCGAGGAGAGATGACTATGGCCCGATTGCAGGAGAAGGTCGCTCTGATCACCGGTGGCGAGAGCGGAATCGGACTCGCGACGGCGAGGCTGTTCGTGTCGGAGGGCGCGAGCGTGCACCTCGTGGGGATAGACGAGGCCAGGTTGCACTCAGCCGTCGAGGAGCTGGGGCAGGACAACGCGTTCTCGTCGGTCGCCGATGTCACCGACGAGGACGCGGTAGCTGGCGCGGTCGCCGCCGGCGTGGCTCGCTTCGGACGCTTCGACGTCGTGGTCAGCAATGCCGGCATCAGCGGCGAGGTCGCCCCGATAGCCGACTACCCATCCGACGTGTTCTCGCGGACACTCGCGGTGCACGTGCTCGGGGCCTTCCACGTCCTCAAGCACACGATCCCGCACATCACCGACGGCGGGAGCGTGATCATCACCTCGAGCGTCGTGGGCCTGATCGGACCTCCCGGGGTGTCGGCCTATGTCGCCGCCAAGCACGCCCAGGTCGGCCTGATGCGGACGGCCGCCAAGGAGCTCGCGCCCCGGCGGATCAGGGTGAACACGATCCACCCGGGCCCGACCTCGACCCCGTTCCAGGACGACATCGAGATGCGCTCCACTCACCTGCCCCGCGATGAGGCCGCCAAGGCGTTCGACGCGATGATCCCGCTCGGGCGTCACACGACCCCGGAGGAGATCGCGCACGGCATGCTCTATCTCGCCGCCGACGAGAGCGCGATGATCACGTCCCACCGGTTGTCGCTCGACGGCGGCATGAGCGGCTGAACGAATCGGAGGCGAGGAAGGTGGTCGCTGGGCCCCGGGCAGGTCTGGGCCACCGTCGGGCAGGGCATCGCGACCGAGATCTTCTGGCCTACGCCGGCTGACGTGCAGACGCGAGACCTGGGGTTCATCGTCGCCGACGGAACCGGCTGGTGGGTCGAGCTGGATGTCACGATCGTTCCCGAGGCCGGCCGGATGCTGCGCCAACACAGCGCGGCGTGAGGAGGGCCCGGAGAGCAACTTTTGCGCGGCGGGCCCGTTCCCCGAGACATGCGGAGGCTTCGCATGACGGCGCTTGTGTTTCTCTGCCTCGGGCTCGCAGCCGCGCCTGGCGGCGCGGTGGCGTGGGCCGGAGTGGGCGGACACAAGCCGAAGCCCGTCGTTCGGATAGTGATCCAGCCGAAATGGCACCGGCTCGCTTCCGGCGGAGTGGCCGTGATCGGGGCCAGCGGGCGCTACGTCTTCATCGGCAGATGGTCAGGCTCTGCGTCGGTAGTCGACGAGCCGACGCGGCATTCCGTCAGGTTGACCCCGCCGGCCGGCTGTTTCTTCGACACCGAGTCGGCGCGCCAATCGGCGGCGGGCGGGTGGTGGCGTTCTGCGATTCACCGTCCGCTGGGATGAGGCTCTACAGCCTTCAGACTTCGCGCCGGACTCGGTTCAATCCGAATTTCGCGCGGATGTGCGCATTGAACCCGGAGTGTGGGACGGTTTATCCACGAGCGCTTTGTCATGTGGACTACGACGGGGTCGGGAGCCGGTGGATCGAGTTTTCACTTGCGTGCCTTTACCACACCGGAATCGTCACGGACGCTCTTCAGCAGATTCGTAGCGGCGAGGTCATCGCCGCGCCCGCGGGGGCCGAGCGGAGCGGAACCGAGATCCTGGAGTTGAACTCGGCGACTGGCGCACGACGGCTGTGCAGCCCGTTGCGGGCACCGACGTACGGGAAGTTCATTCCCGACGGGCGATTTGCAGTGACCGAGAGCAATCTGAACGAGAACGTGTTCCTCGAGCGATACGGTTCGCATTCCCGCACGATGATCGGGCGTGGGGTGTTCAGCGTGAACTCCCGCGCGGTCGTGATGAGCGTCGGTTCGACGAGCGACGTGATCGATGGACTGTTCCTGCCGAGTCGTCGCAGGTTCGCCTTGCGCCTACCTCGGCAGGTGGCATCTCTGTGCGCCCGAGTACCCCCGTTTGTGTGCATCCCGGATCTAGTGCTCACGGGCCGCACGGTCTACATCCTCACCGACCACGCTCAGCTCTGGGCCGCCGGCAGCGGCTCAATCAAGCCCAGAATTGCCGCGCGTCAGCTGACGATGCGCATCTCACGGCTCGTGTTGTTCAGTCGCCGCCCGCCGTCCTTCGTGGCGACGACGATGTCCTCGATCCTCACGCCGAACCGGCCGGGCAGATAGATCCCGGGCTCGACCGAGAAGCACATCCCGGGCTCGATCAGCCGCCTCTCGCCCTCGACCATGTACGGCGGTTCGTGCGCGGTCAGCCCGATTCCATGGCCGGCACGGTGGATGAAGTACTCGCCGTAGCCAGCCTGCGCGATCACCCTCCTGGCCGCCCGGTCCACTTCCTCGCACGCGACGCCCGGGCGGACCGCCTCGAATCCGGCCTGCTGGGCGCACCGAACGACATCGAACACCTCGCGCTCCTCCTCGGTGGGCTCGCCGGCGTGCACGGTGCGGGTGATGTCGGATGCGTAGCCGTCCTTCAGGCCGCCGAAGTCGAGCACGATCATGTCGCCCTCCTCGATCGTGCGGTCGCCGGCCTCGTGGTGCGGCTTGGCTCCGTTCGGACCCGAGCCGACCACGGTGAAATCGACTCGCGAGTGGCCGTGCTGGAGGAGCAGCGCGGCCAGGTCGGCGGCGACATCGGTCTCGGGCCGGCCCGCGAACTGGACGTTCACGATCTCTTCGAAGCTCCCATCGACGGCAGCGCCCGCGTTGGCGAGGCGCTCGAGCTCGTTCTCATCCTTGACCGCGCGCAGCATCGGGAGCGCCGCGGTCATCGACACATAGCTGGAATCCGGCAGCCGGTCCTGAAGGCCGAGGACATGCATCGCCCACGCCGAATCGGATATCGCGTAGCGCCCGGTGGAGTCGAGCAGCTTCGCGGCGGCCTCATACGCGTCGTCGCCGTCGGCCCAGGCGCTGAGCGAGACCAGGCCGGCGCCAGGCGCAGCCTCAGCATCTGGCCGCTCGAGGATGGGGACGATCATCGCCGGGTCGCCCGAGGCGCTGATCGCGAGCATGGTGATCCGCTCGGTGATCGCCATCGGTGAGTAGCCGGTGAGATAGGCAAGGTCCGGTCCTGGCGTGACGATCACGCCGGTGAGACCCGCGTCCTGCGCCTGGCTCGCCGCGCGCTCCATGCGGCTGGCGAAGTCCTCGGTTGTGAACGGTGCTGGGGCCATCTGGCAGCGCCTTTTTACTTCATCGCCGCTCCATATGGGCCGCGCCCCTCCCGCGCGGCCCCCTTAAAAGCCGAAGGCCCGCATAGCGGGCCTCAGGGCGCCAGAAGATCAGGCAGTTATTTCATGGCCGGGGGACGTCGTTCGGAGAGGAGGTCTCACCCGCTGGTTGCCTTCGCTATCTGACCCTCCCATCATCGGCACCTCGGCGACAAAGCTTGATGAGGCTTAGGGCGGGCGGCTGCCGGAGCCTGGAAGGTTGACATCGGAATGTCGGCTGTCATACTCGCCGCCCTATAAGTGATCATACCTGCCCACTTAGTGATCAGTTGCGGTGGAGGAGGACGGATGAGCGCAGGGGATCGCCGCACCAGTGGGTCGCCGGACCGGTTCGTCAGGGAGGAGACGTATGCGCCGACGCGGCGCCCGGTCGAGCTGGCTGAGACGCTTCTGCCGGAGGGGTACTCGTCGGACGAGTTCTTCGCGATCGAGGAGGACCGGGTTTTTCGGTCGTCGTGGGTCGCGGTGGGATGCTCCGCTGAGGTGCGTGAGCGGGGTCAGGTACTCGTCACCGAGGTGGGCGGCCGGTCGATTTTTGTCACCCGCAACCGCGATGGCGAGCTGCGCGCGTTCTACAACGTCTGCCGCCATCGAGGCACGCGGCTCTTAGCGTCCGACGAGCGCCAGGTGAAGCGTTTCATCCGGTGCCCGTACCACAGCTGGGCGTACGACCTCGACGGCAGGTGCATAGGCACCCCGCTGTTCACCGGGTCGGACATACCGCAGGATCAGCAGGCGGTCTTCGACATGGGAGGCGTCAAGGGGTTCGACAAGGCGGACTACGGCCTGCTCTCGGTCGCGGTGGACTTATGGGGTCCACTGGTTTTCGTCAACCTCGACGGCAACGCCGGGCCGCTCTCCGAGCAGTTGGGCGACTTGCCGGAACGGACATCGCCCTACCGCCTCACCGAGTGGGAGATCGCGCGCGTAAACCACTACGAGATCGCCGCGAACTACAAGCTTGTGGCGGAGAACTTTGTGGAGTACTACCACCTGCCCTGGGTCCATCCAGGGCTCGTGCAGATCTCGCCGGTGGATGCGCACCACCGCTGGCAAGGTCCCGGCATGTACTCGGGGTTCTGCACCAGCCCGATCGCGCCGGATACCGACGGCGCTGGGTGGCAAAGGGGGTTGCCCGCGGTCAGCGGTCTGAGTCCGGATGACGCGATCAGCGCGCGTTTCGTCTGGCTCTTTCCGAACGCGGCGGTCAACATCCTGCCGAACCATCTGTTCGTGATCCTCGCTCGCGCGATCAGCCCCAGGTTGACGCTTGAGACGACCTACCTCCTGACGCACCCGGAGTCGAGCGCCGATCCGGACTCGGAGCAGGTGGACGCCCTCGCGAAATTCTGGGACGAGGTCAACCGCGAGGACATCGAGATCGTCGAACGCGTGCAGGAGGGGCTTGACTCGACGCCGTTCCCCGGCGGCCGCATGTGCTACCGCTTCGAGGAGCCGGTGCATCGCTTTCAGAACATGGTGATCGACCGGATGGTCGGACTCCGCCGTGTGCCCGCCGGCGATGAGGTGGAGGGCATCCCCGTGTTCGAAAGCCCGACGGCGCCGGTACCGATCAGAGAGCCCAGCGGCTCACGCTAGAGCCTGGCGGGGTCGGCGAAGCGAAGCGCGTCCTCGATTTCGCGGGCGACGGCCTGTGTGCGCTTGGCCACGTCAGCCCGGCGCACCTCGTCGAGCCGCTGGCTGAGGCCACTGACGTTGAGCGCTCCCAGCAGCGTTCCAGCCGGGTCGAAGATCCCGACCGACACGCCGGAAAGCCCTTCCTCGAGTTCGTCGACGGTTTCGGAGTATTTCCGCGCGCGCACCTGCTCGAGCTCCTTCCTAAGTTCGCGCTGCGCTGTGATCGTGAACGGCGTGAGCCGCGTGAGCGGCCGGCGGAGAAATTTCCCGAGGCGCGCTGCGTCGTAGGTGGCAAGCAGTAGTTTGCCGCTAGAGCTGGCGTGCATCGGAAATCGCTGGCCGACCCAGTTCCGGGGCACGAGATGATGGGGTCCGTCTACTTGGTGGACAACATCGAGGCCGCCGTCAGGTGCCACGACGCTCAAGGTGACGGTCTCGCGCAGCGCTTCGCTCAAGTCCACCAGGGAGCCGCGGGCGAGCTCACGGAGCACCATGCTCCCATCCGCTTCGCGCGCGAGTCGAACGAGTTCCGGCCCCAATAAGAGGCGATCCGCTCCCGGAACCCGCAGCAGGAACCCTTCGCGTTCCAGCGTCTGGATCATGCGTAGCGCAGTAGCGCGCGGCAGTCCAACGGCTCGTGAGAGCGCCGAGACACTGGCCGCGCCGTCCTCGGCAACCGCCCGCAACAAGCTGATCGCCTTCGCGACCGATTGGTTGAGCTTTGGGTTGCCCTGAGACGTCGCCGTCCTCCGATGGTTGTGCTCCGCCCGCGACGCAACGTTATCCGTTCACCGGTGATGGCTCACCGTAGGGTGGTGAGAGCCAAGCGAGAGAGCCGTCACCCCCAGGGTCTTTACGGGACGGACGGTGCGAGTGCTGCGGCGAGGCTCGGGCCTCCGAGCCGAAGGACCGGCTCAAGGCGACGGAGGGCTTCAAGCTCTGCGCGCTGCCGCGTGGTGAGCTCCTTCCCTGACTTCGAAGTCCGCTCGAGCTCGAGGGCGCGCGCCTCGGCGCGCTGACGAATCAGCTCGAGGTCGTGCTGGAGGACTTTCTGACTCGCCTTGTGAACGAGTTCCTTGCCAAGCTTCTTCGCACCAACGGCCTTGGCTCCGGCCACGCCCGCCACGCCGGCCGCGCCGGCGGTAGGCACGGCGAAATAGCGGTAGTGGGCGAAGGCCCACTTTCCTGCTGCCTCGAGCGGTGTGACGTGAGTCTTGGCGGCTACGACCGCTTCGGTCGTCGCCAGATGGCTTGCTGCGCCGTGCGCGGTGGCGGCGCCAACACTTTTCGCGACGCCGAGCTCTGTAGCGTGGACAGCGGCCAGACCTCCCAGCCCGTGGGCGGTCGTGGCGCCTGCCGCCGCGTTGGCCGCATGGACCGCTAGGAGTTTTGTGGCCACGGCCTTTACCGCTATGGCTTCGAGAATCATCCGATCCTGCCTCGCTTGTCGTGGTTCGGTTCGAGCGAGGTAAGCCTCGTGGATGAACCGGTTCGCAGCCACCCACCCTAGGTGCAGCCAATCACACCTTCTGACCAGGCGATTGCGGCCGCGAGCGAGCGCCGCCGGTTCGCCGATGATACGGCCAGCCAGGCACAGGGTCTGACCCGACGCTTGGCCTTGGCGGATGTGCAACCTCCGGCGCCGTATCGGCTGTATCGGGCGATGGTGTCCCACCATTGGGTCCTCGATCCAGACAGCAGTCCCGACGATCGCGCCGTCGTCGCGCTCTAGGGTGTTCTGAGCGCGCAGCGCGCCATTTGCGCTAGGGACCGCCAGGTAATCCGCCGATGTCCGCATCTCCCCGGTGATGCGGAAGAGACTGGCTCGTAGAGTGCGACCCCTCCCTGGGCGAGACGTCTATTGCTGATGCGACGAATATCGAGCCGCCGACGGGGGGTTTCGCTTTGCGCGCGGATAACGCGACCGATCGCCGGATCGCCCGGAGCTCGACGCGGGTGGTTGTGCTCGTGGCGATTAGCACGTCTCCGGTGGCGGCGGGGTGGACACCTGCATTCCTGTTGGCCGCGTATCGCCGCTGGCGGCGGCGTGGCTGCCTCTGTCTGATTCCGCCGCTCCGTGTTGGTGTCCTCGGAATGGGGATCGTTGCTGCTTCGTGTATCTCGTGGCGGAGGGCCCGCTCTCTTTGATGGGCGCCGCACCGATGTGTGCTATCCGCGGGTAAGGCCGGTGTACTTCAGGTTGCTCGCCCGGCTCAGACGCTTTAGGTAATGCGGTATCCGATGCCGGGCGTGTTCTGGATGATGTTCGGTTCTCCGAGCTTGCGGCGCAGGCGGCCGATCGTGACCCTGACGGTGTTGGTGAACGGGTCGGCATTCTCATCCCAGGCTTGCTCGAGTAGGCGTTCTGCGCTGAGCGCGCCGGGGCTGGCCCTCAGCAGCGCTTCGAGCACGGCGAACTCTTTGGCGGAGAGGTCGAGCTGTCGGCCGTCGCGGGTGGCGGTACGGGCGAGCGGGTCGAGCTGGATGCCTGCGGCGGTGAGGGTGCGGCGTTGGGCGGCGGGTTTGCGGCGCGCGAGCGCTCGGATGCGGAGCACAAGCTCGGGGAAGTGGAACGGTTTTGGGAGGTAGTCGTCGGCGCCGAGCGCGAGCCCGGCGACCCGCTCGGCAGGCGAGCCGGCGGCTGTCAGCATGAGGATCATCGCGGGATCGGGCGAGCCGGTGATCATGCGGCAGAGCGTGTCGCCGTGCACCCCGGGGAGGTCGCGGTCCAGCACGACCACGTCGTAGGGGTTGACGTTCAGCCTGGAAGCGGCGGCGAGTCCGTCGTAGGCGATGTCGACGGCCATTCCCTGGTCGCGCAGGCCCTCCGCGATCAGGTTCGCGAACTCCGGCTCGTCCTCGACGACCAGGACCCTCACGCCGGCACCGAGGGCACGGGCGCTGGTGTGGCGGATGGCAGGGTGAGCTGCACGCGCAGGCCTCCTTGGGGGCGGGCGTGGAGCTCCAGCGCTCCGTCGTGCGCGTCGGCGACGGCTGCGACGATCGCCAGGCCCAGGCCGTGACCGTTCTGTGATCCGGTGCGCTCGACCCCGAGGCGCCGGAACGGCTGGGCGAGCTGGGCGACGATGTGCTCGTCGAGCACCGGCCCGCCGCTCTCGACGACCAGCCGCCCCGCTCCGCCAATGTTCTCGCAGGCGATGTTGATGAAGCCGTGCGGCTGGTTGTGGCGCACGCTGTTCTCGATCACGTTCTCGACCATCCGCGAAAGCAGCGTCGCGCTTCCCGTAACACCGACCGAATCCAGCGCGGTCCGGACTTCGAGCCGCCGCTCGACGATCTGGGCATGGTGCGTCGAGAGCGCGTCAGCGACGATCTGGTCGAGCGAGACGATCGTGCGGTCGGCGACCGTGCCGTGTTGCGCCCGCGCGAGCACAAGAAAGCTCTCCAGCAGGGCCTCGGCGCGGTCGAGATCCTTGCGCAGGCCCACGTCGAGAGCTTGGGTCTGCGGCGGCACCCCATCGGGCTTGGCGATCGCGACGTCCAGCCGTGTGCGCATCATCGCCAACGGGGTACGCAGCTCGTGCGAGGCGTTGGCGACGAACCGCCGCTGCGCTTCGAACGCGGCTTCGAGGCGTGCGAGCAGCTCGTCGATCGTGTCCGCGAGCTGCCTCAGCTCATCGCGCGGGCCGAGGAACGCGAGCCGCTCGTGCAGGCTCTGCTCGGAGATTCTCCTGGCCCTCGCCGTGATCGTCCGCAGCGGTGCCAGCACCCGGCCGGCGACCACCCAGCCCAGCGCGACCGAAAGCGCGGCCATCGCCGCCAGCGCGATCGTCGACTCGATCAGCAGCTGGTGCAGATCAACGCGGTTCTGGTAACCCAATGCGGCCACGATCCGGCCGAGCTCGACCGTGCGCTCAGCTCGCCCCAGCTCCCCAGCGAATGGACGGCCAGAGAAGACCCCCCCTGGAGGCCGGTGACGGGTGCTGTGGCTGACGAGCAGGTAGGTGATCACCAGCAAACCCGCTCCGCAGAGCACGAACAGGCCGCCGTAGAGCGCGGTCAGGCGAAGACGCACGCTCCGGGCCGGCAGGCCGCGGCCCTCGAACCTCCCAACCAGCTTGCCGGTCAACCACATCTCCGTGCTGAGGATGCCGGACCGCCCATAACAACCGTGTAATGGCCTCCGTAGTGCTCGTGTTATGCGCGTCCCGGTACAACCGCACGGCACATGACCAAGCCGAACGAGAGGAAAGACGCCATGAGGACACTCAAGCGCCACGGCCCCCGCGCCGCGATCGCCGTTGTCGTGATTGGCTGCGCGCTGACGATCGCCGCCGGGGGGGCCTCAAGCAAGCCAACGGCCCCGTCGCGCAACGAAGCGATCCTAGCCTTTAAGCGGTGCCTGCGCGCGCACGGCGTGCCCATGCACCACGGTTCGGGGATCAACCCGTCCTCGCCCGCGTTCAAGTCGGCGCGGGCCTGCGCCAAGCTGCTGCCGGGCTTTGCGCACGCGAAGGCCCAAATGCTCAAGGTCTCGAAGTGCATGCGCCAGCACGGCATCCCCGGATTCCCAAATCCCACCCTCTCGGTCCCGTCCAACTCCAACCGCGCTCGCGTGGTCGCTCGCGCCGGTGTGATCCTCGCGATCCCGTCTTCGATCAACCTGCGGTCGAAGACGTTCAAGCATGCGGCAGCTGTGTGCGGATTCCCCCCCGACGACTGGTATCCAGTGCAGGGCGGCAGTCCCTTCGCCGGGACTAAACACGGGCACTCCTCGTAGCGCCGGCCTATCGATGCGGCAGCTTTGGAAGTTGACCCACGATGTCCCGGGGCCGACCGCATGGCTCACCATCGCAGTGGCGGCGGCTACCTGCACGATGGCGATCGCCGCCTGCGGATCCTCGGGCAACTCCAGCCGCACGGATGCCTCGATCAGCCCGCAGGTCGCATTCGCTGAGTGCATGCGCTCACACGGGGTGCCGAACTTCCCGGACGGCCCCAATATTCCCGATGCGCTGACGAACTCGCCCGCGTTCAAATCAGCCGCACAAGTGTGCCGCAAGTACGTTCAGCCCGGCGGCGGCCCGCACGGGGGGATACCCGAGAGCACGAGGCTGAGCATGCTGCACCACGCGGAGTGCATGCGCGCGCACGGCGTCCCCAATTACCCCGACCCGACAATCCCCAGCCACGGCCCTCCTAATACGGGGCCCCCGCCTGGCATCAACACAAACGCCCCGGCGTTCACACGGGCGGCAAGCGCGTGCGGGGGCCCATGACCTCAGCGCGCGCGAGACGGCCCACCCGTGTCCGGGCTCGCTTCGGACCACCGCATCAAGCCCGATCCGTGATCAGGAGGGATGAACATCATCATGAGCACCCACGACATACCAGGAATAACTCGACGCCGATTCATCAAGTCCGCAGCCGCCGCCGGCCTGGGAGCCGCGTCCGCCTCGGGGCTAGCGGCATCGGCCTCGGGCATTCCGGCACCCTCCGCCCGCGGCGGCGAACCGGTAGCTGCGGCCAGTGGCCTGGCCGATGCGGTCCTGGAAGCGTTTAGCACGCACCGGCTGGTCGGCCTGGGCGAGCTGCACGGCGTCCAGACCCACGGCGACGCGCTGGCCCTGCTGCTATCTGACCCGCGGCTGCCCGGGGTGGTCGATGACATCGTGGTGGAGTTCGGTAACGCCTTCTACCAGCACACGATCGACCGGTTCATCTCCGGCCAGCCGGTCGCCGACGCCGACCTTCGCCTCGTATGGCGCAACACCGTCGTGTCGCCGTTGGAAACCTGGGATGAGCCGATGTATGAGCAGGTCTACCGGACGATCAGGGCCGCCAACCGCGCGCTGCCGGCCGGCAAGCGGATGCGTGTGCTGCTCGGCGACGCGCCGATCGACTGGTCCAAGATCACCGACTTCTGCCAATGGCTGCCCATCTTCCAGACCCGCGACCAGCACTTCGTCTCGGTCGTGAAAAAGCACGTGGTGGCGAAGGGCCGCCGGGCGCTGCTGCTGAAGGGACTGGACGCATTCGTACGACCGATGGCGATCGAGCAGGTGACCGGCGAGCGGGTGAACAGACCCGCGACCCGCGACCCGTGCTCGCGACACCAGAGTTGGTGCGGGTGCCGGTCTCAGGGGTGGGTCAGCCCGTGGGCATCGAGCAAAGCGATCGCTTGGGGAGGTGACGGTCCTCCTGCGGCAGCCTTGAGCCCGCTGATGGTGATGTCGAGCACGGCCTCGAAGGTGGCCTGTGCGCTGGCGTCGCGGCTGGGTGCCTGCGATATGGAGCCAACGACGACCGTGAGCACGGCGTGCCATGCCACGTGCGCGATGGCCCGGTCGACGCCCCCCGATTCCAGCCGGGCCAAGAACCCGGCAAGCACGCGCGGGCCCGTCGCGGTCGCCCCGGCGCGAGTCAGCACCAGTTCCGTGAGCCCCGGTTGGCGCAGGAGCTGCGAGCGCAGCCTTACGGCGCAGCTGCGAACCCAGTCGGGCCACGGCTGCTCACCGGCGGGAAGTCGAACGCTCGCCACGAATCGCTCCGTGATCGCATCGAGCAGGTCCTCGCGGTTCTCAATGTGGTTGTAGACGGCGTTTGGCGCGACCCCGAGCGACTCGGCCAGCCCACGCAGGCTGAACGCGGCGAGTCCGTGCTCGGCGATCAGCTGCGTGGCCTGGGTGACCACGGCATCCCGGGTCAGACGCTTCCCCGCCGGCGGGCTTCCACGCGGCCGTCTAGGCCTTGACAAATGAGCACTGTCCATATACGGTGGTGTCGCCCTAAATGTACACCAGTCATTTACCCCGGACCACCAGTCATTTACCCCGAACCGGTAGCCCAGGTGCGCGGGATGTCCTCGCGGGCGCGCTACTCGTCAACGCCATCCCGCACGCGATCATTGGGCTCGCCGGGAAGCGGTGCATGACCCCGCTGGGCGGCGCGAACTCCTCGCCGACGGCCAACCTGGTCTGGGCCAGCCTGAACCTATTCGCCGGCGTGGCGGCCCTCGAACCAAGAACCTGGCGCGCGATCGATCAGCGCGCCGCCGACGAACGCCTGCGAGCCGTCACCCTTGGCAACATCGCGATCGCGGCGCTCGCCGCGATCTACGAGCTCACCCCGACTTCCGCCCGCCGCCGTCGGGTGCGCGCCGCTCTCGCGGCATCCGCGCCACCCGGCGGTCGGCGCCGCAATCACTCATCCCCGCGCTCAGTTCTTCGAGGATCACATGAACAGCTTCATCCCGCATAGGACACGGACTTGAACCGGACAAGCGAAAGGCGCCAGCTGGCTCGCAAGCTGGCCACCGTCGCCGCCGTGGCCGCAGCCGGCCTTGCGAGCGGCTGGTCGGCGCTGGGCGCCACCGACGGCGTCGTAATGGCGATCGCGCTCGGCACCAGCGCGGCGATATCGGTGTTCCGCGGCGAACCGCGATCCTGCCTGCCCCGCCGCCGCTCGCGGTAGCCAGCGCTCGCGGTAGAGAGTGAACCCCTGCCTCACGAACGAGGGAAGGGTCGCCAAGCACAACAGATCCCGTCGGGTTCTCCCCAGCCGATCGGTGCGGTGCCGGATCTCGGTCAAACGCCCCCAAAGCTGAGCGACACGGTCGCAACCGCCGACTGCTCGGCGCAGACGACAACCACGCGGAGTGAGCGAAGTACGTCGGCTCGTGGAAAGCCGAACAGGTCCCTGCGCTCGACCAGATGAGCGGGTCAGACGACCCGCAGCGGTCTCGCTTCACCGCTCCTTAACCGAGGAGCCGTACCGCCCCGCAGCAGGATTCGCCGAGACCCGCTTCGCTCACTCCGCGGTATTCCGCGGCAGTCCATCCCGATACCCGCTCCGCGCGGAGCTCAGGGCGCTCGTAACGCTCCCACCCGGAGCTGGCTGCCGGCAAGGCGAATCGCAGGACCGCGGCCCGGGGGCCGCGGTCCTGCTTTGCCTCGGTGCGCTTAGCGCAGCTGGAACCTGTAGGTGAGGAGCACCTTGCGGCTGCGTCCACGACCCGTGCTGATGATCAGCGTGTAGCGGCCCCGCGCGAGCCTCCCGATCGCCGCGCGCGTGACCGTGCCCGCCTTGGCCGTGATCCTGCCGGCGAGAATCCGGCGGCCGGAGCGCTGGAGCACGAAGTTGGCGTGGATGATGCTCGACTTGCCCGAGGCCCCATTGAGCCTGAACGTGCCGGGGGCGAACTCAAGCGTGCAAAGGGCCCGAGCCAGCACGGTGTTCTGGCACACGACCTGCCCGGCAGCTCCGGGAGGGCCCTGGCGTCCGGCAGGCCCCTGGGGTCCGGCAGGCCCTTGGGGTCCGGCAGGCCCTTGGGGTCCGGTCGCCCCCGTGGGGGCGGTGCCAGTGCCCGACAGCGCGACCGGTGGCGGCGCGGTGAAAGCGTCGGTCAAGAGCGTCAGTGTCGCGGAACTGAGCCCCTGCTGCTGGGGCGAGAAACGCACGCCGACCTGGCAGCTGTTCCCGGGCGCGACAGGTTGCTGGCAGCGGTCACTGACCAGGTAATCGCCAGGGTCGGCGCCGCCGGTCTGTACCCCGGTGACGATCAGCGAGGCGTCCCCGTGGTTGGTGACGGTCACGACCTGCTCCGTCGCGACCGCTCCCTGAGGCTCGGTGCCCAGTGTCAGGGCGCCGGCGGTCAGGTCCGCGGTCGCCGTGGCGTACGTGATCGTCACGCCCGGCGCCGCGGTGCTGAGCGTTGGGCCGCTTGTGCTCGTCGCCGCCGTAGCAATGAAGCTCGCCCCGCCGCCACCGCCGCCGGACGGGGGCAAATCTGTCCCGCCGGCGCCGCCGCCGCCGAACAGGCCGGCGCCGCCACCGCCGCCGCCCGGGCTGCCACCCGCGCCCCCGATCAGCGAGCCGCCCGCCTCGCCGTTTGTACCGCCGTCGCCGGCGCCGCCGGCGCCCCCCGCCGTGGCCGTCCCCGCGCCGCCACCGCCAATCCCGATGACATCACCGCCGCCCGGCGCACCGGCGTTGCCGCCCCCCGAAAAGCTGAACTGGCTGGCACCGCCGCCACCGGCGCCGACGAGCAGCGCCGAGCCCGCAGGCGCGAACAGCGATCCGCTGAGCACCGACGCGCCGCCACCGCCGGCACCCCCAGAGCCGCCGGCGCCGCCGCCACCGAACCCACCTTGCCCGCCGGATCCGCACGCCCCACCCGGATCAGCCACGATGACGAGCAGTTGCTGGCCGGGCATGACCGGGAACGTCCCGCGAACTGACGCGGCCTGACCTCCGGCGGCGCCGCACGCCCCGCCGGCCCCGCCTACCGCGCTCGCCGCGATGCTCGTCACGTTGCTCGGCACAGTGAAGGTGTACTGCCCCGCTGTGCTGAAGGCGGCGGTCGAAGCGGCCGCGGCCACGCCGGAGAGCGGACCCATCAGCGCGGCCACGCCGGCAATCGCTGCCGCGGCGCTCGCGGCGCGGGCACCCCGTGCGCCCCGGCGCGTTGAAGAACGGCTTTCCCGTCGAATATGCATCATTGGCTCCTACCGGGCGTCGGCACGAATTCGCGCCGTTCGGGCCCGGCGTCCGGCGGGCGTCACGATGCTTGCACGGCAACCCCCGCCGCACATCGGGCAAACGACCATTCCTGTACGCGATGCTTTAGCCGCCAGAGGCAGGTCTTTAGAAAGGCCCAGCCGAACGCCTCAAAACGAGTGGACCCGACCCCGGAGCTCGCGGCTCCGCGAGCCGATTGCTTTCACGTTGCGGCGGCACGTCGCCACGGCTCGCGTGCACCCCGCGTATGCGCGGACACCAGGTCATCGACCAGGGCCGCGACGCCTTCGCCTTGGTTGCCGAGAGGTTGCGCTCACGCGGTCGACGGCGCTGGACCGGTGCCGGCCATTCGGTTCAGATGGCAGGGCATCGTCAACCGATCCCAGAAGGGGATTCATGGAATCCGTGCTGCTGGACGCCGCTGGCCATCGCCGCTCGCCCGCGACCATCCCCGGCTATCGCCAAGGCCGCCCGCCTCGCAACAAGGGCGAGCGCTATCCAGCCGATCCGCCGACGGTCGATCAGATCGTCAGCATCATGCGGACGATCGGCGACCGCGCCGACGGACACCGTCTTCGTGCGCTGATCGTGCTGCTCTGGCGCGCGAGCCTGCGAATCAGCGACGCGCTGGCCCTGCAAGACAACGACCTTGACCGTAGCCGCGGGGCGTGCTTGTCCGATGTGGGAAGGGTGGCAAGCGACGGGAGGTTGGGATGGATCGCTGGGCGTGGGAGCAGTTAGGCCCGTGACTTGAGATCCGACGAGACCTTCCGATCGGGGCGGTGCTCTGCGTGCTGCATGGACCGGCCGCGGGTCGCCGCTGGGAAGCCTCCGCCGCGCGCAAGCAGCCACATCACGCGGCCGCCGCGGCAGGCATGAGGCGTCGTCTCGCGCCCCACCAGCTCCAGCACGCCCACGCTGTCGAGATGGCTCACGAAGGCGTACCGCTCGTTGTCATCCAGCGCCAACTGGGCCAGCGCCAACTGGGCCACGCAAACCTCGGCATCACCAGCGTCTACCTACAGGGCATCGACAGCAGCGAGATCATCAGCACCGTCCATGGCCGACCATCACCACCGATCTCTGCCACGGCCGGGGAGCTCGCCGACGCGCTCCCGATCGCTCGCCCAGGCGTCTCACGTCATCTACGCGTGCTGCGCGAAGCCGGACTGGTTGACGTCCGTCAGGAGGCGCAGCGACGGATCTACAGCCTGCGCCCCGCGGCGCTGGCCGAGGTGGACGCCTGGCTGGAGGATTACCGAGCTCTGTGGCGGAACCGGCTCGACGCGCTGCACACCGAGATTGCCCGAAACAAGACCCGGACGAAAGGAAATGATCCATGAGGACCACCGGCACCATGCGAGCGCTCGACGAGCAGCGCGGCGCGATCCGCGTGGAGAACATCTACGACACCGACATCGCCGATCTCTGGGAGGCGTGCACAGAACCCGAGCGCTTGGCGCGCTGGATCGCCGCCGTGTCCGGAGATCTGCGAGTCGGTGGCATCTTTCATACCTCATTCGTCAGTACCTGGACGGGCCCGGACGCGTCGATGTCTGCGAGCGGCCACATCATCTCCTCCTCACCATGGAGCCCGGCACCGAAGACGAGGCCCAGATTGAGGCCTGGCTTGCGCCCGAGGGTGAAAAGACCCGCCTCGTGGTCGACGAGCGCGGCCTGCCGCTTGACCGTTTGCACTTTCATGGCGCCGGCTGGCAGGCGCATCTCGAAGATCTAGGCCGTTCGTTGGCCGGCAAGCCGTCGGTATGGAAGGCGCGCTGGACTGAGCTGACGCCGACGTACGAGACGATGCCGCTTGCCTAGCGTGTACGTGAACGATCTGCCCATCTTCTCGTAGGGCTCGTCTGGCAGTCCGGCAGCCGGGATCGACGGGTCGGAAGTTTGCCTTCCTCGATTGACTCGCTGTAGGACCGCGGGCTGGCCGGAAAGCCATCGGCCCTGAACGCCAGCGAGGAGTTCGACGCCAAGGCGCCGACCTCGATTGAGGCACGCGGCGCGCCGCATGAGGTCGCGCGGTATCTCGTGAGGATTGCTCGAGCCCATCCGTCGCTCACGAGTAGCGCACTCTCGGGTCGACGTACGCGTAGACGATGTCGACGACCAGGTTGAAGAAGACGATGAAGAACGTTCCGAATAGCGTGACCCCCTGGACGGTGGTTAGGTCCGACACGCTGATGGCTTGGTAGATGAGCCGCCCGACACCCGGGATGTTGAACACGCTCTCGGTGAGGATCGCGTTGCCAGCCAGCAGCGTGCCGACGTCGAGCCCGACTAGCGTGACGATGGGGTTGATCGCGCTTCGCAGCCCGTGGCGAAGGATCACGGTGCGCTCGGGCAGGCCCTTGGCTCGCGCGGTGCGGATGTAATCCTCGCCGAGGGTGTCGATCATGCTCGCCCGCATGTACCGGGCGTAAACGGCCGCCGAGGTCACGGCCAGGATCGTCCACGGCAGGATCATCGCCCCGGCCTTCTCGGGGATGGTGGTGGCCGTCGCGAATGCGCCTTGGCCATCGAAAATCTTGAAGCGGCCGATGTCCTTGGCGAATAGATACAGGCTGACCATGCTGAGCCAGAACGACGGCGCCGAGATGAACGCGAGGGAAACCGTCATGCTCACGCGGTCGCTCAAGGACCGGCGCTTGGTGGCCGAGACGATCCCCACCGTGATCCCGATGATCAGCCACAGAATCAGCCCCCCGCCGACCAGCCAGATCGTCGCTGGCAGTCGCGAAAGAATCAGCGACCGAACGGAGACCTCGTACTCGTAGCTGTAGCCGAAGTCGAAGTGCAGGAACACCTGCCGTATGTAGAGCACGTACTGGGCATAGATGGGCTTGTCCAGCCCGAGGGAGCGGCGGATGTTCTCGATCTGCCGAGTGCCCGCGTTCCGCCCCGCCCGCAGGACCGCCGGGTCCGCAGACGGCAGAACGTAGAAGATCAGGAAGATCAGCGCGCTGACGATGAACAGCATCGCCACCGCCCAGAGAATGCGCCGGATGACGTAGCGGAGCATGGCGAGGGCGTGCCTGCGGCAGCGACCGGTTGGGATCTATCAAGCTGCTCGAATGCCTCAGCAACGCGGGCACGAGTGCGCGTCTCTGGGGGGATGCAGCTATGGGTCAACCGCCGGCGCAGCGACGTCGGACGGCTCCGGCCCGCGTAGCGCGGGCCGTCGGGAGACGGTGACACCGGGGGTGCGGACGAACAAGGCCGAATCGCTTCAGCGATCGTGTAATTTCGGTAACGGATGTGGCCGGAGCTTGATTTCCGTGAAATCCGCGCCTTCCTCACGCTGAGCGAGGAGCTTCACTTCGCTCGCACTGCCGAGCGGCTCGGTCTCACGCCCTCACGCGTCAGCCAGATGATCCGCTCACTCGAGGCGCGGCTCGGTGGCCGGCTGTTTGACCGGACGAGTCGCCGCGTGCGGCTGACGCCAATGGGCGAACGGCTCCTGACCGAGATCGCGCCTCCGTATCGCGAGCTACAGGAGGTGCTGGCGCACGCCCGACACGCTGCCGCTGGGGTCGATGGAACCCTGCGGATCGGGCTCTACAGCCTGCTCAGCGCCGGCCCGCACATGACCGACATCGTCCGCACGTTCAAGGCGCGCCATCCCGGCTGCCAGCTCGAGTTCATCAACATCAGCTACGACCGCGGCTACCGCGACGCGCTGCGCGGTGGCGAGGCCGAAATGCTCGCGACTCGCCTGCCGCTCGCTGCGCCAGGGATCACCATCGGGCCGGTACTCTCTCGCGAGGAACGCATACTTCTAGTCGCAACGAACGACCAGCTGGCACAGCGCGACTCCATCAGCTACGAAGAACTCGCTGACCGCGTCGTGTCAGACGTGTCCGCTTTTCCGCGCGATGTAATGGATGCGTTCATCCCGCCGGCCACGCGAAGCGGACGGATTCTGAAGCGACTCCCGAACCACAGCGCCGAAGACACAATGATGCGCGTGGCGCTCGGCGAGCAGGTCCATCCGACCGTGCGCTCGTTCCTCGACCACCACAACCATCCAGGCGTCACGTCGGTCCCGATAACGGACCTGCCCCCGTCGGAGACCGCGCTCGTGTGGCTCACCGACAACCGCGGGCCGAAGATCGAGGCGTTCGTTCGCGCTGCCGACGACGTGCTCGCGCGCACGGAACTAGCGCCACATGACTCGCGATCACGGCACGCCAGCCCTACCTCAACCTAGCGCCCGTCAAGGCTGGTCGACGTGCGCGCGTACCATGAGCCAGACCGCTGGTCGGCGTCGGCGCGGCCGCCCACGGTCCCGGCGCCGACGGTTGCGCCCCTGGCGAATGGGAGGACCGTTGTGCGGGAGACCTGGAGCCTCGCGTTGCCTCCCGCGGTCTTGGGTTGGTGCACTTCGACGAGGAGCACGAGCGCGACAACGCCTGCACCGCCCGCGACCGAACATATGCAGCGCCTATGCGTATCGAGCAGCCAGAATGGATCTCAACGACGACCGCCGCCATCGAAACCGCATCGGCGCGCCGGCCTATGGCCCGAACGACCGGATGCACGCGCTGCTTCATGAACCTGGGCGTCGCCGGGCCGATCTCGGGTTGCCTAGCGCCGGGCGGCGATCTCAAAGATGCGAGCACGACTACGTCGGTCGCTGGGCTCGACCGATGCGCCGCCCTCAGCGATATAGAAGCTTGTAGCCGAGCAGCTGTGTGAGGGTCACCAGCTGGTAGCCCTTAGCTCGTAGCTCGGCGATCTCGCGCGGCAGCGCATCGAGCGTCTGATACCGCGGGCCGCCGCCGAAGTGCTCCTCCACGATCGCTCCGTTGTGCGCATTCGCGACGACGTTCTCGATGATCGCGTCGGTGCCCGGGAGAGCCCAGTCGCGTGGATCGACGTCCCATTGGATGGTGGCGAAGCCAATTGAGCGCGCAACCGCGAGCAGTGACGAATTGACGGCTCCGTCGGGGGCGCGAAACAGGCACGGCTCGAATCCGCCGGTCGCCTTGCGGATTGCGTCCGCGGCGCGCGCGATTTCTTCGCGCTGCTGCGCGGCGGAGAGCGCGAGCAGGTCCGGGTGACTCCAGGTGTGGTCGCCGATCATGTCTCCGTCGGCGAGCATCTGCCGCTCGATCGCCCCGTGCGGATCGTAGGTGGGGATGTGCTCGCCGATCTCGAAGAACGTCGCCGGCGCGTGCTCCTGTGCCAGCAGGTGGACGAACCGTGAGGCCGGGGGCTCCCACCAAGGTCCGTCGTCGAACGTCAATGCGATCTCGCGTTTGTCAGCGGGGCCGTGAAAGACCCAATCGGACCCGGCGGGCGCGCAGCCGACAAGCTGTGGTGTGTGCAGCCGCACCAGGGCCGGCTTCGCCGGAAACAGCGTCGTACAGCCCACTCGCGTCGCACAGCCAGGCGCCTTGACGGTGCTTGCGAGCTGCCAGCGCAGCGGGCGGTAGCGCAGCCCGACGGTCTGAGGAAGGAAGCTGGCGGTTAGCTGCCGGTCGCTGGAGCGCGTGATCGTCGCCCTGATCGCACTCCCGGCGCCGGGCCCCCGCCCGGTGGGCATGATGATCAGTTGGGGGGCGTGCGCGCCCCTCCGAGGACCCGACAGACAGGCCTGCGAGATCCGCGATCCATTCGAAGCACGCTCAATCAGCAGACATAGCGATCGACGGTCGCGGTGTAGCGCCCCGGGCGAGAACGGCTGGTCGAACTCGACCTTCCAGACAAGATCCTGGCCCTGCTGCACCAGGGCTGCGGACCGGACCGCGAGCGGCTGCCTGATCGCGGCGCGGCTACCGCCCGCTGCGCTCAACGGCGCGACCAGCGCCGCCAGCGCGGTAACGGCGCCGATCAACACGATCGCATACCACCGGGTCCCCAACCTCGATCCTTCCAGCACGACCGTTACACGATACTCGCGCGACCTTCGGTGATCGAGGTGGCAGAGCGGACTGCCGTGTCGACCGCGCCAGCCGCTGCGCGGAGAAGTGGCGGCGAAGACCGATACCGTCAACCAGCCAGAGAAAAGCGTCGCGCCACAGGAGCAGGGCAGATCCGGTTCTGCGGAGAGGGTCTCGCAATTCGCCAGCCAGGAGTGGCGTCGGGTCGGCCGGCGCGGACCAGACCGACCCAGTAATACACGAACAACAACGCCCCTAGCGGCGAGGTGAACGCCCATAGGCAGACCGCCGACCCATACCCGAACCCGCCCAAGCTCCATTGCAGAGCAAACGGCAACGCCAGACACAGCCACAACTGGCTGCGCGGGAACAACCGATCGCGGCGCGTCCGCGCAAACGTATAAATGCCGAGTGCGGAGGCGACCTGATACGCGAATGGGATCGCAGCCGACACCCGCAGGCCAAGCCCCGCGAACGTTCCCACCCACACAAACGCCAGACACGCGATCGGCGTCGAAGACAGCACCAGCACCGCTTTCCGGAGACGAAGCTCGTCCGAATCCGACGGCAGGACACCGATCTCCGCCAGCCTGCGCACCCAGGCCAGAGATCGCCACCACCTTTGCTCAAACGATCGGTGCCTCATCACACGAGCGACCATCAAGCCCGGCATCAATCCCGCCACTCCGCGACCGATCGTGAAGGTCGGCTCTCGTACGTGGCTCGAGCGCCGGTGGCCTCAGGGCCTTGCTTCGAACACGAGGTTGAACGGTGTCTCGGCGGCCCGGCGGAAGCGGCTGAAGCCGCCCATCTCGACGACATTTCTGATCCGGGCTTCGCCGGCCTGCGCGCCGAGCGCGAGTCCGACCTCCTGCGAGAGCGACGCCGGTGTGCACAGCAGCGTCGAGAAGGCGTAATAGGCGCGGCCGACGGGGTTGAGGTTGTCCTCGACCTCGTCGCCGGCGTGCGGCTCGACGATCATCCACGTCCCGCCGGACTTCAGCGTCCCGTGCACGTGGCGGGCGGCACCGACCGGGTCGCCCATGTCGTGCAGGCAGTCGAACATCGTCACGAGGTCGTAGCCACTGCCGCTGTAGGCGGCCGCCGGCTCGACCTGGAAGCTGACCCGGTCGCCCGCCCCGGCGTCGCTGGCTCGCTGACGCGCGGTCTCGATCGACCCTTCGTGGTAGTCAAAGCCGACGAACGTCGAGTTCGGGAACGCGCGCGCCATCAGAATCGTCGAGGCGCCGTGGCCGCAGCCGACGTCCGCGACCTGCGCGCCGCGCTCGAGCTTGTCCGCGACACCGTCGAGCGCGGGGAGCCATTCGGCGATCAGGTGGGCGTTGCAGCCGGGGCGGAAGAACCGCTCGCACCCCTCGTGGACGTCGTGCACGTGCTCGTGCCAGCCGAGCCCATAGCCGCTGCGTGCCCCGTTCGGTGATCTTCGGCGAGTCGATCACCGAACCGAGCGCGATCTGGAAGAAGCCTGGCAGCTAGGCCGGGCTGTCGGAGTCAGTCAGCGCGACGGTCTGCTCGGGCGGCAGAATGTAGCGCTCGGTATCGGGGTCGTACGAGACAAAGCCGCCCGCGGCCTGGGCGTTGAGCCACTCGCGCACGTAGCGCTCGGCGGTGCCGGTGCGCTCGGCCAGCTCGGCTGCGGATAGCCCGCCGCTGCCGGCAAGCGCCCTGTATAGGCCGAGCTTGTCGCCCATCACGATCAGCGCGGCGTTCAGAGTCGCACCGACCTCGTCCACGGCTCGGAACACGAACTGCATCAGTTTCTCGCCGTCGACCTCCACGCGCGGCTCGACTGTGCTCATGATGTTCCTCCTAGTTGGTGGTAGTCCTGGCCTTCTGACGGTGTCGGCAGGCGGTGGCGTCCGCGTGGCTCGGCAGCCACAGCGGCGGGAGTGCCGCGGGTACCGGCGCGAGCGTCCGGCCCCGAGCGCAGGTAGTCCGGGATGAGCGTCAGGGCCGCGTGGCCCGATGGGCGCGGCGCGATCGCCGGACGCAAGTCCTGGTGGGCGATCAGGAGCCGGATCGAGCTCAAGACCTGCAGATCGGCGGCGTTGGGAGCTTCACTTCCGATCGTGCCCCGCTCGACCAGCGCGTCCACGTGATCGAGCAGTGCAGGGAGGCGCGCGAGATCCTCGCGAACCTGCGTGTCACTCGCCTTCGAGACGACGCGGCCGAAGAACACCATCACGGGCTTGAATGCGTAACCGGCGAGAATCGGCACCGGGGCACCGATCACCTCCTTGGCCATCCAGGCAGTGATCGCGTCGGCGTGCGCGCCCGCCCAGCGGAACACCCGCCGACGATCGGCTGTAGCTCGTCGTGGCCGAAGCGCTCAGCCTGCTCGACCACCCGACGACGCTCGGGGTCGCCCGGGAACAGCCCGGCGTGGGGCGCGAGGCGGTGAAGCTCGCGGGCGATCGCTAGCGTGCCCTGCACCCTGCGGCCGCCGATCCAAAGAGCCGGGACGGTCCACACCGGAAAGCCCTTGGAGCGCACGATCAATCCGTGCAGGCCCGGCAGCAGGTCGTGCACCTGGAAAGGGATCCCGGTCAGCTCGAGCGCCAGCCGCGCAGCGAGCACGGGATGGGAGTGCTTCATCCCGTACAGATGTGCCGTCGACTCCGACCTTGCTTCGCTCTTGCCCATGGCCCTCTCTCGCCTTTCGACCGGGCGAAGGTACGACGCACCGATCGGCGCGTCTATGAGGCATTCGCCTCATAGACACCGGGCCAGGCCGCAGCCGCTACTGCGCCTGGGGCGCGGCGACGCCGACGGGCGGTGCACTGCCGCCGTCCGCGCCAAACTCCAAGAGACCGTGCTCGGTTGCAAACAGGCCGGCGGCGGCGCGGCTCGAGACGCCGATCTTCGCGTAGATGTGCTCGATGTGATTACCGACCGTCTTCGGACTGATCTGCAGACGCCGCGCGATCTCCTTGTTCAACAGCCCTCGCGCGACCAGCCTCAAGATCTCGACCTCACGCGCCGTGAGCCCAGCCGGCCGCTCGGGTCGTCGGGCGCCCCTCATGGCCCGCAACATGCAGGACGGCGGCCACGGCGTCGCCGTCCAGCCGGCCGCCTCGTGCCCTCCGCCCAGAGCTCGTCCGCAGCATCCGCCGCCGAACGCGCGTCTCGATCCGTAGCGCTCAGCAGTTAGGAAGCCCGCCTTGCGCGGCCCGCTGCGACCCGCGTTTGCCAGAACACGCCACCGACGGCACCCAGCACGATCGCCGTTCCGATCAGGACGAACCAGGTCAACAACGTGAAGACGACGCCAATCGTGCCGTAATCCCTGCGGTCCGACACCACATCCCCCGAGAAAAACAGCCCGGCGAACAGCGCGAGACACAGCCACCCAAGCCCGGTGACAAGCGCCGGCTCAACGACGAGCCGCCACCGCACTCTGCCCGCCAGCAGGAAGTGGATCGTCCAACCGAAGAACAGCGTCACGACCACGAAGCTGACAGCCCGCGCGACGACCGGTCCGACTGCCACGCGAACCGCGTGTGTGATGTCCGCTTCGATGATCAGAAAGCCAAGCAGGACAATAAGCCAGACGAACACGCGCGGAAGATCGCGCCATCCTCGAGGCGCTTGCTCGAAGATGCGCTCGTACAACACCCGCAGTGACTGGACAACCGCGATCGTGCCGGCGAGCGAGAACAGCAGTCCGGTTAGGATCGGGATCACCGCGTGCTCTGGCGCGTTGCGGAACATCTCTTTGAAAATCAGCGCAGCTTCGCGGTCGAGACCGATGTGCTGGCTCAGGTCGTCCTCGATTCGATGGCTCGCGAACGAACTCAGCAGGATCAGCAGCGGAAGCACTGACCACAGCAGCTCCGCGCCGAACACGAGCGTCCAGGTGTACAAGTCGACCGCCTTGACATGCCTGATGAGATCCTCGATCCACGACCGCTCAAAGCGCCCGCGCGCGACCTCGACCCGCTCCCATGCTCGTTCCGACCCAAAGCGTTTGCCATGCGGCTGCGCGGAGGGCGCCTCACCGGGCTCCGCGGGGGAAGGACCGTCGGGCTGCGCTGGCGAGGTCACGATCGGCCGCGGCTCACTTGGTGCCCATTAGGCGCACGGCCCGGAGTAGCCAGTCTGGCAACGCATCTGAGTCTAACCGACTGCATGCTGACGTCGGCAAGGTGGGCGGACGGGGGTGGGAGCGGCCACGACCGTCGCGTCGGAGCTGGTTTCTGGCATGGACGACATTCGCTACCGCGGGCAAGCCGTTGCCTTGACAGTTGCGCTTCGCCGCCGAGCGACCTTCCCCCTTCGGAGTCGGTTTTCTGATACCGCGAGCGGCCGGCAAGCAGGTGCTCAGCGGCTTTGACGGCAACTCGGTAGTGACCGGCCTCGCTCCCGGATCGGACGAGGTCCGCTACTCAGGGGGCCCACGCGCGCGATCGCGAGACTGGTGGAAGTCTTCCAACTCGGAAGCGGCGCTCCGTTTGCAGGAGCCGGCGGACCGAGCGGCCAGCTAGTTCCCGGCCGCGGTTGCACGAGTCACGCGCGGCTCGCGTTGTGGGCGGCGCGTGGGCTCACCGGACCGTTATCGGTGTGCCAACGGGCATCAGGGCCGCGAGCCGCAAGATGTCGGCGTTACGCATACGAATGCAGCCGTGCGAGATCGCTCCCGGAATCAGGCTCGGCTGATCGGTGCCGTGGATACCGATGTATCCCCCGCCTGGCCAGTCGGTGAGCGTTGGCGAGCGCGCGCTGGTGCCGAACGCCACCGGGCCATAGAAGGGGCTTCGGTAGCGTGTGAGCACGTCGCGGACGTAGAAGTCGCCGGTGGGTGTCGGCCACTGCGCCTGGCCGATCCCGATCGCGGCGGTGAACACTGGCACGCCACCGCGCGAAAGGGTGGCGCGAAAGCGATGACGGTCGATGACCAGTCGCGTATCGAGAAACACAGAGTCGCCGAGCGCGGAGCGCGGCACCCATCCGTTGGTGCCGTTCGGTAGCACCGCGAGCCGAGCGCGCTGCCACAGGCCACTGGGCTCGCGGCGCGCGGGGCCCAATAACTCCAGGATGTTCGTCGTGCCTTCGGGGGTGCGGGTCCCGACCGTCGTCACGGGCGCCGCCGACGGCGTGGGGGCGACGCGTGCCAGAACCGTCCGGATCACGGGAGCCCACCGCGTGGCTTGGCGCATGACCGGCAGCGCTACCGGGCGAACTGCCATCCACGGGGCGCGTGCTGGCGGTGCCAGTCGCAATTGCGCCGCTGGCGAGCGTGAGGACGGGGCAAGCACGAGTACGGCGCAAACGGCGAGGGCGGGAACGGCGGCGAGCGCCACGATCCGGGCCACCGTCTGCGGCATCACCCTGTCGTGCGCGGCCGCGAGTGGGCGGCCATCCGCGGAGCTTCGACGACGAAATGCGTAGAGGCCACGAGCGCCTCGACCTGACCTGGCGGCAACGGCTGGTCAAACGCGGTGGCAGCCGGAAGCACTCCCGCCAGACGGCGAATCCAGGCGGCATGTCGCGCCTCGACCGAATGCACGGCGACCGCCGCTGCCAGGTACGCCCGCGACTGCACCCGCGGGGCCTGGTACTTGTAGGCAGCAACCGCCAAGTCCTCGAACGCCACCGCGGTCCGGCGAAAAGCATCCGGATCCTCGGTGACACCGCGAAAGTTGAACGTCGGGCGCTTGATCGCTGCTGCCCCGAGCACCTCGCGAAACGCGGCCACGTGTGCGCGCTCATGGGAACCCACCACGTGGGCCTGCTGCGCCAGCGAGCCATGCAGCGCACCCAGGCGCTCTGCCTCGGTATAGAACGAAGCCTGGATGTACTCCAGGCCGAGCGCATAGTTGAGGATGGCGATGTCGTGCTTGCTCGCGCCGCTCGCCCGGGCCGCACTCGTCCTCCCCAGCGCAACCATCATCGCGCCGGCCGCCGCGCCGGCAAACACGCCCCGGCGTGTCGAGCGGACCGCGTGTTCGGCTTCCACGAGCGCTCCGTCGCGATCGAACGCGGCAATCGTCGCTGGCAGCGCGGGTTCGTCAGCCAACTTGAACCCCCGCTCGGGTCAACCGTGCCTCCACCTGCGTGGCGTCGGCGGGCATGTCGGTCGCCGCCGGCGCTGGCAGCTCCCCCACGAGGTCACGGGCCCATGCCGCGTGCCGAGCCTCGACCGAAACGATCTCAGCGGCGGCGGCAAGCGCACCGGCGGTGAGGTTTCCCGCCTGACCGTTGTAAAGCGCCACGCCGATGTCCTCCAGCTCCACGGCCATGCGCTGAAATTCCCCGAGATTTGCCGGCGGCCGGCGCAACGTGAGCTTCGGGACGGGCTTCGCCGCCGCACCTAACGCGCGCCGCACGAACGCGACGTGTGCGCGCTCGTGCGCACCGACGACCTGCGTGAACTGCAGCCAATCACCCCGCAGCGAGAGGTCGCGCAAGGCCTGAGCATAGAAGTCGGCCTGGAGCTCCTCAAATGCCAGCGCAAAGCTGAGAACAGCCGCATCCTGAGCCTTGCCGGGCGACGACGAGGCCAACGAGGCGAAACCGCCCACGAGGATTCCGCCCGCGGCCAGCCCGGCGCCGATTGCATTCCACCGCTTGAGGCATTCCGCCCGCGTGACGGTCCAATCCCCGACCATCTCTCGGCAATCTTACGCGACTTTGCCACAAGAAATGCAAAATTTTCCACGCGCGAGCTGCAACCGGGAAGAAACCGGCATTACGGGCCGCGCACGCCGAAGCCGGTTTGCAGGCAGCGAGACACCGGCCCGTAGCGAGTTCTAACTCGATTCTGGCCCGCCACGCTGCTAGCTCGCCGCTCGGACCGCCTCCCTGCAAACGGAGCGCCGCTTCCGAGTTGGACGAGGACCACTCGTCTCGCCGCGCGCGACGGACGGCTGCATCGCCCGGGCGATCCGCGAGCCGGGCCGCGCGAGGCTGCCGTCACCGGCCGCGCTACTGCTTCCGTAGGGCATCGGACTGCTGCTTCGCGGGAACCAACGGCGGGACCGCACCCACTCAGGCCGTGCTCTGCACGATCGCTTCCACCACAGCGGCGTCGTCGTGCCGGCTATGGCTATGCCACGCAAGCAGTGGCCAGCGCGGCTGGGTAGGGGACGATCGCACTGACGACGTGCTGCACAAAGGGGCGAATCCGCTCCGGGTAGACGTCTGGTCGGACTGTCAGCTCGCGCGGAGCGCGCAGGTGATCGCAGACGCCCCGCGTCGCCAGAAGCACTCGACCTCATCGAAGCCCGCTTCGCGGAGCGCGCCCAGCTCTACCTCGAGCGGGAAGTAGCGATCCTCGTCTGACCACGCGGCGAAGTGACCGCGCGCCTGACGGTCGGTGATTCCGTGCTCGCTCATCTGATGCGCCCAGCGATCGAACACCAGCGCGTTCAGCCGTGTGTCCTCGCTTATCGCGGCATCCAGATTGAGCAAGACCCCGCCCCGCGAAAGCGCGTCGTGAATCGTGCGGTAAAGCTCAGTCTTGGTCTGCAGATCGTGGACGTGGTGCAACGCCAACGACGCGACTACCGCGTCCGCGCGAGGCAGCGGGTCGAGAAAGCTGCCCTCCTTGAACGCCACACGTTCCCCGTAACCAGACAGCCGCCGGCGCGCCTCGCCGAGCATGTCCCGATCCACATCCAGCACTGTCACGCGGACCCCCGGAAGCCCCTCGAGCACTGCGGCCGATAAGGCGCCGGTACCGCCACCGAGATCGAGCACACGCCCACTGGCCGGGGCGAGGGCGGCAAGCAGTTCGACGCCGGTCGCGAGCATGTCGTCGTAGTACGGGATGAACCGACGGATCTGGACGTCATAGCCGTGCGCATCGATGTCGAGATGCCGCTTCACCGAGTGCGTGTGATCACCGGACACTGGGCGATCCTAGCTGCGCGGAATTGAAACGAACGTTGCGCTCGTGGTCGGCGCGGCACTTCGCCGGCCGGCCGGCAGAGGCTCCAGGACGCCGTTTGTTGTACCCAAGTGGTACCCCACCAAATTAGTTGACTTTCCCGGGCGTCTGGATCGGCGCGTATGCTCGCCCCTCCGGCCCTCTGTTCGCGGTGCCTTAGTCGTTGTCTCCTCGCCCCACTATCCACCTGCTCCCGCCCGTCGAGCGAGCCAATGGCCCGGTGTACTTCGTGAAGTGGCGGGAGCCCGGTGGCGCCCAGGTGAAGAAGCGAGTCGGGCCGGCGTGGGTGGAGCGCGGGGAGGTGCCTCCGGGCCACCGTCGCGCAACGCGGCACCCCGGATGGATCAAACGACGGGGCCGGCCACCGGCGGGTTTCTTCACCGATGACAGCGCCCTGGCCAGCGTGATGGAGCTCATCGAGCGGGCCCGCGAGGAGCGCGCACATGCGGCCGATCCGGACGTGGCGCTGACCGTTACGTTCGACGAGGTCGCGGCGGCTTGGCTCGAGCATCGTCGTACCGTGGGCGGCTGCAAGCGCTCGACGGTCACCGGCTACGCAGCGATGCTCCGCCAGCCGGGGGAGGCGCGACGCAAGCGCGGCCGGGCGGGGAAGGCACGCATCATGTCGGCCTTCGGAGGACGCACAGCGGCATCGATCACGGCACGTGAGGTCTCGGGCTGGCTCACACAGCTCGATCGCGAAACCGGAGCTCTCAGCACGAGCGGTCAATGCTCACCGGGCGGTCATGCATGGCGTGTTCGCCTTCGGTTGCCGGGCGGACACGTTCGCGCCCCCAGTGAACCCGGTGGCCGGGACAGAGAAACGGCGCGAGCCTGACTCGGCGGAGATCGTGACCTACACCCCGTCTGAGGTCCTGGCCATCGCCGAGGCCGCGCGTCGAGGCGCGCATCGCGAGCTCGTGCGGATGAGCGTGGGGGAGGGCGAACAGGAGATCCGCCGCCGCGAGGACGACCAGGACGCGTGCCTGATCATCGTCGCGGGTCTCAGTGGCCTGCGGATGGGAGAACTACTCGCGCTGCGGTGGCGGCACGTGATCTGGGGAGGCGCAGCGTCTTCACGTCCAGCGCGCCTACGCGCTCGGGGAGGAGGACAGCCCGAAAGGAGGCCGCGGCCGGACCATCCCTCTCGCCGAGCAGCCGGCCCAGGTGCTCGCGAGGCTGTCGCAGCGGCCGATGTTCACTCGCAACTCCGATCTCGTGTTCTGCTCTCGGACAGGGGAGCACCTCGACGGCTCGGCGCTGCGGCGCCGCTTCAAAGCCGCCCGTGACACGGCGATCGCGAGAACCCCGACATGCCAGCGCTCCGCTTCCACGATCTACGGCACGCTCGCGGCCCAGGGCTTCGACCTGGTCAACGTGCAGGCGATGATGGGGCACGCCGACTCGCGGATCACAGCTCGCTATCTACACGCGCGGCCGGCCGCGAGGACGCGGCGAAGCTGTCACGGATCTTCTCGACCGGCGCGCCCAGCGACACACCCGCCGGCCTACCGGCGCCGGCGTGACGCCCGACTACAGCCGGCTGCTCGACGCGGCGCTCGGCGCCTCGATCCGCGTCGAGTTCAACACCGATCGCCGAGTGGTCACGAACTACTCGGTGGTGCTCGTCGTCGACGAGGGCGCCGGCCCGCAGACCCTCCCCGTCTAACGACGGAGCACACGGCGTGAACGAGATGCACCGCTACACCCGCGACGGCGGCAAGCAGCCGGCAGAGATCTTCGACGCCGGTACCCTTGGTGAGGGAATGCGTGCGGCAATGCGCCAGATCGAGACCTCCTACGAAGCGATGATCGCGTCATGGCGACAGAGCTGACGGCCGGCGACGAGCGGACGCCCGCGGCCCGGGCGATGGACGAAGCCAGCGAGCTCGCGATCGAGGGGCGGTCGCCCTACCCGGACACCGCCGCTTTCATCGTTGCCGAGGCGCCTGGGGCCGTCGAGGCCATCAGGAAGGCCGCGGATGAAGGTCGCGCGATCGTGCTGGCGTACGCCGACGGCACTACCAGAGTGTTGCGGGCAGATCCCGTTCCTCGGTAGTCGCCGACATCCTTCGCTCAGGTCGTCGTCAGCAACCCGCGCGAGGGGATCGTCGCCGAGGGAGTCGTGAGCCAGCTCGGCGAGCTGCCGATTGAGTTCGGTGGCCAAGCGCTCGTCAGGCGTCGACGCCAGCGGACAATTCCTTCTGGCCAAAGCACTCGCCGTCGCTCTGGTAGAAGCTCCGCGAAAGCGATCACAAAACGTCCTGGTTCGGATAAGATGCAGAGTCGCCAGCCCGGTCCAGACCATGGTCGTTTCGGCGTGTCTGGGTGATCCCGCCAACGCGTGCTGACCAGTTAGGACGCGCGACACTTTCGCGCGCTCACCGACCTTCCGCTGGCGGTGCGCTACCCGGCGGTGGCAGTGGTGGGCTGCCCGGTGTACCTGTTCGGCGGCCTCGAGGCGGCAGCGAGTACAGCGGCAGGTTCAGGCGGTCGATCCAGCGGGTGAACCTGGCCATGGGGCGAGCCGACATCGTGGGGCCAGCTACCCACCTCGTACGCGCATGCCATGGCGACGGCGCGCGACGGTCAGGTGTTCCTATGCGGTGGTCCACGCCTGCGGGCGCGAGCAACGCGATCCTTCGTTTCAACCCGGCCACCCGGCGTGTCTCCCGCGCCGGCACGCTGCCGGGGCACGTCGCCGACGGCGGCGTGGCCACGATCGGCGACACGACCTACATCCTGGCCGGGATCAACGGCGGGCCGCTGAGCGTGGCCTGCGCCGTGCGGATCGGCTGACGCCGCCGCTCGCCGGCTCAGCCGTTCTTGGCCTGCATCCGGCTTCCCAGCGTCAGCAGCCGCTCGGCATTGCCGTGGAAGAGCTTCTCGAGCTGCTGTTCGGACAGGCCGAGTTGCTCAAGGTTGGCGATGGTCGTCCGGATGTAACCCGGCCCCCCTTCGGGATCAAACGGCGAGTCGGACGCGAACAGGAGGTGGTCCTCGTCAAAGAAGTCGAGCGAACAGGCGATCGCTGACACCGCTCCGAACAGCGCCGTGTCGGCGTAGAACTGCTTGAAGTACTCGATGGGGGGCGCACGAGCGTGTTCTCGACATCGGCGCGCTCGGAGGGCGGCGTGCGGACGCCCAGCTGATCCCAGCCTGCCCCCACGCGGCCGGCGAGCATCGGAATCGTGCCGCCGCCGTGGTGGGTGAGAAAGCGCAGGCCGGCGTGGCGGTCGAGAAGCCCCGAAAAGACGATCCGCGCCATGAACAAGGACGTGTCATGCGGCCAGCCCAGCGCCCACCAGATACAGCGACCGGTCCTCGGTCGGGTAATCCGCCCAATGGTTGTTACGCGTGGGGTGCACCCAGATCATCGCCTGAAGCTCCTCCATGGCGGCAAAGAACTCGTCAGAGCGCGGATGGTCCCAGGGCACGTCCTGCGTGGAGGTGTAGATCTGGACGCCGACGGCACCGAGATCTCGCATCGCCCGGCCGGCTTCGGCGATCGCGTCGCCGACGTCAGCCAGCGGCAGCCCGGCGACGAACCCGGCAAACCTCTCCGGATGGTCCCGGACGAGCGCGGCGATGCCATCGTTGCCGACCTTCGCCATCTCCCGGCCGACGGAATGCTCGCCGATGTCCTCCAGCGGCGGCGCCGGCAGGCTGATGATCTGGCGGTAGTCGTCGCCGAACTCCTCGAGCTGGCGCAAACGAAGATCGAGGTCAGCCAGCGACGGCACCCCGGCGATCCGGTTGCGGATGTTACGGGCGGCCGGCGTATCGCCGAGGTCGGTCATGCGCCGGGCGTATTCGGACGGCAGGATGTGGGTGAACGCGTCGATCTTCATCTCACTCGGATGTCTGTGGGCGGCCAGGTCCGGCTCGACGCCGGGCGCGCTGAGGTCGCGCCCGGGCGTCGGTCACGGGTCGGCTGATCAGCCGAGACGCTGAATCTCGGCGGCCGGGAAGTTCTTCGACGACACGACCGTCCCGTCGACGGTGACCTTCTGCATCGCCTGGTCGCCGAACGAGTTGTGCCACTGGTCGAAGAGGATCGGGCCTCCGGCGCCGATGTACTGGATCTGCTTGTGCGCCTTCAGGGCGGCGACTCCGTCCGCGTACGTGTACACGACAGTCTTCCCCGACCCGGGAGCGGTCACCTTCATGATGTAGTTGTTGGCCGCCGTGGGATTGCTGGAATGGGCTGCGTCCATCGCCAGCGCGACCATGATGACCCCGCTGTATGCGCCCTCCACGAACGAGTTGTTCAGCCACTGACCGAGCGGCGACGCCAGATGGGCGCCGACGTGGCGCACCGCGGTGTTGTACTCGTTGACGGCCTTGCTCTCTCCGGCGGTGGCGGACGACGTTGCCGGTGCCTGCGCCTGGTAGTACTTCTTGAGGTCGCTGATCCCGATCGCGGCCGAGAGAGCCTTGAGGTAATTGGTCTGCAACGTGGCGTTCGTGCCGAAGATGGGCACGAGCTGACCGAGTTGCTTGAGTTCGCCGAAGAATGCGGCGGCGGTCTGCCCGTCGGACTCGGTGAAGATGACCTCGGGCTTGGCCGCGATCAGCTGCTCGACCTGGGACCGGTACGAGGTCTGGTCAGGTGTCAGGCCGATGTTCGCCACGAGTTGCAGATGCGCCGCCTTGACGCCGGCCATCACGCCCGGCAGGTCGCCCTGCGAGCCCGAGTCGGTTCCGAACACGGCGGCCACGCGCGTGTACCCCAGCTGGTGGGCGTAGAGCGACATCGTCTCGCCGCCGACGGGATCGGGAGGGATGACGCGCCAGAAGTACGGATTGGTGTTGCGGTCGTATTGGGGGTTGCCGCATCCGCACAAGACGATGACCTTGGATCGCTCCAGGATCGGGACGACGGCGGCCGCCGTGTCGCTGTTGGGGCCATTCGTCGCGTTGAGATGACTGGTGGCGAGCGCCTTGTTGATCGAGATGACGGCGTCTGCCGGGTCGCTCTTGGTGTCGATCGGATTGTTCGCCACCTTCTGCCCGTTGATGCCACCGCCGGCGTTGATCGTGTAGATCGCCGACAGCTCGGACGCGTTGGAGTACGGCGCCACTGCGGCACCCACCCCGGTGAAGTCCTGGATCTGCCCGAACGTCACGCCACCACCGCCGCCGCCACCGCCCGACCCGCCGCTATTCGACGATCCGCACGCGGCCACTCCGACCGCCGCTGCCACCGCCGCCGCCGCCGCGGCGCACCTCCTGGATGTCCACTTCATCCTGCTCACGCTGTCTCCTCCTGCTTGGGGTTGGGCCGGCGAGCTCGCCGGCCGTCGCGACGTCGCGACACGCGGTAAGGCGCCCCAGCGGCTCACCGCTGCGGCAACTGCACCGCCTCCTCCTGGTTCGCCGGCTCATCCGGCCGCGGCGAGAAGAACACGGCCCCCACGTCGGGCAGCGCCCGGAACTCCTCGCCCGTCCCCGAGTAACGGACGCCGCCGTCGACGAGCACGGTCACGTGGGCCGCGATGCGCGAGGCGAGCGCCACCCGCTGCTCGATGAGCAGGATGCCGTGCCCGAGCGCCGCCAGCTCGACAACCACGTTCTCCAGCACGTCGTGCGCGATCTTGGGTGCCAGGTTGGCGGTCGGCTCGTCGAGGATGAGCAGCCGCGGGTTGGCGATTAGCCCCCGCGCGATCGCCAGCAGCTTGCGCTCACCGCCGCTCAGCTGGCTCGCCTTGCGCCGGCGCAGGCGGTGGAGCTGAGGGAACCGCTCCAGCATCTCGGCGATCGCCTGACGCGTCGCCCGTGACCCCAGCCGGTACGCGCCGACCTCGAGGTTCTCGACGACGCTGAGCGTGGGGAAGACGTCTCGCAGCTGCGGCACGTATCCGAAGCCCGACTTGGCGCGCCGTTCCTCGCCCCATCCGGTGATGTCGACCCCGTCGAACGTGATCCGGCCGCCCAGCAGCTGCAGCTCGCCAATCACGGCCTTGACGAGCGTGCTCTTGCCGGCGCCGTTAGGACCGACGATGAGCGTGATCTCGCCGCCGCGTACATCCATCGACACATCGCGTACGACCGGAACCCGGCTGTAGCCGGCAGTGATGCCCTCGAGCGCCAGCGCGCTGGCGCCGACCGGCCGGGCGGCCCCGGTGTCAGCGGGTGGCAAGGTCGCTCCTAGGCCAGGTACGCATCCCGCACCGACCCGTTGCTCATCACGCTCGCGTAGGTACCATCGTCGAGGATCTGCCCGGACGCCATCACGACGACGCGGTCGCAGATGCTCTCGACCACCTCCATGGAGTGCTCGACGATGACGACCGCCACGCCCGAGTCACGGATCCGGTGGCAGGTCTGGCCGATCCGGTCCACCAGGTGGGAGGCGACACCCACCATCGGCTCGTCGAGGAGCAGGACCTTGGGCGAACACATCATGCTCCGCGCCATCTCGACCAGCCGCCGTTGGCCGCCACTGAGCTCGGCACAGTAGGCATCCGCCATCGGCCGCAGCTCCAGATCGGACAGGATCCTCAACGCGTGCTCCCGCGCCTGCGCCGCCTCACCACGCGCCGCCGCGCCGCCCGCAATCGCCCGCCACAACTTCGAGCCGCCGCTCCCGAGTCCGGCGACGAGCAGGTTCTCGGCCACCGTCAGCCGGTCGAACACGCCCGCTGTCTGGAATGTCCTCACCAACCCGATCCGCGCACGCTGGTACGGCGGCATCTTCGTGAGATCACGGTCGCCGAGCCACACGCGGCCCGAGCTCGTGCGCACCTGGCCGCCGATGGCCGCCAGCAGCGAGGACTTTCCGGCGCCGTTCGGGCCGATGAGGCCCACGATCTGCGGCCGCTGAACGGTCATCGAGACGCCCGCGACCGCCTCCACCCCGCCGTAGCGGACACGGACATCGTCGACTCGGAGCATCGGGATCGAGGACTCGCCGGCCGACTTCCCGGCAGCGGCGATGCCGGATGTGGGCGCGGCTGCCTCAGTCACCGGCGACCGGCTGTCTCGGTTCGATGCGGTAGCGCCGCTCCGGAAGAATCCCGCGCGGGCGGAGCGCCAGCACGACGAGCCACAACACGCCGATCACGATCCATTGGAGCTTGTCAATCAGGCCGGGATACCCGATATCCGGCAGGAACGACAGGACCTGGATGAACAGGATCTGCACGAGCAGCGTCCCGATGACCACGCCCCAGTCGTTGCTGACGCCGCCCAGGATGATGGCCGTCAGCACCGCGAAGGTCTCCGCGTATCCCCAGCCACCGGGCGACCAGGCGCCGATGAAGCCCACGAGCAAGCCGCCGCTGAGGCCGGCGATGGCACCACCGACGACGAACACCTGGAGGCGCAGCAGTGACACATTCAAGCCCAGCGAGGCGGCCGCCTGTTCGTCGTCGCGCGAGGCGCGCAGCGCCCGTTGCCAGCCGGATCGCCCCAGCCGCCGGACAAACCACAGCGCGGCCACGCACACGACCGCGACGAACGCGGCGTACACCCACTCGTAGGCGCTGTGACTGAGGGAGCCCAGGGCGCCGGACAGCGGCGCCGGAATGGCGGCCAGTCCATTGGAGCCGTTGAACAGTCCCACATCGGCCGATACGACCTCGGTCGCGATCAGGGACACGAGGAGGAACACGGCGGCCTGGTAGTCGTGGCGCAGTTTCAGCGTGGCGATCACCCCGAGGCCGAGCGCCAGCAGGGCACCCGCCGCTGCAGCAGCCAGAAGCGGCACGGGAAACGGGAGGTTCATGCCGAGGATGTAGTGCTCCCAGGAGTTGGCTCCGGTGTCGCTGCCCAGCGTGACCGCCCCCGCCACGTAGGCGCCGATGGCCTGGAAGATGATGAAGGCGAAGTTGGGCACGCCGGCCCAGCCGAACTGCATGTTGAGCGCCCACGCCGCCAGTAGGTCGACGCCGAAGTAGACGGCCACCGTGGAGAGGTAGTACGTCATGTCGGCCGGAACTCAGGCCCCGGCGGGCCGGTCGGGCTGCCGAGGCGCCGGTGGACGACGGCGGCGCGGCTCACACCGTGACCTCGTCGCGAATGGCCCCACCCCAGGTGCGCGCCGCCGGGCGCACGATCAGCACGATGGCCAGGATGGCGAGCCCCACGGCCTGGCTGTAGTACTGCCCGCCGATCGCGGCCACCACCTCAGTCGCGATGCCAACGACGAGTGCGGCCACGACAGCTCCGATCGGTGAGCCGGCGCCGCCGAGAAGAGCCGCGGCGACCACGAGCACCAGAAAGTCCAGGCCGGTGGCGGAACTGACGGTCAGGCTGTTCGTGACATACACCAGCCCCGCCAGTCCCGCCAGCGCCCCGCTGAGCAGCCACGTGAGATCGAGGATCCTCCTCATCGGCACGCCGCACGCGCGGGCCAGCTTCGGGTCGGTAGAGAGCGCACGGAGGGCCTTCCCCATCCGGGTCAGTCGGAGGGCAGCGACGGTCAAAACGAGGACGATGACAGCCACGCCGATAAGCCCGAGTGACACCGTGGTGAACACGAACGCGCCCGCGTGAACGGTCTTCCCCGTCGGGAAGGTGAACGAGAACGCCTGCCCTTGGGCAGCGGCATCGATGGCGTACTGGATGATCAGACTCGCCGCCAGGGACACCATGATCAGATCGAAGGCGCCGCGCCCGTGACGCGCGAACCAGGCATACAACGTGCGTGCGAGCAGCCACGTCACCACCGCCCCCGCCAGCGGCGCGGCCACGATGGTCGCGCCGAGACCGAGGTGCGCCCGCTGCACGAGGAGCGAGGCGAAAGCGCCCACCGTCAGCATTGACCCGAACGCGATGTTCAGGATGTTCGTGACGGCGAACTGGAGCGTGAACCCGATGGCGCCGATGGCGATCGTCGCCGCGGTGACCAGCCCGAAACCCACGGCCTGCAGAACGATCGTCGACGTAATCGTCGCCGAGATCATCGCGCGGCTGGTGATTGGGGGCTGACAGACGGTGCCGTCAACGTTCTCGCGCCTACTCTCCTTAAGAAACTTCTCAATCTCGACAGCAAGGCAGATCGCCTGTCACAACCGTGCGCCGGCCGCAGACGACCGTGTTGGCCCAACGAGGGGACCGCAACTTAGGACGGACTCCGGAAACTGTCAACCCGGTTGCCGCACCGCAGTTCGCCGCTAATCAAGAGCTAAGCGTGGACGGTCAGGATGCTGACCGTAATACGGTCGGACGATGCGATGAGGCTCCTGGGCGCTGAGCGCGGCGGTCGGCGGTGGCGGCAGCACCCGTGCCGGTGACACCGGGGAGCGGATCTCCGTTCCCTGCGGCATACTCGTCGACAGTGTGGCCGAGTTGCCCCACCCCCGGAGCGAGAGACAAGAGGACTGGCGAGCTGACATGACGCGGGTGGCGATTATCGGCGGTGGCATCGGCGGGCTCACGGCGGCCCACGCACTCGTACGGCGTCAGTTCGACGTGGCGGTGTATGAAGCGGCCCCCGAACTCCGCGAGATCGGTGCCGGGGTGGCGCTCGGACCGAACGCGATGAAAGTGCTCCGAGCGCTCGATCTGGAGGACGCCGTGCGCGGGGTCGCCGGGGATTGCCGGTGGGTCGTATCCCACAACTGGCGGACCGGACGGATCATCTCGCGCACCGATCCGAGCGAGCAGGCCGAGTTGTACGGCGCCCCCAGCGCCACCGTGCACCGCGCTGATCTGCTCGACGTCCTGGCCGATGCGCTACCGGACGGGATCGTCACGCTCGGGGCGCGTTGTACCGAGGTATCACCGGACGGCGACGTCGCGATCGCACGCTTTCAGGACGGCAGCGAGATCGAGGCCGATGTAATCATCGGCGCCGACGGGATCCATTCGGCGGTCAGGACATCGCTGTTCGGCGCGGACGCGCCGCGCTTCACCGGCAAGATCTGCTACCGAACCGTCGTGCCGGTCAAGGCCGTGGCCGGGACGACGCCGGCCATGGACAGCTCCCAGTGGTTCGGGCCGCACGGGACCATCGTCCTCTACCCGCTGCGCCGCGACGAGCTCATCAACGTCGTATGCCATTACGACGACGAGAACTACCGGCACGAGTCGTGGGTCACCGAGTGCGACCGCAACGAGGTGCTCGAGCGTTACAGCGGCTGGCACGAGTCGCTGCTGCGCCTGTTTGCGGCCGGCGAGATCTGGTACAAGTGGGCGCTCTACGACCGTGACCCCATCCCCGGCTGGACGCGGAACCGGGTGACGCTCGTGGGCGACGCCGCGCACGCGATGCTGCCGTACCTCGGTCAAGGCGCCTGCCAATCGATCGAGGATGGCTGTGTCCTGGCGGCGGCGCTGGCGACCGAGTCCGACGATCCCCTCGCCGGGCTGGCCCGGTACGAGCGCGCGCGGCGGCCCCGCGCCAGCCAGGTGGTGCTGACGTCACGGGCCAGGGGCACGAGCAACCACCTCTCCTCCCCGCTGGCGGCCTGGCGACGGGACATCGCGATCGCGGTGCGGCGGCGACTGCGGGGCGATCTCGAGGGGCGAGGCGCGGCTTGGATCCCGGCGTACGACGCAAGCTCGCCCGACGTCCTCGCCGTCTGACCCGGACCCGCGGCTGGGCCAACTGGCGGGGAGCGCACCACAATCTCTAGCGCTTCGAGCCTGCTCTCGGTCATCTGCGCCAGGCATCGCATCAGCTGGTGATCGCACGCCGCCAGGCCGTGATGCCATGCGTCACTGAGTTGGAGGTATTCGACGAACTTTCCGTGCCCGTTGTCGAGCTCGTCCGGGGCGAGGTACCAATTGATCCCCACCGGCGGACCTGGGGTCGCCGGGAAGAGGGCCTTGCGAGTGGCGGAGTAGCCCAGGCTTGGGGAATCTCCGATGTCAGGAGTGAATTTGTCTTGCATGCGAGCAGTGTCAGCAGAGACCGCTCATTAGCAGGCCGTCAGTCAGGCGACTCGTGTGGGGCCTCATGTGGGGCCGCTCGTGCGAGGCCGCGCAGTGCCGACCGCTCGCTCGGGCCGTCCCAGGGGGGTCCACCGCGCCGCCGCCCCGAATAGTGCGGTGGTGAGCGACTGGCCGGCGGATCGACGCGCTCGGCAAACTCTCTCTGCCGTTCGGCTAGCGTGTGCTGGAGAACCCAGGCTTGGGCAAGCCCCTCATCGAGGCCGCCAGCAAGCCCGACCCGCGTGGGCGCCCATCTCGCTGGCGTTGCCTTCACGATCCACGCACTCCCGATGTGGACTACTGCTATGGCGCGAGGCCGTCGGAAAATGCGGAAAGAGCGCGATTACTGACTGGCGGAGACGATTCCGCGGAATCGTTTTCGCCGTGTCCGCCTGTGGCGGCGTCAGGCGGTGTTGGCGATCCAGTGGCTGTGCAGCTTGAGGAGATTGTGGGTTGCTGTCACCAGCCGCCACTCTGACTGCACGGCGGCTCTGCCTCTTCGCATGAACCGGTCGACGCCGCGGTTGTATTTGATCTGTCCGTAAACCGGCTCGACACTGATCTTTCGTTGCGCGTAGAGCTTGCGGCCACGCTCGGTGGATAGCTTGCGGCGCATCAGCTCATAGAGGCCGTTCTCCCAGCCCGGCCGTTTGCCCTCGCGCATGTTCCCGTCGGGCGGGATTAGCACCTCGATCCCGCGCTCGCTGATCGTCTGCATCTGGGCGGTGTGCCAGTAGCCGGCATCGGCACGAGACTGCTGCTCCCGTGGTTGCTGCGTTTCTCCCGGAGCGCTAGCACCTGCGGCCCGACGTCAGGGCTGCCTCCGACGCTCGATTCGTCCTGGCGATGCGGAAGTCTCGGCCGATGGGGTCGGCGTGCTGGTGCTCGTCCGAACGGGCGGTCGGCGTTAGCTGGAACCGAGGAAGCGCTCGACGTGGCCGGGTGTCCCTCGCGAGACAGCGATCGCCAGGCCACGCCGCCGCGGGGAGCCTATGGAAGCGGACAGCCGTTACCCCGCCAATCTCGAGCGTAGAGAGGATTCGAAGCGAGGACTAGCGCGTCCCTGTTCGGCGCTTGAGGCCAGGTCTAACAACCTGCGCCTGTTGGTGGAAAGTACGCGGGCAGGCTGAACACCGTGAGGAACTGCTCGACCCGGTAGTCGGGGAACCGGGTGGTGAGTGCCTCGCGGGCGCTCGCGACGTCTCCGGTTTTCACCGCGGTCGCGAACGCCTGCAGATACTCGCGGGTGCCCTGGATAAGTGAGAGCCCGCCGGCGGGCCCGTGTCCCGGGTAGAGCGTCTGGATTACGTGCTGCGCGGCGAACCGCTCGAACTCGTCAAGGCGCGCCAGCCACCCTTCTAGGTTGTGCTCCTGGAGGTAGAGGTGCGCTCCGTTGTAGATCAGGTCCGAGGTCACGAACGCCTGCCGGTCGGGGAGATGAACGCAGGCGTGGTGTTTGGCCTCGCCCGCTCCAAACTCGACGACCTCGAGCATGCTGTCGCCCAGCGGCAGGCTTGAGTCGGCGATCGCCGTCGGCTCGAACAGGCGCCCGGCCGCCTCGTGGCCAAGCTTTCCCTTCAGCAGGTCGAACATCCAAGGACCGTCGGCCTTCAGATCCTCGAGCACGTTGGGGGTGGTGAGCACCTTTGCGTCTGGGAATCGGTCGACGATCAGGTCTAGCTGCAGGAAGTGGTCGGGGTGAGCATGGGAGATCCACACCTTGCCGAGTTTCTTCCCCGAGGCTTCGACACTGTCGGCGAGCTGCTTGGCGTCGCTGCGAAGCTGGAAGACGTCGAACAGCATCGCCTCCTCGCTGTCGCTGATCAGATAGGAGTTGGACCAGGCGCCCGGTTCGCTGGCGCTGAAGCGCTCGACCGTGACTCGGGGTGGTGCGGAGCTGCCGGTTGTCATTGGCGATCTACCTTTCGGTGGGCACGGTTGTCGTCTCGCCGTCGGTCTGGAACGCCCACGATCCGCCCGAGCGGAACGCGAGCGACACGTCGAAGGTGTTCTCGAGGAACTGGTAGCGGGCGATCTTTCCGTCGCGCCCTTCGACCAGGACGGAGAAGGCAATTCGAACCTCCCGCCCCGCCGGGCGGGCCCTGAGTCCGAACCACCCGAACACCGCGGCGCGCTGGTCGCCGCCGACGATCTCGCGCGGGCCGAACCCGGTCACGTCGAGGTTCGAGTGCATGTGCGTGAGGAACGCGCGGACCTCGTCAAGCCCGCGGTAGATCCCGAGCCACGGAAGCGCCGAGTGAAGCTCGCCTGAGAGCGCCGGCAGGTCGACCGCTTCGACCAGTGACGGCGGCCCGTTGACGATGTACACGATCTCCGGGTGGAAGTAGCGCTCGGCCGCGACGGCGCCCTCCCCGCGGGTCACGGCGTCGAGATACGCCCCGGCAAGCGCGGCGACCGACGAGCCGGCCTCAGTGTTCACTCCCATGGGTAGTCCTCGGCGGGCTTGGTGACGGTGGCCCACCGCTCGGCGATCCGGTCGCCCTCGAAGCGCCACAGGACGAAGCCGTGGAAGCCCATCTTCTTCCCGGATTTCGGGTCGGTCCAACGCCAGTGGTTTTTGCAGACCACCTTGTCACCCTCCGCGATCAGATCCTCGATCGTGAGGTGAAGATCGGGCATCACCGTGTACATCTGGCGCATCATCTGCTCGTCGCCCGAGGCGTCGGTCGGCTCCTCCCTGGGGCCGTCGTGGTCATAGAAGTCGGCCGTCATGTTGGTCCGGATCACCTCGGCCTTGCGGTTATTGACGAAGTCTTCAAAGTGCGATTGCACCTTCGCCTTCATCTCAACGGTGGTGAGGTTGGTAGGCATCGGCTCTCCTTGAGGTCGTCTCGAGTCGGTGGTCGTCAGGCGGTTGAAACGCCGCCAGTCTCACCCCCACCCGGCCCAAAGTCCAAGACAAGTTGCCGCGGTATCAATAGTCGAACGCCTATTGATCCGGGGCGGGGCGCCGGGGCCGGGCATGGCGGGCGATCAGTAGGCTATGCCTATGGAACGGCTCGATCTCCGGCTGGTGGATTACTTCGTCGCGGTCGCCGAGGAGCTGCATTTCGGCCGCGCGGCCGACCGGCTGCACATCGCGCAACCCTCGCTAAGTCAGCAGATACGACGACTCGAGCAACAACTGGGAGTGACCCTGCTCGAGCGAAACAGCCGCAACGTCCGTCTGACCCGAGCGGGGGAAGCGCTCCTGCTGGAGGGCCGCCGTGCGCTAGCCCAGGCACAGCGCGCGATCAGCGCCTCGCGCGCGGCCGGGGCCGAGCTGTTGACCGTCGGGTTCTATGGATCCGCCGGCAGGGCGCTGCTGCCCGCGGTGCTCACCGCCTTCCACGAGCGCCAACCCGTGACCGAGATCAGCGTCCGCGAGATCCTGTTCGGAAACATCGACGAGATCCTCGATGGGAAGGTCGACGTTGCATTCACGCGCTTGATGCCCGACCAGACAGAGCTCGAGGTCGCGGTCATCGCCACCGAGCCTCGCCTGATCGCGCTAGCGAACACGCATCCGCTTGCCAGCCGCGAAACGCTGACATTCGCGGACCTGCGTGACGAATCGTTCATCGTCAACCCAATGGTTTCCCATGGCGGCCCCCCGGCGAGATGGCTGGCCGAACAGCGACGCCACGGTCTCCCCGGACGCATCGCCGCCAAGGCACGCAGCCCAGAAGAGATCATCACGCTTGTTGGAGCCGGTCGCGGCGTCTGCCTGATGCCCAAGGCAGCCACGCTCCACGACCGGCGCTCCGACATCGCTTACGTTCCGGTCACCGACGCCGAACCGGCGGTCGTCTCTCTTGCCTGGGCACCCGACAGATCATCCCCCACGGTCCGGGCGTTCGTAACCACCGCGCGGGAGGTTGCCACCGCCGGAGCGACGGACAAACCGACCGCTCGGCGCTAGCCAGCACGCGACGACCCCGGCCGCCCGAACGAGACCGCTACGGAACAGGCCAAGCGGCGAGGTGCGTCCGGTCCGGCCTGGCGATCGCTGTCTCGCGCGAGGGACAGCCCGGCCACGTCGAGTGCTTCCTCGGTTCCAGCTAACGCCGACCGCCCCTTGGGACGAGCACCAGGCGTGTTGCGTGATGGCTGCTCGCTCGGGGAGCAGCAGCGCGACGGCCTTGGTCCAGCATCGCCGAGCTTGAGCTGCTCGGGCCATCTCGGTTTGTTCGGCGGGCGCCTGTCGCGCCTGCCCTGAGGCGTAGCCGCGCAACGGCTGCGTCGTACGAGCGCGACGATCATCATCCGCTCCTTGAGCTCGATCCCGTCGATCATCATCACCGCGAGGCGCAGATCGGCGAGCTGCCGAGACATCAACTCCCCAAGCGCGTGGCGGGTGCGCTCCACGAACGTCCTGGACACCGCGCTCGTCGACGTCGACCGCGCGGCGATCTCGACCTCCTCGCCGACCGGCTCCTGCGTGCGCCGATAGCGACGAGTGGAGACGCCGGCGAGCATCCGCTCCAGCAGCACCCGCGCGAGCGGATCGCGATCGGTGAAATGCTCATAGGTCGCACGCGGCACCTCCGCCCGGCCGTCAGCGGTCCGCACCCGCGGCCGCCGGACGTCGACCCGACGGCCACCGAGTGTCACCTCACCATCGTCGTGACCATGCCGCACCGCGATCCGGTCCGGGTTGTGCTTGCCCCTCGGGCCGACGACCTCGTCGACCTCTTCCTCAAGCATCTCGCTCAGCACACCGAGCCCGACACCCACGCTCAGCGCCAACAGTCCCTCCTTCGCGGCGCCCACCAACTGCCCGAGCGCTTCCTGCACGCGCTCCGGGAGCACGACCTCCTCGCTGGTCGCCTGCGCGACCGGTACGGTCTCCTTCACGGCGGTTCCTCCTTCGGTCTTGGCAGATCCACCCATCACGCTCCCACCAGGAGCGGACGGGCCGGAGGGACCGCCGTCACCTCAAACTTCTACACGCGCCGGGACCACCTCCTTCACGCTCGTCGGCGAGCCAGAGGCATACCACGACCACGCTCATCCGGGTTGACGGCAAGGACTACGGCGTGCACAGCCCGCACTGGATCTCCAGCTTTACCGACATGACGCGCCAGGCCGTGGCATATCGCCGCGGCCGCGTGTTGCTCGTGGGTGACGCGGCACATGTGCACGCCCCAATCGGCGGACAGGGTTTCAACATCGGCGTGCAGGACGCTGTCAACCTGGGGTGGAAGCTGGCTCAGGTTGTCAACGGAACATCACCGGTGAGCCTTCTCGACACGTACCACGCTGAACGGCATCCGATTGCTGCCCGGGTGCTGCAGACCACGATGGCGCAGAGAGCGGTGGGCGCCAACGACGAGCGCACGGTCGCGCTTCGCAGCATCCTGGCTGAGGTGCTGGCGATGGATCAACCGCGCAAGCACATCGCCGCGATGATCTCCGGCCTCGACGTCGCCTACGACCTCGGCCGAGGACACCCGCTCCTCGGGCGCCGCATGCCCGACCTGGATCTTGTGAGCGCTGATGGCCCGATCAGCGTTTTTTCGCTGCTGCACAGCGCCAAGCCCGTGCTGCTCAACCTCGGTCGGGCCGGTGGGTTCGACATCGCACCGTGGGCCGAACGCGTTCAGCTCGTTGATGCCTCCTACGCCGGCATCTGGGAGCTCCCGGTGGTCGGCGAGGTGACCGCGCCGTCGGCGGTCCTTGTCAGGCCCGATGGACACGTCGCCTGGGTGGGGGAGGGAACCGATGCGGGCTTGCGCGATGCGCTATCGACTTGGTTTGGACCGCAGCTTGGGCGCAACGACCGGACATAGGCACTGATCTCCCTTCGATCTCACGCGATGGACGGCCCAGACGTTTTTATGCATAACCAAGAGAGGAACCGATGAGCCATACCCAGCAACGCAATCCCTGCGGCGACAGGGACGTCCCCGTCCCCGAGGGCGAGGACATCGCCGCTTTCGCCAGCCGTGTGCGGCTGACAGGATCGCCCGATGACAACAACGCCCAGGCCTGGGACGGTCGCGCTGCCCAGCGCGCTAGCCGGGCTCGACGGCAACTGGTCCAGCCGCTGGAACGGAGAAGGCTTCGACTGGCAGCAAGGCGCGGCAAGCCGGCCGCTCAGGAGCTTTCGGGCTGCTGCGGTCGGAGCAATCTGGGGGCCGAGCGAGCGTAGGAGCCCGAAGGTAAACGAATGACTGCAGCCTCGAAATTGGGCTCCCCACCGAAGTTGCCGTGTGGGGATAGATTCGCGCGTCGAACCCGTCTAACGTGGGGTGAGACCGGTGTCCTCGGTGAAGGAGCGGACGTGCGCAGTCGAGGAGCGCGGCGGGTAGGGGTCCGAGCACCTACGCAAGGATCGCGGAGATAATGTCGGGAAGGGCCATCGCCCAGCAGGGACTGGCGACAGCCTGCAAGGACCCCGCGCGCAAGGCGCGAGCCGAGGCGCGGGGAGGGGGATGGTCTGGCGCGTGAGCGCGTATGAGCGACGACGAGGGGGTGACGCTTCCTCTGGGCGGCTCTCGAGGTCGCCCCGGCGCGGGTAACGCCCGCTCCGGGCAAAGGGGCTCTGGGTACTCGGTGGCCAAGACAGTCGGTAGGCAACCAGACACAGCGCTGGTTCTGCCGGGCCTGCGTCATGGCGAAGGGGCGATGCAAACTCCACCGCGTCGGGGCGAAGGGTGCGCCAGCACCGCAGTTTCGCGGGATGTGGGAAGGCCCGCCCTGAGAATCGGCGTGCAGAGCCGAGGCGAGAACCGGGCTCGTGAAATGCGACCGTCCGGGATCGTAGAGCGGCTTCAGGAAACGTGGCCAGTTGGAGCATGATCTCCACGCGGCGCGCGCGCGTGATTTCTATCTCGACCAGCGCACGCTGGGATCTGCGCGGGGGCCGCTCGCAAGGACGGTCCCTGCCGCGATCCTTGACTTCATCGAGAGCGCGATCTGCGAGGAGGGCGTGATGTGGTCCGCCGGCCGGGTGCCGTCCACGCCACAGGGGATCACGACGCTGGCCGAGAGCCTTGTGCCGGCCGATCGGGTCGCGCTTGAGGTGACGGGCAGCTCGTGGAGATCGTCAGGTTGCTCGAGCCCCACGTGCGCAAGGTGCTCGTCGTGTCCCTCGGGGGTAGCGGTATCAGCCAGGCGCGGGCGAAGACCGATCGGTTGGACGCGCCCACGCTGGCGAAACTGTTGTGGACGGGTGAGCTCGAGGCGGTGTGGGTGCCGCCGGAGTGGTGTCGCGCATGCGCCGCCGCCTGGCCCGTCGCCAACGGCGCGGCAAACGTGCGGAGAATCCGTTGTGGCGCGGGTGAAGACCGAGGAGGTGCGCCGATCCTAGAGCGCCTCATCTCCGGGAAAGGGCATTCTGGGAGGTGCGCGGCCGGGCCGTCCCGGACACCGCGCCGGTCCTTGCGGGGCCCCGGGGCTCCCGTAGCATGGGTTAGGAGCACATGGACAAGACCGTGCAGATAAGGCTGTTCGGGGCCTTCGCGGTCAGCGTGGGTGGAAGGATTGTGCCCGAGGGCGCGTGGCGCCTGCGTAAGGCCAAGAGTCTGGTGAAGCTGCTCGCGCTGGCGCCTGAGCGACGAGTTCATCGGGAGCAGGCGACTGAGCTGCTGTGGCCTGAGCGGACGCGTGAGGCGGCGGCCAATAACTTTCATCAGGCGTTGTATGTCGCCCGGCGGGCGCTGGAGGCGGCCGGCGCGGAGGCTTCGGCTGTGCTCCCGTTGCAGGACGACATGCTGGTGTTGTATCCGGGCGGGAGGGTGGAGGTCGACGTCGACGCGTTCGAGGTGGCGGTCGCGCGCGCCCGCGAGAGTGGCGAGTTGTCTGACTATCGCGCGGCGCTCGAGGTTTGCGGCGGTGAGCTTCTCCCTGAGGATCGCTACGAAGCGTGGGCGGTCGGCCGGCGGGAGGCGGTGAGCGAGGCGCATCTGGGGCTGCTGCTTGAGCTGTCGGCCCGGTTGGCCGAGGATGGGGACGCGCGGGCGGCTGTCGAGGTGCTCGAGCGGGCTGTGGTGATCGATCCGCTGCACGAAGAAGTTCATCGCGCTTTGATGCGGTTGTTCGCCGCGGGCGGTCGTCGTCAGCAGGCGTTGGAGCAGTATCACCAGCTGCGCGAGGCGCTGTCGCGCGATCTGGAGGCCGAGCCTGACCCTCAGACCGGGCGTCTGTATCGGGCGCTATTGCGCGGTGAGGTCGACCCCGACCCGCCGGAGCGGAGGCCGCGCTTGCCGAGGGCGCGCGCGACGGGCGGGCGAGTGGCTGAGCCTGCTCGTCATAACCTGCCGGTCGCGTTGACGAGCTTCATCGGGCGCGACCGGGAGCTGCGGGAGGTTGCCCGTTTGCTTGACCGTAATCGCCTGGTCACGCTGACCGGCGCCGGCGGGTCGGGCAAGACCCGCCTCGCTCTCGAGGCTGCGACGGCGCGGCTGGGGGCGGGCCGCGATGGTGTCTGGCTGGTGGAGTTGGCTGGGCTGGGCGACCCCGCGTTGGTGCCAGCAGCGATCGCCTCCGCGCTCGGTCTCACGCTTCCCTCTCAGCGCCCGGCGCTTGAGGGCCTCGGCGCGCAGCTCAGCCAGTCGAGCAGGTTGCTGATCCTCGATAACTGCGAGCATCTGGTCGCGGCCTGCGCCGTTCTGGTCGAACACTTGCTGGGCGCCTGCTCGGGGCTGCGTATCCTGGCCACGAGCCGCGAGCCGCTGCGCGTTCCGGGAGAGGTGACCTGGCGGGTTCCGTCGTTGACACTGCCGGCCCCGGGTCGGTCGGTGAAGCCTGCGGAGCTGGCTTCATACGAGTCGGTTCGTCTGTTTTGCGAGCGCGCGGGCGACGTCGCGTCGGGCTTTGAGCTGGGCGATGTCAACGCCGGCGCGGTGGCCGAGATCTGCTTGCGGCTGGACGGGATGCCGCTCGCGCTGGAGCTCGCCGCCGCTCGCGTGGGGGCGCTCTCGCCGGCTCAGATCGCGGAGCGGCTGGGCGATTGCCTCGCCGTCCTGACGGCCGGGAGTCGGTCGGCGCTGGACCGCCAGCAGACGCTCAGGGCCACGCTGAGCTGGAGCCACGCGCTGCTGACGAGGAGCGAGCGCGCGCTGTTTCGTCGGCTGGGCGTGTTTGCCGGGACTTTCGCGCTGGAGGCCGCCGAGGAGGTCGCGGCGGGCGGGGGTGTGGACGGGGGCCAGGTCGCCGACGTCCTGGGGCGACTTGTCGACAAGTCGCTGGTGGTGGCCGAGCAGGATGCCGGTGGCTATCGCTATCGCCTGCTCGAGCCGATGCGTCAGTACGCGCGCGAGCTTCTCGTCGAGGCGGGCGAGGCGACGACCGTGGAGGCGCGCCATCACGCCTTCTACCTGGAGCTCGCCCGGGCGGCCGATCCCGAGTGCACGTCAGCCGGGCCGATCGTCGCGCCCGGCCGGCTCGAGGCCGATCACGACAATCTGCGCGCGGCGCTCGGGTGGGCGCTGGGGCATGAACCCGAGCAGGCGTTGAGGCTGGCCGTCCACATGGGGCCGATGTGGATGGCCGGAAGTCATTTCCAGGAGGGCAGCCGGTGGCTGCAGGCGGCGCTCGCGGCGGCCCCGGCGCCGACCGAGCTTCGGGCGGAGGCTTTGCGCGCCGCGTGTGGGCTGGAGGTCCGCCTGGGGCGGACCGGCGGGGTGAGCGAGCTGGGCATCGAGCGGGTCGAGATCTTCCGGGCGCTGGGCGACCGCTGCGCGGTCGCTCATGCGCTCGACGAGGTCGGGGTCTATGAGTACATGGCTGGTCGCTATGACAGCGCCGAGCGCCTGTACGTCGAGAGTCGCGCGCTGGCCGAGGAGCTTGACGATCGCAAGGTGGCGGCGGCGGTGCTGCACTCGGTTGGGGTGCTTGCCCTGTGCCGCGGCGACTTCGCGGGCGCCCGCGAGGCGCTGTTGGACAGTCTGGCCCGGTTGCGGGAGGTGCCCGGGGGGGACGGGGAGGCGTTCTTTCGGGTGCACACGCTGGGGCTGTTCGTCGCGGGTGAGGGCCCGAGCGGCGCGCCGCGGATGTACTTTGAGGAGACCGCGCTGTTCTTTCGCCGCGTGGACGCGAGCCGCGCGATCGGGTACGTCCTGGCCGCGCTCGGCGACGTCGCCCGCGCCCAGGGGCTCCGCCAGCCGGCGCGCGAGCGCCTGACCGAGAGTCTGGCGCACTTCCGGGAGGCGCGCGACGCGATGGGCACGGCGTTCGCGTTGAACCGCCTCGGCAACCTCGCAGGCGCTCTGGGGGAGCACGAGCTCGGTCGCGAGTGGCTGGAGGAGGGGTTGGCGCTCCGCCGCGAGCTTGGTGACCGAAGAGGTGTCGGTATGACGCTGAGTAACCTGGGTGTGCTCGCCGCCCGCGCCGGCGAACTCGAGCGAGGCCGGTCGCTTCTCGGCGAGGCGTTGGCGCTGTTTGAGGAGACCGACGACGCGCCCGGTCAGGCGGGTATGCGGCTCAATCTCGGCAACATCGCCGCTGACGCCGGCGAGCCCGAACGCGCCCGCGAGCTGCTGCAAGCGAGCCGGGAGCTGGCCGAACCGCAGCACTTCTTTCGCGTCGCGGGCTGGGTGACGCTCAGGCTGGCCGAGCTGGCGATCGCCGACGGCGACGCCGAGCGCGCGGGTCGGCTGCTCGACCAAGCACTCGAGCACCTGCGTCCGCTTGGCGATCGTTGGGGGGTCGCCCGCTGCTTAGAGCTCGATGAAGCAGCCGCTAAGGGGTCGCTAAGTCCGGCCGGGCAGGGTGGAGGGCGATCGAAAATTTCGCCCGTAAGGAGCTCGAAGACATGACCACAGAAACGACTACCCCCCACATGCTCGGCGACGCGACGCTCGCCGAGCTCGAGCAGGGCCTGCGCGGCCAGCTCATCCGGCCCTCCGACGCGGGCTACGACGAGGCGCGCGCGATTTGGAACGGCGCCCACGACCGGCGGCCGGCGCTGATTGTCCGCTGCGCCGGTGTCGCTGACGTCATGCGCGCGGTGGACTTCGCGCGCAGCGAGAACCTGCTCGTCGCGGTCCGCGGCGGCGGGCACTCCCTGCCCGGCTTTTCCACCTGCGACGGCGGCGTGGTCATCGACCTGTCCGCGATGACCGCGGTGCGCGTCGACCCGGCGCGACGCACCGCCAGTGCCGAGGGCGGCTGCACGTGGGCGGACTTCGATCACGAGACGCAGGCGTTCGGGCTCGCGGTGACCGGCGGCTTGGTGTCGACCACGGGGATCGCCGGGTTCACGCTCGGGGGCGGCATCGGCTGGCTGATGCGCAAGGTCGGCCTGACCTGCGACAACCTGCTCGCCGCCGACATCGTCACCGCCGACGGACAGCTCGTGCACGCCAGCGAGGAGGAGAACTCCGAGCTGCTGTGGGGGCTGCGCGGCGGCGGAGGGAACTTCGGTATCGCCACCTCGCTTCAGTACCGGCTGCATCCGATCGGCCCGATGCTGCTGGCCGGCCCGATCTTCTTCGCGGGCGACCGCGCCGAAGAGGTGCTGCGTTTTTACCGCGACTGGGTGCGCGAGCTGCCGGACGAGCTGACCACGCTGGCCGGTCTCATGACCGCTCCGCCCGCGCCGTTTCTCCCCGAAGCGGTGCACGGCAAGCCGATCGTCGCGGTCATCGCCGTGCACGCCGGCGAGCCCGAGCGCGGCCGCGCCCTGGTGCAGCCCCTCAAGGACCTCGGCGACCCGATCGTCGACCTCATCGGGGTCATGCCCTACACGGCGATGCAGAGCCTGCTCGACGCGCTGTGGACCCGTGGCGCGCACAACTACATGCGCTCCGCCTATGTCGATGAGCTCAATGATCCGGCGATCGCGGCGACCGTCCGCCAGCACCAAGCGGTGCCCTCGCCGCATTCGGAGATCCACCTGCACCACTTCGGCGGGGCGGTGGCGCGCGCCGGTGAGGACGATGCGGCGTTCGGTGACCGCTCAGCCCAGTACGTGCTCAACGTGATCGCCCGCTCCCCCAGCGCAGAGGGCTTTGACGCCAACGTGGCCTGGGCGCGCGACACCGCCCAGGCGCTGGCTCCGGTCAGCCGCGACGGGGCCTACGTCAACTTCATGAGCGACGCTCGCGACGAGCGGCTGCGCGCCGCCTACGGCGACGCCAAGTACGAGCGGCTGGTCGCGCTCAAGCGCCGCTACGACCCCACCAACCTCTTCTCACTCAACCAGAACATCACCCCCTAGCCCGCGCCGGGACGCCCGCCAATTCCGCGCGGGCAGGCGACACAGAGCAACAACCCACGAGGCTCGCCGGCAACAGGCCAACGAGCGCAGCACAACGCACGCCATGCGCCGGCGGGCCGACCCCGCCTGCCGGCAAACCATCCACCCGACGGAAAGAAGACCGCAATGAAACGACTGTTCATCCTTGCCGCGCTCCTTGGGGCGCTGGGGACTACCGCCGTGGCGCTGGCCGCAGGCGGCTCGCCGATCACCGAGAAGATCCTCGGGGCCGCGAGCATCTCGCACCCGTACACGATCGATGTCACCAAGCCCGCCGATGTGATCGACGCTCAGGCGACGGTTCCGCCTGGCGCGAGCTTCGGCTGGCACTATCACCGCGCCGCCGTGGTCGTCGTGGTCAAGTCCGGCACGCTGACGCTCTACGACAGCGCCGACCGGACCTGCACCCCGCAGCGCTACCACGCAGGCCAGGGCTTCACAGAGAAGCCGCACCACGTCCATCTGGCCCGCAACGAAGGCCGCACCAAGGCCGTCGTGCTCGTCACCTACCTGGGCCTCAAGCACGGCGTCAACCCCGACGTGCCCGCCCCAAGCCCCGGGAACTGCCCCTTCTAGCCACAGCGCGAGCTTCTTAGCGAAGCGCAAGCTCGGACGGTTGCCCGATGGCAGCCCCGCGGCTTGCGCCTCGCTTGGACGCATCGAACAACCGGCCTGCCGGGAGTCACCAATGAACCCCCACCTCCAATCACATCCTCGCTCAGCAACGCATCGCCGACCTGCGACGAGCCGCCGCGAACGTGCGGCAGCCCCTTCCCCGACCCCCGAACCAACCGGGGTTTCCATGCTCGATCACCACCCCCTGACCATCCGCGCGGCAACGCCGCACGACGACGGCGCCCTGCAGCGGCTCGCCAGAAGCGAGCGCCGCCCGTGCATCGGCGGCCGTGCGCTGCTAGCCGAGCGCGACGGCGTCGCGATCGTGGCGGTCGCGCTGACCAGCGGGCGGGTCGCGACCGACGCGTCGTCGGTCACCGCCGAGGCCGTACGCCGGCTGCGGTACCGCCGCTACCAGTTGCTGCGCCAGAGCGGCGGCGTCGGCCCAGCGTGGTCGCTGCTGCGCCGCCTGGCGCCGCAGCCGGCCGCGAGCTGACCCCCATTCCCACAACAACCAGAGCGCGAGCTTCTTAGCCAAGCGCAAGCTCGGACGGTTGCCCGATGGCAGCCCCGTGGCTTGCGCCTCGTTTGGACGCATCGACCAACTGGCTTGCCGAGAGTCACCAATGAACCCCCACCTCAACTACATCCTTGCTCAGCAACGCATCGCCGACCTGCAACGAGCCGCCGACCATGCGCGACTCGCGACAGCCGCGGGTGCCCGGCGGCGCGACTCGGGCGACTCGAGTCCGGTCGTGCGCGCCCTGCCGATGCCGACGGCCCACCCGTCGCCGGAAGCCTGGCCCGCCGCCACCCTGCCTGCCGGTACGAGCCCGACGCCGGCCGGACCAGGCACCGTCCCGCGCTTTGCCGAAGTACAGAAGCTCTCGACGGCCGCCGCATGAAGGCTGCCCGGGTCCCGCTCTCCCGCGATCAGCAAAGCACGCCGGACTCACGGGCGCCCGGGCCATGTTGTTGATTGGGCTCTGAGACCTTCAGACTGTGGTCACTACCGCGAGCCTGCAGCGGTCCTGTGCGCGCACCCGTGGACCTGTGGCCCATCAATCAGTCATCCGCAGATCCTTGAACCGTCGATCTGCTGCAGCTCTCCGATCGGCGCGGCCGTCCTTGACTGGTTGGGTTGGGGTGATCGCTGTGATGCAGGCTGCGGTGCTGCTCGCCACGAGCACCCGGTACGGATATCACCGCGACGAGCTGTACTTCATCGTGGCCGGGTCGCACGCGGCGTTCGGTTATCCCGACCAGCCTCCGCTGGTGCCGCTGCTGTCTCGGCCATTGCCGCCAAGGTCAGTTAGGAGAGCCCGCTCGCCCGAGCTCACCTTTCAGACGGCCGCCGCCGCACGAGCGCTTGCCCACGAACACGATCGCCCGCCGTCGCCCAGCGCGGTACCCGCGGCGTCGCGGAAGCAGGGCAGGACCGGAACGAGGGACCCGGTCCTGAGATTCGCCAATCTCACGTCGCCTGCGGGCAGTCGGCGGCTCGCACCGCGGCAAGCCCTCGAAGTCGCGCGCGAAGGAGGTCGGTGGTCCCAGTAGACCCTGAGTACCGTGGCGGGACGTAACGAGGGGTGTCAGGCGGGTTCGATCCCCAGGACGGGCAGCTTGTCGTAGCTGCGAGTCGAATTGCCGAGACGGCGTGTCGGCTCGCCGATCTCCAGGCGGCGGACGCGTCTGGCAAGCGCGTCGAGGACGGCGTAGATCTCGAGCTTGGCGAGACCGCGTCCCGCGCAGACGTGCTGCCCGTGGCCGAAGGAGAGGTGGTCCCCCGGGTCGCGTTCGATTCGGAACACGTCCGGGTCCTCGTAGTGCCGCGGGTCACGGTTAGCTGCGCCGTAGAGCAGCACGGCTTGCGAGCCGCCTGGAATCACCGTTCCCGCGATCTCGAAGTCCTCGGTCACGAACCGGCCAAAGGCGTGGATCGGCGACTCGTAGCGCATGATCTCGTTGAACGCGGCCGGGATCAGTGACCGGTCCCGGCGCATCAGGTCGAACTGGTCCGGATGGGTGGCGAGAAGGTAGATGGCGTTTCCGAGCGCCGTGATCGTCGAATCCATCCCTGCTGCCACGTACTGGTGGATGATCATCCCGCACGTCTCATGCGGAATGTCACCGCGCTCTGCAGCGTCGAAGATCGCCCGCCCGAGGCTGCCTTCGGTCAGGTCCTCGGCCGTGCATTCCACCGACCATTGGAACAGCTCGCCGGCGATTGGGAAGCTCTGGGCGGTGCGCTGGTTCATCGGGCCCAGGCAGTTGAAAGCGGCCTCGCCCCACACAAGCATGTTCTCCCGGACCCTGCCCTGTACGCCGATCAGATCCGCGACAACGGTGAGGGGCAGCGCGCGGGCGAGGTCGTCCATCGCCTCGAATGATCCACGCTCGACCAGCTCCGCGACCATCCGGTCGGCGACGGCGACAATGTCGGCCTCGACGTCGCGGAGCGCGCGCGGCGACAGCCGCTCCATCAGGACCTTGCGCAGCGCCCGATGGTCCGGCGGATCGGTGGCCAGGCTCGTCCCCACCAGGATCTCGTTCATGGTGTCGTTGAACGCGACGGATTTGGAGGAGAACACCTTCCAGTTCGCCATCGCCGCCCGGTTGTGCTCGTAGCGGGTCAGCGCCCAGAGGTTCGACGCCTCCATGTAAACGACTGCGGCCATCTCTCGCAGGTCCGTCAGGTGCGGATACGGGTCGAGCATGACCTCATCTGAGAAGAGATCCAGATCGGATCTCGCATAGGTGCTCACGCCCATCACCCGGCCACCTTGCGGTATTGGGCGATCTGCGGGTCCGCTGAGGAGATCGGCGTGCAGCCCTGCACCGTGCGCAACTGTCCGCCTTCGGGCGTCGTCGTGTAGTCGACGCTGTTGGGGATGTGCAGCGGATAGCCGCCGTAGGTCCACGGCCGGCACAGCATGTCGGAGTGGTAGTCCTCGATCGCCTTGAACGCGGCGTTGACGGACTTGATCGTGTACGGAGGCTTCACGCTCTCGAGCGCCTTGGCCGCGAACTCGCCCATAACGAAGCCCATCTGGCTGAACGAGCCGATGCCGCCGCTGACGTTGTGGCCGTATTTGGCGAGGACCGCACGGTAGAGCCGGAACTCCGGTGTGTTGGCGCCGTCGGGTGGCGCCAGCTCGGTGTTGATGAACAGCTTGTGCTCCCACTTCGGTCCGAGCGCCGTGGCCAGAAAGTCGGTGGCGCATGGTGAGGAGCAGCCCCATTCCTTGACCCGGTCCTCGAGCCCCAGCTTCTGGGCTGCCTGCAGGATCGAAAGCGCCTCGGGCGGGGTGAAGCCGAGCACCACCGCGCCGTTCGGGCCGGCCTGGTTGACCAGGTGCAGCGCGACCGAGTTGGCATCGTTGATCGGCACGTTCTCGACCTCGGTCGTGATGGGGATGTGCGCCGCATGGGCCAGCTGCACGGCCCCGGCCGAGAAGTAGCCGTTCCCGGGCGTGTTGGCGGTATCGAAAACGACCTTGTCGACGTGCTGGGCGAGCGCGTATTGCACGGCGCCGTCGATGCTGAAGCGCGCCCCCAGGTTGATCGGGGCGCTGTTGGGCGTCGACCAGCACTCAGGCGCCGTCCCGCCGTCCATCTCGTAGATCCCCAGGTGCGACCACAGCCGCTGGTCGATCGTGCACTCCAGGAGATCGAAGGCTCCGACGATCCCCACCACGTGATCGGTGCTGACGAGTTGGCTCGCAGCGGCGGCAATCTGTGCCGGTTGGGTCTGATCGAACTGCACGAACAGCTTGAGCGGATGACCGTTGATCCCGCCGTTGTCGTTCACGCAGCTGAAGTAGGCCGAGACCGCGTTGGGGATGTCGGTGAAGTCGGTACCCGGCTGCTTGGTGGCGATCGCGCCGATGTTGATCGGCGTGCCCGACGCTTTGACCCCCGGCTTTGAACCGCACGAGGATGTACCCGCCGAAGTCCCACTCGAGCCGCCGCCGGAGCTGGCCGCCGCGGCTGTTGCGGAGGCAGGCGCCGAGCTCGAGGATGAGCTGCTCCCGCAGGCTGCCAGCAGGGCCGCCGCGAACAGCGAACAGAGGACAGCCGCGCACCAGCGGCGCCGCGACCCGTGCCGACGCGGGTCGACCCCATGTTGGACCGGGAGTCCGTGAAATCGGTTCGACAGGTCCGTCTTCTGCTTCATTCCTCAGCTCCTCGTGTGCGGCGTGCGACGCTCGGTAGTCCGGCGGTGTCAGACACGCCACGTCAGTTCGATCGTTCGGGTCCCTTGTGCAGGTCGGCGCGACGTGGTGTCGCGGCCCCATCCGGCGGACAGGATGTCATGTTATCTTACGCTCTGTCAAGTCAAAGGTCCGACTGATCACCGACTGGCCAGACGATGCTCCGTCCGGCTCCTGCGTACATTGATGTGATGGCCACCCTCCGCGCCGCCCAGAAGGCGATGACCCGCAAGCTGTTGCTCGAGACGGCGCTGAACCTGTTCATCGAACAGGGATACGCAGCGACCACGATCGACCAGATCGCGAGCAACGCGGGGACTACGCGTGTGACCTTCTATGCGCACTTCCCATCGCGCAGCGAACTGATGCGCGCGCTGATCGACGAGAACCTCAACGCGGAACTGGCACGCACGAGATCGAGTTCGCACGGCTCGACCGCCCAGGAGCTCGTCGACGTCGTACGGGAGGGCAGCCCGGAGCGGATCGGTCGCTGGATCCTCGAGACCTCCGAGCATTGGCCGGTGGTCGAGCCGATTCTCAGGACGGCGCGTGAGGCGGCCGTGATCGACCCCGAGCTCTCAACCCTCGTCGACCGCTGGATGGAGGAGGCGATCAGCGACATCGCCGAGGGGCTGGAGCTTGCCGACCGCTTTGAGCCGCGGACGCGCCACTACCGCGGGGTGCTGGCGATGGCCCAGTTCGACTACACCGCCCAGCACTGGCCCGCGCCGGCGTGGAAGATCAAGCGCGAGCAGATGTTCGAGATCCTGACGAGCAGCTGGGTTGCGCTGCTCTGCGACTGATCGAGTCTGGGTACGCGAGCGATGTGCGCGCTGCAGCCCGCTCGGATGAGCGCGTGCACACCTCATTCGCGGTCTGCGTCGGTGACGGACAAGGGCGGTGGCCGAGATCGAACGGCTCGGCGTTCGGGCGCTGGCCGGGCGAAATCGTCGCCGCGAATTCGCCGGCCCACTTGACATAGAGTAAGCTCATCTGTCACACTGCTAACCGAACGATTGGCTGAGATGAACGAGAAGCGGCGCGCTTGCGCCTTGCTGCAGGAGAGGAACTCGACGTGAGTGATTTCGCGGGCGTCGCCGCGCGCAGCACCTTCAATGACTGTGTCGCCGCGGCATCCCGGTCGGCGCCAGAAACCGTGCAAACCGTCCTTGGACCCGTAGGTGCGAAGGAGCTCGGCGTCGTGTCCGTGCACGAGGCGCTGCTGTCAGTCGTCCCGGGCGCGCAGTACGCCTACGACGTCACGATCGACCGTGCCGAGGTGTTCGAAACCCTCGCGGCGAAGCTGACCGTCTTCCAGAACGGCGGTGGCGGCACCATTGTCGACAGCACGGGCATGTTCCACGGGCGCGATGTGCCGCTGCTCGAGGCCCTGTCTCGCGCGACCGGCGTGCACATCGTCGCGTCGACCGGCATGGGACCGGAGGAGATGCTCGGCGGCTACTTCCTCACCCCCCAGACCAACCCGCCGACCCCTTGGCCGGCCGAGAAGTTCGCCGACCTCTTCGGCCGGGAGGTCACCGAGGGCATGGTGGTCCCGCGCGTCGAGCGGCGTGGGCCCGCCGGGCTCGTGGTGACCGCTGCGCGCCAGGCGGGCATGACGGCCGTCGAGGAGAGCCTGTTCCGCGGCGCAGCCAAGACCGGCCTCGCCACCGGCGTTCCGATTTCCATCCGGTACGGCAACGACGCCGTCCACGACCTCGAGATCGTCCTGCACGAGCAGCTGCCGGCCGAGCGCGTCGCCGTCGGCGGCCTCGACCGCAAGGACGCCGTGGCGGCCGGTTCGGCACTCAAGGTGGCGCGCCGCGGGGCCTACGTGGCGATTGACCACATCGGCTCCACGGACGAACTCCACGTGAGCGACGCCGAGCGCGCGACGCTGGTGGCCGAGCTGGTCGCGGCCGGCCACGCCGATCGCATTCTGCTGTCGAGCGACGCGATCGGCTACGCCGTCGGTCAGCCCCCGCGCGATCTGCCGTACGACCATTTGCTGTCGAACTTCGTCCCGCTCCTGCGCGCGCAGGGCGTCGGCGACGACGACGTCCAGCGCATCCTGGTCGAGAACCCTCGCGAGCTTCTGACCGTCCGCTGATGTCCCGCGTGAACACCGTCCTAGGGCCGATCCCGACCGAGGAGTTGGGCATCGTCGCCGTCCACGAGCACATCGGGTACGGAATGCCTGGCTGCGAGCTCGACACCAAATGGTGGAAGAACCCCGAGCAGCGCTATGAGGAGACCGTCCCGAAGCTCCGGACATTCCACGAGTACGGCGGCGGTACGTTCGTGGATGCGACCGGCATCTGCAACGGCCGGGATGTCGACTACTACAAATCGCTCTCGGCGAAGACCGGGGTAAACATCGTCGCCTGTACCGGGTTCGTCGGCGGCGACAGCGCGCTGCCGTTATTCGCGCGCGCGAGCGTGGAGTACCTGACTCAGCAGTTCATCCACGAAATCACAGTAGGTGTCGGCAACACCGGCAGCAAAGCGGGGATCATCAAGGTCGGCGTCAGCCGCGGCTTTCGCATGACCGAGCTTGACAAGCGGATCTACCGCGCCGCAGCCAGGGCCGCCGTGCGCACCGGCGTGCCGATCTTCACGCATCTCGCGGTCGACTCACAGCCGGCGATCGACATCTTTGGTGAGGAGAGTCTCCCGCTCGATCGAGTGCTGTTCGGACACGTCGACGACGGGGTCAGCCAAGGCAAGGTGCGCGACACAGAGATCGCGGACATGGGGGGTCGCCTCGGGTTCGACACCTTTGGCTACGACCTCGAGTTGCCGGATCCTCCGTTCTGGGGGCGTCACCGCAATGAGCGCCTCGAGCACTTCCTGCGCTTCGTGCGGGGAGGATACGTCGACCGGGTGCTCGCTTCGGCGGATGCCAACTGCAGCCCGCTCGGCTGGCCCGGCGTGCAGGGCCACACCGTGAACTACATCTTCGAGCAGCTCATGCCCGACCTGCGTGATGCCGGCATCGATGAAGCCACCATCACGACGATCTTCGTCGAGAACCCGGCCGATTTCCTGACCATCATGAGCTGAACAGAGAGACGTCCATGCAGGCTTCAGAGCTCAAGAACCTCAATGTCGCGATCCTCGGTGCGGGATACGCCGGCGCGTCGGCCGGCAAGGCGCTCAGCCTGCTCGGCGCCAACGTCAAGGTCTACGAGCAGGCCAGCCAGATTCGCGAGGTCGGGGCCGGCATCGGCCTTCGACCTTCGACCATGGACTGCTTCCGCCGGTGGGGGAGCTTCGACGCGATCGCGAGCGTGAGCTCGCCGAGTGACTACTTCGCGATCCTCACCGCGACCAGCGAGCCGATTATGCAGGAGCCATGGCCGGAGATCGAGACGTACGGTCTGAAGACGCACTTGATCCATCGCGGCGACTTCATCGACGCGCTGCTGAGCGTGCTGCCTGCGGACATGGTCCAGCTCGGCCATCTGGTCGAGACCGTGACCGACCGTGGTGACCACGCAACAGTGACCTTCGCGGGCGGCGCCGAGATCGCCGCCGACCTGGTGATCGGCGCCGACGGGATCAGGTCAGTCGTCCGCAAGCAGCTGTTCAGCGACAAGGATCCGGTGTTCGCCGGCGAGCACGCCCACCGCGCCGTGGCTGGAATCGAGACCAGCCACGGGACGGTCATCGATGACAACCTGCGAATGTACCTGGGTCACGGCACGAAGGTCTACCTGCTGCCGTTGCGCCACCGCAACCAGGTGTCGTTCGACATCACCGCGCTGTCACCCGACCCCACCTGGTCGCCGAACGTGACCAAGGACGACATCCTCGCCACCCTCGAGGGCTTCGACGAGCGGATCGTCAGCATGGCCCGCGATATGGACATGAGAACCGTGAACAGCCGTGCGGTCTACGACGTCGATCCGATCGACACGTGGCACTCGGACTGTGTGGCGCTCGTCGGTGACGCCGCCCACGCGATGTGCCACCACCAGGGCCAGGGGGCAAACTCGGCGATCATGGACGTCAGCGCGCTGGCCGACGCCCTGCGCGACGCGGGCTCGGTCAAGGACGCGCTCGCGCTCTATCAGGCCACGCGCAAACCGGTCACCGATGAGCTGCAGCGAATCAGCCGTCAGGGCTGGACCGAGGACGAGGTCAACGACGTCTTCCCGGGCCAGAAGCCGGCCAGCATGGGCGCTCAGGCCTGACGCGATGCCGTTCCATCCCGAGATCGCCAAGGTCGTCGCCACCCTGCCGGCGCCAGGAGAGGGGCCGCTCGACCCGGCGGCGATGCGCGCCGCCGACGAAGCGATGGTGCCATCCGTGGCGGAGCGCCTGCCCCTGCACGGCGTGGAGGACACCGTGGTGCCGTCGGACGCGGGTGGCGTTCCCGTGCGGATCTACACACCGACCGAGGCTCCGGAGTATGGGCTGATCGTGTACCTGCACGGCGGGGCGTTCTTCCTCGGCAGCCTCGACACCCATGACCACGTCGCGCGGTCGCTGGCCAGGGAGACCGGGTGTAGGGTCGTCTCGGTCGGATACCGACTCGCACCCGAGCACGAGTTCCCGGCCGGCCTCGAGGACTGCTACGCCGTGGTCCAATGGGTCGCGGGCAGCGGCGAGCGCCTCGACTGGGACGAGAAGACCCTGGCGGTCGTTGGCGACAGCTCCGGCGGCACCTTCGCTGCGGCACTCGCGGCCCTCGCCCGTGACGACGGGCTTGACGCGATCACCCACCAGATCCTGTACTACCCGTCGCTGGATCTCGACTTCGACCTCGACCGCTACCCGTCGCTGCGTGAGAACGCTGTCGGATACGGGCTGGAGACCGCGGGCCTGAAGCCGTTCAACGCGTTCTACCTCGAGTCCGGCGCCGATCCGGACGACCCGCGGGTGTCGCCGATCAAACGCGCGGATCTCACCGGGCTGCCGCCCGCCCTGATCATCACTGGCGAGTACGACCCCCTGCGCGACGAGGGGGAGCTATACGGGCAGCGGCTGAAGGAGGCCGGCGTGCCGAGCACCGTGACGCGCTATCCGGGCGCCGGACACGGGTTCGTCCAGCACTTCTCCTGGCTGCCGGAGTACCACCGGGCGTTCACCGAGACCAAGGACTTCCTGCGCTGAGCGTGCCGATCCACATCCTGCCTTCTCCGTGGGGCCGGTTCGAGCTCTACAGCTATTTCATCGACGCTCCTGAGCCGGCGATCGTCGACACCGGGATCGCCTCAACGCCGGCCGAGGGCATCGTCCCGGCGCTGGCTGCGCTGGGTCGCGGCGTCGAGGACGTGCGCTGGATTCTGCTCACCCACGGACATATCGATCACGTCGGCGGCGCCCATCCGCTGTGGGAGCTCACCGGCGGCAGGGCCGAGGTGGTCATCCACGAGGCCGACGCGCCGATGCTGCGCTCCCGCCGCGCGCACGTGCAGGAGTACCTGGATGGGCGCGGTCGTTATCTGCACGATCCCGATGGCGAGGCCAGGCAGATCGCGGTGACTCGCGCGGCCATCTCCGGCGAGTTCGAGCCGACGGTGCTGCTGCGCGGGGGAGAGAAACTGTCACTCGGAGGTGACGTCACCGTGTCCGTTCACCCGACTCCGGGGCATAGCGCGGGGGCGGTCGCCTATGTCGTGGACGGGCAGAACGACGTGTTCGTCGGTGACTCGGTTGAGATGCACGGCGCCGCAGGCGGGTTCCCGGGCTACGCCGATCCGGACGCCTACCGCGCGAGCCTGATCTACCTGCGCGACGAGATTCGTCCGAGCCGGATGTTCCTCGGACACCCGTATCGCCACGCTGACGGTCACACCGATGGAGTCGAGCTCGATCGCGACCAGGCCCAGGCGGCGCTCCAGGAGAGCATCGACATCGAAAGCCGGATTCGGCGCGCCGCGCAGCGGTGCCTTGCCAACGGCTTCGTAGAGTCCGACTCCCCATACTCGCCCTTCGAGAGCGCCGCCGAGGAGCTCGGCTACACCCGCGACCCAACCCTCGAGCCATCGCCCTTCTTCACCACGATGCACGGCTACCGCAGCCTTGATCGCTGACGTTCAGACGCTGGCGGCCGGGCAGTCGACCATCGCGGTGCGCAAGGACCTCCGGGTCCCGATGCGCGACGGCGTCACGCTCGTCGCCGACGCCTACCACGGCGTCGAGGACCGGCCACGGCCGGCGTTGGTCGCGCTGAGCCCGTACGGCAAGGAGCTCCAGGCGCTCGCGCTCACGATGCCGCCGCAACGCCGTCCCAGCCCGATGTGGGACGGCTGCATCGAGGCGGGCGACATCGCGCGCGTGGTAGCCAACGACTACGTCCACGTGATCGGAGATGTGCGGGGATCGGGCGGCTCGGACGGCGAACACATCGGCAACTACAACGCCGGCGGCGTCTCGCTCGGTCAGGACGCGTGCGACTTCATCGAATGGGTCGCCGCGCAGCCGTGGTGCGACGGCAACGTCGGCATGATCGGCATCTCGTACTTCGCCTCGATGCAGGTGCTGGCCGCCGCCGAACGCCCGCCGCACCTGAAGGCGATCTTCGTCTCCGGCGGTCACTTCGACTTCTACGAAACCACCTACCACGGCGGCGTGATGTGGTTCATGCCGCGTGCCGCCCGCGAAGGCCGAGGGGGTGACTCCGGCTGGGCGTTCACCGACAGCATCAAGTCACGCATGCTCGCGACCTTCTCTGCGGAGGAGATCAGCGCCCGCGTCGCCGAGCGCCTGCAGGACCCCGACGTGGCGGCGTGGCCGAATCTGGTTCACGTGCTGCATTACCCCAAGCACCACGAGGCCTGGTTCGACATCGTGATGAACGAACTCGACGGCGCCTGGTACGAGGAGCGCAACCCGGTCACGCTGGCCAAGAACATCGAGATCCCGGTCTGGCTTCAGATTGACCAGGGGCGCGGCTGGACGCTGGACGGCACGATCGAGGTCTTCAACGCCCTGAAGGGCCCCAAGAAGCTCGACATCGGGCCCTATCCGCCGATGCAGTCGCGGCCGTTCATCGAGGAACACGACAAGATGTTCCGCTGGTACGACCACTGGATCAAGGGGATCGACAACGGGGTCATGGACGAGCCTGCGGTCACCGTCTTCGTCGAGGGCTCGCGGACGCGGGTCACCGGCGAGCAGTGGCCGCCGGAGGACTTTAACTACAAGACTCTGTACCTCCGCCCACGCCGAAAGCTGTCATTCGAACCGGAGACGATGGGCGTCGAGTACGCGGCGCCCGACGGTTTCTTCCAGGCCCCGCTGACGGTCACCGATGAGGTGGAGATCCTCAGCTGGTGCACGGAGCCGTTTGAGGAGCCCATCGAGATGATCGGCAGCGGCGCCGCGCACATCTTCGCCGAGATCGACCAGCCGGATACCAACTTCATCCTGCGCATGTGGGACTACTCCGCGAGCGGCAAACGCCAGCTGATCACCGCGGGCTACCTGAAGGCGTCACATCGCGAGTTGGACGACCGCACCACCGAGGGCAACCCATACCATCCCCATACCCGAGCGGTGCCGGTTGAGCCGGGGAAGATCGAGGAGTACGTCCTACGCCTGTATCCGTTCGCGGCGACACTCCTTGCGGGCCATCGCCTCGTCGTGGAGCTCTCCAATGACGAGCCGCTCTTCGACGAACACAATTCGCTGCTGCCGCCGGACGCCTTCCACTTGCCGGTAGGTCGGCCGGTGACGCACAAGATCTACCGCGATGCAGCACACCCCTCTCGGCTCGTGTTGCCGTTCACGACACGGCCGGCGTAGGCTGCCGGCGATACTGGACCTCGCATGGCTTGCGTCGTCCACCCTGCTCGTTTCGCTGCTGTCGCACTGTGCTGGTGGTGAGATCCGTACCCGACAGCCAGCGACTGCCGCGCGCGGGTGTGGGCTCAGTCTGGGCGAGCCGGTCCGGCGCCCGGCTGGGAGGACCGGGGACGGGGCCGCTCGTGGTGGTCAGACGTGCGCGGTTCGCAGCGCGCGCGTGCGGCACCTGCCGGGATCGCCGCGACCGGGAACTGGTCGGCGTAGCGGCCGAGTGGTAGGCGTGGATGACCGCGTGCCCCCTGCCACGGGCGATGAGCGCACGATTTACCGGGAACGCGGCCCAGAAGGCAACGAACAGCGCACCGGCGAGCGAGCCCCAGAACAGCGGTTCGCCGAGGCCGGCGTCGATCGCGCCGGGGACGAGGAGGATGATCAGCGTGTCGAACAGCTCCATGGTCCCGATCGAGAGCGTGTCCGACGCGAACGCCAGCGGCAGCGAGCGGCGCAGCGTCAGCCCGCCGCGCAGCAGCGGCAGCATCGTCAGCGAATAGCCGAACACGAACGCCAGCGACACTGACAGCACGACGTTGCCGGTGTTGCTCCAGCCCCACCACGTCGACAGGACCATGCCCAGGATCTCGCCGATCGCGCAGCCGGTCAGACAGTGGACGGTTGCCGAGAACGCCGTGCGGGTCAGGCTCGTCCCAGCATCGCCGCCGTTATGAGGTGTGTGAGAGGTAGCAGTCGTCATACCTACAAACAAGTATATACCCCCCCAGGGTATATTCGCGGACCAGGTCAGCGGACAGCTTGGCGCCTGACATGGTTCTCCCGCCGCGGGCGGGAGAGTGCGCGGCGGGCTCGGCGAACTCGCGCCGCCATGGCCTGTCCACTCACCTGGAGGAAATATCTGACGGGGCGGTCGCCCATCAGGATCCTGAGGGCGAGGCGCAGAGTGCTGGCATCGGCTTTGGTCGGTGACCCGGCGTTGAACGGTGGCTGGGGGTCGTACTCGATCGCCAGTTGCAGCGACTCGGCCAACTGGCGGCCGTGGACGCGATCGGTTAGCGAGAGTGCCATGTCGATGCCCGCGGAGACACCGGCGCCGCTGACGTGGTTGCCCTGCCACGCGACTCGGTCGGCGACGACCTCGACCCCCAATGCGCGGAGGTTGTCCCGGAATGCCCAGTGGGTCGTGGTGGTCTTGCCTTCGAGCAATCCGGCCGCTGCGTACAGACCGGCTCCGGTGCACGTCGATGCGGTCCACTTGCAGTTGGGAGCGGCGGCACGGAGCCAGTCGATCAAGACCTCGTCGCTCATCACCGGCACCGGCTTTTCGCTTCCGGGCACCACGATCAGGTCGGGATCGGACAGCATCGCCGGCGTGTCCGTCGGGATCACCGTCAGGCCGCGGTCGCAGCGCACCGGGTCGAGCGAGGCGGCGAGGAAGTGAACTTCTGCGTCGGGCCAGCGGCTGATGACCTCGTAGGGACCGATCAGGTCGAGCGCCGTGAAGTCCGGGTAGAGGACAAAGGCTATCTTCATCGCTCCTCCCCGTTGCTCTCGGCCGGAGCGACGCTGAAGCTGAACATCATTCCGCTCTCGTGGTGCTCGGCGATGTGGCAGTGAGCCATCCACAGGCCCGGGTTCGTGACCTCGAGCAGGATGTCGACGGTTTCGCCGGTGCGGACCAGCACAGTGTCTTTCCAGACCAGGTTGGGCTCGATGTTCCCGTCCCGGGAGAGGACCAGGAAGCGCCCCGCGCCATGGACGTGGAACGGGTGGTGCATCGGATGGTCCCCCGCCATCTCGTTGAGCAGCCGGATCTTCACTCGGTCACCGACCCGGAATTGCCAGTCGATCGCGGCGTTCTCCGCGCCCGTGGCCTTGTCTATGAGCTTCCAGCGCATGTTCGCCGGGGTGGTGAGCCGGTTAATCTCGACCATGTCGTCTTCCCATTCGATGCCGCCGGCCGCGGCGTGGTCGTGACCTTGGTCGTGGGGTTCTTGAGCACCGTGCTCGTGCATGTGATGCTCGTGCTCGTGCCCGTGCTCGTGGTGGCCGCCGGCCACGGCGACGAGATGTGAGGGGAGCAGCTTCATCCCGCATTCGGGGCAGTGGCCTGGCTGGTCCCTGATGATCTCCGGGTGCATCGGGCAGGTGTAGCTGGATGGCGCCTCGACCGCGAGCAGCTTCATCCCGCACTCAGGGCAGTGCCCCGGCTCCTCGCGCAAGACCTCCGCATGCAGCGGACAGCTGTAGCTGACGGGACCGTCGCCCTCCGGCGCGCCCATGTCCATCTCGGCGAGGAAGCCAAGCGTCTTATCGGGCTCGGCGTCGAAGTAGGCCGCGATTCGGTCGCGTTCGGCCGCCATGTCGGGATTCGTTCTGAGCACACTGAACTCGGCGAGCGGTGGCTCGGCCTGCTCCTCACCGACTCGGATTGACGCCAGTCGATATGTCCGCTCCGGCGTGCGGTGTTCCATCGTCAGCTCGCCCGGCTGGTTGAACAGCGCGTCGACGACAACGCGCTCCGACGGCGCGAGCACCACGTCGTCGACGAGCTGCTCGTGCTCGACGTGGCCGCTGTCGCCCCCGACGAGCTTGATCTGAGCTCCGGGGAGCGCGACCCTGAACACGCGCGTGTTCGCGGTGTTGGTCAGGTAGAACCGCACCACCTCTCCGAGCGCGGCAGTGAGCGATAGGTCGGGCTCGCCACCGACGAGGAGCATGTTGCCGAACCGGCCCATCGCCGAGTGGGTTGTCTCGGTGCGGCTGAACGGCGCGATCTTGCCGTCCTCGACCAGGATGTCGTCGAGCGTGAGCGCCACCTCGCGGTGCACCGGAGGCCAATAATCAGGATCGGCGGGTTCCACGATCACGTTGCCGTAGAGACCAATCTCCTGTCCATAGTCCTCGCGGATGTGGGGGTGGTACCAGTACACGCCCGGGTCGGGGAACGTCAGGTGAGCGGTGTAGGCCTCTCCTTGCCCCATCGGGAGCTGGGTTTCGTGGGTCCCGTCGTAGCGATTCTCGAGCCGAAGGCCGTGCCAGTGCACGGTTGCCTCGAGGTCACCGTCGTTCTCGATGTCAACGACAACCTCGGAACCCTCCCGCACCTTGAGCGTGGGGCCCGGGACCGAGCCGTTGTAGGCGAGCATCCGCACCGAGGCGTCGCCGATCGGCTTGACGACCGGCGCGATCCTCAGATCGAACCGGTCTCCGTCGTGCAGCTCGACCACCTCAGAGGCGCGTGCCGCGGGGAGGCCGGTGGTGGCTGTCGGGAATTGGTCGTGAGTTGTGGCCATTTCAAGTCTCCTGGTTACTCATCGCGCCCACGGGTTCACCCGCGGCGACTTCCGGTCGGTCTGTGTGGAAGGTCTTGATCTGATCGGCGATGTACGCGGCGTCGTCTCCGACCCAGCCGAGCAGCGCCGAGCCTCTGGTGTACTGCCACGTCAATCCGAGGAAGTACAGGCCCGGGGAGTCGGTCACCCCGCGCCGGTGAACGACGTGCCGGTCGTCGAAGATTGGTGCGTCGATCCACGAGTGATCGTCCCGGAAGCCGGTGGCCCAGATCACCGCACGCGCGTCCAGTTCGGTTCCGTCGCTGAAGCGAACGGTGCGCCTCAAGGCTTCAGCCGCCCGGGGATGCAACCGCACCCCGTGGCGCTTGCGTAGGGCCCGCGGGTTCGATCCGATCAACGTGTCTCTACCTGCCAGTCGCCGGCCCATTCGGGTGTCCGTCGACTTGCGCATCGCCCCGGTCTTTTCGAGATACCAGAACAGGTCGCGACCGAGAATCCGCTGAGGTAGCGGCGTCTGCCGCGATCCGATCGAGAGGTGGACCTCGCAAGATCCGGAGAGCTCCTCTGCGATCTGAAAGCCCGTGTTGCCGCCCCCGACGACGAGGACCGGGCCGGCGGGGATGTCCCCCGGCGCCCGGTACTGGGTGCTGTGGAGTTGGAGGACGTCGGGGGTGAGTCCGTCGGCGATCGGTGGCACGAACGGAATTTGGAACGGCCCGGTGGCGATCACCACCTGTGCGGCGGTGTAGCTGCGGTCCTCGAGCTCGACGCGGTAGCCGCGTTCGCTTCGAGTGACCGCACGCACGCGGCTGCCGTACTCGACGGGCAGGTCGAAGTGGCGTGCGTAGTCGGTCAGGTAGTCGACGACGTCATCGCGGCCGGGATAGCCGTCCGGGTCCCCGGGGAAGGGGAGGCCGGGCAGGCCGCTGTAGCGAACCGGCGTGAACAGCCGCAGCGAGTCCCAGCGCTCACGCCACGCAGCCGCTGGCTCCTCGGCCGCTTCGAGAATCGCGAACTCGCGACCTTGCTGGGCGAGGTAGTACCCGATCGCCAGACCGGCTTGACCACCGCCGACGACTGCCACGTCGTGGTGCTCGCCGGTGTCATCCAGCCTTTTGATTGCGTCGGTGGTCTGTGGCATGTTCAGTTACTCCTGTTCCAGAATCGGGGTCGTTGCTGTCGCGGGCCGAGAGCTCCGGCTCGCCGAAGACAGGGTGGAGGGCTCCGCAGGGCTCGGGGTCGCGTGCGCGGGGCGCCGGACCGCTTGCGGAGGCGTGCGGGACGGTTCGGGCAGGTGCGGCTCGACGTTGAGCCGCGGAAGCCACTCAAGCCACCGCGGCAGGTACCAGTTCCAGCGGCCGAGGAGCTTCATCGTCGCCGGGAGCAGGACGCCGCGGATGATCGTGGCGTCGATGAACACGGCGACCGCGAGGCCAACCCCGAGCTGTTTCATGTCGAGCGTGGAGAGTGAGGCGAAGATCGCGAACACCGCGATCATCACCACCGCGGCGCTGGTCACAGTCGACGCCGTTCTGCGGATGCCGCGTTCGACGGCCCGATCGGTCGGTACGCCGCGGTCCACGAGCTCCTTGATCCGACTGAGGATGAACACGTGGTAATCCATAGAGAGCCCGAACAGCACGGCGAACAGGAACAGCGGCAACCAGGTGACGACGGCCCCGTTTGATTGGAAGCCGAGTAGGCCCTCGAGGTGCCCGTGCTGGAAGATCCAGACGAGCACGCCGTATGCGGCACCGACCGAGAGCAGGTTGAGGACGATCGCCTTGATCGGGATGACGATCGAGCGGAAGGTCAGCAGGAGGAGCAGGAACGCCAGCCCGAGCACGAAGCCGAACACGAGCGGCGCGTGCGCCTTCATCGTCTGGTTGAAGTCGTGAGTCGCCGCAGCCTCGCCGGTGACCGCCACCTGCGTCCCGCTGAGCATCCCGACCGTCTTCGGGATCACCTGGCCACGTAGTACCTTGAGCGCGTTGGTCGAGGTCGTGTTGCTGCCGTCGCCGGCGAGCGGCACGGCGACCCGCGCAACCGTCTTGTCCGGGCTCACGGCGGTTTGCATCGGCTCGTGCATCACGCCGGTCGCGAGCGCCTCGCGCTTGAGCTCGGTGATCGCCGCCTGGACCTGGGGTGCGGTGACGTCGGGGGCCTTGACCACGACCTCCGCCGGCGACGGCGTGCCGGGGAAGGCGTCTCGGATGGCGTCGTAGCTCTGCACGATCTGCATGTCCCTGGGCAGATCGGCGAACGACGAGAACCTGGTGTGCATCCCGAACACGGGCAGTGCGAGCACCACCAGCAGCGCCGCCGAGACGATCGCGCTGAGGGCCGGGAAGCGCATCGCCGGCCGTAGCACGAGTCCCCACAGGCGTGACTCCTGGCGCCCGCCCTTCAGCCGCTGCAGTACGGTGCGCCGCTGCTTCAGCCGAGTCAGCAGCTGCGGTTCCCACCGGATCAGCCGTCCGAGCCGGGCCAGACCGGCGGCGATCACCGCAAGCAGCCCGCGGTCGACGCGACTTTCGAGCTTGGCCAGGACTGCGGGCAGCACGGTCACCGAGCCGACCATGGCGACGAATACGACGATCATCGCCCCCACCCCGATCGAGGTGAAGACGTTCGAGCCGGCCAGGATCATGCCGGCCATCGCGATCATCACGGTCGCGCCGGAGATGAGCACCGCCTGACCCGAGGTCGCTGCGGCGCGTTGCAGGGCGACACCGTCTTCGTGTCCGGCCGCGCGCTCCTCTCGCTGACGCTTGAGATAGAAGAGGGCGTAGTCCACCCCGACCGCCATCCCCATCAGGAGGATGACCGAGGCGGTGGTGTCGGTCGCCGGTATGACGTGGCTGACCAGGGCGCTCAGGCCGATCGCGCCAAGCACGGCCGAGAACCCCAACAGCAGCGGTACGCCGGCGGCGACGAAGGCACCGAACGCCACCAGCAGGATCGCGAAGATGATCGGCAGCGACAGCTGCTCGGCGTGCTGGAAGTCCTTACCAATCGTGTTGTCGAGCGCAAGCTGGGCACTGGCCGGACCGAACTGCGCGATCGTGAACTCCGGGTTGTCCTTCTGCGCAGCGCCGACGGCATCGAGGACGGGCTGGACACGATCCTTCGCCTTGTCCGCCTTGCCCACCACGTCGAACTCGACCAGCGCCGAATGGCCGTCCCTGCTGACCGCGCCCGCGGCCCCTGCCTGGTAGGGGGAGCGGATGTTGGTCACCTCAGCCCGTGCCGTGAGCCTGTCGGTGACCGATGTAACAGCGGCGTGAAACCGCGGGTCAGAAGCGCCGAGCGCCTTGGACTGGATCAGCACGCTCTCGCTTGCCGGCCTCCGGAAGCCCGAATCAGCAAGGATCTGTTGCGCGGTCGCCGTCTCGCCCGTTCCCTGCTGATCGTCGGTCAGCGTGTTGGTGCCGGCCATCATCCCTAAGGCGGCGGCGACGGCCACCAGGCCGATCCACCCGAATGTGGCTGTCTTCCAGTGCGCGGCGCTCCAGCGGCCCGCCCGCGCGGCGAGGTTCGGCTTCATATTCGCCCCAATTCGGTCGGCGTTGTCGGTGTTCAGGACGTGCCGTGCTCACGCACCGCACGCGGCCGCGACCCCGGTGGGTGAGACGATCGCGACGGTGTCATGCTGGCCTAGGAACGCGGGCGTGCGTATGGGGGCAACCATGCATCCTCGAGGGAGGTCCAGCCTCCATGTCAGGCCCGCGGGTCGAGCATGTCCAGTAAGCCACCCTCAGGGCGGCCATGGACTTTGAGGGTTCCACTGACCTGCCCGACAGGTTCCTGCGCTTGACGGCACGTGACCAGCGCGCCCGCGGCGCGATCGAATTTGGGTGAGTTCGCGCGGATCGCACCGATGGCCGATCCACACGTGCGGTAGGACGCCCCGGGCGCGAGCGGCCGGGCACCGCGTGGCCCTGCCATCGTTGCGGCCATGACCGACGGGCACCTGATCCTCGCTGCCGGTGCGCTCCTGGCCGGCGGCCTCGCGGCGTCGCTTCTCGCCGGGCGCTTGGGTGTGCCAAGCCTTGTCCTGTTCCTCGGCCTGGGGATGCTCGTTGGCTCTGACGGGCTGGGATGGATCGCGTTCGGCGACTATCCGCTCGAGCGAACCATCGGCGTGATTTCGCTGGGCTTGATTTTGTTCGAGGGCGGACTCACGAGCGGGCTCCTTCACCTGAGGCCCGTGCTGGGCGCCGCTACGGCTTTGGCGACGGTCGGGACGGCAATCACCGCGCTGATTGTCGGCCTGTCCGCGGCCGCCTTGTTCGGCTTCACCACGAAAGAGGGGCTGCTGCTCGGAGCGATCCTGTCTTCGACCGACGGGGCGGCGATCTTCGCGTTGCTGCGTGGGTCGACGCTGTCGCGAAAGCTCGCGCAGACGCTCGAGGGCGAGTCTGGGCTGAACGATCCGGTGGCCGTTGTATTGGTCCTTGGCTTCATCGATCTGCTGACCCAGCCCGCCTACAGCGCGGGCGACTTCCTCATGCTGTTCGTCCGCCAGCTGGGGATCGGGCTGGCCGTCGGACTTCTGGTCGGAGCCGCCGCGGTCTACGTGCTGCGCCGGATCCGGCTCTCCACCGCCGGCCTGTATCCGGTGGCCTCGCTGACCGTTGCGGCGCTCGCCTTCGGGGGCGCCGACACGCTGCACGGCTCTGGCTTCCTCGCCGTGTATCTGGCGGGGCTCATGATCGGATCGGCCACGATCCCCGCCGAGCGAACCGTCGTGAACTTCCACCAGGGCCTGGGATGGCTCGCGCAGGTCGCGATGTTCCTCACCCTGGGGCTGCTGGTCTTCCCATCGCAACTCTCCTCGGTCGCGGTCAAGGGCACGGTCCTAGCGATCGTGCTGGTGGTCGTCGCCCGCCCGGTCGCCGTGGCGGTCGCGACTCTTCCGTTTGCCTACGACTGGCGCGAACGGTCGATCTTGGGGTGGGCCGGCCTCCGCGGAGCAGTCCCGGTCGTGCTGGCCACCTTCCCGGTAATCGAGCACGTCCCGCACCACCTTCAGTACTTCAACATCGTCTTCTTCGCCGTACTCGTATCCACCGTCCTGCAGGGCTCCACGTTCGAGACAGTCGCGCGGCGCCTGGGACTGACTACGAGCGAGCCGGCGCTGCCCCGCCCCCTGTCCGAGTCCGGGACGATCCGGCGGCTCGGAGCCGAAGTGCTCGAATACACCATCGGCCCGGACGACGCCATCGCCGGGGCGCGTGTGCGCGATCTGGGCCTGCCGCGCGACGCGGTGGTCAGCGTCATCGTCCGGGACGAACGAGCGATCCCGCCCCGCGGCTCAACCCAGCTGAGGGCCGGGGACGAGCTGCACCTTCTCATCGGCGAGGAGTCGGCACACCTCACCCGGGAACTCCTCAGCCGCTGGCGAACAGGTCCAGTCGGGCCGCCGCCCCGGCCCCCACGAGTGGTGACCGGACGCCGGCCGATCTTCACGGTCTGGTCGTGGAACCCGGACAGTGATGGAGACGCCTCACGCCCGCACACCATCGTCGGCCAGGCGGTCATCGAGCAACTGCGCATCCGCCGCGACCAACCCGGCGGCCTCTGGGTTCTCGCGGACGGCCGCTACGCCCTCACCGGATCGCTCGCGGCGCTCGGATCCCGACGCGACCTGACGGACTGGGCCCGGCGGAGAATGCGAACCGTTCCGGCCGACGAGCGAGCGTGGCTACAAAACGTGATCGGCGCTCTCGCAGCCGACCAATCCGCCCGACGGCCAGAAGCCCACCGGTGACGTTCGATGTTCCACTACTGACGGAGATCAGACTGCCTCGCGGCGCAGCCATCCCGACGGCTTGGAACGCGCTCGTGACATTCTCGCCGGCGGGATCCCCCGCGAGGCAAAGCGACAGAAGGGATTCGTGCATTCAGTCCGTCGAGCATTCCGGCCGGGATCGCGCCGGCCTCGAGGAGCTCGGTTTCGCTCCCGCGGTACCTGTACGTGTTCTCCAGCAGCTGTCCGGACCGGTGCGAGATGCGAGCACAACAGGCATCTCCGTCGCGAGTCGCTCGATCAGGTGGACCATCGGCGGAGTCACGTGACCGCCGCCGAACCCCTCGATCACCACGCCCCGGAAGCCCCTGGGCCGCCAGCGCGGGGAGTATCCGCCGTCATCGTCACGGGCCACGCGAAGCAGCGCGATGGGCGGCACCGCGGCATCCGAGGGACGTTCAGGGAGAAGCGCCCGACGGGCCTCGCGACGCCCGGTGAGGTGGCGCGCGGACTACTTTCTGCCACCCGTTATGGGCGTGCGACGTAACGAGGTCATCAATGGGTGATGTCCGCTTCATGAAATGAGCATGGCCGCTGACAGCGCCCGACAGAATGGGTGCTTTCCTGCATCCGGGCCACCACGAAGCGGCGTTAACGTGCCCGCCCATGGCGCTCGCTGCGCTGGCGCTTGCATCAAGGCACCAGAGGGTCCGTTCCAAACGCGCGAGCCGCAGGCCCTGTCTTAGCGACGCCCATCCCGCTGGCGTGGTTCGGACGTTCCCGACCGTGGTCGTGTCCAACCCAAGGGCAGGACCCAGCGTTCCCTAGTCCGCCTCGTTTAGGTGCGCGGCCCCGGGTTCGGGGGCGTCGTCCTCGGGTTGGCGGTGGACGGCACCGGCGCGCATCACGAAGTCCACCCGGGCGGTGGCCGAGATGTCGCCGACCGGGTTTCCGGGCATAGCGACTATGTCCGCGCAGGCGCCGGGCTTGAGCACTCCGATGTCGTCGCGACCGAGCAGTTCCGCGGCCACCGAGGTGCCGGCCCGGAGCGCCCGGATCGGGCTGAGCCCGGCGTCGACCATCGCCTGGAACTCGCGGATGCCGTGGCCGAACGGGAACATCCCGCAGTCGGTCCCGAACGCCACCTTTGCGTCGCTTGACGCAACCAGCCGTTGTGTATCGAGGATCGCCTGGTTGTCGCGGCTGAACTTCCACACGGCCTGGCAGGGGAGTGTGCCGGCTCGCAGCTGGCTGAGGTCCTCTTGGGTCATCTGCATGGTCGGCACGATGTATGAGCCGCCCTGGGTGGCCATGTCGATACCCTCCTCGTCGATCAGGTATGCGTGCTCGAGGCTGCGGGCGCCGAAGCGGATGGCCTGCTTGCACGCCTCCGCGGCACCGGTGTGCACGGCGACGGGCATCCCCAAAAGCCGCGCCGTGGAGCAGACGGCGTCCATCTCGTCGTCGAACCAGGTAGGGCGAGCGGGATCGTCGCCGACGCTGAAGTAGCCGCCAGCATTGGCCGTCTTGATCCAGTCCGAGCCGTAAGCGTGCTCGCGGCGCACCAGCCGCCGGATCTCCTGAGTGCTGTCGGCGATCGCCGACACCGGCAGGTCCCAGCGCGAGGGATAGAAGCCGCGCAGGTCGCCATGGCCGGCTGAGGCGCTGATGATGTGCGCAGCGACGATCAGCCGGGGCCCATGAACGAGCCCGGCGTTCAGCGCGTTGCGCAGATCGACCGTCGGGAACTCCGGATCTATGCTACCGAGGTCGCGAAGGGTCGTGAAGCCATAGCTCAGATACTCGCGCGCGAGGCTGAGTCCCTTCAGCGCCTTGGTGGCCGCGGAGTCGAGCGTCTGCTGGGCCAGGTCGGAGGCGTCCATCGTCAGGTGCACGTGCGTGTCGATGAACCCCGGGCTCACCGTGCGCTCGGACAGGTCGATCAACTCCGCGCCGTCGGGGTGGTGCACGGCCTGTCCGATCTCCGAGATCAGGCCATCGTGCACGAGGATCTCCGTCCGTCCGGCGAGTCCCTCGGAGACGCCGTCGAACACGGCGCCGCACACCAGCACGGAAGCGCTCACCGGCGTAGAGATACCCTGGCCGACCGGCGGTCAGTCGACCTCTCGCCCGCGGCTCCCTGCACTTTGAACCCCTCTCGCTTCCCCGGCGAGGCCCCAAGAACCATCCGCACGCGGGAGGACCCGCGTTCGGCTTGGGGCCGACGCCGAGCAACTCGAACCGGCGTCTGGGCGAGCACGCAATCGCCGCGGCCGCGCTCGCCGGAGGCCGGCTCGGCCCGGCGCGCTTCCAGCTCAGGCGCGATTTCGCTGTCCGGGATAACGATTGGTTGGCCACTGGCGGTGGTGGCGATTCCCAACCGCCGCTTCGGGCCGCCCGAGGACGCGCTCCGGTGAAGTTACGCCTCCGTCCGGTTGCCGTCGGCGCATCCGGAGGGGAGCGCTTTGCTTGACAAGCCGATGGCTAACGTGAGCACACACGATCGCGCCGAGCAATTGACGTTGGGCACGACGAAGCTACTCATCCAGTGTCGGTGGCCGGAGCATGAAGGAGGCGGAGATGACCGGTGCAACAGTTGATCGGGTCGGGTTGCTGGGGACTGGCCTGATGGGAACGGCGATGGCTCATCGCCTGTTGAATCAGGGGGTCACGGTGATCGCCTGGGACCGTGAGCCCGATCACGTACAGCCCCTCGCAGCGCGTGGCGCCGAGGTGGCCAGCACGGCCGCTGAGGTGGTGAGCAGCGCTCAAGCGGTGATCACGATGCTGCCGACGGCCGAGGTCGTGCTCGCAGTGGTCGAGCCGTTGCTCGATGAGTGGCCGAAGGAGACCATCTGGCTGCAGATGAGCAGCGTCGGAGCGCATGAGGCAGACCAACTCGTGGAGCTCGCCAGCACCCACGGCGTGACTGTCTTCGATGCCCCGGTGTCGGGAAGCACCCATCCCGCGGAGGAGGGCCATCTGACGATCCTCGCCTCAGGGCCCGAGGCCGCTCGCGGGCAGGTCGAGCCGGTGTTCGACGCTCTCGGCTCGAGGGTCCAGTGGGTGGGAGAGGTCGGCATGGGCTCGCGCCTGAAGCTGGCCGCGAACCATTGGATGATCGCCATGGTGGCTGCACTCGCCGAGTCGATGCATCTTTGTCAGCTGATGGGGCTCGAGGAGCAACAGTTCGTCACGTTGCTCGATGGGGGGCCGCTGGGCTCCTCCTACGGCATCGAGAAGCTCGGCGAGATGCAGCGCCACGAATACCCGGCTGGCTTTCCCGTCCGGCTCGCGCTCAAAGACCTCAAGCTCGTCAGGGAGGTTGCGAGCAGCTCGGGCGTCGAGTTGCCCGTTCTCGACGCCGTCCTCGAGCGGATGGGCGATGTCGAGAACCGGCATGCCGACGATGATCTCGCCGCCGTGTACGAACTGGAGCTTCCGAGCCGCACCGGAACCTGAATCGTCCCTTGCTCGAGGTGCGGCACCGAGGCGTGGCGCGCCTTCGGGGACACGGTCATGTCACCTGTTCGGGAAGGCGGCGGTTGACTGCTCGCCGGTAGAGCCGTCAGGCGGCTCCTGACGATGCTTGTGGCCGCCGTCGTCGTCCACGGCGTGGCCCCGGCCAACGCGGGGCATGCTCGTGATCGCCACGTCGGCGGCGGCTGGGAGGCCGATGCCGTAGCGCAGGCCGGCCATGCGCATCAGAAAGCACACCGCGGCGCCGACGACAGGGAAGACGAGCGTGTGGTCGCCGGCGTGGTAGGCAACGACCACGATCCCGGCCCCGACTAGGGCCGGGATCGCGTAGAGCCCGCCCCGCAGGACGGTGGGGATCTCGCCCACGAGGATGTCGCGCAACATGCCGCCGCCGATGCCGGTGATCGCGCCCAGGATCACGGAGTCGACGACGCCGAGTCGATGGGCCAGCGCGGTGGCCGCGCCGGTCACGCAGAACAGTGCCAGCCCGGCGGCGTCGAGCGCGTCGATGGGGCGCTGGAGGCGGTTGATCGCGGGGTGCGCGACGGCCGTCAGGACCCCGGCTCCGGCGGCCACGGCCAGGTAGCGCCAGTCACGGAACGTCTGTGGTGGGATGCCGATCAGCACGTCGCGGATGGTGCCGCCGGCGATTCCCACCACCACCGCCAGCACGACCGCTCCGAACAGATCGAGCTGCTTGCGTACGCCGGCCATGCCGCCGCTCAGACCGAACACGAACGTCCCCACCAGGTTGAGGACGAGGAGCAGGGTCGGATCGAATCCGGGCAGGAGGGACGGCGACGCCATCGAGGTATGCGCAGGCTAGGGGGCGAGCCAGGCGCACGTCGCCGCGACGAGCGTCTCTACCCCGGTTTCGAGCGTCGGGTGGATGACCGGGGCGAACTTCGGGTTGTGATTGGTGGGGATCTCGCTCAGCTTGCCCTCGCGCTCGGCCTTCGCGTAGGTCTCGGGATCGATCCCGCCGATAAACCAGAACACGGAGGGCACATGCCACTCGACGCCGAAGGAGCCGAAGTCCTCGCTCGCGGAGGCAGGACCCGTGTGAATGACCCGCTCATCGCCGAAGTGCGCCCGGAGCGCGTCGCGCACCCGCTCGGTGGCCTGCTCGTCGTTACGCACCAGGTCATAACGATCAAGCGGCGTGATCTCGGGTGGCCTGGGCGCGCCGGAAGCGTCTGACTCCGCGTTGACGATCCGCGTGATCGCTTCGAGCACCCGTCGCCGGACGCCCTCGTCGAACGTGCGCACGTTGAGCTTGATCACGGCCTCGTCGGGGATCACGTTCTCCTTAGTCCCGGCCTGTAGCGCGCCGACCGTGACCACGGCGGCGTCCGAGGGCCCGACCTCGCGCGAGACGATCGTCTGCAGCCGCAGGACCGTCGAGGCGGCCATGACGACCGGGTCGATGCTGGCCTGCGGCATCGAACCGTGCGCACCTCGGCCGAACATCCGGATCTGGAAGCTGTCGCCCGCGGACGTGACGACCCCGGATTGGCTGGCGACGATTCCGGCAGACATTGGCATGACGTGCTGGCCGAGGATCACATCGGGCTTCGGAAAGCGCTTGAACAGCCCGTCGTCGATCATCGCCTGGGCGCCCGCGGCGATTTCCTCCGCGGGCTGAAAGACCGCCATCAGCGTGCCTTGCCACGCATCCTGCGCTTCCGCCAGCAACGTACTCGCCCCGGCGAGCCAGGTGACGTGCATGTCGTGGCCGCAGGCGTGCATCACCGGCGTCTCGTTGCCGTCGGGGTCGGTCGCGGTGACCGTGCTGGCGTAGGCCAGGCCCGTGTCCTCCTTGACCGGCAGTGCATCCATGTCCGCACGCAGCATCACCGTCGGCCCGTCGCCGTTCTTCAGCAGCCCTACCACGCCGGTCCCCCCGACGCCCTCGGTTACCTCAAATCCAGCCGTCCCCAGCCGCTCCGCGGCTAGTCCGGCGGTGCGCTTCTCCTGCAGCGACAGCTCCGGGTGGCTGTGGATGTCTTTGTACAGCGCCTCCAGGTCATCCAGCTCAGCGTCGAGCTGGCGGAGAACCGAGTCGCTCGCCGATCCATCGCTCATGGCTACTCCCTCGTGTAGACAGGTGCGGCGCGCCGGCAGATCGAAGCCGCCGCCCAGCGACCGTACCACCTAGCCGTACCGAGACCGCCGCCCCGACCGGCCTTCGGTCAAGGGCGATCAGCGCGACGCCAGCTTGCGGTCAGAGCTGTGATCGAGATAGCGGGTAGTCACGCGGTCCTGCCAGGCGACGGCCATCAACGGAGGCACGCCGGGGGTGAATGGTTGGACACGGCCTCGGGATCACGCTCTGGGCGAAAGAGTGTGACAACTCTGCAACAACTGAGGTAACCGAGGCCAGGTTCAAGTGACGCCGCGGTATCTTCGCGCCACGCATGAACTATGCGCGTCATCAGCAACACCGACACGTCACGCGAAGCGCCTGCTCCGCAGTCGCCGCGGCGGCGCTCCTGCTCGACTGCTTGAGCGTTGCGCGCAGCGGGGGAGAGCCGCTCATGGCCTTGACCCTCCTCCTCCTTGCCGCGACCGCGGGTGGGAGCCCATCGGGGATCGATCAGATCGTCTGCTCGGTCGATAGGGGGCTGGCGCAGCCGTTTCCGGCCGCGGTCGCTCAGGTGCCGGTCAGCGGGCTGGGCGAACACCGGGTCAGCTGCACTGCGTACAACAACGCCGTGGACCCCAACGGTGTTCGCGGCGTCTCTCAGACACGGGCTGGGTCGATCAAGATCGGGACGCCGACCGCGTTGGACGTCACATTCGCTCGCCTCGCCGGGCTGCGGTGCAAATTCGAGAAGCGTCATCACAAGGCGATCGGCGTCACCACGTGCCATTTTGAGCGCCTCAAGCGCGTCGGGCACAAGAGCGTCGCACCGCACCTGAAGGCCAAGGCGAAGAGGCGCGTCAGGTATGGGCGCGCGGCGGCGGTGAGCGGCTGGCTGGGACTGTCCGACGGGTCGCCCCTGGGCGGAAGGAGGGTCGAAGTGCTCACGGCACCTGACGACGACACGGGGCGGTTCACGCCGGCAGCCGAGGTGATCACCGCCGCGAACCGCACGTGGACCGTATCGCTCCCGGCCGGCCCCTCACGGCTCATCAAGGCAACCGATGCAGGCAGCGCAACCACACTGCAATCGACGTCCGGACAGGTCAATCTCCTGGTCCCAGCGAAGGTCGAGCTGATATCCGTGACTCCAGGTCGGGTCGCGTGGGGCCAGGCGGTCGCGATCAACGGTCAGTTGCTCGGCGGCTACCTGCCCAGGGCCGGGGTCAACGTCCGCCTGCGGATCGGGATCGCCAACGCCAAGACCACCTTCGGTGTGAGAGAACACGTCTCAGGCACCGGCAACGTCACCGCCACCTTCACGTTCGGCCCCGACAGCCCGCAGGTCCACCGCACCTACTGGTTCCAAATCGCGAGCCTGCCGCCGGGGGACTACCCCTACGCCCCAGCGGCGTCCAAGCGCATCTACATCCAGGTCGGCGGGCACCCGTGAAGGTCGGTCACCTGACGCGAAGTTCGCTCACAACGGCGACGTCGATCGGCGGTGCGTTTGCGGTGCTGCTGGCCTTCGTGGCAGTCGCGCGCGCCGATTACATAGTCAATGCCTGCGGCCCGAACGTGAACAAGGTGTTCACGGCTACTCTGCCCTCCAATCAATCTATCGAGGCAGCAGACCTCGGCGGCTCCGCCACTTGTTCGGCTCTGGGCGGACATCTTGGCCTGATGTCCAACAGTGCGGTTTCGACGAGCCAGGGGACCCGCGGAGCCTGGCAGGCGAACGCGCCCGCGGGACTCGAGATCGTGGGCGCCTCGGCGACTGCTTCCCTTCAGACGACGAATGGAGACGGACACTTCGCCACCAGCGTGTACTGGCAGGGCGGTAGCGCCGCGCTGCCCGACCCGTACATCAACAACAACGGGATCACCGACCCGGGCGTCACGATAAACGGCGCGTGGACTGGATTTGCCTCGCCGTTCTTCGGCTTTCAGATGGTATGCGGCGCTAACCCGGGCCCGGGCCAAAGCCCCTACGGCCCGGGCATTCCGGTGACTAACTCACTGGACGCCTCGCCGGTGACGTTGACGGTGCATGAGACGGTTGGGCCGTCGCTGAGCGCGCCCGCGCAGTACGTCGACACGACTGCGTTTCTCGCCCACTCTGCCAGCGTCGTACGCAGTCACGGCTTTCACCGTAGTGGCGATGAAAACGCCACCTGGCGTGCGGCGCTGAGCCGGCTCGAGCAGGAGCTCGAGCCGGCGGTAGAGGATCAGAGCCGCGCCAGTGAGATCCGGGATTGGGCGAGGCAGCTGAAGGAGCGGGATCCGGGATTGGGCGAGGCAGCTGAAGGAGCGGGATGACGACACCTATCCGGCGAGACTCGCGGTATGCCTGATGCGCGAGCGACTGACCAGTCGCGAGCTGCCCCTGGCCGCCTCGGCCGTGCGCGCCTACAACCGACAGCTCTACTGGCAGATACGGCGCGAGCGAGCGACCAACAATCGGCGTAAGTGATCCCATTGGCTCGGGTTCGGCTTTCGGGTCTGGCGTGTCCTTCCGCAACGGCGGGTCAAAGGAGTCACGCCCCGCCGCACGCTCGTGCAGGTCATCCCAACCGGGTGATCCCGAGCCGCCGATTGGGCGACACTGGTAGCCCGTCCGCTCCCTGAGCTCAAGGCTCGACGCAGGTTTGAAACCGATGCGTCGGAGCCTCGAGTCGACCTTATGCGTCCGCGGCTGAGAATGGCGCCGCCGCTTCAGATCATGAAGAGCAGCATGAGTCCACCCGTGAGCCCGAAGAACACCACCGCCTCAGTGACGGCGAAGCCGATCCACATCACCTGCTGCAGGTCCTTCTTCGCCTCCGGCTGCCGGGCTGTCGAGTTGATCACCGACATGAAGATGAGGCCGATGCCGATCGCTGCCCCGAACGCAGCCAGGCCCATCGAGAGCCCGAACCCGAGCCCTTTTCCGAGATTCGTCAGTGTGGCGATGTGCGGGATCATGAATTCCATTTGCAACCAGTCCTTTCTCCTCGAATGGGAACGTCATGAACGTCAACGCTCCGTTAGGAGTAAGAGTCGCAGACCCGGCAGCACGCCGGAATGAGGTGAAATCCCCAATTTGCCTGTGACCGAACGCGTAGGCGGAAACGCGCGGGCGTAGCCTTCCGACTACGGCATGCTGCGCGGTGGCCTTGGCCACTCGTGGTCCGGTGGCTGTGGACCGAACCGGAGCTAAGCCGCGGCGAGCGTGCCCTCGCGTCCTCGTCGCCGGCAGGGTCAGACCTAAGCGGTTCGCAGGCTCGCCGCGCGGGTAAGGAGCGCTGAGTGTTTCGCGACATCCTGGTGGCAATCGATGGGTCCCCCCACGCCGCCCGCGCGCTGGTCGAGGCGGTTGACCTCGCCGAGCGCGACAACGCTCGGCTCACGATCATGACCACCGTTCCCGACCCGTCGGCGTGGTTGCTGACCGGCGCGGCCTACGGTGGAACGATCGACTATGTCGCCCTCAACGAGGAGACCGAGCGCGAATATCAGAAGCTTCTGGACGAGGCCGTCTCTCAGGTACCGCAGGGCGTGTCCGCGACGACGCGGCTGGCGCACGGGCGGCCGGGCGACCGCATCCTCGAGCAAATGGAGGAGGGAGGGCACGACCTCGTGGTGATGGGGTCGAGGGGCCGCGGCAACGTCCGCTCGCTCGTCCTGGGCAGCGTCAGCCACCAGGTGCTCAATGCGGGTCCCGCTGCCGTGCTGATCGTCCACGCCGGGGACGGCGAGGAGGGCTCGGCGATCGACCCGCAGGTTGGCGCCGGGCTCGACTGACCGAAGCCGGCTGGCGACGTGATGATCGCGTCGGCGGCGGTTGCGTCACGGGCCGTTCCGCCGCGAATGGGTGGAGATGCCCATATGCGCGGCCAGCGGACTGCGGCAGGCTGGACACACATCAACGAGCGACTCCTGAGTCCGGCGCGATCCGGACGTTGGGCGGTACCTATTACCGCTCAACCGAGGACAGCAAGGAGGTGTGCAATGCCCACATCCAGACGCAGAACAATGCCGAGAGAAGCCGACAACCCGAATGGGCGTCGGGCAGTACTGAACTCATCCGCGACGGCCGGTACGCCCGCGCAGTCCGGTTCGGCCGCAGGGCCTAACCGGCCAGAGTGGACCACCGAGCGGTGGAAGCTGCAGGTGGAAGCGGAGGCACGCGGCCGGCTGAAGAAAATTATTCGGAATGCCGGATCGACACGGTAATCGTGCGGCCCTGCGGTCGAGTCGCGGCTGCTCCAGGTACGGGGCGCAGGGCTGCGCATCGCTTTGCTGTCAAATCGGACGATCGCCTGCTGCGCATGATCCGCTCAGCCCGCGAGCAGGGCTGGAATAGGCGCGGCCCTCACGTTCGTCGACAACAAGAATCCGGCGCGACTCAGGGCGTCACTCGTCACCGGTCCACGCCACCAGGACCGGTGACATCTTTGCGCGCGCGCGTTGTGTGCAGGGGCGCCATGAGCCGCGTGGACTCTCGAGGGTGCGGCGCTTGCTCCGGTCGGCGCAGCGGACCCTGCCCGCGTGAGCCAACGACCAGCAGGCAGAGCTCGTCGCCGAACGCGCATACTTCGTCCAGCGGCGAGCCAACCAGGACACGACCGTCGATTCCGGCGTGCGCGCGCAGCCGCTCGGCCGCCTCCTGCTCGTAGGCCTCAAGCAAGCATCATCGCCCACCAGGCGCCGGTAAGTGGCAGCCGGCTCGCCGACGGCGTCATGCCGCTCGACGGCACCTGCAACGCGTGACCGTGGGTAAGGGTGCGATCTGAAACGGGAATCCAGATCGCACCTGCCCCTGATCGAGTATCGCGCTACCGTCCGACGGCCAATCGAATCGGACGACGCGGTGGCCGACGCCGGCGAGGGTCCTCCGCGGCCAGATTGTCTGACGCCTGGGCGGCGCAGAGGAGCGCTACGACGGTCGGTCGGTGATCTGCGCCTGCGTCGTCCGGCTTTCCCCGTCTCGGACGTAGGAGATCGCGACACGCTCCCCTGGGTCATGCTGTCGAAGCGCCGCGGACAACTCCTCGACATTGGCCACCTTCTGCGTATCCACGGCGGTCAGCACGTCGCCCGGGCGAATCCCGGCCTTTGCGGCGGGTCCCTCGGGTGCCAATGCGTAGACGAGCACGCCGCCGGTCACGTGCAGCTGGCGAGCGATCTCCGAGGTGAGCTCGGCGGGCTGCAGGCCGAGGTAGGCGTGTCGCACGCGACCGTGCTCGAGCAGCTCGTCGGCGACGCGCGTGGCGGTTTCGGCGGGGATGGCAAAGCCGACCGCGACGGCGCCCTGCTGGGGCGGGACATACGCGACGCTGATCCCAAGCACGCGCCCCTCGGCATCGGCCATCGCGCCGCCTGAGTTCCCCGGCGAAATCGCGGCATCGGTCTGGATCAAATCCACCAACGCGCGCGTCTCCGCCGCCGAGCCAGGGATCGAGCGGTGCAGCCCCGAGACGATGCCGGCGGTGACGGTCTTCTCAAATCCCAGTGGGCTGCCGAGCACCACTGCCGGCTCGCCTACCTGCGGGAGGGGCTTGTGAAACTTGGCCGCCGGCAGACCCTCACGCTCTACGCGGATCACCGCCAGATCGGTGTCGGGATCGCTTGCGATCACGCGACCGGGAACTCGGCTTCCATCGGCGAGCGCGACCTCGGTCCGGGTGGCGTCCGCCACCACGTGGTGGTTGGTAAGGATGATCCCGTCCGCGCGATAGATGACGCCGCTGCCGACGCCTTGACCGGCGCCGGCGCCGCCGGTGCTCTGCTCAGTGAAGATCGTCACGATCGAGGGCTGGACCCGCTGAACGATCTGCGGAATCCGGTTCGACGACTCCGCCGGCTGACTGGCTGCGGGTGGGTTCGCAGAGGCCGCAATCGTCGCCGTCTGCTGCGTCCCGGAGCCGCAGGCGCCAAGCACCGCGGCAGCCGCGGCGGCAACTGCTGCCGCGCGAGTCCGATGTGGCCATGATCGGCGTCGGCAGTGCGGGACCGAGGCTGATGGCGGGCGCTTGGCTGGTGGGAGACAAGGGGAGTCGATCGGCATGTTCGGCGTCTCCTGGCTTGCGTGCGGCTCGTCGTTCATTCCTTCATAGCCAGCCGCTGCCGGGCTGGCTATGGAGGAATCTGCCCATCCGTTGACAGGTACCGGCGTCGAACCTCAGACGGTCAACTCCTCCGGGTCTTCCACCTGAGCCTTAGAGCCGGTGGAGCCCGCCGCCTGGCGACCGCGCTTTAGCGAAGTCGGGCTGGGGCTCCTCGGCGCGGGATGGGGATCTTCACCCATAGCGAGCCACCGATGCACGTGAGACGCTGTAGTCACCGCCAACAGAGCACTAGTGAGCGCGAGTCAACTACCGGTAATGACTCACAGGTGACTCTGGCGGCGGCGCGTCCGCGGTAGTCGGCGAGTCTCGGCTCGCCGACCACCGCGCTCGAGCCGAAGACGAAACTGACGCCACCGGATACGCACCAAAAACAAACCCGGCGGCGAGAAAGGGCTTCGAAATGTTCCTGACGATCGTAGTCATCCTTGTTGCGACAGTGGCCATCGGTTCCCTCGAAATCTGGCTGCTCTGGCGGCTGGGCGAGCGAGACGACCGTGGCCGAAGCCGGCGCGGCGACGCGGACCGCACTCGGCGAGGAACCCACCACCGACACGCGGCCCACGTCGGGCAGCGCCGACGGCGAGGCGCCGGGAGCGGCAGATCGCGCAGACGGTATCGGCGCGAGGCGCCGGCGGATGCGGACCGGATCACGTCCTTGTCGGTGCCTGGCAGCCGACGCTAGCCCATCACGCGGGTGCAGCCGCCGGTCGGATTGCAGCGGACGCTCATGGCCGGGGGGCCGGACTCCGTTCCGGCCCCGGAGGTCAGGGAAGTGGGGGCACAGTTCCCTGACCGCTTGGCGGGCCGGCTTCGCGTCCGGCCCGAGCCTTGGATAAGACGCGGCCTCTCGGAGGGATGTCGCTGTCGCCGGTGGCATCAACCTGCCGTGGGAGGGCTCTTCGGCGGTCTGGTTAGGCCATGCTTGCGCACAGTGTTTGCACGCTCTGGAGGTCGGTGTCGACTCCGTAGCGGCTGCCGAGGCCACCGCGTGGAGCGGACTGGCTTATCTGCTGGATCTGGGCAGCGAGCTCATCGAAGAAGCGCTCGAAGCCTCCTGGGGAGATCGTCTCGAGGATCCGGCATGGTTCGTCGCCTGATTCCAGATGGTGTGCCACTGCCGACGCGGTTTGAATATGAGTTCGCCGGGCTCGGCGTAGATGACCTCGTCTCCCAGTAACGCTGCGGCGCGCCCCGCGAGGACGAAGCTGTACTCGTCCTCCCTCGTGTGACGGTGCTCGGGCGCGACAAGTGTGCGCGGGAGGATCGGGTACTCGATGAGCGAGAACGCACCGGCAGTCTCGGGGCTGCGGACCAGAAAGCGAACGCATGTCGAGCCGATGTCGATCACCTCGCCGGCAGTCCGCGGAAGCATGCGTGGCGCCTGCGTGGTCTCGACCTGTCCTGTGGCAGCGGTCGTGAGGTTCGTTCGCTCCATGTCGGGCTCCTTTACGTCGATTTATCCAGCCCGCAGCGAGGCCTGCTCGCGGACCGCGCGTCGCTCGCTGCGGGTCCAGTCTTTGTGTTTTCGAGTGTTGATGGCCACGCCGCAAATGGAATGAGTGTTTGCCCCCATTCACGCGTCTGGGGGATCGTCACGCGGTCGCACCATGTGATCTAAAGGAGCGACCTAGGAGCAGACTCCAATCCCTACCGGTCGCGGCTGCCTACCGTCGGTCCTATCGCGGTCAAAGACGACTCTGCGTCGGCGCGCACCGGTCGCGCTGCGAGAGATGGGGAGTAACACCGATGGAAGGAAGAGCGTCTGAATGCGAAGCTGGGATATAGGAAAGAACGAGGCGACGCCTCGGCCCACGCAGAAGGAGGCTCACATGCTCACCATCTCCCGATCAGCCCGCGACGCTCACACCACCGACCTCGTCGGGCCGCGGTCCGCTGTCGTCCGCGAGCTCATCGCGGCCTACTGGCACGAGATCGAGACCGTGAGCAACTACGTCGCGTCGTCAGTCAATCGTGACGGCATCGGTGCCGAATCGATCGCCCGATCGGTCCGCGAGACCGTCGCGGCGGATCTGAGACACGCGCAGCAGATTGCCGTCCGCATCCGGCGGCTTCACGCCGCGCTGCCCGGCCCCGACGAGTTCGCTACGCGGCAACCTCGCCTGCGGCCACCGGCCGAGCCACTTGACAACGTCTCGGTGTTAGGTGGCCTCATCGAGGCAGAAACCGCTGCAATCGAGCGGTACCGGCGCATCGCGGCTGCAGCATCGGAAGCTCATGACCGGGTCACACAAGATCTGGCCGCCCGGATCATGCGCGAGAAGGAGAATCAGCGTCACTCCCTCGGGAGCTTTCTCGAAGCGGGCCTGAGCTAGAAACAGGTGCCGCGATACCGTGCTGCCATCGACCACAATGTCGGGTCGCGGCCGCCGTGCCGGCAGCAGGATCGCCCGCCCGGCCTTTCCATCTGACTCTCGTTCGCTGCATGGCGCCTGTTTAGCGACGACGGCGGCACGCGACGAGGTCGGCACCGCGGTGGGAACAAGGCAGCTGGTCGCCGCAGCGGGCTGCAGTATCCGATGCTCGCCCGGTCGGAGACCTACTGGGTTTGCCAGCCCCTAGCCGAGCGCGGTTCTCGCCTCCGGTACAGCCTTGCCACTGGCCGACCGCTGCCGACCGTTAGGCGGCGGTGGCCATCGCCGACGATTCGCGGCACGCCTCCGAGCTTCGAGACTTCCTCGCGTCCGACCGCGTGTAGTCCTCGCAGTCATCCCGCGCGCACCGTGCTGGCGCGCCGCATTCGATACTCACTCCTGGGTTCGTCGTGGACGTCCTACGCCGCCAGGCGCCCGGTACCCACCACGTTCAGCCGCGCCACTGCGTCGTATCCGCGCAGCTGGCGGATGCGTTTCTTGCACCGGCGGGTGCGTCGAGAACAGGCTGCTCGCGCTGGCGCCGGAGAGCGGGTTGTGAGTCCACGAACGCGCGCATGAGCCTCGTATTCTTCGGCAAGACTCCGCGTTACATGCCGCTTGACGACTCAAAGAGCGCCGGCGTGATGCCTCAGACGGTGCGGGGTCGCCATGGCTCGTGCTCGTGTGCGAGCCAGACCAGCTCGGGGTCGAGCGCACGCACCCGCAGCTGGCCTTCGGTGTGCGGCTCGTCGAGCTCGCCGAACCAAACCGCCACGTCGCCGCCGACGACTGGACGCCCGCAAGTCTCGACGACGACCACCTGCATGCCCCGGGTGTGGCCCGGCGTCGGGAGCGGTCGCACCCCGGGAAGCAGCTCGAGCTCGCCGTCGACCGTACCGCACGCCGGGCGCCTCGACCCACTCGCGAATCGTGTAGTCGTCCTTGCTGCGCGCGTCATCGAGCTCCCGACGCTGGACGTAGATCGGCCTGCCGGCGAAGAGGTGGTTACCGCCGCAGTGGTCGAAGTGCAGGTGCGTGTTGACGACGATGTCGATGCCGGCGAGATCGAAGTCCTGCTTGCTCAGTGGCCGGAGGCGGGGGGTCGAGTCGGCCACCGCCGGGTGCAGCTTCGTTATGCCGGTGTCTACCAGCACGCGCGTATCGGTGATGGTCGATGACGTGCACGTAGACCGGCATCCGCTCGCCCTCGGCGAGCAGGTCGGCGACGCGGACTGGCGTGATGGTAATTGCGGAGGGCGCGTTCATTGCGTACCGACCGTCGCGGTGGTGGTTGATATGTGAGTCATGATGCTCTCCTTTACCGATTACCGGCTGAAGCGATGACCACCGAACGCGAGCTCACGGACTACGCGGCGGCGCGGACGCAGCCTTTACATGCCGCTCGTGATCGGGTGCCTCCACCTTGCGGAGCATCGTCCACAGACGTGACTCGAGCCCGGCCTGCGAAAGGGCGAGCGTATGGGCGATCTCGCTCGGCTCGATGCCGGCGAGGCGGAGCCCGAAAATTGCCTGCTCCTCGTGATCCAAACGCTGCCGGATTGCTTCTCCCAGCCAATCGGGCACCACCGGCAGCAGCAAGTGACCGCTTGCCACCCGACGAATCGCATCGCAGAGTTCCGAGCCGAGCCCGCCCTTGCTGACGATGCCGTCAGCCTCGGCAACCACCGCAGCCGCCGCGAGGACGCCGTCCGTGTAAGCGGAGTAGATCAGTACAGCGGGTGGCTGCGGCAGTCGCTTGAGCTTGCGGGTCGCCCACAGCCCAGTGTGGCCACCGAGCTGGTAGTCGACCACCGCCACGTCGACCGGCTCGGCCTCGGCAGCGCACCAAGGCTTCCTCCGCCGAGGCGACCGCGGCGACGACTTCGAAGTCCGCTTGATCCTCAAGCAGCTGGCGCAGCCCAGCCCGGACGGCCGAATGGTCATCGACAACGAGCACCCGCTTCGGCTTGGGGACATGATCCGATTGATCGGGCGCCTGGCGACTAGGCTGTTGGGCGACTGTGGTCATTGCTCCTCCTTGGTCGAATCGACCTCGAGCGTGCCTTCTTGCGGATGCGAGCTGAATGGGTGTGGACCCTCATCTTCTGGGTCACACAGTTCCGCTGACGTCTCCGCGGCTGGCGTCTCCCAGGCGGCTCGACCCTCGTTGGGGGCTGTCGCGCATTCCGGCGCACCGTCCGTGCACTGCACTCCAGTGGCGATGAACTCGCTACGCGTGGTCTCAAGCGCGCGGCGCCCCACCGCTCGCGACTACGCGGGCGGACGTGCCGGGCTGCATTTGCCGCCGGGCATCAAATGATGGGTGATCGCTTCGCGCGGAATGGGTGACCGCCCCAAAGCGAGCGCGAGGGCGCGTGGCGAGGCTTGATCATGATGCCTCGGCTCTCGTGTACTGGCAAACCGCCGGCCTGCGATTGGTGAATTGCCCCGCGCGGGATGGGGGCCAACACCCATGGTCGGCACCGCGGATGAGCGCGATGCTGGTTCCGATCGGTCTGCGAGAACGAGCCGCCAATGGCATGAGCGGCTCGCTCTGCAGAGAGTCATTCCAACCAGGAGGTACCTGATGCGAGTCATGGTCATACTCAAGGCGACGGCAACGAGCGAGGCCGGCCAGTCGCCCAGCACCGAGCTGCTGGGGGCGATGGGCAAGTACAACGAGGAGCTCATCGAGGCAGGCATCCTGCTCGCGGGAGAGGGGCTGCGGCCGAGTTCTCAGGGCGCACGAGTGCGCTTCAACGGGCCCGAGCAGAAGGTGATCGAGGGACCCTTTCCGGAGGCCGAGCAGCTGGTCGCCGGCTTCTGGCTGTGGGAGGTTGAGTCGATGGAAGACGCCGTCGAGTGGGTCAAGCGCTGCCCCACTCCGATGGAGGAGGGCGCGGAGTTCGAGATCAGGGTCGTGGCCGGGCTAGAGGACTTCGGCGAGAACGCGACCCCCGAGTTGCGCGAGCGTTATGAGCGGCTCCGCGCTGCCACATGACCGCGGGCCCGGTCAGGGCTCGACGAGGCCGCGGCGGATCGCGTACCGGGTAAGTTCCACTCGGTTGCGCATCCCGAGCTTCTCGAGAATGTTCGCGCGATGGCGCTCAACCGTCTTTTTACTGATCACGAGGATCTCGGCGATCTCATCGCTGGTGTGCCCCTCCGCGATCAGCTTGACCACCTCTTGCTCGCGCGGGGTGAGGGGGTCCTCGGGCACGTTCTCTCCACTGCGCGCCCGTTCGAGGTAGTCGCGGATGAGCGCGGTCACCGCGGCCGGATATAGGAACGGCTCGCCGCGCATCGCGGCGCGGATGGCCTCGACGAGGTCGCGATTAGCGGCGGACTTCAGCACGTAGCCGGATGCCCCGGCTTTGAGGGCCTCGAAGAAGTACTGCTCGTTGTCGTACATCGACAGGATCAAGACGCGCAGATCAGGGCGCCGCTTGTTGAGCTCAGCGGCGGCCTGCAGGCCGGTCATGCGGGGCATCGCGACATCGAGGATCGCCAGGTTCACCTCTGGGCTGAGCGCCTTCTGGACTGCCTCAGCGCCATCGCCGGCCTCCGCGACCACCTCGATGTCTGGTTGCGCATCGAGCACCATCTTGAGGCCGCTGCGGACCACCGTGTGGTCGTCGGCGAGCAGAACTTTGGTCTTCAGCGGGGTCGGCATCAGCTCTCGCCGTTGAAGCCTAGGCGCAGCGTCACCTCGACGCCAGCCCCGGCAACCGACTTGACCATCAGTTCAGCTCCGATCAGCATCGCCCGCTCGCGCATGCCGGTCAGCCCCCCGCCCTCGGTCACCGGCTCTGGCAGGCCCTGACCGTTGTCCGTCACGGTGAGCACCAGTGCGCCTTTCTCTCTGGCTAGCGACACGGTCGCCTCGGTGGCGTTGGAGTGCCGCATCGCGTTGGTCAACGCCTCCTGCGCGATCCGGTAGATCGCGAGCTCGACGTCGGGCTCGAGCGCGGGCAGCGGACCTTCCAGCCGACGTCGAATCCGCAGGCCGCTCTGCTCGGCGACACGCGAGCACAGGGCAATCAGCGCATTGACGAGACCCAGCTCGTCAAGCGCCTCGGGACGGAGTTCGCGCGAGATTCGCCGGACGTCCTGGAGGCTCTGCTGGATTACCTCTGCCAGCTCGGCGAGGTCCCGACGCTCCGGCCCGCCTTGCCCCGCCGTGTGCTCCGCCCGCAGCGCGACGGCGGTGAGGGTCTGGCCGAGCTCGTCGTGCAGCTCGCGAGCGATCCGGAGCCGCTCCGCCTCCTGGGCGGCAAGGACCCGCCCCGTGCTTCCGCGCCGCTCGGTCTCCAGCCGCCCCAGCATCTCGTTGAACGACTGCGCGAGGGCCAGTACCTCGCTGCTGGAGCGCTCGAACCCGACGGCGCGCTGGCCGGGATGCAGCAGATCGACCTGTCGCATGACCCGGGCGAGCCGATCGAGCGGCCCAATCGCCTGGCGAAGGAGCACAAGGTCGAGCACCAGCATGACGACGAGGCCGGCCACGAGGAGGACGAGCTCCTCGAGCCTGATCGACGCATGAAGTGTCACCGGCGCGAGCGCGAGGAGGGCGAACGCAAGCGCGAATACCGCAGCGTTTGCCGCGAACACACGCCACAGCATCGGCAGTGGCCGTCCACTGGAAGGCGGCGGACGATCCTCGGCCGTGGGAGTCAGCTTTGCTTCGGCGCGAGCAGACGGGCCCGGAGGGACATCGAGGTGATCGTGAGTGGACACAGTGTTGCGGTTTGCGCTCTTGCGGGACGTGAGCTGCCTAGACGGTACGCCCCAAGATGCGCGTTAGCACCCATGGCCGTTCGGTCGAGCCGAATCTAGCTTCTGCGGCATGGCAAACGCACCGAACCTCGCTCGGAAGGAACATCCATGAACGCTGCCGATCCTCGGACCGGCTACCCGCTCCGGCTCGAAGGAACCGTCGATCAGCCGCTGAGCCGTGGGTTGTGGCTGGTGAAGTGGCTGCTGGCGATCCCTCACTTCGTGATCCTCTTCTTCCTGTGGATCGCGGTCCTTGCCAGCGCTGTGGTCTCGTTGTTCGCGATTCTGTTCACGGGACGCTATCCCCGGAGCTTGTTCGACTTCAACGTCGGCGTGCTGCGCTGGACCTGGCGCGTCGGCTTCTACTCCTACAGCGCGCTCGGCACGGACCGATATCCGCCGTTCACGCTCCAGGACGTGCCGGACTATCCGGCCCGCCTCGAGGTCGACTATCCGCACGAGCTCTCGCGTGGGCTCGCGCTGGTCAAGTGGTGGCTTCTGGCTATACCGCATTACCTGATCGTGGCTGTGTTCATCGACACCGGCTGGACGGTCTGGACTGTGGACGGGCCATGGCAGGCTGTCTCTTTCGGGGGACTGATCACACTCATGGTGTTGATCGCGGCGGTTGTCCTGCTGTTCACTGCCCGCTACCCCAAGCCGATCTACGACTTCGTGCTCGGCATGAACCGTTGGGTCTTCCGCGTAGCCGCCTACGCCCTCCTGATGACGGACCGGTATCCCCCGTTCCGCCTCGACATGGGCGGTCAGGAGCCGGCATCCGAGCCGGCCGCTGTCGCCCCGAGGCCGGCGGCCGGGTCGCCACTTCCGTCGTGAGCTCAGCGCCTCAAAGCGCGGTCGCCCTACGGGCGCGGGAGGGTCCTCGAGGGGGCCGGTCGGGCGCCGCTTCACGGCGCCCGACCCGGCTTGTCTAGAGCCTCAGCGAGTCCGAGGCGCGCCGCGGCGCAGCTGGAACCCAACGGCGCCACGGAGATCTCGGGCAGCCAGCCTTCCCCGGGCATGATGGTCAGACGGTCATCGGCGCCGCGGCGGCGATCGTCGCCCTGTTCCTGCCGGATTTGCCGCCACCGGCAGTCGCGTCTCGGAGGATCGAGGGACGCGCGATCTCATGGACCTGAGCGCTGATGCCGCGCCTGCGCCCGCTGACGCTCCCGTGCCGCGGTGACGATCCTGACCACATCCTCGGGATCGGCCACGCGCTGAAGACCGGCGAGGTCCTCCGGGTCGATTCGTCGACCGGCAAGCACGCGGTCGCGAAGCCATTCGAGCAGCCCGTCCCACTCGCCCTCGCCGAGCAGGATCACCGGAAACTCCCTGATCCTGCGTGTCTGGATCAGCGTCAGCGCCTCGAACAGCTCATCAAGGGTCCCGAACCCGCCAGGACCGATTACGAACGCGCTGGCGTAACGGACGAACATCATCTTGCGCGCGAAGAAGTGGCGGAATCGCAGACTGATGTCGAGGTAGTCATTGGTCCGCTCCTGGTTGGGCAGCTCGATGCGGCAGCCCACCGAGAGCGCGCCGACGTCTCGCGCCCCGCGGTTGGCCGCCTCCATCAGCCCAGGCCCGCCACCGGTGATGACGGCGTAGCCGGCACGTCCCAGCGCTCCGGCCACCTCTCGAATAAGTCGGTAGTGCGGATGGCCCTCGTGGGTTCGGGCGGAACCGAAGACGCTGACCGCCGGACCGATCCGCGCGAGACGGTCGAAGCCGAGCGCAAACTCCCCGGCAAACTCGCGGATACGCTCTGCGTCAGCGACCCTGACTGCGAGCGGCTCGTCTGCCACCCCAAGGAGCAGTTCCTCGTCAAAGGTCCCCTCGCGAGCCGTCGCCTTGTCGCGGTCAGCGGCCATTTCCCAAGCGTACGACGGCTTCACCCGCGCGAGTACAGGCGCGGGAAGCGCATCCACTGGCGCGCGACCGAGTTCCCCACGGATTCTGTGCCGGTCGGCGTGACGATTCCGAGAGCAATGAGTCGAGGTCGATGCCCGGAATCACTTCTGCCGGGCGCGGCGACCTACTCGGCCCTGAGGGAAAGCGCGCGCAGTTCGATTTGGCGGCTCGCTCCGCACCACCCACGTTCCCGCGTGGTGCTGCGATCTCCGCGATAGAGTCGCTGTCTGATGGAGTCGCGTCGCCAGCAGGCCGCACGCGAGCAGCCGCGCCGGGCGTCGGATCCGGCTCCCTGGCGAGTGGAGGGGTCTCGGACGCCCGCGAAGCCGACGGGTCGGCCGCCCTGGCGGGTCCGGTCGTTTTGGCTGGTCCTGATCGTGCTGCTGGTTGTCAACTACGTGGTGGGCGCAGCCTTGGCTCCTGGTACGGGGCGCGTCAGCGTGCCGTACTCGTTCTTTCGCGCACAGGTCCAGGCTGGAAACGTCGCCGACGTCGAGTCCCGCGCGGACGAGATCCAGGGCAGCTTCCGCAAGGAGGTGCGCTACCCCGCCTCCGAGAAAGGCAAGACAGCCAAGAACTTCCAGACGGTGCGTCCCGCGCTCGGGGACGACGGCATGCTGACGCTCCTGCTCGAGAAGGGCGTGACGGTCAACGCCAAGGCGCTCCAGCAGGGCCGCCCCTGGTGGGAGACGCTGCTCGTGGGGTTCGGTCCGACCCTGCTACTGGTGGGCCTGTTCGTGTTGCTCGCCCGGCGCGCCGCGGGCAGCGCCGGCGGGCTGGGTGGCCTCGGCGGCCTCGGGCGCTCTCGGGCCAGGCGCTATGAGCACTCCGAGCAGCGCACGACGTTTGCCGACGTGGCGGGGATCGACGAGGTCAAGGAGGAGCTAGCGGAGATCGTCGAGTTCCTGCGCGAGCCGGACCGCTTCCGGCGGCTAGGGGCGACGATCCCGAAGGGGGTATTGCTGACCGGCTTGCCCGGCACGGGTAAGACGTTGCTGGCTCGCGCGGTCGCTGGCGAGGCCGGGGTTCCGTTCTTCTCGATGTCGGCGTCGGAGTTCATCGAGATGGTGGTCGGCGTGGGCGCCAGCCGGGTTCGCGACCTGTTCGAGCAAGCCAAGCAGGCGGCGCCGGCGATCATCTTCATCGACGAGCTCGATGCGATCGGCCGAGCGCGCGGCGGAGGCCCCGTCATGGGCGGCCACGACGAGCGCGAGCAGACGCTCAACCAGATCCTCACCGAGATGGACGGGTTTGATCCCCGGACCGGCGTCATCGTGCTCGCGGCGACGAACCGCCCGGACATCCTCGACTCCGCGCTGCTGCGCCCCGGCCGCTTCGACCGTCGGGTTGTGGTCAACCCGCCGGACCGCGACGGCCGCGCGGCGATCCTCAAGGTCCACACCCGCGGCGTGCCGCTGGCCGATGACGTCGACCTCGACCAGGTCGCCGCACAGACCCCCGGGATGGTCGGAGCCGACCTGCGCAACCTCGTCAACGAAGCGGCGCTGACCGCGGCGCGGCACAAGCACGAGCGGGTCGAGCCAGCCGACTTCACCGAGGCGCTGTCGCGGATCATCCTCGGCAGCGAACGGCGGATTACCCTCTCATCCGAGGAGCGCGAACGCACCGCCTATCACGAAGCGGGACACGCGATTCTGGGCATGGTCGAGCCGGGTGCCGACCCGGTGCGCAAGGTGTCGATCGTGCCGCGCGGCCGAGCCCTCGGAGTCACCTTCCAGAGCCCCGACGTCGAGCGCTACGGCTACGACGTGGCCTACTTACGCGGTCGCATCACCGGCGCGCTCGCCGGACGCGCGGCCGAGGAGCTCGTCTACGGGGACATCACTACCGGGGCTGAGTCAGACCTCGAACAGGTCACACGCATCGCGCGGCAGATGGTCGGTCGCTGGGGAATGTCCGAGGCGATCGGCCCGGTCTCGATTCTCCCCGCGCCTGATCAGGAGCAGCTCGTTCTCCTCGGCAGCGCGGACGCCCTGTCGGAGACGACACGCAACCTCATCGAGTCAGAGACCCGACGCATCATCGACGAGTGCTACTCGCGCGCGCTCGAGAAGCTGCGCGAGAACCGCGCGCGCCTAGATCGCCTCGCGGCCGCGCTGCTCGAGCACGAGACGTTGGACGAACTCGACGCCTACCGGGTGGCCGGGCTTCAACGCGCTCGGGACGACGCAAGGAAACGACTACCTGCAGCAGCGGGTGCGACGGTGGTCGAGCCCCGCCACCGGCCGGCGGCGCCATCGTCGTCAACCTGACCAGTTCCCCCCTGGATGGCCAAATGCGATCGACCTCCCGAACTGCTGTCGCCCAGCTTGATCGCTCATCGGGCGGGCTCACCATGATCGGTGCTATTGCGCATTTCGTTTGCGCAGATCGTCTGCGACTGTCGAGTCGATGCTTCACGACGCACAACTCATTCTCGCCGCGCGCGCTCAACCGGCGGTCCGTGCCGCGGCGGTCCGTAGCCCAATCCGCCAGCTCCGGCTTCGCTCTGGCTGTGAGAGGGGAATAGATCTGACATGAACGGGCGCGAGGGCCTCACCATCGTCGTCGGGTATGACGGCTCTGACGCAGCCCGGCGGGCGCTGGTTCGCGTGCGTGACCTGGAACCGCGCGCCGCACGGGTTCTCCTGGTCGCGGTTGCGCCCGACCTGCGCTCGGCGGGGCTCCAATCCCAGCTGGCCGGCGGCACGTTCGATGCCGCTCGTGTCAGCGAGGAGGCGTTTGACCTGCTTGACGCTCCGAACGCGTCCGTCGAGCTCCGGACGATGACGGGCGATCCCGCAGTCGTGCTGGTCGAGGTGGCGCGTGAGGTGGCGGCCAACCTCCTGGTCGTGGGCCGGCGGGGCGGCGACTTCGTTGCCCGCACGCTCCTCGGCTCTGTCGCCGAACGGGTCGTGCAGCAGGCGCCGTGCGACGTGCTGGTCGTGACATGACCCGCTCGGGGGACTCTGGGGCCAAGAGCGAGCCCTAGGTGGCGGGGCGCCGAATCGGGCGTATGACACAGTCGCCGGGCGGTTCGACGACGCCTAAAGACGGGGCGTCGCCAGGGCACCTCGCTGCGGGGCGAGCTCGGGCTCGGCCGCCTTCGAGCGACCGCGGAGGGCGGCCTCGTATTTCGCGCAGTAGCGTGATCCGGCGGCTCCTGCCGCTCGCTCTGGCTGCGGTCGTGCTCTACGGGGTGGCGCCCGCGATCCTCGAGGTGTTGGGCGCCTACAAGCGGCTCAGGGACGTCGATCCCGCCTGGTGGGTTGCCGTCGTGGCGACGTCCGCGGCCGGAAACGTGTGCATGTGCTCGCTGCAGCGGCTGGCGCTGAACCGCGCCCCGTGGTTTCCCGTGGTCACCTCCCAGCTGGCGGGCGCCGCGTTCAGCAAGCTCGTCCCCGGGGGCTCGGCGGCGGCCGCCGCGTTGCAGGCCCGCATGCTCGCTCAGGCCGGCCTCGCGCCGGCTGCAATCGGCACGGGTCTGACGGCCGGCGCGCTGCTGCTGCTGGCCGCGCTGGCCGGGCTGCCGTTGCTCGCGCTGCCGGCGCTCCTGTTCGGACGACATATTCCCGATGGGCTGCTCGCGACGGGCGCTATCGGCCTGGGGATCTTCTGTGCCTTGTTCGGGGTGGGCATGATGCTGTTGCTCAACGACCGCGTGCTGAATGCCGTGGCGCGGACGCTGCAGGTCGCGGAGGGGCGTGTCCGCCGGTGGCGCGCGGCCAGCGACGAGCTGCCGGAACGGTTGATGTACGAGCGCAATCTCTTACGGAGGTCACTCGGTGGTACATGGCCGCAAGCGGTGGCGACCGCTGCGGGCCGATGGATCTTCGATTTCCTGTGCCTTTACGCCGCGCTGGTGGCCGTCGGGGCCCGACCGCCGCTGTTCGTCGCGCTCCTGGCCTACTGCGCGGCTCAGCTGCTCGGACAGCTCCCGCTCACGCCCGGAGGCCTCGGCGTGGTCGAGGCGGGCCTGACGGGGACGCTGGCGCTGGCCGGTGTTCCCGCTGGGGCGGCGGCACTTGCCACGCTTGCCTACCGGCTGGCGTCATTCTGGTTGCCGCTCCCGGCCGGCCTGGTCGCGTGGGCCTGGCACCGGCGCCGCTACGGGACGGGATCGGCTTGACGGATCTCGACACCGGGCTTACCGCGTGCGCAGCTCCTCGAGGTCCAGCTCGCGGCCGATGTCCCGCAGCGTATGCGTCGGAAACGCACGCTCCTGACTGAGACGTGCCAGCGCGTCGCGCTGGGCGTCTAGCAGTGCCTCCCGCACGTGCACGTCGATGCCGCCGGTCTGCGCCTTCTCGCTATCCGGGTCGAGCCGCGCGGTGACGCGATTCAAGCGCGCCTGATAGATGGCGCGCAGCCGGTCGGCCGTCTCCTCCGGGAGATCACCGGACTCGGCGAGGCTTTCGATCCGGCCCAGCGCGGCGTGCAGCACCCCCGCGCGTGCCCGGGCCTCTTGACGTTCGGCGCCTTGACCCTGCAGCAGTCCGAGGCGCCGCGCGAGCGCCCCGACCGTCAGGCCGGGTCCAACCAGCATGACCACTACGACCACGTAGCCCACGAACACGAGCTCGGCCCGGTGCGGAAATGGCCTTCCCCCGCCAATGCTCGAGGGTACGGCGAGCAGAAGGGCCAGGGAGACCGCGCCTCGCATCCCGCTCCACCCGAGCAGTGTTCGCGCGCGTCCGGCCAACGCGCCGGAGGCGGCACCGGACCCGCGGCGGAGGGCGGCGGCAACCGCCGGGAGGCTGAACATCCATACCATGCGGATAGCCATCACCGCCGCAGCGATGATGAGGCCCTCGGCGACGAGCGTCGGCACGGAACCGCCTCCGATCGCAGCCACAACATGGGGGAGCTGCTCGCCGATCAGCAGGAACAGCAGCGCGTTGAGCAGGAACTCGAGCAGCTCCCAGAACGCGGAAAGCTGAACGCGGCTGCCAACCGAGCTCACCCTCGTCAACTGCGAGCCGGCGTACAGTCCGGCCGCGACCGCACCCAGAACGCCTGAGCCGCCGAGCTCCTCGGCGGGGATGTAGGCGACGAATGGCGTCAGCAGCGTGAGCGCAAGCTCGACCTCCGGGTCGTCGATCAGACGCCGGACCTGGACCGCGAGCCAGCCAACCGCCAGCCCGAGCGTGATTCCGACGAATATCGCGATCGCAAACGTCTTCACCGCACCTCCCAGCGAGAAGGCACCCGCGGTCACGGTCGTCACCGCGACGACGTAGGCAGTGATGCCCGTCCCGTCGTTGACCAGCGACTCGCCCTCGAGGATCGTCACGATCCGCTCCGGAGCACCCAGCCGCCGGAACACCGCGCTGGCGGCCACAGTGTCCGTAGGTCCGACGACCCCGCCTAACACGAATGCGACAGCCCATGGAAATCCGACGAAGAGGTGCCCGACGACCGCGACCGCGCCCACGGTTACAAGCACGAGCCCGGTGGCGAGCCGGAGGATCGGAGCTGCGTTCGCGCGGAGGTCGTCCACGGATGAGCGGACCGCCGCCGCGTACACCAGCGGCGGCAGGAACAGCACGAGGACGACCTCGGGAGCCAGGCTCGGGCTCGGCACGCCCGGCAGCAAGCCCATGATTAGGCCACCGAGCACGAGGAACGACCGGGTACGGGGTGCCCGTCCTGCTCGCGAGGCCGGCAAGCAGCGCGATCCCGGCCAGAAGCGCGATAACCACACTCGCGTCGATCACCGTGACTCACTCGTACCCCAAGAGTCGGCAGCGTGATCCCTGACCAGCATCGACTGAGGCGCGCCTGTCGCGTGAACCGCATGGGATGCTGCCGGCGGTGCAACTGATCGTGCCCGGCGTCGCGGCAGCGAGGAGAACGAGGGGGGAATCGCTGCATGAGCCCGGCCGTACGGCTCCCACGCTGGGTTCCGCGACCTCCCGGAGGCGGTGCTGTCCGGGCTCAGGCTGTTGCCGGGGCGCTGAGATCCAGCCAACCCAGCTCACTCCGTGGCTCGCTCATGAGCTGGGAATCAGCGAGGCGGCAGGGGTTCTCGTGTATGGCGTCTCGCCGGGCCTACCTGCAGACCGGGCCCACATCGTTCCGGCGACATCCTCGTGGCGATCGCCCGAAGCCCTGGCTACCGTTGGAAAGCTGTCGACCGCGGTGCGCCAGGACGGCCGGGGTGACGACAGGGTGACGCGCCAGCTGACCGTGGCGGTAAACACCGAAGCCGTCGGACGTCCGGCTGTCCGAGAAGCCCCAATTGCCCCATCCGCGGGGCGCAAGGGGGCGGCGCGATCGCGAATGAATCCTCCGTCGCGCCGCAGGGTCGGGACATACCAAATGCTCGCTCGTCGTCCGACTGGAAGCTAGTGGGCGTGGGCCGCCGTGCGCCGCGTCGCGCGCGCGCGTGACTTCTGCTGTCCCTCGATGAAATGCGCTCCAGTACGAATTTCGAACATTCGACGGTTCGCGTAGTCGAGCTCTGACCAGATCCGCTCGATACGAGCGCCGACTGCGGCCAGGCGTGTCTGCTTGCGAGTGGTCATCGCTGCCTCCTCGTGAGTGGCTCCATTGGGTGTAAGCACAGTGTCGCTCTGTCAGCCGCGCCCGGGTATGGGGGTAAACGTCCATCCTGGGCCGCCGCGCGGAGCTAAGACTCACCTCCGATCGGCCCCGCGCCACCAACCTCAGAACAGCGATCCGTTGTCCGGTCGCGCCGGCGCGCCTCTACGCTCGATTGCGGTGCCGCGAGCCGTGCGCGCAGCGGGTTGGCGTGCTGCCCCGGGCGCGGAGCGTGGTGTCGGTTCGCTTGCCCCGCCCCATGTCCGGGCGGCAAGCGCATGAACTGTGGGCCCTTGGAGAGCAGCTGAGACGAGCACGGCGAAGAACACGATGTTGAGAAGCTCGACGCTCCGCGGCACGCCTTCGATCACGGCAAAGGTTGCGAGGATCACGGGCACCGCCCCGCGCAACCCGGCCCACGCCAGCAGCGCCCGCTCCGGGCGGCTGAATCCCTGCCGCACGGTCGCGAGCGTCGCCGCAATTGGGCGGGCAAGCAACACGGTGACGAGAGCCAGCAACAGAGCCTTGACTGCGACCGGCCCGAACTGGCTCGGGAACACGAGCAGGCCCAGGGCGAAGAACATGCCGATTTCGGCGACCATGGCTACGCCGCGTTGGAACGCGACCACGGAGTCCCGGCCTGCGAACTGCGTGTCTCCAAGCGCCAGCCCGACCATATAGGCGGCGAGGAACCCCGAGCCCCCGAGCGCTCCGGCAGCCCCATAAGCGAGGCCTGCCGTGGCGAGAGAACCGACGTGAATGAGGCCGTTTGGGAGCCGTTCGGCATGCCCGGCGGCGCGCCGGGCGATCAGGCCGCCGGCCGCCCCGACCGCGACGCCGATGGCGAGCTCGCTCACAAGAAACACGACCGCACTCCCGGCCCCGTACTGGGGCTTGGCGATCAGATCGATCGCCACCAGTACGAGCAGCACCGCGACCGGATCATTGAGTCCCGACTCGCCCTCCAGCGTGCGGCGCAGGCGCAACGGAAGCCGGACTCCGCGCATCAGGGCGAACACCGCTGCGCCATCGGTGGCGGCAACGATTGCGCCCAGGAGGAGGCCCTCTAGTAGGGAAAAGTCAAACAGCGCGGTGGCGGCGAGGCCGACGATTGCGGCCGTGGCCACGGTACCGATTACCGCCAAGAGCAATGCCGGGCGCAGCACCGGCCGCAGTTCACTCCATCCACTCGCCAGGCCGCCCTCGAACAGGATCAGCGTCAGCGCGACCGTCCCGATCAGGCGTGCCAGGCGGTAGTCGTCGAACGCGATCCAGCCGAGGCCATCGCTGCCCACCAGCATGCCCAGCGCGGCGAACAGCACCAGCGCCGGTAGTCGGAGGCGGGTCGCCAGGCCAGCCGCGGCCACGCAGGCCGCCAGGACCGCCCCGACCGCGAGGATGAGGTGGGCGTCGTGAGCCATCACCTTGACGGTCGCAGACGCCTTGCCCAGCCGGAATGGGCACTAGCACTGACTCGGCCAGAGAGCGACTTCTCGCTCGCCGACGATGGGCATCAGCGCCACACCGGCCGGGCCTGGCCGGCGGCGAGCTGCTGTCTGTCGGTAGCCAGTTCAGCGCGCCCTCAGTCCGGGAGCGGTCGACTTGACGATCGTGCCTGCCGCGCTAGTTCGCGGCCGGTTGGACCGCTGACGCAGCGGCAGCGCGGGCCAGATGCGTGATGGGGACAAATCTCCATTCCTGCCCCGGGTTCACACAGACACACTCCATGTTGCCTGTCTCGGCGGTCTCTTGCCGCCGCATTCTTAACCGCCGACCCATCTCTCGAACTCGCAACGAATCCGGAGCCGCTCATGTCCGTCACCCGCCAATCGGAGCCGATGTCCGTCCTTCAGCCCGCCGGTCGGCGGCCGCCCATCGCCCACTCGTCGAGAGCCCTCCTCATCGACGAGAACCTGCACCCACTGTACGCAACGGTGCAGCGGCGGAATCCCGGGGAGACCGAGTTCCAACAAGCGGTTCGCGGTGTCCTTCAGACGGTCGGGCCAGTGATTGCCAAGCACCCCGAATACGGCACGGCCAAGCTGCTCGAGCGGATCTGCGAGCCGGAACGGCAAATCATCTTCCGTGTCCTGTGGACCGATGACCGCGGCGAAGTTCACGTCAACCGCGGCTTTCGCGTGCAGTTCAACAGCGCCCTCGGTCCATACAAGGGAGGCCTGCGGTTTCATCCGTCGGTCAACCTCGGCATCGTGAAGTTCCTCGGTTTTGACCAGGTGTTCAAGAACGCGCTCACCGGCATGCCGATCGGCGGCGCCAAGGGCGGGTCGGACTTCGACCCGAAGGGACGCTCAGACGCCGAGGTGATGCGCTTCTGCCAGGCATTCATGACTGAGCTGCACCGCCACCTGGGTGAGCAGACGGACGTGCCGGCCGGCGACATCGGCGTCGGCGCGCGCGAGATCGGCTATCTATTCGGTCAGTACAAGCGCATCACCAACCGCTACGAGTCCGGCGTGTTGACCGGCAAGGGACTCAGCTGGGGTGGCGCGCAGGTCCGCACCGAGGCCGCCGGCTACGGGTGCGCCTACTTCGTGCACGAAATGTTGGCCACCCGCGGCGACGCGATTGACAGCGGCGCGGTCGTGGTCTCGGGTGCCGGTAACGTCGCAATCCACGCGATCGAGAAGGTGCAGCAACTCGGTGGGCACGTCGTCGCCTGCTCGGACACCAACGGCTATGTCCACGACCCATCCGGCATCGATGTGGGCCTGCTCAAGGAAATCAAACTGACCGAACGAGGCTCACTCTCCGAATATCCCCGTAGCCGCGGACGACAGGCCCGCTTCGTGGCCGGCGGAACCGTATGGGACGTTCCCTGCCAGGTGGCGCTGCCGTGTGCCACTCAGAACGAACTGACAGGCCGCGACGCACGGCACCTCCTGGAGAACGGTCTTCGCGCCGTCGGCGAGGGGGCAAACATGCCGTGTACGCCGGAAGCGCTCGATCTCTTCGCGAGAGCGGGTGTGTCCGTGGCGCCGGCCAAGGCGGCCAACGCCGGCGGGGTGGCCACGAGCGCCCTGGAGATGCAGCAGAACGCTTCCCGGGACTCCTGGAATTTCGGGCAGACCGAACAACGCCTACGACAGATCATGCGCGACATCCATGACGCCTGCCGCACTGCCGCCGAGGAGTACGGAATGCCCGGGGACTACCTTGCTGGCGCGAACATCGCCGGCTTCGAGCGCGTGGCCGAGGCGATGTTGGCTCACGGCGTGATCTGACGTCGGTGCCCGGCATCAGGCCCGGGCTTAGGCCCGGGCTCAGGACCGATTGGTCTGGGCGGCTGACCGGGTCGAGCGCTCATGCGTGATGCTCGCGGGCGGCACCACGCGGGGCCGAATGCGTGTCACTGCCCATTCTCACGAAGACCGGATCCGGCCAAGCTGAACTAAACCACACAACACCGCCAGGAGACGTCCGATGCACACTCAACCGACAGCAGCCGCAGGCCCACCCACCGACGGTTCGCTTCGCGAACAAATTCGTGTGCTACTGGTGGACGACCACCCGGCGGTCAGGGTGGGCGCGCAGGAGCTGATCGACGATCAGCCTGATATGCGGGTGGTCGCCCAGGCACGCAGTGCGGAGGAGGCGCTCCGACAGCTTGGCCAGCACGACACCGCGGTTGACGTGGCGGTGGTTGATTACCACTTGCGAGAAGGCCGCGACGGCCTGTGGCTCACAGCAGAGCTCACGCGCGACGGGCCGCCGCCGCGGTTGCTCATCTACTCGGCGTTCGCGGACGGCACGCTGGCCGTCCTGGCGCCGGTCGCGGGAGCTGACGGGCTCCTGGGTAAGCACGAGCTTGGCGACGAGCTGTGTCGCGCGATCCGACGACTCGCTGGCGGACAGCAGCATCTCCCGGCAATCCCGCGATCGATAGCGCATGCCTTGGGCGCACGGCTGGAGCCACACGATCAGCCGATTTTCAAGATGCTGCTGCACGGCGTCGAGCCCGAGGTCATTGTGGAGCGGCTCGGCGTGGCGCCCCAGGAGCTCCATGCCCGACGCTCGATCATCCTCGGCGCCCTCACCCCTGCGCGAGGAGCCGCCACGGTCGCGCCGAGCGCCGAGACGCCCCTCGATTATGAGCGACCGCGCCGACGACCGACGCCGCTCCTGAGCACAGCGTCGGGCTCGCGTATCTGACGTGAGCGTCGAGCACCTCCGCCTGAATTCTCGCCCCCGGCGGTCCCCGGATGCCGTTGGTAGCCTCGGGCGACCCCTAGCGTTCCTTACTCCGACGCGGGTCGCCGTCGTCCTCGCCTTGTGGGCCGGCTGGTACGCGGCGTACCGCCTCTATTACGCATTCGGCGGCCAAGCAGGCATGATCGGCGAGCCGCGGTCGCCGGCCCAGTTCCGAGAGATCAACCTGGTCGGCGGCGTGGTGATCCTGATCGCCGCGCTGGCTCCGCCGATCATGGCGTTGGCCTGGCCACGTCGCCGGGTTCGCAAACTGGTCGTGGTTGCGGGCTGGCTCGGCCTCGTTGGTTGCTGCACCCACGCCATCACCGACGAGATCCTGAGGGTGTTCAGCCTGACCGGCGCGCACCCGACCCGGCTCTCGCCCCAGTTCTGGTTGTCGGTCGACCGCCACAAGGCGGACTTACAGGACATCCTGCTGAACGAACCCTGGTTCTTCATCGAGGGCTGTCTCTGGGGCGTGTTCGCCCTGATTGCCGCGCCAGGGTACGCCCGTAGGAAGTGGCTACGGTCCGCACTGATCGCGTGCGCCCTTGCCTCGACCTTTGGCGTGCTGAGCGGAGTCGGCGCGATCCCGAGGTCTCATCTCGGGTAGCGTGAGTCACGGGTTCTGCAGCGCCGGGGGAGGCGGGCATCTGCGTCGTGACGACCGGGTTACGCAGTCACGATGCGTCGCATTCCGATCGAGCCGAAATGCATGTCGACACCCATCGAAACTGGGCCGTGGCGGCGCCAAGCTCTGAACATGACGCAAAACCGAGGAGCCGACATGACACCCAAGTTCCACATCCCGCTGGCGGCTGAGCGACAGGCCGTCGCCGCCGAGCTGCAAGGCACACTCATCGATCTGCTCGATCTGACGCTAATCGGAAAGCATCTGCACTGGAACGTGGAGGGCCGACACTTTCGCTCCCTGCACTACGAGCTCGACGAGCAGGTCGACGTCTGGCGCGAGCTGTCAGACGTCGTCGCCGAGCGCGCTGCGACGATCGGCGCCTCGCCCGACGGCCAGGCGGAGACGATTGCCGGCGCCACCCAGCTCGAGCCGCTTCCCTCGGGCCATCTAAGCGACCAACAGGTGCTGAAGGCGATCAGCGACCGGTTGGGGGCGGCCACGACCCGCACCCGCGAGCGAATCGACCGCGTCGCCGTCGTCGATCCGATCACGTGCGACCTATTCGTGAACGTCGCCGGGACGCTTGAGAAGCAGCTCTGGATGATCCACGCCCAGATTCCGGCACCGGAAGCGGGCGCCGCGGACGAGCTGGGAAAACGCCTGGAGGACAAGAACGGGGCCAGCGAATCATGACCACGGCCATCGCAGAATCGTTCAGCACGGACAATCTCAACCTCGACACTCTGCTCGAGCTCTCCCCGTCCCATCGACCCGGTCGGCGTCCTGTCGGTCTACCTTGACGCCCGCCCGGGTGCCGTGCGGGGGTCAGCGATCGACATCAAGAATCGCCTGGCCGAGCTGGAGCGACGGCTCGCCGCCGATGACTCGCCGGCACGGGCGCGCGCGGCGCACCACCCTCGACTGGAAGTGGAGATCGAGGGGCTCACCGATCCGGAGGCGCCGGGAAGGGGCCGCGTTCTGTTCGTCGCGATCGAGGATGGGTGGGTGACGCGCCTCTCGACTCAGCTGCCGCTCCCGAACCGGGTGGTGCTCGATCGCGCGCCATTTATCCACCCCTTGCTGGAGCTCCTCGACGAGGGCGGTCCCGCGGGCGTGGTCCTGGCGTCACGCACGGAGGCCCGGCTGCTCGAGTGGCGACTCGGCGAGCTCACCCCGCTGCTCGAGCTGCGCGCCGAGGTGATAGCTCCGCGGCACGAGCGGTCCGGTCCAGTGGGCTCGAGGCCGACCAGCCGTTTCGGCACACCGACTGGGGCGCAGCGCAATGCCGGGGCGCGCAGTCAAGCGATCCGGTTCATCGAGAGGGTGGCCGCCAGCGCTGCGCGGCTCGCCCACGACCGTGGTTGGGAGCGCGTGATGATCAGCGCCGGCGAGCACCAGACCGATTCGTTGGTGAGGGCGCTGCCGCCTGCGCTGCGCGCCGCGGCGGTGCGCGATCCGCGAGTCCTCGCCTGGGTGGACTCAGGCTCCCTCGAGGAACTGGTCACCGAGCGGCTTCGTGCGGCCCATGGCGAGGCCGAGCGCGGGCTGATCCCTCAAGTACTCGAGCAAGCGCAAGGCGCGGGTTCCGCGGCGCTCGGTCTCTCCGAGGTAGTCGGCGCGCTAAACCAGGCGCGGGTCGCCCACCTCATCTATGACCCGCTCATCCGATATCGAGGCTCAGTCGGTCACGACCGGAGTCTTTACGCGGACGGCGAAACCGCGCTGTCCATCGGTTCGATCGCCGACGAGCGGCTCACCAAGCGAATGGTCGAGCGGGCACTTGAGACTGGCGCGCTCGTGACCCCGGTCGAAGGAGCCGGAAGCAACGATCTCGCTGAGGCGTCTGGCATCGCTGCAGTGACTCCGCTGGTAACGCGGAATCGTCCCAAGTGCCCAGCGGACTGGTATCGCAAAGGGTCGCGCAACCATCGGCCCTCGCTCCGACCGGCTGAACCCGATCGATCCGTCTGGCTGCGCGCCACGAGAACGCCGACGAGCCGCTGCGATCACGATAAATGGGCACCAGCACCTATTCGCGCCACCAGTGTGGGGATGCACGCTGGAGCAAAACTCTCAAGATCGAAAGGGGATGAGATGAGGGCAGTTACGAAGGATTGGTCGGCTCGAGTCCGACCCCGACCCCGCGACGGCGGGCGCCGCGCTCACCCCTTTTCGGGTCGGCCTAGAAGGCGCCGACTCGGCCCGCTGGAGTACATGTTGCTCGCTCTGATCGCGCTCGGTGTCGCGATCACGATCGCGATGGCCGTTATCGACCCCTCCGGCTGAGGGAGTCCGCCCGCCTACCTCGGCGCGGGGCAAGCTCTGAGGGTCCTAGCTCGAAACGTGAATGGGTGCCCCGGCCGCTCGGGAATCCACCTGCCCGGTTCACCGCCGAGCACGCAGCAGCACACGGTAGCCCGAGCTCCGAGCGAGATCGCCATCCTCGCGACACCTGAATCCTTGGACACCTGAATCCCTGGTCACTCGCATACATGTGGATCTCCGGATGTCGGCGCGTCCCGCCTCAACGGTGACGTCAGAATCGAAGAAGGCGAAACCCGGAGAGCCAGCCCGGCCGTGTGAGGAACGCGGGGACACGGAGCTGCCTCGGGGCGCAGATGGCCGTGATTCGTATTCTTGGCCGGACCGGGTCCGTCACGGCTCGTGCGGGTGGCGTACCTGGCGCAGCTCGAACTTCTTTCGCCGCCCATGGGGCAGCTGGATCGACACGCGCTCGCTGACTCGTCTTCCCAGCAGTGCCCGACCGACTGGCGAGAGCGCCGACACAGTCCCACGCGAGAGCACGCGTGGGCGCTTCCGATTACGTACTCGAGCATCTCGTCAGTGTCCACGTCGACGACGCTGACGCTGCAGCCGATCGACACTGAGTCGTCGGCATCGTCGCGTGCGACGACCGCCGCCCTTAGGAGAATGTCCTCGAGCCGCGCAATGCGCGCCTTCAACACAGCCTCCTGCTCACGAATCGCCTGGTGTTCGTCGTTGTTCGCGGTATCGCCGAACTCGCGGGCGACCCGGAGACGGGCCGGAATCTCGCAGTGCTCCGCGTGCAGACTTGCGAGGTCGCGCTCGAGAGCTTCGCGCGCCGCCGGCGTAACCGGCACCTCGTCGGCTCAGGACGCGAGACCGCGACGGGCTTGGCGTTCAAACGCTCGAATGGAATTGTTCTCTTGCAACAGCATGATGGTCATTAGTGTCGCCTGCCGCCGTTGTGTTCATCATGAGGGTTAACGGCCATTCTCGCTCTTCCGCGACACCAGCCCACGACGAGACTCGACTGGGCCACTATCGCCGCTGGTGCTGGGTCAGCTACGGCGCCCAGCCCGCAGCGCAATCGCGGCGACAGTTACGATCGCGATCGCGAAGATAGTGAGGGTCGCGATGTCCATGGGTGTGTCGTTACCTCCTCTGCGCTTGCGGGCCCGACCTAAATCGCGGCGTCGATAATCGCTGCAAGTCCAGGAGCTATCAGCGAGAGCAGCACGACCGCGGCGACGACCGCGCGGACGTTTAGGAAGCGGCGTCGCCACATCGCCGCTCGCGACTGTGTGGGATTCTCAACATCGGTATCGGACAAGTCGCGCCGTGTGACTGCCTGCTCACTCACCGTCGCTCAACCTCCTGCCGGGCAGCGAGCGCTCGAGCTCTCGCGGTGCCGTGTGGCAAAGCCGGCGTCAGCGTCGCCTCCGCGCTTGTCGGGAAGCTCGTCGGCGCGTTCGCCGGCCACTCGATAGTCATCCACTTCATTCAACGTGTCGTGTTCGACGAGCGCCGCCGTCAAGCGATCGAGTCGATCGTGATCGTGGCCAGCTCGTACGGCTTTGCCCATGCCCGGGCGGGGGAAGGGCTGCATCGTTCTATCCGCTGAGGCGGCTTCATTCCTGCTCCGACAGGATTGGGGCTTCCGTTAGCCGTGGCGTGACGGCGCTCGCGCTCCTCCTGCTCTCGCGTGACCACGCCTTTCGGGAGGGTCCAATGCCGCTGAGAGACGGGCGCCTGAGGCTCGTCAGGCCACTGTCCGTGCTGGTCGAAGTACCTCCTGGCCTCCTCCTCGCGTGCACGATCTTGGTCGCCGCTGACGCTGATCCGGTACAGCAGATTGAGCAGCATCACAGAAAGGCCGGCGCCAATCGTCGACGCAAGTCCGTACCAACCGAGCTCGCCGCCATCGATTGCCAGCATGACGATCCCGGCAAGCACTATGACAACGCCGATCCCGTAGCGGACCGCAAACAGTCCAGCGGATCGCCATGTAACTGCGGACCGTGACGGCGTTTGTGGCTGCATATGGGTCATGGTTGTCCTCTTCCTTCGGTGGTGATGGGTAATCCTGACCGTTCGCGCCGGCGGCGCCAATCGGCACTGACACCCATCTGGCCGGCGTCTGCGGGTTGCGTCGAGCACGCCGGGCGCGAGGCGCGGCAAGCTCGTGCTCAAGATGCACGCTTTTGCCCATGCGAATCGATTTCCGCACGCCTTAGGCTCGGGCCGAGTTCGATGAGCGCCTTGCTGCTAACCGATGAGACCGACCCCGACGTCATCATCTCTGAACGCAGCCGGGTGCGCACCCGTCTGTCGGCGCGCGTGCACGCCCGCGCGTTGGATCGGGCTCTGGCGGCGGGGGTCTCACCTGACTCGAGTGCCGCCCTCTCGGTACGCGCACACGCCCTGATCGGCGCAACGGCCCGAGCCGATCTTGCGCGCTCGATCAGGAGGGTGCTCAAGGACGCCCGCCATCCGATCGATCCGTTCACCCCGCACGTCCCGCTCTGTCGACGCAAGATCATGGGGTCAGCGGAAACACTCGAGAGGCTCGCCGCGCGCTTGGTCAGCGATGATCCGGTGGACGTGCGCGGCGTGGCGCAGGTCCGGCTGCTAGTCGTTGGGGATCGTGGTGCAGTGTTTGACTACCCCGCTGCCAACGACCTCGAGCCCGCGGTGCAGGAAGCGATGTAGGCGTTGGAGCCCTCGTTCTGGGAGATGAAGGCCTCCGGCCCCTGGCGTCACGCTCGGTTGTGAACCGGTCGATGGTGTCGTGCTGGGGAACTGCCTGCACCTGCTTCAACAGGCCCCGCGCATCGCTTCAACTTGCGGTGGGCAGAGCCGAGCTGGCGTGAGCTCGGCGACCCGCCGGAGTCCTGATTACACGCCGCGAGACGTGAGAAAGCCGAGTTGGTCGTGACCGATAGAGACGATGTTGGGCCCGACCGCGCATTCCTTGCCCCGAGTACGAGCCTCGGTTGTCGCCGGGATCTACATGTAGCCACCCATGGTCGAACTCGCGCCGGCGTCTCACGCTTTGTCCATGGCTCTCCTACGCCCACGGGCGCGATTTGACCGGACGCGACATCGATGAGCATCTTCGTATGGGTGATGATCGGCGTAGCGGTGTGGCACTTCGCCGTACTCGTGCCCGATCGCTTCTACGGCGGGATCATCGGGGCGCTCATAGCCGCCGTTGGAGGTGCGTTGATCTCGGGCTACTTGCTCCCAATTCCCGGCATACCGTCACGCAACCCGCCCGGCATCACGGAAGCGCTATGGCCGATCCCCGGATCGATCATCGCCCTACTCGGAACTTACTTGTACGGGGCTCGCCGGGAACGGGCCCAGCGAATACCTCCACGACGTTGAGCGGGAGTCTCTACAGCCGCTATGTCCGCCTCGCCGCGCGGCGCGAGTCGTCGGTCAGGGGGTGTACCGGTTGCCAGCCGTTGGGGGGTGCGTGACACGAAAAATGGGTGTCATGCCCAACGGGATCGGCGGCACGATGCGCGAGACTCTTAGCATGCTCGAAGCAATCGACAGGTGGGAAAACGAGGGCGGAACCGTTTCGCCGAATGATCCTGGCAACAACACGTCAGGTGTTCGTCCTGCGAACGGAGACCGGGGCTCGACCCTGGGGCTCACGGGGAGCGAGCCGGTCCCGCCCCATTCTTCCTCGTCTTCCGGCCCGGTTCGGCGCACCCGGGTGAGCTGATGGGTTCGATCCTGCACATCACGAGTCAGCTCAATACCGAACCGACCTACCTGCACCCGCAGGCCGTCTTCTCCAAGATCGAGCGCGGCGAACCAGTGCCCCTCGGCGAGGAGGACGAGCGCAAGTGGGCGGTTCCAGAGGCGATCACGATCGTCGAGGAAGAGGACAGGGACTAGGCGCGGCGCCGGTCGGGCCGTATCGCTTACGACGCTACTGGCTGTCGGCGTCCGTCTCCGCTCGGTGCTCGCGTAGGCGCCCGGCGTGCGCGCGGAGCGTCGGGTCGCGCCGAGCCTTGATCAGGCTCGCGGCGGTGACCGAGGCGAGCAGGACGACAATCACCGCCAGCGACAGCCCCGTGGAGATCTCCGGCACGGCGGAACTGTGCAGGTGAGCGAAGTGGAGCACGAGCTTGACGCCGATGAACGCCAGGATCAGGGCCAGGCCCGTGGAGAGATAGACGAGCCGGTCCAGCAAGCCGGAGACGAGGAAGAACAGGGCGCGGAGCCCGAGCAGCGCGAACGCGTTAGCGACGAACACGATGTACGCGTGTTGGGTGACCCCGAACACCGCGGGAATCGAGTCCAGCGCGAACAGCAGGTCCGTGCTGCCGATAGCAACTAGCACCAGGAACAGCGGCGTCAGAAGGCGGCGTCCGTCGACGCGGACAAGGAGCCTCGGGCCTTCATAGCGACTGGTGAGCGGCAGGAGCCGGCGAGCGGCTGTGACGAGGATGTTGTCGTCAATCGATGGGTCCTCGCCGCGATGGCGAAACAACTGCACCGCAGTGGCGATCAGCGCGAGCCCGAAGACCAGGAACATGAACGAGAACGCGTCCAGCAGCGCCGCTCCTACCGCGATGAACGCTGCCCGGAGCGCGAGCGCGGCGATGATCCCGATGGTCAGCGCCCGTGATTGCTGCTCGGGCGGGACCGCGAACGTGCTCATGATGATCAGGAACACGAATAGGTTGTCGACCGACAGGCTCTTCTCGACGATGTAGCCGGCGAAGTACTGAGCGCTCAGATCCCAGCCCGCGACGATCCCGAACGCGACGCCGAACAGCAGTGCCACGGTCACGTAGAGCACCGACCAGAGAACCGCCTCGCGAAACCCCACGGCATGCGGCCGGCGGCCCGAGTAGAGCAGATCGAACAGGAGCAGGGCGGCGAGTAGACCGAGCGTGGCCGTCCATCCCAATGGGGTCACTTCAAGCACGTTCGGTCAGAGTCCCGCAGCGATCGGGGCGGACATATGGAGCGAGACACCCATGGTGAGCGAGGTAGTGCCGTTGCAGACTGGACATCAATGAAAGTGCTGCCGATCGTATTCGCGTTCGCGGTGGCCGCCGTGATCGTGTGGCGCTGGGCGCGCCTCGGCTGGCCGGCGAGGCTCGCGGCCGCCGCCCTGTCCGCTGCGCTGGCGCTCTACAGCGCGGGGGTCTTTCACCTGCCCGAGCTCGAGAAGATCGTCGGTTCCGTGGGCTCGACGCTGGGACCGTACACGTACGCCCTGGTCGCGGTGATGGCCTTCCTCGAGACCGGCGCGTTCGTCGGGCTGGTGGTGCCTGGGGAGACCGTCGTGATCGTCGGCGGCGTGGTCGCGGGCCAGGGCCACATCGACCTCGTCGCTCTGCTCGGGCTGACCTGGATCTGCGCGTTCACTGGAGACCTCACCGGTTATGCACTCGGTCGTCGGCTTGGACGCCGGTTTCTACTCGAGCACGGGCCTCGGCTTCACATCACCGAGGCCCGGCTGCGCCGGGTCGAGGCTTTCTTCGCGCGCTACGGACTCGCAACCATCCTAATCGGACGATTCGTCGGCCTCGTCCGGGCGATCGCACCGTTCCTAGCTGGCGCGTCTCGATATCCAGCCGGTCGATTCGCCGCGGTTGCGGCCGTCGGCACCGGCCTGTGGAGCGCGGCGTTCGTGCTCCTGGGGTATGCGTTCTGGCAATCGTTTGATGAGGCCGTCGCGATCGCCAAGCAGGGCTCGCTGGCGCTAGGGGCGGTGGTTCTGCTCGTCGTGGCCTTGATCGTCGGGTACCGCCACCTACGGGCCCGGGTCGGTCGCGGAACCCGCCGACCGCAGCCCGGTCATCGCGCGGCCGAGGCTGAAGAACCATCGGCTCACGCGGCCTGAGGGTGCACCACCACCGCCCGCTCGGAGTTGCCTCGGGGCTGGCAAACTGGCTCTTTGTGGCCAGCGAGCTTGCGTCGAGGCGACTACGTCCGAGCCAGATAGCTTGGCGCACGCGGAGCGCGGACCGGGATCCGTTCGCTGCGCCACGCTATCGCTTAACTCGACGCGTACTTGTCCGGCCGGGTCCGATTGCGGCGGTACGGGCAGTTCCGGAGTGAACGCATCGTGTTGGATGTGATCATCGCCGTGGTGCTGGTGCTGGCCAACGGCGTTTTCGTCGCTGCCGAGTTTTCGCTTGTGCGGGTGAGACCGACCCAGGTCGAAGAGCTCGAACGCCTGGGACGCCCCGGGGCGTCCTCAGTGCGCCATGCGGTTGATCGTGTAGACGCCTACCTGGCCGCATGTCAGCTTGGGATCACGCTCGCGAGCATCGGCCTGGGCGTGATCGGCAAGCCTGCGTTCGAGTCGCTGCTCCAGCCGCTGTTCGGCGGTGCCGCGAGCGCGGTGGGTACCGCTGTCGCCGCCACGCTCGCGTTCGCGCTGATCACGCTGTTGCACGTGGTGGTCGGTGAGCTGGCGGCCAAGAGCCTCGCTATCGCCCGAACCATCAGCACGGCCTTGTTGGTGGCGCCGTGGCTGAGGGTGTTCTACCTGGTCACGAGGCCCGCGGTCGATCTCCTGAACGGGATGGGGAACCTGCTGCTGCGGCCGTTCGGGATCCCGCCCGCCCGTGAGAGCGGCCATGCCCCCCACACGGAGCAGGAGCTCCGGGCATTGCTCGCCCAGAGCAGCGCTCTCGGGCTGATCGACCCGGGAGAGCACCACATCGCAGAGCGCGGATTCGAATTCGCCGACCGGCGTGCACGGGAGGTGATGCGCCCGCGCGGCGAGATCGACTTCGTGACCACAGCCGACACGGTGCAGGCTGCCGCGCGCAAAGCGGTGAGGGTTGGGCACACTCGGCTTCCGGTCTGCGTGTCCGACCGCGGACTCGATGTTCCGCTCGGCCTGATTCATGCCCAGGATCTCCTCGAGGCGACACTCGAGCGCCCAGACGTGCCGCTCGAGCAGCTCGCGAGGCCGCTGGGACGCGTGTCCGAGGCGACGTTGGTCACAGAGCTTCTCGCGCAGATGCGCCGGCAGCGGCGCCACATGGCGCTGGTGGCGGACGAGCACGGTACGACCGTTGGGCTCGTGACGCTTGAGGACCTGCTCGAGGAGTTGGTCGGCGAGATCGACGACGAGTTCGACGTCGAGCCACGACCGCCGATTATTCACGAGGCCGGGCAACTGACGGTTGCGGGCTCAACCCCGATTCGCGATCTCGAGGCCGAGCTTGGCGCTCGGCTCTCCGCCGCTCACGAGGACACCATCGGCGGCCACGTGATCGAGTTGTTTGGCCGGCTGCCCGTAGTGGGAGAGACGATCGAGCTGGGCGGATACCGAGTCGAGGTGATCGAATTGGGCGACGCGACGATCCAGACGCTTCGAATCCAGCCCGACCGCCCAGCGGAGGCGACGGGGCGATGATGGCCGCGGACTAAGCGTCCCGTAACGCGTGCCGCGCGTCATCATGCGCCGCTGTCGGGGGCCCGCCGCGTCGCGCTTCGACCCGCCGCGCGTCGTAGAGCGAGCAGGTTCGCGTCAGACCGTTCATCGAACGGCACACGACGAGCGCGTCGTGTCCATAGGCATGACCAGTGAGTTTGCGGTGATTTCTGTTCGGCGGCGCTTACCGACGAGCGTCCAGTGCATCCAGCATCGGTGGGAGAGATGCGCAGTAGCCCCCATAGCGAACTGATGGCGCGCGACCTAATGTGCGCTGAGATGGAGACGGCCCCTATCAGCCAAGCTGACCTATGGAGCTACACGGTGCTGTTCATCGGTGTGACAGCCTCATGGATCGGCATTCCGATCGTCGGAGGTGCCGTACTGGCCGGCGCCAGCGTGCTCGCCGGAAACGGCGGGCTCGACGTATGGCTTGTGATCTTGGTGGCGTCGGCGGGCGCAACCATAGGCGGGTACGTCGGCTACCTGCTGGGCGCTCGCGCCGGCACCGCGCTCAGCACCCGTCCGGGGCGTTGGCGGGACCGGCGTCAGCGCGCGCTACGTGTCGGCGAAGGCTTCTATCGCCGGTGGGGGCCGCTCGCCGTCTTTCTCACCCCCACGTGGGTTGCCGGCGCGCTGCGCATGCCGCGTAAGTCGTTCCTGATCTGGAACGCGGTAGCAGCGATCGGATCGAGCCTCGTCACGGTATTCGGCGCATATGCGATCGCAACCGCCATCCTTGGAGACCTTAGCCTTGGTCGCGGGCTAACGTTGCTGGCGCTCGGCATCATCGGAGCCGCGATCGGTCTCGCTGCGTATCGCCATCGGCTGCGGTGTCGGATCGATTGACTCGCCCAGGCCGAAGCCTCACCGCGTCGGCGGCGCACCGTGTTGGGAGCGCATGACGCCCAGCCTGGTCTCGACCCTGCGACGGGCTGGGCGAGATCGAAACTGCCCGACAGGCGCATCCTGCGCGTCGTCTCCAACGCGTCCTACTGCGACGAAGCGGCCAGGGGCCCCCTGGTAGGGCGGTGCGGAATCTATGTTCCGAACGCCGCCGTGATCGTTCGTCCTGGGCACCCCAGCGTCCAGAAAAGCGAAATCTCGCGAACGGCGAGCCCGAGCAAGGCAAGAATTATGAGCGCGATCGGAGCAGCATCGGGACACCGGTCCGTCGGCGCCAAGCTTGCTCGAACTCATCGGGGAAACAGTGTTGTCATGACCAACTTCATAGTGGTGTGCACGTGCGCACGGTGGTCGACGAACTGAGGCTCGTCGACTATCACGATTGGGCCCTCGCGGAGGGCACTTGTGAGTCGGACACCGGTGTTCGACTCGTCCTCACGAGTGCCTCGTTGACGGTGATCACAGCATCGCACTGTAGAGCGGGCGTTGGTATGAGGAAGGGGCCATCTGGAGCCCTTTCTCCTCGGCGGGACGACGACACGAAACTGCCGATCTCTGCCGGGCCCCAGCTGGCACCCCACGGTGCTTCCGGCTCGAGCAACGCCGCGGCTGCGGGCGCCGTCGGGTACTTCGCGGCTCGAGTGCGACAGACCGGCGCCGGCGCCGTAAGTGCCATCCGCGAACACGGCGCGCCTCCTCCTCGGTGGCCCGGATGCACCAAAGCACCCATTCCGTCGAGCGCTGTCAGCAGTCAAACTCGCTGCATGAAGCCGAGTACCAGCGATGACCGTGTGTTCGCGTCGTCGCCGCACGGCACGCGAGTTGGACACGATGCGCGCGTTCATTCACCGGGCCGCTTCGCGCTCCCGGAGACGATCCAGCCATGGGCCGGAACGCGAGGAGGCGTAGGCGCCGGTCGTGATTGGCTGCCGCGCGTCGACTACCTCGCCACTGGCGGGACAATCGCGACCCTCGATGACGATCACACCGCCTCGGCGGGGCCGACTTTGAGCGCCGAGGTCATCGCTCGGTCCGCACCGGCGATCGACGAGGTCGCGGACCTGAGGACCGGCCAGTTCATGCAGCGTCCCTCCCCGTCAATCACCTTCGCGGACCTGCTCAGGCTCCGCGACGAGATCGCGCTCCGGATCGCGGACGGTGCGGCCGGAATCGTCGTCACTCAGGGAACCGACACGATCGAAGAGACCGCCTTCGCGCTCGACCTGCTAACGGTCGGCAGCGCGCCGATCGTGGTGACCGGAGCAATGCGCGGCCCAGCGCTGCCCGGGGCCGATGGGCCGGCGAACCTGCTTGCCGCCGTGCAGGTCGCGGCGAGTGCCGTCGCGCGAGGCGTCGGCGTGCTGGTCGTGTTCAACGACGAGATCCACGCCGCGCGATTCGTCTCCAAGGCCCACACTTCGAAGCCGTCGGCCTTCCAATCGCGCCACACCGGGCCGATAGGTTGGCTCAGCGAGGGACATCCCGTGGTCGTCTCGAGGCCCGTCGGACGCTTCTGCCTGGACGTCCCCTCGGGCGCCGACGTCCCGCCCGTCGCGCTGGTTCGCGTGGGCCTGCACGATGATGGACGGATCCTCCCGGCGTTCGCGGCTCACGGCTTCCGAGGCGCGGTCATCGAGGGGTTTGGCGGCGGACACGTTACTCCGTCCATGGTTCCGCGGATCGCGCGACTCGCGACCGAGATGCCGGTCGTGCTCGCATCCCGGACGGGGTCCGGAGAGCTACTGCGGAACACCTATCGTTACCGGGGAAGCGAAATCGAGCTCCTCTCGGTTGGCGCGATCCCGGCGGGAATGCTCGACGGGCTCAAGGCACGAGTCCTCCTCTCACTCTGTCTCGCCGCCGATCCCGTGGGCGACAACGTCGCCAGCGCCTTCGAGACCATCGGAATGGCTGCCGCGCCACGCGCCCGGTCCCAATTCGGGTCCGCCACGGCGCCTGCGACCGCCTAGGTCATTTGCTGATGGTGTTCAAGCGACGATCGCCAGCCGCGTACAACCGGCCGCACTGAGCCCGGCACAGTTCCAAGGACACGCATCCAGTCGCATGGAAGGACGGCGTCGTCGAGCGCACCGGTGCGCTCGGACCGGCGGGACAACCTGAGCATTTGAGCATCACGCGGCGCTGGGCAGACTGCCTCTCGACTGGCAACGACCCACGGCGTGCTGCTCGTGAGCGACGCGAGCGACGGCGTGGGCGTCGCAACGACCCGCTCCACCGCTCGGGGTTCGCGGCCGGCGGACCGCGTCGTGACTCGGCGCACCCACGATGGTCGTGATCCCGGCCGAGTACGGCCGCACGGGCACGTCTAGGCGACGCATACGCCGTCGGTCCGGGTGGGCAGGGGTGCTACGCGGTCAGGTCGCGGCGCGCGACGAGCTTCCGGTAACGGAGGACCTCCCGCACAACTATCTGGATGGAGGCCGCCAACGGGACCGCCAACAGCGCGCCGAGTACGCCGAACAGCGTGCTGCCAAACAGGACCGCAACCAGCACCACGAACGGCTGCACGTCCACCGCGCGGGACTGGATTCGCGGCTGGATGAGGTTGTTTTCGATCTGCTGATAGACGATCGCCCAGATCGCCCAGACGATGGTCGCCGTCGGGAAATCGACAAACGCTGTCACGATCCCAACTACGACTGCGGCGACGGTTGCACCGACAAGTGGTATGAGGTCGAAGAGGCCGACCAGCACGGCGAGCGGGACGCGGAATGGAATCCCCAGGATCAGCATCACCAGGTAGCTCGTGACTCCGGCGATCACAGCCTGGGCGATCGCTCCGCCGACGTAGTTGCCAACCGCTCCAGCGATCTCGTCCGTTACTCGCCGCCAGGCGGTGGCGTGATGGGGCGGCACCAGTCGAAGCGCGGCATCGCGCCACTGAGGGCCCCGCGCGAGCATGAAGGCGGCCAGGATCAGGATCGTGACCACGGCGAACACCGAGTTGACCACGCCGAGCCCGATGTCGGCGAGCACCGACGCCGCGCTCCCGATCTTTCCGGGTAGCTCACCGGCCTTCTTCTGCAATTGTCCACCGATGTCGTATTTCCGCTGCAGGTTGCGCAGAGTGCGGTTGCGCTCGATGTAGTTGGTCACATCCTTCGCATAGCGTGGTGCGTCGTCAACGAAATGCTGAGCCTGCGTGACAACTGGAGGTACGACCAGCACACCGAGACCGGTGGGTACCAGGAGCAGACCGATATATACGACGACGATCGCAAATCCGCGCCGCATCCAGCGGCTCAGGAATCTCACCGGAGGCGCGAGCGCGAGCGCGATAAACGTAGCGATCAGCAGCCAAGTGATCGGTCGGCGGAGCAGGTAGACGACATAAACTGCGAGGACGACCGCAAAGACCGTCAGCGTAGTTCGTACCACCGCTGCGGTGGAGACTCGCACAGTGCGGACACTTCGACTCGACGGAAGGATGTCCTCGCGCCAACCCGCAGATCATCGGTAGACCCTCGTGTCCGACCCGGATGCTCGGCGGTCCTGCGGCGAGACGCGCTCGGCGAGGTACGGCCTCCGGAGTTGCGGCGCGCCTACCGTGCCCGCAACGTCCGTGACTTGGACGAGGTCATCTTGTCGGCCAGTTCGAGATGAGCGAGGACAAATACCATCCCTCGCGCGAGGCGGGTGACGCGCAGGAGACCAGCGCGTTGGATCGCTTTTTGGCGTTTGTGGAGAACAACCTCGCGTACTTCGTCTACGAAGTTATCGATCTAGTGGAGGAGTACATGCCGCTACCGCCAGGAAGGCTTGACTTGGAACCGTTCCTAGGCGATCGCGAGAGCAAGTCCGTTGCCTGACGGATCCCGGATCACGAGGTCGCTCGCATCGTGATGCGGGGTTTGACCCCTGGCCTCCAACCGCTCGAGGATACGATCACGCTCGCTCTCGTCTGGCAGCAGGATCGTCGCGTGGCGGAGCGCCGCGCTCCCTGGCGGAGCCGAATCGCCTCCCGCGCTCTCCCAAGTATTCGCGCCAATATGGTGGTGGTAGCCACCGGCGCTGAGGAACGCGGCGTACGGGCCGAGCTGCGCCATTAGCGCGAAGCCGAGCACGTCGCGGTAGAAGTCGATCGTCTCGCCGATACGTGCCACCTTGAGGTGGACGTGCCCCATGACAGTGCCCGATGGGAGGCCATGGAACGGTTCCGAACGTGGATCCTCCAGCTCACCCAGAAGATCGTCGACGTCGAGCGGAAGCGTCGTCATTCGGTTGGCGACCTGGCCCTCCCACAGCTCGCGTGGACGGTCCCAGTAGATCTCGATCCCGTGCTCGTCTGGATCGCTCAGATACAGCGCCTCGCTGACGAAATGATCCGAGAGCCCAACCAGGGCCACCCGATCGCGGGCGGCGTGGGCGAGCCAGCGCGCGAGCTCGACGCGCGTCGGGAGGAGCAGCGCGAAGTGGTAGAGGCCCGTGTGCCCGGGGGCCGGCTTCGCTCCATGCTCCTCGATCAGGCACACCAACTCACGCTCATCTGATCCGAGCGACGCAGAGCCGCCGTCGCGATCAAGGACATCCAAGCCGACGGCACGACGGTAGTACTCGAGTGAGCGGTCGAGGTCGGCCACAGTCAGGTGCACCGTACCCACCGTGGTCGAGGGCGGTAGCTCGGCGCTCGCCGGGGCGCCCGTGGCCTCGAGCTCTTCGGGATCGCGGGGTGCGGCCCCGTGGTTCACGAGACAAACCTCACTGCATCTCGAGAACCGTGCCGAGGCGCTCTCAAGGCTGAATCGAAAATGACCTGCGCGGTAGAGAGATTGGTTGGGTCAGGCGGCCTCGGGGAGGGGTTCGAGGGTGACTTGGTGGCCGAGGCGTTCGAGTTGGCGGATGAGTCGCCGGCGGTAGCGTTCGGTGGCCTCGGTGTCGCGGCGGTAGAAGAACTCCTCGCCGAGCTCGTGGTAGGGGACGCCTTGCCGGAGGGCGTGGTAGGCGGCGGTGAGGATCTTGTGGCCGGTGGCGATGGTGGCTTTCGCGTGTCCTCGGCGGCGCTTGATTCGGTGGTAGCGGGCGGACAGGTAGGTGCCCTTGGTTCGCACGATGCCCTTGGCGCATTCGGTCAGGGTGCCGCGCAGCCATTTGCTGCCTTTGCGGGTGGCGGTGGAGTGCTTCTTGCCGCCGGATTCGCGTTGCCCGGGGCACATGCCGGCCCAGGAGGCGAGGTGATGCTCGGTCGGGAAGCGGGTCATGTCGGGTCCGATCTCGGCCAGGAGCATTTCGGCGGCGCGCTTGTCGACGCCAGGGATCGTGTCCAGCAGTTCCAGCTCACGGGAGAAAGGGCGCGTCAGCTCCTCGACCCGTGCCGAGAGCGTCTGAATCGTTTCGTCGAGGAAGTCGATCTGCGCGAGCATCTGGGAGACGAGCAGGGCGTGGTGGCCGGTGAAGCGCCCCTGGAGCGCCTCTCTGAGCGCGGGGATCTTCTTGCGCAGCGCGCCCCTGGCGAGCTCGGCGAGGATCTCGGGGTCGTGGGTGCCGGAGATGAGCGCGTCGAGCATCTTGCGGGCGGAGACGCCGAGCACCTCCGAGGCGACGGAGGAGAGCTTGATCCCGGCGTCTTGGAGGGTCTTCTCGACGCGTTGGACCTCGCGGGCGCGTTCCTGGATCTTCGCTTTGCGGTAGCGGACCAGGTCGCGCAGCTCGCGCAGCGGCCGGGGCGGGACGAAGCTCGGCCGGACGAGCCCGTGCTCGAGCAGCTGACAGCCCCACTCGGCGTCTTGAACGTCGCTTTTGCGCCCGGGGACGTGACGCAAATGTCTCGCGTTGAACAGCTGGCACTCGAACTCGTCTTCGAGCAGGTAGAACACGGCGCGCCAGTAGACGCCGGTGGACTCCATCCCGACCACGGTCACCGACCAGCTGCGCAGCCAGTCAGCCAGCGTCAGCAGCCCGGCGGTCGTCGTGCGGAACTCGCGGATCTCCTGTCGGCGCCCGCCGACATCGTCGGGGACTCGCGCGCACGCGGTGATCTGGGACTTGTGGATGTCGAGCATCGCGCAGCGCTCGATCAAACGATTCACAGAACCCCTCCTGAGGGTCGAGGGACAGAAACGACCGCCCGGGAGAGCCTCATGCGGTGGAGTCTGAATCGCGTGCTCAAGGCAACAGTTCGGGGTGCCCGAGACTCTCGCGTCCCACTGATAACCGGGATCTGTGGCCCAAGCAGAGCCGACGTCGACCTAGGCGGTCGGCGAGATTGCAGCCGCTCGGCCCCAACGCGGCTAGCGCCGCAACAACATTTTCATCCGTTCCGGACGGGCCCCGCCAGGGGCGCATGAGTCACTGATATGCAGTCAGCCACTGGATGGCGTCCCGTGTTCGCCCCGGCGCTGATCGTGAGCTCCATCGAGGCCTCCTTCGCTAGCCATTCGCGTGACCCCGATATCTGGCGGACAAGGCCGATCGTACCTCGCCAAAAACCCCTAACCAAGCGCGGCATCGAACCAGCGCCGAGTTGAGGCGACCGATCACGATCGTGGGGTTCGGGTGAGCCAGGCAGGTGGGGCAGGGTATGAGGACGTTTGACGTGGCTAAGCGCTAGCTGGCGCCGGCGCAGGCGGAGTGCTGGATCGTCGCCACAGCAGTAGCCCGGTCTGACAGCTCGAGATCGTGAAAGCGCTCGTCCGCGAGGGGCTTGGTTCCGATCGCAAGGCAGCGGTTTGACCGGCGAGGCCTCCAGGGTTGTGCGATATTCGCAAACTCACGCCATCTCTCCGGTAAGCTCCTCATCCAGAGCAAAGGCTGAGTTGGAATGGGCAGTGCGACCTCACTGCAGGCAGTGCTTCAGGCGGTCGGCGAGTTTGATGAGTCCGGCGGTGCCAGCGTCGGGCTGGTGGCGTGGGAGTTGTGCGTGGAGGAGCGACTGGTCGCTGGTGCTTGGGACCAGGCCAGGGCCACGGGGCTCATCGCTCCGGCCGGGTATGACCTACATGAGCAGCTGTGGCGGCTAACCCCGGCGGGGTGGGCGGCGCGGCTCGTCGGCCGCGAGAGCGCTTGAGCCGGCGCAGGCGCTGCGCCATCGTGCGTGGTCTGCGCTCGCTAACTCCGTCGGTCGACGAATCTCGAAAGTGTCAAGTTGGACGCGTTAGGAGAAGGACGGCTCTACCGGGACGGTACACGCGATCGCGCGCGGGTCGGACGTGCTCGATCTGCCCCTCTCCGAACCGCGCGCGGGTGCCGCGTTCAGCGCCGACGGGGACGTTGACTGTCCGCGCTGACCCCGCGAGCCTTGTTGATGGCCGAGGCAATCGACAGCCCAACCGTCAAGCTATCGCGCAGAGCGATCACCTCCCCGCGGGAGTAGCGACGCTGTCCGGCAGCTCCACAGACTGAGTGGGGATACCCAAATCGCCGTTCCCAGGCTCGCAGGGTGTCCGAACTCACTCGGAGCACCGCCGCTGCCTCAGTCAGCCGCAGATGACCAATCTCCCGCACAGTAATTTCGGCGACTTCGCCGCACAAGTCGAGGGGGTAGGTTTGGCTCGCGCACTGGCCCCGGGGCGTGGCTCTTACGGCCAACAGCATCCAACAGCACCCCGACGTCTTCAAGAAGTACGCACGAAATCCTGCCCATGGCGGGCGATTCCTGACCATGCATCGGGCGATACCAGCAGCACACCGCGGTGCAATCCTGCCCGAACCGCATGACCGGGAGGAGGCCTTTCACTCCTCCGGACCGTCGGCCGCGGGCGACTCTCTACGTGGCACAGCGCAAGCTGCGCCGGCGCCGACGGAGTGCTGGATCGTCGCTCATATGGAGGAGCGGTTGTCAAGGGGCATGGGTTGATGGCCATTGTGTGGGTGGTGATGCTGGTGGTGGTGTGGTTGCGGTTGGCGAGGCGGCCCGGCCGTTCGCGGGGTTCGCGACGGGTGGTCATGCTCATATTCGGGCTGGCCCAAGACCTCTGTTCGTCGTACCTCCGCTGTCTAAAGTCGAGCGCGCCCGCCCGGGGGTGGGTGCTCAGGCGACGAAGCGCGGAGTGCTGTACGCGGGCCGGGATGGCCGGGGCCGCCTCGCCAACCGCAACGGGATGTGTGGAAACTGGGTTGGTTAGCGTGAGTTGCTGAGTCTCTTGCGGGTGGTTGGTGTGGGTGTCGGTTCGGGGCTGGTGGTGGGGCAGGTCGCGATCTCCCAGCAGTAAGCGGCGAGCTCGCGCGCGATCGCGACCGCGACGACCCCGCCGGGTTTGCGCCGCGCGTCTTTGAGTTGGCGCCAGCGAGCGTTCAGCCGGCGTTGCGCTTTCCAGGAGATGTTGATGATCTCGGGGGCGTGCCCGCGTTGGCGAAGCTCGAGCGCTTGACCGACGCCGGGGCCGCGGCGGTAGTGGTAGGCGGCCTCGATCAGCAGTCGGCGGGCGTGGGTCGAGCCGGCCTTGGTGATCGACCCGAGCCGCCGCTGGGAGCCGGTGGTGTGCTCGCAGGGAACGATCCCGAGGTAGGCGGAGAGCTGATCAGGATGATCGAAGCGTCCCCACTCCCCGATCTCAGCGCAGAGCCCGAGCGCGGACAGCGTGTCGATCCCGCGCAGGCAGCGCAACCTCGCGACCGTGTGCGCGCACGGAGCGCTTGTCGCGAGCGTGGCGAGGTCGGTCTCGACCTGATCGCGGCGGGCGATCAGGACGTCGTGGGCGTGTAGATAGTCGGCCAGTGTCGCCTGCGAGGCATGATCGGAGAACCGGATCGAGGTCAGCCATGAGCGGTGCTTGCGCGTCTACGCCTCACCCGGGCCCTCCCAGTAGATCTCGCGGCGCAGCAGGAAGTTCCCGATCCGATGCCGCGCGCGGACCAGGTCGCAGCGGATGTCCTCGCGGCAGCGGACCAGGTCGCGCAGTTGCTCACGCTCCACAGACGGGATCGTGACCAGCACGAGCTCGCCGGCGGCCAGCAACCGCGCCAGGCGGACCGCGTCACGCTTGTCGGTCTTGACCCTGTCCGCCGGACGCTCGGTCTTGCTCGGCGCGCAGACCCCGAGCTCGATCCCTTCTGCCAGCGCCCGACGCGCCAGCCCGTAGCCGGTCGGGCCCGCCTCATACACCATCCGCGCCGGGCGCTCCACGGCGCGCAGCAACGGCAAAAGCTCGTGCGGACGGCCGACCACCCGCTTCGTCGCGAGCTCGCCCGTCGCCTGGTCAAAGACAGCGATCGTCGACTCGCGCGCATGCACGTCGAGACCGACCCAACGGATACCGTCAGGCATGTCGGTGCCTCCTGTGTTGTGGGCCCGCGTCGAAGTTGCACCTTCGACGGCGAACATCACCCCCGCGACGCGGGGGTACCGACCTTACCTTCGATTCCGAGGCGGCCGGTCCTCCATATTGTCTAATGCGATAGCGCGCTCTTCACCGTCTAGAACACGAATGCGATTACCGTGCCGACACGCGGGTCGGTGCCGCAATGCGCGCGGATTGCGGGGCGGACCGGATCCATGGTTGGCTCGAGAAAGATTACGATCGGGTTGGATGGCTGACCGGGCGGATCTCGACTTCACTTATTCGCAGATCGATCGGATCTTTCGGCTGAGCCTGGGAGAGCTCGCGGACTTCAGCGGTGCGAAGTACGACGGTGACTTCTCGCTGAGCCTCGAGGAGGCCCAGCGGCGCAAGCATGAGTATGTCGCCGAGCAGATCGGGATCGGGCCGGGCCGCCGGGTTCTCGACCTCGGCTGCGGATGGGGACCGCTGCTGAACTTCATCCGGGGCCAGGGCGCCACGGGGGTCGGGGTTACGTTGTCTTCGGCGCAGGTGGCCGCCTGCCGGCGGCACGGTCTCGACGTCCACCTTTACGACGCGCGGGAGGTGACCGTTGACAGCTTCGGCCCGTTCGATGCGGTGGCGTGCGTCGGTGGTTTCGAGCACTTCTGTTCACCAGACGATTACCTGGCTGGCCGTCAGGAGGAGATCTATCGCGGAGTGTTCGCGCGGATCGCAAGCGTGCTGCCAGACGACGGCCGGTTCTATATGCAGTCGATGGTTTGGGGACCCAACATGATCCCTGTGGAGCAGATCGACATCGACGCGCTGCGCGCGCTCCCTGAACGAGGTTCCGACGCGTGGATCCTCGCGCTGCTGGGGCGCCAGTTTCCTGGCTCGTGGCTTCCGTTTGGCCAGGAGCAGCTCATCCGCAGCGCCGAACCGCATTTCGGACTGGTCGCCAGCACGAGCGGCCGGCTCGACTACATCGAAACCATCACCCAGTGGAACCGGAGGATTGGGGCACCCAGTTTCAGAAAGACGCTGTTGAAACTTCAGCTTCTCCCGCGCTGGCTGACCAGCGCCGACTTCCGACTCGCGTTCACCTCCGGCGTGAGCGCCAACAAGGTCTGCTTCGAACGGGAACTGCTCGAGCACTATCGGCTCGTGTTCCAAAAACAGCCATGAGAACAGGCGTGGGATCCCCGCAGCGCCGGAGGGGGGAGGTCCACCAGTCAGAACCAGTCCGCAGGCGAAGAGCAGCTCGCGCTTTCGTGGCGCTGACGGTGGATCGTGCTTCATCGAGAGCCAACGGGACCGAAAGCCGGTGCACCCGTCCGACACGTTGCCCTCGCCCCAACGTCGGATGCTCCACAGCCCCGGGAGTCCGTCCTGCAATGCGTGCGTCGTGGACGATCGCTTCCGCGCGAGCGACCCGGCGCACCGCGCGACTGGAATCGCGACGATCCAGCACTCCGACGGCGCCGGCGCCAGCTTGCGCAATGCCACGGATGCGGTCGCCCGGAACGAGACCCGCTTGGACGAGTGCGACAGGGACCAGCGCGAGCACGCGACCGGGTGGTGACACCGGACGACCCGTCGGCCAGCACGCGGCGATCGCGTCGAAGCCGGAGCCGGCTCGGTTGACTGCACCCGCAGGAGGGCGCGCGAACTGCTCGGAACGTCAGAGGTCGCGACCCGCCGATAAACCGAGGACCGGCCGGCGCGGACGGAACACAGATTTTCACCGACCCGCGGAGCGTGGGTCTAACCGCCGGCGCGCGATCGTGCAGCGCGCGCATTCGCGGGGACGCGTCACGATCCACAAGGGAGTTCGCCGTCGGGGGTCGATCGTCTCAGCGGCGACGGTAGCGGCAGACCGGGACGGGACCGGGGTCGTTTAACGCCCTGATAACGCCCACGGCCCAGTTTTGTTCGATGACGGTCCCGACAGCGCTAGCTACGCCAGCAAAAAACCCCGCACTAGCGGGGCTTTCTTAGAGCGGCTGAAGGGACTCGAACCCTCGACCTTCTGCATGGCAAGCAGACGCTCTAGCCAACTGAGCTACAGCCGCGGTGTAGGAAGCCGAAAATTATAGGGGGAGGGGCCCCGGTGGGGCGACCGCCGGCCGTTTAGCGCGGGCGGGCCAGGACGCTGACGTCGCCGGGGTTGATCAGGTCGGGAACGGTCCAGCCGTCGAGGTCGTACTCGTTCATGCACTGCTCGGCGAAGCCCCTGTAGCGCTCGGTCTGTCCGCTGCCCATGGCGGCGAACAGGACCTCCATGCGGATGTTCTCGTTGTTGCCGCTGTAGTTGCGCTCGTAGAGCTCGTGGCGGCCGCCGAACTCGGTGCCGATGGCGTCCCACAGGAGCTTCATGAGCTTGACGCGCTCCACCGCCTCGATGCCGTTGGACCCCCGGACATAGCGGTCGAGGTACTTGCGGATGTCGGGGTTCTTGAAGTCGCGCGCGCTCGAGTTGATGTAGATGAGGCCGCTGGCCACGGTCTGCTCGATGATCTCCTTGACCCGCGGGTAGCCGATCGTGGAGAACAGGCGGTAGGCCATGGCGTAATCCATGTTGGGCAGGAGCGCGCCTTCCTTCCATGGCTGGGGCTCGCGGGCCATGGCGCTGGCCAGGCCCCAGAGCAGGTTGCGCCAGGCCAGGACCTCGCCGACCTGGGCCTGGACGCCGCGGAAGTCCTTGGTGCCGGTCGCCTCGACCGCCTTCAGGAGCAGGCCGCCGATGAAGTCGAGCTTGACCGCGAGGCGGATGCAGCCGTGGAAGCAAAAGCGGGGGATGAAGCCGGTCTGCGGGAAGAAGTTGTTGGCCTTCTCGATGTCGCCGTAGACGAACACGTTCTCCCACGGCACGAGCACGCGGTCGAAGATAAAGATCGAGTCGTTCTCGTCGAGACGGCTGGACAACGGGTAGTCGAACGGGCTGCCCATGACCTCGGCGGTCATCTCGTAGGACGGGCGGCAGATCAGCTTCACGCCCGGCGTGTCCATGGAGACGGCGCAGACCAGCGCGTATTCCTTCTTCTGCAGCGGGATCGGGCCGTAGTGGGCAATGAAGTTGAAGTGAGTGAGCGCCGAGCCGGTGGCGACCACCTTGGCGCCGCTGACCACGATGCCGTCCTCGCGCTCCTCCTCGACGTGCATGAACACGTCGCCGACCTCCTCGGGTGGTCGGTTGCGATCCACCGGCGGGTGGATGATCGCGTGGTTCCAGTACAGGACCCGCTCCTGCGCCTCGCGGTACCAGCGCCGGGCGTTGTCCTGGTAGGGGTCGTAGAAGTCGGCGTTGGCGCCGAGCGTGGCCAGGAAGGCGGCCTTGTAGTCGGGGCTACGGCCGAGCCAGCCGTAACCGATCCGGGCCCACTCGGCGATCGCCTCCAGATCGCCCACGCAATCCTCGACCGTGCGCGGGAAGCGGAAGAACTTGTGGGTCACGCCGTCCGAGTCGGTATCGGTGGCGGTGGTGATCACCGCACGGTGCTTCTCGTCGTGCAGGGCGTCGTAGAGCCGGGCGATCGAGCGCGCGGTGTTGCGGAAGGCGGGGTGGGTGGTGACGTCCTCGACCCGCTCGCCGTAGACGTAGACCTCCCGCCGGTCTCGGATGCTCTCCAGATACTCCGCGCCGGTGAAGGGTCCGGTGGTTCTGGCGGTGCTGTCGAGCATCGGTACCGCGTCTCCTCGATCGGCGTTTATGTCAGACCGAATCCTTCCAGGGATGCTCGCGCCGATCAAGCGCGCCTCCGGATAGGCTCCCGCCGTGCCAACCGGGTGCTTCGTCTCCACCGGCCGCTCCGTGGACCAGGCCCTTGAGCGGGTCAAGCTGGCTGAGTCGCTCGGCTACCACTCAGCGTTCGTGACCCACATCGCGGGGCGCGAGTCGCTCACCGTGGTGACCGCGTACGCGCTGGCCACCGAGCGCATCCGCGTTGGCACCGGCGTAGTCCCGATCTACACGCGCACACCGGTCACCATGGCGCAGACCGCGGCCACGATCGACGAGCTCTCGGGTGGGCGGCTCAGTCTCGGCCTGGGCGTGTCGCACCGCGCCATCGTCGAGGGCTGGCACGGCCAGACCATCGACCACCCGGTGGCCGAGATGCGCGAGTACGTCGGGATCGTCCGCGCGATCCTCCACGGCGAGCCGCCACCGGCAGGCGAGAAGTGGAGCACCGGGTTTCGCCTCGTCGGGCTCGAGCCTCGACCGGATCTCCCGATCTTCGTCGCCGCGCTGTCGCCGGCCATGCTCCGGCTGGCTGGCGAGATCGGCGACGGCGTGATGCTGTGGCTGTGCAACCCGAACTACATCCGGGACGTGGTCGTGCCCGCGGTGCGGGAGGGGCGCGAGCGGACCGGCCGCACGCTCGACGGCTTCGAGATCGTCGCTGCGGTGCCGGGCGCGCTCACCGACGAACCCGCCGGTGCCTACGACGCGATTCGCGGCGAGCTCCTCACCTACTTCTCATTGCCCTTCTACCGGACGATGCTCGAGCGCTCGGGCTACGGTGCCGACATCGCCGCGTTCGACGCCGCTCAGGGCGACGTCGACGCGGCGCGCGCGGCGATCTCCGACGAGTTCCTCACCGCGCTCACCGCGGTTGGCGATGAGCAATCGGTGCGCGCCGGCGTGGAGCGATACGCGGAGGCCGGCGTCACCCTCCCGTGCCTCGGCCCGATCTCGAAGACCGACTTCGAGGCCACGCTGCGCGCCGCGGCGCCCGCCGCTTAGCTCCCCGGAGGCGGCGTCACGCCCGGGAGGCGGCCGGACATGATTGAGATAGATGGTCGCGCCCTCTCCATCCGAAGCCCGGGGCACACGGTTCGACGCGCTGTTCGCCGCGCATTTCGCCGCCGTGCGGGCCTACGTGGTGCGGCGGTCTGGTGGAGCGCCGGTCGACGACGCGCTGTCGGAGATCTTCCTGGTGGCCTGGCGGCGGCTCGACTCGGTGCCCGAGGACGCGTTGCCCTGGCTGCTGGGCGTGGCTCGGCGGGTGCTCGCCAACCAGCGCCGTGGCGAGGCGCGGCGCGCGGCTCTGATCCGGCGTCTGGTCGAGGCCCTGCCGCATTCGCGGGTCGTCGAGCCCGCCGGAGATGTGTTCGGTTCGCTCGGCGAGGCGATCGGAACGCTCAGCGAACCCGAGCGGGAGGCGCTGCTGCTGGTGGCCTGGGAAGGACTCGAGCCGCGTCGCGCCGCGCGCGTGGTTGGGTGCACCCCGGCCGCGTTCAGGGCGCGGCTGTACCGCGCGCGCCGCCGGCTGGACGCAGAGCTGGGGGAGTCGCCGCTTAGACACCTCGAAGGCCGAACCACAGAGGAGGCTCGATGAGCCCCGATGATCCAGTGATCGCCCTGGTCGCCGCGCGTAATCCCGTGCCGGACCCCGATGCGCTCAGCTCCGAGCAGCGCGAAGCGGCCGAGGCGCTCAGGCAGCGCGTCCGGACCGCCCCGCCGCCGCGGCGTGCCGACGCTCGGCGATATCTGCTCGTCGCGGCGGCCGCGGTTCTGCCGGTGGCGGCGGTGCTCGGGCTTGCCCTTGGAATCCACACCTTGCGGCATCTCGCTCCAGCCGCGTCCGCTCGGCCGCAGACCATCCTCATCATCGGCTCGGACCACCGTGCCGGGACGCCGTTCAAGGACGTCAACACGGACACGATAATGCTGGTCCGGCTCGACCCGAATTCCAAGACGGTCAATCTCCTGTCGGTCCCGCGCGATCTCAGGGTCCAGATTCCCGAGGGCGGCGCGCCGGTGACGGGCAAGCTGAACGCGGCGTACTTCTACGGGGGTCCGGGCCTGCTGATCAAGGTCCTCCAGCAGCAGGTCTTCCCTGGGCTGAAGGTCAACCACGTGGTCGATGTCGGGTTCGGCGGGTTCGAGCGGATGATCAACGCGATCGGGTGCGTGTATGCCGACGTCGATCATCGCTACTTCAACAACACCGCGGTGACCGACTACTCGAGTATCGACATCCAGCCCGGCTACCAGAAGCTGTGTGGGCCGGATGCGCTGTCGTTCGTGCGTTTCCGCCACACCGACTCCGACGCCGTTCGCGACGCGCGCCAGCAGGACTTCATCCGGTGGGCGAAGGCTCAGTTCGGTCGGGACCAGATCATCAGCGAAGAGAGCACGCTGGTCAGGATCTTCGGCAAGAACGCGACGACCGACCACAACCTGCACACCACCGACGGGATCATCAACCTGTTCGACCTCGTCGCTTCCACTCTCGGTCGACCAACCAAGCAGATCCCGTTTCCCGCGGTTCTGGCCCCCTGCGGAGGTGCGAACTCGCAGGCCGCGTGTTACCTCACTGCGAGGCCGGCCGCTGAGGCCGCGGCTTATCAGCAATTCATGACCCCGACGATCGCCTTGCCCCGCGCCGCCGTGCCCCGAAATCTCGCCGCGGCGACGGCCCGCCTCGTCGCTGATCCCTCTGACGGCCAAGCCCAGGCCGGGGCTCTCGGCGGATCCGGGCTGCGCGTCCTCTACCCGCGCCTGATCGCAGCCGGATCTCACTACTGCTCGAGCGCAGCCGGCAACTGCCCGCTCGAGACCGCGGACCCGCATGCGTATCCGCGCGGGTACCGGATCGATGCCGGTGGGCGCACCTACGCGGCCTACCGCATGACGCTGGTGATGAGACCGGCTCTCGGCGAGTACTACGGCGTGCAGGGCACTACCTGGGCGGATCCGCCGATCCTGAGCAAGCCCACGCGGACGGTGCTGGTCAACGGGAAGAGGCTGCTGGAGTTCTACAACGGGGCAAATCTCTCGTTGGTCGCCTGGAGGACGGCCGGCGGGGCCTACTGGGTGTCCAACACGCTGACCGACAGCATCCCCGCCGGGCAGCTGCTGGCCATCGCCGCCTCCTTGCAGCCAGCCGCGTAAATCAAAGCCGCCGCGTCCGCGGCGCGCGGTTACGATCGCCCTCGTGGACCGGCTGCTCGAGCGTGACAACGCGCTGGCGGTTCTGACTGCTGCGCTGGAGGTCGCGGGTTCAGGCTCCGGGAGGACGGTGCTGGTCAGCGGCGAGGCCGGGATAGGCAAGACCTCGCTGCTGCGCGCGATCAGGGAGACGGGGGGCCTGCCGTTGTATGTCGGGAGGTGCGAGTCGCTGTCGGTGCCAGAGCCGCTCGGGCCGGTGCGCGAGCTGGCCGAGGCGGCCGGGGTGGGGGAGACGCCCGGCCTCGAGTCGGGCGAGCGCCGTGCGCTGGCCCGGGTCCTGTTGAGCGCGTTGACCGCGGAGGGGCCGGCGGTGGCGGCGATCGAGGACGCCCACTGGGCGGACCCGGCGACCCTCGACGTAGTGCGGATCCTGGCCCGTCGGGTCGAGGCGGTGCCGCTCGTGCTGGTGCTGACGCTGCGCGACGATGAGGTGGCGGGGAATCCGCCGCTGGCTCGTCTGGTCGGCGATCTGGCCACCGAGCCTGGGGTCAGCCGCGTCGAGCTCGCGCCGCTGTCGATCAGAGCCGTGCAGACGCTGGCTGGCGCAGCCGGGGCGGACGCCCGAGAGGTCGTCCGCGTGACCGGCGGCAATCCGTTCCTCGTGGTCGAGATGCTCGCCGCCCCCGATCGCCTGCCGGTATCGGTGCGCGACGCGACGATGGCTCGGGTGTCGCGGCTGAGCTCGGATGCGCGCGGCCTGGTCGACCTCGCCGCAGTGGTGGGAGAGCGGGTTCCCGCGGTGCTACTCGATGCGCTGGCTCCGGGACAGGGCCCGGCGGTCGAGGAGGCGCTGGCGCGAGGGGTACTCACCGACGACGGCGCGACGCTTGGGTTCCGGCACGAGTTGATCCGGCGGTCGATCGAATCCGCCCTATCCACGCCCCGCCGGACCGCGCTCCATGGGTCGGTCGCCGAGGCGCTCGCTGGCCGCCCCGAGATCGATCACGCCCGGATCGCCCACCACGCAGAAGCGGCCGGTCTGGGCGAGCTCGCCGCCGAGCACGCGGCGCTCGCGGCCTCGGCGGCGGAGCGGGTCGGCGCGCTTTACGAGGCGGGGCGACAGTTCGAGCGCGCGTTGCGTTTGGGCAATCCGGACCGAGCGCAGCGCATCGATCTGCTGATTCGATACGCGCGCGCGATCAACTTCTCCGGCCGCGACCTCGACCAGGCGCGTGCATCCGCCCAGGAGGCCGTCGGGCTGGCAGATGCCGTGGGTGACCATCGCGCGCGCGGGCGCGCCCGCTCCGTGCTGTCGGCCACGCTGTGGTCACTCGACCGCCTCACGGAGTCGCGGACCGCGGCAGCCGAGGCGGTCCAGCTGCTCACCGGCACGGGCGCGCTCGAGGAACTCGCTCGTGCCCACGCTGCGCTCGTGCGCATCGAGTCGATCGCGTTCGACCCGGCGGCGGCGATCGCGCAAGGTCGGGACGCGCTGGCGGCAGCGGCCGAGGCGTCGCTCGAGGAGGCGCGCATCGATACGCTGATCTCCCTCGGCCTGGCCCACGGGCATCGCGGGAGCGACCAGGCGCGCCCGCTGCTCGAGCAAGCCCGTCGCGAGGCAAGCACCGGTGGCACCGCGATCCAGGTCATCCGAGCGCATGTGAACGCGGTCTCGGTGGCATCGGACCTGCGTGACGCCGCATGGGCCGATCGCGTGGCCGAAGCAGCGTTCGCGCGGTTCGACGAGTTCGAGACCACGATCCCGCGGCAGTACCTGACCGTGGTTCATGCCCGGACGCTGCTCGACCGGGGTCGCTACGACGAAGCTCTGGCGCGGTTGGGCGAGGGTCGTCGCGACTGGCATGGCGGCGTGGTCCTCGCCGACGCGATCGAGGCAATCGTGCAGGCGCGACGCGGAGAGAGCGTCCCGCGCGCCCGGCTGCGGGCCGCGCTCGCTGAGATCGAGGCGCTGCCGCCGGGCTGGCGGCACATGTTCCTGCACGCCGCGCTCGCCGAGGTGGCCTGGATCGCGGGCGACCTCGGCCAGGTCCGCGAGCACGCGCGGGTCGGCCTCGCCGCACCGTACGCGCGCCAGCTTGTGCGGCCGGCCGCGGACGCGTTGCTGTGGGCGGCCCGGGCCGGCGAGGCAATCGAGCCGGACCCACTCGCGGCGCCGTTGCCCGAGCCGGTGGCCCTCGAGCTGGCGGGGGACTGGCGTGCCGCGATCGACGCCTGGCGTGCGCGCGAGGCACCCTACGAGGCCGCGTTGGCTGCGCTCCCAGCGGACGAGCGGAGCGCGCGCGACGCGATGGTGTCGCTTCAGCGGATCGGGGCCGCCGCCACCGCCCGGGCGTTCGCGCGTGAACGGGAGGCCCGCGGCGGCGCATCGCTGCGCGGACCGCGCCGCTCGACACTGTCCAATGTTGCCTGGGCTGACCCGGCGCGAGCAGGACGTCCTGCGCGTACTGGCCCGCGGGGCAACCAACCCGCAGATCGCCTCCACGTTGCATCTCTCGGAGCGGACCGTCGCTCACCACGTTTCGGCGATCCTCTCCAAGCTCGGCGCGTCGACCCGCACGGGCGCAGTCGAGAACGCGCGCACCGCGGGTCTGCTTCTCGCCCAAGACGGGCCGGCCGATAGGCCAACTTAGGCAGATCAGCCGAAGGCGGCCCGCGGCGAGGTGCCTAGCGTGCACGGCGCACACCAACCCGAGGAGGCATCTCATGAGCACCAACACTCAGACGGGGACCGGCCAGGCCAATGGCCGGCTATGGAGCGTGAACGCGCACGACTGGGCCGAGCTGCAGGAGCAGTACATGGCGCCGGCATATACGGCCGGGCTCGACGCGCTCGGCGTCGGCGCCGGCACCCGGATGCTCGACGTCGGCTGCGGGGCCGGCCTGGCCCTGCGCCTGGCGGCGGACCGTGGCGCCGACGTCTCGGGCCTCGACGCTGCGCCGGGACTGATGGAGTACGCCCGCCGGCGGGTGCCCGGCGCCGACATCGTGCAGGGCGATCTCCAATGGCTCCCGTTCGGCGACGACGCATTCGACGTGGTCACCGGGTTCAACTCGTTCCAATACGCCGCCGATCCGGTCGCGGCACTGTGCGAGGCCAAGCGGGTCACCGCACCCGGCGGACGCGTCCTGGCACTCGTCTGGTCGCCGATGGAGATGTGCGAGCTGGCCGATCACCTGAAGAGCCTCGGCGCGCTGATGCCGCCGCCTCCCCCGGGTGCACCCGGCCCGTTCTCGTTGTCCACGCGGGACGCGCTCGAGTCCGTATTCGCCGCCGCCGGCCTCGAGGTTGCCGATGTGACCGATGTGCCGTGCACGTTCGCCTATCCCGACACGGCCACCGCGCTCCGCGCGCTGAGCAGCGCCGGTCCAGTGGTTCGCGTCGCCGAGCACGCCGGCTGGGACGCGGTCCGGGCCGACATCGAGCAGTTTCTGGCCCCGCGCCGACGGCCCGACGGGACGTACTCGATCCGTAACCCGTTCCGCTACGCGCTGAGCGCGCCGGTCAGCTGACGGACGGGGCGGTCGCGTCCATCCTCGATGCGTGCTCGAGCGACTACCGACCGCCCCGATCGCTGCCACCGGGCTGATCGCCGGCTACGCGCTCGCGATCGGCGCCTGGCCAGCCGTGCTGCTCGCGGCCGCGGTCACGTTCGCCGCATGCTGGAGCCTGTCGGACTCGAGGCGGCCTGCCGCCCCACGCGCCGGCGCGGCCCGGGCCAGCTCCTGACGCGTCCGGCAGCACGACCAACCGGTGGAGCGTGCGCAGCCGATCCCGTTGGCCGATCACGGCCACCAGCTCGGCTCGTCTGCGGATCGGCGTCTCGGCCGGCACCGTGAACGTCTGGTCGCGCCGGCGTCGAGCAGCCCGATCGAGGTCTGCCGGCCGGCGAGTAGCTCCGAGGCGGTGCTCCCGCTCCTGACCCTGACGTAGGCCGGACCTTCGAGGCGCAGGCGGGGGCCAGCGCGGCGGAGCGACATCCCCACGATCACTGGAGCTTTGCCCGGGTTGCGCACAGTTACCGACGCGCCGCGCGGCGTCGTCAGTGGCGACACGGTAAGCAGCAGCGCCTCGCCGGCTTGGTCTCCGGCCCGGAGGCCGAGCACGATCAGCGCGATGGCCCCGGCGAGCGCCAGCGCCGAGATCGCGAGGGCGATCACCGCGGCTGGCTCAGCAGGCGCATCGCCCGCAACCGCCGCCGGCCGCGATCGGGGACGGTCAGCTGCCGGCCCCGCTCGCGGAGGAGCGGAGCGAGTTCCGCGCTCGGCCGGAACGGGTCGCAGACCACGGCTCCGGTGCCGAGCGACAGGGCCGCCCACAGTTCCTCTCCGACGAAGGCAAGGAGCAGCGGGGCCGACGGGATGGCAGCCTCGTCGAGCTGGGCGAGAATCTCCACGGTGCGAGCGTCAGCCGGCGTCGCCCAGCGGATCGTCACGGGAGCCGCGCGCCGATAGCCGGAGGCCTGGGTGGTCGGTGCTGTGCGCTGGAGCAACTTCATGCTCATCGGGGCTGGAGATTGCCTTCGCCGCACCATAAATGCAAATAGGGTTATGGCTGATCCGCTATAACTTCCCGTTATGCTCGACGTCAGGCGGCTACGGGTGCTGCGCGAGGTGGCGCGCTGCGGCTCGTTCTCGGGTGCGGCCGATGCTCTCGGCTACACGCAGCCCGCGATCTCGCGTCATGTCGCACTGCTGGAGCGGGAAACCGGGACGACGCTCCTCGAACGGCGGCCGGGCGGGGTTCGCCTGACCGATGCCGGCGCACTGCTCGTGCGACACGCCGACCGCATCCTGGCGCGCCTGCGCGACGCCGAGGAGGACCTCGATGATCTGCTCGGGCTGCGGGCAGGAAGGCTCCACATGTCGACAATCACCTCGGCGGCGCCGACGCTCGTCCCGCTGGCCGTCGTGGAGTTCCGTCATCGTCTGCCGGAAGTTGAGCTGTCGGTGTCGATGGTGGAACCGCCGGGGGTCCTGCCGAAACTGCGCGCCGGCGACGTCGATCTGGCCCTGTGCAATGACGAGGGCAGCCTTGAGGCCCCGGACGTCGACGGGGTGCTGTTGTTCGAAGAGCCGATGCGGATCGCGCTGCCGCGCGAGCACCGTCTGGCCGGGCGAAGCCGCGTCCGGCTGGGTGAACTGGCGAGCGAGCGGTGGATGCTGGGCACGGACCACGCATGTCCCGACGCGGCTCGATTCACCCGCGCCTGCCATGCCGAGGGATTCGATCCCCAAATCGCCTTCCACAACGACGACTACACGGCCGTTCTGGGCTTCGTCGCCGCGGGGGTGGGGGTGGCGCCGGTGCCCGAGATGGTGGCTCGCAACGCGTCGCCCGAGGTCCGGATCTGCACCGTGCGCGGCGTCGAGCTCACGCGACCGATCGTCGCGGTAATGCCGGCCGGGTACCAGTCGCGTCCCGCGAGGGCCATGCTGGAGGTGCTCCAGGAGGTCGCCGCCCAGTGGCAGGCGCACGGTCGGACGTTCAGATCTGTTCCTCCTTCGCGAGCCGCGTGACGTCAATCACGCCGCAGTGACCGTGTACGTAGACAACGCGTTCGCGGTTGGCGATTGGGGACGGTGGACAGGAGGCGGCCACCTGCAGGCCGACAGCGCCGATGAGCTGCACGAATTCGCTGCGCGCCTCGGCCTGCGCCGGGAGTGGTTCCAGTCCAAACCCGGGCGCCCCGAGAACGACCACTATGACCTGGGCCGCAGGGGTCGGGAGCGCGCACTTGAGCTGGGAGCCGTGGCGGAGGGAAGAGCGGCCGGGGCGCGTCGACGGCGTGCCATGCGCCGAGAGCGCACGCGATGATCGGCATCGACGACGTCCGCCTGGCCGCCGAGCGCATCGAGGGTGTCGCGCACCGAACGCCGACGATCACGTCGCGCTCTTTGGATCAGGTGGTCGGCGCGCACGTCTATCTCAAGGCCGAGCCCCTCCAGCGGACAGGTTCGTTCAAGTTCCGTGGGGCCTTCAACAAGATCGCCGCGCTGCCGCCGGCGCAACGGCATGGGGGGGTGCTCGCGTTCTCCTCGGGAAACCACGCCCAGGCGGTCGCCCTCGCGGCCAGGCTGCACGAGACCTCGGCCACGATCGTCATGCCGGCTGACGCGCCGGCGCTCAAGCTGGCGGCAACCCGGCACTACGGAGCCGAGGTCATCACCTATGACCGCTACACCGAGGACCGGGAGGAGATCGGAGGGCGGATAGCGCGGGAGCGAGGGCTCACGCTGGTGCGCCCGTTCGACGATCTTGATGTGATCGTCGGGCAGGGAACCGCTGCCCTCGAGTTGATCGACGATGTCCCCGGCCTAGACCTGCTCCTCGCGCCGGTGAGCGGCGGCGGGTTGATCGCCGGCTGCGGCACGGCGGTCAAGGCGCTCTGCCCCGGCGCCCGGGTGATCGGGGTCGAGCCGCGGGCGGGTGACGACTACGCGCGTTCGCTGGCGGCGGGCCGCCGCGTGTCGATCGATCTCCCGGACACGATCGCCGATTCGCTACGGCTGACCACACCCGGAGAGCTGACCTTCGCTATCAATCGCACGTTGCTCGATGCCGTGGTCGCCGTGTCCGACTCCGAGCTGGTCGCCGCCATGCGGTTCGCATTCGAGCGGCTCAAGCTGGTCGTCGAGCCGGGCGGTGCCGCCGCGCTGGCCGCGCTCCTCGCGCAGCGTGTCGAGAGGATCGAGGGTTCGCGGGTCGGCGTGATTCTGTCCGGCGGCAACGTCGATCCGGCCAACTTCGCTCGGCTGATGGGCGAGCCAAGCTAACCGGCGCCCGGCCTCGGTCAGCGGTTGCGCTCGCCCCGGCGCGCGGAGGCCACCTCCGGTGAGGGCACCACGATCACGTTCGGTCGGCCCAATGGATGACGCCACTGGAGACGCTCCCGAGGAACAGCGACTTGAGCCCGGTCAGACCGCGCGACCCCATCAGGATCGCGCTGGCGCGAATCGCGTCGGCCTCGTTCAGGATCGTGTCGACGACGCTCGTCTGCGCGGACGTGCGCGCCTCGGCCTCGAGCCCAGCCGCGCGGGCGTGCGAGGCTCCCTCCTCCGCGCGCTGTCCAGCGTGCTCCCGAGTGACCCGGTCGACTTCCTCGTGGTCAACCATCCCGGCCATGGGCCCGTAGCCGGCGTACGCCGCGTGACGACCTCGATGAACGACTCCCAGACCGTGAGCACCGTGGCGCGTTGGCCCTTGAACAGCTCGGCACAGCTCTCGATGGCAGCCTTCGCGTCGGCTGAGCCGTCGTAGCAAATCGGGATCATCAGATCGCTCCTTCGGATTGGGCGCTTTTACCGAGGCCGGCTACCCCCACGGGTCGTCGCGCTCGATCGGGCAGGACATGCAGCGCGGCCCGCCCCGCCCGCGCGCCAGCTCCGACCCCGGGATCGTGATGACTTCGACGCCCTGATCGGCCAGCCGCGAGTTGGTCGCTTCGTTTCGCTCGTAGGCCACGACTACGCCCGGCGAAATCGCCAGCACGTTGTTTCCGTCGTCCCATTGCTCGCGCTGGGCGGTGCCTGAGTCGGCGTCACCGTGAACCAACCTCACCCGGGTTTCGCCGAGGGCACGGGCTATGGCTCCGAACAGGTCGGGTTCGTGCCGCGCCCGCATGCCGGTGGGCGATGGTGTCAACGTGTAGGCATCGAGCCGGTCGAGCAGCGATGGAAATGCAGTGAACGCGTCGCGGTCCACCATCGTGAACACCGTGTCGAGATGAATCGTCGATCGCGACGCCGGTACGGTCACCGCGATGACCCGCTCCGCAGCACCCTCGGCGAACAACCGCTCGGCGTACGACTCGACGGCCGCGGGATGACTGCGCTCACCGGTCCCCACGAGCACGCAGCCTTTCCCGAGCACGAGGATGTCGCCGCCCTCGAGCGCAGGGCCGCCATGAGGTTCGTCGCTCCAGAACGTGGGGCCCGCATGAACGAACCATGGGTGGTAGCGATAGATCACGTCGAGGTGAAGCGCCTCGCGCCAGCGCGCACGCGTGGCCATGGTGTGAACGCAGACGCCACCGAACGCCCATGACGACGAGTCGCGCGTGAACACGTGGTTCGGCAGTGGTGTAATCACGAACGCGTCGGGCGGAGTGGACAGTACAGTCAACGAGCGGCTGCGGAAGGGGAGCTCCTCGAACGTCATACCGCCAATCAGATGTCGGGCCAGTTCACCCGGAGCCAGTGAGCCGAGCCAGGACTCGATCTCCGGAGCCAGGATCGGGCCAAGCGTCAGCGCGCCGAGCGTCGCGCTGATCAGATGTCGTCGCGCCTTCGGCGACCCGAGAGCCGCGACAAGCAGGTCCTCGAGATACAGGACTTCGACCGCACGCGACCGCAGGACGTCGGCGAATGCATCGTGCTCCGCGACGGCTCGCTCCGCCCAGACCGCGTCGTCGAAGAGCAGCTCACGCCGGTTCGCGGGCGTCAAACGCCGCAGCTCTGTTCCTGGGCGATGCATGATGACCCGCCGGAGTTGCCCGACCTCGGACGCCACCGACGGCGGCGCGGCGGAGGTGGGCTCTGAACCAGCCGATTCGATCGGTTTGACGACGGTAGCCAACGCTCGGGGTGCCACTACCCGTTGCGACGTGCCCCGACAACTCTCACCGCGCGTCGGAGCGACCTCCGGCTTACCCCGTAGGTAATCGACAGGGTCTCGCTCGGTCTGGATCCTCCTCAGAGTTTCCAACCACCGAATAGGAGGACAGATGCACGACGCCGAGTCGCTGGTCACGCAATACCTCGAGGCGTTCAACGAGACCGACGCCGATCGCCGGCGGGGGCTCCTCGAGGCGCTCTATGCCCCCGACTGCACGTACACGGATCCGCGCGTGGATCTCCAGGGTGCCGATCAGATCGATGAGTTCATTGAACAGACCCAGGCGCGGTTTCCCGGGTTCAGGTTCAGGCTCGCCGGCCCGGTCGACTCCCATCACGAGCAGGCCCGCTTCAGCTGGCAAGCCGGCCCGGTTGCCGCGCCGGACGACTACGTCGGCTTTGACGTGATCGTCCTGGAGGAAGGCCGGATCCGCAGCGTGTATGGCTTCATGGACGCGGCCCCGGCGGCCTGAGCACCGCCCGTCCCCCGGCGCCGGTCGCCCGGCGCCGGGTGGCGGACAGGCACGTCAGCATCGGGGCGGGTCCTAACGTCCGGTCTCCGCGGGGTGGTGTTGGAAAGCAACCGGCCAGTTTCGGCGCCTTCTCGTTGGCTATACGGTGCGCGAGTGGCTTGGATGCAGGACCGCGTTACGAAGCTCTACGAACGAGTCGCCTTGGCAATCAAGCAGGCTCGGCACGGTACTGAGCACGCCTCGGCGCTCTTCGTGGTCAGGCAGCCTGGCTAGAAGTACACGGCCGAGGGCGGCGCCGCAACCAAACGGGTGGGCGGCGCTCCGGCCGCGTTCCCGGTTTCCGATCGGCGGGTTGCCGCTCAAGATGGTGCTACTCGTTCGAGCGGGTAGGCCCGACCGCTCGCAGCATCACCACACACTCGGGATTGAACGCGAGGGGTTGTCCGGTCTCGACGTCAGTCAGCCATGCGAGCTGCATGATCGACCCACGTGCCGCGTCGAGGATGACTCGCTCGACATCCTTGGCGTCCCCCTCCACGCGATGGCGCTCGCCAGTGAGAACGGTGATCTCGGTTATCGAACTCATGGGCTCTGCGCCAGCGCGTCTGCGCGTGGGCGTGAGCGCAGAACTCCCGCCCGTCGGGTGAGGGCAATCGCTGAGGCTACTCCTCCCTCGTCCGGCTTGCGCAGTGCCTGGTATCGGGTGCTACCGTCGTAGGCGCGGGCAACTCTGTCGCTCGTGAGGTTTTCTCGGCCGACGCAGCGAATCTCCATCAGATCAGACGGATCGCGCCGGCCCAGGAAGGAGACATATGTCAAGCCTTCATTGCACGCGGCGAGGCGGGACGTTGCCGTGAGGACGATGCGTGAGAGAGCCGAGGAACAGCGCCAGCTCAAGCTTGACCTCATTCGTGAACAGGTCCACAGCGGCGTGCTCGTGATCCGCCAGATGACCGACGAGGAGCGACGGCGATACCCGCCGAGGCCAGCGCCGGCCAAGCGACCGGGAAGACGCTGATGACCGGCGAGCGTGAAGGCCTGATCGCAAGAATCCGCCAGCTTCGCGTCGGATCGGCGGCGGCTGCTAGCCCATCAGTCCGACGCTCGACCGCCAATGTCAAGGATGCTCCCGCCCAACGCGATGACCGTGTGGACGCGCTCGAGGCGCGGATCGCGCACCTGGAGCAGTTGGTCGAGGGCCTACAGGACTCCGTGCACCGGGAATCCGAGCGACAATCCAAGCGAATCGCCGAGCTCCAAGCCCAGATCCAGCCTGGGGCGATGGGTGCGGCTCTCGCCGAGGATGCCCGCAGCCGCGGGCTCTGATCCGACGTGACCACGTTCTTCATTCCCGGCATCGCCGGCGATCGCAATCTCGTGGATGGCGCGTATCGCGACATGAGCGATGTAATCGAGCTCGAGATGGGCCGTCGCCCGGCGGCCCGCCGGATTCTCCGGTTGTGGATGCGGCGGGGCCGCATGGACTGCATCACCGAGGTCGGCCACTCCGACCCGCTGCGCGGTGGCACGGTCCTCGCGATCTTCGACATGGGGTCACATCAGCCCTTCGTAGTGTGGTGGCAGCCGGAGACGAAAAGGTCCGATGGCCTACGCGAGGTTCTCGGCTGCAACGCCTATGCCGTGTTGGAGTTCGATCCATGAGCCGGGCCAGTGAGGTCGAGCTGGCGCAGGCCGAGCAGTGCCGTTGCCACGACCAGGTTGCGCTGCTGCGCGCGAGGCTGTACAGGTGGGGGCTACGACCGAGCCCTCGCCTGCGAGAGCTCGAAAGAGACCTCCAACGCGCCGAGCAACGGCTGCGCGATCTAGGTGCGCCCGGGTCGCGTTGAGCCCACCGCTGGCTCGTTCTGCGTCGCCGCCCAGCTGCCGAGGAGCCTCAGGGTGTCCTCGTCGCGCGAGCCGGGCTCGGCCGTGTACGTGCAGATGGTCAGGCCGGGGTCGGCCACGAGGTCCAGGCGGTCGTAGGCCAGGCTCAGATCACCGACGACGGGGTGGTGGAAGTGCTTGATGCCGGTGATGTGCTGGCGAACGTTGTGAGCGGCCCAGCGGGCGCGGAACTCCTCGCTCTGGGTGGACAGCTCGCCGACGAGGTCTGAGAGGTAGCGGTCGTAGGGGTCGCGGCCGGCGGCGGCGCGTAGCACTGCGACGGTGTCGTTCGCGGCCTTGTTCCAATTGGGATAGAAGTCGCAGCTCTGCCGGTCGAGGAAGATGAACCGGGCGGTATTGGCTGGGCGGCCCTGGACGGCGAACATCTCGGAGTACAACGCGTACCCGAGGGGGTTGGCCGCGAGGATGTCGAGGCGGTCGTTGCGAACGAACGCGGCCGCGCCGGTGATCGCATCGAGGATGTGCTGCACGCTCGGGCGGACGGGCTGTTTGGACGAGCGCCGCCGTCGCGGCGGCGACATGCTCAGCCGCGCGGCGCGGGCGAGGTCGAACAGATGCTAGTGCTCGGCCTCGTCGAGCTTGAGCGCGTGGGACAGCGCTCCGAGCACGCTTTCGGAAACGCCGTTCATGTCGCCGCGCTCGAGGCGCGTGTAATAGGGAACGCTGACGCCGGCGAGCACGGCGACCTCTTCGCGGCGCAGCCCAGGTACCCGGCGGCTGCCGTAGCTGGACAGGCCGGCCTGCTCCGGGGTGATCCGGGCGCGGCGAGAAATCAGAAACTCGCGGATCTCGGTTCGCGTGTCCACGGACGGGAGGTTAGACGCGCAGATGCTTGGCAGGGAGACCCTGGTAGTACCCCTCTCAACAGGGTCTCTCAGAGCTCGCGGATGCGTGCTTGGCTGAAGGCCATGACAACGCAAGCGATTTCGACCAGCACCGAAGCGGTGGTGGAGTGAATGCGAGCCGCCATCATGTATGCGGCCGGTGATGTCCGCGTCGAGGACGTCCCGGACCCCTCGATCGCCGAGCCGACGGATGCCATCGTCCGAGTGACGAGCGCCCGCATCTGCGGCAGCGACCTGTGGCCCTACGCCGACATGGCGCCCAGCGAAGCCGGCCAGTCGATGGGGCACGAAGCGATCGGACTGGTCGAGGAAGTCGGCGCCGAGGTGCGCACCGTTGCGAACGGCGACCTCGTGATCATGCCGTTCGCAATCTCGGATGGGGCGTGCGAGTTCTGCCACGAAGACCTGAACACCGCATGCGTGCACGTCGGATTCCTCGGCAACAACGGCATGAACGGCGCCCAGGCCGAGGCGCTGCGCATCCCTTACGCCGACGGCACCCTGTACAAGCTGGCGATCGGCGAGGACGACGCGCTGATGCCCTCGCTGCTCACGCTCTCAGACGTCCTCGGAACCGGCTACCACGCCGCGGTGGTCGCGCAGGTCAAGGCCGGTGACTCGGTCGCCGTAGTGGGCGACGGAGCCGTCGGCCTGTGTGGCGTGGTTGCGGCCAAGCGCCTCGGCGCCGAGCAGATCATCATCCTTGGCCGGCACCCGGACCGCACCGACCTGGCCCGCGAGCGGGAGCAGCCAGCTCCACGCTCGGGGTCAGCGCCCTAGTGTTCGGCAATCGTTCACTCCGCCGATGCCGGCTGGGGCAGTCACTCAACGATCGGTGCACTCGCCATCGGGCTCGCGCTCATCGCGGCGTTCATCGTCAACCAGCGCGGAAGCGGGGCGCCGCTCATGCCACTGCGCCTGTTCGCCGACCGCGTGCGCGCCGCCGCCTACACCGGGCGGTTTTTGTTCAACGGCGTGCTGGTGAGCTAATTCTTCTTCATGACCCAATACCTGCAGGGGGTCAGCGGCTTCACCCCGCTCCAGGCCGGCCTGGCGTTCCTGCCCGTCACCGCGGCCGCCTTTCTCGCGGCCGCCGCCACTTCGCGTCTCTCCCAGCGGGTCGGCAACGACCGCTTGGCGATCGCCGGATGCGCGACCATGCTGATCGGGACCGCCTGGATGAGCCGCATCTCGCCAACCACCGGCTACGCCCTCGGGATCGCGCTGCCGATGGTCATCTTCGGCATCGGTCAAGGCTTCGGTCTGAGCAGCCTGACCACCGCCGGCATGGCACACGTAGGTCTCGAGGATGCGGGTGTCGCGGGTGGCCTGGTCAACGTCGCCCACCACCTCGGCGGCGCCCTCGGCCTCGGCATCCTCGTCACGATCTTCGACGCGGCCGGCGCGGGCACCCACGGCCGCGATCTCCTCGCACACCGCGTGTCGGCATCGTTGACCGCCGCATGCGTCTTCCTGATCCTCGCCCTACTCGTGACCGCGCTCGCCCGCCCGCGCCCCCGCGCCGAAGCACTCAGCGACTGCCCCGCCTGACACGACCTCCTCGACCAGGAAGGATTCTCGCCATGCATATCACCCGCAGCAGCACCGACACCCAGAAGGGCCCCGCCGATTGGTTCACCGGCGACGTCTACATCGACCCGCTGGCCGCGCCCGAGGCGACCTCCACGTTCGCGGCGGCGAACGTCCACTTCACCCCGGGCGCGCGGACGGCCTGGCACACCCACCCGCACGGCCAGACCATCTTCGTCACCGAAGGCGTCGGCCTCTGCCAGCGCGAGGGCGGACCCGTCGAGGTCATCCGTCCCGGCGACCGTGTCTTCTTCGAGCCCGGCGAGAACCACTGGCATGGCGCCGCCCCGAACCGCTTCATGGCCCATATCGCCATGCAGCAGAACGACGAGACCGGCAGCCCCGTCTCGTGGGGCGAGCACGTCACAGACGAGCACTACAGCGGCGATCGGTCGGCGTAGACCCAATGTGAGATTTCGCACGCCGGTGGTGTGCACGAAGAGGCGGGAAGCCTCGCGGTAGTGATTGCGCTCCACGGCGCGCACCTGGAAGTATCGGTCCGGGGCTGGGGGAGCGGCTTCGGCCGGATTTCCGCGATGAGCGATCACCTTCATGTCGGGCTGCCGCTGATCAACGCGCGTGCAGTTCCTCAGTCCCGCGGACGGCGGCACCGAGGTGCGGATGAGCTTCAGGGCCGGCGGCCGAGGCATCAGCTCCGCGGCCGGCGAAGTAGAGGTCGACGATCAAGCGCTCGAGCGGTGGCTAAACGAGGCTCCGGGGGATGTGGTTGTGATGCTTTCGCCGGTCGATTCGCTGTCGGTCATCATCGCGCGACTTGCGCAGGCCCTGGCCATCCGCGGGCGGTTTCCGATCGAGCACGCGTCGGAAATACTGAATTTCGTCGCGGTGGTCGCCGGACAGACTCCGCAGGTGGCCAGCAAGCCGTGGATCGCGGCTTCCCTGCGTGCCGGCGAAACCGGTGTCGGATTCGCGATCGGCCCCGTGCGCCCGGGCTTGGGCTGAGAACTCCAGCCGAGGTCCAAGCCCGGCGCGGATGCGCCACCCCGGCTCAGCCTCGCCGACCGGCTGCTCATCAAGCAGATAGAGGACGCCGAGTTGCTGCGCTTCGGGTTCGATGCTCGCGATTCCGCGACAGCACCCGCTTAGCATCGGCCGCGACGCCGGCTTCGCTCGCTTAACAGCTGTAAAGCAAGGGCTTTTGGCGAGACCTCGGGGTAGGGTGAAGTGCCGCCGCGCAGCTCATGGCGGGACATATCGCCACGGTCGGCTCAGTCGAACGCGCTTATCCGTCTGGCCACGCCTAATCGCCTACGCGCGTCCGGATCCGAGATGCGCGGCTTCGTGTCAGCGCCGGACGAGAGGCAGCTCTGCCCACACGTGCGCGGCTCCAGCCTCGACACCCCAGTCGTTCGCGAGGCGCTCGATGATCAATAACCCGCGACCACTGATCTGCCGTTCGTTCTCCGGAACGACGCCAATGTGCTCAGGATGGCCCTCGTCAAGCACGGCAATGCGCAGGCGATCGCCGGCGCGCTCGACATTCAGCACGATCGCGCCATCGCCGTGAAGAAATGCATTGGTAGCCAGCTCTGAGGCGATCACCATCGCGTCCTCGCGCTCGCGGTCGCCCAGCTCCTCCCGCGCATACTCTTCGAGCAGGCGGCGGGCTACCCGCGGACAGCTCGAGTCTCGCGGCAGACGCGCCGTCAGCTTCCATCCCTGACCCCGCCACCTGGACAGGTTGGCTCGCTCCAACGCGTCCCGCACGTGATCGAGCGCCTCTCGGAGGTCGGGCACCAGCTCGTTTCGCTCAGCGATCCGAGCCCGCAACAGCGCCGCCTGCCGGCGGAGACGACCCCGCAGCACCACAGTCTCCTCAAACACGAGCGCTGCGGCTTCCACGCGCTGCGTCGCCGTCCGGCGTGCCAGCGCCGCCTGCGCCGCCAAGGCGACATTGACCCGGTCAAGAAGCGCCTCATCGAGACCCGCGCCTGAGTCCGAGCGAACGCGGCCAGCATCGGGTTCCCCGCACGTGGGGCAGCTAGCACCCGCCTCGACGACGTCGAAGCACGCCACGCACAGGGCCATCGCCAAAGTACCTCGCTTCAGTTCCTCCGCCACCCTAAGGAGCGTACCCGCGAATAACCCCCGAGCTACCCAATCTGCGACACGATGGCAGCATTCAGACAACCCACGGTACGAGGAGGCGGAGCGAACGCTAACGGGAGTTGCGCTCGGCAACGCGGCGGCGTCGTCGATGCCTTTGACGCTGTCGAGACCGATGACGCAGACAGAAAGCCGAAGACCGTCTCGGGCGCTGCGATTGATCTCGCGGTCGAGTTCGTGACGCATCCCGTCGTAGGTCAGGCAGCCGGTGAGACCGTCTCGGCGTACGAACAGCTTGTCCAGAGCCCCCGGGTCCGTGAGGCAGAGCGCCATCAGTGCGGCGTACGATTCGGCGGTCCACAGCGTCCTCGTTCGGTCTCGTGGAGGCGTCACGAACCCGGCGATCAGACGCCCAGCGACCTCGTTCGGGAGGCGGACCGGCGCCGCTGCGGCGTAGCGCAGTGGCGGGTGGGTCGCGTGCACCAGGCTCGAATCGAGGAGGGGATGGAGCGGTTCGAGGGCCGCGCGCCGCATGGGTGGCGCGCGGCCGACGAGCCCTCCTTCGCGTGGTCGCGCAACCTCCTCGTGGGTTGCCCCCAGGCCCCACGAGGAGATCACCGCGGGCGGCTGGCCTCTGCCACCGCCCCGGCAAAGCAGCGCGACCTCGGAGTTGATGAAGCGAGCAAAATCTCGGATCAGCAGGTCAAGCCTCCGGTCGCCGACATCACCCACCGCGACGCGACGCGGCCGGTTCGGCTCCACGGCCAACACTGTTCCCGTCGTCCCGTTGCGGGCGAGCTCCGCGACCGCCGGCGGCCCGGCTGCTTGCCGGCGGCAAGCTGCTCTCCGAGATCACCAACCAGATCGTCGCGTTCATGCGCGAGCACTACGGACGCGGACCGATCAAAGAAGCCAAGACCTACGTGCTCGACAACCTGATCGTGTGCGTCCTCTCAGACGGCTTCTCCGCGATCGAACGCGCCATGATGGAAGGCGGCGAGCCCGAGCGTGTGCTCGAGATGCGCCGGGACTTTCAACGAATGATGAAAGAGCGCTACAGCGAGATGATCGAGGAGCTCACCGGACGCAAGGTGCTCGCGTTCCTCAGCCAAGCGCACGTTGAGCCGGATCTAACCGTCGAGATGTTCCTGATGGACGGACCGGTATCCGGGTTCGGCGCACTCGAACTCGTCGAGCGTGACTCCCCAGAACCATAGGATGCCCTCCATCGCCAGCCGGCGAAGACGAGGCACCGGCTATGTGCGCAGGCGCACATAGCCCGACCAGATTGCGCGCGATCTCAGTTAGCCTTGACGCTCGAACGGCAGGGCTTAATGGCCGGCCCGGCGGATCGAGGAGTGCCGGCCGAGGCTCGCTACCACGGGTCCAAGCTGATCGTCAACGGGTTCGTCGAGCCGATCATCAAGGAGCTCCCGATGGAGTACGCGGTCGAGATGAACCGGTTGATCGAGCTCCAGATGGAGGGCTCGATTGGCTAGCAGCCCGACCCCGCCACCGGCCTCGATGCGGCGCCTCTGAGCACGGCGGCCGTCAAGCCTCGCGCTCGCTCGTGTAGCGGAGGTGTGCTTCCTCCACGAGCTTAACCATCTGCCAGTAGGCGATCAGATCCCGCTCGGCGTCGGTCGTGTTGGCGAAGAAGCGGCGGGCGATCGTCAGCTCGCCCCGCTCGGCTCCCGCTGCCTGCTCCGCGATCCAGGCGCGGTCGATCCGCCTCCGTGCAATCAAACCGATCGCCGACTCGATTTCCGAGCCGGTGCAATCACCGAGTCGCTTGAACACGCCACGACCGATCTCGAGCTGCTCCTCTGGATCGACCTCGCCCATCGGCACATGATCCTCTCGCATGCAGACCGATTCGGCGAAACCGTTGAATGACGACCGCCCCGCGTCCAGGTGACTCACGCGAGCGCCCAGGAGGACCCCGTTTCCGTCCCGCACGCACCTAGGGTTCATCCATCGGCCAACCCGCACCGCGCGGACAGGAAGGCGCTCGCCATCGTGGGCGCCGGTCTCGCCGACAGCCGCTGGTGGCGACAGCCGCGACGCTTGTGAAGGGGAGTCCATGCCTTGTCTCCGCTCAAGTGGCCGGTTGTCGGCCCTGGTCGCGGCGCCGAGCCGTGCGCGCGACGTGTCCGAAGGAAGCAGGAGACGAAACTCGAGGCGGAAGTGGCCGAACGACGACGCGCCGGACCGGCGCACGGCGAAGGGCGAAGCCGGGCCCGCCGTGCTCGGCGGGGCGCAAGTCAGAGGTCAGCTCTAGTTCCTGGCGCCATGGACTCAAGGATGAGCGCGTGTGCCGGCCGGGGAGCCGGGTAGTCGCCTGATGCTGTGTCGCTTTAGCCTTGTCGAGACCTCAGCGCGTTGTTGCTCTCGAACCGTCTGGTTCGTCCTCGGTCGGACCAGGGTATCCGCGGCAGATGAGTTGGACTCGGGACCGTGTCGCGCAGCGCTACGAGCCTGCCGCCCTCGCCATCTGCGATCGCCAACGCCGAGTTCCTTCACCAGCGACTCCCCAACAGTCGCGTCGTGGTCATCGATGGAGGCCACGTCATCTGGGAGGAGGCGCCAGCGGAGTACGCCTCGGCAGTCCTGGGCTCGATCGGAGGGGCCCTCTCATGACGCTGCAATCCGCCGCCCGGACTATCAAGCACAACACGGCTGAGACGCAGTTCGTCGACGTGGTCTGTGCCTATCGCCGGTTCGGCCGCCCGGCTGAGGTGCCTCGTGATGCTCCAGCACTTCCGCGGGAACCTGGACAACTGGGATCCTGCGCTGACCGATGCGCTCGGGGCCGAGCGCGAGGTCATCCTGATCGACTACCCGGGGGTTGGCTCCTCTAGAGGCGAGTTCGGTCCCAGCATCGCGGACGTCGCGCGCGACATGATTGCGTCGATCACCGAGCTCGGCCTGGACGAGATCGATCTGCTCGGGTTCTCGATCGGCGGATTCGTGGCCCAGGAGATCGCCTTGGTCCGACCGACGCTCGTCCGGCGCCTGGTGCTGGCGGCCACCGCCCCCAAGGGCGGCCCGGGCATGCACGGCTGGCGGGATGACATCGCCGCCGCCGCGCGCGGCGAGAGCAAGCCCGAGAACCTCCTCTACATCATGTTCGCTCATACCGACACCAGCCAGGCCAAGGGAATGGAGTTCCTTCGCCGGTTCATGGAGCGCCACGAGGGACGCGACGCACCAACCAGCGACGCGGCTCGCGACGCCCAATACGACGCGGTGGTCGAATGGGGCATTCCTGACCACGCCGCGTTGCAGCGACTGACCGCGATCAAGAGCCCAACGCTGGTCATCCAGGGCGACAACGACCTCATGATCCCGTCCAAGCTCAGCCACCTGATGGCCGGGCTCATCCCGGTTGCACAGATCCGGATCTACCCGGACGCGGCACACGGCTTCCTGTTCCAGTACCCGGCGGAAGTCGCGGCCGACGTCGACGCGTTCCTCGCCGAGCCACGGCTTGGCGCGACCGTCTGGGCAGGCGATTACGTGATCCTGCCCGCGGCCAAGCTCTACGAGCCGATCTGGGACTACGACGCCAAGGCTGGTTAACGATCTCAGCGCGCATCTCGTCTACGGGCTCGCCACGGCCGCCGCGCTGCGGCTGCTGTCGCCCCGGGACAAGTAAGGAGTCACGTGTCTGGTTCCTTGACCTCCAGACGCCGACCGTGCCCGGGAAGGACGGCGTTCTGTTCGCGGAGATCTCGTCACCTCCGATGAATCTCCTCGGGCCGGAACTCGTGCGCGATCTGGTCTCCCTGATACAGCACGCCGAGGCCGACGACGCCGTCCGGGTACTCGTGTTCCGGAGCGCGGACCCCGACTATTTCATCTCCCACGTCGACCTGACCAAAGTCGGTGAGTACCGGGCGGAGGCGGCGAAGTTAACCGCCGAGGCATCGATCGCGCTGCTCTTCCGCTATCTGAGCGCGAGCAGGCTTATCACGATCGCGCAGATCGAGGGCAGGGTCCGCGCCGCGGGGAGCGAGTTCGTTCTCGCCTGTGACATGCGCTTCGCCGCGCGTGAGTCAGCGGTCTTCTGCCAGTTCGAGCCGGCGTTCGGGCAGCTGCCGGGCTGCGGCGCTGCCCAGCATCTCACGCGCCTGATGGGTCGCGGTCGGGCGCTGGAGGTCATGCTGAGCGCCCAGGATTACGACGCCGAGCTGGCGGAGCGCTACGGCTGGATCAACCGCTCGCTGCCTGCCGGTTGACCTTGGAGAGTTCGTGAGCTCCCTGGCTCATCGGATCGCCCGCTTTCCCTCTGCCGGGCAGGTGTCGGTCAAGGAGCGGGTCAACGCGATCGCGCTGGCGCCCGTCCAGGATTTCCGTCGCGACTCCGATCTGTTCGGGGAACAAGTGCGTGCGCCCGCCGCTCAGGGGCTGATCGCAGCCGCGCTGACGCAGGGCTTCCAGACGCCTGACGCAGAACTCGACCTTGCTCGCATGCTGGGCGAGTTGACCGCACCCGGGGCCGGCCTAGCGCCCACTCGACGAGGCTAGGCACCCGTCAGCGGTTCTCTAGGCCACGACGGATGAGGAGGACGTGTTGAGCCAGGAGGACGATGGCGATTCACGCGCTCGCGCGCAGGCTCCTACCGATGCCGTCAGTTGCCGTCGAGTTCGTCGACGAGCTCGTGTACCCGGCGGCTGATCTCGTCGCGTGTGGCCCGGACGTTCTCGATCGGGCGGCCTTTGGGGTCGGGGAGGTCCCAGTCGATGTAGCGCTTGCCGGGGATGAAGGGGCATTGATCGCCACAGCCCATCGTGACCAGGACGTCGGCTTGCTCGGCCAGCTTGCGGGTCAGGAGTTGTGGCGTGTGTTCGGCCAGGTCGATGTCGACTTCGCGCATGACCTCGACGACCTCGGGATGCACGTGGTCTGCGGGTGCCGTGCCGGCCGACAGTGCGCGATGGCGCCCGTTGGCGGCCCGTTCGAATAGGGCCTGGCTCATCTGGGACCGGCCGGCGTTGTGCAGGCACGCGAACAGAACCGTGCTCATGGCAAATCCACCAGAACGAGGTGGGCGGCGGAATGGGTTGACAAGGTCTTCGGAATCCGAGCTGTTGTTCGGGCCGCGGGACTCGGGAAGTCTAAAGATTGACAACCATCACTTCAATCGGTATTTGTATATAGATGGCTGTCGATCTGGAACTAACCCCGAAGGCGAAACGACCGGCGGGAGTGCGCTGCTGCGAGCCGGTCGTATATCCCGAGGTCGAGCGCGACCAGGCGATCCGCATGGCGAACGTCGCCAAGGCGCTCGGCGACCCTGTTCGCCTCCAACTGGTCGACGTGCTCAGAAAGCACGCGGGCAAGGTGTGCGTGTGCGAACTGGTGCCCCTGTTCGACCTCTCACAGCCGACCGTCTCGCACCATCTGAAAGTCCTCCGACAGGCCGGGATCGTCGGCTCAGAGCGCGAGGGCCTGTGGGCGTACTACTACGTAATCCCTGACGCATTGAAGGAGCTATCCGCATGGCTGAGCTGAGCGACCCGACCGAGATCCGCGAGACCGTCCGCGAGAAGTACGCGGCGGCCGCCAGGGCCGCCACCGCCGGTGCCTCCGAGCAGGCGCGAGAGTCGAAATCCGCGTCTGGCTGCTGCGGCTCGGAAGCGCTCTGCTGCAGTCCGGCCGATGAGTCGGGAGTGTTCGGCGCCAGCCTGTACGACGAGGCGGCCCGCGAGGATGTCCCCGCCGCGGCGGTGAGCGCCTCGCTTGGCTGCGGCGTGCCCACGGCCGTGGCCGACCTGCACGAGGGCGAGACCGTGCTCGACCTTGGCTCGGGCGCCGGCGCCGACGTCCTGATCTCGGCCCGCCGGGTGGGGCCGACTGGTAAGGCAATCGGGCTGGACATGACCGACGAGATGCTCGAGCTAGCCCGCGCCAGCGCGGCGGCGGCCGGGGTGGAGAACGTCGAGTTCGTCAAGGGCTACCTCGAGGACATGCCGCTCGCGGACGAGACCGTGGATGTCGTCATTTCCAACTGCGTGATCAATCTGTCGGGGGACAAGGGACAGGTACTCCGCGAGGCGGCGCGGGTTCTGAGGCCCGGTGGACGCTTCGCCGTCTCCGACGTGATCGCCGATCCGTGGATGGACGAGCAGACCCGCGCCGACATGGCTGCGTGGACCGGGTGCATCGCGGGCGCGCTGACCGAGGCCGAGTTCCGCGCCGCGCTGCACGAAGCCGGGTTGGAGGCCATAGAGATCCGCGAGACCCACCGCGTCCACGAGCACGCCGTCGCCACGATCGTCCGCGCCCGCAAGCCCGTTCTCCATCCCGCTGCCGGTGACATGTGATCGTGCCGGCTGAGGAGCCCCCCGGCGAGATCGATCCCGCGGTGCGGGTGACCGTCGAGCGCGCGGACGCCGAAGTGTCGCGCGTGCTACAGCATGAATTCTTCCGCGATATCGCCTCGCGCTACCCGGGATGGGAGCCCGCCAGCTCACAGCCCGTCGAGCCGTCGGACCTTGCGCCACCGGATGGCATCTGGCTCGTCGCATACCGCGACGAGCGCGCGATCGGCTGCGGCGGACTGCAGCGACTCGCCGTTGAGACGGGGGAGGTCAGGCGGATCTTCCTCAATCAGACCGAGCGCGGTCGTGGCACCGGACGCAGACTGCTGGTCGAGCTTGAAGAGCATGCTCGACGCCTCGGCTATAGGCGCATCCGTCTGACAACTGGCGATCGACAGCCAGAGGCGCTCGGGATGTTCGAGTCCGCGGGATACCAAAAGATTCCGCGGTTCACCGACGGTGTCTTCCCCGCCACTGGATGGAGAAGCTTTTGTGACTCGCCCCCAGTCGCCTCGCCACGGTCTACCCCGTAACGCTCTTCCCGGGTCGCACGAAAAAGGGACGCAGCCAGACGTCGGCCGCTACGTTGGGTGACTGCGGGGGTTGCTCGCCGACCCACATCGCCTATGTTTTGCCTGAGTCGATGTGCGCCAAGAACCAGCGCAACAGCCCGTCCCCGGTGCCACGCTGGACAGGCCGTGCGAGGTCTACGAGATCGTGCTGAACAGACGAGTGCCTGCGCCGAAACGTTTCTCGCCCTCGACCACGACACCAGAGGCGACCTGCCGTCCTGCGGTCGCGCACAGCGAACTGACGTTTTGAACCTAGGAGGAGGGCATGCAGGCAGATTCCGGAGGTGCTGCAAGGGCTGCGTCGGGGCTGTCGATGGTCGGAACCACCAGGGACGACGTCGGACGCCTGGTCCTCTCCGGCCCCGATAGGCCGGCGATCCTCGCGGCCATCGTGAGTCGCCTCACCGCGGCCGGAGCCAACATCATCACGTTCGATCAATTCTCAAGCTCCCCGGAAGGGGGCAGGCTGTACCTACGGTCCGAGTTCCTGCTGGGTGATCTTGCCGAGCGGCTCGAGGACGTTCGACTGCACATCGAGGAGATCGCGCAGGACTTCAACATGCAGTGGCGGCTCGAGCCGGCGACGAAGCGAAAGCGAGTCGCCATCTTCGTCTCGCGCTACGAGCACTGCCTGCTCGACCTGCTTTGGCGCTGGAGGCGGGGTGAGCTTCACATGGACATCGCCGCCGTGGTGTCCAACCATCCGGACCTCGAAGACGAAGTGGCCGCGTTCGGCGTGCCGTATCACTACATCCCGGTGACCCGCGACACGAAGGCCGAGGCCGAGCGGCGTCAGCTCGATCTCCTCGCCGGCAAGGTCGACCTCGTCGCCCTCGCGCGCTACATGCAGATCCTCTCCGGCGAGTTCCTGGCTCGGGTCGGCGCCCCGGTGATCAACATCCACCATTCGTTCCTTCCGGCATTCGCCGGGCCCGAGCCGTACGCTCGTGCCCATGACCGTGGAGTGAAGCTAATCGGCGCCACCGCGCACTACGCTACCGAGGATCTGGACGAGGGACCGATCATCGAGCAGGACGTCCGCCGAGTGACGCATCGCGCCGACCCCGAGATGCTGACCATGATCGGGCGGGACATTGAGCGGACGGTGTTCGCGCGGGCGGTGCACTGGCACCTCGAGGACCGAGTGCTCGTCCATCAGAATCGAACCATCGTGTTCTGGCCGGGCTGAGCACCCGAAACCCGGGCAGCGATTCAAGCGGTCTCACGTTTTGCCCTCGTGGGGCGGTTGCTGGCAATGACCAACCAACCGCTCCGGCTTTACGACTACGCACCTTCGTGTAACTGCTACAAGGTCAGGCTCCTTCTCGCGCAATCCGGTCAGCCGTACGAGCGCATCAGCGTCGACATCTTCAACGGCGAAACGCTGACCGACGAATACGGGCGGATGAACCCGATGCGCACCACCCCGGTCCTCGAAGTCGAGCCGGGGATCTATCTACCTGAATCGAGCGCAATTCTCGTGTACCTGGGTCGCGGCGGCCAATACCCGCCCGAGGAGCCATTCGACTTCGCGCAAGTCGTCCGCTGGCTTATTTATGAGCAGACCGAGGTGGTTCCGATGATCGGCGGGCTCCGCTTTCGGCTCCTCGTCGGGCGATGGAAGCCGTCGGAGACCGAGGCGGTGCGACGCCGCGCCGGCGCGGCGGAGGTCCTCACGCTGCTTCAACCATCACCTGAGCACTCGGGAGTTCTTCGTGGCCGACCGCTACACGATCGCCGATATCGCGATCTTCGGATACACGCATCTCGCGCACGAGGCCGGCGTCGACCTGAAGCCCTACGCGAACATGCGGGGGTGGGTGGACCGCGTCGTGCAGCAGTGGCACACATGTCGTCACGTGCGGGGCGGGTAGGCTCGTTCAGACGGTCGCGACGCGCTCCTGCAGGCGATCGAAGAACGCGCCCCACCCGTGCGTTGCGCGCTCATATTGCTCGGGCGACATCGACCCGCGCTGCTCGAAGAGCATCTCGGTGCGACCGTCGCCGAGGTCGGTGAGCACGACCGTGACGATCTCGAAGGCGTCGTCGCCCGGCTGATCGGACACCGTGAACGAGAGTCGCTCCGGCGCGACGACCTCGAGGTACTCGCCTTTCCAGTCGATCCTGCGGCGATCGGGCGGGGCGAACATCGTCAGGCTCCACTTACCGCCGGGGCGCACGTCCATCGACACGGTGTCCAGCGAGACCTCGCATTGCGGCCCGCCGTACCAGTCCGCGAAGGCTTCGGGCTCCGTCCATTCAGCCCAGACGCGCTCGCGCAGCGCGGCGAAGACCCGGATGATCCTGATCCCGTACTCGCTCGCGCCGTCGGTCATTGCTAACGCAGCCGCTCCTGTAGCCGGTCAAAGCCCGTCTCCCAGAACGCCTGATAGAGGCTGAGCCAGTCGGCCGCGTCCTTCAGGGGCGCGGCCCGCAGTTGCGACGGCCGTAGCTGCGCGGAGCGACTGCGCGTGATCAGGCCGGCGCGCTCGAGGACTCTCAGGTGCTTTGACACCGCCTGAACGCTAATCGGTAACGGGTCAGCGAGCTCGCTCACGGTCGCGTCGCCCTCGGTCAGTCGAGCGAGGATCGCGCGGCGAGTCGGATCCGCGAGCGCCGCGAACGTGACGCTGAGGGTGTCGGTCGGACTTGTATTCATCTGATAGGTTGCACAACCAACCAGTTGAATAGCGTAGCATCGACCAAGGAGGAACGAGATGGGACGGATCGTGGTCACCGAGTTCGTGTCGCTTGACGGCGTGATGGAGGACCCGGGCGGAGCGGAAGGCTTCAAGTACGGCGGCTGGGCGTTCGACTTTTCGCGTGGGGAGGAAGGCGACAAGTTCAAATACGACGAGGTGCTCGACTCCGAAGCGATGCTGCTCGGCCGCGTCACGTACGACGGCTTCGCCGACGCGTGGCCCGAGCGCGAGGGCGATTTCGCCGACAGGTTCAACAACATGCCCAAGTACGTGGTCGGCTCAAAGGCGGACGCCTCGCGCTGGACGAACGTGACCGTGCTGACGGGCGACCCTGTTGAGGCCGTCAGGCGCGTGCGCGAGGCTCACGAGGGCAACGTCTACATCCACGGATCGAGGCAACTGGCGCAGACCCTCTTCGCCCACGACCTGGTCGACCAGGTCAACCTGATGGTCTTCCCTGTCGTGCTCGGTCAGGGTGAGCGGCTGTTTGGCGAGACGAGCGGCAAGAAGAAGCTGCGGCTTGCGGACTCGAAGGTGGTCGGCGACGGCGTGGCGATCCAGATCTACGAGCCGTCCCCCGAAGCCACCGCGTAGTCGACAGCCTGCGAAAGCAGGCGTGGTGTTCAGAGGCGACGACCGGAATCGAATCGGTGTAGACGGCTTGCAGCGCGTGCATCGAGCTCGTCGTTGAAACGAGGTCGAACGCTGTTCGCCTTGCGATCACGGATCCGGGATGCTCGGATAGGCGCCGACCGTGCGTGGTCCCGACTACCGCGGGCCGGGTGGCCTAGGCCTGCGGATCGTGGAAACGCTGGCGCACCCTGGGGGTTCGAGCCGCGAATCGGCACCCTGGTTTGGGCCGAGCTCTCGCTCGAGGACCGCCGAAGCAGAACCGATTTGGACTGAAGGGTCCGCCAGCCCAGCGAAGTCCACCCCGCGCGCGTGCGCGAAGGTCACGAGCTTCCCGCTTTCCTCGTCCCACAGTCTGAGCCTGACGGTCTGCATTGCCTCCCAGAGCGAGAGCGTCGATACCTGTTCGAAGATCGAATTTTCGTCGTGGGCGCGTTGGAGGTTGTAGTTGGGGATTCTCGCGTTGAGGTGGTGGACGTGGTGTAACCCGATGTTCCCGGTGAAGAACTGCAGCACCTTCGGCAGCTTGAGGTATGAGCTGCCGCGCAGCGCTGCGTCAACGTAGCTCCAGTCGCCACGGCTCTGCCAGTAAGCGTCCTCGAACTGGTGCTGCACGTAGAACAGCCAGATGCCGACCGATCCAGCCAGCATCGCCGAGGGTGCCCACACGAGCAAGAGCTTCTCCCAGCCGCACAGCCAGCTCAGGCCGGCTCCGACGAAGAGCAGAACGGCGTCGGTGCCGAGCACGCTGTGGCGCATCCGAGGGCGTTGCGAGCGAGTGGGGATCCGCGGCCCGACCATCATCGCGATGATCGGCCCGAGCCCGAACATGACCAGCGGGCAGCGGGCCGCGCGGTACGCGAGACGTCCGCGCCATGAGCGGGCCCGGTATTCGGCCACGGTGAGCGTCAGGATGTCTCCGACGCCGCGGCGTTCGAGATCGCCAGAGCTGGCGTGATGGACGGCATGGTCGTGTCGCCAGCGCTCGAACGGCGAGAGCACCAGCAGTCCGGCAAGGCGTCCGACATACCGGTTGGCGCGCTTGGATGGCAGGAACGCTCCGTGCGCGCAGTCGTGAAAGACGACGAACGTCCGGACCAGGAATCCTGCGGCCAGCACTGCGAGCGCGACGGTCAGCTCGACAGAGACGCCAAGCGTCAGGTATATCGCTACCGAAAGCGCCAGGTACGGCACAACCGAGGTGCCGATGTCAAGCATGCTCCTCCCGAGGCGAGGCTGCGCGTAGGCGCCGAGACGAGGCCCGGGCCGGCCCGTCGATGCATGGTGCATAGGTCACTCCGAGGCGTGGGTTGACGTTGCCGAACCGCAACGCCCCCGAATGCCGCCATCAGACCGCTACGAGCGCGAGCTGCTCACAGTCGAAGCGCTCCTGCCGTACCCACACTTGGTCCCGCAGGGTCGCCTCGAGGGGATCAAGCTTAGCTGAATCCCGTGTCGCTGAGCGGCAACGGCGCGGGAGCCACCGATAAGCCCGGATCAGCCCAGCACGCCTGGGGGGATGACGTATCGGCGCGGCGCGAGGTTGTCACTCGCCCCCCGGCCCTGGAGGCGTCCACCGTGCAGGCCCCCTCGAGCGCCGGCAGAAGCTGGCGCCTCGGGTTGTCCACCGTGGTCGAGGATCCACGTCACGATCGATTCGGTGTTCGCACCCTCGGCGAGGATCGCTGCGCGCTCGATCACGCTTGCGCCGCGGCGGTCCTGCCGCGACAGGCGGGTGACCAGTTCGCGAATCATCCGCTCGTCGCTCGTGCGAGGCGGCCGCTCCCGATCCCCGGAGGCACTGGGTGGGGCGTCAGACATCGCCGCCGGGCTCCCGTGGCGACGCGACCGCGAGATCCGAAGATTCAGGACTCTCGGCGCCTCTGACTGCCGGCATCGGCGCCGGCGGCCGTTGATCGGCGGGGACCGGTGCGGCGACGGCCTCGGGGGCCGATGGGTCGGTTGGAGCAATCGCTGACTTTGACGGCATCTCGACACCTTCCTGAGCACGGTCGCTCAAGGCTTTCCGCTTGCTCTGGTCAAGGACGGCTCTTCCGTCGCCGGGACGAAACTGTCCGTGAGGGCGCCGCTGTGCTTCTGGCCGGCGGTGCGCTCCGCGAAGTCGGTTCCCAGGACCGGTGAAGTGCCCCAGTGCAAGTCGATCCTACGCCACACACCCGGGAAAGCAAGCAGACGTGCGATCGCCGTACGACACGAGGTACGTAAAGCCCGGCTGATCAGGCCCGTTCGCCGCCCGGCTCACGGGACGGCGGATCGACGAGCTCCAGCGCGCCGAATCCAGGCACCGGCCCGTGCATGAGGAACATCTCCACCGTGAGGTCAGGTTCCACGTGGGCCTGGCTGAGGAATGCGAGGACCTTCCGCCCGGTGAGTTCTTCGATCATCGTGCAGAGCGCTCTCTCATCAGCTGCTGGAAGTCGCGCCGCATGTCGAGGACACGGTCGGCTTGGGCATCGCCCACCCTCACGCCATGTCTTCGGATGCTGCGCCCTGTGCGACGGTCACCGGTGGTGCTGATGCTTCGCCCTTGGCGCTCCCGACCCTGACTGGGGCTGCAGCGCCCGTCCTAGAGACTCGGTTGGATGATACCGGCGCGTGCGCTGCCCCCGTCGTCATCCGCCCCGATGACCGAGACTCCTGTTTGCCCGCGACAGGCGCGACCCACGGCCCTCGCAGTCTGGAGTCGGCACGCGCGGCTGGGATCGACCGCCTCGGCTCCTAACGCGAACTTCATAATTCCTACTCAAGGCTCCTGGACGAATTGCCGATAGAAGGAGCAGGGGGCGTGAACAGAAGCAATTGGGGGCGGGCTGATGCGTCGACGAGCGGGGGCTGCGCTCGGCGATGCATCGCTAGCCCCGGACATCGCTTCCAAGCACTCTCCCCAGCGAGGAAGCGCGATCAGTGCCGCAAGAGGATCGCGACGACCAACCCCAGGGACCCGGGGAGCGCACAGTGCGCCGGCAATCCCGGTTCGCGCCGCTGCGGGCCATGGCCGGCCGATTGCGAGAAATCTCAGGCCTGCCAGGGGTTGGCTACGACCTTCAGAAAGGGAACCTATCGTCGCAGGGCCGTGCTGGAGGGACTGGGCTTTCCCGAGTCGACGCGGTGGCGCGAGGGCCGCGTCTGGGTCTGCAACTGGGGAGCTGGCGAGGTGCTGGCCGTGACTAGCGGCGGGGCCCCCGAGACGGTTGCACGCGTCGCAGCGCAAACGATTCCGTTCAGCATCGACTGGCTCCCCGACGGGCGGATGCTCGTTATCGACGGTCCGCGGCGGCTGTTCCTTGCTCGGGGCTGCGATGGGAAGCTTGACACGCTTGCCGACCTGACCAGCTTCGGCGCTGCTCCGTTCAACGAACTCGTGGTCGACACCGCCGGCAACGCCTACGTCAACGGCGGCCCGGGCGCCGTGTTCCGCGTGGAGCCGGATGGGAGCGCGCACCAGGTCGCCGACGGCTTGCAGTGGCCCAACGGGATGGCGCTGATCGACGACGACCACACGCTCGTGGTTGCCGACTCGCACGCTGAGCAGCTCGTTGGTTTCGATGTCGGCGACGACGGGACCCTGTCCGGCCGTCGCGTTTGGGCGGCGCTTGAGCACGCGCCCGACGGGATCTGCGCAGACGCCCAAGGCGCCATCTGGGTCGCGAGCGTCCCCGGTCAGCAGTGCCTGCGGGTGCGTGAGGGCGGTGAGGTGCTCGACACCGTCGCCGTCGACCGCGGATGCTTCGCGTGCATGCTCGGCGGCGAAGACGGTCGAACGCTGTTCATCGCCGCCGCCGAATGGCGCGGGATGGACGCAGCGATGAACGAAGGTCCGGGTCAGACGGGACGGCTGCTTGCAGCACCCGGACAGCAAGCACCACACGCCGGGCGGCCCTGACGGTCGACCCGGTGACGGGAACGGGTTAGCGTAGGGGACACTGCTTGCATGAATGAGCAGAACTCTCGGTCGTCCTGGATGTCGTCGGTTTCTCCTCCCAGCCGGATCCGGGAGCACGCCGCGAAGCCCCTGCTTTCGCTGGCGGCCAGTATCCGACCCCAGCGCGGTGGCCCTGCTCGACTCGGCTTCGCTCTCTAGACGGCTTTGTGCGCCGTTTGAGGAGCTTTACCCGTGAACCACCAGTTTGCTCGCACAACTACCCGGCGTTTGCAGGCAAAACAGCATGTTTAGCGCGGATCGTGGCCTGCGCATTTGGCTCACCGGGTCGGCAGCCGTGGCTCGGGTGAATGCGCCGGCGCCGCCGCGCGGGACGCGTAACCTACTTCTCGTCGAACAAGCGAAGGTCTGAGGGCTCGCGCAGCAGGTCCTCGAGGATGATGTTCCCTTCGGTGTTGTAGGGCTGGCGCATGTGCTCGTCCCAGGCCGCGCGAGAGCGGAACATCTCGAGCATCACCCATGTGTCCGGGCGGTCCTGCGGCTGCACCAGGTGCATGAAGACGCATCCCGGCTCGGTCAGGGCGTTCTGACGCATGGACTGCAGCTGCGCCTCAGCTTCCTCAAGCCGATCCAGCCGGGGCTTGATGGTGACCACGAGGAAGAGAGGGCGCTCAGGATCGCTGATCGGCCGTTGTTACCCCGAGGGGCCGCCGCTGACGCTCGGTCCGGGTTTGGGAGGAGGAAGGTTCGGGGACCACTATTGATGCCGCGAGCGCGGCCACCGCCTGCCCTGTGCGCGGCGGCGTGGGAATTCATCCCGTCGAGTGAGGAAGAGCGAATGTTCGTTGTCGTCGGGGAGGCGCTCATCGACTTGGTCGGGCAGCGCGGAGGCCGGACATTGGCCGCGCATCCGGGTGGCAGCCCGGCAAACGTCGCGCTCGGCCTCGCCCGGCTGGGCGTCCCCGTGACGCTCAAGACGCGTCTGGGGCAGGATGCGTTCGGAGAGATGATCTCCGCGCACCTGGAAGGCAGCGGTGTCCGGGTCGACGGAGGCCCAAAGGGGGGTGTGTCGACCAGCCTTGCGATCGCGACCCTCGCGGCGGGGATCGCCTCTTACGACTTCCGCATCGACTGGGATGTGGAGGCCCTGGCGGCGCTTCCGATCGAGACACGGTGTCTGCACACCGGTTCATTGGCGACGGTCCTGCCACCCGGGAAGGCGAGCGTCGTGGACCTTGTGGAGCGGGAACACAAGCGGGGTCGAGTGACCGTCTCGTACGACCCGAACGTGCGACCGGCGCTGCTCGGAGACGCGGCGAGGGCGCGACCGGACATCGAGCGTCTGGTCGCCCTGTCCGACGTCGTCAAGGCCAGCGACGAGGACCTTCGCTGGCTCTACCCTGACCGGCGCGATGAGGACGTCGCCCAGGCCTGGCTCGCTTCGGGGCCCGCCCTCGTCGTCGTGACCCGGGGTGGTGCAGGTGTCTACGCCGTCTCCGCGGGCCTGGAGTTACACCGGCCGGCGGTGCCGCTCGATCTCGTCGACACGGTCGGCGCAGGTGATTCCTTCACCTCCGGTCTGCTCGACGGGCTGCACCGTGCCGACCTAGTTGGTGGCGCGCGGCGCGACGCCCTGGCGGCGATCGACGAGGCGACGCTCGCCAGCGTCGTCGATGCAGCGGCCCTGATAGCCGCGATCACATGCTCCCGGCCGGGCGCCGACCCGCCGACGCGAGCCGAGGTCGACGCCGCTGTTGCAGCCCAATGATCTGCATAACGTGCAGCAACGGTCGGGCTCGGTCATGATGCTGCACGACCGCGGTGGGCTCCGGACGGGCTTCTGGCCGCTGCGGCTCATCGTCACCTACCACGCGCCCCGCCAGCAGCACGGGCACGGCATGGGCAAATGCCTGATTGACGCGCAGGCCGACGGCGATGTGGCGGGCGCGATCGACGATCTCGCGGCGCGCTTACGATGACGGCCGGGAACAGCATCGCAGCGCTGCCCCACGCCCTGCGCGACCGCGACGAGCTCACTCGCCACCTCGGGGGACGTCGTCCGGCGGTCTTCCTCGACTACGACGGCACCCTGACTCCGATCGTCGACCGGCCGGACGACGCGGTCATCTCGGAGAGCATGCGCGCGGCGGTCCGGCGCCTTGCGCAGCGCTGTCCGGTTTGCGTGGTGAGCGGCCGCGATCGTCGCGTGGTCCAGGACCTCATGGGCGTCGAGGATCTGATCGTCGCGGGGAGTCACGGTTTCGATATCTGGAGTCCGACGGAGGGCACGTTGGAACACGAGGCGGGCGGCGGCTTTGAGGAGTTGATCGCGCGCGTCACGGAGCGCGTTCGAGAGGAGGCCGACCCGATCGAGGGCTCGCTGGTCGAACCCAAGAAGGCATCGGTCGCGCTGCACTACCGCCTGGTCGCCGACGCCGACCGGCCGGCCATAAAGCCGATCGTCGACCGGGTGCTGGCCGAGCATCCCGGTGAACTCAAGGTCACACCCGGCAAGATGGTCTATGAGATTCAGCCGAAGCTCGAATGGGACAAGGGCAAGGCCGTGCTGTACCTGCTGAAGGCGCTCGGGCTGGACGGCGACGATGTCGCTCCGCTCTATTTGGGTGATGACATCACCGACGAGGACGCCTTTCGGGCGCTTTCCGGCAACGGCATCGGCGTCTTCGTCGGCCAGGCCGATGATCCGGAGATCGGCGGCCGCGGCACATCCGCCGCGTTCGTGCTGGACTCGATCGAGGAGGTGGAACGATTTCTGGACACGCTGGCTCGGTGAGCGAGCGACGCCCCGACGAGGCCTTCGCACTCGCCTACGAGAGCTTCGAGCCCGACGAGGAGGGCCTCCGCGAGGCCCTGACGTCGACCGGCAACGGCTACTTCTGCACACGCGGCGCGGCCGAGTGGGAGGACGCGGGCGGCGCCCACTACCCGGGGACCTACGCGCACGGCGGCTATAACCGCGAGACGACGGTGATGGGCGGGCGTCCCGTCCTCAATGAGGACCTCGTCAACCTGCCCAACTGGCTCGTGCTCAAGCTGCGGATCGAGGGCGACGACGCAATCGGTCTTGACAACGTGGAGCTGCTCGAGTACCGCCACGAGTACGACATTCGCTACGCGCTTCTCGCCCGGACGGTGCGCTTCCGAGACCGGGCCGGGCGGGAGACGAGTCTGCGCAGTCGTCGTTTCGTCAGCATGGCCCACCATCACCAGGCCGCGATCGAGTGGGTGGTCACCCCGGAGAACTGGTCGGGCCGGATGGAGGTCATCTCCGCGATCGACGGGCGCGTTACGAACCGCGGGGTCGCACGCTACGCGGAGCTCGAGGGCCGCCACCTCGATCCGGTCTCCCCGCGGACGTTCGGCCCCGAAGTCATCGCGCTGAAGGTTCAGACCCGCAAGTCGAACCTCTACTTCGCCCAGGCCGCCCGCACCAGCGTCTTCCGCGGCGACGACGCCGTCGATGTCCAGCGCAGCCTGTTCCAGACGGAGGACTACATCCAGCAGGTCGTCGCCTGCGACGCGCGCGCGGGCGAGGCCGTGCGCGTCGAGAAGATGGTCGCCTTGTACACCTCACGTGACCGCGCCATCAGCGAAACGCTCGGGAGTGCGGGGGAGTCCGCCGGTCGCTATCCCGGGTTCGCCGAGGCGCTCGAGCGCCATATGCGGGCGTGGGAGGAGCTGTGGCGCGCGTGCGACATCACGCTGCCGGGAGACGCTCGCATTCAACTCGTGCTGCGCTTCCACATCGCCCACGTCCTCCAGGTCTGTTCGCGCTACACGGCCGACCGGGACGCCGGAGTGCCGGCCCGAGGTCTCAACGGCGAGGCATACCGTGGGCATGTCTTCTGGGACGAGCTGTATGTCTATCCGTTCCTGAATTTCCGCCTGCCAGAGATCACCCGCGCCCTGCTTATGTACCGCTTCCGGCGTCTCGGCCAGGCCCGGGCCGCCGCGCGCGACGCCGGCTATCGCGGCGCGATGTATCCGTGGCAGAGCGGCAGCGACGGCAAGGAAGAAACACAGGTCGTCCACCTCAACCCGCTGTCAGGTCACTGGGAGCCGGACCTCAGTCACAACCAGCGGCACGTCAACGCCGCGATCTTCTACAACATCTGGAGGTACTACGAGATCACCGAGGACCTCGACTTCCTGCGCCAGTACGGCGCCGAGATGATGCTCGAGATCGCGCGCTTCTGGGCCTCGATCGCCACGTTCAACCCCGACCGCGACCGGTACGAGATCCACGGCGTCATGGGCCCGGACGAGTTCCACGAGAAGTATCCGGACGCGGCCGAGGGCGGGCTGCGCAACAACGCCTACACGAACGTCATGGTCGCGTGGATCTCCGAGACCGCGCAGAAGGTGCTCGACCTGCTGCCCGAAAGTCGCCGCGAGGCACTGTCTGACCGCCTCGGCCTCACCGGCGAGGAGATCGCCCGCTGGGAGGAGATGAGCCGCAAGATGTTCGTGCCATTCCACGACGACGGCATCATCAGCCAGTTCGAGGGCTACGAGGAGCTCGCCGAGCTCGACTGGGACGCCTACAGGAAGAAGTACGGCAGAATCCAGCGGCTCGACCGGATCCTCCGCTCCGAGGGAGACGATCCCGACCGCTACATGCTGGCCAAGCAGGCCGACACGGTCATGCTCTTCTACCTGTTCTCCGACGAGGAGCTGCGGCGTCTATTCGAGCGGCTCGGCTACGAGTACGGACCCGACACCGCCCGCAAGACCATCGACTTCTACGACGCGCGGACCTCACATGGCTCGACTCTGAGTTTCATCACGCACGCCGCGATCCTGGCCGCGCTGGACCCCGGGAGCTCGTGGGAGCGCTTCATCGCGGCACTCGAGAGCGATATCGGAGATGTCCAGGGTGGCACGACCAAGGAGGGCATCCATCTCGGGGTGATGGCGGGGACGCTCGACCTGATCCAGCGCGGATACCTCGGCACCGACATCCGTGACGGCGTCCTGCACTTCAGCCCCCGGCTCACCAACCGGTTAGAGGGGCTCTCCTTCCCGATGCAGTTCCGGGGCACGCCGATCAGGGTTACGCTCAAGGACGGCGGGCTGACGGTCGTGGCGCACGCCGAGGGATTCAGCCGGCCGATCCGCGTCGCGGTGGGCGACGAGGTTCGCGAGCTCCGCGCCGGCGACCACCACACATTCGCGCTCAAGCCGACGACGAGCGTCACAAGGTAGGAAAGGAGGAGCAATGGCCACTGGATTTCGCGGCGCCATCTTCGACGTCGACGGCGTGCTGGTCGACTCGCCGCACGAACGGGCCTGGCGCGATGCGCTCAAAGAGCTGATGGAGACGCAGTGGAGCGACATCCGGCCCGAGACGAGCTACTCGCCCGAGCGCTTCACCCCGCAGGTCTATCAGCAGGTCATGTCCGGCAAGCCGCGCTTCAGCGGCGCGCAAGCGGCGCTCGAGTACTTTGGCGTCCCGGACGCCGGGCGACGGTCGAGGGCGTACGGCGACCGCAAGCAGTCCATGGTGATCGAGCTCATCGAGGCCGGCGAGTTCACCGCCTACCCCGACGCGCTGCGCTTCATCATCGCGGTCAAGGACGCCGGAATCCGAGTCGCCGCCGCCTCTTCATCCAAGAACGCGGGCCTCTTCCTGCGCAAGATACGCCTCGACACCTTCGCAGAAGAGAACAACCTGGATTCCGAGCAGGTGACGCCGGGACTCACCCTCCTGGAGTTCTTCGACGCCGACATCTCGGGCCGCGACTTCGCACAGGGGAAGCCGCATCCCGAGATCTTCCTCACGGGAGCCAAAGAGCTCGGTGTGCCACCGGAGGAGTGCTTCGTCGTCGAGGACGCGGTGTCCGGCATCCAGGCGGCAAAGGCGGGAGGGATGGCCGCGCTCGGCCTCTCGCGCGCGGATGACGAGGAGCTCCTGGCCGCCGCGGAGCCAGATGTGCTGGTCACGTCCCTGGACGACATCGACCTCGACGCGCTGGCCGAAGGCCGCCTGGCGCAGAGGGGCGCCTGATCGCCGCAGATCACGTTGGTTGAGAGAAAGAGCCACCGACGACCCCCTCACCCAAGGTCACAGTCTTTGCCCACGGTTGTGAACTCCTGATTTCCGGCTCAACGCGCGTGACCTCTCCGAGTGACGCTATGGCGCCGATCGGAGGGAACGCCTGCATTCGAGTTTGCCCCAACGTCGAGCCTTGGGCGCGCGAGATTGGTGTCGCTGGCGCGTTGCGTGTCGCGCCGTGGCGGGTAGAAGTGGGTTGAGAAGTTGAGCGCGGCCGCGAGAGGAGTGTGAGCCGTTGAGCAGCATCGCCAAGGGTGTTGTCGTCGAGCGCCCCGAGCAAACGCGAAGCCAGCCACTGATCGGCAGCGGCATGGTGGTGCTGTTTATCGCGCTCATCTGCTGCTTTACGGCTTGGGGCATCGCGCAGGACCTGACGACACCGATGGTCGCCGGGTTCAAGCGCATCTTCAACATGAGCACGTTTCAAGCGTCGCTCGTGCAGCTCGCGTATTTCGGCGCTTACTTTCTGCTGGCGCTCCCAGCGGCTTTCATCAATCAGCGCTTTGGCTACAAGACGGGCATCCTGAGCGGCCTTTCGCTCGCCGCGCTCGGCGCGTTTCTCTTCTTTCCGGCGAGCAAGATCATGACCTACAACGCGTTCCTCATCGCCCTGTTCGCGATGGCGGCGGGCTGCTCGATGCTGGAGACCTCAGCGAATCCGTATGTCATCGCGCTCGGCCCGGAGAGCACGGCAACGCGTCGGTTGAACCTTGCTCAGGCGTTCAATCCGGTCGGCACGAATCTCGGTGTGTTGCTCGCGTCGGCGCTGATCCTGCCCCGGCTAGCCGATCCGGTCGATATTTCGTCGCTGACGCCGGATCAGATACACACGATTCGCGCCGGCGAGTTGGGGGCGGTCATGGCGCCATATGTCGGCCTCGCGATCCTGCTGGTGTTGATCGCGATAGCGATAGCGACCAGGAAGGCGCCGCCGATCGTGGAGGAGTTCTCGGACGCTGGCTCGTACGAGGGCGGCACGCGCGCGCTGTTTGGCCTTCTGTGGCGCAACAAGCGCTACCGGTTCGGGGTGGTTGCCCAGTTCATGAACGTGGGCGCGCAGGTGTGCACGTGGACGTATGTGATCCAGTACGTGGGTCAGGCCCTCGGCGGCAGCCTCACCAAGGGAGCTTCATACCTGCAGGTGAGTCTCTTGATCTTCCTCGCGTCACGCTTTCTCATGACCTGGGTGATCGGACGCGTCCGGGCCACGAAGGTGCTCGCGCTGCTCGCGTTCCTCGCCGTTGCGCTGTGCCTGTTTGCGATGGGGAATCCGAACATGGCAGGCGTGATCGCCGTCGTGTCGCTGTCGTTCTGCCTGTCGCTGATGTTCCCGACGATCTACGGCGTGGCGCTGAAGGGCCTCGGACCAGCGACGAAGTTCGGCGCCGCCGGCCTCGTCATGGCGATCGTGGGCGGCGCGATCATGCCGGTGCTCCAGGGCAAGGTCGTGGATGCGACCAGCCCCGCCTTCTCGTTCATCGTGCCGGCGTTCTGCTTCGCGATGGTCGGTCTCTACGCGCTCTACGACCTCAAGGCCGAGCCGAGCCTGACGGGCCGCCCGCCAGCCCAGGATGTCGCTCCTCCGACGGCCGCGAGTCCGCCGCAACCCGCCGAGGGGACGGGGTGAGCGGACGCTGGCGGGTCACGATCGTCGCGGCCGCACTCGCCGCCGCGGTCACTGCGTGCGGCAGCCAGTCGCCGACTAGCCCCGCCACGAGTACCAGGCAACTCGAGGTCGTTTCGTGGTGGACCTCACGATCCGAGGCGGTGGCCCTCAACGACTTGTTCGCCGCATTCCGCCGGGCGAATCCAGGCGTCAGGGCGATCAACGCCGCGGTCGCGGGCGGCGCCGGATCGAACGCGATCGTCGAGCTGGCGAAACGGCTCCAGCGCAACGACCCGCCCGATGTCTGGCAGACGTTCGCTGGCAAGTCGGTCCAGGGCTATGCCAGCCGCGGCGTCATCCGCAACGTCGCGTCAATCTTCGCGCGTGAGCGTCTCAACGCGACGATGAACCCCACGATCCTCACGGCGCTCATGCACGACCACCAGCCCTACGGCGTTCCCACCGGCGCTCACCGCAGCAACGTACTGTGGTTCAACACCAAACTCCTCGAGCGCGCTGGCGTCGCACGCCCCGCGAGCGGCTACACGATTGGCTCGTTCATCAGCGACCTCGCGAAGATCAAGGCCTCCGGCGCGGCGCCGCTGTGCCTCGGCGCGAAGGACCGCTTCACCACGGTCGAGCTGTTCGAGAACACGCTGCTGAGCTCGATCGGACCCCGCGGCTGGCAGCATATGGTCCACAACGGGCTGGACTGGCGCAGCAAGCAGGTGCGGACCGCGCTCAACAACTTCGGCGCGATTCTCCGCTACGCCGACCCCGAGGCCAACCAGCTGACCTGGGACCAGGCGACCAAGAAGCTCGCGGCCGGCGAGTGCGCTTTCGAGTCGATGAACGACTCCGCCTTCGGCGAACTAATCGCTGACGGCGCACACGAAGGCACCGGGTTCGACGGCGTCCCCTTCCCCGGCACCGGTAGCAGCTTCCTCGCGGTCGTCGACGTCTTCGTCGCCGCAACCAAGGCAAAGAACGCCAAGAACGCGCTCGCGTTCCTGAGCGGCATCGACGACCCCGCCACCCAACTCGCCTTCAGTAAGGCAAAGGGATCAATCCCCGTCGTCCACGACGTCGACGTCTCGTCCTTGCCCGCCTATCAGCGGGCGTCCTCCAAGGCGTTCTGGGCATCGCCCGTGCTTCTGTCCGTGGCACACGGCGAAGGGCTGAGCCCCGACTTCCAGGAGGCCTTCTACGACGCAGTCACGACCTACGTACGCACACGCGACCCCAGTTCGTTCGCAGCCGATCTGTACAAATGGGTCGCGCAGAGCACAGTCCCGCCACGCTGATCCCCACAGAACGCTCGGCCTCAACACACTCGTGAACGAGCGCCGAGCCCAGAGAACGGCGAAGCCTCGTAAACGCAGAAGCAGGTCGGGCCTGCTGCGGTGCCGCTGCTCGCCTCTGTGAACCGGGGCAGTTATCAAGCCCCTGGCCGTTCGATGTCAGATCCTCACAACCTGAGTGTAGATCGCCGGGGTGAACGCCGGCCCGGTCAAGCGCCTCGACACAATCACGCACACGCCCGCGCTCCGCGACAGCGTCCTGCCACATTCGCGCGGTCGTGTCAAGAGCCATCAGCGTTACTGTTCACTCTCGTGCGCTTGCTGAGCAAGTGCCCACGTCGCTCTCGCGTCGTCTGTTCCCGGCCGATGATCCGACTGTGAGCGACGAGTTCTACCGCGAGGTGCCTGTCTCGCGAAGGACCCAGGATAGACGGTAACTTTCACTGCGCCTTTTCATCGCTTGGGTCGAGTGAGTGTCGCGATTTCCCCGAGTGCCTCTAACCGCCGGAGATAGTCCTCCGCAGCGAGACCCATGTTTTGGGCGCCCGTACGGTGCAGCTCGAGCGTGCCGTCGGGCGCGATGCGCAGGATCGTGGTCGCCCCGCGCATCGCCGTCCCGCGGCGTTGGGCATCGCCGTCGACTACCACGGCGGCGTCACCGAAGATGGCGTCGGCCTCGGCCGCGCTTGAGGTCGGTGGCTGGCCGGTCCGGTTGGCGCTGCTTCCGAACAGGCGGGGGAACTGCGCCCGCAGCGGCGCGAGCGGCCGCCACCGTCCAGCGAAGAGGCCTACCGAGCCGTCACGCACGGCGGGCCGGATCCAGTCCGGCGGCTCGGCGTCGTCGCGGACTGGCGCGAGGAAGGACAGCAGTTCGCGGCGCATCAACATGAGCATCCGCGCGAGCGCGGCGGGCGTGTGGGTGGTCGAGGTCGAGCGTCCCGTGCGGTCCGCGCAACGCAGCGGCGCGAAGTCCGATCACCTAGACGCGATCCGCGCTGCGCGCGAGGCGCTCGCTCGCAAGCATCTCGCACAGCCGCGTCGGCGTGGCGACCGGGAAGCAGTCCGAGTGCTGCTGGTCACACGTCGAGGTGCGATGAACGCCTGCACAAGAGCGATCAACCACCTCAACGCGCTGATCGTCACCGCTCGCGAGGAACTGCGCCACCAGCTCCGCCGCCACGACACCGACGAGCTCGTCGCTCGCTGCGCTCGACTGCGGACGCTGCCATCGCACTCTGCCGAGCACTGCGCGACCGTGATCGCGCTGCGCCACACCGCCCGGCGGATCCTTGCCCTCGAGGCCGAAGCCAACGATCTCGAAAGCGAGCTCGAGCAGCTCATCAAGGCCAACGTGCCGTGGCTGCTCGACGAGATCGGCGTCGGACCGATCAGCGCCGCGCAACTGTTCTGCTCCTGGTCTCACCCCGGCCGGCTACGCAACGACGGTGCGTTCGCGATGCTCGGCGGCGCCGCACCGATCCCAGCGTCCTCCGGCCAAACCGTGCGCTACCGCCTCAACCGCGGCGGTGAACGACAGCTCAACTGCGCGCTGCACAGGATCGTCCTCACACGTCTTAAGCACGATCCAGCCACCCGCGCCTACGCCGCCAAGAAAGCCGCCGAGGGCAAGTCACCGCGCGAGATCAAACGCTGCCTCAAACGCTACGTCGCACGCCGGCTCTTCCGGCTACTCGAAGCCAACGGCCCCGCCTCACCCATACCGCGAGCACCCCGCAGCCGCACCCTCGGCATCTGCCATTGACAAACATAGAAGCCTCTGTGGGATCGCGCTCGGGATCAAGGCCTGCCACCACGGCTACCGCGTCGGGTTCGCCACCGCCCAGAAATGGGTCGCCCGCCTCGAGGAGGCCCAAGAGCGCAACACCCGTGACCAAGAGCTCAAACGGCTCGAGCGCTACCAGCTACTGATCGTCGACCTGTGCCGATATCCGCATAGGTCGACGAGGTCGGCTACCTCCCCTTGGAGCGGCAAACCGCCAACCTCCTGTTCGCCTTGGTGTCCCGCCGCTACGAACGCGGCTCGATCATCGTCACCAGCAACCGCGGGTTCGAGAAATGGGGCGAAATCCTCGGCGACGCCATGGTCGCCGCCGCGCTCATCGACCGGCTCGTGCACCACGCCACCATGGTCACGCGGGACCTCCAGCACCCCAGCCCGCCGGACGAGCGCCGACTAAAACTGCTCGCGCAAAACACCAAGCTAACCGAGGAGATCGCCCGGCTCACCACCGAGTTGCACGCTGCGATCTGCATGAACCAAGACTGAGGTCGTCCGAACAGCGCTGGGTCTTGTCAAGCGGCTCGCTGACGCCCGTGTCCTCACCAGGCCTGCGAGACCTTAGCTGGGCGCCGGGTCGCGCAGCGAGTCTCGCGGAGAACTCGGTCTGCCTTCAGGCCGAGGTGGACGTTACGGCTAGCGGTGTCACGACGGCCTCCGGACCGGCGGTGCGTGGACCTGTGACGATACGGTCGGTGATCGCCCACGCGGCGTAGCAGAGCGATCCAGCCACACCGGTGACTGTCAGCAGCACGCCGGCGGCGGCGGTCGCGGCAATGCCGTGGCTACCCAGGATCAGTACGGCGGCGGCAGGCCCGATGCTCGGTCCGATCGGAAGTTGGCCGAGCGTGAACATCGCGATCAGCAAGGCCATCGCGTCAAAGATCGAGACGTTTACGCCGATCGCGTGCAGCATCAGCCAGTTGCGCGCGACCTGCGCGGACACGGCCAGCACTGTGAACGCGATCACGCGTCCGCGGCTGTGTTTGCGCACGATCGCCAGTCCGGCCCAGAGTCCCGCTCGATGGCGCTCCGAGACCCACCGAAGAGCTGCCACGGCCCCGATCGTGCTCGCGACTGCGATCACGGGCGCCCACCAGGGGACGCCGAGCGGGGCGATCAGCGTGAACGAGAAGATCGCCGCCAGCGCGACTTCGACGGTGATGATCGGAACTTCGGCCGCCACGAGCGCCGGGACACGGGGAGTGCTCTGCGGCGCGATGCGGCGTAGGGAGACGATGCGTACGGCCATTCCGACCGATCCGTTCACCAGGCTCGCGAGATAGCCGATGCCGGCAGCGCGGAATAGCAGCCGGCGGGTGACGGTTCCGCCGGCGGCACGGACGCACACGTTCCAGGCCTCGCTACGAGCCAGCAGCGCGAGGATCTGTAGCGCGGCCGCGAGCGCCAGCAGCGAGACCGGAGCCGTGTGAAGCGCGGTGGTGAACTGACCGCGCCGGCGAGCGAGCACGAATCCCAGCACAGCGGTGACGGCAAGAGCCCCGAGCACACTCAGCACTACCCGGCGGCGGAACGATGTCAGGCCGAAACTACGCTCATCAGCTTCGATGCAGCCGACGGTCAGTGGTTGAAACTCGAGCGACAAACGGACTCCACGCCGTTAGGGGCTTACGAGCCGGCGGAGAGCGCCGCCGTTACTCATCGCTCACATGTCCATTCCGCCGTTGACGGGCCAGATCGCCCCGGTGATGAACGAGGACTGATCTGCGACGAGGAAGTGGACGACACGGGCTATCTCGTCGGGGCGACCGAGCCGTCCCACAGGAATCTTGTCCTTGATGCCGTCGAGCACCTTCTCTGGGACGTGCTCGAGCATCTCGGTTGCGATGAACCCGGGGGCGACCGTGTTGACGGTGATGCCGACGCCGTCCTCCTCGAGCTTGCCGGCGCGTTTGAGCTGGAATGCCGCCTCGAGGGCGAGCGTCTTGGTCAGCCCGAACAGGCCGGACTTCGAGGCGGCGTAGTTGGCCTGGCCGATGTTGCCCATTTCGCCGATGATCGAGGAGATGTTCACGATCCGCCCCGAGCCGCGATCGATCATGTGTGGCAGCGCGGCCTGGCTCATGAAGAACGCTCCTGACAGGTTGACCGCGATCACCTTGTACCAGTCCTCGTCGGTCAGCTTCAGGACCGTCTTGTCGATCGTGATCCCTGCGTTGTTGACGAGGATGTCCAGGCGTCCGTGCTGCTCGATCACCTCGCCCACGGTGCGTCGGCAGTCCTCCGCCGAGGCGATGTTGCCCTGGTGGATGCTGCCCTTCAGGCCCTCCTGTGTGAGCTTGTCGATGAACGCTTCGGCCGTTCCGCGGTCGCGGCTGTAGCCGGCGGCGACGTCCGCGCCCTGCTCGGCGAGGCTGTGGCAGATCGCACCGCCGATGCCGCGGGTGCCCCCGGTCACGAACGCGACGCGGCCGTGCAGACGCGGGCGGTGAACGATCGTTTCCGGGGTCGTCGTGATGGTTGCTGACATGCTGTCTCCTTGCCTCAGTGGTCCAAGCGGTCACTTCTCATTGATCGTGACGGCGACGGCGGGGCTAGGCGGAGGCCCCGCCATCGCACGGGCCTTCGCTAAGCGAGCTGGGTGACCACGGACTTGGTTTCGAGGTAGTTATCGAGCGCGTTGTGGCCCATCTCGCGGCCCCAGCCCGATTCCTTGTAGCCGCCGAACGGCATCGCGGCGTCGAATACGCTGTAGCAGTTGATCCACACCGTCCCGGCACGCAGTCGGTGGGCGGTCCGGTGCGCCTTGTTGATGTCGCGCGTCCAGATCCCCGACGCGAGGCCGTAGTTCGTGTCGTTGCCGCTGCGGATGACGTCGTCGTCTTCGGAGGCGAACGGGATCGCGCACACGACCGGGCCGAAGATCTCCTCGCGGACCACCTTCATGTCGGGCGTGGTGTCGGTGAGCACGGTCGGTTGAACGAAGTACCCGAGGTCGCCCGCCCGGCCGCCGCCGGCCGGTGCGCGGGCGCCGGCCTCGATCCCTGAGGAGAGGTAGCCGAGCACCTTTTCGTGCTGCTCGGCGGAGGTCAGGGGTCCCATCTGGGTGTCGGGATCGAGCCCAGGGCCGACCTTGATCTTCTTGGCCTGGTCGGAGATTCCTTGGACGACCTCGTCGTAGACGTCGCGTTCGATGTACAGGCGCGAGCCGGCGTTGCAGCATTGGCCCTGGTTGAAGAAGATGCCGTTCGCCGCGCCGGGGATCGCCACGTCCATGTCGGCGTCCTTGTAGAGCACCTGCGGGCTCTTGCCACCCAGCTCGAGCGTGACCTTCTTGAGATTGCCCACCGCGGCCTGCACGATCAGCCGACCAACCTCGGTCGAGCCCGTGAAGGCGACCTTATCGATGCTGGCGTGGGCTGCGAGCGCGGCCCCCGCGTCCCCGAACCCGGTCACGATGTTCACCACACCGGCGGGCAGCCCAGCTTCGAGCATCAGCTCACCGAGTCGCAGCGCCGAGAGCGGCGTCTGCTCGGCGGGCTTGAGCACCACCGTCACTCCGGCCGCGAGCGCCGGCCCGAGCTTCCACGCCGCCATCAGCAACGGGAAGTTCCACGGAATGATCTGCCCCACAACGCCGACCGGCTCTCTACGCGTGTAGGCCAGGAACTCCGACCCGGGCGAGGTGACAGCGGAGATCGGGATCGTGTTGCCCTCGATCTTCGTCGCCCAGCCCGACATGTAATGGAACAGGTCGGCGGACAGCGCGACGTCCGCCGCCTTGGCGATCGTCAGCGGCTTGCCGTTATCGAGCGTCTCGAGCAGGGCGAGCTCGTCCGCGTGGCGCTCGATCAGATCGCCGATCCGATGGATTACCTTTCCGCGCTCCGACGGGGTCATCCGCCGCCAATCCGAGCGCTCGTCGTCAAAGCACCGACGAGCCGCACCCACGGCCAGCTCGATGTCCTGCGCCGCGCCATGCGCCACCCACCCAAGACTCTCCTCGGTCGCCGGGTCGAGCGTCTGAAAGGTCTTTCCGCTCGCCGCCTCCACCCATTCGCCGTCGATCAGCAAACGGCGCGGCTTGCGAACGAAATCCTGGACGTACTGAGGCAGGTTCTCGGAAAGGCCCGCAGAGGTCGGCGGCGCCCCATTGGCCCGGTTCGGTGTGGAGATGGACATGCTCGGCTCCTGACGCTGACGTGGGTCGGCGCTGACCGCTGAGGTCAATGCGCCATGCCGACCGAGAGTTGGAGCCGGAAAATCGTCCGCCGAGCTCTAGGGCGGAGTCGAACCTCCACCATACACCCAAGTCGCGAGGCGTGGGCGGTAGTCTCGAGAGTCGCTGCCCGGAGATAGAATCGGAGCGGATTGGGGCCCTCATGAGCTATCGCGACACCGAGCATCTGCGCGTGCTGATCGCCAACGAGCGCAAAGATCGCTTGGCTCTGGTCGCGCCGATCGTCGCGGCCCTCGGGCACGAGGTGATCGCGCGTGAGATCGAGGTCGCAGACGTCGGAGCCGTGACCGCCCGCGAGCGGCCCGACGTCGCACTAGTCGGCCTCGGGGAAAGCTCCGACCATGCGCTCGGCCTGATCGAGAAGATCGTCAAGGAAGCCGCCTGTCCCGTGATCGTCCTACTCCACACGCCCGATTCTGCCTTCGTGAAGGAGGCGTCCAAGCGCGGCGTCTTCGCCCACATCAGCGACGCCGACGTCGAGGATTGGCAAAGCTCGATCGACATCGTCCTGCGGCGCTTCGCCGAATACCACGACCTCGAAGGCGCGTTCGGGCGTCGCGCCCTCACCGAACGTGCCAAGGGCATCCTCATGGAACGCCACTCTGTCGACGAGGCAAGCGCCTTTGAAATGATGCGCGAGCACTCCCGAACCGCCAACCGCAAGCTCGTCGACGTCGCCTCCGCCGTCGTCGACGGCCACCGCCTACTCCCCAAGCAACCGCAGGCGCCGTCGTAATCCAACAGCGTGAACGCGGCGGCGACGCGTTGGGCGCGCGAGCAGCCGAGCGGCGCGGCCCGCGCCTCCGCGGTGGCGCCAGCCCTGGTCGTTGGCGGAGCGGGCCTGCTCGTTAAGGTCGGGCGGCCGTGGTGTCGCGAGCCGCATCGCGCTGCTCAGTTGCGTGGGGGCGTCGCCGGCATCTTCCGGCTTGTCAAGCGTTTCAAGGGCAGCGCCCGAGGGCTGAGGCCCACTACGACTGTGCGCGCTATGACCTGTACCGAGCGAAGATGTACGGTCAGCGTCCTACCAGCATGAGTCGGCTCCGGGAGCCCGAGCGCGGCCATCAAGGTGCCGAGGCCCGCCTGCGCCGAGCCGAGCAGGAGCACGTCTCGCGCTCGCGACTGATCGTTGCGCGTGAGCGAGCGGCCATGGCATCGTGACGTCATCTCACCGCGCCGCTGACCAGCTGTCTACGCGCTCTCGCGGAGCGCACGGGCTACGGCCTCGGCGGCCGTGCGCACGTCGAGCTTGGCCTCCAAGCGCGCAAACCGCTCCCGGACTGCGTGCAGGCTGAGGCATAGCTCCCAGGCGATGTCCATCTCATCCTCGATCACGTTTGCGGCGCAGAGGACCTCGGCCTCGCGCGCGGTCAGGCCGAGGCGGTCGAGTGCATCGGGGCGGAAGCTCGCGACCTCCTCCTCGAGCAGCAATGCGTGGGGATCGCCGGGCAGCAGGTGGATGGTCAGCCGCCGGTCGTCGCGGACGCTGACGAGCGGCGGGCGCGGCGGCAGCGCGAGCCACTCGGCGACGGCCTCGGGCAGCCAGCCGGGGTGCTCGGCCGCACCGAAGTGCTCGGCGAGCCAGCGCTCGCCGGCGAGGGTCTAGTGCTCGATCTCGCCGTAGCGATCGAGCAGCATGACGGCGGTGCCGGCGGCGGGTCGGCGGCGAGGGCGCGAACGAGCCGCTCGCGAGCCTGCGTATCTCGCAGCCTGCGCTCAAGGCAGGGTACGACGAGATCGAGGACGTCACGGTCGCGCTCTGAGAACTGGCGCTCGGTGCGCCCCAGCCCCGCGACGATCATCTCGCCACGCTCGGTGCGAGCAGCAATCGCGATGCTGTACTCGATGCTCGACGGGTGAAGCAGATCGCCATACAGGTCCGTATGGGAGAGGCTTCGGGGCTCGACGGCCTCGGAGAGCCGCAACGCCGAACGCTTTCGAGCACGGATGCCGGTCTCCGCTCGCGCGACGTAGCCGGAGCCCCGCGCGATTAGCAGAGCAAGTCTTCGACTGGAACTTGACCGCGCCGCTCGATCTCGGCTGACTCGGGTGGCGCGGTGGGCTCGTCCGTCGGGTGCGACGAGCCGCGTTGGTAGGCGATAACGACCAGTTGGGCGCGATCACGCGCGCATAGCTTGCACGTCTGAAGCGCGAAGATCTGCTCATGCCCTCGATCCCCACGACTCGGCGAACACCCAATCCCCAAGTGCCCTGTGGTTGAATACCGTCAATCAGTCGAAGTTGGAGCTGAACGGACCGCCGGTGAAGCTCAACGTCTCCCTTCGCAGCAACATCATGTCCGCGGTCATCGCTGGCCTGATCTACCTGATCATTTATCTCGCCACGGGCGGCGGCGTGGCGGGCGCGATCATCGGCGCGGTCATCTTGGCCGTGATCGTGTTCCTGATCGCGTTTGCCTTCAGCCGGCTGATCGCACCGCGGCTTCCCTGAGCCGCCGTTCGACCGGGCGCGAGGGGGCCGATGCTCGCGGCGCTCTTGGAGCCCTGATCCCCCGCTGGCGCAGCCTCGATGCTGGGGGATCCGTGTTATGCGCTGGGCTTGCCGCTCGACAGGTAGGGGACCGATCAGCAGGGTCCGTCTTCACAAGCTCGCCAGCAACCCGATCGCGAGCTGTCGCGGGCTCGTCAGGCGGGGTCGGCGAGCCCATGCATCGATGACGCCGCGGCGGGCCTTCAGGACAACCGCGTCTCCCCTCGTTCGTCCGGATGCCAGGTGTTGGCGCGCGTCCGGGAGCGGGCGCTCGAGCCGTAGACTCTGTTTGGTTGAGGCGATGAGGGCTCCTGACGAATGCCGGCAGCGTGTAGTGCCGTTTGGCGGCTCGGGCACGGCCCGTCCGGCGGCGCCCCCCCGGCGCCTCGAGTTCAGTCTCTTGGCCGCCTGTGGAGACGGGAAGCCGACGCGATCTTGGATGAGCGCGCGGGAGCGACCGGTGCGCGTCACGGCCCAGGCGGGGCGGCGGCTCGTTTGGGGAGCAACCGGTGGCCGTCGACGACAGCGGTAGCAAGGTCGATCAGCTTGCGGTTGTCGGTGCGGGGGGGCGCTCGCGGAGCATTTCAAACGCAGTGTTCTCGTCGATTGAGTGGCGCCCATGAGGATTCCGTTGGCCCGCTCGATCATCGCTCGGCGACCGAATGCGCCCTTGAGATTGTGGTACTCGGTGAATCGGCGCAGGACGATGTCGATCGAGCTCTGCCAATCCTCGACGTCGGCGTCCGAGAAGTGAGCAAACACTCCTCGTTTCGAGGCCTCCCTGACGAACACGGGATCAGGGGCGTGCAGCAGGGCGATCACGGGGCACGCGGCTTCGCGGACGGTCTGGTCGATCAGATCCAGCGCGTGCTGTGAGCTCTCCCGAGCGCGAGGCGATCCTTGCGCTCGTTGGCGATCAGGATGCGCAGATGGTCAGTCCCATCGGTGAGGGGCGGCACGCGCCAATCCTAAATCTCGACGTGCTCCTTTATCGGTCGCTCTGACCGGGTTTCCCTACCTTGGGGGCCTAGGGGAGTAGTATCGCTGGTAGCTTCGCCTCAACCCTTCGGCGGGCCAGTGCAGTTCCGGCTCCAGCGACTTGGCCGGTGTGCGCGAGACCTCACGGTCATCGCGGATGAGACACACGTCAGGAGCCATCGCATGAAACCGCACCTCGTATCGCCAGTTCGGACGGCAAGGCCGCCTGGTGCCCCAGTCGCCGTCGCCAGAACGCAAGACGATGATCGCTTTCTACGTCATCAAGCAGTACGAGCGCGCGGTGGTGTTCAAGCTCGGGAAGGTCGAGGGCCCGGCGCGCGGACCGGGGCTAATCTTGATCGCCCCGTTCGTCCAGCGGATCCATCGCGTGTCGCTGCGGATCGTCACGCTGCCGATCCAGTCCCAGGGGATCATCACCAAGGACAACGTGAGCATCGGCGTCTCGGCGGTGGCGTATTACCGGGTGGAGGATCCGGTCCGTTCGGTGCTCGCGATCGAGAACGTTCAGGCGGCCATCGGCCAGATCGCTCAGACCACGCTGCGGGCAGTGGTGGGGCGGCATACGCTCGATGAGACGCTGTCGGAGACCGATGCGATCAATCAAAACATCCGCGAGATCCTCGACGTGCAGACCGAGGAGTGGGGGATCAAGGTCACCGTCGTGGAGCTAAGGGATATCCAGTTGCCCGAGAGCATGCAGCGCGCGATGGCTCGGCAAGCCGAGGCCGAGCGCGAGAAGCGAGCCAAGATCATCGCCGCGCAGGGCGAGGCGCTCGCCGCGGGCGAGCTCGCGCAGGCCTCCGATGTGATGATGGCCCACCCGCTCGCGCTACAGCTGCGGAACCTCCAGACCCTGGTGGAGGTCGCCGTCGACAAGAACTCAACCGTGGTGTTCCCGGCCCCGTTGATGAGCACGATCGGCGAGCTCGGCGCGTTCCTGAGCCGTGAGAGCAAAGCCGTCAGCGAGCTCGCCGCCACCTCGGACCAGCCGAACGGGTCCAAAAATGGAGAGCTAGTGGCCCGTGACCGCCACCAACCAGACTGATCAATCCGAGAATCCGCTCGAGATCCGAAAAGCGCCCGAGCGCGCCGTACCTCAGGTGTCCTCGCTGTGGCCTGAGTATCGAGGTGCGATCACGCTGGTTGGCGGTCCGGCACTGCATTCGCCGCCGTCCTGGTTACCCTCGGCGTGGCAGGCGCGGTTAGCGCCCGTATCGGCCGTAGCGGCACGTGTCGTGCGGTACTCCGCGTGGTCATCGGTGGTGCCATCGGGCTCGCGTTCACCTACGGCGTGGGCAATGTTTTCGGCACCGCCATCGCGTAGCCGGCCGACGCGCAGCCACTCGACGAGGATCTGCTCGCCCGGACCGCGACCGCGCGCGGACGTAGCCGCCGCCAACGGCGACTCAGGCGCAGGTCGCTCTTGCCTGCCACATCGACGCGCAATGCTCTCCGTCGCGCTGGGGGCGCGACCGCCACCCGTTGCGCTCTGGCGCTGGTTCACGGCTGCTGAGAAGCGGCTGGTTGCTTGGGGAGCAGGCGGTGGCCATCGACGACCGCGGCGGCGAGGTCGACGAGCTTGCGGTTGGCGACACGGGAGCGCTCGCGCAGCAGCTCGAATGCGGAGTCCTCGTCGATGGAGTGGCGTTCCATCAGGATTCCTTTGGCCCGCTCGATCAGCGCCCGGCGCCCGAAAGCGCCTTGGAGGTCGTGATACTCGGCGAACCGGCGCAGCACGATGTCGATCGAGCTTTGCCAGTCCTCGACGTCGTCGTCGCTGATGTGGGCGAATACTCCTCGTTTGGATGCTTCCTTGACGAAGCTGGGATCGGGCGCGTGGAGGAGGACGATCACGGGGCAGGCGGCTTCCCGCACGATCTTGTCGATCAGACCCAGTGCATGCTCCGAGCTCGCTCCGAGTCCGACGAGCGCGACGTCGGGTCGCTCCCGGACGGTTACAGCTGCCACGTCCTCGACTTCGATCTCTCTGGCGATCACCTCGTGGCCGAGAGCGATCACGATCGGGGCGACGAGCGCGAGACGGTCCTTGCGCTCGTTGGCGATTAGTATCCGCAGGTGATCGGTCTCGCGGTTGCTCATCCGCGGCTCCACAGTCGAAGTCTAGATCAAGGACAGAGCATTTGGACCCGGCTCGCCCGATGTCACGACAGCGGGTGTATGATGGAGAGGTCGTTCGCTTCAACCTTCGGCGAGCGGTGGTCCGGCTTCAGCTTCTCGGCCGGTATGGGCGTGTTGACCCGAGCGGTCAATGCGTGATCCATGCGTCAGGAGCCGAGCCATCCACTCTTTCACCGAAGCGCTCGATAAACGGCATCGGGCCGCCGTGTGGGCGCGCCCTGGAACGAGGCAGACCGTTATTTGCGCTCGTTGGGATCCGGCAGGCTGGGTCAGCCCATGCGCGACAGTCAACGCGCGGCGCGGTCTCGTGGCATCCTTTGATCCGGCTGGCTGTTCGCGATCGCACCTGCCAATCCGTCGGCGATGCTCAGCGGATGAGTGTGGCGCCGCGTGCGCGCGTCTGAGTTCAGGTAGTCCAGGCGCCCGCAGACCAGCTCTAACCCGGTTATCGGGCTACACAAACGCGCTGCGTGGTTCACCTGCCTGGCCACGAACTCGGGAGGGTGCTGGATGACCAACTCGGCCCCTGTCACGCCCTATCTCAATTGTCCTCGCTGTGGCTTGAGCATTGCGGTGCGGTCGCGCTGGCTGGCGATCACGCACTGTCCGCGGTGTGTGGCGCGGTCGCGGACCATCGTTGAGCTCTTCGGCTCTCGGCGGCCCGCTCGTGTGGTGTACGGCGAGAACTGGCTGCCACACGCGGACGCCGAGCCACATCGCCCGTTAGGAGGCGTCATCTCATGACCTCACTCAGCTTCTCTGAGAGACCGTTCAATGTCCTCATCGTGGGGGGCGGTGTGGCGGCGCTCGAGGCGGCGCTGGCGTTGCGCGAGCTCGGCCGCGAGCGCATCGCCACGACGATGCTGGCCCCCAATCCCGAGTTCGTCTACCGGCCGATGACGGTGCGCGAGCCGTTCTCCTACCCGCTGGCTCAGCGCTACCCGCTTGAGCAGATCGCCCGACAGCTCGACGTCGAGTTACGGGTGGACAGCTTCAAGTGGCTGGAGCCAACCGAGCGAACGGTCCACACCGAGGCCGGGGAGCGGCTCTCCTACGACGCGCTCCTGCTGGCGCTCGGGGCACGGCTGTACCCGCGGTTCAAGCATGCGACCACGATCGACGACGCGCGGATCGACGAGCAGCTGCACGGCCTGATCCAGGACATCGAGGGCGGCTACGTGCACCGGCTCGCGTTGTTGATTCCTTCGGGCCGAACGTGGCCGCTGCCGATCTACGAGCTCGCGCTGCTCTGTGCCGCCCGCGCCCGCGACGCGAACGTCGAGCTGTCAATCACGATCGCTACTCCCGAAGACACGCCGTTAGCGATCTTTGGTGGGGCGGTCAGCGACGGCGTGCGTCAGCTGCTCGAGGAGAGCGACATCGCGACGATCACCTCGGCCCATTGCGAGGTTCGCGAATCGGGGCGCGTTGCGATCAGCCCGGGATCGCGTCAGCTGGGCGCCGATCGCATCGTCGCGCTCCCGGAGCTTGTCGGACCGTCCGCGCCTGGGGTGCCTGGCCGCTCCGAGCACGGCTTCATCGCCGTCGACCCTCTATGCAGAGTGCGCTCGCTAGAGCGTGTGTACGCGGCGGGCGACGCGACGGACTTCGCGATCAAGCACGGCGGGATCGCCGCGCAGCAGGCCGACGTCGCTGCACAGTCGATCGCGGCGCTGGTCGGACTGGCCCCCCAGCCCGCGCCGTTCCGCCCGGTGATCCAAGGGGTCTTGCTGACCGGCGGCAAACCACGCTACCTCAGGGCACAGATCACCGGCGGGCACGGCTCGAGCTCAGAGATGACCGAGACGCCGACGTGGTCGCCGGCGACCAAGATCGCCGCGAAGTACCTAGCGCCGTACCTGGAGGAATGCGACCGCGTAGTGGCGAGCGCGACATGACTGCCGCCATCTTCAACCTCAGCCGGCCGGCACACACGGTGCACTGGCATTTCTTCACGATGAGCGTCTCGAACGTGGTCGTGATTGTGCTGATGTTGGTCGTGTTCGCGGCTGCGATCTTGGCGCCGTTCCCGGGGCATGGAAGAACCGCGCGATGAGCGCGGTGAACGGAGAGCCGACGTCTGTGAGCCGTAAGTCGTGGACGGAGAGGGCGCGCGAGCGCGCCGTGGGGGCGTTGCCGCCGGAGAAGCTTTTGCCCGATCGCCAGCCGTCGTATATGTCGTCGTGGATCTATGTGTTCGGGGTGTTGACGCTCACGTCGCTGATCGTGATCATCGCGTCGGGTTCGATCCTTGCGTTGAAGGGGCCGGGGTGGTGGCATTTCACGGGTATCGGGCATTTCTTCAACAGCATCCACTTGTGGTCGGTGGAGCTGTTCTTCTTCTTCATGGTGATCCACTTGTGGGGCAAGTATTGGATGGCTGCGTGGCGGGGCGGCCGCGCGCGGGTGTGGATGAGCGGTGCGGTCGCGTTCGTGGTCGCGGTGCCATGTGCGCTGACCGGTTACGTCTCGCAGCAGAACTTCGACGCGCAGTGGATCTCCACCCAGGCGAAGGACGGGTTGAACGCGGCCGGGGTCGGCTCGTTCTTCAACGTCACGAACTTCGGCCAGATGTACAGCTACCACGTCTTCCTGCTGCCGCTCGCGGTCGTCGCGATCGTGATCGCCCACGTCCTGCTCGTGCGCAGGCACGGCATCGTGCCGCCGTTCGAGCTGACCGATCGGGGCGAGCCGACAGCCCAGGAGCCCGAGCACGCGCGAGTTCCAGAGCCAGACTCCGCTCCCGCGGGGAGTGTGTCATGAGCCGCGAGAGCCGCCGACGCGAGGACGAAGCCGCCCGCGAGTGGAAAGGCGCCTACCGGCCCTACGACATCCTCAAAGAGGCGTCGATCGCACTCGGCGTGGTGCTCGCTCTCTCTGTCGTGCTGGCGATCCTGTTCTCCTCGCCCGATCTGAAGCCGAGCACCATCCAGTCGTGGTCGCGCGGTGACCCGGTCGACTTCGTGACCACCGCCACGACCGAGCTCGACGGCTCGAGCGGGACCGGCGGCTACGGCCCGCCCTACAACCACGCCGCGGACGGTCAGCACATCGCGTTCGTCTATCCGGCGAAGTGGCTCGGGGTGAGCCACCCGATCGACACCGCTGAGGACTTCGTGCTCGCGCCCCTGCGCTCGATCACCGGCCAGCCCGCGCTGCAGACCGCCGTCTCCGCCTACCAGGCCGCCCCCGCGAGCACCCAGACGGGCTGGACCAGCGCGTACGAGAAAGCGCTCGGCAACGCAACCGCCAACCCGGACGGGTCGATCAAGGTCAAGACCGGCAACTACGGGCCCCTCCCGGTGATGATGAGCTCGCTGCTCACCTTCGCCCAAAGCGGCGGGCTCGACGGCGCGCTGCTGACCAGCAAGCAGTTCTACCAGACCGACTACACCAACCCCCTGCTGTTCATGGCCGACGGTGCAGTACTCGAAACTCGCGCCGCGCAACAACACCTGCTCGGCACCCAGTGGGGAATGATGAACGAGACCGGCAGCTACCCCGGGCAGTCATGGCTGTGGCTCTACACCTTCTGGTACCAGATCAAGCCGTTCTCGACCTCCGCCAACGCCGATGTCCTCGTCATGGGAGTGATGGGCGTGCTCAGCCTCGCCTTCATCCTGATCCCGTTCCTGCCGGGCGTGCGCGACCTCCCACGACGAATCCCGATTTACAAGGTGATCTGGCGCGAGCATTATCGGACACAGCACGCCGGAGGACCGCCAGCATGAGCAAGACAGCAACTACCCAATCAAACGGCACCCTGATCGGCGCGGCGGAATCTGAACGGCCGACACGTCCGACAACCGAGATGCTCAAGCTGGACCGTTCCGAATGCCTGCGACTGCTCGCCGCGACAGGCGTCGGGCGAATCGCGGTCAGCGTTACCGAATGGGATCACCCCGTGATTCGGCCCGTAAACTATCTGTTCGACGGAGCCTCGCAGTCGGTGCTCATCCGCACGGCCCGCGGATCGAAGCTCCACGCCATTCTGCGCTCGACGAGGGCGACGTTCGAGATCGACGGCATTGACCCCGCGGGACGCGTCGGGTGGAGCGTGATCATCACCGGCGTCAGCGAGGAGATTACGCACACGTCCGAGCTGAGGCGGATCGAGGGTCTCGGACTCGAGCCGTGGGCGCCGGGCCGCAAGGGCCATTGGATCCGCATCCGCGCCAACGCGGTCTCGGGCCGGCGGATCGCGGCCGTGAACGAGCTCCTTTGACCGCTACTGCCGCCCAGACGCAAGACCACTATCTGCGGAACGGCGCAACCGTGACGGTCAGGCCGGTCACCCCCGAGGACGAAGCAGCGATCTTGGAGTTCCTGACCGATCTCTGCGAGGGCTCTCGGTGGCTGCGGTTCTTCAGCGTTGCGGCGGACCTCCGCAGCGAGGCTCGCCGCGGAGCCGCCGGCGATGACGCGGAGCACCACGGCCTCCTGGCGCTCGCGCCAGGCCGGGGAGTCGTCGGCCATGCGATCTATGTGCGTGTTCGGGCAGCGGAGAGAGCGGAGGTTGCCGTCGAGGTAGCCGATGACCTGCACCACCTCGGCCTGGCAACGCTGCTGATGATCCGGTTGGCGCAGTTTGCCGAGGAGCACCAGATCCCGCGCTTCTTCGCCGAGGTGCTACCGGAGAACCGGGAGATGCTCGCCGTGTTCCGCGACGGTTTCGCAGCCGCGAGCACTGTTGGCCGAGACCAGGTCGACATTGAGTTCGCTACCTCGAGCTGGCGCGCTGCCCGCGCCCGTTTTCAGCCATGAGCGAACACCAGCCCCAACAGCCGCCTACACCTATGGCGGCCGGCGCCCCGAGCCACAACGGGGCGGCAGCGCCTGTTGAGGGCGAGCTGGAACTCCTTGATCGTTATTGGCGCGCGGCGAACTACCTGTCCGTTGGCCAGATCTATCTGCTCGACAACCCGCTGCTGAGCGATCCGCTGACCCTCGAGCACATCAAGCCACGGCTGCTCGGACATTGGGGGACGACACCCGGACTGAACTTCATCTACGCCCATCTGAACCGGCTGATCAAGGCGCGGGATCTCAGCGTGCTCTATGTCACTGGTCCCGGACATGGCGGTCCTGGTCTGGTGGCCAACACCTATCTCGAGGGGACCTACAGCGAGGTCTATCCGCACATCGGGCGTGACCGCGAGGGTCTGAGGCGGCTGTTTCGCCAGTTCTCCTTCCCGGGTGGGATTCCGAGTCATGTGGCCCCCGAGACACCGGGATCGATTCACGAGGGCGGAGAGCTCGGCTACGCGCTCCTGCACGCCTACGGGGCGGCGTTTGACAATCCGGACCTCCTGGTGTGCTGCGTGATCGGCGATGGTGAGGCCGAGACGGGGGCGCTGGCGGCCAGCTGGCACTCGAACAAGTTCCTCCGCGCCGCCCGGGACGGGGCAGTGCTTCCGATTCTTCACCTCAATGGCTACAAGATCGCCAATCCGACGATCCTGGCCCGGATCCCGGAGCAGGAGCTGCGGGCGCTGCTGGAGGGGTACGGCTACACCCCCAGGTTCGTCGAAGGCTCAGACCCCGCCGCGATGCATGCGCTGATGGTGAGCACGCTCGACGAGATCGCGACTGAGATCGCCTCGATTCAGCACGCTGCGCGGACCGGGTCAGTGACCGAGCGGCCACGCTGGCCGATGATCGTGTTGCGCACGCCGAAGGGCTGGACGGGCCCGAAGGAGGTCGACGGGCTGCCGGCCGAGGGCTCCTTCCGCTCCCATCAGGTTCCGCTGGCCAACCTCGCGAGCAACCCGGAGCACGTCGCCCAGCTCGAGGAATGGATGCGCTCCTACCGGCCCGAGGAGCTGTTCGACGAGTCCGGGGCCCTGCGCGAGGAGCTGGCCGAGCTGGCGCCGCACGGAGAGCGCAGGATGGGGGCGAACCTCCACGCCAACGGTGGCGTGCTGCTGCGCGATCTAGAGCTGCCGGACTTCCGCGCCTACGCCGTCGAGGTATCCGCACCGGCGCATACCTCGAGCGAGCCGACGCGCGTACTCGGCGCGTTCCTGCGCGACGTCATGCGTCTCAACGTCGAGCACGCGAACTTCCGGCTGTTCGGCCCCGATGAGACAGCCTCCAACCGGCTGGGCGCCGTGTTTGAGGCCACCGATCGCGTTTGGGAAGCCGAGATGCTGCCCACCGACGATCACCTCGCCGTCGACGGTCGTGTGATGGAGGTCCTCTCAGAGCATCTCTGCGAGGGCTGGCTGGAGGGCTATCTGCTCACCGGCCGCCACGGACTGTTCAACTGCTATGAGGCGTTCATCCACATCATCGACTCGATGTTCAACCAGCACGCCAAGTGGTTGAAGGTCACGCGCGAGATCGCGTGGCGTGCCCCGATCGCATCGCTGAACTACCTGCTGAGCTCGCACGTCTGGCGCCAGGATCACAACGGCTTCTCCCATCAGGATCCCGGGTTCATCGACCACGTCGTCAACAAGAAGGCCGAGATCGTTCGCGTCTACCTCCCCCCGGACGCCAACTGCCTGCTCTCCGTAGCCGACCACTGCCTGCGCAGCCGCGGCTACGTCAATGTGATCGTGGCCGGCAAGCAGCCATCGCTCGATTACCTGACGATGGGCGAGGCGATCGCCCATTGCACGCGTGGGCTGGGCATCTGGGACTGGGCCAGCAACGACCAGGGCGAGGATCCCGACGTCGTCATGGCGTGCGCGGGCGACATAGCCACCCTCGAGACGATCTCCGCCGTGGCTCTGCTGCACGAGCACCTGCCGCAGCTTCGGGTCCGCGTGGTCAACGTCGTCGACCTGATGCGCCTGGAGCCCGACAGCGAGCACCCCCACGGCCTGCCCGACCCGGAGTTCGATGCGCTCTTTACCACCGACACGCAGGTCATTTTCGCCTACCACGGCTATCCGTCCCTGATCCACCGTCTGACCTACCGGCGTCGCAACCATGCCGGAATCCACGTGCGCGGCTACAAGGAAGAGGGGACCACCACTACCCCGTTCGACATGCTGATGCTCAACGACATGGACCGGTTCCATCTCGTCATGGATGTGATCGATCGCGTCCCGAGCCTTGGGTCGCGCGCATCGGCGCTTCGGCAGCAGATGGTCGACGAGCGTCTGCGCCACCGTGCCTACACGCGTGAGGTAGGCGACGACCCACCTGACGTGCGCGACTGGACGTGGCCCGGCCCGCCCCCCGCCGGGTCGGCCTGACACCGCTTCACACAGTCGCATGATCACGCGTACCGCGGAACCGACCAACGCGGTCTCTCTCGACCTCGCGGGCGCAGCCGGTAAGCCGGTTGACGAGGTCCTCGGACGGCTGGCCAGCTCGGAAGCGGGGCTGACCGAATCGGAAGCCACAGAGCGTCTGACTCGCTTCGGGCCCAACGCGTTGCCCACCCGGCCGGTGACCGCGTTCGGGATACTGCTCGGCCAGCTACGCAACCCGTTGCTGGTGCTCCTGTTCGGCGCGGCGGTCGTGTCTGCGTTCACGGGAGGTCTGACCGATTCGGCGATCATCGCCGCGATCATGCTGCTGAGCGTCGGGCTGGGCTTCGTCAACGAGTACCGCTCCGCGAAGGCGGTGGCCGCGCTACACGGCGACATCCACTACCAAGCCCTGGTCTGGCGAGACGGCAGGCAACGCGAGCTTGACGTGAGCCTGCTCGTCCCCGGTGACGTGGTGGCGTTGCGGATCGGCGGCGTCGTTCCTGCCGATCTCAGAATTTTCGAGGCCGACCAGCTCGAGTGCGACGAGGCAGTGCTCACCGGAGAATCGATGGCCGCGGCCAAAGCACCGGAGGCTGCGACCCAAACGGACTCGGCCGTCGACCTGCCCTCGTGCGCGTTCATGGGCACCGTGGTGCACCAAGGGGCCGGCCGCGGGGTGGTGGTTGCCACTGGAGCCCAGACCGCCTTCGGCGCGATCGCGCTTGGTCTCGGTGAGCGCCAGGCTGAAACAGCATTTCAGGTCGGCCTCCGGGACTTTTCCGGGTTCCTCGTGAAGGTGGCGGGCGTACTGACCATCTCGATCTTCGTGATCAACGTCGCGCTCTCGCGGCCCTTGATCGATGCCTTCCTCTTCAGCCTGGCGATCGCGATCGGCATCACCCCCCAGCTGCTGCCCGCGATCGTCTCGGTCAGCTTGTCAACCGGGTCAGGAGCGCTGGCTCGCAAGCGGGTCCTGGTGAAGCGACTCGTCACGATCGAGGATCTCGGCAACATCGAGGTGCTGTTCACCGACAAGACCGGGACGCTCACCGAAGGCACGATCACCTTCCACCAGTCGCTCGACCCATCCGGAGCCGACGAGATACGGCCATTGCTGCTCGGACTCCTCTGCAACGAGGCTACGTTGACCCCGGACGGGCCGATCGGAGGCAACGCGCTCGATCAGGCGCTCTGTCGCGCGCCGGCAGCCGATCCGCTGCTCCCCGATCTGACGGGCTATACCCATCTCGGGGCACTTCCCTTCGACCACGAGCGCCAGCTCGCGTCGGTGCTCGTCCGCGCCGCGGACGGCACTACGTTGCTCGTGACCAAGGGTGCGCCAGAGGCCGTCCTCGCCCGCTGCGTTGGCGTCCCCGACCAGAGCGCTGCGGTTCTCGATGGCCTGTTTGCGGACGGAGCGCGGGTCGTGGCCGTCGCCACCCGAGCAGGCGACGGGCTCGGGCGACTCACAGTCGGCGATGAGCACGAGCTGAAACTCGCCGGCTTCTTGAGCTTCGTGGACCGGCCGAAGGCTGATGCGGGCGCTTCGATCCGCAAGCTCAACCAACTCGACATCGCCGTCAAAGTGATCACCGGCGATAACGGGATGGTCGCCAGCAAGGTTTGCCGCGACATCGGCGTCGAAGTCGACGCCATCCTCACCGGCGCCGAGCTCGAGCGACTCGACGACGACGCGCTGGCCGCAGCGATCCCCCACACCACCGTGTTCGCTCGAGTCAGCCCCGATCAGAAGTCACGCATCATCAAGCTCGCCCGCAGAGGCGGCGCCGACGTCGCCTTCCTCGGCGACGGCGTCAACGACGCCGTCGCGCTGCACGCTGCCGACGTCGGGATCTCCGTCGAGTCCGCCACCGACGTGGCAAAGGACGCCGCGGACATCGTGCTGCTCGACAAGGACCTCGGGGTACTCGCGGACGGCGTCATGGAAGGCCGGCGGATCTTCGCCAACACGATGAAGTACGTCCTGATGGCGACCTCGTCGAACTTCGGAAACATGTTCTCCGCGGCCGGCGCGTCTCTGTTCCTCTCCTTCCTGCCCATGCTCCCGTCCCAGATCCTGCTCAACAACCTGCTCTACGACGTCGGGCAGCTCGCCATTCCCACGGACCGCGTCGACCCCGAGGTGCTCGCCCGCCCCTCAGCCTGGGACATCACGTTCGTACGCCGCTTCATGGCCGTGTTCGGCCCGGTTAGCTCGGTCTTCGACTTCATCACCTTCTACGTGATGATCGTGATCCTGAACGCCGGCCACAACGAATTCCGCACCGGCTGGTTCGTCGAGTCGCTCGCTACGCAGACACTCGTCGTGTTCGTGATCCGCACCCGCCGCGTACCGTTCCTGCGCAGCCACCCGAGCCGAGCGATGATCGTCCTGCCCCTCGTGTGCGCTGCAATCGGCGCTCTTCTACCGTTCACGCCGCTCGCTCACCTACTCGGTTTCGCCTCGCTCCCGCTCGAGTTCTTCCTCATTCTGGTCGGGATGATCGCCGCCTACCTCGTGCTCGCCGAGGTCGTCAAGGCACGCTTCTACAAAGTGCAGTCACGACCCCGCAAAGACAAGCCGACTCGAGCCGACCGCCACCAGCATCACGTCCGCCGACGCGCGGCACGTTTCAGACGAGTTCACAAAGTCGCGCCGTCGACCGTCGAAGCGTAACCCGGCAGCGGGTCAAACCAGCAGCGCCCGGACTTGACGTGCGATCTTCGCATCCTCCCGTGCCTCGATGACGAACACCCGCACCCTCGACCCTGGCGCTCCGACCTCTGCATCGGGAACGCCGCGGGCGTTGCTGGTCACATCGAGCGCCACCCCCAGGAAGCCGAGCCCTGTCGACGCCGCTTCGCGCACTGGCGCTGCCCGCTCGCCGACGCCGCCGGTGAACGCGAGGACGTCCATCCCATTCATGGCGGCAGCCATAGCGGTGATCCCGGCCTTGAGGTGGTGCACGTACATCGCCAGCGCCGCCCGAGCGCCATCGTCGTCGCGGGCCAACAGCACACGCATGTCCGGCGTCCCCGCGAGCCCGAGCAGCCCAGAGTGGTGCTCAAGCCCCGCCTCGAGCACCTCCGCCGACATGCCCGCCTGGCGCATCAACCAGAGCAGCAGGCCAGGATCCACTGATCCCGCCCGGGTCGCCATCACAAGCCCCTCAAGCGGGGGTGAAGCCCATCGTGGTATCGACCGATCGACCCCGCTCGATCGCGGCAAGCGAAGCGCCGGCGCCAAGATGGCAAGAGACCACCCTCAAGTCCTGGGATCCAACCAGCTCGCTCGCGCGCCGCGCCACGTAAGCGTGCGAAAGGCGATGGAACCCATACCGGCGCAGACCGTGGCGCCGCACCCACTCCGCGGGAAGCGCGTAGGCTGCCGCGGCGGCCGGAAGATCGGCATGAAAGGCCGTATCGAAACATGCGACGCGGGGAGGGACGGACACGCCATGCGGGCAGCCGCGATACCAGCGAGCGCCCGGACCTGGTGCAACGGCGCCAGTGTCCGCAACTCGCTGATGCGCGCCTCTACTTCGGGATCGAGAAGTACCGGACCGGAGAACCACGATCCGCCGTGGACGACGCGGTGGCCGACGGCGTCCGCGGCGGGAAGCCGTGTTATCGCTTTCGCGACTACGTCTAGCTGGACGCGCCCGTCGGGCATCTCCAGCTCGTCATCTCCCACGACCGACATCCCGCCGTCGACCACCCTGAGCTTGATCGAACTCGAGCCTGAATTGACGACGAGGACTCGCACTCTCGCTACCCGAGGATCACGTCGGTCACGTGCTGATCGACGTCCGCGCGAGCAGTCTGGTCACGCTCTCGATCGACCGCCCGTGCCCAAGTCGCAGCAGTACGTCCTGTGCCAGAGCTCGCATCTCGCTCTCGGCGTGGCGCGAATGCGCCGCGAACGCGAGTTCACCCATCGGGGTCCGCATCGTATGACCCCAGTACAGGACCGCAACCTGGGTTAGGTATCGGCTGTGAAGCAGGGCCAGGTTCCGCGGTAGTCCTCGCAGTCCTTCCGACTCCAGCGCCTGGAAGCCCTCGGTGATCGCATGGCACATCAGCGTGAGCTCCGACCGGTTGGCAGCAAGCCGAAGCGGGTCGGTGCCGCAGTCGTACAGCGCCGCTGCGACGCAGGAAACGAACACCGAGTGAAACGCGAGCCATCCGTCCATGTCCGGTACTCGCTGGACTTCCAGACCCTGGCTTTGTAACGCTGCGCTCACCTCGCCTAGCAGAGATTCTTCGGTCTCCTCCAGCGCCGTTGGCTGCTTGGAGATCTTCACGTAGTGCGCGACCTCATCGACTAGCGTGCCGCCGACCCCCGGGAAGCCAATGCTGACCCTGGCGTCAAGCTCCACCGGCAGCCCTTGTCTTCCCGCTGGGTTGTTCCCAAGGAACAATACGAGCGGGTCGTCCGCAAGCGCGGCCAGCGGTGTGGCGGCAGCGTGGAGATGATCGCGGCGAAGGGCGACGACTACCAGGTCGAAGGTTCCGTCACTCACGACTCCAATCACCCTGGCCGGCGAGCGCATGTACGCGCCGGTGGTCACATCGAGAGCGACGAGGCCGCCGTTCGCGATCGATTCGGTGCGCTCGCCATGCGCGAGCACCGACACCGCGTGCCCGGCAGCGCCGAGGTGAGCCCCGTAGACGGTGCCGATGACGCCGGCCCCGATGATCAGGATCTGCATGGCCCCCCCTCGTCGGCTTCATTTCCGCTGATGGTCCATCCGGGCCGCGGCGAGTTCCGCCGACGGGACGACAATCACTGGGCGATCGGCGTGCTGGATAACCCCGTGAGAGGCGCTTTCGAGCAGGAGCGACCTGACACCCGTCAATCCGCGAGACCCGACGACCATTGCGCTGACGCTTAACCCCCTCGCGTGACGAGGATGGTGTCGGCGACGGTTGTGACACGAGCAGCCGCGCGTGGGTGGAGCCTTCAGCCCCACATGACGCGCGAGCTGCGCGCTCTCCTCGGCTTGGCGTTCGGCTCCGGCGCGGTTGGCCGTGTCGGGCTCCTCGATGTTCAGCATCCCCGCAGTCGTCCCGAAGCCGTAGGCCGTCCGGGGTCTGAACCTCGATGAAAAGGCTCCCAAACCGTGAGCACCGTCGTGGGCTGCCCGCTCAGCAGCCGCCAGCATGATCGATCGCGGCGCGAGCATCCTCGGACCCGTCAAAGCAGAGCAAGATCATCTGCGCCACCGTTTCACGGCGTCGTCGTGGATACCAGGCATCACGTTGCCTCTCGTAGCTTCGCGTCGGGTCGCGACGGCCTGTCGCGGATGGCCGCGGAGGAGGCGGTGTCCACCGTGCGAGGTGGCATCTGAGCTGCGGCGTAGGCGTCTACCTCGTCGAGCGTCTCGTGCTCCAGCAGTGCTTGGGCGAGGGTTTCGAGTCGAGCGCGGTGCTCGATCAGCACGGCGCTCACCTCGCTGTGGGCGGTGTCGATCAGCTGACGTACCTCCTTGTCGAGGACTCGCTGGGTGGCCTCAGAGCTCTCGCTGGCGCCACCGAAGAATGCTCCGGCCCCGTCGGCGGGCAGGACCCGGACGAATCCGATCGCATCGCTCATCCCCCAGCGGCCGACCATCTGGCGCGCGATCATGGTGACTTGGTTGATGTCGGATTCGGCTCCTGTGGTGATCGTGCCGTATACGAGCTCTTCCGCTACCCGGCCTCCAAGCGCGACCTTGATCTTGGCCAGTAGGTCCTCACGGGTGTAGGAGACCTGGTCGTCGTCCGGCGTGGAGAGGGTGACGCCGAGAGCGGCGCCGCGGGGGATGATCGACACCTTGCGTACCGGATCGGCACCCTCGGTGAGCATCCCCACTAACGCGTGGCCGGCCTCGTGGTAGGCCGTTCGCTCGCGGTCTGCGGCCGACAGCACGATCCCGCGAGGGGCGCCGAGGAGGATCTTCTCCAGCGAGTCGGTGAAATCGCCGGTCTGCACGGTGTGGTGGTTGCGGCGGGCGGCGAGGAGCGCCGCCTCGTTGGCCAGGTTGGCCAGGTCGGCGCCGACCATCCCCGGGGTCGTGGCCGCGAGCGCCTCCAGATCGACGCTGCGCGCCAGCGGGATCGAGCGCGTGTGAACCTCCAGAATCTGGCGCCTGCCGACGCGGTCAGGCGGCTGGACCGCGACGCGGCGATCGAAGCGTCCGGGACGCAGCAGCGCCGGGTCCAGGATCTCCGGCCGGTTGGTCGCCGCCAGCACGACCACCGCCTCGATCGACTCGAATCCATCCAGCTCGGTCAGGATCTGGTTCAGCGTCTGCTCGCGCTCGTCGTTGGAACCGGTAAACGCGACCGATCCCTGCCGCGAGCGGCCGATCGCGTCGAGCTCGTCGACGAAGATGATCGAGGGCGCCGCCTCCTTGGCCTTGGCGAACAGATCTCGCACTCGCGACGCTCCCACGCCGACGATCGCCTCGATGAACTCCGACGCCGAGATCGAGAAGAACGCCGCATGTGCCTCCCCGGCGACCGCCCGCGCGAGTAGCGTCTTACCGGTCCCGGGCGCGCCGGAGAGCAGCACGCCGTGGGGCATCCGCCCACCTAAGCGGCCATAGCGCTCGGGGGTGCGCAGGAAGTCGACGATCTCCGTCAACTCCGACTTCGCCTCGTCGATCCCCGCGACGTCGGCGAAGGTGATCCTGATCGCCGCGGGGTCGATCCGTCGTGCCTTGGAGCGCCCGAAGTTGCCCAGCGCGCCCATGCCCCCGCTCTTGGCCGCGCGACGCGCGAGCAGAACGAACAGCCCGACGATCAGCAGCGTCGGCCCGAAGCCGAGCAGCACGGACACGATCAGCGGCGTGGTCTGCGTCGTCGACTGCGCGTTGACCTGGACTCCCTCGACCCTGAGCAGCGCCGTCAGCTGGTCGTTGTTCCAGAAGCTCGGGACCTCCGTCGAGAATAGCTCCGTCGGCATGGCCTTCGTGTCGCCGGCTGGGTATCGCACCGGCGACTTGAACGTTCCCTGGATCGTGTCGCCCTTGGAAGCGATCCGGGCCACCTGGCCCGACTGCACCTCGACCAGGAAGAACGGACTGAACGGGACCTTCACCCGCTGCTGGCCTCCGGGCGAGAGTACGAGCACCGAGGACAGGTTGATCGCCAGCAGCCCGACCGCGAACCACAAAAACCAGCGGGAGCGATGTGGCGCAGGCGGCCGTGGAGGGTCCGGCGCGCCCCGCCCGTCCGGGCCGGGCGCGACCCGCCACCCGCGGTGATCTCGCGGGATCGGCTTGCGGGGGTCGGGCGACGCGGGGCTCGCTGCCATCAACCTCACGCTGCTACCGGGACTGGCAGGTCGGCCGCAATCGCGGCAGGAATCCGAGGTGGCGGGGACTCGGCCGGTCGCGCGCGGATGATCCACGGGGCCCCGCAGCGCCAGCAGGCGTTCTCCTGGCGTGCCATCGGGGCCTCGCACGCCGGGCACAAACGGGGTAAATGTCGCTCGCGCACGACTCAGCGCTTCCCCGCCATCGAGCTGGCGGAGTCGTCTGGGGCGTGCGCCTTCTCGGGCGGCGCGGCCGGGAACGCGTCGACCATGTACTTGTCGCCGCTCAGAACTCTCGCCACCTTGGCGGGGGCAGCTCTGACGACGCCTTTGCGACGGGGATTCTCATCCCCAGGCGGGTCCTTCGGCGTCAGCTTGGCAGGGTCATCGCGGACGTGGAGCGGGTCGGGGAGGATCCCGGGCGCATCGGACCGATCACGCTGATCGATCACAGTCATGAGGGCACCAGCTCTCCGTTGGTCGATGCGCTGGGGATCGGCTGACTCGGCTCGGCGGCGGCGGCACTCTCACGAGCCAGGAACGCTCCGAGCTCGCCGATCGTGCTCATCAGCGGCGCCGGGAACACCACGGTTGAGTTCTTGTCGACGGAAATCTCAACCAGGGTCTGAAGGTTGCGCAGCTGCAACGCCAGTGGGTGGGCCATCATCACATCAGAGGCGTGAGCCAGCTCCCCGGCGGCGAGCGCCTCTCCCTGCGCGGCGATGATCTTGGCGCGCTTCTCGCGCTCGGCCTCGGCTTGGCGCGCCATCGCGCGCTGCATGCTCTCGGGCAGCTGGATGTCGCGCAGCTCCACGACCGTGACCTTGATGCCCCACTCCTCAGTCTGCACGTCGAGGATCTCGCGGATGTTCTGGTTGATCGCGTCGGTTTCCGACAGCGTCTCATCCAACGTATGACGCCCCACCACAGCTCGAAGCGTGGTCTGCGCGATCTGGTTGATCGCCGCCTCCACGTTCTCAATCGCGATCACCGACCGGATCGCGTCGTCCACCCGGTAGTACGCCACCGCGGAGACGTCGATGCTGACGTTGTCCTTGGTGATGATTCCCTGGGATTGGATCGGCATCGTGATGATCCGCAGAGACACGCGATGCACGCGGTCAACGAACGGGACGATGAAGATCAATCCCGGGCCCCGTGCCTTGCCTTTGACCTTCCCGAGCTCGAACAGCACGACACGCTCGTACTGCTTGATGACGCGTGCTGACATCGCGATCGCGATGAGCGCCACAAGGACGAGAACGACGATCACATAGACAACAACCATGGTCTTGGCTCCTGACGTGCCTGGGTTCGCGACAACCGTCTAGGTGTCGCACACGCCGGCCGAGTGGCTTGAGCCGGAACATCGGTGCCCCGCCGAATGTTGAGGCGAAGCAGATACCTATTCTACTCTCCTCGCGTGCCCGGTCGAAGCGGTGTCTATTGAGCGGCAGCATGACGAGTCGCCTCGTGAAGCTGCCCGCTCACGAAGCGCACCATCTTCGTGTCCTGATTGGCTGCGGCCGCGTCGCAGAGGTTCGGCAAACGGAGGACGGCCTCGGCAAGTGTTGGCGCTGTCGCCCGTGGCACACGCCGGGCACCGCCCTAAGGCGGTTCGGCTGTTCTGAGTCTTTGCGGGACCCGATCGGTGCAGGCCTGCGGCGGTCCCTCAGCCGGCGCGGCCCGTGCGCTGCTGTAGCTGGCGCTGCTCAACGGTGTCGCGGGATCCCACGCAGCGGCGGAGAGCTCTCCGAACGGCTGAGAGATGGCCACGCGCTCACCCCGGCCCTGGCGCGGCTGAGCGACTGAACCCGAGTCGTCGACGCGTCGCCGCGCCTCCTCAGGGGCGAGCGAGGAGCGCCACGGAGCGTCACGCATTTCATGCGGCGGCAGCAGGCCCGCCCGGTCCCGCTGATCCGGGGCCTCGCGGCACGAAAGCCAGTCGCGGCACCGTGAGGTCGGCATTGCCAACGGTCGGCGCGCTGCCTCGGCCCGGCTCGCCTACCTCGACGGCCCGGTGGAGCAACCTATTCTTGGCTAGCGACACCCGGTGGACCGCCGTACGGGGCAGCAACGCAATCGAGTCGTACGCGCCGAGCCGAATCGCGTGGCCACGACAAAGTGGGAGTGTCAACCCAGGAGGCGAGTCCACTGCTCGTCGCCTCTATGAACAGGGCCCGTTGTCAAGCCCCCGTGCTTCGGCGGGACGGAGCGCGCTGCGAGAGGGGGTCGCCCGACGGCATGGATGCCGGCGGTGCTCCGGCCGGACGGGCGGCTCTATGGTCCGCGGGTGGGTCGGTGATTGTGTGGAGCAGTGCCCATGTCTCTATCGCTTCATCAGACTTCGAGGACCAGGTGTTATCGGGGCTCGCTCCGGCGGCGCATGTCAAAAAAGGACTGTCAGGCAGTCAGGCGAATTAGGGCGCCTTCCGGAGCGAAGGGCTTGAACGGTTGGTTGCGGGTCAGCATGTACCAGATCGCCTCGGTCAGCTTGCGAGCGAGCTCGATTTGCGCGACCTTCACGCCGCGTTGGCGGCCGAGGCGGCGTTTGGTGCGCTGGTAGCGCTCCTTGTAGAGCGGATGCGCGGCGGCGTGGATGGCTGCTTCCATCAGTCCGCAGCGAAGCGGTTTACACGCTGCATCGAGTCGCCCGAGTCCGGATGACGGGCGTCGGAGACGAATCCAGTCACGTGCTTTCTATCCGCGCGGAGCGAAGGTCTCCACGCGCAGGCGAGGTTGCCGGCTCAATCGGTCCAGCTCTTCGGCGGCTGCTGCATGTTCATGAGGATGAACAACGGAGCGGCCGACGTCTGGCTGCTCCCCCGTCTCGTCCGCTCCAGCAGGCCGCCCGTGACTGGCGCGCATTTCTCCTCCGGCCAGATCGTTAGCAACGATCTTGCAAGCAGCAGGCACGTCCATGGGCGCGCAACTGACTGTGATTGAACGAGGGTTGGCCCGGCGTACGCCAGCAGGAGGTCGGCCCTCCGGATCGAAAACTTTGGGTCAGGCGCGCGCGGTAGCAGCCGCGCGGCCGGGCTAGCGAAATACGGAGGACCGACCTCGGCTCACGTTACGTCATGGGCCAGGCTAATCGTGCTCGTCTTCCTCGGAAGGAGGGAGTTGCTGTACTGCACGTTGGGTTGGATCTGAGCCGCCGGCGGGTGGATGTGTGCGCGGGTGGCGGAATACGACGAGCCGGTGCGCGGGGTGGTGGAGTCGATGAACGGCGCGCGGTTCGTGCACGACGAGCTCGTCAAGCACTGGTGGGAGGTGCTGGTCACCGATGCCCAGCGGGTCAAGGGGCTGGCGCCGTTGGCGTGCAAGACCGACAAGGTCGACGCCCGCGTGTTGGCGGAGTTGTCGTTCCGGGATCTGGTGCCGGCGATCTGGCGGCCGAGCCCGGGGTTTGCGCGCTGAGCGTGAGCGGTCGCGGCGGCGGCTGCACCTGGTCAAGCACCGCTCGATCCGCAAAAACCTGGTGCACGCATCGTTGATCGCGTTCGGTCATCAGGTCCCGATGGCGGACCTGTTCGGAGCCGGCGGCCGCCGGCTGCTCGCCGAGCTGGATTTCCCCGAGCCGTGGCTTGGTCACGTCCGGGCGAGCGTTGAGCTGATCGACGATCTCGACCGGCGCATCGGCGAGATCGAGCGCTGGCTGCATCGCTACATCCCGCTGTTGATGACCCCCCGGGGATCGGGTGGGTCACCGGCTTCACGATCGCCTGCGAGATCGGTGACATCAGCCGGTTCTCATCGCTGGTCAAGCTGACCGGGTACACCGGACTGTGCCCGCGCGTGAACCAATCCGGGGGCATGGACCGTCGCGGCCCGCTCTCCAAGCACGGCCCCAAATACCTGCGGCTTCGCCGAGCGCGTGGTCGCGGCTTCCCGAGATTGTCTGCGCTTCGACTGTCTATCCCTCGCCGTCGGGAGGGAGCATCGCGGAGGCGTGCTGGCGGATGAGGTCCTTCCACTCCTGTGGGGTGAGATCGCGGCCCTGTTCTTGGAGGCGGATTCCCGGCGCGCCTTCCGCCGGCCGTGTTGACGTGCCTGAACTGACGGACGACGCGTGGGAGCAGGTCCCTGGAGCGTCGGAGATCACAGCGTTTGCGTCGCTGGTAGGGCGAGTCGGATCGTTACTTGTTTTCCGCGGACGCGGTTCCATTGCCGCGCTTCTCCGAAAAGAACGCGTCCGCAGGCAATGGTTGGATCTTGTCCGGCGGCGGGGGGCCGGCGCTGGCTTGTTGGTGTCGGCCATGGCCTCAGCTACCGCGACGCAAGCGTCCACAAGGCCGTCTGTACGCCGAGCATGAGCACGGCGGCTTGGAAGGCGAGCTCGAGTTGGTCGATCGACTTCTTGTTGCGCGTGTAACGGTCGCGAGCCCCGTACGCGACGCGCAACTGGGCCTCGGCAGGGTCGTCGAGCAGGGTGTAGAGATCCCTCGTATGTGGCGCGAGCGTCGATCGCGGACCGTAGTTCGCGTGGCCACAGCACGTAGAGGCTGAGGCCGCCGGTCACCAGGAGTACAACGAGCGCGAGGATCGGCAGAGGGCCGAGTCCGTTGTGCTGGCGGATCGTCGCGGCTGCCAGGAACGACGCAATAAGCGCGGCTGCTGCGATCACGGTGTTGGTTCTGGATCGCAGTTCAACGAGCTCGCGCTCTTGCTGGTCCAGCGATCGCAGCACCAGCTCGTACATGATCGTCGGGACGTCGGTCACGCGATGAGCGTACGAGCGGCAACGGCGGCGGCTCAGAAAGCAGAAGCTCAAGAGCGAGCCGGCGTAGACGGTTTCTGCGCCGTCTGGGGAGCCTTACCGGTGAAACACGGATTGTCTGTACAACAACCGGCGATTGCGGGCAAAACAGAGGCGACGACCGGAATCGAACCGGTGTAGACGGCTTTGCAGGCCGCTGCGTAACCACTCCGCCACGTCGCCGCGAGTGCGAAGGGTAGCGACGGCCGGGGGCGCCCCGGTCACCGAACGTTCACGACCCGCTCGACGGCTGCATCTATCCATCGGGCGTTGCAGACGATCCGTGACCAGCTCGACCGCCTGTATCCCCCGAATCCGTTCACGCATCAAGCGGCGTGGCGCGACTACGACGAGGACATGGGCAACCAGCCTACGGGCCGCGAGCAGGGCGCTCCCGATCCCCTGGGCGGGCTCGACTGCGGCCACCCGGCGCTGAACGGCATCGACAACACGAACGCCGCCTCGCCGGCTACCGCCACCGCGCCGGCCGACCAGTACGCCACGCGACACAACGGCTTCGTGTACTTCCACTCGATCGTCGACAACGCTCGGGAGTGCGACGCCAACGTGGTGTCCCCTCGGCCGCGTCCAGGTGGGCACGCCGGGCCGGTTCGATTGAGTGCCGCTTCCCGACACGTTTTCCGGACACCTGGCCGAGGGCCCGCTCGGCATCACCCGGGGGCGGCACCGATGGTCTCGGCCATCTCGGGTTCGCAGCCACGCCTGGGCTCGCACCGTTCGGCCCCGACGTGTTCAACGCGCGGCGCCTGCGCCGCTGGGGTTACTGAGCGGGCGGCGCGCTCAGAACCACGGCGTTGGCGAAGGGGTCGCGCACCAACACGCCATTGGGACCGTGAGCGTTCGTGATCCCGGCGGCGTCCAACCGGCCGAGCACGGCCGAGAGCTGGCGCTCGTCGGGCAGCTCGATCGTGAACGAGCGCAGCCCCACCGAGCCGGCCGGCGCCGGGTCGGTGCCGGCGCTGTGCCAGGTGTTCAGTCCGATGTGGTGGTGATAGCCACCGGCCGACACGAACAGCGCCCCGGGATAGCCGCGCACCACGACGTCGAACCCGAGCACGCCGTGGTAGAAGGCCTCGGCGTCGCTCAGGTTGGAGACCTGGAGGTGGACGTGCCCGATCCCGGTGTCGGGCGGAACCTTGGCCTGAAGCTCGGTGGCCCCCCGGAGCTGGCCGATGATGTCGTTCAGGTCGAGCGGGAGGGTTGACATCTGGAGCTGGCCGCGGTCGTAGCGCCAGTCCGCCCGCGGGCGATCGCGATAGATCTCGATCCCATTGCCGTCGGGATCGGACAGGTAGAGCGCCTCGCTGACCAGGTGGTCGGATGCGCCGTCGAGCGGCCATTGCGCCTGAACCAGGCGGGCGAGCGCGAAGGCCAGATCGAGGCGGGTGGGGAGGAGGATGGCCAGGTGGTAGAGACCCGGCGCCCGCCGGTTCAGGCCCGGAGCTGAGCCCTCGCCGCGGAGCTCGACCAGGGCCGGCCGGCCCGCGGCCCCGAGACCGATGGTGCCGTCGTCGAGCTCAGTGGCACGCAGGCCGATTGCGCGCTCGTAGAACGCCCGCGAGCGGTCGAGATCGCTCACGGTCAGCCGCACCGGGCCCAATGCGGTGGCCGGATCGATGCTCGCGGCCGGGGTGTTCTCGAGATGGGTCGACGTAGGCACCATGGTAGGTCTAGGCGGCCGCGGCGGCGGGTCCGTTGCGGTGCGCGACCAGGTCGTTGACCAGGACGCCCAGCCGCTCCCGGATGTCGGGATCGGTCAGTTCGCCGTTCGGCCCGGCGAACGCGCCCGGCGCCTTGGGCACGGCCAGCTCCGCGTCGAGGACGCGGGCGCCGGCCAGCCCGAGCGACTTGCGCAGGTGGTCCTGCGCCCACACGGCTCCGTAGTCGGTGACGCTGGCGCCGATCACGGCGACCGGCTTCCCCCACAGGGCGGATCCCTGACCGAACGGGCGCGAGGCCCAGTCGACGGCTGTCTTCAGGTGCCCCGGAACGCTCCCGTTGTACTCAGGGGTCGAGATCAGGACCAGATCAGCGGCAGCGATCGTGTCGCGAAGCCGCTGGACCTCACCGTGGGCATCGTGGGTGTCGTGGTCCTCGTTGTAGTGGGGGAGACGGTCGAGGCCGTCGTAGAGCACGACCTCGACACCCGCCGGAGCGAGCTCGGCGGCCGCGCGCAGCATCGCTGTGTTGTGCGAGGCGGCGCGCAGGCTTCCGGAGATGGTCAGGATCCGCATCGGTCTAAACGATTGTCGGCGGCGGCGCCTCAGGCGGCCTTGACCGCCGAGACGCTGAGCAGCAGCTTGACCTCGTTCGAGACCAGCAGGTTGCCGTTGGGGAGGGTCTGATTCCACTTGAGGTCGAACTCGCGCCGGTCGATCACGCCGGTCAGCTCGAGGCCGATGCGCTCGTTTCCCCACGGATCCTCGCCGCCCTCGGCGACGACACCGGTCAGCTCGAGCGGCTTGGTGATGCCCTTGATCGTGATCTCGCCGGTCAGGCGGATCTGGTTGCCGTCGAAGGGCTCGGCGGCGGCGGAGTGAAAGGTGATCTGCGGATGGTTCTCGGCGTCGAAGAACTCAGGCGAGGCGAGATGGCCGTCGCGGTTCGGGTCGTTGGTGTCGATGGCCGACACCTCGACGGTCCCTTCGAGGACCGGCGCATCGCCGGTCGCGTCGATCGTCCCCTGGAACTTGCGGAAGGCGCCCCGGACTGTGGCGATGCCCATGTGGCGGACCTCGAAGCCGACGTTCGAGTGGGCGGGATCGACGTTGTAGGTCCCGGCCGGAATGGCGTCAAGCGAGACTGAGCTCGTGCTCAAGGGGGTCTCCATTCGTAGTGGTTGAGCTTGCAATCATCTTAGCGGAAGTTTGATTGCGCTGTCAAGTATTGCGCCGTCAAGGGCGCGGCTCCGCGGGTGGCCCATGCTTCGCCGCGGATCGCGATCGGCTACTCGACGGTGCAGGCGCCGCCGTGCTGCGCGCCCGGGAGGCGGCTCAGCAGGTCGGCGAGCCCGCTGGTCTCCTCGGCATCAAAGTGCGCAAGGAAAAGCCGGCGGATGCTGCCCACGTGCGTGCAGCCCGCGCTGCGCAGCTTGGCCAACCCTTCGTCGGTCAGCTGGGCGTAGGAGACGCGGGCGTCGCTCGGGCAGGAGGTGCGCTGGATGAAGCCGCCGGCCACGAGCCCGTCGACCAGCCGGGTGATCCCGGATCGGGTGAGCATCGTGCTCTCGGCCAGCGCGGACATTGGAAGTTTGCGGTCGGGAGCCTGGGCGAGGTACAGGAGCACCTCGTAGTCGCGCGTGGTGATCGAGTGCTCGGAGACGAGCTCTGCGTCGAGGAGGCGCAGGATCGTGGCGTGGCTCTGGAGGTAGCTCCGCCACGCCTCCAGCGCGGCGCCCTCGAGGTTCGATTCGGCGTCTTCGCTCGGCATCGCACAGGCGGACGGGCCCACGAGGGGGGCTTCTTCCAGGGTCGGGGCGATGCCTTCCGTGTGCGCAGTGCTCGAATCCATATAGGCGATTATAGTTGACCGGTCAATCGCACCCGGCGGCTCGAGGGCTCCAGCGCACTTTGACACGGCCGGTGGTCGTCTTGTCCGGATACGCCGCGGACCGAAACGGACCTCGATCGCCCGTAAGGTTGGTGTCCCCCGCCCGACAGGGCGCAACCCGAGAGGAGGTCGTGGTGGATTACAAGCTCGAGCTGGTGGCGGTGCCGGTGTCGGACGTCGACCGCGCCAAGTCGTTCTACGTGGAGCAGGCCGGATTCAATCTCGACCATGACCACACGGTGAGCGAGGACATCCGGTTCGTGCAGCTGACTCCGCCGGGGTCGGCGTGTTCGATCGCGCTAGGGAAGGGGATAAGCGGTGCTGCGCCGGGATCGGTCGAGGGCCTGCAGCTCGTGGTGTCAGACATCCACCAAGCCAGGGACGAGCTCGCCGGGCGCGGGGTGGAGGTCACCGACGTTCAGGAGTTTCCCTGGGGCGCATTCGTGTTCTTCGCCGATCCTGACGGCAATCGCTGGTCCGTGCAGCAGATCACCAACCGCTGACCCGACCTCGCCGCCGGTCCGGCAGAATCGTGGCTCTCGAAAGGAGCTTTCATGGCGGTGACGATCATGACGCACGTCGCGTTGCGCGACGACTCGGCGGCGCAGGAATGGGATTCGGCGATGTACGAGCGGTTGTCCGCCGCGCACGGACAGGCCGGCTGGATCGGCGGCCAGTTGTTGCGCCCGGTCAACGACCCGGGCCTGCGCACGATCGTGGGGACGTGGCAGACCCGTGAGCACTGGGAGGCGTGGCACAACGAGGAAGCGTTCCGTGAAACGCGCGAGCGCCTGGAGGGCCTCCAGGCCCGTCCGGCCGAGACCAGCTGGTACGAGGTGGTGGAGGAGCGCCGCGGCGACTGATTTCTCCCGATCTGCTTGAAACGGAGTAGGGTCGCGGCTCCAGCAACCATGCCTGCCGGGACCGCAGGGCGCGGGCCATACACGTGGGAGAGTCACATGAGACGTGGGGTGTTGGGCGCCGTGGTGATCGCCATCGCGCTCGGCACGACACCGGCGATCGCCCAGCCGGCGACGAGTTCGACGGCCCAGACGATCACCGCGACGGGAACCGCGCAGAAACGCGTCGTGCCCAAGGACCGGCATAGCAACGCGTCGATCGCGGCCGCCGTGGAAAAGGCGCACAAGGCATCGATCGCCGGCGCGCTCAAGGAAGCGCACGAGTACGCGGAGCTGTACGCCAAGGCCGTAGGCATGACGCTCGGGAACGTGATCTCGGTCTCGGACGCGCAGAACGGCTTCTACGGTCCGGGACCGGTTGACATCGGCCCGTTCGGTCCCGGTCGGTTCTGCGGCGCGATCACACGCGCCGTCGGAAGGCCGGCCAAGGGGCAAAAGCCCAAGCTCAAGAGGGTGCATCGCTGCTTCGTGCCGGCCTTCGCGGCGGCCACGCTCACCGTCACGTACGCGGCGGGCTCGTAGTCCTCGTCCGGTGTCGGGCGCGGGCACTCGAGTCCGGCCCGACACCCGCGGGGGTCATACTCATCCTCCGCGTGAGGAGCACGTCGTCGTGATCGATCAGCTGCGCATCCCGATCTGGGGGGAGACGCGGTTCGCGTTCGAGCACGCTGCGCTCCGGCGCCACCCAGTGTTCCGCGGTGAGGGCGTGCCCGCCGGAGATGGCGCGCCGGTGTTGCTGGTGCCCGGCTTCCTGGCCGGCGACGTTTCGCTCGGGGTCATGGCCCGGTGGCTGTCCCGCATCGGCTACCGGCCCTGCCGCGCAGGCATCCGCGCGAACGTCGACTGCACGTCGCGGGCGATCGAGCACCTCGGCCGACAGCTCGTCCGGTTCTCTGAGCGGCACGGGCGAACGGTGACGATCGTGGGCCAGAGCCGTGGCGGTTCGCTCGCCCGGATCCTGGCCGTCCGACGTCCTGAGCTGGTCGCCGGGGTGGTCTGTCTCGGATCGCCGGTGGTCGACCCGCTTGCCGTGCACCCCTTCGTCCGCGCGCAGGTCGAGGCGGTGGCGCTGCTCGGCACCCTCGGGCTGCGCGGGCTGTTCTCGCACGCCTGTCGGTTCGGGTCCTGCTGCCGCCAGGCGCGGGCGGATGCGGTTGCGCCGTGGCCCGAGCAGATCGCCTTCACCTCGGTTTACTCGCGGAGCGACGGGATTGTCGACTGGCACGCCTGCCTGGATCCGCACGCGCGCCAGGTCGAGGTGCGCTCGAGCCATGTCGGCATGTCGGTCAACCCCGCGGTGTTCGCGGTCGTGGCCGAAGCGCTGGCCCAGGCCGCATCGCGTTCCCACACCGTCTCGTGGACATCTCGGTAGCGCCGGACCGTATGGCCCAGTTTGCCGATGACGCCCGACCAGACCGGAGGATGCGCGCGCCGTCGCGGTCGCGTTCTTCGAGGCCGCCGAGGCGTATCACGCCGCCGAGCCCCTGATCGAGGGGGTCCGCGAGGCGACCGCGATCAGCCCGGGCGGGACGTTCACGCTGGTGGACTACGAGGTAATCGTCAGGGGGTGGGGGCCGAGGCCGAGAAGCTGTTCTCGCCGATCGGCGGGTCCGGCGCGCCGGAGTAATGGGTCACCCCGATTTCGATATCGCAGCGTCCAGACGGATCGCCGACGTGCTGCCGTCCCGATGTGGGCGATGGTTCCGGAAGGCAAGCTCGCCTGGGTCAACCGGGCGGGCGCTGAGTACGCCGGGCTATCGGTGCGCGAGCTCGAGGCCGACGGGTCGGCCGTCGTCCATCCTGACGATATGCCGAGCATCGAGGCCTGGCTCGAGCAGGCCTATGCCGCCGGCGAGAAATTGAATTACGAGCGCCGGATCCGACACACCGACGAGCGCTACCGGTGAGTGAGCGGTTCCTGGCGTGGTCCCCGGCGAGAAGTGCCGAGGACCAGCCAGGAGGTAACTCGTGGCGCTCAGTGCGCGCCGAGCATCGATTCGTGGCGGTGGTGCTTGCCCGCAGCGCGGGCGCCAAGCACGCCTAGCGCCATGAGGGCACCAATGGCCGCGACAACACCGCCTGCGACGATCGACACTCACGCAATGACGCCGATGATCACCCGCAGTCCGAACCAGATGATCGCGCCGCCAGAATGCTCGTAAAGATACCTGTGACACCCAAGGTCTTACGCATGGTTCACCTCCAAGCTTGAATCACTTACAGTGAAGACTTACCCCGCGTTGTGAGGCGATCCGGGTCGTCCTTCAGGGGCCGGACGACTGCACCCGCAGCGGCGTCAGCGCACCGACATTCTGGCTCGGTGGGAATGTCGCCCAGGTCGCCGCCGGGTCGGAGTTGTGCGAGTGGTCATCGGCAAGTCCGGCCGCGGCATCCGCCGTCATCGGGCGAGTTGGCACGGTCGGTTGTCCTGCCGAAGGATGCTCCGAGGGCTCCGCTTGGGGTTCTGCGCTTTGCGTTTCGACCCCCGAAAACCCCCGGTTCGCGGTTGAGATGTGCGCAATCTGTGCGCACTGCTGAGGTGGGCCGGGCCTACTGCCCGTTGCTGGCGGGGTGCGGCGCCAGCCGCGGCGGGGATGCTGCGCCCCGACCCTCTTCGATGCCAATCGTGCTCGGCAGCGGCTTGATCTCAGGCGGAACGGGCTTCGGCGTCACAGGCTCAGCGTAGCGCTTGGGCGTCGATACGGAAGCGACCTGTTCAAGGCTTGACGCGTTGCCGTCGATATCCTGGGTGTTGCGTAGAAGCAACATTAGGCGTATCTTCTGTGCAACACCGCAAGGAGCACCGAATGACGACCGCAGTTGATACGACCCTTCACGAGCGGCGTCGCGCCGAGCGCATGCGCGACCCCGAGTTCCGTGCTGCCTACGAGCAAGCCGCGGGCGCGATCACGCAGACCGACTACATAATCCGGACTCTCGACGAGTTGCGAGTAGAGATGGGTGTCTCGAAGGCGGAGCTCGCACGGCGGATCGACCGCAACGCATCGAGCATCCGGCGCCTGTTCACGGCTCATCAACCCCAGCCCGAGCTGGCGCTGATTGCCGAGATCGCCGAGGCGCTGGGTCTCCGTATCGCGATCGTTCCCGAGTCGACGGAAGCGAAGAAGGCTGTGCGCGAGCACCACGCGGGGCGGAAGGGACTGGTAGCCGGCTAAGAGGTCCGCGCGCCAGCCGAGCGGCGCTCGCCGGCACGTACGAGGCGCGTAGCCGAGTTCAATCAACGCCAGGTCTCCCGCGGCAGACGCGTGCGTTCCGGCGTGCTCGAAGAACTCGAAGACAATCCTCGAATCTCGGCCGCCGAGGCGATCCGGGACGCTCGCAGCCAACTGAGGTGTGCGCAATCTGTGCGCACCCCCCAGAAGACCGAACCGACCCCCCCGCGGAATCCCCCGCGGACACCGTAGTGGGCGATGTTGGGCTCGAACCAACGACCTCCGCCTTGTCGAGACGGCGCTCTCCCAGCTGAGCTAATCGCCCGGGAGCAATAAATGTACCTTGGCGTCGAGTGGCGGGTAGACTCGCGACCGAGATGAGGTGGAGGGTCGCGACGCTGCTCGCGCTGAGCGGGATGGTGGTCATCCCGGCGGTGTCGGATGGCGCGCTGCCACCGAACACGGGAACGGTCAGCGTGTCTGTCAAGCCGCGGACCGGGTCCGGTCGGACCCATTTCGCGGTCAGCTTCCGGGCGGCGGTGACCACGGGCCGGACCTCTCCCAACCACTACCGGATCACGGCCGCCGACGGGACGCACGCGGGCTGCCAGGCGTCCGTGGGGATGTCCGCGGCACCGACCAGGGCGGGCTCGACCGTCCGCGTGGTGCTCTCCCCGAGCGGATCGCAGCACTGGTGCGCCGGGACGTTCCACGGTCAGGTGTGGGATGTGATCAGCGAGCCATGTCCGGTTGGCGAGGCGTGTCAGGCCTTGCAACCTTTGCCGCACCAGGTGGGCAAGCTCACCTTTCGCGTGACCTCGGGCTGATCTCGGTCACTCGCGCGCGCGAATACGCCTGAGTCAGGGCACTAGCATCCGGGGCGATATGGAGCTCGAGCTTCCCGACGGCAAGATTCTCAGCCTGTCCGACGGCGCCACCGGCGCGGACGCGGCCGGGGCGATCGGCCCTGGCTTGGCCCGAGCCGCGCTGGCGGTCAAGGTCGACGGCGAGGTCCGCGACCTCGCCCGCCCGCTGCCCGGTAACAACTCAGGCGGGCCCGCCAAGCTCGAGATCATCACGGACCGAAGTGGCGAGGAGGCGCTGCAGTTGATCCGCCACGACGCGGCGCACGTGCTGGCGGCGGCGATGATGGAGCTCTACCCGGGCGTGAAGATCTCGATCGGCCCCCCGATCGAGAACGGCTTCTACTACGACTTCGACTTCCCGGACGGCGTGTCGCTCTCGGAGGCCGACTTCGAGCGAATCGAGGCCAAGATGCGCGAGCACATCGCGGCCGACGAGCCGTTCGTGCGCGAAGACGTGAGGGCGGGGGATGCGCTCGACCGCTTCCTGCGCGAGGGCCAGGACTACAAGGTCGAGCTGATCGAGGACCTGATCCGCGACCAGGGCGTTCCCACCGTGTCGCTTTACACCAACGGCCCGTTTACCGACCTGTGTCGCGGCCCGCACGCTCCGTCGACCAAGCGCATCAAGGCGTTCAAGCTCCAGTCGGTGGCCGGCGCGTACTGGCGCGGCGACTCCAACCGGCCGATGCTGACCCGCGTCTACGGGACCGCCTTCTTCTCGGACAAGGAGCTCCAAGCGCACCTCGAGCGCCTTGAGCAGGCGCGGGCGAACGATCACCGTCGGCTGGGTCCGCAGCTCGGGCTGTTCACCTTCTCCGACGTGTCACCCGGCGCGGCGTTCTGGCTGCCCGCGGGTACGGAGGTGTTCAACTCGCTGGTCGCGCTCAGTCGCGAGATGGGCCGCGAGCGCGGCTACCTCGAGGTCAAGACCCCGCAGATCTACGACAGCGCGCTGTGGAAGACCTCGGGCCACTGGCAGAAGTACCGCGACAACATGTTCGTGACCGAATACGAGGACCGGCAGATGGCGGTCAAGCCGATGAACTGCCCCGGCCACTGCCACCTGTTCTCCCTCGGCCGCCACTCCTATCGGGAGTTGCCCGTCCGCTACTGGGAGCCGGGGCTGCTGCACCGCCGCGAGCCGAGCGGCACGCTCCACGGCCTGCTTCGCGTGCGTCACTTCGCCCAGGACGACAGCCACATCTTCTGCACGGAGGACCAGATCCAGGACGAGGTGGCCGGCGTGCTCGAGTTCGCCTTCGCCACCTATGCGGTGTTCGGGATCGACGTGCGACTCGAGCTCTCGACCCGTCCGGAGAACCGGATCGGCTCCGAGGAGCTGTGGGACCGGAGCGAGACCGCGCTCATGCGCGCGCTGGACAGTCACGGCCTCGAGTACACGGTCAACGAGGGCGACGGCGCCTTCTACGGCCCGAAGATCGACATGCACATGACCGATTCGCTGGGACGCTCCTGGCAGCTCGGCACCTGTCAGCTCGACTACAACTTTCCCGAGCGGTTCAATTTGACCTACACCGGCGCCGACAACGCCGAGCATCAGCCCGTGATGATTCACCGGGCCCTGATGGGGTCCTACGAGCGGTTCATCGGAATCCTGCTCGAGCACCTGCGCGGCGAGCTCCCGCCCTGGCTGGCCCCGGTCCAGGCCGTCGTGCTGCCGATCGCCGACCGTCACCTCGAGTATGCCGGCGCGGTCCGCGACCGGCTGCGCGACGCGGGGGCCCGGGCGGAGGTGGACGAGCGTCCCGAGTCCGTGGGGCGCAAGATCCGCGACGCCGAGCTGCGCAAGATCCCCTACATGCTGGTCGTCGGCGACGACGAGGTACAGGCCGAGCAGGTGGCGGTCCGCGAGCATCGCCGCGGCAACCTGGGATCGGCCCCGGTCGGCGAGTTCGTCGTACGCCTAACCGAACAGGTGAAAACTCGCGCCGCGCTGTAGTTGCGCCGCTATACTCGGACCCGTTGATCTTCGCGCAACATCACATAGGGCCCGTCACCGCTTGACGTTCGCCTCTTCTCGCAGCTAGTGCCGGTCCCCAGAAAATTCGACCGGCGCCCGCCCGAACGGGACCAGACTCGGATCAATGACCGCATTCGCGTGCCCGAAGTGCGCCTGATCGGCGACGACGGCAAGCAGATCGGGATTGTCAAGACCTCCGAGGCGGTCGCCTATGCCCAGGAGCGCGACCTGGACCTCGTCGAGGTCGCTCCCGACGCGCGACCGCCCGTGTGCCGGGTGCTCGACTACTCCAAGTACAAGTACGAGCAGGCCCAGAAGCAAAAGGCCGCGCGCCGCCACCAGCAGCAGATCACGGTTCGCGAGATCAAGTTCCGGCCGAAGATTGCCCAGAACGACTACGACACGAAGAAGGGCCACGTGTCGCGCTTCCTCAAGAACAAGGACAAGGTCAAGATCACGATCATGTTCCGCGGGCGCGAGGTGACCCACCCAGAGCGCGGGACCGCGCTGCTCGACAAGCTCGCCAGCGAGCTGTCGGAAATCGGCGTGGTCGAGCAGTCACCCGTCCAGGACGGCCGCAACATGACCATGCTGCTGGCGCCGTCCAAGGCCGTGCTCGCCGGGGAGAAGGACACCAAGCCCGAGAAGCCCGCCGACGGTCGCCGGGCCAAGGGCGCCAAGGACGACGGCGCGGAGGAGAACGGGTCGACCGAGGCAGTCGCCGAGCCCGACGCGGCAGTGGCGGAGCCCGACGCGGCGGTGGCCGAGCCCGACGCGGCGGTGGCCGAGCCCGACGCGGCGGTGGCCGAGCCCGACGCCTCGGATGACGGGCAGCCCTCGGACGACGGACAGCCCGAGCCCGTATCGCGCCCGCGCGGCGCGGCTGCCTGAACCGCCTGCCTGTCACAAAAGACGGCGTTTCGACAATAAGGGGGTATGGAGGGGGCACACCTTCGTACCGATGGGGAGCTGCTCGTGGCGACAGCGATCGATCCCGAGGCGTTCGGGGCGTTCTTTCGTCGCCATGTCCGCGGCGTGCTCGCGTTCTTCCGGCGACGCGGCGCCAGCGCCGAGGTGGCGCTCGATCTGACCGCCGAGACGTTCGCGGCCGCGCTCGAGGCCTCTCCTCGCTACGAGCTGCGCCCCGAGCCGGCCCGGAACTGGCTCTACGGCATCGCCTGGAACAAGCTCAACGAGGCCCAGCGCTGCGGCCGGGCCGATGACGCGGTTCGCCGCGGCCTCGGGATGGCGCCGATCGTCCTGACCGACGAGGGCGTCGAGCGGATCGAGGCGCTGGCCGGGTCGCCGGCGCTCGAGCTGATGGAGAGCCTGCCGGCCCAGCAGCGCGACGCGGTGCGGGCCATGAGATCGCGGCTGGAGGTCCCCGAGGGTGCGTGACGACCCCATCGCCCTGCTTGAGCGCGAGCTCCTGGACGCCGCGCGCCGGCGTGCCGTGGTCACCGAAGACCCTGAACGCTCCTCCCCGGATCTGGAGCGGAGTGGTCGATGCCGTGCAAGACCAGACCTGGTGCCCGGGGATGTATCGCCTCAGAGTGTCGATCATGGGCCACCGGCCGGCGCGCCCGTTCGGCATCGCCACGTTCACGGTGAAACGCTGACGTCTGCTTTACTAGCGGCAGTTCGATGCCGAAGATGAAGACCCATTCCGGCGCCAAGAAGCGCTTCAAGCTGACCGCCAACGGCAAGGTGCGCGGCCGCCGGGCGTTCTCGACCCACATCCTCGAGAAGAAGACGCCCAAGCGCAAACGGCGCCAGGCGAAGCCCTCGTGGATCAGCCCGCACGATGAACCGCGGGTGAAGACGCTGCTCGGTGCCAAGCGGAGGCAGAGCGGATGACCCGCGTCAAGCGTTCGGTACACGCGCGCAAGAAGCGGCGGTCCACGCTCGCGCTGACGAAGGGCTTCCGGGGCGACGCGAGTCGGCACTACCGGGTGGCCAAGGAGGCGCTACTCAAGGCCGACCAGTACCGCTACCGCGACCGGCGCAACCGCAAGCGCGACTTCCGCCGGCTCTGGATCACCCGGATCAACGCAGCGGCGCGCCAGAACGACATGTCCTACTCGCAGTTCATGCACGGCCTCCAGTTGGCCGGCGTGGAGCTCGACCGCAAGATCCTCGCGGACATCGCCGTGCGCGACGCCGAGACTTTCCGACGCTTTGCCGACCGCGCCCGTGAGGCGCTGGCGGCCGGCTGAGCGACAAGCCGACCAACCAGCACCGCCAACCGGGCGCCGCTCCAAACGGAGAGGCGCTTTTTTTATGACTCAGATCACCAGCCCCCACAATCAGAAGCTCAAGGAGATTCGCAAGCTGCGCCAGCGCCGGCGCTGGCGCGATCGCTCTGGGTTGTTCGTGGCTGAGGGTGAGGATTTGTTGTCAGTTGCTGATGCCCACGGGTGGATCGCCATCGAGCGGTATGCCGCGGTGGGCAGCGGCTTACCCGGGGTCTCGGTGGACGCGGACCTGCTCGCGTCGGCGTCGGGCCTAGGCTCGGGGACGCGCACGCTCGCGGTCTATGAGGAGCGCTGGGCTCCGGCGGCGGTCGGTCCCCTGTGCGTGTATCTGCACGGGGTGCACGACCCGGGGAACGTGGGCGCGATCCTGCGCAGCGCCGCCGCGTTCGGAGCCTCGTGCGTCGCGCTCGGCCCTGGAACCGCCGACCCGTTTTCACCCAAGGCGGTCCGCGCATCGATGGGAGCGATCTTCTCGCTCGCCATCGCGCGCGGCGTTGTCGATCAGCTCCCAGGCGAGAAGATCGCCCTGGTGCCCGGCGCCGGCAACGTTCTTTGGCGATTCGGTTCGCCATACGCGAACTCCAGCGCCAAAGTCCTGACGCTGATGATCGGCGCCGAGCGTGACGGGCTACCGGACGAGGTGATCGCCAGCGCCGATCATGTCGCGCACATCCCGATCCACACCGACTCCCTGAACGCGGCGATGGCCGCCACCATCGCGCTCTACGAAATCACCCGTAGGATGGCGCCGGAATGACCGAGCGCATCGATCAGATCAGGGCCGAGGCCGAAAACGCGATCGCCACCGCCACCGACACCCAGACCCTGGAGGACGTGCGCATCCGCTACCTCGGGCGCAAGGCCGAGCTGCCCAACCTACTGCGCAGTGTGGCCGAGCTCCCACCGGCCGAGCGCGCGGCCACCGGTAAGGCCGCCAACCAGGCCCGCAAGGCCCTCGAACAAGCCATCGAGCAGCGGACCGAGCAGCTCGCTGCGCACGAGCTCGAAGCCCGCCTCGAGCGCGACCGGGTCGACATAACGCTCCCCGGCGACCCGCCGGAGCAGCTCGGGCGGCTTCACCTGATCACCCAGACCCAGCGGGAGATCGAGGACGTGTTCATCGGCATGGGGTGGGGGGTCGCCGAAGGCCCCGAGGTGGAGACCGTCTACTACAACTTCGTCGCGCTCAACTTCGACGAGACGCACCCGTCGCGGCTGATGACCGACACGTTCTACGTCGAGCCGACGCCCGACATCTTCGACCCGGACGCGCGCCTTCTCAGAGTCCACACCTCGCCGGTCCAGGTCCGCGCGATGGAGCAGCATCCGCCGCCGCTCTACATCGTGATCCCCGGACGCGTGTACCGGCCCGACAACGACGCCACCCACAGTCCGCAGTTCAGCCAGATGGAGGGACTCGCGGTCGACACCGACATCACGCTGGCCGATCTCCAGGGCACGCTGCTGACCTTCGCGCGGGCGATCTTCGGCGAGGACCGCGAGGTCCGGATGCGCCCGCACTTCTTCCCGTTCACCGAGCCGAGCGTCGAGGTCGACGTCTCGTGCTTCAACTGCAAGCAAGGCTTCCTCCCGGACGGCTCGCGCTGCCCGGTGTGCAAGGGCGAGGGCTGGATCGAGATCCTCGGCGCCGGGATGGTCGACCCCAACGTGTTCAAGTACGTACGCGAGCACGGTTACGACCCCGAGCGGATCCAGGGCTTTGCGTTCGGGATGGGTATCGAGCGGATCGCCATGCTCAAGCACGACGTCCCCGACCTGCGCATGTTCTACGAGAACGACGTCCGCCTCCTGGAGCAGTTCGGCTGATGCGCGTCCCGCTCCACTGGCTGCGCGAGTACGTCGACCCTTCGCTCGACACGCATCGGATCGCCGACCGGCTGACCATGACCGGCACCAAGGTCGAGGCGGTCCACCGCCACGGGGTGTCCGCGCTCGAGAACTTCGTGATCGGCCGGGTGCTCGAGGCCGAGCAGCACCCCAACGCCGATCGGCTCCGGGTGTGCATCGTCGACATCGGCACCGGTACGCCACAGCAGATCGTGTGCGGCGCGCCCAACGTGGCCGCCGGGCAGACGGTCGCCGTGGCCAAGCCCGGCGCCGTGATGCCCGACGGCACCAAGCTCGGCAAGGCCAAGCTGCGCGGCATCGAGTCCAACGGGATGATCCTGGCCGAGGACGAGGTCGCGATCGGCACCGAGCACGCCGGGATCATGGTGCTCGAACCCGACGGTCTCGTGCCCGGCACGCCGCTCGAAACCGTCCTGCCGATCGCCACCGACGTGCTCGATCTCGAGATCACCTCCAACCGGCCCGACTGCCTCGGCGTCTATGGCGTCGCCCGCGAGACCCACGCCGCCACCGGCGCGCCGCTCAGGCCCCCGCCGTGGAGCAACGACCCCGGCAGCGCGGGCGATCCGCTCGGCATCACGATCACCGTCGAGGACTCGGAGCTGTGCCCCCGCTTCACCGCGCGCGTGTTCGAGGACGTGGCGATCGGCCCGAGCCCGGCATGGCTCAAGGCGCGGCTGATGGCCGCCGGCCAGCGCCCGATCTCGAACGTGGTCGACATCACCAACTACGTGATGCTGCTCACCGGGCAGCCGCTGCACGCGTTCGACCTCGACCGCGTCGCCGGCGCACGCCTCACGGTGCGCCGGGCGCAAGAAGGCGAACAAATCGAGACCCTCGACGGGCAGCGCCGCACGCTCGACCACGACACGGTCCTGATCGAGGACGCCGACGGGCCCACCTCGATCGCCGGCGTGATGGGCGGCGCGCGCAGTGAGGTCGGACCAGACACCACCCGCGTGCTGATGGAGGCGGCCAACTGGCACGGAGCGAACATTCACCGCACCTCGCTCAAGCTAGGTCTGCGCAGCGAGGCGTCGGGCCGGTTCGAGAAGCAGCTCCAGCCCGAGCAGGCGATGCAGGCCCAGGTGGTCGCCACGCAACTGATGCTCGAGCTGACCGGCGCTCGCCTCGTGCCCGGCACCGTCGACGTCGGCGGCGAAGGGCCGCCGCCCAAGACGATCGCGCTCCGCGACGCCCGCGTGAGCGGCCTGCTCGGGCTCGACATCCCGCGGGAGCGCAGCGCCGAGATCCTCAAATCGCTCGAGTTCGAGCCCGCCTCGGCTCACGATGGGCTCGAGGTGACGGTGCCTGCATTCCGCCGCGGGGACGTCACGCGCGAGGCTGATCTGGTCGAGGAGGTCGCGCGGATGTACGGCCTGGAGAAGCTGCCCGCCACGCTGCCCTCCCGCCACGGCGCGCACGGCCAGCTCACCCCGCGCCAGAAGCTCCGCCGGCGCACCGCCGACGTGCTCGCCGCCCAGGGGCTGCACGAGATCGTCGGCTGGAGCTTCACCAGCCCCGACCTGGGCGACCGGCTGCGCCTCGGCGCCGAGCACCCGCTGCGCGAGACGGTGGCCCTGACCAATCCCCTCTCCACCGAGCAGTCGGTACTCCGGACCACCCTACTCGGCTCGCTGCTCGACACCGTGCAGCGCAACCGGTCTCGCGGGCTGGCCACCGTGCGGCTGTTCGAGACCGGCGCGGTGTACCTGCCGCGGGGCGAGCAGACCTTGCCGCGCGAGCCTTATCACGTCAGCGCGATCCTGACCGGTGCCGCGCGACCCTCGAGCTGGCGCGACACCTCCGCGCGCCGCGTCGACTTCTTCGCGATCAAGGGAGTCCTCGCGGGGTTGTTCGACGCGCTGCGGATCCCATGGACCTTGGCGCGTGAAAGCGAGCCGTTCCTGCATCCCGGGCGCTCTGCGCGCATCCTGGCCGACGGCGAGCCCGCCGGATGGGTGGGGGAGATCCATCCGCTGGTCGCGGCGAACTGGGACTTGGCTCGCGACGACACGGTGGTGGCGTTCGAGCTCGATCTCGATGCGGTGCCCGTCCCCACCACGCCGCTGTATCGCCAGGTGAGCAGCTTCCCGGACATACGCGAGGATCTCGCCGTGGTGGTTCCCGAGCACGTGAGCGCGGATGAGCTGATCGACGCCGTCCGGGGTGCCGGTCGCCCGCTGCTCGGCGACGTCGAGGTGTTCGACGTCTATCGCGACCCCGAGAAACTCGGCGAGGGCAACAAGTCACTCGCGCTGCGACTCACCTATCGCGCCACCGACCGGACGCTCACCGACGAGGAGGTCGCCGAGCGGCGGGAGGCGATCGCCGCTGCGCTCCAGAGCGCGCTCGGAGGGAGGATCCGTGCCGCCTAGCGTCTCGGTGTTCGGGGCCGCCGGGTTTACGGGCGCGCTGACCGCCCGCCTCCTGCACCGCCATCCCACGTTCGAGCTGAACTCGCTCACCGCACGAAGCGACCAGGGGCGGCAACTCGACGATCTCTATCCCCACCACCGCGTGCCAATCGAGCTCGAGGAGCTCGACGTCGAGCGCCACGCCGAGGTCGACGCCGCCGTGGTCGCCTATCCTCACGGCGCCGCCGCCCCGCTGGTCGCCGAGCTGCGCGCCCGCGGCGTCCGGGTGGTCGACCTGAGCGCCGACTTCCGCCTGCACGACCCCGACGTGTACGGCCGCTGGTATCGCGAGCACCAGGCCCCCGAGCTGCTCCCCGACGCGGTCTACGGGCTCCCCGAGCGCTACCGCGAGCAGATCCGCGGCGCGGACCTGGTGGCCAACCCCGGCTGCTATCCGACCGCCACGCTGCTCGCCCTGGGACCGCTGGCCCGAGCCGGCCTGATCGAGGACGTGGTGATCGACGCCAAATCGGGCGTGTCGGGCGCGGGCCGGGCGCCGAGCGAGAAGACCCACTTCGTCAGCGCCGACGAGAACGTCAACGCCTACGGCGTCCCGGCGCACCGCCACATCCCCGAGATCGAGCAGGAGCTGGCCGTGCTCGGCGCCGACGTCCGCGTCACGTTCGTCCCGCATCTGGTGCCGCTCGACCAGGGCGAGCTCGTGTCCTGCTACGTGACCCCACCCGGCCACGGCTACGACCTGCAAGCGCTGTATGCCGAGGCCTACGCCGAAGAGCCGTTCGTCGAGTTGGCCGACGCGCCACCGGGCGTGCGCGACGTCCGCGAGACGAACATCTGCCGCATCTCGGTGCACCAGGATCCGCGCACCGGGCGAATCATCGTGTTCGGAGCTCTCGACAACCTCTGGAAGGGCGCGGCCTCGCAGGCCGTGCATAACCTCAACCTGATGTTCGGGCTGCCCGAGGACGAGGGCATCGGGCCGACGCGCTCGCGGACCCGCGAGGCCGTCCGATGACCGCTACTCAACCGTTCTTCTCCTCGCGCTGGATCGAGGCGCCCGCCAACGTCACCGAGCTGCCCGGGGGTCTGCCGCGCGGCTTCAAGGCGGCCGGCGTGAAATGCGGGATCAAGCCGAGCGGCGATCTGGACCTCGGCTTGCTCGTCTCGATGCCGCCGGCCACCACCAGCGCGGCGCGCTTCACCGCCTCGGGCACCCAGTCTGCCCCGGTGCTCCTGTGCCGCGAGCGCTGCGCGCTCGACGGCATCCGCGCCGTCGTTGTCAACGCCGGAAACGCCAACGCCGCCACGGGTCGCCCCGGATTCGAGAACGCGGCCAAGATGCAGGGCGCCGCCGCGATCGCATCCGGCGTCGGCGCCGAGAGCGCGGTGGCCGTCGCCTCGACTGGCGTGATCGGCGTGCCGCTCCCGATGAGCCAGGTCATGCAGGGCATCGTCGCCGCCACCCACGCGCTGCGCCCCGACGGGGAGATCGACTTCGCTCGTGCCATCCGCACCACCGACGCCCTCGATAAGCACGCGTGCCTGGACGTCGAGCTCGAGGCCGGCACCGTGCGGCTGACCGCTCAGGCCAAGGGCGCCGGGATGATCTCGCCGAACTTCGCCACCCTGCTGTGCTTCGTGCAGACCGACGCCGCGATGTCGGCCGAGACCGCCGATCTGCTCCTGAGCGTGACCGTCAAGCGGTCGTTCGAACGGGTCAGCGTCGACGGGCAACTCTCGACCAGCGACACCGTGATCCTCCAGGCCAGCGGCGAGTCGGAGGTGCAGATCGAGCCCGAGACCGACGACGAGATCCGCTTCGGCGAGGCGCTCGACACGTTGCTGCGACAGCTCGCGCTGTACATCGTGCGCGACGGCGAAGGCGCGCGGCGCATCTGTCGCGTGGTCGTGCGGGGGGGAGACGACAGGGCGGTGCAGCGTGTCGCGCACGCTGTCGCCGACTCGCCACTGATCAAGACCGCGCTCTACGGGGGCGATCCGAACTGGGGCCGGATCGTCCAGGCGGTCGGGATGGCCATGCCGGGCACCGCCCCACTGGCCGTCGACGTGTCGATCGAGGGGGTCGAGGTGTGTCGCCGCGGGGCATATGCTCCCCACGATCAGCGCGCGCTCGCCGAGGCGGTGCAGGCCCAGGAGATCGAATACGAGATCGACCTGCCGGGCGAGGGCGCGGAGACCGAGCGCTACTTCTCCGACCTGGGCCACGAGTACGTGACGCTCAATGCCGAGTACACCACCTAGCCCACCCAGCTATGACGAGCGGCGCGTGCGCGATGTCGCCACGCTGCTCGAGGCGCTCCCCTACATCCGGGAGTTCCACGGCAAGACCGTGGTGATCAAGTACGGGGGCGCGGCGATGATCGACGCGGCGCTCAAGGAGGAGTTCGCCCGCGACGTTGTGCTGCTCAAGTACGTCGGGATGAACCCGGTGATCGTGCACGGGGGCGGGCCGGAGATCACCAGCTATATGGAGCGCCTGAATCTCCCGGTGCAGTTCGTCGACGGCCTGCGCGTGTCCAATCAGGAGACCGTCGAGATCGCCAAGATGGTCCTGGTCGGAAAGGTCAACAAGGACATCGTGCTGCTGATCAACCGTCACGGCCAGCCGGCCATCGGGCTGTGCGGCGACGACGGCCTGCTGTTCCGAGCCGCCCGCAAGGTCGCGCCGAGCGGCCAGGACATCGGGTTTGTGGGCGGCATCGAACGGGTCGACGTCAATGTGCTTGCCCACGTCGCCCAGGATTACATCCCTGTGGTGGCCAGCGTGGGCGCCGACGTCGAGGGGAACTCCTACAACATCAACGCCGACGAGGCCGCGGGCGCGGTGGCGCGGGCGCTCGGGGCGTACAAGCTGATGTTCCTGACCGACGTGCCGGGCTGGCTGCGCGACCCCGCCGACCCCGAGAGCGTGGTGTCCGAGGCGGACGTGGATTCCGTCCAGGCGTCGCTGCCGGGCGTGGCCGGCGGGATGCGACCCAAGCTCCAGGCCTGCGTTGACGCGATCCACGGTGGGGTGTCGTTCGCCCACATCGTGGACGGACGCGTCCCGCACTCGCTGCTGCTCGAGCTGTTCACCGATGCCGGAGAGGGAACCAAGATCGGACCCCCGCGATGAGCCTGGCCGTGCTCCGGGAGCTCGAGGCGGCCCATGCGGTGCCGACCTACGTGCGCAACCCGGTCGAGTTCGTGCGCGGTGAGGGCTGTCGCCTGTGGGACGCCGACGGCAACGAGTACCTCGACTTCCTGGCCGGCATCTCGGTCCTGAACGTCGGCCACTGTCACCCCCGAATCGTCGAGACCGTCCGCGAACAGGTCGGGCGGCTCACTCACGTGACCAACCTGTACTACACCGAGCCGGGACTCCGGCTGTCGGCGCGGCTGGCCGAGAGCTCGCTCGGCGGCAAGGTGTTCTTGTGTAACTCGGGCGCCGAGGCGAACGAGGCGGCGATCAAGCTGGCGCGCAGGGCGCGGCCCCAGGGCAAGGTGGTGGTGCTCCAGGGTGCCTTCCACGGCCGGACCTACGGCGCGCTGTCGGCCACCCCGCAGGAATCGAAGCAGGCGCCGTTCGCCCCGCTCGTTCCGGGCTTCGAAGTCGTCCCCAAGGATCCGGCCGCGCTGGATGCCGCGGTCGATTCTCAGACGTCCGCGGTTCTACTCGAGCCGATCCAGGGCGAGACGGGAATCCACGTGCTGCCCGACGAGTTGCTCCTCGCTGCCCGTGCAGCATGTGACCGCGCCGGCGCCGCGCTGATCTTCGACGAGATCCAGACCGGGATGGGGCGGACCGGCACGCTGTGGGCCTATGAGCAGACCGACGTCGTCCCCGACGCGATGACGAGCGCCAAGGCGCTCGGCGGCGGCCTCCCGATCGGGGCGCTGATCACCGGACCGCGGCTGGCCGACGTGCTTCAGCCCGGCGACCACGGATCGACGTTCGCCGGCGGTCCGATGATCGCGGCGAGTGCGCTCGCGGCGCTCGACATCTGCTCGGATCCCGAGCTCCTGGCCCGGGTCCGCGCGGCCGGTGAGCGGCTCGCGGCCGGACTGAGCGCGCTGCCCTATGTGTCGACGGTGCGTGGCCGCGGCTTGATGCTGGCCATCGACCTGGCCGAGGGCCTCGACGCCGCCGGCCTCGCCCGCCGGGCGCTGCTCGAGCAGCGGCTCGTGGTCAACGCCACCGGGCCGGCGACCATCCGGCTCGAGCCGCCGCTCATCGTCTCCGACGAGGAGGTGGACGAGGCCGTCTCCCGGCTGGGAGCGCTGGCCCCGTGAGCGGATCGGATCTGCTCCTGCCCGAGCAGATGACCATGCGGAGCGCCGGTGAGGCAGTCGCGGGCGCACTCCAGGTCCAGGACGGGGAGCAGGGCGAGCACCTGCGCAATTACTACGACACGTTCGACGGGCTGCTCCATGCGGCCGGGTTGTCGCTGGTGCACGAGGACGGGAGGCTGGCGCTGATCGACCGGGAGGCCGGGGCTGTGCAGGCGTCGCTGGCGACGCCGCCCCCGCGCATGCCGCTGTTCGCCGAGGAGTTGGAGGCTGGCCCGCTGCGTGATTCGCTGACCGAGCTGACCGAGCCGCGAGCGCTGCTCCCGCTCGTCCAGGTCCAGCTCCGCGAGCGCCGCATGTCGGTGCTCGACGGCGAGCAGAAGACCGTGGTGCGCCTGGCGCTCGAGGAGACGTCGTTGGCCGGGACGGCCGGACAGGCCTCGCCGCTGCGACCGCGCCTGAGGATCACCCCGGTCCGTGGCTATGACTCCGAGCGCCATAGCGTGCTCCTCACGCTCGAGCAGGAGCTCGGCTTCAAGCTCGCCGACGAGCCCTTGGTCGATGAGGCAGTCAGGGTGGCCGGCGGCGTCCCGGGCGGGTTTCCGTCCAAGGTCGAGGTTCCGCTGCGCGCCGAGGAGCGGGCGGACATCGCCGCCGCCGCGGTCCTGCGTGCGCTGCTCGACGTGATCGAGGCGAACCTGCACGGCACCATCGAGGATCTCGACAGCGAGTTCCTGCACGATCTGAGGGTTTCGGTGCGGCGCTCCCGGGCGGTCCAGCGGGAGCTGAAGCGCGTGTTTCCGCCGGCCAAGCTGGCGCACTTCCGCGCCGAGTTCCGCTGGCTGCAACAGGCGACCGGCGACGCCCGTGACCTCGACGTCCATGTGCTCGAGTTCGACGCGATGCGGGCGCTCGTGCCGGAGCCAATGCGGGACGACCTCGATCCGCTTCTGGAGGTGCTCCGGGCGCGGCGGGTCAAGGCACACCAGCAGCTGGTCCGCGATCTGCGCTCACAGCACGCCAAGCGGCTGTTGTCGTCGTGGCGAGCGTTCCTGGATCGCCTGGAGGAGGCCGACCAGTCCGAGCGTCCCGACGCCGCTCGGCCGATTGGCGAGGTGGCGGGGGAGCGGATCCGCAAGGTGTACCGGCAGATGGTGCGGATGGGCGGCGCGATCGACGAGTCGAGTCCGGCCGAGGAGTACCACGAGCTGCGCAAGAAGGGCAAGGAGCTCCGCTACCTGCTGGAGCTGTTCGGCGCGCCCCTGTACCCCGGTGAGGTGGTCAAGCCGATGATCAAGACGCTGAAGGGACTCCAGGATGTCCTCGGCCGCCACCAGGACCGCGAGGTTCAGGTGGCGTCGCTCAGGTCCCTGGGCCCGGAGGTCGGCGACGCGGGGGCGCTGATGGCCATGGGCGCGCTGATCGGCCGGCTGGGCGACGATGAGCGCGCCGCACGCGGCGAGTTCGCCGGCCGGTTCGCCGAGTTCGCCGCCAAGAAGCAGCGGAGACTAGTAAAGGAGACTTTTACGTGAGCGACCTCGGGCCGCTTCCCACCACCACCTACGAAGCCGATCCCTCGCACGTGCACCGTGTGCTGCTGCTCTACAGCGGCGGCCTGGACACCAGCGTGATGCTCAAGTGGATCCAGGAGCAGTACCAGGCCGAGGTGGTGGCGCTGACCGTCAACCTGGGCCAGCCGGGCGAGGACTACGAGGTGATCCGCGGCAAGGCGCTCAACCTCGGCGCGACCGAGTGCCACGTGGTCGATGCCCGCGAGGAGTTCGCGCGCGAGTACATCGTCCCGGCGATCAAGGCAAACGGGACCTACGGGCTCGGCTACCCGCTCTTCACCGCGCTGGGCCGGCCGCTGATCGCCAAGCTGGCCGTGAGATACGCGCGGCAGTCCGGGTGCGACACGATCGCCCACGGGTGCACCGGCAAGGGCAACGACCAGGTGCGGATCGACGCCACCGTGGCCACCCTGGGGCCCGAGCTCAAGGTGATCGCGCCCGTGCGCGGGTGGCGGATGGGTCGCGACGAGGAGGCCGCCTACGCGCGCGAGCACGGGATCCCGGTCAAGGGCGGCACCGAGCACGCGCCGTATTCGATCGACGACAACCTTTGGGGACGCTCGAGCGAGGGGCGGTGGATCGAGGAGCTCGATCACGCGCCCGAGGACGACGTCTTCCAGCTCGTCACCCGGCCCGAGGAGGCGCCCGACGAGGCCGAGATCGTGACCGTGGAGTTCGAGCGCGGGGTCCCGGTGGCTCTGAACGGCGAGCGGCTCGAGCTCGTGGACTTGCTCGAACGGGCCGGGGAGATCGGCGCCCGCCACGGTGTCGGGATCGTCGACCACATCGAGGACCGAATCGTGGGCTTGAAGGTGCGAGACATCTACGAGGTCCCCGCGGCGGCGATCCTGCTGCTCGCCCACCGCGAGCTCGAGAAGCTGGTCGGGACGATCCACCAGAACCAGCTCAAGCCGGTGCTCGACCAGAAGTGGGCCTACCTGGTCTACGCAGGCCTGTGGTGGGATCCGCTGCGCAGCGATCTCGACGCCTACATGGACGCGGCCAACGCCCAGGTCACCGGCACGATTGGGATAAAGCTCTACAAGGGCTCGGCGCGCGCGGTCACCCGTTCCTCGCCGCACGCGGTCTATGACGCCCAGCTGGCCACGTTCGCGGAGTCCGGCGGTCTGTTCGCCCAGGCCGCCTCGCCCGGATTCATCGAGCTTTGGTCACTCCAATCGCGAATGGCCTGGCGACTGCGCGACTCCGGCGAGGGGTAGCCTGGCCTCTATGGGTTACAAGCTCCTCGGCTTCGCGGTCTGGCAGGGCGCCAAGTGGTACCTGCGCCGCAAGTTTCCCGATGCCGGGCGCAAGCTCGCGATCGCCGGAGCGGCCAGCGCCCTGCTGGCCGGCGGTGCGGCGATAGCGCTGCGGCGCTCCGGCGACGACGATTAGATCGACTAGATCGAGTTGACGTCCGCGCGCGGGCTTACCGTCCGCGCCGATGACCGATCTGCCCTCCTCACTCGGGATAGAGGCGGTCGAGTGTGTCGCGGCGGGCGGACCCAGCCTCACCGTGCGGGTGACAGGGCGCTGGCGCCGGCGGCGCCCCGAGCTGCGCGGCCAGGCCATGCTCGTGGTCGAGACCGAGGCCGGCCGCCAGCGGTTCATGGCCATGCCCGAGCCGCCCTCGCTGACCGGCGCAGCTCCGGGGACGTGGCGGATGAGCTTCTCGGTGCCGGCCGCGCTCGCCCCGGTGCTACCCGGCCGTACCTTCCTCCAGCTCGGGGGCGTGATGGTCCCCCTGCCGATCGGCGAGGTGACGATCGCCGAGCCGCCGGAGCCGCCGAGTCCCGATTTGCTCGAGGCGCGCCGGGCGCGAAGCTCCGAGCTGGCCGCTGAGAGTGCCCGGCGCCGGGCGGCCGAGCTGGCCGGCGAGGTCGAGCGGCTCGAGAGTGAGCTGGGCGCGGCACGGGCGCAGTCGGATCGGCTGCGAGTGGAGCTCGCCGCCCGCGAGCGCCGGCTGCGCGGGGCCGAGCAGCACGCCCACGCCGAGCGCGCGCTTCGGGGCGATCTGGAGCAGGAGCTGGCCGCGCGGACCCGGAGCGCCCAGCGCGATCTGAGCGTCCTGCACGGCCGGGTCGCCGAGCTCGAGCGCGAGCTCACCCGCCTGCGCCGGGCCGTGGACGAGGCGGGGCACGCGGCCGCCGCGGCCGAGGCGGCGCGTGACGCGGCCGAGACAGCCCGGGATGCGGCCGAGCGCCGCCTGACCGAGCGACCGCCTCCCGTCTCGCCCGAACCCGCACCAGCCTCGCCGGCCACCGGCGATGCTCGGGGGACGCTCAGCCGGCGTGAGGGCGATTTCGATTTGGCCGCCCGGCGAGCGCGCCCCGTGGTCCCCTCGGCTAAGCCGGCTGAGCGCCCCGCCGATCGGGCGCTGCTTCGGATCGAGACCGGCATGGTCAGGCCCCGCATGGAGCGGGCGGATCCGCGCGTGGCTGAGCTCGAGCGCGAGCTCGCGGCCGCCCGGGAGGAGGTCGCGGTCCAGCGCCGGCGCTCGGCCCGGGCCTACGAGGCGATCGCGCTGGTGCGGGCCGAGCTGGCCCAGCTCCGGGCCGAACCTCCTCCGGCCGAGCCTCCTCCGGCCGAGCCGCCTGCCGCCACGCCCCCGACTCCCGCGATCTCGCCTCCTCCGCGGCCCGACCCCACCGCCGCCGGTCCCATCCAGGCCGAGCACCTGGCCGAAGCGCTGGCCCGCCTGCGCGAGCGCACCCCTCCGGTAGACCCAGACCCCGCCCCAAGCGAGCCGGCTTCGGTCGATCCGGTGAGGGCCGCTAAGCCCTGGCTGCACTCCGCGTTTCGGCGGCTCGCCGCCGAGGACGCATCGGCGGCCGGCCGGCTGGTGCTCGCTCTGCTTCCCGCTCAACGGGCGGCTGACCCCCAACCGGTCGCCTACGACCTGGTCCTGAGCGACGTACTCGTCGCCCACGTCACGTCAGACAGCCTGGGCGTCCATGTCGAGCACGACGCCACCGTGCGTCCGGCCTCCGAGCTCGATTTCCAGCTCGTCGGAGATCTCGCCAGCGTGGCGCGGCTGCTGCGCTCAGGCAGGCTGCAACGGCGCCTGCGGATCCCGCCGGGGCGCATGGCGCGGGTACGCGGTGACCGCCGCCGGGTGGCCGCCATCGACCGGCTGATCGGCGCGGGCCTCACCCTGCCCGAGCTCCACGCCGCCGGGGTGAGGCTGGATCCGGTGCTGGCCTTCGCCCTTGCGGCACTGATGATCGAGCCGGGCTGGACGGCCGGGGAGAGGTTCACGATCGGGCATCGCGATCCCGCGATCACTACGCCGGACGCGTACCTGCTCATCCGCGACGGCCGCGTCCCGCTGGCCTCGGCCGAGCCGCCCCACGGCCCGGTGGCGAGCATGCTGGTGTGCGCGGAGGATGCCCTCCTCGGGCGCCTCGCCGCCCTCGATCCCGAGGTCGCGGGCGAGGAGCGGCCAGTCACGCTGCTGCGGCGCTGGCTCGATCGCGCACAGTGCGGCTAAGCCCCCGCCACGCGTCCGGCGCGATGCCTATGCTCGAAGACGAGCGCTCTCGCTGACCGGAATCGCCTCCATGACCTCCTCCTGCGTCCACCTGCACGTCCATTCGGAGTACTCGCTGCTCGATGGCGCGTGCAACATCGACGCGCTGGTGGGGCGCGCGGCGGAGTTCGAACAGCCCGCGGTGGCGCTCACCGACCATGGCGTTATGAACGGCGCCGTCGAGCTGTTCACGGCCGCTCGCAAGCACAACGTCAAGCCGCTGCTGGGGTGCGAGGTGTACGTGGTCGACGACCACGAGCGGCGAGGCCCCGGCAAGCTCGATCGCTTCCACCTGACGCTGCTGGCGGCCACCCCGGTCGGCTACCGCAACCTGGTCAAGCTGTGCTCAGCCGGCTTCCTCGAGGGCTATCAACGGGGCAAGCCGTCGGTCGACATGGCCCAGATGGCCTCTCATGCCGAGGGAGTCATCGTTCTGACCGGCTGCCTGCAGTCGCGCTTCTGCCAGCACCTGCTCGACGGGCGCGTGCCCCAGGCGCGGGCCCATGCCGACGAGCTGATGCAGGCGTTCGGCGCCGACAACGTGTACTTCGAGGTCCAGAAGAACGGCGTGGCGGCACAGGACCAGGCCAACGAGGGAATCGTCAAGATCGCCCGCGAGGTGGGCCGGCCGCTGGTCGGCACCGGCGACGTTCACTACCTGCGCCGCGAGGACTACAGCCACCATGCCGCGCTGCTGTGCGTCCAGACCAAGTCGACGCTCAGCCAGCCCAAGATCAGCTTCGACGCCAACGAGTTCTATCTCCGCTCCACCCAGGAGATGGCCCAGGCGTTCGCGGAGTGGCCCGAGGCGCTGGCCTCGACGCTCGAGATCGCCGAGCGCTGCGACGTCGAGCTCGAGCTCGGCCGCCAGCTGATCCCGCGCTACCCGACGCCGGGGGGGAAGAGCGAGAGCGAGTACCTGCGAGCCCTGGTGCTCGAGGGCCTGCGCGAGCGCTACGGCGATCCGCTTCCGGCCGAGGCGCTCGAGCGCGCCGAGTACGAGCTCGGGGTGATCGAGCGGATGGGCTTCAGCGGCTACTTCCTGATCGTCTGGGACTTCGTCAAGTACGCCAAGGACTCGGGGATCGCGGTGGGCCCGGGCCGCGGCTCGGCCGCCGGCTCGCTGGTCGCCTACTCGCTGCAGATCACCGACGTCGACCCCCTGCGCTACGGGCTGCTGTTCGAGCGGTTCCTGAACCCCGAGCGCGTGTCGATGCCAGATATCGACATCGATTTCTCGGTGCGGGGCCGTGAGCGGGTGATCCGCTACGTGATCGACAAGTACGGCAAGGACTCCGTAGCCCAGATCGTGACCTTCGGCAAGATGTTCCCGCGGGCCGCCACCCGCGACGCCGCGCGCGTCCTCGGCCACGACTACGGCGCCGGCGACCGCCTGGCCAAGCTCATCCCGGACCCGATCATGGGCCGGCCGCCCAGCTTCGAGGACTGCCTGAAGCCGGGGCAGCCGCTGCGCGCCGAGGTCGACCGCGACCCGACGGCCAAGCAGATAGTCGAGGTGGCCCAGGGGTTGGAGGGAATCGTTCGCAACTCCTCGATCCACGCCGCCGCGGTGGTGATCGCGGATCGTCCGCTGACCGACATCGTGCCGCTGCAGATCGCCGACTCGGGCTCGACCGACGAGAACGGCGAGCGGGTGTTCCGCACCGTGACCCAGTTCTCGATGAAGCCGGTCGAGCAGCTTGGGCTGCTCAAGATGGACTTCCTCGGGCTGCGCAACCTCGACGTGATCGAGGACGCGCTCGACATCATCGAGCGCTCGACCGGCGAGCGGCCGGACATGGCACGCCTTCCGCTCGATCACGCTCCCACCTACGAGATGATGGCCCGGGGCGACTCGGTGGGGGTGTTCCAGTTCGAGTCCGAGGGCATGCGCGAGGCGCTCAAGAAGGTCAAGCCGGACGAGTTCGACGACCTCGTCGCGCTCAACGCGCTGTACCGGCCGGGCGCGATGGACCAGATCCCGAGCTACGCCCGCGGCAAGCACCACCCGGACCTGATCACCTACCCGGACGACCGGCTGCGCCCGATTCTCGAGGCGACCAAGGGCGTGATCCTCTACCAGGAGCAGGCGATGCAGATCGCCAAGGACATCGCGGGGTTCAGCGGTGCCAAGGCGGACGACCTGCGCAAGGCGATCGGCAAGAAGAACCGCGAGGCGATGGCCAAGCTCAAGCCGGAGTTCGTGGCCGGCTGCCGGGCCTCGGGGACCAGCGAGCAGGTGATCGAGTGGCTGTGGACGACCAACGAGCGTTCGGCCGACTACAGCTTCAACCGCTCCCATGCCGCCTGTTACACGCTGATCGCGTACCGCACCGCGTGGCTGAAGTCCAACTACCCGGCGGAGTACATGGCCGCCCTGATCTCCTCGGTGATGGACACCAAGGACAAGGTGCCGTTCTTCGTATCGCAGGCCGAGCAGATGGGCATCTCGATCCTCCCCCCGGACGTCAATCTCTCAGACCACGAGTTCGTGGTCGTCGACGGGAACATCCGCTTCGGACTCGATGCCGTGAAGGGCGTCGGCTACGCGGCGGTCGAGGCGATCAAGCGGGCGCGGGGTGATTACGACCCGCCCGCCCGCCCGTTCGTGAGCCTGTTCGACTTCTGCGCCCGGGTCGACAACCGAGCGGTGAACAAGAAGGCGATCGAGGCGCTGATCAAGTGCGGCGCGTTCGGGTCGACCGGCGCGACCCGCAAGGGCATGCTGATCATGCTCGAGCAGGCGCAGGGCGCGGGACAGAAGGCCCAGCAGGACGCGGCAATCGGCCAGGGCTCGATCTTCGACCTCGGCGGCGATACGGATGGCGATGCCGGCGAGGAGACCTTCGCGCTCCCCAGCCACGCGCCGATTCCGACGATCGAGTTCGAGCGTGCCGAGTTACTGGCGGCCGAGAAGGAGTCGATCGGACTGTTCATCTCGGCCCATCCGCTCAAGGAGGTCCGGGCGGCGCTCCAGGCTCGCGTGGAATGCCCGCTGTCCGATGTATCCGCCCGGCGCGACGGCGACTGGGCCACGGTCGGCGGCATGATCATCGAGAACAAGACGATCCGCACCAAGAAGGGCGACCCGATGATGTTCGCCACGCTCGACGACCTCGAGGCCTCGGTCGAGCTGCTGGTGTTCGGCAACGTGCTCGCTACCGCCGGCGAGGTGCTGGCGCAGGACTCGATCGTGATCGTGCGCGGGCGGGTCGACCACAAGGACCGCGAGACCACGTGCATCGTGGTCCAGCAGGTCGAGCGCTTCGATCCCAGCGCCGAGGAGGTCGAGAAGGCCCGCGAGGAGGCGGCGCGCCGGCCGATCGTTCCCCGCGCGCTTCGGCTCCGGCTTGACGCCACCGCCCTGGCCGCGTCGGTCCTATCCGAGCTAAAAGAGGTGCTGGCCGGCTCGCCCGGCGAGCGCGAGGTGGTGATCGAGCTCTCAACATCGGTGGGCGATCGCCGGCTGAAGCTGGGCGCCGACTACCGCGTCTGCGACAGCGCGGGCCTGAAGGCCGAGCTCGCCGACTTGCTTGGCCACGCGATGCTCCCGGGTGGAGATACGGACAGCGCGGCGCAGAACGTGAGCGTCGAGAGCCAGCGCCGGCAGGCCAGCGTGGCCTGAAAGCGCGCGTTCACGCCACCCTCCGGACTTTTCGTTCACCGCACTTTGCGGGAAGCTTCCTCGCGTGCTCGACCTGCCCGAGGGCATCACCACCTGCCTGTTCGACCTGGATGGGGTGCTGACCCAGACCGCGAAGGTCCACGCCAAGGCGTGGAAGCAGATGTTCGACCAGTACCTGCGCGAGCGAGCGCACCGAACCGGAGAGCCGTTCCGGGAGTTCACGGTGAACGGGGACTACCAGCAGTACGTCGACGGCAAGCCGCGGCGCGACGGCGTGCGCTCGTTCCTGCAGTCGCGCGGAATCGACCTCCCGCTCGGGACGCCCGGCGATTCGCCGGACGCCGAGACCATCTACGGCCTCGGGTTGCGCAAGAACGATCTGGTTCTGAAGCTGATCCGCGACGAGGGAGTGGACGCCTACGAGGGCTCGGTGCGCTTCGTCGAGCAGGCGCGCAAGCAGGGCCTGCACACCGTGGTCGTCTCGTCGAGCACCAATTGCCGGGACGTCCTGATCGCCGCCGGCATCGAGGCCCTGTTCGAGGCGCGGATCGACGGCGAGGTGGCCGAGCGCGAGCACCTGGCCGGCAAGCCGGCGCCCGACACGTTCCTGGCCGGCGCCAAGGCGGGCGGGGCCGAGCCCGCACAATGCGCGGTGTTCGAGGACGCGGAGGCCGGGGTGGAGGCCGACCGGGCCGGGCACTTCGGCCAGGTGGTGGGGGTGGATCGCACCGGTCACGCCGAGGCGCTGCGCGCGCACGGCGCGGATGTTGTCGTCCAGGACCTCGCCGAGCTCATAGAGAAGCGCTCGTGATCGGCGCCGGCTCATGATCGGCTCCGACGTGTTCACGGTCGAGCCGTGGTCGGTCACAGAGCGCGAGCTCCATCTCGAGCTGCTCGCCCAGACCGAGTCGATCTTCGCCCTGTCCAACGGACACATCGGCCTGCGGGCCAACCTCGACGAGGGCGAGCCGTCGGGTTCGCCCGGCACGTTCCTCAACAGCCTCTACGAGAAGCGCCCGCTGCCCTACGCCGAGTCGGCCTACGGGAACCCCGAGGCCGGCCAGACGATGATCAACGTCACCAACGGGAAGGTGTTCCGCGTCCTCGTGGACGACGAGCCGTTCGACGTGCGCTACGGAAAGCTGGTGCGCCACGAGCGCACGCTCGACCTGCGCGACGGAGTGCTGCGCCGCGAACTCGAGTGGATCTCGCCGGCCGGGCAGACCGTCCACATCCGCTCCACGCGGGTGGTCTCGTTCGTGCAGCGCTCGATCGCGGCGATCATGTTCGAGATCGAGCCAGTGGGCGAGCCGGCCCGCATCGGCGTGCAGTCCGAACTGGTGGCCAACGAGCCGGCGGCCGTGCCGAACAATGCGGCGGACCCGCGCGAGGCAGCCGCGCTGGAGGCGCCGCTGGTCTCCGAGGAGGACTACGTCCAGGGGATGCGGGTCACGCTCGTGCATCGCACGCGTGCGAGCGGCCTGCGCATGGCGGCCGCCATGGATCACGTGATCGACGGCCCCGAGGGGACCTACACCGCAGCCGAGAGCGGGCCCGATCTTGGACGGCTGACGATCAGCACCGAGCTGCAGCCGGGCGAGAAGCTGCGGATCGTCAAGTTCCTCGGCTACGGATGGTCGAGCCAGCGCTCGCTCCCCTCGCTGCGCGACCAGGTCCATCTGGCGCTGGCCGCCGCGCGCCGGACCGGATGGGACGGTCTGCTCGCGGCCCAGCGGGATTATCTGGCCGACGTCTGGGAACGCGCGGACATTCAGCTCGACGGCGATCCCGCGCTCCAGCAGGCCGTTCGCTTCGCGCTGTTCCATGTGATTCAGGCGGCAGCGCGCGCTGAGCTCCGCGCGATCCCAGCCAAGGGGCTGACCGGGAGCGGCTACGACGGCCACACGTTCTGGGACATGGACGCCTACACCCTTCCCGTGCTCACGTACTCCTCGCCCAACGCCGCGCGCGACGCGCTGCTCTGGCGCCACTCCACCCTCGACCTCGCGAAGGCCCGCGCCAAGGAGCTTGGCCTCAAGGGCGCGACCTTCCCATGGCGCACGATCCGGGGCCAGGAATGCTCGGCCTACTGGCCGGCCGGCACGGCCGCCTTCCACATCAACGGGGACGTCGCCGACGCCGTGCGGCGTTACCTGTTCGCCACCGAAGACCTCGAGTTCGAAACCGGCCCCGCGCTCGAGCTGCTGGTCAACACCGCCCGCCTGTGGCGCTCGCTCGGCCATCACGACGCCCAGGGGGGCTTCCGGATCGAGCGGGTGACCGGTCCCGACGAGTACAGCGCACTGGTCGACAACAACGTGTTCACCAACCTGATGGCGGCGCGGAACATGCAGGTTGCCGCCGACCTCGCCGTGCGTCACATGCGTCACGCCTCCTACCTCGGGGTCACCGAAGAGGAGGTGGCCAGCTGGCGCGACGCCGCCGCAGCGATCGTCGTCCCGTTCGACCGGCATGCCCGGATCACCCAGCAGTGCAACGGCTTCACGCGCCTGCGTCCGTGGGACTTCGAGCACACCCCGCCCGAGGACTACCCGCTGCTGCTGCACCACCACAACTACATCCTGTACTCGAGCCGGGTGGTCAAGCAGGCCGACCTGGTGTTCGCCATCTACCTGTTCGGCGATCGCTGGGACGAGGAGCAGAAGGCGCGCGACTTCGCCTTCTACGAGAGCGTCACCGTGCGCGACTCATCGCTGTCGGCGGCCATCCAGGGCGTGGTGGCGGCCGAGGTGGGCCATCTCGACCTGGCCCTGGACTACCTCACCGAGACCGCGTTCATCGACCTCCGCGACCTTGCCTTCAACACCCGCGACGGGCTGCACCTGGCCGCGCTCTCCGGCGTCTGGCACGTCGTGGTCGCCGGATTTGGCGGGATGCGCGATTACGGCGAGACGCTGATGTTCGCTCCGCGCCTGCCCTCCCGCCTCACGCGCCTTGGCTTCGGCCTCCTCTATCGGGGCCGCCGCCTGCGCGTCGAGGTGCACGCCGAGCACGCCACCTACGAGCTGATCGACGGCGAGCCCCTGGAGCTGATCCATCACGGCGAGCGGGTGACCGTCACGGCTGGGGAACCGCTCACCTGCCCGGTCCCACCCGCACCAACGCTGCCCCCTCCGCAGTTCCCGGCCGGCCGAGCGCCGGGGCTGAACAGCGCTTGATCCGGCGATCCTGCGCTCCCAGCGCGGATTACGCGTCACTCCGCCCACCGCCGCCTGACCGTGACGCGTTAGCCGCGTCCCCGGCGTGCAGTTCGTCACGCCCCCGGGAGGCGCGTCGGCGTGACGTGTTTCACGCGTTCCGGCTTCCGGCTCAGTCGGCGGCTGGCAGGCCCGATTGGCTCCCCTCGCGCCCGGCCGGGTTGGGGAGAACGGGGCGTTTGGAAAGCGCCGGGGAGCCAATCGGACGTCCAGCCGCTAATACGTTGTTGCAATCGTGTGCATAATCATCTGGCGATGGCGACGAGGAGGGTGAGCTTGGCCGGCCCGGCCACGCTGCGCGACGTGGCGCGAGTGGCCGGGGTGCATCCCGGCACGGTGTCGCGGGCGCTCAACCCGCAGACCCGGGGACTGGTCAACGAGCGCACCGCGCGGCGGGTGCTCGACGCCGCCCAGGAGCTCGGCTACCGCCCCAACCCGATCGCCCGCGGGTTGCGAACCAACCGCTCGAACACGATCGGGGTGCTCGTCCCCGATCTGATGAACCCGCTGTTCGCGGCGGTCGTCCGGGGCATCGAGGATGGCCTGCGCGAGGGTGGCTACACGCCGCTGATCGCCAACACCGACAACGACGCCGACCGCGAGCGCGTGGCTTACGAGGCGATGAGCGCGCGGCAGGTCGACGGGTTCATCGCGGCCACCGCGCGCCGCGACCACTGGCTGCTGGCCGACCAGGTGCGCACGGGAGTCAAGGTCGTGCTGGTCAACCGGCGGGTCGATTCGGACGCGCTCCCGGCGGTGACCGGCGACGACCACGAGGGGGTCAGGCTGGCCGTCGAGCACCTGGCCGGACTCGGGCATCGGCGGATCGCCCACCTGGCCGGGTCGCAGACGCTCTATACCGGCTGGTCGCGGCACCTGGGCTTTCTCGACGCGATGGAGGCGAGCGGGCTCGAGGTCGACCCGGACCTGGTCGTGTTCAGCGATACGTTCACCGAGCGCGAGGGCGAGCGGCGCTGTGGCGAGCTGCTGAGCCGCGGGCTGAACTTCACCGCGATCGTGGCGGGCAACGACCTGCTCGCGCTCGGCTGTTACGACGCGCTCGAGGAACATGGTCTGAACTGCCCGAATGACGTGTCGGTGGTCGGCTACAACGACATGCCGTTCGTCGACCGGTTCCGGCCGCCGCTCACCACGGTGCGGGTGCCGCACTACGAGCTCGGGGCGACCGCCGCCGGCCTGATGCTCGAGCAGCTGCTGGGCGGGGACGCACCACCGCGCCAGCTATTGCTCGCCCCCGAGCTGGTGATTCGCGGGTCGACCGCGCCGGCGGTCGCCCAAGCAGATCGCAACACACGGTCTCTTGACACCTCACATTGACGCCGGTAGGGTCGCACTCGATTGCAGCAAACGTTTGCAGTCCGGTCCAGCGCCCGCTGCTCGAGGCCTTTGGAGCGGCTCGCGAGCCGGCCTGCGCACACGTACGGTGTCCGCACGTCGAGGTAACCCGCGCGGGGAGGAGAAGGTCCAGATGACGAGTGTTCGGCGCAGGGCTTGGGTGTCATCCGTGATCGCCATAGCCGCGATCGCGGCGCTGCTGGCGGGATGCGGAGGGTCGAGCAGCAGCTCGGGGAGCGCAAGCTCGGGGTCGAGTGGGTCGAGTGGCTCGGGGAGCTCGGGTGGCTCGAGCGGCGGCGCCAGCGGCTCACCGGTCGTGATCGGCACGTCGCTCTCGTTGTCGGGTGACTTCTCGGCCGACGGCACCGCGTTCAAGCGGGGCTATCAGCTGTGGGCGGACGACATCAACAAGACGGGCGGGCTGATGGGCCACCCGGTCAAGCTCGACATCGTCTCCGACGCGAGCAGCCCGGCCCAGGTGGTTACCAACTACCAGAAGCTGATCTCCTCCGACCACGCCAAGCTCGTGTTCGGGCCGTTCTCGACGCTGCTCACGGTGCCCTCCTCCAAGGTGGTCAACCGCTACGGCTACGCGTTCGTCGAGGGCGCGGGCGGGGCGCCGGCCGCGTTCGGCAACGGGCTGCACAACATCTTCGACGTCAGCCTGCCGGTGGTCGACAACCTGGTGCCGTTCGCCAAGTGGGTCTCCTCGCTGCCCGCCTCGCAGCGACCGAAGACCGTGGCCTTCGCGACCAGCGACGACCCGTTTACCCAGCCGCAGATTCCGCAGGCCCAGAGCATCATGAGCGCGGCGGGTATCAAGACCGTCTACAACAAGGTGTTCCCGGCCGAGGTCACCGACTACGCGCCGATCGCCAGCGCGGTGGCGTCGAGCCACGCCGACGCCGTCGTGCTCGGGTCGGTCGACGTGCCGACGGTGTCGGCATTCGTCCACGCGTTCATCCAGCAGCACTACAACCCGAAGGTGTTCATCGCGACCGCCGGGCCCGACCAGGGCGCCGACTTCCTCAAGGCGATCGGCGGGATGAACAACGCCGAGGGAATCATGTACCCGAACGGGTGGTACCCGAGTTACGCCAACGCCCAGAGCCAGAAGATGGTCAGCGAGTACGTGGCCAAGTACGGCGGCAGCCCCGCCGATGTCAACGCCGACGTGGCCGAGGCCTATTCGGTGGGTGAGGTCGTCGCGCAGGCGGTCGCCGCCACCCACAGCCTCGACAATTCCAAGATCATCTCCTACCTGCACAGCGGGGTCACCTTGAACAGCGTGCAAGGCCCGGTGAAGTTCGACGCAAAGGGTGAGAACGGCGCCGCGGCCGCGTTCGTGTTCCAGTGGCAGAAGGGCAACCAGGTTCAGGTGCTGCCGGTCGGCGCCACCGGTTCCAAGCCGCCCACCTTCCCGAAGCCGAACTGGGGATAGTGGTCCTCCCCGCATGAACGCCTCCTCGATCGCGAAGGCGATTGTCGACGGGATACTGACCGGGGGCGTCTATGCGCTGATGGCGGCCGGGCTCACGCTGATCTTCGGCGTGATGGACATCATCAACATCGCCCAGGGTGCGCTGGTCGTGCTCGGCGCTTACATGAGCTACGAGCTGTCGGCACGCCTGGGGATCGACCTGTTCCTCGGCCTGATTATCACGATCCCCGGTTTCTTCGTGCTCGGGGTGGCGATCGAGTGGGCGTTCATGCGGCGGTTGCGCGAGCAGGACCGGGTCGCGATGTCGATCCTGGTCACCTACGCGGTGGCGATCATCATCGAGGGCATCCTCAGCGTGATCTTCGGGGTGAACGTGCTGCAGCTGCACGCGTCGTATGTCGACAGCACGTTCCACCTGCTCGGCTTCTACCTGCCCTACATCTACGTATTCGGCTTCGTGCTCGCGCTGGCTCTGCTCGGCGTTCTGTACTACGTCCTGTATCGGACTCACTTCGGACGCGGCGTGCGCGGGTCGCTGCAGAACCGCACGGCGGCCGAGTTGATCGGGGTGAACGTCAACCGGGTGCGCACCGTGTCGGTCGGCATCGGCGTGGCGGTGACCGCGGCGGGCGGCATGGTCTTCGGCGCCACCAATGCGTTCACCCCCGGCAGCGGCTATGACCTGATCTCGCGTCTGCTCTCGATCGTGATCCTGGCCGGGCTCGGAAGCATCGGGGGTGCGCTGGTGGCGGCGCTGTTCATGGTCACCCTCGAGGATGTGGTCGCGGTGGTGTGGTCGCCGGTGTGGGCCACCCTCGTGTACTACGCGTCGCTGATCGTCGTGCTCTCGTTCCGCCCCAACGGGCTGTTCGGGAAGGCGGCGGTCAGGGCGCAATGAGCGCGGCGGTCGGGCTCGGGTGAGCGTGCCAGCCCCCATCCGCGCGCTGTTGGTCGTGGCCGGAGTGGTGATCCTGGCCGTCTTCCCGCTCGTGTTCAGCAGCCCGGACACCACCTCGATCGCGTTCTTCACCCTGATCTTCATGGTCTCCGCTGCGGCGTGGAACATGTTCGCCGGGAACTCGGGTTACATCGCGCTCGGTCACGCGGTGTATTTCGGCTGCGGTGCCTACACGCTCACGTTGCTGGCCAACCATCTCGGAATCGCGGCGGGGTGGGGCGTGTTCGCGCTGGTTCCGGTGGCGGGGATCGTCGCCGGGCTGATCGCGATTCCCACGGGGTTGATCGCGCTCCGGGCCCGCCGCCACACGTTCGTGGTGATCACGATCGCGTTCATGTTCATCTTCCAGCTCGCGGCATTCAACCTCGGCTTCACCGGCGGCTCCTCGGGTCTGCAGCCACCCACGCCGCTGTGGTCGATAACCGCCTACAACGACAACTTCTATTGGGTGACCGCGGGGCTTCTGCTCCTCACCGTGGCGCTCACCTTCTTCGTGCGCCGGTCGCGGTTCGGCCTTCAGCTGCTGGCCATCCGCGACGACGAGGAGCGTGCGCGCGGCCTCGGCGTACGGGTCGGGCGGGTGAAGCTGACCGCGTTCATCCTGTCGGCGGTTCCGGTCGGGATGGCGGGCGGCATCTACGCGTACTTCCTCGGCCAGATCTTCCCCCAGTTCGCGTTCGACCCGCTGTTCGACCTGTCCATCGCGCTGATGGCCTTCCTGGGTGGGCTGGGGACGGTCCTCGGGCCGCTGCTCGGAGCGCTCGTGCTCGAATCGCTCCAGCAGTACTTCACCCTGCATTACGGGGCGAGCCAGGCGTACCTGATCATCTACGGAGCGCTGTTCCTGCTCGTGGTGCTGCTGCTCCCGCGCGGCGTGATCCCGAGCGTCGAGGAGCTGATCGAGCGCTGGCGGGCGCGCTCCTCGCCGTCCGAGTCCGGCCCCGGCGAGCCGGGCCGGACCGGGGACGTGGTCGAGGCGGGGGCGCGATGAGCGCGCTGATCGAAGCCGACCGGGTGTCGAAGGCGTTCGGCGGGCTCCAGGCCTTGAGCGACTGCTCGCTGTCGGTGGCCAAGGGTTCGATCGCCGGCCTGATCGGCCCGAACGGCTCCGGCAAGACCACGCTGTTCAACGTGATGACCGGCTATGACCGGTGCAACGGGGGAGAGGTTCGCTTCGACGGACAGCCGATCACCCGGGCCACCCCGGAGCGGGTGTTCGCGCTCGGCGTGGGTCGGACGTTTCAGATAACCCGGCTGTTCTTCCGGCTGAGCGTGCTCGAGAACATGCTGGTCGCCACCCAGCGCCACGAGGGGTGGACGCGCAGCGTGGCCCGCCGGGCCGGCTCGGCGGCCGAGCGCGCCCGCGCGCTCGAGTTGCTCGACTTCGTCGGCCTGGCCCGCCTGGCCCACGGCCCGGCCGGCAATCTGTCCTACGGGCAGCGCAAGCTGCTCGAGCTGGCGTCGCTGCTCGTAGCTGACCCCGCCGTGCTCCTGCTCGACGAGCCGACCGCCGGGGTCAACCCGACGCTGATCAAGCAGCTCACCGAGCGGATCCGGGAGCTCAACCGGGCCGGCAAGACCTTCCTGGTCGTCGAGCACAATATGGAGTTCGTCATGGGGCTCTGCCACGAGGTGACCGTTCTGCACCAGGGGCGGACGCTGAAGACCGGCACTCCCGAGCAGGTTCGGGCCGACCCGGCGGTGCTCGACGCCTATCTGGGGGGAGCCGACGACGATGACGACTAGCCGGGCCAGCAATGGGAACGAGGTGCTGCTCACGGTCGAGGGCGTGACCGCGGGCTACGGCGGGGGCGACATCCTCAAGGGCGTCTCGTTCACGGTCGCCCGGCACGAGATCATGTGCATCGTCGGTCCCAACGGCTCGGGCAAGTCGACGCTGCTGTCCACGATCAGCGGCCTCCTGCGCCCACGCCGCGGCGAGATCGCCTTCCTCGGCGACTCCCTGGTGGGGCTGGCGCCGCGTCAGATCCTCGGCAAGGGAGCGGTCCTGGTGCCCCAGGCCCACAGCCTGTTCCCCGAGATGACAGTGCGCGAGAACGTCGAGATGGGCGCCTATACGGTCAGGGACCCCGCGCTTGTGCGGCGCCGGCTCGAGGAGGTCGAGGAGCTGTTCCCGCTCGTGCGCGAGCGCGCGGGCGACACGGCCGGCGCACTTTCCGGCGGGCAGCAGCGCCTGGTCGAGCTGGCTCGGAGCCTGATGCTCGATCCCTCCCTGATCATCCTGGATGAGCCGTCGATCGGGCTCGATCCTCCGACTCGCCGGACGGTCTTCCACATGATCCGCCTGATGAACCAACAGGGGCGCACGATCCTGCTGGTCGAGCAGAACGCGCGCGCTGGGCTCAAGCTGAGCACCCGCGGGCTCGTGCTCGAGAACGGCCGGGTCCGCCTGACCGGCACGGGACGCGAGATCCTCGAGCACCCGGAGATCGGTTCGCTGTATCTGGGCGGCGCGGTCTCGAGCCCGCCCGCCGGCTGATGCCCGACCGTCGAGTCCAGGCCGCCATCGAGCACTGGGCGCCCCGCTTCATCACGATGGGCGTCGACTACAACGACTTCGTGCGGACCACCGCGCGGATCAAGCGCTGGGAGGACTGGCTCGAGACCTGGAGCGCGCTGGCCGACGAGCACCTGGAGCGGGCCGGCGCCGCCGAGGCGGCCGGGCGCACGCGCAGCGCCGGCGAGGCCTACCTGCACGCCGCGCTGTGTCTGCACTTCGCCAAGTTCGTCTGGGTGCTCGACGCGGCGGCGCATCGCCGCGCCACCGAGCGGGCGATCGACGCGCTGTACCGAGCGCATCGCCATCTGGACCCGAGCGCCGAGCGGATCGAGGCACGGCTCGACGGAAACCTCCTCGCGGGGAATCTCCGCCGGCCGGCCGGGATGCAGCGCCCGCCGCTGGCCATCCTGATCCCCGGGCTCGACTCGACCAAGGAGGAGTTCTTCCACCACGAGAAAGCGTTCCTGGTGCGGGGCATGTCGACGCTGTCGATGGACGGCCCCGGCCAGGGCGAGACCGGCTTCGCACTTTCGATCAGGCCCAACTACGAGGTGGCGGTCGCCGCCATGCTCGACGCCCTCGCCGGTCGCGCCGACCTCGATCTCGACCGGGTGGGCGCCGTCGGGGTCAGCCTGGGCGGCTACTACGCGCCGCGCGCGGCGGCGTTCGAGCCGCGGCTCAAGGCGATCGCAGCGATAAGCGGCCCGTACGAGTTCGGCGAGCAGTGGGACGAGCTGCCGCCGCTCACCCGCGAGGCGTTCATCGTGAAATCAGGTGCCCGCGACGAGCGCGAGGGACGCGAGCGGGCGGGGGGGCTAAGCCTACGTGGAGTGGCCTCCGACATTCACCAGCCGGCGCTGTTCGTCACTGGCGCCCTGGACCGCATCGTTCCCTGGCAGCAAACCGAGCGCGCCGCGCGCGACACGCCGAACGGGACGTTCGTGCTGTTCGAGCACGGCTCGCACGTATGCAGCAACGTCCCCTACCTGTACCGACCGCTGGTCGGCGACTGGATGGCCGAGCAGCTCAAGCTCGCCTCATGATCGGACAGCCGCTGCGTCGCCGGGAGGACCTGCCGCTCCTCCGCGGACAGGGACGCTACGTCGACGATCTCGATCTCCCGGGGCTGGCGCACGTGGCGTTCGTGCGCAGCCACCACGCGCGGGCGCGAATCCTCGACATCCGGCTTCCGGACCGTGCGCCGGGGCTACTGCGCGTGCTGACCGCCGCGGACCTGGTCGGCCGAGCGGGCCCGCTGCCCGTGGCCGCCCCCGAAGGCGTCCACGTGGAGAACGTGCCACACCCGATTCTGGCTGCCGAGGAGGTTCGCTACGTCGGCCAGCCGGTGGTGGCGGTCGTGGCCGAGTCGCGAGCCCAGGCGGTGGACGCCGCGGAGCGGGTCGAGGTCGAGTACGACGAGCTCGACGCGGTGGTCGACCCGCGCGAGGCACCCGAGACGGTGCTGCGCTTGGAGCGAAGGGCCGGCGACGTCGACGCGGCGCTCGCCGGCGCCGCGCACCGCGTGCTCGCTCGCCACCGCATCCCGCGGCTCGTCGCGGCGCCGATCGAGCCGCGCGGCGTGGTGGTCGCCCACGACGAGGCCACGGACTTGCTGACCATCTGGGCCTCGGTCCAGGATCCCCACCGGCCCCTGGCCCAGCTCGTCGATGCCCTTGACCGCCCGGCCGAGACGATCCGGGTCATCGTCCCCGACGTCGGGGGGGCGTTCGGCAGCAAGGGGGTGATCGCGGTCGAGGCGGTCGCGGTGGCGATCGCTGCGATCGAGCTGGGTCGGCCGCTCAAGTGGGTCGAGGATCGCATGGAGAACTTCCTCGGCGCCTACCAGGGGCGGGGCGTCGAAGCCGAGGTCGAGCTGGCGCTCGATGCGAACGGGAGGTTCCTGGCGGTCAAGGCCGAGATTCTCGCGGACCTCGGGGCATATCTCCTGCCGACGACGGCGATTCCGCCGCATACGACCGCGATGCTGATGACCGGGTGCTACGACATCGGGGCGGCGGCGGTCCGGGTGCGCGGGGTCCGCACCGACAAGGTCCCGACCGGCCCGTACCGCGGCGCGGGCCGGCCCGAGGCGGCCTACTTCCTCGAGCTGACCGTTGATCGCGCGGCCCGGGAGCTCGGCGTCGACCCGATCGAGCTCCGCCGGCGCAACCTGATCCGCTCGTTTCCGTACCGCAGCGTGCTCGGCTGGACGTATGACTCGGGCGATTACGCGGGTTGCCTGGATCGCGCGGTCGAACTGGCCCGGCCCGAACACGGTCCGCTGATCGGCACCGGGGTCGCCATGTACGTGGAACGCGCTGGCGGCAACTGGGAGACCGCCCGGATGACCGTGCGCGAGGACGGACGCGTGATCGCGTGGAGCGGCTCCTCGCCGCATGGCCAGGGCCACGAGACGACCTTCGCGCAGATCGTGGCGGATCGGCTGGGGATCGATCCCGACGAGGTGGAGCTCCGGTTCGGCGAGGGTCCCGGGGTCGGCACGTACGCGAGCCGCTCGACGGCCATGGGCGGCTCGGCCCTGGCGCAGGCGAGCGAGCGGATCCGCGAGGAGGCGAGACGGGTGGCCGCGCGGCTCCTGCAGTGCCGGGACGAGGAGGTCACACGCGCCGGGCCCGATTGGGCGGCGCCGGGTGATCGCACGGTCTCCTGGGTCGAGGCCGCCGCCGGGCTCGAGGCCGAGGTGCGCTTCGAATCGGAGATGGTGTTCGGCTCGGGCGCGTACGCCGCCGTGGTCGAGGTCGACTCCGACACCGGGGCGCTCCGGGTACTGCGCCTGGCCGCGGTGGACGACGCGGGAACGATCATCAACCCGCTGCTCGCCGAGGGTCAGGTGTTCGGCGGCGCGGCGCAGGGACTGGGAGCGGTGCTGGCCGAGGAGGCGGTGCACGACCCCGACGGTCAGCCTCGGAACGCCTCGTTCGTCGACTACGGCGTGCTCGGCCCGGTCGAGATGCCGCCCATCGCCACCGCGTTCGTGCAGACGCCCACGCCGCACAACCCGCTCGGCGCCAAGGGGATCGGCGAAGGCGGGGCGATCGGAACGCCGGCAGCGATCGCCAACGCCGTGGCTGACGCGCTTGGTGGCGAGGCGCCGGCCCCGCCGTTCACGCCCGAGAAGCTGTGGCGCGCGCTAAGGCGTCAGGCCGTTGATTAGCTGCTTGGCGGCGGCGTCGAACCTGGCCATGTCACCGTAGGGCCGGGCCACCAGCATCGCGCCCTCGAGCGTCCCGAGGATGCCCTGAGCGACGTCAGCGGGGCGGCCGGTGTAGGTCAGCGTGCCGTCCGCCTTGCCTTGCTTGAGCACGGAGGCCAGCCACTTCTGGTTCTCGTCGAAGAAGCGGATGAGCTCTGATCGCATGGCCTCCGGCAGCGTCTGGTACTCGGCGGCGAGGATGCCGCACATGCACATCCGCTCGTTGCGCAGGACGCCGGCGTAGAGGTCGGCGTATGCGGCGAGCTTGGCCCGTGCCTTCGGGACGGTCCGGTCGATTTCCTCGAGCGCCTGGTTGAACCGCTCGTTGTAGCGCGTGATCAGTGCCTGGCCGAGCTCAGCCTTACCCGGATAGTGGTAATGGAGGCTGGCCTTGGTGATCCCGAGCTCGGTGGCGATATCGGCGTAGCTGAAGTTGCTGAAGCCGCGCACCTGCACCAGGCGCTCGGCGATGTCGAGCACGCGCTCGGCGGTTCCAGACTCTTTACGGTTGCGGGTGGCGGCCATAGATCCAATTTCTCCTCAGGGGGTCTTGACAGTCTACCTACTAGGAGGTAGGTTGCGCGGCGTCAAGCAGTTTTTACCTACTAGTAGGTAGGTAACAAACCGAACGGAGGGGCCGCTCCGGGACCGGACCGGTCTCCCCATCCTCAAAAGGAGGGGGCCATGAGCACCACCACCACCTTCGATCTCGACCGCTTCGCTCGTGCGGCCGAGGAGCGGGACGCCGCGACGCAGCTCTCGATGTACGGGCCGGACGCGGTCGTCACGATCAACAACAAGATCTCCCAGCCCGGGTCGCCGCGTGTGCTTCGCACTCGCGAGGAGATCAAGACGTGGCTCGAGGACATGTACGGGCGCGACATGAGCCACTCGGTCAAGCACCGCGTCCGGGACGAGACCGGCGCCGCCTACACCCAGGCGTGCCGATATCCGGACGGCACCAACGTCATCTGCTCGACCGTGATCGAGCTGGACGGCGGAGTCATCTCGGGCCAGACCGTGCTCGAGGTCTGGGACGAGGCATGAGCCATGTCCACCACGGTTACACCCATCGATCAGGCCAAGCTCGACGAGTTCATGGCGCGAGTCGTGGGCGAGCTCGGGGCGTCCATCAGCTCAGCGCTGGTCGCCCTCGGTGATCGCCTCGGTCTCTACCGAGCGATGGCCGGCGGCGAGCCGGTGAGCCCCGAGGAGCTCGCCGAGCGGACCGGAACCGACGCCCGGTACGTCCGCGAGTGGCTGTCCAATCAGGCGGCGGGCGGCTTTGTCAGCTACGACCCGGAGAGCGGGGATTTCTTCCTCTCGCCGGAGCAGTCGCTGACGCTGGCCGAGGAGGGAAATCCGGCGTTCGTGGCCGGCGCCTTTCAGGTAATCACGGCGGCGATCAAGGACGAGGAGAAGGTCGCCCGCGCGTTTCAGACCGGCGGCGGCGTCGGCTGGCACGAGCATCACCACGACCTGTTCGCCGGGACCGAGCGGTTCTTCCGCCCGGGCTACGCCGCCAACCTGGTCTCATCGTGGATCCCGGCGCTCGACGGCGTGCAGGACAGGCTCGCGGCCGGCGCCCGGGTGGCGGATGTCGGCTGCGGTCACGGCGCATCGACTCTGCTGATGGCGGAGGCCTACCCGCGCTCGGAGTTCGTCGGCTTCGACTACCACGAAGCGTCGATCGAGCACGCACGCGGATGCCGCCACGCGCGCCGGGCTCGACGATCGCGTCCGGTTCGAGCCGGCGGCGGCCAAGGAGTACCCCGGCGAGGGGTACGACCTGGTCTGCATGTTCGACTGCCTACATGACATGGGCGACCCGGTCGGTGCGGCCGCCCACGTGCTGCGCTCGCTGGCGCCGGACGGCACGTGGCTGATCGTCGAGCCGTTCGCCGGCGACCGCCTCGAGGAGAACCTCAACCCGGTGGGCCGGATCTACTACGGGGCGTCGACACTCGTGTGCACGCCGGCCTCCCGCGACCAGGAGGTCGGACTCGCCCTCGGAGCCCAGGCCGGCGAGGCGCGGTTGCGCGATGTGGTCACTACGGGCGGGTTCACCCGGTTCCGGCGCGCCACCGAGACGCCGTTCAACCTCGTGTTCGAGGCCAGGCCGTGATCCGCGGTTAGCTGCCCATGGCGAGCGCGGCGCCTGGATCGCCAACCGGGCGCCCGTTCGCCGGGGCCGCCTCCTGGGCACCGTGGTCGAGCACGGTGTTGCGCTCGGAGGTCACCTCCCGCTCGAGCGGTAGCGAGCCGCCGACCGTGTAGTACGGCTTGCCGGCAATCACCAGGTCCTCGGCCGGGAACCGGGTGATCACCTCGCAGCCGTCGGCGGTCACCACCAGCTGCTCCTCGATCCGCGCCGCCGACCAGCCATCGCTGGCCGGCCAGAACGTCTCGAGCGCGAACACCATCCCCTCGCGGATCTCCTCGGGATGGTCGAGCGAGACAAGCCGGCTGAAGATCGGCTTCTCCCAGATCGACAGCCCGACCCCGTGGCCGAACTGGAGCGCGAAGGCCGCCTCCTCATCGTTGAACCCGAACTCCTGTGCCTTGGGCCACACCTTGACGACCTCGCCGGTCGTGGCGCCCGGCTTGATCAGCGCGATCGCCGCGTCCAGGTAGTAGCGGCAGCGCTTGTAGGCATCGACCAGCGCCTTGGATCCGCTGGACACCGCGAACGTGCGGTAGTAGCAGGTGCGGTAGCCCATGTAGCTGTGCAGGATGTCGAAGTAGGCCGGGTCGCCGGGGCGCAGCGCCCGGTCGGTGTACACGTGGGGGTGGGGACTGCAGCGCTCTCCCGAGATCGCGTTGACCCCCTCGACGAACTCCGATCCCATGTCGTAGAGCACCTTGTTGACCAGGCCCACGCATTCGTTCTCGCGCATGCCGGGCCGCATCGCCCGGTAGAGCTCCTCGTAGGCCGCGTCGACCATCGCGCAGGCCTGGTTCAGGAGCAGGATCTCGTCGCGGGACTTGATCACCCGGGACTGCTGCATGAGCTGCTGGCCGTCGACGATCTCCAGGCCCGCCTTCTGCAGCGCGAACATGACCGCCGGCTCGATCGCGTCGACGCCGACCGGTTCGTTCTGAAGACCTCGCTGCTCGAGCTCAAGCCGGATCTTGTTCGCCACGTCCTCGGCGCGGCCGGACTCGGGCGACATCGCGCCCCGCAGCGTGCTGATCCCGGCCCGGGACCGACCATCTGAAAGCCACGGGTTGTAGAGCTGATGGTGGCGGGCCGCCGAGCCGAAGTCCCACATGATCGGCGGATCGCCCTGGGGGAGCAGGCAGAAGCGGTTGAGCTTGTCCTGGGCCCACGTCCCGATGTGGGTCGCGGTGATGTAGCGGATGTTGGTCATGTCGAAGCACAGCAGCGCTCCGATCGAGGACTCCGCCAGCAGACCGCTGATCCTGTTCAGCCGCTCTTCGCGCAGCCGGTCGAACCGGACCCGCTCCTCCCAGTCGACGGCCATCGTCCCGTACGTGTGGAGTCCCACCGCTGGAAGCTTACAAACGTTTGCAGCGCCGCTTGACCCCGAGCGGCGCGGTCCGCTACCCTGCAATCGATTGCATCGAGACCGCGGCGGGGCGAGGAGCTGACCGAATGCCGAAAGAAGACAAGAGGCTGGGCTGGATCGGCGCGGGCCGCATGGGGCTCGAACTAGCCACCCGCCTGCTCGAGGCCGGATGCGACGTGGCGGTGTACAACCGCACCCGGGCCAAGGCCGAGCCGCTCGCCGAGCTGGGCGCGACGATCGTCGACAGCCCGGCCGAGCTCGGCGATCGCGACATCGTGTTCACGATCGTCGCCGGGCCGAGCGATTTCAGTCAGGTAGTCACCGGCCCCGAGGGGCTCCTGTCCGGTGAACGGAGCCACCCGTCGGTGATCGTCGACTCGACCACGATCGACGCCGCGGCCTCGGCGAAGGTCCGCGCCGAGGCCGAGGAGCGCGGCACCGCGCTCCTCGCCGCCCCGGTGAGCGGCAACCCCAAGGTGGTCAAGGCGGGCCGGCTGACCATGGTCACCTCGGGACCCCAGCAAGCGCACGAGCTCGCCCTGCCCTATCTGAACATCCTGGCCGGCGGCGGCGTGACCTACGTCGGCGACGGCGAGCGCGCGCGGCTGGTCAAGGTCTGTCACAACCTGATGCTCGGGATCGTCGCCCAGACGCTGGCCGAGATCCTGGTGCTGGGGGAGAAGGGCGGCATCAGCCGGTCCGCCATGATGGAGTTCATGAACAACAGCGTGCTCGGCTCTACGTTCACTCGCTACAAGACCCCGGCCTACGTCAACCTCGACATGGCGCCGACGTTCACGCCGGCGCTCCTGCTCAAGGACTTCGACCTCGGCTACGAGGCAGCGCGAGAGCTGGAGGTGCCGATGCCGGTGGCCGCCGCGGCCCAGCAGGCCGTGCAGGCGCTGATCGGCCACGGCTACACCGACGTGGACTTCGCCGCGCTGATCGAGCTGCAGGCCAAGGCATCCGGACTCGAGCTCAAGCCCGATTCCGCGCCGGTCTCCGACGGGCTGGAGGAGGCGGCGTAGTCGTGGCCCTCTTCGCGAACACGACCACGAAGAGAACCACCCCATGACCGTCGACCAGCAGATCGCCACCGAGGCGCCGGCGGCCTACCTCGAGCGCTATGGGCAGATGCTGCTCATCCGCCGGTTCGAGACCGAGATGCAGCGGCTGTTCCTCAAGGGCGAGGTGCACGGGACCACGCACCTGTGCGCCGGCCAGGAGGCGGTGCCGGTCGGCGTGTGTTCGGCGCTCGAGCCCGATGACTACCTGGCCGGGACCTATCGCGGCCACGGGCACGCCCTGGCCAAGGGCACCGACCCCGATGCGCTGCTTGCCGAGATGCTCGGCCGGTCCACCGGGGTGTGCGGCGGGCGGGCCGGGTCGATGAACGTGATCGACACCGAGCACGGGCTGGTCGGCTGCTTCGGGATCGTCGGCGGCAGCATCGCCGCGGCGACCGGCGCGGCGGTGGCGGCCAAGGGCCAGGGCCGGGTGGCGGTGGCCATGTTCGGGGACGGGGCGACCAACCAGGGCTACTTCCACGAGTGCCTGAACTTCGCCAAGGTGCTCGCCCTGCCGGCCGTGTTCGTGTGCGAGAACAACTTCTACGGCGAGTTCACCCCGATGCTCAAGGTGACCGCCGGTGGCGACATCACCTCCCGTGCGGCGGCCTACGGGATCCCGGCCCGGACCGTCGACGGCAACGACGTGTGGCTGGTGCGCGAGGCCGCGCTCGAGGCGGTCGGACGCGCTCGGAGCGGCGGCGGACCGACGCTGCTCGAGTGCCAGACCTACCGCCATCACGGCCACTCCAAGGCCGATCCGGCCAAGTACCGCCCGCCCGAGGAGGTCGAACGCTGGCTGGCTCGCGATCCGCTGAACGTGGCCAAGGCGCGGCTCAGCGACCTAGGCGTTTCCGAGCGCGAGATAACCGAGGTGGAGGAGGCGGTCAAGGCTCGGGTGGAGCACGCGGTCGAGGCCGCCCTGGCCGCGCCGTATCCCGACCCGGCGAACGAGAACCCCACGGAGTTCGCGCCGTGAGCGGCGAGGGCCAGCTCGAATTCCGCGCCGCGATCCGCGAGGCGATCATCGAGGAGATGGAGCGCGAGGAGTCGGTGGTCTTCTTCGGCGAGGACATCGCCGCCGAGCAGGGGGGCGTGTTCGCGGTCACCCCGGGCATCCAGGAGCGCTTCGGGGCCGAGCGCGTGTTCGACACGCCGATCTCCGAGCTGGCCATCACCGGGGCGGCCTTCGGCGCCGCGGTGACCGGCCTGCGCCCGATCATCGAGATCATGTTCGGCGACTTCATGGGCCTGTCGATGGACTCGCTGGTCAATCAGTCGGCCAAGTACTGGTACCTGTCGGGCGAGCAGCGCAGCGCCCCGATGGTGGTCCGCTCGGCGGTGGGCGGGGGCGGGCGCTTCGGCGCGATCCACTCGCAGACCCACGCCACCTGGTTCCAGGGCGTGCCCGGGCTGAAGATCGTCTTCCCGTCCTCTCCGGCCGAGGCCAAGGGGCTGCTCAAGGCGGCCATCCGCGACGCGAACCCGGTGATCTTCCTCGAGCACAAGCGCCTGTACTCGGTCAAGGGCCCCGCCCCCGAGCCCGCGGACGCGGTCATCCCGTTGGGACGGGCGAACGTGGCTCGGCGCGGCGGCGATCTCACGATCGCCTCGGTCGGCAAGGGCGTACCCGATGCGCTGAGCGCGGCCGAGCAACTCGCCGAGCGCAGCGGGATCGAGGCCGAGGTGATCGACCTGCGCACGCTCCGGCCACTCGACATCGAGACCGTGCTCGAGTCGGTCGCCCGCACCAACCGCCTGCTCGCGGTCGAGGAGGGTCCCGCCACGGGCGGCTGGGCGTCCGGGCTGCTCGGCCGGGTGGCCGAGCACGGCCTGCACGATCTCGACGACGCCTGGCTGCTCACCACCGGCGAGCTGCCGATCCCCTACAGCCCCACGCTCGAGGACGCCTTCATCCCGGGGGCCGACGCGATCGCGGCGGCGGTACGTGATCGCGCCGGACTCAATGCCCATGCCTGAGGTCGTCATGCCCCGCCTGTCGGATTCGATGGAGGAGGGGACGATCGTCCGCTGGCTCAAGCAGGACGGAGAGCAGGTGTCCGAGGGCGAGCCGCTGGCCGAGGTCGAGACCGACAAGGCCACGGTGACGTTCGACGCCGACGCGGACGGCACGCTGCGGATCCTGGTCGGAGAGGGGGAGACGGTTCCGATCGGCAAGCTGATCGCGCAGATACGGGAGGCCGCAGCGCCGACGCCGCGCGAGGGTGCCGCCAACGGCCGACCAAAGGCATCTCCGCTCGCCCGTCGGCTTGCCCGGGAATCCGGCGTTGACCTCTCGCAGCTCACCGGCTCGGGGCCGGGTGGGCGCATCGTGAAGGCCGACGTGACGGCAGCTGGGCCGGCGGTCCCGGCGCAGGCGCCTGTCCCCGCGCAAGAGCCCGCCCCGCCACCGGCGTCCCGGCCGGCCGGGAACAAGGGCGCGGTGAGCATCCAGCAGCCTTCGCGCATCCAGGTCCAGATCGCCCAGCGCATGGCCGAGTCGAAGGCGACCATTCCCGACTTCACGCTGCGGACCGACGTCGACATGGACCCGGCCGTGGCGATGCGCGCCCAGCTGCAATCAGAGCCCGCCCCGACCTACAACGACATGGTGGTCAAGGCCTGCGCGACCGCGCTGCGGGAGCACCCGCGGGCCAACGGGGCCTACCGCGACGGCGTGTTCGAGTCCTACGAGCGGATCAACGTGGGCATCGCGGTGGCCACCGAGGACAGCCTGATCGTCCCGACCGTGTTCGACGCCGATCGCAAGTCGCTGATCGAGATCGCTCGCGAGTCGCGCCGGCTGGCCGAGCGAGTGCGCCGCGGCGAGATCACGCCGGCCGAGCTGTCCGGCGGCACGTTTACGGTCTCGAACCTCGGGGTGTACGGCGTGAGCAGCTTCCAGGCGATCATCAATCCGCCCCAGGCCGCGATCCTGGCCGTGGGCGAGGTGCGCGAGACACCGGTGGTGCACGACGGTCAGATCGCCCTTGGCCGGCGCATGACCATCGCGCTCACCTGTGATCACCGCATCCTGTACGGCGCGCCGGCGGCCGAGTTCCTGGCCCGGCTCCGCCGGCTGCTCGAGCAGCCGGTCAACCTCCTCCTCTAGCTACCTGCGTCCGGCGGTAGCCAGGGGCCGTGCCAGCCCCCGTAGCCGGCGACGAGCTTCTTGGCTTCCTCCGGGCCCCAGGACCCCTCGGCGTAGGGGTGCGCCGGCGGGGGCGAATCGAGTAGCGGCTGAACGATCCGCCAGGACTCTTCCACGTTGTCCTGCCGGGTGAAGTGGGTGGCGTCGCCGCACAGCGCCGCGTGAAGCAGGACCTCGTAGGGCGTCGCGCCCTCACCGCCCTCCTGCGCGAACTCCATGTCGAACTCGATCTCGGTCGCGCCCGACTTGTCCGCGCGCTGCGCGTCGAGAATGATCCTGATCCCGGTCGACGGGTCGATCTTGAACACGACCTGGTTGGGCTCGGGCCGGCGGTGCCCTTGCGGGAGGAACTGCAGGCGAGGCGGATGCTTGAACAGCACCCGCAGCTCGGTCTGCCGGACCGCGAGGTGCTTGCCGGTGCGCAGGAAGAACGGGACGCCCGCCCAGCGCCAGTTGTCGATCTCGAGGCGGAGCGCCACGTAGGTCTCGGTGGCCGAGTCGGGGGCGACGCCGTCGGTATCGCGGTAGCCGTCGTACTGACCGCGGACGTACCCCGCCGGGTCGGCGTCGGGTATGGCCCGGAACACGGCCCGCTTGGCGTCCCGGAGCGTCTCCGGGTCGCGCCCCGAGGGCGGCTCCATCGCGGCCGTGGCGAGCAGCTGGAGGAGGTGATTCACGACGACATCGCGCAGCGCCCCGACCGGGTCGTAGAAGTGACCGCGATCCTCGACGCCGAAGTTCTCGGCCATCGTGATCTGCACGCAGGCGAGATAGTTGCGGTTCCACAGCGGCTCGAGCATCGTGTTGGCGAACCGGAGGTAGAGGATCTCCTCGAGGCCCATCTTGCCCAGGAAATGGTCGATCCGGTAGAGCTGTGACTCATCCAGGTGACGGTGCAGGTCGGCCGCGAGCTGGCGCGCCGACTCCAGGTCGTGCCCGAACGGCTTCTCGACCACGACCCGCTCCCCGTCGGACAGCAGCCCCGCCTTGTCCAGGCCCTCCACCACGGTGCTGAACAACGACGGGGGAATCTCCAAGTAGAAGGTCGGGTGCTTCGTATCGCCCAGGGCGTCGCGGACCCGGGAGTAGGTCTGCTCGTCGCCGAAGTCGCCCTTCACGTAGTGCAGGCGGTCGGCCAGGCGACCGAACACCGAGTCGTCGAGCTTCTCGCCGGCCTGCTCGATCGCCTCGCGGGCCCGGTCGCGTACCTGCTCGTCGGTCATGTCGTCGACCGCGACACCGATCACGGGGACCTCGAGCAGGCCGCGCTGCTCGAGCCGGTACAGGGACCGGAAGGTCATCTTCCGGGCCAGGTCACCGGTGATGCCGAAGATGACCAGCGCGTCGGCCTGACGATCGCTCACCCCGGCAACCTATCGCGAACGCGCACACCAAGATGGGACGCCCTCCCGCACAACATAGGGAGTCCTCCCGATGCCTTGCCGGCGGCGCCAGCATAGGTTGCCTGGAGTCATCAGACGACCGATCAGGAGGCCGACAAATGCCGCGTTACATGGTCCAGCGCACCTTCCCGGAGGGGCTTCACATCCCGGTTGCCAAGGGCGGCGCCGCCGTCTGCGCGTCGGTGGTGGAGCGCAACGCCGAGGAGGGTGTGACGTGGGTGCATTCGTACGTCAGCGCCGACAAGCGGACCACGTTCTGCGTCTACGACGCGCCCAACCCCGAGGCCGTCCGTAAGACCGCGACCCGCAACCAACTGCCGGTCGACGAGATCACCGAGGTGCGGGTGCTCGATCCGTACTTCTACGCCTAGCCAACCTGCTTACCACCAAGGAGCGATTCATGATGTTCAAGTCCTTCAAGCACGTGGTGCTCGCAGCCACCATCCTCGCCCTCGCGATCCTCCCATCGGTCGCCTCGGCCCGCGTGGACCCGCCGGGCCGGTCCTACTCGGACGCCCCTGCGGCCGTTGGCGCCCTGATGCCGGGGGCCGCCCACCAGGCGGTTCAGGCTTCGGTGTCCGGCTTCAGCTGGCACGACGCCGGGTTCGGCGCGGCTGGGATGCTCGTGGTGCTCGGCCTCGCGTCTGGCACGGTGCTGACCGTGCGGCGTCGCGCCAGCCTCGGTTAGCGCCGGGACTTCTTGGCCCGCGCGCGGGCCGACTTCCCGCGGGTCCGGAGCTTCTTGGCCAGCGCGACGTCTTCCGCCGCGGGCGCGCCGTCGTCGCGGCCGGTCTCGAGCACGCACGGCACGGTCTCGAAGCGCGGCTCGGACAGAAACACCGCGCAGCCCTTCTCGCCGAGCTCACCCTGGCCCATGATCGCGTGGCGGTCCCGGTTGGAGCCAAGCGCCACCGCCGAGTCGTTTACGTGGAGCGAGCCGAGCCGGGCGCAACCGACCGTGCGATGGAACTCGTCGATGGTCTCGGCCAATCCGTCGCGGGTGCGCACGTCGTACCCCGAGGCGAGCAGGTGGCAGGAATCCAGGCAGACGCCGAGCCGCTGACCGCCGCCGGAGGCGTCGAGGAGCGCGGCGAGCTCCTCGAACGAGCGCCCGAGGGTTCCGCCGGCCCCGGCGGTGTCCTCGAGATGAAGCGCGCAGCCGTCGGTCTCCGAGAGCGCCTGCTTGATCACCTTCCCGGCTCGCTTGATCGCCTTGCCCACGTCTCCCTGCTTGGCCGACCCGGCGTGCAGCACCACCCCGACGGCGCCGATTCCGGCCCCCACGCGCAGCGACTGGATCAGCGAGGCCCGCGTCTTCTCGCGCATCTCGCGGTCCTCGGTGGCCGTGTTCAGCAGGTAGACGGCGTGGATCAGCACCGCCTCGATCGGGCTTGAGGCGAGCGCCGCGCGGAATTCGGCGAAGTCATCCTCGTCGTAGGCGGTGGGGCGCCACATGCGCGGAGACTGGTTGAAGATCTGGATCGCCTCGCACCCCCGCTCGATCCCACGCTCGACCGCGCGCGCCAGCCCACCGGCATTAGATACGTGTGCGCCGATTAGCATGCGATTCTGTTCCTCATGCGCGTTCGCTTCGCTCCCTCACCGACCGGGGCGCTGCACATCGGCGGCGCCCGGACGGCTCTGTACAACTGGCTACTGGCCCGGGGTCAGGCGTACGGTCCGGACGGCGAGCCCGGGACCCTGGTGCTGCGGATCGAAGATACCGATCGCGAGCGTTCGACCCCGGAGAACGTCGAGCAGATCCTCGACGCGCTGCGCTGGCTGAAGCTCGACTGGGACGAGGGGCCGGTGTTCCAGTCTGAGCGCGCGGAGCGCCACCACGAGATGCTGGCTCAGCTGCTCGAGTCCGGTCACGCGTATCACTCGAGCGCGACCACCGACGACGTGCGGGCGTTCAAGGAGCGCTACGGCGCCGAGCGCGGATTCCGTGGCACGCCTGAGGACTCGGGCGCGATTCGCCTGAAGGTTCCCGACGAAGGGGAGACGATCTTCGACGACGTCATCCGGGGTCAGATCCGGTTCGCCAACTCGACCATGGACGACTTCGTGATCGCCCGCGCCGATGGCTCGGTGCTCTACGTGTTCGCCAACCTGGTCGACGACCTCGACGCTGCGATCACCGACGTGGTCCGGGGCGAGGACCACATCTCGAACACGCCCAAGCAGCTGCTGGTGCTCGACGCGCTGGGGATCGCGCCGCCGCGCTATGCCCATCTGCCGCTGCTCCACGGTCCGGACGGGCGCAAGCTGTCGAAGCGCCACGGCGCCGCGTCGGTGCAGGAGCTGCGCGCCGCGGGCTACCTGCCCGAGGCGGTCGACAACTACATCGCGCTGCTCGGGGCCGGGTTCGCCGCCGACGAGGAGTTCTTCGCGTTGGACGAGCTGGCCCGGCGCTTTCGGCTCGAGCGCGTGTCGAAGAACCCCGCGGTGTTCGACGAACGCAAGCTCCGCCACCTGAACGGCCGCTGGATCCGCGGGCTGGGGACCGACGAGCTCACCCAGCGACTCGAGGAGTTCACCGGGCGCTCCGGCTTGCATGACGCGGTGGCGATCTCCGAGGAGAAGATCCAGACGCTGACCGAGTTCTGGCCGCTGGTCGGGTTCCTGTTCGACGGTCCGGTCGACGATCCCAAGGCGTTCCGGAAGGTGCTCGCCTCCAATGGGGGGGTCGAGTCCCTGAAGGCGGCCCGCGACGCCCTAGCCGGCGCCGAGCCGTTCACGGTCGAGAACGTGGAGGCTGCGCTGCGGCATGTGGTCGAGAGCCGCGGCGACAAGCCCGCCAGGGTATTCCAGCCGGTGCGCGTGGCAATCGCCGGAACCACCATCTCTCCCGGGATCTTCGAAAGCGTCGCCCTGCTCGGAAAACACGAGACACTTGCCCGGATCGACCGCGCCCTGGAACATGCAGCCTGACCGCGGCACGGTTCGTGACGAACCGAACCAACTTCCCCTCCGACTAAACGAACATCGTATGCCTGCCGATAAAACGGGCTGAGGCGGCCATGAGCTCTGTGGAACCGCCCCCGTCCTCTGAACCGCCAAGAAAGACGAGCACGCCTCCAGTGGCCACGCTAGCTGCAGTAAAGACACCGACCGATCCCTACGCCTCGCGAGAGCGCCATCACAACGAGGGCCATGGGCGCAGGCTGACTGCCGCCTTCGAAGCGCTCGAGGCTTTCCCGATGCTGGCTGAGTCCCGCAACCGGGTCCTGCGCCTGTTCGAGGCCGGCGAACCGTCTACTGCCGACGTGGTCGCCGCCGTCGAGGCCGACGTCGCGCTCGCCGTCACCGTGCTTCGCCTGGCCAACCGGGTGGACGGCCGGATGCGCGGCCGCGTCGAGAGCGCGGTAAAGGGCGTCGAGGTCCTCTCGCCCCGCACCGTCCACTCGATCGCCTCCAAGGCCCGCACCTTCGACTTTTTCGAGCGCACCGCGGTCTGGCAGGGCGTGCCCGAGCGCTTCCGCCTGCACGCCGTGGCCACCCAGCGGGCCGCCGACCGGATCGCCCGTGAGCTCGGCTACGAGTCTCGCGACCGCCTGATGGTGACCTCGCTGCTCCACGACATCGGCAAGCTGGTCCTGGTCCACGCCTATCCCGGCTATCCCCGTCAGATCCACGCCGAGGCGCGTACGCCCGAGGAGCGGATCCAGTCCGAGCGCCGCGAGCTCGGCGTCGACCACGCTCTGGTCGGCGGCGTGCTGGCTCGCCGGTGGGGCCTGCCCAAGTCAATTGCCAGCGTGATCGAGCGCCACCACACCGAGGAGGTCGACGGCGAGGCCGCGGTCGTGCGGCTGGCCGACATGCTCGCGCACTACACGCTCGGCGGGTCGGTGTCGCCTTCGGAGCTGCTGAACGTCGCCCGTGCGGTCGGGATCGCTCCGAGCGAGCTGCGCACGGTCATGTACGACCTGCCGCTCCCGAGCTCGGGCGGGCGTCGCCGTCAGATCGACCCGTGCCCGATGTCGACCCGTGAGGTCGAGGTCCTGCGCCGGCTCGCCCGGGGCATGGTCTACAAGCAGATCGCCTCCGAGCTCGGCCTGTCGACCAGCACCGTCCGCACGCACCTGCACAACGTCTATGGGAAGCTCGGCGCGATGGACCGGGCGCAGGCCGTGCTGATTGCCACCGAGCGCGGCTGGATTTAGTCGCTTCGCCTGAACCCCCTGGTGGGGCGCCCCCCTCTCGGCGGGCGGCAGGTGCTCAAGGGTTCCTCGAGGGGCGTCCCACAGGGGTCCCAGGCTCGCTCGTGAGCTGATGAGGGCCGGGGGGCCGGTCAGCAGACAGACCTGACTGCTGAAAAACCCTCGCGCATTGACCCCGTTGGTCGTGAGATGATCGGCGCCGAGATGATCTCGATCACGACGAAGTCGCCGTATGCGCTGAGCGCGCTGGTGGAGCTGCACCATCACGGCGATCGGGGGCCGGTGCCGATCGCCGAGCTGGCCCGCCGGCGGGAGATCCCGGTTCAGTTCCTCGAGCAGCTGTTCGCCACCCTGCGCCGGGCCGGTGTGCTGCGCTCGCAGCGCGGCGTCAAGGGCGGGTACTCGTTCGCCCGGCCGGCGGGTGACATCACGGTGCTGGAGCTGGTCGAGTTGCTGGACGGCCCCGTGGGGGCGGACGCCAACGGCGTGTTCGCCGAGGCGGCTCAGGCCGCGCGCGCCGTGCTGGCGGGTTCGACCGTGGCCGAAATGGCCGAGGCGGAGTCGCGCGCGGCCGGCTCGCCCATGTACCACATCTGACCCCGTCGTCCATTTGAGCGACTTTTCCCGCGCCGGGGTGTTGAGGGCGGGGATGCGAAGGTTCGCCATAGCGGTCGTGTGCGCCGGGGCGCTGCTCGCCCTGGGGGCGCAGGCTCCGGTGGCTGTGGCGGCCACCGAGCCGGCGGTGAGCACCGGCAACGCCACCGCGATCACGCCGACGTCGGCCACGGTCAACGGGACGGTGAACCCCGAGGGGCAGTCCACGACGTACTACTTCGAGTACGGGACGACGACCTCGTACGGGAGTAAGACGTCGCCGGCCGACGCGGGTTCTGGCACGGCCGACGTGAAGGTCTCGAGCTCGATCGAGTCCCTGACCCCAAACACCACCTACCACTACCGGGTGGTGGCGGCCAACGCATCGGGGACCACGCTCGGCGCCGATGTCTCGTTCAAGACGCCGAAGCCGCCCGTGCCGGTGGTAGGCGGCGTGCACGCGACGAACATCACACAGACTTCCGCGACCGTACGCGGCACGGTCAACCCCGAGGGCCAGGCGACGAGCTACGTCTTCGATTACGGGACGAGCACCGCGTATGGCGCTCAGACACCGACCGCGAGCGCAGGGTCAGGCACGATCGCGACCGTGGTCTCGCCGACGATCGGGGGGCTCGCCCCGAACACGACCTATCACTACCGGTTGGCCGCCACCAGCGCGAACGGCACGACGTTCAGCCACGACGTCGCGTTCAGGACCGCCGCTCTCCCGGCCGGGGTCACGCTCGGCGCCGTCCCTGTCGAGATCACCGTCGGTCAGCTCACCAGCCTGGGCGGGCGCGTACTGCCGCCCCGTCCGTCACACGTCACGGTGATCCTGGAGAGCGCCACCGCCCCCGGCGGGCCCTGGATCGACGCCGGCAGCATCGCCGCCGCCTCGACCGGCGCGTACTCGTTCGCCGGGCTGGCTCCGTCAGGGAACACCTACTACCGGACGCTCGCCGACGGCGCCGTCAGCGCGACCGTGCGGGTCTCGGTGCACTTCCGGGTCGGTCTGATCGTCAGCCGACGGCATCCGCGGCGCGGCAGCCTGGTGCGCTTCCACGGTCGGGTGGGCCCCGCCCGTAATGGCTCGGTCGCGGTCATCCAGTGGCTCGGCCCACACGGGCGATGGCACACGATCCGTCGTGCGCGGTTGCGGGGGGCCGGCGGCGGCCTCTCGTTCTACAGCGTCCGCGTGCGCATCGTGCGCAGCGGCCGCTACCGCGTCCTCGTTGGTCCGGACGCGAGCCACGAGGCCGGGCGCAGCCGGGCCGTGCGCATCCGCGTGCACTGAGATCGCCGGTTTCCGTAGGGTTAGCGGCCGCAATGGCCGCAATTCCGACCAACATTGCCGATCACGTGGGTCGCACGCCGATGCTCGAGCTGACCCGGACGGTCCCGGACGCCCAGGCCCGGCTGTTCGTCAAGCTCGAGGCCTACAACCCGGGCGGCAGCGTGAAGGACCGGATCGGCGTGTCGATGATCGAGGCAGCCGAGCGGGACGGCCTGATCGAACCGGGCCGCACCACGATCGTCGAGGCGACCAGCGGCAACACCGGGATCGCCCTGGCCTTCGTGTGTGCGGCCAAGGGGTATGACCTCGTTCTGACCATGCCGCAGGGCATGAGCCGCGAGCGCGAGGGGCTCCTGCGGCTCTACGGCGCCCGGGTCGAGATCACCGAATCGCTGGGCGGGATGAACGAGGCGGTGGACGCGGCCCGCGCGATGGCGACCAGCGACGACGTGTTCCTGCCCGACCAATTCTCCAATCCGGCCAACCCCGAGATCCACCGGCGCACCACCGGCCCCGAGATCTGGGAGGCCCTGGACGGCGAGGTGGATGCGTTCGTGGTCGGCGTGGGCACGGGCGGGACCATCACCGGCGCCGGCGAGGTGCTCAAGTCGCGCAATCCGCGCTGTCGGGTGATCGCGGTCGAGCCGAGCGCGTCGCCGGTGCTGTCCGGCGGTCGTCCCGGCCCGCACAAGATTCAGGGCATCGGCGCCGGCTTCGTCCCCGCTGTGTTCAACCGCGAGGTGGTCGACGAGGTGATCGCGGTCGACGACGAGGCCGCGATCGAGACGGCTCGGGCGCTGGCCCATCGCGAGGGCGTGTTGGCCGGCATCTCGGGTGGGGCGGCGGTATGGGCGGCGATCGAGGTGGCCCGCCGCCCGGAATCCCGCGGCGCGCGGATCGTCACGATCCTGCCCGACTCCGGGGAACGCTACGTCTCGACCCCGTTCTTCGCGCCTTGACCGTCCGAGCCGATTCCGGCCGGGGAAGCCCGGTAGCTACGCTTTTCAGATGCTCGGCTTCGGGTTGATCGGGCGCGTCACGGCCGAGGTCCGCCGCGACATCGCCGCCGCTCGCACGCGCGACCCGGCCGCCCGAGGCGTGAGCTCGCTGGAGATCCTCGCCTCCTGGCCTGGCGTCCACGCGCTTCTGGCGCACCGCCTGGCCCACGCGCTGCACGAAGCCCAGGTGCCGCTGCTGCCACGGCTGATCGCCGCGATCTCGCGGGCGATCACCGGGATCGAGATCCATCCGGCGGCCAGGATCGGCCACGGTTTCTTCATCGACCACGGGATGGGCGTGGTCATCGGGGAGACGGCCGAGCTGGGCAACGACGTCACGCTCTATCAGGGGGTGACGTTGGGGGGCACCGGATTTGCCACCGGAAAGCGCCATCCCACCGTCCAGGACAACGTGACGATCGGCTCGGGAGCCAAGCTGCTTGGCCCGATCACGGTCGGCCACGGTTCGAAGATCGGGGCCAACAGCGTCGTGATCCACGATGTGCCGGCCAACTCCACCGTGGTCGGCAATCCCGGCCATCCGGTGCGCGTCGAGGGACGCCGGCCCGAGGGCCCCGACGCCGACTGGGTGCACCTGCCCGACCCGATCGCCGACGCGATCAAGAGCCTGGCCAGCCGGATCGCGGCCCTGGAGGAGACGGCCGAGGAGGCCGGCGAGGGCAACGTCCGGCCGCTGCGCCCGGCCGCGCCCCGGTCGGACGGCGATGACTCCGCGGCCGACAGCGCGCAGCGGGTCAACCGTTCGGTCGGCCCAAACCCCGCCGGGGGCTAGCGACGCGTGCGTTCTGATTCAGCCGGTGAGGCAGGCAACGACGGCCTGGGTGCTTCGTCCTCGCGGATGTTCACCCGAGAGCGCACCAGGTAGAGCGGTCTGCCCTTCACCTCGTCGTAGATCCGGCCGACGTACTCGCCGATGATCCCGAGCGCGATCAGTTGGATTCCGCCCAACAACAGGACCGCGATGGTCAGCGAGCTGAATCCGGGGAGGTAGGAGCCCAGGATGCGGAGGATGATCACGACCGGGATCGCGATGAAGGCGAGCGTCGAGATCACGAAGCCCAGCAGGGTGGCCAGCTGGAGCGGCCGGTGTGAGAAGGACAGGATCGCGTCGAGCGAGAAACGGACCATCTTCGAGAGCGTGTACTTCGTCTCCCCGGCATAGCGCGGATCACGCGAGTAGGGCACGGCGGCCTGTCGATAGCCGACCCAGACGGTCATCCCGCGCAGGAACCGATTGCGCTCGCGCATCGAGAGCAGCGCGTTAAGCGGACGCCGGTCCAGGAGGCGGAAGTCCCCCGAGTTGTGATGGAGATCCACCTGGGCCAGGCGATCGAACAGCGAGTAGAACCAGCGCGCCGTGGCCAGCTTGAAGCGCGACTCGCCCTCGCGGTGCTCTCGCACCGCGTACACCACGTCGCACCCGGCCCGCCAATGGTCGAGCATCCGCGGGATCAGCTCGGGCGGGTCCTGAAGATCAGCGTCGAGCATCACGACGGCATCTCCGCGAGCGTGGTCGAGGCCGGCGGTCAGCGCGGTCTGATGACCGAAGTTGCGCGAGAGGTGAACCACGCGCACACGCGGATCGTTGCCGGCCAGCTTCTGAAGCTCGATGTCCGAGCCGTCGGTCGACCCGTCATCCACCAGCACGATCTCGAACCGAAGCCCCTGCAACGCGGAGCACACCCGAGCGTAGAACTGCTCGATAGTCGCCACCTCGTTGTAGACCGGCGCGACCACGCTGAGCAGCTTGAGCGAGCGCCCGGCGTCGGCCGGCACGGCCGGCCCGCCCACGCCCGAATCATGCAACGAGGTCATGGCGGCGTCACAGTCCGACCGCACTCCCGTGCGGGATGTAGGCGAGCAGCTGGAAGCACACCATCACGCCGGTGAGCACCAGCGAGGCCTTCCACAGAACGCGGTCGCGTCCGAGCGCGGCCAGCGGCATGAGCCACGCGATGTACCAGGGCAGCAGCGACGCCGCGCTCACGAGCAGCGCCAACGCCGCCCAACCGGCGCCGGCAATCCAGTCGAGCTTGTCGCGCCACACTCGCCAGAGTAGCCAGGCCAGCACCACGGCGAACATTGCGCCGAGGATGAGGGAGGCGGGATGCCCGACTGGGCCGAACCCGAGGCGAGTCCCGATGAAGCCGGGGACGCTCTGCCAGTTGCTGCCCTTGTTCTGGACCTCCTCGATCGCGGCCGGAAGGTGCAGCGGGCCCGCGCCGAACAGGATCGCCGTGAAGATGGCGAGGAGCCCGGCGGCGACACCGGCGCCGATCAGCAGATCGCGCCGGCGGGTGCTCAGAAGCGGGCCGCGCGCGCCGGCCAGCGCGAACGGAAGCAGCAGCCCGGCGGTGACCTTGATTCCGACGCCCGCGACGATCGAGCCGGCTCCCAACCGGCCGCGCCGCTGGAGCAGCAGCACCACCCCGATCAGCATCGGCACCAGCATCAGCAGGTCGTTGTGCCCGCCGCCCACGCCGTAGACGACGACCAGCGGGTTCAGTCCCACCAGGACAGCCGCCTTGACTGGGTCGATCCCGCGGAGGCGCGCGGCGTTCCAGACCAGCGCGACGACGGCCAGGCTCGAGACCGCGGCGATCGCCTTGTAGACGAACACGTTGGTGGGAATCGAGAGCGGCGCGAGCGGATAGCTGAGCGCGGTGAACACCGGACCGTAGACGGTCGGAACGCTGATCCACTTACTGCCGACGTAGTAGTACAGCGGGTCGAGGTGTAACGCCGAGGGTCCCGCGAGGTACGCATTGGCGTGGTAGATCTGCCCGATCCGCCCGTAGAACTGGTAGCTGAAGACGTCGGTCGAGAACAGCGGTGGGGCGAGCAGCATCAGGGCGTGGAGGGCAGCGATCGTCCCCAGGACGAGCACGGGGGAGAGCCGGCCGGCGGCGCGCACGGCCACCAGGTAGGACACGAGCATCGCCGCGATCACTACGGTCAGCCCGAGGCCGCCCAAGTTGATTCCGGGCGTCCCGAACGAACCCTGCAGGCCGACCGCGCCGACGCCGGCGTTCACGGTTGAGGGCAGGAGCCTGTCGGTGCCGGCGGCAGAGATGGCCACCAGCAGACCGGTGACCAGGATGCCGGCCAACGCAAGCAGGCCCAGGCGCGGCTGAGAGGCGGTGCGGGTCTCGAGTGCGGGCGCCCGCAGCTCGAATCCGCCGCTCCGCATGGCGCCAAGCGGACTGTTCACGCTCATCGCATACAGCTTGCCCGACCGGGGGTCGGCAAGAGTTTGGTCATTGTTGCCATTACGTTAGGGAACTTGCGAGCGCAATGTTCCTTGGGTCAGGCCTCTCCGTTGTCGTCCATCCCCGCGGCGCGTGCCTCCCCTGATGCCGGCCTCGGCGCAACGGGCTCCTAGCTCTCCACTACCCGTCATCGCTAGTCCCGATCGCTGGCACCGGGGCGTCTCGTCCGGCCATCGCCGCCGCGTCGCGGCGCCGCAGGAACGGAACCGCCCACATCGCCTCGGCGGCGATCCGGGCGGACATCTTGCTCGAGCCCACGCTGCGGTCGCGAAACACGATCGGAACCTCGGTCACCTTGAAGCCGGCCAGGAGAGCGCGGTAGGTGACCTCGATCTGGAATACATAGCCCTCGGCACGGATCGACTGAAGCTGGATCGCCTCGAGCACGCGCCGATGGATGCACTTGAAGCCGCCGGTCAGGTCGTGAACTCCGACACCCAGGATCGTGCGGGCGTAAAGGCAGCCGCCGCGGCTGATGAGCCGGCGCACGATGCCCCAGTCCTCGACCCCCCCGCCCGCGACATAGCGCGATCCGAGCACCAGATCCGCGTCCCGGGCGGCCTCGAGCAGCGGCTCGAGATAGCGCGGATCGTGGGAGAAGTCAGCGTCCATCTCGATCACCAGCTCGGCATCGCCGCTCAGGGCGCGCTCGAACCCGGCCAGGTAGGCGTGCCCCAGCCCGGTCTTGGCGGCCCGGTGCAGCACCTCGACCTGCGACAGGCTCTCGGCCAGCCGGTCGGCGATCGCCCCGGTCCCGTCCGGGGAGTTGTCGTCGACGATCAGGACGCGGTGAGCGTCGGGCACCAGACGCTCGAGCTCGGCGACCGCGGCCCGGACGATGCCTTCGACGTTCGCCGCCTCGTTGTAGGTCGGGATCACGATGCAGACCGGCGGATGCATCGTCGGGAGCGTAGCCGCCTGGGCGGCTGACGGCCCCGGCCCGATCGGGCCGCGCGCTCCGCCCGAGCATGGTCGGCGCCGTGTCCCTGGGCAGGATCGTGCGCGCGCTGCAAATTGGGCCGCAAATCGGCATCATGGCTGGGGGGCACAGTGATGCGCAGCGCAGGATTGAGCAGCCCGCCGAGCAAGCCGGCAATCCTCCAACCCGCCACTCCGGCGCGTCGGCGAAGCATGGAGCCGCACCACCGGCGCCGGCGATGGGGGGCGGCCGTGTTCCTGATCGCGGTGGCCATCCTCGCGATCGTGGTGGTGGCCGGAGGGGGCGGCACCGTGCACACGCCGTCGGTTCTGAACCCGTCTCGGGGTGGATTCTTCGACCGGATCCGCGAGCTGGCAGGGTCAGGTGCGGGGTCGCTGGCCGCCCGTGAGACGGCGGCCGAGAACGCTGCGATCAACCGCACGCTCGCCTACACCCCGTACGTCCGTATTGCCGGGTCTCAGCACCGGGAGATCGCGCTGACCTTCGACGACGGACCGGGTCCGTACACGCCGGAGATCCTCGCCACGCTGGAACGGCGCGACGTCCCGGCCACGTTCTTCGAGGTCGGGGTGCTCGAGCGCTACTTCTACGCCTCGACCGCAGCGATCGCCGCCGACGGCGACGCGATCGGCGACCACACCGAGGGGCATTTGGCGATGTCGAGGCTTTCGCTCGCCGGGCAGCGCAGCCAGTTGCTCTCGGACGCGGCGGCGGTCCGGCGTCACGGCGCGCGCTTCCCGCGCCTGTTTCGCCCGCCCTTCGGAATGTGGAACTCGACCACGCTCGCGCTCCTGCGCCGGTATCGGATGCTCATGGTGCTGTGGACGGTCGATACCAGCGACTACCGCCGCCCGGGCGTCAAGGCGATCGTCAATTCCGCCCTGGCCGGCGCGCGGCCCGGCGCGATCATCCTGCTCCACGATGCTGGGGGCGACCGCTCGCAGACCGTCGAGGCGCTGCCGCGGATCATCGCGGGGCTGCGGCGGCGCGGATACCGCCTGGTCACGGTTCCCCGGCTCTTGCTCGACAACCCGGCGCCGCGGGTGCAGAACATCGCGGCCGTGATAGGTACCGGCGGCTAGGCGCGCCCGCGTCGCGAGGCGCGCCGGGGTCGCGAGTCAGCGGCGCTGGTAGGCGACCCGGTTCCAGCTCGGCTCGGGCGCGAGCTGAATCGGCTCGCCGCCGCGGTCGGGCTGGATGTACACGAACGCGTTGGTGTCGGAAGCGAAGCGGATGTCCAGCTCGCCTTCCTTGACCCGCTGGTCAAGCCAGGCGCCGCGGAAGATCAGGCGGCGCAGCCAGTGGACGAGCGAACGATCGGATGGGCCGACCAGATCCGGCCAGCAGTCGTTCACGTGCTCGCCGAGCGCCGAGGCCGGCTCGGTCACCTCGCCGTTCACCACCAGGTTGATCAGGTCCTCGCCCTCATCCTCGTCGACGGACCCGCCGATGAAGCCGAGCTTGCGAGCCGCCTGCTCGCAGCGCTCTCGGAAATCGCGTTCGTTGAAGGTGAACCTGAGCTCGCCGTACTCGAGCACGAAGTCCTCCCCGGAGCTGTAGTTCCCGCGCTGGTACATGGGGCGTCGGCATCATATGGTGGATTCCTCCGTGCCTGCAGCGCCTGAAAGCAACGTTGCAGGACGGGGTGCGCGAACGGCCCGGATCTCGATACCGGCGCTTTCGTGCCGTACCCTTGCGGCGATGACGTCGGGATGGCGATGACCGACACTGGCCCAGTCGCCGTGGCCGAAGCCGAATCGGCGAACGGGACGGACGGGGTCCAGCGTGGGGGCGACGCACAAGAGGGGCCGCGCGCCCGCCAAACGTGGCCCTATTGGATCGCCGTCGGGGTGTGCGCCATCGGCCTCGTCGTCACCGGCGTGCTCGTGTGGATCTCCGCGTCCACCTACACCAACAACGAGAACCGTCTGCTCACCCTGCGCGCCCGCGACGCGGGGACGCTGCTAACCGGAGCCCTGCCCACCCTCCAGATTCCGCTTGCCTCCGCGGCCGCTCTGGCCGACGCGACCAACGGAGACGTGAGCAAGTTCCGGAGCTTCATCTCCCCCTCGGTCGGTCCGCAGGGCAAGGGGCAATTCGTGACGGTGTCGCTCTGGCGCTTGGGAGCGGGGTCTCCTCAGCAGCTGGCGATGGTGGGGGTCGATCCAGTGCTGGCTTCCTCTCCGACTAGTCTGGCCAGCTTCTTCAGCGACGCCAGACAGGGCGGCAAGCTGAACGTGATCGGTCTACTGAATAGGCCCCAGCCCCGCCTGGGCTATGCCTTTACCTCGCCGGGTCTCACCGGTCGATACGTCGCCTACGCGGAGAGCGCTCTGCCCGCTAACCGCCACTCGCGCTTTCAGAGTTCCTCGTCGTTCGCCGACCTCGACTACGCGTTGTACCTCGGTCGCTCGGAAACCAGCGCGAACCTGCTGGTGAGCGACCTGACCAAACTCCCCATCCGCGGCCGGCGCGCGTCGGTCAACATCCCCTTCGGCAACACCGTGCTCACGTTCGTGGTCACCCCCCGGCGGCCGCTGGCGGGAACTTTCGCTCAGCGCCTGCCGTGGCTCGTCGGGATCGTCGGCGTGCTGCTGAGCCTCGGTGCCGCGCTGCTCACCGTCCGCCTGATCGCTCGGCGCACCCAAGCCGAACGGCTCGCTCACTCCCTCGAGCTGATCGCGGACGAGAACCGCCGGCTCTACGCCGAGCAGCGCACGATCGCTCGAACCCTCCAGCACGCTCTGCTGCCCGAGCGGTTGCCCGAGGTCCAAGGCGTGGAGACCAGTGCGCATTACGAGGCCGGTGTCAAGGGCGTCGACATCGGGGGTGACTGGTACGACCTGATCGCGCTCGACGACCATCGCCTGCTGCTCGTCGTCGGGGATGTGTCTGGCCGCGGGGTGCGAGCCGCGGCCACGATGGCGGCGCTGCGCTTCGCCATCCATGCCTATGCGGCTCAGAACGATCCGCCCGAAGCGATCCTCGGCAAGCTCACGAAGCTGGTCAACGTGGGGCGCAGCGGTCAGCTCGCGACGATTCTGTGCGCGCTCGTGGACGTCGACGCGCACCGGCTGACGGTGACCAGCGCGGGCCACCTCCCACCGCTGTTGATCAGCGACGGCACGGGCAGGTTCGTTCAGAGCGAGGTCGGCGTACCGATCGGTGTGCGCGCGGGCGCCCGCTACACCTCCACGTCAATCGACACCCCTCCTGCCGCGACTCTGCTTGCATTTACCGACGGTTTGGTTGAAAGACGGGGCGAGAGCATCGACGAGGGGCTGGCCCGGCTGCGGCGCGCGGCGAGCTCCAACCACGTTCCCCTCGACGAGCTCGTGGATCGTCTGGTCGAGGATCTGCGGCTTGACGGCGGCGAAGATGACACCGCGATCGCGGCGCTGCGATGGCTGGAGTAGCGGTGGGTAACACGGCCGATATGAAGTTCGATGTGGTCGAGGGCGACGATCGGAGCCTTAAGGTCACGGTGAGCGGCGAGCTGGACATCACGAACATCGACACGCTCGCCTCGGCGGTGGCGCCCGCGCTGGAGCGCGACCCGGCGCGGCTGGTCATCGAGGTGGGCGACCTGCGCTTCGCCGACAGCTCGGCGATTGCGCTGTGGGTGCGGTGGGCGATCGCCGTCCCGGACGTACAGCTGCACGACGTCACGCCACTGCTACGCCGGGTGGTCGAGTCGATGGGGTTGACCGACACGTTGAAGGTGTCGCCGTGACCAATTCGCGCACGTTCCCGCACGAGGTGCAATCGGTGCCGGCCGCGCGCCGGTTCGCCACCAGCGTGCTGCGCGGCGCCTCGACCGAGATCCTCGAGGCGGTGGAGCTGATGGTCTCCGAGCTGGCCACGAACTGCATCCGGCACACCAACAGCGGCTTCGATCTCACGATCATCCGCAGCGGGGCGAACATCCGCGTCGAGGCGACCGACCACGCGGGGGGGACGCCGACCATGCGCTCGCCCGAGCCAACCGACCCGAGCGGGCGCGGCCTGAAGATCATCGACATGCTGTCGGCCGGTTGGGGGGTGCAGGCGGACTCGGGGGTGGGCAAGACAGTGTGGTTCACGATCTCGGACTCCGCCCGGGCGCCGGCCCGCTAGCCACCGGTGCGAGCGGCCGCGAGGTTCTCGCGGGCAAACGCGACCAGGGCAGGCCTTGCGTGGTCGGAGTTCTCATCGTGGGGGGTGAATTGTGGTCCGCCAAAGGCTCTTTGAGTCGTGCAGGCGCAGACCGCCACGATCCTGGTCCTCGAGGACCACCGGACCACCCGTAGCTTCCTGACGCAGAATCTGTCGGCGGACGGCTACAAGGTGATCGAGGCCGAAGACCTGGGGGAAGCGCACCGCCTGCTCGAGAGCACCTTCCCGGATCTGGCCATCGTCGACCTCGGCCTGGCCGACGGTGACGGGCTCGAACTCCTCGCGCACGTGCGCGCGTCTGACCGGATCGCCGGGCGCCTCGATCCAGACCTCCCACTGCTCGTGCTCTCCGGGCGCGTGGGCGAGCTCGATCGGCTGCGCGGGTTCGATCGCGGCTGCGATGACTACATGGTCAAGCCGTTCTCCTACCACGAGCTGAGCGCCAGGATCCGCGCGCTGCTTCGGCGCACCGAGCGCCGGCCGGGCATGGGCCGTATGCGGATCGGGTCGCTCGAGCTCGACCCGCTGAGCCGTCAGGTCTGGGTCGCGGGCGAGTCGGTGTCTCTGTCCAAGAAGGAGTTCGCGCTGCTGCGCGCGCTGGCCGCTGAGCCAACCAAGGTGTTCTCACGCGAGGAGCTCCTGCGAGGGGTCTGGGGGTTCATGGCGATGGGCCAGACCCGAACCTTGGACTCGCATGCGTTCCGGTTGCGCCAGAAGCTCAACCGGAACGAGGACCGGTTCGTGATCAACGTGTGGGGCGTCGGGTACCGCCTGGTCGACGGAGCGCTCGAGCCGTGATCGCGCTGTCCCTCGCCGGCTGGCTGGCGGCGAGCGGGGCCGGTCTGGCCGCCGGTGGCGCGTGGCGCGCGCTGACCGGGCGGATGGAGACCGTCGCGCGCGCGTGTCACGAGCTGCGCGGTCCTTTGACCGCGGCTCGGCTGGGGCTCCAGCTCGGGGCTCGGGTCGGGGAGCTCTCGCCGGACCGGATGCGCGCGATCGACCTGGAGCTGGGGCGCGCGGCGCTGGCCCTCGAGGACCTCGACGGGGTCCGGGCGCGCGGACTGATCGCCGGCGGCCGTGCAGTGGAGCCGGTCGACCTCGGGGAGCTCGTGGCCGATTCGGTGGAGGCGTGGCGACCAGCGGCCGCCGCGCGGGCGATCGAGCTGACGTCTTCGTGGTCGGGGCGGCCGGCGCGCGTGTGGGGGGACCGGCTACGGCTCGCCCAGGCGACCGGGAACCTGATCGCGAACGCGATCGAGCATGGGGGAGGAGCCGTCGAGGTCCACGGTTCGGTCGACGAGGGTCGCGCGCGCGTGGAAGTGAGCGACACGGGCCCGGGGCTGCCGGCGCCGGTGGCTGAGCTGGCCCGCCGGCCGCGTGCCGGTCGCGGCGCGCGAGGCCGCGGGCTGGCCATCGCGAGTGCGGTGGCGGCCAGCCATGGGGGTCGGCTCGCGGCGGGGCCTTCGCGGCGGGGCGCGCGCCTGGTGCTGGAGTTGCCGGCGTTGGCCGAGGACGACGGCTAACCCGGCTCAAGAAGGGGCATGGGCGACGCGTCCGGCGTCCCTCGGGCGCCTTCGCGAAGCGTCCCGAACCCACGACCCACGGGGCGCCGTACGCGGCGTCACGCCCACCCCTGACGACAGCACCTCCCGGCCGAGCGTCGCACACGCGCCGGATGGAATCGCGGCGGATTTGCAAGCCGGCTCTCAGCCGCCCTCTTTGCAACGTCCTGTGCATCTGAGCAGGACTCGGGCTTCACCTCGTTTTCCCATCTCTGATGGGCGATTGGGGCAACTCGGCGCCTGGATGGGGACTGGTGGGAGGCAACGTGGGTTCTAGGTTGCATCGTGGGAGAAAGTGGGGTAGAGTGGGTCACGCGCATGGTCATGCATTGCGGAACCCGGGTGGCAGGGCTCCTCCCACCCGGCCACCCGGGTTCGGAATTCGTTCGACCGCATGAGAACCCTTGATCTTCCGCGGGACCTTCGAACACGCGCTCGACGCGAAGCACCGGCTGACGGTGCCGTCGAAGTTCCGCGCGGCGCTGGCCGGCGGCGTGGTGCTGGCGGCCTCCCCGGAGACCACCGCGGCCGCTCCGCGCTCGATCGCGATCTGGACGCCCGAGACCTACGAGGCGTACACGTCGGCGGCGCTCGCCGGCTTCAGCCCGATCTCGCCCGAGGCCCGCGACCTGCGGCGCTTCTTCTTCAACTACTCCCATGACACCGAGCTCGACTCAGCTAACCGCGTGATGATCCCGCCGTCCCTAATGGACTACGCCGGCCTCGATCGAGAGGTCGTGGTCGTGGGCTCCGGCGAGTGCCTGGAAGTGTTCGACCGGCCCAAGTACGCCGGCTACAGCGACGACGTCCTGACCCGAGTTCCCGACATCGCAGCGAAGCTTGGCCACACTGCTTGACATGACCCGCACGCACATCCCGGTCCTGGCCGGCGAGCTGATCGACCTCCTCGATCCGCAGCCCGGCGAGACCGCGGTGGACTGCACGTTCGGCGGTGGCGGCCATGCGCGGCTGATCGCCGACCGGCTCGGCCCCGCGGGCACGCTGATCGGAATCGATCGCGATCCGGTCGCCGAGGAGCGCTTCAGCGAGATGGCCGCCGAGCTTCCGTGCCACACGCGGTTCATCCGGGCCGACTTCGTGAGCGCGCTGGAACAGCTCGATGCCGAAGGACTCGAGGCCGACCTGGCGTACCTGGACCTTGGCATGTCCTCGATGCAGGTCGACACCTGGGAGCGCGGCTTCTCCTACGCCTACGACGCGCCGCTCGACATGCGGATGGGTCCCGAGCAGGACCTCACCGCGCGGCAGATCGTCAACCACTGGGACGAGCGCCGCTTGGCCCGCCTGCTCCGCGAGTACGGCGAGGAGCGCTACGCGAACCGGATCGCGCGCGCGATCGTCCGATCCCGCGCGCGCGAAGAGCTCGAATCCACCCAGCAGCTGGTCGAGGTGATCAAGGGAGCCGTCCCGGTGCCGGCCCAGTTCGCCGGCGGACATCCCGCGCGGCGGACGTTCCAGGCCCTGCGCATCGCGGTCAACGACGAGCTGTCCCAGCTGGACGCCGCCCTGCCGGCGGTCTGGCGGATCCTCCGCCCGGGCGGGCGGTTCGGCGCCATCTCGTTCCATTCGCTGGAGGACCGGCGAGTCAAGCGCTTCCTGGCCGCCCGGGCCCGCGGGTGTGTATGTCCGCCCGAGCTGCCAGTGTGCATGTGTGGCCACAATCCCGAGGCGGAGCTCCTGAACCGCCGCGCGCTCGCCCCGACCGCGGGCGAGGTCGAGGCCAACCCGCGGTCGAAGTCCGCCCATCTGCGGGCCGCGCGCAAGCTGGAGGGCTCCCCGCGGTGAAGCCAGGTGCGCTCACTCAGGCCGCGCGGAGCGCTGCGGCGCGCCGCGAGGCCGCGCCGTCGCGCCACGAACCACGTCAGTCGCGCCCGCCCCGGAGGGTGTCGGGGCCGGCGAAGGGAAAGGAAGCCGCGCGGCGCGCAGCCGGAGCCCGGACCGCCGTGGCACCCCGGCCGCCGAGAGCCGGTCGCGCGGCCCAGGCCACCCGCGCGAGTCAGGCCACTCGCGCGACCCGAGCCGCTCGAACCGATCGCGCCCCCCGAGGCGCCGCCCCCAGCTTCCACACCCTCGGAGCGCCCCGCATGGTCGCCGCCGCGCGCGCCGCGGCGATCGCCCTGCCGCTCCCGCTGCCCGGCTTCAAGCGCGCCCCGGGGCCGGTGTTCCGCCCGAGGCCGCGGCCGGTACCGGACGCACCGCGCGAACGTGAAACCCAGCAGGGGGGAATCGCCCGCCGCGCCGGCGCATTCGTGGTCTCGCTGCCCGACCACGCCTGGCTCGACCGGGTCGTCCGCGGCCGGGCGTGGATTCCGCTGCTCGGCGTGCTGCTGGCCGGGATCGTGGCGGCCCAGGTCGAGATCCTCAAGCTGGGCGCGAGCATGGGCCGCTCGCTCGAGCAGACGACGACCCTGACCAACTCGAACGAGTCGCTGCGCGGAAGCGTGGCGGCGCTGTCGGACGACCAGCGGATCGAGCGGCTGGCCGGGAACATGGGCCTGGTCCTGCCCCCGGCCGGAGCGGTCGGATACCTGGTGGCCGGGCAGGGCGGCAATGTGGCGGGCGCGCTGGCCAACATCCACGCGCCGGATTCCTCTGCCTTCGTCACGATGCCCGCAAAGAACGGGGCGCTGGTGACCGGGCCCAACGCCTCGACGCTCCCGCCGACCCCCGGTGCGCCTCCGCCGCCGACCACCACCAGCTCTTCGAGCACGGCCACGCCGACGGGCACGACCACATCCGGGACCACGATCACGTCCGGAAGCACGACCACGTCCGGGCCCACGACGACCTCGGGAATCACCACCACCTCCGGTAGCCCCACGAGCTCGGCGCCGACCCCGATGACGCCGACCACCTCGGCCCAGACCGCCGCCACCCCCACCACGTCCACTCCGACCCAGGCGTCGGCGTCTACCCAGACAAATGCCAGCGGCGCGGCGGCGATCGCACCGAGCTCGACCCAATCGAGCAGCGGGGGATAGCGCTTGGCGCTGATCGACCGGCGCATCGGGATCCTGTTCATCGCGTTCATCGCGCTGCTCGGGATCGCGCTCGCGCGTGCCGCCTACCTCGGGTCGGTCCGGGCCGGGTCGCTCGAGCGGGCGGCGGCGACCCAGCAGGTCAGCAACGTTGTCGTCCCGGCGCCCCGGGGGGCGATCACCGACCGCAACGGGGCCGAGCTCGCGATCAGCGAGTCAGCCGATGACGTCGTCGCCGACCCCTATCTGATCAAGGATCCGGTCTCGGCCTCGGCCCAGCTGTCCGTGGCGCTGGGCATGCCCAGGCTGACCGTGCTCGGGCGCATCACCAAGCGGCACACCGGCTACGTCGTGCTCGCGCACCTGGTGCCCTCGGGCCGGGCGTCCGCGATCGCCGGCCTGCACATCCCCGGCATAAACCTGGCTCCCGAGACGCGCCGGGTCTATTCGCGGGGCAACGAGGCGGCCCAGGTCGTCGGCGGGGTGCACGGCGACGGCACGGGGGCGAGTGGCATCGAATACCAGTACAACAACGTGCTCGAGGGCACCAATGGCCTGCGTCACATCGTCAGCGACGCGATCGGGCAGGCGATCGCGATCGACGATCCGCGCCCGACCGTTCCGGGCAAGACCGTGGCGCTCACGATCGACTCAGGGCTGCAGCACGAGGTCGAGCGGGTGCTCGCCCAGGTCGGGGGCACGTACTCGCCCAAGAGCGCCACCGCGATCGCGGTCGACCCGACCACCGGCGCAATCCTCGCCCTGGCCAACTGGCGATCGGCGGCCGCGGACAGCTCGGCCGGCCCCGACGACCTGGCCATCGGCCTCAACTACGAGCCGGGCTCGACCTTCAAGGCGATCACGGTGGCCGGCGCGCTCCAGGACCAGCTGGTCACGCCGAGCACGCCGTTCGACATCCCTCCGGTCCTCCAGGTCGCCGACCGCCAGATCCACGACGCCGAGAATCACGGGTACGAGACCCTGAGCGTCGCCAACATCCTCAAGTACTCGAGCAACATCGGAGCCGATCTGATCGGCATGAAGCTCGGGGCCCCGCGGTTCAACTATTGGGTCCGCCGGTTCGGTTTCGGCGCTCGCACCGGCGTGGACCTGCCGGGCGAGCAGAGCGGCATCGTGCTCCGGCTTTCGCAGTACTCGGGCTCGTCGATGGCCAACCTGCCGTTCGGCCAGGGAGAGTCGGTCACGCCCATGCAGATGGTGGCCGCGTACGACGCGATCGCGAACGGCGGGATCCTCCGCCCACCGCACGTCGTCCAGTCGGTGGGAGGCACGCCGCAGCCGCTACCGCCCGGACACCGGATCATCTCCCCGGCCACGGCCTCGGAGCTGCGCGGCATGCTCCGGGGCGTGTTCGCCGACGGCGGCACCGCCTCGGGCGCCGAGATCCGCGGCTACGACATGGCCGGCAAGACCGGAACCGCGAACATCGCGATCGACGGTCACTACTCCGACAGCGCCTATGTCGCCTCGTTCATCGGGATGGTCCCCACCGACCATCCCCGCCTGCTCGTCGCGGTGGTGGTCGAATCAGCCGCAGGGATCGATCTTCGGCGGCTCGGTGGCGGCGCCGGCGTTCCAGCAGATCGTCGGGTGGGCCGTGCCGTACCTCGGGCTACCGCCCCACTAGCGAAGCTCCCCGCCGCGTGGGGCTCCAACCCGAGCTCCCACCGCCGAGCTGGCGGCGGAGCACCGCGAGCCGATCGTCCCACTCGGCGCCGACCGAGGTCATCCAATCCACCGCGTCGGACAGCGGAGCCGGGGTGAACTGGTAGCGCACCTCGCGACCCTCCCGGGTCCGGTCGAGTAGCCCGGCCTCGGTCAGCGCGCTCAGGTGCTTGACCACGGCCTGACGGGTGATCGGCAGCTCGGCGGCCAGCTCGGTGGCGGTGGCGGCGGGATGCGCGGCGATCGCGGACAGCAGCGCGCGCCGGGTCGGGTCCGAAAGCGCGCCGAACACCGCGCCGGCGCGGTCGTCGGAGCTGGGCGTGCTCATAGGTGAACCTTCCCGTTGCGGCCGTTGTGATTAGGTCGCGCAGCCGGCCGCCGCCGGGAGAAGGCCCTCGGTGCTTGCCAGTGAGATGGCCCGCGTGAGACTTGCCTCTCCCGACGGTGGGGGCTGCCTGAAGCGGCAACAGGACGTAGCCCCGTTGAGGGCCCGTCTATGAGCACCCGCAACGGTAGCTCTCGGCCGGCGATGAGTCGAGTCGATCGCGAGAAGGAGGGCCGATGGCCGAGGGGGTGGTTGCGGGAGTGGATTGGGCGAAGGACACCCACGAGGTGCTGATCGCCGATGCTGACGGGGAGCGGCTGTGGGCCGCCGCTGTCAGCCACGACGAGGCGGGACTGAGCAAGCTGTGCAGCGCGCTGCGCTCGTTCCAGGTGCAGCGTGTCGCGGTCGAGCGCCCGGACGGGCTGCTGATCGACCGGCTCCTGGACGCGGGACTGACCGTGCTGGCGATCCACCCGAACAAGGTCGACGCGGCCCGCGACCGGTTCCGCCCAGCCGGCGGCAAGTCCGACCGCTTCGACGCGTTCGTGCTCTGCGAGCTGGCACGCACCGACAGCCACCGCTTCCCGGCGCTGGTGCCCGACAGTGACCAGACCAAGGCGCTCAGAGCCCTGACCCGCGGTCGCGAGATCCTCGTCGAGCAGCGCGTCGCGCTGTGCAACCAGCTCCGCGCCGAGCTGGAACGGTTCTGGCCCGGCGCTGTCGAAATCTTCGCCGACCTCGACAGCCCGATCAGCCTGGCGTTCCTCGAGCGCTACCCAAGTCCGACCGATGCCCGCGGGCTCGCAGAGAAACGTCTCGCGCAGTTCCTCGCCCGCAACGGATACAGCGGCCGGCGCCCAGCCGAGGAGCTCCTCGCCCGCCTGCGAAACGCCCCCACCGGCCGGGCTGGGGCCTTCGAGAGCGACGCCCGCCGTGGCATCGTGCTCGCGCTCGTTGCCGCGCTCAAGCCGATCGTCGAACAGACCCGCCTGCTCACCTCCGAGATCGCGCACGCCCTCCGCGCACATCCAGACGGCGAGATCTTCCTGTCCTTCAAGGACCCCAAGAGCGTCGTCACCGCCGCCACCCTGCTCGCCGAAATCGGCGACAGCCGCGCGCGCTACCCCACCGCCGAGCACCTCGCCGCCGACGCCGGCATGGCGCCCGTCGCCGTCGAATCCGGACGCAAGAAGGTCGCCTGCTTCCGCCGCGGCTGCGACCACCGCCTCCGCGACGCGACCAGCACCCTCGCCGACGCGACGCGTCACTGGCACCCCTGGGCACACCGAAACTACCCCGACGCACGAGCCCGCGAACACGACCACCCACGCGCGATCCGAACCGTCGGACGCGCCTGGACCCGCGTCCTCTGGCGCTGCTGACAAGACCACGTCCCCTACAACCCCGACCAACACAACGCCCTCCAACAACAACTTCTCATCGTCAAGGGTTGACACAGGACGTCTCACGCCGCCACGAGCGCCGGTCCGAACGTGGCGCCGCCGGTGCCGGGCAGCGGCACGCCGACCAGGTCGAGCACCTCGAGCGGGCGGGATTCGATGATCCGCAGGCGGGTGCTCTCCTCGCGGGCGTCGATGCGGATCTCGACCCGGCTGGCCGGTTCGTCGTCGTCAGACCACCAGAAATCAGGCGCGGCGGCGCCGACGACGCTCCTCGATCCAGCCGTGTCGCACGCGCTCAGCCGATTCGAACTCGGCCTCGCCCCCGGGGCGCAGGTCGAGCGAAACGCGCTCGGCCAGCCATCCGTCGCTCGTCACCGCGTCCCACACGACCTCGGGAGAAGCCGGAAGCCACACCTCCCGCTCGATCCGCTCACTCATCGAAGTCCTCCGATCATCCGAAACCCTGATCCGCAACCAAACGGTTGCGCGTCTGCTACGCTGCATCGAAACCGCAACCAACGGGTTGCACCCTAGCAGACTCCCAGGAGGTTCCCTTCATGCCATTGATCCCGATGGTCGTCGAGCAGACCGCCCGCGGCGAGCGCTCGTTCGACATCTACTCCCGCCTGCTCAACGATCGCGTCGTGTTCCTGGGCGGCCAGGTGAATGAAGAGATCGCCAACCTGGTCGTCGCCCAGCTCGTCCACCTCGAGTCCGACGACCCCGACAAGGACATCCACCTCTACATCAACTCGCCCGGCGGCTCGATCTACGCCGGGCTGGCCATCTACGACACGATGCAGTTCATCCGCCCGGACGTGCAGACGATCTGCTACGGGATCGCCATGTCGATGGGCTCGCTGCTGCTGGCCGGCGGGGCGCCGGGCAAACGGATGGCTCTGCCCAACAGCCGGATCCTCATCCATCAGCCGTCGGGTGGGTTCGAGGGGCAGTCGAGCGACATCGAGATCCACGCGCGCGAGGTGCTGGCTCTGCGGGCTCGCATCGACGAGATCTACGCCCACCACACCGGCCAGGAGCTGGAGCGCGTCCACGCCGACATGGAGCGCGACCGGTTCTTCACGGGTGCCGAGGCCGTGGGCTACGGCCTGGTCGACCGGGTGATCGAGCACCGCGAGCTCGCCCAGGGCGCCCGCGGGTTCGGGCGGGGATGATGCTCAGAGCCCGCGGCGGCTCAGCACGTATGGGACGGTGCGCAGGAGCAGCTTGAGATCCGCCCACAGCGACCGGTTGGCCACGTAGAGGTAGCGATGGCGACCCATCTCGTCGAGAGGACACGGCTCAAGCCGAGCACGTGCCAATCCGGTCATCCCGGGGGTCTGCTCCAAGCGCCGACGCCAGCCGACGCGGCGGTCTCCTGGGGGATCAGAGGCCGTGGTCCGACCAGGCTCATCTCATCGCGCAGAATGCGTTATGAAGCTGAGGCAACTCGTCGAGGATCGTCTTCCGGAGAACGCCTCCAAGGCACGTGATCCGGGGATCGTCGACGGTTTTTGAAGAAGCCGTCGACAGCCTGACTCTGGGCCGCGAGCTCCGCCTTGCGCTCTTCCGTCGATGCACATCGAGCGGAACTTCAGCAGCTCGAACGGGCGACCGCCACATCTGACGCGCTCCTGACGGAAGAAGACCGTGCCACGAGACGTGAGCTTGCCGAGCAGGGCGGTCACGCCATCGCCGGGCCCGCTACAGCCAGTCCGCGACCCGAGCCGAGCGCTTCGAACATCCGCTTACCCCTCCTCGAGGAGCGCGGGAGGGCTGAATGACCGCACGCCGAGGATCGCCGCGCCGTGCACGTCGTCGAATTCCACCGCTAACCGGACCACCTGCAAGAGGGCGGGAAATCACGATGACGCGCGCTCCGATTGCCCCGAAGGTGCGCATCAGGTCGAGCGTATCCGCCCCTCGGGGAGTGTCCGGCGCGATGATCACCCGCTGGATGTCACTGTGGCGGACCGGGTCGCGGGCGTCCGCCACGGCATGATCGATGACGTTGGGCGACACCCATGGCGAGGCGTGCTGGAGCTCGATATGAGCTACGCGCCTGGCGTTCGTCGCGTGATCGTGCTTGAGCTTCTCGCCGAACCGCGCGGCCTCGTCGGCGGGGCGATAAAGGGCATCGCTCGGTTGGCATCAGTCCCTGCCCATGCGCATTCGCCCGCTCTGAGGAGCCCACCCCAGTTGCATGAAAGCTCTCACGCAGTTTTGCAAGCCTCGTGTACCTCGTCTCGAGCCCGTAAACAGCACAATCGCACTGCCCGAGAGCCACCTTCGTCACGAGCCCAATCGCCGATTTTTCGGTTGACCGGTGGTAGGGCTCTCGAAGCGTCAACACTGGCTGACTAGTAATTCGGGTCGGCTTGTGTTATGTGGCACTAAATGTTCATTTGACAGCAACATTGCGCTGCAAAGACTCCACATTCTTTCGACCCTCGCGAATGTATATCCCGACGCGGAAAACGAACGATGCTACGATCTTCGCTAGAGAAGCTATTCGGCGTGCGCCATCGCGTCGGAGTTGGGCGAATCGGGGGTAGCCACTCGTCCCTGGGGATCAGGCTTGTGGACCCTCAGGCCATGACATTTGGGAGCCCGGAGGTGCTTGCCGAGAACCGGTAAGCCATGCCGCTCCGCGGCAAAGCCCACACGCAGTGTGGGCTCCACGAAGTCGGCGTCCGCTCGGTAACGGTTTAGACATATGACGAAGACGTACTTGCTCGATCGCTCTAGTGTCGCATCGGCGAGATAGAGAGAGGAAATGACCAGATATTCACACCAGGCGCGCAGCTCGGAGCAAGCTTCGGAAGTATGACTCTCTCACTCACATGTCCTTGATGCGGCCGTCCGCTCCCGTCAGGGAACGTACTGATAACGGCGGGACCGCCACGGACCCTGCTCAGCGGCGAGTGGCACGGGACCACAACGCGCCACGTCGAACCGGGCTGCCGCCGGACCCGCGGAATGAGTTGAATCTTCCGCTCGTAGAAGGACCGCTACGGCGAGCGGCGCTGCGCCGTGCTTCGCGCGTGCGTGGCGTGCTGGCATGCGCCGATCTCGTGGCGGCGATCCTGGCGCTGGCGGCGATCAACACACTGTATCCCGGGTCGGCGCTGCTCACGCCGGAGACCCTTGCCCTGCTCCCAGTGATCCTCCTCCTCGCGCGGACACTGGGGCTCTACCACAAAGACGAGGTCCGACTCCGCCAGACCAGTCTCGACGACGCACCGGCCTTGTTTCAGCTCGCCACCCTCTATGCCCTCGGGGTGTGGGTGACCCGTCATGCGACGGTGGCGGGAGGGCTGAGTGGCGCTCACGTCATGACAGTGCTGGTCGCCTTCTTCGCCGGTGCACTCTGCCTGCGGGCCGTGGCACGCGGACTCGCGCGCCGTGTCCTGTCACCAGAGCGCTGCCTGGTGGTCGGTGAGGCTGGCACGGCGCAGCGTCTCGCCCGCGCGCTGGGGGCGGCGGCGCAAAATGCACATGTGGTGGCCTCGATCGAGTGCTACAGCCCACGGTCGGAGCGGAGCACTTTCTCGGAGTTGTCGCAGGCGGCCAACCTTACACGCGTGGTCGATGCGGAGCAGGTCGACCGGCTGCTGGTGGCCCCGCGCTATCCGGACATCGGGCACGTGCTCTCCCTGGTTCACACCGCAAAGTCAATCGGAGTTCGCGTGTCGCTGGTGCCGTTCTTGGGTGAGATCGTTGGGGCCTCTGCGGAGCTCGAGAGTGTCGGCGGCGTCAGTATGCTAGGTCTTACGCAGCTCGATTTGTCGCGTTCAGCGCGGATCATCAAGAGGGGCATGGACCTGATTGGAGCGTCCGTCGGCCTCGCGGTGGCGGCGCCGCTCATCGCGCTGGTAGCGGTGCTCATCAAGCTCGACTCGCGTGGCCCTGTGCTGTTCCGGCAGGTTCGCACTGGACGGGAAGGAGTGCGATTTCAGATCCTGAAGTTCCGGACGATGGTGGACGGAGCTGATTCACAGAAAGGGCAGCTGTCGTCGCTGAACGAGGCCGTGGGTCTGTTCAAGATCGCCGCCGACCCGCGCGTCACGCGTATGGGGCGCTTCATCCGCAAGACGTCTCTGGACGAGTTACCTCAACTCTGGAATGTCATTCGGGGCGACATGAGCCTCGTCGGACCGCGGCCACTGATCGAGGACGAGGACGCGAAGGTGGTCGGCTGGTTCCGCCACCGGCTGCGACTTCAGCCGGGGATGACCGGGCCGTGGCAGGTGCTCGGCTCGTCTCGCATCCCGCTCGAGGACATGATCCGGATCGACTATCTGTACGTGGCGAACTGGTCGCTGTGGGGCGACATCAAGATCCTGCTGCAGACGATTCCCTACGTCTTGGCCCGGAGAGGGATGTGAAACCTGGCCTTCGGTGACCACTTACGGGTAGGAGTGAATCGGAGACCTCACGACCTCGAGATGATTCCATGGGAACGCCTCGGTGAGCTGCCGCGGATCCCATCTGCCGAAGATCCCGTTCGGCCCGATGTACGGATTGGAGCCGGCTTGCGTGGGCTGCTCGGCGTAGAAGGCGACGGCCCCGCTCTGGTCCCGGACGAACAAGCCGTAGCGCTGTGCGGCCTCGGCGATCATCCGGGTTACGGGCGGGAGGTTCAGTCGGCTCAGATCGAGCTTGGGATCGAGCCTGAACCGCGTCCCTTCGGGAATCGCGGTGGGGCTGGCGAGGTTGCCATCCGTCCGCTCGGCCGGCCAGGCCACGGCGCCGCGGCGCGCCTGCGGAATCGAGATTGCCAGGGCGTGATCGATCCGTCCCGCTCGCAACTCGGAGATCGTCATCATCCCGCCCGTCAGCGCGAGGCTGGTCGCTGCCGTCCCCCAATCGGGCGGATCGGTGAAGTAGCCCGGGTTCGTGGACACCTCGTCCATTCTGCCGCCCCACCTTGCGTGCCAGGTAGCGCCGACGCGACGGGCGTTCCACAGCTCCCACATCGTGTCGGTCGACGGCTGCCAGACGACGAGGTCCGCGTCCGTTCCGGGAGCGGGGCGCGCGCCCCCCGGGATAGGCACCCCAGCCCCGAATGCGCTCGCGAGGCGCGCCGCCGAGCCGGAGCCCGCTGCCATGTCAAGCGTGACCGATACGCGCGGCTGCGTGGCCGAGACGGTGTAGATCGGTGCGCTGTAGGAGTCGCTGTTGATCCAGGTGCCATACCGCGCGACCTGCCGTGCGAGCTCACCGACGAGCGCGGAGGAGTTCGAAGCGAGCGCCGCGGTCGCCGGAAGAGGAGCGTTCCAGATCGAATCGACGGCGAACGGAGTCGCGCGTCCACCCGCGAGCCGGGTGGTGCGTCCGGCGGGCTCGGAATTCCGAGCGACCGGTCGGGTGCCGGAGTGGGTACTCGAGGGATTCCCGGCCACCGCCATCGCCACGGCGACGGCGAGAACGATCGCCCCAAGCGCCAGTCCAGCGAAGCCGAGCGTCCGTTGGCGCCTGGTCGGCATGCGCTGAAGCGTAGCCACTGAACGTTCGCGTTACCCACAGATGGACATGACTGAACCCGAGACTAGAGAAGGCAATGCGAGTCGTATGACACAAATCCCGGACACAGGAGAGACGAACCGCACGCCCCCGGGCGACTTCGACTTCCGCGGGCTGCGCATCTCCGGCCTCGCCCTCGAGGACGCGATCCAATGGATAACCGATCGGGCTCGCGCACGTAGGCAAGCGATCGTTGTCACACCAAACATCAATCACCTGCATCTCATGGAGAGCTCCAGTCCAGCGCGGGAGGCGATCGCCCGCGCGGACCTTCAGCTGGCCGATGGGTGGCCGATTGTTGCGGCCTCGCGCATCATGGGGCAGCCACTCCCGGGACGAGTCGCCGGGATCGACCTGGTGCAGCGCCTCGTGGATGGCGAGCACGGTTTCAGGGTCGCGATTTTGGGAGGACCATCGGACGCGGCATCTCGCCTCGCCGACCGGGCGCGCCGGCGTAACGATGTCGTTCTGGTTGACGAGCTGCGTCCGGGATGGGATCGGGACGCGGCCCGCTCGGAGTTGGCCGAGCGTGTCGCCGCCGCTGGACCGGACCTCACGCTGGTTGGCATCGGCGCGCCCCGGCAAGAGATCCTCGCCCACGAGCTGAAGTCCGCGGTGAGGGGCCCGATCGTGTGCTGCGGTGCCGCAATCGAAGTCCTGGCCGGGATGCGGCCACGCGCGCCGCGCGCGCTCCAGCGGGTCGGGCTAGAGTGGGCGTTCCGGCTGGCCATCGAGCCTCGCCGGCTGGCTCGGCGCTACGCCGTCGCCGGGGCAACGTTCCTCCGTGTGCTGGTCGAGATCCTCAGGCTTCGTGTCGCCCGGCGGGGCGGCGGCTGAGGTGTGAGCACCACCTCGGTCCGGCGCGAGACGCTTCGCGTGAAGACATATCTACGATCAGGTCAATGCCCGATCCACTGCGCGTCGCGCTCCTTCTGAGCACCAGCCGTTTCGAGGATTTCTACGGCAATGGCTTGGGCCTCACGCGCCGGGAGTACCTCGACCGGTACCGCAACGACTGGTCATGGGACTGGTGTCGGATGCTCAGAGCAACCGGCGTGGAGTCGACGATCTACATCGCGACGACGAGCGAGGGCGAGCATGTCACCACCGCCGACGGCTATCAGGTTCGCTTCCTCCCGCTCGGCAGGATCGCCGCGCCGTGGGTGCGGTTCCCGGTGCTCGAGCGCACCCCGGTGGGGCGCTACGTCGGTCAGGCGGCCAATGCCGCCGCGATGATGCCGTCCCTCCGCTCGGCGCTCCTCGAGGATCGCGTCGACGTGCTCTGCGTGCAGGAGTATTGGACTGCGCGGCTCGACGTGGTTGTCAGGGCTCTGGACGTTCCGGTGGTGGCCATCGATCAGGGGCTCCCGGATCGCTGCGAGGTAAAGCTGCTCAAGCGCGGCTCGTTCAGGCGCACGGCTGGCGTGGTGGTCCAGACCGAGATCGAGGCGGCGAAGATCGGCCGGTTCGGCGGCCGGGCGCGACGGATGCCCAACGCTGTCGACGCTGGTTTCTTTAGCCCCGCCTGGGCCGAGGCGGGCGCTGACGGCCATGATCCCGTCATCCTGTGCGTCGGGCGGCTGCACGACACACAGAAGCGGCTGTCCGACGTGATCCGGGCGCTGGCGCGCCTGCCGGAAGGCTGGCGTCTCCGGATCGCCGGCAGCGGACCGGATCGTGCGGTGCTCGCGCGGCTTGCCGATGAGCTCGGCGTGAGCCGGCGAGTGGAATATCTCGGCTTCGTATCAGATGGCGAGAAGCTACGGGAGCTCTATCGAGGCGCCAGCGTCCTTGCCCTGCCGTCGGCCTACGAGGGACTCCCGATGGTCCTGCTTGAGGCGATGGGCTGCGGGACGCCGGTGGTCGGCAGCGACATTCCGGCCATCGCCGAGGTCGTGGAGCACGGTCGTACGGGCCTACTGGTGCCCGTTGGCGACTCGGCCGGTCTGGCCGAGGCCCTGACGCAGGCCGTGGCGCGCCGGCGCGAGCTGGGAAACCGCGCGCGCGAATCGATCCTGGCCAATTACGACCAGGCGGTGGTGGGGCCGCGGCTGGCCGAGATGCTGTGCTCGGCCCGCCGGGCGGCGCTGGCAGCGGCGTGAAGTGCCGGCGTTCGATCGCGCGTTCCCGCCGGTGGGCCAGAGCCGCCGCGGTCCCGTGCGTCGCGGCCGGCGCGCTGTCGACCGCTCACCTGCTCACGCTGCTGCTTGCCGCGATCTTCGGACGCGAGGAGCAGGCCTTGCAACTGGAGGACACCCTCAACCTGGTCGTGGTGGTCCCGGCGCACGACGAGGAGAGCCAGATTGAGTCGACTCTGCGATCGATCGAGGCGAGCCGGTATCCGGTGGCCGAACGTCGAGTCGTGGTCGTGGCCGACAATTGCACGGACCGAACTGCTGAGGTGGCCCGCGCGGCCGGTGCCGAGGTGTGGGAGCGATTCGACCCGGTTCGTCGCGGCAAGGGATACGCGCTGAGCTGGGCGTTCCCCCGCCTGGTCGAAGATCCAATGACCGACGCGATCTGTGTGATCGACGCCGACTGCGAGCCTTCGCCGAACCTGCTGGAGCTGTTTGCCGCTCGCCTGGCCGCCGGCGCCGAGGTCGTCCAGGCTCCCTATCTGATCTCAAATCCCGAGGCGTCGAACGGCTCAGCGCTCCGTTGGGCTGGATTTGCGCTGTTCAACCTCCTCCGCCCGCTTGGCCGCCACCGTCTGGGGCTCTCCAGCGGACTGCTCGGGACGGGCATGGCGTTCTCGCGCGGTCTTCTGCGCCGTTCGCCCTGGTCGGCGTTCTCCTACGCTGAGGACCGCGAGCAGCACATGCGGTGGGTGCTGAGCGGGGCGCGGGTGGAGCTCGTCCCGCGGGCAAGGGTGCTCTCGCCTGCCCCGATCGCCGCGGCGGGCGGCAGGACCCAGTCGGCGCGGTGGGACAGCGGGCGCGGCAAGCTCGCCATGCGACTGACCCCCCGGCTGATCGCGTGCTGGCTGCGCACCGGCGAGCTCAGGGCATTGGATGCCGCGCTCGAACCGCTGCTGCCGCCGCAGTCGCTCCTGCTCGCGTTGAACCTGGCGGGCATCGCCACCGCTCGCCTGGCGGGCAGCGCCGCCCTCGTGGGCGTCGGGGTGGGCGCCGCGACGGGCCAGTTCGTCTACGTCGTCGGCGGGCTGGCTGCGGTCGGTGCCCCCCGGGCCGTCTGGCGAGCGCTGTTGACCTCTCCCATCTTCGGCCTGGGCCGCGCCGCCCGCTTGGCCGGCGCGCTCGTCGGGAGCGGGCCGGCGGATTGGGAGCGCACCCATCGGGATGGCGACCCGGCGCGTGAAGAGACCGCCGCCCCCAGCGTCTCGGCGTACGTCCCGGCAGGTTCCTCGCGGTCGTGAGCCGGGCTCCTGGCGGATGGCGGCGGTGGGCGTATCTGCTCGCCCGACTGTTCGGCGCTCCTGGTGCGTTCGTGCTCTGCCACGCATGTCGACTGTCCAGCAAGCAGGTGGCCTTGGCGCTTGTCTATCACTCGATCGCCGATCGCGACGGTGACCCGAATTCGCAGCTCGTCCCACCCCACGGCGTGTGGTCATTTAGGGCTCATATGCGCCTCGCGCGCCTGTGCTTTCGGATCGTCCCGGCGTCCCAGCTCGTTCCGGCGATGAGCCGCCGACGGCGAGGCCAGCGCTTTCCGCTCGCGGTCACCTTCGACGACGATCTGAGCTCTCACAGGACCGCAGCGGCGATCCTGTCCGAGCTTCACATGCCCGCGACGTTCTTCCTGACCGGGGCGACGCTCGACGGGCCGTCCAGCTTCTGGTGGCAACTGCTCCAGATCTGTTATGACCGCGGGCTTGGCGGCGCGGCGGGGGCGATCGCCGGCGCCGACGGCGCCGAGCTCCAATCTGCCGCCCTGACCATCCAGCACATGCCCAGAGCGGAGCGCGAACGCACGGGCGCGCGACTTTTCGACTTGCTCGGCGGGATCGAGCCCGAGCCGGGCCTGAGGGCGGACGACGTGAGTGCACTGGTGGCGGGAACGGCCGAGATCGGCTTTCACACGCTGCATCACGACTACCTCCCGAACCTACCTGATGACGTGCTCGCGGCGGCCGTCTCCGAAGGGCGAGATCGGCTCGAATCGGCGGCAGGCGCGGAGATGCTCACGATCGCATATCCGCACGGCGGTGCCGATAATCGCGTGGCCACGGCCGCGCGGCGAGCTCGCTTCGCCTATGGCTTCGTTGGAGATCCGGCGGCGATAAGGCGCGGAGACGATCCGTTGCTGCTCGCCAGGATCGAACCAGCTCGGGCCGGCGCGGGGCGTTTCGGCATGCGAGTTGCGCGCCATCTGCTTGAAGGGCTTCGAAACTAGTGGACGCCGGTCGGCAGGTTGCCCCCGGCGGCACCGCCAGGATCGATCGTCCGTTCCCACGATCGGCTCCGATTCAGCGCCGCCGCGCGGCGGTTGAGCCGCCGGCGCCTGATCCACGTGCTTGCCACCGCTGCGGTGCGCACCGGACGCCGCAAGATGAAGGCGAGATCGACGAGCATCTGCCGAATGTCGCGCTCACGTAGCGCCAGGCGGCTGGAGTCCCACGCGTTGACGGCCCGCGCCTGATCGATCAGCTGCGTCGACCACCAGGTTCTGTCGGCGTACGATCTGACGACCTGCTCGCGACCCGCCCACATCTCTCGGCGATCCGCGGTCACCTGTCCCGGGTGAAGATGCCATATGGCTACGACTTCTGGAACCGCAATCGCCGTGCCACGTTCGAGGACCCGGATCCACAGGTCCATGTCAGCGGCGTAACGGATCGCAGGATTGAAACCGCCGACGCCCTCAACCACGTCACTGCGGACCAATACCGCGTCGCAGCTGAGGAAATTCTCAGGGAACACCAGCAGCGGCGGTGAGACCTTCGTCGTCCGCAACACTCCGCCGAAACCGTACGAGGTCCACCCAGGACCGAGCCACAGCGTCGCCCCCGCCACCAGCACGTGCTCATCCCGAAGTGGCCACAGTGTCGCCAGATGGTGTGGCAGCCACTCATCGTCGGAGTCCAGCAGAGCTATCCACTCATGGCTCGCCGCTGCTATCCCCGTGTTACGGGCCTCACTCTCGCCCAGATTTCGCTCGTGCCTAATGACGCGCGCGCCCAGCTGCTCGGCGGTCTCAGCCGTACCGTCGACGGAGCAATCATCGACAACGATCAGCTCAGCCGGCGGCTCGGGACGCTGCGAGCGGACGCTCGCGATCGCGCGCGGTAACAGCGCCGCCCGGTTATAGGCCGGAATTACGACGGATATCGGCAGTGCCACGGGTCAAAGAGGTCACGTCATAGGCGATGTGCGAGGGGAACTCGCAACGCGCGCATGACTTCCTCGCGTAACGCGCGAACGGTGAATGTCCGTCGTGAGCCCCTCATGGCCATTGCCGTCTGGGACGGCATGGCCGTGGGCAGGTGGGCGCCGCGCTGCCGACGACTGCCTACTTCACAATTCCTCCTCAAACTGCCCATTACCCAAGCTTACGAGAATTACCCCCCGGTAAGACGGAGGTGAGAGCCTTATCACCATTAACGCCGCGTTGAGGCTCATCGGTAGACGCCGACAAAATCATGGGCGCCGCGCATCACCCCGTCGAGAGCATTCCGCCGCGAGACGCTTGCTGATCGACCGGACCGCCGCATCCGTGGTCGCGAGTGGCAAATCGGGCAGTTGCGGTCAGCGCCGCCCGAACCGCAATAGCCCCGCTCGGTCGCATTGTCGGCCGGTCTGCCTCGATCGACACCCCGGGCTCCTCGGCACGTGCGGGCGACGATGGTGGAGGGGAGAGCCGCGAATGAAGGTCCTCGTACCTCGCTCGCAGGCGTGTGATGCGTCCGCCGTCGTAGCGCCGGTAGGCGCCGTCCTGCGAGGGCTTGACGCCGGCGGCGTGCAGCACGGGAGGAAGCCCTTGTCGCAGGCTGGCGATTCGCGCCTCCGGCGTGAATCAGGACGGCCCGGCGCACTGAGCGATGTCGCGGCCCCGGCGCAGCAGGTGCAGCGGAAGATCGGCATATCGAGCCGAACCGAGCAGCCCGGGAGCGCGTCCTGGTCGCCCACGAGATGCAGCCGCCGCTCTGCCGCGTGAGCCTGCTGCGCTCTGCGGTAATCATCACGAAGGATGAGGCGCTCCCATCCACAAACAGCGGCGCACGGTCCGCTTGAGCCGCCGGCCGGGCGGCAGCCCCGAGGCCGGAGTTCCCGCGGCGGAGGCCGGAACCTGACCCCACCCGTACTCTTCGGCCGCGACGAACACGTCGTCGTCAGGTGGCAGGGGGGAACGAAAGTCCGCGCTGAGGACGACGTCCGCGTCGAGCCACAGCACCTGCCGATGCCCGTGGTCCACGGCCCAAAGCAGGGTCTTTGGCTTGACATTCCACGTGAGCTCGTCAAACTGCGCATCGACGTACACGCCGGCTTCGCACCTCTCCGAGAGCCAGCGCTGGAGATCGGAGGAGGCGTTCGAACAGCTGGCCAGGATCGGGAGGTCCGGGCAGTGGCGCCGCACGCTGGCCACCGCCAGCCGCATCCCGTCCACGTGATCGTGCCGGTCCGCGTGTATGAGGACTACGATGGAAAGCCTCGGCGGGACTTCCGCAAGAGGCGTGCGCGAAGCAGTCCTGGCCCCGTACGGTACGGAACGTCCTCGTCGATGCTCTGATAAAGGACGTGATCATCGCGGACGCCGTTGCGACGGGTCCAGATCACATCCCACTGCTCGAAGCTGTCGAGAACGTCCCAGTCCAGCTCGTGTGGCTCGGTCGAAGTCTCCCCGTGACCCGTCTCGACCATGAGCAGCAGCGTGGCTCCGTCCGCGGCGACGCGACCAAGCTCAGCGATTGTTTCCTCGACGTCGTTAACATGGTCGAGGGCGTTCAAACACGTAACGACTTCGAAATGCGCGGCTTCAAACGGCATCCTCTCTGCCGGAGCGCTGACGTAGTTCATCGCGTGCCGATCGATACCAAACTGACGGTACCTTTCGGCCAAGGGATCCAGGCCAACGCGCTCGGCCGCCACGTCGGCCCACTCTAAGCTCCCGCGAGGTCCGCAGCCGACGTCAAGAATGCGCTTGCCCGCGAAGAAATGACGGCTCAGGTCGAAGTGAACGGTGAAGACCCGTTCGTAGTGCGCGTTACCGAGCGTGCCCTCCGCACGCGCCCGCTCGCGCCAAAACCGCACCTCGGATTTCTCCTTGGATGGCGGAAACGCACGATCGTAAGCACGGCGAGTGAGATCGCGCGCACGGGTGAAGGCCATGACGCGACGGTAGCATCCTCGAACGGCACAGGGCGAAGGGGCATTGAGCCCGTGGCATGACGCTTTTGTGGTGGACGCCGAGAAGTGAGGAGACCTAGGTGTTGCGTTAGAGCATCGCCATCTCACAGCGCGCCAGCGCGAGATGGCGGTCGATAGGGTGATCCGGAACCGGTACCGAATCGGGCAACAAAGGCGCCACGGTTACGGGCGCCATGAGCCCGGGCCGCGGCAGTACTGCCACGCGGTAACGATGGTCGGCCCGCCGTCTGGACGATGTTCACCGTTAACCACGCGCTGTGTCCAATAGCGCAGGAAAAACGAGCTCGCGGAGGCGCGCGGCTAGCTCGGCTGTTGTGTGAGACTGCATCATCGCCGCTGCACGCTGCTGGTACAACCGGCGTTCAGGATCCGAATATGCCAGCCCAACCGCCAAGGCCCCGGCCAACGCGTCCGGCTCGGCTCGTGCGGCGACGAGCCTCGGGTCGAGTTGCTGGGCAAGGGTCAGCGCGGCGTAGGGCCCGTCCGACCGGGTCGTGACGAGCAGCGCGCCGTCGGCCAACGCTTCCAGTTGCGCAATTCCGTAGTCCTCATAGCGCGAGGCGGCGAGATACACCGCTGCGCGCCGCGTCAACGCCCGGTGCTCACTGGCGCTGACCTTCCCCGCGTATTCGGTTCCGACTGGCAGATCGAGGCCGACGGTATTGAGGAACGACCGCGCGGCCGCCTCGTCGAGCCCGGTGATGAGGAGCCGGTAACCGTGCGGCTGCGCTTGGCTCCACGCCTGCGTGATGAGCGCCAACCCCTTCTTCTCTGGATTTGCGGCATACGCCAATACCAGTCGATCACGCGACGATGCCGGTACTGAGTCCGTGCCTGATATCGGTATGGGAAGCGGCACCGCGGCGGTACCGTCGGGCACGTACGCTGAGACCGCTGCGTCGACGTCGACGCCCCACGGGAGCAAGACGCGTGCGGCCTTGAACCTGCGGCGCTCGAGGACATGCTCGGGGCCGAACCGCGCGCCCCGACGGCTGAGCTGGGCCGGAGTGTCGAAGCGAATCGCGGTCGGGCGCCTATGGGCTTGGAACTGCAAGAGCGCCGCGTGCGATGTCCCATAGACGATGGCACGCGGCTCGTACGCGCGCAGTGCGCGGCGCGTAGCCAGTGCGAGCGACGCCGCCTCGAAGGTATCGATCGCCAACAGTGACCGCCAGACGATTTTTCGGAGTCGCCAGGGAAGGCTGAACGTGCTCGAGACCGTTACGATTTCGAGCCCCAATTTCTGGGCGGCCGCAACAAACGCGGCGTCTGAGCGCTGCAGACCGGCAGTCGTTCCTGCGGCGACGTAGAGAAGGTCGACCATTTTGCGGCCTCTGGGCTGACCAAGCGGGGCAGAGCTCTTACCAGGAGTTCGCATACTTCGAGGGGCGGTGCCGTCTGCGGTGGCGCCGAAGCGCGATGGTACGCTTGGGCGGTGCTCGGCGTTGGACACCGCGAGTTCGTGAAGTCGCTGGGACCGCGTGCGCGCTACTGGCTGAGCCCGCGGTTCGTCGATTTCGTACGCGAATCGCGCGAATTCACCCGCCGCCACCAGCTCCAGCTGCCGCCGTGGGCGCAAGTACTCGCTTATCGGAAGGCGCGAAAGTATGGGCTCGACCTACTTCCGCCGATGCGACTGGACGGCTTGGTGGTGGACATCGGGGCCAACGTGGGCGAATTCACGGATGCGGTGTTGAAGGTCGAACCCCGTGCTCGCGTAATGGCGTTCGAGCCTTCACCGGCGGTCTTCGGACAACTTCAGCAGCGATTTGCCGGGGATGCCCGCGTAGCCGTTGATACGAGAGCGGTCGCGGCGAGCCCCGGCGAGAGTCACCTTCACATGACCGGCAGGAGCGTGTTCAGCTCCCTGCGGGCGCCCACGGAGTCGCTGGAGGAGATCTACGGCCGCGGGGCCCGGGTCGTCGAAGAGGTCGCCGTGGAGACGATCGCCCTGGACGACGTGATCTCAGAGCCGGTCACGCTTCTGAAGATCGATGCGCAGGGCGCCGAGAGAGAGATCTTGAGAGGAGCCGCACGAACGCTGAAGCGGACCTCGGTACTGCTGACCGAGGTGAACTTCACCTCTCACTACACGGGCGAAGCGTCGTTTACCGAACTTCACACGCTTATCGAAGAGGCTGGGTTTGCGTTGGTCGGGCTTGGCGACCCGGTGCAGGATCCCACGTGCCGCTTCCTGTGGGCCGACGCCTGCTACGCGCGACAGCAGTTGCCGGACGCCTAGACCGGGGCAACGCTGGCTGTCGGGCCGCGCCTTGTCGTGATGTACCCCATGATCTCCCGAATGAGCCGGCGTTCGAGCACGTATGCGCAGCCCACGGTCACGGAGACGAAAACTACGAGTTCCGCCGCCGCCAGTATCGGTGAGCGCGGTCCCTTCTCCACAATCCGGGCGCAAAGCACCAACGCGGTGCCGGGCAGAGCGGGCGCAGCTGCCCTGCCCAAATGGCGCGTCAGGCGAAAGCCGGAAAAGATCTGACGCACGTAATGACCCCGTACGACCACGTTGACGGCGACCATCGCACCAAAGCCGATGGCGAATCCGTTCAGGCCGATCAGGAGGACGGCCGGAACCGAGGCGGTAACGTAGACGAGCGCTGCCAGTAGGGACGCGCGGGCCATCGCGCCCGTCCGGGCCACGGCTCGATAGTACGCGGTCCAGCTGTACCCAACCACGTTGAGAGCGGCGATGAGCGCCATGATCTCGACGAAGAACTCCGCGTGCCGCCACTTCGTGCCGATCCCAAACCTGACCACATCGGGAAAGAAGAGGGCAACACCGACGCCTGCCGGCACCGCCCACAGAAGCCCGATCCGATTGGACTTGACGAACGACTCGAGCATGACGTCCGTCCGGTCCTTGACAGCGCAGACGGCGGGATAGAGCGTGTCGGTCACCATCGCCTCGATCTGCTGGGTGTAGCTGTTGACCTGGCCGGCCAAGGTGAGAGCCGCGACGCCCGCCAGGCCTACCGCCGCGTTGCCTAAGAGCACGGTGAGTTGCTCTATCAGGACGCCCACGAGAGACGTGACCAGAAGCGGCCCGGAGAACGAGCGGTATTCCGTCAGGCCTCGCCAATGAAGGCGTGGGCGGACCGGATATGGCGAGACCAGCATCATGAATGCCGCGACGGACCAGGCGCCGGCCACGACCCCCAGCACCAGGCTCCAATATCCGAAGCCGAGAAGCGCGAGGACGATCGTGACTGCAAAGCCGACGACCGGATCCACAGCCTGAATCTGCCGCTGCCGCTTGAAGTCCATCCGCCGGTAGAAGATCCAGTTCGGGGACTGGAAGATTTGCGCGAGGATCACGGTACCGAGCGCCGCTCCCGCTGGCACGAGGGCCGGGCGCCCGTATGCCAGAGCGAGCAAAGCCAGGCCTCCCAGCAGGACCAGGAACAGCGTGCAGCACACGATCGTCTCCGCGTTCACCGCCCGCGCGAATGCTTCGCGTTGATCCTCGTCGTCCTGTTGGACGAACTTGTCGCTTATGCCGAGGTCTTTTAGGTAGAACGCGACGCCGATCATCGCGGCGAGGATCCCCCACACGCCGTAGCTGTTGACCGGGAGGATCCGAACCACCACAGCGGTTCGCACGAGGCTCAAGCCGGTGAGCGCCACGAAGAAACCACTGTTCAGCAGCGTCCCTCGAACCGCACGCCCACGCCGATCTTCGGCGCCGCCCCGTTGAGCGGGGTCGCGTTCGTCTTCGTGGCTGCCCATCGCGAGTCAGGATAGCGGTCGGGGGCTGCCGCGGAGAAGGGTTCGGCACGGCCTCCGAGGTGTCGTGGCGGCCGACCGAGGCGACCTCGGCGGCCAAGTCATATTTACTAGCGCGACCGGTCGATGTAGGGCACGAACGGTTTGCTTGAGGGAGGGTGAGCAGACTCCCCAGCCCGGCGTGGGCCGGGGCGCGAGCAACGTCCATGTGCGTCCAGCTACAAGGTCACACGACTCATTCACTTCTCTCGCGGGGTGGCCGGGGCGAGCCCGGGCGGCCTCCCGCACCCGGCTGTGACCGGCTTCACAGAAACAGCGTCTTGTAACGGATCGAGCCGGCCGCCAACCCTGCCAGCTCAACCACGTCAATGGCCGTGGCGGCCGGCATAGCGCGTAGACCGCGAAGCAGGGCCCTCGGGCGCTTCCCGCCCCGTGTGGCGCTTTTGTAGGCGTACGGTAGGACTAGGAATGCCGCGGCTCGGGCACGGGACGTGAGTACCACACCCACGAGCGCTAGGACCAAGTACTTGTGGCTCTCTCTCCAGAAATATCGATCGATGCGCCCCGGGCGACGAAGGTGCGGATGGCGCTTGGAGACGTAGGGGAGATGACGCCATTTCTTCCAGCTCAGCCGCACCATGCCGAGGAAGGTGTACGTCTCCACCGCGTGGAACACAAGCGCGGCCGGAGCAGGGACGAGCTCGACTCCTGCTTCCGCGGCACGCGCGGCAAGATCGGTGTCCTCGCCGGCCGGTGCCGGCAGGCGCTCGTCGAATCCTCCGAGCTGCTCCAGGATCTCGCGCGGGTACAGGATGTTGCACGTCTGCGCATTGGTATCTGGAGGATCGACGAACAGGGTACGTACGTACCTGCCGGCCAGCGCGGCAGCCTCGCGGGGGTCCGGCCGGGTAGTCCCCTGAACGATCCGGCCGGGATGCTCGTGCGCGGCGGTCAGCAACTCGCAGACCCACTTAGGATCGGGGCGGCAATCGTCGTCGGTGAAGGCCACGTGTGCTCCTCGCGAGTTCCGCCAGCCTACGTTGCGCTGGCGGGCCGGCGAGCCAGTGTTCTTCGGCAGCCTGACGTGCCGCAGCTTCCCGGCTAGCGCAAGGGCATGGCCTTCGAGCAGCTCCTGGGTGTCCTGGCCCGAGTCGTGGACCACAACGATCTCCCACCCGGCGTCGGGTGCCGTCTGACATTGCAGGCCGTTCAGAAGGACGCGAAGCCGCATCGTCCGCTCGTGGGACGGCACGACGATAGAAAGTGTTAACGGTTCCTGGGTTGACATGGGCCTAGCTGCACCTGACAAGAACATTCACGGCAATGGAACGCTCCCCAACGTGTGCACGGCACACCGGACGGCACCCTAGCAGGGCTACCGCTGCGCTCTGCCAGGACCTGGGCAGTGCGTCTGGCGGTTGCGAAGGGAACGCCAATGCGGTTCAGCTCGATTGCGCTGCAGCAATCAGGCCGGCGAGTTTCCGTGTCTCGCGGTCGACGTCAGCGGTCGCGAGCACGCGAGCTCTGCCCGCGCGTCCTAGCTCCGCGCGGCGGGACGATGGGAGCGCCAGCAGCTGGGCAATCGCCTCCGCGAGCGCGTCAGCATCATGCGGAGGTACCAACACTCCGCACGCCGAATCGACGAGCTCCGGCATACCGACCTCCTCTGTCGCGACGACGGGTATCTCCATCGCCATTGCCTCCTTGACGACGACGGGCATCGAGTCGCGATCTCCGTCCTCCGCCACCACACATGGCAGAGCGAACACCTCGGCGTCCTCAAGAAGCTCGCGGATCTCGTCGGACGTCCTCGGGCCCACCATCTGCACGTCCCCGTCCAGGGAGAGCGCCTCGACCAGTTCGCGAAGCTCTGCCTCGAGCGGTCCCTCGCCGACGATAACGATGTCCCTCAGCCGGGTCCGGCCCTTCAGGACCGCGGCGGCCTCGACGAGATAGCGAAAGCCCTTCTTCTCCACCAGTCGCCCGACCGCTAGGACAATGCCGCTATCACGGTAAGGTTGAGTTCGTTGAAGCTGGTGAACGTCGACGCCCATGACGATCTCATGTATGCGCTCGCGAAGTTCTGGGCCGACCAGAGAGCGCAGGTAATCGACGTTGTACTTGCACCCAGTTGTCACAAATGCGGCGCATGTGATCTTCTCGATCAGGTTGCGGGGAGACATGAAGATGTCGTACGCGTGCGCGGTTAGGCTCCACGGGATGCCGAGGATGCGGGCGATTCGCATCGCGTCTAACGCCGCGCGGTCCGCGAAGTGCACGTGAATATGCGTTGCGTCGTTGGCCATGATGCGGCGGGCGGCGGCGGCCAGCACGCGCAGGGGCACCACCTCCTCGCTCCGACGCCACCGCCGGCGCGCCAACGCGTCGGCCGCCACTCGCACTGGGTGCCCGAGGCAGAGGTGCACGAGCGCGGCGAGCCGTACGCCTCTCGTGTCGTCGACGAGGTAACTGACCAACTCGTCGGATCGTGACGTGTTCCCGCGCGTTCCCGCCTCTACTTGAACGTGGTGCCCGGCCCGCCTGAGCGCATCGACCTCGGCGGTGACGAAGGTTTCAGAGAGCTCCGGGAAGCGGTCTGTCATGACTGCGATCCGGAGCAGCGGATCGCCCGCGGCAGCTGAGCCGGTACGACCGGCGGTGGATCGAGGCGCTGGCACAGCAGCAAGAGGCTAGCGTCGCCTTCGAACCGCGCGTACGCAGCAGGCGGAATGGTGCGCGCCGGCGTACGAAGAGGTCACGGATGCCAGCAGCAGGACAGTTGCGTCTGGAGCGCCTGCAGATGACTCCACGGGAACAGGGCCAGGACCTGGTTCGGGTAGTGGTTCCCGAAGGCCGCAGGCCAGGGGTCGCTCGGCAGGTTGACGGGATCCTGGCCGTAGAAGGCCACGGCGCCGGCCTGATCGCGGACGACCATGCCGTAGGTCTGTGCCGCCTGAGCCAGCATGCGATCGATCGGCGGAAGGTTCAGGGCCGCGACGTCCAACGTGGGATCGAGGCGGAAGCGGGTGCCCTCCGGAATTGGGGTGATGCCCGGCGTGAAATAGCCGCCGTCGGTCCGCTGGGCAGGCCAGGACCAGTACTCCCGTGCGGTCTCGACCAGGCTGATGGCCAGGGCGTGGTTGATGTAACCGCGCTGCAGGTCCGCTTGGGTGATGAGGCCGCCAAGTAGCGGCAGCCCGGTGGCGGTGGCGCCCCAGTTCGTGCTTCGACCCTTGTGGTCGAAGTAGCCCGGATCGCTCGAAACGTTGTCGATCTCGCCGCCCCATGCCGCGTGCCAGCCGTCCGACTCCTGGCGCATCTGCCAGAACTCCCACATCTTGTCAGCGGACGGTTGCCACACCACCATATGCTCGTCCGAGCCGCTTGCGGCCTTCGCGTGGCAGGGAATGGGAACCGCGTCGAACTCGGACTGAAGGTCCGGACCCCAACTGTCGAGCGTCACGTGCTGCACCGGTTCGTTCGCCGGAACGACGTACACGGGGACGCTGTTCGCAGTCGTGTTCATCCACGAACCGAACGAGTTGACCTGCCTGACAATGTCGTTGACGTAGGCCTGCGAGTTCGAATCGAGCGGAGCGGTCTCGGCGAGCGGGGCATTCCAGAAACTGGTGGGCGAGAACGGATTGCCCGGCCATGTCGGTGTGTTCGACGGGTCGGTATACGGCGGCTCGGCGGTCGTGCCGGACGAGCCCTCAGGCGACGGCGCGGCCGCCGGCGGCGCCGCCGTGACGACGGGGCCGGGAGTGGGCAGCGGGCTGGGTGCCCCGCCTTGCCCGCTCGCCGAGGTAGGCGCGACTCGTGCAGGCGCTGGGATGACCTGACCTGCGCAGGTCGTGACGTTCACGCCGCTCAGGATGAGCGTTGTTCCCCGAGTGGGAACGAGGCTGCCGATGCGGACGACCCTCGGAGAGACCGCTTTCCCGACAAATGATTCCTGCTCGAGGCCGCCGACGTACAGGTCGGCGCGCCCGCCGTTCCCAGTCACCGCCAGCTGTACGGCGCTCGGTCCGGTGACGAACGCGCGATGGGCCACACTGGACAGCTTCCCCGGACGGGATACGCGGAGTTCGAGCCGGTCCCCGCGAAGCTCCAGCGAGATCCCGCCTGGCTGGAGCCCTACCAGCACCGCCATGCTCCCGCGAGGAGCCCGGAGGCAGAAAGCGATGTTGATGTTCTTCGATGCCCGGAACGATTGGGTCACGTAGCTGGCGCCGGGACCCAGCTGAGCGCGGATAACCCAGCCGCGATTCCCGGCCGCGACGCGGACCCCTCCTCTCAGGACCGGCTGCTGCCCGGACGACGCACGCAGCGAGGACGTGGTTGGAGCCGCTGACGGCAGGCGACAAGGATGGCGAGGCGCGACACGGTGCGGCGTCGCCACGCCGCTGGACGGCGCGCCGCCCACAATCCCCGCCATCGCCCCAACGAGTGGCAGGAGTCCCTTCCTCAACTTCGAAATCATGCCTCCTGATCGATAGCGGCCCGGCTCAGCCTGCGAGTCGATCATCGCTATTTGTGCGGGTCCATTCCTGTATTCGGCAACGAATCGACTCGCCCGCGGCGGCGTTCAGAGCGGAAGAACTGAGGCTCGCTCCGTCACGTGTTCACGCCAAGTAGCCTCACGGCGATGCTCGATGCCTCGCGTGCGGCGGTCGCGCTCAACCCGGCGCTCCGCGGCTGGCGTCGTGCGCGGGCGCTTGACGCCGCGCTCGACGCGGGTGCGCTACTCGTGATGCTCCGTGGCCGCCGCGTGATCCGGCAGCGCTTCGGCGACGGTCGGCGAGTGCTCGCGCTGGCCGCCGTTCGCGACGACTACGAGGCGACGTGGAGTCGCGTCGAGCGGGAGATTCGGCGAAGTCCACATGACGTCACCGTCGACGTATCGTCGGCACGAGACGCCGGGAAATTCGAGAATCTCAACCGTCTGCTGGCCGCCTCCACGCACGGTCAGTTCGATTGGTTGCTGGTCATCGACGACGATGTGGTGCTGCCGACCCGGTTTCTCGAGGTGTTTCTGATCGTCGCCGAGCATCTCGGGCTTCGTATCGCCCAGCCTGCGCACTGTATGACCAGCCACGCCTCCTGGCCGGTGACCAGGCGCTCGCCTCTGGCGATCGGCCGCGCGACCAACTTCGTCGAGATCGGTCCTGTCACCGCACTTCACCGTGATGTGATCCCGACGTTGACGCCGTTCTCGGCAAATGGGATGGGCTACGGGCTCGATTTCGAGTGGGCCCGGATAGCGCAAGAGCGTGGGTGGCCGATCGGGGTCGTGGACCTGACGCCAATCGTGCACCTGAGGCCGGCCGGAAGCACGTACTCGATGTCCGCGGCGCATGCCGCGGGACAAGACTATGTCTACGAGCGGCCGAAGACGGTCGTCACGTTTCGCCGCTGGGACTAGTGGCACGCACAGGCGGGCGACCGCCATCGCGCGCGGCGATGGATCGCCCGATGCGCCGCGCCACGGCACACGGTCGACCCGCACCTGGGGTCAGCGGCTCCAACAGCAGGTGGTTTGGGTTTGGAGGGCTTGGAGGTGGTCCCAGGGCAGCCAGGAGAGGTAGGTGTTGGGGTAGTTGTTGTCGAAGACCTGGGGCCAGAAGTTCGTCGTCATGGTGTTGGGGTCCTGGCCGTAAAGGCTGACGGCGCCGGCTTTGTCGCGGACCACGATGCCGTAGGTTTGGGCGGCCTGGGCGATGAGGCGGTCGAGCCAGGGAAGATGGAGGCCTGTGATGTTGAGAGTGGGGTCGAGACGGAAGCGGGTACCTTCGGGGATGGGGGTGATGCCGTGGGTGAAGTAGCCCCCGTCGGTGCGTTGAGCGGGCCATGACCAGTTGGCGGGGGCGGTTTCGACGAGGCTGATGGCCAGGGCGTGGTTGATGTAGCCGCGTTGGATGTCGGCTTGGGTTATCAGGCCCCCGAGGAGGGGTAGGCCGGTGGCGGTGGCGCCCCAGTTGTTGGTTTGGCCGGTGTGGGCGAAGTAACCGGGGTTGCTGGAGACGTTGTCCATCGCGCCGCCCCAGCGGGCATGCCAGCCGTCGGATTCTCGGCGCATCAGCCAGAACTCCCACATCTTGTTGGTGGAGGGTTGCCAGATGACCATGTGCTCGTCCGTACCGGAGGCGGCTCGGGCGCCGGTGGGGATGGGAACGGCGTCGAAGGCGGCTTGCAGATCTGGTCCCCACGTGTCGAGAGTGACGTGCTGGGTGGCCTGGTTGGCGGCGACCAGGTAAACAGGCACGCCGTACGAGGCGGTGTTCATCCAGGGGCCATAGGCGTGTACCTGGCGGACGAGCTCGCTAACGTATGCCTGGGAGTTGGTGTCCAGGGGGGCGTTGGCCGCCAGCGGCGTGTTCCAGAAGCTGCTCGGCGAGAACGGATCACCCGGCCATGGCACCGACGTCACCGCATCGGTCGTGGTGGGCGGCGTGATGCCGCGACCGGGCGTGACCGGGGGGGTTGTAGGGGTGCTCGGCGCGGCGGGCACCGGACGGGCGCTGGGCGACGGCTTCGCCGCCGGGCTGGCGGGATGCTTGGACCTGGACCTGCCACGGCCAGTTTCCTTGGTGGTCTTCTTCGCGCCCTTGTGCGGTGCCGCTTGACGGGTCCTGGGCGCACGCCGAGCGGCCTTGCCCGCGCTGGCGCTGCGCGCATTGGAGTAGCGTGGCGCCGGGCTGCTCGCCGATCCCGTCGCCAACGCCAGCGTGGTCAGCGCCAACCAGGGCAGGAGCAGCGTCGTGAGGCTCAGCTTCATCGGGTTCATAGAGGGAGTCGAGATGTGGTGGGCGAGGCCCTCTGAGGGATCGACTGAGAGCCCCGGCGAGCATGAGCGCGTCGGTGGGGAGTGGACATCTGGCGCCCCGGCTTTGACCTGCTTAGTGGATTTTGTTACTAGCTCCCGCCAAGGCGACGCGCGGCCGACTGTTACCTGGAGTGTCGGTCGCGGTACCTCTAGGAGTGACTTCTGAGCCGCGCGTCACGTACGTCGTGCTTGCGCACTCCCGCCCGGGCCAGCTGCTGCGGCTCGTCCGCGTCCTGCGTGAGGAGAGCCCCCACTGTTCGGTGGTCATCCACTGGGATCGGGACTCGCCGCTGCTCGACGTTGCCCCTTTTCGCGAGCTCGGCAAAGTGTGGTTCGTCGAGGATCCCGTTCACCCTGAATGGGGCGGCTTCCAGGTGGTCTCGGCACTACTTGGTTCGATGCGCACGGCCGTCGCGTCGACGCAGTTCGATTGGCTCGTGCTGCTGTCGGGTCAGGATTACCCGATTGTCCCGCTGGACCGGATCGAGGCTGAGCTGGCAGCCTCGGGCGCTGACTCTTTCCTCGATCCCGGCCGGATTGCCTCTGGACGGTTCACCTTTCGTTGGCGGCGGACGTCAGACACGCGCTTGGGCCGCCGCTACTACTTCGGTTACCTGGCCCTCCCCGCGATCGGACAACACGTCCCGCGGCGCCTGCGTGGTGCGCTGCTCCGAGCCGCATTCGTACTCGACGCGCACCAACCCTTCCTATCCCTCTGGCCGATGCCGCCGCCGGCCCCGTGGCGGGTGGGCGTGCGTCGATGCCGCACACCGTTTCGTGCGGATCGTCCGTGTCGTGTCGGCTCAACATGGCTCAGCCTCTCGCGGCGCGGAGTCGAGCGCATCCTCGAGGAGGGCGACGACCGCAGCCCGCTCGTGCGGCACTACCGTCGAACGATCGTCGCGGACGAGTCATTCTTCCAGACGATCGTCTGCGCCGATCCGCACCTCAAGGTAGTGCCCGACAACCGCCGCTTCCAGGTCTGGGAGCACAGCGACTCACCGTTACATCCGGACACGCTGACCATTGCTAATCTGGATGAGATCCTGAGCTGCGGCAAGCATTTCGCCCGCAAGTTCGACGAGCAGCTCGATAGTGCGGTGCTCAACCGGATCGACGAACACCGTCGCAGGTCGCGAACCGTCGGTGGCGAGCGTGCCGACGGCCAGGGGCCTGAAAAGACAGCATCCCAGACATCGTGAACAGAGACCCCGTGGACATCGTCGTCCCGTTCTTCGGTAGCGACGCGGCGCTCGGTTCGCTCGCGGCGCGACTCGGCGGCTTGAACATCGGGCCCGCAGACTCGCTGACGATCGTGGACAATCGGCCGGGCCCCGAGCGCCCGGAGCGCGCGGCGGCCGGGATCCGAGTGATCTGCGCTCCAGAGCAGCAGTCGTCCTATTTTGCCCGCAACGCCGGCGCCCGGCTCGGCCACGCCGACTGGATTGTCTTCCTGGACGCCGACGTCGAGCCGGCCGCCGACCTCGTCGAGCGCTACGGTGAAGCAGATCCCGCCCCGGGGACCGGCCTGCTCGGCGGTGCGATCGTCGACGGTCCCCCACTCAACGGAGGCGAGCGCAGCATGGCTGCGCGCTTCGCAATCCTGCGCGGCTCGATGGAGCAGGGCAACACGCTGGGGGAAGGCCCTTGGGCCTACGTGCAGACCGCGAACTGTGCCGTGCGGCGGGCCGCGTTCGAGCAGGTCGGCGGGTTTTGCGAGAGGGTGCGCTCGGGCGGAGATGCCGACTTCGGCTTCCGGCTGCGCGCGGCCGGCTGGGGCATCGAGGCTTGCTACGCCGCGCGGGTCGTCCATCGCAGCCGGCCGAGCGTGAGGCGCATGCTCGCACAACGCGCTCGCCACGGTTCGGGAGCCGCCTGGCTCAACCAGGTCCATCCCGGATCGTTCCCGCCGGCGCGCTGGTCGGGCCTGACGATCTTCGCTGCGCGCGGCTTCTGGGCAGCCGGCCGGGAGCTCGTGGCGGGCCGGCGCGACGAAGCCCTGCTCGCATACATGGAGCCGCTGTCCGCCTGGGCTTACGAGCTCGGGCGATCGATCCCCAATGAGCCCGACCGAGCGCCGAGCGGCGTGGTCGGACGAACTGTCGAACGGCTTCTGCTGGGGTGACACGCGCGAGCGTCGTCATCCGGGCCAAGGACGAGGCCGCCAGCATCGGTCGTACCCTTGCCCTGCTCGCCGGCCAGGACGTGGCCGACTCACTCGAGACGATCGTCGTCGATTCGGGGTCAACCGACGCGACGGTGTCGATCGCCCGCGGCGCGGGTGCTCAAGTGGTCGAGATGCCCGCCCACCAGTTCACGTTTGGGCGCGCGCTGAACCGCGGCTGCGAGGTCGCCCGTGGCGACATCGTCCTTGCCCTGTCGGCCCACGCGTTCCCGCCCGATCGAGCGTGGGTCCGGCGCATGGTTGCAGCGTTCGATGACGAGCGGGTCGCGTGCGCGTGCGGCTATGACACCGATCCCGAGGGGGCCACGCTCACCTCGCCACGCGTGCAGGACGCGCAGGACCTCCGCCGGTTCCCGATGTGGGGATACACGAACGCCAGCGGCGCGTTCCGTCGCGACCTTTGGACCGAAAGACCGTTCCGCGAGGACATGCCCGGCACGGAGGACAAGGAGTGGGCGGCCTACTGGGTGAGCAGGGGACGCCTGGCGATCGTCGATCCGGCGCTTTCGGTGGATCACAGCCACCACGAAGACGGACCCCTCCTCACCTATCGCCGCAGTCGCCGCGAGTGGGAGGGCTACGCCATGTATCTCGATCTTCCGCCCTACCGGCTGTATGACCTGGCGCGTGATTGGTGGAACGCAGGAGCAGGCGCGCGTCGCATCGGCTGGCGACGCACGGTAGCCCTGGCGGGCGAGTGGACTGGACGCAGGCGTGGTCGCGGACGCTGATCCGGACCCAGCTTCCGCGAAGCACCAGGACGATCTGCCCGGACCGCTGAACCCAAGCCCCGCGCCGGTGCCGGTGTCGGTGGTGATACCGGCCTACAACCGGGCGGACATGGTCGTGCGCGCGGTCAAGAGCGCGCTAGGCCAGGTTCCGCGACCTCCGCGCGAGGTCATCGTCGTGGATGACTGCTCCACCGATGGCACGGGCGAGGCAGCCGCTCGCGCCGGCGCGCGTGTCGTGCGTCACGACGTCAACCGCGGAGAGGCGGCCGCCCGCAACACTGGGATCGCTCATGCCCGGGAGGCATGGGTGGCGTTGCTGGACTCCGACGACGAATGGCTTCCGCGCCTCATCGCGACGCTGTGGCCGGAGCGCGACGGGCACGTCATGGTCGGCGGTGCATCGCTCAACTGCCCTCCCGAGCCGGAGCCGGCCCGTTACGCCGGCGCGTTAGGACGACGCTCAGTCGTGCTCCGCTCCCCCGCAGCGCTCGTCTACCCGGAGAACTTCGTGGCGGCGAGCGGCACGATGGTCCGCCGCGAAGCGATCGAGGCGGTGGGCGGATATCTGCCCGGCTTGAGAGGCGGCGCGGACATGGACCTGTGGATCCGGGTGCTCGAGCGCGGCTCGGGCCTGATCGTTCCCCGGCCGGTCGTGCTCTACCACGTCCATGGCGGACAGGTCACCGCCGATGCCCGGATGATGGCCGATGCCCACGACGCGGTCGCCCGCAGATACGTCGGTCGGACTTGGTGGAGCGACGCCGCGCTCGAGCGGTGGAAGGGGGGCGCTGGGTATGACGCGGCGCGTCGCGCGTGGGCCGCGGGTCGGCGCCGCGAGGCCCTGTGGCGCACCGGGGCGGTGTTGCGCTCGCCGACGCGAACGTTTGGCGCCGCCGGCATCCTGCTCCGACGAGCGCGACTTCGGCGCCGGAGCGGAACGATCGATCGCCACGGGGCGCCCACGGTGGCGTTCCTCCCGGCACCCACGGCTCGGTCGGTGGCGCGCGCGATCTCCGCGGCATGTCCACTTCCGCCGCCCTCGCCGAGCTGGCGATTCGGCCGAGCGATCGCGCCGTTGTCGCGTCGCGGTGGCAAGGGCTCGCCGTCGGCTGCTGGGCGTCCGTCAGGTGACGCGCGGGTGACGTCCCGTCACCTCGAGTTCGTCGCCCGCCCCTACGCGGCTTTGAGCAGCTCCTCATAGACGCGACGAAGGCGACTCGCATTCGCCCGGAGCTCGAACTTCGACACCACCTGGCGCCTGGCCGCCTTACCAAGCCGCTGTCGCTCCCCCGGATCCCTCACGAGCTGCGACAGGACATCGGTCAGGTCCGAAAGGGAACCGGGCGCGACGAGGCGGCCGCTGACTCGGTCATCGATCAGCTCGGGAATCCCCGCTACCCGGCTGGCAATGACCGGGAGCTCCATGGCCATCGCTTCCATCAAGACGATCGGCACTCCCTCGGCGAAGCTCGGCAGGCAGAAGATGTCGCTGCGGCGCAGGAGTTCGTCGACCGCGGTGTGGGCGAGCGCTCCGAGAAACTCGACGTGCGGGGCGATCCCCAGCTCCGCCGCGAGTCCTTCGAGCGAGGCCCGTTCAGGCCCGTCGCCCGCGAACTTCAGCTCGATGTCGGCGCCGGCATTGCGGATCGCGGCAGCGGCCTCGATCAGCAATCGCTGCCCCTTCTCGGAGACCAGCCTGCCCACGCAGGCGACGAGGATCGGCCGGCGCTCCGCTCCGTGGGTCACCGGCACAAAACGCCTCACGTCCACACCGCAGTGGACCACGCGGAGCTTCCCCCAGTGCTCAGGGCCGACCAGAGCCATCAGCTGGCTGCGGGCAAATTGGCTGATGCAGATCACGACGCGCGCGTCACGAGTCTTCTCAGGGAGGCGGTAGCGGGTCACATCGAAGAACTCGGTCGGCCCGTGCATGGTGAAGCTCCAGCTCAGGGCGTCGCCCCCGAGCGCCGCGGCCACCCGCGCGACGTCACTGCCCACGTTGGCGAAGTGCGCGTGGACGTGGCGCACGCCGGCGGCGCGACACCGGTCCCAGAGGACCACGCCCTGCGCGAAGTACGCGAGCTCATGCACGAGGCGGGTGGATCCCGCGCCGAATCGCAACGCCCTAAGCAGGGCGCGCCGGTAGGCGGCCGGACGCCTCACGAGACCCATAAGGTGGGCGCGCAAGTAGTGCAGCGGACGCGGGGGCCGCAGCGCGTAGGTGGTAGCGCGGGCATCCCTGTCGGCCTGGGTTCGGCACTCGGAGTCGGGCGCGCGGCGGATCGCGATCGTGTCGATCTGCAGCCCTAGCTCGCGAAGGGCAACTACCTCGTTCTGGATGAACGTGTGCGAGACGTAGGGATAACCCGTGGCGATGTACGCCAGGTGGAGCGAGTGGTCAGGCAACGGACTCGATCGACTCCGCCACCCGCTGAGTGAAGTGCTCGATCGTGCGCGCGCGCTCGACCGTGTCTCGTCCCGCGGCGCCCAACCGCTCCGCCTGCGCGCCGTCCTCCCAGAGCTCCTGTACGACAGCCCGCATAGCGTTGGAATCTCCGGGCGCTACCCGCCGCCCATCGTGTCCCTCGCGGACATATCCGGCGAGGCCGGGAGTGTCGGCCGCCACCACGGGGCGTCCACAGGCCATCCCCTCGAGGACGCAGTTGACGCCCGCTGCGTAGTCGGTCCCGGGATTAATGGGGACCGCGACGACGCGGGCGCCCCGGTACAGGTCGCGCAGCTCCGGATAGCTCAAGCGCTCCCTGATCTGGATGTGCTCCGGAACCTCAAGCGGGCCCAGCGAGCGGTGCGACCAGCTGCTTCCCGGCACGATCACGCACGGTATCGGCAGGTCCCGTAAGGCCGCGATGAGGGTCGCGTAGTCGCGCTGCTCACGGCCCACGCTGAGGACATAGCGACCCGGCTCCGGCTGCGGCGGCGGCGGCGTATAGAAGCGATGATCGACTTTGTCCCACACGAAGCGAGCCTGCGCAGCCTCGAGACCGAGCTCTTCTCGCAGGTAGCGCTCCTGCGGCCTCGAGAACACGAGTGTGACGTCGGTACGACGCAGGAATCCAGTGAGCCGTTCGATCAGCCGCTTCTGGCTCGAGGTCAGCAGATGGGCGACGAGCACGTGCGGAGCAGACGGACGCAGCAGCGAGAGGGGGATTCCCACGCGCTCGGACAATGAGACGTAGACGCGCGGCCGGCCACGCCGAGCGCGCACCGCCTGGCTCACATCCAGCCTGACCGCGCCCTCCGCCATCGTTACCCGGCGGTGGGCGGCACCGGGATACAAGATGTGAGCCTGGAGCCGCTGCGATATGACTTCGAAGTCGGTGCGGGGAACCTCCCCCGGCGCCGATGGCGCGGCGGGAGATCGACTCGAGGTCAGGATGAACGGTGGCGCGGCTTGAGTGTTCACCTGATCGCGGGTACCGCGGGCAGCGGCGATCTGGGCGGCGGCGCCTGCGCGGGTTCGCGCTCGGGCGGCCGTCGCACCGCCGCCGCGCCAGCGATGATCCCGCCGAACACCCACACGACGTAATTGTCGAACGCGTAATCGAACGGTGTGAAGTTCGCCTGCACGAACCACGCCGTGGCGATCGCGATCAGACCCAGGCGATACGGCTCGATCTGAGGCGATCCGCGCCGGATCGCGGGCGCCACGATGCCCCAGATGAGGATTCCGATCCACAATGCCAGCCCCACCAAGCCTAGCTCGGCCGCATTCGACAGCGGCACGTTGTGGGCGTCACTGACGCTAGTCAGAGGGTAGGTCGGCGCCAGGCGATAGTAGGGGACGCTGGCCTGACCGAACGTCCCCCAGCCGAAGCCGAGGGCCGGCCGTGCCTCCACCATGCGCAATGCGGCCGAGTCCGAATTGAGCCGGTCCCACACCGGCCCCTGGGCGGCGGCCCGCTGGCTCACGCTGCTCGAGAGCCCGGGCACGAACGCAAGCGAGAGAGCCACCACGATCGCGCCACCGGCGATCACCGCGGGTAGCCACGCGCGAAGGCGGCGATCGGCGAGCATCGCAACGACGATTCCGGCGCAGCCGCCCGCCCACACCTGGCGGGTTAGCGTGTAGAGCATTCCGGCCGCGCACAGGATCATTACCGCGAAGGCGGCGGCGCGCGCGCGCCGGCCGCGCCACCAGGACAACCCGATCGCCGCGGCCACGAGGCAGGCGAACATGGCCAGCCCATTGGCGCCGGCCTCCAGGAACGGACCCCTGGCCCGCTCGGCGTGGATGCCGAGCGCCGAGTTCTCAATGTAATGCGGCACCACGAGGCCCTTGGCGCCCACCGCTTCGAACAGGGTGATCAACCCGAGATAGGCGCCGAGCACCGTCAACCCCCCGACGAGGATCCGGCGCTCGCACTCGGTTGGGAATGCCGCTGGCGCGATGAGATACAGCAGAAACGGGACAACGCCGAGGCGGTCGAGCATTGCGAACAGCGGCCCATGGCTGGTGAGCGTCCCCGACCAGGCAGCCGACCCGACGGCGTACAAGATCAGCAGGGCCATCAGCAAGTGCACACGGCGAAGCTCGAGTCGTGGGATGTCCGCGCTGAGCAGCGACCTCAGCACGGTGGCGATGATCGCGCCAAAGATCGCGATCCGATCCAGCGGGATGTGGATCCCGACGTTGCCCCAGTTGCCGGAGAACACCGACAGCAGCAGTCCGATCGTCAGGATCAAGGCAGGCTCGACCGCGACGAGGCACGCCGCCGCGGCGACCGAGCCGGCCATCGCGAGCACGACAACTTCAAACTGATCCAGCCGGTGCACGTGCGGCGCGGCGGCCAACCCGATCGCCGCGCCGGCAAGCAGGATCAGTCCGGCGACGACCAGCGGGGGTACGCGCTGAAGACGCGCAGCCACGACTTACGAATAGGCTCGCCGGATCGCTCGACGATCCTCCAGGCCACCCACGAGCGCTGCTAGCGCGAGCCCCAGCACCAGACCGGCCACGACACCGACAATGGCGTACTTCTCGATGTTCGATGTCCGGTTGCTCGTTGCGGAAGTGGCTGGGTTGAACACATCCAGTACCGGAGCTACCCCGTTTTCGCTCAGCGTGGCGTAAGCGTTGGCGGCTGCCTGCGCCTGGAGAGCCGCCACCTGACTGGCGACCTGCGCCTTGGTGACCTCGGCCTGGGACACACCGGCCACACCCGAGGCGAGCTTCCCCGCGAGCGACGCACTCTTGGAGTGCAGACTATCCGCCCGGCTCTGGGCACTCTCGTAGCGCGCAAGCAGCTGCGCGGGACTGCCCTGCTGCGTTTGTGAGACGTTGGCAAATTTGACCACCGCGTTGACCGCGGCGTTGGCGAGAGTGATCGCTCCTTGCTGGGAGCTGCCCGTGGCGGTGATCGTGAAGGTCGGCTCGCCGGGAATGGGAACCGCGGTGAGGTGGCTACTGACCGTGCCCACCGGCTCGCCCAGCTTGTGCGCGACCGGGATGGAGACGTGCTCGCTCATGACGACGCGGCTGTAGCTGGTCGCCAGCACCTGCGCGGCCTGGACGTAGCCGGGAGTGGCCTGGGTGATGATGTCGGACTTCCCGACGTTGATGGTGGCGCTGGCTGAGTAGCTCGGATGCTTCTTGGTGCCGGCCACGATGCCGGCCGCCAGCAGGAAGATCGCCGGCAGGATGGCGAGGAACGGATGGCGGGCGATGGCGTGCCCGAGGCTCATTGGCGAGTTATGCCGGGCGCCGACGCCATTGCCTGAAGATGTCCAGTGAGGGGAGCGGGCGCCCGCCTCGGGAGCGTCGACCGCCAGATTCCCTGAGCTCGCGTTGCGATCGTATTCGTATTCGGACATGCAGGACCTTAGGTGAGAACCCGAAAGCTCCGGGGGAGAGGACGAAAAACAAACACCGTGCTAGATGAACACTGGCTTGGCTAGGCACGCCTGGCCAATCAAGTCGCAGTCACATTGGGACCCACGGCCAGAGGCCACCGGCCGACACACAGCCACGGCGCATAACGACGCGCCACCGCCCGCACTCGCTGGAGGTGATCCCCCGTTGAGTGCGTCGCGAAACAGTAGCCGCCTTGAAACGGTAGCGGCCGGGACCCGGAACACTGCAAGTGATGATCGACATAATCCGCTGAAAATGCACCGCCACGAGCGCGAGCGTCCCACGCCAGCGACGCCAGCGCTCGCGGCGGTGCCAACCGTTCATCCGTCCGCGAAGATGCAGAAGCAGATGCCATCCTGCCCCAAAACGCCGTCTTCACGAGCTGCGCCGAAATCGACGCGAGGAGGAGTCAGCTGGTGTGCAGCGGCTGACCACTCAGGAAATCACCATCTGACGGCGGATTAACCGCCTTGTTCCTGAGGGTCAGGTCATGCAGTGATCCCACGGGCCTGAGCACAGGCGGCTCGTACGGCTTCGTGGGTGTGGACGGTTGATTCATCGAGGGCACTATAACGGCGCTATTGAGCGATGCAACAACGTGCAAGCCACACAAAGCCGATAATCAAGTTAAGGGAAGTAGGGGATCGAATGCGAGGATGTCCAGATGAGCGACGGGCTGTACGGGTTGACGCTGCCGGATCTGACGGCTGATCAGGGGCTGCTCGTGCCCGCGCCGCCGGACTGGCGTCCGTGGCGCGTTATCCGGAGGTGGGGAGAGGGCGAGCGGGTCGACGGAACCGTCGGGGCCGACCAGGCTCGCCTCCGGCTCGCCCCACATGGCAGCCTGGTCGTCGACCGTCAGTCGCGCACATCGACCCTCACGATGCCCAGGCCGCCCTCCGATGCCGAGCTGGCCCATCCGTACATGTCCGCCACGGCTGCACTGGCCGCGCGCTGGGAGGGATGGCAGAGCTTCCACGCCGGGGGTTTCGCCGTCGGCGGCCGGGTGTGGGGCGTTCTCGGCGAGCGCGAGGTCGGCAAGAGCTCGCTGCTGGCCGGGCTGGCGCGGGTGGGGGTGGAAGTGGTCAGCGACGACGTGTTGGTTGTGCGCGAAGGTCGTGCGCTGGCTGGGCCGCGCTGCATCGACCTGCGTGAGCGCTCCGCGCGCGAGCTCGCAATCGGCGAGAGCATCGGCGTGGTCGGCACGCGCGAGCGCTGGCGGGTGTGCCTCGGTCCGATCGCCCCGGAGCTGCCGCTCGGCGGCTGGCTCACGCTCGCGTGGGACGAGAACGAGAGCCTCGAGCGGGTGGAGCCGGGCGAGCGCTTCCTACGGCTGCTGGAGAACCTGACCGTCGCGCTCGAGCCGCCCGACCCTCCTACCGTCCTCAGCCTGGCGGCACTGCCGATGATGACGTTACGCCGCCCCCGGCGCCTGGACACGCTCGGCCAAACCGTCGAGCGGCTCGTCGCCGAGCTCGACGGGCGCTGAGGCCAGCCAGGCTGACTGGAGCAGGGTGTAGAGAAACGGCGTGGCCGGATCGCGCGCCCATTCCGCCCGTAGTTGGTCGGCATTCACGAGCTCGGGATCGACGCCTTCACCGTTCCAGTTGCGCACGGTCCGGCGAGCGTGCGTGGACCAGAAGATGCGGTCGAACCAGCGCTTGTCGCGTCGCGCCGCGATGGCCGTTGGAAGCGACTCGCCCCCGAGCTCGCCCAGTAGTGCGGCCTGGCGCCCGACCGGGCCCATGCGGCCCCACGCAGCTGCGGCGGCGCAGAGCACCGCAGGCTCGCACAGGGGATGGACGATCTCCACATCCTCGGCGCGCGCCAGTACCGCCTTCCCGGCACGATTGCACTGGAGCGCCCGGCTCCGCCACCACCACGAGCGCAACGCCACGTCCCAGCGCAGAGGGTCGTGCGACTCCCAGTCGGCATAGGCAAGCGCGACGCGTCGCCGAGCGGTCGGCGTGAGCCAGCCGAACGTTCGGAACACTCGGCGGCGGCGAGCGATCGCTGCGACGCGCAGCGGATGCGGCGAGAGCGCCAGCGCGAGCGCGGGCAGCTCGCGGCGTCGCGGACGCCGCGGCGTGAGCAACACGTTCGCCGCCACCGCGCGCGAGACGGGAGCGAGGAGCTCGTCGCCACCGATCCCGGTGAGCATCGAGCCGCCGCGCGCGGCCCGGATCAGGGGCAGGTGGAAGTGCGTGTTGAACGGCGCCACGAGCCCGTGGCGGCGCAGGACGAGCTGTGCATAGGGTCCGACCACGTCGAGCTCGTCGCTCCATTCCAGCCGCACCCAGTCTTGGAGGGCGAGGTGGGACACCACCAGCTCTTGCCAGCCTGACTCGTCGGTCTCGGGGCGTCCAGGAAACCGGTTGGTCGCCGGAATCGGAAGTGGTAGGCCATGCCGACGAGCCACGTCCGTCGCCACGGCGAGCACGAGCGAGGAATCGCGGCCACCGGAGAAGGACACCAGGCAAGGCGGCCGGCGCAGCGCCGGCAACACGGTCGCCTCGAGTGCCGCGCGGGGCGAGTCATGCACCGGCTGGTCAGTCAGCGGTGGCCGATCGTCGTCGGGTCCCATCGGCACGCCCCACAGGAGCTCGAGGTCGCGCATTCGGTACCGCGCTTCGAGCATCTGGGTCAGCGTGGGTTGACGCGCACGAGCTCTGCGTACGGCACGCCCTCGTCCGCGCGATCGTGCCCCTCGAGCCAGGCGTGAGCGACGAACGGCTCCTCGCCAGGGGCTGGAACGCCGATCACCAGCGTATGGGGGCGTCCGTGCGCGTACAGCCACTTCTGTAGGAGCAACGATCGCTCAAGGCATGTGGCGCGCAGGAGCCGCGGGTCGCAATCACGCCGCGGACGGCGCCGGGCGCAGCCGTGGGGGTGCGTTGAGCTCGGCCTGTAAGCCGTGGGCCTTCAGGTCGGATCGCAGCTTGCGCATCGAGCACGCCGCCCACCAACCCCACGCAGCGTCGGAAGGTTCAGGCCACGAACGCGGCGCGCCCAGAGGCGGACCTGCGTGCGCAACGACCTGACCGTCATCGGTCGTCTCGCTGAGCCGCCGTGGCAGCCAGCAGGTCGCGCTCTAAGAGCAGCGCCAGGAACGCGTCGACGTCCGTGCCGGCGCGCGACTCGTCGATGCCGTACTCCGTCACCAGGAGCGACAGGAGCTCCTGGCGGGTGGCACCCTTGACCAGTCTCGTCCAGAGCAGCGTGCCCGCCTCGTTCACCGTCAGGTACTGCCAGTCGCCTCGATGGAGAATTACGATCTCTTCCTCGACAGAACGCCCCACGATGTCGGCGTCCTTCAGCCGCAGGACCTCACTTGACTGCGCCATGCCTTGCCTCGGTCGGGGACGGACCTAGGCTAGCGGACGATTTCTGCTGCAATAGACGGTGGATGTTCTTGCGTCGCCGCAGTGCTCGGACATCGCGAAGCGCCGGCGTCCAGGGCCTCGCTGCGAGGTCCCTGAGCACGCTCGTTTCGCGATCGGCGCGTCCTCGACGAAGTTGACCTCGCCTGCCCGGCGGGTCACGTCGCCGTGATCTCGGGCGACAACGGCGCGGGCAAGACGACCCTGTTGCGAATCTTCGCCACCGTGCTCCATCCCGACTCAGGCGAGGCGTCAGTCCAGGGAT
>CAWICS010000009.1:0-419103 GCA_963834675.1 uncultured Solirubrobacterales bacterium
GCTGTTGGCGTAGTTCTCACGGGACCTCTCTACGGCCGCCGCGTCGGAGCGCAGTCAGCTTCACAGCCATCCGCGCTTCGCCCATACGGGATGACCTCATGCGCCGGGCACCTTGGCGATCGAGGAGCGTGGCCGCGCGCCGAGCCGACGCAAGCCTTGCTTTCGATCTGCGAGATGTATCCGAACTGTGTGTCGCTTCAGACCCGCATCGCGCGGCAAGGGCGCCTCGGCGGCCAGCGCTTACATCGCGGCCGGCTCCCGAGCCTCGACATGCACGCAACCCGCGCAACTCAGGTGCGTCGCCGGCGCGGCAATCGTCGGCACGCCGCGGCGCGAAAGCAGAGGTCTCTGCCCTTGGCGCCGCGACTCTCCCCCGACAGCTCTTCTTCACCCATATGGCGAAGGAGCCGACTGCGACCCACGAGAGGTCGCTCCTGCTGGTCGTCTCTGCATGGCAGTCGTAAAGGTGCGTAAGGGCGCGCAGGAGCTTGATCGTGGTCGGTCCGAGCGCGCGGGTATTCATCGTCGAGGTCGATCGGCAGGCGTCGGTGGAGGCGAGGGATTGGACGGCATCCTCGAGCGAGTCGGAGGCCTGTAGCTGGGGGACCTCGCGGGCGAGCGTCGTGCTGTCGGTTCTGTGGCTGATTGCTCGCTCGAGGTCGCTGCCGGGACCTCATGTCCGCGCGAACAGGCCGCCGAGTCGCCTACGCTCCGTCGACACGAAAGCGGCCCATCGGGATCTGAGCGTCACGCGCGGCAGTCAGACCGAGGACTGCCCACTACCCCCTCCACAGCGGACCGTCGCACCCTCGCATGAGCGCGAGTCCGATGACATAGCATCGTGACTGCGCTCAACACACGCTCCACCCTCCGTTCCCGCTGCTAGGCCGCGGGGGTTCCGTGGTTCTAGTCGTCGACCTCACCGACTCTGCCGCCAACCTCATGACCTTCAGGCTGCGGAGCCGCCTCGCCGACCTCGCCACCGACCCACCGTCCGTGCGCGGGCTCTGCAACGGCTATTCCCTTTTCACGGAGTATTGCGAGGACCGTTCGTAGGTCCTGCTCATCAATCGTGATCGTGACGTGTGGCATAGCTAAAGCTCCGTTGAGTAGGCTGTGCAGAACGTCAATTCTAGCGTCGGGGTATTCGGGGGCAAAGGATGGCTGGCGGGCCATTCCCGACTTTCGTCCCGCGCTCAGGCCCCAACGCCTCCAAGTGGGATCGGCCCCGAACACGATCCGCGGAAATGGAAAGGAGGGGAAGCCGATGTAGTCGTCGCGTTCGCCTTCCACTAGGAGATCCTCCCACCGCTACGGGCGCCGGATCTCCCCGGGAGCAGGGGCCCCGGCCGTCCCGCTAAACGCCCGCTCTCGTCTTGGCGCGCAACCTCGGTGCCTGAGCCAGCGGAGCCCTCCTTCGCGCGGAAGGCATGACGACGCGAGCGATCGCAGGTTCGAAACCGTCGCGCCCACCGCGGAACAACCTACGGGCGTTCTACGAGCGCCTTGAAGTTGGTAAGGGCTTCCTCGAGACTCTTGCCATTCATGCGCTTCACGATGAGCGCATCAGCGAGCTTGCCGAACACGCCGCCCGGCAGCGCGTAGTCGAACGTCGTGGTCAAGCGTGTTCCGCCGGCTTCCGGGGTGAGCTCCCAGCGAGCACGCCCCGACAACATGCCCTCCATCTGAAGAAGCTGCAGCTTGCCCGGCTGGTAGTCGAGAACCGTTTCGGTCATCGACATGGACACGCCGGCCGACTTCACCTTGAAGACGACCCTGCCCCCTTCTTCGGGGAAAGGAGCGGCGATGTTGATCTCCGTCATCCCCGGATACCAGTCCGGCCAGCGGCTGGCATCGCTCAAGAGCGCCATCGTCAGCGGCGGCGAGGCCTTGATCTGGACATTGCGTTGGACGATCGCCATCGCGGATCTCCTCGCTGTCTCTTCTGCGCGTCCCGCTCCGTGATGCGGCTGGGCCAATCGGCTGCGGCCGGACCGGGCAGGACCATAGACGAGCACCGACGCTCGCGGCAGAGCCCTTCCGCAGAGAGCAGCAGCGCGCCCGCCCCGTTCTCGCCACTGACATAGAGCCCGACGTGCCTTCACGTCACGACGGGTCTCTCGGTGGCCAGGCTGGCGCACCCGCCTTGCGCGGCGAGCAGGCAGCTCGTCGGCCGGCCTGCCCTACCGACCGAGCCGGTCGCGCTCGTGGCGACGAGCAGGTGCGTGCTCGGTACGGGGGCGAGACCTGCCTTCGCTGTTGGGCGGGTGTCCAGGGCAGACGCGATGCGTGGCTCCCTGTGTCCGAGAGTCCAGCTACGGATCGTTGGCCATCCGGACATCTCGCTACGTTGTAGTCTCCCAGATATGCCTAACGACGTCAGTCAGTTGCTAAGTACGGTTGAAGATAAAGCGAGAAGGACCCGAGTTCGTGCTTGACCTCGTCCCGCCCCCGCCCCCGTGTTCATTGGGTTTTCGCTGTCTGTCGCGGTGGGCAGCCGAGGCGGACTACCCGCCCACTACGTGTGCAGATAGTCCGCCTCGGCTGCTGATAATCGACTGGGGACTCTTGATGGTCCGGGGGCGGGGGCGGGCCGATGAGGGCTGTCCGGCAAACGGGGTGAGTCGGTGAGTCTGGGTCTGTCGAGGAGAAAAGGACAAAAGGAGAACATCGATGGCTGAGTCGCGTCCTGGACCGGCGTCGATGGCTGGACTTGCGTGGCTCGTCAGGGTTGGGCCTGCACCGGTAGACGCATGGAGGTCCGCGATGGGCTGGTGCCTGAGCGCGGCTGGCTCTCACGCACGACGACTCGAACGACAGGGATGGCTGGAGCGCCATCGCATGACACGCGGCAGGGGCTCGCTGCTCGTGGCCACCCGCCGCGGCGTCCGGATGTCGGGACTCGCCGTCGGGGCTCCGGCCGCGCCGGCGCCGACGTGGTGGGACCACGACTGTGCGTGCGCCTGGACCGCCGCTTGGCTGTCGGTCCGCAGACGCGAATGGCGCGGCCCGCGCGAGGTGCTCGCCGACCCTCGGCTGAAGGGGGAGCTCGAGTGGCTGACCGGAACCGGGTGGCGGCGCAGCGGCCACCGGCCGGATCTCGCGGTCGTGATGGACACCGGGACGGTCGCGATCGAGGTCGAGCTCCAACGCAAGGCCGACAAGCGCCTGCGCGCAATCCTCGGCCGCTACGCCCGATGGCTGACCGAGCGCCAGATCACCGGACTGATCTACGTGTGCCGGGACGACGCGGTCGCCAAGAGAATCGGCGCGACCGGTCCGGCGGCCGGGCTACCAGACGGCGCGCTGCGCCTCGAGCTGCTCAGCACCGTACAAGCCGAAGCGATGGGACGGCCGGTGTGATCTGGCTCGCGGCAAGCCTCGTCGCGTTCTGGCTGTGCGCCGCCATCGGTGCGGGCGGTGCCTGGCTGCTGCGCCGGCGCACGACGCTCTCGGCGCGGAATCTCTACCTGCTCGGCGCCGCGGCCTCGCTGGTGTGCGGACTGACCGTCCTGGCTCATCGGTGGGGCGTGCTGCTCGTCCTCGCGCCGCTGGCCGCCGGCCCGGCGGCCGGCGCGCTCTTCGCGCGGCGGTGGCGGCTCGCCGACCTGGGGGCGGGCGAGGAGCTCCGCGAACACGAGCTGAGCCGGAGATGGTTCTGGCAGCCCGGTCCTACCAGGCGGCCCGGAGAGCGCGTCTACATCCGCTCGCAGGGAGAGATCGTTCACACGCGCCCATGGCCCGACCACGAGCCGTACGTGCCGATGACGGGCGAGGCGCACGGTCCGCGGCTGCCCAGAAGCGAGGGAGAGCACATTTTCTCGTGCGGGGGCACCGGCACCGGCAAGACGACGAGCGCCCTACGGGTCGTCGCCGCGCGGGCGCTTCACGACCACTCCGCCGTGCTCGCGATCGACCAGAAAGGCGACGCGCAAGCGGAACAAATGCTGCGCGACATCGCCGCCAGAGCAGGACGCACGTTCATCCTGATCGACCCTCGCTCCGCGGACACCGATCGGTGGCAGCCCATCACGGGCGACGTCGGCGAGATCCTGGCTCGCACTGTCGAGCCGATCAAGGCAAGCGAGGAGTACTACTCCGACATGCTCAGGCTGTACCTGGGCGTCGTCGCGCGAGTGCTCCACGACGCCGGCTGCTGGCCGCCGTCGCTGCCGTTCCTGATCGACTGCTGTCAGCTACGACGGTTCCCGAAGGTGCTCAAGCTCGCATCCGACGATCCCGAGCTCCACCGCCGGGTCACCGAGGCCGGCGAATGGATCGAATCGCAAGAGGGGCGCAAAGCCGTCGCCGGTGGCGCGGTGCGCCTGCAAGTCGTGATGGGTGAAGCGTGGCGACCGGTCCTCGCTCCCAGGATCACCCCCAACGGCGAGCACGTCGCCGTGAGCCTAGCCCGGGCAATGACGGAGCGCGCGGTGGTTCTCTGGCGAACCTACGTCGACGACATGCCCAAGGAGGCTGCGATGATCACCGTGCTCGCGCTCGCGGACATGTACGCGGCCGCGCAGGTCGCCGGGGCGCCGTGGACGTTGCTGCTGGACGAGTTCGGAGGGGTGATGCACATCGCCGCCACCCGCGCCCTCGCGATGCTGCAGCGTGGCCGCTCACACCACGGACAGGTGATCGTCGTGACCCAGTCCGCCGCTGACCCCGAAGCGCTCACCGGACAGGTCGGGCTCCTTGCCTCCCTCACCGACAACTTCACCGGGTTCGCGATCCACCGCCAGAACGCACCCGAGACGCGCGACTGGCTCGCGAAGCTCATGGGCACAACCGCGATCTGGCAGTCGACCGACCAGACCACCGGGCACGGCGCAGCACACTCCGGTAAGGGCTCTCGTCGTCGCGTGCGCCAATTCCGAGTCGGTGCCGACACCTTCGCCGAACTCGGGCGCGGTGAGGCCATCATCTACAGCACACTTGGCGGCCATCCCCGGCGGACCCAGGTGCTTCGCGCCCGCCTCCCCCACGCCGAGCCCGAACGGATCGGGATCGGCAACCGCCACGCGTGCGAGATCGACGTCCATCCGACGGCCACGCTCGACCAAGTCGTCCCCGACGTACCCAAGCCCGAAGAAGTGTCGAGCCGACCGCGCAGTCGATCCAAACCGAAGCCTGAATCAACCCAGCCGCTCTTCGAGGCCGAAGGTGTCTGACGACCGGAGGGAACCAACGTGATCGGGCTGGTCGCGCTCCTCGCCGCGTATCGGCTCCTACGTCCGCTCGTCACAATCGCGATCGTCGCGACGCTGGCACTGCTGCTGCTCAGCAGCGCCCGCGGCACGGGAGGTCACGGGAACCACGCGGTCAGACGGCTCCAGCACGAAGCTCGCCCGCTCGAGCAGCTCCTGCAGCACACGCTCCAGAAGGCGACCGGTCCATGAACGAGCACGGGCTTCCCGAAGGGACCGTCGGAGCCGAGCATCCCGGCGTCCGCGTGTTCTGCATCAGCGCTTCCGACGCGCAACAACTCGCCGACCAACTCGCGCTCGTCCTCGGGGAGCACATGGCAGGCGACGACGAAATGCACCTGACCTACAACGCCATCCAATCCGGCTGGCAGCACGATCCGGGACGGGCGGGCTGGCTCGGGCGGTCGCCCCACACCCAGCTGTACTTCGAATACACCGCGCTACTCGTTCTACGGTCGGCGGGCGGGATCACGCCCTGATGCTTCGGTGTCGAGACCGGAGTTTGCGCGACCAACAGAGATCCGGCTACGGACTGGTGTGCGGCGGCAGATCTCCTGCAGACATGGCCGCGGGTTGAGTGATCATGCCAGCGAGACCCGCGCAACCACCATCTTCTGCCTGCTGGGCGTGGCGCCACGGCGTTCTGCCTGCTGGGCGTGGCGCCACGGCGGCCCCATCGCCGTCGTCGACGAGCGCGTGGGCAAACCCGACAGGCGTCACTGAGCCTTGACGTCGCTGCAGCCTGGGGGCCGGCGCCCAGGACGGTACCCCGTCTTCAAGTTACGCGATTCTTACGCCGATGATCCCTTGTGTGATCTAATCTGTGATCTATGAGCGTGCATGCCGACATCCCGGTCGTGGAGCGCGAGGTATTCGCCAATCCTCCGCTCAAGGCCATGCTGGGCCAAGTGCGGTTTCCGCCTGTGCTCCGGATCGCCGATCCGGCTTCTCTTGCCTCGTTCCAAGAGGCGGTGCGCCATCAATTCCCCACCTTCCGCCAGGAGCGGCAACTGACGTTGATGATCGGAGCCCAAGGTCCGCAGGTCCCATCGCTGCAGAACGCGTACCGGTTCGTCACGGACGATGGTGCCTGGAGCATCCTCCTCACCCCCGACGCGGTCACGGTTGAGGCAGACGTCGCAGCCGGCTATACGAGCTACGACGGGTTCGTCGAGCAGTTCCGCCTGGTGTGGCAGGCGATCCTCGCCAACTTCGCCCCGGACCGGGTCGCGCGGCAGGGCCTCCGATACGTCGACCACATTGAGGGCGAGCGCACAGCTCCGGAATGGGCGGCATTGATCAACCACGACCTCCTGGGACCCCTCGTCGATCGGTTTGGTACGGCAATCGCGCAGTCTGCGAGCGAGCTGCGTCTCACGCGCGAGGACGCTGTGCTGGTGTTCAAGCACGGCATTCTGCCGTTGGGCCCCGATGCGACCGTCGGGTACCTGCTCGATTTCGATTACTTCAACGAGGAGCCCACCGAGGACACCTCCCTCGAAACAGTGATGGGTCGGTTCAATGACTACCACGAGGCGCTCTACAGCCTGTTCCGCTGGTGCGTGACCGACGCGGCGTTGGAGGCGTTCCGTGGTTCCCGGTGACGTGGTTGGGCTAGGTCCCGCCGTCGGTCAGATCCCCCCGCGCGCACCGCGAGCCGACGGCGTACGCGTTGTGACGCGCGAGAACGGCCGCTACTTCGATCTGATGCCCAGCACGCTCTCGTCGTACCTCCTCCCGCCCCTGGCGGATTGTTCGCTCGTCAGGCGCGAGGCACGCTCGGCTGCCGGATCGCTTCGGTTTATCGGCAACTCGGTGGAGCTCGAGGAGATCAGCGATGCGCTGCACCGCAGCGACTTGGGCACTTACTTCATGCGTATCGCCGGCGGCATCGTCGGGGTGGCCGTTGGACAGGCGGCCTTCGACGCAAGCAGTCGGCTCGGCTCTCTCGAACGGACCGTGGTGGAAGCCACCAGCGCCCCTCCAACGACCATCGCCCCCAGCCAGACTGACGCGATGGCGATGTTCCCGGTGCTCAACCCACCCGCTCCCCAAGCGACCGAATCCCGCGTTGAGCCGGCCACCGTAGACCCGCTGGCTCCAGACGCCTCCGTCTCAGCCATTGCCACGCGGATCGCCCAGCTGTCCGATCTCAGCGACGAGCTGTTGGCCGACCTTTTCAAGGTCGAACGCGAGACCTTTTGTCGCTGGCGCACCGGGGTGCTCACGAATCCCCGGGTCGGCAATCGTCGACGCCTGGGTTTGCTGCTCGGACTCCTCGAGGACCTCGCGAGTCGCCAGGCCAACATCAAGGACTGGCTGCTGAACTCCGTCACGCCGCAAGGCCTGACCCCCTACCAGCTGCTCGACGCCGGCCGCATCGATGAGGTGGCTTTTCTCGCCGCCGCGATCGGCGAGCCTTCGGTCGAGCGCGACGCCCGCATCGTCTCCGGCCGTTAAATCCGAGGCGCTCGTATTCGGGGACGACGACGTCTGGGAGCTCGAATCGCTCGACGACGATGAGCAATAGGCATGCCGTATCCGAGCGCGCCGTATCTGTACCTGAGCGACGAACCTCACGCCGCCCCGCACCGCCCGCTGTCCCAGGGCGACGTGTTCATCGACATCCCTCTGGTGGGCGCTGCCCAACGTGATGCCAGGCAAGCAGGAACGTGGCGGGCAACGAAGCCTCGGACCGGGGCGACAGCTCTCGGCCTGTTCGTGACCCACCCCTGTGCATCGCGCTCGCAGACAACTCATGAACTAGCTGAGTTCGTGTCGATCGCGCCCGTCGTGAGGTGCCCACGCGCTTGGGGTCCGCCCTGGGATGGGTACTACGACTTGGCCCCTCTGCCGGGCCTGCGCAACGGCGAGGACTACGTCGCCAAGCTCGGCGAGGTCTGTCCCGTCCGCTCCGACGCGCTGGCTGACCACCGGATCGCCCGCCTGAGCCGCGACGGGCTCGAAGCCCTCTTTCACCGTATGGCAATGAATTCTCTCCGCTTCCCGGAGACCCCCATGCACTACAAGACCGAAGCCACCCGAGTGACTAACGAGATCAATCTTTCGGAGCGCTGGACGGCTCGCCGCGGGACTGGAGAAGGTTTTCAGGATTGGCTCAATGAGCCGTTCGGGGGCCAGGACCGCGAAGATGCAGACGGAACCGTCCTCGAAGGGTCCCACGAGCCCAGTGGCGATCCACGCCGCGCTGTACTCGTGTGGAACTACGAAGAGCTCTGCGAGGAACTCGACGCCGCAGTCTCGTAGCTTCCAGTCCGCGCCGCGGGGTTTCTCCGCGCGTCCGACCGAGCCGGGTCGGTGGCGATCAGCCGACGCAGGCTTTTCGACCACGCAAGAACCTCTTGGCATCCGGACGAGCGCCGTCACTTCAACCGGCGCGCGAAGTGCGCTGCCGCTGCCCTCGCTCGACGGCCTCGGCGAGGTCAAAGGCAGCGGAGGAGAGCTGCCCGAAGGCCTGGGCAATGGCGGCCACGCTCACCCCGGTGCGGGCTCGGCTGAGCGATTCGATGGCTTCGTCGAATCGCTCCCATGCGTCGGCCGGGGGTAGCGAACGGCGCCACGGCGCCGGACGCAGCTCTTGAGGTGGGAGCCAAGCCGGCCCGGGTCTCCACCCGAAACCCTGCTCGTCGGCGTAGCGATAGGCGGCCTGCTCCTGGGCGGCGGCGTCGGCGAGTGCCCGCAGGCGTCGCGCGTATCCGGCATCCGGCGGAGGCTGGGCATGATCCTTGATCGCGCTCTGCCAGCGTCCCTCGGCAAGCTCGAGCTGCTCGCGCGCGCGGTCAACGCTCATCGGGCGCCACCAGATGCTTGCTGAACGACGGATCCTCGGACACCTCGACAGGCGGACCCGACTGCCCGCCGGCGGCTAGGAACTCGTCGAGATCCGAGCGGCGAATCATCCACCGACGAGGCCCTGCCTTTGTCGCGCGGAGCTCCCGACCGGCGATCCATCGGCGGACGGTAACGACGGTCACCTGAAGCTCCTGAGCGACCTGAGCCGGAGTGAGATACTGCTCCTCAGCCATGGACGGGCGGACTTAGGAACGGTCTAAAAAAGCCAACGTAGGAACATAAGCATACATAGGACGCTACAGTGCTATCCTAGCGTACACGTCTAGTTGTTGGGGACAATGGACGATCGCACCCGGCCCGACACCAATGTAGTTCTGCTCCGTCGCAAAGGGGACCCGTGCGAGGCCGAACGCGAGCGCGTGGCGAGCACAATATTCGCCGAGCCCGACGACGTCGCCACCTTCTCGCGGGGAAATCTCGTACCGCCTCGCCCGAACACCCGCGATTCAAACGACGAGCCGGCGCCGTCAGCGGACCCGTTCTTCGACCGCCTCCAAGCCGGATCGAAGTCCGAGGCAAAAGGGACCGATCTGGCCGACGATGGCGAAAGCACCGACGCCTATTTTCGATCGCCTCGCTACGCAAACGCCGGCCGAGATGAGCACAAGTGGCGCGCCCGCCCCAGCGGCCAAGCCAATGCCGGGAAGCGCACTGCTCCCATCGGATCTCGCTCGACCGAGCCGGCACGGCCGTCCCTTGCCCTGGCGACTCATTCCGTCCACTCTGACTGTCCGACCGTGGTCGCCCTTCCGGCGCCCGCGGCTCGCCTTGCTCTTGTCCACCGCCACGCTCGGACTGCTGGCCGCGTCAGTCGCCGGGATAGCGGTCATTGCTGAGTCCGGGTCTCCCGGTAGCGAGCGCCACCAGAGCCAGCGCGAGGCCAGAGCGAGCTCCCTCGAGCCGCTGCGGCCGGGCGGCCTCGTCGCCTCAGCCAACCCGTTCGGCACCGCGCTCGCGCACCGACCGGTCACCAGAGCTCACCGTCCACATCCCTCGATTTCCCGGCGTCCGAGGAGCCATCGCGCTGGGACGCGGGACTCAGCTCCCGTGCGGACCATCGTCAAGCATCGCGTGGTGGTGGCCACGTACACGCCGGCCCGGTCCACGTCCGCCAGCGTCGGCGGAACCTCAGACACCCAAGGCGGCTCAGCAACAGGGTCAACGCCACCCGCCGCACCAACGCACACGAGCTCGTCCGGCTCGAGGTCTAGTTCCGGCTCGGCCAGTCCGTCGAAAGCGACGCTCCGCTCGCTGGTCACAGGAGCCGGCACCTGTAGCTGCCAATAGCCCATGTACATGACACGCCAAACGGAAGGTAGGCACACGTGAAAGCCCCCGACACCAAGGCCTCCAGCCGGGTGACTGCCTTGTCAAGCGTCGCGCCTCCCGGCGTCGCCTGCGGCGATCCCTGACGGGACGTCGCTTGACAGGCCGCCGCCCGTCGCGGTCGGGGCGGGGCATGCCCGCACCCAACCACCGGAGGCAGCCGATGTCGAGCAAGCCAGCCACCGCCAAGCAGCTCGCTTACCTTAGGGCGCTCGCGGAGCGCACTGGCCAGACGTTCGCCGTACCGCGGACGAGCCAAGAAGCGAGCGCCGAGATCCGGAGGCTGAAGGCCACGCCGGCCGAGAGTCGGCTAGAGCGGAGGATCGAGCGTAACGAGATCGTCGATGCGATCGGCACCGGAGCGGAGGACAGCGTCCGTGTCCACCTGAGCGAAGTCACCGGGTACGGCTCAAACTGTCGGTGGTCGCATTAGATGCGAGTCGGTTCGGTCGCTGCTAGCGAACAAGGTGGCAGCGACGGGCCATCCGTTGGGGCGGTGACGGCGCGGGAATTCGTCGCTACGTGCGGAAGGATCGCAGCACGCGGGTGGCGGACCCGCATTGGTTGCGATGTACTCGCGGTGGATGCACGGTCTGTTGAGCCCGCACGGCGTGTACACCGCGGCCGATGTCGACGTCGCCCTAGCGCGCGTGTTCGGCGTCGGGGTGCGTCCGTTGCACATGGAGTCGGCGCTGTTTGACGGTATGTTGGCGGGTTGGCGCAGCCAGCAGGCGGCGCGGTATTTGAAGGCGAAGTCGATCCGGGCTAACGAGGTCGGCGTGCGCCGCTTCCAGGAGCACGTCGGCTGCTGGCCGTGGGAGTGGCGGGCGTCGCATGTCGATGAGTATTTCGAGGACCTGCTCGCGCGTCCGGAGCGCCTGGCCCGCTCGACGCTGCGCGCCTACCAGTTCCGGCTGAAGTTGTTCTCGGAGTACGTGTGTGATCGCCGGTATCCGTGGTCGGCGATCTGCGAGCGGGAGTTCGGCCGCGGGCCGGGGCAGCTGTTCGCCGAGCGCAACCTGGTGTCGCACTTGGACGAGTTCGAGGGCGACCCGCGCCGACGGCCACTGACGGTCGATGAGCTGGAAGCGTTCTTCGCGGCGTGCGAGGCGCGGATCGCCACCTGCCACTCTCGGGGAAGGAAGGGCTCGTTGCAGGCGTGGCGGGACGACGCCATGTTCAAGGCCAAGTTCGCGTGGGGGTTGCGGCGCACGGAGGTCGCTTCGCTCGATGTCGTGGACTTCCGGCCGCACCCGAAGCTGCCGGAGTTCCGCGGCTTCGGGCAGGTGCATGTGCGGTGGGGGAAGGCGAAGCGGGGCGGCGGCCCGCAACGCCGGACAGTGCTGACGGTGTTCGATTGGGCGGTCGACGTCGTGGAGCAGTACCTGGCGGAGGTCAGGCCGGCGTTTGGCTGTCCGGGCCATCCGGCGGTGTTCCCGACCGAGCGGGGAACGCGGATCGCGGTCGCATATGTGAACGAGCGGTTCGCCGAGATCCGCGCGGAGGCGTGTTTGGATCCGATGCTCACGCCTCACTGCCTGCGGCACAGCTATGTGACGCATTTGGCGGAGTTGGGCTGGGCGGCGAAGTTCATCCAGGACCAGGTCGGGCACAGCCACGCGGCGACGACGGCGGTCTACTTGTCGGTCGGTGATGACTTCAAGGACCGGCTGGTACGCGCGGCGATCGATGAGCAGCTCGCGCAGATGGGAAGGGGTGGGTGATGGCGGTCGATTACGAGTGGCGGCTACGGGTGTTGATGGCCGAGAACGGCATGTTCAGGGCGATCGACCTCGCGCCACGACTGCGTGAGCATGGGATCCGCTTGTCGGACTCGCAGGTGTGGCGGCTGGTGACGGGCCGGCCCGAGCGGATCAACCTGCGATTGTTGCTGGTGCTGTGCGAGATCCTCGGCTGCGAGCCGGGCGAGCTCGTGCGCCGCGCCGACACCGTGGCGTCAGTCGGGAAGGAGCGGGCCGATGCCGGCCAGATCAGCAAGGACCTCAGGCCCAAGCCGGCCAGACTCAAGCGGCCGGCTCGGTGATCGGCAGCTGCTGTGGGTCGTCCGGCTGGCAAGCGGCAGTGTGGGGTGTGTGGCAAGGTCCGACGGATCGAGATCCGGGCGCGCGACGGGCAGCCGGATATCTGCACGAGCTGCGTCCCGCGCCGCCCGGGGATTTGCGGGATCTGCGGCCGGACCGCGCGGATCGCGCGCAAGGGGACAGCGGACTCGCCGACGATCGGGATCTGCTGTTATCGGCTGCCGGTCGCGGTGTGCGCGGACTGCGACCGGGAGAAGCCGTGCTACTGGGCGCGCAGCTCCGAGCCTGTGTGCCCGAGCTGCAACGCGATTCGCCGGGCGCCAATCTGCCTTGGGTGCGGTCAGCGCCGGCTGGCGAACCGGCGGGTTGAGGGCGGGGTCGTGTGCGGGCCGTGCGATGTCAAGCGCGGTGGCACTACCGCCGTCTGCCGTGGGTGCGGCGAGAGCGCGCCGTTGATCAAGCGGTTGTGCGTTGGGTGCCGGTTGCGTGAGCGGGTCGCGGAGCTTGCGGCTGGGGCGGATCCGGCGAGCGGGGTCGCGCTTGAGCCGTTCCTGCGCGATGTCGCCCAGGCTGAGAACCCGGCTTCCACGCTGCGCTGGTTCTACACACCGGGGTTCGAGGTCACGCGCCGGCTACTCGCGGGCGAGATCTCGGTCAGCCATGAGGGTCTCGACTAGGCGGTCGCCCCGGCGAGTGCGATCGCGTTCGTCCGGGCGAAGCTCGTCGCGAGCAGGGTGCTCGAGCCGCGCGATGAGTCCAGCGCCCGGTTCGCGGGATGGCACGAGCAGGCCTTGACACAGATCACGGCGGGGCCGGATCGGGCCCACGTTCGCGCCTATGGGACATGGCACGTTGCGCACCAGCTCGCTCGGTCTGTGCAGCGTCGCGGCGAGGTGACCGAGTCCTCGATGAAGTACGCACGGTCGCTGGTCAGCGAGGCGATCAAGCTCGTCCTGTGGCTGCACGAACAGGACCTCGAGCTTCCCGGTCTGCGCCAGGACCTCGTTGACGAGTGGGTCCAGGGTGGCAGTGTGATGCGGCGGCGCGTGCGGTTGTTTGTGCGCTGGCCGAGCGCTCCGGCGTGACCGGTGCGCTCGAGGTCGCGTGGGATGACCGCCTTCCAACGCGTGAGGCGATCAGCGACCACGTGCGGTTCGCGATCCTGCGGCGGCTGCTGCACGACCCCGATGTGGATCTGCGCGACCGGTTCGCCGGGAGCGTGCTCCTGCTCTACGGCAAGCCGCTCACTCGGATCGCGGCACTCACTACGAGCGCGGTCAGCATCGACGCTACCAGCCAGACCACGTTGCGGCTCGGCCGCGGGGACATCCAGTTGCCCGAGCCGCTGGACACGATCGCGCTGACGCTGCGCGACCGCCGACTCGAGCGGATCGGCGGGCACGAAGGTTGGCTGTTTCCCGGGCGGCATGCTGGCACTCACCTCACCGCCGGGCGGCTCGGTGACCGGCTGCGCCGCTACGGCATCAACCGAACCCGGGAAGGGCGCCACGCGGCGCTGCTGGGGCTCGCTGCCCGACTGCCGGCTCCGATCCTGGCCGAGCGGATCGGGATTCACCAATCACGCGCGGCCGGGTGGGTCCGCCTCGCCGGTGACACCTACGCTGACTACGTCCACCAGCGAACCGCCGAGGATCGCGGCAGGGCACGACGATGACGGTCGAGAAGGACGAGGAGGTCAGCGCGAGCGCGACCGACCCGGGCTGGCTGACCGCGGGGGTGCGCGGGATCGGGACCGCGAGCCTGCTCGCCGACCTCGGACACGAGGTCCCAACAGCGCTGCTCCCGAGCCTGCTCACCTCAACGCTGCACGCACCGGCCTCCGCGCTCGGAGTGATCGAGGGGATCTCGGACGGGCTTGCGGGCGCCGCCCGCCTAGGCGGCGGCGCGCTCGCCGATGACCCCGCGCGGCGCCGGTCGGTCGCGGTCGGCGGGTACACCACGACCGCGATCTGTCCGGCCTGATCGGCGCCGCCGGCGCGGCCTGGCAAGTCGGCGTCCTGCGCGCCGGTGCGTGGACCGCCCGCGGCATCCGGGTCCCGGCCCGCAACGCGCTGCTGGCCGACGTCGTGCCCGCCGCTGTCTACGGTCGCACCTACGGGTTCGAGCGGGCGATGGACAACCTCGGCGCGATCGGCGGACCGCTGCTCGCGCTCGCGCTGGTCGGGCTGATCGGCGTGCGCGGCGCGATCCTCGTGTCGATCATCCCGGGGCTGCTCGCCGCTCTGGCGATCGTCTACGCGATTCGCCACACCCCGACGCCCACCACTCGGCACCATCAGCCGATCCGGCTGCGCGTGCGGCCGCTGCTGCACGGCGGGGTCGCGCGGCTGCTGGCGGCCGCGGCCGCGTTCGAGCTCGGAAACCTAGCTGCGACGCTGATGATCCTTCGCGCGACCGACCTGCTCGAGCCGGGCCGCTCGCACAACTCCGCCACTCAACTCGCGCTGGTCCTCTACGCCGCCTACAACCTCGCCGCGACTCTGATCAGCGTTCCCGCCGGACACGCCGGCGACCGCCGCGGCATGCTCCAGATCCTCGCGGGCGGCGCCGACTGCTTGACGCTCGCCTACGCCGTGTTCGCCGCGAGCGGCGAGAGCATCCCGCTGCTAGCCACGGCGTTCGTGCTCGCCGGGATTGGGATCGGGTGCGCCGAGACCGCGGAGAGCGCCGCGGTCGCTGGGCTCGCTCCCGCTGAGCTGCGCGGCTCGGCGTTCGGGCTGCTCGCAACGATCCAGGCCGTCGGCAATCTGGCCGCCAGCGTGATCGCTGGGATCCTGTGGACTGCGATCTCGCCGGCCGCCGCGTTCATCTATGTGGCCGCCTGGATGGCGCTCGCGGTGATCGGGCTCACGATCACCGCGGTCAGCGTGAAACACTGACACAACAACACAAGTACGTGTAATACTTTGGTCGTGCCTACTAAGGCCGCCAGGCGCACCAGTGGGCGAGCACTCGCTGAGCGCGAGCTGCTGGCAATTGCGTCAGCCGAGGAGCTTGCCGGCACCTTCAAAGTGCTGGCGAACGACACCCGGCTTCGGCTCCTCCACGCGCTCGTCCGTGCCGGGGAGTTGTGCGTGTCGGACCTCGCTACGGAGGTGGGGATGGCGCCGCAGGCGATCTCCAACCAGCTGCAGCGCCTCGCGGATCGCCGGATCGTTGGGACCCGTCGCGTCGGCAACCGGATTCTCTACCGCATCGTCGACCCGTGCGTGCCGGCGCTGCTCGCCCTCGGTCTATGCCTAACCGAGGACGCACGCGCGATCGGCACGCGGCGGTGAGGTCGTGCATGAGCTCGCGCGACTGGTCTCGAGCTTCGGCTCGCTGACGCTGAGCGTGCTGCCCTGGCTGGCGGTTGGGATCGCCGCGGCCGCCGTCGTGCAGACGTTCGTTCCGCAGCAATGGGCCGCTCGCGCGCTCGGCGGCCGCACCGGACTCCCGCTCGCGATCGCCGTCGGCGCGCTGATGCCCGGCTGCTCACGCACCACCATGCCCCTGGTTGTCGGCCTCCGCGGCATGCGGGGACTGCGACTGGGCTCGCTGACTGCGCTGTTGTTCGTGGCCCCGCTGCTCAGCCCCGTCACCGTCGCGCTGACCTGGTCGGTGCTCGGTTGGCGGATGACCGTCGCGCGCGTAATCGCCGCGCTGGGGGGAAGCGCGCTCCTCGGCTCGCTAATCAACCGCTACGAGCCGTGGTTTGAGCGGCAGCGCCGTCCACTGATCGCCGGCGGCAGCCCGGAGCTCGATGACTGCTGCGTGACCAGCACCTGCGACACCGCCACCGGAGCCGGCGATCCGCGCGCCTCGCGGCGGCTGGCGGCCAACCTGTGGAGGATCGTGCGGCGCGTCACCCCGTACTTCATCGCGGGGATGGCGCTCGCGGCTGCGGTCTCAACGCTGCTGCCCGAGGACGCGATCCCCAAGGCGCTCGGCGGCGCCCGCGGCATCTGGGCCTACCTGTTCGCCGCCGTCGCCGGCGCGCCGCTCTACGTCTGCCAAGGCGAGGAAGTCCCACTGACCTACGCCGTGCTCGCCAGCGGCGTCGCGCCCGGCCCCGCGCTCACCTTCCTCCTCGGCGCCGTCGGCATGTGCCTACCGACCGTCGTCATGTCCCGAGCCGTGCTCGCGCCCCGCGTGACCTACGTCTACGTCGCGTTCTGGATCGCATTCGTGATCCTCGCCGGCGTCACCTTCCAGAGCCTCGGCGGCTGACCCCCATCGCAGCCGACGCGCGCGGCCAGGTTGCTGCGCTCCGCCCTCCGGGCGGCGCTGCGCAAACCCGGCCGCAGCTCCAACCAGCGGACAACGCATCACCTAAACGACGTCGTCCCTGGATCCCTGGGTGTTGGGTGCCGAACCCGTGCCTCCACCGTCGCAGACGCCGGCTTGGGCCTGCAAGCCGCGCGCTCAGGGTCGGATGGGACGACCGTCCGGCAACGCGCCCGGCGATCGACGACGCAGCGCTTCCGCATTCTCCGGCGGCTGCTGCATGACCAGCAGCTCGATCTCCGCGACCGTTCCGCGAGAGCGTGTTGCTGCTCTACGGCAAGCCGATCACGCGAATCGTGGCGCTCGGCGCCCCGTCTGCGATCAGCCCAACGAGCGTTAGGATGAGTGGGTGGCCGACGATCGCTGTGACCTGCTGTGTCTGGACCTGCCTCGGGCGGAACAGATCCGCCGTGAACTGGATGTCGCGGCGGCCGGAAGGGCCGCGGTGACCGCGAAGGCGCTGGGCGACCCCACGCGTCTGACGATCGCGATGGCATTGCGGGAGGGAGAGGAGCTGTGCGTCTGCGATCTGGGATGGATCACGATGCGCGCCGAGAACCTCGTCGGCCATCACCTGCGGGCGCTGCGGGAAGCTGGCTTGGCGCAATCGCGCCGGGACGGGAAGATCGTGTTCTACTCGCTGACCGAGAGCGGCCGCACGCTCCTCGATGCGCACCTCGCCGCGGCTGAGGCGCGGGCATGAGCACGCTGATCGAGCTGCCGACGCTTCCGGTCCGGCACCGGACAGCCCGGATTGCGGCGAGCGTGACCGGTTGATCGCTCGCGCGAAGGCGCTGTCGTGGCTCAGCCTGGCGTGGATGACGGTCGAAGGCGCGGTCGCGATCACCGCGGCAGTGATCGCCGGGTCGGTCGCCCTGTTGGGGTTCGGGATCGATTCGGCGATCGAGGGACTCGCATCGGTGATCGTGATCTGGCGCTTCACCGGCTCCCGCCGGCTTTCTGAGCACGCCGAGCTGCGCGCTCAGAAGGCGGTCGCGGTCTCGTTCTTCCTGCTGGCCCCTTACATCGCTCAGGACGCGATCCGGGCGCTGATCACCACCGAGCGCCCGTCCGTCAGCTGGGTCGGGATCGGCCTGTCGCTCAGCTCGATCGTCGTGATGCCCCTGCTGGGCCGCGCAAAGCAGCGGATCGGCGAGCGCCTGGGATCAGGCGCGACAGCGAGTGAGGGCGCGCAGAACCTGCTGTGCGCCTACATGGCCGCAGGCGTGGTTGTCGGCTTGGGCGCCAACGCGGCTCTCGGCTGGTGGTGGCTTGACCCAGTGATCGCGCTCGGGATCGCCGCGATCGCCGTCCGTGAAGGCCGCGAGGCGTGGGCGGGTGAGGGATGCGCCTGCGTCGCGGTCTCCGGCCGAGACACTGACGGCTGCCAGGACGGCTGCTGCTGATGGCACCCGACCACGACCACGCTCACGGGCAGGCCGGACACGAAGGGCACTCGCACGGCGTCTCCGCCGACGCGGATCGCGGCAAGCTGGCGATCGCGCTCGGGCTGATCCTCGGGTTCATGGCCGTCGAGGTGACGGCCGGGATTCTCGCGAGCTCCCTCGCTTTGCTCTCAGACGCCGCGCACATGCTCACCGACGCGACCGCGATCGGCCTCTCGATCGTCGCGATCCGCCTCGCGCAACGTCCGGCGAAGGGCGCGCTGACCTTCGGGCTGAAGCGCACCGAGATCCTCTCGGCGCAGTTCAACGGCGTCACCCTGCTCGTTCTCGGACTGCTGATCGTCTACGAGGGCATCAGCCGGCTGATCTCACCCCCCAGCGTCGCCGGCGCCGCCGTGCTCGTGGTCGCTCTGGTCGGGATCGTGTTCAACCTGGCTGCTACGTGGACGTTGTTGAAGGCCAATCGCCAGTCGATGAACGTGGAGGGCGCCTACCAGCACATCCTCACCGACCTGATCGCGTTCATCGTCACCGCGATCGCCGGCGCCGTGATCCTGATCACCGGTTTTGACCGCGCGGACGGGATCGCCTCACTGGTCATCGCCGCCGTGATGCTGCGCGCCGCCTATCAGCTGCTCAGAGCGTCCGGCCGCGTGTTCCTCGAGGCCGCCCCGCAAGGCGTCGACCCCGACGCGATCGGCCGCGCGCTCGTCGCCGAGGCCGGGGTCAGCGAGGTGCACGACCTGCACGTTTGGGAGATCACCTCGGGCTTCCCCGCGCTCTCAGCCCACGTCCTGGTCGGCAGCGAGAACGACTGCCACGCCGCCCGCCGCCGTCTCGAAGCGCTTCTGCACGACCAGTTCGGGATCGAGCACACCACGCTGCAGGTCGACCACGAGGGCGGCGAGCTGCTTGACATCGAGCTAGCCGAGCAACACGAGCACTCCACCCGCTGATCGCGAGCGCTAGCCCGGGCCGGCTCCGCGGCCTCCGCCGCGTTCGAGGCTCGAATGTCTCATGCTCGCCCGGAATGTTGTGGGAACCCTCGTGTCGTGGCCGCGGTGGCCAGCTCGAGTGCGCTGCGGCGCACCGCGGGTTGGCGATCCGCCAACACACAACGGGCGACGGTCGACGCGTCGATCGTGCGCCGGCTCGGGGCGATGCGTCAGCCGCGTTTGAGGAGCCGCCCGACGGCCGCCATCATCTCTTCGGTCCGTTCGTCCTGCTGGCCGGGTTCGGCGCCGATCACGCAGGTGTGTGCGTGCCCGTCGAGCAGTCCAAGCGCGACCTTGTCCAGCGCCGCTTGGGCGGCGCTGATCTGAGTGAGGATGTCGATGCAGTAGCGGTCGTCCTGGACCATGCCCTCGATCCCGCGGATCTGGCCTTCGATCCGCGCCAGCCGGGCGAGGAGCTGGTCTTTGGTGGCGGTATAGCCCCTGGTGGGCGTCTGAGTCTTCGGCATAACCACACCCTATCATTTACTCCTACCCCCTAGGGGTATCTGATACCGTCTTGAGCATGAGCGTGTTCGATGTGCTCTGGCACGGCCTGCGGGACTCGTTCCTCATGGCCTGGGAGGTTTGGTGGGCGCTCGTGCTCGGATTCGCGATCTCCGCGATCGTGCAGGCGTGGGTGCCGCGAGACCGGATCGAGGGCCTGATGAGCGGCTCCGGCGCGCGTTCGGTCGGCTGGGCGACCGGGCTCGGCGCCGCCTCATCGTCGTGCTCCTACGCGGCGATCGCGATCGCGAAATCCCTGTTCCAGAAAGGCGCGAGCGCCGCCGCGGCACTCGCGTTCCAGCTCGCTTCGACGAACCTCGTGTGGGAGCTCGGCCTAGTCCTCTGGGTACTGATCGGCTGGCAATTCACGCTCGCCGAATACCTCGGGGGGATCGTGATGATCGTGCTGATGACGGTGCTGCTACGCGTGTTCGTCAGCCCTCAGCTCGAGCAGCAGGCCCGCGAGCACGCCATCGAGGCTGACATTGGCCACCAGCACCACACGGCCGGCGAGCAACTGTCCTGGCGCGCCCGGATCACCTCGGTGCGGGCATGGTCGGACGTCGCGCACAACTTCCGCGGGGACTGGCAGATGCTGTGGAAGGAGATCACGATCGGTTTCCTGCTCGCCGGGTACATCGCCCAGCTCGGCAACGGCTTCTTCAACAGCCTGTTCCTGACGAGCTCCCCAAAGGTCGTGCAGACGTTGTGGGGCGCGCTGATCGGGCCCGTGATAGCCGTGCTGAGCTTCGTCTGCTCGGTCGGAAACGTCCCGCTGGCCGCGGTGCTGTGGAGCGGGGGCATCAGCTTCGCCGGCGTGCTCGCGTTCCTGTTCGCCGACCTGATCATCCTCCCGATCCTCGCGATCTACCGCAAGTACTACGGCACCACATTCACGGTCCGGATCACGGCACTGATGTTCGTCACGATGGTGCTCGCCGCGCTGATCGTCGACGCCATCTTCAGCACGCTCGGGCTGATCCCCACCGGACCGCGCCCCACCCGCGCCGACATCTTCAGCTCAATCCAGATCGATTACAAGCTCGCGCTCAACGTCCTCGGCGTCGTGATCTTCGCCGCCCTGTTCTGGCTCACCGCCCGTCGCGGCGCGACCGACCCAATTTGCGGAATGAAAGTCGACCGCGAAAAGGCCATCACGAAGGAATTTGGCGGCGAGACCTTCTACTTCTGCTCGAGCCACTGCCTGCACGCATTCGAAGCCGACCCCGACCACTACCAACGCGGGAACGCGTCCGCTGTTAGCGACCACGTCGCAAACGCCCACCACTGAGCCGAACCCGAAGGCATTCTCAATGACCGAACACGCGAAGCAGCTTCACGCCACCGCCGACCGGCAGATCGTCGAGTTGATCGGCCTGATTACAACCCTGGACGAACCGACATCACGGCTGCCGTGCCCAGGCCGTGAGAAGCTCGGCGACGGCACGATCGGGGCGTTTGCGCGGCACACGGCGGACAACTATCAGCGGCTCGCCGCGTTCGTCCAGACCAGCGACCGGATGTCAGAAAGGCACGCACCGAACCAGGAGGACGGTCATCGCAGCCCCCGCTTGCTGCGCGCCTTCGGCCACGGACCCGCAGACCACCGCGAACATCGCCGCGGCGCCAGCCAACACGACAACGAGTACACGGCCGACAACATCGATCCGGGTGCCGTCATCGCGCAGCTCTCCGCCTCGCGCGACGCGCTCGGCCGGATTGCCGCGCTGACCAACCACCAGCTGGACGCGATCCCACCGAAGGACAGATTCAGGTTCTGCGACGGGCAACGCACCCTCGAACAGGTCATCGCGAGCATCCTGAAGCATCAACGCCACCAACTCGACGCACTCAAAGCCGCCACCGCGTCAGCCCCTGACGCCGCGTGACCAGCCGCCCGTCTGCGAAAGCCCAGGCTCACGGTCGAGCCGCAACTGGGATCCGAGCCACCCGCTGGAACATCTCAGGTACTCGTCGCCGCACTCGGCGATACTGGCGCCATGGGGTTCTACGAGAATCAGGTCGTACCTCGCTTCACCGATCTGGTCATGAGCCGCCGCGAGCTCACACCCATCCGCGCCCGCGTCGCTGCCTCGCTTGACGGCGACGTGCTCGAGATCGGTTTCGGCTCCGGGCTGAACGTCCCTCACTATCCGCCCGCGGTCACCCGAGTCCAAGCGGTCGACCCGGCGACCATCGGGCGCAAGCTCGCCGCCAAGCGGGTCGCGGCGAGCGACGTCCCGGTCGAGTACGTCGACCTTGACGGCCAAGCCCTATCCCTGGAGTCGGGCAGCATCGATCACGTCCTCACAACCTGGACGCTATGCAGCATCCCCGACGTCGCTCGCGCCCTCAGCGAGATCCGCCGCGTGCTGCGGCCCGGCGGTTCATTTCACTTCGTCGAGCACGGCCGCTCCCCGAACAGCAAGGTCGCAGGCTGGCAGGACCGGCTCACCCCGATCCAACGCCGGGTCGCTGGAGGCTGCCACCTCAACCGCCCGATCGACCAGCTCGTGCGCAACTCCGGCCTCGAGCTCACCCAACTGGAGAACTACTACGCCAAGGGTCCCCGACCGTTCGGCTACATGTTCGAAGGCGTCGCCACCAAGTCCTGACTCACCCGGCATCGCGATCGCCGCCGGACTCATCTAACAACCGCTCGGGAGGAACTCACCCGCGCGGCGGCCATCGCCGCTGCACCCCCTCGCTACGCGCTCGGCTCCGCGACGACGGCCGGTAGCCCGTCCCGCGGCAGAAACCCGGAGCCCCGATCCCTAGCCTCCGCTCCCGACCCGTCAAGGGCGCCGCTCCGCGGCTCGCTTCGCTCGGCCCTGGCGGGCCACCCTTGACTGCCCGGTCCGCTCCGGCTGGATGGCACTGAAGGTCCGCTGACGCGGACCTCGTCAGAGTCCTCCGACCTAAGGACCACAGATGTATTCCGGCAGTTCGAATATCCGCACGTTGCCAGTCTCTGCGACCTGGAGGCAGCGGTCATGACGATGCGGACCGGGAATCAGAGGAGCAGCAACGATGTCGGCGTCCGGGTCGAGCTCAGCCGGTACCGAACCGCCACCGGCGTCGAACGCGTGCTCTACGGCCAGCGCGTCGCGAAGGTCGTCCGCGTCACCGACGTTCCAGTCGACCGACCCGGCCGTGCGTACCTCGTCGAGCGTGGACTCGAGGAGGACGGCTACGCCGCCCTGCTCGCGTTGGTCGCCGACTATCTCGAAACCGCCAATCGGCTCGGCGTCCCGCCGATGTCCACGACGATCTTCGGATAGCGGCCCGCGGGTTTGAAGCCCGACTCAGGCCGGGACGGCGTACGTAACCGTCTCGAGCAGCTGGAGCTGAAGCGCGTCGGCGATCTCCTGCAGCCGGTCGATCGCAACCCCGGAGTAGCTGTTCGCCTCCCAGCGCTGAACCTGCTGCTCTGGCACTCCCAGTCGCTTGGCCAGCTCCTTCTGTGTCAACCGCGCGGCGATCCGGGCCTCGATCAGCGCGATCGGCAGCTCGCGAAGCGAGTTCAGCGTGCGCTGCGCAACACGCCCGGAGCGGAGGTCGTCGTAGCGCTCGAGCTCCTCGCGAAGCTCGTCACGCTGGCTTTCGTTCGCCTCGATCATCGCCTGGTGGATCCTAGGGTGAACATCCGGTCGGGGCCCCGAGGCCTCCAGGGCGGCCAGTGCGTCCTCGAAGCGCTTGAGCTCCGCCTTCGTGATTCGGTACTGGCGCTCGTTCGTGATCATGCCCACGCCTCGAGGTCGATCGCGACGATCCCCTTGGGCTGACCCGTGACGCGATCGTGCTGGAAGAACTCGAGGAACGTCGTCCCTCCGGACTCCGGCACCACCTGTGCCGGGAAGAGCTCGCCGCCGAACTTCGCCTTCTGCGCCGCGCGGCGGTCGCTGAAGTCGAGCAGAACCGGGTCGAGCAAGCCTGGGTCGACGGAGCCGGCCTCCCAGCACGCGTCGAAGTCGCCCGGCAGTTCCTTGTCGGTGACAAAGCTGCCGTCGAGATACACGCGAGAGCAGCCCGCCGCGTGCAGCGACTCGATCGCGGCGTGCAGGCCATCCATCAGCTGTCCGCGTCGTTCGTTTGTCGCGTAGCGCTCCACGATCTCGTCCCAGGTCGCCGGGTGGATGCCGGGCGGGAGATTCCCGCGCTCGTCAAACGATGGTATCACAACACAACAATCATGTTGGGTTGATCACCGAGCGCCAGCGCGTGCCAGAATGGCTTTCAAGTACGCCGCTTGAGTCCAATAACGATACTTGACGATATACAGAATGACTTAGTAGGATACCCGAGCGCCGTGGACTACCCAGACACCATCATCGTCGAGGCACCTGAAGACACGTCCGAACAGCACGCGCAGCCAGCCAGGAGGAGCGGGACGTCCTCTCCCCCCACGAGGTAGCGGATCGCGCCGGCTTCTCCTACCACGCCATCCTCCGCGCGATCCGCCGTGGCGATCTGCAAGCTTTCGAGCCCGTGCCCGGCCATTACCGGATCGAGGTCGTCGAGTACGAGCGCTGGCTCCGGCGCCCAGCCCGCCGTAACCTGCCGCCCCCGCCGCCGCGGGCTCCTCGCCGCGAGCGCAAGCGCCCAACCGGCGACCCGACCCAGCCGGGCAGCTTCGCGCGTCTGCGAGCGCTTGAGACCAGCGGATGACGGACGTCCAGCGGACGTACAACGGCAAGTGGGAGCTTCGCTGGCGTGAGGGCGGCCGGGGTAGTCGCAGGCACAGTCGGACCTTTGATCGCAAGTCCGACGCAACCAACTACGCGGCGTGGCTCCGGCGGCGCCGGCAGCTCGGCCAGGCCTTAGTCCCGGACGACGTCAAGCTCGGCGAGTTCATCGAGACCTATTGGCAGCTGCACGCGATCCCGAATCTCAGCCCCTCCACCCGCACTCTGTACCGTCGTGTGTGGGCGCTCCACATACCGCCTCGCCTCGGCGACTACGGCGTTCGCGAGCTCACGGCCAAGCGCCTCACTCGGTTCCGCGCGGAGCTGGAGAAGTCCGGCGTCGGCACGGCGACGATCGTGAAGGCGATGACGATCGTGCAGTCGATCCTGTCGTTCGCGGTCAGCGAGGAGCTCGTCGAGTACAACGCGGCCGCCAGCGTCACCAAGCCGCGCTACGAGCGCGCCCGCGAACCGCACATCTTCCTCCCGGCGGACGTCGACGCTATCCGCGTCAAGCTCGGAGACCTCCGAGACCGCACCCTCGTCTCCGCACTCGCCTACTCCGGCCCCCGACCCGAGGAGGTCGTCTGCCGCCTCACCTGGAACGACGTCGGCGAGCAGGCGATCCGCTACGTCGATACCAAGCGCCACCGCACCCGGCACACGCCACTGTTGAGGCCCCTCAAAGACGACCTGACCGAATGGTTCCTCGCGTCCGGTCGGCCGACCGGCAACCGGCCGGTGTTCCCGGCACACGACGGCGGCTTCTGGGCCGAGGACGACTGGCGCAACTGGCGCCGGCGAACATGGCAGGGCGAGCCCGAGCGCCAGCGCCGCGAACGCAAGAGCCCGAACCCGGCACGACCCGGCGCAGCACCCAAAGGCACGCGGCCCCGCGACCTACGCTCGAGCTACGTGACCCTCCGAATCTACGAGGGGATCCCGCTCACGCAGATCGCGCGCGAGGTCGGCACCAGCGTCCGGATGATCGAGCAGCACTACGCCGGCGTGATCGCCAACTGGGACGGGAAACAGCGCCCGCGGAGGCCTCGATTCGAGCTGCCCGAAAGGCGTCGATCCGGGCCTCAGGTCAAACTGGTGGACGGAATGTGGACGGAAAAGCCGATGTCGACTAGGCCCAACCCAACAATAAAACCCCTGGAAATCCCCGGAAAGCCCTCTGTCGGACTCGAACCGACGACCCCTTCCTTACCATGGAAGTGCTCTACCAGCTGAGCTAAGAGGGCGCGGACCGCCAGCCTAGCGCGTCAGCGCGACGGGAGCATCGGTAGTGCCGGGTTTGCACAGCCGGACCACGCGTTCGTGCCTCGTGTCCCAGAGCGACGGGCAGCCGCTCCTCGGGACTGGGATGCCCGATGCCGGATTGACCTTTGCCGGTCGGCGGCGATTGGTCTACTACGCCGCGTAGCGTTACTATGCTGCGTCGTAGTAACTCATCCTCGAACCCGATCGGAGAGATTTTGTGATCAAGCGCCTTGCCCTTCTCGTCGCCTCGGCGACCGCACTTGTAGCCCTCGCGTTGACGGCCGTCGCGAGCGGACACGCCCGACCCCACCTCCACCACGACGTGGTTGCTCGCCCCACCCCGGGCACCCCGGACCAGGTGATCCAATGGAACCAGGAGCTGCAGAAGGTCCTGGTAGCCCCGGGCGCACAACCCGGCTCGATCCACCCTACGCGCACACTGGCGATCACTCAGATCGCCGTCTACGACGCTGTGAACGGGATCGTGGGCGGCGGCGAACCGCTGCTCGGGCACATTCGTGGCCCCCGCGGCGCGTCTGGAGACGCCGCCGCTGCCGCCGCCGCGCGCACGGCGCTCGACGCGTTGCTCCCCAGCCAGCAGCCGGCGGTCGATGCGTTCTACCAAGGGTCGCTGGCTCAGATCGGATCCGGCGAGCGGGTCGAGCGCGGCATTCGGTTCGGCGAGCGGGTGGCAGACGCGGTCCTGGCGGCCCGGGCCGACGACGGGGCAAACGCGAGTCCGCCGGTATTCACCCCGGCCGCCGGCCCAGGCGAATATCAGCTCACACCGCCGGCATTCGCGCCTGCGGGGTTCACCCAGACCGCTCACGTCAGGCCGTTCGTGCTCCGGAGCCCCAGCCAGTTCCGGCCGGCACCTCCTCCCGCGCTCACGAGCGCGAAGTACGCGGAGGACTTCAGCGAAGTTCACTCGCTCGGAGAGCTGAACAGCACCACACGCACGAGCGACGAGACCGCGATCGGCACGTTCTGGGGCGCGGCTCCGATCTGGATCGTGTGGAACCAGATCGCGGACCAGGCCGCCGCCGGCTTCGGGGACAGCCTCGAGCAAAACGCCCGGCTGTTTGCGGTGCTGGACACGACCATGGCCGACGGAGCGATCGCCCTCTATGACGCCAAGTACGCCTACCATCGCTGGCGACCGATCACCGCTATCACGGCCACCGATCAGGGGAATCCGAACACCGTCGCGGACGCGAACTGGAAGCCACTGACCAACACGGCCAATGACCCCAGCTATCCGGGCGCTCATGCCGCGTTCAGCCAGGCAGCCGCCACGGTGCTGGAGGACTTCTTCGGCACCGACGTGTTCTCGTTCTCGCTCACCAACCCATCGGTCGGCATCACCCGGACCTTCGGGAGCTTCTCGCAGGCCTCCGACGAAGCATTTGCGAGCCGCATCTTCGCCGGCCAGCATTTCCGCTACGACGAGGAGGCAGGCCAGGCTCTCGGGAATCAGGTGGCCGACTTCGTCACCGATCACGCTCTGCTCCAGACCGATGGCTGGGGCCGTTAGCGGCTAAGACGCGGATGAGCCGGCGCGCGTCACATCCGACGCGCGCCGGCTTTCCGTCGCCTGAGGATCGTGACGCAGCCAAGGAGCGGAATCAGCGCGAGCATGGCGAGGCAGGGCCGGGATGACGCGAAAGGGACGTTGAACGTGGCCCGCGCCGAGGCCGCCTGGCCCGCGCCCCAGGTGACAGCCGCCAGGCTCGCCAGCGAGGCAATCGACGCGGTCATGAGCCACCAGGGACGCCTCCAGCCAACCGCCTGACCGAGGAGAGAGTCGACTCGCTCGGGCGCGATACCGGCTCCGCTCGCCTCGAACGCCAGCAGCGCGGAGGCAAGTGCGGCCCGTCCGCCGGGACGCGCCCGTACGGCTGCGTCGTCGGCGCAAAGCTCGGCCACGTCCGCGTAGCGGCCGAACAGGGCCCGCAACGCCGGGACGAAGAACAGGGCGCGGCTCAGGATTCGACCGCAGGCCAGGCGCAGCGGATCCCGCACCCGCCGGTGGTGGTGCTCATGCGCAAGCACGGCGTCCAACTCGGCGGCGCTCAGGAGGTCCAAGGCGGCCTGCGAGACATAAACCCTCGGGCGCAGGTATCCGGCGCAGAATGCCAGCGGCCGCGGATCGCCGATCACATGGACGCTCGGGTAACCGATCAGCGGACCAATGACCTCGAGCTGGGCGAGGAATCGCAGATAGGCGCGACGCTGCCGCAACGCAGCCGACAGCCCCACGGCGATCGCGGATGCGCCGATCAGCGCGAGACCGAGCAGGATCGAAGCTGCGGGGTTCAGCCTCGGATACGAAAACCGGATTCCGGCCACCTCGAGGAGGCCGCTTGTCGTCGAGGCACGATGGACCGAGGCGATTGCCGCGCCCACCGGCGCGGCGGAGACCACGGCACCAGCCCCGCCCAGCACGAGCGCGACGGACAGCACGACCGGGTGCCGCGCGCGTCTCACGAGCTCTTTTCTCCCCGGGCCACTCGCTGGAGCATTCGGCGCCGCTGCGGGTCGAGCGCCGCCATCCGCCGTGCGATGTGCGCGAGCGCGACCTCGCCATACTGATCCACCACCGAGTCGAGCTCCGCCCTGGCGCGCCTCTCCGCGTACTCCCGCCGAGTGTAGACGGGCGTGAAGAAGTCGCTCTTGCCTTCGCGCCGTCGTCGGAGCATTCCCTTTGCGCCGAGCCTACCCATGATCGTCATGTAGGTGGTGTAGGCGCGCTCCTTGTCGGCGCCGGCATTCAGCGCCTGCATGACGTTACGGACCGACGCCTCGCCCCGGCCCCACACCACTTCCATGACCTCCGCTTCGAGCGCGTGCAGGGGTGGCGGTGTCGCTATCTCGGAACGCATAGGAACAAGCTACTACAAACCATCGTAACGTGTCTGCTACGGTCTGTAGTAGATCGCCGTGCAAACCCTTCCGCTCGCCGCCATCTCCCATCTCACCGCCGGTCGCAGTCAGATCGGCACCTCGCTCAGCTTCCACCTGTTCTTCGCAGTCCTGGGCGTCGGGCTCCCGCTGATGATGCTCGTTGCCGAGGGGATGCACCTGCGCACCGGCGACCCGGTCTGGCGCGCCCTGGCGCGACGCTGGTCAAAGGTATTCGCCGTCCTGTTCGCCGTGGGCGCTGCGTCGGGCACGATCATCAGCTTCGAGCTCGGGCTGCTCTTCCCGCGCTTCATGGCCTACGCCGGCGGGATCATCGGCTTGCCCTTCTCCCTCGAGGGCGCCGCGTTCTTCCTCGAGGCGATCTTCGTCGGCATCTACCTCTACGGGTGGAACCGGCTCTCGCCACGCGCCCACTGGCTCTCCGGTATCCCGATCGCGATCTCCGCCGTCGCGTCAGCGTTCTTCATCGTCACCGCCAACGCCTGGATGAACGTGCCCCGGGGCTTCCAGTTCGTTCACGGCCGCGTGACGCACGTCAACCCGGTCGCGGCGATGTTCAACCCGGCCTGGGCGACCGAGACCTCTCACATGGTGCTCGGCGCCTACCTCGCGACGGCATTCGGCATCGCGAGCGTGTACGCGATCGGCATGCTGCGCGGCCGCCGCGACGCCTATCACCGCAAGGCGCTCGCGCTCGCGCTCTCGATGGGGGCCATCCTGGCGCCGTTGCAGCTCGCCGCCGGCGACCTCCTCGGCCGGACGGTCGCGAGCCACCAACCCGCGACGCTCGCCGCGATCGAGGGCGTCACGCACACCGAGCACGGCGCCGGACTCAACGTTGGTGGCTTCCCCCTCCCAGGCCATCACGGAGACGTCCTGAACCTCAAGGTCCCGCATCTGCTGAGCGTGCTCGCCTTCGATACCCCAAACGCGCCGGTGCGGGGTCTCGATACGTTCCCCAAGGCCGACCGCACGCCACTGGCGCCCTATGTGCGCCTGGCGTTCATCGGCATGGTCGGAATCGGTACCGGCCTCATCGCACTCACCGTGTGGTATTGGTTGCGCCGGCGCCGGGGAACCACCGGGCCGGAGGACCGCCTGACCCTGCTTGCCGTCGCGGCCGCGGGCCCACTTGCATTCCTGGCCAACGAGCTCGGGTGGCTGGTCAGTGAGCTCGGCCGCCAGCCATGGATCGTCTACGGCGTGTTTCGGACCTCGAGCGGGATCACCACCTCGCCCGGGCTCGGGATCACCTTCACCGCCTTCACCCTGCTCTACGTCGGCCTAACCGTGCTCACGATCTGGGGCGTTCGTCGCCTCGCCACCAGACCGGTGAAGATGGCCACCCTGGGGGCCGCGTGAGCCTTCCCGCGCTGATCGCAGCCCTACTCGGGATCTCTCTCACGGTCTACGCGACGTTCGCCGGGGCCGATTTCGGCGCGGGGATTCTCGACCTCCTGGCGGGAAACCGACGCGTCGATCGCCAGGCGATCGCGGCGACGATCGGGCCGGTCTGGGAGGCCAACCACGTGTGGCTGATCTTTTCGATAACGATCCTGTTCTCGGCTTTCCCGCCGGCATTCTCGGCGCTCGGCACCGCGCTGCTCGCGCCGTTGACCGTCGCGCTGCTGGCGATCGTCGTTCGGAGCGCCGCGCTTGGCCTCCGCGCCAGCGCGGGCGCGGGGACGCGCAGTGAGATGCTGCTGAGCCGGCTGTTCGGCGCTACCAGCCTGGTCGCGCCATTTGCCTTCGGCACAGTGGCCGGTGGGCTCGCCGAGGCTTCGAGCTCGCGCCACGTCACCGCGGCGGCCGTACCGCACGTCCCCTGGACCGGACCGTTCGCTCTCCTGATCGGCGCACTGGCGACTGCCCTTTGTGCTGAGCTCGCCGCGAGCTTCGTGGCCCTTCGACTGACGCGCTCAGGCGAGCCCCGCCGGGCCGAGACCTTCCGTCTCAGAGGCCTTCAATCTGGGGCCCTCGCCCTGGTGCTGAGCCTGACTGCCCCCGCGGTCGCCGCCACCGCAGCGCCTGACGTCTGGCACGGACTGCTCGGTCCCGCGCTGCCCGTCGTGCTCGTCGGGCTCGGTGCGGGGGCCCTGTCGCTGGTCGCTCTGTGGTGGCGGCGATACCTGCTCGCGCGCTGGGCGGGACTGCTCACGGGCGCCGCATTGCTCTGGGGTTGGTTCGTAATCCAGGATCCCCACCTGATCGGCGCCCGGCTGACTGTTCACAGTGCGGCCGCCACGCACGCCGCCCTGAGCGCGATCGCGATCGCGAGCGGTGGCGTCCTGGTGCTCGTGCTTCCCGCCATGTTTCTGCTGTTCGCCGTCTTCGCGCGGCCCGAGATCGAGGTAATTCAATGAGACGACTTCGCCTGCCCCGCAGCTACGACCGGCGCCCGGTTGCCGCCGCTGCGGTGGTCCTCTGGATCGCGTCATCTCCATGGGTCTGGGGCTTCGCCGACAGCCATTCGGCGGTGGCCAACCACGTCGCCATCGTGTTCGGCTTCGGCCCGCTCGCGCTCTTGATCGTCAACCTTCGTCCCGCCGCTTTCGTGACGGCGCTCGGCGGCGCCTGGCTCGCGATCAGCCCGTGGATGCTTGGCTACGCCACCGACCACGCCGCCTGGGTCAACGAGCTCGTGGCCGGCCTTCTCCTCATCGTGCTCAGCGCGAGCGCTGCAGGCATATTGAGCTCTCGCGACGGCGTCGCCACTGCTCCGATCGTGAATCAGTCGGCGCACGGCGCCCGGTAATCGACACCGTCAATGGGCGACGTTGGCCAGTGCACCGTCCTGCTCACCGGGGCCACCGGGTACGTCGGGGGACGGCTACTGCATCACCTCGAGGCCGACCCCGGCGTGCGGGTGCGCTGCCTGACCCGGCACCCTGAGGCCCTTGCCCGCCGGACCGCCCCTGAGACGGAAGTCGTAGAGGGCGACGTCCTCGATGCGCGATCGCTCGCGCCGGCCATGCAGGGCGTGCACACCGCCTATTACCTGATCCACTCCATGGGCGCATCGCGGGATTTCGACGCGCTCGATCGCGCTGCAGCTGAGAACTTTGCCGCCGCGGCCCGGGATGCAGGTGTCATGCGGATCATCTACCTCGGAGGGCTCGGGGACGGCTGCGATCTGTCCTCCCACCTGGCCAGTCGTCAGGAGGTCGGCGACGTCCTTCGCGCGTCGGGGGTGCAGACAGTTGAGTTCCGTGCATCGATCGTGATTGGGCCCGGGAGCGCCTCCTACGAAACGGTCCGAGCCCTCGCGGAGTGCCTGCCCGTGATGATCACCCCGCGGTCGATCAAGACTGCAGCGCAGCCGATTGCCATCGAAGATCTGATCGACTACCTGCTGGCTGCGCTGCACCTCGATGGCGGCGCGATCTTCGAAATCGGGGGCCAGGATCGGGTCTCCTATGCCGAGATCATCCGCGAATACACGCGCCAACGGCGACTGCGCCGCCCACTGGTAGCTGTTCCTCTGCTCTCCCCCGCCGCCTCGCGCTTCTTTCTGGGCGCGCTCACGCCGGCGCACGGCCGGGTCGCCGGGGCAATGCTCGACAGCCTGCGCAACGAGACGGTCGTCAACAGGCCAGACGCACGGGAGACGTTCCCGATCGAACCGCGCAACCTGCGCGACGCCATCGCTCGGGCGCTGATCGACGAGGACCGGCAGTTTGCCCAGACCCAGTGGTCGGACGCGTTCGCCCCCGGGCAGCGGCTCCACTGGAGTGGCCTCACCTTCGGCCGCCGGCTCGTGTCATCGCGGGCGGTTCACGTCCGCCGTCCTCCTGGCTGCGCCTTTGACGCGATCACGCGCATTGGCGGCCGAACCGGCTGGTACGCGACAGAATGGTTCTGGAGAGCCCGAGGCCTGCTCGACACGATCAGAGGCGGCGTCGGGCTCCGACGCGGCCGCCGCGACGGGCTCGACCTCCGCGTCGGCGACGCGGTCGACTTCTGGCGTGTGGAACGCGTGGAGCGAGATCGCCTCCTGCGCCTCACGGCCGAGATGAAGGTCCCGGGACGATTGTGGCTCCAGTTCGAGGTGAGTCCCGGCCCCGGCGGGGGCACGCACATCCGCCAGACCACCGAGTTCGACCCAGCCGGATACCTCGGAATCGTCTACTGGTATCTCCTCTGCCCGATCCACCACGTGGTGTTCAGCAGGATGCTCCGAGGCCTTGCGCGCTCAGTTGCCGCGTCTTGCTACTATGATGCATAGTAGTTGCGATGCCTTCTCGAACTGCCCAACGACGAGACTCAGCCTGCCGCGCGCAATCTGCCATTGCTGAAGCAGCGCGAGATGCCGCCGCGCGCCAGCGCCGTCGTCGCGGCGCTTTGTTGGCCGTCCTGGCTGCGCTTCTCGTTGTCGCGGCGGCGATTGCCACGCAAAGCGGGGGCCGCGGCGCCACTGCCGCGGACGGATCCCGGGTACGAGGCGCGGCGTATTCGCACGCGCTGCTCGCCGGAATTCCGCAGGCTCGGACTCGTCCTGGGCGCTCCGAGCGCTCCGGTGCGACTGGTTGAGTTCGCCGACCTCCAGTGCCCTTACTGTGACGAATTCGCCACGCAGGCGCTTCCGTCTCTAGTTACCCGGTATGTGCGCACCGGCAGGGTGAGCATCGAGTTCCGCAATCTGTCCTTCATAGGCCCGGACTCCGTGCGCGCCGGCCTGGCCGCCGCGGGTGCCGAGCAGCAGAACAAGCTCTGGAATTTCGTCGACCTGCTGTATCTGAATCAAGGCGAGGAGAACAGCGGGTACATCACTAAGGCCTACCTGCGCCGATTGCTCGCCGCCGTACCTGGCCTCGACGTCGCCCGGGCCGAGCGAACGAGCCAGACGCCGCAGGCGGCCGCGGTGCTAACCGCCGCCAACGCCGCGGCGAGCGCCGATCGGATCGATGCGACCCCCTCCTTCCTGGTCGGGCGCGCGGGTGGTCCGGCGCAGGTGTTCCAGCCTGGCAATTTGACCGCCGCGCCGTTCGCGCGCGAGTTCAACTCGCTTCTCGACAGCCGGAGATGAGCGACGAGCATCTTCGACGCGCGACCGGGGCGCTTGCGGCGCTCGGGATCGGCGTGGCCGGCTACCTGACCTACGTGCATTACGCCGGGCTTCATCCCGTATGCGGGATCTCACATGGCTGCGAGACGGTCCAGACCTCGCGGTACGCGTATCTCGCCGGGATTCCGGTCGCTCTCCTCGGGCTGCTCACCTACGTCGCCGTGCTCGCCACGGCCTGCTCGCGCACCGAGCGCGCACTCCTCGGTGGGTCGGCGCTGTCGCTTGTCGGGTTCGCATTCAGCGCGTACCTCACCTACCAGGAGGTCTTCACGATCCATGCGATCTGCTCGTGGTGTGTGTCCAGCGCTGTCGTATTCAGCTTGCTCACGGCCGTCAGCTCGAGCCGGCTGCTGCTGGGCGCCCGTCTCGAGCCACAACCCGAGGGCAGCTAGCCGTTGTAGGCGGCCTGCAGGAGTGACAGCATGGTGCCGGCGCTCCCGGAGCCGATCGGGGAGCCGCTCGAGTCGGCGAAGCCGATCTCGAGGTGCGGGCCGGTGGAGATGCCGACGTCGCCGGGCCCGATCGAGCTCATGATCTGGCCGGCACCGACGTGGGTGCCGACGGCTAGCTGGTCGAGCGGCCCGGCGTGACCGTAGTAGACGTAGCTGTAGCCATCGATGGATCCGTCGCAATGGAGGACCGGCGCCCACGGGCCGAAGCCGCCGATGCCGTGGAGGACGATGGTGCCGGAGCACACGGCGTATTCGGGCGTGTTCCCAGGCGCGGAGATGTCGACGCCCTGATCCGGCGACCAGGCGCTCGGCGGGGCCGCGGCGCTCTTGGGCAGGGGGAAGGTGAAGCCGCCGCTAGATACCGGGGCAGAGCCGGTGACGATGGCCGGCGAGGAGCTGCCGCCCGAGCTGCCACTCGGGGACGGGGCCGCGCTGCGGGCCAGCGCTGCCTGGGCGGCCTCGAGCTGGGAGAGTTGGCGCTGAAGGTGGCCGACTTCGTCTCGGGCATTCGCCAGCGCAGTGGCCTTCGCGTCGCGGAAGCTCGCCACGGCGGCCCGCTGGCGCTGGAGGCCGGCGTTGGTCCGGACCAGGCTGGCCCGGTCGGCCAGCACCTGGCCGATGAGGACGTTCTGACGGACCTCGAGCTTGCCCAGATGGGTCGCCTCGGCCGCTACCGCTCGACGGGCGGCGCGCACCTGCCCGATGATGTTGACGTCCTGCTTGCGCACGCGCTGCATAAAGGCCAGTCGCTCGAGGAGATCTCGGAACCCGGTGGCGCTCAGCACGACGGTCACCACATCCGGGTTGTCGGCTTCATAGCTCGCCACGAGCTGCTGGGCGAGCACGCGCTCGGCATGGGCCTCGTAGTCCTCGAGCTGGGCGAGCCGGCGGCGGGCGGCGTCCAGCTCGGATTTGAGCTTGGCCAGCTCGGCACGCTTGGCTTCGAGGTCGGCCTGGATGCGGGTCAGGCGGCGGGCCAGCGCGGCGAGGTTCGAGTCGAGCTGCGCGAGCCGGCCCGATGCGGACTTGACCGCGCCCGAGAGGGCGGACACGTGGCCCTGGCCGGCGCGGATCTGCTGCTGGAGTTGGCCGATGCTCGCCGCCCGCGCGGGCGTCGAGGCCGAACCAAGCACCGCGGCGGCCCCGCCGCACGCGAGCGCCACCAGCACGGCGCACACGACATGGGTGACTGGCCTGCGTCGAATCAGCATCTCGTCGGTGGCACCCTGTCTGCGCCCACGGGTCGGCGGCGGGCACGCTAACAGGCCGTCCAGCTTCGCCGTCGCCTCGGACGGCTCCTGCAAGAAAACCTGCAGCGAGCAGGAAGTTCCGCTACTCGCGCGAAACCTCGGCGACCCGAAGGCCCGAGGGGGTGCCATCGGCCTGCAGGCGCTTGGCCCTTCCAGACCGCAGGCCGGCACGGTCGAGCATGGGCAATAGCGCGTCGGAGACGAGCACCTGCCCCGGCTTCGCGGCGGAGGTGACGTGAGCGGCCACGTTGACGTCTACGCCGAGGAAATCGCCGCCCAGCTTGCGGGGACGGCCCCAATGAACGCCGGCACGCATGCGCGGCGGGTACCCGTCGACCTGGATCTCGCGCACCACCTCAGGATAGTGATCCGCTGCGCCCGCTCAGACGGGGCCGATGAGTTTTCGATCGTCGAGCGGTCGAAGGCTGCAAAGAGGACCCTGGTTGACCGGGTTCGTGTCTAGGGTCAGCACCACAATGCTCGAAACGACCGATCACGCTGCCGAGGCGCACACATCGATGATGCAGGACTCCACCCACGCGGCGATCGCCGCGCGGGCACTGAGACGCACGTTCAAGGGCGGAATCCAGGCGGTCCGCGACATCGACCTGACCGTGTCTGCCGGCGAGGTGTTCGGGTTTCTCGGGCCGAACGGCGCCGGCAAGACCACGACGGTCCGGATGCTCTGCACGCTGCTCCCGCCGACCGCGGGCAGCGCGACGGTGGCTGGGCTCGACGTGGTCAAGGACGCTGCCGAGGTCCGGCGCCGGATCGGCGTCGCGCTGCAGGAGATCGGCCTGGATCCGGTGCAGACCGGTCGGGAGCTGCTCGAGCTGCAGTGCGGCCTGTATGGCATCACCGGGCCGCGCGCCCGGCGGCGCGCCGAGGAACTGCTCGAGTTGGTCGGACTGACCGAGGCGGCGAACCGGCGGACGAAGACCTACTCGGGCGGGATGAAGCGCCGGCTCGACCTGGCCAGCGCGCTGGTCCACTCCCCCGACGTCCTGTTCCTCGACGAGCCGACGACCGGGCTCGATCCGGCCTCGCGCCTCACCATCTGGGACGAGGTCCGGCGGATCAACGCCAGCGGCTCGACGGTATTCCTGACCACCCAGTACCTCGAGGAGGCCGACAAGCTGTGCGACCGGCTGGCGATCATCGACGACGGTCAGATCGTCGCCCAGGGCACGCCGGAGGAGCTCAAGGCCGAGATGGGACACGACGTGGTGTCCGTGTCGGTCGATGCCGAGCTCCTCGCCACCACCGAGACGGCGGTGGCCGGACTGCCGGGACTCGAGCGGGTGATGCCCGAACCCGGCGGCATCGCGGTGTACGTCGAGGACGGTCCCGGCTCGATCGCGGAAATCGTCCGGCGACTCGAGCGCGAGGAGATCCCGACCGGCCCCATCTCGGTTGCCCGCCCGACCCTTGACGACGTGTTCCTCAAGGCGACCGGCCGCCGGCTGGAAGGCCAGGAAGCCGCCCAGCATCCCGTGGAGGCGAATCCATGACCGAGGCTCTGCTCCTGGGCCGTCGCGCGACGCGCGAGATCATCCGCTATCCCGAGGCGACCATCCCCACCCTGTTCATCCCGCTGTTCTTCCTGGTGGTGAACATCGGCCAGGTTTCGAAGACGTTCCCCAGCTCGACGCCGTTCCTGAAGGGCCAGGGGTACGTCGCCTTCCAGCTGCCCGTGTCGTTGATGTTCGCCGTGGCGACCGCCACCTCCGGGCTTGCGCTGGTCACCGAGATCGATCTCGGCTACTTCGACAAGCTCCTGGTTGCGCCGATCCGCCGCTCGTCGATCATCTTCGGGCGCCTGACCGCCGATCTCGTGCGCGGCATCGCCACCTCCGCGCTGGTGCTGCTTGTCGGCATCGCGCTGGGGGCCCGCGTCGAGACCGGGGTGCTCGGCGCGCTGGTCATCGTGCTCCTGGCGGCGGGGTTCGGCGTCGCCTACGCCGGCTTCGGACTGTTGGTCGCGCTGCGCACGCGAAACGTCCAGGCGACCCAGTCGAGCTTCCTGCTGTTCTTCCCGCTGCTGTTCCTGACCCCGAACTTCGTCCCGTTCGATCGCCTGTCACCGCTGATGGAGACGCTCGCGCGGATCAACCCGGTGAGCTACGTGATCGTAGGGCTGCGCTCGCTGGTAATCGACGGCTGGGTGTGGGGACAGCTGGCCGTCTGCGCGCTCGTGATCGTGGGCATGGGGATCGTCCTGACCGGACTCTCGCTGCGCGTGATCGCGACCTACGACCGCTGATCAGCCGCCCGATACGGGCGCCACCGGGGTGCACGCCGGGTGCTGCGGATGGGCCGGGTCGAGCGCGGTCAGAACGTCGGCGTCGGCAATGTGGTCGTAGGGCATCGAGAGGTGCTCGCCCTGATCGAGTGAGCACTGAGCCTGGAGGAGGATGTTCGTCACGTTCGAGGCCGGGGCCAGGAACGCTGACGTGTACGGGGTCACCACCTCGTCGTTGGCCGACTCGATCACGGTGTAGTTCACGTTCGGGTTGGTCTCACCGCCGGCGTTCAGACTGGTGATGAACGGCGAGCCCGCCTCCTGCTCCCGACACGCCGGGCAGTCGGTCAGCAAGACATTGGAGCCCGGGAAGTGGCTGGCCAGCGTGAAGATCCCGTTGAGCGTCGTGCCGTGGTTGGAGGGCGCCAGCCCGACGAGCGTGTGGACCTTCGAGGCGCCACCGTCGTGCCTGATGTAGTACCGCGGCATCATGCCGCCCTGCGAGTGACCGACCAGGTCGACCTTCTGTGCGCCGGTGGCCGTCAGAACGCGGTCGACGAACGCTCCAAGCTGCGCCGCAGAGTTCTCGATGTGGCCGGTGGCGTAGATACCGAGCGTCCCGCTGCCGTCGTAGGAGCCGTAGTTCAGCGCGAACACGCAGTACCCGTTGTCGTAGAGGAGCGGCGACAGCGCCTGCCAGCTGTCGGACATGTCGGCGAAAGTCCCGTGGACCAGGATAACCGGATCGGGATGAACGGCCGACGGCTTACAGGACCAGTTGTTGGCGCCGGGAGGGCTGGCCGTGGGGCTGGCGTGCGCGTAGCCGTAGATCCCGTTGTAGATCACCGGCAGCTGGTTGGACGCCAGCGCCGGTGAAGCCGTGCAGACGAGCACGACGAGCTGGACGCGATCGCGGCAACGGTGCGGAAACGCATGACCGAACTCCCTCCCGTGAGTTGACCTCCAGATGGATTTATACCTACGGAACCGTCGGTTCGCGCCGGTTCACCCGCGATCAGTGCAGGAGACGCGCCCGGAGTTGTTCGTATCCGGGGGAGTCGTCGAGTCTCAGCGGCGCGCCACCCCGCGCCGTCCCCAGATCGGTCAGCGAGACGCGCTCGAGGCCGTTGCCGCCGCCACCGTCACTCGTCACGGCGATGGCCAGGGTGTTCTCGCCGCGTGGATCGAGCACTCCGTTCGGCACCACGAAGGTGTGCTGGGGACCGACGTTCGCGATGTACTGGCCCATGTTCCAACCGTTGACGAAGATCAGCGCGCGGTAGTTCGCCGCTGAGCGAGGTGTCGAGGGGTCGCCGATCGTGATGCCGAGCGACGCGTCATCCTGAGCGGGGACCTGGAGGCGGAACGTGGTCCGGTACCACGAGGTCCCCGGCACCGCGCTCGCGGCCGGGACGGTCGCCGTGGCCCAGCTCCCGTCGGGGTAGCCCGGCAGGTACCAGCCGGCGCGCTCGCCGTAGAGCCCGCCGTTGTTCACCGCGCCCCGGACCGTGTCAACGATGTCCTCGCCGCCCTGATCGCCTTGGATCTTCCAGGCGATGGGAGCACCCAGATCGGTGCCGGCGGCATCCGTGACCGTAGCCGAGATAAGGCCGCGGCCCTCCTTCTGCGCGTCGTTGATCCCGCCGTCCTCGTTGTGCGAGTCGTCGCGGACCATTACCGACAGCACGTGCTCGCCGGATCCCTGAAGGTCCGCCGGGATCGCGAACGTGGCCGTACCGGTCGTCGGCGGCGAGCTGAGACCGGTCGGCAAGACGTTCTGCCCGAGGTAGCGGCCGTCGAGCCACGCCTGGAGCATTCCGGCCCCGCCGCCGCCGTAACGAAGGCTGATGATGCTCGCGTTCGCCGGAAGCGCGAACCGGCCTCGATACCAGACGTCACCGTGGTGGAAGCCGTAGTCGTCGGCGGTAAGCACCGGCGCGCCGGGCGGTGGCTTGGTCGTGCTGTTGGTCTGCGTCTTGTCGGCCGCCGCCCAGGATGAATCGTCGAACGACGGCTGGGCCTCGGGTGACTCGGGCGAGTACCGCCAGACGCCCTGGGTCAGGTCGGGCAGCGTGTACGGCACCGGCCCCGGGAGCTGCATATCGGCGCGGAGGCTGCCGGCGCGGGTGAAGCGCAGCCAGACGTCGCGGCCGTCCCAGCTCACCCGGTGAACCCGGGCGGGCGCCCAGATCTCGAGGTCGCTGGGTTGCGATGTGTCGCCGGTCAGCGAGAGCGCCCAGCCGCGAACGGCAGCCGTGCGCACGAGCTCGGGGCCGCGTTCGAGGACCGGCCCGGCCGACGTGTCCTGACGCCAGAACGTACCCGCGGTGGTCTCGTCGGCGATCAGCAGGAGCAGAGGCGGCCGACCTCGCGCGATGATGCGCACCTCGATCAGGCCGCTGTGGGTGTAATCGAGGCGGAGATCGCCGGTACTCCGGTCGTACGTGCTCGTGACCGCGCCGGAGAGCAGGTCCACGCGCGGGTGCGAGTGCGAGTCGTAGCGGAGCACGGTCTCGCCGTCCTCGCCGTCGCGGCCGTAGAGCAGCGCGAGGTCTTGGCCGTTCTGCCTGAAATGGGTCATCAGCTCCGAGGTCGAGTACACGAGGTGCTGATGGCCGAGGCGGTAGTCGGCGAGGAGGATCTTCGAGTCCTGGCCGTTCAGCTGCAGCGTCCCCGATTGGGGGATCGTGTAGTTGCCGTCCGCGGTCGAGATCGGGAACGTGAACGAATCGTCCGTGGTCGCGTTGGACGGGTTGTGCATCGCGATGTAGAAGTGCGTCCCGGTGTCGGGATTCACGTCGTCGTACACCTTCACCGCGGCCGAGCTGGCCGTCACCGCGGGTCCCGGGTCTACCTTGGCGATCTCGGGCGTGCTCTGCAGGAACAGCCCGATCTCCTTCATCGTGGTGGCCTTCGGGCGCAGCTGGCGTGCCTCGTCGATCGCCGCGCCGTAGTCGTAGGACGTGTAGACGACCGGTGCCGGGAGCCAGCCCCACGACGTTCCGCCGAAGGTCATGTAGAAGTTCTGAACGGTCAGGCGGTTGGCGATGTTGGTCTCGTAGAAGACCCGCTCATAGCCGGGGCCTTCGCGCTGTGCGGTGCAGTTGTAGGTGCCTACGCTGCCCCAGTAGTCAAACCACCCGCCGCCGAACTCCGCGGCGAAGCCAGGGGTGTTGGGCGAGGCCGACGCACCACCCTTGCCGCCGCCCGGTCCCCAGATGCCCCAGTCGGGGGCCGCGTTGGGTGAGCCGGGAGTTCCGTTGGTGTGGCACGTGCCGCCGGGATAGCCGTCGAACGCGTACAGGTCGGTGGGCCCGTGGACCGTGCCGGGTACGGTCGAGCTCGCCGGAACCCACAGCCCGTTGCGGCCCTTGTCGTTGTGGAAGATCGGCACCGTGATGCCATCCGAGCGCACCTTGGCCGCCAGGTGGTTCATGTAGTTGACCTGCGAGGCGCCGGCGCTGCCGAGTTCGTTCTCGATCTGGTAGAGGATCACCGGCCCGGTGCCGTCGGTGTACTGGTGCCGCGCGATGGTCGCGTCGATGTGCGTGAGCCACTCGTCCACGGCGGCGAGATAGTCGGGGGCGTCCGTGCGGGCGCGACCGGCCTGGGTCAGCAGCCAGCCGGGGAAGCCGCCGGCGTCGAGCTCGCCGTTGATGTACGGCCCCGGCCGCGCGATCACGTAAAGCCCGACCTGCTGCGCGATGTCGAGCACCTCGTCCATGTCGCGCACGCCGGTGAAGTCGTAGACGCCCTGCTTCGGCGCGTGGTAGCCCCAGTCGAAGTACATCGACACGGCGTTGTAGCCCTCGGCCTTCATCTTCTCGAGCACGTCGCGCCACAGCGATGGGCTGGGCAGGCGGAACGGGTGAAACTCGCCCGACCAGATGTACGTGCGCCGGCCGTCGATCATCAGCGAGTACTTGTCGAAGCTAATCGTGTGCGAGTCCCGCGTGCGCGGCGGCCGCGTGTGCGACGCGCGCGTGGCGGACGCGCGCGCGATGCGTGGCGCCAGCGAGGCCGCCGTGAACGCAGCGGCGCCGGCGATGACGAGCGCGAGCAGGAGTACGGAACAACGACGGACCCGCGCCACGAGCGCGCTCGACTCAGACATCTTCAGCTCCTCCGGCGGCAGACTCAGCAGACGGATGTGAACGCTAACAGCAAGATGCGCGTTCGCGCGGCACTACGTGTCGGCAAGCTGACCGGGAGAAATGCTCAGACAGCGAACGGCGCCGCCGGTAAGGTTGCGCGATGCCTCGCGGTCTCGTCGCGAAGTTGCAGGGTCGCCTGAGACGAGCCGCCAAGGAAGCCCTGCGCCGGCGCGGTTATGACATCGTCGTCCGCGACCACGAGTCGCCCCTCCCTGACGTCGCCGCCATTCCAGAACACACGTGGAGACTGTCCGAGCTGGTCGGCGTCGACCTCGGGCTGGCGGCCGCGTGGTCCTTCTTGGAGGACACGCTGGCCCCGTTCGTCGCGGACTTCCCCGCAGACTTCGACGTACGCAACGAGACCTACGCGACGGTTGATGCCGAGACGCTCTATGCGGTGCTGCGCTGGGCCCGGCCGCGCCTGGTGATCGAGCTTGGCTCAGGCGCGTCGAGTCACCTCATCCACGCCGCCGGCGTGCCAGAACACAGGATCTTCGACCCCTTTCCGTGGACCGCGAGCCGGCTCGGACCGATCGAGGGTGTCACGGTCACACCGCTGAGGACCGAGGACGTCCCGCTTGCGCAGTTCGCCGATCTCCAGGCTGGGGACGTGCTGTTCGTGGACACAACCCACACCGTCAAGACGGGTGGCGACGTGACGCGAATCGTGCTCGAGGTCCTTCCGCGGCTCGCGAGCGGTGTGCTCGTCCACGTCCACGACATTTTCCTCCCCTACGACTATCCACGCCCCTGGGTGCTGGACCTGCGACGCGCATATGCCGAGCAGTACCTGTTGCACGCCTTCCTCGAGTTCAACCATGCGTTTGATGTGCTCCTGCCGGCACACGCGCTGGCCGCCTCGGATCCTGAGCGACTAGCGCGGGTGATCCCGAGCTTCACGACGGGTTGGCCGCCTGGCGCGTTCTGGCTTCGGCGCCGCTAGATCTGCGTACCGGGACTTTCCGCCAGCTCGCACCTGCGCGCATCCTGAGTACAAACAGCGCCGATGGCGGGGGCAGGATTCGAACCTGCGAAGGCTGAGCCGCGGGATTTACAGTCCCGTCCCTTTGACCACTCGGGGACCCCGCCGGGGGCCTCGGAGTCTAACGTCGGCTATCGATTTCGGTGCCTACGACTGCGGCGTAAGCGTGGGCGGCGGGCGCGCCTGAAGCGGCTCGCCTGGCTCGACTTCGTAGTCCGCGTATTTCGGACCTCCGAGGACAAGTTTGCTTCCAGCGCCCAGCTCACTCGTTGGTATATACCACCGCCGCCCATCTCCGACGTGCACGAACAGCGCATCGCATCGCATTGCGTCGAGCCGCTTGACGAGCCGCTCCAGCTCTGATTGCCGCCGCGAGTCGCCAGCGTCACTTCCCAGCGCTTGCCTCCCCAGCACGTGCATGTCTTGACCTGCACGCGCTCGAGGTGGTCGCCGAAGTCCGCGATCAGGTCGTAGTCCGGACTGCTGAACAGCGGCACGAGCACGCACGCGCCGGTCTTGACCAGCCACTGGATGGCGGAAGCCTCGCCGAGGTCGCCCTGCCTGCGCGGTGTCCATGCCAATTGCATGGACGGGATCATACGTTCGCCAGCGGACGGAAAACCGCTGGAAATCGCGCCAAATCTGTTACAAAACCGAGTCGCGTGCGCGCGGACCACGAGTCGAGGTGTCGCGCGGACTACGACGCGTCGCGCAGACGCTGCGCCTCGGGCAGCGCCTCGAGCTTCTTGAGCGTGTGGTTCTCGATCTGCCGGATCCGCTCGCGCGTGACGTTGAACGCCCGCCCGACCTCCTCGAGCGTGTAGGGACGCTCGCCGGTCAGGCCGAAGCGCATCTCGATCACCTCGCGCTCGCGCTCGGGCAACGCGGCCAGCGCCCGCCGCAGGTTCTCGCGGCGCAGTCGCTCGGAAGCCAATTCGAACGGCGACTCGGCGGTTTGGTCCTCGACGAAGTCGCCCAGCTCGGACTCCTCCTCCTCGCCGATCGGCTTCTCGAGCGACACCGGCTGCTGGGCCATGCGCAGCACGTCGCGGACCTCGCGCACGTTGGTCTCGAGCTCGGCGGCGATCTCCTCGGAGGTCGGCTCGCGGCCGAGTTGCTGGACGAGCTGGCGCTCGACGTGCACCACCTTGTTGAGCTTCTCGACCATGTGTACGGGGATCCGGATCGTCCGTCCCTTGTCGGCGATCGCCCGGGTGACCGCCTGGCGGATCCACCAGGTGGCGTAGGTGGAGAACTTGTAGCCGCGCCGGTAGTCGAACTTCTCGACCGCGCGGATCAAACCCATGGACCCTTCTTGGATCAAGTCGAGGAAAGTCAGCCCACGCCCGAGATAGGACTTTGCGATGGACACGACCAACCGCAGATTGGCCTCGATCATGCGCTGCTTGGCGACCATGTCGCCACGCTCGATCCGCTTGGCCAAAGACACTTCCTGCTCCGCCGTCAGCAGCGACACGCGCCCGATCGAGCGCAGGTACAGCCGCAGCGAGTCGAGGCTCGGCTCGACCGTCAGGTCGATCTCGACCTTCTTTGAGGCAGCCTGGTCGGGCCGCGGCTCAGACGCCGCCGCCGCGCTCGCCTCCACACTCGAGGCCTCCGACTTGGCCGGACGCCCGTCGGCATCGACGACGTCGATGCCCTGCTCGTCCAGGTAGGCATGCAGCTCCTGGACCTGCTCCTTGCTGACCTCGGACTCCTCGAGCCACAACTGGATCTCGTCGATGGTCAGATACCCGCGCTCCTGCCCTTCGGCAATCAGCGGTCGTACTTCCTCCAGCTCCGCTATCGGAGCGTCATCGCTTAAAAGGATCGCCTTATCGCTCACTCGCCCCGGAGCTCCTCCCGTAAACCACGCGCCGACGAGCCCCCCGGCCAAGGGGTCCCTCCGGCCCTCTCTCTCTCATGTCTCCCAAATGCGCCGGTTAGGAGTGATACCACAATTGCAGCGGTTGTCCAGGGAATCAGGCCGACCGGCCAGGCTGACTACCCTGTTTGACAACCATGACTGCCAATCCCTCATCCAGCATCTCGATCTCGGACGACGTCCAGGCCCGCCAGCCGACGGTCCAGCTCAGCCTCTCGCGCGTCGGGGTGACCGGCGTCGAGAAGGTCATCCGCATCCAGCAGAACGGCTCCGAGCAGCTGTTCTCGGCCCGCTTCGAATGCGTGGTCGAGCTCGGGCGCGACCAGAAGGGCGCGCACATGTCGCGCTTCGAGGAGGTGGTCAACGAGGCGATCGGCGAGGTGGTCCTCGGGGAGTCGACGCTCAAGGTCGAGACGCTGGCCGAGCACATCGCACAGCGCGTGCGCGCCCGGCAGAACGCGCGGCGCGCCGAGGTCAACATCGAGGCGCGCTTCCCCGAGCACAAGCCGGCCCCGCTGTCGGGCATCCAGACTCAGGAGCTCTACACCCTGCACGGCTCCGCGGCGTGCACAGAGCTCGGCACCCGCCGGCTGATTGGGGTGACCGCCCAGGGCATCACCGCCTGCCCGTGCGCGCAGGAACTGGTCGCGGCGAAGGCGCGTGAGCGCCTGAACGCCGAGGGCTTCGACGAAGACGACATCGCCAAGATCCTCGACGCCGTCCCGGTCGCCACCCACAACCAGCGGGGCCTCGGCACGCTGCACATCGGCTGCACCGAGCTGTGCGAGGACGAGATCGACGCCGCCACCTTGCTCGCGATCGTCGAGCAATCGATGTCGTCGGAGATCTACGAGCTGATGAAGCGCTCGGACGAGGGGCACGTGGTCGAGAAGGCCCACCGGCGACCCCGGTTCGTCGAGGACTGCGTGCGCGAGATGATCCGCGGCGTGGTCGAGGCGTTCCCGGATCTGGCCGACGCCGCTTTCGTCGAGGCGCGGCAGGTGAACCTCGAGACGATTCATCAGCACAACGTGGTGGCCGAGCGCTTCGGCACGCTGGGCGAGGTCCGCAACGAGATGACCAACGGAATCGCGTCAGGCCTCCACACCACCCGCCGGGCCTGGCTCGACGCGGCCCCGTAGAACGCCCCCGGAGCGGCCCAGAGGACAGCCCCACCCATGCGCGCCGCCGTCCTCGACCGCCCCGGCGAGCCGCTCGCCACCGTCACCCTCCCCGATCCGACCCCGGGCCCCGGGCAGCTACTGCTCACCGTCGGCGCCTGCGGGGTGTGCCGGACCGACCTGCACCTGCGCGACCGGGAGATCGAGGCGACCAAGCTGCCGGTCGTGCTCGGCCACCAGATCGTCGCGCGCACCGAGGACGGCCACAGGGTCGGCGTGCCGTGGCTCGGCTGGACCGACGGCACCTGCCACTACTGCACGACCGAGCGCGAGAACCTGTGCGTCAGCGCCCGCTTCACCGGCCGCGACATCGACGGCGGCTACGCGGAGCTGACAACGGCCGACGAGCGCTACTGCCTGCCGCTCCCCGACGACCTGTCTGACCAGCAGGCGGCACCGCTGCTGTGCGGCGGATTGATCGGCTACCGCGCGCTCCGCTTCACGGGCGACGCGGCACGGCTCGGGCTGTACGGGTTCGGCTCGGCCGCCCACATGATCTGCCAGGTCGCCGCCTACCAGGGTCGCGAGGTGTTCGCCTTCACGCGGCCGCAGGACGAACCAACCCAGGCCTTCGCAAAGACCCTAGGCGCGGTCTGGGCGGGCGGCTCCGACGAGCAGCCTCCCGAGCCGCTCGACGCCGCGATCATCTTCGCCTCCGCGGGCGAACTGGTCCCGCGGGCACTAACCGCCCTGGCCCCCGGGGGGACCGTCGTAACCGCGGGCATCCACATGAGCGACATCCCGAGCTTCCCCTACGAGGACCTCTGGCACGAGCGCAGCATCCGCTCGGTCGCCAACCTCACGCGCCGGGACGGCGAGGAGTTCCTCGCGCTGGCGCCCAAGATCCCCGTCCGTACCACGGTCACCACCTACACGCTGGACCACGCCGAACAGGCCCTCACAGACCTGAGAGCCGGAGCCTTCGAGGGCAGCGCGGTCATCCTCCCGACAACAACCGACTAGGCTCCGTTACATGCCCCTGATCCCAATGGTGATTGAACGGACCGCACGTGGCGAGCGCGAGTTCGACATCTACAGCCGCCTGCTCAACGAGCGGATCGTCTTCCTCGGCACCCCGATCGACGACACGATCGCCAACCTGATCGTCGCGCAGCTCCTCCATCTCGAGTCGCAGGACCCCGACAAGGACATCTCGATCTACGTCAACTGCCCCGGCGGCTCGATCTACTCGGGTCTGGCCATCTACGACACGATGCAGTTCATCAAGCCCGAGATCCAGACGATCTGCGTGGGGATCGCCATGTCGATGGGCTCGCTGCTCCTGACCGGCGGGGCCAAGGGCAAGCGGTTCTCGCTACCCAACAGCCGCATCCTGATCCATCAGCCGTCGGCCGGGTTCGAGGGCCAGTCGACCGATATCGAGATCCACGCGCGCGAGATCCTCAACATCCGCAAGCGGATCGACGAGATCTACGCCCACCACACCGAGCAGACCGAGGAACAGGTCCACTTGGACATGGAGCGCGACCGGTTCTTCAAGCCCGACGAGGCCGTCGAGTACGGCCTGATCGACCGCGTCATCGAGCACCACTGACCGCGCTCGCGGCGGGTGCACGGGCGCGCGGGCGCGGCGCGAGCGCGGGCGCTAGGCCGGCGCGCGCCGGAGCCGTCCCGACCCCTGGCCGCGCGTGTCGGGCGGCTCTGGCACGGTCGGCCGGGTGAATGCCCACACCAGCATCAGGATGCCGAAGATGAGCATCCCGATGCCGGTCCACAGGTCGATGTTGATCCCGGCCGCCTTGTTCTTGATGTGGTGCGAGCCGAACAGCCCGAGCGCGATCAAAATCACGGAGTAGAGGACAAACAGCCCGCCAACCAGACGCCGGATGTCGAACCGGTTCGCGGCCTTGGCGGCCTCGACCTCCTCTTCATCCGTCGCGCCGGTCGGCGCCATCGGCTCCTCGCGGCCGGACCAGCGCTGGCGCTTTTCCTGTGGGGACATCGGTCGGCTCCTAGATGAAGATGATGTTCAGAACGAGCACGATCACCAACACGACGGCACCGAGCAGCACCGGCGAGCGCCACCAGAGCCGGTCGCGCGGGTCGGCATTGACCTCGCGCTCCTCCTTGCGGGTCAGACCCCAGACCAGACCTCGCAGCTCCTCCTCGGGCTTGGGCTTGGTGACCAGGGAGACCCCCACGAGCACCACGGTGCCGACGATGAAGGCCCAGATCGACTGCCAGAAGCTCGCGCTGAGCGCCGAGCCGAAGTGGAAGATCACGTGGTACGCGGCCAGGCGGTTGACCCCGTAGGCGGTGGCCGTGCCGGCCACGAGGCTCCAGAACCCGCCCATTGCCGTCGCGCGCTTCCAGATCATCGCGGTGATGAAGGTCGTGAACAGCGGCACGTTGAAGATCGAGAACAGGGTCTGGATGTAATTCATCATGTTCGAGTAGCCCTTGGCGATGAACGCCGTGGCTATCGAGATGAGAATCCCGCCGACCGTGACCAGGCGGCCCCAGCGCAGGTAGAACGCCGGGTCGCGGTCCTTCCAGATGTAGGGCTGGATCAGGTCGTAGGTCACGACCGTGTTGAACGCGGTGACGTTCGCCGCCACACCCGCCATGAACGCCGCGATCAGCGCGACGATCGCCACCCCGAGCATTCCCTCGGGGAAGAACTGGCTGATCAGGTGCGGGATGGCGGTGTTGTACTGGAGGGAAAGGTTCTTGCCGACGCCCAGGCCATGGACGGTGGCCACCGCGATCAGGCCCGGCAGGATGATGATGAACGGCATGAAGGACTTCGGGTACGCGGCGATCAGCGGTGTCCGCCGCGCCGCCGACAGGTTCTTGGCCGACAGGGCGCGCTGCACCTCGGCGAAGTTCGTCGTCCAGTAGCCGAAGCTGACCACGAAGCCGAGGCCGAACACCACGCCGATCCAGTTCGCCTTCAGCGGGTTGGTCGGGTGGTGGACGCCGAGGCCCTTCCAGGCGTGGAGACCCGCGTTGCCGAGCGCGGGGAGCTCCTTGATCCTGTGCTCGAGCCCGGACCAACCGCCTATCGAATGCAGTGCGACCAGCGTCAGCGGTATCAGGGCGGCGCAGATCACGAAGAACTGGAGCACCTCGTTGTAGATCGCCGAGGTCAGCCCGCCGAGCGTGATGTAGATCAGCACGATTGCCGCGGCGGCCAGGATCGAGCCACCCACCGGCCAACCGAGCAGAAGGTGGATGATCAAGGCCAGCGCGAACAGGTTCACGCCGCTGATCAGCACGGTGGCGATCGCGAACGTGCCCGCGTTGAAGATGTGCGCGGCGTTGCCGAAGCGCAGGCGCAGGTACTCGGGCACCGATCGGACCTTGGCCCCGTAGTAGAAGGGCATCATGATCAGCCCGAGGAAGACCATCGCGGGAACGGCGCCGATCCAGTAGTAGTGCACCGCCGACACGCCGTACTGGGCGCCGTTGGCGGACTGGCCGAGGATCTCGAGCGCACCCAGGTTCGCCGCCATGAAGGCCAAACCAGTGATCCAGGCAGGCAGCGAACGGCCGGAGAGGAAGAAGTCGAGGTCGGTCTTGATCGAGAGCTTCGCGACGAACCCGATGCCAAGGACCACCACGAAGTAGATCGCGATGATTATGTAGTCGACGGTCCCGGGGTTCAGTCGCAGCATATGAGCCTCTCCTTTCCGGAGGGCTCTCTACCCCGCCAGCCGGGAGCTCACACCCCGGCTGTGGCTTCTACTTTGCTCGCCGCCGCGACGTGGGTGACCGGCAGCCCGAGACCACGCGCCTTGCTCACCAGATCGAGCTTCAGCCAGCGCGAAATGCCCAGCGGCAACGTCGAGATGATGATCTCGTCGTACTCGCCAAGGTTGACCGCGTCATGGATGGCCATTAGTGGCTCCGCGTCGCCGACGCTGCCGGTGACCTCGTGGCCCGCGACTTCGGACAGCCTGGGCAGGGCAACCTCCAGGACCCGATGCGCTTCATCGGCACCCGCGTCCTGTGGATCGACCACCTTGTGCATGCCGTGGGCCCGCTGCGGCACCACGAGGTGGAACGTGGCCGGGCCGCGCTGCGCGCGCTCCCGGACCGCATCGAGCAGTCCCGGGGTGGCCGCCGTTTGGTGGGCGACGACGAGGACATGGGCCGGGTCTGGCATGACTCACCTCCGCGATGAGATGGACCGGTGGTTCGAGTATTCCACCGGGCCCCTCGCGCCACAACCCTTTCAGTCCAGCCGATACTCACCCCGCGCGACGATCACCGCCGACCCGCCGACCGCCACGCGTTCGATTGCATCCGCCACACCGTCAACTCGCGCGCGGAGTACCGAGCGCCGGCCGATCTCGACCCCCTGCACGATCTCGATCTCGCTCCCGAACGGCACCCGACCGTGCCGCGCGAGGTGCACGACGAGGGGCCCGGCCGCCGAGCCGGTGGCCGGATCCTCGGCCACGCCGAGCGCCGGCCCGAACATCCGCGTCTTCCACCGCTCGCCCGAGCCGGCGAAGCAGTTGATCCCGTACACACCGAGGCGCTCGAGCGCTCCGATGTCAGGTCGCAACTCAGCCACCGCATCAGGACTCGGCAGCTCGACGTACACGTGCACCGGGCCGTTGCGGTATGCCGCAATCGGCAGCAGCCCGTCGCGATCTCCAGAGACCCCGAGCGCGGCCAGCAGCTGGTCGCCCACAAAAAACGACTCAACCGACGGGATCGGCTGCTCCATCTCGCCGTAGACGGGATCGGCACCGCCGCCGGCACGGGTGAGCGTGACCGGCACCACGCCCAGCCCGGTTTCGAGCCTGACCACGGGCGAGCCCATGGCCCGCCCGACCACGAACGCCGCCCCCAGGATCGGGTGGCCGGCGAACGGAAGCTCCACCGCGGGTGTGAAGATCCGGACCTTCAGATGGGCCTGCTCCGAGCGGAGCACGAACACCGTCTCCGACAGGTTCAGCTCCCGCGCCGCGCGCTGCATGACCTCGGGCGACAATCCCGTGGCGTCGGTGAACACCGCCACCGGGTTGCCCTCGAGCGGCGTGTCGGTGAACACGTCGACGACCGAGTATCGCCGCATGGCCATCGCTCAGGCACCCCCCGAGGCCATCTCGAGCAGGGTCGTGACCGTGGTCCAGTTGCGGGCGGTGGCCCGGACACCAAGGCCGCCGGTCGCGGCGAGCTTGGCCCACAGCTTGGAGCGGGCCACGCCGTCCGGATGCCAGGCGTACAGCTCCCGACCGATCGCCACGAGCCGCTCGCCGTCGACGGCCAGGCCGGAGATTCTCTCCACGACCTCGGGGTCGGGCTCCGCGTCCAGGAAGCTCACCTGATAGCGCTTGGGCTCCACGGCAACGTCGGCCAGCGGGTTGCGGTCGACCACCGAGGCCAACTCATCGCCCGTCCGCACGATCACGTCGACGTCGAATCCGAACCGCTCGGCGATCAACGCTTCGGCCTGGGCTCCAACCTTCGCCGGTGAGACGCGGCTCGAAACGACGACATTGCCGCTCTGCACGTAGGTGCGGACGTCGGCGAATCCCCCTTCGCCGAGAACTGTGCGCAGTTCCGGCATCGGTACACGTCTGCGTGAGCCGAGGTTGATTCCGCGAAGAAGGAGGATTCGTGAGCTTTTTGAGGGCAAGTTGCGGGTTACTACGGATCCGGTTGCGGGCCACAGCGGATGAAGGTCTGAGCCCATACGCCGATGTCATTCTCGCGAGCCGGAACTTGAGTCCGGCGGCAAATTTCCCTCGAGAATACGGAGTCCTTTCAATGCGGAAAGCCAAGGACAAGCCCGGCCGGATGTCAGCACAGGAGACGCTTGAGCTGTGGCAGCAGTACAAGCGAACCGGCGATGCCCGTGTCCGCGACCGCCTGGTCCTCACCTTCGCCCCCATGGTGAAGTACATCGTCTACAAGAAGGCCCGGGAGATCCCGGCCCGCTGCGAGGTGGAGGACTTCATCTCGTGTGGCCTCGAGGCCCTGATCCGGTCGATCGACCGTTACGACCCGAACAAGGGCGCCACGCTCGAGCAGTTCGCTTGGACCCGGATCCATGGGGCCGTGCTCGACGAGCTGCGCCGCAACGACTGGGCTCCCCGTTCGTTGCGCCGCTGGGACCGCGACATCAACAAGGCCTCCGAGCAGTTCGTCGGCCTGTACGGTCGCAAGCCCAGCCGCGAGGAGCTGAGCGAGTCGCTCGGCATCTCGACGGGCGACCTGGTGACCCGGCAGGACGAGATCTCGCGCTCCCATGTGGGCTCGCTGAACACCGTGGTCCTGGCCGAGGACGACACCACGATCGAGCGGATCGACACGCTGCACTCCGAGGATCGCGAATACGATCCCGAGCATGCGGCCATGGTTTCGGATGCCAAGGCCCGCTTCCGCGAGGCGTTCGAGCGCCTCCCCGAGCGCGAGCGCAAGGTGGCCGTCCTGCTCTACGTCTACAACCTCACGCTGCGCGAGATCGGCGAGATCCTCGGCGTCACCGAGAGCCGTGTCTGCCAGATCCACGGGCAGATCACCAAGAAGCTCCGCGCCGAGCTCGAGGTCGACGAGCAGCTGTTCTCAGAAGTCGCGTAGGCGGACCGAGCCGCTTACGAGCCGAGCCGCCGGCTGACGTCGGGCAGCTCGGCACTGGCCGCCGCCTCGGCGGCGGCCTGGTTTTCCTTCTTGACCTCTAGCCAGATCTCCTCGCGGTAGACCGGGATCGAGCGCGGGGCGTCGATCCCGATCCGGACGGTCTGTCCCCGGACCTCGAGGATCTCGATCACCGTGTTGTCGCCGAGCATGATCCGCTCGCCGGCGCGGCGGCTGATTCTCAGCATCAGCCGGCAGCGCCCGTCGAGCCGTTCGCCTCGCCCCCGCCGGGAAACAGCGGGACGCGAAGCTCGCAGCCGGGCGCCTGGTTGATCACTTGCCAAGCCTGTCCGGCCCGCACCATGATGGGCGCCTTCAGGTTGGCCGTGAAGTCCTCCGGCGCCGGGGCGGCCCGTACGGTCACGTAGACGTCCATGGCGCCCGAGGTGTCCCCGAGCCCAAGGCGCTCCGCGTCCTCGTCGACGACCTCCACCGCGAAGTCGGCGAAGAACCGGTGCGGGTTGGTCACCGGCAGCGCGAGCGACGGGTCGTCGAGCGACTGCAGCCACAGGAAGGGCGCATCGGGGTCGTCGGCGATCAGCGCGTAGCGCGATCCTGCTAGCCCGATCAGGCCCTCGGGGAACTCGAGCACCGATCCCGGGTCGACCTCCAGTTGGCCGAAACGCGAGCTTTCGATCGTGAGCGACGACACTAGAGCGTCGAACTCTAGCCGCTGAGGAAGTTCATCAGCGACTGCTGCACGATGTGGGCGCCGGCCTGCAGCGCCGCGGTCAGAGCCGCCTGCTCGGTCGAGAAGTCGACCTCGGTCTGGGCCATGTCGGCGTCCTGGGTGTTCGAGAGCACCTGGGTGTCGGCGGCCTGGAGGGACTGGATGCGCGAGGCGGCCATCTGGAGCCGGTCCGTGGTGGCGCCCACGCTGGCCGTGAGGCCGGTCAGCGAGTTCAGGTTCTTGTCGAGCTGCGAGAGGTCGGTCGCGCCGAGCGCGCTGGAGTTCCCCGACGTCATGTTGTCGGCGATGTTGCGCAGCGTGTTCAGCAGCTGCCCGTCGCCGGCCGGCTGGCCCGCGACGGTCTGGCCCGTGCCGAGCACCCCCGACAGGTTGGCGTTCACCCCGACCGAGGTATTTGGTGCGATCGTGCGGGTCACCTGACCGGTGTTGCCGGCGTAGGCGTCGCTCGAGCCCGCCTGATAGGGCTGAGTCGAGGTCGCCGATCCCGAGAAGATGTACTGCCCGTTGTACTGGGTGTTGGCGTCCTGCTTGATCTGGTCGATCAGCAGGTTGACCTCGCCCGCGTCCGCGGACATATCGGCTTGCGTCTGGGTGCCGTTGGAGGCCTGGACGACGAGCTCGCGAATCCGCTGCACGGCGTTGGTGATGTCCGACAGGGAGGCGTTCGCGGCCTGCGCCCAGCCGGTGCCGTCGCTGACGTTGTTGGCGTAGTCGTTCAGGCCACCCAGCTGGTTGTTCAGCTGGAGCGAGAGGCTCGTGCCGTACGGGTTGTCGGAGGGCTGGTTGATCTTCTTGCCCGTCGACAGCTCCTGCTGGGTGGCGGAGATCCGGTCCATCGACTGGTTGATGTTGGCCAGCAGGTCCTGCGCGGTCATCTGGGTGGTGATGCGGCCGATCATCAGATGCCCGCCCCGACCTGGTTGATCAGCGTGTTCAGCGTCTGGTTGATCGCGTCCATGACCCGCGCGGAGGCCTGGTAGGCCTGCTGGTACTGGATCAGGTTGGTCATCTCCTCATCCAGCGAGACACCCGAGACGCTCTGGCGCTGGTTGCTGATCGCGGTGAGCAGCGACTGCGCGGTCTGCTGCGCGCTCTGGGTCGACTGGACGTCGGAGCCGATCTGTGTCACGAAGGCGTTGTAAGCCTGGTCCGCGCTGCCACCCCGCAGACCGCCGGCGGCCTGGGCCTCGGCCATCGTGTACGGCGCGCTGGAGCTCGAGATGCTCGAGTTGACGGCGATCGTGGTCGCGGTCGTCCCGGTCGGGTTGAAGAACGGCGGGGCGGTCGCGCCAGCCGGGTCGGCGGTCGCGATCGCGTTGTTGACCGAGGTGACGAGGTTGTTGGTGACATTGTTGAGCGTCGTCAGGTAGTCGGCGATCTTGCCTTGCCCGGTCGAGGAGTCGTACAGACCGAGCAGCGCGCCGAGTTGGCCGCCGGAGCCGCTCACGTTGGCGTCGGTCAGGTTGGCCGCCAGGTTGACCGTGCTCCCGTTGACCAGCGGCGTGGAGTCGGCGAGGCCGCCGGCGGCGGCCTTCGCGGCGTTGCCGAAGCTGACATTGATCATGCCGTTGGCCTGACTGGTGACGTTCACGTTGGAGTACTGCGAGAGGTCGTCGACCAGCTGGTCGCGCTGGTCGAGCAGCGTGTTGGGGTTCAGGCCGTTCACCTGCGCCTGGGCGATCTGCGTGTTGAGCGCCGCGATCTGGTTGGCGTCGCTGGCGATCGAGCCGCTGTTCGGATCGGTGAGCGTGTTGTATTGGGTGGTGACTTGGGACTCGAGCGTGGTCAGCTCGTTCCCGAGCGTGCCCAGCCCGGTGGCCACGGTCTGCCCGGCACCCAGCACGGCCTGAAGCGCGCCCTGGTTGGTGGGGTTGGTGGCGAGCGCGTTGAACGCCGACCAGAACTGCGACAGCGCTCCCGAGATGCCGCTCGAGCTCGGCTCGTTCAGCGCCGCCTGAACCTGACCGAGGAGGGTCGATGAGGTGTTGTCGCCGGCGGTCTGCGTGTTCTGCCCGCGGTACTGGGAGTCGAGAAACTGGTCGCGAACCCGGCCGATTGTGGTGATGTCGACGCCGAGTCCCACCTGCGAGCCGCCTCCGGTGACGCTGGAAAGGGACTGGATGGTCAGCGGGCTGCGCTCGGTTTCGTTCACCTGCTGCCGGGAGTAGCCGGGCGTGTTGGCGTTGGCGATGTTCTGACCGGTGGTGTCGATCGCCGCCTGCGCGGCTTCGAGACCGCTCAGCGCGGTATTCAGGCCGGAGTAGCTGGGGATCGTCATCGCTCGCTCACACTTCCAGGTCGAACACTCGGCGGCCCGTGTGCTGGACCGCGGTCGTGGCCAGACGGTCGCCGCCGGCGTTGTAGCTCTCATCGCCGCCGACGCCCGCCAACTTGAGCAAATGGTCGAGGAAGGCCAGTTCCTGGCTCATCAGCGCCCGGTTGACGTGATGCTCGCGCTGGACGGTCTCGAGCAGCCCGCGCAGCTCTGAGCTGCGCGCGCCGGCGAGGAGCGCGGACTCGGGATCCATCAGCGTCTCGAGCAGCGCCAGGGTGACCGAGCCGCCGGGGACGCCGAGCCGGGTTCCGGCCCGCTGGAGCAGCACCAGCCGCTCCGTCTCGAGCAGCTGACGGCGCTGGAGCTCGGCCTGGAGCACGCCGGTCAGCTGGACCACGCCGCGGACGTCGCGGTTGCGGATCGCCGCGCCCTGCTCGAGCACGACTCCGAGCAGCCGCCGGGCGGCGAACAGTTGGGCCTCGAGATGGGCGAGCACCTCGTGGGTGAGGACCGCGTCGGACTGGGCATGAAGAACAGCCTCGCTCATTTCTTCTCCCCGATCTGCGGGTCGAGCGCGTGGGCGAGCCGGTCGGCGACGCCGACGCCACCGCCGGACATGATGCTCTGAGTGAGCGCGGTGGGGATCATGCTGGCGAACGCGCTGGTGCTGGGGTCGGAGCCCAGGATGCCGCCCGAGGACGAGTCGCTCGAGTCGCCGGAGTCGCTCGAGTCGCCGCCCGGGCTGGTCACGGTGTTGGCCATCTGCTGGGTGAGCTGCTGCATGAGCATGTCCTCGAAGCCGAGCGCCTCCTGATAGGCCTGCTTGGCCTGCGCGCCAGAGTTCCGGATGTCCGCCGGCAGCAGAGCCGAGTTGATCGGAGGCAGATTCGCGGCCGGGAGCGAGCTCATGGCTTGATCTGGTTGGCGATCGACAGCATCTGGGACTGGTACTGGACCGCCTGGCTGCTCATCTCGTACTCCTTTTGGGCGGTCATCATCTTGGCCATCTCGGCGCCCATGTCGACGTTCGAGCCCTCGAGCGCGCCCTGCTGCAGCGTGGCGTTCTTGGCGGTGCGGATCGCGCCGCTGGCTGCGGTGGCGCTGAACACGCTGTCGCCGTCAGCGACCAGCCCGTCGGGCGCGGGGACGTCGACGAGCGAGATCTTGCCCACGCGCTTGCCGGCCGCGGCGACCGTGCCGTCGGCCCCGATCGTGACCTGCTCGCTGTTGACGCCGGCCGGGATCGTGATCGGCGGCTGAACCAGCATGCCCTCCTGGTTCATGAGCTGGCGCTTGGCGTTCAGGTCGAGGCGCCCGTTGCGGGTCAGCCCGATCGAGCCGTCGGGCCGGCGGACCTCGAGAAAGCCCTGGCCCTGGATGGCCACATCGAGCTGGCGGTTGGTCTTGTTGATCGCGCCCTGGCTCTGGTCGCGGCCCACGACCGCGGAGGCGCTCCCGGCGCCGGTCGGCACGGTCGAGCCGTAGGCGCCGTTGGAGTAGAGAAGGTCGTGAAAGCCGACGACCGTGGACTGATAGCCCGGCGTGTCCATGTTCGCCATGTCATTCGAGATGGCGTCGAACTGATTCTGCTGGGCCTCCATGCCAGAAGCGGCGGAGTACAGACCTTCGAGCATTGCTTACCCTCCGAGTGAGGCGACCGACCCGGCGCTCTGCTGCATCGTGCCGTCGATCGTCTGGATCGCGTTCTCGCCGGCCTGGTAGGTCTGCAGCGAGGTCATCATGTGGACCATGGTGGTGACCGGGTCGACCGAGGAGTCCTCGAGCTCGCCCTGCTTGACCGTGCCGGTGGCCCGGCCGCCGGCCGCGCCGGTGAAGTAGTTGCCGCCCTGCTTGGCGACGCCGGTGACGTTGAACACTCCAAGCGAGGCGGCCGGGACCGTGCCCTGGGCGCTTACCGCGATCGGCGCGCCGTTCTGCGAGAGCACCTGGTTGCCCTGGCCGTCGACCAGCTGACCCTGGGCGTTGGCCTGGAGCTGGCCGTCGCGCGTGTAGCGGATCCCCTGCGCCGTGCGCACCGCGAAGAAGCCCTGACCGGCGATGCCGAAGTCGAGCGGCTGCCCGGTCGAGTGAAGGGTCGACGGGGTGAGGTTGGTCACCGGAGCGCCGAGCCGGACGCCGGTGTTGACCTGACCGATTGGCTGGCCCGTGGCCGTGTTGGCCATGAGCATCGCGCCGAAGTCCGACTGGACCGACGAATCTGATTTGTAGCCGGGCGTCGAGGCGTTCGAGAGATCGTTGGCCAGCTGATCCTCACGGACCTGCTGGGCGAGCATCCCGGACGCTGCGATGTAGAGACCGGTGTCCATCGTTCCCAGGTAGTCGCCCGTCGGGCATGATCCTTGAGGCATGGATCCGATCGCCGTGGACATTCGTCTGATCCGCGCCGTCCTGGGCGCGCAGCTGCGGGTGGCACCGGGCCGCGCCTTGATGGCGCGCGTGGTCAACGTCAACCCCGCCGGACGAGGGACTCTGAGCATCGCCGGGATGCCGATCGACGCGAAGCTGCCCCCAGGAGTCGAGGCCGGACAGGACCTGCGGCTCGTCGTGCGCCACGTGAGCCCCGATCAGGTCGTGCTGAGCCTGACCGGGGAGGCCGGCGCGGCCGCCGCGCAGGCCCCGGCCGCCGCCGAGCTCCCGGGCGGCGGCCGTGTTCGGGTCACAGAGCGCGACGCCGACTCCGAGAGCGAATCTGATCGCGCCACCGGGCCGGGCACCGGCCGCCACGTGCTGGCGCTGGCCTACGACGCCCCTGCCCTCGGCACGGTCGACCTGCGCTTCGAGCTCGATCCCCAGTCGCTGCGGGTCAACGCCACGCTGACGGCCGGCGCCCCCGCGGCGGGCGCCACCGCCGCGGCCGGCGAGCTCCGCGACGCGCTCGCAGCCGCCCTGGCCGACGGCGACGGCGGCGGCGACGGCAGCGGACGGACGGTCACCGTCGAGATCACCCCCCGCCGCGACCCCCTGGACATCTATGCCTGACCGGGAACCGCCTGACGCCGAGCGCGAAAAGCCCGAGCGCCGGCGCGCCACCGCGCTCCGCTACGAGCCGGGCCAGCGCGCCCCGCGCGTGACCGCCACCGGGGTCGGGCTGGTCGCCGACCGGATCCTGGCCGCCGCCCGCGAGGCGGGGGTTCCGGTGCGCCACGACCCGGCCCTGGCCGACGCGCTGGCCAAGCTCGAGCTCGGGACCGACGTGCCCCAGGAGCTGTGGACCGCAGTGGCCGAGACGCTGGCCTGGGCCTATCGGCTCGACGCCCAGGCCGGCGGCTAGACGATCGCGAACCGGGCCTCAAGCCAGCTACCACCCTGCCGATGAACGAGGGAGCCCTCTCCCCTCGGAAGGTGGTTCCCTCGATGGCCCTTCGCCTTACTGGCATACCCACGCCCGATGACGCCGGCGGTACCGGCGAGGCCTCCCCGCGCCCGAACGGCGGCGGACTGAAGCTCGCGGCGGCCCCGAAGGCCACGCCGACGGCCCGATCAGGACGCGCGTTCGGCGCCCAGCTGCGCGAGGATGCCCGCCTCCAGCTGGCCATCAACCAGCTCGACCGCTACAAGGCCCTGTTCGATCGGGCCGCCGAGCACGAGGACAGCCAGGCCCGCTATCACGGTCGCGTGGTGCTGATCGAGGAAGGTCTGGCCGCCGCCGCCAAGACCGCCTCACGGGCCCAGGCCACCCAGCTGTTCGTAGCCATCGCGGACGCCGCGCTCACCGCGCTGGAAACCGAGCCACGCGAGCCCGTCCTCCTGAACCTCGCCGCGGTCGCCCTGTACGAGCTGTGGAGCCTGGATGCCGCGTACGACCTGTTCAAGGCGGCGCATCGCCTCGACCCCGCCCTTCCCCACCTCAAGCGCAACCTGAACGAGATCGGCCGGCGCCGCAAGGGTCACCGTCCGAACCGTCCGCTGCACGCCGCCGTCCCCGGCCTGGCCGCTCGCGGCCGCAAGCTGGCGCCCAGGGCCCAGCCGGCGAACCACCTGACGCTCGGTCTGTGCATGATCGTCAAGGACGAGGAGGAGATGCTCGGCAAGTGCCTCGAGTCCGTGGCGCCGGCGGTGGACGAGATCATCATCGTCGACACCGGGTCGACCGACCGGACGATCGAGATCGCCAAGAGCCACGGGGCCAAGGTCATCGAGCACGCGTGGACAGGCTCCTTCGCGGAGGCCCGCAACACCTCCTTCAAGCACGCCACCACCGACTGGATCATCTACCTGGACGCCGACGAGGTCCTGGTCGCAGATGACGTCGAGCGCCTCAGGTCCTTCACGGGCAAAACCTGGCGCGAGGCGTTCTACCTGGCCCTGACCAGCTTCACCGGCGAGGCCGGCGATGCCGGCGCGGTCACCAACAGCGTCCTGCGCGTGTTCCGCAACCGTCCCGACTACCGCTTCGAGGGTCGCCTGCACGAGCAGATCGCCCACACCCTCCCTGTCTATGCCCAGGGCCGGATCGAGCAGAGCTCGGTCAGGGTCGACCACTACGGGTATCTGGGCGCGGTCCGCGACGCCAAGGAGAAGTCGCGACGCAACCTCGAGCTGCTCAAGGCCCAGCAGGCCGAGAGCGCTCCGTCCGCCTTCCTGCACTTCAACCTGGGTACCGAGTACGCCGCGATCGGCGACCACAGCTCGGCCCTGCCCGAGTTCCAGAGCGCCTGGAACCTGGTCCAGGCCGCCGGCGAGGAGGGCAACGACTACGTGCCCGCGCTGGTGCAGCGCCTGGTCACCGCGCTCCGTGCCTGCGGACGGGCCAACGACGCGATCGCCCAGGCCCGCGACGGTCTGCAGCGCTTCCCCGGCTTCACCGACCTGGTGTTCGCCCAGGGCCAGGCCGCCCTGGCCCTCGGCCGCGAGGACGAGGCAATCGACTACTGGGAGCGGTGCATCGAGATGGGCGACGCTCCGGCTCGCTACGGAGCGGCGGTCGGCGCGGGCACCCATCGCCCCCGGATCGCGCTGGCCGAGCTGTACACGGGCCGCGGAATGCTCGGCGAGGCTCGCGAGCTGCTCGACTGGTGCGTGTCCCAGCACCCCGACGTCATCGGCGTCATCGATCCCTACGCCACCGTCCTGCTCAGGAGCGGTATCGCGCCGGACCAGGTGAGCACCCAGATCGAAGCCCGGCTGTCGAAAGAGAACCTGACCCCGGCCGCCCGCTTCGTGCTGGCCGGCGTGCTCTACCGCAACGGCGCGATGGCGGCCGCCGAGGCCCAGTACCGCGCGGTACTGGAGTCCCGCCCGTCCAGCGCCCAGGCCCGCGTCCAGCTGGCCGAGTCGCTGCTGAACCAGTACCGCTACCCCGAGGCCGCCACCGAGAGCGCCCAGATCGACGACGGCGATGCCTATGCCGGCCTGGCCTCGCGTATCGAGCTTTGGAGCCGGATTGCCGGCGGGGACCTTGACGGCGCGGTGCAGGCCACTGAGCGGGCGGCCCGGCTGGGCGTCTCGGCGGCCGAGCGCGAGATGTTCGCCGCATGGCTCGAGATCGCCCGGGATCCGTCAACCCAGCCGCGCAGCCTGCCGGTGGCGGCCACGCCGCTGCTCGGCGTGGTCCTCGAAACGCTGCTGCGGGCGCACGACTTCGTGGCCTTCGAGCGTCTCATCCCGCTCCTGCGGGCGTCCGGCCTGCCCGAGCGCGAACAGCGCGAGCTGCTGGCCTCGATGTACCTGAACCACGGCTTCCTGCCCATGGCTGCCCAGGAGTGGATGGCGGTCTGCGAGTATCGCCCGGACGCTCGAGCCCTGCTCGGGCTGGGCCGGGTGGCCGAGCGCCACGGCCAGCACGGGGATGCCGTCCTGTTCGCCGCCGAGGCGCTCCAGCACGACCCGGAGAACGCCGCCGCCCGTGACCTGGTGGCCCGGTGCTCCGCGACGACCGACGAGCCGGTGGTGTTCGCCGCGTCGTAGGCCCGCGATGGACAACTGAATAAGCGGGCTCAAGTTCTCCTCGCGGCGATCGATTACCCCACCTAGAACGGGAAGGAATCCCGCTGAATAGGTAGGAAACCGCGCATCCAAGGAGGAATGCAATGAGCTATGACATTGGCTCGGTGGGCAGGACGCCCGCCCCGGTGCCGTCCCGGACGGCTCGATCGTCGGCCCCTGCGCCGGCCCAGGCCGCGCATGCTGCGGAGACCGTAACCGTCGACACGATTCCGGCCAGCCCGCCGCCCGAGGTCCATGAGGCCATGGGCGTGGCCAATCAGGCCTACCACAACCTGAAGGCCGACGGCAGCGAAATGCGCTTCAAGATCAACGAGTCGACCGGCAAGCTGACCGTCGAGGTCCACGACGTCCATGGGAACCTGATGTTCACCGTGCCCGCCAGCACCGTGCTGGACGTCGCGTCCGGCCAGCCGCTCTCCAGCCCGGGCACCTAGCTGCCGATTACATAGACGGCGATGTCAACCCAGCCGATCACCTCGTCAGCGACGAGCACCAACCAGTACGCCGGCGGTAGTTCGCTGGGTTCGCTGGGAGGCGGCTCGGCGCTGCAGATCACCGGATTGGCTTCCGGCCTGAACACCAACGCGGTGGTCCAGGCCCTGATGGCGGCCCAGCAGCAGCAGGTGACCAACCTGCAGAACCAGCAGACCGGCATCACCACGCTGAACAAGCAGCTGAGCAGCATCCAGACCGCCCTGCAAACGGTCTCCGACGACGCCCAGGCGCTCGGCAACCCGTCGCTGTTCGCCAACGCCCAATCGATCGTCTCGACCAACTCCACGCTGGTCGGCGCGACCGCGATGGGCTCCAACGGCGCCGTGGTGGGCAGCTACCAGATCTCGGTGACCGCGATGGCCAGTGCCTCGCAGCGGACATTCCTGTTCAGCAGCCCGGCGAACGCCGACACCGTCACGATCGACGGCCACGACACAAGCCTGGCCGCGGGCGCCTCCGCCCAGGACTTCGTCAACGCGATCAACGGCGACAAGAGCGCCACCGCGTGGGCAACCGTGACCGGCACCGATCCGAGCTCCGGCAAGCCTCAGATCGTCCTGTCGGAGCGCAACACCGGCGCTCCGCCGGCCAGCAACCCGACCGGGTACGTGACGAAGACCGGCGACTCCGAGGGCGCCCTGTCTGAACAGGCTCAATACGCGGTCGCCGGGACCAACGCCTCGTACTCGATCAACGGCGGGCCGACCCAGACGTCGACCTCGAACACGATCAGCGGCGTGGCGATCGCCAGCCCAAGCAGCAGCACGCCGGGCGCCAGCCAGACCATCCCGGGCGTGTCGCTCAGCCTCAACGGTCTGACCGGTTCGACCCCGGTGACCGTCACCGTCGGCGCCCCGGCTCCGAGCTCCCAGAACATCCAGACCGCGGTCCAGAAGTTCGTCACCGACTACAACTCGGCGATCGCCCAGATCCAGACCCAGCTCTCGCAGACGCCGAGCAAAAGCGACCCCACTCAGGGGACCTTGTACAACGACAGCGATCTCCGGAACCTCTTGTCCAGCATGCGCCAGCAAATGGCCTCGACCCTCAATGGGCTGAGCGGCTCGTACGACAGCATGCTCCAGATCGGCGTCAGCACGGGCGCCACCACCGGCACCGGGGCGATCTCCCAGAGCGCCCTGGCCGGCAATCTCACCCTGGACACGAACGCCTTGAGCAGTGCCCTGGCCAGCGACCCCACCTCCGTCCACCAGGTGATGCAGAGCTGGTCGATCAAGTTCTCGAGTCTGGTGGACCTCGACGCTGGACCGGGCGGGACGATCTCGACTCGGGTCCAGACCGACAACAGCCGGAGCAGCTTCCTGGCGACGCAGATCCAGAACCTGACCGAGGCCAACCAGGTCAAGCAGAATCAGCTGGTGCAGGAGTTTGCCGCGATGGAAGCGGCTCTCTCCTCGAACCAGTCGACGAGCAACTGGCTGACGAGCCAGCTCAGCTCTCTGCCCACGATCAAGTAGGGCGCTTCGCCGCAGCCGGCGCGGGGCGACGCCCTGCCGAGCGTCGACTAGAAGGTTGCGTGAGCAACTTCACATATATGGCCGAATTCTGACGTTTTCTCGGTCCATCCGCCCTTCATATCGGCGCCCCGGACGTCGATGACCGGTCCATGAACAGCGCTACCTCCCTCTCCAACAAGCTCTCGGGCCTCAGCATTCGCGGCAAGCTGATCGGCCTCGTCGTCGCTCTGGCGACGATCTCCGCCGTTTGCCTTGGCGTCGCCGTCAACGGCCTCGTCAACTCCCGCAGCAAGGCCAATCAGTCCGAGTCCACCTTCGGCGTCTTCCAGAAGGAGCGGAACGCCTACGAGGGGTGGCTGACCGACGACGACCAGTCGAACATGTACGCCGCGGTCGTGGCGCTGAACGATCCGCACCAGCGCCAGCTCGCCGAGACCACCTGGCTGCAGGCCCTCCAGGGCTACAAGCAGGCCAACACGAACTTGACGTGGCTCGCCGCAAACGCCCCGACCGCGGCGATCCGGTCCGAGGTGGGCACGCTGCGCTCGGACCTCGCCACCTACAACGGCTTCACCCAGCAGGTCGGCAAGTACGGCCACGCGGGCAACGCCAAGGCCACGGTCCGCGTGATGACGGTCGGCAACGTGAAGATCTCGAACCAGACCCAGACTGACTTCGACTCGCTGAGCGGGGCTGTCAGCAAGCAGGCGGCAGCGATCAACCACTCGGTCGTGACCAACGTGAGCTCCGCCATCAGCCTGCTCGCCGTGATCGGGATCATCGGGCTCATCCTCGCCGTGCTGATCACGATCTGGCTGATCCGGTCGATCACCCGCCCCCTGGCGGCAATGACCGAGGCCGCCGAGCGGATCGCCGAGGGCGACACCGAGGTCGAGGTCGAGGCGAACGGGAACAACGAGATCGGCCGCCTGGCCCGCGCGTTCAAGGGCTCGGTCGACTACCTGAAGCACATGGTCGACGCGGCCGGTCAGATGGCCGCCGGCAACCTCGCCGTCGAGGTCGCGCCGCGCTCCGAGCGCGACGCACTCGGCCGCGCCTTCTCCGACATGCGGGACAAGATCGCCGGCATGGTGTCCGAGATCACCCGCCAGTCCGACACGGTGAGCGTCGCCTCTCAGGAGATGGCGCAGAGCGGCCAGCAGGCCGGCCTGGCCGTCGGCGAGATCGCGAACGCGGTCGGCTCGGTCGCCCAGGGCGCCGAGACGCAGGTCCGTGCGCTCGAGCGGGTGCGCCTTCTGACCACCGAGGTGGCCGGATCGGCGCAGACCTCGGCCGCGGAGGCCGATGAGACGGCCGAGGCGGCCCGGCAGGCACGTGAGCTGGCCGGGGAGGGCGCCGAGGCGGTCACCCGCGCCACCGAGGCGATCCAGGCCGTCCAGGCCTCGACCGCCGAGATCACCGAGACGATCTCCGAGCTGGGCGCGATGAGCGACCAGATCGGCGGCATCGTCGACACGATCACCGCGATCGCCGAGCAGACCAACCTGCTCGCCCTGAACGCCGCGATCGAGGCCGCCCGCGCCGGTGAGCAGGGCCGTGGCTTCGCCGTGGTGGCCGAGGAGGTCCGCAAGCTGGCCGAGGAGTCCCAGACGGCCGCGGCCTCGATCGGCGCCCTGGTCAGCCAGATCCAGGCCGGCACCGGCAAGGCGGTGCAGGTGGTCAACGACGGCTCTCGCCAGACCGACCAGAGCGTCGAGACGGTCGAGCAGGCCCGGGCCTCGTTCCTGCGCATCGACTCAGGCGTCCAGGACATGAGCGAGCGAGTCGAGCGGATCGCCCAGGCGCTCCAGACGTTCGTGAACTCAGGCGCCGAGATGCAGGAGAGCCTCGAGCAGGTCATGGCGGTGGCCGAGCAGTCCTCGGCTTCGGCCGAGGAGGTCTCCGCGACCACCGAGCAGACCAGCGCCTCGACGCAGCAGATCGCCGCCTCAGCTCAAGAGCTGGCGACGACTGCCGAGCATCTTCAGAGACTCGTGTCCCAATTCAGCCTCTGAGGAAACGCTCAAAATGACCACACTCGCCACGCCCAACGCCTACAAGGAGAGCGCGGTGCTGAGCGCGCCGCCCGAGCTGCTCGTCGTGATGCTCTACGACGGTGCCCGGAAGTTCCTCTTCCAGGCGGGCGTGGCGATGCGTGACGGCAAGATCGAGCTCACCAACCGCAAGCTCCGCCGGGCTGAGGACATCATCCAGCACCTGCGGGACACCCTGGACATGGACCAGGGCGAGATCGCGGCCAATCTCGAGTCGATCTACGTCTTTTCCCTGCGCCAGCTTCGCCAGGCCCGGTTCGAGAAGGACCCGGTCAGCCTGGAGCACATCAGCTCCCTGCTCGGACAGCTGCGCGAGGCGTTCGCGACGATCAGCTCCAAATGAGCCTCTCCCAGCCGTACGAGGCGCTTGCTCGCAGCCTCGAGCGTGAGCTCGAGCTGATCGGCGAGGGCGCACTCGACGAGCTGGCCACGCTCCATGCCGAGCGGGCCGCGCTCCTCGAGGCGCTTCCGGCCGTCCCCCCGGCGGAGGCCCGTCCCGCCCTTCAGCGCGCCGCGCTGATGAGCAAGCGGGTCGAGATCGAGATCCTGCGCCGGCGCGAGGCGCTGGTGCTCGAGGCGGCCAACGTGGAGCGAGTCGGCCGCACCGCGCGCGGCTACGCGGCGGCCGTAGAAACCCGTCCGCAGCTCCACGCCACGGCGTAAGCGCACTCTCAGCTAAAGATTCGAGCAAACCCGTCGATTTGCGGGGCATGCGGCTCGTATCGCTCTCGAATCTTCAAGAAGACGCCCGTCTCGCGCGCGACATCGTGAGCGGTCGCGACGGCGCCCCCCTGCTTCGCACCGGCGTGTCCCTGAGCGCGCGCTTCATCGAGCATCTCGGCAAGGCCGGCATAGCCGCCGTCTGGATCGACGATGACCTCGGCCGCGGGATCGATCCAGTCCCGGCCATCAGCCCTCAGACCCGGGGGCTGGCCACCCGTGCGCTGTCCGCGGTGCACGAGGAGGCCAGGCGCGCCGTGGCCGCCGGCCGCGGGCTCGATCCCGAGGCCACCGACGACCTCTCAGACGTGGTCGACGCGATCCTCCAGGAGGTCGAGGAGCACGACGGCAAGGCGGTCGTGCTGGCCGATCTGTGCGGGGCGAGCGCCTACAGCGTGCAGCACTCGATCGACATGACCGCGCTCGGCCTGCTGGTCGGGCGGCGGCTGATCACCGAGCACGGCTGGCTCGACTACAAGGGCGAGCGTCAGGACGATCGCCACGAAGAGCGCCTGTTCCGCCTGGGCATGGGCCTGCTGCTCGCCGACATCGGCAAGCTCGCGATTCCCGAGTCGATCTTGAACAAGCCCGGCAAGCTGTCCGAGGAGGAGTGGGAGATCGTCAAGTCCCACCCGAAGGCCGGCGTGAAGCTGGTGCGCGACGCGGGCGCGTGGTGCCCGCTGGTCCAGGGCTGTGTGCTGCGCCACCACGAGCGCTGGAACGCCACCGGCTACCCGGAGGGCAAGGCAGGCTCCGAGGTCCACGAGATGGCCCGCATCGCCGCCGTCGCCGACGTGTTTGACGCGATCACCTCCGAGCGCCCGTTCGCCCCGGCTCAGCCCACCCACGTCGCGGTGCAGACGATCCTCGCCGGCGCCGGAACCCAGTTCGATCCGGTCATCTGCGATGTGTTCTCCCGCCGGGTGGCGCCGTTTCCCGTCGGCGTCGAAGTCGAGCTGAGCGATGGCCGCCGGGCCATCGTGGTCAGCGTCCCCGAGCTGGAGCTCGACCGTCCCGTGCTCCGCGTGACGACCGGTCCGGGCGCCCCGTTCGACGTGTCGCTCCAGTCAGACCAAAGCATCCAGATCGCCGGCTGGAACGCGGTTCTGGCCGCCGTAACCGCAGCCGCCGCATAAAGCCAAGTATCTAAGAATCGGCTCAAGCTTGCTCCGCTCCCGGCCGATTCTCAAGGGCGATCTAGCCCCCCGAAAGGACCGAAACCCCCGTGTCATTCCTGATCTCATCCGTTCGCCGCCAGTTGATCGGCGCTTTCGTGGCCGTGGGCCTCGTATTTGTTGTTGCGCTCCTCGTCGGGTGGTCGAGCATCGGCTCGGTCAACGGCAAGGTCCAGTCGGGCGCCAAGGAGCTGCCCTCGCTCGAGGCCGCCAGCGGTCACGCCCGTGACATGGTCGCCTCCGAGGTGTCGACCGTGCTCCAGCCGAGCAATGCGGCGAACCACGAGGGTGACGTCCAGACCTTCCAGCAGACCGTCCAGGCGCTCCAGACCTACGCGACGACTCCGGCCGCCAAGACCGCGATCAGCAAGGTCAACGACGCTCTCGCCAACTGGCAGGACATCGACAACCAGGTTGTGGCCCTGGCCAAGGCCCACAAGACCGCGGCCGCCGGCAAGCTCGCCAACGGCGCCGCCAACACCGCCGCCGACGGTCTGACCACCGCGGTCGAGAATGCCAGCAAGGCGATCTCGAGCGCCAACACGAGCGCCGCCGCCTCGAGTGCCTCCAGCTCGAAGTCGCTGATGCTGGTCATCGCGGTGATCGCGCTCCTGGCCGCCGGCGGGATCAGCTTCATCCTGGCCCGCGACCTCAGCCGCCGCATCGCGCAGCTGCTGAACGGGATCTCGAGCCTCGACGCCGAGGCGCTGGCCGAGCTCGAGCACGGCCTCGGGGCGATCGCCGAGGGCGACCTGACCTACCAGGTGCGCCCGGAGATCCAGACGATCCCGACCACCCGCGGCGACGAGATCGGGGAGCTGACCCGCACCTTCAACGCGATGGTCGAGAAGACCCAGAGCAGCGTGTCCGCCTATAACAGGACCCGCGACAACGTCGCCGGGATGCTGCGTGAGATCGGCAGCACCTCCGAGCAGCTGTCGCTTGCCTCGCAGCAGATGGCCAACACCTCCGAGGAGGCCGGCCGGGCCGTCGGCGAGATCGCCCAGGCCGTGAGCTCGGTGGCCGCCGGCGCCGAGGACCAGGTCCGCTCGATCGCCGAGGCCAAGATCCTCAGCGACGAGGTGGCCATGGCCTCCCAGGCCTCGGCCGATGGCGCTCAGCAGACCGCCGACGCCGCCGCCCAGGCGCGCACCCTGGCCGAGGAGGGCGCTCAGGCAGTGGATCAGGCCACCGAGGCGATGCACGCTGTGCGCACCTCGAGCTCTGAGGCGAGCACCGCGATCCGCAAGCTCGACGCCAAGTCGGAGCAGATCGGGGAGATCGTCGACACGATCACCGGCATCGCCGAGCAGACCAACCTGCTGGCCCTGAACGCGGCCATCGAGGCCGCCCGGGTCGGCGAGCAGGGCCGCGGCTTCGCGGTCGTCGCCGAGGAGGTCCGCAAGCTGGCCGAGGAGTCGCAGTCCGCGGCCTCCTCGATCGCCACCCTGATCCAGGAGATCCAGAACGAGACCCGGCACGTGGTCGAGGTCGTCGAGGATGGCGCACGCCAGACCGAGGACGGCACCGCCACCGTCGAGCAGGCCCGCGAGGCCTTCACGCGGATCTCCGCCGCGGTTCAAGACGTCGGCCAGCGCGTCGAGCAGATTGCCGGTTCGATCCAGGAGATCGCCAGCGCCGGCAACCGGGTGCAGGACAGCATGACCTCGGTGGCGGCCGTCGCCGAGCAGTCGAGCGCCTCCTCGGAGCAGGTGAGCGCCTCCACCCAGGAGACGAGCGCCTCGACCGAGCAGATCGCTGCTTCCGCCACCCAGCTGGCGAACACCGCCGAGGAGCTCGAGCGCCTCGTCGGCAAGTTCACCCTCGCCTAATCGGCACTTCCGATCCAGGCAATTCCGCGCCGGGGCGGACCCATGTGGTCCGCTCCGGCGTGATTGCGTTAATGGGCCGCCTGCGGCGGCGTCCCTGGGGCCTGGCGGGCCCGTCCGGACGGGGCTGCCCGGCCCCACGGACGCCGAGCGGAGCGAGGCCCCAAACCATTAAAGGATCCGCGCCAGGAGCCGATTCATGGAGAGACTCGATGGATCGAGTCGTCATCTAGCCCAAGGAGGGCGAGCCACTTTCCGGTTGCCTCAATGTCCCTCCTTGACACCACTCAGCAAGCGCTCGAGTCCGCGATGACGGGCTCGATGATGCGCAACACTCTGCTGACCAACAACCTGGCCAACGTCGACACGCCCGGCTACCAGCCCGAGGACGTCAACTTCTCCTCGACGCTCCAGTCGGCCATCCAGTCCGGCTCGCCGATCGACCAGGTCTCCTTCCAGCCTTACACCGTGCAGCAGGCGGTCGGTCCCGACGGCAACGGGGTGAGCCCCGAGCAGCAGCAGGCCGCGCTCGCCCAGAACGGCCTGCTCTACGAGACGCTGACCCAGGTGGCCGCCCAGCGCGAGCACATCCTCCAGAGCGCGATGGGGATCGGGCAAACCTAAAATGGTGACCCACACCCTCAGTCCTCGGGGCCACCGATGAGCTTCTTCGACGCGATCGGCATCGCCGCCAGCGGACTCACCGCGGAGCGCACCCGGATGGACGTGACCTCCGAGAACCTGGCCAACGCCGACACCACGCAGGGCGCGAACGGCCAGCCCTATCAGCGCCAGGAGGTCGTCCTCCAGCAGGTCGGCGGCGGCTTCAGCGCCGCGCTCTCGGGCGCGATGGGCAATGCTTCGATGGGCGGCGGTGGCGTCGTCGCCGGCGGGGTCCAGGTCGGCGGCATCGTCAGCGATCCGACGCCCGACCAAACCGTCTACGACCCGGGTAACCCGGCGGCCAACGCCCAGGGTTACGTGCGGATGCCCAACGTCAACCCGGTGAACGAGATGGTCGACATGATCGACGAGTCTCGTTCCTACCAGTCCGACGTGACGGCGATGACGACCGCCAAGCAGATGTACGAGAAGACCCTGGATCTGCTGAAGTGATTCCGGCGATCTCAGGAGCCATCGGGCCGCTCGGCCCGAGCGAGTGGAACGTCGGCTCGGTCGGCGGGATCGGGCAGGACCCGTCCAGCGTCGGCGCCGCCACCAACGGGGACGGCAGCTTCGGCGGCGCGCTTACCGGCGCGATCAGCTCGCTCGAGCAGACCCAGACCAACGCGACGAGCACCGCGCAGCAGCTGGCCACCGGCCAGCTCACCGATCCCACTCAGGCGATCACGTCGGTCGAGAACGCCTCCATGGCGATGGACCTCGCCTCGCAGATCCGCACCAAGCTCGTCGACGCCGTCAACACCGTCTTCCAGACCCAGGTCTAAGAACCCCGCCAACCTCCTTCGATAAATGGACATCCGCCAACTCATCACCAAGCTGACGCCCAAGGGCTGGGCCATGGTCGGGGGCGCGGTCGCTGCGGCGATCGTCTTCCTCATGGTCGTCATGCACTTCGCCTCGACCAAGAGCTACACCACGCTGGAGACGAGCCTGGATCCGGCCCAGACGGGCAAGATCACCAGCGCCCTGGACGCCAAGGGCATCGGCTACGAGATCCAGAATGGCGGCACCGCCCTGGGCGTGGACTCGAGCCAGGTGAGCCAGGCGCGGATCGCGCTCGCGACCGCGGGCCTGCTCGGGGTGGGCAGCCAGCAGCCCGGCTTCACGCTGCTCGACAAGTCCTCGCTCGGCGCCTCGAACTTCCAGCAGCAGATCACCTACCAGCGCGCGCTCGAGGGTCAGCTCGACCAGACGATCGAGCAGATCCAGGGCATCGACTCGGCCACCGTGAACCTCGTGCTGCCCAGCCAGCAGGACCAGCTGTTCGGCGAGAACGGCCCGTCAGCGAGTGCCTCGGTGCTGCTGTCCGACTCCGGCAACCTCGACCCGAGCGCGGTCAAGGGCATCGCTGAGCTGGTCGCCTCGAGCGTCCAGGGCCTGTCCGACCAGAAGGTCACGGTCACCGACTCGAGCGGCGCGCTGCTGTGGCCGACCTCGGGGTCGGGCGCCTCGGACGGCGCCACCTCCAAGCAGTCGGTCCAGAACCAGTACGACGCGCAGATGGCAGCGGCGGCCACCGGCCTGCTCGCCCAGACGCTCGGCCCGGGCAAGGCCCAGGTCGTGGTCAACGCCGACGTCAACGCCAACCAGGCCACCTCGGACATCCTGACCTACGGCAAGAAGGGCGTGCCGCTGACTCAGCAGACCCAGACCGAGACGCTGAAGGGCGGGGGCGGCGCCGCCGGCGGCGTGACCGGCAACATCCCCACCGTCGCGGCGACCGGCGGCTCGAGCAGCTCGAACTACAACAACAAGTCTGCGAACACGACCTTCGGCGTCAACAAGACCGTGACCCACAGCACGATCGCGCCCGGCGGCGTCAACAGCCAGACCGTCTCGGTCCTGGTCGACAAGTCGGTCCCGGCTTCGGCGATCCCGGCGATCCGCAACGCGGTGGCCGGCGCGGTGGGCCTGAACGCGAAGCGCGGCGACTCGCTGTCGGTCTCCCAGATCGCCTTTGCCAAACCGGCGACGACCCCGGCCAGCCCCAGCTCTCCGACCAAGATGCTCGGCTACGCCAAGTACGCGGCGGTCGGTCTGGGCGCGCTCCTGTTCCTGTTCTTCATGCGCCGCAACCTCAAGCGCCGCGAGCGCGAGGTGTTCAGCGGCCAGCCGACCTGGCTGCGCGAGCTCGAGACGCCGCGCCCGCTCGCCGCGCTTGCCGGGGGCGTCGACGAGGAGCCCGCTGACATCAAGCGGCTGCGCTCGCCGGTCAACGTGCCCAAGCGCCAGGTCGAGGAGCTGGTCGAGCGCGATCCCGATCGCGTGGCCCAGCAGGTCCGGGCCTGGATGAGCGAGGACTAGTCGGTAAGCCGTGGCCGCCGAACTCGAACCACTTGCCCCCAACGTCCCCGCGGCGTCCGGCCCGGCCGGCGCCCCGGCGGTCCGGCGTCCCAGCCTGCCCGGCCGCAAGAAGGCGGCGGTGCTGCTCGTTTCGCTTGGACCCGATCGCGCCGCCGAGGTGTTCAAGCATCTGCGCGACGAGGAGATCGAGTCGCTCTCGCTGGAGATGGCCAAGCTCCAGCGGGTTGATCCGCTCACCACCGCCACCGTGCTGGAGGAGCTGGCCGCGACCGTGGAGGCTTACGACTCCTTGATGTCCGGCGGCGTCGACTACGCCCGGGAGGTGCTCGAGCGGGCCCTCGGCCCCGAGCGTGCGCTGGAGATCATCGGGCGGCTATCGAGCGTGATCGAGATGCGGCCGTTCGAGTTCCTGCGCAAGACCCCGCCCGAGCAGCTGGTCACCTTCCTGCGCAACGAGTCACCTCAGACCGTGGCGCTGGTCGTGGCCAACCTGCACACCTCGCTGGCTTCCCAGGTGCTCTCGCACCTGCCCTCGGGCGAGCAGGCTGACATCGCGCTCCGCATCGCGCGGATGGGCGAGACCAGCCCGGACGTGGTCAAGCAGGTCGAGAGCGTGATGAAGAAGAAGCTCGACAGCGTGGTCCAGCAGGAGTACTCCTCCGCCGGCGGGATCAAGTCCCTGGCCGAGATCCTCAACCACGCCGACCGCTCGACCGAGCGCAACGTGCTCGACGCCCTCACCGAGTCCGACGAGGAGCTCGCCGCCGAGGTCCGCCGACTGCTGTTCGTGTTCGAGGACATCGTCAAGCTCGACGACCGCTCGATTCAGCTGGTGCTCCGCGAGGCCGACCAGAAGGACCTCGCCCTGGCTCTGCGCGGCGTCAACGACGACGTCAAGGAGCGCATCCTGTCGAACATGTCGGAGCGCGGGGCGACCATGCTGGTCGAAGAGATGGCCTACATGCCACCGCAGCGCAAGCGCGTGGTCGAGGAGGCCCAGGGCCGGATCGTCGCCATCGTGCGCAAGCTCGAGGAGGCCGGCGCGCTGGTGCTCTCGCGCGGCGAGGAAGACGCAGTTGTCTGAGATCGCCGGCTACGCGTTCCGCCAGCTGGACGCGGCTGCCGCGGACGCCTCCGGCGGGATCGCCGACGTGCTGTCGGCCGTGCGGGCCGAGGCCGAGCAGATCCGCAATCAGGCCTGGGCCGCCGGCGAGGCCGAGGGACGCGCCGCCGGCATCGCCGCCGCGCGCACCGACGCCGCCCCGGCGCTGAGCGCCCTGGGTGCCTCGGCGCAGGCGGTGTCCGAGCTCCGAGCCCAGATGGTGGCCGAGCTCGAGCAGGATGCGGTCGAGCTGGCCCTGCGCCTGGCCGAGCAGATCCTGGCCGGCGCGGTCGCCGTGGAGCCCGAGCGCGTGATCGACGTGGCTCGCAACGCGCTGCGTCACCTGATCGACCGCCGGCGGGTGACGATCGTGGTCAACCCGGATGATCTGGAGCTCGTCAGCGACTGCGTCGAGCAGCTGCAGTCCGAGCTCGGCGGGATCGAGCACCTGGGCGTGCAGTCCGACCGGCGCGTGGCCCGGGGCGGGGCGATCGCCCGGACCGACACCGGCGACATCGACGCGGGCATCGACACCCAGCTGGCCAGGGCTCGCGAGCTTGTTATCGCCGCGCTCGATCGCGAGCCTCGCGATGACGACTGAGGCCGCTCGGCCGAGTGGTCTGGTTCGCGCGATCCGCGCCGTCCAGGAGACCGATCTCTCGCGCCGCGTGGGTCGGGTCTCGGACCTGATCGGGCTGATCATCGAGGCCACCGGCGTGCAGGTGGAGATCGGCGAGGTGTGCATGGTCGGCGACGGCCGCGACCGTCCGTCCGTGGCCTGCGAGGTCGTCGGCTTCCGGACCGGTCGAACGCTTTTGATGCCCCTCGGTGAGCTCCACGGCATCGGCCCCGGGACCAGCGTGTTCCCGACCGGTTCGCCGTTCCGCGTGGCGGTCGGCGAGTCGCTGCTCGGGCGCGTAATCGACGGGCTCGGCAACCCGCTGGACGGGATCGACGAGCCGTCGGGAGTCTCCTGGCGCAGCACCACCGCGGCGCCGCCCGATCCGATGACGCGCCCGCGGATCACCGACCGGGTCTCGCTCGGCGTGCGCGCGCTCGACACGCTCGTGCCGTGCGGCCGCGGCCAGCGCCTTGGCATCTTCGCCGGCTCGGGCGTCGGTAAGTCTTCTCTGATGGGCATGATCGCCCGCTCGACTTCGGCCGATGTCAATGTGATCGCGCTGGTGGGAGAGCGAGGACGCGAGGTGCGCGAGTTCATCGAGCGCGACCTCGGCGACGCCATCTCGCACTCGGTGGTCGTCGTGGCCACCTCCGATCAGCCGGCGCTGGTACGGATCAAGGCCGCCTTCACGGCCACCGCGATCGCCGAGCACTTCCGCGACCAGGGCAAGAACGTGATGCTGATGATGGACTCGGTCACGCGCTTCGCCATGGCCCAGCGCGAGGTCGGCCTGGCCATCGGCGAGCCGCCCGCCACCCGCGGCTACACGCCGTCGGTGTTCGCCTTGTTGCCGCGCCTGCTGGAGCGAGCGGGTACGAGCGCGCGCGGGTCGATCACCGGCCTCTACACCGTGCTCGTCGACGGCGACGACATGAACGAGCCGATCGCCGACGCCGTTCGGTCGATTCTCGACGGGCATGTCGTCCTGACGCGGTCGCTGGCCCACTCCGGCCATTACCCGGCGATCGACGTGCTGCAGAGCGTGTCGCGCTTGATCGGCGAGATCGTCACGCCCGAGGTCCGCGAGGCGGGGACGAAGCTGCGCACCGCGCTGGCGGCCTATCGCGAGAAGGAGGACCTGATCTCGATCGGCGCCTACCAGCCGGGGACCGACCCGACGCTCGACGCCGCGATCCAGCTGCGACCGCGGATGAACGGGTTCCTTCGCCAACGGGTCGACGAGCCGAGCGCCGTCGAGCAGGCCGACGCCGAACTGATCGCGCTGGCCCACGACCTGTCTCACCGGCCGGGCGTCGTCGGCGAGGTCCTCGACGGACCGCCGACCACACCCCCGGGCGGCATGCCCACCCGCCAGGGCCAGCCGGGTGCACCCGGTGGCGCCGGACTGGCCATCCCGGGCCTGCAGCTCAGCGCCTAGCTCTCAGTGCGCGACGTCGATCACGACCCGGGTCGGGTTGTTCAGGCGGAACACCCGGAAGCCGGTCATGCGTTTCAGGCCGAGGCCGAACGTCACGGTGCCCTCGAAGTCGCCGGCCTTCTTGACCTGCAGGAGGCTCGGGCAGCGCGGGGTCAGGGTGCCGGCGAGCAGGTTGGTGCCGCGGTTGTCGTGGCCGGCGGCCAGGTTGAAGCGGATGCGGATCCGGGCCGTGCCGGGCAGCGTGACGGGGCGGCCCGAGGGGTCGGCGACGATCCGCCGCACGTAGCGGGCGTCGTAGCCCGGGGTGGCGAAGCGCGCCCGGATCACGAACCGGTCAAAGGTCTTGTGGCACCCGGCCGCCGTGTCGTACAGCTCCGCGGCGTCGCCTCGGGGGGGTGCGGTCTTCGGTGCGGTCGTGAACGCCGGCAGCGCAAGCGCCCCGGCCGCGGATACCAGGACGACGACGGCCGCGCCAATCAGGGGTGTGATGTATTTTCCGCGAATATCACGGTAAATCCATCACACCCCCTCGACTAGGACAAGTGTCCAGGCCCGCTTAGGGCCCGAACGGCCCGGTCGAGTACAGGGCCATGAACGGATCCTCGTTCCGCTTCCGCCTCGAGCGAGTTCGTGCCCTGCGCGAACGTAGTGAGGACGCCGCCAAGGAAGAGCTGGCCGGCGCCATGCTGCGCCACCGTCGCTGCGAGGAGGAGGTGCAGGAGGCCGCCTCACGCATGGCGAATGCGCGCGCCGCGCAGGTGGACGCCACCCGCGCGACCAGCAGCGCGACCGATCTGCTCGCCCGCCAGGCCTACCTGGAGCGCGCCGAGCGCGCCCACCACGCCACCCGGCAGGACCTCCAGCGCCATGAGCTCGAACTGGCCCAGCGTCGCGAGGCGCTGACCCAGGCCGCTCGCGAGCGCCAGGCGCTCGAGCGCCTGAAGGAGAACCGCCGCGCCGAGCACGAGCGCGAGGTCGCGCGTCAGGAGGGCCTGATGCTCGACGAGATCGCCCTGAACGGCTACCGGAGGAACGCGGCGTGACGACTTCCATTGCGGCTGCCCTGCCGGCAGCGCCGGCCCCGAGCGCGGACGCGCTCGCTCCGGCCGCGACCGACGCCCCGGCCGCGGCCAGCGGTCCCCCGGGCCTCGGGAGCGCGCCGCCCGGCTTTGCCAGCGTGCTCGACGATCATGTGGCCCGGACCGCGGTTGCGGAAGGCCAGAAGGGAAGCGCCGGTGGATCGGCGCCGGCGGCGAAGGACGCCGCTCAGCCCTCGACCGATGCCACGCAGGTCGTGGCCGAGGCCGTCGCGGCCGCGCTGAGCGTTTCCGCGCCGGCCGCGCAGCCCGCGCCCGTCCCGGCGGCTGCCGCCACCCCGGCCGCCAACGCGCCCGCGCAGGACACGCCGCCCGCCGCGCCGGCCTCGGCGCCCGGGCCCCCGAGCGTGACCACGACCGCGCCGTCGCAGGCCACCCTGGCGCCGAGCATCGCGTCCAGCCCGACTTCCACTTCTGCCCCCACCCCGCAGCCCCCGGCCGCCGACATCCCCGCGGCGGCCACCCTGACCGACACCCCCACCCCCAGCGAGAGCCCGGCGGCGCCCGACGCTGCGCCGCCGGCGCTCCTCGCCGTGTCCGCTCAGCCCGGTCAGCCCGCCCAGACCGCTCAGACCGCTCCGATCGCTCAGACCGCTCCGATCGCTCAGCCCCAGCCGAGCGCACCGGCCCAGCCGGACCAGACCGCGCCCGCGCCCCAGCCCCACCACGGCACGCAGAGCGCCCCGGACGCCACCGCCCCGGCCCAGCCGGCCGCGAGCACGCCGAGCCAGGCCGCGGCGCCGATCTCGGCCGACGCGCCGACCGTCCAGTCCACAGATGCGTCTGATTCTCAGTCTCAGTCTCAACAAGGACAGGCGGATTCGCAGTCGCAGCCCAAGCAGACCGCCCAGGCCGCGCAGACCGTGCAGTCCGCGCCGGCCCAGCCCCAGACCCCGGCCGTCGCCCCCACCACCGCGCCCCAGAGCGCGCCGGCGACTCAGGCGACTCAGGCCGCCCAGGCCGCGCTGCCCACCCGCTACGGCGTCTCGCTCCAGCACGCCGTCGATGCGGTGCGCACGACGATCGAGCTCGGCGCTCGCGCTGGTGCCACCCAGGCCCGGATCGAGCTCTCGCCGGCCTCACTCGGCACGATCCGCATCCAGCTTCACCGCACCGACGAGGGCGTGACCGCCCACGTGGTGACCGACAGCGCGGCCACCGCCGACACGCTTTCGCAGGGCGGCGACGATCTGCGTCGCTCGCTCCAGTCGGCCGGGGTCAACCTGATCGGCCTGAACATCGAGGCGCGGGGCGAGGGCAATGCCCCGACCCAGGAGCGCTCCGAGGACTCCTCGCCGCGCTCGCAGGCCGGCGCCCGCGCCAACCACATCGACGCGATCGGCGAGACCGATTCGATCCAGGCCGAGGCGACCGCGGTGCTCCCCGAGGGCACCCTCGTGAACGTCCTCGCCTGAAATCCGGACCTACCGAGACAAGGACGACCTCGATGAGCTTCACCACCCAGAGCACGACCGGCACCACTGGCACGAACGCCACCACGGCGGCCACCTCCGCCCAGAAGAGCATGCCGATCAACCAGAACCAGTTCCTGCAGATGCTTATGGCCGAGCTCAAGAACCAGAACCCGATGAACCCGAACTCGAGTGACCCGATGCAGTTCGTCACCGAGCTCGCCCAGTTCACCTCGGTTGAGCAGCAGACCTATACGGCGGAATCAACGCAGACCATGGCCTCGGGCCAGAACAACGCCACCGCGATCGCACTGATCGGACACACGGTGAACTACACCGACCCGACCACTCAGGCCAGCGCCAGCGGTGTCGTGCAGAGCGTGGAGCTCACCTCCTCCGGCCCGACCCTCACGATCAACGGAACGTCGGGGATCAGCGCCTCGGCGGTCAACCAAGTGTCATGAGCGCGGTCCTTCCCAACCCCGCGCTGGTTGCGCCCGGCCCCACCGCGCCGGTCCAGCCGACCGCGCCGACGCAGCGCCAGAACGCGGCGGAGGCGACGACCGGTCCCTCGTTCGGCGAGGTGCTGGCCCAGCACACGAACGCGCCGACGTTCTCCCGGCACGCGATCGAGCGCCTCCGGCAGCGCGGCATCAACCTTGATCAGTCGACCCTGGGTCGGCTGACCGATGGAGTCTCCCGAGCGGCCGGCAAGGGCTCGCGCGACTCCGTGGTCTTCGTCGACGGCACCGCATATGTGGTGTCAGTCGCGAACAACACCGTCATCACGGCGGTGCCATCCGAGCACATGCGCCAGCACGTGTTCACCAACATCGACAGCGCCGTGATCGCATGAGCGAAACGGTCAATAACAACAGCGGCCGGACCTCATCGAGGAAGCCGCGAAAGGAAATGATGTCCCGATGATGTCAGGCATGTACGCCGCGATCAGCGGCCTCGACGCTCACCAGACGATGCTCGACGTGACCGCCAACAACCTGGCCAACGTCGACACCGTTGGCTACAAGGCTCAGAGCACCGTGTTCTCCGACGAGCTCTCGCAGCTCATCGCGTCCGGCACCGGCCCTAACGGGTACAGCGCCGGAACCAACCCGCTCCAAATCGGCCTGGGTGCCCAGGTCGGCTCGATCAACAACGTCATGACCGCCGGCGGCGTCGCGTCGACCGGCAACGCCACCGACGTGGCGATCCAGGGCAACGGGTTCCTGCAGGTGGCCAACGGCGCCCCGTCAAGCACGACGGCGACCAGCCCGGTGAACGGGACCCAGCCGCAGTTCACCCGCGCGGGTGACCTCACGTTCAACCCGCAGGGGTTCCTGTGCACCCAGACCGGCCAGTACGTGCTCGGTTACCCGGCCAACGCCAACGGCACGATCAACCAGACCGCCACTAACTCCAACAACGCGATCTACGTCCCGCCGAACTCGACCGGCGTCGCCATCGGCAAGGACGGCAGCGTGTCCTACATCGACGGCAACTCGACCTCGCCGACGTTCCAGCAGCGCGTGACCGCGGGCTACATCTCGCTGGCCACGTTCCCGAACCAGGCCGGGCTACAGCGCGACGGTGGTTCGCTGTGGAGCGCGACGAGCGCGTCGGGCGCGGTCCAGGTGGGCCAGCCGGGCGTCGGCAACTTCGGTCAGACGATCAGCGGCGAGCTCGAGCAGTCGAACGTCGACATGGGTACCGAGTTCACCAACATGATCGAGGCCGAGCGCGGCTACCAGGCCAACGCCTCCACGATCACCACGGCCGATCAGATGATGCAGACGGCCGTGCAGATGAAGCAGTAATTCACCCCCAGGCGCCGGGCCGGAGGGGCGGGAATCGAGGGATCCCGCGTCTCCGGCCCGCGCGCGCCACCTCTCCTTCTCAGAGCACGAGGACCGACCATGATCTCCTTGCACCGTCTCGGGCACAAGCTCGAGCCCTTCCGCCTCAATCCAGATTTGATCGTCACCGTCGAGGCCTGTCCCGACACGGTGATCACCCTTGCCACCGGCGCCAAGATCGTTGTCGCCGAGACGCCCGAGCGCGTGGCCAAGGAGGTTCGCGGCTACCGCGTCGACGTCCTCGCCGCGGCCCTGGGCCGCCGGCACGAGCAGCGCCGGGCCGCCCCGCCGCACCTTGCTCCTGTCAGGCTGGCCGCCGAGTACGGCCAGGCTCTCGACGCCCCTGCACCCGCAGCTGACTACGCCGCCGAGTGATGCCGCCTCGCGCTAACAGCCGCGAGGTCAGCGGCCAGAGCATGCCGTCTGGACGCGCGTCCACCGGGGTGAAGGTTTCCGTAACCGAGCCGATGACCGGGTCATGAAGGCCGCTACCGGCATAGGAATCGCCGTGGCCACGGTGGGGATCCTCCTCAGCGCGATGATGGACGGCACCAGCCCGGCGGCATTCATGAACATGCCGGCGCTGATCATCATCATCGCTGGGACGGGCGGCGCCACCATGGCGAGCTGCGGCATGGACGGTCTGAAGAAGATTCCGAGCCTGTACAAGCTCGTGATCAGCGCCCCCGTGATTGACGTCCAAAGCCGGGTGGCGCTGCTGGTCTCGCTGGCCGAGCAAGCCCGCCGCGAGGGCCTGCTGGCGCTCGACGCGCAGATCGCCGAGATCGACGACGAGTTCACCAAGAAGGGCCTGCAGCTGGTCGTCGACGGGACCGATCCCGAGCTCGTGCGCGACATCCTCGAGGCCGAGATCGACGGGATGGCCGCCCGGCACCACGCGGGCGTGCTCCCGTTCGAGAAGGCCGGCGGGTTCGCCCCCACGATCGGCATCATCGGCACGGTGATGGGGCTGGTGCACGTGCTCCAGAATCTGTCCGCGCCCGCAACCCTCGGCCCGTCGATCTCCTCCGCCTTCATCGCGACGCTGATGGGTGTCGCGTCCGCCAACGTGGTCTATCTGCCGGTGGCCAACCGCCTCAAGGCGATGTCATCGGCCGAGGTCGAGCTGCGCACGCTCACGCTCGAGGGCATCCTGTCCGTCCAGGCCGGTGACAACCCGCGCGTGGTGGCCGACAAGCTGACCTCGTTCGTGCCCCCGGCCGAGCGCGGCGCCGGCGACGCGGACAACGTCGCCGAAATGCCCCAGCGCGAGGCCGAAGCCGCCTAGTCATGGCCGCGCAAGGCAAGAAGCGGCGCGGCGCGGCCGTCGAGCACGAGAACGAGGAGCGCTGGCTCCTGACTTACGCGGACATGCTCACGCTGCTGTTCGCGCTGTTCATGGTCCTGTTCTCGATCTCATCGGTCAACATCTCCAAATACCAGGTACTCCAGCAGTCGCTGAAGGCGGCCTTCTCGGGCTCGATCCTCTCGGGCGGCCACGCGATCTTGCAGTCGGGCTCGGAGTCGACCGCCGAGCACACGCCGGCCACCGCCGCGGTCCCGTCGATCGTGCCGCTCGTCCCCACGCCAACCTCGCGTTCGAGCAGCAGCACCGGCGCCGCCAACACCCCCGCAGCGCAGGCTGCCAAGGCCGCCTCAGCCAAGCCGCTCACCACCGCGCAGCTCAAGGCCGCGCTGAACAGCATGTCCGCCTCGGTCGCCGAGCAGGAAAGCTTCATCGCGCTTCAGAAGAAGCTCAACGCCTACGCGAAGGCCCACGGCTTCAGCTCCCAGGTGCAGACCGTGATCGAGCGCCGGGGCCTCGTCGTGCGCGTGCTCACCGACAAGCTTCTGTTCGACTCCGGGCAGGCCATCCTCCAGGCCGCAGGGGACCCACTGCTCGAAGAGGTGGCCATGCTGCTCAATGTTGACAAGAGTCATCCGATCACAGTGGAAGGAAACACGGACAACCAGCCGATTGCGACGTCGCAGTTCCCCTCCAACTGGGAGCTGTCGACGGCACGGGCGACGACTGTGGTCCGCTTCCTGATCGCCCATGGCGTGAGCGCCGGGCGACTGGCCGCGGCCGGCTATGCCGCTCTGCATCCGGTCGCATCGAACGCCAGCGTCACCGGGCGCGCGAGCAACCGGCGCGTGGACATCGTGCTGATGCGCCTGAACCCCGTCCCCCCGTCCTGAAACCCCCCGATCCGGTATCCCGCTATGAAGAAGAAGCTCCTGATCATCATCCCGGTGCTGCTGCTCGGCGGCGGCTACGTCGCCAAGGCCAAGCTGATGCCGCCCAAGGTCGTCAAGCCCAAGCTGGCCGGCGAGATCTACATCCTGCCCAAGCAGTTCATGTGCAACCTCCAGGACGGGCACTACGCGACCCTGACTGTCGCGCTCGAGCTCGCCGCGGGCCAGAGCGACGGCGCCACCGCCGAGAGCGGCGGGACCGCGACCGGCGCCACCGTCGGCACCCTCCCCGAGGAGGCGGTGATCCGGGCGATCATCACCAACCTGATCACCAACGACACCTCCAACGAGCTGGTCACGGACTCCGGACGCACCAGCCTGGAGGCGCAGATCCTGTCCAAGATCAAAGCCACTACCGACGTCAAGGTGCAGCAGGTGTTCTTCACCGACGTCGCGGTCCAGTAGGTGCAGCGATGAGCGAGAAACTTGAACTCGAGCAGCTCCCGACCGGCGCCGCCGGCGACCCCGGCCTCGCGCCGAGTGCGGTCGGCGACCTGCGCCGGCTGAGCGCCGTGCCCGTCGACCTCAGCGTCGAGATGGGCCGCACGCGGATGACCGTCGGCGAGACGCTCGAGCTCCGTCAGGGCTCGATCATCACGCTGAACCGGATGGCCGGCGAGCCGGTCGACCTGCTGGTCAACGGCACCGCGATCGCCCGCGGCGAGGTGGTCGTGATCGACGAGCAGTTCGGTCTGCGAGTCACCGAAGTGCTCGGCCAGATCGCCGGCGCAGACGGCTCCAGCAGGGCCGCCGAGGCCGGCGGAGACACGCCGCAGCCGTAGTTAGCCGCAGAGTTCTGCGAAACCCGCCGCCTAGTAGTCCTGGCGAGCACCCTGCGAACTAAAGCTGGGTCGCGCAACTGACGAGTACCTGATTACCGACCCACTGATGGGAACGGCTGCCATCCCCTGGCTTGTCCGAACTGCAAGGAGCAAACAACCCCATGCCTGACGCAAACAACCCCCGCCAACTTGTCGTGTTCACCCTGGGCACTGAGCACTACGCGCTCGGCATCCAACAGGTGCACGAGATCATTCGTTACTCCGAGCCTCGCTCGGTCGCCTCGCGCGCAGACTGGGTCCGCGGCGTGATCAGCCTTCGTGGCCGGATCGTCCCCGTGTACGACCTGGCCGCCCGGCTCGGCGTCCCCTCCGAGCTGACCGACCAGACCAAGATCGTGATCGTCGAGGCGGGCGCGGAGACCGCCGGCGTGATCGTCGACGGCGTCGAGGAAGTGCTGACGGTGGAGGACGAGAACATGCAGGAAGCGCCGGGCGCGGACACCACGCTGATCGATTCGATCGCCAAGATCGGCAACCGCCTGGTGATCCTGCTCAAGCCGACGGCGATCTTCTCCGAGAGCGAGCTGGCGCTCGCCGCCTAAGGCGCGCCGTCAGGCGCCGCCGACAAACCGAAAGTCCACTCGAAACCGAAAGAACGAACAACCGGGACCATGTCCACCACCTCCCCCGTGCGGGTCGTCGTCGCCGACGACAGCGCCCTGATGCGCAACATCGTCACGCGATCGCTGACCAAGGCCGGGCTCGAGGTGGTGGGCAGCGCCCGCGACGGTGACGAGGCGCTGGCCCTGTGCGAGCGCGAGCGTCCCGATGCGATGACGCTCGACCTGACCATGCCGGGCCTGGACGGGCTCGGCGTGCTGCGGATCCTCCGCGAGCGGACCGACACGAACATCCCGGTCGTGGTCGTCTCGGCCTTCTCGGCCGCCCACGGCGCCCGCGCGGTGGACGCGCTCGCCGAGGGCGCGTTCGATCTGGTCTCCAAGCCGACCGCCAAGGAGAGCCTCGAGTCGTTCATCGAGGCCCTCGGGAGCAAGGTCAGGCAGGCGGCCGCCTCCCGCCGCAGGTCGCGAGGAGCCGCGACCGCGGGCGGCACCCTCGCCCCCGCCCGCCGCGCCCTCTGGACGCCGGAGCCCCCCGCGACGGCCCCGCGGCGCTCGCCGGCGCCGTCCAAAGTCGCGCGGCTGGTCCTGATCGCCACCTCCACCGGCGGCCCCCGCGCGCTCGCCGCGCTGGTTCCCAAGCTGCCCGCGCCGCTGGGCATCGGAACCCTGATCGTCCAGCACATGCCGGCCGGGTTCACCGGGTCGCTGGCCGCGCGCCTGAACTCCTCCAGCGCGCTCAAGGTGGTCGAGGCCACCGGCGGCGAGGCGCTCGATCCCCGTACGGCCCTGCTGGCGCCGGGAGGCCTACATCTGCGGCTCGCCCATGACGGGCGCAGCGCAGTGCTCAGCGACGAGCCGGCGATCGGCGGCCTGCGGCCTCGCGCCGACCTTCTGATTCAGGACGCCGCCCGGGCCTACCGGGATCGGCTGCTCCTGGTCGTGCTGACCGGGATGGGCAACGACGGTCTGTCCGGTGCCCGCGAGGTCCGGCGCCACGGCGGCCGGATCCTGGTCGAGTCCGAGGATTCCTGCACGGTGTACGGCATGCCCCGCGCGATCGTCGAGGCCGGGCTGGCCGACGAGGTGCACGACCTGGGCCGCTTGGCCGAGATCATCGCGAGCGAGGCCCGAGCATGAGCACCGAGCGCGAAATCCGGGCTTTCCAGCGCCCCGCTCTGCAGCGCCATCGGGGCCACGACTCAGTCGCCGCCACGCCGCGCAGCGACTTCGCCGCCACCGACGACTACATCGGCTTCTGCGAAGGACTGCGCCAGATCTGCGGCATCGACCTGACCCAGTACAAGCGGCCGCAGATGGAGCGCCGCCTGCGCTCCTACTGGTCGCGCCTGGGGGTCTCCAAGCTGACTGACGCGCTGCCGCGGCTGCGCAGCGACGCCGCACAACTCGACGACCTGCTCGACCGCGTCACGATCAACGTCTCGCAGCTGTGGCGTCACCCGGACCAATGGACCAAGCTCGAGGGCGGGCTGCTTCAGGAGCTCGCCGCCGCCGGCCGCGTGCGCGCGTGGAGCGCCGGCTGCTCGTACGGGGCCGAGGCCTACACCCTGGCCGCCGTGTGCGCCGCCGCGATCCCCAAGGCCACCGTGAAGATCAACGGCACCGACATCGACCAGCGGATGGTCGCCCGGGCGAAGCTCGGCGAGTTCTCCGCGGCCGACGCCCGCACCGCCCCCACCGCCGCCATGGAGCGCTGGTTCGAGCGCACCCCGAACGGCTGGCGCGCCAAGCCGGCGCTGCAGTCGATGACCCACTTCGAAGTGGGCGACCTGCTCAAGGTCCGGCCGCCCGCGTCGAGCTATGAACTGATCATGTGTCGCAACACGGTCATCTACTTCGCCGATCAGATCCGGGACGAGCTGCACGCCAAGTTCGCCCATGCCCTCCGAGGCGGCGGGCTGATGGTCATCGGCGGAACCGAGCGAATCACCGATGCAGCGTCGCTCGGCCTGGCCCCGATTCACCCCTTCATCTACCGAAAGTCGTAATGGATACCTCCGAGTACATGCCGATGTTCCTCGCCGAGGCCCGCGAGCATCTCGAACAACTCAACCTGACCATCGTCCGACTCGAGGAAGACCCCAAGGATCAGTCCACCGTCGAGGAGATCTTCCGAATCGCGCACTCCTTCAAGGGCATGAGCGCGACGATGGGCTTCGCCAAGATCGCCGAGCTCACCCACAACATGGAGGACGTCTTCGAGCTGCTGCGTCAGCGCACCAGCGGCCTGCCTTCCGAAGCGATCGACACCGTGTTCGCCTGCTTGGACGCGCTGTCTGCCGCCACCGACTCGATCGAGTCCGACGGACAGGAAGAGCTCGATCCGGCCCCGCTCGTGAGGCGCCTGCGCAGCCTGGTCAGGCCGCGCACCCCCGAGCAGGAGGTCCAGCGGGCCGGCGGAATCGACGCGCCCAACCACGCCGCGGTCCAGGCCGCCCGCGACGCCGGCGCCCGTGTGCTCCGCGTCCGCGTCGAGCTGACCGAGGACGTGATGATGCCGGCCGTCCGCGCCCACATGGTCCTGGCCTCGCTGTCCGACCACGGCGACGTGCTGGGCAGCATGCCCGCGCCCGAGGGACTCGAGCAGTTCGCCGGCCGTGAGATCGACGCCTGGGTCGCCTCAGACCACGAGGACGAGACGATCGTCGAGAATCTTGGCTCGATCTCGGAGGTCGCCACGGTGACCGTCACGGACGTCACCAAGCCGGAGGCACCCGCGGAGGCGACAGCGGCCCCCGAGGCCACGCCGGCCCCCGAGGCCACGCCGGTCGTCGAGGCCTCTCCTGAGCCGGTCGATGCGACCCCGGCCCCGGTTGCCGAGGTACCCGCTCCGGCCGAGCCCGCCCCCGCCGCTCCGGTCGAGGCCGCCCCGGCTGCCCCGGCCAAGGCCGCTGCGGACAAGCCCGCCGACGCCAACAAGGCCACGCGGACCGTGCGCGTCGACGCCGAGCGCCTCGATGCGCTGATGCACTCGATGGGCGAGTTGGTCATCCACCGCACCGCGGTGGAAGCGCTGACCGCGAACCTCGAGGTCGAGGGCCTGCAGCAGGCCGTGCAGGAGCTCACCCGGTCATCCCAGGCGCTTCAGGCGATGGTCATGCAGGTCCGCATGATCCCGGTCGACGTGGTGTTCCTGCGCTTCCCGCGCCTGATCCGCGACCTGTCGACCAAGCTCGGCAAGGAGGTCAAGCTCGAGCTGATCGGATCCGAGACCGAGCTTGACCGCACCGTGGTCGACGCGCTGGGCGACCCGCTCGTGCACCTGGTGCGCAATGCGATCGACCACGGCCTCGAGTCGCCCGAGGACCGGACCGCCGCCGGCAAGTCCCGGCAGGGGACGATCCAGATCGCTGCTCGCCATGCCGGCGGCAGCGTGGTGATCGAGGTCCGCGACGACGGCAACGGGATCAACCCCATGGCAGTGGCCAAGAAGGCGCTTGCGCTCGGCATGATCGACGAGGACGCCGCCGCGAGCATCGACATGCGCGGCGCGGTCGAGCTGCTCTTCACCTCTGGCTTCTCGACCGCCGAGACGACCAGCGACATCTCGGGCCGCGGCGTCGGCATGGACGCCGTGCGCGAGAAGATCCGCCAGCTGGGCGGCGAGGTCGTGATCGAGTCCACCCCCGGCCAGGGCACGACCGCCCAGATCCGGCTGCCGCTCACCCTGGCCATCGTCTCGGCGCTACAGGTCGACGTGTCCGGCAACCCGTTCGCGATTCCGCTGGACCGGATCGAGCGCACCTTGCGCCTGGCCGAGCAGACCGTGCGCTCGGTGGCCGGCAAGCAGATGCTGGTGCTCGAGGACGGCGTCCTGCCGCTACTCGACGGAGCCGAGGTGTTCCGCCGCGACACGATCGGCGACCACGAGTTCGTCGTGATCATCCGCGCTCAGGACAAGCGACTTGCCCTGGCCGTGGACGACCTGGTCGGTCAGCGCGAGCTGGTCACCCGCCCGCTCCCGGAGATCGTCTCCGACGGCGAGCCGGTGTCCGGCGGTGCCGCACTGGCCGACGGTCGGATCGCCCTGATTGTCGACTGCGATGCGCTGGCTGCCGATAACAGTTCCAGCCGCGGTGCCCTCGCGGCCATCGCTGCCTAAAGCTCAGAAAACAAACCAAAACACATCGAATACAGGAGCCCTGATCAGTGACCCCTCGCTACACCGAACTGCAGCTGGATGCGTTGCGGGAGCTGGCGAACATCGCCTCTGGTAACGCCGCGACCTCCCTGGCGCAGATGCTCGGCCGAGAGGTCGATCTGAACGTGCCGCGTGTCCTCGCTCTCCCCCTCGCCGACGCCGTCGAGGCGTGCGGCAGCCCTGAGGAGTCGACGGTCAGCGTCGTCATCCCGCTCGAGGGCGACGTCACCGGAGTCGTGCTCCTGCTCATCGAGCCGGACGGCGCCGAGGCCCTGTGCAAGCTCCTGGGCGTCGACGCCTGGGACGAGATCGGTGAGTCGGCTCTGCGCGAGATCGGCAACATCCTCGGGACCTCGTGCCTGAACGCGCTGGCCTCGATGACCGGCCTGCACCTGGAGCCGCGCCCACCGCACCTGACCACCGACATGCTCGGCGCGATCGTCTCCTCCCTGGCGCTGTCTCAGACGGCGTCCATGGATTTGGTGCTGGTGCTGGACTCGGAGCTCGCGGTGGCCAACGAGCCTTGCTCGATCTCGTTCGTCCTGCTGCCCACCGAGGGTGGCGTGTCGGACCTGCTCGCGCCGCTGGGCCTCGCCGAAGCAGCCTAGTTGGTCATGGGGTCCGTTCGGATGGGCGAGATCGAGGTGTCGAAGCGCACCGGCGAGGAGCTCGTGGCCCGCGGCCTGGGCTCCTGCATCGGGCTGGCGCTGATCGATCGCCTGTCCGGGGTGGCCGGGATGGCTCACATCGTGCTGCCTGACTCGGGCGGCTCGGACAGAGAGCCCGGCAAGTTCGCCGACACCGCCGTACCGGCGATGCTCGCCCAGATGCAGAGTGCCGGAGCGGTCACGCGCCAACTCGACGCGGTGCTGGCCGGTGGCGCGCGGATGTTCGAGCTGGGCGAGATGGACATCGGAGCCCGAAACGCCGACGCGGTCAAGGCCGGACTCACCCGCGCCGGTCTGAAGATCCGCGCCGCCGAGACCGGCGGCACTCGCGGACGCACGCTGCGCCTGACCGTGGGCGACTTCGAGGTCACGGTGAAGGAGGCCGGCGGCGAGCCGGTCACGCTCTACGACGGTGGCGCGACCGCGCGTCGGACTCCGCTGGCGGGACGGGCATGAGCGGCGATCGCCTGAGCGCCGATCAGGTCGCCGCGCTGGTCGAGGCGGCCAAGCAGGGTCAGCTTCCCGAGCAGCCCTCCGCCACCGCGGGTCGCCGCGCGCCGCGACTGCGCACGGTCGACTTCTCGCGCCCCACCAAGTTCACCTCAGACCACCAGCGACGCATCGAGCGCGCGATCGACACGTTCTGCCAGACCTCGGTCACCCGCCTGTCGACCGAGCTGCGCACCGCGATCGAGCTCGAGACGCTCAATACGACCCAGGCCACCTGGTCCGGCGCCCAGTCCCAGCTGCCCGCGGGCTCGCTCTGGGTGACCCTCGACGTCCAGCCGCTCGGGACCCGGATGCTGTTCACGATCGAGCAGTCGTTCATCTTGATGTGCCTGGACTGCCTGCTGGGCGGCACGCCCGACAAGCCGCCGCGGGACCGGCGCTTCTCGGAGATCGACACGATGCTCACCCAGCGGCTGATCGAGTCGATGGTCCATCAGATGTCGCTGGTCTGGCAGGACTTGGCGGGGATCACCCTGTCGATCGTCGAGATCGAGACCTACAACGACGCCAGCCAGATCGCGGCCGTGTCCGAGCCCACGCTGGTGGTGATGGTCGAGAGCCGGATCAACAAGCACTCCGCGTCGATGGGGCTGCTGATTCCCTGGCTGGCAATCGATCCGGTGGCCGACAAGCTGTCGGGCAAGGAGAGCCGGGAGGCCGAAGCCGATCTGGTCGGCGCCTCCGAGATCGGCCGCGCCGTGGCCAGCGTCCCGGTGACGCTACGAGCCGAGGTGGCGGCGATCGACCTGCCGATCGACGAGATCCTCGCCCTCGGTCCCGGGAGCGTGATCAAGCTGGGCGTCCAGGCCGATCAGGGCGTGACCCTGTTCGCCGAGAACGTCAAGCTGGCCCGCGCCCAGCCGGGAGCCAACGGCCCCCGCCGCGCCGTCCAGGTGTCCGGCACCGAGAGGAGGTACGGATGAGCACTCAGCAGGACATCACCCCGCGCGAGGCGCTGATGCGCCTCGGTGCCTCCACGGCCGAGGCGATCGCCCAGGTGCTCGAGATGTTCGCCCCCGGCGCGGTCCAGCGTGGCGAGGTCACCGTGCTGCCCGACGGCGCCTCGCCGTTCTCCAACGTGGCCCGCGGCTCGATCGCGTCGAGCGTGTCCTACGTCGACGGCGTGACTGGCGCCAACATCTTCGTGCTCACGCCGGCCGGGGCCCGTGGCCTGGCCGCCGCGATGGGCGCCCCGCCGCCCGAGGTCGAGGAAGGCGCCGAGCCGCCCGAGCTGTCCGAGCTCGAGATGTCGGCCGTCGCCGAGGCGGCCAACCAGACCATGGCCGCCGCGGCCGCCGCGATCAGCGTCGTGCTCGGCCAGGAGGTCGAGATCTCGATCCCGGACACGCGCGTGCTCGCCGAGCCCGGCTCGGCGGTGGACATCTACGGCACCGCGCCTCACGCCACCTCAACCACCTTCGTGATCGCCGGCGAGGCCTGCCGGCTGATCCAGCTCATCCCGGCCGCGTTCGTGGTGCGCATGGTGCGCGCGATGGACGAGCTCGACGGCGAGGTCGCCGACGCCAAGACGGTGGGATCGCCGGGCGCCGGCGGCTCGGCGGTCGACGTGAGCCCGCACAGCGCCGCGCTCGAGGAGGTCCTGGGCGGCATCAGCCTCCGCGTGTGGGCGGAGCTGGGCCGCGCGCGGATGCCGCTGGGCGGCGCCCTCGGCCTCCCGGTTGGGGCCGTGCTCGACCTCGACCGGACCGCTGACGCGCCGGTCGACCTGTACGTCAACGGCATGCGCTTCGCCCGCGCGCACCTCCTCGTCACCGAGGACGGCGAGTGGGCGGTGTCGCTCCAGGAGCTCGAGAGCGAGGGGATGCGCCTGCTCGAGCGTGCCCGCGCGAGCCGCCCCGAGGGTAGTGAAGACGTCGAGACGGAGTCTCAACCTCTCGACTCCGCATCCGATCTACCGATAGAGACCCAAGCTTCATCAACCAACCCCGAAAACCCCGATCTGAAGCAACCCGAAGTGGAAGGAGCCGTGACCTGATGGCCCGTGTACTCGTAGTCGACGATGCCGCATTCATGCGCAAGGTGGTGAGCGATGCTCTCGCCTCCGGCGGCCACGAGGTGGTCGGCGAGGCAGGTAACGGCGCCGAAGCTGTCCAGCGCTACCAGGAGCTCTCCCCCGAGCTCGTGACGCTGGACATCACCATGCCCGAGAAGGACGGCCTCGAGGCCCTTGGCGAGATCATCTCGCTCGACCCCGGCGCGAAGGTGCTGATGTGCTCAGCGCTCGGCCAGGAGAGCAAGGTGATCGAGTCGATCCAGAAGGGCGCCAAGGACTTCGTCGTCAAGCCGTTCCAGCCCGCGCAGCTGCTCGAGGCGGTCGGCAAGGCCCTCGCGTAGTCCCGCGGGTCGACATCTGAGCTATTGCGGACAGGCGGGGCGACTCGCCTGTTTCGCGTTCAAGCGCTCTCGTCGGACTCGTCGTCTTTTTCGGCGAAGGCCCTGAAGCGCTCGGTCATCTCGCCGTCGGGGCCCTCGGGCTTGTCGCCGTCCTCGTCCGACTCGCGCTCCTCGTGCGCCGCGTTGGCCTGGGCCACGATGCCCTCGAGGTGGTGGCGCAGCTTGTCCTCGGTGCCGGGCGTAACGTCGTTCACGTGCACGGTGCCCTTCTTGAGCGCCACCTCGCCCCAATCGCCGTCGCCGAGCAGCTTGACCGTCCGCTCGAAGCTCTCCGACCAGCCCTTGGGCGGGTCGCCCTCGAGCTCCACGGTCAGCTTCGCGTCCTTGACCTCCGCGCTCGCCCACTTCAGCTCGACGCTCGACATGCGCTATTCCTACCCGGATGACCACGCTTGCCGACATCGAGCTGCGCGAGGGCTACGCCGATCTGGGCGAGGTTCGCCTGCACTGCGTCGAGACGGGACCTCCAGACGGACCGGCCGTGGTGCTGTTACACGGCTTTCCCGACTTCTGGTACAGCTGGCGCCACCAGATCCCGGCCCTGGCCGCGGCCGGCTTCCGGACCATCGCCCCGGACATGCGCGGCTACAACCTCTCCTCCAAGCCGGCTGAGGTGTCGGCCTACGAGCCTCGCCGCCTGGCCGGGGACATCCGGGATCTGATCCACGAGCGGGGCGCCGAACGGGCGTTTCTGGCCGGCCACGACTGGGGCGCGGCGGTCGCCTGGGTGACAGCGATGGCCCACCCCGAGGTGGTGGAGCGCCTGGCCATCCTCAACGTGCCGCATCCCCGCCGCATGCTCGAGGCCCTGCGCCGTCCGGGCCGCCAGCTCGCCAAGTCCTGGTACATGTTCTTCTTCCAGCTGCCCTGGCTGCCCGAGCGCGCCGTCCGCGCCGACGACTGGCGGGCTTTCCGCTACGGCTTCGAGCACGACGCCCGTCCGGGGGCGTTCACCCCGGCCGACATCGACCGCTACCGCGAGGCCTGGTCACGGCCGGGGGCGATCACGGCCACGCTCAACTACTACCGGGCCTCTATGCGCCGGACGGGAGCGGCCCGGCGGGGCGCCCTGGGGCCGGTCACCGCCCCGACGCTGGTCATCTGGGGCGAGCACGACCGCTACCTGAGCTCCGAGCTGGCCGAGCCCGCCCGGGGCGACGTGCCTGGGCTGACGCGGGTGGTCCGCCTGCCCGAGGCCTCCCACTGGGTCCAGCACGACGAGCCCGACCGCGTCTCGGAGCTGCTGATCAGCCACTTCAAGGGCTGAGCCGACGGCCTCGCCCGACGGCTTACCGAAAGGCCATTCAAGCCCGGGGGCACTGCGGTCGATTACCGGAGGGACTCTCCCTCGGAGTCTTTCCCTCGATGAAGTCGCTCACGTTTACTCGTGGCGTCGCACTTGCCGGCGCCCTGACGCTCACCCATGCCGCCACAGCGCTCGGCGCGACCTCGCATCCCGCGAGTACCGCCAAGGCTGCGCCGGCTCAGAGCGCGTCCCAGCTGGCTCAGGCCAGCGGCGAGAACACGCCGCTGAACCTGACCCACACGGCGACCACCCATGCCGCCTCGAGCGGCGGTGGCGCGAGCATCGTGCGCACGATCGTCGGCCTGTTCATCGTGATCGCCGTGATCTACGGGATCGCGTGGATCATGAAGCAGGCCAAGAAGAGCAAGATCCGCCCGACCGGACATGGCCTGAGCCAGGTCGCCAACCTGCCGCTCGGCAGCGGGCGCAGCGTGGCGGTGGTCCGAGCCGGCCGGGAGATCCTGGTCGTCGGAGTGGCCGAGAACGGCGTCACGCCGATCCGCAGCTACAGCGAGGCCGAGGCGATCGCGCTCGGCATCGAGGTCCCGCCCGAGGAGTCGCGTAACACCGACCCGGTCGTCGAGAAGCCTCTCGGCCGGGTGCTCGACAACTTGCGCAGGATGACGGCTCGACCGTGAAGGCCGACTCGAGCAACGCCCTACAGATCCTCCTGCTGATCGGCGGCCTGTCGATCATCCCGGCGATCCTGTTCACGGTCACCGGGTTCACGCGGATCCTGATCGTCCTCGGCTTCATCCGCCAGGCGCTGGGCACCCAGAACACTCCGCCCAACCAGGTGCTGGTCGGCATCGCGCTGTTCCTGACCCTGTTCGTGATGGCGCCCACGATCAGCGCGATCAAGAAGGACGCCTACGAGCCGCTGGTCCACAAGCAGATCAGCACCACTCAGGCGCTCCAGCGCGGCCAGGAGCCGCTGCGCCAGTTCATGTTCAAGCAGACCCGCTCCCAGGATCTCTCGCTGTTCATCGGCCTGGCCAAGCTGGGGAACCAGCCGAAGACCCGCGCCCAGGTCCCGACCTATGTCCTGATCCCCGCCTTCATCATGAGCGAGCTCAAGACGGCGTTCCAGATCGGATTTCTGATCTTCCTGCCGTTCTTGCTCATAGACCTGATCATCAGCTCGACCTTGATGAGCATGGGGATGGTCATGTTGCCTCCGAGCTTCATATCCCTGCCGTTCAAGATCCTGCTGTTCGTCCTGGTCGACGGGTGGGACCTGGTTACCCACTCCCTGGTCCTGAGCTTCCACTGAGATGAACCAGGACACGGTCATCAACCTCGCCACCCAGGCGATGATGCTGGCGCTCAAGATCGCTGGCCCCGTCCTGCTGCTCGGCCTGATCATCGGCCTCCTGGTCAGCATCTTCCAGGCGGTCACCTCGATCCAGGAGCAGAGCCTCTCGTTCATCCCGAAGATCGTCGGGGTGGCCGTGCTGATCGTGGTGCTCGGCCCGTGGATGCTGGGCCAGCTCGTCAGCTACGCCCAGAACCTCTACCTGTCGATCCCCTCGCTGCTCGGATGAACGCGCTGACCCTCAGCCATCTGCTGCGGGCACTGGGGGGCGGCGAGTCGGTCACCGCCTTCTTCCTGGTGCTCGCGCGGGTCACGCCGCTGTTCATCATCGCCCCGCTGTTCTCCTCCAAGCAGATCCCCAGTCAGGTCAAGGGCATCGCCGCCGTCGGCCTGTCGATCGGCCTGGCCGGGGTGGCCAGCCACGGGCAGCAGATCCCGACCGACGCGCTCCAGATCGGCACCTTGATGGTTGAGCAGCTGCTGGTGGGGACGCTGCTGTCGTTCACGGTCGGTGCGCTGATGGCCGCCGTTCAGATGGCCGGCGGGCTGGCTGACATCGTCTCGGGGTTCTCGTTCGGCGCCACCGTCGACCCGATCAACGGCAACCAGGGCGGCACGTTTTCAGAGCTCTATTCGCTGATCGGCGTGATGCTGTTCATCGCGATCGGGGGCGACGCCTGGATCCTGCACGGCATAGCCCGCACCTTCGACCTGGTGCCGCTGACCACCGCGCCCCATCTGACCTCGGTAGTCAACGCCGCCGAGGCCTCGGTCAGCGGTCTGTTCGTCGCGGGTGTCGAGGTTGCGGCGCCGGTGATCCTGGCCCTGCTCGTGACCGACGTCGCCTTCGGCATGGTCTCGAAGGTCGTTCCCCAGATGAACGTGTTCTCGGTGGCCTTCCCGCTCAAGGTCGGCGTGGCGCTGCTCGTGGTCGCCGCCTCGCTGCCCTTCCTGGGCGGCTGGATCTCCGACCAGATGTACGGCTCGGTCGCGACCGCGCTGCACGCCTTCTGATCCCATGCACGATCCCGACAAGACAGAAAAGGCAACACCCAAGCGCCGCCACGAGGCGCGCAGGGACGGCAACGTCGCCAAGAGCACCGACCTCAACGGCTCGATCGTGCTGGCCGCCGGGTTGGTCGGCCTGATGTTCATGGGACCGAAGGTCATCTCCGGCGTGAGCGACGCGATGCGCTCGGTCTTCGGCGAGATCTCGCATCCCGGCTCGGCGACCACCGCGGCCGGGCTGCACTCGCTGGTCCACCTCGCCGAGATGACGGTGCTGACCACGGTCGCGCCGATCACCGGTATCTGCCTGTTCGCGGCGATGACGGTCAACGTCGCCCAGGTCGGCTGGAAGCCGACGTTCAAGCCGCTCAAGCCGAACTTCTCGAAGCTCAACCCGATCAACGGCTTCAAGAACCTGTTCTTCAGCGTCCGGATGCCGTTCGAGGGGGCCAAGGCGCTGGCCAAGGTCACCGCGGTCGGCGCGGTGGTCGCGCTGGCCCTGATCCCCCAGCTCACCCATCTCGGGGCCATCCTCGGGACGCCGCCCACCGCCCTCGGATCGCTGATCGCCTCGAGCGTGATGGGGATCGCCCAGCGGGCGGCGATCGCCTACTTCCTGATCGGGGTGATCGACCTGATCTGGCAGCGCCGCCAGCACGCCAAGTCGCTGCGGATGAGCAAGCGCGAGATCAAGGACGAGTTCAAGCAGACCACGCTCCCGCCCGAGGTCAAGTCGGCCCTGCGCCGCCGCCAGATCCAGGCCGCCCGGGCTCGGATGATGGCCGCCATCCCCCAGGCCGACGTGGTCGTCACCAACCCGACCCACTTCGCCGTCGCCCTCCAGTACGACGGCAGCCACCCGGCCCCGGTCGTGATCGCGAAGGGGCAGGACCTCGTCGCTAAGCAGATTCGACGAATTGCCGATGAAAACAATGTGCCGATCGTTCCCGATCCGCCCCTCGCGCGTTCCCTCCACAAGTCTGTCGAAATCGGCCAAATGATCCCGGCCGAGCTCTTTGCCGCGGTCGCCCAGGTGCTGGCGTTCGTCTACAAGATGGCCGGGCGTAGGAGGGCCGCGCGATGAACCAGGAATCGCTTCGCAGGCTCCTCAAGCACACCGATCTGGTGGCGGCGGTCGCCGTCGTGGTCGTGGTCACGATGCTGATCATCCCGCTGCCGTCGATGCTGCTCGACCTGTTCATCACGATCAACATCGCGGCGGCGCTGGCGGTCGTGGTGGCGACCATGTACCTGAACAAGGCGCTGGACTTCGCCGCGTTCCCGAGCCTTCTGCTGCTCACCACGATGTTCCGGTTGGCCATCAACGTGTCGGTGACCCGCCTGATCCTGACCAAAGGCGACGCCGGCAGCGTGGTCCACGACTTCGGGCAGTTCGTGGTCGGCGGCAATGTGGTGATCGGCCTGGTCATCTTCCTGATCCTGGTCGTGATCCAGTTCACGGTGGTGACCAACGGCGCCGGCCGCGTGGCCGAGGTCGCCGCCCGGTTCACCCTCGACGCCATGCCCGGCAAGCAGATGGCGATCGACGCCGATCTGAATGCCGGACTGATCACCGACGACGAGGCCCGCAACCGGCGCTCCGAGATCGGCCGCGAGGCCGACTTCTACGGGGCGATGGACGGTGCCTCCAAGTTCGTCAAGGGCGACGCCATGGCGGCCGTCCTGATCACCGCGATCAACCTGCTCGGCGGGATCGTGGTCGGCGTGGCCCAGCATCACATCGGCTTCTCGCAGGCCACCCACACCTACTCGCTGCTGACCGTCGGCGACGGCCTGGCCGCCCAGATTCCCGCCCTGCTGATCTCGGTCGCCACCGGCATCATCGTGACCCGCTCGGGCGGGTCGGACAAGGATCTCGGTACGGACCTGGCCAATCAGGTCCTCGGCCAGCGCAAGGCGGCGCTGGTGGCCGGCGTGGTCGTCATCTGCTTCGCCGCCGTTCCGGGCCTGCCCAAGCTTCCCTTCCTGTTCATCGGCGGGATCATGGCCGCGATCGGCTGGTCGGTCCGCAACGGCATGCCCGACCAGCTGGCCGCCGCAGCGGCCGCGGCGGCGCTGCCCGCCCCGACCGAGGCCGACAAGCCGGCCGCCCCGCGCGAGGAGGTCCTCAAGGAGCTCTCGATCGATCCGCTCGAGCTCGGCATCGGCTTCGGGCTGGTCCCGCTGGTCGACCGCCGCACCGGCGGGTCGCTGGTCCGCCGGGTCTCGATGATCCGCCGCCAGATCGCCTCCGAGCTCGGCATGGTCATCCCGCCGGTCCGGATCCACGACGAGGTCGATCTCGACTCCCACGAGTACGTGGTCAAGGTCCGCGGCACCGTGGTCGCCAGGGGCATGATCATGGCCGGCCACCACCTGGCCATGGACCCGGGCGACGCGGTCGGAACCTTGCCCGGAATCCCCACCACCGAGCCCGCCTTCGGCCTGCCCGCGATCTGGATCCCGGAGGTCCAGCACGCCGAGGCCGAGGCCCTCGGATACACCGTGGTCGACGGCGAATCGGTGATCGTCACCCACCTCACCGAAACCATCCGCAACCACGCCGCCCACCTGCTCACGCGGCAGGACGTACGCCAGCTCCTCGATCAGCTAAAGGAAATCAACGAAGCTGTCGTTACGGAGATTGTGCCCGACGTTCTCTCGCTCGGCGAGATCCAGCGTGTGTTGCAGTCGCTCCTCTCGGAGGGCGTCTCGATCCGCGACCTCGGCGCGATCGTCGAGTCCGTGGGCGACAAGGCCCGCATCACCCGCGACCCCAGCCTGCTCGCCGAATACGCCCGCCAAGCGCTCGGACGCGCCATCACCGCGCCGCACCTCGATCCCACCCAGACGCTGCGCGTCATCACCCTCGACCCGACGATCGAGCAGGAACTGGCCACCTCGATCACCCAGACCAGCGACGGCGAGTACCTGGCGATGGAGCCCACCCGCGCCCAGGCCGTCCTGACCGCGGTCAAGTCCCAGTCCGACCACGCAGCGGCCCGGGGCGGCACGCGCCCGGTGCTGCTCTGCTCGGCCCGCGTCCGCCGCCACGTCCGGCGCCTCGTCGAGTCCGCCGTGCCCCATCTTCCCGTCTGCTCATACAACGAAGTCGCCCCAGGCATCAGCGTCGAAACCATAGGAGTAATCACCCCATGAGCGCCCTGTCTCAGCCCCACACCAACGGCCACGACCGCGAGCTGGGCGGCGTGCGTACCTATCGCGGCCGCAAGCTCGAGGACCTCATCCCCCAGATCCGCACCGAACTCGGCCCCGACGCGATCATCCTTCGCCAGCGCGAGGGCCTGATGGGCGGCGTGGGCGGCTTCTTCGCGCAGAAGTGCGTCGAGGTCGACGCCCAGGCCGCGCCGCACAAGGGTGGGCGGGATCCCATCATCGACATCTACGACGAGGACGAGCCGGTGAACGGCTGGGACGACGGTCTGGAGAACTTCGTGGCGCCAAGCTCGTGCCCGAGCCCGCGCCCGCGCTCGCCCGCGCCCGAGCGAGCCCGCTCCGGTCGCCCGCCGAGCCTGAGGCCTTCCTGCCGCAGCCCGAGCCGATCGTCGAGCAGCCCTGAGCCAGCCCGCACCCGTCGCCGCCGATCCGGCCCCGCAGGCCGCAGCCCCCGCGCCGGCCGACGAGCTGACCGCCGAGTCGTTCGTCACCCGCCTGGAGCAGGCCGCCGCCCACGTCGACATCGACGAGCTGGTCAAGCTCGTGACCTCGGGTCGCGTGCTCGGCGACGAGGCGCCCGCCGCCCCGGCCCCCGCCCCTGAGCCAGTCGCGGCCGAGCCCATCGCGCCGCCTGCCCCCGAGCCAGTCGCGGCCGAGCCCATCGCGCCGCCCGCGCCCGAGCCAGTCGCGGCGGAGCTGGTTGCTCCCGCCCCGGCCCCCGAACCCACGCCCGTCGTGCCACCGGCCGCCACTCCCTGGGTGTCCAAGCAGGCCGGCGATCTCGACGGCTCCGAGGCCGCCGCGGTCACCGCCGAGCTCACCTCCCAGGGCATCAGCGAGGCCTGGGCCCAGCAGCTGATCGTGGCCGCCGCCGCCCATCGCTCGCCGCTGTTCAAGGGCACGCTGCGCGACGCCGTTCGCGCCACGCTGGCGGCGATCATCCCGGCTCCCGCGCCGCTCCCGCCCGGCGGCGCCGCCGTCGCGTTCGTAGGCGCCGGCGGCTCGGGCAAGACCCGCTGTGCCGCGGCGCTGGCCTCGGCTTACGCCAAGCGTTCGACCCTCGCCTCGAGCGTCGTGTCGATGGGTAGCGACGACTGGGGCGGTGACCTCAAGGAGCTGCTCAAGGGCCAGAACGTGTGGGTGATGGGCGCCGCCAACGGGGCCGAGTCCGCCCCGGCGGTCCAGCACGGCCGCGACGGTGGCCTGGTCGTCGTCGACACGGCGGCCGCCACCCCGCGTGACCCGGAGACGGTCAACGACCTCGCCACCGAGCTGCACTCCCTGAACCTCGACGCGGTGTACATCGCCGTGCCTGCCACGTTCAGCGTTCACGCCGCGCGCAAGCTGCTCGACGGCTTCGCCGCCCTGGGCGCCGACGGCATCGCCGTCACCCACGCCGACGAGGCCGATCAGCTCGGCATCGCCGCCGAGCTGTCGCACATCAGCGGCATGCCAGTCGCCTACATCCACGACGGACTCGAGCTCGACAGCGCGCTGTCCGCGGCCGACCCCTCGGCCCTGGCCGCCCGCCTGCTGCCCTGACCCGCCATGACCGATCAGCCCGAGGCCACCGCCAAGGTCATCCGCCTCAACGTGGGCGGCAAGGAAGGCAAGCTGACCACGCCGGTGGGCAGCCACATCCCCGTGCGCGTGTTCGAGCGCGGGGGCGACTTCCTGATGCTCGTGCTGATGCTCGACGACGGCGAGGAGCTTGGCAAGGAGACGCTCGAGCCGCTCGTGCTCGAGTACGTCTCGGTCCGCGGCATGGTTCGCTTCGAGGGACAGGCCGTGCTCCAGGAGCGCGATCTGGTGCGCTTCGAGGTGTCGAGCGCGCCCGAGGTCACCCAGCGCCGCGAGTTCGTCCGGGTGCCGGCGGTGCAGAACGTCGTCCTGGACGAGGGCTCGGGCCCCGTCGAGGATCGACGGCAAGGCCATCGACCTGAGCGGAGGCGGCATGCTGCTGAGCGGAGGCGATCGCCTGGAGCTCGACTCCGTCGTCCGGTTCCGGCTCAGCCTGAGCGCCGGCACGCCCGAGATCGCGGGCCACGCGCGGGTCGTCCGGGCTGACGACGAGGGTCGCCGGGCGCTCGTGTTTGAGCAGATCTCCCAGGACGAGCGCCAGCGGCTGATCCATTTCGTGTTCGAGCGCCAGCGTGAGGCGCTGGCCAAGGTTGGGCGCATCACTGCACCCGGGAGAGCTCGATGAGCAAGAAAGACGACAAGGCCGACGCCAAGAGAGACAAGAAGGACAAGAAGGGCAAGAAGGGCAAGGGCGACGCCTCGGCCGGGCCCAGCGTCGCCGCCCACCCGCGCGCCAGCTACCAGGTCCGCCGGGCCAAGGGCTGGGGTGGCGTGGCCGGCTTCGGCATCGCCGCCTATCTCTCCTACAAGGCCGGCGTGCCGACCGTCGACCTCGGTCTGCGGGCAATCATCGCGGGCCTGGTCGGCTACATGCTGGCCTGGGCCTGCGCGGTGACCGTCTGGCGACAGCTGGTGATGGCCGAGCTCCGAGCCGCGGTCGAGCAGGGGTCCGTCCGCAATCCCGACTTGATTCCCGCGCGTGCCGACGCGGCCGCGAAAGCCGCGCCGGCGCCCGAGGCCGCGGCCCCGGCCGAGTCCTGATCCACCGCTGACCGGCTGCCATGGATCCCATCCAACAGATCATCCCGGTCGCCCCCAGCATTCCGACTGTCACCCCGGCGCCGCTGATCGGCGGCATCGACCGCGAGGATCGTCGTCGCGGGCTCGATCAAGACAAGCGCCGGCGCCGTCAGCCCCGCCCCGGCGACCCCACGTCCCCGGTCCCCAACGGGCTCGACGGCGAGGACGACTCGGGTCTCCACGTCGACGTCACGGCCTGATCGCGGGCGGCCGGACGAGCGCCCGGACTGCTCTCTCCGACGAGAGTGTCCAGATGAATCTGGACGCGCCTCAAGTGCTCCGCTCCTAGGGCGATAACCGGGGAGACCGGTGGCAAGGAGCCGCCGGGGGACAAACCTAAAACGACCACACCACGGAGGTGTAAACCGTGTCCCTTTCGATCCTCACCAACACCACGGCGATGCAGACCGAGATCGGTCTGAGCAAGTCCAGCAGCGCCGTGTCGCAGGCGATGCAGCGTCTGTCGTCCGGCCTTCGCATCAACTCGGCCGCCGATGACGCCGCTGGCTACGCGATCAGCCAGGGCCTCACCGCCCAGGTCAACGGCCTGCAGCAGGCCTCCCAGAACGTCAGCGACGCGACCTCGATGGTCCAGACCGCCGATAGCGCGCTGAACAACGTCCAGAGCATGCTGCAGCGCGTCAGCGAGCTGGCCGTGCAGTACCAGAACGGCGACCTCTCCACCACGGACAAGACGGACATCCAGAGCGAGGTCAACCAGCTCACCCAGGAGATGGACCGCCAGAAGGGTTCCGTGTCGTTCAACGGCATCAACCTGCTGGACGGCACCGCTGGCACCAGCGGCACCGGCGTCAAGTTCCAGGTCGGCCCCGGCGCCGGCGACACGCTCACCGTGTCGTTCGCCAACATCGAGGGCACGGGTAACCTGGACGCGAGCTCCGGCTTCTCGTGGGGCACCAACGGCGCGACCGCTCAGGCCGGTGGCAAGGTCTTCGACCTCGCCCAGACCAACGCGGTCTCCCTGATCCAGGGCGCCATCAACAACATCTCGTCGCTCGCGGCGACGCTGGGTTCGGTCCAGAACCGTCTCCAGTACACCTCGAATGCCATCTCGGTGACCCAGGAGAACATGTCCTCCTCGCTGAGCAACATTCAGGACGTCAACATGGCGACCGAGATGACGCAGATGACCCAGCAGCAGGTCCTGCAGCAGGCCGGCACGGCGATGCTGGCGCAGGCCAACTCGCAGCCGCAGCTGGTTCTGAAGCTCATCACCGGCTGATCCATCTTCGTCACGGCCGGGCGGCGCCTAGCGCGTCGCCCGGTCAGGCGAAGCACCAAGCTTCTTTTCACAAAGCTTCGAACGCGACAGCTCGGCTGTCGCCGCCGAGGGCACAACCGCTCCGCGACCGTCCCACCTCACATCGCGCGGAGCCACATACACCACGTCCGATTCATCGAGGGAACCGGAAAGCGGGGGTGGGCTGCCTTTGGCGGCCCACCCCCGTGTGGATTAATCCCCGGTGCTATGACGACCTGGAGCGATCGCTCGGTGTTCGTGACCGGCGCCTACGGGCTGCTGGGTAGCTGGCTGGCCAAGTCGCTGGTCGGGCGGGGCGCACGCGTCACCGTGCTGAGGCGTGACGAGGTCAGCGCTTCGGCGCTGGTCCTGGAGGGGACCGAGCGGCTGGTCAACGTCGTCCATGGCGACGTGCTGGACGCGGCGCTGCTCGAGCGCGCACTCGGCGAGTACGAAGTCGACACCGTGTTTCACCTGGCCGCCCAGACCATCGTCGGCATCGCCAATCGAGTCCCCACCCCCACGTTCGAGACGAACATCCGCGGCACGTGGACGATACTCGAGGCGTGCCGCCGCGGCGGCGTGAGACGCACGATCGTGGCCTCATCCGACAAGGCCTACGGCGCCCATGAAGAGTTGCCCTACCGGGAGAGCTTCCCGCTCCAACCGGCCTTCCCCTACGACGTCTCGAAGGCCGCCGCCGACCTGGTGGCGCGCTCCTACTGGCACACCTTCGGCCTCCCGGTGGCCGTCACCCGCTTCGCGAACCTCTACGGAGGCGGCGATTTCAACGTCTCGCGCCTGGTTCCCGAGGCCGTCCTGGCCGCGACCCGAGGGCGCCGGCCGGTGATCCGCTCCGACGGCACGCCCGAGCGCGACTTCCTCTACGTCGAGGACGCCGTCGATGCCTACCTGGCCGTGTCCGAACTGCTCGACGAGGGCCGCGGCGCCGGGGAGGCGTTCAATGCCGGAGGCGGGGCGCCGAGGTCAGTCCGGGAGGTGGTCGAGCTCGTGTGCACTCTGGCCGGGACGGGGGTGACCCCCGACGTACGGGGGAGCGGGACGCCCGCCGGCGAGATCTCCCGGCAATGGGTCGATGCCGCGAAGCTGCGCGAGCTCACGGGCTGGGCGCCCCGGGTCACCCTGGAGGAGGGGTTGCGGCGGACGATCGCCTGGTATCGCGAGCACCCGCCGCCTCAAACCCCGGTGGCGCCTGCCGATCACCGGGGCTAGATGCCCTCGAACATCTCGATCATCGTGCCCCTTTCGGGTGGCGCGGCGCAGGCCCTGCGCTGCTTCGAGGGCATCGCGATCCAGCCCGAGGAGCCCGCCCACGAGATCATCGTCGTCGACGACGCGTCGGCCGACCTCGAGCCCCTTCTCTCGCGGCTGGAGGGTGACGTCGTGGTCGTCCGCAACCACCGCCGCCTGGGCTTCGCCGCGGCTGCGATGCGCGGCGCCGAGCGCGCCACGGGCGATCTGCTCGTGTTCATCCGTGACGCCGCGGTCCCGGGCCCCGGCTGGCTCGCCCCGCTCGCGGAGGCGCTCGAAGGCGACGCGTCCGTCGGCTTCGCCGCCAGCAACGCAGCGAACCCGGTCACCGCGTGGTCGTTCGCCGTGCGTGCGGCCGACCTGCGCACCGTTGGCGTGTCCGACGTCCCGGCGCCGCTCTTCGCCGGTGCCCTGTCTCTTTCGCTCGCCGAGCGCGGCCTCCGGGCGCTCTCCGTGCCGGCCAGCCCTGTGACCGCCCCAGGCCCACGTTCCGCCGGCGCCCGTCGCCCGGCCGGCAAGGAGCCGGAGCTGACCATCGTCATCCCCACGCTCGACGCCACCTCAGAGCGCTTGCGGGCCTGTGTGGCCGCGGTCCAGGCGAGCACCGAGGCCGCCCACGAGATCGTGATCGTCGACAACGGCAGCCCGCCCCAGGGCTTCGCCGCGCCGGTCAACGCCGGCCTGCGCGCCGCCCGCACCCCATACGTCGTGGTGATGAACGACGACGTGGAACCGCTCGCCGGCTGGTGGCCGCCGCTGCGCGCCGCGATCGACGCCGGCATCGCGGTGGCCTGCCCGCTGACCATCGACGGTGCCATGCGCTACGACTTTCCGGCCTGGTGCTTCGCGCTCGGCCGCGACGCCCTCGACGAGTTCTCACACGCTCCGGGCGAGTTCTTCGACCCGGGACTCGTGCTCTGGTACCAGGACACCGACCTGCTCCATCGCCTGCGCCTGGCCGGTCGCCCGCCCCTCGTCGTGGAGAGCGCCCGCATCCGTCATGGGCTCTCGCAGAGCGTGGGCAGCGAGGACCCTGAGCTGAGCGCATGGATCAAGGTCCAGGTCGCCGCCGATCGCGAGCGGTTCATCGCCAAGCATCCCGACGTCGCCCTGAACGGCCATGCGCTCGCCTGACTCGCGGGTCGATGTGCTGGTCGTCGGCGCCGGTTTCGCCGGGGCGGTGTGCGCGCGCCGCATGGCGGAGGACTACGGCCTGCGCGTCCTGGTGATCGACCGGCGGCCGCACGTCGCCGGCAATGCCCATGATGCCCCCGACGAGCATGGCGTGCTCATCCACACCTACGGGCCGCACATCTTCCACACCAACGCGGAGAAGGTGGTCCAGTTCCTCTCACGCTTCACCGAGTGGCGACCCTACGAGCACCGCGTGTGGGCCGAAGTCGATGGACAGATCATCCCGCTGCCGATCAACCGGACCACCGTCGAGAAGCTTCACCGGGTTTCGCTCCAAGACGACGAGGGGACGGCGGCTTATCTCGCCTCGCTGGCCGAGCCCCGCGCCGAGCTCAAGAACTCCGAGGATGCGGTCGTGGCCAAGGTGGGGCGCGACCTCTACGAGCGTCTGTTCCGCGGCTACACCCGCAAGCAGTGGTCGCTTGACCCGAGCGAACTGCACGCCCAGGTCACCGCGCGTCTGCCGGTTCGCTTCAACGCCGACGACCGCTACTTCGGCGACTCGTTCCAGAACATGCCGGCCGCCGGCTTCACCGCGATGTTCGAGCGGATGCTCGAGCACCCGAACATCGAGCTGCGTCTGGGCACCGAGTACGACGACATCCGCCACGAGGTCGATCCCGTGCACACGGTGTGGACGGGTCCGATCGACGAATTCTTCGGCTACCGACTGGGAAGGCTTCCCTACCGAAGCCTCCAGTTCGAGCGCGAGACGCGCGCCACGCCCGGCGGCCGGCTCGTCCAACCGGTCGCCGTGATCAACTATCCCAATGAGCGGATCCCCTACACGCGCGTGACCGAGTTCCGCCACCTGACCGGGCAGGTCGCCGACTTCAGCACGCTGACCTACGAGTACCCCACCGCCGAAGGCGACCCGTACTACCCGATCCCCCGGCCCGAGAACCGCGAGATGTATCACCGCTACGAGACCCTCGCCGCCGATCGCCCCGACGTGCTGTTCGTCGGCCGCCTGGCCCGCTATCAGTACCTGAACATGGACCAGGTCGTGGCTCAGGCGCTGGTCGCGGTGGAGCGGTGGGCCTCCGCGCACGGACTCGACTCAGCCCTCCCGGAGGCCGCCTGAGCGTGAGCGTCCCTGACGTAATCGTCGGCTGGCTCCAGAACGATTACGGAAAGCTGGGACGGGCCGGGGAGGCCGTCGCGCACTCGCTCGTGCGCTCCGACTTCGCTGGGCGCGTCGCTTACGTCGAGCCATTCCTCCCTGCCGCCGGTGAGCCGCAGCTCGGCGCGCGCGAGGACCGGGGCCTTTACGTGTTCAGCGGCAGCGGCACTCCGCCGACCGGGCGTCACGAGGTGGCCGCGGGCGTCGTGCAGCTGGCCGAGCTGAACGACCCGATCCTGCTCAACTTCGGCGTGGCCGAGGCCAACTGGTGGCTTCACTACGAGTTCGCCCCCGTCTGCTCCCGAACCGTGCTGGTCGCCTACGACAAGCTGGCCGAGTGGGATCTGATGGCGCCCCGCAAGCCGATCCTCGATCACGTCCGGGCTCAGCTGATCGCGTCCAGCGACGTCGTGTGCGGCCTTTCCGAGGGGTCGATCGACGATCTCCCGGACGCCACCTACGTCGGCCACGGCGTCGACCACCACTGGCACGATCCGGCGGTCGACTCACTGCCCGAGCCCGCCGACCTGGCGCCGGTGCCGCGCCCGCGGGCGATCTACGTCGGTGCGCTGTCGATGCGCTTCGACGTCGAAGCCGTACGGGCGCTGGCCGCCGCCGGCGTCGACGTGGTACTGCTCGGGATGGGTGCTTCGGCCGAGGTGCTCGAGCTGGCCGCCACCGACCCCCGCGTGCACCTGCTGGGCGAACGGCCGCCCGAGCAGACCGCGGCCTACCTGCTTCACTGCGACGCCGGAATCGTCCCGCACACCGACGAGCCGTTCACCCATACGATGGAGCCCCACAAGGCTTACAACTACGCGGCCGCCGGGCTGCGCACGGTGACGCTGCACACGACCCACGCACCGGCCCTGGGCTCGTTCCTGGAGGCGACCGACGACGTCGACTCGTTCGTCGCGACCGTGCGCGCGGCGCTCGAGCGCGGCCGCCTGTCCACCGAGCAGATTCAGGCCGCTCGATCGCTCAGCTGGGATCGCGTGGCCGAGGCGCTGATGGCGGCGGCGACATGAGCGCTCGCGTTGCGGTGATCACGCCCGAGGCGGTGCCCAACCTCACGCCGCTGCTCCCCGGCGAGCGTGCGCTTTCGGCCACCGAGTGGGAGTGGTACCACCGCTGCCTCTCCAAGCTCGCGGACGTTCAGTACTTCCCGATGGGCGACTGGATGGAGGTGGCCGACTTCGACGTGGTGCTCGTGCACGAGGCGATCGAGGCCGTCGCGGGGGGCGGGATCATGTCGGCGCTGTCGCGGCTGCGCACGCGCAACGGCGGGCTGATCTGGGTCGAGCCCCACCATCGGAGCACGTTCGCCCCCGCCGTGTTCGAGCGTGGGTTCTTCGAGGTGGTCGACCGGCTGCTCAAGTACCAGCTGATGGATTACGCGGCGCTCGTGGCGGCGCTGGGCTCGCCTGAGAACAATCTCGCGCCGTGGGCGTTCTACGGCCACTCGTCGATCGCCGACTTCTACGGCAACCCCAGGCTGTTCGCCCTGCCCACCTCCAAGGAGACGCTGAGTCGGCATTTCTCGGTCGACCTGAGCGAGCACTACGGAAGCACCATCACGCCGATGATGCGGCTGTTCACTCTCCCGCGTCCGGACAGCTGGTACGGCCTCTCGCCCTCGCGCCAGGAGCGCATCCTCAAGGAGTCACAGGTCGCCCTCGCGCTCGCCGACGGTCCGTCATCGCCCATCCGCGGCGCTGTGGCGGCGCTGCTCGCCCAGAGCGGCCTCAACGTGAAGGTCCACGGGTCGAAGGTCCGGGCGGCCGCCACCTCCGAGGCGTGCGTGGCGATGGGCCCCGCACACCTCGACGGCGGCGCGGCGGACATCCTGCGCTTCGAGACGCTTGCCGTCCTGCCCCACGACCCGCGCTATGTGATCTGGGACGACGTGTTCGTGGCGGGCGAGACCTACGTGCCCATCGAGGAATTCGGCTCCCTGATCCGCTGCGGCGGGCGCGTGATCGACGGCGAGGTCGCCCGGCGCATTGCCGAGCGCCTGACCGGGGCACTGTCGAACTCGTCGCTCCGCACCGACGTCATGGCCGGCCAGCGGCGCGCCTACGACCTCCTGACCGACGCCCGGTTCGTGACCGCGAAGCTCGGGCTCGGGAGGCTCGTGGGCGAGCCGGCCCAGCCGAGCGCGGCGACCGGCGCTGCCGCCGCGCGGCCCCCGTCTCCCGCGACTCCGCCGACGGCCCCCGTACGGGTCACGCCAGTCCAGGTCGGCGCGATCTCGACCGACCGGATCTCGGTGGTGATCCAGGGCGCGATCGGAGGCGACGACCTTCCCGAGCAGGTCGTCCAGAGCGCCCGGCGCCACCTGCCGGGCTGCGAGGTCATCCTGTCCACCTGGGACGGCGAGCGCGAGTTGAGCGCTCCCGTGGATCAGCGGGTCGAGAGCGAGGATCCGGGCGCCCCCTGGCAGATCCACGAGGAATGGCCGGCCAACACGAACCGGCTGCTTCGCTCGACCGTGGCCGGGCTGAAGGCGTGCTCGCGCCCCTACGCGCTCAAGCTGCGCACCGACACACCGCTGGCCGGGAACGAGTTCCTGGCCGAATTCCAGCGCTACCCGGAACGCTCCAGCGCCCTGCGCCTCCTGCACGACCGCATCGTCGTGATCAACTTCTACTGCTGGAACCCGGAGCTTCGTCCGTTCGGGCTGTTCTGCGTGGCCGACACGGTCAATTTCGGCCGCACCGAGGACCTGCTCGATGTCTGGGAGCGGCCGCTTGACGAGGAGCCGGCCAACTCGACCTGGTTCGAGAGCCATCCCCGGCCCGACCCCGACCCCGCGCCCTGGGCCGGCTTCCGCTACACCCCCGAGCAGCTCCTGTGGCTCGGCTTCCTCCGCAAGCACGTCCAGCTTCCGTTCGAGCACTTCAACGACGTCACGCCGACCTCGGAGTTGCTCTCCGAGCTCTCGATCGCGAACAATGTGGTGATCGTCGAGCGGGATCAGTTCGGGGTCGAGCTGCCCAAGTTCGCCGGACGCGAGCCGCTCGAGCCCGAGGCGCTGATCTCCCACGAGATGTGGCGCCAGGAGTTCTACGAGCGCCACTGCCTCACGGCTCCAAGCGCCGCGACGCTGACCATGCTCGCGGAGGTGGGTGCCGCCCCGGCAGCCGAGCACCCGCTCCAGGGAGTCACCGGATTCATCGTGCTCGCCGACGCCGAGGAGCTGCTCGCCTCCGAGGAGATGCTGCGCGTCTATGCCGACGCGCTCGGCGGCCGCGAGTCGGTCACGCTGGCCATCGACGCGAGCCGGCTCCCGGTCGACAGCGCGGAGCAGCAGCTCATCGGGCTCGTGCAGAGATGCGGCCTGGACAAGCGCGACGACGTCGCGCTCGCGGCCGTGATCGGCCCGGAGAAGCCCGGCCAGCGCGAGCAGATGCTGGGCGCCGCCCACGCGCTCTATCGCCGCGACGAGGCCGGCAACGGCAGCGAAGCTCACCTGCCGGTATTCACGCCGGCGACGCTCGACCGCCTGCGTGAGCTCGTCCGCGCCGGCGGACAGAGCTGAGTCTCAAGATCGCCCGCCGGCCTCCGATTACCGGATTGTGCCTTCCCTCGCACATCGCGGACTGTGGACGCTGCCCGCCGAGCGCAACTCACTGGCGGCGATTCGCGACGCCTTCGCCCACGGCTGGGGTGTCGAGACCGACGTGCGGGACATCGACGGCACGCTCGTAGTCAGTCACGACCCGCCGAGCCAGGGAACGCTGCGCTTCGAGGCCGTCGTCGACGCCTACCGCGAGCACGGCTGCCCGGGCGCGCTGGCCGTGAATGTCAAGGCCGACGGCCTGGCCGACATGCTGGCCGACGCGCTCCGCGACATCGACCCCACCCGGTGGTTCGCGTTCGACATGTCCGTGCCCGACATGCGCCATTACGCGCACGCGGGCCTTCCGTTCTTCACCCGCCACTCAGAGCTCGAGCCGATCCCGGCGCTCTACGAGCAGGCCGACGGCGTGTGGCTCGACGACTTCAACGGCGGCTTCATCACCCACGAGCGGATCTCCGAGCACCTCGACGCGGGCAAGCGCGTCGCGGTGATCTCCCCCGAGCTGCACGGCCGGGACCGCGATGGCACCTGGCAGCGATGGAGCGCCTGGCCGCTGTGGAGCTCCTCCGAGATCTTCCTCTGCACCGACCACCCGACGAGCGCCGAGGAGGTGTTCGCATGACCCCGCAGATCAAGGCGGTCGTCTTCGACATGGACGGCGTCCTGATCGATGCCCGTGAGTGGCATTACGAGGCGCTCAACCGGGCGCTCGGCCTCCTCGGCTACGAGATCACCCGGTACGAGCACCTGACCACCTACGACGGGCTGCCCACCAAGCGCAAGCTCCGGATGCTCAGCGTGGAGCGGGGCCTGCCCGAGGAGCTGCACGGCTTCCTGAACTCGCTCAAGCAGCAGTACACGCTCGAGCTGGTGGCCACTCGCTGCAAGCCGGTCTTCCACCACCAGTACGCGCTGTCCCAGCTGAAGGCCGCCGGTTACAAGCTCGGCGTCGCCTCGAACTCGGTGCGCCGGACGGTCGAGGAGATGATGGAGCGCTCGGACCTGATGCGCTATCTCGACGTGACGGTCTCCAACGAGGACGTTAGCCGTCCCAAGCCGGATCCCGAGATGTACCTGGCCGCGCTCGAGCGCCTCGGAGTCCGCGCCGAGGAGACGGTGATCGTCGAGGACAACGAGAACGGCGTGAAGGCGGCCACCGCGGCCGGCGCCCACGTGCTCGTCGTGGAGGGTCCGGATGACGTGACCCTGGACGCCATCCGGTCCCGCATCGGGGCCGCAGAGAACGCCGAGAGGAGGCTCGCCGCATGAGGCTCATCGTCCTGATGGCCGGAGACAGCGCGATGTTCGAGGTCGCCGGCGCGAAGTACCCCAAGAACCTGGTCGAGATCGACGGCGAGCCGCTGGTCCAGCGCGTGATCGAGGGCCTCCGGCCGACGATCGACGCCGCCTCCCGCGCCATCTTCCTGATCCGCCAGGAGGAGCAGCGCCGCCACCACACGGCCGACGTGATCCGCCTGCTCGTGGACGACGCCGAGGTGATCGGCGTGCCCACGCTCTCGAGTGGCGCGGCCTGCACCGCTCTGCACGCGATCGGCCAGATCGAGCGCGAGGAATCGCTGCTCGTCTACAACGGCGACCAGGTCCTCGAGGCGCCGATCCCCGAGATCATCAACGGCTTCAAGACGGCCGGGCTGGACGCCGGCACGCTCACCTTTGACGCGGTGCACCCCCGCTGGTCCTACGTGCGCACTGGCGCCCAGGGGCTCGTCGTCGAGGCGGCCGAGAAGCGTCCGATCAGTCGTCTGGCCACCGCCGGGGCCTACTGGTTCCGCCGCGGCGGCGACTTCGTCGACGGCGTCATGTCGATGATCCGCAAGGACGCCTCGGTCGACGGCGCGTTCTACGTGTGCCCGGTGTTCAACGAGCTGGTGCTCACCGGGCGTCGCATCGGCACGCATCACGTAGAGCGCGATCGCTACTTCTCGCTGAGCTCGATGCACGGCGTCGACGTCTACGAGCAGCACCTCGCGCGCCAGCGCCAGGAGGTGGCGGCATGACGCTCCACACCCTGGACGAGATGGTCCGTGGCTGGTTCGTGGGCGACTTCGAGCCGACCGCGTGCCGGAGCTCGGAGGTCGAGGTTGCGATCAAGCACTACACGGCGGGTGACGCCGAGGCTCGCCACGTCCACAAGGTGGCCACCGAGCTGACCGCTGTGGTCTCGGGGTCGGTCCGCATGGACGGCCACGAGCTGCACGCCGGCGACATCCTCAAGCTCGATCCCGGCGAGCCCTGCGACTTCCTGGCCCTGACCGACGCCACCGTCGTGGCGGTGAAGCTTCCCGCCGTGGCGGGCGACAAGTACCCAGTAGGGGAGGATCGATGCTGACTGTGGTGATCCCGATGGCCGGGCGTGGCAGCCGCTTCGCCGACGTCGGCTACGAGCTTCCCAAGCCGCTGCTGCCCGTGCACGGTGTGCCGATGATCGAGGTGGTCGTCCGGAATCTCACCCCGCGCGAGCCGAGCCGCTTTGTCTTCATCTGCCGCCGTGAGCACGTCGAGTCCTACGGCTTCGTCCCCGCGCTGCGAGAGGTGGCGCCCGGCTGTGAGATCGTCACCATCGACCAGGTGACCGAGGGAGCCGCCTGCACCGTGATGCTCGCCGAGCACGCGGTGGATCCCGAGGATGTGCTGGTGATCGCCAACAGCGACCAGTGGGTCGACTGCGACGTGGAGTCCCACCTCGCGCTCCTGCGTGAGCAGAACCTCGACGGGCTGATCATGACCATGACCGCTGAGGACCCCAAGTGGTCGTTCGTCGAGCTCGATCCGGCCGACCGCGTGACCAACGTGGTCGAGAAGGAAGTCGTGTCGGACGAGGCCACCGTCGGCATCTACACCTTCGCCCGGGGCGGGGACTTCTTCCGCGCGGCCAGGGCGATGATCGCGGCCGAGAAGCGGTGTGGCGGCGAGTTCTACGTGGCGCCGGCCTACAACGAGCTGATCGCCGAGGGAGCCACGATCGGGATCGACAACGTCGGCGCCGAGGGCGCCGGCATGTACGGGCTCGGGACGCCGAACGACTACGAGACGTTCCTGCGCCTGCCGGTCTCGCTTCGCGCGGCCGGCCGCACGGATCGCCAGGCCGCCTAACCCGTCTACTCGGCGTCGGCCACGATCGATCCGACCCGCTCGCCGAGCTCCGGATCGCGTCTGAAGACGATCGCGCCCCATATCAGCGCCACCACGACGATCCCGAGCGCGATCCACACGTAGGAGTTGAACGGCGCCGGCTGGCCCGGCTTGACCAACTCGTAGAGCGGATAGCCGATCGCCACCGCGCCGACGAGCGGCAGCACCAGGTGGGTGATCGGGTTGAACCGGTCGGGGTGATAGCGGCGCCAGTACATAGGCAGGGCGAGGTTGGCCACCAGGTAGGTGAACGCGACCAGGATCGTCCCCAGGGTGGCGATCTCGCCGAAGAAGACCACCACCCCGGCCGGGTCGCCGGTCCGGCAGAACACGTAGGTGATCCCCAGTGCCAGGCCCAGGAAGACCAGGAACGCCACCCACGGCGTCTGGGTGCGGGCGGTCACGCGTCCGGTCACGCTCGGGAGCAGCCCCTCGCGCCCGGAGTTGAAGATGATCCGGGCCTGCGAGTTCGTGGCCGAGATCAGCGTTCCGAAGATCGAGGTGAAGCCGGCGATGTAGGCCAGGAAGGCCAGGAAGCTCGCCACGCCCTGGGCGGCGTCGACCATCGGAACGCTGGCCGCGGAGAGCTTGTCGGCATTGTTGTCGAACCCGACCACGGTCGAGTAGGACAGGAACACGTACAGCACCATGATCAGCGCGACGCTCGTGAAGATCGCCTTCGGGACGGCGGTGCGCGGATCCCGGGTCTCCTCGGCCATGGCCGCCGAGTTCTCCCAACCGATGAACAGATACACGGCGAGCGGGAACCCCAGCGACAGCCCCGAGAAGCCACGGTGCAGGTTGCCCGGGTCAAACGGCTTGAGGCTGATGCTCCCGGAGTGCTGGATGAGCAGCGCGATCGCAATCACCACCAGCAGCACCGCCTCGAACGCGAAGAAGATCGCGGCGATCGTGGTCGACGGCTTCGCCCCGGAGATGATCAGGTAGAGCGCGGCGCCGGTCAGGATCGCCGTGAAGATTTGCCACGGGATCGTGATGCTCAGGTAGTGCTTGATGATCGTCTCGGTCCAGCCGCCCGAGATCGCCACCACCGACGACACGGCCAGGATGTATCCGGCGCCCAGCACGACCGCCGCCACGACCGCGGGATAGCCGCCCAGCCCGCGGCCGATCAACGTCACGAACGAGCCGGTCGAGGGGTGCGAGCGCGAGAACTGAGTCAGCGTGTTGCCGAGCAGCGCGATCGCTATCGCCGCGACGATCACGGTCAGCGGCGCGGCCACGCCGGCCGTCGAGACGATCAGCGCGAAGCCGAAGAAGAAGCTCATGGCCGGCGCGATGTTGGCCAGCGTCGCCGCCGAGATGTCGAAGTTCGTCAGTACCCCGCGGGCCAGTCGCGCCGGCTCGGGGCGCCCGCCGGCGCGTCGGGTTTCCGTTGTGCCTGCTGTCGCCACGTTCCCCTCCTCGGTCGAGTGAGGGGAAGGTACTCCTACTGTTGGACGAGCTCGGCGTACGGCGCGAATCGCTCGGTGGCGGCGGCGATCTGGTCACGCGTGAGCTCGGAGCGCCAGTCGCGTGCCGTGCCCTTCTCGACGTGGTTCGCGTGCATCAGCGTGGCGGGATCGTTGATGCCCCGCAGCAGCGCGTCAGCCGGCTGCTCGGCGATCTGTGCGGACCGCTCCCGCATCGCCGCGAAGCTGAACTCCTCGCGGAGCGCCTCGAGCTCGGCGGCCGGTAGGTCGGCGCCGACGAAGTTGACGATCCGCTCGAGGCTCGCCGCCTCGCCGTCGCGATGCAGGTCGATGAACACGACCTCAGGGCGACCCACGAGTTGCTGACCGAAGCGCAAACCGTCCTCGATGTGGTCGAGCGCGCGGTCAAACGTCCAATGGCGGGAGAACGGCTCGCGATTGCAGAACTGCTCGACGCACGACGCGAGCGCTGCCATCGGGTCGCGCAGCGAGAAGACCACGCCGTGCACGAACCGGGCGTTGACCGCGTCGACGAAGCCCTCGCTCCCGGCGTGGCACTTGATGACGTGGTGCCCGCTGCCAGGATTGCGCCAGACGAAGTTGTCCAGCTGATCGGGCTCAGCGTAGTCGTAGGCCACCTCCCACCCTGGAGAGGCCAGCTCCAACATGCGGCGCACGACGTTGAACGTCCACGTGCTCCCGCTCCGGTAGATACCGGCGCAGACGATGCGTACGGGGCGCAGCTCTGTGGCGGTCGGGTTGGCGCTCATGCCTCCCCTAGTAATTCGGCGCGGCGGCTGAGGACTTGAAATATGGAACGCGTGAACCGGCTAGGAGACTCAAGCCAGCCTGGACGCCGCCGATCTAACTGGGAGTAGATGAGCTTTACCGATGCCGTAAGCCGGGTCTCCCAGATCCAGGCGCAGATCGCTTCTCTCCAGACCGCCTTCGATCCGTCGGTTGCGGCCACCAGCACCGCTACCCCCACAAACCAAGGCAGCTTCGCCGCCGCCCTGGCCCAGGCCCAGCAGACCGGCGCCGCTGGGGACGTCTCGGGCACCGGCGGGACGGCGCTTCCGGCCGGGGCGCAGACCCAGCTGACCTCCGATCAGCAGCAGTTCGCCTCACGTCTGGCCGCTCAGACGGGCCTCGATCCATCGGTCGTGTCGGCCTGGCTGCTGGCCGAGGAGTCGGGCGGCGCCGCCCAGTCTCGCCAGTCCCAGAACAACAACGACTGGCTGAACATCGGCTACACCGACAGCGGAACCTACGGATCGGCCGACTCGATATGGAGCAACCCGATCACCGCGGCCGACGCCACCGCCGGCTGGCTCAAGGGCCAGAACACGATCCCCGGCTACGGCACCGCCAGCTCGGGCATCCAGGGCATCCTCAGCACCGCCGGCCAGCCCGCGTCGGTGCAGATCTCCGCGCTCCAGCACTCCGGTTGGGCCTCGAGCGGCTACCCGAGCCTGGCCTCGCTGTATCAGCAGCTCGCTACTTAACCAGGGAGAGCATCGGGGCGCCTTCGTCGGCAAGCCCCAGATACCGAGTGCATTCCTCGGCGATCACCGGCCGGCCCACGTGGAACCCCTGGGCGTAGTCGCAGCCGAGCTTGGCCAGGACCTGCTTGACGTTCTCGGTCTCGACGCCCTCGGCGGTCACCCGCAGGCCCAGGTTGCGGCCCAGGTCGATGATCGAGTGCACGAGTACGGCGTCCTGGCGATCGGTCTCCATCCGGGTAACGAACGAGCGGTCGATCTTGATCTCGTCAACCGGCAGCTGCTGCAGCTGCGACAGCGATGAGTAGCCGGTCCCGAAGTCGTCGATCGCGATCATCACGCCCATCGCCCGCAACTCGTCCAGCGATGCCCGCGCCCGCGGCAGGTCAGCCACGATCCGGGTCTCGGTGATCTCGAGCTGGAGCGCCGAGCCGTGCAGGTCGAGCCGGGCCAGAAGGGCCCCGATGACCGCCGGTAGATCGTGATCGAGCAGGCTGCGGGTCGACACGTTCACCGACACGGTCACCTCGAGCCCCTCCCGGCGCCAGGCCCGGCACTGCTGAAGCGAAGCCTCGAGCACCTTCTCGGTGAGCGGCTTGATCACGCCGGTCTGCTCGGCCAGCGGGATGAACCCGTCGGGCCCGATGCACCCGAGCTGGGGATGGTTCCAGCGCACCAGCGCCTCGACCGCCAGCGTGGCTCCGCCCTGGAGCGCCACCTTGGGCTGGTAGTGGACGACCAGCTCGCCCCGCTCGATCCCGCGCCGCAGCTGGGCCGCCAGCGCGAGGCGGTCGATGCTGTACTCGTCGTCCTCCTCGGCGTAGGTGGCGAACGCGGCGTCCGAGCCCTTGGCGCAGTACATGGCCACGTCGGCGTGCCGCATCAGCTCGGGAGCCGTGCGGCCGTGCTCCGGATAGCAGGCGATGCCGATGCTCGCACGCAGGTGCAGCGCCACGGAATCGGCCTCGAGTGGATGATCGAGGGCGGCCAGCAACCCCTCCGCCACCTGTTGGGCCTCGGCCCGCGCGCCGGGCACCATCACGCCGAACTCGTCGCCGCCGATCCGCGCCAGCAGGGCGTCGTGCCCGCTGGCCGTGATCGCCTGGCTGAGCCGGCGCGCCACCCGCTGGATGACCAGATCGCCGAGCTCGTGCCCGAGCGTGTCGTTGATCGCCTTGAAGTCGTCGAGGTCGAGCAGCATCACCGCCACCGACCGGCCCTCGCGCTCCGCGCCGCCCAGTGCCTCCTGGAGCGTCTCGGCCAGCGACGAGCGGTTGGCCAGTCCGGTCAGTCCATCGTGGTGGGCGCGATGGCTCGAGGTCGCGGCCTGCTTTCCGCCGACGTATACGGCCAGCATCGGCACGAAGCAGACCGGGACGAGTGCCACGCTGGCGTCGGCCGAGGCGAGCAATGCGGGAGCGAAGGCCAGGACGCAACCGGCAGTCCACGCCTGGAAGGCGAGGTCCTCGCGCAGGTAGTCCACGATCGGCAGCCGGGCCATCAGCGCGCAGCCCACGCAGGCCAACACGTGGTTGGTGACGAAGAACGCGACCGCGGCGAGCAGCACGACCGGCAGCTCGTCACCGGTGATGCTGGTCAGCGGGAACGACTGGGCGATGGCCAGCACGGCGCCCGCGGCGAGCACGGCGAGCAGGTACTGCGCGGCGTTGAACAGGATCTTGAGCGGCGCGAGCCGACCGGCCAGATCGGCGATCACCGAACTCAACACATAGATCAGCGCGGCCGGCCCGGGGCCGCAGCGGAGCAGGATGGCGAAGGCGAACGCGGTCGAGATGGTCACGCGCGCCAGGCCGCGGCGACGCGGCACCGGGATCGGCAGGAGCTCGCCGACCAGCACGAAGGCAGACAGGACGGCGAACATCGGAAGCGAGCCGACCCGCCACTCGCGGGTCCACGGCACGAGCGCCACCAGGGCGGCCCCCAGGCCGGCGAGGAGCGTGACGTAACGGACGAAGGCACGCGGCGCGGGAGCCTGGCGCGAACTCGTGCGCAGGCCCCCCAACATGGCTAGCACCGGCCGCTCAACCCATCTTGTGCCCGGCGGCGCGCGCGACCACCGTAGGCCTCGCCTGGAGCTTTGCCTGGCTGTGAGACGCTCGCGCCGGCGCTTTGGCCGCCGCTCGGGTCGGCGCCTTCGCGGCCGCCGTCGATGTCCCCCCGATGGCAAAGGCGAGGGCTACCCCGGTCGCCAGAACGATCGAACCTGCCCGCCGCCTCCCAGGACGGTAGACACTTCCACGCATTCGTCTACCTCACTTTTGTGTCCGCGCCCACCCCGGCGACGCAAACGTTTGCGCCTTCACCCCGCATATCGGCGCGTCCCACAACCGGCTTGATCGAACATTCGTCCAGAGGAGCAGGAAAACGCTCAACCGCTCAGAACAGCGGCTCCTGCCCCGGCAGCTCCATCCCCTCGCGCGAGCGACCCCGCCCGGTCGCGCCGGCCACGTCCCGCGCGATCGCTCCCTCCGAGCGCGAGGCGATCACGGGCTCCTCGATCCCCTCCACGTACACCAGCGTCCGCCGCCCGTCGCCCCGGTCGGGCCCCTCGAGCGGCACCAGGGCATACACCCGATCGGCCCGCACGAACTTGCCGTAGCCGAGCGGGATGAGGGCGGGGAGCTGGCGCGCCATTGCTGACAAGATTCTCCATCACATGCCCGACGACACGTTCCTCCTCGGCGGCGAGAACGAGGTCTTCCGGCTCGGGTTCGGCGCCATGCGCATCACCGGCCCGGGGGTCTGGGGCGAGCCCGAGGACCCGGCCGCCATACGCGAGCTGCTCCGTCATGTGCTCGAGCGTGACGTCAACCTGATCGACACCGCGGACTCCTACGGCCCCGAGGTCTCGGAGAACCTGATCGCCGACGCGCTCCGGCCCTACCCGGAGAATCTGCTCATCGCCACCAAGGGCGGCTACGAGCGGTCGGGTCCGGGGCGGTGGGAGCCCAACGGCCGCCCCGATCGGTTGAAGCGCTGTTGCGAAGCCTCGCTCCTGCGCCTCAAGCTCGAGCGGATCGATCTGTATCAGCTTCACACGGTGGACCCGAAGGTGCCGATCGAGGATTCGGTGGCCGCGCTGGCCGAGCTCCAGGAGGAGGGCAAGATCCGCCACATCGGCCTGTCCAACGTGACCGTCGAGGAGATCGAGCGCGCCCAGCAGATCGTCCCGATCGTCTCGGTCCAGAACCACTACAACGTGGGCGACCGCGCCTCCGAGGACGAGCTCCGGTTCTGCGAGGAAGCCGGGCTCGCCTTCATGGCCTATTTCCCGCTGGCCAGGGGCGACCTGGCCAAGCCGGGCAGCGCGGTGGCCGAGATCGGGAGCCGCCACGGCGCCACGTCCGGGCAGGTCGCGCTGGCCTGGCTGCTCCAGCACTCCCGGGTCACCCTGCCGATTCCGGGCACCAGCAACATCGCCCACTTCGACGAGAACCGCGAGGCGGCCGAGCTCGAGCTCGAGGAGGACGAGCTCGAAGCGCTCGACGAGCTGGCCGCCGCTTCCTAGTCGTTCAAGACGAGGGCCAGGCGGCCGTCGAGCGAGGCGGCGAGGCGCTCGCGCACCGGCCCCTCCTCGAAGCGCTCGACCAGCGCGGCCAGGAAGCCCTCGATGACCAGCCGCTTGGCCACCTCCTCGCGCAGCCCGCGCGAGCGCAGGTAGAACAGCTGCTCGGGGTCGACCTGGGCGACCGCCGCCGCGTGCGTGCAGCGCACGTCGTTGGCCTGGATCTCGAGGCCCGGGATCGCGTCGGCGTGGGCGCGCTTTGACAGCAGCAGGTTGCGCGACTCCTGGAACGCGTCGGTCTTCTGCGCGCCCGGGTCGACGATGATGTTGCCCTTCCAGACCGCAGTCGAGCGCCCGGTGAGCACGCCGCGGAAGGCCAGATCCGAGGTCGTGTTGGGGGCCGCGTGCTCCTGGGTGGTGTCGAAGTCGATGTGCTGGCGAGCGTGGGTGGCGTACGCGCCGGTCACTCGGGCCTCCGCGCCCTCGCCGCCCAGCCGCGTCTCCATGCGCACGCGCCCCCGCGACGAGCCGAAGCCGAGCGCCACCCAGTCCAGGCCGGCATCCCGGCCGAGCTGGGACCGCTGCGCGCCGAACATCCAGCTTCGCTCCGACAGCCCCTGCCCGCAGACGTAGCGCAGTCGGGCGCCGTCGCCGACGATCAGCTCGGTGACCGCGTTGAACACGCCGTCGAGCTCCTCTGCTCCCGACAGATACTGCTCCCACACCTCGGCCTGGGCGCCCTCCTCGAGGACCACCAGCGTGCGCTGGTTGAGCAGCGTGCCGGAGTCCGACTGCACGGTGTGCAGCGAGATCGGGTTCTCGACCACCACGCCCTTCGGAACGTAGACCAGCCACCCGCTTCGGGGACCAGCGTCGTTGAGGCTCACGAACACGTCGTCGCCCTCGGGGATCAGCGAGCCGAGCCGGTCGCGGGGGGCGTGGTCGAGCGTGGTGACGAGCACCCCATCGGGCAGCTCGGGCTGCGGCAGCTCGAACAGGGGCTTCGCGCCGGCGACGCCGTCCTGCGCGGCAACGGGCCGATAGGCGGCCAGGTTCAGCGCCGAGATGTCGGTGAACTCCCAGCCCGCCCGGCCCTTGAAGGTCGGGAGCTCTACCGCGCTAGCCAATCGAGCCCTCCATCTGGAGCTCGATCAACCGGTTCATCTCGACCGCGTACTCCATCGGGAGCTCCTTGGTGATCGGCTCGATGAAGCCGTTGACGATCAGCTTGGACGCCTCATCCTCGGGGATGCCGTGGGACATCAGGTAGAACAGCTGATCGTCGCCGACCTTCGAGACGGTCGCCTCGTGGCCGACATTGACGTCGTCCTCGCTGATCCGGATCGTCGGGTAGGTGTCGGAGCGCGAGTGCTCGTCGAGCAGCAGCGCGTCGCATACCACCTTGCTGCGCGCGCCGTGAGCGCCCTTGGCGATCTCGAGCAGCCCTCGGTAGGAGCCGCGCCCGCCGTCCTTGGAGATCGACTTCGCAAAGATGTTGCTCGTCGTGTTCGGCGCCGCGTGGATGATCTTCCCGCCGGCGTCCTGATGCTGGCCCTTGCCGGCGAACGCGATCGACAGGATCTCGCCGTGGGCGCGCTCGCCCATCAGGTACACGCTCGGGTACTTCATGGTCAGCCGCGAGCCCAGGTTGCAGTCCACCCACTCGACCGTGGCGTCCTCCTGCGCCACCGCACGCTTGGTCACCAGGTTGAACACGTTGGTCGACCAGTTCTGCACGGTCGTGTAACGGATCCGCGCACCCGGCTTGGCGATCAGCTCCACTACGGCCGAGTGAAGGCTGTTGCTGCTGTACGTGGGCGCCGTGCAGCCCTCGACGTAGTGAACGTAGGAGCCCGGCTCCGCGATGATCAGGGTCCGCTCAAACTGCCCCATGTTCTCGGTGTTGATCCGGAAATAGGCCTGCAGCGGCATCTCGACGTGCACGCCCTCGGGGACGTACACGAACGAGCCGCCCGACCACACGGCCGAGTTCAGCGCGGCCAGCTTGTTGTCGTTGGGGGGAATGATCGTCGCGAAGTACTCGCGCACGATGTCCTCGTGCTCTCGCAGCGCCGTGTCCATGTCGACGAAGATCACGCCCTGCTTCGCGAGGTCCTCGTGCACCTGGTGGTAGACGACCTCGGACTCGTACTGGGCGCCCACACCGGCGAGGAACTTGCGCTCCGCCTCGGGGATGCCCAGGCGGTCGAAGGTCTTCTTGACGTCGTCGGGCACGTCATCCCAGCTGCGGCCCGGCTTCTCGGAGGCACGGACGAAGTAGTGGATGTCGTCGTAGTCGACGTCGGCCAGCAGCGGCGAGCCCCAGGTCGGCTGGGGACGGGCCAGGAAGTGGTCGAGGGCCTTTAGACGAAAATCGCGCATCCACTGCGGCTCAGACTTGAACTCGGAGATCTTCTCGACGATCTCGCGGTTCAGGCCCTTTGGCGCCTTGTACAGGTAGTTCTCGGCGTCGTGGAAGCCATAGCGCTCGTCGTAATCCGCGTTGATGGCCGCTAGTGCCTGATTTTCAGTTACGGCCACTACTCCACCTCCAGCTTGATCGTCTCGTCTTCAATGATCACCGCGAACGTGTCCACTGGCTCGTACGCGGGCAACGTCATCGGCTTTCCCGTCTTCAGATCGAACAGGGACCCGTGCCGGGGGCATTCGACCGTGCACTTCTCGCCGTCGAACTCGCCCTCGGCCAGCGGCCCGTCGTCGTGCGAACAGCGGTCCTCGATCGCATACAGGGCGCCGCCGCAGTTGAACACGCCGATCTCGAGGTCCTCCCATTCGACCAGGCGCATGGCGCCCGGCGGGAGCTCCCCCACGGGGCAAACCTCGACTATTTCCGGCACGTTTCGTAAGTCCTAGCGAATTGATCGGATATGCCAGAGAGTCTAGCGGGCCAGCGCTCCGATCGGCTCGCTCGGACAGACGGCCAGAGTTGGTGGGTCATGCTCGGGGGCAGGGCAAAACCTGCCTATCTCTATGGCATGACCGATCGTGCCCGGGGCCTCCGCGGAGGCCTTTTCTCATCCGTCTTGCTGGTGGCCACCGTGCTGTCGCTGGTGGTCCTGCCCGTGTCATCGGCCGGCGCGGTCACGTCTGTAGTGCCGCTCACGAACACCATGGGCCGGCTCCACCTGTCCGGCGCGCAGCAGGCCACGGCCGGCCAGACGGTCAAGCAGGAGACCGGGCTCGCTCCCTCTCAGGTCGCCGTCGGCGACGCCTGCAGCACCGCGCCCTCCGGGCATGCCTCCTGCATGGCGCAGGTCCTCGTCTCCCGGGCCACCCATGCCCAGCTCCACGCGCACGTCTCCCGCCACCCGTCCTTCACGCAGGTATTTCCCCGCTTCCGTGCGCACACGGCGATCGTCCCGGCCGATGACTCGGCGCCCGCCGCGGTGCCGAGCGGCGGCACGCCGGCCTATCTCCAGAACGTCTACGACACGACGTACCTCTCGCAGACCGCCGGAGGCGGGGACACGGTCGCGATCGTGGACGCCTTCGACGATGCGACCGCAGAGTCGGACCTGGCCACGTACCGGGCCAACTTCGGGCTCCCTGCCTGCACGACCGCAAACGGCTGCTTCAAGAAGGTCAACCAGAACGGCCAGGCCTCGCCGCTCCCGGCCACCAACGGGGGATGGAACACCGAGGAGTCGCTGGACCTCGACGCCGTCTCGGCCCTGTGCCCGAACTGCAAGATCCTGCTTGTCGAGGCCAACGACAACGGCAATGGCAACCTGTCGGCCGCCATCCAGGAGGCCGGCGCCCTGGGCGCCAAGCAGATCTCGAACTCCTGGAGCTTCGGCGCCTCCGGCGCGGTCTCGGGCAGCGGCTTCACCTACCCCGGCGCCTCCGTGGTCGCCTCCACCGGCGACAACGGCTACATGACCGGCTTCGCCGCCTACCCCGCCTCTCTGCCGGGGGTCACCGCAGCCGGCGGGACCGGGATCATCGGCGCCAGCCCCACCGACACGCATGCGCGCGGCCTCTATGAGACCGCCTGGGGCGGGGCGGGATCGGGCTGCAACGTCTGGGAGGCCAAGCCGGCCTTCGAGAGCGACACCGGCTGCACGGGCCGCACATACTCCGACGTGTCCGCCGACGCCTGGCCTGGATCGGGGCTGCTGATCTACTCGGGCGGCTCGTGGTTCTCGGTCGGCGGGACCAGCCTGTCCAGCCCGCTCATCGCCGCCTTCGAGGCGCTTACCGGCGTGAACGGAACCACCCCCGCATGGGCCTACTCCGATGCGTCCCTGCTGCACGACGTCGGCATGGGCTCCAACGGGACGTGCGCGAACTTCTACGTGTGCAACGGCGTGCTCGGCTACGACGGGCCCACCGGCGCGGGCTCGATCAGCGGCGCCATCGCCCAGGGCGCCCCAGGCGTCACTCTTGGCAGCGGCGGCGGCGGGGGCTACGCCGCCGGCATCGGCTACTACGGCCTGAACCTCCTCGCCGGCGTCTACCCCAACGGCCTGGACACCACCTACTACTGGCAGTACGGCACCACGAACGCCTACGGCCAGTCGACCGCGCCGGTCGACATCGGCACCGGCCCCGCCATGGTGACCATCAACTCGAGCATCCACGGCCTGCAGTCGGGCACGAGCTACCACTACCGCCTCGTGGCCCAGAACGCCGACGGCACCACCTACGGCTATGACTACACGTTCACCACGAACGCCAACGCGCCGGTCAACACCGCCCACCCCACAGTCAGCGGAACCACCAACGCGACCGCGTACCCGGGACAGACCCTGACCGCCGATCCCGGCACCTGGAACCCGACCGGCACGATCGCCTACCAGTGGATGAGCTCAAGCGACGGCGGCACCACCTGGATCCCGATCCCCGGCGCCACCGGCACCAGCTACACCCTCACGGGCTCCGACACCGGAAACCGGATCAGGATCACCGTCACCGAGACCAACACCTACGGCAGCGCCAGCGGATCCTCGCTGGGCACCCAGCCGATCCTCAGCGGCGCGCCCGCCAACACCGCCCATCCCACCGTCAGCGGCACGGTCAGCCAGATCGCCTACCAGGGCGCGACCCTCACGGGCGCCGTCGGCACCTGGAGCCCCACCGGCACCTTCTCCTACAAGTGGGAGGACTCGAGCGACGGCGGCACCACCTGGACCGCGATCCCCGGCGCCACGAGCCTGACCTACGTCGTGGCCCCCTCCGACGTGGGCAAGCGGATCCGCATCACGGTCACCGCCACCAACCCCTACGGCAGCTCGCGCGGATCGTCGCTCGGCGCGGCCGTGAGCTCCTGAGCGCCGCACTCAGCGCCTGAGCGCGGACGCGAGATTCTGAGCGCGGACGCGGCGACCTACGCCGCGTTGCTTTCGGGCGGCTCCCAGTCCACCGCACGCCCGAGCGAGGCGCCCTTGAGCACCTTGAGCGACAGCAGCGCGCACTTCATCCGCGTGGCCGAGATGTCGATCCCGAGCAGGTCGAGCACGAACGACCGGTCCAGCTTGAGCACCTCATCGAGGGGCATGCCCTTGACCTCGTCCGAGGCCATCGACGCCGCCGCCTGCGAGATCGCACAGCCGTGCCCGGAGAACCGCACGTCCTCGATCCGGCCCTGCTGATCCACCGCCAGCTGCACCCTGAGCTCATCCCCGCACAGCGGGTTCAGGTCATGGAACTCCAGATCCGGCCTCTCGATCTCCGCCGCCGGGGGACTCCAGTTGTGCGGATGCTTGTAGTGATCCAGGATGTTCTCGCGGTACAGATCGTCCATCGCCAATTAGCGTAGCGAGCGCCCTCGGCAGCAACGCATCCATCGCCAGGTCATAGTCCAGCCGATCCCCGGCCGACAGCGGCCGGCACGTCGACGAATCGACCGCCACGCCCTGCGCCAGATGCTGCTCGGTCAAGTCCGGCCCGCGCGCCCGCCCCTCGCACGGCGCGACCGCGATGACCCGCCCGTCGGGCCGCCGGAACTGCACCGCGCCGCCGCCTCCGCGCTCAACCGCAAATCCGCCCTCGTGCACCAGCCGGTGGTGGTATGAGCAAAGCTGAACCAGGTTGTCCAGCGTCGTCGGACCGCCCCGCGCCCAGTGCTTGATGTGATGGGCGTGCAGGTGCCGCTCGTGCGTGCAGCCGGGGAATCGGCATCCCTCATCTCGGCTTCGCAGCGCCCGCCGCACCGCGGGCGGAATCGTTCGCGTCCGCCTCCCAACCGTCAGCGGCCTCCCATCCCGCTCCAGGATCCGCACGACGGACGCATCGCACCCCAGCCGCCGCGCGGTCTCAGGCGCGATCGCCGGCCCGGAGGACACGTGGCAGCGCTCGCCCACACGGTCCGCCACGAGCGTCGCGGCGTCGACGTGCACGACCAGCTCGCACCGCTCCGCGCCACCGTTCGCCGCGGCCGACTCGGCCATCGCCGTTCGGGCCATCGACACCAGCGCATCGGCCCGGCACGCCGCCACCGGCGACGGCACAAAGGCGTCCTCCTCCGCAGGCGTCTCCTCGAGCCGCTCCAGCGCCTTTACGACCAGTGCGCCCTCGGCAGCGGGCAGGCGCCCCTCGAGTCGCAGCGACCCGTCGTCATTCCAGCTCCATTTCACGTACCGCTGGTCATGCGCGCGCTGCGCCGTCCCGAGCGTCGCCGACAGCGCGCCCGCGTAACAGCGCACGAGCTTCTCAAGCTGCGCCCCGGTCGCGTGTCGCGCGATCTCCAGCAACCCCGCCTCGGTCTCCGGCGTGGCCACCCGGCTGAGCGCCCTGACCTTGCAGTAGGACAGCTCGCCCCGGGCAAACGCCGCCCGCACCCCGGGCAACTCCCTGAGACGATGCGCCACCCGCACGTGCTGGCGCGCCGTGACCAGCCCGATCGAACATCGCCACGACAGCCAGTGGGCGCACGATTTCACGCCCCATTCAGCCCACCCACCGCGCTCGTCGAACTCGGCCACCAGCTCGAGCCAGCGGCACGTCGCGACGGCGATGTGCGCCGCCAGCTCACAGATCTCGCGCTCCAGCGCTTCGAGCGACGCGACCGGCTCCCGGGTCTCAACCGTGACATCCACAACCGAACACATGTTCGATAGAGTAGACCCCGGCTCGGACGGAAACCTCACGCGCGCGGGCCCGCGCGCGAGAGATTCGATCGCCGACCCCGACGTAGCGAATCGCCGACCCCGACACAGCAACGCGCAACCGAAAGGTTGCCGATTCCGCGGAATCGCCCCGCCGGGGCACAGGCAGAGCAGAACGTCTCAGGCGCCGGCCTGGGTCAGCTCGACCAGCCGCCGCACCACGGCCGCGATCCCGGCGATCTCGTATATCTCTCGCTGTGCTCCGGCGCCACCTCCCCGGGCCATGATGTCGCGCAGCCCGCCGAGCGCCTCCGCGCAGCCGAGCTCGTCCGCCCACCGCTGGGCCCGCCGTAACGCGTCCTCGAGCAGCTCGCTGACCGGCCGCAACGTCCCCTCGGCGTCGGGCAGCCTGCCGTGAACACCGAATCGGGCGGCCCGAAACAGGCCCTCCTCCACCACCTCGGGGGGAGGATCTTCGTCCGGCGGCGTCGTCTCGGCCGCGTCGCGCGCCAGGCAGTGCACCAGGGCGACCAGCGCCGCCGTGTCGGCCGGCCGGGTCTGGGCGTCGAGCGCGCGGATCTCGACCGTGCCGAGCCTGGGGTGAGGACGAAGCTTCCACCAGAACCACGTGTAGTCCGGAACGTCGGCCGCGCGAGTGAGCAGTCGGGCCATGGCCACGAAGTCCTCAAAGGAGCGAAACGCCCGCGGGGCACCCGACCGGGGCCAGCTCCGAAGCGTTACCTCGCGGGCGGATGCCAGGCCGCTGTCACGCCCGCGGTGAAACGGCGAGTTGGCGGCCAGCGCCTGGAGCAGCGGCAGCTCGCATCGCAGCCCGTTGAACACCCGGATCGCCGTCTCGGGGTCCGGCATCCCGACGTGGATGTGCAGCCCCGCAACCGGCGCGACCACGGCATCCCCGAGCAGGAAGCGGATCCGTTCGTAGCGCTCCTTGTCGGTGATCGCCGCGTCGCCCTCCTTCGCGGTGGGATGGGTGCCGGAGGCCAGGATGCCCGCACCGGTGGCGACGACGGCGCGACGAAGCTCACGGAGCTCCTCCACCGCGTCCGCGGCCGACATGTGCACGCCCGAGATGAGCTCGATCTGACACGCGTGCAGCTCGCGCTCCACCGTGCCGGCCACCTCTCCGAGCCGGTCCAGCACCGCGGCCGACGTATTGGCTTGAGCGCCCGTGACCGGGTCGACCAGGAACAGCTCCTCCTCGACGCCGACCGAGAACGGCGTCCCGGACCCGAAGTGGTGTTCGCGCGTGTCGCCGGAGGAAGCCACGACAAAGTCCGCTTTCAGCCCAGCTCGTCGGCGAACGCGCCGAGCGCCCGCTCGACATCCTCGCGACTCACGTCCAGGTGCGTGACCGCCCGCACACGGTGCTGATCGAACGCCTGGAGCTCGACCCGACCGGCCATCCGCGCCACCAGCCCGGGCGCATCATCCACCCCGAAGATCACGATGTTCGTCTCCACGGATGATGGATCAAGATCCACGCCCGAAAGCTCGGCCAAGCCATGCGCCAGCACCGAGGCGTTCTCATGATCAACCGCGAGACGGGAAACGTTGTTCTCCAGCGCATACAGGCATCCCGCAGCCACGATCCCCGATTGCCGGAACGCGCCACCGAGCATCTGCTTCCAGCGCCACGCCTCGTCGATGAACTCGCGCGAGCCGACCAGGACCGCGCCCACGGGCGCCCCCAGGCCCTTGGTGAAGTCAAGCCAGGCGCTGTCGAAGCCGCCCGCCCACTCCGCGGCGGCAACCCCCGAGGCCACCACCGCGTTCATCAGCCGTGCGCCGTCGAGATGCGTCCGCAAACCGTGCCGCGCCGCGACGTCCAACACGCCCCGCACCCCAGCCAAAGGCCACACCGTCCCGCCGCCCAGGTTGCTCGTCTGTTCCACGCACACCAGGCGCGAGCGCGGCATGTAACGGTTCCCTGCCGGCCGGAGCGCGGCCTCGAGCTGCTCGGCAGTGAACACCCCGCGCGAGCCATCCAACACGCGCACCATCAGCCCGGCGAGCTGGGCCGGACCCCCGGCCTCCGCGTTGACCGGATGCGCGGTGCGGTCCAACAGCACCTCATCGCCACCCGGCCGGGCGTGAATCCGCAATGCGATCTCGTTGCACATGGTCCCGCTGGGCAGAAACAGCCCGGCCTCATGGCCCAAAAGCGAGGCGACCCGCTCCTGCAGCGCAAGCGTGGTCGGATCCAGGCCCCGCTGCTCATCACCCACGACCGCCGAGGCGATGGCTGCTCGCATGCCGGCGCTCGGACGGGTTTGGGTGTCGCTGTAGAGGTTGATCGGAGGCACGCGCGGCCAGCCTAGGGTAACTTTTGTGCACCCATCGATGTGAGCGCTAACACCCCGCACGCGCCACGCGCAACACACCCACGCGCGCAGGAGGAGAAGGTCATGCAGAAGCGTCTCGTCGTGCTCGTCCTCGCCGTAGCCGCCCTCGGGCTGTTCGTGCTGTCCGGAGGCGCCACCGCCCCCACCTCGCCGATCGCGACCCCGGCCACGGCGAACGCCGATCAGTTCCGACCGAGCCAGACCTCGCTGAACGTCGCCCTCGAGGGGACCGCGACGGCCGACACCGAGGCGACCGGCTCCCCCGCCTCGAACGCCATCGACGGAAGCGCGTCGACCCAGTGGTGCGCGACCCAGTGGACGGGCGCCGTCACGGTTGACCTCGGCCGCCCCCGCACGCTCGACGGCCTCGGCCTGACCCTCGCCAAGACCGCGACCACCGCGCTCGTGAACTTCAGCGCGGGCGACGACCCGAGCGCGCTCAAGCCCGTGCCAAACGCGACCCAGCAGTCGGTCCCGGCCGGAGAGCCGGCGTACTGGCCGGCCCAGAACGGCCGCCTCACTGCCCGCTACGTCAAGGTCGATGTGACCGACAACGACGGAACCCCGCCCTGCATCGGCGAGCTCCGCCTGTTCGCGCAAACACCCATCAACACCATCCCCGACCGCGGCGCCGACCTGAGCTTCGAGCCCCAGGAGGAGGCCGCCGGCGCTCACTTCACCGACGCCGGCGCGCCCGGCTCGCCGCTGAGCATCCTCACCGACCACGGCCTGAACTACGTGCGGCTGCGCCTCTGGGTCAACCCGCCGGCGGGCTACAGCGACCTCGCGAGCGACCTGGCCATGGCCCGCCGCATCAAGGCCGCCGGCGACAGGCTCTACCTCGACATCCACTACTCGGATTTCTGGGCCGATCCGCAGCACCAGAACATCCCGGCCGCCTGGCAGGGCCAAGACCTCACCCAGCTGACGAACACGGTCCGCACCTACACGAGCCAGGTGATGACCGCTTTCGCCAAGCAGCACACGCCGGTCGACATGGTCTCGATCGGCAACGAGATCCGCAATGGGATCCTGTGGCCGGTCGGCCAGGTCGACTGGACCGCCGACACCGGCTGGGAGAACCTGACCACGCTGCTCAAGGCCGGCGTCGCCGGCGCAGAGAGCGCCAACCCCCCTGATCACAAGCTCCTCGTCATGCTGCACTTCGACGAGGGCGGCAACAACACCGACAGCGTCCGCTTCTACGACCACATGGTCAAGGACGGCGTGCAATTCGAAGTGATCGGGCTGTCGTACTACCCGTTCTTCCATGGTCCCGTACAAGCGATGCGCGCCAACGTCGACGACCTCGCCACCCGGTACGGCAAGCAGATCGTGATCGCCGAATCCCAGTATCCGTGGACGCTCGCGGCCGGGGACAGCACCGGCAACTTCGTCTGGCAGACCAGCCAGCTCTCAGACGGCTATCCGGACACGCCCGGCGGTCAGGTCTCGTTCTACAACGACCTGCTCTCGATCATCCACGAGATCCCGAACCACCTCGGCACCGGGCTCTTCTACTGGGAGCCCGAGTGGATCCCCGGCGTCGGCTGGGAGCCGGGCGCCGGGACCCCGAACGACAACCTGACGCTGTTCTCGTTCACCGGCCGGGCGCTTCCGTCGGTCGGGCTCTTCGAGAGCCCGCTGCAGGTGTGCGCCGCCTTCGATCCCGCGGCGATCCCGTGCGAGGTCCCGGACGGCGCGAGCACGGGGCGCTACTGGCCCGGGTCGCGCCGCTGAAGCGACGCCTCCGCGCTCACGAATTCAGTCGAGCCGCAGCGTGCTGCGCACGCGCGCGAGCCCCTCGATCAGGCGGTCCACATCCGCCACCGAGTTGTGCACGGCAAACGAAGCGCGTGTCGTGGCCGGCACGCCGAGCCGACGCATGAGCGGCTGCGCGCAGTGGTGCCCGGCGCGCACGCACACGCCGCCGTGCCCCAGGATGTCGGCGATGTCGTGCGGATGGGCGCCTTCCAGCGTGAACGACACGAGCGCGCCCCGGTCAGACGCCGCCGCCGGTCCCTGGATGCTCACACCCGGTACCTCCGAGGAGGCCAAACGCGAAAGTGTCTCGGCCACCAGCGCCTGCTCGTGCTCGTGAATCGCGCCGATCCCGATCCCCTGGATCCAGTCCACCGCCGCGCCGAGCCCGATTGCCTCGGCGATCTGAGAGGTCCCGGCCTCGAACTTCCAGGGCAGGTCGGTCCAGGTCGACTCGTTGGCCGCCACCGTGCGGATCATGTGCCCGCCCCCGATGAACGGAGGCATCTCCTCGAGCAGCTCGCGCCGCCCGTGCAGAACGCCGATCCCGGTGGGCCCGTACGCCTTGTGGCCGGTCCACGCGTAGAAATCGACGTCCAGGTCAGGCAGCCACACCGGCAGCTGCGGCACCGCCTGGGAGCCGTCCACCAGAACCACCGCACCAGCGTCATGTGCGCGGCGGGCAATCGAAGCGACCGGGTTGATCGTCCCCAGCACGTTCGAGACGTGCACGACGCCCACGAGCCGAGGGCCGCGCTCCAACAGCACATCGAGCGCGTCCATATCCAGCGAGCCGTCGTCTAAGACCGGCACGTAGGCCAGCTCGGCCTCGCGGTCTTGACACAACAGCTGCCAGGGGACGATGTTCGAGTGGTGCTCCATCTCGGTGAGGACCACGAGATCGCCGCGCCGGACGTTCAGACGCCCCCACGTGTAGGCGACCATGTTGATCGCCGCGGTCGCGTTGGCGGTAAACACAGTCTCCTGGACGGTCGACCCCAGCCACGAGGCAATGCGCGCCCGCGCGCCCTCGTACAGGTCGGTTGCCTCGGCGGCCAGCGGATACACGCCCCGGTGAATCGACGCCCGGGAGTGCGTGTAGTACGAGGTCATCGCCTCGATCACGGGATCCGGCGTCTGCGAAGTCGCGGCGGAATCGAGGTATGCGACCGGCCGTCCGTCGAAAGACCGGTTGCGCAGGACCGGGAACTGCGCGGCGATCTCGCCCAGACTCGGGGCGACCGTGGTCACGCGGCCGCCTCGATCTCGTCGGTGATCCACCCGTAGCCCTTGGCCTCGAGCGCCTCGACGAGCTCCGGCCCACCCTCGCGGACGATCCGGCCCAGATACATGACGTGCACGTGCGAGGGCTGCACGAGGTGCAGGATCCGCTGGTAGTGAGTGATGATGAGCACGCCCATGTCCGGGCCCGCCACCGAGTTCACTCCGTTCGCGACCACCCGCAGGGCGTCGATGTCCAACCCCGAGTCGGTCTCGTCCAGAACGGCCATCAGCGGCTTCTGCAAGGCCAGCTGGAGGATCTCCATCCGCTTCTTCTCGCCACCCGAGAAGCCCTCGTTCAAATACCGCGTGGAGAAGTCGCGCGGGACGTTCGTGAGCTTCATCGCCGCCTCGACCGTCTGACGGAACTCCTTGAGCGGAATCGGCTCCTCACCGGCCGCCTCGCGATGCGCGTTCAGCACGGTGCGCAGGTACTTGGTCACGGTCACACCGGGTACCGCGACCGGGTACTGGAAGGCCATGAACAGCCCCATCCGGGCGCGCTCGTCGGGGTCCGCTTCGGTCACGTCCTGACCCTTGAAGAAGATCTGACCCTCGGTGACCTCCAACCCCGGGTGACCCATCACCGCGTTGGCCAGCGTCGACTTGCCCGAGCCGTTCGGCCCCATCAACGCATGGATCTCGCCGCTGTCAACCACCAGGTCGACACCCCGCAGGATGTCCTTCTCGCCGGCGCGGACGTGAAGATTTCGTATCTCTAGATCTGCCATATCAAGCTTTCATTCGGGAACCGGTCAGGCTGTCGGAGCGAGTTCGGGCCGACGCGAGAACTCGACGAGCTCAGCCAGCGTGGTGGTCTGCAGCGAGCGGATGATCCCGCCCTGCACGCGCGTCCACAGGAGCTTGGTGGCGCATCGCCCGGCGTCCGCCTCGTGCGAGCAGAGCACCCGCTCTGTGTGGTCGTGGACGAAGCACTCCATCGGCGCGATCGCGCCCTCGAGCGCCTGCACCACGTCCACCATCGCGATCTCCTCGGCCGGCCGGGCCAGCCAGTAGCCGCCGTGGGCACCGCGAGCGCTCATCACCAGGCCGGCCTTGCGCAGCCGGGCGACGACCTGCTCGAGATAGGCCAGCGGAAGTCCCTCGGCGTCCGCGATGGCCTTCAACGAGGTGGGTTGCTCCGGCGATTGGCGCCCGAGCTCGACCATCAGCCGCACGCCGTACTCAGCCTTGGACGAGAAGATCATGCGCCTCATATCCTACCAGGACGGTCGGATTGCGCCGTCTGGCCCGCTAACCGGACCGCCCCCCCGGTAGGCTCACGCTGAATGCGCGCTCAGGAACTACGACGCACCGCCGCCGGGCCCCTCGCCACCGCTGAGGAGCTGGCCGCGGCGGCCGCCGCCGCGCGCGCCCACGGGCGGATCGGGATCGACACCGAGTTCATGTCCGAGGGGCGCTACCGCGCGCTCCTGTGCCTGGTCCAGATCGCCGTCGACGACCCGGGCAACGGGTCCGGACCTCGCATCGACCTGATCGACTCACTGGACGGCATCGACGCCGCGCCGATCGCGGAGCTACTCGCCGATCCGGGCATCGAGGTCGTGCTCCACGCGGGCCGCCAGGACGTGGCGATCCTGCGCCGGGCCTGGAAGACCGACATCACCAACATCTTCGACACCCAACTGGCGGCCGGGTTCGTGGGCGCGAGCGCCCAGACGGGGTACGGCAACCTGCTCGGCTCGATGCTCGGCCGCCGGGTGGGCAAGACGGCCAGCTACACGCGCTGGGACGTGCGACCGCTGACCGCCGAGCAGCTGAGCTACGCCGCCGAGGACGTGGCCCATCTGCTCGAGCTCGCCGACGAGGTGGGGCGCCGCCTCCGGGAGACCGGGCGCGAATCGTGGGCCCGCGAGGAGTGCCGCCGACTTGAGACGGCCACCGACGAGCGCGACCCCTACAGCGCCTGGGAGCGCCTGCCCCGCATCGGTCAGCTGGATCCGAAGTCCCGGGCCGTGGCGAGAGAGCTGGCCGCCTGGCGCGAGCGCACGGCGGCCGAGGAGGACCGGCCGGTCGGATCGGTGCTGGCCGACCCCGCCCTGGTCGAGCTGGCCAAGCGCCACCCGACGAGCGTCGGCGCGCTCGAGCAGATCCGGGGCATTCATCCCTCGGGGATCAGAAAGCGCGGCGCGGCCATCCTCGAGGCGATCGCGTCCGGGATGAACGCGTCGCCGATCCCGCGCGAGGAAGCGCGGGGCCGGTCCGATCCTGAGGACGCGCCGCTGATCGTCCTGGCCGAGTCGGTGCTGCGCGCCCGCGCGCTCGAGGCGGGGCTCGCCTACGAGCTGATCGCCTCGCGGGGCGAGCTCGAAATGATCGTGGCCGCCGCCCGGCGCGGCGAGCCCGAGCCCGAGGTCCGCACGCTCGAGGGCTGGCGCTCGGAGCTCGTCGGGACCGACCTGCGCGATCTCCTGGCCGGGCGCAAGGCGGTCTCGGTCGGACCCGATCGCCGCCTCTCGCTCAGCTAGCGCCGACCTCGAGCCGCATCGACATCGCAGCCGTCCGATCGAACATCGTGCTCGACAGCCCGTAGACGATCGGCCAGGGGCGGATGATCGTGCCGAGATCGACCTCGCGCAGGTCGCCGTCGGCCGTCGAGAAGGTCAGCCGCAGCTTGTGGCCGGGCGAGTTCGCCGCGCTCTGCAGGCCGGTGTCGCCGTCGGCGAGCGACCAGCCGTGCTTGCGCAGCACGTGGCTCTCGTCGCGAGCGAGGATGTCGGAGGAGACGTAGCGGTGGTCGACCACGACCAGGTCGACAGAGCAGAAGACGCGCGATCCGCGGTCGCATGCGCGCGACTGGACCGCGATCTGCGCCCCCGGCACGAGCGGTACGTCGCTGGCCGCGGGCGTGCGCTGAGTCTGGCCCGCGCCGCACCCGGCGAGGATCGGAACGAGCGCGAGCGACGCCAGTGCACCTAGTCTTCGGGCGGTCATGGGTGGGAGCGCAAGCGTAGCCATTGGCCGCTATCTGCTCGGCGCGGCGGCCCTCGTGGTGATCTGCGCCTCGCTCGGGCTGGCCGCGGTGGCGATCCGACGCCGCGTCCTGGCCGATTGGACCGGCGCGCCGGCCCGCCTGGCCGAGAGCGTGATCGGCCTCGCGTTGCTGATCGGCGTGCTCGAGCTCCTCGGGACGGTCGGGCTCTTCTCGTTCGCCCCGATCGTCATCGCCTGCCTGCTCGTCGGATCGGCCTCGCTTCGCTCGGCGTCCGTGGGGCCGGGGGAGCCCGTCCGGTCTCTGTCGAGACCCGGCGCCGCCGCCGTGCTCGCGCTCCTCGGCGCCGGCGTCGTGCTCGCCGAGTGGGGCGCGCTGAGCGCCCAGTCCTACGACGTCGGGATCCGCGGATTCGACTCGCTCTGGTACCACCTGCCGTGGGCGGCGAGCTTCGCGCAGACCGGGAACGTCGTGTCGCTGCGCTTCACCGACGTCGAGTACCTCACGCCGTTCTATCCGGCCACCGCCGAGATGCTCCACGGCATGGGCGTCGTGCTGCTCGGCCGCGACACGCTCTCGCCGGGGCTGAACCTGCTGTGGCTCGGGCTCACCCTGCTGGCCGCCTATTGCATCGGGCGCCCGCGCGGCGTGGGAGCGGCGACCCTGCTCGGAGCCGCCGTGGCCATGGCGACCACGATGATGGACTACTCGCAGGCCGGCGCGGCGGCCAACGACGTGGTCGCGGTGTTCTTCCTGCTCGCCGCGGTGGCGTTGTACGTCAACGGCGCGCTCGTGGTGGCGGCCGTGGCAGCGGGGCTCGCCGTCGGCGTGAAGCTGACGGTGCTCGCGCCTGTCCTCGCGCTCACGGTCGGCGTCATCGCGATCGCACCAGGCACGCGCCGCCTGTCCACGGCGCGGCTTTGGCTCGGAGCCCTGATCCTCGCCGGCGGCTTCTGGTACCTGCGCAACCTGATCGCGGTCGGCAACCCGCTGCCGTGGACGAGCTTTGCCGGCGTGCTGCCCACGCCGGCGGCGCCCCTCCAGCAGCACACCGGCTTCGCGATCGTCCACTACCTGACCACCTCCGGCTTCTGGAGCCACTTCGCCCAGCCGGCCCTGGCCGGCGGTCTCGGCCGCTGGTGGTGGGCGATGCTCGCCGCGGCGATCCTCGGGCCCCTCCTCTGCCTCACCTGGCCAACGGGCTCGGGAGATAACTCGCGGAATCCGCGAGTTATCTCCCAAGCAACCGTGAGGATGCTCGGCGCGGTGGCCCTGTCCGCGCTCGCGGCGTACCTCGTCACGCCCGAGACGGCCGCGGGACCCGCCGCCAACCCGCTTGGCTTCGCCTTCAACCTGCGCTACCTGGCGCCCGCGCTGACCCTGGCACTGGCCGTGGCGCCGCTCGCCCCGCCGCTCACCTCGCCGCGCGCCCGGACGGCGGTGGTAATCGGGCTCGCTGCCCTACTCGCGGCCACCGTCGCGCAGCCGCGCCTCTGGCCCGCCCACACGGTCGCGGCCATCGCCATCGGCGCGGCCGCCCTCGTCCTCCTCGCGCTGACCCGAAACAAGCATGCCCTCGCAGCGGCCGCTCTTGCCCTCCTCATCGCCGGCTACCCGCTCCAGAACCACTACCTGCGCGGCCGTTACGTGTACCACCCGAACGTCTCCTCACTCGCGCGCGTCTGGGAGATGTTCCGCACCGTGCACCACGCCCGCGTCGGCATCGTTGGCACCTACGGCGGCTTCTTCTCCTATCCACTGTTCGGCCTCGACGTCTCCAACCGCGTGCAGTACGTCGCCCAGCGCGGACCGCACGGGTCCTTCACGCCGATCACCAGCTGCGCTAGATGGCGGGAGCAGGTGAACGCCGCGCACCTGGAGTACCTCGTCACCACACCAGCCCGCGACCCGTGGCACCCGCGTGTGCTCAGCCCCTCACCGGAGACCGGGTGGACGGCGAGCGATCCTGCCGCCCAACCGATCTACCGATCAACCGCCCAGGGTCAGCCCATCGTCGTGTACCGGATCCGGGGTTCGCTTGACCCCGGGACCTGCGGGTAAGCTCAAACCTCCCGATGTCTACCGCCGCCGATCAACTCGACGACCCCGAACTGCTCGAGACCGAATGGGATCTCGCCCCGCTGCTGAACGGCGCCGGCGAGGATCGGGCCGGCGCCGAGCGCATGCTCGACGAGGCCCGGGAGCGCTCGAGCGCCTTCGCTCAGGCCCATTCGGGCAAGGTGGCGGAGCTCGACGCGGCGGGCCTAGGCGACGCCATGCGCGAACTCGAGGCGATCAACGAGCTGATCGGGCGCGTCGGCTCATACGCCAGCCTGCGCTTCTCAGTCGACACCGCCGACCCCGCGAACGGCGCGCTGCTCCAGCTCATCCAGGAGCGCGCGACCGAGGTCGAGACGCTGCTGCTGTTCTTCGAGCTCGAATGGGCCGTGGTCTCCGACGACCGCGCCGAGGAGCTTCTGGCCGATCCGGGGCTGGAGTTCTGCCGCCACCACCTGCGCAGCGTGCGCCGATACCGACCCCACCTGCTCTCCGAGAGCGAAGAGAAGGTCCTGGCCGAGAAGTCGATCTCGAGCCAGGCGGCGTGGAGCCGCCTGTTCGGCGAGGTCGTCGCCGCACTCCGGGTGAACCTCGACGACCAGGAGCTGAACCTCGACGTCGCGCTCAGCCGTCTCCAGCTGCCCGATCGCGACGTCCGGCGCGAGGCCGCCGCGGCCGTTTCGAGGGCGCTCGAGCCGGGGCTGCGCACGCGGGCGTTCATCTACAACACCCTCCTCTACGACAAGTCCGTCGAGGATCGGCTACGCAACTACCCGCACTGGCTGGCCAGCCGCAACCTGTCCAACGAGGCCTCGGACGAGTCGGTGATGGCGCTGATCGAGGCGGTCCGCGGCCGCTTCGACATCCCGCAGCGCTGGTACCGAGTCAAGGCCCGGCTGCTCGGGCTCGATCGCCTGGCCGACTACGACCGCTCGGCGCCGGTGCTCCGCGAGGAAGTCGTGTACTCGTTCGGGCAGGCCCGCGACCTGGTCCTCGACACCTACCAGTCGTTCTCGCCGGTGGCCGGCCAGGTCACCCGCCGGTTCTTCGACGAGCGCTGGATCGACGCGCCGCCCCGGCCCCACAAGCGAGGCGGCGCCTTCTGTGCCTATACCGTGCCGAGCGTCCATCCCTACGTGCTGCTCAACTACACCGCCCAGCGCCGCGACGTTCTGACCATGGCCCACGAGCTCGGTCACGGCCTGCACGCCGCGCTGGCCCAGCCGCAGGGCGTCTTTCACCAGTCCACCCCGCTCACGCTGGCCGAGACCGCGTCGGTGTTCGGCGAGCAGCTCGTGTTCGGTCGCATGCTGGCCGAGGCCGCCGACGACGAGCACCGCCTCGGCCTGCTGGCCGAGCAGATCGACGGCGCGATCGCCACCGTGTTCCGCCAGATGGCCATGAACCGCTTCGAGCACCTCGTCCACACCCGCCGGCGCAGCGAGGGCGAGCTGTCGACCGACCGGATCTGCGAGTCCTGGGTCGAGGCCCAGAGCGAGCTGTTCGGAGACTCGGTCGAGATCACCGAGGACTACCGCATGTGGTGGTCCTACGTGCCTCACTTCATCAACACCCCCGGGTACGTGTACGCCTACGCCTACGGCCAGCTCCTGGCCCTGTCGGTCTACAGCCACTACCTCGACGAGGGCGAGTCCTTCGTGCCCCGGTACCTGGACCTCCTGTCCGCCGGCGGCTCACGCAGCCCCGAGGAGCTCGCCGAGATCGTCGGGATCGACCTGACCGACCCCGGCTTCTGGGACTCGGGCCTCGTGCTGATCGAGAAGCAGCTGGCCGAGGCCGAGGCGCTGGCGACCTAGCTCCACATCTCGACGACCGGCAGGACGTAGACGACCATCGTGTGCGGCAGCCGAACCTCTGCCATCGAGCCGATGCTAGTGAGAGGCTTTGCGCAGCCGGCCGCGCTCTTCCTGGCGCTCGACCACGTTCACGATCAGCTTCATCACCTGGTCGATTCCGGTGGCCTTCGCGTCGCCGTGCTGGAAGGCCTCGCGCCAGTCCCGCACGCGGCCCTTGGTCGCCAGCTCGTTGAAGTGTGAGCGGGAGACCGACAGGGTCACCTTGGCATCCGAGGGCACGTCCTTGGACACCTTGGGTCCGGGCAGCTCGACGCGGTAGATCTGCACGTCGTGGCGCGCGCGCAACTCGAGACCCGCGACCAGCTTCAGATTGACGAGCGCGGGCACCTCGTCGAGGAACCGCTTGACCGCGGTCTCGATCAGGCTCTTGGTGTCACCCGGCGAGGACAGGCTCGCGAGTCTAGATCTTGTGGCGCTCGAGCAGCTTGCGCCCGATCACCATGCGCTGGATCTCGGACGTGCCCTCGCCGATCAGCAGCAGCGGTGCGTCGCGATAGATCCGCTCGATCTCGTACTCCTTGGAGTAGCCGTAGCCGCCGTGGATGCGCAGGCACTCCTCGGCGCACAGGCGGGCGGCCTCCGAGGCGAATAGCTTGGCCATCCCGGCCTCGATGTCCGAGCGCTCGCCGGCGTCCTTGAGCCGCGCGGCGCGCATCGTGAGCAGGCGTGCGGCCTCGACCTGGGTGGCCATGTCGGCCAGCTTGAACTGGATCGCCTGGTGCTGGGAGATCGGCTTGCCGAATGCGCGCCGTTCCTGCGAGTACTTCAGGGCGAGCTCGAGCGCACGCTGGGCGAGCCCCACGCCGCGAGCCGCCACGTTCACCCGTCCCAGTTCCAGCGCGTCCATCATCTGCGGAAAGCCCCGGTTCAACCCGGCGTCCTCGCCCCCGAGAATCCGGTCGGCCGGACAGCGGTAACCGTCGAACACCAGCTCGGTCGACTCGACGCCCTTGTAGCCCATCTTTTTGATCTTGGGCGGCACGCCCAACCCGGCCCAGTCGCCGGTGTTCTCCGACGCCCCCGGCTCCTTCTCGGCGATGAAACAGGTCAGCCCTCGGTGCTTGGGCTCGGCGTTCGGATCGGTCCGCACGAGCACGAACACGAGCGAGGACCGCAGGCCATTGGTCACCCACATCTTGGTGCCGTTGATCTCGTAGGCATCGCCGTCGGAGGTCTTCTTGGCCGAGGTCTTGATCGCGGCCACGTCGGAGCCGAGCTCGGGCTCGGACAGCGAGAACGCCGCGCGCATCTCCCCGGTCGCCATCTTCGGCAGGTACTTCTGCTTCTGATCGTCGGTGCCGAACTTCATCAGCAGGTAGGACCCGATGAAGTGGGTGTTGACGATCCCGGAGATCGAGATCCAGCCCCGCGAGAGCTCCTCGACGATCATCGCGTAGGTGGTCAGGTCGAGCCCCATGCCACCGAACTCCTCGGGGATGGTCACCCCGAACAGCCCGAGCTCCTTCATCTGCTCCACGACCGGCTCGGGGAACTCGTCCTCGTGATCGTAGTGCTCGGCGTTGGGGATGATCTGCTCGTCGGCGAACTGATGGACCATCTCGCAGATGGCCTTCTGTTCGTCGGTCTTGTCGGTGTAGGGGGTCGCGATCGCCATGATCGCGAGTATGCCGAGTCAGCTAGAGCTGCGCGCTATCGCGGCGGCCTCGTCCTTGACCCCGTGCTTCCACGTGGTTTGCGGGCGACCCTCGGGCTCGCCGTCGATCTCGACGTCGACCCGCTCGTTGAAGAAGCACAGCCGCCCGGCGATCCGGTCGACGGCTGGGAGCGGGTCCTCGTAGTACCAGATGAGGTCCTTCACGGCCTCGCCGTTGGGCAGGCGCACCGCGTAATAGCTTGCAATTCCCTTGTACGGGCAGCGGGTCGCGGTCTCCGTCGGCTCGACCTCGACCCGGACGTCCTCGCGCGGCAGGTACCAGCGGGTCGGGAGGTTCGACTCGAACAGCGCCATCGCCTGATCGGACTCGGCGAGCACCTCGCCGTCGAGCGAGATCCGGATACGGCGCGAGGTGGGGATCACGTCGACCCGGTGATACGGATCGCGGGGGTGGACGAAGATCTCCTCGTCCTCCTCGTACCAGTGATCCATGCGGTCGAAGTAGAACGCGATCAGGTCCCTGATCGGCTCGGCGCGCTCGAGCGGCTCCGGGTAGTACCAGGCGATCGCCTTCTCGAAGCGATCCCCCACCCGGATCGAGTGGTAGGACGCCTCGCCCTTCTTCGGGCAGCGGGTGTGCCGGTCGGAGGGCTCGAACAGGTCCGAGCGCACGTCCTCGGGCGGGAAGTAGTAGATCGGCTGATGCCCGGACTCGGACACCATCAAGGTGCGCCGGCTGTCGGCGATCGTCTCCCCGTCGAGCACGACCCGGACCCACTTCTCGCAGGGCTCCATGTACAGCGCCTGCCCTGGCTCCGGCGGATCGAAGTTGAACGTCCCCGCCGGATTCTTCGCGAGCGGCCCGGTACCCGTCATCAGCCCCATGTGAGGGCGAGCCTACCAAACCGCCCCCGCCGCCCAGAAGAAACAGTTGGTTAAAAAGAATCGCCGCCGGCCGCAACCAGACCGATCGCCGGTTTCGCCGACGAGCTCCTCACGGAGCCGAACCCGCATGTAGTCGGTCTAGGCCCCCTTGCGCCGGCGGCCGATGCGGCATTGTTACGCAAACTTCATCAAAGATCACGGAAGTGGACGAATGTTTGACTAAGAGCCTTCTTAGACAAGCTATCCGCCCACCACGATCCCCAGCCACACGATGGCCAGCGACAGCGCGAACACCAGGCCGTCGAGGACGTGCGATTGGGGCCGGTGCAGATGGGCCCCGATCGCGACCGCGACCACCGCGATCAGCACCATCTTGACGTGCAGGGTCGAGTCGCTCCACTTGTGCTCGTGGCTCGCGAGCGCCGCGCCGCTGGCGATCAGCACGACGAGCGCGATCACGGTCCCGATTCCGAACCGGCGTGCCGCGGCGCGCATCGGCGCTCGGTCCTGGAGTCCCCGCAGCGCCGGGACCACCACCGCCGCGAGCATCAGCTGCCCACCGACGAAGAAGGCCATTCCCAGCAGGTGCAGCCAGAGCACGCCGTTCCAGAACGTCACGGCGATCGATCCTGGCACACTGGCCGCCTCGATGAACTTCGCCCGCGACGTGGTCGATCACGCCCCGCCGGACCGCCTGGCGTTAGTAGAGGTGGCGCACGATGGGCGTCGGCGCGAGTGGAGCTTCGGCGAGTTGGCCGAGCGGAGCACCCGGATGGCCGGCGCCCTGGCCCGGGACCACGGGGTCGGCCGTGGCGACGTGGTCATGACACTGATCGGCAACCGGCCGGAGTGGGTGTTCACGATGGTCGCCTGCTTCCGGATCGGCGCGGTCGTCCTGCCTTGCAACGAGCAGCTGCGCGCCCACGACCTCGCCGTGCGCATCGAGGCCGCCCAACCCAGCCTGATCGTGGCCGACGAGCGCAACCTCGGCGAGCTCTCCGGCGCCAACCCGCCCTGCCCGGTGCTGACGATTCCTGACGAAAAGCTGTTCACAGACGCCGAGCCGGCCTCGGCGGTCGAGCTCGCGCCCGACGATCCTTGCCTGATCACGTTCACCAGCGGCACCACCGGCGAGCCCACCGGGGTCGTCCACGGACAGCGCTACCTGCCCGGCCAGCGCCTCCAGGCCGAGCACTGGCTGGATGCCCGGCCCGGCGACCTGGTGTGGTGCACCGCGGCCACCGGCTGGTCCAAGTCGGCCCGAAACACGTTCATCGCGCCCTGGCTGCGCGGAGCCGCCGCGCTCCTGCACGATCAGCGCTTCGATCCGGCCCAGCGCCTCGAGCTCCTCGCGGCCGAGCGCGTCAACGTGCTGTGCATGGCCCCGACCGAGTACCGGGTGATCGCCAAGCGCGTGGAGATCCACCCGCTGAAGCATCTGCGCTCGCTGGTCGCCGCCGGCGAGGCGCTGAACCCCGAGGTGATCCGCACCTTCCGCGAGGCGACCGGCCTCGAGATCCGCGACGGCTACGGCCAGACCGAGACCGGGCAGCTCACCGGAAACCCCCTGGGCGAGCCGGTCCGTCCCGGGTCGATGGGCCGTCCCCTGCCCGGCGTCGAGCTCACCGTGGAGGACGGCGAGCTGGTGCTGGCCGCCCCCAGATCCGATCCCACCTTCTTCGTGGGCTATCTCGACGGCACCCCGGCGCCGGCCGAGCGGCCGTGGCGAACCGGCGATCGCGTCCGCCGGGACGAGGACGGCTATCTGTACTTCGAGGGACGGACCGACGACGTGATCATCTCGGCCGGGTACCGGATCGGACCGTTCGAGGTGGAGTCGGCACTCCTCACCCATGCCGCGGTGGCCGAGGCGGCGGTCATCGCCGCTCCCGACGAAGAGCGCGGGGCGGTGGTGTGCGCGGTGGTCGTGCTGCGCGACGGGTTCGCGCCCGGTCAGCCGCTGGCCGCCGAGCTCCAGGATCACGTCAAGTCCCAGACCGCGCCGTACAAATACCCCCGCATCGTCGAGTTCGCCGACGAGCTTCCCAAGACCGCTTCGGGCAAGATCAAACGGGCTAGCCTCAGGAGAGCATGGTCGAAGACCGGCCCGTAATCGGCATCTGCACGGCGGTGGCTCGCGCGAACTGGGGCGTGTGGGAGCAGCGCGAGGCCGCGCTCCTGGCCATCACCTACATCGATGCGATCCAGCGGGCCGGCGGGCTCGCGGTGATGATCCCGCCCGACGGCAGCTTCGAGGACGACGCGGATCAGCTGCTCGACCTGCTCGACGGGCTGATCCTGGCCGGCGGAAACGACATCGACCCCGCTTACTACGGCGCCGACCGCCATCCGGAGACCGGGGTCACGCTGCCCGACCGCGATCGCTCAGAGCTCGCCCTGGCCACCCGAGCGGTCGAGCGCGACATCCCGGTGCTCGGGATCTGCCGCGGCATGCAGTTGATCAACGTGGCGTTCGGCGGCACCCTGCTCCAGCACCTCCCTGACGAGCTCGGCCACGAGGAGCACCGGCGGACGCCGGGCAGCTTCGATGACGCCGACCACGACGTGCGGCTGACTCCCGGCTCGCTGGCCGCACGCGCCGCCGGTGAGGAGCTCCACAACACGAAGTCCCACCACCACCAGGGCGTCGGCGTCCTCGGCGCCGGCCTCGAGGTCACCGGGATCTCGACCCTCGACGACCTCCCGGAGGCGGTCGAGGCACCCGGGCGGCGCTTCGTCCTCGGAGTGCAGTGGCACCCCGAGGCCGACGAGCGCAGCCGCATCGTGGCCGCGCTGGTCGAGCACGCGCGCGAGGGAAAGATGGATGCGCTGGTCTACCGCAGCGGCCGCGGCTCGGCGTAGCCCGCCTGGCGCACCGACTCGGTGACCCGCTCGGCGTGCGCCTGACCCCGCGTTTCGAGCACGAGCTGCACCGCGGTCTCGCGCACATGCAGGTCGAACCCCTCGCGGATGTGCTCGACGTCGAGCAGGTTGGCCCGGAGCTCCCCGACCAGCGCGAGCAGCCGCGCCAGCGAGCCGGGCCGATCGGGCAGCGAAGCCAGCAGCACGAGCCGCCGGCCGGCCTGGCTCTCGTGCCGGCGCGCCACCTCGGCCAGCAGCCCGGCGTCTACGTTGCCGCCCGAGAGCAGCACCACCGTTACGCCCTCGCGAGCCGCCGATGTCCGGCCCGAGAGCAGCGCGGCCGCTCCGACCGCGCCGGCCCCCTCGACCACGAGCTTGGCGCGCTCGAGCAGGAACACCATCGCCTCGGCCACCTCGTCCTCGTCGACCGCCACCACGTCGTCGACCCAGCGCTCGATCAGCGACAGCGTGAGCTCGCCGGGGCGCTTGACCGCGATGCCGTCGGCGATGGTCAGCGCGGACTCCACGGCGACCGGCTTGCCCCGCTCGAGCGATCCCCGCACGGGCGCGCAGCTGGCCGCCTGGACCCCGATGACCGCGATCGACGGCCGCTCGGATTTCAGGGTGAGCGCCACCCCGCTGACCAGGCCGCCGCCTCCGACCGGGACGATCACCCGGGCCAGGTCCGGTACCTGGGCGAGCAGCTCGAGCCCGATCGTGCCCTGCCCGGCGATCACGTACGGGTCCTCGAACGGATGGACGAAGGCCAGCCGGTCGTCGCGCGCGGCGAACTCCCGCGCGGCTCCGAGCGCGTCGTCGACGGTCGTGCCGACCATCTGCACCTCCGCCCCGAGCCCACGTGCGGCCTCGACCTTGGCGATCGTCGCGGCCTCGGGCATGAACACGTGACACGGTACGCCGCGCACCCGCGCCGCATAGGCCACCGCCTGGGCGTGGTTGCCGGCACTGCCGGTGACCACCCCGTTCGCACAAGCATCGCCCAGTGCGGCCAGCTTGGACAGCGCCCCCCGGAGCTTGAACGAGCCGGTTCGCTGCAGGTTCTCCGCCTTGAGCAGCACGGTGGCACCGGCGCGCTCGGACAGAGTCCGGGAGCTCAGCACCGGCGTCTCGCGCACGATCCCGGCCCCCGCCTCGGCCGCGCGCCGTACGTCTATCGGCTCGGTCTCAAGCAGGGAGTGCCACCACCGCGTCGATCTCGACCAGCGCGCCGCGCGGCAGTCCGGCCACTGCGATCGCCACTCGCGCCGGCGGATCGGACTCGAAGAACGACTCGTACACCTCGTTGACCGCCGCGAACGAGCCCATGTCGGTCAGGTACACGGTGAGCTTCACCGCGTCGCCGAGGGTGGCCCCGGCGGCCGCGCACACCGCGGCCAGGTTCTCCAGGCACCGCCCCGCCTGGTCGGCGGCGGTCGTCCCGTAGAGCTCTCCGGTCTTCGGATCGAGCGGAATCTGTCCCGAACAGAACAACAGGCCGCCGGCGCGCACGGCGTGCACGTAGGGCCCCACCGCCTCCGGAGCGCCGGACGCCGTTATCAACTCGCGGTGTGCTGGCAATGTTTTCCTCCTCGGTGGGGCTCGATACAGCGTATTGCCCTCCTCTGCCTGGGGGTAGCCTGAGGTCGTGTCGAACCGCCTCGGGGGCGAGAGCTCGCCGTACCTGCTGCAGCACAAGGACAATCCGGTGGACTGGTATCCCTGGGGCGAGGAGGCTCTCTCGCGCGCCCGCGCGGAGGAGCGCCCGCTGCTGGTCTCGATCGGCTACTCGGCCTGCCACTGGTGCCACGTGATGGCCCACGAGTCCTTCGAGGATCCGGACATCGCCGGGGTCATGAACGAGCGATTCGTGTGCGTGAAGGTCGACCGCGAGGAGCGTCCGGACATCGACGCGATCTGCATGGAGGCCTGCCAGGCGCTGACCGGTCAGGGCGGCTGGCCGCTCAACGCGTTCCTCACCCCGGAGGGCGTTCCGTTCTACGCCGGGACCTACTTCCCGCCCGAGTCCCGCCATGGCCTGCCCAGCTGGCGGATGGTGCTCGACGCCGTCGCCGACGCGTGGGCCAACCGCCGCGAGGAGATCCTCGGCCAGGGCGCGCGGATGGTCGAGGCGCTCGGCGCCACCCGCCAGCTCGAGCCCTCGGTCACGCCGATCCGCGACGAGGAGCTGCGCAATGCGCTGGTCTCGCTGTGGAGCACGTATGACCGCGCGAACGGGGGGTTCGGACGGGCGCCCAAGTTCCCCTCCGCCTCGGTGATCGAGCTGCTGCTCGCCCGCGGCGAGCGCGAGATGTCGCTCGGCACGCTCGAGGCGATGGCCCGCGGTGGGATCTACGACCAGGCCGGAGGCGGCTTTGCCCGCTACGCCGTCGACGCCACCTGGACCGTGCCGCACTTCGAGAAGATGCTCTACGACAACGCGCTGCTCGCGCGCGCCTACCTGCATGGCTGGCAGGTCTCGGCTGACGGGCGATTCCGGCGAGTGTGCTGCGAGACCCTGGACTGGGCGCTGCGGGAGATGCGCGGTCCCGAGGGGGGCTTCTGCTCGGCGCTCGACGCCGACTCCGAGGGCGTCGAGGGCAAGTTCTACGTGTGGAGCGAGTCCGAGCTGCGTGAGGCGCTCGGCTCGGATGAGCTGGCCGAAACGGCGCTTGACGTACTTCCAGCCCCGCCGGTTCGAGCACGGGCTGATCCTGGAGGCCCGCGGGGCCGACCCCTCGCCCGAGACGCTCGAGGAGATCCGCCGCCGGCTGCTCGAGACGCGCTCGCACCGGGTCCGGCCCGGCCTCGACGACAAACGCCTGACCGCCTGGAACGCGCTGATGATCGCCGCGCTGGCCGAGGCCGGCGCCGTGCTCGATCGCTCGGACTACGTGGAGGCGGCGATCGAATGCGCGGCCTTCGTGCTGAGCGAGCTGCGCGACTCTGAGGGTCGCCTGCTCCGGACCTGGAAGGCCGGTCACGGCCGTCTGGCCGCCTACCTCGAGGACCATGCCTTCCTGGTCGAGGCGCTCATCGAGCTCTACGAGGCCACCGGCGACCCGCGCTGGTATGGCGAGGCCACCGCGATGGCCGACGTCATGATCGAGCGCTTCTCGGACTCCGAGCGCGGCGGCTTCTACACCACCGCCGACGACCACGAGCCGCTCGCTGCGCGGCGCAAGGACCTCGAGGATTCACCGATCCCGTCGGGCAACTCGGCGGCCGCGTTTGGGCTCCTGCGACTGGCGCTCCTCTCGGGCGAGGGCAAGTACGAGCGCCACGCGCTGGGCGTATTGCGACTGCTCTTCCCGCTCGCCGCTCGGCATCCCCAGGCGTTCGGCCATCTCCTTCAGGCCGCCGACTTCTACCTGGCGCCGGTCAAGGAGGTGGCGATCGTCGGTCCCCAGCCGGAGGCGGACGAGCTGCTGCGGGTCGTCCGCGACGGCTACCGGCCGCATCTGGTGCTGGCCACCGGCCGGGCCGACGGCGTGCCCCTGCTCGAAGGCCGCGAGCCGGTCGACGGCCGCGCCGCCGCCTACGTGTGCGAGCACTTTGTCTGCCAGGCGCCGGTGACCGCCCCCGACGAGCTGGCCGCCGCCCTCTGAGCGTCATGGGACGCCGGTGAGTGCCAGGTCCGCCGAACGCACCCGTGCGTTCGGGTGGGCCGTCCGGGCCGGGTTCGTCGCCCGGTCGATCACCTACGGCGTGGTGGGCGCCATCGCTCTGGCCCTGGCCGTCGGCGCCGGTGGGGCGCCGACCGCGCCCAATCAGCAGGGCGCGCTGGCGCTGATCGCCCGGGCTCCCCTCGGGCGAGTCGCGGTGGGCCTCGCCGCGGTCGGGCTGCTCGCCTACGCGCTGTGGAAGCTCGGACAGGCCCTGTTCGGTCGCGGCCCGGAGGGCGGAGGAGGTCGCGACCTGAAGGATCGAGTCGCCAATGCCGGGGGCGGCGTGGTGTATCTCGCGTTCTTCGTCGTCGCGATCCGCATCCTGCTCGGCAGCTCGAGCAGCGGCTCGAGCGATCCCTCGAACGCCGCAGCCGGCGTGCTCGGCTGGCCGGGCGGAACGCTGATTGTGGGCGCCGCGGGCGCCATTCTGATCGCGATCAGCCTCTATCAGATCTACGAGGCATGTCGCGGGCGCTTCGCTGAGGATTCGAAGCTGCGCGAGATGGGGCCGCTCGAGCTCGAGACATTCATGGTGCTCGGCCACGTTGGTCTGGTCGCCCGCGCGCTCGTGTTCGGGCTGATCGGCTACTTCCTGCTCGAGACCGCGATCGACTACAACCCGCGCGACACGACCGGACTGGACGGCGCACTGGCCCGCATCCACCACCAGCCATTCGGCCCCTGGCTGCTCGGAGTGGTCGCCGCCGGCCTGATCGTGTTCGCGCTCTATTCGATGTTCGAGGCCAGATATCGCCGCTTGTAAATCGTCGTACCTCTGACAGGTGGGGTCGTCGGGCCGCGGCGACCCGTAGGCTTCCGCGGCCATGAGCGTTCTCTTCGACCCCGGGGACGAGATCGATCACATCGCGGAGTTCGCCGATTCGGGCGTGCGGATCTTCCAGCGCCGTGGGTCGCTGGTCGGCGTTCCCGGCTCCTATGGGCTCAAGCGCTGGCTGTACCGGCGCTGGCGCAACAACGGCAACGCGATCTACACGTTCCTCGGCTCGCTCGTGGCCATCGGGCTGAGCGGCGCATGGGCGTACATCGTCAAGGAGCCGCTGGTCTTCCCGAGCCTCGGCGCCACGGCGTTCCTCATCTTCGAGACGCCGATGGCCGAAGTCGGCTCGCCGCGCAACACAGTCGTCGGGCACACAGTGGGCATACTCGCGGGCGCGTTGTCACTGGCCATCTTCGGCCTGTTGAACGCGCCCAGCCTTTACGTCTCGGGCCTGACCCTCGGGCGGGTGTGCGCGATGGCCCTCGCCGTGGCGCTCACCGGCGGCGTGCTGCGGGTGATCCGCGCCGCCCATCCGCCCGCCGGCGCGACCACGATCATCGTCGCCTCCGGGCTGCTCCATACGCCCCGCCAGATGCTCGACGTGCTGGTCGGCGTGGTCCTCCTGACCATCGCCGGCTGGCTGCTCAATCGGGCGATGGGCGTGCCGGCGCCGCGCTGGGCCGTGCCCCGCTGAGCGGTTAGTCGCCCCTCACATCGGGGAGAAATGCGACATGCCCCCTCCTCGGGTTGTTCTGTCGCTCCTATTCGTGCTGCTGATGGCCGCCCTCGGTCTTCAACCCGCCGTGCTGCACCTCGGGTCGGAGCATCGCCTTGCGCAGAGCGCCCCGAAGCCGAACTGGCTCCCGGCCGACAAGCAGGGGTTCGGGACCTCGCGCACGCGTGTCAGCAAGGTGTGGTTCACGCTCGAGGGCGGCGAGCTCAGCGAGGTCTACTACCCCAGGCTGGACACGCCGAGCTTCCGCGACCTGCAGTTCGCCGTCGACGGGGTGCCCGAGCGCGACGGGGCCTTCCATCGCTCCCTGCTGCTCGACGCGAAGAGCCTCACCTACGGCCAGATCAGCACCGACAAGCACCATCGCTGGCAGTTGATCAAGAGCTACGTGACCGACCCGAGTCGCTCGGTCGTGCTCGTGGACGTGTCGTTCCTGTCGCTGGACCGCCGCCGCCACCGCGTGAGCGTGATGGCCGATGCCGCTCCGTCCAACCAGTCGGACGCCGCACCCGGATCCTGCTCGCCGTCGGGCGTGCTGGCCAGCGACGCGCAGATGGCCATCGCCGCCGCCGGCCGGCCCGCCCTGAAGCACATCAACTGCACCACAGCCAACGGGATCGTGGCCTCGACCGCCGCGACCGCGCTGACCGGCAAAGCCGGCCATCAGCACCTCACGCTGGCGCTCGGCTTCGCCTCTGGCCAGGCGAGCGCCCTTTCCGCCGCCCGCGCCTCGCTGCGTTCCGGATGGAACCGGGTCGCCGCTCGCTACGCCAGGGGATGGCGCCGCTATCTGAGCTCGCTACGCAAGCCACCGCGCAGCCTCAGAACCGCCCGCGAGCGTCAGGAGTACGCGGTCTCGGAGATGGTGCTCGCGGCGAGCGAGGACAAGACCTACCGCGGTGCCTTCGTGGCCTCTCCGACCATGCCGTGGGTCTGGGGCACCGGGCTCCAGACGCCGAGCGGGCCCTACCACCTGGTCTGGTCCCGCGACCTGTACGAGATCGCCACCGCGCTGATCGCCGACGGCGACACCGCCGGCGCTCGCCGCGCCCTGGATTTCCTGCTCTTCCGCCAGCAGCAGCCGGACGGCTCGTTCCCGCAGAACTCCGACGTCTCCGGCACGCCCGCGCTGACCAACCTGCAGCTTGACGAGGTCGCGGATCCGATCATCCTGGCCTGGCAGCTTCGCGCCCAGGACCCGGCCACCTGGCAGCACGTAAAGCTGGCCGCCGACTTCCTCGTCGGCTTCCACGACACCCAGGGTCACGCCGCGCCCTACACGCCGCAGGAGCGCTGGGAGAACCAGGCCGGGTATTCACCGGCGACGATTGCCAGCGAGATCGCCGGGCTGGTGTGCGCGGCCAGCATCGCGCAGCAGCAGGGCGACACGGCATCCGCGACCAGGTACCTCCAGACCGCCGACGCCTGGCGGACACAGCTCAATGGGTGGACGCTCACCACAAACGGCCCGTACGGGGGCGCGTACTACCTGCGCCTGACCAAGGACGGCAACCCGAACGCCGGAACCGCCTACAGCGTGGGTGACAGCGGCCCGACTCTCGACCAGCGCGCGGTGGTCGATCCGAGCTTCCTCGAGCTGGTCCGGCTCGGCGTCGTCGCCCCGAACGATCCGAACATCCTCTCGACCATCCGCGTCGTCGACGCCCAGCTCTCGACCCCCACGCCGAGCGGCCGCTTCTGGCATCGCTACACGGGCGACGGCTACGGCGAGCAGAAGAACGGCCAGCCTTGGGATGTCGGCTTCGCCCCGGGCAGCCAGACCACCATCGGCCGGGTGTGGCCGATCTTCGCCGGCGAGCGCGGCGAGTACGAGCTCGCCGCCGGCGCCACCGCCGCGCCCGAGCTTCACGCGATGGCCGCCACCGCCAACGCCGGCGGGCTGATCCCCGAGCAGGTGTGGGACCAGAACCCTCCGTCCGGGCAGCCTGGGTTTGCGCCGGGCAAACCCACCTTCTCGGCCACGCCGCTGGCCTGGAGCCACGCGCAGTTCATCCGGCTGGCCTGGTCGATCGCGGCCGGGCATCCCGTGGAGCAGCCCTCGGTGGTGGCCTGCCGCTACGTACGCAAGTGCGGCTGAACTACAGGACCGGCAGGTAGCGCTCGAGCTCCCAGGGCGTGACCTGCACCCGATAGTCGTCCCACTCCTGCCGCTTGATCTCGATGTAGCGGTTGAACATGTGCTCGCCGAGCACGCGCAGGGCGAGCTCGGACTCCGCGGTCAGCTCGATCGCCTCGCCCAGCGTGGCCGGTAGCTGCTCGATGCCGAGCCGGCGCCGCTCCTCCGAGGAGAGGTGGTACAGGTTGGTCTCCATCGGATCGGGCAGCTCGTAGCGGTGCTCGATCCCCTCCAGGCCGGCCTGGAGCAGCACCGCGAAGGTCAGGTACGGATTGCAGGCCGGGTCGGGACAGCGCAGCTCCATGCGCGTGGCCCGCTCCTTGCCCGGGTGGTACATGGGAACGCGCACGAGCGCCGAGCGGTTGCGCCGCGACCAGGCCACGTAGACCGGCGCCTCGTAACCGGGCACGAGCCGCTTGTAGGAGTTCACCCACTGGGCGAAGATCGAGCAGATCTCGCGGGCGTGCCTGAGCTGACCCGCGATGAACGCCTTGCCCACGTCGGAGAGGAAGTACTGGTCGTCGGGGTCGAAGAACGCGTTCTGCTCGCCCCGGAAGAGCGACTGGTGCGTGTGCATGCCCGAGCCGTTCTTGCCGAACAGCGGCTTGGGCATGAACGTGGCGTGCAGCCCGTACTTCATCGCGTATTCCTTGACCGTGATCCGGTAGGTCATGCAGTCGTCGGCCGCCTTCAGCGCGTCGGCGTAGCGCATGTCGATCTCGTGCTGGCTCGGACCGACCTCGTGATGGGCGTACTCGGTGTGGATGCCGAGCTGCTCGAGGGCGAGGATCGTCTCGCGCCGCAGGTCCGATCCGGCGTCGAGCGTGGTCAGATCGAAATAGCCGCCCTCGTCGAGCACCTCGGTCGAGGTCGAGCTGCGGAAGTAGAAGTACTCGAGCTCAGGCCCCACGAAGTAGTGGTCGAAGCCCATCGCCTTCGCCCGGTCGAGCGCGCGGCGCAGGACGTGCCGGGGGTCGCCCTCGTACGGGGTCCGCTCCGGGGTGAGGATGTCGCAGAACATCCGCCCCACTCCCTGCTCCTCCGGGCGCCACGGGAGGATGCGGAACGTGCTCGGATCGGGCATCGCGATCATGTCCGACTCCTCGATCGGGTTGAAGCCCGTGATCGACGAGCCGTCGAAGCCCATGCCGCCCTCGAACGCGTCGGTCAGCTCGGTGGCGTTGATCGAGAACGCCTTGAGCTGGCCCAGGATGTCGGTGAACCACAGGCGGATGAACCTGATGTTCCGCTCCTGGACAACTGCCATCACATCCTGGGGGGTAAGCGGGGTAGCCGTCGCTGCCATGGCGTGAGCGAACGTTACTTGCTCGCCGGACGGCGCTTTGGTGCGGCACTATCCTCCCCCGGGTGAAGGTGCGCGCCTGGATCGTGGCACTGGTCGTCCTCGCCGCGTGCGGATCGTCCGTGGCGACGTCCGCCGGGTCGACGTCAGTCGCCGCTCGGTGCGGCCCGGCCAGCGCCAAGACCCTCGCCGCCAACGGCCGGGTCCGGGTGTACGTCTCGAACCAGGATGTCTACGGGTGCTCGGTGGCGCGGGGCCGGAGCTTCCGCCTGGGCCACGCCGTGCGCGCGCTCGCCCAGGCCCGGATCGGGCCGGTGGCGGTGGGCGGCGACCTCGCGGCGTATGGTCTTCAGAGCTTCGGGGTCGACACCGTGAGCGCCTCGGTCGTGGTCCGCCGGCTCACCGACGGCACCGAGTTGAAGGAGCTCCGGGCCACCCGCGCGGTGGGCGCGGAGTCCTTCGAGTCGATCGGCTCGGTGGTCGTGATGGCCAACGGCACCGTGGCCTGGATCGGCTCCGAGCACTCGATCGTCGGGCACCGGAGCGCGATCGAGGTGCACGCGGCGGGGGCCGGCGGCGACCGCGTGCTTGACTCGGGGCCGAACGTCGATCCCGCCTCGCTGCGGCTGCGCGGCGCGCGCTTGTCGTGGGTCGACGGTGGCGCTACCCGACACGCGACCCTGCACTGACCTCCGGCTGAGCTCGCGTCAGCGCCGGATCAGAGTCGCGCGGCGCGGCGGTCGCTGAGCCAGCGATTGGCCCAGCGCTCGAGCTCGGACAGCGCCGGTTCCAGGGCATGCCCCATCTCGGAGAGCGAGTACTCGACCCGTAGCGGCGGACCCGAGATGACCCGCCGCTGGACCATCCCGCGCCGCTCGAGCTCCTTCATCCGCTCCGAGAGCAGCCGATCGGAGAGCTCCGGCACGGCCTGGGCGATCTCCGAGAAGCGCAGTGCGCCGTCCATCAGGACTCTCAGGATCGCCCCGGTCCAGCGCCTTCCGACCAACTCCACGGCTTCGTGGTAGAGGGGGCAGCAGCCGGCGGGATGCGACTGTTCGCCTTCAGCCCTCGCTGTGTCGTCAGGCGCTCCCATCGCCGGCTGGAAGCTTACGCTGCTTGAAGCGCGCGCGATGCCTCACTGGAGCCGTCTACCGGCACCTCGCCGCCTACGTTCACCATCGCCGTGAAGCCCTCGAGGGACAAGGTGGCGATCGCCTCCAGGATCTGCTCGTCGTCCCAGCCCGCCTCGCGCGCTTCCTCGTGGAGGTGCATCGGCGCGCGGCCGCGCTCCTCCAGCATCGCTTTGAGGTAGCGCAGCAACGCCGCCTCGCGCGGATCCTTGGAGTTGAACTGCCGCGCCAGCGCCACCTCGTCGAGCGCCAGCCCGGCCGCCCGCGCCGCGCGCGAGTGGATCGCGATCCCCGGCTCCGAGCCGTAGTGCTCGGCCACCGCCAGCGCGATCCGCTCCAGGGTCGCCAGCGTCAGCTTCCCGTGGCGCAGCTCAGAGCGGAACCGCGCGTAGGCGCGGAGCGCCGCCGGCGAGCCCGCCAGCACGCCCAGGAAGTTCGGCAGCTGACCGCCGGTCGCGAGCGCGCCTCGCAGCACCGGAACCGAGCCCTCGGGAGCGGTCAGGTCGTCGTGGATTTGGAATCTGCTCATCGATGTCTTCATAGTTGTCCACCACTAGGTCCGGGGGCTGTAAGGACCGACATGTCCTTCACTTTTGAGACCTGCTTACGCTTCATAAGTCTAAATTGGCGAGGCCACGCGCACAAGAGGGCGGCACGCACAATTGCGCGGTCGGGTCTGCGCCCCAGCGTCCAGGCCATGTTCTGAGGGAAAACTGGCCTACCTCCGTATATACGTCGGGCGATAAAGACTGCATCAGCGCGCGATGCGAGCTCCGTAAGCACCGGCCACCATTGACCGGCACATATGCCTGACGCGTCGTCGGACGCGAATCTTCCAGGCCGCCGCTACGGCCGCCCAGATCCCTGGCTACGGCGAGGGCGTGCTAATGCAGGATTGCCGCGTGCGCACTGGTCGCCGCGACCAGGATCAGCAGCAGCCCCAGCATCACGGCCCACAGCGCCGCCCGGTCGGGCCTGAACCCCGGCCGTTCGTGCCGCCGGAGCGTCGGACGCGCCATCGGCAGATCGCGCTCCGCCCCACGGCCGCGGATCGTCACCGTCCGCCGTCCGCCGTCGGTGGTCCGCGCTCCGGCGCTCGCCGTCGGGGACGCCACCCGAGGCGCCGGCGGGGGTGCCGCCGCCACCGGGCACTCCGCGGGCTTCACCCGGTACTCGGTTGGGAACCGGAACGCGTCGCGATCGAGCTCCTCCCACCACGGTGTTGCAGACCGGCGCCGGGCACGCGCAGAAACGCCTGCTTGGGGCATGTCATCGACCTCTTTCTCGTGCTTACGGGGTTAGCTGACGGGCTAGCGCCGAAAGAGCGGCGCTTCGCGACACGCGCGATTCGCCCCAACAACTTGGGTCCCCCGCTCCCGCCGCTCGCCTGGTGCCGAGCGGCTGCGGGATTTCAGCTATCGCTCGCCGATCCTAACAACGACTGCGGATGGAGCGCCGTCTGGCGGCCCGAGTTTCCCCGCAATGTGCGTGCTGGGCGGGGGCCCCCGCGGGCGGCGGGTACTCCTGGCCGGGTACGCCCGCGGCCGGCGGGCTACTCCTGGCCCGCCACCTTGGCCACGAACTTCGCGACGTCCTCGGCGTCGATCCCCTGCACCACATCGGCCGGCATCACGCCTTCGCCCAGACAGGACTCCTGACTGCCCTTCGGCGGGTTCGGCAAGCAGCCGTTCTGGATCGTGTGCAGCACGAGTTGCTGGGTGGGCTGGATCACATCCAGGTTCGGCCCCACCTTGCCCACCGCGTTGGCCGCGGCCAGCGTATGACAGAGACCACAGCGCTCCCCGAAGATCTCGCGGCCGCGCTTCTCAGCCGCGTTCAGCCTGATCCCACCGACCTGGCCGTTGGCGCTGTTGTGGTTGCCGATCAAAAACAGCGCGGGCAGGGCGATGCCGAACGCGATGTAGATGACCACGAACGCCCAGACCATGGCGCGGCGGCCGGCGTGGGTTCCGGGCCTGCCCGGGGTTTCGAGCGCCGCCTGCGGCCCTCCCCGGATTCCGAAGAAGAACACCATGAAGCCGAGCACGACCCAGAAGGCGGCGAACAGCAGGACGGCAAGCACGGAGGGGCACCTTACCGTGCTCACCCGCCGAAAGGATCACTCGTCGGTGCTTGCTCATCGCCGCCGCCCGGACGCGAAGCTGAGCACCGGGGGCGCCACCGCGCGGAAGTCCTCGGCCTCGCCATCGCGAGACGTGATTGGGTGACGCGCCTGCTCGGCCAGCCCGCGGCGCACCTGCTCGTCGAGCATCGAGAAGTCCTTGACCTCGGCGGCGATGTGGTCGGGCGCCGAAATCGGTTGGATCCGGTCGACCAGCACGTTGATCGCGCCACCGGCGGCCGGCAGGCGCTCCAGCTTGCCCTCGGCCATGACCAGCGGCTCGGTTCTCACCGTGAGCCGATGGCGCTCGTAGACCGGGGCGGGGACGACCAGGTTGATCGTCCCGTGCTCGTCCTCCAGGAGCAGGAACACGATGCCGTTGGCGGTGCCGGGACGCTGCCGGGCCACCACCATCCCACCCACCCGCACGCGGGTGCCGTGGCGCAGGGACGGGAGATCCCCGCTCCTCACCAGGCCATCGGGCAGCCGGTGGCGCAGCAGCGCCAGCGGATGCGCGTCCACCGTCAGCCCGGTTGAGCTGTAGTCGGCCAGCATCGATTCCCAGCTCGTCAGCTCACGCAGCCGGGGCGGCGCGGGCAGATCGAGCGGGAGGGACAGCTGCACGCCACCCGGGACGCGGCGCCCAGGTGTGGCCACTCCGAGCTGCCACAGCGCGATCCGGCGCGCCGATCCCGCCGGCATGTCGGTAACCAGCGAATCACAGGCCCCCGACCAGGCCAGCAGCTCGAGCGAGGCGGAGCTCGAGCTCGCGCGCGAAGCGAGATCGGACAGGCTGCGAAACCGTCCGCCCGTCTGGCGAACCGCCACCAGCTCGCGCACCTCTCGCTCGGCCACGCCGCGCACGTAGCCGAGCCCGATGCGCACCACGCCGTCGCGCATCTCACACGTGGCATCGCTCTCGTTGACGTCGGGAGCCAGCACCTCGATCCCCCGTCGCTGCGCCTCGTGCACGAGCGCGTCGGGCGGATAGAACCCCATCGGCTGCTCGTTGAGCAGCGAGCACAGGAACTCGGGGCCGTAGTGGACCCGCAGCCAGGTCGACTGATAGGCGAGCAGCCCGAACGCCGCGCCGTGCGCCTTCGGGAAGCCGAAGCCCGAGAACCCGCGGACCATCGAGAACACGCGCTCGGCCGTCGCCTCGTCCACCCCGTGCCGGCGACGCGCGCCGGCTACGAACCGCTTGTGGTAGGCCTCGATCGCCGCCTCCGAGCGCTTGCGGCTCATCGCCCGCCGCAACCCCTCGGCCTCGCCGGGCGAGAAGCCCGCGAACGCGATCGCCACCTCGATCACCTGGTCCTGGAAGATGATCGCGCCGAGCGTCTCGCGCAGGGCGGGCTCGAGCGAGGGGTGCTCGTAGGGCACCAGGTAGTCGGGATCCACGCGCAGGCGCTGGCGTCGCTCGATGTACGGGTTGACCGCACCTCCCTGGATCGGTCCCGGCCGGACGATCGCCACCTGGACCGTGATGTCCTTCAGGTTCTCCGGCCGGGTCCGAAACAGCGACTGCATCTGGGCCCGGCTCTCGATCTGGAACACGCCGGTCGTCTCGGCCTTCTGGATGCACTCGTAGGTGGCCGGATCGTCATAGGGGATCCGGCGAGAGGTCGATCTGCTCCCCGCGCGTTCGTTCGATCAGCTCGACCGAGCGCTCCACCGCCGAGAGCATCCCCAGCCCCAGCAGGTCGATCTTGAGAAATCCAGCATCCGAGCAGGAGTCCTTGTCCCACTGCACGATCTGGCGACCCTCCATGGCCGCCGGCACGATCGGACAGCAGTCGACCAGCGGCCGAGTGGCGACGATCATCCCGCCCGAGTGCTGGCTCAGGTGGCGCGGCAGCCCATGTGCCTCGGCCGACAGCCGAGCCAGCCACTCCCAACGCCCGGTCGCGCTCCCCTTCGAATTCCGGATGTCCTTGTCGACCTCGCGGGCATCCCATCCCTCGCTCCCGCGCGCCACCCGCTCGATCTCGCCCGGCGGCAGCCCCAGCGCCTTGCCGAGCTCGCGGATCGCCCCCCGGGCGCGATAGGTGGGAAACGCCGCCACCAGCGCCGAGCGATCATGCCCATAGCGCTCGTGAACGCGCGGGATCAGCTTCTCGCGGATGTCGCGCGGGAAGTCGAGATCGATGTCGGGCAGCGAGGTCAGCTCGTCGTTCAAGAAGCGCCCGATCAGCAGATCGTTGGCGATCGGATCGACGTGCGAGAGGCCGGTCAGGAAGCACACGATCGAGGACACGCTCGAGCCGCGGCCCCGGCCCGGCGGCAGCAGTCGCCTGACGCTGTCGGGCCCGCGCACCTCGACCGCCACCTCGCGAGCCAGCTCGAGCATGTCGTGGTGGAGCAGGAAGAACCCGGGCAGCCCAAGCCGGTCGATGATCCGGAGCTCCTGCTCGAGCCGGCCCACCGCGCTACTCCGGACGTCCGCCGCCGCGTCGCGGTAGCGCTCATCCAGCCGCGTCTGGCACAACGCGGTCAGGTTGCGCATCGCCTCTGCGTCCTCCGCGCCCGGATAGCGATACCCGAGGTCACTGGTCAGGTCGAACCGAAGCCGCTCGGCCAGCCGCGCGGTCTCGGCCACCGCCTCCGGGTGCTCGGAAAAGCGACCGGCCATCGCCCCCGGCGAGGCGAGCACGTGGCTGAAGTTGCCGCGCCGCTGGGGCTCCGAGGCATCGAGCGTGGTGTGCAGGCGCACCGCGACCAGTGCGTCCTGGAGCGGCGCACGAGCTCGCGCGTGCGCGTGAACGTTGCCCGTCGCCACGCAGGGCACTCCCAGGGCCCCCGCCATCCGCTCGAGCCGCCGGTTGCGCGCCCGATCGTCGCGCAGGAACGGCCGCTGGAGCTCGATCCGCAGGCGATCGGGCCCGAACGCGTCGAGCAGGCGCCGGAGCGTGGACTCGTCGTGCACCCCGCGCAGCGCGCATCCGCTCAGACAGACCAGACCCTCCGCATGCTCGAGCACGTCGGTCAACTCGACGAACGCCTGCGACGGAGGTCCGGGCTTCTCGCGCGTATGCGCGTGCGCGCGGGTCAGGATGCGGCACAGGTTCGACCAGCCGGCCGCATCCTCGACCAGCAGGGTCAAATGGCGACCGTCGGCCAGGTCGATCTCGGCGCCGTGGATCGGGCGCAGACCGAGCGCCCGCGCGGACACCGCGAACTCCATCGAGCCCGACACCGTGTTGTGGTCGGTCAGGGCCATCGCCCGATAACCGAGCTCGAGCGCGGTGGGCACCAGCTCGTCCGGCAACGACGCCCCGTCCAGGAACGAGAAAGCCGAGTGGCAGTGGAGCTCGACGTAGGGTGGAGGCGTCCCGGATCCCATCGAACGCATGTTCGCATCCGCCACGGACGCTGCCATGCTGATCAGATGACCGATCCGTGCAAGGTCATCGCCCATCGCGGCGCCTGGGGTACCCCTGTGCCGAATGTGCCGAACGCGCCGACCGAGAACACGCTCGAGGCGTTCGAGGCGGCGATCGCCCTGGGCGCGGACATGATCGAGCTCGACGTACGCCGCACGCGCGACGGGCAGCTGGTCGTCTTCCACGACGCCCGGGTCAGGACCGTCCCGACCAGCTCGCTCAGCTACGACGAGCTCAAGACCAAGCGCACCGGGACACGACCTCCCCTACTAACCGACGTGCTCGAGCTCACCAGGGACAGGATCGCGCTCAACCTCGAGATCAAGGAGACCGGCTACATCGAGGACACGATCGCGCTGCTGCGACCTTTCGGCCTTGAGCACTTTCTGGTCAGCTCGTTCCTCGACGACGTCGTCCACGAGGCCAAGACGCTCGCGCCCGACCTCAGGACCGGTCTGCTCATCGGGACGAGCTTCCGCAGAGCCCTGAGCATTCGCTTGCCCGCCGTCAAAGCGGATTGCCTGATCCTGCATCGCCGGCTGGCCGACGCCGCCGCCCTCGCGAAGGCAGCCGACGCCGGAGTCCCCTGCGTGATCTGGACGGTGAACACACCGCGAGCCCTCGACCGCTATCTCGGGCATGCTGCGGTGCAAGGCGTGATCACCGACCGGCCCGCGCTGGCCCTCGAGCGCCGGGCGGCCATGAGTTAGGAGGCAGGCATGACCGAGAAGGAGCTCCGCGAGCAGGTCGCCCTCGGCTGCCGCATCCTGGGCGCCAACGGCCACGATGACTATGTGTGGGGCCACGTGTCGGTGCGCGACCCCCAGGGCCGTGGGGCCTGGATGAAGGCCTCCACGTTCGGCTTCGACGAGATCACCGCCGAGCACGTGATCCTGGTCGGCTTCGACGGCGAGGTCCTCGCCGGCGACCAGCCCCGCCACATCGAGTGGCCGATCCACCTCGAGGTCCTGAAGACCCGCCCCGACCTGACCAGCGTCGTCCATACCCATCCCCCGCACTCGATCGCCCTCGCCGCGAGCGGCCAGCCGCTCCTCCCGGTCTCCCACGCCGGCACGATGTTCGTCCCGCCGGAGGTCCCCCGCTTCACGAGGACCGCCGAGCTGATCGTCACGCCAGCGCTCGGAGGCCAGGTGGCAAACAAACTCGCGCACCTGCACGCGCTGTTCCTGGTCAACCACGGCATCGTGACCGCGGGAGACAGCATCAGAGACGCAGTGGTCCGCGCGGTGCTGCTCGAGAAGGCCGCCCACCAGCAGATGCTGACCCATGCCTTCGGGGGCCCGCGGCGCTGGTCCGGTTACGAGGAGGCGCTGCGCAAGCGCGCCACCGTCTGGTCCGAGCGCCAGCGCGCCGCCCTTTGGGATTACCTTTGCCGGTCTGTCCCCCGCGACCATCCCCATTCGTAGTAGGACCGACAATTCACCCACTCCGACAGGAGGAGCGAGATGCAATACGCGGTTCTCATCTACGCCGAGCCGGACGCACATATCGCAGAAGGCGAGGAAGCGTTCCACTCGATGTTCCAGGAATACCTGACGCTGGTTCAGGACCCGCGCTGCCTGGCCAATGGCCAACTGCAGCCGATCGAGACGGCCACCACGGTGCGGGTGAAGGACGGCCGCACGCTGACCACCGATGGGCCGTTTGCCGAAACCAAGGAGGTGCTCGGCGGCTACTACATCATCGACGCCGGCAACCTCGACGAGGCGATCGAGTTCGCTGCGCGGGTCCCGGCCGCCCGGCTCCCGGGCGGCTCGATCGAGGTCCGACCGCTCGTGGAGCGTTAGCTGCCACTCGATCAGGTCTTTCGCGACGAGTGGGGCCGGGTGCTCGCCTCGCTGGTCGGCTTCTTCGGCGACTTCGACCTCGCCGAGGAGGCCGCCCAGGAGGCATTCGCGGCCGCCGCCGAACGCTGGCCGCGCGAGGGCACGCCCGCCAATCCGGGCGCCTGGCTGACCATCACGGCTCGTAACCGCGCGATCGACCGTATCCGCCGGGAGCGAACCCTCGCCATCAAGACTCGACAGCTCGAGACCCCCACCGCGACCGTGGACGAACCACAAACGGACGTCGTGATCGAGGACGAGCGCCTCGAGCTGATCTTCACCTGCTGCCATCCGGCGATCGCGCTGGAGGCGCAGGTCGCCCTCACCTTGCGCGCCCTCGGGGGGCTCACCACCGAGGAGATAGCGCGGGCCTTCCTGGTCTCCGAGGAGACCATGAAACGCCGCCTCACCCGCGCCAAGACCAAGATCAAGCAGGCCGGGATCCCGTTCCAGATCCCGGACGAGCACCTGTTGCCCGACCGGTTGGACGCCGTCCTCGCGGTGGTCTATCTCATCTACAACGAGGGCTACTCGAACCCGCCCACCCGGGTCGATCTGGCGGTCGAGGCAATCCGCCTCGGTCGCCTGCTCACCCAGCTGATGCCTGACGAGCCCGAGGCGCATGGGCTGCTGGCCCTCATGCTGATCCACCACGCGCGCCGCCACGCCCGCTTCTCAGGCCAGGAGCTCATCCTCCTCGGTGACCAGGACCGCTCGCTCTGGGACATGCAGCAGATCGCCACCGGCAGACAGTCCCTCGGGCGCGCCCTCGCCCTGCGCGGTCGAGGCCCCTACGTCCTCCAGGCCGCCATCGCCGCGCTGCAGATCGAGGAGCGGATCGACTGGAGCCAGGTCGCCGCGCTGTATGGGGAGCTGGCGCAGGCCACCGGCTCCGCGGTGGTCGAGCTCAACCGCGCCGTCGCGCTGGCCGAGGCTGGCCTCACCGAGCAGGCCCTCGCACTCGTGGACACCCTCGGCGAGCCACTCGACGAGTACCAGTATTTCCACGCGACCCGCGCCGAGCTACTGAACCGGCTTGGCCGCCCCGCAGAGGCGCGTGCCGCGTTCGAGCGGGCGCTCACGCTCGCTCACACCGAGCCCGAGCGGCGCTTCCTCCAGCGGCGGATCGCAGAAATCTGACCGCGGCGCTGTCCCCTGCCGTCGGGCTCGTTCGTCGTCCTCCGACAACCGCCCCAAAGGAGGAGTGATGAACCGCCACAAGCAGTCCCCCAGCTCGCCCCGCCAGACCTGGACCCTGGTGCTGGCCGGGCTGGCCGCGTTCATGACCGCACTCGACACGCTGGTCGTGACCACGGCCCTACCGGTCCTGCGCGTCGATCTGCACTCGAGCCTGTCGGGTCTCGAGTGGACGGTCAACGCCTACAACCTGGCCTTCGCCTGCCTGCTGCTCACCGGCGCCGCGCTGGGTGACCGCTTTGGGCGCCGGCGCATGTTCGCCATCGGCCTCGGCGCCTTCACCGCCGCCTCGGCCGCGTCAGCGGTGGCCCCGACCGTGCAGGCGCTGATCATCGCTCGCGCAATGCAGGGCGCGGGCGCGGCGATCGTCACGCCGCTCACGCTGACTCTGATCTCGGAGGCCTTCCCGGTCGAGAAGCGCGGCGTCGCGATCGGAATGTGGGGCGGGATCGCCGGTCTGGCGGTTGCCGCCGGGCCGGTCATCGGCGGCGCCGTCGTCTCGGGGATCGACTGGCACTGGATCTTCTGGCTCAACGTCCCGATCGGCCTGGCCCTGATCCCGGCTTCGCTCGCGCGCCTGAGCGAGAGTCGCGGCCCACGCCCGCAGCTCGACTTCCCGGGTCTCGCCCTCGCGATCACCGGAACGCTCGGTCTGACCTGGGGGCTGGTGCGCGCCAACACGCTCGGCTGGACGAGCCCGGAGGTGCTCGCGACGATGATCGCCGGCGCGACGCTAGCGGTCGCGTTCGTGGCCTGGGAGCGGCGCACGTCCAATCCGATGCTGCCGCCCGAGCTGTTCCAAAACCGGTCGTTCAGCGCGGCCAACGGGGTCAGCTTCTTCATGTACGCGGGTCTGTTCGGCGCGCTGTTCTTGATGAGCCAGCTGCTCCAGACCGCGCTCGGGAACTCGCCGCTGGAGGCCGGCCTGCGGCTGCTGCCCTGGTCGTTCCCACCGATGGTCATCGCTCCGATAGCCGGAACGCTGGCCAGCCGGTTCGGCAACCGACCGTTCATGGTCCTCGGCCTCGGCCTGCAGGCCGCCGGCCTGGCCTGGGTCGCCGCCATCGCCGCCCCCGGAGTCGACTACTTCCACCTCGGGATGGCGTTCACGATCGCCGGCATCGGCACCTCGCTGTGCTTCCCGACCGTGGCCGACGCGATCATGAGCGGCGTACCCCAGCAGGAAGCCGGCGTCGCCTCCGGCGCCAACAGCGCCATCCGCGAGCTCGGCGGCGTCGCCGGTGTCGCGATCCTCGCCTCGGTATTCATTCACAACGGTGGGTACGCCGGGCCCCACGCATTCATGCACGGGTTTACTCCCGCCGTGTGGGTCGCGGTCGGCCTGTCCGGGATCGGCGTCCTCGCCGCCATGCTGACCGGTGGCCGCAGGCAGGGCGAGTGGCGGCCGGATAGCACGCTGAACGCGGCTGTCCCCGAGCCGCAGGCCGCCTGAGCCGCCGAGGCCTCGGACGAGGGGCGGGCGCCGCCGACGCGCGGCGCCCGCCCACCCCGGCCGTCTATTTCGCCGTCCGCATGCTGGCCGCCCCGCTCCGGATCGCCTGCCTGGCGATCTTGACAGCGCTGGTGGTCCTCGCACCGCGGGCCAACGAGGCTCCCGCGGCCGACCCGCCACCCGACGTGGTGAGGTCGAGCACGGTCACGGAATTCGCCGGGAACGTGTACCTGAAGCTCGACCCGTGCGCCGACAAGGTGCTCGTCGTGGGGGCGATCGCGGTCGGATGGGCGAGCGAGTTCATCGCCGCCGGGTCACCGGTCAACGTGGTGGCGGTGCCGCCGCGTGCGCCGCCAGGCAACCCGCTGAGTGACACCGTCATCGGCGCCGCGACACCGCCATCGTTGACCACATCCAGGTACGTGTGTCCCGGACTCTGGCTGACCACCTGGAACAGCGTTCCCGCGCCAGCCACGACCTGCGAGCCGATCACGTGATCGCCGTGACCGGCCGACAGCATGTCCTGAGCCCAGTACGACGGCGAGCCGAAGCTCTTTAGCGCGTTGTAGCCGATCAGGTTGGTCGGCCAACTCGGCGCGTTGACGTTGACCAGCAGCGGCGCGTACGAAGCGCCCAGCACCAGGTCCGCGTTGCGCTCCAATCCGGTCAGGAACGCCGACTCGCCGATCGCGTCGGCCAGCGTTCCCGTGGGCTGGCCCGCGGTCGTGGCGTACTCGCCGACGATCACCTTCGGCCCGCTTCGGCTCGCCCCATCGAACAGATGCGCGTTGGACGCGAAGTACTGGGGATCGTTGTTGTAGAAGTGTTCGTCGAGCATGTCCATCGGCCGGCTGGTCACCGGCGTGGTCGCCACGACGGGCATCGACGGGAACGCCGCCTTGATCGCGTCGTAGAACATCGGGTAGCGGTAGGCGTTGTAGCTGCCCGAGGAGTCGAAGAAGTCCTCGTTGCCGACCTCGACGCCAAGCAGGTCGAACGGCTGCGGATGCCCGTCTGCGGCCCGCATCGCCCCCCACGACGTGCTCACCGGGTCCACCGCGTAGTGGATTTCGTTGATCGCGTCGGTCACATAGGGCGCGAGCTGATCCTGAGGCACCACGGTGCCGTTCAGCGTGTACCCGGCCCAAACCGCCAACAGCGGCCTGGCTCCGGTCTCCTCGGCCATCTGTAGATACTCGAGCAGCCCCATGCCGTCCTGCGACCAGTAGCCCCAGGCGCTGTTGAAGTGTCCCGGGCGGTCCTCGATCGGCCCGACCGTGTTGCTCCACTCAAACCGCGTGTCGATCGTGCTGCCTTCGAGATAGTTGCCGCCCGGGACGCGGAAGTAGCCGGGGTGCAGCGCTCCGAGCTTGTCCATCAGATCGATCCGCAGGCCGTTCGGCACCCCGTCATAGGTGGGCGGGAACAGCGACACGATGTCGAACCAGAGCGTGCTTCCGGCCGCCGAGGGGTCGTTGGTCGAGATCACGAACCGGTTGGTCAGCGACCGTGCCACCCCGTTCGGGACGGTCAGGGTAGTCGTGTACTTCGCCCAGCTGCCGGTCACGCCGGGCACCGTCGAGGACGCGTAGACCTGCCCGGTGTTGCTCTCCAGATCTACCGTCAGCGGGCCGGAAGCAGCCTGGCTCGAGCGGGCGTAGAACGACACCTGATACGTGGTCGACGGCGTCACCGGGATGCCCCAGTAGCCGGCGTTGGCGACGCCCACCCGACCGCCCGCCGGCACCGAACCCACCGACAGCTCGAGGCTCACTGCGTTGGCCGAGGTCGGGCCCTGGGTGGTGTCCAGCGCGACGGCACCGCTCGCCCCGCCGTCGGTCACCGCCGACCAGTACGCCGGGCTGCTCGCGTCCTCCTTCATATCCCGGTTGCGGATCAGCTCGGCGTACACGCCGCCGTCGCCTGAGTGGTTGATCTCCTCGAGGAACTCGCCGAATTGGGTGGGGTTGATCCGGGGCCCGGCCTGCGAGGCATTCACGGTCAGCGTGCCCGGGCCGGCCAGTTGCTTGATCGCGCTCGCGCCGAGAACGCCGGAGTACGCCCGCGCGTCGTCGATCCGGCCCGAGACGAAGTCGACTGGATTGCCGGCGAACTTGCCCCGGCCGACCGCGAGCGGGCCGCTCGCCGACCAGCTGCCCGAGTTCGACTGGGTTTGCTGAAGCGTCCCGTTGACGTAGAGCGAGACCGTGTCCTTGGTCGCGTTGTACACGCCGGTGAGCAGGTACCACTCGCCGGGCTGCGGGATGATCGAGCTGGCGGTGGCGATCGAGCCCAGCGCGCTGGTGGAGTCATACGCCAGGTGCGTGAACGCGAACCGGTGACTGTCGCCGCGCAGCTGCAGGTAGAAGCCGCTCACCTGGCTGCCGTCCTGGCTCACGAATGTCTGGTAGCCGTTCGTGTTGTTCAGGTTCACCCAGGCCGACACCGTGAAGCTCTGGGTGGTGTCGATCACCGGCCCGGTCGCCGCGGCGTACTGCTGGTTGCCGCTCAACGACAGCGCGCTCGGGCCGACCACGCCGGGTCCCCACGACGCGCCGCCCGCGAGCGTCAGCGGGTGACCCCCGCCCGAGGAGTCCGCCGCCACCGTCCCGGAGCCCTCGTCGAACGTCCAGTGGCCGATCAGCGTCGGGCCGGTGGCCGCACCGGCAACCGCCGGCGCACCTAGCAGGACCAAGAGCACCGCGAGTACGGGCAAACGGGATCGGCCCGCCGCCTGGCGGACAGCCAGTGAGAACACGCCTCTGCCTCCTACCTTCGGGTTTCCGGTCCCCCGATGTGAGCGCTAACAGCGTACCGCGGAAGGCGACCGCGTCAAGCCATTCCGGTACGGTGGCGGTCGATGAGGGCGTCGAGGGGCCGAACCCGCGCAAACGAGCGCGAGCGTCGACAGTCCGGGCGTCTGACCCGGCGCGAGCTCAAGCAGACCCTGTCCCGGGACGGGCGCAAGTGGGTCAAGGAGGTCTGGCAAGCGGCCACCCGCACCTCGGGCGATCTCAACCGCCTGAGTCCGGTGACCACCCCGCTCGGCAACCGGCTCGTCGAGAGCTACGCCGCGTCCGAGCGCCTCGCGGGCGGAGAGATACAGCGCGCGCTGCGGATCGCGACCGTCGCCGGCTACGCGACCCGACTGGTCATCGCCGAGCCGACCGAGCAGCCGTCACTCCGCGCGTCCGGGTTCGGGCTCGGCGCCCACCCCGACCCCGAGCGGCTCGCCGCCGACCCGGGCCGGCTGGTCGACCCCGTGCACGCGATCGCCACCGAGCGCTTCGATTCGGTGATGAAGCTGCCGGCTGAGGTGTGGACGTCCTACGTGGCCACCGCAGCGATGAAGCTCCAGGGCCAGCTCGCCTCGGGCAAGGAGCTCAGCTGGCAGGTCCTGACCCGGTCGCGGATCGAGCGGATGCTCCGCTTCGGCTATGTGATGCGCTGCGTCGACGAGGCCCTCGGAACCGAGCCCGACCCCCGAGACGGTTGATGGGCCTCGCTGCGCTCGGCGTCCGTGGGTCCGGGTACCCCGTCCGGACACTCCCGCTCGCCTCACCCGCGTCCGAGCAGCGCCCGATGGCGTCGCCTCGCTGACACCCCGGCCGAGCGGCCTTCCCCCCACCCGACCAACCCGCCACTCGACGATCCGCCGGCGCCGAGCGGCAGGATGCGCGCCAGAGCCGCCCAATCGCGCCCCCGGCATCCCGGCCCTTGACAAATTATTAGTCGCTGCTAATCTGCTCGCTAGTTAGCACTCACTAAGAAGGGAGCTGGGCATGCGAACGACGACCACCACCACCCCGCGGCGAGGCTGGACCCTGGCGATCGTCTCGCTGGGGCTGTTCATGATGGTTCTCGACAACCTGGTCGTGAACGTCGCCCTCCCGAGCATCCATCGTGACCTCGGAGCGTCGATCCAGACGCTCGAGTGGACGGTCAACTCCTACATCCTCGCCTACGCCGTTCTGCTGCTGACCGGAGCCGCACTCGGCGATCGCATGGGGCGCAAGCGCATGTTCATCGGCGGCATCGCGCTGTTCACGGCCGGATCTGCCGCAGCCGCGCTAGCACCCACGATCGGCTTCCTGATCGCCGCTCGCGCCGTCCAGGGCGTCGCCGCCGCGCTGGTCACCCCGCTCACCCTGACCCTCATCGCCGAGGCGTTCCCGCCCGAGCAGCGCGGACTCGCGCTCGGCGTCTGGTCCGGCATCAGCGGCATCGGGGTGGCGCTCGGTCCGCTGGTCGGTGGCTTGCTCACCCAGGTCGCCTCGTGGCACTGGATCTTCTGGGTCAACGTGCCGATCGGCATCGCTCTGATCCCGCTCGCGGCGTCCCGTCTGGTCGAGAGCCGCGGCGAGCTCACGCATCTGGACATCCCGGGCCTGGCCCTGGTCTCGAGCGGCCTGTTCGGCCTCGTCTATGGCCTGGTCCGCTCGCAGTCGCTGGGATGGACGAACTCCGAGGTGGTCGTCGCCCTGGCCGCCGGCGCGGCCCTGATCATCGCCTTCGTGTGGCAGGAGCTCCGCACCAACGAGCCGATGCTGCCGATGCAGTTCTTCACCAACCGCGGCTTCGCGGTGACCAACGCCGTCTCGATCGCGATGTACTTCGGGATGTTCGGCTCGATCTTCTTCCTGAGCCAGTTCCTCCAGAACGTGCTGCACAACACCCCGCTGCAGGCCGGCGTGAAGCTGCTGGTCTGGACCGGCGCCGTGATGGTCGTCTCGCCCGCGGCGGGCTTCCTGTCCGAGCGCGTCGGCAGCCGGATGTTCATGGTCGCCGGCCTTGGTCTGCAGGCGATCGCGCTCGGACTGCTCGCCACGATGGCCAGCGTTCACCAGAGCTACGCCAGCATGGTGATCCCGTTCGCTCTGGCCGGCAGCGGCATGGCCCTGGTGTTCGCGCCTTCCGCCAACGCCGTCCTGTCCTCCGTGCGCACCGCGCAGACCGGGCAGGCCTCGGGCGCCACCAACGCGATCCGCGAACTCGGTGGCGTGCTGGGAATCGCCGTCCTGGCCACCGTGTTCACCAGCCACGGCAGCTATGCCAACCCGCAGGCCTATGTCAACGGCCTGGTCCCGGCCATGTGGGTCGGGGTGGCCGTGCTCGCCGCCGGCGCCCTGATCGCCGCGGTGTTCCCGTTCAGCACTCGTGCCTCGGCCGCCGAGCACGCGGCAGCGGAGGCGGGCCTCGCCGCCGTCCCGGCTACCACCACCGCCTGACCCTGCCCTACGATCGATGATCACCACGATGGCCACGACGTCCTCAAATGCCCCTCGTCAACGCGTCCCGGCGGCCGAGCGCCGGGACGCGCTGATCGACGCCGCCGTCCACGAGTTCGCCCACGGTGGGCTGCACGGGACTCCGGTCGACCGGATCGCCCGGAAGGTCGGCGTGGCGCAGCCGTATGTGTTCAGCCTGTTCGGAAGCAAGAAGGAGCTCTTCCTCGCCGCCGTCGAGCGCGGCTTCGAGCTCGTTGCGGACACCTTCAGCAAGGCCGCGGTGGAGTTCGACCCCGCCATCGCGTTGCCGGACACGGGAATCAGACAGGCGATGGGCCACGCCTATACGGCGATGCTGGAGTCCGACCGCGACTACCTGATGCTCCAGCTCCATGCCTACGCCGCGTGCGACGACGAGGAGATCCGTGACCGCGTCCGCACCGCCTACGCCCGGCTGGTGGCGCACGTCGAGAGCCTTTGGGACGCCAGCCCCGAGGAGATCGACGACTTCTTCCGGTACGGCATGTGGCTGAACGTGACCGCCGCGCTGGGGGTCGAAGATCTGTCGGCCGGCTGTGAATGGATGCGTGCCGAGACCGAAGACGCCGCCGATCCGACGGCGGGGCCGCCCGCGGTCTGATCAGTCCGCGACCCGGCGCTCCGGATAGCGCGGTAGCCCGTCGTCGGGGAGCGGCTCCCAAGGCGCCGCGTAGGCCACGAACTGGTGGGCCGCCGGACGGATCCCGGGGTCCTCGTCGAACGCGCCGAGTCGGACACCGACTCGGTTCGTGTCATCGGGGTCACGACTGAACAGAGCGGAGCCGCAGTCGCCGCAGAACCACTTTTCGGCGCCACCCTCGGGCTTCCACGCCCGCATCCGCTCCTCGCCCTGGACGATGTGAAACGAGCCCGGCTCCAACCGCGCGCTGGCCGATGCGGCCGTGCCGCTGCGCCGTTGACAGCGCGTGCAGTGGCAGTACAGCGCCGAGACCGGTGGCGCGGTTACCTCGAAGCGGACCGCGCCGCAGCCACATCCGCCGGTCAAGCGAAAGGTCGTCGCGGCCACTAGACGTGCGCCGCCAGCTTGGTCAGGTCGCGCTCGGGGGCGATCCCCCAACGCCCGGCCACCCGGACGAGATGATCGTCGAGGTCCCATCGGTCCGGTCGCTCTTCGCCGGAGTGCTCGGGGCTCGCGCCCTTCAGCGCCATCGAGCCGGAGTTGTCGCCGATCGCCCGGATCTCCTCGACGTCCTCCGCGCTCAGGCGCAGATCGGTCGGCAGCCCGGCCAGCTCGGCCCGCTTGCTCTCGACCGGCCGAGCACCCGCGCCGGCCTCCTGGATCAGGGTGGGCACCACGCAGGCCACCGGCTCATGGGCCTGATTCCACTGACACGCGAGCTGGATCGTGGTCAGCCCGGCGCGCTCGGCGATCGGGCGCATCCGCTCGAGCCGCTCGCGGCCCCGCTCGATCCAGCCCTCCGGCCGGAAGCTCCGGTGATCGTGCGGCGCCATCTCCTGACCGGGCAGCACGTCGTCGAAGAACAGCCCGCCGTAGTCGACCACCCGCGTGATCACCTTCACCCCGGCGGCCGCGGCGGCGCCAAGGCACAGCTCGCCCGGCCAGGGCTCCAGCGGGTTGAGGATGACCATCGCCCAATCCAGCAACTCGCCGAATCGCTCCAGGCAGTCGATCAGGTCGAGCGTGAACCCGTTGGCCGGCCCCGGCGCCACCCCGATCAGGCGGGTCAGTCCGGCCTCGCGCAGCGCGGCCATCTCCTGCCACACGCGCTCGCTGGTGTATCCGGTGCGATCCGGGTTGTGCAGCAACAGCAGGTCGAAGCGCTCGATCCCGCACCGCTCCAGGCTGCGCTCGGTGGCGATCCGCAGGTAGTCGCCGTAGCCGGACTCGTCCCGCAGCCGTCGATCGGTGAACCGCGGAAAGCCCTTGGCGCCGTCCCGCTCGCCGTTGTAGAAATCGTGCCCGACCGCCCCCACGATGCACATCTCCTCCCGCGCCCGGCCCGCGATCGCCCGGCCCAGCATCCGGTCGGCCTCGCCGGCGCCGTACACGTCGGCGGTCATCACGGTCCGAATCGACTCGTCGGGCGCGATCAGGGACAGGAACCGGTCGTCGTCGAGGGGCTCCCCGAAGCGCATGAACCGCCCGCCGCTCCAGGTGCCGACGGCCACCGGCCCCGGGTCGAGCGCTGAGCCCGGGTCGAGCGCTGAGGATTGGTCAGCCATGAGGTCGTGCAGTTTAGGGAGGCGCCGGCGCCGGCCCCGAGCGACGCACAAGTGCCCCTCGGTCGCGTGCCCCGATCATCGCTGGCGCCACCACCTCCCCTTCAGAAGGTCGTGGAAGACGATCTCATCGCGCCCGCACGTCGTGACCACCTCCCAGTAGCGCCGGCGCAGCGGACGCTCGGTCCACCAACGGTCCTCGACCAGCCACGACTCCCTGACCGCGTCCACGGTGCGGCCGTCCACGGTCTCCGGGCAGCCGTCCTCGGCGGCGCTGACCGCAACCCGGCGCGGAGTGGCGAGTCGACGCGGCCCGGTCATCCCTCGAATGGGGTCAGCACCGCGCGCCGCTCCGGCACGCGGGATTCGGGATCGACCTCGAGCACCCGCAACGCTGCGTCGGGACCGGCCGCGGCCCGAGCCTGGCGGATGGCCTCGCGCAGACGCCCCATCCGGGCGGCGACCGGATCATCCAGCAGGCCGCGCTGATCGCTGGCGTGCGGACCGAAACGCTCCACGGCCAGGCGCAGCTGCTGAGCCGGCGCCGGCATCAGCGCCAGACGCGGGGCCAGCACGATCCGCATCCGAGCCGGATCGGCCAGCGCCTCGCGGAACACCACCTGCTCGCGCCAGGTTCCGCCCTGCTCCACCAGCACCGCCGAGAGGACCACCGCCCGCAGCGTCCGGCCGCGCCGCTCCCGCCGGGCCAGCAGGCGATCGATCAGCAGCCCGAGCGCCTGCTCGAGCTGAGACCCAGAGGCGGCTTCCGGAAGCTCGAGCGCCTCGCGCAGGAACTCGCGCGCGGGTCGCGGTCGCAGCGCACCGTCGCCCCCGCAGGCCAGCTCGTGGGCGTGCAGCCCGGCCGTGCCGAAGCGATCGGCCAGGGCCGCCGGCGCGAGTGCCGCCAGCTCCCCGAGCGTGCCGACGCCCAACCGCTCGAGCGCCATCGGCAGATCGACCAGCGCCGGCCGGGCGCGCAGCAGCGCCACCGGGAGTGGCGCCAGGAAGTCGCCGGCCTCCTTGCGTCCACCCGGGACGATCATCGGCCGGCGCACCCGCGCCCGCGTCGCCGCGGCAACTGCGGCGAAGCGGGACGGTGCCACGCCGTAGCGAGCCGGCACCCGCAAACCTCGGCGCGTCGCGGCCAGCACTCCCTCGACACCGCCGTAGAGCCGTAACAACCCGCGCACGTCGAAGCAGACCAGGCCCGGCCGCTCGGGCTCGACCGCCGCCCCCATCGACTCGAGCCGGACCAGCAGCCGCTCCCAGAAGTCGGCCACCCCCGCCGGGTCGGGGGGGATCAGCGTTAGCCGAGGACAGCGCGCCAGTGCTTCTCCCAGGCGCATTCCCGGATGGACGCCGAACGCCTCAGCCGACAGCGACACCTCGCCGATCTGCTGGGTTCCGCCGGGTTCCGGGGCCAGCGCCACAGGTTGCTGCATCAGCTCGGTGCGGTCGCCGGCGGCGACCGTCAGCTGAAACCGGGGGATCAAAACGCACGCGATCATGACCGAACGCATGTTCGCATACGGGTCGGACGGGATCGATCCGGTCCGCAACCAGAGTCGGGTCCCACCCGCCAGCCCGATTCGCAAAGCGCCGGCCCGATTTGCCAGACCCCGCGCCGGGTAGTCTCGCGGCGCCTCAAGAGGGTGCACGTGGGACTGCGACCACGCCAGAAACACAGGGAGGATTCCATGCCGGTTCGCTTGCTGGTCAAAGCGGCGCTGCTCGCCACCGCGTCGCTGATCATGTTCACGATCGGGACAGCCGCGGCGGCGGCCGCCACCGGCCCATACGTGTCGCTGGGCGACTCCTACACCGCCGCCCCGCTCGTTCCCGACCCAACCGGCAACCCGATCCTGTGCGGACGCTCGACCAACAATTACCCGTCCGACGTGGCGCGCGCCATCTCACCCAGCACGTTCAAGGACGCGAGCTGCTCGAGCGCCACCACGGCCGACATGACCCAGTCCCAGAGTCTCTACGGCCTCCAGACCAACCCGCCGCAGTTCAACGCGCTGAGCACCGCCGACCAACTCGTGACCGTCGGCATCGGAGGCAACGACGCCGGCCTGATCGGCGTGGCCGAGGAATGCGCAAAGCTCGACGCCACCACCCCGACCGGCACCCCGTGCAAGAACCATTACACGGCCGGCGGCAGTGATCCCAACGTCGCGGCGATCAACGCCACGGGACCGAAGATCGCGTCCGTGCTCACCGGCATCCACAGCAAAGCCCAGAGCGCAAAGGTGCTGATCGTCGGGTATCCCGATGGCCTGCCGACCAACGGCACCGCGTGCTGGCCGTTCGTCCCGATCACAGCCGGCGACATCACCTACTTCAACGGCCTCGAGCAGCAGCTCAACCAGGTGATCGCCACGCAGGCCGCCAACAACAACGCCAGCTTCGTCGACACCTGGACCTCGAGCATCGGCCATGACGCGTGCAAGCCGCCGGGCGTCGCCTGGGTCAACGGGATCGTGCCCACGTCGGCCGCGTTCCCGCTTCACCCCAACCAGATGGGCGAGGCGAACATGGCCCGCCAGGTGCTGGCCACGCTGGGCTGAGCAACCGCCCCACCGCCCACGCCGCACTGGTACGGTCAGCCGTTGTGGCGCCACCGAATCCGCTCGACATCGCCTCCGAGGGCATCCGCACGCTCAGGGCGTTCGGTCAGCGCATCCCCGTAGCCGGCGACGTGTTGGCCCGCTCGCTCAAGGACGCGGTCGGCGGCCGGAACATCATGATCACCGGCGCCTCGTCCGGGATCGGGAAGTCAGCCGCGCTCGAGATCGGCGAGGCCGGGGGAACCATGCTTCTGGTCGCCCGGCGGGCCGACCAGCTCCAGGAGGTGGCCGACGAGATCCAGGACCGGGGCGGCGTTGCCTACGTGCATCGCTGCGACCTAACCGACACGGACGACATCGACCGGATGGCGAACGAGGTGCTGGAGCAGCATGAGACGGTCGACGTGCTGGTCAACAACGCGGGTAAGTCGATCCGCCGCTCGGTCGACCGGGCGTACGAGCGCTTCCACGACTATCAGCGCACCATGCAGCTCAACTACTTCGCGGCGGTCAAGCTGATTCTCGACCTGCTTCCCACGATGCGCGAACGCCAAAGCGGCCACATCGTGAACATCTCGACGATCGGTTTGCAGATGAACACTCCGCGGTTCAGCGCCTACGTCGCCTCAAAGGCCGCCCTCGATGCGTTCAGCCGATCAATCGGCCCCGAGGTGATCAACGACGGCGTGCACATCACCACCGTGTACATGCCGCTGGTGCGCACGCCGATGATCGCGCCGACCAAGATCTACGACCGATTCCCCACGCTAAGCCCCGAAGACGCCGGGCACATCATCGCCGAGGCCATCCGCAAGCGGCCCAAGCGGATCGCCACCGCGCTGGGCAGCCTGGGGCAGCTGACCTACGCGATCGCGCCCGGGGCGCAGGACCTCCTGGTCAACCGCGCCTACAACCTGATCCCCGAGGGCGACAACAAGCAGCCCGACCATGAGCCCACCGCCGAGGAGCGCGCGTTCGTGCGCGCCACTCGCGGGGTGCACTGGTAGCGATCAGACGGTCGAGCCGGCGTCGCGCATCAGCTGCCCGAGCGGGACGGCCTGCAGGTGCTCGGTGACGAGACGCTGGTCGAGCCTGCCGACCAGCGCCGGCAGTTGCCCCGATCTCGTCAGGGTCAGCTCGATCACCTCGCCGGCGTGCAGGTTCCCGACCCGGTCGTCGATGTCCCGAAGCCGGACCGCCCCGGCCACCAGACGCCCACCGGCGCCATGGGCCATGAACCACTGCCCGACGCTCGGCCCGCTCGAGGCATACAGGAAGTGGCGGTGGAAACCGAGCCGCGCGATCAGATCGTGGAGCTGGTCACGCGCCCCGATCCAGCGCACCAGGCCACCCTTGGGCAGCCGCGGCACGGCCTGGTCGCCATACGCGATGACCATCGTCTCCTGGGATGTAGCCGGCTGGGCGAGCGCGAACGAGGCGCGGATCCCACGCTCGGACAGGTAGTTCGCGATCGACGGGATTTCGCTCGCCGGCGCATCGATCAGCACGCCGACCTCGGGCCGGCTGGTCGCCACCGCGGTGACCGGCCGCATGTGCACGAAGTGGGAGACCAGGCTGTAGGACGCACCGGTGGTGAGCGTCCATCCGGCGATCAGGAGCGCGGCGGCGGTGCCGGTGACCGTGCGAGCGGCGCGGACGCGCCACGCGGGCAGCGGGACCACGCGGCGCTCGTTGCCCATGATCAGCGAGGCGGTCGAAGGACGGCGGGCGAACAAACCGTTCGGCTCGGGCCGCTCGGCCAGCGCGCGGTCCAGAGCTGGCCCGATGTCCTCGACCGTCCGGGCCACCTGGGCCAGGCCGAAGCGCAGCAGCGCCTCGTTGCTCACGCGCACGTGGCCGTAGCCGAATCCGTAGGAGATGACCGGGCAACCCCGGATGATCGCCTCGAGCACGGTCAGGCCGGCACTCGAGTGGACCAGCGCGTCGCTGGCTGCCAGCACGTCGCCCATCCGGTCGGTGAAGCCCATCACCCTCAGGCGCGGTTCTGAGCCGAGCTCGCGGGAAACTCGCGCCCGCAGCTTGTCGTTGCGGCCGCACAGGCACATCACGAGCGCGTCCGGAACCTGCAGCGCAGCCCGGGTTGCGCCGAGCAGGTCGCCGACCCCCCAGCCGCCGCCCGACACCGCGATCACCTTCGTGTCGTCGCCCGGCAGACCGAGCGCCCGGCGGGCATCCCCCCGCGACCGCGCGGCCAGGAACGCGGGCGAGGTGGGCGGTTTGGCCCACCGCACGCTCCCCGGCCCGGCGATCGACTCGACCTCCTCGGCCGTCTCGGGGTGGGTGATGAAGTGCAGGTCGATCCCTGGGTGGGCCCAGTACCGCATCCCGGCGAGGTCGGTGATCGACGAGTAGCACGGCACCTTCAGGCGCCTCGTTCGTCGCAATTCGCCCAGTACCGCGGTCACCCCGGGATAGGTCGAGACGATCACGTCGGGGTTGTGGGCGCGGATCAGGCGCATCAGTCCCCGGCGACCCAGGCCGGTGAGCAGTCGCAGCGCCAGCCAGCGGGTCGGCTTGAAGCTCATGAACAGCCGGTACTGGAAGTCGAACCACCACGGCACCCACCGGAACATGAACGCCGAGTTGTCGCGCAGGAGCTTGGTCAGGAACCAGCCCATCGCGGGCAGGCCGTTGACGATCGCGATGTTGGCGTCGGGGTCCTCGTCGCGGAACTCGCGCGCGACGGCGCGCGCCGGCAGGTCGTGTCCCTCGCCGATGTCGGCCGAGATGATCAGGATCTGGCGCGGCCGGGACTCCGTGTCGGGCTCGCCGGCCGGGATCACCGCCGCCGCCTCACTCTCGGCGGTACGCGCGGCCTGATCGCGGCGCCAATCGACGTAGCGCTTGACGCCCTCGGCGAACGGGGTCCGGGCCGTCCAGCCCAGGTCCTGCTCGGCGCGCGAGCTGAGCACGACCTTGCCGCCGAAGTCGCCGGGGCGCGCCGGCGTGTACACGATCTCCACGTCGCCGAGCAGCTCCTGCACCCGCAGCGCGATCTGCTTGATCGTCACGTTCTCGTCGGAGGCCAGGTTGTAGACGCGGTTGCGCGCGACGTCGCTTAGGCCCGACGCCACGCCCTCGGCGAGGTCCTCGACGTACACGAAGCGCCGGGACTGCCCGCCGTCTCCGGCCAGCGTCAGCGGCTCGCCGCGCAGGGCCTTGTTGACGAACGCGGGGATGACCGCCGCCTCGCGCGCGCGGGGACCGTAGGGGATGCCGAAGCGCAGGATCGTGTAGTCGATCCCGTAGAGCTCCTGGTAGGCCTTGCAGTAGAGCTCGCCCGCCAGCTTGGTGCTGGTGTAGAGGTGCGAGGGCGCCGGCAGCAGCGTGTCCTCGTCCACGACCTCGCCTTCGCAGTCCGAGTAGACCCAGATCGTCGAGGCGTAGACGATCCGCTTGACCCCGGCCCTGCGGGCCGCCTCCAACACCGCCACCGTCCCGCGGGCGTTGACTCGCTCCGCGTCCTCGGGCTCGGCGTGGACGTCGTTGACGTCGGCCACCGCAGCCAGGTGGGCCACCGCGTCGCACGAATGCAGCGCCCGCTCGAGTCCCTCCCGGTCGGTGATCGACCCGAGCACGGTCGCGACGGATCCCGGCTCGTGCCACGGGGAGGGCCGCAGGTCGTAGATGACCGGCTCATGCCCCGCCGCGCGGAGCTTGTCGACCACGTGCGAGCCGATGAAGCCCGAACCGCCTGTGACCAGAACTCTCATCTCACGTCTCCGGCCGGTAATACAGCGGGACGCACGAATGGTTGCGCGCCACCCAGTCGGAATTCGGCAGTTCGACCTGGTGGCCCATGATCCGGTGGCACGGCTCGTCGTACACCCGCCCGGTCGAGCGCTCGAGCCAGTCGAACACGATGTACTTGTACAGCCCGGAGGTCATCCCGTCGGGGAGCTCCAGGCGACTCGGGTAGCGCGGGTTGAGATCGTCCCGGGCCACCGCGTTCTTGAACGCCACGATCTCCGGTAGGCGCTCGATCTGGACCAGCCCGAGCGCAGCGGTGAACTCGTTCATGCGGAAGTTGAGTCCCGCGACCTCGTAGGTGGGCTTGCCGTAGTTGCGGAACGCGCGCGCGTGCTCGATCACCTCGGGCCTGGTCGAGACCAGGACTCCTCCCTCGCCGGTGGTGATGGTCTTGGTCGCGTACAGCGAGTAGACCCCGGCGTCACCGTAGGTTCCCGCGCGGCGGCCATTCCATTCGGCTCCGTGGGCATGGGCGCAGTCCTCGATCAGGAAAATTCCGTTCTCAGCGCAATATTCCGCAATCTGGATCGTGTCGAACGCGATGTGGCCGCCGATGTGGACCAGCAACGCCGCGCGCGGCTTGAACTGCTCCGCCTTGGCCTCGAAATCGGCGAACGACATGCACAGGTCCTCGCGGTTGCAGTCGACGAACTGCACGCTGGCGCCGGCATTGACCGCGGCCAGCGGTGTGGCCATGAAGGTGTTCGACGGGCACAGGACGGTTTCCCCCCGCACTCCGGCGAAGTCCAGGGCGGACAGCGCACCGCCGGACCAGCTGCCGGTGGCCACCGCCGCGGCGTCGTTGTACTCAGTCCAGGCAGCCTCGAAGCGCTTGGTCATCTCGCCCTCGGACCAGTGGCCGGAGTCGATCACCTCGTCGATCAGGGCATGGAAGCGCGCGCGATCGCGCGGGTCGAACCCGATGGCGAAATGCGCATACGCAGCGACAGTCTGTTGCGAGGAAACAGTGGTCATCGTGTTTGGCGCCCCCGTGGCCAGCCGATCGTGTACTGCTACGCCGGCCGGGGCACCACGATCCAGCCTGTCAGAGAGGTAGGACGGTACCGATTTTCTGGCGTTTGAGTTCTCTCACGATCAGCGTCAGGGCCTCGACGGTGCGCTCGTGCGAGCCCTTGGAGCTGTAGAAATCCGCATCGTGCAGGAGGATCACGTCCCCGGGGTGTAGATCTCGGGTCACTCGCGCGGCGATCCGATCTGGCGTGGTCAACCGGCGCCAGTCCTTGCCCCAGCGCGACCACAGGATCGGCTTGAGCCCCCGCTGCCGTACCGCGTCCAGGCCCGCCGGGCTATACAGGCCGTAGGGCGGCCTGTGCCATGTGAGCTCCACGCCGGTGGCCTCCTCGATCGCCGCCGCCCCCCGGGCCACGTCGTCCCGGACCGCCCGCGCCGGGAGCGCGGGCTGGGGGCGGTGACGAAACGCGTGCAGTGCGACCACATGCCCGCGCGCGGCGATCTCCGCGGCCAGCGCCGGCCGGCGCGCCACCTGCTCTCCGACCAGGAAGAAGGTCGCCTCGATCCCCGCCTCCTCGAGCACGCTCAGCACCGCGGGGGTGCCGTCGGGGTGCGGCCCGTCGTCGAAGGTCAGGGCCACCCCGCCGGACACGGTGCGCTGAATGCCGAGCCCCCGCGCGGCGCGCGGAACGTGCGGAGCGAGCAGATGAGCGATCACGGTGGGGATGATGATGGGGTTTCAGTCTGCGCCCGGCCACCGTGCTCGCCATCGAGCCACTGTTTGGGAAGTTCCTTCAGCATGGACGTAGTTTCTTCCCACCCCCACCTGATGCCCGACCTCGACTACTGGCTCCCGAAGCCGTCCATCCGTGTCGCCCAGCGGCGCCAAACCAACGCCGAGCCCGACCGGCTCTGGGAGGCGGCGCGCCAAGTCCGCCTGAGCGACGCGCGGCGGCTCGGCCGCCTGATCCGCTGGCGCATCCCGGGACTCCCGCCCGACCTCGCGTTCGACGAGCTGTTCCGGGCGCCACCGTTCATCGTGCTCGACGACACACCGGATCGGATGCTGATCTCGGGCCTCGTCGGCCGGATCTGGACCCTCAGACGCGACTATCCAGAACTCAAAGACCCCGAGGAGTTCCGCACCTGGCGCGCCTCCGGTACCGCCCGAGTCGCATTTGCCAACTGGATCGAGGAGACGGATGCAGGCTCGGAGATCCACGTCGAGGCTCGGGTCGAGGCGATCGGCGCGCAGGGCCGGGTCGGGGTGGCGGCGGTCAGGCCCCTGGTGCGGGCGTTCGGAGGCCTGATCGGCAGCGACGGCATCGAGGTCGCGGTCCGCCGCGCGGAGCAACAAGTCTGAAACAAACGCTGGAGTCGGTTGCCCTCACCTCTAATGTCACGCCCGTGAGCGTGTTCGAGTCTGAGGTGACCGTCCGCCACGTCCGCTTCTCGAACCCCGAGACCGGCTGGGCGGTGCTCGACGCGGCCGCCGCTGACGGCACGCCGGCCGTGCTCGTCGGCCCGTTGATCCACCTCGAGGAGCGCGAGCGCGCGCACGTGATCGGGAGCTGGGTCCAGGACAGCCGCTACGGACGCCAGGTCAAGGTCACCCAGGCCAGCCCGCTCCCGCCCTCGGACTCCGACGCCGAGGCCGTGCTGGCCTATCTGGTTCGGGTCAAGCACGTCGGCGCCAAGCGGGCGGGGCGGCTACTCGACCGCTTCGGACCTGCCAACACCTTCGACGCGATCGACGACGACCCTCACCAAGCATTCAAAGGCGTCGGCATCCGGGGCGCCGCCCTGGCCGAGGCCACGAGCTCCTGGGAGCGACTGCGGGTCACGCGCCGGCTGCACCTGCTGCTCGCGCCCCACGGTCTGGCCTACCTCGCCTCCCGGATCCGCGAGACCTACGGCGACGGCGCGCACCGGGTCGTGTCCGAGCGCCCCTACGAGCTGACCAGCGTTTTCGGCGTGGGGTTCCTGACCGCGGACCGGATCGCGAGAACGCTCGGAGCATCCAACGAAGGTCCCGAGCGCACCCGCGCCGCGATCCTCCACACCCTGTCGGAGGCCGAACGCGGCGGGAGCACCTGCATGCCGCTCGACCTCCTGCTCGGCGCCGCGCACGAGCTGCTCGGATCAACCGCGCAGCCGAGCGAGACCGAGATCGACCAACTGGTCGCCGACGGCGATCTGGTCCGCGAGGAGCACTGGATCTATCGCACGGCGACCGCTGAGCTCGAGGCCGAGCTGGCCCGGCGCGTCGAGGACCTGCTCGAGTCGCCGGCCGCCGATGGCCTGAGCGAGCCACCCAAGAGGGCCCCGTCCGTCGATGTCGGCCTCACCGACGAGCAGCTCCAGGGCGTACACAACGCCTTCGTCCACCGCCTGTCGCTGATCACCGGCGGCCCCGGCACCGGCAAGACCGCCTCCATTCGGACCGTCGCCACCCTGGCCACCGCGCGACATGCCCGCGTGCTGCTCGTCGCTCCCACCGGGCGCGCGGCGGTCCGTATGCACGAAGCGAGCGGGATGCGCGCCACCACGGTCCATTCGGCGCTCGGCTGGGTCCCCGGCGAGGGGCCCACCCACGACGAGCACGATCCCCTGCGCTGCGACCTGCTGATCGTCGACGAGACGTCGATGGCCAACCTCGAGCTGCTGGTCACGCTGCTGCGCGCGGTCGGCCCGAAGACCCACGTCGTGCTGGTGGGCGACGCCGACCAGCTCGCTCCGGTCGGCGCCGGCAAGCCGTTCGCCGAGCTGATCGGCTCGGCGAACGTGCCGAGCACGCGCCTGACCCACATCTTCCGCCAGGCCGCCGGCAGCATGATCGTCCAAGGTGCCCACGCGATTCGCCGGGGCGATACCCCGGCGTTCACGGCGGGAGCCGACATGCGCCGCGACCTGTTCATGATCGAGCGAGCCGACACCCGAGCCGCTCGCGAGGAGATCGTCTCGCTGGTCTGCGAGCGGCTCCCCGCGCACTACGACATCGACCCGATCAAGGACATCCAGGTGTTCGCGCCGGTGTACCGCGGCGAGCTCGGGATCGACGCGCTGAACGAATCGCTCCGCGCTCGCCTCAATCCCGACGGGCAGCCGGTGCGCGGCGGCCGGCTGCGGATCGGCGACAAGCTGATGATGACCGGGCGCAACCTGCACGACCTCGGCCTGATGAACGGCACGCTGCTCCGTCTGCTCGACGAGGTCGAAGGCGGCGAGGACGACAACTCCGCGCTGCTGCTCGGGGCCGACGACGGCCAGGTGTTCCGCTTCCCGCCCGAGCAGTCCGAGCGCCTGCGTCTCGCGTATGCCTGCTCGGTGCATCGAGGCCAGGGGATCGAGCTGCCGGTCGCGGTGATCGTCGCTCATCCAGCCGCCGGCGCGTTCTTCCTGCGCCGCGAGATGCTCTACACCGCGCTCACCCGGGCCAGGCTCGCCACCGTGATCGTAGGTACCCGCGACGTGGTCCGGCGCGCCGCGCGCACGCCCGACACCGGCCGGCGTCACAGCCGCCTGGCCGAGCGACTCACCCGCCAACCGGTCGCGAGCGGCCACTAGCCATGACGGCGCTCTCGCCCCGAAAGCAGCACGCGCTCCACCTGTTCGCGGGACTCCCGCGAGCCTACGACCGGATGGGCGCGGTGCTCAGCTTCGGCCAGGACCCCCGCTGGCGCCGCGCGCTCATCGACGCGGTCGATCCCCGCCCCGGCCAGCGCATCCTCGACGTGGCCACCGGCACCGGGATGGTCGCGTTCGGGCTGGCCCGCCGAGGCGCCACGGTCATCGGCCTGGACCAGAGCGAGGACATGCTGTCCGCGGCACGACAGCACCTCGCCGGAGCCGACAACCCCACGTTCATCCAGGGCGAGGCCGAGCACCTGGCGTTCGCCGACGGCGAGTTCGACGCGCTGACCTTCACCTATCTGCTCCGCTACGTGGACGATCGGCCCGCCACCATGCGCGAGCTAGCTCGCGTGATCAAGCCCGGCGGCCGGATCGGGATGGTCGAATTCGGGGTGCCCGCGTCAACGCCCCTCCGCATCGGGTGGCGGATCCACACGCGGGTCGGTCTGCCGCTGCTCGGCCGCGCGGTCTCGCCGGCCTGGGTCGAGGTCGGCCGATTCCTCGGGCCGAACATCGAGGCCTTCCACGCCGCCGAGCCCGACCTGACCACGCTGTGGCAAAACGCCGGGATCGACGCAATCAGCGTGCGCCACATGAGCTTCGGCGCCGGCCTGGTCATGTCAGGTGTCAGGAAAGGCGATGGCCAGCGCCCAGCGTGAGCTCGACCGTCCCGCCTTCTACGCGCTGCGCTCGGGCGGCTGGCGCGACCTGGTCACGCTGCTGCACCCGCCCTACACGGCCTGGCATCTGAGCTACGTGGCAATCGGCGCCGCCGTCGCGCCACACATCTACACCGGCCGGCTCGCCGCGGCCCTCGGGGCATTCTTCCTGGCCGTCGGAATCAGCGCGCACGCCCTAGACGAGCTGCACGGCCGGCCGCTCGGCACCAAGCTCAACCGCCGCTCGCTGATCGCCCTGGCCGCCGCCGGCCTCATCGGCGCGGTCGCGATCGGGATCGCCGGCGTGATCGTCGTCTCCCCGCTGATCGCACCACTGGTCCTCGCCGGCGGGCTGCTCGTGCCCGCCTACAACCTCGAGCTGTTCGGCGGCCGCCTTCACAACGACGCCTGGTTCGCCCTGGCCTGGGGCGGCTTTCCCGCGTTCACCGGCTACTTCGCCAACGCCCTGACCGTCCGCCCGGCGGGAATCCTCGTGGCCGCGGCCTGCTGCCTGCTCAGCGCGGCGCAGCGGCAGCTGAGCACGCCGGTACGCCGGCTGCGGCGCAACACCACCGAGGTGACCGGGCGCCAGCACCTGCGCGACGGCACGGTCGTCGAGCTCACCCGGGCCAGCCTGTCGGAGCCGCTCGAGGCCGCGCTCCGAGCCCTGTGGATCGCGATCGTCCTGCTCGCGATCGGTTTACTGGCAGTCCGGCTGTAGTAGGGGTTTAATAGCCCCGACAAGCACCAATTGATTGGGGGTTGGGCGACGTGCCGGGGCAGGCGCGGCGAGGCTGGAGGAGTGGCGGTGGCGGCACCCGGCCGGGGTGTCGAGAACCACACCAGGGTGGTCGCACAACGCGTGGCGCAACGCTGAAAATCGCGCCATGTGGACCACGGATCCGCCGGAGCTGAGCGTGGAAGGCATCGGGATCGCGGCCGCACCCGCGAGCGCAACCGCGCCCGCGCCGACGGGTCGCTGGCACGCCCGTGGCGGCACCGCGCTCGACTGGGTTCGCCAGCGAATCACGACGACCCCCGGCGGGCTCGTCCTCACCTCGGTGCTGGTCGTCGTGGGCGCGGTCTGCTTCGGTGTCGTCGCCACCGGCGCCGAGCAGTCACGTGAGCGGGCGGTCCGAGCGGCCAGGACCGGGACCGAGCCACTGCTCGTCCACGCCGTCAACCTGTACACCGCGCTGTCGGACGCCAACGCAACCGTCGCCACCGGGCTGTTGGCCGGCGGACTCGAGCCGCCGTCCAAGCGCGCCCGGTACCTGGGCGACTTGCGGGTGGCCAGCGAGTCCCTTACCGCGCTGACCGGCGAGGCCGGAACGTCGTCTCGTGCATCGGCGGCGCTCCGAACCGTCACGAATCAGCTTCCGGTCTACAGCGGCCTCGTCGAGACCGCCCGCGCCAACAATCGCCAGCACTTCCCGATTGGGGCGGCCTACCTCCGTCAGGCCGCCGGACTGCTCACCGACAGCATGCTTCCGGCGGCCGGGCGGATCTACGCCACCGAGGCCACCCGCCTCGAGGACGACTACCGATCGGGCACTTCGACCGCGTCGCTCGTCGCCCTCGCCGCGGCCGCCGTGATGGCCCTCGGGCTGTTGCTGCTCGCTCAGCGGTTCGTCGCGCGCAGAAGCCGGCGGATCCTCAACGTCCTGATGGTGCTGGCCACGGTGGCGCTCGTCGGAGTGTCGGCGTGGGCGTTGATCGGGCTGATCAGCGAGCAGAACGCGCTCGCAACTGCCCAACGTGAGGGCTCTGACTCGGTTGAGCTGCTGTCGGCGGCCAACGTCCTGGTCTCCCGCGCCCAGGGCGATCTGAGCCTGGCGCTGGTGAACCGTGGAACCGACGTCACCGACCCACAGGATTTCGCCAGGGTGAAGCAGGCGCTATCGACCAGCGGTCTCGCGAACCGTCTGGGCCCCGCGTTCCCCTCATACCTCACCGCCGCCAAGCGGGTCCAGGATCTCGAGAACGGCGGCCAGTTGGGCCCCGCCATCGCATCGGCCCCGACCGCCAGCCAGATCTCGGATCACGTGACAGCCGGGGTCACCGCGCAGATCGCCGCTGCCCAAACCCGCTTCGAGCGCTCCGCCGCTGATGCGGGCTCGGCGCTCGACGGGTTGGGGCTGGCCATCCCGCTGGTCACCGCGCTGGCCGCGATCCTCGTCCTGCTCGGCCTGCGCCAGAGGATCAACGAGTACCGATGAGTCGCCGGCCTCGACACCTGATCGCTCTGGTGCTCGCAGCAGCTGCAGCAGCGGCGGCACTGGCCGGTTGCGGTACCGCCTCGGACCGGGCGCTACGGACGACGCTCGCGGCGCTCGACACCGCTCCGGCTCAGGCGCCCGGAGCCGCCCCGGTGAAGCCGGCGAGCACCTGCCCGAACCTCAAGGCGAGCTTGCGACCGCCGGCCACCATGCCCACGCCCGGCGCGATGCCGCACGGCAGCTATATGGAGAAGATCCGCCGGCGCGGCTACCTGAGGGCGGGAGTCAACGCGGGGCTGCTCGACTTCGGCTACCTGAACCCGGCCACCGGGCAGATCGAGGGCTTCGAGATCGACCTGGTGCGCCAGTTGACCGAGGCGATCTTCGGCGACTCGAGCCCGGCCCATTACCGGCTCGTCGCGCTCACGGTCCCGCAGCGAATCCCGTTCGTCCAAGACGGCAAGGTCGACGTCGTCGTCGATGCCGTGACGATCACCTGCGATCGCAAGAAGCAGGTCGACTTCTCGACCGTCTACTACGACGCGCAGCAGCGCGTGCTCGTCGCGTCGAACTCCTCTGCCACCAACATCACGGCGTTCTTCGGCCAACCAGTCTGCGCCAGCGCCCAGTCAACCCCCATTCAGGTGATGAACGGGCTCCCGACGCCCCCCAAGCCGGTCGGGATGCCCCAGGCGATTGACTGCCTGGTCGCCCTCCAGGAGGGGACGATCCCCGCGATCTCGACCGACGACTCGATCCTGCTCGGGTTCAAGGCCCAGGACCCGAACACGAAGATCATCGGTTCGAGCCTGGCCGACGTCCCCTACGGCATGGCGATCAGCCAGGCGCACCCGGACTTCGTGCGCTTCGTCAACGGCGTCCTGGCCGGCCTGCGCGCGAACGGAACCTGGCGGCGGCTGTACGACAAGTGGCTCGGCCAGCTGGGCTCGAACCCGACCATCCCCGCGGCGGGGTACAGCGGTTGACATGAGGCGCGAGAGCACCAGCGACAACGAGCTGAACCGTCTCCGAGCGGCGAGCGAGCGGGTGGCCACCAACCTGGTCGAGCTCGAGATCGATTCGAGCCGGCAGTTGCTCGAAGCGAGCACGCTGACCGGCCCGTCGCTCGAGCGGTGGTCGGCCGCGAGCGCGGCCCTGACCGACCTGTGGGAGTGGCGAAGTCTGCTCGAGAATCTCCTCGAGCGCGCGCAGGAGCTGAGTCGGGGCTCCCGCCGTGCCGACGACCTTCACACGCTGCTCACCGAGCCGTCGATCGAGCTGGACCACTCGCAGGTCCCGCTCGGCGAGCGCGACCTGCTCGGCGCCTCCGAGGTCACGGTCCGCTGCACGGCCGACGAGCTGCTGGCCCGCATGTCCCGGGCCTTCGACGAGGTGAAGACCGCCGTGGCGCGCTTCGCACACGCCTGGGAGTCGCTGGGCCCACGGCTGAGCGAGGCGCGGGCGGCGCTCGAGCGAGCGCGGATGCTCGCCGCGAGTGTCGGCGAGTCCGGGCGTCCCGATCTCGAGGACGCAGCCGAGAACACCGCCGCACTCGGCGAGCGCCTGAGCACCAATCCGCTCGGCGTCTCGCCGCAAGAGGTCGACCGGCTCATCGACTCGGTGCAGGCGATCCAGCGCGATCTCGAAGCGACCGCCGCACTGCGCCGCGACGTCGATGGCCGCCTGACCGACGCCCGCGCGCGGCTCACGCGCCTCGACGCCCTCCTTCACGAATGCGGGGCCGCGCATCAGGAGCTGCTCGTGAAGATCGCGCAGCCGAGCGCGAGTGCCCCGCCATCGCCCGCCGCCGGAGACGACATGTCCGGCGAGCTCGACCAGATCGCCGCGCTCGCCGGGTCGGGCGCCTGGCGCGAGGCTCGCCACCGGCTCGACACCTGGTCCGAGCGCATGGCAAGTCTTCTCGACGAAGGCGAGCGCTCACTGCGCGCCAGCCGCGCCCCGGTCGAGGCGCGCAACCAGCTCCGTGCCCTGCTCGAGGCCTATCAAGTCAAGGCCGGTCGGCTCGGCGCGATCGAGGACCCCGAGGTCGAGCGGATGTTCGCCCAGGCCCACGACGCGCTCTACACCGCTCCCACCGACCTGGCGACGGCCGCTCAGCTCGTACGCCGCTACCAGGATCGGCTGACCACGGCTCAGGAGGTCCTCAGATGAACTGCCCGCGGCCAGCCTGCACCGGTCAGGTGGTGGACGGCTACTGCGACGTGTGCGGGATGGCCCCACCGCGCGAGGTCGCTCCACCCGCCTCGGCCCCCGCGGGGACGCTGCCGCCGGCCAGCGCCCTCACCGCGGCGACCCTCGGCACCAGCCGCCGCTCCGCAACCGGCCGCACCCGCACGAGCACTCGCGGACGCCTCGGCGCCGGCCTGGTGGAGATCCCCCCGGTGCCGTTTCGCGATCCAGCCGACGCGGTACTCGACGCGGCTGCGGCCATGGTCCCGGAGAACCGGCGCTTCTGCGCCCGTTGCGACGAGCCGGTCGGCCGCGGGCGCGACGGCGCGCCCGGCCGTACCACGGGCTTCTGCCGTAAGTGCGGATCGCCATTCTCGTTCGAGCCCAAGCTACGCCCCGGCCAGCTCGTGGCCGGGCAGTACGAGGTGGTCGGCTGCCTCGCCCACGGCGGGATGGGATGGATCTATCTGGCTCGCGACCGCAACGTGTCGGACCGCTGGGTGGTGCTCAAGGGCCTCCTGAACGCCGGCGACGATGACGCGATGGCCGCCGCGCTGGCCGAGCGCCGCTTCCTGGCCGAGGTCGAGCATCCGAACATCGTGAAGATCTTCAACTTCGTCCAGCACGAGAGCTCCGGCTACATCGTCATGGAGTACGTGGGCGGCCGGAGCCTCAAGCAGATCCTGGCCGCTCGCCGCGAGGCGAACGGCGGCGAAGCCGATCCGCTCCCGCCGGCTCAGGCCATCGCCTACATGCTGGAGGTCCTGCCTGCGCTCGGCTACCTGCACCAGCTCGGGCTGCTGTTCTGCGACTTCAAGATCGACAACGTCATCCAGACCCAGCACTCGCTCAAGCTGATCGACCTGGGCGGCGTCTATCGGATGGAGGATCCGTCCTCGGCGGTGTTCGGCACGGTCGGCTACCAGGCGCCCGAGATCGCTGCCATGGGACCGTCGGTGGCTTCCGATCTGTTCACCGTCGCGCGGACGCTGGCTGTGCTCTGTTTCGACTTCCGCGGCTACCAGAGCAGCTTCCGCTTCACGCTCCCCGACCAGGCGTCGGTGCCGCTCCTCGAACGCTACGACTCGCTCTACCGCTTCCTGCTTGCCGGCACGGCCGCGGCTCCCGACGATCGCTTCCAGTCGGCCGAGGAGATGGCCGACCAGCTCTACGGCGTGCTGCGAGAGATCGTGGCCGACCAGGAGGGACGCGCTGTGCCGGCGGCGAGCAAGCTGTTCGCCGCTCCGCAGCGGGGCGGCCACGAGCAGCCGGACTGGCGAGCGCTCCCCCGCCCCCAGGTCGACACCGACGATCCCGCGGCCGGATATCTGGCCACGATCAGCGCGAGCGATCCGCAGCAGATGATTGCCCAGCTGGCCGCGGCGCCCGAACGCACGATCGAGATCGAGCTTCGCCACGTCGCGGCATTGATCGCACTCGCCGACTGGGCGGCCGTGGACGAGGCGCTCGAGCAAATCGAGCGAGCCGATCGATGGGAGTGGCGGGCGCGCTGGTACCACGGCCTGGCCGACCTGGCCCGGGACCGGCCGGCCGCGGCGGCCGACCGCTTCATGGCCGTCTATCACTCGCTCCCCGGCGAGCTCGCCCCCAGGTTGGCGCTCGGGATGGCGTACGAGGCGGCCGGCGACAGCGCGGAGGCGGCCGGCTGGTACGACGTCGTCTCACGCACCGATCCGGGCTTCACCGCGGCGACGTTCGGCCTGGCTCGCTGCCGGCTGCGGGAAGGCGATCGTGCCGGGGGGCTCGCCGCCTATGACCGGGTGCCAGATTCATCGAGCGCCTATCTCGCGGCGCAAACCGCGCGGATCGATTGCCTTGCCGCCCCGGGCGGCGACGGCTCCGGCCGCGCCGAGGAGTTGCTCGCGGCCGGCGCCATCCTCGAGTCGCTTCCGCTCGGGGGTGAGCCGCGGGCACGCCTGCAGGCCGAGCTGCTTAAGGCCGCGCTTGCCCTGGTGCAGCGGGGCGGCGCGTTCGACGACGGCCGCGCGAGCCTGCTCGGCCACCGATTCCTGGAGCGCGACCTGCGCTTCGGGCTCGAGCGCTCGTATCGCGAGCTCGCCCGCTGGGCACCGTCCAGCTCCGAGCGCATCCAGCTGGTGGATCACGCCAATCAAGTTCGACCTAGGACGTGGACATGAACATCGAGACTCGCCTCACCTGCCCATCGTGCGGATCGCCTCAGCAGGCCGGTGACCGGTTCTGCGAGCAGTGCGGCGCGCGCCTGGACGAGGAGGCCCCGGAGCGCGCGGACGACAAGCGCACCGAGCTCGACCTGGTCGTGGCCGCCGCCGTCTCTGACCAAGGGAAAAAGCATCGGCGAAACGAGGACTCGTTCCGCCTCGAAGTGTCCGGCGAGCGCAATGTCGCGGTCGTCGTGTGCGACGGAATCTCATCCGCCAGCGCCGGCAACGTCGCCGCGCGCGACGCGGCGCACGCCGCCGCCGCTGTCCTCGCCGATGCGGTCGCGGATCCTGAGCGGGACGCCGAGACGGCGATCCTGGAGGCCATCCGGGCAGCCAACGACGCGGTCGTGCACGTCGAGTGGACCACCCGGACCCGACGCGTCGATCCTTCCTGCACGCTGGTCTGCGCGCTTTGCCGGGGTCCTGTGGTCTTGGTTGGCTGGGTCGGTGACAGCCGCGCCTACTGGTTCGACGCCGAAGGGTCTCGCCAGCTCACGGTCGACGATTCGTTCGCCGAGGAGGCAGTGGCCCAGGGGGTCCTGACCCCCGAGCAGGCCGCCAAGACTCCGTTCCTGCACTCGATCACCCATTGGGTGGGTCCTGACTCACCCCAGCGACCGCCCCGCGTGGTCGCGCTACACCCCGTGCGGCGCGGCCGGCTCGTGCTGTGCACCGACGGGCTGTGGAACTACGCGCCGACCGGCGCCGAGCTGGCCCGACTGGTCGACGCGCTTCCCGCCGACGCAGCACCGGCCGCGGTGGCGCGAGCGCTCACCGACACCGCCAACGACCGCGGCGGGCACGACAACATCACGGTGGCCGTGGTCGACATCGATCCATCGGCAGTCTGAGGAGGCATCCGATGAGCACCTTCACGCTCGAGGCCTACCAGAACGAGTACCTCCCGCTTGGCGGCACCGAGGTCAATGCGGTCGTCACCGTCACCTCCGACGGCGCCGGCGGCCCTTCCGGCCAACCCGATGCGGCCGCGATCGTGATCGTCGATACCTCGGGCTCGATGGCCACTCCCCATCGCAAGATCGAGGCGGCGCGGGAGGCCACCAGCGTCGCGATCGACTGCATTCGCGATGGCGTCCTGTTCGGGGTGATCGGGGGTACCGATGTGGCGCGCCTCGTCTACCCGTCCGGGAACCGGCTGACCGAGGCGTCGCCGCAGACTCGAGATGCGGCCAAGCGCGTGGTCTCCGGACTCAACGCCGGGGGCGGCACGGCCATGGGGTCGTGGCTCAAGCTTGCCGGCGGGCTGTTTCGCGCGACCCCTGAGCGGATCTGTCACGCCATCCTGCTCACCGACGGCGAGGACAAGCACGAGACGCCCGCGGAGCTCGACGCCATCCTGGCCGAGGTGGAAGGCACCTTTCAGTGCGACTGCCGCGGGGTCGGCACGGAATGGCAGGTCAGCGAGCTGCGGCGGATCGCCTCGCGGCTGCTCGGTACGGTCGACATCATCCCGGAGCCCGAGGCGATGGCCGAGGACTTCAGAGCGATGATGCGCACGGCGATGGGCAAGGCGACCAAGAACGTCGCTCTGCGCGTGTGGACCCCCCAGGGCGCCAAGGTCGCCTTCGTGCGTCAGGTGCTCCCGACGATCGAGGAGCTCACCGGCCGCGCCGTCCAGGTGAACGAACTTACTGCCGACTACCCGACCGCCACCTGGGGCACGGAGGCGCGGGACTATCACGTCCGCATCGACGTACCGCCTCGTGAAGTCGGGGAGGAGATGCTCGCGGGGCGCATCAGCCTGGTCGAGGGCAATCAGGTTCTCGGTCAGGCGCTCGTCAAGGCGACCTGGACCGAGGACCACCAGCTGTCGACCCGGATCTGCCGCGAGGTCGCTCACTACACCGGCCAGGCCGAGCTCGCCGATTGCATTCAAGAGGGGCTCGAGGCGCGCAAGCGAGGCGATCTCGGCACGGCCACCTTCAAGCTGGGACGCGCCGTCCAGCTGGCGGCCGAGAGCGGCAACGACGGGACCATGAAGCTGCTCGGAGCCGTGGTGGAGGTGGACGACCCGGCGACCGGAACCATCCGCCTCCGCGGCGACGTGTCGATCGTCGACGAGATGTCGCTCGACACTCGCTCCACGAGCACCGTACGGGTTGGCGCCGGCGCGTCATGACCGTGACCTGCCCAAGCGGCCACGAGTCCCGGACCGCCGACTACTGCGATCGGTGCGGCGCACCGATCGGGCGGGGCGGGGCAACCGCGGTGCTGCCGGTCGTCGACGAGCTCGACACGTCACCGTCCGTTCGTCGCGAGCCCTGCCCGAAGTGCGGCGCGGTGCGCTCGGGCGACGATCGCTACTGCGAGGGCTGCGGGTACGACTTCGAGTCACCTGTCTCGGCCGCGACGACGTGGGAGGCCGTCGTGACCGCGGACCGTGGACAGTTCGACCGGCTGGCCACTCCCGGCGTGAGCTTCCCCGAGGACTTCGGCGAGCGGCACTTCCCCCTGAGCGAGGGCGAGAACCGCATCGGGCGAAGTCGCGGCCATCCCGGCGAGGCGGCGCCCGAGATCGACCTTGGCACTCAGCCGCTCGACCCCGGGGTCTCGCGGCTGCACGCCGTCGTCGAGCGCCGCCCTGACGGCGCCTTCGTGCTGCGCGATCTGGGCTCGACCAACGGCACCACGCTGAACGACGACCCCGCGTCGGTCGCGCCCCACACCGACGTGACGGTCACCGACGGCGACCGCATCCACGTGGGGGCCTGGACGACGATCACCGTCCGCCGGCGCTGAGTCTCAGAAGTCGTGCGGCGCCAGCAGTCCCGATACGCGGACGAGCCCCGCCAGCTGCACGCGCTTCTCGTTCTGGGGCAGGTCGCCGAGCCCGAAGCGCTCGAACAGAGTGCCCATGTGACCCTTCACCGCGTCGACGCTCATGTGGACCTCGGCGGCGATCTGCGGGTTGGTCGCCGGCATCACACTGCCCGACTCCTCCATCGGGCGGCACAGGGCGATGAGCAGCTTGCGCTCGGTCTCGGTCAGCGCCACTGTCCGCAGCGCCTCGGGCCGGCGCGCAGTCGACTCGCTGCCGTCCGCGTGGCTCGGCTGGCGGTACTGCACGTGGGTCTTGCCGAAGCAGAGCCGGTCGCGGTCCTCCAGTCGCCGGCGGCCGTGGATCCGGTTCCCATTGACGTAGGAGCCGTTCAGCGACAGGCCGTCGTCGACCAGCGTCCACTCCTCGCCGACCGGGTCGAGCAGTGCATGCTCGCGCGACACCTCGCTGTCCCAGGTCAAGGAGACGTCGGACTGTTCGCGCCGCCCGACGGTCACCCGCGGGCGATCGGGCGTGAGCATCAGGATGTGAAGCTCCCCGTCCGGGTCCAGCCAGTGCAGGAACGGGACGCCCGTCCGCTCGGCTTCCATCACGGCCTTGACATGAAGCCCCCTCGTGAGCCGGGTCTCATGCGGCTCGGCCATCGCACTACGGAGCATCTCACGCCGACGGCCCGGACGCCAGAGCATCCGGGCCGCCTCGTCCCCCACGGGCAGGTGCCACCCGTCAGCCGGTGGTGAGCTTGAAGTGCACCGGGCCGCTCGCGCAGTGGTCGCTCGTGCCGTCGGCGAAGCGGTAGTTCACCGTCAGCTGCCACGTGCCCGTCAGCACCGAGTGCTTCGGGTTGATCCTCGCGGTCAGCGCGTCGGTTCCCTGGTACGTGGTGCCGTTCGTGACGATCGTCGGCGACGAATAGCCGGCGTGCAGCCGCCCGTCGGGGTGGATCGGAACGCGTGCGAACACGTCCGGCACGGCCGCGGTGGCTCCGGAAGTGCAGGTCAGCGAGATGGCGATCCCGCCGTCGAGGAGCGTCTTGCCGTCGCCCGAGATCTTGAAGAACACCGGGTAGCGCTGCGAGGTGAACCCAGCGAGCACCTTCGTGGTGGAATCGATCGTGGCCGCCTGGGCTGAGCCGCTGTTCACCGCATGAGCCGCGATCGCCACGGTGAGGGCGAATGCCACGCGAAGGCCCTTGGCGCGGCGGCTCTGAGTACGTCCCTTCATGCCGACCTCCCTCGGAAGTGATTACCAGGGCAATCTCCCGCCGGCGCCACGCCGCGCCCAGCCCCCCATGGGGTGGCTGTGGACCCCCGGGTGTCATCCGCGACACCCTGGTGGCATCTGCGGACTGCTCAGCTAGGCCAGGCGGTCCGGGGTGCGGCTGTGCACGAACGCCGCCTCGACCTGCTCGGGCAGGCGCTCGACATGACCCCCCTCGGCCAGCCAGCGCGACAGCTGCCGCTGCATCGCGCCGGCCACATCGTCGTCGCCGGCCATCAGATCGGCCAGCTCCCGCGTGCGCCACCGCCCGCGTGGGGCAAAGCGCCGCCACACCGATTCGTAGCGTTCACTGAGCACGCGACGCCACAGATCCTCGTCGGCCCGGCGCAGCTCGCCGACCAGCAGCCCGGCCCATCGATCCGCGGCCAACCGCAGCAGCCTCGGACCGAGCCACACGGCAACCTGCGAGTCGAGCGGGGCACATGCGCACGCCACCAGCAGCCGCGCCCGACCCCGCTCGCCCTCATTCCAGCGGGGCGATTCGCCGGGCAAGCCGAACCAGCCCCACAGGCGAGCCCCCGCCGCCTCGACCGAGCGCTCGGTCTCGGACACCGAGATCTCGACCAGCCGCTCGTATTCGGGCACCTGCTCGAACAGGACCCGCAGCTCGCTGACGTCGGGTGGCTCGTTCGCCCGCTCGCCGCGTAGTTCGGCCACCGCCGCCGCCGCGGCGGCGAACGCCACGTCGAGAGTCCGGGCCGATCGGGCCCTCTCGTGGCGGTCGAGGGCGGCCCGCAGCGCGTGCACCGGATGCCCGGCCTCGCTTCGCTCGGGCGGCCCGAACCCCTCGTTCCCGGAAGGACCGCCGCTCACTTTAGGAGAATGTAGTCGGGTGGCCCCGATCGCAACTCGCGCGCTCGAGGCGGGTTAGGACTGACAAAGCCCTCGCGGGAGGAATGCCGCTGCGCCGCTCACCAGCTTTGCTCGTTTCAGCAGTCGTGATCGCCCTGCTCGGTGCAGGCGGGGCGCTCACCCCGGCTTCGAGTGGCCAGTCACCCGTCACGAGCCGTCCCGCCTGCAAGCCTCAGAGCAAGCCGCCCCGCCTCCCGCTGGCCAAGGGCATCACGATCTACGCGGCGCCCAACCCGCTGACCGCCGGGCGACAGGTGCGGGTGTTCGGGCAACTGGTCGGCATCCGGCGTGGCGTCAAGCGCTGCGGGATCTCGGTCGTGCTGTGGCGCCGGTTCCCGGGCCAGCGTGGGTTCGCCGCGGTGGCGCGGACCCGGACGGTCGCTGACGGGCTCTACAGCTTCCAGATCCCTGCCCGGTCGGTGACCACCAATCGCGACTGGGTCGCCACCGCTCGCGGCCTGCGAAGCCGGGTCCTCGCCGAGCTCGTGCGTCCGGCCATCACGCTGTCGAGCACGGCGACGTTCGCGGTCGCGGGCGACGTGGAGAAGCTGAGCGGGACGCTCGCACCGGCCCAGGCCGGCCAGCGCGTCCTGCTCCAGCGCCGGGTGGGTCCGCGTTGGGTGACCGTGGCGCGCCCGCGGGTCGGGCGTGGCTCGACCTTCTCGACCGCCCACGCATTCACCACCGGCCGGACCGAGCAATGGCGCGCGATGGTCCCCACCACGCCCCGCAACCTCGGCTCGTCCTCGCCGGTCCTGCGGATCAGGATCGCCCCCGCCACCGGGATCCACAAGATCCGCCACGTGGTGGTCATCATGCAGGAGAACCGCTCGTTCGACAGCTACTTCGGCACCTACCCGGGCGCCGACGGGATCCCGGCCGGCGTGTGCGTTCCCGACCCCGACAAGGGCGGCTGCGTGGCCCCGTTCCACGACTCGGCGGACCTGAACTTCGGCGGCCCGCACGGCATGGGCAACTCGGTGGCCGACATCGACAGCGGCCGGATGGACGGGTTCGTGGCCCAGGCCGAGCAGGGCTCGGGCTGCACGTCGGCCGATCCGAACTGCAGTCCCTGCACCGAGACGGCGAGCGCCCAGGCCCAGAACCAGCAGTGCATCGACGTGATGGGCTACCACGACGCCCGGGAGATTCCCAACTACTGGGCCTATGCGCAGAACTACGTCCTCCAGGACCACATGTTCGAGCCCAACGCGTCCTGGAGCCTGCCCCAGCACCTGTTCATGGTGTCCGAGTGGTCGGCCTTCTGCACGAACCCGATGGACCCGTCCTCGTGCTCGAACGCGCTCCAGAACGCCAACCCGGACTCCACCCTCGAGGCGACGACGTTCGCCACCGCCAACGACGGCCAACTCCACTACGGCTGGACCGACATGACCTGGCTGCTGCACCAGCAGAACGTGAGCTGGGGCTACTACGTGTTCCAGGGCACCGAGCCCGACTGTGAGAACGACGCCTCGATGAGCTGCGCGCCCGTCCAGCAGGGACCGACCACGCCGGGAATCTGGAATCCGCTGCCCTCGTTCACCGACGTCACCCAGGACAACCAGCTGTCCAACGTCCAATCGCTCTCGAGCTTCTTCAACGCGGCCAGGAATGGCACGCTGCCCGCCGTCTCATGGATCGATCCCAACGGCACGGTGTCCGAACACCCGCCGGCCCTGGTCAGCGCCGGGCAGACCTACGTGACCGGGCTGATCAACGCGCTCATGCAGAGCCCCGACTGGGACAGCACGGCGGTCTTCCTGACCTGGGATGACTGGGGCGGGTTCTACGACCACGTAGTGCCCCCGGTGGTCGACCGCAACGGCTACGGCCTGCGGGTGCCGGGGATCGTGATCAGCCCGTACGCCAGGCAGGGCATGATCGATCACCAGACCCTCAGTCACGACGCCTACAACAAGTTCATCGAGGACGACTTCCTGGGCGGTGCGCGCCTGGACCCGAGCACCGATGGCCGCCCCGACCCCCGCCCGGACGTGCGCGAGAGCAACCCGATCCTCGGCAACCTGTCCTTCGACTTCGACTTCAACCAGCCGCCGCGGCCGCCGCTGGTCCTGCCGGTCCACCCGGCCCCGGGGCCGGCCTCCACCCCGCCCTAGCCTGAAGCGCCTACTTGCCCTTGGAGACGACCAGGGCCAAGCCGTAGACCACGAGCGCCACGCAGGCGGCTAGCGCGACCAGGCCGCCCGCGGTCATCACGGCCGCCGCCCCGCCACGATGGTCGCGGCGCAGCTCACTGGCTCGGTCGGCGCAGTAGATCACGGTCGAGAAGGCTACGGTGACGCCGATGCCGGCGACCACGGCGGAGATCACCACGTTCGCCAGGGTGCCGACGGTCAGCGCAGCGGCACCGAGGACCGTCATGACTGCGCCACCGCCACCGGCTGGGGCCGCATGCGCCGCCCGAAGATCAGCAGCAGCGCGAGCAGTCCGACCACGAACAGCACGAGCGACCCGGTCATACCGCCGCCCAGCAGGCGGGTCAGGCCGTAAGCGCCGGCGGCGGCCGCCGCGGCGGCCGGGAGGGTCAGCATCCAGGCCACCACGATGTTCCCGGCCACGCCCCAGCGGACCGCGGACAGCCGCTTGGCGGCGCCGGCCCCCATCACGCCCCCGTTGATCACGTGGGTGGTCGAGATCGGGAAGCCGTAGTGCGAGGCCGCGAGGATGGCCGCCGCACCCGCGCTCTGAGCGGCAAAGCCCTGACTCGGGTCCATCTTGATGATCCGCATGCCGGTGGTCTTGATGATCCGCCAACCGCCGGCATAGGTGCCGAGCGCGATCGCCGTGGCCGACGCGACGATCACCCAGGTCGGTACGTGCACGTGCTTCGGCGAGATCGAGCCAGCGGCGACCAAGGCCAGCGTGATGACGCCCATCGTCTTCTGTCCGTCGTTGGTCCCGTGCGACAGCGACAGCACCCCGCTCGAGAGCACCTGCCCGAGCTTGAAGCCGCGGTTGACCACGCCCGGACGCCGCCGGCCGACCACCCGGTAGGCGAGGAGGATCGAGGCCCAGGCCACCACGAAGGCCAGCGTCGGCGACAGGATCGCCGGCACGATCACCTTGTCGAGGATGCCTTTGCCCTGGATCGCGCCGGTGCCCTCCGCCGCCCACGCGGCACCCACCAGCCCGCCGATCAGGGCGTGCGACGAGCTCGAGGGAAGACCGAGCCACCACGTGGTCAGATTCCATGCGATCGCCCCGAGCAGCGCCGCGAACACCACCGTGGTGCTCGTCGCCGAAGCCGACACGATCCCGCTGGCGATCGTCGTGGCCACCTTGAGCGAGATGAACGCGCCGACGAAGTTGAGGATGGCCGAGAAGGTCACCGCGATGCGCGGCGGCATAGCCCGGGTGGAGATCGAGGCGGCGACCGCATTCGCCGTGTCGTGGAAGCCGTTTGTGAAGTCGAAGGCGAGCGCGGTCACGATCACCACGACGAGCAGGGCCTCCTTCACGCGGCACCTCCACCGGGCATGCCGCGAGCCTTACACAGACTCGTGATCAGGTTGTGAAGGACTTGTGAACGGGTTGTGACCCGGCCGATTGGGCCCGCTTACCCGTCAGGACATGTCCTGACCGCCGTTGACGTCGTACACGGCGCCGGTGATGAACGATGAGTAATCCGACGCCAGGAAGTGCACGACGCGCGCCACGTCGTCCGGACGGCCGAACCGGCCCACCGGGATCTGAGACTTGACGCGCTCCTGGGCTTTCTCGGGCATGGCCTGGAGCATTTCGGTGGCGATGAAGCCCGGCGCCACCGCGTTCACGGTCAGGCCGATCGAGTCCTCTGCCAGCTTCCCCGCGCGCCCGAGCTGGAAGCAGGCCTCGCGGGCCAGCGACCTGGTCAGCCCGAAGAGGCCGGACTTAGAGGCCGAGTAGTTGGCCTGCCCGATGTTCCCGGTCGAGCCGATGATCGAGGAGATGTTGATGATCCGCCCGGTCCCGCGCTCGAGCATGTGCGGCATCACCGCCTGGCTCATGAAGAACGCGCCCGACAGGTTGACCGCGAGCACCTTGTACCAGTCCTCGTCGCTCATCTTCAGGGCCGTCTTGTCGATGGTGATCCCGGCGTTGTTGACCAGCACGTCAAGCCGGCCGTGCTGCTCGAGCACCTCGTTGATCGTCCGCCGGCAGTCCTCGGCCGATCCAACATTGCCCTGATGAATGCTGCCGGTCATGTCGTTCTCTTCGAACTGGCGCATCAGCGCATCGGCGTTGTCCTTGTCGCGGCCGTAGCCCGCGGCCACCACCGCGCCCTGCTCGGCGAAGCTCCGACTGATCGCCGCGCCGATCCCCCGTGTCCCGCCGGTCACGAACACCACGCGTCCGGTCATGCGCGCGCGCCGCACCCCGGCGGGAAACGACTCGCCGGTCGGCTGGATGGTGTCCTGGGCTCTGGTTTCGGTGCTCGTAGTTTCAGTGCTCATAAGTCCCTCGCCTCCTTGACATTGGTCAACTCTTCGGTTCCGATCGCTCGGCCAGCCAGGCCGCCATCTCGGGCCACAACTCGTTGCGCGCGGCGGAGCCCGCGACCAGCCCGATGTGTCCGCCCGGCTTGGCCAGATGCTCGACGTCCTCGCTCGAGATCAAGTCAAAGAACGGCATCGTCCCCGGAAGGGGCGCGATGTGGTCCGCGCCGGCGGTGATCACCAGCACGCTCTGATCGATCCGGCGCAGGTCGACGAGGCGATCGCGCAGCCGCACTCGTCCCCGCAGCAGGCCGGCGTCGCGGTACATCAGCTCGATCCACTGGGCCCACGCCTTGCCCGGAAACGGGGGGTTGTCGCCCACCCACTTGGCCATCGTCTGGTAGGCCTCGCGGCGCGCGGTGCCCTCCTGCACTCCATCCCACAGGCGCCGGTACGTGGTCCAGAAGTTCGTCACCGGCTTGAGCATCTTGTTGGCGAAGTCGATCGCGCCGCCCGGAAGCGATCCGTAGAGCTCGGCTACTCGCTCCACATTGAAGTCCTCGTCCCCGACCCACTTCGCGTACCCCGACTGGCGGCCGTCGATCGGCATGGTGAGCTCCACCAGGTTCTTGACCGGAGCGCGCGTCTCACCCCTATCGAGCCCGCAGTACATAGCGCACAGGGTCGCCCCGATGCACCAGCCCATCAGCGTCAGCTCCTCGGCGCCGGCGGCGCGGAGAGTCTCCCGCACCGCCCAGTCGAGCTCGTCGAGCACGAACTCGTCGAGCCCCATCTCCGCGTCTTCCTCGTCCGGATAGCCCCAGTCGACCAGGAACACGTCGAAGCCCTCCTCGAGCAGGTACTCGACCAGCGAGGAGCCGGGTCGCAGGTCGAAGATGTCGGGCCGGTTGATCAGCGCGAACACGAGCAGCAGCGGGACGCGATAGCGCCGGTTGGAGGAGCGGTAGCGATACAGCGTGGTCTCCCGATGGGTCCACACCACCTCCTTCGGCGTGACGCCGACCACGGCGTCATCGGTGGTCAGGAGGATGTTCGTGTACTCCAGTGCGTTGACCGGGAAGCGCAGAGCCCGCTCGACGACGCTCACGATCGCGCCTCCTCGCGGTCCCGCTCCCGTCCGCGGTCGCTGTCGCGCGCGACCAGGTCGCGCAGGCTCTCGACCTCCTGGAGGACCCGCTCGAGCTTGTCTTCGTTGCGATGCAGCTGTCGCGACAGCCGCACGATGTCCGCTCGACCTGCCACTCGAAGGTTGCGCCAGAGGAGATCAATCGTGTCGAACGCGATCCGAGTCACCGCCGCCGTGTTCTCCGCGCTGAGCGCCAGCAGCCGACCGAAGCTTGGCTTGCGCACGAGCTCCTCGAATGCCTTGGCCGCACCCGACTCGGCTTCCTCGAACAGCGCGCGCACCTGCTCCTCGGGCGACTGTGCACCGTTTCGCCGGTCTGCCATCGCCTATTCCTCCTTCGCTGTTACCTAGTAGCGAGCCTACCCCACAAGGTGACGCCCACACAGGAGTCCGATCCGGTCGACCCCCTCGGTGGGGGGTCGCCATGCCTCCCCACCAGTCGCCATCGCTACTGTCCGGCGAGATGCAGACGGGGACGGACGTCGCGGTCATCGGAGCCGGGATCGTGGGGCTCTGTACCGCATACGCGCTCACCGAACAGGGCGCCTCGGTCACCGTCTACGAGCGCGGGGTCCCCGGCAACGCGCAGTCGGGCGGCGAGGCGCGCATCTTCCGCCACGCGCACGACGATCGCCGGTTGATCGACTTTGCCCGCGAAGCACGTGGGGTCTGGCGCGAATTCGAGGAGCACTTCGGCACGGAGCTCCTCTCGCGCGACGGCGTCCTCGGCCTCGGCGCGGCGGCCCACCGGCGCCTGGAGACGATGCGCAGCGCCGGGGTGCGCGCCCACATGGTCTCCGGCGAGGAGGTGGCCGAGTATCTCCCCCTGCTCGCGCCATGGTCCCGGCGTGCCGTGTTCGACGAGGACGGTGGCGCGATCCGGGTCCGCGCGAGCATCGACGCCCTGACCAATGCGCTGCGCTCGCGCATCACCTTCGACGAGGTCCTCCTCGTACGCCCGCTCCCGGGTGGGACGGTCGAGGTCCGCACGGGCGGCGCGACCACCGAGCACGCCCGGGTCGTCCTGTGCGCCGGCCGCGGCACCGCCGCCCTGGCCCGGGGTGCCGGGCACCCACTCCCGCTGCGTCAGGCCGCTCACGTGCGCCTCACCTACGCCGTCCGCGGCGAGCCGCCGCCACGCCTGGCTTGTCTGCTCGACTCGAGCGGCGAGAGCGACGAGCCCAGCGCCTACGCCGACGCCCTACCCGGCAACCACGCCTACGCGGTGGGGCTGGACGACACCCCCGTGCACGAGGACGGCAGCCTGATCGAAGCCGGCGCGCTGCCCGCGATCGCCGAACGGACCAACCGGTACGTCGCCCGCATGCTGCCGGGTCTCGAGCCTGAGCCGGTCGATGTCCGCCACTGCTGGGTCACCGAGCTGCCCTGGCACCCGGACGGGTTCGCCGCCTGGGAGCTGGGAGGCCTGCTCATCCTCGGGGGCAACCACCTGTTCAAGCACGCGCCCGCGCTCGGGCGCGCGCTGGCCAGGGCCGCGCTCGGCGAGGGGCTCGCGCCGCAGCTGCACCCCGACGCCAGGCTCGGGGCCGAGCTGTTCGACCCGGCCTCAGTCCGGTCGACGCTGTGAGTCGGCTGCGTCCCCGGGCGCGGCCACCGGGCGAGGCATCGGCCCGGCTTGCGCGGCCGCCGTGGCCGGCGTGGTCGACGTGGCCGGAGTGGCGGTGGGTGCGCTTGCCGGCTCCGGAGCGATCACCGGCGCCGGGGCAGTCGCGGCCGACACGGATGACGGCCCGGATGGCGGCATCGCCGCGGCCACGGTGGCGCCACCACGGTCTCCATCCTCCGGGAAGCGGTCGGACGCGTCCTCGGCCAGCGAGAACAGGGCCGTGGCCACGTTGCGGACGTCCTCGATCAGGCGCCCGCGCTCGGACCAGACCGCGTCGGTCTCGGTGTCGAGCTGGCGGAGGTTGCGCTTGGCCTCCTCGGTCATCGCCACCGCGTTGGCGGCGGCGTCGGCCACGCAGCGGTCGGCCTGGACCTGGGCCCGCCGGGTGATCTCGGCCGCCTGCTCGTGGGCGACGCGCAGCACCGCGCTGGTCTCCGCGCCGAGGCGCTCGAGCTCTTCCTCGATCGCCGGCGCCGGCGAGCGCTGGGCCCGCAGGTCCGCCATCTCCCGCTCCAGCGCGGCCAGATGGGCGTCGACCGCGTCGCGGTCATAGCCGTGCAGCGCGGTCGGGAAGCGCTTCCGGTCCGGTTCCCAGGGCAGGGCCTCGGCCACGGCCGTGGGCTGATCGGGCTCCTCGTACGGCTCATAGCTGTCCCACTCGGGCTCTTCGTCCGCCGGCCGGTCGATGGCGGTGAAGCCCTTGGCCAGCCGGTCGCCGAGGTCGGCGAAGAACGTTCCGGGCGACCGGCGCTTAGCCGGCTCGTCGTACGCCATGCCGCTTCTCTCGAAGTCGCTCATCCATAACTCCTCTGCGCGTCTCACGGTCGGAGGCGTGCTTCCACGGCGCGCGGGCGATCCCTCCGGCCGGGCGCGCTCTTGCAATCTCAGCCCTTAGCCCTCAGGCCTCAGGCCTCAGGCGTCAGGCGTCAGGCGTCAGGCGTCAGGCCAGAGCTGGGGCGCGATCCCCATGATGTCGATCATCCGCCGCACGGTCGGGCTGATCTCACGATCGACGTCGAGCTCGTGCCCACCCTGGCGGGCGTGCTTGAGGCCGAGCATGATCGCTCGCACCCCCGAGCTGTCGATGAAGTCGAGCTGGGAGAGGTCCAGCCGCACTCGGCGCCCGGCTTCGCGCAGGCGCCGGAGCCGCTCCTCGACCCCGTCGGCCACGGCGATGTCCAGCTCGCCGATCAGCGCGACGCGCGACGCCCCGTCGTCGTCGACGCTCTCCTGAATCTCGAACGATGGCCCGGCGAGTGCCAATGGTGCAGACGGTGTCGGTTTCCCGCGGCCTTGACGGGCGCGCCGGAATCCTACAGCGATCGAGGGGAAGGAATCAGTTTTCCCTGCGTCTTTACTCGGCAGGCGCGAAGCCCCCCTCGTGCCCGGCAATCGGCGGCGGCCCGCCACGGCCGCCGCCGGACTGCCGACTCTCCGGGCCCGGCACTGCTCTACACCGCCGTCCGCCGGGCCAGCCACACGGTCACCCCGAGTGCCGCCGCCCCCCATGCCGCGAGCACGAGCAGCTGCGAGCCGAGCCCGCCGAGGCCGAGCCAGGGCTCCAGCACCGCGGGGATCGCGGACGGGATCACCCCGGAGATCACGTGCATGGCGCCGGTCATGGCCCCGCGCGGCGGTCCACCGCCGCCCAGCAGGTAGAGGGGGAAGAAGCCGAGCATGCCGATCGCCTGCGCCGCCCGGGCGCTCGGTGCGGCGAGCCCGATGGCGATCCCGAGCAGCATCAGCGTCACCGTGCTGGCGGCCAGAGCAGCCAGCGTCAGCCCCGGGTGCACGACGTGCGGGACGCCGTAGGTGGGCAGGGCCACGGCGAGCACGATGGCCGCGCCGAGGAGCACCAGCCCGCCGGTCACGGCGGCCTGGGCACCGACCACGGCCAGCCGGGAGATCCCGAACGCCTCGAGCCGACGCAGGACGCCGCGCTCGCGGTAGGCGGCCAGCGCGACCGGGAGGCCGACCAGCCCCAGCGCGATGACCGGCACGCCAATCGAGGCGGCCACGTAGTAGTCCTCGGGACGCCGATTCCCGAAGCCGCTGCTCGGCTGAGTACCGAACACGCCGGCCAGGATCAGCATCACGAACGGCGGGAACACGAACGCGAACACGAGAACGGTCCAATCGCGGACGAGCAGCCGCATCTCGGTCGCCAGCAAGGGCAGGGCACGTTTCATCGCGAGCCTCCATTCAGCAGTGAGACGACGGCGTCCTCCAGGGAGGGCCGGATTACGGTGAAGTCGGCCGGTGACAGGTCGCGACGGGCCAGCTCGCCGGCCAGTGGCACGACGGCGATCGGCGCCGCGGTGACGCTCGCGATCCCGCCGTCGTACCCGATGTCGGCCACTCCCGGGATCCGGGACAGACCTTCGAGGCCGCCTGCGCCCGGGTACGAGAAGCGCACCCGCACGGTCCCGGTGGCGGTCACCAGCTCGACCGGGCGCCCGCACGTGACCAGGCGCCCGTCGTTCAGCACGGCCACCCGGTCGCATAGCCGTTCGGCCTCGTCCATGTCATGGGTGACCAGGACCACGGTGGTGCCGCCGTCTCGGGCACGCTCGATCAGCTGCCAGGTCTCGCGGCGCGCGGCCGGGTCGAGGCCCTGGGTGAGCTCGTCGAGGAACACCAGGCGCGGGCGGTTGACCATCGTCAGAGCCAGGAACAACCGCTGACGCTGTCCGCCCGAGAGGGTCGCGAACGGCTTGCCGAGCAACCCCTCGAGCCGCCACTCGCGCGCCAGCTCCCGCCAGTCGACCACGTCGCCGGCCAGCCGGGCGAACAGCCGCAGGGCCTCACCGACCCGGAGCCGGTCGGGGAGTGCGGAGGTCTGGAGCTGGGAGCTCATCAGCGATCGCAGGTGCCGGCGCTCGCGCGCCGGATCGAACCCGAGCACCGAGACCGAACCGGACTCGGCGTCGCGGCGGCGCAAGCCCTGGAGAATCTCGACCGTGGTGGTCTTGCCGGCGCCGTTTCGGCCGGCGATGCCGAAGATCTCGCCTTCGCCGACCGCGAAGGTAAGACCCTGGAGCACCGGCCGGCCGTCGTATGTCTTGTGGAGGTCGTGGACCTCGATGGCTGTGCGTTTCATGCCGGCCAAGCTACGTCTCGCGGGCGCCGCGCACATCGGGCCACGGGCCCGATTTCACCTCCGACTCCAGGGGGAGCCCGACGCCTCTAGGGACGGTGTTCGCCCGGGTTGACCACGGCGTGGTCGAACGCGAACACGATCGCCGCCGGGCGGTCCCGGACCCCGAGCTTGCCGAAGATGCTGCCCACGTGGGTCTTCACGGTGGCCTCGGCCACGTACAGGGTGGCCGCGATCTCCTGGTTGGTGGCGCCGCGGGCCATCAGGCGCAGGACGTCGCGCTCGCGCTCGGTGAGCAGCTCGAGCCGGGCGCCCTCGCGCCCGATCGGCGCGACACGCCGCCGGTAGTCCTCGAGGAGTCGCGGAGCGACCGCCGGGTCGAACCAGGCCGCGCCGCCGGCCACCGCCCGGACCGCCGCGATCAGGTCCTCGGCCGAGGCGTCCTTGAGCACGAAGCCGGCCGCGCCCGCCTCCAGCGCGCCCCACAGCACCTCGTCCTCGCCGAACGTGGTGAGCACGAGCACCGCGACCGCGTCGGTCGCCTCGCGCAGGGCACGCGTGGCCTCGATCCCGTCCATCACCGGCATGCGCACGTCCATGAGCACGACGTCGGGCGCCAGCGCGGGCAGCTGGTCTACCGCCTCGCGGCCGTTGACGCACTCGGCCACCAACTCAAAGCCGTCCTCGGGCGAGAGGATCCGGGCCACGCCGTTTCGCACGATGGCCTGGTCGTCGACGAGAGCGACCCGGATCATGCCCCGTCCCCCGTCCTCAATGGCAGGCGGCAGCTCACGCGCCACCCCTCGACGGTCGGGCCGGCGCTCAGCTCGCCGCCCAGCGCGGTGGCCCGCTCCCGCATCCCGACCACTCCGTACGAGCGCCGCTCCGGGTCGGAGGCCGGCGCCGCCGGCGTCACCGGCGTCACCGGCGTCACCGGCGTCACCGGCGTCACCGGCCCGATCGTGTCCGCCACCAGCCTGGCCTCCGCATCGCCCACCTCTATCTCCACCACGGTCCGCGCACGCGGCGCATGACGGGTCGCGTTGGCGAGCGCCTCCTGCGCGATCCGGTGCAGGGACAGACCGACCCCCGGCTCGAGCCGTGCCAGATCGCCTTCGACGCGCAGCTCCACGTCGAGCCCGCCGGCGCGCGCCTCCTCGACCAGGCGTGGGATCTCATCCGCGGCCGGGACGGGCGGCGCGACCGCACCGCCCTCCTCGTCGCTGCGCAGCAAGGCCACGGTGCGGCGCAGCTCGCGCATGCTGCGGCGGCCGACCTCCTCGGCCGTGCGCAGCGCCTCCTCGGCGGCGTCCGGGTTGCGGCGCAGCACATGCCTCGCGCTGGTCACCTGGAGCATGACCGCGGCGAGCCCGTGGCCGACGAAGTCGTGCACGTCGCGGGCGATCCGCCGGCGTTCCTCGAGCAGCGCCTGCTCGGCGAGCTCCCGGCGCGTCGCCTCGAGTGCGGCGGTCAGCTGGATCTGCCGATGGACGGCCCGTCCGATCAGCCACGGGAAAGCCACCCCGACGACCCAGATCCCGACCCCCAGCTTGCCCGAGGTCTCGATCGCTCCGACCACGACCGGCGCGGCGACGGCGAGCAGACCGAGCGCCGCGGCCAGGGCCAGCGAATCGATCCAGCACGCCACGACGAAGCCGACCAGCGACGCCTCGAACATGATCGGCTCGTGATGGCCGCTGTGCTGGACGGCGACCACCGGCACGAGCACGGCGATCGCTACGAGCGGCAGTGGCGCCCGCGGCAGATACGTCCAGGCGGCCAGCGCCGCCGGGGGGATCGCCATGAGCAGCAGCTCGCCCGGCGTGGAGGAATCGATCAGGGCGGCCACGATCGCGACCACCACCGCCACGATCGGAACGATCCGCCTGACCTCGTCTGAGACCACGCGGCCACCGTACTGCGCCACCGCCGCCCCCACATCCCCCTGTGGGCGGAGCCGTGTGCCCCACCACAGGCGGACCGCGCCGTAAGCTGCCGAACCGTGTCGGTCGACTCCCCGGAGCAGGTGCTGGGCCTGAAGAGGTCGGTCGGGTCGTCGCCGAGACGCTCCGGATCCTGCGCGACGCGGTCAGGCCTGGCGTGAGCACAGCCCAGCTCGATCGGCTGGCTGCCGACACGTTCAGCCGGTACGGCGCGCGCTCAGGTCCGATCCTCACCTACGGCTATCCGGGCTCGGTGTGCATCTCGGTCGACGAGGAAGTGGTCCACGGAGTGCCCGGCGCTCGCGTGGCGCACGCCGGCGAGCTCATCACCCTCGACGTGGCGGCGGAACTCAACGGCTACCACGCCGACGCGGCGATCACGGTGCCCGTCGGGCACGTCGACGCCCGGCGCCACCCTGCGCGACGTCGGTGCCGCGGTCGAGCGGACCGCGCGCCGGCGCGGGGTTCAGGGTTCTGCGCGAGCTGACCGGACACGGGATCGGCTACGCGATGCACGAGGAGCCGACCGTGTTCAACTGGGCGGCCCCGGAGGCCCGCACCCGCCTTACCCCGGGCTGGTGTTCGCGATCGAGCCGATGCTCACTGCCGGGACGCCGCGGATCGTGCTCGAACCGGACGGGTGGACGATCCGAACCGCCGACCTGGCGCCGTCGGCCCATGAGGAGCACACGATCATGGTCTCCGAGGGCGGATTCCGCGGAGGCTGGTCGAGAAACGCAAATATGCGTGACGTTTCTCGACCAGGCTCCGCCTAGGCGGGCTGCAGTCGGCGGACCTCGACCCGCCCGTCCTGCACCCGGACCTGGAAGGCCGGCTGTGCCGACGTCGCCGGACCGCCGAGGACGGCGCCGTTGCGCAGATCGAACCGCGACCCGTGGCAACCGCAGACGACCTCGTGACCTTCAAGCGAACCCTCGCTGAGCGAGCATCCCCGGTGCGAGCAGCGGTCGTGGATGGCGAAGATCAGATCGCCGTCGCGCAGCAGCAGCACAGGCGTCTCGTCGACCACGACGCGCGTCGGACGTCCCTCGGGCAGTTGGCTGGCGTCGGCCGCGGGAATCCAGTCGGTCGACCCGGGATCGAACACGGTCTGGTTTGGCCCCACGCCCCGGTTCAGCGACATATGGCCGCCGAGGTAGCCGCCGGCCGTCATCACGGTCATGCCGGCGAGGGCGAGGACGGCGCCACGCCCGCGGGCCCCGCGCCGGCGGGCCCGCAGCGACGCCGTGTAGAGCACCGCGCCGACGGCGTTGGAGGCGGAATGGACCAGCCCGACCCGGCGGACCGCGTCGTCGACCGCCTCGCTGTCGGCCCAGTCGTTGGCGCCGGCCACGGCGGTTGGCAGGTAGGCGGCCAGGCCGACCGCGATCATCCGCTCGGCGCCGCGCCCGTCGTCGCCGGGCACGAGCAGGTCGAGCAGGGAGGCGGTCGTGAAACAGCCGATGACCACGTCGGTCAGCATGGGGTGCACGGCGTGACCGAGCCAGGTGCCGCTCAGCGCGTCCTTGACCGGGCCGCCGGACAGCACTCCGCGCACGGTCTGCCCGAGCTTCTGAGCCACCGGGTCCAGGACCTCGGCGGATTCGATCGCGCTCACGAATGGCTCGAACGGGGTGAGCTGGCGGCGGGAGGAGTCGGGGAGGGCCATGGTGGCGCCTTACCCGGCGAACGCCAACGGTAACCCGCCGCTTCCGGGGTAGGACCCGACCATGCCCGACGACTTCACGCGCCTGATGGGCCAGCTCGACTACTCGCTGTTCATCGTCACCGTGGCCGTGGGCGAGGAGCGATCCGGCTGCCTGGTTGGCTTCGCCTCCCAGGTCTCGATCCATCCGCCGCGCTTCCTGATCGGACTGTCGGTCAAGAACCGGACCTACCGGGTGGCGAGCAACGGCGCCGACGTGCTCGTCGTGCACTTCGTCTCCGAGCAGGCCGAGGATCTGGCCGAGTTGTTCGGTGGCGAGACCGGCGATGAGGTAGACAAGTTCGCCCGCTGCGAGTGGCGCCCCGGCCCTGGCGGCGCGCCCGTGATCAACGACCTGGACGACTGGTTCGCCGGCCGTGTGCTCGACCGCATCGACTTCGGCGACCACTGCGGCTTCCTGCTCGAGCCGATCGACGGCGAGACCCATCGCTCGGGTTCGCCGCTCACCTTCCGCCGGGCCAAGCGGATCGAGCCCGGCCACGAGCCCTGAGCCCGGCGTCTACGCCGCGGCCTCTTCCTCCAACGCCGGCTCCTCGTCCTCGCCGAGGAACTCCGCGCGGAACGCCTCGACCACGACCGGATCGAACTGGCTGCCGGCGCCGCGTTCGAGCTGCGCCACCGCGTCGGCCGGCTCGAGTGCCGGATTGTGCGGGCGCTCGGAGGTCATGTCGTGGAACGCGCTGCACACGAACACGATGCGCGAGCCGAGCGGAATCGCCTCGCGGGACAGGCCGTCGGGATACCCGGCCCCGTCCCAGCGCTCGTGGCTGTGGCGGACCAGGCCGGCCACGGCCTCCATTCCCAGTGGTCCGGCGATCAGTCGCGCGCCCACCAGCGTGTGCAGGTGGATGAACTGCCACTCCGGCCCGGTGATCTTGCCTGGGTAGCTGAGGACCGCGCGGGGCACCGCGACGTTGCCCACGTCGCACAGGTGCATGGCGTTCTCGATGTCCTGGATCTCTGCTTCGGGTACGTCGAGACGGCGGGCGATCGCTACCGCCAGCGTGGCCACGTCCTGGCGGGAGCGAACCAGCCGCAGCGCCTCGATCGCGTCAGATGGAGCGCGACGCCCCGAGCGAACGTGGCGCTCGCCGGCCGCCTTGGCGGCGCGGCGCGCGGCGAGTTCGAGCGCCTCGCGGGGAACGGTTGTCTCGGACGGCAGCGACGCGTTTCCGACGTCGCAGGAGATCTGGAAGCCGTCCCCGGTCTCGTTCAGAGAGCTCGCCGCGGCGGCGCACAGGGCGTTGGTGAACCGCTCAGAGCCCACGGCCAGCAACGCGAAGCTTCCGCCCCGCAACCGGTAGGCGCTGCCGTACGAGCCGACTGCGTCGCGTAGCTTGCGCCCCAGCCAGCCGAGCAGGGCGTCGCCGCACTGATCGCCGTAGGCGTCGTTGTAGTCCTTGAAGCCGTCGAGCGCGAACAGGTACAGCGTGACCTCGCTGCCGGTCCCGAGCTCGCGCCCGAGGTCCCCGAGCAGGCGATCGTGGGTGGCCAGACCGGTGACGGGATCGAGCACCTCACCCGTCGCCTTCGCCTCGCCACCCGCGCCACCGGAGCGGCCGAGCAGGACGAGCGTCACCAATGCGCCCAGAATCGCGCCGCTGATGAATCCGATCAGCAGAGGCATGCCGAGCTACCCGTGGGCGAACCCGCGGCTGGCGCGGCTCAGACGCCCAGGATGGGGCGAGCGGCCTCGGCGATGCGACGGCCCAGCTCGAGCACCTGCTCGTCGGACCAGTGCGCCAGGTTGACGCCGGCCTGCTGGAACTCGCGACGGATGTTGACCGTGGCCTGCGCCGTGTCGACCGCCCGGCCGAGCTTGGCCAGCGCGGTGCTGACCACCGGCGTGTCCTGCGCGCTCAGACCGTTCAGCTCGGTCTCGAGCAGCCAGGCGCGCAGCGCCTGCGCCTCGATCAGGTCGAGGTCGAGGACGAGCCGCGGCTCGTTGTTGCTCCCGTTCAGGGACTCGTTCAGCTGATCGGTGACGCTCATTGCGGGGTGGCCTCCAAAAGCGGCGGTGACGGAGCGCCGTCGGCGCTCAAAGGTCATTTCGGCTGAGTTATCGACCGCACCCGCGCTCGACTTGAGCCCGGCGGCTGATTACTCTGGACGCGTGGCCCACCGCGTGACCCGACCCGACGATCTCGACTGGATCACGCGGCCCCACGAGGCCGGCGAGCCGGCCCGGCATGTGGCCGAGCTGAGCGATCGCCTGGGAATCGCCCACACCCGGGCCAACATCTGGCGCTACGAGCCCGGAGCCAAGGGCCGGCGCCACCGCGAGGTCGACCAGGAGGAGACGTTCGTGGTCCTGGCCGGCACGCTGTCGATCTACCTGGGCGATCCGCCCGAGCGCGTGGATGTGCCCACCGGCGGGGTCGTCCACGTCGAGCCGGGCACGCCGCTCCAGAGCATCAACCACGGCGACGTCGAGCTGCTCGTGTTCGCGTACGGAGCGCCGGCCGAGCACGAGCGCGCCGAGCTGCTCGAGTAACCCCGCGGTCGGACCTCAACCCTCAGGGGCAGACCGACGTGTACGGCGGCCCGGCCACGAACTGCGTCCATTCGGCCCGCGTGAGGTTCCGCCCGGCCAACGCGCAGGCATCCTGCTGCCATGCGGTCAGCGAGGTCGGCCAGGCGAACGCGCCACCCTGGTCGTCCACGCCCACCAGCGCCTTGCCGCCCGGCTCGAACGCCGCCGCAGAGGTGGCCCCCGGGTCGGAGGCGAGCTTGGCCTCCTGCTGCAGACCCGCGGTGAACCAGACCTTGATCGTGCCGTCGCCGCTCCCGGCGGTGGCGAACCGCCGCCCGGTCGGGTCGAAGGCGAGGCTGGTGATCGCGACGGAGTCGGCCAGCAGCGGCGATGCCACGACTCGCTTCCCGGTGGCCGGCCTCCACAGCTCCACCGTCCCTCCGAGTGTGCCCTCGGCCAGGACGCCTTTCGGCCCGAACGCGAGCGAGACGCCGTCATCGCCCGGATCAGACAGCGTTCGCACCAGCTGCCCGCCGAACGGGTCGTAGATACGCACGCCGCCGGTCAGCAGGGTGGCTGCCAATCGCTGGCCGTCGGGGGAGAAGGCGATGACGTCGGAGCCGTTCAGGCTGTTCCCGCCGCCGAGATCCGTGGGTGGCGCGACGGTGCCGCCGGTGGACGCCCGCCAGATCGCCAGCGTCGCCACCAGGGCGGTGGATGTGTGCCCGAGCGACGTGGTCTGGCTCTTGTCGCTGGCGGCCAGGAGCACCCCGTCGGGCGAGAACGCGAGCGCCTGGATCGCCTCGCTCTGCCCGGGAAGTGGCGTGAGGTCTCCGAACGAGCGCTGCAGTCGCGGCGGGCCATCGACGTTCCACAGCTGCACCACGCCGCCGTGGGCCCCGACCGCCAGGTCCGCCCCGGTCGGCGACCAGGCAAGCGCGGTGATTGCATTCCCAGCCGGCCGGATCGTGAACGAGGCCTCCCGTCGCAGGGTCCGGGTCGAGAACACTCCGACCACCGACGGGCCGGTGGCGGCGGCGAAGCGCGCGCCGTCGGGCGACAGCGCCAGCGCCGGCTGGAGCGGCGAAATCGGATCGCAGCAGGGCCGCGCCGAGCCGACTCGGGCGCTGTGCCCGAAGCCTCGCTGACCGGTGAGATCCCAGGCGAGCAGGACGCCGCCCACGGCTGAGGTGTAGAGCGTCGCGCCGTCAGGACCGAGCTGGGCATTCTGTACGCGCTCAGGCGCACCCGGCAGCACCCTGGCCTGGTTGAGGGCCGCCGGATCCCACACGATGACCTTGCCGTCGTCGCCCACGGTGATCGCGGTGCGGCCATCCGGCGCGAACACGACGCTGGCCACCGTCGCGCCGTGCCCCCCGTGGCCTCGTCGGGCCTGGCCCGTCGCCGCGGTCACGAACGAGACCGCACCGTTCTGCGAGCCGATCGCCACGCTCGCTCCGTCGGGACTGACAGCCGCCGCGGTGGGGAGCAGCGGCGCGGGCCGGATCGCCACCGACTGAAGGGGCGCCAGCGTGCGCGCGTCATAGGTGCGGATCGCACGGCCGCTTACCGCGATCAGGCGGCGTCCCGCGTCGAGCAACCGGAGCGCCAGGAGCGGGCCATGGCCCAGCTGCACCGTTGCCATGGGTCGGCCGCTCGGCAATGCCCAGCGGGCGAGGTAGGCCGCGGACGGCTGGCCGCCGGCATTCATCTGCCAGTACGCGTAATAGACCGTGCGACGGTCGGGAGCGATGAGGATGCTGCCCTCGGGCACGTCGGCGGTCAGCCCCTGGGTGAACGGCGGGCCGATCGGCAGCCGCACGTGCAGGGCCAGCGTGCGCGCGTCGCGTACGGCCAGGGCCGGCCCGGTGCGGTAGACCAACAGCGATCCGTCGCTGGAGTACACCGCCGGCTGGTCGCCGAAGAAGTCGCTGAGCTGCCCGGCGAGCGCCCGCGTGCGCGCGTCGTAGAACCGGACGCTGTCCGACACGCTGTCGGACACGGCCAGGGTGCCGCCGTCCGGACTGACCGCGACCTGCGGCGTCGAGTTCGTCGGCAGCGAGAACGTGGCCACCACGGCGGGGCTGCGCAGCAGCGTGGTCAGCAGGGTCCCTTCGGTCTGCGGCGAGCGGTCGAGCGCCACGGCCTCGCGAGCCAGCAACGCCGCCACGTCGAGCCGCGGCGCGCCGAGCGCCTCGGCCCCGAGCTGCCGGCCGAGCGCGGAGCGCGCCTCGGCTACGGCGAGCCGAGCGTCGCTCGACGCCTGCTGCTGGCCGACCACCGCCACCACCCCCGCCACCACCGCGAGGACCAGCAGCACCCCGGCTCCGAGCAGCAGCGCGCGCAGGCGCCGGTTCTGCACGCGCTGGCGCGCCGCCTCGCGCTCGGCGGCCGCCTGGCTCGCGGCCACGAACTCGGACTCGAGGCGGTCCATCCGGTCGGGGCGGTGCGCGCAGAATTCGAGCGCTGCGGCCAGTCGGGCGCCCCGGTAGAGCTCACCGGCGTCGCGTCCGCGGGCGTCCCACTCCGTGGCGGCCACGCGCAGGTGGGCGTGAAGCCGACGGCCCACGCGATCCTCTTCGAGCCAGCCGCGGTAGCGCGGCCACTCCCTGAGCAGCGCCTCGTGTGAGAGCTCGACCGCGCCGGGCCCGACGGTCACCAGGCGCGCGTCGGTCAGCGCGGCGAGCACCGGCTGCGACGCCGGCGATCGCCTCGATCTCGACCAGCGGGGCCCGGCGCCGTTCGGGGGCCCCCTCGCCGACGTCGGCCAGGCGCAACAAGACCTCGCGGGCCACCCGCTGCTCGACCTCGGGCAGCCGCATGTAGGCGGCCTCGGCGATCCGCGCCACCCCGCTGCGTACTCCGCCGGTCGCGCGGTAGTCCTGGAGCCGGAGCACGTGCCCGTCGCGCCCCCGCCACAGCTCGAGCAGCGTGGTCGACAGCAGCGGCAGGGCCCCGGGCTCGTCTCCGAGCTCGGCCACGAGCACGTCGACCAGGCCGTCCTCGACCTCCAGCCCCGCACGGGCAGCCGGCCGCTCGATCACCTCCCGGAGCTCGGCCGGGTCCATCGGACCGACCAGCGCGTGGCTGCGGCTGAGCAGCTCGGCGAAAGCCGGGTAGGCGCTGAGCCGCCCGTAGAAGTCCGCGCGCAGCGTGCACAGCACCAGTACCCGACGCTGGCCCTCCCCCGCCGCGGCCACCAGCCGCTCCAGGAACTCGCGCCGCTCGGACTCCTCGCGGCACGCCGTGAACAGCTCCTCGAGCTGGTCGACCGCGACCACGATCCGCTGCTGAACGCCCAGGCCGGCGAGCACCTCTTCCACCGGTCCGCCGAGGGCACGCTCGAGCTCTCCTCCCGGGTGCTCCCCGGGTCTGAGCAGAACCTGCCTCCACCCCGCGCTGCCGGGCAGCGCCCCGGCGCGCAGGGCGGGCAGCAGACCGGCGCGCAGTAGCGATGACTTGCCGATCCCCGACGGACCGAGGATGCCGACCAATGGCCACTCGGCCATCCGCGCGATCAGCTCCGAGACGACCCGTTCGCGCCCGCAGAAGAAGTCGGCGTCTGAGCCCTCGAACGCGGCCAGCCCCTTGAACGGGCACAGGATCGTCCCGGGGGACGGCGGCTCGGAGCGCTCCGCCTCGAGCCCGGCGTCGTGGTGCAGGATCATGTGCTCGAGCTCGCGCAGCTCGGCGCCCGGTATCAGCCCGAGCTCCTCGCGCAGCAGCGCGCACGCCTCCCGGTAGGCGGCCAGCGCGTCGGCCTGCCGGCCCGAGCGGTACAGCGCCAGCATCAGCTGAGCGCGCAACCGCTCCTGGAGCGGCGCCTGCGCGATCAAGCCCTCGAGCGGTGCCACCACCTCCGCTGCACGTCCGAGGGCGAGCTCGGCATCGACTCGCTCCATCTCGGCCAGCAGGCGAAGCTCCTCCAATCGTCGTACCTCGGGCTGCACGTCCTCCACGGCGCCCAGGTCGGCGAGCGGTGGGCCCCGCCACAACGCCAGTCCTTCGCGAAACCGGGCTGAGGCGCCGGCGTGATCTCCGCCGGCCAGCAGGCCGCGTCCCTCGGCGAGCAGCCGCTCGAACATCGCGGCATCGAGTTGCTCGGGCTCGAGCTCGAGCACGTATCCGCCCCGGCCCGTGCGAAGCAGCTCGGCGCCCTCGTCGCGCAGTGTCCGGCGCAGGCGCGAGACCGCTACCTGGACCGCGTTGACCGAACTGGGCGACCGCGACCCGTCGAACAGCTGATCGACCAGCCGCTCGGTGCTCACCAGCTCGTTCGCGTGCACGAGCAGGATCGCCAGCAGCGTGCGCTGCCGGGCTCCGCCCAGGGCCAGCGCTTCCCCTTCGAGGGACGCGGACAGCGGACCGAGGATGCCGAACCGCACTGCTGCGGTTGCCTGCGCGCGCATCGCGGCGATTATCTGACAACTGCCCTCAGGGCGCAACGGCCAGCTGACAAAGGCTGTCAGCGGCGTGTCAGGGCTCGGTAACCGCCGATTCGGATACTCGACGGCACGCCCGGGCGTGCCTGCGCCGTCCGGGCGACTGGGATGAGGTGCTTCGTAGTTCCATAGAAGGAGGCTTTGAGGTGCGACGAGTCGCTCTGCTGGTTGCCGCGTTGCTATCGCTGTTCGCCGCCGCGTGCGGGTCGAGCTCCAGTTCGAGCTCGAGCGGGGGGGCGAGTCAGGCCCCAGCCACCTCGAGCGCGCCGACTGCCGGCGCGGGCCTTACCTCGCCGACCACGCCCCCCGGGGCGAAGCAGACCGGCGGGACCGCGTACTACACCGAGGGCCCGAGCGCGCCGCCGAACTACATCTTCCCGATGACCGCAGCGCAGGTCTGCGGCACCAACAACATCTCGCAGCTGCAGGCGATGATGTTCCGGCCGCTCTATTGGTACGGCAACGACTACAGCCCCACGCTCGACCCCGACTACTCGCTGGCCGAGCAGCCCTCGTTCTCGAACGGCAACAAGACGGTCACGATCAAGCTGAAGCCGTGGAAGTGGTCCGACGGCGAGTCGGTCTCCTCGCGGCAGGTCGCCTTCTGGATCAACCTCTACAAGGCCGACCCGAGCAAGAACTACTGCGGCTACGTGCCGGGTTACTTCCCCGACAACGTGACCGGGGTCCAGACCCCGGACGCCCAGACCGTTGTGCTGCAGCTGAACAAGGCATACAACCCCGAATGGTTCACGTACAACGAGCTCTCGCAGATCTATCCGCTCCCGCTGGCCTGGGACCGGACCTCGCTGTCAGAGCCTGCCCCCAAGTCCGATAGCGGCCACCTGGCCGACTCGACCAAGGCCGGGGCCGAAAGCGTCTACAAATTCCTCGACACTCAGTCCAAGTCTTTGGGAACGTGGGCATCCTCGCCGCTCTGGAGCGTGGTCGACGGGCCGTTCAAGCTCAAGAGCTTCACGAGCAACGGACAGGTGACCCTGGTCCCGAACCCGGACTACTCGGGATCGCCCAAGCCGACGATCTCGAGCCTGGTCGAGCAGCCGTTCACCGGCGACACGGCGATCTTCAACGAGATCCGCTCAGCCGGTCCCTCGGGCCTGACCGTCGCCAACCTGCCCTCGCAGTACGCCCAGCAGATCGACCAGGTCAAGGCCGAGGGCTACGACTACAACCGGGCGGCGAGTTACTCGATGAACTACTTCCCGTTCAACCTGAACAACCCCAAGGTCGGGCCGATCTTCCGGCAGCTGTACTTCCGCCAAGCGTTCCAGCACCTGATCGACCAGGACGGATGGATCAACGCGTTCCTGCACAACACCGCGATCCCGACCTACGGGCCGATCCCGGTGTCGCCGCCAAGCCCGCTGCTCAGCGTGGACGCAGCGAGCAACCCGTTCCCGTTCTCGACCAGCGCGGCCGCCCAACTGCTCTCGAGCCATGGCTGGAAGGTCGTGCCCGGCGGATCCACCACGTGCCAGAAACCGGGCACGGCGGCCAACGAGTGCGGCGCCGGCATCACAGCCGGGGAGGGCATTTCGTTCAATCTCGACTACCAGTCCGGCGTGACCACGATCGCCAGCGAGATGAACGATCTGGCTGCCCAGGCCAAGCGGGTCGGCATCAACCTCCAGCTGACCAGCCACCCCTTCGACACGGTCATCCAGACCGCCGTGGCCTGCAAGCCGACCGAATCCGACTGCGGCTGGACGGCCGAGAACTGGGGCGCCGGATGGATCTACGCCCCGGACTTCCTGCCCACCGGCGAGTCGTTGTTCGCACCGGGCGCGGTGGCCAACTACGGGAGCTTCAACGACCCGCAGGCCACCACGGTGATCAACCAGACGATCACCGGACCGGCCGGCCAGGAGAAGCAGGCGCTGGCCAACTACGCGCAGTACATGGAGCAGCACGTGCCCGTCGTGTTCGGCCCCACGTCGATCGGCTCCTACCAGGGTGACGCGGGGACGATGATCGCCAAGAACCTGGGTGGCTACGCAGCCAACGCGTACGGATACCTGACCCCGGAGACCTGGTACTTCACAAAGTAACTGCGGTCGACACACCAACGAGCCTGCGAGTGAGGCCCCAGTGACCGGTTACATCATCCGGCGATTGGGAGAGGCGATCATCGTGACCATCGGGGTCACCCTGATCACCTTCATCATGCTCCACCTCCTGCCCGGGAGCCTGGCGCGTGACATCCTCGGCAACCGGGCCTCACCACAGGCGATCGCGCAGTTCAACCACGACAACGGCCTTGACAAGCCGGTGTGGTACCAGTACTGGCTGTTCCTCGACAAGCTGCTGCACGGGAACCTGGGGTACTCGTTCCAGTTCAACCGGTCGGTCGACTCGCTGCTGGGCACCGAGTTGCCGCGGGATCTCGTGCTCGGTGGCCTGTCGCTGATCCTGTCGGTGCTGATAGCGATCCCGGTCGGCATCGCGCAGGCGGTGAAGCGCAACCGGATGGTCGACCACGTGGGCACCGGGGTCAGCTTCCTGCTGTATTCGATGCCCCAGTACGCGATCGCGCTGCTGCTGATCCAGTTCCTCTCGATCAGCTTCCACGTGTTCCCCGCCGAGGCGCCGCAATCGAGCTCGGCGTGGGGAATCCTGTCGCACCCGTCCGCGCTGGTCCTCCCGGTGGCCAGCCTGACCCTGGTCACCTACGCGCAGTTCAGCCGGTACATGCGCTCCTCGGCCATCGACACGCTGGCCCAGGACTACATGCGCACGGCGCGGGCCAAGGGGTTACCGGAGCGGCTCGTCCTCTCGCGCCATCTGCTGCGCAATTCGTTGATCGCTGTGGTCACGTTGGTCGGGCTGAGCATTCCGTTCGTGATCACGGGGACCTTGATCATCGAGCAGGTGTTCAACTTCCCGGGAGCCGGCCTCGAGTACTTCAACGCCGCCCTGCGCAACGACTACGAGGTCATGCTCGGGATCACCGTGCTGGTCGGTGTGATTACGGTGGTCGGCAACCTGGTGGCCGATATCGGCTACGCGATCCTCGACCCTCGCATCAGGTACTGACGCGTGTCCGCGGTCACCCCCGCCGAGGTTCAGGTCGACGTCTCGCCCGAGGGCGGCCAGGTCATCTCCGCGGGCAGCCCGTGGAAGCTGATCGCGCGGACCTTCGCCCAGAACCGACTGGCCATCGTCGGCGTTGTGGTGGTCGTGCTGGTCATCCTGTTCAGCTTCGTCGGCCCGCTCGTCTACCACACGGATCAGTTCAATCCGGACCTGCTGCACGTCAACCTGGCTCCGGGCGGCTCACACCCGCTGGGCACCGACCAGAGCGGGTTCGACATCCTCGGCCGCCTGATGGAAGGCGGCAAGAGCTCGATCGAGGTCGGGCTCGCCGTCGGGGTCATCGCCACCGTGTTCGGCCTGGTCTATGGAGCGGTGTCCGGCTTCTTCGGCGGTGCGGTCGACGCGATCATGATGCGGCTGGTCGATGTCGGGCTGGCCATCCCGGTGGTCTTCCTGTTCATCTTCATGGCCCAGGTGTACAAGCCGACGCTGACCCTGCTGATCGTCCTGCTGTCGATCGTCACCTGGTTGGTCCCGGCCCGCCTGGTGCGTGGTGAGACCTTGAGCCTGCGGACCCGGGAGTACGTGCAGGCGGTCCAGGTGATGGGTGGACGGTCGTGGCGGATCATCGTGCGCCACATCATCCCCAACACAATCGGCACCATCGTGGTGACGGTCACCTTCCAGATCGCCAACGCGATCCTCATCCTGGCCGTGCTCCAGTACCTCGGCTTCGGCCTGCCGGCCACGCAGCCGACGTGGGGGTCGATGCTGTCCGATGGCATCACCTATCTCCAGGCGGGTTACTGGTGGCAGGTCTACCCGGCGTTGGCGATGATCGTGATCACCGTCGTCGCGTTCAACTTCATCGGCGACGCCCTCCAGGACGCGTTCGACGTGCGGTTGCAGGAGAGATAGCGGTGACCCGGCTGCTCGAGGTCGAGGACCTGCGCACTCGGATCCGCCTCCGCAGCGGAACGGTGCACGCGGTCGACGGTCTGTCGTTGGACGTCGAGGCGGGCGAGACGGTGGGCATCGTCGGCGAGTCCGGGTGCGGCAAGACGATGGCGGCCATGTCGATCATGCGCCTGCTGCCGCGGGGTGCGTTCATCGCCGGTGGCGCGATTCGCTTCGACGGCCGGGACCTGGTGGGCTTGTCCGACGAGGAGATCCGTGGCGTGCGCGGCAACGAGATCGGGATGGTCTTCCAGGACCCCATGACCTCGCTCAACCCCACCATGACGATCGGCCGTCAGGTCGCCGAGGCGGTGACCATCCACCGCGACGTATCGAAGGCCCAGGCGCTCGAGCGAGCCGTGGAGGTACTCGACCTGGTCGGCCTCCCCCGTCCGGCCGAACGGGTGCACGACTACCCCCACCAGCTCTCAGGCGGCCTGCGCCAGCGGGTCATGATCGCCATGGCCCTGGCCTGCGGACCCAAGCTGCTGATCGCCGATGAGCCGACCACGGCGCTCGATGTGACCATCCAGGCCCAGATCCTTCGCCTGCTCGACGAGATCAAGCGCGAGCTCGGCATGGGGATCATCCTGATCACCCACGACATGGGCGTGATCGCCGGCCGGACCGATCGAGTGGTGGTCATGTACGCCGGCCGCAAGGTCGAGACCGCTTCGACCGGCGAGCTGTTCGCGAACGTCCGCCACCCCTACACCGAGGCGCTGCTGGCCTCGATCCCCAAGCTCGATCAGGACAAGAGCCAGGACCTCTACTCGATCCCGGGGCTGCCGCCCGATCTGCGCTTTCCCCCGCGGGCCTGCCGCTTCGCGCCACGGTGCGCGTTCGCCACCGAGCGCTGCCGAACCGAGGACCCTCCGCTGGGCGGCGAGGACCCCGACCATCCGTACGCGTGCTTTCACCCCCGTCAATCCTCGGCCGTGGACGACGCCGGCCTGGGCGCGTCGCTGATCGCGGTGGCCGAGAAGAACGCGGCACTGCGGGACGCGTACGGCAAGGAGCTCGAGCTGCTGGTGAGCAGCGATGCGGTCGACGCGGGTAATGGGAACGGCGCCGGGTCGAACGGCCGGAGCTCCGAGGCGATCCTCGAGTTCGAGGATGTGTTCAAGGAGTTCTCGGTCACCGCCGGCGCCATCCTGCGCCGGCGAATCGGGACGCTGCATGCGGTGAGCGGAGTCGAGCTGGCCGTCCGGCGCGGGGAGACGTTCGGCCTGGTCGGCGAGTCGGGCTGTGGCAAGACCACGCTCGGCCGTCTCGGCGTGGCGCTGGACTCCCCGACCCGAGGGCGCGTGCTGTTCAACGGCGTGGACCTCGCCGCGGTCAAGGGCGGCGCGCTGCGCGCGCTCCGCCAGGACCTGCAGTTCATGTTCCAGGACCCCTACGCCTCGCTCGATCCCCGGATGCGCGTCAAGGAGATCATCTCCGAGCCGCTCGACATCGCCCGCCGCGGCTCCGCGGCCGACCGCGTCCAGACCGTCCGCCGCCTGCTCGACGAGGTCGGGCTGGCCCACGACGCGATGGACCGCTACCCACACGAGTTCTCGGGCGGGCAGCGCCAGCGGCTCGGCCTCGCGCGTGCGCTGGCCCTGAACCCGTCGGTGATCGTCGCCGACGAGCCGGTGTCTGCCCTAGACGTCTCGATCCAGTCCCAGATCCTGAACCTTGATGAAGCGAGTCCAGGCGCGTCACGGGCTCACCTACATCGTGATCTCCCACGACCTCTCGGTCGTCCGCTACCTGGCCGACCGGATCGGGGTCATGTACCTCGGCAAGCTCGTCGAGGTCGGCCCCGGCAACGACATCTACGACCGGCCCGCCCATCCATACACGGCCGGCCTGCTGGAGGCAATCCCCGTGCCCAACCCAGAGATAGCCGGCGAGCGGGGCGACAAGGTGGCCGTCCGCGGCGAGCTCCCCTCACCGCTGGCGCCACCCTCGGGCTGCCGATTCCGCACCCGCTGCCCGCGCGCACAGGACCTGTGCGCTCAAGAGACCCCAGTGCTGCGGGCGTTCGGTCCCGAGCACTTCGCCGCGTGTCACTTCCCCCTTCAACCTCCCGTGCAGGACGTACCCCGCAGCGAGCGAGTCCCCCCCGCGCCCGCAGCGTAACAAGTGGCGAGCGGCCGGCCTCCCTTCCTGCCGGCCGCTCACCGTCGACGGCGGTTCGGCTCGTAGCCAGCGCCGGCCCCCCCGGGACTGCCGTGGCTTCACAGGACCGCGAGTTGACATACACCGGCTTCGAGGTCGAGCAGCGCGCGCTTGCGCGGCAGGCCGCCGCCGTACCCGGTCAGCGACCCGTCGGAGCCGACCACGCGGTGGCAAGGGATGACGATCGGGATCGGCGTCGCACCGACCGCCGCTCCGACCGCACGCGGCTGCGCGTCGAGCTGGCGCGCCAGTGCCCCATACGTCGTGGTCGTCCCGTACTCGATGGTCCGCAGCGCATCCCACACGCTGTGCTGGAACGGCGTGCCCGCGTAGTCGAGCGCCAGCTCAAAGCGCGTGCGCTCGCCCCGGAAGTACTGCTCGAGCTGCTCGATGGCGGCGGCGAGCGACTCGGGGTCGTGATTCGCAGCCGAGAGCGCGGGCGCCGTGCCCGGGAAGTACAGGCCACGGATGACTCCATCCGGACCGGCGACGAGGGTCAACTCACCCAGCGGGCTTTCGAAGATCGTGAACGGCATGGTGGAATTCAACCTCCTCAGGTGGCGTCATGGAAGATCACCCCGAGCGCGACGCGCTGCCCGGCAGTCACCGTGCTCACGCCGTGGCGCAGCGCGACCCGGTGATAGCCGGACTTGCCGGCGTTCGGGCGCTCGCGGGTGGGAAAGATCACGAACGCGCCCCGCGGTGGGCGCAGGACGTGCGCGCGGCTCTGGGCGCGCGGGCGCTGCTCGAGCAGCACGAACTCGCCGCCCGCGGTATCGCGGTCGGGGTCGGACAGGACGGTCAGGACCTGGAAGGGGAAGTACACCTCGCCGTAGAGATCCTGGTGAAGCGCGTTCCAGTCGCCGGGCCGGTAACGCAGCATAGCGGCGTCGGGCGCTCCTGGCCGGCCGCGCGGCACCGCTCGATCAGCTCCTCGTGCGTGTCGGGAACCGCGGCGTGTCCCCGGACAGGCGCTCCGACCACGCATTGGCGATCGGGGCCAAGTGGGCGTAGAACTCGGTGCGGGCCAGTGCACGAGCGGCGGGAGCGGATGAGCGAAGTAGCGATAGCGGCCGTCGCCGAAGCGGTGGCGCGCCATGTCGATGGTCGAGCGGAACCCCTCGCCGTCGAACAGCTCGGCGAGCTCGCCGCACTCAGCGGCACCGAGGATCGGCTCGGTGACGGCGAAGCCTCGCGCGTCGAGCTCGCTGCGCAGTCGCTGCCAGTCCTGGCCCCCGATGCGTTCGGCGACGGTGGAGATTTCCGGAGTGGTCGTGGTCATGCGTGTGAAACGCACGAGGCCCGCAGGCTGTGAGATCGCGCCTCCGAGAGAGGCTCGGCGAGCGAGCTGGATCGTGGGCAAATTGCGAAGTTCCACCCGAGCGGCCCGTATGGCCGCACCTCGTTTCCGCTGACCGGGCTGATAGGTTCCCCGCCGACATAACCAGCCGAGTCACCGGACTATCCGTGGACGGTGAGCGGGGGACCCAGAAGCGGTCGAAGTGATCGCCGGGGCGAATCGCCGAGCCGTTTGGCGTAGCGCACAGCGCGAGCCCGTCAGCTAACCCCGTAGGCAACCTGAGTCGTAATCAAGAGGGAGGTCTGTGGATACCGCGCGTGACCTTGCGGCGGGTGATCCGTGGCAGGAATCGCTTGAGCGCTCGCGGGCGCGACGAGACAGGATCAGGCGCGCTGAAGCTGCGCCCGAACCGCCGCGAGCCGAACCGCCGCGAGCCGTCCACCCCCGCGCGCGCAGCACGGCGTGGCGGGATCTGTTGGCGACCTTCCAGGTCTGGATCGAGCGCGTGCTCGCCGCCCGCTCGCACCTGCCGAGCCTCGGGCCGAAAGGCGTCGCGGGCATTGCGCTGCTCGCCGCGATCGTCGCCAGCAGCCTCGCCAAAGGAGGACCCCGGGCCTCGACACCGTTAGGGCACGCGCGGACGCTTCGCGGGCTGCATTCATCTCGCAGCGCTCGCAACCCGCCGCGCCCAGTTCCGGCGCCGCCCCGAGCGCGCCGGGAAGCTGTCCGCTCGCGGTCGACCCGACCGGATACGTGAACCCGCTCGGAGGCGCGACCGTCAAGTCCGAGCGCATCGACCAGGGCGTCGACTACGCGGGCGCCGGGACGCTGGTGGCGATCGGCCCCGCGACCGTGACCTACGTGGGCACCTCGAACACCGGGTGGCCGGGAGCGTTCATCGAGTTCCGGCTGCTCGCGGGCGCCGACGCCGGCTGCTACGTCTACTACGCGGAGGGCGTGGTACCGGTAACCGGCCTGAGCGTCGGCGAGGAGATCGCCGCCGGCCAACCGATCGCCACGATCATCCCCAAGTACCCGACCGGCATCGAGCTCGGATGGGGATCCGGCCGGAGCACCAAGGCATACGCCAAGGTCTCCGGCCAATGGAGCCCGCAGGACGACCACGACAACGTCGCGGCCCCCGCCGGCAGGAGCTTCTCCGACCTGATCGCCGCCCTCGGCGGGCCGCCGGGGAAGGTCGAGGGCTAGGGGGAGCCACCGCGCGACGCCACGAGGGTCGGGCTCTTCCGGGGTTCCGGGCCCCCGGGTTTGCCAGTATCAAGTCATGTACTCCTGGCTCGTCACCCGCATCGTCGCGATGATCTATGGCAAGGTCAGCCAGGGCGATCTGCGACTCCCCCTGCTCGGCCTGGCCAAGGACGCAGTCCTCGTCTTCCCAGGCGACAGCTCGTTCGGGGGCGAGCACCGGGGTAAGCCGGCGATCGAGGCCTGGATGCGGCGGTTCGCCTCGCTTCACCCCGAGTTCCACGTCCATGACGTGTCGGCCGCCGGCCCGCCCTGGAACATGCGCGTGTTCATGCGCTTCAGCGATCGCATCGTCGCCCCCAACGGATACGTCTACGAGAACGAGGGGATGGAGTACATCGCGGTCAAGCGCGGGCTGATCCACGAAATCCGCGTCCATCTCGACACCGAGAAGGTCGCGGCCCTGGACGCCCAGCTCGAAATTGCCGAGCCCGCCGGGGTCTCACCGCCCGAGTAGCCGCCCCGCCCCGCGTCACTCAGCTCGCGACTGTGCTCCTCAGGATCTGGTGAGATCCAGGAATGCAGACCGGACGAGCCCCAGCGCTGTCGCGCTCGATCGACGAGATCCGGGCGGAGTTTCCCGGATTGCTTAAGGGCGAGGTGCGCCTGGACGGCGCGGCGGGGACGCTGGTTCCAACCGCGGTCATCGATGCGGTATCCAACGCGATGCGCCTGTCGATGGCCAACGTCCATGGCGAGTTCGCCGCCAGCGAGACCAGCACCGAGACCGTCATGGACGCGCGGCGCGCGATCGCGGATCTGCTCGGGGGAGATCCCGACGGTGTCGTGCTGGGGCCGAACATGACCACGCTCACCTTCCATCTGGCCGCAACCCTGTCTGCGGGCTGGAAGACGGGCGACGAGATCGTGGTCACCTCCCTGGACCACGACGCCAACGTACGGCCGTGGGTGCTCGCCGCCGAGCGCGCGGGAGCGACTGTCCGATGGGCCGAATTCGATACCGAGACCGGAGAGCTCCCCGCCGAGGCGTTCGACGGGCTGATCGGCGATCGCACACGCCTGGTGGCCCTCACGGCGGCATCCAACGCGATTGGCACCAAGCCCGATGTGCGCGCGATCAGCGACCGCGCTCACGCCGCCGGCGCCGTGACTTACGTCGACGGCGTGCACGCGACCTCCCACGGCCCGATCGACGTCGGCGCCCTGGGAGCCGACTTCTACGTGTGCTCAACCTACAAGCTGTTCGGACCGCACGCCGGGGCGGTGATCGCCGACCCGGCACGGCTCAAGCACCTCATGCCGGCGAAGCTCGCCCCCGCGCCGGACGAGGTGCCCGACCGCTTCGAGCGCGGGACGCCGGCGTTCGAGCTGCTCGCGGGCATCACTGCCGCGGTGGACTGGATCGCCGGGCTCGCAGACACCGAAGACACCCGCCGCGAACGGGTGCTCACCGCGCTCTCTGCCGCCGAGGAGCACCTGGACTCGCTGCTCCATCACGCGCTCGACGGGCTCGCGGCCATACCTGGCGTTCGGCTGCTCGGAGGGGCCCGACGCCGGACATCCACGATCTCGTTCCTCGTCGAGGGCCGCCGCCCGAGTGGGATCGCAAAGCGCCTGGCGAACCAAGGCATCGCGGTCTGGGCCGGGGACAACTACGCCTACGAGCTCATGCGGCGCTTCGGACTGAGCGACTCGGGCGGCGCGATTCGCGCCAGCATCGTGCTCTACAACAACCGCGGCGATCTCGACCGGCTGCTCGAGGCGGTGGCCGAGATCGCACGCCGTTGACGAATCAGTTCGCCGGCGGGATTGTGCTCGCCGCGTAGTTGAACCAGTTCGCCCAGCCAGGTGACGCTTCATGACCACGAGTGTGATCGCGCGCACAGACCTTCACCACCCACCCTGGGTGGCGACCCCTCACAGCGGTGGTCAGGGAAGCCGGCCCGACCAGCGCGTCGACGTCCCCGCCGCGAGCAGCAGGAACGCGAGTCCGCCGATTGCGAACGCCACCGTGACCTCGCGCTTGCGGGTCACGCTGCCTAGGCGGTCGGCGAGGCTCTTGTAGATCGAGCTGAGCTGATCCGCGCTCTGGGCGTTGAACGACCGGCCGCCGGACAACTGGGCGATCTGCTGCATGAGCTCGGGGTCCGGGGGTACGGCGATTGACGGGCCGAACGGCACCTGGCTCGGGAGGGTGCCGTTGGGCGTTCCGAGCGCCACCGTGTCGATCGGGATCTTGTCCCTGGCGGCCTCCCGCGCCACCGTGCTGACGTCGACCCCTGCGTTGGCCGAGCCGTCGGACAAGAGCACGATGGCCGAGGGCGGATGCTTGGGGCTTGAGCCGTGCAGGAGCTGGAGCGCCAGTTCGAGCGCGTCACCGGTGGCGGTCGCCCCGTTGGCGTTCTGCCCGTCGATGACCGCCCGGGCCGCGGCGTGATCGCCCTGCGGCGCCTGAACCGCGTCCGGTGAGTCCGAGAAGGCGACCGCACCCACGAGGACGTTCGAGGGCAGGCGGTCGATGAACGTGTCGGCGGCGCGCTCGGCGGCGGCCAGCCTGGTCGGCTCGACGTCGGTCGCGGCCATCGACCCGGAGTGGTCGGTGACGAGCATGATCGACCCCTGGTTGACCGGCGCGCTGTAGCTGACGTGCGGCCGGGCCAGCGCCAGGGCGAGCGCGGCGATCGCCGCGAGGGCGAAGGCGGGCGGGAGACGCCGCCGCCACGACCCGCCGGCCGCCGCGGCGGCGAGCTGAAGCGTGGACAGCGCCGGGAACCGCACCGCATAGCGCTTGGCTCGCCGCCGGGCCCCGATCGACGCGGCGATCGCGATCGGGATCAGCGCGAGCGCGGCCAGCCACACGGGCGAGGAGAAGGTCATCGCAGGTGGCGCCCCAGGGCCAGCAGCCAGTCCTGGTCGGTGCTCAGCGTCACGTGATCGACGCGCAGGCGGCGCAGCTCGCGCATCAGCGTCTCGCGGCGCTCGCGCTCGAGCTCGGCGAAGCGCTCGCGCAAGCGGCGGTTCGACGTATCCACGTCGATGCGGGCGCCGGTCTCGGGATCGACCAGGGCCAGGTGGCCGACGGCGGGGACCTCGGCTTCGCGCGGATCGGCGATCTCCGCCGCGAGCACGGAATGCCGTATCCGCAGCGCCCCCATCGGACGCTGCCAACCGTGCTGGTCGCGGAAGTCGCTGATCACCACGACCAGCCCCGGCTGCCGGGCCATTCGCGTGACGCGCTGCATCGCGTCCCCCAGGCCGTCGGCGTGATGTTGACCGTCGGGCGCGACTCCCTCGGCGAGGATCCGCCGAAGCGCCACGATTCCCGGCTTGGCGCCCCGAGGCGGGAGCACTCGAGGGGCACCCGCGCCGAACGCCACCAAGCCGACGCTGCCGGCCCGCCGTACCCCGAGGCGCCCGAACACCAGGGCCACCCCCTCGGCCACGTCGGCCTTTAGGCGACGCGCCGTTCCGAACGCCATGGAGGGCGACACGTCGAGCACGATCCAGGTGGTCAGCGCGCGCTCGGGCACGTGCATACGGACATGCGGCTGCCCGGTACGGGCGCTGGCCGCAGGATCGATGTGGCGCACGTCATCGCCGATCTCGTACGGACGCAGCTGGGCAAGCTCCGTGCCGACCCCTACCCCCGAGGCACGCCGATCGCCGGGCAGCGTTCGGGACACCAGGCGACTGAGCGCGTAGTCGAGCGCTTCGATCAGCGGCTGCGCCAGCGGCCCCGGCCCCTGCCTCGCCGCCGGCCGCTCGAGCAGGGCTTCGGTCACCGCGCCCTCGCGATCCTCGGGACCTCGCGCATCAGGTCATCCCCACGGGGCTCGGGCACGGCGGCCAGGACGCGCTCGAGCAGCTCATCGGCGGTCACGCCGTCGCTGAGCGCGTCGTAGGAGAGCACGATCCGGTGCCGGAGCACGTCCGCGGCCAGGTCGCGGATGTCGTCAACCTCGACGTGTCCGCGTCCGCGCAGGAGCGCGAGCACGCGCGCGGCTTGCACCAGGCCGATCGGACCGCGCGGACTGGCTCCGAACTCGATCAGCGGAGCCATGTCCTTGAGGCCATGAGCGGCGGGATGGCGAGTCGCGTCGGCGAGGGCGACCGCGTAGCCGATCGTCTCCCGGCCGACCAGTACCGACTCGGCGGCCATCACGTAACGCTGCAGATCGGCGAGGGCGAGGCGCTCCCGCACGACCGCCGGCTCTCGCAGGCTTCTTCCGACGACCGCCGCCTCCTCGCCGGCGTCCGGATAGTCGACGAGGACCTTCATCAGGAAGCGGTCGACCTGAGCCTCGGGCAGCGGATACGTGCCCTCGGACTCGATCGGGTTCTGGGTGGCCATCACGATGAACGGATGCGGAACCTCGAAGGTGGTGCCGCCGATCGTCACCTGCTGCTCCTGCATCACCTCGAGCAGCGCCGACTGAACCTTGGCCGGCGCGCGGTTGATCTCGTCGGCGAGCAGGAAGTTGCAGAACACCGGGCCGAGCTCGGTCTGGAAGCTGCCCGTGTCGGGGCGATAGACACGCGTGCCGACGAGGTCCGCCGGCACCAGATCCGGGGTGAACTGGATCCGGCTGTACGAGCCGCCGAGGACGGCGGCCAGCGTCTTGACCGTCAGCGTCTTGGCCAGCCCGGGCACTCCTTCGAGGAGCACGTGCCCGCCGGCGAGCAGGCTGACCAGCAGCCGCTCGAGCATCGCGTCCTGTCCTACGATCACGCGCTTCATCTCGTGCAGCGCCTCGGTCAGCGCCGCCCGGGCTTCCCGCCGGAGCCCGTCGGCATCGTCTATGTCTGTCATCTGATCCTCCATCGATTCGATCTAAATCAGTCGTCCGAACCACGCGAGCGACCCGACGCTCCCGAGCAGCAGCAGGACCAGGCCTCCACCCGCGAAGCTGGCGGTGATCTCCTGCTTGACCTTTTTGTGCCCGAGCTGTGCGCCGAGGCGCTTGTACACCGTGTCGAGACCCTCCGCATCGGTCGCCGTGAAGGTCTGACCATGCGAGATGCGAGCTATCTGCGCGAGCTGCTGCGGATCGGGCGGCACCGGCACCTTGACCGTGCCGCTTCCGCGCTTCTCGGTGACCGTCCCGCCCTGCGTCCCCACGACGACCGTATAGATCGGGATGTGATCCGAGGCGGCCTGCTGAGCCGCAGCGAGGGGATCGGAGCCCACGTCGTTGCTCCCGTCTGAGAGCAGCACGATCGCCGCCGGCGGCTGCTTGACGCCGGGGCGCTTGGCACTCGTGGCCAGGCGCAGCGAAGTCCGGATCGCATCGCCGATCGCCGTGCCGCCGGTCACCTTGAGCTGCCCGAGCGCGGTGCGCACGAGCGAGCGATCGGTGGTCGGCGACTGCAAGACGGTCACCTTCGAGTTGAACTCGACCAGCCCCACGCGCACCGAGCCGGGCACGGAGGCAATGAAGCTCGCCGCGGCCCGCTGTGCCGCGCGCAGCCGCGAGGGCGCGACGTCGGTGGCCGCCATCGAGCCGCTTGTGTCGTTGGCCAGGATGATCGAGGCGGTGTTGACCGGCACGGCCACGACTCGCTGCGGACGGGCGGCCGCCAGAATCAGCGCCACCAGCGCCAGCGCGAAGACGAGCATCGGGGCGTGCCGGCGCCACCGCGGGCGCGAAGGTGCCACCGACGCCCCGAGCGCAGGAGCGACAAACGCCGAGCCCGCCTGGGCTCGCCGGCGCTGCTGCCCCGTGTACCACCACGCGAGCAACGGAATCGCCACCAGCGCGACCAGCAACAGCGGGTGCAAGAAGGTCATGGGCTACGGGCCGGCCGGCTGGCCAACTTGACCTGGGCCGTGTACTGCGAGAACCCTCGCTGAACCTGGATGTCGACCCGGTCGCCCGGCTGCAGGCCGGCGAGTGCCGACACGAAGACCGCGGGCGCCACGATCGGCTGAGTGTCGAGCTGGGTGATCAGATCGCCGGGCCTGATGCCCGCCACGGCGGCCGGGCTGCCCGGGACCACGGCCGAGACCAGGGCACCCCGGACGGGGGCGTTGGTCAGCTCGACCCCCATCCAGGCCGCTCCTCCGTTCGCTGCCACCGGTCCTGGGCGCTTGTTCGAGCTCGACGAGTCCGAGATCACGGCGTAGGCCGCCGTCGCGCCGAGCAGGATCAGGAAGGTGGTCAGCAGGGCCAGGCGCACCCGGCGGCGATTTGGAGCGGGCAGGCTCCGGAGCCATCGGATTGCCCGCCGAACCCAGCTCTCCCGAGGCTCAGGAGCGACAGGTTCAGGCTCGGCCGGCTCCTCGACGCGCCCGCGACGCGCCGCCAGGCCCTCCGCGTGGGCGGAGGATTCGTCCTGCCAATCGCCAGACCACAGGTGTCGCGGGCCGCTCATCACGCCCCGAGGAAGCTAAGCGTCATTGGTGAGATCTTCTTAAGAACCTAGACTGCCGCCCGTGGACGGCGGACTCGAGCAAACCGTGCGCGTTCAGCTGCGTTGGCGGGATATGGACATGCTCGGCCATCTCAACCAGTCCGTCTACCACGAGCTGCTCGAGGAAGGACGGATCGCCGTGATCGCGAATCTCATGGGCCAGGCCGGCGGCGAGCGCATCGAGGGCGGGTACGTCCTGGCCCATGTGGACCTCGACTATCACGCCGAGGTGCGCAAGGATCACGAGGTGGTGGACATCGTCGTCCGGGTCGCCCGGGTGGGGACCTCGAGCATCGAGCTTCATCACGACGTGAGGCTTCCGGACGGTCGCCTCGCGGCCTCGGGAAAATCGATCCTGGTCGCCTGGAATCTCGCGGCCCGTACCAAGCGATCGCTCTCCGACGCCGAGCGCGCCGCGCTCACGTCTTAGTGCATTGCGCTCGCGGCGACCCCGTCGAGCAGGCAGATCACGCGCGGCGGCTGACCGTCCTCCAGGATTACCGCGCCGCCCGGCCAGTACGGGTGGGGCGCAAGCGCGTTGTGGACGAGCAGCGGCTCGTATACCCATGAGCCGGTGTTGACCAGTCCCGGCCGGCCGCGCAGCCCCGACCAGCGCCTCTGGACGTCGTCGGCCAGCGGACCGAGCCGGTGCACGTGGCCGAACAGCACCCAGTCCGCGTCGACGCCGAGCCGCCCAACCACGTGGGCGAGCGCCGGCAAGCTCGCCCGGCGCATCTGCATTCCCAGCAGGGTTGCCGTGACCCGCGCCATCCCGGGGTGCAGCAGCCGGCGCGGGGCCAGCGGCATCGTCGAGGCACGGACCAGCTCGGCGAGATCCTCGGCCAGGTCGGCGAGCGGTCGCGGGAGGGCCTTGATCACCAGCGCTTCCAGTCGCGTGAGCGACACGCCCCCCGCCCGCTCGTAGTCGATCGGGGTCGCACCCGCCTGGGGCACGCGTCCGAGCAGGCCGCGGGTCACGCCGAACGCGGACTCGGGGAGTAGGTGACGATCGAGGTAGTGCCCGTGGGTCGCCCACACTCCGGGCGCGAGCCACACGCCCGGATAGCGCACCTGAACCTGCGCCGGAGAAAGCCACGAGGTGACCGAGGCCAGCTCGGGCGTCGCGTCGAGCGGGACGCGGCTATCCACCTCGAGGCCAGCTCCGACGCGCCTTACCCAGGGGGTGACCAGGGCACGATCGTGGTTGCCGGGAACCAAGATCACCTCGCGCCCGGGTCCGAGCGTCTGCCCGATCTGGCGGAGGATCGGCTCGGCCTCCTCCATCGCGCGCTCGGCCCGCTTCTCGATCAGCTCGACGACGTCACCGAGCAGAACCAGCCGCTCCACGCCCTCGATTGCCTCGAGCAGCCGGTGCAGCGGCTCGGGATGCGTGAGGACGTCGTGCCGCAGACGCGACCCCAGATGAAGATCCGAGATGACGAGCGTCGACACGCCGGCGGACGATAGGTGACCCGCCCAGAAGGTTCGCGTTGACGCACAGTCCGGACGGCGAGAAAATTGTTCCGTGGGCGCCGACCCTCAGACAGAGCTCATGTCCGAGACCGCGGCCCTGGTCGTCTCGATCGACCGCGCGGCGGCGGCGACCGAGATCATCCTGGCGGGCCAACCGCCGGAGGCCGATCAGCAAGAGCTCTGCCGCCAACTTGCCGCGCTCCGCGCACGCGTGGCTCAGGCGCGGCAGAGAAGCGACGACCCGGCCGCGCTGCGGGCGGAGCTGGCCACGCTCCTTTCCTTCGCGCGGACGCTCCAGGCCGACGCGGACGCCTGGCGGGCAGCGCTCGCCGACGAGGCGCAGGAGCTCGAGCGCCGTAGGGGCGCCGCGCGCCGGGAGCGGGAGCGACTGGCTCTCGACCGCGAAAAGCTCATCAGACGCCGAGAGACGTTGCAGTCGACGATCCTGCAGACCGCCGCCCGGATGGCGGAGCAGACGCGCGGAGAGTGCCGCCGAACGCTCCCGGTGTTCACGCTCGGCGAGGGCCTCACGGTCTGCTCGGTATCGGTGGCCTACCCCAGGCGCGGGCTTCGATTCGCCGGACATTTGCTCGTCACCCTGGGCCGTTCTCACGACGTGCTGGTCAGACGGGAATAGGCTCCGCCTCCGATTAGCGCCCGGGCAGGAATGGACGCTCCGGTCCGGAATCCCGATTCACATTTCGTTAAACGGCCTGCCCGCGGCCTTGGATTCTCCCGGCGGCGGCATTAGCGTGCGCAGCGAAAGCGACCCCACCGGGGTCAAAAGAGGAGGAAGAATGAGGCTACGCAGGGCAATATCAGTTGGTGCCGTCCTGGCGGCAGTGCTCGCGATTGCCGCGTGCGGCTCCAGTAAGAGCAGCAGTAGCAGCGCGAGTGGCAGCTCGGGCTCGAGCGGCAGCTCCGGCGGCAACACGGTCAACGTCTACTCGGACCTGCCGCTCAAGGGGGCGGTGAGCGCCCAGACGGGTCCGGCCCTCAAGGGCGAGCAGCTCGCGCTATCCCAGGCCGGCTTCAAGGCCGGCCAGTGGAAGATCAACTTCATCTCGCTGGACGACTCGACGGCGACCTCGCCGACCAACTACGACCTCAACGTGTGCCAGGCCAACGCCCGCAAGGCGGCGACCGACCCGAAGGCCGTGTACATGGTTGGCCCGTTCAACTCGGGCTGCGCCGAGGTTGAGATCCCGATCACCAACCAGGGCGGTCTGGCGCAGGTCAGTCCCGCGAACACCTATCCGGGTCTGACGACCAACGATCCCGGAACCGCGCCGGGTGAGCCCACGAAGTACTACCCGGCCGGAACGCGGACGTACTTGCGGATCGTTCCGCGCGACACCATCCAGGGCCAGGCGGGCCTGGTGGCAATGCAGCAGGAGGGATGCAAGCGGGTCGCCGTGGCCGACGACAAGACCCCGTACGGCGTCGGGTTGGCCACGCAGGTCAAGCTGAATCAGGCGAAGTACGGGCTGACGGTCACGAGCCTCACCCCGCTCGACCCGACGCAGCCGAACTTCCGCTCCTACGCCTCGTCGGTCAAGTCGCAGGGAGCGAACTGCGTCTACACCGCGTTCGACCCGCCCGGCGAGGTGCAGCTGGTCAAGGACATCAACTCCGCGGTTCCGACCGCCAAGATCTTCGGCGGCGACGGCGTGTGCTCGGGTGGGGAGACGAACCCGTCCAAGGGCGGATTCCCCAAGAGCATCGCGCCGCTGTTCTTCTGCACCGTGGCCACGCAGGGCCTGACCACGTATCCGGGCGGCAAGGACTTCCTGGCCGCTTACAAGGCGAAATATGGCGACTCGAACCCTGACCCGTACTCGATCTACGGCTACGAGGCGATGAAGCTCGGGCTGGCGACGATCGCGAAGCTGGGCGCCCAGGGCAACAGCAAGTCCGCCGTGGTCAAGGCGCTGTTCGGAACCACGAACTACGCGGGCGCCATCGGCACCTACGGGTTCGACAAGAACGGCGACACGACGCTGAAGTCCTACGGCCTGTACAAGGTCGGCTCGGACGGCAACCCCGAGTTCTTCAAGACCATCACCGTCTCCTAACCACTGCCCTAGGCGGGGCGGGGCCGTTGCAGCGGTCCCGCTCCGCCGTTAGGGTGGACCGGGGGTCCATGGAAGCAAGATCGCTCCCAAGCAGAACCGCGTCGTCGGTTGCCAGGCAGGCGCTGCTCGAGATCCGGCGCGCGGCCGGCCGATGGGGCCTCGTGGCGGTGCTCGTCGCGTTTCCCGTCTACTTCGCGGCGCACGACCTCCTCCAGGGGTACACCGGGTTCGGGCACGGCCACGCGACGAGGATCCACGACCTCACGTACCTCGGGACCAACCTGGTCCAAGGCATCTCCAACGGCGCGATTTGGTCCCTGATCGCGATCGGGTACACACTCGTCTACGGGATCATCGAGCTGATCAACTTCGCCCACGGCGACGTGTTCATGATCGGCTCGTTTACGGGGGTCAGCTTCTGGAGCGCGATCGGGGTAGGTCTCGCCACCTCGACGCTGGGCCTGGTGGTGGGGCTCCCACTCGCCCTGCTCATCTGCATGCTCGTCTGCGGAGCGCTCAACGTGCTGATCGAACGCGTTGGCTACCGGCCGCTGCGCAGCGCCCCACGGCTGGCGCCGCTGATCACCGCGGTCGGTTTCTCGTTCATCCTGCAGAACGTCGGGCTCCTATGGCGCGGAGGGTCGACGGTCGGGGTGTCCGACCTGATCCGCGAGAACAAGACCGTGGTCCAGATTTCAGGCGTGGTGATCCATCGCGCCGATGTCCTGTCGGTCGCGGTGACCGTCCCGCTCGTCGTGCTGCTCGCGTGGTTCGTCGGCCGCACGCGCCACGGGAAGGCCATGCGCGCGACCGCGCAGGACCCCGAGGCCGCCCGGCTCATGGGGATCAACGTCGACTGGACGATCTCGCTCACCTTCCTGATCGGCGGGGCCCTGGCCGGAGCCGCCGGTCTCGTGTACGCGCTGTACGAGACGACGATCTGGTACCTCCAGGGCTTCGAGGCGGGGTTGATCGCGTTCACCGCGGCGGTGATGGGAGGCATCGGGAACATTCGCGGCGCCGTGATCGGCGGGCTGATCATCGGCTGCATCCAGCAGACGATCGACGCGCGCGTGGGGCCGCAGTGGACGCCGTTCTTCGTGTTCGGTCTGCTGATCATCATCCTGGTTCTACGCCCGCAAGGGCTGCTCGGCGAAGAGACGAGGGAAGCCGGGTGAACGAGCTGCGAGCCCAGCTGCGCGAATGGCGAGCGGCGTTTGAGCGCGTGCTTCCTCCCTGGTGGCCGCGCGCCATGGCCGTGCTCCTGATCGCGTTCGGCCTCGTGCTTCCCCAGCTGTTCTCGGTGACCAGCAACTTCGTCAACACCGAGATCCTCTCGCTGGCGTACGTGATGTTCGCGCTCGGCCTGAACATCGTCGTGGGCTTCGCCGGTCTGCTCGATCTCGGTTACGTCGCCTTCTTCGCGCTCGGGTCCTACGCGTTCGGCTGGCTCGGCTCCGGCTGGTTCTTCAAGGCCCACGTCCACATCCTTGTCCACGGCCCACAGGCGGCGCTGCCGGGCATCCACCTGAGCTTCGTGCTGATCCTGATCTGCGCCGGGCTGTTGACCGCCTGCGCCGGCGCAGTCATCGGCGTGCCAACACTGCGGTTGCGCGGCGACTACATCGCGATCGTGACGCTCGCCTTCGGCGAGATCATCCGGGTGTTCGCGCTCCAGGGGCCGTCGTTGAAGATCTTCGGAATGCCGCTGACCGGGGGTGAGCTCGGGATCAGCGGCACCGACCCGCCATACCTGCCAGGGGTCGGGACGTTCAACCAGCTCAACATCAGACCCTGGTACTACACGATCTTCGTGCTCGTCCTGATCACGCTGTTCGTCAACGTGCGCGTGCGCGACTCGCGGCTGGGACGAGCGTGGGTCGCGCTTCGCGAGGACGAAGTCGCCGCGGTGTCGATGGGCATTCCGCTGGTCCGCACGAAGCTGTTCGCCTATGGCCTGGGCGCGGCGTTCGGCGGCATCGCGGGCGCCTTCCTGGGTGCGTACACGACGCTGATCGATGCCGGCGAGTTCCAGTTCGGCTTCTCGATCTTCGTCCTCGCGATGGTGATCCTCGGCGGGCTTGGATCGATCTGGGGAGTCGTCGTGGGGGCGCTGCTGCTCTCGAACATCAACTACTACCTGATCCCGGACGTCCTCAACGGAGTCCCCGGGTCACTCGGCCTGAACTTCAACCTGACCGATCTGCAGGTGAGCATCTTCGGCTTCCTGCTCGTGCTGGTGATGGTGCTGCGTCCGCAAGGCCTGATCCCAGAGCGGCGGCGAAAAATCGAGTTCACGCGGAGCATCGGCGAAACCGAGTTGGACGAGCCCGGCATGGGCTGGGCGCCGGCCGAGCCCGAGGAGGCGGTGCAATGACCGTCGAGACGCCGGCGCCCGGGCACACATCGGTTGCGTCATCGATCCTCAGCGCCGAGGACGTGACGAAGGTGTTCGGCGGCCTGGTGGCCGTCAATCGGGTCTCGCTCGATATCCCGGTCGGGTCGATCGTCTCGATCATCGGCCCCAACGGCGCCGGGAAGACGACGTTCTTCAACATGCTCACCGGCCTGTACAAGGCGACCGGCGGGCGAATCGTGTTCTCGGGTCGGGACGTCACCCACGATCGGCCCGACGTCATCACTAAGCTCGGGGTCGCCCGTACGTTCCAGAACATCCGTCTGTTCGGCGCGATGACCGCGCTCGAGAACGTGATCGTGGGGCGTCACTGCCGGATGCGGGCAGGGTTGTTCGGTTCGATCGTGCGCGCGCCATGGGTCCGCGCCGAGGAGCGGGCGGTGCGAGACCGCGCGGCTGAGACGCTCGCCTACGTCGGGTTGCGCTCGGACCAGTTCGACCAGCTCTCGAGCAACCTGTCCTACGGCGACCAGCGGCGGGTGGAGATCGCGCGTGCGCTCGCCTCCGATCCGAAGCTGCTCCTGCTCGACGAACCCACCGCGGGCATGAACCCGCAGGAATCCGCCGCGCTGACCGAGTTCATGCGCAAGCTACGCGACGATCTCGAGCTGACCATCCTGCTCATCGAACACGACATGAAGGTCGTGATGGGCGTATCGGAACGGATCACCGTGCTCGACCACGGAGAGAAGATCGCCGAGGGCGCGCCGGCGGAGGTCCGGCAGGATGAGCGGGTGATCGAGGCGTACCTTGGGAAGCAGACCTGATGCCGCTCCTCGACGTAGAGAACATCCATACCTACTACGGTGCGATCGAGGCACTCCGCGGCGTGTCGCTCCGGGTCGAGGAAGGGGAGGTCGTCACGATCATCGGCTCCAATGGCGCGGGCAAGTCGACGACGTTGCGCTCGATCTCCGGCCTCACCCCGGCCAGATCCGGCAAGGTCACGTTCGAGGGAAGAGACATCACCAGCATGCCGGCGCACGAGATCGTCGCCCTGGGCATCGCCCTCTCCCCGGAGGGGCGGCACTGCTTCGCGCGCATGTCCGTGCGTGAGAACCTCGACCTGGGCGCGTATCGCCGCCGCGATGGCGAGATCGTCGAGGACATGGACCGTGTCTTTGACCTGTTCCCGCGGCTCAAGGAGCGCGAGCGCCAGAAGGCGGGGACCATGTCGGGCGGCGAGCAGCAGATGCTGGCCATCGGCCGCGCGCTGATGGCCCGCCCGAAGCTCCTCATGCTGGACGAGCCGTCGATGGGGATCGCCCCGATCCTCGTACAGCGGATCTACGAGACGATCGCCGAGATCAACCGCCAGGGCGTGTCCATCCTGCTCGTCGAGCAGAACGCGAACTACGCGCTCGACGTCTCCAAGCGGGGCTACGTGCTGGAGACCGGCGAGGTGGCGCTGACCAATGAGTCGGCGGAGTTGCGGAACGATCCCGCCGTGCAGCGGGCGTACCTCGGGACATGATCGCCTTCGCGTTCATCGGGGCCACGGCGCTCTACCTGCTGTTCGTCTGGCTCCTCTCCGCCGCCATCGGCTCGTGGGTTTCCGACCGCAAGGGATACGGCGAGAAGGTCGGCCTGGCCTTCGGCATGATCCTGTCCGCGCCCGGATTGCTGATCGTGCTGCTGCTCCCCGGGCGCCCGGGGTCGAAGTGGAAGACCGAGGGCTGGCGCCCGCGCCGGCGCAGTCCCGAGGTCTAGCTCTCTCCTTTGGCTCGAGCCGGCGACCGCACCGAGCGCGGCGGTGGCAACCTGACGTCGGCTCTGGACTCCCAGCCTTCGAGCGACCGCGACAGATCGGCGCCTTGGTCATCGAGGTGCGCCAGCGCGTCCGCGAACTGGTCGCGGACCAGCGGCGAGATCGGAGCGTCGAAGTCCACCCGCTCGAACAGCGAGCTGGCGATCCGCAGATCCTTCACCATCAGCGCCAGCTGGAATCCCTCCCCATACCGCCTCGACATCGCCTCGTCGACCAGCGTGTTCGCCGTGCTGAAGTTGCGTGCCGTGCCCGCGTTGAACACCTCGATCATCGTTTCGACGTCGACTCCGAAGCGCTGGCCGGCGACCATCGCGTCGAGTGCCGCGGCGAGGCCGGCCGCCGAGACGTAGTTGTTGAGGGTCTTCATCGCGTGGCCCGAGCCGAGCCGGCCGGCCCGGAAGACCTGTTCGGCCATCGCCTCAAGCAGCGGCATCACTCGGTCGATGGCCGCGTCGTCGTCGCCCGCGACCATGAACGTGATCCGCCGGGTGTCCCCCCCGGCCGCCTCCGGCCGGGTGACCGGCGAGTCGAGCAGAATCAAACCGAGGCCCGCGAGCTCGCTCCCCAGCTCCCGGGTTCCGTAGGGGTCCGACGAGCTCGTGTCGACGATGATCGTGCCCGGTCTCAACCGGGACGCGATCGCATCCTGACCAAGCAGCGCGTCCCGGACCACGTGGCCGTTGGGGAGCATCGTGACCACGATCTCGGCCCCGGCCAGCGCCGCCGGGTTGCCCTGGCAACCTCGGCCCCCGTGCGCGGCCACGAACCGGCGCTCGCGCTCGAGATCAGCATCCCGGACGATCAGCTCATAGCCGGCGGTGAGGAGATTCGCCGCCATCGGCGCGCCCTGCTGACCGAGCCCGATGAACCCCACCGCGGCCGATCCGGGATTTGGGTGAGCGTTCTGTGTCATGGCGGGAGACTTACACAGACATGGACTACCTGGCGTAGACCGCGAAGAAGTCACGGTCATCGGGCGACAGGTAGCGAGCCGCAGGACGGCTCATACCGGGGAGCAGCTTGGCCGGGTCGCGTGCGCCGAAGGCGCCGTAGAAGTTGAACGTGGTCCACTCGTAGTTGATGTCGAGCTCCATCGCACGTACCGCCCCGGCGCGCTGGAGGATCCCTGCGAGGCTTGCGGCGGTCTGGATGTCGGCCGCCGCGTAGATCAGGTTGCCGTGGGAGTCGACGCCGACCGCCGAGCGCCACACCCGGACCGCGTTGCCGAGGGTCGCTCCCCATAGTGAGTCGTTTGACAGCTCGGGGTTGAGCTGGCCGTTCTCGACGATCAGCGGCAGGTTCTGGCGCGCGAAGGCGACCGCTGGGCCGGGATCGGGCCCGCCGGTCCAGGCTCGGACGTCGACGGACCCATCGGCGTAGCCGATCAGCGTCGCCTGCCCGTACTTGAGCGGCGCGTACAGGTGACCCTGCGAGAAGAACCCGCCCCCGGAGTCCTCGAGCTTGAAGCCGCTGTTGAACACGGCCAGCAGACTCGAGCGCAGCCCGAACGGCACCTCGGCCGATGGCGTGCCGTCGTTCGGCGGCTCGTACCGGCCGGGGTACAGCGCCAGCCGGGTGCGCGCGCGATCGATCCACGCGACGCCGGCGACGAGTTGTGGGTAGCTCGGGTCTGGGCGGAACGTCGTCACCAGGAGGGGCGCGGCGCCCGCCACCACCGGCCCCGTTTCACGCCACTGACCCTCACCCGGCAGCGCGGGCGTGACCACCGGTGCAATCCGCGCCGGCGCGTCATCGGCGACCGGCGCCCCCGCCCCACTTCCGAGCTCGGGCAGCCGCTTGAGCGCCGGGCCACCGGTCGCTGGTGCGTTCAGCGAGTAGTAGATGGCCTCGAACTCCGACACTACTCCGGCGGCCCCGTTGTCGCGCAGCCACTCGACCGCCCGCACCCCAACCGAAACGTTCGAAGGCCCCGCCATCGCGCCCCAGAACGAGACCACCAGTTGGGCCACGAGGATCAGCGCAGTGAGGACGACGATTCGCCGCACGCGGAGCCGGCGCTCAGTGGGTCGGCGCCGGGCCTGAACGCCGGGACGCGCCACCCCTCGCTGCCGGGTCGCCTCCCGCCTCGCGGGGGGACGGCCCAGCTCGTAGGCGAGGATCCGGGCCTCGTACTGTTCGATCGCCGCGCGACTCGGGCTAGCCATCACCTTCTGAGCGCGTTTCGACCGCGTCCCGGCGGCTCCCTCCCCTCCGCCGAGGCAATTAGAGCTTTCTCAGCTCACAGACGGCACCGGACGGCACGGCGCCGGCACCGGAAGGGCGATGGAATCTGTGAGCGTCCTCATCACAGCCACATGCTGGGCTTACACAGCACCTTTAGCTTGGCGTTATGGAGTCTGCCAACGCAGGCCGTTTGCCTCTGCGTGAAGGGCGGCGGACTCACGCTGCGGTCCTCGCCACGATGCGGCCCAAGCAATGGGTCAAGAACGTGCTCGTGATCGCGGCGGCCGGCGCAGCCGGTGCCCTCGGTCACGACGACACCCCGGGGCGCGTTGCCGTGGCGTTCGCGGCGTTCTGCCTGCTGGCGTCCGGCATCTATGCGATCAATGACGTCAGCGATGCAGCAGAGGATCGCCTCCACCCCCGCAAGCGCTTCCGCCCGGTCGCGTCGGGCGAGCTTGACTCGCGCTTCGCCATGGGGCTTGGCGTTTCGCTCTTGCTCGCCGGGCTTCTGTTGTGCGCCGCAATCGGGCCACTGCTCGCGCTCGTCGGATTCGCGTACGCCGCGCTCACGCTGTCATACACGCTCGTGTGGAGGCACCTGATCGTGTTCGACATCCTGGCCGTGGCGGGCGGGTTCGTGCTCCGCGCCGTGGCCGGCGGCGTCGCGGCCCCCGTGACCCTCTCGCGCTGGTTCCTGCTGGTCGTGACCAGCTCGGCGGTGTTCGTGGCCGCGGCCAAGCGCTACGCGGAGCTGCAACGAGCGGACGGCTCCCACGGTCGGCGCAGAAGGGTGCTCGACGCCTACAGCCCAAGGGCGCTAGAGCTGATCATCGCCGGCGCAACCGCCGTGGCCCTGCTCGCGTACTGCATGTGGGCGTTCTCGATTCCGTCCGTCGGGGGCATCCCATGGCGGCCCTTGACGATCCTGCCATTCGCCGCCTGCCTGCTCCGCTACGGCAATCTCGTGCATCGCGGGGCCGGCGAGGCGCCCGAGGACGTGCTGCTGTCCGACCGGCCCTTGCAGCTTGCGGGGCTGGTCTGGCTGGTCCTGTTCACGCTGGAGGTCCATGCCGCCGGCTGACACGGCGCTCGTCGGCGGGCGCGCGCCCGCGGCATCGGACGCGATCGTCACCGGGTGGGCCAGAGGGCCCCGAGTCAGGGTCACGATAGTCCGTCCGAATGGGGTCGAGGAGCTGCGCGCCGCCGTCCTGTCGGCGAACTCCCTCAATGCCCTTCCCCGGGGAATGGGGCGCAGCTACGGCGACGCCGCGCAAGTCTCCGGTGGTCTGGTGATCGAGACCACTCGGCTGAAGCGAATCGGCTTCGACGGCCACCGCGGGACGGTCACGGCCCAGGCCGGAGTCACAATCGGGGAGCTCCTGCACGTCGTCGCCCCCGCCGGCTGGATGGTGCCGGTGGTACCGGGCACACAACATGTCACCGTCGGCGGGGCGATCGCGAGCGACATCCATGGCAAGAATCACGGCACCGCGGGGACGTTCGGATCCCACGTCGAGGCGATCTCGCTGCTCCAGTCCGATGGCGAGCTCGTCCAGCTCGAGCCCGGTACGGCCGGCGGCGCGTTCGAAGCGGCGCTCGGGGGCATGGGCCTGACCGGCATCGTGGTCGACGCGCGGATCAGGCTCAGCCCGGTGCGCGGCGCGACGCTGGCGGTCGACACCGACCGGGTCCGCTCGCTCGATGCGGCGCTGGCCGCCCTCAAGGCGCCGGGGGGGCCGCACCGCGTCGCCTGGCTCGACCTGCTGTGCGCACGTCCGGGACGAGGGGTGGTGACGCGCGCGGCGCACATCGACGCCCCCGGTTCAGGCGCTGCGGTCGTGCGCTCACGCGCGACGGTGCCCCGGGGCTGGCCGGCCGGCGCGCTGCGGCCGGCGGCCGTTCGTGCCTTCAACGCGGCCAAGTACGCAAGCACCCCGCGAACCAGGCGCGCACAGCCCGAGCCGTACGGTCGGCACATGTTCCCGCTCGACTCCCTCGCTGCGTGGCCGCGGCTTTACGGTCAACGAGGCTTTCTCCAGTACCAGCTCGTCGTCCCGGTCGGCGCTGAGCGGGTGCTCGAGCTGGTGATCGACGGGCTGCGCCGGGAGCGGGTGCCGTGCTATCTCGCCGTACTCAAGGACTTCGGTCCGGCGAACGGCGCGCCGCTGTCTTTCCCGCTTGAAGGGTGGACGCTCGCGCTCGACATACCACGAGCCGCGCCGGGGCTCGAGCCGCTGCTGCAGGCCTTCGATCGCGCGGTCGCCGAAGCCGGCGGGCGCGTGTACCTGTCGAAGGACGCGCGGCTTCACCCAGAGATGCTTGGGGTCATGTACCCGCGGCTCGGTGAGTGGCGCGCGGCCCGTGACCGCGCCGATCCCGAACGGGTCTGGTGCTCGGATCTCGCTCGCCGGACGGGTCTCCTGTGAGCGATGTCCTGCTGGTTGGAGGCACTTCTGAGATCGGGCTGGCCATCGTCCGCCGCCTCGGCGCCGAACGTGTCTGGCTGCTGGGCCGCGACGGCGCCGGGCTCGCGCGGGCGGCGGCTGATCTCAGCGGTCCCGCCGTCGAAGTGGGCCTCCTCGACGCTGATGATCTCAGCGCGCATAGGGAGGCGCTCGAGCGGGCGTTCGCTGACGCCGACGGGTTCGACGTGGTCGTGATCGCGGTCGGCGTGCTCGGTGCCCAAGCGGGACTCGACGCCGAGCCTCGCGAGGCAACCGAGGTGATGCGCGTGAACTTCCTCGGCGCCGGCTCGCTGGTCATCGAGTCTCTTCGCCAGCTGCGCCGGCGCGGCAAGGGGACGCTGATACTGCTCTCGTCGGTCGCGGTCGAGCGCCCCCGCGCGTCCAACCCGATCTACGGGGCGGCCAAGGCGGGTCTGGACGCCCTTGCCCAGGGGCTCTCCGACGCGACCGCGGCGAGCAGCGTGCGCGTGCTGATCGTCCGCCCCGGCTTCGTCAAGTCGCGAATGACCGCCGGGCTGAAGCCGGCCCCGTTCGCGACGACGCCGGACGCTGTCGCGTCAGCGACCGTCGCGGCGCTGCGTGGACGCGCGGGGACGGTGTGGGTGCCGGGTCGACTGCGGCTGATCTTCGCGATCCTGCGCCACCTGCCCCGCGGCATCTACCGGAGGCTTCCCCTGTGAGACCGGGTGTGCTGCTCGTCGACGTCGCGGTCGCGATCCTGGCAGCCCTCCTCGTCCTGACGATCACCCCCGGGCTGGCCGTGGCCGCCCCGATCGCGATCGTGGTGCTGGCCGCGTGCGCGATCAGCTTCAGGCGGGAGTCGCGCCGCCGGCGCCGCGCTCGAGGCCCACGGCGACGCAGGACGCGCTGACTCAAGTTCCGGCGCGAGACATGACGAAGGCCTGGCGACGGATCTCCGCGTACGGCCGGCTCTCCGCGCGAGTCGCCCGGCGGCCGTAGAGCGTGCCGAGATAGGCGAACACGAGCGAGGCCGGCACCGAGACGAGGGCGGGGATCGAGAGCCCGAACAGGTGCGAGGCGCCGAGCACGTCGGGGCCGACGATCACCAGGCCGCAGCTGACGACCAACCCGCCGATCATCGCCGCGGTCGCACCGGCGCGGTTGAAGCCGGGCCAGTACAGGGTCAGGAGCAGGGCCGGGGTTGTCGAGCTTGCGGCGATCGCGAACGCGACGTTGCTGAGGAACGCGACGTTCTTGTTCTTCGCGACGAGCGCGATCAGCACCGCGATGGCCGCCACCACGCCGCCGGCAACACGGCTGATCTGCAGCTGGCTCCGGGGAGACACCTCGCCCCGCCGGATGATCTGCGTGTACATGTCGTGGGCCACCGCACCGGAGCTGGCGATGGCCAGACTGGCCAGCACGGCTAGCACGGTGGCGATGACCACGCCCGCGACCAGCGCGAACAGCAGCTCGCCGCCTACCGCCTTGGCCAGCTGAGGCGCGGCCAGGTTCCCCGCCTTGTTGGCCTTGAGGATGCCCAGGTGGCCGACCTCGTTCAGCGCCGCGTATCCCAGGATGATCAGGACCAGGAAGAACACGGCGAAGATCCACATCGCGATGAGCGTGGACTCGCGGGCGGCTCGCCCGTCGCGGACGGTCTTGAAGCGCAGGATGACGTGCGGCAGCCCCATGAAGCCGAGCACCAGGCCCAAGCTCAGCGAGATGTTCTCGAGGGATCCGGTCGTGCCCTTGTTGCGCAGCGGAACGATCACCTTGTCACCGAAGATGTGTCTTGCGTGCAGGAGGGGGCCGATCGGATTCCACCCCGTCCGCGAGATCGACACCAGCACGAGCGCGGCGACGATCGCCAGCAGCAGCGCGGCCTTGAACATCTGGATGTAGGTGGTGGCGATCATGCCGCCGAGCACCGTGTAGAGCGTGGTGATCAGCCCGAGGAAGATGACCACGATCCAGTAGTCGACTCCGAACAGCAGCTGCGCCACCAGCCCGGCGCCGACGAACTGGATCACCATATAGACGATGCTGATGATCAGCGTGGCGACGGCCACCGAGCCTCGCAGCAGTCGCCCCTCGAACCGGGTGCAGATCGCGTCGGCGAGCGTGAACCGGCCCAGGTTGCGCAGCGGCTCGGCCACCAGCATCAGGATCAACAGGTAAGCGGCCGGGAGGCCGGCGGCCAGATAGAACCCGGTGAACCCGGTCAAGGCCACGGCACCGGTGATGCCCAGGAATGACCCGGCCGAGATCTGGTCGCCGGCCAGGGCCAGGGCGTTCTGCCATCCCTTCAGTCGCGCGCCGGCGACGTAGTGATCATCGGTTCCGCCCAGCAGCCGCGAGGCGTAGATCGCGATCAGCACCGTGATCGCGACGAGCGCCAGCGCTACCGCGATGGCCAGTCCCCGGCCGCTCATCGCGTCGGCTCCTCGCTCATCCGGGCCTCCATCCGCTTGATCCAGCGGCAATACGCCACGGCACCAGCGAGCGCGAACACGAACTCGAAGAACCCCACGATGTAGGCGACGCTGACACCCGCCACAACACCGTCGAGCGCGCTCGTGAACGACGTCAGGATCGGCAGCAACATCACCGTGACCAGGACGACGGCGCTGGCCGAGAGCACCACCCGGATCCGCCGCCGGGCGAACTCGTCGGCGCGCTCCCCCCCTGCGCGCGGGGCAGGGCCCCCCTCGGCGTCGGTCGGCGCTGCAGATGACGCCATTCCGCTCTCCTCTCCGCAAGGACCGGTCAGCATCTGCATACAGACTTTCCCTCCGCATGCAGTTCGGAAACCGCGACTGACATGAGTCGGCGGGCGCGTTAGCCTTTGCTCGCATGAGCGAGAGGACGGTTTTCACCGCCGATCAGGCACGTGAGGCGGGCGAGCGGATCGGGATCGACTGGAGTGCTTCTCGGTTCGACGTCGAGCAGTTCCGGATGGGGATGGACGTCGAGCTCGAGCACGGCACCCAGGATCCGAACACGAACGTCACCGACGACGACATCGTCGTGACGGCCAAGATCGCCCGAGCGCACCTCAACGAGTTCCCCGACTACTACTCGCGTCTTTCCGTGATGGAAGCCGAGGCGGAGGCCTACTGGGCGAACCGAGCCCAGTAGCCGCGCCGGCTGCGCAGCAACGCCAACCGCTCGGAGCAAAGCCCGCTTGCTCGAGGGCGAGATCTCGGGAGCGCGGCGAGCTAGCGCCCGCAGTTTTTCGTGCCGAGATCGACAGCGGTCCTGGTGCGCCTCGCGAGCTCTTCCTGCACGAGCTGCGATAGGCGAATGACCTGTGGGGTGTCGCGTGCGCGCCCCGCCGTGACGATCCGCTCCGATAACTCGTGGATGCGACGGTTCACGTCCACGAAGCGCGTTAACGCCGCACCGTCCGCTGCGGGTGGCGTTAGGCCCTGGATCGCGTTTTGATAGGGCGGAAATTCACTCAGCGCTGACTCCATCGCGGCGGCCGCCTTTGTGTAGTCGCTGGCGTTCGTCGACTGCTCGAAGCTGGCATCGGCTTGCTTGACGGCGGCGTTCCCGCGCAGGCAGAGATCATCGAGCTTGGCGGCCAACTCGGCGTGCGTGAGCTGGCAAGGTTGCGGGTCGCAACGAGGTGCGACCGCCGTGCGACCAGCCGTCGTCGCGGACGTGATGCTCGTGGCGGCCGATGTGCTGGACGACGACAAGGACCTAGTCGACGCGGTGCCTGACGACGACGAACTTCCACCGCAGCCGCTGAGCACAACCAAAGCGGTGAGCGCAGCCGTGACGGCAACCAAGAGGCGGCGCGCGAACGCCTCGGCTTTTGTCGCATCGATAGCGGTCATTTTGCCGGGGCTCCGGCGCTCGCAGGCGCCGCGCTCACAGCCAGCACTACCAACGTGGCGAGGCTCGACGAAACCTCGGTGTTTCCTTCCAACCCGCTGCACTAACCTGTAAAATCGAGAGTATCGGTTAGTCGGCTGCTCGTCAAGCGGTCGGGAGTTGCTCTAGCCTGGGGATGGGACGCCGAGCATGCCAGCACACTATGAGGTCGTGGAGGGACTCCGGCTGCCCGCCCGCATAAGCGGACATCCGGCGCTTGACTTCTGCAACACCCGGGCGGGATGGGATGGGCAGGACGCCGGCGATTACCTTGCGGACTACGAGCACCTGGTGGTGTGGAGCGGATTCGTCGGCATCCTTCGCCCCGACCAGGTCCCGGTGCTTCGCCAGCGCGCTCGTGTCAGCGCCAGCGCGGCCGCCTCAGTGCTCGAGCGCGCAAAAGCGTTTCGCGCGAACCTATACGCCGTGCTTCGGGATCCTGCTTGCGCCCCAGCCTGGCCTGCCGTCGCCGACGAGGTCGCCGCGGCCGCCCAGATCCTCCACCTGCACCGAGCAGATAAAACAATCCGCTGGGAGATCGCACCGGCGGCAGACCTGTCCGCCCCGCTTGCTGCCGCTGCCTGGTCAGCCGGCGAGCTCCTCACATCGCGTGCTCTCGGCCGCGTCCGCGCATGCGCGGGCGCCGGATGTGGATGGCTGTTCCTCGATCCCACCGGACGCCGGCGCTGGTGCGTCATGGCCACCTGTGGCAACCGCGAAAAAGCGAGACGCTTCGCCGCGAAGCACAAGACCCCGCTTGACCGCCCGGCGATCCGCTGAGCAGCTGGACGCGCGGCCCGATCTCAACTGCACAAGGACTTGACCCCGTTTCAGCCAACGAGTCGGCGCAGCTCATCAGCTCTGCCTCGGCGCCGTTCCTGTGGGCATGAGCTGACGCTGGCCTACTGTAAGAAGGGCCATGGCCGATCGTGCTGATCTTGACTTCACCTATTCGTTGATCGATCGGATCTTTCGCCTCAGCCTTGGGGAGATGGCCGACTTCAGCGGCGCCAAGTACGACGGGGATTTCTCGCTGACCCTCGAGCAGGCGCAGCGGCGCAAGCACGATGACATCGCCCAGCAGATCGGCATCCAGGCGGGCCGTCGGGTGCTGGATCTCGGCTGTGGTTGGGGCCCGCTGTTGAACGACATTCGTCGGCGCGGGGCCAGCGGCGTTGGCGTGACCCTGTCTCGGGCGCAGGTAGTCGCCTGTCGGCGCAACGGCCTGGAGGTCTACCTGCACGACGCGCGGCAGGTCACCGCGGAGACGTTCGGTCAGTTTGACGCGGTGGCCAGCCTTGGCGCCTTTGAGCACTTCTGCTCGGTGCAGGATTACCGCGCCGGCCGACAAGAGCAGATCTATGCCTCACTGTTTGAGAACATCGCCGGCATCCTTCCGGCCCGTGGACGTCTGTATCTGCAGACCATGGTGTTCGGGCCCAGGGCGACCGCAATCGAAGATGTGTCGATCGACGCGCCTCGCGATTCTGATGCCTGGTACCTGGCCCTCATGCAAAAACAGTTCCCCGGTCGTTTTTGCCCTTCGGTCAGGAGCAGGTGATCGAGGCCGCCGCGCCGAACCTCAGGCTCATCTCGAGCATGAGCGGACGCCTTGACTACCTCGAGACCATCCGGCAATGGCGTAAGCGCTTCGCGCAGCCGGGACTACGCAAGACTCTGGTGAAGCTGCGCCTCGTGCCGTACTGGCTGACCAGCCGGGATTTCCGCCTTGCGTTCACCTCAGGCGTCAGCGCCAATAGCGCGTGCTTTGAGCGCGAACTGCTCGAGCACTACCGGCTCGTCTTCGAGAAAGCCGGGCTGAAGACGGATCCGCTGACTCGCAGCATCAGGCTCGCGGCCGGTGCCTCGGGTCGCGAGAGAACCGGTTGCCTAAGGGACTCGCGGGCGTTGCACGTTCCAGTTTATGGTTATCGGCGTGGGAGAGTGGGGAGCGGCGAGCTTCGAGAACGATCCGGCCAGCGACTGGTTCCTCCTGGTCGAGGAAGCAGTTGACCCGGGCGGGGTGATCGCGTCGTCGCTTGAAAGTGCGGTGGGCGAGCCGGAGTACCTCGGTCTCGATGAGTCGTGTGTAGCGATCGCGGCGGCAGAGTTGTCCGCGTCCTGTGCCGGTCACGCATCCATCCGCTTGCCCGATAACGTGCGCTACTGGGTCGACACTCATCCTCATCAGCCTCACGACTCCGAGATCGCCCAGGCAGTCCAGGCAGTCCAGCGCGTCCGGGAGGAAAGCGAGCTACGCGACTATTGGGATGGGAGCGTGGACCGCGGCAAGTGGCTCCGTGAGATCGAGGACCTGATCACCCGTCTGGAGCGGTCTGGGGGCGGTGAGCCGGCGACGCTCTGGCCGTAGAGATCGTTCGCGGTCGGGTTTCCCGCCCGCATCGTTGCCAACTCCTCTCCCCTTTAGTGGTGGGGGAGTAGAGTCGGAGCAGCCTTCACCGCCTGAGTGCCTGCTCTCGCATTCTTCCAGCGGCCCAGCCTTCCGTACTGAGCGACGAGGAGTCACACATGCCAAAGCAGAGTGCAAAGCCTGACCGGCCGCGTGAAGAACCGGGCCCGGGAAGATCGACGTCCGAAGCGGCGTTCAACGATCTCCGCAGACAGATCGCCCAACGTAACGAGCAGGCAACTCAAGAGGCTCGCAAACGACGAGCAGCACGCGAGCAGGAGCATCTGCGCAGGCGCCGCGAACGCGACTCTTAAAGCCAAGACGGGCTCGCCCCCGCGCGTTGCAGGTCCCGGGTCTGCGGGTAGCTGTAGGCGAGCCTTGCCGGCAACGCAGGTCTTGGGCGTTGGCTCCGCGTGCCGGCGCTGGGGGCCTATCGGTGCGGCTGGGTTGCCGATGGTTGGTCACTGCTAGATGATCGGGCTACGTTGTTGTGGCGAGTCGTCGAGCATGAGCCCCTGACCGATCGGGCGTGGGATGTGAGCCGGGCCGAGGCTGCGGTGGCTGGGATCGTGGCCGACGGCGAGTCGGCGGCCGCTGACGGCGGGTGGCCATCGCATGGTCTTGATGACGAGCCGGAGAGCTCCCGGATCATGTCCTTGTATCTCGGTAGTGCCGGGATGATCTGGGCGCTGAACGAGCTCGACTCATCGCTCGACGCTGAAATGCTCCTGGCCAAGGCGATCGAGCGCTACCGGATGGTGCCCGACTTCGCAGATGACGCCCATGCCCCAAGCCTGTGGATGGGGGAAACCGGGCTGCTCGTCCTCGCCGCCAAGATCGGTTCACCGTGCGCTGACGAGCGGCGGCTGCGCGAGCTGGTGCGCGCGAATCGAGAGCACCCGACCTGGGAGCTCATGTGGGGGTCGTCCGGAACTATGCTCGCAGCCCGAGCGTGCGGGCTCAGCGATGAGTGGTGGGAGAGCGCTCGGCTGCTCTGGGACCGCTGGGACGAGACCACGGGCCTGTGGACGCAGAGGCTGTATGGCCGGGTCGCGCAGATCCTTGGCCCGGCTCATGGGTTTGCGGGAAATGCTCATGCGCTGCGCGGATATGCAAGTGATGAGACTCTGCGCGCGCGAGTGACGCGCGCCTTGGAGGAAACCGCGATGCGGGAGGACGGGTTGACCAACTGGCCGCCGGTGGCGACCCCACGCCCAGGAGGCGATCTGGTTCGCGTCCAGTGGTGTCACGGCGCACCGGGAATCGTAGCGACCCTGGGTGATCTGATGCCGATCGAGATGGCGCTCGCCGGCGGAGAGCTCATCTGGCGGGCCGGTCCGCTGCGTAAAGGCCCCGGTCTGTGTCACGGGACTGCGGGCAACGGCTTTGCGTTCCTGAAGCTGTTCGCTCTGACTGATGACGAGCGCTGGCTTGAGCGTGCCCGGCGGTTCGCGATGCACGCGATCGAGCAGGTCCAACATCAACGGGCAAAGTTCGGTCGGGGTCGTTACACCCTATGGACCGGCGATGTCGGCGTTGCCGTCTACCTCCGCGCATGCATCCGCGCCGACGCGACGTTCCCCACGATCGACAAGCTGTAGCCGGATCATCCTGCGCTTTTCACGCACCGCCCGCGCGTCGGGCGGCGCCCTTCTTCGCGCGCATGGAAGAAGGAATAGGAATCATCTCTGCCTGAGCTGAAACGTTATGTGTTAGCGAAGAAGCGGAGCAGTAGTTCGGCGACCTCGTTGGGCCGCTCCTCGGCGACGTAATGGCCGCACCCGGGCAGGACTTCCTGCTCTACTTGGGTGGCGCCCTGACGCAGGTTCTCACCGACCGCTGTGCCGAACCCTTGCTCGCCGCCGATCGCTAGGACCGGCATGCGCAGCGGCTGGGTCAGATGCCGCGTGTTGTGCGCGATTTCGCGGGGGACACCCCGGTAGCGCGCGAACGCGGAGGCCATGACGCCTGGGCGCGCGTAGCAGCGCGTGTATTCGTCGGCAGCAGCTGTGGTTGGCACGCCGGGCGTGGCGGAGAACGTGCGGTAATACCAGTCAAGGTAGGGACGCTCGCGTCCGGCGACCAGCCGCTCAGGAAGATCGCGAAGCTGATGAAAGCCGAAGAACCAAGCGCCGCCTCCCTTGGAGCCGGCTTGGGCCCACGCGCCCGCTGGCATCGCCTCAATCACAACCAGGCATCGGGCATCCTGCGGGTAAGCGGCCGCGAACGCAAAGCCGGTCGACCCTCCCCAGTCCTGACCGGCGAGCATCACCGGACTGAGACCGAGGTCCCCGACAAGCGCGTGCAGGTCGTCAGCACCCGTCGGTACGTCGTTGGGCTGGGTGCCGGGCTCACTGTCGCCGAGTCCCCGCAGATCGACCGCGATTACGGTGTGGCGCTCCGCCAACCTCGGCATCACCTCCCGCCACGCGTACCACGTGTTCGGAAACCCGTGCAGCAAGACGACCGGCGGTCCAGAACCGCCGATCACATAGTGCAGGCGTACGTCACCTACCCGCCGCCGTTCGTGCCGGAAGCCAGGTGGCGGCGGTGCAGGCCGCGTCACCTCGTATCCCGAGCGCGACACGTATTCGGCTGGCAGCTCATCGCGCATCGGCCGCCAGCGGCGTACGCGCAGGGGCTCGTCGGGATCGACGACCAGCTCCCGCGCTCGGGCCAAAAACCTCTGCGTGTGCGGCTTGGCCGCGTGCTCGTCGAGCGCCTGCTGCGAAGCCCAGATCTCATAACCCAGCACCCGCGTGGCGTCTTGCGGATCGAGCCCTACCTCAAACCGCACCACGCCGTGATCCTCGCGATGTGTCGCATCGACGAGCCGTTCCAACGCATCGCGCATCTCCTCTTGTTTGCCGGGCTTGGTTGCCAACTCCACGACGAGCAGCACCTCGGAAGCGGTCGCATCGCTCATTGATTGCCCTTCGGCCACCCAGCCCGCAGGCGATCCGCCACCGGCACCGAGCAGACCGATACGCAAGCATTGACTCCGGTGCCGGTGGCCCGATGTGTGCCGGATGGGGCACGCGCCTCACGCCGGGCGCAACTTTGGCGTTCGAGATTCCGACTTCGGCCATCGGGCCATCGGTCTCTCCTTGCGCTGGGGAATATCATTACGGAGCCAGATCATAAATCATTTCCTGATGATCACATGTCCACGCTCGTTTCCCAATCGTCGCGCAGGCCCCGGGACGGGACGGTGGTCTCCGCTCGGACGCGCCAGCGTGGTCGCCCCCGAAACGCGCGGCTAGACGCGGCGATATTGGAAGCCGCCAAGCAGCAGTTGCGTGAACGAGGCTACGGAGGGATGTCGCTGGATTCCGTCGCCGCGGCAGCTGGAACGACGGTGCCGAGTCTGCGCCGCCGGTATCGCGACAAAGCGTCTTTAGCCGCGGCGGTGGTCGATTCGCTCCGGGTCGATCCGCTCCCTGCGCTCGATGGGCCACCACGCGCTCGAGCGGCACGCGTTCTGGCGAACTTCCAGCGAAACCTGCAGCGGCCCAACTCAATGGCGCTCCTCGGCACGCTGTTGGCAGAAGAGAGCCGCAGACCGGAACTCCTCGAGCGATTGCGCGCGCGGCTCTCGGAACCCCGTCGGCAGGCGCTCCGAGCGGCGCTCAAGGGCGGCATCGACGCCGGACAGCTGCCAGCGGACTTGGACGTGGAGATCGCCGTGACGATGCTCGTCGGTTCCTACTACGCGCGCTATGTCAGTCACGGGAGGATTCCGGCCAACTGGTCCCGCCGAGTCCTTGCCCAAGTCTGGCCAAAGACGGATCGCGTTGAGCCAAGACTGCCAACGAGCGGTTCCTCACTGCCGCGAAAGCCGTCGCTCAAGGCGAGCGATTCCCGATGCTGATCCTGGCGGGCGTGAGGCTGGGCGAGTTGGGACACCCACGACCGACCGCGCGCAACGTGCCGGTTGTGTGCAACCGTGCGGTTGCGCTAGGTTCTGTTGATGCCACTTTCGTTGCTCGTCCTGGGCGGCTCGGGATTCGTCGGCCGCGCCGTCGTGGAGGAAGGTTGCCGCCGCGGTTGGAAGGTGACCATGTTCAACCGTGGGCGCGGTGCGGCGATCCCCGGGGTCTCGCGGATCGTCGGCGACCGCCTCGACCCCGCGACTCTTCGTCCCCTGCGCCGGCACGACTGGGACCTCGTGGTCGACACCTGGTCTGGAGCGCCCCGAGCCGCGCGCGACAGCGCTGCCCTCCTCGTCGATCGCGCCGCCCGTTACGTCTACATCTCGAGCGAATCGGTCTACGCGCCACCGCCACCAATCGGTGTCGAGGAGTCCGCTCGCACCGTTGAGGCGGCTCCCGACGCCAAGCACGGCGACTACGCCGAGCTCAAGCGAGGAGCCGAGCTCGCCGTCATGAACGCGTTCGCGGATCGAGCGCTCGTGGCGCGCGCCGGCCTGATACTCGGGCCCCACGAAAACGTCGGCCGGCTGCCATGGTGGCTCACCCGCATGGCCGCTGGCGGGGAGATCCTGGCACCCGGCCCCCCGGATCTCGAACTACAGCTCATTGACGCGCGAGATCTCGCCATCTTCGTTCTTCATGCGGCCCTGGCCGGCCACGCTGGCCCGGTCAACGTCGTGGGTCGCCGTGGTCACGCGACCATGCGCTCCCTGCTCGACGCCTGCCTTGCCACCGCCGGCGCCCCCGATGCCCGGCTCACGTGGATGGATCCGGACGCCGTCATCGCGGCCGGCATCGAGCCCTGGACCGAGCTTCCGATCTGGCTTCCACCGGACAGCGAGTTCGCCGGCATGCACGCGGCCAATGTCGAGCGCGCACACGCGGCCGGACTTCGCTGCCGTCCCATCGAGCACACGGTGCGGGACACCTGGAACTGGCTGTCCGCGGTCGGTGGATCCCCGCCGCTGCGCTCGGACCTCGATCCACCGGGACTCGACCGCCGGCGGGAACGCGCGGCGCTCGACGCCCGGCATGAGCGCGCTGGCGGCAAGCAGGGTTCGGCTACCGTGCCGGAGCGGGCGCGGTGAGGGAAACTTGCTGGACGTGACCTCCGAGTTTGCGCCCCGGCTCAGCCCGACGACGGACGTCTCGCAGGCCTCGTGGCTTGCCGAGACCGCGCTCGAGTACGGCGTCGCGGCAAGCTTCGTGCCTACCGCCTTCGATGCATACGCTCAGGTCCTTCACGCTGCCGAGAGCTTGGACGGCGATCCGGTGCGGTGGCGTGAGGTTGCCGACTGGCTGCATGTGCCGTTGCTTGCCGGCGCGCGGTTTCAAGACCTCGAGGAGCTTGCCGCCGGCGTACCGGAGCACGACCGTCCGTGGGCGCACGCGCCGCGCCACGGAGAGATTCCGGACAACGTTCTTGACCGTCTCACGCCTTTGCTTGCCCGGCACACGACATCGGTGCACGGGTGGTTCTGCCTCTGGGAGGGATGGGGGTTTCTGTCCGGCTCCAGTTCGCTTGTCGTGGCGTGGCATGTGGATCGTCAACCACCGCCGGGTACGCCTTCGCGCTACCAGTCCCGTCCCGCCTTCCCGCCGGAGTCACTCGAGTCGCCAAAGGTCCACCTGCCGAGCCGGGCCTACTTCCTGTTCGAGGGACCGCTCGCGGCGGTCGGCGAGCTGGGCGCGCTCGTCACCTGGGACCCCGGCGGGCATCAAAGCTTCGAACGGCAAACCCCGAGCCTGTGGTGGCCCGATGATCGTGCCTGGTGCTCGGGAAACGAGGTCGATTCGACCTCGACGTGCATCGGCGGCAGCAGAGCCCTGGTCGACGAGTTGCTGGCCGATCCAGACCTCGAGGTTCTGGAGCTCGATCCGATGCTCGAGTTCTCGCCGTACCGTGATCTCCACGACGACGGTGCCTGACCGGGGCGGCTGCCTTTCGCCGACCTCGATTAACGCGGAAAGCCGTCGATTGCTCAACGGACGATGCGGGCACCGTGTACCGGCATGTCTCGGCAGGGGGCGTTCAGCGCGCACGGGCCCAGCATGATCGCCGGGTCGCGCCCCCATCCGGCCTCCGGCGATAGAACTCAGCGAATGCGCACTCAAGGAGACCTCCATTGGCACTGACCGACGAGCAAGCCCGCGTGAAGGCCGCCTACGAGGCGGTGCAGGATGTCTTTCCAACCGCCGGCTACGCGTACGTGCTGGCCCTTCGGCGACAGCTCCCCGTAATCGACACTCCCGAGGCGCTGGCCGAGTACCGCGCGCTGGCCGACGAGGCCGAGGCGCTGGCCGCGATGGTCGCGGCCAGCCGCCGGGGCTCGTGAGGAGCTATCGCTGCATCATCGCTTCGGCTGCCACAGGGCGATCTCGCCGGCGGCTGGAGTCGTGACGACGCTACGCCACCCGACGGGGCCTTCACGGGGCGTCAGAGCCACGGTGGCGCCGAGCACCTGAGCGCGGTGGGTCATCTCCCGGATGTCGGCCACCTCGACGTAGGGGAGCCACAGCGGGTGGGCGATCGGACAGTCCACCATCCCGCCCCCGATCGTGCCTCCCAGGCCGACCGCGAGGTAGGAGCCGGCGGGCGTCCGGACCTCCTCCTCACGCCAGCCGCATAGCTGCCCGTAGAACCGCCGCGCTTCCGCCAGGTTCCCGGTGTGAAGCTCCAGATGGACCACCCGTCCTGAGTCGGCAGCCTTCATCCTGGTACGTGTGACCCGGGGACTCGCCGAAACTAATCGGCCGGCGATGAATCCGCGAGGCCCGGCGGGTCTAAGCTCCTGATGTCGATGTCGAACCCTCGCACAGGCCCGGGACCGGAGCCTGCCGCGATCGCGGCCGCCGCGGCCGGCGACGAGTCCGCGTTTGCCGCTCTCGTCGAGCCGTACCGGCGTGAGTTGCACGCCCACTGCTACCGGATGCTCGGTTCGGCCTACGATGCCGACGACGCCGTGCAGGAGACGCTGCTGAGGGCCTGGCGTGGGCTATCGGGCTTCCAGGCACGCGCGTCGCTGAGATCGTGGCTCTACACGATCGCCACGAATGCCTGCCTGACCCAGATCGCGCGCCGGCCCAAGCGGGTGTTGCCGATCGACTACGCGCCCGCCAGCGATCCCCATGTGACGCCGGGCCAGCCGGTCGTCGAGTCGATCTGGATCGAGCCCTATCCCGACGAGATGCTCGGCCTGGAGGATGGGTACGCCGCGCCCGAGGCTCGCTACGAGCAACGCGAGGCCGTCGAGCTCGCCTTCGTCGCCGCGCTCCAGCATCTTGCTCCCAACCAGCGCGCGGTCCTGATCCTGCGCGAGGTGATGGGGTTCTCGGCCAAGGAGACGGCGGACATGCTCGAGACGAGCGTGGCGTCGGTCAACAGTGCCTTGCAGCGCGCCCGGGCCGCCGTCGAGGAGCGGGTCCCCGAGCAGACGCAGCAGGCCACGCTGCGCTCCCTGGGGGATGACTCGCTCCGCGAGCTGGTCGAGCGTTACGTCGATGCGTGGGAGCGCTGCGACGTGGAGGCGTTCACGGCGATGCTGGCCCAGGAAGCCACGTTCGCGATGCCGCCGCTGGCCACCTGGTATCGGACGCGCGAGGGAATCGCCATCTGGGCTTCCGAATCTCCTATGTCCGGAGCGTGGCGCTGGCGAGGCGTCCGCACTCGTGCCAACGGCCAGCCCGCGCTGGCCTTCTACGCTTGGGACGAGCATGCCCACGCGCACCTGCCGTTCGCGTTGTGCGTGCTCAGCTTCCAGGGGGCGGAGGTGAGCGACGTGACCGCGTTCATCGTGCGCTCGACCGAGGAGACCGACCCCGAGGCGTACGAGCGCTACCCCGATCAGCCATTCGACACCCACCGTCTGGCCGCAGCGTTCGGGCGCTTCGATCTACCCGAACGGCTCACCTGACTGCGCCAACAGCTGCCCGAGGTCCGTCCGGGCTATCACGGCGGCGTCATCGAGTGTCCCGAGCCGGAGTAGATGCATCGGCCTGGCCTTCCCGCAGACGCGTGGGGTTTCCACTAGCCTGCCGAGTCCGCCGATGAGCTCCGCCACGCTGCCAACCCCGCCGTTGTACCTGTTGCAGCGAACCGGGTTCCTGGGTGACGAGGCAACTGCCAGTTCCTACCACGACGTTGGCGCGGCCGGACGGACGCTAATCGAGACAATGCTTCCCGACGACTGGAGCTGGGACGGTAAGCGGGTGTTGGACTTCGGCTGTGGCGTCGGAAAGGTGATTCGACATTTCGCTTCCGAGACCGCGGTTGCCGAGTTCACTGGATGTGACATCCACGCCCCCAGTATCAATTGGTTGCAGCGGAACCTCTCTCCACCCTTCAACTTCTTTCGTTGCGGAGATGAACCCCCGTTGCCGCAACCCGACGGCTACTTCAACCTGATCTATGCCATAAGTGTCTACACCCATCTGACCGATCACTGGGCTGAGTGGCTGCTCGAACACCACCGCGTGTTAGCGCCGGACGGGTTACTGATCGCCAGCTTCCTTGGCGAGGGCATGATTGAGCCCCTCATCGGCGAGCGGTGGGACGAACGCAAGATCGGTATGAATACCCTGTGGGCGGGCAAGGCTTGGGATGCCGGCGGGCCTATCACTTTTCATTCCACGTGGTGGCTGCGAGCGCACTGGGGGCGTGCATTCGACGTCGTCCGCATCGTTCCGCATACCGGTAACGAAAGCGCCGAGGGTCACGGCCTGATTCTCCTCCGACGTAAGCCAGTCCGACAATCCGTCGAGGATCTCCAGCGCCCCGAGCCCGGAGAGGAGCGTGAGCTCCAGGCGCTCGAGCATCAGGCCCAGCAACTGCGACGTGAGACGGCCCAGCTCCGCGCCGAGAACACGAAGCTGGCCGCGGCGGCGACATCGAGAACGACTAAGGCCGTGCGCGCGACGAAGGACATCATCCGGCGACGCGTGCGCTAGCCCGGTGACCAGAAGCCTTCATTCGGGCAAGCGCCGCATACTGCGTGGGGTGAGCGCGACAGTGACCTTAGAGCCCTGGGGTAGCGGCGACCTGCCGCTGCTCGAGCGACTGATGGGCGACCCGCGCATGACCGAGCACCTCGGCGGCCCCGAGAGCCCGGAGAAGCTGCGCGAGCGCCAGGGTCGCTACGAGCGCCTCGACGACGGCAATCGCATGTTCAAGATCGTCGACCCGGCCAGCGGCGCCGGGGTCGGCTCGGTCGGCTTCTGGGCGAAGCAATGGCGCGACGAGCAGGTCTATGAAGTCGGCTGGATGGTCGTGCCGGAGTTCCAGGGCCGCGGGATCGCGATGGCGGCGACCGTCCAGGCGATCGAGCGCGCCAAGCGGGAGGGCAGACACCGCTTCATGCATGCCTTCCCGAACGTCGAGAACGCTGCGTCGAACGCGATCTGCCGCAAGCTGGGTTTCGAGCTGCTCGATGCGTGCGAGTTCGAGTTCCCCAAGGGGCACTTCATGACCTGCAACGACTGGCGCCTCGACCTGCGCTCCTAACGCGCTGGCGACCGACTCGCGATCGCCAGCGCTAGTGAATCAGTCCCAGCGACTGATCTCGCCGCCGGGGTAGGCGTTGAAGCCTCGCCCCTCCGCTCCGGACTTGAGGCTCATCAGGTAGGCGGCCCAATTGGTCGAGCAGCCATTCATGAACTCGCTCTCCTGCTGCCAGCCTTCGTGGCTGAACACCAGCGTGGTACCGCCGTCCTCGCGGGGTCTCAGGGCGTAGGTGATACGCGTGTCGATCCATTCGGCGGGACCCTGGACGCAGCGCCAGACGACTTTCTCCGGACCGCGTTCGACGACCTCGAAGGTCGCCGCCGGGTTGCCGGCGTCGCGGAAGTAGACGGACAGCCGCCCACCGAGTTCGTCGTCACCGGCGACCGAGTGGCCCGTCCACCAGCGCTGGATTCCCCCGCGGGTTGCAGCGAGCTGGTGCACGTGCTCCGGCGGCGCGTCGATCGACAGGCGGTGCAAGATGTTCGGCATGGGATATCTCCTCTTCGTTCAGGGGATGAGATTCAGGCGGCGATGGGCATACCAGCGGGTTCGGCCCCGGCCACTGGCTTCGGCCGTGCCGACATCGCAGTGGCGGCGAGAGCGCCCAGACCGGCAAATACCGCGCACGCCCAGAGAGCGGGCTTGAATCCCGCTGTCACCGCCGCCGGGCTTCCCAGTCCGCCGTAGCCGGCGAACACGCTGCTGCCGATCGCGACCGCGAACACCGCACCAAAGCGCTGCGCCATGTAGTTGATGCCGGACGCCTTGCCCATCTCGCCCGGGTCGACGGCGCTCAGGACTGCGGTCGGCACCGTCGGGAGAGCCATCGAGATTCCAACGCCGGCGACCAGCAGTGCGATCACGATCTCGATCCAGCTCGTGTGCATAGAGCCGCGCCAGGCGACCCACGCGAACCCGGCGGTCAGCATGCTCAGCCCGACGACGACGATCGATCGGCGGCCGATCCGATCGGAGAGCGCGCCGGCCACCGGCGAGACGAGCATCGGGGTGGCGAAGAACGGCAGCAGGCGAACGCCGGCGCCGACCGGCGAGAAGTGGCGCGCGAGCTGGAACTCCTCGGTGACCAACAGACCGCCGGCGAAGATGGCGCCCGCCATGAGGAAGGTCGCCACGTTGCCGATCGTGAAGTCCCGGGCGGCGAACATTCGGAGCGGCACCATCGGCTCGGCGACGCGATGCTCCCACCAGATGAATGCAGCAAGCAGCAGAGTCCCGATGGCGAGGCTTACGACGGTCTCGGCGCTCGACCAGCCGACCTCGTTGGCGCGGGTGAGCGCCCACACGAGCGCGACCACGCCGCCGGTGACAAGTCCGACCCCGACGAGGTCGAGCCGATCCGGTGCGCCATGGCTCTCCGGCAGCAGCCGTAGGCCGAGGATTACGGCAACGACGCCGATCGGCACGTTGATCCAGAAGATCCAGTGCCAGTCGATGCTTTGTGTCACGGCGCCCCCGACGATTGGCCCCATCGCGACCGCGAGACCGGCGAGGCCACCGTAGATCCCGACGATCATCCCGCGACGCTCAAGCGGAAACGCCGCGGTCAGGATGGTCAGGCTCAGCGGCAAGACCACCGCGCCCCCCAGTCCCTGCACCGTCCGCGCGACGATCAGGTCGGATAGGTTCGGCGCCAGCGCGCAAGCGACCGAGGCGACGGTGAAGAGGGCCAGCCCGACGCTGAACACCTTTCGCCGTCCGAACCGGTCGCCGAGCGCGGCGGCGGTGATGATTCCCGCGGCGAACGCGATGCCGTAGGCGTTCAGCGTCCACTGCAGCGAGGAGAGACTGACATGAAGGTCGCGTTGCATGCGCGGCAGTGCCGTGATCACGACGACCGAGTCCAGGACCACCATGAAGTAGGCGGTCGAGGTCAGCGCCACCACCCAGCCGAGGCGGCGACTCGTTGCCGGTGTGTCCGTCATCGGTACTCCTTTTGGTCGTGGCCGGCTCGTCGGCCGGTTCTGCCTGGATGACGAACGGACAGTCCTCGGACGGACACGCGGGCAAAAACTCGCAATGGTGTCCGTCTGCGGCCACGCTATTCGTCTATGAGGCGAACGAACTGGTCTACGCGGTAAGGAGACGTCCTTGAGATACGCGCTGCTGGCCTACAACAACGTCGAGGCTCGCGAACGGAGAACCGAAGCACAGCAACGGCGGATCGACGCCGGCATCGCCGAGGTCCTGGCCCGACCGAACGTGTCCGGTTGGCTACGACTCCAGGACGCAGAGTCGGCGACGACGGTGCGCCATGAACATGGCAGGACGCTCCTGACCGACGGACCGTTCGTCGACAGCAAGGACTTCCTCGGCGGTTTCATCATCGTCGAGGCCGAGAATCTCGACGGTGCCCTGGCCGTCGCCGGCGAGCTGCAGGAGCTGCAGGCCACCGGCGCGATCGAGGTCAGACCGGTGCGCGAGGAGCCGCTCACCGTTGCTTGACCGGGTCTTCCGCGACGAGTGGGGCCGTGTCCTGGCCTCGCTGGTCGGCTGGCTCGGGGATATCCAGCTGGCCGAAGACGCCGCGCAGGACGCGTTCGCGATCGCGGCCGAGCGCTGGTCACAAGACGGAGCCCCGACAAACCCGACCGGCTGGCTGATCACGACCGCTCGCCGCCGAGCGATCGATCACATCCGACGTGAGCGAACCCTGGCCGCGAAGACCCAGCAGCTGGAGCGCGAGCTGCAACAGCGATCGGAGGAGACCATGACCGAGGCGGCGACCTTCCCGGACGAGCGGCTCGAGCTGATCTTCACCTGCTGCCATCCGGCGCTCGGGCTCGACGCGCAGGTCGGGCTCACCCTTCGGACGCTTGGCGGCCTCTCGACCGAGGAGATCGCCCGCGCCTTCCTTCTCCCGTTCGAGACGATGAGCAAGCGCCTGACCCGCGCCAAGCACAAGATCCGCGACGCCGGCATCCCGTTTGCCGTCCCGCCCGACCACCTGCTGCCCGAACGCCTCGACGCCGTCCTCGCGGTCGTATACCTGATCTTCAACGAAGGCTGGGGCGGTGGCCGAATCGACTTGTCGGCGGAGGCGCTCCGCCTCGGACGCTCTCTGGTCGAGCTCATGCCCGACGAGGCCGAGGCGCACGCTCTGCTCGCCCTCATGCTGATGGGGCACGCCCGGAGCGCCGCACGGTTCAGGGGCGGTGAACTCGTGCTCCTCGACGATCAGGACCGGTCCCTCTGGGACCAGGACCAGATCGAAGAAGGCCGGAAGCTGCTCGAACACGCGCTCGCCCTTCACGGCAGCGGGCCCTACCTCATCCAGGCCGCGATCGCCGATCTGCACCTCCGCCAGCCACGTGACTGGGAGGAGATCGAGCTCCTCTACCAGAGGCTCGAGCAGCTCACCGGCTCGCCCGTCGTGACGATGAACCGGGCGATCGCGCTCGCCGAGCTCGAGGGGCCCGAAGCCGGACTTGCCCTGCTCGACCGCCTGGCGCTCGAGGACTACCGCTACTACCACTCGACTCGTGCCGATCTCCTGCGACGGCTCGGCCGCGACGCCGAGGCGCACGCTGCCTACGCACGCGCCCTGGAGCTGACCCAGTCGGGCCCCGAGCAGCGATTCCTGGAGAGGCGCCTCGCCGGCCGCTCCGGAAGCAGCCAGTCGACCGAGCGGAATGTCCGTTCCGGCGACGCTCGTTCGTCATAGACGCGAACAGCATCTACCAGCCGCCGCAAAGGAGAGAGTGTCATGTCAGAACAGGATCCGACCGCCGTCGCCGTCGCCCGCGCGCATGTGGAGGCTTGGGGCCGTCACGACTACGACGCCGCACGGTCGCGTCTCGCAGCGGACGTCCACGTCGTCCTGACGACGGTCGACCCGGACGCACCGAACGTGGACAGGAAAGGGATCGAGGCCTACGTGGAGCTCGGCCAGGGCGTGGTGCCCGGGACCTGCTCCGTGAGCTCCGCGATCGGCGACGAAACCAAAGCGCTGCTGCAGGTGACCACCCGCGTGAAGTTCGGTCCAGACGCTCCGGAGATGACCGCCCACAGTGCGCGCCTCTACCTGCTCGACGACAGCCACAAGATCGCCGAGGAGCGGGTGATCTTCTTCGTCACGCAGTGACGCGGCAGCCAAAAACCCCGCGATAGCGCGACTCACTCGCAGGTCTCGACCCCACTCGAGTCCGATTGCGCCTGACTCTCCCGTCCGATAAGCGTCCTCCCGGGTACCGGAGAAACAAAGGCGAAGTCGGAGGAGAGGGAGACCGCCATGGACCGCGACGAGGAAACCGCCCGATATCAACGGGCCGCGGAGCTGGCCCTCGATCAGCTCCAGTGGTGCATTGACTACCTTCGCAGCATCCACAAGTCCCGCCTGGCAAGGCAACTCGCGAAGAACCGCGCCGCGATCGACCGGAAACTTCACGAGACGGATGGCGCGGGTTCACGCTAGGCGCCCGACGAACCAGATAACTGTGCGTCGTCCGGAGCTCTAGCGCCCAAACGCCCACGCGACCATCAGCGGGAACTCTTCTTTCCAGAAGACGTCGCCGTGCGAGCCGACCCGCTCGGTCATGACAACGTCGGCACCCGCGTCGCGCAGCGCGTCCGCCCACCGGGCGGCATTCTTGAGGAAGAACGGCTCCAGCGTGCCGGCGACCAGGTACGCGCGCGGAAGCGACGCCGGCATCACGGCGGGCGGTCGATAACCGGCGCCCGGCGACGCGCAGAAGACAGCGCCGTAGATGTCGGGATGGCGGAGTCCGATCGCGAGCGCCAGCTCCGCGCTCGCCGAGACACCGAACACGCCAGTCCGGTCGGCAGGCAGCGCGACGTCAAAGCGCGACTGCGACCATCGGCGCACATCCTCAACGAAGAACCTCTCGTGCGCGGCAAACCGTTCTGGGTCAAAGGCGAACTCGGCAGTGCTCTCGCCTGGTGAGTACTCACGGATCCGCAGGATCTCATCGTCCAGGCGGTGTGCACCGACGATCATCGTCGGCGGTAGCTCGGCCGCCTCGAGCACGCCTCCCCACGACGCGATCAACTGGCCATCACCAGCGAAGACGATGGCCTCCGGCGGAGCCGGCGGGACATACGCCGTGACCTGTCGGCCACCGTCGTATTCGAGCGTCTCGGTGACGAGCTGACCAGCTGTGGTCGACATCCGCGTGGGCTCCTTGGACTATCAGTGGCGCCGACCGCGCCTTAGAGTTGGCGGGATCTTGCCTGACAACGTCAGACGACCGACCCGAGGGTCAAACGGGCGCTGGGCGCGTAAGCACTACAAACAGGCGATTGTCCTGCGCGCCCTCCTCGCGCCCTGGATCCTCTTCGTCACCGTGTTCCTGTGTGTCAAGGGCTATTGGTGGGGACTCGTCTTCCTTCCGTTCTTAGCCCTCGACCTTTGGCTTCTGCGCGATCTTGTGCGTTATGCACGATCGCAGCCTCCGTCGACGTAGCTGCGCCACCGCGCCCCGCCGCCGAGACGAATAAGCACGCTTGGGTTCTTCCGTGTTCCGGCGGACGCCATGGGCGCCGCGTGGGAGGCCGTCGAGCGCCACCTCGAGCCGATCACTCGGGCCGACGAGCAGATCGACGCGCCGCTCGCCTTTCACATCTTCACCGCTATCGCCTGAGCCGCCGTGTGCGGCCGCGGCCACGGGTGCCGAGCCGCTCCAGCGAGTCGCCGATCAGCCAGAACGATGGCGGCCAGAGACCGACGAATAGTGCTCGTCTCTCGGCGTTTCCCCGCTCGTCTTGGTCAACCGTCTTGGCGCGGATCCACAGCGCGATGCACAGTCCGATCGAGCCGAAGGAGAGCGATTGCATGTGCCAGTCGCGGAGGCCGGCGTCATAAAGGCGCTTCGTCAGCATGAGAAGCGACTACCCATCCAGATCCTGGCTGAACAGGTTGTTCAGCTTTATCTGTGGGTAGTTTCGAGATTCGTGCCGAAGCGTCCCGCCCGCAGCCGCCGCTGGCTCACCGCCGCCACCTGGCCGGTGGGGATCGCGCTGACCTCGTGGGACTACATGTGGCGCACGACGCCGATGCACCGCCAGGAGGTGTTTCCCACGAGCCCGCCGCCGTTCCCGGGGCTGCCCGCCGGCGTCAGCGCCGAAGAGGTGCAGGGCCCGGCAGACGGCACCGGCCCGCTCTTTCACCGCCGGTACCGCACCCGGATCCGGGACTGCCAGCTCGGCGCCGAGGAGCTGATGGACGCGATCCAGTGCGATCCGAACGCCACGGCGCCCACGACCTTCGCCCGCTTCCAGCGCGTCGACGGCGGACGCGGCAGGCTGTCGGTGGGCGACGAGTTCGTCGTCCGCATGCCGGGTCCGTGGGATGGCCCGGTGCGGGTCGTGCACGCTGGATCGCGGTCGTTCCGGCTGGCAACACTCGCCGGTCACCTCGAGGCCGGCCAGATCGAGTTCCGCGTAGCGCCGGACGGCGACAGCCGGCTGGTGTTCGAGATCGAGTCGTGGGCCCGGAGCGGCAGTCGGCTCGTCAACCTCCTCTACCACCGGCTGCGTATGGCCAAGGAGGTGCAGGCCCACATGTGGATCTCGTTCCTGGAACGCGTCGTGCGCCTGTCCGGGGGCCGTATGACGGGTGGCATCGAGCTCTACACGGAACGAATCTCGGACGGCTCGTGAGCGATCCACGGCTTCCCGATTCACCGGGCGTCGCCCGCCGCCTCGCCTCGCTCGCCGATAAGCCGCTCAACTTCGATCCGGCTGCGCTCCGCGACGCCTCCGCGGCCAGCGGGTGGGCGGTCACCGATCTGCGCCAGCGCCTCCCGGACGAGGCGCCGGGACGACCTGTCGACGGCGGTAGTTGGCAGATCGCCCGTCGGCTGATGCGGGGCTACGAGTTCGCGGACCCGTCGATCGTCCGCGCCTACTACGACCCGGAGATTCCCCTCGAGCGCCGGGACATGCTGCTGAAGCTCCAGGCGCTCGGCCTCGTCCACCTGTTCGCCGGCGTCCGGGTGGGCGACGTGTACGAAGATGCCCGCCAACTCGACGGACGGCGCGCGCACGTCTGGGGGTGGAACTACCGGACACTCGCCGGACATGTCGAGATGGGCCAAATGGACTGGCAGGTATGGAAATGGGTCGAGGACGGCCGGGTCGAGTTCCGCGTCCACGCCGTCTCCCGGCCGGCCCCGATTCCGAACCCGATCGTTCGGATTGGCTTCCACCTGCTGCGTGGCCGTGAGCGACGGGCATTCCTCGAAAGCACCCAGGAGAGGATGCGGACCTTCACCGAGCTCGCCCTGGAGCGCGAAGGTGCGGAGGGGCGGGTGCGCGAGGCCGCCGCGGAGCTGACGGCCCGGCCGGGACGCGCCGACGATCCGGCCCACGATGCGATAGCAAGCAACATCCGACCCGCGTGAGGTGACCGGCCGATGCCCCGCTCGTTTCCGATCTTCCAGTTTCCCAACCGACCGCTGATCGCCACCATCGTTGCGGCTGTGATCGCCCGTGGCACGCACGGCCGGACGACGGTGCTGGCGATGCTCGTGTCCAGGCTCGCGCTCCTCGTGTGGGCAGCCAAGGAGATCTTCGACGGCGCCAACTGGTTCCGCCGGCTGCTCGGAATGGGCGGGGCGGCCCTCGGGATCGCGGGGCTGGCGCGCAGCCGCGGCGCAGTAGTCGAACTCTTCACGCCCGAGCCGCCAAGCTCCTAGGCCCGCCGGCTCGGGTAGCCTCCGGACGACGTAAACGAACATATGCATTTGGGAGTTCCGCATTGGCTTACAGCGTCGATTTCAACACTGTCTCCACCGTCGGCCTCGAGTCCTCGCCGGTCGCGGATGCGCTCGCTGGCCTACGGGCAAACGAGGCTCGCTACTTCAAGAACAAGTACGACCACGAGTTCACGGTGGAGCCCGCGAGCGAGGCTAAGTCGACCATCGAGTGGGTGCACCGGATCCTCGAGGAGGAGCGCGAGATCGTTATCTCGTCTCGCCCGCTCGAGGCTACGGCCTTCCAGGTCGAGAACATCCGAATGGCCTACGTCTTCTACGAGAGCGGCCTGTCGATCAACGTGATGTACACCCTGGACGATGCCGGCAAGCGGGCGGTCGGGTTCAAGCTCTCCGACGGGATGGAAGTGCCCGGAGGAGCTCGCCTCGCGGTTCAAGTTCGCGAGGCAGAAATCAAGGCTGGCCGGAACCATCCGCGGTTCGTACTTCAACATCAAGAACGAATACTGAGCGCGGAACGGCACCACGAGGCCGGCGCCGAGAGTGTCGATGGACCTGCGGACCGTGGACTACCACACGGCCGGTGAGCCATTCCGGATCGTCCTGAGTGACGTAGGGGAGATCACGGGCGCCAACGTGCGAGAGCGGCGCGAGGTGGCGGCGGCGACCGAACGCATCGAGCGAATCCGCCGGCTGTTGTGTCACGAGCCACGGGGGCACGCCGACATGTACGGTTGCTTCATCGTCCCGCCCGACGACGAGGGCGCGGACTTCGGCGCACTGTTCTGGCACAAGGACGGTTACTCGACGGCGTGCGGGCACGGAACGATCGCGCTCGGCGCGTGGGCGGTGGAATCCGGGCGTGTCGTAGCCACCCGCGATGGGGAGGTCGCGATCGTGATCGACGTTCCATCGGGACGGGTCACCGCGCGTGTGCGCTGCGCAGCCGGGAGGATCGAGGGAGTCGCGTTCGTCAACGTCCCGGCCAGCGTGACCGCTCGCGGCGTCGATGCCGGCGGGGTTGAGGTCGACGTCGCGTGGGGCGGCGCGTTCTACGCCTTCGTGTCCGCCGCGGCATTCGGGCTGCGCGTGACCCCCGAGGATCTACCCGCGCTGATCGGGGCCGGGCGCTCGGTCAAATCCGCCCTGGACGGTGCGCCTGTCTCTCGCCACCCGCACGACGATCGGCTGTCCGGTATCTACGGCACGGTCCTCACCCAGCGCATCGGTCCACGCCACCACCGCAACGTGGCGATCTTCGCCGACGGCGAGGTCGACCGCTCGCCGACCGGGTCTGCGACGTCGGCGCGCACTGCCCTGCTGCTGGCCGATGGCGAGATCGGCATCGGCGACACCTGGCGTAACGACTCGATCGCGGGGACGACCTTCACGGCCCGTCCCATCGGGGATGTCGCCGAGGGGGTGCTCACCGAGGTTTCCGGAACGGCGTTCCGCACCGGCGAGCACCGATTCGTGCTTGACCCTCGCGACCCGCTGGGCACCGGGTTCGTCCTACGGTGAGCGATCTTCGCGCCTCATGACAGAAGCGGACGGGGGTCAAAGGTCACACGGATCCGGGTGATGCGGCCCGCCTCGATGTGACTCCAGTTGACTATCGCGAGAGGCCCTGCAGTCCGGGTACGGAGCTCAAACCAGGTGATGACCTCCGGACCGTCGACCCACCGGTGAAGCACCTCGACGCGCTCGGTCATGGCAAACATGCGGCCAAGACCCGCGATCGTTTCCTCGACACCCCGCGTGGAGCCAAGCGCACCGTCGAAGGTCACGTCGCCATGTACCAAAGGTCGTACACGCTCGATGTCGTTGCTCGTCCAGGCATCGAAGTAGGCGGCCGCGACGCTGGCCGGAGAATCAGCTGAGCGAGTCATATCGGGATCTTGACAGTCCTCGGCGCGCAGACATGCTGGAACTGATCTTGTTTTGCCACGATGATGGAGCGGGCCTGTATCGAAGGCTCGGCTTCGTCGAGCTAGGGCCGGCAAGGTCATCGTTCACAGCCTCCCGTTTTAGCCCGCGCCACCAAGCGACCCGTCCTGTCCGAGAGCGCGCTACGTCTCAACGGGTCTGGACATCGGTGGCGGCGTAAGCGCCGCCGCGACGATCACCAATCCGAACGCCAGCACCCGCACGACCAGCGCCGCTTGCCCCGCGGGCAGGGGCTCGCCGAACACGATCGGTCCGGCGGCGATCGTGGTCAGGTTCGCGGCGGCACTGGTGAGCGCAATCATCGGTACCGCGTCGCCGAGTTGGAGGCTGCGAGCCGAGATCAAGAGCCCCACCATCGAGGCGAGGAAGATGACCGCCGCCAGCGGGTGGACGAGCACGCCGGCGCCGAGCGCGTGGAGGTGCCCGCTGAGGGCCTTGATCGACGTGTCGGAGGCGGCCCACTCGAGCCCAGCCGCCATCGCCAGAGCGCTCGCCCGGCGCGAGAGCAGGGCCGTCACGAGCAGTCCGCCGCCGGCGGTCGCGAGCAGGAAGACGGTGAGGGTGCGCGCCGCGTAATGAGAGTGGGCGCTGCTGGCGTCCCCGTGAAGCGTGGCTGCCAGCGCGGCGAGCCCGGCCGCGGTCAGCGTCACGCCGATCCACTCCCGGCGCGTGACCTCGATCCCGAACAGCTGGTTTGCCGTCACCGTGAGCAGCACCAGGCCTCCGGCCACGGTCGCCTGGGCGAGCGAGATCGGCGCCAGCGCAAGCGCGCCGACGTGCACCAGCCACGAGCTCAAACCGATGGCGATTCCGAGCAAATAGACCCGGCTGCGGAACAGCAGGATCGTGCTACGAATCGGCCTGCGCAACTCGACCTCCGGCGCGCCCCGCGCTCCCCGGAACTTGTACAGGAAGCCAGCTACCGACCCGAATGCGGTCAGCAAAGCGAGCAGCAGCCCGAAAGCGACGGACGCGGACATACCACCTTCCAGCCTATCGGCCGAAGTGTCGGGCTCACACCGGCGGAGCACGAAGCGGCCGGGTCAGCGATGATTGTCTGCGTGACCGAGAAGCCGACCGCCCGAAGCGTCAAGATCTCCGCCGACGAGCGCACCGGCTGGTCATCGGAGCGCCCACGCGCAGGCGGCGGACCAGCGCGCCCGGTCGACGTGTCAGTCCGGTGCCGTGTCCTGGCTCCGTCGCATCGGCTGCGTTACTCGCCCGGGAGCCTTCTCATCATCGTCGGCCCCGAGGCGTCGGAGCCCGCACGGTTCGCCGAGCGAGTCATCGAGGAGCGCGGGGCGACGCTCGCGCCGAGTCGGGTGCGAGCATTGCTAGCCGGTCGAGTCGCAGAGGGCGAGATCGAAGAACGTACCAGCGACCTGCTCGCCACCACCGTTCTGAAGCGGCTGCAGTCTGAGCAGAGCGTCGTTTTGCCGCTCGAGGGTTTCGATCGTTCAGAGCGCGAGCGCTACGTGCGCCTCGCGCATGGCCTTCGGCGCCCGCGACACCTGATCCTGCTGGAAACCTCGCGCGAAAAGGTACGCGACGACGAGCGGCCGGCACTCGACGAGCTCCGGCGGTCTCTCGACGCCGGGGAACTCGGACTCGAGGGCTTCCAGACCGCGCTTCGTCTCGGCGGCAAGGCACTCGCCGAGCTCAAGCGAATCGTCTTTCAGCCCCTCCCCCGCGACGACTGATCTTCGCCGGCTGTTGGGCCCCCGTCGGCCTGCCACGCTTTCCGTGTGGAGCAATCGGTCGAAATCGACGGCGACATGATCCGCCTTGGCCAGCTACTGAAGCTTGCCGGTGCTGCCTCGGGCGGAGCGGATGCCAAGGCCCTAATCGCCGGCGGTCAGGTAATCGTCAACGGTGAGCCCGAGCTGAGACGCGGCCGACAGCTCCATCCCGGCGACGTCGTGCGCGTCGGCGAGGACTATCTGCGCATCGTCGCCGCCCCAGCGCGTATCCGGGACACGGACTGATCCTGGCGGCGGGTTGTATATGCTCCTTGCGGGGCCGGCTCGCGAACACGATATGGGGGTAGGGGTGTGACTGATGCGCAGCCGCTTGCGTCGAGACGTCACGGCGGCGCTGAAAGCCCGAGATGAACTCGCCGTGGCTGCGCTCAGATCAGCCATAGCCGCGATCGACAACGCTGAAGCGGTCCACGACGCTCAAGCAGCCCCACGCGACAGCCGATCAGTAAGAGAACCTCGGGCGTCAGGCTCAGGGCACAAGATTGCGCAGCGAGGCCGCGATCTTGGCTGGATACCTGCCGGACTAGCTCGTTTCGCGGGGCTTCAGGTCGTCGGGTTGGCCGTCGCCAGCCGAGAACGCACGCGCACGATGGGTGCGTTCGGGTCATGCGGCTGAGGAATCGCCGCGAGAGCAAACTCCGCGATCGCGCCCGGGCGAAAGACAAGGCAGTGAGTCGAGCCGCCGAATTGGAAGTAACCCAGCTCCTCGCCCTTTTCGACGTGATAGCCGGGTGTCACTTTGGAGTCGATCACGCACGAGGAGACCTCCGACATGCCGACCGGCACGAAGGCCATCAACCCTATGACCGGATCGTCGGCCTCGATCACGATAATCGCCCGGGCCGCAACGTGGGCGAGGTAGGACTGCGAGTTCATCGGCTCGGTCGCGTCCTTGCCTTCTGAGTCCGCCTCGGAGTAGTAGGTGCCCGGCTGGACGAACGCTCGGACGATCGTGCCCGCCACCGGGCTGTGCCAACGGTGATAGTTGGTCGCACTCAGAAACGCCTGGTACACCGTGCCGCCGGCGAAATGGTCAACCGAATCATCATTGGCGAGCATGTCCGCCAACGAATATGGCTGACTCTTGATCCAGAAGCGATCCTGCCGCTGGACGTCGGTGCTGATGCCGTAGGGCAGCGACTCGCAGGCGCTCACGATCACCTTGTCATCGTCCGGGGAGTCCACGGGACGGGCTCCCTCCTTGAAGTGACGCGTGAAGAAATCGTTCCAAGAGGCGAAGCCCCAGTGCTCGTCCTCCGGGTCGTACTCGAACTGCTCGATGCCCACCGCGCGCTGAGCCTCAGCGGACTTCCAGCCCGACTCCGAGTCGTTGAGGACATAGAGCGAATCGCTGCTGCTGAGAAACTCACACCACACGGTGAGGATCTTTTTGAGCATCGCGTTGATCCGCCGGTCTCGATAGGCCGCGAAGCCGGCCGGTGTTCCCATCGTCCAGTCGAGGATCGCGCCCAGGGGCGTCGCCACCATCGCCGAGCCGAACTCGGGCGCCATCGTCAGCACCTCGTTGATCAGGCGCAACAACTCATCGACGCTCTCCACATGCCGCTTGCGATACGGCTTGGCGCTCGGCACCTGGGCGATCATCTGGTTGACGTACATCCGCACCACCGGGTCGGTGTCGATCAGCTCCTGAAACTCGCTGATGACGGGGTGAAGCTCGATCTGCTGGCCACGGTCAGCCACGCGCTGAGAATGGCCCTCGAGCCAGGCTTCCAAGTCGTCATGGTCTTCCGGCAGCCATCCGGCCTGGCGCCGGGCGTCTACCGGGTGGGGGAGACTAGTCACGCCACGACACGTACCCGTGACGGACCGTGTCAACGCACCAGCCGGGCTGCCCGCGCACGGATTTCGTTCGCACGCGGGCAGTGATCGGAAATGGTTAGCCGCCGCAGCCGACCGAGGCGCCTGCGCCCTGGTGCTCATAGATCGTCTGCGCGCACGCGTCCTGTTCGGATGAGGTCCCGAGGTTGCAGCCGTAGTTGGCCGCCGTCGACGGCGTGATCTGATAGCGGCCGGTTGCCCCCGAGGAGCCGTTCGTGTTGTCCGAGCCGGTCGAGTAATTCGTCCCTGACTCTGAGGCGCACGCCGGCAGCCCTCCGGTGCCGGTACCCCCTCCGGTCGAAACCGCCGGGCTCGAGGGGGCCGGGGCGACCATCCGCTCGAGCCCCGCCAGCGAGGCCACCGTCTGCGTGTCGGTGGCGGCCCGATTGGCCGCAAACCCGTCCTTGATGATGTTGCGACCCGGGGCACGCCGTCCGAGCAGGTGGACGACTTGCCGATACGCGCGTTCATAAGCGTGGGCGTGCGCGGGGGTGGGTGGCTTCGCGTCCGCGGCGGCCGGAGGCGCCGCGACAACCGCAGCGCTCGCGGGGACTATCAACCATTTCATTCCGAGGATCCTCCTCATCGTTTGCGTTCATCGCCCAGCACGGCGTGCGGTTGTCCCGGTCCCGGGCGCACGCTCTGTGTGGGCGTGGGCACACCCCGTCTTGGGTGTGGTCGTAACGAGCCGACGCGTCGCCAAGGGCGAGACACCGTTTCGGCTCGGGCGTTCCCATCACCCTAGCGAGGGGTGGCGTCGGACGTTCGTCCGAGCCCGGCCGGGGTGATCCGAGCGGTCGACTCTCAGTCTTCCGGAGTCTCGCCGCCGGATCGGCGGCGCTCGCGCCGGGCTGCTTCGACAAGGCGATCCACCTCACGGTGGCGACGCTCTACGTACGCTTGAAGCTCTTCCTCGGCCTCGGCCCGAAGGGCTCGGACCTCTTCCGACGCCTCAGCCCGCATCGCGGCCAGGAGCTGCTCGGCCGCCATGCGCGCGCTCTGAAGCTCCTGCTCGCTGCGCTCCCTCGTCTCCACCATCAACTGCTCCGCCTCAGCCACGGTCTGCTGCGCTGTGTGTTGTGCCTCACGCATCACATCGGCGGCTGCCGCTTGCAGCCGAGCCTCATCGACGATTTCCGCGGCCTCTTTGGCCGCGGCCGCCCGAATCCCATCGGCTTCCTCGCGCGCTTGGGCCAGCAGCGAGGCGGCATCCTCACGTGCCCGGGCCAGTAGCTCCTCGGCCTCGGCCCGGTCAGCCTCGGCTCGCAATCGCGCACCTTCCAGCGTGGCCTCGGCCTCCAGGCGGCTGCTCTCGACAGATCTCGCCGCCTCCGCCTCCCGGGCGGCCGCCGCGCGTTCACGAGCCGCCGACTGCTCGCCGAGTTCGCGGGTCTTCGCGGCCGCGCTACTGGTGCGAAACCACTCGCTGACCAACTCGAGATGACGGTCGACCTCAGCCGGGTCATAGCCCTTGCGGACACGCCGGAAGTGCCGCTGGATCACGTACGCCGCGCGAGTCTCGCCTTCTCCGCTCGGAGGCATAGCCTGCCGTTCGCTACCGGGTTCCTGACTCCTTCGCGATGCGTGTCATACAGGACGCGAGAGCACGCTTGATCGGCCGACCCCCACGGAGAGTCACATGTCCCCGCCGCTGGAGGTGAGCCTCTCCAGCTCACGGGCCAGCAGACCCATCCGTGCCTCCTTGACCAGCGGCAGGGCGCGGCGGGCATGGCGCACCACGGCGAGGTCAAGGTCGCAGACCAGTAAGTTCGGCTCGTGCAGGGGCGCCTCGGCGAGCGTGTTGCCCCACGGGTCGATGACCCGCGAGCCGCCCCAGAAGGTGAGGCCGGCCTCACTGCCGACACGGTTGGCGAACACGACGTAGGTCTGCAGGAAACGCGCGTGGAAGTGCAGTAGGTCCTGCCAATCGCGTTGGATGATCGGGGCCTCCGCCGGCTCTGCGGGCGCGGAGCTACACGCGGGGACAAGCAGGACGCGCGCGCCATCTTGAACCGCGATGAACGGCACCGACGGCTGCCATGCGTCGTTGCAGATGATCAGCGCCATGCGCCCGAGCCGAGTATCGAAGGCAGCCAGCGACTGGCCCGGACTGAAGTGCTTGCGCTCGTCGAAGCGTCCGTACGTCGGCAGGTAGGCCTTGCGCTGCACGTGGGAGACCTGGCCCGCCTGCAGGTAGGCCATGCTGTTGTAGGTGTGCACCACGCCCTGCTCGACGAATCCGACCGCGATGTCGATCGCTTCGGAATGCCCGGCCAGTCCCAGTATCACCTCGTCGTCGGCGGCCATCGCGACGTCGTCTCCGAGCTGTCCGAGCGAATATCCAGAAAGGCTCAGCTCCGGGAAGACCACCAGGTCCGCCTGCTGGGCCCGGGCCTCGGCGATCAGCTCAGTGGCCCGCCGCACGTTCTCGGGCACGTCGCCAAGCGCGCAGTCGATCTGGGCGATGGCTACGCGCACGGCGCCTTATGCAACAACTCGCATCTGGTCACCGCTCATCCGCACGCGAAGAGGCGCCGGCGCTATGCCTGGCTGGGTGTCGCCTCCATGGCGCGCTCGGCGTCGCCCACGCCGACGACGATCTTGCCTCCGCGAGCGCGCGCCAGGGCCTTCAGACCCTTCGGGGTGATAGCCCGCTGCAAGAGCACGAACAGCCCCTGGACCAAGAGCGCCAGCGCTGCCACCCAGATCGCGGCCGCGAGCACTCCGTCGAAGCCGTAGCTTGCCTGGTTGACGATGATCTCACCCAGCCCGCCGCCGCCGGCGATCGCCGCCAGCGGTGAGGCGCCGATGATGAACAGCGCCGAGGTGCGGATGCCGGCGAACATCAGCGGTAGCGCGTTCGGAATCTCGATCTTGAACAGGATCCCGAGCTCGCTCATCCCCATCCCTCGGGCGGCGTCGACGACGTCCGGGTCGACTCCGTCGACTGCGGTGAAGGCGTTGGCCAGGATCGGTGGGATGCCGACGATCACCAGCGCCACCATCACGTTGAGAAAGCCGATCCCCAAGATCGCCAGGAAGATCGAGATCAGCGCCAGCTCCGGCAGTGCGCGGCCCAGGTTGGCGGTGCGGATCGCCAGGCTGCCGCCGCGGTGAAGGTGCCCCAGCCAGACCGCGATCGGGAGCGTCACGGCCAGCGCCACCCCAAGCGCCGCGGCGCTCAGCGCGATCGTGCCGAGCGTGTCGTGGAGCAGGTGGCTCGGTGTTGTTGCCCATGAACTTGAACGAGTCCAGGAACTGCTGCCCCAGTCCGGCGGTGGCGAACGGCATCGGCTAGGCCTCCCGGACTGCCGAGATCGGTCGGCGGCGGCCGCGGATGGCCCGCACCACGCTGCGCGGCACAAGCGAGGAGCGCCGCTTGGACGCCCACGGGGCGACCAGGCGCTGGAGCGCCACCAGTAGGAAGTCCGCCACCCAGGCGAGCAGGATCGCGAGCGCCGCAGCGGCTACGAACTCGGTCTTGAAGCCGCTGCGCGAGATCGCGTCGAAGATCGGCGCACCGAGCCCCTCGTCGACCACGAACGCCGCCACCGTGGCCAGGCTGATCGTGGTCACCGTCGCCACCCGCAGGCCGGCGAAAATCGCCGGGACGGCGAGCGGGAGATCGATGCGCAGAAGAATCTGGCGTTGGGTCAGGCCCATCCCCCGGGCCGCGTCGCGCACCTCCTCTGGGACCTCGCGCAGGCCGGTGATGATGTTGCGGAACAACAGCAGGAGCGTGTAGGAGACCAGCGCGATCTCGACCGTCAACCGGGTCAGCCCGGTGAACGGGACCAGGATCTGGAACAGCGCCAGGCTGGGAATCGTGTACAGGAAGCTGGAGATCCCAGAGATCGGCGTTTCCAGCGCGCCAAACCGATAGGCGAGCAGGGCCAGCGCGAACGCGATCACGAAACCGATTCCGACCGCGACCACCGTCAGGATGATGTGCTGGACGACGGCGGGGCCGAACGTGCTTCCCCAATGCTGGGTGAACCAGTTCCAGCAGAAGAATCCGTTGTTTACGGCGCACTTGTCGCTGGCGCCACCAAAGTTGGGGATGATCGGCCCGCCGGCAGCGATCAGGAGGCCCATCAGGACCGTACTTCGGTGGACGCGTCGCGCCCGTTGTGGATGGCCAGCGCGCCCGCGATCACTTCCAGGCGCGCCACGCCCGCGACCGCACCGTCGGCGTCGACGACGACCAGCGGGCGGTTCGCCGTCGCTCATGATCAGCGACAGGGCGTCGCGCAGCGAGGTGTCAGGGTTGCCCACCGGGCCGATCGGCTCCGGTTCGCGGTCGCGGCCCAGCCGGCCCACGGGCCGTGATTGGCCATCGACGAACACGACCCGGTCGGGGTCAGACTGACCGGGCGCCGGAGTGCCGTCCCGGACGCTGTCGGCGTCGTCGAGTGACAGGTCGGAGAGCTTCGACAGCGCCAAGCGCTTGAGGCCACGGTCCAGCCCGACGAACCGGGCCACGAACTCGTCGGCCGGCTCCGCGAGGATTCTCTCCGGCGTGTCGTACTGCACGAGCACACCGCCCTCGCGCATGATCGCGATCCGATCCCCCATCTTGATCGCCTCATCGATGTCGTGAGTCACGAACACGATCGTCTTTCGCAGCGCCTCCTGCAGTCGCAGGAACTCGTTCTGCAGACGCTCGCGGGTGATCGGGTCGATCGCCCCGAACGGCTCGTCCATCAGCATCAGCGGCGGGTCTGCCGCGAGCGCGCGGGCGACCCCCACGCGCTGGCGCTGCCCACCCGACACCTCGGCCGGGTAGCGGTCTTTGGTCTCCTCCGGCAGGCCGATCAGCTCCAACAGCTCGTCCACGCGAGCGTTGATCCGCTGGCGATCCCACCCCAGCAGACGGGGCACGGTGGCGATGTTGTCGCCGATCGACAGGTGGGGGAACAGGCCGATCTGCTGAATCACATAGCCGATCTCGCGCCGCAGTTCAGACGGCTTGCGCCCGAGCACGCTCTTTCCGTCGAGCAGGATGTCGCCCTCGGTGATGTCGATCATGCGATTGACCATCCGCATCGCCGTGGTCTTCCCGCAGCCCGACGGACCGACCAGCACGCAGATGTCGCCGGCCGGCACCTTGAACGACAGATCCCGGAGCGCCGGCTTGTCCGCGCCGGGGTAGCGCTTGGAGACGTTCTTGAACTCCAGCTCCGCCGCCCGCGCGTGTTGCCGCGGACTACCCGACGGGCCGGTGTCGTCCTCGGTCGGCATCCGCAGTCAGCTCTCCAGGAGGCCTACAACAGCCCGTTGGCTTTCAGGAAGTCCTTGGCCACCGTCGCCGCATCCACCTTCTGCAGCACGATCGCCGCGTTCAGCTTCTGCATCACCGTGTCGGTCAGCGTCGCGTCGACGGCGTTCAGCGTCTGAGCGAACGCCGGGCCCTCCTGGCTCAGGAGCTTGGTGGAGACCACCGGAGCCACCTGCTGGAAGCCGTAGATGTGCTTCGGATCAGTCAGGAGTGCATATTTTCCGCTGCTCAGCTGGCCATCGGTCGTGAACACGTTGGCGCTGTCAACCTTGCCCGAGTCCAGCGCCTGGTACTGCAACCCAATCGCCAGCGGGACGAAATGGACGTTGTTGAGGTGGTACGCCTGGTGCATGCCCACCAGACCCTCGTAGCGTGTCTTGTTCTCCGGGGGGCCGCCGTTCGTGAACGACGGAAGCTTCGCGAGGTCCTCCATCGAGACGAGGTGGTGCTGGGTGGCGAACGACTTCAGGGTGGCGGTCACGTCACGGTCCTGGAACGGCGTGGGGTTGAGCAGCGTGTACCCACGGCCCGCCTCGAAGCTCTTGGCTTGGGCATACGTGTCTGCGGCGCTCACCGGAACCCTGGCCTGGCCCTTGATCACGCTGAGGATGACCCCGGTGTACTCCGGATACATCTGAATCTGACCGGACGTAAGCGCCTTGTCGGTGAGCTCGGAGCTGCCGATGTTGGCCTTCAGGGTCACGGTGTAGCCCTTGGCCTGGAGCGCCTCCTGGTACATGTCGCCCAGCAGGTACTCCTCGGTGAAGTTCTTGTCGCCGAGGACGATCGGCGGTTTGCCCTGGCCCGGCTTCGAGCTCGACGACGAGCTAGAGCCCGAGCTTGACGACCCACTCGACGACGACGAGCCGGCGGCCGCGCTTGACGACGACGAGCCGGAGCTCCCACAGGCGGCTACCAGAACCATCAACGCCAGGGTCGTTGCAGTCCCGAGCGCTCGCTTCAGCACAAGTCGCATTACGTTGCTTCCTCCTCCTCGGTGAGTGTACCTGCCACCGGCCGGGGCACGGGGCTTTCCCGCGACGTTTGGCCGGAGCGTAGCCGACGTAACCCCCCAGCGGCCGGAGCGACGGGAGCTCCCAGGTTAGCCGAGATTTCCTCAGCGACGGAACGGACCAGCTCCCCGGCCCGATCCAGCCGCTCGCCCAGGCGGAACTTCGGCCCGGAGACGTTGACCGCGGCGACCACAGCGCCGGTGAAGTCGCGGACCGGAGCTGCGGCCGCTACCAGACCCGGCTCGGACTCCTCGTCGGCGACGGCGTACCCGATCCGCCGGGCGCGATCGATGCGGCGCTCCAGCTCGGCGGCGTCGCCCGGAGTGTTCGGGCCGGGCGCCGGAAACGGCCCGGGCCCAAGCAGGTCGACGAGAGCATCGCGGTCGTGGTCAAGCAGCAGCGCGCGGCCTGAGGAAGTGCAGTAGGCGGGAACCGTGCGGCCCACCCAGCCACGGGCAACGATCGAGTGCGCTGGTGAGCGCGTGAGCAGAGTCACGATCTGGGCACCGTGCAGGACCGACAGGTGCGCGGCTTCGCCGAGCTGCGAGACCAGCTCCTCCAGCGCGCCGGTTGCATCCTGGATCAGCCGCGGCTGCCCGGCGCGCGCGGCGAGCACGAAGCATTCCCGGCCCAGCCGGTACCCCGGCCTGCCCGGAGATCGCTCGGCCAGGCCGTGCTCGGTCAGCACCGCGAGCGTTCGCGAGACCTGGCTCTTCTCATGGCCCGTGAGGGCGGCGAGCTGGGTGACGCCCAGGCCGCCGTCGGCGACGGCCGCGTCGGACCCCAGCGCGGACAGGATCTGCAGGCCCCTTCGCAGGCTGGTACCCCGGTTTGCCACCACGTGTTGCTATTGTGCCATCAACACGAGAAGTGGTCAATTGGCCTTCGAGGGCGGCGAGCGTTTCGAAGCTCCGGCTTTCGAAGCGGGAAGGCGGAATCGAGAGATGCATGACTCAACTCCGGGAGGCCTGCTCGAGCGGCTGGCCGATGGCCCGGTCATCTGCGCCGAGGGCTATCTGTTCGAGCTCGAGCGCCGCGGATACCTGCAGGCCGGGGCGTTCGTCCCGGAGGTCGTCCTGGAGAACCCCCAGATCGTGGCCGAGCTCCACGAGGAGTTCGTCCACGCCGGCTCGGACGTCGTCGAGGCGTTCACCTACTACGCCCACCGCGAGAAGCTCCGGCTGATCGGCCGGGAGGGCGAGCTCGAACGGATCAACCGCCAGGCACTCGAGATCGCCCGCGGGGTCGCCCGCGCCAGCGGCACTTTGCTGGCCGGCAACCTCTGCAACACCAACGTTTATGACCCCGGCGATTACGGTTCGAGCGCGGCGGTCCGGGCGATGTTCGAAGAGCAGGTCGGCTGGGCGGTCGACGCCGGCGTCGACTTCATCATCGGCGAGACGTTCTCTTGGGGCGCCGAGGCGCTGATCGCGACGGAGGTGATCCGCGAGACCGGGTTGCCCTCGGTGGTGACACTGGCCATCCACCGCGAGCCGGAGACGCGCGAGGGCTGGACGCCGCACGACGCGTGTCTCCATCTGGAGGACGCGGGTGCCGATGTGGTCGGCCTCAACTGCATCCGGGGCCCGCGGACGATGATGCCGCTGCTCGAGCCGATTCGCGAGGCAGTGTCCGTGCCCGTGGCCGCGCTGCCTGTGCCATATCGCACCCATGACGCCGAGCCGAGTTTTCAGTCACTCACAGATCCGGACTGTGACTGCCTCCCGGGAGACCGGCCGTTTCCCACGGCACTGGACCCGTTCACCTGTAACCGCTACGAGCTGGGTGAGTTCGCCGCCGCCGCCTACGAGCTCGGCGTCGGTTACCTCGGAGTCTGCTGCGGCGCCGGGCCGCATCACATCCGGGCGGTCGCCGAAGCGCTCGGCCGTCAGGCGCCGGCAAGTCGGTACAGCCCCGACATGTCCCGCCACGCGTTCCTGGGCAGCGACCCGACGCTCAAGCGGCGCAACCTGGACTACGCCAAAGAGCTGTAACGCCAGCGGGCGTCTCTGACCGCCGCTTGCCCGAGACGTGGCCGGCTTCGGCTCAGGCGGCGTGCTGCGGGCTCCCGAGGACGAGTTCGTCGAACTCGGCGAGTGCGTCGTGCAGGTGTTCGGCCCAGGATCGTCGGCCGGGGTCCGTGACCCAGCGCTCAAAGGTGATCCGGAAGACCGCCATCCCGGTCTCGCCGGCCAGGCGCGCGACTGGGTCCCGGACTCCGCGGCGCCGCAGTGCGTCGGCGAGGGCGTCGGTCAGGGAGGCGAGCTTGATCAGCTCGCGCTCCTGGAGCTCCGGGGTGGCGAGGATGACCGCCCGGCGGCGGCGAGCGAACTCAGGGGCGAACAACGCGCCCGCCGCCTCGAGCGCGGCGCTCACCGCCTGGAGCGCAGATGCCGACGCTGGAGCCTGATCGACTGCGGCGACGAGCGCGTCGCGCAACCCTTCCGAGCCGCGGAACAGGACCTCGCGCTTGTCGGCGAAGTGCCGAAAGAAAGTGCGCTCGGTCAGCCCCGCCCGCGCCGCGATCTCGGCGACCGTCGTCTGCTCGAAACCGCGCTCCTCGAACAGCTCGAGCGCGGCCTCGCGCAGGCGTCCCGCGGCGTTGGGCTCCCAGCGTGCCATGGTCTAGGAGTGTAGTGACGACAGTCGCTGACATCACCTGTGCTAGAGTGATGACAGCAACTGACATCACTCTCTCAGGAGGAAACTATGCGTCTTTTCGTCACCGGGGCATCAGGATGGATCGGCTCCGCAGTGGTCGCCGAGCTTCTCGCCCACGACCACGAGCTGCTCGGTCTGGCTCGTTCCGACGCCTCCGCCGAGGCGATCTCCGCCCTCGGCGCCGAGGTGCGGCGCGGCGAGATCACCGACCTCGGCGTCCTGCACGCCGCCGCCCAGGAGTGCGACGGGGTCGTCCACCTTGCCTTTCGTCACGACGTCGCGTTCTCCGGAGACTTCGAAGCGGCCGTCGCCTCGGACCACGCTGCGATCGAGACCATCGGCGACGCGCTCGCCGGAACCGACAAGCCGTTGGCGATCGCCTCGGGCCTCGCCGGCCTGCGGTCGGGCAGGATCGCCACCGAGGACGACCGGCCCGAGCCGACGCCCGGCGCCGGCGGCCGCATCATCAACGAGCGGACCGCGCTGGCGCTCGCTGAGCGCGGCGTGCGCTCGATGAGCGTTCGCTTCGCCCCGACCGTCCACGGCACCGGCGACCACGGATTCATCGCGCTCATCGCCGCCGCCGACCGCGAGCACGGCGCGGCAGCCTACATCGGCGACGGCGAGAATCGCTGGGCGGCCGTCCACGTCACCGACGCCGCCCGCCTCGTGCGTCTCGGGATCGAGCGCGCACCCGCAGGCGCGGTCCTGCACGCGGCCGGCGAGGAGGGCATCCCCTTCCGACAGATCGCCGAGGCGATCGGGCGCCGACTCGGGCTGCCCACCACCTCCCTGCCCGCCGAACAGGCAGCTCAGCACTTCGGATTCCTCGGCGCATTCGTCGGCGTGGACGCACCAGCCTCCAGCACCAAGACTCGCGAGCTCCTCGGCTGGGAACCGACAGGCCCCGGGCTGATCGACGACATCACCGCCGGCGCCTACGATCCCGTGCTCGTCGCGTGAGACCGCACCCCTCGGCGGCGGGCCCCGCTCGGCGGCCGCCGGTGGACGCGCCGGTGCAAGACTTTCGGCGTGGGTTCTCCACAGACGCTGAGCGAAGCTGATCGGCGGATCGTGGCGGCGTGGGCGGCAGACTGCGCGGAGCGGGTACTGGGTCTGTTCGAGGCGAAGGCTCCAGGAGACGGTCGGCCCCGTGACGCGATCGCCCGGACGCGCGCCTTTGCCCGCGGCGAACTCGGCGCGGCCGGGGAGATCCGTCGCCGTTTCGTCGGCGGCGGCGCCGCGCGTGAGGTGAGCGACCCGGCCGCGGCCGCCGCGGCCAAAGCGGCCGGGCAGGCGGCAAGCGTCGCTCACATGGGCGCGCACGCGCTGGGTGCCGCCGCGTATGCCGCCAAGGCGGCTGGCCTGGCCGCGCCGAACCGGCCCGACGCTGTCGCGGAGGAGATCCGCTGGCAACTCGACCACATGTCGCCGGCGACCAGAGCCGCGCTGCGGCAACTGCCACCCGTCCGGGAGAACCGGTCTGGTCCGCTTGGGCCGGGGCTCCTCGCGTCGGGCCTCCTCGGCACGATCATCCGCGAGCTCCAGGGCGGCTTGGCGGACGGTGCTCGGCGGTCGGTCGTCCTGGTGACCGGCATGTCAGGCAGCGGAAAGTCGACAGCGCTGGCCGCGCTGAAAAGCCGCGGGCACCGCGTCGTTGACACCGACGATCCCGGTTGGATCGTCGCCGTCCATACCGACGGCGGGGCCGAGCCGCTCTGGGACATCGACCAAGTCACGGCGCTCATCGACGGCCACCGCACGGGCTGGCTCTTCATCGCCGGGTGCGTGGCGAATCAGGGGGTCGTCTATGACCGCTTCGACGCTGTCGTACTACTGAGCGCGCCGGTCGACGTCATCCTCGATCGAGTTGCCGACCGGGCGAACCCGTTCGGATCCACGGCGGACGACCGGTCGAAGATCGCCGCCGATCTGGAGGCGTTCGAGCCGGTGCTGCGTGCGCGCGCGGATCACGAGATCGTGACCACGGCGCCCGTCGCCGACGTCGTCGCGGCACTTGAACAGGTCGCTGCCGGTGCAGGCCGTCGAGACCCGCGTCCGTCGCGCCATGCGCATCGCCCCTGACGACGACTACGTCGAAATCCCGTACACCGCCGCGGCGTTGCCGGCCATGACGGCGCGGCTCGCGTGTTCGTCCAGCTGATCGAGCAAGGCCGGCAGGCCGTCACCGTGCTCGTGGGGGTAGTCGCTGGCGTAGGCGAGGAGCGCGCCGGCATCCATCATCTCGAGCAGCTGTCCCAGCGCGTCCGCATCGTGGGGCAGGTGCGCCGGCGCTGTGGTGAATCGGAAATGCTCGCCGACGTGCTCGGACGGCAGCTGCTTGATCCACGGCACCTCGCGCCAGACCCCGCGCCAGTCCTTATCGAAGCGCCACAGCAGTGGAGGCAGCCAGGCGAACCCGCACTCCATCACGACGACCTTGAGGTCCGGAAAGCGGTTGAACACCCCCTCGCTGACGAAGCTCAGCACCTGCGCCTGGGCGATCGGCTGGTTCGCGATGTAGTCCTCCAGGTAGGTGGTGGTGAAGCCGCTCGGGGTGGGCGCCCTGCCGGCGCGCCCCCACGCGTGCAGCCCCACGTGCAGTGAGTGCTTGCGGGCCGCTTCGAAGATGCCGTGGTTTCGCTTGTTGCCCCACGGCACGTCGCTGCGCACCGGCAGCAGCACCTGCACGAATCCAGGCTCACCGCCCACCCGCTCTATCTCGGCCACCGCGTCGTCGCCCGACAGGGTGGAGACCACCAGGCTCGCTCGCAGGCGGTCATCACGCGCCAGGAACTCCTCGCGCAACCAGTCGTTGACGGCGGCGGCGATGGCGGCCGCGTAATACGGATTGCGGTGGGTCTCAAACCCCGTCAGGCAGTTGAGCACGACCGCGCGTGGATCCGTCCGGTCGAGCACGTTCTCCTTGAGCTGGTCGTAGGTCGCCGGGACGGGCGGGCCGGCGAGCTCGCGGGCGGTGGGCGAGGCGGTTGTCGGTGCGCCCGGGGGATAGGCGAACGCCACGCCGTTGAGCCGGACTCCCGCCTCGGTGATGTACTGGCGCCAGTAGTCGCTCAGATACGGGAAGAGCGCATCGAACGTCTCGGGTGCGACGTGAACGTCGCAATCGATCGCCTGCATGGCTACCTCACCCCCGATCGGGGCGCTCACGCGGCAGGCCGTACAGCGTCAGTGCGTTGTCGCATTGGATCGCCGCCCTCATCTCCTTGGGCATGGCGCGCGGCAACGCCTGCGTCGGCGAGTCGAAGTCCCAGTGCGGGTAGTCCGTGGCGAACAAGAGCCGGTCCGCCAGTTGCGCCTGCTCGATCGTGTGCAGCAGGTGGCGTGGCTCGGCCGGCTCTTCGATCGGCTGCGTGGTGAACCACGCGTGGTCCCGGACATACTCCGACGGCCGCCGCTTCACGCGCGGCAGGTCCTCGCGCATGAGCTCCCAGCCGGCGTCCAGCGACCAGCACAGCGCCGCGGCCCAGGCCAGGCCGCACTCGGTGAGCACGACCCGCAGATTTGGCATGGCGTCGAACATCCCGCCGCACACCATGCTGGTCAGCTGGGCCTGCATGTTGATCCCGTTGGCGACGTGATACTCCAGGTAGAACGACGGGTAGCCGGCGCCGCGGTGATCCATGTAGCCGCCGGTGTGGAAGACCACAGGCCGCCCGTGCGCCGTGGCCGCCTCGTAGATCGGCCAATACTTGCGGCCGCCCAGCGGCTCCATCGCGCTCGCGGGCATCATTACCGCCAAGAAGCGCGGGTCGGACGCCCGGCGCTCGATCTCGGCGACGCACAGGTCCGGGTACTCGTGAGGCACGCAGATGGCCGAGCGGAACCGGTCATCGAACTCCAGCCACTTGTCGAGCTGCCAGTCGTTGATCGCCTGGTTCCACGCGGCGGCCAGGTCGGCGTCGTCGTAGCAGTCGGCGCCGCTGAGCACCTCCAGCAGCGCGTAGTCGACGCCGAACTCGTCGAGCAGCTGGGCGCGCGTCGTCTCGGGGTCGCTGCCCCAGATGTGGCCTGGCTTGTTGGGCCACGCGTCGACGCGCATGCCGGCGTTGCGCGCGCGGGGGTACCAGTCGGTGATCCGGGGCGATCGGTGGCCGTAGCGCTCCAGCCGGCGCCGCGCGCCGGCGCTCATGTACTCCGTGAGCATCGGCTCCGTCGCCTGAGCGTGGACATCGCAATCGACCAGCTTCACGGCGCGCGCCGTTACCGCTTGACCGGGCTGCGTCTCGATACCAGACACTGTCTACACCTCCAGTACGACGTAGTCGTCTTCGACCTTAGCCCCGAACGTCTCGGCTGTACAGGGGCTGCCCAAGAGCTTCACCCTCCGGTCCTCCACTCCGCAACCCGCGGTCACCCGGTCAGCCCTCGTGCATGATCACGCCGCGGATGTTCTTGCCGCTCAGCAAATCCTCGTAACCGCGATTCACCTCGTCGAGCGAATAGCGGTGTGTGATCAGCTCGTCCAGCTTCAGCTGGCCCTCCCGCCACAGCCGCAACAGGCGAGGGACGTCGTAGAGCGGGTTGCACATCCCGAACACATGCCCCTGGATCCGCCGCTGCCAGCCGACCACCGAGCCGTTGGCAGCGAGCGCTATCTGCGTATCCCCGCTGCGGCCGACCGACGTGATCGTCACCTGGCCGTCCTTGCCCACCATTTCCGTGGCGGCGCTCACCACCTCCGCGGTGAGCACGCCGATGGTCACGATGGCGTGGTCCGCCATCTGGCCCCAGGTGATGTCGTTGACTACCTGCCGCGCGCTGTCGGCGTCCTCGAACGCATGGGTGGCGCCGAACTCCATCGCCTTCTCGCGCTTGAACGCCACCGGGTCCACGACCACGACATTGGCCGCGCCGGCATAGCGGGCGCCCTGAATGGCGTTGATGCCCACGCCGCCGGCGCCGAAGATGACCACGGTGTCACCGGCCGCCACGCCCGCGGCATACACCGACGTGCCCCAGCCGGTGGGAACGCCGCAGCCGACCAGCGCCGCCACATCCAGCGGAATGTCATCCAGAATCTTGATGCACGAGAACTGGGAGATCACCGCTCTCTCCGAGAAGGTGCCAAGCGCGCAAAAGCCGCCGACATCGGCGCCGTCGTCGTCGTGGAAGGTGAAGCGGCCGCTCGCCAGCAGCCCGGTCAGCATCTCGCCCCCCAGGTCGCACAGGTTCTGCCTTCCGGTGGAGCAATACCGGCAGGCGCCGCACGCCGGGATGAAGGAGCAGACGACGTGGTCGCCGGGCTTGACGCGCGTGACGTCTTCGCCGATGGCCTCCACCATACCGGCGCCCTCGTGCCCGCCCACCATCGGCAGGCGAGCCTCGGTGTGCCCCGCCCGGACGTGCTCGTCGGAGTGACAGAGGCCCGAGGCGAAGAACTTGATCAGCACCTCCCCGGGACCCGGATCGTCCAGCTCGAGGGCCGTCACCTCCCACGGCTGACCTGCCTGGCGGATCATCGCAGCCTTGGTTCTCATTCCGGTGCGATCCTCCCACGTGCACCGTGAGCGTGCGCCGCGCCTGGGCGTACTTGTCGCTGAGTGCCCGGATCGCCGCCTTTTTGTGCGATCAGCGACCTGTTGGTCGGCGCCTATGTCAACGGGCCGTACCATGGCGCCATGGAGAGGAGCTGGACGCCGCGCGCGGGCGCGGGCGGGGAGCCAGTGGGGAACGGCACGAGCGCGCTCGCGATCTCCAACCTCGCGGTCAACTATGGCCGCGTCGCTGCCGTCCACGACGTGAGCTTCGAGGTCGCCGAGGGCGACTGCGTCGCGCTCATCGGTCCCAATGGCAACGGTAAGAGCTCCATCGTGATGGGGATCGCCGGCCTCGTGCACCGCCGCGGCCGGGTCGAGATCTTCGGCCGTGCAGCGCCCGCCGACGACGTCTCGTTCATGCCCCGCCACGGATTCACGCTCGTCCCCGAGCGCCGCCAGCTCTACCCGCAGCTGTCGGTCGCCGACAACATCGTGCTCGGCTGCTACAGCCGCATCCGCAGCCTCCGCCGCGCACGGGCATCCAAGGCCCACCGGCAGGCGCTCGAGCTGTTCCCCGAGCTCTCCGGGCGAATGGCGCAGAAGGCGGGCACCCTGTCGGGCGGCGAGCAGCAGATGGTCGCGATCGCCCGGGGTCTCGCCGCCGACCCGCGGATCCTCGCCGTCGACGAGCCATGCCTCGGACTCGCAGAGACCGTGAGCCGGCGCGTCTACGAGGCGCTTCGGCGGATCCACGAGGCGGGACGCACGCTGCTGATCGTCGAGGAGTCCCCGACGCGGGCGCTGCAGCTCGCCACCCGCCAGATCGAGGTCCGCAACGGCGTGGTGGTGCACGCGTGAAGCTCGGCAATCTGCTCATCTCCGGAATCGTCACCGGCTCGATCTACGCCGCGTTCGCCGCCTGCGTCGCGCTGTGGTACCGGGTGAGCAACATCCTCAACCTCGCGGTCGGCGACTTCGCGATGATCGGCGCGCTCGGCGTCGACAGCCTCGTTCGCGTCCACCACTGGAAGCTCGCACCGGCGATCGCCGCGGTGCTCGCCGTCGTTGCGGTCGGCGGCTACCTGTACGACCGGACCGTGCTCCGACTGGCGCAGGACGGGCGAACCCGTCAAGAGGGGATCGTCGTCACCTTCTTCTTCACGTTCGCGCTCTCGTTCTTCATCGAGGGGATCGCCGAGCTGCTCTACGGGACGGACGTGCACGCAGCGCCCGCAATCTGGAGTGGCCAGTCGCTCGGCCTCGGCGGCGGACTGCACATCGACCGCGCCGGGGTGCTGGTCGTGATCTTCGCGGCGGTCTTCGGGATCGCGAGCGCGCTCGTCCTGCGCGGCACGCTTAGGGGCAAGGCGATCGAGGCGTGTGGCGAGAACTTTTTTGGCGCCCGGATTGTCGGCATCGACAACCGAAAATACCGCCGGCTGCTGTTCATAGTCTCCGCAGTGCTCGCCTGTGTGTTCGGCATCCTCGAGTCGCCGATCACCGGCTACACGTACAACTCGGGCGCGGCGCTCAGCATCACTGGATTCATCGCTGCCGCCTACGCCGGATTCCAGAAGCCGGGCAAGGCGGTCATCGCCGGCCTCGGCATCGGCATCGTGGAGGCGCTACTCGCCGGCTACGTATCCGCCAACTACGCCGACACGATCCTGTACGCGCTGCTCGCCGCGGCAGTCCTCATCCGGCCGAGCGCGATGGGCCTCGACGTCGTCCTCGAGTAGCCCCATGACCACGACCCCAATCACCACCACGACGACTGGTCGCCGCCTGAGCGGCGCCCACCGCGGTCCGCTGCTGTCGACCGCGTTCGTGCTGATCGCCGGCCTCATCGTCGCCGGCGGCTCAGCCGACTCGTACTTCGGCAGCGTCGTCATCCTTGCGCTCAGCTACGCGATCGTCACCGCCGGCATGGCCGTGCAGATCGGCTTCAGCCAGCAGGTCGTCTTCAGCCAGTCGGTGTTCATGGGTCTCGGCGCCTACGGCGTCGCGGTGCTCAACGCAAACGTCGGCTGGCCCAGCCTGCTCGCGCTCGTCGCCATCACGATCGCCAGCGGCGGCGTTGCCTGGATGATCGGCAAGGCCGTCTCCCGCGCCTCCGGGCTTGCCCTCGCGGTGGCGACGCTCATGTTCCCGTTTATCGCAGTCGGCTACCTCTCCTACGCGACGTGGCTCGGCGGCACGACCGGCCTTCCGCTCACCGGCACGCTGTGGCCGGGCGGGTCCGCGACCGCCAACGGAATCCTCACCGTCGTCATCGTCGCGGCCGTCGTGTTCGCCACGACGCGTCTGATCGCCTCCGACATCGGCCTCGAGATGTACGCGCTCGGCGTCAGCGAGAACACCGCACAGGCGATGGGGGTGCGCACCTCGCGCCGCCGCCTTGAACTGTTCATTCTCGGCTCGGTACTGGCCACGCTCGGCGGGGCCGTGTACGCCGGGACCCAGCTGTTCGTGCCGCCCACTCTCGTGCAGGCGACCGCCGAACTGTCGCTGCTCATCATGCTGTTCGTCGGGGGCCGACGCAGCGTCCTGGGAGCCGTGCTCGGCGCGGTCGGGATCCAGTACGTCACGGGGATCTCGAACTGGATCAGTATCCACATCCTGCTCATCGAGGGCGCGCTCATCACGATCGTGCTGCTCATCGAGCCGGACGGCACCGCCGCCATCGTGAGCCGCCTGTGGCGCCGTGCCGCGCCGCGGCTGCCGTTCGCCGGGCTGGCCATAACCGACGGAGCGCTCGCGCCGCCTCCGGTACTCGGCCAGGGTGAGGAGGCAGGCATCGCCGGCGAGCTCGCGATCACCGAGGAGACGCAGACGAGCGCCTTCCGCCAGCACTTCGCGGCGCGGCGCGCCGATGAGGCCGCCGCGACCACGACGCTGCTCGAGGTACGCGGGGTGGCGAAGGAGTACGGCGGCCTGGTCGTGCTGCGCGACATCGACCTCACGCTGCCCCAGCGCGGCATCTTCGGCCTGTGCGGCCCCAACGGCGCCGGCAAGTCGACGCTACTCGGCGTCGTCGGCGGTAGCGTCCGGCCGAGCGCCGGCGTCGTCACCCTCGCCGGCGAGGACATCACCAGGCTGCCCGCCTCGGAGCGCTTTGGCCGTGGCGTGAGCCGCACCTTCCAGGCCGTCCACCTCATCCGCGGACGGACGGTGCTCGACAACGTCGCCGTCGCGTGCCTGCGCTCCCAGCGCTCGAGCCTGCTGCGCGGGATCGTCATCAGTCATCTCGCGCGGGCGCGCGCGGACGCGATAGAGGCGCTCGAGTACCTCGGCCTCGGCGAGCTCGCGTACCGCGAGGTGGGGTCGCTCACGCTCGAGACCCAGCGCATGGTCGAGCTCGCGCGGGCGATGGCCTCGCGCCCGTCGCTGCTCCTGCTCGACGAGCCCGCCTCGGGGCTCTCGGAGGTCCAGCGCGACCGGCTGCGCGGGGTACTGCGCGCGATCGGCGAGGTCACCTGCGTGCTGCTCGTCGAGCACGACCTCGATCTCATCGCTGCGATCGCCGAGCGGATCTTCGTACTCGAGAGTGGGGCCCTCGTGTTCACGGGCACCGGCGAGGAGTTCCGCTCTTCGGAGCTCGTCAACTCGCTGCTGATCGGAGCATCACCAACCACCACGCTAGGAGGAGAACATTGATGAGCGGGAGAGGGATAGGCCGCGGGCGCTGCGGCGCCGTGCTGGGTCTCGTGCTCGCGACAGCCATGCTGATCGCCGCATGCGGCGGCTCGAGCAACTCGCTGGCGAGCAAGAACAGCCCGATCAACGTCTGCGGGGATCTCGCCCTGTCGGGCGCGTACTCGCAGCTCGGGCAGACGAACAACTGGGGCCTGCAGGCCTGGGTCAAGTGGACAGACACCCACGGCGGCCTGAAGGGCCACCAGGTTCACTACACCGTCATCGACAACCAGTCCCAGCCCGCCCAAGCGGCGCTCGTCGCGCAGAAGTGCATCAAGCAGAACCACGCGACGTTCGTCGCCGGACCCGAGTCGGGCGCCGACGCGGACGCCGCGATGCCGATCGCCATCGCCAGCAAGACGATCATGGTCACCGAGTCCTCAGGCTGGCAGACCAATGGCTACAAGAATCTCAACTCCTACGGCTTCCCCGGGTTCTATGACGTCTTCTACAACGACCAGCTGGCGTCGGTGCAGAACGTGATCGTGCCCCAGCACATGACGCGGGTCGCGGTCATCCAGAACCAGTGTGGTCCGGTGTGCACCGTCAATCAGCAGACCGTGCAGCAGCTCGCCGCGAAGTACCACTTCCAGCTCGTCGCCACCCAGACGGTGCCGCTCACCGCGACGAACATCACCCCGCAGGTGCTCTCGCTCCTGCAGGCCAAGCCGCAGATCATCCTGCTCGGGCTCGTGCCGGGACCCCCGTCGATCACGGCCATCCGCGCGATCCGCGATCAGGACCCGAACATCCCGATCAGCGAGTGCTCCGCCTGTGAGCTGCCGAGCTTCATCTCGGCCGCCGGCGGCGCGACGAACATGCAGCATGTCTACGTGCTCGGCTCGATGCAGACCTGGCTGCAGCACGCCCAGCAGGGCACCTCGCCGCTCGACAAGCAGACCGCTGCCTCGATCTCGCTCTACTTCCAGGCGATGAAGGCGGCCGGACTCAACTCCACCAACCAGCTCGTCAACAGCCAGGTTGGGTTCGACACCGGGCTGGAGATCGGCTGGGCGGTCACCCACGCCCCGTCGCTGTCCGAGGATGCGATGTACCACACCCTCCAGCATCTGAACACGAACACGATGGGCATCCAGTGGGACCGCACGCCCCAGAACTACGAGAACATCTCCGCGGTAGACGCGGCGATGGAGATCATCAAGCCCAACGGCGAAGCGGTGCTGTACAACCCGCCTTCGGGCGGCTGATCGCCGACTGAGTCAGCCGAGCCGGCCGGCCGCGCGGAGTGCGCGGTCGGCCGGCGTGGCTCGTGACATTCGTCATGCCGAAATCGTGGTAGTCGGCACTTACGCCCCGGTGGCCGAGGGTGTCTCTCTCTTCGCATCGCCGCTACCACCCAGATTGGCACCGCGGCGTGCCTACTGCCAGAGGCGTGCACTCGCGCGACGGGCGCCCTCGGCCAGCGCCTCGAGCTTGGCCCAGACGATCTCGGGCATGAATTCCACCGTTGCGGCGAACGAGGCGAACCCGCAGTCGGCGCCGGCGAGGACCCGCTCGCGGCCGACGATCTCCGCATAGCGCACGATCCGGTCCGCGACCGTATCGGGGTGTTCGATCATCACCGATGAGTTGGTGATGAATCCCGGGATCACGATCTTCCCCTCGGGCAACTCGCCGGACTGCCAGACTCGCCACTCGTGCTCGTGGCGGGGGTTGGCAGCCTCGAACGAGTAGGCGCCGGCATTGATCTGCAGGACGAGATCGATCACGTCTGACAGCTCGAGCTCGTACTTCCGCGGGCCCTGGTTGATCGAGTAGCAGGTGTGGAAGCGAATCCGGTCCGCCGGCAGCCCTCGCAGCGCCTGGTTGAGCGCCTCGACACGGACCTTGGCCCACGCGCGTGCATCGGAAACGGTCCACTCGGGACGCATCGTGTACTGGGTCAGCAGCCCCGGATCATCGATTTGCAGCAGCAAGCCAGAGTCGATGATGGCCGCGTACTCCTCGTGCATCGCGTCGGCGATCGCAAACAGAAACTCCTCGTCGGAGCCGTAGTACTCGTTGCTCTGCCAATCCTCCACGTTGGTCGGCGAAATCGACGGCATGAATGCTTCGGTCGCGCCGTGCTCCGCCACCGCCGCCTTGAGGTGACGAATATCCGCCGCGAGTGCCTCCGCACCGGTGTATCTCACGGGCGCGATCGCTGCGAGGTGCAGCGCCAAGGCGGCGCCGCTCGGATTGGCCTGCGCCGCCCAGGCGTAGTAGTCGGGAAAGGCGCGAGCCTCCCGAGAGGTTGACCATGGCGGCGCGCCCGATGATGCGCGCGGCTCGAGCCCACCCAAGCGCGCGTTCACATACGAGAGGAAGCTCGTCTTACCGAACTCCCCGTCGTTGACGACGTCGATGCCGAGCTCGCGCTGCCGTCGCACGATCTCCGACACGCCGGCGGCCTGGAGCTGGTCGAGCCGCTCCGCGTCGTACTCGCCACCCGCCTCGCGCGCCAGCAGCAGCTCGAGCAGCTCGAGCGGTCGCGGCAAGCTGCCCACATGGGTGACCAGCACTCGGTCGTCGCTGCGTCGCATCGGCGTGTTCTACCGGTCGCCTGCGCAGGGATCAAGCGCCAGGGCTCACGTGACTTTCCGTCGCGGCAAGTCGTGTGCTATCTTTCCGGTATGGAAAGTCGCTCCGCGAGTCCGATCCCACCCGACGCGGTCCGACAGCAGCTACGGACGGCCCGCCAGGCACACGACGCGTCGGTGCGTCGTGCGACGGCCCCGGCGTCGTGCATCCTCGCGCTGAGCGTGTTCTGCGGAGTGCAGGCCGTCGCGCCTGTGTACAAGGGACCGGGAAACGCGGCGACCATCATCGCCGTCGTGTGGCTCCTGGTTGCGCTTGTGAAATTGTCCGCTCGTAACCAGTGGCGTTCGTTGCGTTCGTTGCCGAAGCCTAAGTGGGGTGTCACTGAAGTGACGCTCATGTCCGTCGCGGTGCTTGTTGGCGGCGTGATCGGCCCCCATCTGCTCGCCAGCCGCAGCGATTCGGCCCTCGCCAGCTGGGGACTGGGTGGCGCCGTGGCGTTGATCGTTGGGAGCTGCATGCTGGCCGCGAACGCTTCCTATCAGCGCCGGACCTCTCGGATGTGGCAGCGGTGAGCGAAGCAGCGTTCGACGAGCTGATCCATGCACCCGTGCGACTACAGATATGCGCGATGCTCTCGCCGGTCCGATCGTTGCCGTTCTCCGACATACGGGACAGCCTGGAAATCTCGGACTCGGTTCTGAGCAAGCACCTCTCAGCACTCGCCGGAGCCGGGTATGTGGAGGTTTCCCGGGTGCGGGCGGATTCACGTTCTCGGCGGCAGGTCACGCTCACCAAGCCGGGACGCACAGCCCTGCGCGGGCACCTCGCGGCTCTGCAAGCCATCGCCGCCGCAGCCGAACCGGCCATGGCTGGCCCAACGTTCGGTTCCGGTTCCCCTGAGCGCCGCCAATCTCGCCGGAAGGCAGCGCTCGACCCTCGGATCGCGTAGCTAGTGCTCAGAACGTAGTTTCGGTCCGCTCGGCGCCACGGGCAGGGTCGCCGCAGCAATCGCGCGCGCGAGAGCCAATCCCGGCGGCCCCGAAGCTAACCGACCCGTCACGATGACCCACAGGAAGTTGCCGCCGCCCTGAGGGGTTCCGTTGGTGGCGAGCAACCTCTGCTGGCCGGGTATCCATGCCGCCTTCGTACCGATGCCCGGGATGGGGTGTGGAAGCTGGCTACGATCACGCACCCCGTTCGCCGGGGGAGGGTAAACGTAGGTCTGCACCTGGTGGATGAGCATCGTGTCGTAGTCGCCCAACGCCTGCGCAATCGCTTGCGCGACCACGTCCACGTGGACGCCTCGAGCATCAAGGGTGCACTCCAGGTACGCCGGATCGGTGTCCGTGATCCGCATCGCGACGGCGACTCCCAACCGTTTGCGCGCCGCGTCGGAGGCCCGCTCGCACACGCGAGCCGCCACGGCTGCCGGGCTCGGAGCGGTCGTCGGCGATGTGCGCGCGACGCTAGCCGAGTGCCGCGTCTGGCTACCGGACCCACTACGGACCGAACCGCTGCCGCAGCCGGCAAGAAGCAAGCAGCTCAGAGCCAGCGCGGCCCGCCGGTTCACGCCTCTACCGAACGATGTCTTTGGCGCACCCCGGGACCTTCGCATGAACGACGCGGATCTTGCAAGCTGGGAGGATCTCCAGCGTGTCGTCCCCGTCGGCCGCCTCGCCCGGCGGCGGCTCGCGCGCGAGGCCCTCCTCGCGGCGGCGCCGTGCACTCTCGCTGCGCTGCTCGTCAATCAGCCGCCGGTGCGCGGCGGTAAGGAACCAGCCGCGCGGATTGGCCGGCACGCCGTCGCGCGGCCATTGCAGCGCCGCGTCGAGGAGCGCCTCCTGCACGGCGTCCTCGCACGCGTCGAACCTTCCGTAGCGGCGGACGAGCGTCCCGAGGACGCGCGGCGCCAGCCCGCGCAGCTGCTCCTCGATGCTCACATCTCCTCTCCGCCGGGGGTCATCACCGGCCGCACCTCGATTCCCATCCAGCGCGCGTCGGGCCACGTCGCCGCGACCTCGAGCGCGCGGTCCAGCGAGTCGCAGTCGATCATGCAGTAGCCGGCCAGATGCTCCTTGGCCTCGAGGCAGGCTCCTTTCGGGGGTTCGCGGTGAGATCGGAGCCGATTTCTCTTTCTCGACATGTCGAGCGATGAGGTCTGGCTCCGACTCCGGTCTGAAAGTTCAAATGCCGAAGGAAAGGACCGACATGACCGCCGACCGTTCCCGCTGGATCGCTCTCTATGTCCTCTGCGTGGGGATGCTGATGATCGTCCTCGACGTCACCGTCGTGAACGTCGCTTTGCCGTCCATCCAGGACGATCTCGGGTTCTCGACCTCCAGCCTCGCGTGGGTCGTGAACGGGTACCTGATCTCGTTCGGCGGGCTTCTACTCCTCGCCGGGCGCCTTGGTGACCTGCTTGGTCGCCGGACCATCTTCCTAGCCGGGCTCGCGCTGTTCACCGGCGCCTCGGCGCTGTGCGGCCTGGCGCAGAGCGAGGTGTGGCTGGTCGCGGCGCGGTTCGTGCAGGGCATCGGCGGCGCCATGACCTCGGCCGTCATCCTCGGCATGATCGTGACGATGTTCCCGGAGCCCCGGGAGCAGGCGAAGGCGATCGGCGTCTACGCGTTCGTCGCCTCGGCGGGCGGCTCGGTCGGCCTGCTTGCCGGCGGCGTGCTCACCCAGGCCATCGATTGGCACTGGATCTTCTTCATAAACATCCCGATCGGCATCGCGACGGCGATACTCGGCCGCCGGCTGCTGGCCGCCGACGAGGGCATCGGCCTGAGCAAGGGCGCCGACCTGCCGGGCGCCGCGCTCATCACGGGCGCGCTGATGGTCGGCGTCTACACGATCGTCAAACCCGCGGCCGAGGACGGCTGGGGCGCGTCGACGACGCTCATCCTCGGCGCCGTCTCGATCGCCCTGCTGGCCGCGTTCGTTGCCCGCGAGGCGAAGGCCGCCACGCCGCTAATGCCGCTGCGGATCTTCCGCTCGCGCAACGTGACCGGCGCGAACCTCATCCAGGTGCTAACCGTGGCCGGGATGTTCGGGATGTTCTTCCTCGGCTCGCTCTACCTGCAGCGGGTGCTCGGCTACGACGCGCTGCAGATCGGCCTGGCGTTCCTGCCGGTGACGATCGTGATGGGCACGCTGTCGCTGCGCTACTCGGAGAAGCTGATCCAGCGGTTCGGCGCCCGCACGATCCAGTTCCCGGGGCTCGGCCTGATCGTCGCCGGCATGGTGCTGTTCGCCCGGACGCCGGTTGACGGCTCCTACGTGCGCGACGTGCTGCCGGCGCTGCTGCTGACCGGCACCGGCGTGGGCCTCTGCTTCCCCGCCCTGATGGGACTCGCGATGTCGGGCGCGACGCCGAGCGACGCCGGCCTGGCCTCGGGCCTGGTCAACACCGCCGCGCAGGTCGGCGGGGCGCTGGGCCTGGCGGTCCTGGCGACGGTGTCCGCCTCACGCAGCAACCACCTGGCGCACGCCGGCACGGCGCACGCGCAGGCGCTGACCAGCGGGTACCACCTAGCGTTCCTGATCGCCGCCGGCCTGGTCGCCGCCGCGATCGTGGTCGCCGCGGTGGTCGTGCAGTCCGAGAAGCGCGCGGCCGCCGCGACGGTGCGGGCCGGCGAGCTGGCCTACGAGGGCTGCTGAGTCAGGCGCTCGAGAGCGGCGAGATCGAGCGGGCTTGTGCGCCGCTCGCCCGCCGCGAAGAGCGGCGGCGTAGAGCGGCGAGGAAGAGAACGCCGGGGCACGGGCGGATCAGCCGGCGGTGCGGGATGGCACGTTCTTCATGGCGCGCGCCGCATGTCGTGCGGTCGGTGCGGACGTAGATCGTCGTCGGGTACATATCAGCGCCGAGGAACCGCTGTGCGGCGGGGATCCCGACCAGCGCTGCCTTATCGAGCTCCGGCGCCATCGCGACAGGCGCGAGGATCCCGATCACCGTGAACCAGCGCTGGTCGCTCCTGGGGCGTGGCAAATCCTCCTGCGTGGGCGAACCACCGCGGAGGCGATGACCGCCGTGTGGGGTGCCGAGCGGCGAAACGAGGCTGTTGGTGGCCGCGGCGATACCGGGGTCGTCGGCCGTGACGCCGCCGACGACGCCGTTGGCGACCGTCTCGAACACCAGGCTAATGCGGATCCCCGCGCCAAGCGCGACCCTGCACGGTGCTCACGCTGGATACCCCGCGGTGCCGAAACCAGAGCGTTCGAAAGGTTCCCCGGTCACTCGAGACCTACCTGAGGCGCGGCACCGTGGCCCTATCGCTGTGCTCGTCGAGCGGCCTCGAAGGGCTCACGGTCGAAGATGAAGTGGTTGTGGATGATCTTGCCGTCGCGGACGGTGACGCATTCGGCGCCAGGTGCGCGTCTGACCGGGACGGTCTCCGCGTCGTACATGACGAGCGCGGTGTCTTGGTCGCCGAACGAGGCGATCACGCTCGAGCTGACGAGAATCTGCACAAATCGCGCCGTGAACGCTCGGTAGGCTTCCGCGCCTTCGATTCGGCCGGCTGGGGCTTCGCAGACGATGTCCTCGGCGATGTAGGTCATCGCTCGGTCGAGCTCCTTGCTGGTCCAGGCGTGGTAATAGGCGAGCGCGACCTCGAGGGCGGAGCTCGTTGCATTGGTCATGTCTGCTCCTTTGTCGTATAGATGCTGTCGTCTGACAAGACACCGTCCCGGACGAGAACCAATCGGTCGACAAGCGTGTCCGCATTACCGGATCGACACAACCGGTTGCGATCTGCAAGCGCCATCCCGCGGCTTGGCGCATGCTGCGGTTGCTCGTGGACCGTGGGCAGATCCGCCGGGTACCGGCGGCCCTTGTTCCGCGGACTGGGGCCGGCATGATGCCCCGGCATCGTCGCGGGTGACCCGAGCACGGCCCGCAGCGTCCAACAACTGATGAGCAGACATGGCTCCCTCCTCTGGAGAGCGGATAGGTTGCCTGCCTGTTCTAACCGAGCGGACCGGACCGGTGCCTGGCAATCGCTCGGCGGCGGACTCGGTCGCTGTCGCGTATGCGGCTGGTTGCGGAAGAGACGCGATGAGCGCTCCTCGTCGTCCAAAACCCTATGAGGCGCTAGTCGGAATCGAGATCCCCCGCCCGCATGGCGGCTGCTCCTCGTGTGGGAAGCCAGGCGTTCGGTCGCCCGGCTCGATTCAGCGCCGCCGAGCGTCCGCACGAGCAGTGGCGTATTTCTCAGTTGCCGTGGTTTGTGATGCCCTCCTAACGGTTGTTGGGATGATCGTGCTGGTCGCCAGCGAGGCGTGGGGCCTGGAACGCGTGCTGCCGGGGAATAGGTTCGCCGGGGAGGGCCGGGAACCCGGAGGCGGTTCGTGGGAACCGTTGCCGCCTGAGAAGGCGGGCAGCATGGAGCTTTGCTGCGTGCGATCGGTTCTTGAGCGCGGGTGGCTGAGATCAGCGCCGCGGATGCGCTGCACCGGCGACAGTCGCCGGCTGCTGTTGTGCTTGATGTCCGTTGCCCAGAAGTTGGTTGGGTCATGGTCCGGTTCCGTTGTCGTGGACTGAGGCGGGAAGCAGGTGCCGGCATGCGTGGTCGGCGGCGTGGAACTGTGGTGTGTAGCGGCCGTTGCCGGTGTTGATTCCGGGGACGTTGCCCAGGCTGAGGCCTCCGTACGGGTCGGGGTCGAGCATCGGGATGCCGTGCGTGCGCATGCACTCGGCGTAGCGGATGAGCGCGAGCCGGATCGGTGCGGCAGCCGCTCTCGCGCCGGCTTCCTTGGTTGCGATGATCTGCGTGAGGTAGTGCTGACAGGTCTTGTATGCGGGCATTCCGGTGAGGCCTTCGGGCAGCTCGAGCGTGAGCCCGGAGTGTCCAGGCCGGGGGTGGGGATCGGGGATATCCATCCCGTGGGTGCGCATGCAGCCGGCGAACTGGATCATCGCGCGGTCGCTGCGGACGGCAGCTGCCGCTTCGGCGGATGTGCCGGCGGTCGTGGATGCGCCGGCGCAGCCTGAGAGCACGGCGGCGGCCGCGATCCCGGCGAGAACTGGCAAGCGATGTCGTGTCATGGCGCCGGGTTGTACGCCCCTGGGGGTCACACCAGCGCAACACGTCGACGCGCTTGGAGAGACGGGATGGTGCGTGGCTTGAGGTTGTGATGTCGCTGTTACACGCTGTGGTGCACGATGTCGGGGTGCGTGTGCTAGTTGTCGAGGATCACCCGGAGCTTGCGAATGACATCGCCGAGGGGCTTCGCGACCGTGGGATCGCGGCCGATATCGCTTACGATGGGGCGCGGGCCCTCCAGAAGGGACGCGTGCACCGCTATGACGTGATCGTTCTTGACCGGGATCTGCCCACGGTCCACGGCGACGAGGTCTGCGTGGCGCTGGCGAGCGCCAAGTCGCCGGCGCGGGTGCTGATGTTGACGGCTGCCGGGTCGATCCGCGATCGCGTCGAGGGTCTGAATTTGGGTGCGGATGACTATCTGCCCAAGCCGTTCGCGTTCGAGGAGCTGGTGGCGCGGGTGCACGCGCTCGCGCGCCGTTCGCCGGCCACCCCGCCGCTGCTGGTGCAGGGCGAGCTGGTGCTCGATCGCGCCCGCAGGCGCGCGGTGCGGGCGGGCCGGGAGCTGCCCCTGGCCCGCAAGGAGCTGGGGGTGCTCGAGGTGCTGATGGCCGCGGACGGCGCTGTGGTCAGCGCCGAGGAGCTGCTCGAGCGCGTATGGGACGAAAACGCCGACCCGTTCACACGCACGGTCGCGGTTACGCTCGGGCGCCTGCGCCGCAAGCTCGGCGAGCCGGATCCGATCGAGACCGTCGTCGGCGCCGGGTATCGGATGCGATGAGGACGTTCCCGATCGGGCAGGCGGTCCGCCGCTTTTGGCCGCGGCGGATACGCGTTCGGCTGGCGCTGCTCTACGCGGTGCTGTTCCTGCTGGCTGGTTCGGCGCTGCTGGCGCTCACCTACGCGCTGCTCGCCAGCCGGCTGCCGAAGCCGCCCGCGGTGGGTGGGCAGATCGTTGCGCGGGATCCCCAGCTGCTGGCGCTGTGCAAGGAGGGCCAGCCCGAAGGCCCGCAGGTGGTTGAGGAGTGCAAGCGGGCATTCGCGGCAGGGGCGCGCGCGGGATCGCACAGCCAGCGCGACCGGACGCTTACGACGTTGCTTGACGTCTCGCTGGTCGGGCTGGGGATCGCGACGCTCGCGTCCGCGGGTCTTGGCTGGCTGGTCTCCGGTCGCGTACTGCGGCCGGTGCGTTCGATCACGCAGACCGCGCGCAGGGCGTCCGAGCTGCAGCTCGGAGAGCGCCTCGCGCTCGCCGGTCCCGATGATGAGCTCAAAGAGCTGGCCGACACGTTCGATCTGATGCTGGAGCGGCTTGATGCCGCGTTTGCCAGCCAGAAGCGGTTTGTGGCCAACGCGGCGCACGAGCTGCGCACCCCGCTGACCGCGATGCGCACCGCGATCGAGGTCACGCTCACCAAACCCAACCGGTCGTCCGAGCAGCTGGAGGCGATGGCCAAGCGGGTGAAACGATCAATCGAGCAGGCGGAGGCGATGGTCGAGGCGCTGCTGACGCTGGCCAGCAGCGAGCTGGGTACCGGCACCCATGAGTCGGTCGATCTCGCCATCGCCGTCGAGGACGCGCTCGACGCCGCAGCGCCGGCGATCACCGAGCGGCGCCTGACCGTCGAGACCGCGCTTAACCCGGCCCCCGCCCGGGGTGAGCGGGTGCTGCTCGAGCGGATGATCGCCAACCTCGTGGACAACGCGGTTCGCCACAACAACCCAAACGGCTGGATCGGCATCCGCACCACCAACCATGCCGAGGCCGCTGTGGTCGAGATCGCCAACACCGGCCCGAGCGTTCCCGAACAGCAGATCGCCACCCTGTTTGAGCCATTCGCGCGCGCCCAGCAGCGCATCAACTCAGACGACGGCGTCGGACTCGGACTCTCGATCGCGAACGCGATCGCTACCGCCCACGGTGCAACCATCACCGCCCACGGCCGACCCGACGGCGGACTCAAAATCTCGGTCGCAGTCGGGGCCGAGGAACCCAGCACTGACCACAGCCACTGAACAACCGCAGCCCACCACTGCCCGCCAGACGTTCCTGTCGCCCGAGCTCAGACCGACGACATGTTCGCCATGGACGATCCGAGGCCTCAGCCCGACCTGGGCGACGCGACGCCTGGCTTCCCCATGAAGGGCAGCCGGCAAGCGGACCGGTTAGCTCGATTCCGGCTAGCGCGTCATAACCCGCAGATCCAGACTCTTTGAGTTCGTGTACGCACGCATCTTTCGAGCAAGGGCGGCGCCGGCCGCATTTGCTGGTCCAACAGCAGCCAGGTACGCTAGGCCTGCCTGCTGTTTTGTCATCGTCACAGCCGGGGTGCTCCGCGACCCGGCTGTGGCCGTCTGCAAGATGTTCTTCGCAGGAGTTGTCTGGGTTGGCCTCTTCGGCAACCCACCGCACCCGACGAGGGCTATAGAGAAGGCACTCGCGCGATCCCGATCACGCTTGTCACTCGGTTCATCGGGGTTCCTTCCGTGCGGGCGAGATCATCACTACGCTGGGAAGTCCTGCTCGCAGGAGTCCTGCCTGAGGAATCCCCGCTCGTCAAGCTAGCTGACGAAGTACGTGCTCGAGGTCCTGCGGGTTGAACGGCCATGCGAACAGCGCACGTTCGTGTCCGGTCGCGTCAATCACGTACGCCGCCTCGGTGTGGTCGACGCCATATGTAATGGTGCCGTTGATCCGGGACGTCGTCACTTTGACCTCGATTCGGTAGTTCTTCCACACGGCAGCGAGGTCCGCCGGACGGCCGATGGCCCAACGCCACTCTGGGACGAGACGCCACTCGCGATCGTCTTGGAGGAGGTACCGCCGCGCGGTTGCATACACGTCGACATTGACCGCAAGGATCACGGGGCGCCGAGCGGCCGGGATGTGACGTTCCATCTGGTTGAGCACGTACGCTTCGAGAGGACAAAAGTTGCGACACAACGGATCGACAAACGTCACGATCACCGGGTGTCCTCGGTTCGCAGCCACCGATACAGGTCGGCCGTCCTCGTCGCGTAGTGAGAAATTGGGAGCGCGACGATCGCCGGCACCCCAGCTGGCCGCGGGAGGCGAGACCAGCGAGACGGGCGAGTAGGCGGTCGGAGCGCTAGTGCGAGCGGAGCGGCCGAACGCAAGGATCGGCGCGGCGACCGCGACCCCACACAACACGACCAGGCCGGGGATGGCCCACCTCAGCTTTCGCGGCGACCGGGAACTCCTCGGGACCTCCCGTCGTTCTCGCCGCAGCGCCAGCCGACGCCGCGCTCGCGGGGTGATGACCGCGAACACCAATAATGCAGCGATCCCGCCGGCGACGGCGCCGATAATCCTCAGAGTCCCAGCGCTCCCCCGTCGCGCCGGTCCACCCACCGCGGCGTGGCTCGGCGGAAGCGCAACTCCCGAGGCGCGTGCCAGCCGGCGTACGGCATCCTCCGCCGTCGCGGCCAGACTCGCGCCCGCGCCGACGTCCGGTGGCACGGTCGCGAGCAATCCATAGGCCGGCGCGATAGCGTGACCCGGCCAGTTGAAGCCAAACCCATTCGGCATGACGACTAGCAATCGCTGTTGCCTGTTCGCGTCGGACAACTCCGCGCCTAGGAACCGCGCATACGTGCGCGGTTTATTCCAGAGCCCAGGGACTGACCCGAGGTCGTAGTCGCTGGAAATGACCGCCACTCGGATCGCGAAACCAGCGCGGTTTGCCGCGGCCACGGCGGCAACCAACTGCCGCTGAGCGGACGACTTGGCGGTCGACTGCGAGCTCAGGAAGACCTGGTTGGAAACCAGATATGTGCTGGCGGGGTCGGTGTCGGCGCGCGCGAATCCGTTCGACACCACAACCAGAGCGGCCGCCAGCGCCAGCACGGCGCTCGAGCGAGCGACGCAACGTGCGACACCCGCCCAAGCACCTACCAGCTGGCCCGTCATCAGCAGAGCTGTGACAGATCCAAGGTCACCCGTCGACGCAGCTCGCCAGGCGTCTCCCACACAGGGGCTCCGCGTGAGCCTGCCCGAGACCCCCACTTGGCGACAGAAGCAGCCTTGGCGCTGCTCGCCGCATATGGCCCGATTAACTCCTGCGGGGTGTACAGATTCCCGTTCTGCATCACATACACATCGTTCGCGATCGTCTTGATGTCCACCAACGGGTTGCCGTGGACTACATCCATGTCGGCGATCATCCCTGGCTGGATCGTGCCCAGCTGGTTGGAGACCCCCATGATCTTGGCGGGCTCGACGGTCGCCGCGCGCAGCGCCTGATAATTGCCCAGGCCGGTCTGTGCCACCTCGCTAATCGCGATCACCTGTCCGAAGTTGCCAAAACCGATCGGATTGTCGGTACCGATGGCCACCGTGCCACCTGCCGCGACAATTTTTGCCAGCGCTTTTGTCGTCCCGACTTGGGTCGACAAGCCCGCCGCCGGGAGCGGGGGTGCCGCGAACTCCTGCTGTGCCAGCGCGTACTGCCACGGGCTCTGCAGCGCCTTGATCCGCGGGTCATTGATGGACGGCTGACCGTTGATGTCGGGAAGGAAGTTCGGCGCGCCCGTGTACGGCGTGGTGGTGATCGACATCCCCGAGCGGGCGTACAGCTGGATCGTGTCGTCGTAGGCGATGACGTCGTTGGACACCGCGATCTGGTAGCCCAATCGTTGTGTCGCCCAGTGCGAGCCGCCATCCTGGCCGTACGCCAGCGCCGGCCAGAAGTAGTGCGAGAACGACGGTATCCCGAGGGTGTGTCCCGCCTGAATCGCAACCTGCTCGAGGCTATTGGGAAGCCTGACGTAAGTCTTCATGATGTCCGGCTTTAGCTTCCCGAGCCGCTGCAGATTCGTGGTCAATGCCGACACGTTCGGATCCGCCCGCATCCACGCGTAGAAGATCCTGCTCCCGTCGACCGGCTCGGCAGCCCAGAAGTATCGAGGGCCGGGAGCCGCGCCGGACTGCTGGGACTCGACCTCCGAGAGCGAGTGGTACGGCTCGTCCCCCATCGACATCTCGGACGTGATGCCCATCGCGAGCTCGAGACGATTCGTGCGGCCACCCGAGAACGGCTGATCCATCCCCTCGTGCGCGTGCGACTCCCACAGGCCCGGGATCACGGTGTCGTGGGACGCATCCACGTACTTGACGCGAGGGCCGTACGTCGACCGCGGCTGAGCCGGTCCAACCCTCACGATCTTGTTGCCGCTCACCACGATGTCCACGTTGGTCTGCTCGGAACCGCTCCTTCCCGCCCACAGCGTCCCGGCGTGGATCACCTTCTCGCCCGATGGGGGCGGCTGCGGCCTCCACGTGAGATTCACCGGGACCGTCTTGGGCGCGCCCCCGTTGATCGAGATAAGCCGTAGCGTCCCGGCCGAGTCATACAGAATGTGCCGCGAGTCTCCCGACCAGCTCAGCTGATCCGCCGCCTCCACCGTCAGCGGCCTCGGCGCGCCAGTCGGTGCCCCGGTCGCCGGATCAACCGGCACGACCTGCAACACGTTATCCATCACGTAGGCCATGAACTTCCCGTTCGGTGACCACACCGGCCCGTCGTCCTCCACCCGGTTGCTGATCGTCTCATACGGCTTCGCGGGATTCGCGAAATACTCGTTCGTCGCACCCGTCGTCTCGTTGACCGTTGCGATCTTGCTCACACCTTCGCGGAAGCGGTTCGAGTACTGCTGCAGCACCGCCAGCGCGATCGTGTTGCTGTCCGGCCCCCACGTCGGCCGGCCCGGCTCAAAGTCGGAGTTGATGGTGAGGCCCGCGGAGTTCGCTGTCCCCCACACCTTCTGGAACTGCCCCGTCGCGACATCCGCTACATACATCTCGCGCGCACCAGCCTCGAGATCGAGCGTGTCCATGAACGCGATCTTCTTGCCGTCAGGCGACCACGCCAATTGCACCTCCGGCCCCGCGAACGGCGCCGTCAACTTCCGCGTCGCCCCCGTCTTCAGGTCGCGGATAAAGATCGCCATCGCCCCACCGGAGTCGGTCGAATATGCCAAAGATTTCCCATCCGGCGACCACGTCGGATCCGCCTTATAGAACTTGTCGCTCGTCAACGCGTGCGGCTTGTGCCCGATCCTCATCAACCACAATTGATTCAGCGCGACGAACGCCACCTGCTTTCCGTCCGGCGCCAACGCCGGAGTGACGATGCCCACAGCCCGCTGCTTCGCGGTCGACGAAAAGTCGTAGTTTTTCATCGGATACGACGCCCGCGCGAACGCCACCCGCGCAGAGAACGGGATGTTCGTCACTGTCCCCGTTGTCACGTTCCGCTGCCAGACCTTCCCGTTCGCCGCATAAACCAGCGTGTCATCCGACAACCACGGCGCCGGGAACGCGAATACATCCTCGTCGCCCGACACCGCCTGACCATTGACAAACAACTGCGTCAGTGGCCCCCCGTTCACGCTCGTCGGCCCCCCCGAACCCGCGGCGGGCTGTCCCACGTACGCGAGATTCTTACCGTCCGGCGAGTACGTCGGGGAGTACAGCGTCATCGCCGAGTTCGTGTAGAGCGTCTGGACTGAACCCTGCCCGTTGGCAGCGACTGAATCGATGGAGTGAGTCGAATCTACATACGTGATATGCGAGCCATCCGGTGTCCACGTCGGGTAGTAGGCATTGCTCAGTACTGGGTCATGCGTGACTTCAGACAACTGCCCCGTCGCCAGCGTGAGCACCCAGACGTTGTAGCTGCCGCTCGCAGTCCCGTCCGGCGACCCCGCCGGCGGTCGGTCGGAGGAAAAAGCAATCTGTGTCCCATCCGGAGAGAACACCGGCTCGCGATCGTCGTAGGAGCCGAACGTCAGCTCACGGACATTCGACCCGTCCGGGTTCATCGCCCATACGTGAAAATTCCCACTCTTATACGACTGAAACGCGATCGTCTTCCCATCTGGAGACCATGTCGGATAAGCCGTGTCCTGCGACAAACTCGAGATCCGCGTCGCCGTGCCGCCTGCCGCCGGCATCGTCCACAGATTCCCCATGAAATTCATAACGATCGAGTGACCGTCCCCAGACAGTGCAAGCGTCAACGCAGACCCCTCGTGGAGATCCAGCACACCGGACGTACCCCCGCCCGTTGCGCCCGACGCCTTGTGAGGGGCCGGACGAGCCACAGAGCCCGAAACACCGACTGCGACGGCAACCAGCACCAGACCAACAGGCAGCAGCCATCGGAGCAAACGACTCGTTGCACGCACCGATACTCCCTCCCTCACGAGGCCGTATTCAGAACGCTCTCTCGACAACCGCCGACGAGCTGGAGGTGGACCTTACCGCCGGGCCCATACCGACACAACACCGTCGCCATCGACGCAGCGCCAGAAGCTGACAAGACCTTGCCAAACACCGCTATGACCTCAACACCGGGCGTGAGGGTCGCCCGCGCCGACTGCGGGCGCCGGTGCCGCCTCTCCTCACGCGGTGACGACTGACTCGCCCAGCTCCGAGCAAACCATGGCTAGCCGGGACCTGCCCCTCTTGTCGCTAAGTTATCTCGGCGCCGTCGTTCGCCCCCGGCCCGCGCATCAGCTGTGACGCGGTCGTCGAGTCGCGCAACCAGGCGCTCTCTTGCACCGAGTTTCCTTCTGGTGATGCCCGAACTGCGAGCTCGCGAGGTCCGCGGCAAGGCCCGGCGCCAGCCAGGGCACAAGCAGCGGAAGGGTGAAGGGGATTGACATTGTCGTGCTTCGTGCGACAATGACAAACCCGTCAAGTCGTCTGAGTTCGCCTGAGGGAGGTGACTCGTGTTTATGAGTACGAGCCGGTCCACGTCCGGACACGCCGACCTGGGTGGTCGGGTGCGGCGGGCGCGCGGACTCTCAGCGCGTCCAGCCTGCCGGTTTATCCTGGTCGCACTTCTGCTCCTGCTCGGTGCGGCGATGGTTCCGGGCGGCGCGGTGGCGGACGGCACTCACCACCAAATCCAGCCGGCGATGCACTTCGGCGACCGGATCAAGACGATGACGGTCTGCTTCAGCGTGACGAATCCGGCGGGCGGTCAGAGCACGCTGTATGGGTTGCGCTACAGCGATGAGCGGGACAGTGGCTGGTGGCGCGGACGCGGGGCCGACAGGGGTGATGAGCGGACGCCCGCGATCGTCCTGGTGCACGGCATTGCCTCCTCGACCGAGAACTGGGATTTCTCGCCCACCTGGTCGGTGGCCAAGGCGTTGGCCGCGGCGGGTTACGTGGTGTATTCCTATGACCGGCTCGGATACGCGAAGAGCAGCTACTTCGATCACCCGGGTGGCGGTTTCACGCTGACCACGGCGGCGCATCGGGCCGAGCTGCACCAGGTGGTCGATGAGGTCGAGGCCGGCAGCTACAGCACGACCAGCGGCAGCGACTGCTCGGGTCCGCAGCGGCGAGCCCGCGGTGGTGGTAACCGCAGGGTCGTGGTCATCGGTCATAGCGCAGGCGGCTGGATCGTGGCTGGCTATCCCGGCACTTACCACGACGTCGCGGCAATGATCCAGACCGATATCGACGGATCGGGCGCGCAGCCGCCCCCCGGAACCCCGATCCCGCCGGGACCGACAGTCTCGACGGTCCCTGATCCCAACCATCCTGACTATTTCGAGTTCTTCCAGACTCGCCAGGACTGCGAGAACTTCAACGTGTATCCCCCGGGCGAGGTGCCCTACGTCGTCCAGATCGCGTGTGAGCCTCCGTTCCTGGATTCCCCATACGGCGAGCTCCAGGACTTTGGCGTCAAGTTCGCCCAGAACGACGCGGCGATCGATGCCATCGGGCCGTCGATCCCGGTACTGCTGACGTCAGGCGATCATGACGGCGTCGATCCGCCTGTCGACGCCCAAGCCGACTACACGTACTACCGGCAGCATTGCGGCTGCGATGTGACCAAAGTGATCCTCCCGGACACCGCCCATCTGTTCATGGTTCACCAGTCGCTGCCGATCTGGGTCAATTATGTGGTCGGTTGGCTGAGTCGGAAGGGCTTGGCCCCGGCGCGGCCAACGCCACCGGTTCCCTGCACAGAGTGCGTGGTGCCGTTCGTTCGCTGAGGCAGTACTGACCGGCGCGCCGGCGTCAGCCGGAGCGCCCCGTAACTCCAGCTTCGCCGTGGTTGGAATCGGGGACAAGAGCCGGCCAGGCGTAAAGCAGCCAGACGAGAGGGAAGCTGAATGGTTATTCGGAGGAGCATGCTCGGCGTCACCGCCGTGCTCGCCCTTCCCGGCGGAGCATCAGCCGTGCGGCGTGTCAAGCGTTCTCCTGCTGCTCGTCCGTTGGGGCAGCGAGCGCCCCAGTCCTACTGGCGACCAGCAGGCCCGATGCGGATCCGGCGCCGTGTCCGCGTGCATCGAGGAGCAGCGGGACATCGTGATGCAGGTTCAGGCGCGTTTGAGCCTGCGAAGCTGCCATGTACCCCTGATGTGTTCCTGCATCGCGGCGGCGGCGCCCTCCCCGTCGTGTCGCATCAGGTGCTCATAGATCGCCACGTGCCCGACGTGTGCCTGCCGAAGGTCCTCGTCATTCGTCGGAGGGTTGTACCGGCTGCTGGCGCGCGCGTGTGGGTGGATCGCGTGGATGATGGAACGGCCGAGTCGGTTCCCGGAGCAGCGCATGATGAAGTCGTGGTAGCGAGTATCGGTTTCCTGGTAGGCCCCCGGATCCTGGAGCTGGGTCCGCAGCTCCTCGAGTAACGCGCCGAGCCCAGCCAGGTCGGCATCGGTCATCGACCGAGCGGCTGTCCTCGCCATGTCGGATTCGAGCGCGACGCGTACGTCCACGAGCTGATCAAGGATCTGCATGGTCTCGTCCGCCCGGATCGTCGCGTCGAGCACGACGGGGTCCAGTAGGTTCCATTCGTACGGTGCGGTGACAGTCGTCCCGTGGCCTTGCCGGGCGCGCACGAGGCCCTTCTGCTCGAGCGCCTTCAGTGCTTCCCGCACCACCGAGCGGCTGACGTCGAACGACTGGCAGAGCACCGGCTCGGGCGGAAGCAGGCTGCCCGAGGGATAGCGCCCGGAGACGATCTCCTCGACGAGCACGTTGACGACTACGACGCTCAGCCGGGCCGGGCGGCCGGCGAGCGAGCCGATCGACCATCCTCCGCCGTCATCGGGCAGCGGCTGGGATAGACGCTCCGTCGGCGTGGAGTCGCTCACGAGCGGCAGACTACCAGAACTACATACGTCATACGTAAGTTGACATACTACAGACGTATGATGTATGTTCCGGACGGAGATAAGGAGAGACCGTGCGGATCACGCATATCGAGACCTATTCGGTCCAGATCGCCGGCGTTCAGCCACCATTCGCGTGGCGACGAGGACTTCGGGGCGCGCCTCCGGACGGGCACGGTGCGGTGCTGCGAATCGGGACGGAGTCGGGCGCGGAGGGTGTGGCGCTCGCTCCCAGGCGCGGCGCCGGGGCGATCCTGCAGGACATCGCTGACCGAGTTCTGCGCGACGAACTTTTGGGCGCCGACGCGCTCGCGCGTGAGTGGCTTTGGCATCGGCTATGGGAACTCGACCGCACGGAAGAGCTGCCCCTCTACATCCTCGGTCTCGTGGACACGGCGTTGTGGGACCTGGCGGGCCGCGTCGCCAATCAGCCAACGTGGCAGCTGCTCGGAGGCTTTCGTCGGTCGATTCCCGCGTACGCGTCAACGGTGACTTTCGCGACGGTCGAGGACTATCTCGATGTCATCACGCGGTGCCTTGAGCTTGGGTACCCCGCGATCAAGCTGCACGCGTGGGGTGATGCGCGATCCGACGCGCGGCTATGTCTTGCTGTGCGTGAGCACGTCGGAGACGACGTTCCGCTCATGTATGACGGCTCCGCGGCGTTCGACCTACCCGACGCCGTGTACCTCGGCGACGCTCTGAGCGATGCCGGCTACCTGTGGTACGAGGAGCCGATTCGCGAGTTCAGCGTGACCGCGTACAAGTGGCTCAGCGAGCGCGTCCGAGTGCCGCTGTGCGTGGCGGAGACCTCGGATGGGGTCCACCTGAACACCGCCGACTTCATCGCCAGCGGGGCGGCATCGTTCGTGCGTACGAGCGCCGAGCTGCGTGGGGGGATCACCGGCGCGATGCGGATCGCCCACCTCGCCGATGCGTTTCGGCTCAGGGCTGAGGTGCACGGGATGGGCAACTACTCGCAGCACCTGTGCATGGCGATTCCCAACACGACGTACTACGAGTCACTCGTGACCTCGCTCGAGGTCACCCGCGAGGCCGTGGTCGACGCGCGCGGACTCGTGCACGCGCCCGAGGACGTCGGGCTTGGCCTTCCCGCCGGACCCGACTACCCGTCGGAGCTCCGCCACCTGGTCATCGACGCGGCGACGTCCGCGGCCATCCTGTAACACGAGAGGAGAGCTATGAGTCTTTTCCAGGAGTCCGCACCGCCGCGGCCGCTGTCGCGTCGGTTGACGCGGACCATCCTCGCATCGCTGGCGCTGGCCGCCACCACGGTCGCCGTCGGCGCGTGTGGCGGCAGCAGTTCGTCATCGAGTCAGGCGGGCGCCACAAATGCCTCGAGCAGCTCGGCCGGCGGTAAGGTCTCTGGATCGTTGACGGTCTGGGTCGACTCGGTTCGCCTGCCGGTGGCGCAGGCTTACGCGAAAGCGCATCCGAACGTGCACGTGAAGATCGTGACCTTCGACGGCGACGCCAACGGCGCGACGACGTTGCAGACGAAGATTCAGCTGTGGAATCGAACCGGCAGCGGCTGGCCGGATGTCATGTTCAGCGAGCAGGTCAACGACCCGGTATGGATGGCCTCCAAGCCGTTCGACTACGCCGCGCCTGTCAAGGGCCTCATTCCCGACAGCGTGCTCAGCCAGTGGCCCGCACCGTCGACGGCCCAGTGCACGATCAACGGCACGCAGTACTGCGTCCAGGACAACCTCGCCCAGGTTGTGCTCTGGGTCAACAAGAAGCTGATGGACAAGTTCGGCTACAAGATCCCGACGACGTGGCAGGAGTGGGCAGCGCTCGGCCAGAAGGTTGGCACGGAGCACCCCGGCTACGTCATCGGCAACATCGGCGAGTCATTCAGCCACTGGATCTATCTGTGGGGTGACCAGTGCCCGCTCTCGCAGGTGACGGGCCCGCAGCAGGTCCGGATCAACTCAACCGATCCGCATTGCACCAGGATGGCCGCGCTGCTCGATCCGCTGATCAAGAACGGCACCGTGCCGCCGCTGAGCGCGTTGACCCCGGACTTCGGCAAGAAGTACGGCGGTGCCAACAGCAAGGTCCTGATGCTGCCGGGACCAAGCTGGTTCGGCCAGGCCGTTTTCGATCAGACCTTGCACGTCCCGCCCGGGCAGATAACGGCAGCGATGCCGCTGCAGTGGGGCAGCGAGACCCCGATCACGACCGGCCAAGTGGGCGGCGGCCCGTGGATCATCTCGAGGCATTCGAAGAACCTCGCGACCGCGGCTGACTTCGTCAAGTGGGCGACGACGGTCTTCAATCCCACCGGGAAGGATGCGCGCCCCGGGTACCCGGCATACGGCCCGCTGGCCGACGCCTGGCTGGCCCAGCAGGCCAAGGATCCCTTCTTCGCAAGCGATCCAGGCCCGGCGCTCAAGTCGGCCGCCGGCCTGATCTGGAAGGGATGGAACCTGGTCACCTACCCTGACCAGCCGGTGTGGTCCAACACGGTGGTCACGAAGCTGGTCGCCGGCCAATCCCTGAGCTCCCAGCTGCAGCCATTGGGCGATGCCCTGGCCCAGGCCGCACAGGCCGCTGGCTATCAGGTCACTCGCCACTGATGAGGTGAGTTCGTCTGCTGTGACACCGGCGTACACGGAGGCCACGCGACTGCGTGGCCTCCGCGCCACGCGGGGCCTGCCATTCATCCTGCCCTACCTGCCACTTCTGATCGGATTCGGTGTCGCGCCGACGATCTATGCGCTCGATCTGGCATTCACCCACGCTGACGGCCAGTGGGCGGGTTTCCACAACTTCGTGCGGACGGTCAACGACTACCGCTTCGTCCCCGCGTTCGAGCACATCCTCCTCTACACCGCTGTCTGGCTAGGGGCGCTCGTCGTCTTCGTCGTCGGGCTGGCGCTGCTCCTGCACGGCCGCGCGAACCGGGTCTCGTCGACGTTTCGCTTCCTCTTCTACATGCCGGGCGCGTTGGCGGGCGCGGCGTCGGTTCTCGTCTGGCTGTTCATGCTCGATCCCGTCGTCAGTCCCGGCTCGTTCCTTCTGCGCCACGTGCTCGGCGCGCACCTGTTCGTCCAGTCGATTGCGCCCGACAAGCTGCCGTACATCTTCGCGATGATCGCGTTCTGGACAGGCGCCGGCGGCTGGATCGTCGTCATGTACGGCGCGCTGAACACCATCCCGCCCGACCTCGAGGAGGCCGCTCGCATGGACGGCGCGGGACCCTTCACGATCGCGCTGCGGCTGAAGCTGCCGCTGATCCGCAAGTGGATCGCGTACATGGTGATCCTCTCGTTCGCGACGGGGACGCAGCTGTTCGTCGAGCCGCAGCTCGTGAACCAGGCGAGTCTCGGCCTCGTCCCTGACACGTGGTCAGCGAACCAGCTCGCCTACCAGTTGGCCTTCCGCTACGCGGACTTCAACGCCGCCGCCGCCATCGCCGTTGACCTGCTTGCGATCGGCCTGCTCGCCGCGGTGGTGATCGTGACCCGCACCGGACTGTTCAGGAGAGAGGATTGATGCGGATCACGGGGCTCAGCCTCCGGCTCTTGATCCTCGCGGCTTTCGCCGTGTTCTTTGTAGCACCCATCCTCTGGCTGATCCTTGCACCCACGAAGTCCGACGGGGCGCTCGTCACGAGCGGCCCGTTCTCGTTCGGCAGCTTTCATCATCTCGCGCTTGCGTGGAAGCACCTGGATTCGTTCAGCGGCCACATCTTCCGCACCTGGATCGGCAACTCGCTGCTGTACGCGTTCAGCGCGACAGCAATCGTGCTCGCGACGGCGATCCCTGCTGGCTATGGTCTCGCATTCGGGAGCTTCCCTGGCCGCACGCTCGTGCTGACGCTGACGCTCGTCGTGATGATCATGCCGGCGGCGGCGCTCGTGCTCCCGATCTTCCTCGAGCTGAATTCGCTGCACCTGATCGGGAGCGTACTGTCGGTGATCCTGCCGTTCGCGTTTTTCCCGTTCGGCGTGTACCTCGCGTACATCTACTACGCGACCGCAGTCCCACCCGATCTGCTCGACGCAGCGCGCAGCGACGGCTGCGGCGAGTGGCAGACATTCCGACGCGTCGCGCTTCCGCTCGCAAAGCCCGTGGTAGCGCTCGTCTTCTTCTTCAGCTTCGTGGCCGACTGGAACAACTTCTTCCTTCCCTACGCCGTGCTTGCGGACTCCTCGCAGTACCCGATCCAGGTCGGTCTCTCGGACCTGCTGTCGTCGACCCCTTCGTTCAACCCGGCCGTCGGTGGTGGCGGCCAACAGGTGAACATTTTTCGGCCCGAGCTTGCCCTGGCGACCCTGCTCGCGGTCCTCCCGGTCGCAATCGTGTTCCTGCTGTCCCAGCGTGCGCTGGTGCGCGGGCTGGTCGGCGGGGCGGTGAAGGAGTGATGAATGGCTGAGGTGGTGTTTGAAGGTGTCTCGAAGGTTTACCGCGATGGCACTCGGGCGGTCGACAAGCTGGACCTTGAGATCGCGGATGGTGAATTTATGGTTCTCGTCGGGCCTTCGGGCTGCGGCAAGACGACTGCGCTGCGAATGGTCGGCGGACTCGAGTCGATCACCGAGGGGACCATCCGGATCGGTCAACGGATCGTCAACAATCTGTCCCCAAAGAGCCGTGACATCGCGATGGTGTTCCAGAGCTATGCGTTGTATCCGCACCTCTCGGTCGCGGACAACATCGGCTTCGCGCTCAAGACCAAGAAGGTTCCCAAGGACGAGATCAGACGGAGGGTTCTGGAAACGGCGCGGATGCTCGACCTCGAGCCTCACCTCAAGCGCAAGCCTCGCGCGCTGTCGGGCGGTCAGCGCCAGCGGGTCGCGATGGGCCGCGCGATCATCCGTGAGCCGCAGGCCTTTTTGATGGATGAGCCGTTGTCAAACCTGGACGCGAAGTTGCGCGTACAGATGCGGGCGGAGATCAAGAAACTCCAGAGCAATCTCGGCGTGACGACCGTCTACGTCACGCACGATCAGATCGAGGCGATGACGATGGGCGACCGCGTGTCGGTCATGCGCAAGGGGGTGCTCCAGCAGGTCGCACCACCGGAGGAGCTGTATCACCGACCGCGAAACGTGTTCGTGGCGGGGTTCATCGGCAGCCCGGCGATGAACATGCTCGAGGCCACAGTCGTGCGTGAGAACGGGTCGACAAGGATCGTCGCGGGCGAGATCAGCATCGAGCTGAGCGAGCAGACACTTGTCGCGCATCCGGCGCTTCGGGCGCATGAGGGCCGTGACATCGTGCTCGGCATCCGTCCCGAGGCACTGAGCGACGCGGCGCTGAGCGACGAAGACAACCAGCCCCGGCTCCGCGGTCAGGCTGAGCTGCGCGAAGCGCTCGGCTCCGAGGTGTTGATGCACTTCTCGGTCCGGGCGCGCGCAGCAGTTACCGACGAGGTGCGCGAACTGGCCGAGGACGTCGGCGACGACCGCGTAGTCGACCACCGCGGATCGCTTGACCGGACGACGCTCGTCGGCCGCTTCAGCCCGCGGACGCGGATCCGCGAAGGCGACACGATCGAGGTCGCGATCGACGAGGGCGCGCTGCACTTCTTCGATCCGTCCACCGGAGGCGTGATCCACGACGGAGCAGCCGTTGCAGCCGCCATCTGAACGCGCGGGCATGACCGAGCTCATCGACGCTCATCTGCACTTCTGGGACCCGAGCGCTCGTCACCACGATTGGCTCGAGGCGCACCCGTCGCTGTGCCGCCGTTTTGGCCCAGAGGATCTCGACACGGGCCGCTACCAGTTCAGCGGCGCGGTGTTCGTCCAGGCCGACTGCCGTGACGAGGAGGCGCTGGACGAGGTCGGGTGGGTCGAGCGCCTGGCCGAGGATCATCCGTTCCTGCGCGGCATCGTGGCCTACGCGCCGCTGCACAGAGGCCGCGCAGCCGAGCGCCATGTCGCGAGACTGGCGGAACGGCCGCTCGTGGTCGGCGTCCGGCGTCACCTGCAGGGCCAGCCGCTCGAAGCGGTCACGGCACCCGCGCTCGTGCGCGGGGTGCGCATGCTGTCCGAATGGAACCTTGCGTTCGACATGTGCGTGACCCACGATCAGCTTCCGGCGGCGGTCGAGCTCGTGCGCGCGTGCCCGCGGACCGCGTTCGTGCTCGACCATCTAGGCAAGCCGCCGGTGGCGGGCGGGCGCAGCACCGCCTGGCGCGACGACCTCGCGCGCCTGGCGGCGTACCCCAATGTCACGTGCAAGCTCTCGGGCCTGTGTACCGAGGCTCCGCCAGGCTGGCGCGCCAGTGAGGTCCGGCCGTACCTCGAATACGGGCTCGAGATCTTCGGCGCCAAGCGATGCATGGTCGGCAGTGACTGGCCCGTGGCCACGTTGCGCACGACAGTCGAGCGATGGCTCGACGTCGTCGTCGATGTGATCGCGGAGCTCCCGGCCGAGGATCAGGCCGCGGTGCTGAGCGGGACAGCGGCAACCACCTACGGTCTCGCGCGGCCCGCGCCGTGCGCGGAGGGGGCGGACGATGCGCGCTGCGCTCTACGTCGGTAACGAGACCTTCCAGGTTCAGGAGCGCGAGCTGCGCGCGCCGGGGCCCGGCGAAGTGCAGCTCGCCGTTGCCTATGTGGGAATCTGCGGCACCGACCTGCACATCAAGCACGGGGCGATGGACGGACGGGTGAGCATCCCGGCCGTGATCGGCCACGAGATGTCCGGAATCGTGGCTGCGGTCGGCGACGGAGTGAGCGCGTGGGCGCCCGGAGATGAAGTCACCGTGATGCCGCTCGACTGGTGTGGGCGGTGTCCGGCCTGCCGTGGAGGCCACCAGCACGTGTGCCAGAACCTCGTCTTCGTCGGCATCGACGCCGCCGGCGCCATGCAGCAGGCGTGGACGGTGCCCGAGCGCCTGCTCGTTCGGCTGCCGCCCGGACTCGGCCTGGAGTCGGCGGCGCTGAGCGAGCCCACCGCGGTCGCCGTGCACGACATCCGCCGCGGAGCGGTGGCGCGAGGCGAGCGCGTGCTGGTCGTCGGGGGTGGCCCGATCGGTCTTCTGATCGCGAGCGTGGCCGCGGTCGAGGGGGCCGACGTGCTGATCTCCGAGCCGAACGAGTTTCGCCGCTCGGTGGCCGAAGAGCTCGGCCTGCGCGCGGTCGATCCCACCGCCGCGGACCTCGACGCGGAGGTGGCGGCTTGGACCGACGGCGCCGGAAGCGATGTCGCGTTCGAGGTCTCGGGCAGCGCGGCTGGGCTCAGAAGCGCGACCCATGCCCTGAGGGTTCGCGGACGGCTGGTCGTCGTGGCGATTCACGCGCAGCCGGTGCCGGTGGATCTGTTCCGGGTGTTCTGGCGCGAGCTCGAGCTCATCGGCGCCCGGGTCTACGAGCGAAGGGACTTCGAGCGCGCCGTCGAGATGCTGGCCGCGGGCGGCATCCCGGCGACGAAGGTCATCTCGGTCATCGAGCCGCTCGAGCGAGCGCCGCAGGCCTTCTCGGCGCTCGAGTCCGGCGCGGGAGTAGTGAAAGTGCTCGTCGACTGCCGGAACACCGCATGACGACGATCCCAGGCGACATGCTCCGCAGTGGCTCGCCGTTTTCGCTGGAAGGCCGCCTGGCGTTGGTCACCGGCGCGCGTCGCGGCATCGGCCTCGCCATCACCGAGGCCCTGGCGCGCGCCGGAGCCGACGTCATCGGGGTCAGCGCAGCGCTCGAGCCCGACGGCGGAACGCCTCGACGCCGGGTCGAGGCCGTCGGGCGCCGGTTCTGGGGGATGCCGGCTGATCTCTCGCGTCGCCACGCTGTCCGCGAGCTCATCAACCGAGTGCGGAGGCTCGAGCAACCGGTCGACATCCTGGTCAACAACGCCGGAGCGATCCACCGCGCGCCGGCGGCCGTGCATTCGCTCGAGGCATGGGACGAGCTGCTCGAGGTCAATCTGTCGGCGCCGTTCATGCTCGCCCGGGCCCTCGGTGGCGACATGGCCGCGCGCGGCTCGGGAAAGATCATCTTCACGGCGTCGCTGCTCAGCTTCCAGGGCGGGATCAACGTCGCCGCGTACACGGCCTCGAAGCACGCCGTCGCGGGCGTGACCAAGGCGCTTGCGAACGAGTGGGCGCCGACGGGCGTCAACGTCAACGCGGTCGCGCCGGGCTACGTCGCAACCGACAACACCCAGGCGCTCCGGGATGACCCGATTCGCTCGCGGGCGATCCTCGAGCGCATCCCGGCGGGTCGTTGGGGACGGCCTGAGGACATCGCGGGGGCCGTCGTATTCCTGGCCTCACCGGCCTCTGACTACGTCAACGGCACGGTGCTGGCGGTCGACGGAGGGTGGCTCGGGCGATGAGCGCGCTCGAGCGGATCGGGGCCTGCGGGGTCATACCGGTCGTGGTTATCGACGATGTGGACGCGGCCCCATCGCTCGGAGACGCGCTCCTCGCCGGCGGACTTCCCTGCGCCGAGATCACCTTCCGCACGAGCGCCGCAGCCGGCGCGATCGAGATCCTCGCCGCCGATCCACGGCTCACGGTTGGAGCGGGCACGGTCATCGACCCGCTACAGGTCGACCGTGCTGTCGAAGCGGGCGCGCAATTCATCGTCTCGCCAGGCCTTGACCTGGAGGTCGTGCGACGCTGTCGCGAGGTCGACGTCCCTGTCGTGCCGGGCATCGCCACGGCCACCGAAGCGATGGCGGCCCTCCGCGAGGACCTGAGCACTGTCAAGCTCTTCCCCGCCGAGGCCCTCGGCGGGCTGCGGACGGTGCAGGCGCTCGCCGCGCCGTTTCGCGGCCTGCGCTTCATCCCCACGGGAGGTATCGGTCCGGCTGAGCTCCCCGGCTACGCGCGCCACCCCGCAGTGCTCGCGGTCGGCGGAAGCTGGCTCGCTCCCAGGAACCTCCTGACCGCATGTGAGTTCGACGAGATCGCCGACCTGGCCGCGCAGGCCGTGGCATCCGTTGCCGCCGCCCGGCACGCCGAAGGGACACCGGTGTGACCCTGGATCTGCGGCCGGCGTCCGAGTGCGCGTACGACGTCGTCTCGCTCGGAGAGGTCATGCTCCGGCTCGATCCTGGCGAGGACCGGGTTCGCACGGCTCGCTCGTTTCGCACGTGGGAGGGCGGCGGCGAGTACAACGTCGCGCGAGGCCTGCGCCGCTGCTTCGGGCTGCGAACCGGGATCGTCACCGCGCTGTGTGACAACGACATCGGAAGGCTGATCGAGGATCTGATGTTGCAAGGCGGCGTCGACACCCGATTCGTGCGCTGGCTGCCCTTCGACGGCGTCGGCCATCAGGCGCGCAACGGCCTCAACTTCACCGAGCGCGGATTCGGCGTGCGCGGCGCGGTCGGAGTGTCCGATCGCGGCCACAGCGCAGCCAGCCTGCTCGCGCCGGGAGACATCGACTGGGAGCACATCTTCGGCCGGCTGGGGGTCGCGTGCCTGCACACCGGCGGGATCTTCACCGCGCTCTCCCCCTCGACCGCCGCGCTCGCCGAGGAGGCGATGAACACGGCTCGCTCGCACGGAACCGTCGTCTCCTACGACCTGAACTACCGGCCGAGCCTGTGGAAGGCGGTGGGCGGGACGGCCGCGGCTCAGGAGGTCAACCGTCACCTGGCGCCACTGGTCGACATCATGCTCGGCAACGAGGAGGACTTCACCGCCTGCCTCGGATTCGAAGTACCCGGGGTGAGCTCCGACTTCGACGCCCTCGACCCTGCCGCCTTCCGGGCCATGATCGCCGAGGTCACCGAGACCTACCAAACGGTCTCGGTGGTGGCCACCACTCTGCGCACTGTGCATAGCGCCTCGGTCAACGATTGGGGGGGCGGTTGCGTGGTCGTCCGAAGATGGATTCGTCGAGGCGACACCGCGGCGCGGGCTCGAGATCCTCGACCGGGTGGGTGGCGGCGACAGCTTCGCCTCGGGGCTGTTGTACGGCCTGCTCGAGCTCGGCGACCTGAACGCAGCCGTCGAGTACGGCGCCGCGCACGGGGCGCTCGCGATGACGACCCCGGGTGACACGTCGACCGCGCGTCTCGATGAAGTGCGCCGGCTTGTCGAGCGAGCGGGCGCGCGGATCGCGCGGTGATACCGAAGCTGACCAAGCTCTCGCTCGGCTGCGCCCAGCTCGGCAATCTTCACCGGGCGATCACCGATGAGGCGGCGGCGGCGACCGTCCGGGCGGCATGGGATGGCGGGATCCGTTACTTCGACACAGCGCCCCACTACGGACTCGGGCTCTCCGAACGGCGGCTGGGCGCGTCGCTGGCCGGTCGACCCCGCACCGATTACGTGCTCTCGACGAAGGTCGGTCGGCTGCTCGAGCCGCTCAGCCACGCCGTGGGGCTTGACGCGGACGGCTTCGAGGTGGCCGCCACCCACCGGCGCGCGTGGGATTTCAGCCGCGACGGGATAACCCGCTCGCTCACGGAGAGCCTCGAGCGTCTCGGACTCGACCGGGTCGACGTCGTCTATCTACATGATCCCGACGAGCACTACCGCGAGGCGCTCGAGATCGCCTATCCAGCGCTCGAGGAGCTCCGCGCGCAGGGAGTCGTCTCGGCCATCGGCGCCGGCATGAACCAATCGCGCATGCTGACCGACTTCGCCCGCCACACCGACATGGACCTCTTCATGCTCGCCGGGCGCTACACACTGCTCGAGCAGCCCGCCCTCGACGACCTTTTGCCGATCTGCGTACAGCGGGGCATTGGGATCGTCGCCGCGGGTGTGTTCAACAGCGGGTTACTGGCCCTCCCACGGCCCGCCGGGAACGCGCGATACGACTACGTCGGCGCGCCCGCGAGCCTCGTAGCACGGGCTCGGATGATCGCGGAGGTCTGCGAACGCCACGGAAGCTCGCTGCCCGCCGCAGCCCTGGCCTTCCCGGCTGCTCACCCGGCAGTCGTGAGCGTCTGTGTCGGCGCCCGCACCCCCGAGCAGATCACGCAGAACCTCCGCCTGGCTTCGGTCCCCGTGCCCGCCGGCGTTTGGGCGGATCTGAAGGAACACCGCCTGCTCCGCCGAGACGCGCCCGTGCCCGCCTGAACGCGTTCGGAGCGATCGGCTCGCGCCTCGCACTGACCGACTGCACCGCGAGCCGCGCTCGCCGTGCACGCGCTGGAGGCGATCAACGAGGGCGCCGAGGCCTCCCCACGCATCATCCGCGGCAGCGCCGGAGCGCTCCGCGTCGGCTACCCGACGGATGGGCTCGGACAGCGCCTGTCGGGCACGCGGGCCCTCGCCTGGCCCAGATTTGACCCCCCGCGGCAGGTGCACCCGTGTCGATGAGAACGCCCGAACACAACTGGGAGCGCTCGCCGAACAGCGCTAAGACTTCGCGTTCGGGTGGACACCGGACCTTGGCGTGGAGCCCGACTCTTCATCGTCGCGCGCGACCCCTCTCCTTCGTCGCAGTTAGCGAACACGATCCAATTGCCGCGCGGCCAGCGGTCCACGACCCCGCCCATACTCAGAGCGGTTGCTTATAGGTTGGTGGAGATATACGTCTTTGACTTCTAGGTCAGATGCAGGCACCATCAGTGGTGCAGTACCTCTCCTCCCTCGAGTGCGACCCCGAGTCCGGCCTCATATCACGCCGGTACCGGGGCCGCTCTCACTTCTTCGACGCGAGGTGCGTAACGCGGCGGCCGTCGTGGGACGGTTCTGCTTGCGTGAGCAGGCAGGCTGTTCGCGGCGCTGTTGAGCGGGTAATCGCTTTAGTGAGGATTCGCGCCGGGGCGTTTGGAGTTGGGGCGAATCTTCCTGACCGATAACACGATTTTGGAGGCAGTTTGATGAGTAAGGCAGAACAAAAGGTGGTGCAGTATCTGGGCGAAGCGCACGCCAGCGAAGTCGGCTTGGTGAGCGTTCTTCAGTCTCAGATTGCGATGACCCCGCGCGGCTCCTATCGCGACGGGCTTGAGAAGCATCTGGATGAAACGAGCCGGCACGCCCAGCGGATCCAGGAGCGCCTGGGTGAGCTTGGAGCGGGCCGGAACCCGGTCCAGCTGTTTGTCAGTTTCGCTGAGACGATGTTCAGTCAGAGCCTTGCTCTAAGCAAGGCGCCGTTTGATATGTGGCGTGGATCGGGCGGTGAGGAGAAGGTGCTCAAGAACGCGAAGGATGCGTGTGCGACCGAAGCGCTCGAGATTGCGACTTACACCGCGCTTGAGCGTCTTGCCACCGGTGTCGGGGACGAGCGGACGGCGAAGCTGGCTGCGTCGATCCGCGCCGATGAGGAGCGCATGCTGGCGCGCATCATGCGAGAGATCCCCAAGCTCACCGACGCGGTCGTCGCAGCCGACGTCGAGGGGAAGTCGTCCTACGACGTCACCGAGACCGGCGCGGCGGACGCCACCCGCGAGGCCGTACGCGAGGTCAGGCAATCGGCGCGCAAGACACAGGCGCGGGCGAAGCGCAGCGCCCGGCAGACCCGCAAGGTCCCCGGCGTAGCGCACGTCGAAGGACAGATCAAGGGCGCGGTCGCCTCGGAGCAGGATCTCGCGATCCCGCGCTATGACTCGCTGACCGCGGAGGAGATCCTCGGCCAGCTAGCCGAGCTCTCGCAGGTGGAGCTCGCCAAGGTCGACGCCTACGAGCGCAAGCACGACAACCGCACCACGGTGCTGAGCCGCATCAGCGCGCTACGCACACAGGAGCCGTGGCCCGGGTATGACGAGCTCACGGTTGCCGAGATCGAAGCGGTCCTGGGTGAGGGCGACGAGCAGCGCACAAAGGACGTCGCGGCCTACGAGCGCGCCCACAAGAACCGCGCGGGCGTGCTCGCCAGCGCGCAGCGCGAGACCGTAACCGCCTGAACCTAAGTCCACCGGATCGGCGGCGACGCCGGCGGTGGATTCAGGAATTACATCGCTGTGGCGCGGACGGAGCCATACGAGCTCCGTCCGCGCGCGCGAAGCACACCGCAGTGCAGTCCGCTGGCGTAGACAGACCCTGACGCGCAGATCGCCCCGAGCGTTTACTTGCTCGCGTCGCGTCGCGTCGTGTCGTCGCGGAGTACCCGTCTTGTTCCTCCATAACGGCGCTGCGACGGTCGCGGCTACGCAACGAAGCGACCGGCGCGACGCGGCCGTACGCCGCCGTGCGGCGTTTCGCAGAATCCCGGCGTGGCTGGGGTTTGCTTGGGTAACCGGGCCATTGATGTCAGCGCAAGATGAGATATCCAGCGACACGCTCTCGGCGCTCCTCGAGGAACCTGCGTACGACTCGAGGTGCGCTCTCAACAAAACGCACCGCCGGAGAACAACGATGCCAGCGCGGCTAGCGTCAATGGCATGCCGGAGTTGCCACCTGTGCCATTGAAACCGCGGCTGCGCGGCGTCTTCCACCAATGGGCTTGCGCCTGTTCAGTGCCCCTAGGCCTCGTACTGGTGATCGCCGCCGGAACGGCGCGCGCCCGGATCGCACTGAGCGTCTACACGCTTAGCGTGGTGGCGTTATTCGGGGCCAGCGCGGTGTATCACCGCACCGACTGGCGCTCGGTTACCGCCCGGGAGTGGATGCGGCGGCTCGACCACTCGATGATCTTCGTCCTGATCGCAGGCAGCTACACGCCGTTTGCGATGCTGGTTCTCCACGGCTCACTGGCGACTATGATCCTCGTCGCGGTGTGGGCAGGGGCGTTGCTCGGAGTCGCGTTCAACCTGGCCTGGAGCAGCGCGCCGGCATGGTTGCACTCCGTGCTCTACGTCTCCCTCGGGTGGCTCGCGGTGGCGGCGTTGCCGCAACTCGGCGCGGCCATCGGGATGGTCGGGATGATGCTGCTTGGCCTCGGCGGCGTCCTCTACACGTTGGGAGCCGTTATCTACGCAGTCAAGCGCCCAGACCCGGTGCCGTCCGTGTTCGGATATCACGAGGTCTTCCACACCCTCGTGATCGCAGCGGCCACCGTCCAATGCGCGGTCATCGCCTTCTGGATCCTTCCTGCGTGAGAACGGACTGCGCCCCGTCAAGCGTCCCCGAGCCGACGCGGGGACTCGAACCCCGGACCCCTTCAATACGGGGCATGCCGAGGCGTCGGCCCGTGTGGGGCGAATATTGGGATTTTCAGGTAAAACCGGCGCCCCCATGCACGCGCGGGTGGTCGCCAAGGTGCCCGTTTCTTGAGACATAGAGGCTTCCATACGACTTCCATACATACCTCACCGGGAGGGCAGTGCTTCGCGGACCTGGGCCGCGAACTTGGGGACGCTCCGCTCAAGGCGATCAAGCACCCCGCTGACGGTGATCGGCGGCCGGGAGAGGTCGGCCGCCTGCTTGACGAGCGCGTTGTGAACCCGATCCCGGAGCGGGAGCGGATACTGGACGCGCGCATCGAGCACTAGGGCGAACGGCACGCCCGCACGATATGCGGGCCTGCTGACACCAACCTTCTACGGATAGCCGCCCGGCAGCTCCTCGGAGAGGCGGGTGAGCCCGCGCAGCGCTGCATCACGCTCAGCGTCGCGACGATCGCGATACGCGAGCACCTCCTCGACCTTGATCCGACGATGAGTCCCGACGTGATGAAACGGAAGCTCGCCACGGTCGAGCAGCTTGATCAGGTGCGGCCGCGAGACGTGGAGGATGTCGGCGGCCTCCTGGCTCGTAAGTTCCTTGTCGTGCGGGACGAGCGTGATCGATCGCCCCTGCGCCATCGTCTGGATGATGACCCTCAGGGCCTCGAGCGCCGAGTCCGGAAGCTCGATGCGTTCCCCATCCGGGCCTAAGAGGTACGGCTTCTGGGGGCGGCCGAACATCGCATCGATCTGGCTGCGCAGCGCAGCAAAGCGATCCGTCTCGAACGATGCGGAACGGATCACGGTTTCACGATTCGGGGTCATCATTCCTCGAGACTGACTCCGGGAACTGTAGCACTATTCGAAATAATCGCAACGACGAGACGACACGCTGCGGGGTGGCCGCCCCGCGCGGCGCGCTAGGCACGCCGGTCGGCGGCGGCTCGCTCACGATCGCGAGGAGCGGCCCCTCCCATGCGACGCGCAGCTGTCCGGTCGTGACCATCGCCGGCGCCGTGGTAGACCCCACTCCCAGACATCAGGTTGTTGATCAAGCGAGCCCCTCCGCCCGCCCGTCATCTGGCCGTGCTTATCGACGGCAAGGATGCCGTCGATAAGCACGGGCGCTCGCGTCGCGCCGATCACCACCGAGGTCGCGATGACGATGTGTGCGCGACGCGAAAAAGTCCCGCCCGGAAGAGGGCCTTGATCACGCACCGGAGCCAGAACGTCAGCTCAAACCTCTCAAAGGACCCCGGCGGGGACGACGGGCGCACAATCCCCCGGCAGCCGTCGACGGCCGTCGCCCTCGAGACGGTCTCCTCGCTGTCTCCCGGAGTGGCGCTTGGTCGCCGAAGCGGTCCACGACACCGAGCCGCGGAGGGACGAAAGCAGTCGTGCGGACTGAGATAGCCGGGTGTTCGAGAGTGGGACTGCGAGAGCAAGCCTGCCGGGCAGCGTGATCGGGAACCGCGAGTGAAACAAGCGACTGTCCGATGTCCGGCAAAGCACCAGCTGGGGCCTCCGCTCGCCGGGCCGGTACCTGGCGCCCGGGTGGACGCGAAAGCGCAAAGTCCTTGTGTTTATGAGACCGGACGGCGGACGGCAGTACCGTAGGCGGCGTGAGTCAGGCCCGGCGTCGCGCTGGGACGCCGCGGTGAGTCGCGGTCTTGGGGTTTCGGGCTGATCGAGCAGCCAGGCGACCGGGTAGCAGGGCGGTATGGAGAGTGCCCAGGGCTCTGGCGAAGGCGCTCAGGCTCGTCAGGGCCGTCGGGCCCTTCGGTTTCCTCGGCGAGGGAAGCCACATCGGTTTCGCGATCTTCGGGTGGGGGCGTGGAAGCGGATCGCCAAGCGAACGTTCGACCAGTATCGCGCTGACGGCGTCACGAATCTGGCCGCTGCTCTGACGTATCGCGGAGTGCTGTCGCTGTTTCCGGGCATGATCGCTTTGGTAGCGCTGCTCGGGGTGGTTGGGCAGTATCCACAGACTTTCAACGCGGTCTTGCAGATCGCTGGGAGTATCGCCCCCCAGTCGACCGTGCAGACCATCTCTGGGCCGGTGCGTCACGTCATCACGAACAAGGGCGGTGCGGGCGCTCTACTTGGCGTCGGCCTAGTCGCAACCGTATGGGCGGCGTCCGGTTACGTGGGGACGTTCTCTTGGGCCGCAAATGTCATGTGGGAGGCTAGGCGCGGGCGTTCGTGGTATCGGCAATGGCCGTTCAATATCGCCGTGACGCTGGTCGCCCTCGTGCTTGCCACGCTCGTCTTGAGCGCTCTTGTGTTGACGGGTCCCGTGGCCAGGGCAGTCGGCAGCCAGCTCGGTGTCGGCGCCACCGCCCTTGAAGTCTGGAGCATCGCTAAATGGCCGGCGATCGTGATCGTGGTCACATTGATGATCAGTGGGCTGTACTACATCGCCCCGAATGTTCGACCGCCGAGCTGGCGCTGGCTGACGCCGGGCGCAATGCTCGCTGTGACTGCGTGGGCAATCACCTCGGCGGGGTTTGGTGCCTACATCGCCCACTTCAACTCATACAACAAGGCGTACGGCACACTCGGAGCCGTCGTCACGTTTCTGATTTGGCTCTGGTTGACCAATACCGCCGTATTGCTGGGAGTCGAACTCGACTCCGAAATTGAGCGTGAGCGACAACTAAGCATCGGTCAGCCTGGAGCCGCCGATCAAATACAGCTTCCGTTGCGCCAAGAATGACAACATCCGATGCGACGTCTGGGAAAGCGAATCTGTACTGACGCGAGCATTCCGCTGATTAGGAGGGCGCCCCCCGTTTCAAGCGGCCGCATCGGAAACAGGCAAGTCGGCCGCCTGCGGCACGATGCGCACCCGAGACCGCTTGTCGCCAAAGCGCTCGTCCGTTCCGGGGCAGTTCGAGCTGGAAGCACTAGTGCCGAGCAGTGGCCGGGACTGCTGGAAGTCTTCTCGTAGGAGAAGGCCGTCGGGTGGAGTCGGACCGGTTGCCACACCGGAGCGGCTGAGCTACGGTCGCTTACGCGGTGGAGCGCACCGCGGGCGCTTCTAGCCTTGGACTGGGTGCGTCCGCGTGATCGAGCCGGCGCACGCGGCGGCTGAGCAGGGGCGTGAACGTGACGATCGCGCCGAGGACGCCGGCCCATATCAGGGTGTGGCGCGCTCCGAGCGTGGCGCTGACGGGACCGGTCAGCGCGTATGACAGCGGCATCAGGCCGATCGAGATGAGCCAATCGAGGCTCGATACGCGGCCGAGCAGTTGTGAGGGGACGTGGTGCTGCTTGGCGGTCGCCCAGGCGATCGTCCCGGCGGTCTCGAGTGTGTTGAAGAGGACGCTGGCGAGCATTAGGCCCCACAGGCCCGTGGACAGGCCGTAGCCGGCGACCGCCAGGGTCGCCACCGTCCAGGCGATGTACATGAACGTGAGGCTCGAGCGGGGGAGACCGAATTGGCCGATCGAGACCGCGCAGGTCAGCGAGCCGAGGCCGCCAGCGGCGAATATCAGGCCGAGATCGCGCGCGCCGTCGTGGAAATGGTGCTTGACGATGAACGGGAGCAGCACCTCTGTGGGGCCCATGAACAGCAGGTAGGCGATTGCCGCGGTGACCAGGGTCCCCCACAGCCACGCGTGGCTTCGCACGTAGCGCAGTCCGGCCAGGATCTCACTAGCCGTCCCCGATCGTTTCCTTGACGCGGCTGCGACCGCCACCGGTGACATCGCGAGCAGTGCCGCGACCGAGGTCGCAAACGTTGCGGCGTCCAAAGCGAACGCCCAGCCGGCACCGATCGCTCCGACCAGCAGGCCGCCGAGGGCGGGGCCGGCTAGGCGCAGCGCGATCGGGCGGATCAGCTGGTCCAGCGAGTTGGCCTGGGCCAGGAGATTCGCGGGCAGAAGCTGCGGCACGAGCGCATCCGATGCGGGGTTAAAGAACGCCGAGGCGGCGCCGTAGGCGACGGCGATCGCCAGCAGCTCCCAGAAGGTCAGCGTGTCGGCGATCGCGAGCGCGGCGAGCGCCGCCAGGACGATTGCGCGAACGCCGTCGGCGGTGAGCATCACGAGGCGACGGTCAAAGCGGTCGCTGACCGCGCCGCCAATCAGCAGGCATGTGATCGTCGGGATCGTCATCGCGATCCCAACGGCCGCGAGCGCAGTCGGCGCGTCCGACATCGTGTAGACCTGCCACGCGAGCGCCACCAGGAACACCCCGTCGCCGAGCAGCGAAACCAACATGCCGCCCGCCAACAAGCGGTAGTCGCGATGAGACAGCGGCGCGAGCAGCCGGACGCGGCTGAAGCCGCCGGGCCGGTCCAGCGCCTCGTAGCTCTGTTGCATGGCTCAGTCCGAGCCGGCGGAGAGCGCGGTCCCCTCGGTGGCGTCCGTCGGCTCCGTCAGGAAGCTGACCAGGCGCTCGGCCTCCATCGGCTTGGCGAAGTAGAACCCCTGGCCGGTGTCGCACCCGAGCTCCCTAAGCGTCGCGGACTGCTCCGGGTACTCGATGCCCTCGGCCACCACCTCGAGCTCGAACGTCTCGCCAAGGCTCAGCACCGCGGAGGCGAGGCCCGAGGTCACCGGAGATGCGCCGGCGGCGAGCAGCGAGCGGTCCATCTTGAGGATGTCGAGCGGGAGCATGCTCAAGGAGCTCAGCGACGAGTAGCCGGTGCCGAAGTCATCCATTGCCAGGCGCACGCCGAGGGCGCGCAGCTCCATGAGGCGGCTGATCGCGAGTTCGGTGTCGGTCATCATCACCGACTCGGTGATCTCGAGCGTCAGGGCCTCGGGCTCGAGTTCGGCCTCCGTCAGCGCATTCGCAACGTCGGCGACGATGTCCGAGTGGAACAGCTGCTTGACCGAGAGGTTGATGCCGATCGTCGGCGGCGTCGCACCCGTGAGTTGTTCCCGCAGGACCTTCGCCTGACGGCAGCCCTCGCGCAACACCCAGCGGCCGATGTCGACGATCAGGCCGCTCTCCTCGGCGAACGGGATGAACTCGAACGGTGGGATCAGCCCACGCTCAGGATGACGCCAGCGCACGAGCGCCTCGACGCCCGTGACAGTCTCGTCCCGGAGACGGACGAGCGGCTGGTAGTGGAGCTCGAACTCCTCGCGCTCGAGCGCGCGCTGCAGATCGGCGCGCAGCGCGAGACGCGCGACCACGCGGTCATGCATGGCGGGCTCGAACAGGCGATAGCCACCCTTCCCCTCGGCCTTGGCGATGTACATGGCGGCGTCCGCGTTGCGGATGAGCTCGTCCGCGTCGGTGGCGTTCCCAGGCTCGACGGCGGAGATGCCGAGGCTGGCGCGGATGATCAGGTGGTTGTTGTCGAGCTCAAGCGGACGACCGAGAGACTCTAGGATTCGCTCGGCGGTTTCCACGGCGACCTGCGGGTCGTGCACGTCTTCGAGCAGGATCGCGAACTCGTCCCCGCCGAACCGGGCGGCGGTGTCGGCCGCGCGGACGCTGGCGGAGACGCGCTGCGCCACCTCGAGCAGCACCCGGTCACCAGCGGCGTGACCGAGGCTATCGTTGACCGTCTTGAAGTCGTCGAGATCGACGAACAGCACGGCCATTCCCACGCCGTCGCGCAGCGTCCTGGCAACCGCGTGACGCACGCGCTCGTTGAACAGAGCGCGGTTGGCGAGATGGGTCACGGGATCGTGGAAGGCCTGGTGGGCGAGCTGGTCCTCGAAGGCCTTGCGCTCTGACACGTCGCGGCCGTTGAGCACGATCCCGCCGACCGTGCTGTCGCTGAGGAGATCGGCATGGAGGATCTCGAAGTGGCGGAGGCTGCCGTCCTTATGCGCGAGCAGGCAGTCGATCACCTCGGCGCGGCCGCCGGCGCCGGCGCCGTCGGCGAGGCGGCGGAGCAGCCGTCCGTGCTCGTCGGGATGGAGCAGATGCTCGAACGAATGGCCCGTCACCTCCTCGACCGTGTACCCAAGCACGCGCTCGATCGACGGGCTCTGGTACAGCACCGTGTTGTTCGCGTCGAGCACCGTGATGAGGTCGCTCGAGTTCTGGACCAGCGTCGCGAACCGCGCCTCACTCGTGCGCCGGTGAACCTCCGCGGCGAGGTCGGCGCCCGAAAGCGCCAGCGAGACCTGGTGCGCGAGCGTGCGGAGCGCGTAGCGCGTCTCGTCGTCGCGGGCAGCATCCCCGGCGAGGATCATGGCCAGACCGGCGTTCGACGCACCACCGGCGCGAAGCTCGAGGAACAGGATCGGATCATTGCCCGCCGGGAGCCTCAGCTGTTCGCGGGCGTGGGCCGGGAGCTTCGCCACGCCGTCTGCGCCCGAGACGCTCACGAACGTGGCAACGTCGTCGGACAGCACCCACTCGGACAGGGCGCCGCCCTCGAGCGCCATAGCTACACCCCGGCCGTCGGACATCGAGCACACCCGGGCGTCGACGTCCGCCCCGCCGAAGTCCGCGACGGCCTCGAGCGCGGCGGTGACGATGTCCTCGGGGGCGGTCGCGCCGACGAGCAGACCGCCCGCCGCGCTGAGCGCCCGCTCACGGGCAACCGACTTCTCGCGCTGACGCACTAGGCCGGTCATGCGGGCGACGACGAGCGAGAACAACGCGGCCGACGCGCCCACCACGAACAGGAGGTCCCAATTGCGAGTCGGGATCACCTTGATGATCTCGAGCGCGGGGGCGATCAGCGTCGCGCCGGCGAGCAGAGCTAGACGGAGCCAGGTGAGCCTCGGCTCGCGGTCGGTCTCCTCCTCGGACAGCTCCTGCATCGACGGGTGGAGCGCGGCCGCGCCCCACAGCAGGTAGAAGAAGATCCACCCGGCGTCCAGCCACAGCTGGTGGTCGTACGTGTTGTGGAGCGTCAAGACGCCGTAGACGAAGTCGGTCGCCAGCAGCGTGACGATGCTCGCGACCAGCAGGTAGAAGGCCGGGCGGCGCTTGCCCGCGTCGACGGCGAGGCGGATGCCCGCGGCGAGCAGGATGATGTCGCCCGTCGGGTAGGCGATCGAGACCAGCTTGGGCAGCAGCGTGAGCGTGTGGTCGTGCACGTACGGGGCGATCAGCACGATCCCCGACACGAGCGACAGCCCGAGCGTCATGATCAGCGAATCGACCGCGCCGGGACCGTCCGCGCGCTTGTTGCGGCGACGAACGAGGATCACCAGGCCGGCCATCAGAACGGGGTAGACGAGCAGGTAGATCGCGTCGCCGGCCGACGGGAACGGAATGTCGGCGCCGAACAGCTTCGGGTAGCTGTAGGTGTATAGGTCGCCCAGCCAGAACAGGCAGAGTCCGGCCGCGAAGCACCACCAGGCCATGCGCGCGCGCGGCCTGTGGATCCGGATCCCGGCGACGATCCCGGTCACGCCGTACAGGCCTAGCCCGTTGATGACCGGGCCGCTGCCCTTGAGCGGCGGGACAAACACGTACAGCGCACAGACGAGCGCGCCGAAGCCGAGATACATCCACCACAGATAGCGGCGGTCGGTCGCGGCGCTGAAGGCCCTGGTGGGAGACATTGCTCGCTACTCCGCGGGCGCCTGCTCGAGCTTGAACCGCTCAGCGACCTCGCCCAGGACGACACACAGATGATCGATCTGCTCGTCGGTGTTGGCGGCGGTCAGCTGCAGGCGGAATCCGACCTCGTCGCGCGGCACGAGCGGATAGACGGCCATCGTCACGTAGATGCCGCGGTCGAACAGCATGTCGCCGACCTCGTCGACGGCGTCGGCGTCGGCGAGCGGAACCTCGATGATCGGAAAGCCGGACTGGTTCGGCGTGTGGATACCGAGCTCGTGGACGCGGTCGAGGACGCGACCGGTCAGGCGGTGGAGGTTCGCCCGGAGCTGGTCTCCCCGCACGTCGTTGACCCGCAGGCCCTCGAGCACGGTGGCCAGCGAGGCCACCGGCGAGGGACCCGAGTAGAGATAAGGAGGCGCCGCGGTCTTGAGCACCTGCTTGAGCGCGGTGGGGCACGCGATGAACGCGAGCAGCGACGAGTAGGCCTTGGAGAAGCCGCCGACGAGGATCACGTTCTCGTAGCTCTCGGCCACGTGACGGACGATGCTGTTGCCGCGCACCCCGTAGTCGCAGGGCTCGTCCGGCGACCGTTCGCCGATGACGCCGAAGCCGTGGGCGTCGTCGACGTACAGGATCGCGTCGTACTCGCGGGCCAACGCCGCGAACCCGGCGAGGTCCGGAGCGTTCCCTGTCATGCTGTTGACGCCGTCGATGCAGATCATCCCCGGGTGGCGCCAGCTCGAGTCCCGCAGCAGCGCCTCCAAGTGGTCGAGGTCCTCATGCGCGAAGCGCCGTACGGAGGCGCCGCGGGCCTGAGCGAGCGCGCAGCCGTCGTAGATCGTCTTGTGAGCGCGGCTGTCAAGAAAAACCGTGCCGCCGCCGGCGAGAACCGGGATCACCGACATGTGGATGTGGGTGATCGTCGGCAGCACCAGGCTGTCCTCGCAGCCGAGAAGCGCCGTGAGCCTGTCCTCGATCTGCTCGTACATGACGGGGCTGCCGAGCAGGCGCGACCAGCTCGGGTGCGTGCCCCACCGCTCGAGGTACTCGGGAACGGCGGCGATGATCTCCTGATCGAGATCAAGCCCAAGGTAGTTGCACGACGCGTAATCGGTCAGCCAGCGATCGCCGATGCGGATCTGGCGGCCGTCGACCTCGTCGATGACCGCGTCGAGCATCCGGTGCGAGTACTGGAGACGCGCGAGGTCCTCGGTCGAGCGGATCCAGCGCTCCAGCCACCGATCGTGGTGACGCTCGCCCCAGCCCAGCGCGCGGCGAGGATCCGCGGCCACGAGCGCATGCGAGGCGTTCCCATCTGGCCGGTTCGAAGCTGCCGGTGGAAGGACGTCTGAGCCACGCATAGCCCGCTTATCGGCGATTTCTCCGGGAACTGAAGCGGTCGGTGGCGCTCATGGCCGCACCGACCTCTGGTCCCCCTGAGGCGCCATCCGCGGTTCATACATTTGGCGTGAGCGAACACTGCTCGGCACTGTGTTTTCCAGCTCGAACTGCCCCGGAACGGACGAGCGCAATGGCGACGTGCGACCCGAGGTCGCACACAACGAGTGAACTGCCGGATTGGAGATCGACGATGTGAGTTGAGCGTGTAGTTCCAGGCCCGTGCTCGATGGCCTGTCCCCACCCTGGTGTGCGTTGTCCGGCTCCTGGTCGGCGGGGTGCGAAGCCCCGGGGGAAAGCCCAAGGGCGGCTCGTTCCATCCGGGCGGCCACAGGCGAGGGGAAGACCGGGCGGGCGAATTGCGTGAACCCTCGGAGTGCCTCGTTATGCGACCCCTGTCGATGGGAAGTGCGGCAGGGTGCAGGGACTGGCTGCTGAGATGTGGCCGGCGCCCGGCCGGAAGTCGCCTCGGTCGGGGTGAGCACCGTTGTCCCCGGGGTTTAGAGGGCGCCCTCACCGGTCGCAGCTCGTGTGTGCGGAACGGGGAAACCCCGTCGGGGTCCAGGCACGCCGTTGGGCGTGTTCGGTAAGCCGACCGTGAGGAGGGCCCAACTCCCCGGCGCGAACAGGATGACCGAGAAGCGAATGCCGGTGGCCGAAAGGCAGCAGGAAACCATCGCGGCTGATCAGAGAGCGGTGAGTGGACCAGAGGACGCCTCGCTCGACTGGCGCCAGATCGATTGGCGGCAAGTTGAGGAGAGCGTACGGCGGTTGCGGCAGCGGATCTTCACGGCGAGTAGGTCGGGGGACCTCGTGAGGGTCCGCCGGTTGCAGAAGTTGATGCTCCGGTCGCGCTCCAACACGCTCCTGAGCGTGCGACGGGTGACCGAGCGCAACGCGGGTCGTCTGACCGCGGGCGTTGACGGCGAGGTCGCGCTCACCCCGGAGGCCAAGACAGAGTTGGTCTCAAGGGTGCACGACCCCGCGGACGTGTTCAAGGCCTTCCCGGTCAGACGGGTGTTCATCCCTAAGCCGGGCGGCAAGCGGCGCCCGCTCGGGATCCCGGTGATTCTCGACCGTGTGCATCAGGCGCGGGTCGTGAATGCACTGGAGCCCGAGTGGGAGGCGCGGTTTGAGCCGAAGTCCTATGGGTTTCGGCCCGGCCGAGGCTGCCACGACGCGATCGAAGCGATCTTCCAGGTCGCCAAGCAGAATCCCAGGCGAATGTGGGTGCTCGACGCGGACCTGGCTCGGGCATTGGAGCCATCGTCACACTGCCTGCGCGTTCATGGGGGTGGTGTCGAACAGGCTGGTTTCGGTGTGTGGGATCAGTATTCGCAGGCCTTTTCGCCGTCCGTTGCGGACGTGGAGGGCCTGCAGCTCGCCGCGCTTGACACGCTGCAACACGGTCTGGCGGGAGACGCCGAGGATCCGCATCGCGTCGACGATCGGGACGTAGCCGAGCGGAGAGTCGTCGACGAACTGGGCGCGGAGTTGGTCGTTGACGCGGATTCGCCAGGGGGCGCCGGGGGTGTCTTGTTCGCCGCGGATGAATCCTGCTTGGAGCCAGCGGAAGATGGTGGAGGCGGCGACGCCGAGTTCGTCTGCGGCTTTGCCGACGGGGAGCAGCTCGCCGTCGGGAGGTTCGGTCGGTGGTTTGTATGCGGGGATCTGGCGGTAGCGGCGCAGCCCGCCGACGATGATCGCGGTGAACCGTTCGCCGGTGGCGGAGCGGCGGCCTTGGCGGTTGAGGATCCCGGCGATTCGGCCGTCGTCGTAGTGGGCGGCGAGCCGTTTAATGAGCTCGATGGTGTCCTCGTCGGTGCGGACCGCGGGTTGTGGTTTGGGGAGCGTGACCGCGAGCTCGGTGATCGCACCGCCTTTCCAGCGGATCGTGAGCTGCGCGCGGCGCTCCTCGCGCTTGAGGGTGATGATCACTTCCTCGATCAGGCAACGGAGCAGTTGCTTGCGGTCCCGGTCAGTGGTAGTGGGCGCGGACCACACGCGGCCGATGTCGGCGCCGAGCGCGAGCAGCCGCTCGCGTTCCTCGTCGGTCAGGGTCCGTGGTCGTTGTTGTTCGCGCAGCGCGAGCTCGGCCTCTGCCTTGGCGAGCTCGCCGAGTGCGAGCTCCCAGTCGCGCTCCAGGCCGCGGGCGACGAGCCGGTGCTCGGGCTCGACCTGTCGATAGCGGCGCTCGGCCCGGTCGGCCTGATATTTGGCGCGTTCGACCTGCAGCCGCCATTGTTTGAGCGCGGCGTCGTGGACTTGTTCGAGCGCTTCGGCCGCTTGCAGCGCGGCCTTGACGCCGGCTGGGGTGAGCGCGGCGAGCAGCGCGCCGGTGACGGCCTGGTCGATCTGACCGCCGCCGACCCTGACACACCATTCGCCGCGGTTCTCGACCAGGATGCTGGCGGGGCAGTGATAGGCGGGGCTCTTGTGCCCGCGGCGGCCCTGATAGTGCACCTTGAGCTTGCGGCCGCAGCGGCCGCAGGTCGCGATTCCTTGCAACAGTGCGCTGCCCTCGCGGACAGCGCCGCCGGGCTCGTGCGCGCGCGGCCGGGTGTTGCCGGCGATCCGCTCGCGGTTGGCTTCGAACGTCTGCTTATCGATGAAGCCGGGGTGGTGATCCCAGATCAAGACACCCCATTCTGCTTGCGGGAGCCGACGCAACCGCTGGCGCGTGTTGCCGTGCTCGTCGACGTATCGCTCCCGGCGGGTCTTCCCGGAGGCGATCGTCAGCGGGGCGGCCTGGCGGGACGACCCCTTGGAGACGGCGCGGACGTCGGTTCGGGTGAACCCATCCGAGCTGTAGGCCAATCAACCTACTCCGGCAACGCCGATCAGAGCGCCCTCGGGGTCCTTGAAGTGGCCGACGACGAGTCCATTTGGTGATGTGGCCGGGCCCATCACACGCGTGCCGCCGAGGCTTTCAGCGCGCTGGAGCGCGGCTTCGACGTCTTGGACGCCAACATAAAAGAACGCGTGGCTGTCATAGCCCTCGCCCCCTCCCACGCCCCCGCGAATGCCCGTGCCGTCGTCCGCCGTGATGAGGTCGATAAACCCGTAGCTGTCCGCAGCGGACACCTCTTTCGCGACTGGCGAAGGCGTATCGAACGTCCAGCCGAACAGGTCGGCGTAGTAACGACGCAGCTGATCCGGATTCCTGCCGATCACCTCAAAGTGCACCACGGGCCGAGCCATGACGAAGCTCCTTTCTGCGTTTAGACGCCACGGGCGAGTCCGACCCGCTCACGCGTCCTTTGACGATAGGACCAGGCGGCTTCGGAGAACTCATCGGTCGAGGGCCGCGAGCCATTTGCATCCTGCCGCCAGGCCGCCAGCCGCCTACCTCGAGCATCGGACCGACCGACACCGGGGCACGTTAAAGCCGGATCGAGCAACCGCAGAGCAGCACGAGCGCTAGGCCATGGAGGACTGGTCTTCCTGTCCGGGAGCGGAAGTCTCAAGCGCCGCGATACCGATAACCGATACTGCGCCTCCTTCGTGGAGCAGGTGGCCTCAGGCCTGCTGACTCTGACTGCTACGTGTAGCCCCAGCCGCAGGCGTCCTCCTGTCGACAGCGACAGCGCCCGACCGCTGAAGGGCGACGCCCCAGAACTCACCCACCTCCGCCGGCGAGCCAGGCGGCGCGTTCGATCGGGGAATGCGGATCGTCGCGAGGGGCGACGGCGGAGGCTTCCTCGCCGTGCCGGTGGGGTTGGCTGGCGCCACGCCGATGCGGGGCACCGTCCACCGTCCGTACCGCGCGGTGGCGATCCAGCTGGCATCCGGATCTGACGCTTGCCTGCGTTTCGCCTCGGTAATCGCCTCTTCGCGCGTCATCAGTTTCAGCACAGTCAACGCTGGCGGCTAGTCCATATCGCGCGCTGCGGACTGCGGCGTCGGCTGACCGCCGGCGCGGAGGAGAAGACTCGTCGCGGCCGCTTGCTGACGCCGAGCCGTTATCCGCCCAGTCCGCTCGTGGCGATATACGTGCTCAGCGAGCCATTGGGGTGAATCAGGACCGCCGGGATCTGGCATTTCGCGGGCAGTGCAACCGTGGTGGAGATCCGCGCGTCTCCGTCGTTCGCAAGTGGGACGGAGTCGCTCGTCCCGACGGGGGTGCTGCTATCGCCGCAATACAGCGACGCGGTGACCGTCTTCACCGGACCGGTGGTCCCGGCGAACGGGCCGGACGGGATCAGCAGCCCGCGGATCCGGAACGTGAGCCGCCCGTCGTCGCGCAGCTTTGCTTCGCCGGAGTCGAGCACCCACGGGACGCCGCCCGCGGCCGCTCCCAGTAGCGGCGGGTCGGTGGGAACGCTCGGAGCAAGCGAGGTGAACAGGGCCAGGTGGCCGCGGTCTTCGCCGTGACCACCCCGGCGGTCTCGTCCTCCCTGGTGAGCGACGGCGGTGACTGCGGTCGTCGCCGATCCCGCGAGAGCGGCCATCGTGAGCATCGCCAGGGCTATTCGCTTCGAGACGTACATCGATACCTCCGTATCTCTATGGGCGCGCGGCCAGCAGATCCGCACCACGCTTCGTCTACGAGGACGCACCGGCGTTGATGCTTCTTCCCGACGGGTGACTCGTCGCCCCAGAGCGGAAGCCCGGCGGGGACTGAACAGCCCTCAAGACCGCTCAGCTTCGTGGGAGCAGCTATCGCAACAATCGAGGGAGCTTGCGTGTAGCCCGACTCGACACGCTGACCCCGGCGTTCGACCAGCAGCAGTTTCGCGAGCGCCGACCAGACTTCCCCGGCCTTGCGCGGAAACCGAGCACACACTCGCGATCGCTATTGCGTCTCATACGGGGCGGGGCGGCCGAGCGCAATGACGACGATCCGGCACTCCGACGGCGCCGGCCCGAGAGTCGGTCGACCGCTGAAAGTGGTTACTAGCACTCCGTCCCCGGGGGCCTCGAGTTGTAGGGTGAGCGGGAAGGCGTCCGGGGACCAATGAGGCGGCCTAGCCGAACTGGTCCGGCGTTGCTGGCTTCCGTCGCCGCATCGAACGTGCGCAAGGTCACGCACACGGGTCGAACGGTTCTCCGGACGTTCCCGAAGATCCCCTGGGTGCTTCAGGGCGGATCATGTGTGGATGCGCGGTCGGCCGCCCGCCGCCGCGAAGTCACTGGGTCGGACGGGTGGTTTCGGCGTTCGTCGGTAGCGGGAGTTCGTATTCGCGCAGGAGGGCGCTGCCTGGCCGTGGCGCGAAGCCGGCGCGGAGCAGCATGGCGATCGAGCGTTGGTTGGACGCCAGGACGCTGGCGCGTAGCGCGGTGTAGCCCTCGTCGCGGGCTCGCTTGGCGAGCTGTGCGAGCAGAGCATGACCGAGCCCGTGGCCTTGCCAGTCGTCGGCCACGGTGGCCGCGATCTCGACCACGTCGGGCTCGCCCGGGACCTCGATGTAGCGGGCTACTGCAACCCCCCGCCCGGTGTGTGGATCGACGGCGAGCAGCGCCTCGCGGTGGTGATGGTCGACGTCGAGCAGATAGTCGAGCTCGCGTTCGGTCAGGTGCGGCTTGGGAGTGGCAAAGCGGAGGTAGCGCGTCTCGGGGGACAGTCGGCGCACGGCGGCGGCCAACCCTGGGCGATCGCTGTGGTGCAGCGGACGGACGCCGACCACTCGGCCATCCCGCAGCGTCGTTCGTCCGCTCCGGTTCGGTGCCGTGGTCATGATGACGCGGGTGCGGCCTGCGGGATTGGCCTGCGCGTCGGCCGCGTGCGCCAGGCTTCGAAGGCCACGACGAGCGCGATCGCGGCGACGACGCTGCCGAAGATCTCGAACGTGGCTTGCAGCGAGAGATGGGTGACGAGGACGCCGGCGAGGACGGCAGGCACCGAGAGCGATGCGTAGGCGGCGACGTAGAACGCGGCCATGACCGCGGCGCGGTGCTCGGGCGGGATGGCGGCAATCAGCGCGCGCAGGCCGCCGAGGAATGCAGCTCCGAAACCGGCGCCTCCCACGATCGAGCCGGTCAGATACGCGGCGCTGGAGTCTGTGGCGGCCGCGAGGACGATCATCGCCATTCCGAGCGCCAGGGCAATCGAGCCGATGCTGGTGGCCATCCACGGCGCCGTGCGTGCGGTCAGAAGCTGGGCGAGCGTCGCTGACGCGGCTAGGGCCACGATGCCGGTGGCGGACACGAGCACGTCGCTCGTCTGGAACAGATGCGACGCGAGCTGGGGACCGAGTGAGAAGAACAGAGCGCCGATCGACCAGGAAGAGAGCACCGCCAGCGCGGCGAGGACGAAGGGGCGGCGGACTACCACCGGGACTCTCGGGCGCTGAACCGTCAGGCGAAAGCGTGAGCGCTCGAGTAGCGGTTCCGGCATCCAGTACGCGCCGGCGAACGCGATCGCGAGCAGGGCCAACAGCACGGCATAGGGCAACACGCGCGGTTCCCATCCGATCCGAACGAGCGAGGAGGAGACGAGCGCGCCGAGGCCGATCCCGGCCGTCGCTGCAGCGGCGTTCGTGAGTCCGACACCCGCGGGATCACGGCGTGGATGGAGGTCGAGGAGTGTCGCGCTGGCGGCGCTCAGCGCCGCGCCCGTGGCCAGACCCTGGACGCCGCGGGCGACGAACAGCCAGGCGGCGGAGTCGGCGAGCATGAACAGAACCGTGGCCGTCATCAGCACGCCGAGCGCGGCGAGCAGGACCGGCCGGCGTCCGACCTGGTCCGAGACGCCCCCGACGAGCAACAGACTGGCGAGCACACCGAAGGCGTAGGTCGCGTAGATAAGCGTCAGCGTCAGGGGGGAGAAGTGCCACAGCGTGCTGTAGGAGCGGTAGAGCGGCGAGGGCGTGAGCGAGGCGAACAGGCCCAGGCCGATGACGCTTGCGGCGACCGCATAGCCGAGCCGTCCCGACAAGCGACGCCTGCGCTTGGCCGGTTCTTCGACGAGGTACAGCGGGGCTGGTGGCTTCACGTCAGTTTTCGTCTTTAGCGCTTGCATCTCCGTCTCTCTCAGTTAGTTGCTTCAAACAACTATCTGTCACGACGGTAGCAGAGTCAGTTTCGTGATGCAACTCATTTGTGCTAGGCTCAGCGCATGCTGAAGCGCGATTACGAAGGCCAGGACTGCTCAATCGCTCGCGCGCTCGAAGTCGTCGGCGAGCGCTGGTCGCTGCTGATCATCCGCGACGCCTTTCTCGGGCTGCGTCGCTTCGAGCAGTTCCAGGAGAGCCTCGGAATCGCCCGCAACGTCCTCACCGACCGGCTCAATCGGCTAGTCGAGGAGGGGATCCTCGATCGCGTTCGCTACAGCGAGCGACCGGAGCGCTTCGAGTATCGGCTTACCCCTAAGGGCCGCGGTCTCCAGATCGCCCTCGTCGGGCTGCGGCAATGGGGCGATGAGTACCTGAGCGAGAAGCCGCCGCGAGTGCTTCGCCGCAAATCCGACAAGAGGCCCGTCGTTGCCGCGCTCGTCCCAGAAGGCACGGACGTGCTCCGTCCCAACGAGCTCGAGAGTGTCCCCGCTCCGCACTGAAAGGAAGCGGTCGCCGCACCGCGTACGTTCGGTTGCCGGGTCAGCGGCGGGGCATCGCCTTGGCGACATTGCGCGCTCTGCTCAGTGAGGGTCCCGCTGTTCCTGTTCTCGGGAGCAGAGCCGTTCGATTGCCGGTAGGACCGACCGGGCGCGACCGCGTGACGTGCGGGGTGCGCCGGGGCGGGTCCTGCTGGTACCGGGGCTCGGTGCGTCGGAGTCGTCACTCCCTTTGAGCCTGCCGGCGGGCTCACGGGCATACTGAGTCGATGGATGGCGTCGTGACAGGTCGGCTTGGTGAGCTTGTTGGTCGCGGCGCTGTGTGCGTGCTGTCGGGCGCGGGCATGTCGACTGAGTCGGGAATTCCGGACTATCGCGGTCCGAGCGGCGCGCTGCGCGTCCGGCTGCCGATGACGATCGCTGAGTTCCGCGGCTCGCCGGAGGCTCGTCAGCGCTACTGGGCCCGAGCTCATATCGGCTGGCGGCGGATCGTCGCCGCGAGGCCTAACGCCGGGCACCGGGCGGTGGCCGCGCTTCAGCAGGCGGGCGTGCTGCGCGGGATCATCACGCAGAACGTAGATGGTCTGCATCAGGCCGCCGGCGCCCGAGACGTCGTGGAGTTGCATGGAGCGCTTGACCGTGTCGTGTGCCTGGAGTGCGGCGCGCGAAGCACCCGGGAGGCGCTTGATCAACGGTTGCGTGCCGCCAATCCCGATCTGGACTGGGGCGAGGTCGCCGCCAGCAACCCTGACGGAGACACTGAACTCGCCGAAGAGCAGGTCGCGCGGTTTCGGCTCGTTGGCTGTGACTGCTGCGGGGCCGACCTGCTGAAGCCCGATGTTGTGTTCTTCGGCGAGAACGTGCCGCGGTCCCGGGTGCAGGGGTGCTTTGAGCTCCTCGACGGCTCGGCCTCTCTGCTCGTGCTCGGGTCCTCGCTAATGGTGATGTCGGGGCTGCGGTTCGTGCACCGGGCTCAGCAGGCGCGGATCCCGGTGGCGATCGTCAACCGGGGCGCGACTCGTGGCGACCCGCTCGCCGACATCAAAGTCGACGCCGCGCTCGGCGAGGTCCTGCCCAAGCTGGCCGGCGCCCGCGAATAGGGCGGGCCGGCCGGCGAGGTGTCGGACTTGGCCGCCGGTCACCAGCCGGACAGCGAACCGACGCCCGCCGCGCGATTGCTTTCACCTCAGACACAGCTGGCTGGGGCCACCGCAATGGCGACAATTCAGCAGTTAGACGGCGCCCGCGCCAGCTTGCGCTTCGCCACGAAAGGGCTCGTCCGGCCTTGCACCGCTGGCGCTAGTGCAGTGGCGACGTAGGGCAGCGCCACGTTTGGGCCGGGCTGCGCTTCAGCGGCCGATCGGACATGGCGCAGGTAGGCATGTGCACCGGCGCGGCACCAGTTTGGTCCGACGCGAGGGGCTGCGTACAGCGAAGACGAACGCCCCGACGATTGCGCGGCTGGACACCGGAGGTGCTTCGAGCCTGAGTCCGTGCCGCGAGAATGAGCCTGCGGACCGCGGCCCATATCGGAACCGAGTCGGGATTTCTCCCGCGAAGGTGCCCGGGGCGGTAGCGTCTCCGGTTGGTCGACAACGTCTCGGGGGTAAAGCGATGGCTGGAGAGGCACTATTCCTTGGTTGGGGTCAGGTTGTGCGTGGGCGCGAACAGCTCGCGCTGCAGGTCTTCCAGGAGGCAGGTAGCTACTACGGCAAGCTCCAGGAACAGGGACAGATCGAGAGGTTCGAGGCGTACCTTTTGGACCCGCACGGCGGCGACCTCGCTGGCTTCTTCCTAATTCACGGTGAGCAATCAGCGCTCGAGGCGGTCAGGTCGAGCGGAGAATTCCGCCGGCTGCTGGTGCGGGCGGGATCGGTCATCGATAACCTCGGCTTGGTTACTGCTTACAGCGGCGATGCGTTGGGACAGCAGATGTCGCGGTTCGGCGAGATGGCCCAGGAGCTGCCCCAGGCCAAATAGCCCGTCGGTGGGAGGGAGCTATCTTCACCAGGGAGGCGATGAATGATGTGGCGGTCGTGTTGACGGCGAACGGCGGCCTGTCCTAGGCTGGCTGTCTGGAGCAGGGGAAGACGTTCGTCGACGAGGAGATACCGATGGCTGATGCTTCCCAGAAACCCCACCCGGACGAACTTCAGTCGGATCTCGATTTGTTGATCGAGATGGCCAAGGAGCCCAAGCGCGATGAACAGGCGATCCATCGGCACTTGGAGTCGCTGAAGACGAAGCTCGACAAATTCATCCACAAGCAGGGGACCCGCTCCGACGGCGGCTCGGCCACCTAGGCCGGACGCGTACGCGCCGCAAGCCCGAGACGGGTCGCAGCTCGCGTGGGCTGAACCCGCAATACGCGCGGAAACCACGCACTCGCTGATGGTTGCTTTCGCATCTCGAGCGTCAGCTGACGCCGCAGCGTTTCGGCGACGTTTTGGGTGTTCAGCGCGCTGCCTTCTGCCTTCGGTCGCCCGGCGAGGATGGGTCTCGGCGGCGCGTCGTGGTGTGCGGGTCAGCGGGGATCATTGGTGCGGATCGTTCATGGACGGCGGTGTTGTCGATGAGGTGATGGCGAGGTCGGCATGCCCGAGCTGTCGCTGGATCACGAGCCGGGAGATCCCCACGCGCGACATCTTTACCGCGTGGGCGTGTCGAAGCTAGCGCGAACCGGCGTCGAACCCCGGCTGTCGCGGGAGCGCGATGCAGTTGAGCGCCGGATTCCGGCCGAACCGCATGGCCGCCCGCGGCCGTCGCGCTCGAGCAGAGTCTGGTCGCTGACGGCGTAGCCGGCAGGGTCCTCAACTGTGACCAGTTCTTCCAGCTGCGCCCAACGCTCGGGCAGCAACGCGCCCGGAACAAGCTCCAGATCATCAAACCCAGCCACCGGGCAAACCCTAGCCCCAACCGGATCATCGCCAGCCGGGCGGTGTAGCTCGATCACTCACGAGTGCTCAACGCGCGCCACACACGGACATTCAGCACATGTCGAATCCCGCCTCGCTCACACCCGGCGCGACCCGACTCGACGATCGCATCCACCCTCCCGATTGCCTCCATCCGGCGATTGCTTCGGGACGGAGGGACGATCGCGATCGTGTTGGCAGGTGGCGAGTGACCCTACGGCCCGGCCCGCATCACGCCGCTGCAGCATGCGCTGAATCGAGAGAGCCACTCGACGAAGGCGGCCCTCGTCCATCTACGGTCGCGTCGCTGACGGGGCCTCCGCGGCCTGAACCACGGAGGCATGAGGTCTCGAGCCTCAGTTGTCAGGAGCTCCCGGGTCCTTTACGTCCTCAGCGACATCCTTGGCCTTGTCGCCGAAGCTGCCCTCCTCGGTCACGTCGTCCTTGACCTCCGTCGCGTCCTCCTTCAGCGCATCAGTGCCGCCGCGATCCTGTTCTTCCTGCTTGATCTTGTCCTCAAATCCCTCGACGCTCATTGCTCGCCTTTCGTTAGGTGTCTCGAGCTGTTGAGAGTCTTGTACCCGCTCGGTTGGGCCGTACTCCCAATCGGTGGTGGTCCTTCGATAGCCAGGCCCTGGCCGATGCCTGTATCCCGCGGCGATACCTGTTCCGCCGGTGGCTCTGTCAAGGCCGCGGCGGCCCGCCCTGGCTGAAAGAGCAGGCCGCCGGGGCCGGGTGCCAAAGCCAGCTACGAGATCGGTGCTCGTCCAGGTTGCGCTATCGCATTCGTGTTCTTGCCGGCAGTGAGCTTGCCTTCGCTTCGGCGACATCTCGATCACGCTGTGCGCCGGCGGCTCGCTTTTCCTTCGCCAGGGATGCAGTCGCAGGAGCCGGTCTCACCGGACGATTGCTACGGCGGCGTGCGACGCGAGGTCGCACGTATTGAGTGAACTACCGGATTGGAGATCGATGGAGATGTGAGTTGAGCGGTAGTTCCAGGTCCGTGCTCGATGGCCTGTCCCCACCTCGGCGTGCGTCGTCGGCTCTTGGTCGGCGGGGTGCGAAGCCCGGGGCTTGAGCCCAAGGGCGGCCCGTTCCATCCGGGCGGCCACAGGCTGGGGAAGACCGGACGGGCGAATGGCTTGAACCCTCGTTGACTCCTCGTTAAGCGAGATCCCGGCAGATGGGATGTGCGGCCGGGTGCAGGGACTGGCCGCTGCGAAGCGGCGGGCGCCGGCCGGCAGTCGCCATCGGTCGGGATGAGCACCGCTGTCCCCGGGGTATAGAGGGCGCCCTCCCCGGTCGCTGCTCATGCGTGCGGAACGCGGAAACCCCGAACGGGGTCCGGACCTGTGTTCGGTAAGCCGACCGTGAGGAGGGCCCAATCCCCCGGCGGGCGAAGGATGACCGAGAAGCGAATGCCGGTGGCCGAAAGGCAGCGGGAAACCATGACGAGGATGCTGGCCCTCCAGCTGGCGAGTCGTGGAGGAACCGGCCGGATACCGAGCCTTGTGCTCGGGCCGCGAGAGCGGGCTGACGCGGTCAGGTGAGCCTGTGAAGAGAAAGATGACCGAGATCCCGGAACCCGAGGACAAGCTAGACGCCACGGCGCGAACCGGGGCGAGCGGACCAGAGGGCCCTGCTCTGGACTGGCGCCAGATCGACTGGCGTCGGGTCGAGCGTGAGGTACGGCGGTTGCGGCAGCGGATCTTCACGGCATCGAAGGCGGGGGACCTTCCGAGGGTCCGCCGGTTGCAGGCGTTGATGCTCCGGTCGCACTCGAACACGCTCGTGAGCGTGCGCAGGGTGACCGAGCGCAACGCGGGTCGTCTGACCGCAGGAGTGGACGGCGAGGTGGTGCTCACCCCGAAGGCCAAAGCAGAGCTGGTCGCAAGGGTGCAGGAGTCCCGTGAGCCGTTCAAGGCGCTGCCGGTCAGACGGGTGTTCATCCCCAAGCCGGGCGGCAAGCAGCGGCCGCTCGGGATCCCCGTGATTCTCGATCGCGTGCATCAAGCACGTGTCGTGAACGCGTTGGAGCCCGAGTGGGAGGCACGGTTTGAGCCGAAGTCCTACGGATTCCGGCCCGGCCGAGGCTGCCACGACGCGATCGAGGCGATCTTCCAGGTCGCCAAGCAGAACCCCAGGCGACTGTGGGTGCTCGACGCCGATTTGGCCGGGGCGTTTGACCGAATCGGCCACGACCATCTCATAGCCGTGATCGGCTCGTTCCCCGCTCGGGGAATGGTCCGCGCGTGGTTGAAGGCGGGCGTGGTCGAGAACGGACGGTTGTCCCGCACTGAGGAGGGAACTCCTCAGGGCGGGGTGATCAGCCCCCTGCTGCTGAATATCGCTCTGCACGGGATGGAGACGGCCGCCGGAGCCCGATACGGCGCGGACCACCACGCCAAGAAGGGCACGCCGGTGCTGATCAGATACGCCGATGACTTCGTCGTGCACTGCCACACCCGGCAGGAAGCGCTCGAGGTCAAGGCCAGGCTCGCTGCGTGGCTGACGCCGAGAGGTCTCGCCTTCAACGACGACAAGACCACGGTCGTGTCGCTCGCGGACGGCTACGACTTTCTCGGGTTCAACGTCCGCCGCTACCAGCGCAAGCTGCTGATCAAACCCAGCCAGCAGGCCGTCAGACGAATCCGGAAAAGGCTCCACGATGAGCTGCGCTCCCTGCACGGGAGCAACGCCACCGCGGTGATCAAGCGCCTGAACCCGATCATCCGCGGGTGGGCCGCCTACTACCGGACACAGGTATCCGCCGTCGCCTTCGGCAAGCTGGACAGCTACCTGTGGCGGCTCACATGGAAGTGGGCCAAACGCAGCCACTCGACCAAGCCGGCGTACTGGGTCTTCACCCGATACTTCGGCAAGTTCAACAAGACCAGACAAGACCGGTGGGTATTCGGCGACCGCACCAGCTGTCAATGGCCATCGGTTTCTCCCCACTGGCGGCCACTTAATTCCCCATTGGCGGCCATCGTTTCTCCCCACTGGTGGCCATCAGATCTCCCCACCCGTGGCCATCGTTTCTCCCCAGCAGGGGGTTGGGTTGGTGTTCAGGCGAGGGGCTTGACCCCCTTGCCGGCGGTCGCTTGCGCAAGCCGGTAGCTCTCCTGGCCGTCGGTGATGATCACGTGGGCGTGATGCAGGAGCCGGTCGACGGTCGCGGTTGCCATGGTCTTTGGCATCAGTTCGTCGAACCCTGAGGGGTGGATGTTGGAGCTGATCGCGATCGAGCGTTTCTCGTAGGCGGCGTCGACGACGCGAAACAGCGCGTCTGCGGCGTCGGCGGAAACCGGCAACAGTCCGACATCGTCGATCAGGATGAGGTCTGAGCGGATCAGTTTGGTGATCGCTTTGTTGATGCTGTCGTCGGCGCGGTGGCGGCGAAACAGGGCGGCGAGGGAGTCGAGCGTGTGCCAGGAGACGGTGCGGCCTTTGTCGATCGCGAGATGCCCGAGCGCTTCGATGAAGTGCGATTTCCCGCTTCCGCTCGGGCCGCAGACGACGAGGACTTCGGCACGGTTGACCCATTCGAGGGTCCGCAGCGCGTTCTGTGTCTGGGCAGGGATCACCGAGGCGGCCGTCTCCCAGGCGTGGAACGTCTTGCCGGCCGGCAGACCCGAGGCGCGTCGGCGCATCGAGATGGTGGCGTGGTCGCGGCCGGCGGCCTCCTCGGCCAAGAGGACGCGCAGGACCTCGGCGTGTTCCCAGCGTTGGCTGGTGGCGGTGGCGATCACCTCCGGCGCCGCTCGGCGAACGTATGGCATGCGCAGTCGGCGCAACAGGCGGTCGAGCTCATCGGGTAACGGCGGCGGCGTGGGCGGCTTGACGGTCATCGCGCGCCTCCGATCGGGCCGATCTGGTTCTCTGGCGGGCAGGGGATCGGTCGCGGCAACGTCTCGGAGGGCCGCAGAACGCCTCTGGTCGCCTCGATCTTGGTGGCGAGGGTCAGATTCGGGAGATTCATGCTCCGAATCCCTCCCAGGAGCGGGTCGAGCGCTGCAGCGAGCGCTCTTCGGTCGCCCGCGTAGGGAGCACGATCACGGTCGCCGTCTGCTGGTGGGCGAGGATGCTGGCCAGGTCCCCGTCGGCGAACCGGCCGTAGCTGGCGCATCGCGCCAGCGCGTCGTTCACCGGCCCGGTGCCGTGCAGCTTGGCCAAGTCGACGGCCTCGGCCATCTTGCGACGGATCCGCTGGGTGCCCTCCGCGGCCGCGTGCTTGAGCCATCGCTCGGCACCCTCGCCGATCGCCAGGAACTCGCGCTCCTCGCTGTTGCGGGCCCGGGGCCGGCGCTCCAGCGCGCCCGCCGGCCGCGGCGGATAGTGCTCGTCGCAGATGCTCGGGCGCCCCGGGATGGTCAGCCGATGCCGGGCGACCTCCCGCGGTCCCTGCAGCGCATCGATGTGCACGACCACCAGCTGCTCACCCTCGGCGCGGACCCACACCTGCTCGCCGATCAGCGCGTGCGGGACGGAGTAGATCGCATCGCCGACTGACACGGTTGCTTGGCGGTCGACCTTGCGGGTCTGCCCGAAGCACAGCGTGTGCCCCAGCCGCGGCAGCCGGTGCAGATGCTCGTGCTCCTGAGAGAGCAGCTCCACCGGCGGCTGACGCGTCGCGCGGTGCGCCCGCGTGTTGACATCGGCCATGAATTGCTGGCAGGCGTCCTCGAGCGCCTGCCAGTCCGCGTATTGGTCGCGGAGGTTGTGCGCGGTCGGGACCAGATCGGCCTTCGCGATCTTCACGGTTGCCTCGCTGCCGCCCTTGCTCTGCGGGTCTGCCGGCTCACAGGTCGCGATCGTGAGCCCGTAATGGCGTGAAACCTCGACGATCGTCGCGTTGCGCACCGCGATCCCGCACACGTGCTCGACCGTCACCGTCTTCTCGTTGTCGGTCAACGCATACGTCGGGACACCATCGATCACCCGCAGCGTCCGATCCAGGCCAATCACCACCGACGGCAGCGTCTTGTCGCGCAACGGCACCACCACCCGAAACCGCGACCACGCCAGCCACGCACAGAACAACACCGTCCGCGACCCGGCGACCTCCGGCCCTTCACCGTAATCCTACTGCAGCCACAACCCCGGCTGCGGAATCCACGGCCTGGTTCTGCGCCCGTGCTTGTTGCGCCAACGCCGCTTCGCCTCCGCAACCGCCCGCCGCGTCGTGCGATACGACCCCTGATAGCCCATCGCGACCAACATCCCATGCACCACATCAGCCCGCACCAACGCGCGGGAACGATCGACCAGCTCATCGATCTTCGCCGCGAACGGGTCAACCAGCGGCCGCTGCCGTGCCCGTTCGGGCAGCCCACCACCCGCCGCGTCGCGCGCAGCGACCAACCTCGCGACCGTCTTGTGATCACACCCCGCCAGCGCCGCCGCTCCCCGCAACGACCCCGTCGCGTCATACGCCTCCAAGATCTCCATCGCTTCCTCCGGTTGCTTCACAGCCGCCCTCCTCAGATCGCGCGTCACCGACAACACGCGCCGGAGTACCGGCAGCTCAGGACAGAACCGTGGGGAGAAACCGTGGCCACCCATGGGGAGAAACGGTGGCCACCAGCGGGGAGATTCGACGGCCGCCTACGGGGAGGTTCTCATGGCCACCGTCACCAGCGGAAGCTACCTCCACCGCTTCGCCTGGACCAACATCGTCCGACACCAAATCGTCAAGCACGCGGCGTCCCCCGACGACCCCGAGCTTGACGATTATTGGGCCTGGCGACGACAGAAAGCACCCCTGCCGATCAACCGCACCGCCCAACGGCTCTACCGAGCCCAGGACGGCCGCTGCGCGATCTGCACGGCCACGCTGCTCGCCGCCTCAGACCGCCCACAAACCCCACGCGACTGGGAGCACTGGCTGGCCACCACTCGCAAGACGATCGACGTCGTCTGGAACACAGCCAGAACGGACGCCGCTGCACCTCAACTCATCCACCTCCACTGCAACCACCACCGCCAGCCACCAAGGCTTGCTTGAGCCGGATGCACGGAAACGGGCACGTCCGGTTCTGAGGGGGGACCGGCGCCGCAAGACGCCGGGCCTACCCGCCACGCCGGCGGTCCGGGCCTGGTCGACGGAGATCCAGTTGGCTCTGGTCGGTCAGGAGATGGGTCTGAGACCGCGGGTGGCTGCGATCATTGGAGCGGAGCGGCTCTTCGTTTGCAGAAGTTCGGCGCACCGAACGGTCAGCTAGCACTGAGGAGGCCGCCGGCCGGCTGCCGCTCCGCCTCGAGAAAGAGCCGCGCGACCACCACGGACCGGCCTCGACTCATATCGCGATCGCAGAAGCACTGACGTGTGGGGGATCGCTGTACGACATGGCGCGCTCGTGATCAGGACCCGCCGGCCCGTGCACGACCTTCCGGCGCGTCTGGCCCTGCCGTACTTTTGCGTTCTACCCGCCGGCACGCCAACCCCGCTGGGCGGCTACGAGGATCCCCTGCCGACAGCAGGGCCGTATTACCTCGCCGAGCAAGTAGGCGGCGTCCTCGCCGTCGTCAGATCGAACCCCAACTACAGCGGCACTAGGCCCCGGCGCCTCGACGGGATCGTCTTTCAAATTGACGTTGGAGAGCGAGCGGCGATCACGCGGGTGCGTCACGGACAACTCGACTATTTCACGGGCAGGAGCACTGCCATTAGCCGGCGCGTCGGCTGCCGGACCAAGCTGCCGGGCATCCCGGGACTGGACCTAGCAGCCGTCTGCATTCGGTCAATCGGCGGGTGAGAAACGGCACCAACACGAACCCAGGTCACGCTGCAAGCGGCGCCCAAGTCCTGACGACATCACCACGCCAGTCGCAGGGTCCGGCGTTGCGTCCGCTATGTGCAGCGGCGCAAACGCCGCCGGTGCTCCGATCATGACGCGTACCGGGTTACCCGGACATAGCAGTGGTCGTGCCCGATCCGGACATGCCCGAGCTGCTTCCAGGCCCCGACATCTTCATGCCGCTCCCGGCCCCGGGTATGTCGATCGAGTGGTGAACTCCCTTCCACCAATCCCAGGTGTTCGCGTGTGGGAAACCGGTCAATACACCGAGGACGCGGCCGTCGTTCTGCGTCCAGACGATGTGTAGCTGTGAGTCGTTGAATGTGCAGAACACACGGCCGGCCGCGTCATCGTCACTCAGATGACCAGACCGCGATTGCGCGAGAGAATAGCCGTGTGGGTGTTGATACCTGTGGTTCCAGCTGACCTCGCCATAGGTCTGCTGCTCGGTGCAATCACCGAAGTTGGTCCGGAACGGGCTCTGCCCGAGGGACTTCGCCGTTGCCACGTAGGCCGTGTAGAGAGCACTGAGGTTGGGGAAGGTGTTGATTGTCAGGGTGTTTGCACCGAACGCGGGATGCGTGCAGGTCACCATCGTCGCGCTTTGTGGCTTGCAGGCCGAGGGCGGTATCAGATGCTTGGCGGTGTCGCTCAGGTTCGTGATGGCCAGCGCCTGGAGAATTGCGTTCGGGGGGTGCGAGGCTGCGGCGTTGCGATGGGCCGGAGCCGGTGGGGCGTGACTGCTGCCACCGCCCCTCGTCGCGATCCATACTCCGACTCCCGCCAGTATCAGCAGCACCGCCAGCCCCAGCGCCGGTGCTCGCCAACGCCGAGGTGATGCGTCGCGTGGGTACTCGCTCGGGTCGGCTGCAGGTCGTGCGCTTACCGACGGAGCTGGCGCTACCTCGAGCGGCTCCGCCACCGGTGGGCCCGCGCCGACGTCGCCGATCTCCTGTCGTATCGGAGGGTCCATTGGTCGACTCGCCAGCTTCGGCGGAGGCGGCTCGACGCCGCTCAGCACGGTATTAGGGCGCTGCGACAGCTTCGTCGGAACACTCCCCTCCCGACCCGGCTCGACCTCGGCGCGGACGGACTCGATGAGCTCGCGACACGTTGCGTAGCGGTCGTCGGGGTCTTTCGCGAGCGCGCGGGCGATCACGCCGTCGAGGCGCTTCGGGAGCCCGGGACACACCTCGCTCGGAGGGCGTGCATCCTCCTCGACGTGGGCCCAGACGACGGCCGCGTCGAGTGGCTTCGGGAACGGCACGGTGCCGGTCAGCGATTCGTATAGCACGCAGCCAAGTGAATAGATATCGGCCCGATGACTGACGGGCTTGCCCTGGATCTGTTCGGGCGCGATGTACGCGAGCGTTCCCACGAACTGTCCCGTCGACGTCAGTCCGGTCCTCGACATTTCGTGCTTGGTGATCCCGAAGTCCGCGAGGTACACGTAATCAGGGTCGTCATCGACACCGCGCTCGATCAGGAGGTTGGCCGGTTTGACGTCTCGGTGCACGAGTCCCGAGCGATGTGCTGCGTCGAGTGCCCGCCCCGCCTGCCCGATCAGGGAAAGCGCTTGCTCAGGAGAAATCCGGCCATGTGCCTTGAGCACCGTCCGGAGATCGGCGCCCGGCACGTACCGCATCGCGATGTACAGAAGGTCGCCGCAAGGGCCCATGTCGAAGATGGGGATGACGTTCGGGTGGTTCAGCGATGCCGCGATACGTGATTCCTGGAGGAAGCGCGCGCGAAATACATCGTCGGTCGCTAACTCGGGAGCCAGGACCTTCAGAGCGACGATATTGCTGAGTCGCGGATTCTCAGCCTGATAAACCACGCTCATTCCGCCCCGTCCAAGCACGGCGAGTAGGCGGTATCCCGCCAGCTCCTCGCCGACCATCGGCAAGTCCTGGTTCACCACTTCGCGCTCGAAGCCGGCGCTGACACAAACCCCCCAGGCCCGCGCGGCGACCTTCCCCGAATGCTGCGGCCGCCACTCATCATCCTAACAAAGGCTACATAAAACTACCTAACACGAGGTTAGCAATCCTCCGCCTTCCCGGTCAAGCGCTAATGCGGTGTCATATCCCCGCCTCCAATGGACGCGGGCCCGTCACCCGCGTCCTCTACATCCGTGAGATCGCAGACGCACGTCGCCGGCACCTGCGGCGCTCTCACATGACCGCCGAGTACGGCGGCCCTCTCCGCGTCACCCTCCAGGACCAGGCGGATGACCACACGCCGTAGCGAACGGCCTCAGACGGTCAGCACGCCGTCCCGCGCCTTCGCTCGTCACCGGCGCGCGGGGGCGCTTCTTGCATCAGGCTTCCTTATCGCCTCCATACGACGCCGATCGAGGCGAAGAGGCGGACTGTGCCGACCAGAAAAGGCCTCATCTGCAGGCACTTCGCAAGAGCCAACGCGGGGACTCGAACCCCGGACCCCTTCATTACGAGAAACGTGGGCGGCGGCCTCGCATAACAGCGTCTAAGCAGGGATTTCTCGAGATCTCTGCTCCCCGATCTGTGGCCAGATCCCCCGGATTACCTGGGGATTCCTACCAATCTGGCCACAGATTCTGCCTTCTGTGGCCAGTGGATCCATTACTGGCCATGGCTCCGGGTAGGCGACGACCTCTTCATTCTTCGTGCAGTGCCAAGCACCTGGGCGCGTGCCCGCGCCTGCTCGGCGAGCGCACCGCTGCGCCCGGGACGCGTGAACGTCCATGCTGCCGGTCGGGCCGGCTCTGGCACGTCCCGTCGGTTCCGGCACGCAGCCGCGGGCCGCCTACTGGCACGGACATGAGAAAGACCGGGTGGCCGCCCGGTCTTCCAAAGACATAGGCGCCTTTGGCGCCGCACCAAGATGTAAGGAGCAGTCTAACCGCGTCGAGGACTGAACCACGGCGGGGACAGGGGTGGTCTGCGCAGTTTGAACCGTGCTGGCGATGGCGGCCGTCGCGGTCGGGATGCTGATCAGCATCGGCATCAGCCTCGCTATCCGCGCGGTCGGCGCGGTCGTGATCTGCCTGCTCGCCGCGACTGGCGTCGACATCGAATGGGAGGACCCGCAATGAGCGCTGCCCGCCGTGTCCGCCCGCCCGGCGATCCCGGCTGGTGAGATAGCGATGCCGTCCGGGTCGCTGCCGGCGGGCACGTGGATCAAAGCGGTGTACGGTTGGGGATACTTCTCGGTCACCTATGGGCTGCAGCCGTCGGTACCGTGTGATTACGCGTGCTATGTCGGTGTGCTGCCGTTCGCCTGGTCGACCGGCACCGCCCGCCCGGGCAGATCAACCCGGTCACGCACCGGGTGATCGTGTACGGCGATATCTGGCTGCGCGGGCACGCCACCGGCGGTTACGCGCTCATCCCGATCGGCCCGGAAACACCGATGGCGCAACGTGTGCGGACCGTGTGGCGTGACTCTGCTGCGGTCGAGGACGCCGACAGTGGCACGTCGGCCGTGCGGGCGGCAGCGGCCGGCGAAAGCCCGGCGGACTGCTCCTGACAGACGCGTTCCGCGCCGCCGCGGACGGCGAGGACCGCCGCGCGCGATCCCCTGCTCAAAGCGCGCTTTCTGTCGAGAGAGACCGGGACACCGGGAGTTCGCTGAACTCATCGGACCGCTTCTCGGCTCCATTGGCAGCATGCGTCCGCCCGGGGTCCCTGCGCCCAATCCGGTCGTCTGGCTGTCGCTACGCGCACGATCGCTTCTGCCTCGAGCCGCCTCGCGTCCCCGTTATCGCAATGGCGACGTGCGACGCGATGTCGCACGTATCGAGAGAACTACCGGATTGGAGATCGACTGATGTGATGTTGAGCGTGTAGTTCCAGGTCCGTGCTCGATGGCCTGTCCCCGACCCTGGCGTGCGTCGTCGGCTCCTGGTCGGCGGGGTGCGAAGCCTGGGGGAAGCCCAAGGGCGGCCCGTTCCATCCGGGCGGCCACAGGCGCGGGGAAGACCGGACGGGTGAATTGCTTGAACCCTCGTTGATGCCTCGTTAAGCGAGAACCCTGTCGATGGGAAGTGCGGCGGGGTGCAGGGACTGGCCGCTGCGAAGCGGCAGGCGCCGGCCGGTAGTCGCCTCCGGTCGGGATGAGCACCGCCGTCCCCGGGGTATAGAGGGCGCCCTCCCCGGTCGCTGCTCGTGCGTGCGGAACGCGGGAATCCTGTCGGGGTCCGAACTTGTGGTTCGGTAAGCCGACCGTGAGGAGGGCCCAACTCCCCGGCGGGAACAGGATGACCAAGAAGCGAATGTCGGTGGCCGAAAGGCAGCGGGAAACCACGACCGATTGACCGGTCCTCCAGCCGGGGGGTTGTGGATAACCGGCCGGATACCGGCCCGTGTGGCCGGGCGCGAAAGCGCGCTGACGTGGTCTGGTGAGCCTGTGAAGAGAAAGATGACGATGACCCCGGAACCCGAGGACAAACTAGACGCCGCGAACGCGGTGAGTGGACCAGAGGACGGCCGGCTCGACTGGCGCCAGATCGACTGGCGTCGAACGGAGCGGAACGTACGGCGGTTGCGGCAGCGGATCTTCACGGCATCGAAGGCGGGAGACCTCGCAAGGGTCCGCCGGTTGCAGAAGTTGATGCTCCGCTCGCGCTCTAACACGCTGTTGAGCGTGCGGCGCGTGACCGAGCGCAACGCTGGTCGTCTGACTGCAGGTGTGGACGGTGAGGTGGCGCTGACCCCGAAGGCCAAGACAGAGTTGGTCGGCAGGGTGGCGTATTTCCGTGAGCCGTTCAAGGCGCTGCCGGTCAGACGGGTGTACATCCCCAAGCCGGGCAGCAAGAAGCAACGCCCACTCGGTATCCCTGTGCTGATCGACCGCTGCCACCAGGCACGGGTCCTCAACGCGCTGGAGCCCGAGTGGGAGGCGCGGTTTGAGCCGAAGTCCTACGGGTTTCGGCCCGGCCGCGGCTGCCATGACGCGATCGCAGCGATCTTCCAGGTCGCCAAGCAGAACCCCAGGCGCCTGTGGGTGCTCGACGCCGACTTGGCCGGGGCGTTCGACCGCATCGGTCATGACCACCTGATGTCGATGCTCGGCACGTTCCCCGCCCGGGGAATGATCCGGCAATGGCTCAAGGCGGGCGTGGTCGAGAACGGTCGGCTATCTCGCACCGAGGAGGGAACTCCTCAGGGCGGGGTGATCAGCCCCGTGCTTTTGAACATCGCCCTGCACCGGATGGAGACGGCCGCGGGAGCCTGCTATGGGGCGGATGAGCGCGCCAAGAAGGGCACGCCGGTGCTGATCAGATATGCCGATGATTTCGTCGTTCACTGCCACACCGGGCGGGAAGCGCTCGAGGTCAAGGCCCGGCTCGCCGCCTGGCTGACGCCGAGAGGTCTGGCCTTCAACGAGGACAAGACGCAAGTCGTGTCGCTCAGCGAGGGCTATGACTTTCTCGGGTTCAACGTCCGCCGCTACCGGCGCAAGCTGCTGATCAAACCCAGCAAAGCGGCCGTCAGACGAATCCGGGAAAGGCTCCGCACCGAGCTGCGCTCCCTGCGCGGGAGCAACGCACGAGCGGTGCTCAAACGGCTCAACCCGATCATCCGCGGTTGGGCCAACTACTACCGGACACAGGTATCCGCCGAAACGTTCGGCGACTTGGACTACTACCTGTGGCGGCTCACATGGAAGTGGGCCAGGTTCAGCCACTCGACCAAGCCGGCGCACTGGGTGTTCGCCCGGTACTTCGGCAAGTTCAACAAGGCCAGGCAGGACCGGTGGGTGTTCGGTGACCGCCACACCGGCGGCTACCTCCACCGCTTCGCCTGGACCAACATTGTCCGCCACCCGATCGTCAAGCACGCGGCGTCACCCGATGACCCCGAGCTTGCCGACTACTGGGCCGTGCGACGGCGCAAAGCGCCCCTGCCGATCAACCGCACCGCCTTCAGGCTCCACCAGGAGCAGGACGGGCGCTGCGCGATCTGCCAGGCAACGCTGATCGCCGACCATGATCGGCCCCAAACCCCACGCGAATGGGAGCAATGGCTGGCCACCACTCGCAAGACGATCGACCTCGTCTGGGACACAGCCACAACGGACAAGGCTGCACCCCGTCTCACCCACCTCCACTGCAACACCACCCGCCAGCCACCAGGGCTTGCTTGAGCCGGATGCTCGGAAACGGGCACGTCCGGTTCTGAGGGGGGCCCGGCGTCGCGAGGCGCCGGGCCTACCCGACCGAGCGCAACTTCGCGTCAGCCGACGCTAGCCGGCGATGAGCAAGCACCCGTCCGCTGGCGCCCTCGGCGAGCGTCGTGCATCGCCGAGTGAGCAGGCGCCCGCCTCGGCAGGGGACTACGCGATCCGATCGGACGACCTCCGAGTAGCAGCGGTACGCGGAATACCGATGGGCGCTGGCCCAATCGTGAAGTGAGCGCGACCGACGAAGCCTCAGGAGGACCGACGGCTGGCGCGTTGACCCGCTTTCCGCAGCGCCAATCGGAATGGGAGGGGAGGATGTCGACCTCGGGTTCGCTCCTGCCGGTCGTCCTGCGGGGAGCGCCTCCGGGCGAGCTGCCGGTCGTTCGTTGGCCGCGGCCGGTTGTGCCGAGCGCACAACTCGTCGATCACCGTGCGGTCACGACCACGCGGTCGACGCGGCTGCTGCAACCGTGGCATTGCAGCAGTGTCGACGGCCGAGCCGAGGTGACCCGTCTCCGTCTCGTGCTTGCCGCCGAACGGGATCGCGGCTAGCGGTCGGGTGGGCCTTTCGGCGACGAGGAGGACTTCCGCCGCGCTGCGGTCTCAGTTCCGCTCGTCGCCGGAAGCAAGACCCGCCCGGGGCGGCAGAATCCGACGCTGTTTGCCTACGCAAACGCGGGAACTTGCACGCCGGCCGTCGTCTCCGACAGCGCTGCGGCGCCGACTGCCGGCCGGTGTCTCGATAACGATCTTGAACATATGAGCCACGTCTCCCGGCGATCCGAATGGTGCGCTCCGATTGCATCGAACCGTCGTCGATAATCGGGGATGTTGACGGCTCACGGACGAACCTCACGGGAGCGCCAGCGCCCGGCCCACCGACGCCTGCCGGGGCCATCGCCAGTGGCGCTAGTGCTCACGGCCGCCCTCCTGGCAGGTGCCGACTGGGGCACAAGGCTCGCGGGCGACACGGTGATTCCGGGCGGCCCGCTCGATGAGTTCGCACACCTGCTCACCACGCTTCTGTTCTTCTGGGCCCTCGGTCCGCGGGCACGCGAGCGGTTCCTGTTGCCGGCACTGATCGCGTCAGTGGCAATCGACTTGGATCACATCCCTGGCCGGCTGGGCGTGGACTTGCTTACGGCGGGAACACCACGTCCGTACGCCCACTCTCTGCTGACGATCGCCATTGTGCTCGCGGGCGCCTACCTTCTGCGGCGTCGTCGCGATCTTCTGCTCGGGGTCGCGATCGGCTTGGCGATCCACCTGTGGCGCGATATGGGGGAGGGAGACAGCGGCGTCTCGCTACTGTGGCCGATCTCGAAGCACTCGTTTCAATATCCCCATGGCGCCCTCGTCGCCGTGATGGCCGTGCTCGTAGTAATCGACGCGAGGCGTTGCGCGGAGGCCAAGCGGAGCGGCTGACCGCGTGCTTGTCCAGCCTCCGCACACAGGCGCTCGGCAGACCACGTAAGAACCTCCGAAGATGTCTGGTTCGAGGCTCTCGCTTCGGCGCGGAGCTGCCGATGGGAACTGAAGGACCTCGACGACGAGGCCGTCCCCGGCCCGGACCGAGTTGCCGCAAGCATGTTCTCCAGAACCGATACTCGACGATCATCAGATGGCCTTGACGCGCCGTGCTCCTGTCCGCGTTCGTGCCCGCCTCGTCCGGACAGGCTGCCTGGCGGACATGTCGATACCGTGCCTACGGAAGCACGGGACGCCTTCGGGGCAGACGATTTTGCGCTAGCCCAAGCGGCTTGGGAGCGAAACAAGCAGCAGACCAAGAAGACCGAGTCGGTGCTGATCATCGGCGCCGGTCCGGCCGGTCTGGCGGCCGCCGCCGAGCTTCGCAGGCTCGGCGTGCCCGCGAAAGTCATCGAGCGGACCCATGTGGTAGCGCCCTCTTGGCGGGCGCGATACGACCGGCTGCGATTAAACACGTGCCGCTGGAACTCGACGCTCAGGCCCGAGGACCGCTTCGAGGCGGGCGTCCCGTTCTTCCCCATGCGTGACCACGCGGTCCGCTACCTGGAGTCCTTCGCCGCCCGGCACGATCTTATGGTGCGGTTCGGCGTTCAGGTCGACCGCATCGATCCGTGCCCGGACGGCTGGCTGCTGTCCACTACCGCGGAACCTCTGATAGCGCGGCAGGTCATCGTCGCAATAGGGCACCAGCACACGCCCTGGATCCCGGCCTGGCCCGGACGGGACCGGTTTCCCGGGCGCATCCTGCACTCCGTCGATTATCGCAACGCGGAGGAGTTCCGCGATCGCGACGTTCTGGTCGTCGGCGGTGGCTGCTCGGGTCTGGACATCGCTCGGGACCTGGCGCAGGGCGGGGCGCGCCGGGTCCGGCTCGCGGTGCGAACGCAGCCCAACTTGCTCCTAAAAATGTCCCGCGGACTGCCCACCGACCTGCTGGCGGCGGCCCTGTTTAGGCTGCCGACCCGGATCGCGGATCCCGCCGGGCGGCTCGTGCAGCGGCTGACCGTTGGTGATCTCAGCCATTGGGGGCTGACAGTCCCTGACGTCGGCATCTTCACCCGGCTGCACGAAGGAGCGGCCCCGACGATCGTGGGCCGGGACGTCATCGCGGCGATTAAGGCCGGCGACTTCGCGATCGTACCGGGAGTGCGCGCCGTGAACGACGACGGCGTGCGGCTCACGGACGGGACCACCCTCCGGCCGGATGCGCTCATCGCGGCCACCGGATACACCACCGGTCTGGAGCCCCTCGTGGGCCATCTCGGCGTGCTCGACGAGGCCGGCCTCCCCTTCCAGTACCGGGGAATCCCCGTGCGCCCCGGCCTGCGCTTTCTCGGCTACGCGCCGTGCATGGGCGTCATCGGCCGCGACGCACGGCGCGTGGCCCGGCACCTACACGGTGAGCTCACCGGCACCGAACCGGCCGGGGGCTTACCTGAAGTGTCCAAGGCCGCCTGAGCACCGGACTCCCCGACCGGCGCATTCTCAAGCGATGGTTGGTTGTCTGGGACCCCGGATCATTGAGTCGAAGGTGATTTCCGAGAACGTGGCATTGGTGGGTGGCTTCGCCTTGGCTTGCTCGTCGCTGAGCCGCGAGGGTTGTCAACGTGCGTGTTCCTGACTCAGATCAGGACGATTTCCTCCGAAACCGCTCGACTTTGCTCGCCGAATCGAGGGTCGCACTTCCGGTGCGGCAGTCCACGGCCCTGGCCGAGGTCCAGCCGGCCCCGTAGAGCGCCTCGGGTCGCCCCGCCCGGCCCCTCTCGTTCTACGACTCGACGCGGCGAATGATGGCTGCGTTCCGGGTGCCGGGTCGGTACCGCCATTCAGCTCGGGCCGACGACACGGAGCGTTCGATCGTCGATTGAGGGACCTGATCTCCGCTACCCGCGAGGGAACCACTGCGCGGGTTGCAAGCCGGGCGGAATGACGGCCTCGGCATCCACGAGGCGTTGTCGTCGAAGCTGACCTATCGCCCCCCGGTCGTCGAGTCGGCCCACAGCCCTCACGCGTCTCCTAACCGCATCGCGGCAGTGCGGCGATGGCGGACGCGGCCCGTGCAGCGTACGGTGGGCGGCCGATCACAAGTACATTGACGCGATGCCCCCGAGGCTGAGCTCCGACCCATTGGCGACGGGCACGACGGATCATGCGTTGACGAGGACGGGGGCGGTTTCGCGTTCAGGATCACCATGAGCCGCGTTTCGGCGAGGGCGCGGGTGGCCGTGGCGGCCGCGGGCGTGGTCATCTGCCTCGTGGTTGCCGCCTGGCTTCTCGACCTCGGTTCGCCGGGCAGTCACGGGGCTCAGCCCATCGCTGCGCAAGGTGGAGGGTTGAGCCCGCCGGCGGGCTACCGACTGATCTGGGACGACGAGTTCAACGGACCCCACGGCTCCACGCCGGACCCGGCGAAATGGCAATTCGAGACGGGCGGCAACGGGTGGGGCAACCGGGAGCTTCAGTACTACACGGCGCGTCCCAGCAACGCGTCGCTTGACGGCGCTGGTCATCTGGCCATCACCGCCCGCCGCGAGGTCTACACCGGCAGCGACGGCGTGACGAGGGACTACACCTCAGCCCTCATTCAGACCGCCGGGCGGTTCCAGACCACGTACGGCTGGATCCAGGCCAGGATCAAGCTGCCCTCCGGGGCCGGCCTGTGGCCCGCCTTCTGGGCGATTGGAACGGACTTCGATCGCGTCGGCTGGCCAGCGTCCGGTGAGATCGATTTGATGGAGAACACCGGCAGCGACCCGTTCAAAGTCTATGGCGTGCTCCACGGACCCATGCCGGGGCGGGCAAATGGGTACAACGTGGTCGCTGCGGCACGCTCCGCGAGCTCGCTGGCGGCCGGCTTTCACGTTTTCGGCATCGATTGGAGCCCGGGGAAGATCCTGTTCACGCTGGACGGTGTCCCATACGCCACGCGCACGCCGGCCTCGTTGCCAGCGGGCGGTCAGTGGGTGTTCGACAACGCCTTCTACCTGATTCTGAACCTCGCCGTTGGCGGGAACTTCCCCGGGCGGCCCGAGGCTACGACGCACTTCCCCGCGGCGATGCTCGTCGACTGGGTCCGCGTTTACTCCAAGTGACGCCGGCACGAACATGTGTCCGTCGACCGTTCATGCCGCTGGCGTTGCGCCGCCGATCCCGCCGATCGATGACGCATGGGTAGGTGCCGCAACAGTGTGCTGGCTTTGATCGCGACGCTCCTCGCGGCGTCCGCGGTGTGGAATGCTCACCCGGCCGTGGCCCGCGCACCTTTATCGCCGCATGCGAACAAGCACACCAACCGCCACGCCAAAAAACCCCGACCGCGCCGCCGCCGAGTGCTGAAGCACGGGCCGCCGGCCGCCAGCGTGTCGGCGCCGGCTATCAGCTGGAGCGACGAATTCAACGGATCCATAGGCGCGCCGCCTAACCCGTCGAAGTGGAACGTGATCTACGGAGGCGGCGGATTCGGCAACGACGAACTCCAGTACTACACGAGCAACTCGAATAATCTCGCCGTCGACGGCGCAGGCCACCTGGTGATCACGGCGCTCAGCGGAAACTACACGGGCAGCGACGGGGTGACGCGCGGCTACACCTCCGGCGCGATCGAGACGCAGGGACGCTTCCAGGCCAGGTACGGAACGCTCGAGGCCCGAATCGAGATCCCGCAGGGCCAGGGCCTGTGGCCTGCGTTCTGGGCCATCGGCAGCGACACCGACTCCGTTGGGTGGCCGCAGTGCGGCGAGATCGACATGATGGAGAACCTCGGAAGCGACCCGTTCACGATCTACGGCAGCATCCACGGGCCACAGTCCGGAGTGGCTAACGGGTATGGGATAACGACCGCCAAGCGCTCCCGCGGATCGCTGGCCGGCGGATTCCACGTGTACGGCGTCACCTGGAGCCCGAACAAGCTCGTCTTCACCCTCGACGGAGCGGCATATGCGACCTACACGCCCGCTTCACTTTCCTCAACCGAGCAGTGGGTGTTCAACAAGCCCTTCTTCTTGATCCTGAACCTCGCGGTCGGCGGGGGCTGGCCGGGATCGCCGAACGCAACCACGACGTTTCCGGCGAAGATGCTGGTCGACTGGGTACGCGTCTACAGCTGAGACGGTTGGACCGCCGCTGGGCCTCGGCGCCGACTGCGGATCAGCCGCGCATTCGCCTCGAGCCGACCTCCCGGCGCAAGCCACCGCTGGCAGGGCAACTCGACCAGGTGATGGACGACGGCAGCCAGCATCGCGGCGGCCACGAGATCGACGACCACCGCAGCCGGGCCGGAGACGTAAGGCACAACGTTGACGATCACGAGCTCGTGCACGAGGTAGAAGCAGAACGACACCTCCCCGGCATACACAAAGCCGCGACTGGTGAGCCAGCTGCGCCTGCCGGCGACGTCCGAGCCGGCCGACGCGACCACGATCGCGACGAACACCGCCGCGAGCACAGGGTCCATCATCGGTTTGGGCAGATGGAGTAGGCCGCCGGCCAGGTACAGCAGCACGAGCAGCGCGACCGGCAGACGAACGTCGATGTTCGGCCGCCATCCCTTCGCGAACGCCAGACCGGCCGCCATCCCGAGCATGAATTCCGGAAGCCGGATGAGCGGGTTGACGAACGCGAGCGTCGCCCCCTGGGGGCCAAGCGACGTGGCGGCAACGACAGCGATGGCTCCGATCACATAGACCCCGAGCGCCCACTCGACCAGACGACGGCGGCCGAGTCCCACCATCCACGCGAGCAGCAGCGGGAACAGCGCGTAGAAAAACGCCTCGCAGCTCAGCGACCACGAGACGCCGTTGAGGCCGAACGCCATCTTGGTCAGCGGCACCCACCCCTGGGTGAGCGTGAGGGACAGGATCCCGGCGTCAGTGCCGCGAGAGACGGCCACATGGGGGACGACGCAGGCGATGAGCAGCAGCACCAGATAGGACGGATAGATCCGGGCGAAGCGCCGGTGGAAGAACCGGCCGGCCGTGTCATCCGGTCGTGCCGACCACACGAGGACGAAACCGGAAAGCGCGAAGAAGAAGGCCACGCCCGCGTAGCCGAATCCCGCGATCTTGGCGGGAGCCCAGACGTTGTACTGACCAGTGTGGAAGGCGAACACCGCGAGCGCCGCCAACGCGCGCAGGCTCGTGAGCGTCGAGCGACCCGCGTCTTCGGGTATGCGCGTCGACGCTCACGCCTGCGCTAGCCACCGTGGATCACCTCCCTCAGACCGAGCCGCCGAACCGATCGCACGGACTGGGCGTATCGTGCCGGCCCACGCAGCATGCCGCGACGCTCGATTCCGCCGAGATCCGCCGGCAACGAGGTTGCCGATTTCGCTGCATGCTCGCGGCCGCGACGCAGGCGCCACGCGACAGGAATCGAGCGTACGACCGCGAGTGGGAACCGGCGATCGTGTGTCATCGCCTTCGTCAGCGTCGCCGTGAAGCCGACGCCGTAGTTGAACAGTTGACCCCGTAGGGCCGCCTCCTCACGCCGATGCTCGTGCCAGCACAGCGAACGCGGCTCGTACACCAGCCGCCCCCCCAGAAGGATCGCCTTGCTCATCGCATCGATGTCCTCGCCCGCCTGCGCGATACTTCCCGCCCCGAGTGACGGATCGAACCCGCCCGCAGCGCGCAGCTCGGCGCGTCGGAACGCCATGCTGTTCCCCGAGCCGAACATGCCGCCCCAGTAGGGATAGAGCAACCGGTCCTCAGCACGGTTGGAACGCATGTCGTACGAGCGGCGCACGTACCCCTTGCCAAAGCCCGCGTACTGCTCAAATCGCTTCTGCGCGTCCGTCTCCAACTCGAGCGGCAGGACCAACCCGGTCGCGACGGTGACGTCGGGATCGGCAAACGGCGCGATCAGCGAACGCAGCCAGCCGTCGTCGACGATTACGTCGTCGTCGGTGAAGGCGACGAAATCAGCTTCGGTTTCTGCGATGCCTCGGTTCCGGGCGACAGACACGCCCGGGCGCGGCTCGCTCACGTAGCGGATCCGAGGATCGCGCGCGGTCCAGCCGGCGACGAGCTCGCGGGTGCGTGCCGCGGGCCGATTGTCGACCACGATGATCTCGACGCGCTCGCGCGAGAGCCGAGCGAGCGAGCTCAGGCAACGATCGAGCGTGTCGATCCGGCCGATCGTCGCGATGATCACGGCAACGCTGCCCGGAACCCCGGGATCGACATCGCCATCGCAGTGAGCGTCGCCGACATGGCAGGCGAACCGCTGCTGGTGAGCGCTGAGGCGATCGCCGAGCTGCTGGTGGGCGAGTCGGACGAGTTCGCTGCTCCTACTCACGGTTCGCTCATCGGCGACGTGCAAGATGCCGAGCGGGTCGCCGTGAAGGCGCACGAACACGAGCGCGTCACGCTGCTGACCATCTCCCGCGCCGAGGAGCGACGCCCGGTCCGGGCGCTCGAGATCGAGGACCGCGAGCGCCGTCGCCCCGAGGTGAGCGAATGCGGACGCCGGCAGAAAGCCTGGCGTCAGGCGATCGTCGCGAGCGACGGAAGCGTGCGGCCCGGCGGCGGTCATGTCCTCAGCTCCTCATCGATGCGGTCGAGCAGCCGCGCCTCGCGCGATGACACCTTGCGGGCGAACAGCTTGCGGTAGGCGTCGCGATCCGCGGCGCCGATCAAGCACCGGTCAGGCGAACGCCGGGGCGCTCGCCGTGCGGCGCACAGCGCGGCGAAATCGCGTTCCTGAAGCCGACCCGGATGATCGGCTGGGCCGGCGTCCGCCCATTCGACGTACCAAGGAAGGTCGTCGCGGAGCTCGTCCGCGATCGGGCCCGTAAGTTTCGGGCTGCGCAGTATCGACGCGGCGCACGCCTCGTCCGGCACGAGCGTCGTCCGCCAGAAGGCTCGAAGCTCCGGTCGATCGGTGAGGACGCGCAGCCACTCTGCGGCGTGTGCTCGGGCATAGATCTTCCATTGACCGGAGGCGTGGAGGCTAAGCTCGGCCGGAATCGCTCGACGCCGGGTTCGAAGCGGGACGCCGCCGACAAACATGGTCTGACCGCGGAAGGTGACGAAGCGGCGCCGGAATCGCCACATGCCCCCGTCTGGATTACGCGGTGTGTCCCAGCGACAGTTTGGAAGCGGTGTGAGCGGCAGGCGAGAGAGACCGCGCCAGTCCGACAGTTCATCTTGCAGCTCGGCGACGCTGACCAGCGGATAGCAACTGCCCGAGAGCACGATCAAATGCTCGGCCGCGCTGTGCTCGAGCGCCATCCGGAGCCCGGCCAGCTCCGCCTCCACCAGCGACCAGCTGGCCCAGGCCGTCCGGTGACGGGGGATCAGCCGCACGCGCTGCCCGGCTCCAGCGGTCATCTCGGTCACTACTGCCGCCGGCGCCTTGCTATCGCAGTGCAGGAAGATGTCGACGCCGTCGAGCGCCGCGATCAGTCGCTGGACCATGGGGGGGTCGTCGTGAGCGAGTATCAGTGCCGCGACTGACGACATCAGGCCGGCATCCTAAGCACGGTGGACCCCATCCATCGGGATAGCCAATCCGTCCGGTGCGCGGCGATCGCGCCGGACAGTGTCGCGATCATGCCCACCAAGATGGCGAGGCACACCAGTCCGACGACAAGTCGAGCGCCGAGCAGCGGAAGCGTCACGGGAACCGCCGCCGCCGCGAAGGCCAGCAGCACCGCCGCGAGGACTTCGACCCGCAGGGCACGTCCCGTCGGCTCCAGTCGCCGCACGCGCCGAGCCGCGACCGCCAGCGTCAGTTGGAGAGCGCAGTAACCGAGCAACGTCGCCAGTGCCGATCCCTCGATACCGAATCGAGGCACCAGCGCGATGTTCAGGGCGAGATTCGTGCCGGCGGCGATCACCGTCCCAGCGGCGATCGCGGCCGTCCTACCCTCCGCAAGCAGCAGACGGGTGTGGGATATCGCTCCGGCGACCGGGATCGCACTTGCGGCCACGAGCACCAGGACTAGGGTAAGGCCGTCCGGGCGGTAGCTCGCCGGCGCCCAGAGATGGAGCAGAACCGGACCGCCGATCGCGAGACCGGCGATCACCGGGATCAGCAGCGCGTACAGGGCGTCGCGACTGCGCGTGAGCACCGAGTCGCGCACTCGTGCGTCGCTCAGCGCAAACACCCGGGGCATCCAGACCGTGTCGAGCACGCCGAGAAGCAGGATCGGGATCGCGCCGATGTTGTACGCCACCGCATAGCGGGCGACAGCCGCGGACCCGAGATAGTGCTGAAGCACGAGCCTGTCCGAAGCCTCGAGTGCGAACGCAGCCAGCGCTCCGGCGACGATCGGGGTCGAGTACCGCAGCGAGTCAGTGACCATCTGTAAATGGCGCCGCCCGAGCGGCAGCGGGCGGGTGAGGGCGACGGCGACTGCCACCGCGATCGTCTGAGCGATCAGTTGGCCGAGTACGTATTCCGACGCGGATCGGCGCACTGCCACGAGCAACAGCAGGCTCAGGCCTTCGGCCACGACCGACTGTAAGAGGCTGACGGTCGCGAACCGAACGAGCTGATCGCGACTGCGCAGCAAACCCAGCGCCGCGTTGCTAATCGCCGTCAGCGAGGCCCAGGTGACCGCAAAGCGCAGCGCCGCCGGATAGTGCCCAAGGCCGAGCGCGGCCGCCCAGCGAGGCCCTGTGGCGTCCGCGATCAGAAAGACTGCGGCCGAGGTCGCGATCGCGAGCGTGATCAGCCGGCGTGCGTCCCGCTCGCCCGAGCGCGCGTAACGGCGCTGCACCGCGGACTGGAGGCCGAAGCCAGCCAGGGCGACGAGCACCTGCATGATCGCGATCGACGACACCACCAGACCGAAGCGGGAAGGTCCGAGCAGGCGCGTTGCTACCGGCGTGAACAGCGCCGCCGCTCCCAGCTGCGCCGCCCACAGAACGAGATACGCGCTGTCGCGGCCGAACAGTCCCCGAACGGCGGCCGACGCCGCGTCGTCCTCCGGCCGCTCGCGAGGTGCGAGATGCGGAGCGGCAGGCTCGGCGGCCGGCAGGTCGGCGCGCTCGTCGCGCGCGAGTGCGACGCTCATCGCTTGCCTCCGGCGGCGGGTGCTGCCACGGCTTGGAACAGATATGTGCCATGGCTGGCATACACCACCTTCCACGACGGGCTCGCGAGAAGTAGGTCACGAGAGCGGACGCTCTGGCTCGGGTGCTCGAGCCCGTATTCCTGGCCGTAGTAGGACTCGACCGGTGACCAGATCGCATACAACCGCCCGCTCTCCAGCGCGCTCGGCCCACCGGCCTTCTGCTCGTAGCGCTTGAGCAACCCGACCAGATCGGAGGCGACGGGTCGCCCGCTCGCCTGCATGGCGGTGTCGTTAAGTTCGGCATAGGCGATCTGGGCCGTCGACGAGCCGATATTCGGCGGGAGGCTGGGTAGATCGCCAAACCCGATGTTGAGCAGATAGCTGTCGGCGGGCGCCTCCCGTTCGAACGTGCGCAGCGCCTGCAGATCGCTCGAGCGCATGACGTTGGCCGCATCCATCCCAAACGACGCCACGAGGAACGTGGACAGGAGCGCGACGGTCAGCCCCATCCAGGCAATCGACCCGAGTCGCCGGCTCGGCGAGCGGAAGGCGTGGACGGCCAGAACCACCAGCCAGGGGATCCCGAACAGCGACGCGCGGAAGATGCCCTCGTTCCCATACGGATTCACGGCCACGAACAGAAGGCCGACGCCGGCGCAGATCAGGTAGGCCCAGGCCCAGCGTTGACGCCGGTGACGAGCGACGGCAACGAGCGCCCCGACGACCAGCACGAGCATTCCGAGCAGCAGCGCGTGAGAGCTTGCGCCGACGATCGGGTCCCGGCTCAGCCCGGGCGCCGTGGATGTGGTCGGGGGGGCGAAGTTGGAGACGTCCCCGAGGCTCGCCAGCGAGAAATAGCCGCCGAGGACGTGGTAGTTGGCCAGTGCCCAGGCTCCGGCGGGGGCGAGAACCACGACCCCGACCCACCGGGGACGGGCGCGACCGAAGGCCCCGAGCACGACGAGGACCCCGCCGATGATGAAGGGGCTCAGCTCGTGTGTGATCGCGATCGCGCAGCTCGCAGCGACCAGCACGACGCCGGCGACGCGACGGTCGATGCCGTCCCCCGACGCGACCGCCAGCGCGACGATGCCAAGCCCCAGCACAAAACCGACCGACTGGGGCGAGAAGTAGTCGGCCCCGATCGCGTTGACGAGCAACACGAGCGTGATCGCGGCCCAGCGCCGATGCCGGCCCTCGATTAGCTGACCGAACATGAACCGCAGCTCGACAAGCAGGATCACGGCCATCAGTGCGGGCCAGAACGTGGCCAGGCCGGTGGGATCGGAGACGTGCGCCAGCTGGCAAAGCCACGCCACCGCAGAGAAGAACGCGGAGTAGGCCGCGTAGATGCCATCGCCGACGGCCAGGTGATGCGTCTTGAGGATGAAGCTCACCAGCTCGATGTGCTTGGCGGCCGACTGGGATCGCGGCATGCCGTACAACAGCGCCGGAGTCAGCGTGAACGCAAGCGCGAGCGAGGTCACCGCGCCCGCGACGAATGCCTCGTGCCGCTCTCGCCGGGCGAGCGCAATCGCCGCGAGCACGAGCACCAACCCGGCGTACCAGAGCGGGGTGATGCGCGGTAGGAACCCCCCGAGTCCGGGGACGATCCGATGGCTCAGAATCGCCGAACCGAGCCACAACACGGTGCCGGCGAGCGTGCACCAGAACGAAGGGCTGACCGCGAGCGCTCGCACGGCCTTGCCACGCTCGCGATGCGCAAGCGACCGCCGAAAATCTGCGAGCGCAGCCGGGGCCGCGCTGGCGTGGACCGCGCTCGCGACCGCCAATACTACGATCGCCGCGAGCTCTGGGTGCCACAGCGGTGCAAGAACCATCGTGGCCCCCAGCAACAGCGCGGTGGAAAGGCCGACCACGCCGGCGACGGCCAGCCGGAATGGGAGGGAGACGTCCCGCGAACGCTGCAGTGGAGCGGTTCCGACACCGAGGAACAGCGCGCCAAGCGCGCCGGCGAGGGCGAGGTCCGGCACGTCCACCACGCGAGCACATGCAAATGTCGCGAGTGAGACCACGAACAGGCCCGTCAGGACTGCCCGTCCGCAGCCTGCCGGTGAGGTCGCGGGAGCCTCAATGGGGCGGGCGGAATAGCGCCGGCGCGCGGATGTCACCGTCGATCCGCGTGTCCGGGACCGCCGGGGTGGCGCCAGCAGCTCGGTCATCACGCAGCCTCCACGCACTCGCGCAGGCGGACGGCTCGACGACTGCGCCAGTAGAGGATCGGACCGCACGCGCAGCCCAGCAACTGGGCTCTGAGCATCGCGCGGTGCCGCCGTCCACCGAGCCCGCCACGACCCGCGAGTCGGCCAGCCCGCAACAGCGCCCGTGGTACCCGCCGAGCGACGTCGCGGCGAGTCTGCGGGGCGGTCAGCTGCTTACAGGCGTACGCCGACAGGCCGGCGCCGTAACTGAACATCTGGCCCCGAAGAGCCTCGGCCTCTCGACGATGCCGGTGCCAGACCAGCGCGGTCGGCTCGTACGCCAGCTTGAAGCCGCAAAGCAACACGCGCAGGAACATGTCGAGGTCCTCACCGCCGCCGGTTGGGGTGCCGGCGCCGAGCGCCTCGTCGAACGGCCCGAGCGCGCCGGCACACTCCCGCTTCAGGGCGAAATTGGCGCCGGTCCCGAGCTGCCCGGCGGTGTACGGGAAAAGGGCGTTGCCCGCCGGCGGGGCCGACAGGTCCCACACCCGGGCGGCGCAACTCGTACTCCAGGCGACGCTCGACTCGAACATCTGCTGCGCCTGGGTGTCGAGCTCGGCGGTCGCCACGAGCCCCGTGACCAGAGCCACATCGGGAGCCTGGGCGAAGCCTCGCTCGAGTCCGCTCAGCCAATCCCGGTCGACCACGACATCGTCGTCGGTGAAGGCGACGATCGCACCACGTGCCTCCGCGACCCCGCGGTTACGGGCACGAGACAGGCCTGGCACGGGCTCCATGACGTAGTGCAGACGCTCATCCGCGAGCTCGGCGACCAGTGCTTGGGTGGCGTTGCCGCTCGGAGCGTTGTCGATGACGAGCACTTCGAAGGGCGCCGGCTCGGCCTGCAGGACCGATGTCAACGTTGCTCGTAGCGACTCGGGGCGGTCACGCGTGCACACGACCACGCTGCTGTCCGTGGTCGACCGTGATGAGCCGCCGTCGTCGGTCCGGCGGCGGCTGCTGGGATCGGCCGGCTGGGGCACGAGCGCCAAACGCTCCGCCACCGCCTCTTGCAGTTGGGACGCTCTCAACGTGCCCGTGGTGAGCTTCAGGTCCAGTAGCGCAAGCGGCTCTCCAGCGTTCCTCACCAGCAGCCGGGCCGCTCCATAGCGCGTGCCGTCACGGCGCGGAATCGCGCGATCCGCGGGCGCGTCGACGAGGTCGACCTCGCCCACCCAGGAAGGGGTGAACGTGGCGCGGGCCCGTCTCGCGCTCGCGCGGCTGTTCAGATAGGCCAGAGGCCCGGCCGCGAGCCCCAGAGCCTCCCATCGTCTCAGCGACCCCGGAAAGTCCGCTCCGCGCGCTCGATTGCGCCGCGAGTCGGCGTCTCTGAGGTAGGCAAACCCGGCCGGCACGGCGCGCAGCATCCGCGCCCGGTCGTCGCCGGCGAGCCACCGGTGGGTGAGCATTGCCGATAGCCCGATGCCGTAATTGACGGCCTGGCGCCGCGCCGCGGCGGCTCCACTCGGATGCCGGTGCCAGACGAGCGCCGAAGGTTCGTAGGCGATCTCCTCGCCCGCCAGCAGCAGCCTAATGAACAGGTCGAGGTCCTCGCCCCCACGCGCCAGCGTCCCCGTGCCGAGGGTCTCTTCGTAGCCTCCGAGCAGGTCGGCCGCTTGCGCCCGCAGGACGGTGTTGGCGCCGGAGCCGAAGCTTCCGCTCGCATACGGGAACAGCGGGTCGCCTTCGGGCGCGCGGTCGAGTGAGAACGTCCGGCGTGAGAAGCCCTTGCCGAACGCGGCGAAGCGCTCGATCAGCACCTGATCGTGGGTCTCGAGTTCCGTCGGGAGGATCAGCCCCGTGACGCAGGCGACAGTGGGCTCGTCCTGGAAGCGTCGCACGGCGCGCCCGAGCCAGTCCGGATCGACGACGACGTCGTCGTCGATCACGGCGATGATCTCGCCCTCGGCCTCTCGGAGGCCGGCGTTTCGTGCCGTGGCCAGACCGGGGCGCGTTTCATCGACGACGCGCACGCGTCGGCCGTCGCCAAACCGCTCGCTCACGGCCGCCCGCACCCTGGAGCCCGCGGGACGGTTGTCGACGACGATGACCTCGAACGGCTCGTACGGCAAGGCCAGGACTGCGGCCAGACAGCGCAGGGTGGCGTCGACGTCCGCGCACGTGTTGACGACTACCGAGGCCAGCGGCCCGGTCCGCACCGGAGCGAGGTGACATTGCGCGCCCGCCGGCACCGGGCTCTCGGGCCCATTGGGAGAGACGATGCCGTCGGCGTCGAGGTGGTCCTCGATCTGCTCCGCCATGACTTTCCAGATCGCGGAGGAAAGACGTTCACCAGCTACGCCGCTGGGATCAGGCAGATCGAGCGTGAGTGTGCCGAGCGGGCACCCGTGCAACGTGGGGACGATCAGCAACGAGGCATAGGACTGTTCGCTGCGCGATGCCGGCAGGACGAGGTCACGAATCGGCTGGTCGATGTCCACCGCACGGACGGCGGTGGGGGTGGCGAGCACCGGGGATGTCTCTCGAGCGGGGCCGGTGTTGCCGTTGCGGCTCATCCGCCCACCTGCGCGATCCGCCGGCGGAGCTTGCGGGCCGTCCGCGCCGCGCGGGTCCGCAGTCGCTCGCGACGCCACGCGAGCGGCGCCCCGTGTCCTCCGAGGACGTCCGCGAGGTGCTCCGGCGTCGTGGCGCTCGTGACCGTGTAGCGCGCGATCGCCCACGGATCGTCACCGGGATGGGAAATCGCGTTCTTGACTGCTGCCGCGGAGCGATACCCCGCGTCAATAACCGCTGCTCGCACGGTTTCGTCATATGAGCCATGCGGGTAGGCGAATGTGTCGACGGTGCGGTTCAAGACCCGCTCCAGCGAGCGTTTGCTCGAGACGAGCTCTTGCCGGACATCGCCCGGCGCCAGCGCGTCCAGGCGAGGATGCGACTCCGTGTGAGCGCCGAGCTCGACCTTCGGACCCATCGCGGCGAGGACGCGGAGCTGCGAGGTCGAGAGCATGCCTGGACGATCGAGCGTGCCGGTGGTGACATAGACGGTCACCGAGAGGTCGTTCGCGAGTGACTCAGCGACGGCGCGCGGTGTGTCCTCATAGGCATCGTCGATCGTCACGGCGACGGGGCGGGCGGGCAGCGGGCGCCTGCCGTAGATGCCGTCGGCGAGCTCGCCGATCGTCACCGGCGTCCTGCCGCTCGCCGCGATCAGCCGCACGTGTTCGGTGAACTGCTCGGGCGTGACCGCAAAGCGATCGTCGTCCGCGGTGCCGATGCGGTGGTAGAGAAGTACCGGAATTGGCTCGGGCGCATTGGCATCCTTACGCTGGACGTCCGCGTCCTCTGACGAGCTGCCGCCGTTCCGGAGCGCCTTCCCGTACAGATAACCGGCGACGGTCGCCGAGAGGCCCGTCACGATCGCGGTCGCACGGACCGCTCCCCACAGGTCGCCGCGGACGGCAACGCCGAGCCCTCGCACGACCCCACGCGGCAGCGTGCGCAAGACGTAGCTTCGCTCGCTGGCCAGCCCCGCGCTTGCTCCGACGTGGTGGACCACGGCCGCCTTCGAGCGCCCTTCGTTCCAGCAGCGCATCATGAAATAGCGCCAGCTCGTGCGAGCAGGGGTGACCAGGTGGTCAACGCGCGCCGCGGGCGTGTGCATGATCTTCGCCGTTGGCGAGGCGCCGACGATCCGGACCGCGAGCTCGGTTTCCTCACAGCCCAATGAGATCTCGCCGATCCGTCCGACCCCTTCTCGGAAGCCACCGGCTCGGATGATCGAGTCGCGGCGGAAAGACATGTTGGCCCCAATTGGATTACGGATGGGCGCGCTCTCGGTGGGCAAGCCGATGTAGCTGCATCCGATCGTCCAGTTGAACTCACCTGGGAGCCACTCGGCCGGGTGGCTGGCGCTCCAGCGGGGCTCGATGACGCCCCCGGTGCCCACTACGCTCGAATCGCGGTAAGCGCCGAGGAGCGCGGCGAGCCACGCCGGTTCCGCTCTCGCGTCGTCATCGAGAAAGGCGACGATCTGTCCGCCCGCCGCCTCGACCCCCGTGTTTCGAGCGCCCGACAGGCCGCGATCGGCTCGATTCGGGATTACGGTCGCGCAGGTGAACGTCTCACGCGCTCGCTCGAGCAGCGCCGGGTTGTGGTCGATAACGACGATCGTTTCGCCGGGGCGCCGGGTCTGTCGGTCCACCGAAGCCACGGCTTCCACGAGGTCATTCCAGCGCCTGAGCGTGTAGGCGCAGATGACTACGCTGACAGCGTCGTCCGCGTCGGCCCCGTGCGGCGCCGGTGCGGCGATCGCGGGAACCTCGACCGAGAGCTCGCACTCAACGACGATCCCTACCGCGGGGGAGCTTTTACGCGGGCTCATCGGTCAGCTCCGGGCGTGTGGCGCGCGGCGGGCGCGATGGACATATATTTGGCAGCGTTATCGCAGCTACGGAACTCAAAGCCGGTGAACTCAGGCGCCGCGTTCTCCTCGGCACGGAGGCCATCTATCGCGTCTGCGACTGGAACGATGAGTTGGCTGAAGTCGAGGTCGTGCAAGCTCCGGGATTGCCGAGCGGCCAGCGCTTCAGGTTCGACGTGGCCGCTGTCCGGAGCATGGCGGTGGTCGTGGGGCCGCCCGGTGCTGCCGGCGAACGAAGCTAGCTCCGGCATGTTCAGGCTCCCGTCGCGATATCGAGCTCGCGGATCGCGGGAGCCCGGGTAAGCCGTCTGCGCGCTCCTGGCGAAACGCTCGACCAGGATCGTCCGCAACACCCGCAACCCGTCGCGGAACGGACGCAGCTTGCTAACTCCGTGAATCCGCTCGTGCTCGATGCTGGGGACCTCGGCGACGTTCAGACCAGCCTTGGCAACGCGTACGTTGATCAGTGTCTCGACCTCGAAACCGGCGCAGTCGACGTTGATCGTCGGTCGCACGTCAGACCAAAACGCGTTGTAGCCGTAGCAGAGGTCGCTGTAGTCGGTGCCGAACAGCGCGTTCACGGTCCCGTTGAGGAACCGGTTGCCCTGCATCCGTAGGGGCGTGATGTCGACGCTACCGCCGCCGTCCATGAATCGCGACCCCTTGGCGAAGTCGGCCCCGTCGAACAGCGCGTCGACGTACGCAGGGATCTCCTGCGGGTCGGTCGATCCGTCGGCGTCGAGCATCACGATGATGTCGCCTCGGACGGCCGCAAAGCCGCACGCGAGGGCGTTGCCCTTGCCCTTGCCGTCCTGCAGCAGGACGCGGACCGACGGGCACAACTGACGCGCGATCTCGATCGTGTCGTCGGTCGAGTGCCCGTCGACGAGGATGACCTCGAACAGCTGCTCGAGCGGCAGCCGCGCGAACACGTGAGGCAGATTGGCCGCCTCGTTGAACGTTGGGATGACGACGCTCACCCGCGCATGCGAGCGCCCTGGTCTCATGATCTGGTCTGGTGTGGTTGGTAGCTTCTCAACTGCGTTCATGGCGCCCCTTCTGGACGTCGTTTCCCGCCCGCGCGGCCGTCGGAGTTCGACTGGTGAACTCGGGCCAGCGGCGCGGTCCCGTTGATACATTTGTCGACTCGCGGGGCCGCGCGCTAAATGACCAACTCGGGTCAAGTCCGCTAAGACCTTTCGAAGAGCGCGCATTTGACGTATCGCCGCTGCGCCCGCACACTTGGTCGCGTGGAAGGGCTCGGCCCCTACGGCGACGAGATCGAAGACGCGCTCGAGCTCGTCAACGTGCCGAGCTACGTGCTCGACATGACGGGCGTTGTCGTCTGGGTCAATCCAGCCGCGCGCCGGCGCGTCGGCGACGTCCGTGGCCGCCAGTTCTCCTCGATCGTGGCACCCGAAGACAAGGAGCGCTCGCTCGAGCTGTTCTCCCGCAAAGTCGTCGGTAGCGAGTCTGTCACCGACGGCGAGTTCGTCGTCGTCGACCTGAACGGCGATCGCCTGTCCATCGAGGTGAGTTCGGTGCCGCTGCTTCGCGGGAAGCGGGTGGTTGGCGTGTTCGGCCAAGTGACGAGCCAGCGAGACACCCCGCCCCTGCCAGAACTCCCGCACCTGACGCCGCGCCAGTCCGAGGTGTTGCGGATGCTCGAACGCGGCCGCTCGACACGGCAGATCGCTGAGGAGCTGCATCTGAGCCCCGAGACCGTGCGCAACCACATCCGCCACGTGTTTCGGGCCCTCGGCGTTCACTCGAGGCTGGAGGCTGTGACCTTGGCGCGCGGCCAGCGGCTTTTCGCGAGCTGACGAACTTACGCATCTTGGAGCGTTGGGATCCGCGCACTCGTCGAGCATGTGGGTGTCTGCGTTCGACGTAGCGCTGCCAGACCCGTCCGAGAGGTCACTCGCGGTCCCAGGCAACGGTTTGACCAGCGCAACACGTTGGGAATCTGGACGAATCCGAAGGCGATCCACCGGCCATCGACGTCCAACCCATGCAAGCAAGACACGCCAGCCCGGCCGCGACCGCGACGCAACCGGAGTGGTCGACGGCTGAGATCAGGGAGTGCCGGCTGCCAGCCGACCCCGTCGAATCGGTTTGAGGCCGGACCGGCGAGTCGTGGCGCGGGCGCGCGTCTCTGTGGCCGACGATTCGGACGTCGGCGACGCCGTGTTCTGCGCTGAGGGCTGGGGGATAACGTCCTGGGGTCCGGCGCCGTAGCGCGGAACAACGCCCGAGTCTCTTGACCGAGCGTTGAGGCCCTGGCAGCTGCTGTTGCTAACCACGCGATACGTCAAAGAGCTAGGGGGCGGTGGTAGACCTGCTCCCGTTGTACTTCAGGTCGCGTGAGGGTGTCGGCGCGGGCCCGAGCTGCGATCGCGCGAGTGCGCTGGAGACCCGTGAGCAGGGACGGCGATCAGATGGCTGCGCGATCGCTTGGCCGCGGCGAGCGGCGAAGTGCCTGTGCAGATAATGCTGTGAGCCAGCCGAATCCGGTAGCGATGGTGGCACGCTGCAACAGTCCGGCACAGTCGGTAAGCCATGGGGACGCTTGACTAAAGCCGGCGCTGAATAGCGCCCAGCCGATAAGCGTCGACACGCCGGTGGCGGCGGAGTAGAGCCCCCAGCCCCGTCTACCGGCCCGGTGGAATCGCCAGGCGCACGCGAGCGCCGCAGCCGGAATTCCGAGGAAGATCGGCAGTGCGGCGATGCCATGCATGGCTCCGGTTGCAGTCGGGTCGCCGGGAGCGTCAGGCGTTCCTGGTGGGTAGCCGCTGACGGGGTCGGTGCAGAACGCGGCCGAGCCCAGCAGCCCTAGGCCCACCCCGACGAACAGCGCTGGGCCGAGCCGGGTGCCCAGGAGCGGATCGCGCGCGCGGAGGAGCCCGGTGGCGCCTGCGAGGTACAAGCCGCCGACCACAGCGAAGTTGGTCACCTGCACCCATCCTCGGGATCCGAGGGCCAGCGAGCTGACCGGGTGGCGCAGCGGCTTGTAGTCCGGGCGCCGGGCGCCCTCGAGAACGAGCACGGTGATGAACAGCGGCCCCGCGGCAGCACTACAGCAAATCAGTCCGCGGCTTGTGGGCTTCGACGGCTCGACGATGACCGCCGACGTCATGCTTCACACGAATTTGACGCCATGAGCTCGAACAGGTGCCCGTCGGGCATTTGGAAGAACAGGCCGCGCACGGACAGCGGATGATCGATCCGAGCGTTCGTCGGGTCGCTTGGCTGGCTGCCGTATGCGACTCCCGCGGGCTGCAGCCGCCTGAGGATCGCGTCGAACGCGCCGTCGTCGACAACGAACGCGACGTGCGTTGGCTGGATCCGCCCGGAGTCATAGAACACAATCGTGACCTCGGGACTGACTCGTAGCCGGGCGAATTGACCGTCGTCAGGGATCTCGCGGTCAAGATCAAAGAGACTCGCCAGCAAGCTGGCAGCGTCAAGCCTGGCCCGTGCGGGAACAGCGACGTGGTCGACCCGGATCATTGCGCTGAACCCGTCTATGGGTTGGCTGCCAACTGGCTGGCGGACGGCTTGAGCCCGGTCGCGTCAGCAACCTGTGAGATCTCCTCGGCGTCATACGCGGTGCGAATCCCCGAGATCGACATTCCCGCCGCATCCGCCAGGTCAGCGAGCCGATACGGCCGCGGCCGGGTGAACTCTCGCCCGTAGGCGAGGAGCCTGCGCATCGCGGCATCGAGATCATGGCGCTGTCGTCGCAGCCCGGCGAGCGTCGTCAGCAGCGGATCGTGGCCGTAGAACCCCACGACCCCCGCCGTCGCCCGCAATCTTTCGGCAACGAGCGCCCGCCGGTCCACTGCTGGCCCCTCCGACCCCGCGCCGATGCTGCCTGTTAGCGGCTGTTCGTCCTCGAACGTCCCGGGCGGCGTGGTGGCCAGCAAGATCTCCGCGAGAATCTCGAAGTCATCCATATTGCGATGATCGCAAAAACATGCGGTGACCGCAAGGCGAATGGTCGATCGACGCCGCGCTCCTCGAGGTCGTGCTCACGAGGGCGGACCGCGAGCACCTCGTGCGCGGCCGCGGTCTTCACGACGGCGTCGGCGGATCCCTCGAATCCCCCCTCACCGTTTGGCCGTCGACCGTCACCTCTCTGACTGCTGCGAGTGCGCGGAACCCATCGGCGTCGACGGGTGCCGCGAGCTGGATCTCCAAGCGGGTTGACCCTGTCGGGGCCCCTCGTGCTCACCGCACAGCGTGCCGCCAGCTTGATCGCGGCCATGGGCGCCGTGCGTGTCCCGCCTCGCACCCCGCCGCCGGTCAGCGGATGCCTAGCCCTGAGGCGATCTGGACCCGTCGATGTCCGTCGCGCTGGCGACGATCAAGCTCCCGTAGCGCCGAATTGATTGTGCTCTCCTTGAGTCCTCCCCTCTTGGCGGGGACGGACGCGGAGCGGCCAGTGCCGCGATGACAGCCCCGGGTGATCTCGCGCCTAGTGTGTCCGGCGCGCCAGCAGGTACTGGATGCTTGGCGACGGCGCGATGTCAGGGTGCAGACCCGGCGACGGGACGGGCGCGCCGTAGCTCGTCATCACGGGGATCACGCCCGCCCAGACGTTCAGCTTTGCGTCGGGCAAGTCGTCGTCGTCTGGCGGACCGTTGCGCGTCTTTACTGATGCTTCGCCGATCTTTAGCTCGAGCACTGCGGTGCCCTTCAGCTCCTGACGGGTAGGCTGCCTGACCTCGTCCCAGCGGCCCGGCAGGACCTTCTCCATGAATGCCTTGAGCGCGGCCGGTTTCTCTTCGTCGTCTACCGATCGAAACTGACCGAAGAGCACGGCTGAGTCATAGTTGGCGCTCGTCTCAAAGGTCGAGCGCGCGAGCACCCAGCCGTCCAGGATCGTCACGGTTAGGCACGCTGGCAGCCCCGAGGCCAGTAGGCGCATCATGCGGCTGGCGCGCGACCCGTGGATGAGGATCCGGTCGCCGATCCTCGCGTACAGGGTCGGAATGCAATACGGGTGACCATCGGTGGCGAAGGCGACGTGAGCGAGCTGGCCGCGATCAAGCACTCGCTCAACCGACGTCCGGTCATAGCGAGCGTTCCTCGGCACCCGGCGAATCCGCGTCTTCGGGGGCTGGAGCTCATGTTGTTCGCTGGTGCTCATGGCCCGCAGTCTTACAACCGACTGGCCCGATCGGTAGAGCCACGGGTAGCCATTCTAATGAGGCCAGCCCAGCCGGGACGGACGAGGGTCCCGACGCAGCCGCAGGGGCCTCGTTCGTCTGCTCAGGAGCTGGCGGGCCTTGGCTCAGGTACTGCTAGATAGCTACAACGAGGTCACCGACTTCGATCTCTCCGTCGGTGAGAATGTCCGCGCGGAGGCCGCCGCGGTGAACGAGAGGACGCAGGATCGGGCGGCCCGCGTAGCGCTGGATGACCGTGCACGGCTCGCACAGCCGCATCCCGCGGCAGCGCATGTGACCGATCGTGAACTCGTGGCCGACGAGCTCGTTGAGCTCGATGCCGTCGACTACGACGTTGCGCCGATGCTCGTCGGCGGTGAGACCAAGCTCCTCACACACGCGTTGTTCGATTAGAGTCAGAGCGCTCCCCGGTAGCCCGGAGGGAAAGGTACCGGCGCCGATGACGTGGCGATCGCCTTCGATACCGCGCCCAGCGATCAGGCGAGCCTTGGTGCGCGACTGCGCGGGCGTGCCCGCCGCATCGGAGACGTGGATCGAGACGACCGTGCCGGTATCGGCGGGCCGTGTGGGGAGTGCTGGGCGCGCCAGCGCGATGTCGCCGCTCGCCACCACCCAGCCTTCCTCGACCCAGGCGTGCCCCTCGCCGGGCTCATCGGGCCAGGAGGCTCCGCCGAGCGGGTCGAACACCACGCCCGACGGGAAGCCATACATCACCACCGGCCGTGCTATCCCGGCCGAGTCGCGCGCCCGCGCAACCCATGGCCCCGGCCAGTTGAATACCTCCGGCTCTCGGACCGGGACGAACCCCATCCCCAGACGAGCCAGCCAGCGGGAGAGCAGCGGTCCGGGCGGCCGCTCGTCGACGTCCTGCGCGCCCGGCAGCTGCGACGGGATCAGTTCGAGGATCGTCGCGAGACACGCGACGAACGCTGCACCGTCACCGGTGAGGGCTGGATCGAGCCGATCGAGCGCGATCTCTCTCATCGCCGGCACCGCCTGGTCGCGGCATATGGGCGGGGCGCGGGCAGATCAGGAGACCAGGACCGGCGCGTTCCAGGCGCGCGCCGCGATTCTGCTCGAAATCGAGTGGATGTGAACTTGATTGCCATCTGGAGGTAGTCCAGGCCTGGAAAGTCCGGTGCGTTGCCGCGACCCTCTGCGCGTTCTCCGCGCCGAGGTGTTGCTGGATCGAACGACATGAGCTCTGGCGCCATCTGCGTGCTCAGCGTGCGTCGTTTTGGAGGTCATCGGGCCGTCCGGCTTCTAGCCGCGGCCATTGCGAGATCGGTCGTCCGTTGGTGCGGTAGGGATTGGGCTCGGCGGTTTCCTGCCCCCATCGCTTCGGCCAGCCGGCGGGCGATTCCTCCCATGTCTCCTGGCGCCCGTAGGGAGTCAGGTCGAGCATCGTGTAGGTGTTGCCCATCGCCTCAACCCCGCGGCCGGTGGTCCAGTAGGTCTCGTACACTCGGTTGCCGTGGCGCAGGTAGCAGACGAGATGGAACATGCCGATGCGCCGTCCGGTCAGTAGCGTCTCGAGCGAGTCTCGCGGCGCTGAGTACCACGGCATGGTCCAGCCCATGAAGTCGCGGTATCGCACGCTTTCTTCGTAGGGGCCTTGGCACAGGGTGGCGTAGGTGACATCGTGCGCGTGCAGGTAGGAGAGGTCGCCGACCTGCGTGCTGTACAGAGTGCAGCCCTCGCACTGTTCCGCCGCCGGCTGACCCGGATACCACATAAAGTAGTAGGCGATCAGCTGCCGGCGGCCCTCGAACACCTCCAGCATGGTGACCGGCCCGCTGGGGCCGATCACAGGGGTGGTGTGGTCGACCTCGACCATCGGCAGCCGACGGCGGGCGGCGGCGATTGCATCGCCTTGACGGGTATGGACCTTCTCCCGTGCCCGCAAAGCGTCGAGCTCGGCCTGGAACGTCCTGCGGTCGACCACCGGCGGGGTTCCGGGATCACCGATGTTCGGTCGTGCCTCTGTCTGGTTGTCGGTGCTCATGTGTGTGCTCCTCGTGGCTGAGCGGGTTGTCGTGGGCTGGCTTGTCAGTTGGCCGCTGCGACGGCGGGCTGGGGGTCGCGACTGTCGATCGTGCTCGTGGCCTCTCGACGGCTGGGCCGGCGGATCAGTGCGAAGGTGACCGGGAGGGCGAGCACCACGACGACTCCCAGCACCCAGAGCGCGTCGCGGTAGCCGGCGGCGAGCGCCGCCGGGGATGCGATGCCATGCGGCAGCGTTCCTGTGGCTCCGGCCGCGACACTAGACGCGATCGCGATGCCTAGGGCGGTGCCGAGCTGCATCGAGGTGTTCATCAGGCCGGAGGCGAGGCCGGTCTGGTTCTGGCGTACCCCGGTCAGGGCTGCGATCGAGATGGGGATGAACGAGAACGACGTGCCGGCGCCGGCGAGCGCGAACGGGCCGGCGAGGTTGGCGAGGAAGTGGCCATGGAGCGGGACCTGCGTCATCCAGATGATGCCGGTCGCGATCAGGCTCGGTCCGATCATGAGCGCGAACCTTGGGCCGCGGCGGGTGACGAGCCGTTGAGAGACCCCGGCGAACAGGATTGAGGGCACGGACCCTGCCATCCAGGCCAGCCCGGTCTGCAGCGGCGTGTAGTGCAGGACATGCTGCATGTACAGCGTGCCGATGAACAGGAAGGCGAAGAAGCTGCCGCCAACCAGCAGACCAGCAGTGATCGCTCCGGTGAGCGTGGGAAGCCGGAAGATCGACAGGGGCAGGATCGGTGACTCGACGTGGCTCTCAATCCACAGGAACCCGCCGAGCAGCGCGATCGCCGCGGCGAAAACCGCGAGCGTCCGTGGCGCACTCCATCCGTATTGCGGCGCCTGCGAGATCGCGTCCACGATGAGCACGAGTCCGCTCGTGCCGAGCAGGGCGCCCAGCAGGTCGAAGCCACGGCTCGTACCGCGCGACGCGCCGCGAGGAAGCAAGCGTGGGGCAAGCATGAGCGCGGCCGCGCCGATCGGAACATTGAGGTAGAAGATGTACTGCCAGCCGATGTAACGCGTGATCAGCCCGCCCGTGAGCAGGCCGACCGTGCCACCAGTCGCCCCAAGCGCACCCCAGATTCCCAACGCCTTGTTGCGCACGGCGCCCTCTTCGAACATGCTGGTCACAATCGACAGGGCGGTCGGGAGCATGACCGCGGCGCCGAGGCCCTGGATGGCCCGACCGATGATGAGGACGACGTCGCTCGTCGCCAGCGCGCAGCCGAGTGACGCGCCGGCGAACACGCCCAGGGCACTCATGAGCACGCGACGGCGGCCGAACAGATCGGCGATACGCCCGCCCAGCAGGAGGAACCCACCGTACGTGAGGGCATAAGCGGTGACGACCCATTGCAAGCTCGTGGCGCTGAAGCGCAGCTCACGACCGATCGTCGGAAGCGACACGTTGACGATGGTCAAGTCGACGGTGGTCATGAAATACGATACGGCGAGGAGCGCGAACGCCAGCCAACGATGGACGTGCCTTGCTGGCGTCGTTCGAGCTTTTCGTTGGAGTTGCATTACGTGTGCCATCAGGGCCTCCTTTTGGTTGGTGCTTGGCTTCAGATACCGGCGCCGACCAGGTCGTGAACGGCAGCCTTGAGTCGCGCCGCCGACAGCGCGGGCCCGACCATCCGATGATCTGGCTGGTTCTCACGCAGGTCAGTCTGCGACTAGACTGGACTGATGGGTAGAGCCACAGCAGCCTCCATTGATGAGTCCAGGTTCTGGAAGCTCGAGCGCCACCCAGGTGAGACCCTGCGGGCGTGCTTAGAGCGGACGCTACGCGAGGCGATCCGAGAGGGATCACTGCGGGCCGGGGTTGAGCTGCCCGCCTCCAGGATTCTCGCCGCCGAGCTTGGCGTCTCACGAGGCGTCGCCACCGACGCCTACGCCGAGCTCGAAGCGCAGGGCTATCTACACGTCTCCCCGCGGCGACCGCCGGTGGTCGCAGAGCTCCAGACCGGCCCGACGCACGCGAGCTCGCCCGCACCTCCCGTGGCCCGACGGGTGCGCTTCGATATGACGCCCACAGCCCCGGACGTCACGTTGTTCCCGCGACACCGATGGGCGTCCGCGCTTGCGGCGGCGGTACGCGATGCGCCCGCGGACGCTCTCGACTATGGCGACCCACAGGGAACGATGACGCTACGCGAACGGCTCGCCGACGAACTCGGACGCACCCGGGGCGTTATCAGCGAACCCGCCCACATCGTCATCGTCCAGGGAACCGCCCAAGGGCTGGACATCGTGCTGCGGATGCTGCACCAGAGCGGCGCGCGCCGAATCGCGGTCGAGGACCCGTCGCTGGACCGCCAACACCAGCAGATCACCGGCATCGGGCTGAAGCTAAGCGGACAGCCCGTCGACCAAGACGGCCTGATCGTCTCCGGTCTCGACGTCGACGCCGACGCCGTCATCGTCTCACCTGCGCACCAGTTCCCCACCGGAGCCGTTCTCTCCGGGGCGCGTCGGCGCGAACTCCTGGCCTGGAGTCAGGAGACCGGTGGCCTCGTGATCGAGGACGACTACGACGCCGAATTTCGCTACGACCGCGAGCCGGTGCGCGCACTGCAAGGACTCCAGCCCGACAGCGTGATCTACCTCGGGACAACATCCAAGACCCTCGCTCCCGCTCTGCGTCTCGGATGGCTGGTTGCACCGCGCCACCTCGTCGAGCAGCTCGTCGCGATCAAACTGCTCGCGGATGACTTCTCACCCACCCTCGAGCAGCTCGCACTAGCGCGCATCCTGCAAACCGGCGAGTACCAGCGCCATATCCGCAAGACGCGCGCGGCCTACCGTTCGCGCAGAAATGAACTGATCCAAGCTCTCGGCGAGCAGTTCCCGCAGCTGACCATCTCGGGTGTCGCGGCCGGGCTGAGCGTCACGCTCAACCTGCCCGCCCATTGCAGCGATACCGAGCTCGAGCGAGCCGCTGTGGCCGCCGGGATCCGCGTCGAAGCGCTCAGCCGCTACGCACTCGGGGCCCGCCCCCACCCCGGGCTGGTGATCGGCTACGGACGCATGCACGAGGCCGCCATCAAACCAGCCATCGCCGCGCTCGATCAGGTCCTGACGCCAGCACTGCCGACCCTCACTGAGAAATGAACCTCGACGGCCAGCTCGCGTCCGCAGGGGGCGAGCAAGGCGCGTCGCGAACGTGTTACGGGCATCGCCGTGGGGATGGCGGCACAGCGAGCCGCGCGCACAGGTCAGAACGCACAAGGCCTGCCTGTCACGCAGGGCGCGTCGCAACGCCGCACAGGCGGGGGTTTGCTCGCAGCGGCGCAGCCGGTCGACCCGGCAGCGTGTGATCCGTCGCGACCGCCCTGCTCTGCTTCCGCGACGAGCATCTCAGCCCCGGCGCCCACTCCCCTCGTTTGCGCGGCGAGCAGGACAGGCGGCCGGTCGATCCGCCCCGCCAGCGGCCACGTTGTGCTCATGGCGACGAGCGGGTCGCTCGCAGGCGGCTGGGGTGCGTCCTGCTATGCCGCTCGGTCAGGTGTGCTGACTTCGCCTCGGCGCCAAGGTTGTTGGGTGCTGGCGTTCCCCTCCCCGCGGCACGTCAACGCGTATGGTGCCGTCGATGACCAAAACGTACGTGGTGACCGGAGGCGGCCGCGGGGTCGGCCGGGCTGTCGCGGAGCGGCTAGCGAGTCACGGGTACGTGATCGTGCTGGACCGCGATGCGGAGGTATTGCGGTGGACCACGGACCGGCCGGCGATCGAGGGGCTGGCCGGCGACGCCGCCGACGAGCAGACGCTGAACGCGGCCGTGGAGCATGCGTCGCGGGTCGGAACGCTCACCGGCTGGGTCAACAACGCGGCCGTGTTCCGCGACGCCGCGGTGCACGACACCCCGCTCGCCGTGCTGCTCGAATTGATCACGGCGAACCTTGCGCTCGCGGTGGCTGGCAGCGCAGCAGCAATCCGGCGCTTCCTCTTGGACGCCACGCCGGGGGCGATTGTCAACGTCTCGTCGCACCAGGCTCAACGCCCGGTGCCCGGAGCGCTCCCATATGCCACCGGGAAGGCGGCGATCGAGGGACTGACCCGCGCGCTCGCTGTCGATTACGCGCCCCGCGGGATCCGCGTGAACGCCGTTGCCCTCGGTTCTATCGTCACCGAGCGCTACGAGGAGCGTCTCGATGATGAGCTGCGGCGGCTGCACCCACTTGGTCGCGTCGGGCGCTCAGAGGAAGTCGCCGCCGTCGTTGAGCACCTCCTGTCCGCCGATGCCAGCTTTGTGACGGGCGCGATCGTGCCGGTGGACGGAGGCCGCAGTGTTCTCGGCCACGATCCCGAAGCCCGGGACCTGGCCGCCACAGCCGACTGAAACCGCGCCTGGTGCGCGTCGGCGTCGGTACAACGGCCTGGCGTCCATTCACCGATCGGCATGCGGCACCTGCTTTCCGTTGCGGGCAGACAAGAACGCGCGAAAGCGGGGGCACGCGCTCCGCGCGGAAGGGGCGACTCGTCCGCCCGACGGCCGGCAGCGACGGCGCTGGTCGCGCTCGTGGCGAATTGCGCGTCTTTTGGGACGACCGGAGCCCCGCCCTGCTTCGACGTTGGCGCGGGCATCTGGCGATCTCTCAAACTCTTCCGCATCCCGCCGGAGCAGCAGCGGCTTGGCGCCGTCGTCGAGCTGCTGCTGGTCGTCGTTAACGCATACGGGTCGTTGTTGGCCGCGAGCGACCGACAACAGCGGCGGACGCGATAACTACACACGTTCGCTCGGCAAAGCGCTCGTCTCGGAGCGCGGCTCGAGCTCAGGGTTGAATGTCCTCCATCTTGGCAGCGAGGTCAGTGACCGCGCCTGCGCGCGCTCGGGGAGGCAAAGCGGTCACCGCTTCTTCGGTTCCGGTAGAGCGCGCCATGAGCGGTTCGCGCAAGGGCCGCATGTCATGGGTCGAGGCGGGTGGCCCGCTCGAATATGTTGGCGATCTCTTTTGCGTAGCTGTCGATGTCGAACTCCGGATCGACGCTCAGGAGGGGTGGGGCGGTGTCGATCGCGGCGCGGATCGCGATTGCCATGGTCCTGGGGTCGAAGTCTTCTCGAAGTTCGCCGGCGGCTTGGGCGCTGGCGAGCAAGTCCACGAGTGGGCGCGCGGCCACCTCAGAGTTGGGGCCCCTGACTCGACGTGGCCCCCCGGTGGCGACGCGATGGCGGAGAATCTCGACGACGGCGATGAGGTAGTTGCGGTGCTCTCGCATGAACGCGAGGTTCGACTCGATGTACTCGCGCACCCTGCCCGGTCCGGTCGACTCCGCGAAGATCCGCGGTTCCATGTAGGCCCTGGCCTGCGCGACAACCTCGCTGATGACCTCCGTCATGAGCTCGTCCTTGCCGGCGAAGTGGTAGCTGATCAGGCCCCGGCTGATCCCAATCTTCGCGGCGATGCGGCCGAGCGACGCGCCCGCGTAGCCGACCTCGGCGATCGTGTCGATCGCTGCGGCCACGATCTGTGCCCGCCTGGCGGTCTCGATGAAGGTCCGTTGAGAGTCCGGAGATCCCGGTCCTGGCTCCATGACCAAAAAACTAGCACAGCCACGCCCCTACTGGCTTTATGACCAAGCATTTGGCAGGTCGGCCAGAGACGTGCTAGGGTGCAGCGATCACCCGGTTAGGAACACAATCCGAAGCAGTTGAGCTCCTCGAGGCGCCCTCCGAGCCCGATCGTGTGCGCGAGCAGCCGGCGATCGTCGTCGAGCATCTGACCAAGCGCTTCGGCGACCGTGTTGCATTCGATGACGTGTCGTTCGAAGTTGGCTACGGCGAGGTGTTCGGGTTCCTCGGACCCAACGGCGCCGGCAAGACCACCACCGTGCGGACGCTGGGCACCCTGATCGCGCCCACGTCGGGCGCGGCGACCGTTGCCGGCATCCCCCTCGGCCCGTCGACCGCGCAACAGATCCGGTCGCGGATCTCGATCATGCCGGAGTCTCCTGGTCTGTATCTGCGGCTCAGCGTGACGGAGAACCTCCGCTGCTTCGCCGGACTCTACGAACTAGACGACATCCCCAAGCGGATCGAGCGGGCCCTGCGGGCGGTGAATCTGCTTGACCGCGCGAGCGATCGATGCAGTTCGCTGTCGAAGGGCCTGCGCCAGCGGGTCGCGCTCGCTCGCGCGCTCCTAAACGACCCGGCGGTGCTCTTTCTCGATGAGCCCACCTCCGGCCTTGACCCCGTCGCCGCACACGACGTGCACGAGCTGATCACCTCGCTACCCGAGCGAGGAGTGACGATCTTCCTCACCACCCACCGGCTCGAGGAGGCCGAACGCCTCTGCCACCGGGTGGCGATCCTGAACACGACCTTGCGACTCATCGGCCGGCCCGACGAACTGCGCGACCAACTGTTCAGCCGATCTCTGCGCGTGCGGCTCGGCACACCGCTGGACGATGCGAACGCCGTGCTCGGCGGCCTGCCCGGGGTCGAAGGATGGGAGGAAGCGCCGTCCGGCTACACGCTCACCGTCTCAGACCCCGAGATCGCCGCCCCGCAAGTGGCACGAGCACTGGTCGGTGCCGGTGCCGACATTCTGTCGATTGCCGAGTCCCGCCACTCGCTGGAGGACGTATACCTCGAGCTGATCGATGAGGACGTCGAAGCGAGGCGACGATGAGCTTCAGCTGGACGCGCGTAAGGGCGATCGCCGTCAAGGAGCTGCGGGACTATCGCCGCAACCGTTTCGTGATCGGCACGATGACCGTATTGCCGCTGCTGTTCATCATCCTGCCGTTGATCCAGGTGTTCCACACCTATGCGCACGTGCACAGCGCCAACCTCAACCTGCACGTCGGCGCCTCGATGCTGTACATGCTGGTGATCCCGGCGTTCCTGCCGTCCACCCTGTCGGCCTACTCGGTGGTCGGAGAGCGCGAGCAGGGGACGCTGGAGCCAGTCCTGATCACCCCTATCCGCCGCGAGGAGTTCCTCATCGCCAAGGCGCTCGCCGCCTTCGTTCCGACCCTTGGCATCGCCTACCTGGTCTTCGGCATCTTCCTCGCCGCTTCGGCCCTCTTTGCCAACCCGGTGATCGCCTCAGCGATCTTCTCGGGCACGCATGTGCTGCTTCAGCTGCTGTTCACCCCGTTGCTCGCCGGCTGGGGGATCTGGGTGGGGATCGCGGTCTCCGCCCGCTCCACTGACGTGCGCAGCGCCCAGCAGTTGAGCGTGCTCGGCACCCTGCCGCTGCTGGCCCTCCTCGCCCTGATCTCGCTAAACGTCATCACCGTGTCGGCCGGCCTCGCGGTCGGGCTCGCCGCCGTCCTGCTGGCCATCGACCTCCTCGCCTGGCGGGCAGTAGCGGCGATGTTCGACCGCGAACGACTCATCACCGGAAACCGGACGTGAATAGCCAGTTCGCGACTCGAAGCTCTTTCGCAAGACAGACAACATGAGACGTACGCGCAAAGGAGAACAACAATGCCGGCGACCCTGCGGATGACTCGCGAGCCCCGCCCCTTCCCCATCGAGCTTCGACGAGGACGGTTTGAGATCTTGGTCGATGGCAAGCCTGTGGGCTCGCTCGCGAACCACGACACGGTAGAGACTCAGATTGAACCCGGACGCCACAACCTCACCTTGCGCAAGGGCCGATACTCGAGCCGAACCCGCAGCTTCGACGCGGCCGACGGTGAGGTCGTCGACTTCCAATGCAGCGGCACCACGATCTGGCTGATCTACGTAGCATCCGTCGTCAAGCCCGACCTCGCGATCAGCCTCAGAGGTGCGTAGCGATGCGTGCGTGAGCAACGCACCGGACGTAACGCCCGCGCCGCGCTTTGGACCCTCTGATCCAACAAGAATGCGGAGACCGGAATGTCGTGGAATGTCACCCACCGTCATACTGGAACGAAAGACCGTTGCCGTCGCGGAGCGTCGCCGCAAACCGTTTCAAATCATTGTCGACGGCAGCACAGCCGGATCGATCGACCAAAACCAGACCGTCGAACTACCAGTAGAGCCCGGCGGGCAGACGCTTCAAGTCAGAACCGGCCGATACTCAAGCCACGCACAGTCCTTCGACGCAGCGGACGGCACGAACATCCACTTCCGCTGCAACAGCTCGATCTGGTGGCCCCGGTACGTCGCGTCACTCTTCGTGCCCACGATCGGTGTCAAGCTCAAACGCGAATAACCCGCGTCGTAGAGCGGGTGCCCCCGATGCGGGTCCAGTCAGCGGCTGGCTTCGCGCCAATAGCAGGGCGCCCCTTGGGCTAGGGGAGCGCTAGTCGTTGGGGCCGTGGACCGGGTGATCGCCTGTGACGAAGTCCACCAGCCGGCGCGGAGCGACCGCGCATTACTGGATCCCCCCTACGGAAAGCGGCCGTGATGTGATCAACGTGCCGGAGAGGCCCGCTGGCGAGACCTCCTTCCGTGCCCCGACAGGCACCTCGCGAATGGCGCGGTGGCGTCCAATTGCCGCTGTAAATTCGCGCGCGGTTCTGGTTCCCGCGTTTGAGTCTATGCGGCGGTGACCTCCTCGTCGAGTGTGTCTGGGTCGGCTTGGCGGTATTTGATTCGGTAGAGGTGTTGGCGGTCGACGTCGGTGAACGTCGCGCCGTTTGAGGCGTGGCTGAAGAACAGGTCGAGCACCGCCCAGACGAGGGAGAGGCAGCTGGTCTCGCCGGGGAATCGGCCCATCACCTTCGTGCGCCGGCGGACCTCCCCGAGCGACCGTTCGAGCAGATTTGTTGAGCGCCACCGTTCGCGGTGCCGCAGCGGGTAGCGCAGGTGCACGACGAGCGCGTCGAGGTCGTCTGAGAGGCAGCGGGCAGCCGACTCGTAGCCGCGATGCTCGAGCTCTCCGATCAGGACCTGGAGGCGGAGCTTGCCGTCCTTGACGCTGGTCGCGTCGGTGAGCGCTGACCAGTAGTTGAACCGGACCCGGTCATGCTCTGCCTTGGGCAGCTTCGCGACCAGATTCCTGAGGCGGTGAACGGCGCAGTGTTGACGATCGGCCCGCGGCCAGATCTCCTCGACCGCGCTGATCAGTCCGGGCGCGCCGTCGGCGACGACCAGTCGCGGCGCGGCGAGCCCGCGAGCGATCAGATCGCGCCCGAGCTCGATCCAATCCTCTTTGGACTCGCGCGCTCCGAGCCGCACCGAAACCAGCTGCCTGTGGCCGTTTTCGTCGATTCCCCAGGCGCAGATCACGCCCTCCTTCGGGCCGCTCGGACGCACCGGGAGGTAGATCGCGTCGAGGAACAGCACGACCAGGTGGACGTCGTAGAGCGAGCGGCGACAGAACGCCTGGAAGCGCTCGTGCAGCTCCGCGCAGATCGTGGCGATGGTCGACTTCGAGGTCTTCCCGAGCCCGGCCTCTTCGCACAGCGACTCGACATCGCGCATCGACAGACCGCGGACGAACCCGCCGATCACCAGAGCCTTGAGCGGGTCCGTTCGCAGCAGCCGTTTGCAGTGCCACTTCGGGAAGAGCTTCGAGACGAACGGGATCGCCGTCTCGCGGACTTGCGGGATCTCGATCCTCAGCTCACCCTCCCCAGTATGCACGTGCCGCGGGCGGAACCCGTTGCGCTTCCCCGGACCCGCCTCCGCCTTGCGCTCGTAGCGAGCCCGGCCCAGCCAGGTATCGAACTCCTCCTCGACAGCCCGCTGGATGATCAACCGGGCACCAAGCCTGGCCAGCTCGCCAAGCATCTTCTGCGGGTCATCGACCATGCCGCGACCGAGCAGCTTGTCGATCTCAGCTTGTATCTCCGCCGATGGCGGTACGGTGCGTCTCACGGCGTAGGCCTCCTTCATCGTCTGGCAGGACTTGAGGGAACCTACGCCGTCGCTACGACAGCACCCCGCGGCTATTTACAGCAGTCTTTGGACGCGACCAATGGCGCCGGCGCGTCCTGGGTTGCGCGGCACGGAGGGCGCTGCCGCCGCTCGGTCCGCGCGGCGCCGGAGCCAATCGTCGTTCATGAAAAGCGGGACCCTCCCCCGCGGCATCGTCGGCCCTGCAGGCCGCGCAACTCAGGTCTCTCGTCGATTTCGACTGGAGACGCGCTTTCGAAATTTGCGGGGCTGGGACGCGCGGGCCCTGCATCCATCAAGAGTGGGGTGTCTGCGCCGGCCGTCACGGCGACGGCCGCACGGGCGATGGCGAGATACATGGATGGGGCGAATAGGAGGGCAGGCGTTCCCCTCCCAGCTTTGGTCGCCCCGGGGGCCCGGGGGACGGTGAGAAGCGTGCCTGTCAGGCGCCTGGCGCGCCGAGAGTCTCGCGGCCGAAGTCGGCTCGGCGGTCGCGGAACACCGTTTCACCAGATGAGGGGTATGAGCCGTTTGTGGCGGGCGGCGTAGAGGCGGTACGGCTCGCCGGCGGTGCGGAGCAGCGCCGTTTCCTCGATGTGGATCCGCCAGAGGATGATCGCCAGGCAGGACAGGGTGAACCCAGCGAGGCCGACCCAGTTGCTGTAGATCACGCCCATCCCGATCATGGCCAGCAGCCCGCCGGTGTAGCCGGGGTGGCGCAGCACGTGATACGGGCCGGCGGTGACGACCTGCTGATCGGGGCTGACGTCGACGGTGAATGTGAAGTACTGCCCGAGCGCCCAGAACGACCACCAGCGCAGCCCGGCACCCGAGATCAGGAGCATCATCCCGACGGCGAACACGAGCGCCCCGTGTCCCATCGCCGCCCTGGGGAAGTAGTGCCCGGCGCGATGGAGGATCACGGTCGCGACGATCACCCAGACACCAACACCGACCCAGAAGCTGGGCGTAGCGATGCGGGTGGCGTCCTTGCGCCATTCGCGCTGCCGGAAGAACTGGATGATCTCCATACCGAAGAAGCAGATCACGACGATCAGGAACAGCCACCCGGCGGGATGGTTCTGGAAGTACGGCTTCATGTGCTCCTCCTCGCGCTCGTGCGGAACTCAAGCGAGATCCGCACCGAGCTCAGTTCCAGGAAGCAACCCCGCCGGCGCGCAAGACATCCTCCGCAGCCGGCCAGCCCGCCTCAGACGGCGTCTTGCGATCGTGACGGTCGGTCCGCCGCTGGTAATGGCGATCGGATCGCGGGTTGAGGATCAGCAGCAAAGCGAGGAGGCCGACCAGCCACAGAGCACAACCGGCGATCAGGTCAGCCGGAGCGTAGGCGGCGGCGTGCTGAGCGAACGCGGCGAGCAGGCTGACAGAGGTAAGGCCGAACAGCCCCGCAACGAGACCCCGCGTCCAGCCATACCCGCGGCCGTTGGCCCACGCCAGCCCGAGCCACACCACCGCAGCGATCGGCGCGCCGATCTCGACGGGCAGGATATGGGCGTGAACCTCCACGTGCCATTGCGCCGCGGTGAAATGCGGGTAGCGCTGGATGATCACCGCCCTAAGACTGGCCTGGGTCCCGACCACGGTCGCCAACGCGACCAGTTCAAGGCCGGCTGCGAGCACCATCAGCCTGAGACCCCAGACCACGGTCGGCGCCGGTCTTTGCGCCCACGGGCGTATCCGCATCCAGATCGCGTTGCGGATCAGGTCTGCGGAATCGGCCAGCCCGGGCCGTGGCCGGCCGCCTCTGGCTCCCGCCATCAGCACCACCAGCATCTCGTCCTCGTGCTCCCGACGGAACGCCTTCGGGTACCAGGCCAGCAACCGCCGGTAGCGGCGCTCCAGATCCGTTACCTCGGTCATGTCGTCACGACCCTTCCACTGAGATTCAGTCGCGACATCGCGACATAGGCGTTGGACTGCAACCGGGCGGCCTCCTCGGCCAGTCGCTCCGAGCCCATTGGCGTGAGCCGGTAGTAACGGCGAAGCCGGCTGTCGACGACCTCCTCGCGCTCGACCTCGATCAACCCGTCCGCACGCAGGCGGTCCAGAGCCGTATACAACGTCCCCGCCCGAAGCCGCACCCTGCCACCCGAGATCCCAGTGACATCGGTGATGATCCCGTAGCCGTGCTGGCTGTCGGCCGCCAGCGCCGTGAGGATCAGGAACGTCGCCTCCTGCATCGTGCGCTTGCTCATACGGGCATCATATATCGCTCAACTAGCTATTGTCAACGTTTGCGGCCGTGCCCACCGGCTACGCAGAAGCGCTTTACGCCGCGAGCATTCGCTTCCTCCCGCGGCGGCCCTCCGCGGGCACGCCGCCCACCCGGCGCCGCGCTTGTGGAATGGACGAAACCAGAGAGCCGCGTCCGCGACTCTCGGAATCCGAGAAAGCAGCAGCGGTGATGTCGTCCTGCCGCTCGTCGTCGAGTCGGTTGACGACGCCGCGCTTGCTGACGTGAGATCACAGGCGCGCACCTGCCTTCGTGCTCGCACGGTACTCGTCGGCGATCAATTCGCCCACACCGCCTCGCGCGGAAACAGCGTGTCACGCTGACCGGGATTGCTTTCCCGATCCGGTGCCTTCCGACCGGACGACTCCGACGGCGACTCTCGCCGGCGACGTAACGCCTGTTCTCGGGCGTCGGCGAAGGCAGGGCGGCTTGGCCTCCCTCATCGTGCCCGCAACGCCGGACAGCCGGCCGCGAGGTTAGGTATCTGGCGGCCGGCGCGGTCAGGGCGGCGGCGAGGTCGAGGTCGGCCGTGAGAGGGCCAATTGGTGTTCCGGGCGCGGGGGCCTGCGCTGACGAGCGCCGACCGGCGAGGCGTGCGCGTCGGCATGCGGCTTCGCTGTCACGTCGCTGACGCAGATAGCCCGACCGGGCGTGGCCGAGGTCAGGCGTGGCCGACGCCTGGCCTGAGAACGATCAGCGCGGAGTAGAGCGTCTGCCGGGTGCGTGGGTCGGGTGCGATCGCGTGCGATACATGGTTGGTGCCTCACATTCGCGCTGGGCAAGCAAGTGACGCTCGAACGCTTCACGGTCGCGTTCGGGATCGAATTGCTGCGCGCCGCCGCGTACGAGCTCGCGGATGGATTGGAGTTGGAGGATCAGGCGGGCCTTGGCTTCCGGGTCGGCCCAGTTGGCATAGTCGAACATCCCGACCCAGGCGCCGAGGGTGGCGAGAAGTTCGACCTGGATCTCGCCTTCCCACCAGCCGCTGCGGAGCGCGAGCCGGTACCGGCGGTCGAGGTGGGCGGCCTGGTCGTAGAGGGCCTGGAACCAGTTCCATCGCTGCTCGGGCGCGCGGAGGCTGCGCCAGCCGGCGACCGCGACGTCGGCGGTCATGAGCATGTCGGCATGTGCGTCTATGGGGACGGTGCTTGGGGCGGTCATGCGGCCTGTTTGAGCTTGCGGTCGTTGAAAGTACAGGCGCAGGCGCAGCATGGCGGGGTGCAGGCTGCCGTAGATCAGCAGGCCGTGCTCGGGCTTGATCTGCCGGAGCTGGTCGGCGGGCGCGAGCGGCCTGCGGCGGATGGGCGCGCCGGGGTCCGAGCGGTCCTTGACCTCTTCCTCGCCGACCAGTTCGGAGAAGTAGCGGAGCGTTTCCATGTCGCCGACGCCCGAGAGCAGCATTCTGGCTCGATGGTTGTTGATCACGGTCAATACCTGGTCGCCATACCGGGTGCGGGCCTGTGCGATGTCGTGGAAGATCGAGATGAGCTGGATGTTGTGGGAGGCGGCCGTTGAGGCGATCTCTGCGAGGTTCGGTAGCGGGACCGCGTTTCCGAGCTCGTCGAGGCAGACGAGCAGCGGGCTGGGTAGCCGCCTGCCGGGCGAGCTGTTGGCGGTTTCGTAGGCGTGGTCGAGCAACTCGGTGAGCAGCGCGCTCAGCATCGGCCGCAGTAGCCTGGAGCGACGGGAGTCCGAGATCAGATAGACCGTGTTCTGGCCTTTGAGGAGCCGCTGCCCGGTGATGTCTGTGCCGTCTGCGGAGCGCACTACCGTTGGGGAGCGGTGGCGGAGAGCAGAATTTGTGCGGTGCCCTCGATCGACCCCCGGGTTTCCCCGGCGAGCTGGCAGAAGGCGAGGTGCGCATCGTGTGCCTGTTGGGCATCGGCCCGCTCGAGCGGGTCGCGGCTCTCCTCGACGAGGTCGTGCATGATCCGGTCAAGCTCGGCGCCGCCCTGGCCGTAGACCCAGCGCACGACTTCGCCCATCCCGCGAGCGGTACGCGCGGCCGCGTAGAGGAGCGGCGCGAGTCGCTGCTCGGCGGCCTGGGACCAGAAGCTCCCGCCTTTGACGGTGCTGGTGTCCATCTCTCCGGCGGAGGCCATCCGCTGCGCGGTCTGGAGTGCCCCGTTCCAGCTGGCAGCGGCGGCGAGCAGCGACCAGGTGTGGCTAGGCTGCTTCCACTGATCGAGCGGGTCGAACACGAGCGCCTCACCGCGCTGCGCGCGGGCTGCAAGCGTCGCGTCGAGCAGGTCGGGCTTGATCGACACGACGATCGCGGGTCCCGCCCATTCGAGGATGTTCGGGATCGCGATCCCTGCAGATTTGCCCGACTGTGTCGGGCCGAAAACGACGAGCGCGTGGCGATCCTCCGCGCGGAGCAGCCGCGCCCCACGGTAGCCGAGCCCGAGTCCGTGCCCGGGCGCACCCGCCGATGCCGGCGCGCTGGCACCGCGGGGCCCGGTCTGCTGGCGTCCGCGGCGCGTGCGGCGTAAGCGATCCAGGTCGCCCGTCCGGGCCCAGCGAGCGCCATTGCGCTTGGGGTGCTCCAAGCCACTCGTGCGGGCGCGCTGGCGGAGCTTGATCGCGGCCGTGGCCGCGATGCCCAGCAGGGCTGCGAGCAGCACAAGCGCGAGGTAGAACGCGGTGGGGCCTGGCAACCCTGGCCGCAGCCGCGCCGAGAATCCCTGCCGGGGGTCGGAGAGATGACCGGCGACGCCCGCGATCGCGTGGGGCAGTGCGCCGGGGGTGAGCTGCGGCCATCCTGACCCGAACAGGACACCGGCCGTGCCCGACGAGCCGGTCTCAAAGGACACTCTCGCTCGGGCCGAGCTGGCGCGGCGGATGCGCCGTGACAACAGGACCTGGAAGGAGATAGCCGCCGAGCTCGGGGTCGCTCAGACCACGGCGATCTGGCTCGCCGGGCGGTATCGCCGGAAGGACACACCAGCGTGCGCCGCGCGATCCTCGCCACACTCGGCTGTGGCGGGCTGCGCAACAGCGAGGTGTGCGAACTGGACCTCGGCGATCTGGACTTCGCTCACGGCGTGATCCACGTCCGCGACTCGAAGACCGAAGCCGACATCCGCAAGGTCAACATGACGCCCTGGCTACACGACGAGCTGCTCGCCTACCGTGCCAGCAGACCCGATGCAGCACTCGACGAGCCCGCGTTCCCCACGCGAAGCGGCGGCCGTCGCGACGGGCGCAACATCAACCGCAAGGTCATCGAGCCGGCCGTGCGCGCCGCCAACGCCCTTCGCGCCGAGCAGCGGCAGCCGGCGCTGCCCGGATCGATCACGGCGCACACGTTCCGCCGCACCTTCATCACGCTCATGCTCGAAGCCGGGGCGCCTGTCCCCTACGTCCAGGCCCAGGTCGGACACGAGGACCCGACGACCACGCTCGAGATCTACGCGCAGGTGCTCAAGCGCCGCGATCGCCGACGCCACGGCGAGGCGTTCGACGCGCTGATGGCCGACGCGGTTCCGTCAGCCACATCGAGCATCATTCCCAGCAGTCCCGACCGACCGGAAGGCGTGCCCGTGCTCGACATGCCGGCGCTTTCCGGCGGATCTGGCCACAGGAACGAGCCAAATCCGAATCTGTGACCAGTTTTCCCAGGGACCCACAATGACCGCCATCTCAAAAATCTGTAAGCGTTCAGTCGTCGGGGCCTGTGGCAGGGATTCCTTCGTGATGCAGCGAATCTTTCAGTCATGGACCGCTCCGAGGCGGAGGCGATCTATGACTCAGGGCGTGAGTCGTGTGTGCGGTTCATTCTCGAGCTCACGGCCCGGCTGGAGCAGCATGAAGACCGGCTGAGGCGGCTGGAGGCGCAGGCGCGTCAGGACTCGCGCACGAGCTCGCGCCCGCCGTCTGCGGATCCCCCGAAGACGCGCGCTGAGCGGCGAGCGGAGGCCCGTGCGAAGGCCAAGGAGCTTATGCGCCGAGAGGGCCAGCCGCGAGCACAGGGTGGGCAGCCCGGGCACCAGGGTGCCGGTCGCGATCTCAAACCGGAGGATCAGGTGGATGAGATCGTCGATCACTACCCAGACGCGTGTGGCGGATGCGGGCGGCGCTTTGATGATGAGCAGCGCCGTCCGGGCGGACGGTTCGGTCGCCGCCAGGTCGCTGAGCTGCCGCCGATCAGCGTGATCGTGACCGAGCATCGCACCCATCAGCTGCGCTGCCGGCACTGTCGCGCACGGACTAGCGCCCGGTTGCCTGAACTGCTCGCGTCCTCTCCGTTCGGGTTGAGATTGCAAGCGGCAGTGGTGACGTTGACAGCCCGGCATCGGATCTCCCGCCGCGGGATCTGCGAGCTGGCTTCAGATCTGTTCGGCGTGACGCTGTCGACCGGCAGCGTGGACGCGATCTGCCAGCGCGCCTCTGATGCGTTGGCAGGCCCGCACTGCCAACTGCAGGACTGGGTGCTTGACCAGCACGCGGTGCATGTCGATGAGACCGGCTGGCGCACCCGCGGCGAGGGGCGTGCGTTGTGGACCGCGACCACCCCCCAGGCCACGTTCTTGCAGATCGCCGAGCGCTGCAACCGCGAGCAATTCAACACGCTCATCGGCAGCGACTACGCCGGGATCGTCATCTCAGACCGCTGGAACGGTTACGAGCACCTTGATCCCCACCGGCGGCAGGTGTGCTGGTCGCACATCAAGCGTGACTTCCGCCGCCACGCCGATGGGCTGGGCGAGCAGAAGACCTTCGGTGAGCACGGCAGCGCACTGAGCCGCCGCGTGTTCGCCGCCTGGCGCTCCTACCAGCACCAACACCATGACCGCGACCGCCTCGCAGCCGAGATCGCACCGATCCAGACCGAGCTACGTGCACTTCTCGAGCAAGCTTCGCCGAAGAAGGCGCGCAATCGCTGGCACCGGCAGTTCGCCAACAACCTTCTCAAGGTCTGGCCGGCGCTCTGGACATTCGTCACCGTCGACGGCGTCGAACCGACCAACAACCCCGCCGAGCGCGCGCTCCGCGCCCCGGTCATCCACCGCAAAGTCTCGCTCGGCACCCAAAGCAACACCGGCGAGCGATTCGCCGAACGCGCCCTATCAGCCGCCGGGACATGCCGCCGGCAACGACGCTCACTCTTCACCTACCTCAGCGAGCTCCTCATCGCTCACACACGCGGCGACCCATTCCCCGCGCTCGCCTGCTGAGGCCACGGGGACTGAACGCTTACAAAATCTGGCCATTTGCGGGGCTTTTCGCAAGCCGACGCGGGGACTCGAACCCCGGACCCCTTCATTACGAGATTGAACCAGGGGGTTTCGGGCAGGTTCGGCTGGGTTCGGAATCCCTGCTAATCGCCACTTTCCACGTTCGGCTGGATTCGGCCAGATTCGGATGGGCTGCTGGCCCTATGCGTGGCCCTCGCGGGCAGCCTCGATCTCCTCAGGCGTGGCGAGGCGGATCGCTTCGCGTCCTCCCAGCGGGCCACGGAGGTTGAGCCAGGCATCGACCACGCGACATAGCAGCGCTGGCCGTCCACCTCGGTCACGGTCCCGATGCCGTGAGCCTCGGGATCGGCCACGTGCGCAACGTGAGAGCCTGTCCTGACCGTCTTGTCTGCCGTCATCCGAGGCAAGGCTAGAGCGGCTATCGGATCCCCTCTGGCGGGCCGAGGGTTCTAGCCCGCTTGCCAGCCGGGATACCATGGGCCAGACAGCGCAAGCAGCCCCCGCGACATGGAGCGCCCGGGGCTAGGGGTGTTTGGGCCTGGGGGGCTCTGGCACGAGGAGGTAGGGGATGAAGCGAGGGCTAATCATCGGATTCGCGGTGGCACTGCTGGCTCTGGCGGGTTGTGGTTCCAGCAACGGCACAGGTGGTTTCACTGACACCACTACAACATCGCAACTAAGCACAGCAGCGCCGACCGCAACCGAGGCACCACCCACCGATAGCAGCGGTGGTCCGTGCAATGGCAACCCGTGCATTGGCGACTGGCAGAAAGAAGCGGCAGAGGGTGGCACCGTGGTTCAGTGCCAGGACGGCACCTACAGTCATGCCGGTGGACTCTCGGGGGCTTGCTCGGATCACGGCGGGGAGTCCTCGGGCGCGGATTCGTCGGGCACGAGCACAGACACCACGCCAACCGAAACCACCACCGACGCCAGCGGCCCATGCAATGGCAACCCATGCATTGGCGACTGGCAGAAGGAGGCTGCCAAAGGTGGCGCGGTTGTGCAGTGCCAGGACGGCACCTACAGCCATGCCGGTGGGCTCTCGGGCGCTTGCTCCCATCACGGTGGCGAGGCAAGTTCAGACAGCGGCAGCACAGACACGAGCACAGGCACCACCTCTACAGCATCCGGCATCACCTGCACTGGTCCCGGTGGTGGGTTTCCGTGTTATGACGCCAACGGCAACCCGATCTCAGACGGGCCAACGAGCACCACGAGCACCAGCACCACGAATCTGCCGCCATCTGTCAATCAGTGCTGGGCGAACGCCAGCGGGACCGATTGGCTAGCCGCTGGCCCTGCTACTACGCTGTGCAAGTTCGCTAACAACACGTTCTATGAATACTGGAAGGCCAGCGGTGGTGACGCCACACAGGATGAATCTGGCTTGCAGGTGTGGGGGCCGATTGATCACCAGTACTACACCATGGACTGCACGGGTGGCGATCCTGTCATGTGCAGCAACGGGGACGAGACGCTACAGGTGGTGTTCTCAGCCCAGAGCGTGCTTGACTACACCAGCGCCCAGGCTCAAACCTACACACAGTCAGGCAAGCTGGGACCGAACGGCTAATTTGGCCATGCAACGGTTCTCAACTCTTACACGCACGGCGCGCAGTGGCATCAACGGCATCCAAGCTGTCCTCCGCTGAGCTACGACTATCGGATCCGCGGAACAGGCAACCCGGACGACCCGAACGACACCAAGACCATCTGGCGGCAGATTTGCGTAAAGAACGGTCGAGTCGTCGGCAAGGGCCGGGGGCTCCTGGACTCGCTACCAGGGTGCTAGTCCAAGCCCGCATTAGCTCGACGCTTGTTCCGGACGGATCGTGATCAGGGCCGAGTTCCTGCGCCAGAAGAACATGATGATCGGTTCGACGTAGTAGTTGATGCTGATGATGTCCTCTGGCGGGATACCTCGGAGCCGAGCCTCGATCCGGCTCGCCAGCTTCTCCTTGGTCCAGCCCCGTAGGACGATCACGAGGTAGTCATTCAACTATGCAGCCTCGCTGCCGTAGACCTTCTTCTCCAGCTCCGACACGGCGTTGTAGAGGATGTCGAGCTTCCCGGCGATGTTCGGAATGTGCCGCATGAGGATCAAGATCACGTTTCTTAACGCCTCCGCCTGCTGTTCGGGCGGAAGTTCCACAGGGCCCTCGTGACCTTCCACGTGCGCCTCCAGGGGTGCGGCAAGTCGCATGAACGCCTCCATGATCTCCTTGCTTAGCTCAGGTTGGGTGTGGCCCTATCCGTGGCCCTCTCTTCTCCCGACACCCCCGAAACCCCAGAGCCGACGCGGGGACTCGAACCCCGGACCCCTTCATTACGAGTGAAGTGCTCTACCAGCTGAGCTACGTCGGCGTCCGCGGGCCAGTCTAGCCGCGCGCAGGCGCCACTCGCGCCCTGAAAGGCCACGCGCCAGACGGCCTCAGAGACCGGTCGCCAGCCCGAGACGCTCGGCGTGTAGCCGCCAGTCCTCGGCCAGAATCGCCCAGCGCTCGTGGTCGCGCCACCGGCCCCCGATCTTCAGGTAGCGAGGCGAGAAGCCCTCGCGGGAGAAGCCGGCGCCGCGGGCCAGGGCGATCGAGGCGTGGTTACCCGGCTGGATGTTGGCCTCGACCCGGTGGAGCCGGAGGGTGAGGAAGGCCTCGCGGAGAACCAGGTCGATGGCCTCGCGCATGTAGCCCTGATTGGCGTAGACGCTGGCCACGGCGTAGCCGAGATAGGCGCTCTGGAGCGATCCGCGCGTGATGTGGGAGAGGTTGAAAAAGCCGAGGATCGCGCGGTCCTCCCGGCGGCAGGCCAGCATCGCCTCGAAGTCGTGGCGGCGCGAGTCCACCAGGTAAGCCTCGAAGGCCTCGTCGTCGGTGGGCGCGGTCGCCCAGGGGCGGTGAAATGGGCGGCTGGCTCGCATCAGCGCAACGAACTCGGCGCGGTCGGAGCGCTCGGGCGAACGAAGGAAGACGCGTCGCGCAGCCGGAGCCTCGGCGCGCGGCGCGGCCGCACCGCCACGCAGTTGCGAGGACGTCACGTCGTCCTGCGACGTCATGCCGCGAGCAGGCGCTCCAAGCGATACGCGAGCGATTCGCATGCGAGATCCTCCGATACGTTTAGCTGAAAGCGCAGCCGGGTGTCTTCTACCGCCTCGATCGCCGCGCGGAGACGCTGCGGGTCCGGGCCGGAATCGGACTCGAGCGTCGCCCCCCGGTCTACGTTCCTGACCAGGTCGCCGGCTCCCCACGCCACGGACGCGAGGTCCGCGTACCACAGCGCGACCACCTGAAGGGCGAGGTCGAGCGTGGCCGTCTCGACCCGCCGGCGCGCCCGCCGGATCCGCTCCGTCCATTCGGTCTCGATCCGCTTGCGCTCCTTGCGCGGGTACAGCTCGATCTCCTCGTGCGCGCGGGCCTCGAGTTGCGCGCGGACGATCTCGCCGCGCGCACGCACCGCCGACAAGACGCCCTCCCACGGCCGGCTCCGCGTCATCTCGCCGAGCGACAAGGCGGACCGTGCATACAGCTCCGCCGCCGCCCGGAGCGCGCGGCCCTCGGAGCCGGTCAACTCCCGCGCCCGCTCGCCGTCGCCCAGGGCCAGCCGGGCGCAGGCCAGCGCGGCATCCGAGTCCTCACCGAGCGCCTCGAGCGCCGTGGCGGTCTCGCGGACCGACGGCGCGTCGAAGCGGACCAACTGACACCGAGACCGGATGGTCGGCAGAACTTCGGCCAGCCGATCGGACAGAAGGATGAGGTGCACGAACGAGGCCGGCTCCTCGAGCGTCTTGAGCATCCGGTTGGCCGCCTCGTCTCCGAGCTCGTCGACCCGCTCGATCACGAACACGCGGCAGCCCGCCTCGAACGGCGTCTTGAACGCGGCCGAGATCACCGGCGCATCGATGTCGCTGACGAGGATCTCGTGCGCACCGCTCGGCGCCACCCAGGTCAGATCCGGGTGCGCACCGGACGCCACCCGGGCGCGGGCGCCGTCGGGATCCGGCGAGCCGTCGCTAAGCAGCTCGGCGGCCATCGCGCGAGCCGCGGCGCGCTTGCCGGATCCGCCCGGTCCGTAGAACAGATAGGCATGTGAAGCCTGGCCACCCTGCGCGAGCGCCGGCTCGAGTACGGCTCGGGCGTGAGGGTGGCGCTCCAGCTCTGCCAGCATTCCCCGATCGTAGTGCCCGGTAGGGTCGGGAGCTAGGCACATGAGCCGCGGACGGCTGATCACCATCGAAGGCATCGACGGCGCGGGCAAATCGACGCTCGCCGCCGGACTCAAAGACGCCCTGGCCGACCGCGGCCTGGACATCAAGCTGCTCCGTGAGCCGGGCGGCGTCCCGGCGTCCGAACGGATCCGCGAGGTGGTCATCGACCCTGAGCTCCACGTCACCGCTCGCACCGAGGCGCTGCTCTACGCGGCCGCACGGGCGCAGCTCGTGGAGGAGGCGATCGAGCCCGTTCTCAACACCGGAACCTGGCTCCTGCTCGACCGCTTCATCGATTCCTCGCTGGCCTACCAGGGGGGCGGCCGAGAGCTCGGGATTGACGCGGTGCGTGCGATCAACGACTTCGCGATCCGGACCGCGCGCCCGGACCGCACCCTCTTACTGATGATCGACCCAGGAGGCGGCCGCAGCCGATCGAGTTCGCGGGCGCAAGCGCCCGACCGCCTGGAACGCGAACAGGACGCGTTCTTCGACCGGACGAACGCGGCCTATCTCGAGCTGCAATCGCACGACCCACAGCGCATCAGACGGATCGATGCGTCGATGCCGCCCGATCAGGTCCTCGCGGCGGCGCTCGGCGAGCTTGCCGACCTGCTGCCGGATCCCGAGGGGCTGGTTCAGTCCCCGTAGCCGTTCGGGTGCGCCTGCGCGAAGGTCCAGGCGTCCGCGATCATCGTCTCGAGCGCCTTGGTGGGCTCCCATCCAAGCTCGGCCTTGATCAGGTCGCTGGCCGCCACGAGCACCGGGGGATCGCCCGGCCGTCGCGGCGCCTCGCGCGCGTGTATCTGGCTTCCAGTCACCGATTGCGCCGTCTCGATCACCTGCCGGACAGAGAACCCGCTCCCGGTGCCCAGGTTGAACACCTTGTGTTCGCCCTGGCTGGTCGCTTCGAGCGCGAGCAGATGCGCCACCGCGAGGTCGTCGATGTGGATGTAGTCCCGCACCGCGGTGCCGTCGTCGGTCGGGTAATCAGTGCCGTAGATGTTGACCTCGGGGGCCACCCCGAGCGCCACCCGTAGGACGTTTGGAATCAGGTGGGTCTCGGGGTCGTGATCCTCACCCAGGCCGTCGCTCGCCCCCGCCACGTTGAAGTAGCGAAGGCTCACCGCGCCGAGTCCGTGGGCGCGGCAGAAGTCGCCGATCATCAGATCTACGCCGAGCTTCGACGCACCGTAGGCGTTGACCGGCCCGGGCACCGCGGTCTCGCGGATCGGCGTCTCGGCCGGCTCGCCGTACACGGCGCAGGTCGACGAGAAGACCAGACGACGGACGGCGGTGTGGTCCATCGCGTCGAGCAGGTTCAGCGTGCCGCCCACGTTGGTCCGGTAGTAGCGCTCCGGATGGCTGACCGACTCCGCCACGAGCGCGAGAGCGGCGAAATGGAGAACGCCGTCGAGGCCGGGGGTCACCACCTTCCCCAGTGCGTCGGGATCGAGCAGGTCACCCACCACCAGCTCCGCGGCGTGCGGCACCGCGGCCCGGTGGCCGTTCTCGAGGTTGTCGAACACGACCACCTCATGACCCGCATCGAGGAGGTGCTTGGCGACGATCGACCCGATGTATCCGGCGCCGCCGGTGACGAGCAGCCTCATGCGCGGGTGGCGTCTCGGTTGGGATCGGGCATCCGCACTGGGATAGCACAGACGCTCTTCCGCGACCGGGCCGGGGAACCCGGCGGAGTAAAATTGGAGCTCCGGGACCGATCCTCCGACCAGGTTTTTCCGTCCGGGGCACCCGCCATCATTCGCTGCCCGCTCGGCTGACCAAAAGCCGCGCGAGAGCAGGGGAAATTGCGGAAAACCGAGAGGAGCAGTACGGCATGGATCAGATCCCTCAGACCGAACTCGAATCCGAGGTACGAACGGGCGAGGGCCTCTCGGTCAGGCGCTTCTACACCACGCCTGGGGAGCACCCGTTCGACCAGGTCGAGTGGGAGCTGCGGGATGCCCGGATCGGCCATGGCGACAAGATCTCCTTCGAGCAGCGCGGGGTCGAGTTCCCGCGGACGTGGTCGCAGAACGCCACCAACATCGTCGCCCAGAAGTACTTCCGCGGCCAGCTGGGATCGCCGGCGCGGGAGCACTCGGTCAAGCAGATGATCGACCGCGTGGCCGGGACGATCACCGGCTGGGGCCACCAGCGCGGCTACTTCGCCAGCACCGAGGAAGGCGACACGTTCGAAGCCGAGCTGACCCACATCCTGCTGCACCAGATGGCCGCGTTCAACTCGCCCGTGTGGTTCAACGTCGGCTTCGAGGAGAGCCCGCAGTGCAGCGCGTGCTTCATCCTGAGCGTCGAGGACACGATGGAGTCGATCCTCGAGTGGAACACCAAGGAGGGGATGATCTTCCGCGGCGGGTCGGGCTCGGGGATCAACCTGTCGAAGATCCGCGGCTCGATGGAATCGCTCGCCAAGGGCGGGACCGCCTCCGGCCCGGTGAGCTTCATGCGCGGAGCCGACGCTTGGGCCGGCACGATCAAGTCCGGCGGCAAGACCCGTCGCGCCGCCAAGATGGTCGTGCTCGACATCGATCACCCCGACATCATCGAGTTCATTCAGTGCAAGGCCAAGGAGGAAGAGAAGGCCGCCGCGCTGCGTGACGCGGGCTTCGACATGTCGATCGACGGCGAGGGCTTCTTCTCGATCCAGTACCAGAACGCCAACAACTCGGTCCGGGTGACCGAGCGCTTCATGCAGGCCGTCGAGAACGACGAGGACTGGCAGTTGACCGGCCGGGTGAGCGGCACCCCGATCGGCGATCCGATTCCGGCCCGCCAGCTGATGCATGAGATCGCACAGGCGGCATGGCGCTGCGCCGATCCCGGCATCCAGTTCGACTCGACGATCAACCAGTGGCACACCTGCCCGAACTCGGGCCGGATCAACGCTTCAAATCCGTGCTCCGAGTACATGCACGTCGACGACTCGGCCTGCAACCTGGCCTCGCTGAACCTCATGAAGTTCCGACGGGCCGATGGCAGTTTCGACGTGGAGTCCTTCGAGCACACCGTCGACATCATGTTCCTCGCGCAGGAGATCATCGTCTCGCCGTCGAGCTATCCGACCGAGCAGATCGGGGACAACGCACGCGCCTTCCGCCAGCTGGGGCTCGGCTACGCCAACCTAGGCGCGTACCTGATGGCCAATGGCGTGCCGTACGACTCCGACGCCGGCCGGGGCACGGCCGCGGCAATCACGGCGCTGATGACGGGGCGGGCATATCTGGGCTCGGCCCGCGTCGCGGCGGCGATCGGACCCTACGATCGCTACCTCGAGAATCGCGAGCCGCACAACGCGGTCATGCGCATGCACCGTGACGCGTCGTACGCGATCCCGGATTCAGCGTGCCTGGACAGCACGCTGCTCGAGCATGCCCGGATGACCTGGAACGACGCGGTGGCGCTCGGCGATGAGCACGGATATCGCAACGCCCAGGCCACCGTGCTGGCGCCAACCGGCACGATCAGCTTCCTGATGGACTGCGACACCACGGGCATCGAGCCGGACTTCTCGCTGGTCAAGTTCAAGGAGCTGGTGGGCGGCGGCCAGATGACGATCGTGAACCGGACCGTGCCGCTGGCTCTGCAGACGCTCGGCTACGACGACGAGCAGATCGAGCAGATCCTCGCCTACGTCAACGAGCACGGAACGATCGTCGGCGCGCCCGATCTGGCCGAGGAGCACCTGCCGGTGTTCGACGTGGCGGTCGGCGAACGGGCGATCTCGCATATGGGCCACCTGAAGATGATGGGCGCGGTGCAGCCGTTCCTCAGCGGCGCGATCTCCAAGACGGTGAACATGCCCCAGACGGTCACGGTCGACGACATCGCCGAGGCGTACACGGAGGCGTGGCGGCTGGGCGTCAAGGCGCTGGCGATCTATCGCGACGGATCCAAGACCGCGCAGGCTCTGCGCACCGACGCCCAGAAGCAGGAGCCGGCTTCTTCGGACGCCGAGATCCGCAAGGCGGTGGCCGACGCGCTGGCCAAGGCGCCTCCGAAGCGCAAGCGGATGCCGCGCGAGCGCCAGTCGATCACGCACAAGTTCTCGATCGGCGGGCACGAGGGCTACATCACGGCCGGGATGTACGAGGACGGCAGCGTGGGCGAGATCTTCCTGACCGACATCGGCAAGGAAGGCTCGACGCTGCGCGGGATGATGAACTCGTTCGCGACCGCGATCTCGATCGCGCTGCAGTACGGCGTGCCGCTCGAGACGCTGGTGGAGAAGTTCAGCTACATGCGCTTCGAGCCGGAGGGGATGACCTCCAACCCGGAGATCCCGTTCGCGAAGTCGATGCCGGACTACATCATGCGCTGGCTGGCCTCGCGGTTCTGCGACGTCGATCTCCAGGAGGAGCTCGGGATCCTCACGCCGGCGGTGCGGGCTCGACAGGCTGCGCAGGCGGCCGCGAGCTCACACCTGGGCGACGTCGCGAAGCCGGCGACCGACCAGCCCACCACCGGTGGTAACGGTGGTCGGGACTAGCGGTAACGGTGGTAACGGCTGGCAACGGCCGCCGGACGGCGAGCCCGGCCCTGCCGGCCACCGCCGCGCTGACCGACGAGCCGCCGGTCATCCCAGCCCGGCGCAAGGGACTCGACCTGGGTCCGGCGTGCCAGCAGTGCGGCGGGATGATGCAGCGCACGGGCAGCTGCTACACGTGCTCGAGCTGCGGGTTCAACACCGGCTGCGGCTAGGACTCGCCCGTACCGGTCGACGCTCGGCTGGCGGCCTGGCGCGGGCCGGACTCATCGCCTTCATCGTCCTGGTCGGGCTATGCGGTTGCGGCCAGGGCGATCCGGGCGGTAGTCCATCCGGATCGAGTGACCCGACTTCGCCGACGACCTTGGCCTCGTCCACCGGCCTCTCGGTGCGCGCGACCGGCGGCCAGGGCGGGCGGCGACTCCCCTACTCGACCGCGTCCGGCAAGGTCGTACAGCCCCAGCCCGCCCCCGGGTCCTGTCACGCGGTCGGTTCAGGCCTCTACTCCCGGCCCGATCCGCATTGCACGCCCGGGGCGCTCAACCCGGCGGTCACCCAGGCCACGATCGGCCGGACCATATGCCGGTCCGGCTGGACCAAGACGGTGCGGCCGCCGGAGCGCATCACCGACCGCGAAAAGGTCAACAGCATGGCCGCCTACGGCGACGCCGGCTCGGCGGGCGATTACGAGTACGACCACTTTGTCTCACTCGAGTTGGGCGGCGCGGTCAACGACGCGCGCAATCTGTGGCCCGAGCCTGGAGCCTCACCCAATCCCAAGGACTCGGTCGAGGATGAGCTTCACAGTCAGGTTTGCGACGGCAAGATGACGCTCGCGCAGGCGCAGCACGCGATCGCCACCAACTGGGTCGCGCTCACGAAACGGGCCTCGCCGCCGCCCAACTCGTCGCCCGCGCGCTCGGGACCAGACGCGAACTGCACGATCAGCGCCTCGTACAGCAGCCGCTACCACGACTACAACGTCTACGTGCACTCCAACCAGCCGGACCACACGGTCACGGTGACCGACGCTGCGGGTCACACGGCGCACTGGCACACGAACGCCTCGGGCTATGCCGACGTCTACCTGCGCGCGCCCGCGGATGAGGCCGGCCAGGCCGTGACGGCCCACGTCGGAAACCGCGTGTGCCAGGGATCGCTCTAGACCCGACTCGCGGGCCCCGGCTAACTGACGCTTTGCGCCAGCAGACGCCCGTCCGGCGCCACCGTATAGCCGACGTGCACGACGCTGCCGAGCATGAGGCCATGGGTAAGGGCGGCGTGGCCGCGGGCCTGGAAGGTGAAGACCCGCTCCAGCGTGGTCGGCCGGCGCAGGACGCCCGGGAGCAGGTGGTACTGCTTATACCTACGGCTCGAGGCATCGGGAGCGCCGTCGTCGAGCCAGCCGGCGCCGCCGTTCGGGTTGCCTCCCCCGGCACCGTCCGAGGTGCCGAAGAACCGCCCATCGATGTCCATGAAAATGTGGACGCCGGCGTCGTCGTAGAGGGTGACCTCGCTGGCGCCACGCCCCCGGCCGCGCGCGATCAGGTGCTCGTGCAGAAGCTCTGAGATGACCCCGGCATCGCTGGGAACTCCCCCGGCCACGGGCCACAGCCCGGCCTGTGAGAGCACTGCCGCGACCGAACCCGAGCAGTCGAACCCGATCCGGCGGCCGTTGTAGCCCGGACCCTTCGCACCGGTGCTGGCGATTCCGGCCTGGGCATGACCGCCGGCGTAGACGTACGGGAAATCGCCGGCCGTGACCCCGTCCGCAGCCAAAGCAAGCGCGGCAACCACGGACATCCGCCCACCGGCCGCCTCGAGTCCGAACGTGTACCGCGACACGCCGACCACGGTTCCGGAGGCTTCCCCAGCCGACCCCGTCGACCCCGCCGCCACCGCGCCAGACGGCAGCACGAGCACGGCGAGCACGGCGAGCGCGCAGACACAAGCAACAAGTCGCTTCATCGACCCTTTTCATCGGCGCCCGACCGGCAGACGTGATGTCAGGGTTCCGACCGAGACCGAGCTACCCGCCCCGCCCCGCCCCGCCAACGCGGATCGCGAGACAATCCCTCCCCATGCGGATGATCGCCCTGGAAGAGCACTGCCTGACCCCGGAGCTCAGAGAGCTCCTGGGCCCGCAGATCCACCCGTACTACGCCGTGCACCGCTGGCCGCCCCCGCTGGAGAAGCGCCTGCTCGACATCGGCGACGGCCGGATCGCCGAGATGGACGCCCAAGGCATCGACATGCAGGTCCTCTCGATGGCCCAGCCCGGCCTCGAGCACAGTCCCGCCGAGAAGGCCGTGCCCGTGGCAAAAGCCTTCAACGACCGCATGGCCGAAGCCATCAAAGCCCATCCCACCAGGTTCGCCGGCCTCGCCGCCCTCCCCACCGCCGACCCGACCGCCGCAGCCGACGAGCTGAACCGAGCGGTCACCGAGCTGAACTTCAAGGGCGCCCTGATCAACGGGCGCACCCAGGAGCGCTTCCTCGACGATGAGTTCTTCTGGCCGATGTTCGAGAGCGCGGAGGCCCTCGGCGTGCCGATCTACCTGCACCCGATGCCGCCGCCCCAGGCGGTGTACGACGCCTACTACGCCGGCTTCGGCGACGCCGTGAGCTTCATGCTCGCCGCGCCGGCGTGGGGCTGGCACATCGAGACCGGGTTGCACGCCCTGCGGCTGATCCTGGCCGGCGTGTTCGACCGCTTCCCGCGCCTGCAGATGATCATCGGCCACATGGGCGAGGCGATCCCGTTCATGCTCGCGCGGATCGACGAGGTGCTCCGCGGCCGCACGTCGCTTGACCCGGCGACCCCCCGGACCGAGCTGTCGATCCCCGAGTACTTCCACCGCAACTTCCACATCACGATCAGCGGGATCTTCACCGACCCGCCGCTGCGCTGCGCGATCGACACCCTGGGCGCCGACCGGATCATGTTCGCGGTTGACCACCCGTTCAGTGATGGCGCTGTCGCCCGGAAGTTCCTCGAGCAGGCAACGATCACCGACGAGGAGCGCGAGCAGATCGCTCACAAGACCGCCGAGCGGCTCCTCGGGGTCTAACGCGCAAGAACCGGCTTACAGCCCCGGCGGGTGCCGGGCCACGAAGCCCGAGGTCTCGCCGGCGCTCTGCGACCACCGGGTCCCGCCCTCGGCCAGCGCCACCGTGTCGAAGCGCCACCCCGCGACCTCCATCCACGCGTGGCCGACGTTCGCATACACGGTGATCCACCGTCCCGGCCCGGGCTCGCCCCAGCTCTCGAACGCGGTCGAGTCAAGCGGCGAGGTCACCAGCCCGGCCGCCGCCAGCGCGTAGCTGACCGACCCCGAGCAGTCATACCCGTCCGCGTGGAAGGACGCATGCCCGCCGCCGTACACATAGGGCAGCGTGGCGATCGCGTTGCCGGCCGCGATCACCTCGCGCACCGCGGCCGGAGCCCCCGGCGGGGCCTGGACCATGCCTCCGGTGTTGATCGCGATTCCGCCAACCCCCGCGTTCCCGCTGACGGCCGCGGCCCTGGCCTGCGCGGCCGCCGTGGCCTCGAGCCGCCCCAGCCGTGCGTTCAGCGTGTGCAGTTTCGCACTGTCGCGGCCGCGGATCCCAAGCTCTGAGATCTGCTCGTGAAGGAGCGCCGCCTGCAAAGCGGCGACGCCGTTTCGCTCCTTCAGCACCTGGGCGGCCAGCGCGCGGTCTCGCCGCTCGAGCCTGTCGAGCATCGCGGCCTGACGCGTCACCGCGGCTCGGGCGACTCGCGTGGTGCCGACGACCTGGGCGTCGCGAAGCCCGATCCGGTGCAGGAAGCTCACCCGCTCGAGCAGGTCGGTGAAGCCGTTGGACTCGAGGATCACCGACATCAGATCGGGGCGTCCCTGCTCGTAGTCGGTCACCAGGTTCGCGGCCAGGGCATGGGTCGCGCTCTGCAGGCGGTTCTCGAGATCGACCAGGTGGTTGCGCGCCTGGATCAGCGCGTGCTGGGTACGCCCGAGCTGCGCCTCCCGCGCGGTCAGCGCCCGCTGCAGCACGGCCAGGCGCCGGTTCGCGTCGGCCAGCCCATGCCCCGTCGTCCGGATCCGCATAGATTCGCCGGCGATCTGCGACTTCAAAGACGCCGCGGCCGACTTGCCCGCGCTGATCTGGCCCTGCAGATCGCCGGCGCTGGTCGCGGTCAGCCCGCTCCCGAGCAGCAGCGCGCAGACGACCAGACAGGCGGCGATGCCGGCGGCTCGATGGCGTACGTGGGCTGAAGGCATTAGGGCACGAGCAGTCGCCACGACGCCGGACGGCACCCAACCCGTCGGGTGTCGCGGTCGCGGTCAAGCCCCCTGGATGGAAGCCGGGCGCACCCTAACAAGCGGCCACGCCAGGCACCCACCAGATCCTGCCCCTGCAACGAATTTTGCAGGCGTTTTCGGGGGCCGCGAACCGCCGGCCCTTCTTACATAGCTCAGACGCTGCCCCGACGGTTCTCTTTCGGAGGAGCCCGACCATTCCTAGTGCACCCAGAACTCAGAGCGAAAACGGAGCCCGAAAAATGTCCATCGTCCTCGTCCTCAATGTCGTCCTAGCCGTCCTGGTGATCGCCGGAATCGTCGGCATGCTCGCGTGGAGCATCGCCACCCAGGGCCTCGAGGCCCCGGCCGGCCTCGCCCGCAGCGCGCGCCGCCGCCGGCGGACGACCACACGTGCCCAGCTCCTCGGTCGGACGCTGGAGCACCGCGCATAGAGCACCTCGAGCCCCCACTCAGGTCTCTCTGAAGGGTTCGGCGCCCCCGCGGGCGCCGGGCCCTTCGCGCACTAAGGCCGGCTACGAATCCATCCGCAGCACGGGCTTGATGACCTTGCCCTCCTCGGCGTCATGCGCCGCCCGGTCGATGTCCGCGAACGAGTAGTCGGTCATGATCCGGTCGACCGGGAAGCGTCCCTGGCGCCACAACTCGATCAACCGGGGCAGGAACACGTCGGGCACGCTCTGTCCCTCGACGATCCCGCGCAGCGTCCGCCCCATGGCCAGGATCTCGTTCATGTCGAGCGATACCTCGGTGCCGAACGGCGGCGCTCCGATCAGCCCGCACACCCCGCCCGGCCCGGTGCAGTAAACGGCCTGGCGAAGCACCTCGGGTGAGCCGGTGGCGTCGATCGAGAAGTCGGCGCCGATCCCACCGGTCGCCTCCTTCACCGCCTCGACCGGATCGGCCGACCCGGCGTCGACGACATGCGTGGCCCCGAGCTCGCGAGCCAGCTCGAGTCGATCCGAGCGGACGTCGATCCCGACGATCGTGGTGCAGCCGACCACCCGGGCGGCCATCACCGCGGACAGCCCGACCGTGCCGACCCCGAACACGGCGATGCTCGCGCCCGCCTCGGGCCGGAACGCACGGAGGACCGCGCCGGCCCCGGTCTGGATGCCGCACCCGAACGGCGCCACGACCTCAAGCGGCACATCGGGATCGAGCTTGACCACGTTGCCCTCGGTGGCGATGGCATGCGTGGCGAAGCTCGACTGCGCGAAGAAGTGCGAGTGGATCGCCTGCTCCCCGGAGCGAAGCGCGGTCGAGCCGTCGGGACGGGCCGCGCCGAAGTTCCGCGCAAAGAAGTCGTGGCAGACCCAGGGCCGGCCGGCCTGGCAGCCCACACAGGCGCCGCACGAGCCGTAGCTCATGGCCACGTGATCGCCGACCCGGACCTTGGTCACCGCATCCCCGACGGCCTCGACGACCCCGGCACCCTCGTGTCCGAGCACGGCCGGGAGCGGCACCGGATACCACTGGTCGCGAATGATCAGGTCCGTATGGCAGATGCCACACGCGGCGACCCGGACCAGCACCTCGTCGGCCCGCGGCTCGTCCAGCTCGACCCGGCGGATCTCGAACGGCGCTCCCTTGGACTCGGTGACCGCGGCCTGGATCTCCATCCGACCCAAAGCCTATCCGTCCGACCCGGGGAGGATCTTTTCCGGGCGCGGACGTTTCTGGCCTCGGGCGCCGTTGGTGGCCATAGATAGCCATGATGTGCGATCACTCGGGTACACATAGTGGGGCATCGCGGTACGCCCGCGAAGTGGGCGAGCTGCGCCTGGTGCTGTTGTGCGACCGATGTGGGGCGGAGCGTCAGGAGCTCGGGCGGATGGATTACCGACCCGAGGTAGTGCTTCCCGGGCCACAGCCTGGAGGGCTCGTGTCTGACGCATCCGAACTCGCGGAGCCACAGGCCGCGTAGCCCACTGAAGTCGGGGGCGGCGGCACGCCTCCGGGATCCTCCTGCGAGGATCCCAGCTCAATGCTGCCCGAAGACGAGCACGGACGCGCCGAGAACACCGTCCCGGATCGCGCGATCAGAAGCACCGCGGACGCGCAGCTCGCGGCGGACCGCGCCGCGATCGCCGAGATCTGCGAGACGACACTCCGGCAGAACTGGCGCGAGGGCAACCGGAACAGCGACGGCGTCCCGTTCGCCTACACCTGCCCGAGCCCGGGCCATTACCCGTGGCAGTGGTACTGGGACTCGTGCTTCACCGCGATCAGCTGGCGCCACTTCGACCCTGGGCGCTCGCGCCGCGAGCTCGAGTCGCTGCTCGCCGCTCAGCGCGAGGACGGCTTCATCGGGCACACGATCTTCTGGAACACGCCGCTGACCGGGCGGCGCAAGTTCACCTACAACGTGACCGAGCCCAACGCCGCGATGACGGCGAGCATCCAGCCACCGCTGCTGGCCTGGGCCTGGGCGATCGCGGTCGGCGACCCGGCACAGGACCCGAGGATCGCGCAGGCACTACGACTGGCTGGCCGCCAACCGCGACCTCGATGGCGACGGACTGATCTGGATCGTCCAGCCCGATGAGTCGGGACTCGACGCATCCCCGCAGTTCGACCCGATCTGGCGCTGGAAGGCCCACGACCGCCCCGGCTTCATCCTCCTCGTAGGAAGAAACCGCAGACTGAAATACGACCTCAAGCGGATCGCCGGCGCCGGCGATCCGGTGTGCTGCGAGGTCGCGACCAACGTCCTGCATTCGCTGTCACTACAGGCCCTCAAGCGCCCCTCACTCACCCAAAAGATCGTCGAGCGCATGTACAACGAGAACACAGGCCTCTTCGAACCCATAACCCGCCCGGCCCTCCGAAGCACGCCCCCACTCACCTGGGCGGCCCTCTCCCCTCTCGCTCTCCCCGACCTGCCCGAGCACATCGGCCGGCGCCTGGTCGAGGAGCACCTGCTCGACCCCGCGCGCTTCTGGCTGCCCGTGCCGCCCCCCTCCGTGCCCCCGACCGAGCCGAGCTTCTCCACGCGCGAGGACGGGTTTCTCTGGATCCGCCGCTACTGGCGCGGGCCCACGTGGATCAACGCGGCGTGGCTGATCTGGCTGGGCGTGGTCCGGCTGGGCTACCGCGAGCAGGCCGACGAGCTGGCCCGGCGACTCGCCGTCGCGGTCAAGGCCAACCGCCTGCGCGAGTACTACTCCCCCTACACCGGGCGCGGCATGGGCGCCGTCGACTTCGCCTGGTCGAGCTTGATCCTCGAGCTCATCAACACCGACCCGGCGGTGGCCGCGCGCAGCTACCTCGCGTAGCTCTCCATCGCCCCGACGTATTCGTCGAAGCCCCGCTCGACCGTGTCCTCACTCTCCGGGGGCAACCAGAACACAACCCGGTCTACACCGGCGTCGCCCAGCCGCTCGATCCGGGCCGGATCGGGAGTCATCCCGACCACGGTCACGGGTATCCGGTCGCGGCCGGCCTCCGACGCGCGAGCCTGAAGCTCGGCGATCCGTGCCGCCAGGACCTCATCGGACATCCGGTTGGGCAACCATTCGTCGCCGTAATCCAAAACCCGATCAAGCACCCGCGCCCCGTTGCCGCCGATCAGCACCGGCGGGTGGGGCTTCTGCACGGGCTTCGGCCAGCACCAGATCTTCTCGAAGCCGACGTACCGGCCCGAGTAGCTGGCCTCGTCCTGGGTCCAGATCGCCTTCATGGCCTCGATCCGCTCGCGCATCACGCCGAACCGCCGCGAGGCCTCGGTGCCGTGATTGCGCATCTCCTCGACGTTCCACCCCGCGCCCACCCCGAACAGGAACCGGCCGCCGGACAGGACGTCGATCGAGGCCACCTCCTTGGCGGTGATGATCGGGTCGCGCTCGATGACCAGGCAGATGCCGGTCCCGATCAGCAGCCGCTCGGTGGCGATCGCGGCCGCGGTCAGCGCGACGAACGGGTCGTAGGTGCGGCTGTAGTAAGACGGCAGCTCGTCCCCGCCCGCCCACCGCGACTCGCGGCTCGACGGGATATGAGTGTGCTCAGGAAACAGCAGGCACTCGAACCCGCGCTCCTCGGCCATCACGGCGATCTCGTTCGGCGGTTGAGCCGATTCAGTGGGGAAGATCGCCACGCCGAATTTCATGAGGTGTTCACGCTAGCGGACCTGGTCACCGCGCTACCGTAGTCCCCATGACAACCGAACACGAAACCGACACCAAGCGCGAGGTCCAGCTCTCCGACGAGGAGTGGCGGGAGCGACTGACGCCCCAGCAGTACGACGTCCTCCGCCACCACGGCACCGAGAGGCCGTTCACCGGCGAATACGTCAACGTCAAGGACGACGGCACCTACCGGTGCGCCGGCTGCGGCGCCGAGCTGTTCAGCTCCGACACCAAGTTCGAGTCGGGCACTGGATGGCCGAGCTTCTACGACCCGGCCGTGGCCGCGAACATCGAGACGCGCGAGGATCGCAGCCTGTTCATGCGACGCACCGAGGTCCTGTGCAAGCGCTGCGGAGGTCACCTCGGCCACGTGTTCGACGACGGCCCCGCGCCGACCGGGCTGCGCTACTGCATGAACTCCTGCGCGCTCGACTTCGACCCTCAGTCGGCCAGCTAGTCCTCGGTCATCCGCCGCTCACGCCGGCGGACTGTGATCACGAAGGCGACGAACATCGCCACCATCACGCCGAGCCCGACCAGCCCGGCCTGAGCGAGCACATGCGCGGCGGCCTTGCCGCCGTAGTAGCCGACGAGCCCGTAGGTGATACCCCAGGTGATGCCGCCAAACGCATTCCAGAAGAAGAACCGCTTGATCGGCATCCGGTTGATGCCGGCGAGCCAGGCCGTGGCGAAGCGCACCAGCGCGATCCAGCGCCCCAGAAAGACCGCCTTGGCCCCGTGGCGCTTGAAGAATCCGTCCCCATAACGGACCGCGTGCACCCGGTGGTGCAGGAACGGGCCGGACGCCATGAACACGCTGCGCCCGTACCGGCGACCCAGCCAGTAGCCGATGTTGTCTCCGATGATCGCCGAGCAGACCCCGATCACGATCACCAACCAGATCTGGAGCTTGCCCTGACTGGCCAGCACGGCCGCGGCCACGAGCGCGGTCTCGCCGGGTGACGGAATGCCCATCGACTCGAGTCCGATGATCGCCGGCAGCAGGTAGCCGAGGTTGTCGGACAGCCCGATGATCGCGCCGTAGGCGATCAGCCTGCCCCCGAGTCGCGCCATCAGCCCCCCACAGCACTCAGCGGTTCTCGAGCACCGCCAACAGCGACAGCCCGGCCGGCATGGTCCGCCCGCGAGACAGCCAGCGGGCCTCGAGCCGGAGCGGCTGCTCGAGCACGGCGTTGAGCCACTCGGGCCCCAGGGTCAGATCCGGCTTGTACTCGTCGTCGGGCTGGCGCAGGCGCCGGCGCTCGGCCAGCCGCACCGCGGCGGCCGGAGCCAGGAGCAGCCCGTTGAACGAGGTCATCCGGCGCACCCGCCAGCCCGCCCCCACGGCGGCGGAGCGCAGGCGCCCCCGCGAATAGCGCCGGTAGTGGTGGTTGGCCACGTCGTGCGTCGACCACAGTCCCTGATAGGCGGGCACGGTCACGAGCAAGAAGCCACCGGGCGTACACACGCGCCGGAGCTCGCGCAACGTCACCCCATCGTCCGGGGTGTGCTCGATCACGTCCAAGCAGGTGATCAGGTCGAACGACCCATCCTCCCAGGGCAGCTCCTCGAGCCGGCCGATCCGCACCTCGCCGCAGCCCCGCGCCCGCGCGACGTCGGCCGCCCCCGGGTCGAGCTCGATGCCGCACACCTCCCCGTAGCGGCCGAGCTCCTCGAGCGTGCGCCCCGATCCGCATCCGGCATCGAGCACGCGCGCTCCCGCCGGCACGGGTAGACGATCCAGCTCGGCTTGAATGATGCGCCGTCGCCCGCGGTACCACCAATGGCGGTCGTCGAGCTCCAGCATCGCGTTCATCAAGCGTTCGTCCATATTCAAGAATCCTTGGGTGGGCCTCGCTGCGCTCGGCGTCCATGGGGCCGTGCACCCCATCCGGACAGTACTGACGAGCCGGGGCGGGCCACGGCCGGCTCTAGAGCACGGCCAGCGGCTCCTCTTCCTGCGCGACCGCCACCGGCAGCCGCAGGGTGAAGGTAGCGCCCGGCAGCTCGGTTCGCTCAAGGACCAGCTCGCCGCCCATGCGCTCGGCCAGCTCGCGCCCGATGGCCAGCCCGAGGCCGAAGCCGGCGGTCCCCCCGGTCGCGCGGCCGCGCTGGAAGCGTGCGAAGATCAGCTCGCGCTCCTCCGCGGCCACCCCGGGACCCTCGTCGCGGACGCTCACCGAAGCCTGGCCGCCGTTGCGCAGCTCGACGCAGATCTCTCCGCCCTGGGGGCTGACCCGGACCGCGTTGTCGAGCAGGATCCGGACGATCCGCGCGATTCCGCCGGGATCGCCGCACGCCCAGACCTGCCCGGCGGAGTCGTCGAGGGTCGAGACGATCCCGCGCTCCTCGGTGCCCAGGTCGAACTCGGCCATCACCGCCCGGCTCAGCTCGCCCAACTCGACCGGCTCGGACCGCAGCTGGACCTGGGCGTCGAGGCGGCTCAGGTCGAGCAGATCCGCGGCCAGCCGGGCCAGACGGCGCGACTGGGTCCGGGCCCGGTCGAGCAGCGACCGGGCATCGGCCATATCCAGGGCCCCGCTCTCGAGATCGTCGTGGAGCAACTCGAGCATCCCGTCCAGCGACGCCAGCGGCGTGCGCAGCTCGTGCGACGCGGTCGACACGAACGCCCGCCGCGCCTCCTCCTGCTGCTGAAGCCGGTCCTGCATCTGGGCGAACGCCCGGCCGAGGTCACCCACCTCGTCGCGGCGCCGGTCTTTGGGCAGCGCGACCGGAGGCCCGTCGGCGGCGAGTTGGAGCGCGGCGTGATGCAGGCGGCGCAAACGGCGGACGACCGTGGCAGACAGCGGGATCCCGAGGAGCAGCGTGATGGCGAGCGCGGCCAGCGCGGCGTACAGGAACGCGCGACTCACCGTGGTCACCGCATCGCTCAGCGTGTCCAGCGGCTTGCGAACCGCCAGCACCCAGTGCTCGGGGTGGCCCGGTGTCAAGCCGCCGGTCTTGAATGGGATGGCCTCCCTGACCACCTCGGTGCCCCCTATGGACCCAAATGAGTAGACGCGGTGCCCGGTCCGGAAGGCCTCGGCGACATCGTCGATCGGATCCTCGTTGGCGATGTCCGGTCCGGGCGAGGCCACCACCGGCTTGGAGCCCCCGCCCGAGATGTCTGCCCCGCCCCAGAGGCTGACCTCCGACGCGCCAGTAGACGATTGCAGGCCGTTCGCGTTCCTCTGCAGCGCTTCCTTGACGCGCTCGCCCACCTCGATCTCCTGCTTGACGGCCTGCTCTTCCGGGGTGTACTTCTGGCCGGATCTCGGACTGATCGACGCGCCCCCCGTGCTCTGAGCCGGCGCCGAGGGCTTGGGTGGGGTGATGTAGCTGTAGGCCACCTTGGCCGGATCGAGCCCCTTGGCCGTGAACGCGCCGGTGGCGCGCCCCCCGCTCGACTCCTGCTTGAGCGTGTTGAGCTCGGCGTTCCGCAGCGAGTGCTCGAGCGGACCGAGCAGGGCCACCGCGGCCACGATCAGCGTGGCCACCGAGGCGACCAGCACCGCCCCGATGATTCGTCCTCGCAAACCGAGGGCGGCGAGGAAGCGCGCCCACATCGTCGCTATGGCCCCCTCAGCCGGTACCCGGCGCCCCGGACGGTGAGGATGTAGCGCGGCTTGTCGGGCTCGGGCTCGAGCTTCTCGCGCAGGTGACGGATGTGCACGTCGATGGCCCGGGGGTCGCGGTAGGCGCTGTCGCCCCAGATCGCCCGCAGCAGCTCCTGGCGGTTCAGCAGCCGGCCGGGGTCGGCCATCAGCGCGTCGAGCAGCTCGAACTCGGAGAAGGTCAGGCGGACGGCCCGGCCGTCGATGGTCACCTCGCGCTGGGCCCGGTCGAGCACGATCGGTCCGACCACCAGGACCTCGTCGCCCATGGCCCGGGTGCCCGCGCGCCGGAGCACGGCGCGGATGCGGCTGCGCAGCTCGGCGAGCCCGAACGGCTTGGTCACATAGTCGTCGGCGCCGGCCTCGAGGCCGAGCACGGCGTCGGCCTCTGAGTCGAGCGCGGTCAGCATGATGATCGGGACCACGTTGCGACGCGCCCGGAGCGTCCGGCACACCTCGTAGCCGTCCGGCCCCGGACCGAGCGCGACGTCGAGCAGGATGATGTCGAAGTGGTCGGTGCTCGCCCGGTCGACTGCCGAGCGACCGTCGCCTACCGCCATCACCCGGTGACCCTCGCGCGAGAACGACCGGGTGAGCATCTCGCGCAGGTCGGATTCGTCGTCAACGACGAGGATGACCAGCGACGCGTCGCTGCTCCGCGCGCCCGAGGCAGGAGATTGCGTGGTGCGGCCCGTAGACATCAACTCTCTAGCAGCGATCGTAGCGCCGCCGAAACAGGTCAATCCAGACGGCCGACCAACTCCAGCTCGTGCGCCCGCGCCGCCGCGCCGTCGGGCGCCGGGACCTCCACGGCCCGCGGCGCGAGCCGCCCGGCCACCGCCACCGCCCACAGAACGGTCAGCCAGGTCATCGTCGCGAGCGTGACGTGGACCCAGACCATGTCCGATGGAAGCTTCAGCTCGTACTGGACGCTCCCCACCAGCCCCTGGGCGGCCAGCAGCACCCCGAGGACCAACAGCGGCTCGAGCATCCGCGACTTCGCGTCCCGGCGGCGGTGCAGCAGCCACACCCCGATCACGATCACCCCGAACAGAGCGGCGATCGTGGCGTGCTCGTGGATCGTCCAGGTCAGCGTGTTCGCTCCCTTGAAGTGCAGGCGGTGGACGACCTGCCCGGTGAATCCGCCCGAGTGCGGACCGGCCGCGGTGGCCGCCGTCCCGGCGAAGATCGTCAGCGCCCCGAGCGGCAGCAGCGCCCGGACGGACCAGACCCCCAGCCGGTCGCTCGACACCGGCCGCGATCCCGGCTCGAACGTGGCCTGCCAGGCCAGCGCCACGGCCGCGATGAGAATCAGCATGGAAAGGCCGAAGTGGCCCATGACGAACCCGGGCGCGAGGTGCTCGCGGACCGTGAACCCGCCGAGGACCGCCTGCGCCAGCACGCCGGCCGGAAGCAGCCAGGCCAGGATCGCGAGATCCCTCCGATACGGCCGGCGGGTCATCGCGAGCACCGCCGCCACCACGGTGATCACCCCCACCACCCCGGAGATGGCCCGGTTGCCGAACTCGATCAGGGCGTGCGTGCTGAGCGGCGGCAGCGGGGTTCCGCCGCATTTCGGCCAGTTCTCACAGCCCAGCCCCGAGTCGGTCAGCCGTACCGCGGCGCCGGTCAGGACGATCAGGGTCAGCGAGCCCAGGGTCAGGTAGGCCACGCGCCGGTACTGGGCGGGGGTGACGGCGAGGCGGTCGCAGCATTCAAGGCAATGGTATTGGCCGGGCGGGGAAGCGTGGGCTCCGGCGCGCGGCGCTCAGGCGGCCCGCCGGCCCAACCGTCGTTGCGCTGACAGGCACACCGCGCGCACCTGCTCGAGGGTCAGCGCCGGGCTCATCGGGACTGCCAGATTGGTGCGGGCGGCCTCTTCGCTCACCGGCAGGTCGGCTCCATCGGCAAATTCCCGAAGGGCGGGCTGTCGGTGCATGGGCACCCGGTAGTACCCCCGGTTTCCGATGCCCTCGGCGCCGAGCCCTTCCGCGAGCTCATCCGCGGAGTCCGAGCGCACGACGTACAGGTGCCAGGCCGGGATCGCGCCGTCGGCCGGGCGTGGCAGCGCGACCACCTCGCCGAGCCCCGCCTCCTCGTAAGCCCGCCCCACCGCGTAGCGCCGGGCCGCCCACTCGTCCAAGCGGGGCAGCTGGACCCTGAGGATCGCGGCCTGGAGCTCGTCGAGGCGCGAGTTGTAGCCGATCTGCTCGAACGTGACCTTGTCGCGCGACCCGTGGAACCGCAGCATCCGGACGCTCTCGGCCAGCTCCGAGTCGGAGGTGAGAATCGCCCCGCCGTCGCCGAAGCAGCCGAGGTTCTTGGAGGGAAAGAACGAGACCGTGGCGACGGTGCCGAACGACCCGGCGGCGCCGGCGGGGGTCTTGGTGCCGAGCGCCTGGGCGGCGTCCTCGAGCACGGGCACCCCCAGCGCCTCGATCTCGGCGATCGGGGGCACGTTTCCGAACAGGTCGACCGCGATCACCGCCTTGGTCCGGGGGGTCAGCGCGGCCTTGACCGTGTCCGCGGTGACGCAGAAGGTCTCGAGGTCGATGTCGCAGAACACCGGCCGAGCGCCGGTGGGCGGAATCGCCTCGGCGCTCGCGTAGAACGTGAACGACGGGACGACCACCTCGTCGCCGGGGCCCACGCCCATCGCGCGCAGCGCGATAGTCAGCGCGTCGGTGCCGTTGGCCACGCCGACCGCATGGCCGACACCGCAGTAGGCCGCCAGCTCCTGCTCGAACGCCCGCAGCTCCGGGCCGAGGATGTAGCGCTCGGAATCGAGCACGCGCGCGA